>NC_018581.1 GCF_000143885.2 Gordonia sp. KTR9
CCCCGTGACTTCAGACCGCGACTCATTCGGCGAGGTGTGGCAGCAGGTCGTCGCCGAACTCAACGACGACGAAGCCGCACGCGACCACGAACCACTGACACGCCAGCAGAAGGCATGGCTGTCGCTGGTTCGACCCCTCACCCTCACCGAGGGTTTCGCCCTGCTGACCGTGCCGACGGCGCTGGTCCAGGAGCAGATCGAACGCAATCTCCGCGAGACCATCCGCTCGGTCCTGAGCCGTCACCTCGACGAACCCGTCGACCTCGGTGTCCGTATCGCGACCCCGCGCAACGACGAGCCGGCACCCGAGGCGCCGGCTGCCGAAGGTCGGCCCCTCGGTGGACCGGCCGCCGCCGACCACTCCGCGGCCCCGGTGGGCGCCGGGTTGGCCTCGGCCCCGGTGGCGGAGTCCACGCGGCCGTCCGGCGACTGGGCGTCGTATTTCGCCGAGCGGCCCACGTCGACGCCACCGGCAACCGGTGCGAACCTCAACCCCAAGTACACCTTCGACACCTTCGTCATCGGCGCGTCGAACCGCTTCGCACATGCCTCGGCAGTGGCGGTGTCAGAGGCCCCGGCCCGGGCCTACAACCCGCTGTTCATCTGGGGTGAGTCCGGTCTCGGCAAGACGCACCTGTTGCACGCCGCCGGGCACTACGCGCAGCGTCTGTTCCCCGGTATGCGGGTCAAGTACGTCTCCACCGAGGAATTCACCAACGACTTCATCAACTCACTTCGTGACGACCGGCGGGTCGCGTTCAAGCGTCGCTATCGCGACGTCGACGTCCTGCTAGTCGACGACATCCAGTTCCTCGTGGGCAAAGAAGGTATCCAGGAAGAGTTCTTCCACACCTTCAACACGCTGCACAACGCGAGCAAGCAGATTGTCATCTCGTCCGATCGTCCACCGAAACAGCTTGCAACACTGGAAGATCGGCTCCGCACTCGGTTCGAGTGGGGCTTGATCACCGACGTGCAGCCGCCCGATCTGGAGACCAGGATCGCCATCCTGCGCAAGAAGGCGCAGATGGACAACATCGCGGTGCCCGACGACGTCCTCGAGCTCATCGCGTCGAAGATCGAACGCAACATCCGCGAGCTCGAAGGCGCGCTGATCCGGGTCACGGCTTTTGCCTCGCTCAACGACGCCGCACTCGACAAGTCCCTCGCCGACGTCGTTCTCCAGGCGCTGCTGCCCAACTCGGGGACGCTCGAGGTCAGTGCGGCGAGCATCCTCGCGATCACCGCCGAGTACTTCGACATCTCCCTCGAAGAACTGCGCGGTCCCGGTAAGACACGGTCGATCGCGCAGGCACGTCAGATCTCGATGTATCTGTGCCGGGAGCTCACCGATCTCTCGCTGCCGAAGATCGGTGAGACCTTCGATCGCGACCACACGACAGTGATGTACGCCGAACGCAAGATCCGCAAGGAGATGGCCGAGCGGCGACGGGTGTACGACCACGTCCAGGAACTCACCGCGCGCATCAAGCAGCGTGCCGTCGGCTGAGGCGTCCTTCTCTCTAGTCTGTGGCCCGGCGTACCTGTGGCCCTGGCGCACATCTCTGGCCCCCGCACCCCCGAGCCGGCAACGGCCCGGGGGTGCGGTCGTCTCACGGGTTCCCTCGGTGTCTCGTCCCGCTCCCGTGGACCCGAATGGCAACCCTCGACGGCAGACCCGACACCAACCCCCGACAGCGCCCGGGAATGCCAAGTCTGCTCCTCGGGTCGAGGGTCTCCGGCTCCGAAACGGCGGGTCTCGCGGTCGGATCCGGTCGACGTCTGCCCTGCTCACGAATGATCACCAGCTGTGGATGATCCTTGGGATAACCCGTGTCCGGATGTGCACCGACGGTGGACGCCGCGCGAACAACATCGAAACTCCACACCGGCGGCCGGATCCGCTCGACGTTGCTCCACCGGTCATACACACGTGTGCACCCGCCCGGACTGGCCCGATGTCATGGTTGTCCACAGATTCCACAGCTCCTATTACTGAGATGGATCCCTCTATAAAGAGAATCTTTTGTAAGAAGGTCTGTGCACAGACCGGTGCCGACCGGCCCGGTCGGACATCGCCCCGACGAGGGCCGGACTTGCCCCCAACCACCCCGGTCCGGGCAGCGGCGTTCTACAGTGGGACTCCCGGATGCGGGATCCCACTCCAGGCCGGCCGACCCACTGCGGCGCCGACCCGGCGATCCAGGCGGGAACGAGAACGAGAGAAGGGCAACCTCCCAGCATGAAGTTTCGTGTCGCGCGTGACGAGTTCGCTGATTCCGTCGCCTGGGTCGCCCGCAGTCTCCCGTCTCGTCCGCCCGTCCCGGTTCTCGGCTGTGTCGTGCTCAACGTCGGTGAGACCGGCCTGACCGTCTCGGGCTTCGACTACGAGGTCTCGGCGCAGGAGAACCTCGGCGCCGAGGTCGCCGACCCCGGACAGGTCCTGGTCTCCGGCCGGCTCCTCGCCGACATCACCAAGGCCCTCCCGAACAAGCCGGTCGACGTGACTCTCGACGGTTCTCGCGTCGCCATCACCTGTGGCAGCGCGAAGTTCTCGCTCCCGACGATGCCGGTCGAGGACTACCCGCAGCTGCCCGACGTCCCCGCCATCACCGGCACGATCCCGTCTCAACTGTTCGCCGAGGCGATCTCCCAGGTGGCCGTGGCGGCGGGCAAGGACGACACGCTGCCCATGCTGACCGGCGTGCGCGTCGAGATCGAGGGCAACTCCGTCGTCCTCGCCGCAACCGACCGCTTCCGCTTGGCAGTGCGCGAATTGCAGTGGGAGCCTTCTGATCCCGACACCAAGGGCGCCGTCCTGGTCCCGGCGAAGACGCTCTCGGAGAGCGCCAAGACCGCTGGTGCCGAGGGCACCGGAGTCGTCTCGCTGGCCTTTGGTGGCGGCGCGGCCATCGGTTCCGACGGCATCCTCGGCATCCTCGGTGAGACGAAGAAGACCACGACCCGTCTGCTCGACGCGGAGTTCCCGAAGTTCCGTCAGCTGCTGCCGGCCAGCCACACCGCCGTCGCCACCATCGACAGCGGCCCGCTGATCGAGGCGATCCGTCGTGTGGCCCTCGTCGCCGAGCGCGGCGCACAGGTCCGGATGGAGTTCTCCGAGGGATCCGTGCTCCTCACCGCTGGCGGTGACGAGGCGGGTAAGGCCGAGGAAGAGCTGCCCGTGTCGTTCCAGGGTGAGCCCCTCACGATCGCGTTCAATCCCGGGTATCTGCAGGACGGCTTGTCGGCGATCAACGCCGACGCGGTGGACTTCGGGTTCACCACCCCCAGCCGGCCCGCCGTGCTCCGCCCGGCCAGCGGCGAGGATCCGGTGGCGGACGAGTCCGGCGCATTCGTCGCTCCCGAGAGTGCCTTCAGCTACCTGTTGATGCCCGTCCGCCTCCCCGGCTGACGGCCGCCGCCGGCCTCGCTGTCACCAGGATCGACGCCGACTCGTGTTCGTCCGTGAGCTGCATCTGAGGGATTTCCGATCGTGGCGGGGCCTGGACCTCGATCTGGCACCCGGCCCGACCGTCTTCACCGGCCGTAACGGCTTCGGCAAGACGAACCTGCTCGAGGCGCTGTTCTACCTGTCGACCCTCCGGTCGCATCGGGTGAGTTCCGACGCGCCACTCGTCCACGCGGGATCCGCGTCGGCATCGGTGATCGCGACGGTCGAGAACGACGGTCGGGAGCTGACCGCCGATCTGCGGATCAACGCCGAGGGGGCCAACAAGGCGGCCATCAACGGGAGCCCGGCACGACGACCCCGCGACCTGCTCGGCATCCTCCGCACGGTGCTGTTCGCACCGGAGGACCTTTCCCTGGTTCGTGGGGATCCGAGCGACCGACGACGTTTCGTCGACGAGCTCGTCGCACAGCGTGGACCCCGCTTCGCCGCGGCCCGCGCCGACTACGACCGGGTCCTCCGCCAGCGTTCGGCTTTGCTCAAGACTGCCGCGGCGGCACTGAGACGTGGTGGGGAACAAGCAGATTCGGTCATCAGCACGCTCGACGTCTGGGACGGTCAGCTCGCGGATCTCGGCGGTCAGGTGATCGCCGCACGGTTGTCGGTGCTCGCCGAGCTCGAGCCCCACTTCACGGGTTCGTACGCCTCGATCGCGCCGCATTCGCGGCCGGCCGTGCTCCGCTATCGTCCCGCGGGTGGTGCGGAGATCGAGGAGCGCACCCCGGAGGCCATCGCCGACGTGCTGGCGGTGCGCCTGACGGAGTTGCGCGACAAGGAGATCGAGCGCGGCCTGTGCCTGGTCGGGCCGCACCGCGACGACATCGACATCGTGCTCGGCAACGATGTCGCGAAAGGCTTTGCCTCGCACGGGGAATCGTGGTCGCTGGCGTTGGCCCTGCGGCTGGGATCGGTCGAGCTGACCCGTGCCGAGGGCGTCGAGCCGGTCATCATGCTCGACGATGTGTTCGCCGAATTGGACGCCAAGCGGCGCGCGCAACTCGTCGAGTTCACCGCCGACGCCGAGCAGCTGCTCATCACCGCTGCCGTGGCCGAGGACATTCCCGGACAGATCGGTGGCCGGCGGATCGGCGTCGACGTGGTCGACGACGGCGAGGGACGACGGTCACACATCGTCGACGACGACGATGATGGAGACGACGCAGACGCAGTCGCCGATGTGGTGGCCGCGGGGGAGGAGACCCATGAGTGACGATCTCCCGGCCGGATCCTCCGATCCCGTCGAGCCCGCGCCGCGCCCGACCCCGCCCGGTGAACTGGGCGGGTACGAGCGAGCT
The DNA here is from genome assembly GCF_000143885.2 of Gordonia sp. KTR9. NCBI lineage: Bacteria > Bacillati > Actinomycetota > Actinomycetes > Mycobacteriales > Gordoniaceae > Gordonia > Gordonia sp. KTR9. The sequence continues at coordinate 4,765 of NC_018581.1, forward strand.
CGCAAGGCGCTGGAGGAGGCGCGGGCGCAGGCCCGCGCCGCGGGGAAGTCCGTCGGCCGGGGCCGGGCCTCGCCCGTCCGTCGTGTGCCGCGCGGATCCCAGGGGCGCCGGCGGTGGTCCGGTTCCGGACCGGATGCACGGGATCCGCAGCCGTTCGGCCGCCTCGTCGGTGGTCTGGCGAAAGAACGCGGCTGGCAGGAGAAGATCGGCGAGGGCACCCTGTTCGGGATGTGGGAGCAGATCGTCGGTTCCGACATCGCCGCGCACGCGCAGCCGATTGCACTGCGCGACAACGTACTTCATGTCCAGGCCGAGTCCACGGCGTGGGCGACACAACTCCGCTACGTCCAGTCGCAGATCCTCGCCAAGATAGCCGCGGCCATCGGCCACGGCCAGGTCACGTCGTTGCGGATCAGTGGTCCGAAGGGTCCGTCGTGGCGCAAGGGTGAGCGGCATGTCCGCGGCCGGGGCCCGCGCGACACCTACGGCTGACGCATCGCTAGCAGAGTCGCCGACACATTACTAGTTGCTGAGCCTCGTGGGCCGTTTTCCATCCCCAAGCCACGATCGAACCGGGGACGAGGCCAAAAAATCGTTCTGAGGGCCTGTTAGCGGCCCCGGATGCGCGTTCCAGGGCGAGTCAGGCAGTACACTATGGAGAGTTGTCCCGACAGGGGTGCACAACGACAGACAGACAGCGCCGCCAGGCTACCCGGATGTACCCGCCGGGTACTCCTGTGCGCGCAACCGCCGTGTGCCCCGTCGACAAGGATCGACGACGGATCCGGAGACCACCTGATCCGTCGATGAGCAGAACAGGAGCGGACGCACCTCGTGGCCGACACCAGCGACACCGGACCGAAGAAGAACAAGAAGAAGCCGTCAGAGTATGGCGCCGATTCGATCAACATCCTCGAGGGTCTGGAGGCCGTTCGCAAACGGCCCGGTATGTACATCGGATCCACCGGTGAACGAGGCCTCCACCACCTGATCTGGGAGGTCGTCGACAACTCCGTCGACGAGGCGATGGCCGGCTTCGCCTCCCGCGTCGACGTGACCCTGCTCTCCGACGGCGGCGTCCAGGTCGTCGACGACGGTCGTGGCATCCCGACCGGCATGCACCGGACCGGCGTCCCGACCGTCGAGGTCGTCATGACCCAGCTACACGCCGGCGGCAAGTTCGACTCCGACGCCTATGCGGTGTCGGGCGGTCTGCACGGCGTCGGCATCTCGGTGGTCAACGCCTTGTCGACCAAGGTGGAGCTGGAGATCCAGAACGACGGTTTCCACTGGGAGCAGACCTACAACTACGCCAAGCCCGGTGCCCTCGAGAAGGGGAGCCCGACCCGTAAGACCGGTACCACCGTCCGGTTCTGGCCGGACCCCGAGATCTTCACCGAGACCACGCGATTCAACGCGGAGACGGTGGCGCGTCGTCTGCAGGAGATGGCCTTCCTGAACAAGGGCCTCACCATCACGCTGACCGATCAGCGCCCGCAGGCCATCGAAGCGCCGGGAGACGCCGACGGCGACGAGGAGAGCACCCTCACCGAGGCCGCGGAGGAGATCAAGTCCGCGGAGGAGAAGGCGGCGGCCGCGGCGAAGCCGAAGACCCGCACCTACCACTACCCCGACGGACTCGTCGACTACATCAAGCACCTCAACCGCACGAAGCAGTCGATCCACACCACGGTCATCGGCTACACCGGGCAGGGCACGGGTCACGAGGTCGAGGTCGCGATGCAGTGGAACGCTACCTATTCCGAATCGGTGCACACCTTCGCCAACACCATCAACACCCACGAGGGTGGTACGCACGAGGAGGGTTTCCGTGCTGCGCTGACCCTCACGGTGAACAAGTACGCGGTGGAGAAGAAGTTCATCAAGGACAAGAAGGAAGACCGCCTCTCGGGTGACGACATCCGTGAGGGACTCGCGGCGGTCATCTCGGTGAAGGTCGGTGATCCGCAGTTCGAGGGCCAGACCAAGACCAAACTGGGCAACACCGAGGTCAAGGGTTTCGTCCAGCGGGTCTGCAGCGAGCACCTCGGTCACTGGCTGGAGGCCAACCCGGCCGAGGCGAAGACCATCATCAAGAAGATCGTCGAATCCCAGCGGGCCCGGATGGCCGCGCGCAACGCTCGTGATCTGGTGCGTCGCAAGACCGCCACCGACATCGGTGGTCTCCCGGGCAAGCTGGCCGACTGCCGCAGCAACGACCCCGGCAAGTGTGAGGTCTACATCGTGGAGGGCGACTCCGCAGGCGGCAGCGCGAAGTCGGGTCGCGACTCGATGTACCAGGCGATCCTCCCGCTGCGCGGCAAGATCATCAACGTCGAGAAGGCACGTATCGACCGTGTTCTCAAGAACACCGAGGTCCAGTCGATCATCACCGCCTTCGGCACGGGCATCCACGACGAGTTCGACATCAGCAAGCTGCGCTATCACAAGATCGTGCTGATGGCCGACGCCGACGTCGACGGTCAGCACATCTCGACCCTGCTGCTCACGCTGCTGTTCCGCTTCATGCGACCGCTCATCGAGCACGGTCACGTCTATCTGGCCATGCCGCCGCTGTACAAGCTCAAGTGGCAGAAGTCGGCGCCGGAGTTCGCCTACTCCGACCGTGAACGTGACGGACTGCTCGAGGCCGGCCGCGCCGCGGGCAAGAAGATCAACACCGAGGACGGCATCCAGCGCTACAAGGGTCTCGGCGAGATGAACGCCAAGGAACTGTGGGAGACCACGATGGATCCGGCCGTGCGTGTGCTCCGCCAGGTGACGCTCGACGACGCCGCGGCCGCCGACGAACTGTTCTCCATCCTCATGGGTGAGGACGTCGCCGCCCGCCGCAGCTTCATCGCCCGCAACGCGAAAGACGTTCGCTTCCTCGATGTCTGATCACGGATCGTCTCGATTCGTAGTGATCGCAGAAAGAACACACAATGACTGACACCACTCTGCCGCCCGCCGGAGGCGAAGGCGATCGCATCGAGCCCGTCGATCTCGGGCAGGAGATGCAGAAGAGCTACATCGATTACGCCATGAGCGTGATCGTGGGGCGAGCACTCCCCGAGGTGCGCGACGGCCTGAAGCCGGTGCACCGCCGTCTCCTCTACGCGTCCTTCGATGCCGGTTTCCGGCCGGACCGCAGTTATGTGAAGTCCGCGAAACCCGTTGCGGAGACGATGGGTAACTATCACCCGCACGGCGACACGGCGATCTACGACGCGCTCGTCCGACTCGCCCAGCCGTGGTCGATGCGCTACCCGCTCATCGACGGGCAGGGCAACTTCGGCTCGCGCGGCAACGACGGTGCGGCCGCGATGCGGTACACCGAGGCGCGTCTCACGCCGCTCGCCATGGAGATGTTGCGTGACATCACCGAGGAGACAGTCGATTTCGTCCCCAACTACGACGGCAAGACGAATGAGCCGACGGTACTGCCGTCGCGCATCCCGAACCTGCTGATCAATGGCTCCGGCGGTATCGCCGTCGGCATGGCCACCAACATGCCTCCGCACAACCTCAACGAGGTTGCCGAGGCGGTGTTCTGGGCGCTGGAGAATCACGACGCCGACGACGAGACCACCCTCGCCGCCTGCATGGAGTGCATTAAGGGACCCGACTTCCCCACGGCCGGACTGATCGTCGGCAGCCAGGGCATCAAGGACGCCTACACGACCGGTCGCGGCAGCATCCGGATGCGCAGCGTCGTCGACATCGAGGAGAACAAGGGAGCCACCACGCTGGTGGTAACCGAGTTGCCGTACCAGGTCAACCCGGACAACCTGATCCAGTCGATCGCCGAGCAGGTCAACGAGGGAAAGCTCAAGGGCATCAGCCGGATCGAGGATCAGTCCTCGGACCGCGTCGGTATGCGCATCGTGGTGACACTGCGTCGTGACGCCGTCGCCAAGGTCGTGCTGAACAACCTGTACAAGCACAGCCAGCTCCAGACCAGCTTCGGCGCCAACATGCTATCGATCGTCGACGGCGTGCCGCGCACGCTGCGACTCGACCAGATGATCCGCTACTACGTGGCGCATCAGATCGACGTCATCGTGCGTCGGACCCGGTACCGGTTGCGCAAGGCCGAGGAGCGCGCGCACATCCTGCGCGGTCTGGTGAAAGCTCTTGACGCCCTTGACGAAGTGATCGCGCTGATCCGCCGCTCGGCGAACACCGAGACCGCACGCACCGGCCTGATCGACCTCCTCGACATCGACGAGATCCAGGCCGACGCCATCCTCGCGATGCAGCTGCGCCGGCTGTCGGCATTGGAGCGGCAGAAGATCGTCGACGAGCTCGCCGAGATCGAACTCGAGATCGCCGACTACAAGGACATCCTCGACCGGCCGGAGCGTCAGCGCGCGATCGTGCGCGACGAGCTCAAGGAGGTCGTCGACAAGTACGGCGACGAGCGTCGTACGAAGATCATCGCGGCCGACGGCGACGTCAGCGACGAGGATCTGATCGCGCGTGAGGACGTTGTCGTCACGATCACCGAGACCGGGTACGCCAAGCGCACCAAGACCGACCTGTACCGCAGCCAGCGTCGCGGCGGCAAGGGCGTGCAGGGTGCCGGCCTCAAGCAGGACGACATCGTCAAGCACTTCTTCGTGTGCTCGACCCACGACTGGATTCTGTTCTTCACGACCAAGGGACGGGTCTACCGCGCCAAGGCCTACGAGCTGCCCGAGGCCAACCGCACCGCGCGCGGCCAGCACGTCGCCAACCTCCTCGCCTTCCAGCCGGAGGAGCGCATCGCCCAGGTCATCCAGCTCAAGACCTACGAGGATGCCCCGTACCTGGTGCTCGCCACCCGCAACGGCCTGGTCAAGAAGTCCCGCCTGGTCGACTTCGACTCGAACCGCTCCGGCGGCATCGCGGCGATCAACCTGCGCGGTGAGGACGAACTGGTCGGCGCCCAGTTGTGCAGCGCCGACGACGATCTGCTCCTGGTGTCGCAGAAGGGACAGTCGATCCGCTTCCACGCCGACGACGAGGCCCTGCGGCCCATGGGCCGGCAGACCTCGGGCGTCCAGGGCATGCGGTTCAACACCGACGACACGCTCCTGTCGCTCAACGTCGTCCGCGACGGCACCTACCTCCTGGTCGCGACCTCCGGTGGGTACGCCAAGCGGACCGGCATGGACGACTACCCGGTGCAGGGCCGCGGCGGCAAGGGTGTGCTGACGATCGCCCACGATCGACGGCGCGGCGAACTGATCGGCGCCCTCATCGTCGACGACGACTCCGAGCTCTACGCCATCACCTCGGGCGGCGGCGTCATCCGCACGACGGCGAAGTCGGTCCGCAAGGCCGGTCGCCAGACCAAGGGTGTGCGCCTGATGAACATCGACGAGGGAACGACGGTCATCGCGATCGCCCGCAACGCCGACGAGCCGGACGAGACAGAGGTCTCTTCCTAGGCGTTAGGGTGAAGACCACTGTTTCTCGGCCCGTCGTCAGCCGGCGGGTCGGGGAGCGATGGGTTCGGACCCGGCGCCGAGCGAGCAACGTCAGCAACGCCTGAGTGAGGGAATGTCTGTGAGCACACCGAACGAGCCGCATCAGGACCAGAACGGGCGCCCCGCCGGGGGGCCGGCGGGCCCCGGGACGGGTACCCCGACCGGGGGACTGGTGCCTCCGTGGCAGCGTGGACCGGCCGAGGATTCGTCCGGCGCGCCGACCGAGACGTTCACTCGCGACGACACCCGCCGGCCCGGCCCGGACGGCAATCCGGGCGGTCCGTCGCAGAACGGTCCGAGTGGCCCGCCGCAGAACAACCCGGGCGGCCCGCCGCAGAACAACCCGGGCGGCCCGCCGCAGAACAACCCGGGCGGCCCGCCGCAGAACAACCCGGGCGGCCCGCCGCCGCGCGGCGTCGTGACGAACAGCGGTACCGCTGCCGCCAGCATGAGCGGCCAGCAGGCGCCGGTCACCAAACTCGAGAGTCCTCGACGCTCGGGTGCGGCGACGGCGACCGAGGAGTCCGGCTTCGTCGAGTCACCCACCAGCACGATCGATCGGGGACACCTCCCGGCGAACGATCTGCCCGATCTCGATCAGATCCACCACACCGCGGATCTGAAGCGGCCTGAGGCCTCGCAGGCGCCGGGCGGCAAGTCGGTGCCGCGGTCGGCACCGCGCCAGGTGCTCGCCGCCGGCACCGCGCTGCGCGCGGCGGTGCAGGTCCGTCGGATCGACCCGTGGGCGACGTTCAAGATCGCGGCCGTGCTGTCGGTCGTCGGCTTCTTCATCTGGATGATCTCCGTCGCGGTGCTGTACCTGATCCTCGACGGCATGGGCGTGTGGGATCAGGTGAACAACAGCTTCGGAACGCTCATGGCCGAGGAATCGAGCACGAGTGGAGACGTCGTGGGGGCGGGCACCGTCTTCGGCGCTGCTGCCCTCCTGGGGGCCATCAACGCCATCCTGCTGACGGCCCTGGCGACGATCGGCAGCTACATCTACAACATCTGCGCCGACCTCGTCGGCGGCGCTGAGGTGACGCTCGCCGACCTCGACTGACCGAGCTCCTGACCAGCCGTTTTGTTTGTTGGGGTATCGGTCGGGTAATCTCACTCCTCGGTTCAAGGGCCTATAGCTCAGGCGGTTAGAGCGCTTCGCTGATAACGAAGAGGTCGGAGGTTCAAGTCCTCCTAGGCCCACTGCGACGGATGTTTTCGGACATTGGAATTCGCATCCCGCCGAACCGATCCGGGACGGCACGGGGCCTTAGCTCAGTTGGTAGAGCGCTGCCTTTGCAAGGCAGATGTCAGGAGTTCGAATCTCCTAGGCTCCACCACGTTCATCTCGAAGCCGGCATCGGTCGGCGATGTACTGCGACGGCGACGACGCGGCTCCACGAGCCGCTCGTCGCCTTTCGTGTTTCCGGCGCACTCCGTGGTCACCGCGGTGGATGCTCGTCCAGGCGCGACACCGGGCGGTCGCCGTGCGGCCCGAAGAGATGCAGGATCTCGACCGGGCTGTCGTCGGCCGGTCCGAACCAATGCGGTGTCGTCGGGTCGAACTGTGCGGTCTCGCCGGGTTCGAGGATGTGCTCGTCGTCGTTCAGGAGCACGCGCAGTCTGCCGGCGAGCACGTAGAGCCACGCGTGCCCGTCATGGGTGACCAGGCGCGGCTCGCGCGGGCCCAGGACGTGCTTGAACGCCCGCACGCGTCCCGGGTAGCCGGTGAGCGGAACGATGATGCCTCCCGACGCGATGGACCTCGGTTCGAGGTGCACGCGGGGATCACCGGTTGGCGGTGCGTCGACGAGTTGATCCAGGGACACGCGGTAGAGCTTCGCGAGGGGGAGCAGGACGTCGAGGGTCGGTTGCCGTTTACCGGTCTCCACACGCGAGAGTGTGCTGATCGACAATCCCGACTCCTCGGCCACCGCCGTCAGCGTGAGGTCCCGCCCAAGCCGGAGGGTGCGCAGCCGCGGGCCGATCGCATCGATCAGGTCGGTGAGCTTCGCGGTCATGGCGTCATCTTTGCAGATCCCGCAAAAGTCCTCACCGGTCGCGATCGCTGTCGCCGAGCATGGTCTCCAGGCGATCGGGAAACAGCGAAAGTGGTGTGGGATGGGCGAATCGAACGAGAGCGCGCACCTGCGGGTCCTGCTCCTCGGCGGGCGCGGTGCGGTGGGCGCCGTCGTCCGGCGCGAACTCGAGGGGGACGGCCACATCGTGACCGGGACGAGTCGCACCGCACCCGGGGATGTCCGGATCGATCTACGCGACGACCTTGCGGGTCTGCGCACCCTCGCGGCCGAACACGACGTCGTCGTCAACGCCTCCGGCATCGAACGTCCAGACCTCGGTGCCGCGACGGCTCGGACGCCGCTGGTCGACATCGCGGCGTCCGGTGCTTACCTCGACGAGTTGCGCGCCGCCTCGGTCGGACCGGTCGTCCTGGGCGCCGGTCTGGCGCCGGGCCTCAGCACCATCTTGGCCGCAGCGCTCGACTCCCACGCCGGCGACGACCTCGACGTCCTCGTACTCCTCGGCGCCGGTGAGAAGCACGGCCCGGCCGCCGTGGCCTGGACTGCCGGTCTGGTCGGCACCGATGTCCACTGCCCACCCGAAGGCCGGCCGGTGCGCAATCTGGGTGAGAGCCGCCGCGCGACCGGTCCGGACGGGCGCACGAGGCGCTACCTGCGCGCGGACTTCCCCGACCATGTCCTCCTCGACGACAAGCCCGGCGTGATCCGCTCGTATCTCACCCTCAGCTCGGCACCGATGACGGCGGCACTCGGCCTGGTCGGACGGATGCCCGCATTGCGCAGCACGCTGACGTGGGCACCTCCGCTCGGGTCGGAGGCCTGGCACGTCGTCGCCGAGAATCGACGCACCGGTGAGCGACGGCAGGCCTCGGGCACCGGACAGTCCGAGGCCACCGGCAGGCTGACCGCACTCGCCGCCACGCGTGCAGCGAGAGACCTCCGAGGCACCACGAGGAGTGTGACGATGGCCGACCTCGTCTCACTCGACGACGCGCTCGCGGTCCTGACGTAGGTCCGCTTCTACGACGCGGCGTACTCGACGATCGACACCCCGGTCTCGAAGTCGCGACCACTGACCCGACGGAACCGTCTGGGGGCGTAGCGGCCGGGAGCCATCAGGGGAATCCCACTGCCGAACAACACCGGCTGGCGTTTGAGGATGAACCGGTCGATCTCATCCGACAGCTGCATCGCGAGGTTGCCACCCCCGCAGAGCCAGATGTCCTTGCCGCCAGCATGTTTGAGCTCGTGGACCACCTCGACCGGGTCACGATCGGTGAACGTCACGCCGTCCACGGGATCGTGTCGGCGGTGGGTGAAGACGTACTGGTCGAGGTGGCGGTACGGACTCGTCGTCTCGGGCAAGCCGGCGGCGTAGGTACTCGCTCCCATGAGCACGGTGTCGAAGATGCCCGCGCTCTGGTCGATACCGAGCGCGGCGGCGTGGTCGGTCGGGATCGTGTCGGCGAACCGATCGTTGATGCCGTCCATGTGATCGCCCTCCATGAGGAAGGCGTCGAACTGGCCGTCCGGTCCCGCGATGTACCCATCGAGGCTGACGGCCACGTAGTACACGAGTTCACGCATGCTGTCCCCAATCACTTCAGATGTAGTGGTTAAGAACCTACAGCACTTGTAGTGGTTGGGCTATCGTTTTCCCATGGTCCGAAATGACGACCGCCGGCGAGCCCTCGCCGACGCGGGTCTCGAAGTCCTCGCCGACAGCGGAGCGCGAGGACTCACCCACCGCGCGGTCGACCGTGCCGCCGGCGTCCCCGTCGGCACGACGACGAACTACTTCCGTTCTCGCTCAGCACTTCTGACCGGTCTGGTGGAGCGCATCTACGAGCGGCTCGCACCGAGCGACGACTTCATCGCCGAACGGGCCGGACGCACCCCGACCCGCGATCTGTTCGCCGAGTACCTTCGCAACATCGTCGAACGCCTGTTGGCCGACCGCGAGGTCACCATCGCGCTCATCGAACTGAGACTCGAGGGAATCCGACGCCCCGAAGTCGCCGAGATCATCGTCGAATGGCGTCGAACCGGGTTCGCCGGGGACGTCGCTTTCAACGAGCAAGCGGGCCTGCCGGGGTCGGCGCGGGAGATCGCCCTGTTCCACTTCGCGGTCGACGGCCTCCTGCTCGACCAGCTGACCGGCCCGTTGCTCCCGGATGTGCCGCTCGACGACATCGTCGACGCACTGGTCGACGGGTTGCTGCCCGGTTGAGTACGCGGTCCGCACCGGGGTCGGGCCGATGATCGACCGGCGGGGCACCCGCTACCGTGGACAAGTGGACCGCGATCTGCTCGACGGACGCTATGAGATCCGGGGAGTTCTCGGACGTGGCGGCATGGCGGTGGTGCACGACGGGTGGGACCGGCGGCTCCACCGGTCGGTCGCCATCAAACTGCTGCGGTCGGCGCCAGAGACCCCGGTAGTCGCTCGTGAACGGTTCGCCGCAGAGGCGCGGGCGGCCGCAGCACTCAACCATCCCAACATCGTTGCCGTTCACGATTTCGGCGAGCACGACGGGACTCCGTACATCGTGATGGAGCGGCTGAGTGGCACGACGGTCGGAGACCTCATGGTCGACGGACCGATGCCACCCGACCGTGTTGCCGCGATTCTCGCCGACGTCCTCGCGGCCCTGCACGCCGCCCACGCAGCCGGCGTGTTTCATCGCGACATCAAACCCGCGAATCTGCTGATGTCCGGTGACCGGGTGAAGGTGGCCGATCTCGGCATCGCCAAGACCGCCGGCACGGCGCACACAGCGACCGGTGAAGTCGTCGGCACCATCTGCTATCTCAGCCCAGGACGCGTGCTGGGTCAGGCGGCGACACCTGCCGACGATCTCTATGCGGCCGCCGTCGTCGCGTACGAAGCGCTGACGGGCCGTCGCGCGTACGACCAGGACAATCCCGCCGCTGTCGCGCATGCGATCCTGCACTCGCCCCCGCCGCCATTGACCGTTGTGCGTCCAGACGTTCCACCGGCCCTGCGCGACACGATCGATCGGGCCATCCGCCCCGGTGACGCGGCATCGTTCGCCGACGCCGCGGCGATGCTTGCGGCGCTGTCCGGCCAGGGTGCCGAACCGCTGTCACATCCGGCGACGAGCCGGCTCACGTCCCCGCTGTCGATGACACCGTTGTCGGCGACACCGGGGCCCGTACCCCCGGTCGGGGGCGGGTCGCCGACGGCACCTCTCTCCGCGGGGCGGCCTCGACCACGGAGACGAACCTGGGTCGCGCTGGTCGGCGGATCCGCCGCACTGCTGGCGGCGCTCCTGGTCGCCATCACCGTGGCGGCGACGAGCTCGGACGAGGACGCGCCGTCGCCGACGAACCCCGCCCCTGCCTCACTGCCCGCCGCAGAGCCCTCGATCCCGGCGAGCACCATCGAGACGCCGCAACCGACCCAGACAGAACTGCCGCAGACCGGTGTGCCCCAGACGGGGCCGACTCCAACCGAGAACGATCGGAACGGTAGGGGAAACTCCGGAGGAAATGGCGGCAACGGGAACAGCGGCAACGGGAACAGCGGAAACGGGAAACCGAAGGACGACAAGAACTGATTGCCACAGCGAGGCAATCGAACCCGGATGGCCGCTGACTCGGGTCAGCGCTCGAGGTGCGCGTAGCGGCGGCGGAACTTCTCGACCCGGCCGGCGACGTCGGGAATCGTGTTGACCCCGGTGTAGAACGGGTGCGAATCGCTGGTGACGTCGACGGTGATGAGCGGGTACTCATTGCCGTCGGACCACGTGACGGTGGTCGGCGACGTCGCGGTCGAGCGGGTGAGGAACTCCTTGCCCGTTGAACCGTCGCGGATGACGACGGGGTGGTAATCGGGGTGGATGCCCTTCTTCATGATGAGTGCCTTCCGGTGAGATGGGTGTCGGCGAGGGGTCAGTTGTCCCGAGGGTCCGAGGTGTCGAGCCCCGGCACCGCGTCCACGGTCGACTCGGCGACGTCGAGGTCGTCGCAGGGGTCGGCGTGGAACTCGCCGAAGGGATCGTCGAAGGTCGACCAGAACTGTTGGCCCGCAGCAAATTCGACTTCGTTGAGGCAGGCGCTGCGGAGCGCCTCCTCGATCTCGGCGGGGTCGCCTTGATGGACGAGCGCGACCAGCGACGTGTGCCGGTCGCCGAAGGTCTCGTCCCAGCGCAGTGCGCCGAGAGCACGACGTTCGGCGGGTACCTGCGCGAGGTCGTCGTCGGACATCGAGGCCAACCAGGGACCTCCGTGGGCCACGCGCAGCCCACCGCCGGCCGACTCGAGCCAGAGTGCCTCGTCGGGTTGGGTGGCGATCCAGACTCGCCCGCGCGCACAGACGACCCCGTCGAGCAGTGCGTCGATCGCCTCGTGGAATCGGCCCGGATGCAGCGGCCGATCGCTGTGGAACTCGACCCACGTGACGCCGCAGTCGGACTCCAACGGGGGTTCGCCGGCGAGGAGGGGGTCGTGCGGTCCGTCGATGCGACCTCGTCGTGAGCGCGGCGGCACCGCGGCGAGCAACTGTTCGGCGAGGGTGGGGGTGATCGGGCGCTGGGGCAGCTCGAACATCATGGGGACGTTGGGTGCGAGCCGTTTGAGGACGGCCACGAGTCGCGCCGATGCCCAGGCGTCGCGGACGGTCGGGTCGCACGCCGCGACCACCAGTGCGTCGGCGAAGGAAACTTGCCCGACCGCCACCTGCGCGAGCGTGCGGTCGTCGTCCAGTGCGACGTGCCCACCCTCGGCGAGAGAGAGGTCGCCGGTCGCCGACGTCAGCCAATCGTCCTCGGCCACACAGGCAACCGTGAGGTCGATGCGAACGTCGACCGCTGCCGGGGCGTCGTCGAACCCCGGCATGTCGGCGACGATGACGTTCTCGATCGACCACGCGACCTGCTCGGGTTCGAGGACCGGGTCCAGGGTGAGAATGATCCGGTTCACCGACGGTCGACGATGAAGTCGGCGGAGCAGCGGGAGCAGGTCTTCTCTCAGCGTGCACGAGATGCATCCGTGGGCCAATTCGACGATGCAGACGTCATGTCGGCTGCGTCCGTCGGGTCCCCGCCAGCTCACGGTCCGGACGACGCGGCCGTCCTCGACCTGGGTCAGGTCGTGGTGCACCTGGACGCTACCGGCGCCCCCGCCCTCCAACGCGTCGCCGACCCGGTGGATCGACGACGCGTCGAGTCCGGTGACCACGACGATCGGGGTTCGACGGTCGGTCGGTCCGGCGCCATCCGGGCGGTTCGCGAGTCCATCGTCGAGCACGACTCCACTCCGATCTATTGAGAATGATTTCCATTTGTGCTCCGGCGACGGTACCGTGGCCGAACAGTTAATGCCAATCATTGTCGATAAGGGAGGGGCAGCATGTCCAAGAGGTGCCAGGTCACCGGTCGGGTACCGGGCTTCGGCAAGCAGGTGTCGCATTCGCACAAGCGGACCTCGCGCCGTTGGGACCCGAACATCCAGCGACGCCGCTACTTCGTGCCCGGTGAGGGCCGGTACGTGACGCTGCGTGTGAGCGCCAAGGGGATCTCGACGATCGACAAGCACGGCATCGAGTCGGTGCTGCGCACCATCCGTGCGCGCGGAGAGAAAGTCTGATGGCGCGCAACGAGATCCGGCCGATCGTCAAACTGCGTTCCACCGCCGGGACCGGATACACGTACGTGACGCGGAAGAACCGCCGAAACGATCCCGACCGCATGGTGCTCCGCAAGTACGACCCGATTGCCCGTGCCCACGTCGATTTCAAGGAGGACCGCTGATGGCCAAGAAGTCCAAGATCGTCCGGAACGAGCAGCGTCGGGAGGTCGTCGCGCGGTATGCCGACCTCCGCGCCGAACTGAAGCGCGCAAGTGTGGCGCCCGATTCGACGCCCGAGGAGCGGATGACGGCTTTACGTCGCCTACAGCGGTTGCCGCGCAATGCAAGTCCGACGCGTCTGCGCAACCGGGACGCGGTCGACGGCCGCCCCCGTGGGTACATCGGCAAGGCGGGTCTGTCCCGCGTGCGGTTCCGCGAACTCGCGCACAGGGGTGAGCTGCCCGGAATCCAGAAGTCCAGCTGGTGAGACGGCTCCACGAGAACAAGGAATGGTGATGGCCAACAAGAGAACCCGTCGGCGCGACGACGAACCGGTCAAACGCAAACGGAACCTGCTCGTCGCACAGGGCGTGCGCGTGGACGGGCGTACTCCCGTCGACTACAAGGATGTCGCGCTGCTGCGACAGTTCCTGTCCGACAAAGGCCGTATCCGCAGCCGGCGGCTCACCGGATTGAGCCCGCAGGAGCAGCGTCAGGTCGCCACGGCGATCCGCAACGCGCGCGAAATGGCCCTGCTGCCGTACGACTCACGACACTGACGTCCGGTACTCGTGTTCGCGAACGAGCGCGACCCCCTGCTCCCTGAGGTGTGAGGAGCGCAAGCGACGAGCCTCGAAGGGTCTGGTGAGACGCCTTGCGACCCTTCGTGACGCTCGCAAGCTCGCTCCTCAGGGAGCAGGGGTGACGCTCAGCAGCGGGCGCTACTTGGAGCCCTGCGGCACGTTCTCGAGCCGATCGAGCAGAGTGCGCGCCAGCGATTCCGACGACGCGGGATTCTGACCGGTCAGCAGGTTGCCGTCGGCCTCGGTGTGGACCGCCCACGGCTCACCCAGGGTGACCTTGAACCCTGCCTGGGTGAGCCGGTCCTGCAGGAGCCAGGGTGCCTTGTCGGCGAGCCCGGCCTGTTCCTCCTCGGCGTTGCTGAAGCCGGTCACCGTGCGACCGGCGAAGGCGTTGACACCGTCGGAGTTGGTGGCGGCGAGCAGGATCGCCGGTCCGTGGCACACGATCCCGAGCGGCAGTTTCGCCTCGTCGGCCGCTATCAGGAGGCCACCTGCGTCCGAGTCCACGGCCAGGTCCTCCATGGGACCGTGTCCGCCCGGGACGAACACCGCGTCGTAGTCGGCGATGCGAACGTCGGTGAGGGCGATCGGCTTCTTCAGTTCGGGTGCGGTCTCCACGACGTGACGGATCTCGGCCGCACGCTCGGGGGTGCCGATGCTCTCGACCGCGAGACTGGTCTCGTCGACCGGCGGCTGGACACCGTTGGGGGTGGCCACGGTCACCTTGTAACCGGCCGCACGGAACACCTCCAGCGGCGCGACGGCCTCTTCGGCCCAGAATCCGGTCTTGTGAGTCGAGCCGTCGTTCAGCGTCCAGCTTCCGGCGCCGGTCATGATGAAGAGGATGTTTCGTGTCATCTGAACCTCCTGTGCCCAGGTAGTCGGTGTGGTCGTCGTCCGCCAACGTAGAGACAAACCGCGGTGTCGGCCACGACGCAGGTCAGGTCAGGCGAGACCGGTGAGCTCGGCGGAGCGCTGCCACAGGCCGTCGATCAGTTTCTGGTCGTGGGCCTGACGGTTCTCCCGGCCGTTGGCCTTGTGGCGGTTGAAGTACACCCCGTTGACGCTCGGGTCGGCGCCGCGTTCGGCGAGGGCGATGAGCGGGGCGGCTCCCTGCTCGGGGGTGATGGTCACCAGGCGCGTCAGCGGAGACCGGTAGGCCAGTCCGACGAACCGCGAGTCGCGGCCGAAACTCGTAGCCGCGGGTCCGGGATGGACTGCGGCGGAGTAGATCTTGTCAGCGGTCCAGCGCTGGGCGATCCCGCGTGTGAACAGGATGTTCATCAGCTTGGCGGTGCCGTAGGGCCGCATCCCCAGCGTGCGACGTTTCTCGAAGTCGAGGTCGTCGAGGTCGACCTGGCCGAAGAGGTTGCCCACGCTGGAGGTGTTCAGGACGAGGGACTGCGGGGCCGCGGCCAACCGATCCCGGAGGAGGTGGGTCAGGAGGAACGGGGCCAGGTGGTTGATCTGGAAGTTGAGCTCGTGCCCGTCCGCGGAGCGTTGCGACGAGTCGAACGTCCCGCCCGCGTTGTTCATCAGGACGTCGATCGTCCCCACGGCGGAATTGATCTCCGCGGCCAGGTCCCGCACCTGCGACAGATCCGAGAAATCCGCGGTGAACGGGGTCGCACCGGTCTCCGCCGCGATCGGCGCGAGCTTCTTCGGTGAGCGTCCGACGAGGATGAGCTCGGTCTCGGGTCCGGCCAGGGATCGCGCCGCGATCGCGCCGATCCCGTCGCTGGCACCGGTGAGGACGATCGTGCGCTTCTGTCCGGACGGGGTTTCACTGGCCATCGGTCGTGCCCTCCGATCCGCCGACCGCGTGACCCTCATCGGTGTGGTCGGCCGGTGGCTGCGCGCCGTCGTAGGACGCCTTGTCTTCCCGGATTCGGTCGGTCTCGCCGATCTCCGTGTCACCGGCGGCCGGCAGAACCGACTCGGGGCCGTTCTCCTCGTCGGGATCGTCGCGCAGATCGGGATCGGTCTTCAGTTCGTCTTCGTTCGTCGTCCAGGTGGGCTTCTCGTTGTCCGGCATCTCTCCACCTTGCCCGAAGACGCGCCTTTTCACACCGGCCTTGACTTCAAGTTGACTTGAGGTTGTCTGCTCGTCGTCGTGACCACACTCGACCCGGCCAGCCGGCGCATCGGCCTCATCCTCGTCGTCCCGACCCTCATGGTGATGCTCGACGTGACGGTGGTGACCGTCGCGCTCCCACAACTGACCACCGAGTTCGACGCACCGCTGTCGAGCGTGCAGTGGGTGACCACCGCGTACGCACTGGCTCTCGTCGCGGTCATGCCGCTGTCCGCCTACGCCAGCAACCGATTCGGCGGCCGGCGGGTCTATTGCGCGGCGCTCATGGTCTTCGTTCTCGGATCACTTCTCACCGCGCTGTCCTGGAACATCGGCAGTCTCATCGTCTTTCGGGCCCTTCAGGGCCTCGGCGGCGGAATGCTGCAACCCGTGGGCATGGCCATCGCGCTGCAGGCGGTACCGGAAGCACTGCGAGGACGGATGATGGCCATCCTGGGACTGCCCACGCTCGTGGGCCCCGTGCTCGGTCCGGTTTTGGGCGGTGTTCTCGTCGACCACGGCAGCTGGCGCGTCATCTTCGCGGTCAACGTTCCCCTCGGTCTGATCGCGGCGGCACTGGCGTGGCGGTTCTTCCCCCGGACCGCTTCTCGCCGCATGCCGCGTATCGACCTGCGAGCGGTGGCCGCACTGTCACCGGGCGGTGCGTTCCTGGTCCTCGGCCTGTCCCGCGCCGGGGACACCGGCTCGCTGCTGGAGGCGTCGATTCTGGTCCCGGTGGGCGTCGGCCTGATGTTGTTGGGCTACTTCGTCCGACGGTCGCTGCGCAGCCGAACACCCGTCCTGGATCTGCGACTGCTGGCACATGCGCGCCTGCGCGGTGGCGTGGTGGTGATGATCTTCTTCGCCGGGGCGTACTTCGGCTCGATGACGATCCTGCCCATCTATGTCCAGTCGGTCCGGTCCGATTCGGCCACCACCGCCGGCATGCTGTTCGTCCTTCCCGCGCTGCTGAGCGGCATCACTCTTCAGATCGCCACGCGGGTGGCCGATTCAGTGGACCCGCGCCGGGTCGCGATCTGCGGGATCGTGATGTCCACGGCGGCGATGACGTCGATGGCCGCGGTGCTCGACGACGCGACCCCGTACCCTGTCATCGTCGCGATCCTCGCTCTCATGGGGATCGGGGTCGGCGCGACGATGCTGCCCACGATGACCGCCGCCACCCGCGACCTCGAAGGTGCGGACACCCCCGGGGGCACGACCATCCTGACGACCTCGAACCAGTTCGCCGTCGCGCTGGCGTCGGCCGCGGTCACGGCCACGATTGCGGCGCTGATGAATTCGCGCAGTGCGGTCGTCGAGGGCCGGGGAGTGGCGGGTGCGATGTCGCTGAGCTCGGCCGAACGCGTCGAGGCCATGCCCGAACTCGCGTCCGCGGTCGCCGACACGTACTACCTCACCGCCGGGCTCCTCGGGTGTGCCCTCCTCGCGGCGGTGTTCGTCATGCCCGCGCGGCGTGCCCTTCGAGACGCTCGCAAGCTCGCCCGAACGGCCCCCTGAGGTGCGAGGAGCGATAGCGAGGAGCCTCGAAGGGAGCTGGATGAGACGTTCGCACAGAAATCAGTCCCGCTGACGCAGGAGCGCTGTCTGAATAAGGTTGCGCTGGTTGCAAATAGCGCGAGTGGCGAGATAGCGCTCTGTGTTCTGCCGTCCTCACCCACGGGAGCGACTACGCCGACGTCAGGCGATGAACAAGATCCACCCGTAGACCAGCAACCCGAAGACGAAGACGCCGAGGTAGGCCCAGCCGACCCAGATCGCGGCCGTGGCGAAGGGCAGACCGAGCTCGCGCCGTTGCCGGATCTGCGTGCGCGCCCGGTATCCGAGGACGAGCCCCACGATGAAGGTGATCCCGAGGATGGACAACGCCAAGGCCCACAACGCCATCCGATTGACACGCGGACCGGCACCGGACTGGGGAGCCACGCTGTCCTCCGAACTTCTGGTGGGATCGACTGCTGAATAGGCCTGGGTGGCGGGGGAGACCGGCCCCGGACCGTCGGTGTCGGGACGGTCGGCGACACGAGGTGTGCTCGCCGCGCCGGGACTGTTCACGACGCGGGTGTCCGACGCCGGATCATCGGACTGACCGACGAGCACGCCCGCGCCGACCACCTTCGCCGTGCGGTTGTCGCGGTCCGAATCCGAAGTGGGAGAGTCGGGTCGCCCACCCGGCGCGGCGCCGGGACGGGGGCCGGCGACCGGAGGACGCCCACCCTCCGGGGGGCGATTGTTCTGGGGCGGAACACCTTTGCCGAGCGGTGGCCCACCGGGACCCGGACGCTGACCGGGTGGGGGTCGATGCCCCGGAGGACCGGGAGGCGACATCGGCGGGCGTTGACCCGGCGCGGTGGTGTTTCCGCCCGCTCGCGGGGCGGGCACGGGACCATTCGGCCCCGGTCGCTGCGCTCCCGGCGCGGTGGTGTTGCCACCCGCTCGCTGCGCTCCCGAGGGCGGGCGCGGTCCAGGCGGACCCGCCGTCGGCCCGGACGTGTCGCCGCGCGGTGGGGCCGGTCGTTGGCCAGGAGGCGGACCGGGTCTGGCCGCAGGCCTGCCGCCCGGAGGGGGAGTGAATCCCCCGCGCGGTGCTTGCCGGCCGGCGTCGGGACGCTCGGGGGTGTCTGCTGACCGCGACGGCGCGCTGACCGGCCTCGCGGGAGCCCGTTCCCATGGCGCCGGACTGCTCGTCGGCGCAGAGCTCTCGGGCGTCGACCAGGACTCGTGGGTCCGGTCGTCAGCGCCGCCGGACCCCGGCGGCGGGTTCGGGGAGCGCTCGTCGTCTGAGGTCACGAGTCCAAATTACCCGTGCGCGACGTGCGGCCCGGTGCCGAGGCCGACGCGGCGGGTCACGAAGCCTGCGTCTCGGTGCTCTCGGCGAGCGCCTCGCGAACCTCCTCGATCCGCGGGACGGTCGGAGACACCGGGGCCACCACGCGTCGTGCGCGACGCAGAGAGCCGACGACGATGACGGCGGTGACGGACGCGGCGACCACACCGAGCGCGGCGAAAAGGTAATTCTTGGACATGGGCTCAAGACTGCCAGTCGGTGCCCGCCGCTGCCACCCCGCCCGTCGCATATCCGCACCTCGGGACCATCACCGGGTCATCGATGCAGAGGCAAGTGGTTGGATGGAGACATGACTACACAGAAAACCTCCGCAGTCATCCACACCAATCGCGGCGACATCAAGGTCGACCTGTTCCCGAACCACGCGCCGAAGACGGTCGAGAACTTCGTCGGCCTGGCCGACGGCAGCAAGGAGTACAGCAAGCCCAACGCATCCGGCGGCAACTCCGGCCCGTTCTTCGACGGCTCTGTCTTCCACCGCGTCATCTCCGGGTTCATGATCCAGGGCGGCGACCCGACCGGAACCGGCATGGGCGGCCCCGGTTACCAGTTCGGTGACGAGTTCCACCCCGAACTGCAGTTCGACCGTCCGTACCTGCTCGCGATGGCCAATGCCGGACCGGGCACCAACGGCTCGCAGTTCTTCATCACCGTCGGCCCGACCCCGCACCTCAACCGTCGCCACACCATCTTCGGTGAGGTCACCGATCCGGCGTCGCAGCAGGTCGTCGACGCGATCGCCACCACCTCGACCGACCGCAGCGACCGTCCGCTCGACGAGGTCGTCATCGAGAAGATCGAGGTCAACTGACCTCTCCGGAGCACACCGCCCCGCAGCGGGCGGTGTGCTACCGGCATCCCGACCGTCCCACCGGCCTGTCGTGCAGCCGGTGCGGACGTCCGGCATGTCCTGAGTGCCTGCGCCCGGCGTCGGTCGGCCAGCACTGCCTGGACTGCCTACGCGACGACGGAGTGCAGCGGTCGCCGTCACTCGGCGGACCGGGACGCGGCGTCCGCAGGATGGCGCCCACCCGCGCGGCGGCGACGCAGCCGTACGCCACCTATGCGCTCATCGCCGTGAACCTGCTCGTCTTCGCGCTGTGTGTTCTCCAGTCCGGGGTCGGCGATCCCGGCGGCGCGTCGATCTTCAGCGCCGGCGACCTCCTCAAGAGCGACGTCGCCTCGGGTGAGTACTGGCGGCTCCTCACCGCGGGCTTCCTGCATTTCAGCGTCATGCACGTGGCCGTCAACATGCTCTCGCTGTACATCCTCGGACGTGACCTCGAACTCGCACTCGGTATCGGGCGCTATCTGGCCGTCTACGGCATCGCGCTCCTCGGCGGCAGTGCCGCGGTCATGCTCTTCGAGGACGACCGAGCCCTCACCGCCGGAGCCTCCGGGGCGATCTACGGACTCATGGGCGCGATGCTCGTGATCGTCCTCAAGGCCCGTGTGTCCCCGGTCCCGGTTCTGCTCATCATCGGGTTCAACGTGGTGCTGTCGTTCTCGCTCCCCGGGATCTCGGTCCTGGGGCATCTCGGCGGCCTGTTCTTCGGAGCGGCCGCCACCGCGGCCATCGTCTATCTCCCCGACGCGGTGCTGCCCGCGGGTCGCAGAAATCCCCGGGCCGCGAGCCGCCTCGGCTGGATCGCGCTCGCCGCGCTGGCCGTCATCGCGCTCGGGCTGGGCATCGGCGCGGGCCTCGCCTACGACGGGCTGACCTACATCCGCTGACGCCCGGCTTGCAGGAGTCGAGCGAGCCATTTCAGGGAGCGGCAGTGCTTCGGTCCGCTCTGCTCAGCGAGCGAGGCGCCTACCCCTCGTCGACGACGAACCCCGCCTCGCGCAGTGCGTCGACGACGGTTGGCAGGTCGGTCCCCAGGTCCCAGCGGCTGAGCACGACCAGGCGGGTGTCGTCGCGAGGACCCGCGTCGTGAGCGTCCGGCGGCGAAGCGACTGCCTCGTCGTCGAGCACGTCGATCTCCAGCTGCCCGACGCGGCGTCCGACGCGGCGGATCGACAGCACGCGGATCCGCTCGATGCGTTCCCGCGGGTAGGCCCGTGGCCCGCGAAGGGTTCGGATGACCAGCACGGGCGACGGTCCGGACGAGATGGCCAGACGGGGACGCACCAGCAGGGTGTAGGCGCCGAGGGCGAGAAGAAGGATCCCGGCGACACCCATCAGGACCGATCCGGCCGGGTCGCCGGCGACGACCACGGCCGCCACGACCAGGATGACGCCACCGACGCAGCCCGCGACGCCGGCGCCGACGGGCGTCGCCCAGGCATGTGTGTAGTCCTCAGAGTTATCCACAGGAGTTACTCACAGTGGGGATGACTTACACACATGTGATTTCCACAGTGGGGATAACTTACAAGCGTGTGTTTCAGCAGCTCAGCGCATTCGACACGCGAACGACCGACGGCGCTTACCGCCAACGCATCGTCATCAACAGGCCCGCCACCATCAGCGAGAAGCCGATCAGGAAGTTCCACGAGTTGAGCTCGGCCATCCAGTGCAGGACCTGTCCCTCGCCGCCGTACGCGGTGGGGGTGGCGGCCAGGTAGTAGACGACGAGCCAGGCGAGGCCGAGCACCATCAGGCCGAGCATGACGCCCACGTAAATGGTGCTCGAAGGGCCTGCCTTGACCTTGACCGGCGTCCGGCTGGCCGGGTTGATCGTGTAATCGGTCTTCTTCCGGACTTTTGACTTCGGCATGACTTCCTCTGTTGTGCGGCACCGCCGGAGCGGTCGTACGCGAGCGGGAGGCGACAACACACGTCCCCGCCAGTGGCAAACACTCGAGATCTACGGTATCTCACCAGGTCGCCGACGCCGACCACCCGCTTCGGCGGTAGCCTTTTTGCGTGAGTCGCATCCTGGTAGTCGACAACTACGACAGCTTCGTCTACAACCTGGTCCAGTACCTGGGCCAGCTCGGTGTCGAGGCCGTCGTGTGGCGCAACGACGACCCGCAACTCTCCCCGGCCGATCCCGACCGTCTGCGCGAGGCCGTCGCCGGATTTGACGGGGTGCTCCTCAGTCCCGGCCCCGGCACCCCGCAGCGGGCCGGCGCGACGATGCCGATGGTCCGCGTCGCCGCTGACGAACAACTGCCGCTACTGGGAGTGTGCCTGGGCCACCAGGCCATCGGCGCGGCCTTCGGTGGCACGGTCGACCGCGCACCCGAACTCCTGCACGGCAAGACCTCGCTGGTGTTCCACGACGACGCCGGTGTTCTCGAAGGACTTCCCGATCCGTTCACCGCCACCCGCTACCACTCGCTGACGGTGCTGCCCCAGACGATCCCCGACGAACTGGTCGTCACCGGACGCACCGAGTCGGGCATCGTGATGGCGATGGCGCACCGCGAACTCCCGATCCACGGCGTGCAGTTCCACCCGGAGAGCGTTCTGACCCAGGGCGGGCACCGGATGCTCGCCAACTGGCTCAAGACCTGCGGGATCGAGATCGACGAGGCCCGGGTGGCCGCCCTCGAAGCGGAGATGGCCACCGCGATCGGCTGACCCGCGCCGCGACCGGGTGTCGGTCCGCGACCGGAGGCGGGTTCGCTCAGTTGGGCAGCAGGCTCGCCTGGCCGACGACAATCGTGATCGAACCACTCTTGCGGGCCTGCGAACCCGGATTCGGTTCCTGTCCGACGACCCGACCGTCGTCGGGACTGCCGAGCGGCACGTTCCGGGTCTGTCGCGTCAGGGTCGACCGTTCCCAGCCGGCCCGTTCGAGATCGGCCTGGGCCTCGGCAGGAGTCTTGCCCCGCAGGTTCGGCACGGTGAACAGGTTGCCTCGCGACACGCTGATCTGGACGGTGCTGCCCTGTTCGGCGGTGGACCCCGGACCCGGTGAGGTGCTGATGACCTCGCCGGCCGGACGGTCGGAATCGGCGGCGACGACCACGACCGTCATGCCGAGCTCTTCCAGCACCGACCGTGCCCGGTCCTCGGACATGCCGACGACGTCGCGAACCGTGACCTCGCGCGGCCCGTTGCCGACGTTGACCACCACCGCACCGTTGACGGGTACCTCGCTACCGATCGCGGGCGCGGTGGAGACCACCTTGTCCTTCATCTCGGCCGTCGAATCGACGCGGTCCGTCCTGACGTTGGTGAACCCGAGCACCTTGAGCGAGTCGAGCGCTTCGGCCGGTGACTTGCCGACCAGGTCCGACGGCAGCCGCACCCGCTCGGGACCCGTCGAGACGTACAGCGCGATCTCGGATCCCTCGGCCGCCATCACCCCCTCGCCCGGCGTCGACCGGGTGGCGACACCCGCGGCGACGTCGAGGCTCGGTTCCTCGAGCACGCGGACCTCGAAGCCGGCGCGTTCCAGGGAGGCCCGGGCGTCGTCCGAGCTGAGTCCCGAGACCGCCGGCACCGACACCTCCGGAGCGGACCCCGAACTCCACGGCGACCACAGGAACAGCGTGCCGACCAACAGCACGACGACGGCCACCGCGCCGGCCATGAGCACCCGGGACCGGCGTCGTGGTGTCCCCGCGTCTTCGTCGTCGCGGCGGTGATTGCCCCCGTTGCCGTTCGTGGCGCGGGCGGGAACGGCCCGACGCGGACCGGTCGTCTCCGACCGTGTCGGACGGCGCGGCCCGGTGTCGATGAACTCGGTGCGCTCTTCGTCGGTCAGGAGCATCGGCGCCGACGGTTTCCCGCCTGCGAGGACCCGGATCAGGTCGGCGCGCAGGTCGCCCGCCGACTGATAGCGGTTGTCCTTGTTCTTGCTCATCGCCTTGAGGACGACGGAGTCGAGTTCGCGCGGGATCTCGGGCCGGACGTGCGACGGCCACGGCGGATCCTCGTGCACGTGCTGATGTGCGACCGCCACCGGTGAGTCACCGGTGAACGGCGGCTCGCCGGTGAGGAGCTCGAAGAGCACGCATCCCATCGAGTAGATGTCGCTGCGCGGGTCGACCTTGATGCCCCGGGCCTGCTCGGGCGAGAGGTACTGGGCGGTGCCCATCACCGCGGATGTCTGGGTCATCGTCGACGTCGCGTCACTCATCGCGCGCGCGATGCCGAAGTCCATGACCTTGACGGCGCCGGACTTGTCGATCATCACGTTCGCCGGCTTCATGTCGCGGTGGACGATCCCGTTCCGATGCGAGAAGTCCATCGCGGCGGCGACGTCGGCCATCCAGGTCATCGCCTGACGCGGGGAGATGGGACCGTTGGCGCGCAACACATCTCGCAAGGTGTCGCCGTCGACGTACTCCATCACGATGAACGGCAGCGGACCGTCCTCGGTCTCGGCCTCGCCGGTGTCGAAGACCTGCACGATCGTCGGGTGATTCAGCTTCGCCGCGTTCTGCGCCTCACGGCGGAACCGGAGGTAGAACGACGGGTCACGAGCGAGGTCGGCACGCAGCACCTTGACCGCGACGTCGCGGTGGAGCAACAGGTCGCGCGCGTAGTGCACCTCGGACATGCCACCGAAACCCAGCGTTTCGCCGAGTTCGTAGCGGTCGGAGAGGTGGTGTGGTGTCGACATCGGCCTCGGTGGTTCGCCCCTCAGGATCTCTGGTCGGAATTATCGGTCACGGGCATTGCGGGTCCATCAGCACAGCAAACCATCAGCACAGCGGTGAGAACGGAACGCCGGGGAAACACGGGGTCCCGGTGGCGGCACCGGGGTCCGGCGGCGAGTCGGGGGGCCCCGACGGCGCGAGCGTGCCCGTCTCCTCGCTGGTCTCGGTGGTCGTCGTGGTCTCTTCGGTGGTCGTCGTGGTGGTGCGTGGCGGTCGCCGGGTCGTGGTCGGCTCGTCGGGCTCGTCGGTCGGTTCCACGGTGGTCGTGGTCTCGGTGGTCGTCGACGATGGCGGGGGTGGCGTCGCCGCCCCACCGTTCCCGCTGTTCACCAGGTAGAACCCGATGAGTCCGATGGCACCGACGAGCAGCGCGGCCGCGATGCCGGCCAGGACCTTCTGGCCCGTTGTCCAACTGTTGTCCGGCGGTGGCGGTGCCACCGCGGTGCGAGAGGTCGGTCGGGGTGTGACCGGCCGCGAGGCGGCCCCGGTCGGCGGGGTGGCACCACGCGCGACCGCGGCACCGAGCGCAGCGGCTCCGGCTGCTCCCGCCGCGGCACCGGCGATCGCCCCCGGACGCGGTGGGCGCCGCCCGGCGCGCACGGCGGCCACCGCGTCGGCGAACTCGCCGCCGTTGGCATAACGCTGCCGCGGATCCTTGGCCATCGTGATCTCGATGAGCTCACGGACGCCCGACGGCAGGTTGGACGGCAGTGGTGGCGGAGCCTCCCGGATGTGCTTCATCGCCACGGTGATCGCACCGTCGCCGAGGAACGGCCGTCGACCGGTGAGGGCCTCGTAGCCGACGACGCCGAGCGAGTAGACATCCGAGGCCGCGGTCGCCTCGTCGCCGGTGGCCTGCTCCGGGGAGATGTACTGCGCGGTCCCCATGACCATCCCGGTCTTGGTCACCGGGGCGGAGTCGACGGCCTTCGCGATACCGAAGTCGGTGATCTTCACCTGGCCGACGGGGGTGATCAGGATGTTGCCGGGCTTGACGTCCCGGTGCACGAGTCCCTGGTTGTGCGCGGCCTGCAGGGCGCGGCCGGTCTGCTCGAGCATGTCGAGGGTGTTGGTCAGCGACAGTCGCCCGAGCCGGGAGATCACCGAGTTCAACGGTTCACCGTCGACGAGTTCCATCACCAGGTACGCCAGCGGGTCGCCGCCGTTGTAGTCCGGGGTCTCGCCGTAGTCGAAGACGTTCGCGATCCCCGGGTTGTTCAGCTTCGCGGTGGTCTGTGCCTCCGCCCGGAACCGGGCGATGAACTCCGGATCGCTGGTGTACTCGGCCTTGAGGACCTTCACCGCGACGCGACGATTGAGACGCGTGTCGAGCGCCTCCCACACCTGCCCCATGCCGCCTGTGGCGATCAGGCGGATGAGCCGGTACCGATCGCCGATGGTGGTGCCGTTCTGCAGGGTCATCGACTGCCACCTCCCACCAGTGAGTTGATCACTTCTCGTCCGATCGGCGCCGCGACGGTCCCACCGACCGAGTCCGCGCCGAATTGTCCATTCTCCACCACGACGGCGACCGCGATCTGCGCGTTCGACGACGGCCCGAAGGCGATGTACCAGGAGAACGGGGTGTCCGTACTGGACCCGCTCTCCGCGGTACCGGTCTTCGACGCGATCGACACCGGACCGCCGGCGCCGGCCGTCGACCGTTCCGACTCGATCATCATCGACGTCAGCTCGGCGGCCTGCTCGGGCGTGATCGGCTTGTTGGCCGTCGTCGGCGGGGTGGTCTGCAGTGTGCGCAGGTCCGCGGCCTGCAGCTTGTCCACCAGGTACGGCTGCATGCGCACACCTCCGTTCGCCACGGTCGCGGCGATCATCGCGTTCTGTAACGGGGTGAGCCGGACGTCACGCTGACCGATCGAGGCCTGCGCGAGGACGTCGAGGGACGGGATCGGACCCACCGTCGAGTCGACGACGGGCATCGGGATGTCCGGGCCCGGCTGATCGAGGCCGAACAGGCTCGCGGTCTCGGTGAACTTCGGGATCGCGTCGGACATCTTCTCGGTCACCAGCTCGGCGAAGGCGGTGTTGCACGAGTACTTGAACGCCGTCTCCAGGGACACGGTTCCACCCGACGACCCGGGGCAGGTCTCGCCGCCGTAGTTCGGCAGCGAGACATCGGTGCCCGGCAACGGAAAGGTCGGCGCGGCGGTGAGGCGGATACCCGGGGTGATGTTGTCGCGCAGGGCTGCGGCCGAGGTCACGACCTTGAAGGTCGATCCGGGCGGGTACAGCTGGCTGATCGCGCGGTTCAGCATCGGCTGCGCGGTGTCACCGGGACGATTCCACGCCTCCCAGCTGCCCTCGCGGACCTCCTGGTCGTGGCTAGCCAGCTTGTTGGGGTCGTAGCTCGGGGTCGAGACCATCGCGAGGATCTTGCCGGTGTTCGGCTGCAGGGCCACGACGGCGCCGCGGCACGGCCCGTCGCACGGCCCGTTGAGCATGGCCTGGTACGCGGCCTGCTGCACCTTCGGGTTGATCGTCGTGACGACGTTGCCGCCACGCGGGTCGCGGCCGGAGAACATGTCCATGAACCGCTGGCCGAAGAGCCGGTCGTCGGATCCGTTGAGGATGCTGTTCTCGTAGTGCTCGATCTGGCTGGCGAGGTACTGGAACGAGTAGTAACCGGTGACCGGGGCGAACGCCTCGGCGCCCTCCCTCGGGTACTGCCGGAGGAACTTCAGGCGGCTGTCGATCGGTACCGACAGGGCGATGACCGTGCCGTCGGCCGTGGTGATCAGACCGCGCTGGCGGGAGTACTCGTCGAGCAGCACCCGGTTGTTGCGGGTGTCGGTCTTCAGCGCGTCGGCCTTGAACACCTGCACATAGGTGGCGTTGGCGAGCAGCGCGATGATCATCACGACCACCGCCATCGACACATTGCGGATCGGCTTGTTCATCGGCGCTTCACCACCTGCGTCGGCAGTGCCTCGACGGGCTTCGCCGGGGGGCGCTTCTTCCCGGGATCGGGTTCGCGCGCGGCGTTCGAGATCCGGATGAGCAACGCGACCAGGATGTAGTTGGCCAGCAGCGACGACCCGCCGTAGGAGAGGAAGGGCGTCGTGAGACCGGTCAGCGGGATCAGCTTGGTGACGCCGCCGACGACGACGAAGATCTGCATCGCGATGGTGAACGCGAGTCCGGTCGCGAGAAGTTTGCCGAAGCTGTCGCGCACGGCGATGCCGGTCCGCAGTCCGCGGTGGATGAAGATCATGTACAGCAGCAGGATCGCGGTGAGCCCGGCCAGGCCGAGTTCCTCACCGATGGTCGAGATGATGAAGTCGGTGTTGGCGAACGGCACGATGTTGGGTCGGCCCGAACCGAGTCCGGTGCCGAACAATCCGCCGGTGGCCAGGCCGAACAGGCTCTGTCCGATCTGGTATCCCGAGCCGTCGAAGTCCTCGAAGGGGTTCAGCCACACCGAAACCCGTGTCTGCAGGTGCGAGAAGATCGACCACGCGAACACCGCGCCGATCGCGAACAACCCGATACCCAGCACCAGCCACTCGACGCGTGAGGTCGCCACGTAGAGCATCGTCAGGATGGTCGCGAAGATCAGCAGGGACGTACCCAGGTCCTTCTGGACCACCATCACCGCGATGGCGATCGCCCAGGCGGCCAGGAGCGGGCCGAGGTCCCGGGCGCGCGGGAGGTCGACGCCGAGCACGTGCGGACCCGCGGTGATGAACAGATCGCGCTTCGACACCAGCACAGCCGCGGCGAAGATGATGATCAGGATCTTGGAGAACTCGCTGGGCTGGATCGAGAAGAACGGCGTGATGATCCAGTTCTTCGAGCCGTTGATCTCCGAGAACGCGCTGGGCAGGATCGCCGGGATGATCAGGAACACCAGACCGCCGAGGCCGAGGGTGTAGGCGTAGCGCGAGAGCGTGCGGTGATCGCGGATCAGGATGAGGACCGCGGAGAACGCCACGATGCCCAGCACCGCCCACAGCAACTGCTGGTCGGCGTTGCGGGTCGCCTCGGTGGCGTTCACCGACTCCCCGGTGTTCCCCGTGCCGAGGTCGAGCCGGTGGATCAGCACCAGCCCCAGCCCGTTCAGGACCGCGACGACGGGCAGCATGATCGGATCGGCATGAGGTGCGTAGCGGCGGACCACGAGATGGGCGACGCCGAACAGCGCCGTGTAGGCGGCCACGTACTTGAGGATGTCCCAGGTCAGGTTCTGACCCTGGGCGGCCTGGACGATGAGCAACGCCACCGTCACCAGACCGATGGCGAATCCCAGCAGCAACAGTTCGGTGTTGCGGCCGGTACTCGTGGCGGGTGGGCGTGGCGGGGCGTGCGGTGCGGGCGCGGCGGCTTGAGTCATCTCACCTGCTGCCGGCAGCTCGTGCCGGCGTCCTGGTCAGGTGCGGGCGTGTCGGAAGGTCCGGCGTTGCCGGTGGGCGGTGCGACCGACTCGGTCGCACCCTGCTGCGGGATGCCCGGTGCGGGCGCGGCGGTGGCGCGGGGCGCGGGTGCGGACGGGTCGGTTCTCGGGGTCGACTCCGACGGCGCCGGTGGCGGGGGAGTCGGTGTGGGTGACGTCGACGAGGGGGCGTTGTCGCAGCGGAACGTGAGCTCGTCGGTCACGACGCCCTGGATCTGCTGCTCGCTCTTGTCCCGGATCATCACGTTCTTGACCGACTGCGCGGGCCCCGACACCAGATCGTCGACGTTGAGCGGGAACTCGCAGGCGCCGCCGTCGTAGGAGATGAACGTGTACGTCGGTTCGGCCTGGTCGAGGTCCTCGACACAGACGCGCTGGACGGGATTGCTCATCGACAGGAAGAACACCTTCTCCGGCGAACCCTGATAAACGAGGACATCGCCGTTGTCGTCGGCGGCCACGTAGTAGTTGCTGCGCACGACCGCGCGGACGACGAAGATGCCCACGACGAGCGCGGCCACCACGGCCAGCGCGACACCGGCGACGATCCAGCGGCGGTACTTGCTCTTGGGCTTGGTCGCGGGCTCTGCCTCGGTCAGTACCGTCGGGCGCTGCGGCTCGGAGGGCGGCGGACGCAGCGCCGCGGCCCGTCCCGCGGCAGTCGCCGGATCGGGCGTGTAGATCTCCTCGTTGCCGCCGGCGGCGCCGCCGACGATCGGGCGCGAGTCGCCGTACTCGGTGTCGACGACATCGGCGAGGACGACGGTCACGTTGTCGGGGCCGCCGCCGCGCAATGCGAGCTCGATGAGACGGTCGGCGCATTCCTTGGGGTCGGCAATGGAACCCAGGGTCTCGGCGAGGGTCTCCTCGGTCACGACGTCGGACAGGCCGTCGCTGCAGAGCATGTACCGGTCGCCGGCGCGCGCCTCACGCATCGTCAGGGTCGGTTCGACCTCGGTGCCGGTCAGCGCGCGCATGATCAGCGAACGCTGCGGGTGGGTGTGCGCCTGTTCGGCGGTGATACGACCTTCGTCGACGAGGGTCTGGACGAAGGTGTCGTCGCGGGTGATCTGGGTCAGGACGCCGTCGCGGAACATGTAGCCGCGGGAGTCGCCGATGTGACACAGACCGATTCGGCTGCCGGCGAAGAGGATCGCGGTCAGCGTGGTGCCCATGCCGTCGAGTTCGGGTGATTCCTGCACCTGCGCGGCGATGGCCTCGTTGCCGACGCGGGTCGCGCCGTCGAGCTGGGCGAGCAGGTCGCCGCCCGGCTCGTCGTCGTCGAGTGAGCTGAGTGCGCGGATGACCAGCTGACTGGCGACCTCACCCGCCGCGTGCCCGCCCATGCCGTCGGCAAGCGCGAGCAGGCGGGGACCCGCGTAGAACGAATCCTCGTTGTTGGACCGAACGAGACCCCGGTCGCTGCGCGCGATGTAGCGCAACACAAGGGTCACGGGCGCAACTCGATCACGGTCTTGCCGATGCGGATCGGCGTGTTCAGCGGGACCTTGACCGCGGTCGTCACCTTGGAACGGTCCAGGTAGGTGCCGTTGGTGGAGCCGAGGTCTTCGACGTACCAGTCGTCGCCGCGCCGGGAGAGTCGCGCATGTCGTTCCGAGGCGTAGTCGTCGGTCAGCACGAGTGTCGAATCGTCGGCGCGGCCGAGCAGGACCGGCTGCTGGCCGAGGCTGATCCGCGTGTTCGCCAGCGCGCCGTGGGTGACGACGAGATAGCGGGCCGACCCGCGCACGCCGCCGCTGCGGCGTCGCTTCTCCGAACCGCCCGAGTACCGGGGAATGCGCAGGCCACCGGCAGTCGCGATGTCGGCGCGCAGCGTGCGGATCACGGCGAAGACGAACAACCAGAGCAACAACAGGAAACCGATGCGGGTCAGCTGCAGCACCAAGCCCTGCATGTCGTGTTCACCTCCAGCGCGTTCCGTCTCGGTCGGTCGTATCCATCGCGGCAACGATCGTCGGACCGCCGATCGAAACTCTGCGCGGACCCGACTGCATCTTATGGGCACTTCCGCCGAACTCGGTCATTCGGATATGACAGTTCAGTATCAACCGGCCGGAATGGTCTCGCGCCAGTGTCGATCGACGCCCGCGTTCGGTGGGCGTGTACTCGGCGTATGCGGGTCTACTGGAACCGGACGGTGATGTCGGAATGTCCCACGCGGATGCGATCGCCGTCGGCGAGTTCCCAGGTGTTCACCTGGAGATCGTTGACCGTGGTGCCGTTGGTCGAGTTGAGATCGGTGAGCATGGCGGTGGCGCCATCCCACCGGATCTCCACATGGCGACGCGAGACGCCGGTATCGGGCAGCCGGAACTGCGCATCCTGTCCGCGGCCGATCACGTTGGAGCCCTCGTGCAGCTGGAACGTGCGGTTGCTGCCGTCTTCGAGGAGCAGCGTGATCGACGACGGGGCGTACCCGGCTGCCGGACGACCCGCGCCGTAGCCCTGGTCGTAGCCGCCCTGGTAGTCGTAACCCGCGGGTTGCTGGCTGTAACCCTGCTGGCCGTAGCCCTGGTCGTAACCGGGTTGTTGACCGTAGCCCTGCTGGCCGTAGCCCTGGTCGTACCCGGGTTGCTGGTTGTAGCCCTGCTGCTCGTAGCCGGGCTGCTGGCCGTATCCCTGGTCGTAACCGGGCTGTTGCCCGTAACCCTGCTGTTCATAGCCGGGTTGTTGGCTGTAACCCTGCTGGCCGTAGCCCTGGTCGTAGCCGGGCTGCTGGCCGTAGCCCTGCTGGCCGTAGCCGGGTTGCTGGTTGTAACCCTGCTGGTCGTAGGCCTGCTGGTCGTAACCCTGTTGGCCGTAGGCCTGCTGGTCGTATGCCTGGTCGTAGCCGGGCTGCTGACCGTACTGGTCGTAGCCCTGCTGTCCGTAGCCCTGATCTCCCGGCTGTCCCGATCCCTGTCCGTACTGGTCGTACGCGGGATCGGCGCCCCTGCGCTGGTCGTATCCGGGATTCTGAGTCATCTTGGGGGCTCCTTGGTCGGGGGCGTTGGGAAGTGGATGAACAGGGGCCGGGCGACCGGCCGGCGGGCCGGGGACCGGTGCAGGGTGCGGCTGCTCCGAACGCGCCCCCACCGGGCGGGGCCGCGCGTCCGGGTTGACCGTGCCTCGTGCGCGGAACATCCCCGTGTGCAAGGACGGCGATTGCTCGAACTCTACGACGACGTTGCCGTAGGTCTGCCACCCGTTGTCTTTGATGAAGTTTTCCAAATGCTTCGAGAAAGTCTTGCGGTTCAGCTCGTATTCCGCAGCGATGTGCTGATGATCGGTGGGACTGAACAGCAACGTGTAGCTGTTGGCCGCAAGGACCGTACCGTCACCGAGGTTCTCGAGCGACTCCTCGGCTTCTCGCTGCAGCCCGTTCTCGATCTCCTGCGGGGCCACCTGACCACCGAAGACGCGGGCAAAACCGTCGTCAACTGCACCTTCGAGCTTGCGTTCCAGTCGTTGCAGGATCCCCACCGAGACCTCCTTTCGCGGCAATAGAGCGTGTCGCCGTGCATCTGGCCTTGTTTGATGATAGCGACATCAGCGGCCAACTGTGCCACCAAGGCAACTGGTGCACCGTCTGCAACACCCGCCTCATTGGTGTGTATTCGGCCTCTGACGTAACCCGACGTACTGCACAGATGCAACGTACGAGATCGAGTTTTGTTTCGGTGGCGGCGTGCTGCTATCGTCGTCCAGTCGCCGGACACACCCAGTCCGACGGCACGCCCACCGGAACTTCGGTGGCCACGGGCGAGTGGCGGAATGGCAGACGCGCTGGCTTCAGGTGCCAGTGTCCTTCGGGACGTGGGGGTTCAAGTCCCCCTTCGCCCACCAGAGTGGAGATGAGACCAGGTTGCACACGGCAACCTGGTCTTCTTCGT
The DNA here is from genome assembly GCF_000143885.2 of Gordonia sp. KTR9. Taxonomy (NCBI): domain Bacteria; kingdom Bacillati; phylum Actinomycetota; class Actinomycetes; order Mycobacteriales; family Gordoniaceae; genus Gordonia; species Gordonia sp. KTR9. Next base: position 37,482 of record NC_018581.1, read on the forward strand.
TTCCGGACCCGGTCGATGGGTACCGTTCTGCTGGTCCCGCGTGAGGTCCGGTCTCACGGCTGTGAATCGTGGCCGACTGTGCGGCAGGCGACCATTCGACCAGGAGGTGAGCCGGTGCCCGACGCCCGCGATCGCGACCCCGACGGTCGAGCCCGCCAGGCCCGGCCGCGTGATGAGTTGGGACGGCCGCTTCCGTATGGAGAGCGGGGCGTCGAACCCGTTTCCGAGGAACCGTTGCCGCCCGACGAGACGATCGCGCTCGCGTGGCAACTGCTCGAGGAGGGGCGGCCGTTCTCCGCGCACGAGGTGTTCGAGACCCGGTGGAAGTCGTGTCCGCCGGCCGAGCGGCCGCTGTGGCAGGGACTCGCGCAGCTCTGCGTCGGTCTCACCCACCATCGTCGTGGCAACGCCGTCGGTGCCCGACGTCTCTATGACCGTGCCGCCGCGCGCCTGGAGGAGTACGAACAGTCCCGCGGGCTGACGTACGGGATGGACCTCGCGGCGATCCGCGCCCGGGCGCTCGCCGAGATCGACTCCGATCCGACCTGAAAGCCCGTCACACCGCCCGATAGCGCAGCAGCGAGACACCGAGCTCGAAGCTCTTCGTGTCCACCAGGCGCAGCGTCGGGATCTCCAGGCCGTCCGGGAACAGGCGACGCCCCGATCCTTGGACGGCCGGGTAGACGAACAGCCGGTACTCGTCGACCAGCCCGGCGTCGATCAGCGTGTGGCACAGGCTGATGCTGCCGGTCACGACGATGTCCTTGCCCGCGGCGTTCTTCAACGCGGTCACTTGCTCGATGACGTCCCCGTTCAGCACCGTCGAGTTCTGCCACTCCGGGTCGGTCATCGTGCTCGACACCACGTACTTGTCGACGGTGTTGAGATAGTCGGTGATCCCGGTGGCGTCGTCGGTCTGGTGTGGCCAGAAGCCGCGGAAGTCCTCGAAGGTCTGCCGACCGACGAGCAGGGCGTCGGCCTCGGCGTCCTGCCGGTGCGACTCGGCCATGAGATCCGGCGCCTCGACGGTCGGGTCGAACCAGTCGGTCAACATCTCGATCGAACCGTCGAGCGTCATGTTCTGGGTGATCGCCAGCGTTCGCATGCTTCTCCTCAGGAGTCGTTGCGGTGTGCTCCCAGATACCGACCGGCGAGCCGGGCGAATGTCATCGGCAAGCGCGCGAGCCCCCTACCGCGGCATCAGTTCGACGATCGCGAGTGGGCGTGTCGTCTTCTTCTGGTAACCGGCGTAGCGGCCGCGGTTGACCTCGTCGACGAGCACGAAGCGCCGGGCGTAGTCAGGGTCGTCGGGGTAGGTCGCCCGCGCGGTGACCTGAATCCGCCGTCGGCCGACCTGGATCTCGACATTGGGGTGGGCCTTCAGGTTGGCGAGCCACCCCGGTGGTCGCGGCGATCCGCCATTCGACGCGACCACGAGGTAGGCCTCACCGTCGCGCGCGTAGGTGAGCGCGTTGCACCTCGCCTCACCGGTGCGGCGTCCGATCGTCTGGAGCAGCAGCGTGGGATTGCCCATGAGCAGTCGGTGGCCGACGAGGCCGCCCGAATGTTCGTAGAGCCACTGATGTGTCTGAAGTGCTCGGATGAACAGCGACGTCATGGGTCCACTATTGCTGCTCTGACCGTCGGCCGAAAGGTCGCCGAACCCTACGTGACGCTCGATCCTCAGGGAGCGGAGGCCTTTTGTGGTCCACGGCGGCCAAGCCGCAGAAACTGCGACTCCCAGACTTCAAGTCGACTCCCAGACCTCGATCGAAGTCTGGGAGTCGAGTTGAAGTCTGTCGGTCACGAGACGGGCCAGATGCACGCGGACAAGCGGTCACCTCCCTGCTCCCTGAGGGGCGAGGAGCGCAAGCGACGAGCCACGAAGGGTCCCGCTACCCGTCACCAGGACCCTTCGTGACGGGGCCTCCGCAAGCTCCGGCCGCTCCTCAGGGAGCGGAGGGGCTGTCTCCGCTCGCCACTCGCTGGGCGAATCCGGCGAGGTGGGTCCGCAACGCCCGGATGCGCTGTTGCCGCACGGTCTCGGGGTCGTCGGTGGAGAAGATGGCCGACGGCTTGGCGCGGACGTTCGCCGAACATTCGAAGTTCGAGCAGATCAACGTCCCGACCGTGTTGCCCTTGCGCCCCGCGGCGCCGGCGAACTTCGCGCTGAAGAAGACGACCTCGTTGGGGAGGTGGACGTCCTCGCAGAACGAGCACAGCGGACGGTTCCGGGGCTGGCGGCCACCGAGTCGCAACATGATCCCGACGACGTCGTCGTCGGTCGGGATGACCACGTAACCGACCATCGGGAGCTTCGGGTCGCGCCAGCCGGCGAAATCGAGCTGCTCCCAGTCGAAGTCGTCGAAGTCGGGTGGGAGTGTCACGCTCTTCCGTTCGCGCAGCGAGGCGTTGACGAACGACGAACGGATCTGGGCTTCGGTCAATGAATGCATGGGTGTGTACACCTCAGGTGTCGGAGGAGGAAAAGAGAGCACAGATCGACCGGCGCGGTCCTCGACTGAGATGGACGCGCGCCGATCGGGGCGGGGTGCTCAACCGTCGGCGCGCACGACGCCGACGACCTCCTCACGCCCGGTGGGCGACACACTGACAGACACGAGGACCGATGGTGAACCCCCGGGCCATTGCTGTCAACTCCGATTCCGGCCCCCTCACGCTCACAGGTTCCGTTCCCGCTCACACAGTTCCGGCTGAGCGGGAACGGAACCGGTGAGCGACACCGTCAGGCAGAAAGGAGTCCAGCGATTCGCACCACACGCTCGGCCATGTGCGCGAGCGCGGCCTTCGTAGCGTCGTCGAGCGGGTTCTTGTTCTCCGGACCGGTGACGTGGGAGACACCGTAGGGATTGCCGTCGGCGAACTTCAACCCGTCGGTGTAACCGGGCGGGACGAGGATGCCGCCGAAGTGCATCAGCGAGGTGTACAACCCGATGAGCGTGGTCTCCTGCCCGCCGTGGGCGGTGTTGCTGGAGGTGTATCCGGCGTAGACCTTGTCGGCCAACTTGCCGTCGGCCCACAGGCCGCCGAGCGAGTCGATGAACGTCTGGAACGGCGAGGCCGTGCTGCCGAACCGCGTCGGGCTGCCGAAGATCACCGCGTCGGCCCAGACGATGTCGTCTCCGCTCGCGGCGGGCAGGTCCTTGGTGGCCTCGTAGTTGGCCGACCACGCCGGATTGTCGGCGAACGTCTGCGGATCCCGGGTCTCGGCGATGTGGCGGACCCGGACCTCGGCACCCGCGGATTCGCCGGCATCCGACAGCGCCTGCGCCATCGCCGTGCCGTGTCCGGTGGCCGAGTAGTAGATGATCGCCAGCTTGGTCATATGTCACTCCCGTCTCGGTGATTGGCATGTGCCACCGACGGGTACCCGAAGCGCGTGAGCCGACACCCACACGCCTGCCGAGTACTCGTCGTGGACGGGATTCGTAGCCCCGTCGCGAAAGGATAGTTGCAACGATGTTGTTCATCGGCACCTCCGGCTGGCAGTACCGGGATTGGCGCGGTGCGTTCTACCCCGAGAAGCTCCCCCAGCGACTGTGGCTGGACTATTACGCCCAACGGTTCCCGACCGCCGAGGTCAACAACACCTTCTACCGGCTGCCGGAGAAGGAGGCGTTCGAGAACTGGGCCGAGACCGTCCCCGCCGACTTCCGGATGGCGGCGAAGATGAGTCGCTACCTGACGCACATCAAGCGCCTCAAGGAGCCCGCCGAACCGGTCCAGCGCTTTCTCGATCGATCGGCGGGGCTCGACGGTCGGTTGGGGCCGGTGCTCCTCCAGTTGCCTCCCAACCTCCGCGCGACACCCGACGCCCTGGACGAGACGCTCGCGCTGTTCCCGAAGACGGTCCAGGTCGCCGTCGAACCCCGGCACGAGTCCTGGTGGACCGACGAGACCAGGTCGGTCCTCGAACGGCACAACGCGGCGCTGTGTTGGGCCGACCGGAAGAACCGCATTCTCAATCCACTGTGGCGCACAGCCGATTTCGGGTACCTGCGACTCCATGACGGGACGTCGCGGCGACCGATGAGTTATGGGTCACGCGCGATCGACAGCTGGCTGCGCCGCCTGACGGAGGCCTACGACGACTCGTGCGATGTCTACGTGTACTTCAACAACGACCCGGGATGCGCGGCGATCGACAACGCGGTCACCATGATTCGCCGCGCCCAGCGGATGGGGATACCCGTCAAGACCGTGGGATGACGTTGTGTGCTTCGAGATATGAGCACATCTTCCATGTACGCGGAACTGACAAACTGCCCTAGTACTGACCCGACACAAATAGTTAATTGCAGCCAGCGAACCACAGCGATTCCCGATCTCTTAACAACTCTAAGCAGAAAAATGCTCGCACTACTCTAAGAGCAGGAGGCGCTTCTGAGCCGACGCGGGCGAGTGTTGTTAATGAGATCACGGCGAGTGGTCCGCGCGTCATATGCATCGCTAATCCAAGCTCTCAGCGAAGTTTTAGTGGCAGGATACGAGAACCATCGTGCATACCCGGTATCCGTACCAGAGGCGTTACGACTAACATTGTCTTCTACCCGAGCCTGTAAGTCGCCCCCGCTCGGCAATTGAATAGCCAGGAGACCGTTGACCTTACTCAGTTTGCTATCGCGCAGCGAGGAATAGATCTCCCAGTCCACGTACCGGCGTGCCCACGTACACTTTCCCATCAATGCGATTGTGACTGTCGAATCGCCCAGGTACTTGGTGCGTATCTGATTCATGACGTAGTCAGTGTCCTGACTATCAATGAAGTCATCCTCGTCGGTAACACCTACGGTTTTGGCAATAAACTCGGTACCGAACTGCTCGATGAACTCCGCGACCTCGGAGGAGTCTTCGGCATGGTACGACACAAAACACTTGTGACGAGTCGAGTCGAGCTTCCTGGCTGCCACGCTGGCAGCGAACTGCTCGAGCTGGCGTTGCTGATAGTGCCCGTAATACCCCACCGTGAGATCCTCTCTGCGCTAAGTTCACACACAGTATGGCGCACAAGACCGACAACGGGTGATGATTGCTCCCATGACGGTTGTTGCTCAAGTTGCAGACTCAGACATGCCGCACCTCTTCCAGGCTGCGGACCAAGCCTCTCTTGAGGCGCAGAAGTCGTACGTTGGCGGTACCCGCAAGCGACTACTCCTGCTGTCGGCCGCGGCCGTGGCTGGCTTGAGCTCCTGGCGCGTGGGTACAAGCGGCGTCGATGTGTGGGGTGTTCTAGGCGTGATCACCTTCGTGGGGGCTCTTATTCTTGAACTTAGCGCGTGGCGAACCAGGCCAGATAAGGCGTGGTATGACGGACGAGCCGTCGCCGAGTCGTCCAAGACTCTAGCTTGGAAATTCGCGGTTTGCGCTCTTCCCTTTCCACGAGAAATCGAATTGGATGACGCGCGTGTCGCGCTAATGGAACGGTTCGAAGCGATACAGCATTCGTTTCGAGGACTGGAACTTTCACCAATCGTCGCTCCGGCAATCTCTAGCTGGATGATCGAGCAGCGAACATCCTCGTTAGAGGACCGACGCAGTAGCTATCTCGAAGCTAGAATCGCAGATCAAAAGAAGTGGTACATGACCAAGGCTACTTTCAACAGGAAGAGAGCTACTGCATGGCGGCGCGTCCTCGTTTCCTGCGAATTTCTAGGGGTGGTAACTGCTCTATTCGCAGCTTTAATGCAGGGGTTCGCGCAAGTGTCGCCAGCAATTGCCGCGGTAGTTGTAGCGATAGTGGCCTGGACTGAGACTAAACAGTACGACTTCAATGCACGCGCGTATGCAGCTGCTGTGAACGATCTCACCAATGCCGAGGAGAAACTACGGTTGGCAGTAGATGAGTCATCGTGGGCCAAAGAAGTAGATGACGCAGAAGAAGCTATCAGTCGAGAGCATGTTGTGTGGTGGGCGACTCGATCTCGAGTGTGACCTCACCTTGATCGCTGAGGTCGATCCTCACCCCAGCGCAAGGGGCGGATGTCACGCGACCAATACTTAAGTCAGTCGATTCCCACACTGACGCAGCAGTCTTCGCAGATATTGTACCGGGCGGGAGCCTTCCTGGAATTCGCAAGAACCAAATTGCATCTCGAGCAGTAGAATTCACCCGCTCGAACCTGGGGTCTAGCCCTCATCCGGGCAATTTTCTTCGCCAAATTATCAGCGAGATCACTAATTTGAGGTTCAATGGGCTGGTTATCAACAACGAGCCACGAACCTACTTTGTCATGACCGGCCAACAGTGTCTCATTGCTGGCGTCTGAAAACTGGACAGGTATGACATTCTCGGAACCAAATCTAGCATGAAACTGTCGGCTTTCAAACTTCGTCCATACCCGTTTTGGGTACTCATTAGACAGAAAGCAGACAACGAAGCTGGCTTGCGATCTATAAATTGGGGCCAGGTACTCTTCGAGATTTGTAGCCAGGATCCGATCCTGCTCGTCGTTATCGTAAAAGACACTAATCTCGCGTTCTTTTAAACGGTCGGCCAAGTAACTAGCAGCGTGCCTTCGGTCCCCTGCGAAAGACAAGGCAAAATCGTATTTCGTATCAAAGTCGATGTTCAGGAATCCGACCATAGCCGCGAACTTGTCCCAATGCAAATTCCGAAGATAGAATGCGAACTGTGGATCCTCAATGGTTAGAAACTTATTTCGTGAGTCGTAGTGCAAAAGGTGTCCGAATTTGTCATCGCTGCGAATGTGATCCGATAGGTGGTCACCGTAGACCACCCCGGACACACTAGCCGCGACGTCCGGATGCTTAGCAATTTCTGTGGTAAGTCTTATCGACCATTCGTCAGCGGCTGCTAACCATCGGAGCAAATGTAGATATGGAGCCCTTCCTTCGGGATTCAATCGCGGTCCTGCCGCGAATCGTATGGCAACGTCCGCAAACGTTTCCGCTAGACCGTCTGCGACGTTCTCTAAGACAACTTCGAATGGCACTGAGGGGAGCTGCCTGTCAGGTCGCTGCTTCAAGATGTCGGAGAGTAGGCAGCACCTGTAAGAAAGCATCTGAGCCAGTTGGAAGCTCCCATGGGCGGCGCGTACGATTTCCTCTACGGGAAGCTCGGCATTCATCACAGCGCATCCTTCACGGACGAGACTGGTAACCTTTTGATCAGAGTTCCGGCCAAATTTAATGATATCGACTCGACCAGAGAGGTCGCGTCCGAAGTTCATGAGGGACTTTCCCGCATCGGTGATTCCCAGCACGACGAGCTTGGTGTCCTCGACGCCTTCGTCCGCAAGAACTTTCATTCTGTCGGCAACACTGCGTTGAACTTCAATTGGCAATCGGTGATAGTCGTCGATCACAACTATTCCGATCCCGTCGACTTCAAGAACTGCATCAAGGAGGTCCCTATCTGCCTTCTTCCTTGCACTCAAGAGCTCTACATGGATATCTGAGTCAAGTTCTTCGTCGATAGCCTTCTGTAGAGCCGTCGTCTTTCCAACACCGGTCGGACCCTCGATAACGACGCATCGTCCTGGCGTTCGCAGTGCCACAATAAGCGCGTTGAATTCGGCGGGTCTCACGAAAGTATGTTTGGGTATGCCGGATGAGGTGAAGACCTCCTCCAACCGTGGCGCAGTCATGAGGAGTAGGTTAGAGCAACCGAGTTCGACTTGGCGGGCAAGTTCCTATCCGGCGCAGTGTCGGAGGACCTTAGGTGAGACTCGGGAATCTTTGACCGGTCTGGGCTGCCCGATGCGCAGATGATGGGATCGAGACGAGTCGGAGCATCCTCGCAAAGACGTAGCATGCGTTCGCGGGGGCGCCCTGCTATAGAGGTCAGCGATGCGCATGGTCGACTTGGCACAGCGGCCCACGTATCAACCTCACGTTTTAGCGATGAGATCCCGGGGTGCGGCCAGTTGTCCTGAAACTGTGCTGCATCCATGCTTGGCCATCGGCCCGTTGCCGTGGTTGGTGCGATCGCGGGCTCACCGAAATCGGCGCACGTCAGTGCCGACGGCGACGGGGAGGGAACTTCGATGCCGTGCAGGATCGGCGCATGGGACGCCACGGCGCCGCCCCACTCACCGGCTAGTTCGAGGTGTGCGACGGGCCAACATTGGCCTGACTGGCTGGCGCCTACCCGCACCGTCCGGTTCTAGGTTAGCGAAGCGGCATTTGGAGTCGCTTCGCGGCGGTGCTCCGATCCAATCCACGCTCGCGGAGGTCGAGGCGTCGAATTGGCGAGCCGCGCGCGGACGAACGGCGCGACGCCCTTCACAGAGGACACCACGGTCATGACTCGAAACGGGGTCTGAAAGTGCGCTCGGCCGAAGGTCCACTATCCCCGAGAACCGTCACCGCGGCGCCGTCTTGGGTCGTCGGTCTCGTAGCAGGCGGCAGTTGTCGCCGGTAGATGTTGATCGAAGCGAGTCATTCCGGCCGCGTAACAGAGCGGGTTCGCGCTCTGGGCCCCCATCCTGGTGGGGGCACTGGCCTCGGCACGCGGTTGCCCTCCGATACGAGTTGCGCGCCGAGTTTGGAGGCCGAGCACGCGCCGGACGCCGGACGGCGTGACACGGGTCGCGCCCATCACCCGGTGACCCTCCCCGGCCGTCGACGTAGGATCGGGAGCGCCGGGTCGGGGTGACTCCACGATTTCCGGCTCGGTATCCGGGCCAACCCCTCACGCGAACATCGAAACGGAGACGAACATGGTGGACACCATCTTGTGGCAGGCGATCCAGGACAACGAATTGGCACTGGCCGTGCTGCAGTACGTGTTCTCGGGCGTCAAGTAACCGCCTGCGAACATTCGTGATCGACGTTGCGGCAGTTTGGTCCCTGAATTGGAACAAACTGCCGCAACAAACAATTTGAGACCTATTTTCGAAATGAATCCGGCGAATTCGCCGGCAGATCTGGCAGTGTCTGAAATGTCCGCTAGTGTTTAGCGATGCTCACAGGCACGCGCGGTTCTCGACTGTTGAATCGTCTCTCGGTGGCGGTACTGGTGCTGGCAGTGGCCGCCGGCCTGTCGATCGTCTCCTCCGGTCCGTCCCAGGCGGCGCCGGTGGTGAATCCCCAGGCCGGAAAGCTGGTCGCGCAGGCGGACTTTAAGGTCAAGCGAGACGGCTTCTCGTTCGAGAACTGGGGACCGAACGACGCTCTGCACACTCGCGGCCTGACCATCGATGGCATGCGTGCGGTATTCGGCGACGAGGTCTGCGCGCGCCTCGTATTGGGTGTGTGCTCGCCGACCACGGTCGCCGAGGTGGTGCAACAGGAATTCAACGAGTCGATGGCGGGCGGGCACTGCTTCGGGATGGCCGCGCTGGCCGGACTCTATGCCACCAAGCGCCTGAACCCGTTCCCGCTGGCACTGCCCTGGCAGCCGGTCTACAGCATCCGGCCGTCGGCGCCCCTCGATGAACTCATCGCCCGGATGTTCATCACGCAGGGCTTTCCGCCCACCGACCTCGTCCAATCGGAGGTCACGGTCACACAGGCGTTGTCCCGACTGCGGTCGGCGTGGGCCCGCAACGACAATTACGTCCTGGCGATCTACACCGACGAGGAGCAGAGCGCCGGACACGCGATCAACCCGATCGCCATTCGCGACCTGGGACAGGGCAAACGCGGCATCGTCGTCTACGACAACAACTTCCCCGGTGTCGAGAAGATGATCGTCGCCGACCCCGCGGCCAACAGCTGGTACTACTCGACGGCCACCAACCCGTCCGAGCCGACGCTGCTGTTCCAGGGGTCGCCGGCCAACAAGATGATGCTCGTGCCGCTGGCACCCATCCTGGCGCGTCACCAGGACCCCGACCTGCGCGACGACGAGACCGTGGTCATCGTGTCGGACACCAACGGCGGCGCCCGCGGTGCCGGCGACGTCGACTGGGATGTGCGGGTCACGGATCCGGCCGGCCGCGCGATCCCGGGCGTCGACCGAAAGATCCTGTTCAACAACGACAACACCGCCACCTTCACGGTGCCCGCGAACCGCGCCTTCCGGATCATCGTCGACGGGGTGGAAGCCGGTCGTTCCGCGGACATCGATGCGACGGTGCTCAGCGCGGGCGGCGTGGTCGCGATGGGTGATCTGGAGGTGCCCGCGGGTGCCGTCGCGGTCGTCGACGCCGACCCGGCGCGACATGGGATGCGGGTGACCTCGTCAGCAGCGTCGACCGCGGAATTCGAGGTTGCGACCGAGAACTCGCTGCGTTCGCTGTCGACCGAGACCACACAGCTCGCAATCGGCCCGAACTCGGCGGTCTCGGTGGGTGCCACGTCCCCGGCCGGTGTCACCATCCGCTCCGAGGGGCGCGCGCAGCGGCTCCGACTGGAGGTCGAGCGAAGCGACACCTTCACCGATCGGATCGCGGTCAGCCCCGGGCAGATCTCGCTGCCCGCCGGCGCGACGATCACGGTGCCGGTGAATCTCTGGCCGGGATTCGGACCGCTCCCCGCGACCGTTCGTAGCGGCCCGTCGATCACCGCAGTTCCCCTCAGCGCGCGGTGAGGGTCTCGGTCGGCGGACGCATCGCACTGGGAGTCCTCGTCGCGAGCATGGTCGGGCTGTCCGCGTGTTCCAGCGGAACGACGCCCACGACGACGACCAGCAGTGCCACGGCCGCGCCGGTCGAGTACCTGGACGAGGTGACCATCCAACGGTTCGACTATCCGACACCGGATGACGGTGACTCGGAACAGAATTGGGCCGAGCTGTACCTGCCCGAGGGAGAACAGCGGGTCGATTCGATCCCGCTCGTGGTCCTCATCCACGGCGGCGCGTGGCAGAGCGCCCTCGGCGCCGACATCTTCGAACCGCTCGCGCGAGACCTCGCCGGCCGGGGCATGGCCGTCTACAACATCGAGTACCGCCGCGTCGGTTCGGGCGGCGGGTGGCCGACGACGTTCCGCGATGTCGCGAGCGCGCTGGACCACGTCGTCGTCGTCGACCGGCAGTTCCCGCAGATCGACACCGACGACGAACTGATCGTCGGGCACAGTGCGGGTGCCCAGCTCGCGGTGTGGGGCGGGACGAGGCACAAGCTGGAGGACGACGAGGTCGGTGCGCGGCCGTTGTTCCGCCCAACACGCGTCGTCTCACTCGCCGGTCCACTCGACATGACCTACGCGGCAACGCATGGCGACGACCGCATCGTCACCGCCCTCGGTGGCACACCGGCGCAGGTCCCGCAGCGGTACACGATGGTCGACCCCATCCAGAACATCGATCCCGACACCCCCGTGGTCGCCGTCCACGGAACCGCCGACCGTATGGTCGCGCCGGCGAACTCCCAGCGTTACGTCGCCGCCGTCGTCCGCGAAGGCGGCGAGGCCGAGGCCGTTCTCATCCGCGGCGGAAACCACGGTTCGGTGGTCACCTCGGACGCGCCCGAGTACCCACGAGTCCTCGACATCATCACGGGCGCGTCGGCGGCCGATGTGGAAGACGTGGCCTGAGCGGCCGATTCACGGCGCCACGAGAGTCGCGGCCGGCGTGTACTTCTCGCGCTTGATCCGCCGCGGGGCCATGCGTCGCCGTTTGAGCGCGCGGACCCCGGCCTCGACCATCGCGGGCGGACCGCAGAGGTAGGCGGCGTGGTCACGGCAGGAGTCGAAGTCGTCCATCATCGCGTCACCGACGTAACAGGTTCGGCCGCACCACTCTTGGCGACTGAGGCAGGGCGTGTAGCGGACGTTGGGGTGCTCGGCCGAGAGTGAGCGCCAGAAGTCGACGTCGTACAACTCGGCTTCGGTGCGAACGCCGTGGTAGAGGTGCACCTCGCGATCGGGGTCGATCTCGAGGGCGGCTCTCGCGATCGCCTTCAGCGGAGCGAGGCCCGTGCCCCCGGCGAGCAGGATGAGTCCGACGCCGGGCTCATCCTGCCGATGACAGAAGTCGCCCCACGGTCCCGTCATGGACAGCGAGGCCCCGACGGCCAGCGTGTCGAAGATCCACCGGTCGGTGGCGAGACCGTCGGGCTGCCGGCGGATGTGGAACTCGAGGGTGTCGGCTTCGCTGGGTGGGTTGGCCATCGAGTACGGACGCGTCTGGTCGGTACCCGGGATCGACAACTCGACGTACTGTCCGGCGATGAACTCGAACGGTTCGTCGAGTGACACCGTGACGGACACGGTGTCATCGGCCACCGTGGTGATCGAGCTGACGGTTCCGGCGACATCGCGCAACACATGGTGGTGTGCGCCGGATTCGTCCGCCTGCGTTTCGACGGCGACGTCGGTGAGGGGTGTCGACTGGCACGACAATACGTATCCCTGCTGCCGTTCGGCTTCGGACAGGACCGTGTCGGGGGCCGGCGGTGCGTCCACCATCCCGTCGATCACGCGCACCTTGCAGGTGCCGCAGGTCCCCTGGTTGCAGGAGTTGGGAATCCACATCCCCTGACGCAACAGGGCATCGAGAATTCGCTGCCCGGCCCCGCAGGTCGCCGAGTCGGCGCCGGTGTCGATACGGAACGTCGTCGGATCAGTCATGGTCACACCTCCCACACCGTGTGCAGTGACGTCGGACCACGGAAACCCCAACCCCAGAACTCGACGTCGCTGCTGTGATCGCGTTCGAGGTTCGGGATGGACTCGAACAGCTCCTCGAGTGCGATCCGGCACACGTGGTTCGCGAAGTAGATGCCGGCGCATGCGTGGTCACCGGCACCGAATGCCAGATGCGGCAACGGAGGTCGGGTGATGTCGTACTCCGACGGTGCCTCGTAGACCGAGTCGTCGTGGTTGGCCGAGCCGTACGACATCAGGACCACCGAGCCCTCGGGCAGGTCGACGCCGGCGACCTCGACGTCTCTTGTACTGATCCGGGCCGTCGCCGACCAGATCGGCGACGTCCACCGCATGCCTTCCGAGATCGCGCGCGGGATCAAGGTCGGCTCGTCGACGACCTGCTCGAACTGATCCGGGCGGCTGAACAGCCCTACCAGCGTGGAGGCCATGGCGTGACCCGGCTCCTGCATCGCGCCGAGGAGGTAGACGTACAGCGTGGGGTAGATGTAGTCGCGGTCGCGGGTCTGTCCCTCGGGCATCCCGTCGTGCAGCCAGTGCGAGATCGCGCTGTCGTCGGGATTCTCGATCCAGTTGTCGATCAGCGGATTGACGATGGACTGGATCTCCAGCTTCGCTGCGTCGGCCTCGGCGAAGCCGTCGGGATTGGTGAACTCGCCGTCCTCGTCGACTCCCGCATTGGTGAACGACACCGACAGCTTGTGGAACCATTCGCGCAACTTGTCCGAGCCCACCGACTGCAGACCGAGCAGGTCGCCGAGAGCCCGAACGCTGACGGGTTCGCAGTACTGGGCCACGAGCTCGGCGCGTCCCACGTCCTCGAAGTCGGTCAGGTACCGGCGGGCGATGGGCCGGACGAGGTCGTCGATCCACCGGTCGACCTCTTGGGGCTGCAGTGCGGGGTCGACCATCGAGCGCAGGTCCTCGTGGATCGGCCCGTTGACTCCGATCACCGCCGGGTGTCCGAAGGTCCGGCCCCCGGCCTTGGTGATCACCGCTTCGAAGTCGGGGCTGGTGGCGATCGACCGGCAGATGTCGGCGGTCGTCGCGACGTAGGAGCCGAGAACCGGAACATAGGCGAGCGGCGCCTCGGCGCGGAGTCGCTCGTAGACGGGATAGGGGTTGCGTTCCAGTTCGGTCATCGTGATGTCGTCGATCCACGACATGGTGCTGGTCATGGGTTCCTCCGCGGTGTTCGTGTCGAGATCCGGGGTGGGCTTCTGCGGTCGGCGGGTGCCGACCATCCGGTGCGTCGTGACACTAGGGACCTCGGGTGCCGGCGGGCGATACGCTTCGCGCGCTGCCGGCACCGATCGCGCGACGATGTGACTGCAGTCTCTGAATCGGGTGGCGAGTGTGGTGGGTCACCGGGTTGAATCGAGACGCGGGACCTGGGCATGACCGGAGTACGAGGAAGAAGTCCATGCGGAGCACGACATCGACCAGCGACTGGGACACGGCACATCGTGCAGTCGAAGAGGTGTATTTCCCGCACGAGCTGACCGCGCTCTCCTCGCCGGATCAGCTCGATCTGACGCTGCAGACCGTCGAGTTGGGTCCGGTGACGATCGGCAGACTCAACTGGGGCACCGATGTTTCCATCTCCTGCGACTATCCGGGCGCCTACGAGATCAACATCCCGATCCGCGGTGTCCTCGACTCACGCGCCGGGTCGGTGCAGACCACGTCGGCCGCAGGTGAGGCCACGGTCTTCACCGCGGACCGGCCGTCGACGATCACGAGGTGGTCCGCGGACTGTGTCGTCGTGGGGGTGAAGTTCGACGCCGAGTATCTCGAACGCGAGGCCGACCGGGTCCGGGCTTCGGCGCTGCGTTCGCAGTTGCACCTGCCGGACCAGCTGGATCTCGCCGGGCCCGACCAGCAGGCGTGGTTCGGGCTCGTGCGGGCGCTCTCCGCCCAGGTGCGGGAGCCCGCCGATCTCCTGTCGAACCCACTGGTCGGACCTCAGTTGGCGAGCGCGATCAGCAGTGCCTTCCTCCTCGCGGTGTCGCCCGACGAGGTGGGCACCGGTCTGCGCCCGCGCATGGTCAAACGGGTGCTCGACGCGCTGCACGACGATCCCGGAAGGGACTGGCGCCTGGCCGACATGGCCGAACTCGGCGGATCGAGCCTCCGACGCCTGCAGGAGGGCTTCGCCGAACACGTCGGTTCGAGTCCGACCCAGACGCTGCGCGACATCCGACTCGGCCGAGCACACCACGACCTCACATCACCGGACAACACCGATACGGTCGCGGAAGTCGCTGCGCGCTGGGGTTTCTCCAGCCCGAGCCGCCTGGCGGCGGCTTACAAGAAGCGGTACGGAGTCGCGCCGTCGGAACATCGTCGGCTGTAGTCGGGTCCGGCGCGATTCACCGTGCGGGCCTCTGGTCCCGTTGCGATTTCGCCCGGTTCCCGGGACAAATCGCAACCTGATCTCTCCCGTGCGCGCTGCCTGCCGAGGTGACCGGCCCGACATCCTGTCCGTCGCCGACCGAGTGAATGCGGACGTTCTGTAGGTATCGCAGCCGCGGCGACCGGACCACGATGGATGCACTGCGCATCGTCGCGCGCCATGCCCGACCGCACCCCGACCCCTCGGGCCGATCTCTCTGGGACGGACACAATGACCGCACTCGACGCCGCGACCCCGTCGGCACCCGGACCGAAGCACTCGGTCCCGGAGGCCGAGGCCGAGCTCGAACTCATCCCCGAATCCGCCAAGACCCACGATGTGCGCGGACAGTTCTGGATCTGGGCCGGTGCGAACATCGCGCCGATCAACTGGGTGCTGGGTGCACTCGGCGTCACCATGGGCCTCGGGTTGTGGGAGACGGTGGCCGTCCTCGTCGTCGGCAACGCCATCGGCATGACGATCTTCGGCGTCTTCGTGGTCATCGGTCAGCGCACCGGGGTCACCGGGATGGTGCTCTCGCGGGCCGTCTTCGGACGCCGCGGCGCCTATGTTCCCGCGGCCGTTCAGGCACTGGTCTGTATGGGCTGGTGCGCGGTCAACACCTGGATCGTCCTCGACCTGGTGATGGCGCTGCTCGGTGAGATGGGACTCGTCGACCCGGACCTCGACAACAACGCCGCGCGGATCGTCGTGGCGGCGATCATCATGGGGATGCAGGTGACGATCGCCTGGTTCGGGTACCGGGTGATCTCCGCCTTCGAACGGTGGACGGTGCCGCCGACGGTCGCGATCCTGCTCGTCATGACCGTCGTCGCGTGGGTCGGTCTGGACGTGAACTGGGGACAGACGACCTCGCCAGAGCTCACGGGATCGGCGCACATCGGTGCGATCACCGCGGTGATGACCGCGATCGGCATCGGGTGGGGCCTGACGTGGATCGGTTACGCCGGCGACTACTCGCGCTTCGTGTCCCGGGACGTGCCGTCGCGCAAGCTGTTCCTCGCGAGCGCACTCGGGCAGTTCATTCCGGTCGTCTGGCTCGGCGTGCTGGGTGCGTCGCTGGCCACCCTGAGCGACTCCGCCGATCCGGGCGAGATCATCGTCGATGCCTATGGCGTTCTCGCACTGCCGGTTCTGTTGCTGGTGATCCACGGACCGCTCGCGACCAACATCCTCAACATCTACACGTGCACGGTGTCGACGCAGGCGCTCGACATCCGCGTCGACCGCCGCGTGCTGAACATGGTCATCGGCGTCGTGGCGATGGCGATCGTCGTCTACTTCGTGCTCAACAGCGACTTCGCCACCACGATCGACTTCTGGCTGGTGTCGATCGTCGGCTGGCTGAGCCCGTGGGGCAGCGTCGTTCTCGTGCACTGGTTCCTGATCGCACGCCAACAGATCGACGCCGAGAGTCTGTTCGGCACACCGGCGGACAGCGTCCTGCCGATGGTGCGGCCGACCGCCCTCGTCGCACTCGCTCTCGGTGTCACGGCGACCTGGATGTTCATGTACGGCATGCTGCCGGCGCTGCAGGGTCCGGTTGCGGTCGCACTGGGTGGCATCGACCTGTCCTGGCTTGCCGGTGCGGTGGTCGCCGGCACGTCCTACTGGGTCATGGAGAAGCTCACCGCGCCGCGCGCCGCGTGACGCGCCACGACGAACCCTGCGGGAGCGGCCGACGAGAACGACGGACGAAAGTCGCCTGTCACGCCGGGGGAATCGACTAGGGTTCGCCGCAGTGGGAGGCAACGCCGCCTCCTGATGAGGAGGCTCCATGGCCACCGTCCACACCGCGACCGGCCCGATCGATTCCGCAGACCTCGGAAACGTGTTGGTACACGAGCACGTCTTCATCGTCGGCGAAGAATTCCGGCAGAACTACCAGGATGATTGGGACGAGGACGAGAAGGTCGCCGAAGCGGTCCGTGATCTGACGGAACTGAAGGAGCTCGGGATCGACACGATCCTCGACCCGACGGTTCTCGGCCTCGGCCGGTACATCCCGCGTATCCAACGGATCGCCGAACAGATCGACCTCAACATCGTCGTCGCGACCGGCCTCTACACCTACAACGACATCCCGTTCCAATTCCACTATGCGGGCCCGGGAATGCTGTTCGACGTGCCGGAGCCATTGGTCACGCTCTTCACCAAGGACCTCACCGAGGGTATCGCGGACACCGGTGTGCGAGCGGCCTTCCTGAAGTGCGCCATCGAATCCCAGGGCCTCACACCGGGTGTCGAGCGCGTGATGCGCGCGGTGGGACAGACCAGCGCCCAGACCGGCGCGCCCATCACCGTGCACACCGATCCGCACAGCCAGTCGGGACTGGTCGCCCAGAAGGTGTTCGCCGAGGAGGGGGCCGACCTGACGAAGGTGGTCATCGGTCACTCCGGCGACAGCGTCGACCTCGACTACCTGATGAAACTCGCCGACGCCGGTTCGATCCTCGGCATGGACCGCTTCGGTCTCGACCTCCTCCTGCCGTTCGAGGAGCGCGTGAACACGGTCGCCGAACTGTGCAGGCGCGGATACGCCGACCGCATGGCCCTCGCGCACGATGCCGCCTGCTTCATCGACTGGTTCGACCACGAGGCCAAGAAACAGGCACTCCCCAAATGGAACTACCGACACATCAGCGAAGAGGTGCTGCCGGCGCTGCGAGAGCGCGGAGTCAGCGAGGCCGACATCACGACGATGCTCGTCGACGTGCCGCGACGCTACTTCGAGTAGCAACCGCGACACGTCGGCGCGGGATCATCGCAGGCTGGTCTGGTACCGGCGCATCCCGCGCAGCCACCGGTCGTAGTCGGCGCCCTTCTGGCGGTACATGTCAAGGACCTCGGGGTGGGGGAGGATGAGGAAGCGTTCGTCGGCGACGGCTTCCAGCACGATCGCGGCCACCGCCCCGGGAGTCAGCACCGCGCCCGCGCTCTCCACGGCGCGCTGCATCAGCCGCTGCTCTTCGCTCGCGGAATCACCGTCCGGCCGAAGCAATTTGGTGTCGACGCCCATGGGGCAGAGGCAACTGACCCGGACGCCGTCGTCGAAGTGGGTGATGTTGAGCCACTCCGCGAAGCCGACCGCGGCGTGTTTGGTGACCGAGTACGGTGCGTTGCCGATCTGGGTGAGCAGGCCCGCGGCCGACGCGGTGCTGACGAAGTATCCCGTTCGGCGCTCCACCCAGTCCGGGATGAGGCGTCGGGTCGCTCGGATGTGGGCGCGGAGGTTGACGTCGACAGCGAGATCCCACACCGCCTCGTCGGTGTCGACCCCGCCGCCCAGGCCGACGCCGGCGTTGGCGAAGTACAGGTCGACCGGACCGAAGGTGCTCTCCGCCAGCCGAACCGCGGCATCGATGTGGTCGTCGGACGAGGCATCACCGCCGAGCGCGGTCGCCGCATCCCCGAACGACCCGGCGACGTCCCGGGCACCGGACTCGTCGAGGTCGGTGACGACGACCCTGGCGCCCGCATCGACCAGCGCATGCGCGATCGCCGCGCCGATACCCCCACCGCCACCCGTGACGATGGCCACCTTGCCTGCGACGTCCATGGATCTCCTTCGATCGCCGATGTGTGGGTCCAGAGTTACCAGACGGGGGACTTCGACAGGCTCAGCCTGCGGGAACGGGGCTCAGCCCACTGCTCCCTAATCCGAAAGAACCGCAAAACCACTGCTCCCTGAGGTGCGAGGAGCGATAGCGACGAGCCACGAAGGGCCCAGTGAGACACGTCGCCAACCCTTCGTGGCTCGCTTCGCTCGCACCTCAGGGAGCAGAAAATTCGGCACTCGCACGCGGTTCTTTCGTGATCCACGACGGCCGCCAGGCCGCAGGTACTGAGGTGCGAGGAGCGCTAGCGACGAGCCACGAAGGGCCACTCGCCACAGTTCTCCGAACTCTTCGACGCCGATGAGTTTCCCGGCGACGCCCGGTCTGACATCGTGACGTTCACCGCGAAGAGACGAGAGGCACACCATGGGAAAGATCCACGTCCACGAGTTCATCACCCTCGACGGCAGCTACGAGGACCCGAGCTTCACGATGCCGTACGGATTCGCCGACGGGATGGGCGAGCTCCTTGGGTCCTTCATGTCCGACTGCACAGGAATCCTGCTTGGGCGCAACACGTTCGAGATGTTCGCCCCGGCCTGGTCGACCCGGACCGTCGACGACGACCCCGGCGCCCCGTTCTTCAACGACACCACCAAGTACGTGGTGTCGTCGACTCTCGACGACACGAGCGCGTGGCAGAACTCGACGGTCATCGGTGCCTATGACGCCGACCGGATTCGCGAACTCAAGCACGAGCGCGATCTCTACATCAGCGGCAGCGGCACGCTCGTGCGAGCGTTGCTGCGCGACAAGCTGATCGACGAGCTGCACCTGCTGGTCTATCCGGTGGTCTTGGGAAGCGGTGCCCGCCTCTTCGACGGTCTGGCCGATCTGCCGCTCACGCTCGTCGGCACCGACGTCTTCGACAACGGAGTCGTGCACCTCTCGTACAGCTCCGCCGACTGAGCGGCTCCGGCCGGCCTCGGCCCCAGAGATGCGAGCGAAGCGAGCCTCGAAGGGCTCGCGAGGTGTCTCACCACGCCCTTCGTGGCTCGTCGCTTTCGCTCCTCGCACCTCAGGGACCAGGGGTGCGGCTATTTCGGATTAGGGACCAGGGGTTATGCGGTTCATTCGGATTAGGGAGCAGAAGGCGCCCCGTCGTCAGGGAGCGGAAGGCGCCCCGCCGGCAAGGTCCATGGCGGTGAGGAGCAACCGGGCGACCCGGGCGTAGGCCTGGTGCTCGGCCTCGCACAGTGCGATCTCCTCCTCGCCGAGTTCTGCTTTGCGGGCGGCGGTGAGGTTGTCCATCCACTCGCGCATCTCGGCGGCGCAGATGTCGAAGAACTCGTGCACGCGCTCCCGGTCCTGGTGACAGGCCGCGAGAACGGTCGTCGGGGAGAGCGTGTTGTCGAGTTTCTGGTTGACCCGAAGAAGCCCCAGCAATGCGCCGGGGAGCCGGTCGCCGCGTCGTCGGCGTTCCAGTTTCGGGCTGCTGTCGAGCCGTCTGATCATCTCGCCGCGGGCCGTCCGGGCGAAGTCGTCCCAGCGTCGGAGCGCGGCATCGAGATTCGCGGGGTTGAAGACCGCGACATCGATGCGGCGCTGGGCGTAGACGAGCCCGTTGCGCACGACCACCGCGACTTCGGGCCACCGCGGGGAGAATTCGGCGACGACCATACCGAGCAGTGAGGGTGCGGGCACCGAGGAGCTGAGGATGGTCACGATCTCCAGTGAGCGGGCGTCGCGGGTGGGTCGCAACAGCGAGGTGCCGGTCGATCGCAGGAAGATGGCCTTGCGCGGGCTGACCACCGCGGGACGTCCGGCCGCGGTCATCGCGGCGCGGACCAGTTCGACGAGATGGTCCTTCGACTGCGGGACCACACCGCCCTCGACCGCGGCGTCGACGAACCGGGCCGGTGCGGTGAAGCGGAGGGTGTCGGCGTCGGTGATGCGGACGGTGTCGTCGAGATCCTCTCCGACCGCTCGACCCGATTCCGACGGCCGGAGCCGGTCCCGATCGGTGTCGAGATCGTCCGCGGGCACCGGTGAGTGGTGGCGGGCGAACGACGGGTCGCCGATGCTGACGAACGACGGATGGATGACGCCCCACACCTCGCGCAACGCTCGCACGGCGGCGTCGGCGAGGTCGCTGGACCGAAGGGGATCGACCTCGAAGCAGAAGGCACTGCGACCCTCGAGCCGACACCAGCCGCGGTCGACGATGTAGGTGGCCTGACGCATCCACCGGTCCTTGTCGGTCCAGGTGAGGTCGCCCGCGGAGATGGTGCAGCGAAGGCGGTCGGTCGACCCGGGGGTCCCGGTCATCGCAAAGGTCATCCGCCGGCGCCAGCCCCCGGCCGCCGCCTCGACGATGGCCAGGCTCTGACCCGGCAGGAGGCGTGGCACCCGGACCGCGAGGGTGTCGGCGAAGTCCCGCCAGGCCGCCTCGAGGACGGCGTCGAAATCGGGGGACATGCGGCTCCTCCTGGGCGGGACGTACGCGGACCGGATCCGAATAGTACGACGCGGAGCGGACACCCGGGGCCGACACCCGCGACAGATCTACAGGGGGGCCGAGTGCTCGACCGTCTCGTCGTAGACGGGGTACCAGGGGAGGTCGTGTGCGGCGTAGTCGGCGCTCGTCAGCGCGGCGCGCGGCACCGGTTCTCCGGTCAGGGACTTCCACGCGACCGAGTTGACGATCCGGACCGCGGCGGTGTCGAACGTCGTCGGATGCCAGGTGTCCGCGGACTCGAGTGGACCTGTCACGCGAGGCGCGGTGAGGCGGGGACGGGCACGGGATTGTTCGGCTCGTGAGATGTCGCAGAGCACGCACGTTCCCGGAGCCGAGGGCAGGTGGCGGCGTCGCCGGGCCCAGGCGTCGGCGCGCATCGGGATGACCGTCAGCTGCACGAGCGTCCCGGTGCGACCGCCGTCCGCGACGGTGTGGGTCGAGGGAGCGATGAACTGGCGGTCGTCGAGCCCGTCGCCGGTCGGGCCCCGGTGGGAGGCGAGTGACGGTTGTGTGGGGACCTCGAGGTAGTCGTCGGCGTCGAAGTCGGGCATACCGGTGAAGACGTCACCGCTGATCGCGTTCACGCCGTCGACGCCGACCATCACGAGGAAGGGATGCATGTGCGGCGAGGAGAAGTCCAGCCAGGTGGCCTCGGACTGCCACATGGGGATGGTTGCGTGCGCATCGCCGTCGGGTGAGCCCTGAGCGAGACGAAGCGCGCCGTCGTCACCGACCGGGCCGTACCGTCCGACCGGGTCGGGGGTGCGCAGAGTCCGCTGGAAGGTGACGTGCAACCGCGCGTCGCGACCCAGTTCGGGAAAGGTGAACGTGAGCGCGCCGCGATCCGTGGTGATGGCCATGCGAGGGCTCCGATCGACGACGCGAACCGCTGAGGGTTACCTAACAATTGAACGCCTCGGCTGGCGCCGGCGCGATGCCCGGCGTCGAAAATCGTCCGCGCAGACTACGTGCACCGGTGATTCGGAGCCCGATTTGCCCGGATCACTTGGCCGGCGAGTTCCGGTCCGCGGTGTCGTCGTCGGACAGCACGACGACGCGCAGCGCGGCCC
This sequence comes from Gordonia sp. KTR9, assembly GCF_000143885.2. Lineage (NCBI taxonomy): Bacteria > Bacillati > Actinomycetota > Actinomycetes > Mycobacteriales > Gordoniaceae > Gordonia > Gordonia sp. KTR9. Next base: position 59,577 of record NC_018581.1, read on the forward strand.
GCAGGTTGTGCGTGGTCGCCTTCCAGGCGTCGGCCTCGTGGCGGCAGGCGTCGGCCTCCACCGAGTCCGACGCCGCGGCCGCGTCGACCGCCGACCGCCGCCACGTGAGGTGCTGCTCCTCGCTGGTGTTGATGAAGGAGAGGATGTCGGCCTGGTTGTAGCGGCAGATCTTCGCGACCTCGCGGGCACTGAGCGACCGCCCGTCGGGGTCGAGTTCGAGCAGGGTCTGCAGCGCGTCCGGGAGTCGGCCGCCGTTCCGCGCGGTCATCGGTGCGTCCTCACCGACCTTGGCGATGACGGACGGGGCACAGTCGGCCAGGAACGAGAACCACTCGGCCAGGGCGGAACTGAGGTTGTGCGGGTGGAAGACGGCGCATTCCACGGTCAGCGTCGCGAAGACCTCGTCCTCGAGGAGGTGCACCCGCACCGCCGAACCCATGGTCGGCTGGGCGGCGACGATGTCGGCGGCGCGGCGACGGTCGGTGATGTCGCCGGCCAGTCGCGCGAAGAACTCGAGACGCGGTGCGTCGCTGCGCGGACTCAGCCAGGACGAGACGGGCTTGGTGGGCAGGGCGATGTCGCCGTCGGCGTCGGTCTGGATGCGGCAGCCGGTGAGGTCCTCGAGGGAGCCGACTAGCAACGCACGCAGATGGTCGGCGTCGAAGGGCTGGACCGCGACCTCGATCTGGGGTTCGGGGCGTGCGGCGGGGGAATGGTCGAGGAACGCGGGGTGCACGACCTCCCAGACCTGACGAAGCGTCTGCACCGTCACGTGCGCGAGCTGGTCCACGCGGCGTCGGCCGACCTCGAAGATGTGGGTGCCGTTGCGCAGGCGCCGCCATCCGAGGGAGGCGAGCAGTGCCAGGTGCTCGGCGAAGTACTCGGCGGTCGGATGCAGGTCGGTGTCGTCGATGGTGCAGCGCAACCGACGTGACCCGGTGATCGTGAACCGCAGCGTCCCGTGCGGACCCTCCGGGATCATCGGGTCCTGCTGGATCGTGAGGGTTTGGCCCGGCTCGAGATGCGACAGCCGATCACCGACGTGCAAGGCGAACGTGCGCCAGGCGTCGTCGATGTTCGAGTCCACGGTGAAGTCGGTCATGTCGACTCCCTTCCTCGTGCGCTGACGTGCATGCGCATTGTGCAGCGATGTCAGGATCGGGAGTACGCTCCACCGAGCTTCTTCGACGGCCGGCCCCGAACCCGCCTTCGGAGATCAGGTTAGGTGACTCGGCCGACAGACTTGGTCGGTTGAACAGACCCACGACGAACTCCTGTCCGAACCGTACCCCTCGGTCGGTGACCTGGCTGTGTCAGGCAGGGGTTGTGAACCGACATCGAGCGCCTGTGTCCCCAGCGCTGGGGACATGCTCGCGGAGGTGGGCCTCAGACGCCGAGCCGCTCGTGCCAGCGCAGTGTCACCGAGGTCCCGTCCGGCCCGCTGGTGACGTCCGACGCGTCGCTGAGCGCCGAGATCAGGGCGAGTCCGCGCCCGCGGTACGGCGACGACGAGGCATCGGATTTCCAGCGCCCTCCGTCCGTGACGGTGACCTCCAGCGACTCCTCACGCGTCAGGCGTGCCCGTACCTCGATGGCACCGGGTCGTGTGCCCGACGGCTGCGTGCTCGAAGACTGCGTGCCGGCGGCGTACGCGTGCTCGGCCGCGTTTGCCACCGCCTCGTAGACCGCGAGGACGATGTCGCTGCGACGTTCTGCGTCCACGCTGACCGTCGCGTCCAGCCACTGCGCGAAGTGCTGCCGGAAGCGGAAGGCGGCCTCGGGGGTGGCCGTGACCGAGAGCGCGAGGCCACCGTCCGGGTCTGCGCGGCGGTGGGCCGACGAAATCCACACCATCGGGGTCTATCCAGCCGGACGGTCGGCCAGCCCCTCTGTGGTGGTCATGGCCGTGACCGCGTCGTCCAGTGTCGGGTAGAGCACCATCGTCTGATCGAGCCCCATCACGGTGAGGGGACGGGTGGTCGCCGGTCCGGCGGCCACGACCCCGAACATGCCCCTGGGCGCGATGGCCTCGTGTGCGGCGACGAGCGCCGCCATCCCGGCCGAGGCCAGGAACTCGGTGGTGGTCAGGTCGATGATGAGACCGTCCGGTTGACCGCTCAGCGCCTCGGACACCGCCTCGGACAACTGCGGAGCGGTGAGGACGTCGATGCTGCCCTCGACGGTCAGGATCACCAGTTGCTCGTGTGCTGCCGACACCACCGTCATCAGGGCGCGGCCGGCGCTCAGGCCGGAGTCGTCGACGATCACAGCGTCAGGATGTTCTGCCTGCATCGGTTGATGGCCCTCTCCACGGGGGACGCGGCAGGCCGACACGCGGCCGCCCGTCCCGGCAAATGTGTGACGGCAGCTGCTCAACCGGTGCTGTCCATCGTGCCACGAGACGACGCCGCGTCGGAACCGGGGTGCGCGAGAATTTCGGCGGAGTCGATGAGCGGCTACTTGCCGAACAGCCGGTTGAGGAACGGGATGGTGTCGGCCTGCGAACGGACCAGGGTGCCACTGTGGTCACTCGGATACGTCCGGAAGGTCACCGGCTGGCCGTTGGCCGTCAGCGTCGCCGCGTACGCAGCGGTGGTGGCATACGGCACGTCCGTGTCCAGCAGGCCGTGGCCCATGAAAAACGGCTTGTCGAACCCCTTTTCGGGCATCGCAAGGTAGTCGGCGAGGGTTGCGGAGAACCTCGGGAGGCTGTTCAGCGGGGCGGTGAAGTAGTCACCGACGGAGACTCCCCGGAGTTGTTCCTCGAAGTCGCCGACGCACCGGGTCTCGGCGAGCCCCACGAACTTGCGGCCCGTCGGGGTGAGGATGCGGTCTATGCCGAGTTCGGGATGTGCGTACCGGAGGCCGGCGGTGATGTAGCTGAGGTAGGCGGTCAGTGCCGGCGTGATCGCCACCGGGGGTACGCCCGGGCCGGCGATCTGGACGAGCCGTTCGATGTAGGCCGGCGTGCCGGTGCCCACGGCGCCCCGGTAGTCGAGTTCGGGACCGCCGAACTCGGTGGCATGGCGCGCGGTGTAGATCGCCGCGCCGCCGCCCTGGGACTGTCCGACCGCCGCCCACGAGCGCGACAACCGTTGTGTGACAGGGAGAGTTGCGGAGAACTCGCGACCCGCGCGCACCATGTCGACGACGTTGTGGGCCGTCGTCCGGCCGTCGAGGTAGGCGTGCAGACCGGAGGTGCCCAGCCCGGCGTAGTCGCTCGCGACGATGGCGTAGCCCTGCTGCATCCACTTCGCCAGGTACGGCAGGTCGCGCTCGGGTAGGCCCGGTCCCCGGACCGAGGGTGCGCAGTCGTCGCCGAGCCCGGAGGTCCCGTGGGCCCACGAGATCACCGGCCAGCCGCCGGCCGGGGCGGTGCCCCGAGGGATGAAGACGGTCCCGGTGCTCAGTGCCCTGTTGCCGAACGTGTCGGTGGTGACGTAGGTCAGGACGGAGGCGTCGGCGGAACCGGGCACCCAGTACTGCGGCGGCAGCGGTCTCGACGAGACGACGGAACCGGCTTCGCCGGCGGGCGACGGTGAACCGGTCGCCGGACCGGCGGCGAGGGTGCCGGCCGCACCGGAACTCCCGAGCACGACCGCCGCACATGCGGCGAGTGTCAGAACCTTGCGATGCCATCGGGTCACGGTCCACACCGTACTGCGAACGCGTCCTGGTCTTCGATCCGCTCACATATCCCGTTCCCGCTCAGACGCATTCGGTGATCGGAAACGGATCCGGTGAGCGCGGCGGGTGGCTCCGGCAATACGCTGGCGGCGTGCGGGTCCGGACAATCCGGACAGAGAGGTGTCAGGCCATGACGTTGAAGACGGTCGAGCTGCCGGCTCCCGCGGAGATGAGACCGAGGTGGGCTGCCTACGCGGCCCTACTGGCGGTGCGAGGCGAGCGCTGGGCGCAGGGCGCGCGTGCGACCCCTGACGGGTGGCACTACGACGACGGCGGCGGCAACTGGGCCGACATGGTGCTGGTCGGTGACGACCGGGCGGTGCTCGTCGGGCATGACCATGAGTACTCCGAGACGTACTTCCGGGAGGGCGCGGCGTACTTCGGCGAGCCGGAGACCGACCTGCTCGACGGCGCGCCACCGTGGTGGGAGCCGGCCATCGCGCCCCACCTCGAGAGGCAGCGCACCGAGGGGATGTGGATCGGGTTCGTCTACGGCTTCGACGGCCGGTGGACCCGGTCCGGCTACGACCTCGAGGACGGCTTCACCGGTGTCGGTCTGCCGTTCGTCGACAGCCAGAAGACCGTCGACGCGCTGGCCGATCTGCTGGGGAACTGGTTCGGCGAGCTGCGACTCCCGCCTCCTGCCGATCTGGCTACCCGGGTACGGGCGATGATCGAACCCGCAGGTGAGGTGACCGAGGCCGGTTTGCGGCGGATACTCGGCCCGGCGGCCGCCCATGCCGACATCGCCGGGGCGGTGACCGCCGCGCAACGGTTCGAGCCCGAAGGGCGTCAGTGACCGGGACCCGGACGAGTCGGGCACGGGACACACCAACGCCACCCGCGGCGGTTCGTCGCGTCAGGGCCAGAAGATGGTGCCGTTCAGGAAGTCCTGTGCGAACCGGCCCCCGGTGCGGTACTCCCCGCCGAGGGGAACCCCGAAGTACCCGCCGGCACCGCCGGTGTTCTCCCACTTCTGCCGGATCTGGCCCCAGACGATCTGTGCCCCACCGGTTTTGGACCACGTGACCACGCCGCCCTGGAAGTCGTTGCTACGGCCGCTGCCCGATTTGTACTCGTTGCTGACCGGGTATCCCAGCGCGCCGCGCTCGGCGCCGGCCTTCTGCCAGCGGCTCCGGATGGCGCCGCCGACCTGATGCGCGGTGCCGCCGTCGGCGGCGGGATGCCAGTAGAACGACGTGTCGCGTGAGAACGACTGGAAGCGGCCGCGCTTGGCGGCCGCGCGTTCGGGACCGGTCGGAACGCCCCACTTGAAGAAGCCACCCGTCGCGGAGTAGGCCTCTCCGATCTTCCCGCCCACCAGATGCCCGTTGATGATGCGGTCGGCCTGCGCGCTCGGCGCGAGCATCACCAGCGACGTCAGCGCAGCCACGATCGCGACGCTCGCCAGACGCACCCGGACCCGCCTGCGGACGGATTCGGGACGGAGGTCACCAGAGGGGCGTCGCGTCGACGTCGTCAGAACAGACATGCGCGCGATGGTACGGACGTGCCAGGGTGCTTGCTGTTGGACAGCTCACAGTCGCGGACCTGTCACGGCGTTTGCGCAGGTGCCTCCGGTTCGGCGGGCGCTTCCGGCGCAGGTGGGTTCTCCGTGGTGGTCGTCGTGGTGGTCGTGTCGACGGCGGCTTCCTCGGTGGGCGGCGCGGCATCGGTGGAGACGTCGGGTGCCGGCGGCTCGGACGCCGGGGCCGCGGGCGGCACGACGATCCAGTTGGCCGATCGGACGGTCACCGTCTGCGACGCACCGACAGCCGTCAGCGTCAGCGTCCACACACCGGTGCCGGTGGTGGAACCCGACACCGAGCTGCGTTGCAGTGCCGCGCCGGCGACCGACCTCGCCACGCCGTCGGTGCAGGACAGCGAGACGGTGCCGAGTTCCGGGGTGTGGGGAACGGTGCAGCCCACCGACAACCCGGCGTCGTCGAAGCTGAAACTGCCGACGACCTCCCCCGAGCCGCTGAACGAGGTCGGCGTCGCGGGAGCCTCGGCCGGGTTCTCCGGTCCGGGCACACCGGGTGCACCGGGTTCAGACGCCGGTCCGGGGACCTCGGAACCGGGTGCCTCGTAACCGGGCTCCTCCGGGACGGGGACGTCGGAAGCCGGCACCGATGCGTCCGGGGCGGGCGCGTCCGAGCCCGGACTGGGCGTATCGGGCCCGGCTGAGTCCGGTCCTGATGAGTCCGGAGCCGGGGAGTCCGTGGACGGCGCGCCTTCCGGCAGACCGTCGTGTTCCTCGGCGCGCTTCTCCAGTGCGGGCGCGGCCGCGGGATCGCCCGGGGCGAGGAGGCCGTTGCGCTCGGCGTCTTCGTCGGTGCCCGCCTCGAACGGGGTGTTCAACGCGGCCGGAGTGGGCAGGGGACCGGACGGCGGCGGGAATCCGCTCAGATCGAGCAGTCCGCCCGCGGGTTGAGAAAAGAGCTGTCCGGTAAGGAAATTCAGCAACTCGAGGACGTCTCCGGCGGGTGTGCCCGGTTGCGGCGCAGGCGGCGCGGGAACGATGGTCGTCGACTTGCCGACCGCGGTGACGTGCTGGTTGCTGTACGCGATCCGGGCGACCGATCGACTCTTGTACCCCTCCCAGGGCCGACCCTCGAGTCGATATCCGCCGAGGGGGGCGGCGGTCGGCGGGGCGAGTGGATTGCCGCACGAGCACATCGCGCGCGGGACACCGGCGGAATCGACGTAGACCGCGGTCCCGCGTTGCAGGACCGACTGGAACGGCACGGCCCGGCCGGACGTGTACGAGTGATTGGTGACCCAGGTGTCGGTCGTCAGCACCACCGGGGTGAGGGTGTTCAGATAGTGCGGGATGTCGGCGGTGCTGATGCCGTAGACACTCGCCCAGGCGCGGGCCGCCGGGGGATCGGCGAGCAGCCGGTTGCTGAGTGCGGCGGTGTCGCAGGCCGCGGCGTCGCCCGAGCCGTACAACCCGGCGTCGGTGCCGTTCACCGCGCGGCCGCCGAGGTCGGCGGCCCCCGCAGTGCCGGTGAGGGCCACGTTCTCCGGCAGGTCGCCCGATCCGGCCACGAGGACGGGATCGGTGAACGGGTCGATCCCCGGGTCGTTGGCCGCGGTGAGGGTGAGCCCGGGAACGTAGATGTCCCCGTCGCGCGCCTTGGCCACGAAGACGATCCCCGCGGCGAGGATCAGCGCGAGGACGACGACGATCGCGCACAGCACGAGGGTGAGCGCGCGCCGGCTGTCGGACTGCGGCGGAATCGGGCCGTACGGGGTTGGCGGGTGAGTCGGGGGACCGGGCGGATAGGTCATCTCGCAGCTCCTACTGGTCCACTCCCGCTGGGTCACATGGTGGGGAGCGGCGCCCCGCGGGGGCGGGGCGGGTTCAGCGAGACGGCTGGCTCGCCGAGCCCAGTATCGGCGCGGCGGAGAGCGAGGAGCAAGGCTTGACCAGCAATTTTACGATGGTGTGGCGAAATCTCGACCGTTTGGACCACACCGGCGTAACGCCGTGGGCGGGGAGGCCGACACCTACCTGGGCCCGGTTCCGCGGAAGTCAGACCCTGCCGAACACCATCGAGTCCTCGACCTTGTTGATCCGGTGATCGATGGCGTCGCGGTAGTAGTTGTGCCGCACCTGCCAGTGACCTCGGGTGCCCGACTTCGGCAACGCCTCCGGGGACCGCTCGACGTAGCCCGCCTTGAGGTCCCACACGGGCCGCGAACCCATGACCTCCGAACCGAGATGCGGATAGGCATGGGTGTAGCCGTGCGTGCGCATGTACTTCACCAGCTCGGCGACGGCACGGGCGGTCATGTCCGCGCGGAGGGTCCACGAGGCGTTCGTGTACCCGACCGACCAGGCGAGGTTCGGGACGTCCTCGATGAGGTAGCTCTTGAAGACGAAGCGGTCGTGTGGTTTCACCTCCGCACCGTCGACGCGCAGCCGGGTGCCGCCGAAGCCGAGCAGCTGTAGCCCGGTCGCGGTCACGATGATGTCGGCGTCGAGGTGCCGACCCGAGGTGAGGGTGACCCCCGACGCGTCGAATCGATCGATGTGGTCGGTGACCATCTCGACCGTGCCCTCGGCGATGTCGGTGAACAGATCGGCATCGGGGACCATGCACATGCGCTGGTCCCACGGGTTGTACGTCGGGTTGAAGTGGAGGTCGACGGGATAGTCCGCCGGCAGGTTCGCCACGACGTTGTTCCGGATCATCTTGCGTCCGAGTTTCGGAAAACGATGGGTGAGATGGACGATCGCGGCGGTCTGCGCCGCGTATCGCGTGCGGATGACCTTGTGCGCGGCCTGTGGCGGCAACAGCTTCTGCACCAGCGGCGCGAGGTACTGCTTCTGTTTGGACGAGAAGATGTACGACGGCGAGCGCTGCAGCATCGTGACGTGTTCGGCCTTCTCTGCCAGACTCGGGATGAGGCTCACCGCGGTTGCGCCACTTCCGATCACCACGATCCGCTTGCCCCGGTAGTCGAGGTCCTCCGGCCAGTGCTGAGGGTGCACGATCTGGCCGGTGAAGTCGTCGGCGCCGGTGAACCGTGGCGTGTACGGATTGTCGTAGTCGTAGTAGCCGGTCGCGAAGATGACGAACCTGGCGCGGTGGGTCTCGCGACGCCGGTCCTCGCCGACCTCGACCCCGAGCGTCCAGGTGTCGGTCGCCGAATCCCAGTCGGCGGTCAGGACGTGCCGGCCGAACCGGATCCGGTCGGTGATGGAGTACTTGGCGGCGGTGTCCTCGATGTACTCCCGGATGTCGTCCCCGTGGGCCAGCGCACGTGGCTTGCGCCATGGCTCGAACGGGTAGCTCAGTGAGTAGATGTCGCTGTCGGAGCGCACGCCGGGATACCGGAACAGGTCCCACGTCCCGCCCATGCGCTCACGGCGCTCGAGGATCAGGTAGTCGGCGTCGGGGTTCTGCTCCTTCAGTCGGTAGGCGCAGTCGATGCCGGACAGGCCGGCGCCGATGATGATCACGTCGCGCACGGATGACTCCGTGGCGCCGGTGTCGCTGTCGGTCACAGGGACCTCCTCGCTGGGGATGCCTCAGGTGCTGACATCATGCAACACTTGTCCTCAGATGTGAACGGAATCACACCGAACCGCAGGCCGGCCCGTCTGCGGAACATCATTGCGCGAGGTCGAGGGGACGCACCGATGCCGATGGACAAGCACACCTATTGCCGTATCTGCGAGCCGCTGTGCGGCATGATCGCGACCGTCGAGGACGATCGGCTGGTGTCGCTGCGGCCCGACAAGGAGCATCCGCTGTCGCGGGGCTTCGCGTGTCCGAAGGGGATCGCGTTCACCGAGATCGTCAACGACCCCGACCGTCTCCGGCACCCGCTCCGGCGGCGCCCCGACGGTGAGTTCGAACAGGTCTCGTGGGACACCGCGCTCGACGAGATCGGGCGGCGGCTGGTCGAGGTGTACAAGTCGTCCGGCAGCGACTCGATCGGCTGGTACTTCGGGAACCCGGCGACGTTCTCGACCGGGCACGTGCTGTGGACCGCGATCTTCATGAACCTGCTCGGGACGCCGCACGTGTACTCGGCGGGGTCGCAGGACGTGAACAACCGGTTCGTCGCCAGTCACTTCCTGTACGGCAACCCGCTGACCGCGCCGATCCCCGACATCAACCGGGTCGACTACCTGGTGATCATCGGCGCGAACCCGGTCGTGTCGCACGGCAGTGTGATGAGCTCGCCGCGTATCCGCGAGGGCCTGAACGCCATCACGGCACGCGGTGGGTCCGTCGTCGTCGTCGACCCTCGCCACACCGAGACCGCCCGGGAGTTCGACTGGCTGCCGATCACGCCCGACACCGACGCCTTGTTCCTGTTGTCGCTCCTCCACGTGCTCTTCGACGAGAACCTCGCCGACCGTGATCGGCTCCGGCGGCAGGCGCGCGGGGTGGCCGAGCTCGAGACGCTCGTCGCGGCATATGCACCGGAGGTGACCGCGGCCCGCACGGACATCGACCCCGAGCGGGTACGCGAGGTCGCGCGGTCACTCGCGCGGACGGATCGTGCTGCGGTGTACGGCCGGGTGGGTACGTCGTTGGGACGTACGGGCACGTTGACGACCGCCCTCCTGGACATGGTCAACCTCGTCGCAGGGAACCTGGACGTGCCCGGTGGCTCGATGTTCGGCGATCTGGGAATTCCCGGACAACGGCTGGGTGTGACTGCCCTGCAACGGGTGTCGAGCTTTCGCTGGGCCGGACGCCGAAGTCGTGTCGGCAATCTGCCGCAGGTCCTCGGGACGGCGCCGGCGTCGTTGATGGCCAAGGAGATCACGACACCCGGACGTGGCCGGCTCCGCGCGCTGCTCGTCAGTGCCGGCAATCCGGTGCTGTCGGTCCCGAATGGTGACGAACTGCGCTCGGCGCTCGACGAACTCGATCTCATGGTGTCCCTGGACATCTACCGCAACGAGACCAACGCCCGGGCCGACTACATCTTGCCGGCCACCACGATGTACGAGCGCGAAGACTTCCTGCTCCCGTTCCAGGCGCTGTTCACGACCCCGTTCAAACAGGCCACCGAGGCCGTGATCCCACCGCAGGACGAGGCCCGCGAGGAATGGACGGTGATCAACGAGCTCATCGGCTTCCTGGCGCCGGAGAATCTGCTGGTCCGGTCACTGCACGCCGGCAACCGGCTGGCACGACGCCTCGGGCGTCCGGTCACCCCGCGCGGCATCTCCGACCTGGTGATCCGGATGGGGTTGGGCGGAGACCGATTCGGTCTGCGCCGCGGCGGATTGACCTACCGGCGTCTGGTCGAGGACCATCCGCACGGGGTCGTGGTCGCCGACGATCTCGCACCCGGGCAGCTCGGGAAGAACATCACCTACCTCGACAGCAAGATCCGCTTGGCGGTACCGGAACTGATGTCCGAGATAGAACGACTGGCGGTCGACGACGACACGGGTTACCCGTTGCGGCTCATCGGCATGCGCGAGATCCGTTCGGAGAACAGCTGGCAGCACAACGCACCGATGTTGTTGCGCGGAGGACGATCTCACGCAGCCAGAATGCATCCCGACGATGCCACGGCACGCGGGCTGGCCGAGGGCGACCTCGCGACGGTGGCGTCGCGACACGGACGGATCTCGTTGCCCGTCACCATCACCGAGGACATCAAGCCCGGTGTGGTCGCGATCCCGCATGGGTGGGGGCACAACGGATCCGGCGGGTGGACGCAGGCGAACGCGGCCGCGGAGAACGACCTCGGCGCCGGTGGCGTGAACGTCAATGCCCTCATCTCGTCGGATCCGGCCGACCTCGAGCGGCTTGCCGGGATGGCCAACATGACCGGGGTTCCGATCCAGGTGGCGGCTCTGACCGACACCCACGTGCGGCCCGGCGAGGCAGTGCCGTCGGTGCGGATCTGACGAGGATCACACGCCCGGGCCCCGCACAGCACGATTCCCACCGGCGGATGTCGCCGGTGGGGATCGCGGAAAACGTTGTCACACAGTGCTACCGGGAAATCACTCGCCGGCCGGGGGCATCAACACCGTGTCGATCAGGTAGACCTGGGCGTTCGACGTGGTGACGCCGCCGCAGACGACCCCGGACTCGTTGACCTTGAGGTCGTCGCCGGATCCGGTCACGGTGACCTGCTGGCCCTCGAGCGTGGTGTGCTCACCGACGATCTGGTCGGGGGCGGTCTGACCCTCGACCACGTGGTAGGTCAGGATCTTGTTCAACAGGGGGGCGTCGGTCTTGAGCTGCTCGATGGTCTCCGGGGGCAGCTTCGCGAACGCATCGTTGGTCGGTGCGAACACGGTGAATTCACCCTCGTTCAGCGTCTTCACGAGGTTGACCTCGGGATTCAGCTGGCCCGAGAGGGCCTGGGTCAGCGTGGTGAGTTCGGGATTGGTGGCAGCCGCGGTGGCGACCGGGACGGTGGACATCCCGTTGACCGACGCCGGGCCCGAGGGGTTGGCCTCGGCATATGCGGCACAGCCGGGTCCGACGAGGTTCGCGGCCGGGTCCGCCATCGCGCTCTCGCTCATCATGGCGCTGGATTCGGTTGCAGCGCCGGTCGTTTCGCTCGAGGTGTCGGAGTCGTCACTGGAACAGCCGGCCATCACGCCGACAGCGAGGACCAGTCCTGTCAACGCACCTGCTACACGGGGAACTCGCTTGATCATCGTCGATCCAATCTGTGGGGTCGGTGTCGACTGCGTCTGATCGGCAGCCTCACAACGTCTTCGGTGCCGGGGGGCCCGCGGATTGGTCGAAGGCGAGACTGATCGTCGAATGCCGGCCGTTCCCTACCGCGACCTGGGCATCACTGGGCCCACTCGGCGTCGGCCCAGTCCTGCCCTTCGGACACCGCGCCCATGGTGGTCTGGCCGTCGAGTGCTTCGCGGATGATGTCGGCGTGGCCGGAGTGATGGGCGGTCTCGCGGAGCAGATGGGCAATCATCGTGCGGATAGAAACCCACTCCCGCTCGGGTGCCCAGGGCGCGGTGGGCTGGGGGATGAGTTCGTCGAGACTCGCGGCGCCGGCGATCACGCGATCGAGTTCTGCCGCCGCGCGATCGTAGGCGTCCAGCCAGCCGGCCAGGGTCTCGTCGTCGCCCATCTCGTACTCGGTCATGGCCTGACTCATGTCGAACTCGGCGTTCTCGTCCCGTTCGGTGATGACGCGGGCAGCGTTCTCCTCGCCGTGTGCGAGGTGCTTGATGAGAGCGCCGATCGTGAGGGTGCTGACCGTCGACTGCTTCCGGGCGTCGTCGTCGGAGAGGTTGCGCGCCGTGATCTTCAGCATGTTGCGTTGGTCCTGCAGGACGGTCAGCAGTTCCTTCTTCTCGCCGGTGACCTCGACGCTGAGTTCTGCGGGGGTGTAGGTGCTCATGGTGTGTCCTCTCGATGTGTGTGAGGACCACGCTATGAGCGATAGAGGACAGTTTCGGTCCTCGTTGGTCAGCCCTGGTGAAAGCCACCCCGCAGAAGTGAATTGGCGACCATATGTCGCTCGGCGCGCTGTGGCGGGTGGTTTCCAGCAGGGGTGCCCCAGCAAACCTGTTGAGCCGACAGCCGTCGCGGGCGACCATGTCCGCATGACCTCGAACGGCGGTACTCCGGTGGACGCGGCATCGCCGCTCTCGTCCTTGACGCGCAAACCCGAGCGGGCAGCCGACCGCGCGTTGCTCGACGCCCTGCTCGACGAGGCGAAGGTCGGGACCCTGGGCACCGTCGTCGACGGCCTCCCCTGGTCGGTGCCGATGCTCTTCGCGCGGGACGGCGACTCGATCGTCCTGCACGGATCGACCGGGGCCGGTGCCCTGCGGCACGTGGCGGCGGGCGCGCCGGTGACCTTCACGGTGTTCGTCTTGGACGGGCTGGTCGTGGCCGACACCCTCTTCGACCATTCGGCGAACTACCGGTCGGCCGTCGTACGCGGTGTGCCCGAAGTCGCCGACGATGCCCAGGCGGCATTGGAGATGTTGTCGGACAAACTCATTCCCGGTCGGGTCGCCGAAGTCCGGTCGACGACGCGCAAAGAGCTGGCGGCGACCGTCGCACTGCGTCTGCCGATCGTCGACGGACAGTGGATCGCGAAGGCGCGGACCGGTGGGCCTGGTGGGGAGTCGGCGGAGTGGACCGGCGTCGTCCCCGTACGGACGGTCTACGACGCCCCGGTGACCCACAGCGGGGAGTCGCCGCCGGATTCGGTGCGGGCGCTCGTGGACCCGTCGTGGGATGTTGGCTGAAGTGACCGGGAGGGATCGGAGAAGCGCAACCAGCGGATAGGGGTGTGACCCGCTGGTTGCGCGTCCGGTGACCGCGTCGTGGGCCGGGCGAGGTCGTCGAAGCCCGGCCAGGCGCAGTCGGTCTTCGCGCGGCGGCGTCAGTGTCCGCGCAGTCGGTTCATCGCTCACACACGGTGAGGCCGTTACGCGCGAACGCGACTCATCTCTGGCGCAGCAGGAACCGTTGGATCTTGCCGCTCGGGGTCTTGGGCAGGGCGTCGACGAAGTGCACGGTGCGCGGATAGGCGTGCGCGGCGAACCTCGTCTTGACCAACTGCTGAAGCTCGGTTTCGAGAGCATCGGTGCCCTCGACCCCGTCCGCGAGGACGACGAACGCCTCCAGGACCTCGCCACGGAGCTCGTCGGGACGGCCCACGACGGCGACGTCGATGATCGACGGGTGGGTGATCAGGACGCTCTCGACGTCGAACGGGCCGATCCGGTACCCGGCCATGATGATCACGTCGTCGTCGCGTGCGGTGAAGAAGTAGCGGCCCTCGTCGTCCACCCGGCCGGTGTCGCCGGTCAGGTACCACCGGCCGTCGGGGGAGAACCGCTGCTCGGTCTTCTCCGGGGCGTCGAGGTAGCCCGAGAACCACATCAGCGGGCTGGCCGGGACGTCGATGGCGATCTGGCCGTCGACGACGCCCGCCGCGAAGCCGGGCATCGGCCGGCCCATCGAACCCGGGACCAGGGTCTCGTGGACCGACTCGTGCCAGTGGTTGTTGATGAACATGCCGTGCTCGGTCTGCCCGTAGTGGTCGCGGACCTCGGTGCCGATGGCGCCCAGCGCCCAGTCGATGACGTCAGGGGTCAGGGGTTCACCGGCCGAGGATGCCCGGCGGAGCGAGAACCCGGAGATGCGCGAGTCCTTGCTGAGCGAGCGGTAGACGGTCGGTGCCGCCGCGAAGTTGGTGACGCCGAGGTCGCCGAGGATCTTGGCGGTGAGTTCGGGGGTGAATCCGGCGTGCAGCAGCAGATTGCGCCGCCCGGCCGCCAGCGGGCCGAGCACACCGTAGTACAGCCCGTAGGCCCAGCCGGGGTCGGCGGCGTTCCAGAACACGTCGTCGGCCTGGACGTCGAGACCGAAGTGCATGTAGGCGACGAACGAGGCGAGCGCCTTGACCGGCACGGGAACGCCCTTCGGCGCACCGGTGGTACCGCTGGTGAAGAGCAGGATCAACGTCCCGTCGCCGCCGACCGCGACCGACTCGGTGACCGCGTCGTGCGAGGCGATGAGATCTTCGAACTGCTCGCCGGCGACCACCGTGGTGATGCCGTCGATCCCGGAGAGCTTGTCCGCCTGACTCGGCTCGGTGATGACGACCTTCGCGGCACCGGCCTGCAGGCGCATCTCGATCGCGGGGGTCGCGAAGGCGGTGAACAGCGGGATGTAGACCGCGCCGAGGCGAGCGATCGCCAGCAGCGAGACGACGAGCTCCTCGCGCTTGCCCATGAGGACGCCCACCGTGTCGCCGCGACCGACGCCCAGCTCCGCGAGAGCCGAGGCGAGTCGCTTGGACCGCTCGGCCAGCTCGCCGTAGGTGACATCAGTGGTGACCGGTCGGACGTCGCCGGACTGGTGATCGCCGGTCTGCTCGACCTCGATCACGGTGAAGGCGACCGCGTCGGGATCGTGTCCGTCGACGAGAAGCGACGCGGCGTCGGCGTCGGGCGCCCCGTAGATCGCCAACCAGCGGTCGACCAGGTCGGTGGGGGTCGTGGTGGCCTGTGTCATCGTGAACCTCGCTCTTGACTGAGTAAGCTGAGTCACAGTGTCCTCCGCGGACGACTTCCTGGAACACCCTCCGAAGAGGGGGAGAGTGAGGTGAGATGCCCGAGCCGCTGAGCGGGATCGTCACCGACGCGCTGCGCCGGGTTCGCAAGTCCAGCGGGGTGCCGCTGGCCTTCGCAGGTGTCCTGAACGGGCCATCGAACCTGCGTCTGCAGCACTTCGCCGGCTCGACGGTCGGAGCTTTGAGGGGGGTGTCGGTCGACGTCGGGCACGGGCTGGGCGGCAAGGTCGTCTCGCTGAACCGTCCGATGGTCGTCGACGACTACCTCCGCACCCCGCGCATCACCCATCGCTACAACACGATCATCGAGCGAGAGGGGTTGCGCGCCATGATGGCCGCGCCGGTGATCGTCGATCGGACGCCCGTGGCGGTGCTCTACGGCGCGCTGCACACCCCGGACCCGATCGGCGGACGGATGCTCGACGTCCTCGCCATGGAGGCCCGCACCGTCGAACACGAGATCGTCGCGTCGCGCGCGCGGCTCGAACACGCCGCCCGGGACGAGGCGGAGATGCGTGACCGGATGACCGCGGCCTACACACGACTCCGATCGCTGGTGGACACCGTCGACGACGACCGGCTTGCCGACGAGCTCGCCGCGATCACCGAGGTCCTGGTCGCGGCGAACCCGGCAGCGCGGACGCAGGTGGATCTGACCGGGCGCGAGCAGGACGTGATCTCCCTTGCCGCACTGGGATACTCGAATGCGCGGATCGCCGAGACGCTCGGCGTGACCGTGTACACGGTGAAGGGCTACATGAAAGATGCGATGCGCAAGCTCGGGGCGTCGTCGCGGCTGGAGGCCGTGGTGACCGCCCGCAGCGCGGGTCTCCTGCCCTGACGACCTCCGCTCCCTGAGGAGCGAGCTTGCGAGCGTCACCCTGCTCCCTGAGGAGCGAGCTTGCGAGCGTCACCCTGCTCCCTGAGGAGCGAGCTTGCGAGCGTCACCCTGCTCCCTGAGGAGCGAGCTTGCGAGCGTCACGAAGGGTCTCGCAACCCCGTCGGAGGGTTGATCCGCGCGCGGAGGGGTAACACCGGGTTCCATGCGAACACTCTCGGTGGCACTGCTGACCGCCGCTCTGCTCGGAACACTCCTCGTCGCCGCGCCGGCAACGTCGACGGCGGCACCCGCCGAGACGTGTGGCACCGAGCTCCGCCCCGCCGACCGGGAGCGGCTCGTCGAGCTCAGTACCTATGAGCGTGATTCGCGAGACCTGCCCCTGGTACAGCTACGACGCAACGTCACGAAGCTGTACGGGATCGTGGACATCCTCACCGACCGTCGCGACCGCCGCGGGCTCTTCGCTCTGGGACTTGCCGCGGTGGAACGCGACGCGGTGATGCCCCTGCAGAACAACCCGCGCGTCTTCCAGACCCCGCGATGGGCCCCGGTGATCAGCCTCGAACTCCTCAACCGGTTCCTCGACGCCGTGCGCGGCGAGTTCGGGGGCGGTCCGGTCGCATCCCAGTGGCGGCACTACTTCGACATGGCGGCCGACTGCGCTGTCCCGGGCCAGCGGGTGGCGATGGCCGGGTACAACTCGCACATCACGGTCGACCTCGCCTACGCGACGGCCGCCTCCCGCGCGACGACTGGAAACGCGCGTGACTTCTTCTTCATCGTCGATGCCATTGCAGCGCATGGGAACTCGATTGTGACATCCACACTTCGGGAGTACGGCGTCGACCTCGGACCGATCTTCCGGTTCTACACCGTCGGGGAGGGCCTCGACCGTGTGGCCGGCGCCGGCCGGGCCACCGGGCCGATGCTGCGGGCCGCCGACGTCGGCTACAACGTGCTCACATTCCGCAACGGCCTCGCGCTCCAAGACGGCCGTGCGGCTGCCGGTGCGCGTGGCGATGTCCGCGCGCTCTGGAACACCGGGGAGACCGCGCTCACCGCGTTCCAGCGTCTCGGCCTGATCCGGTGACCGGCGGGACACTGTGCCCGGACGCCCTCGGCACGTGGTGGTGACCCGGCGGAATAACTTTCCGATCGCCGCAGTTGTACCCCGCGACGGTGACGGACTCAATGCCCCGGGTCCCACCCTTTTGCCGCTTCGAGCGGCCTGTTTGCCGAGAGGCGCACTGACCGGCACCGTCCCACAACACGCCGAAGCCGCCGATCCCTCAGGGTCGGCGGCTTCGGTGTTGTCGGACCGGTTCGTCCCGGATCAGTGATCCCGCAACTTCTCGATGAGCTCGTCCTTCTTCAGATCCGAGTAGCCGGACAGGTCGAGTTCCTTGGCGCGCTTCTTGAGTTCGTCGACGGTCCAGTCCTCGTAGGAGCCGGACTTTCCGCCGCTCTTGCCGACGTCCGAACGCGAACTGTTGGCGGCGGCGTTGGCGATGCGCGCGGACTTCTCCTTCGAGTTCCCCTCGTCGCGCAGCTTCTCGTAGAGTTCGTCGTCCTTGACCGAGGGTCCGGGGTCCTTCTTGTTCTGTGCCATGGTCGACCTCCTCGTGATCGAACGTGAGTGGTGGTTCCTCTTCGGAGTGCCCGCGCGCCCGCGGCGCGAAACAAACCCGGGCCGTGCGACACGACCGACTATCAATAGTGGACGTTGTCCACTCCCAGTGGACCGGCGATCGACCTACGGATAAGGTTGTGACGATGTGTTCCGGCGATGCCGCGGTGCGTCGCTTCGCCCGCGGACACACGTCGCACACGTACCCCGAACAACGCAGTTGCGGAAGGAAGAGCGCATGTCGCAGACAGTCAAGGGAGTCATCTCGCGCAGCAAGAAGGCGCCGACGGAGGTCGTGGACGTGGTGATCCCGGACCCGGGCGCACGCGATGTGGTCGTGGCGATCAAGGCATGCGGTGTCTGCCACACGGACCTGGCCTACCGCGAGGGCGGCATCAACGACGAGTATCCGTTCCTGCTCGGCCACGAGGCCGCGGGTGTGGTCGAGTCGGTCGGTTCCGACGTCACCCATGTGGAGGTCGGGGACTTCGTCGTCCTGAACTGGCGTGCGGTGTGCGGGCAGTGTCGTGCCTGTAAGCGCGGACGCCCCTGGTACTGCTTCGACACCTTCAACGCCAGCGTCCCGATGACCCTGACCGACGGCACCGAACTGACCCCGGCGCTGGGTATCGGCGCGTTCGCCGAGAAGACCCTCATTCACGAATTGCAGTGCACCAAGGTCAATCCCGACACCGACCCGGCCGTGGCCGGGCTGCTCGGCTGCGGTGTGATGGCCGGTATCGGCGCGGCGATGAACACCGGCAACGTCGGTCGTGGCGACTCGGTCGCGGTCATCGGCTGCGGCGGTGTCGGTGATGCCGCGATCGCCGGCGCCCGCCTGGCCGGTGCGACGACCATCATCGCGATCGACCGCGACGCGTCGAAGCTCGAGTGGGCGAGAGACCTCGGTGCCACCCACACCATCGACGGCTCGAAGGTCGACGACGTGATCGCGGCGGTGCAGGAACTCACCGACGGCAACGGCGCCGACGTCGTCATCGACGCGGTCGGCCGCCCGGAGACCTACAAGCAGGCCTTCTACGCCCGCGACCTCGCCGGCGTCGTCGTGCTCGTCGGTGTGCCGACCCCGGAGATGACGCTGGAGATGCCGCTGGTGGACTTCTTCTCCCGCGGCGGCGCGCTCAAGTCCTCGTGGTACGGCGACTGCCTGCCCGAGCGTGACTTCCCGATGCTCATCGACCTCTACGAACAGGGCCGCCTGCCGCTGGACAAGTTCGTCACCGAACGCATCGGCATCGACGACGTCGAAGCGGCGTTCTCGGCGATGGAGGCCGGCAAGGTGCTGCGTTCGGTGGTGGAACTCTGATGTCGGATCTGCGCATCGACAACGTCGTCACCTCGGGCACCTTCAGTCTCGACGGCGGAACCTGGGACGTCGACAACAACGTGTGGCTCGTCGGCAATGACGACGAGGTGATCATCATCGACGCCGCGCACTCGGCGAAGCCGATCCTCGACGGCGTCGGCAACCGCACGGTGAAGGCAATCGTGCTCACGCACGGCCACAACGACCACGTGACCGTTGCCCCGGAACTGTCGCAGGCCACCGGCGCGCCGATTCTGCTGCATCCCGGCGACGACATGCTCTGGAACGACACCCATCCCGATGTCGCGCACCAGGACCTCGAGGACGGCCAGAAGATCGGTGTCGCCGGTACCGAGCTGACGATCATCAACACCCCGGGCCATTCGCCGGGCTCGTCGGTGATCCATCTGCCCGAGGCGAAGGTGCTGTTCTCCGGCGACACCCTGTTCCAGGGCGGGCCGGGCGCGACGGGTCGCTCGTACTCGAGCTTCCCCACGATCATTGCCTCGATCGCCGAGAAGATCTTCACCCTCGACCCCGAGACCAAGGTTTATACCGGCCACGGCGACGGCACGACCGTCGGCACCGAGGCCCCTCACCTGGAGGAGTGGATCAAGCGGGGTAGCTGACCGGCGACTGCGTGAAGGCGGCACCGGGATCTGTGAGTCGTCGTGTGCGGGTAGCGTGCGGCCATGAAATGGGTGCGGGCGGCATGGGTGGTCTTGGGAGTGCTCGGCGTCGCGTTCGCGGTGTGGAACGCGTTCGAACCTGCTGGCTGGTCGTCGATGTCGTGCGGCAAGATCGGCGAACTGGACGAGCCTGGTGTTCGCGCAGACGCGACGTGTGATGACCCGGTGTGGTTCGTGTACGGCGCATGGCCGCCGGTGACTGTCGGTGTCTTGCTGAGTGCCGCACCTGTTGTCGCCGCGCTGGTGATGCGCTGGTGGGTGTCGTGGCTGGCGGTAGCGGCGCTGGCGGGTGTGACCGTCTATGGGTTGGCGCACTGGACCGGCTTCTGGGGGCTGCTGATGGTCGGCGGCGCCCCCATGACGGTGACCGCAATTGTGATCGCGGCATCCCACCTCGGCGTGACGGCGTACCGCGATTCGCGGCGCGCGACAACTGCCGAGTTCGCACCACGGTGACGCCCGGTAAGTGCTCTGTGGTGCAACGGATTTCGTCATCAGGGGCGAAATGTTGCGGGTTCTTGATCGGACTGTTCCCGTTGAGGCGCACGCCGGACGCGGGTTTGTCGGGAGGCGAGTGTTAGTCTCAATAACAACATAAGTAACTTGAGCACCATGATCCGGAGTTCGGAATGCCCTTGCCGTACCGCCGCGGACCGCGCCGACGCCTCGGCATCCGAACCGCGCTGACCGCGGCGGCCACTGCCGTCGCGCTCGTCGGCGGACTCGTCCAGGCCGGTGGGGCCCAGGCAGCGGACGGGTATCCGTACGTGAACCTCGGCGACAGCTACAGCGCGGGCGCGTCGGTGTTCCCCCAGGCGACGAGTGCGGCAACCTTCTGCTCGAACTCGCTGGTCAACTACTCCAGCCTCGTCGCCAAGCGACGGGGGATCCCGGTCGCCGACGTCAGTTGCGCGGGCGCGACGACCGAGAATCTGACCAAGTCGCAGTACCGGTGGCAGGGACCGCAGATCAGCGCGTTGGGGCCGGCCACCCGCTTGGTCACCATGACGATCGGCGCGAACAACAACGGGCTGTTCAACGACTCGACCTCGGCTTGTCAGCAGGCCTGGCTGTCGGCGCCGTTGTCGGCCACCCCGTGCCGCGACGAGTTCGGCACCTCGTTGGTCGACAAGATCAACTCCTCGACCTACCCCGACCTCGTGAACGCGTTGCGCCGCATCGACCGCGCCGCGCCGCGCGCCCGCGTCCTCCTCGTCGGGTATCCGCAGATCTTCCCGGCCCGGGGCACTGCGCTCTGCTCGGCGTCTCTGCTGACCGCGCCCGGAGATATCGGATACCTGCACCGGGTCTTCGCCGCCCTCGACGACGCAATGCGCCGCGCCGCTGCGGCCACAGATACGACCTATGTCGACATGACCAAGGTCTCCGCCGGCCACCACGCCTGCGCGGGCGATCAGCGATGGGTCGAACCGACGTTGGGTGCGGTCAGCTTCCCGGCGATGCACGCCAACACGCGTGGCCAGCAGGCGATGGCCAATCAGGTCGCGGCCGCACTGCGCTGAGGGACCGCGTCGAGAACTGCTAGCCGTGTGGGGACACCACGCACTCGGCGACAATGGCAGAAGAGGCAAATCTACTCTTCAACTACGACCGGACATAGGCTGTCGGCATTTGTAATCAACTGTGGGGCAGGCGCTCGCGTTGCCGAATGTCATGACTGACGTTGCGCCGACGGTTGACGATCCCGGCATCGATGGCACCGCGGATGCGACGGTTCGGTTAGGTGGGCCCGTAATAACTCTGCAGGCCAGTTTGACGACGCCGCTGCGGGACCCCTTGGAGCTGACAGAGTATCGATTGTCGGCACTTGAAAATCACTGAAGTAGAGGTGGTTTGGATTCCAGGGCGCCTCATGGGCCGATGCCGGCCCGAGCCGGAGTCGTGCGCGCGCCTCAGCGATCCGGGCTTGTAAGGACGCGTGGTCCGGGACCCGGTGATAACGCCGCGCCGACACTGGCGGGCCGACTCCGACATTTCGGACGAAGGTCCTCTGTCAGGATAAATGTATGGGAATACAGTTCGATGCGTCGGGTTTCCGTCCAGAGCGTGTTCCGGGCCTATGGGATGACCTCAGGACCCGGTATGCCGACGTCGGTTTCACCACCGCGGTAGGCGAGCTTCGAACTCGAGCGACCAGTAACGGCACATCAATCGATGTGACCGCTAGTTTCACGATCGCGCCAGGAGATCGATGGCACGTAACCGACGATGCCGGAGAGGTGCACATTCAACAGGGACAGCGATGCTGGATTCGCGGCGCCCACGGACACCTCGAACCCGTAACCCGCGGGTCGGTCTTTTCCGCCGCGAGCAAATGGCGCGACGTCCATCCACACCCGCTACTAGGCAGTCCGGGTGACTGGCTATTCGACAATCCTCACGACTTCCACACACCTGCCGGCCCGCCGACTGAAACCACTATCGCCGGCCGCCCAGCATGGGACTTCCTCCTCCAACCCCCTCCCAACAAACCCAACCCGCTGAACGTCACCATGGACGCAGAGACAGGCGCCTGCCTGCGGATGCGCGGGCACGCACACGGTGACGAGCGACTCACTGAGATAACCCATATCGAGTTCAACAAAGCGGTCGACCCACACCGGTTCTTGCCTTCGGATCGGGTTGTCGAACCCGACTACCAGGATCAGCACATAGAGCAATTGGAACACCAGCGGGACCGCTACGCAGGTCTGAGGAAAGCGATCGACAATGCCGCCGAGGTCTTGGCAGTGGTTCAACACAGCACCGACCGCCCGTCAGCGGCGCACGAGCTCGCCGAGCTGCTAGCCGTGTCCAACGACGTCGCCGTGGACGTTCTTCGACAACCACTTCACCGGTTCACCTCCAAAGAGCGTAAGCAGGTCAACGTCCAGCTGGCTCGCGTAGTCCAGGCTCTGAGCTCCTATTAGGCAGATTGTCAGCGAGCTGAGCCGCCCTCTTCCAGGCGGATCGTCTCTGCTGCGTTGCGCTGTCGCCCTCTACGGCACTCCTTCCGCAGAAGGCGTCATGCGCGTGGTCGTCGCGGGCTTCATCGACCTCTGAACCCCCGCCCCTCGGAAGGACGCAGCCGAAGTATCGACGGCCCGTGTCGCAGCCATGCGAGGAATCCGGGCGTCAATCCGGGAGCGTGAACAGGTCCTCAGGGAGGCTTTCATCGAGGGTGACGTTGTTGAGTTCTTCTGTCCGGTTGCTGGTTTCGGCGCGTAGCGGGATGCCGGTGTGGGCATCGAACGCGACCGCCGTCGGGCCGCCGCCGTAGAAGACGGGTGGAAAGGCGAACTCCCACGCTCGACGGCCGTTGACCTCGGTGACCGTTCCCGAGCTGGTGGGATCGATCACCAGACGAAACGGGGTTTGCTGGTCCCATCGGGTGTGTATTCCTATCAACTGGTCGGGCCATGTGTGGGGGCTGTAGGGGCCGCGGTGCCAGTGCAGACCGGAACCGTTGCTCACCGAGAGCAGGCCGTCGGCGTCGACCTGCCGCATCCCCTCGAACGGCGAGTACCAGAACTCGACCTCGTGGCGTTCCTCGCTGTCGCCCTGGTCCTCGGAGAGCACCATCGTCGCGTGGACGGTCGTCTCGCCGGCCGACCGATACAGCTGGTGCACCTCGCTCCAGGTCGCCCGATCCCCCAGCAGCGGAACGCGTGGTGGCATTTCGTGGGCGAAGGGTGCCTGAGGCTCGGTCGTCGTCGGCACCAGAGCAACAGTGAACTCAGCGGTCTCGATCAGATCCTTGGTGACTGCGATCCCGGTCAGCCGTTCAGCGAGTGCGAAACTGGCTTCGATGTGAAAGAACTCGGCGCGTGGCTCGTCGGTCTCCTCGAGCTCGAACCCGCCGACGTCGGACATCAGGTCGAACAGCGTCGACGATCCAGCGGTCGGTATCGACCGGGCCCCGTCGAGGTCCGAGGTGGCGAACATCGGTTCAAACGAGATCTGTCGCTGCCCATTGCGCCACCAGACGAACTGGGAGTTCGCATTGACGTTGCTGAAGTGGCTGACGACCTCGTGGTTGTCGATGACGGGCTTGAACAGCTCGTCACTGACGCCGAGGTATTCGCTGTTGTGCTGGATTAGCAGCACCCACCCGCCGCCGATGTCAGCAACCCCCACGGTTTGAACAGTCTGCGACATCATCGGAGCCAGGCCCAGCAGCTCGAACTCCAGGGACCGTTTGCCGAACCCCTCGAAGCCGATCCCGCGGGTCCGTCGGCTGTAGGCGGAGAGGGCATCGAGGACGCCGGTGGCGGTGGCATCACGAATGAGGCTGACCACGTGGCCGTTTGCCCGCCAACCAGCGAATTCGTCGTCGTCTTTGAACCACAGGTAGTCCCGGTAGGTTGTCGTCACGCTCCCACCATCTCAGACGTTCCTCCAGGGTGGGCCCATCCAGTACGAGAGCCCGAGATCTGTAGTTTCGCGACGACCGGTACCGGTCGTGGCCGGCCGCGACCGACCACGATTCAGAGCCCGACGGCTCCCCGGATTGTCCAGGTCCGGCGCTCAGGAATTCCTCAGGGGTCGGAGCTCGGGCGCCGATCCGCAGGCGTAACGTCGCGCGAATGAGCGATTCCGCGGTCCGCAACATCGACCACCCCGATCAGGCGCCGGTACCCCGCAGCCGCATCGTGGTCGCGTCCATGATCGGGACGAGCATCGAGTTCTTCGACTTCTACATCTATGCGACGGCCGCGGTTCTGGTCTTCCCGGTGCTGTTCTTCCCCAAGGGCGACGACACCGCGGCGCTGCTGTCGTCGTTCGCGACCTTCGGCCTCGCGTTCGTGGCGCGGCCCATCGGCTCGATCCTGTTCGGCCACTTCGGAGATCGGGTCGGGCGCAAGGCGACGCTCGTCGGCTCGCTGCTCACCATGGGAATCGCGACCTTCGTGATCGGACTTCTGCCCACCTACGACTCCGTCGGCTACCTCGCGCCCGCGCTGCTGGCGCTCATGCGCTTCTGCCAGGGCCTCGGCCTGGGCGGAGAGTGGTCTGGCGCAGCGCTTCTCGCGACCGAGACCGCGGAGAAGGGCAAACGCGCGTGGGCGGCCATGTGGCCGCAGCTCGGCGCACCGATCGGCTTCTTCTTCGCCAACGGCACCTTCTTGCTGCTGATACTCGCACTCGACTTCGACGCCAAGACCGCCGCGTCGAATCACGCCTTCATGACCTGGGGTTGGCGAATCCCGTTCCTGGCCAGCGCCATCATGGTGGCGGTCGGGCTGTACGTCCGGCTGAAGCTCACCGAGACGCCGGTCTTCGCCAAGGCTGTCGCCGACGGCAAGAAGGTCAAGGCTCCGCTGACCGAGGTCGTGAAGACCAGCTGGCGCCCGCTCATCGCCGGCACGTTCATCATGGTCGCGACCTACACGCTGTTCTACATCGTGACCACCTGGGTGATCTCCTACGGCACTGGCAAGGTGACCGATGAGTCAGGCGTGAAGCTCTCGATCAGCTACGTCGACTTCCTTCAGCTGCAGCTCGTCGCGGTCCTCTTCTTCGCCGCCTGCGTGCCGATCTCGGGGCGTCTCGCCGACCGGTACGGCCGTCGCGCCTTCCTCATCGTGATCACCGCGGCGATCATCGTGTTCGGCCTGTGCTTCCAGTGGCTGCTCGACCCGTCGTCGATGACCGACGGCATGATGCTGTTCTTCCTGATCCTCGGAATGACGCTGATGGGTCTCACCTTCGGGCCGATGAGCGCCATCCTGCCCGAGCTGTTCCCGACGAACGTGCGCTATACCGGCTCGGGAATCGCCTACAACGTCGCATCGATCCTCGGCGCCGCCGTGGCCCCGTTCATCGCCACGTGGATCGTCGCGGACTACGGCGTCGGCTGGGTGGGTGTCTACCTCGCCATCGCCGCCTGCGCCACCATGATCGCGCTGCTCAGCGTCAAGGAGACCAAGACCGTCGACCTCACGGAGGTCTGAGCCGCGCCCGCGGCGGGCTTGGAAAACGTATCGCTGTCGGATGCGCCGCGTTGGGGCACACTGACCGTGGATGCCGTGCGCATGCGGGGCAGCTGGATGATCCGGGCACGTCGGTGGCGGAGGTTGGTCTGTGAGTGGTTCGGCTCGGAGGTCGGCGCCGTCTTCGCGGATTGACCCCGGACGATGACAGCGCGGCGTCCGACGGGAGCAGTGTTCAGTTCCCTGCGCAATTATCGGATGGCCTACCTGCGCCCCGACGTGGTTGCCGGGCTGACGGTGTGGGCGGTCCTGGTACCCGAGGCCCTCGCGTACGCGACCATCGCCGGTGTTCCGGCGGTGGTGGGTCTGTATGCCGCTGTCCCGGCGCTGGTGCTCTACGCCGCCGCCGGCAGCTCACGTCATCTGGTGGTCGGGCCGATGTCGGCGACCGCTGCGTTGTCCGCGGCGACCGTGGGCCCGATCGCCGGAGACGATCCGCAACTCTTTCTCGCCACCACGGTCGCACTGTCGATCACCGCCGGGCTGGTCGCGCTTCTCGCCGGCGTCCTGCGGATGGGGTTCATCGCCTCGTTCATCTCCGAGCCGGTCCTCAAGGGATTCATTGTCGGGCTCGCGCTGACCATCATCATCGGTCAGGTCCCGAAGCTTTTCGGCGTCCCGAAGGGCGCGGGAAACTTCTTCGAACAGGCCGGTTCCCTCCTCACCCATCTGTCGGAATGGAACTGGCGCACCACGATCATCGGCGTGACCAGCCTGGTCCTGGTGTTGACGATCCGGCGGTGGCTACCGCTGGTTCCCGGATCACTGGTGGCGGTCTTGGGTGGTATCGGGGCCGTGTGGCTGTTGGGTCTCGATGACTCCGGTGTCGACATCGTCGGTCAGATCGACCCCGGCCTGCCCGAGCTGGGATTGCCGTCCGGGATGTCGATGGACCAGTACCTCGAACTGGTGGGACCCGCGGCCGGGATCGTGCTGATCGGTTTCGCCGAAGGCCTCGGCGCAGCCAAGACATACGCCGCCAGAGCCGGATACACCGTCGATGCCAACCGTGAGCTCATCGGTCTCGGGGCCGCGAACGTCGGCTCCGGTTTGTGCTCGGGGATGGTCGTCAACGGCAGCTTGTCGAAGACAGCTGTCAACGGGGGTGCCGGCGCGAAGACACAAGCGAGCGGGCTCGTCGTCGCCGTACTGACCGTCCTGACGCTGATGTTCCTGACCGGTCTGTTCGAGAAACTCCCCGAGGCGACCTTGGCCGCGGTGGTCATCGCGGCGGTGGTCGAGCTCGTCGACCTCGCTGCGTTGCGGCGCCTGTACCGGGTGTGGACGGGCCGATTGGGCACGATCTACGGCCGCGCCGCTCGCGCCGACTTCATCGCCGCCCTCGTCGCGTTGTTCGGTGTTCTGGTCTTCGACACCTTGCCCGGCCTGATCATCGGCATCGCCGCGTCCATGCTGCTGCTCCTCTACCGGGTCTCGCGGCCGCACGTGGCGACCGTGGTCAAGGACGGAACCCGCTGGGTGGAGACCACCGACGAGGCGGACCCCCGGCACGTCGAGGGCGTGGCGGTCATCCGCGTCGAAGCGGGATTGTTCTTCGCCAACGCCGACACCGTGCGCGATCGGATCTCCGACCTCGCCACCGGAGACACCCGCGCCATCGTCCTGGACGCCGAGACGTCACCCTTCATCGACGTCAGTGCCGTTACCATGCTCGTCGAACTCCATGACGCGCTGTCCGGCAGAGGTATTCAATTCGCGATTGCCCGTGAGGTCGGACAGTTCCGGGACGTCATCGGCACTGCGGCGCCGGACAGTGCGCTGCAGGTCTTTCCGACCGTTGCCGAGGCGCTGACCGCTCGGGCGCGGGGGAGACCCGGTCCAGCGACACCGCCAGAGCCGAACGATCCGTAGATACGTGGATACGTGACGCGGGACGGGGCACGCACTGTCGATCGAGACCCTGCGCACGGAGCTGATTTGCCAGCGCGCGGTCCAGAGCTACCTGTGGTCGCTTCCGGCCATCAACATCTAGGCGAACTCCAGAGGGTGAATTCGGGCCCGAGATCTCGCCGGCAAGAACGGTACTCGCAGTTATTCGCCGAATGGGCCTGGTCTTCGCGGGCTGGTGTCGGGAATGGGAGAGCGTCGAAACCCGTTGTGTTGCGCGTGTACGACTCCCTCGCTCCCGCCTGCTACATCGCTGACTGCCGCCGCAGTGCCACACATTGGGGCCGTGTGACCCCGAGTGGGACCTCTCCGGAGATGTCGGTACCGCTGTGCGGCGATCACAACGTCTCCGACCTGATCAGCACGTGCGCGTCCTGATCTGACGAACCGCGCGCTCCCTGGTCCAGACGAGCGCGGTGGCGCGTGCGAACGCACGCTGTGTGCGACCTCGAGTTCGCTCCGCGATACTCGAGCCGGTTTGGTGACTGGTCACCAGATGCGACGACCCGGTGATCGAGTACGCCCGAAGTGCTCGCGAGGTGATCGGTACGACTCGTCACGCACCGAGCCGGATTGTCGGACGCCCGGCGTACCGTCGAACGGATGAATGCTCGTCCGACAGGTGGTGAGACGGCGTGAGACTGATCGATGTCGTCGAGACCTCCGCTGACGTCGCACGCGATCGGTCGCGGACCCGCAAGACGGCGGTGCTGGCCGACGCGCTGACCGCGGCGACAGATGCGGAACTCCCGATCGTCGTCGCCTGGCTGTCGGGCGAGATACCGCAGGGCAGGCTCGGCGTCGGTTGGCGGTCGCTGTCGAAACTGATGGCGCCACCGGCCAATTCGCCGACGCTGGAGGTCGCTGCGGTCGACGCGGCGCTCGGTGAACTCGCGTCGGCGTCGGGCCCCGGTTCGACGAAACGTCGTGGCGAGATCATCGCGTCCTTGTTCGCGGCGTCGACCGAAGCCGAACAGAAGTTCCTGGTCGCACTGCTCACCGGCGAGTTGAGGCAGGGGGCTCTCGCGGGTGTCATGACCGACGCGATCGCGAAGGTCACCGGGCAGGATCTGACGCTGGTGCGCCGGGCGAACATGCTGACCGGTTCGCTGCCGGAGACCGCGGCGCTCGCCCGGTTCGGCGCCGACGCGCTGGCCGGGGTCGGCCTGCAGGTCGGGCGCGCCGTCGAACCCATGCTCGCGACACCCGCCGAGGACCTCGACTCCGCGCTGGCTCTCCTCGGACCCGACCTCGTCGTCGACTACAAACTCGACGGAGCGCGCATCCAGGTGCACCGCAAGGGAACCGAGATCTCGGTGTTCACCCGCACGCTGCGCGACGTGACGGCCAACGTGCCCGACCTCGTCGCGGTCATCGCCGCGTTGCCGTGCGACTCGGTGATCCTCGACGGGGAGACGCTGATGCTCTCCGACGACGGCCGGCCCAGATCCTTCCAGGACACGATGAGCCGATTCGGTTCCGGACCGACCGCCGCCGGCGAACCCGAACGTCTGCTCAAGCCGTTCTTCTTCGACTGCCTGCACCTCGACGGCACCGACCTCATCGACCGCCCCCTCTCCGAGCGGCTCGCGGCGATCGACTCGATCGCCCCGCACCTGCGGATCCCCGCGGTGACCCGGCCGGACCTCGAGGAGGCGCGCCGCCACTTCGACGCCGCGATGGCCGACGGACACGAGGGCGTGATGGTGAAATCGCTCGACGGCCTATATGTGGCCGGCCGCCGCGGAAAGGCGTGGCAGAAGGTCAAACCGACGCACACGTTCGATCTGGTGGTGCTCGGCGCCGAGTGGGGCTCGGGGCGGCGGTCGGGATGGCTGTCGAACCTGCACCTCGGCGCCCGTGATCCCGAGACGGGTGAACTCGTGATGGTCGGGAAGACGTTCAAGGGTCTGACCGACGAGCTGCTTCGCTGGCAGACCGAGGAGTTCCCGAAGCACGAGACGCACCGGGACTCGTACACCGTGTACCTGCGTCCCGAGATCGTGGTCGAGATCGAACTCGACGGTGCTCAGCGCAGTTCGCGGTATCCCGGAGGCGTCGCGCTGCGCTTCGCCCGCGTGGTGCGCTACCGGCCGGACAAGACGCCCGGGCAGGCCGACAGCATCGAGGCGATCCGCGCGCTGCTGAAGTGAGGTAGCCCTTCGTGGCTCGTCGCTTGCGCTCCTCACACCTCAGGGATCAGTGGTTTGTGGTTCCCTCGGATGAGGGACCAGCGGTTGGTATCTCTTGTCAGGTCAGCGACAACTGTGCGACCGGGGTGGTGGTGGGTCGGTCCGAACCACCGGGCGGTTCCACGGTGAACGCGAGGGTCGAGGCGGAGTTGATCCCGGACAGGACGGCGGTGGTGACCGGTTCGACGTCCTTGTCGGTCATCGTGCCCGCCGAGCGCGGACCGTCCGGCCCGATGAGCCACATCTGATAGACGGTCCCCGGCTGGGGCGGCGGGACCGAATCCATCACCAGCACACCGGTGTCCGCCGACTTCGCGAGATAGACGGTGACCTTCCCGGTCGCGACCGGACCTCCCGTCGACCGTAGGTCTTCCGCGGAGAAGACCTGCTCGGCGGGTGAGGCCAGCGGCCGCACCTCCGGTTCCGGCGAACTCGACTGTCCGATGACCCACCCGGCGGCGCCGATGGCGACGGCGAGTACCGCCGCGGCGGCGAGATACGTCCAGCGGCGTCGTGGTCGTCGGTCATCCTGTTCGGACTCGGCGGCGATCGACGTGGAATCCTGCTGTGGGACAGCAGATTCCCGGGCAGCGGGCCCGGATGTGGGCGGCTGGTCGGACGTCTCGACGGTCCCCACGCCGACGGACGGGTCGGCGTGCGGTTCCGTGGTGTCCGGCCCATCGAGACCGGCATCGGCACGCGCGGCGGAGAGGATGCGGTCGCGCAGTGTCGGCGGGGGCGGGGTCGCGGTGGTCTTGCTGATCGCGGCCATCGCCTCGCGCGTCGCGCGGACCTGCTTGTCGAACAGGGTGCGGAGATCCTGCGGCGCCGCCGCGACCCGAGTCTGGACGTCTCGCAGTTCGTCGTCGGACAGTGCATCGAGCGCGACGAGCGGGGCCATCTCCAACAACTCGGCAGCGTCGGGATCGAGATGGTCGGTCATCACGTACCTCCTGCCGTCGTCGTCGACCTGAATGGGTGGTCCACCGGGCTCGCCCGCCGGTGGGCGGGTGTCACGTGCCCGCGCGCGTCCGGGGACGAGGGGGCCGCGGCAAGAAGTATGACGTGCGCTGCTGGTACTCGCGGTATCCGGGCCGTCGGCTCATCGACTTCTCGAGCAGGCGGGCACCGGTGGCGTAGACCAGGAAGTAGGTCATCGCGAGCGGCGACAGCACCGTGAGCACGCCCGGCCACGCGCTCGCGACGATGAGCCAGAGCCCCCACCAGACGCACGAGTCGCCGAAGTAGTTGGGGTGCCGCGTCCACGCCCACAGACCCCGGTCCATGATCGTGCCCCGGTTCGACGGGTCGGCCTTGAACGCGCGCAACTGCGCGTCGCCGACCGCCTCGAAGGACACGCCGAGCACCCACACCAGCGTGCCAAGGATCATCACCGGCAGGAGGCCGGCGGACTCGGTCACCGCCGACACCTGCAGCGGTAGCGAGACGAACCATTGCGACGCCCCCTGGACTCCGAAGATCTTGCGCGCGACGGTACCGAGGCCGGTACCACCGGATCGTTCCAGCAGGTCCACGTATCGCGGATCCTCGCCCTTGCCCGCGGACTTGGCGTGCATGTGCCACGACAACCGCACGCCCCACACCGTGACGAGGACGGCGAGCAACCAGTTGCGCAGCGGGTCACCGCCGCCGAGCAGCAGACCCAGCCAGGCCACGCCGACGAATCCGAGCCCCCAGGCGACATCGACGACGTTGTAGCGGCCGATACGGTGACCGACGGCGAAGGTGGCGGCCTGCAGTACCGCGAGGAACACCAGGCTCGCCACCGTGATCGTGAGGAAGCCGGACCATCCGGTCATCGCGGTGACCGGCCCGTCGGACCGTCACCCGTGCCGGCGACTTCGCGGGTGAAGAGGAGCTGATGGACGTCGAGGTACCCGGACCGGAAGCCCGCCTCGGAGTACGCGAGATAGAACTGCCACATCCGCAGGAAGGTCTGGTCGAAGCCGAGGCGCAGCACCTCGTCGGCGTTGCCGCGGAAGCGTTCGCGCCACAGTCGGAGCGTCTCCGCGTAGTGCCGGCCCATGGCACCGGTCTCGGTGAGGCGTAGGGAGGTGGAGCCGGCGGCGACCGCTCGCAGACCGGGAATCGACGTCAGTTGTCCGCCCGGGAAGATGTACTTGTGCACCCAGGTGTAGGTGTTGCGAGAGGCCATGAGCCGGTCGTGGGGCATCGTGATCGCCTGGACGGCGACGCGTCCTCCCGGTGCGAGGACCCGATCGATGGTCTGGAAATAGGCCGGCCAATACCTCTGGCCGACGGCCTCGATCATCTCGACCGACACCACCGCGTCGTAGGTACCGTCGACCTGGCGATAGTCGAGCAGGTCGATCTGCACGCGGTCGGCGTGGCCGGCTGCCTCGACCCTCGTTCGTGCGAGGTCGCGTTGCTCGGAGGACAGGGTCACCGATCGGACGGTGGCGCCGCGCGCCGCGGCGCGCAGGCACAGTTCTCCCCATCCGGTGCCGATCTCGAGCAGCCGGGTGCCGGGCCCGACTCCGGCCAGGTCGAGGAGCCGGTCGATCTTCCGATGCTGTGCGGTGGCGAGGTCGGACCATGCGGGCCGGTCCGAACCCCGCAGCGGCTGGTCGAACAGAGCGCTCGAGTAGCTCATCGTGTCGTCGAGGAAGGACGCGAACAGATCGTTCGACAGGTCGTAGTGCCGGGCGATGTTGCGTCGCGTGTTCGCAGCCGTGTTGTGCTCGGACAGTGGATGTTTCGGGAGCGCGGCCGCCCGCAACCACTGCAGCGGCCGCGGGACGAGATCACCGGGGCGTTCGGCGAAGGCGGTCAGGACGCCGACGAGGTCGTCGGTGGTCCAGTCGCCGGCCATGAACGCCTCGCCGAATCCGATGAGTCCCCCGGACCCGATCCGGCGCCAGAGTGCATCGGGGCGGCGGACGATCATCCGCGGCTGCACGACGGAGTGACGGAGTCCTCCGAGAGTGCCATCCGGGTATTCGATCCGGATGTCGAGACGGTCGGTGGCCCGGCGGAACAGATGCTCGGCGGCCCGGGCGCGCGTGGACACCGTTCGTCCCACGGGCGGAGCGGCGACGTCGGGCCAGCGCGTGCTGTCGACGGACGCGTGGTCGGGTAGGCCGGGATGGCGGATGGGGATGCTCATCGAACCTTCTCCTCAAGTGCGATGGTGGTGGAAACGGGGTGGTCGGGTCGGGGGACAAGGGGCAGACGGCGCGCCCAGAGGGCGATTCCGTGACGGCGGATCCGCGCGGCGACGACGATGGGTGCCAAGGGCGTTCGCAGCTGCGCGGACAGGACGGACCGGGGTGTCGCGGGGGTCGTCGTACCCGACAGGGACGCGACGAACGGGCGGTGGCCGGGACGTTCGAGGGTGACCGACAGCGCGACGCACCGCCCGGCCGGCTCGGGCAGCCAGAGGCGGTATCGGCCGTCCACCGGGTTGAACGGCGAGACGTAGAACTCCTTGTCCACGTCGGCCCGGCCGGCGGCGTCGGTGTGCACGACGTAGCAGTGCCGCTGCCCATAGGTGTTGTGGACCTCGGCGACGACGTAGACGAGCCGGCCGTCGGCGTCGTGGCACCAGAAGACGCTCAGCGGATTGAACACATAACCGGCCACTCGCGGTGACAGCAACGCGGTCACCCGTCCGGCCGGTGGCTCGACGCCCGCCCCACGCAGGTGCGCGTCCAGCCGATCCCGAAGTGTCGCACCGGGAGTGGCGGGCTCGGGAAAGTGGTCGTCGGGGCGGAAGCGGGCGAACGGACGCAACGCGCGCGGCAGCGTGGGGAGGGCATCGAGGTCGATGAGCCACGACGTGGTCCGGTAGGTGAACGCGTGTCGCAGCGGCGTGATCCGCGAGTGCCCGATCTCGGCGTCGACGAGTGCCGGCAGGGCCGGTGCGGTCGATGTCGTGGAAAGGGGTCTTTCCGTCGGCGCGGTGCTCATGCCGGCACCGGCGGGGTGGTCTGCTCCCAGCTCACCCCGAGACGCGCCGCCGCACGGGCGCCCGACGCCGCGCCGTCCTCGTGGAAGCCCCACCCGTGGTAGGCGCCGGCGAAAGCCAGCCGATCGGTCCCGATGTCGGCCAAGCGGGACTGCGCGGCAACGGATTCGGTGGTGTAGATCGGGTGCTCGTACTGCATCTCGGCGTGCACCGTCGACGGGTCCACGAGGTCCGTCCGACCAAGGGTGACGAGCATCCGCGGCGCGGTGTCGGGTAGACGCATCAGCCGGGTCAGGTCGTAGGTGACCGCGATCTCGGACGCCGACGAATCGTTGCGGATCTGGTAGTTCCACGACGCCCATGCCCGACGGGCCCGTGGCATCAGCGAGGTGTCCGAGTGCAGCACAGCAGGTTTCGGCAGGTACTGGATCGCGCTCAGGACTTCGCGCTGCTGGGGTGTCGGAGCGGCCAGCATCGACAACGCCTGGTGCGGATGGGTGGCGACGACCGCGGCGTCGAACATCTCGACCGGAAGCTCGCCGACGCCGACCTCGACGCCCGCATCGGTCGTCGCCACATGCCGGACGGGCGAACCACGACGAATCCGCCCACCACGTGTGGCGATTCCGTCGGCGACCGCCTCGACGTAGCGGATCGACCCCCCGGCCACCGTTCGCCAGGTGGGCGAACCGAAAACGGTGAGCATGCCGTGATGCTCGAGGAACGCGAACAGGTAGCGCGCGGGATAGTCCGCAGCGGTCTGCTCATCGCACGACCACACCGCGGCCACCAGTGGCAGCAGGAAGTTGTCGCGGAAGTACTCGGAGAAGCCCTCGCGCTCGACGAAGTGTGCGAGAGGCACGTCGGCTCGCGGATCGTCGAGCACGCGACGTGCCGCGCGATGGAACCGCACGACCTCGCCGAGCATCACCAGGTAGCGCCCACGGGTGAGATTGCGCGGAGTCGGGAACAGTCCCGACGCCCCGAGCGCGCCCGCGTACTCGAGGCCGGTGACCGTCGACGACACCGACATCGACATGTCGGTGTCGAGGGTGGCCACACCCAGCTCGTCGAACAACCGGATCAGCGTCGGATAGGTGCGGTCGTTGTGGACGATGAAGCCCGAGTCGACGGCCAGCGGACCGGACGGCAGGTCGAGCAGATGCGTGTGCGCATGACCACCGAGTCGCGAATCCGCCTCGAACAGGGTCACCGTCGCCTGCATGGACAGGACGTGGGCGGCGGTCAGGCCCGCAACTCCACTGCCGATCACGGCGATGGATCTCGGCCCCTCGTCGGGGCCGGTCGTGAGTGTCATGCCCGCTGTTCGGATCCGACGGCGCGTCGGATGGGTCCGGGGAGGTCAGCGCGGCGTTCGGTCGGTCACATCCGCACCGGCGTACCACCCGGCATCTGCTGATCGGTCGGGACGATCTCGGCGCCCAGCGGCAGCAGCGACACCGGCACCATCTTGAAACTCGCGATGCCGAGCGGGATGCCGATGATGGTGAGGCACATGGCCAGGCCGGTCGTGATGTGACCGATCGCGAGCCACAGGCCGGCCACGATGATCCAGATGATGTTGCCGATCGTCGACGCCACGCCCGCGGTCGGCTTGCGGACGACGGTTCGGCCGAAGGGCCAGAGCGCGTAGCTCGCCATCCGGAACGACGCGATGCCGAACGGGATGGTGATGATCAAGATGCAGCAGATGATGCCCGCGACGACGTAGCCGATCGCCATCCACAGTCCGCACAGCACGAGCCAGATGACGTTGAGGATGGTCTTCATTCCTCCATTGTCCATGCGGTGCGGGTCGATGGGCACAAATGCGAGACGCAGGAGCACTGCCTGCGGGTCGGCGCGACACTACGATGACCTGGTGGGTGGACGGGCGGGGCGTGCGCGCGAGGCGTTGTGGGCGGTGCTGGCCACCGTCGTGCTCGTCATCCGCATTCTGGCGACCATCGCGCTCGTGCTGCTCGTGATCGGCTGGGCCGTCGCGGCGGTCCGTGGGTCGCTCGACAACGAGTTCCTCTGGCCGTCGATCGCGACCGGTGCCGCGCTCCTCCTCAGCACCTACGTCTACGGCCACCTGCGCGCACGCTACCCGCGGCACAACGGCTGGATTCCCTGAGTTCCGCTGCCCCGCTTGCTCCCTGAGGTGCGAGCTTGCGAGCGTCACTCCGCTCCCTGAGGAGCGAGCTTGCGAGCGTCACGAAGGGTCTTGGTGAGTCGGGTTGCGATGACCCTTCGTGACGCGCCCTCCGCAAGCTCCGGGCGCTCCTCAGGGAGCAGGGCGGGCCAGCGGGTCTGTGGTTCTTTCGGATTAGGGAGCAAGGGTTACGCGCTCCTGTCGGATCGGGAGAGCCGGGTGTCAGGTCGCGACGCGACCCAGCCGCGCGAGGAGGGTGGTCTGACGGTCGGCGCCGGCGGGGATCTCGACCTTGCGACACACTCCTTCGGAATAGAGCGCGTCACCGAAACCCTCGACGGCCGTCTCCATCTCGGACAGCTCGTCGTCGGTGAAACGATGCTCTGTCCCGGCGGCACGGGCGATGTCCCAGCGATGGGCGATCATGTCGAAACCGTAGAAGCGGATGAGGGTCTCGCCGATGGTGGTCGGTCCGAAGTGGCCGTCGAAGGCGCGGTCGCCGACGGCCGGGTCGGCGAGCAGACCCGCGATGGTGTCGCGATGGGTGTGCCAGGCTGCGGCGGGGTCGTCGAGCGAGGGTGCGGGCCCGAGATCGACGTCGTGGCGCGCGAAGAACTCGCGCTGGGTGTCGATGACGTGGCCGACGACGTCGCGGCCGGTCCATCCCTCGCACGGGGAGTTCGCGGTCCAGGTGTCCGCGGGTGAGGCGTCGAGGACGGCGGCGAATCCGTCGGCGAGGCGGGCGTAGTGGTCGAGCAATGGTGAGGTGTCGTTGATTGCGGTCATGATGAGAGTCAACCGCGAGACCACGGGACGGTGATTGATGAAACCCGACAATCCGGGGCGGGCGCGGCTCGACGACGTCGAGCGCGCACACCTCGTCGACCCATCGGACGCGAGTTATCGCATCGGACGGTGGACGCCGAGCCCCGATCTCGCCGACCTGGTGCGTCGTTTCTGGGTTCCGGTGTGGTGGGTGCCGCCCGGGGCGGAGGCGCCGCAGCGCGTGCTGCAGTACCCCGTGTGCCTCATCGTCGTGAGCAACACCTACGCCCGCTTCTACGGCGTGGTGACCGGCTTGTCGGAGACGGTGCTGACGGGTGGAGGCTGGGCGGTCGGGGTCATGCTGACGCCGGGTGCCGGGGGGTTGTTGACCGGCGACGTCGGCGAGTGGACGGATCGGCACGCGGAACTGTCCGAGGTCTTCGGCCGGCGCGGCAGCGATCTCGAGCGGTCGGTGCGGTCGGCGATGGCCGTCGAACCCGGGCTCGAGGAGACCCAGCGCGCCGCGACCGACCGGGTCGAGGACTGGCTGCGGTCCTATCTCCCGCTCGACGACGACGGCCGGCTGATCAACGCGATCGTGGAGTACGTCGAGACCGACTCGACCGTCACGGCGGTCGCGCAGATCTGCGAGCGTTTCCACCTCACCGAACGCAGCCTGCAGCGGCTGACGCGGCGGCGCCTCGGCCTGACCCCCAAATGGCTGATCCAGCGTCGTCGTCTGCACGAGGCGGCCGAGCGACTGCGCGAACGGTCGGGAACCCTCGCCTCGCTCGCGGCGGATCTGTCCTACGCCGACGAGGCGCACTTCGTGCGTGACTTCAAGACCGTCACCGGCATGACCCCGCGGACGTTCTCGGCCCGGTTCTCCCAGGCCGGGCCCGGACGCTGACCGTAGGGTCGTGCACCGATCGACGGTGACAAGCTGGTCGAATGTTGCCGAGATCACATCGGTGCAGGCAGAATCGACGACATATCGGGCAATCGACGGAGGGTGCATGACTGACGCGGCTACGGTGGCCACGCGCATCCGCCGGGCATACGAGGACTTCCTCTCCGGTGTCAACCCACCGGCGGATGCGGTCCGTTCGATCGTCCGCGAGTCGTGGGCGAGGTCGCTGACCAGGGGCGTCGACCCGAGCGAGGCAGCGCCCGACGGCGATCGTGCGTCCGCGATGTCACCCGACGAGTTCGCCGCCTATCGAGCCGCCCACCCCATCACCGCGGTCCGGCCGCTGGTGCAATCGCTGATGGTCGAAGCGATCGCCGACACCGGGGTCGTCGTCGCGCTGACCGACCAGGCCGGACGGCTGCTGTGGATCGAGGGCGACAC
Organism: Gordonia sp. KTR9; assembly: GCF_000143885.2. NCBI lineage: Bacteria > Bacillati > Actinomycetota > Actinomycetes > Mycobacteriales > Gordoniaceae > Gordonia > Gordonia sp. KTR9. The sequence goes on from NC_018581.1 coordinate 97,623, forward strand.
CGCCGCCCGTGACCGTGCCGGGCACATCAACTTCGTCGAGGGCTCGGTGTGGAGCGAGGAGGTGGTCGGCACCAACGCCCCCGGCCTCGCGCTGGCCGTCGATCGGGGCGTGCAGGTCGTCGGACCCGAACACTTCGCCGGGCCGGTGCAGGAGTGGAGCTGCGCGGCAGCCCCCGTGCACGATCCGCTGACCGGGCACGTGATCGGTGTCGTCGACGTGACCGGCGGGCGTGAGGTCGCGGCGCCGTTCGCGCTGGCAGCCGTCCGGTCGGTGGTCGCGGCCGTCGAGCGTGAACTGCGGGCGGGCGCCGTCGACCTCGCCGACCCGTCCACTTTCGAACCGGCTCTCGGGCCCCGGGCCGCAGCGCATCTCACCGTCCTCGGCGACGGTTCGGGACGCTGGCACCGCACCGCCGACGGATCGGGCGCCCGCACCTTGTCGCGTCGGCATGCGGAGATACTCGTTCTGCTGCAAGCCTTTCCCGAGGGACTGAACACCGAGCAACTCGCACTGAAGCTGGCCGAGGACGGAGTCGACCCGGTGACCGTGCGGGCCGAGATCTCCCGGCTCCGCCGCGATCTCGGCGCCGACGTCCTCGCCAGCCGGCCCTACCGGCTCACCCTCGACATCACGTCCGACGTCGATGACCTCCGGTCGCGTATCGCGTCGGGGTCGGACCTCGTGTCGGTCGTCGACGACCTCGGCCGCGGCGGGCTGCTCGCCGAATCGAGTGCACCGGGGATCGTCGAGATCTTCGAGGAACTGCGAGAGGACCTGCGGTCGCGTCTCTTCGCGACCGGCGACGTCGCAGCACTGCGCCGGTGGACCTCGTCGACGCACGGACGCGACGACCTGGCGGCGTGGCGTCGCCTCGAACACCGCCTGCCCGTCGGCGATCCCGACCGCGCCGTCGTGGGTGGACGCATCCGGCTCCTCGACAAGCGGTACGGGGCCTGAAGGCTGCAACCCGCCGGCCGAGCCCGATCGCCGGGCGGGGTGCACGGTTCCGTCGGCGAGCCCCTGGCGGCCGAGCAGCGGAATCAATGTTGCAACGCTCGTGCAACCACCGCGCTCCTAAGGTGTGGAACAGATCACAACGGGGCGCCCTCGGTGTCCTGTGTGACATCCGCAGAGCGTCCTCACGCTGAGGCCCACACGCAAGGAGCAACCATGACCGTCTTCGCAAAGCCGGGTGCCGATGGATCGGTGATGAGCTACGAGTCTCGTTACGACAACTGGATCGGCGGACAGTGGACCCCGCCGGTGAAGGGGCAGTACTTCGAGAACCCGTCGCCGGTCGACGGCAAGGTGTTCTGCGAGGTCGCGCGTTCGACGGCCGAGGACATCGACCTCGCGCTCGACGCCGCGCACAAGGCCGCACCCGGGTGGGGCAAGACCCCCGTCGCCGAGCGCTCGCTGGCCCTGCTCCGCATCGCCGACCGCATGGAGGAGAACCTCGAGAAGCTGGCTGTCGCAGAGACCTGGGACAACGGCAAGGCAGTCCGCGAGACCCTCGCCGCCGACCTCCCGCTGGCCGTCGACCACTTCCGCTACTTCGCCGGCGCGCTGCGCGCCCAGGAGGGTTCGATCTCCGAGGTCGACGAGGACACCGTCGCCTACCACTTCCACGAGCCGCTCGGCGTCGTCGGCCAGATCATCCCCTGGAACTTCCCGATCCTGATGGCCGTGTGGAAGCTGGCTCCCGCCCTCGCCGCGGGCAACGCGGTGGTGCTCAAGCCCGCCGAGCAGACACCCGCGTCGATCCTGTACCTGGTCAGCCTGATCAGCGACCTGCTCCCCGCCGGAGTCCTGAACGTGGTCAACGGATTCGGTGTCGAGGCGGGCAAGCCGCTCGCGTCGAGTAACCGCATCCGCAAGATCGCGTTCACCGGTGAGACCACGACCGGCCGGCTCATCATGCAGTACGCGTCGGAGAACCTGATCCCGGTCACCCTCGAACTCGGCGGCAAGAGCCCCAACATCTTCTTCAACGACGTGATGTCCGCCGACGACGGGTTCCTCGACCGTGCGCTGGAGGGCTTCTCGATGTTCGCGCTCAACCAGGGGGAGGTGTGCACCTGCCCCAGTCGCGCGCTGATCCAGCAGGACATCTACGACGAGTTCATCGCCAAGGCCGTCGACCGCGTCGAAAAGATCAAGCAGGGCAACCCCCTCGACACCGACACGATGATGGGCGCGCAGGCCTCCAACGATCAGTTCGAGAAGATCTCCTCCTACCTCGCCATCGGCAGGGACGAGGGCGCCGAGGTGCTGATCGGCGGCGAGGCGGCCGAGCTCGACGGCGACCTGGCCGGCGGCTTCTACATCAAACCGACTGTCTTCCAGGGCAACAACAAGATGCGCATCTTCCAGGAAGAGATCTTCGGTCCGGTCCTTGCGGTCACCACCTTCAAGGACTTCGCCGACGCCATGCACATCGCCAACGACACGCTCTACGGACTCGGCGCCGGTGTCTGGAGCCGCGACGGTGCGACCGCATACCGCGCGGGCCGCGAGATCCAGGCCGGCCGCGTCTGGACGAACACCTATCACGACTACCCGGCACACGCCGCCTTCGGTGGTTACAAGCAGTCCGGTATCGGCCGCGAGAACCACCTGATGATGCTCGAGCACTACCAGCAGACCAAGAACCTCCTGGTCGGATACGCTCAGAGTGCCAAAGGTTTCTTCTGACCCTTCGAGGCTCGTCGCTTACGCTCCTCGCACCTCAGGGAGCGGAGAGAAGACGCCCGCAGACCCGCTCCTCGCACCTCAGGGAGCAGAGAGAAGACGCCCGCAGACCCGCTCCCCGGGGAGCTGGGGGTAGCGCTTCGGCTTCATCCCGCTCCCTGAGGAGCTGGGGGTAGCGCTTCGGCTTCATCCCGCTCCCTGAGGAGCGAGCTTGCGAGCGTCACGAAGGGTCCACGCACGACGACAGAGAGTGAAGCGAGATGACCGCCGAGCAGAGTGTTCCTGATCGCGTGGTCGCCACAGACTCCGCCGTGCAGCTCCTGACCAAGTTGTCGGAGCTGCACGGCGGCCTCATGATCCACCAGTCCGGTGGGTGCTGTGACGGCTCGGCCCCGATGTGTTACCCGGTCGGGGAGTACCGCGTGGGCCAGCGGGATGTGCTGGTCGGCGAGATCGAACTCCCCGAACCCATCCCGGCCGTCAGGGTCTGGATCAACGGCGACCAGTTCGAGCTGTGGAAGCACACCCAGCTGATCCTCGACGTCGTGAAGGGTCGCGGCGCCGGGTTCAGCCTCGAAGCACCGGAAGGAGTCCGTTTCCTCTCGCGTGCACGGACTTTCACCGACGAGGAGAACGAGGTCCTGGCGGCGTCCCCGCCGCTGACGGGGGCCACCGCCGGCCCCTAGCCGGCCCCACACAGAATGCGTCATACGTATCGGAAGCCGATACGTATGACGCATTCTGCGTTCCGGAGCGTCTCACCACTGGTCGAAGCCGACGTTGACCTGGGGGTAGCCGGTGTCGATGTGTGGGTTGATCCAGTGGTTCTGGGCGTGTGGTCCCCAGATGGTGGTCATGTCGGTGTTGACGTTGTGGGGGTGGTTGGTGAGTTGGTAGTTGGCGGTGGGGCCGAACAGTCCGATGCGGTAGATGGCGTTGACGTCGAGGTGGTTGGTGTAGGGGGCTGTGGCGGTGATGGTTTCGGTGGCGCCGGGGTAGAGGATGTGTTGGGGTGCGTTGACCCATTGGCCGCCGTCGGCGTTGGCGCCTTGGAGGTATTCGGGCTTGTCGGTGTGGTTGGTGATGGTCATGGCGACGGTGGGTTCGCCGGGGCGGGTGATGGGCAGGGTGCCGGCGTGGGCTGCTCCGGCGGCGCCGAGGGCGATGCCGGTGGCGGCGGCGAGTCCGAGGGTGGCGGTGGCGATGCGGGTGGTGGTCTTCATGGTGTGCTCCCGGTGTGGTGGTGGGGTTGTTTCGGTGACACCAATGACTGTGCTCGCCGGGGGCGGTGTGTGGTTTCCGCTGATCGGGTGATGGAGGGGTTGAATCGCACCTCCACCGATCGGGGGACACCGGGCCGGTGTGCCCGAGACACGACGTGGACGAGACACGAGGTGCGTCGAGTTCAGCGAGTGGCAACCCATGGGGGCACTACCATCGAGGAATGTCGAACGCCGACGGCTCCCCACCGCCCCGCCCGCGCGTCGCCGTCACACCGATGCGCCCGCAACGACCGACCGGACGCGCCCCCGCCATTCGGTACGTGATTCTCGGCTGGCTGATCTCGGTGGCCCTGGTGGTGGTGACAGTCGGACTGACACTGCTGTCCCTCAACGACATTCGGGCCACCCTGGCCGCAGACCTGGTTCGGGCCAATCCGGACAGCGGAACCGACGCCGCGCGCGCTGTCGACATCTCGCTGATGGTCGGCGCGGTCATCGCCGGGATCGTGGTGGTCCTGGGCCTGTACGGATCTGCCCGGCTCTGGGACAGCCGTCGGTCCGGCCGGACCATCCTGACCGTCGGGGCAGTCGTCGCCGTGGCCGGCGCGGGGGCGTTTCACCTCACGGTGAGTCCATCCGCGACCGCTCTCGCCGATGTCGGATTTCCGGTTCTCGCACAATGGATTCCGGCGGCCGCGGCACTCGTCGCGGTGATCGCCACCGGGTTCTCCTACAGCCGGTCGGTCACGGCATCCCTGCGCTGAACCCGTCGTTGCCACCGGTCCGGACGGCCGCACCCAGTTGCGCGACGATGCCCTCCGCGCTGCGCACCGCGACCTGACACGCCGACGCCGATGACGGCGGTAGGAGCGGGTGGCCGGCACGTGCCCGCCAGACACGCGCGGAGTCGATGGCGGCGTCGCGCAGCGTGTACACATCGGCGGTCGGTGGCAGCCCGAGCCGGGCCGCGGGGTCGATACCCGAACCGCCGATGAGTCGGGTGACCTCGGCGGTCTGGTCGGGGGGAAGGTCGACGCCACCGGCCCGGATGGTGCTGAGCAGGCGCAATTCGCGGAACCCGTGCACGTCGGCGAGTTCCCGACGGACCGAGGCGCGGACGTCGCGGGCTCCCGCCGACGGTGACGCGGCCAGCAGATGATCCATCGTCACCAGAGCGGAATGGGATTTGAGCTGGTCCGCGCGCTGTCCGAACTGGGTGTCGATGATGGCACCCAACTCGGAGAGTCCGCTGCGCTCGACGAGCTCGGCGGCCAGCGCCGACGACGAGGTGGCGCCGAAGCGGATGAGCGTGACCGCCATCCGGATCCCGAAGGCGCCGAAGCGTTCGGCCAGCGAACGACGCAGGTCCGCCGGGATGTCGGGCAGGATGTCGGGCCGGGAGAACCTGTCCATGGTCAGCAATGCCGCCTCGAGGTCGGGTCCCGGGGTCGACGCCAGCTGTGCCAGCGCGCGGAACTCGACCTCCCGCATCGTGCGGGCGGCGAGGGCCAGGAGTCCCGCGACCGGGACGACCGCCTGGCAGAGCCCGGTGCGTTCGAGTTCACCGGCGAACCGCCCGGCGATCTGATGCGCCGAGATCATCGCGTCCATCCGGCCGGCGCCGAGTTCGTCGGCCCGGGAGACGACGCCGATCACGCCGAGCGGACCCGACGATCCGCCGATGGCGGACCCGATACGACGCAGCATCGTCGTGTCGGTGGCGGTCAGTGAACGCAGGAGGTAGACGACGGCGTCGACGCCGGACAGGCCGTCGTCGGGGGTGAGGAGCCGAAGCGTGGACGCGGACAGCTCGGTCGAGAGCGACGCCGTGCCCGGGGTGTCGACGATGGTCGTCGACTGCAGCGCCCGTGCCGGCCATTCGACGTCCAGGTGGTCGACGCGTTCGGCGGTGAGGCGCCCGAAATCGAAGCCGAGCCGGCCGTCGATGCGGGTGACCGGGATGCCGACCGCGCGGCCGTCGTCGACGTGGGCGGTGACCGACGGCGACCGGCCGTTGCGGTACCAGGTGACGACCCGCGTGCACTCGGTGGCATCGGTGGGGGCGATGTCCTGTCCGACAAGGGCATTCAGCAGAGTCGACTTCCCCGCCTTGAGCGAGCCGGCCAGCGCGACCCGCACCGGCTGGTACAACCGGTGTGCGCACACGTCGAGTTCGGCCTGTGCACGCGGGTCGTCGGCGAGGGCGGTGCGGGTGGCCTCGAGAAGTGCTCGGACGCGGGCGATGTCGGTCATCGGCGGGGGAGCTCCGTGGCGGGGTCGTCGGGGTCGAGGTGATCGGCGGCCTTGCGCAGGGCGGCCACCGCGGTGAGCCGGGACTCGAGTTCGGCCACCCGTCCGGATCGCTCCGAATCGGCGAGGGACGCGGCTGACTGTGCGGCACTGAGGGATTCCGAGATCGACCGGGCGGTCTGTTCGGCCACCGAGCTGAAGTGGTCGCGGAGGACCCGCTGGATGACCCGCAACCGGTCGCGGGACTCCTTGCCGACCTGGAAACTGACGTCGTCGGTGAACGAGCGGACGGCGACCTTCGCCTTGGCGCGGCGCTCGAGGACCTTGGCCTCCTTGTCGTCCCGGTAGGCCTTGGTGCCGAGCAGCAACCCGGCGCCGACGGACACCGGGTTGATCAGCGCCATGCCGACCATCGTCGAGATGAGCCCGAACATCAGCACACCGCCGTACGAGCCGCGCATGCCGATCAGCAGCTTCTGGGCGACACCGACTCTGCCGCTGTCGAGTTCGGCGAGTTCGGCGACGGAGTCGAGAACGCCGGTGAGGTCCGCGACGTCGATGTCGGGGAGCGAGTTCTGACCGGCGGCCGCGAAGTGGTCGGCGACTCTCTCGGCGAGCCACACCGACCGCTCGTGCGCCCAGACGAAGTTGTCGCCGACGACCGCCGCGGTCTGGTCGGCCAGCCAGTCGCTCAACTGTTCCCAGTCGACCCCCGGATCGCCCTCGTCGATCGCCCGTTCGGCTTCCCGGGTCACCGCGCGGAGACGGTCCCGCAGGTCGTGGTCGATGTCGGCGGCGAGGTCGGCGATCCCGTCGGCCAGCGTCTGTTGCCACTGGGCGGACTGCCGGCGCATGGCCTCGGCGTCGGACTTGGCCTCCCGGAGGGCTCCGACGGCGCGGCCGGCGGTCTCCGGATCACGCAGCGCGGCGAGCTCGCTGCTCAGCGTGAGGGCGAGATGTTCACTGACGACGCGCAGGTCGGTGGCGACGGTGGTGCGGGTCGCCTGCCGGGCGGTCGCCACCACGCGCTCGCGCAGGTAGCGGTACAGCTCGAGGAATCCGGCCTCCGCATTGAGTTTCTCGTCGCCGAGGCGCAGCGCGTGCGTACGGAGCACAGACGACACCGGGAGCAGCGGGATGTCGAGGCCCGCGGTCTGCAGATGCGTCCGGTCGGCGTCGACGATGGCCCGCCAGTGCGGATACAGGTCGGTTTTCGTGATCAGACACGCGATCGTCGGGCACAGCCCGGCCACCTGCTGGAGGAACGACATCTCCGGTGCGGTGAACTCCTGACTGGCATCGGACACCACGAGCACTGCGTCGGCCGCCGCGACCATGCCCAATGTTGCTGCGGCATACGGGTGCCCGTGGCCTCCGACGCCGGGGGTGTCCACGAGGACCAGGCCGTCGGCGAGCAGCGGGCCGGGTGCCTCGATCTCGAGGCGGAGGACCTCGCGGCCACCGGCGAGCGGGGAGTCGGGGGTGATGCCGGCGATGGCGTTCATCGGCACCGGGATGCGGTTGTCTGTCGACGGGCCGTCGACGATCAGATGAGCCGCCGGCTGCGGGGCGTGTGAGATGACGGTCGGGACCGCGGTCGTCTCGTCGTCGCCGACCGAGCACACGTCGAGGTTGAGCAGGGCGTTGACGAACGAACTCTTGCCCTGTTTGAGCTGACCCACCACGACGATCCGCAGCCGGGGGTCGGTGATCCTGGTGCGCGCGCCGTCGAGCCGGCTGACGAGATCGTTGCGACCGGCCTCCCGGGCCACCTCGGACATCGTGGCCAGCAGGTCGCCGATGGTGCTGGGCGACTGCGTCGTTCCCGCCGGACGTGAGTGGGCCGGTGGCGTCGTCGCGGGCGGAGACGTCCGGGACGGGACGGCGGCATGTGCTGATCGGGCCGGTGTGGCCGGGATCGGCGGTGTCCGGGCCGGGGCGGGGTCCTGGGCGTCCCGACCGGCGGCGTGCCGGCCGACCCGAGGCGGTTCGGCGGGTGGAGTCGTCATGGTGTCCTCACGGTAGCGGTGAGTCGGCGCGTCCGGTCGGCATCGGCCGGGCTTTCGCATGTGGCCGGTCGGTGCGACCGCGGTCGGGCCGGTTGAGGGGACGCGGACGAGGACCGCCCCGGGGCCGGCCCACGTCCAGGGTTGCTGGAGCGATGGGCGGTCCCGGGGCGGGTTGCCGACCTGAAGGGGTCAGTCGGCCTCGGGTCCGGCGTCCGGGGTGTCGACGCCGATCCCGGTGTCTGTGTCGCCACCGAGGCCACCGGTCAGGCCTCCGGTGAGGCCCCCGGTCAATCCGCCGGTGAGACCGGCGGTCGTGTCGGCCACGCCGCCGACGGTCGTGTCGAGTGCGCCGCCGAGTCCGGCGTCGGTGTCGGTCGCGCCGCCGAGGTCGAGGCCGCCCTCCGCACCGGCACCGCCACCCGCGTCGACTCCGCCACCGGCGACCGCGCCACCGGTGAGTCCACCGGCCACCCCGCCGACGATGTCCGTCGTCGTGTCGAGGGTGCCGCCGACGGTCGTGTCGAGGGTGCCGCCGATCCCGGTCTCGAGCGAACCCGCGGTCTCGCCGACCGCGTCGACCGCCCCGCCGGCGGTGCCGGAGATCGCGGTGGTCAGCTCCGCGGTGACGTCTGCAGGCAGCTCGGTGTCGAGCGCGCCGCCCAGGCCCAGGTCGCCACCCAGGCCGAGGTCCCCACCCAGTCCGCCGCCGAGGCCGCCGCCGGTGTCGAGACCCAGCGCACCGTCGAGCACCGGACCGGCGGTGGCTCCCAGCGCGGCGTCGCCGATACCGAGACCGGTCTCCAGGGTGCCGGCGAGTCCGCCCTCCAGGGTGGTGTCCAGTCCGGCGACCAGGTCCGTGCCGGTCTCGGCCACGGTGCCCAGGCCGGCCAGGGTCCCGGCGCCCAGGTTGCCGGTGAGGCTGTCGACGACCGTGCCGCCGAGTGATTCGGTGACCAGGATCGGGCCGCCGACGGTGATGGTGCCCTCGGGGGAGAGGATGAGGCTCGGGTTGATGATCGCCTCGAGTTCGCCGGTCAGCGCGCCGCCGAGGCCGCCGGTGGCCTCCAGGGTCGAGTCCAGGGTGGCGACGAGGCCGTCGGTGGCCGACAGGTCCACGTCGAGCGCGGTGCTGAGAACGGTGCTGAGCGCCGCGGGGAGGTCCGCTCCGGCCGTCAGCTGGCCGGCGAGCGAACCACCGAGTTCCCCGCTCAACGCGGTCCCGAGGACGGCGCCGAGTGACGCGCCGAGGTCGGCGCCGACATCGCCGCCGGCTGCCAGCACGGCCTCGAGGGTCCCGCTGAGGTCGGCTGCGGTCTCGGTCACCAGGCCGAGTCCTGCGCCGGCGTCGAGCGCGGCGTCCAGCGCCCCACCGAGCTGCGCGATCAGTGCGCCGTCGACGCCGAGAGCACCACCCAGATCCGCGGCCAACAGTTCGCCGAGGTTCAGGCCGGCGCCGGCCGCGGCGTCGAGGATGCCCTCGATGCCGGTGGTCGCGCCCAGCACGCCGCCCAGGGTGGCCCCGAGTCCGGCTGCGAGGTCGCCGCCACCGCCGACGATCGCGCCCAGTTGCGCGGCCAGGTCGGTCGCCAGGCCGCCCTCGAGCAGACCCGTGAGGTCGGCACCGAGAACGCCGCCCAGCTCGAGCGCACCGCCCAGGGCTGCCCCCAGGTCGGCACCCGCGGCAGCACCCAGGACGCCGGAGAGCACCGTGCTCAGCGCGGTGTCGAGGCCTGCGCCGGCCGACAACAGACCGTTGAGTGCGGCACCGAGTTCGGTGCCGAGCCCGCCCACGACCCCGAGGCCGCCGCCGAGTGCGCCCTCGACCGCGCCACCGAGGCCGGCGCCCAGTCCGGCACCGAGATCCAGACCTGCGTCCAGTGCGCCACCGACCCCGGCTCCGAGTGCACCACCGAGACCGAGTCCGGTCTCGAGGGCGCCGCCGAGGCCTGCGGTCAGGTCGGCGGCCAGGCCACCTTCGAGGGCTGCGGCCAGGGTGCCGCCCAGTGCCGCTCCGAGATCGGCAGCAGCCTCGCCACCGACCTCGAGGCCGGCGGCCAGGGCGCCCGCGAGCGTCGTGCCGAGGTCGCCGCCCGCTTCGAGCAGTGCCTCGACGTCGACGATCCCGCCGGCTTCGAGAACGGATTCGAGCGCCGCGGCGAGACCGGCCTGAGCGCCGCCGCCGACACCGAGCGCGGCGGTCAGGGCGCCGCCGAGCACGGCGTTCGCACCGGCCGCGCCGGTCAGGACCAGGCCGCCGGTCGCTGCTGCCGTCGAGGTCAGGGCGACACCCAGTGCGGTGCCGAGGGACGCGGCGGCCGTACCGCCCGCGGCCAGGGTCGAGCTGAGGGCGCCGCTGAGCGTGGCGCCGAGTTCGCCGGACAGATCGGCGATGGCCTGCGCGTCGAGCAGACCCGACAGCGTCGCGGAGAGGTCGCCGGCGACGTCGAGAGTGGAGGTGAGAGCCGCGGTCAGATCTCCGGACAGTTCGGCACCGAGGCCGAGTGCGCCGGTGAGGACCGCCGAGAGTGCGCCGCCGGCCCCGAGGCCGGCACCGAGCGCGGCCGCGAGGTCGGCACCGAGTGCGCCGCCCGCGCCGATCGTGGCACCGAGCAGACCGCCCAGCGTCGCACCGAAGGAGCCGGCGAGTTCGCCACCCACGCCGAGTGCCGCGGACAGCTGTGCGGCGAGGCCGCCGCCGAGTCCCAGGCCGAGGTCGGCACCTGCGGCGAGGAGCGCGTCGAGCGACGCACCGAGCTGCGCGACCAGAGCGCCTTCGGCGCCGATCGCACCGGCCAGCGATCCGGCGATGACCGGGCCGATGCCCGCGCCGAGCTCGAGTCCGCCGTCGACGATCGTCTCGAGAGCGGCTCCGAGTGCCGCACCGAACTGTGCTGCGATCGCGCCGCCGGCGCCGACACCGGCCGCCAGCGCCGCACCCAGTGCGACGGCCAGCTGGCCGGCGAGGTCGAGGTCACCGAATGCGATACCGCCGAGGTCGAGATCGGCCAGGGACAGACCGGAGAGGTCGATGTCTCCCAGCCCGATGCCTCCGAGGAGGCCGCCGAAGTCGATGTCGCCCAGAGCGATTCCGCCCAGGTCGAGTCCACCCACGCCGAGGCCGCCGAGATCGAGCCCGCCGATGTTCACATCACCGAAGTCGACGTCGCCACCGCCGAGGTTGATGTCGCCGAGGTTCAGGCCGCCCAGACCGATACCGCCGCCGACCACGCCTCCGCCGACCACGCCTCCGCCGACTGCGCCGCCGACTGCTCCACCGGCCGCTCCGCCGCCGGCACCGATGATCGCGCCGAGTCCACCGGCGGCTCCGCCGGCCAGACCGGCATCCGCCACCAGCGGGGCCGCCGCGGAGACGTCGGCCGGGGTGATGCCGGTTAGTCCGGCACGGTCGATGGCGGCCTGGGGGTTGCCGCAGTAGGCGTTGAAGGATTCCTCGTCGCGAAGCAGACCGAGGATGAAGTCGAGTACCGCGTTGGTCGGCATGGCGTCGTTCCTTGCGTCGGGGAGATCGGAGTTCGATCCCGTGTCGAGTTCGACCGTATGGACTTCGGCGCGCGACGACATCGGGGTAAATCCCCAGTCCTGTGGCGGGGGGGGGTCTCGTCGGCGGCATAGGGGATCCGACCGGGGGATCGGTGCTCGTCCCGCCGCACGGGTGGGGGTGTCGGGACTTTCCCCCTAATCTCCGGCCAGGGCTAACACCCGGGGACCGGTACGCGACACACTGGGTGAAGTGCACCGCCGGGGCCGGGGCACGTGACATCGACGGTGAGCTCACGAGATGAGCGACCGTCACCGACCACCGTCTGCAGGTGCGAACAGGAGTGACCGTCATGGCCATCGGGATCGGTGTGAAGATCGGAACCGCGAACAGCGTTGCGGTAGCTGCTTCGGAACAGTCCTGGGAGGGTGCGGTCTCGGTCGAGACCTCCGCTCTGGTCGATGCCGACGACTTCCTCGGACGGGTCGGCGACCCGGTACCGATGCTCGACGAGCACGGACGCACGATCGCGGCCGCCGAGATCTACGCCGACGCGGTCGCGGCGCTGATCACCCGGCTCGACCTCGGCGCGGACTCGACGTCGTTCGACGATCTGCACATGAGTGTCGTGTATCCGGACAACTGGACCGATCAAGCCGTCGACGAGGCCCGGGCGGCGCTCGCGGCCCACCCCGACACGGTGCCGGCGGAGTCGACCACCTGGGTGCCCGAATCGCGGGCGATCCTGGCCGCCGCCGAACACGCCGAGGGCGCCTTCGGTGAGGGCACCGTCGTCGTCTGCGATCTCGGCGCCGCCGGCCTCACCGTCTCCGTCCTGGCCACCGGCTCCGACCCGGTCCGCCTCGGCCGGCCAGTGCACCTGGACACCGTGAGCGGCAACGAGTTCGATCGCCTGGTGCTCGCGCACACGCTGCGGGTGACCGGTGCCGACGCCGAGGTCGACTCGGGTCTGGCCGATCCGCAGCGCAGTGATGCGATCCTCGACGACGTCAATCGGTTGCGCGCCGACTGCCGACGGGCCAAGGAGTCGTTGTCGGTCGACACCGACACCGTCGTCGGAGTGCGGATCGGAGCCGTCCACACCGAGGCGCGATTGGTCCGCGACGACATCGAGGATCTGCTTCGCGCGCCCGTCATGGAATCGGTTGCCCTCGTCCGCGAAGCTCTTGCCGCCTCCGCGAGCGGTGTCGACTCCGGAACGGCTGCCGCAGGACTGAAGCCGGCGGAGGTGAGCGCGGTTGTCCTCGGTGGCGGTGGTGCCGCGATCCCACTCGTGACCGAGATGCTGTCCTCGACCCTGCGCCTGCCGGTCGTCCTCGACTCCGATCCGGCCTCCGCATCGGCAGCCGGTGGCGCGCTCCTGGCGGGCGCGGCGCTCGCCGAGCAGCGGTCGGCGATCACTCCCGCGACCGTCGCGACGACCGCATCGATCGTCCCGGCCTCACCCGAAGACCGGCCGCTCCGCGAGATCGTCCCGGCACCGAGCACTCCGCTGACCGAGCCCGCCCCGCGGTTGTCGCGGCGCAAGCGCGGGACGCTGATCACGCTCGGGGCCGCCGCATTGGCCCTGGTCACGGCCACCGGACTCTCCGTCGGCACCGGACTCGTCGGCTCGGTCGGTGAGGCCACGCCCCCGCCGGCGGGTGCGGCGACCACGACGGCCACCTCGACGCAGAACCCCGCTGGCGGCCCTGGTACCACCGTGACAGGTGCGCGTCCCGGGACCACCGCGGCACCGGTGACCGGAACCGGCACGCGAGCGCCGGGTACGGCAACCGACGCCCCGCGTCGGACCGCCGCCGGGGCCTCGTCAGCCGGTGGCCCGTCGGGCGGCGCCCCGTCTGCCGGTGCTCCCGCGCCCGGAAACACCCCCGGGCGCCCGGCACCAGCGCCGGCACCCGCGCCCGCTCCGGCACCTGCGCCCGCTCCGGCACCTGCGCCCGCGCCCGCTCCGGCCCCGGCACCTGCGCCGGAACCGGACACCAGCGGTGGCGGCATCACCCCGGGCGGCGTTCTCGACGGCACCGGCCGGGTCCTCGACGGCACCGGTCGGATCGTGTGCGGCGTGACCGGCGTCGTCGGCGTCGACTGCTGAGCCCGTTGACTCCCGGTCTGGTGTGGACTGTTCGATGACGCCGACGACATCGGTCTCGACCATCGGCGACCGACCGGACCCCTCGCCCCCCGTGTCGCGCACCGCGTCGTGGGTGACGAGCGTCGTCGACCGTGCGCACCGGGGCCATCCGCTGTGTGCCGTCGCCGTCGGCACCCCGGGCAGCGGCCGGTCGGCGCTGCTGGGCGCCGTGCACGAGCAGCTTCGGCGGCGGGGCCTGCCGGTGAGTGTCGGCCTGCCCGCGGGCGGCGAGACCGGCCCCGTGTTCGTCCTCGCCGACGACATGCACTTGTGGCCCGCTCCCGTGATCGCGACCACGTTGGGCATGCTCGACGCCGGGACGATCGGCCTGATCGCCACAACCGAACCGCGGGAACTGGACCCGAACGTCCGCCTACTCCGCGACCACGCCCGGCCGTACGGCGCCGTCCTCGAACTGGAGGCGTTGGGCACCGCTGATGTCCTGACCCGCGCGGCCCGCGCGGGAGTCACCCTTGAGCCGACCATGGCGTCGCAGATCCGTCGACGCTGTGGTGGTGCGCAAGTGCTCATCGACACCGCGCTCGCGGCGATCCGGAACGCGGCGGGCGGCGGCCCGCAGATCGTCGGCGAGCCTGCGGCCGACGTGATCGCGATCGTCGATCAGGTTGCCCGCGAATGGCATCACCGGCTGCTGCGCGGGCTCGATCCGCTGACGCTGGCGGTGCTCGCCCTCGCCTCGGTCCGGGCACCACTCGACCCCGACAGCGTCGCCGATGCGTCCGGTGTCGACCGGGCCGACGCGGCCGGGGCCATCGATCGGGCACGAGGGTGTGGCCTGCTGCGCGGATCGGACGTCTTCGTCTCGGCGGCCACCGGGCCGCTGCGGGATGTGCTGGGCGACCGGCGGATCGACGAGCTCCGGCACAACTCCGTGGCAGCCGGTCTACGCGCGGCCGAACTCACCCCCGACACCGCCCTGCTCGCGGCCGAGGCGGGCGTCGACGACCCACGCATCGTCGACGCGTTGCTGGCCGGTGCTGCCGACGCGACCGCTGCGCGGGCGGTGGTCCTCCTCCGGGCTGCCGATCGGGTGGAGCCGGGACGCGATGACGTCCGGCTGCTGATGGCGCAGCGTGCCCTGTCGTCGGGTGACCTCGACGGTGCGGGCGCCGTCGCCGATCAGCGGCTGGAGGCGGCCGGCCCGACCGACCCCGGGGTGCAGGAGTGGGTGGAACTCGCCGCCACTGTCGCCGCGCATCGCGGTCTCGCCTCACACGCCGCCGACCTGTATCGCTGGCTCGGATCGAATCCGACGAGTACGCAGTCCCTTTCGGCCGCGGTCTCGCTGCTCGCAGTCGGCGACCGCGCGGCGGTCACCGCCATCGCGGAGGCGGACCGCGGCCGCGCGCCGGTGGCGAGTCGGGCCGCTCGGTCGATGGTGGTCCGCGGCTTGCTGGCCACCGTAGGAGAAGCGGGTGACACGATCGCCGGTGATGCGGTGGACTCCGTGATCCGTGGCCTCTCCGCCGGGGGGTCCGCGTCACGGGGGCCGTACGCGATCCGGATCCTGCAGGCGGCCGTCGCGATGATGCTCAACCACGGCGACATCGCTGCCGCGCAGACGATCCGGACGGCGGCACCGGAGTCGGGGCGAGCTCTCACCGACGCCGAGATCGCGCTGACGGCCGGTGATCTCGAGGCAACCGCACGTCTGTTGCCGTCGGACGATCCGGTGGCGATGTCCGATCGGCTTCGGTGGCAGGCGATCCGGCTGGGACTGGCCCGGCGCCAGGGTGACATCCCGGCGCTGACCGCGGCGTGGCAGCACGGATTGCCGCTGCTCGCCGCCACGGAGGTGGACCTCTACCTGCTGCGTTCGCTCGGCGAGTTCTGGATCGGCGCAGCGTGTCTCGAGCAGGTGCCGGCGATCACCCGATATGTCGACGCGGCCGACAGGTTGCTCGCGGCTCTCGACAACCCCCCGGCGTGGTCGGCGTCCTGGGACTTCGCGGGGGTACAGGCCGCGGCCATCGCACGTGATGACTCCGCCGTGGCGCACCGGTTGGCGCGTCTGGACCGCGCGGCTGCGCAGGACCGGACGGCCCGACTGCTGGCGAGGAGTGCCCACGCCTGGGTGTCCCTGACCCTCGATGGCACCGACGCCGGCGCCGAGACCGCCGCGGACGAGGTCCCCGGGTCCGTCGACGCGCTGCGCAGTGTCGGATTGCACTGGGAGGCAGCCCGGTTGGCGGGTATGGCCGCTCTGCGTGCCGACGATCCGTCGACCGCGGCCGGCCTCCTTGACACCGCGCGATCGGCCGGCGAGGACCGGCACCGCACTCCGCCGGCCGGCGGGCCGCTCACCGAGCGTGAGGCAGAGGTCGCGCACGAACTGCTGCCAAGGATTGACCCACCGGGAAATCGGTGAGCGACTGTACATCTCGGCGAAGACCGTCGAGCATCACGTCGCCCGGATCCGCCGCCGGCTCGACGCCGGATCCCGGTCGGAACTGCTCGCCGCCCTGCGTGCAGCCGGATATCGGTGACCACGGCCATGACCCTTGACTGTAAACCGCCCTGTGGTGGGACGCCGCGACCGTATTGTCTTCTGTCCGTTTCTATGGGGTGGTTTCCAGCCCGACCGGCCGCCGTCAAGGGCTAGTCGTAGAGAACCGCGTCGCCACGCTGCCGAAGCGCCTCCAACCCCGCGCGGAACTGCCGGAGGTAATCCGGCGAATGGGCTACCCAGCCGGTCATCTCGCCGACGATCCGCACCGGTTGTGCACTCCGGTACGAGTGGGTCGGGTTGCCGGGGAACTTTTTGTCGGTGACGTTCGGATCGTCGTGGACGTCGTCCTGTGGTTCGACGACGTAGACCCGGGGGCGACCGTCGCCCACCGCCATCTCGGCTGCGAGGACCGCGCCGTCCAGCACCTTGGTCATGTAAACGTAGTTCGAGACGTGTTCCGGACGGTAGTTCGACCGGTGGCCCGGTGTCAGGAAGTCGCCGACGCAGAGGTCGGCCTTCGTGCCGTGAAAGTACGCCCCGGACTCGTGGACCCGGAAACGTTCCGGTGTGTCCGCCATATCTGCCATCGATCGCCTCCCGGTGTCGGTCGTCGAGCGATTGTGCACGGTCGCGGGGGCCTTGCCGCAAGCCCCTACTCCTCGCTTATGGTGAAAGGGGCGGGGTTCGGAGGCGGAGCACCACCCCCGAACCGTTCCCTCATCCTCCTTTCGAGAATCCTCACCACTGGTCGAAGCCGACGTTGACCTGGGGGTAGCCGGTGTCGATGTGTGGGTTGATCCAGTAGTTCTGGGCGTGTGGTCCCCAGATGGTGGTCATGTCGGTGTTGACGTTGTGGGGGTGGTTGGTGAGTTGGTAGTTGGCGGTGGGTCCGAACAGTCCGATGCGGTAGATGGCGTTGACGTCGAGGTGGTTGGTGTAGGGGGCTGTGGCGGTGATGGTTTCGGTGGCGCCGGGGTAGAGGACGTGTTGGGGTGCGTTGACCCATTGGCCGCCGTCGGCGTTGGCGCCTTGGAGGTATTCGGGCTTGTCGGTGTGGTTGGTGATGGTCATGGCGACGGTGGGTTCGCCGGGGCGGGTGATGGGCAGGGTGCCGGCGTGGGCTGCTCCGGCGGCGCCGAGGGCGATGCCGGTGGCGGCGGCGAGTCCGAGGGTGGCGGTGGCGATGCGGGTGGTGGTCTTCATGGTGTGCTCCCGGTGTGGTGGTGGGGTTGTTTCGGTGACACCAATGACTGTGCTCGCCGGGGGCGGTGTGTGGTTTCCGCTGACCGGGTGATGGAGGGGTTGAATCGCACCTCCACCGATCGGGGGACACGCCCTCACTGTTCGCGGGCGGGTACCTCCACGATGGCGACCGTGCCGCCGCGGGGGTGGTCGGCGAGCGACATCGTGCCGCCGGCCCCCTCGATCCGCACTCGTCGCGAGGCAAGTCCGATGTGGCCCTTGGCCTGTCGCTGCCGCATCAGCTCCTCGACGTCGACGTCGGCGGGCAGGCCGACACCGTCGTCGACCACGACGAGTCGCGCTCGCCCGTCGTCGAACTCGGCGGTGACCTCGACGGTTGTGGCGGAGGCGTGTTTGGCGACGTTGGCCAGCAGTTCGCGAGCGGTGGCGAATATCAGCGGATCGACCGAGGTACGAAGCCCCGGTGGCCATCCGGCGGTGTCGACGGAGACCGTGGGTGCTCCGGCGCGGCTGCCGAACGACGACGCGAGATCGGTCAGGGCGACCGCCAGCCCGGCTTGCTCGAGCACCGCCGGGTGCAACTCGCTCAGCGTCGAACGCAGGAGTTGGGCCGCGTCGCGCAGCGCACCGTCGACGCGGTCGAGGGTCACGGGGTCGGCAGAATCGCGGAGCGTGGCGAGTTCCTGACGCGCGGCCAGCACGTACTGCAGGGCGCCGTCGTGGAGATTGTCGGCGAGATCGCGCCGTTCGCGCTCCTCGATCTCCATCGTCGCATCGAGCAGTCGGGCGCGTTCGGCGGCGAGCGCCCCGATCGTCCTCACCCGGGATCGCTGCAAGCGGGACAGCAGGATCGCGCCGACGGCCAGCGCCGCGACGACGAGGATGCGCAGCACGATCACCGACCACGGTTCGCCGTTCGACGTGCGGGCCAACGCGGAGGAGACGGCGTACACCGCGGTCGTGACGACCACCACCGCGGCACATGTCCTGGGCTGCAGGGCGATCGCCGCGATCATCGGCACGAGGACGAAACCACTGAGGAGAACGTCGGTGGTCCAACTCGATTCGTTGGACCGGCTCGCCGCGACGGCGAGTGCGGTGAGCAGGAGAAGGTCGATGGGCAACGCGATCCACGAGTAACGGATCATCGCCGACTCGTGGCGGACCACGACGACCGCTCCACCGATACACCACGCCGCGTACAGGATTGCGGTCACGACGCTGAACGTCTCCGCGTGCGCTGGTGGATCGAGACTGACGGTCAGCAACACGAACACCGACAGGAACAGCCGCAGGACCACCTGAATCCGAATACCGCGGATCGCGTGATCGATCAGGATGTCGTGGATCCTCGGCTCGTCGGCGAACTCGTCGAGGCCGAGATACCGAGTGGCCCCGGCGATCTTGTCGTCACCGCCGACGTCGACCCCTCGACTCGAGGAGGCCGCGCTACTCGAGGAGGCCACGGCGCATCGCTTCGGCCACCGCCGCCGCACGGTCGGACACCCCGAGCTTCTCGTACAGACGCTGTGTGTGCGTCTTGACCGTCGACGCACCGATGTAGAGCTCGGCGGCCACCTGTGGAATCGATTGCCCCCGTGCGAACCCGGTGAGGACCTGTCGTTCCCGTTCACTCAGGGCGGGCGCATCGCGCTGGGTCTGCGCCCGGATCTCGCCGGCCAGTCCGGCGGCGAGCTCCGGTGGCACCACCGTCTCGCCCTTGGCCACCCGGGTCACCGCGCCGACGATGTCGTCGCGATCGGCATCCTTCGACAGATAACCGGCCGCACCCTCCTGGAGCGCCCGGAAGACGATCGGCCCGTCGGTGACCGCGGAGAGCAACAACACCCGCGTCGGCAGAGCGTCGCGCGAGACGGCATGCGCGACCTCGACGCCGGTCATGAGCGGCATCTGATGGTCGACGACCGCGACGTCGGGTTTCTCCTGCCGGATCAGCTCGAGCCCCGCCATGCCGTCGGCGGCCTCGCCGACGACCCGCACCCGCCCACTTGCTGTCAGGCCCCGGGACACCCCGTCGCGGAAGAACGGGTGGTCGTCGACGACGACGACGGTGACGAGGCTGTCCATCGGCCCAGGATATGTGGAGGAACGGCTGGAACCGAGTCGAACGGCGCTTCGAGCGAGGGGGTGCCCCGACCACACTGTCCGCCGCCGGTCGCGCATCGCGGCGCGGTTTGGCAACCTCGGACCGGGGACGGGGGACCGATACCGAGGATCGGAGTGGGGGATGTACCGACCGGACTTGCACCTGGGAGCGCTGCGGGGCCCGCTCCCGCGATCGCCGCTGCACGTGCTGCGAACCTATCTCGCGGTGACATCGCTGCTGTACGCGATCGGGGTGGCCCTCACGCTGTTCCCGGTCGACGACTCGGCGACGCTGTCCGACCCGACCGGGGGATTCGTCGCAGTCGCCCTGGGCGTCGCGGCGCTCGGCTGGCTGTCCGTGCGTCCGCAGCGCCCGCTCCTGGCCGTGATCGCAGCCTGTGCGGCGACCCCTGCGGTGATGGCGTTCCACGAGCTGATCAGTGCCGAGTTCCTGTGCTTGGTCGCGGCGATGTTCCTGGCGATGTACCTGCGCGCCACCTTTCCGCGGCGGCAGGCGTGGGCGCTGATCGCTCTGCTGACCGTCGCGTGCGTCGTCGCATTGGCAGTGGCACCTGCGCCCAAGTACCTCAGCACGTACATCGTCGTGGCCGTCGCCATCCCGGCGGCCGCCGAGTCGTTCGGGCTGCTGACGCGGACGCTGCTCACCGCCGTCTGCACGGATCCGGTGACCGGGGTGTTCAACCGCGCCGGCTGGGAACTCGCCACCGCCGGACTTCTCGACGGGCGACGGCCGGCTGCGGCGGTCACGGTCATCTCCCTATCGATCGACCACGACGCGACGGCCACCGACACGCTCGGTCGTGAGGCGGCGGATCAACAGCTCGTGCACCTGGCCCAGACCTGCGTCGATCTGCTTCCCACCGAGACCGCCATGGCACGCCTGAGTGATTCCGACTTCGCGATCTGCCTCGTCCACGATGACGACGGCCCGCCCGGACAGGCCGCGGACCTGATCGCCGAGCTACGCCGCCGACTACCGGCCTCGTCGCTGGGCGCCGCGACGGCGCCCGCGCCGGCGGCGAACATCACCGCCCTCCATGCGCAGGCGTCGTCGCGGCTGGCGTCGGTCCGACGCAACAGGGCCCGACGGTCCGATCAGCCGGACCCGCAATGACATCGTCGACGGCGACATGACCGCATGAGATCGACTCGACCTCCCGACGTCGATCGAACCCCGTAGGTTTCCGGGACATACCGCTAGGGTCGGGGGATGGCCGGATGGTTCGATGAGCGGATCGTCGAGACCGGTCGTCTACCGTTGTTCTTCCTTCTGCTCGCCTTCGTCCTGACCTTCCTGTTCATCCGGTTCAGCGTGCGGATGATCCGCGCGGAGGTCAGCTGGTGGCCCGGGAACGTGACACCCGGCGGGGTGCACGTCCATCACGCCTTCTTCGGCATGATGGCGATGCTCCTGTCCGGCTTCGGTTTCGTCGCGGTCGACCCATTGCGCACGCCGGTCATCGACTGTGTGCTGGCGGCCGCGTTCGGCATCGGCGCGGCCCTGGTGCTCGACGAGTTCGCGCTCATCCTCCACCTCCGCGACGTCTACTGGGCGGAGGAGGGCCGGACGTCGATCGACGCGGTGTTCGTCGCGATCGCCATCGGCCTGCTCTTCCTGCTGGGCTTGCAGCCGTTCGGGGCGTTCGAGGTCGTCGGGGACATCCGGAAAGAAGACGGACTGGTGGCGCGACTTGTGGCGGCGGGTGTCGTCGTGCTCAACGTGCTCCTGGCAGTCGTCACCCTCCTCAAGGGCAAGGTGTGGACGGGCCTCGTGGGCATGTTCGTCCCGGTCCTGTTGTGGTTCGGTGCCGCCCGGCTGGCACGCCCGCGATCACCGTGGGCCCGGTGGCGGTACAAGAACCGTCCCCGCAAGATCGCTCGGTCGATCGGGCGAGAGCAGCGGTATCGAGAACCGCTGATGCGCTGGAAGATCGTCGTGCAGGAGGCGGTGGCAGGCCGATTCGGAGTGCCCGACACCGTCGCGCCCGTCCCCGACCCGACGCCGGCCCCGACCGCGGTCGGCGTGGTGACGGAAGCGGTACCGAGCGCGCTGGCGACCGCGATCCGGTGGCGGCGTACGCGCCGGGCGTTGCGCACCGTCCCGATCTGGCGGCTGCCGGTCGTGCTCGTGACGTTCGCGATCGTCGCGGCGTGGACGACGGTGGGTTTCGACGAACTGCTCGAACTCGAGGTCGACCCCGGAACACTGGCCACGCTGCTCAGCGTGATCGCCGGTTCGATGGCGACGCTGACCGGCCTCGTGTTCACCGCTGTCACCCTCGCGATGCAGTTCGGGGCGTCGTCGATCTCGGTGCGGGTGATCCCGATGCTGCAGCAGGAACCCGTCATGCGGTGGTCCACCGGCTTCTTCCTCGCGACCTTCGTCTATAGCGTGATCATCGCGATCGACCTGTCGGTGGGTGGCCCGGACGAGCCGACTCCGGGTCTGTCCACGGCGATCGCGTTCATGCTCACGACGATCAGCGCGTACCTCTTCATCGCGCTCGTCGGCAAGGTCGGGACGATCCTGAACACCGCGCGCCTGCTGCAGTGGATCGCCGACGACGGCCGGTCGGCGATCGTCCGGCAGCTACCGCCGCCGACAGCGCACGACGAGACCACGGCCCCAACCGCTTTCGACGACCAGGTCGTCGTCGGGACAGCGCTCGACCGGGGCGATGGGGGAACCGATCCGGGCGCGGAGATCGAAGCGGAGCGCACGCAGATCAGGCTGGGGGAGGTGACCGCGCGCGGTCGGGTGCTCCTGGCGGTCAACGGCGACCGCCTGCGGCGATATGCGGCTTCGTGGGACGTGCGGATCAACCTGCTGGTCGCCGTCGGCGACCATGTCCCGCACGATCTCCCGGTCGTCGAGATCGTCGGCGACCCGGCACGGGTGGAGACGCGTCGGGTGCTGGCCTGCCTGTTGTTCGGTGACACCCACCAGCCGTCGGTGAGTCCCGCCGCGGCGCTGCAGGCGATCTCGGACATCGCGCTCAAGGCGATGTCCGCGGGCAGCAACGACCCGAGCGTAGTGGTGCAGGCACTCGACCACACCGAGGATCTACTGCTGCTGTTGGCACCGCGGCTGTGTGGCGAACCGACTGCACCGGGCGCCTCGGTGCGCGGCATCCGCCGCAGTTGGGCGGACTACGTCGCGATCGGGACCGATGAGATCCGCCGGCACAGCACCGGCCAGGTGCAAGTGCAACGCCGGTTGCGCGCGCTGTTCGAGTCCCTCCTCGACGGATGCGGCCCGGCGCAGCGCGTCCCGGTGACCGAGCGGCTGGCCGTGCTCGACGCGCAGGTCGCGCGCGACTGGTCCGACGACCTCGACCGGCGACTCGCCGCGGCGGCGGACCGGCAGGGCTACGGTTCCGAATTCGGCCGGTGAGGGTGCGCGGATAGATCACGCGAATCGGACACAGCCGATACCCTGGGTTTCGTGCTCGCGTCCCAGCCCGCCGATCGTCGCGCGGTGGTCGACGAGATGCGCGAGTTCATCGCCGCCGCTCAGCGGGAACCGGGGGCCGTCCGGCGAAAGGTCTGCGTGATCACGGCGGGCCCGGGCGCAGGCAAGACCCACACCCTGCGGGAATTGGTATCCGCCGCCGATGGATTCGTCCGCACGGTCCGGGCGGACGAGCTGTCGTGGCGCCAGCCGTTCGGGCTCGCGGGACAGTTGCTCGACGTCGATCTGCCGACCCCCGTACCCGACGGATTCGAGGACGAACTCTACGCGCGAGTGGACGCGCTGTGTGCCGGTGAGCCGCTCGTGCTCGTCGTCGACGATGCTCACCACGCCGACGCCGCGACCCTGGAATTGTTGTACCGACTCGTCACCGGCACACGTGTGCTGCCGCTGGTGGTCCTCGTCGGCCGCAGGCCGCTTCCGGAGCGGGACCTGCTGAACCGGCTGGTGGCGCGCACCGAGGTCGGCGAATGGGCCTTGCCGCCGCTGGGACTCGACGAGGTTCGCCGGATCTCGACCGAGATCATCGGTGCCGCACCGGATGACGAACTCCTCGGGCTGCTCGCATCGGGAGGTAATCCGATGCACGTGATCTCGGTCCTGCGCGCCCTGCAGCAGTCGGGCGGGCTGCGGATCGTCGAAGGCCGCGCAACCGTCGACGCCCGCACTCGGGATGGGATACCGAAGGGGCTCGAGGACGCGATCGCCGAACATGCCGCGCTCCTCGACGGACGGGCCCGCGAACTGACGCAGAAACTGGCGGTGTGGGGCGGTCCGGCGACACTCGCCCAGCTGGCCGCGGTCGATGCGGTACCACCCGCATCCCTGGTCGGGCCGGCGCAATCGGCGATCGACGCCGGCATCGTCGCCGCCGACGACAGCGGAGCGTTGCGGTTCACCCACGATCTGTACGCCGACGTCACCTACGAGCACCTCGATCCGGCGCTGCGCTCGGTGTTGCACGACGCGATCGCCAGCCATCCCAGCACTCGGCACAACCCGCAGTCGGTCGCGCACCATCGAATTGCCTCGGGCAGTGACGAATCCGCCATGTTCGCCGCGGTACGACGTGCCGAGAGCGAGCTCGGCGGCACGCCTGCGGTGGCGGCCGAACTGCTGGAGACGCTGGCGACTCGGACTGCGCGTCCGTCGGCAGGCGTCAACACCGCCCTCGCGGTCGCCCTCGCCCGTACCGGTCGGCTGGACCGCGCCTGTCGGGTGGCGGAGGAGGGCATGGCGCTGGCGACCGAGATCGCCGAGATCGCCGAACTGCTCCGAATCCTGTTGTTCGCGTTGACCGCGAAGGGCGACACCGACCGGGTCCGGGCACTCATCGACGAGACGCTGCAGCTCCCCGTCGACGACGAGGTCGCGGACACCCTCACCGATCTGCGTCACTACGTCGGGCTCCTCGACGGACGCGCACCGGCCCCGCGCACCCCGTTCTTCGACATCGACCGAGAAGCGACCACCCGCTCGGTGCCCGGCCTGATCGCCGAGGCGCTCCGGCGGTTCCTGCGCGGCGAGGTCGACGATGCACTCGGGTTGGCGCTGCACGCCTCGCGACGCGACGCCGTGGAATCTGCCACCGGCCCGTTGTCCACGTCATCGGCCGACATCTGGCCGTCGCTGATCGAGCAGTACGCGCATGGCCCCGCAGCCGCGGCGGACCTGCTGGCGGGCGCCGCCCGGTTGCGTTCGAGCCGAGGCGCCGACTGGATGACCGCGTACCACGAGTTCACCCGGGGTGGGATCGCACTCGGGCTCGGCGACCTCGACGACTCCGCGGCCTCGTTCGACGCCGGCCTGGACCGTGCGGACTCCGCGGACATGGGATGGAAGTCGATGGCGGTCGGCGGCCGGGCGATGGTCGACGTTCTCCGCGGCGACCTCGCGATCGCGTCGAACCGACTCGACGAGTGGGACGGGACCGGCCTGCCCGATCAGTTCGGGTTCCCGGTGCCCATCCACGCCCGCGCACTGCTCCATGAAGCGAACCGGAAGCTGCGGGTGGCCGCGACGACGGTCACCCGGGCCTGGGATCACGGCCGTCGCTTCAACCTCTACTCCTGGCTGCCCACCGTCGCGCTCGGGACCGCGCGGATCGGCGTCCGCGCGGGCGACAACACCTTGCTCGGCAGCGTCTTGGACGGGCTCGACGAGTTCCCGGTCCCGCCCGCGTGGCCCATGTCCGGCCCCGTCGCGGTGACCCGTGCAATGTGTTCGGTGGCGCTGCGCGACGAGGATCCGCTCACGATCGTGGCCGCCGCCGACGAACACGCCGAGATCCTGCAGACCGTCGGAGACCGGCAGTCCGAGGCGTGCGTGTGGGAGGAGGCGGCATGCGCGGCGGCCATGGCGGGAGACCGGGACAGAGCCCGCGATCTCGCCCGCCGCGCCATGCGACTGACCCGGGGCATGGGCGCGAGCACCAGCTCGGCGCGGGTGGCCTCGCGGTTGCGCCCGTTGGGGATACGGCTGGACCCCGCAGCACGGGACCGCCCGACACATGGATGGGAGAGTCTCACGCGGACCGAGACGACCGTCGCCGAACTGGTCGCGACCGGCATGAGCGGTGGCGAGATCGCCGACCGTCTGTTCATCTCGACCCGCACCGTGCAGACCCACGTCTCCCACGCCCTGGCCAAGCTCGGCCTGCGCACTCGCGTCGAACTCGCCGCGTTCGTCGTGGGCCGGCAGCAGAACTGATCACCAGGCACGGTTGGCGGCGATTTCTCCGTCATGACGCAGATGTACGCGTGACCGGCACGGCGGACAGTGGATTCACCCAGACGTGGGCACCCGTGAGGGCCCACAACCGCCGTACCGAAGGAGACCGCACCATGAACGCCAAGTCGATGATCCTGGGACTCGCTCCGTGGTTCGTATTCGCATGGTCGGCCGAACGTCTCGGCGCCGACCACGTCACGCTCGCCGGGCTCGCCGCGTGCGTACTGGCCCTGGCCGTCACCATCTACGAGGCGGTCCGCACGGGCGGCGGCTGGAAGATCATCGACGTCGCCGGAGTTGTTCTGTTCGGCGTCATCGCGCTCATCGGCATCTTCGGCGACACGCAGGTCGACGAGGCGCTCGTGTTCTTCGGGCGTGGTGGTTCGGCGTTCGTCCTCGCCGCCGTCATGGCCGTGTCCGCGTTCACGGTCCCGTTCACCGAGCAGTACGCCCGGGAGACCGTCGATCCCGCACTCTGGAACTCGCCGGTGTTCCGCGCCAAGAACCGGCAGATCAGCCTCCTGTGGGCGGCCGCGATCGCGCTCATGGGTTGCTCGCACATCGTCGCCGGGCTGCTGGCCTCCACCTCGACGGCGTCCGGGAGCCACCCGGGCAACATCCTGCTGAACTGGGTCGTCCCGATCGCACTGATCGTCTTCGCGGTCAAGCGAACCCGAGCGATCGCCGACTCGGCGCCCAGCACGCCCGCCGGCAGCGCCGCCCCGACCGCCGGCTGAAACTCGCCGGTACCACTCCATCCGCCCGACCAGCCCGTCGCCAAGCAGCCCGAAGGTAGTCCCATGACCCTCACCACGCCCCCCACCCCCGCCCCCGTCGACATGGCGCACCACGCCCACCTCACCGGCGTGTTCGCCCCGCAGCGCAAAGAGGTCGATGTCGCCGACTTGCCCGTCTCCGGAGAGATCCCCGCGGATCTGCGGGGCAGCTATCTCCGCAACGGCCCCAATCCGCGCTTCGACCCGATCGGATCCTTCGTCTACCCCCTCGACGGCGACGGCATGGTGCACCGGATCAGCATCGACGACGGTCGGGTCGGGTACACCAACCGTTTTGTCCGGACCCCGATGGTCCTCGCGGAAGAGGCTGCCGGACATGCCCTCTGGTCAGGACTCACCGACGGATACACGCCGCCGGCGAGTGTGGTGGGCGACGAGCTCGCCGGCACCTACCGCGAACTGCCCGACATCAACATCGTCCGGCACGGCGGACGCCTGATGGCGATGGCCGAATCCGACCGGCCCTATCTGCTCGAACCGTCGTCGCTGGCGACCCTGGCCAAGACCGACTGCGACGGTGCGATGCGGGTTGGTAGCACCGCCCACCCGAAGATCGACCCGGCCACCGGCGAGATGGTCTTGTTCAACTACGGGCTCGAGGCGCCGTATCTGACGTGGTCGGTGGTCGCCGCGGACGGGACGACGACCACCGGCCCCACCCCGGTCGACGGACTCGACAAGCCGGTGATGATCCACGACATGGCGCTGACGTCGCGATACCTCGTACTCTTCGTGTGCCCGTTGATCTTCGACCTCGAGGGCGTGATGACCGGTGGGTCGCTGCTGTCGTGGCAGCCCGACGACGGCACGCGCATCGCGCTCATCCCGCGCGACGGTGGCCCGGTGCGCTGGGTGCACACCGACCCGTTCTGGGTGTGGCACTTCGCCAACGCCTTCGACGGCCCGAACCCCGAGGACGGCGTCATCGTCGACTACGTCGAGTGGAGCTACCCGGGCGGTTTCGCCGACGAACCGCGGCCGGCGACCTCGGCGCTCACCCGCGCGATCATCCGCCCGGATGGGACGATCACCCGGAATACGGTCAGCGACAACGCCTTCAACATGGAATTCCCACGGGTCGACGACCGCCTGCTCACCCGGGACCACCACCGGATCGCCTCGGTGGCCAAGGGTCCGCGCGACAGTGGTGCCAGCGACAGCCTCTGGTTCCACGATCTCTCCGCCGGTACCGAGACCTTCTGGAGCCCCGGAACCGCCATCGGCGAGCCGATCTACATCCCGGGTACCGAACGCGACCACTGGGGCGCGATCGGCACCGATCCCGCCGACATGCGTTCGTACTTCTACCTTCTCGCCGCCGACGACCCCGCGGCCGGGCCGGTGGCCACCGTCGAACTGCCGATCCGCGTCCCAGCCGGGCTCCACGGCGCCTGGCTCGCGGACCCGGCCTGACGACAAACCCACCCTATTTCCGCAAACCCACCCCGTCCGAGCGTGGTGGGTTTGCGGAAAAGGGGTGGATTTGCGGGCCTCAGGAAGCCGGCGCCGTCACCGCGATGAACCGGGCCGCGGTGTCGATCGCCGACCGCGCTTCGGCCGACAGACGTGGGATCAGCTGGAACACGTGCCCCTGATCCGGCCACGCCTGGATCACCGAAACCCCTCCGGCGCCGACGATCTCATCGTGGGTGGCCCGGGCGTCGGCGCCCATCACCTCGCGTGCCCCGTACTGGATGAGGGTCTTGGGCAGACCCATGTCCCGGGTCAGGCGGACGCGCATCCGAGGGTGATCGGGGTCCGCGGCCCTGGTGTAGAGCCGCAGGATCTTCCGCGCGGACATCGCGTCGATGATCGGGTCGCGCACCCCGGTGCGCTGGTTGCGTACGGCCAGCTCGAAAGTGGGGTCGTAGAGCGGCGAGAACAGCACCATCGACCCCGGCTGCGGGGTTCCGGTCGCGTGGTTGACGGCGAGCAGGTCGAGCGCGAGGTGACCGCCGGCGGAGTCGCCCGCGACCACGATGTCCTCGGCGCGGTACCCCTGTGACAGGAGCCAGCGATAGCCGCGGATGGTGTCGTTGCCCGCGCACGGCCACGCGTGTTCGGGGGCGAGCCGGTAGTCGAGGCTGAACGCGGGCAGACCGGTCTTGTTGCCGAGCCGGCCGACCAGGCCGCGGTGCGTTCGCGGCGAGCACACGATGTACCCGCTCCCGTGCAGGTAGTAGACGATCCGCGTGCCGGGGGCCGGGGCGGCGGCGTGCCGGCCGATGACCCATTCGCCGCGGACCTGTCCGCCGCGAAACGTCTCGCGCACGAGATCCACCCGGGTGTTGGCCGGTGGCGGGTTCATCCGCTCGATCGTCCGGTTGAGGGCCGGACGGGTCCGCTGGATCATCTGTGCCGTCACCCGGGGATGGCTGACCCCGGCCGCGGCCATCATCGGCCAGGCGACGCGGGCCAGGTAGGCGTTGACCGCCCGGGAGCGGCGCGAACCATGGGGAGCGACGCCGAGGTGACCGAACGGATGCTCCACCCCCGGATCGAAGGCGGGTTCATCCGCCGGCACAGTGACACTCATCACCTGACGGTAGATGTTCGGCGTTTCCCGCGGGGTGAGATTCCGCGGGCGAGATCCGGCCGCAATCCGATCGCGACCGACGAAGCCCGCAACCCCTCGCCGCGAGCGCTGCCGAGACCGTGGCCGGGGTGGCCCCGAAACGCCAGATCCCCGTCTGACGTGCACCTGAGGTGCTGTTGTGGTATCCGGATTTCTTGACTCGGCCCTCCGCGTGGAAAAATGGCTCACAATGCTCATACGGCTGCCCGGGGGCGCTCTGGCGTGCTGCGCGCGGTAGTTGCGATGAGCAGGGTGGTTCGGGCCCCGACGACGCGGCTCGAAGGGACCGTCAGCAACGGCGCTGACCGGGACTCACCGCCGCTGTGATCGTCGGCTCCGCCCAGGTCAGCCCCGATGCGGGCGGATGACGACGACGCCGGGGACATCGTGGTCCGCGGCCCGACACGGCCGGGTGTGGCCCCAGACATTGACGACGGGTAGTGCGTGCACCCCTCGCGCGCAAAGTGAGGCGAACTATGAAGCAGGCTCCGGGACCGGTGGGTCTCTACGACCCACGCAACGAGCACGACTCGTGTGGCGTGGCGTTTGTCGTGGACATGCACGGACGGCGCAGTCGCAGCATCGTCGACAAGGCGATCATGGCGCTGGTGAATCTCGAGCACCGCGGCGCCGCGGGCGCCGAGCCGAACACCGGCGACGGTGCCGGCATCATGATCCAGGTCCCGGACCGTTTCCTACGGGAGACCGTCGACTTCGAGCTGCCCGCGGAAGGCAGCTACGCGACCGGTATCGCATTCCTGCCCCAGGGGTCGGAGGACGCCCGCCTCGCCTGCGAGGGTGTGGAGAAGGTCATCGAGGCCGAGGGTCTGACCCTGCTCGGGTGGCGCGAGGTGCCCACCAACGAGAGTTCGCTCGGTGCGCTCGCCCGCGACGCCATGCCGACCTTCCGTCAGGTGTTCGTCGGCGGCGCCGAGGGCATGGAACTCGAGCGTCGTGCCTACGTCGTGCGCAAGCGCGTGCAGTACGAGCTGGGCAACAAGGGCGCCGGCGCCGACGGCCCGGGCCGCGAGACCGTCTATTTCCCCAGCCTGTCCGGACGAACCTTCGTCTACAAGGGCATGCTGACGACCCCGCAGCTGCGGGAGTTCTACGTCGACCTGCAGGACTCGCGTGTCGAGAGCTCGCTCGGTCTGGTGCATTCGCGCTTCTCCACCAACACCTTCCCGTCGTGGCCGCTGGCACATCCGTTCCGCCGCGTCGCCCACAACGGCGAGATCAACACCGTCACCGGTAACGAGAACTGGATGCGGGCCCGCGAGGCGCTCATCGACACCGAGGCCTTCGGGGCCGACGCGGCGTCGAAGATCTTCCCGATCTGTACCCCCGGCGCGTCGGACACCGCGCGCTTCGACGAGGTTCTCGAGCTGCTCCACCTCGGTGGACGCTCGCTCCCGCACGCCGTGCTCATGATGATCCCGGAAGCCTGGGAGCGTCACGAGTCGATGAAGCCCGAGCACCGGGACTTCTACCGCTACCACTCCGCTCTGATGGAGCCCTGGGACGGCCCGGCGTCGGTGTGTTTCACCGACGGCACCGTCGTGGGCGCCGTGCTCGACCGAAACGGACTGCGCCCCAGCCGGGTCTGGGTCACCAAGGACGGCCTCGTGGTGATGGCCTCCGAGGTCGGCGTACTCGACATCGACCACTCCGACGTCGTGCAGAAGATGCGTCTGCAGCCCGGCCGGATGTTCCTCGTGGACACCGCGGCCGGCCGCATCGTCGACGACGAGGAGATCAAGGACGAGCTCGCCGGTGAGCACCCCTACGGGGAGTGGCTCGAGCAGGGACTCGTGCCGGTCGACGACATCGAGGCGCCGCCGCACCAGCACATGCCGCACGACCGTGTCGCCTTGCGCCAGCAGGTCTTCGGCTACACCCGCGAGGAACTCGACCTCCTGGTCGCGCCGATGGCGAAGACCGGCGCCGAGGCCCTCGGCTCGATGGGCACCGACACCCCGATCGCGGTGCTCTCCAAGCGTCCGCGCATGCTGTTCGACTACTTCCAGCAGCTGTTCGCGCAGGTGACCAATCCGCCGCTCGACGCGATCCGCGAGGAGATCGTGACCAGCGTCGGCGGCACCATCGGCACCGAGGCCGACCTGCTGAACCCCGGCCCGGAGTCGTGCCGGCAGATCGAGCTGACGTCGCCGGTCCTGGACAACGACACTCTCGCCAAGCTGGTGGAGATCAACTCCAACGACGCGCTGCCCGGCTTCCGCAGCGTGCACATCCACGGCCTCTACCCGGTCGCCGACGGCGGTGCCGGACTCCGCAAGGCGCTCGACGAGGTGCGCGCCAAGGTCAGCGCCGCGATCGACGACGGCGCGAACCTGGTCATCCTGTCCGACCGCGAGTCCGACGAGACCTACGCACCGATTCCGTCGCTGCTCCTCACGGCTGCGGTGCACCACCACCTGGTGCGTGAGCGCAAGCGCACCCAGGCCGGCCTGATCGTCGAGTCCGGCGATTGCCGTGAGGTCCACCACGTCGCCGCGCTCGTCGGTTTCGGTGCGGCAGCGGTGAACCCGTACATGGCCTTCGAATCGATCGAGGACATGATCGAGCGCGGCGTGCTCGGCGACCTCGACCTGGCCACGGCGCAGAAGAACTACATCAAGGCCGCCGGCAAGGGTGTGCTCAAGGTGATGAGCAAGATGGGCATCTCGACCATCGCCTCCTACACCGGCGCGCAGCTCTTCCAGGTGATCGGTCTGTCGCAGGAGACGGTCGACGAGTTCTTCACCGGACTCAACAGCCAGCTCGACGGCATCGGCCTCGACGAGATCGCCGACGACGTCGCGGTGCGTCACGCCCTGGCGTTCTCCGACCGTCCCTCCGAGCGCGCGCACCGCGAGCTCGAGGTGGGCGGCGAGTACCAGTGGCGTCGTGAAGGCGAGTACCACCTGTTCAACCCGGACACGGTGTTCAAGCTCCAGCACTCCACGCGCACCGGCCAGTACAAGGTGTTCAAGGAGTACACCAAGCTGGTCGACGACCAGTCCCGGCAGATGGCCTCGCTGCGTGGCCTGTTCGACTTCAACTTCGGCGATCGCGACCCGATCCCGATCGAGAAGGTCGAGCCGGCGAGCGAGATCGTCAAGCGGTTCTCGACCGGTGCGATGAGCTTCGGCTCCATCTCCGCCGAGGCCCACGAGACCCTGGCGATCGCCATGAACCGTCTGGGCGGCCGGTCGAATTCCGGTGAGGGCGGCGAGGATCCGCGTCGCTTCCATCACGACGAGAACGGCGACTGGCGGCGCAGCGCGATCAAGCAGGTCGCCTCGGGACGCTTCGGTGTCACCTCGCACTACCTGTCGAACTGCACCGACATCCAGATCAAGATGGCGCAGGGCGCCAAGCCCGGTGAGGGCGGCCAGCTCCCGCCGCACAAGGTGTACCCCTGGGTCGCCGAAGTCCGTGGTTCGACGCCGGGTGTCGGTCTGATCTCCCCGCCCCCGCACCACGACATCTACTCGATCGAGGATCTCGCTCAGCTGATCCACGACCTGAAGAACGCAAACCCCAAGGCGCGCATCCACGTCAAGCTCGTCAGCGAGGTCGGCGTGGGCACCGTCGCGGCCGGTGTGTCGAAGGCGCACGCCGACGTGGTCCTCATCTCCGGTCACGACGGCGGCACCGGCGCCACCCCGCTGACCTCGATGAAGCACGCGGGAGCGCCCTGGGAGATCGGCCTCGCCGAGACCCAGCAGACCCTGCTGCTCAACGGTTTGCGCGACCGCATCGTGGTGCAGGTCGACGGCCAGCTCAAGACCGGCCGGGACGTCGTCGTCGCCGCCCTGCTCGGTGGTGAGGAATTCGGCTTCGCGACCGCGCCGCTGGTGGTCTCCGGCTGCATCATGATGCGCGTGTGCCACCTGGACACCTGCCCCGTGGGCGTGGCGACCCAGAACCCGCTCCTGCGTGAGCGTTTCGCGGGCAAGCCGGAGTTCGTCGAGAACTTCTTCATGTTCATCGCCGAAGAGGTCCGGGAACTGCTGGCGCGCCTCGGCTTCCGCACCCTGCAGGAAGCCGTCGGTCACGTCGAGGCACTCGACACCACCAAGGCGCTGGCGCACTGGAAGTCGGAGAAGGCCGGCAAGCTCGACCTGTCGTCGATCCTGACGATGCCGGAATCGCCGTTCATGAACCAGGATCTGTACTGCTCGGGCGTGCAGGATCACGGGCTGGAGAAGGCGCTCGATCAGCAGCTGATCGCGCAGAGCCGCGAGGCGATCGACCACGGTACCCGGGTGTCCTTCACCTCGAAGATCACCAACGTCAACCGCACCGTCGGCACGATGCTGGGCCACGAGGTGACCAAGGCCTATGGCGCACAGGGTCTTCCCGACGGGACGATCATCGTCGACTTCACCGGCTCGGCGGGCAACAGCTTCGGCGCCTTCGTGCCGAAGGGTGTGACGCTGCGCCTGGAGGGTGATGCCAACGACTTCGTCGGCAAGGGACTGTCGGGTGGCCGTCTGGTGGTCCGCCCGGCGCGCAACGCGCCGGACGACTTCGTCGCCGAGCGGAACATCATCGCAGGCAACGTGATCGGGTTCGGTGCCACCGCGGGCAAGATCTTCCTGCGCGGCATCGTGGGCGAGCGCTTCTGCGTCCGCAACTCGGGTGTCACAGCGGTCGTCGAGGGCGTGGGCGACCACGGCTGCGAGTACATGACCGGCGGGCGCGTCGTCGTCCTCGGAGAGACCGGCCGCAACTTCGCGGCGGGCATGTCCGGTGGTATGGCCTTCGTCTACGACCCCGAGGGCAAGCTGGCCGACAATCTCAACACCGAGCTCGTCGACCTCGAGCCGCTCGTCGACGAGGACGTCGAGTTCCTCTCGGCGATCATCGACGAGCACCGTGCCGAGACCGATTCCCCGGTCGCCGCGGCACTTCTCGACGACTGGGACACCGCCCAGACCAAGTTCGCCAAGGTCATGCCACGCGACTTCAAGCGCGTGTTGCTGGCCATCTCCGAGGCGGAGAAGACCGGGCGAGACGTGAACGAAGCGATCATGGAGGCCGCACGTGGCTGACCCCAGAGGATTCCTCAAGCACCCCGAGCGGGAGCTGCCCGACCGCCGCCCGGTGGATCTGCGTCTGCTGGACTGGAAAGAGGTCTACACCGACTTCGACAAGGGCCACCTGAAGACGCAGGCGAGCCGCTGCATGGACTGCGGTATCCCGTTCTGCCACAACGGTTGCCCGCTGGGGAACCTCATTCCTGAGTGGAACGACCTGGTCTACAA
The DNA here is from genome assembly GCF_000143885.2 of Gordonia sp. KTR9. Lineage (NCBI taxonomy): Bacteria > Bacillati > Actinomycetota > Actinomycetes > Mycobacteriales > Gordoniaceae > Gordonia > Gordonia sp. KTR9. The sequence continues at coordinate 132,098 of NC_018581.1, forward strand.
GGACCAGTGGCGCGACGGCATCGAGCGTCTGCACGCGACGAACAACTTCCCGGAGTTCACCGGCCGCCTGTGTCCGGCTCCGTGCGAGGCGTCCTGTGTGCTGGGGATCAACCAGCCGCCGGTCACCATCAAGCAGGTCGAGGTCGAGATCATCGACAACGCCTTCGACAACGGATGGGTCACCCCCGTCCTGCCGTCGGCGAAGACCGGCAAGGCGGTTGCCGTCGTCGGCTCCGGACCTGCGGGACTGGCTGCGGCGCAGCAGCTCACGCGTGCCGGACACGACGTGACGCTGTTCGAGCGGGCCGATCGCATCGGTGGTCTGCTCCGCTACGGCATCCCCGAGTTCAAGATGGAGAAGCGCCACATCGACCGGCGTCTGGCGCAGATGGAGGCCGAGGGCACCGTCTTCCGCACCGGCGTCAACGTGGGCGTCGACATCACCGTCGAGCAGCTCCGCGCCGATTTCGACGCGGTGATCCTCGCCAACGGATCGACCATCGGCCGCGATCTGCCGATCCCAGGCCGCGAACTCGACGGCATCCACCAGGCCATGGAGTTCCTGCCGCAGGCCAACCGGGTGCAGCTCGGCGACACCGTCGAAGGCCAGATCTCGGCGAAGGGCAAGAAGGTCATCATCATCGGCGGTGGCGACACCGGCGCCGACTGCCTGGGCACCTCGCTGCGCCAGGGGGCCGAGATCGTCCACCAGTTCGAGATCATGCCGAAGCCGCCGATCGAGCGTGCCGAGTCGACCCCCTGGCCGACCTACCCGCTGATGTACCGCGTGTCGTCGGCTCACGAAGAGGGCGGCGAGCGCGTCTTCTCGGTCAACACCGAACAGTTCCTCGGTGAGGACGGCAAGGTCACCGGTCTCAGGGCCCACGAGGTCGTCATGCGCGACGGACGCTTCGAGAAGGTCGAGGGTTCGGACTTCGAGCTCGAGGCCGACCTCGTGCTGCTCGCCATGGGCTTCGTCGGTCCCGAACGCGAGGATCTCCTCGACAAGATGGGCGTCGACTACGATCCCCGTGGGAACGTGAAGCGCGACAACAACTTCGCCGCCGTCGGGCAGCCGGGCGTCTTCGTCGCCGGTGACGCCGGTCGCGGACAGTCGCTCATCGTGTGGGCCATCGCCGAGGGCCGGTCGGCCGCAGCGGCCGCCGACAAGTTCCTCACCGGGGCGTCGGAGCTGCCCGCGCCGATCGTGCCGACGCAGGTCGCGCAGCGCTGACCGCGCGCCTCGCACAGAGCAGAACACAGAACTCCCGCTCGCCCGTTTCGGGGTGGGCGGGAGTTCTGCGTGTGAACGGTGACCGTGCTGGGTAGGTATTTTCCGCCCTACACTCGCCTCATCGCTGTCGGCCCTCACCGGCCAGTACGAAGGGAACGGACCATGCGTCGGATCGTCGCGACCATGTGCGCGCTGTTGTGTGCCGTCCTGGCCGGAGGAGGCCTCGCCGTCCCGAAAGCCGACGCCGCGCCGCGAGGATGCCCCGAGATCTACGTGCTCGCCGTGCCCGGAACGTGGTCCAACGGCGCCAGCCCGGGCCTGCTCGGTGAGGTCACCGCCGGGCTCGGACCGGAGACCCGCGTGCAGTACGTCGGATACGACGCCACCGCGTTCCCCTGGGAGAAGGCGATCTACGGCAAGTCGAAGGGGCAGGCCGTGGCCAACACCACGGGACTGGCCCTGCAGATGCTGCGTCGATGCCCGGGTACCCGGATCGCACTGGTCGGCTACAGCCAGGGCGCCGACGCCGCCGGGGACCTGGCCTCCGAGATCGGCACCGGCCGTGCCGCCATCAGGCCGGGTCAGGTGGCGGGCGTCGTCCTGATCGCCGATCCGCGACGGTCCGAGCGCGACAACCTCGTCGGTCCGCCGCTGCGCGGAGAGGGAAGCGGCGGCCCTCGCCTCGACGGCATGGGCTGGGTCCTGCCGAGAGCGTTCACGATCTGCGAACCCGGCGATGTCTACTGCAACGTGCCTCGCGACTACTACGTGACGCGGATCGTCGGCTACCTCGCCGAGACCAGTGATCCGACGCCGAGCCAGATCGTCCAGTATCAGGCGGAGGCGGGCGCGATCCTCGCCGAACTGCTCACCCTCGGCGGACCCGGGGAGATCGTGCAGGAACTCGGCGACGACCGGGCCCGCGAACAGATCAGATCGTTCAACCGGTTCCTGCAGTCCGGGTCCCACGGCACCTACCGGGACTTCGAGGTTCGTCCCGGGGTGACCGCGGTGCAGTGGGCCAACAGGTTCCTCGCCGGACTCGCCTGAGCCGATGCCGGTCGGTCGACCTGCGCGGAAACCGGATGAATCGGACTTCCGACTAGAGTGGCTGCCGAGGCGGTCACCGTTGCCGGGGACCAGCCGACCGCCCCTCGGACAAACGGACTGATTCTTTGCCAACGCAGCTCGCCGCCGTACTCGCCCAGACCGACCCGTCTCAGGGTCACAGCGGCTTCATCGGCTGGATCCTCGACCTGATGGACACACTCGGCGAGTTGGGTGTGGGGGTCGCGATCCTCCTCGAGACCTTCCTGCCGCCCATCCCCTCCGAAGCGGTCCTTCCCGGCGCCGGGTTCCTCGCCTACGAGGGCCGCATGAACGTCTGGCTCGCCTGGATGGCCGCGACCGTCGGGTCGCTCGTCGGCGCCTGGCTCTGGTACTGGATCGGCGCCGCCCTGGGTCGCGACCGCACCCGGCGGCTCGTCGGCCGGCTGCCGTTGCTCGACTACGACGACTTCGACAAGGCGGAGGAGTATTTCGTCCGCTGGGGCGGCATGGCGGTTCTCCTCGGCCGGTGCGTGCCGCTCGTGCGATCGTTCGTCTCGATCCCCGCGGGCATCGAGAAGATGCCGTTCTGGCGCTTCACCGCCTACACCGCGCTGGGTTCGGGGGTGTGGAACGCCTTGTGGATCGGGATCGGCTTCGGTTTCGGTCCGGCGATCGCCCCGGCGCTCGAACGCTGGAGCGGGGCGCTGTCCAACATCGTGATCGCGCTTCTCGTCCTCATGGTCGCCTGGTTCGTCGTGAAGCGGGTGCGTCGCCGGCGAGCGAGCACTGCCGGATAGGCGCGGCCGGCTTCGGTCGTTCAGAGTCTGTTGAGCACCCTGGTGATCTGATCCTCCACCGAACCCGCGAGCCGGTTGAAGGCGAGCTGCGCGAGCGGGTCGGCGAGCCGGGCACGGCCGTTGAAGGTGATGTGGGACCGGTACGTGAACGAGGTGCGCGTGGGTCCGTCCGGCGCGAACGACAGGTCGTCGACACTGGTCGCGGTCTTGTTGCGACCGGTGAACACGACGTGGTCCGGGTCGTCGCGGGTGAGCTCGTAGGTCAGCGTCGTCGAGATCCCGTACAGCTTCGTCTCGTTGTGCCAGCGGGTGCCCAGCGCGATGGGGTCGGTGCCGATCTGCTCGCACTTCTGCGTTCCCGGATCCCACTCGACGGCGTTGGCGAAGTCGCGCATGTACGCGACTACTGTCTCGATGGGCTGTCTCACCGGGAAGGTCCGTGACACCTCGACCATGCGATCTCCTCCACTCAATACCGTGCCCGCCCACGCGCCGCGGGCTGACAGGGATTCGTCGAGCCTCACCCGACGGATTGCCCGGCGCGGCCACCGGACGCGTGTCGAGTCATTCATGCAGGTGAGGGGCGCGTCGCTGACCGCGACGTAACGCTTCGCGTGGAATGATCGATCTAGCCGTCGTGTGCGGCACTCGCCACTTCGGGATCCGGAGGTGCGGGATTCACACGTGTCGGCAGTCGCGGGGGACGTGGCGTAGGCCACGCAATAGTCCGGCGACACGATCCGGAACAGCCGCTACAGTAGAACAAAGTTCGAGTCCGTTGTAACGAATGTGAAGTATCAGGAAGTGATTGGTCATGAAGTTGGCTGACCCATTTCACCCACCCCGCCGGGGTTCCCTGCTGAACTCGCTGACCGGCGGGCGACTCGGGGGCCGCCGCGGTTCCACGACGATGTTCCCCGCTGAAGCGGAACGTCTGATCACCCCTGCTGAACTCCGACGATTCGGCGTCCGCACGTAGCGCCGTTCGCACCTCAGTATCTGCGGCCTGGCGGCCGTCGTGGACTACGAAAGCGCCCCCCGCTCCCTGAGGAGCGAGCTTGCGAGCGTCCACCCCGGCTCCCTGAGGAGCGAGCTTGCGAGCGTCACGCCCTGCTCCCTGAGGAGCGAGCTTGCGAGCGTCACGAAGGGTTTCGCAGCCTCGGTCGCCAAGACCCTTCGTGACGCGCCCTCCGCAAGCTCCGGGCGCTCCTCAGGGAGCAGGAGGCTCGCACCTCAGGGAGCAGGAGGCTCGCTCTCGCGGAGCGGGTGTGCCAGTGGTTTGCGCTCTGTCGGATCAAGGAGCGGGTAGGTCGTCGGTCCCGGAGACCACTCGTACGCTCATCCCGCCGACGGACACCACGTCGCCGATCGCCAGCTGCCGGCCCCGCCTGGTCTCCACCTCGTCGTTGACGCTGACCAGACCGTCGGCGATCACCTCTTTGGCCTCCGCGCCGGACTCGATCAGGTTGGCGAGTTTGAGGAATTGGCCGAGGCGGATGGACTCGTCTCGGATCGTCACGTCGTACACGGCTTCGATCATGCCGGTACCGGGCGGGCGGGGCCACCTCGGCCGGGCGCGCACCGGAGAACGGTCCGTGGAGACGATCTGAGCCGGACATGGCCGATCCGCGTGGACTGCCCGGACATACTCATGTTCCCGACTACCGTTTACGCATGGCCACCGACACCCCCCTCGCGCCGGTCGACCCCGAGAACCCCGATGAGCGTCACATCGGCACGTCGCGCGCACCCACCGCCGCCGATCGTCGATCCCTGGCGCTCCTCGACAAGATCAGGCGACCGACCGGGTTCGGTACCCGCGCTCCGCACATCGCCGGCACCGTGGTCGGTGTCCTCGCCGCCATCGCGTTGCTGTCCAGTCTCTTTCCGGCGATCCGGCACCTGATCCACGACCCGCGACGCTACGTCGACGACTACATCATCACCCTGCCCGACACCAGCTTCGCCTGGGCGTTCGTGCTGGCGCTCATCGCCGTCGCGCTCTCCGCACGCAAGCGGATCGCCTGGTGGATCAGCGTGGTCTACCTCGTGCTGTTCATGACGGCCAACGTTCTCTATCTGGTGCCGGCGCTCGAGGACGACCTCGGCGTCACGACCTGGGACCGCACCAACATCTACCTCGGCCTGTTCATCGACGCCCTCGCGCTGATGTTCCTGCTGTCCACGTACCGGCAGTTCTACACACGGGTCCGCAGGGGAGCGATCCCCGCGGCGTTCGGCACCCTCGTCGCCGGCCTGATCATCGCGACGTTGCTGGGCTGGGCGCTCGTATGGGCGTTCCCGCACACCCTCACCCGTGGCGACCGGTTGCCGTATGCGTTCAACCGGGTGGTCGCCTTCGGCGCCATCGACCAAGACGCGTCGTTCGACGGACGGCACACGCATCTCTTCGTCAACGGGTTGCTGGGATTGTTCGGGGCGCTGGCGCTGATCGCCGCGGCGATCGTGTTGTTCCGTTCGCAGCGGCTGCGCTGGCTCATCACCGCCGAGGACGAGGCACTCATCCGCGCTCTGATCGCGCGGTTCAACGACGACGATTCGCTCGCCTACTTCTCGACCCGTCGCGACAAGGCCGTCGTGTTCTCGCCCGACGGCCGCGCGGCCATCACCTACCGGGTGGAGGTCGGCGTCGGACTGGCAGGCGGTGACCCGATCGGCGACCCGGAGTCGTGGCCCGACGCCATCGCCGAATTCCTCACGCTCTGCGAAAAATACGGATGGCATCCGGCGTCGATGGGGTCGAGCCCACGTGGCGCGGCGGCATTCGACGCCGCCGGTTTCGTCTCCCTCAACATCGGCGACGAGGCCATCCTCCACACGCGTGAGTTCAGCCTCAGCGGACCCGCGATGAAGGCGGTGCGCCAGGCCGTGACACGCACCCGGCGTGCCGGAGTCGATGTCCGCATCAGGCGGCACTCCGAGATCGGTGACACCGAGATGGCGCAGATCGTCGCGCGGGCCGATGACTGGCGCGACACCGACGAGGAACGCGGCTTCGCGATGGCGCTCTCGCGCATCGGCGATCCCGCGGACGGCGACTGCCTGCTGGTCGAGGCGGTGATGGACGAAGGCGCTCCCGACGAGAGGGTCGTCGGGATGCTGTCCTTCGTGCCGTGGGGGCGCCGTGGGGTCTCGCTCGACCTGATGCGTCGCGACCGGCACGGGCCCAACGGCGTCGTGGAGACGATGGTCGCCGAATTGTGCCGCGACTCCGAACAGTTGGGCATCACCGAGGTATCCCTGAACTTCGCCGCATTCCGGGCGTTCTTCGAGCAGGGGCCCCAGATCGGTGCCGGGCCCGTGATGCGGATGGGTTACTCGGTGCTGATGTTCGGCTCGCGGTTCTTCCAGATGGAGTCGCTGTACAAGTCGAATGCGAAGTATCTGCCGGACTGGCAGTCGCGCTACCTGTGCTTCGAGGACAGCCGAATCCTGCCCCGGGTGGGGCTGGCCGCGATCGTGACCGAGGGCTTCATCACGCTGCCGCGCTTCGGCCGGGCCAAGCACTACACGCAAGGCCAGCCGTCGATCCCGGCCGGTGTCGACGCCCCCGCCCTCATCGCCGAACTCGACGCCGAGGCGGCCACCCCGGAGGGTGCGGTCGTCCACCGTCCGGAGCAGGTCCGCGTCCGGCTCGAGAAGATGGACCGGCTCGTCGAACGGGGCTTCGATCCGTACCCGCCGGCGGACCGGCCCACGCACACGATCGCGCAGGCCAAGGCCGAACCCGAAGGGACCGTCGTCACCGTCGCCGGCCGCGTCACGCGGCTTCGCGACTTCGGCAAGGTGGTGTTCGCCGACGTGCACGACTGGTCCGGCGAGGTCCAGGTCCTCGTCGAGGATTCCCGCGTGATCCCGGGAACTCCCGACTTCGGCACCGACGTCGACCTCGGTGACCTGATCCAGGCGCGCGGCGTCGTGGGCACCAGCCGCAAGGGCGAGCTGTCGATCCTGATCGACGCCTGGCGGATCAACGGCAAGTGCCTGCGTCCGCTGCCCGACAAGTGGGCCGGTCTCACCGATCCGGAAGCGCGTGTCCGCCAGCGCTATGTCGACCTGGCCATCAACGAGCAGACCCGGGCATCACTCGCGACACGCAGCCTCGTCGTGAAGTCGTTGCGCGACTTTCTCTCCGCGCGTGGATATCTGGAGGTCGAGACACCGATCCTCCAACAGATCCACGGCGGTGCCAACGCAACCCCGTTCCAGACGCACATCAACGCCTATAACCTCGACCTGTACCTGCGCATCGCGCCGGAGCTCTACCTCAAACGGCTCTGCGTCGGCGGTGTGGAGAAGGTCTTCGAGATCGGCCGCAACTTCCGCAACGAGGGCGTGGACTTCAGTCACAACCCGGAGTTCACCAGCCTCGAAGCCTATGAGGCGCACAGTGATTACCTCAAGATGCTCGACCTCACCCGCGAGATGATCCAGCACGCGGCGACCGCCGCCTACGGGGAACCGGTCATCGTGCGGACCGACGCCGACGGAAACGAAGAGCGCGTGGACATCTCGGGGGAGTGGCCGGTCAAGACCGTCCACCAGGTGGTGTCGGAAGGGGCGGGGGAGGAGATCACCCCCGACACCCCCGTCGAGGTCTTGCGCGCCGTGTGCGATCGCCTCGAGATCAACCACCGGCCGGACTGGGACGCCGGGCAGATCGTGCTGGAACTCTACGAGCACCTCGGCGAGGACCGCACGACGTTCCCGACCTTCTACATCGACTTCCCGACGTCGACATCGCCCCTCACACGCGCGCACCGGAGCAAGCCGGGCGTCGCCGAGCGGTGGGATCTCGTGGCCTGGGGCGTCGAACTGGGCACTGCCTACACCGAGCTCACCGATCCGGTGGAGCAGCGCAAGCGCCTCACCGAGCAGTCGATCCTGGCGGCCGACGGCGACCCCGAGGCCATGGAACTCGACGAGGACTTCCTACAGGCGCTCGAGTACGCGATGCCGCCGACGGGCGGTCTCGGCGTCGGCGTCGACCGCGTGGTCATGCTCATCACCGGACAGTCGATCCGTGAGTCGCTGGCGTTCCCGCTCGCGAAACCACAGGACGCCTGACCGGAGGAAAACCCGGCTGTCTCGCTGCCGTACATCGGCAAGACATCATGTGCATACGCACTGTACAGTCACGCCGTGTGCACTTGTCGGACACAACCCGTGCGGGGGGCCGCCTGTCATCCGCTTGAGCTACACGTGGTCACGATCTGTAACGGTGGGATCGGGTCGAACGACCTAGTAATCAACCCCCTACGTCTGACGAGAGGTGCCCGGAATGGTCGTCGAAGAGCTGCGCAGCACCTGAACCCGTGGCGCCGAGGGAGAGCGACGCAACCGCGAGAGCGGACCACGGGGGCGGGGGTGAATCGCAGCTCTTGCGCGATCTTCTGGTGTCCGTCGCCGGAGGAGACCGCGCATCGTTCACGCGTCTCTATGATCTGACCAGTTCCCGGATCTACGGGCTCGCCGTCCGGGTGGTCCGTGACCGGCACTACGCCGAAGAGGTGGTCCAGGAGGCCTACCTGCAGTACTGGCAGCGGGCCGCCGACTACGAACCCGCTCGCGGGTCGGTCATCACCTGGATGATGACGATCGCGCACCGCCGCGCCGTCGACCGGGTCCGCTCCGAGAACATGCAGACCGAGCGGATGTCGGAGTACGGCGCTCGGAACGCGGAACCCGAAGGTGCGCAGAACATTCCGCTCGAAGAAGTCGTCCGGGCGGCGGAGGTGAGCGCGGTGCGCACCTGCCTCGGACACCTCACCGACCTGCAGCGCGGGAGCCTCGAGATGTCGTACTTCGGCGGGCTCACCTATCCCGAGGTGGCGGCGCGCACCGACACACCGCTGCCCACCACGAAGTCCCGGATCCGGGACGGGTTGCGCCGGCTGCGGATCTGCCTGGACTCGCACGACGATCGCTGACCAGGCTCGTCGGTGGCGTCCGGTCGCATCGTCCGCCGACGCTGCCGGGTCCCTCCGGGCACACTGGACGAGTGCGCGAGAGGATGCCCGACGAGGGCCCGGACACACCCGGCACGTTCGTGACGGTCGGGGAGCATCATCTCCACGTGCTCGACGAGGGCTCGGGGCCGCCGCTGCTGCTGATGGCGGCGCTCGGGAGCAACTGGTTCGACCTCGATCCGCTGGTCGCGCGGCTGTCCACGTCGTGGCGGGTCCTTCGCTACGACCGCCCGGGCTACGGGCTGTCCGATCCCATCGGCCGTGGCCACCATCCCTCGCTGCTGGGCGAGGTGGAACGGATGGCCGCCGTCCTCGATGCGCGTGGCGTCAACGAACCGGTTGTGGTCGTGGGTCATTCGCTGGCGTCGCTGTACGTGGAGGCGTTCGCGCGGCGGTATCCCGAACGGACGGCGGGTGTGGTCGTGCTCGACGGGTCGTTCGTGTTGCTCCCATGGCGGCTCGTCCCGCTCTCGTTCCGGGTCGGCAACGCTCACCGGGTGGTCGGTGCGGCGCGTGCGGTGACGAGTCGCGTGGGTATCCGTCGCTGGCCGAGTTTCCAGGTGTGGAGCCGCGTGGTGCCCGCGCCCCCGGAGGGCCGCGGGGAGCAGCAGCGCCGGTGGAGCACCCACGTGTTCGGGCAGCCGCCGTATCTGCTCGCGCTCCTCGTCGAGAACGCCGCCTTCGGGTCGATGAACCAGACGCTGCGGAGTCTGCGACGGTCCGCGCCGATGCCCGACGCCCCGGTGATCGTCGTCGTGGCGTCGTCGAGGCTTCCGGGGTGGCGCGAGTTGTGGGAATGGAAGCAACGGCGATACGCCGAGGTGCTCGGCGCCCGCGAGATCGCCGTTCTCCCGCGGGCGAGGCATTTCCTGGTCTCCGAGCGCCCGGATGACGTCGCCGAGATCATCCGTGGGGTCCGATCGATCCCTACCCGCGAGTAACCAGCTACTTGCGGTTACACCTAAACTGTTCGGCATGAGCGAGCTGACCTTCACCCCGACGGCCGACCTCGTCGACGAGATCGGTGCCGATGTCCGTAGCTGTGACACCCAGTTCACGCAGTACGGCGGTAACCGGGAGTTCGTCGGACGGGTGTCGACGGTCAGATGCTTCCAGGACAACGCCCTGCTGAAGTCGGTTCTCGGCGAGTCCAACCCCGGCGGGGTGCTCGTCGTCGACGGCGACGCGTCGGTACACACCGCCCTGGTGGGAGACCTGATCGCCGAACTCGGCCGGTCCAACGGCTGGGTGGGGATCATCGTCAACGGCGCCATCCGCGACGCCAAGACCATCGGTGGGATGGAGATCGGGGTCAAGGCCCTGGGCACCAACCCGCGCAAATCGACCAAGACCGGCGCCGGTGAGCGCGACATCCCGCTGAGCATCGGCGGTGAGACGTTCGCCCCCGGCGACATCGTCTACTCCGACGACGACGGCATCGTGCTCGTCGCGCCGGAACCACAGTAGGCCGACACCGGGCAGAACCCCGATCGCCGGGACCGGCGATCGCCATCGAAGAGAACACCGGACACCCGACAGCGCTAGGGAGCACCGCCATGCCGAAGCCCACCGCCGACTATTTCGCCCGCCTGGGTGCGCTCGTCGCCATCGACGACGCCGCGAGTCGTCCCACGCGCCCCGTCCTCGAGGCGTTCAGCGGGACGGAGATGGCGACCATTCCCGTCGCCACCGCCGAGGATCTCGAGGTGGCGGTCGCCCGTGCCCGCCAGGCACAGCAGGGGTGGGCGGCCCGCACGCCGGCCGACCGCGCCGCGATCATCGATCGGTTCTCCGAACTGGTCCACCGCAACGCGGCGTCGCTGATGGACATCGCGCAGGCCGAGACCGGCAAGGCGCGCATCTACGCGCAAGAAGAGGTCATCGACGTCGCGATCACCGCGCGGCACTACGCGACGAACGGTCCCAAGCTGCTCTCCGACCGCAAGGTCAAGGGCATGCTGCCGGGTGCGACCAGCGTCCGTGTGCGCTACCTGCCCAAGGGCGTGGTCGGCATCATCAGCCCGTGGAACTACCCGCTGACACTGGCCGTGTCCGACGCGGTGGCGGCGCTCATCGCCGGCAACGGCGTGGTCATCAAGCCGGACAGCCAGACCCCGTACTGCGCACTGGCCCTGGCCGAGTTGCTGTACGAGGCGGGCCTGCCGCGCGAGCTGTACGCCGTGGTGCCCGGCCCGGGCGGGGTTGTCGGACAGGCCATCATGGCCACCACCGACTATGTGATGTTCACCGGCTCCTCGGAGACCGGGGCGACCCTCGCCGAGCAGGCCGGGCGTCGGCTCATCGGTTTCTCGGCGGAGCTCGGCGGCAAGAACCCGATGGTCGTCACCGCGAGCGCGGACATCGCCAACGCCGTCCGGGGTGCGGCGCGCGCGTCGTTCTCCAACTCCGGGCAGCTGTGCATCTCGATCGAACGGATCTACGTCGACAAGAAGATCGCCGACGACTTCGCCGAGCGGTTCGCCGCCCATGTGTCGACGATGAAGCTGTCGGCCTCCTACGATTTCACCGCCGACATGGGCTCGCTGGCTTCGGCCGCCCAGGTCGACACCGCCGAGGCGCACGTCGAGGATGCAGTCGCCAAGGGCGCGAAGGTGCTGGCCGGCGGGAAACGACGAGCCGACCTGGGCCCCTTCTTCTTCGAGCCGACGGTCCTCACCGACGTCACCGACGACATGGTCTGTTTCGGGAACGAGACCTTCGGACCCGTCGTTTCCATCTACCCCGTCGACTCCACCGACGAGGCGATCAAGCTCGCCAACGACACCGACTACGGCCTCAACGCGAGCGTCTTCGCCGGTAGCAGCGCTGAGGCGCAGGAGGTCGCCGAGCAACTCCGGGCCGGGACGGTGAACATCAACGAGGGCTATGCGGCGGCGTGGGCGTCGACTGCGGCCCCGATGGGTGGCATGGGCATCTCCGGGGTGGGGCGCCGCCACGGCGACGAGGGCCTGCTGAAGTACACCGAGCCGCAGACCATCGCCGAACAGCGCTTCATCGGCATCGACCGCATGCCGGTGGTCCCGACGAACATCTACCGCGCCATCACCCCGGCCGCTGTCCGCGCGCTGAAGTACCTGCCCGGCCGTTAGCGCCCGGCGGCGCCTCCCGCCCCCGAGTGAGCCGATTGTCCTGCCCGATCGGTGTGAGCGTGGTTACGGTAGCCCCGTGACCCGGAGCCCCCGCATGCGCAGAGACCCCGTGACCCGATCCCGCCGGACGCGTCTGGGGGTGCTGACCGCGGCAGTCTCGGCAGCCCTCGTCGGCGCACTGGTGTCCGCGCCCGCCGCCGACGCGGCACCTTCCCTCCAGGTGACGACCGTCGCCGGCGGGCTGAGCATCCCGTGGGGCGTCGTGGTCGCTCCGGACGGGACGGTGCTGACCGGCGAGCGGTCGGGACGGTTCGTCGCGGTGCGCCCGGGAGGACAACGCGTGAACGTCCGCGCCGACCTGTCGCGCATCTTCGCCGAAGGCGAGTCGGGGCTGATGGGACTCGCCATCGATCCGCGTTTCGCACAGACCCGCCGCGTGTACTCCTGCCAGGCGGAGGCGACCGTGCCCGGTGCTCCGGGTGCGCCAGGGTCGCTGTCGAACATCCCGATCGAGTTCCCGCAGACCGGGCAGACCATCAAGGTCGTGTCCTGGCGGGTCGGCTCCGACTGGACCCAGATGGCCCGCGAACGCACGGTGCTGAGCGGGATTCCGGTCAACTCGTCGGGACGCCACGGCGGTTGCGGGCTGGCGGCGACCGCCGACGGTCTGTGGATCGGAACCGGTGACAACGCCACTCCGTGGATTCCGCAGTCTCGTACCTCGCTGGGCGGCAAGGTGTTGCACATCCGGCTCGACGGCACCCCGGCTCCGGGCAATCCGAACCCGCGGAGTCCGATCTACAGCCTCGGTCACCGCAACGTCCAGGGCGTTGCCGTCCAGCCCGGCACGGGCCGCGTGTACGCCATCGAGCAGGGGACGACCCGCGACGACGAACTCAACCGCATCGTCGCCGGGGGCAACTACGGGTACAAACCCGATCGTCTTCCGGTGATCTACGACGAATCGGTGCCGATGACCGATCCGGTCCGGGTCCCGGGTGCGATCGGCCCGGTGTGGAGCTCGGGCGACACGACGATAGCCCTGCCGGGCATCGCCTTCCTGCCCGAGACCGGCTGGGGCGCGTACAGCGGCGGTCTCGTGCTCACGGCACTCAAGGGCAAGCGACTGGTGTTCATGAAGCTCTCCGACGACGGGCGACGCGTGGTCTCGGAGACCGAGGCGTTGAAGGACGCGCACGGCCGCCTGCGCGGGGTGGCCGTCGCGCCCGACGGCTCACTCGTCCTGACGACCAGCGACGGCGAAGGTTCGGATCGCATCCTGCGTGTGCGCTGGAACGGCTGAGGCATGTGCGACGACGCGATCGTCGAGCACGCACACGAGGAAGCGCGCCGGATGTCTCGCCGTACGGCACTGCGGGTGGCTGCCGGGGTGGCGACGGGGATTTCGGCCTCGATGGCCGCGGGAGCCGGACTGGCAGCTCCCTCTCGCGGAGCGCCGGGTGACGCATCGGCCGGGCGGATCGTCGACCTCACCCACACACTCTCACCGACGTTCCCGGTGTGGCCGGGCAACCCGCCGATGGTCACCGTGCCGACATCCCGTGTGCGGGCGGGGAATTCGGGCTTCGCAACCAACTGGGTCTCGTTCGCCGAGCACACCGGCACCCATGTCGATGCGCCCGCCCACAAGATCGGGGGCGGGATCACGGTCGACCGCATCGATCCGGCCGACCTCGTCGCGCCTCTCGCGGTGATCAGTATCGAGTCCAGGGCACGCCGAGACCGGCGGGCCGAGTTGACCGAACGCGATGTCGAGGACTGGGAGTCGAGACATGGGCGGATTCCCCGCGGCGCGCTGGTCGCGCTGCACACCGGGTGGCAGCCGCGAACCGGTGGCGCGGACGCCGCCGGTTACTCATCCGCCGCGGTCGGCATGCTCGTGACCGAGCGGGGAGTCGTGGCCATCGGGACCGACACGCTCAGCGTCGACGTCCGCGGCGTCACCGGGGCCCACACCGCGATCCTCGGCAGCGGGAGGTACGCCGTCGAGGCGATGGCGAACCTGGAAGCGGTTCCGCCGCAGGGCTCGATCGTGATCGTCGGCGCCCCGAGGTTCTCCGGCGGAACCGGCGGTCCGGCGCGCGTACTCGCAATGGTGTGAACGGTCCACGTGTGAACGGATACGAAAGGTCATCGATGACGACACGCCTCACCCGGTTCGATCGCGGGCCCTTCACCTTCGATGTCACCGATGCGGGGCCGGTCGACGGTGAACCGATCGTACTGCTGCACGGGTTCCCCCAGCGGGCCTCGTGCTGGGAGCTGGTCGCGCCGACGTTGCACCACAACGGGTTTCGAACGCTGGCACCGGACCAGCGTGGCTATTCGCCCGGCGCCCGACCCACACGGAGACGAGACTACGTCCAAGGGGAGCTCGCGGCCGACGTGGTCGCCCTGCTCGACGCCGCCGGGATCGGACGAGCTCACATCGTCGGCCATGACTGGGGTGCGATCGTCGGGTGGACGGTCGCGGCGAACCATCCCGACCGGGTCGCAACGCTCACCGCGTTGTCCGTGCCGCACCCCGGGGCGTTCCTGCGCGCCATGCCCCACGGCCAGATCTTCCGCTCCTGGTACATGGCCGCATTCCAGGTCCCGGTGCTGCCCGAGAAACTCCTCGGCGCGGCGATGCGGACGCAGCCGGATTTCGGTGAGCGGATGGGACTCCCGCAACCGTTCGCGTCGCGGGTCGCGACCGAGATCGGCGACTCCGGCGCACTTCCCGGCGCGCTGGGGTGGTACCGCGCGATGTTCTTGCCGGACAAGCGAAGCACGCCACGACCGGTGCGGGTCCCGACCACGTTCGTGTGGGGCGACGCCGACATCGCGATCGGCCCGGCCGCGGCCCGGTTGTGCTCGGGCTGGGTCGAGGCGAACTACGAGTTCATCGTGCTGCCCGGCGCCGACCACTGGTTACCGGAGGCCCACCCCGACGACGTCGCGGCGGCGATCGTCGCCCGCGTCACCGACCATCGGACGCGAACCGGCTCGGACGCAACGGATTCGACCCCGGCCCACGGTACGGACACCGCGTCACCGGCCGGCGGTCCGTCAGCGCAGGATTCGGCGTAACACGACGAAGACGATCAGGGCGACCGCGGCCGCCAGCCCCGCGAATGCGGGCGTCAGATTGGTGGTCGGGGGTTCGGTCGGGGAGCCCGAGCGCAACTGAGCGAAAGTCGCACGGGCGGCGTCGGATTCGGCGACCACGTCGACCGGCGGGTGTGCGGGCCCAGACGTCGGTGCGGGCGGCGTGGCGGCCGGAGCCGTGGAGGCCGGTTCCGGGGAGCGGGTCACCGGCGGACTCGACGATGACACCGGGGCCGACACCTGCGGCGCCTCGGGTTCGGGAGTCGGCGCCTGCGTTTCCGGCACGGGCGGGGCCGACTTCGGTGGTGCCTTCTTCGCCGGCGCCTTCTTGGCCGTCGACTTCTTCGCCGGTGCGACGCCGGCTGCCTTCTTCGCCGGGCTCTTCTTGGCCGGCGCCTTGGTCGGGGATGTCTTCTTCGCGGCTTTCTTCGGCGGGAGCTTGTCGCCGCCGGACTCCGCGGCCGCCGTCTCCGGCGTGGCCTTCTTGGCCGGCGCCTTCTCGGCCGCCTTCTTCGCTACCGGCTTCTCGGGTGCGGGTGCGGAGGCCGGCGCGTCGGCGTTCGGATCGCCAGGTGTGGCGATCGGGAACAGTGCCTGCTCGTCGCGGTTCGGGTCACCGCCGGACGGCGTGACATTCGGATCCGGCTCGGTCATACGGTGCTCCCTCGCAAGTGTCCGGCATGCGCTCGGCGACTGCTCCGCCGCGCGGCCCGTTCGGGCCCATCCTAGTGGGTCGGCACCCTCACCCGACGAGGGTCGTGGCCCCTGGGCGGTGCCTGCAGAGCCCGCAGGGGACTCGCGTCAGGAACGGACGCCGAGCCGGGCGAGGATGTCGGCGTCGACCGCTTCGAGCTCGTCGGCGATGGACTTGTGGGCGGTGCGGCGCTGACCGGCCGACATCGTCTCGGCGGTCTGCACCGCGATGTCGAGGTTGTCGAGGCGCGTGGTCATCGCCGCGACGAAGTCCTTGGCATCGGCACTGGTGTCCTGCGCGACGACCTTCTCCAGGGCAGTGCGGGTGGTGGCGATCCGTGCGGACAGGCTGGCGCCGTGACCGCTGAACTGGCGCAACACTTCCGGTGAGACCCCCGCGCGGTTGGCCTGCAGCGTCGAGAGCTGCTCACGTCCGGCGACCGCGGCCCGGTAGACGACCGGTGCGGCGATCGGTGCCACGAGCCGCGCGACGGTGAGGTAGCGCTTCACGCTGGCCGGGCTGAGTGCCTTCGCGTCGGCAGCTGCTTGCGCCTCGACGGCGAACTTCTTCGCCTCGGCCTTGCTCACCTTCGTCTGGGACTTGGCGAGCTGCTTGGCGGTCTTGCGCTCGGCCTTCATCTCCTTCTTGAAGTACTTGTGCTCGTTCTTGCGTCGAGCCTTCTGCTCCTTGCGCCGCGACTTGGCATCGAACTTCGCCTCCAGCTTGGCTTTCGCCTTGAGAGCCTTGGCCTCTGCCTTGCGCTGCGCACGAGTCGTACCGTCGGAGGAGAACAATCCCATCGAATGCCCTTTCGCTGCTGCCGAGTAGACCGCAGTCGACCCCCGGCCCGCTCCCGTTCCGCTCCCGGCGCCGGTCGACCGGCTGGCTTGCCCGCCCACGGCGGCGCCGCACTTCTGTGGCCCCGCTCGCTTCGCTCCCGGCGTCAGGTGCGCGTGATAACAAGTACAAGCATGACATGTGGTTGTATCCGACCACGTGTCTCCTCCGCTCGAGCCCAGAAAGGGATGGCGTGGCCCCTGTCGTGTTGTCGCCGCGCGACCTCGCTGGTTGCGAGCACCGAGTGGCTCTCGACTTCGCCCACAGCAGACGTCCTGCCGAGGAGCCCGACCCGCCGGGTGTGCAGCGTCGTAAGGAGGCCGCCGCCGATCACCGCGCCGCGGTCCGCGAACTGCTTCGCGGCGTGCACAGCGACCAGCCCGGCGTGTTCGTGGTCGTCGACCCCGACGCGAGCGCATCGGACCGCGTCGCGGCGACGCTGCGAGCCTGCGATGACGGTGCCGAGTGGATCTGGAACGCGACGCTCCCCGTCGACGAGGTGCACGGGCGGCGCGGCCACTCCGAGCTGCTGGTCCGGGTCGGCGAGGGATACGTCCCGGTCATCGTCGTCAACCACCGCGTCAGCCAGCCGGCGAAGTCGGCTCCGGACCCGGACGGACGTCCGGCCACCCTGGTGACCAGTCCGTTCTGGACGTGGGCGCCGAGTCCCGATCCCTATCGGACCGGCCGGCCGAATCGTCGGGACAACCTCCGGCTGGCACAGTTGACCGCCATGCTCGTCGAGCTCGGCAGGGCGTCGTCGACCGACACGGCGGATCTGCGCGGCGGGGTGATCGGCGTGGACGCCGACTGCATCGTCGTCCTGGACACCGGAGCCATGCTCGAGGACTACTCGGCGATCCTCGAGCGCCGGCTCGCGGTCGCGGCGGGGGAGATCCCGACCGAGCCCCGCCGGATCAGCGAATGCCGCTCGTGTCCGTGGTGGGTTCGCTGCGGACCCGAGTTGGAGGAGAAGCGCGACGTCAGTCTCGTGGCGACCGGCAACCAGGGAGCGGTGCTGATCGACGCGGGGATCACGACGATCGATCAGCTCGCCGCGCAGCGCGGGGCGCCGCCGGAGGGATGGCCGGGCGGAGTCCGGTTCGGGGACGCGATCATCAATGCGATCGCCTGGCTCACGGGCACCGAGCTCGTGCGTCGCGTCGACTCGCCCCGGGTCCACCGCGCGGATGTCGAGATCGACGTCGACATGGAGAGCTACGGCGAGCACGGCGCGTATCTGTGGGGAACACTGCTCACGGACACCACCGATGAGTCGGTGCCCGTCGAGTATCGCCCGTTCGTCACCTGGGATCCGCTGCCCACCCGCGACGAGGCACGGTCCTTCGCCGAGTTCTGGGGTTGGCTGATGGCGCAACGGGATGCTGCGCGAGACGCCGGCAAGACGTTCGCGGCCTACTGCTACTCCCAACAGGCGGAGAACCGGTGGCTTCTGGGGTCGGCCGACCGCTTCGCGGGTGAACCGGGCATCCCCGCTCGTGCCGAGGTCCAGGCCTTCATCGGATCGTCGGAATGGGTGGACATCTACGAGGCCGTCGGCGAGAACTTCATCTGTCCCCGCGGCAAAGGACTGAAACGGGTGGCGCCGGTGGCAGGATTCTCCTGGCGCGACGACGACGCGAGCGGGGAGGCGTCGATGGAGTGGTACCGGGCGGCCGTTGCGCTCGGCGGCGGACGTCCCGACGATGGCCAGCGTCAGCGCCTTCTCGAGTACAACGAAGACGATGTGCGCGCCACCAAGGTCCTGCGCGAGTGGATGTCAGACGGCGCGGCCGCGCAGGTGCCCCACGAGCGGGATCTACTCGAATGGTCACCCGTTGCGCCGGCTCCGGCCCGGGCTGCCGTCGACACCGGCGGACACCACCGGGGCTGAACCGAGAACGAACCGGCCGGGAACGAACCGGCCGGGAACGACTCAGGGACGCATCGACCGTAACGAGTCGAGGAACGACCCGCTGCCGAACAGGGCGACGGCACCCAGCAGGAGCAGCGCGCCCGGCGCCACCCCGAGGACGAACTTCCGCACCGACGTCAACGTCGAACCACCCGAAGTACCGGTCGACGCCTGAGGTGGACCCGCCGGCGGTTCCTGCGCACCGGCGACCGTCTGCGAATCGTCGGTGTCGTCGGATTCCGCGTCGGGAGAAGGGCGGTCGGCCCCCGACTCGCCCGCCGGACCCGAGGACGGAGGCGTTCCGGATGACCCTGCGGACCCGCCGCCGCTCGGTGGCGCAACCGACGGCACGTCGCCGCTCGCGGGCCCGGATTCCGCGGGTGCCCCTGCTGGATCGGACCCGCCCGCGTCGTCGTGGTCGGAGGTCGGCGTGGCGGCCTCCGGCTCGCGGGTGCGGCTGACGGTGACGCCGCCCTCGCCGTCGCTCCCGGACGAGGTCTGCGGCTCGGTGCTCGTCGGCTCGGTGCTCGTCGGGTCCGGATCGTCGGTCGTCGTTGTTGTCGTCGTGTCGCTGGTCTCGGTCGTCTCGGTGGTCTCCGTCGTCGGGTCCGATGTGCCGGTCGTCGGCGTCGGTCCGCACTCGCATCCCGAGGGGAACGACGGCAACGAGGGCTCGTCGGTGTCTTCGGGATCGGTGGTCTCAGGATCGGTGGTCTCGGGATCCGTGGTCGCCGAGCCGCCGGGTTCGTCGGTGTCGGTGGAGTCCTCGTCGTCGGTGGCGTCGACGTCGGTGTCCGCATCGGTGTCCGCATCGGTGTCCGTGTCCGTGTCGGTGTCGGCATCCGTGTCGGCGGAACCGGCCGAGTCGGACCCGGACGCGCCGGGGTCCGACGGCGCGGGCGACGCGACACCGGGCGCCAGAGCGATGAAGGCGATCGCGGCGATGACGACCAAGAGGACGGCGAGGCCGCGTGGCCTGCTGCCGGCATTCGGGCCGGAAGGGAGACGGTGGGTCATGGCGTCAGGCGTACAGTCGATGGGGACAGACAACGCCGCCGACACCGCGGGGCAGACCGCCGCCCGCTCCGGGTCGGAGCCAGATGTTCACCCGCCGGATCCGTGTCGGCAACCCATGACCCCCAAGAATGTGAAGAACGCCACACTATCGATCGTTACACCATCTTCACAGGTGATACGCGCCGAGTGCGGCGGTCCGGTACTTTCTGATCGTACCGATCGTTGCAATGGCCGTGTACAGCGGGCTTTAATGCTTGCAAATTCAAATTTTGCATTTCGGAGAAGAGTGTCATGACTTCAGGAGGGGCGGAGAAGCCTATGGGCGACACCGGACGCACTGACACCGATCGTTCGAAGACCACGGACACGGATGCTCTCGACCCCGGGCTCTTCGCCCGGCGGCTCGAAGAGCTGTTCCGCACTGTTCCGGGGCCGAACGGCCGGGCGTACAGCGCGAAAGCGATCGCGGCACGATCGACCGAACGGGGATTCCGGCTGGGCGAGTCGTATCTGAGCCAGTTGCGATCGGGGAAGGCCAAGTCCCCGTCGTTCCGCACGGTCGAGGGCATCGCGGCCGCTTTCGGGGTCGACGTGCACTATTTCCTCGAGGATCGGGCGGCGCAGCGCACCCGCGACGAGATCGACCTGATGCGGTTGCAGGCCGACACGAACGTCCAACTGGCGGCATTCCGTCTGGCCGGGCTGTCGAGTGACTCGGTCACGGTGGTCAACGAGCTGATCAAGGTGCTGCGTGAGCAGCAGGGCCTGCCCAAGGACCCGCCGGACGTCATCGCAGCCGGCCTGAGTGACAGCAAGCCGTCGGCCGATTCGCGCCTGCGCGTCGTCGGGGACAACAGCGACGACTGACCGCGACCGAGGCGTTCGCGGAGCCTGATCAGTCCGGACCGAGGGGTGTCGGCCCGGACAGGCCCGAGAGGTCGACCGCCGTGGGTGGGTCGCGGCCCCGACGGCGCTCGTGCTTCGATGAGGCCATGCGTCGATCAGAGCGCGCATTGCGTGCATTGTGCCGCACCACGTTGAAGGGGCTGGATCTCGATCTGCCCCTCGACGTCACTCAACTGTGCGACCGATACGGCGAGCGTCGCGGCCGGCCGATCCGGCTGATCGCGCATCCCTTGCCCGCCGGTGTGCCCAACGGCATCTGGTTGGCTGCCTCCGACGCGGACTACTTCTTCCACCAGGCCGAGACGTCCCGGCTGCACCGCGACCAGATCGTCATCCACGAGTTCGGACATCTGGTCGCCGGCCACCAGGTCCTGGGGGAGGCTTCGGCCCAGGGCATCGCCGCTCTGACGCAGGACGAGTCCTCGGCCGCGCTCCGGCGCACGTGCTATTCCGACGACGCGGAGTGGGAAGCCGAGATGCTGGCGTCGTTGATCCTCGGCTGGGCCGAGGACGCCAGCACCGGCGTCGGGAGCACCGCCGCGCACGACGAACTGCGCGGCCTGCAGCGACTGCTCGGCGGCCACCGGGGATGGTTGTGACATGCCGGCCGGTTGCGACCGCGGTGAGAATGTGAGTCCCTGTTGGGCGTGATCACTGTCGCGGGCGGGGGCCCGACGGTCCATCCGGTGTCGTGGGGCGTCCCTGCATCCGAGGTCCAGGCGTCGTCGGTCGATCTGGCGTCGGGTGTGGACGTCGGGATCGGCGCGGTCAATGCGGTCGCCGCGGTCGTCTTCGCCTTCGCGTTCTGCTGGCGTCTCGATCAGATCCGGCGCGCCGGGTGGGGGCTGCAGCCGTTGGCGATGATGGTTGCCGTCGCGGCGCTGACCCTTGCGTTCGTCGTCGTCGACGACTCGGTTGCCGACGTGCTGAACGAGGTCGGGTTCGCCGGCCTGTCCAGGGTGGCGTTCTACGCACTCCTCGCGATCGGGGTCGCGGCGCTCGTGGTGGTGTTCTTCTTCCCCGGACAGGTCACGCGCGAACGTCGGGCCGGGTGGGAGGCGTTGCCGCTCGTGATGGCCCTCGTCGGTCTGCAGGTGACCATGCTGGTCATCCCGGTCGAGATCCGCACTGCGACGATCGACGAATGGACCGTTCAGAACTGGGGTTTCGCGCTCTTCATGCTGATCGCCAGCGGCTACCTGACCTACGGTTTCATCGCGTGCGTGAACAGTGTCCGCAAGTTCTACGCCACGGCGGACGGCTATCTCCGTGTGTCCCTTGGTCTTTTGATGACCGGCCTGACGTGTCTTGCGATCGGCGCCGTCTGCCAGGTCGTGTTCGTGGTCGTGTCCGCGACGAATGTCGTTCGGTCCCCGTGGCTTCTGACGACGAACCGGGTCGTCGCCGTCGTCGGTGTCGTCGCGTTCCTGATGGGGATCAGCTACCCGATGGTCTACGCGCGGATACAGACGGTCGCCGCCAACCGGCGCCGTCGACGGCTCGACACCGAACTGCTGCCCCTGTGGCGACTCGTGACCGACGCGGTCCCGGAAGTGGTGCTACCCGACGCCGGGCGACTGGCGCCGACCACACGCCTGCATCGGCGCGTCGTCGAGACCCGGGACGCGTTGACCCAGTTGAGTCCTCGGATTCCGGCAGTGTTCTCCTATGCCGAACCGGAGGTGCAGGCGCGGCTGTTGCGCGCTGCCGTCGCCGAGCACGATCCGCGGGACGGCGCCGGCGGCGCCGTCCGAGACCTGGCCCCGGCAGAGGGCGACGGACTCGAGGCCGACGCCGCTCCGCTGGTCAGGCTGGCCCGCGCAGTGGTTGCGCTGCGGGATGTCGAGGAACCGGCCGACCGGTGATCGGCCGGCCGGCTCCTGCGCGACGGGGTCGCCAGGTCACCTCGGGGCCATGCGGATGGCCCCGTCCATGCGGATGGTCTCGCCGTTGAGGTAGTTGTGCGTGACGATGAACTCGGCGAGCTGTGCGTACTCGTCGGGCTCCCCGAGACGCTGCGGGAACGGGATGGCCTCGGCCAGGGTCTTCTGGAACTCGGGGGTCACGCCCGCCAGCATGGGGGTGCTGATGGTCCCGGGGGCGATGGTGCAGACGCGCACACCGATGCGCGCGAGGTCGCGTGCTGCCGAGATGGTCATCGCATGCACGCCGCCCTTCGACGCCGCGTAGGCGATCTGGCCGATCTGACCCTCGAACGCCGCCACCGATGCGGTGTTGATGATGACGCCGCGCTGGCCGTCGCCGTCGATGGTGGATTCCTCCTGCATGCGGTTGGCGGCCAGACGCATGACGTTGAAGGTGCCGATCAGGTTGATGTCGATGACCTTGCGGAAGAGGTCGAGTTCGTGGGGGCCGTTCTTGCCGAGAATCCGTGCGGCCCAGCCGACGCCCGCACAGTTCACCGCGACGCGCAACGGCGCCCCGGATTCGGCGATGGTGTCGATGGCGGCCTGGACCTGAGCCTCGTCGGTGACGTCGGCGGCGATCAGCGTGACACCGTCGGTGGGCGCGGCCTTGTCGATAGAGGCCTGCAGGTCGAGACCGAAGACCTGGGCGCCGGCTGCGGCGAAACGCCGTGCGGTGGCGGCGCCGAGGCCCGAAGCCCCGCCGGTGACCAGTACGGAAGCGCCTGAAACGTCCATGTGTGAGTGATCCTTTCGCGGTACCCGACCCGTTCTCCTGCCGGCCGCGTCACCGTCGTCGGCGACGCCGCTCCGGCTCATGCTGCAGTTTCACGATAGTCAGGTGTCGTGAAGGACCCTCGATCAGCCCTCGGTTCTACCGAACGAGCGCTCGGGCGCGTTCCTGGACGTGGAGGCGGTTCTCGCGGCGGATCAACACCACGCCCACTCCTGTGATGACCACGACAGCGCTGAGGGTGCCGGCGATCACGGGTACCGACGCACCGATCAGCCCGTCAGCGATCAGCCATGTCGCGAAGGCGAAGAACAGGACGGCCGCTCCGATGGCGATGACCCGTTCGGGGAGGTGGCGACCCAGCAGGACGCCCACCCCGATGGCGAGTGCGTCGGCGGCGACCATGCCGAGCGTGGATCCGATCCAGACCCCCAGCCAGTCGTTGTCGGTGGCGAGTGTGATGGTCGCGAGCATGGTCTTGTCGCCGAGTTCGGCGAGGAAGAACGCCGACATGACCGCGAAGAACACCGAGGCGCCGACGCGGGTCGCCCGGCTGGACTCCTCGTCGTCGAGCCGGTCGCCCCGCAGGGTCCACAGGCCGAAGATCAGCATCGCGAGTCCGGCGAGGATCGTCAGGAGTGCGGTGGGGATGGACAGTCCGAGGAAGTGGCCGAAGAAGACCGAGACCGCGTGCACCGCGGTGGTGGCCACGGTGATCGCGAGGAGGACGACCCACCAGCGGTAGCGCAGGGCATAGGTCATCGCCATCAGCTGTGACTTGTCCCCGAGTTCGGCGACGAAGATCACGCCGAAGCTCAGGAGCAGGGCAGCAATCACGGACGCCAGGTTAGTCAGCCCGAACTCGCCGGTGCAACTCGTCGAATGCCCGTATTTCCACAGGTCGGGGCATCAAAATCAAATGTTCGGGTGCCCGTGATCGAACGCTCTGGCGGCCCGTCGAAACGCCTTCGGGGAGCCTCGGCGCCCTACGCTGCGAGAAGCATCGCGAGCACCGCGGTGTCGGGGTCGGCGTTGGGGTCGATCCCCACCTGATTGCGTAGGTTGACCACGGTCCCGTCGGCTTCCGCCTCGGCCCAGCCCGCCCGGTGCTCGAGCCCGAGTTCGGGGAGACCGGGCAGCAGCACGCACCCGGAGGCGACCTGTGAGCACTCGGGCAGCGACGGGCGCGTCTGCGAGGGCGGATGCAACATGACCAGAGCCGGCGGATTGTTCAGGAACCGGCCCGCCTCGACGAAGCTGTCGTCGACGACGTTGCCGATCGCGACCATCATGCCGACGGCGTCCGCCTCACCCTGTTCGGGACGCTGCTCGACCACGCCGAAGATCGTCGTCGTCGACAGGAAACCCGGCCGGCAGGCGATCCGGACCGAGGCCACGAGTGTCTGCGTCCACTCGAGCGTCGACTCCGGCCAGCGGCCGGAGATGAGAATCCCGTTCAGGGTGCCCTCCTGCTGGAACGGGGTGAGACCGATCGGAATCGACTGCATCATGTCCTCCTCCGGCCCGGGCGAGACCTCGCCGATGGTCCACGGACTGGGGACCGATGGCCGACCCGGGTGAAAAGACCATCCACCCGCAGCGAGACGCCGACAACTCGAATCACCGTGTTGTGATGGATCTTTAACATGCGAACGACCGACAGCCGCGGCTCGGGGGCGCTGTCCCCGCCGGTGGGGGCGACGACACCAGGCACACTGGACCGGTGAAGAACTCGCCCCCGCTGCGTCCGATGGAGTTCGCGTCCGTCGCGATCTTCGGCGGACTGACCGTCGCGGCGGTTGTCATCGCGTCGGTCATCCCGCTGGCCCAGGCGGCCGGACTGCTCGCCCCGGTGCCGCTCGCACTCATCGCGGCGCGCACCCGGCCGCGGGCCCTCGTGACCGCCACCGTGGCCACCACCGCGGTCGCATTCGCGATGGCGGGGACCGGCGCGATGGCGACCGTCCTGGGTTCCGCGCTGGTCGGAGGGCTCGTCGGCGACATCAAGCGCCGGGGCCGGGGGATCGGCGTCCTGGGTGTCGCGACACTCGTGGCGTCGCCGTTGCTCGGCGGAATCTCCGTGCTGATCCTGCTCGTGCTGGTGCCCCTGCGCGAGCTGACGATCGAGGCCATGACCAACTCCATCCACGGTGTCGCGAAGTGGCTGCACGGATGGGGCCCGACCGGGGGCGTCGCCGATGGGCTCGACGCCATGAGCCGGAGCATTGCCGACCACTGGTGGGTGTGGGTCTGGGTGTCGGGGACCGTGGGCACCGCGATCTCGCTCGTCGTCGCGTGGTGGATTCTCGGTTCCGTCATCGGGCGGTTGCGAGATGTGCCGAGTGAGGACACTCTCGACGCCGTCCGGTCGGGGTCTGCTCCGGCCACGTCCGCCGGTGCGCCCCACGATTCGGGCATCGCGCCGCTCCCCGTGGTCTTCGACCACGTCGGATTCGCGTACTCGCCCGAGGCCCGCCCGGTGCTGCACGGTATCGACCTGCGGATCGATCCCGGTGAGTTCGTCGCCGTCGTCGGCGCCAACGGGTCCGGGAAGTCGACGCTGGCCAAGATCATCGCCGGCCGGCCCGCGACGACGGGTACGGTCCACCGGCCGGGCCTGCCGGGTCTGGGTGCGCAGGGCGGGACCGCTCTCGTCCTGCAGCGTCCCGAGATCCAGATGCTGGGTTCTCGCGTCGCCGACGACGTCGTGTGGGGTCTGCCGCCCGGCGTCGACGTCGATGTCGAGGCGCTGCTCGCCGAGGTCGGACTCGCCGGCCTCGGTGACCGGGAGACCACAGACCTGTCCGGCGGCCAGCAGCAGCGGCTGGCGATCGCCGGCGCGCTCGCGCGGGACCCGCAACTCCTCATCGCCGACGAGGTGACCTCGATGGTCGACCCGGAGGGTCGCGGACAACTGCTGGCGTTGCTCGCCGGTCTGCCGGCGCGCCGTGGGATCGCCGTCGTCCTGGTCACCCATCGCGGCAGCGAGGCCGCGGCGGCCGATCGGGTGATCCATCTGGACTCCGGGCGCCTGGTGCCGCACGCGCCGGACTGGATGCCGAGTCCCGACGCCGACCTGGCTGCGCCGGCGCAGGCGATGCGTCCGTCGCCGCCGCCCGCGCCGACCTCGCGGATCGGTGGGCCGCTACTCGTTCTCGACCAGGTGGGGTACGCCCATCTGCCGGGCTCGCCGTGGGAGGTCGTCGCGCTGGAGGACATCTCGCTGACCGTCTACCGCGGCGAGGGGCTGCTGATCGTCGGCGGCAACGGGTCGGGCAAGACGACCCTCGCGTGGATCATGGCCGGACTGCTCCCACCGGGGACCGGAACGTGCCGTCTGCTGGATACCCACGAAAAGATCAATCCCGGAACAGGTTTCGATGCCGGCACGCCGATGGCCGAGCGTGTCGGCGCGGTCGGGCTCGGTTTCCAGCACGCACGGCTGCAGCTGCAGAAGGTCACCGTCGCCGACGAGATCATGGCGGCCGGCGGCGAGAAGGTGGGCACCGCCGAGGTCGCCCGCGTGCTCGAACTCGTCGGGCTGCCACGTCAGATGGCGATCACCAAGGTCGACGCGCTGTCGGGCGGGCAGATGCGACGTGTCGTGCTCGCGGGCCTCATCGCGCGTCACCCCGATCTCCTCGTCCTGGACGAGCCGCTGGCCGGTCTCGATCCGCCGGCCCGCGAGGAGATCGTCGCCCTGCTGGCCCGATTGCGGGCCGAGGGCATGACGATCGTGATCATCTCCCACGACTTCGAATCCCTGGAGTCGGTGTGTACGCGACGGGTCCGGCTCGTCGACGGCCGGCTGCTACCCGATTCGCAGCACATGATCGACCAGGCGACCGGCTGGGACGGAGGAATCCGATGACGATGCGCACCGTCCCCCTGCGGCAGGTGCCGGGCAGCTCGTTCGTGCACCGGCTGTGGGCGGGGACCAAGCTCGTGATTGTGCTGATCCTCGGGATCATGACCTGGGTGCTGCCGTCGTGGCCGGCGCTCGGGATGGTCGCCGCGGTGGTCGTGATCACCGCGCTCGTGGCTGGAATCCCGTTGGGCGCCATACCGCGTCCGCCGTGGTGGTTCTGGGGACTGATCGGGATCGGCGTCGCGTTCAATGTGTCGTTCGCCGGCATTCCCGGTGCCCTGGTGTTCCTGCGTGCGATCACGCTTGCCCTCGTCCTCGTCGCCAGTTCGATCCTCGTCATCTGGACCACCCCGATGGCAGATGTGGCGCCCGCGCTGGCGCGGCTGATGCGCCCGCTGCGGTGGCTCCGGCTGCCCGTCGACGAGTGGGCGGTGGCGATCGCGTTGTGCCTCAGGGGTCTTCCGTTGCTGATCGAGGAGTTGCGCATGCTGCGCGCGGCGCATCGCCTGCGTCCCACCACCAGGGGACGCAGCGATCATCCGTCGGCGGAGATGGGGATCATGGACCTGATCACGGCGGCGATGTCCTCGGCGCTCCGACGCAGCGCCGAGATGTCCGAGGCGATCACCGCCCGCGGCGGCACCGGCCGGCTGACCGCCCACCACGCCGGTCCCGGGCGCGCAGATGTGCTGGCGCTCAGCATCATCGTGCTGGCGTGCGCCGTGGCGATAGTGGTGACGCTCATCCTGTGACTGGTTCCGTTCTCGATCCGAAAGAATCACACATCCACTGCGCCCTAATCCGAAAGAACCGCATAACCCCTGCTCCCTGAGGTGCGAGGAGCGATAGACGGTATGAGGGCCTTGGGGCCGAAGGCCTCAAGCTGCAAACACATCGTGGGTTGCTGCTGCTGAGTTCACACTCGGCGGTAGTACCACATTGCAGATCAGGAGGCCTCCGGTGATTGTTCAGGGTACAAGTGTCGGATTGGATGTTCACGCACGTTCGGTGGTCGCTCACGCCATCGATGAGGACAGCGGCAACGTGATTCGGGAGACGTTGGTTCCCGATGCGGCGACCATCGTGAGCTGGCTTCACAGCTTGGCTCCGCCTGTGCGGGTTGCCTACGAGGCCGGTCCGACGGGTTTCGGATTGGCTCGGGCGATCACTGCGGCCGGGATGGAGTGTGTGGTTGCCGCGCCCTCGAAGCTGCAACGGCCAGCCGGGGACCGCGTCAAGACCGATGCCCGAGACGCTGCGCACCTGGCGAAGTTGCTGCGCCTGGGCGAGGTAGTCGCGGTCGGTGTGCCCGAGGAGGGTACCGAAGCGGCCCGTGATCTGGTCCGCGCCCGCGAGGACGCTCGCAGCGACCTGATGCGGGCGCGGCATCGATTGTCCAAACTGCTTCTGCGCCAGGGGATCGTCTACTCCGGCGGGAAACCCTGGACCGGTGTTCATCAACAGTGGCTGCAGCGTCAACGTTTCGAGCTGCCGCTGTTGCAAGCCGCCTTCGACAACGACCTGGACGCGGTGTTGAGCGTGACCGCACGCCGAGACCGCCTCGATGAGCTGATCGAACAGACCGCGGCCACCGATCCGTGGCGGGCTGTTGTCACCCGATTGTCATGTCTGCGGGGTGTGTCGACGCTGACCGCGTTCGCTCTGGCCGTCGAGATCGGCGACTGGTCGAGGTTCAGTGGCGCCACGATCGGCCCCTACGCCGGGTTGGTGCCCTCGGAATACTCGACCGGCGGTACCCGCAGTCAGGGATCGATCACCAAGGCCGGGAACGCCCACGTGCGGCGGTTGCTGGTCGAGGCGGCCTGGCAACACCGGCGGCCCTACGGCACGCCCGGACAGACCATGCGCCGTCGGTGGGAGGCCGCCTCACCCTCGGCCCGCGCCCGTGGCCATGCCGGCAACCGACGGCTACACAAGCGTTGGCAACAATTCGACCGCCGCAGCAAACATCCCTGCGTGGCCAACACCGCGATCGCTCGTGAGCTCGCCGGCTGGTGCTGGTCGCTGGCGGTGCTCGACGACTAACCAGCACTGACACACAATCTTGGCCACCCGCCGCGACTGTGCTGTGGTGAACAGGGAACGAATCCACGGCGTCGCTATGTGCGCCAGCACCTCTGGGTGCACGGTACGCACGCTTACATAGACCCGTCGGTCAGCGTTTTCATCTCCTGTCGAACACCGTTGAGCGGTAACCAACCCGCGTATATCAGTCCGACAACACCGTCGCGAGTAACGACCACCACACACCGCGGCGGGTGGCCAACCCCCACTACAGCCCCCTAGCAAGGAGGCCAACTCGCCATGGAACTTGACAAAGCAGCACTACATATCAGCGACGAGCCACGAAGGGTCTGGTGAGTTGCCTTGCGAGACCCTTCGTGACGCGCCCTCCGCAAGCTCCGGACGCTCCTCAGGGAGCAGGCCGGCCAGTGGGTCTGCGGTAGATCAGACGACAAACGGCGCCGGTCACTCGAAGGTGACCGGCGCCGTTGATGTTCGGCGAACCGAGGATCAGGCCGGGACGACCAGGCCGCTGCCCTGGCTCTTCGCCCGAGCGAGACGCTCGTTGGCGTCGGCCCAGTTCACGACGTTCCACCACGCCTTGACGTAGTCCGGCTTGACGTTCTGGTAGTCGAGGTAGAAGGCGTGCTCCCACATGTCGAGCATGACGACCGGGATGATGGCGGCGGGGATGTTGCCGCTCTGGTCGGTCAGCTGCAGGATGACGAGCTTGCCACCGATGGTGTCGTAGCCCAGGATCGCCCAGCCCGACCCCTGCAGGGTGGTGGCCGCGGCGGTGAAGTGGGCCTTGAACTTGTCGAAGCCACCGAACTGCTCGGTGAGGGCGGCCGCGAGGTCGCCGTCGGGCTCGCCGCCGCCGTTGGGCGACAGGTTCTTCCAGAAGATGGAGTGGTTGGTGTGACCGCCCAGGTGGAACGACAGCGTGGCGGACAGTCCGTAGACCTTGCCGGCGATGCTGTCGTCGTCGCGGGCCGCGGCCAGCTTCTCCAGGGTGTCGTTGGCGCCCTTGACGTAGGTGGCGTGGTGCTTGCTGTGGTGGAGCTCCATGATCCTGCCGGAGATGTGCGGTTCCAGTGCCGCGTAGTCGTAATCGAGATCCGGCAAGGTGTAATCAGCCACGATGTTCCTCTCTGAGGTGCTACTCGTTTTCCCTGTCCACGCGTGGGTCCGACGACTCGGCCGGGCGCCACGCGGATGGTTCCACCCTTCCGCAGAGCATGGGTGATTGCAACAAGCGCGACCCAAGAAACATCAAGTGCGGTTGAGATTTCAACGCGAATCGGTGACGACGAGCGAAGGGAGCAGCGGCGTCTGGGCCGCGTCGAGTCCGCTGCGCTCAGATCAGGATGAGCAGAACGAAGACCGCTACGAGCGCGAGGATGGTCAGGGCGCTTGTGCGGCAACTCCTCGCCACGTCGTAGTTGGCGCGCGGAGCGGTACGCCCGACCCCTGGGGCGCGTCGGAGATCTCCGGTCGCGTGCGTCGCCATCGTCGCCTTTCGTTCCGTGATCGGCTGCACATCCCTCCCGTCGAGAAACCGGGATGACGTGGACGTGATCGGTATCACAATGTCACGGATGTGATCGCCATCATAGGCAGACTCGGACGATCAGCTCAACTCGTCGTCTCGTTGATGCGGCCTCTCCCGCGCGTAGACTTGGCGCATGTCTTGGCTCGACCAGCTCTTCGCCGCCGGCTCACGCAAACAGGATCTCGTCGCCGCAGACGCCGCCCTGCCCGGCCGCAGCTCCGAGATCACGGTCCCCGGCGAGCACCTGATCCTCGGCACCCCGATGCGTGGCCGGCCCGAGTCCGACGGCACGTACGTGCACGGCATCGGGGGATTCGACGACGGTCTTGCCGCGATCGTGCTGGCCGGTGGCTGTTTCTGGGGTATCGAGGAGATCTTCTGGCAGGTCCCCGGCGTCCACACCACCGCGGTCGGCTACGCGGGCGGTTACACGCCCAACCCGACCTACGAGGAGACGTGCACCGCCCGGACCGGACACACCGAGTCCACGCTGGTGGTGTTCGATCCGGCCGTCACCGATCTCGAGGGCCTGCTGAAGATCTTCTGGGAGTCGCACGACCCGACGCAGGAGATGCGTCAGGGCAACGACATCGGAACGCAGTACCGGTCGGCGGTGTACGCCCTGACCGACGAGGACCTGGCCACCGTCCGGAAGACCGCCGCGACGTTCCAGACCGCACTCGATGCCGCCGGCGAGGGCGCGATCGCCACCGAGATCAAACTGCTCGCGGAGGCAGGCGACGGGCGGTTCTACTACGCCGAGGATCACCACCAGCAGTACCTCGCCAAGAATCCCCACGGGTACCGCTGCCACGCCGCCACCGGCGTCGTCTATCCGGGCTGACACGCGGTGCCCGGCCGAGTCGTCCGACTTCATGCTCGACGAGACGTGCGGTGACCGAAGAGATCTCGTTGCGCCAGTGGAATCGCACCCTGCTGCAACGCCAGCACCTGCTCGACCGGGTCGCCGAGGACGCGATCGAGGTACTGGACCGCTGCGTCGGCCTGCAATCACAGGACCCGCGTGCGGCGTTCTTCGGATTGTGGTCGCGCATCGAGGATTTCGATCCCATCGAGCTGGACGGGCTGCTCACCGACCGTGAGGTCGTGCGGATGGCGTTGCTGCGGTCGACGATCTTCCTCATCGACGCCGAGGACGCACGCTGGATTCGGCCGCTCGCCGATCCGACGCTGCGACGCGAGCTGACCGACATCCACGCGCCGAAACTGGTGGATGCCGATCCGGCGGGAGTTCTCGCGTCCGCCGAGGAGCTCCTCGCCGGCCGGGAACTCACCGGCGCCGAACTCGGGAGAGAACTGGCCACCCGCCATCCCGCCGAGAACCCGTCGACACTCACCGCCATCGCCCGCTGCGGCCTGCCGCTGGTCCAGGTTCCCCCGCGCGGGCTGTGGCGGGGTCGGGGCGGACCGACCTACCGGATCTTCGCCGAGTGGGCCGGGCCCGGCGAGCCGGCCGTCGTCGACGACGATGCCCGGGCCGACCTGATCCGGCTGTATCTGCGCGGGTTCGGACCGGCGACCGTGAAGTCCATCCAGACCTGGTCCGGGCTCACCCGGCTGCGCCCCCTCGTCGAAAAGCTGGAAGCCGATTGGGAACTCGTCCGGCTCGCCGGGCCGAACGGTGACGTGCTCTACGACCTCGACGGTCTGGCACTCGCCGACCCGGACACGCCGGCACCTGTCCGGCTCATCGCCCCGTTCGATCACGTGATCGGCGTTCAGGCCGACCGGGCCCGGGTCGCCGAGCCGGAGATGTTCCGGCGCACGGTGACCGCCAACGGCCGGTCGCCCGGTTTCCTCTTCGTCGACGGATTCCTCGCCGGCACATGGTCTCTCGACGCAGAAGAGATTCCGGTCGTGGAATTCTTGCGTCCGGTGACCGCCGCTGAACGCGGCGAGGTCGACGTCGAGGTCGACCGGCTTCGCGAGTTCACGGCCGGTATCCGGTGACCGGGACGCCGGGTCACCTGCGGATGCCAACTGCGAACCGAAGCGGGTCCGCGACTCAGTCGCCGGTGCGCGGGTTCCGTGAGGTGATGCAGTAGGGGCGACCGACCGGATCCGCCATCGTCGTCCAGTGCGGATAGTGCTCGATCACGCGCGCGCCCCAGTCCTCGTGCCGGGCGACCTCGTCGGCGACGGAGTTGGTGGCGATGTCGAGGTGGGCGGTCGCCGGCCCGTCGTCCTGCGGCTCATCCTGCCTGCGCTGCAACAGGATTCCGAGGGTCACCGCCGGGTCGCGCCGCAGCGCGATCAGTTCGGGTCGATTCCGCGATCTGGTCGGCCAGCCGGTCAATCGGGTCCAGAACCCGACCTCGGCGTCGAACATGTCGGCGGGGATGTCGATGCACAGCTGGTCGATGATGCTGATCGCATCACCGGGCCATCGGATGGGGCGTGACCGCTTGGTCTCGCCTTCCCATGGCACGAGGCAGAACACGAACCCGGCGGGCGACCGAAGTGTGAGGTGGGTGCCGGCGTCGTTGACGAGCGTGGCGCCGAGTGCGAGGGCCTCCGCGGTGGCGGTGTGCGGGTCGTCGGTGTGGATGTCGAGATGGACTCCGCCCGGGCCGTCGTCGATCCGCTGGACCCGCAGGTGCGGGTCGCCGTAGAACGGTTCCAGCGACGCGAACTCTCGATGCTCGCCCCGTGGCGGGGAGACGGTACTGCCCGAGATCGCGCGCCAGAAGGTCACCTCGCTGCCGAACACCCCGGCGGGGAAATCGAGGAATGCGCTGAGCCACCGCACCTGCACCCGGCAGATTGTACGGTGCGCCGGACGCCGCAGAGTGTCGCGGCGCGTGCGAACGGGTACGGACGCTCGACCGCCCGGATCGTTAGACTCGGGCAGATGACTGTCGGACCGCTGGGAGCGGTGGGGAAGAAGTTCTCGAAAGCGCGGACCGAACAGGTCGCGGTCGTCCGTCTCGACGGCCCGATCGGGATCACCGGCATGGGCAAGCACGGCGTCAACACCGAATCGGTCGAGCCGGTCCTGAAGAAGGCCTTCGCCACCGAGCGTCTGCGGGCCGTCGTGGTCGTCATCAATTCGCCGGGCGGCTCGCCGGCGCAGTCGGAGTACATCGCCGAGCGCATCCGTCAGCTCTCCGCGGAGAAGGGCGTGCCGGTGCTCGCATTCTGCGAGGACGTCGCGGCCTCCGGCGGGTACTGGATCGCGTGTGCGGCCGACGAGATCTTCGCCGCACACACCTCCCTCGTGGGATCGATCGGCGTCGTGTCGTCGGGTTTCGGTTTCTCGGCGGTGCTCGACCGGTTCGGTGTCCAGCGCAGGCTCTACACGACCGGTGAGAACAAGGCCCGGCTCGACACCTTCTCGCCCGAGCAGGCCGAGGACGTCGAATGGCTCAAGGGGCTCCAGGGGCAGTTGCACGAGGCGTTCATCGCGTGGGTGAGGCAGCGTCGCGGCAAGAAGCTGATCGCGTCCGACGAGGAACTCTTCAACGGCGACGTGTGGATCGGCAGCCGTGCCGCCGAACTCGGCGTCGTCGACGGCATCGGCGTGATGCGCTCGGTCGTGGCCGAGCGGTATCCCGATGCCGAGATCACCGTCGTGGAGACCCCCAAGCCGCTCCTGATGCGGTTGGTGGGAAGCCAGACGTCGGTCGCCGGATTCGCGGAGAGTGTGACGACCGGCGTTCTGGCGGCGTTCGATCGCGCACCGTCGCTGCGTATGTCGCTCCTGCACCGGGACTGAAACCTGCCGGCGAGGGTTTTCACACGGCTTTATTTGTGTATTGTCCCCAAGTTATCCACAGGGCTGTTCAGTGAAGTGGAACTTCAGGTCGTCTCGACCGCTGCACTGACGTGAATTTCCTACGCGCACATTCGATCAATCAAGTGACCGCTGTCACAAGTAGATAACCGTTGGCCTGCGTTTTTCCACAATTCCACAGTCTCATCCCCAACTAGACGGTCAGTCTGCGACCTGGGGACAAACGTCCAGAACGTGCATGTGGATAAGTTTATGTAGGTCAACATAGTGACCGTGCGACGCCGAACCGAGGGGTGGTGGCGGCGGCGCGCGGGCCGCCCTGGTGGACAGCTGGCGTCGCACCCGGCCGTCTCTGTGCCACCATGGAAAAGTGACCATGGGCGACATCACTCAGGTTCCGGTGACCGATCTTCCGGACGACTTCACCGGGCGGACCGACGCGGTCATGCTCGACGTCCGCGAGGACGACGAATGGGCGTCCGGCCATATCCGGGGCGCCGTGCACATCCCGCTGGCCGAGGTCCCGGGGCGCCTCGACGAACTCGACCCCGATCACGACCTCTACGTGGTCTGCCATTCCAGCGGCCGGTCGATGCGCGTCCTGCAGTACCTCGCCCAGGTGGGTTACGACGGCATCTGCGTCCGCGGTGGCATGCTCGCCTGGCAGGAGCACGGCAAGCCCGTCGAGTTCGGCGATACGCGATCCGAGGGCGACGCCGGCCGATGATCGACCTGTGCCCGCGGTGTCGAATCCAGGCGCCGCATCGTCCCGGACGTGAACACTGTCCACGTTGTGGTGGACCGTTGAGCGTCGTCGACGATGCCGCTCGCGCGATGGCCGTCCGCCAGGGGTCGTCGGCGCGATCCTCGGCCCCCGGTGTCGCGATGCGCCCCTCACCGATCCCGCCTCGTGCCGGCTCGGCCCCGATGCCCGCCGGGCGGCTCTACCGCAGCCGCAACGTGCGATGGGTGGCCCGCCGCCCACCCGAGGCCATACCCGCCCGCCGCGGCGCCTCGGGCCGCCGCGGTCCCCGGCTGATCCCTCGCTACGTCTACATACCCACCTGGGGTCTGCACGACGAACCGGCCGAGACCGACACCGCGCACCGCAAGCTCGAGAGTTCCCGGGCCCGGCTGGGACTCGCGCTGGTGCTCACCGGTTCCGCGCTGACCGCGTCGGCGCTGGTCCATCTCGTCCGCTACATCCTGCTGGTGGTCAACCGCGACCGTCCGCTTCCCGAGTTCCTCATCGTGGCGTCGGACTGGCTCACCGTCTTCGTCGGGGTCGTGGCATTTCTCGGATTCGTGCTCGCCACGCTGGCTTTCATGCGGTGGGTCCTGGAACTGCGCGCCGACACCTATGCGTCCGCGGGTCTTGCGGACCCGCGCCGCCCCGGCTGGGT
This sequence comes from Gordonia sp. KTR9, assembly GCF_000143885.2. Classification (NCBI taxonomy): domain Bacteria; kingdom Bacillati; phylum Actinomycetota; class Actinomycetes; order Mycobacteriales; family Gordoniaceae; genus Gordonia; species Gordonia sp. KTR9. The sequence continues at coordinate 168,019 of NC_018581.1, forward strand.
CGCGGCGCTGTCCGGACTGCCGTTGATCAACCTGATCGGCGCCCCACTGGTGTTGCAGGAAGTCGCCACGCACCGCGTCGGCCAGGATCCCTCGCTCGACGCCGATCTCGTGGGTCGACGACTGCGCAAGCTGTGGGTCGCCTGGGTGCTGGTCAACGTGGCGGCCGCGGCGGCGATCGTCGCCAGGCTCGTCGCGTGGCGCTCGGACTCGCTGCAGACCGGAGCGAATGCGCTGGCGATGGTGATCGTCAGCGCGGCGATCTCCGCGGCCTTCGCCTTCTGGATGGCACGCCGGGTGCGGACACTGTTCGAAGCCGCCGAGGCGGCCCCGGTCCCGACGAGACGGTGGGTGGCGGTCGGATGAACTCAGGGGTGAATGTGGGCGCGGCCGAGAAGGTCTCGCGCTCGGGCAAGCCGGCGGTGGTGGCGCACCGCGGAGCGTCGGGTGACTGCCCGGAGCACACCCTGGCCGCGTACGAACTCGCCCTTGCGCAGGGAGCGGACGGACTCGAATGCGACGTCCGGCTGACCGCCGATCACGAGCTCGTGTGCGTGCACGACCGGACCGTCGACCGCACGTCGAACGGCACGGGCATCGTCAGCGAGATGACGCTCGCCGAGCTGCGCGAACTCGACTTCGGCAGCTGGCACGCGTCGGGCGGGCCGGCGTCGATCCTGACGCTGCGCGAGTTGCTGACCCTGACCCTGGACTGGCGTCGTCCCGTCCGGCTGTTCATCGAGACCAAGCATCCGGTGCGTTTCGGCAGTCTCGTCGAGCAGAAGCTCCTCGAGATGCTGCACGAGTTCGGGGTGGCGACCCCACCCTCGGCCGATCACAGTCGAGCAGTGGTCATCTCGTTCTCCTCCGCGGGGGTCTGGCGTATCCGGCGCCACGCCCCCATGCTGCCGACGATCCTGCTCGGCGACACCGCCCGGGTTCTCGGCGGCGGTGCCGCCACCGCGGTCGGAGCGACGGGCATCGGGCCGTCGGTGATGACCCTGCGGCAGTACCCCGATCTCGTCGACCGCGCCGCCGCAGCCGGTCGGGTCACCTACTGCTGGACGGTCGACGAACAGGTCGACGTCCAGCTCTGCGCCGATCTGGGTGTGCGGTGGCTGGCCACCAATCATCCGGCGAAGGTGCGCGACTGGCTGGTCACGGTCGACTGAGCTGCGGCGTGCACGACCGTGTCGGGCGCCGCGGGCCGCGTGAGAGAGTGGACCGATGGGCAAGAAGAGCAAACGGGGCAGTGGACCACGTCCGGGAAGCAATCGTGCGGAGCGCGTAGCGGCACGTAAGGCGCGGCAGGCGGCAGCTCTGGCGCCGCCGCCCCGGCCGTTCGCCGGGTTCGCGTCCGAGTGCGACTTCGTCGCGCTGCGGACCTTCGTCGCCTCGGCGACCGCGCGACTGGAACTCGTCGAACCGGCCGGTTCGCGCAACGACGTCTCGATCGTGACGATCCTGCCCGGGGCGGTGCCCGCTCTCGCGCGCGAGGTCGACGGCGCCACAGAAGGTTTCGTCGGTCTGCAGACCGACCCGGATCGAACGGCGCTGACGGTCGAACTGGCCGCCGCCATCGCGTGGGCGGCGCACGCCGACGCGGGCAGCGAGTTCGATCTGGAGTCCGCCGACGAGGCCCCGACCCTCGACGAGGTCGTGAAACCCGACGCCACCCTGGACATCACGGTCCACCAGGATTTCGGCTGGTGGTTCGTGGAGGGCACCGATGTCCCCGCCGAGATCACCGCGATGTTCGAGCGCGCCAACGAGTCGGTGCTGCCGACTGCGCGGCTCGTGGTCGACAGCGGCGCGGGTGCACCCTGGTGGGTCGACGCCGGCGAGCGGGCCCACCTGCGCTGGATTCGGCCCGAGCCGGAGGACGACCTGATGTCGGCGATGGCGCGGCTGCACGCCGCCGGACGGCTGACGGTCGGGGAGGGGTCGCGGTTCGCCGGGTCGTTCCGCACCCACGGACTGCTCGTACCGGTCTTCGACCTCGACAACGAGATGCACCACGAGGAGTGGTACGCCGGTCTGAACCAGTTCGACCAGTGGCTCGGCGAGGCACTCGCCGACACCTCACCGCTGACGATCGAGCAGCGCAGCTCGCGCGACGGCATCCGCGGTCGTCAGGTCACCTTGCGCTGACACCCCTCCGCTCCCTGAGCTACGAGGAGTGTCGACGTTGCCCCCTAGCCTGGATCTTTCATGGGCGTGTGGGGTTGTCGGCGTGTGAATACGCGAAAGTGCCTGTCTGCCAGTGGATTATTGAATCACCACAAGACAATGATCCTGGCGCAGAGAGGCACTTCGCACGTGAAGCATAACCGCTACCCACATCTGGTTGTCGATACCGACCGCAGTGAGTCACTGACCAGCACCACCGGCGCGGTCCTGCTACGCAAGACCATGCAGATCGCCGGTCTCGATACCGCCCTGAGCGCGGCATTGATGCCGTGGACAACCTCGCGCACCGTGCACCACCCCGCCAAAGTGCTGCTCGACCTCGCGACCGCGGTCGCCGTGGGCGGTGACTGTGTGTCTGATCTGGCGATCGTGCGCGCCCAACCCGCCCTGTTCGGCACCGTCGCCTCGGACCCGACAGCCTCTCGCCTGATCAACACACTCGCCGAGGACTCCACCGCAGCCGTGGCCGCCATCCGCCAGGCCCGCGCACACTGCCGAGAACGCGTGTGGGCGCGGCGACGGCCCCTGGAGGGACGACCGGGCAGCTTCGACGGCGGGCAGGTCATCATCGATCTCGACGCCACCACCGTGACCGCGCACTCGGACAAAGAACACGCCGAAATCAACTACAAACGCCAGTACGGCCACGCCCCGATGTGCGCACTGCTCGATCACGGCCAGTACGGCACCGGTGAACCACTCATCTGCGACCTCCGCCGCGGCGGCGCCTCACCCCAAGGCGCTGACCTGCACATCACCACGCTGAGCGCCGCGTTGGACCAGCTACCGGCCGGTGAACGCGGCCAGGTACTCGTCCGCACCGACGCCGCGGGATGTTCCAAAGAGTTCCTGGCCCACATCACCGACGCCGGATTGCAGTACTCGATCGGCTACATCGTCTCCGACACCATCAAAACCGCACTGGCCCGACTACCCGAACAGGCCTGGCAACCAGCCATCGACACCCACGGTGAACCTCGACTCGACGCCCACGTCGCCGAGCTGACCAGCACGATTCCCGCCCTGGCCAACGCTGATGCCCCCTCATGGCCGGCAGGGATGCGCGTCATCGTCCGCCGCGAGTACCCCCACTCCGGGGCCCAACTACGGTTGACCGATATCGATGGCCGCCGCTACACCGTGTTCGCCACCAACACCCGCGGCACCGGCTGGACGCTACCCACCCTCGAACTACGCCACCGCCAACGCGCCCGCGCCGAGGACCGCATCCGCAACCTCAAAGACACCGGACTGGCCAACCTGCCGTTCCAGGCGTTCACCAAGAACCAGATCTGGCTGGAAATAGTCTGTCTGGCAACAGAACTACTGGTATGGACCCAAACCCTATGTTGGGGCCCTCACGCCACAATCCGCCGATGGGAACCCAAACAACTACGCCTACGCATCCTCGCCGTGGCCGGGCGCATCATCCACTCCGGACGACGCCAACTCCTGCGACTACCGACCAACTGGCCCCACCTGGAGACCATCACCACCGGCTGGACCGCACTACACACCACCTGAGCACCCCAACGACCACGCACTCAGTCTCTGCAGCCCCACACCCGACAAACCCAGGACCCGAAGAACCGGCCACACGCCGGAACCCCCGCACGCCCACACCACAACCCCACCCGCCCCAACCTCACGTGAAAGATCCAGGCTAGCGAAAGCGACGAGCCTCGAAGGGTCTGGTGAGTTCTGGTCACCAGCCCTTCGAGGCTCGCTTCGCTCGCACCTCAGGGAGCAGGAGGCCCGCTTCGCTCGCACCTCTGCCAGCGAAAGTGCTTCTGCGTCAGATGTTCCCGCCGGCCGCGAGGGGTGCGGTTGCGTCGGATGTCTTCTCGCCGTTGAACTCTCGCTCGACGAAGTTCTCGAGGTCGAAGAGGTTCCCGTTGCAGCGTTCGGCAATGGTCTGCAGGGTCGTCATGGTCGCGACCTCTTCGACCTGCTCCTTGAGGAACCACTGCACGAACTGCTCCCCCAGGTAGTCGCCGGTGTCGCGGGCCGACTTGGCGAGGTCGACGACCTGTTGCGTGACCGTCTTCTCCTGTGCGAGAGCGAGATCGATGGGTGCGCGGTAATCGTCGAAGCGGTTGTTGGGTGCCGGGATGCCGGGGATCTCGATCTCCATGTCCCGGTCGAGGAAGTACTGCACGATCATCATCGCGTGATTGCGCTCTTCGACTGCCTGACGGTAGAAGAGCTTGGCGAGTTGCGGCATGTCGTGGTTGTCGAAGTAGGTGGCGACCGCGATGTACTGCTGGGAGGCGTAGAACTCGTTGCTGATCTGGTCGTGCAGCAGTTGGTGGAATTTGGTGTGTTCGGTCATGCGGCCCATCGTAGAGCCGAAAAATGGCTCTCACCAGCAAGTTCAGGCTAAGTAAGGCTAGTCTCGCCTGCGTTTGGGGACCCTTTCCACGACGGTCATCCGGCGTCGACGAGGAGCTCGTCGGGGATGGGTTGACCTGCGCGGAGGAGGCCGAAGAACTCCTCGGTCTGCTCGTTGACCGGTAGCGCCAGCCCCTCGTCGGTGAAGGTGCTCTCGCCGGCGGGTGTCGTGGTCGTGATGGGGTCGCGAAGTGCGAACATGAGCGACGCGAGGTTCCAGATGTGATCTCGCTCATCGACCGTCAGTGCGTCGATGGCGCCGCCGACGAAACCGAAGAGCCGGAACGGATTGAGCAGCACCGTCGGACTGGTGGCGCGAGAGACCAGTGCCGCGAGGAATTTTCGCTGGTTGACCACACGCTCGAGGTCGGCTCGCGGGAAGGCGCGCGTTCGGACCAGTCCCAGCGCCTGGCGGCCGTCGAGCCGATGGCAGCCCTTCGCAAGGCGCAGGCCCGCTTTCGGATCGTTCAGCGGCTGGTCGATACACATGTCGACGCCGCCGACCGAGTCGACGAGGGTGTCGAATCCGCCGAAACCGATTTCGGCGTAGTGGTCGATGTGGATTCCGGTGAGGTTCTCGACGGTCTGCACGAGCAGTGCCGGACCGCCGATGCCGAACGAGGCATTGAGCTTCAGGCTGCCGTGACCCGGAACCTCCACGTACAGGTCGCGCGGAATGCTCACCACGATCGCCTTGCCGCCGCCCGGGGGGTTGTGGACGAGCATGATCGTGTCGGTGCGGGAACCGGCGGCGTCACCCGTGGCCAGCGCCCGGCGCTGTTCTTCGGTGAGATCGGCTCGGGAGTCGGTGCCGACGATGAGCCAGTTGGTGCCGGGTGTGTCCGACGGGCGTCCCGCGTAGGCGCGCAGCGCGTCGATGCGGTCGAGTCTCGAGTCGTAGTAGAACAGCAGTCCGACGGAACCGAGGACGACGACGAGCAGCAGGATCAGCAGGATCCTGCCGACGCGGACCGTGCGGCGGCCGGTGCGTCGGGGACGAGGCGGAGTGACCGGTCGTGGCGGCGCGGGTGGTCGGCCTGCGGACCGGTCACGGTCGCGACGGTCCGCGTGCGGCGGCCGGGGGCCGCGGGACCGATGGTCCGGAATCGGTTCGGGCTTCTGGGTGGGGGCATACCCGGCGGGACCGGGCCGCGCCGACGGGGACGGCCGGTCGGCAGGGGAGGGATGCGGTGGTCGGCCGCTGGGACCGGGACCCGGAGCGCGGCGCGGGTCGGGGCCGTGCGCGGGGATTCGCGGCATGGCCTGCGGATGAGCGGACGGAACACCGGCGCCGGGAGGTGGGCGGTGGCCTTGGCCGGGAGGCGGCCCCGGGCGCGGGGGCGGGCCCGCTGGCCGCCCGGACGACATCGGCGGTCCGGGGCGACCTCGCCGGAGGATCGGCGGGTCCTGCTCGTTCATCCCATCAAATGTACGCATGGGCCGCCGTATCCGATGTCGGTCGGTTGGTGTGCCGATGTGGGCGTCGACTCCCCAGAGAGATCTGCCGCGGAGGTCTTGTTCCGGCCCGAACGGGGTACAGGACCGGCCATGACCGAGAAACACGTCGCCGAGGCCGGCGGCACTTCCGATGACACCGGGAGCGGCGATACCGGAACCGACGGTGGCCACACCCCGCTGCGCCGCGCCATCACCGGCAAGTTGCTGTTCCTGTTCATCCTGGGCGATGTCCTCGGCGCGGGAATATATGCGCTGGTCGGCGAGGTCGCCGGGGAGGTCGGCGGAGCGATCTGGGTGCCGCTCGCGCTGGCCCTCGCGCTGGCGATGCTGACCGCGGCGTCGTACGCAGAGCTCGTCACCAAGTACCCGCGGGCCGGTGGCGCCGCGGTCTTCGCGCGACACGCCTACCGCCATCCGCTGGTCTCCTTCCTCGTCGGGTTCTGCATGCTGGCCGCCGGGGTGACGAGCGCCGCCGGGCTCGCGCTGGCTTTCGCCGGCGACTACCTGCAGGTCTTTCTCGATGTGCCCACCACGGTCGCGGCGCTGGTGTTTCTCGTCGCGGTCGCGGCACTGAACGCCCGCGGGATCACCGAGTCCCTGCGAGCCAACGTGGTGATGACCGTCGTGGAGGTCTCCGGACTCGTCCTCGTCGTCGTGCTGGCCGGCATCGTGCTGGGTCGTGGTGACGGCGAGCCGCGGCGGGTGCTGGAGTTCACCGACGAGACCACACCGGCGCTCGCCGTACTCGGCGCCGCATTGCTCGCCTACTACTCGTTCGTCGGGTTCGAGACCTCGGCGAACATGGCCGAAGAGGTCCGCGACGTGCGCCGGGTGTACCCGAAGGCGCTGTTCGGCGCGCTACTCGCCGCCGGCGTGGTGTACGTGCTCGTCGGTCTGGCGGTGTCGGTGGTCGCACCACCCGAGCGGCTCGTGGAGTCGTCGGGTCCGTTGCTGGAGGTCGTCTCCATCGCCGATGTCGGGATACCCGACCAGGTGTTCTCCCTGATAGCGCTGATCGCCGTCGCGAACGGCGCGTTGCTCACGATGATCATGGCGTCGCGCCTGACCTTCGGCATGGCTCGTGACGGATTGCTCCCCGGCGCGCTCGCGAAGGTCTTGCCCCGTCGTCGCACGCCGTGGACGGCGATCGTGGCCACCACCGCCGTCGCGATGGTCCTCGCGGCAACGGGCACGGTCGCGGCACTCGCCGAAACCGTGGTGCTCCTGCTGCTGTTCGTGTTCGTCAGCACCAACGTCGCGGTTCTCGTGCTGCGCCGCGACCGGACGGACACCGACCACTTCCGGGCGCCGACGATCCTGCCGGTACTCGCGGTGATCTCCTGCGTCGTCCTCATGACGCAGCAGAGCGCATCGACCTGGTTGCGTGCAGGCATCCTGATCGTCGTCGGGCTCGGGCTCTACCTCCTCGCGCGGGTCACCGGGTCGGGTGGACGACCGGACGTCGACGATGACCGTGCCGAGGGCCTCACCTGACGCGATGTTGTTCGCGCGGTGAGCGTATCCGTGCTGACAGGCTTGCTTGTGCCGGGTCGTCGATATCGATTGCTTTCGACGACCGGACCGGACAGGGCCGTCAGCGCTCCGCGAGCGAACCGATGTCGGGAGTGTCGGGGCCGAAGTGGCGGAAGAGGGCTCGGCGTCGGGCGCGGGCACCGGTCCATTCCAGATAGCGCGGGCCGGCCGGCGTTCGCGCGATGACCTGGTAGGTGAGCGTGTTGCGTATCCACGCGAGACCGAAGGCCCAGGGCAGGGCGGGCCGCAATCCGAGGTCGCGCATCCCGCGGACACCGAGGAAACCCTGCAGCATGCTGACCAGGCGGGCCCGGGTGTAGCGCGCGGCCAGCCGGGGGAACAGCCGGTAGTGCAGGCGATCCTGTGCGTCGACGATCGCCGTGGTGAGCGCCGCGCCGGCGTCGGTCACGTCGTGCTGTGCCAGCAGGACCGCGTAGCTCAGCTGGTGCTGCTCACGTTCGGAGTCGAAGAGCCAGTCGTCGTCGACCCCGATCAGCCAGCCGACGTACTTCCAGAGATGCATCAGCGCGCGGGAGTCGTCGCGGCTCACCGGGACGCCGAGGGCGCGGACCCCCATCATCAGTGCGCCGCTGAAGAGGTTCAGCGTTGCGGCGAGATCGGACTGGTTGATCGGCAGACCCCACTGGTCGATGTCCCGGCGGCCGTTGTGCTCGTACCTCTCGTTCACGAGGGCATGCATGAGACGCACGTGGACGGTGAGCCGCCAGCCCGCGCCGTCGCGTGCCATGCCGCCCGGTTCGCCGACCGCGATGGCCCAGGTCTGTGTCTCGCCGAGCCGTCGGATGACGGTGTTCCCGGTGAGGCCGCCGGTTGCGACCAGCAGATCGGCGGGCCCGCCGAAGCGGTAACCGCCGATCAGCGAGAGCTGCAAGAGGACGTCGTTGGCGTTCTGGCCGAACCGTCGGTAGACCGCGGCGCCGCGGTCGCAGAGATCGGGATCGACCCAGTCCGGGGTGTCTTCGACGAGGGCGAAGAAGTCGCGGAGGGCGGCCGGGGCGTCGGACGGCATGTCGCCGGCGAGCGCCTGCTCGAACTGGCGCATCGACACCCGGCCGTCGGCATCCCTCGGGAGACGCATGGCCCGGACCAGCGCCGCAGCGGGTTCGTCCCGTGCGCGCAGCCGGCGCCCGAGCCGAGCGAGCTCGTCGTCGGTGGGTTCGCGGAGATGGTTGTAGACCTTCAGGAGTTTGCCGATGCGTCGGCCGCGGGACTCGGCGGCTCGATGGCGTCGCGGAAACGGGAGGTCGGCCGGCGCGGCGGTCGGGCCGGGCGGCACATCGACGGTCATGAGACGAATCTATAGAATCATCTCACGGTGTTCAACACCGGTCCGGTAGACGCGCACGGTCGACGGAAAACCAGCGCACGGTCGACGAAAAAGGGCGCACGGTCGACGGCGGTCGGGGTCGTCATCCGACCCAGGACAGATGATCGCGCAGCAGCCCGTATCCGACGAAGGCCACCACGTCGATGACCGCATGGGCGATGACGAGCGGCCAGACGCGACCGCTGACCTGGTAGAAGCGGCCGTAGACAACTCCCATGACCAGGTTGCCGACGCCGGCACCGAAGCCTTGATACAGGTGATACCCGCCGCGGAGGAGCGCGCTGGCCGCGAGCGACGCGCCGTCGGACGCGCCGAGCTGACGCAACCGGGTGATGAAGTAGGCGACCACGACGATCTCCTCGGCGGCGGCGTTGCCGATGGCGATCAGCACGAGAACCGGCCACTCCCACCAGGTGTCGGCCTGGCTGGGCACGAGGCTCGCGTTGAGGCCGAGGGCGCGGGCCACGGCGACGAGGGCCAGCCCGGGGAGGCCGATGACGGCGGCGAGAACCAGCCCGGCGGGAACGTCGCGGCGTGGAGTCCACCGGCCAAGTCCGACTCGCGAGAGTCCGATCCCGCTGCGCCACAACAGATACACGCCCAGGGCGGCAATGGCGAACAGACGGAGCCCGCTCATGATCTGCCGGACGGCGTCGATGGGTCCGAGGTCGGAGCGACTGGGATTGAGGGCGACCGTGGTCTCGCCGATCCCACCGGCGAGCTGGGCCTCGAGCAGTGCCAGCGCCGCGGAGAGTGCCGAGAACGCGAACGTCAGGACGCCGACGATGACCAGCTCGACGATGATGCCGCGTCGTTCGACCCGGTCGGTGACCACCGGGATGCCGTGCGGGGACGGCTTCAGGTACTCGCGCAGGGCCATGCCGGTCAGCCTAAAACCCCGCGGTGGGCGGCGACATCGGCAGACGGCGGGCGTTGTCGCCGCGAGACGCGACTCAGTCGGGCATCGAGTTCAGGAAGGGGCAACCCGCGAGGTTGCGCAGCGCGCGTGAGAGTTCGAACACGTCGGAGACCGGACGGGCGAAGGGGAGCCGGACGTCGGAGTCGCCATCGAGTCCCTCGATGCGGAAGCGGATGCCGAATCGATCGAGCCCGAGCGGCCGCACCCGTCCGGTGCGCAGGTCGGCGGGGAGTTTGCGGACCAGCTGGCCGACGATGTCGGCGTGGTCGGTGTCGAGGTGCTCGAGCCAGCTGCCCTCGTGCTCCCAGAACGGGTCGGGGTCGGCATCGGCGAGTTCGGTGGCAGGCACCGAGGCCGCACCGTCCGACGAGGCGATCACCGCGGTGTCGACCTGCAGTCGCAACATCGATGCGCCGTGCCCGATGTCGAGCAGCCCGTCGTCGGGGTGTTCGGCGGCGATCTCGATCGCCAGGTCACGTTCCAGGTCGCGCGGGACCTCGTGCAGGGTGCCGTTCAGCCAGATCACCGACCGCACGCGTTCGCGCAGGTCGATGGGCGCCCAGTCGGTCACCTCGAGCATCGCGGGCACGCCCTCGGCCTCGTCGACTGCCCGCATGGCATCACCGGTGGTCGGGACGAGGACGAACGCCTGGGACTCGAAGAGGTGGACGACCTCGATCGGGGTGGCGTCGGCACCCTCGATGGCCAGGATGGCGGAACCGACCCGACGACAGGCCGTCTGGATCATCTCGGCATCCGTCGGGCGGTCGGTCGTCGTTCTCGTCATGACTGTCTCTCCGGTCGGCGTCGCGGGGGCGGCGGGCTTGAAAGGTAACCCTAACCTAAATTCCCGGAGCGCACGCGTCAATGGTTTCGGTGCGGATGCGTCGATGTCGGTCGAGCGCGAACGGTCCCGCCGGAGCGGCTTCCACTAGGCTCGTGTGGTGCCTGTGATCGCCTACTTCGGCCCGCCCGGAACCTTCACCGAGATGGCACTCGACGCGGTCCTCGCCGCGCATCAGTCCAGTGCCGGCCTCGACCTGTCGGGCGGGATCGACCGGGTGGCCGCGTCGAGTCCCGCCGCCACGATTGCGATGGTCCGCAGCGGTGAGGCCGACTACGGCTGTGTGCCGATCGAGAGCTCGATGGAGGGTTCGGTGCCCGCGACGATGGATGCGCTGGTGCCCTCGACCTCCGATGACGCCGATGGGCGCGTGCAGGCGTTCGCGGAGACCGTGCTCGACATCTCCTTCACGATCGCCGCGGTCTCGCCGCTGCCCGCGGCCGAGGTCCGTACCATCGCCGCCTACCCGGTTGCGTCCGCGCAGGTGCGTCGTCGGGTGGGTGAGCTGTTCCCGAATGCGCAGTTCGTCATCTCGAGTTCGAATGCCGCTGCCGCGCAGGATGTTGCGGCCGGGAAGGCGGACGCCGCGGTCACCACCGGGCTCGCGGCGCGACTGTCCGGGCTCGTCGTGCTGGCCGACGGTGTCGCCGATGCGCGGGAGGCGACCACCCGATTCCTCTTCCTGGGGCGTCCGGGGATCCCGTTGCCCCGCACCGGCACCGACCGGACCTCGGTCATACTCGACCTGTCGAACGAGCCGGGCAGCCTGATGGCGGCGATGAACGAATTCGCCTCGCGCGGAATCGACCTCACGCGTATCGAGTCGCGCCCGCAGCGCGACGAGGCCCAGGGCCGCAGCATCGCCGGACGGTACCGATTCTTCCTCGACGCCGTCGGGCACATCGACGACGCGGCGGTCGCCGAAGCGCTTGCCGCCCTCCAGCGCCGGTGCGAGCGCGTGGTGTTCCTCGGGTCGTGGCCCGCGGTGCGCACCACCGGCTCGGCACCACCCGATCACACGGAGTCGCTCGCCTGGGTCGAATCGATGCGACGAGGGGGCAAGTGATGGCACGCCTGCATCTGGTCCGACACGGCGAGACCACGTCGAACGTCATGCGCCGACTGGACACCGCCCTGCCCGGTGCCGCACTCACCGATTTCGGTGCGCGCCAAGGTGTTCGATTCGGCCTGGAGAACACTCCGGAACACCACGCGGTGCTGCTCAGCTCGCGCGCACTCCGTGCACGTCAGACCGCCGAGCTGATCGGATCGGTGTGGGATGTGGAGACCGCGGCCGTCGACGGAGTGCACGAGGTGCAGGCCGGTGACCTCGAGGACCGCACCGACCGCGAGTCGTACGAGGTGTTCCAGGACATCATGCATCGCTGGCACGACGGTGACCTCGACGCACGCATCCCGGGCGGCGAATCGCTCGCGATGGTCTACGACCGGTACCTGCCGACGGTCGAGGACCTCGCCGACATGTACCTCTCCGGACCGGACCAGCGCGATGTTTTCCTGGTGAGTCACGGTGCGGCCATTCGCCTGGTCGCCGCACGTCTGGCCGGCATCGACTCCCGGTTCGCCGCGGCAACCCACCTGGGTAACACCGGTTCCATCGAACTGGAGTACTCCGACGGACTGTGGGTGTGCCGGCGATGGGGTGCCGCGACGGCTCCGTTCGAGATCGTCGACGAGCCGCTCGTCGACGAACCGATGGGCTGAGGGCACGCCTCAAATGCCCAGGTAGCGACGCGTTGCAGTTCTCGGTGGAGCTCTACCCGGCCCGTGACGATGACGGCGAGCGACGACGGTGGCTCGCGGTGCGGGTGTTCGAACGACCCGCCTCGCAGGTGGGGGCCAGCACGGTCGTGGTGGGAATCGCACCGTCGGATTGAGGACTGCCTCGTATCTCGCGTGCCCGGCACTGGTGACGGCGGTGGCTTCGTTAGTCTTCTGGGATGGCACGGCAGGCTGAGGGCGCGCTACGTGGATTCACCCTGCAGCAATTGCGCTACTTCGTGGAGGTGGCAGCGGAGGGCTCGATCAGTGCCGCTGCGGACACGCTCTACGTGGCTCAACCGACCATGTCCGCGGCGCTCAAGGACCTCGAAAGTCGGCTTGGACGTTCATTGTTCGTCCGTTCGAACCGGGGAGTCACCCTCACCGACGACGGGGCGGAGTTTCTCGGCTACGCGCGCCAGGTCGTCGAGCAAGCGGAGCTGCTGGAACAGCGCTATCTCGGGCGCGGTCCCTCGCGCCGGCTCCTTGCCGTATCCACTCAGCATTATTCGTTCGTCGTTGACGCCTTTGCTCGCATGGTGAAAGCCTCTGACGCCGCCGAGTACGCGTTCAGTCTTCGGGAGACCCGGACGTGGGACATCATTGAAGATGTCCGCACTCTGCGGAGTGAGGTCGGCGTGCTCTATCGCAACAGTTTCAACGCGAACGTGATCAATAAGCTGCTCCGCGAAGCGGGTCTGACCTTTACGCCGCTGTTCTTCACGACACCGCACATCTTCATCGCCCGCACGAACCCCCTAGCCGGGAAAGAGAGTGTCACGCTGGAGGATCTCGAAGACCTGCCGCGGCTCACGTTCGACCAGGGCGTGAACAACTCGTTCTATCTCGCCGAAGAGATCCTCTCCACGCGTTCATCGAAGCAAGACATCCGCGTGAGCGACCGAGCGACCATCTTCAACCTGATGATCGGTCTCGGCGGTTACACCATCTCGACCGGCATCATCTCCGACGATCTGGATCCGTCGATTGTCGCTGTCCCACTCGACGTGGACGAACGCATCGAGATCGGTTGGATCAGGCATGGGTCGGTCTCATTGACCGCCCAGGCGGAGCGGTTCGTGGCGGAGATGCGCGACGTGGTCTCGAGCTTCGGAGTCGATCTACTGACATAGCTGATTCCTATATCCAGCTATCGCACAGCCTAATTAGGCTATGGGCACGCCTCTATATAGGCTGCTGTCAACGCCGCTTCGGTCCGCCGACTCCGGTTGTCGGCCTTGCCGACTGGCGCTCGGCCGTCGGGACCGACATCGAAGTGCCTCGAAACTCGGACAGTGAATCGTGCGGTCGCGCCCGTCGTCGAGCGCGGCGAAAGTGGATGGGGAATCTGATCAACATGACGGACGAATGTGTCTTCAGCATCGGTACGACGCGCTTCGACGAGGATTACACCCCGTCGAGCCGCTCTCGCGGGACGACGAACTTCGCGAATCTCGCACGCGGCGACGACCGTCAGCAGAACCTGCGCAATGCGGTGACGATGATGAACACCCGGGTCAACGAGCTGCTCCACTGGGACAATCCGCGCGGCGACCGTTACGAACTCGAACTCGACATCGTCTCGGTGGACCTGCATCTGACATCGGCCGGGGACGACGCCGCGTTTCCGGTGATCGAGGTGCTCGACGTGGACGTCGTCGATACCGCCACGGGCACCCGCACCGAGGGCATCGTCGGAAACAACCTCTCTTCCTACATTCGCGACTACGATTTCAGCGTTAGGCTCCCTGAGCACCAGGCGACAGGTGTTCCCAGCGACTTCGGCGATCTGCACGGACAGGTCTTTCAGCGTTTCCTCGAATCGGACGAGTACCGCAAACGGTTCTCCCAGTCGCCGGTCATCTGCATCAGCGTCTCGACGTCGCGAACCTACACCCGGCTCACGAACCATCACCCGATTCTCGGGGTGGAGTATGTGGCGGACGCGCTGTCGCTCACCGATGAGTACTTCGGCAAGATGGGGCTCACGGTCCGCTACTTCATGCCTCCGGGTTCCGTTGCCCCGCTCGCCTTCTACCACCGCGGCGATCTGCTCAACGACTATTCGTTCATAGCGCTCGCGGGAACGGTCGCGACGATGGAGACGTTCCAGAAGATCTACCGTCCGGAGATCTACAACGCGAACGCGGCGGCGGGAGAGGTGTACCGGCCGAGTCTCGACTACAGCAACTACTCGCTGCCGCAGGTGACCTACGACCGTGTCGAGCGCACTCAGCTCGCGTCCATCCAGGGAAAGCTCACCGAGGTGAGTCTCATGAAACCGTACGGCGATGTCCTACAGCGCTGGGCGACAAAGCAATCGGCCTGATCACGCGAGAAATGAGGTACTCGAGATGAACACGCTCCTGCCTGCCACGATCGTCGGCAGCCTGCCCAAGCCCTCGTGGCTCTCCGAGCCGGAGAAGCTCTGGTCCCCGTGGAAGTTGGCGGACGACGAACTGCGGCAAGGGAAGCTCGACGCCCAGACGCTCGCGGCACACGATCAGAGTCGTGCCGGGCTCGACATCATCAGCGATGGTGAACAGACGCGCCAGCACTTCGTGACGACGTTCATCGAGCACCTCAGTGGCGTCGATTTCGACCGTCGCGAAACCGTGCGCATCCGCGACCGCTACGACGCGAGCGTCCCGACGGTTGTCGGTGCGGTGACTCGCGAGAAGTCCGTCTTCGCAGGAGACGCGAAGCGGCTTCGCGCCGAGACCGATCAGCCGATCAAGTGGGCTCTGCCCGGTCCGATGACGATGGTCGACACGCTCTTCGACGACCACTACCGGAGTCGCGAGCAGCTCGCGTGGGAGTTCGCGACCATCCTGAACCAGGAAGCGAAGGACCTGCAGGCGGCCGGCGTCGACATCATCCAGATCGACGAGCCCGCGTTCAACGTGTTCTTCGACGAACTGAAGGACTGGGGTGTCGCAGCGCTCGAGCGTGCGACCGAAGGGCTGAGCTGCACGACCGCCGTTCACGTCTGTTATGGCTACGGCATCAAGGCCAACACCGACTGGAAGGCGACGCTGGGGGCTGAGTGGCGCCAATACGAGGAGTCGTTCCCGCTGTTGCAGCAGTCATCGATCGACATTGTGTCGCTGGAGAGTCACAACTCGCGGGTTCCTGTCGAGGTGATCGAACTGCTTCGCGGAAAGACGGTCATGCTGGGCGCCATTGACGTGGCCAGCGACGCCATCGAGACGCCGGAGGACGTCGCAGCGACGTTGCGCAGCGCACTCCCGTTCGTCGACAAGAACAAGCTTTACGCGAGCGGGAACTGCGGTATGGCGCCGCTCGCTCGTGGCGTCGCACGGCAGAAGATGGTCGCGCTCGCCCAGGGCGCTGCCCTGCTTCGCAAAGAGCTCTCCTGAACTTCAAGCGGCACACGCCATGGCCGTTGAGCATTCCGCCCCGGAACGAGTCGGGCGTGACACCATCAGTGCCTTGCTGGTATCACCGCATATTCGTTCACTGCGTGTTCCTAGGCAGAGCGTCGTCGAGAGATCGAGGTCGATGAGGACACTGGCAAGATCGGGTGCGCTGAGCGGCCGAACACCGCCCTGCGTGATGGTCCTTCCGTCGGCGACATCAGATCACATCGGCGCTGTTAGCTGCCTCGACAAACTTGGTCCAGTAAGGAACGTCGACCCTTCTAGGGGAGAGGTGCCGAATTCCGTACCCGGCCATCTCGTTCTCGAGGTACTCGAGGAGATCGGCCCCGTAGAAGATGACGTCGGTCTGCCAGACAGAGAACACCGGCGACCCAGACGGTGAGGGAGCTGCAGGTGTCATGCGATGGCCGAAGATCGGTATGAGCCGTGGCCACTTTGCCAACTCACGCCGCGTGACCGCCTCGACGTCACTTTCTGCTGCCGGCCGGTGGCCCCATGAGGCGCCCCAGAATGGCGGGTCCTGGCGAAGTGCGTCGAAGACCATTCCGCGGGCCGGCCAGTCGAGCATCTGACGCAGATACGTCTCATCGCCATTGCGCCAGTCGGGCCAACGGTCTCCGACGGGCAAAGCGGTCGCAAGCAGACTGTGATGGTCGGGGTTGAACCTGAACCCATGCTGCTCTGTGACTGCATCGAACTCGGCGTCGGTGAGGCCAGGGGCGAGTTCGACTCCCGCAGTTCGAAGGATGACCGCCGCTTTCTCACCAACGTCGCTGATCTCGTCCACGTGACCGAGTGTCCCAGGTCGCCGGTGCGCGCTACAGACGACGTGAGACGAGCCTAGAGAGTCTCATCTGGTGCATCATTGACACCACATAAGACATCCCGTTGGTCGCCCTGACGCCGACAGGACGAGAGAGTTGCTTCAGGTGAGTGAGTTCGGTGCCGATGCTGTCGAGAGCGTGCCCCTGAGGCTCTTCAACCCAGAGTATGCAAACAAGATGCGAGCTCAGACCGAGATCGGCGGCGGGTGATAGACCCGTGTGGGGCATAGCGACATAACGTAGATTATCGGCGAAACACATTGCGCTACTGTATATTTCGTCACCAGTGACGTCATGCAACCCAAACTCGCAGTTCGAGGAGGCCGATCATGGCAACGCGGACCACGGTGCGCACCGAGTTCTTGGCCGACGTTTACACCTGCGCACTTGAAGGCGGCATCGGCTACTGGTCGACCTGCACCGACTATCGCTGGAGCAGTGATCCGCGAGCGACCGTCGAGGAAATCTCCGGCAATCCGCACGTGATCACGCTCGACACGATCGCCCGGGGCGTGAACTCCATCGTCAGTGGCGCAGCGATGATCCCGGATGGACAGCGTCGTAGGATCGCCGCCGCTGACCGCACCCACGATGCCGAGACCATCGACGCGACAGATACAGACGCCATCGTTCAAGCAGCACTCTTTGGCTCCCTCGTCTACGGATAAAGACCGGCCCAGCCTGCGGACGCGCTCCGGACCGTGAAGAAAGGACGCCGCATTGAATCAAGCGGTCGCGGTAGCGGTACCGGTCGAGGCGTAGCTCGGCAAGACGATCACCGATCTCACTCTTTGACCACCCCGACTCGCCTGACCCGACGACCGGGGCGCCACTGGACAGTGAGTCGAGCTGGAGGTGCTGTAGGAGAGGGCATATCCGGGCGACAGCCGATCCGCGGCTCGGCTACTGCTTCGGCGAGAGGTCAACGCCAGTGAGGCAGCCGCTACCGGCCTCGATGGTGAAGATGAAGTGGGTGTTGTCGCGGGTCGTGCCGTACTCGTTGACTTCCTTTGGCGAGTGGCCGGAGGCCAGTCGTTCGAGGGTGATGTCGGGGTACTGGGCTTTGAGTCCGTCGAGGGTGATGCACGTGTCGGGCGTGAACTTCAGGTAGGTGCGTTCCCACTGCTGGTCGTCGGTGTAGAAGATCGTCGAGGCAACGTTTTTCAAGTGTGTGCCTAGAGTGATCGGCTCGGTTTCCCAACGTCGGGGCAGGATCTGCTCGGCCGGGGTATCCAGGAGTGTCGACGTCGATTCCTGGGTCAGGGGCATATGGGCGCTGGCGGTGTCGATGAACTGCCACACCGTGGGATCAGCAGGCATGCCGGGTGTGCTGGCGTTGCTCACGGTGTCTCCTCCTCCACACGCGCTGGTGGCCACCATCACTGCCGCCGCGAGCGTGGCCGCGGCCGTGGTCATCATCGTCGATCGTGGTCGAGTGAGTGCCATCAGTTGCAGCCCTTCTCGTAGTACTGGCGGTAGTTGAGTTCTGGTGCGGTCGAGGGGTTTAGGTTTTCGCCGTAGAAGGCGCCCATCTTGCGAATGGCCTTCTGATACTCGGCGTCACTGCGTTGGCTGCCAAGGTACTCATCGTAGATGGCGTTGAATCCGGCTTCGTTTCCGCCGGCGATGCCGATGTCAGGGCCGCCGTTGGCGATGATCTCGCGCTGGATCTTGATGTTGTTGAAGGTCGCCGCACCCTCGTTGTCGAGCTGAGAGTTGATGCAGGACTCTGTGGAAGAGTGGTCGATCGTGAGCGGGTACACCGCATGCCCGAACTCGTGCGCAATCAGTTGCGCCTGCGCTGTCGGCGAGCCTTTCTGGATGACGACCAACCTGTCTCGGTAACTGGTGTAGGAACCCTCCCCATCGCGGTACTCAACCCTCCAGTCGTCTTTGATCTGCTTCCACTGGGCCTGCAGCGTGGGCGATTTCGACACGATGTCGTAGGTGGCTTGATCGCCAGGGATCTCGGCGGGGCGCGCCTGTCCGTCAATGCTGCGTGTTGGGGCAGCAGGTTCATCAGCTCGATCGACCTCGACGCGACCGGGAATCTCTGGCAGTGGTTGTGGCCGTTCAGCGGCCGCGGGGGTGGGTGGGTCGACCCGCGGTGTGCCCGGCGGCGGCTGTTGGCCCGGGATCGGGACGATGGGGGTTTGGCCGGCGGTGGGGATGTCGGTGGGTGTGGGATGCCACACACAGCGATGAGGCGGGGTCGTCGGGGTTCAGGCGCTGCCTGCGAATCGACCGGGGTCGCCTGATCCGGGGAAAGAGGGGGTGTGCTGGTGACAGAGTCGCCGAACGGCAACCCAACCGTCGCCGACGCGGTCATGAGCAAGTGCTTGCCGTGGGTGGAGCTGGTCAACGCGCTGTGTTCGAGCACGCACCCGGCCCGGCGCCCGGCGTGCGGCCGACCGGGCGGGAAGTGTGTCGGCGCGCCAACCAGACCAGCCCAGGGCGGTTGAAAGAACCGATGCTCAGCTCATTGCGGACAGGCCGGGCGACCGAACCGGGCTTCACCATCATCGCGGCAATCGCCGACGGATTCGGTGTGGACATCGCGTTCTTCACCCGAGAGTTCCACCACCAACATCGCGATCAGTCGATGGCGCAGCGAGTACGGGCGGCCAACGCCGCATGGCCCCACCTGTATCGGCTGGCCGCCGACATCCACCGACTTCCCGAGCATCACCGTCACAGCATCCTGACCCTCATCAACATCCTCGCCACCCGAGACGCAGGAGAAGGCCGATAGCCAGATAAGTAATCGGCACCTGAAAACAACTGCGGCAGATACGATTCCGAGAGAAATCGACATAGTTGTTCGTCACGTGACGTAACCGGTGCCGCTCGGCTGGCTGTCGTAGGCGCGCCGCGCGCACCGGAACATCCGCCCGCCGGACCGCGGACGAGGATGGCGCCCGAGTCGTCCTCCCCGGCGGTCGGGCGCCATCCTCACCCACCCATATCGCATCTGGCACGCGCACTATTACGAATCGCTAAGCATCGCGTGCCGTCGCCACTCTTCTCAATCCAGCGTGGCCCCGCGAGACACGGCCGTTAAGAGCCCTGGCCGCGCTCGCCGACCAGCTCGATGCAGACCTCGGAGCGGCTGACGCCGCACAGAACCAGCCTCTCTGGCCACGATGCGGTGAAAGAAGTTCTGTCACACGTCTTTTCATTGAGACACGCCGGGGGAGCGACCCCTCAACCCACGCTGCGCTCTACGGGGTTGACCGGCCACCCTCACCGTGTCCCCAAGGGTGGACGCGACACCGGGTCGCGCAATCGGAAGGAGTCACCATGACCACTCGCACCAACGCCCGCACCCAGTTCCTCACCGACATCTACGTCTGCGCCCTCGAAGGCGGCATCGGCTACTGGTCGACCTGCATCGAATACCGGTGGAGCACCACCCAACGCGCCGTCATCGAAGACCTCGAAGACGTAGTACACGAGATCACCCTCGACACGATCGCCCGCGGGATCAACGCCATCGCCGACGGCTCGGTAGCGGTCTCCGACTCCGACTACCTGCGGAACCTCATCCGAGCGGCCAGCCGCAGCAACGACGCCGGCGACGTCGACGCCATCACCGCCGACGTCATCGCCCAAGCCGGCATCTACGGCGAGGTGATCTACGGATAACCCCGAGAGGGCCGGGCACCCACGTTCGGGACGCCCGGCCCTCGACCGCTTGGGTATCGCTCAAACGCATGGACACAGCCTCGCTCGGTGACGTGGGCAAAAGCTGCACGTAGCAGTGCGATTGATGCCCGATGCGGGAGCCCAATCGGGCCGTGACGCCGATGTCCGAGGCGCCAGCGACACCTACAGTAGCGTTGCGACACATGACAATGAAGACGATCACCACTCGGGCTCTGGTCACCGTCGCCGCACTGTCGGCACTGCTACTCGCAGTCCCAGCGACAGCATCAGCAGCGCCAGCACCACGACTCGGCATCCTCGGAGACGACATCTGGGTCATGGGCAACAACGCCTTCTGCCACGGAGCCATCCACGTCGGAATCGACACCAACCCCGCCAAGCGGGGCCAGGCCACCATCCACCTGACCTCACGCGGATTCACCGGCACCCAACCCGCCTGGGGCCGCAACCCCTCCTGCAAGGTCAACGTCGCGATCGGCTACTGGTCCGGCATCCAGTACCGCGAACGAGTGGTGCCGATGGACCTCGGACCACGACCAGAGGCGCCGGTCCGCGTGAAGCTCCGCGGAGTCGGACAAGGCATCAACCTCATGTCCTTCACCACCCACCCGAACCTCAACAAGGGCGTGTCCTACTACGTTCAAATCCCATAGGCCAGAGCCAGGCTCGCACCTCAGGGGGCAGGGGCTATTTGATGATGGCGTCGACCGTCTTCTTCAGGGCGGAGGGTTGCGACGGCCGGCGGGGGGCCTTCTCCCGGCGACGCATCATCTCCTCACCGATCTCCCGGAGCTCCTTGCGGCTCAGGGCTTCTCGGACCTTCGGGAACCACTCGTCCTCTTCCTCTTCGATGTGGTGCTCGACGTTCTCGATGAGGACGGTGGTCTTGGCGTCGAATCGCTCGGCGTCCGGCGAGAGTGCCGCGAGTTCGACGACGAGGACGTCCGCGACATGGTGCTCCTCGTACGATTCCAGGATGTCGTCCTCCAGATCGGGGACCCGCTTGCGGATCTCCGGGTACATCACCTCGTTCTCGATGTAGGTGTGCACGGTGAGGGCCTCGATGATCTTGTCGACGATCTTGCCCTTGGTCTTGACGGCGTTGTCGCCCTGCGACTTGAAGTCGCGGAACAGTTTGCGGATCTCTTTGTGGTCGTCCCGGAGGATGACGATGGCGTCTGAGGACATGGGCTGACTCCTGCGATAGAGGGCTGCTCGATCTGCTACCCCTCGTACCGCGTTCCGCCGCAGGTCAAACATCGAGAACGATCCGGGGCGGACCCGGCCGGGTCCGCTTACCTCTATCCCCAGCCGTTGGCGTGCAGCCACTCGTCGTCGATGCCGAAGTGGTGGGCGATCTCGTGGACGACGGTGACCGCGACCTCGTGGACGACCTCCTCCCGCGAGTGGCACATCGCGAGGATGGGGTCGCGGTAGATGGTGATCGTGTCCGGCAGGAAGCCGCCGTAGTCGCTGGTCCGCATCGTGAGCGCGACACCGTGGTAGAGCCCGAGGATGCCCGGCTCCTCGGGATTGAACGGCTCGACGAGGATGACCACGTTGTTCATCGCGTCGGTCAGATCGGTCGGGATGGTGTCCAGCGCGTCGGAGACCAGTCCGTCGAACTCGTCGTCGGACATCATGACGGACATCGCGTCAGCCCGCCGGGGCCGGTGCTTCGTCGGGGTTGGGCGCGATCCCCGGAGGCAGCGGTACCGGTGTCGGCAGGGCACGTCCCGGGGGTGCTTCGGGCGGCGCGACCGGCGCGCGGCCGTTGATCAGCAAGGCCCCGCCCTTGGCGTCGCCCACCAGCGTCGCGAACCCGCCGCGCTTGTCCGGGAGGCCCAGGTAGCAGACGACTTTGCGGCTCCCGGCGAGCCAGCTCGGCTCGCTGAGCACCGACCACTGGACGTTGAGCGTGGTCGCGTCGAGCGGCTTTCGCCCGCCCACGAACCGCTCGGCCTGGACCGGGCAGATCGAACCGAGGTAGCTGTTCTGCGCACCCGTCGGCGGCCACGGCTTGTTTGACATCCGGTCACCGAAGCGGACCGACAGATCGACGATCCCGGTGGTCTGGAAGGCATGCGGCTCAGCGCAGCTCACCGCGAACCCGGTCGGGGCACGGGTTTCGGTGTTGATCCCGACGCAGGTTCCCTCGGGCCAGACGTACGACTGGTTCTGGTCGGCGACCCGACCGGAGAACTGGACCGGCGCACCGTCGGCGCCGTTCTCCTGGACCCCGCAGCGCAGCTGACGCGCGCCCTTGTCCCACTGCGCCTGCGAGGGGTACATCATGCCCACCGCGAAGCGGCCCTGCGGGTCGAGACGTCCGTCGAGATACTGGTCCACCATCACCGGACACTGTTCGTCGCGGATCGTGGCGAAGCGCTCGGCGCCCGGCCAGAGTGCGTCCTCGCCGAACTCGGCACCCGGGATCAGTGCGGTGTCGATGGCGCCCGCGACCTCGAAGCGGTGCTTCTGCTCGCACGGCACGTCGACCGGCTGCCCCGGGTTTCCGGCCGGCCAGTCGAGGCAGTCGCCCGCGACCGACTTCGTGAAGGCGTTCTCGGTGAGCCGTTCGCCTTCGCCGATGTTACTGCCGCCGACGCTGCCGCTGTCGTCGAAGACGCCCATGGTGAAGGCGATCCCGCCCGCCACGATCGCGCCGACGACGATCGCGCCGAGGATCACGAAGACCGGATTGCGGGCGATGTTGCCTGGTCGGCGGGCTCCGCCGGCCGGTCGGCCGGATGCCGACGCGTGCGGTGCGTCGGCGTCGGCGGGGCGGCTGCGGTCGGGGTCGGGCGCGTTCATCGGGTTCCATCATGCCTAACGGACCCGACCGGGCACACCCTCGTGCGTGGATGCCCGACCCGGCCGATGCCCCTCGATCGAGGTCGACGGTCGGTGGGGCGCCGGTTGTTCACGCGTCGTCGGGCGTGAGGTGCCGTGCGGCGAGTCCGGTGAGCTCGTTCCGAAAGCGCTCGTAGCCGTCGCGGAGACGGTCTCCCGGCCACGGCTCGGGGAGCAGTTCGACGGGCAGGAGCGGGTCGCGCAGGATGTGGCGCACGCACGCGGCGGCGACCTCGAACCGCTCCGCGACGGTGGGTGCGGTTGCCAGGGCGTCGAGCAAGTCGACCGCGGATTCCGCCCAGGTCGACGGCGCGAACAGTCGCGCTGCCAGGTCTGCCGATGCCTCTTCGGGAACGGCTCGGAAGAGGTTCAGCCGACGGCGCAGGTCCGATGACGGGAACTCGATGTCGAGGTTGGCGGGACGCGCCCAGACTCCCTCCCGGATCTCGCCGAGCCGCGCCTTCTGCAGCGCGTCACGGAGGAGGGCGCGGTCGGTCGAACTCTCGGAACCGACGGTCACGACGGCGAGATCCCACATGCCGTCCCAGTCGCGGCGCGCCGGATGCAGCGCGCGGTCCTGTCGTCGCTGCCGTTCGACGAGTCGTGGCGAGAGCCGGCACCGGCCGTTCGTGCGTTCCAGATCTCCTGCGGCGACCAGCCGTGTGAGGGCCACCCGGACCGTCGATTCGCGGAGCCCGAGATCAGTCGTCATCGCCAGGATTCCGTTGATCGAGGCGTCGGGCGAGTCGAGGCCGAGAAGGGCGCTGAGGATGACCGAACGCGCCGTGAGCTTGGGAATGTTCACGCGTTCGGGCACGCCGTCGATGCTAGTCCGCGAGGTCCGGGACAGCGGCACGCAGGGATATTACAGATCTCTGGCGGTCGTGTGAAAAGTGTAATAGCGTGGGTCGCGACTCCGATCAGGAAGGCGGGCCCGCCATGTCCACCCATGCCGTCACCAATCAGGTCCCCGAGCTCGTCGACTTCGACGCCGCGGACAATCCGGCCATCTCCGAGGCGGTCCACCGCGCGGGCGCCGACCACATGCTCGAGGAACTGCACCGGATCGGCCGCCTGGCCGGCGGCGCCGAGGCGCTCGGGTGGGGCGATCTCGCCGAATCCCATCCGCCGGAGCTGCGGACCCATGACCGGTACGGCAATCGGGTGGACGAGGTCGTCTACGACCCCGCGTACCACCACCTCATGCAGACGGGCATCGGCCTGGGCCTGGGCGGAACCGCATGGTCGGACCCGAGCCCGACGGCCCATTTCGAGCGCGCCGTGAAGTCGAGCGTGTGGGGGCAGGTGGATGCCGGGCACGGTTGTCCGATGTCGATGACCTACGGGGTCGTCCCGGCACTGCGGGCCAACCCCGAACTCGCGGGCATGTACGAGCCGCTGCTCGTCTCCACGACCTACGACCCGGGACTGCGCACCCCGCTGTCGAAAGCGGGATTGACGGCCGGGATGTCGATGACCGAGAAGCAGGGCGGCTCCGATGTCCGGGCGAACACGACGACCGCCGTCGCGCAACCGGACGGGACGTACCGCATCACCGGTCACAAGTGGTTTACTTCGGCGCCCATGTGCGACGTGTTCCTGGTGCTCGCCCGAGCGCCGGGCGGGTTGTCGTGTTTCTTCGTCCCGCGGGTCCTTCCCGACGGGACGCGCAACACCTTTCTGCTCCAGCGGTTGAAAGCCAAGCTGGGCAACCACTCCAACGCGAGCAGCGAAGTGGAGTACGACGGCACGGTCGGGTGGCTCGTCGGCGAGGAGGGCCGCGGGGTGGCGACGATCATCGAGATGGTGAACATGACCCGCCTGGACTGCACTCTCGGCTCGGCGACCGGTATGCGGGTCGGCGTCGCGCAGGCCGCGCATCACGCCACCCATCGCAGGGCATTCGGCGCCGCGCTCGTCGATCAGCCGTTGATGCGCAACGTTCTCTCCGATCTGGCGGTCGAGTCGGAGGGCGCGACGATGACGGCGCTCTGGCTCGCCGAGCTGACCGACAAGGCCGGTGCCGGGGACGAAGGGGCCGACGCCCTCCGACGGATCTCCCTCGCGGTCAGCAAGTACTACGTCTGCAAACGCGCCCCGATGCATGCGGCCGAAGCGCTGGAGTGCCTCGGCGGCAACGGATATGTGGAGGAGTCGCGGATGCCCCGGCTCTATCGGGAGGCGCCGCTCATGTCCATCTGGGAGGGTTCGGGCAACGTCGCCGCCCTGGACGTACTGCGCGCGATGGCCAAGCAACCGGCCACTGTGACCGCGTTCCTCGACGAGATCGATTGCGCAACAGGGGCGGACCGGAGGCTCGACGCCGCAGCGGTCGAACTCCGGCGAGAGTTCGGTGACCTCGATGCGATGCAGTACCGGGCTCGCCGGGTCGTCGGCCGGATGGCCCAGCTCCTGCAGGCGTCCTTGCTGGTGCGGTACGGGCACCCGGCGGTCGCCGACGCCTTCGTCGCGAGCCGACTCGGCAACGACCGGGGCGACGTGTTCGGCACGTTGCCGTCGGGGGTCGACACGGCGTCGATCATCGAGCGGGTGGTCCCGAAGACGGTGCAGGGCAACACTCATGGCTGAGTCGAACGGGTCGCGGCCGGCCGGGTGGCGCGACGGCCTCCGCGACGGCGAGGACTCGTTGTTCGCCGGCCGGGCGGCGAGCGGACCGGACATCGAATACCGCACTCTCACCTACGATGTCACCGGCCGGATCGCCCGCATCACCTTCAACCGGCCCGATCAGGGCAACGCGATCACAATCGACACCCCCGTCGAACTGTCGCACGCGGTGGAACGAGCCGATCTCGACCCCGGCGTCCACGTGATCGTCGTGTCCGGGCGGGGCAAGGGTTTCTGCGGCGGATACGACCTGTCGATCTTCGCGGAGAACGGGGGCGACCCGTCGCATTCTGTCGATCCCCGGACCGGCACCGTCCTCGATCCCGTTGTGCAGGCGCGCAATCACGACCCGAACCGCACCTGGGATCCGATGATCGACTACGCGATGATGAGCAGGTTCAACCGCGGGTTCGCCAGCCTGCTGCACGCGAACAAGCCGACGGTCGCCAAGCTGCACGGATTCGCGGTCGCGGGCGGCACGGACATCGCCCTCTACGCCGACCAGATCATCTGCGCCGACGACACGAAGATCGGGTACCCACCGACCCGGGTGTGGGGCATCCCCGCCGCCGGGATGTGGGCGCACCGGCTCGGCGATCAGCGCGCCAAACGGTTGCTGTTCACCGGCGACTGCCTGTCGGGCCGGCAGGCGCACGAGTGGGGGCTGGCCGTCGAGGCGCCGCCGGCGGACGAGCTCGACGCCCGCACCGAGGAACTCCTCGAGCGGATCGCGCGAATGCCGGTCAACCAGCTGGTGATGGCCAAACTCGCACTCAACAGTGCGCTCCTGGCGCAGGGAGTGGCCAACTCGGGGATGATCAGCACGGTGTTCGACGGGATCTCCCGTCACACCCGGGAGGGATACGCCTTCCAGCAGCGCGCCGCGACCGCCGGTTTCCGCGAGGCCGTCCGCGAGCGCGACGAGATCAACGGCGACTGGAAGCGGGCCCAGTTCCGTCCGCCGCCGGAGTGATCCCGCGCCCTGAGCTGCGAGGGTGCGGACCCCACTCCTCCCTCTCCAGACGCGAGCGCAAGCCCCACTGCTCCCTCTCCAGATGCGAGCGCAAGCCCCCCTGCTCCCTCTCCAGATGCGAGCGAAGCAACCACCCCCTGCTCCCTCTCCAGATGCGAGCGAAGCAGCCACCCCCTGCTCCCTGAGGTGCGAGGAGCGCAAGCGACGAGCCTCGAAGGGTCCGGCGAGATCAGGACGCGTCGGGCACGAGGTCGACATCCCCCGGCGCGGACAGGGTCAGCACCGCTTCGGCTATCCGCGGGTCGCGCTCCAGCTCGTTCTCCAGTTGGCGTAGGGCGACGGCGACCGAGGACTCCACGTCGTCGCCCGCGAAATCGACTGCGGCGACAAGGAACAGTTGAACGGGCCCGGTGTACTCGACATGTAGGTAGGTCACGCGATCGATGTTGCTGTGCGCGAGCAGGTCCCGGAGAACCCGTTGCTGGACCGCGTCGTCGACCGCCTGCCCGAGCAGGAACCGTCGGTTCTGGTTGATCAGGACGATCGCGACGACGCCGAGGAGCAGGCCCACCAGGATGGACCCGATCGCGTCGTACGTGGCCGACCCGGTGACCTGGTGCAGGAGCACGCCGACGAAGGCGATCGCCAGGCCGATGAGCGCCGCCGCGTCCTCGGCGAAGACGGCGCGCAGGGTCGGGTCGGATGTGGCGAACACCTGACGGAGCAGGCTGATCCGGCGCTTGACCGCGCCGCGCTTCGCCTGCTGGTAGGACCGGACGAAGGAGATGCCCTCGAGCACCGCGGCGATCGCCAGAACCGCGTAGGCGATGCCGTAATCCGTGGCCGGTTCCGGCGACAGCAGTTCGGAGATGCCGTGCTGGACCGACACCGCCGCGCCGACGGCGAACAGTCCGAACGCGGCGAACATCGACCAGATGTAGGCCTCGCGTCCGTATCCCTGCGGATGGCGGGAGTCCCGAGGCCGATGGGCGCGACGTTCCGCGATCAGCAGCAGGATCTCGTTCCCGGTGTCGGCCCACGAGTGCGCCGCCTCGGCGACGAGCGACGCCGACCCGGTGATCATCGCCGCGCCGGTCTTGGCAACGGCGATCAGCAGGTTCGAGACGAAGGCGATGACGACCGTCAGGAAACTCTCGCTCGGGCCTGCGGATTCGTGCTGTGTTTCGGGACGGGGAGACACCGCGCCCAGTCTCCCACACGAGGGGTCCCCGGCGGTCCCATCCGGGCGGAGGGGTGCGGGAGCGGGCCTACACTCCGTGGGGTGGCAGACCATCCCGACGATCGACCCGCCGACGGCGCCCCGAGTCCTGAGGTCATGGAGCTCGCAACGCTGCTCTTCGACATGGCCCGCGACGGGGACACCGAGACGCTGAGCGGTTATCTGGACGCCGGCGTCCCGGCGGATCTGCGGAACCAATCCGGTGACTCGCTGCTCATGCTCGCGGCCTACAACGGGCACGCGTCGACGGTGTCGGCTCTCCTCGACCGCGGCGCCGACGCCGACCTCCCGAACGACAAGGGTCAGACGCCGCTCGCGGGCGCGGTGTTCAAGGGTTTCGACGACGTGGTGCGCGTCCTCGTCGCCGCCGGGGCCGACCCGCACGGCGGAACCCCGACCGCCGACACCGCGGCGTCGATGTTCGGCCGTGAGGATCTGCGCCGTCTGTGGACCTGAGTCCGCCGGCCGGACCGTGGCGGCGTGATCGGGTTCGCACCGCGCTCTCAAGTAGGGTTTGAAGTCGTGATCGACCTGAAGACTGTTCGCGACAACCCCGACCTCGTCCGCACCTCACAGCGCTCCCGCGGCGAGGACCCGGGCCTGGTGGACGCGCTGCTCGCCGCCGATGCGGAGCGACGGGCGGCCATCGTCGAAGCGGATGCGTTGCGGTCCGAACAGAAATCCCTCGGCAAGCAGGTCGGCAAGGCGCAGGGCGAGGAGAAGCAGGCGCTGCTCGCCAAGGGCAAGCAACTCGCCGAGCAGGTCAAGGCGGCGGTGTCGCGCCAGTCCGAGGCCGATGCGGCGGCGACGAAGGCCCACCGGGCGATCTCCAACATCGTCGCCGAGGGCGCGCCGGCGGGCGGGGAGGACGACTACGTGGTCCTCGAGCACGTCGGCGAGCCACGCGACATCGAGAACCCGAAGGACCACCTCGAGATCGGGGAGTCGCTCGGACTCCTCGACATGGAGCGCGGTGCCAAGGTGTCGGGGTCGCGGTTCTACTTCCTCACCGGCCAGGGGGCGCACCTGCAGCTCGCGCTGCTGAACATGGCCGCGCAGAAGGCCACCGCGAACGGGTTCACCCTGATGATCCCGCCGGTGCTGGTCCGGCCGGAGGTCATGGAGGGGACGGGGTTCCTCGGCGCTCACGCCGACGAGGTCTACCACCTGGACAAGGACGACGACCTCTACCTGGTGGGTACGTCGGAGGTGCCGCTCGCGGGGTATCACATGGACGAGATCCTCGACCTGTCCGACGGTCCCAAGCGCTACGCCGGATGGTCCACCTGCTTCCGCCGGGAGGCGGGCAGCTACGGCAAGGACACCCGCGGCATCATCCGGGTCCACCAGTTCGACAAGGTCGAGGGCTTCGTCTACTGCCGGCCCGAGGACGCCGCGGCCGAGCACCAGCGTCTGCTGGGCTGGGAGAAGGACATGCTCGCCGCCATCGACGTGCCCTATCGGGTGATCGACGTCGCCGGCGGTGACCTCGGCTCGTCGGCCTCGCGGAAGTACGACTGCGAGGCCTGGATCCCGACGCAGGGCACCTATCGCGAGCTGACCTCGACGTCGAACTGCACGACGTTCCAGGCGCGACGCCTCTCCATCCGCTACCGCGACGAGAACGGCAAACCGCAGACCGCCGCCACACTCAACGGCACGTTGGCGACGACCCGCTGGCTGGTCGCCATCCTCGAGAACCACCAGCAGCCCGACGGTTCGGTCCGGCTACCCGCCGAACTCGCGAAGTTCGTCGGTACCGACGTGCTCGCACCGCGCTGAGCTGAGCTCGTGTCGTGACCGCCGGCATCGTCATCGCGGTGATCGGCTCGCTGGCGTTCGCCGCCGCAGCCGTTCTGCAGGCGTTGGGCGCCGAGCAGGTCGCGCAGCGGGCGGCGATCCGTGAGGAGCGCCGGCGATCCGCGGCCGCGCATCCGTCGTTGCGCTCGACGGCGGCCACGATGCTCACGGTGCCGTTCCTGATCGGATTCGTCTTCGACATCATCGGTTTCGTCGCGACGATCGCCTCGGCGCGACTGATCCCGTTGTTCCTGTCGCAGACGATCATCTCGGCCCGGCTCCTGGCCACCGCGCTGCTCGCGATGGTGTTCCTCAAGGTCGGACTGACGCTGCGGGATTGGATCTCCGGGTCGGTGATCGTGGTGTCGCTGGTGCTGCTCGCGGTCTCGGCGGGTCGCGAAGGTGTGGAGCACACCGCGTGGATGCACTGGGCGGTGCTCGTCGCCGGGCCGGCACTGATCGCGTTGGGCGTGATCATGATGCGCCGGCTGCGCACGCACATCGCGGCGGTGACCGGTCTCATCGCCGGGGCCGTCTTCGGCGTGATGGCGGTCGCTTCGCGCATCCTCGACGGACTCGACCCACTCGATCTGTCGGTGCTGTTCACCGATCCCGCGCTGTATGCCCTGCTGCTCAGCGGAATCGGCGGCTTCTACCTGTTCACGGTGGCGCTGCAGACCGGTTCGGTCAACGCGGCGGCCGCTGCACTCGTCGTCGGTCAGACGGTCCTGCCCGGCGCGGTGGGCATCGCGTTCCTCGGCGACGTCACCCGTGCCGGATGGGGTCCGGTCGCGATCGTGGCATTCGTCGCAGCCGTTCTCGGCGGGGTGGTCCTGGCGTCGTCGGGTGCGGTCACCGCGGTCGAGACCGCCGATGCCGCGAATGCGCCCGGCGGATACGGACATCCGCCTCGCGAGCTCGATCATCGATAAGGCGCCGACAGGGTCCTCGGGATCCGGTTGCGTCATGTCCCGGATCCCGGGACAGATCTCAACGTGATCTCCCGCCTGCGCGTCACATGACGGCGCCGAGGATCCGATCCAACGCGCGATGCGTGCGGTCGCGGGCGGTGTCGTCGTCGGGGTGCCGGGCCAGCCAGAGTGCGGCCTCGTTCATCGCGCCCGACAACAGCATCGTGAGGACGTCGATCAACTCGTCGTCGACTCCGATGGCGCCGAGCGCTTCACGTAGATGGGCTGCCGAGCCGGCCTCGTCGAGTCGGCGCCACTCCTCCCAACCGACGACGGCCGGGCCGTCGATCAGCAGGATTCGTACAGCGGTCCCGCTGGTGATGGCATCGACGAAGGCGTGCGAGCCGGCGCTCAGCTGGTGAGCCGGGTCGGGGCCGGCGGCTTCGGCGGCCGCGACAACGGCGTCGGCGACGTGTTGGTGGCAGGCCGCCGCCACCGCCGCGAACAGCGCAGCCTTGTTGCGGAAGTGGTGATAGACCGCGCCGCGGGTGACGCCCGCGGCCTCGGCGACGTCGTCGAGGGACACGTCGGCGAATCCACGCTCGGCGAACTGGTCGGTGGCGGCGGCGAGGACGGCGCGGGCCGTCTCGGCTGCTGCCTCGGCAGAGGCTCTCGGCACGAAGCACCCCTTTACGTACGTAGCGTATGTATAGTCTTCTATACATACTCATCGTACGTAAAGGAGATCCATCATGACCGTCACCAGCGTGTACCCGGTCCTCATGTCCGCGGACGTAGGGTCGGCGTCGGCCTTCTACCAGCAGGTTCTCGGCTTCGACGTCACTTTCTCGGCCGACTGGTACGTCAGCATGCGCACCGGCGTGTTCGAGTTGGCGCTCGTGGACGCGAACCATCCGACGATCCCCGACGGCTATCGCCGGCCCGCTGCCGGACTGCTGGTCAACATCGAGGTCGACGATGTCGACGGCCTGTACCGACGGTTGACGGACGAACGCGGGTTGCGCCCGGTGCTCGATCTGCGCGACGAGGACTTCGGTCAGCGGCACTTCATCGTCGAAGGTCCCGACGGGGTGCTCCTCGACTGCATCCAGCCGATTCCCGCGGTCGGCGAGTTCGCCGATGCATACGTCACCGTGGCGTCGGACTGACCTGATCCCGCTCGCCGCATCCGGCTGCCCCGACGCGCGCACGCGGCGACATCGGCATCGGCCCGCATGACCGCCCGGTGGTAGCTACTGTTCGACCATGCTGATCGGGATCCTCGCGGCGGTGTTCGCGGCGCTGGCGTACGGCACCGCTTCGGTGTTGCAGGCGCGCGGCGCGCAGAGTGTCGAGGACGCCGGCGGGCCGGGCGAGGCGCCGTCGCTGCGGTCGACGATCACCGCGATGCTGACGGTGTCGTTCCTCGCGGGGATGGCGCTCGACGGGATCGGATTCCTGGGCAACATGGTCGCCGCCCGCATGATCCCGCTGTTCCTGGCGCAGCCGATCGTCAGCGCGAACCTCGTGGTGACCGTCGTGCTCGCCACCCTGTTCCTGAACGCGCGGTTGTCGGTTCGCGACTGGACGGCGATCGCGGTCGTGGTGGTCTCGCTGGTCCTGCTCGGCTTCTCGGCCGGCGACGAGGGGCACGAGCACGAGTGGTGGCTGCACTGGGCGGTACTCGTCGTGGGAGCGGCGATCCTGGGTCTCGGCGCCGCGATCCTGCCGCGGATGCACCGTCGTGTGGCGGTACTCGCGGGCCTCTCCGGCGGCGTGCTGTTCGGTATCCTCGCCGTCGCCGTGCGCATCCTCGACGGCCTCGATCCCTTCGATCTCGGCGAATTGCTCACCGATCCGGCGCTGTACGCGATCGTCCTGTGTGGACCGGGTGGCTTCTACATGTTCACCGTCGCGCTGCAGAAGGGGGCGGTCAGCGCGGCGTCGGCCGCCCTGGTCGTCGGCGAGACGGTCGTGCCCGGTGTCATCGGCATCGTGGTGCTCGGTGACACCACGCGCGCCGGCTGGGGCGTCGTCGCGGTGATCGCCTTCGTCGCCGCGGTGGTCGGTGCGGTGGTGGTCGCGATGTCGCCGGTGGTCGAGGCGGTCGAGCGGGCCGGAGAGAGTCCGGTGAGGGACGCCGCCACCGGGTGACACGGCGAGCCGGGCCAGGCCGCGGAGTCGGAACGAAAGGCGTTGTAGACGGCGCATATCGGGCATGATTACCACCCATGCGGCTTCTCTCCCGCAGCCTCGGAGCGCTGACCGCGATCCTCGGGCTGACGACGACCCTGTCCGTCCTCGCGCCCACGGTGTCGGCCGCGCCCGTCCCCGCACCTGTGGGAGCGCCGGCGCAGTTGCCGTCCCAGGACCCGTTCTACGACCCGCCTGCCGGTTACGAATCGCGTTCACCGGGTGCTGCCCTGCGGACGCGTCACGTTGAATTAGGTTGGCGCGGAACCAGTGTCCCGATCACGGCGACCCAGATCCTGTACCGGACGACGAGCCAGTTCGGCCGACCGACGGCGACGGTCACCACGGTCATCTCGCCCCCGGGCGCCGGTGCGGGAACGCCGCGGCGCGTCGTCTCCTACCACTCGTTCTACGACGCACTCGGCTCGCAGTGCGACCCGTCCTACACGCTGCGTGGTGGGAACGCGAAGGAGGCGCCGATCGACATCACCCTCATCTCCGGGCTGCTCGCCGCCGGTTACACCGTCGCCGCTCCCGACTACGAGGGCCGCGGGCTGCGCTGGACGATGGCGCGTGAGTCGGGGTACGCGGCACTGGATGGCGTCCGCACTGCGCTGGCCCACCTGCGTGCACCGGCCCGGACGCCCGTCGGACTGTTCGGCTACTCCGGCGGTTCGGTCCCCACCGGCTTCGGCGCGGAGCTGGCTCCGCGGTACGCGCCGGACCTGAACATCGTCGGCGCCGCGGCGGGTGGCGTGGTGGTGAACCCGGCCAACAACCTGGGGTATGTCAACGGCAGCGAGGACTGGGCCGGGGTGATCCCGGCACTGATGGCGGTGTACGGCGAGACGTACGGCATCGACCTGCAGCCCTACCTCTCCCCGAAAGGCAAGCGGGTACTCGGACAGGTGGCGGGGGAGTGCATCGAGGCATTCGCCGACAAGTACCCGGGTCTGACCGATCATCAGCTCCTCGTACCGACGGTCGGCGGCCTCCTGGACGTCCCCGGTGTGCGACAGGCCGTCGCGCAGAACGTGATGGGCACGCTCGGCACCCCGCGCAGTCCGATGATGCTCGGGGTCGGCAATGTCGACGGCACCGGCGACGGTGTGATGATCGCCGCCGACGTCGCCCGGCTCGCCGGCACGTTCTGCAGCCGAGGGGTGCCGACGACGTTCACCGAGTACCGCGGTTCGAATCACACCCGCGCGTTCATCCCGTGGAGCGCCGAAGCACTCGGTTTCCTCGACCGCCGATTCTCCGGGCAGCCTGCCGGCGGGTGCGGCCGGTGACGGAATCTCTCGCGAACCTGCGCCGGAGTCGGGCGATGCGGTGAGCCGGTGGACGACCCGCGCCGAGCGCGCGGGGGACGCCGACGCGATCCGGGAAGTGGTGATCGCGGCCTTCCCGACCGCCGACGAGGCGCGGATCGTCGACGAGCTGCGCGCCGACCCGGACGCCTGGATCGAGGGCCTGTCGATCGTCGCGACCGACGCCGTAGACGTCCTCGTCGGGCATTCACTGTTCTCCAGGTGCCACATCGACGGCGCGCCCGCACTCACGCTCGGACCGTGTTCGGTCCTGCCGTCGCGGCAGCGGACCGGGGCGGGGTCGGCCACCCTCGTGGCCGGTCTCGCCGCTGCCCGAGATCTCGGCGAGCACCTGGTCTTGGTCCTCGGTCATGCCGGGTACTACCCGCGATTCGGCTTCGTTCCGGCCTCGCGCTTCGGGATTCGTGCGCCGTTCGACGTCCCGGACGAGGCGATGATGGCACTGCCGCTCGACGACGGCCCCGTCCCGCGCGGGACCATCGCCTATCCGGCGGCGTTCAGGGTCTGAAGACGCATCGCGCGCCCCAGGGAACGATCCCTGGGGCGCGAAAACCGATGTCGACGGAACCCCCGCCGAGGGGGAGGTTCAGTCCGCGTCGGCCGACGGACTGGCGTTGGTGCCGCCGTCGGACACCTCGAAGTTCTTCCACTCACCGGCATCGTGTACCTGCATGACGGTGCCCAGGCTGTCGTCCGGGGCGGCGACGGTCTTGAACCAGTCGTAGGCGCTGGTGGCGTCGTCGAACTCTTTCTCCTCGACGACGTTCTCGCTGGCGTCCACTACGCGGTATTGGGCCATGATGTTCTCCTCACGGTCGAAGTTCGACGTCCGGTCCTAACGTCCTCGCGGGCCGAAAGCCCTGACGCCATCGTATGAATCGACTTGCCTCCGTCGTCTCGATGCGCGTTCGTCGACGTCGGATCGTGTCTGCATGCAACGGGTCGGTAACGATCGACTCGGCGGCTCTCTGCCGTGCTGGAGGTCTACCCACATCCGTGGTCGGCAAACACGCCGCCCGCTCTGGAGCCGGCCGGGGGAGGGTCACGGCACCCGCGGCGGATTGCCCAACTGCTGGTTGATCGCCAGGGCGAGGTTGTTGCCCACGAGGTTGACGAACGCGCGCCAGGTGGCCGGGTCGAGAGCCATCGATCCCTGATCGCTTGTGGTGCAGTCGCTCTGCGCCGGCTTGCCGTCGAGACGGTCCCGTAGCCAGACGATGGCGGGGGCGAAACCCTCGACGGCGAGCGTGATGTGCTCGCTGAAATGGTCGCGCACATACCGCACACTCGCGCCATCGTCACAATAGGTGCGGACCAGCTCATTGACCGGCCCCACGGGGGCGATCCAGTCGGGGTTCGACTGATAGATGAACATCGGGAAGTCGGGCGTCGTTTCTCCCATTCTGAGCTTTCCCAGCACCTTTCGCGGAACCGGATGATCGAGTGGATCGCCGGGCAGGTTCACCAGGCCCTTGATGTTCACGAAGGGTGCAAGCGCCGCCTGGTAGGTGAGGCACAGCGGGTTCTTGCTCGCCAGCAACGCTGTGCCCAGCGGATTCATGTGGCGTCGGAGAAAGCGTTCCAGCTCCGGATACTCACGGCTGACCCCGATGATCCCGGCCATGATCAGCCCGGACGCCGCGTTTCTGTCGGCGAGGTCGACCAGCGCGCGGATGTCCGCGGGCACACCGCCTTCGGCGGCTCCCACGATCGGCAGCTCCGGGGCGTATGCCTCATGCAGCTCGGCCGCCCAACCCGTGGCGATCGCCCCGCCCGAGTAACCCATCAGACCCACACGCAGGTCGTTCTTGAGTCCCAGCGGGGCGAAGTCCCGCGCGCCCCGGATGCCGTCGAGGGTGATGCGACCCGCGAGAGGCCCTGCCGCGAAAGCGGATTCGGGACCCTGGTGATCGGGGATGACGACCGACCAGCCGGCACCGACCAGCGAGGTGATCTGCAGGACCTCGTAGCTCGAGTCCACCGACCCGGTGAGCTGGCCCGGGATCGACCCCTGCTGGAGTGCGTAGGAAGGCGCGCAGTACATCGCGGTGGAGTCCTCCGCGGACTGCCAGGACACGAGTTTCGATGGTCCGGGTTTGGCCGGTCCCTTGGGTTTGAGCAGCGTTGCCACGGCCGGAATCGGCGCACCTCGCGTGTTCGTCGAACGGTACGAGATCTGCCAGGCGTCGACGTTGACCGGGATCACCGACAGGGCCGCCACATGCACTCGACGCGCCGCGATGAGCTCACCGGGCTTCTTGGCCGCGACCACCGACCGGTCGGGTAGGTAGAAGGCCTTGTCGAACTCCGGAATCGCGGGCGGAACCGGGAACGGCAGCGGCGGGGCGACCGGTACGGCATTCGCGGCCCCGGCGCTGATCGTGCCTCCCACCACCGCGACGGCCGTGATCGCGACCGTCATCATCGCGATCAGCAGTCGCGCGAGCCCGCGCTGTACCCATCCCCGCATGGATTCCTCCTCAATAAGTGAGACGACCGTGTCTCACACTGCGGCAGAACATACACCCGATGTGTCGCAGAACACAATGGACGACCGGGGTATCAGAGACGCGCGAAGGCGAGCAGGATGTCGGCCAGCACGGTGACGATGTCATCGAGGGCGGCGGGATCTGCGGTCTCGCTCCATCTGTGGACGAGTCCGGTCAGTGCGCCGACGAAGGCGATGGCCAGATGGCGCTGTCTCTCGGTTGCCGGGCGGCCGGCGAAATCGGCCATGGCGGCGACGAAGAAGTCCGCCCACTCCTCGCGGCCGTCGAGGCGGTGCTGCTCGACGCGTGAGCTCACCCCGACGATCTGCACGAACGAGACCGCAGCGCGCCGGGGATCGGTGCCCACCGATTCCATGTAGGCGCGCATCGCCGCAGTGCTCAGGTCGCGGAGGTCGCGAGAAGGACACGCGGCCAGTGCTTCTGCCACCGCTACGCGCGCGGCGCCCTGAACGGTGTCGTACAGGGCGACCAGCAGTTCCTCGCGGTCGGTGAATTCCGCATAGAACTGCCGGCGGGACAGTCCCGCCACCCGGCAGATCGATGTGACCGACGATTTCGCATAACCGGTGTCGGTGAACTCGACCAGCGCGGCATCGAGGAAGCGCTGCCGGCGTTCGGCGGCGCGGTCGCTCACCGCGCGGCCGCCGTACGTGCGCTCGGATGTCATCTCTGGTCGTGATCCGCCCGCGACTAGGAGTCGAGCCTGGAGGCGCGGAGGTCGTGGCCCTTCGACGTCAGGCAGCGTCCCGTGGGCAGATCCCACTGCCATCCGTGCAGATTGCAGGTCAGCTTCTCGCCCTCGATGACCCCGAACTTGCCGAGGTCGGCCTTGAGGTGCGGGCACCGCCGCTGGATCTCCCAGCCGTCCTTGGTGATCGACGCCGAGTCGTCGTGAGCCTCGGCGAACCAGCCGTCGGCATAGGCGATCCGCTCATCGGTCAGGCATTTGAAGAACGTGTAGAGGAACTCGTTGTAGCCACCGATCCGCCAGGTGGTGAACCGGGTCGACAGGAAGATGGTGTTGACCCAGTCGGGTTCGTTGTCGCGCAGGACGGTCCGCACGAGCTCGGTGGCGATCCGGAATCCGTAGCGGTACTTGCCCTCTCCCTCTTTGGGCTCGCGCACGATGCGGTTGGGGAAGTCGAGGACGACGGTCTCGGTGGCCTCGTTGGCCGCGCCGCCGCCCGGCGTCATCACCAGTCCGACCGGGTATCCGATGCCGTCGCAGATCAGATCCGACTGCGCCATGATCGGCTCGAACAGTTCGCGGAGCGCGCCGATCAGCGGCTCGCCGTCGGCCGGCGCCCACGTGGCCTTGTCCGCGGCGATGACCGGAGCGAACTTCTCCTTCATCCGCTCGAGGTAGGCGCGCTTGTTCTCGCCGAAGACGTCGGCGGGAGCGTACGGATGCGTGACCTCGTTCAGCACCGGACCCGAGAACTCGGCGACCGAACCGGACACCATCATCAGGCCGCGGTGCTTCTCGCCGTCGTCGGTTCCGTGGATGCGCATCTGCTCCAGGAACGTCTCCTGGTCTGGGAAGATCGAGGTGACGTCCGCGGTCTCACCCGACCCGAAGTCGTTGAGGTAG
Organism: Gordonia sp. KTR9; assembly: GCF_000143885.2. Taxonomy (NCBI): domain Bacteria; kingdom Bacillati; phylum Actinomycetota; class Actinomycetes; order Mycobacteriales; family Gordoniaceae; genus Gordonia; species Gordonia sp. KTR9. The sequence goes on from NC_018581.1 coordinate 206,403, forward strand.
AAGAGGTCCTCGTCGAGGAACATGGGCGGTCCGGCCGACGGGACCACCCAGGTCGCCCCGACCTGTTCGATGTACGAACGCGCGCGGTCCATTCCGCGCTGGCGTTTCTGAGAGGCGAAGTTGGCCTTGGACTTCCGCGGGATGTCGTAGACCATCGGGTACCAGATCGCGCCCGAGTACTGCAGCAGATGGACGTCGACGGGCCCGAACGCCTCGCCGACCACGTCGAGGTCGATCGGTCGTGCGTCGTTCATGTTGAAGCACACCGTCTCACCGTCGGAGACGATGAGCCCGCTGTCGCCGATCGGGCCGTCGGCGGGCGCGCGCAGCGCGATGATCATGACGTCGAGCGAACCCTTGTCGTTCGTGACCGTGGTCTTGACCGAGTCGGTGGTCTCGACGAACTTGGTGAACCCGAGCTTCTCCAGTTCGCGGCGCAGATCCGGCACCGGGTAGTCGGGCAGCAGAACCGTGGCGTCCTTGTTGACGTTCTCCCGCAGGTTGCGTTCGTCGAAGTGATCCCGGTGCAGATGCGAGACGTACAGGTAGTCGCAATCGCCGAGCGTCTGCCAGTCGAGTTCGGAGTTGTCCGGGAAGGGCACCCAGGAGGCGAAGTACGTCGGGTTGACCCAGGGGTCGCAGAGGATCGATCCGGCGGTGGTCTGGATGTGGAAACCGGCATGACCGATGCTGGTGATCTGCACGAAGGGGCCTTTCATGGTGTGCGCGGGGCTGCGCGGCAGGGCACTACAAACGTCCAGGATATCGAGCCGTGCCGGGCGGGTGCGTGGGCCATGAGTCCTGACCAGGCCCGACGGTGACGACACTCACGAATGACGGGCGACGGGGCCGGAATCCACGGGTTAGGTACCGAACGTTCGAGGGCGTCGCCCCGGGCAGAGACAGGTGACTGCTCCGACACTCGTCGGAATAAGCTGCCGGAATGCTCAACGCGCAGCTGGTGACGGGGACCACATCGGGGGCGATGCTGGGGTCATGACGACAAAATTCCCACAGCTCGACCCCGAACTCGCGGCAGCTGTCTCGATGATCCCGGATATGGACTTCTCTGATCTTGCCTCTGCGCGTCGAACGCTCGAAACGCTCGTCGCCCCGCAGTTGGCGGAGTTGTCACTGAAAGGAGTCCGCCGACAGCAGCTGTCGGTACCGGGAATCGGCGGGGATCCCGATGTCGACATCCGCCTTTTCACTCCGGAGACAGCCGAAGGACCTCTGCCCGTTCTCTTGTGGATTCACGGGGGTGGCTTCGCCACGGGAATGGCGTCGGACTCCGATCCCTACTGTGTCGAAGCGGTTCGGCAACTCGGAATCGCAGTCGCCAGTGTCGACTACAGGCTGTCGCCAGAGACACCGTTCCCGGGCCCGCTGGACGACTGTTACGCAGCTCTGACTCACGTCCACAACCATGCGGCGGAACTCGGTGTCGATCCCTCCCGCATAGCGATCGGCGGGCAGAGCGCAGGTGGTGGGCTCGCCGCCGGAACCGTCCTACGGGCCCGAGACGAGGGCGTCGTGCCCGTTGCGTTTCAGCTGCTGGACATCCCGGAACTGGATGACCGATTGACCAGCGCGTCGATGACAGCTTTCGTCGACACGCCGGTATGGCACCGGGGCAATGCGATCTTGTCCTGGAAGTACTACCTTGGCGAGACCTACACCGGACCCGACGACCAGAATGTGTCGATCTACGCCGCGCCGTCCCGCGCAACCGACCTCTCCGGCGTTCCCCCCACCTATATCTGCACCATGGAGTTGGATCCCCTCCGTGATGAGGGAATCGACTATGCTCTGAAACTGCTTCGCGCGGGTGTCAGTGTCGAGCTTCATTCGTTCCCCGGCACCTTCCACGGTTCCGCAATGGTGGCGACAGCGGAGGTCAGCAAGAGAGCGACGGCAGAGGCGTTCGGAGCCCTGCGGCGAGGCTTGCGCCTGGGGTCACAGGCCTCGTAGCGTTGCCGAATGCAGGGACTCATGTACCGACTCGCCGAACTCGATGCAGATTCGGCGGGTCTGGTGCGGGTGATCGACTACTTCGACGCGCTCATCAGACACGGCGCCGATACCGCCGCGATGTTGCGGGCGAGTGCTGCGCTGGCCAACTGCGTGGTGGGTATCGACATCGCAGACGGGTCAATCCGTTCCGATCCGCGTCGCTGCGATGCACGGGGGCGGTGGTCACCGCCGAATCGACAAGCGCCCAGCGCGTCGCAGGAGGTCGTGGTCGACGATGTGGTCGTCGGCTCGGTCTGGATCGAGCGCCCGGGTCCGGCTCTGCCGCTCGATGACATGCTCGTGGACCGGATGGCGCTGACCGCCGCGATCATCCTCCAACAGCGACGTGTGTTGTCCGAGGTGGAACACACCCTGAACCTGCTGTTTCCGCCGGATGAGTTGGCGGTGCTCACTTCCTGCGCCGCTCTGAGGATCGAACCGTCGACGCCGGTGCGTGTGGTTGCGTACGCCGCCGATGATGGTCCACGCCTGCTGCTGCCAGGTGAGCGTCTATCGGGTCGCGCAACCGAGGTGGAGGTGGAGGGCGAGGTCATTGCGCTCGTACCGGCGTCCTTCGCGATTACGCCCGAGTTCGTCACAACGGCGCTTTCACGGTCCGTGCGGATGGGTATTTCTGTCGCGGCGGAGGCGTCCGAGGCGCATGTCCTCGTCGGCACTGCAAGATTTGCACGTCGCCAAGCCGGTGGCCCCGTCACCGTGGTCAGAGCCGACGACCTCGGCGCCCTGAACCTGTTGGCCCCTGGAAATGAGCTGCCCCTCGAGCTCGTTCCCGATGTCGCCCGAGCAACCGAACTGCGCGAGAGCTCCCAGGGCCTCGAGCTGCTGTCGACTCTGCGGGCATATCTGCAGGCGACGAGTCTGCGAGCGGCGGCGCAGAGGATGCACCTGCATCACAGCACCGTCGCATACCGACTGACCAAGCTGTCAGACCATCTGGGTTTCGGTGTCGACGCGATCGAGAATCGTGCACGTGCCACCGCGATGATGATGACAGTCGGCCACTTCTAGACAGTGCATGACTGCTCCACGGTCGACTCCAGCTCAGCCACGAGCAGCCGTCGACCTCCTGTCGGCAATCACCACGGACGATCGCCAGGGCTCGGAATGGAGTGGCTAAGCTCTCTCGCATGGAACCCGTCTACGACTCCGTGATCACCGCCGCCCGGCTGCTGTGGCTGGCCGAAGGTCTGAAGTTCACGGTGTCGGGTGTCGAGCACGTGCCGGCCGAGGGCCCCGGCGTCGTCGCCATCAATCACACCGGCTACCTCGACTTCACCTATGCGGGTATCCCGGCCTTCCTGCAGGGGCGCCGCAAGGTCCGCTTCATGGCGAAGAAGGAGGTCTTCGACAACAAGATCTCCGGTCCGATCATGCGTTCGCTGAAGCACATTCCCGTCGATCGCGCCCAGGGGGCGGACAGCTATCGCAATGCGGTGGACTACCTCAGGCGCGGCGAACTCGTCGGGGTCTACCCCGAGGCGACGATCAGTCGGAGCTTCGAGCTGAAGGCCTTCAAGTCGGGCGCCGCTCGGATGGCCCTCGAATCCGGCGCGCCGATCGTCCCCACCGTCATCTGGGGCGCCCAGCGCGTCTGGACCAAGGGTCATCCCAAGCAACTGGGTCGAACCGGGTACAAGATCTCGATCGGCGTGTGCGAGCCCCTCGAGGCCACGGGCAGCGCCGACGCCCTCACCGCCGAGCTGCACAAGGTGATGAGCGCAAAACTCCTGGAACTCCAGGACGCCTACGGCGAGCACCCGAAGGGCGAGTTCTGGGTTCCCGCCCGGCTCGGCGGTTCCGCGCCGACGCTCGAGGAAGCCAACCGCATGGATGCCCAGGAGCAGGCCGAACGCGCCGCCAAGCGCGAGCCGCGAAAAGACGATCCCGGAGTGGTCTGACCGGCCGTCTGGTCGTCTGGCCGTCGACCGGCCGGGGTGCCGGTGTCCGACGTCGCCGGGGGTGTCGCGGCGCCCAGTTAACCTGGACGCATGAGCGCAGGGAGGCACGGACACCGCGAGCCGGTGTATCGCACCCTGGAACTCATCGCCAACGGGCTCGTCCGGGCGCAGGCCCTCGACCTGCACTTCGCCGGCATCGAGAACATCCCTGACTCGGGCGGCGCCGTCCTGTGTGTCAACCACACCGGTTACGCCGACTTCCTCCCGCTCGCGCTCGGCGTCCAGCGCGCCGGCCGCCGCACCCGCTTCATGATCAAGTCCGAGGTGATGGACATCGGGATCATGCGGTTCCTGGTCAACCACACCAGGACCGTCCCCGTCGACAGGTCGCGCGGCGCCGAGGCCTATCGCGCCGCGCTCGGTCGCCTGCGGGACGGCTACATCGTCGCCGTCTACCCGGAAGCGACGATCAGCCGCAGCTTCGAGCTCAAGGAGTTCAAGAGCGGGGCCGCCCGGATGGCCACCGCGGCCGGCGTCCCGATCATCCCGGCGATCGTGTGGGGCGCCCATCGCCAGTGGACCAAGGGGGGAGTGCGGAACATCGGGCGCAGCCGTCTCCCGGTACACGTCCGGTACGGCCTGCCGTTCACCCCACGACTCGACGAGACACCGGAGCGTGAGACGCTGAGGCTCCGCGAAACCATGAACTCGATGCTCCACGAGGTCCAGGACTCCTACGGACCGCATCCACGGGGTGAGTTCTGGGTCCCGTCGCGACTGGGCGGTTCGGCACCGACACCCCAGGAGGCCGCCGTGATCGAAGCCGACGAGGCGCTGCGCAAAGCCGAGGCGCGGGCGAAACGAGCCGCCGAGAGAGCTCGGTCGAGAGGAAGCAGACGCTGATGACATTCGGTCCACCCACACTCATCGCCAGCGACGTGGACGGAACCCTCATCGACGACGAGAACCGGGTCTCCCCGCGCACGGTGTCCGTGCTGGCGGCCGCCCGCGCCGCCGGAGTGGAGTTCGTGCTTGCCACCGGACGGCCCCCGCGATGGATCGCGGAGATCACCGATCAGTTCACCGGCACCGAGGCATTCGTCCGGTACGCGGTGTGCGCCAACGGCGCCATCATCTACGACGCCGAAAACGACCGTGTGCTGTGGTCGGCCAACCTCGAACCCGACGCGCTCGTCAAGCTCGGAGAGATTGCCTACCAACAGATCCCGGGATGCGGGATCGCGGCAGAGCGGGCGGGCCGGTCCGCGCACGACGCGGCGACCGCGCCGTTCGTGGCCAGTTCGGGTTACGAACACGCCTGGCTCAACCCCGACCACGTCGAGGTCGGTGACGACGAGGTGTTCGGTGACCCGGCGGTGAAACTCCTTGTCCGCAAACCGGATATGGCCTCTGATGAGATGGCCCGTCGTCTGCGGCCCGTGGTCGGCGACCTCGCCCAGGTCACGTTCTCCACCGACAACGGACTCATCGAACTGTCGGTGCCGGGTACCCACAAGGCATCGGGGCTCGCGCGCCTCGCCGACCTCACCGGACTGCCCGTCGACGCCGTGATCGCGTTCGGCGACATGCCGAACGACGCCGAGATGCTCACCTGGGCAGGGCACGGCGTCGCGATGGGCCACGGCCACCCGGCGGCGCTCGAGGCCGCCGACGAGGTCACCGTCGGCAACAACGACGACGGCGTCGCCAAGGTGCTCGAGCGCTGGTTCGCCGAGCGCTGAACCCGGCTCAGGCCGCCGGCGGTACCGGCGCGGGCGCACCCGGATCGGCCGGCGGCGCGGGCGCACCGGGTTCGCCGGGCGGGGGCGCCGGGGCGGCGGGATCCGCGGGCGGCGCCGGTTCCGGTGCCGGTGCGGCACCCCCGGCGAGCGCCCGGATCGCGGTCAGTGCGGCGTAGCCGTGCACGCCCGGGCAGCTTGTGCTGTTGTAGTCCCGGTGCCCGGAGATCACGGGCAGGTTCGACTGCGTCCCCGCCGCGAACTTGGTGCCGGAGAAGCCCTCTGAGGTCAAGGTCGCCGTACCGGCGGGATTGAGGCCGGCCTTGCCGAGGCGCCAGCGCAGGAACTTGCCGGTCGCCGACACCATCGCCGCGGTCGGCGGCACCTCTTCGAGGTTGCCGATCATCGACACCCCGACGGTCTCCTTGTTGAATCCGCCGGTGTGGGTGCCCTCGACGTTGCGGTCGAGCCCGCCGAACGCGCCCTCGAAGATCTGGCCGTACTTGTCGATGAGCACGTTGTAGCCGATGTCGCACCAGTTCAGGCTGCGCGCGTGGTAGGCGTAGATGCCCCGAACGATCTCGGCGGACTGCTGCGGGGTGTAGTCATTGCTGCCGGCTGTGTGGTGCACGATCGCGCCGCGCATCTGCGGCGAGTACACCGGCTGTGAACAGCGGATGGACTCGTCGGCGCCCCAGGCCTGGCGGGCCACGACCTGCGGTCCGCCGGTCAGTGGTGTGAGCAGCGACGAGCCCAGGCCCAGCAGGCTCTCCGGGCTGATGAGCGTCGCCTTCAGCGTGTTCAGGGCGGTCGTGGCCAGCTTCGTCACCACCGTGCTCGCGGTGCCGACGGCCAGCTGGGCGAGATCGCCGCCCCGGGTCTCGGCGGCCGGGATCGCGAGTCCGTCTTTGCTCGCGGCCACCTGGACCTCACGCGCGTCGCCGACCCAGACCGGCTCGGTACCGACCGGATTCTTCGCGCTGGGCGCCTGTCCGCGCGAGATCTGTTCCAGGACGGTCCACGGTCCCCACTTGCCGTCGGGGTTCTTGGCTCGCAGTTTCAGATCGACGTCGACCGGGCGGTCCCAGGTGAAAGCCACCATCTTGATCGGCGCGTCGCGCACGATGTGCGTCACCGCCGCCCCGACCTCGCGCCCGTCGGCCATCGTGGGTGTCGCCGGCGTCGTACTCGCCGACGGCGAACCGGTCGGGTTGCCGGGCGTCCGCTCACCGCGCGGAACCGGGACCGTCGGGTCGTCGGGGGCCTCCCGCGTCGTCGACGGTGCCCGACGCTCGCCGGTGGGCGCATCGGTGGTGGGGGTTGCCGAGGACTCGGACGTCTCCGACGAGGATGTCTCCGGCACCGACGATTCCGACGTTGATGATTCCGGCGTCGACGACTCCGGCGACGCGGACGGGTCGGCACTCGTCGACGCCCCACCTGCGCCCGGGACGAGACCCTTTGGCAACGGGACGGTCAGATCCGGCAGCGGGAACGCGTCCGGATCGATCGGCGGCAGTTCGACACCCGCCGCGGCGAGTCCGGATGTCGCGACGTCGACGATGGCGGCAGGCAGTTCCCGCAGCGGGACCTGCTCGATCTCGGTGTTGGAGACCGTCTGCTTGTTGTCCACGAGCCGGGGCTCGGACTCGCTCGCGATCACCACGAACGGAGTCGCGACGACCGCGGCGGCGATCGCGGCGAGCGCGATCGAGGGTTTCGGTCTGGGGTAACGCACTCAGGTCTCCTCGCAGGTTGGTCGGACCGCGGCACGCCCGTGGTCTGGGTGTGTGGTCGGGTCCGGTCAGCCGTCGACATCAGCGCAGCCGAAGTCGCCGAAGCGTCATCGACTGTGCTCGGTACGGCGGTCATCGTCGCTGTCGGCCACCGATCGCGACGGCGACACACGCCGCGACCCGGTAACTCGTGATGCTCTTGTTATCTGTGTGACAGAAGTGATCAATGTGTCGACGCGCGTTCATCCGTATGGCATCGAGCCCGGAATCGGAGCGCAACGACATACGAATCCGAGCCGCCGCTCCGGTCCCGGCCGGAGGTCCCTGCCAGAGGTCACGGCGGCCCGGACAACTCGTGATCCGGTTGTGATCCCCTCGGGTTGGTGATCCGCATCTTCGTTCACTAGGGTCACTTAAGTCCCAATCGTCACATCAGTCACAGGCGTTACGGGGGTCGCGACGTTGCGGCGCCCGCGGCTGGTGTCGTCGCGACCGAAGGATGTGTTCAGCAGTGACCAAAGCCCGACCTACACGGCTTCTGCCGAGATGGACGGCGAGCGGTGCGCGGCCCGGACGGGCCCGTAACCGAGCGTTGACCTGGGCCGCGGCGGGGCTGGCGCCCGCACTGCTCGCCGGTGGCCTCGCTGTCGCGGGTTCATCGGAATCGGCCGATCAGGTCGAGCTTTCGGTCGGGTCGACGGTGACGCTGATCGGGCACGGTCATGGCCACGGCCGCGGAATGGGGCAATGGGGAGCGTACGGCTACGCCCGTAAGGGCTGGACCGCACAGCAGATCCTGCGCCACTACTACGGTGGCACCACCGCGGGGAAGGTGGACAGGCCCGAGATCCAGGTGGCCCTCACGGGTCAGGGCTCGGTGAATGTGCACGCGGACGCCGGCATGCGAGTCGGTGGTCAGACGGTGGCTCCCGGGCAGGCGGTCAGCCTGTCCGGGGGCACGGCCACCATCCTCAGCGGATGCGGCGGTGGACCGGTGCGGTCGGTACCGGCCACATTCGTCGAACCTCTCAGCATGGCCCCCAACCGGCCCGCCGGTGAGTTCCTCAAGTTCTGCGGTTCCAACAAGGCCTATCGCGGGGCCATGGGTCTCGAAGGTGGGCGCGTGGTCAACCGCATCCACGTCGACGACTACGTCAAGGGCGTCATCCCACGCGAGAGCCTGCCCGCATGGGGCGACTCCGGTGGCGCGGCGGCGCTGCAGGCGCAAGCCGTGGCCGCCCGTACCTACGCGCTCGCGGCGATCGCGGGCGGCAAGAAGATCGACGACACCCAGAATTCGCAGGTCTACGGCGGCGTCGCGGGCGAGGACCGGCGGACCAACGCGGCCGCCGACGCCACCGCGGGCCAGATCCTGTTGCAGAACGGGCAGCCAGCCTTCACGGAGTTCTCCGCGTCGACCGGCGGATACACCGCGGGTGGCCGTTTCCCGGCGGTCATCGACGAGGGGGACACGGTGTCGCCCAACCACAATTGGACCGCCACCGTCAGTGCGGGCAGCATCGGATCGGCCTTCGGTGTCGGTGCCCTGCGGAGCTTCGAGGTCATCGAGGCCAACGGTCTGGGCGCCGAGCACGGTCGTGCGATCAAGGTGCGCGCGGTCGGTTCCGGCGGAACCGCCGAGGTGAGCGGTGAGGAAGCGCGTACCAAGCTGCAGCTGAAGTCGTCGTGGTTCGCGGTACAGGGTCAGCCCGCACCGCCCCGGATCGTCAAGCCGCCCACCGGTCCGGCGTCGCCCGGTGGCGGTGGTATCGACTTCGGCAGCCTCAATCAGCTCGCCGAGCAGTTCCTGCCCGGCTCGTCGAAGTTCCTCGACATGGCGACATCTGCGATGAACGGACGTTTCGCGGACCTCGGCGGGATCACCGGACCGCTGGGTCAGGTGCTGGGCGTACCGACCCTCACGTCGGACGCCGCGGGCGTCACCCAGCTCTTCGAGAAGGGGATGATGTTCTTCACCCCGGCCACCGGACCGCGGGTACTCGTCGGCAAGGGGCTCGAGCGCTACCAGGATCGCGGTGGCATCCCCGCGCTGGGCTTCCCGAAGCGCGACGCGTTTCGCTGATCGGGGTACCTGGGGGAGCCCTGCTTCACCTCAGCTCTCCGGTCCGGCCTCCACGATCTGGACGGCGACGTCGACGAGCTTGGTGTTGGTGTCCTGGGAGAGCCGTGCGAGCAGCGCGAACGCCTCGTTCGCGCCGAGCCGGTACCGTTCCATGATCATGCCCTTGGCCTGACCGATGATGTCTCGTGAGCTCAGGGCTGTCCTGAGCTGCTCCTTCTCCTGCACCGCCCCCAACGCCGTCGCGGCGTGGGCCGCGAACAGCTCACCCAGTTGCAGCGATTCCATGGTGAACGCGTTCGCGACGGTGCTGTGCAGGTTCAGGGCGCCCGAGTTGTCACCGTCTATGTACAGGTAGAAACAGGCCATCGACCGGATACCGAGTTCGGCTGCAGCCGAGGCGAAGGCGGGCCATCTCGGCTCGGTGCGCATGTCGTGGATGCAGACGGTGAGGACGCCGACTGCCGCGCGCAGACACGGTCCTTCGCCGAGCTCACGCTGCAGCCTGTCCGCCTCGCCACCGAGATCACCCACCATGACCGGTGTCTCGACCGTGTCCTCGGAGACCAGGGTCACGGTTGCATACTCTGCTCCGGGGATCGCGTCGACCGCGAACTTGGTCATGGAACGCAACGCCGCCTCGGTGTCGTCGCTCTCTTTGCGCATCTCACCGGCGATGCGCGTCATCTGCGCGCCGAAGTCCGCCAACTCAGTCATCCTGCCTCCTCTGAGACATCATCCGCGCGCCTCAGCTGGGGCCGACAGCTGAGCGCGGCTTCGAACACACCCGATGTCGAAAAGACCATTATGCCGTACCCCGCGCGGGTCAGACGCCGACTATCCCTTCTCGTTGCGCAACTGAAGTGCCAGGTGACGGTGTCATCACATCCAGCCGGAAGTCCGCGTCCTCGTACTCCGCCGACGTGGTCAACGACGACCTCCGCAGCGCGTCGTGGACCTCGTCCCCGGTCCGCGGATATTCCTCGACCGGCCACCGCCAATGGACGGCCAGAACTTCGCCGGTCGGTGTCAGCGCGTCGGGGAGACGTGCGATGAGGTCGTCGAGGTCCGTGTCATCGAGGTAATAGAGGACTTCGCTGAGGACGATCAGGTCGAAACGGCCGGGCGGCCAATCGGAGACGATGTCGCCGACGCGCACCTCGACCGAGGCGTGACCGTCGAGCCGGCGACGGGCGAGTTCCACCGCGCGCGGGCTGACGTCGGTGCACAGCAGACGGTCGGCGCGCCTGGCCAACTCGGCGCTCAGCACACCGATCGAACAACCGGGCTCGAACACCGTCCCGTATCGGGGGGAACTCAGCGCCGCGAGGGTCAGGGCGTACTTGCGCTGCTCGTACCACCGCGACGAGAAGCCCCACGGGTCATCGCTGTCCTGATACATCTCGTGGAAATAGCTGTCGGGCAGTCCGTTTCGGTCGCCCTCGGTGATGTCGTCGGTCATGCCCTCGCCGTCCTGTTTCTCGCCCGTTCTGTTCTCGCCCGGTCGCGCTGCCCGGCCCGCGCCTGTTCGGCGATGTCCGGTCACCCGAAGACGAACTCCCGGTCGCGGAGCAGCCGGTCCAGGATGTGCGGTCCGAGTACGGCGGCGTCCTCGGATGCCGGTGACAGCGGATGGATCTGGGTCTCGAAGGCCTGCACGGCCGCGCGCTTGGCGGTCGCGACGTCGTCGTCGAGGACAAGGGTCCGCATCCGCTCCCACGGAATCTCCGGGTCGTCGGGTTTCGCCCAGTGCCACATCCAGATCGGGTACATCCAGACCGGGACACCGAGCCGAGCGCCGACACGTCGGGCGCATCGCCCGACTGCCTCGTGGTCGGGATGACCGTCGTGCGCCCACACGGCGAGCAGTGCTGTCGGGATGTCGGGGCTCTCCGTGAGCGTCGCGTCGACGATCGCCTCGATCTCGTCCTCGCGGCTCGCGAGGGTGCCGTCGCCGAGCCCGCACCATCGCGTCGGACCGAGTCCCAGGATCGCGGTCGCGGCGTCCACTTCGGCGTGTCGACGTACTGCCAGCTCGGCAGGGGACAGGGTGGGCGAAGCCGGGTGCGACGCAGAGCCGTCGGAGAGACAGACCGTGACCACCTCGACACCCCGCCGGTGGGCGGACGCCATCACACCGCCGACGCCGAGGATCTCGTCGTCGGGGTGGGCCGCCAGGACGACGAGCCGACGGACGTCCGGCTCGAAGTCGGGCCACGGTCCACGCGCGGCGAACCACTCCTGCCACTCCGATTCCGGAGTGCCGTCCGCCGACGTCGGGGTGGATCCGAAGCGTCGGGTCGACATGGGATCGTCGGTCATCACGACGGCTCCGGTCCCGGACCGGGGATGCGTCCCCCGGTCAGTCCGCCGAGCACCGCGAGGTCCCGGTCCGCGTGGGACTGCCTGATGTAGACGACGAGATCGGCGACCGCCTGCGCGTGGTCGGGGTCGGCGGCGAGCGGGCCGGGGCCCAGCGCGCGACCCATCCGGTCGATCACCGCGGTCGCGATCTGTTCGACGGACCAGCGCACGGCGAAGGCGAGTCGCTTCGACGGCCCGGTCGGGTCGGCGTCGATCTCGCGAGCCGCGGTCTGTAGATGCGCCCACCCGGATGCGAGAAGGGCGTCGACGGCGCCGACATGCATGCGGAGCAGCGGGTCGTCGGTGCGGGAACCGGCGCGGTAGAGCGGTGCCGCGACCTTGCGGGCCCCGCCGAACCAGCATGCGGCGACCCCGATCCCGCCGTGCCAGAATCCGGGCCGGTCGAGATAGTCGCCGGGTTCGCCGATGGCGTCGGCGGGCACTGCGTCGAAGGTCACGGTCCCGGTGTCGGTGTCGCGCATACCCGTGTTGGCCCACCCCGAGCTGTCCGCGGACACCCCCGGGCGGCCGAGGTCGACGGCGAACAGCCGATTGCCGGCCTCGGTGTGTGCGGTGACCAGCGCGTGGGTGCACGAGGTGGCTCCGGAGCACCACTCCTTGACCCCGCTCAGTTCCCAGCCCTGTGCGCCGGGCCGGGCGTCGACGCGGGTGCCGCGCGGCTCGGCGGCCCACACACCCCAGAACTCTCCCGGAGCGGTTCCACCGCCGCAGATCTCCGCGAGGATGGCGTCGGCGTCGGCGTGCGCCTCCAGGAGCCGGCCCGTGCTGATGTCGTCGGAGCAGGCACGGACCAGGGTGGCGAACCGGTCGAGGGTGCGTCCCTCACCGGGGCGGGGGAGCGCGACGGACGGATCGTCGAGGAGTGCCCGTGCCCGTGCGGGCGTCACCCGGCCACCTCGTCGGCCTGGTCCCCGGCGAGGTGCCGCAGGTAGCCGGCGAATCCGTGGCGTGCCCGACCGTCGCACCGCGTCGACGTGCGGACCGGGGCGTGAGCGCCCCGTTCGATGACCGCCCCCGCGGCGTGCAACCGGTCGACGAGATCGACGTCCTCGTCGGCGTCGAGCGCCGAGAACCCGCCGACTTCGTCGTACACCGAGGCCCGGACGCCGAGATTGGCGCCGTGGACGTGGCCGTGTCCGCGATTGGCGTCGTACTCCCGCAGGTACCTCGCGCCGGTCCCCGCCGGCCACCCGTCGAAACCGTCGGGGACCACGGTGCCCACATATGCGTCCGCACCGGCATCCGCGGCGGCGAGGTGTTCGACGAGCCAATCGCGTGGAACCGTCGAATCGGCATCGGTGGTGGCGAACCAGGTGGTGTGCGACCGGGTCGCCGGGGAGTCCGCCGCCGCGAAGCCGGCTCGACGAGCCGCCCCGACACTCCGCACGTCGACGATGACGATCGACACACCTGCCGTGAGCAGCGTCGCGGAGTCGTCGTCGCAGGCGTCGAGCACCACGACCACCTCCACCGGGATCTCCACCGCCGTCGCCGCGGCCTCGAGAGCGTCGAGGCACGCGGGAAGACGTTCGGCCTCGTTGTGGACGGGCACCACGACGACGATGCGCTCGACCGCGTGCGGAGGGGCGTCGGTCTGTTCCCCGGGGGGCCGCGAGAGGGCGGCGGGCGCCCCGTCGTCGGGCGGTCGAACGAACAGCGGCGTCACTCAAACCCCGAACTGGTCACAGGAAAAGGTACGGGCCCGGAGGCTACAGGCCGATGATCGAAACATTACCCGGCTTCCGTGCCAGGCCACGTGGCTCGGAGATTCCTCAGGAAGGGTCCGTTACCCTGAGGACCCGTGGCAACCAGTAGCACTTATGACCTGATCGTCGTCGGCTCCGGATTCTTCGGCCTCACCGTCGCCGAACGGGCCGCGACGCAGCTGGGCAAACGGGTCCTCGTGCTGGACCGACGCGAGCATCTCGGCGGCAACGCGTACTCCGAACCCGAACCGACGACCGGCATCGAGATCCACAAGTACGGGGCGCACCTGTTCCACACGTCCAACGAGCGCGTGTGGGAGTACGTCAACCAGTTCACCGACTTCACGAACTACCAGCACCGCGTGTTCGCACTGCACAACGGACAGGCCTATCAGTTCCCGATGGGTCTGGGACTGGTCAGCCAGTTCTTCGGCCGGTACTTCAGCCCCGACGAGGCGCGGAAGCTGATCGCCGAGCAGGCCAGCGAGATCGACACCGCTGAGGCGCGCAACCTCGAGGAGAAGGCGATCAGCCTGATCGGCCGTCCGCTGTACGAGGCCTTCATCAAGCACTACACCGCCAAGCAGTGGCAGACCGATCCCAAGGAGTTGCCCGCGGGCAACATCACTCGACTGCCGGTCCGCTACACCTTCGACAACCGGTACTTCAACGACACGTACGAAGGTCTCCCGGTCGACGGTTACACCGCATGGCTCGAGAACATGGCGTCCGACGACCGCATCGAGGTGCGCCTGTCCACCGACTGGTTCGATGTGCGTGATCAGTTGCGAGCCGACAGTCCCGACGCCCCGATCGTCTACACCGGCCCCGTGGACCGCTACTTCGAGTATTCGGCGGGCCGACTCGGCTGGCGCACACTCGATTTCGAGACCGAGGTGCTCGACACCGGCGACTTCCAGGGCACCCCGGTGATGAACTACAACGACGCCGATGTCCCGTTCACCCGTATCCACGAGTTCCGGCATTTCCACCCCGAACGGGATTCCTACCCCGATGACAAGACGGTCATCATGCGGGAATTCAGTAGATTCGCCGAGAACGACGACGAGCCGTACTACCCGATCAACACCCCGGAGGACCGGGCGATGCTGACCGCCTACCGGGAACTCGCGCGCACCGAGACTGCCAGCGCCGGCGTGCTGTTCGGCGGCCGCCTCGGAACCTATCAGTACCTCGACATGCACATGGCGATCGCGAGCGCGCTCACCATGTTCGACAACACCCTGGCACCGCATCTGCGTGATGGTGCGCCGCTGGTGGCCGATCCCGCAGGAGCCGAATAGATGACGGTGACTCCCGTGAACCAGTCCGACATCCCCGACGCGGGCGTTGGACCGTCGAAAGCGAAATCCCTTCTGCAGCGGGTGATCTTCCCGCGTGCCGGGGAGCCGCTCGACGTCCGTTCGCTCTATGTCGTCGAGTCCGACAGCAACAACCGCCGGGCACACGCCCCGAGCCGGACCTCGGTGCTCCTCGGCGCCGAGTCCGAGGTGAGCTTCGAAACCTACTTCAACGCGTTCGCCGCGGCCTACTGGCGTCGCTGGAGCATCCTCGACTCGGTGGTGTTGCGGGTCGAGGTGATCGGCACCTGCCGTGTCGACCTGTACCGGTCGAAGATCGACGGGTCGCGGATCGGGATCGGCGGTGACCTCGTCGACACCGACGAAACCGGCCGCGGCGTGGTCGAATTCGAGCTCGATCTCGGTCCCTTCGAGGACGGCGGCTGGATCTGGTTCGACGTCACCACCGACACCGAGACCGAGATCGTCTCCGCCGGTTGGTATGCGTCCGTCGAGGCGCCGACCCCGGACGCGGAGACCAAGCGCGTCACGGTCGGGATCCCGACGTTCAATCGCCCCACCGATGCGGTGAACGCGTTGGCCGCGTTGACCTCCGACCCGATGGTCGACGAGGTGATCGACGCGGTGATGATGCCCGACCAGGGTACGAAGAAGGTGGTCGACGAACCCGGTTACACCGAGGCCGCCGCGGCTCTCGGCGACCGCCTGCACATCTTCGACCAGGGCAACCTCGGCGGTTCGGGCGGGTACGCGCGCATCATGTACGAGGCGCTGCGGCTCACCGACTCGCCCTACGTGCTCTACATGGACGACGACATCGCGATCGAGCCCGACTCGATCCTGCGCGCGCTGGCCATGTCGCGATTCGCCAAGGCGCCCATGCTCGTCGGCGGCCAGATGCTCAACCTGCAGGACCGCAGTCACCTGCACTGCATGGGTGAGGTGATCCGCCGCGACACCTTCATGTGGACCGCGGCGCCCTTCGTCGAATACGACCACAACTTCTCCAAGTACCCGCTGCGTGACCGCGAGAACTCGAAGAACCTGCACCGGCGGATCGACGTCGAGGGCAACGGCTGGTGGATGTGCATGATCCCGCGCGAGTGTGCGGAGCAGATCGGTCTGCCGATGCCGCTGTTCATCAAGTGGGACGACTGGGAGTTCGCGCTGCGCGCGGCCAAGGCCGGTTACCCCACCGCCACCGTGCCGGGAATCGCCATCTGGCACATGGCCTGGAGCGACAAGGACGACGCCATCGACTGGCAGGCGTACTTCCACCTGCGCAACCGGCTCGTCGTCGCGTCGATCCACCATGACGGCCCGATCAAGGGCATCGTCCGGTCGATGACCAAGGCGACCGCCAAACATCTTCTGTGCCTGGAGTACTCCACCGTCGCGATCCAGAACGAGGCGATCCGGGACTTCCTGGCCGGGCCGGATCACATCCGCAGCCTGCTGCCGACCGCGCTGCCGAAGGTCGCGCAGATGCGCAAGCAGTATCCGGATGCGGTGGTCCTGCCGTCGGCGACCGAGTTGCCCCGGACCTCAGGCGAGGCAACACATCTGGGCACTTCGATCCCGCTGAACCCCATCAGCAAGATCAAGGCGCTGGCCGGCGCCGTGGTCAACAACGTTCGTCCGGCCGACCCCCGGCATCACGAGGTGCCGCAGGCCAACTTCCCGCCGATCGAGGCGCGGTGGTTCTCGCTCGGGCGTGTCGACGGCGTCACCGTCACGACCGCCGACGGCCGCGGCGTCGTCTATCGGCAGCGCGATCGCGACAAGATGATCGAGCTCGCGCGCGAACACTTCGCCCTCGTGAAGGAACTGCAAGAGAAGTTCCCGGAGATGAAGCAGCAGTACAGGTCTGCGCACCGCGATCTGACATCGAAGGAGAGCTGGGCGGGTGTCTTCGGAATTGAGTAATCCGTTGGACGATGTCGAGGAGACGGGCCGGGTCCCGGCCGACGACATCCCGCGTCCCCTGAGCGGGGAGGAGAAGGCACTCGTCGCGATCCAGGCCGGGATCGGCGCCCGCCCCGGCGTCCGTCCGGCGGCGCGCGGCCTGTCGCACGTCGGCGAGCACGCGCTGGGCTGGCTCGCGATCTCGGGTACCGGCTGGGCGCTGGCCCGCCGCCGCGGTGACGTCCGTGCGCAACAGCTCTGGCTCGAGGCGGGGGTGGGTGCCTTCGGCGCGCACGCCGCGTCGGTGATCATCAAGCGGATCGTGCGGCGTCCGCGTCCCGCCCATCCGGCCATCGCGATCGGGGTGTCGACGCCGAGCAAGCTGAGTTTCCCGTCCTCACACGCCACGTCGACGACCGCGGCGGCGATCCTCATCGGCCGTGCCGCCGGCTGGGACCCGAAGGTGCTGCCCGCCGTCCTGGTGCCGCCGATGCTCGTGTCCCGACTGGTGCTGGGTGTCCACTACCCGAGTGATGTGACCGCGGGTGCCGCGATCGGTGCCGCGAGCGCAGCGGCGGTCATCGCGGGCGATAAGGTGCTGCTCGAACCCACCCGGAACGACCCGGACCACGGGCGTGCCCGCCGCGCGGCGCGCCTTCTGGCCCGCCTCGGCCTCACGGCCGCGGTACCCGGCGGGCCGCTGCGTCTTGCCGCGTCCCCCGTCATCGCGCGGGTGACACGACACAGGGAGAGTGCATGAGCGAGGAGCCGATCGAGCACGGGAAGGTTCTCGGACCGCCGAAGAACCTGACGTCCGGGCTGATCAAGGCCGTCCGGCCGCGGCAGTGGGTCAAGAACGTCCTGGTGCTCGCCGCTCCGCTCGCCGCGGGCAACATCACCGACGCCTCGGTGCTGGCCTCCGCCGGTATCGCCTTCGTCGCGTTCTGCCTCGCGGCGTCGAGCATCTACCTGGTCAACGACGCGATGGACGTCGAATCCGACCGTAACCACCCGACCAAGCGGTTCCGGCCGATCGCCGCCGGAGTCGTCCCGGTGCGGCTCGCCTACGTCCTGGCCGTCGTCCTGCTCGCCGGCTCGATCGGCATCGCCTTCCTGGCGAACTGGCAGACAGCCGTGGTCATCGCGATCTACCTGGTCATCCAGCTCGGCTACTGCTTCGGCCTGAAGAACCAGGCCGTCATCGACATCTGCATCGTGTCGTCGGGCTTCCTGCTGCGCGCGATCGCCGGCGGCGTCGCGGCCGAGATCGTGCTGTCGCAGTGGTTCCTGCTCGTCATGGCCTTCGGTTCGCTGTTCATGGCGGCGGGCAAGCGCTACGCCGAACTCCAGCTCGCCGAACGCACCGGCGCCAAGATCCGCAAGGCGCTCGAGTACTACACGACCACCTACCTGCGGTTCGTCTGGACGCTGTCGGCGACCGCGGTCGTGATCTTCTACGGCCTCTGGGCTTTCGACAAGGGTTCCGACCACGACACCAACGTCGCGTACGCCATCTCGATGGTGCCGTTCACGGTGGCGATCCTGCGCTACGCCGTCGATGTCGACGGCGGCGCCGCGGGTGAGCCCGAGGAGATCGCACTGGGCGATCGTGTCCTGCAGCTGCTCGCCCTGGCGTGGCTGGTGTGTGTGGGTGTCGCGGTCTATGCAGTCAATTGATGGATCGCCAACCGGTTTCCGGGCGCTGAGCACCGGCCGCAACAAGGTTGCGGCCGTCAGTTTCGTCGTGGGGGCAGTCGTCGTCACCACCTTCTTCGCGATCGGCGCGTGGCAGCGCCGATGGATCGCCGACGACGGGCTCATCGTCCTGCGCACGCTGCGCAACCTCTTCGCCGGCAACGGCCCGGTGTTCAACGCCGGGGAGCGTGTCGAGGCGAACACCTCGACCGCCTGGACCTATCTGCTGTGGTTCTGGGCGTGGATCACCGACGGTCAGCTCGAGTACGTCGCGCTGTGGGTGGCGCTGGTGTGTTCGGTCGCCGCGATCCCGATCGCGATGTACGGCAGCGCGCGTCTGTTCGGGACTCGCGTCGGCGGGCTCACCGGCGACGGCTGGACCCTGCTGCTGCCGTTCGGAGCGGTCATCTACATCGCCATCCCGCCCGCCCGCGACTTCGCGACCAGCGGACTGGAGAACGGCCTCTGCATCTTCTGGGCGGCGCTGTTGTGGTGTCAGCTCGTCGCGTGGGCCCGTCGCGGCCCGCACACGAGCCGTGGGGGCGCGGCGGTGCAGACGAGCCGCAGGGCCGCGGCGGCCACTCTCGCGCTGGCCTTCACCGCGGGACTGGCCCCCCTGATCCGTCCCGAACTGGCGGTACTCGGCGGCCTGGTCCTGTTGCTGGTGTTCTTCGCGCCGCTCGGCTGGAAGATGCGACTGGGTGTCGTCGTGGTCGCGGGCGCGCTACCGGTCGGTTACCAGATCTTCCGCATGGGCTACTACGCCCTGCTGGTTCCCAATCCCGCGGTCGCGAAAGACGCCAGCGGCGCCAAGTGGGATCAGGGCTTCGCGTATCTGACCAACCTCTTCGGCCCCTACGTGCTGGTGCTGCCTGCCGTGCTCGTGATGCTGGCGGGCGTGCTGCTGGTCGTCGGCGGCCGGATGCGGACCACGAGCTCCGACGCCCCGGTCGCCGAGGCGACCACCGACCCAGCCGACGCCGCTGATGCCGACGCGACGGCGTCGTGGTCGTCGCGTCTCGCCGGATGGTCGCGGCGGCTGCAGTCCTCGACCGCGGTGGTGACCGTCGTGGTGCTCGCCGGCATCGTGCTGATCGTCTACTGGACGCGTCAGGGTGGCGACTTCATGCACGGGCGGGTGCTGCTGGTTCCGGTCTTCGTCACCCTGCTGCCGCTGATGGTCGTGCCGGTGACGATTCCCGTGCACGTCGGCGCGGCGTTCCGTCGTCGGTCGCCGAAGGACTCCGACTCGGTGATCTCCGATCCCGTCGGCGACGATCCGGACCTCGGCCCCGTCCCTGAGCCGGCCGCACCCGGGCCGGCGGATCGTCGTCGCGCACGGGCCCAGCTCGTCGGCGCGGTGGCCATGAGCGGCATGTGGATCACCGTCGTCGTGTGGGCGGTCGCCACGCACGCCAACGTCCTGCCGAACGCCGGCATCGACATCGGCCGCAGCGGCATCGTCGACGAGCGTCGCTTCTACGTCACCAACATGGGCAACGAGAATCCGGTGACCGCCGAGGACTACCTCGACTATCCGCGTATGAGCGCGATGGTCGAGAAGATCGACGAGTACCGCGAGGACGGCGGCGTCATCCTGCCGTCGTTCAACTACGACGAGTGGTACGTGGCGCAGCTGCCTCCGGTCATGCCGAAGGGCGCCGAGCGGCAGGTGACCGTCTATTTCCTCAATCTGGGAATGACGAGCATGAACGCACCGCTGGATGTGCGCGTCATCGATCAGATGGGTCTGGCGTACCCGCTCGCCGCGCACACCGAGCGCCTCGAGGACGGCCGCATCGGGCACGACAAGATCCTGCCGAGCGAATGGGTCGTCGCCGAGGCCGGCGCGTTCCCGCGGCGTCCCGTGCTGCCCGGGTATCTCGACGAGGACCTGGTCCGCCAGGCCCAGGTCGCCCTGCAGTGCCCGGAGACCAAGGACCGGTTCGCCTCGTTCGAGGCCCCGTGGTCCTTCGATCGCTTCAAACACAACCTGCGTCAGGCGTTCACCTTCAACAGTTATCGAATCCAGCGCGAGCCGGAGTACGAGATCCAGCGCTGCGGCCTGGAGATGCCCCCGCCGGTGAACCCGCGCTGAGCGTCGCCCACCCCAGCACACGACACCAAGAGAACGCATAGAAAACGCGGGGTCGAACCTGTGGAGTTGCCGCGGAACATCTCGGATCGGTAACGTCCCCGTGGGAGCGGCCGATAGAAAGGTCGTGACGGAGGCGTTCTGAACTGCTGGGACGCCGAAGTGACGGGGGTTGTGATCGCTATCACATGGTTTGTCACGTTCGGGGGCATCGAATAGGCTCGCCGACGGTGAATCGCATGCGAGAACGACTCGTGAACGACGTCGCGCCGCGCAATGAGCCGGGGGACGACAAATGTGTGACGCACAAGGATCGGTCGGCCGCTAGGGACTACGAGTTCCGGTCGATCGGCTGAAGAGGGAGATTCTGTACATGCGTGAAGCTGCCACCGAGGCGCCGAGGCCTGCGCGCAACCGGATGAGCAACCGGTTGATCGCCGCATTCGTCGCCATCCTGACAGTCGTGGGACTGACCGGTGTCGTCGCCGGCCAGGCCAACGCCCGGATCGGCGGAACGCAGGTCGGCAAGCAGGAGTTCTGGGTCAACGGCTGCGGGATGCCGAACGTCAAGGTCCGCGCCTGGAAGAAGCCCGGCAACTACAAGACCGTCATCCTTCTCGACGGCATGCGCGCCCAGTACGACTACAGCGGCTGGGAGATCAACACCAACGTCCAGGAGATGGTGAAGTCCGGCGTCAACGTCGTCGAGCCCATCGGTGGACCCGCGAGCTTCTACACGGACTGGGATGCGCCCAGCAACTTCAACCGGCAGCCCTACCGGTACCGCTGGAACTGCGTCATCAGCCGGACCCTGATCAGCGCACTCGACGCCCGCGGCTTCCGCGTCGGACCGTCGAAGCGCTACGCCATCATGGGCCTGTCGATGGGCGGTAACGCCGCGCTCGTCCTCGGCGCCCAGAACCGCCAGCACTTCGACCGCGCCGGCTCGCTCTCGGGCTACAACTTCCTGAGCGCACCCGGCATGCGTACCGCGCTGCGTCTGGCGATGCTCGACGTCGACCCGAAGCCATGGAACATCGACGCGATGTGGGGCCCGCCGTGGAGCATCCGCTGGTTCCAGAACGATCCCTTCTGGAACATCGGCCTGATGCGCGGCATGAAGGTCTTCGTCGGTTCCGGTAACGGTCTCTTCGGCCGCTACAACGCACTGCCCAACGTGTTCGACGATCTGTTCAAGGGTTCGACTCTCGAGTTGCTCGCGTTCACGCAGTCCAAGGCCTTCGAGGCCGCGGCCTTCGTGCAGGGCGTCCCGCTGATGACCTACTACGCCAACGGCACCCACGCCTGGGGCTACTGGCAGGACATGATCTGGAACGCCAAGAACCGCGGATTCTTCCGCTGATCTGACATCGCCGGTCCTCCGGCCGCACGACGCCCCGCCCGGGTTTCCGGGCGGGGCGTCGTCGTGTTGTGGGGTCCTGCGAAAACCTCTGCGCTACCACTGCCCCCTGAGTAGCAAGCGTGCGAGCGTCAATCCTTGCTCCCTGAGGAGCGAGCTTGCGAGCGTCAATCCTTGCTCCCTGAGGAGCGAGCTTGCGAGCGTCACGAAGGGTTTCGCAACCTCGGTCGCCGGACCCTTCGTGCGCGCCCTCCGCAAGCTCCGGGCGCTCCTCAGGGAGCAGGGCGAGATATCAACTGTCACACAAATCCCACGTGTCACAGCGTGGCGTGCGGACAGGGGTGCGTTCGGACGTGTAAGAAACTCCTGAGGCGTTTGATTCTGGAGAGGCGCGTGTGACTGAGGGGAATCAGTTGCGACGCTGCCGGCGCACAGGGGCGAAGGAGTTCTGGAGAGTGATGCGGCGAAACAGTGGTACAGACAAGGTCGACGCGCGACCGGCCGAGGCGGGGCAGGCCGACGCGCGCGCGGCCCGTCGTCGGTCGACCCTTCGTCCGGTGAAGGCCGCCGTGGTCGCGCTGGTGACGGTGGCCGTGCTCGTGGTCGGAAACGGTCTCGCCGGTGCCGAACCCGCGCCGGCCCCGCCGGCCCCCGCAGCACCGCCGGCCGCGCCCGCGCCACCCGCCTCACCGAGCGCGCCGTCGCCCGCACCGGCCTCGGTGCCGGCCGCCCAGCCGGCGAAGGTGACCAACACCTACTGGTACACCGACCGGCGTGTGGCCCTGTGGGTCTACTCCCCGGCGATGAACACGAACATCCAGGTGCAGATCCTGCTGGCACGCGACTGGCACGCGAAGCCGAAGGAGAAGTTCCCGCAGCTGACGATGCTCGACGGACTGCGCGCGCAGGACGATCAGAGCGGCTGGATCATCAACACCAAGATCGTCGACTTCTACAAGGACAAGAACGTCAACGTCATCCTGCCCATCGGTGGCGAGTCGAGTTTCTACACCGACTGGAAGGAACCCGACCGCGGCAAGAACTACAAGTGGGAGACGTTCCTCATGCGGGAACTGCCGCCCATCCTGGAGAACGACTGGCGCTCCACCGACGTCCGCGGCATCGAGGGGCTGTCGATGGGCGGCTCCGCGGCGATGATGCTGGCCGCACGCAATCCCGGCTTCTACAAGTTCGCGGCGTCGTTCTCGGGAATCCTGCAGCTGAGTTCGTTCGGCATGCCGCAGGCGATCCAGTTCGCGGTGCGCGACGGCGGCGGCTACGACTCGATGAAGATGTTCGGGCCGCCCTCGGATCCGGCCTGGAAGGAACACGATCCGTACCTGCTGGTCGACAAGCTGCAGGGGACGAGTCTCTATGTCTCGTCGGGCAACGGCATGGTGGGTCCCCACGACAAGCCGTCGGACATCCCGATGCTCGCGACCAACTACTCCGGTGTCGGACTCGAGATGCTGAGCCGCGTCACCTCACAGCAGTTCGCGATCCAGCTGAACCGCAAGGGAATTCCCGGTCAGGCGAACTACCGGCCGTCGGGCACCCATACCTGGCCGTACTGGGAGTTCGAGATGATCCAGGCCTGGCCGCAGGCCGCCGCCGCACTCGGACTCTCGCGAGATCAGGTCGCGTGCCGGGTCGACGGTGCCTTCCGCAAGGTCTGGGACGCCAGGAAGGCGGACCTCGGTGGCTGCCTCACCCCGTCGTACCCGGTGGCCGGTGGCAAGGCCCAGGACTTCGCCGGGGGACGCATGTTCACCGGGCCGAAGGGACCCAAGATCGTCACCGGTGCGATCGGCGGCGCCTACGTCGCCGCGGGCGGTCCGGCCGGACGCCTCGGCAAGCCGACGACCGACGAACTCCCCACCCGCGACGGCAAGGGCCGCGTGAGCTACTTCGAGCACGGCCGGATCACCTGGACCGCGAAGGACGGCACCAAGGTCCTGAAGTGAGGAGGCCGGCGGAGGGAACCGGGATCCACGGAGCGTGCCGACGGGGGTACCCGTCGGTGCCCCAACCTCGACCCCACGTGTGTACGGCCTGAAACTTCGCTGAGGAATCGGACCGTTTGTGCAGGTGGTGCGAGTGCGGCGGACGGAAGGCCCTCGTACGGGCGGTAGCCTGACGTGGTGTGCGATGCAGGGTGCCCCCTGTGTCGCGATCGGCCTCAGGCCGGACGCGTGAGGTGTCGCCGGACAGTACTGCCCGGCGGTGCGCAATCAAGACCCGAAAGGTTCGGCAGGAAGTGGCGATGACAACGAAGTGTGTGCGGCTGGTGCTGGCCGTGACGGGCCTCGCTCTCGCGCTCGGGTCCGTGTCGGCCTGCGCC
Organism: Gordonia sp. KTR9; assembly: GCF_000143885.2. NCBI lineage: Bacteria > Bacillati > Actinomycetota > Actinomycetes > Mycobacteriales > Gordoniaceae > Gordonia > Gordonia sp. KTR9. The sequence continues at coordinate 230,699 of NC_018581.1, forward strand.
GACGACTCGACGGCCAGTGCGCCGATCACCAACAACCCGGTCACGACGACCTCGCTCTACTCGGCGGCGGAGTCCTCGACCAGTACGCCGGGTTCCACATCCGAGGAGACCGCTCCCTCCACGCCCGGTGGCACCTCGGAGCTGCCGGCGACCGCGCCGAACCCCAGCACGAAGGTCCCGGCCAGTTTCCCCGGACCCAGCGGCCAGCCGCTCGACGACAAGGCCCGGGCCTACCTCGCCGCACTGAAGCAGCAGGACGTCACGTTCATGGGGGACAACGACAACTCGGTCGCCCTGACCATGGCGAAGTATGTCTGCGGCGCCAAACAGAAGGGCACCGACCCGAGCATGGTGAAGGCCTTCGTCACCGCGTCCGTGGGGCCCGGAGCGGACAACGTAGAAGAAGCGAACGTGAAGGCCGACAAGGTCATTCGCGCAGCAGAACAGCACTACTGCTGACGTGGCCGCCCGTCGCAACGCCGCGGGCCGCACCCGGAAGGGTCCGGTCCGCAGGCTGGGGAAGTTCGCCCTGCTGCTCCTCGCGCTCGCGGTCATCGCGATCGTTCTCATCGTCGTGCTCGTCTTGGTGTGGCTCGCTCCCGGACCCGCGCCGATCGGGCCCGGCGGGCCGTCGACCGCCCCGCCCTCCAGCGAACGACCCGACGCCCAGCCCGCGGACTGCCCCGACGTCCTGACGGTCGTCATCCCCGGGACTTGGGAGTCCAGCGCCGACGACGATCCCTACAAGCCGTCGGCGAATCCGAACTCGCTGATGCTGCGCGTGTCCCGAGCCCTGGCGAACGACTTCGACTCCTCGCGCAGCGAGATCTACACCGTCCCCTACACGGCGCAGTTCCGGAATCCGACGAATCTGGCCGACCGTCAGGTCGACTACAACGTGTCACGCACCCAGGGTTACAAGCGCGCGGCGGGCAAGATCATCTCCACCAACGAGCGCTGCCCCCTGACGGGTTACGTGATCATGGGCTTCAGCCAGGGCGCGGTCATCGCGGGTGATCTCGCGAGCAACATCGGCAACGGCCGGGGTGTGCTCGACGAGGGTGAACAAGATCTGGTGCTCGGTGTCGGACTCATCGCCGACGGCCGTCGCCAGCCGGGTGAACAGAACGACATCGCGCCGAGTCCGAACGGCGTGGGTGCCGAGATCGCGCTCGGCGGGATGGGCAACCTCGTCCCCGGCATCTCGATGACCGGTCCGCGCACCGGCGGATTCGGCGACCTTCGTGACCGGGTCCAATCCATCTGCGCGCCCGGCGATCTCATCTGTGACTCGCCGACGATCGTCAATCCGCTGGCCGCGGTGTCGAAGCTGGCGAACGCGGCGTCGAACCCCATCCACGCGATGTATGCGACGACGCGCTACTGGGAGAACGACGGCCAGACCGCGACCCAGTGGATGTACGACTGGTCCAAGGGCCTCATCCAGGACGCGCCCGCACCCGAGCACAACTGACCTCCTCACGCGAGGCCGGCCGCGCCGATCGGACATGTCGGGCCGGGTGCCGCCGGGCGAGTCCGGTCCGGCCGTCGAACTGACCGGCCGGTAGCCTCGTCTGACGGCGGCGACCGATTCGTTTGGCGGTGCCGTCACGCTGCATTAACGTGTTGGGCTGGCCGAGGAACATCGCGGAACCGGCGGACGCCGCACGCGACCTCACGCAGCCGGCGATCACGACGAGAGGACAGCGATGACGCAACCCCCGAGCGATGCCGGTGGTGCCTCGTCCGGCCTGCGGAAGTTCCGCTTCGGCGCGGGTGGTGAGGGCAACAAGGACGAGGGCGGTGCCCGTAAGTTCGTCAAGCTCGCGCAGACCGCCGAGGAGTACGGCTACGACACCTTCGCGGTGCCCGACCATCTGGGCAACCAGGTCGGTCCGATCGCGGCGCTGGGCGCCCTGACGCAGGCCACGAGCACGATCCGCCTGGCGACCTCGGTGCTCGCCAACGGCTGGCGCCACCCGGCCCTGCTCGCCAAGGAGGCCAACACGATCGACGTCCTGAGCAAGGGGCGGCTCGAGTTGGGCATCGGCGCGGGCTGGATGAAAGAGGAGTTCGACAAGGCCGGCATCGAGTTCGAATCACCCGGCGTGCGTATCCGGCGTCTCGACGAGGCGCTGACGGTCCTCGACGGTCTGATGCGCGGCGAGACGGTGAACTTCGACGGCGAGTTCTACCAGATCAACGGCCTCGAGGGCAGTCCGCGACCGCGGCAGGGGCCGCGTCCGCCGATCGCCGTCGGCGGCGGTGGACCCAAGATGCTGGCCCTGGCCGCCAAGCACGCCGACATCATCTCCGTCGCTCCGGGTACGACCACCGACGGCAAGATGAAGCTGTCGGACATGACGATCGAGAAGACCGCCGAGCGCGTCGACCGGATCCGTGAGGCCGCCGGCGACCGGTTCGACGATCTGGAGCTGAACTGGACGATCGCTGTAATCGTCATCACCGACGATCGGGTCGCCACCGCCGAGATGGCGCTCAAGGCTCTGGAACAGGGCTATCCGCCCAACATCGCGCACGACACCGAGTTCACCGTCGAGGACGTGCTGACCTCGCCGTACATCGCTATCGGCAGCTTCGAGGAGATCGCGGACCAGATCCGGGAGGTGCGACGCCGCACCACCATGTCCTACGTCGGGGTGTTCCCGACGCAGATGGATGCTTTTGCGCCTGTGCTCGCGCAATTGAAGGGGGAGTAGGATGGCCGACGGTCTCGCGAGTCAACAGCGAGGTGACGGGTCGGTGAACCCGGGGGTGTGCGTCGAGGGGCGACGCGCACCCATGCGAAACCGAGCATGACGAACGCGAGTTTTTCGTTGGGTAACTGGACGTGCGCTACCGTATCCCGCGGTCGGCACAGGGCGTGGACGGCAGAACTGCGTGGTGGCGTCGCCAACACCTCGCCGGAGATCTGCGCCCGCGTGGGGGAGTCCACGAGGGGGCACAGGAGTAATGAATGCTGAGTACTGAACTCGAAGACTTCATCGACGAGACCGGGAACATCTCTTTCACCGAGGAAGCGACGCTGGTCGACTACGTCGAGCAGAACGTCCGTGAGCAGGCCGACACGCTGGCCTACCGGTTCATCGATTACAGCCGCGAGCGCGACGGCGAGCCCCAGGACCTGACGTGGGCGCAGTTCGGTAAGCGGTTGCGTGCGGTTGCAGCACGTCTGCAGCAGGTCACGAAGCCGGGCGACCGTGTGGCGATCCTCGCGCCCCAGTCGCTGGAGTACGTGATCGGGTTCTTCGCGGCGCTCTACGCCAGCAACGTCGCCGTGCCGCTCTTCTCCCCCGACGAGCCCGGCCACACCGATCGGCTGCACGCGGTCCTCGAGGACTGCAAGCCCACGGCCATCCTGACGTCGACGAAGTCCGCCGAGGCGGTGCGCGATTTCTTCGCGCCGCTGCCGGCCAAGGAGCGTCCGCGCGTCATCGCCGTCGACGCCGTCCCGGATTCGGTGGGGTCCAGCTGGGTCGCGCCGGTCGCCGGTCGGGACCACAACAAGGACACCGTGGCCTACCTGCAGTACACCTCGGGTTCGACGCGGGTCCCCGCCGGTGTGGAGATCACCTACCAGGCCGTGGCCGCGAACGTGCTGCAGATCTCCGACACCATCGGCATCGACAAGAAGGCCCGCGGCGTCACCTGGCTGCCGATGTTCCATGACATGGGTCTGCTCACCGTGATCCTGCCCGCCCTCGGTGGCCGCTACATCACGATCATGAGCCCGCAGGCGTTCGTGCGCCGTCCGGGCCGCTGGATCAAGGAGCTCGCCGCGGCCGCCGACGGCGCCGAGACCTTTGCCGCCGCTCCCAACTTCGCCTTCGAACACGCCGCCGCGCGCGGTCTGCCGAAGGAGGGCGAAGAGCTGGATCTCTCGAATGTCATCGGGCTCATCAACGGTTCCGAGCCGGTGACCGTCAGTTCGATGAAGAAGTTCAACGAGGCGTTCGCGCCGTACGGGCTGCCGAAGACGGCGATCAAGCCGTGCTACGGCATGGCCGAGGCGACGCTGTTCGTGTCCGCGACCCAGCGCGAGAACGAGGCGAAGATCGTCTACGTCGACCGCGACGACCTCAACGCCGGCAGCTTCACCCTCGTCGACGCCGACGCCCCCAATGCGGTCGCGCAGGTCTCCTGCGGACAGGTCGCGGTGAGCCAGTGGGCGACCATCGTCGACTCCGAGACCGCGACCGAACAGCCCGACGGTCACGTCGGGGAGATCTGGCTCCACGGCCTCAACATCGGCGCCGGCTACTGGAACAAGCCGGAGGAGACCGAGGAGACCTTCCACAACAAGCTGGTCACCCCGCTCCCGGAGAACAGCCACGCCGAGGGTGCGCCCGCGGACGCGATCTGGATGCGGACCGGCGACTTCGGGGTCTGGCTCGACGGCGAGCTGTACATCACCGGGCGTGTCAAGGACCTGGTGATCGTCGACGGCCGCAACCATTACCCGCAGGACCTCGAGTACAGCGCGCAGGAAGCCAGCGACGCGCTGCGCCCCGGCTTCGTCGCCGCGTTCTCGGTACCGGCCAACCAGTTGCCCGGCGAGGTCTTCGAGTTCGCGGGCAGCGGCTTGAAGCCCGACGCCGACGACGCGTCCGAGCAGCTGGTCATCGTGGCCGAGCGCGGACCCGGCCGCAAGGCCGACCCGCAGGAGGTCGCCGACACCGTGCGCGCCGCGGTCGCACAGCGCCATGGCGTGATGGTTCGCGACGTCCTGTTGGTGCCGGCCGGCTCGATCCCGCGCACGTCGTCGGGCAAGATCGCGCGCCGTGCGACACGTGCGGCCTACATCGATGGCAGCCTCCGTGGCGGCTACAAGCAGACGGCGTTCCCGGACGCCGAGTAGCGATCCTGCGGACCCGGGCGGGGTGAGTGCGTCGAGATGCCGCGCCCGGACACCCTGCGGGCTCATAATGCACCCGGCACCAGTTCAGGTGCCCCGAGATCAGTAGTCTGGAAGCGATGTCTGAACTGAATACCGACGAGGTCCGCACCATCGATCCGGCCGTGGCCGGCACCGACGGTGAGACCGCCGGTGACCTCACTGTCGACCAGCTTCGTGATTGGCTGCGCGAGTGGGTGTCCCAGGCCACCGGGCTCCCGGTCGATCAGATCGCCGTCGACCGTCCCATGGAAGAACTCGGTCTCTCGTCCCGTGACGCGGTGGCACTCGCCGCCGACGTCGAGGACAAGACCGGGGTGATCCTCACCGCGACGGTGGTCTACAACCACCCGACGATCGCGACGCTCGCGCAGCGGATCATCGAGGGCGATCCCGACGAGGGTCTCGACGACGACTCGGACACCTTCTGGCAGCGTGAACGGAGCGCCGACGACGACATCGCGATCGTCGGCCTGTCGACTCGGTTCCCGAAGTCCGGCACGACGCCGGAGTCCACGTGGCAGGCGCTCATCGCCGGTGTCGACGGGATCTCGGATCTGCCCGAGGACCGGTGGACGGAGTTCAAGTCGGATCCACGTCTGCTCGAGGTCCTGGAGTCGGCGAACACCCGCGGCGGCTATCTCGACGATGTCCGTTCGTTCGACGCCGACTTCTTCCAGATGAGCCCGCGTGAGGTCGAGATGGTCGACCCGCAGCAGCGACTCGCGCTCGAGCTGACCTGGGAGGCGCTGGAGCACGCGCACATCCCGCCGAGCGACCTCAAGGGCGCGCCCGTCGGCGTGTTCATCGGCACCTCCACCAACGACTACCAGCTGCTGGCGACCCTCGGGCTGAGCGAGGGCGCCGAGGACACGGCCGCCTACGCGTTGACCGGCACCTCGACCGCCATCGTGGCGAACCGGGTGTCCTACTTCTACGACTTCCGCGGCCCGTCGATCGCGATGGACACCGCGTGCTCGTCGTCGCTGGTGGCCGTCCACCAGGCGGTGCGCAGCCTGCGCACCGGCGAGTCCGACCTCGCTCTGGCCGGCGGCGTCAACATGCTCATCACGCCTGCTGCGACCCTCGGCTTCGACCGGATCGGCGCGCAGGCCAAGGACGGGCACATCAAGGCCTTCTCCGCCGACGCCGACGGCATGATCCGCGCCGAGGGCGGCGGGTTGTTCGTCCTCAAACGGATGTCGGACGCCAGGCGCGACGGCGACCAGGTCCTCGCGGTGATCGCCGGTTCGGCGATCAACTCCGACGGTCGGTCCAACGGTCTGCCCGCCCCCAATCCGGAGGCCCAGGTCGACGTGCTCCGCGACGCGTACACCGACGCCGCCGTCGACCCGCGCACCGTCGACTATGTGGAGGCGCACGGTACCGGCACCATCCTCGGCGACCCGATCGAGGCCGACGCGCTGGGACGTGTCGTCGGTCGTGGCCGCTCCGCCGACGCACCGATGCTGCTGGGTTCGGTCAAGACCAACTACGGACACATGGAGTCCGCGGCCGGTGCCGGCGCGCTGGCGAAGGTCGTGCTGTCGATGCAGCACGGCACGATCCCGGCCTCGCTGAACTACAACGGCCCCAACCCCTACATCCAGTTCGACACCAACGGGCTGAAGGTGATCCCGGAGGCCACCGCCTGGCCGCGGTATTCGGGCCACGCGATCGCCGGTGTCTCCGGCTTCGGCTTTGGTGGCACCAATGCGCACGTCGTGGTGCGCGAGGTGCTGCCCGGGGATCTCGCACCGGAGTCGTCGGCGGCAGGAGATGCCGCCGCGGCCGAACTCCCGGCGTCGGCGTCGCTGGCCGACGAACCTTCCCAGCCGGTTGAGCCTGTCGAAATCGATGACGAGGACGTGTACCTCACCGAGGCCGAGCGGGCCGTGCTCGCGGCGCAGGCGAAGAACGTGGAAACCGCCGTGGTGGAGACCGCGCCGGACCCAGCCGCCGGCTTCGCCCCCTGTGCGGTCGAGGGTTCGGTTGTGCCGCTGGTCATCTCGGGCTTCCTGCCGTCTCGCCGCCGCAAGACCGCAGCGGATCTGCTCGAGTGGCTCGACTCCGACGAGGGGCGGGCGACCCCGCTGGCCGACATCGGCCGGGCACTGGCGCACCGCAATCACGGGCGGTCGCGTGCGGTCGTGATGGCCCGGACCCTGGACGACGCGATCACCGGTGTCCGGGCGGTGGCCGAGGGCAAGAGCAATCCGCTCGTCTACTCGTCGGATTCGCCCGATGCGGCGTCCGCCGTGTGGTTGCTGTCGGGCTTCGGGTCGCAGCACCGCAAGATGGCCAAGCAGCTCTACACCGAGAACCCGATCTTCGCGAAGTACGTCGACCGTGTCGACGAGCTGGTGCAGAACGAACTCGGATACTCGATCGCCGAGATGTTCGTCGACGACGAACAGACCTACGGAACCGAGCAGAGCCAGGTCGGCATCTACACGATCCAGGTCGCGCTCGCCGACACGCTCCGCCACCACGGTGCGGAACCCGGTGTGCTCGTGCCTCATTCGATGGGTGAGGCCTCGGCCGCCTACATCAGCGGCGGTCTGTCCCTGGAGGATGCGACGCGCGTCATCTGCCAGCGTTCGCGGCTGATGGGTGAGGGCGAGGCGATGCTGGAGGGCGACGACATCCGCCGGATGGCACTCGTGGAGTACAGCGCCGACGACATCAACGACGTCCTCGTCGATTTTCCGGACCTGGAGATCTGCGTCTACGCCGCGCCGACCCACACGGTCATCGGCGGACCGGAGCCGCAGGTCGATGCCATCGTCGAACGTGCCGAGAAAGAGGGCAAACTCGGTCGCAAGCTCGCGACCAAGGGCGCCAGCCACACCTCGCAGACGGACCCGCTGCTGGGCGAACTCGCCTACGAGCTGACCGGGATCGAACCGCTGCGTCCGACCATCGGCTTCTACAGCTCGGTCGACCGTGAGGCGTTCTACCGCGCCGGCCACGAGCCGGTGCACACCATCGACTACTTCACCAAGGGGCTTCGCCACAGTGTGTGGTTCAGCCAGGCGATCTCGAAGTCGGTGGAGAACGGCCACCGCACCTTCCTCGAACTCTCGCCCAATCCGGCCGTCCTGATCTCCGTTGCGGCCGTGACGTTCTCGGCTGGTCTGCACGATGCGGAGCTCATCGAGACGCTGCGCCGCAAGGAGGACGAGAGCTACGGTCTCGTCAACGCCCTGATGAAGCTGTACGTGCACGGGCACCGGGTGGACGTCGCATCTCTGTTCGGCGGCGGCGGCTTCGCGGCCATCCCGCGAACCCGCTTCGAACGCAAGGACTTCTGGCTCACCGCCAGCATCAGCTCGGGCGGATCGGCGGGGACCGTCCCCGGTTCGCACGTCGCGCTGCCCGACGGCCGGCATGCCTGGGAGGTCAATGCCTCGGCCGTGACCGATCCTCGCGAACTGGTGCGGGCCGCGGCGGCGCAGGTGCTGACGAATGCCGGCGTCGGGGCGTCGGTCGCCCATGGCGACATCCCCACCTCGGGAACCCTGACGACGACGCTCAGTCCGCACCCCGGTGGTGCTGCGGTGAGTGTGCATGCGAAGGCGGACAAAAACTTCCAGTTGCTGTTCGAGGCCGCGGTCACGGGTGATCTCGACGACGCGGCGGGTGCGGTCACCCAGACACCCGCGGCGGAGAAGCCGTCGGGCGCCGAGGTGTTCGCCGATGACACCGTGATCGTCGAGGACGAGGTCGTCGACGACATCGGCAACCGGTGGAGTCCCGAATCGGGTGAGTCGGTCGGAGATCGGCTGGCGGTCATCGTCGGTGAGTCCATGGGATACGACCCCGAGGACCTGCCGCGCGAGATCCCGCTGATCGAGCTCGGTCTGGATTCGCTGATGGCGGTCCGCATCAAGAACCGGGTGGAGTACGAGTTCGACATCCCCCAGCTGCAGCTGCAGGCGATGCGGCAGGCCAATCTGGCCGACGTGCAGAAGTTCGTCGAGTTCGCGGTCGAGCATCGCGACCAGCTCGACGATCTCGCCCAGAACGCCGCCGGCGGAGGCGAACTCGACACTGCCGCGCTCAACGCCTACATCGACGAGCAGAACGCCAGGGGTGCGGACGCACCGGCTCCCGCCATCGCGGCCGAGTCCGTGGAACCGACCGAGGAGTCGCCGGAGCCGAAGCGGCATGTCGCCGAAGACGTCGCCGACGTCGAGGAGGCGGTGGCGAACTCGCCGGCGCCCGAGGTGCCGAGCCGGCCGGTACAGGCAGACTCGCCCGCACCGGCCACCGACATCACCTCGCAGCGCGCGGTCGCCGAGGCCGCGGGTTCGGATGTGCCACCACGCGATGCGGCCGAACGCCTGACGTTCGGCACCTACGCGGTCGTGACCAAGGCCTCGGCCGGTGGCATCTTCAACAAGCTGCCGGTCCTGTCGGAGGACGTCGCACAGCAGCTCACCGACCGGCTCAACGAGCGCACCGGCGGGGACATCGACGTCGAGGACATCCTCGACTCGGAGACGATCGAGGAGATGGCGAACTACGTTCGCGACCACCTCGACGCCGGTGCGTCGACCGATGGTTTCCTGCGGTATCTGCGCCTGGTCCCGGACGGCAAGAAGGTCTACGACCCGTCTGCGGGCGACCCGACACCGATCCTGCTGTTCCATCCCGCGGGCGGCAACACGTCGGCATACGAGGCCCTCCTCAAGCGTCTTCCCGAGGACCGGCCCGTCATCGGCTTCGACCGCGGGATCGAAGGGACGATCGAAGAGCGTGTGCGCGAGTACCTTCCGCGGCTCCGCGAACTGCAGCCCCATGGCCCGTACGTGCTGGTCGGCTGGTCCTTCGGCGGAGCACTGGCCTACGGCGTCGCGCAACTGCTGCGCGAGGCCGGAGAAGAGGTCGCCTTCGTCGGGCTCATCGACGTGGTGCGTCCGCGCGCGGACATGACCGAGACCCCCGACAGCAAGCGGGCCCGACTCGAGCGCTGGAAGGATTTCGCGATCCGCAACTACGATCTCGACCCGGAGGTGCCGATCCCGATGGATCGACTCGTCGAGGCCGACGACGAGGGCCAGTTCGCGATCATCATGGAGATGATGTCGATGTCGGGCACCAAGATCCCCGGCGGCATCATCGAGCACCAGCGGACCTCGTTCATCGAGAACCGCGTGCTGAGCAGCATCGCGCCGCAACCCTATGACGGCAAGGTCGTCCTGTACCGGGCCGACAAGATGCACGCAGGCGCAATCGAACTCGAGCCGCAGTGGGCCGAGATCGACGAGGACGGACGCTGGGGCGAGGTGGTCGACGACCTGGAGATCATCCACGTCGGCGGTGACCACCTGTCGATCGTCGACGAGCCGTACATCGGCAAGATCGGTGCGGATCTCGCCGATCGGGTCGCCCGGCTGGGTAAGTAGGAAGAAGGACCGTGACTGACACCACCGCAGGCAAGCTCGCCGACCTCCGTCAGAAACTGGAGGCCGCCCGCGAACCGGGAGGGGAGAAGGCGCTCGCGAAACGCGCCGCGAAGGGGATCTGTTCTCCGCGTGAGCGTCTGAGCATGCTCTTCGATCCGGGGACCTTCGTCGAGATCGGCGCGCTGGCCAAGATGCCGGGTGCGGCCGAGAGCGGTTACGGCGACGGCGTGGTCACCGGACACGGACTGGTGCACGGTCGTCCGGTCGCGGCGTTCTCCCACGACCAGTCGGTCTTCGGCGGGACCGTCGGCGAGATGTTCGGCCGCAAGGTCGCCTCGCTGATGGAATGGGCCGGCAAGATCGGTTGTCCGATGGTGGGTATCAACGACTCCGCCGGTGCGCGCATCCAGGACGCGGTCACCTCGCTCGCGTGGTACGCCGAGATGGGTCGTCGCAACGACCTGCTGTCGGGTCTCGCGCCGCAGGTGTCGGTGATCCTCGGCAAGTGCGCCGGCGGCGCGGTGTACACCCCGGCGAACACCGACATCCTGGTGGCCGTGGAGGACAAGTCGTACATGTTCGTCACCGGCCCCGATGTGCTGAAACAGGTGAACGGCGAGGAGATCTCGGCCGAAGACCTCGGCAGCGCACACAATCAGGCGCGGTGGGGCAACATCCATCACGTCGCCACCGACGAGAAGGCCGCGTTCGACTGGGTCCGTGAGTACCTGCAGTACATGCCGTCGAGTGCCTACGAGCGGCCGCCGGTGATCAACCCGGGTCTCGAACCGGAGATCACCGAGTCCGACCTGTCGCTCAACGACTTCATGCCCGACAACGACAACGCCGGGTACGACATGCACGACATCATCATCAAGCTGTTCGACGACGGCGCTTTCCACGAGGTCGGAGAGCTGTTCGCGCCCAACATCATCACCGGGTACGCCCGCGTGGACGGCCGGTCGGTGGGTGTGGTCGCCAATCAGCCGAGCGTGATGTCGGGTGTACTCGACACCGACTCGTCGGAGAAGGCGACCCGCTTCGTCCGCATCTGCAACGCCTTCAGCATCCCGCTCGTCTTCCTGGTGGACACGCCGGGCATCCTGCCGGGTCTCGCAGAGGAACAGAAGGGCACGATCCGGCGCTCGGGGCGATTCCTGTACGCCTACGTCGAGGCCGACGTGCCCAAGGTGACGGTGGTGCTGCGCAAGGCCTACGGCGGCGCCTACGCGGTGATGGGCAGCAAGCACCTCGGTGCCGACGTCAATTTCGCCTGGCCCACGGCGAAGATCGCGGTCATGGGCGCTGAATCGGCTGCTGCCGTGCTGACCCGACGCCAGACCGAGGGGCTGTCGGCCGCCGAGGCGGACAAGATCCGTCGTGAGTTCATCGATTTCTACAACACGATGATGGCCACCCCGTATCTCGCCGCCGAGCGCGGCTACGTCGACGCGGTCATCGAACCCGCCGAGACCCGTCTGCAGCTCCGGAAGGCGTTGGCGCAGTTGCGCGACAAAGAGGTCCTCAAGACCCCGCGCAAGCACTTCCTGATGCCGATCTAGCGCGCACCACGAGGCGCTACCGGCTGGTGGCGGAGCGAACGCCCGCGTCGCGCAGCCGGCCGCGCTGGAGTTTCCCGGAGCTGTGTCGCGGGATCGCGGTGATCGTCCGTACCTCGGACGGCATCTTGTAGGTGGCCAGGCGGGTCGACATCGACTGTCGCAGCCGATCGGTGTCGAGGGCTCCCGCGGCGACCACGTACGCGACGATTCTCTGTCCCGTGCGATCGTCGGGCTCGGCGACCACCGCGGCGTCGGTGATCTCCGGATGTCGCAGGAGCTCGGATTCGACTTCCGCAGGGGCCACCTGGAATCCGGACACCTTGATCATGTCCTTCTTGCGGTCGACGATCCAGATCCTGTTCGTCTGGTCGATGCGGGCGACGTCACCGGTCCGGAACCACCCGTCGTCGGTGAACGGTGAGTCGCTCCCGGCGTCGAGGTGTGTATAGGCAACGGCGACACTGGGTCCCCGGACCTCCAGCTCACCGTCCTCGCCGAGACGGACCTCGGTCCCGGCAGTCGGGAAGCCCGGCGAGTCCAACCGCCATTGTCCCGGGTCGTCGACCGGGTTGAAGGCGACCATCATCGCCTCGGTCATACCGTACGAGCACAGGAAACCGACCCCCGTCTTCGAGGTGATCGTCGCGGCCAGATCCGCGGGTACCGGGCTGCCGCCCCACATGAAGAACCTGAGCGCAGGGAACTGGTCGGGTCCGAGATCGGGCTGTCGGGCGAGCCGATGGGCGACCGTTCCGGCGAGCGGCCAGACGGTGACCGCACCCGTTCGCAACTGGGCGATGCATTCGTCGAAGTCGAAGCGTCTGAACAGCGTCACTCGCGCACCGACCGAGAGGGCGGCGAACATCATCGTCGTGCCGAAGATGTGGCACAGCGGGATCGAGATCTGCATGCGATCGTCGGGCCCGAGTCCGGTGTGCTGCACGAGCTGCTCGACTGCTCCACTCACGCTGCCGACGGTGTGGACAACTCCTTTGGGAAAGCCGGTGGTCCCAGACGAGAACGGGATGAACAGTTCCCCGGAAGAATTCACGACGACCTTCGGCGGTCCGGCTTCGTCGCCGGGTGTTGCTCCCGGAACAATGGTGTCGTCGACCGGCAGCAGCGTGATCTCGTTCCCGGGGTGGTCGCGATGAGCGTCGTCGACGATCGCCGCGGTCGCACCGGCCGTCCGGAGCGCCGTCCGGACCTCGTGTGGGGTCCAGCTGGGATTCGGCGCGACGAAGGCGGCACCGAGCCGGGCGAGGGCGATCTGGTGGATGACATAGGCGGGTGTGCTGTCGAGAACGATCCCGACCCGGTCACCGGCCTCGATCCCCGCTCGATGCAGGCTGATTGCGGCGTTGTCGACCGCGGTGTCGAGATCGCGGTAGGTCCACTCGACTCCCTCCGTCTCGATCGCCACGCGGTGCGGGCGTCGTCGAGCGCCGGCGGACAGGGCCGACGAAATACTAGTGCCCTCCGCCTGATCGCCCTCGTGCCTGCCCTGCTGCGAGGTGGTCATTGTTCGGGTCCTTTCGAAGGGTCGTCTGCGGTGTCGACGCAAGCCGCTGCAGCAGAATGATTCTGGACGTGCACCGGGGTGCCCGTCACACGATGGTGTTGCCTTGATCGACAGGCAGCGCGACGCCGGTGATCGTCCGCGACATCGGCGAGGCGAGGAAGAGGACCGCGTCGGAGATGTCCTGCGCCGAGGCGACTTCGGGATCGTGCAAGATCTGTTTGAAGCTGTCGGCGTACGACGGATTGTCGGCGAGCAGTTTCTCGCCGTAGGCGGGCATCCCGCCCATCGGGGTGTCGACGGCCCACGGGTGCACGGTGTTGACCCGGATGTTGTACTGCCCGAGCTCGAGCGCAGCGGCGCGCATGAGGCCGGTGACCCCGAATTTGGAAGCGGCATAGGCGATCATGCCGGGGATCGCCTTCAGGCCGCCCGCCGAGCTGGTGAGAATGATCGAACCGCCCCTTCCGCCGTCGACCATGATCGGTGCGACCGCCCGGAGGGTGTTGTACGCGCCGGTCAGATTGGTGCCGATCGTGTCGTCCCAGGGGTCGTCTTCGTCCGCGTCGAGCAGACTCGTCCATACATTCACTCCGGCATTGGCGATCGCGATGTCGAGGCCGCCCAGCGTCTGGGCACCGGAACGGACGACATCGGCGAGCGCCTGCTGGTCACGGACGTCGACCTCTCCGGTGATGATGCGGCCGCCGAGCTCCTGGACCAGGTGGGCGGTCTGTTCGAGGTCTGCCGAGGTAGCAGGCTCGTACGAGGCAGAGCTCACCCGGCGGCAGACATCGAGGGCCAGGATCGAAGCACCGTGCCGTGCGAGCGTCAGGGCATGGCTCCGCCCCTGTCCACGTGCGGCACCGGTGATCACGGCGACCTTGCCGTCGAGTAGACGTGCTGATGAACTCACAGTTCCTCCTTCTTGGTGGTGTTCAGACGAAGAGCGGCGGGCGATGGGTCCACCCGACGCCATGAAGTCGTGGCCGATGCGGTCGCGTCATGACGAGGCACGGTCACTTCGCGACGAGATCGCCCTCCGGCTCGTCGATGTGGACCGCGTCGACCGAGTAGCGGTACGACCCCATGCCGAGCAGACAACCGATCGCGATGATCACCATTCCGACCAGCGGCACGATTCCCGCGGTGTAGGAGCCGGTCAGCGAGAAGATCTGGGCGAGGAGTGTCACTCCGGCTGCGGACCCCAGAGCGTAGAGGAGGGTGACGAACCCGAACACGCGCCCGAACGAGTGCTTGGGGAAGTACCTGCTCGTCAGGTAGGCGTTGAGATCGGTCTCGGCACCGAGGACCAGCCCGATCAGCACGGCACCGATCAGCAGCATGCCCGAGGCGGTCGACGAGATCACCAGCGTGACACCGACGGCGCCCAGCACGAAGACCACGGACCCGACGAGAGGCGCGAAGATCCGATCGAACAGGTACCCGGACAGCAACCGCGCGAAGATCGACGAGAAGTTGATTGTCGAGAGCGCGAGAACCGCGAGTCCGAGGTCGACGCCCTTGTCGGTCGTCATGGGGATGACCTGCGACATCAGGCCGAAGCTCGCCGCCGAGATCAGGAAGCTGACTGCGCCCAGCAACCACAGCTGCCGGTGCTTTCTCGCGAGGCGAAGGAGCGACTCACCGGCGTCTTGCGCGGAAGACGCGGAAGCCACGTCACTCTCGCCCCCCTCGGGCATCCGGGTGATCAGCAGATAGACCGCCGCGGGCACCGTCGCGCAGACGGCGCCGATGATGAAAAAGGTTCCCCGCCAACCGACCAGGTCGAGGGTCCAGCTCGCCAACGGCGGCATCACCACCCCGCACAGGCCCAGACCCGCCATCAGGATCCCGAGGGCGAATCCACGACGATCGGAGAACCACGCGCTCACGACGGCCGCGTGGGCGATGGGCGCGAGAGCCCCGGCGCACGAACCGATGAGGACACAGAGGAGGTAGAAGACCGCGCGGTTGTCGGGCAATGCAGCCATGGCCATCAGCCCGACGCCGAAACCGACAGACATCGGGATGCTGGGGATTCTCGGCCCGAACCGGTCGATGAGTACGCCCAGGACCACGACGCTGATCCCGACCATCACGGTCTCGATCGAGAACCCGGTCGCGATGACGCCACGTTCCCAACCGAATTCGTCGGACATCGGCTCGCCCAGCACGTTGAACAGCGCGTTCACCGTGTTCGATCCGAACACCAGTGACAGCGCACCGGTCGCCACGTACCACCAGCGATTCAGCGGTCGGCCGATTCCGATGGTCGATCTCGTGCGAGTGAGTCTCTGAGTCATTGTCTCTCGATGCTTGTCATGATCCGCTGCGCTCGCGCGCGTGGCGGTCGGTCAGGGATTCACCACGGCTTTGACGGCCACCCCGGAGGTCGCCGCGGTGATGGCCTCCGTCACCTGTTCGAGCGGGAACCGATGGGTGACCAGGTTGTGCAGGCCGAGCGCGTCGCCGTGACGATCAGCCAGCTCCACGGACCGGCCGTAATCGTCGATCGGGCAGCCGAGCGAACCGATGATCGATATCTCCCGGTTGTTCACCAGCACCGGATTGAACGGGACCGTGGAGCCACCGGAGAACAGGCCCAGGACCAGGAGGCGCCCTCGCAGGCCGAGCATCGGCACGGCTTCGTCGAATGCACTGACGTGCCCGGCTGCTTCCACGACGACATCGGCCCCGCGGCCGGCCGTCAGGTCGCGGACGTACTGCAGCCGTTGCGTCTCGTCGGTGTCGGGCAGCGAAACCGTATGCGTCGCACCCAGGTTCTCGGCTGCGGTCATCCGCTCGCCGGGCTCGCCGATCACGACGATCCGCGAAGCCGGGCCGAGCCCGAAGAGCATCGTCGCCGCGAGACCGACCGGCCCGTTGCCCTGGATCACCACGGTTGCGCCGGCAGACACGCCGCCCAGTCGTCGGAGCCCGCCGAGAGCTGTGGGCATCGCGCAACCGAACGCGATCACCGCGTCCGACGCCGCCGAATCGGGGATGCGGAAATACGCTGCGCGCGTGGAGATCGTCGCGAAGTCCTGATACGAGGCCGACGACGGTCTGCCGACTCCCTGGGGCCAGTCGAGGTTCGCGCACAGGGCCGTCGGCCAGTCCGCGGTGCAGCTCTCGCAGACCCCGCACGGGGTCGGGGGTGACCAGAAGACCCTGTCGCCCACAGACAGTGGTGCACCGGCGCGGTCCGCTGACACGCCGCTCCCGAGTTCCACGATCGTCCCGATTCCCTCGTGACCGAAGTGGTAGGCACTGATGGCGGTGTATCCGCGGTCGGTACCGGTCGCGGCGACCTCGCCGGTGAGATGGTGTCCGTCGGAGCCACAGACCCCGGCGTGTGTCACCTGCACCACGAGCTCGGCGGAACCGGGGGGTGGAACGTCGCGTTCGACGCAGTCGAGTCCGGCCTGCTGGCCGCGGAACACGATCGATCGTGCCCGCCTCATGCCTGCACCCGATCCCGCGCCGACGTCATGCCGACGAAGTCGCGCATCAGATCCAACGACGAACGCACGGCCGGCGACTGTGGCCCGGTGATGTGCCAATCGTGCGGTTGGTCGAGAACCTCTCGGAACCAGACGGTGACGCCCGATGCCAGTAGTCGAGCCGCGAGATGCCGTGCGTCGTCCCGGAGTACCTCGGTGCTGCTCGTCTCGACGAGAACCGGTGGTTGCCCCGTCCAGTCGCCCAGCGCCGGCGACAGCGACGGATTCGCGACATCGTGCCCGGCGCTGTAACCGGCGGCGGCCTCCCGTGCGTCCCGAGCGGAGAACAGGGAGTCGGTGGGCCCGCATTCGGTGAAGCTGTCGTTGACCACTCGTAGGTCGACCCAGGGTGACAGGAGCATCGTCGCTCGGTGCAGGGGCCGGACCCCGGCACGCAGCGACAGCGCTGTCGCCGCGGCGAGCCCCGCACCCGCGGAATCGCCGGACAGCACGAAGCTCCCCGAGGTCGCCGCGACCCATTCCGCGGCGGCATGACAAGCCTGGGCGGCCGCCGGGTACGGATGCTCCGGGGCGAGGGGGTAGTCGACCGCGAGCACACGCGATCGGGTCTGTACCGCAACATGACTGAGGAACGGAGCCCACGCGGCCGCGGACCCCAGCCGGAAGCCTCCGCCGTGCAGGTGGATGAGGGTCGGGCCGTCGGCGAACTGCGCGGGATCGATCCGGAGGCCGGCGAAACCGGGTTCGGCCACCGAGGTCACCGTCGCATCGGGGTGGGGCGGCTGGGAACCCATTGCCGCCTCGATCTCGCCACGGCGGCGGTCGAGGGCAGTTCCTGCGGGGGATGTCATGTTTCGGCCTTTCCTCGGCGCCTGTCCGAGGGATCGTGTGTCGGTCAGTACTTGGTGAGTCCGCCGTCGGCGGCGATGGCGCCGCCGGTGATGAACCGCGCGTTGTCGGATACCAGGAATGCGATGAGGTGGGCGATCTCATCGGGGTGGGCGCGTCTGTCGAAGACTCCGGGAGTCGTTCGTACCGAGGAGCCCTCCTTGCCCGCGGCGACCGCGAGCATGGGGGTGTCGACCATCCCGGGCATCACCGAGGTGCACCGGACACCGGATTCGGCAACTTGGTGGGCGATGGCGCGGGTGAGTGCGTTCACCCCTCCCTTGCTGGCCGGGTAGGCCGTACTCGACAGACCCATCACCGCTGCGGCCGACGAGACGTTGACGACCGCGCCGGCGGTGTCGACGAGGCTCGGCATCGCCCGGCGGCACATCAGGAACGTGCCGCGGAGGTTCACCGCGATCACCCGGTCGAACGTCTTTACCGATGAATCCAGAATGCCGACATCGTCCGCGGAAGTGACCGCGGCGCTGTTGATCAGCGCGTCGAGGCCGCCGAACTCGTCGACGGCCCGTGTGACCGCCTCGTCGACGTCGGATTCATCCGCCACGTTCGCCCGGATCGACAGGTGCTCGCCTCCCTCGCGGGACGGGGGCATGGACTCCGGTGGGATCTCGTTGACGTCGACCAGCGCCACCCGCCACCCTTGCTCGGCGAGCAGTCGGCTGACCGCGAGGCCGATCCCGGATCCGGCACCGGTGACGATCGCGGACTTCCCTTTCGCGCCGCTCATTTGATGGCGACCGGATTGATCGGCGAACCGACGCCGCCGGAGATCTTCAGAGGCGGTGCGACGACCTGGAACTCGTAGCGCCCATCGGCGGCACAATCGGCGGCGAGCGCCGTGAGGTCCCAGAACTCACCGAAAGACAAGCCCATCTCCCGCAGACAGAGAAGGTGCATCGGGAGCATGTTGCCGGGAATCCCGGACGCGGCGTCCTCGATGGCACTGTTGTCGGCGGCAACCGCGGCGACGTGACGTTCCCGGAACCATGACGCGGTGCGCCAGTCGAGTCCCGCGCAGGGGGACCGGTCGCCGGTACCCACGAACTTCGAGACCCACCCGGTGTGGATGAGCACGACATCGCCTTCTCTGACCTCGACACCCTGCGCCTCCGCGGCCCGGCTGAGTTCGTCTGCGGTGATCGGTGTCCCGTGCGGGAGGAACGTGTCCTCCCCGCGGAGCCGGACGATGTCGAGGAGTACGCCCCGTGAGGTGACCCCTCGCGCGGCCACCTTGTCGATGCCGCAGCGGTACGCCCCGACGCTGGTGACCGTGTCCGCCGAGAAACCGTTGTAGAGCTGGTCGTCGTAGTACGCGTGGGAGAGCGCGTCCCACTGGGTCGCGGACTGGGTGTGCATGATGATCATGTCGTCGGTGAACCGCAGGATGTCCGACGACATGAAAGCGCTGAATTCCTGTGCCAGACCGTTGGTCTCCCACGACGGGAAGGTCTCGGCCATCGCGTGACGATCACCGCCGGTGATGGTCATCACGTGTAAGGGGTTGCGGCGGAACAGGTTGTCACCCTGGGGGCCCGTCGGCGCGAAGTCCATGCCCAGCTGGAACACGGCTCCCTTCCGGACGAGGTTCGCACTCTCGCGGACGACATCGGGAGTGATGTAGTTGAGCGTGCCGATCTCGTCGTCGGAGCCCCAGACCCCCCAATTGCGTACCTGGGCGGCCATCTCGTGGAATTCGTCCATCGACATGTCCGTCACCCGACCAATCCGTTGAGGTGTGCCGCGATCTGGAGGGCGAGGAATCGACCGTAGCGGCGGACCTCGATGACCCCGCCGCCCGCGTACCAGAGGTGCGGATACCCGGACGGCTGGAAGATGAGCCCGCGCTCGTTGCGTGTGGAGTCGATGCCGTAGAACGCGTCGGTACTGTCCACGACCTCGTTGCCCAGGTACTTCCGCGAGCTCTCCCGCATGTCGAGGAAGCCGGTGGCGAGTACCACGAGGTCGGCTGCGAGTCGTGTCCCGTCGGTCAGCACCACCTCTTCGGCGGTGAAGTGGTCGAGGCCGACCCCGGAGCGGACGGCGACCTTGCCTTCGATGATCAGCTCGGACGCGCCGACGTTGACGTAGTAACCGCCCGGTCCGCCGGGGCGACACCCGAAGGACATCAGGCCGGCGCGCTCGCCCATACGCGGATCACCCATGCACACCGCGAAACCGGCGGCCTCGAGCCCGTCGAGCAACTCACGGTCCCCTTCGGCGATCGCCTCGGTCTGGGCCACCGCCATCTCGAGCAGGAGCGGCCACGGAATCGAATCCGATTGCAGATCCGCATAGTCCAGCGGAGGCGAATCCTCGCTGTAGGCCGACTCGAACAGGATCTTGTTCCCGTAGTCCCGGCTCAGCACGTAGGTCGGCCCTCGCTGCACCATCGTCACGTGGGCCCCGCCGTAGTGGAAGTCCTCGATGACGTCGTGCGCACTCGTGCCCGCGCCGATCACCACGACGTTGCGCCCCTCCCAGCCCTGGCCCGTCCTGTGCTCGCTGGAGTGGATGACCGTGCCCTTGAACTCCTCGCGGCCGGGCACCTCGGGAACCCATGGCACGGACGAGGTTCCGGTGGCGACCACCAGGTGCTTCGGCCGCAGCGTGCGTTCACCCGCGTCGGATCGCGTCACCACGGTCCAGCTCTGGGCGGCCGCGTCGAAGTCGGCGGAGAGGACCTCGGTGCCGGTCCAGACGTTCAGCTCCAGCGACTCCGCGTAGTTCTCCAGCCAGTTGGCGAACTTTCGCGCCGGTGTGTACACCGGCCAGCTGTCCGGGAAGGGAAAGTGCGGCAGGTGATCGCTGTACACCGGAGCATGGAGTACCAGAGACTCATATCGATCACGCCAGACATCACCGACCCGAGGCGTCTTCTCGACGACCAGGGTGTCGACACCCATCAGGCTCAGTGTGGACGCGAGCCCGAGCCCGTTCTGCGCACCGCCGATGACGAGGACCTCGGGATCCTCACGGTCGTGTGCGGTCGACTGTGCCCGGCTGTGATGCCAGGGGGTCTCGGTCGCGTGGCCGCTGGGCCGTGGTCGCCGATGGCGCACGGCGAGAGGTCGATCGAGCAACTCGGCGCCCTCGGTGAGGACGGTCCAGGCCCGCCACCGGCCGTCGGGCTGCTCGACGAGGCGTGCGTGACCACGACCCCTCACCGTGTTCGTCGTAAAACCGAAGAAACCCTCGATCCACGTCGACCCCGGTGCCGGCGTGGTGAGCGCCGGGGCGATCCCGTCGTCCGGCTGCACCGAGGTGATGACCTCCGGACTCGACTCGACGAACGCGGACACGTCGGACGGTCCGTTGTGACTGGACAGCTGCCAGTCGAGGGCGACCATGTCCCGCCACCACACATGCGGGGTGAGAATCGTTCGCAGCGTAGCGGTGTCGCGGCCGACGACAGCGGTGGTGAAGGTCGCCAGCCATTCAGCGAACACGGCGCCGGCATCGCGCGCCGCGTCGGTGTCCGCGAGGGTCGCCGTTGTCGACTGGTCGATGGTCTGTTCAATGGTCATGGGAGTGACTCACTTCTCGGGTGGGGTGGTGGATTGAGTGGCGGACATGGTCAGAGGCCGGAGGTGGGGTTGGCTTTGAGGTCCATTCGGTGCAGCGTGAGCGTCGCCCGGACGGCTCGGACGGCGTCATAGGTCGCCTGGCTGACGGGTCGCGCCAGCACTGCTGCGGCGACCAGGACGATCGTTGTTCTCATGAGTGTGTCTCCTCGCGTTCGCGGCCGGGTGTGTGGTCGAAATCGGAGCCGGAATGAGCTGCGACGGTGCCGTTCGTGGATGAACTGAGATGAAAGCCGTAGCGCCACAGCGGCCAGCGCAGGAGCTTGGTCAGAATCGCGTAGCTGATCACGCCTTCCGGCCACTGCGTGCTGATGCGCCCGGACGCGCTGCGGTAGTAGTTGTTCTCGAACTCGAACGTGGTGCCTCGCAGTCTCCGCTGCAGAAGCCGGTCGTACAGGGCGAGTGCCCAGGGCCGGATCTCGACAGTCGATGCCCGACGACGCGCGGCGGAGGCGATGGCGGCAACCGTGTAGTCGATCTGGAGCTCGAGGTTCGACACGATCGTGCCGCCGTTGGTGTTCGGCCCGTAGAGGATGAAGAAGTTGGGGACCTCGGCGGCCATCACTCCGAGGAACGCGGTTTCGTCGCCGTTCCATCTGGCGTGCAACGTCTTACCGCCCTGGGTGACCACGTCGTAGGTCGTCAGGAAGTCGGCCTTGAAGCCGGTGGCGAGGACGAGTGCGTCAAGGGCGTGATGCTCGCCGTTCGCGTCGATGACCCCATCGGCGTCGACCCCTTTGACTCCGCGGGGGATCAGGCTGACGTTGGCCTTGCGCAGCGCGGGATAGAAGTCGTCGGAGATGACCGGCCGCTTGCCGGCGAACGGGTGCGTGGGTGTCACCGCCTCGATCAGGTCGGGCCGGCCGTCGAGTACGCGGTGGATGTGGGCGAGTGCGCCCGCCCGCGCTGCCGTGTTGACCGCGGTGCCCTCTCGCCAGAGCGCTCCACCGACCTGGTCACGTTCGCGCAGCAGCAGGAACTTGGTGCGTAGAAAACGTTGTGCGAAGCGGGATTCGAGCGCTTTCCGTTCGGCGGCGGTGTACTCGCGGGAGTTCTTGGGGACCACCCACCCCGGCTCGCGCTGGAAGACGACGACGTCGCCGGCGATGTCGGAGAGTGCCGGGACCAGCTGGGCGGCCGTGGAGCCGGAACCCACGACGCCGACCGTGCGACCGGTCAGATCGATCGAGTTGTCCCACTGCGCCGAATGGAACACCGGGCCGCGGAAGTCCGCCAGCCCCTCCCAATCGGGGAATTTGGGATCACCGAGCAACCCGACCGCGCTGATGACGTGTTGAGCAGTCGTGATCGGCTTCCCGTCGGACCAGATGGTGTACTCCTGGCGCGCCTCGTTCCAGACGACCCGCTCCACCTTCACCCCGAATCGGATGTGACCGCGCAGGTCGTACTTGCTCAGCACGGCCTCGAGGTACTCCTGCAATTCGGCCTGACGCACGTGGGTCCGCGACCACTTCCACGGCATCCACGAGTACGAGTACAACACCGAGGGCGTATCGACCTCGGCCCCGGGATACCGGTTGTGCCACCAGGTTCCACCGGGGCCGGGTGCCTGCTCCAACAGGGTCACCCGCGTGAAGCCGGCCTCCTTCAGCTTCGCCAGTGCGCCGATGCCGCCGAATCCACCACCGACGATCGCGATGGTGGGTTGCGGTGATGGTCGAGGTCGAAAGCGCACAGGTCCTCCTGCTGAATCGATTGAGTGAGCCGCCGGCGCGGAAGTGTTCGTATAGTCGAACGGCTTGTCTTATAGTTCGAATGCTGCCATGATGTGTGTCACAGGTCAACCCCCGTCGACGTTTGGTTCACATCACCTCGCGCACTGCGGAGCCGGTCGCCCTGATCGACCGGTACGTTGTCGATACAGGTTGAGTGTCAAGGGATCAGGAGGTCCTCGGGAATGTCCAATCCGACGCGCCGGGTCGTCGACGTGCTGAACTTTCTCGCCAGGAGGTCCGAACGGAGCTACTCGCTGTCGGAGCTCGCGCGAGAACTCGACATCAGCAAATCGACGCTCCATCCCCTGGTGGAAACGCTTGTGGAAGCGGGATATCTCCTGCGCGACAGTGAGAAGCTGCTGCATCTGGGGCCGGTGCTCACCGGTGTGGGGCAGGCTGCTCTCGGGCATCGAGGAGAGCTGGTCGACGTCCTGAGATCCGAGATGGCCGAGATCGCGCGCCACTACGACGCACACTGTGTACTCACCGCCGAGCTCGGTGGCTGGATCGTCCCCATCGCGGCGTCGGGCGACCCCTCGCGTGTGACCACACTGTTCCGGATCGGTGCGCGGACCCAGCCGTTCGCACCACCGCTGGGAGTGCTGTTCCTGCCCGGGCGTCGAATGGGTGAGATCCAGGACTGGTTCTCGCACAGCACATCCGATCCGTCACCTCGAGAGGTGGATGCGGTGATGAGCGCGCTGGACTTCCTGCGATCGCAGGGTGTCGCGGCGGCGGCACGGACCGACGCCAAAGCGCGGGCGGAGCGGCTGATGCTGGGTCCGACCGCTCCTGGGTCGACGCGGGACGACGAGTCCGTGGTCAGCGACTTCGTGCAACAGCTACGTGAAACGCAGTATCTCATCACGGATTTCGACTACCCCGACGCCCGTGAGATCGAGTGGGTCGGCATCCCGCTCATGAATCGTCAGGAACGAGTGGACGTCGCCCTGTGCGTGGTCAATTTCCCCGGGGCACTCACCGGGCACGATGTGCTCGACGTCGGCAACGACCTGCGCGACCGGATGTCACGCATCAGCGGGATCACCGTGTCTCCGCCCCGCGTTCGTACGTGAACCTGACTCCCCACTCGGGGAGCAACCAATCAGCTATGGAGGTGTCGTCCGATGGTCGACGGCGAGAACAGAGTGGCGGTCGTGCTCGGATGCGGCCCCGACATCGGACGGGCGTGCGCCGAACAGCTCGCTCGTGATGGGAACCACGTCGTATGCCTCGATCGCGATCTCGCGGCCGCCGAGGCATCGGCGCAGGCGCTGCACCACGTCGGATGTGAGGCCTCGGCCGCCACTGTCGACGTGACCGACCGGGAGTCCGTCCGAGTCGCCCT
Organism: Gordonia sp. KTR9; assembly: GCF_000143885.2. Lineage (NCBI taxonomy): Bacteria > Bacillati > Actinomycetota > Actinomycetes > Mycobacteriales > Gordoniaceae > Gordonia > Gordonia sp. KTR9. The sequence continues at coordinate 255,150 of NC_018581.1, forward strand.
GCGCGAGGTCGTCGCTCACCACGGGCGGATCGACATCGTCGTGAACGTGGTGGGTGGGTCGACCTGGGCGCTGGTGGACGAGTTCACCGATGACGACTGGGACAGGTCCATGCAACTCAACCTGCGCCAGCAATGGGTTGTGGCACAGGAAGTCCTGGGCATCCTGCCTTCGGGCGGGTCGATCGTCGCCATCGCCTCGGTCAGTGGGTTGTCCGCCGCTCCGCACCACGGCGCCTACGGCGCGGCGAAGGCCGGTCTCATCGCCCTCGTGAAGACCCTGGCCCTCGAGAACGCTGCCCGCGGGATCACGGTCAACGCCATCGCTCCGGGCTCGATCGCCACCGCGGCCCGTACTGACGACGAGGGGCTCGTCGACCGGATTCCGATGGGCCGGCGTGGCGACCCGAGCGAGATCGGTTCCGTCGCCGCGTTCTTGGCGTCCCCAGCCGCGAGTTACATCACCGGCCAGGTCCTCGTCGTCGACGGCGGGGCCAGTGTGAAACACCCGCTGCAAGCAGTGTGATGTGGGCGCGGCAGGCACGTCGATGCCACCAGATGCACTCGTCTGACTAGTTCTTCACCGCCCGCATGGGTCCCGGTGTCCAGAGCCCGTTGTGGGTGTCGGTGGTGATGGTGAGCTCGGCGTCGGTCTGCGGGAGGATCGGGGTCAGGCTCTGGAGCATGCCCCAGTCCTTCGCCCAGTCGTTGCGCAGGTACGACGGGTAGACGCGGGGGCGCAGTTCGTTCTCGACGATGCCCAGCGGACCGCCGGAGTCGCCGGCCATCCAACGCTGCGAGTTGACCCGTTCGCCTTCCCGGTCCGGCGAGATACGCCACTGCGGTGTCTCCAGGACCCCGTACTTGACCTGGGCGGGCCGTTGGCACGGAAACGCCAGCGCGGTCTCCCAGTCGATGAGCACCGGATCCTCGCTGCCCACCAGCGAATCGAGCGTCACCATCGACGACACGCGCGGGGGTGTGACGGCCAGCCACTGGTCGCGCAGGGTCGAGGTGTCCTCGGCGAGGACACGGACCACGGTCGCTCCGCGGGGTGCCTGGTCCATCGGGAAGCGCAGGTTGCGCCATTCGGGTGCACCACCGATGTCGAGTGGCACCATCTGTCCGGCGGGCGCCACCGTGCCGTCGGGCGCCACCCGCCCGAACTGCAACCGCACGCGCTGTCCGGGCCGGGTGACCGCGAGATCGTCGATGTACTCGACCTGCCCGGCCACCGACATGGTGACGAGCGGGCGCTCGTCGGACCTGTTCTGCGGCAGCTGATACCAGTCGGACGTGAGTCGTCCGGTGCCATTGGGGGAGTTGTACGTACCGAGGACCGGTGTCTCACTCGGCGACAGACCGAACGGCAACTTCACCGTCGACCCGTTGACCCCTGCCTGCGCGGTCCGCCCGCCGCTGGTGTCGCTGGAACCGGTCGTCGTCTCGGCCTCGGCGCTGCTGCCGTCGTCGGTCGGATCGGTCTGCGTGCGATCGACCTCGGCGGTCGAGGTCCCCGAGGAGGAACCCTCGGCTTCCTCCTCGGTCTCCTCGGACAGGTCCGACGCCACCCCGTCGGGGTCGAAACCCTCCATCCCGGTGCCGGCGAGAGCCGCGCCCGGGGAGGGATTGTTCTGCCCGGCGACCCGGGCGGGCGCCAGCAGGCCGGCGTTCGGATCGTCCTCGACCAGCACGGCGTCGGCCAGAGCGCAGGGTCGTCCCTGCAGAGCACTGACATTGGAGCTCAGCCACGACCACGAATTGCGTTGCGTCCAGTCCGCCTTGGCGAACGAGACGAGCGTGAACAACAGCATGATGGTCGACACCACGATGATCGACGGGCTGCGCAACCGCGTGAACACCGACCGCGGCCGTCCGGCCCTGGCCACCTCGTCGACGTAGTCGTCGCGGAAGTGCTGCCACAGGCCGAGGACGGTGAGGGCCACCGCGACCGCCAGGATGCCGGTCCACAGCGGGATCCCACGGACATCGGGAACCGCGTCGCGCCAAGGAATTCCGTAGCTGCCGACGTACCACCACTGGTTGCGTCCGGCGAACGCGAGCGCGAGGACATACGCGCAGGCCGCGGCGAACAGTGTGCGATTGCGCCGACGGCGCATGATGGTGCGATCCGCGCACGCGGTCGCTACCGCGGCGAGCGCGCCACCGATCGCGGCATAGACGCCCAGCTGGTGGGTCCATTTCGTCGGCAGGAACGCCATCAGGACCGCAGAACCGGCGACCATGGCGACCAGACGCCACGTGGGAGCGGTTGCGATTCCGGGCAGCCGGCGCCGGTTGAGCAGCATCACCACGACCAGGATGAAGCTGGTGAACACGATCAGAATCCCGAAGCGACGGGCGATGCCGCCGTCGGCGGTGGGGTTCATCAGCATGTAGTAGCGCATCGGCTCCTCCCACCACTTGTTGGTGGGGCCGACCTGCCCGTTGACCGAGACCGCCTCCAGGATCGGCGCGAGCGGCTGGTCGGCGAAGATCTCGAACATCACCGCGAGACCGGCGGCGAGGATCGGCACGGCCAGCGGCCAGAATCCATCCCGCTTGCGGCGCAGTGAGAAACGCTTGAGCAACGGCCGGATCCCGGCGATGAGCGCCACCGATGCGATCACGCCGGTCGGATGGATGGTGAGGGTGAAGGCCGCCGCGATGATCCCGATCGTCAGCGGGAAGAAGCGTCCGGTCGCGATCGCGCGCTCGACGCACACCCAGGTGAAGAGAGTGCCCAGCGCGATCAGCGGCTCCACGCGCAGACCGTTGTTGTACGGCATCCAGACCGCCAGGAAGACCAGTGCCGCAGCCCAGATCGCCGGGGTCGACTCACGGACCGCACGTCCGAGACGGGGAATCGCGGCGCGGCTGATCAGCCACCACGACGCCATCGCGAACAGGAACGGCAGCAGGCGCAGCCACGGTGTCGCGGTGCTGACCTCCATCCACGCCGACAGGTAGTGGTAATGCCAGCCGAACGGGTCCTGCGGGACACCGAAGTAGCGATAGTAGTTGTCGAGATAACCGGCCTCGCTCGCGATCCGGCCGACGGTCACCTGGTAACCGTCGTCAGCCGTGTTGCCGCCGACGAACAACCAGATCAGCAGTACGAGGGCGACGACACCGTCGACCGGGCGCACCCGCCACCAGCCTGCCGGGAAGAGCTTGTGATGTCCGCGCGCATCCCGGGCGTCGAGGACGGCCAGTGCGGCGAGGGAGAGGATCGTCGACGCGATCCCGATCACCAGCAGCCAGAACTTCAGCGTCGTGGGCGTGGAGACGAATCGGGTGTCGATGGTGGACCGGAACGACAGGCCCTCGGTGCTGACATCGGCCGGCAGGCCCGAGTACACGCCGATGATCTGCGGGCGGGCGTTGGGATCCCGCAGGTCGAAGGAGCGGACCGCACCCGTCTCCGACGCAGCATCCGGCAGTCCTTCGATCGAACCCCGGGTACCGTTCGTGTCGGCTGCGACGACGATGCGACAGTCGGGTGTGCTCTGCGCGGCTGCCCGAGAGGTGTTGAGCAGAACGACATTTCGCTGCACCACCTGGAGCGAGTCGGCGGTGGCCCGGACGAAGAGGCCGACCTTGCCCGCCTCGGCGCCGCCTTCGGGCACCGTCGACAGCAACACACCACCTGACGCGGGCAACGATGCGCCGAGTGCGCACGGTACCGCGACGTCCATGGAGACCGGGACGAAGGACACGTTCGGGGCCGCCACGTTGCCCACCGAACCCTGCTGCGGCCAGGTCAGTTCGGCCTTGGTGTAGTCGACCGGAAGGAACGGACTGAGCAGCGCGAGGAGGATGCCGACGACTCCCGCGGCCATCGCGACGACACGCGCGGTGCCGGCGTGGCGTTCCGCGAAGCCGTTCCGGTGGTCATCCCCGGAGGATGCGGTCGCGGAGGGATTCTCGGCGGAGGAAGTCTCGGTGGTCGCCACGTCTGCTCGTTCTTCTCCGGTGTCGGGGTTCGCCGGGCCGGCGTGCGGGTCGCTGCGGTCAGTCATCTTCGGGCACCACCCTGATCGGCCCCGGTCGGGACCATCCCCACGTGGTCGCCGTTCCCGTCTGCACGTCCGCGGGTCGTGCCTGCGGTGCCAGCGGAGTCAGGCGCTGCAGGTTGCCCCACTCGCGATACCAGTCGTTGTCGAGGTAGGTGGCGAGGGTCGCCGGTCGCGTCAGTGCCTCGACCGGTGCGAGCAACCCGCCGTCCTCGGCGGCCATCCAGGTCTTGGACTGTGAGTTGGCAATCCACGACTCGGGCAGGATCCGCCACTGCGGGAGGTCGAAGACGCCGTGGCGGGCGGTCATCGGTCGCTGGCACGGGAACACCGCGCCGGCGGCGAAGTCGATGAGCACGGGATCGGTGGAGCCGACGACGTCCTGCAGGGTCCGCAGGACGGGCGCACGAGGAGGTGTGACGGCGAGCCACTGATCTGGATCGAGGTTGTTGTCCCGGGCGATGATCCGGATCACGGACGCTTCGGCGGGTACGCGGTCCATCGGGATACGCAGGTTCCGCCACGGACGGTTGGTCCGCTCGGGGTCGATCGGGATCGCGGGAGCACCGACCTCCTCGAACCTCCCATCGGCGACATTCTGCCTGCCGAACTGCACCTCCAGCGACTGCCCGAAGTTCGGGACGCCGTCCCGGTCGAGTGTGAAGACCGCGCCGGCAGCGGTGATGACGATCAGCGGTGAGGAGTCGCGCGCGGGCAACCGGTACCAGCCGGTGGTCAGAGTGGCCTGGCCGCTGGTGGTTTCGTGACTTCCCAGCACCGGGGTGGTCGCCGGGTCGAGGCCGAAGGGGAGTGCGGCGGTACTGCCGTTGACCCCACGAGGACCCACTCCGCCGGTGGTGCCCGGATTGCTGCCGTAGACGATGAAGGTCTTCGACAGGTCCGCCGAGGTGTTCATCGCGCCGGGCTTCTGGGCCCCGGCCTGCGGCGTCAGATCCGGCTTCACCCCGTCGGGACGGAAGCCCTCGGACTGCCCCTGCAGGGTCGACGACGCCGTGCCACCGCCCGCGGGTGCCAGCATGCCCTGATTCGGATCGGGTTCGACGAGGACGGAATCAGCCATCGCACAAGTGTTTCCGCGTGCCGAGTCCAGGTTCGCGGACAGCATGGTGAAGGTGTCCGCGCGGGTGGCCGCGGCCTTGGCGAACACCGCGAGTTCACTCACGACGATGAGGACGGCGATCACCGCGATCGGCGCGGATGCGACACCGATGCGCCAACCGGCCGGTGCCGCCCCGCGATCATGGGCGAGCCCGGTCTCGTCGACGAAGTCCATCCGGAGGTGCTGCCAGATCGCGAACAACAGCGCCAGCACCGCCAGGGCGAGCAGCACGGTCGAGACCTGGATGCCCGCGACGACCGGTGCCTTGTCGAACCAGGCGATCCCGAAGTCGGCGGGCCACGGCCACGCGTTCTTTCCCGCCGCGGCCGCCGCGCAGGCCACCAAGATCCCGGCGACCAGGACGGACAGGTTGCGCAGCGTGCGGCGTGCCGCCTGACCGATCGCCACGCAGGCGACAGCGGCGAGCGCCGCACCGAGTCCGGCGAGGACGCCGAACTGGATGGTCCATTTGGTCGGGGTGAACGACAAGAACAGGATCGTGAGCAGGGAGGCACCCAGCGCCCGCCACACCGCGCCCGGATCGATCCCGTCGATCCGCTTGCGCCGCAGCATGATCGCCAGAACCACGAACATGGAGACGGCGAACAGCAGGACCGGGACGCGCCGGGCCAGTGCGCCGTCGGTCGTGTTCACCGCGAGGAAGTAGTAGCGGAGCAGTTCCTGGTACCAGGCCAGCGTCGGACCGACCGAGTAGCGAATCCGCAGTGCTTCGAAGACGGTCGCGAGGGTCTGGTCCCGGAAGACGATGATGACGACCACTGCGACCCCGGCCAGTAGTGGGGCCAGCAGGGGCAGGAGACCGTCTTCGGCGCGGCGTCGGACCAGGATGCGGAGCATGGGCCGGGCACTCGCGATGAGAAGTGCGAGCGCGACGAGACCGTGCGGGGCCAGGGCGAGGGTCATCGCGGCGGTGAACGCCGCGATGACTGCCGGCAGCATCCGCCGTGTGGAGACCGTGACCTCTACCGCCCACCACGTCGCGAGGGTGCCGAGCACGATGATGCCCTCGGTGCGCAGGCCCGAACACATCGGCAGCCAGAACGCGAGGAACACCGCGGCCCCGGTGAGCATCGCCCACTGGGACCGGCGGACGGCGCCACCCAGGCGGGGCAGCAGGACCCGGCTCAGGATGAACCAGGCGGCCAAGCCCGCCAGCAGCGATGGCAACCGCATCCACAGGCCGGTCGTCGAGATGGTCGACCAATAGGCGAGGAAGCTGTAATACCAGTCGAACGGCGCTTCGGGAATGCCGTAGAAGCGGTAGTAGTTCGCGAGGTATCCGGCGTCGGCGGCGTTGCGACCCATGTTGAGGATGTAGCCGTCATCGGGTGATCCCGCGCCGAGGAAGTGCCAGATCACGAGCGTCAGCGTCACACCGATGTCGGTGGGCCCGGGCCGGAGCACGGCGCGCCACCGGAGACGGCGACCGACGCGGCGGTGGTAACCGTGGATGCGGTCGAGACGTCCCACGGCCACGAGTGCGACGACCGCAGCTCCGACGCCGACGACCATCACCACCCACTTCAGGATCGACGGCGACGAGTCGAAGCGGTCGTCGATCGCGATGCGGACGTCGAATCCCGGGGCGGACCGGACCTGTTCGGCGGTGAGGTCGGTGAAAACGCCGGCGATCTGCGGGTTCGCCGACGGCCCGGCGAGGCCGACATCGCCGCCGCCCGCGGTGGCCGGCCCCGGGGGGAGGCCGACGAACTGCGCGCCGGTCGTCGTGGCGTCGGCGAAGATGCGGAGCTCGGCGCAGCCGGCGAGGGCGTCTCGCGGTGCCGACGCAAGTGTCTTGTTGCGGTTGGACACGGTGACGCCGTCGGCGCCGGCGACGACGAACAATCCGTCGTCGCGTGCTGCGGCCGCGGCCGCGGGCATCGTCGACAACACGACGGTGGACGCGTCATCGGGGGTCGTCGCCAGCACGCGGCAGGGGATCGAGATCGCGAGGTCGCGAGCGGTCTGCGCGACCAGCGGAGCGGTGACCGACGCCGACTCGCCCGTCTGCTGCGGCCACGTGATCGACGCCGTGGACGTGCTGACCGGGAGGAAGGGCGTCAGGACCCCGGCGACGACGGCGACGACACCGGCGACCGCGGCCACGAGGGCGACGGTGCGGGATCGGGGTTCGCCGGACGTGCGCTGCGCAGCGGTTTCGGCGGTGGTGTCGGCGCTGCCAGCGGACACTTCAGGCGACTTCGGCACAGGCGCATCGTAGTCAGCCATGCTGTGACAAACCCAAATCCCCTGACCGGATCTCGTAGCGACAATGCGCGCTATGTGCCCGTTGACGCTACGAGTCGCTGCGCGCGATCCGGATCAGGAGAACCGCATGAGGATCGAGTGCACTGCCTGGGTGACGGTCATGCGGTCGTAGGTCTGCACGAATTCGAAGGTGCGCTCGAGATCGGGACCGGCGTCGTGCTGGTCGCGCGCCGACAGCAGGGCGGCGAAATGCGGTCCGAGTACGGCGACGTTCCACTCGTTGATGAGGTCGTCGTCGGCGTCGAGGGGCGCGCGGTGCACGTTCCCGTCCCGGATGTCGGGAAGTCCGACACCGTAGACCCCGGCCAGGCCGGTCTTCTCCGACATCTCCCGCCACCGCTTCGCGGTCCGCGAGGTGAAGTGCTCGGCGAACTGGAACGTGCCGAGGACGATCGCGGCACCGCCGATGGCCGCCTGTTCCTCCAGCGCCTTGCTCATCTCGATGAGCAGGCGCTTGTTGCCCATGCGCGGCGAGATGGAGGTCGACGCGATGCGATACGGAGTCGACTTCTCCGGGCCGGGCGTGGTCCAGACCGGCATCTCGGGCAGCGGCACGACGGTACGGCTGGCGAGCACGGCAGGATCGGTCACGGCCGGATAGAGGTCGCCGATACCGAAAACGGCGCCCATGGTCTGCGCCGTGATCCGGCTGGCCTCGTCGTCGACGCCCTCGGCGATGACGACGGCATGGCTGCGTTCGGTGTGCGCGGCGAGCGCGTGCGCGAGGTGGGCGGCGTCGGAGCTGGTCCGCGACGTGAGCAACTCGGCGCCGGTGACGATGATGTCGGGTTCGACGAGGGAGAGCAGCGTGGCCGCGTGCTCGCTGCGGACGAGACCGTCGACGCAGATGATCTTGCCGGCCGCCCGGGCGCGGGCGACGCGGGCTAGTGTGCGTTGCGGACTGCGCTCGACGGCGTCGGGCAGGATGACCATGACGTGGCGTTCGAGGCTGCGCGCGGTGTCGTCGTCGAGATTGTCGATGAGGTCGAGATCGAGGGACACCAGCAGCGGCAGGATCTTGGCCAGCGACTGCGCGCGCTGGGAGGCGGCCATCTTGCGCTTGCGCTCGTCGAGGACGGGATGTTCTTCGACCAGGCGGGCGGCGCGTTTGAGGGCGGCGGCTGTGGCGAGGCGGGTCCCGGCCGGACCCCGGAGCTGCAGTTCGACGGCGGCGAGGGCGCCGTCGGACAGCCGGCAGACCGGCGCGAACTGCATGTGGAGCTCCAGATCATCGAACAGGGTGAATGATCGCGTTTCGGACACACGTGCCTCCCCGTCAGAGCGAGAAGCGCCCCGATCGATCTGGTGGACGCGGATTGCTTCACATCCTGTTCGCGGCAAAAGCCTGTGGCCAGCGTAACAAACCGTCGGTCCACGAACATGATGAAGCGGCCCTTGGTACCCGTGGTTCCAAGCGGCGCAACGTAGTCGGGTGTGAGTCCTCGTGCTGTGTCAGTGCCTGTTCGTGCTTGTCGGTACAGAAAAGGGTGTTACCGCGGTCGCGACCAACGGGGCGGGAGGTCGCGACCGCGGCTCCGGGGGCGGGTCCGGGGGTGTGGTGACCCGCTACTCGGTCTTGTGGGCGAGGTCAGCGGGCGGCGTCGGCCGCTTCCTTCTCGCCGCTGGCGCCGGCGTGCGTGAGCTCGCCGGTGTAGCTCTCCAGGTGTGCGCGGACGAACCACTGGAACTTCTCGAGCTCGGCCGTCTGTCCGATGAGGATGTCCTCGGTGATCGGGTCGATGTCGCCGATCTTGGCGATGCCGTCGCGATGCGAGGTGATGAACCCGTCATAGACGAGGTCGAGGGCGCCGAGGTGGGCCTGCGCGGTGTCGCGGCCGATGGAGTAGTCGCTCCACGAGCGGTCGGCTTCGATGGCCTTGGCGGTGCCCTTGGGCGACGCGCCGAGGGTGGCGATCCGCTCGGCGATGGTGTCGGCGTATCCGCGGACGAGTTCGACCTGCGGGTCGATCATCTCGTGCACGCCGATGAAGTTCGCGCCGACCACGTTCCAGTGGATGTGCTTGAGGGTGAGGTGCAGGTCGTTCAGCGCGCTGAGGCGCTCCTGCAGGATGCCCACGACCTCGTTGGCGGCTTCGTTGCTGAGTCCAGGTGCGGTGAATGAAGGCATGACTCGAAACTAGGCCGGGATCGGACGTGTGACGAGGGCTCACGGCCATGAGTGACGGAACCGAGACGGCACATCACAGTGAGATAACGAAGCGTGTCCACGTGTTTGCCGCGTCGACCTGGGGGAAGCAGAAACCCCAGGTCGACGCGGTGCTCGACGAACGGTCAGTAGCCGCTGGAACGCATTGGCGCGGGGTCGTACAGCCCGGAGCGCCGAGCGGTGCCGAGGTCGAGTTCCGCGGCCGGCGCCGGGATGATCTCGGCGAACTTCTGCAGACCGCCCCAGTCGCGACCCCAGTTGTTGCGCAGGTACGTCGGTAGCAGGGTCGGTCGCAGCATCGCCTCGGTGATCCCGAGCGGGCCGCCCGCGGTTCCCGACATCCAGGTCTGGCTGTTCTTCCGGGTGGCCTCGGCGTCGGGCATGATCCGCCACTGAGGCACCTCGAGGACGCCGTTGCGCACCTTCATCGGCTGCTGACATGGGAAGACCATGCCGGGCAGCCAGTCGATGAAGACCGGGTCGGTCTGACCCACGACGTCGTTGAGCGTCGCCAGCGTGCTGACCCGCGGCGGTGTCACCGCCACCCATTCCGACGGTGCGGCCGCGGTGTCGGCCACCTCGACCCGGACGACGGTCGCCCGGGGTGGCGAGTCGGCGAGCGGGAACCGCAGGTTGCGCCACGTCGGGGTCTCGCCGATGTCGATCGGGAACATCCGGCCCAGGGTGCTCACCCGGCCGTCGGCCTCCACGCGGCCGAACTGCATCGTGACCTTCTGCCCGGCGTGGATCACCCCGATCCCGTCGACCGCTTCGACCGAGCCGGCGACCGCCATCGTCAGCAGCGGGGCGTCGTCGGAGCGTTCGGGCAACTGGTACCAGTCCGAGGTCAACGATCCGGTGCCCGACGGCGAGCCGTAGCTGCCGAGTACCGGCGTCTCGGCAGGGTTCAGTCCGAACGGCAGACGCACGGTCGACCCGTTGACGCCCCGGACGCCCTGGCCGCCTTCGGTACCGCCCTGTGCGGACGAGCTGTCGCCGGATTCGTCCGAGCCCGCACCGGTTTGGGCGCTGTTCTGCGAACCGGAGGTACTCGACGACTCGGTGCTCTCGGTCGCATCGACCGACAACCGGTCGGGTACGCCGTTGGGGGTGAAGCCGGAGGCGTCCGGACCTGCCAGTGCGGCAGCGATGTCAGGGGCCGGACGGCCGTCCACGGCCGCGGGCCGCAGGAGCCCGGCGGTGGGGTCGGCCTCCACGAGGACGTCGTTCGCCAGGCCGCACGGGTCGCCGGTGAGCGCACGAGCGTTGGACTTCATCCACGACCACGAATCACGTTGCTCGTAGGCGCCTTTCGCGAAGGAGGCGACCATGAACAGCACCATCAGCCCGGCGACGACCGGTAGCGGTGAGAACTTGAGTTTCGAATACCACTTGTCGCTGCCCCGCGTACGGGTCGTCTCGTCGACGAAGTCGTCGCGGAAGTGGAACCACAGGCCCGCCAGTGCGGTGGCGACCGCGGCGAGGAGGATGAACCAGGCGATGTTGAGGCCGCCCACCGTCGGTGGGCGATCCCACCACGGGACCCCATAACTGCCGACGAACCACCAGCCGTTGGTGCCGGCGAAGGAGATGCCCGTGATCGCGAGCACCGCGGCCGCGAAGAAGCTGCGATTGCGTCGTGACCGCAGCACCGCCGGCGCCATCATCGCGCCCGCTGCGGCGGCGAGACCCGCGGCGATGCCCGCGTACACACCGAAGTGGTGGGTCCACTTGGTCGGCGTGAAGGCGATGAAGAACATGGTGCCGAGGGTCACCGCGACCAGACGCCAGATCGGCGCGCGCGCGACACCGTTCGGATGCTCACGCCGAAGGAGGCGGAGCAGTACGACGAAGAGGCACAGGATCATCGCCAGCACGCCGAAACGTCGTGCGAGCGTGCCGTCGGCGGTCGGCAGGATCAGGTAGTAGTAGCGGATCGGTTCCTGCCACCACTCCAGCGTCGGACCCACGTCGGAGGCGACCTTGTTGCCCGCGATCAGCGGTGCGAGCGGCTGATCGGCGAAGATCTGGAACAGCACGGCCGTGCCGGCCGCCAGGATGGACGCGAGCATCGGCAGCAGCCCGTCGCGGGAGCGACGTGACACCAGTGTCTTGACGATCGGTCGGATTCCGGCGAGCAGCGCGGCGACCGCCATGAGCCCGCCGGGGGCGAGGGCGAGCGTGAAGGCGGCGGTGACCACCGCCACGGCGTAGGGGAGCAGTCGGCGGGTCGCGATCGCGCGCTCCACACAGCACCAGGTGAGCAGTGCGCCGACGGCTTCGGCCGGCTCGGGCCGCAGGCCGTTGTTGAACGGCAGCCAGATCGCGAGGAAGACGAACGCCGCCGACCAGACGGCGGGGGTGCTGTGCCGGACCGCGCGGCCCAGACGCGGGATCACCTCTCGGCTGATCAACCACCAGCCGAGCAGACCGAGAAGGAACGCGGGCAGGCGCATGAACGGTGCCGCGACACTCACATCCGTCATGGCCGAGATCACCTGGAAATGCCAGCCGAACGGATCCTGCGGCACACCGAAGTAGCGGAAGTAGTTGTCGGCGTAGCCGGCGTCTCCGGTGATCCGGCCGACGATGAAGTTGTAACCGTCGTCGGAGGTGTTGGCGCCCGCGAACCACCAGAAGGCGAGAATCGCGAACACCGCGACATCGGGTGGACGGATGGTGAACCATCCCGACGGCAGGAAACGCTTGTGGCTGCGGCCATCCCGCCGATCCAGAACCCCGAGGGCGATCAGCGAGACGATCGTCATGAGGATGCCGAGCACGATCGCGGTGAGCTTCAGCGGGGTGGGGGTGCTGACGTAGCGCGTGTCGATGGTGGCGCGCAGCGACAACCCGTCGCGCGGTGCGTCGGCGGGCAGATCGCTGTAGATGCCGACGATCTGGGGACGCATCTCGTGGTCGGCCAGTGTGAAGCCATGTGAGGCGCCCGAGTCCGCGGCCGGTTCCGGCAGTCCCTCGAATCGCCCGCTCACGCCTTCGCCGTCGGCGCGCATCACGATGCGGCAGTTCGGATTCGACTGTGCGGCGGCGCGATCGGTGTTCAGCAGCGCGACGTTGCGATCGGTGAGCGTCAGCGCATCGGCGCTCGCGCGGACGAACAATCCGCGGGCGCCGGCGTCCTGGCCGCCCTCGGGGATCGTCGACAGCAGAACTCCGCCCTGCTCGGGCAGCCGGGTGGCAAGTGAGCACGGCACCGACATGTCCATGTCGATCGGTACGAAGGACACCAGCGGCGCCGCGACGTTCGAGACCTCGCCGCCCTGCGGCCACTTCAGTTCCGCGGTCGACTGATTGACTGGCAACAGCGGAGTGAGCACCGCGAGGAGGAAGCCGAGCAGACCGGTGACGGTCGCGACGATCTTCGGGTTGACCGTGATCTTCGGGTTGACCGTCGCCAGACGGGAGAAACGGGACTCACTCATCGGATTGGGGCTCCACCCTGATCGAGCCGGTGCGCGACCAGCCCCATTGCGTCGTCTGTGCCGTGTCGATCCGCGCGTCGGATGCGTCGGACACGAGCGGTGTCAGCTTCTCCAGTGCGCCCCAGTCGCGCACCCAGTCGTCCTGCAGGTACGTCGAGACCGCTGCCGCGGAGGTGGTGGCCTCGGAGATGCCCAGCAGCCCGCCGTCGACGCCGGCCTGCCAGGTCTTGGACTGGGAGTTGGTCAGCGGATAGTCGCCCAGGATGCGCCACTGCGGCACCTGGGCGACGCCGTGGGAGACGCCCATCGGCCGCTGGCACGGGAAGTGCGAGGCCACCCCGAAGTCGATGAGCGTGGGTGCCGTCGATCCGACGACCTCCTGCAGCGTCTGCAACCGTGGTGCGCGCGGCGGGGTGATCCCGATGAACTGCTTCTCGCCGAGGTTGTTGTCCTGCAGGGACAATCGCATCACGGTGGCTCGCGGTGGGGCCGCCGACATCGGCACGCGCATGTTGCGCCAGGGCATGTTGAGGATCACGGGTCCGGGATCGATGGGCAGGATGTCTGGGCCGACCTGTTCGAAGGTCCCGTCCGCGCCCGGGCGGCCGAACTGCACCACCATCTTCTGCCCGAAGTTCCGGACGCCGAAGGTGTCGACGGTCGAGACGGCGCCCGCGGTGCTGAACACCAGCAGCGGCGACGCCGCGCGATCGGCGGGCAGGTCGTACCAGCCGGTCGTGAGGCGGGCTTCGCCCGGATATCCGTAGCTGCCCAGGACCGGTGTGGTGGCGGGGTCGAGCCCGTAGGGCAGTTTGGCGGTGGAACCGTTCACGGTTTCCGGCCCGCGTCCGCCGGTGGTCCCGGCGCCCAGGCCGCCGGTGATCGCGAACGGGCGGGCCATGCTCGCCGACACGTTCATCTGCCCGGGGCGCTGGCTCCCCGGCTCGGGCTCGAGGTCGTCGGGAATCCCGTTGGGCGAGAAGCCCACCGGGTTCTCGCCGTGAAGTGCCTGCGTCGCGGTCGCGCCCGCCGCCGGGGTCAGCATGCCGGCGTTGGGATCGAGTTCGACGAGGACGTCGTCGGCGAGCCCACAGCTGTTGCCGCGCAGGGCGTTCAGGTTCTCGGCCAGGGCGGTCGACGCCGGATACCGGGTCACCGCGGCCTTGGCGAACAGCAGCAACTCGACGATCACGAGCAGGCCGGCGATCACCGCCAGTGGTGAGGAGGCGAGGAAGAGTCGCCGACGATCCGCCCGGGTCTCGCCGGGGCCGGTGTCGGCGTGGGCGAGACCGCGATTGGTGACGTAGTCCAACCGCAGGTGCTGCCACACCGCGACCCCGGCCGCGATCACGGCGAGGATCAGGAACAGGGTCGACGCCTGGAAACCGGCGATGACCGGCGCCCGGTCGAACCAGGAGATGCCGTATTCGTAGAGGAACGGCCACGAGTTGTAACCCGCCATCGCCGCCGCCATCGCGAACAGCAACCCGGAGACGAACACAGTCAGGTTCCGTGCGGACCGCGCTGCCGACTGGGCCACGGCCACGGTGGCCACCGCCGCGACCGCCGACGCCAGCCCGGCGAGCACGCCGAACTGGATGGTCCATTTGGTGGGCGTGAACGCGAACAGCAGCAGGGTGACGCCGACGGCACCGATGAGGCGCCATGCCGGTCCCGGATCGACTCCGCGAATTCTCGTGCGGCGCAGCATGACCGCGACCGTCACGAACAGGCCGGCGAGCAGGAGCAGCAGCGGCACCCGACGGGTGAGCGCGCCGTCGTCGGTCACGACGGAGATGAAGTAGTACCTCAGGAACTCCTGGTGCCAGGAGATGACCGGCCCGACCGAGTAGCGCAACTTGATCGCCTCGAGGACGGTCGCCAGGGTCTGATCCCGGAACACCACGATCAGGACGAGCATCCCGGCCGCCGCGATCGGCGCGACTAGGGTCAGCGTCGTCGTCCAGACCGAGCCGTCGAGTTGCTTTCGCCGATCGATGAGGATGTGCAGCAGCGAGCGGGCCGCCACCAGCAGGATGGCCACACCGACGACGCCGTGCGGGGCCAGAGCGAGGGTGAAACCCGCGACGAGCGCGGCGAGTGCCGCCGGAAGGAGTCGTCGGGTCGCGATGGCGTGTTCGGCGGCCCACCAGGTGAGCAGCGAACCCAGGACGATGATCCCCTCACTGCGCAACCCGCTGCAGAACGGCAACCAGAACGCGGTGAACGTCATGGCGGCCGCCCAGATCGCCCATGAACTCCGCCGTACCGCCGGACCCAGGCGCGGCAGGAGCACGCGGCTGAGGACGAACCACGACACGAGCCCGGCGACGAGTTGCGGGATGTGCATCCACAGCACCGATGGCGAGACCGACGACCACACCGCGAGGAAGCTGTAGTACCAGTCGAAGGGCGCCTCGGGGATGCCGTAGAAGCGGTAGTAGTTGGCGAGGTAGCCGAAGCCGTCGGCGGTCCGGCCCATGTTGAGGATGTAACCGTCGTCGGGCGAGCCTGCCCCGAGGACGCTCCAGACCAGCAGGATCGCGGTCACGATCAGGTCGGTGGCCCGGGGTTTCAGCGAATGCCACCAGGACCGGGTCCGTGCGCCGATCCGCCGGTGGTACCCGCCGATGCGGTCGAGCAGTCCCAGTGCGACGACGGCGACGACAACCGACAGCACGGCGAGCACCGTCACCACGATCTTGAGGATCGACGGGGACGACTCGTATCGGTTGTCGATGTCCACCTGCACGCGCAGGCCGTCGGCAGCGGCGGCGCGTGCCTGCTCGGGGCTCAGGTTGCTGAAGATGCCGTCGACCTGCGGACGGCGGTCGGGCGGCAGTGTCGTCGACTCGCCGAGCCCGACGAACTGGGCGCCCGGACCGGTGGGTGCGGAGAAGATGCGCAATTCCCGGCATCGGTCCAGGTCGGCGCGTGCGGCGGTCGCGGCGAGGCTGTTCCGGAAGGTCACGGTGATCGCGGCGTCGGTGGCGGTGACCCACAACGACGACGACTTCGACTTCGGCGCGTTGGTCGGCATCGTCGCGAGGACCACGCCGTCGTCTGCGGACGCCAGCGTCGCGCACGGGATGCGCGCGTCGAGGGTCTGCGGGGTCTGCGCGATGAGTGGCGCCATCACCGACGAACTCTCGGCGCCCAGGTCCTGTCCGACCGGCCATGCGAAACCGGCGTCGACGGCCTTGACCGGCAGTAGTGGGGTGAGGGCGCACAACACGATGCCCGCGATCCCGGCCACTGTCGCGATCCACCGGGCGGTGCCCGCGGAGATCCTGGTCGATGGCCCCGACGACGACGTTTCTGCGGGATCCTCTGGCGAGGTCGGGGCTGGCACAGGCACGGTGCCTCATCGTAAGCGACGTGCCCCGGGCCACCTAGGGCCCACCCCGCAGCCCTGCTCGACAAGGTGCGTGACCGTCGGTACCACTGCTCCCTGAGCTGAGGAGCGCAGGCGGTGCTCCCGCTCCCTGAGGTGCGAGGAGCGATAGCGACGAGCCACGAAGGGTCCCGCACCGCATGACCGCTCAGATCCTTGGCCGCAGGCGGAGGGTACCAGCAACCACCGACAATCGAGAGTGGTCGCTCAAGGGAGGAAAGAGTTGTTGGACAGCATATTTCGAGCTGCCGACTGCCCGTCTTTCGTGTACAGTCGAACGTACATTCGCAACTACGGTTCTCGGGGGTGACCGTCATGGCCGACACGACACATGTCGACGACAATTCGGTGGCGCCGCAACCGCGTGCCGTCGAGCTGATGGCCGAGCTGCGCGCGATTCTCGACGAACTGCAGACCGTCGACCTGGCCCCATGTACCGACGAGGAACTGATCGACGTCGCCTCTGCCACCGAGCGGGCCATCGCGCGAGCCACCTACGCCGGCGACCGGCAAGTCGCCGAAGCCGAGGCTCGCGACCTGCCACGCAAGACCGGGTACCGCACACTCACCCAGTTCATGAACACCGCCTCCGCATCACCAACCCGGTGCGACGGCGCAAGCACCTCAATGCCACCGCCACCCTCACGTGCCTCAACGGCGACCAGCTGGAACCTGAGCATCCGACGCTGGCAGAAGCTTTCGCCGCAGGGACTGTCGGAACCGCACACATCCAGGCCGCCCTCGACGTCCTCGACCACATCCCGAACGCTGTCGACCACGATGTGAAGGTCGCTGCTGAACGTCAGATGGCCGAGATCGCGATCGATCACACGCCTGCCGACATCTCACAGCTCGGTGCGCGGTTGCTCGCGCACCTCGACCCCGACGGCACTCTGGCCGACGACACCGACCAGAAGCGACGCCGCAACCTGTGGATCAGTCGGCAACGCGCCGATGGCACCGCCAAGGTGTCGGGCACCCTGACCCCCGAACTCGTCGCACGTCTGACGATGATGTTCGCAGTCTGGGGCAAGCCCGGACTCAACAACCCAGACGACCCCGCCTCACCGAGCGGACCGGCCGCCACCGCCGACCCCGACGCCCTGGCCATCGCAGCCGACCGCGACCACCGCACCGTCGCCCAGACAAACCACGACGCCCTCGACGCCGCACTGGCCGCCGGTTTCGCCGACGGCGCACTCGGCACGACACACCGTGGCCTGCCCGTGCAGCTGATCATCAAAGCCGACCTCGGCGACCTGATCCGCGAAGCCGGACTCGCGACCACTGCCACCGGAACCCTGCTGCCCATCCGGGACGTCATCGCGCTCGCCGCGGATATGCAGCCCTGGCTGGCGATCTTCAAGAACTCCACCACTGTGCCGCTGCATTTCGGACGCGGTAAACGTCTGGCCACCCGCGAACAGCGCCTCGTCTCCTTCGCCCGCCCCGATGGTGAGGTGTGCTCGGCTCCCGGGTGCGATCAACCCGCCACGCAGGTGGAACTCCATCACGCCCACAAGGACTGGGCCCAGGGTGGTCTCACCGACATCGACGACCTCGCCCCCGCCTGCCCGCGGCACAACCGCATGGTCGGTGACCAGCCCGGCCAGTACACCACCCGGATCGCACGGTCCGGACCCGACGAAGGCCGCTGCGTCTGGCGATTGAACGCCGAACCCGGCGCCCCACCCAACCCCGACCGCCTCAACCGCCGACCCGACATACCCCGGCGGTTCGCGACACATCTGAACACCGTGCGCGACGAGATCCACGGACCACCAACGCGAGGATTTCGCAGGCTCGGTCGCCGGACCCTTCGTGACGCGCCCTCCGCAAGCTCCGGGCGCTCCTCAGGGAGCAGGGCTCCCGCGCCCTCCGCAAGCTCCGGGCGCTCCTCAGGGAGCAGGGCTCCCGCGCCCTCCGCAAGCTCCGGGCGCTCCTCAGGGAGCAGGGGGCCCGGCGACCAGTCGCGCCCCGACGCCATCGGCCACGGCGACCGCGGCCGACGCCTCGAACTCGCCTACCGACAACTCGTCCACCCACCGGCACCGCCGGAGCACCACGCCACCCAACCCCTGACCCCAGTCGAAGCAGCCCTCACACGCATACTCGCTGACCATCGGTGACGCCAGCGCAGCTCGCCTGGCCGACCACCACTACGGCGACCGGTCGTCAGCGCCGTCGAATCGTCAGTGCCGGAGCGGCGCGGGACTCCACAGTCCGCTGCGGGTGGCCGTTCCCGTCTCGATCTCGGCGAGCGTGTCGACGTCGCCGTAGGGCTCGTAGCGTTCGAGGGCGCCCCAGTCCCGTCCGATGTCGGCCATCAGATAGGTGGGCAGCGCCGTCGCCTGCTGCGAGACCTCGATCCATCCGAGCGGGCCACCGCCGAAGCTGTTCTGCCACGCGGACACCGCGGCTGCCAGGTCGGATCCGGGCTTGATGCGCCACTTCGGGATCTCCGCGACGCCGACGTCGTGGGTGAACGGACGCTGGCACGGGAACGCCAGACCCGACGTCCAGTCGATGTGGACCGGGTCGGTGTCGCCGACGACGTCCTGCAGGGTGTCCATCTGCGGGATCCGCGGCGGGGTCAGCACGATGAACCGGTCTTCGGCGAGGTTGTCGTCGGTCGCGACGATCCGCACCGCGGTGGTGTCCGACGGGAGCTCGTCGGTGTTGTACCGGAGGTTGCGCCACGACGGGCGCGGGCCGGGATCGATGAGCTCGGTGTCGCCGGCGGCCTCGAGGTCGGCGTCGCGGGTGTCGGGGCCGATGGGCTCGGCGGTGTACTCGAGCATCACGTTCGGGTTGTCGTACTCGCCTGCCACGGACATCGTGAGCAGCGGGCGGTCCCGCCAGTCCGGCGGCAGTGCGTACCAGCCGGAGGTGAGGCGGGCCGGGACCTGGTCGAGTTTGGAGTAGCTACCCATGACCGGGGTCTCGGCCGGGTCGAGGAAGAAGGGGAGCGCCGCGGTGCTGCCGTTGATCCCGGGTTCGGCGATCTCGCCGCCGCCGGTGCCGCCGGGATTGGAGTTTACGATGTCGGGGGACTGCCAGACGTCTCCCGACAGCACGCCGAGCGAACCCTCGCTGGCCGTCGACTCCAGCGCCGTCGGCACGCCGTTGGGGAAGAACCCCGACGTGGTCGGTGAGGTGCCGGGTGCCGGTGGCGGTCCGCCGAGCGGATTCGGCAGGGTGGGATCGACCGGGCGCAGCATGTCGCGGTTGGGATCGGATTCCACCCAGACCTTGTCGGCCATGCCGCAGGGGTTGCCCGCGACCGCGGCGAAGTTGGAGCGGGGCACCGAGTACGACGAGCTCTGATGGATGCCGGCGAAGATCGCGGTGACGATCTGGAAGACGACGACCGCCAACGCGAGGTAGGCCAGCGGAGCGGCCGCCATCGAGGCACCCAGCCGCCGATACCAGCGCTGGTGCGAGGTGTCGTCGGCAGTGGACTCCTCGACGTGTGGATCGGTCCCGGTGAACGGCTCACGGAAGTGGAACCACAGGGCGACGAGCAGCAGCGCGAGCGCGGCGTAGAGCAGCACGCTGCCGAGCATGACGCCGCCGATCGTGACCTGTTCGACGCCCCACGGCATGCCCCATGCCGAGTAGTAGTAATAGGAGTTCGGGGCGGTGAACGCGAGTCCGCCGATGAAGAGGACGAGTGCGCAGAACAGGGTGCGGTTGCGTCGCGAGTGCATCGACTGCTGACTGGCGGCGATCGCCGCGATCGCGGCGAGTGCGGCGGCGATACCGGCGAAGACACCGAAATGATGGGTCCACTTGGTGGGCGTGAACATGAGGAAGACCAGCGACGCGAACGTGATCGCGACGATGCGGCGCGTCGGGCCGATGGCGGTGCCGGGAATACGGTTCTTGCGGATCAGCACCGCGGCCGAGACGACCAGGCCCAGGATCATCGCCAGCACCGCGAAACGCCTCGCGATCGAACCGTCGGCGGAGAAGGCGAACAGCGCCGAGTAGCGGCCGATCTCGTTGTACCAGCTCATCGACGGCCCCAGCGCCGACTTCATGCTCGACGCCTCGGCGAACGACCGCAGGGTCAGGTTGGAGAACACGACGAAGACGACGAAGGTGCCGGCGGCCAGGATCGGCGCGATCAGCGCGACGAACGACCAGCGGAGCGAGCGCCGGCCGTCGCGGGCGCCGGCGGCCGTCTCCTCGGATGGCGATGCGGCGGAGTTCGACTCGGCGGACGACAGCTCGGCGACGACGCGGGCGCGCTTGATCAGCGCCATGATCATCGGGCGGGCGCCGGCGATCAGCGCAGCCACGGCGAGCAGGCCGGTCGGCCCGGCGGCGAGGCTGAACGCGCCGATGAGACAGGCGACGGCGGCCGGCAGCATGCGACCGGTGGCGATGGCACGTTCGACCGAGCACCAGGTCAGCAGCGCGCCGAGGCAGATGATCGGTTCGGGACGAAGTCCGTTGTTGAAGGGGAACCAGCACGCGAGGAAGGCGAAGGCCGCCGTCCAGGCGACCATCGGCCGGGTCAGCGCAGCGCGGCCGAGGCGTGGAAGCACTTCGTGACTGACGATGAGCCACACCAGGATTCCGCACAGGAGCGCAGGCAGCCGCATCCACGGACTGGCGACCGAGACGTGGCTGAGCAGACCGAAGACCTGGTAGTACCAGCCGAAGGGTGCCTCGGGCGCGCCGTACCACCGGAAGTAGTTGGCGGTGTAGTCGCTGTCCTGCGCCACCCTCGACATGGTCAGTAAGTAGCCGTCGTCGGAGGTGTTGGGCCCGATCATGTGCCACACGATCAGTGCGCCGATGACCACGTAGTCGCGCGCGTTCAGCCGCCACCACCGGGCCGGGAAGATCCTGCGATGGCGGCGGCCGTCGGTGGAGTCGAGCGCTGCCAGTGCCGCAAGCGAGAGCAGCGTCGAGGCCACTCCGACGATGACGACCAGCCACTTCGAGATGGTCGGAGCGGTGTTGTAGCGAGAGTCGATCGTGACGTGGGCGTCGAGCCCTGCGATGTCGGCGGCGGGTCCGGACAGGTCGGTGAAGAGGCCGGTCACCTGGGGGCGCTGGTCGGGCCAGTACTTGAAGGCTTCTTTGTCCTCCGTCGTGCCCGCGAGCGGTTCGTCCTCGCCGTCCTCGTTCTGGGTGCCGCTGGTCATGCCGACGAATTCGGCGGTGACCGCATCGGAGTCGGCGTGCACGACGATCTCGCGGCAACCCTGCTCGCGCATGTCCTGCAGCGTCGCCGACACCAGCGAGACGTTGCGGACCACCACCTCGACGCCTTGCCGGTCCGCGGGAGCGTCAGGGGCGCCGGTCTTGCGGATGAACAGGCCGCGCTCACCGGACTTGGATGCCTGCTTGGGCGTGGTGGAGAGCAGCACCGAGCCGCCGGGCGGCAGGTCGTCGACCGCGCTGCAGGGGATCGACACGTCGAGGTCGACGGGCGTGTAGCCGATCAGCGGGGCGGCGACCGAACCGATCTGCCCGTTCTGGGGCCAGTCGATCTCGGCCGTTCGCTGCGACACCGGCATGAGCGGTGTCGCGAGCGCGAGCAAGAACCCGAGCAGTCCGGTGACGATGGCGACGATCCTCGCTCGTCGAACGGTCTGCGCTGGCACAAAGAGAGATGGTAGACCTTGGGCCGTCTCGCCCCGGCCGGTGGCGGTGCGGGCGCGACCGCGTCTTCACCGGCTCGCCGGGGGGCGCCGACCGGCAGGTCAGGGCCAGTAAGGTGAACGCCATGTCCGACGCCGAGAAGCCAGACCGTTTGCCGATCCTGCTGCTCAACGGTCCCAATCTGAACACCCTCGGCACCCGGGAGCCCGCCGTCTACGGCTCGGACACCCTCGCCGACGTGGTCGATCTGGCCGAGCGCACCGCCGCCGAGCTCGGCTTCGGGGTGCGCGCCGCGCAGACCAACCACGAGGGCCAGATGCTCGACTGGATCCACGAATCGGTCGGCAAGATCAGCGGCATCGTCGTCAACCCCGGCGGCTGGACACACACCTCGGTGGCGCTCGCCGACGCACTCGTCATTCCCGATGTCCCCGTGCTGGAGGTGCACATCAGCAATGTGCACCGACGTGAAGCGTTCCGGCATCACTCCTATGTGTCGCCGATCGCGGCCGGGGTGATCGTCGGTTACGGCATCCGCGGCTACGAGTTCGCGATTCGCCGGCTTGCCGAGCTCGTGGACTGACCACTGACCCCGGCGCCCCGTCGACTGGGCGCCTCTTTCCATCGACCGTGCGCCGTTTCTCGTCGACTGTGCGCCGTTTCTCGTTGACCGGGCGTCGTTCTTCGTCGACTGTGCGTTGTTTTCCGTCGACTGTGCGCGAATTGATCGCGGGCTAGCGGGGGCCGGCCGTTACGGGTCACGCGTCACACGCCCACCATCGATGGACAGGCCCTCACCCGGATGACGGGTGGATGTGTCCATCTGTGGTGGGTGTGTCGCCATGTCAGCTCCGAACCATTGCGCCGTGACGGCTTTAGTGCAACCATAGGGTTGCACTAAACAAATCCGCATCGAGGGAGCACTGATGAGTGAGAACACGGATACACACGACGTGACCGGTTCGGCGGCAGGCGAATTCGACCGAATCGAGCGCGAGATCGCGATCGACGCACCCGCCGAGCGGGTCTGGTCTCTGGTCAGCGAGCCGGGGTGGTTCATCAACGACAAGGCGATCACCGATCACCGGATCGAACGCGACGGCGACCTGTCGACCATCCACGACCCGGTCCACGGCGCCTTCACGTTCCGCACCGTCGAACTCGACGAGCCGCGGTACGCGGCATTCCGCTGGCTGGCCGACGCCGGTGATCCGCAATCGGATTCGACGCTCGTCGAGTTCTGGATCACGCCATCGGATTCCGGTGTTCTCCTCAAGGTCGTGGAGTCCGGCTTCGCGTCGCTGCCGGGAACCGATGCCGAGCGACGCGCTCGATTCGACGGCAACAACGAGGGTTGGACCATCGAACTCGAGCTGGCCCGAACGCATCTCGGCGGCGTGCATGCCTGACGTCGTCCCGGTGGAGGTCTTCGCCGCGCTCTCGGACGAGAGCCGGTGGCAGATCCTCACCAGGCTGGGTTCGGAACCCGCGTCCGCCTCTCGTCTCGCGGCCGAGCTGCCGATCAGCAGGCAGGCGATCGCGAAACACCTTCGCGTCCTCACCGAGGCGGGGCTGGTGACGTCGTCACGCGTCGGCCGCGAGATCCGCTACGAGGCCGTGGGGGCGCAGCTGTCCCGGGTGGCGCATCGGCTCGACACGATCGGCCGTGGCTGGGATCGCCGACTCGCCTACATCAAACTCCGCGCCGAACAGGATTGAGTCAGTCGCCTGAGGTGTGCAGAGCGCGCCTCAGTATCTGAGGCCTGGCGGCCGACGTGGACTACGGAAGAACCTTGGTGAGCGTCCGAATTCTCTGCTTCCTGAGGTACGAGCGAAGCGAGCCACGAAGGGCATCGCAACGTGCCTCACCAGGCCCTTCGAGGCTCGTCGACCTCGACGCGCTCCTTCGTCGCTTGCTCGGCCCGGCGGCTATCGCTCCTCGCACCTCAGGGACCAGGGGTTATGCGGTTCTTTCGGATTAGGGAGCAGGCGGGGGGTCTCCGGCTCTTTCGGATTAGGGAGCGGAGGAGTTGAGCACGTCGTCGATCGCCCGCGCGGTATCGGCGGCGTGTGGCGCGCGGATCATCGAGATGTGGTCGCCCGTGACGTCGTGGAAGGTCACCTCCCCCGACGACATCCGCTGCCACAGGTCCGGGTCGTCGGGATTGGTGCGGGCGCGGATCACGCCGACGGGGCCGTCGTAATCCCGGGGCCGGTAGCGGCGGATCATCCTGGTGCCCAACCGGAAGAACACGACCCATTGCACGGGCGTCGGAAGCTGCACCATCCCCGCGGTGCGGACCAGGACCGCCAGGACGACCTCCTTCACCACCCGCTGGGGGAGTGGTTCTCTCGCGGGAGCGGGATCGTCCCCGGTGCGGTCGGGCAGAGCTGTGTCCTGGGTGTCACCACGCCGGGCCCGCAGGCGATCGAGGATTCCGATCTTCTCGCCACGGACCCGGCGGGCCAGTGCCGGGTCGAACAGCGAGTCCAGGACGACGACGGGATCGCATCTCTCGCCCGCGTCGGTCAACCGTGCCGCGACCTCCATCGCGACGAAACCGCCCAGCGAGTATCCGCCGACCTGGTACGGCCCGTGCGGTTGTACCGATCGGATGTCGGCGATCGCCCGGCGTGCCGCGGCGCGAACGGAATGGTCGGCGCGGCCACGCTTTTCGACGCCACGCGACTGGATGGCGTAGACCGGCCGGTCGGTCTGCAGCGCGCGGACGACCGGGGTGAGGCTCGTCGCGAGGCTGCCGGCTCCGGCAACCAGGAAGATCGGTCGGCCGGTGCCCTTGCGCAACGGGATGAGGGTGGCACCCGACGCGTTCGCCGACCTTTCTCTCGCGGCGGACTCGATGCGCTGGGCGAACTGCGCGATCGTCGGCGCCTCGGCGAGCATCGCGGTGTTCACGTCCAGTTGGAGGTGATGCTGCACCTCGGCCAGCATCTTCGCCGCGGCCAGCGAGTCGCCACCGAGTTCGACGAAATCCTCGTTCCGGCCGATGGATTCGAGACCGAGGATCTGACACCAGAAGCGGTGTAGCGCCATCTCGGTCATGCCGCGGGGCGGCTCGTGGCCGGGACGGGCGGGCGGAGGTGGCAGTGCCGCCCGATCCACCTTGCCGCGTTCGTTGCGCGGGAGTTCGGTGAGGACGACGATGTCACGCGGGATCATCCACGGGGTCAACGTCTTCCCGAGTTCCTGTCGGATCTCGGCCGGCGACGGTGACCATTTTTCCGGGTCCACCGCGACGTGGGCGGTGAGTCGCGCCTCGTCCCGGTTGGCGGTGACGACCGCGTCGGTGGTCCACGCCAGGGCGCGGAGTGCGGCTTCGACCTCGAGCGGTTCGACGAGGTAGCCGCGGATCTTGATCGCGTCGTCACTGCGCCCGAGGAGCGCGAGCTCACCGGACTCGTCGAGTCGTCCCAGATCCCCGGTGCGGTAGCGTGTTCGGCCGTCGGGAAGCCCGCTGAAACGCGCTGCCGTCATCTCGGGATTCCGGTGGTAGCCGGACGAGATGTGGGCGGACTCGACGATGACCTCACCGGTGGTGCCGACGGGCAGGTCATTGTCGTCCGCGTCGACGATGCGGATGTGCTTGTCCGAGGCCGGAACACCCACCGGGATGGCTCCCGGCTCGACCTCGCGGGTGGGCGGGAACAGGTTGAAGGCCAAGTTGCCGACCTCGGATGCGCCTGCCCAGCAACAGAACACCCCGGTCGCGAGGATCGTGTCGCGGGCCTGCTGTACATCGGCACGGTGGGCCGGCTCGCCACACGTGGACAGCAGACGCAGGGAGTCGACGGCGTCGGCGGCCGACAACTCGCCCAGCCACGAGCGCAGCAACGACGGGGTGCAGTGCGCGGTGGTCGCCTGCTCTGCGACGAGCCAGTCCCGCAGGCCGGTCGTGGTACGGCGGCGAACATCCCAGAGCAGCATCGTCGAACCGTTGAGCAGGCTCATCGCGAGCGCATCCAGGCCGCCGCCGAAACTCAGGGGCAGCAGGACGACAGCACGGTCCTCGGGTCGCATGCCGAGGAAGCGACGACCGTCGCGGGCATGGTTGACCGGCATCTTCTGGGAGAGCACAACCCCTTTGGGGGTCCCGGTCGATCCTGAGGTGAACAACAGGACCGCCGGATCGTCCGGGCGGGGTGCAACGACGGTGTCCTGCGGACCAGGGTCGCCGGCATCGGCGGCGTTCAGGAGCTGCGCCCCGGAACGTTCCAGCACGACGTCGAGCCGGTCCGCCGGCAGGAACGGGTCGAGCAGCACGAGGGGGCGCCCCGACGACAGGACGGCGAGCATCGCGATGACCGACTCGATGTCGGATTCGATCTCCACCGCGACGGGTCGGTCGGGATCGGTGGTGGCCACGATCCGGCGGGCGAGCTCGTCGACGCGGGTCGCCGCGTCCGCGAAGGTGATGGACCTCTCCGGGGTCTGAATGGCGATCGCATCGCCCCGCACCGCGGCGACGGCTCGCCAGCGTGCTGCGGCGGTCTGCGTTGCGTCGACACCGGGAAGGTCGGACACACCCGCTCCATCGGTGGGGGTCTCACGGGCTGCGAGAGCGTCTTGGCTGTTCATGTCCTCAAACTTCCGCGGAGGCGGGAGACGTCGACGGTCATGGACGGGCCACGGGAATTCGAGCCCGGGCAACGGTGCCACGCCGCGCGGGACTCGGCCCCTCCTCCGGCCCCGTCAGCTTGCCAGGTAAAGCTACCCTTCGCGACGCTGCGGTGCGCGCTCGGAGCCGCCCGAGCGCGGTCGCAGGTGATCGGAAAGCTCGGATGTAACGTGTTCACTGATCGCCGGAGGGTCTGCAGGACGGACCCGTACGACGGCGATCGGGTTGTCGGATGCGCGCAAGGAGAGATCGACGATGCAGTATGACGAAGTAGTTATGGGGCGTCGCAGCATCCGCGGATTCACTCCCGATCCCGTCCCCCGAGAGCTGATCGAGGAGATCCTCACGCTCGCGATGCGGGCACCGTCGTCGATGAACACACAGCCCTGGAACTTCCACGTGATCACCGGGGAACCCCTGGATCGCATCCGTGCGGGAAACACCGAACGCAATCTCGCCGGCGTGCCTCACTCACGAGAGTTCCGGACCGGCGCGGAGAAGTTCACGGGGACACATCGTGACCGCCAGGTCCAGGTTGCCAAGCAGCTGTTCGGCGCGATGGGCATCGCCCGCGAGGACACGGAGATGCGGCAGGACTGGGTGCTGCGGGGATTCCGTCAGTTCGATGCCCCGGTCTGCGTGATCGTGACCTACGACCGCATCCTGGACGGCAGCGACGACACGCCGTTCGACTGCGGTGCGGTCTCGACCGCCCTGGTCAACGCCGCCTGGTCCCGCGGTCTGGGCGCGGTGATAAACAGTCAGGGCATCATGCAGTCGCCGGTGGTCCGGGAACATGCCGGGATCCCGGACGATCAGGTGATCATGAAGAGCATCGCGCTGGGCTGGCCGGATGACACCTTCCCGGCGAACTCGGTGATCTCCGAGCGGAAGTCGGTCGAGGAGGCCGCCACCTTCGTGGGGTTCGGGCAGTGACCTTTCCGGTCCCTCGAGTCGGCCCGTCGGCCGGCCGCAGTACTCAGCGCGGCAACCGGGTCATTCCGTAGACCCGCTCGACCCGCACTCGCAGGAGCCGCCTCTGTTCGCGCACCATCGCGGCCCGATAGTCGTCCCAGTCCGGGTGGTCCTCATTCCGAAACGCCCGGTACCAGTCGACCAAGAGGTCGACGGTCGGATCGTCCGGTGCCGCCGCGACCGGGCTCAGCGTGCCCGTCCCCTCGGCCACGGCGTATGCCGAGAAGAATCCGTCGCCGAGGACGTGGAGGCTGACCCGGGGATCGCGTTCGACGTTGCGCGATTTGGCCCGGGGCGCGGTGACCGAGATCAAGGCCGATGCCGTCTCCGGTTCCCACAGATGAATGACGTTGGATGACTGCGGTCGGCCGTCGCGCCGGAGCGTGATGAGGATGGACTCCTGATGGTCGGCGACGATGCGCAGGAGATCGGGGTCGAGGTCATCTCGGGGAGAGTTCATGCGGATCGCAACGCCGTGCGAGCCGGAGTCCATACCCGTGAGCTCCACGACGGCTCATCTCGGCGCTGTCGGAATCAGCGCGACAGTGCCTCACGCGCGGCCGCGGCGACTCCGCCGCGATGGATCGGGCCGTGGCCGGGCAGCAGGATGTCGGCGTCGAGCTCGGTGAATCGCTCGACGCTGCGTCGCGCGGTCGGTTCGTCGTGCTGGAAGAGCGACGGGATGCACTGCGGACCGGTGATCGACGAGATCTCGTGCCCGCTCACCAGCGCATCACCGGACACCAGGGCACGGCCGTCGGCGACGAGGTAGGCGCTGTGTCCGTCGGTGTGACCGGGACTCGCGACGGGGACCGGCGCACCCGGGAGCTCGAGCGGTCGCAGCTCATCGGTGGCGCCGCCGACGGGGAACCCCGACGCCTGCGCGAGGCCCGCACGACTGAGGACACCGAGAGGTGTGGTCTTGGCGAGCCACGCCCACAGTCGCGGATTCGCGACCTGCGGGGCGAGATCGAGTGCATTGGCCTGCTGGAGGTGATGGCGCAGTGCGTGATCCACCTCGACGGGGTCCATGTAGACGTCGAACCCGTACCGCGCCTGCAGCTTCACGAGGCCACCGAGGTGGTCGACGTGGGCGTGGGTGAGCAACGCACCGCGCACATCCTCGGGCTTGCGGCCGATCCGTTCGATCGATTCGACGACCTGACCGGCCTGGCCCGGGTAGCCACCGTCGATGAGCGTCAGTTCGCCGTCCTCTTCCAGGAGGATCCAGTTCACGACATCGGTGGAGACGAAATGCGTTGTCGACGAGTCGCCGTCGACCTGGGTGATCGTCATCGGACGCGAGGTGCGGAACGGTGGTCGCATCGCGGTCACTTCCGGACGACGAGGACGAACGGGCCGCGCTCGGTGACCTCGAAGCGCGGGTCGTCGAAGACCGCCGGATCGAAGGTGACCGTGTAGCGCTTCACGTTCGGGTCGTTGGGATAGACGTCCTCGGCGAGGCGGAGCGTGTAACCGTCTGCGCTGTACCGGAACAGGAAGACATTCGGCGGGGTCCACGGCGAGCGGTCGAGAGCATCGACGAGTTGGTCGGCGTTCTCGCTCTCCGCCCACCGCGCGATGGCGGTTGCGCGTTTGTCGAATTCGGCCAGTGGGTTCGCGTAGTGCGAGGTGAGTCCCTGGAAACCCCAGTAGGGGTAGATCGACAAGAAGCCGAAGTCGGCGGTGAGGACCACGTTGTCGGTGCGCGGCCTGCCGGTCTGCTCACCGATCAGCTTGTCCAGCTCCGCGAAGTACGATTCGGCTCCCGCCGGGCGAGCATCCGCGCGTTCGCCGTACCCGTCGGTGTCGGTGTAGGCGGTGGTGATCTCGGTGGCCAGATGGCCCGGGATGCTCTGTGCCATCGCGATGGCCGAGAGGACGGCGAGCGCACCCACGACCACGCGAACGTCGCCGAATCGGCGCACCGCCCAGTGCGCGAGATCGACGACGCCGAAGACGCCGGCCGCGCTCAACGTGGCCACCAGGATGGGTTCGAGACGGAACGAGAGCAGGGTGGTTCCCAACGCGGTCATCAGCATCGACAGCAGGCAGAACACGTAGACCGTCAGCACGGTGACGCCCATCGCCAGGGCGACGGTGCGGGTGCGGAAGCGCAGCAGGATCCACAGGAGACCGATCATCGTGATGGCGCCGACGAGGTTCAGGCCGAACATCGGCAGCGGCAACACCGAACCGCGTTCGGGCAGATAGTGTTCAGCGGTCCCGCCGCTGGCCGGGGTGTTGGTCAGACGTGCCCACAGGTAGGGCGCCCAGACCAGCAGGGCGATAAGGCCGGAGATGACCGCGACGGCGACGAGGCGCCCGGTCACCGCGACCACGACGCCACGCCGTCGGCTCCGGATGGCTGCCGACGACGTGGCCTTGTTCGACGCGCCCAGCCATCCCTGCACGGCGAAGTAGCCGGCCAGGAGGACGGCGGTCAGGGCGAACAGTCCGGTGTAGAGGGTGTAGGTCGCGGCCGAGATCCCCAGGAACACCCCGGACGCTGCCACCGCGGGCCAACTCGTCGTGCCGAAGAGCGGGCCCACCGGGCCGTCGGCGGCTCGGGTTCGTCCGCGCAGGGCGTAGGTCAGTGTGATCAGCATCGGCACGCCGATCAGCACCAGGATCGCCGCGTAGGGCTCCGGCGAGGCGTACAGCAGTGTGACGGTCGTGACCGCGAGTCCGAGGGCGACACCGCGATCCGCGCCGAACATCCGGATGAACAGGATGACGCCGACGGCCGCCGCGACCGCCATCGACACGATCGCCCACGTCTTGTAGGCCTCCCAACCGGGCTGACCGAGCAGGTTGGCGAAGCGTCCACCCCACCAGAACCAACCGGCCGGGTAATACGGCGGCAGCTCGGTATAGGTCATGTCCGCCAGGTGGGGGCTCGACGTCATCCGCGTCAGATACTCGGTGCGGAACTCCTGATCGACCGACAACCCGAAGAGGTAGAGACGTGTTGCGCCCAGCGGCATCCCGATGGTCACGGTGACGAACCCCGACATCGCGGCCGCGGACAGCACCGGCACCAGCAGGCGCCCCTTGCCGTACCGGTAGAGGAGCGCGGCCACGACCAGGATGGCGATGGCCAGCACCTGTCCGGCCGTCGTCAGCGACCGGGTGACGTTCGACGAGTTGAACGCCGGCCACTCGACGGTTCCGATGGCCGCCAGCCCCGCCATCGACACCGCGCCGCCGACCACCACGGCGATCACCAGGGACAGTGCTGCCCGCCCGTAGTCGGACGCGCCTCCCCCTGTTCCCTTGGGCGCGGTGGGCGTGCCTCCTTCCGCTCCCTGAGTTGCGGTGGACGTGCCCCCTTCCGCTCCCTGAGGTGCGGTGGGCGACTCTCCTCCTGCTCCCTGAGGTGCGGTGGACGTGCCCCCTTCCGCTCCCTGAGGAGTCCCGGAGCTTGCGGAGGGACGTCTCGAAGGGTCAGGTCGGTTCATCACGTCCCACTCAGACTCGGCGATTCAGCGATCAGATCGGCAGCTTGCGGAAGATCGGCCGCGGGATGTGGCGGAGCACCATCATGATGTAGCGGAACGGTCCCGGCACCCAGACGATCTCCTTGCCCTTGGTGGCCGCGGCCACCGCCAGGCGACCCACGTCTTCCTTCTCGACCGTGAGTGGCGCTTCCTTGACGTGCGCCGACAACCGGGTGCGCACCTGACCCGGACGGATGACGAGGACTCGAGCGCCGAAGGGGCGCAGTGCTTCTCCGAGTCCGAGGTAGAACCCGTCGAGTCCGGCCTTGGTGGAGCCGTAGACGAAGTTGCTGCGACGGACACGCTCACCGGCGACCGAACTCATCGCGATGATCTGACCGTGACCCTGGGCCTTCATCTTCTCGCCGAGCAGCACACCTACGGAAACCGCGGCGGTGTAGTTGATCTCGGCTTCGGCGACGGCGAGGCCGTGGTCCTGCCAGGCCTGTTCGTCGTCGCCCTGGATGCCGAAGGCGACGATCGCGACGTCGACGTCACCGTCGGCGAACGCCTTGTCGATGACCGCCCGGTGAGTGTCGGTGGCACGGGCGTCGAAGTCGATCTGGGTGACCTCCGTGGCGCCGGCGTCCTTGGCCTTCTGGACGGCGGCAGCGGCGGTGGGGTCACCCGGAAGGGTGGCGAGGATGACCCGCGCCGGGCCCTTGCTGAGGTATTCGGCGGTGATGGCGAGCCCGATCTCGGAGCTGCCTCCCAGGACCAGGATGGACTGTGGGACGCCCACGGCGTTGATCATGTGTGTACTCGCTTTCGGTGACGTACAGGTCGGTTGCGCGTGAGCGCGTCGGAAACTGGGTGCGTCGAGAATGTCCGTCGCTCAGGCGAGTTCGAGTCGCCGGCCCATGTCCGACATGAACACCCGGTTGGGGTCGACGCGGCGACGGGTCGCGATCCAGTCGTCGATCTCCGGGTACATGGCGTGGAAGCTCTCGGCCGACGTACGCGAGTCCTTGGCGGTGTAGAGGCGGCCGCCCATCGCCATGACGCGGCGGTCGAGGTCGTTGAGGAACTCGGCGAGACCGGCCTTGACGGGGAAGTCGAGGCAGACGTTCCAGCCCTTGAACGGGAAGCTCAGCGGTGCCCGGTTGCCGTCGCCGAAGAGCTTGATGACGTTGAGGAAGCTGACGTGCCCGGACGCCTGGATGTGCTCGATGAGTGCGGTGAACTCACCCTCGTTACCGGTGGGCACGATGAACTGGTACTGGCAGAAGCCGCCCCCGCGTCCATAGGCGTTGTTCCAGTCACCGAACACGTCGAGCATGTGGTAGAACTGCGCGAGATTCTTGACCTTGCCCTCGCTGGGCGGTCCGATCCGGTAGTAGGCCTCGCCGACCGCGGAGAACGAGAGCTTGTTCGCGAGCCCGCGCGGGAAGATGTCCGGGAACCGGACCAGCGGCTTGTTGTTGAACGACAGTGGGTTGTCCCGGTACTTCTCCGGTAGTTCGTCGACACGGGCGAGGTTGCCTCGCGAGAAGGTGCCGCGGCCGAGTTTCGGGGGTCCGCTGATGGTGTCGAACCAGCCCGAGGCGTACTCGTACCCGTCCTCGAAGCCGTCCTGGAGGTGCAGGTCGAGGGTTTCCTGCAGCGAGCCGGTGCGCGCCGTGTCGGCGATGAAGTACGCGCTCTCGGTGCGCTTCATCTGGATCTTCGCGCGCAGCACGATGCCGGTCAGTCCGATGCCGCCGATGGTCGCCCAGAAGAGTTCGCCGGCCGGGTCGTCGGCCGACCCGCCCGGGGTGAGGGTGAGGATCCGGCCGTCCGCGACGAGGAGCTGCATCTCGAGGACGTGGTTGCCGAAGCTGCCCTGGCTGTGGTGGTTCTTGCCGTGGATGTCGTGCGCGATCGCGCCGCCCACCGTCACCTGCCGGGTGCCCGGGAGCACCGGGACCCACAGGCCGTGCGGGAGTGCCGCCTGCATGAGCGTGTCCAGCGATACGCCGGCGTCGACGTCGACCGTGGCCGACTCGTTGTCGATCGCATAGATCCTGGTCAGCGGGGTCATGTCGACCGTGAGTCCGCCGCTGTTCTGGCCCGACTCGTTGTAGGAGCGTCCGAGCCCGCGGGCGATGACGCCGCGTTTGAGGTAATCCGGCTTGTCCGCGTTGTCGTCGGCCACCCGGGCGACCGCCTCGGCGATGACCTCGGGGTACGGCGTGGACAGGACGTGACCCTCGATCGGGGTGGTGCGAGACCAGCCCACCAGCTTGCGGGTCGTGATCGGCAGCAACTCTTCAGTAGACATCGCTAAAGAGGGTACCTGGGTGACCGACCTGCACGGACCGTCCGTCCCGAGCCGAGCTGCCGCTCCGTGACCGCAGCGGCCCGGTGAATCCGTTCGACCGGTGGTCCCCTGACGAGGGTGACGTCGCTGTCTTGCGTCAAGCCCACGTCGTCAGGGCTACAACGATCGCGGCCATCGCGATGACATAGGTCACGGCCCACCAGAGGTCGCGGCCGGGTGTTGGTTGCGGCGGATGAGGGACGGTGGAGTGCTGGGTCATGTCTCGGGCGTGAACGAGTTCGTGTCGGGCGGGGTGCGTGGCGCTGGGTGTGATCTCACGAGGCCGGAGCGGCTCGGTGCACTCGAGTTCGGCCGGCGAGGGGCCTGGTCGATTGCCCGGCCGGGGGGCGTGCGCGCGCGATGTCGGATGGCGTCATCACCTGTGTCCACCACCTCTGCAGCGGGCTCGGGTCGGGCCAGATGATCGTCTCGTCTGCAGTGGGCACGGGGAGCTCCTTTCGGTGAGAGGTGGTCTGCGTGTGCACAATGCGACTGATTCATGAATAGCACCGCCGGCGGGTGGTTCGCCACCTGTTGCCCTCGGGTCATTCGGCCGAGACATGGTGCGCCAGTCCAACACTCGGAGATCGGGTGCCGAGGCCGGTCGCAGAGGTCGGTGCGGGGTTGCTCGCGGTGTCCGGGTGTCAGAGCGGTCGTCGGTTCGGCCGCCGGGTCCATGCCATCGTCGAACGAACCATTGACTGATGGCACTATCCGTGGTGGCATGCATCACAGGGTCGAAGCCCGGCGTACGACGAGGAGTCCGAATGGAAGCAGCACTCAACGATGTGACCCGCCCCGATGATGGGGTCGATGAGGTCGCTGTGCGCCTCCTGGCGTCCGCGACGCGGCTGTCGCGTAACGCGATGACCGAGATCGACTGGGACGAGCCGCTCGATCCGGAGAAGTACGGCTGCAGTCCGGAATGGTCGACGCTCTATGGAACCGCGTACTGGGACGAGATGACCGAGCAGCAGCGGATTCGCCTCACCCGCCACGAGACCGCGTCGATCATGAGCATCGGTATCTGGTTCGAGATGATGCTGCAGGAAATGGTGATCCGCGACCAGTACCTCGGTGACTATCACCGCCCGGAGTTCCAGTTCGCCCTGACCGAGGTCGCCGATGAATGCCGGCACTCGATCATGTTCGCGAAGACCTCACACAAGCTGACGGGTACCAGTTACACGCCGCACCCACGTCTGGGTCGTTTCGGCAAGCTGTTCATGCGGGTGGCCGGCGGTGAGATCGCCTACGCCGGAATCCTTGCCGCCGAGGAGGTCCTGGACGTGTTGCAACGCGGGTGCATGCGCGACGACCGGGTACTGCCGCTCGTGCGCACCGTCAACGAGATCCATGTTCTCGAAGAGTCGCGGCACATGCGGTTCGCCCGCGAGGAGGTCCGGCACTCCATGCGTGAGGCGAGTTGGATTCGGCGGCAGCTCAGTTCGGTGATCACCGCGATGGCGGTGTCGTACATCCTCGTGAGTCTCGTCCGCCCGCAGGCCTATGCCGACGCCGGATTGGACCATCGTCGCGCCGTCGGCGAGATGCGCCGCAACCACCATTTCCAGTCGATGGTGCGTTCGGGTTGTGCACACCTGATGGGCTTTCTCGACGACGTCGGTCTGCTCACCCGGCCCGCTGCGCGGATCTATCGCAAGGTCCACATGCTCTGACGGCTCGGCGTCGGTGGGCCCGTCGCTCAGGAATCCTGTTGCGGGGGAGTGATGATCGCGGCATTGACCAGTGAGAGCAGGTCCTCGATACCGGTGCCGTCGGGCAGCTGGTCGGCGAAGTCGGTCTCCAGCGAGGCCAGGCCGTGCGCCATGGCGAAGGTCGCGATGGCGATGAGGTTCCCCGGCACTCCGCCGCCCCATCCGTCGTCTGCGGCGTCGGAGACCGTGCTCGTGTGCAGTTCCCACGCCCGCGCCCGGGCCGCGACCAGCTCAGCGGCCTTGTTGTCCACCAGGCGGGACCCCATCATCAGCGCGGCCGTGGCGCGGTTGTCACGCGCGAACCGGACATAGACCTGCCCGAGCGTGGCAACAGCCTCGCCCAGTGGCGCATCGTCGGACAGTTCCCCGAGAGCGCGGGTGTGTTCCGCATGGAGGCTGTCGAATCCGCGTACCGCGACCGCGGTGAACAGTGCCCGACGATCTGCGAAGTGGTGAGCAACCGACTGATGGGTGATCCCCACCCGGCGGGCGATGGCGCGCAGGCTGGCCTTCTCCGGACCCGCCTCGTCGAGTTCCGCGACGGCCGCGACGAGCAGCGCCTCCCGGACCTCGGGTGTGGTCCGGCGTCGGATCGGGCAAGCCGGCTTCTGCATGTTCGCGATTATGGCTCACCCGTGCGTGACGCCGGGCGAGGTCGAGGTCACCGCTGGTTTCACAGCTTGCTCGGTCGGGCACGCGGGTGGGGCACAGATCTCTACGACAGGAGCGCGGTAGATGAGCCACCAGCCACCGAAGGATGTCCAGGAAGCAGCCCAGCGCGCGGTCCGGTGGATCGAGGACGGCAAGGCGGGCAAGGGGTTCACCGCCACCGGCCGCCATCGGGCTCACCAGCTGGCCGAGGGCAGGGACGTCGACGACGACCAGATCCGCAAGATGCGCAACTACTTCTCCCGTCATGAGGTGGACCGGGACACCGCCGGGTTCAAGAACGGCGAGGACGGCTTCCCGACGGCCGGACGCGTGGCCTGGGATGCCTGGGGTGGCGACCCCGGACGTCGGTGGGCGAATTCGCAGAAGATCGAGGGGGAGTGAGCGATACAGCAGTGCACCTGGTCTGGTCAGCCGAACAAACCGTCTAGATGGCTGAGCACGTTCCCGAGGTGTGCATCCAAACGTGTCAGGAGGTCGATCCGCTCGCTGTCCCGGTTTCGCCAGTGACGGAGCTCCGCAACGAACACGGCATGGCATGCGGCGGCAACCACCATCGGAACGTAGTGGTCCACATGGTCGCCGGCCCGGTTCGCCACAAACGACTCGATCGGCAACCGCCATTGCTCCCAACGTGCCTGCGCGCCCGCGTGGAGATCCGGAGTGGTGTCCAACAGCTGAAAGCGCTCCAACCACACGTCGCTGCTGAAGACGGCAAGGCGCGTCGATTCGAGGACAGCGGTACGGACGGAGCCGAGCACGTCGTCCGCGTCTGCCGACGCTTCCAGGACATCGGCCAGTCGCTCGATCGTCGCGTCGAACTCGAGCCAGATCACCCCCGATTTCGACCCGAAGTAGCGGAAGAATGTCGTACGCCCGATGCCTGCAGCAGCGGCGATGTCCTCGACGCTGACGTTCTCGTAGCCACGGTCGATCATCAATGCGACCGCTGCTTGCTCCACATCTTCTTTCGACGCCGCCGGTGGGCGCCCCGGTGGACGTCTTCGGGTCTCCATTGTTCCAACTTATGCGGTCACCGCTCGATTCTTCGCTCCGGCGCTGGGCTCCGGCGTATTGTGGTACTCGGTACCACTACCCGCGCTGACTGACCACTCGAAGTGTCACCCAGGTCGTTGCAACGCGGGACCCGGCATCGCGTCCGCGATGCATCCGAGCGATGAAGGAGTGTTGGAAATGGGAAAGTTGGATGGCAAGGTCGCCATCATCACCGGGGCTGCACAGGGCATGGGGGCCGCTCATGTACGGCGGTTCGTTGCCGAGGGTGCCAAGGTCGTTTTCACCGACATCAACGATGACGGTGGCCGCAAGCTCGCGGCTGAACTCGGTGACGGCGCGCACTTCATCAAGCATGACGTCACCTCGCTCGACGAGTGGCGCGCGGTCGTCGCCGAGGCGGAGGACACGTTCGGTCCGGTGGACATCCTGGTGAACAATGCGGGCATCTTGGGGCCCATCGAGGACGTCGTCGAGATCGACCCGGATGAGTATCTGAAAGTCATTGCTGTGAATCAGCATTCGCAGGTGTGGGGCATGAAGACCGTGATCCCGTCGATGCGCAAGGCGGGCGGTGGTGCCATCGTCAACATCTCTTCCACTGCCGGCATGGTCTCGATCGTCGGCGCGCCCAACATCGGCTACGTAGGCAGCAAGTTCGCCTCCCGTGGCATGACGAAGCAGGTTGCCGTCCAGTTCGGGCCGGAACAGATCCGCGTCAACTCGGTGCATCCGGGATACATCAAGACGCCGATGATGGAGGCTGCCACCGACGCCGAAGGCGGCGGTATCGCTGCTACCGTTCCCATTCGTCGAATGGCCGAACCCGACGAGGTCTCCAACCTCGTGTTGTTTCTCGCTTCTGACGACTCCTCGTACATCAGCGGCATGGAGCATGTCATCGACGGCGGATTGACTGC
This sequence comes from Gordonia sp. KTR9, assembly GCF_000143885.2. NCBI lineage: Bacteria > Bacillati > Actinomycetota > Actinomycetes > Mycobacteriales > Gordoniaceae > Gordonia > Gordonia sp. KTR9. Next base: position 292,927 of record NC_018581.1, read on the forward strand.
CTCCTGACCTGTTCGATCTGTGACGCGGCGCCGGCTCTCTAGAGAGGGTTCGGCGCCGCCGCTGGTTTCGAGGCCCCTGCATGGGCGCCGCCCGATCTCGCTCGACCTTGCCAACGAGCGATGTCACATATAGAGTCCCTGCCACTGGCAGGCTGAGTGGTGCGTCGACCTGGAAACCACCAGGTCGACGCACTCGACGCCTGATGTCGATGGGGGTCCGATGATGAAGTCCGGTGGGCGCGGTGTCGCGTGGTGGATTGTTCTGGTGGTCGTCGCGGTGATGGCGGTGTCGGCGTTCTACGTGGGCAAACTGCGGTTGAGCGTGATCCCCGACCGGGCGATCGGGCATTCGCCGCCCGCGCCGCAGGCCGGCATCGTCCGGGACAAGTCGATCGAGTACGTGGTGACCGGGCCGGAGGGATCGTCCGCGCGGGTGTCCTACATCGAGCCCGGGGGCCGCGTCGTCGAGGACAAGGTGACGGTTCCGTGGCGTGTGGTGCTCCGGACACGGGAGTTGACGACGTCTGCCGGCGTCCTGACCCAGTCCTCCGGTCGCGGCGAGGTGTCATGTGCGGTGCGGGTCAACGGATTCGAGCGCGTACGTCAGGACGGTTCGGGCACCGATGGCAGCACGGTCGCCAACTGTCTGGTCCCGGTGGCCTAGGTGCGCGGGACGACGGGGGAGCGACAGATGGCCACGACGCGCGAGCGGATCACCGAACTCCGGAAGGGGCTCGCCGCAGAGGTGAGGCGTCCCGCTCGGTTCGACGTGATGCGTGACCACGGTCCGGGACGTCCGCGCCTCGCCCGCTTCCTGTACGCCTGTTCCCTACCGGTCATCGTCGTCTGGCTCCTCGTCGCGGGCGGTCTCAACATCGTTGTGCCTCAGCTGGAGTCAACGGTCACCGAACACGCGCAGTCGTTCCTGCCAGACGAGGCGTCGTCGGTGCAGGCGCTGGTCAAGATGGGGGAGTACTTCGGCGGCGGGGGCAGCAACAACTTCGTCTATGTCCTGATGGAGGGCGACGACCCCTTGGGGCCGGAAGCTCGCACGTACTACAACGAGTTGCTGACGACGCTCACCGCTGACACCGAACACGTCAACTCCGCGATGGACCTCTGGTCGAACCCGGACCTCGCTCCGGCGGCCCAGAGTGCTGATGGCCACGTCGCCTACGTCCTGGTGAACCTCGCCGGAAACATGGGCACCGCGCTGGCCATGGAGTCGACCCAGTCCGCACGCGACACCATCGCCGCGACAACGCCTCCAGCTGGAATCGACGTACACATCACCGGGCCGTCCGCGGTGGTCAACGACGAGATGGTCGCGATCAACGACTCCATCATCCTGCTGGTCTCGGTGTGCGCGTTGCTGGTCGGCGCCGTGTTGCTGCTGGTCTACCGATCCGTCGTCACCGCCTTGGTCCCGCTGCTCGGGGTTGGACTGGCGCTGGCCGTGGCCCGCGCCACCATTTCGTTCTTGGCCGAGAACGAGGTCATCAAGGTCTCGATCTTCGCCGCGGCGCTGTCGGCGGTGATCGTCCTCGGCGCCGGCACCAACTACGGGATCTTCCTCGTCGGCCGGTATCAGGAAGCGAGACGCAAGGGACGCGACCGTGAAGACGCGTACTACGACGCGCTGGCAGGGGTCCAGCACATCGTCGTGGCGTCGGCGCTGACGGTCGCCGGTGCGATGGCCTGCCTGGCCGCGACGCGCCTCGCCATGTTCAGCACGTCCGGATTGCCCTGCACCATAGCCATTCTCATCACGCTCGCAGCCGCGCTGACCCTGGGGCCCGCGGTTCTGGCAGTGGCCACGCGACTGGGCTTCGTGGAGCCACGGGAGTCGGCGTCACCGCGACGGTGGCGTCGGATCGGCACCACCGTTGCGCGCTGGCCGGGCCCGGTCCTCGCGGCCGCACTCGCCGTTCTCGCGGTGATGATCATCCCGCTCTCGATCTACGCGCCGAGCTACAACGAACGCCGCGCCCAGCCGGCGGATTCACCCGCGAACGTGGGATTCGCTGCCGCAGATCGGCATCTGCCGCCGAACATCATGGCGCCGAGCGTCCTGATCGTCGAATCCGACCACGACATGCGCAATTCGGCGGATCTGATCGCCCTCGCGCAGCTGACCGATGCCGTTGCCTCGATCGACGGTGTGAGCGCGGTCCAGGGGATCACCCGCCCGCTCGGTGAGACCCTCGATCAAGGCACCCTCACCTCCCAGGCGGGGTACGTCGGCAACAGGTTCGGCCAGATGACGTCGCTTCTGCGGGATCGCATCACCGACCTCGACGCGATCGGTGCGACGATCGACGATCTCGACACCGCCATCGACGGAGTCGACGCGGCGCTGCGGCAAGGGGCGGCCGGTGCGGGGGCGTTGTCCGACGCCACCACGCAACTGCAGCGGACGAGTGAGTCGACGCTGGCGAAGGTCGACGACCTGACGGCCGGGATCGCCCCGGTGCGCGGGATCGTGAACTCGATCCCGCAGTGCCAGGATGTCGCCGCCTGCCGCACCGCGCTGACCGGTCTCTCGGTCCTCGATGACGTTCCCGCACTGAGAGATTCCGTCCGCGACCTCGCCGTCGGCACCCGGTCGCTGAGCGCAGCGCTGCCCACCGCCGCGCGGCAGATCCCCATTCTGCGCGCCACGGTCACGCAGCTCCGTGAACTCATCGGCCCGTTGCGGACCACCCTGGGTGCACTGCTCCCGCAGGTCGGCGAGATCACCGACTTCCTCGACGAGGTGAGCGGCGCATACTCGGCGGGCAGTCCCGCTGCCGGTGGATTCTTCCTACCCAGCCAGGCATTGGAGAGCCCGCTCTTCCAGAGCGGCATGCCGTACTACTTCTCCGACGACGGCAAGGCGACGCGGATGATCGTCACCCCGCAGCGCGAGGGCTTCAGCCGTGACGCGATGGACGTCAGCGCGGAGGTGATACCCACCTCGTTGGCGGCGATCAAGAACACGTCGCTGGCCGGATCCACGGTCAGCATCGGCGGACCGGGCGGCACGCTCCTCAACATCGAGTCGTTCGCCCACGAGGACTTCATCGCGATCGTCGTCGCCGCCTTCGCATTCGTGTTCTGCGTGGTCCTGGTCCTGCTGCGCAGCCTCGTGGCCGCGCTCGCAGTGATCGGAACCGTCGGGCTCTCCTATCTGTCCGCGATGGGGGTGTCGGTGTTCCTGTGGCAGGGGCTCATCGGTAATCCGCTGCACTGGTCGGTCGCGCCCATCGCGTTCACCTTCCTGGTGGCCGTGGGTGCCGACTACAACATGTTGCTGGTCAGCCGTTTTCGAGAAGAGTACGGCGCCGGCGGCGGCACCGGGCTGATTCGCGCCATGGTCGGAACAGGAAGCGTTGTCACGCAAGCAGGTCTGACGTTCGGGATCACGATGCTGGCGATGCTCGCCAGCTACGCGCACAACGTCGCGCAGATCGGCACGACCGTCGCCATCGGACTCCTCATCGACACGCTCATCGTCCGAACCCTGGTCATGCCGGCGATCGCGCGGCTGTCCGGCCGGTGGTTCTGGTGGCCGACGCCGTTCGTGTCGCTGGCCCCGCGACGCTCGATCGGGAACGAAAGCGTCGCGGAAGGGATTCCTCCAGTCGCGCAACGGGTCTGACGAAGTGCGCCTTCGCAGAGATGACGGCCTACGTCAGCGAACACGGGATCGGTCGACAGGCCCGGTGACGGAAACGTCGTTGGACGCGTGACTCGGCGTGCAGCGACGGGTTTCACTGTCCCCGTCGACGGGCACGCGGTGGGCACAGGCCTGACGACAGGACCGAGGAGGGTCAGTGAAGATCACGGTGTTGGGCGCGCCGAGCAGTGCTGGTGCCTACTGTGTGGGCGTAGAGCGAGCGCCCGCTGCGTTGCGAGATGCTGGTCTCGTCGAGCAGTTGGCGGCCACCGGCGCGGAGGTCGTCGATGCGGGGGATCTGACAACCCGGTTGTGGTTTCCCGACCGCGAGAGTCCGTTCGCGCAGAACCTGAGCGACGAGACGGATGCACTGATCGAGCTCTCCGCAGCTGCGGCCGACCTGCTCGCAGCCGGGCAGCGTCTGCTCGTGCTCGGCGGAAGCTGCACGGTTGCGGTCGGGATGTGCGCCGCGATGGCATTGTGCGGGGAGCGCCCCCGCATCGTCTACGTGGACCGGCATCTTGATCTCAATACGCCACGCTCGACAGCGGAGGGTTCGCTGAGCTGGATGGGTATGGCGCACGCGTTGGCCCTCGAGGGGGCTGCGCCCGAATTGGTCGGCCTCACGAACCGCACGCCGATACTGCACCCGTCGGACCTGGCCTATCTCGGGGTGGATGTGACCCGGGAGACAACCGGGTGGGAACGCGAACAGGCCACTGCGCTGGGACTTGCAATCGTCGATCAGACGAGGCTCTGCGACGACCCTGAAGACGCGGCCCGCGGCGCGCGAAGCATGCTCGCCCCCGGACCGTTCGCGGTGCACCTCGACGTCGACGTGCTCGATTTCCTGGACGCGCCGATCGCCGAGAACGTGAACGGACGGAACAGTGGACCGACGATTGCGGTCCTCGAACAGGCCCTGGTCACGCTCCTGCGCGACCCGGATTGTCTGGGGATGTCGATCGGGCAGCTGGACCCCGCGCACGCGTCAGCGGATCACACCGCGGTACCCCGGCTCGTTGCGGCGCTCGTGTCGGCACTGACCTTCACCTAGGCAGCCCCGACGCACGAGAACGTCAGCCGGTCAGACCGAGACCACCTCGGTCCTGACCTCAGGGACGAGGGGAAACACCTGCTGCGCAATGCGTTCGAGCTCGTCGTGGGCGGGTGAACACTGGATCAGCAGGAGTGTGAGGCCGGCGTCCTGGTAGGCGCGGATCTTCTCGGCCACCACCTCGGGGGTGCCCACCAGTTCCGGGCGGAGGCCGCGGGTTCCGACCGAGTACTCGCGCTTGGTGAGCTCGACGTCGAGCTCGGAGTTGCGCGCGAACTCTTCGAATGACGCGTATCCCGGTGACCGAGGATCGATGGTGGTGATGCGGTCGAGTTCGGCCCGTGCCTCCGCCTCGGTGTCGCGAACGATCACATAGGCCGACATCCCGAACTCGGCCATGTCGCGCTGGTGGATTCGCTGCGATCGGTCGTTCATGTCGGCGATCTTGGCGCGGACCTCGTCGACGGTACCGCCGTGTAGCACATAGGAATCCGCGAACGTCGCAATCGACTCGCGGCCGCCCTCGCTCTCCCCGCCGGCGAAGATCGGCGGCTGGGCGACGGGTTTCGGCGACAGGATCGAGTCGTGGACCGAGAAGTGTTCACCCGCATAGGAGAACGGAGTGTGATTCCACAGTCCACGCAGGATGTCGACGAACTCTTGTGCCTGCCGGTAACGCTCGTCATGCCGGGTGAAAGCGCCACCATACTGCTTGGCCTCCTCCTCCCACCACGCCGCGACGACGTTGAGGGCGAAGCGTGCCGGATCCGACGATGCACCACCTGCGATGTCGGTGATGGTCGCGGACTCTTTCGCGGTGACGGCCGGGAGGTGGAAGCCGGCCCGCACCGCCGTCATCACCCGAAGGCGCTCGGTGACGGCGAGGATCGCCGACGACAACGACCACGCTTCGAGACTGGGCGCGTGAATACCCTTCCGGTCGTTCAGATACAGCTCGGGGACGAGCGTCGTGTGATAGCCGAGACGATCCGCGAGCTGTGACAGTCGCTTCACGTAGTCCCACGTGGCGGGCATGGCCTCGTCGCCGACGTTGCGCAGGAAGCCGCCATAGATCGGAGTCCAGTAACCGAAATGCATGTCAGTCCTTCGTGATCGTGTCGAGAGATGAGCGCAGATCGTCGACCAGGTCGTCGGGACTCTCCAGCCCTATCGACAGTCGAATCGTGCTTCTGCTGAACCCGGCCGACGCCAGGCGCTCGTCGTCGAAGTGGCTGTGGGTGGTGGTGGCCGGGTGCACCACCAGCGAGCGGACGTCGCCGATGTTCGCGACGATCGAGAACACCTGCAGCGAATTGATGAACTTCTCCACTTCGCGCTCGTCGCCGACGAGGTCGAAGGAGAACACCGACCCGGCGCCTCGGGGCAGATAACGTTGCGCAGCAGCGTGCCACGGGTTGCCGGCAAGGCCCGGGTGGTGGACCTGAGTGACCGCAGGGTGTGAATCGAGGAACCGCGCGACGGTCAGTGCCGTCGACACCTGCCTCTCGAGGCGGAGGTCCAGCGTCTCTACGCCCTGCAGGAGCTGGAAGGAGTTGAACGGCGAGAGGGCGGGTCCGAGGTCGTGGACGAGTTTCGTCTTCGCGTAGACGAGGAATGCGCTGCGGTCGCGTCCGAACGTGTCCCACAGAACGAGGTCACCGATCCGCGGATAGGGTTCGGTGAACTGCGGCCACCGCTGCGGTTCCGCCCCGAAGTCGAAAGTCCCGAGGTCGACCACCACGCCCCCGAGTGAGGTCCCGTGGCCCCCGATGAACTTGGTCGCCGAATAGACGGCGATGTCGGCGCCGAACTCTTTGGGGCGAAGAAGATATGGAGTAGCGATGGTGTTGTCGACCACGAACGGCACCCCGACCTCATGGGCGATCCGCGCCACGGCGTCGACGTCCAGCACCGAAGCCACCGGGTTGCCGATGGTCTCGGCGAAGAACGCTCGGGTCTCCGGCCGGGCGGCGTCGCGCCACCCGTCGAGGTCGTCCTGGTCGACGAGGGTCACCTCGATACCGAAGTCCGCGAAGGTGTCGGTGAGGAGATCGACTGTGCCGCCGTATAACTGACGCGCGGCGACGATGTGCTCACCGGTCTTGGCGAGCGTGAGCAGGGCCACTGCCACCGCCGACTGCCCGGACGCGGTCGCCAGCGCCGCAACCCCTCCGTCGAGATCGGCGATGCGCTGTTCGAAGACCGTTTGGGTCGGGTTGCCGGTGCGGCTGTACAGGTTTCCCGTCCGACGCAGCGAGAAGATGTCGCGTGCCTGAGCGAAGTCACCGAAGTCGTAGGCGACCGACTGGTAGATCGGTGGGATCACCGTGTTCTGTGCGGTACCCGGCGTGTATCCCGAGCGAACCTGGCGGGTCGCGAACCCTGGGGACTGGGGCATGAGTGTGCTCGATCCTTCTCTACGTCGCGGTGGGGATTGTTCGAAACAAAACACTGAATGTTCGACGAACACACCAGTTCTGCTCGGCGTGATCCATATTGTTGTTCGCTCGCCCCCGCATCGGTCAGGGTTGCGTCATCAGCAGTCCGAGATCGACCGGAACGAGGGACACACCGTGAGCACCGAGTGGCTGGAACCCGACGCCAACGCACGAGGTTCGGTGGTGGTCATCGCCGGACGTGGTGAGCACGCCGACGTGTATGGGCGGTTCGCGCGGCGGATCGCATTCGATGGGTACCGCGTCACGGTCGTGGAGAATGCCCGTGAGTCCGTGGCCCGCGCGCTCTCGTCTTCGCAGATCCCGGGCCCCCTGGTCGTCGTCGGATCAGACAGTGGCGCGGTGACTGCGCTCGACATCGCGCCCGAGTATCCGGCTGTCACCGGGATCGTCCTGGCAGGGCTACTCGTCGACGGTCCGCCGGCCCTCCCGAGCGAGTGGGACGCGGAGCTCGACGCGCGGTCCGCGTGTCCGGTCCATCGTGGCGTACTGGGGAAACCCGATGCGATAGACCGAGGGGCGCTGCAGGAGGCGACGTCCGTCGCGACCCCCGAGTCGCTCGCGCGCGTGACGTCCCCGGTGCTGCTCGTGCACGGCGACGCCGACACGGTGAGCCCGGTCGACCCGGTGCTCGCGGCCTCGACCGCGCTGCCCGACGTACGTCTCACGCTGGTCCGCGGTGGTCGCCACGACATCCTCAACGACGTGACCCACCGCAGCGTCGCCGCGGAGATCGTCCAGTTCCTCGAGCGATTGCGCGAACCCGGAGGCCAGGACCTGCTCCGTCGTGAGCCCGTCCGGACCCTCGCCTCGTAGTCGCGAAGTCAGGACCGAACCCGCCGACAGCGGTGAGGGGAGAAGTGGAGTGACGGTAGTCACCGACCCGGAGATCGTCGACCCGTCATGGCTGTTGGCGCGGGTGGCCGACCGCCGTGGTGAATTGGCGGATGCGGTCGCTGATCTCGTTCACTCGGGCGAACTCCCCCCGGGGTCCAGACTGCCGACCGTCCGTACGTTGGCGAAGGTCAGTGACCTCAGCGTCGGTTCGATCTTGCAGGCGTGGGGAAAACTTCAGGAACAGGGGATCGTTCAGACCCGGCGTCGTGGTGGCACCGTGGTACTCCCTCCGGAGGACAGCGTTCCCGAGCGGGGTCTTCGCGAGTGGCGCGGCGTCGACCTCGCTCAGAATGCCCCGGACCTGGCACTGCAGCCGTCCTTGTCCGACGCGCTGGTCGCGAGTCTCGGTGCCGAGACCCTCAATGTTTTCGGCCGCGAGATCATGACCGAACGTCTGCGAGCCGCGGCGTCGCCGACCTGGCCCTTCGAGCCGCAGGCATGGGCCACCGCCGGCGGCGGCACCGAGGCGCTGTTACTCGCGATCGAGGCCGCGGCGCCCGTCGGATCCACCATCGCCGTGGACGAACCACTCGGACCGGGAGTGCTGGACACGATCCGTGACCTGGGCCTGATCGCAATCGGCATCGGTACCGACGCGCACGGGCCTCGCGCGGACGAACTCGACGCCGCACTTCGGGCGGGAGCATCCGCCTTCGTGTTCCAGCCAGGTGCCCCGTTCGGCGTCGACCACGTCGTCACAGATGAGCGGGCCGGCGAGCTCGCGCGGGTCCTGGAGCGTCATCCTGCTGTCTGGATCATCGAGGACGATTCGATCGGGCCGCTGGAATCAGAACCGCTCCCGTCCCTCGGTGGCGTTTTCCCGGACCGGGTCGTCCGAATTCGGAGCTACTGCAAGGCTTATGGCATCGACGTCCGAACCTCGGTGCTCGGAGGTTCGCGGCACCTGATCGACGCCGCGATGAAGAAGCGCAGTCACGGCGTCGGGTCCAACAGCAGGATCTTGCAGAACACGCTGGCCTATCTGATCGCGAGTGACGACGCCGAGCGAGCCGTCGCCCGAGCGCGCGAGCGATACGCGTCCCGGCGTGCACAACTGCTGGCCGCGCTGCGCGAGCGAGGCATCGAGGCCTTCGCGGGACCGCGGAGTCTGGTGGTGTGGGTGCCTGTGGAGGACGAGACGGCAGGGCTCGTTGCTCTTGCCCGGCAGGGGATCTCGGTCGGTTCCGGATCCCGGTCGTTCGTCGATGTCCGCGACCGCCACATGTTGCGCATCTCGGCGACCCAGCTACCCGACGACGCCGAGAGCATCCGGCAACTCGCGGACCTCGTGGCGGTGGCCATCACAGAGTCGTCGCGGGAGTTCTTCGATTGACACTGTTTTGTTCGGTCATCTGATCAACATTCGAAATGTGTTCGGAGCAAGCGGAATTTAATACTCGGCGTCCGTCGGTTCTCTGAATATCCTGTGAAACAGACCTTGTGGGTGCACGCGCCCGTAGCCATATGAAGGAGCACGATCATGTTGAGACGGCAGCTGAAGCTGGGCGCAGTCCTCACTCCGACCGGCGGTCCCGGCCACCCGTACACGTGGCTCGACCCGGAGATCCCGGGCGACGCGAGCGTCGACATCGATTGGTACATCGAATACGCGCGCCTCGCCGAAGAGGCGAAGTTCGATCTGGTGTTCATCGTCGACAGCCAGTTCATCACCGCCGATTCCCCACCGCACTACCTGAACCGGCTCGAGCCCCTGACCCTTCTCTCCGCTCTCGCGGTGTCCACCAACAACATCGGGCTCGTCGGCACTCTGACCACTTCGTACAATCAGCCCTTCAACGTGGCTCGCCGGTTCGCATCACTCGACCTGATCAGCCGGGGACGCGCCGGCTGGAATGTGGTGACGAGTGGTGACGGTGGCACGGCAGGAAACTACGGGCTGGACGAGCACTACGACTACGCCACGCGCTACGGCCGCGCCGCCGAACACCTCGAGGTCGTCCAGGCTCTCTGGGATTCGTACGAGGACGACGCGTTCGTCCGCGACCGGGCCACGAAGCGTTTCCTCGATCCGTCGAGGCAGCACACGCTCAACCATCGCGGTGAGTACTTCTCGGTGACGGGTCCGCTCAACATCTCCCGATCCGCCCAGGGACAGCCGGTGATCTTCCAGGCCGGAGACTCCGATCAGGGACGTGACCTGGGTGCTCGGTTCGGTGAAGGTATCTTCACGCACGCACCGAATTTCGAAGCGGGCGTTGCGTTCTACTCCGACATCAAGTCGCGCGCAGCGGCGTACGGGCGGTCGCCGGAGGAGCTTGTCGTCCTCCCCGGGGCGTTCATCACCGTAGGTGACACCGATGATGAAGCCCGGGAGATAGAGCGCGAGACCCAGCTGGCAGACAACGATTTTCAGCGCTCACTCCGAGAGCTGGGCCGACCCTTCGGTTGGCACGACTTCAGCCGGTACGACCTCGACGCTCCCTTCCCGCAGGAAGCCCTCGCCGACGCCGAACGAAGCTTCTACACACAGGCGAAGAAGATCACCGAGCTCGCGTCGGCGAACGGCTTCACCCTGCGGCAGACCGTGGAGACGCTGAACGCGCCCAAGAAGTCTCCGTTCACCGGTAGCGCCGAGACCGTGGCAAACGAACTGCAGCGTTGGCTCGACGGTCGTGCTCTGGACGGCATCAACATTCACATCGGTCATCCGGCTCAGTTCCGTCGCTTCGTCGGCGAGGTCCTGCCGATCCTCCGGGAGCGGGGTGCGGTCCGTGACGAGTACGAGCACGACACCCTGCGCGGCAACCTGGGCCTGCCGTTCATCGAGAACCGTTACACCCGTTCACGGTCCGAGAACGGCGCGGAGCCCACGCCGATCGACACCGCCGTTCCCGCGACGGTCTGAACACCGAACTCTCCGAACATCCCACTTCACGAACACCTCTCCCAACGAAAGCCATCCGATGAAGCTCACCCGCCGCCGCAAGGCACTCGTAGCACTCGTTGCCGTCTCCTTACTGGCGCTCGCGGGCTGTGGGTCGCCGAGCGGTTCCTCCGCCGGCAACGTCGTCAAGTGGGGCCAGTCCGGACCTCCACCGGGGGACTGGGACCCGGTCGTCACCGGCGCGACAGGTGCGACCATCAACCTCACGCCGATCTACGAGCCGCTGCTCACCCAGGACGAGAACGGCAATCCCGCACCGGCGCTGGCCGAGAGCTGGAAGTACAACGCCGACGGGACCGCGGTGACCTTCACCCTCCGCCCGGGACTGACCTTCCACGACGGCAGTCCGGTGAACGCAGATGCGCTCAAGTACTACATCGACCGTGCGATCAACCAGGAGAACAGCGCGCTCATCGGGTCGTACCGGAACATCAAAGATGTGGTGGTGGACGACGATCTGAACTTCACCGTCAACCTGAAGAGCGTCGACTACCAGATCCCCTATCTGTTCAGCATTCGCGCCGGACTCATCACGAGCAAGGCGGCGAGCGAGAAGGACGTCGAGGCGCTCAACACCCGCAATCCCGTGGGCGCCGGTCCGTTCAAGGTCGTCGAACTCGTTCCCGAGTCACACATCATCCTGGAGAAGTTCCAGGGTTATTGGGACGCCGACAACATCAAGATCGACCGGATGGAAATCAGATTCGGCAACGATCCCACGAGTCTGGTGTCGTCGGCCCAGACCGGTGTCTACAACTTCGTGACCCTCGACCAGAACCAGGTGCAGCGGGCGCGCGACGCAGGCCTGAACGTCGTCCGGGACATCTCCAAGAACTGGTCGGTGCAGTTCCTCAGTGTCAATCGCAACCTCGAACCGTTCGATGACCCGCGCGTGGTCGAGGCATTCCGAGCCGCCGTCAACTCGCAGGAGTTCGTCGACAAGGTGACCGTGGGAGAAGGTCAGGTCGCGCATCAGCTACTCCCCAAGGGACACCCGCTGTATGCCGAAGAACTCGAGGGTGCGTTCCCGTATGACCCCTCGAAGGCCAAGAGCCTCCTCGCCGCAGCCGGTTACCCAGACGGTCTGGACATCACGCTCGATTCCGCTCCCTTCGTGCCCGATTCCCAGCTCGAGCTGATCCAGTCGCAGTTCGCCGCGATCGGTGTGCGTGTCAGCATCAACAAGAACCCGAACTGGTCGAAGGGGTACTTCGCCAAGAGCCAGGCGTTCTCCACCTACGGGTACGTCGGCCGGAACTCCCAGGCGCAGACGCTGACCGAACACTATGACGTCGGCGGGGTGCTCAATCTCAGTTCCCCGTACTCCCCAGGCGCATTCCAGTCCGCCCTGGCCGCGTTGCGGGCGACGCCGATCGACGCTGCCGACTACCCGGACAAGGCACGGGAGACATCGGTCGCCGGATTCCTGGAGGGCTCCACCATCCCGCTCTACGCACAAGCCATCACCTGGGCGGCGTCGGCGGACCTCTCGTCGGACTTCGACAATCGCGAGGGGTTCCTGAACTGGCGCGGAATCACCGTCGGCGCCAACAGCTGATCGAGACCCTCACCACCGCTCGGCACGATCATCACCGACAAGGACATCCCATGTCTCTCCTTCCTGTTCGCCCCGGACTCGCCCTGTTCGAGGTGCCGCTCACCGAGACGGACGCCGCCGCGGGTTATGACGTGCTTCTCACGAACGCGGTGAGAGCGGAATCGCTCGGTTACCAGACGTACTGGGTGGCCGAGGGCCGGTTCTCCAACATCGGTCTTCCCTCTTCGCTCGTCCTGCTCAGTGCTCTGTCGCAGCGCACACAGCGGCTGCGCCTCGGTACCGCGGTCATCCCGTTGGCATTCGATCATCCACTGCGACTTGCCGAGTCGGCCGCGGTCGTCAACACACTGAGTGGGGATCGGCTCGAACTCGGTGTCGGTAAGGGCAATGGAGGCGGGTTCTCCACCGCCGCGTACAACGTGTACGACCTGGACGAGGCGCAGCGCGAGAGTCTGTATCACGACGCGCTGACGCGGCTGAGGGACGCTTTCCACCTCGAACACGTCTCGGAGGGGCAGGCTTTCGGCTTCTATCCGCCCGCAGGGCAGCTACCGCAACGACTGTGGCAGGCGACGTCGAAGCCGGACACCGCGCGTGACATCGGGCGATCCGGAGATGGTCTGCAACTCCACCGGTTTGCGCAGGGCGGACCCACCGGCGAGGTGCAGGCGCTCCTCGTCGAGGCGTATGTGAATGAGCTTCCGTCCGACCGCACACCCCGGATCGGGGTGTCCCGTTCGGTTCTTCCTGCGGAGAGCAAGGAGGACGCGAGACGCCTGTTCGCCGACTACCTCGAGCGCTACCCGACGGCGCTGCCGTGGGCCAACCCCGGCTCGTCGCCCGCAGACCTCATGCGCGACTTCTACATCCTGCACGGCACCCCGGAGGAGATCGTCGCCGAACTCGCTGCGGACTCGGCGGCGAACGCGGCGACCGACTACCTCTTCAGCGTGCCGCTGGGCCTGTCCGATCACCACTATCGCGAGAGTCTGGCGGTGATCGCCGAGGCGATTCATCCCCAGCTGCCGGCGGCGCCGTACCCCGAGGCCGGCCTGGCGCACGCTGCCGCGCCGGTCGCGGTCGGCTGAACCCGGTCACCGAGGAGAAGCCATGGTCATCGCACAGGTGAGCGAGCCTCACAACCGAGAACCCGCAGCCCTGACTCCGAGCAGTGTCCGGCCACGGCGTCGGAGTTCGCGAACGGCGACCGCACGACGTATCGGGGTCACTGTCCTGCGTTCGATCGGGATCTTCATTCCGGTCTTCATCATCGCCACCTTCATCACGTTCTCGCTGCAGGCGATCAGCGGCCTCAGTCCGGCCTATCTCCAGGCGGGTGACAATGCCACGCCCGAACTCGTCGCCCAGATCGAACGCGAGTGGGGACTCGACCGTCCCTTCCTGATCCAGTACTTCGACTGGTTCGGTTCGGTCCTGCGCGGAGATCTCGGCAACAGCTGGCACAACGGGTTCCCGGTGTCGGAGATCCTCTTCGACCGCGCGCTCATCAGCCTGTCCATCGCGGGCTTGGCACTTGTCATCGGAGTGGTGGTGGGGCTGCTGCTCGGCGGATTGGCGGCCTCTCGACCGACCTCGCTCCTCGACCGGTCGATCACCGCCTTCTCCACCCTGATCTCCACCATGCCGCCGTTCATCGTGGGCATCCTTCTCGTGTCGATCTTCGCCGTCGGTCTCGGATGGTTCCCCGCAGCCGGATACACGCCGATGTCCGAGGGCTTCGGGTCCTGGCTCTGGTTCGCCACCCTGCCCGCGATCGCCCTCAGCGTCGACACCGTGGCCGAGGTCGCGCGCCAGACACGAGTCGGCCTCGTCGACGCCTATGACCAGAACTACATCATCGGCGCACAGGTTCGTGGGCTCGGATCCCGACGCATCTTCTTCGTCCACGCCCTCCGGAACGGTATCGGCCCGACTCTGGCGCTCCTCGGACTCAAATTCCCCGCGCTGCTCGGTGGCGCGGTCGTCACCGAGGCCATCTTCGGTATCGCGGGGTACGGCAGGTTCGCGGCCGACGCGGCACAACGGGGCGACGTGCCCGCGGTCCAAGGCGTCCTGGTCATCTCGATCGTGTTGGTGGTCGGGTTCAACCTGATCGTCAACATCCTCCTGAACCGACTGGTGCCCGCGTCGACGAGAGGTCTCTGACATGATTCGCGACATCTGGGCGGTCCGCAGCGGCCGCGTTGCCCTGATCGTCATCGGCATCGCCTTCTTCCTCGTCGTCTTCGGCCCGCTACTGGCGCCGTACGACCCGTTGGAGGGCTCGCCGGACATTCTCGCCGGTCCCTCGGCCCAGCATTGGTTCGGAACCGACTACCTCGGTCGCGACACCCTCAGCCGACTGCTGGCCGGAACCCCGTTGAGTCTGCTCAGCGCTGTCCAGGTCGCGGTGATCGGACTCGTGATCGGCGCCGTGCCCGGCGTGTTGTCGGTCTACTCGGGCCGGGTGTTCGAATGGTCGACGCTCCGCCTCGTCGACACCCTCGTCGCACTACCGTTCCTCGTCTTCGCCGTTGCGGTGACCGCTTTGCTCGGTAACGCTGTCACGCAGGCGATGATCGTCGTCGGTGTGCTCACCGCGCCCGCCTTCTACCGTGTCGCCCGCGCCGCGACGCTCGCGGTGGCACATTCTCAGTACGTCGAAGCAGCCCGTATCGCCGGCGCCGACGTGTCCTGGATCGTGCGGAAACATGTGGCCAAGAAGGTTCTCCCGGCCGTCGCGGTCGTGTTCGCGAGCACCCTCGGCATCGGACTCATCACCGTCGCGGCGCTGAGCTTCCTCGGCATCGGTGTCCAGCCGCCCGCCCCGACCTGGGGCGGAATGCTCGCTTCGGACCTGGGGTACCTCACCTTCCGTCCCTACGCCCCGTTGATCCCGGCGATTCCCATCATCATCGTGGTCTGGGCGTTCAACGTTCTGGCCGACGTCATCCGCGATGTCCGAGGCGTCTCCGGCCGTCAGCTACTCACTCGTCCGCGTCGCCGGGACGCGACCACGGCGCCATCCGCCACGACACAGGGAGCCTGACCGCGATGTCGACCCAGACAACCTTGCCCCAGACAACCGCAGCCCAGACAAGCGCGGCCCAGGCGACTTCGGTCCGGATGTCCGAGACAAATTCCGAGACAACCGATTCCACCACTCCGGAGACCATCCTGCGTGTGGACGGGCTCCGCATCACCGACGAGGTGAGTGGCTCCGTGCTCGTGGGCGGAGTCGATTTCGAACTCCGACGGGGTGAGACTCTCGGCATCGTCGGCGAGTCCGGCAGTGGAAAGTCGATCAGCCTGCGAGCGGTACTCGGTCTGTTGCCGAACGGCCTGTCGGTCACCGGAGGGACGATCGAACTGTTCGGTGAGGACATCTCCGGTCACAGCGTGACGGACTGGAACCGTCTTCGCGGCACCGGGATCACCGCCGTCTTCCAGGACCCGGGGTCGTATCTGAACCCGTCCATCTCGATCGGGAAGCAGATCGCGGAAGTCCTGCGGGTCAAACGTGGACTCGGGCGTCGGGCCGCCGGCCGTCGAGCGCTCGAATTGCTCGACGAGGTGCGAATCCGGGAGCCCGAGTGGGTTTCTCGCCAATACCCGCATGAGCTCTCGGGCGGGATGCTGCAACGGGTCGCCCTCGCCATCGCGGTCTCGCTCGAGCCTCGCATCCTGATCGCCGACGAAGCGACGACAGCCCTCGATGTGACCGTTCAGGCCGAGGTCCTCGACCTCATCGCCGATCTCGTGGAACGACACAACCTCTCGCTCATCGTCGTATCGCACGACCTGGCGGTGGTGTCCCAGGTCGCCGACCAGGTGATCGTCTTCCGTGACGGCCTCGTCGTCGACCGCGGTCGCACGTCTGATGTCCTCCATCGCCCGAGCCACGACTACACCCGGATGCTCGTCGACGAGCACGAACGCTACGGCATCGGCAAGTACACGACGGAGATCGCACAGACGGGGGCCGCACATGTCGTCTGACCGGACACCGCTTCTCGACGTCAGGGACCTGGGGGTGAGCTACGGTCGCGGACATCGTCGTCAACAGGTGCTCCGCGACGTCAGCTTCACGATCGCCCCGGGCGAGGCTCTCGGTCTGGTCGGTGAGACCGGTTCGGGCAAGTCCACCATCGCCCGAGCTGTCCTCGGCCTCGCCGACGTCGACGCCGGAGAGATACACATCGACGGAACTGAGGTGACGTCCTTCGACCGGGCGCGCTGGCGGACGTTTCGCCGAGAAGGCATCGTGCAGTACGTGTTTCAGGACCCGCTCCGCAGCCTCGATCCGGAGCGGACGATAGCCCAGTCGCTCGCCGAACCCCTCGAGATCAGTGGCCGATACCGCCGCGACGAGGTCGAGGCCAAGGTTGCGGCAAGACTCGCGAGCGTCTCGCTCGACCCCGATGTCCTCGGCCGGTTCCCCGCCGAGATCTCCGGCGGTCAGCGACAACGGGTCGCGGTCGCACGTGCGCTCATCACCGATCCGCGGTTGATCATCCTCGACGAGCCGGTCAGCGCTCTCGATTCGGCGAATCGGGTCAATGTGATCGAGATCCTCGCCTCGCTGCGTGACAGCGGCACCACACTGCTGTTCATCTCTCACGATCTCGGGTCGGTGGCCGGCGTGACCGACCGTCTCCTCGTTCTCTATCGCGGTTCGATCGTGGAAGACGGAGCCACCGACGAGGTGCTCCGTCGGCCCGATCACCCGTACAGCCGACTCCTCGTCAAGTCCGCACCGACCCTGCGTGGCGGGGCCACCGATCGGCTGGAACGCGAGCGGCTTCGGCAACTGGTCGCCGAGCACGACGGCGCCGTCTGACCCCGATCGAAGAGCAGCTCGTGCCGGGGTCGCTTACTCGGGCCATCCGAGTGCGTCCGCACCCAGGACCGCGGCAGCGGCATTGCGTCCCGGGATGCCGCTGACCCCGCCGCCGCGACGAGCGCCCGCGCCGCACAACAGCACTCGCGGATGAGGTGTCTCCACGGCCCAGCGGCCGACCTCCGACGCCGTCTCGGCCCACGGCCACTGCAACGGCCGGTGGAAGATGTGCCCGCCGGGTAGTCCGACGGCCTCCTCCAGGTCCTGCGGCGTCTTCGCCTCGATGCACGGCCGGCCGTTCAGATCGTGGGCGATGACAGATTGAATCGGTTCGCCCAGTACAGAATTGAGAGAAGCGAAGGTTGCGCCGACGGCGTGCTCGACGGCTCCGGGTTCGTCGAACACCTCGGGCGGCATGTGCAGGCCGAACAGTGTGAGCGTGTGTTTGCCCGCGAGCTCCGGACCGAGGATCGACGGGTCGGTGAGAGTGTGACAGTAGATCTCGCACGGTGGGAGAGCGGGCACTTCACCGCGATCGGCCTGCCGCCACGCATCGTGCAGTTGCGAGGCGGTCTGGTTGATGTGGAAGGTCCCGGCGAACGCCGCCGCCGGCGGGACCGACCCGTCGCGGAGTCGTGGTAACCGGTCGAGCAGGAGGTTGATCTTGAGCTGCGATCCGCGCACCTCGGGCTCGCAGGGGATCGGCGTCCCGTCGAGGAAGGTGTTGAACACCTGTGGCGCGCACGCCGCGTAGAGCATCGAGCCGCGGAAGGTGCCGCCGGTCGTCTCGACGGTGCCGTCTCCGGGATCGACGCCCGTGATCTCGACTCCCGTCACGATGTCGGCGCCTGCCGAGGAAGCGGCCTGATAGAGAGCGCCGGACACCGCGCCCATCCCGCCGACCGGGACGTCCCAGTCCCCGGATCCGCCGCCGATGATGTGGTACAGGAAGCAGATGTTCTGCCGCAGGGTCGGATCCTCGAGGTCGGCAAAGGTGCCGATGAGTCCGTCGGTGGCGGCGATCCCGCGGACCAGGTCGTCGTCGAAGTACTGGCGCAGGAGCGTGCCGAGCGGCAGCGTGGTGAGCGCCTCCCACAGTTCGGCGGTCGAGGTGTCGGTGGCGAACCCGTCTGGGCCGACGACGAGGTCGTGCATCTCGGCGGCGGTGCGCAGCGGCTGGATCATGGTCGGGAACACGCGGTCGGCGATCACGCCGAGCCTGCGGTAGAACGACTGCCATGCGGTGAAGCCGATGTCGGAGCCGGTCACCTGCCGGAACGACGCGGCCGTCGCGGCGTCGTCGAGGTTGTCGACCAGGATCGCGCGCGCCGGGTCGGACGGCAACGGGGTGTACGACGAGTAGCGCCGGCGGATGAGCGAGATGTCGAGGTCGAGGTCGGCGATGATCTCGCGCGGCATCAGCGAGACCAGGTACGAATACCGCGACAACCGCGCGGGAAGACCGGCGAACGGCGTCGCGGACACGGTGGCGCCGCCGACGTGGTCGGCCTTCTCCACGACCAGCACGCGGCGTCCGGCCCGGGCGAGATACGCCGCCGCGGTCAACCCGTTGTGACCGGCGCCGACCACGATGTCGTCGTACGACGAGTCTTCGGTGCCCATCCGACCAGGGTTCCAGATCGACAGACGACGCAGGACGTGGTTGTCGACATATCCTGATTCGGTGGACATCCCCTCGGTCGAGCTCAGCAACGGAACCTCGATCCCCCTGGTGGGGCTCGGCACCTACAACATGCTCGGCCGCCCGGGTGTCACTGCCGTCGGGTCGGCGATCAAGTCCGGGTACCGGCTCGTCGACACCGCGCCCAGGTACAGCAACGAGCTGAGCGTGGGGATGGGCCTGCACGGAACCGGTGTCCCCCGCGAGGAGATCGTGGTGCAGACCAAGCTCGGGGGCGGCGATCAGGGCTTCGACGAGGCGATCAACGCCGCGAAGGAGAGCGCACGGCGCCTGGGTGTCGCGCACATCGACGTCTACCTCATCCACTGGCCCTGCCCGAGCCTCGGACGCACCGTCGATTCGTGGAAGGCGCTGCTGACGCTCGCCGACGAGGGCTATGTCCGCACCCCGGGGGTGTCGAACTTCAAGGAGCATCACCTGCAGATGCTCTTCGACGAGACGGGACGGTGGCCGGTCCTCAACCAGATCCAGTGCTCACCCGCCCTGGCGCGAACCGAGCTTCGGGAGTTCATGGCCGACAAGGGCATTCACGCCCAGGCCTGGCATCCGACCGGCCGCAAGGAAGGGCTGCTCGCCGATCCGGTCATCCTCCGGATCGCCCGCAAGTACGGCAAGTCGCCTACCCAGATCGCGCTTCGATGGTCGGTGCAGAACGGCATCAGCGTCGTCCCGAAGTCATCGCACACCGGCCGGCAGGTCGAGAACGCCGACCTCTTCGATTTCGCTCTCGACCCGGCCGACCTGGCCGAACTCGCCACCCTCGATCGCGGCGAGCATGCCGCGCGCGACTCCGACGTCGACGAGGAGTTCTGACCCGCTCGTCGACCGGGCGTCGTTCCCCGTCGACCGTGCATGGTTTTTCGTCGACTGGGCGCTCCCAGGTCAGCGAATCTTGAAGATGACCATCCGCTGGACGACGAAGTTGATGACCGTCGCGGTGCCCTGTGCGATGACGTAGGCCGCGAAGCTGTAGAGCAGCGTCTCCTGCCACGCATGCGACAGGGCGGTGTAGATGCCGACGTTGACGAAGTAGGTCACCAGATAGAGCGCGATGACCGACACGAACCTCGCCATGCTCGGTTCGGCCCTGAACGTCCATCGACGGTTCAGCAGGTACGCGACGGTGGTGCCGAGGATGAAACCCGCGGACTTGGCCGGCCAGAACGGCATGTCCAGGCCGTACTGCAAGAGGATCGTCAGCCCGAAGTCCAGGAGCCCGGAGAACCCGCCGGTGATGACGAAGCGCACGAGCTGGGTCTTCAGGCCGACGTTCGTCGACGCCTCTTCGTCGTCGAAGGGCAGCTCGATCGGCATCGGCGCATGCCGCGTGGCGAAGTCGTCGTGGCTCGGTTCGTCGTCATCGCGGACGTGGTCACCAGGGTCGGGTCGAGACACGCTGACACCCTAGCCGACGACGTTCGCGGAGCGCCGACGGGCGCGAGGGGAGCCGGACGCGAGCTCGAGACGCCCAGTCGACGGAATCCGACGCCCAGTCGACGGAATCGGACGCACGGTCGACGGGTCACGCCCGCTGCGGGACCTCCGGCGGGATGGCCGCGAGCAGCTTGCGCGTGTAGTCGGTCGCCGGGTCGTGCAGGATCTCCGACGCCGGTCCGGTTTCGACGACCTTCCCGTTCTGCATCACCGCGACGGTGTCGCTGATCTGCTCCACGACGGCGAGATCGTGGGCGATGAACAGGTAGGTCAGCCCCTTCTGACGCTGGAGCTCGGCGAGCAGGTCGAGCACGCTGGCCTGCACCGATACGTCGAGCGACGCCGTCGACTCGTCGAGGATCAGCACCTCGGGGTCGGAGGCCAACGCACGGGCGATACTCACACGCTGCCGCTGGCCGCCGGACATCTCGTGGGGATAGCGGTCGAGGAACGACGCGTCGAGGCTGACGTCGGCGAGCAACTCCTCGGCACGACTCCGCGTTCCGTCCCGGCCGTCGGCGAGGCCGTGCGTCCGGAGCGGCTCCGCGATCGACGCGGCGACCGTCATCCGGGGATCGAGTGAGGCGGCCGGGTCCTGGAAGACCATCGCGACCCGGCGTCGGAGCAGGGCTTCGTCGCCGCCGCCGACTCCGACGGCCTCCACGTCGCGGCCGTCGACAGCGACCGTCACGCTGCCCCGCACCGTCGTGCCCTGGCCGGCGGTGATGAGTCCGGTGATGACTCCCGCGATCGTCGACTTGCCCGAACCCGATTCGCCGACGATGCCGAGCGTGCGGCCCCGGGAGACCTGCAGGTCCACCCCGTCGACGGCGTGCACGACGTGGCGTCCCGAGGGGCCGCGGACCACATAGTCGACGCCGAGCCCGGTGACACGGAGCAGCGGGTCGTCGTCGATGCGCTTGGCGAGCGCCGGGGCTCCGCGGCGCTCGGACACCTTGCTCAACAGGGGGCGGGAGTCCAGCAGCGTGCGGCTGTAGTCGTCCTGCGGGTCGTCGAAGAGTGTGGTGACGTCGCTGCTCTCGACGATCCGCCCCGAACGCAGGACCATCACACGGTCGGCGATCCGCCCGATCACGCCGAGATCGTGACTGATCCACACGACCGCCATCCCGCGCTCGCGCTGCAGCTTCGCGACGAGGTCGATGATCTGTGCCTGCGTGGTCACGTCGAGTGCGGTGGTGGCCTCATCGGCGATGAGCAGTTCGGGATCGCAGGCCAGTGCGATCGCGATCATGACGCGCTGTCGCTGGCCGCCGGACAACTGATGGGGGTAAGCGCGCAACCGGCTTTCGGGGTCGGGCAGGTTCACATCGCGCAGCAGCGTCAGGGCGCGTTCGCGTGCCTCGCCCCGTGTGAGCCCGAGATGCCGACGCGGCCCCTCGGTCAGCTGCTGCTCGACTGTGAGCAGGGGATTGAGGCTCGACGACGGGTCCTGGAAGACGAAACCGACGCGCGAACCGTGCAGAGCCCGAAGTTTCGCTGGTGTGGCGCCGACGATCTCGGTGTCTCCGAGGACCGCCGATCCGCGGACGTAGGCGCTCGGCGCGTCGAACAGTCCGGTGGCCGACAACACGCTGAGCGACTTGCCCGACCCGCTCTCCCCGACGATCCCGAGCGTCTCGCCCGGTGCGACGGAAAAGCTGATGCCGTGCACGATCTCTCGCGGACCGACACCGACGACGAGGTCTTCCACCCGCAGTACCGAGCCGTCGGAGTCGACGCGTATCCCGGCCGACGGTGTTGTCGCCGTGGGCGACCTGCGCTCGTACCCCCGGTTGCGCAGCAGCGTGCGCTGGCGCGGGTCGAGCACATCGCGGACGCCGTCGCCGATGAGGTTGAACGCGAAGACCGTCACCAGGATCGCGAGACCGGGGAAGACGCCCATCCACCAGGCGGTGGTGATGAACCCCTGTGCGTCGAAGAGCATCCGGCCCCACGACGGATCCGGTGGTTGCACGCCCAGACCGAGGAACGACAGTGCCGCCTCCGACAGGATCGCGAACCCGAGGGAGATCGACGTCTGGACGATCACCGGACCCGAGATGTTCGGGAGCACATGGCGCGTCAGGATGGCCGGCGTCCGCACGCCCATGGTTCGTGACGCCTGGACGTACTGGGTCTGCCGGACCCGCAGGGTGTCGGCACGCGCCACCCTCGCGAAGATCGGGATGTACACGACGCCGATCGCGATCATGGCCGAGGTCACTCCCGGCCCCAGGATCGCCACGATCGCGAGCGCGAGCAGCAGCACCGGGAACGAGAAAACCACGTCGACGATCCGCATCAGCGCGGTGTCGAGCACCCCGCCGGCGAATCCCGCGACCATCCCCATGATCACGCCCACGGTGAGCGAGATCGCCACCGCGATGACGGCGACGCGCATGCTCACGGATGCGGCGAGCACCACTCGCGAGAAGACGTCGCGACCCAGGTCGTCGGTGCCGAAAAGGTGCGACCAGCTGGGTGCCTGCAGCGCGTTCGGGACGTCGATCTCGTTGGCGCCGTAGGGCGCGATGAGCGGACCGAACACCGCGCACACGAGAACGACCGCGATGATGATCAACCCGATCACCGACGTGCGGTTGCGCAGCAGCAATCGCCACGCCGAATCGGTCGACGCGCCACCGCTCGGCTCGGCGGTGGTGCCGGCGCCGGGCTCGGGAGGGTCGGGTGCGGTGAGGGTCATGACAGTCGAATCCTGGGATCGATGACGGCATAGAGGATGTCGACGACGAGGTTGACGACCAGGAAGATCACCGCGATGAGCAGGATCGCGCCCTGCAGCACCGGGTAGTCGCGGGCGGCGACCGAGTCGTAGACCAGCAGACCCAGTCCGGGCCAGGCGAACACGACCTCGACGACGATGACACCGCCGAGTAGACCCGCGAACTGGATACCGGAGATCGTCAGCACCGGCACGAGCGCGTTGCGGCCGACGTGATCGAGCAGAACCCGCTTGGTGCTCAACCCCTTCGACTTCGCGGTTGTCACGAACGGTGCGTTCACCACGTCGAGCACCGACGACCGCACGTACCGGGTCATGATCGCCCCGGTGACCACCCCGACCGTGATCGCCGGCAGCACCAGGTGTTCCAGCCAGCCGAGCGGGTCGTCGGCGAAGGGTTGGTATCCGGCCGACGGCAACCAGCCGAGCGCGGTGGAGAAGAGGCCGATCAGCAGGATGCCCATCCAGAAGTCCGGGACGGAGATGCCGAACTGGCTCACGACCCGAATCACGTTGTCGGCGAGGCGTCCTTCGCGCAACGCGGCCACGAAACCGAGTGGCAGTGCGATGAGCAGCGCGACGACGATGGCGGCGGACGCCAGCGTGATGGTGGCCGGCAGCCGGTCGAACAACATGGTGGTCACCGGCTCGCTGTTTCGGAAACTGACTCCCAGGTCGCCGGTGAAGGCGCTTCCGACGTAGTCGACGAGCTGGGTCGCGAGCGGTTGGTCCAGACCCGAGGCGTTGCGAAGGGCCTCATAGGATTCCGGCGTGTAGCGGGTGCCCAGCGCGATCCGCACGGGATCGCCCGGGACGATCTGCATCAGGAAGAACACCGCGACGATCACGCCGAGCAGCACGGCGACCGTGTAGAGCAACCGCACGAGGATGAAGCGCAGCAGCGGCGAGTGCAGTGCGGTCATCTCAGCTCCTCTCCAGCCGGGCGTCGCGGAACCGGATGGCCTTGTCGGAGCGGACGACGTATCCCTGGAGCTGTTTCACGAAGGCCTGCGTCGACGAGGGGTTGTAGAGGTACAGGTAGCTCACGTCGTCGGCGATGATGCTCGCGGCGTCGGCATAGATCCTCTTGCGGGCCTCGACGTCGAGTTCGGTGCGGCCGCTGTCCAAGAGCGCGTCGACCCTGGGGTTCGAGTACTTCTGCGCGTTCGAGGTGCCCTCGGAATGGTGCTGGGCGTAATAGAAGTCCTCCGGGTCGATGTTGCCGAGCCAGCCGAGCAGCAAGGCGTCGAAGTCGCCGGCCGCCTGGCGGTCGAGCCACGCCCCGAAGTCCAGTTGTTCGATCGCCACGTCGATCCCGACGTCACCGAGGTTCGACGCGATCACCTGCGCCGCCGTCACCGTCTCGGGGTACTCGGTGGTCACCATCAGTCGCATGTCGAGCCCACGGATGCCGGCCTGCCTGAGCAGTTCCTTGGATTTCGCGACAGCCGCGTCGCGGTCGAGTCCTGCGGTGTAGCGGTCGTAGGGGGCGAACCAGGGACTCGTCGACGGGATCGCCAGCTCGTTGGGCGTCGCGGTGCCGTATCCGACGACCTGGGCGATCGACTTCCGGTCGATGGCGTACGCAACCGCTTGGCGCACCCGGGTGTCCGCGAACGGCGTGGCGTCGAAGTTCATCGTGACGTACCAGTAGTCGTTGGCGACCACGGTGCCGACGTCGAGTGTGTCGTCGCGGCGCAGGATGCTCAGCTGCTGTGCGGGAATGGCGTCGGTCCAGTCGATTTCGCCGGATCTCAGTGCCGACACCGCGGTGGTGCCCTGCGAGATGAAGCTGAAGTGGACTCCGTCGACGGCGGGCGCGCCACCCCAGTAATCGGGATTGGACGCGAGCACGATGGACGCACCGGGCGACCGCGAGACGAAGGAGAACGGACCTGTCCCCACGGGTTTGGTGGCTATCTCACCCGATTCGACGTTGCGCCGGTTGACGATGGCCAACCCCTTGAACCCGCCGATGCTGGTGAGGAGGTTGGGCGTCGGTGCGTTGACGGTGAATCTGACCCGGTGTTCGTCGAGTGCGGTGATCGACTCGATGGCCTCGAGTTTGTATGCGTTGGACAGCTCTTCGTCGATGATCCGACGAAACGAGTATTCGACGTCGGCCGCGGTGAGCGGGTCGCCGTTGTGGAACGTGACCCCGTTGCGCAGCGTGAAATCCCATTGCCGGCCGTCGGCGCTGATCTCCCAGCTCTCCGCCAGGGCTGGGCGCATCTGCAGCTGATCGTCGGGTTCGACGAGCGTGTCGAAGACGTTCTCGAGTACTTCGAAGGTGAAGTAGGAGCTCGACTTCTGCGGATCGAGCTGGTCGGGTTCCCCGGCGATGGCCGCCTTGATGGTGTTGGCGGTGTCCGACGATCCACCACCGCACGCCGCCAGTGCCGACGCGCCGAGGAAGGCGGTTCCGGCGACTCCGGCGACGCGGAAGAATCCTCGCCTGCTCAGCGACGACGACATCGACCCGTCGGCCGAATCGGTCATCGCTGTCCTCCCGCCCGAGGTGTTCACTCACCGGGGTTTGCGCACTTGTCCGTCCGTGCAGTCTGCCGCAGGGTGAGGGGTCGTGCAACAGCGGACGCGGTGGGGCGTCGGGCCGGTGCGTTGCTCCGGGTGCGGTGGGCGGACCCCTATCTCAGCCGTTGACCTTGGCGATCACGTTCTCCGCGTACCAGTTCAGATGGTCGATCTTGGTCTGCAGCGGCTCGGTGTCCTCGCCCATGACGTACGGCAACCGGAATCCGACGATCACGTCGGTGATCCCCTTGTCTTCCAGGCGCTTACAACCATCGACGGTATAGGCGTCCATCGAGATCACGTGAATCTCGAATGGATCGTTCGTCTTTCCCTCGGCCTTGCGGATCTCCTCGATCCGGTCCAGCAGCGTCTCGAGTTCCTCGGGCGGGCCGCCGCCGTGCATCCACCCGTCGCCGCGGATGACCGCACGACGCAGCGCGGCGTCGGCGTGCCCGCCCACCAGCAGCGGGATGGGTTCGGTGGGTGCGGGGGTCATCTTGATTTTCGGGATGTCGTAGAACTCGCCGTGGAACTCGAAGTACTCGCCGGTGGTGAGTCCGCGGATGATGTCCATGCACTCGTCCATCCGCTTACCGCGACGCTTGAAGTCCACGCCCATGAAGTCGTAGTCCTCGGGCCAGGGGCTCGTGCCGACACCCATCGCGAACCGGTTGTTCGTCAGATAGGCCACTGAGCTTGCCTGCTTGGCGACCAGCGCCGGCGGGCGGACCGGGAGTTTCACCACGAAGGGGGTGAAGCGGATGGTCGAGGTGACCGCGCCGAGCGCCGCCGCCTGGATGAACGTCTCGATGAACGCTTTCCCGTCCAGGAACTCGCGATTGCCGTCCGGGGTGTACGGGTACGTCGCGTCCGACTCCTCCGGATACGCCAGCGAATCGGGAATGGTGAAGCCGGCATACCCGGCCGCCTCGGCGGCCTGCGCGAGCGGCGCGTAGTACGACGGGTCGGTCATGGCCTCGGCGAAGGTGAACCGCATCATGCTCCTCGGGACGGCAGTGGAACTCCCATCACAGTAGAACACGTTCTAATTGCGGAACGGAAGGTTCCGCGTTGTCGCAGGCAGGAGCCTCGGGGGCGCCTTACCGGAGTGCTGCCACCGGATTCGTTGCAGTTGCGCCGGGGCCGGGGTGAACGCGCAGTTCGCCGACCGCGATCAGCTCCCCACACCCCGAGCACGTGGGCTCGACGGTCATCGTGTGTCCGCACGAGTGCGTCGAGACCACCGGGGCGCCGTCCGTCGCGGTCCATTTGTCGCCCCACTGACGCAGCGCGGCCAGAACCGTCCACAGGTCCCGCCCCTTGTCGGTGAGGCGGTAGTCGTGGCGCACCGGATTGTCCTGGTACGGCACCTTCGTCAGGACGCCGTGCTCCACGAGCGTGTCGAGCCGCTGGGCCAGCACGTTGCGTGCGATGCCGAGCCGTGACGAGAACTCATCGAACCGCGTCACGCCGAACATCGCGTCCCGGACGATGAGCAACGTCCACCATTCGCCGACGATCTCCAGCGTCTGGGCGATCGAGCAGTTCATGTCGGCGAACGAGGCGCGGCGCATGAGTCGAGCGTAGTGGGTTGCGTGATGCAACTCAACCTGCTTGCATGAGTTGCGTGAAGCAACTCAGCAGGCAGGACGCGGCCGACGACGGTTTGTCGGACAGCTTCGGCGCGAGCCCGACCGGGGACGGCCGATGGTCGGCGACCATCGATCCGACCTGGTGGGGATGGTCGGGTCCGCACGGCGGCGCCATCGCCGCCCTGGCCGTGCGGGTCGGCGCCGAGGCGGCGCCGGAAGGGTCGGTGCGTGCGCTGGATCTGCGATTCGTGGGCAAACCCGACGGCGGGGAGCTGATCCTGACCCCGTCGGTTCGGGAGGTGGGTCGACACACACGGGTCGTCGACGTCGAGGTCACGCAGGCCGGTGTCGAGATCGCGACGGCGGCGATCACCGCGGGGCGTGTCGGAGAATCGGGGTCCGCGGACGTCATCGACCGGATCTCGGGCGTCCCCGGTCCGGAAGGATTGGACGCCTTCATGATTCCGCCGGAGATAGTCCCGATGGGTGCGCAACTGGACCTGCGGCCGGTCGACGGTCCGCTGCCTCTCACCGGCGCGAGCGAAGCGTGGATGCGCGCCTGGATCACCACGCGGACGCCGATGGCCGTCGATGCGGCATACCTCGCGCTCTTGGCCGACTGCCTGCCGCCCGCGGTGTTCCCGACTCTCACCGCACCACTGGCACTTCCGACGGTCGCCTTCTCCATGCACGTGACCGCACCGTTGGACGATCCCACGCCGGCGCCGGTGCTCGTCCATACGCGAAACACCTCGACCTCCGGCGGGTGGTCGGTCGACGACACCACCCTGCGCGACCGCGGCGGCCGGCTCCTGGCGTCCGCACGCCAGAGCCGACGTGTCATCGGATGGCCGGCCCGATGACCGTCGCGCCCGAAGCATCGAATACGCAGGCTCCGGGCACCGGTCTCGCTCGTCCCGGCGTCGTCCTGCTCATCCTGTCCGGGGCCGCATTCATGGCCAGCCTCGACGTCTTCATCGTGAACGTCGCCTTCGACGACATCGGTGCGGATTTCCCCGACGCGACCCTGTCCCAGATGTCGTGGATTCTCAACGCCTACGCCATTCTGTATGCGGCGCTGCTGGTTCCGGCCGGGCGGATCGTCGATCGCTATGGCCGCAAGGGCGGCTTCCTCCTCGGACTCGCGATCTTCACCGCGGCCAGTGCCGCATGCGCTGCGGCGCAGGGGGTCTGGTGGCTCGTCGCGTTTCGTGCGGTCCAGGCCCTCGGGGCGGCGATACTCACCCCGGCCAGCCTGGGCCTGGTGGTCTCGACCATTCCGCCGGAGCGTCGTGCCCGGTCGGTTCGCATCTGGGCGGCGACGGGGGCGCTCGCGGCTGCCTTCGGTCCGGCAGTGGGTGGGTTGCTCGTCGAGGCGTCGTGGCGCTGGGTCTTCCTGGTGAACATCCCGGTGGGCGTCGCTGCGCTGATCGCAGGCGCACTGGTCCTGTCCCGCTCACGGAACGAATCCGCGAGTGGCTTCCCCGACGCGCTCGGCGCGGCGCTGCTGGTGATCGCCGTGGGCGCCCTCACCCTGGGACTCGTGCAGGGCAGTGAATGGGGATGGACGGACATCCGTATCACGGGGGCCTGGGTAGTTGCGGCGGTGTCGTTGGCCGGTTTCGTCGTCAGTTCGGCACACCATTCCGAACCTGTGATCTCACCCGCCCTGCTGCGCGTCCGTGCGTTCTCGATGGCGAACGTGACGATGGTGCTGTTCTCGATCCCGTTCGCCGGCGCCCTCCTCGCCAACATCCTCTGGCTGCAACAGGTCTGGGGCTTCTCGCCGATCGAGACAGGTCTGGCGGTGTCGACCGGACCGCTCATGGTGCCGATCTTCGCGGCGGTGTCCCATCGGCTCAGCTCGCGGATCTCTGTGGGGGTCCTGGTCGCGATCGGGTGCGCGCTCTTCGCGATCGGGATCGCACTCGTCGCATTGTCGGTCGACGCCACTCCGGATTTCGCCACCGAGTTCCTGCCCGGCTGGCTGATCGGCGGTGTCGGAGTGGGATTCGCGCTGCCGTCCATTCTGTCCTCGGCGACCGCCGACCTGCCTGCCGATCAGGCGGCAACCGGCAGCGCAGTGGTCAACATGAGCCGCCAGATCGGTATGTCACTCGGCGTCAGCCTCTTGGTCGCGATCATCGGTACCTCGGTCGTCTACGACGACGTGCACGATGCCTTCGTGACCGCGTGGTGGGTCCTGACCGGAACCGCTGTGGTGGGCGCGATCTCGGCGCTGGGCATGACCCCGCGACATCAACCCACCGCCCCATGATCCGAAAGAACCGACCCCACTGCTCCGTGATCCGAAAGAAGGGGCCCATCTCTGCTCCTTGATCCGAAAGAAGGGCCCACCTCTGCTTCATGAGCCTGGATCCGTGGATGGTTATCCGGGGGGTGTGGTTGGTGATGGCTGAGTGTCTGGTTGTGGTGTGGGCGTCGGGTATTCGCTGACCTTGTGTCAGCTTTTTCACTGGGGTTCCTGGTCGTGGTTGGGCAGTGTGGAGTGTGTGTGTCAGGTGGTGTTTATTGCGGTCCACAACGCGGTGAAGGCGTGTTGTGCTGGCCAGTGGCGGGGTAGGTGCAGGACGGGTGTTCGTGCTGGTCGGGCCAGTCGGGCGGGCACGGCGATGAGTGTTCGGCGCAGCGTCGCCCCGCGTGCGGCGCGCAGTGCCGGTGCTGCGCTGAGCGCGGCGAGGGCGCGCAGGAGGTTGTGACTGATGGCGGCCAGGGCCAGCCAGGCTGCGTTGGCACCGAACACTCCGGAGGGTAGATGTGCCAGCGGTCCGTCGATGAGGTCGGCGAACACGGTCTCGATGATGGCGTGGCCTCGGTGGTTGATGTCGGCGGTGACGGTGTCGTCGGTGGTGTTGGTGAAGAATGCGTGGTACCGCCAGGCGGGCATCAGGGTGTCGGTGTTGGCGGGGTGGTGGGCTTTGACGCGGCGCACGATGAGTCGGGCGGTGATCGGGTGAGGCGACTGGGGTTTCACGGTGTAGGTGGTTTCGGCGACTTCGGCATCGGAGATCAGTTCGCCGGTGTCGGGGTCGGTGACCGCGCCGGGATAGTGCACCGGTGTCCAGGCATCGTCTTTGATGGCCGTGATCGCGCGGGTGATAGCGGTGTTGGTCCGCAGGACCAGCGAGAACGTGGCTCCTGCACGCTCGCAGGTCGCCATCACCTCGGCCGAGCCGTAGGCCGAATCCCCGCGTACCGTGATCTCGCCGGCGGCTCCGGCGCGGCGTGCGGTGGTGATGGTTTCGGCGATCATTTTTGCTGCCCCGGCACCGGAGGCGGCGCGCCCTGCGCGCAGCCACGCGTTGGCGATCACAGGTGGATGACCGGGCGCGCAGACGGTGGCGATCAGTGGTGACAGGCCCCGGCGGAGGAGTTCACGTCCGGCGATCTTGGCGTGGCCGTAGGAGCCGCCCTGTTTCTGATAGCCGTAGACCGGGCGCAGCAGCGAGTCGATATCGACAAACACTCGGGCGCCGTCGGTGGGTAACAACCCTGCCCGCGCGCACATCGCCGGTAAGGTCCGGGTCATCACGGCGTTGAGTTGTCGGACATGACCGGTGGTGAACTCGCGCAGGGTCTGTCCGATCGTGGCCGGGGCGTACACGCGGTCGAACAGGCGGGTGTGCCCACCGGCGCGGACGAGGTTGAGGTCGTCGATACTGTCGGCGCCGCAACAGAATCCGGCGATCACGGTCAACAGCTTCGCGTCGAGGTTGGCCCCGGCTGAGGCGACTTGGGTGGTGCCCAAATCGACTCGCTCGGCCAGCTGGGAGGCCAACCCCGTCGAGTGGGCCAGTCGCATCACCGGTACTAGCCCGGCATGCGACACCAGGTTGTCGTCATCGAAGACAGCGGACTCGGTAGTGAACCTATGCGATACTTTCACTGAAAGTGCCTTTTGACTGGGTTGTTTTGTTGTCTCAACACCACCAATCATCCCAGTTCAAAGGGCATTTTCTTGTCATCGACACCCTAAACACATCCACGGATCCAGGCTGAGGTGCGAGGAGCGATAGCGACGAGCCTCGAAGGGCCTGGTGACGCAGGTTCCGAGCCCTTCGAGGCTCGCTTCGCTCGCACCTCAGGGGGCAGGGGAGGTCTGCTCGCATCGCACCTCAGGGGGCAGGGGAGGTCTGCTCGCATCGCACCTCAGGGGGCAGGAGGGGTCTGCTCGCATCGCACCTCTCAGGGGCCAGGGGAGCTTTGCTCAGGGACGCGTGAACCGCTCCCGGCGTCCGAGACCGCGGAGGCGTACCCACTCGGCGAAGGCCTTCGGATCACGTTGCTGCACAAGGAAGAACCAGCCGAACCGGGCGTACTCCTGGGGCAGCAGTCTACGGAGTCCGGGCTGGCTCATCAGGTAGCCGCGGTTGCGGTAGGTGAAGAAGCGTTTGGTCGCGTTGTCGGGGTACTGCGTGTGCATGCGCCCGCCCAGGATCGGCCGGAACTCCGCCGATCCGTCCGGGTGGAGGTAGCCGGCGCGCAGGCACGTACCGAACTTCACGCCGGACCGCACCAGGCGGCGGTGCACCTCGACCTCGTCGCCGCGGAAGAACAGTCGCAGGTCCGGCACACCCACCTGTTCGAGGCAATGTGCGGAGAACAGCGCACCGTTGAACAGCGACGCGATGCCGGGCAGCAAGTCATCGTCTTGGGTCTCGCCGTCGGTGAAGAGCTCCGACCGCTTCCGCCTCCACACGAGTCCACGTCGTAGCGGGAAGGCGAGGGTGTCCGGGTCGTCGAGGTTGGCGACGACGGGGGACACCTCGTCGAGATCGTGCCGTGCGGCGCAGTCGAGCAGCGTCGAGAGCACCGTCGGACCGTCGGGGCGTCCGTCGTCGTCGGCGCACCAGACCCAGTCGGCACCGAGGGCGAGTGCGTGCAGCATGCCCAGGGCGAAACCGCCGGCGCCGCCGAGGTTGCGCTGTGAGCCGAGGTAGGTCGTCGGAACAGGTTGTGCGGCAACGAGTGCGGCGACCTCGGGTTCGTTCGCGTTGTCGACGACGACCAGGTGATCGACGGGCCGGTCCTGGCCGGCGACGACGGCCAGCGACTCGGCCAGCAGCTCGACGCGACGGTGGGTGACCACCACCGCGATCACCGTGGGAGCGCCGCTGCCGTCGCTCACTCGGCCGGTCCAGCGGTGTTCGTGTCTCGACGATCGGACTTCTCGAGGTCGGCGATCACCCTGCGGACGTGCGCGGCGGCGTCGGGACCCTCATATGCGCCGACGACCTCTTCGATCCCGCCTTCCATGCGGATCTGGCCGTGGTCGATCCACAGGGCGCGGTCGCACAGCTGAGCCAGGAATTCGTTGGAATGGCTGGCGAAGACCAGGATTCCGGACCGTTCGACGAGTGCCTGGAGACGGCCGCGTGCCTTGCGCATGAAGTCGGCGTCGACGGCGCCGATGCCCTCGTCGAGGATGAGGATCTCGGGATCGATGGAGGTCACCACGCCGAGTGCGATGCGCACGCGCATGCCGGTGGAGTAGGTGCGCAACGGCATCTGCAGATAGTCGCCGAGCTCGGTGAACTCCGCGATGTCGTCGATCTTCTTGAGCATCTCCTTGCGGGTCATGCCCAGGAACATGCCGCGGATGATGATGTTCTCGTAGCCGGAGATCTCCGGGTCCATGCCGATGCCGAGGTCGAAGACCGGCGCGACGCGGCCGCGCACACGACAGGCGCCGCGGGTGGGCTCGTAGATGCCCGACAGCAGGCGCAGCAGCGTCGACTTGCCGGCGCCGTTGTGGCCGACCAAGCCGACACGGTCGCCGTGTTTGAGATGCAGGTTGATGTCCTTGAGGGCCTCGACGACCACCACGTTCGACTCCGTGGAGCCGATCACGCCGCCCGCCGCGCCGATCACCGACTTCTTGAGCGAACGCGTCTTGGCGTCGAAGATCGGGAAGTCCACGCACGCGTCCCACGTGTCCACACGGACCCGCTCGTCGCCGAAATCGTTGTTTCTGGCCATCGAATCCGTCCCTACACCCAGTAGGCCACGCGGGCCCGGTAGTTGCGCAACACCAGCATGGCCAGCACCCAGCCCACGGCGGTGCAGCCCAAGACGACGGCCCAGTGGTAGAACTCCACCGGCTCGCCCAGCAGCGGCCCGCGCGCGATCTCCAGATAGTGGAACATCGGATTCAGCTCGACGAGCTTCAGCCTCGACGACGCCTCGCCGGTCGCGTTGCCGAGGCTCTGCGTCGTCCAGATGATCGGTGTCATGAAGAACACCAGCTGCACCGCAGTGGTGAGGAGCTGGCCGATGTCGCGGAACCGGGTCGACAGGATCCCGAAGACGATCGTCACCCAGACCGAGTTGAGCACGTACAGCGCGAGGGCCGGGATGATCAGCGACACGGTCCAGTTGAGCGGCGGCGGGAAGATCAGGAACAGGATGACGATGATGACGACGTTGTGCGCGAAGATGATCAGCGCTCGCCACACCACCCGGTAGACGTGCACGCTCACCGGGGCCGGGAGCTGTTTGATCAGGCCCTCGTTCTTCGAGAAGACCTCCGAGCCCTCGAGGATCGAACTCTGGATGAAGTTCCAGAAGATGAAACCGAGTGCCACGTACGGCAGGAACACGGTGATGTCCATGCCGAACAGTTCGCCGTACAGCAGGCCCATCGCGATGGCGGTCACACCGGTCGCGATGACGATCCACAGCGGTCCCAGCACCGAACGGCGGTAACGCTGCTTGATGTCCTGCCAGCCGAGATGGAACCAGAGCTCGCGGCTTGCGAACCCGTCGCGGAGGTCCTTGACCGCGCGCGCGAAGCTGCGCGAATCGGAACCCTGTGGACGCGCGGGGATCGCGTCGTCGTCTACTACCGCTGACACGAGGAGTCAGCGTACCCGTCCGCACATCCGTTGCTCCCCGCTGGTTGAGCAGGTGACCCTCTGCTGGTTGAGCAGGTAACGAGCGGAGCGAGGAGCCGTGCCTGCTCCCGCTGGCTGAGCAGGTGACGAGCGGAGCGAGGAGCCGTGTCGAAGCCACCGCCCCCGCCCGCCGATCTCAGAGGTACTGCCCGGGTCCCGGGGAGTGGCCCGGTCCGCCGCCCGCGGCCGGCATCCCGGGCGGGAGCGCACCCTGGCGCATCTGCTCGAGCTGAGCGCGCGCGGCCATCTGCTGGGCGAACAGCGCGGTCTGGATGCCGTGGAACAGGCCCTCCAGCCAGCCGACGAGCTGCGCCTGGGCGATCCGCAGTTCCGCGTCCGACGGGGTCGCGTCGTCGGAGAAGGGCAGTGCCAGCCGTTCGAGTTCTTCGCGTAGTTCCGGGGCGAGACCTTCTTCGAGCTCCCGGATCGACGATTCGTGGATCTCCCGGAGCCGGTTGCGTGACGCGTCGTCGAGCGGAGCGGCGCGCACCTCCTCGAGCAGCTGCTTGATCATCGTGCCGATGCGCATGACCTTCGCCGGCTGCTCGACCATGTCGGCGAGGCTGGTCGACTCCGATGCGTCGTCGTCACCGCCTTGCGGGTGGGTGCCGGACCCGACGACGATCACGTTGTCGGAGTCCCCGGCCGAGCCGAATGGTCCTGAGGTCGGGCCAGGTCCTGGAGTGCCTTCGATAGCCATGCGCTCCATTGTGCCCGGACACCGCAAAACCGCCGATCGCCGACGTCTATCCTCGTGGCCATGCCTTTCGACGTCGCCTATGTGCGTGGATTGATTCCATCGCTCGGCGACGGGTGGATCCACCTCGACCCGCAGGCCGGGATGCAGATTCCCGACTCGGTCGCGACCGCGGTGACCACCAGTTTTCGTTCTCTCTCCGCTGCCCCGGGTGGTGTCTATCCGTCGGCTCGGGCGAGTGCCGAGGTGGTCGACGGTGCACGTCGGGCGATCGCCGACCTCGTCGGCGGTGACGCCGCGGGAGTGGTCCTGGGGCCGTCGCGATACGCGCTGCTGTCCGGCCTCGCGGAGGCGCTGGCGCCGCACGCGTGGTTGCGGGGCGACGTCGTCGTCACACGACAGGACGACGAACCGAACATCGTGCCCTGGCTCCGCGCCGCGGATCGTTACGGTGGCCGCGTCCGCTGGGCCGAGGTCGACGTCGAGACCGGAGGGCTCCCGGCGTGGCAGTTCGGGGATCTCGTCACGCCCGACACCGAGGTCGTCGCGGTGACCCTCGCGTCGTCGACGACGGGCGCGATCACCGACATCAGCGAGATCGCGCCCCTGGTCCGCGAAGCGGGAGCCCTGCTGGTGGTCGACGCCACGAACGCGGCGCCCTATCTCAGCCTGGACATCCACGACCTGGGTGCCGACGTGCTGGTCGTCTCGGCCGAGCGCTGGGGTGGTCCGCGGATGGCGGCCATGGCTTTTCGTGAACCGCACCTGATCGAGCGGTTGAAGCTGATGGCGATGGACCCGGCCGCGCGCGGACCCGCCCGGCTCGAACCCGAACCCCACCAGGGCGCGATGCTCGCGGGGCTCGTCGCATCGGTGGAACATCTCGCCGGGCTGGACGAGGCCGGGATCGGCAAGCGCCGCCGCCGCCTCGTCACCTCGATGGACGGCGTCTACGAATACCTCCAGCGTCTCACCTACTACCTGGTGACGACGCTGTCCCAGCTCAACCATGTGAATCTGGTCGGCAGCGAGGAGAATCGGATTCCGCTGGCGAGCTTCACCGTCGAGTCGGTGGGTGCCGACAAAGTGGTCCGACGCCTGGCCGACAACGGTGTCTGCGCCCTCGCCGACCTCCCCAACCGCGCGCTGGTACGCATGGGCGCGCCCGACTTCGGCGGTGCCGTGACGGTGGGCCTCGCCCCGTATTCGACGCCGTATGAGGTGGATCACCTGGTGCGCACGCTGGGATCACTGGCCTGAGAGTTCACCGCCACCGTGGCGATATTCACTATGGTGTTGTTTGAGTTAACGACAATGTATGTTGTCATGCTGTGTCGGCAAAAACGATTGATGGTCCAGAAAAGGGCCCGCCCCGGTCACTCACCACTGCGGAGGCCGAGACCTGGATGAATCTCGTCAACGGCGGTTGGGCCCTGTTCGCCCGCGTCAACGACGAGTTCGCGAAACGGGGACTCTCGGTATCCGACCTACGCGTCCTCGAGGCCGTATGGACCAACCGGCAGTTGGGCGTCAGCGAGGTCGCCGACGCCGTGCACATGCGCATCAGCACGGTGTCCCGCATGATCGGCCGCCTCAGCGACGACGGACACATCGACCGTTTCGAGTCGAAGGCCGACGGTCGGCATCGACTGGTACGGCTGACCGATCAGGGCCGGCGCGCACTCGCCGACCACGTGAGCGTCCGCGACCAGGTGATCCGGCGCTTCGTCGTCGACGCGCTGACACCGGAGGAGTTCACGGCGCTCGGTGTCGCGTTCCGCAAGATCGGGGAGGCCGTCCGCGTCGCGGAACCACCCGCATCGGACTGAGCCGCACCCGATCAGTCCCCGACGCTGAGCAGAACCTTTCCGATCACGTCACCGCTGTTGAGATGGTCGTGCGCGGCGGCGGCGTCGGCGAATGGGAACACGCGGTCGACGACGGGGACGACGGTCCCGGCTTCGATCAGCGGCCAGGTCCGGGTCAGCGTCGACGCCACGACCTCGGCCTTGCCGCCGGGGCCGTGCACGGGCCGGGCGCGCAGCGTCGTGCCCATCACGGACAGGCGCTTGGCCAGCAGATACCCGAGGTTGATCTCGGTCGTCGTGCCGCCCTGCATGCCGATGATCACGAGGCGCCCGTCGGTGCGGAGCGCCTTCAGATTCGACTTCAAGTACTTGGCGCCGATTATGTCGAGGATGACGTCGGCTCCTCCGGCGTCTTTGAGAACCTCGGCGAAGTCCTGGCTCGAGTAATCGATGAGGATGTCGGCGCCGAACTCGCGGCAGCGCTCGAGCTTGTCCTGGGTGCGGGCGGTCACCGCGACCCGTGCGCCCATCGCATGGGCGATCTGGGTGGCGTGGGTGCCGATGCCGCTGGAGCCGCCATGGATGAGCAGGAGTTCGCCGGTGGTCAGGTGGGCGGTGTCGAAGAGGTTCGACGACACGGTGCAGGCCACCTCCGGCAGTGCCGCGGCCGACACCAGGTCGACGCCCTTGGGCACCGCCAGCAGCTGCTCGGCCGGAACCGCCACCTTCTCCGCGTAACCGCCGCCCGCGAGCAGCGCACACACCTCGTCGCCCTCCGACCAGCCGCTGACCCCGTCGCCGAGCGCCGAGATCCGTCCCGAGACCTCCAGGCCGAGGGTGTCCGACGCCCCGGGCGGTGGGGGATAGTTGCCCGCTCGCTGCAGGATGTCGGCGCGGTTCACGCCGGCCGCGACCACATCGATCACGACCTCGCCGCTCGCGGGAGTCGGGTCGGGCACATCGGAGAGGGACAGGTTCTCGGATTCGACGACGATGGCTTTCACCTCTTCGATGGTGTCACAGCGCACGCGAGTGCCAGGTGAGGTCCGGTTCGACGCCCGGTGTGTAACCTTGCTCGTCAGGGAAGCGTGGCAGAGCGGCCGAATGCACTCGCCTTGAAAGCGAGCGTGGGTAAAACCACCGGGGGTTCAAATCCCTCCGCTTCCGCCAGAGACCCCCACCTGTCACGCCGGGTGGGGGCTTTTTCGTGAACCGCCGAGACCACGGAAGGCAGGAGACATGGGCACCGGTGGTTTCACCGTTGCGTCGTTCAACGTCAACGGGATCCGGGCCGCGCGTCGTCGGGGCTTCGACGCCTGGCTTGCCGGACGGCAGCCCGACGTGGTCGGACTGCAGGAACTCCGGTGTGGCATCGACGACGTCGGCGACTTCGACGGCTATCACGCCTCGATCGACGTCGGAACCATCGCGGGACGAAACGGCGTCGCAGTGCTCACCCGACGCGAGCCGGCCGCGGTGCGCACCTGGCCGACCCATCCGCCGAAGGCCCGCGGACTGCCCGCCTTCGCTCACGAAGGCCGCTACATCGAGGTCGACCTGGCCGATCGTCCGCTGACCGTCGCCAACATCTATCTGCCCAAGGGCGGGCTCCCAGCCGAGTTGCAGCGCCCCGGCTCGCTGCGTGAACCGCCCGACGGGGGCGCCAAACACGCACGCAAGCAACGGTTCCTGGCCGGGTTCACCCGTGAGCTGGCGCGCAACCGGCTCGCCGCTCGCCGCGCCGGCCGGGAGTTCCTCCTCCTCGGTGACCTCAATGTGGCGCACCTCGAGCACGACGTCACCAACTGGCGCGCGGCCCGAAAGATGGAGGGCTTCCTGCCCGAGGAACGCGCCTGGTTCGGCGAGATCACCGGTCCACGCCGGCTGGTGGACGTCGTCCGCGCGCTGCACGGCGACCGCCCGGGGCCGCTCACCTGGTGGAGCTGGGCGGGGGAGTCGTTCGTCAAGGACGTCGGGTGGCGCATCGACCACCAACTCGCCACGCCCGCACTGGCCCGGCGGGCGCGCGTCGTGGCGGTCGACAAAGAGGCGGCGCCCGACGTCCGGCTGTCCGATCACGCCCCGCTGGTCGTCGAGTACGCCGACCTCTGAAAAGTCTCACTCCCATCTCCGTATCCGCTCATGTTCTCCGCGTGAGCGGGAACGGAACGGAAGAGCGGAAACGGCATGGGCCGGCCTTCCGTTTAGGTCGTTGGGGCAGCCCCTACCTCATCCCGAGGAGCTCGAAATGGCTGGGTAAACCACCGGATACCCCGCGCTGGCAGGCGAGCAACACCGCTCCTGGGACAACGAGTACGTTGCCGGAACTGTCCGCCCCGCAGGGTGAAGGCCACTCCATGACGCGACCGTCACGGTCGAAAGTCGCGACATGAAACGCGAGTGCAGAGAACGGACGCGACGCCGCCGTCACCATCATGCTGCCCACCCGCGCCCAGGCGTTCGCAGGAATGCCACCACCGTCCGGATGTAGTACACCGTCAAACCCTGTGAGCCAACGAGATTCTGCAGTTCCGAGATCGACTATGTGTATACGCGCCGGGGAGTATTCCTGATCGACTTCGACAAGTTCCCCTGCCCGCCGCCTCCCCAGATCGGCCAATCCGGCTTGTGCCCTGCCCGGAACGGTCTGGACGGAGGATTCCGTAACGTCAATCAAAAGCAACTGCGTGATCAAGGGCCCACTCGGCGGGTCCGCGATCGTCTGAACCAGGAGCCGGTCGGAGTATGTAGCAAGAACTCTGGCTTTGACCTTGCGACCGGGAGGGGAGCCCACACGAGCGGGCAGTTCGATGACCCGCTCTTCGCCCGTACGGGCGTCGTACACCCGTAGGGGGGTGGTCGGCGCAGAGTTGGACGGAGCAGTGCAATTGTCGACGACGATGCCCGACCTTGTCGACGTGACGGAGACATAGTAGAGCGGACAACCGGGGCTGCGCTCCCACAACAGCTCGCCGGTCCCTGCGTCAAGTGCAGCGAACGAGTCTGTTCGATCGTCGAAGTCGGTTCTCACAACGACGATTCCTGGAGAATCCAACGAACGCTCCACCACCCGCCAGTGGCCGGCGCGCATCCACAAGACCTGGCCGGTCATCGCATCGATCATGACCATGTGATGTCGCGCTTCCTCGAGCTGGAGGCAGTTGGTGAGGATCTTACTGACCGGTCCGATACCGCTGGATTCGATGGTTAGAAAACTCGTCCCACAACCAGCGGGTAGCGACTCTCGCGTCACACGCCAGCGGATCGAGCCGTCGGTGCCGTCATAGCCGACGATCTCGTCGTCACGTCGCACCACGAAACCTGCCCCGCCCGGAACGACGTCGTCTGCACTCTCGACATCAGTGCGATAGGCGACCCCGGTTCCAAGTGTTGTCGGGGCATCCGGGACCGGAACCGGTGCTGCAGCGAGGCTGGACGGGGGTGCGTATAACCCCGCGATCACAGCGCCGACGACAGCTAGCGCGATCACAGCGACGCCACCGCCGGCCGCGCCGCTCTTAGCCCGATGGTTCCTGCGCACGAAAGGCTTCGAGCCCAGTGCGCTGACGGCAAGAAGCGCCATCGCCATCGCGACAGAGCCGACGAACGTCAGCATCACAGCTGGCTGGGCTGACGATCCGGTTAGGAGCGAATCGACCGTCGACCTCACGGGGAGCGAGTACACAAAGAGCAGGCCGAGCACTGCCAGGACAGCCAAAGTACCGACAATCCCGCCATCGGTTCCGCGGCCCTGCCACGTACGGAGCCCAATGCCCACGACAACCGCGCAGAGAACGGTGAGTGCCGCCGCGATGCTCCCGATGAACACGGTCGCGTCGGTGATGTCGGCGTCGATCACGTCGTAAGAGGCAAGCAGCAGGAGTCCGTAGATAGCGAGTCCGACGGAGCCGAAGGCGAGGCCGACCAGGGCGCCGATCAGCGCAGATCGCCACGGGCCGGCCCGTGGGATGGCGCGGTCAGCCGATTCGTGTCCGTCGGCCGTGGCGTTCGAATCAGCCCCGATTGTGTTGTCCACGCCCACATGACCCCCGTCTGACAGCACCGCGCGACATCGTCGCGAAACACTATCCGACCGAGAGTCGTGCGGGTCGTCTCCATCCCCAAGTCGCCATCAGGTGGCCGCGACCGACACAGAGGCGATACCTCGTCATGAGTCGCGCTGTTCACACCTAGCGCTTTTCGAGCGGAAGTTGACGCGGCTGCCGATTCACGCGACCGTCAGCACCGCTCGCAGGTACTCCCACTCCATCCGTCCGTCGGTGAGATAGCGGTCGGCGTGGGTGGCGATCGCGGCGTCGAGTTCGCCGGCGCGCGCGGGATCGTCGCCGATGTTGCGGTACGCCATGATGGTCGGTCCGTAGTGGGCCTTGAAGAACTCGCGGAACGCCGCGCCGTCGTCGAACTCGCTGATCTCGACGGTCTCGGTGACGAACTCGTGTCCGGTGACACCGGAACCGAACAGCGATCGCACGTGGTCGGCGTCGCCCCAGAGCGGCCCCGGCTGCGCACCGGGCGGTGGTGGCGGGGCGTAGGGCTTCATGACCGCGAACAACTCACCGATGAATCCCGTTGGCGTCCAATTGATCAGGCCGATCCGTCCGCCGGGGCGCACGACGCGGACGAGCTCGTCGGCACACCTCTGGTGATTCGGCGCGAACATGACGCCCACACAGGACGTCGCGATGTCGAAGTCGTTGTCGTCGAACGGGAGATCTTCGGCGTCGGCGGTACGCCACGTGATCGGCAGGTCGCGGTGTCGTGCTTCGCCCACGGCCAGGAGTTCGGGTGTGAGGTCGCTGGCGACCACGTGCCCGCCGGCTTCGGCCGCAGGTACGGCCACATTTCCCGCGCCCGCGGCGACGTCGAGGACCTTGTCCCCGGCAGTGATGTGCAGAGCGTCGACGAGGCGTCGCCCCAGCGGGGCGATCAGGTCGGCGACGGCCGGATAGTCGCCGGAGGCCCACAGTTTGCGGTGGCGGGCCTTGATCTCGGCATCGAACGGGGCGGGTTGCGTCGTGGTCATGATGAGAGTCCCTCGAGTCGTCGGGTGGATGTCCGCGATCGGACACAACGAGCATCCGACGAAGTCCGGTTCACCCTCCAGACCAAGATCTGTACCGGCGGCAGTTCACTTTCTGTACTGGTCATCGGCCGACGACGGGTGTGTACTGGATCGAGGAGGTTTCGACGCGGCGCCTCGCTTCGCTCGGGGCCGGCTCAACCAGCATGAGACGGCGCCTCGCTTCGCTCGGGGCCGGCTCGACCAGCAGTGGGGAGGCTGCGATGACATCGTATGGACAGTTCTGCCCGGTGGCCAAGGCGATGGAGTTGCTCGACGAGCGGTGGACGATCCTCATCGTCCGCGAACTCCTCTTGGGCAGTAGACATTTCAACGAGTTGCGGCGCGGTGTGCCGAAGATGTCACCGGCGCTGCTCACCAAGAGGTTGCGCACGCTGGAACGCGCCGGGGTGATCAGCCGCAGTGAAGTCGGCGGTCGTTCGGTGTACACACTGACGTCGATGGGGGAGGAGCTCACGACCGTCGTGGAGGCGTTGAGCGTGTGGGGTGTCCGCTGGATCGGTGAACTCGGCGATGCCGACCTCGACCCGCACCTACTCATGTGGGACATGCATCGCACCGTCCCGATCGATCGGTGGCCGCGCCGACGGACCATGGTGCAGTTCGTCTTTCGTGATGTCATCGGCAAGGCGGGTACCTGGTGGCTGGTCGTCGCCGGTGGTGAGGCGCAGGTGTGCGACTTCGACCCCGGTTATGAACTCGATGCCACCGTGGCGACCGATCTGCGCACTCTCACCGAGATCTGGCGCGGTGACATCGACTGGCGGCTCGCGCTTGCCGCCGACCGGGTCGAGATCCACGGCCCGGCGGATGTGGCCCGCGACGTGCCGTCGTGGATCGGGCAGAGCATCTCGTCTGCGGTTCCGCGTCCGGCGTGAGAGCGCTGATCCGGCTCAGGCGATGTCCCGGCGGAACGTCGTGTAGCGACCGATTACCGCGAACGCCGCGATGTAGGCGAGCATGACCAGCGCGCCGGCCCATTGCGGGAGCAGGTCGTCGCTGCCGCCGCCCATCGTCGCGAAGAAGCTCGATCCGACGAGGGCGTCGGCCGCGGACCCGGGCAGGAACTT
This sequence comes from Gordonia sp. KTR9, assembly GCF_000143885.2. Classification (NCBI taxonomy): domain Bacteria; kingdom Bacillati; phylum Actinomycetota; class Actinomycetes; order Mycobacteriales; family Gordoniaceae; genus Gordonia; species Gordonia sp. KTR9. Next base: position 335,894 of record NC_018581.1, read on the forward strand.
CGACACCGACGAGGTGGCGTCGAACGTCGCCAGGGCGATGCGTGCGATGGGTTCGACGAGTTGGGTGAAGGCCAGCAGGATGACGATGGCGGCGACCTGATTGGACACCACCGCGCCGAACGCCACGCCCATCGCTGTCCACAGCACCATCACCAGCATCGACAGGCCGATCACCTCGAGGGTGGAGCTGTCGTCGAGGAATGCGCCGTCCCCGACCGTCGCGAGGATCGGTGCGGCAGTCGCGACGACCGCCAGCGTGCCGAGGACGCCGTAGAGCAGGCCCATCGGGATTCCGGCGATCAGCTTGGCCACCAGCAGGATTCCGCGTCGTGGTTCGACGAGCAGGCTCGCGGTGATGGTCTTGTGTCGGAATTCCCCGGTCACCGCGAGGCTGCCGATCACCAGCGCGAACACGTAGCCGATTGGGCTCGTGAGCGCGTAGATCGAGCGTGCCAGGTCGGCGCCGACCAGGGTCGTCGGTTGTTGCATCGCGTTCTCGGTGGTCATCGAGAAGGCCAGTGCCACACCGATGAAACCCAGGTAGACGACCATGGCGATGAGCAGCACCCACCACATCCTGGTGGAGGTGAACTTGCGGTACTCGGCGATCAGCGCGGCCCTCATCGGATCACCTCCGGCGAAGTCGGGCCAGCGGTCGGGGGACCGGGTGGACCGCTCGGGAAATGACTGGTCGGTGCGTCCGACGACTTCGTGAGGTGCAGGAAGACCGCCTCGAGATCGGCGCCGACGTCGGCGAGCTGGTGGAGTTCGATGCCCGCGCCGAAGGCCGCGCTGCCGACCGTGGCAGCGCTCACCCCGGGAATCCGGAAACCATCGTGTGTGTCCTCTAGGTGCCACCCGTGTTCGCCCGCGAGCGCGACGAACGACGCACGTGACGGGGTTCGCACCACGACCGCGTGTTCGGCCAGGGCCTCGAAGTCGGACAGCGTCGACGCCCGAACCAGTTTGCCGTTGCCGATCACCACGACGTCGTCGACGGTGCTCCGCACCTCGGCGAGGACATGGCTGGAGACAAGCACCGTCCGTCCCTCGTGGGCGAGGGAACGGAGCAGACCGCGTAGCCACACGATGCCCTGCGGGTCGAGGCCGTTGGCCGGTTCGTCGAGCAGGATGATCTGCGGGTCGCCGAGCAGTGCGGTGGCCAGACCGAGCCGCTGTCGCATACCCATCGAGTAGCCGCCGACCCGGCGGTCCGCGGCCTGGGACAGTCCGACGAAGTCGAGCACCTCCCGGCACCGCGACGTCGGGACCCCGACCTGCGGGGCGAGTGCCTTCAGATGCCCGAGGCCGGTGCGTCCGGGATGGAAGCTCGACGCCTCCAGGGCGGCGCCGACGTGCTGGGCAGGCTGGGGGATCTGCCGGAACGGGCGGTCGCCGATGAGTGCGCGGCCTGCCGTCGGCTCGACCAATCCCAGGAGCATGCGCAGCGTGGTGGTCTTGCCCGAGCCGTTCGGTCCGAGGAACCCGGTGACGCGGCCGGGGGCAACCGTGAACGACAGATCGTCGACCGCGGTCAGGCTGCCGAACCGCTTGGTGAGGCCGTCGATCGTGATCGCAGGTGACTCCATCGGTGCCTTCCGTAGGTGATGTGCGCACTCACGCTATCAATGTCGGCCGGTGCCTTCGGGGGTTCGACGCCGCATCCTCGAACACGTTGCGGTGCAGTGTATTCCGGATGACCCGCGTGTCGTCAGAGCCAATCGCGCCGGCGGAACGAAACATACAGTCCCACAACCAGGATGAGGATCAGGGTGACGCTGGTGATGAAGCCGGCCGCCTTCTCGAAACCGGGGAACGGCACGTTCTGTCCGTAGAAGCCGGTGATGGCGGTCGGCACGGCGATGATCGCCGCCCACGCGGTCAGCTTCTTCATGACCGTGTTCAACCGGGCGTCGGCGAGGGTCAGGTTGGTCTCGAAGACGGTGGTGATCATGTCCCGCAACGACTCCGTCCACTCCGACGCACGCAGTGCGTGGTCGTAGAGATCGGAGAAATGCGGGTCGAGCTCGGGTGGCGCCTGGTTGTCGAACCGCCGTCGCTGGATACCGGCGATCACCTCACGCATCGGCAGGACGACCCGTCGTAGGACGACGAGGTCCTTGCGCAGGTCGTAGGTTCGGCGCTGCAATTCGCGACCGGGGATCCGCTCGTCGAACAGCAGGGCCTCGAGACCCTCGATCTCGTCGTCCAGGCGCTGCACGGCGTCGAAATGCCCGTCGACGACGACGTCGAGCAAGCCGTGTACGAGCGCGCCGATCCCGTACTGCATGGCCCCGCTGTCCGACCATCTGCGAACGACCTCGTCGATGTCGAGTGCCGGGGTCGGTCGCACGGTGATGAGCGCGTTGTGTTTGACGAAAACCGAGATGCGGTGCAGGTCGAACATCCGCGCCCGACCGTTCGCGGACGAGCGGAACTCGGTCGCCGTGGAACCGCGGTCCTGGTCGTCCTGGTCGTCCTGGTCGTCGGACGGTGTGTCGCCGTCGTGCAGTGAGACCGCGTAGACCATCACGAAGGTGTGCCCGGTGTAGGTGACGGTCTTCACGCGTTCGGCCGCCGCGACGGTGTCCTCGATCGCGAACGGATCGAGATCGAGTTCGGCGGCGAGCCGGGACAGCGTCTCGTGCGTCGGACATTCGATATCCGCCCAGATCAGCTTGTCCGAATCCTCGAGACAGGTGGATATCTCCCCGAGGTCGAAGCCGTCCACCGGCTCCCCGTTCCGCCAGATCTGACCGCGGATGCGTTCGACGCCGCGAGGTTCCGACACGTCAGAGGGCACAGTCATGTGGCCATCGTGACACCGCCGGACGTGTTCCGGCGGTGCGACAGGCAGTCGCGATGTCGGCCACACCGGATGGTCGTCGTCCGCGGGTAGCATCGAGATCGGTGTCTGTGGACGGGCGCGGGCACCGATTCTCCAGGTAAGGCGGCGACGACATGGTCGACAGCAATCCCCGCGGACATCGGTTGATGCCCGCGCGCACGAGCGAACAGATCCGCGAGTGGTGCGATCGTTCGGCGGTGCCGGGTGAACGTCGTGAGCTGTCGGACACCGCAGCGCTGCTCATCGCGTCCGGATATCTCACCCCGGGTGGTCGGGCGATCGTGGTGCGCCGGATCTCCACCGGCCGGCCGATGCCGTCGATGTCCGCGGGTTTCGGCGACCTCCGCCGCCTGCAGCGCGCGATCGTCCAGATCGAACACCAGCTGTCGAGTCCGGTCGTGCCCGGCGTGGTCGGCGCCGTGATGCGCAACCGGCTCAACGGCCTGCAGCGGCGCCGCGAGGACGCCCGGAAACAGATCGTCGCCGCCAAGGGCGTGTTCGCCTCCGGAACCAGGGCGATCCGGCGCGAGCGTCGGGAGAACGTCTATCTCGAGATCGAGGAACGAGACCGCCTGTTCGCCGGTCTGCTGTGCACCCCGACCCCCAACGTCAACACGTCGAGCTACGTCCGACGCGCCGGAACCGCCGCCTTCGACCGGATCGCCGGTGTGGTCGGCCAGGTGGCCGCGAAGTCGGGCAACTCACAGGCGGGGCAGTGGGCTGACCAGTTCCTGTCCGGCGTGCGCGAGGCGCCGGGCGGTCCATCCCCGGCCGGAGCGCCGCGCGCCGCGGCCTTCGTCGACGGCTACGAGACGCTGTTGTTCATCACCGGTCATTACTACGACCGCATCCTCGGCAACCCCGCGTGGCGCTCCGACCACTTCGAGGTCCAGCGCACCCAGGTGAACCTGCACGCCGAGGTCGCCGAGATCGCCGCCGACGTCATCGCGCTGCGAGCCGTGCGCATCGATCTCGACCGGGCCAAGCGAAACGGCGGCTTCGACCGCACCTTCGCCGCGCAGATCGATCAGCGGGAGACGACGCTGCGGCCGGTGTGGACCGAGCTCATCGACCGCGTCCAGGCGCTCGGGGAGGTGGCGCACGTCGTCGAGTCCGCGGCCGTCGAACTCCAGGTTCTCGCCGAGTACAACAAGGCGGCCACCCTGGACGATCGCATCGACGCGCTGATCGCGAGGTCGGGAGACCGGGAGATCTCCGTCGACAACGCCAAACGTCTCACCGAGCAGGTCCGCAGCGGCGAGGAGCAGTTGCGGATCTATCGAGATGTGTTGCAGGGCAACATCGCCCGAATCTCGCCGGCGGTGCCGCGAGAGCTACCCGCCCGCTACGAGCCGTCGTGAGGCGGCGCTGAGGTAACTCTTCTCGGAGGGTGTCAGCCGCCGCAGGGTGTGCTTCTCGATGTCGACGACGGCCATCTGGGTGCTCGCCACGCACGCCGGCCGGCCGGCGGGTTCGGCTCCGGCGCCGCGGATCTCGTATCCGATGGTGAAGTCCACGGAACGAAAACCTTTGATCCACATCCCGATTCGCAACGGCGAATCGTCGTGGCGCAGCTGGGCCTGATACCGGATGTCGACGTGCACGATCATCGCGCTCGTGATCAGGGGGGCGTAGTCCTCGCCGGCGCTCAACAGCCACGCGATGCGCGCCTCTTCCATCAGCGTGACCATCCGTGCGTGGTTGATGTGGCCGAAGGCGTCCATGTCCGACCACCGCACCCCGACTTCGGCGACGAAGGCGAAGTCCTTCGGGCCGAGTCCCTCGGCCGGCGCTGTCTCGTCCGGTCCGGGGAGTTGATGGTGAACAGAACGTGAACTGGGCATCGTCGACTTTCCTCGGCGGTCCCGGTGTCCGTGAGATGCCGTGGTCACGACCTTCCACTCCGCTGTACGCCGGGTAGTCTGTGAGTCTAGATGTCCGCGCCGCTCGGATTCCGACCGGCGCGGACGCGCACGTGGTGACACGACGGGTCCGGGTGCGCTCGGGGGGACTGTCGGCGAGGGAGTTGGCGAGATGTCGAGGCGGTTGATCGCGGGCCTGGTGTGCCTGATGGTGGGGATTCTGTCGACCCCGGCCATCGCCGACGCTGCTCCCAGACAGGTGGCGCGGATCGCCAAGTCCGAGAAGCTGAGTGCACTGCGTACCGACATCTGGGTGTTCTCGCCGGCGATGAACGAGCGGATCAAGCTGTCGGTGCTCACCCCGGTCGGCGGCTCGACGCCGCGCTCGACGGTCTACATGCTCGACGGCGCGGGTGCCGAGGGCGAGGTCAGCGACTGGATCACCAAGGGCCGGGCCGGTCGCTTCTTCGCCGACAAGAACGTCAACGTCGTGCTCCCCACCGGCGGCAAGGGCACGTTCTACACCGACTGGCAGAAGAAAGACGCGGCACTCGGCAAGCCGATGTGGGAGACCTTCCTCACCAAAGAGCTGCCCCCGCTGATCGACGACAGATTCGACGGCAACGGACGCAATGCGGTCATCGGCTTGTCGATGGGCGGGCAGGCCGCCTTCTCACTGGCCATCCGCCATCCCGAGATGTACACCGGGGTCGCCTCGCTCAGCGGCTGCCCGCCGGTGTCCGGACCGGTCAATGAGGCGTATGTCCGGACCACCGTCGGCCGCGACGGCGGTGACGCGACCAACATGTGGGGCCCGTTCGGTTCCGCGGGCTGGCGCGCGCACGATCCGAGCCTCCATCTGGACCGGCTGCGGGGCAAGAACATCTTCATCTCGGCCGGGTCGGGTGCCATCGGACCTCTCGACCTGCAGCGGCAGATCGACCCGGACGAAGGTCCGCGCGAGGTCGTGACCGCGTCGTCGTCGGCGCTCGAACTGGGCGCCTACCGGTGCTCGCTCGAGTTCGCCATCACGCTGCGCGCCGCGGGGGTGCCCTACACCGACGGATTCCGCCTCATCGGAACCCACACCTGGGCGTACTGGGAGCGCGACCTCGCGGTCCTCTGGCCGACCATCGGTCGCGGGCTCTAGTCCGGCCGCGCCCGCGGGCCGACCCCGAGGGTCAGCTCCGGGGCCCGTCCCAGCTCTCGGCGAACCGCAGGAACACATCGACCTCGTCGGTGTTCGTGACGGTCACCCGCACGCCGTCACCGGCGAAGGGGCGGACCACCACCCCGGCGTCGACGCAGGCGCGTGCGAACTCCGACGACGCCGCGCCCAGGTCGAGCCACACGAAGTTGGCCTGCGAGTCGGGCACCCGGTATCCGGCCTCGCGCAGTCGGGTGGTGACGCGGGCGCGTTCGGCGACGACCGCGTCCGTGCGGACCAGTAGCTGGTCGCCGGCATCGAGGCTGGCCAGCGCCGCGGCCTGCGCGACGCTGCTGACCGAGAACGGGACGTGGACCTTTCCCAGAGCCGTGATGACCTCCGGGTCGGCGATCGCATAGCCCACGCGCAGGCCGGCCAGTCCGTACGCCTTGGAGAAGGTGCGCAGCACCACCAGGTTGGGGAACTCGCGCCGGAGTTCGAGCGCGTCGTACGCCTGGTTCGACGGCAGGCGCAGGTACTCGAAGTACGCCTCGTCGAGTGCGACGACGACATCCGACGGCACGCGCTGCAGGAAGTCACGGAGGTCGGCCGCCTCGACCACGGTCCCGGTCGGGTTGTTCGGGTTGCACACGAAGATCAGCCGCGTGCGGTCGGTGACCGCCTCGGCCATCGCGCGCAGATCGTAGGTCAGGTCGCCGGTGAGCGGGACCTGCACCGGTGTCGCGCCCGCGACGCGGGTCGCGAGGGGGTAGGTCTCGAAGGACCGCCACCCGAAGACCACCTCGTCGCCCGGTCCGCTGGTGACGAGGATGAGGTTCTGGCAGAGGATGACCGACCCGCACCCGACCTGGATCTCGTCTTCGGTGACGCCGAGGCTCTTGGCCAGCGCCGCGGTCAGCTCGACCATCCCGTTGTCGGGGTAGCGGTTCACGGCTGCAGCGGCGGCGGCGATGGCGTCGATGACGCTCGGCAGCGGACCCTCGGTGACCTCGTTGCTCGCGAGCTTCACCGCTCCCGGAAACGTCTTGCCCGGCACGTACACGGGAAGGTCGTCCAGATCGGGGCGGATTCGCAGGCTCACCCGACCAATGTAGGCCGCGGTCGCGTAGGGGCGGAAACCGGCTCTGACCAACCGGTTTGCTTGTGGCCGCGAAGGGTGTGTAACCTTTCGACTCGGCAGTTCGAAAGGACTCCGCCGAGGAGGCGTGCCAGAGCGGCCGAATGGGACTCACTGCTAATGAGTTGTCTCGCTAAAACGGGACCGGAGGTTCAAATCCTCTCGCCTCCGCCAACCGCAGTCGGCCGACCGCGGTACAACTGAAGAGCACGACAACTGAATATCACGCGCCCGTAGCTCAACGGATAGAGCATCTGACTACGGATCAGAAGGTTTGGGGTTCGAATCCCTACGGGCGCACCACAGAGGCCCGTCACCGATCCCGGTGGCGGGCCTCTTCTGTGCACGCCGGAACCCTGGGTGGGTGGACGAGGTGCCGGTGCACACGTTCTGGGTCACGGCGAACATCGGCCGGCGATCGGAGTGGCCCGTCGGTTCCGATGATCTGCCGTGATGCCATCCATCCTCGCCGGTGTCCGTGGCGTCGACACGAGTACGGCACTACCCCAATCGGTGCGGGGGCGACTACGCGCGGAGGATCACCAGCTGCTGTGTCGCCCGTGTCATCGACACGTAGCGGTCGACGGCACCCTCGGTCCCGGGGCCGAACGAGTCCGGATCGACGAGCACCACGAGATCGAATTCGAGTCCCTTGGCGAGCGTGGGGGTCAGCGACCGCACGCGCTCGGTCCCCGCGAAGTCCGGTTCGCCGATCACGCATGCGATCCCGTCTCGATGTGCCGACGTCCAGTCGGCGATCACCGTGTCGAGGTCGGCGCGAACGCCGAATGTCACCGGAATGCCCGACCGCCGAACCGAAGTCGGGACATTCGCATCGGGAAGCGCCGCGCGGATGACGGGTGCGGCCGCATCCATGATCTCCTCCGGGGTCCGGTAGTTGATCGTGAGTCCCGCCTCGGTGACGTCACCCAACCCGACGCGACGAAGTCGCTCTTCCCACGATTCGGTGAACCCGCGCCGGGCCTGCGCGCGGTCTCCGACGACGGTGAAACTCTTCGACGGACAGCGATCGATCAGCATCTGCCACTGGGCGTCGGTCAGTTCCTGGGCCTCGTCGACGACGATGTGCGCGAACGGCCCGGCCAGCGGCCCGGCGGTCTCACCGACGATCTCGTCCCCGAGGTTGTCGCGCAGGTTCTCGTGCCGCAGCATCGCCATCAGTCCCTCGCCGTCGTCGTGGACCTCCGCGGCGATCAGGTCGTCGACCACGCGGTCGATCTTCTCGCGCTCGGCCGTCATGGCCGTGCGCTGCCTGCGACGTCGGGCCGGCGCCGCCGGATCCCCGATTCGCCGATGTGCGCGGTCGAGGACCGGCAGGTCTGCATCGGTCCAGGCGTGCGGGGTGGCGCGCTGGAGCACGCGTACCTCGGCGGGGGACAGCCACGGCGCGCACATGCGGAGGAATGCCGGCACCGACCACAGGTCACCGACGATCTCGGCGGCGTCGAGCACCGGCCACGCGCGCGAGAATGCCGTCACGAGTTCGTCGTTCGCCGCCAACGCACGACGCAGCGCGTGGTGGGGCACGTCGTCGTCGTGTCGCGAGGCGATGATGGACACCAGTTCCTCCCACACCTCGTCGCGGGCATCGTTGTGCGCTGTACCGTGTTCCGGCACGTCGAAGGCGTCCGCCCAATCGGTCGGTGTCAGAGTCGTCTCCGCCCACGGAGTCTCGACCACCAAGGGCGTCGTGGGCGGTTGTTCGTAGAATCTCACCGCCGGTTCGACCGCCTCAACCATCCGAACCGATGACTTCAATCGCGCCACGTCGACGTCGGTTTCGGTTGTCGCCGAACCACCTTCGACGACGAAATCGGTGAGAGTGCATGTCTGGACGCTCTCCTCGCCGAGACTCGGCAGCACATCGGCGACATAGGAGAGGTAGGGCCGGTGGGGTCCGACGACGAGCAGCCCGCCGCGATTGCCCGCAAGGCGCGGATCGGCGTAGACGAGGTAGGCGGCACGATGCAGCGCGACGACGGTCTTGCCGGTCCCGGGACCACCGTCGACGACGAGGGCGCCGTGCGAGCCGGCTCGGATGATCGCGTCCTGATCGGTGGCGATGGTGCCGAGGACATCTCGCATCCGCGGGGAACGACTGGCGCCGAGGTCGGCGAGGAAGGCCGACTGCTCGTCGAGCGCGGCGTGCGAGGCGAGCACCGCGGGGTCGTCGACGAAGACCTCGTCCCAGTAGTCGGTGATCCGGCCGTGCGTCCAGCGGTAGCGGCGTCGGCTCACCAGTCCCATCGGGTCTCGACGGGTGGCGGCGAAGAACGGCGCGGCCAGCGGGGTGCGCCAGTCGACGAGCAGGGTCTCGCCGGCAGAGTCCGTCAGTCCGAGCCGCCCGACGTACAGGATGTCCCCGTCGTCGCGGACCAGCCGGCCCAGGCACAGGTCGAGGCCGAAGCGCCGTAGGGATCGTATTCGAGAGCCGAGCTGATGGATCTCCATGTCGCGGTCGACGGCCCGCCGCCCCTTGCCGCCGGCTTCGCGCAGCAGTCCTTGCAGGCGTTCCTCGGCGTCCGTCAGAGTGCGCCGCAGACTCGTGGTGATCGAGGTGAAATGTCGGGTGTCGTCGGCGATGAGGACGGGATCGTTCTTCGGGGACAGTTGGTCGGGGAGGGCGAACACAACGGTGGTCGTCGGACTCACGTCGGCAGGGGCTTCGGGGACTGAGGGCACAGATGGGGCTCCGAATCGGCAGGCGGCGGGGTTGTCTCGGCAGGTGAGAGAGCGATTCTGCACCGCGAGGGGGGCCTTGCGGCAAGCCCCTGTCCAGGGCTTATGGTGAAAGGGGAAAAGAGATCGCCGCCCGCGCGGGTGAAGCGGACTCCAGTCCCACTTGACCCGATCAGCCCATCACCTGTTGCAGCCTGGTGTGCTGTATGTGAAAGTACTGTCAGTTCACTACGGTGAACTCCTATCGGTGGGGCCTGTCAGGGGGCTGCCGCCCCCGAAGATCTGGGGGTGGGGCGGCAGCGCGGCCACGGTTCTCCATTCCCGGTCATCTCTCCCGTTCCGGGACTCATTCGACCAACTGGTCCTTTGTCACCGTGGCGTCGTCGTGGCCTGCGGCTTTCCGATCGCCGAGATGAGCATCCGAACTCGCGTCGTAAGGTCGGAGATGGAATGACACGCGGCGTCGCGCCGGTCCGCCCGGTTGCAGCCGGTGCCTCGACGCGTCGTCGACGACGACGCTCACGATCTCGACCGGAGGCCGACGATGGGACAGCCGTACGGGGGCCGTGACCCCGGCGCCCGCGATCCGCGGCACCGCGACGATGCCGGCGGTCAGACCGGCGGGTCCCCGCGTGATCTGTACGGACAGCCCGTCGCACCGCAGCTCTATCCGCCGCTCGGGTACGCCTCCGACGGCACCCCGCTGTTCCGTCCCGGCCAGCCGACGAACACCGAGCTGACCATGGCCGAGCGCGCCGAGCGTGCCGAGGGCGAGCGGATTGCGACCGCCGAGCGGGAGGCCGACGACGCGGACGGCCGGGCGGGTTCCCGCGTTCTCGGAGTACCCACCGCGACCCTGGTCCTGACCTCGGGGATGGTGGTGCTGCTCGTGGTGGCCTTCGTCGGATTCCTCGGACTCCGTCAGGGGGCCGAAGAACCCCTCGCGGATTCGCCGCTCACCACCGACACGATGCCGATCCCTCGTACCTTCGAACCGCCCAGCCTCACCCCGCCCGAGCCGGGACAACAGCTCCCGGGGCAACCCGGTGAGCGGATCGACCCGCAGAACAAACCGGTGACCTACGAGGCGACCATCGACGGGCAGGCCACCATCCTGTACGTCGACGATGCCGGGTTGCGCTCCGAGTTCGCCCCGACGAATCCGTGGACCGTCCAGTTCACCGGCGGGATCAATCCGCTGCGTCTGCTGGTGATCGCGGGGACGGGTAGTGCGGTGACCTGCTCGATCACCGTCGACGGCGAGGTGGTGGTGGAGGACACGGTGACGCCGTCGTCCACCCGTCGCACCGCGTCCTGCATCGCCTGAGCCGTCACGTTCCCGTCACCGCGAATCCCGCGTGTCGGTGGGGTGACCTGCTCGTCCGATGTGTGATCGGGGCCGTGGCTCGCTACCTTGGTCACGTGAGTTCCCCGCAGACAGCCCCAGACAGTGGTCAGTCTTCCGCCCCCAACGACGAGTTCAAGACGATGCTCACGTGGCGGGGCGAAGACACCGATCGACTCGAACAGGTCCGCCTGGTCGTGTCCGGCGCGCGCCTCAAGGCATACGGACGGATCATCGCCGCGGCGACCGCCGACCACGAGGCGTTCTCCGCGTCCTATGAGCTGCAGACCACCGACGCCGGTGTGGTCAAGCGGCTGACCGTGCACCTGGTGCGCGCGGACGGGGAGACGCAGTTCGGCATCACCCGCGACGACGAGGGCACGTGGCTGATCCGACGCCCCGACGGCGAGACCACCCGCTCTGATTTCGACGGCGCCGAAGACGTGGACCTCGCGCTGTCGCCCATGTTCAACTCTCTGCCGATCCGACGCCGCGGCCTGTCGGCGTCGACGCCCACAACGGTCGAGGTCCCGGTCGCCTACATGTATCTGCCCAGCGGCGACGTGAAGCCGGCGACAATGTCGTACACCCCGGGCAAAGACGGATTCCGCGTGGTGTCGCCGCTCGCGACGACGACGATCACGGTCGACGAGAACAACTTCGTCGTCGACTATCCGGGTCTCGCGCGGCGCGTCTGAGCCCTGCCCGGGTTCAGCCCACCCACACCCGGCCCTGGTGGGCCTGACGGCGGAGTTCCTGCTGCCAGCCGTCGTCGCCGACGGTCACCCCGGAGATGACCTCCGCGGTCCCGGAGTGCAGCTGCTCGTACGCAGCCCGGGCGCGGTGTCCGTCGTCGACGAGCACTTCGACGGTTCCGTGGTCGCGCAGTTCGTCGCGCACGGCGATGAGGCGGTCGATGGTCTCGCTGAGGACGTTGAGCACGGCGATGCCGTTGGCCTCGATCATCGCCCGCTGCAGGGCGGGTGCCGTGCCGGCGACCCGGGTGCCGTCGCGGAAGCTACCGGCCGCCAGGCGCAGCGCGAGGTCGCTCTCACCGGCCCCGACGGCGGCCGTTGCCGCGGCGGTCAGGTGCGGTAGATGGGAGATCGCCGCGACCGCCCGATCATGCGCATCGGGGGCGACCGGCACCACCCGTGAGCCGACGGCCACGGCGAGCGCGGCCACCGTGAGCCAGTCGTCGGACGGGGTGTCGTCTGTTGTGGTGACGGCCCACATGGCTCCGTCGAAGAGGGTCGCGTCGGTTGCTGCCCAGCCCGACGAGCTGGTCCCCGCCATCGGATGACCGCCCACATACCGCCCACCGGGATGCAGGTGGGCGAGGACGCGCGCGACTTCCTGCTTGACGCTGATGACGTCGGTGACAAGGACCTCGGGGGCGTGCTCGGCGATGGCGGTCACCAGCGGCTCGATCGTCGTCACGGGTGTCGCCAGCACGACCAGTGCGTCCGACGACGCCGCGCGGCCAAGTGTCGCAACGAGATCCGAGGACGCGTCGTATCCGTCGCGCGTGGCGGCATCGACGGTCGCCGTCGACCGGTTGTAGCCGAACGCCTCGTGTCCGGCGTCGTGCAGGGCCCGCACGAGCGAGCCGCCGATCAGGCCCAGGCCCAGCACGCATACCGGTCGGGGGAGGGTGAGAGCGGGGGACGACGGCGCGGCAGTCACCCTGACACGTTCCCATACCGGTCACGCACGGTGAACCGGGACTTGGGAGTACCGGTGATAGGGGCTACGGTTTCCTGCATGGCCGGTGCCGGATTTGGGAAGTCGGGGTCGAACGCGCAGGACGTGGACGACGACATCGACGGTTTTGCCGTGGCGGTCGTACGCGACGAGAGTGGCTGGAAGGTCACCGCGATGAAGCCGTCTGCGCTCTCCGACCTCGAGGACGCCGAAACCCAATTGCGTGAGCTGCGTTCCGCGGGCGCGGTGTTCGGGCTCCTCGATGTCGACGACGAGTTCTTCATCATCGTGCGGCCGTCCCCGACGGGAGCGCGTCTCCTGATCTCCGACGCGACCGCCTCCGTCGACTACGACATCGCGGTCGACGCGCTGGACGCCCTGAACGTCGAGGTGCCCGACATCGATCCGGACGAACTCGACCAGATCGATCCGTGGGAAGAAGGGGATCTCGGGTTGCTCGCCGACCTGGGACTGCCCGACGCGGTCATGAGCGTCATCGTCGGCGACACCGATCTCTACGCCGACGAGCAACTCGGCATGATCGCCGCACGGCTCGGCTTCGCCGACGAGCTGGGCAAGGTCCTCGATTCGCTCGGCCACTGAGCCTGTCGGCATCCGCGCGATGAGTGCGCCCCCCTGGGAATCCATGGTCCGTGCCGCACTCGATGCGGCGACGCTGTCGGGGACCGACGACGTACCCATCGGTGCGGTCGTCTTCGACCCGGAGGGCATCGAATTGGCCCGCGCGGCGAACCGCCGGGAGGCCGATGGCGATCCGACGGCACACGCCGAGGTCCTCGCGCTGCGTGCGGCGGCGCGGGCGTTCGGTGACGGCTGGCGGCTCCCGGGGTGCACGATCGCGGTGACCGTCGAACCCTGCACCATGTGTGCGGGCGCGATCACGCTGTCCCGGGTCGACGCCGTCGTGTTCGGAGCGTGGGAGCCCAAGACGGGTGCGGTCGGCTCATTGTGGGACGTCGTGCGCGATCCACGGCTGTCGCATCGCCCCCAGGTGAAGGGCGGCGTCCTCGAAGACGAGTGCCGCGCGCTCATGGTCGACTTCTTCGCCACCCGCCGACACCCGTGATCGCGCGCGGTCTCGGGGTCGCGCAAGGACAAGATCGGTGAGATCTCAGGGTGCGGACCGGTGGTCGTCGCTGCGCGGTCCTGGCAGATTGGAATGCAGCACCCCGACCCGCGAGGAGTAGTCATGACCGATCCGTCCGACAAGGTGACCGCGGCCTTCGACACCGCCAAGGCCAAGATCAACGAGTTCGCCGAGAGCGGCAAGGTGCAGGAGGCGCTGGGAACCGCCCGCGACAAGATCGACGAGCTCGTCGAGAGCAAGCAGGTCCAGGACGCCCTGGCCACCGCGAAGGACAAGCTCAACGACCTCGCGGAGAACGAGAAGGTCCAGGAGGCGTTCAGCACCGCCAAGGACAAGCTCAACGAGGTGTCGGAGAAGTTCACCAGCCGCTGACAGGCCGCTGACCTGCGTTCCTGCAGCTCAGTGTGCACCTGTGGCACGGTGGGAGGCAGGAGTCCGCTCCTCAGGCGGCGCCAGTGTCGAGCAGCCGGCGCGTCGGTCGTCGCCGAGTTCTTCCACATCGGACGGCACCCGGCCGCGCCGAACCTCAACCCAGGAGGCTTCATGGGAACCACGGACGACGCCAAGAACAAGGCCGAAGAGCTCAAGGGTCGCGGCAAGGAAGCCGCGGGCAGCCTCACCGACGATCAGGACCTCAAGAACGAGGGCAAGGGCGACCAGGCGCAGGCCCAGGGCAAGCAGAAGGTCACCGAGGCCGCCGATGCCGTCAAGGGCAAGATCGACGACGTCAAGAACAAGCTGACCGGCCACTAGTACACCCGCCGCTCGGCGGTGCCCCCTGCTCTGAGGGTAAGGCGATGTCTCTTGCCCTGCTCTGAGGGTAAGGCGATGTCTCTTGCCCTGCTCTGAGGGTAAGGCGATGTCCCCTGCCCTGCTCTGAGGGTAAGGCGATGCCCCCCTGCTCCCTGAGGTGCGAGGAGCGTAAGCGACGAGCCTCGAAGCGCAGGCGACCTGCGTTGTCACACCCGCCTGAGCAGCTGATTTAAGTCTGACCGCAGGTCTGCGGTACAGTCTTCGGCGGTGGCGTGTCCGAGCGGCCGAAGGTGCAGCACTCGAAATGCTGTGTGCGGTAACCCCGTACCGAGGGTTCAAATCCCTCCGCCACCGCCGGAAATGGCCCCCCATCCTCACGGGTGGGGGGCCATTTCGCTGTCCGGGTCTGCGCCGTCGAATCAGCCCAGGCTGAACGGTTTCCCGTACACGGCGATCGACTGCGACACGTTGTCGGTCGTGACGCTCACCTTGGCGTACGACCGGGCCTGTGCGTAGCCGGCGCAGCCGTTCACCATCATGGTCTCGTTGGTGTAGGCGAGAGTTCCCTTGCCGCCGGCGAAGCTGATCGACGACGAGTGGCCGGCCGCGCCGAACGCGTCCTTGTACTCGCGGTCGTTGATCACGTAGTTGACGGCCTGGCCGGGGCCGATGGTCACGCCGGCGCCGGTCTCGGCAGTCGCGGTCGCGCTCTGGAGGTCGTAGTTGGGCGCGGAAGCGCCGGCCCGGCTGTTCGAGTTACCGCCGAGCGTGAGCTGGCAGCCGACGATGTAGCCCGCCCCGACGCCGATCTTCGCCGCCTTGTCGGACGTCGACACCACGTACTTGCCGGACACCCACGCATTGCGGTGCAGGGGCGTGCTGCCCATCGACGGGGTGATCCGCGCGGATTCGTTGCTGCGCGTGATGGTCACTGTCGTACCGTCTTTCAACGTCTTCGTGACGGATTGACCGGGGAGTTCGACGACGGTGTCGGCCTGTGCGGGTGCCGCGGTCAACGCGGGTACCAGTGCCGCGCAGGCGAGTGCGGTTGTGGCCGCGAGGATACGGGTGCGCGCGGTGTGGCGCTGGGGGGCGGTCATGGGAGCTCCGATTCGGCGAGTCATGGTCATGGTCAACGGTTTCGCGGTCAGCCGATGGAGAACGGCTTGCCGTAGAGGTTCACCTTCTGGTGCACCTCGCCGGTCGTCTCGATCGTGGTGAACGCACGCGCCTGGGCGTATCCGCCGCAGTTCTGCACATCGATCTGCGCGTCGTCGTAGACGAGGTGGTAGGTGCCGGCCTTCTCGATGTTCTTGGTGTTCAACACCACGAACGTCACGTCGCCTGCAGCCAGCGGAACGGTCAGGGTCCCCGACAGGGACGGTGCGGTCGGGGTCAGCGATCCGGACAGACCGCCTTGGAGGCCCTTGATGTTCACCTGGCATCCGATGATGTAACCGGTGGATAGGGTGGCGGCGGCGCCGTTCGTCGCGGTGCCGTTGCTCCCGGGCAGTGTCGTCTCGCCGGCGGCGCCGACGCTCGGTCCTGCCTTGGCAGGCTTGAGATTCGGTGCATACAGCGTGATCTGACCGCTGACCCAGGTGGTCCTGGACACGCCGTTGGCGGCCATCGAGGCAGACACCCGTGCGCTCTCCTCGGACCGTACGATCCGGATGCCGTCACCGGTCGCGGTGCCGTCCGGTAGGCGGACGAATGCGTCCGCACCCGCCGACGCGGCGCCGGCGAGCAGCGCGGCGGTCACCGATCCGCCGATGAGTGCGGACAGTCCGACGGCCCGCAAGGTTCGTTGTGTCATCTCGTGCTCTCCTCGTTTCATCTACCCGCCCGAGGACGGGATGTCGCATGCGTCGAGAACTCATCGCAGGGGGATGAGCCCGTCAGCTGCGGCAGGGTGGCGATCGTTGGTGAACGTACCCTAAATACGAGATGAGTGAAAAACTATGTAGTGGGGTTGACACGCTCCCGGCTGGTAAAGGTAGCCTAACCTTTGCAAGGCGTGAGAATCTTGCCGGCGCGCGCTGGTGGTGGTCTCGCACGCGAAGGTCTCGAGTTCGGTTGCTTTGCAGGCGAACTCGTCTTACAAGCGGGGACGTGTGATTCGGACACCGGTATCGTGTTCACTGCTGAGCGCAGCCCACGACTCCCACGGTGCGCTGCCCGCGGTGCACACCGGTGATGCCGTCATCGACTACGAACGGTTCTATGAGTCCGTGGAGTGGATGGCCGAGCAGCTGGCCTCCTGCGGGGTCACCCCGGGGAGCCGGGTGGGTCTCGCGATCCACACGGGCTGGGAGTTCATCCTCGCCTGGCATTCACTTCTCGAGGTCGACGCCGTGACCGTGCCGATCGTCCTCGACCCACGCCGCGCACCGGCCGGATCGGACGACATCGGCTTCGTGTTCGCCCACATCGACCAGTGCGTCGAGGTCGAGGACCTCGTCGAAGCCGTTGCGCACCAGAGTCGCTCCCGCGCGATGTACCGGGTTGCCGACGACTTCGTACTCGCCGCTCTCGGCGGACCCGATCCGGTGCGTGGGGAGGGTGGCCTGCTCGCCGACCTCGACGCGGGGTCTCTCGACACTGCGCGCCAACTCGTCGCCGAGGCGGAATGGGTGGCCGAGCACGACGGATTGCATCGTGGTGCACGTGTCGGACTCGAAGGGGATCTCGGCACCCGCGAGACCATGGTCCGCATCCTCGCCTGTGCGTCGGCCGGCGCGTGCGTTGCGGTCGATGCCCCGTTCGGGGTGCCCGACTGGGGAGCCCCGGCCGCTCGGTGACCGGGCGTCCGAAGCCTCAGCGCATCGCGGCGACCCGGTCGGCGAGGTCGGCCTCACGGCGTCGGACGAGGAGGTCGACAACGTCGTCGAGTGTTGAATCCGTTGGGAGCCAGAGCGATTCCGCGAGCACCCGGATGAGGCGAGGTCTGGTGAGCCGTGCCGGGCGACGGCCTATTCGAGTCAGGATGGCGGCGGTCGGCGACGCGGTGGAGAGCTCGGCCCGTCGAACGGCGAACGTGCGCGGCCCGAAGTCGAAGAACACCGGTGTACCCGGTGCGAGTTCGAGTGCGTCGATGAACCGTCGGATCGAACCGGACCGCGCCTGGACCGACGCCCACGTGAAAGTCTGCGTACCCAGCGAGGTCTCGAGGGTAACCGGGGAACCAGGTCCGATGCCGAGGAGGCCGGCGACGGCGCTGGGGATGTTGAATCCCGTTCCGCGACATTGTGCGGGCGTGATCGTCGTGGCCCAGTGCACGAGGTCGTCCTCGCGATACAGACCGCGCGTCCGTCCCGGGGTTCGCCGGGGGCGGTGCGCCCACTCGCGCCGGGTGACGACGCCGCCACGTATCTGGAACTCACCGGCGCCGGCGTATGCGCGGATGGTGGCCTCGCTGACGTCGTGTCGGCCGCGGATCGTCGCGATGACCTCGTCGATAGGTGCGGCCCCGTCACCGTCCGCCAGGATCGCACCGATCTGCAGGTGCACCGGCTCGTATCGCGGAAGGCCCCACTCGGCGAGACCGTAGCGGGTGCGGTCGGTCTTGACGATACGCGAATCCGACGCCAGTGCGTTGCGAATACTGTTGTGGGCGCGCGGAATCGCGGAAGTCGCATCGACGATCTCGGCGAAGGTCATTGCCGCGCCGCGTATCGAGAGCACCGCGGCGACGATCGCGCCCGTGGTCGATCGCGTGGAGATCGCATGACCGTCGATCAGTTCGTACCCCACCCGCCGCAGCCATCGCGCGGCCGAATCGTCGGACAAACCCAGATGATCGGCGATCGTGGTGATCGGAGCCACCCCACCGGGAAGCGCCGCCTCCGAGACGGCCGACTTCGTGAACTCGGCGACCGAGCGCAAGGTGCCCCGGATGATCCAGTCCTCGCTGGTACGCAAACCCGACGCCGCGGCCACCACCCGCCAGCAGGGGGCTTCGGCGTCGCCCACCGGCGATCCCGCGAGAGTCGAGTCCGCGGTGAGCTGGACGGCGTCCGCGAGTGGAGCGGCCCGCAGGTTGATCGTCGCCGACAACTGGGCGAGAGCACGATCCGCGTCGATCAGCGCGGCCAGGCGGTGTCGGATGGACCGGTCGATCTTGGTGACGCGCTCGCGCGACAGGCCGAGGAGGTCGGCGACCTCGGCCTGCGTACGAGGTCTGCCGGCGTAGATGCGCTCGGTGAGTACCCGCCGCTCCTGGTCGGTGAGTGCGGCGTCGAACTCGGCTACCGCGGCGAGCGCGCGCAGGTCGCCCGGGGAACGTCTCGACGACGAGGGTCCGTCGGCGTGCGCGGTCATCGGTGAGGCTTCCTCAACGGGTCTGGGTGACGTCGGTGGAACGATGGCCCGGCTCGAGTTCGGGGGAGCGCTCGCGGGGCCCGCGCTGAGCACATCACAGGCTACCGGGACATGGCGGATGGACCGCTCGAACGGACGACGGTGCCCTCGGTCCGGATTGTCCCCCGAGCACAAAGGTCCGGACGAAGTCTGGCCTCCGCGACCGTTTCCGTTCCGCTCGCATTTTCATAGTGTTCTGGATCACATCGACGACGAGGATCTTGGAGGCACCCCGGTGACCAGCACGTACTTCGCATGGGACCTGACCCACCGCGACGACGCCCCGTGTGTTCGCGATGATGTTCTCGCGCTGGACTACGCCGGCTTCGCCCGGCGTGTCGAGGGTCTCGCCGAACAGCTCACCAGCCTTGGCGTTCGACGGGGGGACGTGGTGGCGACCTTCCTGCCCAACAGGGTCGAACTCCTCGTGACGTTGATGGCGGCATGGCGGATCGGCGCGGTCGCCACACCGGTCAACCCGGCCTTCACCTCCGAGGAGGCCGAGTATCAGCTGGCGGACTCCGGGACACGAGTCGTGATCGGCACCAGCGCCGGAGGAAGTGGGCCCGGCCGTGTCCATCTCGTGGCCGATGAGCTGGCGACCGCGCCGAGTCCGGGCTGGCGGGGGTCGGATCCGCCGGCGGCCGACGATGACGCACTGCTGGTCTACACCTCCGGTTCCACCGGCAGGCCCAAGGGCGTCCGGTTGTCGCACGGCAACCTGCACTACATGGCGTCGACGATGGTGACGCACTTCGGTCTCACCGAGGCCGACCATGCGCTCCTGGTGTTGCCGCTGTTCCATGTGAACGCCATCTGCATCAGCTTTCTGGCCCCGATGCTCGCGGGCGGACAGCTGAGCATCACCGGACGATTCTCGCCGTCGCGGTTCTTCGACGACGTCGCACGACTCACCCCGACGTATTTCTCGGCCGTACCAACGATTTACGCGCTTCTCGTATCGCAGGACGGGCTCACCGCCGAGGCCACCGGTCCCCTCCGGTTCGCGGTGTGTGGGGCCGCCCCGATCTCCAGGGAACTGCTCGACCGGGTCGAGGGCGCCTTCGGAATACCAGTCGTCGAAGGCTACGGCCTGACGGAGGGCACCTGTGCGTCGGCCTGCAATCCGATCGACGGGGTCCGCAAACTCGGGACCGTGGGCCCTGCGCTTCCGGGTCAGCAGATCGTCATCGTCGACGAACAGGGCGCGGAGGTGCCCGTCGGCGAAATCGGTGAAGTCGTCATCAGTGGACCGAATGTCATGCGCGGCTATCTGAACCGGTCTGAGGAGACCGCTGCGACCATCGTCGACGGCCGGTTGCACACCGGTGACGTCGGCCGCCTCGACGAGGACGGCTACCTCACTCTGGTCGACCGGATCAAGGACATGATCATCCGGGGCGGGGAGAACATCTACCCCAAGGAGATCGAGAACGCCCTCGCCACCCATCCCGACGTACTCGAGTGCGCGGTCGTGGGGGCGCCGGACGAACTCTACGGCGAGCTGCCCGTCGCGTTCGTCGTCCCATACCCACACCGCGGAGTGGACGCGGAGGTCCTGGGTGATCACCTCGCCGACCGGCTGGCAAAGATCAAGCGACCGAGCATCATCCACATCGTCGACGAACTCCCGCGCAATCCTGTCGGGAAGATCGACAAGCCCGCGCTGCGGTCGGGTCTCCGAAGTCCGCAGACCGCCTGATCCCTCACTCACCCCGCCCGACCCCGACGCTCGACCCCGACACCGAGGGCGGTGAACCGCGCGCCGACACCGGCGATGGCGCACCACCCGACAACAGACAAACGACAAGGAGTGCACAGCAATGGGATTCACCCAACCAGCCTTCCCCCAGGTGGAACCGGAGACATTTCTCCAGCGGCCGTTCTTCGACCGGATCCGCGTCCTCGGGGCACACTGGGCCGATCATGGCTTCGGCACGCCGAAGATGGTGCATCTGATCTATCTGATGAAGGTCTTCGTCTTCTACGGCGGCGTCGGGATCGCGCTCGCGACCCTGACATCCGGACTCGATCCGCTGCACGTGGCCGAGTGGTGGAACCAGCCGGTCGTCTATCAGAAGTTGGTCTTGTGGACCGTTCTGGTGGAGGTCCTGGGTATCGGGGGGTCGTGGGGACCACTGGCCGGTCATTTCAAACCCATGACCGGTGGGTTTCTGTACTGGCTTCGTCCCCAGACCATCCGGCTCCCACCGTGGCCGGGGAAGGTGCCCTTCACCAAGGGGGACTCCCGCACCGCGTTCGACATCGCGGTCTACGCCCTGATCCTCGCGAATCTCGCTGTGGCGATCGCGCTTCCGGGAGTCGCATCGAGTTCACTGGACTCAGCGATGAGTGACAACCAGGGCCTGGTGAACCCCGTCCTGATGTACCCGCTCATCGCGCTGCTCGTGGTGATCGGCCTGCGCGACAAGGTCATCTTCATCGCCGCGCGCTCCGAGCAGTATCTCCCGGCGATGATCTTCTTCGGCTTCCTGCCGTTCCTCGACATGATCCTGGCGCTCAAACTGCTCATCGTGTCGGTGTGGGTCGGCGCCGGTGTCTCCAAGCTGGGACATCACTTCTCGATGGTGATCCCACCGATGCTGTCGAACACCCCGTGGGTGCCGAGCACGAAGATCAAGCGGGCGCACTATCGCAACTTCCCCGAGGACATGCGGCCGTCGAAGCTGGCCGGGGGAGTCGGGCACGTCCTGGGCACCATCGTCGAGGTCGTCACGCCGCTGGTCCTGCTGTTCTCGACCAGCAAGACGCTCACCGTGGCCGCGGTCGTCCTCATGGTGTGCTTCCACTTGTTCATCCTGTCGACCTTTCCCCTGGCCGTTCCGCTCGAATGGAACCTGCTCTTCGCGTATGCCTCGGTGTTCCTGTTCCTCGGCTTCCCGGCCTGGGACGGTTACGCGCTATCCGACACATCGATGCCGTGGGCGATGGTGCTGATCGGTGTTGCGCTCTGCTTCTTCCCCGTACTCGGCAACCTGCGTCCAGACCTGGTCTCGTTCCTTCCGTCGATGCGGCAGTACGCGGGTAACTGGGCATCGGCCACCTGGGCGTTCGCACCCGGTGCCGAAGAGAAGCTCGACCAGCACATCGTGCGTCCCGCGAAGAACACCCGCACCCAGCTGCTCGGGTCGTATCCGGCAGACGTGGCCGACGTCGTGATGCACCAGCTGCTGGCGTGGCGTTCTCTGCACAGTCAGGGCCGAGCGCTGTATTCGCTGATGATCCGTCACCTCGGCTCGGACATCGACACCTACACACTGCGCGAGGCGGAGTTCTCGTGTAACTCCCTGGTGGCCTTCAACTTCGGTGACGGGCACCTCCACGACGAACGGCTCATCGCGGCTCTGCAGAGGCGGTGTGACTTCGCGCCGGGCGAGTTCACGGTGGCCTGGATCGAGTCCCAGCCGATCCACCGGGGAACACAGCGATTCAAGGTGATCGACGCGGCGCTGGGTGTGATCGAGACCGGGACCTACCGGGTGACCGATGCGGTGAACGAGCAACCGTGGCTGCCGAACGGCCCCATTCCGTTCCAGGTCGACTGGAGCCTCGACGTTGACGCTCACCGCGCCGTCACCGATCCTGAGGTGGTGCATGAACCGCAGATGCGCTCCGATGATCGCAGCGCGACGCCGGTCCGGCTGACCGATCAGGCGCCGCAGTGACCACAGCTGTCGTGGTCGGCGGCGGGCCCAACGGGCTCGCCGCCGCTCTGCACCTGGCGCGCAACGGTGTCGACGTGCAGGTCCTGGAGGCGGCCGACACCGTCGGTGGTGGGGCACGGTCGGGGGAACTGACGGTGCCGGGCGTCATCCACGACCACTGTTCGGCTTTTCATCCGCTGGGCGTGGGCTCGCCGTTCTGGGCCGAGGTGGGTCTCGAACGATACGGGCTGGTGTGGAAGTGGCCCGAAGCCGACTGCGCACATCCTCTCGATTCCGGCGACGCCGGCCTGCTGTTCCGGTCGATCGACGCCACGGCGGCGGGATTGGGCGCCGACGGACCGCGCTGGAAGGCGATGTTCGGTGATCTCGCCGAGCATTTCGATGACCTCGGCGACGATCTGCTCCGCCCGATCGTCCGCGTACCCGGTCACCCGATCCGGCTCGCGTCGTTCGGGCCCCGGGCCATCCTGCCGGCCACCGCGCTCGCCCGCTGGTTCCGCACCGAGCGGGCCCGTGCGCTCTACGGCGGGATCGCGGCACACCTGTTCTCCCGCTTGGACCGGCCCCTCACCGCTTCCCTCGGGCTGATGATCGCGGCGAGCGGACACCGCTACGGCTGGCCGGTGGCCGAAGGCGGATCGGGAGCGATCACCGCGGCGATCGTCGGGGCGCTGCGGGATTCGGGCGGCAAGATCGAGACCGGGGTCCGGGTGAGCTCGCGTGCCGACCTGCCGCCGGCGGACATCACGCTGCTGGACTTGTCCCCGGCCCAGGTTCTCTCGATCTTCGGCGACGAGATGCCGACCCGAATTCGCCGCTCGTACCGGCGTTATCGAATCGGGTCGTCGGCATACAAGGTCGACTTCGCGATCGACGGTGACATCCCGTGGTCGAATCCGGAGTGCCTGCGCGCCGGGACAGTGCATCTCGGCGGGGGTTTCGACGAGATCGCGCACGCGGAGCGACAGCGAGCGGCAGGGGTGATGGTTCCGCGGCCGTTCGTCCTGCTCGGCCAGCAATACATCGCCGACCCCGGTCGCAGCGCGGGCGGGCTCAATCCGATCTATGCCTACGCGCACGTCCCTCGTGGCTTCGACGGTGATGCCACCGAACAGGTCGTCGCCCAGATCGAGAGGTTCGCGCCCGGGTTCCGCGACCGGATCGTGGCGACGGCGAGCGCGGGTACCGAACAGCTTCACGCATCCAACGCCAACTTCGCGGGTGGGGACATCATCGGCGGCGCGAACGACGGCCTGCAGATGGTCCTGCGGCCCCGGGCAGCGCTCGATCCGTACGCGATCGGCGTTCCGGGCGTGTACATCTGCTCACAGGCCAGTCCGCCGGGTGCCGGTATCCACGGGTTGTGCGGCTACCACGCCGCGGAGTCGGCGCTGCGGTACGCGCGGTCGTCACGATGACTGCCTCGCGACCGTCGCGGGCGCTGCGGACTCCGGCGGGGGACGCCGCGCGCGACCGGCTTGCAGGGGTTCCCGCGTCCGCCGGGTCCGAACTGCTCGAGCAAGCAGCTGTGATCGCGAAGGCACTGCAGGACAACGTGTCCGACATCGTCTCGGAATTGAGTGCCATGATGGCCCGCGAGATCGATCAGCTCGACACCGACCCCAAACTCGTGGAACTGCTCGAGGCGAGTGTGCACGGCAACGTCTCCACGATCATCCACGTCCTCGCGAACGACATCCCGATCGAGCACCTGCAACCGACCACAGCCGCGGTGGAATACGCACTGCGACTGGCACAACGGGACGTGCCCTCGAACTCGCTCGTCCGGGCCTACCATCTGGGGCAGAACAGCGTGATGCGCCGATGTTATCGACTGGTCGAAGATCTCGACCTCGATGCGGGGGAATCGATGGCGCTGACACGGCACATCTCCGACGTGCTGTTCGGTTACATCGACTGGATCTCCCTGTACGTGTTCGAGGCGTACGAGGACGAGCGCCGGCGTTGGCTGGGGGTCGAAGGGAACGTCCAGTCAGCGGCCATCCTCTCGTTCCTCGACAGTGCCGAACCCGATGAGCGCGCATTCGAGTCCGAGACCGGGTACCAGCTCGACCAGCGTCATCTTGCGCTGATCCTCTGGTCGTCCGAGGACGAACCGCGCGAACTCATCGGGCTCACCCATGCGGCCCGCGAACTCGGCGCCCGACTCGGCGGGGGCGTCACGCCGATCGTCACCGCCATCGACCGTTCGACCGTGTGGGCGTGGATTCCGCTGACCGGTAGGGACGTCACCGACGACTCGTCGGTGATCACGGTGCGCTCAACCGTTCCGGCGGGTGTCCGCGTCGCGGTGGGGATGCCCGCATCCGGGGCACGGGGCTTTCGGCGAACGCACGAGCAGGCGCGCGCCGCCTACTCCGTGGCGTCCATGCCGGGTGGTGCGGCGGACCGGGTGATCGGATTCGGTGACCGGGGCGTGGCCGTGGTGTCTCTTCTGGCGCAGGATCTCGAGTCGACGCGGGCTTGGGTCCACGAGGTCCTCGGTGGGCTCGCCGAGGACACCGCCAACGCCTCCATGTTGCGGGAGACGCTCTCGGTGTACCTCGCCACAAAGGAGAGCCATCTCCACACCGCCGAACGACTCAACCTTCATCGCAACACGGTGAAGTACCGCATCGGCAAGGCACTCGCCGAGGTCCCGGGAGACCGTGACCGCCTGGATCTCGCTCTGGCGCTGACGGTCTGCGAATTCCTCGGCCCGGTGATGTTCGCGCGCTGAGTGTCGGTGGCCGGTCGTGGCGTCAGGCCTGGTCGTCCGATCGCTCGATGTCCCGCCGGGGTTGCCCGGTGATCTCGTCGATCTTCGCGCCGGTCGTGGGCGCGAAATGCGAGTCGTCGAACCGGGGTTCGCCGTCGACACGGAGGTCATAGCGTCGGAGTATGTCTCGCACCGGGTCTTTCATCTCCGCGAAGACGAGTGTGATGTCGTGGGTGCGGAGATAGTCGTCGAGCTCGACGAGTTCGTCGACCGCGGTGGCGTCGATGTCGACGATGGGTTCGGCCGCGATGATCACGGTGTGCAGTTCTCGCCCGGCCTTTCTCGCCTCGCGGACCTTGCCGCGGACGTAGTCGTCGAACATGCCGCCGTTGGCGAAGAACAGTGGTGCGTCGAAACGGATGATCAGCACGCCGTCGATGCGTTCGGCCTCGGGATGGCGGGTCACGTCGTGGTAGCCGCGCACTCCCGGAACCCGGCCGAGTTCCGTCCGGTACGGACGCCATGCGAGGTTCACGAACGCGATGAACGACAGGCCGATCGCGACCAGAATGCCTTGCAGGACACCGATCAGCGCGACGCCCAGGAAGGCGGCGATCGACAGCGCGCCCTCGACCCAGTTGGCGCGGAACAGCGCGACCACGCCGGAGATGTCGATGAGAGAGATCGCTGCGGCGATCACCACGGCGGCCAGCGCGGCCGACGGGAGGTAGGCGGTGACCCCCGGTGCGATGAAGATGAACACCACGATCAGGAGCGCCCCGACGACCGAGGCGAGTTGCGTTTTGGCCCCGGCCTGTTCGGCCACCGGGGTCCGGGACGACGACGCCGAGATCGCGAATCCGCTCAGGAACCCGGTGGCGATGTTCGCGGTGCCGATGGCCGCCATCTCCTGGCTGCCGTCGACCTGGTCGCCGGCGCGAGCCGCGAAGGTCCGCGACAGCACGCTGGTGTCCGCGAAGGCGATCAGCGCGATACCGACTGCCGGGCCGATGAGGCTGATGACGTCGTCGAGTGTCACGCCTTCCAGAGACGGCGACGGGAAGCCGCGAGGCATGGCGCCGACGACCGGGAGGTCGTCGGACCAGCCGAACACCGCCACCGCGACGATCGAGGCAACCACCGCGACGAGTACACCCGGGATGGCCTTGCGCCAATACCTGAGCCCGAAGATCAGGATGAGACAGGCGATGCCGATGACCGACGGAAGCAATTCGGCGTCGCCGGACGCGACGCCCTTGACGATGTTGATCGCCTCCTGGATGACCGAATCGCCGTCGACGCCGAAGCCCAACAGTTTCGGCAACTGGCTGAGCACGACGACCAGCGCGATCCCGTTGAGGTAACCGATCCGGATCGGCTTGGACAGGAGATCGGTGACGAAACCGAGTCGGAGCAGTCCGCCGATCAGCAGGACAACGCCGACCTCGATGGCGAGGACTCCGGCGAGCGCGATCCGCTCCGCGTCGAAGGCCGCGAGCGGGATGATCGACGCCGCGATGATCGGGGCCAGCGACGAGTCTGGGCCGAGGACGAGGATGCGCGACGGTCCGACGACGGCGTAGACGAGCAGTGGGATCACCGTCGCGTAGAGGCCGGTCACCGGTGGAAGGCCGGCGACCTCCGCGTATCCCATGCCTGCGGGGATCAGCAAGGCGGTCAGCACGATGCCGGCGACGATGTCGCCCTTCAACCACGACCTCTCGTAGCCGCGGAGTACTCCCAGCCCGGGCAGGAACCGTGACACCGTTTCCGGTTGCATCAAGCGATTATGGGCCTCTGCGGCGGTTTCGGCTTCTCTTTGCCGAGTCGATATCGTGTCCGGTTCGAACGGGTCAGGCGGTGACGGACCGAGAGACGTTCCGCTGGGTCGGTGTCCGCGGCGGGATCACGGGCGACAGCGCCAGCGCGATGGTGCCGGTGACCGTGAGGTGGGCGGGGACCTCGGCGTGCATGGTGCGACGATGCCGGGAGAGATCGACCACGGTGATGTCGGCCATGGTGGCGCCCGCGAGGTGCGACCCGGGGAACGCGACGTCGAGCAGCGCGGAGTGGAGCGGGAGAGTGGCGTCGACGTGGACGACGACGCGACCGCGTGCGACGACCGCAGAGGTGATCCGGGTGACCAGCGTGGGGAACCACACCGAGGTAGGGCACAAGGACTGGCAGACCGGTTCACCATCGGCATCGAGGTAGAACGCGATCTTGCGATGCAGCGATTCCGCGCGGAGCGAGAGGTCGCCGGCGACGACGTCCGCGCCGCAGGAGCGCAGCTCGGTTCCCCACGTTGCGGTTTCGAACGTTCTGGTCACGGTGACGCCTTTCAGTGAGGGCAGTAGGTCGAACAAGGTCACCGGATCAGATCTACTCCGCACGGCGTTGTTGCGGAACACATCTCGCCGCTAAGAGTTCGTCAATTCGCCTGCGGCCCGCCGATCATCTCGAGCGCGACGTCCCGAGCGGCGTCGAGGGCATCGGGTTCGACTCCCATCCCGGCGGTCACCAGCGCGCCCTCGTGCAGGATGAACAACCGTCGTGCCAGTGCGCTCGCATCGGGGCTCCCGGCATCGGTGGCGATCGAGGTGAGAAGGTCACGCAGATCGTGCTTCTGCCCCACGATGATCGGATACGCCGGGTGGTCGGGATCGCTGATCTCGGCGTGCGCGTTGATCATCGCGCACCCCTTGTGGCCTCGGGCGGCCGACCAGTCCCGCGTCGCGTCGAAGACCGCCGCGAGTCGGGCGCCCGGCGTCGGGTCGGCTGCGTCGAGTCGGGACCGGAGGAACTCCTGCCAGGCGGCGTTGCGGGCGCGTAGATACTCGACGACCACCTGCTCCTTGGAACCGAAGCGGTCGTAGAGCGTGCGTTTCGTGACGCCCGCGGCCTCCGCGATGGAGTCCACGCCGACCGCATGTATTCCGCGCTCGTAGAACAGCTCGGAGGCCGCCTCGAGGATGAGTCGGGCCTTGGGTGTCCAGTCCACGGTCGGGGGTGCGGTCTCGGCGGTCACATGACAAACACTACACCGATCGGTAAAGTCGCATCCATGCAGACTTCACAGATCGGTATACCGGCGCGGTGGGTGACCTTCGCGATGTCGGCGGCGTTCGTCGTCTGTTGGTCGTCGGGATTCATCGGGGCCAAGCTGGGAGCCGCCGAGGCGTCGGTGCTCACCATCCTCATGTGGCGATTCCTGGTGGTGGCGGCCGTGCTCGGCGGCGCTGTGTACTTCCTGTGGCGTCGGCGGGGTCTGGCGCCGATGTCACTGAGGTGGTTCGGTTCCCAGCTCGTGGTCGGGGGTCTTTCCCAAGCGGGCTACACGGTCACGGTGTACTGGGCGATCGCGCTGGGTGTCAGCACCGGGACGACCGCACTGATCGACGGCGTCCAACCGCTGGTCGTCGCCGCACTGGCGGGTCCGCTGCTCGGTGCGGTCACCCATCGACGCCAGTGGTGGGGTCTGCTCGTCGGTGCGGCGGGTGTCGTTCTCGTGACCTGGTCGGACGCGGCATCCTCGGCAGCTGCGCCCTGGTGGGCCTACCTCATACCCCTGCTCGGAATGGCTGCACTCGTCGCGGCCACCTTTCTCGAACGACGCGTCGACGACTCGCCCTCACCCACGGTCGTCCTGGCGATCCACTGCGGGGCGTCCGCGGTGATCTTCACTGCGGCAGGACTTCTCGCGGGAGTGGCGGTACCGCCCGCGGATGGCACCTTCTGGTTGGCGATCGCCTGGCTGACGGTTCTGTCCACAATCGGTGGCTACGGGTTGTACTGGGTGCTCCTACGACGATCCGGCGTCACCTCGGTCAACACGCTGATGTTCCTCATGCCGCCCGTCACGGCATTGTGGGGGACGGCGATGTACGGCGAACCCTTCGGATGGGCAACGGGTCTCGGTCTGGCAATGGCCTGCGGCGCCACCTGGGTGGTGAATCGTCCGCCGTCATCAGAAGCCCGCGAGCGGCGCGAGGCGGAAGCGCGTACAGCAACTGCCGCTCCCTGAGGTGTGAGGAGCGATAGACGGTATGAGGGCCTTGGGGCCGAAGGCCTCAAGCTGCAAACACATCGTGGGTTGCTGCTGCT
This sequence comes from Gordonia sp. KTR9, assembly GCF_000143885.2. NCBI lineage: Bacteria > Bacillati > Actinomycetota > Actinomycetes > Mycobacteriales > Gordoniaceae > Gordonia > Gordonia sp. KTR9. Next base: position 365,367 of record NC_018581.1, read on the forward strand.
GAGTTCACACTCGGCGGTAGCACCACATTGCAGATCAGGAGGCCTCCGGTGATTGTTCAGGGTACAAGTGTCGGATTGGATGTTCACGCACGTTCGGTGGTCGCTCACGCCATCGATGAGGACAGCGGCAACGTGATTCGGGAGACGTTGGTTCCCGATGCGGCGACCATCGTGAGCTGGCTTCACAGCTTGGCTCCGCCTGTGCGGGTTGCCTACGAGGCCGGTCCGACGGGTTTCGGATTGGCTCGGGCGATCACTGCGGCCGGGATGGAGTGTGTGGTTGCCGCGCCCTCGAAGCTGCAACGGCCAGCCGGGGACCGCGTCAAGACCGATGCCCGAGACGCTGCGCACCTGGCGAAGTTGCTGCGCCTGGGCGAGGTAGTCGCGGTCGGTGTGCCCGAGGAGGGTACCGAAGCGGCCCGTGATCTGGTCCGCGCCCGCGAGGACGCTCGCAGCGACCTGATGCGGGCGCGGCATCGATTGTCCAAACTGCTTCTGCGCCAGGGGATCGTCTACTCCGGCGGGAAACCCTGGACCGGTGTTCATCAACAGTGGCTGCAGCGTCAACGTTTCGAGCTGCCGCTGTTGCAAGCCGCCTTCGACAACGACCTGGACGCGGTGTTGAGCGTGACCGCACGCCGAGACCGCCTCGATGAGCTGATCGAACAGACCGCGGCCACCGATCCGTGGCGGGCTGTTGTCACCCGATTGTCATGTCTGCGGGGTGTGTCGACGCTGACCGCGTTCGCTCTGGCCGTCGAGATCGGCGACTGGTCGAGGTTCAGTGGCGCCACGATCGGCCCCTACGCCGGGTTGGTGCCCTCGGAATACTCGACCGGCGGTACCCGCAGTCAGGGATCGATCACCAAGGCCGGGAACGCCCACGTGCGGCGGTTGCTGGTCGAGGCGGCCTGGCAACACCGGCGGCCCTACGGCACGCCCGGACAGACCATGCGCCGTCGGTGGGAGGCCGCCTCACCCTCGGCCCGCGCCCGTGGCCATGCCGGCAACCGACGGCTACACAAGCGTTGGCAACAATTCGACCGCCGCAGCAAACATCCCTGCGTGGCCAACACCGCGATCGCTCGTGAGCTCGCCGGCTGGTGCTGGTCGCTGGCGGTGCTCGACGACTAACCAGCACTGACACACAATCTTGGCCACCCGCCGCGACTGTGCTGTGGTGAACAGGGAACGAATCCACGGCGTCGCTATGTGCGCCAGCACCTCTGGGTGCACGGTACGCACGCTTACATAGACCCGTCGGTCAGCGTTTTCATCTCCTGTCGAACACCGTTGAGCGGTAACCAACCCGCGTATATCAGTCCGACAACACCGTCGCGAGTAACGACCACCACACACCGCGGCGGGTGGCCAACCCCCACTACAGCCCCCTAGCAAGGAGGCCAACTCGCCATGGAACTTGACAAAGCAGCACTACATATCAGCGACGAGCCGACTGCTCCCCGAGCCTCGAAGGGCTGCGGGGCAACCATCGAAGTCGTTGCGGCACTTCAATCCGCGATACAGACTCGTCTGCCGCACCTCACCCGGCAGGTTCGTCCGCGTGGCCTTCGTCGGCGCGCCAGGTGACCGTGACCGGAACCTGGTCGTCCCACGGTTGCCGGGTGACGAGGTCGGCCACACGCACGTATCCCCGTTCGAATTCACCGACCGCCGGATCGACGAGACGATACTCCTGGGTCTGGCGGTGAATCGGTTGCGCGTCGAGCAGCACGATCCGAACCTCGCCTGGCTCGAAATGGCAACGCCGTTGCAAGGATTCGATGAGTTGTTCGTTCGAGAGGTGCCCGTCGCCGAAGTTCCACCCCATCGCGGTGCTGCAGATGCGTTCGCCGTCGGTCAACACATACTGCTCTTCGGGCATCGGTCGCATCGCGCGGTGCGCCAGCGTGAACAATGCGCGGCCGTGACTGTTGAACGAGCGGAACGCATATCCCATGTACAGCGGGATCTGGGCCGCTTCGGGGCTGCCGTAGAAGCGTTCGAGTTGCGCGGCCGGCATGGACGCGATGGCGACGATGCCCTTCTCGATCTTGGCCGACGCCGACGGCTTGATGCACCACAGGCCCGTGTCCCAGTTGCCGGCGTAGTACCGCATACCCGGTAGGAACGAGACCTTGCGCGGCAGCAGGTTTCCGACGATGACGGTACCTGCGGAGGCTGCGAAGAGCGCTATCGGCCAGGGTGACTGGAGATCGGTGAGTCCGATGCCGGGATGACCGATGAAGATCGCCACGATGCCGAACATCATGAAGACGTTCCACTCCAGGGGCACGCCCATCGGGATCGACGACAGGATGCCGAAGTGGAAGATCAGCATGATCGATGCCGCGACGGCGGTCACCCACCCGCCGTGCGAGAAGAACAGGACGAGCGGGACGAGTCCCTCGACGGCCGTGGAGAAGTGGGCGATCCATCGCGAACGGCGCCCCGGACGCAGGTCGTCGGGAAAGTGCTCGAAGAACTTGCGCTTGATCTTCGGGGACCGCCAGATCGGATTGTTGGACATCATCGTCGCGATGACGAACGGGAAGTGCTTGTTCAGCTTCGACGTAGCCGCCCCGAGCCAGATGCACAGGAACACCAACTTGGCGGCGATGATCATGTCGACACCGCTGAACAGAAACGCCACCGCGAACGCGCCGTACACCTCGCCGCGCGCCGCGAGGAAGACGGTCTTGTCGCGTAACCCGACTGCCGCGAGCAGACCCACGACGGCCCAGATCTGCCAGCTGGGAAGGACGCCGACCGTCGTGCCCAGTTCGGGGATCGCGCCGGACCCCGGGCTGAACAACGCGATGACGAGTACGACGAGGAGCGCGACATAGAGAACGACATCAACAGGACCGCGGGAGTCGCCGGCTGTCAGCGGGATTCGCGGCCACGGCGGCTGCCGGATGGTCTTCGGCCGTAACCAGTACAGGATCGATCCCAACGGCGGGAAGAACCGGTTGTTCAGCGGACCGAATCCGCATCCGAGGCCCACGACCTCGAACAGCATCGTGTACAACACGACCTTCTGGAAGACGATCGGCTCGTCGTACCAGGTGGTGACGTCGAAGAAGCCGTCGATGCCGGGGGTGCTGATCACGATGACCCAGCCGACGAGGACGTAGGCGAGGATCTTGCCCACATAGAACAGATGCAGTGCCACCGGCGTCCCGAACCCGACTTCGGCCCAGTGCCGGGCCATCGGCTTGATCTTCTCCGCGCGCGTTCCGCGACTCCACGTCGGGAAGTCGATCTCCGGGGTGGTCTGTTTCAGGAATCCCATCGACGGAGAAACTAGCAAACCAAGTGCTTGCTTGGTGACGCTTCGCGATGATCTTCGTTCGTGGTCGCGGCTCTCGGTCGCGCGCTGAACAGGGCTCGGACCTCGATGTCAATCCGACCACCGAGCCCGAGGGTCGTGGTTCACTGGATCCATGACCTACGTCGTGGTCGCCGTCTTCGTGGTGGTGCTCGCGGCTGCTCTCGTGGTCTTGCTGGGCATGGCGATCGGCGCGTTCTCGGCGATGTTCAGCGGTATGCGTGACGACATCCGCAACCGGAGGTCGGCCGCACGGGTGACCTCCGACAACCCACTCCCGGCGCGGGGGCCCGAGAAGTCCCCGGTCGACCCGTTGGGCGACCTCGACGCCACCCTTCGATCGGCGCAGGCCCGGCGCCAGGGGGCGTGCCGGGCGATTCGGGATCGACTGTACAGTGCTGACCCTGGCGCTGACGATGGGGCGAGGGATGCCGGCGGGTTCGTCGTCCTGGCGTCGGACATCTGGTGTGGTCGATCGGCGGAACGCGGCGACGACGGACCCGACGATGCCGATGGCCGAGGCAGACATGGGGCGGACGAACTCGGACGCCTGTCATCCGACCCGGTAGGACAGATCGCGTGGATGACGGCTGCGGTTGCCGAGCGCATCAGTGACATACCCGCGTGGCGGCTGGACTTCTTCGATCGCCACTCCGTGCGCGTCGACCTGACCGGCGAGGTCACCGCGATCGCGAACGCTGCCGTCGGCCTCCGAGACCAGTTCGCGATACTCGGCGAGGCCCCGTCGGGGCACCTGGCTTCGGACCCGGAAGTGGTTTCCACCTTTGCCGAGAAGTCGCTCCTGCTGTCAGGCCGACTCGACGAACTCGTACGGCGTCTGGAGGCGTTTGCCGGCTACTGGCAGATCGTCGCGCAGATCCAGCAGCGTCAGGAGAAGCAGGAGTGGCTCGACCGTGTCGGTGGGATCGACGATTTCGAGCACGTCGTCGCCACCGAATGGGATCGAGCGGAGGCCGATCGGGTGCGGCACATGGCCGACGAATCGGACGTGCTGGCTTCCATCTACCTCGATGAGATCGCCCCGCTGGCGAAGTCGTTGAAGCGGAACTGATCGAGATCGGTCGGTGCGGTCACTGCGGTGCAGTGAAGACCTGGAACAGAACCTCTCGGCGAACGACGAACCCCAGTTGCTGGTACAACCGGATCGCGCCGACGTTTCGGGCGTCGGCATGGAGGATCGGGGTGTCGCCGCGATTCCGGATGCGGTGTGCCAGATCGAGTACGAGTCGTGAGGCGAGCCCGAGACCGCGAAATTCCGGGGCGGTGCAGACGGCGCTGATCTCGGTGTAACCCGGAAGGCTCAACCGTTCGCCGCCCATCGCGATCAGCCGGTCGTTGCGTCGGATGCCGAGGTAGGTGCCCATCTCGATGGTGCGCGGGCGGAAAGGCCCAGGGCGGGTGCGTTGGACCAGGTCGGTCATCTCCGGCACGTCCGCAGTCGTGAGCGTCACGGCTTCGTCGTCTGGTCTCGCGTCGGCGCCGACGTCGATCATCTGGACGCCGGGCAGGTCCATTGTCGTATCCCAGTCGGCGGGTGGGCGATTCGAGACCACCGGCAGAAACAGAGAACCGCCGGGACCGACGAGTTCGGCGGCATCTGACCAGTCCTGCCCGGTGGGAGAGTCAGGGAGTGCCGCCATGGGGCAGACGTCTGGGTGATACCGCAGGGCCCCGCCGTAGCGCTGGGCGAAGCGGGCGTGCGGTCCGGTGAGGGCCGCGAGGGCCGGGTTGTCGAGCAGCGGGTGACCTGCAACTCCGTGTTCGAGTGCTCGTTCGTCGGTGATGCGGTCGGTCACACGGCGACGATACTCGAGAAGGTCAGCTGCTTCCGAAGAGCAGCGCGCTGAGGAATCCGATACCGATCACGGAACTGCCGATCACGGCACTGCCGAAGCCGAGCTCGGCGCTGCCGCTTCCGTCGCCCCCTGCTCCGGCCTCACCAGAATCATCTGCGATGCCGCCGTGCCGCGAACAGGCACCTTGTCGGTTCTCGGCGTGACTGTATGTTCCGTCGTTGCAGCGGATTCCGGTCGGCGAACCATCAGGACCTGGTATGCAGCTACCCTCTGAGTTCTCGTAATATCCCGATCCACATGTGTAATCGACATTGTGAACGGCAGGGCTCGCGTGCGCAGGCGCACCTCCAGCGGCTGCTCCGGTGAACAACAGGCCGAGGGTCAGTGCGAATACTGCGGCGAGCCCAGCAAGGATTCGCCGCGCTGTCATCGTAGGCATCGGGCCATCGTCATCGACTGAGGGCGTTCGTGTGTCGGTCTCCGGCTGATCCGGCACAGATCTGGTCAGCTCAACACGATCTCCACCGGCACCGCGTTGCCGAGAGTGTGTCCCACAGGTGAGCTGGCTTGGACCTTGGCGTGCAGCTCGTCGAGCTTCTCGCGCGGGGCGTCGGAGTCGATTGTCACCTTGGCGGTGATGGATTCGAAGCCGGCGTGTCCCTCCGCCAGTCCGAGGAAGACGTGGAGGTCGACGTCGCCCTTCACATCAATCCGCAGGTCCTTGAGTTCGATGCCCGCCACCGTGGCATTCGCTGCATAGCCGACGGCGAGGCAGTTGCCCAGGGCGCCGAGCAGTTGCTCGACCGGGTTGGGTGCCGTGTCGCTGCCGCCGAGCGCGGCGGGCTCGTCGGACGCGACTGGCGAAAAGTTGCGAATCCGGGCCTCGGATGCGAACGAACCGTTCCACTGGACGTGCGCGGCCCACGTCGTCTGCGCCTTGGTGGCGTCGCCCTGGATCGCCTCGACCAGTTGGCCGACAGCGGCGATGTCCACGTCATTGAGGCGGGTGGCGGTCTCGGTCATGGTGCTCCTTCGACAGTGCGGTTTGCCGACGAAGCTATCTGTCACCGCCCAGTACGACGACGTTCTGCGTCAGAGTGAGCGGAACACTTGGATGTTGCTGCCAGGAGGGGCATCCTGCGCGGCCGACGTTCCCTGAACAGGCGGGTCTACCAGGTGATCTCGATCTCGAGTTCGGACTCGTCCTCACCGCGTTCGATCTCGATCTTCAGTTGCACCGTGGCCGGGATGTCGACGCGCACGGTCTTGTTGTTCTCCACGAAGGACACTTCGTTGTGACGGGCGATCGCGTCCGCGAGTTCATGGATCTTCTTCGCGGCCTCTTCACGAGACAGCTCGGTCTTGGTCTTGTGCTCGAACAGTTCGTCGCTCATCAGTCCATCTGAGCCGACCGGGTATGTCCGGTCAAGCGGCAGGCGTGCCGGAAACGCCGTATCGCTGTGCGGACACCTTCTCGTCACCCGCGCTTCACGGTGCATTGGAAGTGCTGCGCGACCCTGGAGACCATGACCCAACCCCAACGAGTCGGGACGCCGTCACGTCGCACGATCCTCCGGACCGCCGCTGCGGGGGCGCTCCTCGTCCCGGTCGGATCGGCACTCGCGGCCTGCGGATCGTCGAACCCGAGCGCGGCGTCGCCGAGCCTGGTCAGGAACCGGCCCGTTCTCACCCACGGCGTGGCCACCGGGGAAGTGACCAGTGGCGGAGCGTTGGTGTGGGCGCGGTCGGATCGTCCGGCGACGATGATCGTCGAGACCGCATCGACCGAATCCTTCAGCGGTGCACGCACGCTCCGCGGTCCGGTGTTGACTCCGGCAACCGACGGGACCGGGAGGTTGCGTCTCGCCGGCCTCGAACCGGGACAGGTCGTGCACTATCGCGTGACCCTCGAGGGGGAGAACGGAGCGCGCTCCGAACCGGTGAGTGGCACCTTCACGACCGCGCCGGTGCGCGAGGGCGACATCAGGTTCCAGTGGTCCGGGGATGTAGTCGGCCAGGGCTGGGGTATCAACCCCGACATGGGCGGCCTGACGATCTTCTCCACCATGGCCGACCGTGACCCGCAGTTCTTCATCCACTCCGGCGATGCCATCTACGCCGACAACCCCGTCGAGCCGACGCAGGAGCAGAACGACGGCACGCTCTACCGGAACATCACCAGTCCGGCGAAGGAACAGGTGGCACAGACCGTGGATCAGTTCCGCGGCAACTATGCCTACAACCTCACCGACCAGCATTTCCGACGCTTCGTCGGATCCGTCCCGCAGCTCGTGCAGTGGGACGACCATGAGGTCGTCAACAACTGGTTCCCCGGCGAGAGCCTGTCCGGACAAGGCCGCGAGGGTTACACCGAGATGAGCGTCGACGCACTCGCGCGCAACGGACGCCAGGCATGGCAGGAGTGGCAACCCGTCGAGGTCGGCGCGTCGGATCGGTTGTATCGCACCATCTCCTACGGCCCGCTGCTCGATGTCTTCCTTCTCGACATGCGCAGCTACAAGGACCCGAATCCGGATGCCTGGTCGAGAGGCAACGCCAACGGTCTCCTCGGCGCCGAGCAGACGCAGTGGCTCATCGACGGATTGAGGGGTTCGCGCGCGACATGGAAGGTCGTCGCCAACGACCTGCCGCTGAGTATTGTTGTCGGGGACAAGAACACGACACCGGCGAACGGCCCCAAGGCCATGGAGGCCGTCGCCCAGGGCGACGACGGTGACCCGCTGGGTCGGGAGATCGCGTTCGCGCGAATCCTCTCGGAGACGAAGAACGTGCCGAACGTCGTGTTCCTGACCGCCGACGTCCACTACACCGCAGCGATCTCGTACGAGCCGGATCGCGCGTCGTTCAAGGACTTCTCGCCCTTCTGGGAATTCGTCGCCGGACCGCTGCATGCAGGCGCGTTCCCCGAGAGTCCGCTGGACGGCACTTTTGGCGCCGAGTACGAGTTCGTGCACGCGCCGACCGAGTCGAATGTGTCACCGGCCGAGGGATTCCAGCACTTCGGGGAGGTGGCGATCGACGGTAGGACCAAGGTGCTGAGCGTGGATCTGGTCGACGCGTCGGGCAGGACGCTGTACCGCAAGGCGCTGGAACCGGCGCGCTGAGACCCGGGGCCCGCGGAGTGCGGGATCAGTGCCGGAAACCGTTACGAATGAGGCACTGTCGAGGACGCCTCTAATTCCGCAAGGGACGCAGGAACTCACCCGTGACCTCGACCGCAGGACCCGATGACCCGCCGCCCACGACGAGTGTCGCGAACGCCAGGTCCCCGACGATCCCGGCGAACCAGCCATGCGGGTTCTTGTTGTCACCGTATTCCGCGGTGCCGGTCTTGCCGCCGAGTCCGGGGATATCACGGAGCGCGGTCGCCGTACCACGAGTGACCGTGTCCCGCATCATGCTTCGGAGCGCTCGGACGACACCATCGGAGATCTGTTGGGGTTCGACGTCTCCCGTCGTTCGTTGCCCTTGCACCAGGGTGGGAACCGCGGTCTCGCCGCGAGCGAGGCTCGCCTCGGCGAGGGCGAGGCCGAAGGGGCTCACGGTCACGGTGCCCTGACCGATACCGTTCTCGACCCGCAACGCGGGGGAGTCGGCCCTGGGCACCGAACCGGTCACGGTTGTCAGGCCGGGGACCGTGTAATCCGCGCCGATGCCGAATCGCCGCGCCATCGTGGTCAGGGCATCGTCGGAGAGCTTGTTCGCGAGGGCGCCCATCGTCGTGTTGCACGACCGCGCGAACGCGGTGGGCAGTGGCACGGTCCCGAGATCGAAGTCGTCCTCGTTCGGGATGGTCCGGCCTTCGATGGTGGCGCGTCCCGGACAGCGCACCTGCGAACCGACCTGAACCGCATCGGCGTCCAGAGCGGCGGCGGTCGTGATGGTCTTGAATGTCGACCCGGGTGGGTACAGGCCGGACAGCGACACCGATCCCGACCTGTCCGCGGCGTCGTTCTGTGCGACGGCGAGAATTCCGCCGGTCGACGGTTCGAGGGCGACGATCATGGCCGGGCGTCGTTCATCGTCGACGGCGAGCTGCGCGCGGGTCTGGATGTCCCGATCGAGGGTGGTACGCACCGGGGGCGTCGCACCGGGCTGCGCCGAGTCCACGAGGTGGGTGGGTGTGCCCTCGGGGTCGACGATCTGGACGGACCAGCCGGCCGTGGCGTCGATGGTCGTACGCCAGATGTCCTCGAGTCCCGACATCGCCGGTGAATGGAGAGCTTTCGTCGCGCTGAGCAGCGCGCCCTGCTCGCTGAGCGTGACGCCGGGAATGGCCTTGACGTCGCGCTCGACCCGGCCGAGATCGGAGCTGCGAAGTCGGATGACCGTCTGTTGCGGAGCAGTGTTGCCGTCGAAGGACGCGCGGATCCCCGCAGCGGTCATGCCCGGTTCGATGGGCCGGAGTGCACGTGCGAGCGCATCTGCCGAACCGAGTTGCGCGCGTTGCAGATTCACCAGTGTGACAGGCTGCCACGTCATGAGCGGTCGACCGCGGGCGTCGAGAACCGGGGTTCGGTATGCGCGGTCATCGCTGTAGGAGAACGACTCTCCGGCACGGAGTTGCCGGTGGAGCACGGACGGTTGCCACCGAATCCGCCATCCAGAATCTGTCTCGGCGAGGACGACGGAGGTCTGATACGCGACGCTGCGATCGCGGATCTGCCACCGGTGATCGAGGGTGCCACTGACCTCCTTGTCGTCGACGAGGCTGCCGGTGACCGAGAGTTTCGGCGTCTGACCCATGCCGTCGAACATCGCTGCGATCGCCGCGTTCGCCGCGACCGGATCGTCGGTGAGTGCAGCGGCGCCGGAGGGATCCCCCTCCTGGAGGGCGGCGGCGAAAGACCGCAGCGCGTCCTCCGGCGACTCCGACGACAGGAAGCAGCCCGACACCGTACCCACGATCACCGCACATGCACTCAGGAGTGCCCACCATCGACGCATGCCCCGAGCCAACCCATCGAAGCCCCGCGATGCCAAGTTTCGGCACACAATGGGTCGATAGCGGTTCGCTATGGTCGCTGCTGAAACGGTGGTTTGTGATCAGTCGTCGGCGTTCGTAGTTCCGTGACCACCGCGCGGGCGACTTCCCCGATGGCGCGATCGACCTCGGGCAGCGCCATCTCGGACCTCGCGCTCATCGTGAACACCGCAATGGCGACCGGCAGTTCGCCCGGGAACTCGATGACGCCGACTTCGTTGCGGACAGCGACGAGTGTGCCTGTCTTGCCCGCGACGCTGACCCGGCGGAACGGAAAGCCCGATGCCAGTCGCGAGGTGAAGACCTGCTTTCTCATCGTCTGCCGAATGAACTCGCACGACGCGGCGGACGCGGCGCGGTCGGTCCAGATCGCGTCGAGCAGCGTCGTACAGTCTCGGGGCGTCGCGGAGCTGGAGTACGCGGCGTCGTAGGCGCTGACCGACGGGTCGATGTCGGGATCGGCCAGTGCTGCGAAAGCCTCGGCGACGGTGCTCGTGCCCGTCTCCCGCTGCAGGCGCTCGTGCAGTTCGGCGACGCCGCCGACGATGCGGGTGTGCGTCAGGCCGAGTTGGTTCAGGTCTGCGTGGATCCGCGGCAACCCGATGTGGGTGAGGATGACGTCGGCGGCGACATTGTCGGAGACGGTCATCATCGACGTGGCCAGGTCGCGCCAGGTCATGGTCACCGGGTCGGTGAACAGCGCGAGCCCGGTCGGTCCCTGAGCCCACCGCGTGGGCTCGACGGTGATCGATGCGGCGAGGTCGATGTCACCGCGATCTGCCAGGCGGCACAAGGAGATCAACACCGCCAGTTTGTACACCGATGCCAGCACGACCGGCGCATCGGCATCGTGGCTGAACTCGACCGGTGTCGGCCCGATCGTCCGTGCATGCACGCAGCCCGAACACCCTGCATCGGTGAAGGTTTCGCGGATGACGCGATCGAGTTCGGCGCGGACCGGCGCGGGTAGGGACGTCGATGCGCTCACGAGGCCTTGCCCATTCGGTAGAGGGCGGCGGTGACGATTCCTGCCACCTCGCTGAGACCGGGTTCGCGATACACGACGCGTAGGCGTAGCGCCGTGGCGTCCCGCCCGATGGAAAGACAGCGGACGGCATCGACCGCGGCGAGGACGTCGCGATCGACCGTCAGCGCAAAGGCGTTCCCGGCAGCAACCGCGGCCAGCACCTGGTCGGCTGAGGTCACCGGATACAACCGCGGGTCGAGTCCTGACTCGCGGAACCGGTCGATCAGCTGGTCGTGTGCGGGCGGGTTGAACGACCGTGGCGTGTGGCAGAAGTGCAGACCCGCCAGTTGACGTAGGCGGGGCCGGTCGGCGGATGCCGCCGGGTGCGTCGCAGGCACCACCACCGAGCGTTTGACGACGACAACCGGCCCGCTGGTCAAGGATCCGGTGACACAGGGGGCTTCGACGACGGCGAAGTCGAGTGAGCCGGCCGACACCTGTTCGACGAGATTCACTGTCGATGCGCTGACGGCGTCCTGTCCGGACGCCACGCCGGCGATGCGATGTGCGAGGGTGGCTGTGATCGTCGGTCCGATCAGTGACGCAGCGCCCCAACGCAATACCTCGGTGTGCTCGTGTAACCGGCGGGCCTCGCCGATGAATCGCGAAGCGTCGTCGACGAGCAGACGAGCGCGGGGGAGGAGTTCGCGACCAGCGTCGGTGAGTTCGGCGCCGCGCGTGGTGCGTCGGATGAGCTGGAGCCCCAGCTGTTTCTCCAGGCGGCGCAGACCCTGCGACACGGGCGGCTGCGTCATCTCCAGACGGGCAGCGGCCTCACCGAAGTGACCCTCCTCGGCCACGGCGACGAAGAACCGCAAGTGCCTGATCAGATCCACGGGTTCCAGGATGGCATGGTTGGTACGACTGGATCATCCGAGGAGGAAATGCCACGTGGACACGTTCTCAGCCGACGGGCTCACCTTCGAAGTGACCGATCTCGGAGCTGCCGACGACCCGGCGATAGTACTTCTACACGGATTCCCGCAGGACCGTACGGCGTGGAACGAAGTGGGGCAGTCGCTGGCCACATGTGGTTTTCGGGTTCTCATCCCGAACCTGCGTGGCTACTCGCCCGAGGCGTGCCCGCGGTCGGTGTCGCGGTACGGGTCGCCGCGGCTCGTTGCCGACGTCATCGCGCTGCTCGACGCCGCGGGCGTGGACCGTGCTCATGTCGTCGGACACGACTGGGGCGGTGCTCTGACGTGGACGATGCGCAGAACTCACCCGCACCGACTGCGTACCGCCACGATCGTGTCGACCCCGCACCCGCAGGCCCTGGCTTGGGGAATGCTACGAACAGGACAGGCAGTGCGGAGCTGGTACATGCTCGCGTTGGTGCTGCCTGCGGTACCGGAACATGTGCTGACGCGGCACCTGGCCCGGTTCCTGGAACGGTCCGGCCTCTCCGCGGAACGTGCGAATCACTATCAGCAACGCATGAGGTCGGACGGCGTCGCGCGAGGCGCGGTCAACTGGTATCGACGGATGCTGTTCGAGCGACTGCGGCCGCCGAAGCATCCCCGGCCACCTGCATCGCAACATCCTGTGCCCACGACGTACATCTACGGTCGGGACGATCCGTTCTTCAGTGTGGACGTGATGCGCAAGACAGCCGATGTCGTTCGCGGGCTGGACGTCCAACAGATACCCGGAGGGCACTGGCTACCGGAGTCCGAGCCGGATGCGCTGACGGAGAACATCATTCGACACGTCGCGAGTGTCAGCACCGACTGAGCTGATGGGGTGTGGTCCCGGCCGCGGCCTGTCGAGCCGCAGCCGCCTGACGTTGGGGGCAGTTTGCGCCGCATACCGGACACAACTGCCCCGGCCGCGGCCCGAAAACGGTACTGCGCGGGACGTTTGACAATTGAATAGTGACGACCCCGAGCGACGACCGCGGCCCGTCAGCGCAGGAACACCGACGCCGAATCGGCGAGATCGAGCAGCGGTTGGGGGAAGACGCCGAGGGCCACCGTCACGAGAGTGCACAGGGCGATGCCGGACGTCGTCAGCACACTGGGTTTCACCACGTGCGGGGCGCCGGTGGCGGGTACGTCGTCGAAGAACATGGCGACGATGATGCGGATGTAAACGTATGCGGCGATCGCGCTGCTGATGACGCCGATGACCACGAGTACGCCTCCGCCGGAACCGGCTGCTGCGGCGAAGACGTCGAACTTGGCGATGAAGCCACTGGTCAGTGGGATGCCCGCGAACGAGAGCAGATAGACCGCGAACATGGCACCCACAAGCGGATATCGGCGGCCCAGCCCCGACCACTGGGTGAGGTCGGTGGCCTCGCGGCCGGACAGGTGGGGGTTGCGCGGTGTCGGTGTCGGTGTCGCGCCGTGGATGACGGCATTGCGAGCGGAGGTCCGGGTGTCTGTGTCGGGCTCGCGGATCACGGCGACCGTGGCGAACGCGCCGAGAGTGGTGAAGGCGTAGGCGGCGAGGTAGAACAGCGTGGCGCCGAGCCCGGCGTCGTCGAAGGCGATCAGGCCGAGCAGGATGAACCCGGCGTGCGCGATCGACGAGTAAGCCAGCATGCGCTTCACGTCCGTTTGGGTCACCGCCATCACCGAGGCGATCACCATCGAGGCGATCGCCACCGCCCACAGTGCGGGTTCCCACTGCTCGCGGAGTGCGGGGAAGCCGACGTAGAACACACGTAGCAGCGCGCCGAAGGCGGCGACCTTGGTTGCTGCGGCCATGAACGCCGTGACCGGCGTCGGGGCGCCCTGATAGACATCCGGTATCCACGAATGGAACGGCACCGCACCCACTTTGAAGAGCAGGCCGACGGCGAGGAGAGCCAGTCCGATGAGTGCCAGCGTGGTGTCTCCGCCGCTGCCGGCGGCCGCCGAGATCGACGCACCGATCGTCGAGAGGTTGAGCGAACCCGTGGCGCCGTACACGAACGCCGAGCCGAACAGGAAGAACGCCGACGAGAACGCACCCAGCAGGAAGTATTTGAGCGAGGCCTCCTGCGAGATGAGGCGCCTGCGCCGCGCGAGTCCGCACAGCAGATACAGCGGGAGCGAGAACACCTCCAACGCGATGAACATCGTGAGGAGATCACCGCACGCCGGGAACAACATCATCCCGCCCACCGCGAGCAGGGCCAGCGGGAAGACCTCGGTGGTCACCGCACCGGCGCGGGTGGCCTCGAACTCGGCGTCGGTGTTGGGCACCGAGGCTCCGGAGGGGGTGAACATGTCCGCGTCGACCCCACCACCGTTCGGACCGACGCCGGCGGTGCCTGCGCCGGCCGCCGACTCGGCCCCGCCGACCCCGGCGAGTCTGCGCATCGTCACGGGCGCCACGACGCGCTCGAGCCGACGTTCGGCCATGAACCCGACCGCAACGATCGCGATGATCAGCAGCAGCCCTTGCAGATACAGTGCCGGCCGGTCGACGACGACCGCGCCGGACATCGCGAACTCGCCGTTCGCGCCATCGTGTGTCTGCGCGACCGCCAGCGTGATCAGCGCAGCGAATGCGACGACCAGTCCGCCGAGCGAGAGAGACAGTTGCATGGGATAGCGCAGGCGGCCCGGCGCGAACGCCTCGACCAGCACCCCGACGACCCCGGCGCCGAACACGATGAGCATCGGTGACAGTGATGCGTACTCGACGCTGGGGGTGTCGATGGCAGCGAGCGTCATCGAGTCTCCGACGAGGGTGTTCGGATTCATCAGTTGCCCTCCGCATCAGGCTCGGCCACAGCCGGTTCGGGCGATTCGACGCCGACGGTGGTGAGCGTTGCCTGCACCGCGGGATCGATCAGATCGATCATCGGTTTCGGGTACACCCCCAGCCCGATGAGCAGGGCGAGGAGTGGTGCGACGACCACCAGCTCGCGTCCCGCCAGGTCACGCATCGGCGACGAGCGGGCATCGGGCGTCTTAGGCGGCCCGCCCATCATCCGCTGATAGGTCCAGAGGATGTAGATCGCCGAGAGGACGAGCGCCGAGCAGGCGACCACCGCGGCCACCGGGTATCGGGTGAATGTGCCGATGAGAACCAGGAATTCGCTGATGAAGGGGGCGAGCCCGGGGAGCGAGAGGGTGGCGAGCCCGGCGACCAGGAAGGTGCCCGCGAGGACTGGTGCGACCTTCTGCACCCCTCCGTAGTCGGCGATCAGGGTGCTCCCACGGCGCGACACCAGGAACCCGGCGATGAGGAACAGTGCGGCGGTGGAGATCCCGTGGTTGACCATGTAGAGGGCCGAGCCGGTCTGGCCCTGGTCGGTCATCACGAAGATCCCGAGGATGATGAAGCCGAAGTGGGAGATGGATGTGTAGGCGATCAGCCGCATCACGTCGGTCTGGCCGATCGCCAGGATCGCGCCGTACACGATGCCGACCACGGCGAGTCCGCAGACGAGCGGCGCGAAATACTGTGACGCATCCGGGAACAGCTGCATGCAGAACCGCAGCATCGCGAAGGTCCCGACCTTGTCCATCACTGCCATCATCAGTACCGCCGAGGCGGGAGTGGCAGCGACCGCGGCGTCGGGCAACCACGAGTGCAGCGGCCACAGCGGCGCCTTCACCGCGAACGCGAACAGGAAGCCGAGGAACAGAAGCTTGGCCAGCCCGGTCGAATCGTCGATCTGTCCGCCGGCGACCGCGGCGGCGATGTCCGGCAGCGCGAAGGTCCCGCCACCGTCCGCGCCCACCCCGTCCTGCGCGGTCACCACGTAGAGCCCGATCACCGCGGCCAGCAGGAGGAGGCCACCGAAGAGGTTGTACAGCAGGAACTTCACCGCCGCGGCCGATCGGTTCGGCCCGGTGCCGAACCCGCCGATCAGGAAGTACATCGGGATGAGCATCGCCTCGAAGAAGATGTAGAACAGCAGCACGTCGAGGGCGACGAAGCTCATCAGCACCATCGCCTCGGTCGCGAGGAACAGTGCCAGATAGATGTGCGGGCCCTTCTGCGCGCGACCGCCCGAGCTGTCCAGCGAGCCGACGGATTCCGCATCGCGCCAGCCGGCGACGAGCAGCAGCGGCAGTAGCGCCGCGGTCAGCAGCACCAACACCAGTCCGATGCCGTCGAGACCGAGCGCGTACCGCGTGCCCAGCGCCGGTATCCAGCTGACGTCCTCGACGAACTGGTAGCGCTCGCCACCGGGATCGAAACCGATCGCGAGGCCGATCGCCAGGACGAGAACCGCCACGGACATCACGAGAGCGAACCACTTCGCGGCGGTCGCCCGGTGCGCCGGCACCGCCAGGACAAGCGCCGCGCCGACCGCGGGCGCGACCCAGAGGACGGTCAGCCAGGGGATGCTCACAGGACGTTCACCGCCATCACCAGGGCCACGATCACCGTGGTGCCCGCGAACATCGACAGGGCGTAGGACCGGACATATCCGTTCTGCCAGCCCCGTATTCGACCCGACGCACCGGTCACCGCATCGCCGACGCCGCTGGTGAGTGCGTCGACCCCGTCGGACTCGACCGCGACCAACCCGGAGGTGAGGCGCCGGCCCGGCCGCATCAGCAGCTCTTCGTTGACGGCATCGCCGTACAGATCGCGGCGGGCAGCGACGGTCAGCACGGACACGTCCTCGGGTGCGGTCACCGGCACCGCACGGGTCGCGTACTGACGGTAGGCGACGGCAACGCCGGCGGCGACCACGACGAGGATGATCGCGGTCATCGCCCACACCGGGATGAGGTGGTGCGCAGTGTGTTCTCCGACAACGGGTTCGAGCCACGTCTCCAGCGATCCGCCGATGGCCAGGAGGCCGCCTGATGCGACGGAGCCGAGCGCGATCAGGATCATCGGACCGGTCATCACCCGCGGCGACTCGTGCGGATGCGGTACCGGCGCGTCGGTGCCGTCGTGCCAGCGCCTGTCGCCGAAGAAGGTCAGCAGCATGACCCGGGTCATGTAGAACGCGGTGATCCCGGCGCCGAGAAGTGCGGCGCCACCGAGGATCAACCCCTTGGCGCCACCGGCTCCGAACGCCGCCTCGATGATGTGATCCTTCGAGTAGAAGCCGGCGAACGGCGGCACGCCGATGATGGCGAGATAGCCGACACCGAAGGTGGCGAACGTGATCGGCATCAGGGTGCGCAGGCCACCGTAGCGGCGCATGTCGGTCTCGTCGTTCATGCCGTGCATCACCGAACCCGCGCCCAGGAACAGCCCCGCCTTGAAGAAGCCGTGGGTCAGCAGGTGCATGATGGCGAACGCGTAACCGGCCGGCCCGAGCCCGGCGGCCAGGACCATGTACCCGATCTGGCTCATCGTCGACGCGGCCAGCGCCTTCTTGATGTCGTCTTTCGCGCAACCGATGATCGCACCGAACAGCAAGGTGACCGCGCCGACGACCACGACCCCTGCCTGGGCGGCGGGGGCGAGGTCGAAGATCGGGCCCGAGCGGACGATGAGATAGACGCCCGCGGTCACCATGGTCGCGGCGTGGATCAGGGCCGACACCGGTGTCGGGCCCTCCATCGCGTCGCCAAGCCAGGACTGCAGCGGTACCTGCGCCGACTTGCCGCACGCCGCGAGGAGCAGTACGAAACCCAGTGCGGTGAGCGTGGTCTCGCCCGCCTGCGAGGCGCCGTCGAAGACGGCGGTGAAGGACACCGACCCGAACGTGGCGAACATGATCATCAGGCCGACGGCCAGCCCGATGTCGCCGACCCGGTTCACGACGAACGCCTTCTTCGCCGCGGTCGCCGCCGACGGCTTGTACTGCCAGAAGCCGATCAGCAGGTAAGACGCGAGCCCGACGCCTTCCCAGCCGAGATACAGACCCAGGTAGTTGTCGGCGAGGACGAGCACCAGCATGGCCGCGAGGAACAGATTGAGGTAGGCGAAGAATCGACGACGATCGGGATCGTGCTGCATGTAGCCGATCGAATAGACATGGATGAGTGAACCGACGCCGGTGATCAGCAGGACGAAGCACATCGACAACTGGTCGAGGCGCAACCCGAAGTCGACCTGCAGCTCGCCCACCGGTACCCAACTGAAGAGGACGTCCGACACGGCGCGGTCGTCGGCGGAACGGGACACCATGCCGGTGAACATGATCAGCGCGACCGCGAACGACGCGATCGCCAGACCCGTACCGAGCAGGTGCCCCCACCGGTCGGTCGCGCGTCCGCCGAGGAGCAGGATCGCGGCACCCACGAGCGGCAGTGCGGGAATCGACCAGAGCAGTGACGCAGTGAGTTCGGCGTTCACCAATCCTCCTCTACCGCTTCAGCAGATCCGCGTCGTCGACCGACGCCGACCGGCGCGATCGGAAGATGGTCATGATGATCGCCAGTCCGACCACCACTTCAGCCGCGGCGACGACCATCGTGAAGAAGGCGATCACCTGGCCGTCGAACGACTGGTTCATCCGGGCGAAGGTGACGAAGGCGAGGTTGGCCGCGTTGAGCATCAGCTCGATGCACATGAAGACGATGATCGCGTTGCGTCGCAGCAGTACTCCGGCGGCGCCGATGGTGAACAACAGCGCCGCGAGGTAGAGGTAGTTCTCCGGGTTCACCGGCCACCCCCCGGCTCCTCGGGTGTGTGGGCGCGAAGTGTCCGCGCGGCCAGGATGGCGTTCACCGACAAGTCCGACGGGGAGCCGTCGGGCAGGCGTGCCGGCACGTCGACCGCATTGTGTCGCGCATAGACGCCAGGTGTCGGCAGCGGGGTCAGGTTCACCCCACTGCGGAACCGCGCCTGCGACAGTTCCTTCTGGGTGAGCCGCGGTCCGAAGCGTTCCCGGTGCGCCAGCACCATGGCGCCCAGCGTCGCGGCGATGAGGAGCGCGCCGGTGAGCTCGAAGGCCCACAGGTAGCGGACGAAGATCAGCTCGGCGATGGCCTCGACGGCGTCGTCGCTGCCCGCGGCCATCGCGTCGGGGGCGGTGGCTCCAGTGACGACTCCGACGGTGGCGCTGCCGATCCCGGCGATCAGCAGAACCCCGAAGCCGAGTCCGATCAACGCGGCGGACACCCGCTGACCGCGCAACGTCTCGCGCAACGAGTCCGACGAGTCGACGCCGATCAGCATGATGACGAACAGGAACAGCATCATCACCGCGCCGGTGTAGACCACCACCTGCACGACACCCAGGAACAGTGCCCCCTGCGCGACGTAGAAGACCGCGAGCACGATCATCGTGGTGGCCAGGAAGATCGCCGAATAGACGGCTTTGGTGGCGAAGACGACGCCCAGAGCGCCTGCGACGGCGACGGTTCCGAGAACCCAGAACTGGATCGCCTCACCGGTTGAGGTGCGAACCGCCTCGTCGGCGAGCCACAGGGTGTCCGCGGCGGTCATGGTTGCGTCTCCCGGTGACCCCGGACCGTCGGAACCGGCAGGTCCACGCGGCCGTCGGCGCTCACCTCACCCCGGTAGTAGTTCTCCTCGGTGGAGCCCGGGGCCATCGCATGCGGCGGCGCCTCGACGCCGGGTTGCAGCGGAGCGAGCAGACGGTCCTTCTCGTAGATGAGGTCGACGCGATTGTCGTCGGCGAGCTCGTAGTCGTTGGTCATCGTCAGCGCTCGCGTGGGGCACGCCTCGATGCACAGCCCGCAACCGATGCACCGCAAGTAGTTGATCTGGTAGACGCGGCCGTACCGTTCGCCAGGTGAGTAGCGCTCCTCGAAGGTGTTGTCGGCGCCCTCGACATAGATCGCATCCGCCGGACAGGCCCAGGCGCACAGCTCGCACCCGATGCACTTCTCCAGGCCGTCGGGATGCCGGTTCAACTGGTGGCGGCCGTGGTATCGCGCGGCGGTGGGTCGCTTCTCCTCTGGATACTGCTCGGTGATCGTCGGCTGGAACATGCCGCCGAAGGTGACACGCAAACCGCTCACGGGTTTCAGGAAGTCAGGCATCGGTGGTCTCCCTGTTCGCTGTCGGATCGGTGACGGGTGTGCCCGGCTCGGATGTGGTCCCCGGTCGGATCACCTGACCGGGCATCGGCGGAACGGGGAATCCGCCTGCCATCGGGTCGAACTCGTCGGGTGCGGCCGGGTCTCCGGACTCATCCGCCGCATCAGGGGTGTCGGGAATCCTCATCAGCCGCAAGACCGCGTAGGCGATCAGACCCGTGACCACGAGCCCGGCTCCCGCGGACACGAGTGCCCGGGTGAGGTCGGCGTCCTCACCGGCGAACGCGGCCCGGATGATCGCGACGACCATCACCCAGGTGAGCGAGATGGGGATCAGGACCTTCCAGCCCAGGTTCATGAACTGGTCGTACCGCAAGCGCGGCAGGCTGGTTCGCAGCCAGATGAACACGAACAGGAACACCCACACCTTCAACGTGAACCAGAGCACGGGCCACCAACCGGAGTTGGCCCAGTCGAAGGCGCTCACCGGCCACGGCGCCTGCCAACCGCCCAGGAACAGGGTGGTGGCGAGCGCGGAGACGGTGACCATGTTGATGTACTCGGCGAGCATGAACATCGCGAACTTCAACGACGAGTACTCGGTGTGGAACCCGCCGACCAGCTCGCCCTCGGCCTCGGGCAGATCGAAGGGTGCCCGGTTGGTCTCACCGACCATCGAGATGGCGTAGATGACGAACGAGGGCAGGAGCAGCAGTACATACCAGTGGTGCTCCTGCGCGGCAACGATTCCCGATGTCGACATGGTCGCGGCGTCGAGGAACACCGCGGCGAAGGTGAGTCCCATGGCGATCTCGTAGGAGATGACCTGGGCCGTCGACCGGAGGCCACCGAGCAGTGGATACGTGGAGCCCGACGACCAGCCGGCCAGCACGATCCCGTAGACGCCCACCGATGTCACGGCCAGGACATACAGGACCCCGACCGGGAGGTCGGTGAGCTGCAACGGTGTCTGGTGACCGAACACCGACACCATCGGCCCGAACGGGATGACCGCGAAGGCCATCACCGCCGGAACGACCGCGATGATCGGCGCCAGCAGGTAGATTACCTTGTCGACGCCGGTGGGGATGATCCCTTCCTTGAGTGCGAGCTTGACCCCGTCGGCAAGGCTCTGCAGGATTCCCTTGGGGCCGACCCGGTTCGGACCGATCCGGGTCTGCATGCGGGCCATGATCTTTCGTTCCAGCAGTATCGCGACGAGCGGATTGATGACGAGGAACGCGAACACCGCCACCGCCTTGGCGACGACGAGCCAGATCGGATCGAGCCCGAAGTCGTCGAGGGTGGGGTAGTCGACGGCGAGTGTCACGGGGCACCCCCTGCGGTGTCGTCTGTGATGTCGACCGGTGCTGGAGCCGGCGCGAGGGCGACGAGATCCCCCTCCTGTGCGCGGAGCGCCGCGTGGACGTGCGAGCCGGGTGAGAACAGCGGGAGCCAGACCACCCGGTCGGGCATGTCGGTGATCTCCACCGGAAGGGTGATGGCGCCGTCGGCGGTGCTGACGCGGAGACGGCCACCCGCCGCGACACCGGCTTCGGCTGCGGTGGAGCGCGCCAGCCGAGCCACCGGCGGGCGGGCGGTACCGGCGAGGTACGGCTCCCCGTCTTGCATCCGTCCCTCGTCGAGCAGCATGTGCCAGCCGGCCAGGACCGCCTGGCCGGCGGCCGGAGTGCGCTGCGGCATGTCGACGGCATCGACGGCGGGCCGCCGGCCCGACCACCCACCGATCCGTCGCAGGTCGATGTGGATGGTCGCCACATCGCCACATCGGAGGTCGACACCCATCTGCCGGGCGATCGCGTCGAGGATGCGGTGGTCGGACAGATGGCCGGAATCCTTCAGGGCGGTGGTGAAGCTCCGCGGGCGGCCCTCCCAGTCGACGAACGTGCCCTCTTTCTCGGCGACGACGGCGGTCGGGAACACCACGTCCGCGGACCGCGTGACAGCGCTGTGGCGTTGCTCGAGGCTGACGACGAACGGGGCGGCGGCGAGCGCCTCGGTCGCCGCGGTGGGGTCGGGGAGGTCGTCGATGTCCACACCGGCGATCAGCAGCGAGAGTCCGTAGCGCGCGGCATCGATGATCCCGGCGGTGTCTCGGCCGGGCCGTGGGTCGAGGTCGGTGCCCCAGATGTCGGCCACCGGCGTACGGGCGGCGTCGTCGTCGAGCGGGCGCCCTCCGGGCAGGAGTCCCGGCAGGGCTCCCGCCTCGAGTGCGCCCCGTTCGCCCGCGCGTCGCGGGATCCACGCCAGTCGGGCGCCGGTGCGCTCGGCCAGCTGCGTGGCCGCGAGCAGCGCACCGGGCCGGGTGGCGAGCCGTTCGCCGACGACGATGACCGAACCGGGTGGCTCGAGGTGGGCGAGCACCGCCTCCGACCGCAGCACCCGGGCCTCGTCACCCGGCACGGTCGGGAAGAGCGTGGCGTCGAGTTTGGTTGCGCCTCGGCTCGCGAACGGGGCGAGCGTCGCGACGCGCTGACCCGAGGTGCGGACCGCGCGCCGGAGACGCAGGAAGACGATCGGGGACTCCTCCTCGGGTTCGAACCCGGCGAGCAGCACCGCGGGCGCGCTCGACAGGTCCTCGTAGGTGGTCTCGAGCCCGCGCCCGGCGACGCGGGCGGCGAGGAAGGCGGCCTCCTCGGCGCTGTGGCTGCGGGCGCGGAAGTCGATGTCGTTCGTGCGCAACACGATCCGCGCGAATCGTGAGTACGCGTAGGCGTCCTCGACGGTCAGCCGGCCGCCGGTGAGAACACCGGTGTTGCCCAGCGATCGGGACAACCCCTCGCTCGCGACGCGCACCGCGTGCGCCCAGGACACCTCACGCAGTTCGCCGTGCCGGTCCCGGACGAGTGGAGCGGTGATCCGCTCCGCCGACGACGCGTAGGCGAACGCCCAGCGTCCCTTGTCGCAGTTCCACTCCGAGTTGACCTCGGGGTCGTCGCCGGCGAGCCGTCGAAGGACCTTGCCGCGGCGGTGATCGGTGCGCTGGGCGCAGCCACTGGCGCAGTGCTCGCACACGCTCGGCGTCGACACCAGGTCGAAAGGGCGCGCGCGGAACCGGTACTGCGCGCCCGTCAGCGCACCGACCGGGCAGATCTGGACGGTGTTCCCGGAGAAGTAGGAGTCGAACGGCTCGTCGGCGTAGATGCTGACCTGTTGCAGCGCACCGCGATCCGCGAGCTCGATGAGCGGATCACCCGCGACCTGCGTGGAGAATCGGGTGCAGCGGGCACACAGCACGCACCGCTCCCGGTCGAGCAGGACCTCCGACGACAGCGGGACCGGCTTGGTGAAGGTCCGCTTGACGCCGTCGAACCTGGACTCCGCGCGCCCGGCCGACATCGCCTGGTTCTGCAGGGGGCACTCGCCGCCCTTGTCGCACACCGGACAGTCCAGGGGGTGATTGATCAGGAGGAGCTCCATCACCCCGCGCTGGGCTCCCGCCGCGATCTCGGAACTGAGCTGTGTCCGCACGACCATCCCCTCGGTGGCCACGGTCGTGCACGACGCGAGCGGCTTCCGCTGTCCCTCGACCTCGACGAGGCATTGCCGGCAGGCGCCGACCGGTTCCAGGAGCGGGTGGTCGCAGAACCGCGGGATCGTGATCCCGATCTGCTCGGCCGCACGGATGACCAAGGTGCCCTTGGGAACCCGGACAACACGGTCGTCGATCGTGATGCCCACCAGGTTGTCTGTCTCGGTCGCCGGACCGCTGCCGTGAACCAGTGTCATCGGACGCCTCCCGACCAGACGGTCGACCGTGAGTGATCGAACGGGCACCCGTGGTCGAGGTGAGCCAGATACTCGTCGCGGAAGTACTCCAACGACGACACGATCGGGCTGCCCGCGCCGTCCCCGAGAGCGCAGAACGACTTGCCGACGACGCTGTTGGTGACGTCGGCGAGGGTGTCGAGGTCCGCGGCGGTCCCGCCCTCGTGCTCGAGACGACGGAGCAGTTGCACCAGCCAGTACGTACCTTCGCGGCACGGGGTGCATTTCCCGCAGGACTCGTGTTCGTAGAACTCCGTCCACCGCAGAACGGCGCCGACCACACACGTCGTCTCGTCGAAGATCTGCAGGGCCTTGGTGCCGAGCATCGACCCGGCCGCGGCGACGCCCTCGTAGTCGAGCGGGACGTCGAGGTGCTCCGGCGTCAGCATCGGCGTCGACGACCCGCCCGGCGTCCAGAACTTCAGCTCGTGCCCGGCGCGCACCCCGCCGGCGCGATCGAGCAGTTCCCGTAGCGAGATTCCCAGCGGCGCTTCGTACTGTCCGGGACGGGTCACATGGCCCGACAGCGAGTAGAGGGTGAACCCGGGCGACTTCTCGGTGCCCATGGACCGGAACCAGTCGACGCCGTTACGGACGATCGACGGGACACTCGCGATCGACTCCACGTTGTTCACGACCGTCGGACTCGCATACAGCCCGGCGACCGCCGGGAAGGGCGGGCGCAGGCGGGGCTGTCCCCGTCGGCCCTCGAGCGAATCGAGCAGTGCGGTTTCCTCGCCGCAGATGTAGGCACCCGCGCCGGCGTGGACGACCAGTTCGAGGTCGAAGCCCGAACCCAGGATGTCGGCGCCGAGATAACCAGCGGCGTAGGCCTCGTCGACGGCGGTGCGCAATCGCCGGAGAACCGAGGCGACTTCGCCGCGTACGTAGATGAACGCGTGGTGAGCCCGGATGGCATGGGCCGCGATGATCACGCCCTCCACGAGGGTGTGCGGCGACGCGAGCATCAGCGGCATGTCCTTGCAGGTACCGGGCTCGGACTCGTCGGCGTTGACCACGAGATAGTGCGGGATGGTCTCGTCGCCCTGGGGGATGAACGACCACTTCATGCCCACCGGGAAGCCGGCGCCGCCGCGGCCGCGGAGTCCGGCGGCCTTGACCATCTCGATGATGTCGTCGGGCGGAGTCCGCAACGCGGTCGACAACGCGCGATAGCCGTTGTGGCGTCGGTAATTTTCGAGGGTCCAGGATTCCGGCTCGCTCCAGTGGCGGGACAGGACCGGGGCCTCCGGAGGTTCGGGCTCGGGGTCGGGTGCTGCACTCGTCGGCTGCTCGGCCGGGGCCGGCGCGACCACCCCGGCAAGGTCCCGTTCGGTCTCTCGGAACGATCGCACCGGACCGGTTCCGCGAGCCGGGGTGACCTCGACGCCGGCACGGAGGTCCTCGATCAGCTCGATGGTCGACTCCGGGGTCTGGTCGTCGAAGAACTCCCAGTTGACCATCACCACCGGCGCGAAATCGCAGGCCGCGTTGCACTCGACGTGTTCGACGGTGATGCGGTGGTCGGCTGTGGTGTCCCCGGGTTCGACGCCGAGGTGGTCGCAGACCGAGCGCAGGATCTCGTCGCCGCCGAGGGTCGCGCAGAGGGTGTTGGTGCAGACGCCGACCAGGTACTCGCCGGTGGGTGTGCGCCGGTACATCGAGTAGAAGGTGGCGACCGAGGCCACCTGTGCGGGCGTCAGATCCAGTAGCGCGGCGCAGAACTCGATGCCGGCGCGCGTGAGGCGGCCGTCCTGGGACTGGACCAGGTGCAGCAGCGGCAGCAGCGCCGATCGAGCCTGCGGGTAGCGGGCCACGATCGGCCGGGCCTGTGTTTCGAGGTGCTCGGCGACCTCGACCGGGTAGTCCGTCGGGCCGTCGAAGACGATGGGTGGGACCGGGGTGGCGTGCGCCGGCGCCGATCCCTCCGGCGGCGGTGCGGTGCTCAGGTCCACGAACACGGGATCGGTCATCGGTCCACGCCTCCCATCACGGGGTCGATGCTGGCCACCGCCGTGATGACGTCGGCGACCATCCCGCCTTCGCACATCGCGGCGACCGCTTGCAGATTCGTGAACGACGGGTCGCGGAAGTGGACGCGGTACGGACGGGTGCCGCCGTCGCTGACCATGTGGACGCCGAGTTCGCCCCGCGGTGATTCGACGGCGATGTAACACTGGCCGGCCGGGACGCGCATGCCCTCGGTCACCAGTTTGAAGTGGTGGATGAGAGCCTCCATGGAGGTCCCCATGATCCGCGCGATGTGCTCGGGCGAATTGCCCAGTCCATCCGGCCCCAGCGCGAGGTCGGCAGGCCAGGCGAGTTTGCGGTCGGCGACCATCACCGGCCCCGGACGCAGGCGTTCCAGGCACTGTTCGACGATGCGGATCGATTCGCGCATCTCCCGGACGCGGATCAGGTAGCGGCCGTACGAATCGCACGTGTCCTCGGTGATGACGTCGAACTCGTAGTCCTCGTAACCGCAGTATGGTTCGGCCCGGCGCAGGTCGTGCGGATAACCGGCCGACCGCAACACCGGGCCGGTGATCCCGAGTGCCATGCAGCCGGTGAGATCCAGGTAACCGACGCCCTGGGTCCTCGCCTTCCAGATGTAGTTGTCGGTCAGCAGATCTCCGAGTTCGTCCAGGCGGCCGGGGAGCTGGCGGATCACCTCGGCGACACGTTCGACACCATCCGCCGGGAGGTCCTGTGCGACACCCCCGGGCCGGATGTAGGCGTGGTTCATCCGGAGGCCGGTGATGAGTTCGAACAGGTCGAGGATCATCTCCCGTTCGCGGAATCCGAGGAACATCGCCGTGACGGCACCGAGTTCCATTCCGCCGGTGGCCAATGCGACGAGGTGGCTGGAGATGCGGTTGAGTTCCATCAGCATCACCCGGATGACGGTGGCACGCTCCGGGATGTCGTCGGTGATGCCGAGGAGTTTCTCGACACCGAGGCAGTAGGCGGTCTCGTTGAAGAACGGCGACAGGTAGTCCATCCGCGTGACGAACGTGACGCCCTGAGTCCAGTTGCGGTACTCCAGGTTCTTCTCGATCCCGGTGTGCAGGTACCCGATTCCGCAGCGGGCCTCGGTGACGGTCTCGCCCTCGATCTCGAGGATCAGACGCAGGACCCCGTGTGTCGACGGGTGTTGCGGACCCATGTTGACGACGATGCGTTCGTCACCGGGTTGTTGTTCGGCGCGGGTGCGGACGTCGGACACGATCGAGTCCCAGTCCTGCCCGGACACGGTGTAGGTGCGTGTGTGGGTGTCGGTCATCAGTTGTACGACCTCCTCCGGTCGGGCGGGTCGATGCGGGTTCCCTTGTATTCCACGGGGACTCCGCCGAGCGGGTAGTCCTTCCGCTGGGGATGCCCCTCCCAGTCGTCGGGCATCTCGATCCTGGTCAGAGATCGATGGCCGTCGAAGACGATGCCGAAGAAGTCGTAGGTCTCGCGTTCGTGCCAGTCGTTGGTCGGGTAGATGTCACAGATGCTCGGGATGTGCGGATCGGCGTCCGGGGCCGCGACCTCGAGCCGCACTCGTCGACCGTGCGTGAGCGATGCGAGGGGATAGACGGCGTGGAGTTCCCGGTCCGCATCGCCGGGGTAGTGGACACCGCTGACCCCCAGGCAGAGTTCGAAGCGCAGGGCGGGCGCATTGCGAAGAGCCAATGCAACGGCCGGGAGATGCCGGCGCACAACGTGGATGGTCATCTCGTCGCGAAAGACCACGACCTTCTCGATCGCGTCGTCGTGACGATCGCCCAGTTCGTCTCGCAGGCGATCGGCGATCTCGTCGAAGTAGCCGCCGTACGGACGGGACGAGCTGGGCGGCAGCGTGACCGGCCGGACCAGCCCGCCGTATCCCGACGTGTCGCCGGTTCCGGGCGGGCCGAACAGGCCGTGCCGGACGCCGATCTGTTCGGAATCGGGGGGCGGAGGCGCCGGATTCTCGGGATCCTGGTGGCCTGCGGGCGTCGTCATCGGAGCAACCCCTTGAGCTCGATCGTCGGGGTGGCCTGGAGGGCTGCGCGTTCGGCCGCCCAGATGGCCTCCTCGCGGTTGACCCCGAGCGGCATCTCCTGGATCTTCTCGTGCAGTTTCAGAATCGCGTGCAGCAGCATCTCCGGACGCGGCGGGCAGCCCGGCAGATAGATGTCGACGGGGACCACGTGGTCGACGCCCTGGACGATCGCGTAGTTGTTGAACATCCCGCCAGACGACGCGCAGACTCCCATGGCGAGAACCCATTTGGGTTCCGGCATCTGATCGTAGATCTGCCGCAGGACGGGTGCCATCTTCTGGCTGACCCGGCCGGCGACGATCATGAGGTCGGCCTGACGTGGCGATGCCCGGAACGCCTCCATGCCGAAGCGTGCGAGGTCATAGCGCCCCGACGTGGTGGCCATCATCTCGATGGCGCAGCAGGCGAGCCCGAATGTCGCCGGCCACAGCGAGCCCTTGCGCATGAAGCCCGCCAGATCCTCGACGGTGCTCAGCAGGAATCCGCTGGGGAGTTTCTCCTCGAGTCCCATGGGTGACCTCCTTGCCGGTGTCGGATCGTGCGAAAAGCTCTCAGTCCCAACTCAGTCCGCCGCGGCGCCATTCGTAGGCGTACGCGACGGACACGTTGACGATGAACAAGAGCATGGCCATGAGGCCGAACCACCCGAGTGAGTCGAAGGCAACGGCCCACGGGTAGAGGAACACGATCTCGATGTCGAAGATGATGAAGAGCATCGCGGTGAGGTAGTACTTGACCGGCACGCGCTGGACCGAACCGGTCGCCACGGCGCCGCCCGCGGTGCGTCGCGTCGGGTAGAGCAGGCTCTGTTCGACCGGCTCGATGCCGCATTCGTAGGGCTCGAGTTTGGCGCGGTTGTACCGTTTCGGACCGATCGCGATGCCGATGAAGACGCTGAAAACGGCAAACGCCACGCCGATTGCCCCGAGGATCATGATCGGGACGTAGGCGTTCAAAGCGCGGACCCCTCCTCGCTTGTGGCGACCGGAGTGCACCTGTTCGGTGCGGCCGGCCCGGGTGTTCGTCCTATCCGCGCCGGCTGCCGATCTGGTCCGCCAGTACGAATGTGAGCTGCAACACAAGCCTAGGTGAGTGTGTGGCGCGAGTCACTGTTTTCTAGAGTTCGGCGTTTCCGACCATCTCGACGAACGCACGGGGCAGGGCGATCGGATCGACCGGCAGCACGGACACGGCGTCGGCGCGCGACCAGTCCGCGAGCCACCGGTCGTCGGCGCGCCCGAGGAGGACGAGCACCGGCGGGCTGGGATCGAGTTCGTCCTTCATCTGCTTGGCCAGGCCCATGCCGCCGGCCGGGGTGGCCTCGCCGTCGGCGATCACGGCGTCGATGACACCGGCGTCGAGCTGCGCGAACACCATTGGGGCCGTGGCGACCTCGATGTAGCTGACGGGCGGGATCCCGGGGTCCGGGCGGCTGCCGATCGCGCCGATGACCTGGGCGCGGGTCTGCGCGTCGTCGGAATAGACCAGCACTCGCAGGGCCCGCGCAGACTGGGAGTGGGTCACGGTTGCGATGCTACAACCCGACGCGCTCGCGATCTGGGGAAAACGTGCGCGCTATGTGCACATGTCCGCCACGGATCGGGTGGATCAGTGTTCGGTGGAGAAGCCCACGCGGCGACGGTGCACCTCGAGCGCGAAGGTCACCAGCGAATCGATCAGGTCCGGGTACGACACGCCGCTCGCTTCCCACAGTTTGGGATACATGGACCCCGGGGTGAATCCGGGGATGGTGTTGACCTCGTTGAGCAGCCAGCCACGGCCGGACTCCTCGTAGAAGAAGTCGACGCGGGCCATGCCGCTGCACCGCATCGCGGTGAACGTCTTCGCCGCGAGTTCGCGAACCTCGGCGGCCGCCGAGTCGGACACCGGGGCGGGGATGACGAGCTGGGCGGCGCCGGTGACGTACTTGTCCTCGTAGTCGTAGAACTCGCTGCCGGGCTTGATCTCGCCCGGCACCGAGGTCTCGGGTGCCGTGTCGCCGAGAACGGCGACCTCGATCTCGCGACCGGTCACCGCCTCCTCGATGATGACCACGTTGTCGTAGCGGAGCGCGAGGTTCACCGCCGCGTCGAGTTCGGCCTCGTCGTGCGCCTTGGTGATGCCCACCGACGAGCCGAGGTTCGCCGGCTTGACGAACACCGGGAGCCCCAGGGCGTCGATCGCGCGGGCGGTGACGGTCTCCGGGTCGTCGACGCCGTCGCGGAACTCGACCCAGCGGCACTGCGGGATGCCCGCCTGCTCGGCGACGATCTTGGCCATCGCCTTGTCCATGCAGACCGCCGACGACAGCACACCGGCGCCGACATAGGGCAGCTTGAACAGCTCGAGCATCCCCTGGATGGTGCCGTCCTCGCCGTGCGGACCGTGTAGAAGCGGGAGGACGACCGTGATGGCCTCGTCGGCGTGACCTCGCAGTTCGGTCAGCGGGTCGACGGCGGTCCCGGCGACCTCGAGGGTGTCGGGGAGCGGCGTCCCGTCGGCGATGGCCGCGATCGCCTTGTCGTTGCGAAGCCACGCCCCGTCCTTGGCGATGCCGATGGGGACCAGGTCGTATTTGGCCCGGTCGGCGGCGGCCAGGACGTGCGCCGCGGTGACCCGCGACACATCGTGCTCGGCGGAGACGCCACCGTAGAGAACCACCAGACGCAGCAGCCGAGAAGACATGACTGTCACGATACGGCCCCTTGCGATCGGGCTCTCGCCGTGTGCGGGGCGGCAGTGCTCGTCGGCTAGCGTGAGACCGTGCATTTCAGAGCGAGCGAGGTCGCGCAGGCCGTGGGCGGGGAACTCCTGGGGCCCGACGTGCAGATCGACGGGGCGAGTATCGACTCGCGGAGCATCCGGCCGGGTCAGCTGTTCGTACCGATCGTGGCCGAGCGCGACGGCCACGACTTCATCCCGGCGGCCATCGACGGCGGGGCCGGCGCCTACCTCACCTCACGGACCGATCCGGTCGGCGGAACCGCCATCCGCGTCGCCGACACCGCATTCGCGCTCGCCGACCTCGGGCGGGCCGTCCGCACCCGGATCCCCGATCGCGTGGTGGGCATCACCGGCTCGGTCGGCAAGACCTCGACCAAGGATCTGCTCGCCGGAGTTCTGGGCACCACCTATCGGACCGCGGCCAGCGAGAAGTCGTTCAACAACGAGCTCGGACTCCCGATCACCCTCGCCGCGGCCGCCGACGACGTGGAGGCGGTGGTCCTCGAGATGGGCGCACGCGGAATCGGGCACATCGACCTGCTGTGTTCCATCGCGCATCCGACGGTCGGCGTCATCACCCGCGTCGAGGGCGTCCACCTGGAGCTGTTCGGCGACATCGAGTCCGTCGCGCGCGCGAAAGGTGAACTGGTCGAGTCGCTACCGGCCGACGGGATCGCGGTGCTCAACGCCGACCATCGGTACGTCGCGGCGATGGCGGACCGCACCTCGGCTCGCGTCCTGCGCTATGGACTCTCACCGGACGCCGATGTGTTCGCCTCCGACATCGTGATGGACGACGAACTACGCGCGTCGTTCCGGCTGCACACCCCGTGGGGATCGACCGATGTCCGGTTGGGCGCACGTGGCGAACATCAGGTCCCCAACGCGCTGGCCGCCGCGGCTGCCGGCGGCGGTCTCGGGGTCGCTGTCGAGGACATCGCGACCGGCCTGCTCGGTGCGCAATTGTCCGGCCTGCGAATGGAACTGACGACCTCGTCGCGCGGCGTGGTGGTGCTGAACGACGCCTACAACGCGAACCCGACGTCGATGTCGGCGGCACTACGGTCGCTGGCCGCCCTGCCCGCGACGCGACGGGTGGCAGTCCTCGGCACCATGGCCGAACTCGGCGCCGACTCACCCGCCCAGCATCACGCGATCGCGCTCGAGGCCCGTGACCTCGGGATCGAGGTCATCGCGGTCGCCGAGGCCGGTTACGGCGACTCCGCCCGGCACGTCTCCGACGTCGACGGCGTGGCGGCCGAACTCGGCACCCTCGAGGAGGGGGCCGCGGTGCTGGTCAAGGGCAGTCGGGTCGCCGCGCTCGAGCGCGTGGCGCAGGCACTGCTGGACTGAGGGGTTTCGACAAGCTCAACCGGCAGGGTCAGTGGTGGAAGTGTGACCCGTCGCCCTCGCGCGGCATCGGGCTCTCGAGGCGGTCGAGGAACTGCACCTCGGTCTCGATGTCCGCGATGAGTGCACGCGCGAGATCGTGACTGAGCCCGGCGCGCACGACGATTCGCTGCACGGTCAGGTCGGCGAGGTCGTCGGCCATCGGGTAGGCGGGAACCAGCCAGCCCTTCATGCGCAGCCGGTCGGACAGGTCGTAGAGATTCCAGTTCTCGGTGTGCCCGGCCTTCAGTTTCCACGCGAAGACCGGGATGGTGTCGCCCTTGCTCACCAACTCGAGCCCGTCGATCTGGGCGATCTGCGAGGAAAGCCATTGCGCCACATCGAGGGAGCCCTGCTGGACCTGGGTGAACCCGTCCCGGCCCAGCCGCAGGAACATGTAGTACTGCAGCAAGACCTGGGCGCCGGGTCGGGAGAAGTTGAGCGCCAGCGTCGGCATGTCACCGCCGAGGTAGGAGCAGTGGAACACCATGCTCTCCGGTAGTGCTTCGGTGTCGCGCCACACGATCCACCCGACGCCCGGGTACACGAGACCGTACTTGTGGCCGGAGGTGTTGATCGAGACGACACGGTCGACCCGGAAGTCCCATTCGAGGTCGGGCTGGCAGAAGGGGGCGATCATCGCACCCGACGCACCGTCGATGTGGATCTTCACGTCGAGGCCGGTGTCGGCCTGGATCTCGTCGAGCTTGGCCGCGATCGCGGTCACCGGCTCGTACATGCCGGTGTAGGTCTGCCCCATGATGGCGACGACCCCGATGGTGTTCTCGTCCACGTACTTCTCGAGTTCGTGACCGTCGAGGACGAGGTGGTCGGGACTGATCGGCACCCACTTCGGCTCGACCTCGAAGTAGTTGCAGAACTTCTCCCAGCAGACCTGCACCGCCGTCGACAGCACGATGTTGGGGTTCTCGGTCGACTTGCCCTCGGCGCGGCGCCGCGTCTGCCAGTGCCGCTTGAGGGCGAGTCCGCCGAGCATGCACGCCTCCGACGACCCGATCGTCGAGGTGCCGATGGCATTCTCGACGTCGGGGTTGTGCCACAGGTCGGCGAGGATGCGCCAGCACCGGTCCTCGATCGCGGCGGTCTGCGGATACTCGTCCTTGTCGATCATGTTCTTGTCGACGGTCTCGGCATACAGCTTCTGCGCCTCGCCGTCCATCCATGTCGAGACGAAGGTCGCGAGGTTCAGTCGCGCATTGCCGTCGAGCATCGCCTCGTCGTGGACGATCTGATATGCCGTCTCCGGCAACAACATCGAGTCACTGAGCGAGAACTTGGGGAGCTCGGTGGCCTCGCCCGTCCGGGTGAAGACGGTCCGCAACGACATCGCATCGCCGATGTTGGTCGTCGCGCGCGCTCCGCCGGATTGGTTGTGGACGCCCTCGTCAGTGGTCATGAACAGCAAATCTAACTCACCACAGACGAGGGCGCGGGCCGATGATGATCATCATCGGCGCTGCTCGGCGTTTGCGCGGATCACCTCCCGCAGGTACACGGCCAGGCCGGGAGCCTGGGCGTCGTAGTGTTCGGTGAAGCGCGGATCGGCGACGTACATGTCGGCCAGGCAGACCTGCATGTCGTGGTCGCAGTCGTAGAAGCGGCCGATCTGTGCGCGGTGCTCCTCGGCGAGTGAATTCGCCTCGGCGGTGCCGGGTGTCACCCCGCGACGCATCGCCTCGGCGAGACGGCGCTCGAGATCGTCGGTCTCGTCCTTGATCCGCTGCCAATCGTCCTTGGAGTACTGGGCGGACCGCTTCTGGCTCTGCGTCCACGCCTCGGTGTTCCCCCAGCGCTCCTCGGCTTCGGCGGCGTACTCGTCCCCGAGCCAGTCGTCCCCGAAGATCTCGGCCTGCTCACTCGCCGACAGCGAGATGCCCTCGTTCTTGGCGTTCATCATCTCCTCCAGTGCTGCGACCATCCGGAGCAAGCGGTCGATCCGGTCGGTGAGGAGCGCACGCTGGGTCTGCAGATGACTCAGCGGGTCCGCATCGGGGTCGTCGAGCAGGGTCGCGATCTGCTCGAGGGAAAAGCCCAGCTCTCGATAAGTGAGTACCTGGTGGAGTCGTTCGACGTCGGTGTCGTCGTACACCCGGTATCCGGCCGGGGTCCGGCCGGATGGCTCGACCAGACCGATCTGGTCATAGTGGTGCAGCGTGCGGATGCTGACGCCGACCATGCCGGCGACGACACCCACGGTCAGCTCCCGGGCATCCATCTTCGAAGTGTGCTTGTCCTCGCTCACATCGACAACCCTGCTGCCTGACGTCACGTGAGGGTCAAGCCCGCTAAGCCGATCAGGGTGCGAAACCGATGACCGCGGTGCCCTTCTGGCAGGCGGCGAGGACGCCTTCGAGCTGGGATGGTGCGCAGGTCCATCCGGCCACCGACTGCTGCTGGCCGCTCGCGATCTTCGGGCCGTACTGGGCGGCGATGCTCGTCGCCGAGTCGCAGGCGACGTCGCCGGCGAGGATCAGCACGCGCAGCGCGCCGTCGGGGCCGGGGATGGTGCCGCAGGTGGTGTCGGAGTCGTCGGACTGTGTCGCGCTGGAGGTCGGCGTCGATGACACGGGTTTGCGACCGGGGACCACCGGAGGCGAGGTGGCGGGTTGTTCGGCGGACTGCTGTCCCGACTCCGCGGTGCCGGCCTGGGTGGTCGACGACGCGGTGGTCACGTCCTGTTCCGCCCCGCATGCGAGGAGCGTCGACATCGCCGCGGCGAGGCCGACGGCCGCCGCGGCGACCCTGATCGTTCGGCGAGAGTGGCTCGTGGTGGCACCGGTGGGACGAGTTCTGCGCGACATGGTTCACCACCGTAGCGAATGGGATGCCACCGGCCGAACAGGTTGCCGGTGCCTCGCGCCGGTTTGGGGTGGGCGCCCTCGACCTGCGAAGATGCTGGACGTGAGCAGTACCGGAACCGATATCGCCGACCCGACCTACGTCGTCGGCACCACCCTGGCCGGCACCCGCGGGCGCACGGGGACGATCACCACACCGCACGGACCGATCCGCACCCCTGCGTTCGTTCCCGTCGGTACCAAGGCGACGGTCAAGACGGTCCTGCCGGAATCTGTCTCCGCCCTCGGCGCCCAGGCGGTGCTCGCCAATGCCTACCACCTGTATCTACAGCCGGGGCCCGAGATCATCGACGCTGCCGGTGGGCTCGGGGCGTTCATGAACTGGCGGGGTCCCACCTACACCGACAGTGGCGGCTTCCAGGTCATGTCGCTGGGTGCGGGGTTCAAGAAGGTCATCTCGATGGAGGCCACCGGCACCCCCGACGACGACCTCACCGCCAACGGCAAGGAACGGCTCTCGCGGGTCGACGACGACGGGGTGACCTTCAAGTCGCACCTCGACGGGTCGGCCCACCGGTTCACGCCGGAGGTGTCGATGCAGATCCAGCACCAGCTCGGGGCAGACATCATCTTCGCCTTCGACGAGCTGACCACGCTGATGAACACCCGCGAGTACCAGGTCAATTCGCTGGAGCGAACCCGCCTGTGGGCGATTCGGTGCCTCGACGAACACAACCGGTTGAGTGTCGAGCGTGCGCACCGTCCCCAGCAGTCGCTGTGGGGTGTCATCCAGGGCGCCCAATACGAGGCCCTTCGTCGCAAGGCGGCCCGCGATCTCGTCGCGTTGAGCGAGGCGGACCGCGCGGTCGGCGGAAAGGGTTTCGGTGGCTACGGCATCGGCGGGGCGCTCGAGAAGGACAACCTCGGCACGATCGTCGGCTGGGTGAACGACGAGCTCCCCGAGGACTCGCCGAAACACCTGCTCGGGATCAGTGAACCCGACGACATCTTCACCGCCATCGAGAACGGTGTGGACACCTTCGACTGCGTGTCGCCGACCCGGGTCGCCCGCAACGGCGCGATCTATTCACTCGACGGCCGGTACAACGTCACCAATGCGAAGTACCGCAGCGACTTCCGGCCGCTCGACCCCGAGGTCGAGAATTACACGTCGCAATACAGCCGGGCCTACCTGCACCATCTGTTCAAAGCCAAGGAGGGGTTGGGTGCAACCCTGGCGACATTGCACAACGTGTCCTTCATCGTCACCCTCGTCGACCGTGCCCGCGAAGCCATCGAGAACGGCACCTACACCGAGTACCGCGACGAGTTCCTGCGCCGCTACTACGGAGCTTCCCGGAATTCATGATCTCGCCCACCGCGTCGGTGTTGTCGTGACCGGCGGTGTCTAGAAGGGTGGCGGGTTGGCGTCGTTCCAGCGCTTCTCGGCGCGCTGTTGGCGTCGGAAGTCGTTGGTGCGCAACTGGTTCAGTGTGTCGCGTGCCGGGTGGTCGGGCGGCCGGCCGGGAGCGAGCCGGTTGAACAGGTCGCGTCCGTTGTAGGCGTTGCCGACGAACATGTGGCCGGTGGGTGTGGTGAACCAGGCCGTCAGGAACTCGTCCTGGTGGTCCTGCCAGCTGGTGAAGGTCTTGATCCGGTGGTGAAACCGGCACAGCGGTTTGAGGTTGCGCGCTTCGGTGCGGCCACCGCGACGTGGGTCGGAGTGGTCGAACGGGTCGGTGTGGTCGAGATCGATCTGCCACACCGGCGCATTGCAGCCCGGGAAGGTGCAGCACAACTCGCCCGCCCGCACCAAAGCCTGGAGCTTTCTCGACGGGGCGTACTTCGTTGTCGAGGGGTCCGCGTCGGGCCCTGGGGCCGCGTCGGCTGCAGTGGATGCGGGCTGGATGTAGGTGCGTCGGGCTTCGGCGAGCAGCCGGCGGGCGGTGTCGGCGTCGATGATGCCGTGCCGGTCGAGGAACGCGGGGTCGTTGTCGAGGCCGATCAACGTCGACAGGTTCACCACGATGTGGAAGGTCGCGCGCGGCGCATTCGGGGACGACGGCGAGGCGTGCGAGTCCAGCGGCTCGGCGACGATCGCGTCGACGGCTGGTGCGTCGGCGGGAGTGTCGGTGTCGCCCCTGGTTTCGTCGAGCTCCTGTCCCGCAGTGGTGTCGGGTTCGGCTGCGGCAGCGTCGCAGTCAGCGCAGTGGCATGTCAGGGCGACTTCGCCGCGAGCGAGTGCTTTGAGCGCGTCGGCACGCCGCATCGGCAGGGTCCGTGGGTCACCGGCGTGGACGGCGGTGGCCATCGCCGACAGGCGGGCGTCGAACTCGGCGGCGTCGGCGTCGGGCAAGGTACCCGAGATCCGGGATTGGCCGGGGGTGAACCGGTCGGGGGCGATGGTCACGTTGCGGTCGGCGGTCACCCGCTCTTTGCGTCGCCGGAGCGCATCAGGTGCCCAGGCGGCGACGATGGCGTCGATCATGGCGGTGAACCGTGCTGTGGACATGGGTGCGCGGGCGAAGATGGCCTCGGCGAGGTGGGCGTCCACTGTTTGCATCTCGTCGGCGTCGGTGATCAGGTCGGTGCGTTTGAGTGCGATGAGGAAGCGGCGCTTGTCGATTCGTCCGCAGGCCAAGGCGTGGCCGGTGAAGGACAGTCGGTAGCGCAGGGCGTCACCGGCCATGATGAGGTCTTTCGCCTCGGCCGGGGTCACTGTGAGGGTGGCGCCGACTTCGGCGATGGCCTGCTCGAGCCCGTCGGGCCCGAACTGTTCGTAGGGGTCCTCACCGGCGGCCACCCGCGCCGACAACGCGGCGAACGCTTCGAGGGAGTCGAGTTCACCGCTGTGCACCTGGGCGCGTCGCTGCGCGTAGTCCATCGCACGTTCGTCGTGAATGAGGCTGGCCACGGTCATCATCTGATGCGCCGCCGAAGCAGCCAGTCCCGCACAATGATTCAGGACCTCGACTAGTTCGGCGGCAGAGAGTTCATCGTCAGCACGCAGGCGCGGCTCGACAGAATCGCGCGATGTATCCACCGATGTGGTGGATTCCGCCCCCGCCCCCGATGACATACCTCCATATTACTCGAACATACGTTCGAGTCAAGGGTTGATCTGCCCTGTTCTCGGGCGGCCTACAAATCGAACCACGACGTACTGACAGGCCAACGAGTTCGAGGTCGGTGGTGTCGGCGGCTGGTCTCAGCGGGCGTCCTCGGCGACCATCCGTTCGCGGATGCCGCCGGAGACACCCGTGCTGTCCGGGTTCGGGTCGTGGATCGCTCCCGGATGCGGCGCGACGGGGGTTCCTTTCTCGGTCTCCGATTTCGCGACCACCGCCGAGAACCGTTCGGTGAGTCCCGGCATGACCTGGTGAGAAGCGTTGGCGGCCTTGGCCTTGTAGCCGACAGGCTGGTCGAGCTTCGGGTCGGTGCAGGCGGCGACGATCGCATCGACGACGATCTGCGGATCGTCCATCGCGGACATGCGCGGTTCGTGCCCCGTGTAATTGGCGGCGTGGACCCACCACGGGGTGTCCACCGCCCACGGCATGATGGTGCCCACCTTGATGTCGTCGTCGCCGGCCATACGGAGCTCTTCGCTCAACGAGTGTCCGAGGCTGCGGACCGCCGCTTTGGTTGCCGCATAGGTGTTCTGGAGCGCGATGGGCACCGCGCTGTCGACCGAACCGACGTTCACCAGCGTGCCGCGACCCTGCGACCGGAAGACGCGTAGCGCCGCGTGCGCGCCGTAGATCAACCCCTTGAGGTTCACGTCGACGAGGCGGGCGTGGTCCTCGATCGGGATGTCCCAGAAGTATCCGACCGCTCCCACACCGACGTTGTTCACCCATACGTCGATGGAGCCGAACCGGTCGATCGCGGCGGATGCGAGATGGACGACCGCTCGAGGGTCGCTGACATCGGTGGTCACCGCCAGCGCGGACCCGCCCTGGGCGGTGATCTCCGCGACGACCTCGTCGAGAACCGCCGTTCGCCGCGCCGCGACCACCACGTTCGCGCCGAGTTCGGCCAGTCGCACCGCGGCGCCGCGGCCGAATCCGCTGGACGCACCGGCGATGACGACGGTGGAACCGTCGATCGATTTCTTGTCGGTCATGGCGAGCACCTCTCCCGTCCTGTCGGCAACAGTGGTGATCGCCTACCCGAGGGCGAGTCGGCCAAACCGGCGGTCGGTCGGGCGAGAGTTCAACCGACGGCGTGGGCCCGCCGAAATGTCTCGATCGCGTCGAGGTCGTAGGAGTTGGCGGCGGTCCCGATGCCCTGGGCGACGTGCGCGGCGACCGCGCAACCGAGTTCGGCGGAGTCGGCGAGGCCGAGCCCGCGGAGCCGGCCGGTGATGAAACCGGCGGAGAACGCGTCGCCGCAGCCGGTGGTGTCGACCACGTCCACTGAGTACGCCGGTACTGCGATCGTGTCGTCGCCGGTCACGACCAGTGCGCCGTCGGCGCCGCGGGTGAGCGCGACGCATCCGACGCCACGGTCCACGAGCGTGCGTGCACCGTCCGCGAGGTCGTCCGAACCGGTCAGCCCACGGGTCTGTTCGTCGTTGGGCATCAGGTAGTCGATGTGGGGAAGCGCGTCGGCGATCCATTCGAGAAGCCCGGGGTCGCCACCCGACAGCAGGTCCGCCGACGTCGTGATCCCGCGGTCGCGGGCTCGGCCCAGGAGCTCGGCGGCCACCGGACCGCCGAGGAACTCGGGGCCGCCGAGGTGCAGGTGATCCAGCCCGTCGAACGCGCCGGGATCGAGGTCGTCGAGTACGAACTGCGCGTTGGCGCCGATGCAGTGCCAGGCGGGACGGTCCCCGTTGGGCCGCACGGGAATGACCGACGACGACGTCTGGACCTCCGCCTTCGGAACGAGCCCGCGTGTGTGGACGCCTTCGGCGTCGAGCAATGCGGTCAGCGAACGCCCGATCGAGTCGGCGCCGATCGCACCGTGGGTTCGGACGGCGGCGCCGAGCCGGGCGAGGACGAGCGCGGTGCCGCCCGCGGTACCGGCTGCCGAGAAGCCGATGGACTCGACGAGCGCGCCGTCGGAGTTCTGGGGGATGGCCTCGATCCCGACGACGTGGATGTCGAGCACGTGGACGCCCACGGTCGCGATCGTGAGCGGGACGGTCGACGGCGAGGGGGGTGTCACGTGCGTTTCTCCTGGGGCGTCCCGTAGTCCAGTCGGACCGCCTGGGCGACGGTGGACTGTTGCTCGTCGGCGGTCAGCTCACGGGGCCGGCCCATGCTGCAGGTCCGGTGGAAGAGAGTGGCCAGCCACTCCAGCAGCAGCGCATTCTCCACGGCGTCGGCCAGGCTCGAGCCTCGTGCCACCGAACCATGATTCGCCATCAGCGCGACCTGGGTGTCGACCAGTGCGTCGGCGACGATGTCGGCCAGTTCGGGGCTGCCGAATGTCGCATACGGCGCGATCGGGATCGCGCCGCCGAGGCCGAGCTGCTGATAGTGCAGCACCGGCAGCGACGTCAGCCCGCTGACGCAGGCGACCGCGGTGCCGAAGGGTGCGTGGGTGTGCACGATCGCCTGCGCATCCGTCCGCTCGTACACACGACAGTGCAGGTCGAGCTCCGAGGACGGCGCAACCGACCCGTCCACGACGTCGCCGGAGAGGGACACGACGGTGACGTCGTACGCCGAACAGTCCGCGAGAACGACCCCCGTTCCGGTGATCGCGAGGTGGTCGTCTACGCGTACCGAGACGTTTCCGGCGGTGCCGATCAGCAGGCCTTCGGCGGCCAGCCGTCGAGCGACATCGGCGACCTGGTCGCGCAGCGACGGGGCACTCATCGGCATCGCGTATCGACCCCCCGGCCGACCCCAGACGCCGCCGGCCGTCTCGCGGAACTCGCGACGCATTGGGTACGTTGGGACCTCATACCGGACATTTACCCACATGCCTCAGCGCTCGGCACCCGGTATGGAACACCCGAGCACCAGCGAGAGAGACGATGAGACGCGGAAAGCGCCGAAAACGCCGACGACACCAGTCGGCCCCCTGTTGTGAACTGAATCATCCGGGTGTTCCGCCCGGCGCCGACACCGGGGCGGTCACATGCTGACCGTACTCGGAATCGGACTCGGAATTCTGGTGGTCTTCCTGATCACCGCCCTCACCGGTTACTTCGTGGCCCAGGAATTCGGCTACATGGCGGTCGACCGGTCCCGCCTCAAAGCCCGTGCCGAAGCAGGCGACGCCGCCGCGAAACGCGCGCTCGCCGTCACCCGCCGCACGTCCTTCATGCTCTCCGGCGCGCAGCTGGGCATCACCGTCACCGGCCTTCTCGTCGGCTACGTCGCCGAACCCCTGATCGGTTCCGGCGTCGGCGAGTTGCTCGGCGGCGTGGGCATCCCGGTGGGCGTGGGTGTCGCGATCGGCACGATCATCGCGATCATCTTCTCCACCGTCGTCCAGATGGTCTTCGGCGAGCTGTTCCCCAAGAACCTCGCCATCGCACGGCCCGAGCCGGTCGCACGGTCGCTCGCGCGATCGACCACGATCTACCTCGCCGTGTTCGGCTGGCTCATCGCCCTGTTCGACAAGTCGTCGAACGTGTTGCTCCGCGCGTTGCGCATCGAACCCGTCCACGATGTCGAGCATTCGGCGTCGGTGCGCGACCTCGAGCACATCGTCGCCGAGTCCCGGGACGCGGGCGACCTGCCCGACGATCTGTCCGTCCTGCTCGACCGTGTGCTCGAGTTCCCCACGCGCACAGCCGAACACGCGATGATCCCGCGCCCCAACACCGATCACGTCGACGCGGATCTGCCGGCCGGTGACGTGCTGACGCTGATGAGTACCGGCCACACGCGTTACCCCGTGCTCGCAGGTGGTGACGGCGAGGTGCGGGGCGTGATCCACCTGCAAGACCTCCTCGAGTGGAGCTACGCGCTGAAAAAACAACCCCCGCAGGCTGATCCGAAGGCCACCGCAGTCGACCTCAGTCGTCCCGCCGTCGTGGTGCCCTCGACGCTCCCGCTGCCCGAGGTGTTGGAGAACCTCGCGGCCGCACACGACGAGATGGCCGTGGTCATCGACGAATACGGCGGCTTCGCCGGCGTCGTGACCGCCGAGGACATCGCCGAAGAACTCGTCGGCGAGATCGACGACGAACACGACTCCGAGGCGACCGTCGCGATCGAGGAGAGCCCCGAGGGCTGGCGCGTGCGAGGTGACGCACACGTCGACGAGGTCTCGCGGACCGTCGGCTGGGATCTCCCCGAAGGCGACTACGAGACGATGGCCGGACTGGTGATCGCCGAGTTCGTCGGGCTCCCCGAGGTCGGCGACACGGTGACCATCACGATCGACCCCGACCCGTCGACCCTGCTCGACGACGACGAGGCGGAACCCCGCACCGTCCGGGCCACGGTGCTCGAGGTGGACAAGCGAGTGCCCGCGCTGTTGTCGATGAGCGTTGCGCCAACAGAGAAGGTCACAGACGGGAAGACCACCGGCGCCGAGCATCCGGCCGAGAACGGACAGGAGGGCGACAATGGATAACCCGTGGGTCGTCGCGGCCGTCACCGCCGCCCTGATCGTGTCCAGCGCCTTCTTCGTCGCGGTCGAATTCGCCCTGATCGCGGCCCGCCGGCACCGGCTCGAGGATGCGGCCGCGACCAGCGGCAGCGCCCGTGCGGCGCTCCGCAGCGCGTCGGAACTGTCCGTACTGCTTGCCGGGTCGCAGCTCGGCATCACGGTGTGCACGCTCGCACTGGGCTCGATCACGAAACCCGCCGTGCACCATTGGCTCACACCGCTGTTCGCGGGCTGGGGCCTGCCGTACTGGTCGGCCGACGTGATCGGCTTCGTCCTGGCCCTCATCCTCGTCACGTTCCTGCACCTCGTCGTCGGCGAGATGGCGCCGAAGTCGTGGGCCATCGCACACCCCGAGAAGTCGGCGATCATGCTCGCCCTGCCGATGCGCGCCTTCATGTGGGTCACGCGCCCGCTCATCGTGCAGCTCAACCACCTCGCCAACTGGTGCCT
Source organism: Gordonia sp. KTR9 (assembly GCF_000143885.2). NCBI lineage: Bacteria > Bacillati > Actinomycetota > Actinomycetes > Mycobacteriales > Gordoniaceae > Gordonia > Gordonia sp. KTR9. The sequence continues at coordinate 408,187 of NC_018581.1, forward strand.
CAAGCGCGTCGGTGTCGAACCTGTGGATCAGGTCGCGACCGGACAGGACAGCGACGCCCTTCGACACCTGGTGGAGCACTCGGCCACCGTGGGCACGCTCGACGAGCGGTATCACGCTCACCTGACGAGCGCGCTGGAACTGGAGTCGCTGACCGTCGGCGATGTCGTGACACCCAACGACCATCTGGCCGTCGTCGATCCGACCGCGGACGCCGATCGGATCCAGACGGCCGGCCGGACGTCCGGGCACCTACGACTGCTCGTGCGTGACGATGCGGCCGGTGCGCCCGTCCGCGGCGTCGTGCACGTGCGCGACAGTCTGAGTGCGTCGCCGGGCGCCACCGCGGCCGATCTCATGCGCCCGGTCCTGAGCGTCGAGTCGACCCAGCCGGTGTACGAGACGCTCACCGCCATGCGGGAACAGCGCGCCCACCTCGCGCTGGTCACCGACGGCGGCCGTGCGGTCGGGCTCATCACCCTCAACGACGTGCTGCAGCGGTTGCTGGCCACCACGGCGTAGGAGGGTTGACGAGCGTGCGTCGCTGGCCCTTCGTGGCTCGTCGCTTGCGCTCCTCGCACCTCAGGGAGCAGGGGTTATGCGTTATTTCGAATTAGGGAGCGGGGAAGTGGGCCGCTAAGTCCACTCGTCGGCCGTCAGGAACCACGGTTCGGTCGGCAGCGCGGCGGGATCGAACCGCTTCGCCAGTTGCTCTGCGCGCACGGGCTCGTCGCGATCCGCGATGCCGAGGGAATGGGCGATGCGGGACAGCACCGTCGACGTCGGTACGCCGTCGGCGGCGAGGTCGGCCAGCGTCACCGCCCCGTCCCGCTTGCTGAGTCGTATCCCGTTGGCGTTGAGCACCATCGGGACGTGCGCGTACGTCGGCGGGATCGCCCCGAGCAGCGTCGCCAGGTAGGCCTGCCGGGGCGCCGACGACAAGAGGTCGTCACCGCGGACGACCTGGTCGACTCCCTGCGCGGCGTCGTCGACGACGACCGCGAGGTTGTAGGCCGGGGTGCCGTCGTTGCGCTGCAGTACGAAGTCGTCGACCGTGCCCGAATATGCACCGTGCAGAAGGTCGTCGACGCCGAAGACCTCGACGTCGGCGCGGAGCCGGATGGCCGGCGGCCGGACGGCACGGCGTTCGTCGCGCTCGGCCGCGGTGAGATCGCGGCACGTGCCGGGGTAGGCGCCCTGTGGTGCGTGCGGCGCGGACGGCGCCTCGAGGATCTCGCGGCGGGTACAGAAGCACTCGAAGGTGCGACCGTCCTCGCGCAGTCCGTCGATGACCGAGCGGTACGTGCCGATCCGGTCGGTCTGGTGGACGACAGGCGGATCCCAGTCGATGCCCAGGGCCTCGAGGTCGGCGAGCTGCCGGGAGTCGGCGCCCGGAGCCGCCCGGTCGAGATCCTCCATGCGGATCAGGAACCGCCGGCCGGTGGTGCGCGCGAAGAGCCAGGCGAGCAGGGCGGTCCGCAGGTTGCCGACGTGGAGGTCCCCGGAGGGGGAGGGCGCATACCGGCCCGCTCGCTGCGTCGACATCGCGTCGAGATTACCGCCGGCGATGAGAATCGGCGCCGGGACCGGTCTGCCTGTGCGGCCCGGACGACGACCGCCGGGTACGCGGCGGCGCGTTGGCGTTGCGGTCGCGTCGACGAGTGAGGAACGATGAGTTTCATGGATCTCCCGGTCATGCCGCCTGTTGCGCCGATGCTGGCCAAGGCGGTGACCAGCGTGCCGCCACAGCCGGACGGCTCGGTGGCGTGGTCGTATGAACCGAAGTGGGATGGATTTCGCGCGTTGATCTTCCGCGACGGCGACGAGGTCTCGATCGGATCGCGTGGCGGGAAGGACCTCGCACGGTACTTCCCCGAGATCGTCGCGGCGGTGAAGGAGGAACTGCCCGAGAAGGTGGTCCTCGACGGCGAGATCGGGGTACCCGCGCTCATCGGCGACACCCATCGGCTCGACTGGGACTCGCTCGCGCAGCGGATTCATCCGGCGGAGTCGCGCGTCACCATGCTCGCGGAGAAGACCCCGGCGATCTTCATCGGATTCGATGCGCTGGCGTTGGAGTCGACGAACGTGATGGCCGAGCCCTTCGAGGTGCGGCGGGAGGCCCTGCTGCGGGCCGTCGGTCCGGGCGGGCGGGATCGTCGGGTGCATGTCAGCCGGGTGACGAGCGACCCGGCGGTCGCCGAGGACTGGTTCTCCGCCTTCGAAGGGGCCGGACTCGACGGTGTCGTCGCCAAACGACTCGACGGCGTGTACGTCGAGAACAAGCGCGAGATGCTGAAGATCAAACACAAGCGGACCGCGGACTGTGTGATCTTCGGGTATCGAATCCACAAGTCGGGAACCGGGATCGGCTCGATGCTGCTCGGATTGTACGGCGACGACGGCGAATTGCGGATGGTCGGCGGGGCGGGTGCCTTCTCCGACGCCAAGCGGATCGAGCTGCAGCAGATGTTCGAGCCGATGCGGCTGGACCCGGAGAATGCATCACCGGGTGAACCGACGCGGTGGCGGTCGGAGAAGTCGGGGGAGTGGATCCCGATCCGACCCGAACTGGTCGCGGAGTTCGCCTACGACCAGATGGAGAACCACCGGTTCCGGCACACGGTGAAGTTCCTCCGATGGCGACCCGATCGGGAGCCACGCAGTTGCGGCTACGACCAGCTCGACGTCCCGCTGACCTACGACCTCCACGACGTCCTCGAAGGGGAATGACCATGGCATCTCGTTCTCCCGCCGAAGAACTCGACGTCGACGGCGTCGCCGTCCGGATGAGCAACCCGGACAAGATCTATTTCCCCGAACTCGGGGAAAACGGTGGCCGCAAGCGCGACCTCGTGGGGTACTACCGCACCGTGGCGCTCGGGGTCGGCGAAGACAGTGAGGGGCCGTTGATGCGTGCGGCCCGCGACCGGCCGACGTTTCTGCAGCGCTTCCCCGACGGTGTCGAGGGCGAGGAGATCTATCAGAAGCACATCGCGAAGAAGCGTCCCGAGCATGTGCAGTCGACCCCGATCGTGTTCCCCTCCAAGCGAACCGGTGACGCGATCCGGCCGACGGTGCCCGCCGACCTGGTGTGGGGCGCCAACCTGGGGACCGTCACATTTCACACCTGGCCCACGCTGCATCCCGACAACGATCACCCCGACCAGCTCCGCATCGACCTCGATCCGCAGCCCGGCACGACCTTCGACGACGTTCGGCGTGTGGCGATCGAGGGACTGAAACCGTTGCTCGACGAGCTCGGGTTCACCGGTTTCGTCAAGACCTCCGGCGGGCGCGGAGTGCACGTGTACGTGCCCATCGAACCACTGTGGGATTTCATCGCCACCCGGCGCTGCGTCATCGCGATCGCCCGCGAACTCGAACGCCGCGACCCGGACGCGGTCACCCCGTCGTGGTGGAAAGAGGAACGGGGAGAACGGATCTTCATCGACTTCAACCAGAATGCCCGCGACCGCACGATGGCGTCACCGTATTCGGTGCGACGCAGCGCCCGTGCGCGGGTCTCGACGCCGGTCACCTGGGACGAACTCGCCGACGTCGACCCGGACGACTGCACCATCGCGACCGTCCCGAAGCTCCTGGCGGATCGCGGCGACCCGTGGGCCGACATCGCCGATCATCGGCGCGGCATCGAGAAGCTGCTGGAGATGGTGCAGGCCGATGACGCAAATGGCCTGGGCGACATGCCCTATCCGCCCAGCTACCCCAAGATGCCGGGCGAGCCGCCGCGCGTACAGCCGAGCAAGAAGGTCGCCGAGCACTGGGACGAGAAGGGCAACCGGCGCAGCGACGGGTGAAGGACGGGTGCGGTCAGCTCAGCGGCGCAGCGCCTCGGCGGCCCAGGTGGCGAAGCTCTGCCAGCCGACATCGGGGAAGCGGCGGTGCAGGGTGGGGATGTCGACCTCGTAACCGCGCTCGCTCAGGAACGTGAACATCGCCCGCATGTCCTCGGACTCGATGCGTTCGGGGTCGTAGGACTCCGCCGTGACCGCGGTGCCGAGGACCTCGCCGATGATGCGCGCCATCTCGGCCGGCGTCGGCTGATCGGACGCGAGGTCGATTCGTTGGCCGACGTGGACGTCGGGGGCGGCGAACAGCTCGGCGACCAGCCGGCCGAGGTCGCGCCGCGAGAGCTGCTGCAGCGGCTTGTCCGCGGGCATCGCGATCGGCATCACGCCCGCCGCGAGCGCGTCCGCCCCGCCGAGCAGATTGTCGAAGAAGTAGGCCGGACCGACGATGGTGTGCGGGATGTCGGTGTCCGCGAGCATCTTCTCGACCTCGAACTTGGAATCGAAATGCGGCACGCCACTCTGCCGATCGGCCGAGGCGACCGAGGAGAACACCAGGTACGGGATCGACGCGGACGTGGCGGCCTGGATCAGCGCCGTGCCCTGAGCGATCTCCGCCTCCACGCCGGACTCGAACGGTGTGGTGAGGGCGAAGGCTCCGGCCGAACCGGCGAAGGCCTCGGCGAGACCGGCGCCGCTCACGATGTCGCCGACCGCGAGTTCGACACCACGGTCGGCGAGACGGGCGGCCTTCGACGAGACCGCGTCGCGCACCACCGCGCGGACGGGGAAACCTGCCTCGAGCAGCGCGTCGAGCACGGCACCGCCCTGCCCTCCGGTGGCTCCGACGACGACGATGGGAGAGGAATCCGCCATGTCGTCGACCCTAGCGGTCGCCTACGCCCGCCGGACGGTTTGGGTGTGCGCACGCTCGGCGGCTATCATCTCGACGTTGGAGGATTCGCCTAGTGGCCTATGGCGCTCGCCTGGAACGCGGGTTGGGTTAACAGCCCTCAGGGGTTCGAATCCCCTATCCTCCGCCACCGAAGGTCCGCAGTGACGCCCGCACGCCGGGTGCACCGCGGACCTTCGTCGTTTCCATGACCCGACCGGCCTCCGGAACGGCTTCGAGGACCCCTGCTCATGCCGCCGGAACCCCTCGCTACACTGGACGACGGATCCCGCGCGGCGTGCATCCTGTGAACTCCCCCAGGGCCGGAAGGCAGCAAGGGTCAACGGGCTCTCTCGGGTGCGCGGGGTCCCCTATATCCGATTCACTTTTTCTAGGTCTGCGGCGTCGGCCACCCGCACCGGCGTCGAGCCGCGAGAGGGCCAACGTTGAACTTCCACTCGATGAGTGCCGACCAGCTCCGCGACACCCAGGCGGATCTGACCAAGCAGTACGAGTCGCTGCGTGCTCTGGGCCTCAAGCTCGACCTCACCCGCGGCAAGCCGGCCCCCGAGCAGCTCGACCTCTCCAACGGACTGCTGTCCCTGCCCGGCGACGAGTACCGCGATGGCGCGGGCACCGACACCCGCAACTACGGCGGGCTCAACGGACTCCCCGAGCTGCGCGGGATCTTCGGCGAACTCCTCGCCGTCGACCCTGACAACCTCATCGCGCTCGGCAACTCGAGCCTCGAGATCATGCACGACCTCACCGTGTTCGGGATGCTCCACGGCACGGCCGACTCCGACGAGCCGTGGGGACGTCAGCCGATCAAGTTCCTGTGTCCCTCGCCCGGTTACGACCGCCACTTCGCGATCACCGAGAGCCTCAGCGTCGAGATGATCCCGGTGCCGATGCTGCCCGACGGTCCCGACGTCCGGGTGTGCGCCGAACTCGTGGCCGCCGATCCGAGCATCAAGGGCATGTGGGCCGTGCCGACCTACTCCAACCCGACCGGTGTCACCTTCTCCGAGGAGGTCACGCGGGGATTGCTCGAGATGTCCGCGGCGCCGGACTTCCGGATCTACTGGGACAACGCCTACGTCGTCCACACCCTGGTGGAGACCCCGCCGACGGCCCTGCCGATCCTCGACATGGCGGCGGACGCCGGGCACCCGAACCGCGTGTACGTCCTCGGCTCGACGTCGAAGATCACCTTCGCGGGCGCGGGAGTCTCCTTCTTCGGATCGTCGCCGGAGAACCTGGCCTGGTTCAGCAAGTACCTGTCGCTGAAGACCATCGGGCCCGACAAGGTCAATCAGCTTCGTCACCTCAAATTCTTCGGCGACGCCGATGGCGTGCGGGCGCACATGGCCCGCCACCGGGAGATCCTGGCCCCGAAGTTCCAGCTCGTCCTCGACATCCTCGAGGACCGGCTCTCGGAGTCGAAGGTCGCGTCGTGGTCGGAGCCGGAGGGCGGCTACTTCATCAGCCTCGACGTCGTCGACGGCGCTGCGCGACGCACCATCGAGCTGGCGAAAGAGGCGGGTATCGCGCTCACCGGTGCCGGCTCGGCGTTCCCGTACAAGACCGATCCGCGCGATCAGAACATCCGCCTCGCGCCGACGTTCCCGAACACCGACGACCTGCGTGCCGCCATGGACGGGGTGTCCACCTGTGTCCTGCTGGCCGCCGCGGAGACCCTGCTCGCCCGGTCCAGCTGACCTCTCGCCCGCACCGCGGCCGCCGACATCGCGGCCGCGGGCGGCGCGGACGACGCCGACACACCGGCAACGCGCCGACTGCGGCGTTAGATTGCTCTCATTCTCCGGCGAGTGCGCTGGCGTGCACGCCACTTTGTGACAGGCTTTCAAATCGTGAATCTGCCCAGGCCGGTTCTTCTCGCAACCGGTTTCGCCGTCGTGGGGGTCATCGCACTGGCACTCCAGGATGTCGTCGTACCCTTGGGCGCCCAATTCTGGGGTTTGCTGAAGAATCAGATCGACCTCGCCGTGTACCAGGCGGGCGCGCGGTCGGTGACCAACGGCGTCAGCCTGTACGACGTCAAGATGGTCGGCGACCTGGATTACACCTACTCGCCGTTCTCGGCACTGCTCTTCACTCCACTGGCCTGGATGTCCTTCGACCTCGCGCGGCCGCTGTGGACCGCGGGCGTCGTCGTGGCGCTCTACCTCGTGATCATGCTGAGCTTCCGCAGCCTGGGCCGGCCGGTGACCTGGCCGCTGCGGGTGATCGCGGCGTCGCTGGTGGCGGTGGCGATGCTCTTCGAGCCGGTGCGCACCACCATCTGGTACGGCCAGATCAACGTCTTCCTGATGCTCGTGATCCTGGCCGACCTGACGCGTCCGGACGGTGGACGCCTCAAGGGGTTCTGGACCGGCGTCGCGGCCGGTATCAAGCTCACCCCGCTGATCTTCGCCGGGTACTTCCTCGTGCAGCGGAACTGGCGTGCTCTTGCCGGTGTCGTCGGCGGTTTCGCGACCACCGTGCTCGTCGGGTTCGTGGTGTTGCCGGGGGACTCGTGGTCGTACTGGACGGGCAAACTGTTCGAGTCCGACCGGGTGGGGTCGGCGCAGTTGCGCGGCAACCAGTCCCTCCGGGGCATGCTCGCCAACCATCTCGACACCGACAGTCCGCCGACGCTGCTGTGGCTCGTGGTGGTGCTGGCGGTGCTCGCGGTCGGCTTCGCGGTGGCGACGTACGCACATCGACATGGCCACGAACTCCTGGCCGTCAGCATCGTCGGCATGACCGCGTGCGTGGTGTCGCCGATGTCGTGGGGCCATCACTGGGTCTGGTTCATCCCGATCCTGGTCATCGGGGTCCACCTGGTCCTCGACGTACGGCGCCCGCGCGCGCCGAGGCTGTGGGCAGGCGCGGGTGTGGCGGCGCTGGTGCTCCTCGCGTTCCCGTGGCCGACGCATGTGCCCGCCCTGATCCCCGACGGCTACTACACGGGGTTGTACGTCAAGACGCACATCACGTGGCTCAACTGGTTCACCGTCAGCCCGTATCTCTGGGCGTATCTCGGGGTGCTGGTCGCCACGATCGTCGGCCTGCGGATGGTCGGCAGCCGCGAGACGTCGTCGGCGTCCTCCGACCCGATCATCCCGGCCGGCGTGGCGGCCGCTGTCATCGCCGACGGCGGCCTGCCGACCGGCGACGCGGGCAGCTCCGGGGGCGAGGACCGGCGGCAGGCCGAGGCAGACGGGGACGGGTCCGGACCACACGAGGTCGAGGGTGCGTCCGGCCGAACCGGCCACGCCCACGGCATGGCCGATGACCTGGTCGGAACCGATGGCGAACCCGTCAACGAGACACCGGATCAGGGGCCCCCTCCGCCAGTGTGAGGCACACTCATCGGGTGTCACTGGTCGCCGGTAGTCTCGACGCGTGGCTCTGTATCGCACCTATCGCCCGGCTACCTTCGCCGACGTCGTGGGGCAGGAGCATGTCACCGATCCGTTGAGCCGCGCCCTGGATTCCGGACGCATCAATCACGCGTATCTCTTCTCCGGTCCCCGGGGGTGTGGCAAGACGTCGTCGGCGCGAATCCTGGCTCGGTCGCTGAACTGTGTGGAGGGGCCCACCTCCACGCCGTGCGGAACCTGCATCTCGTGCGTGGCCCTCGCGCCGGGCGGCCCGGGCAACCTCGACGTCATCGAACTCGACGCCGCGAGTCACGGCGGTGTCGACGACACCCGCGAGCTCCGCGACCGCGCGTTCTATGCACCCGCCGAGTCGCGCTACCGCGTCTTCATCGTCGACGAGGCGCACATGGTGACGAACGCGGGCTTCAACGCGCTCCTCAAGATCGTCGAGGAGCCGCCCGAGCATCTGATCTTCGTCTTCGCGACCACTGAACCCGAGAAGGTGCTCCCGACCATCAGGTCGCGGACCCACCACTACCCGTTCCGGCTGCTCGCGCCGCCGGTCATGCGCGGCCTGTTGGAGAAGATCTGCGAGCAAGAGGGCGTGACGGTGGCCCCCGAGGTGTACCCGCTCGTCATCCGTGCGGGCGGCGGGTCACCGCGCGACTCGCTGTCGATCCTCGATCAACTGCTGGCCGGGGCCGACGATCAGGGGGTCGCCTACGAGCGCGCTCTGGCCCTGCTCGGCGTCACCGACGTCGCGCTGATCGACACCGCCGTCGACGCACTCGCCGACGCCGACGGGTCGGCGTTGTTCGGCACCGTGGAGAAGGTGGTCGACGCCGGACACGACCCGCGGCGGTTCGCCGTCGACCTGCTCGAGCGTCTCCGCGATCTGATTCTGCTGCAAGCGGTTACGGATGCCGCGGACCGCGGGCTCGTCGAAGCGCCAGGTGACCAGCTCGCCCGGATGCGCACCCAGATCGAGACCCTCGGCCCGGCGTCGTTGACCAGATTCGCCGAGATCGTGCACAACGCGCTCGGGGAGATGCGGGGCACCACGTCGCCACGACTGCTGCTCGAGGTGATGTGCGCGCGGATGTTGCTACCCGCGGTCTCCGCCGACGACGCGGCGCTGCTGCAGCGACTCGAACGGCTCGAATCGGGAATCGGTACGACGTCGATCCCGATACCCGCGAAACCGGCTGAGCCGGAACCGGAGCCGAAGTTCGTGCGGCCGTCGCAACGCAAGGCGATCGAAGACGCCAAGGCCGCAGAGAACTCCGACCGCGCGGCTGCCGAGGCAGTGGAGGCCGACACCGCTCAGCCCGCGTCCCGTCGCGAGGAGGACGCGCCGGCTGCGGTGGCCGCTCCTGTCGTCGAGGAGCCCGAGGTCCCGGAACCGGTTGTCCCGGAACCGGTTGTCCCGGAACCGGTTGCCGCAGAAGCGGTTGTCCCGGAGCCGGTTACAGCGGAGCCTGTTGCATCGGAACCTGAACCATCCGAACCGGTGGCGGACGAGGGAACGTCCCTCGACGGTGAGGTCGTCGACTCCACGGTTCCCACCGAGGACCTGGCGGTCGGTGAATCGGCCGAAGGCCCTGCCGACGACGAATCGATGTTCGACGAGCTGATCGCCGAACCGCCGTCTGACGAGGCGGTCGAGGTCGATCCGGCGGCGGCCGACGGCATCACGTCAGACGAGGAGGCGCCGACCCTGGTCGAGGTCCCGGCCCAGGAGACGCCCGCGCAGCCTCGTTCGCGGGCCGAGCGGACTCCATCCGCCCCCGAGCCACCGTCGCGCCCCCGGGAGGCGCCCTCGCCGGAACCGGCCGCCGAACCCGCGTCGACGTCCCCGTATGACGACATCCCGCTGCCCGACGAGCCCGTCGACGAGTACGAGGTCCCGCCGCCGGACGTGACGCCGGTCCGCGCCCGCCCGCCCGAACCCACGCCGGAACCGGAGCCCGAACCCGAGGCGCCCGCGGGACTCGACGCCGACTCCGTTCGCAAGCGGTATCAGGAATTCCGGGCCGCGGTGCGGGAACGTTCCAAGAGCCTGGAGCCGATGCTGTCGGCGGCGGTCATCGCCGACGTCGACGGAACGACCGTGGTGCTCTCGCACCCGGTGGAGGTGCTGGTCGGGCGGTTGTCCGCGCCGCACGCGGTCACGATCATCCGAGAGGCGCTGACCGAGGTATTCGGTACCGAACTCGACGTACGGACGGTGCACCAGGCGCCGGGTGCCGCCGCTCCCACGGGTACGGCCACCGCGCCGCCGTCGAAGCAGCCGGCCAAGGCACGGCAGTCGTACTCACGTCCGAGTCGCGCACGAGACCAGTCGGCGACGCCGGCGCCCGCGCCGGAACCGGTTGCCGAACCGGAGGAGCCCGAGCCGCCACGTGCCGACGAGGACATCCCGCCCGACGAGCGCGCGGAGATGGTGGCCGATGCGCGTACCGGTAACCCCGAGCAGCGGCTCGACCCGGACCAGGTGGCGCTGGAACTGCTCAAGTCGGAGCTGGGGGCCCGGCCGCTCGAGTGAGCGGGAGCTCGGCACACGACGCTCGTGCACTGCTCATCGTGGTAGAACGCACAGATGCGACGAGTAGCGGTACGCATCGGATTGTCACTGATGTCGGTGGCGGCGGCGCTCACGATGTCGATGGCGTGCGCTGCGGCGACCCCGACCGGGACACCTGTGGATGGTGCGTCGCCCGGCGGCGGCACACCGGGATCGGTGGTCGATGCACCCGCGCCCGGGCCCGCCCCGTCGGTACGGATGCCCGTCGACCGGCGGGTCAGCGCGGTCGGTTTCGTCGATGTGCGGACCGCGGTTCCCGATGCCGTACTCGACCTGCGGTATGCGACGACCGACAACTTCGTCGGTGAGCGGCTGTACCCGCCGAACGCACGCTGCCTCGTCCACGAATCGATGATCCCGGGTCTCCGGATCGCCGCGCGGATGCTGCGGGCCGGCGGCGAAGTCTTGGTGTTCTGGGACTGCTATCGACCGCACTCGGTGCAGCAGAGGATGTTCGAGAAGGTGCCCGATCCGGCGTGGGTGGCCCGGCCGGGGCCGTATTCGACCAGTCACGAGGCCGGGCGTTCGGTCGACGTGACACTGGCCGCGCGCCGCCCGAATTGCCCGCCGCAGCGCGTCGTCGGCGATCATTGTCGACTCGACATGGGGACCGACTTCGACTCGTTCACCCCGCGGGCCACCGCGTATGCGACGGACGGGGTGGCGGCGCCGGCGCGGGCCGCGCGAGCCCGCCTGCGCGACGCGATGGCTGCCGGTGGGCTGACGGTCTACGCGGGGGAGTGGTGGCACTTCGACGGCCCCGGCGCCGACGTGCGCAGCCCGGTCATCGACGTGCCAGTCGCCTGAGCGTCGGGCCCCTTCGAGGCTCGTCGCTTGCGCTCCTCGCACCTCAGTAACTGCGGCCTGGCGGCCGTCGTAGACTCCGAAAGAACCTTGGTGAGCGTCCGAATTCTCGGCTCCCTGAGGTGCGAGCGAAGCGAGCCACGAAGGGCATCGCAACGTGCCTCACCAGGCCCTTCGAGGCTCGTCGCTATCGCTCCTCGCACCTCAGGGACCAGGGGTTATGCGGTTCTTTCGGATTAGGGAGCGGGGGCTGTCGCTTGCGCTCCTCGCTCCTCAGGGAGCGGGGGCTGTCGCCTGCGCTCCTTCAGGTAGCAGAGGGAGGGCGGTTGTCGGGGTCGGGCTCTCCGTCAGGCGTCCCACCACGGGCGCAGCGGGACCTGATGACTGCCGTCCTCGTCGAGCTTGGTGGCGAGGACGTGGTGGAGCTGGATGATGTTGCGGTCGAAGCCGATTCGGCAACCGGCCATGTAGAGGCCCCAGAGCAGCGCGGTGCCCTCGCCGACCTCGGCGACTGCTTCGTCCCAGTGCTCGACGAGGTTGACGTTCCAGTCGCGCAGCGTCATCGCGTAGTGCTCGCGGAAGTTCTCCTCGTGGATGACCTCCATGCCGCCGATGTCCTGCAGCTTGGAGATGATCTTGCCCGAGCCGGTGAGCTCGCCGTCGGGGAACACGTAGCGGTCGATGAACGATCCCGCCTTGGTGCGGCTCGCGTTGTCGGGCCGAGTGATGCAGTGGTTCAGCAGCATGCCGCCGGGGCGGAGCTTGTCGCGCATGAAACCGAAGTACGCCGGGTAGTTGTGGACGCCGATGTGTTCGGTGAGGCCGATGGACGACACCGCGTCGAATCCGCTCTCGGTGACGTCGCGGTAGTCGCTGTGGCGGACCTCGGCGAACTCACCGAGCCCCTCGTCGGCGATGGCCTTCTGTGCCCATTGCGCCTGCTCGGCGGACAGCGTCGCGCCGATCGCGTGGACGCCACGCCGTGCGGCATAACGGACCATTCCACCCCAACCGCAACCGATGTCGAGGAGACGGTCGCCGGGTTTGAGGCGGAGCTTCTCGAAGATGAGGCGGTACTTGTTCTCCTGCGCGGTCTCCAGCGATGCCTCGCGCTCCGGGTACACCGCGCACGTGTAGGTCATCGACGGCCCGAGGACCCACTCGTAGAACGTATTCGAGACGTCGTAGTGGTGGTGGATGACCTCGGCATCGCGAGACTTGCTGTGCCGCAGTCCCTCCGCGAATCGACGCCAACGCGGCACGGCCTCCTGCGGAGGCGGCGCGATCGGCTTGAAGTGGTCGATGCCGAGTGAGCGGGCGATGTGCGCGAGTGCCAGCGGGGACGGGCGGTGGAACTGCAGATTGCTGGCGATGGCCTTCAGCGCGGGATACGGGTCGCCCGGGTGCGCGCCGATGAGTTCGAGATCGCCTGCGATGTAGGCGCGCGCGAGCCCGAGGTCGCCGGGCGCGGTGACGAGGTAGGTCGTCCCGCGCGGGGTCTTCAGGTTGAGGCCGTACTGTGCGTCGGCAGGTCCGGCGGTGCTGCCGTCATAAGCGGTGACCCGGATCGAGAGATTCCCGCCGAGGAGTGTCTCGAAGATCTCCGCCAGGGTCATCCTGCCGGCGTGTGAGTCCACACTCGACGGCGTGCTGTCCTTGAACGTGGTCATTGGCGTTTCACCGCTTTCGCATAGAGGTCCAGCAGACGGCCGCGCGGGTCGTACCGCTTCTTGAGGAGCCGATAACTCTCTCCGCCGTAGAGTTCGTCGAACTCCTCCGGCGTGTAGAAACTCTCTGAGTACAACGACTTGTGGCCGTCGAGTTCGGCGACCTTGCGTTCGATGATCTTGTTGGTGTGCCCGGGATCGCCCGGGGAGGCCGGCACGGCCGACCAGAAGCCGACGTTGACGTAGGTGCGTTGCGGAGCAAGGGGATACAGCGGCCAGGGGCGTACCGGATCGGCACCCGGAAGCGCCGGCTCCCGAAGTCTCAGTGGGCACAGCCAGATCGGCTCGATGGGGATGTCGGTGAGGAACCATTCCACGTACTCGGCGGTGCGTTCGATGGGCACCTCGATGTCCTGTACGACCCGCTCGCCCGGAGGCAGACCCTTGCGGGCGTTGAGCCGGTCGCCGATGTCGAACCGCTGGTCGAGGCCGATCAGCTTCCAATAGAAACTGCTGCGCAGGTACCGCTTCGGCCACCAGCGCCGGATCTTGGGATTCTGCGCGCCGAATGCGCGTGAGCACCAGAACCAGTCGGTGTCCCAGCGCCAGAGATAGTCGTGGATCGTGAGCCGGTCGGTCGTCTTCTGTTGGATGGATCGGTAGAAGACGTCCATCCCGGTGTAGTCGCTGACCGGACCCTCGTCATCGGTCTGGCGACCGAGCGTGAGGTAGGACTCGTTGGCGGAGAACACGACTCCGTCGAGATAGTCGACCGGTTCGCCGTCGTGGTTTCTCGTGGTGACGATCGCGTCCATCGTCGACTGCAGCTCGGCGATCGACGAGAACCGGATGTGACGCAACGCCACGTAGGGCTTCACCGGCTCCAGCTCGATGCGGAGGCGGACCGAATATCCGAGCGTGCCATAGGAATTCGGGAAACCGAAGAAGAGATCGGCGTGTTCGTTGGTCGGCGTCGCGGTCAGGATCTCGCCGTCGCCGGTGAGGATGTCGATCTCGAGTACCGACTCGTGGGGCAGGCCCGAGCGGAACGATGTGCTCTCGATGCCGAGCCCGGTGACCGCGCCGCCGAGGGTGATCGTCTTGAGCTGCGGGACGACCAGGGGTGCGAGACCGTACGGCAGGGTGGCCGCGACGAGGTTCTCGTAGGTGCACATCCCGGCGACATCGGCGGTCCGCGCGTCCGGGTTCACCGAGATGACCCGGTCGAGTCCGGAGACGTCCAGTCCGGGATGTGGATTGGCGGCGCGCTTGCGGAAGAGGTTGGACGTCTTCTTCGCAAGGCGCACGGTTGCCTGCGGTGGAATGGCACGATAGCTGGCCAGAAGGTCGGACACCCCCTGGTCGAATGCCGCTCCCCCCATCTCCAGCCGGTTGCTCACCCGGTTAGCCTAGGACCTGATCAGTTCGCCCGCCAATCGTTTCGTACTGAGGAGTGTCCAATCGTGGGTCAGGTTTCCGCATCGCAGTCGCTCGACATCGCCGCCGCCCCGGACGCCGTGGTCGGAGCTCTTGCCGACTACAACGAGGTGCGCCCGGCGATTCTCCCGGAGCAGTACCGCGACTACCGGGTGATCAGCGGCGGCAACGGCGACGGCACCGTCGTGCACTGGATTCTGCAGGCCACGTCGAAGCGGCAACGCGACGTGCAGGCAACCGTCAGTGTCACCCCGGACACCGTCACCGAGCGCGACGCCAACTCGACGATGGTGACCACGTACACCGTCGCGGCGTCGGGAAGCGGTTCGCGCGTCACGACCACCACCACGTGGCAGGGTGCCGGGGGTATCGGCGGCTTCTTCGAAAAGACGTTTGCGCCGAAGGGTCTCAATCGAATTCAGGCCGAGGTGCTCGGCAACCTGAAGAAGCGCCTCGAGAGCTGACGCGTCCCGGCCGGACCGATGAACGATGCGGGGCGCCCGGATCGGGCCCGCCGCCGCCGTGGCCGGGCGCGACCGTCGCCCTTGCCCATCCGCGACGGAGTCGACGCAACGCGCGTGGTCCTGCGGTCGGGCCCGGAGGTGACGGTGGGGCAGGCGCTGCTGGCAGCGCCCAGTCTGGCCGGACTGACCACCGAGGACCTGCGTCGACGGTCCGCCGCCGGTGAGATCGTCGACGCCGACGGCCGCCCCGCGGATCTCGATTCGCCGTCGCGGCCCAACATCTCGCTGTACCTCTACCGGGATCTCGACGACGAGGTGCCGGTTCCGTTCGACCTGCCGGTGCTCTACCGCGACGAGAACATCGTCGTCGTCGACAAACCGCATTTTCTCGCCACGATGCCCCGGGGTCGGCACGTGACCGAGACCGCGCTCGTCCGGCTGCGCCGGGAGTTGGGCTCCGACACCGTGTCGCCGGCCCACCGGCTGGACCGGCTCACGGCCGGAGTGCTGCTGTTCACCCTCCGGCCGGAAGTGCGGGCGGCCTATCAGCACCTGTTCGCAGCCCGGGCCGCTCGCAAGGAATACCTCGCGCTCGCACCGGCCGACGAGGCGCTCGGCACGAGCGTGACCGTCCGGGACCGGATCGAGAAGACCGCGGGCGACCTGCGTGCTCTCGTCGTCGACGGGCCCGTCAACGCCATCAGTGACATCACGCTCGTCGATGCTGCAGGCCGCCACGGCGTCTACCGTCTGGTGCCGCACACCGGCCGCACGCATCAGCTCCGGCTGCACATGGCGTCGCTCGGAGTACCCATCGTCGACGACCCGCTGTACCCCGACGTGCGTCCGGATCTCGCGGCGCGCCCCGATCACGGGGATTTCTCGCGGCCGTTGCGCCTTCTGGCGCGGGTCCTGGAGTTCACCGACCCGCTGACCGGTGAGCACCGCAGGTTCGAGAGCATGCGGACGGTGTCGAAGGGGTAGGAAGTCCCGCGATCTACCCTGGCCGCATGACCATCCGAGCGTCCTACGAGCGGCATCCCGACCTGGGTTGCGAGGCCGTGGTCTTCATCGACGACGAGTCGCTGGCGTGTTTCCAGATCCAGCGCGACCTCGTCGGGGGACCGCGCGCCGACGAGTACTGCGTCACGACGGGGGCGAGTGCGCCGGTCTACGGTGCGATCACGCAGTGGCGCCGCGTCGACGACCGGTTCGAGTTCGCGCTGACGGCGCGAGCGGGTCGGCTGTTCGGCGACGATGTCCTGTCCTTCGAGGTCGCGGCCGCCGACGAGTCGACCGTCGACGACATCGCCGCGCATGTCGATCGGCTGCTGCGCTGACACGGCGACTACCCTGGGCCGGGTGACGCAACCATTCGATCCCAGCGCGCTGTTCGGCGGCGGTCAGGGCGGGGAGAACCCGATGGCCGGACTGCTTGCTCAGGCGCAGCAGATGCAGGAGAAGCTCCTGTCCGCGCAGAACGAGATCGCGGCGACGGAGGTGGTCGGCAGCGCGGGCAACGGACTCGTCACCGTGACCGGCAACGGCACGGGCGAGGTGACCGCGGTGACGATCGATCCGAAGGTCGTCGATCCCGACGACGTGGAAACCCTGCAGGACCTGCTGCTCGGGGCGCTCGCCGACCTGTCGGAGAAACGGGAGCAGCTGGCCAGCGAGAAGATGGGCCCGCTCGCCGGTGGTCTCGGCGGTGGCCTCCCCGGACTCGGCGGCTGAGCCCCAGCGCACCCGCACGACGCCGACCGACTAGTAGAAACCCCGGACACCGTGGACGCAGATCACCATGTATGAGGGACCGATCCAGGACCTGATCGACCAACTGGCCAAACAGCCGGGGCTCGGTCCGAAGGGCGCGCAGCGGATCGCCTTCCACCTGCTGGCCGGGGAGAAGTCCGACATCGATCGCCTCATCGCCGCGCTCGGCCGGGTCCGCGACGACGTCGTGTTCTGTGCCGAGTGCGGGAACGTGTCGGCGAACCGCCTCTGCCGGATCTGTTCGGACTCGCGTCGCGACGCCAGCAAGATCTGCGTCGTCGAGGAGCCGAAGGACGTGCACGCGATCGAACGGACCAAGGAGTTCACCGGTCGGTATCACGTGCTCGGGGGTGCGCTCGACCCGTTGTCGGGAATCGGACCCGACCAGTTGCGCATCCGCGAACTGCTGCGCCGGCTGGCCAACCAGGAGGACGGGGTCGACGTCTCCGAGGTGATCGTCGCCACCGATCCGAACACCGAGGGCGAAGCGACCGCGACCTACCTCCAGCGCATGCTCAGGGACTTCCCGGGTCTGTCGGTCACCCGGCTCGCGTCGGGGCTGCCGATGGGCGGCGACCTCGAGTTCGCCGACGAACTCACCCTCGGCCGCGCTCTGTCGGGTCGTCGCATCTTGGCGTGAGGTCCGGCCGTCGGACCCGGCAAACCGGACGGCTACTGTCAGGTGGTGAACTCGCGTAGTCGGTGGCGTCGTCGGATTCGGGGTGTGGCAGCGGGCCTGACGGCGGTGGTCGTGGCCGGGATGGTGACCGCGGGTCACGTCGCGTCGACGCCGGCGGCGTCGGCGGCGCCTGCACTCGAGTGGGGGGCCTGTCCCGCGGTCCACGGCGTCCCGGCGACGGTCCGGTGCGCGACGGTCGAGGTCCCGCTCGACCACCGCAAGCCGGATGGACAGACGATCGAGATCGGCGTCAGCCGTATCCAGGCGCGAGACCAGTCCCGCCGACGCGGTGTCGTGATGGGCAACCCGGGAGGGCCGGGTGGCGACGGCATCGCGATGTTCAGCCAGGTGCCCCCGCCCGCGGCGATGCTCGACGAATGGGACCTGGTGGCTGTGCAGCCGCGCGGTCTGGTGTCGGGCACCCCGCTGCGCTGCGAACCGATCACCGGCGACGAACCCGAACTGATGACGGCGCTCGGCAAGGTGAACCGCGATCGCTGCGAGGCCCGCACACCGGGCCTGGGCGCGACGCTCACCACCGAGAACACCGCCCGCGACATGGAAGTCGTCCGCGGCCTTCTCGGCGAATCGAAGGTCAGTCTCTACGGCATCTCCTACGGCACCCTGTTGATGTCGACCTACGCGACGCTGTTCCCGCAGCGGGTCGACCGCATGGTCCTCGATTCCGGCTTCGACCCCGGGCTGGTGTGGAACAGCCTCCTCTCCGCTCAGACACCCGGTTACAAGGCCCGAGTTCACGCGATGATGGCGTGGATCGCGCGCCATGACCGGATCTACCATCTCGGGAAGACGCCGCTCGCGGTGTACCGGAAGTGGAGCGACCGGGTCAGCGCGGAGGCGGGCGTGCCGCCCTCGCTCCTGGCGCCGCCCGCCCAGGTGGGGGACGTGCCCCCGGGGCTGCGGGCGTTCGCCGATCTGTACATCGCCGGCACCGACCTCACCGCCGACGCACGGGCGAGGTTCGAGAATTTCGTCGCCACCCTGCTCACTCCCGGGTCACTGCAACTGACTTCGCCGTTGCTGGCACTGACCCGCGCCTTCGCCCCCGACCGGAACTCCTGGCCCACGGTCGCGTTGATGACCGCGAAGCCCCGCCTGGCGCTGCCCAAGCCCGCGCCCGCCGTACTCGAAGCCGCGCAGGTCTCACAGGACATGCAGGCCACGATCCTGTGCAACGAGAATCGGGTGCCCGCGCAGCCGTCGCTCGGTTTCCAGGCGTTCATCGCGAACTATGTCACCGGGGATCCGTTCGAGGCGCCCGGTCTCGCCTACGAGTCCGGACTCGCCTGCGCAGGTGCGCCGGCCCTGGCCCGTCCGGTCGAGATCCGCAATCGCGGACTGGCGGTGACCCCGTTGCAGATCCAGAGCGTCGGCGACCCGCAGACCCCCTACCGCGGTGCTCTGACGATGCGGTCACTCATGCGCAGTCACCTCATCACGGTCGGCGGCGGCGATCACGCGCAGCTCGGCCGGGGCAACAAACCTCTCGACGACGCGATCGTCGAGTACCTCCGCACCGGCCGGACCAGCGTGCAGCGCGTCGCCGAGGCACCGATCACGGCCCCGCTGACACAGTTGCCGCCGGCGTTGGCGTCTGGTGTGGCCGGTCGGTGACCCATCCTGATGGGGTGAACCCGCAGACCCGGGCTCGAATCACCGAACTGGCCGATCGACTCGACACGGGGATCGTCGCCGTCGACGGACCGTCCGGCGCGGGGAAGTCGACGGTCGCCGACCTCCTGGTCGCGGACCTGCGCGCCCGGGGAGTCGGTGTGACCCTGGTCCGCACCGACGACTTCGCGACGTGGGACGACCCCGTCGCGTGGTGGCCGGAGCTGGAAGCAGATGTGCTGCATCCCTTCACGCGACGCCGCGACTACCGGTACCGGCCACGTGTCTGGCAGGACGGCATCCCGACACCCGGGCCCCGCGTGTGGATCGAGTGGCAGCCGCTGCTCATCATCGAAGGGGTGTCCTCGGCACGACGACGCATCGCCGACCGCCTCTCCCACGCGCTCTGGCTCGACGGCGGAACCCCCGGCGAACGGCTCGAGCGGACGGTCGCCCGCGACGGGGAGGACGCGCGGGCACATCTGGAGGCGTGGCAGGAGTTCGAGCGCGGCTGGTTCGGCGTGGATCGCACGCGGGAACGGTGTGTGGTCCTCGACTGATTAGTGTCGAGGTATGGCCACCCGACGACGCTTCCGCGATCTGGCGGAGCTCGACGCGCAGCTGATCGAGTGTCGCGCATGCCCGCGCCTCGTCGAATGGCGCGAACTCGTCGCCCGCGAGAAGCGTCGCGCGTACGCCGACGAGGAGTACTGGGGTCGGCCGGTGGCCGGCATAGGCCCGTCCGACGCGCGACTGCTGATCGTCGGGCTCGCGCCCGCGGCGCATGGCGGGAACCGCACCGGACGCATGTTCACCGGTGACCGCAGCGGCGACGTCCTGTTCTCCGCGCTGTATCTCGCCGGCCTTGCGAGCCAACCTCATTCGGTGGCCATCGGTGACGGCCTGGAGCTCTTCGACACGCGGATCACCGCGCCGGTGCACTGTGCGCCGCCCCAGAACAAACCGACGGTCGCCGAACGCGACACCTGTTCGTACTGGCTGCACGCCGAACTGGAACTCCTCGCACCGACGGTCCGCGCGGTGGTCACACTCGGTGGATTCGGTTGGCAGTCAACGCTTCGAACGTTCGCGAAGCTCGGCTGGACGGTGCCCAGGCCCCTGCCGAAGTTCGGGCACGGCGCCTCCACGACGCTCGTCCGCGACGGTGCCGAACTCGAGGTGTTCGGGTGCTACCACGTGAGCCAGCAGAACACCTTCACCGGGCGGCTCACGGTGGACATGGTCGTGGACGTGCTGACGGCGGCGGCGGGGTCGGCGGGGATCGAGAGTGGGTGAGACCCTTCGAGGCTCGTCGCTAGCGCTCCTCGCACCTCAGGGAGCGGAGGCGGCCGTTGCTCCTCGCGCCTCAGTATCTGCGGCCTGGCGGCCGTCGTGGACTACGAAAGCCCCTGCTCCCTGAGCCTGGATCTTTCACGTGAGGTTGGGGCGGGTGGGGTTGTGGTGTGGGCGTGCGTTGGTGAACGCCTGGAACGGCAGGTTGGCCAGTCCGGTGTCTTTGAGGTTGCGGATGCGGTCCTCGGCGCGGGCGCGTTGGCGGTGGCGTAGTTCGAGGGTGGGTAGCGTCCAGCCGGTGCCGCGGGTGTTGGTGGCGAACACGGTGTAGCGGCGGCCATCGATATCGGTCAACCGTAGTTGGGCCCCGGAGTGGGGGTACTCGCGGCGGACGATGACGCGCATCCCTGCCGGCCATGAGGGGGCATCAGCGTTGGCCAGGGCGGGAATCGTGCTGGTCAGCTCGGCGACGTGGGCGTCGAGTCGAGGTTCACCGTGGGTGTCGATGGCTGGTTGCCAGGCCTGTTCGGGTAGTCGGGCCAGTGCGGTTTTGATGGTGTCGGAGACGATGTAGCCGATCGAGTACTGCAATCCGGCGTCGGTGATGTGGGCCAGGAACTCTTTGGAACATCCCGCGGCGTCGGTGCGGACGAGTACCTGGCCGCGTTCACCGGCCGGTAGCTGGTCCAACGCGGCGCTCAGCGTGGTGATGTGCAGGTCAGCGCCTTGGGGTGAGGCGCCGCCGCGGCGGAGGTCGCAGATGAGTGGTTCACCGGTGCCGTACTGGCCGTGATCGAGCAGTGCGCACATCGGGGCGTGGCCGTACTGGCGTTTGTAGTTGATTTCGGCGTGTTCTTTGTCCGAGTGCGCGGTCACGGTGGTGGCGTCGAGATCGATGATGACCTGCCCGCCGTCGAAGCTGCCCGGTCGTCCCTCCAGGGGCCGTCGCCGCGCCCACACGCGTTCTCGGCAGTGTGCGCGGGCCTGGCGGATGGCGGCCACGGCTGCGGTGGAGTCCTCGGCGAGTGTGTTGATCAGGCGAGAGGCTGTCGGGTCCGAGGCGACGGTGCCGAACAGGGCGGGTTGGGCGCGCACGATCGCCAGATCAGACACACAGTCACCGCCCACGGCGACCGCGGTCGCGAGGTCGAGCAGCACTTTGGCGGGGTGGTGCACGGTGCGCGAGGTTGTCCACGGCATCAATGCCGCGCTCAGGGCGGTATCGAGACCGGCGATCTGCATGGTCTTGCGTAGCAGGACCGCGCCGGTGGTGCTGGTCAGTGACTCACTGCGGTCGGTATCGACAACCAGATGTGGGTAGCGGTTATGCTTCACGTGCGAAGTGCCTCTCTGCGCCAGGATCATTGTCTTGTGGTGATTCAATAATCCACTGGCAGACAGGCACTTTCGCGTATTCACACGCCGACAACCCCACACGCCCATGAAAGATCCAGGCTGAGGAGCGAGCTTGCGAGCGTCACGAAGGGTCTTGGCGAGTCGGGTTGCGAAGACCCTTCGTGACGCGCCCTCCGCAAGCTCCGGGCGCTCCTCAGGGAGCAGGAAGCAGGTCGTTCTTTCGGATTAGGGGGCGGAGGGACTACCGCCGGCGGCCGGCGGCGAGGCGCTCCCGACGAAGCCGGTCGACCTCGGGAAGATCCAACGGGGCAAGGGATTCCACGCCCAGCGCGGTGGCCAGGAGGTGGTCGGCGAGTTCGGGATTGCGGGCCAGGGCCGGACCATGCATGTAGGTGCCGAGAACGCTTCCCTGCACGACACCCTCCGTGCCGTCGCCGACTCCGTTGCCCACGCCGTGCCGCACCCGCCCCAGCGGCGCGGCATCGGAGCCGAGAGTCGTTCCCCCGCGGTGGTTCTCGAAACCGGTGAGGGGTTGTGACAGTCCCGGGAGGGCCGGGTCGACGAGCAGCTCGCCGATGCTCCGCGTCGCCTGGGGGGCCGTGGTGAGGTCGAAGAGGGAGATGCCGTCGACGCGTTCACCCGCCGACGTCTCGTACCAGTGGCCGAGCACCTGGATGGCGGCGCAGATGGCCAGCACCGGACGTCCAGCGGCCGCCGCCTGCTGCAGGCCGGGATAGCGCGTGAGATGCCGGGTGGCGAGTCGCTGCGCGTAATCCTCGGCGCCGCCGAGGGTGTAGACGTCGAGCGAGTCGGGGACGGGGTCGTCGAGCGTGATGTGGACGACCTCGGCGTCGATGCCGCGCATCAGTGCACGACGTTTCAGGACGAGGGCGTTCCCGCCGTCCCCGTAGGTGCCCATCACGTCGGGCAGGACGAGGCCGATCCGCAGGGTCGATTCGCTCACTGCTCTGCCTTCCGCGATCGTGCCGCGCGTTCCAGGGCGGTGCCGAGGTCGCGGAACGCCGTGTAGTTGGCCAGGACCTCCACGCGTCCCGGCGGGCAGGACGCGATGGCGGCCATGGGGTCGGGGACGGTGGTGTGCTCGGCGCCGGCGTAGAGCAGGCGCACGGACAGGTCGGCGGCACGCTCACCGGCGGCGACGACCTGCATGGTCTCGAAGGCCTCGAATCGCACGTCCCACAACCAGGACAGGTCCTCGCCGTCGGGAACCTGACCGTTGACCGCGATGACCAGCCCGTCGGCGTCCTGGTCGATCATGGACATCGCCTCTTGCCATCCGGCCGGGTTCTTCGCGAGAAGTGTTCGGACCGAGTGATTGCCGACCTGGTGGATGCCGTAGCGGCCGGCGACCTCGCCCACCGTGCCGACGGCAGCCACCGCGTTGCGCGGGTCGGCACCCATCGCGACGGCCGCGGCCACCGCCTGGGTCGCGTTGCCGCGGTTTGCCCTGCCCGGCACCGCGAGCTCCAGTGGAGCGCTGAAACCGTCTGGGCCGTAGATGTTCTCGTCGTCGAACCACCAGTCGGGCGCAGGACGGCGGAAGTTGTCGTCACCGGTCGAACGCCACCCGTCCGCGGAACGGACGATGGGCTCGCCGGTCCGCGGACAGCTGACGGAGTCGCCGACCCAACTCGCGCCGGCCGCGACCCAGACCACGTCGGGGGCGTCGAAGGCGGCGGAGGTCACCAGGACGTCGTCGCAGTTGGCGACCACTGTGGTCTCGGGGTGCCGCGCGATGCCCGCGCGGAGCCGGCGTTCGATCATGTTGATCTCGCCGACCCGGTCGAGCTGATCCCGAGAGAGGTTCAGCAGGACGAGGACCTCGGGGTCGACGGCGTCGCTGACATGGGGGACATGTAGTTCGTCGACCTCGAGCGCGCAGAACGGCGCCGTCCGGCTGAGGGTGAGGGTCGCGATGATCCCGGCGTCCATATTGGCGCCGTCGGCCTGCGTCGCGACCTCGCCGAGTTCGGCCATCGCGGCCGCGGTCATCCGGGTGGTCGTGGACTTGCCGTTGGTTCCGGTGACGATCGCGGTGCGCTTGCCCGCCGCGAGCCGGCCCATGATCTGGGGGTCGATCTTCGCGGCGACCAGACCGCCGATCATCGACCCCTTGCCTCGTCCCGCGGTTCGTGACGCCCACCGGGCGGCCGCGGCAGCGCCCAGGGCGACGGCGGTGCGGGCGGGAACGCGGGTGTTCGTGCGGGTTGCGGAACCGGCGGAAGAGAGTCGGTCGGGCATGCGCACGAGTGTGTCACAGGCCGATCCGGCGGGAGTGGTCGTGCCATCCGCCGGTGCCGCGTAGGCTCTGCGCCTGTGAGCCGCGACACCCAACTGCGTCTGTCCCTGCCCGCTCGAGTGCAACGCGGAGTGTTGCTCGCCGCCGCGCGAATCCCAGCGGGCGCGCTGGCCGTTCTGGGGCGTCGGGCACCGGTCAACTCCGACGGGGAGCGGGTTGCCCCCGAACTCGCGGCGATCGGCTGGGCGAACGACCACGTGCCGGGCCTGAATCCCTTCCAGGGCGAGGTGGCGCAGTCGCGGGCGCAGACCGACGAGAGCGGCGCCTCCATGGCGGAGGTGTTGCCGCCGATGGCAGTGGAGGAGGACCTCGTGATCGACGGGCCCGCCGGCCCGATCCCGGCCACCCGGTACCGCTCCTCGACCGAGTCGGAGGGGCTGCTCGTCTACTACCACGGCGGCGGCTTCGTCACCGGCAGCCGGATCAGCCACGACGCGTTCGTCCGTCGCCTCGCGCACGGCACCGGACTCGACGTCCTGTCCGTCGAGTACCGCCTCGCCCCGGAGGCGCCGTTTCCGGCGGCTGTCGAGGACGCGCTGGCGGCCTGGCGCTTCGCCGTCGAGGTCGCGCCGCGGTGGGGTCTCGATCCCCACCGGATCGTCGTCGCCGGGGACAGCGCGGGCGGGAACCTCGCGACCGTCGTCGCCCGGGAGGTCCGAGACGACTCCGTGACCCCTGTCTTCCAGCTGCTCATCTATCCGGTGACCGACCAGTCCGCCGACACCCCCTCCCGGCGAGAGTTCGCGTCCGGGTACTTCCTCACCGCCGACGGCATCGCCTGGTTCACCGACCGCTACCTGCCCGACGTGGCGCAGCGGAGCGATCCGCGGTGCTCGCCGCTGCTCGCCGACGATCTCTCCGGTCTCCCGCCTGCTCATGTCATGGTCGCCGGCTTCGACCCGCTGCGCGATGAGGGCCTCGCGTACGCGCGCAGGCTCGAGGAGGCCGGCGTTCCGGTCACGGTCCGGCGCGAGGGCGCGATGATCCACGGGTTCGTCAACATGACCCTCATCAGTCCAGGGGCCCGCGCCGCTGTCGATCGCCTGTGCGCGGTGGTGCGCGATGCGCTGGCCGCGACGCCGCCGCCGGGGACGACGTCACCGGCCTGAACGCACCGGGGTCTTCCCGCCGCTGAGTTCAGACACGTCGCCCGGCTCGGAATCGGGTGAGACCGTCGTCGATTGGGCGTCGGCCGCCGAATGTCGGGGACCCCGCGGCCGCGCCATCACCCCGGCGGCGCACCCGGCGACGACGATGATCGCGCCGACGATCTCTCCGACGGTCGGGACCTCGCCGAGGACGAGATAGGCCGTGGTGATCCCGACCACCGGCACGAGCAGCGACATCGGCGACACCCGGCTGGCGTCGTTGCGCCCGAGCAGGGTGGTCCACAGTCCCGCGCCGATGACGGTCCCGAAGATCGCGAGGTAGACCAGGCCACCGAGCGCCCGGAGGCCGCTGTCGGTACCGAGTGTGGACAGCGCCGCGAACCCCGCGGCCGGACCCTCGACGATGAGACTGACCAGGTACAGCGGCGGTGTCGCGACGACGGCCATCCACAACGTCATCCGAAGAGAATCGTCGGGACGGGCGAGTCTGCCCCCGATGTTGCCGGCGGCCCAGCTCAGACCACCGAGGACGGTGAGACCGATCGGGAGCAGCGCAGCCGCACCGAGGTCGCTCCCGCGGACCCGGTCCAGCGCGATCACCGCCATGCCGGCGACCGCGATCGCGAGTCCGAGGACCTGACCGAGGGTCATCCGTTCCCGGAGGAACAGCACGCCGAGCACGACGGTGAAGGGCGCCGACGTCTGCAGCACCAGGGACGCGAGGCCGGTGGGCATACCCAGATCCATCGCCAGGAACAGCAGGATGAACTGCATGCTGCCGAAGCCGGCCACGTACAGCAGGAACCACCGGAGACGCACCTTCGGGAACCTGACGAAGAGCATCACCGGTATCGCGAGCACCGCGAAACGCAACGCGGCGAGGAAGAACGGCGGGAAGTGGTCCAGTCCGAGACGGATCGCGATGAAGTTCAGTCCCCAGAGGACGACGACGAACAACGCGAGGAGGCGATCACGAGTGGACATGGCCCCATCGTCGGTCGTGGAGAATTGAAGAACAATCGAATTTAGACGGACGGATTATTCAGTTTTACTGAATAATCGCCGCGTCACTCCTGCGCGGCGGCGACCTTCGCGCGTACGTCGTCCATGTCGAGACCTTCGACGGCGCCGATCAGTTCCTCGAGTTGTGCCGCGGGGAGTGCGCCGGGCTGGTTGAAGACCAGGATGCCGTCGCGGAACGCCATGAGTGTCGGGATGGACCGGATGCCCAGGCTGCCGGACAGCTGCTGCTCGGCCTCGGTGTCGATCTTGCCGAACACGATGTCGGAATGCGCTTCGGACGCCTTCTCGAAGACGGGCGCGAACTGTCGGCACGGACCGCACCAGCCGGCCCAGAAGTCGAGCAGGACGATGCCGTCCGAGGCGATGGTGTCCTCGAAGGTTTCCAGGGTGATTTCTTGCGATGCCATGCACTCCACAACGGTGGCGGGGTCCCAGACATTCCGGACAGGCTCAGGGTCGGGATGAGTACCGTTGTCCCATGGAGGTCCGGCGTCTACGGCTGCTGCGCGAGTTCGCCGACCGCGAATCGATCGGCGCGGTGGCCGAGGCGATGCACATGACCCCGTCGGCAGTGTCGCAGCAACTCAAGGTGCTGGCCGAGGAGGCAGGGGTAGCGCTGTTCGAACCCGACGGCAGGCGAATCCGCCTGACCGAGGCCGGGCGGGCACTCGTGCTGCGCGCCGACGACGTGATCGCGGCAGTGGATCGGGCGCAGGAGGAGATGGCGTCGTACCGGTCCGGCAAGGCGCGTGTCCGGCTGGCGATGTTCCCGTCCGGTGCGACCCTGCTG
Organism: Gordonia sp. KTR9; assembly: GCF_000143885.2. NCBI lineage: Bacteria > Bacillati > Actinomycetota > Actinomycetes > Mycobacteriales > Gordoniaceae > Gordonia > Gordonia sp. KTR9. The sequence continues at coordinate 435,209 of NC_018581.1, forward strand.
CTGCCGTCGGTCCTGGAGCGGGCCGCGGCGTCGGGCATCGACGTGCACGCGGTGCATCTCGACGTCGGATATCACGATGCCGCACCGGCTCTAGCGGATCACGACATCGTGGTCACGCACCGTGACGAACGCACCCCGGCGATCGACGAGCCCCGGGTCCGGGTCACCGAGTTGATGCGCGAACCGGTCGACGTGATCGTCGCCGCCGACAACGAGCTGGCCTTGCGAGACCAGGTCGCGGTCACCGAACTCGCCGACCACGACTGGATCAGTGTCGAAGGCGGGTTCCCGGTCGACGATGTGCTGCTGTCGATCTCGGCGGCGACCGGAGTGGCGCCACGGGTGACCCAGCGGATGCTGGACTTCACCACGATCGAGGCGCTCGTGGCCCACGGGCACGGCATCGCGCTGATGCCGCGCTTCGCGGTACGCCACCCCGACGTGAAACGGTTGGTACTCAAAGGGGTTCGCGCCGCCCGGGTGTACGAGGCACTCGCCCGGCCGCGTTCGCGTGGGGCCGTGCAGCAGGTCGTCGACCACCTGCGGGCCGTGGGTGTGGACCAGGGCTGACGGCCGCCGCCCGTCTCCGGTCCCCGGCCCGCAAACGCCGACAGCCCGGGGCGTGTGCCCCGGGCTGTCGGCGGTTGTCGGAGAACGTCGTCGGGAAACTCAGACGCCCAGGCTCTTGCCGACGATGTCCTTCATGATCTCGGTGGTGCCACCGAAGATCGTCTGGATACGAGAGTCGGTGTAGGCCCGGGCGACCCGGTACTCGTTCATGTAGCCGTAGCCGCCGTGCAGCTGCAGGCAGCTGTCGATGACCCGCTTGGCTAGCTCGGTACACCACCACTTGTTCTTGGAGGCGTCGACGGCGTTCAGTTCGCCGTCGAGAACGCCCTGCAGGCAGCGATCGATGTACACCTCGGCGATGTCGAGTTCGGTCGCCATCTCGGCGAGGGTGAAGCGATTCGCCTGGAAGGTGCCGATGGGACGACCGAAGGCGTTGCGGTCCTTGGTGTACTGCAGCGTCTCGTCGAAGATCGCGCGTGCGCCGGCGATGGCGCCGATGCCGATCGACAGCCGCTCCGACGGCAGGTTCTGCATGAGGTGGTAGAAGCCCATGCCTTCCTGTCCGAGCAGGTTCTCGACGGGTACGCGCACGTCGTTGAAGTGCAACTCGGCGGTGTCCTGCGCCTTGAGGCCCATCTTGTCGAGCTTGCGACCGCGCTCGAAGCCTTCCATGCCGCGCTCGACGACCAGCAGGGAGAACGCCTTGTGGCCGGCCTCGGGATCCGGATTGGTCCGGCACACCACGACGACGAGGTCGGAGTTGATGCCCGACGAGATGAACGTCTTGTTGCCGTTGAGGACGTAGTGATCGCCGTCGAGCTTCGCCGAGGTCTTGATACCGGCGAGGTCGGAGCCGGCACCCGGTTCGGTCATCGCGACCGCGAGAATCGTCTCCCCGGTGGCGATCCCGGGCATCCAGCGCTTCTTCTGCTCGTCGTTGGCGAGATGCACAAAGTACGGTGCGACGACGTCGTTCTGGAGGCTGAGGCCGGGTGCCGCGCCATCGAACTTCGCGAACTCCTCGACCACCACGGCGTTGAACCGGAAGTCGTCCATCGCGCCGCCGCCGCCGTACTCCTCGGGGATGTTGAAGCCGAGAAGGCCTGCGTCGCCGGCCTTCTTGAACGCGATGCGATCGACCTGACCGGCCCGCGTCCACTCCTCGGTGTACGGGGCGCACTCGCGCTGCAGGAACTGGCGTGCGGTTTCCCGCAGGGCCTCGTGCTCGTCTTCGAAGATGGTGCGTTTCATGGCTTCTCCCTTTCGTGAGTGAGTCTGTACTCGATGTCGGTCGATGATCAGTCGTCGTCGGTGTGCCCGTGCGCGCCCACGACGCGCAGCGAGATCAGGGCATACGACGCCGCGACCTCGGCAGGTGTCCGGGCACCCGAGGGGCGATACCAGGTGGTGACCGCCTGGCACGCGCCGAAGAGGTAGCGCAGGACGTCTTTCACGTCCTCCTCGAACGAGAACTCGCCCGATTCGACGCCGCGTGCGATGACGTCGGCGAGCAGGTCCTCGGTCTCCGTCCGCATCGCGACGTAGGTCTCGCGTCGGGGGTCGTCGGAATCGAGATGGCGGAACTCGCTTGCCACACTGGCCAGCTCGACGTCGCTGGTCATGTGCAGGACGATCGATTCGATGGCATTGGACAACTGCTCGCTCGGAGTCCTGCCCTCGTCGATCGCCGCGCCGACCCAGGCGAGCACCGAGGTCATCGCCGCCTCAAGCAACTCGACGAGGATGCCGAGCTTGTTGTCGTGGTGGTAGTACAGCGTCGGCAGCGAGACCCCGGCCCGCGAGGCGATGTCACGGATCGATGTGCCGTGATAGCCGCGCTCGTAGAAGGCGTGCTTCGCCGCGACGAGGGTGGTCGGCAGCGGCACCGGTTCGCGTCGCCGCCAGTCCAGGCCCTCGGTCTCGATCGTCAGCTTCCTGGTGGGAGCCGTCCGGGCCGGCTCAGACACGTTCGATGATGGTGGCGTTGGCCATGCCCGCGCCCTCGCACATGGTCTGGAGGCCGTAGCGACCGCCGGTCGCCTCGAGATGGTTGACGAGGGTGCCCAGCAGGCGGGTACCCGACGACCCGAGCGCGTGGCCCAGTGCGATCGCGCCGCCGCGTGGGTTCAGCTTGGCCGGATCGGCGCCGAACTCGTGGGCCCAGGCCATCGGCACCGAGGCGAAGGCCTCGTTGACCTCGTAGGCGTCGATGTCGTCGATGGACAGGCCCGAACGCGCGAGGATCTTGTGCGTGGCCGGGATCGGTGCGGTCAGCATGAAGATCGGGTCGTCACCGGCGACCGAGAACGAATGGAACCGTGCGCGCGGGGTCAGGCCGAGCTTCGACGCCATGACATCGCTCATGATGAGGGCGCCCGATGCGCCATCGGTCAGCGGCGACGAGTTGCCGGGGGTGATGTGCCAGTTGATCTCCGGGAAGCGGTTGGCAAAGTCCTCGCTGTAGAACGAGGACTTCAGGCCGGACAGGCCCTCTGGGGTGGTGGTGGCACGGACGGTCTCGTCGGTGTTGTGGGTGAACGTCTTGCCGTCGGCGTCGGCGACGTCGATGGGCAGGATCTCTCGGTCGAAGAAGCCCTCGGCGGCCGCTGCGGCAGCGCGCTGGTGGGAGCGGGCGGCGAAGGCGTCGAGCGCCTCGCGGTCGAACTTCCACTTGGCGGCGACGAGCTCGGCCGAGATGCCCTGTCCGACAAGACCGTCCGGGTAACGCTCGGCGATGCTCGGACCGTAGGGGCTGCGTCCGGCGGTGGTGAAGCCCATCGGGACGCGGCTCATCGATTCGACGCCGGCGGCGATGACCACGTCGTAGGCGCCGGCGATGATGCCCTGCGCGGCGAAGTGGGCAGCCTGCTGGCTTGATCCGCACTGGCGGTCGACGGTGGTGGCGGGCATCGATTCGGGAAAGCCCGCGGACAGCAGGGCGGTCCGCGAGATGTTCAGCGCCTGCTCGCCGGCCTGGCCGACGCAGCCGCCGATCACGTCGTCGACGAGGGCCGGGTCGATGTCGTTACGCTCGACCAGTGAGCGCAGCACATGCGCGAGCAACTCGACGGGCTTGGTCTCCGACAGCGCGCCGCCGGGCTTGCCCTTTCCAGACGCGAGACGGACGACGTCGACGATGACGGCTTCGGGCATGGGATTTCCTCTCGGGTGCGTGACGCGGCGTGTGCATGGCTCGCGTCACTTATCTAACGATCGTTATACCCGGTGTAGCACGCGATCGGCTGCGGAATCAACAGGACGGACGGGCGAAAATGCACGAAGCCCCCACCCGGGGTCCGGGTGAGGGCGTCGCCATCGTGTGTCAGATCGCGCCTTTGTCGTCCTGACCTGCGGGAACGGCGGTGAACGTACGGACGTCGAGGGGTCCGGCCAGCAGGCCGCCGATCGCCTTGCCGAGCTCGGTGAGCGCAGGTGCGGAGCCGTGGGTCGCCAGGGCCTCCGTGGATTCCCAGCGCTCGATCATCACCAGATCGGTCGAGTCGCCGGTGGCCTCGTGCAGCGCGTACTTCCCGCATCCGGGCTCGTCGTGCACCTGGGGGATGGCCTTGAGGACGGCATCGCGGACGGCTTGCTCCTCGCCGGGCTTGGGGGAGATGGTGGCGACGACGATGACTTCGGACATTCGGGTGACTCCATTTCGGGTGGCAACGGGGTGTGCACTTCGACCGTACGTCGGTGGCGGACGGCGGAATCGGGCACTCCGGTGACGCTAGGTCAGCGAGTCGTCCGATGTGGCGGTTTCGTCAGGCCGAAAGCGGAGCCGCCGACTCAGCGCCAGCCGAGTGCCGGCGCGACGTGAGTCAGGATCGACTCGAGGACGTGCGCGTTGTAGTCCACGCCCAGCTGATTCGGCACGGTCAGCAGCAGGGTGTCGGCCGCGGCGATCGCCTCGTCCTCGCGCAACTGCTCGATCAGCTTGTCCGGCTCGTCGGCGTAGCTCCGTCCGAATCGGGCGACGGTGTTGTCGATGACGCCGACCTGATCGGATTCGGAGCCACCGCGTCCGAAGTAGGCGCGGTCGCGGTCGTCGACGATCGCGAAGATGCTGCGGCTCACCGACACCCGCGGCTCACGCGGATGTCCGGCGTCGGCCCAGGCCTTGCGGAACCGCTGGATCTGTTCGGCCTGCAACTGATGGAAGGGCACCCCGGTGTCCTCGGTCAGGAGCGTCGAGCTCATCAGGTTCATGCCCTGCTGTGCCGTCCACTCGGCGGTCGCCCGGCTGCCGGCGCCCCACCAGATGCGATCCCGGAGACCGGGTGACTGCGGCTCGATGGGCAGCAGGCCCGGGGGATTGGGGAACATCGGTCGCGGATTCGGGGTGGCGAAACCGCCGCCCTCGATGACCCGCAGGAACACCTCGGTGTGCTGGCGCGCCATGTCGGCGTCGGTCGAACCCTCCGGCGGGACGTACCCGAAGTACTTGTAGCCGTCGATGACCTGCTCGGGCGATCCCCGGCTGATGCCGAGCTGGAGCCTGCCCTCCGAGATCAGATCGGCGGACCCGGCGTCCTCGGCCATGTACAGCGGGTTCTCGTAGCGCATGTCGATGACCCCGGTGCCGATCTCGATCCGGCTGGTCTTGGCTCCCACTGCTGCCAGCAGCGGGAACGGCGAGGCGAGTTGCCGTGCGAAGTGGTGGACGCGGAAGTACGCGCCGTCGGCGCCGAGCTCTTCGGCGGCGACCGCCAGGTCGATCGACTGGAGCAGGGTGTCAGCGCCGGACCGCACCTGGGACCCGTGGGCGTCCGACCAGTGGCCGAACGACAGGAAACCGATGTTCTTCATGATCGGTAAATGATACTCGGGTCCGTTTTGTTCCGGCGGCGCTGTTTCCTTCCCGCCGATGAGATCCGATCAGCGGGAAGGAAACGGCGTGGCGGGAGTGTGAGCTCAGGGAGCCCAGGTGCCGGGGGCGGTCTCGTCCTCGGCAACCGGTGTCGAGGTGACCCGGTATGCGCGGTTGACCGCCGACACGACCGCCCGCAGGCTGGCGGTGGTGATCGACGACGCGACACCGACGCCCCACACGGTCTCGCCGTTGACCTCGGTCTCCACGTACGCCGCGGCGCTGGCATCGCCGCCCGCGGTCAGTGCGTGCTCGCTGTAGTCGAGGACCCGGACCTCGTAACCCACGTTGCTCAGCGCGTCGACGAACGCCGCCAGCGGACCGTTGCCCGAACCGGAGATCTCGCGCTCGGTGCCCTCGACCTTCACCACCGCGGTGATGTGGTCGTCGCCGCCGTCGACCTCGGCGGCGTCGACCTTCTGGCGAATCCGCTCCAGCGGCCAGATCGGATGCAGGTAGTTCTCCGCGAAGACATCCCACATCTCCTTCGGATTGACCTCGCCGCCCTCGCCGTCGGTGATCTTCTGGATCTCGCGACTGAACTCGATCTGCAGGCGACGCGGCAGGTTCATGCCGTGGTCGGCCTTCATGATGTAGGCCACGCCGCCCTTGCCGGACTGGCTGTTGACCCGGATGACCGCTTCGTAGCTGCGGCCCACGTCCTTGGGATCGATCGGCAGATACGGTACGGCCCAAGTGATGTCGTCGACGTCGGCATCGGCGTTGTCCGCGTCGACCTTCATCTGGTCGAGGCCCTTGTTGATGGCGTCCTGATGGCTGCCCGAGAATGCCGTGTAGACTAGGTCGCCGCCGTAGGGGTGACGCTCGGGCACGTTGAGCTGGTTGCAGTACTCGACCGTGCGCCGGATCTCGTCGATGTCGGAGAAGCTGATCTGGGGGTCGACGCCGCGGCTGAACATGTTCATGCCCAGGGTCACCAGACAGACGTTGCCGGTGCGCTCGCCGTTGCCGAACAGGCATCCCTCGATTCGGTCGGCGCCCGCCTGATAGCCGAGTTCGGCTGCCGCGACGGCGGTTCCGCGATCGTTGTGGGGATGCAGGCTCAGGATGACCGAATCGCGGCGGGCCAGGTTGCGGTGCATCCACTCGATCGAGTCGGCGTAGACGTTCGGGGTGGCCATCTCGACGGTGGCCGGCAGGTTGAGGATCATGGGCCGTTCGGGCGTGGGAGCGATGATCTCGGTGACCGCGTCGCACACCTCCTTGGCGAAGCTCAGCTCGGTGCCCGTGTAGGACTCCGGGGAGTACTCGTAGCGCCAGTTGGTGTCGGGGTAGTTCTGCTGTACCTCGAGGACCTTGCGCGCGGCGTCGGTGGCGATCTTGGTGATGGCCGCCTTGTCCGCGCGGAACACGACCCGACGCTGCAGGACCGATGTCGAGTTGTAGAAGTGCACGATGACGTTGGCCGCGCCGCGGCAGGCGTCGAAGGTGCGCTCGATCAGCTCGTCGCGGCACTGGGTCAGCACCTGGATCGTCACGTCGTCGGGGATGGCGCCGTCCTCGATGATCTCGCGGACGAAGTCGTAGTCGGTCTGACTGGCCGACGGGAAGCCGACCTCGATCTCCTTGTAGCCCATCCGGACCAGGAGGTCGAACATGCGGCGCTTGCGAGCCGGGCTCATCGGGTCGATCAGTGCCTGGTTACCGTCTCGCAGGTCGACCGCGCACCACATCGGGGCGGTGGTGATCACCTTGTCGGGCCAGGTGCGGTCGGGAACCGAGATCGTCTCGACCTCGTCGGCGAACTGGCGGTAACGGTGAACCGGCATCGCCGAACTGCGCTGCGGGTTCCATACGGGCTGTCCGGCGGGAATCGGGCCCGCGGGCTCGACGATTCGGCTCGCGCCGGATGTGAAGGTGTCTGCTGGTGCCATCGGTGGTCATTCTCCGTGTGTGGAAGGAAAGTGACCGGCGCGTGATCGGGCCCCGCGACGGAGGGCCGGTCGGTTCAGACCCCGCCGCGGCAACCGAGGAGGAGTGCGCGCTGCATGCGCTTGACTGTACTCCCCGGCGACGAAGCGGCCAAAGCTGCAGGTGAAGACGGAAAACGGCTCCCCCTCTTCGGAGGGTGCCGCCTCGTCCGACCACGTCCCAGACTATGACATGCCTCTCAGTCGGCAGCCGGAGTGACCCAATTCATCCAGGCGGCCGACAGGGGCGACCCGGAGGTCTCGCCGTCCGGGATACGTGCCGCCCACCCCGACGCGGCCGTCAGCAGAAAGGGACGAACGCCAGTGACGACCATCCCCGCCGAGCCCCCGGTGACCGATCCGCCGGAGGGCAAGCGTACGAGCCTTCGACGAGTGGCCGCCGCGAGTTCCATCGGTACGACCATCGAGTTCTACGACTTCTTCATCTACGGCACCGCCGCCGCCCTGGTCTTCCCGACGGTCTTCTTCCCATCCGCCGACGAGGTCACCGGGACGATCGCCTCCTTCGCGACCTTCGCCGTGGCCTTCTTCGCACGGCCGGTCGGCGCGATGCTCTTCGGGCATTTCGGTGACCGGATCGGCCGCAAGCGCACCCTGGTCTGGACCCTGTTGATCATGGGGCTGGCGACGGTCGCGATCGGGCTCCTGCCCGGGTACGAGACCGGCGTGTTCGGCTTCGCCGAATCCGGTATCGGCATCGCCGCACCGATCGCGCTGGTGTTCCTGCGGTTCCTGCAGGGCTTCGCCGTCGGCGGCGAGTGGGCGGGCGCGACACTCCTCACCGCCGAGTACGCCCCGCCCGGCAAGCGCGGGCTCTACGCGATGTTCCCGCAACTCGGCCCCGCCTTCGCCTTCTTCCTGTCGAGCCTCACGTTCCTCATCGCGAGCCTGACCCTCGGCGAGACCAGTTCGGCATTCCTCGACTTCGGCTGGCGTATCCCGTTCATCCTGTCCTTCGCGCTGGTCGCGGTGGGGCTGTGGGTCCGACTCGCCGTCGCGGAGACCCCGGTGTTCCGGGAGGCTCAGCAGCGCAAGGCGACCGGCGACGCCGCGGCCGACGGCCCCGCCCTGCCGTTCCTCGATGCCTTCCGCCACCAGTGGCGCGAGATCCTCATCGCCGGCGGCGCGCTGGCGAGCCTGTTCTCGCTGTTCTACATGGGCACGGCGTTCCTCACGAACTACGGCACGAAGTCGCTGGAGCTGTCCCGGACCTTCGTGCTGACCGCGGGCATGGGCGCGGCCGTGGTGTTCGGACTGTCGACCGCGGCGTCGGCGGTGTGGTCGGACCGCGTGGGGCGTCGCCGCGTCATCCTCACCTCGTGCGCCGTCGCGATCCCGTGGTCGCTGGTGCTGTTCCCGATCCTCGAGATCGGCGGCGGTCTCGCGTTCGTCATCGGGCTCCTCGGCACGCTGCTCATCTTCGGCATCGCCTACGGACCCGCCGGTGCGCTCCTGCCCGAGCTGTTCGAGGCGCGGTACCGCTACACCGGTGCGGGGATGGGCTACAACCTGGCCGGCATCCTCGGCGGGGCGATCCCGCCGCTGATCGCCGCCCCGCTGATCGCCGGTCCCGGTGCGATCTGGGTCGGTGTCCTGCTCGCCGGTCTGTCGGCACTCAGCGTGGTGTGCACGATCATGATCGTCGAGACCAAGGACAAGACGATGCGCGCGTCGGCCACCGATGACGAGCAGGTGTTGGTCGCGTAACCGACTGTCCCACAACCCCACACGCCACTCCGCCCCGAGCCGAATCGGCTCGGGGCGGAGTTGGATGGGCGCAGCGGCCGGACCCTTCGTGACGCGCCCTCCGCAAGCTTCGGGCGCTCCTCAGGGAGCGGTGGGTCTGCGGTCCCTTCGGATCAGGCGCGCCGGCGGCTCACGGGGTGTAGCGCAGCCAGTCGACGGTCATCGTCGCCGGGCTCGGGGTCGTCGACGACGGCGGGCCGGGCCAGAGGCCACCGACGGCGACGTTGAGCAGTGCGTACATCGGCTTGTCGAAGACCCATCGTTCATCGCCGGTGAGCGAGGACCGGTTGATCGTGTAGACGGCGTTGCCGTCGATGGTGAAGCGGATCTGCGACGACGTCTTGGTCACCGCGTACTCGTGGAAGTCGCCGGGGTCGACGCCGGTGAGATCGTGGCCCCGCTCCCAGCGACCGGCGAGGGGGCCCGGCAGCGGGAGCCCGGGGAGGAGGTCGGTCAGCGAGATGTCGAGGGAGCCGGTGGCGGTTCCGAGGGCCGTCGGCCCGTGTACGCCCACGTGCACCCAGTCGGAGGTGTTGATCGTCTCCGCGATGTCGACTTCACCGGCCGCCGGATAACCGACGGAGTCGATGTCGCTCCCCAGCAACCAGAACGCCGGGTGCAGCCCGCGGCCTTGCGGCAGGGAGATGCGCGCGGAGATCGTCCCGTAGGTGAATTCGAAGCTGTCCTTCGTGGTCAGCCGGGCCGATGTCCAGCCGCCCGTCGCGGCGCGTCGAGCCTCGATGAGCAGGTTGCCGTTGCCGTCCAGGCGCGAGTTGAGACGGTCGGCGGTGTAGTTCTGCACCTCGTTGTTGCCCCAGCCGCCTGCGCCGGTCTCGTGTTGCAGTGCCGACGGCAACGTGCCGGCCGCGCCGTTGAACTCGAGGCTGAACGGCTCGTCGGCGTGGGCGGTGGCCGGCAGGGACAGTGCTGCCGCGGCCGACAGCGCCGTGACGGCGGCGACGGGAGCGACGTGCGATCCCAGCCGACGGAAGAATCCTCGTCGTGGAGGTGAGACAGTCATGGAGAAGAAGTACCACAAGTAACTTCTGCCTCATATGCCTCGTTCGTCACATTCCCCGGTCAACCCTTCGGGGGTTCGGAAAACGCCGCACGTCCCCAGTGGCCGGCGAAGGCCACCTCGCCGAGCGGCAGCCGTGACCGGGGCTTTTCGTCGCGGGCACGGATCTCCTCGGGAAGGGACGTCGGGTCGGCGGCGAGTACGCCGATGCCGAGCAACACCAGCGGCCGCTTGTCCGCCGGGATGCCGAAGCTGTCGCGGGCGGCCACGGGGTCGAAACCGGCCATCGGGTGCGCGTTGAATCCGAGGGCCTCGGCCTGCAGGATCATCTGCGCCACCGCGAGCCCGCAGTCGACCGCCCCGTAGGTGTCGGCCTTCGCGTCGTCGGGATCATCGGTGGTGCAGACCAGGACGAGCGCCGCCGAGCGCGGCGCCCACCCCGAGTTCCCCCGGGTCAGGACGCCGCAGAGGGCTGCGAAGGTCGGGTCGTCGCGCAGGCCCACGATGAATCGCACCGGTTGTACCCGGCCCCAGGTGGGCGCCCAGCGTCCGGCGTCGACGATCGTGGTGATGTCCTCGACGGAGACGGTCGCGGACGGGTCGTAGCCGCGGGCACTCCAGCGCCCCGAGATCAGTTCGTGCATCCGCCCGAGGGTAGCGGTGTCGCGTGGTCCTACTCGGCGCGTGCCGACGTCGAGAGCTCGGAGTCGGGGAGCCGGACCTCGGCGACCTCGGCCTGCGGATCGGCGGGCTCGTCGCGCATGACGACGAGCAGGATGGCACCCAGGACGAGGAGTGCGAGACCGCTCGCGAGCGACGCGGCGTGCATGCCGTCGACGAACGACTGTTTCGCGGCGGCGGCAAGACCCTCACCGGCGGGGCCCATGTCGGTCGAGCGGTGCAGCGTCTCGCCGAGGGTGTCGCCGAACGCCCAGCCCTGGTCGCCGTCCCGGAAGACGAGGGTGGCCAGCGATCCGAGCAGGGCCAGCCCCATCGCGGTACCGAGCTCGAAGCTCGTCTCCGAGATGCCGGACGCGGCACCCGACCGTTCCGGTGGCACCGAGCCGACGACCACGACCGACACGAGGCTGAACTGGATGCCGTAGCCGACGCCCGCGATCGTCGTGCACAGCACGTACACCCAGACCGGCGACGAGGTGCCGAGGGTCAGCATGCCGAGGTTGCCGGCGGCGGCGAGGCCGACGGAACCGACGAAGGCCAGCCGGGTGCCCAGGAACGAGGCGACCTTGGTCGCCCCGATGGAGAACACCGCCACCGCGACGGCCATCGGGAGGCCGGCGATCGCCGCGGCCAGGACGTCGTGGCCCATGACCGACTGGAGGTACACGCCGGTCAGGTAGGACATGCCGCCGAGTGCCATCATCCCGATGAGTGCGACGGCGACCGCGCTGCTGAACTGCGCGTTCCGGAACAAGGTGAGATCGAGCAGCGGTGACGCGACTCGCCGCTGGTGGAGCAGGAACGTGATGAGCAGCGCGGCGCCCACCACCCCGGCGAGGACCACGGCTGTCGTGGCACCGTCGCTCGCCACCGTCTTGATCGCGTAGACGAGCGGGAGGATTCCGGCCATCGAGAGCACGACGCCGACGACGTCGAAGGGATCGTTGGTCGCGGCCCGGTACTCGGGGATCAGGCGCGGCCCGAAGACGAACAGCAGGACGAGTACCGGCACGTTGATGAGGAAGACGACGCCCCACCAGAAGTGGTGCAGCAGAACGCCTCCGATGACCGGGCCGACCGCGCTGCCGCCGGCGAACGCCGCGGTCCACACGCCGATCGCGCGACCGCGCTGACGGGCGTCGGAGAACATGTTGGCGATGAGCGACAGGCTCGACGGCAGCAGGGTCGCCCCGCCGATGCCCATCAGGGCACGCGCCGCGATCAGGATCCCGGCCGTGGGTGCGAAGGCGGCGATGACCGAGGCGACGCCGAACAGGCCGGCGCCGGCGAGCAGGATTCGACGACGGCCGATGCGGTCACCGACATTGCCCATCGTGATGAGGAGTCCGGCGATGAGGAACCCGTAGATGTCGAGAATCCACAACTGCTGGGCCGCGGACGGCGCGAGAGCGTCGGTGATCGACGGGATCGCGAGGTACAGCACCGAGACGTCCATCGAGACCAGGAACACCGGGAGGGTCAGCACGGCCAGTCCCAGCCACGTTCGTCGGTCGGCGGCACCCGGGGTGGTCGGGTGGAGCCGGTTCGACGGGTCGAGCTGGGCGGACATCATTGCCTCCTTCGCGGTAACGACTGCTACCTACGCGTACGGTGTACGCGGATCAGCGTACGGGGATGGGTACGCTGTACGCAATCGCTTTATTCCCGCTCTGAGCAGGAGGAACCGCGCAGTGACGTCCGACACCTCGAAACTGTCGACCGCGACGATCGTGGACGCCGCGATCGCCGTCGCCGACGACGACGGAATCGGCTCGCTGTCGATGCGGCGGGTCGCCGAGAAACTGGGGGTCGGGGCGATGTCGCTGTATCGCCACGTCGCGGACAAGGACGCCCTGTTGCAGGCGATGTCGACCGAGGTGGGACGCCGGTTCCCGTATCCCGTGGACACCCAGCCCGGATGGCGCGCCCGGGTGCAGGTCGCCGTCGACGTCGACTGGGAGCTCTACACCCGGCACCCATGGGTCGTCCTGGCCTACTCGTCGCCACGGCACAGCTACGGCGAGGATTCACTGGCGTGCCTCGACTGGCTCGCCGCCGGGTTCCTGGAACTCGGTGTCGGCATCGAACGAGCCACCGACATGGCGCTGTCCGTCTGGAGTTTCGTCCACGGTGTCGCACTCGTCGCGGTGAGCGATCAACTGCTCCACGACGATTCGCTGCTGCCGTCCGCCGGACTCGCGGACGTGATCTCGGGCGAGTCCGAGGTCGAGGTCCCGTCGCACCTCGCGCGTCTGGCCGGCCGGCGCGACGCCGGCCGGCTCCTCGATCCCCGCGCGCGGCTCGACGCCGGAATCGATTATCTCTGTCTGGGATTCGCGGCGTCGGCGGTGTGAATCAACCGCCCCTGGGGTGCGCGCGAAGCGGGTCGTCTCGTGCTCCCTGGGGTGCGAGCGAAGCGGGTCGTCTCGTGCTCCCTGAGGTGCGAGCGAAGCGGGTCGGCTCCTGCTCCCTGAGCCTGGATCTTTCATGGGCGTGTGGGGTTGTCGGCGTGTGAATACGCGAAAGTGCCTGTCTGCCAGTGGATTATTGAATCACCACAAGACAATGATCCTGGCGCAGAGAGGCACTTCGCACGTGAAGCATAACCGCTACCCACATCTGGTTGTCGATACCGACCGCAGTGAGTCACTGACCAGCACCACCGGCGCGGTCCTGCTACGCAAGACCATGCAGATCGCCGGTCTCGATACCGCCCTGAGCGCGGCATTGATGCCGTGGACAACCTCGCGCACCGTGCACCACCCCGCCAAAGTGCTGCTCGACCTCGCGACCGCGGTCGCCGTGGGCGGTGACTGTGTGTCTGATCTGGCGATCGTGCGCGCCCAACCCGCCCTGTTCGGCACCGTCGCCTCGGACCCGACAGCCTCTCGCCTGATCAACACACTCGCCGAGGACTCCACCGCAGCCGTGGCCGCCATCCGCCAGGCCCGCGCACACTGCCGAGAACGCGTGTGGGCGCGGCGACGGCCCCTGGAGGGACGACCGGGCAGCTTCGACGGCGGGCAGGTCATCATCGATCTCGACGCCACCACCGTGACCGCGCACTCGGACAAAGAACACGCCGAAATCAACTACAAACGCCAGTACGGCCACGCCCCGATGTGCGCACTGCTCGATCACGGCCAGTACGGCACCGGTGAACCACTCATCTGCGACCTCCGCCGCGGCGGCGCCTCACCCCAAGGCGCTGACCTGCACATCACCACGCTGAGCGCCGCGTTGGACCAGCTACCGGCCGGTGAACGCGGCCAGGTACTCGTCCGCACCGACGCCGCGGGATGTTCCAAAGAGTTCCTGGCCCACATCACCGACGCCGGATTGCAGTACTCGATCGGCTACATCGTCTCCGACACCATCAAAACCGCACTGGCCCGACTACCCGAACAGGCCTGGCAACCAGCCATCGACACCCACGGTGAACCTCGACTCGACGCCCACGTCGCCGAGCTGACCAGCACGATTCCCGCCCTGGCCAACGCTGATGCCCCCTCATGGCCGGCAGGGATGCGCGTCATCGTCCGCCGCGAGTACCCCCACTCCGGGGCCCAACTACGGTTGACCGATATCGATGGCCGCCGCTACACCGTGTTCGCCACCAACACCCGCGGCACCGGCTGGACGCTACCCACCCTCGAACTACGCCACCGCCAACGCGCCCGCGCCGAGGACCGCATCCGCAACCTCAAAGACACCGGACTGGCCAACCTGCCGTTCCAGGCGTTCACCAAGAACCAGATCTGGCTGGAAATAGTCTGTCTGGCAACAGAACTACTGGTATGGACCCAAACCCTATGTTGGGGCCCTCACGCCACAATCCGCCGATGGGAACCCAAACAACTACGCCTACGCATCCTCGCCGTGGCCGGGCGCATCATCCACTCCGGACGACGCCAACTCCTGCGACTACCGACCAACTGGCCCCACCTGGAGACCATCACCACCGGCTGGACCGCACTACACACCACCTGAGCACCCCAACGACCACGCACTCAGTCTCTGCAGCCCCACACCCGACAAACCCAGGACCCGAAGAACCGGCCACACGCCGGAACCCCCGCACGCCCACACCACAACCCCACCCGCCCCAACCTCACGTGAAAGATCCAGGCTGAGGTGCGAGCGAAGCGGGTCGGCTCCTGCTCCCTGAGGTGCGAGCGAAGCGGGTCGGCTCCTGCTCCCTGAGGTGCGAGCGAAGCGAGCCTCGAAGGGTCTCGCAAGGCATCTCACCAGGCCCTTCGAGGCTCGTCGCTATCGCTCCTCGCACCTCAGGGAGCAGGGGGGCGCTCCCACCTCAGGGGGCAGGGGGGCGCTGCGCACGTATGGGAGCAGAGGGGTCACATGGCATGCGGGAAGACCGTCAGCATGTGCGCGCCGAACCACGAGCTACCCACCACGATGGGCACGACGACGAGGCCCGCGGCAACCGGTCGCATCCGGGCGAGCGCCATCGCCAGTGGGATCAGCAAGACGAACGCGGGTAGGAGCAGTCGCGGCCGGCTCATCATCAGCCCGCTCGACAGCACGATCTGCGCGACGAGCAGCGAACCGTACAGCAGGACCGGCCACGGCATCCGAGACCACACCGCGACGCCCAGCATCACCAGCGTGCTCAGGACGATCCACGATGTGGCCACCGGTGCGATCTCCGCCGAATGCACGAGCATCTCGTTGACGAAGTGGAACGCGGCCGCGCCCCAGTCGAATTGGGTGTCCCAACCGTCGGTCTGGATCCGGAACCACCCGGTCGGTGATCCGGTGTGCGCCCACACCACACTCAGGTAGGCGAGGTAGCCGAGTGGGCTGATCACGATGGCGACGATCGCGCGGACCCGCACGCCTCTCGGCACGGCGGTCCCGCGTGCCTGCCACAGGAACACCACGGCCGCGAGCATCACGACCCCGATCAGGACCGCTGCCGTCGGCCGGCACAGCCCGCAGATCGCCGCCACGGTGCCGGCGAGGAGCCAGCGTTTCTCCAGCACCCCGACCAGCGCCCACACCGCGAGCGCACAGAACAGGGCCTCGGTGTAGGCCATGTTCAGCACGATCGACATCGGCGTCGCCGCGAAGAGCGCCACCAGGAACAAACCGGTTCCGCGCTCGGGCGCCGGGCCGATCGGTGACCGGCGCGCCATGAGCCGCGCGCACACCATGCCCAGGCGTGCCGCGCCGACCGCGGCCACGCACCCGAGGATCAGGTTCACCGTGACCGCGGCACCGAAGGGGCTCAGGCCCGGCAACTTCGCTATCAGACCGACCAGATACGGGTAGCCCGGAAAGAACGCGTACGCGGTGTCGGCCGTGTGCAGACCCCGTGCGTCCGTCAGGGCGTAGGGCACGCCGTCGTAGCCGTGGGTCGCGATCGCGATCATCCACTGCCCGTCCCACACCGCCAGGGAATCGCCCAGCGTGGTGCCCCGGAGGTCGGCGAACCGGGCCAGGACCAGGATGCCGACGGCCCGGATGACGAGGAAGACGACCAGTGCGTCGAGCCACCAGCGATAGCTACGGAGTCCGGCGGGCGACGAGCTCAGCGGACCGAAGAACGCGGTGGTCGCCGCCCTCAGCCGACGACCCGTCCCGGCGGACACGCCTCCGGCTGTCGCCACGTCGTCGTCGGTGCGGCGTCCGGTCCGACCATCGGCGCCGCCTCCGGTATCGCCGACGTCGGTAGGGGAGGCCACGCGAGAGATCCTAGAGCGGATCGGATCGCCGCGGCCCGGACGGGGCAGACAGAGACCAGGTCAGGGCATCCTCAGACTCCCCGGTAAGGTTGTCCCGGCAAGTTGACGTCTATCGACCGGCACTCTGGCCGGCGGGAGGTAACTCGACGTGGCCCTCGTGGTGCAGAAGTACGGCGGATCCTCGGTCGCAACGGCCGAACGCATCCGTCGCGTCGCCGAGCGCATCGTCGAGACCAAGAAGCAGGGCAACGACGTCGTCGTGGTCGTGTCGGCGATGGGCGACACCACCGACGAACTGCTCGACCTCGCCCAGCAGGTCAATCCGGCGCCACCGGCCCGCGAGATGGACATGCTGCTGACCTCCGGTGAGCGCATCTCGAACTCACTGGTGGCCATGGCGATCAGCTCGATGGGCGCGCAGGCGCAGTCGTTCACCGGTTCCCAGGCCGGCGTGATCACGACGAGCAGCCATGGCAAGGCCAAGATCATCGACGTCACGCCCGGACGTGTCCGCAGCGCCCTCGACGAGGGCAAGATCGTGCTGGTCGCCGGCTTCCAGGGCGTCTCGCAGGACACCAAGGACGTCACGACGCTGGGCCGTGGTGGCTCCGACACCACCGCGGTCGCGCTCGCGGCGGCGCTCGAGGCCGACGTCTGCGAGATCTACACCGACGTCGACGGCGTCTACTCGGCGGACCCGCGCATCGTGCCCGACGCCCGGCGCCTCGACACCGTCAGTTTCGAGGAGATGCTCGAACTGGCCGCCTGTGGTGCCAAGGTGCTGATGCTGCGCTGCGTCGAATACGCCCGCCGCTACAACGTTCCCGTTCACGTGCGCTCGTCGTACTCGACCAAACCCGGCACCGTGGTGACCGGATCGATGGAGGACATCCCCGTGGAAGAAGCCATTCTCACCGGCGTCGCACATGACCGCAGCGAGGCCAAGATCACCGTCGTCGGACTCGACGACAAGCCCGGTTACGCGGCGCGGGTGTTCCGCGCCGTCGCCGACGCCGAGATCAACATCGACATGGTGCTCCAGAACGTCTCGAAGGTCGACACCGGCAAGACCGACATCACCTTCACCCTCCCGCGTGAGCTCGGACCGCTCGGGGTGGAGAAGCTCACCAAGCTCCAGGAGGAGATCGGCTTCACCGACCTGCTCTACGACGATCACATCGGCAAGGTGTCGCTCGTCGGCGCGGGTATGAAGTCGCACCCCGGCGTCACGGCCACGTTCTGTGAGGCCCTGAGCGAGGCCGGCGTCAACATCGAGCTGATCTCCACCTCGGAGATCCGCATCTCGGTGCTGTGCCGCGACACCGAACTCGACGACGCGGTGCGCGCGCTGCACGCCGCCTTCGATCTCGGCGGCGAAGAAGAA
This sequence comes from Gordonia sp. KTR9, assembly GCF_000143885.2. NCBI lineage: Bacteria > Bacillati > Actinomycetota > Actinomycetes > Mycobacteriales > Gordoniaceae > Gordonia > Gordonia sp. KTR9. The sequence continues at coordinate 453,135 of NC_018581.1, forward strand.
GCCGTCGTCTACGCCGGAACGGGGCGATGAGGATGGGTGTACGTATCGGAGTCGTGGGTGCGACCGGTCAGGTCGGCGCCGTCATGCGAACCCTGTTGGCGGAGCGCAACTTCCCCGCCGACGAGGTGCGGTTCTTCGCATCGTCGCGCTCGGCGGGCAAGAAGCTGCCCTGGGGCGACGGCGAGATCGTCGTCGAGGACGCCTCGACGGCGGACCCGTCCGGGCTCGACATCGCCCTCTTCTCGGCGGGCGCCACGATGTCGCGCGAGCAGGCACCCCGGTTCGCCGAGGCGGGCGTGACCGTCATCGACAACTCCTCGGCGTGGCGTAAGGACCCCGATGTGCCACTGGTGGTCTCGGAGGTCAACGGCGAGCTGGCGAAGAACCCGCCGAAGGGCATCATCGCCAACCCGAACTGCACCACCATGGCCGCCATGCCGGTGCTCAAGCCGCTGCACGACGAGGCCGGCCTGCAGCGCCTCATCGTCTCCAGCTACCAGGCCGTCTCGGGCAGCGGGCTCGCCGGCGTGGAGGAACTCGCCGGCCAGGTGCGGGCGGTCGCCGACGATGCCGAGAAGCTCGTCCACGACGGTTCGGCAGTGGACTTCCCCGCCCCGAACAAGTACGTCGCCCCGATCGCGTTCAACGTCATCGCGCTCGCCGGGTCGCTCGTCGACGACGGGTCGGGCGAGACCGACGAGGATCAGAAGCTGCGCAACGAGTCGCGCAAGATCCTCGGTCTCCCCGAGTTGCTCGTCAGCGGAACCTGCGTGCGCGTGCCGGTCTTCACGGGTCACTCCCTGTCGATCAACGCCGAGTTCGCGAACCCGCTGTCGGTGGCCCGGGCACAGGAGATCCTCTCTGCGGCAGCCGGTGTGGAGCTCACCGACGTGCCGACGCCGCTCGCCGCAGCGGGCCGGGATGCCTCGCTGGTCGGCCGGATCCGGCAGGACCCGGGTGTTCCCGAGGGGCGCGGCCTCGCGCTGTTCGTCTCGGGGGACAACCTCCGAAAGGGTGCCGCCCTCAACACGATCCAGATCGCCGAACTGCTCGTCTAGAGAAGCTCAGCCGGGTGGCGGACCGTTCTCCTCGGAGACGGCCGCCGCCGCCTCGGTGATGATCGCTCGCATCGACGCCTCCGCGACCTCCGGGTCGCGGAGGCGTATTGCTCTGGCCACGTCGTCGTGCAGCGCGATGGCGGCCGGGTTGGGGGTCGCCGGCATCATCCCGTGATGGGTGCGTCCGGCCAGGATCTCGTTCACCACACCTGTGAGTGAGCGGAACATCTCGTTGCCGCTCGCCTCGAGCAGCGTTCGGTGGAAGACCTTGTCGGCCAACAGGTACGACTCCAGGTCGCCGTCGCGTCCGTGTACCGACATGTCCGACACCGCCGCCGCGAGAATGCGGCAATGATGTTCGTCGGCCCGTTCGGCCGCCAGTGCCGCCGCCACCGGTTCGAAGCCTCGCCGCAACTCCGACAGGGTCGCCAGGAACTCGGCGCGGTCGGCGCCGTCGAGGCGCCACCGGATCAGCCGGGGGTCGAACACGCTCCAGCGGACCCGCGGCTGGATGGTGATGCCGACGCGCCGTCTGGACTCGACGAGCCCCATCGACTCGAGAACTCGGATCACCTCGCGTGACACCGTCCGGGAGACGCCGTGTTCGGCGCTGATGGACTCGAGGGTCAGTACGCTCCCGGCCGGCTGTGCTCCCGAGACGATGCGTCTACCGATGGCGGCGAGGATCCCATCGTGCCGCTCGCCCGCGTTCCGTGTGCCCTGACTCACTGTTTCATCTTCTCATTCGTCGAGGTCTTGCTGAATCTGCGTACTTAATGACGACCGGGCTTGCAAAAGTATGATCATTGAGGCAGCCTACGTGATCAGCAGCACAGTGTCGTGAGGAGTGAACATGCGATCGCCCGTAGTCGTCATGGGGGTGTCGGGGTCCGGGAAGTCGACGGTCGGAGCCGCGCTGGCACAGCGCCTGCGAGTGCCGTTCGCCGACGCCGACGACTTCCACCCCGCAGCGAACATCGCCAAGATGTCGGCGGGACAGCCGCTCGACGACGACGATCGTCGACCCTGGCTCGAATCGATCGGCGAGTGGCTTGCCGAGCACGGCGACGGCGGGGTCATGAGCTGTTCCGCCCTCAAACGGAACTACCGTGACCGTCTCCGCGAGCACGCGCCGACGACACTGTTCGCGCATCTGGCCGGCTCGGTCGACGTCATCGCTCGACGCCAGGCATCGCGGCCGGGGCACTTCATGCCCCCGGCGCTCCTCGCGTCGCAGTTCGAGACCCTGGAACAGCTGACCGGAGACGAACGAGGCCTGACCGTCGACGTGGACCAGAGCGTGGACGCCATCGTCGACGAGCTGGTCGCGTCCCTCCCGGACGATCCCAACTCGAACGACCCGCACCCTGACGGCGAGGAGAACTGACGATGTTGCCGACCACCACGATCCTGGCCGCCGGCGCGGATCTACCCGAACCCGTTGCCCCCGGCTGGCAACTCATCGTCGCGGCGCTGGCCGGTATCGCCGTCATCGTCGTCGCGATCACGATCGCGAAGGTCCACCCCTTCCTCGCGCTGGTTGGCGGCGGCGCGACCGTCGGCATCGTCGCGGGTGAGTCCATCCCGACCGTCCTCGAGTCGTTCACCGCCGGATTCGGCACCACCGCAGCAGGTGTCGGCATCCTGATCGCACTCGGCGCCATGTTCGCCAAACTCCTCGCGGATTCGGGCGGTGCCGACGAGATCGTCGACACGATCGTCGGTCATGCGTCACCCCGGATGCTGCCGTGGGCGATGGCCCTCGTCGGCGCCATCATCGGGCTGCCGATGTTCTTCGAGATCGGTCTCGTGCTGTTGATGCCGGTGATCTACCTGGTGGCCCGGCGCTCGGGTCTCGGTCTGATCCCGATCGGCATACCCGCGCTGGCCGGTCTCTCGGCGATGCACGGCTTCGTCCCGCCGCACCCGGGCCCGCTCGTGGCGATCGACGCCCTCGGTGCGGACCTGGGCACGACACTCGGACTCGGTGTGCTGGTGGCCATTCCGACCATCATCGTCTCCGGGCCCCTGTTCGGGGTGCTCGCGGGCCGGTGGGTGACGGTCGAGGCACCAACGACCTTCGACGTCGATCCGGCCGACGGTCCGACGACGAAGCGCCCCTCGTTCGCGATCACCATGTTCAGCGTCCTGCTGCCCGTCGTGTTGATGCTGGGCAAAGCATTGGCCGAGATCTTCATCGCCGACGAGGATCAGCCCGTGCGCAAGGTCCTCGACATCCTCGGCACGCCGCTCATCGCGCTTCTGATCGCCGTCATCGTCGCGATGTTCACTCTCGGACGGGGTTCCGGCATGGACCGCGAGACGATCTCGAAGTGCACGGGCGCGGCCCTGCCCGCCATCGCGGGAATCCTGCTCATCGTCTCCGCGGGCGGCGGCTTCAAAGAGGTTCTCGTCGACACGGGGATCGGCACACTGCTGGCGGACTGGGCGACCGGCGCGAACGTCTCGGTGCTCCTGCTCGCATGGACCCTCGCGGCACTGATCCGCCTGGCAACCGGGTCGGCGACCGTTGCGACCATCACCGCGTCGTCGTTGATCCTGGGGCTGGTCGATGGGATGGGTTCGGGAGAGCTCTCACTGGTCGTACTGGCGATCGGCGCCGGTTCGGTGTTCCTGTCCCACGTCAACGACGCCGGTTTCTGGCTGGTGAAGGAGTACTTCGGGATGACCGTCGGACAGACCTTCAAGACCTGGTCGATGATGGAGACGGTCCTCTCGGTGTCCGGACTGATCGTGGTGCTCGCCCTCGGCCTGGTCATCTGAGCGTGCGCGGCAGCGCCTGAAATCCGACCCTGACAACCGCCCTCAGGACCCAGGCCGTCGACATATCGTCGTCGAGCAGGTTGTGGAGGGTGGATTTCAGGGGCGGATTTCTGCGCGGGCTCGGACCGACCGGCACCCCGCTGACCGACTCAGCGGTATCCCGCGGCCGTCGACGGCGCGGACGAACTCGTGGTCTCCGGGTCGGCTTGTCCCACATCGGGATCGCGGTCCGGTGGGGCTGAGGTCGAGGGCGTGGAGGGAGCCGAGGACGTTGCGGCCGACGGGCTCGACGGGGGTGTCGGGTCGTCGATCGGTGGGCCGGAGATGTCGGCCGTTGACGGCTCAGTGGCCGGCGGCGACCCCCCGGCGACGCCAGTCACCTGACTCAAGTTACTGTGCGGTAGGTTACAGTTCCATGAACGGGAGGTCGGGGAGAATCGTGACTCATCGCAGCACTTCGAGACGGATCGTCGGTATCGCCGGGGCGCTGGTGGCGGCCTGCGCGGCCTCATTGATCCCGGCAGCGGTCGGTGCCGCGGCGGCGGGGAACTTCTACACCCCGCCGGCCCGGTTCGCGGCCGAGCCGGGTTCGGTCATCCGCAGCCAGCCGAGTCCGCTGCTGCTCCAGATCCCCGGAATGACCGGCCAATGGCCGGGGACGGCCCGCACGGTGATGTACACCTCGCGTCTCCAGGACGGGACACCCACCCCGGTCACCGGCACCGTCGTCGAGCCGACGGCGCCGTGGCGCGGCAAGGGTCCGCGACCGACGCTGGTCGTCGGGTCGGGGACGATCGGTCAGGGCGACCAGTGCGCTCCGTCGAAGCTGATGGGTCTGCCGCTGGGGGTCGACCTCACGAAGCCGAGCATCGGGGTGAACTACACCGCGCCGGAGATGTACTACATGCTCGTCCACGGTGTCCGTGTCTTCATCACCGACTATGTCGGCATGGGTACGCCCGGCGTGCACACCTACGTCAATCGGGCCGAATCCGGACAGGCGATGCTCGACGGTGCGCGGGCCGCGCTCGACATCTCGGGTGCGCCCGCCGATGCGCCGGTCGGCTTCGCTGGGTACTCGCAGGGTGGGGGAGCCGCGGCGTCGGCCGCAGAACTCGCCGAGACGTATGCGCCCGAACTGAACGTCCGGGCCACCTACGCCGGCGCGCCCCCCGCCGACCTCGAGAAGGTCATCCCGGCCATCGACGGCACCACGATCGCCGGGGCGATCGGTTTCGCCATCAACGGATTGACCGAGCGATACCCGGACGTCGCCGACGTGGTGCGACGCGAGACCAACCCGACCGGCAAGGCCGCTCTGAAGCAGATCTCGACCAGCTGCATCGGCGACATCATCCCGGCGTTCGGTTTCCGCCGCGTCGAGACGTGGACCCGTACCGGGGAGACGCTGTCGGCCCTCATCGCACGGTCCCCGGGTCTGCAGGATGTGGTCCGGGACCAGCGGATCGGGCGCCTCAAGCCGAATGCGCCCGTCTTCGTCGAAGGCGGACTGCACGACGACGTGATCCCGTACGGCCAGGTCGCGCAACTCGCCGCGGACTGGCGGGCACAGGGTGCCGACGTCACCTTCGTCACCGATCCCACCCCGCCCATCCTGACGAAGTCGATCGTCAACCATGTCGTGCCCATGCTCGGCACGTTCGTTCCCGGCATGGAATTCGTCCTGACCGAGTTCCGGAAATAGGCCGGACGGTGCCGCACGGTCGTCGACGCTGGAGGCCCGCCGGGGCGAGTGGCAGGATCGGGGCATGACGGATCCGCAGGACCCGACCGGTGGTGCGTCCGGCGACCCAGCCGGCCGTGACCCAGCCGGGCCTGACCCCGACCGTGTCCCGACCCAGGCCGAGCTGGACGCCGAGGACCTGGCCGCCCTCGAACGATCCTCGCGCGATCGGGACCTGGCTGCGCTCTACCCGGCACGGCCGGGTGATCCGGGACCGCCGCCGGACGCGCTCGCGGTGCATGCGCGTCTCGCGTGGTGGGGCGCTGCCGTGATCGGGCTCGTGCTGACGATCTACGGCTTCTTCAACCTGGGGACCATCACCGACGATCTGCGTGGCCGGCTGCTCGAGGGTGTGGTCGCAGATCCGGCGAACTCCGCTCCGGAGAGCGAGGTCGACACACTCGCCGGATTCTTCCCGCCGTTCATGCTGGCGATGATCGTCGTCGTGCTGGCCATCGAGTACGCATGTCTGGTGGCCGCCGCGACCCAGCACAGCCGCCATCTCCGCAACTTCTTCCTGGCAGCCGTCGTCGTGCATCTGCTGTGCATCCCCGTAGGCGTCGACCTTCTGTTCCGGTACCCGGACGTGTCGTCGAGCATGGTCGTCCTCAGCTACGTCCAGTTCGGCCTCCTGGTCGTCGCTGCCCTCTGCACCCTCCGGCGCCCGGTCAACCAGTGGTTGCCGGAGTCGACCCGGATGAAACCCACACGGGTGATGCGCGGACGCTAGTGGTGTGCCGACGTCGCACGCCGGTGTCGTGATCATCACCCCGCGGGCGACGGTGTCGCCGGAATGTTCCGCGGACGGGGTGGGTTGGAACAGGCGATCAGGGGCTACACCGGTTCGGCGGTCACCGTTCACGTGTGATCGCACCGCAGCCCTTGCCGCACAACGGCAGTCGGATCACGACTGCACACAGCTATGACAAGAAGGGAGTTCTTGATCATGACCACCACCACCCCGATCACGAGCACACTCACCGACGAGCAGCAGTCCGTCGCCGGAAAGGCGCTGCAGGACACTCTCGTCGACCTCATCGACCTGTCGCTCATCGCGAAGCAGGCGCACTGGAACGTGGTCGGCAAGCAGTTCCGCTCCGTGCATCTCGACCTCGATGAACTGGTCACCGTGTCCAGGGAGTTCACCGACGCGGCCGCCGAACGGGCCACCGCGATCGGCGTGAGCCCCGACGGTCGCGCCGAGACCGTCGCGAAGACCGCCCACACCAAGGGATTCGGTGAGGGATGGACCAAGGACAGCGACGTCGTCGAGGCGATCGTCGCCAATCTGAAGGCAGTGGTCGCGGGTCTCCGCGAACGAATCGGGGTCACCGAGCAGGCCGATCCGGTCACCCAGGATCTGCTGATCTCGTTCGCCTCGAAACTCGAACAGCTGCACTGGATGTGGCAGGCGCAGATCGCCTAGCGAGAACGCCTGACCCTCTCACAGCAACGAACCCCCGCCGAGCTCCGGCCCGGCGGGGGTTCGTTGTGTCTCGGATGGCTCGGTCAGTCGACGGACCGCGCGGAGACCCCGGCGTCGGGGTCCGGCACCTCCGACGCCGGACCGTCCGGGTCCGGTTCGGTGTCCTCGGTGGCGTAGGAGTCGCTGAAGGACACCCTCGGGGTGGTCGCCGAGTGGTACAGCGCGATTCCCGTGTACACCAGGGTCGCCACGGCGAACATCCCGGTGGCCACGATGGCCGCGACATGCACGACGGTCGCGAAGGCGCCGTCGAGTGGACCAACCGCCAACGCCCCGGCTCCGGCGAGCACCGCGCCGAGCAGCGCCCACGCGGCACTGCGAATCCACGGTGCGACCACCGAGGCGTAGAAGAGCCGTTGGTAGATGGTCAGTGAGAACTCGTCGACCGCGGCCAGCCGTACCTCGTCGTCGCCCGCGAGGTCGCGCAGTTCCCGGGCCAGCTGGGTCTGGCGTTGCAGGGTCGTCGATTCCCGTTCCCGGTATCGCACGAACCCGACGACGCCGAACGCCGTAGCCAAGAGTCCCAACCCGACCATCACACCCCGGTAGTCCACGGCGTTCACGCTACAACTAGAACCTGTTGCAGTCGTGAAGCGGGTCACAGGGTGCCCTCGTCGTGGCCGGTCACGGCCTTGCCCCCGCCGACGGTCGGGCCCGGGGTGCGGGCGCTGCTAGGTTGGGCGACCGTCTGTGCCGGAACGGAGCCGACCGGGAAGAGCCCGGCGCCGTCGGCGCGAGAGGTTCGATGACGAACGGGAGGGATGTGCGGGTGAGGGCTCGGATGATCTGGACGTCGATCCTGTGCGCGGTCGTGGGCCTCGTCGTGAGTGCCTCGGCAACGGGTGTCGGTGCCCATGGGATCGGGCCCTCGGGGAGCGGCGCGTACACGAGCCCGGCTCCGGGTGTCGACGTGCTGTCCGGTCATGCACCGGAGGCGGTCCTGCTCAGTCGCGAGCTGTATGCCCGCTCAGACGAAGCGATCCTGCTGGGTCGCGATGCCCTCGACGATGCCGTCATCCGGACCGCTGCGGCGCGCGTCGCGCAGGACAGGCACGTGCCGGTGCTGGCCGTGACGTCGCAGACGGCGTCGAGCGTCGGTGACGAGCTCCGACGGCTCGGGGTGAACACCCAGGTCCGTCTCGGCCGGGTCGAGGGCGTGTCGGACTCGCGCTCCGCCGCGGATCTCGACGACCTACGCGGAAACGCACCGAGGTCGGGGGCCGCCCCGCTGGTGATGCTGACCCGCGACGCCCCAGCCGACGCGATCATGACGGCACGGTCGGCGGCCCGGGTCGTCGAGGTGCCCGTACCGGATCCGCGGGCGACCGCCGAATCGGTGGCCACGATCGAGGCGGCGGCGACCGAACGGACCGCCGTGCGGGCGGTCGGACCCGGGTTCGGCTCGGCCGACGAGTTCGCCCGGCGCGTCGAACAAGCCCGCGGCACACCGCAACTGCCCGGCGGCGGGCAGATCGTCTTCCCGGGCAGGCGGATGGTCGCGCTGTACGGATCGCCGGGCGCGCCCGCGCTCGGTCCGCTCGGACGACAGGGCATCGCGGCGTCGATCGACCGGGTGCGCCGCCTCGCCGCCGACTACCAGCGGGTGAGTGCCGAACCGGTGATCCCGGCATTCGAGATCATCGCCTCCGTCGCATCGGCCGAGCCGGGCCCGGGGTCGACGTACACGAACATGATCGATCCGGAGACCCTCCGGCCGTGGGTCGAGGCCGCCGGCCGCGCCGGGGTCTACGTCACCCTCGATCTGCAGCCCGGGCGGATGGATTTCCTGACGCAGGCGCGTCGCTACGCCGACCTGCTGGCGCAACCCCACGTCGGGCTGGCGCTGGACCCCGAGTGGCGACTCGAACCCGATCAGGTCCACCTCACGCAGATCGGTTCGGTCGGCGCCGAGGAGGTCAACCGGACCTCGGAATGGCTCGCCGGACTCGTCCGAAGCCGGCACCTGCCGCAGAAATTGTTCGTCCTGCACCAGTTCGACGCCGGGATGCTCGACAACCGGCCGGCGATCGTCACCGGTCGCGAGGAACTGCAGGTGGTCCTGCACGCCGACGGACACGGCACACCGGACGTGAAGATGGAAACGTGGCGCAGATTGGTCACCGATCTCCCGGCGGGGATGTGGATGGGCTGGAAGAATTTCTACACGGAGGACAAGCCGACGTTCTCGCCCGCGACCACGCTGGCGGTGCGCCCGTCACCGTGGTTCGTGTCGTACCAGTGACTCTGTGACGTCACCGGGCGGCCCGGATCCGACGGACGTCGTTCGCGGCAGTTCTCCCGCGGGCCCCGGTCGGGACCCGGAGAACTGCAACTCCGCCGGTGGCGGGGCCGCACCGATATGAAGGAGCACCCCGTGGCGACACCCCTGTCCACGCTGCCCGCCGCTGCCGAACTCGCCGCGTGCCCCACGCCGACCGAGCGGGCCGACCCGTTGAAAATCCTCGCGGCACAGGCGCAGAACCGTGTCGCCGACCTCATCCCGGTGCGGCACGCGCGGATGTCGGCCACCCCGTTCACCTTCTATCGCGGTGCGGCAGCGGTGATGTCCGACGATCTGTCGCGAACCCCGAACACCGGGATCATCACGCAACTGTGCGGCGACGCGCACCTCAGCAACCTTGGTCTGTTCTTCAGCCCGGAACGTCGGATGGTGTTCGATCTCAACGACTTCGACGAGACCCATGTCGGTCCGTTCGAGTGGGACGTCAAACGTCTCGCGGCGAGCTTCACGATCGCCGGACGCAACAACGGTTTCGACGACGCGACCAACCGCAAGGTCGCCAAGACCGTCGCCAAGGCGTATCGGCGGGCCATCGCTCGCAGCGCCACCCAGACGACGCTCGAGAACTGGTACGCCGGGATCGACGCCGACGCCTTTCTGACGGACTTCGGACCGAAGCTGGACACGTCGATGAGCGAGCGCACGCAGAAGGCGCTCAAGAAGGCCCGGCATCGTGACAGTGCTCAGGCCCTCGCGAAGCTCTGCGTGGTCGATGCCGACGGGTCCGCGCACATCCGCAGCGAACCGCCGCTGCTGGTGCCGCTGCACGAACGGTTTCCGGCCGAGACCGCCGACATCGTCGCCGAGAGGGTCCGGGAGCGGATCGAGGCCTACCGCGACACCGTGCCGCTGCACGTGCAGGCCCTCCTCGACCAGTTCGAGATCGTCGACATCGCGTTCAAGGTGGTGGGCGTCGGCAGCGTCGGCACGCGGGCGTGGATCATCCTGCTCACCGGCAAGGAGATGGGTGACCCGCTGTTCCTCCAGGTCAAGGAGGCGCAGCGGTCGGTTCTCGCCGACCATGTGCCCGCGTCGGGGTTCGACAATCAGGGGCAGCGGGTGGTCGAGGGTCAGCGGCTGCTCCAGGCGACCAGCGACCTGTTCCTCGGCTGGTCGACAGGGACCGACGAGAACGGCGAGCGACGCGACTTCTACGTGCGCCAGCTTCGTGACGGCAAGGGCTCGGTCGTCGTCGAGGCCCTGAGCCCGGACGGGATGAAGCTGTACGCGCAGTTGTGCGGACTGGTCCTGGGTCAGGCACATGCGCGCACCGCGAGTCGCTCGCAGATCGCCCACTACCTGGAGACGACGAGAGGTTTCAGCGACGCCATCGCGGAGTTCTCGATCGGCTACGCGGATCTCAACGACTCCGATCATTCGAGGATGATGGAAGCCATCGGCCGGGGTGAGCTCGAGGTGTACGACCTGGCGGCAGAGGGAAAGAGCTGAGGCCGGCCGCAACCGCCGGATTCGACGACAGAGGGGAGATCGCCGGTGGAATCGACTGCGCGAGAGACCGAGACAGCACTGCGGGAGCGGGTGGCCGAGCTGATGCCGCAGGCGAGATCGGATCTCGCGGAGATGGTCGGGTTCCGTTCGGTACACGATCCCGACCAGTTCCCGGTCGAGGAGTGCGACGGGATGGTCGACTGGCTGCTGGAAGCGTTCCATGCCGTCGGTGTCGAGGACGTCACCGCACACGTGACCAGCGACGGCAGCAAGGCGATCACCGGGTCCATTCCCGGCCCGGAGGGTGCGCCGACCGTCCTGCTCTACTTTCACCACGACGTGCAGCCGCCCCTCGGCGATGACGAATGGGACTCTCCCGTTTGGGAATTGACCGACCGTGACGGGCGCTGGTACGGCCGCGGAGCGGCGGACTGCAAGGGCAACATCGTCGTACACCTCACCGCGCTGCGGGCACTCGCCGGCCGCGCCGGGGTGACCGTGAAGATCATCGGCGAGGGGTCGGAGGAGCAGGGGACCGGTGGCCTCGAGGACTTTGCGGTCCGGAACCCGGAACTGCTTCGCGCCGACGCGATCCTGATCGCGGACTCCGGCAACTTCGCCGTCGGGAAGCCGAGCTTGACGACCACGCTGCGGGGCATCGCGAACATCGTGGTGTCGGTGGAGACCCTCGAGTCGGCCATGCACTCCGGGATGTTCGGCGGTGCCGCCCCGGATGCACTCGCGGCCCTCATCTCGATGCTCGCCACCCTGCGTGACGAGCACGGCAACACCACCGTCAGCGGACTCGACGCCGACGCCCGATGGCCCGGTGTGTCCTATCCGCCCGACCGGTTCCGCAGCGATGCAACGGTTCTCGACGGAGTCGGACTGGTCGGTTCGGGATCGGTCTCGGACATGGTGTGGGCCCGCCCGGCCGCCACGGTGCTCGGCATCGATTGCCCGCCGGTGGTCGGCTCATCGGCGGCGGTGCAGCCGCGGGCGCGGGCGCGGATCAACCTCCGGGTGCCGCCGGGGATGGACCCCGTGCATGCGCAGGACGCGCTCATCGAGCACCTTCGCGGCGTCACGCCCTGGAACGCGCGAGTGTCCTTCGAGCGTGAGGCCGTGGGGTCGCCCTTCGTCGGTTCCACCGACGGCCCCGCGTACGACACCTTGACCGACGCGCTGTCGACCGCCTACGGCAGTGAGGTCCTCATCCAGGGACAGGGCGGGTCGATCCCGTTGTGCAACGTCCTCCAGTCGCTGTTCCCCGAGGCCGAGATCATGCTGTTCGGTGTCGAGGAACCGCGGTGTCTGATCCACGCGCCCAACGAGAGCGTCGATCCGTCGGAGATCGAACGGATCGCGCTGGCCGAGGCCATCTTCCTACGCGACTTCGGCGCCCGCGGGGCGGCGGCCCGCAGGTAACACTCAGCGCACGACTCAGAGGCCGCTGAATCGCTGCGCCAGAGCAGCTTTCAGTTCCGGCCGGCTGGCGGCGACCAGGACGAACGCGGCTTCGCGAAACAGGCGTTCGGGGTCGGACCCGCGCACGAGTGCGCGACCCCCGGTGGCTGCCACGAGCGCGGCGGCCGCGTCCAGTGCGAGGCCGGCGGCGTCGGCCCGGGCTGCCAGCAGCGCGGTGGCATCCGCCATCCCCGCGTCGAGTGCGGTCCGGACGATGTCGGCACGCTCACGGAGGGCCCGCGCCTCCCGGCTGTGGCCGCCGACATCGAGCAGCGCGGTGCAGCGGCGCACGAGGCCGAACGGGAGCGTGCCGTTGAGCCGGACGCCGACGTTCTGGGTCGCGGAGAACTCCTCGAGACCCAGGCGGGTGACGACGCGATCGGAGGGGACGGTCAGGCCGTCGACGCGCAGCGACACCGTCTGGGTCGCGGCGGCCGCGGACAGGTCGACGGGCGTGGCCCGGACCGCACCGGCCGACGCGCCGTCGAGGAGGTCGGGCATGCGCAGGATCGCGGACACGACGTCGTCGGTGGCGGCGTCGCGCGCCGAGATCTGCAGGAGGTCGACCACGCCCCAGCCGCTGACGAACGGTGCGTGGCCGGTGAGGATCCAGCCGCCGTCGGTGGCGGTTGCGGTCATTCGCGGCGGCGTGGGCACGACCCCGGCATAGGCGACTCCCGCGCGCAGCCGCCCGGTCACTGTCGCATCGAGCAGTTCCGCGCGCAGGTCGGTGTTCGGGGTCCGGGACAGCGAGAGCACGACGCCGTGATGCTGAATCCAGGTGAAGGCGGTGGCGAGGCAACCGCTGGTCAGCACCTCCAGGATCTCGGTGACCTCGCCGAACTCGAGTCCCGGCCCGCCGGCCTCGACCGGTGCGGCGATGCCGTACAGACCGGCGTCGGCCAGTACCTGCCAGTGGGACTCGGGCACCGAGCCGGTGCGGTCGGTCTCACCGGCCACCGGGAACAAGACCTGGTCGGCGACCCTGATCGCGGCCGTGCGGAGCTCGGTCCGTCGAGCGGCTGCGGCGTCGTCGGTGGTCACGGATCACACCCTACGACGAGTGTTCCGGCCGGGCCCTGATGTTGGACGCCCGACCAGGTCTCTCGTCGTCGCGTGGCACGGAAATCGTCGTCGCGCAGCACGATCCCGGGACCAGAATCCTTGAAAGTGGGACCAAAGGCCCAAGACCGGGAGGGTGCGCGTCGATAAACTCGGTATCGGGTGGGAGCAGGCTCTCGTGTGGAAGGAACCCAGTGACCGCAATCCTCAATGGTCGGGACATGCAGTCGATACGTGTTGTGCCGGAATCGAATTCGGGTGCTCAACGGTCGGACATGCGGACGAGTGAGCGGTACTTGCGTGCCGCGGTCACCGACCTCATCGAGCGCAATTTCCGTGATCCCGACTTCAGTGTCGAGATCGTCGCCCGGCACCTGCACGTGAGTCGCCGTCACCTCTACCGGGTACTCGCCGGCGGCACCACCTCGCTCGCCGAGATGATCGCCGATCGCCGCCTGGAATGGGCGCAGGGGTTGCTCCTGGGTCCGGGCAACCTGAAACTCGAGGCCATCGCGCACGCATCGGGATTCGCCTCGACGGCCACGATGCGCAATCGCTTCCGGTCGAAGTTCGGGTGCACCCCCGACGAATTCCGCCGCATGGCACCGGTCTCGGGACCGGACGCCGAGGCGAGCTGAAACGACTCCGGCGCAAGCATTTTCATGCCCGCGCCGGAACCTGGTCATCGTCTGACGGTGGCCGTCACACCGTGCACAAGGGCGAATAGTCGCTGCGCCCGCCGGTGGTCGGGGACACGAGGAAGGTGCACGGGTTGTACCCGACCTTCTCGATCTCCGTGGTCAGGCGACGCAATTCCGAGTTGGGCACCACCTTGTCGCGCGAGAGCAGGAATCCCGATCCGCGGCTGGGGTCACCGACGATCGCGTACTGGTAGGGCCCGGTGGGGTCGGCACCGTCTTCGAGGTAGGCGACGATGTAGTTGGGTGCGCTGCCGGGGTTGATGCTCCCCGGGGTCTGCGGGAAACGAACGCTCAGTTGGGCATTCGTCTGGGGGTCGACGACGGTCGCACGTCCGACGACGCCGCCTCGCATGCCGGTCGGGCCGGTGCACTTGTTGTCGACACCGATGGTCTTGGCGTCGATGTAGGTGTAGGTGGCGCTGGTGTCCCGGGCGCAGGTGACGCCGAAGAACGACGGCACGGTTGCCAGTTGCCACCACGTGCCGAGGTAGCGGTCCACCTCGACCTTCGCCACCGGGGCCAGCGGCGCGGCCTGGGCCGACCCCGCCCCAGCTGCGAAGCCGACGCTGAGGAGTACGCCGGCGACAAGGGCTGCAAGGGACCGGGTGATGCGCATGGTGTTCCTTTCGTGCGATACGTCGTTCGCGCCGCTCCCTCGGTGGAGCAGCGTCATCAGACGATTCGGACCCGATGCGCGTCGTGGATTGGTCGGTCCCCCGCAGGCCTCGTCTCAGCGATCTCCGGTCACCGGCTCAGAGCCGGTCGGTCACAGGTTGTACTCGTTGGTGGGGTTCCACGTGGAGATGGCCCAGATCACGATCAGATCCAGGACGATGATCAGGATCGCCCACGCCGGGTAGTAGGGCAGCCACAGGAACTGCGCGATGATCGACAACGACGCGATGATGATCGCGGAGATGCGCGCCCAGTCGGCGCCCACGGCGAGACCACCGGCGACGAGAATGCCGACGATGCCCAGGATCAGGTGAATCCAGCCCCACGTGGTGAGGTCGAACTCGAAGATGTAGTTGGGACTGGCCACGAACAGATCGTCGTTCGCGATCGCGGAGATGCCCTGGAAGATCGAGACCAGACCGGCTACGAACAGCAGCGCGGCGGCCACGATCGCGATCCCGAAAGCGAAGCCTTGTTTGGCAGACGAGCTGGCCTGCTGGTCAGGGGAAGCGCTCATGGTTTGGCGTGTCCTTTCAGTGGTGGTACGCCGACTCCTGGTCCCGACCGACGGCGCGGCGGCTCTGGTACGGATGGACCACAACAAGAATGGGGTGTGCGACACACTTCCGCACAGTGTTTGAGCCACACCGGGCACATCTTTGACCAGGCGATTTAGTACTCGCCCGAAGTGGGGTATAAGCTATCGCAGGCTACACACGGGGTGTGGCGCAGCTTGGTAGCGCGCTTCGTTCGGGACGAAGAGGTCGTGGGTTCGAATCCCGCCACCCCGACGCTTTGGTTGAGAAGCAGTAGAGGCCCTGGCCTGGAGAAATCCGGTCAGGGCCTCCTCGTTTCTGCAGGTCAGTCGAGGTCCTCGTCCGACGAGACCCGACCGCCGATGTGGGCCAGGATGATCGGGTCGTCGGTGAGGATGCGGTCCACCTCCTCGCCGCCGTCGCATCGCAGCAGACCCAGCGTGACCCCGTCCGGTCCGTGGTGGACCACCCGCCACGACGCCCCGGAGTCCTCCCAGCGCAGCAGGTCGTCGAGTGTCATCCGAGAGGTGCGCTCTCGGAGCTGCTCAGCTGCCGCGCGAGATCGAGCAGATCCGTCGCGTGGAAGTCGTTGTCCGGCGAGCCGGAATCGTCTTTCTCGTCCCCGCCCCACTCGTCCGGTCGCTCGATGAACGCCGTCCGCAGCCCGAAGGACCGCGCGGCGTCGAGATCGCTCTGGTGGGTCGCCACCATCATCACCTCGGCGGGCTCGGCCTCGAGCAGATCGGCCAGCCCGCAATAGGTCTCGCGCGCCGGTTTGTAGTGCCGCCAGAGGTCGGAGCCGCCGATGACGTCCCAGGGGAATCCGTTGTGGCGGGCCATGTCGGTGAGCAGCGCGACGGTGCCGTTGCTCAGCGCGCAGATGATGTGGTCGCGTTTCAGGTGCCGGAGGCCGTCGGCGGCGTCGGGCCAGCCGGGGATCGTCCGCCAGGCGCGGACGAGAGAGCGTGCCTGCGCGTCGTCGAGCGGGATCCCGTACAGCGCGGCGACGTCGTGCAGCGTCTCGGTCTGCAGATCGTCGAGGCGCCGCCACGGTAGTTCGCCGGCCTCGACCCGGGCCAGGATCGGCGAATACCGGCGTCGCCACTCCTTGGCGAACGCTGCGGAGTCGACACCCGGGACGATCGCCCGGACGGCACCGGAGATGCCGGTGAACCAGTCGGTGACCGTCCCGAACGTGTCGAAAGCGAGGACCTTCACACGGGGATGAAGGTCAGCGCTCACATGGTCTCCCGGGCCAGCTGCGGAAGCGACTGGTCGGCGTCGTAGTCGGCGTCACCGTGCGACACCGGGGTGAGGGTGAGCAGGCTGGCCTCCGGGCGGCAACAGAAACGCGCGGGGGCATACGGCGACGTGCCCAGGCCTGCACTCACGTGCAGCTTCATCGACGACCCCCAGTTCGACGGGCCCTTGACCCGGGACCGATCGAGCTGACAGTTCGTCACCAGCGCGCCGAAGAACGGCAGACAGAGCTGCCCGCCGTGCGTGTGGCCCGCCATGACCAGGTCGTAGCCGTCGGCGGCGAACCGGTCGAGGACACGCGGTTCGGGTGAATGGGTGAGTCCGAGCCGCAGGTGAGCCAGCGGATTCGGCCGGCCGGCGACCGTCTCGTACCGGTCCCGTTCGATGTGGGGATCGTCGACGCCGGCCGCGACGACCCGCACCCCGCTGACCTCCAGCTCGCGGACCGTGTGTGTCGCGTCGAGCCACCCGCGCTCGGTGAACGCCGCCCGCAGGTCCTGCCACGGCAGGGGTTCGCCCTGGGTGCGCTGATGGTTCTTCTTGAAGTACTTGAGCGGATTCTTGGGTTTGGGACCGAAGTAGTCGTTGGACCCGAACACGAAGAAACCGGGCCGCGACAGCAGCCCGCCGAGCGCCTGGATCACCGACGGCACGGCCTGGGGGTGTGCGAGGTTGTCGCCGGTGTTGACGACGAGGTCGGGTTCGAGCGCATCGAGCTCGGCGATCCATGCCTGCTTGAGACGCTGGCCGGGCATCATGTGCAGGTCGCTGATGTGCAGGACCCGCAGCGGCGTGGCGCCGGGTTCGAGTACCGACAGCGTCGTGTGACGCAGCGCGAATGCGTTGCGCTCGATCACCGTCGAGTAGAACAGCCCGGCCGCGGCGAGTCCCGCCACGCCGGCCAGAGCGCGGGCGGGTACCCCGGAACCGGACGTACCGAGGCGGGGGATGCCGAGGCGTGCGAAGTCGAGTTCGGAGTGCTGCATCACCCCAGAATACGCATCCCGTGCGACGGTTCCGTCCCGGTTTCTCCAGCGGCGCGGACGGTGCGTCGATTCACCGATCGCGGTCAGCCGGGTAGCTGGATCACCACCGGTCCGACGCCGGGCACCACGACCGTGGTCTCGGTGGGACCGCCCTCGTCACCACCGGCGCGGCGGCCGTTGCTGACATAGATGGTCACGGTGCTGCCGGGCATGGCCGAGTCGGAGGGAGCGGTGAAGACCACGGTGCCCTGCGGACGCCCGCTGTCGACCTCGAGTTCGCTGACCTTGAATCCGGCGCCCTGCAGACGGGACGTCGCCTCGCTCGCAGGCAGGCCGCTGACCTGCGGGATGCGACCGCGGTCGCTGCCGTTCCAGTACTCACGGTCGATCGGGGGCAGGTTGACGGGACCGAACTTCGTCGCCACCGGTCTGACGGCCTGGAACCAGGTGCGGGCCGGTTCCATACCGCCGTAGAGGTCGCCGTCGTAGCAGGAGCGCAGCGGGCTGCTGCACACGCCCTGCGGGTTCGGGCCGTCGCTGTAGACGTATGCGGCGCCGGCGATCTGGTTGGTGAAACCGACGAACGCCGAGGAGCGGTGTGCTTCGGTGGTGCCGGTCTTGCCCGCCATCGGCAGCGTCCAGCCCGCGGATCCGGCCGCACCGGCCGCGGTGCCGGCGCCCACGTCGTCCTTGCTCATCGCGTTGGCGAGGGTGTGCGCCAGACCCTCGTCCACGACCTGCTCGCACGGTGGCGGCGTGAACGGGACCGCCGTCAGGGCGCGCTGCCCGTCGGGCCCCATCACCGGGTTGCCGTACTGGTCTCGATTGATCCGGCTGATGGACTTGATCGGGTTGGGCGGGCACCATGTGCCGCCCGACGCGAGGGTGGCTGCGACATTCGCGAGCTCGAGGCCGTTGAGCGGCAGGGGGCCGAGGGTGAAGGAGCCGAAGTTCCCGTCCTTGACGTACTGCGCCATGCTCTTCTCGCCATACCCCGACGAACCGGGGATGGTGTACGAACGCAGGCCTAGGCGGACCGCCATGTCGACCGCCGGCTTGACGCCGACCTGTTGCAGCAGCTTCACGAACGCGGTGTTCGGCGACTGTGCCAGGGCGTTCGTCACCGACATCGACGCCGGATAGCGGCCGTCGTTCTTGACGCAGTAGGCGTTGGCGGGGCACCCGTTGGTTCCGCCGCTGTTGCCCATGCCCTCGACGGCGATGGACCCGGGGACGGGGATGTTGGACCCCGCGCCGAGGCCCTTTTCCATCGCGGCGGCGACGGTGAAGATCTTGAACACCGAGCCGGCGCCGTCACCGACCATGGAGAACGGCTGTGGTTGCATCGTCTCGCCGCGATTGAGGTCGAGGCCGTAGTCGCGGCTCGACGCCATCGACAGCACGTCGTGCGACTTCTTGCCGGGCCGGAGGGTGCTCATCACGTCGGCGACACCGTCGGCGGTCGGGCTCGCCTGAGCCTTCACCGCCCGCACGGTGGAGCGCTGGACCTCGGGGTCGAGCGTGGTCTGGATGATGTAGCCGCCGCGCAGGACCGAGTTGCGGGACATGCCGTTCTCGGCCAGGAACTGCAGCGCGTAGTCACAGAAGAAGCCGTTGTTGTCCGCCGCGATGCATCCCTGCGTCGGGGTCTGCGGGCGCGGGAGCACGCCGAGCGGCTTCTCCTTGGCCGCGACGAGTTCGTCGCGGCGTTCCGGGAAGTTCTCGATCATCGTGTCCAGCACGACGTTCCGGCGGGCGAGGGAGGCCTCCGGGTTGGAGTACGGGTTCAGTGCGGAGCTGGACTGGACCATGCCGGCGAGCAGGGCGGCCTGCTCAACGCGCAGATCTTTGGCGGGGATGCCGAAGTAGGTCTGCGCGGCGGCCTCGATGCCGTAGGCGTTGTTGCCGAAGGGAACGACGTTGAGGTAGCGGGTGACGATCTGCTTCTTCGCCTCCTGCTTGGCGGCGGCGTCGTCGAGTCCCTTGTCGCGCTTGGCCTGATCGATCAGGGTCTGTTCCAGGGTGAGCGCCATGCGCACCTCGCGGAGCTTGCGCGCGGGGGTGGTCTCCACCGCGGCCTGGCGATCGGCCTCGGTCCGGGCGAGCACGAGGAGCTGGTAGTTCTTGATGTACTGCTGGTCGAGCGTCGACGCACCCTGCTGGACCTCGCCCGACGACGAGTTCTTCAGAGCGGCACGGATGGTGCCCTTCCAGTCGACGCCGTCGTGTTCCAGGAACCGCCGGTCCTCGACCGAGATGATCGCCCGGATCATGTCGGGAGAGATGTCGTTGTAGCCCACCTGGTAGCGGTACTGGTCGAACAGCACCGCGATCGGCTTTCCGTCGACGTCGGTCATCGTGGTGACCTCTGGCAACGTGCCGTTGAGTAGTTCAGAGGACACGTTCTCGACTGCGGCCGCCGCTCGGTTGGAGACGACGCCGATTCCGCTGGCCACCGGGTAGAGCAGACCTGCGACGAGAACTCCGGCCAGCAGGCTCGCCCACGCCAGCGACCACAGTTTCTTCGACATCACCCCGACAGGATACGTGCGTTCCCTCTGAACATCGCCCTGCCTCGCCCGCGGCGTCGGTGGAGGGCGGCGGTGGACCGGCCGCCGGGGAGTCGGCGCGACCGGCCGCTCCCGCTCGGGGGAGGGCCGAGTGCGGACCGTCCGAACGGATGAGTTTGCACGGTTGTCCCACTTTGTTGCTTCCAGGGGTTGCGCCCCCCAGCACAGATCCCTAGATTGAGTGCAGAATGTGACTCACTTAACAGTTCGCTGCAAATGTGGCTTGAGCAGCGAGGGAGAGACGTTCTCGCAGCTACGCAGATACGACAGGTAGGGGTGGCGGATGGCGACAGCGGCAGTTTCCAACGAAGAGGATCGCTTGGCGTGGGTTGCTCAGGCGCGTTGTAGAGGGGGAGACCCCGACGATCTGTTCGTGCGAGGCGCTGCCCAGCGCAAGGCCGCCACGATCTGCCGCCACTGCCCCGTGCAGCTCGAATGCGGTGCCGACGCCCTCGACAACCGCGTTGAGTTCGGCGTCTGGGGCGGACTGACCGAACGTCAGCGCCGCGCCCTCCTCCGCCAGCATCCGGAGGTCACGTCCTGGTCGGCGTTCTTCGCCGCGCAGCGCCGGCGCCACCGCGACGCGGTCTGAAACCTTTTTCCATCGAGCAGCTGAGCGCGAGGTCAGCCCCGGCCGGTGATCTGCTCGGCCACCGCGCGCAGTGCGGTCACGTCCGCCACCTCGAACGGCAACGCCGGCACCCCGACGATCGGCACCCGCGGATGCGAGGCCGTGAACCGTTGCAGCAGATGGAGTTCGCGCTTGCCGGTGGCCGCCCGATCGGCGTGGATCTCGAGGACGCCCCGGGCGAGGTCGTCGGTGACCGACTCGAGGGCGACCAGCGCGGCCTCTTCGTGGATCGACGTCAGGTTCGGATGGGTCCGGTTGAGGATCAGCCCGGCCAGCGGCATCGACTCCTCCGACAACCGGTCGACGAAGAACGCGGCCTCACGCAGCGCGTCGGCCTCGGCCGCCGCGACCACGGCGAACTGGGTGCCCGGCTGTTTGAGCAGGGCATAGGTCTTCGCGGCACGGTCCTGGAACCCGCCGAACATCGAGTCCAGTGACTGCACGAACATCGCGACGTCGCGGAGCATGTCGCCGCCGATGATCGTCGCCACACCGCGCATGGCCAGGCTCATCGCGCCGGTGACCATGCGGCCCACCCCGCGGCCGCCACCGACCAGCACCTTCATGAGGCGGCCGGAGAGGAACGAACCCAGCCGCTGCGGGGCATCGAGGAAGTCGAGCGCATTGCGCGACGGCGGGGTGTCGACGACGATCAGGTCCCAGTGGTCCTGCTCGAGCAGTTTGCCGAGCTTCTCCATCGCCATGTACTCCTGCGTGCCGGAGAACGACGAGGCCACGGTCTGGTAGAAGGCGTTCTCCATGATCGCCTCGGCCCGCTCGGGCGAGGAGTACTCGAGCACCATCTCGTCGAAGGTGCGTCGCATGTCGAGCATCATGGCGTCGAGCGTGCCCGTGCCGTCGATCGCGACCGGCTGCGGATCGTTGGTGAGTTCGGACATCCCCAGGGACTGGGCCAGGCGTTTGGCCGGATCGATGGTCAGCACGGCCACGGTCCGGCCCTGCTCCGCGGCGTACATCGCCATCGCCGCCGCGGTGGTCGTCTTACCGACTCCACCGGCGCCGCAACAGATCACGACGCGGGTCGACGGGTCGGTGAGCACCGAGCCCATCTTGAGGTCGAGTGGCATCACGCACCCGCTTTCTGGAGGAGGTTGGCCAGCTCGTAGATGGAACCCAGGTCGACACCGTCCCCGAGGGACGGCAGTTCGAGCGTCGGTAGTTCCACCTCGTCGAGCTGGGCCTTCGCGATCTGCTGTGCCTGCAGCCGGGTCGCGTGCTCGATGGTCTCGGTGAGCAGGCCGGCCAGGTCCCCGTCGGTGAGCTTGAGCCCGGCAGCGGTCAGGCTGTCCTCGACTCGCCCCGCGTCGATCCGACCCTCGGCGATCTCGTCGATCACCTCGGCGGGTAGGTGCGGGGCGCTCACGCGGTTGATGACGAGGCTGCCCAGATTGAGGTTCTTGCCCCGCAGCTCGTCGATGGCCTCGATGGTCTCCTGGATGGGCATCGCCTCGAGGAGCGTCACGAGGTGAATGATCGTCTCCTCCGAATGCAGGAGCCGGACGACGCCCTCGCTCTGGTTGCGGATCGGTCCGGTCTTGGCCAGATCGGCCATCGCCTGCGTGACGTCGAGGAAGTTCCCGATCCGGCCGGTCGGCGGTGCGTCCACGACCACCGCGTCGTACACGCGGTTGCCCTGCTTGTCGGTGTGGATGATCCGCTCTTTGATCTTGCCGGTGAGCAGCACGTCACGAAGCCCGGGAGCGACGGTCGTGACGAAGTCGATGGCGCCGATCCGCTTCATCGCACGGCCCGCGAAGCCGAGGTTGTAGAACATGTCGAGGTACTCGAGCAGGGCGTGCTCGATGTCGATGGCCAGCGCGGACACCTCGCCGCCGCCTTCGGCGGTCGCGATGCGGGTGTCGGTCGGGGGCAACGGGGCGATGTCGAAGACCTGCGCGATGCCCTGTCGCCCCTCGGTCTCGACGAGGAGCACCTTCTTGCCGTCGGCGGCGAGCGCGAGCGCCAGCGCCGCGGCCACGGTGGTCTTGCCCGTACCGCCCTTGCCCGACACGAAATGCAGGCGGGCGCGGGCAGCGGCCTTCGGCCACTCGTTCTCTCCCGCGACGGAAGAGCGGTCTGTCACGCCGTTGCCGGAGGCGTCGTCTGTCACGCCGGATTCGAGCGACTCACCCGACCCGGATCGCGAGCCCTGTTCATTGGCCACCGCAACACCTTATCCATTGACCGTCGCCAGATAGGGTGAGTCCATGAGTGAAGTGACCGCGTGGGAATACGTGACGGTGCCGCTGCTGACGCACGCCACGAAGCAGATCCTCGATCAGTGGGGTGCCGATGGCTGGGAACTGGTTTCGGTTCTGCCCGGTCCGACGGGCGAGCAGCACGTCGCGTACCTGAAGCGACCGAAGGGCTGAACATGGCGACCACGTGGACCGATCGTCTCGCCGAGCTGGGTATCGAGCTCCCGTCCGTGGTGCCGCCGGTGGCCAGCTACACACCGGCCGTGCGCACCGGCGACCTCGTCTACACCTCGGGTCAGTTGCCCATGGTGGACGGCGAGCTGTCGGCGCGCGGCAAGGTGCACGAGGGTGCCGAGGGTGTCGTTCGTCCGGACGAGGCGACCGCGGCCGCCCGGGTCTGCGCGCTCAACGCCCTCGCCGCGATCGACGCGCTGGTCGGGATCGATGCGATCGTGCGCGTGGTCAAGGTCGTCGGCTTCGTCGCGTCCGCGCCGGGGTTCACCGGCCAGCCGAAGGTGATCAACGGGGCGTCGGACGTCCTCGGTGAGATCTTCGGCGACGCCGGTGTGCATGCCCGCTCCGCTGTCGGCGTCGCCGAACTCCCGCTGGGTGCGCCGGTCGAGGTGGAACTGATCGTCGAAGTGGCCTGACGTCTCGTTGGACGTCGCGCTGCTGATCGCCGCTGCCGCCGCGGCCGGGTGGGTCGACGCCGTGGTCGGCGGCGGTGGTCTTGTCCTGATCCCGGCGATGCTGATCGTCCAACCGGGGCTGCCCACCGCGACGGCCCTGGGGACCAACAAGCTCGCCGCGGTGTTCGGCACCGCGTCGGCCGCATGGCGCTACACGCGGCATGTCCGGATCGATCTGCGTCGCCTGATCCCGGTGTTCGTTGCGGCCCTGGTCTTCTCGGCGCTCGGCGCGACGGTGGCCGTCGTTCTGCCCACCGAGATCTTCACACCGATCGTGCTGGTGATGCTGGTCTGCGTCGGGCTGTTCGTCGCGCTCAATCCCGGCTTCGGCGGTGACGCGTCGACGGGACCGCGGTCGCGCGTCTCGACGATCGCCGGCCTCGTACTGGCCGGTGTCGTCGTCGCCTTCTACGACGGGGTGATGGGACCCGGGACCGGGACGTTCCTGATCATCAGCCTGACCGCCCTGGTCGGGACGAGCTTCCTGGAGAGTTCGGCGATGGCCAAGGTCATCAACACCGGCACGAATCTCGGCGCTCTGGCGGTGTTCGGCTTGCAGGGAAATGTGCTGTGGCTGTTGGGACTGGGGTTGGCCGTCGCCAACGTCGTCGGCGCCCAGATCGGATCCCACATGGCGATCGGGCGGGGGAGCTCGTTCGTGCGCTGGGTTCTGCTCGCGGTGGTGGTGGTCATGGTCGGGAAGCTCGGATACGACCTGATCGCCGGGTGAGCACGCTCCGTCACCCGCCAGGGGTTGGCGGAGGCAGGGGGCAGCGTCGATGCTGATCGGGTGAAGATCGACGTAGCCTCCGGCCGCCTCGCCCTGCAGCGGCGAACCATCGTCTTGCTCTGCGTGGCCCAGGTGCTCGCCGGCTTGTCGATGGGCGGGGCACTGGCGCTCGGTGCGATCCTCGGTCAGGAGCTGTCGGGGACGGATTCGCTGGCCGGCCTGCCGACCACCGTGGTCACGCTCGGTGCGGCCGCCGCGGGCCTGCCGCTGGCGTCGCTGGCGGCCGGGCGCGGCCGTCGTCCCGCGTTGACCACGGGTCTGCTGATCGCCGGATTCGGGACGCTGATCGTGGCCATCGCCGTCGACCGCGGTTGGTTCGCGTTGATGCTCGTCGGTATGGCCGCGGTGGGGTCGGGCAGCGCGGTGAGTCTGCAGGCGCGGTTCGCCGCGACCGACCTGTCGTCGGCGGCCACACGCGGACGCGATCTCTCGCTCGTGGTGTGGACGACGATGGTCGGCGCGGTGATCGGACCCGCGGTGGTCCCGCTGGGTGCGACCGTCGCCGGCTGGTTCGCGATGGCCGATCTCTCGGGTCCGTTCCTAGTCGGTGCCGCGGGGTGTTTCGGAGCGGCGGCAGTGCTCTTCGTCGGCCTGCGCCCCGATCCGCTCGTCGTGGCGCTCGGCGAAGCGGGCGGATCGCGCACCAAGGTGTCTCTGGCCGAGGGCTTCTCGGCGATCGTGCACTCACCGCCGGCGAGAGCGGCGATGGCTGCGGTGGTGTCGGCGCACGCGGTCATGGTCGGGGTGATGGCGCTGACGCCGGTCCACATGCATCACGGGGGTGCCTCGGTGACGCTGGTCGGACTGTCGATCAGCGCGCACATCGCCGGGATGTACGCGCTCGCACCGGTGATGGGCCTGCTCGCCGATCGGGCCGGCCGGATTCCGGTGATCCTCGGTGGGCAGGCGGTGCTTGTCGTCAGTTGCGTCATCGGTTTCGTCTTCGCGGAATCGCAGACGGGCCTCGTCGTGGCGCTGGTCCTCCTCGGTGTCGGATGGTCGGCATCGACGGTCGCGGCGTCGACGCTCCTGACCGACAGTGTGGACACCGCACGACGTGCACCGGCACAGGGTGTCTCGGACACTTCGATGAGTCTGGCCGGCGCGGCCGCGGGTGCAGTCGCGGGGATAGTCGTCGGGACTTTTGGTTACGCGGCGCTGGTCCTCGGGGCCGCTGTGATCGCCGTGGTGACCGCGGCCTACGTCGTGCTCGACGGAGTCCGCGACCGGCGCCGGACCTCGATGGCCTAGGGTTCTGTCCACTGTCGGGCGATTCGAGGAGGCGTCGGATGTCAGTACCGCAACTCGTCGGACGCACCGGGACCGTGACGATGGCCATCCCTGGAGGCGAGCCCCTCGGCGAGGTCGAACTGCCGTTTGCGGGCGGAACCGAGCGGTTCCTCGCGCGGGCCGCCGGGCCGATCGGACTCGACGAGGCAGTCCTGGTGATCGCGGAGTGGCCCGGCCGCATCGTCGACGTCGAACCGTGGGCGCGGACCCCAGGACCCGAGCCCCGGTGAACCGGCCACACGCCATGTGAACAACCGATCGTGGCAAGCCGTTCGATGCGGCAGGATCTGAGTCCGACACACCCGATCGGTCACCTTGTCGCGAAGCAGGCGACACTCTGCCCGCTTCGCTTCCGCACTGCCAGACACGGCGCGCTCGACTCCGCCGAACACGAGGAGAAACCAATGCTCGGCTACTACGTTCCCGAACCCGACGAGGCGATGTTGATCTCGGGCGCCAAGTCCGACGCCGACAACGCGCCGTTCGTCGTGGTGGTGGGACACGGCAAATGGGTCATGCCCTTCTTCCGGAAGGTCCGATTCCTGTCGATGGCACTGCACGAAGCGACGATTCGTGAGGTCTGTGTGACCACGCAGGGAATACAACTGAACGTGCGGGCGGTCATCGCGCACAAGGTCGGCAACGACGTGGCGTCGATCGTGAATGCCGGGCAACGGTTCATCTCCGAGCAGGAGAGCGAGATGAACCAACTGACCGGACAGGTCTTCTCGGGCCATCTGCGCTCCATCGTGGGCTCGATGACCGTCGAACAGATCATCCGCGAACGCGACACCCTGGCCCGTCAGGTGCTCGACGCGTCCAAACGTGAGATGGGATCGATAGGCCTCGTCGTCGACTCGTTCCAGATCCAGTCGATCGACGACATGGACTCCGGTTACATCAACGCGCTGGCCGCTCCCAACATCGCCAAGGTGCAGCGCGAGGCTACCGTCGAACGTGCTCGCGCAGATCAGGAGTCGGCCAAGGCACAGCAGGAGTCGCTGCGCAATCAGGCCGATTACGAACGGGAGACCGCGATCAAGCGGGCTGCGATCAAGGCCGAGACCGACAAGGCCAATGCCGAAGCCGCCCAGGCCGGGCCCCTCGCTCAGGCCCGGGTCAACCAGGAGGTCATCCGCGAACAGTCCGTGCTCGCGCAGGCGCAGGCCGAACTCCGTGAGCAGGAACTGATCTCGGAGGTCGTGAAGCCGGCCGAGGCAGAGGCGCTACGCCGTCAGATCATCGCCGAGGCAGAGGCCAAGGCGGTCGAGATCCAATCGGCGGCGGCAGCTCAACACAACCGGATCGCCCTCGACCAGCAGCTCATCGAGGCCCTGCCGACGCTCGTCGGCGAGGTCGCGAAGGGACTGAGCACCGCGAACCTCACGGTGTACAACGGCGCCGAGGGGGTCAACGAGATCATGACCGGCGTGATCACCCAGGGCGCCGCGCTGCTGCGGAGTCTGCAGGACCAGGTGGCGCCGACGACGGTCGACGGATCGCCGATGAGCACCACGTGAACGGCACCCCGGTCCGCGAGAACTGACCGGGCGGTTCGGCCCGGCACGATCGGATCGTCGGGGTCCACCCGTGCGACCACGCCGAGTGGATAGGCTCGGAGACCATGAGCTCACCGAATGACGCCGCACCGACACACCCGGCCTACGGGGTGCTCCGGGAGGTGACCCCGTTCGCATCGGTCCTGTTGTGCGACAACTCCGGGATGATGGAACTCGACGGCACGAACACCTATGTGCTGCGCGCGCCCGGCAGCGATGAATGCGTGGTCGTCGACCCGGGGCCACCGAAGTACAAGCATCATGCCCGGCGCCTGGCCGAACTACCCGGGGTCGCACTGGTGTTGGTGACGCACCGGCACCACGACCACACCGGCGGGGTGTCGCGCCTGCACCGGCGCACCGGCGCTCCGGTGCGTGCTCGCCTCGAGAAGTACTGTCGCAGAGGCGCTCCGCTCCGGGATCGTGAGGTGATCGAGGCGGCGGGCCTACGGATCACGGTGCTGTTGACGCCCGGGCACACGGGAGACTCCGTCAGCTTCCTCGTCGAACACGACGAGCAGCGCGCGGTCCTGACCGGAGACACGATCCTCGGGAGTGGCACGACCGTGCTCGATCCCGCCGACGGTGGGTTGCGCGACTACCTGAACTCGCTGAACCGCCTCATCGTCGAAGGTGAAGGCGCGTCGCTGCTCCCGGCGCACGGCCCGGACCATCCCGACCTGGGACCGGTCGCGCGGTACTACAAAGCTCACCGTGAGGAACGGATTGACCAGATCGTCGCGGCCCTCGACTCGATGGGGGTGTCGGCCCGCGAAGCGAAGCCGATGAAGGTGGTGCGCAAGGTGTACTCCGACGTCGACAAGAAGCTGTGGCCCGCCGCGCGGATGTCGGTGAAGGCGCAGTTGGAGTATCTGCGAGAGGCCTGACACGACGAAGGCCGCCGGCTCGTCGGAGCGGGCGGCCTTCGTGTGGTGCCTGTGTGCGTGGTCCCTCAGGAGCGCGCTGTCTACCTGTCCCCTGAGGAGCGGGCGCAGCTGTCAGCGTGCGCGGCGCGCCAGACGCTCGGAGTCGGCGATGAGGACGCTTTTGCCCTCGAGGCGCAGCCATCCGCGCTGGGCGAAGTCGGCGAGGGCCTTGTTGACGGTCTCGCGTGATGCCCCGACCAGCTGTGCGATCTCTTCCTGGGTCAGGTCGTGGGTGACGCGCAGGGCGCCGCCCTCCTGGGTTCCGAAGCGCTGTGCGAGCTGCAGGAGCTGCTTGGCGACACGACCGGGGACGTCGGTGAAGATGAGGTCCGCGAGGTTGTTGTTGGTGCGGCGCAGGCGACGTGCCAGCACGCGCAGCAGCTGCTCGGCGATCTCCGGGCGGTCCTTGATCCAGGCCTTCAGCGCGTCGCGGTCCATCGACACCGCGCGCACCTCGGTGACGGTCGTCGCGGACGATGTACGCGGACCGGGATCGAAGATGGAGAGCTCGCCGAACATGTCGGACGGTCCCATGATCGTCAGCAGGTTCTCGCGTCCATCGGGGGAGCGGCGGCCGACCTTCACCTTGCCGGACATGATGATGTAGAGCCGATCGCCCGGTTCGCCTTCGTGGAAGATCACATGTCCGCGAGGGAAGTCGACGGGCTGAAGCTGCTTGGTCAGCGCCGCCACGGCGGAAGGCTCGACGCCTTGAAATATGCCCGCCCGCGCCAGTACTTCTTCCACCTAGGGAACCTTTCTCGAAATCTTTGCTACAGCCACGCGTCAGATCGCGCCCTTGGACACGCTACCCCGCGCACAAGCATATGTGTTGGATGGGTCACTGGAAGCTCATTGCGCGTGTGTCCGATCGTCGAGCTGCCGACGGGATGTCCTGGGGCGAGACGACGGCTGACCCGCGATGACCGATCAGCTGGCCCGTTGCGGCGACTCGGTGTGGCCGGCGACGGCCGACTCGTGACGGGTGACGCGACGGTCGCGGAGTTCGTCGAGAGCCGCGGGCATCCCCTCGCGGGCGAGGGTCTGGACGTTCTGGGCGTCGGCCGAGTCGAGGAAGTCCTCGACCTCGTCGCGAGAGACCGCCGAGCGGTCGATCCGGGACTGGACCTTGTCCATGCCCATGGCGAAAAGCATGAGTACAGCCGGGAACAGCAGCGCCGCGAGACCGTGCATGAGGACCAGTAAACACAATGGGTCCGCCGGAATCCTCATCCGCAGGGCCGCTGTCACTGACTTGTTACCTGACCGTAGGTTGTGGGTCGGCTGTGCGGCGTGATCGTCCCAGGGGCCTCCCGGAGGGTATGGACGCCCTCCTGAACTGCGGAAACGCCGAGTCTGACCGCGCTGTCACGGTCGGGTCGCGGGGTCGGGCACCTGTGGAATCGGGATTGGCGGAGTACATCGCTAACCTGAATCAGGTGAGCGCACGCAAGACTGCGACCGCGGGACCGGCCGTGGCACGCAAGCAGGAGACCCATCTCGGATTGGTCCGGCGTGCGCGGCGGATGAATCGCACCCTCAAGGTCGCCTTCCCGCACGTGTACTGCGAACTCGACTTCACCGATCCGCTCGAGCTCTCGGTCGCGACGATCCTGTCGGCCCAGTGCACCGATGTGCGCGTCAACCTGACCACCCCGGCGCTGTTCGCCCGGTACCGGACGGCCGCGGACTACGCCGGTGCCGACCGCACCGAACTCGAGGAGATGATCCGCCCGACCGGCTTCTACCGGAACAAGGCGAACTCGATCATCGGGCTCGGCCAGGCCCTCGTCGAGAGGTTCGACGGGGAGGTCCCGAACAACCTCAAGGACCTGGTGTCGTTGCCCGGGTTCGGACGGAAGACCGCGAACGTGGTGCTGGGCAACGCCTTCGGTGTTCCCGGCATCACCGTCGACACCCACTTCGGCCGCCTGGTACGACGCTGGCAGTGGACCGAGGAGACCGATCCGGTGAAGGTCGAGCACGCCATCGGCGAGCTGATCGAGCGACGCGAGTGGACGGACCTGTCGCACCGGGTGATCTTCCACGGCCGCCGCGTGTGCCACGCACGCAAGCCGGCCTGCGGTGTGTGCGTCCTCGCCAAGGACTGCCCGTCGGTGGGGACCGGCCCGATGGACAAGGCCGAGGCCGCCGCCCTGGTGAAGGGCCCGGAGACCGAGCATCTTCTCGCGTTGGCAGGGGTCGTCGCGCCGTGAACGACACCACAGACACCGAGACCGCCGGGAGCGAGGCGAGTCCGTCGTCGCGGAAGGATTCTCGTTTCCCACCTGCCGCGCGATGGAGCGCCGTGTTCGTGATCGTGATGATCGCGCTGATCGTGGCGATCTGGCCGCGCGGCGGCGAGCCGGCGCCGATGTCGAGCGCGCCGCCGTCGGCGAGTGGGACCCGCCCGATCGACGCCCCGGTCGACGAGGCGCGCGTGGCGGAGGCGCGGAAGGCCGCCGCTCTACCGGACTGCCCGGTCACGGGTCTGCCGGAGTCACCCGATTCCGTCCTCGCGGGCGTCGTCGAGCCCTGTCTGGGCACCGGTGCGCCGTACGACCTCGGTGCGGCGACGGCGGGTCGCCCGCTGGTGATCAACGTGTGGGCGCAGTGGTGTGGTCCGTGCAAGACCGAGTTGCCCTACTTCGAGGAATTCGCCGCTCGTGCCGGCGACCGGGTCACCGTGCTGGCCCTGCACGCCAAGGAAGGCGGCAGCAATCCGTTCTTCCCGTTGACGCTGCTCACCGAGATCGGAGTCCGTTTGCCGTCCGTGCTCGACCTCGACGGGAAGGTCGCCGCGGCCATCAGCGCGCCGCGGGTGTTCCCGTCGACCGTGTTCCTGAGACCCGACGGCTCGGTGGCCGAGGTCTATCCCGGGGTCTTCGACAGTCCGGAGGAGATCGCGGACTCGGTGGCCGAGCACCTGGGCGTGCGGATATGAGCGGGCGTCGCTCTGCCGACGCCGGGCCGCTGGTCTCGCGCGATGAGATCCCGCCCTGGCTACGAGCCCTCACCGACGACGTCACCGCTGTCGCGAGGAGTGTCGACGGTCGCGGCGGCGACCGGTCGCGCTGGGCGTCGATGCTGCCGACGAAGTCGCGGGCGGCGGCGGTACTCATCCTGTTCTCCGGCTCCTGGGAGGCGGCCGACGACCATCCGGGTGGTCTGCCCGCGGACGCCGAGGTGCTGCTGACCGAGCGTGCTCCGACGTTGCGCCAGCACAGTGGTCAGGTGGCCTTCCCCGGCGGTGCGGCCGATCCCGGCGACGACTTCCCGGTGGGCACAGCGCTTCGCGAGGCGGCCGAGGAGACCGGTCTCGACGCATCCGGGGTGAGCATCCTCGCGACCCTCCCCAGCTTTCCGGTCGGGGTCTCGGGGTTCGACGTCGTCCCGGTGATCGGCTACTGGCACCGTCCGAGCGAGGTGCGCGTCGTCGACGAGGGAGAGACCGCCCGGGTGGACCGGATCAACCTGCGCGAGATGCTCGACCCGGGCAACCGGTTCCAGGTCCGGCGAAAGGCGGTGGGCATCGTCTACAAGGGCCCGGCGTTCTTCGTCGACCGTCTGCTCGTGTGGGGATTCACCGGTGGGCTCGTCGCCGCCATCAGTGAGGTGTCCGGCTGGGACCGTCCGTGGGACTCCGACGACGTGCGTTCGCTGGAGAAGATGATCGAACTCGCCGGCAGCCGTCAGGAGTCCGGTTTCGCCGAACTCCACCACGACGACCGGGTGGTCGTCGACGCCACCGATGTCGAGTCCGGAGGTTCGCGATGACCGGCTCGACCTGGGTCGACGTCATCGTGATCGCCATCGCGCTGCTCGCCGCGGCCAGCGGGTACCGATCGGGTGCGGTCGCCTCGGCGCTGGCGTTCATCGGCGTCGCACTGGGTGCCGTCGCCGGCCTGTTGCTCGCGCCTCGCCTGATCGAACAGTTCGACGACCTGCAGGTGCGGGTGCTCGCCGGGATTCTGGTTCTGGTCGTGCTCGTCGTCGTGGGCGAGGTGGCCGGCATGGTCCTGGGACGTGCCGCACGCGGTGGTATCCGGTCGCCCGGGCTGCGTGCTGTCGACAGCGGCGTCGGTTCGCTTCTGCAGGTGGTCGCGGTGTTGCTGGCCGCCGGTCTGCTGGCGATCCCGCTGCGGGAGTCGGCCGATCCGGCGATCGCCGGGGCGGTGCGTGACTCCAAGGTGCTCACCGGCGTCGACACGGTGTCGCCGCAGTGGGTCGACGACCTGCCGGACGACTTCAAGGCGCTCCTGGACAGTTCGGGGCTCCCGAAGTTCCCGTTCGTCAGCACTCCGTCGACGAACGTCGATCCTCCCGATCAGGCGCTGGCCGAACTGCCGGTGGTGACCCAGGCCCGGCCCAGCGTCGTGAAGATCGAGGGTGTGGCGCCGAGCTGCCGGCAGGCGCTGGAGGGCAGCGGGTTCGTCGTGTCTCCCGAGCGTGTCATGACCAACGCGCACGTGGTCGCGGGTACCGAGCGGCTGGAGGTGCAGACCTCGACCGGGGCACAGCTTCCCGCGCGGGTGGTGCTCTTCGACAGCGAGAACGACATCGCGGTGCTCGACGTCCCTGGCCTGCGAGCGCCGGCCCTGCGGTTCGCCTCACGCCCCGCATCCACCGGGGACGACGCGATCGCCCTCGGTTTCCCCGAGGCCGGCCCCTTCTACGTGAGCCCCCTGCGGGTGCGTGCGACGTTCTCGCACACCGGCGACGACATCTACCGCACCGGGCAGGTGACCCGCGAGGTGTATGCCGTCCGCGGACTGATCCGGCAGGGCAATTCGGGTGGGCCGCTGCTCAACTCGGACGGCGAGGTGCTCGGAGTGGTCTTCGGGGCGGCCGAGAACGCCGCCGACGAAACCGGTTTCGTGCTCACCGCCCGTCAGGTGCGCTCCGACTTCGACGAATCCGAGCGGCGAAGCGAACGGGTGAGTACACAGCGCTGCGTCCTCGCCTGACTTTCCGGGCCGGTCGGCGAGGGCCGTCCGCGGTCGGTTC
Organism: Gordonia sp. KTR9; assembly: GCF_000143885.2. Classification (NCBI taxonomy): domain Bacteria; kingdom Bacillati; phylum Actinomycetota; class Actinomycetes; order Mycobacteriales; family Gordoniaceae; genus Gordonia; species Gordonia sp. KTR9. The sequence continues at coordinate 486,326 of NC_018581.1, forward strand.
GGGCTCGTGGCGCAGGAACTCGAGGACGTACTCGGTCACCGCGGCAGGTTGTTCCTGATGGACGAAGTGACCGCTGTCCTCGACCTGCCGGTACATCTGGTGCGCCGCCCAGCGGTGGCTGTCGGCCATCGCGTGGTCGAGGATGTACGGGTCGTCGCGGCCGCGGAGGGCGAGCACGGGGAGGTGCAGCCGCTGATCCATGAGCTCCATGAAGCGGGCGCCGTCGGGTCGGAACTGTGAACGGAACGCCCAGCGCCGGTACTCCAGGCTGCAGTGGGCGACGTTGGGGATCAGCATGGCCGACCGGTTGAGTTCCACGGTGTGCGCGTAATCGGGCTGGGCTCGCCAGGAAGCCGACGACCGTTCCGCGAAGTAGTCGGACACGAAGGCCGCGTCGTCGCGGGTGATCTGTCGTTCGCCGAACCGGGGGATCTGGTTGCGCAGGAACAGCGGCAGGAACTGTGCCCGCTGGGTCTTGTCGCGCAGTACGCGTCGGCGGAGGGCACGGGGGTGCGGGGACGCGATGACGATGATCCGGTCGACGACTCGTGGGTGCAGTGTGGCGGTCGCCCAGCAGACCAGTCCGCCGTCGGAATGCCCGATGAGGGTGGCGCGGGTGTGCCCGAGCGCGCGGATGAGTCCGTTGGTGTCGCCGGCCAGGGTCCAGCCGTCGTAGCCGCGTGGGGGCTTGTCGGTGTCGCCGTAGCCGCGCAGGTCGACCGCGACGGCGCGGAAGCCGGCCTCGGTGAGCGCGGTCAGCTGATGTCGCCAGCTCCACCAGAATTCGCCGAAGCCGTGGAGCAGCAGCACAAGCGGGCGGTCGCCGGCGGGGACGCCTGCGGGCGCAACGGCGTGGAACCGGACTCCGTTGGCGCGGACGTCGAAATGCTCCCAGTCGCCCGGGAGTCGAACGCTCGAGGGGTCAGGCTCCTCGCTCACGGATCACCCTTCGCGGGCGGGCGGGATTCTCGGGTGCGAGGTCTCGTGCTCTGCGTGACGGTTCGGCAGGACGGTCGGCAGTTCGTTGACCGATTCGATCGTCTTCTTCGGTCCCCGAACCCGTTTGAAGAACAGATAGCCCACAAAGGCCGCGATCAGGGTGACCGTCACCAGGATGAGGAACACGATGAGGAATGCCAGCCAGCGCCAGACCCACTCGTCGAGCAACTCGGCGAGGAAGAAAAAGAAGAAGAAGCTGGAGTACAGCGCCATCACACCGGCGACGATCAGCAGCCCCGTGCCCGCGCCGGCCTTCTTCGCCTCGGTGACGAGTTCGGCCTTGGCGAGCGCGACCTCGGATCGGAACAGGGTGGAGACACTGGTGGTCGCGTCCTTGACCAGGCTTCCGATCGTCGGCTCACCGTTACGGCCGGCATTGGCGTCGGAGAGCGGGATCGACGGGACGGAGTCCCGGCCCGCGTCGGGCAGGCCGTGCTCGTTGGGGCTCACAGAATCCTCCGTTGTTCGGCTGATGGCCATATGTTGCCATGCGAGCGCCGCTGACGTGGCGGCCCACCCATGGGTGCGTCGGGGAGTGCCCGAACGTGCGATGCGCCACCGGCGGGAGTTCGCCGGTGGCGCATCGAGTCAGGACAGGCCCGCAGGGGACGGTCGTCCGGGCGGGATCAGGCCTTCTTCGCGCGAATCGCTTCGAAGACCGACGGGTCGACGAGGGTGGAGGTGTCGCCGAGTTCGCGTCCCTCGGCGACGTCCTTGAGCAGGCGGCGCATGATCTTGCCCGACCGCGTCTTGGGCAGTTCGGGCACGACGTTGATCTCGCGGGGCTTGGCGATCGGCGAGATCTCCACCGACACCTGCTGACGCAGTTCGGCGATCAGCTGGTCTCCGGTGTTCTCCACGCCTTCGCGCAGGATGACGAAGGCGACGATGCCCTGGCCGGTGGTCTCGTCGGCGGCGCCGATGACCGCGGCTTCGGCGACACCGGAGTGGCCGACGAGGGCCGACTCGACTTCGGCGGTGGAGATGCGGTGACCGGAGACGTTCATGACGTCGTCGACGCGTCCGAGGACCCAGAGGGCGTGGTCCTCGTCGTAGCGGGCGCCGTCGCCGGCGAAGTACCAGCCCTGCTCGGCGAAGCGTGACCAGTAGGTTTCGCGGAAGCGCTCCTCGTCGCCCCAGATGCCGCGCAGCATCGACGGCCACGGCTGGTCGAGCACGAGGTAGCCCTGCTCGCCGGCGCCGACGGGGTTGCCCTGGTCGTCGACGATGTTGGCGCTGATGCCGGGCAGCGGTTTCATCGCCGAGCCCGGTTTGGTCGCGGTCACCCCGGGCAGCGGCGAGATCATGATGGCGCCGGTCTCGGTCTGCCACCAGGTGTCGACGATCGGCGCGGAGTTGCCGCCGATGACCTCGCGGTACCACTTCCAGGCTTCGGGGTTGATCGGTTCGCCGACGCTGCCGAGCAACCGGATGGTGGAGAGGTCGTGGGCGTCGGGGATCTCGCGTCCCCACTTCATGAAGGTGCGGATCAGCGTCGGGGCGATGTAGTAGATGCTGACGCCGTACTTCTCGATGATCTCGAAGTGGCGGTGTTCGTTGGGGGAGTTGGGGGTTCCCTCGTAGACGACTTCGGTGGCGCCGTTGGAGAGCGGGCCGTAGACGAGGTAGGAGTGGCCGGTCACCCAGCCGATGTCGGCGCCGCACCAGAAGACGTCCCGGCCTTCTTTGTGGTCGAACACGTAGTGGAACGAGTAGCTGACCTGGGTCAGGTAGCCGCCCGAGGAGTGGACGATGCCCTTGGGCTTACCGGTGGTGCCCGAGGTGTAGAGCAGGAACAGCGGGTGCTCGGCGTCGAACGCCTCGGCCTCGTGGGTGTCGGACTGCTCGTCGACGGTGTCCTCCCACCACACGTCGCGGCCTTCGACCCAGTTGAGGTCGGGGTCGTGGTTGGTCCGACGGACCACGAGAACCTTCTCGACCGACTTCGCGGCGTCGTCGCCGGTGCCGAGCGCCTCGTCGACCTGGGTCTTCAGCGGTGCCGGCTGGCCGCGGCGGTACTGCCCGTCGGTGGTGATCACGAGCTTGGCCTCGGCGTCGTCGACGCGCGAGCGCAACGCTCCCGAGGAGAAGCCGGCGAACACCACGGAGTGGGTGAGTCCGAGGCGGGCGCAGGCGAGCATCGAGATCAGGGCCTCGGGGACCATCGGCATGTAGATGGCGACGCGGTCGCCGGCGACGAGTCCGATGGACGAGAAGTAGTTGGCCGCCTTGCTCACCTCGGCGAGCAGCTGGCTGTAGGTGAGGTCCCGGGTGTCGCCGGGTTCCCCGACCCAGTGGATGGCGACTCGGTCGCCCTTACCTGCGGCGACGTGGCGGTCCACGCAGTTGACGGCGACGTTGAGGGTGCCGCCGACGAACCACTTGGCGAACGGGGCGTCGGACCAGTCGAGGGTCGTGGTGAAGTCGGTGGCCCAGTCCAGCCTCCGGGCCTGTTCGGCCCAGAACTCGAGGCGATCGGCATCAGCATGGTCGTACATCTCGGCGGTGCCGTTGGCCTGGGCGGCGAACTCGTCGGAAGGTGGGAATGCCTGGACGGTGGAGGACATCGGTGAGAAGGGCCTTTCGCTGTCGACGGCGGTCACTCAACAGTAAGGTGACCCGACGTCAGTACGGGGAAACAGTGTGAGCGTAGTCACGTCGACGTCGACCCAGGAACCGTCCCGTATGCGAACGCAACCGATTCGCGACGAACGGCCGGTGGGTGACGACGAACGGTAGGACGCCCGTCGGCGGCGACCGGAGTCGGCGACGCTTCGTTTCAGCCGGGCGACTGACTCGGCGGTACGAACAATAGGCCGCACGGAATTTCGAAACGGCGACTAACAATGAGGGTTCATTAATTCCGGATTCGAGGGAACGGGGAAGCGCCTCTGGCCTCTGTCGCCGCCGTACCGCGCGAGACCGAGGGTGTCCTGGAAGGGATGGCCGTCGACGCAACTATCGTCGGTTCGTGACCACCGACCCATTGTTGCCCCTGCTGGAGCTACCCGGCGTCTCCTCGGCTGCCGATCGCGCACGTGACGCTCTCTCCGCGGTCCACCGGCACCCCGCCAACCTGCGAGGATGGGACAAGACCGCCACCGAGGCCTCGTGGCGGGCCGGTCGCTCCTCGGCCGCCATCGACGGCGGAAGCGTCGAGCTCCGGCGTGACGGCGACTTCGACGACCCGATCCTCGCGGGCGCGATGCGGGTGTCGCAGGCACTCGACGGCGACTCCCTGGTCACGATGACCTCGGTGATCCGGCGGGCGCCGGCCCAGGCTCTGGCGCGGCTGCACACTCTCGCCGCCGCCGACCTCGTCGACGACCCCGATGAGCTCGGGCGGCCACGGAGTGGGACGGATGTCGGCGAACGTCTCAATTTGTTGGGGCAGTTGACAACCGGGGCGACGTCGGTTCCGGCGCCCGTGCTCGTCGCGGTGGTCCACGGCGAGCTGCTGGCCATGAATGCCTTTCCGACCGCCAACGGCGTCGTCGCCCGCGCCGCGTCTCGGCTCGTCGCCGCCGCCACCGGGTTGGACCCGCACTGCCTCGGCGTGCCGGAGGTGACCTGGTTCAAGCGGGTCGGCGAGTATCGCACGTTGGCGACGAGCTTCGGGACAGGTACCGAAGCCGGCCTGCGGGACTGGATCGTCTTCTGCTGCGAGGCTCTGGAAGCCGGTGCGGCGGAGGCGAAGTCGATCGCCGACGCGGCACGGGCGGGATAGCGGTCGGGGTTGCGTTTCTGTCCCGGACAGCGCTGCGGGCGGCCGCCGGCGTCGTAAACGACGCGGTTGCCGCCCGCGTAGCACGGACTCAAGTTACCAAGCGTGCTTGGTGGGTTGTGGTTACCGCCTCGGCGATTGACCGCGAGTCGGGATTGCGGACCGTCCACGTGCTGCCAGCTGTGTGCCGTTCCTCCCGGGCCTGGCGCCTCAGGGGAGGAAGGCGATGGCGCAACGAGTGTGGCGGTCGGTCGTCCTGACTGCGATGTCGCAGGCGCACAACACTTTTGCCATATGCGGCGTGCTCCGCGTGGGTGCTTGCCGCCCGTGCTGGGAAGTGCTCGGCGTGGGGGTCCGTTCCTTCTCTTCCGGATCGAACTTGGCCTTCCGAGTTTCCGTAACCACTGTTCTACACCGTGATGCCGGTCACATCAAGCGTTCAGTGTCGGAATGTCGGACAACTTGCATGCTTCAGCGAAAAATGTTGTTGCCCAGCGGGTTCCGAGGAGGAATGGGTGCATGGGGGTCTGATCGCGCACGATCCCGGCCCGCGGGGTGGTCAAGGGGACGTTGCAAAGACGTTGCGTGCTTTCCGCGCCGGAATCGCGTTTCTCGGATAACGCCCAACTCGGATTGCCCATTCGCGCTTCTTGTTACCCTGGAGTAGAACGGACATTCGCGAAAGCGATTGTTGTGCTTGCAAAGAATCCGAATCCGTGTGTATAGTCATCCTTACCCGGTTCTCATACCGGTGCGTTTCAGCCCGACCCCCCGGGGCTGAAACGTGACGACCCCGGCCTCCTCCCCCCCTGGCCGGGGTTGTCCTCTGTCTGGGGTCTTTTCTACCCGTGGAACGCGCTGAGCGCGGCACGTTGTCCACAGGCTTCGGCCCCATCCCCAGACCGCCGGAATCCCACCGGTCGACGGGCTCCTCCGGCCGCATGATCGTCCGCATGCCCGACGAACTCCTGGTTCTCGTAGATCCCGAACTCCACGACGATGTCGCGCGGTGCGCCGCGGCGGCCGGCTACCTCGTACAGACGGCACCCGCCGATGACTGCCGGCGGGAATGGCTGACGGCCCGCGCCGTGGTCGTCGACCCGCCCGCCATCGCTGTCCTGAGCCGCGTTCGCCCGCCCCGCCGGCCCGGTCTGGTGCTGGTGAGTGCAACCGAACCGGGTGCGCACACGTGGCGGATGGCGATGGACCTGGGCGTCGAGGACGCGTCGACGCTGCCGGCCGAGGAGGGACGCCTCGTCCGGGTACTGACCGAGTGCCGGGTACCGCGACGCCGCCCGGCCGGCGTCGTCGCGGTCATCGGGGCCCACGGCGGTGCCGGGGCCTCGACACTGGCCGCCGCGGTCGCGCTGGCATCGGCCGACGCCGGCTCGCCCACGTTGCTGCTCGACCTCGACGACATGGGCGCGGGTGCCGACCTCCTGCTCGGCCTCGAACGTCGTCGAGGGCTGCGATGGCAGGATCTCTCGCTCGACGGTGGGGTCGTCGGCGGAACGGCACTGCACCAGGCGCTGCCGAGTGCGGGCGACGGTCTCGCGGTGCTGACCTCTCAGCGCCTCCCGGCTGCCGGGTTGAGTGTCGAGGCGGTCACCGCGGTCATCGATGCCGGCCACACCCACGGTGATCTCGTCGTGCTCGACCTGCCCAGATGCGACAGCCCGGTGGTGCGCGCGGCGATCGCGTCCACCGACGTCGTGGTCGTGGTGACCACTCCCACCGTCGGCGGATGCGCCGCGGCCCGGCGCATCGTCGATCGTGTCGTCGGCGACGAGGTGGCCGTCGAGCTCGCGGTGCGGGGCCCCTCGCCCGGCGGTCTGCGCCCACAGCAGGTCGCCGACGCGATCGGACTGCCGCTGCTCGCCGCGTATCGACCGGAGCCCCGCCTGGCGGTGCGGTTGGAGGGCGGCCCGCTGCGGCTGCGACATCGCGGTCCGCTCGGTCGTGCGGCACGAACGGTGTACACGAGGGTCGCCGAGCGCGGACGGCTCGCGTCGTGACGCGTTCCCGAACGGACGGTCAGGCCGACGAGGCGTTGCTGGACCGGGTCCGCTCGCGCTTGGCCGCCGACGCGTCCGACCCGAGTCCGGCGGTCATCGCCGACGCGATCCGCGCGGAGGCCGGGGGAGTGCTCGGTGACACCGACCTGCTCGCCGCGCTTCGATTCCTGCAGACCGAGCTGACCGGGGCGGGCAAGCTCGAGCAACTGCTCGCCGAACCCGACATCGCCGACATCCTGGTGTCCGGACCCGACGAGGTGTGGGTCGACCGCGGTTCCGGACTCGAGTCGACGACCATCCGATTTCCGGACGAGGCATCGGTACGACGCCTCGCGGGTCGGCTGGCACTCGGCGCCGGGCGCCGTCTCGACGACGCACAGCCCTGGGTGGACGGGCAGTTGTCGAACGTGGGGCGCCGCGGGTACACCGTGCGGCTGCACGCGATCATCCCGCCACTTGCCGCGGATGGGACCTGTATCTCGTTGCGGGTCCTGCGGTCGGCGTCCAAGGACCTGCCGAGCCTCGTCGACAGCGGCGCGATCCCGACCGAGGTCGTGCCGGTCATCGCCGACATCCTCCGGAAGCGCCTGGCCTTCCTGGTGATCGGCGGCACCGGAACGGGGAAGACGACGCTGCTCAACGCGCTGATCGGTGCCATGGATCCGCGCGAGCGGGTCGTCTGCGTCGAGGATGCGCTCGAACTCGCCCCGCGGCATCCGCAGGTGGTGCGGCTCGTCGCGCGGGCGTCGAACGTCGAGGGTGTGGGCGAGGTCCCGGTACGGACCCTGGTCCGACAGGCACTTCGGATGAGACCCGACCGGATCATCGTCGGGGAGGTGCGCGGTGGTGAGGTCATCGACCTCCTGACGGCGCTGAACACCGGGCACGACGGAAGCGCCGGAACGGTTCACGCGAACTCGACGTCGGAGGTGCCGGCCCGCATGGAAGCGCTTGCCGCACTGGGAGGTATGGCTCGCGACGCTCTCCACAGTCAGCTGGGTGCCGCGTTGCAGGTCGTACTCGGGGTGGCGCGGAACGCAGGTGGCACACGAGGTCTCGTCGAGATCGGGGTCGTTCGCCGGAACGACGCAGGGCGCGTGGCGATCGTGCCGATCTGGTTGCGTGACAGTGGTTTCACCTCTGATCGTCGACACTTCGACGCGCTGGTCGCCGCCGGTGGGCCGGTGTCGGGGAGTGGTCGATGATGTCGACGCCGGCCGCGGTCGCACTGGTGCTGGGCACCGCGGGTGTCGCGGTGCTGATGTCCGCACCGCCTCGGGCGACCCCCCGGCTCCTCGCGGTGTGCGGACACACCGCACCTGCGTGGTCGTCGACACCGGCCGTGCTGCTCCCGATGACGGCGCCGTTCGGTGCCCTCCTGGTGGGCGGGTTACCGGCCGCCGTCGCGGCGGGGATCGTCGTGACGATCGTGCTGTGGGTCCGCCGACGGCGACTGGCCGAGAAGCGACGTGATCGCCGGATGGACGAACTGCTTCTCGCGCTGTCGCTGATGATCGCCGAACTGTCGGTCGGCGCACCGCCGGTGCGGGCCTGTGAGGTCGCGGTCGCCGAACTCCGTCGTCGTGATCCGGGTGATGCGGGCTCCGGGTCCGGGATCGCGGACGGATTGGAGGCGATGGCTTGTCGTGCCGCACTGGGCGGTTCGGTGATCGACCCGGCGTCCGGGGCCGACGCCCGCGTGGGCGGGGAAACGGACGGGGAGTCGTGGCGTCGCATCGGAGTGGCCTGGCAGATCGCCGACGACCGCGGTCTGCCGATGGTCGACCTCCTCGGTGCGGTGCGTTCGGATCTACAGGCCCGGCGGGGTTTCGCCGATCGAACCCGGGCCGGACTGTCGGGGCCCCGGGCAACCGCAGCGGTCCTGGCCGGTCTGCCGCTCCTGGGGATAGCGCTGGGACAGGCAACGGGTGCGGGACCGATCCAGGTCCTCCTCGGCGGAGGGCTGGGTGGCATTCTGCTGATGGCCGGGTGCGGCCTGGTGGCTGCGGGCATCGGCTGGTCGGAGCGCATCACCGGAAAGGTGCTGGCGCATTGACCCCTGGTGGGATGACGGGTGCGGCGTGTTCGGCGGTCCTGCTCGCCGCGGCGCTGTGGATCTGGCCCGCGCCGCGGTGGCTGTTGTATCGCGTGACCGAGCCGCCGACACCCCCTGCTCGCACGCCGCGCTGGCTGGGTGCCGGGCCCGCCCCCGACGACCCGTTCGCGATCGCGTCGTCGTTCGACCTGTTCGCGGTGTTCCTGCGCGCCGGGTTGCCGGTGGGGACCGCGGCGTCGGTGGTAGCCGAACGCGCGCCGGCCTCGATGGCCGGCCCACTCGCCCACGTCGCGGACCTGCTGCAGCTCGGTGCCGATCCGGACGCGGCATGGTCGGTCCTCACCGACGGGGGCGGGTCGTCCGACGACCATCTCGATGCGCTCGCCGCGATGGCCCGCCGATCGGCGCGGGCCGGCTCGTCACTTGCGGGCGGACTCGCCGAACTCGCCGAGGACGTGCGGCGCCGGGCGCACGACGACGCCCTCGCGGCCGCGGAGCGGGCAGGTGTCGCCATCAGCGGCCCGCTCGGACTGTGCTTCCTCCCGGCGTTCATCTGCCTCGGCATCGTCCCGGTCGTCGTCGGGCTCGCCTCGACGGTTCTGGGTTCGGTCTGACGCACTGTCGGTACGCCGACGCACAATGGCCTCCATGAGCGACTCGGGATCTCGACACCACGCGATCGACTACATCGAACTCACCGTCACCGACGCCGCCGAGGCGAAGGCCTTCTACGCCGCGGCGTTCGGCTGGGAGTTCAACGACTACGGGCCCGCGTACGCCGGGATCGTGAATCCGGGCGGCCCGGATCTGCCCGAGGTCGGTGGCCTCGCGACGAGCGACACCGCCGTCGTTCGCGGTGGCCCGCTCGTGTTGCTCTACTCCGACGACCTGGACGCCACCGCGGAGAAGGTGCGTGCCGCGGGCGGTGAGATCGTCAACGGGCCCTACGCGTTTCCCGGCGGCCGCCGGTTCCATTTCACGGACCCGAGCGGCAACGAACTCGGGGTGTGGTCGACCTCGTAGCCGACCTCCGGCCGGGTCTGCCCGCAGGCCCGGCATGGTCTCGAAATCCGAGGGATCCGAACCGGGACGCGGTGCGTCCAAGTAGCTGTAACACCGCAAGTACTTGCAACACCGTTTCCCGCGGTTCCATCGACTCCCAGGAGAGACCATGTCACGCATCATGTTCCGGACTCACCACGACACCCCTGCCGCTTCGGGGCACGATCGCGGCGCCACGATCGGACGTCTCGGCGCACACATGACCCGCCTCATGACCGACGACGAAGGAATGTCGACCGCGGAGTACGCGATCGGGACGATCGCCGCGGCCGCCTTCGGTGCGATCCTCTATACCGTGGTCACCGGAGACAACATCGTGAGTGCGTTGACCGGCATCATCGGAAAGGCTCTCAACACCTCGGTCGGCTGATGAGCCGTCGGAATCGGTTGAGACGCTTCGTCGCCGACGAATCGGGGATGGTGACCGTCGAGGCCGCGTACGCCGTCGCGGCGATCGTCGTCATGGTACTGATCGCCGTTGGCGCCATCGCCGCGGTGACCACGCAGATCCGATGCACCGACGCGGCGCGCGAGGTGGCGCGATTGTCCGCCGCGGGAGATGTCGCGGCGCGAGAGGCTGCGCAACAGCTCGCCGGAGACGATGCCCGGGTGTCGATCTCGGCCTCGGACGAGCATGTCGTCGTCGAGGTCCGGTCAGACGTGGCGATGCTGCCGGGGTTGACGATCTCGGCGCGGGCAGTGGCGGCGAAGGAGCCGACAGGTGCCGACGAGGTGGTGTTCGCGCCCGGGGTCGGACCGTGAGGGCCGGTCGGGGACTCGTCGCCGACGACGATGGTCACGCGACGGTGTTGGGTGCGTTCGTGATCGCGGCGTTGGCCGGTGTCCTCGTGATGGTGATCTACGTCGGGGGTGCTGTGCTGGCGCGCCATCGGGCCCAGTCGGCAGCCGATCTGTCGGCGCTGGCCGCGGCAATCGATCACGTCGCCGGTGAGGTGGATCCGTGTGCGTCCGCGCGAGACCTGGCCGGGCGGCAATCCTCCGGCGCCGAACTCGTCGGGTGCCGCATCGTCGGGGAGGACGTGGTGGTGACGGTACGGGTGCCGGTCGAACTCGGGAGCTTCGGAACGAACGACGCGACGGCACAGGCCCGGGCGGGACCCGTCGGCTGAGTCGACGTCAAGTCGGCGACTGCTGACGCCGGACCTAGCCGCGCCCGTCCGCGTCCACCGAGATCCGTTTGGGATACACCCGGATGGATTGCATGGGAGCAAACCACAATTGGTGGAAGTGCACGTCGGTGTCACCGCGGTAGGCGAGTTCGAAGGCATCGGTGCCGGTGTTCATCGGGATCCACGTCCGGGCGGCCCGAACGAACGACGACCAGTGGATGAGCTCTCCTTCGGTGAGGAAACCTCCTGCCGCTGCCCACGTCTCGCCGGACTGCGCATCGGACGACGCCAGGTAGACCTCGCCGAGTGACGCGGTGACCCGCGGGCCGACCATCGCCGTCTGGAGGTACCACTGCGCGGTCGTCACGACGTCGGTGAATCCTCCGGAACGGGCGGCGCACCACGCGTAGTGGAGGTCCAGGGCGTCGAGTGCCTCCTCCTCGGAGAAGAACACATCGCGTTCGCCGATGGAGGACGGCAACTGGTCGGTGTTCTGCGTCGGTCGGGCGAGCAGGAAGAAGGCCCGGGAGGGTCGAGTGACCTGACGATAGGTATGTGTCCCCCGGTCGGATGCCTCGTCATGCATGGGCCAAGTATTCCCGACGGAGAAGATCCAGGACGGCTACTGCGCCATTCTTGTCCAGCGGATCGTTACCGTTGCCGCATTTGGGACTCTGGACGCACGATGGGCAGCCGCTCTCACAACCACAGCTGGCGACGGCGTCGCGGGTGGCGTCGATCCAGGTCAGGAAAGCCGAGTGCCCTCGCTCGGCGAAACCGGCGCCACCCATGTAACCGTCGTAGACGAAGACCGTCGGCAGCCCGGTGTCGGGGTGGAGGTCGGTGGAGAGACCACCGATGTCCCATCTGTCGCAGGTCGCCACCAGTGGAAGGAGGCCGATCGCCGCGTGCTCGGCGGCATGGAGCGAGCCCGGCAACCGGGTCTCGTCGATTCCGGCGTCGGCCAGCGACTCCGGTGTGAGGGTGTACATCACGGCGCGGGTGTTCAGTGTCTGTTCGGGCATGTCGAGTTCGACGGCGTCGAGTACTTCGCCGGTCCGCAACGTGCGCAGATACCCGACGACCTGGTGCGTGACGTCGACCTCGACGAACGCAACCGTCAACGGACCGAATCGTCGGCTCGCGAGCGTCGCGGTGATGGTGATGTCGGTCGTCTCCCGCGCCGACGTCGTCCAGTCCGGATCCTCCGGGTGGGCCAGCGCGAGACCGTCGTCGAGGTCGAGTTCGTCGACCAGATAGGTTTCGCCCTGGTGGATGTGGACGGCGCCGGGGTGCACGGTCGACATCGCACGACCGGTGTCGACCGTACCGAGCAGTTGCGATGTCGTGGTGTCGACGATGAGGACCTGCCCGCCGATCCCGCCGCGGATGTCGACGTCGGCGTGGGGCTCGGTCCCGGCGGTGACATACCACCCGGACTTGCGTTTGCGGAGCAGACCTTCGCTCGCCAGGTCGTGCGCCACGTCGCGGGCGTTCCAGGCGTCGATCTCCTTGTCCGACAGCGGTTTCTCCATGGCGGCGCACAGCAGATGCGGACCCAGGATGTACGGGTTGGCGGGGTCGGTGACGGTGGCCTCGACGGGTTTGCCGAGCAGCGACTCGGGATGGTGCACGAGGTAGGTGTCGAGCGGATCGTCGCGCGCGACGAGTACGACGAGCGAGTCGCCGGACTCGCGCTGGCGCCCCGCCCGCCCCGCCTGCTGCCAGAACGAGGCGACCGTCCCGGGATAACCGCTGACGATCACGGCGTCGAGCCCGCTGATGTCGACGCCGAGTTCGAGCGCATTGGTGGTGGCCACGCCCAGCAGCTCCCCGTCGGAGATGGCCTTCTCGAGACGCCGTCGATCGTCGGCGAGATAACCCGCCCGGTAGGCGCCGATCCGGGACTCGAGCTCGGGGGCGCTCTGCGACAACAGGTGCCGCGCGCTGAGCGCCGTGAGCTCCACACCCCGCCGGCTACGGGCGAAGCACAGCGTGCGAGCCCCTTCGACCACGAAATCGGCCAGCAGACGGGCGGATTCGGCGCCGGCCGAGCGGCGGACCGGTGCGCCGTTCTCGCCGGTGACCACGGGCAGGAAGTCGGGCTCCCAGAGGGCGACGGTCCGCTCGCCGCGGGGAGATCCGTCTTCGGTCACCGCGACGGCCGGCTCGCCGATCAGCCTGCCCAGCGCCTCTGCCGGCTCGGCGACCGTCGCGCTCGCCCCGATGACGATGGGATCGGCGCCGGCCGCCCGCGCGATGCGCAGCAATCGCCGCATCACCAACGCGGTATGGGACCCGAACACCCCACGATAGTGGTGGCATTCGTCGACGACGATGAATCGGAGATGCCGGAAGAACTGACGCCAGCGGTGGTGATGGGACAGAATCCCGATGTGCAGCATGTCGGGGTTGGTGAAGATCCAGCGTGAATGGGCGCGCGCCCACTGACGGATCTCGGGGTCGGTGTCGCCGTCGTATGCGCACGGCTGCAGATGCCCGAACTCCGGCCGTCCGGCGATGATCGACGACACCGCCCGGATCTGGTCGGCGCCGAGTGCTTTTGTCGGTGCGAGGTATAGCGCCGTCGCATTCTTTTCGTTCAGCAAAGCGGTGAGAATGGGCATTTGATACGACAACGATTTGCCTGAGGCGGTACCCGTGCAAATAGCGACATGATTTCCGTGGAATGCGGCGTCGGCCGCGCGCGCCTGGTGAGTCCACACCTTCTCGATGCCGTTGTCGGCATAGGCGTCGATCAGAGCTTGCGGCACCCACTCCGGCCAGTCGTCGAAAGATGCTGAGCGCGACGGGATTACCGACAGGTGAGTGAGAGGGGAGGGGTCGGCGTCGGAACCCGCGAGGGTCCGGGCCAGCAGCCCTGTCCCGAATGTGGAGTACTGCATCTTCTGGTGACAACTCTTCGAAATAGTGTCGCTGCGTGGTCCCTGACCTGCGGCGATGTTACCGGCTGATGTCGTTGATCTGAAGTTTGACGAGGTTTTCACTCACTTTGGTTCGTGTGACTATCGCTGGGGGACCGAACATGATTGACTGGTTCCGGCCGCAGCTTTCGCGACCCACCGCCCGGTGGGCGACAAGCATGTTGCAGCCGTGGTACTGAGGTTAGTTTGGCGGATCGATGCAGATCTTCGCGGGGCTCTTTGAGGTATGGCGGTCGACCGGCCACGACACGATGACCCATCGTGTCGCGACAGTTGATATGTAAAGGATTGCAAGAATGGCACAGGGAACTGTGAAGTGGTTCAACGCGGAAAAGGGCTTCGGCTTCATCGCGCCTGATGAGGGTTCCGACGACGTGTTCGTCCACTATTCCGAGATCCAGGGATCCGGTTTCCGCACCCTCGAGGAGAACCAGCGGGTGGAGTTCGAGGTCGGTCAGGGCACCAAGGGTCCGCAGGCCACTGGCGTCCGCGCCGTCTGAGAACACCCGCGTGTGACTGCACCACGCAGTCGGGGCAAACCACCGCTCCCGTTTCGATTCGTCGAGGCGGGAGCGGTTTGTTGTCTGTGCCCGGCGTGCGCGGGCGGCACGTGCTCCGCGGCGTCGTGAACCCGCCGACCCCAAACCCCGGCTCCGGCCCCGGGGACGACCTAGTCTCGACTCGTGGGCCAGTTGTCGTTTTTCTCCGCGGAGACCGAACAGCCCGCGTACACCGACCTCGCGGGGCTGCTCGCGGCGCACGGACAGACCGTCCGCTCCGAAACCGGTACGCGGGTCTCGATCGTGGTCGCCGATCGCTGGCGAGCCGAGCAGATCGTCGTCGAGATGCGTGCCGCCGGCCTCGACGCCGAGTCGACGACGTCGGATGAGGGCACGCCCCTGGCACGTACCGCCTCCTGTCATGAGCTGGACCCGTTGCACAGGGCATGGTCGTCCGGCGCGGTGAAGGCGATGCCGTCCGGCTGGGTCCCGAGCTATCGGGCGCTGCGTCTGTGGGTGATCGCCGCAGGTCACAGCGATGCCGGCCGCTATCAGCTCGGATTGGATCCTCACGCCCCGGAGTCGCACGCCGCCCTCGCGACCGCGTTGATGCGAGTCGGGATCGCGCCGACCCTCGTCGGTACGCGCGGGCAATCGCCGGCACTGCGGATCGCCGGCCATCGACGCCTGTCGCGCCTGCACGAGTACGTCGGGGTGCCGCCCTGCGCCGAGGCCGTCGCGGACTGGCCGCCGGTGGACGAGCATTAGCCATCCCACACTCGGGCTTCTGAGCTGGTAGAACGTGTCAATGTGGCGGCGGATCCGTCGCCCGGGCCGATCCGTCGCGGAATTCAAATGTGCAAACGGCGCTATACATAAGGTACAAACCCAACGAACACACCTGACCTGACACGCAGGAACGTTCTCCACCCAGTCAACCAAAGGACGCCCCGGTGGCAGAGACCAGCACCGCATCCCGCTCGAGTGGGGGCATTCGACGCCTCGTGATCGTCGAGTCCCCGACCAAGGCCCGCAAGATCGCCGGCTACCTCGGGTCGAACTATGTGGTGGAGTCCTCCCGCGGGCACATCCGCGATCTTCCGCGTGGCGCGGCCGACGTCCCGGCCAAGTACAAGGGCCAGCCCTGGGCACGCCTCGGCGTGAACGTCGACGACAACTTCGAACCGCTGTACGTGGTGTCCCCGGACAAGAAGTCGACCGTCAGCGAACTGAAGGCGCTGATGAAGGACGTCGACGAGCTCTACCTCGCCACCGACGGTGACCGCGAGGGGGAGGCGATCGCCTGGCATCTCCTCGAGACGCTCAAGCCGAAGATCCCGGTGAAGCGGATGGTCTTCCACGAGATCACCGAACCGGCGATCCGGGCAGCCGCCGAGAATCCCCGGGACCTCGACATCGACCTCGTCGACGCCCAGGAGACCCGCCGTATCCTCGACCGCCTCTACGGCTACGAGGTCTCACCGGTGCTGTGGAAGAAGGTCATGCCGAAGCTGTCGGCCGGCCGCGTGCAGTCGGTGGCCACGCGCATCATCGTCGAGCGCGAACGCGAGCGCATGGCGTTCGTGTCGGCCGAATACTGGGACATCTCCGCGACGATGGACGCGGAGAGCGCCGACGACTCGAACCCGCAGACCTTCAAGGCGCGACTGGTCAACGTCGACGACGCTCGTGTGGCCACCGGACGCGACTTCGAGGCCACGGGTGCCCTGAAGAAGTCGGACGGCGTGATCGTGCTCGACGCCGATCGTGCCGAGAGCCTGGCCGCCGGCCTGCGGGGCGCGGCGATGACCGTCACGTCGGTCGAGGAGAAGCCGTACACGCGCCGTCCGTACGCGCCCTTCATGACGTCGACGCTGCAGCAGGAGGCGGGTCGCAAGCTGCGGTTCACCTCCGATCGCACGATGCGCATCGCCCAGCGGCTGTACGAGAACGGTTTCATCACCTACATGCGTACGGACTCGACGAGCCTGAGCGAGTCGGCGATCAACGCCGCACGCAACCAGGCCCGCGAGCTCTACGGCGACAGTTTCGTCCACCCGACGCCGCGGCAGTACACGCGCAAGGTCAAGAACGCGCAGGAGGCGCACGAGGCGATCCGTCCCGCCGGCGAGACCTTCCGCACCCCGGGGCAGGTCGCCGGACAGCTCGAGGCCGACGAGTTCCGCCTCTACGAGCTGATCTGGCAGCGCACCGTCGCCTCGCAGATGGCCGACGCCAAGGGCACCACGCTGAGCCTGCGGATCGCCGGCACGGCTTCCTCCGGGGAGCGCGCGACGTTCGCCGCGTCGGGACGCACGATCACCTTCCCCGGCTTCCTGTCGGCCTACGTCGAGACCGTCGACGAGCAGACCGGCGGTCAGGCCGACGACGCCGAGAACCGCCTCCCGCAGCTGACGGAGGGGCAGGCGCTCACCGCGACCGACCTCACCGCCGACGGCCACTCCACCAACCCGCCCGCGCGTTTCACCGAGGCGTCGCTGGTCAAGGTCCTCGAGGAACTCGGCATCGGCCGGCCGTCGACGTACGCCTCGATCATCGGCACCATCCAGGACCGCGGCTACGTGGTGAAGAAGGGCAACGCCCTGGTGCCGTCGTGGATCGCCTTCGCGGTGGTCGGGCTGCTCGAGGCGTACTTCGAGAACCTCGTCGACTACGACTTCACCGCAACCCTCGAAGACGATCTCGACCAGATCGCCACCGGCAACGAGAACCGGACGCGGTGGCTGTCGGGGTTCTACTTCGGTGAGGATCGCAGCCCCGCCGACGGCGAGAGCCGTTCCGCCCAGTCGGCGATCGCGCAGCACGGCGGTCTGAAGAAGCTCGTGGGTGTCAATCTCGAGGAGATCGACGCCCGGCAGGTGAACTCGATCCGTCTGTTCGACGACGAGGAGGGACGCCCGATCTACGTGCGGGTCGGCCGATTCGGTCCGTACCTGGAACGCAACGTCGCCACGTCGCCCGACGCGGAGCCCGACCTGCAGCGTGCCAACCTGCCCGCCGACATCACGCCGGACGAGTTGACCCTCGCAGTGGCCGAAAAGCTCTTTGCCACACCGCAAGAGGGCCGTTCGCTGGGGACGGACCCGGCGACCGGTCACGAGATCGTCGCCAAGGAGGGCCGATTCGGCCCGTATGTGACCGAGGTCCTGCCGTCGGACGACGATGACGACGACGGAGACACCCCGGCGACCATTCCCGCGGGCCCGACACCGCGTGACGGTGGGGCCGGCGGTGGCGCCGGAGGTTCCGACTCCGCCGACGCCGATGTCGTCCCACTCGACGCGCCCGGTGGCGGCACGGCCACGAAGACGAAGCCCGCGGCGAAGAAAACCGCGAAGAAGGCTGCGAAGAAGGCCGGTCCCAAGCCACGCACGGGCTCGCTGTTCAAGACGATGGACATCTCGACGGTCACCCTCGACGATGCACTGAAGCTGCTGTCGTTGCCGCGTGTCGTCGGCGTCGACCCGGAGTCCGGCGACGAGATCACCGCGCAGAACGGCCGGTACGGTCCGTACCTCAAGAAGGGATCGGACTCGCGATCGCTCGGTTCCGAGGAGCAGCTCTTCGAGATCACCCTCGACGAGGCGCTCAAGATCTACTCCGAGCCCAAACGTCGCGGTCGGCAGGCGGCCGCACCGCCGCTGCGTGAGCTCGGCAAGGACGACGAGGTCAGCGGCAAGCCGATGGTCATCAAGGACGGCCGTTTCGGACCCTATGTGACCGACGGCGAGACCAACGCCAGCCTGCGCAAGGGCGACGAGGTCGCCTCGATCACGCCGGAACGCGCGATGGAGCTGCTCGCCGATCGCCGGGCGCGCGGGCCGGCCAAGAAGGCCACCAAGAAGGCGGCGAAGAAGGCTCCGGCCAAGAAGACGGCGGCGAAGAAGACGACCGCGAAGAAGGCCGCAGCCAAGAAGACGACCGCCAAGAAGACCGCGACGAAGAAGGCGACCGCCAAGAAGACCGCGGCCAAGAAGGCGGCCCCGGACGCCGAGTAGGAGTACCGCGTAGGAGCAGCGGTGATCTGCAGCTCGCAGCCTTGGGCCGAGTCGCTCAGCTCTGCCGGTCCGGCTCGAGGTGCGGGCGTGCGAGAAGTGTCTCGATCCCGCGCCCGCGGAGTTCGACGCCCTCGCCGATCTCCCAGTGCTCGGCTTCTTCGTGGGATGCCAGGAACACGGCGCGCGCCGACCCGAGAACGCGTGTGGGTTCGTCTTTCGCGAGTTCGGTCAGGCGGGCCGCCTCGTTGACCGGGTCGCCGATGACCGTGTACTCGAGTCGCTGTTCGGCGCCGATGTGTCCGGCGATTGCCTTGCCGGCCGACACGCCGATGCCGATGTCGGTGTCACCGAGGGACTCGTAGAGCTCGGCGCGCAGCTCGCGCGCGGACGCGAGGGCGCGGCCGGCGAAGTCGTCGAGGTCGAGCGGAGCCCCGAAGATCGCGAGCGCGGCGTCGCCCTGGAACTTGTTGACGAACCCGCCATGGCGTCCGACGACACCGACGACGACCCGGAAGAACTCGTTGAGCAGCTCGACGATCTCGCGTGGCGGCCGGTTGACCGCCAGTCGCGTCGAGCCGACGATGTCGACGAACAGGACGCCGACGTACCGTTCCTCGCCACCGAGTTCGGTGCCGGTCTCTATCGCACGGCGCGCGACGTCTTCGCCGACGTAGCGGCCGAACAGGTTGCGCAGCTCCTGACGTTCGCGCAGGTCGGCGACCATGTCGTTGAACCCGGCCTGCAGCAGGCCGAGGTCGCTGCCGTCGTAGATCTTCACCGCGACGTTGAGGTCGCCCTCGCTGACCTTGGACTGCGCGCGGCGCAGCTGCTTGATCGGGTCGTTGATGGCGGCCACGACACGCACGATCGCGATGACGCTGAATGCGAGTGCGGAGATGGCCATCCACAGGATGGGGCGTTCCAGGCCGGTGGAGTCGGCCTCGATGATCCCGAGTCGATGCAGCACGATCATCCCGATGATCACCAGCATCGGAGCCACGACGCTGATCACCCAGAACGCGGTGATACGGGTGGTGACGCTGGGCGCGATCGCGTTGTCGGGGTTGTTGGCCATGGCCGCGACGGTGATGGGCCGCATGACCTTCTCCGCCTGCATGTAGCTCAGCGCGCACGTGACCATCGCGCCGATCGTGCTGGCGATCGCGACGATGAAGGCGTTCTTCGACGACACGGTCAGGTTGACCAGTGTGAACAGCGTGCCGCCGACGACCCACAGCGCGGCGTTGACCGCCGTCAGCAGCATCGGCAGGGCGAGTGCGCGTCGTCGTGCGGCCTCGTTGTCGAGTCGGGTGCGGCGACGATGCCAGATGAGCACCGGCAGGGACAGCTGGATGCTGGCGAAGCCCCCGATGACCATGGCGATCAGCAGGTAGGCCGCGAAGATGACCTGGTTCAGCGCGGTGATCTCGTCGAGGCTGATCGAGTCCTGGATCGGCATGCCGAAGCGCAGGAACGCGAAGGTGAACAGTGCGCCGACGAGGTTCGCCCGGAGCATGTCGAGTGCGAGAATCGGCCACGGCGTATGAATGAGCCATCGGGCCAGATGCAGGCCCTTTGACCACCGCGACCGTTGTTGAACCACGGAGACTACGGTAGCTGGCTGCTTGCAATCGTTAAACACGGTTCCGTGTCTCAGGCGTGTCCGAACTGCGGATTAGGGTGTTGCTGTGACAAATGTCTTCGATCGGCTGACCGGGCAAGAGGCCATCGCCGACGATCTGCGGGCCGCCGCGCGTGCCGCTCGTGTGCTCGCGGTGAGGCTCGACGCGGGGACCTCGAACGACCTGTTCCTGCCCGACGACGAGATCCCGGCCGTCGACGCGGGGTGGTCGCGGGCGTCGATGACCCATTCGTGGTTGTTCACCGGACCGCCCGGCAGCGGTCGTTCGGTGGCCGCGCAGTGCTTCGCCGCGGCACTCCAGTGTCAGTCGCCCGACGCCGCGAACGTCGGCTGCGGCGAATGCCGCGCGTGCGTCACTGTCATGGCCAAGACCCACGCCGACGTCCGCCATGTGGTGCCGGAAGGGCTCAGTCTCGCCGTGGGGGCCATGCGCGACATCGTCCAGGCCGCCGCTCGCCGACCGGGGACGGGCCGGTGGCAGATCGTGATCGTGGAAGATGCCGACCGGCTCACCGAGCAGGCCGCGAACGCCCTGCTGAAGGTCGTCGAGGAGCCGCCGTCGCGAACGGTGTTCCTGCTGTGCGCGCCGTCGGTCGACCCGGAGGACATCTCGGTGACGCTGCGGTCCCGCTGCCGGCACGTCGCACTCGTCACGCCGACGACCGCCGACATCGAGCGCGTCCTCGTCGAGCGTGACGGCCTCGACCCGGAGCAGGCGCACTGGGCCGCGTCGGTGTGCGGCGGCCACATCGGTCGTGCGCGTCGGCTGGCGACCGATCCCGAGGCGCGCACGCAACGCGAGAAGGCGCTCGGGCTGGCACGTGCCGCGGCCCGGGATTCGACGGCCTACGCCGCCGCCGAGGACCTGGTCCGGTCGGCCGACGAGGCCGCCAAGGCGATCAGTGCCGAGCTCGACGTGGTCGAGACCGAGGAGATGAAGACCGCGCTGGGTGCGGGCGGTACCGGCAAGGGCACCGCACGGATGCCGCGCGGTAGTGCCGGCGCGCTCAAGGAGCTGGAGAGGCGACAGAAGTCGCGGGCCACCCGGGTCGGGCGCGACGTCCTCGACCGCGCCCTGGTCGACCTCGCCGCGCTCTTCCGCGACGCGCTCGTCGTCGGTGTGGGCGCTCAGGTCACTGCGATGCATCCGGACAAGGCCGAGGACATCGCGAACCCGCTCGCCGGCTACGCCAAGCCGGAGCAGCTGCTCCAATGTGTCGAGGCCGTACTCGCGTGCCGGGAGGCCCTCGACATGAACGTGAAGCCTAAGTTCGCCGTCGACGACATGGTCGCGCGGATCGGACTCGCGCTCGCGCGACGGGTCGACGTGTAGTCGAAGCCCGCTGAATCTCGGTCTCAGTCCCGGTAAGTAGACCCTTGGAAATTGGTAACCGATGTGTTACCAATGGGTATGGACGGATTCGAGGCGATCGCAGACCCGGTACGTCGCTCGCTCATCGCGCGCCTGGCTCGGGGGTCCGCGCGTGTCGTCGACCTGGCCGCCGACCATCCGATCAGCCGCCCGGCCATCTCGCGGCATCTGCGGGTGCTGGGCCAGGCCGGCGTCGTGTCCGCGGTTGACCAGGGGCGCGAGCGTCATTACGAACTCGTGCCTGGGGCTCTTGCCGAGGTGCGCGAGTTCCTCGACGCGGTGGACGCCGGCACCGCCACGCCCAGGTTCGGTGAGCACCATCTCGACGCCCTCGATCTCGAGGTGCGGCGCACGGTGCGTGAGCAGGCGGGCGCCGACGACGCCACGCCGACAGCAGATTCGAGCAGCAGACAGAAGGAGACAGGGTGAGTACTGACATCGCGGCGACGGGCCGCCGGGAGATTCGTGCGGGGGTGCCTTATGTGATCCTCCAGCGCACGTTCGCCGCACCGATCGACGCCGTGTGGGCGGCCGTCACCGACCCGTCGCGGATGGAACGGTGGATCGGCACGTGGACTGGTGATCCGGCGACCGGGTCCGTCGACTTCCGCATGACCGCCGAAGGCGACGACGTCGAGTCCGAACGGTTCTCGATCCTGGAATGCGTACCGCCGCAGAGACTCGCGATGACGTCGACGACCACCGGTGAACAAGGCGACGAGGTGTGGCTGCTCGAGCTCGATCTGAGCGAGACCGACGGCACGACCACCCTCGTCTTCGCGCAAGGGCTGCCGCGACCCGAGTCCGCCGAGAACGTCGGTCCCGGTTGGGAGTACTACCTGGATCGTCTGGTGGCCGCGGAGTCCGGCCGCGATGTCGCGACGATTGACTGGGATGCGTACTACCCGGCGCTGTCCGAGCCCTACGCGGCCATGTTCCGGGACTGATCGGATCGCGCTTAGACATGATCGCCGGAGCCGGCCCGGACGGCGACCTATCATGAAGCGACGGTCGCGAGCCGCGAGCGCGACGATGAGCGAGGAGTAGGCGATGTCGGACTTCATCCGCAAGATCAAGGAAGATGCCAAGGCCGTCTCGGCCGCCATCGACCAGGAACTCACGGTGCTCGAGGGTGTCCCGGGCTACGACCCGCTCGCCGACAACAAGGATGCGGACGCGTCTGACGAGGCCGCTGACCCGGAACAGGCCGAGGGCGAGGTCAAGTAGGGCGCATGCGACAAACGGCCGCCGGATGGAAACCATCCGGCGGCCGTCCTGCTCCACGCGGGTGTGCTCGCGGCTGAACTCACCCCGGGGTGCTCACTTCTGAACGAACCCCAACAGCGCCTCGTTCACCTCGGCGGCGTGAGTCCAGAGCAGGCCATGGGGGGCGTCGGGGATCTCGACGTACTCGGCGTCCGGAACGGCCTGATGGAAGCGGCGTCCGCTGGCGTCGATCGGCAGGATGTTGTCGGCCGTGCCGTGCAGGATCAACGTCGGCTTGCCCGAGTCACGAACGGCGGCAACGTCTTCCCGGAAGTCCTCGATCCAGGTCGGGACGACTGCGTAGGCGGCGACCGGAGCGCTGCTGACCGCGGTGTTCCAGTTCGCGTCGACGACCTCCTGGGTGATGCGGCTGCCGAGGTTGTCGTCGAGGTTGTAGAAGTCCTTGTAGAACTGCGTGTACCAGGCGTAACGATTCTCCTTCGCGGCTGCGGCGATGCCGTCGAAGACGGAACGGTCGACGCCCTCGGGATTGTCGTCGGTCTTGACCAGGAACGGCTCGAGCGACGCCAGGAACGCGAACTTCGCGATGCGGTCCGTGCCGTGGTTCTTGGCGTAGCGGGCCAATTCGCCGGTGCCCATCGAGAATCCGACGAGGATGACGTCGCGGAGGTCGAGCGTCTCCAGCACGGTGTTGAGGTCCGCGGCGAAGGTGTCGTAGTGGTAGCCGGTGCCGACCTTGCTGGACTTTCCGAAGCCGCGGCGGTCATAGGTGATCACGCGGTAGCCGGCGTCGATCAGCTCGCGGGCCTGTAGCTCCCAGCTGTTGCCGTCGAGCGGGTAGCCGTGGATCAGCACGACGGCCTGACCGGTTCCGTGGTCTTCGTAGTACAGCTCGATGTCGGTGGAGTTCTCGGTGCCGACGGTGATGTAACCCATTGCGATCACTTCTCTCTGATGAGGCGATCCGATCGGGATCGGTATCGGATACGGCGTGTGGAGAACGGTCGTTCTCGCCGGTGATTGCTACACTAGAGAACGATCGTTCCCCGCGCAACCCCAAGCCGGGAATCGCAGAAGAGGAGTGTGTGGTGACCGATGCCGTGGACCCGCGTGAACGAGTGGTCCGTGCCGCTGACCAGCTGTTCAACGCCCACGGTGTCCACGCCGTCGGGATGGACAAGGTCCGGGACGCCGCGGGGGTGTCGCTGAAGAAGATCTACGCGATGTTCCCGTCGAAGGAAGCGCTGATCCTCGCGGTGCTCGACGACCGGACCCGGCAGTGGAACGCGGGGATCGCCGCGTGCGCCGACGGACTGTCCTCGCCGCGGGACAAGCTGCTCGCCGTGTTCGACTTCCTGCTCGAATGGTTCGGCACCGACGAGTTCCGCGGATGTGCCTTCATCAACGCCTATGGCGAACTCGGCGCCGAGATGCCGTCCGTGGCTTCGGCGGTCCGTGCCCAGAAAGCCGACTTCCAGCAGTACGTCGCCGGCCTGGTCGCCGAGTTGGGCGCCCCCGGCGGACTCGGCGCACAGCTCTCGATCCTCGCCGAAGGTGCTCAGACCACGGCGGCGATCGCCGGTTCGGTCCGTCCCGCCGACGATGCGCGTGCCGCCGCCGAAGTCCTGATCGATCAGGCGCTCCGCTGACATGAATCCATGGGAGGCGTTGCGCGCCACGAGCCCTCGTCGAGTGTGCATCGTTTGCCGGTGCGGAATCGACAGCGGTCGTTCATCGCGGCCCAGCCGGGGGGGTGTGAAAATCGCTGGCGATGGATCGTGATCGGTGCGATCCTGCGACGGTGATCGACCCAGACACCGACTCTTCCATCGCCGAGACCTTCGTCGAGAACGGCTTCGTCAAGATCGAGCGTCCGTCGTTGCGAAGCGCGGCGGACCGCGCGCGAGCGGGTCTGTGGGCCCAACTGGGACTCTCGGAGAACGATCCCGCGGGCTGGACCGAACCCGTGCGCTGGGCGTCGGACATGGTGGGAGCCGGCCCGTTCGGAGCGCTGACAAACAGTCCGGAGCTGACCGAGGCGCTCGACGCGATCTGCGGCGTCGGGGGTTGGACACCACGGGGAGCGCTGGGCAACATCCCTGTTCGCTTCCCGGTGCCGCCGACCGTCGATGACCGAGGCTGGCACATCGACGCCAACACCCCGTGCGACGACGGATCGTGGGTGGTGAGCCGGCGGCCCCACACCGTGCTGGTCCTGACCCTGTTGTCCGAGGTCGGACCGTCCGACGCGCCGACCCGCATCCGGGTGGGATCGCATCTCGACGCCGTCGACGTCCTCGACGACGAGGGGCAGAGTGCCTTCGAGGTCGGCCCGCTCCTCGATGCGGCGAGTCGTGACCGTCGGGTCGCCTACGCGACCGGGCGTCCCGGCGACGTCTATGTCGTCCACCCGTTCACGGTGCATGCAGCTGACGAACACCGCGGTGCGACACCGCGATTCATGGCTCAGGGGCCGGTGATGCTCGCCTCGCCGTTGTCACCGGACTCGGCCGGTCCGCTCGCGTGCGTGTTCGGCTGAACCGCTGACCGCCGATGTCGGATCAGGCTGTGGAGTCCGTGGACTCGCCGCCGGAACCGGAGCTCCCGGAGCGGTCGCTCGATGCGGAGCCGTCGTCGCCCGATTCGGAACCGGTATGGCCTGCTGAGTCACCGGACTCCGAGTCGCGGGATTCCTCCGGCTGCCTGTCGTCGCCCTCATCGTCCGACTGCGAATCGGTGTCGGTGGTCGCACTGTCCTCGCGCTCGTCCGGCGTGCCCTCGACGCTGTCGGCATCGATGTCCGGCAGCGTGTCTCGATCCACTTGCCGCGGTTCCACGGGGTCGCGGGACGTCTCGACATCGGTTCCGGCGTCGGAAGTGGTGTCGCGCGTGTCGGTGTCGCGGGTGTCGGGGTTCGGCTCGATGGGCCGCCCCCGAGGTGGTTCGGCGGTGTCCGGCTCGCCGCGCGTGTCGACGTCGGTCCGTGGTGTCTCGTGAGGCCGTTCGGTTCTCGGGGGGACGCCGTCTCGTCCGAGCGACCTCAGGAGTGCCGAGACGAACGGGATGGTTTCGAGCCACGCCCGGATACTCCACGGTCCCCGCGGATCTGACACCAGGACGATGACCGGCCCGCCGGTACTCGGCGGAGGGGTCAGGCTCGTGTTGCCGTCGGTCCCGCCCGGGCCGCCGGATGCCTGGGGATCGCCGGTGTAGACGACGAACGGGCTGTCCGCGTCCAGTCCGGCGATGACGGTCATCACCGCCAGGTTCTGTTGCACGGCGCGTTCTTTGGTCTCGTCGTCGAACTCCGTCGAGAGTACGGCGCGGGTGCTGGGGCCACTGACGATGATGGGGCCGATCGACTGCGGGTGGTCGATGACCACAGTCCGAGGTGCGCCCGTGACGGGCACGTCTCGTGCGATGAGCGAGCCGGAGTCGGTCGACGGCGCCGCGAGTGACGTGCCCGGCGAGGCGGTCCCGACCTCCGACGTCGGGGCGCGGCTCGGACCGAATGATGCGGTCGGTGATTGGGTGGACACCTGGACGGTGGCCGGCACGGCGAAGGCGTGTACCAGAGTGGTGGTGTTGATCGACGCGACTGCCGTCGGGATCACCGTGCAGAGCGAGAGCGCGGCGAGGGTGAGGGACGTGCCGGCGAAACCCGAGGGTCGCCGAAGAGGACCGACGCCGTCGTTGTCGACGGCGCGGTGCGTGCCGCGCCGATGTGATGCCACCCCTGGGTCCCCTCTTTGTCGCTCAGATAGTAGACGATGCACGGGGGGCATGGTGTCGTCTGAATGACGCAAATCGGGACATCTACGCGACGCGCCGGGGTCGTAACTGTTCGAACGTCGCTCGGCGGTCGTCGAAGGCACGAAGCCGGGACAGAAATGGAGCCGCCCAGGGGAATCGAACCCCTGACCTATTCATTACGAGTGAATTGCTCTACCGACTGAGCTAGGGCGGCGTGCTACGCGAGGCAGCGCTGACGAGTCTAGCGAGGGTCGGAGAACGAACAAAACCCGGGTCGTCGACGGCAGGTGATGGCTCCGCCGGAGCGTCGATCGGGTCAACCCGGGAAGTCGGTACCGCAGACCACCGGCACCGGACGCTCCGGATCGAGCGCATTGCGGACCAGCGTCCCGACGGTCGGCGAGTAGGCCATCCCGACATGACCGATCCTCGACGCCGGGCACACATCCTGCACCACGGTGTTGGTGATGTTGGGCCCCGGCGGCATCAAGGTCAGTACGTATGGGGTCGAGATCTCGTCGTACCGCGTCGCGAGATTGACGTACCGGATCGAGGGGTGTCGCGGACCCCAGTAGCTCTGACCGGGAGCGCGGGCCGGCAGCCGGTCGGTGATCGAACCGACACGTGAGTATCCGCGGTTGGACGCGGACAGTCCGACGATCGTGCCCACCTGTGCCGCGCGTCCAGGTATCTGGGTGACGAGCTGAGCGATCGCGCCACCCTGGCTGTGGCCGACGAGGTCGACCTTCTCGGCACCGGTCGCGGTCAGGACTCGGTCGACGAAGGAGGAGACCGCACGGGCGGACTCCTCCTTGTTCCCCAGGCCTCCGGTGTTGCCGCTCCAACTGGTCTGACCGTAGGTCAGGCTGAACACGCAGTAACCCGCGTTGGCCAACATGGGCGCGAGGTACGCCCAGTTGGCGCCCTGGTTCATGGCCGTCGCGTGCAGCAGCACCACGGGGTTGCGGTCTTCGCGGTCCCGGCAGTCGAAACGATTCGAGCCGGCAGGCGACTCCGACGCCGGGCTCAGGTACCGGGAGGCGATGGCGGTCGCCGCGTCGGTCGTGACAGGGAACGGCGCGGCGTACGCGGTGCCCGCGACGAGGCACAGGCTCATCGCCGCCACCGCGGTCATGGCCGACGCGACCCCGGCTCGGATGCGGTTCATGAAGAGAATTGTCGTCGACCGGACGGTCCGGCACGGCGTTTCGGCGACCGCTACCCGGAGTCGCGACGACGGAATTCGACGCCACGAGGCGACAGTTCGTAACCGACGACGAGGCTGTCGGTCAGTCCGAGCTTCTTGAGCTTGGTGATGTCCTGCTTCAATCCTGCTCTCTCCCGGCCGAGTTCGGCCGCGAGATCGGTCGACACCACACCGGGGCGGCGGGCGATGACGTCGAGGACTTCGCGCGTCCACGGTCCGCGCGTGGAGCGCGCGTCCATCCGATCGAGGCGGGTCCGGATCTCGTCCACATCGTCGTCGGACAGATTGTCATCGGCGCGCAGAGCGATCCGCGGGTCCTCGCCGATGCACTGCAGTCCGATCCGGTAGGTCGGGTTGTGGACGTTGACGCACAAGGTGGCCCGCACGGCGTCCGCGTCGTCGAAGCCTGCGCGACGCGCTTCGTCCGGTGTGATCCGTTCGGGGTCGACGCGCTCCAGGGACGTCACCTCGATCACGTGCGTGAGCGCTATGAAGCTCGAGCCCGGATGGATGCGCGGATGGCCCCATCGCCGGAAGGCGAGGTCGACGGTTCCGTCGGCGACCCCGCGAACGACTGCGGCCGTGAGAAGCACAGTCTTCGACCTTAGCGAGCGGGTCGATGTCGTGCATGACCTGCGGTCCGACGTGCGTGTCACCTCTGTGGATGACAGCTGAGAGGCCGCTGAGAGCTGTTGTAGGGTGACCCGAGGTCAGCGACGGCAATGCCGACGTATTCGGGGGACCCCCTGCGTCGTGCCGTCGTCGAGCGCAACTTCACGACGACATGATCACCGGCCGGGGGGAGGGATCTTTGGTGCCGCCACGTGTTCCCGCATTGTGGTTTCCCGACGTCCCGCCGTGGCCCGCCTTCGAGGCGACACCCGCCGCCGATCTGGCCGCTCACCTGGCCCGACACCATTCCGTACGCCCAGCTCACACCACTTCGCAGCCAGCGGCGGTGGCCGTCCTCGAGCGTCCGGTGCCGGTGGTCGAGGAGCCGACCCGGGCCCCGGCCCGCGCGGTGGACGCAGCGGCTCCCCGTCCCTCGTCCGAGCTCGACGCGTTCTTGGCCGAAGCCGAGAAGTCGGTGCGTGCGAAGCGCAAGAACGGGCCGGTCACGCGCGGAGAACGCCGCTCGGGTTTCGGTTCACCACTACGAATCGCGGGTGCGGCAGCGGCGATTGTTGTGATTGTGGCCACAGTTCTGGGCGTGTTTCTCACTCAAGGCAGCGAGCCCGCTCCGACGACTGCGTCAGCATCGAGCAGCGATGCCGCTGACTCTTCGATGCCGTCCACGTCGGCTGTCGCGAGTGAGCCTGCCTGTACGCAGCGTCCGGTGGGGTCGGGGACCACGGTGTCCGACGGTGACGACGCCGGCAACCAGGAGTCGGGCGCCGGAGCGATCCGTGCGTTCAACCACGCCTACTACGTGTTGCGTTCGGCGAGGGCGGCCCGCGCTGTCGCGGCCCCTGGCGCGGTGGCCTCCGAGTATGTGATGCAGCAGTACATCAACCAGCGACCGCTCGGGACCCGGCACTGCCTGATCGTCTCCGACCGCGGGCCCGGCGAGTACTCGGTCGTGCTCACCGAACTGCAGCCCGACGCTGCGCCCATCACCTATCGCCAGGTCATCCGCACGACGACCACCGGCGGCAAGTCCTACATCCAGTCCATCAGGTCTGTCGAATGAGTTCCCGCCCAGCCTGTTCCGGGCACCGAGAGAGGTAGAAGCACCATGAGTCATAGTCGGGGTCGGCATCGGAAGCGTCGTGTGCCGAGTGGTCCGTTGTTGTCGGTGACGTCGGCGGTTGTCGCTGTGTCGATCACCGCGGGTGCGGGAGCGGCGTTGGCGGTGCCGGAGCAGGGCGGGACCAGCCCTGGTGACACGGCGCCCGGTCAGGGCGGTACGAGTCCGGGGGATGTGTCCCCCGACGGTGGTGCGGGTGCCGAGGCGACGGTCGAGCCGATCGTGGTGCCCGGTCCGGGCAGTATCCCGGGTCCGCCGGTGGAGGCGCCGTATCAGGCGTATACCGCGCCGGGGTCGCAGTCCTATGACGAGCCCTACACTCCGCTGATCAACAATCGGGTGGCTCCTCGTGTTGCTCCGCCGGTCCGGCCGATCGCGCCGCCGCCGGAGAAGATCCGTGTGGGCAACTTCGTGTCCGACATCCCGGAGGGTATGTCGAAGCGGGATGTGAACTCGATCAACGCGTGGTCGGCGTACGGCGAGGCGAAGATCGCGCAGGGTTTGATCTCTGCCGGTGTTCCCGAGGATGAGGCCACCCGCCGTGCTGCCGCCACGATCATCGGTGTGATGGCCGGTGGCACCGCAGGTGCTGTCGCGCTTGGTATTCCGTCGGCGGTTGTGGGTGCGGGAGTAGGTGCGATCACTGGGGCCACTATCGGGACAAGTCTAGGCGGACAAGGAATTGCAGGCGCTGGGATCGGCGCCGCGGTCGGCGGTGTGGGAGCTGGAGCCGCGGGTGCTGCGGTTGGCGCGGCCATTGGCGGTACTACAGGCGGTCTCTTGGCCTATGCGCTAGGCGCGGGTGACCCTGGCGCGAACCCGGATGAGCCGTGGCGTCAGAACGGTCCACGCCATGCGCTGCCTGACACTGACGGGCCGAACCAATTTGAGTTCCACCTGACACCTGAGCACGCGCGGCGCTCTGGACTGCCCGCTGTCGACTACGTGGTCAATCACCGCGGCGACGTAGACGCGAAAGTTGGGACCTCTACTTTCGGCTGGTCAGGTCTTCAAGCCCGCTCGCCCTACGCCGTATTCGGTCCACAAGTCGAGAAATCGGTTCGTGATTGGACGCGAGGGCAGGGAGAGAGTTTGAGGACCGCGATCCCAGGCAGCGACATCGCCTGGCCTTCCGAAGACGCGGGCGCGGATGCAGCCGAACACTAACGAGAGTGAGTTGAGTTTTGATGTCGAAACGTCTTGTGGTTGTGTTGGCCACGATTGCTGCCGTGCTCGCCGGATTGATCTCTGGATCGGGTGAAGGCGCCGCAGCACCCGAACTGCAGAGAATCTCGATAAATGGTGACCGGTTTGCGACAGTGGGAAACCACTCGCTCTGCAATGGCGAACTCCGCGTTAGTCTCACTGCGGCTCCGAGGAAACCCGGCTTCGTCCGGGTCGGACTCACATCCTACGGATTTAGCGGGCAGGGGCCGAGCTGGAAGCGTAATCCGGTGTGCAAGCTGTTGATCGGCGCGGTGCACACCAGCGCGATCGGTTACGCGCAATGGAGTTTCTTCAACGCGGATTTCGGTCCGAAACGTGGGCAGAAGGTGGTTCGCGACATCAGGACGGGATCCGGTGTGGTCGAACTTCAGTTGTCGTCGTACGCACGCAACAACCCGATCCGTGTACGGCAATCACTCGGCCTGTCGTATTACATGCTGGTGCCTTAGCTCTGCGACGGCTCGTGATCTGACCTGGTACCAGGATAAAGCCGACAAATTGGAGCAGCGACGCCATCCGTGCGGCTGTCTTCCCTTATTGCGAGGATGACACGTATGAAAAGAGCAATCCTGTGCCTGGGGGTCGCCGTCCTTGCACTTGCTAGCGCCGTGTCGGGCGTAGGACAGGCGTCTGCTGCGCCGATGCAGAATTTCAGCACGAACGGCACGACGTTCGGGACATTTGGTGACCATTCCTTCTGTCGCGGCGCCATTACATACAGAGTCGATGCGGTGGCGAAGAAACGTGGAGTGGTTCGGGTCACCGCGACTTCGCACGGCTTCTCAGGTCAGGGTCCGAGCTGGGTTCGCAGTCCGAAATGTCGCTTCCTTTTTCGCTCCGCTACCACGAGCGTGCGCGGGATCGATCTGGAGGAGTGGACGGTTGGTTCCTTTGGGCCGAGACCAGGGCAGAAGCAGACGTGGCACGTCGTGACCGGCTCCGGCCCCGCTTGGATGGGCATCACTACCTATGCCGTCAACAGTGCCGTTCGCATCCTGCAATCCCCTGCGGGACCCTCCTTCTTCATGACGGTGCCCTAGTGGCACTAACGGACTCTTCCAGAAAATTGCAACGGAGTTGAGATGAAGGAGCTTGTCAAAATGAAGCGATTGCTTGCGACCTTGGTGGTCAGTCTTGTCGTTGGTGCATTGTGCATAGCGTGCGCTGGCCGGGTGTCCGCGGCTCCGATTCCCCAGGTTTCGACTACCGGCTACAACTTCGGGATATTCGGTGACCACTCCTACTGTCGGGGTGCGGTGAACGCTACTGTGGATGCGCCCCAGGGTAAGCAGGGTGTCGTCAGGGTCACGGTGCGCTCGCACGGGTTCACTGGTGCAGGCGCGAGTTGGAAGCGTAATCCCAAGTGCCGAGTGTTGTTCGGGAACTACTACACCAGCGTTCGGGGTTACAATCTGGAAAAGTGGGTCAGCGCAACGTTCGGCCCACGAGCAGGCGAGAAAAAGGTCTGGGACATCAACACCGGCTCAGGTCCGGTCAGTCTGGGCTTCGGTGGCTTCTCGCCCAACAGCCCGGTACGCGTCCCTTCCGGCTACGGTTCGACCATCTACATGCTCGTCCCGTAAGAGATGAACAACCCGACCACACCACGCGACGGCGACCCGCAGGCCTGGGCCGAGCGGGCGGTCGTCGTGTGCGGGACGGCAGGCGGCGTTGGTACGTCGGTTGTTTCGGCTTTGCTTGCCGAGCACCGGGCGTCGTCGACGCTCGGGCTTCTGTCGTGGTGGGTCGACGCGTCGGGCAACGACTGTGACATCGAGCTGCGATTGCGTGGCTCGGGAAATCAAGAACTGCTGCGTACGGCGTCGGGGACGGGGTTGTGGCTCCCGCCCGACGATGCGACGGTCACCGACGCTGTCGTCGAGACCTGGCGGCAGGGCGCCGTTCCCGTCGTCGACGCCGGCGCACATCCGCTCACGTTGCTGCCTGAGCTCGCCGAAGACGATCTCCCGAACCTCACGCCGGTGCTCGTCATCGCGGCGAGACCAGACCTGCTCAACCGCGCGCGCGTCGTCTTCACCGAATGGGACCGGGCAGGCGTACTGGAAAAGACGATCGTCGTCATCTCCTCGCAGTTGCCGACCACGCACAACGACGGACTTGCCGACATGCTGGTCAGTGTGGTGTCGGGCGCGGTCGGTGGCGTGATCGGCCTCGACTACGACCCCGTCATCGGCGCGGGTACCGCCCTCGACCACGATGTCCGACGCGGGTTCCTCCCGGCGACACACCAATCGATCGCGACACTCGCCGCCGCGACCACCAATCGGAGCTGAACCGCGGCCACCCTTTCGCGAAACCGGTGAAGGGGGCAGCATGGGGCAGTATGACCGGCTCCACTCGCTCACCGCTCACTCCCGCACAGGCCGCCGAGATGGTGGCCGATCCGTGGCGCGTGATCGCCGACAGACTCGCGGCCGCCTACAAAACCGGGTCGATGGTGCGCGGTGGTGAGTTCGTCGCCAAGATCATCGACGCCGCCGAGGAAGCGAATCACCACCCCGACATCGACTTCCGTTACGGCACGGTGCATCTCGTGCTGACGACACACAGTGCGCACCAGTTGACGGAAGCCGATGTCGCGCTGGCCAACAAGATCACCGGCATCGCCACCGACCTCGGTCTCGAACCGGCCGCCGAACCCGTCACCCAGTTCAACCTGGCCATCGACGCCCTCGACATCCCGGCCATCAGGCCCTTCTGGAAAGCCGTGCTCGGCTACGGCGAGGCCACCGAACGCGAGCCCGTCGACCTCGTCGATCCCGCCGGCCGACTACCCAGCGTCTGGTTCCAGCAGATGGACGAACCGCGCCCGCAGCGCAGCCGGATGCACGTCGACCTGTGGGTCCCCACCGACGAGTTGCACGAGAGGTTGCAGTCGGCGATCACCGCCGGCGGACAACTGCTCACCGACGAGTACGCCCCCGCGTTCTGGGTGCTCGCCGATGCCGAGGGCAACGAGGTGTGCCTGTGCACCTGGCAGGACCAGAACTACTGATCAGTCCGCGTACATCGTCTGTGTGAACGCCATCCGGTCGCCTCGGTACAGCGAACGCCGGTACTCGATCGGGGTGTTGTCCTTGTCGTAGGACAACCGGTTCAGCAAGAACATCGGCGTCCGTGCGTCGACGTGGAGCAGCGCGGCCTCGCGGGCGTCGGGCAGCGTCGTCTCGATCGTGTCCTCGGTCCGTCCGAAACGCACCCCGCGCCTGCGGAATTCGGCATACAGCGACGACGTCACCTCGAAGTCGGCTTCGAGGTCGGGATACCGGTACGCGGGCAGTCGGGTACGTTCCAGGGCCACGCGCACCTTGTCGGTGGTGAACACACGCTCGAGCTGGATGACCGGATCGCCGATGGCTATTGCCAGTCGATCCGCGAGCACCGCGTCGGCCGTCAGTCGCTTCCAGCCCACCAGGATGCGGCTGGTCTCCATGCCCCGTTCGCGGGCCGCCTCGGTATAGGAGCCGATCGACAGCGGCTGCCGGATCTTGGGTCCGGCGACCACCGTCATCCGGCCGCGGCGCTCGATCCTGCCGTCCAGCAACAACTCCCGCAACGCCTGCCGGACGGTCTCGCGTGACACCGAAAAGCTCTCGGCGAGATCGCGTTCCGCGGGGAACGGATCCCCCTCGACGAGGTCCGCCAGGAGTTCCTCCAGCTGTGACCTGACCACCTGATGCTTGAGAACGCGAGGTTGTTCCGACAGCGTCATGGGCAGAACATACCAGAAGTTGGTCTAGACCAAATGGCTACCGAGTGTTCACCTCGTGTTCGGCCAACGCACCCAAATTGGTCTATACCAAACGAGACAGTTGCCCATGCGCACAACTGATGACGCCACCACACCCGCACGCAAAGGTGCAGACACCACCACATCCACCAGCGGTGTTTCACCGGTCCAACTCGTCGTCTTCGACATGGCCGGCACCACCATCGTCGACGACGGGCTGGTCACCCAGGCTTTCGAGGTCGCCGCGACCGCGGTCGGCATCCCCGAGCACGGCGAGGAGCGCGACCGTGCCCGAATCTATGTCCTCGACACGATGGGCCAGTCCAAGATCGCCGTCTTCCGCGCTCTGCTGGGCTCCGACGACGCGGCCCGGCGAGCCAACGAGGCGTTCGAACAGGCCTACGCCGAGCTGATCGCCGACGGTGTCGACGCGATCCCGGGGGCGGTGGAGACCTTTGCCGACCTCCGATCGCGCGGCATCGCAACGGCATTCACCACCGGATTCAGCCCTGCCACGCAGCAACGGATCCTGGACTCGCTCGGATGGGCCGACGCGGTCGACCAGGTTCTCGCCCCCACCGCCGGTCTGCGCGGCCGCCCCTACCCGGACCTGGTCCTCGCGGCTGCTCTCACCGCCCAGGTCGACGACCTGGCCAACGTGGTGGTCGTCGGCGACACCGCGAGCGACATCGAGACCGCCCGACGTGCTCGTGCCGGTCTGTCAGTCGGCGTGCTCACCGGGGCGCACGACGAGCAGGCCCTTCTCGACGCGGGTGCAGACCGTGTCCTGGCGTCCGTCGCCGACCTGACCGCCCTGATCACCACCCCCTGATCCGCTCCTCACCCCGACCCCCGTGACGTCCCGAAAGGTTGACCCCCGATGACAATTCGTAAGTCCTCGCTGGCGATCACTGCCGCTCTCGCCACCACCGCCCTCGTGCTCGCCGGATGTTCCGGTGGCGAATCCGAGGCCGTCAACGACAACGGCTTCCCCGAAACCCTCACTCTCGCCGCGATCCCGGCGGAGAACTCCACCGATCTCAAAGCCAGTTACGACCCGGTCATCAAGGTGATCGAGCAGGAAACCGGTTCGAAGGTCGAGTTCGTCCAGGCCTCCGATTACGCGGGCGTCGTCGAGGGCATGATCGCCGACAACGTCGATCTCGCCTTCTTCGGCCCGTTCGCCTACGTGGTCGCCGGCCTCAACGGCGCCGAGATCACCCCGCTCGGTGCGGTGGTGTCGGAGAAGGGCGCCGAACCGGGATACCAGTCATACGGAATCGCGAAGGCGGACAACGCGTCGGTGAACGGCATCAAGGACTTCGCGGGCAAGACGGTGTGTTTCGTCGATCCCGGTTCCACCTCGGGCTTCCTGTACCCGAGCGCCGGTCTCATCGAGGCGGGCGTCATCAAGTCCGGCACCGAGACCGACCTCGCCGCGGGTGTCACGCCGATCTACGCGGGCGGGCACGACGCGTCGGCGCTGTCGGTCGCGTCCGGTGACTGCGAAGCCGGCTTCGCCTTCGACTCGATGGTCGACGAGACCCTCGTCGAGAAGGGCGATCTCCAGCAGGGACAGCTGAAGACGGTCTGGAAATCGGAGATGATCGCGGGATCAGTCTTCGCGGCAAACAATTCGCTCGGACCCGAGGCCATCGACACCCTCACCAAGGTCTTCACCGAGAAAGTCAACAAGGAGTCCATGGAAGCGGCGGGGTTCTGCTCGGGCGATGAGTGCCTGATCACCGACGAGCGCGCGTGGGGCGTCGTGCCTGCCTCCGACGACGATTACGCCGGTGTCCGGCATGTCTGTGAGGTCACCAAATCCGAGAAGTGTGCGAGCTGACGTGGCCGCGCAGCCACCGGTCGCCGGCGACGATCTCGTCGTTCATGTCGACGGACTCACCAAGAGATTCGGCAACACGCTCGCGGTCGACGGCGTGTCGCTCGATGTCCGCCGCAGCGAACTCGTCGTGCTCCTGGGCCTGTCCGGCTCCGGCAAGTCCACATTCCTCCGCTGCCTGAACGGCTTGCATCCGGCGAGCAGCGGGGTCGTCGACGTCGTGGGGCGCCGGGTGGATCTCGCCGGTCGCGCCGAGATGCGAGCACTGCGGCGCGAAGTCGGTTTCGTCTTCCAGCATTTCAACCTCGTCGGCCGGATCAGTTGCCTGGAGAACGTGCTGCTGGGCGGGCTCGGGCGGTTGCGGTGTCCTCGCTACGGTGCGCTGACGTACCCGAAGCGCATGCGGCAGGAAGCGTTGGAGCATCTCGATCGCGTGGGTCTCGCCGACCTCGCCGATCGTCGCGCCGACACCCTCTCCGGCGGACAGCAGCAGCGCGTGGCCATCGCGCGCACGCTGATGCAGAAGCCGGTGCTGCTGCTCGCCGACGAACCCGTGGCCTCCCTGGACCCGGAGAATGCCGGCGTCGTCATGGATCTGCTGTTCCAGGTGTGCGTCGAGGAGAAGCTGACCATCCTCTGCACCCTGCACCAGGTGGATCTGGCGCTCGGTTGGGCGCACCGCATCGTCGGGTTGCGGGGCGGGCAGAAGGTTCTCGACCGCTCCACGGTCGGCCTCGATCGCGACGAGGTGATGGACGTCTATCAGCGGGTCGACCCGGTGGCGGCGTCGTCGAACGCGGTACGACGCCGATGAACACCCCGTTCCTGGACCGTCCGCGGGCGGGATCGCCATCCCGGATGCGACCCGGGTGGGACCGTGCGGTCCTGCCCGGGATCGCGGTCGGCGGTCTCGTCGCCACGCTGATCTGCGCCTGGTGGATCGACTTCGCGCCTGCGACGCTGATCTACGGCATCGAGGACATCGTCGCGCTCATCGAGCGGATGCTGCCACCACGGCTCGGAGATCCCGGGCGGATCAGCGTGTTGGCGCTCGAGACACTGCTGATGGCTGTGCTGGGAACCGTTCTCGCCGCAGTCGCTTCGGTTCCGCTGGCGTTCCTGGCCGCTCGCAACACCAGCCCCCACCCTGCGGTCCAGGCCGTGGCGCGCGGCGTCATCACCTTCTGTCGTGCCATGCCCGACCTGTTGTTCGCGGTACTGTTCGTCCGCGCTCTGGGTATCGGTGTGCTGCCCGGCATCCTGGCCCTGGCGCTGCATTCGATCGGCATGCTGGGCAAGCTGTTCGCCGACGCGATCGAGCAGGTCGACGACGGGCCACGCGAAGCGGTACGCAGCACCGGCGTCGGATACGGGCGTGAGATGATCAATGCCGTCGTCCCGCAGTGCGTTCCGGCGTGGATCGGTGCGTTCGTCTATCGCATCGACATCAACCTGCGGATGTCGGTCGTCCTCGGTTTCGTCGGGGCGGGTGGCATCGGGTTCGCGCTCCAGGACGCCCTGCGCGGTCTGATCTACCCACGTGCGCTCGGGATCGTCCTGGTCATCCTCGTGATCATCACGGCAATGGAATTGCTGGCCATCGGCATACGGCGTGTGCTGCTGACACCGTCGCCGATGCGGCCGGGTCTCGAACGCGCGGTCCGTACGGGTTTCGGGCTGCTCGTGGCCGTGGCGACCGTCGCGGCAATGGTCGTACTGGAGATCACGCCCTGGGCACTGGTCGCGTGGATACCACCTGCCGTCGAGGTGTTCGGGCGCATGATCCCGCCCGATTTCACCGCTCTCGGAACAGAACTGTTCGACGCCGTGGTCCAGACGGTCGCGATCGGCGTGGTCTCGACCGCCATCGGTGTCGTGTTGTCGATCCCGGTCGGAATCCTCGCTGCTCGCAACGTCACCCCGCACCCGGGTGTGTATTGGGCGGCGCGGACCTGGATTCTCTTCGTCCGGGCGGTGCCGGAACTCATCCTCGCCGTGGTGTTCGTCGCGGCGCTGGGGTTGGGCCCGGTGGCGGGAACCTGTGCGCTGGCAATCGGTTCCGTCGGCTTCCTGGCCAAGCTCGTCGCCGACTCCGTGGAGGAAACGGATCCGGGTCCCGTCGAGGCCGCCCGCTCGGTCGGTTGTGGTTGGTGGAAAACGCTGTTCGCAGCGGTGATCCCGCAGGCCATGCCGTCCATCGTCGGATCGGGGCTGTATCTGCTCGACGTCAACATCCGCACGTCCACGGTCCTGGGGATCGTGGGGGCCGGCGGAATCGGCTTCCTGCTGTTCGAGTCGATCCGCACGCTGGACTTCGAGGTCGCCGGGGCCATCGTGCTCGTCATCTTCGTCATCGTCTTCGCCATCGAAAGGTTGTCCGGTTGGATACGCTCACGACTGGTCTGACCCGCGCCGCCGTCTGGCGCGGCGATCGGGTCGACATCATCGAAACACCGCTTCCCGCACTCGGTCCCGGTGAACTCCTGGTCCGGGTTCGGCTGGCGACGGTGTGCGGCAGCGACCTGCACACGGTGAGCGGACGCCGGGATTCGCCGTGTCCGTCCGTTCTCGGGCACGAGGCGGTGGGTGAGGTCGTCGGCATCGGCGACGGCGCGTCGGCACAGCAGGGCGACCGCGTCGTCTGGTCGGTCACGGTGTCGTGCGGTGACTGCGACCGGTGCCGGCGGGGCCTCACCGCCAAATGCCGTCGGGTCCGAAAAATCGGACACGAACCGTTCGACGGCGACTGGCCGCTGTCCGGTGGTTATGCGAGCCACATCGTGTTACCCAGAGGCACAACGGTGGTCGCTGTTCCCGACGCTCTGGGCGATGCCGTCGCCGCGCCCGCTGCATGTGCGACGGCCACGGTGATGGCCGTCGTCGAACGGGCCGGTCACCTGTCCGGTCGCCGGGTGATCGTCGGGGGAGCGGGGATGCTCGGGACGACGGCGGCGGCGGTCTGCGCCGACCGCGGCGCCGAGGTCCAGATCGCCGACCGCGACGTCGCGCGCGTCACCCAGGCGATCCGTTTCGGTGCATGTGCTGACGACGGCGAGAACGTCGACGTCGTGCTGGACTTCACCGGATCCTCGGACTTCCTCCGGGATGCGCTGTCGCGGCTGGAGATCGCCGGAACCCTCGTCCTGGCCGGTTCGGTCACCCCGGGGCCGTCCCTGAACGTCGATCCAGAGCAGGTGGTCCGGCGCTGGTGGACCCTCACCGGGGTCCACAACTACGAACCACGTCACCTGCACGAGGCGGTCGACTTCCTCGGGCGAACCGCCGATCGACACCCGTGGTCGGAGTTGGTGACCTCACCGCTTCCGCTCGAACAGATCGAGCACGCCCTGCAACCAGCGCCGGGCACCGCGCTACGCGTCGCGGTTGCGCCGTGACGCGGCAGAACATCAGTCGAAGAGGAGATCAGAACACATGCGCGTGATCATCGTCGGTGCCGGGATCATCGGAACCGCACACGCCTGGATGGCCGTCGAACGCGGGCACGAGGTGATCCACCTCGACCGCGAACTCGACGCGCGGGGCCCACCGTCCGCAACTTCGGGCTCGTCTGGGTCTCCGGACGGTCGGCTCCCGAACTGGACATCGCACTGCGCTCCCGCGTCCTGTGGGAGCAGATCGGTGCGCAGGTCCCGGAGGTCGGATTCCGGGCGAACGGTTCGATCACCCTGTTGCGCACCGAGGCCGAGGTCGCCGTCGCCGAAGAGGTCGTCGCTCGCGACGATGCGCAGCGCCGCGGGTTCACCTTGCTCCGACGGTTCGAGGTCGCGGAGAAGAACCCCGCGCTACAGGGGAATTACCTCGCCGGACTGCACTGTGCATCCGACGCCGCCGTCGAATCCCGGCAAGCGATGCCCGCCATGCGATCTCGACTCGAGAAGTCCGGACGATACACATTCGTCCCGGGAGTCGAGGTACGCGGGATCACCGGCACCTCGGTCCGTGATGACACCGGGACCGTTCATGCCGGGGACTGTGTCGTGTTGTGCCCGGGCGCAACTCACCGAGGACTGCTCCGTGAGGTGTTCGGCGAGTTGCCGGTGCGCCGGGTCCGACTGCAGATGATGCAGACGGCCCCACTCGGGCCGAGGCTCACGACGTCGATCGCCGACGGCGACAGCCTGCGGTACTACCCGGGGTTCGCGGGGCCCGCTCTCGAGGAACTGCGTCGAACCGAACCCCAACGTCCGACGGCCGCGGCGAACGGCATGCAGTTGCTCTGCGTCCAACGCCTTCACGGTGGACTGACGATCGGCGACACCCACGAGTACGTCGAACCGTTCACCTTCGACGTCGACGAGGATCCGTATGGTCACCTCGTCGAGGTGACCGAGGGCCTGCTGGGCCGTCCGCTACCCCGAATCCAGCGTCGCTGGGCCGGTGTCTACAGCCAGTGCACCGAACCCGATCGGATCGTGTGTCGGGAATCGATCGGTGACGGGGTGTGGGCGGTCACCGGCCCCGGTGGCCGCGGGATGACCCTCGGCCCGGCCATCGCCGAAGAGTCGGCGGGGCTGATGGGCTGGTGACCGGCCCGCACCGAAAGCGCCTGGAAACCACCCGTCAGCGGGCGACCGGCGGCTATATGTCGTCGGGTCGTTTGTGAAGGGCGGCTTTCAGGGGCGGTCTCGGGTGGGTGAGGCCTCGCCTAGGAGCAGTGCCCCTCGGCGCGGGCGACGTCGGCGACGGCTGCTGCGACGGCCGGGGCGACCCGGTCGTCGAGCGGACTGGGCACAATCCGGTCGGCGCGCAGGTCGTCGGCGACGACCGAGAAGATGGCCTCGGCCGCAGCGATCTTCATGCCCTCGCTGATGCGGCGTGCGCCGGCGTCCAGCGCGCCCTTGAAGACGCCGGGGAAGGCGAGCACGTTGTTGATCTGGTTCGGGAAGTCGCTGCGACCGGTCGCGACGATCGCGGCGTACTTGGCCGCGGCCTCCGGGTGGATCTCCGGGTCGGGGTTCGACAGCGCGAAGACGATCGAGTCGTCGTTCATCGAGGCGATGAGCGGTTCGGGGATCAGGCCCGCGGAGACGCCGATGAAGACGTCGGCGCCGGCGAGGGCCTCGACCGCGCCGCCGGTCAGCCCGCGCGGGTTGGTGCGGGAGGCCAGCTCGGACTTCGACTCGTTGAGTCCGTCACGTCCCTGGGACACGATGCCCTTGGAATCGAGCACGACGACATCGGAGATACCGACTGCCAGAAGGATGTTCGCGCAGGCGACGCCGGCGGCTCCGGCTCCGGAGATCACGACCTTCAGGCCGGCGAGGTCGCGGCCGAGGTGGGTCGTCGCACCCTTGAGGGCGGCGAGGACGACGATCGCGGTGCCGTGCTGGTCGTCGTGCATGACCGGACAGTCGAGCGCCTCGATGACGCGACGCTCGATCTCGAAGCAGCGCGGCGCGGAGATGTCCTCGAGGTTTACGGCCCCGAAGCTCGGGCGCAGCCGGATGAGGGTTTCGACGATCTCGTCGGGATCCTGGGTGTCGAGGACGATGGGGATCGAGTTGAGTCCGGCGAAGCTGCGGAACAGCGCGGACTTGCCCTCCATGACGGGCAGCGAGGCGCGGGGGCCGATGTCGCCGAGTCCCAGAACCGCCGAACCGTCGCTGACCACGGCCACCAGACGGTCGGTCCAGGTGTACTTGTTCACCAGGGTGGCGTCGGTGTCGATCGCGCGCGACACCTGGGCCACACCCGGGGTGTAGGCGATCGACAGGTCGCGCTGCGTGTCGATGGGTGCGCGCAGCTCCACCGAGAGCTTGCCGCCGACGTGGGCCAAGAAGATCTCTTCGTCGGTGATGGGGTGATCGGCGATTGTGGGTTCGGTGTAGGGGGTCTCACCCATACGTGTGTCCTCCGTGCTCGTCACGGGTCCTCCTGGAATGCCGCGAAATGTGCGGGTTGCATCGTCTCGCCGGCCACGCTGCCCGCGAGCTAGAAGTGATCCGCATCGACGCGAGCGAGGTGCGCTCAGCGGAGGCGGGCCGGGCGCGTGTGAGCGGGGTGACGCTCGTTACGGCCGGATTAAGTGTCTCACCGTCTGGGATCGGGACGGAAGGTGGGTCGGGCCAGGTGAGGCACACAATGATCATTGGTAAGGTACAACTTGTGTCTATGTTGCATGCGACTTCCGAATCCGCTGCTGAGCGGGTATATGCCGAGGTCAAAGAGCAAATTCTCACAAACGAGATCGCCGGCGGTGAGCTGATCAGCGAGGGTGAGATCGCCGCGAGGTGCGCGGTGAGCCGTACTCCGGTTCGGGAGGCATTCTTGCGCCTGGAGACGGAAGGCTGGATGCGTCTCTACCCGAAGCGCGGTGCGCTCGTGGTGCCGATCGGCGAGCGCGAGATCCGGGACGTCGTCGACGCGCGTCTGCTCCTCGAACGGCACGCGGTGCGGTCTGTCGTCGCGCGGCCGGCAGCGGTCATCGGACTGGCGGCCCGGCTGCGCGACAACCTGGCCGCACATCGCCGGGCCGACGCCGCCGACATCCAGGAGTTCTCGCGCATCGACGCCGAGTTCCATCAGTTGATCGCCGCAGCCGGCGACAATCCGTTGCTCTCGGCCTTCTACGTCACCTTGGGGGAGCGGCACCGTCGGATGACGACGGCCTCGGTCCACCGGGACGCGGGCGTCGCCGAGCGAATCCTCGACGACCACAGCGCGCTCCTCGGCGCCATCGAGGCGGCCGACGCCGACCGATTCGACGAGCTGCTCGCCGGGCATCTCGTCGCGGTTCACGATCTCCCCGGGCACGACCTTCCCGGGGCGCCGGCGTGAGCGCCGATCGCGCGCGCTTCGGGTGGCCGGCCGTCGCGCTCGCCGTGTTCGCCACCGCGTGGGGCGGCAACGAGTTCACCCCGCTGCTGGTGATGTACCGACAGATCACCGATCTGTCGCCGGTGGTGGTCGACGCACTGC
This sequence comes from Gordonia sp. KTR9, assembly GCF_000143885.2. Taxonomy (NCBI): domain Bacteria; kingdom Bacillati; phylum Actinomycetota; class Actinomycetes; order Mycobacteriales; family Gordoniaceae; genus Gordonia; species Gordonia sp. KTR9. The sequence continues at coordinate 529,484 of NC_018581.1, forward strand.
TCTTCGCCTATGTCCTCGGCATCGTGCCCGCGCTGCTGATCGGCGGTCCGTTGTCGGACCGGCTGGGCCGCCGCCCGCTGATGCTGCCCGCCCCGCTGTTCGCGGCCGTGGGGTCGGGGCTGCTCGCTGCAGGGTCGGAGTCGGTGGCACTGCTCACTGCCGGACGGGTGTGCAGTGGCATCGCCCTGGGGCTCTCGATGGCCGTGGGCGGGAGCTGGATCAAGGAACTCTCCGACCGCGACGGCGCGCGAACGGGTGCCGGCGCGAGTCGCGCGGCCATGAGCCTCACCGCCGGGTTCGGTGTCGGCGCGGGGGTGGCCGGCGTGCTGGCGCAATGGGGGCCATGGCCGCATGTGCTCCCGTACCTGGTGAACATCGCGGTCGCGGTGATCGCCGCGAATCTCGTTGCACTGGTGCCGGAGACGCGGCCACGGCAGGCCTCGCCGGGACGGTTGCGCGACGACCTGCGCATCCCGGCCGCCGGCCACCGACGTTTCCTGTTCGTCGTGGTGCCGCTCGCGCCGTGGGTCTTCGGAGCCGCCGCCTCGGCGTACGCCGTGATCCCGGCACTGATGTCGGCGCGGACCGCGGGCGCGCCCATCGCCTTCGCGGGGCTGTGCTGTGTGCTCGGTCTCAGCGCGGGATTCGCCATCCAGTCCCTCGGCCGCCGAATCGACGTGCCGGGCAGTCCGCGGGGCGTGATCGTCGCGCTCGTCGTGCTCGTCGCCGGCATGATCCTCGCCGCGGTCGCGGCCCACGTGCTGACGATCTGGGTGTCGCTGGCCGCGGCGACGCTGCTGGGGTGCGGCTACGGCATGGCGATGATCGTCGGCCTGCTGGAGGTGCAGCGAATCGCCGGACCCGACGATCTGGCCGGGCTCACCGCCGTCTTCTACGGCGTGACCTACCTCGGCTTCGGGGTTCCGGCCGTGCTGGCCTGGATCTCGGAGAGCTGGGTCACGATCACCTACCCGATCATGTTCGGTTTCGGTGCCGTGGCCGCGGCCGGAAGCCTGATCGTCGCCCTCCTCGGACATCGACGCTGGGGTTCGGTCGACGACCCCGCACATGGTGCGGCGGTTGCGGCGACCGAGAACACCGGAGCCGTCCGGGCACGGTGACACGACGGCCCGGCGCGGCCACCCGGTAACCTGCTGGGAGTTTGGTCAGGCACACCCGGGCAGTGCGGCCGCGGGTGCGATGGGGAGTGCAGCGGGTGAGTGTGGAAAGGCGCGGGCGATGATGCTTGGTGCATGGGTCGTCGTCGTGTCCGCGCTCGTGCTGATCCTTCCCGGCGCGTTCGTCGGCCGGCGGATGAACCTCCCGTGGCCCGTGGCACTGGCCGCGGGCCCGCCCATCACGTTCGCCCTGGTCTCCATCCTGACGGTGCTGTATTCGATCGTCGGCTTCGAATGGAACCCCGTGTCGGCGCTCGTGGGCCTGGTGTTCGCGGTCGGGGCCGGCTGGATCTACTCGGCGCTGCTGGTCACCCACTGGGGTGAGCGGCTGGCGCCGGAGCCCGACACCGCCGGACCCCGTGTGGGACGGACCGCGACGGTGCGGGTCGCCGCGGGTCTCGGGCTCGGCGGACTCGTCATCGCCGTCACCTGTATCCGACCGGTCGCGACGACCGCCTTCGCCGGTCTCGGCAACATCTCGCAGGTGTGGGATTCGTTGTGGCACGCCAGCTCTCTGCGCTGGATTCACGAGACCGGCATCGGTTCGGCCATGCGCATGGGCGAGCTGATGAACTACGACACCCAGGGCTTCAACTACTACCCCAACACGTGGCATGCGCTGGGGGCGTTGCTCTTCCCGCTGACCGGCGCCGACCCGGTGGAGCTCTACAACACGTATTCGCCAGCGGTGCTGGCGGTCACCGTGCCGCTCGGCGTCGCGTCCCTGGCGTACTGGTTCGCGCGGCACCGGTACGACGTCGACTCGGCCGCCCTCATCGCGGGCACCGCGGGAGCGCTGAGTGCGCTGTTCCCGTCACTGCCGTATGTCGAGGTGCAGCTGACCTCCGTGCCCAACGCCGTGGGCGTGAGCCTGGCGCCGGTTGCTGCCGTACTCGTGATGAGCGTGGTGTCGGACCGATCGCGCGTGCTGCCGGCAGCGCTGGCCGTCGCCGGTGTGACCGCCACCCACCCGTCCGCCCTGATCGTCGTCGGCGTGATCGTCGGCCTCTGGTGGCTGTGTGAAGGTCTCTGGCGTCCGGTCGCCGGGCGTCTGCGCGATCTCGCGACCCTGGCCGTCACGGCGGTGGCGACGCTGATCCTGATCGCACCGGTGGTGCTGGGCACCATTCGGGTCGCCGACACCAACGAACTGCCGTTCTTCGATTTCCGCGAAGACACGATCGGAGTTCTCGACGGGCTGGTCAAGGGGGCGTTCAACGGGACCATCCCGCTCGAGCTCGAGCACTTCCCGGTCTGGCCGCTCATCGCGGTCACCCTGCTCGGTCTGATCGCGCTCGCCTGGTTGCGGTGCTGGGCCGGCTTGGTCGCCTGGTTCGTGTTCGCGCTGGTCACGGCCAACGCGATGGTGTCCCTCGGTCCGCTGTCATACCCGCTCGGGGTAATAGGCGGTTACTTCTACAACTCGCCGCATCGCCTCACGTTCGTCGTAGCGATCATCTCGGCCGCGGCCGCGGGTGTCGCGCTCGGCGCCCTGGCGCTCGGCGTCGCCGGGCTCGTCCGACGCCGTGTGGCATCTGATGACACCGGCGATCCGGAACCGGGCGGGGCAACGTCGGCGAAGGCGCGCTGGCTGGTGGCCGCGACGTACGTGGTGTTGCTGGCGCTGATCGCCGGTGCCGCCGTCGTCCGGTATCCGCCGAACGCGCAGATCGCGTCGAAGGAGCGGGGCGGTAAGTACGTCGGCCCCGACGACCTCGCCGCCTATGAATGGCTGGCCGCACAGCCCGACGCCCAGGACGTCCTCGTCCTGAACAACCTCGACCAGGGCACCGGCTGGTTGTACCCCGTCACCGGTGTCACGCCGATGTTCCCCTTCTACCGGGCCAACGAGTTCTCCGAGCGGCAGCGCGACCTGTTCTGGGGCGTGTCGGAGATCGGCGCCGACCCGACGATCGATCAGATCGTGCGAGACATGAACGTGCACTACGTGATCGACTCGCCGCCGAGCTACTGGGAGTTCCAGCGCGGTATGCCCGACCCGGCTCGCGGACACCAGGGAGACCCCTTCCTGGCGCTGCGGCAGCACGGCGCACCCGGATTGACCGAGGTGTTCCGTCGCGGCGACGCGGTGATCTACCGCGTGAACGACCTGGTCTACCCGCCGCCCGCCCCCTGATCGGCTGCTTCCGCCCCCGAAAGAACGACGGACCCCTCGGCCCCCCGCCCCCTGAGGTGCGAGGAGCGCAAGCGACGAGACCCCCCGCCCCCTGAGGTGCGAGGAGCGTAAGCGACGAGACCCCCCGCCCCCTGAGGTGCGAGGAGCGCAAGCGACGAGCCTCGAAGGGCCTGGTGAGGCGAGTCACCGGACCCTTCGAGGCTCGCTCCGCTCGCACCTCAGGGAGCAGGAGGCCGTCGCTCGCACCTCAGGGAGCAGGAGGCCGTCGCTCGCACCTCAGGGAGCAGGAGGACGTCGCTCGCACCTCAGGGAGCAGGAGGCCGTCATCCACCCCTCAGGGCCGGAGGAGAGACGCGGCCATTCACCCGTTCGCCCCACGAGCAGGGGCTAGCGTCGGGGCATGCGGCCCTGGATGTGTGTCTTCTGCGCCAACGAGTTCCCTCCGGGCGAGACGCCGCCCGCGATGTGCCCGATCTGCGACGACGACCGGCAATGGCTCCCCGTCAGCGGGCCGAGCTGGACCCCACTCGACGAGACCGCCGGCAACGCTCTGACCGCCGACGATGTGGAACCCGGACTCACCGCGCTGTCGGTGCGGCCGTCCGTCGGGATCGGTCAGCGCGCCCTGCTCGTCACCACCTCCGAGGGCAACATCCTCTGGGAGCCACCGGGTTTCCTCGGGCCCTCGCTGGTGGACTGGCTCGACGCCCACGGCGGCGTCGCCGCCATCGCCGCGAGCCACCCCCACCTCGTCGGCGCGAGCGTCTCCCTCAGTCACCGATTCGGTCGGGTCCCGGTGTACTACAACGACTTCGACCGGAGGTGGGTGACCCGGCCCGACCCCGTCGTGCGCTTCTGGTCCGACTCTGTCGAGGTCCTTGGCGGGGTCCGGCTCGTCCAGTGCGGCGGCCACTTCCCCGGGAGCGCGGTGTTGCATGTGCCCGACGCCGCAGGCGGCCGGGGAGCGCTGCTGACCGGCGACACCATCAAGGGCGTGATGCAACCGGGCATGGTGACCTTCATGCGCAGCTACCCGAACATGATCCCGCTGTCACCGCGACTCGTGCGCGGGATCGCCGACCGCGTCGGCGGACTCCGGTTCGACCGCCTCTACGACGCGTTCGGTGTCGTCGTGGAGAAAGGTGCACGGGAGGTGGTCGAGACATCCGCCGCGCGCTACAGCGGCTGGGTCACCGATGGCATCGTCGACCCCGACGATCCGCACGCGCCGGCCTGAGCCTCATCGGCCGGTTCAGGCGTCGGGGTACCCCGTCGGATTGCCCGACTGCCACCGCCAGGTGTCTGCGCACATGTCGTCGATGGTCTTGGTGGCATGCCAGTTCAGGTCGGCGTTCGCACGGCTCGGGTCGGCGTAGGAGGCGGCGATGTCGCCGGCGCGTCGCGGGGCCACCTCGTAGGGGATCGGCCGTCCGCTGGCCTCCTCGAAGGCGTGCACGACCTGCAAGACCGAAACGCCCTGGCCGGTACCGAGATTCCAGGTCGACATGCCGGTCTGGCCGTTGCTGATACGGTCGAGCGCCGCGACGTGCCCGGCGGCCAGGTCGTCGACATGGATGTAGTCGCGTACGCCCGTGCCGTCCGGGGTGTCGTAATCGTCGCCGAACACCGCCAGCTTCTCGCGCCGGCCGACCGCCACCTGCGCGACGAACGGCATGAGGTTGTTGGGGATGCCCGACGGGTCCTCACCGATCTGTCCGCTCGGGTGCGCACCCACGGGATTGAAGTAGCGCAGCGCCGCGATGCGCCACACCTCCGAACTCGCGGCGACGTCGCGCAGGATCTGCTCGATCATCACCTTGGTCCAGCCGTACGGACTGGTCGCCGACGTGGGCAGATCCTCGGTCATCGGCAGCTCGGGCTCGGCGCCGTAGACCGTCGCCGACGACGAGAACACCAGTGTGTGCACGTCGTGGCGCTCCATCGCGCGGAGCAGCGCGAACGTCGTGCCGAGATTGTTCTGGTAGTAGTCGAGCGGCTTCGCCACGGATTCGCCGACCGCCTTGTAACCGGCGAAATGGATCACCGCGTCGATGTCCTCGTGGGCGAAGAAGTGTTCGGTCTTGTCGACGTCGGCGAGGTCGAAGGCGTGCACCGGGATGGAACGCCCGGTCAACGCCTCGAGCCGGCCGACGACAGTCGGCTTGGCATTGCTGAAATCGTCGACGATGACCACGTCGTGTCCGGCCGAGATCAATTGGATGACGGTGTGCGAGCCTATGTAGCCCGCGCCTCCGCTCACGAGTACGCGCATGACGACCACCGTAAGCGGCGACCCTGAGAACGGGCCAGGCGTGTCGTGTCAGCCGGTGACGCGTTCGGTGGTGGCGTACTTCAGTTCGACCGCTTCTTTGGCGGGTTGCCACCAGGCGGGGTGGTCGCGGTACCAGTCGATGGTGGCGGCCAGGCCGGCGCGGAAGTCGAGGTAGGCGGGGGTCCAGCCGAGTTCGGTGCGCAGGCGGGTGGAGTCGATGGCGTAGCGGCGGTCGTGGCCGGGGCGGTCGGTGACGAAGTCGAAGGCGTCGGTGGGTTGGTCGAGCAGTTCGAGGATGGTTTCCACGACGGTGCGGTTGTCGACTTCGCCGTCGGCGCCGATGAGGTAGGTCTCGCCGATGCGGCCGCGGTCGATGATGGTCCACACGGCGTCGTTGTGGTCGTCGACGTGGATCCAGTCGCGGATGTTGCGGCCGTCGCCGTAGAGCTTGGGGCGTACCCCGGAGAGCACGTTGGTGATCTGGCGGGGGATGAACTTCTCGATGTGCTGGTAGGGGCCGTAGTTGTTGGAGCAGTTGGAGATGGTCGCGGCCACGCCGAAGGACCGCACCCAGGCGCGTACGAGCAGGTCGGAGCCGGCTTTGGTCGAGGAGTACGGGCTCGAGGGGTTGTAGGCGGTGGTCTCGGTGAAGCGGGCGGGGTCGTCGAGGTCGAGGTCGCCGTAGACCTCGTCGGTGCTGATGTGGTGGTAGCGCACCCGGTGGGCGCGGACGGCTTCGAGCAGGGTGTAGGTGCCCACGAGGTTGGTGGAGACGAAGGCCGAGGGGTCGGCCAGGGAGTTGTCGTTGTGGGATTCGGCGGCGAAGTGCACGACGAGGTCGGTCTCGGCGACGAGGCGGTCGACCAGGGCGGCGTCGGTGATGTCGCCTTCGACGAGTTCGACGCGGTCGGCGACCGGCGCGAGGGTGTCGGGGTTGGCGGCGTAGGTGAGTTTGTCCAGGACCCGGATCGAGGTGTCGGGGCGGGTGTCCAGGGTGCGCAGCACGAAGTTGGCGCCGATGAACCCGGCACCCCCGGTCACGAGAACACGCACGTGCGACGCCTTTCGTCGAGGTCGATGGTCGCAATCACTCTACCGAGCAGCCGGCGCCCCGCCTCGGGTCAGCGCGCGGCGGCTCGACTCGCATGCCGTCGCCGAGGGCGTCGGGCATTACCCTGATCGCCATGAGAGGGATCATCCTGGCCGGCGGGACGGGCACGCGGCTGCACCCCATCACGCAGGGGGTGAGCAAGCAGCTCGTCCCGGTCTATGACAAGCCGATGATCTACTACCCGCTCTCGACGCTCATGCTGGCCGGGATCCGCGACATCCTGATCATCACCACCCCGCACGACGCCCCGGCGTTCGAGAACCTGCTCGGCAACGGCGACCAGTTCGGCATCGACCTCACCTACAAGACCCAGCCCTCGCCGGACGGCCTCGCCCAGGCCTTCGTTCTCGGCGCCGATCACATCGGCACCGAGTCGGTCGCACTCGTCCTCGGCGACAACATCTTCTACGGACCCGGGCTCGGCAGCCGGTTGCAGGGTTTCGAGAACGTCGACGGCGGTGCGGTGTTCGCGTACTGGGTCGCCAACCCGGAGGCCTACGGCGTGGTCGACTTCGACGCCGACGGCACCGCGATCTCGCTGGAAGAGAAGCCGGCACAACCGAAGTCGAACTTCGCGGTTCCGGGTCTGTACTTCTACGACAACGACGTCGTCGACATCGCCCGCGATCTGAAGCCCAGCGCCCGCGGCGAGTACGAGATCACCGACGTCAACGCGCACTATCTGGAACGCGGCAAGTTGTCGGTCACCGTCCTGCCGCGGGGCACGGCCTGGCTCGACACCGGGACGTTCGACAGCCTCCTCGACGCCGGCAACTTCGTGCGCACCGTCGAGCAGCGGCAAGGTCTGAAAATCGCTGTCCCGGAGGAGATAGCGTGGCGGCAGGGCTATCTCGACGACGACGAGCTGCGGGCTCGGGCCGACAAACTGCGCAAGTCCGGTTACGGTGACTATCTGCTGGAACTCCTTGCGCGAGGCAAGGGTTTTTGACGTGAAAGGCTTCTCATGAAGGTCCGCCCACTCGCCGTCGAGGGCGCCTGGGAGTTCACCCCGGTCCAGCACGGTGATGCCCGTGGGTTGTTCGCCGAGGCGTTCAAAGCCGATGTCCTCGCCGAGGCCATCGGTCACCGCTTCGATCTCGCGCAGGTGAACCTCTCGGTCTCCGCCGCCGGTGTGCTCCGCGGTGTCCACTTCGCCGACGTCCCACCGGGGCAGGCGAAGTACGTCACCTGCCCCGGCGGCGCGATCCTCGATGTCATCGTCGACATCCGCGTCGGCTCACCCACCTTCGGCGCCTACGACACCGTCCTGCTCGACGATGTCGACCGTCGAGCGGTCTACCTCTCCGAAGGCCTCGGACACGCGTTCTGCTCACTCGCCGACAACTCGACCGTGACCTACCTCTGCTCCACCGGATACAACCCGACCGGCGAACACGGCATCAACCCGCTCGACCCCGAACTCGACATCGAGTGGCCGACGCAGGCGCGCGACGGTTCACCGCTGGAGTTCGAACTGTCCCCGAAGGACACCGCCGCGCCGGGTCTCTCGGAGGCCCGTGAGTCGGGTCTGCTCCCGCGTTACGACGAGGTGGCCGACCACCTCCGCTCGCGACGCGACTGAGGCATCCACACGCCGAAACGTGTACGGCTGAGCCGTACACGTGACGGGGTCGGTGGCACTCAGCCGGTCGTCGACCGCCGGAACGCGGTGACGGCCCAGACGTAGCCGACGACCAGGAACAGCAGGCACCACCCCAGCGCCCACGGCCAGCGATCGCTGATGTCGAGACCCATGAGGAGTCCGCGCAGTGTGTCGGCGATGGGGCTGAACGGCTGGTATTCGGCGAACTGACGGACTCCGTTCGGCATGCTGTCCGTCGGGACCAGCCCACTGCCCAGGTAGGGCAGGAAGAGCAGCGGCAGTGGCATGTTGCTGGCGCTCTCCGGATTCGGCGCCACCACCCCCATCGCGACCGCGATCCACACGAGTCCCGCCGTCAGCAGCAGGAGCAGACCGCCGGCGGCGAACCAGTCGAGAAGGCTTGCGTCGGCACGGAAGCCCAGCGCGAAGGCGACGGCGAGCAGGAAGACGACTGCGACGATGCCCTGGATGAGCGCACCGACGAAGTGCCCCGCCAGGATCGCCGTCGGCGGTGTGGCCAGCGATCGCAACCGGTTGATGATCCCCTCGGTGACGTCCTGGTTGACCGAGACGGCCACCGCCACCGTCAGGAACGACGGCACGAAGAGCAGGAGGCCGGGCAGCAGATAGTTGATGTATTTTCCGTCGAGCGGTCCGTCTGCGGCGAGCGCGCTCTCGATGGCGCCGCCGAAGAAGTAGGTCATCATCAGCAGGATCACAACCGGCATGGCGATCGTCGAGAACATCATGGTGGGGTAGCGCCGCAACCGGATCAGGTTGCGGCGCAACATCACCGCGGAGTCGGACAAGGTGTGGTCGAGGGTGGTGGTCATGACTTCTCCTAGTTGGCGGTGGCGGTGGCGGTGGCGGTGGCGGTCGCGGCGGTGCGGCCGGTGATGGTGAGGAACACGTCGTCGAGATCCGGTGTGTGAACGGAGATCCCGGCGGCGTCGATGCGAGCCTGGTCGAGAGTGGCCAGGACGTCCCGGACGGCGCCGATGCCGGCCCCACCGGGTACCGCGAGGGTGTTCTCACCCGGCGTGTCGATCGCCGACGGGAACTGCGCCCGTGCCCGCTCGAGGTCGTCGGCGTCGGTGAAGTCGATCCGGATGTACCCGCCCGGGACGAGTCGCTTCAGTTCCGCCGCCGTGCCCTCGGCCACGATTCGGCCTCGGTCGAGCACGGCGATCCGGTCGGCGAGATGGTCTGCCTCCTCGAGGTACTGCGTGGTGAGGAAGATGGTGGTGCCACCGGCGACGAGGCCGCGGACGGTGTCCCAGACCGCCCGGCGGGACCGTGGATCGAGGCCGGTCGTCGGCTCGTCGAGAAAGATGATCGACGGTTCGCCCACCAGTGTCATGGCCAGGTCGAGGCGTCTGGTCATGCCGCCGGAGTAGTCGGCGACCCGGCGGTCCGCGGCCTCGGTGAGGTCGAAGTCGTCGAGTAACCGGTCGACGCGTTCGCGGGTTGCGGTCTTCGAGAGGTGTCGCAACCGGGCGACCATGGTGAGGTTCTCGCGTCCGGTCAGCAACGTGTCGACCGCGGCGAACTGCCCGGTCAGGCCGATCTGTGCGCAGATCTCCGCGCGGTCGGTACGCGGATCGAGGCCGGCGATCTCCACGTCCCCGGCGTCCTGCTGCGACAACGTGGACAGGATCTTGACCGTGGTCGTCTTTCCCGAACCGTTGGGGCCGAGAAGTGCGAACACGCTGCCGGCGGGTACCCGGAGATCGATGCCGTCGAGGACGGTGTGGTCGCCGAAGGACTTGGTGAGTCCCACCGCGCTGATGGCCGTTGGTGTCATGGTCGAGGCTCCTTGTATCGGTGGTGGTGACTGCGGAACAGATAAAAACATGCGCATATATGCATGTTTTGGTAGACGAACGTCCCTGGTGGACGTCGCCGGAGGTTCTCGGTTGTTCTGGAAAGGGCTCTAGAAGGGCTGTCGGGAGGGGGTCACACGTCCAGGTCTTCGACCTCGGGTCGTAGGGCTGCCGCGGTGCGTGCGTAGAAACGTTCGGGCACAAGTGGTTTGAGTTGCTCGGCGGTGTCGACGATGTCGACGCGGTAGTCTCCCCAGTCGGGCAGGTCGGCGGTGAACAGACTGCGGACGCTGGGCAGTCCGGTCAGGTCCTTCAGCCAGTTACCGGTCTTCTGTCGATGTGTCACCCCGTAATTCGCCCAGTCGACGTGGTGGACCGCGAGGACGATCTTTCCGGTCCGGCCCTCGTAGGAGCTCAATTTGGTTGCGTTGCCGGTGATCTCGTCGTACTCGGTCTCCTCGGCGAGGAGTCTGCCGAAGAACCGTTTGCGGCGGACGCCGTCGGGGCCGTCCCGGAGAACCACTTCCTCGTACCCGGCGTCGCGGTAGTCCGCTGCTCGTACGTAGGCGCGCAATGCCTCCACGACCGCGCCGGAGAGATTGCCTCCCGACACCTGCTGGGCACGCTCGAGGACCTTGATGTCCTCGTCGGAGACGTAGATGGTCTTGTTCGGCATGCGCTAACTATAAGTAGATGTATACGTAGACGCAAGGGTGGTCTCGAAATATGTACGACCGGTGGTGCAGCGGCCGAGCGGATGGCGGTCGGAGGCTAGTCGCCCGTTCCGCCGCGGTTCTCGCGCTCGGCGTCCTGCAGCGCGATTGCGCGGGCCAGCCGTGCGTACTTGACCTCGAGGTCGCGGAATCGTAGGTAGGTCGACACCGTCGTGAACGCGAATGCGATGACCAACAGGAACAGCACCAGGTCGAGGCCGCGCTGGATGCCGATCTTGTTGGCGACCCACGTGACATCGTCCTGACGCAGCATCGCGTAGACGCCGAAGCCGATGAACGCGACGAACAGCAGCTTCACACCCGCCGACGCGCGGGCGGTGCCGCGGTTCACGACAAAGAAGCCGACGAGCGCGATCAGGCCGAGGATCGCGAGGACCTGGAACCAGATCATCGTGACATCACTTCCTCATCCGCGTGTGGAACAGGCCGTCGGCGACGATGTTGACCCCGTTGATCAGCGACTGCCCCTTCGCCCGCGAATAGTCGGTGTAGAGGATCGTGACCGGTTGCTCGGCCACCCGCCACCGGTGATGATCGATGAGCGCGATGAACTCCGATGCGTGGCTCATCCCGCTCATCAAGAGATCGAGCTGATCGGCCACGGTCTTGTTGAAGGCCCGAAGTCCGTTGTGCGCGTCGGACAGTCCGAGGCGGCGTGTGCGCGGACTCAGGAACACGATGGTGCGCAACGCCATTCGACGAAGCAGCGGAACCGACTCACTACGACCGTCGGCGAACCGCGTGCCCACGATGATGTCGACGGGCTCGCGTCGCAGCCGCTCGATCATCGCCGACACGTCGTCGACCTGATGCTGCCCATCGGCATCGAAGGTCACGAAGAACCGGGCCCCCGGCCGGCGACGCGCGTACTCGACGCCGGTCTGGATGGCGGCGCCCTGGCCGAGGTTCACGGGGTGCCGCACCAGGTGTACGCCCGCGGCGCGGATCTCGTCGGCCGAATTGTCCGAGCTGCCGTCGTCGACGCAGACGACGTTGGGGAACGTCTCGCGGGCCTTGGTCGCCACCTCGCGGATCACCTGGCCCTCGTTGAAAACGGGTACCACCAGCCACACGTCGGCGTTGGTGGTGGGGTCGGCCATGGTCAACAACCCTAACCCGCATGCGCGTGGCGCCTGTCGTCCGGCACGCCTCGTGCGCGGCGGGGGCTTCGGACCCGGTTAGTCTTGTCCGGTGACGATCGACGTGATGATGCCGTTCTACGGCGACGTCGCCCAGTTCCAGCAGGCCGTGACCAGTGTTCTCGAGCAGGACGACCCGGAGTTGCGCCTGGTGGTCGTCGACGATTGTCATCCTGATCCGACGCCGCGACGGTGGCTGGATTCGCTCGGGGATGCCCGGGTCCACTACCTGCGCAATGAGACCAACCTCGGCGTGAACGGGAACTTCCGGCGGTGCGTCGACCTGGTGACCGCCGACTGGTTCGTCGTCATGGGCTGCGACGACCTCATGCACCGGGACTACCTGTCCACCGTCCGAAGGCTGGCCCGTCACCACCCCGACGCCGCGGTCATCGCGCCCGGCGTCGACGTCATCGATGAGAACGGGCAGCCCGTCACACCTCTGGGCGATCGGATCAAGTCGGTTCTCGCGCCACCGCGGGCGACCGTTCTGGCAGGGGAACGGCTCGCGACGACGCTGTACCACGGCAACTGGACCTATTTCCCGTCCCTGCTGTGGCGGACCGCCGCGGTACGAGAGGTCGGGTTCCGTCCGGGGCTCGAGATCGTCCTCGACCTTGCGCTGCTCGTGGACCTGGCCGGCGCCGGCGGATCGCTCGTCTACGACCCCGAGGTGGTCTTCTCCTACCGCAGGCACAGCGCCTCGGTGAGTTCGGTGCAGGCCGTTGACGGCCGGCGGTTCGCCGAGGAGAACCGGTTCTTCGCCGAGGAAGCCGAGCGCTGCGCCGCGCGTGGCTGGCCGAAGGCGGCGCGCGCCGCGCGATGGCACGCGACTTCGCGGCTCAACCATCTCTCGGCCCGCGTGGGCGCGGGCATCGGCCGGCTGCGGGGTTCGTCCGGGAGCTAGTTGTGGGAGCTGCGGGGACCCTTCGTGACGCGCCCTCCGCAAGCTCCGGGCGCTCCTCAGGGAGCAGGGGGTGGGTCGCTCTTTCGGATGAGGGAGCAGGGGGTGGGTCGGTCAGGCCCGCAGTACCCCGACCAGATGCACTCCGAGACCGATGACCGGGCCGACGACGAGGGCGAGACAGGTCCGGGTCGCGACGTCGAACGGCAGCAGCAACACGGCCACGGCCACGAGGGTCGACACCCACCATCCGGCCGCGTACCAGCGGTGGGAGCCGGCGGCGATCGCTGCGGCGCCGGTCACCGTCAGCAGTGCCAGGCAGGTCGCCCCCAGTGTCAGCAGCGCCACGACCAGCCCGTCGAGATCGAAATCGGCGCCGAACACCGACCTCAGCAACCACGGACCCACCAGCCACGCGCCGAGGACCCCCACGCCGCCGACGGCCGCGACTATCCCGAGTGGCGCACCGAGGGCGGCGAGGCGACGATCCCGGCGGTCGACGAATCGGGAGATCAGAACGCCCTGGAAGCTGTTGAGCGGCACCAGCAGTGGTGCGCGCGTGAGGGTGACGGCGAGGACCAGCGCGCCGATCGTCCGGGTCTCGTCGGCGTCGGGCCCGCCGTGCAGATCGGTGGTCAGGTTGATGAGGACCGGAAAACCCATGACGAGTACGGCGCTCGCGGCGGCCGCGGCCATCGCGGTCAGGGTGTTGGCCGCCAGACGCCGCGGCGGGATGTCGCCGGCGACGCCGATCGCGCGGCGGGCCGACGCCGACGTCGCAAGCAACACGCACCACGACACCGATCCGATGACGGTGACGACGAGGAACGCGGTGGTGCCCCAGCCGGCCGCCACCGCGATCCCGGCACCGGCGAGCCGGATCAGCGCATCGACCGACAGCAACGCCGCGAACGACGACCAGTTCAGCCGTCCCGACAACGCGCCGCACAAGTGCGCATACACCGCGAAGCTCGCCACGCCGACGGCGAGCAGCAGCACCGACAATCCGCGATCGTCGGTGAACACTCGCGTGCTCCACAGCGGTGACGTCGCGATGACGAGAACGGCCAGGCCCAGTCCGATGCCCGTGTTCACCAGCAGCGGCCGCGACCGGGCGCGCCCCTCCGACTCGGCGGTCCGGACCGCGCGCGTCGTCTCCTGCAGCTGCCCGTTCTGCGCGCCGGTCACCAGACCATAGGCGGCCCAGAACACCGCGAACACGCCATAACCGACGGCACCCAGGTGGCGGGCCGCCAGCAGCAGGACGATGTACCCCGACGCGGCCGCGACGACGGTCGCGATCGTGACCCGACCCAGCGACGCCGCATCGGTGGCACCGGGCGGGCCCGCGGGCCCCGCCTGAGGACCCGGCGTCGTCGGATCGGTTGTCATCGAACGAGTCAGGAAGGACCGGGGAATGGCGGCAGTTCGGGAGTGAACAGCCACTCGTCCCAGAGCCCCTTGAGCGGCTTCGACGAATGGGTCGCGGCGAGCGCCATGAAGTCCTCGGTGGTCACCGACCCGTAGCGGTACTTGTCGGTCCACCGTTGCAGCAGTGCGAAGAAGTCCCCGTCACCGATGGTCAGCCGCAAGGCGTGCAGGGTGAGTGCGCCGCGCTTGTAGATCCAGTCGTCGAACATCTTGCGCGGGCCCGGATCGGCGAGTGGCACACGCACCGGCGACGATTCGAGTTTCTGGTAGTAGTGGCGCGCCCACTCGTCGGCGCTTCGGCCGCCGGAGTGCTGGCTCCACAGCCACTCCGCGTAACAGGCGAAACCCTCGTGGAGCCAGATGTCTCGCCATCGGGCCGCGGTCACCGAGTTGCCGAACCACTGATGTGCCAGTTCGTGGGCGATCAGCCGCTCCGCGTGCCGGCTGCCGTCACAGTGGTTGGCGCCGAAGGTGGAGAAACTCTGTGCCTCGATGGGGATTTCGAGGTCGTCGTCGGTCACCACGACGGTGTACCGGGGGAATGGGTATGGTCCGAACATCTCGACGAACGCCGAGACCATCTCGGTCTGTCGGCCGAAGTCGACGCCGAAGTTCTCCTCGAGCCGCGCGGGAATGAGACCCGCGACCGGAATCGGCTTGGACGCCAACGAAATCTGTTTGTACTGACCGATCTGGATCGACGCCAGGTAGGTGGGCATCGGCTCCACCTGCTCGTAGACCCAGGTGGTGTGTGCGGCGCGGACACGCTTGGACTCCAGGACGCCGTTCGCCAGAGCGTGGTAGGGGCTGTCGGTGGTGATCGAGATCCGGTATGGCGCCTTGGCGCTCGGGTGGTCGTCGCACGGGAACCACGACGCCGCCCCGTTGGGCTGGTTCGCGCAGAGCGCGCCGTCGGTCAGTTCCTCCCAGCCGACCTCGCCCCAAGGACCGCGGATCGGGTGAGGGCTGCCGTGGTAGCGGACCGTGATGGTCATGGCACCACCCGGGGGGAGGGGGCTGTCCGGGGTGATGGTCAGCTTGTGGCGGCGGTGGGAATAGCGGGCGCGCTTGTCGTTGACCGACACCCGCTGCACCGAGAGCGAGCCGGCCAGATCGAGGGTGAATCTCTTGAGCTCGGCGTACGACGTCGCGGTCAGGACCGCGGTGCCCTCAAGCCGATTGCTCGCCACCTTGTACTCGAGCTCCAGGTCGTATCGGGAGATCCGGTAACCGAGATTGCCGTTGTCGGGCAGGTACGGGTCGAGGACGTCGGCGGGTGCTCCCAGCACGGGTTGCCCGGAGTTGCCTCGCGAACCCAGCCCAAACTTTCCCGGCACTCTCGACTCCTACTCCGTTCTGCCCCGGCGGGCCGACGTGCGGTGGTGCGCCTCGACGGGTCGCGTCGACGACGCGCTGCGACCGGTCACGAAGCGGTTGCGGTTGGGTGGTGATGTCTCGATTCGGCAGTTCACCCGCGACGGGGCGATGCTGTCCCGGACACTGAGAGAGTACCTGGCGGCGGCACAGCCGGCCCGCCCGATCGATTCGAGGAGTGCGGAATGAGCGGATTCGGTAGTGTGGCGCAGTTTCTCGCGCGCCTGATACTCGGCATCATCTTCATCGCCCACGGCTGGCAGAAGCTGTTCACGCAAGGCATGGACGCCACCAAGACGGCTTTCGGCCCCGGCGGGATGGACGTGCCGTACCCGGAGCTGGCGGCGTACTACGCCACCTGGGTCGAGCTGATCGGCGGCATCCTGCTGATCCTCGGGCTGCTGTTGCCGATCGTCGCGACCCTGCTGATCGCGGACATGATCGGCGCGATCGTGTTCGTGCACTGGGACGCCGGGTTCTGGAACATGGACGGCGGTTACGAGTGGCCGCTCGCACTGATCGCGGGGCTGCTGGCGGTCGGCTACACCTCGGCCGGCCGGATGGGTGCCGACAGCTACATCATGCGACGACGACGCCGCGACGTCGTCTGAGGCGAAGGCTTCGACTCGGCTCCTCGCTGCGCTCGTCGCCGGCTCAGCCGGCAGGAGAACGACGACGCCGCGACGTCGTCTGACGCCTCAGGCGAAGGCCAGGCCGTCGATGGTGGCCGTACTCGTCGAGACCGCACCGGTGTCGGCGAGGGCGGCCACCAGGCGTGCGATCGTCTTGCGTTCCTCGTCGGCGTGCCGGAGACCGACGCCGTCGATGAGCCCGGGTGAGAGCAGGGCGAGGGGATCGGTGTCGTGCCGGTGGATCACCGCCGCGCCGAGGAGACGCTGCGCCTGTCCGGGGTCGGAATCCCAGAGCGCGTCGGCGGTGAGCAGATACAGCCGCACGGCCGGTGGATAGTCGTGGAGGTGCACGAGCGCCCAGGCCCAGTGTTTCGCGACATCGACCGTGTCGGACCCGGCCCGGCCGTGTGTGCGCACGTACTTGCCGTGCAACTCGCGACACAGGTGGCTCGCGTCGGACCACAGCATGAGATGCGACATACACCGGACGCAGTCGTGCAGGTTGGACAGGTACATCACCGAATACGGTCCCTCGCGGCGCGACCTGATCTCGCGGAGCACGGAGAACTCGGCCAGCGCGTGGTCGTATTCACCGGCCGAGAGCAGCGCCTGGGCCTCGGCCTCCATTTCCTCGATCACCCTCGACATTGTCGCCGATCCCGTACCCCGGCATCGGCGATTCGGCCGAAAGGGGCCGACCCCGGCCCGGTGACGACCCGCCGCGTCTCACTGCCCGGGGTCGTCCTGGCGCGACTTCCGGCGGACTGGCATCGTGGCAAGGATGAAGGACGACATCGGTAGTACCCCGGAGGGCTCGGACGGCGAGTACAGCCTGGACGAGGACGATCAGCTCCAGCCGGAGGACACTCTGGTCGACCGCGGCGTCGACGACGTCCTCGACGAGGGGTACTCGCCTCCCGACCGTGTGCCCAAGGGTGCCGTCCACGGGCTGACGTCACGCGAGCAGGCCGAGGGCGAGACGCTCGACGAGCGACTGGCCGAGGAGGAGCCCGACGTCGGGGCGGTCGACCCGCTCGATGAGATCACCGCCGAGGAGCGTTCCCGGACCGATTGGCGCGCACACGATTCCGACCGGGACGACGAGTTCGAGGAGGATGACGAGGTCGGGGACCGGCGTGCCGGTCGACTGATCGCGCCGGATGCCGGGTCGGGAATCGACACCGAGTCCGAGGCGTTCGCCGAGGACGCCGGGATCGACGGCGCCGGCGCCTCTGCCGAAGAGGCTGCCGTGCACTACATCTCCGACACCCCGGACTGATCGGCCGGATCAGGCCTCGTCGGCCCGGTCGGTCGACGGCACCCCTTCCATCACCTGAGCCAGCGCGTCGACGATCGTCGCGCGGATGGCGTCGGCCGTGAGTCCCAGCCCGGTCATCACGTCGGCCAGTGCCGGGTCGGCGAAGAATCCGAGCAGGAGATGCTCGGTGCCGATGTAGTTGTGCCCGAGGTCGAGGGCTACACCGACGGTGGCCTCCAGAACGGCCTTGGCCGCATCGTCGTAAGGCACCACGCTGGTCGCCTCGTCGTCGGCGATCTCGCGCGTCGCGGGGATCAGCGGGGCGACGGCGGTGCGCCATGCGTCGATGCCGACGCCCAGCTCCTGCAGGACGACGAACACGAGGGACTTCGGTTCGGCGGTCAGGGACTGTGCGAAGTGTGCCGGGGTCACGTGCTCGGCCCGGTCGGCGGCGGCGGCCGCGTTCGCGGTCATCAGCACGTTCGCCGCGCGCGGGGTGAAGCGCGAGAACGGGTTGTCCGCCGCTGCCGCCTCGTTCCCGCTCACCGGCGACACGCGATCGACGAAGCGTTTCTGGGCGGCTTGCTTGCTCACGCCCATGCTGGCGCCGATCGCGGTCCACGACGCCCCGGAACGACGGGCCTGGTCGACGAAGTGCCCGATGAGACTGTCTGCGACGTCTCCCAGGTGCTGCGCCGCGACCACGGCGTCGGACAACTGGTCCAGGGGGTCGGGATGGACCTTGC
The DNA here is from genome assembly GCF_000143885.2 of Gordonia sp. KTR9. NCBI lineage: Bacteria > Bacillati > Actinomycetota > Actinomycetes > Mycobacteriales > Gordoniaceae > Gordonia > Gordonia sp. KTR9. Next base: position 547,826 of record NC_018581.1, read on the forward strand.
GGATCGCACTGATGAGGTCGTCGAGGCGGAGTGGGATCGGGCTCTGTGTCATGCGTCAACCGTAGGTTGACGAACACGCGTCGTCAACCCCGTGTTGACGACTTGTCCGGGTGATTAGGGCCGCGTTCGTTGACAGAGACGGCGCGCGTCATGACGATGGATGCGGAGATCGGTGAAGTCGTCGTCGGTCACTCCAGTCCTTGCCACGGGAGGTCATATCCAGTGAGCATCACCGAACCGTCGGTTCGTCCCCAGTCCGCAGCCGCCCAGTCCGCGGCCACCCCGTCCGCGACGTCCCGGTCCGGAGAAGTCGCCGAGGTCCCGTCGCCCAGCGGCGTCGTCACCGACGTCGCGCGACGCTTCCTCGATGTCCGGACCCTGACAGACACGCTGGCCGAACGGCTTTCGCCGGAGGACCAGACGCCCCAGTCGATGACCGAGGCCAGCCCGGCGAAATGGCATCGCGCACACGTCACCTGGTTCTTCGAGGAGTTCATCCTGCGGCAGGACCCCGCCTACACCGTCTACGACGAGACCTTTCGGTACCTGTTCAACAGTTACTACGAGGCAGTGGGAGAACGGCATCCACGACCGGATCGCGGCCTGGTCACCCGGCCGGGCGTCCGCGACGTGACCCGCTATCGCGAGCACGTCGACGCCGCGATGGTGGACCGCCTCGAACGCGGCACTCTCGACGACGCCGCTCTCGAACTGGTCGAACTGGGCTGCAATCACGAGCAGCAGCACCAGGAACTGCTGCTCATGGACATCAAGCACCTGTTCTCCACGCATGCGTTCGGCCCGGTATACGTCGACCGCGAACCCGACGAACCGGGCATCGCAAAGCCGTTGGGCTGGCGGCAGTTCGACGGCGGCGTCGTCGAGGTCGGCGCGCTGGGCAGCGGGTTCTCCTATGACAACGAGGGGCCCCGGCACCGGGTCTACCTCGAGGACTTCGAGATCGCCGACCGGGTGGTGACCAACGCCGACTGGCTGGAGTTCATGGCCGACGACGGCTACCGCCGCGCCGAGTTCTGGCTGTCCGACGGGTGGGCGACGATTCGTGAGACCGGTTGGGAGGCGCCCGGATACTGGCGCGACGAGACCGGTGCCCGGTCGGTGGACCCCGCGGACTGGACGACGTACACCCTGTCGGGTCGCCGGCGCATCGTGCCGGACGAGCCCGTCCTGCATGTCTCCTTCTACGAGGCCGACGCCTTTGCGCGCTGGGCCGGTGCCCGTCTGCCCACGGAATTCGAGTGGGAGATCGCCGCGGGCTCACTGGGTGCCGAACGCGGTGCACTGCTCGATCCCGGCCGATGTCATCCCGGACGCGCCGGATCGGCGATGATCGGTGATGTATGGGAATGGACGGCGAGCGCGTACCTGCCCTATCCCGGCTTCGTTCCCGCCAACGGTGCGGTGGGTGAGTACAACGGGAAGTTCATGTCCGATCAGCACGTGCTCCGCGGGGCGAGCGCGGTGACCCCCGCTGGACACGAACGGCTGACGTATCGCAACTTCTTCCCGGCGGAGTCGCGCTGGGTCTTCTCGGGACTACGGCTGGCCCGATGAGCCTCGACAGCGACACCCCGGTGGAGACCGCCACCGAGGGCCTTGCCGCAGACGCACTCTCGGGGCTGTGGCAGCAGCCGCCGGTCCTGCCGACCAAGTGGCTCTACGACGAACGCGGCAGCAAGCTGTTCGACGAGATCACGCGGTTGCCCGAGTACTATCCGACGCGCCGCGAAACCGCGATCCTGCGGGCACGGTCGGCCGAGATCGCCTCGACCACCCGAGCCGAGGTGATCGTCGAACTCGGGTCGGGCACGTCGACGAAGACGCGTCTGCTGCTCGACGCGTTCGTGGACGCGGCCGCCGACGGCGAGCGTCCGACGTACGTGCCCGTCGACGTCAGCACCGAGATGCTCACGGCGACAGCCGATGTCCTCGCGGTCGATTACCCCGGGATCGACGTGGTGCCCGTGGTCGCCGATTTCACCGAACCCGACCTGGATCTGCCGCCCGCCGACGGGCCCCGCCTGGCGGTGTTCCTCGGCGGCACCATCGGCAACTTCGATCCAGCCGCGCGGGCGGAGTTCTATCGCGCCATGGTCGGCTCGCTCTCGCCGGGCGACTACTTCCTCCTGGGCACCGATCTCGTCAAGGACACCGGCCGACTCGTCGCCGCCTACGACGACAGCGCCGGTGTCACCGCGGATTTCAACCGGAACATGATCGAGGTACTTCGCGCCGGCCTCGACGCGCGCGGACTGTACACCGACGATTTCGAGCACATCGCCCGCTGGAATCCGGGCGAGCACCGTATCGAGATGTGGTTACGCGCCCGACGCGACGTCGACGCGTACTTCGGCGTCCTGGGCCGGTCGTGGCGGGTGCCCGCGGGAACCGAGATCCACACCGAGATCAGCACCAAGTTCGAACCCGAGGCGCTCGCATCCGAACTCGAGTCGGCCGGACTGACTGTCGTGTCCGCGTGGACCGATCCCGCAGGCGACTTCCAACTCACCCTGACCCGACGCTGAGCAGTTCGCGCACGCGCGGGATGACCTGGGTGCCATAGAGCTCGATGCTGCGCATGAGTTCGGCGTGGCCGAGCGTGCCGTGGGAGTACTTCAAGTCGAACCGGCTGAGGCCGAGTGCCCGCACGGTGGAGGCGATCTTGGCCGCCACCGTCTCGGGGGACCCGACGTAGAGCGAGCCACCCGGTCCGGTCGACCGCTCGAACTCGATGCGAGTCGGCGGGGGCCATCCGCGTTCGCGGCCGATCCGCCCGACGTACTCGCGGTAGTGCGGCCACAACTCCTCGCGTGCCTGGGCGTCGGTGTCGGCGACATGGCCCGGCGAGTGCACGCCGACGGGCAGGGGGGACTTGTCCATCTCCCGCAGGGCGCGGTGGTAGAGATCGACGTATGGCTGGAACCGCAGCGGGTCGCCGCCGATGATCGCCAGCATGAGCGGTAGGCCGTACGACGCGGCGCGGACCACCGACTCGGGGCTGCCGCCGACCGCGATCCAGGTCGGCAGGGGCGGGTTCTCGAGTTCGGGGTAGACGGTCTGGGCCTGCAGGGGGCCGCGCGTGGAACCCGACCAGGACACCGGCCGGCCGGTGCGGAGTTCGGCGAACAGGGCGAGCTTGTCGCTGAACAACTCCTCGTAGTCGGCGAGGTCGTATCCGAACAGTGGGAAGGACTCGGTGAACGACCCACGGCCGAGTATCACCTCCGCTCGTCCGGAGGACAGCGCGTCGACGGTCGAGAATCGCTGGAACACCCGGATCGGATCGTCGGAACTGAGCACGGTGACCGCCGAACCGAGCCGCATCCGTGTGGTGCGTGCCGCGATGGCGCCCAGCACGACCTCGGGAGCCGACACCGCGTAGTCGTCGCGATGATGCTCACCGACACCGAGGAAGTCAACGCCCACCTCGTCGGCGAGAACACCCTGCTCGAGAAGGTCCCGCAGTGTCCGGGCGCCCGAGCGGAGCGCGCCGTCGGGTTCGGCGGTGATGTCGCCGAACGTGTCGAGCCCGAGCTCGACGTCGGTGACTGCAGCGTGAGATTCCATGTCGCCCTTCGTGAGTATGTGGTTCTGCGGGTGAGACCGGGGATTCGGCGCCCGCGAGGGTCCGTTCACACCATTTCACGGACATCTTTCATGTTCGTCGAGGTGGCGGGCATCACGCTGTGCGATGCTCTTATCGGCAACCTGCTCAGCGGAAACAAGATTCTTCTAGACAAGGGAGACACCCCGATGTGGGATTCATTCTGGGACTTCATCTGGTACACGATCGTCATCTTCGCCTTCGTCGCGTACCTGATCGTCCTGTGGCACATCATCAGCGACCTGTTCCGGGACAAGGCGGCGTCGGGTTGGCAGAAGGCGGCATGGGTGGTCTTGTTGATCATCTTCCCGTACATCACCGCGATCGTGTACCTGCTGGCCAAGGGCAAGGGAATGGCCGAGCGTCAGCGTGAGGCCTACAGCGAGGCGAAGCAGGCCTCCGACGAGTACATCAGGTCCGTTGCCGGCGCCACGCCGACCCAGCAGATCGCCGACGCGAAGAACCTGCTCGACTCCGGTGCGATCACACCCCAGGAGTTCGAGCACTTGAAGAGCAAGGCTCTCGGCACAGCGGTCTGAGTCCTTCTGAGATGACGTGACGGGCGGCGGCGTTGCAGACGCCGTCGCCCGTTCTCTTCCCTTTTCGGTGTTCGCTTTCCGGGCGGCGTCGGCCACCGACGTCGCAGCGTCGTCGAGGTTCACCGACATCTGCCGATCCGTCGATCGAGGAGCGCCCATGGGTTCGGTCATCAGAGAACTGTTGCCGCGGGCGGTGGTGAACCGACGATGCTGGACCTGATCCCGGAGAATCAGCGACGCACCGTCGACGAACTCGACGACCGGCTCGATCTGTCCAGCGGAGACGTACGGGCCAAACAGTCTGCCTTCTGGCTCATGCTGTTCCTGTCGAGTGTCATCGCGGCCGCCGGAGTCGCCTCGGACTCGACCGCGACGGTGATCGGCGCGATGATCGTCGCTCCGCTGGCCACCCCGATCCTGGGCGTCGGCCTCGGAGTGGTCACGGGTCGTGGGCGGCTCGCGCTGACAAGCCTTCTGTATGTGGGCGCGGGGATGGTGATGGTGATCGTCATCGGCATCGTTGTCGCTCAAATCTTGCCGAATCCATCCACGGTGCTGGCGAACTCGCAGGTGGTCGGGCGGACGTCGCCGACCCTGATGGATCTTCTCGCTGCTCTGGCCACCGGCTTGGTCGGCTCGATCGCGGTGACCCGCCGTGATCTGGGCGATGTGCTACCCGGTGTGGCCATCGCGATCTCACTCGTGCCGCCGCTGGCGGTCACCGGGGTGTGCTTCGGCTCGGGTGCCCCGTCACTCGCGATCGGCGCGTTCATCCTGTTCGCCTCCAACATGATCGCGATGATCATCACCTGCACGGTCGTGCTGGTGTTCGCCAGGTATCACGACGTGGCGGACGTGGGGCGTCGTCGACGACGGCGAGCGTATGTGGTGCTCTCGGCCGCGTTCGTCCTCGTCACCGTGCCGATGGTCCTCAACTCCCTGTCGGCGGTGTGGGTCCGGCAGGTCCACGACGCCACGGAGCAGTGGCTCGCGGACACCCCGGGCGCCGAGGTGTCCGGGGTGACTTGGCACGGAGGCACGGCGACCATCTCCGTGCTCGGTCCCGAGAAGCTGCCGCCTCTGTCCGAACTCGAAGAATCCGTGCACGATCTGCTGCCCTGGGAGTCCGACATCGTGGTCATCCACGACGTCGGTGAGCGACTGGACGGCTAGGACGGCCTCTGGTCCTCCGACCGGACGCCCAGTCGCCACAACGGATTGACCGGGCCGTGGCCGGCGCCCAGCGGATAGGCGGCCGCCAGGCAGCGGGTCACCCAACTCTTGGCGAAGGCGACCGACTCGGGGACCGGAAGACCGTGTGCGAGTGCGCACGCGATCGCCGCAGCAAGGGTGTCGCCGGCGCCGTGGTCGTGTGGGGTGTCGATGCGCTCGTGGCTGAGCTCGATGAACTCCTCGCCGTCGTAGAGCAGATCCGGTGACTGATCCGACGCGCGCAGGTGTCCGCCCTTCACCAGCGCCCAGCGCGGCCCGAGATCGAGCAGCGCCCGGGCCGCATCGCGCTGGGAAGCCGCATCGGTGACCTCGATCCCGGTGATCAACCGGACCTCGTCCAGATTCGGTGTCACCACGGTGGCGAGAGGGAACAGGTTGTGACGCAACGTGTCGAGTGCCGAGTCGGCGAGCAACTGGTTGCCGTGCATGGATGCGCACACCGGGTCGACCACCAGCGGGACGGATGAGTCCCGACCGATGCCGCTCCGGCCACACTGCTCGACGATGGCCTCGATGATCGGCGCCGACGCGAGCATCCCGGTCTTCGCCGCGGCGACTCCGATGTCACCGACCACGGAGTCGATCTGCGCCGCCACGGTCTGTGGGGTGATCTCCTCGAATCCGGTGACGCCCAGCGAGTTCTGAACCGTCACCGCGGTCACCGCGACGCACCCGTGCACCCCGAGCAGGGCGAAGGTGCGCATGTCGGCCTGAATCCCCGCACCCCCACCCGAATCCGAACCGGCGATGGTCAGGACCCGAGTCGGAACAGACCCGGGCGGGCCGATCGGGAGCCCGACGAAGGCCTGCTCGTCGACTGTGCGCTGATTTCCGTCGACCGTGCGTCGATTCTCGTCGACTGTGCGTCGTCCTGCGTTGACTGTGCCCATCAGGCGCCCCCTGCGGTCTCGAGCGGTAGATACACGCGGCTCCCGGCCTCGGCGAACTCCGCCGACTTCGCCGCCATGCCCTCCGCGATCGTGCGGTCGATGTCCTCGGTGGTCACGAGACCGTGCTCCTCGGCGTAGGCGCGGACATCCGCCGAGATCCGCATCGAGCAGAACTTGGGGCCGCACATGGAACAGAAGTGGGCCGTCTTGGCCGGCTCGGCGGGCAGTGTCTCGTCGTGGAAGGCGCGGGCGGTGTCGGGATCGAGGGCGAGGTTGAACTGGTCGTTCCAGCGGAATTCGAAGCGCGCCTTGCTGAGTGCGTCGTCGCGTTCCTGCGCCCGCGGGTGCCCCTTGGCGAGGTCGGCGGAGTGCGCGGCGATCTTGTATGTGATCACGCCGACCTTGACGTCGTCGCGGTCCGGGAGGCCGGAGATGCTCTTTCGGTGTCACGTAGCAGAGCATCGCGGTGCCGGCCTGGGCGATCATCGCCGCACCGATCGCCGAGGTGATGTGGTCGTATGCGGGTGCGATGTCGGTGGCGAGGGGCCCCAGAGTGTAGAACGGCGCCTCCTCGCACAGCTCTTCCTCGAGGCGTACGTTCTCCGCGATCTTGTGCATGGGGACGTGCCCTGGTCCCTCGATCATGACCTGCACGCCATGGGATTTGGCGATCGTGGTCAGCTCGCCGAGGGTGCGGAGCTCGGCGAACTGCGCCTCGTCGTTGGCGTCGGCGATCGATCCCGGGCGTAGGCCGTCGCCGAGCGAGAACGTGATGTCGTAGCGGCGGAAGATCTCGCACAGCTCGTCGAAGTGGGTGTACAGGAACGACTCCCGGTGATGCGCCAGGCACCAGGCGGCCATGATCGAACCACCGCGGGAGACGATTCCGGTCACCCGCTCAGCGGTGAGCGGGACGTGGCGCAGCAGGACTCCGGCATGGACCGTCATGTAGTCGACGCCCTGCTCGGCCTGCTCGATCACGGTGTCGCGGTACAGCTCCCACGTGAGCGAGGCGGGATCGCCGTTGACCTTCTCGAGCGCCTGATAGACGGGTACCGTCCCGACGGGGACGGGCGAGTTGCGAATGATCCACTCTCGGGTGGTGTGGATGTCGGCGCCGGTCGAGAGGTCCATGATCGTGTCGGCGCCCCAGCGGGTCGCCCACACCATCTTCTCGACCTCGTCGGAAATCGAGCTGCGGACCGCCGAATTGCCGATGTTCGCATTGACTTTCACCGCGAAGCGCTTCCCGATGATCATCGGCTCGGACTCGGGATGACGATGGTTCGCCGGGATCACCGCCCGTCCGATCGCCACCTCGGAACGGACCAGTTCGGCGTCGACGCCCTCCCGGGCGGCGATGAACCGCATCTCGTCGGTGACGATCCCGGCGCGCGCCCAGGCCAGCTGGGTGCTCGCGCCGTCGATCGGCTCGGGCCGGTGCCAGCTGTCGCGGGTGGGTGCGAGGCCCTGCTCGACGTCGATGCGCGCCGACCGGTCGGTGTACGGGCCCGAGGTGTCGTAGACGTCCAGATGCTCGCCGTTGGTGAGGTGGATGCGACGCTGCGGTACACGCAGGTCGTGGACCGAGAGATAGTGCTTGGTGCTGCCCTCGATGGGACCGAGGGTCAGGAACCCGGAGTCGGCGGGTGCGCTGTCGGTGCGCGTGGCGGATACACGTGTGCCCATGGCGGTTCTCCCTACGCCGGCATTACCCGGACAGGTTCGAGCGGTCGGCGACCGCCCGTCGCCATCTCAGCCCTCGGTGATCGTGAGAGCCCCCGCGGTGTGTAGTTGTCGTGCGCCCGTCACCATACCTCGACTCGCCCGGAGCCAGGCCCGGGGCGGGAGTGAACCGTCTCGATCTTCGGCGGCAGCGCCATCGGGGTCGGCAGTTACGGTTCCGTAAGGTAGCGTGTGACCCTGATCACAGATGGTGTCGGTGTCGAGCCGCGGCAGTCGCCCGTCGGTGATCAGATGTCCGCGATCAAGAGGTGAGGAGGGTCGGGTGCTACGTAAGCATCGTCAGCGACCACCACAGTCGGCGAAGTCGATCCTGCAACAGATCTCGCAGGTGGTGCACAACCCCGACCGCGACCGATTCGAACTCTGGGTCGCCGGTGACCTGGTCGGTGTGCTCGGCTATTCGACCGAGACGGTCGACGGTCAGACCACGATCACCGTGCTGCACACCGTGCTCTACGACGAGTACAGCGGACACGGCCTCGCCACCCGGCTCACCCGCACCGTCGTGCACCATGCCCGCGAGCAGGGCGCCCGCCTGCGGCCGGTGTGCACGTTCACCAAGCGCTACCTCGACAGCCATCCCGGGATCGTGACGCTCGCCCCGGTGTGATCGAGCGTCGGAGGGCCGTCTGCGTCCTTCGTGGCTCGTCGCCGGACCCTTCGTGACGCGCCCTCCGCAAGCTCCGGGCGCTCCTCAGGGGGCGGGGGGTCGTGCGCCTCGCTCCTCAGAGAGCGGGCGGGCCGGCGAGCAGTGTCTCGCGAAGTACCTTTTTGTCGATCTTGCCGACCGCGGTGACCGGGAGTGTGGTCACGACGCGGATCACGTCCGGCAGCTTGAACGACGCGAGTCCGCGGCCGGTGAGGAACGTCCGGATCGTGGCGAGTTCGAGCGGCTGGGCCGGCGGGTGCTCGTGTGAGAGCACCACGGCGGCGCAGATCTTCTCACCGAGCGCGTCGTCGGGGAGTCCGACCACAGCGACCTGCCGGACCGAGTCGTGCGCGAGGAGGTTCTCCTCGACGTCGTCCGCGGCGACGTTCTCGCCGGCGCGCACGATGGTGTCCTTGATGCGCCCGGTCACGGCGACGTGGCCCGACGCCAGTCTCGTGACCTTGTCGCCGGACCGATAGAACCCGTCCGGCGTGAACGACTTCTCGTTGTGCGCCGCGGCGCGGTAGTACCCGCGGATCGTGTACGGCCCCCGCACGAGCAGTTCCCCTTCGACGCCGTCGGGGACGTCGGCGCCGTCTTCGTCGACCACCCGCACCTCGTCGAGTTCCGACATCGGGGAACCCTGCACCTGATGGACCAGGTCGCGCGGTTCGCCGGGACGGGTGTAGCAGATCAGCCCTTCGGCCATGCCGAACACCTGCTGGACGACGTCGCCGAGGGCCTCGTCGAGGGCGACCGCATCGGGCTGGGCCAGTTTGGCGCCACCCACCTGCAGCAGGCGTAGCGAACTGACATCCGCCGGCTCCCACTCGGTTGCCGCGCACCAGAGTTGCGCCAGGGCGGGAACGAGTGCCGTCACGGTGACTCGGTGCCGTTCGATGAGGTCGAACGTGTTGTCCGGACTGGGGTTGTCGGCGAAGACGACATGACCCCCGACGCCGAACACGCCGAGGATCCCGGGGCAGCACAAGGGGAAGTTGTGTGCGGCGGGCAGCGCGACGAGGTAGGTGTCGTCGGCGGTGAGGCCGGCGACGTCAGCCGACAGGCGCGCGTTGAGGTCGTAATCGTCGTGCGTGCGCGCGATGAGCTTCGGCAGGCCGGTGGTACCCCCCGACACCAGGAACAGGGCCGGCAATCCGGGGTCGGGGTCGGCCGGCAGCCCGACGGTGGCGGGATCGGCGTCGGGGAGCGCCGCGAATCGGCCCGGATCGCCGGAGATGAAGACCTGTGCGACCTCGGGTACCCGCGACTGCAGTTCGGCCGCGAGGTCGCGGAAGTCGAATCCACGACGACCGTCCTCGCCGATGTAGGCGACCGCCCCCGCGCCCGCCGCGAGGTGCGCGATCTCGGTGATCCGATGCGCGGGCAGTGTCATCACCGGCACGACGCCTGCGCGCAGCAGGCCGAACAGCGTCACGGCGAAGTCGAGGGAGTTGTTGAGCTGCAGTACGACCCGTTGGGCCGGCTGCAGACCGGCGTCGACGAAACCGGCGGCGCGGCGGAGGGTGGCGGCGCGGAACTCGGCGTAGGTGAGCGTGCGCGGACCGTCGGTGGAGGCATCGGTCACCGCGGGAACATCGGGGGAGCGCTCGGCGGCGAGGTCGAGGGCCGCGAACAGCGGGCGGTCGAGGAAGACACCCGCATCCCGGTACTTCTGTGCCTGGGCGTCGGCGTAAGGGGTGAAACCGTCGAGCAGATCGGGCACGTGGTCGAGGTGCGTCGGCATGAGTTCATTCAAACACAGCCAGGATAGGGTAACCTTACCGGTCGATACGGGACGGTGAACCGGCTCTCGACCCGCGGGGGGTTGTTTGATTAGGCTGCCCTAAGATTCCCTAAGATCATCGGTGCTCGAGTGCATCACGACCGGAGGAACGAAGGACATGTCGCTGACAACCGAATCGCACGCCGCGCAGTTCGTCGACCTGCTCGCGCCTGCCTCGCCGCTGAGCGAGTCCGATGCCGCACGGATCACGGCGGCCTGGGCGGGCTCCGGGGAGTTCGGCGACCACGTCGTCTACGAGCGTGACCGGCGCTGGACGTTCGCGGCCGGTGTCCGTGCTCGGGTGGTCGTCACGCGGAGCGAGGTCATCGTCGACGACCAGGGTGATCGGACGACGACGTCCTGGCACGGCGACCCGGCCGACGCGCTCGCCGCCGCCACCGCGTCGCTGTCGATTCCGGACTGGCGCGTCTACGGCTGGGTCGGTTTCGACTTCTGCGCGCCCTACCACGGCATCCTCGACCGTGTCCCCGAGGGCACCGTCCTCGCGCACCTCATCGTCCCCGAGTTCGAGGCGACCGTCGATGCCGGCGGAGTCGACACCGGGTCCGTCGACGCCGACCGCGCCCACCGTCTTCTCGAGATAGCCTCGCAGGCAACCGTTTCGGCGGAGTCGCGACCGGTCGATGTCCAGTCCGACCCCGACGACTACCGCGGCCGGGTGGCGACCGCTGTCGCCGAGATAGAAGCCGGCCGGTACCAGAAGGTGATCCTCTCGCGCGCCGTCGACATCCCGTTCGACGTGGACATCCCCGCGACCTACGCCCGCGGCCGTGCCGACAACAACCCCGCCCGCAGTTACCTGCTCTCGCTCGGCGACCTGCAGGCCGCCGGGTTCAGTCCCGAACTCGTCGTCGCGGTGCACGACGACCGGACCGTGGTCACCGAACCGCTGGCCGGCACAAGGGCTTTCGGGATCTCGCCCGAGCAGGACGCCGCGGCCCGCGCCGACCTGCTGTCCGATGCCAAGGAGATCGCCGAGCACGCCATGTCGGTGCGGGCCTGCTTCGACGAGATCTCCTCGATCGCCGTTGCCGGCACGACGGTGGTGAGCGAGTTCATGGAGGTCCGCGAACGCGGCAGTGTCCAGCACCTGGCATCGACCGTGCGCGGAACCCTCCTCGACCACGAAACACCCTGGCGCGCACTCGAGGTCGTGTTTCCGTCGATCACCGCTTCGGGGATTCCCAAGACCCCGGCCGTGGAGGCGATCGACCGTCTGGAGCCCCGTCGTCGTGGTCTCTACTCCGGCGCGATCCTCACCGCGGCGTCGACCGGCGAGCTCGAGGCGACCCTCGCGCTGCGCACCATCTTCGCCTCTGGAGACGGTGCGTGGCTGCGTGCTGGTGCCGGGATCGTCGCGCAGTCCACGCCGGAGCGCGAGTTCACCGAGACCTGCGAGAAGCTCGGCAGCGTCGCCCCGTACGTGGTCCCGCGCTGATCACCCGATACTTTCGACCGAACACCCCCATCTCAGGAGTCACCACATGTCCGACCACATCACCGAAGCCCTGCGCGGCATCCTCGAAGAAGACCTCGACCTCGCGCTCGGCGACGTCAGCCGCGACTCGAAGCTGATCGACGACCTGGGGCTGGACTCGGTGGCGTTCGCCATCGGCGTGGTGGCGATCGAGGAACGTCTCGGGGTGAAGCTCTCGGAGCGGGAGCTCTTCGAGTCCAAGACCGTCGGCGATCTGGAGGACCTCATCCGGTCGAAGGCCGGCACCCCGGCCTGAGAGGACGCAGAGCCGACATGAGTGTGGACACGCCAGTGCAGACGTACGCCGAACTGCTCGACGCCGCGTTCGACGATCGGGTGACGTCGTGGACGGCGCAGGCCGAACGGGATCACCGGTTTCCCCGGCCCCTTCTCGAACATCTCGGTGCCGAAGGTGTCTTCGTCCGGAAGTGGGAGGACCGCAAGTTCACCGACCTGCACGACCACTTCGCGCTCGGTGCCCACCTCGGTGCTCTCGGTTCCGCGGCGATCGGGGTGGGGGTCAGCCTGCACGACTCCGCCATCGCCATCCTCCGCCGCTTCGGCCGCAACGACTACCTCAAAGACCTGGCCCAGCGTGCGCTGACCGCCGAGACCGTGCTGTGTATCGGCGCCTCCGAGGAGCAGGGCGGCTCGGATCTGCAGAACTCCGAGACCCGGATCCATCCGGAGACCGGCGGCTTCCGCGTCGTCGGACACAAGAAGTTCGTGTCGCTCTCACCGATCGCGGACCACGTCTTCGTGGTCTGCCGTGGCGCCGACGACGGTCCTGATGTCGGTGGCAACGTGGCCCTGGCCGCGGTGCCCATCGAGTCGGTGACGGTCGGCGAGCCGTACCAGAAGCTCGGCGCCGGGCCCCTCGACACCGCTCCGGTCACGATCGACGCCTGGATTCCGGAAGAGGCGCTGATCGCCCGACCGGGAACCGGCCTGGCGATCATCAGCTGGGGACTGGCGCACGAGCGGTACTCGGTGGCCGCCCAGATCGCCGCCGCGTGCGAGGTGATGATCGGCGTGACGCTCGCGCGGATGATGGATCGCACCCAGTTCGGCAAGAAACTCTACGACCACCAGGCGCTGCGCCTGCGCGTCGCCGATCTGCAGGCCAGGGTCGACGTCCTGCGGTACTCGCTCGCCGGTGTCGCGGCCGAGGGCAAGATCAACCTGCGCACCGCCGCGGCGCTGAAGGCGACGGCCGCCAATCTCGGTGAGGAGGTCGCGTCGGAGTGCCTGCACATCTTCGGCGGGATCGGCTACCTCGAGACCGAGACCCCGATCGGCCGTTGGTGGCGGGACATGAAACTGGCCCGCGTCGGCGGCGGCACCGACGAGGTGCTGTGGGAACTCGTCGCCGCGGCGATGAAACCCGACACCGAGCGATACCAGGCCATGTTCGCCGACTCGGAACTCCTCGGCGCCCGCTCGCCCGCGTCCTGAAGCACTTCGAGACATCCCTCCCACCCAGGCGGTCCCCACATGAACAGCCCAGCCAGTCAGGCACCGGTCGACGCGCGCGTGACCGAACTCGCGCCTCCCGATCACACCTACCTGCACATGGACAAGGCCAGTGCGCCGATGCACTGGTCGATGATCCTGCAGCTCGAGGGGGACGGCGACCTGCTCGGCCTCGACGAGGTGCGGGCGCGCGTGCGAGAGCGGGCCGGGCTGTTCGAGATCTTCCGGCTGGGAATCCGCAACGGCCGCTGGCGCAAGCCCGAGGTGGTCCTCGCGGACGACAGCTGGGACGCGGGCGAACACGTGACCGAGTTCGGGTTCACCGATCGAGCGCACCTGCGACGACGGGTGACGAAGCTCCTGGAGTCGCCCCTGCCGCGCCCGCGCCCGTTCTGGGACATCACGCTGTTCACCCCGTCGGCCGGTGCCGAGGGCGTCGGACAGTGGGTGCTGCTGCGAGTGCACCACAGCGTCTCCGACGGGATAGCGGGAGCGGCGTTCGCCGCGCTTCTCGCCGACGGTGAGCCCGAGGACCTGGCGGAGTTCGAGCGATTCGCCACCAGCCCTCGTTTCCGGATCAGCGGCATCGACCCCGACGAACTCGCCGAGGCGAAGGCCGCCTACGGCGATCAGCATGCAGCGGGTGGCGGCAAGAAGCGGGCGTGGCCGGCGCTGACCAAGTCGGGCACGCGTGAGTACGCCCTGCACACCGCGTCGACCCGGACCCTGCGCAAGGCGGCCAAGCGCAACGACGCGACGGTCCACGAGTTCCTACTCGCCGCCATCGGCCGAGCACTCAGCCTCAACCCGCCGGCGGACTCGCAGGCCGACGTCATCCGCGTGACGCTGCCCGTGACCCTCGACGACGAGTTCCGGCACACCGGCAACGCGGTGTCCGTCGCGCTGCTGAACCTCCACGGCAACGAGCCCGACCTCGCGCGCCAGATCGAGCGTGCGCGAAGCGAACTCGAGACGATCGCGAAACGCAAGCCGCAGTTGTATCTGGCCGCCGCCGACGATCTGCCGCGCGCTCCGCTGTGGGGTCTGCAGCGCGCGATCGTGAACGCGTCGATGGCACACATGCACCCCGACATCCACATCGGCATCAACCCCGGATTCTCACGGGTCAGGTCGGTGCTGGGGAAGTCGATCGTCACCCTGACGCCGCTGTCGCCGCTGGCGGGCTACTCGTTGTCGGTGACCACATTGATCCTCGGACACACCACCACGTTCGGCATCGTCGCCGACGCGCAGGCGCTACCCGGCTACACCGATCGGTTCGTGGCAGCGCTCGACGACGTGCTTCGGGAGGCCCACCCGTCGACCTGACGGGAGGGCGAGCTTAGGCTTGCCTTGTAATCCGGTGTCCGGGGCCTGCAATATACAGGGTGGCCGTCGGCTCGGCGGGGGCGAAGACATACACGGAGAAAGATCAACATGAGCAACGACGTCAACTACCAGGACCCGTCCGGGGTCGATTACCAGTCGGGGGTCGACTACAGCGAGCCGGCCGCGGAGTCCTCGCGCCGATCGGGCGGGGTCAGCATCCCGACCGTGCTGGCGTCGGCAGGCGTCGCCGCCATCATCTCCGCGATCGTGGTCACGATCGGCGTGGTGGGCATCGTCGTGAGTGAGCGTGGTGACTCCACGAGCGCCGCGCAGCCGACCGTCGTCAACCTCGGTGCCGCGCAGACCGCGCTCCCGCAGCAGGGCATCGCGGGTCAGCAACCGGGTGCCGTTCCCGGCCAGCCCGCCCCCGCCGGGGCGCCGGCCGGAGCGCCGGCGGCGGCCCCGACCGAGAACGTGCCCGAGGGTGGCGGCGCGATCGGCGGACCGGTCGGTCCGCCCGGCGAGGGCGCCGCACCCGCACCGGCACCGGGTCAGGCCCCGGCACCGGCGCCGGGCACCACTGTGGCGCCACAGCAGCCCGTCGCCGCCGCGCCGACTGCGCTCACCCCGGGCCAGCTCAACACCAAGGTCCGGATCGTCATGAACGCCAACGGCAGCCGCGCCGCGCGTGCCGCCGAACTCGAAGGCGGCGAGCGTGCGCTTCGCCAGATCGACCTCGTCTCCCGCGCGATCACGACCTACGGCAACGTCGGGCTCAGCTACCAGATGGTCGGACCCGTCCAGGTCAGTGGCACGACCCTGACCGCACCGCTCCAGATCAGCGTGGTCGGCCGCGGTAGCCAGAACCGCTCGATGACCTTCGTGTGGAGCGGCAACAAGTGGAAGCTGTCCAACCGAAGCGTCTGCGCCATCGCGGGATTCGTCCTGCTGCCCTGCTCGCTCTGACAGCACCGTCGAACGACGGTCCGGTCCGCCGGACGACACCGACAACCCAATGGGGGGATCTTCACGTGACTTCACGACTTCGCCTGGGTGCACTCGTCGCGAGTGCGCTCCTGTTCGCGGGCCTGCTGGCCGGTTGCTCGAGCTCGGATGACGAATCCGCCGGCGGCACCGTCCAACTCAACCTGCCGGACGGCCGTCAGGTCACGATCCCGGACACCCCGGAGCGGATCGTCACGCTGGGCGACCAGTGGACCGACGTCGTGCTGTCGTTCGGCGAGACCCCGGTCGGCTACTACGACTACTCGAAGTCGGCGACCGGCGAGATGCAGCCCTGGTACGGCGAGAAACTGGCCGACGCCACGTTCATCGACCCCACCAAGGGCGACGACGCGACCACCATCGCCAAGCTCGATCCGGATCTCATCTTCGCGCCGGGCTTCGCGTCGGACAGCCCGGAGTTCCAGCAGATCTCCAAGCTGGCGCCGACGGTGAACGCCATCAGCGACCAGGAGATCGATCCCTGGCAGGACATGGTCACCGTGATGGGCACGGTGCTGCACGATCCGGACAAGGCGAAGTCGATCATCGACGACACCAACGCCAAGATCGCCGCGGTGACCGAGGAGTACCCGGGCCTGAAGGGCAAGACCTACGCCTTCGCCTTCATGTACGGCCCCGATCAGCTGTCCGTCCTCGGTGACGAGAACGACGGCGCCGCAAAACTGTTCACCTCGCTCGGCATGAAGATGGCACCCAAGCTGGTCGCCGAGTACCGGCGGACCGGCCAGCCGCGTTTCGGACTGAGCACCGAGAACATCCCGATGCTCGACGCCGATGTGCTCGTCGTGGCCACCGCCACGCCCGAGCAGGCGGAGACCCTGAAGTCGCTGCCCGGGTACAAGAACCTGAAGGCGGTCAAGGACAACGCCGTCACCTTCATGACCCAGTCGCAGATCACCGGTCTGAACGCACCGACGCCGAACTCGATCCCGTACGTGCTCGACCTGCTCAAGCCGTCCTTCGCCGCGGCGTCCAGCTGATCCGAGCGGTGTCATCCGAACTCGCCCTCCGCGATATGCGGAGGGCGAGTTCGTTTTCTGGGTCACCGGACCCTTCGTGGCTCGTCGCTATCGCTCCTCGCACCTCAGGGAGCAGAGGGGTGCTCGCGGCTATCGCTCCTCGCACCTCAGGGAGCAGAGGGGGGCTCGCGGCTATCGCTCCTCGCACCTCAGGGAGCAGAGGGGGGCTCGCGGCTTTCGCTCCTCGCACCTCAGGGAGCAGAGCGAAGCGAGTCCGCCCGCTCCCTGAGGTGCGAGCGAAGCGAGCCTCGAAGGGTCCTGGTGAGATGAGTCGCCAAACCCTTCGTGGCTCGTCGCTTGCGCTCCTCGCACCTCAGGGAGCGGAGGGGTGCTCGCGGCTTTCGCTCCTCGCACCTCAGGGAGCAGTGGCTCAGCAGGTCTCGGCCGTGGGGCAGGACTCGGGCTAGGGCGCGACGATGTCGTCGTCGTCGGAGGCGCCGAAACTGGTGAACGCGGTGTGCTTGGGCAGGCGGTAGGCCTCGCGGCCCAGCACGGTGTTGAGGATGCGTGCGTTGCGGACAGCGCCGATGTCGAGGTTCGGGGCCGAGACGCCGTGTGCGTGCTCCTCGGCGTTGGCGACGAAGATCCGGTTGGTCAGGGGATCGTCGGTCTCGATCTCGTGGTTGGCGCCGATGACGAGGCGCCCCCGCGAATCGCGGTGCAACGCAGACTCGATCGGGGCGAGGAAGTCTGCCTTGCGCGCCTGATAGCCCGTGCTGGCGATGACCATGTCGGTGGTGTGGGCCAGCTCGGAACCGGTGTCGAGGTGCCGGCCGCGAACCCGCAACCTGCCGTCGGCGAGCGTGTCGAGACCCTCGACCTCGACCGAGATCCGCAGCTGCACCGGGTTGAGCTTGTCCTGCAGCTGGCGTCGGTACAGCAGGTCGTGCAGCCGCTCGAGGGAATCGGTGGAGATGCCCTTGTGGAACTGCCAGTGCTGCGGGCGAACGCGGTCACGCGCGGCCTCGGGGAGGCTGTGGAAGTAGTCCATGTAGGCCGGTGTGGTCATCTCCAGCGACAGCTTCGTGAAGTCCAGCGGGGCGAACCACGGTGTGCGCGTCCACCATCGGACGGCGGGTCCCCCGCGCAGGTTGGCCTCGAGGAGATCGATGACGATCTCGGCGCCCGACTGACCAGAACCGATCACCGTCACGGTGTCGGCGGCGAGGGCCTTCTCCTGGTTGAACAGGTAGTCGGAGCTGTGGACCACCGCCGGCGAATCCGACGAGAGTGCCTGCGGGACGAAGGGTTCGGTCCCGATGCCGACCACCACGTGGCGTGCGATGACCGTCGAGGAGCCCGTCGGAGTGTGCACGGTCACCCGGAACGCGTCGGCCTCGGCGTCCCATGTCACCTCGTCGACCGTGGTGCTCCATCTCAGCGAGTCGAGCCGGGACACACACCAGAGGAGGTACGCCTCGTACTCGATGCGGGTCGGGAAGAAGTCCTCGCGCACCAGGAACCGGTACATCCGGTCGATGTCGGCCATGTAGTTCAGGAACGACAGCGGATGGGTCGGGTCGACGAGCGTCACCAGGTCGGACAGAAAGCTCACCTGCAGGGTGGCGTCGTCGAACATCAGGCCCGGGTGCCAGCGGAACTCGTCACGCGAGTCGACGACGAGGAGATCCACGTCGTCGAGCGTCGAGGCCAGCGCGGCGAGACCCAGATTGAAAGGGCCGCAGCCGATCGCCAGTACGTCTACGTTCTCTACAGGGGTCATTCGGACACTCTCACCATTTCTTCACTGTGTGTTTCCGCGCCGGGCGCGGCGGTGCCTTCGGACTCCACCTCGAGGGCGACTCGCAGGAGCTCGTCGAACAGCTCGTCGATGTCGCTCTCCGCGGTCTCCGGGTTGAGGAGCGTCAGCTTCAGGCAGGTCTGCGGCTCGTCCTCGCCCGGCACCCGCACCTGGGTACGGCCGATGAGGGCCTTGCCGTCGGCGATCAGCCGACGCCGCAGTTCCCCGTTGACCGTATCGAGATCGGTGCAGCGGTAGCGGAACACGACGGTGGTCAGCGTGACCGGCGCGATGAGTTCGAGCTGCAGCTCGGTGGCGACTCGCTGCTCGGCGTACACCGCGAGATCGTTGCACCGGTCGAGCATCTCTCCCAGGGTGCGGCGCCCGTAGGCGAGCAGGGTCGTCGCGACCTTGAGAACATCGGGACGTCGGGTCGTCTGCAAGGTCTGACCGAGGAGGCCGCTGTATCCGGCCTCCACGTCGTCGTCGGGGTTGAGGTAGGCCACCGACCGGTTCAGGGACACGAAGCGATCCGCGTCGGACAGGAGCATGAGGCTCGCGGCGGCCGGCTGCCAGCCGACCTTGTGCAGGTCCAGGGTGACCGAGTCGGCGCGCTCGACACCGGTGAGCAGACCGGCGAGGCGATCGGAGAACAGCGAACCGAATCCGTAGGCGGCGTCGACGTGCAACCAGATCTCGTGACGCTCGGCGATGTCGGCGATCTCGCCGAGCGGGTCGACGGTGCCGAAGTCGGTGGTGCCCGCGGTGGCGACGATCGCCAGCGGGGTGGCCGCGCCGGACTCCCGGATCGCCGCCTCGAGGGCCTCCGGGATCATCCGGTGCTGCGAGTCGACCTCGACCGGGATCACCGCGGTCTCGCCCAGTCCCAGTGCCGCACAAGCACGGTGGACCGAGAAGTGAGCCACACGCGAGCAGAAGACGACCGGACGCTGCAACGCCCCGACTCCGTCGTGACGCACGTCGACACCTCGGCGTGCGGCAGTGTGATCGCGCGCGATCATCAGCGCCAGCAGGTTCGAGATCGACCCGCCGGGGCTGAAGACACCGCCGGCGTGTTCACCGAAACCGGCCAGACGCGCCAGGGACTGCACGGTCCACGTCTCGAGCGCGAGCGTGGCCGGACCCGAATCATAGGTGTCGAGTGAGGCATTGGTCGCCGATGCCAGCGCGTCGGCGGCGACCGCCACCGACAGGGGAGCGGGTTGCAGGTGCGCGGCGGCCATCGGGTGGGTGAGGTCGAGGCCGAACTCGGCCACCAGGCGAGCGAGTCGGGTCAGCGCCTCCGATTCGCCGATCCCGTTCTCCGGGATTCCGTGCGGACCGAGCAGTGCTGTCACCCCGCCCAGCACCGCGACGGGATCACCGCTGGGCAGCGGGGCGCCGTGGTGGTGGTCGCTGACCGCGGCGGCGATCTCGGCCAGGCCGCGTCCGACGTCGGCCCACCCGTCGCCGGGACGGGCGAATCGCGAGACACCCCAACTGGATCGGCGATCTTCGGACACTGGGTTCCCCCTTGTTGACTCTGGCGCTCGGTGGCGCGGCGGCACGCCGGTCATCCGGCGCTGCCCTTCTGCGGAGCGCGCTCGTCGAGGACCTCGAGGAGCGCGGAGACGGAGTGGTGCAACGACGTCGGGATCAGGTCGACGAGCGCGGTGAGTACCGCGGTGGCCCGGTCGGCCACCGCGTCGGGAACGATCCCCGGCTGATGATCCACCTCGACATGGGTGCTGTCGTCGTCGGCCTCGAAGGCGATGGAGAGCGGGTAGTTGGCGATCCCGTTGAAGACCGAGTGGCAGGTGACCGGTGCGTCGGCTGGTTGCGGGATCCCGCGCAGGGGCGCGGGCCGGACCGAGGCCATGATCTCGATGACGGGGAATCGACCACCCTGCTGCCGCAACGCGGTGAGGATCGGCCCGAAATCGGTGCCGGAGTGTTCCATTGCCCGGTAGATCACCGAACCCGCATCGCGGAGGGCCTGTTCGACGGTGTCGTCGGGGTCGATGCGGAATCGCATCGGGATGATGTTGCCGCAGTAGCCGACATCCTGCGGTGACTGTGCCCGTCGCCGGTTGTCGGCCGGTACCACGAGGACGTGGTCGGCCGCGCCGGTCAGCGCGAACGCCGCCAGTGAGCAGACCCCGATCAGCAATGCATTGGGTGTCGCCCCGACGATCTGGGCGACCCGCCCGAAAGCGGTCAGCGAGTCGGCCGCGACCGGGGCGGCGACCTTGATGCCGTAGCGGTCGTGCATCGGCGACAGCCAGCTGTCGGCGGCGCTCTCCGTGGGCAGCTCACCCGTGAGCGGGTAGCGGACGTCCTCGGCGGCCCAGGTCGCGAGTGCATGTCGGACCGCGTTGTCCGTCGCATCCGCCGCGGCAGTGGGATCGGTTGTCTCCGGGCGGGTTTCGGCGGTGATGTCTCCGGGCCAGGAACCCGACACCAGGGTGCCGAGGAGCAGTGGCCACGAGGTGTCGTCGACCGCCAGGTGGTGGACCACCAGGATCATCGTGACGTCTCCGTCCGACCCCGAGACGCGCAGCCGGAGTGGCACTTCCGAGCGAAGATCGAACGGCGTCCGCGTCAGGGCGGTCGCCGCGGCATCGGCATCGGCACCGGTGCCGATGCCGCTCGCAGCCGTCTCCGAGAGTCCCCAGGTCCACACCGTTCCCGATGCGTCCCACGATCCCGAGCGCGACACGGCGCGTCGACTCGGTGTGCCCGCGTCGTCGGTCTCGACCACGGAGCTCAGCACCCGGAACCGTTCGACGAGTAGTTCGGCGGAGGCGACGACCGAACTCAGCGTCCGGCTCCCGCCGAACCCCAGCACGAGTCCGATGTTGTGCGACACCGAGTCCGGGTCCAGCTCGTAGATCCGCCACATCCGACGCTCGGCGATCCCGAACTCGCCGAACGGTACGGCTGTGTCCGGTGCGTCGGCGGAGCGAGCGGGACTGATGTCACCCGCCTGCGCGATCCGAC
Organism: Gordonia sp. KTR9; assembly: GCF_000143885.2. Classification (NCBI taxonomy): domain Bacteria; kingdom Bacillati; phylum Actinomycetota; class Actinomycetes; order Mycobacteriales; family Gordoniaceae; genus Gordonia; species Gordonia sp. KTR9. The sequence continues at coordinate 569,380 of NC_018581.1, forward strand.
GGCGCAGCAGTGTGAGTCGCTCTTCGGTCAACGCGGGCATGGTTCCCTCTCGGTCGACGGGGCGGCGGACGGCGTCGACGCCGCTGCGGACATGGCGTGCAATGTGTCCCAGTCGCGGACGACCTCGACCAGTTGGCCCGCCGCCCACCGCGGCGCCTGGTCCTGGAAATGATCGGAACTGGGGTCGCCGCTCACGCCCAGCGGGACGATCCAGCGGCTCGCGTTCCGGTCGGCGAGGTCCCACACATAGCGGGCCGCGGCACCGGTGATGCACAGGTGCGTGCCGACCGCCGCGGCGTTGGCGAAAACGCTCTCGGCGTCGCCGGCCAGCGGGAGCGGCGTCGGACGCAGGGTCGCGAACAGGTCCGGATACTGCGGCGATGCGCCGACCAGGTCGAATCCGTGGATCGGTGCCAGCCGGTGGACGCTGCCCCAGGTGGGTGTGGCACCGAAGGTGGCGACCCGGGCCACCACGGCGTCGAGGGCGGCGACCGCCACGGCCTCGATGTCGATGCCGATCCCCGCCGTGTTGGCGACGACCGAGGTCAGTGCGGTGGCGAGGCGCGGTTCGGGAACGAACCACGGCTGGAACACCGCCGGGAAGCCGTGCGGCCCGCGCAGCGGGGCGAGGATGTCGGTGTTCGCCACACCGAGGACCAACTGGGTGCGGAACTCGGCGTACAGGTAGGCGTCGGTGCTCTCGGCCTCCATGGAGCGGTCCCAGGCGACCAGTCGCTGCCGGACCTTCTCGGCCTCGTCGCTGTCGGCTCGCACGCGAGACAGCAACTCCTGGACCACTTTCGCCTGCTCGAGCCGCACGTCGGAGTGGATGTCGGCACAGTCCGCCGGACTCACGGACGTGAGCTCGTCGAGCAGTACCGCGATGCGGTCGGCGCGGAACGGCTCCACACACTCGCTCGTGAGCGGTTGTAGCGCAGGCACATCCGACATGCGCTGGTTGGCGGTGACGGTGATCGGGTCCCGGAGTGTCGCGTCGAAGTCGGGATCGCCGAGTGAACCCCGCTCGTATCCGCGCCACTGGTAGCGCTCGTCCCAGCCGGGTACCGGCAGCCAGTAGTTCTCGGGTGCACGGACCGGCACCCGGCCGGCCACGTGGGTGGCGACGGTGCCGTCGGCATGGCCGATGACTGCCCGGTTGACCGGTTCGACCCAGTTGGCCAGCGCCACTTCGACATCGGCGACGGTCCGCACGAAGAGCAGATCGAGCGGCGCGTCGAAGGTGACCTCCTCGGAGAGCAGCGGAGACCGCATGCTCATCGCGAACGTGTCCTCGGGACCGCCGAAGACGACGGCACCGTTCGGAGTGGTGATCACCTGCACCGCCACGGGTTCGGCGTCCCGGACCAGGATCGTCTCGGTGCTGACCCCGGCCGGCACCCGGTTCCCGCCCGGCACCTCGACCAGGAGCGTGCCGGCATCGTCGCGCGTCAACCGCTCGAGGTACAGATCCTGATAGTCACCCATCGCGTTCGTGATGCCCCAGGCGATGTCGTCGCCCTGGCAGAAGTGGGGGACCCCGGGAACGCCGGCGAAGGCGAAACCGGCCATGTCGAATGCGTCCGAAGGACCGGTCGAGGCGAGATGGAACTGCTGGTAGATGCCCGGAAGTTCGAGAAAGCGATGCGGGTCGCCGGCGACGATCGGCGCACCGGTCGAGCTGCGCTCCGCGGAGACTCCCCACGCGTTGCTGCCCGACATCGGGTCACCGAGGTCGACCGCGGGGGATGGCTCCTCCGGGGACGCCGGCCGGGTGATCGCCAGGATCTCGTCCAGGAATGCCTCGTCGGGCATCGCGGGCATCGTGGGATCGGTCTCCCGTGTCTCGAAGTCCCAGAATCGCAGGGCATCCAGACCGAGCGTGCGGCAGGCGTGCAGGCGGAACAGCTTGGTGGTGAACCGTCCGAACAGTACGTGGTGCATGATGAACACCGAGATCGGTGTCCACGGACGCCACGGTTGTGGCCGATGCGCTAGTGCCTCGAGTTCCGGTGCGGCAGCGGATTTCTCGGGGTCGTCGAGCGTGCAGTTCACCCCGGCGGCGTAGGCGGCGACGAGATCGCGGGTGCGGGTCGACGATGCCTCGAAGATCCGTTTGGCCGCGGCGTCGAGCTGGGCTCGGCGGGCGAAGGTGTCCCACTCGATGCACGAGGCTCCGAAGACCTCGGCGGTGCGTCCCTCGGCGCGCAGCCGCATGAACTCGATCTGCCAGCGTCGGTCCTCGCCACATGCCCGGCCCTGACCGTACAGCGCGCCCGCCGGCGTCGTCGCGCGGACGTGCGGGATGCCGTGCCCGTCTCGCAGGATCTCCACGTCCGGGTGCCCGCTCGTGTGGGTTGCGGTCATGTCGGTCACCGGTCCCTGTGCGATGCAACCGGATTGGCGAGCCGGTGACCGGCGTCGATCAGTGAGGCATAGGAGTCCTCGATGTCGACCATGCGCTTGTTGTTGCGCAACTGCAGACCGTTCATGTGCACCGCTCCGAACTCCGGTGCGAACAGGTCCCAACGGGTGAGACGGTCCTCCAGTTCGGGATGGGCGGCCACGAACTCGCGCAGGCTCTCGCCGACAAGTGACCAGAACTCGTCGTCGTCGACGATGCCGTGTGTGTGCAGGACCTCGGCGAGCGGGCGCAGGAAGTCGTCGAAGACATCCGACAGGACACCCAGGTTGCGGATCTCGTCCGGCTCGGTGGTCCGGACACGGGCGCAGCTCTCGGGGAGTCCCTCCGCCTTCCCGAACACCGACACCTCCTCGCCGATGTCCTTCAGGATGGCGCGCACCGGAATGCCGTCGGCGAGAACCAGGATGAGGTTCTCGCCGTGCGGGGAGAACTTCAGCTCGTACCGGTAGAGCAGGTAGGCGATGGGATGCAGATAGGTCCGCAGGTAGCGGCGGACCCACTCGGTCGCCGGGACTCCCGAACGTTCGATGAACGCGCCCACCAACGGCTCGCCCAGGTGATCGACGTGCAGCAGCGCGGCCATGGTCGACAATTGCTCGTCGGCGGCGGTCAACGGCACCGGACTCTGGCGCCACAGCGCCGACAGGATCTTGCGGTACTCCGATCCCGGCTGGGTGATCGGCGTGAAGGTCGGGCTGCGGTAACCGATCGCGGCGACCTCGAAGATCATCTCGAAACCGATCGCCGCGAGGTACTGGTCGTCGGCGACGAGTCTGCGGACCCAGTTGTTGATGAGCGGTGTCGTACGCATGTAGTCGGCCGACATCCCGCGTGTGAACCCCATGTTCACGATGGACAGCGCGACCTTGACGTAATTGCGGGTCGGCGTGGTGGCGTTGAACACCGTACGGATCGACTGCTGGGCCTGGTAGAGGTCAGGACTCGTCCCCACCTCGACGATGCGCCGACCGGCGATGTCGGCGGAGTACAGCTTCTGTACCTTCTCGACCCACTGCCAGGGGTGGACCGGCAGGTACCGGTAATCCGCAGGGTCGCAACCGGCTTCGACGAGCGCGGCGTCGAAACCCGCCAGGGTCTCCGCGCCCAGCTCGTCGAGGAGCAACGCGTCGTAGTCGACATCGTCGACGGTGGCGACGTCACAGTCCTCGCGACGGGCGGCCAGCCAGACGAGGCGGAAGTGGTTGCCGACCTCGGGCGCATACCGCTCGATGTCCTCGGCACTGAATCCGAGACGGCCGGCGTTGGCGACGATGCACGGATGCCCCTCGGTCATCGTCGCCTCGATGGTCTGGAAGTCGGCGTGCGCGAGATCTGCTGCCGCGATGCGGCGTACGTCCGGGCGCTCGGCGCTGATGGCCAGGGTGTTGATGAACTCCTCGAGGTACTCCGGCAGCGCCTGGGGTCCGATGCCCACCAACGGTGCGAGGTCGACGATCATGGCGATCGCGTCGATCGGGAGTTCGGCGCCGTCCTGTACACGACGCAACGACGACTCGTCGATCGCCCAGCTGTCCAGGGCGAGACGATCGGCGCGGAAGTGGTATTCGGTGCGGCCGTCGGCGGAGGAGACGAGATAGCCGCCGTCTCCGGTCGCCACCGGATCGAGCGCCCGCTCGTGGGAGAACTCGGCGAGGATCTTCTTCGCGATCCTGGTGTGATACGTCTGGCGATGGCTTCGCGCACCCGACCCCCCGGCCGTGCGCACCGCGAACCCCTGCGTGGTCTCGATGTCCTGGAGAGTCAACGATCTACGCCCCCAGGTCCGTGACCTCGACCGGTCCGACAGACCTGCCGTTGTCGGTCACCGCGAGGAAATCGGCTCGGGTGCAGTAGCTCAGGTGCGCGGTCTTGTTCCCGACGGGGTAGTCCCCGTCGACCCGGAATCCCACGCTCGCGTTCAGGCGGTGCACGGCCTTGTTGCGGACGTCCGGCTCGACGACGACGCGGGCGGCGCCGACCTCGAGGATCGCGGTGCGCATGATGTGCAGCATCACCGCGCCGGTGAAGCCGGGAAGCGACTGTTCGGCGTGGGCGACCAGCAGATGCATGCCGATGTCGCCGTCGGCGGGCACGTAACCGCTGGCGGGGTCGGCGAGTTCACTGGTGGCCGGGTCGTAGAGCTCGAACAGGAACTGCGGGTGCCCGTCGTGGTAGCCCAGGCGCATTCCATAAGGCGTACCGGCCGTGGCCTCCGCCGACTCGCGAATCATCTTCTCCACGTCGGCGACCGAGCTGTCGAGCATGTCCCAGTACTTGGCCTTGGGATGGGTGAGCCATCCGTGGACGGTCGCGGCGTGCGACACGTCGTCGAGATCGACCGAGTTCAGGTCGTAGGTCGGTGCGGAGGAAATGGTCATGATGCCTTTGCTCTGGGAGATGGTCTGGCGTTGTGGCCGGAGGTGTGCCGGATGCGGTCAACTGCTCGCGATCTCGGCCTCCACCTGTTCGTCGGTGAGGTGCATGACGTCGAGGAAGGTCTGCGCCACGAAGGCCGCCCGTTCCCCGTCGAGTTCGGTCAGACGCCTCGCGAGACCGGCGATGGTTCGCTCGGTGAAGATGTCGGCGACCGAGAGCGCGGGCGCGTCGAGCCACTGGCGCGAGAGCGCTACCACCCGGGTGGCCTGGACCGAATCGCCGCCCAGGGAGATGAAGTCCTCGGTGACACTCACCGGCGGGGTGGGCAGGACTTCGCCGAAGATCAGCGTGAGTGCCTCCTCAACGGGGCCGCGCGGCGCGACCGCCTCGATCGGGTCGTCGTCGGTACGGGTGCCCGCGGCGATGGCCTTGCGATCGTGTTTGCCGTTCGGCGTCAGCGGGAACCGGTCCAGAACCGTGATGGATCGCGGGACCATGTGCGGCGGAAGGGTTTCCGACAACCGGGCGCGGAGGTCGGCGTCGTCGTCGGTCGATCCGGCGGTGAGCACGACCGCGGCGCGGAGGTCGCGGCCGTCGGACCAGGCGACCGCCGAGCCCACACCGGACAGACCCAGGAGGCCGGCCTCGACCTCGCCGAGTTCGACACGGTAGCCACGGATCTTGACCATGTGGTCGGCGCGACCCAGGAAATCGAGGAAGCCACCGGGCAGGTAGCGCGCGAGATCGCCGGTGCGGTACCAGCGTTGGCCCTCGTGTTCGACGAATCGGTCGGCCGTGCGGTCCGGATCGCCCCGGTACCCGTCGGCCACTCCGGCTCCGCCGATCCACAGTTCGCCGGGGACGAGGTCGGGACGATCGCGGCCGGCGTCGTCGACGACTCGGCAGCGCACGCCGCGCAACGGTATCCCGTACGGCACGAACGCCATTCCCGCCGGGACGGCGTCCGCTTCGCAGATCGTGGAGTGGATGGCCGTCTCGGTGGTGCCGCCGAGGCCCGCGACCCGGCAGTCGGGCAGTTGCGCGGCGACGCGCTCGAGTAGTGACACGTCGACCTTGTCGCCGCCCATGATGACCATCCGCAGTGATGCGGGCAGGGGCGCGAGGTCCAGGAGCATGCCGAGGATGGACGGCACGCAGTTGAGGACACTCACCGAGTGCTGGGTGAGCAGTCGCTCCCAGTCGTCGACCTTGGTCTGCTCGTCGTCTCCCGGTACGACGACGGCACCGCCGACGGCGAGCAGACCGAAGATGTCGAAGACGGAGAGGTCGAATTCCAGCGACGACACCTGCAGGCTGCGATCGTCGGCTCCGATGGCGAACCGGTCGACGAGGTCGGTGATGGTCGCGACCGCGGCGCGATGCGGAACCTGCACCCCCTTGGGCAGTCCGGTCGAGCCGGAGGTGAACAGGACGTAGGCGAGGTCGTCGGCGGTCACCGCGACCGGCTCGATCGGCTCGGCGAGCCGGGCGTCGTCGAGCGCGAGTACGACGCTGTCGGTGGATGCCCAGCCGGCGGGGTCGGTGGTGAGAACCGCGGCCGGCGTGGCCACGTCGACGATCCGCTCGCGTCGCGCCCGGGGCTGCGTGGGGGCGATCGGGACGTAGGCTGCGCCGGCGGCGAGAACTCCGAGTGCCGCGACGACCTGATCCCCGCCCTTGGGCAGATGGACGACGACCGTGTCGCCGGGCCCGACGCCGGCCGCGACGAGTGCTGCCGCGATGCGTCGTGCCTCGTCGGCCAGTTCGGCGTGGGTCCACGAACGTGCGTCGGACACGACAGCCGGTGCGTCGCCCCGTTCGGCGGCCCGGGTGAAGAAGGTGCTGTGCAGGGTGCCGTCGAAGGTGTCGGTGACCGGCAGCGGGTTCTCCACCGAAAGTCGCTGGGCGCGAACCTCGGCGGTGATCGGATCCGGTGCCCGCACATCCCATTCGCCGTCGACGAGCAGCCCGAGGAGGCGGACGTAGTGGTCGAACATCGAACGTGCGGTGGTGAGTTCGAGGTCGGAGGCGCGGACGTCCCAGTTGAGGAGGAGACCGCCGGCCACCTCGGTCACCTGGGCGTCGAGGAGGACCTGCGGACCCTGCGAGACGATCCAGGACGGATCGCCCAGCACGTCGGTCGCCTGCTGGGAGAACAGGTCGCCCAGTCCCAATGCGCTGGTGAACACGATCGGGGAGACGACCGGCTCGCCGCGGTGGCGGCTCAACTCGCGCAGCACGTCCAGTCCGCTCATCGAACCGTGGGCGGCGGCCTCGTGCATCGACGACCGCATCGACCGCGCTCGCTCGGCGAGCGTGGCCGGCTCGCTCAGGTCGACGCCCACGAGGATCGACGAGGTGAAGTCGCCAACCACCTGCTCGACGTCCGGATGGATCTGGGGGCGGTCGAACAAGGGCACGGTGAGCAGGAATCGCGATGTGGCCGAATGCGTTCCGACGGCCTCGGCGAACACCGCGGCGACGGCGGCCGCGGGGGTGACCCCGCGACGGTGCGCGTGCTCCTCGAGCCGCTTCCAGTCCGAGGCGGACACGGAGTGATGGAGGCGGACACTGTGCGGCTCGACCTCGCCCCGTGCCGCGCGTTCGTCGAGCGGGAGCTCGGGCGGCCCGGGCAGCGTGGGAATGCGTTCGCGCCACCACGTCACGTCGTCGTCGAGGGTCTCGCGGGAGGTGCGGTCCGCGGTGATCGTCGCGAAGGTGACCCCGAGCTCGGGCAGCGTCTCGCCGCGGTACAGGCGAGCGAAGTCATCGACGAGGACGCGGTAGCTCATCGCGTCCGCGGCGATCATGTCCACGTCGAGGTGAACACGGGTCGAATTGCCCGGCAGGAGACTCAGTTCGGCGCGGATGACCGCCCCTTCGTCGACCGGCAGCGTGCGGTGTGTTCCGTCGGTGCGCTTCGCCGCCAGGATCTGTTCGACCATCTCCGTCGAGTGGTTTCGGAGGTCGTGTACGGCAATGGCTTCGGGGTGCGCCGGCCCGATCTCCTGGGTGCCGTCGGGGTGCACGCGGACACGCAGCATCGGGTGGCGTTCCATCAGCGCGGACATGGCCGAGGCAAAGCGTTCGGGGTCGACGTCGGAACCGTCGAATTCGATGTAGAGGTGGGCGGCGACGTTGCCGAAGGCGTGGCTGTCCGATCGCCCGATCCAGTAGGCGTGCTGCATCGGAGCGAGCGGGAACGGGCCCGCGGTCGTTTCGGGCAGCGGCGTCGCGGTGTCGTCGACTGCCGGCGTCGAGGCGCCGCCCAGAAGTTCTGTCCAGGCGGTGATGGTCGGTTGTGCGGCCAGGCGGGCGAAGTCGATGTCGATGCCGCGTTTGCGCCAGGTGCCGGCCAGTCGCATCATCCGCAGTGAATCGAGTCCCTGGGCGATGAGATCCTGCTCCGGGTCGATCGACTCGGGGGACACACCGAGCGCGGCGCCCACCTCGCCGCGGATGTCGGGTGCCGTGGCCGCGTCGGACGCGGACGGGCGGTCACCGGATGTGGTCGCATCACCGGCGCGAGCAGTCGATGCGCGCAGTAGTTCTGTCCAGGCGGTGATGGTCGGTTGCGCGGCCAGGCGGGCGAAGTCGATGTCGATGCCGCGTTTGCGCCAGGTGCCGGCCAGTCGCATCATCCGCAGTGAATCGAGTCCCTGGGCGATGAGATCCTGCTCCGGGTCGATCGACTCGGGCGTCAGGCCGAGGGCCTGGGCCACCTCGGCGACGACGTCGGCCGCGGTGGTGAGGTCCGTGGTCTGGGAATTCGTGGCCATCAGCCGGCGTGCCTCTCGCAGTTCGGTGACATGGTTACTCAGGCTGGGGGAACCCGCATTTAGGGTAGGTTATACTAACTAACCGCTCTGCCCAATCCCTGGGCATGCCGGCGAGAGCCCCCCGAGCCGACGCGAATTAGGTTAGCCTAAGTTCGGCTCGGTCGTCCCATCGGATGATGCGGATCACGCTGTGACATCGACGGGATCTGGGTCTTGTGTCCGACAAAGATTAGGCTACCCTACCCAAATGGCGCGAACGTTCGTGTTCGCCATGACCAGCGGTCGGGGACGACACGCGGTATGACCACTCGGTCGCTCACCCGACCGGAAGACGATCACAAGGACCGACGCCACGTGTTGGCGAGAACGGGAAACGAGAATGTCGCAGAACAGTGTGATCCTGGAAGAATCGGGCTCGACCAATGCGTTGGCCGCCACCGTTCGTGAGGCGATGCTGGCGGGAGACACGAGTCTGTCCGTCCTCGACTCCGACACCGGTGAATGGGTGACGACCCCGTGGCGTGAGGTCCATGCCCGCGCCGAGCAGATCTCCGTGCAACTGCTCGCCGACAGCGAACTGCACGAGCCGCAGGCCCTCGGTCTGATCGGAGACCCCACGGTGGATCTGATCGCCGCCATCCAGGGTGCATGGCTCGCCGGCGTGCCGGTCAGCATCTTGCCGGGGCCGATCCGAGGGGCCGACGAGGAGCGCTGGGCGCAGAACACCTACCAGCGTTTCGTGTCGATCGGCGTCGGCACCGTCCTCGGCAGCGGCGCGCAGCTCGACCTCCTGTCGAAGGTCGAAGGCAGGCTGCACATCGCGCGAGTGGGCGAGTACGGCCTCGGGGCCGACACCACGGGCTTCGTCGCGCGCAACGTCAACGGCAACACGATCGCCGTCCTGCAGGGCACCGCCGGCTCGACCGGTGACCCGAAGACCGCGGTCCTGCCCGCCTCGGCGGTCTACTCCAACGCGATCGAACTCGTCAGCCGGCTCGGCCTCCACCGCACGCGCGACACCGGTTTCAGCTGGCTTCCGCTCTACCACGACATGGGCCTGATGTTCCTGCTCGCGGGGATGACCACCGGGATCTCGGCCTACATCGTGCCGAACACGGCCTTCGCCGCTGCTCCTTTCAAGTGGATGCAGTGGCTCACCGAGACCAAGACGACGGTCACCGCGGCGCCGAACTTCGCCTACGACATCCTCGGCCGGTACGGCAAACTGCTGCGCGACGTCGATCTCTCGCACCTGCGCGTCGCGATCAGCGGCGGCGAGCCGATCGACGCCGACGCCTTCGACAAGTTCCTCGAGGCGACCGCCCCGTTCGGCTTCGATCCGTCCGCTGCCGCGCCCGCCTACGGCATGGCCGAGTCCGCGTGCGCGGTCACGATGCCCGCTGTCGGCGAGGGTGCGCACTACGACGAGGTCACCGTGACCCCGCCCGGCGGGGGCGAGCCGATTCGTCGTCGCTACGCGATCCTGGGTAAACCGCTGGGCGGCATGCAGGTTCGCATCGTGGAGCCGAACGTGGACGTCCCGATGATCGACGGGCGCAACGTCGGGCACGTGGAGATCCGCGGCGCATCGATGATGCGCGGGTACCTCGGGGACGCCGATCTCGGTGCGGGTGAATGGTTCTCGACCGGAGACCTCGGCTACCTCGTCGACGACCGGTTGGTGATCTGCGGCCGGGCCAAAGAAGTCATCATCGTCGCCGGCCGCAATCTGTTCCCGATCGAGATCGAGCGGGCCGCCGCCGAGGTGGCCGGGGTCCGTCGCGGCGGTGTCGTGGCGATGGCGCGGGGCGAGGGGTCGGCACGCCCGGGCCTGGTGATCCTCGCCGAGTACAAGGGTTCCGACCCCGACAAGGCGCGCGCCGAGGTCAACTCCGAAGTCGCGTCGGCGTGCGGGATCATGCCCGCCGAGGTGATCTTCGTCGCGCCGGACTCGGTGCCCCGCACCACGTCCGGCAAGATCCGCCGCCTCGAGACCCGCCAGATGGTCGAAGACGGCACGTTCGAGTAGGTCCGATTTTCCGTGATGCGTCGTGTCATGCCGACGGTCACGAGAATGACAGTGTCTCTCCGGCTCGATCACCGGGCCGGAGAGACACTGTAGAGAGGTTCTCCACATGAGCGAGGTATCGACCAAGGGGCGCGGCTGGCAAGGCGCGGTCATGAAGATCCTGGGCGGTGACGACTACACCTTCACCCTCACCGCGAAGGAATCGGTGACCGATCACTACCTGCGTCTGCGCTTTCATGGGGGTGGGCTCCTCGCCGACGCCACGATCCACCCGACCATGTGGGTACGGCTGTGGTTCGCCGACGGCGGCAAGCTGCATCAGCGTGGCTACACGCTCGTCGATCCCGACCCGGCCACGGACACCTTCGACATCGAGTTCGCCATCCACGACGGCACCGCCGCACGGTGGGCCCAGGAAGCGCAGGTGGGAGAGACCATCGGCGCCACCTTGATGGGCTCCAAGTTCGCCATCCCCGATCCGGCGCCGGCGGGCTGGCTCATCGCCGGCGACACCGCCTCACTCCCCGCGATCAACTCGTTGCTCGACACGCTCGGCGAGTCCGGGGCGGGCGCGACGATCTGGTTCGAGTACCAGCACGAGAGTGACAGGTCGCTGCCGCTGCGGGTCCGTGACCAGGACACGGTCCACTGGATCCCGCGCGGACGCGACGGTTCGGACCTCGTCGACGCGGTTCGGTCCGCCGCCTTCGACGCCTCCGATCATTTCGGCTGGGTCGCACTCGATTCCACGAGCACTCGCGCAGTCGCGGGACTGTTCCGGGCCGAGTACGGGCTGACCAAGAAATCGGTGAAATCCCAGGCCTACTGGATCGTCGGCAAGTCGTTCGCCTGACCGGCCTGACCGGCCGGGCGCGCTGACGCTCCGTCGTCGACGGACTGCCTCGAGGCCGCGCGCCCGGGCGGGCTCAGTCGTCGGTGACTGTGATGGTGACGTCGATGTTGCCGCGCGTGGCGTTGGAGTAGGGGCACACCTCGTGCGCCTTGTCCGCGAGTTCCTGGGCCTGGTCGTGATCGAGGTGGGGCAGTGTCACCTCGAGGTTCACGGCGAGTCCGAAAGCTCCTCCGTCGAGGGCCCCGATGCTCACCTGCGCGCCCACCGACGAGTCTTCGACGTTGGCGCCGGCCTGCTTGGACACCAGGCGCAGGGCCGAGTGGAAACAGGCGGCATACCCGATTGCGAAGAGCTGCTCGGGGTTCGTCCCCTGGCCGGACCCGCCGAGGGCCGGCGGGGTGGCGAGGGCGACGTCGACCTGGCCGTCGCTGGTGCGGCCGTGTCCGTTACGGCCGTCGCCGGTGGCGATTGCTTCGGCGGTGTAGATCGCTTTCATGGTGTTCTCCTTGTGTGACGTGGTTCAGGTCCACTGATTGAGTTGCGCGGTGAGGGCGTCGAGACTCGAACGCAAGTCGTCGATCGCCTCCGGGGACAGATCCGTGCACGAGGTGAGACGCCGGGGAATCGGAAGCGCGCGTGCGCGCAGCGCCTTGCCGGCCGGTGTGAGGTGGATGGCGACCCGACGTTCGTCTCCGCGCGAACGGCGACGCTCGATCAGATCCTGCGCCTCGAGCCGTTTGAGGAGAGGAGACAGTGTGCCGCTGTCCAGTTCGAGCAGGTCGCTCAACTCGCTCACGTATCGGCCGTCGTGGTCCCACAGTGCCAGCATCACCAGATATTGCGGATAGGTGATCCCCAGTTCGGTGAGGAGTGGCCGATAGACCGCGGTCGCTGCGCGAGACGCCTTGTACAGGGCGAAGCACAGCTGCTGATCCAGGGACAACTCGTTCACATCTGAAAAGTATCACGCAATTGAATTGTGCACAACCTAAAGCACGATGTTCAGCGGTGCGGTTACGTGGGAGTCCGGGTGCTCAGTCGAGGATGTCGAAGACCACCGGCGCGTGGTCGCTGGCGCTCTTGGCCTTTCGGGCGTCGCGGTCCACCCGCGCGCCCACGATCCGGGTGTCCAGGGCCGGGGAGCAGAAGGCATAGTCGATGCGCATGCCCTCGTTGCGCGGGAAACGTAGTTGGGTGTAGTCCCAGAAGGTGTAACCGGGTGCGTACGGCAGCGCGGAGTCGACGAGGCCGTCATCCAGGAATCCTTGCACCGCAGCACGTTCGGGTGGCGTGACATGGGTCCGGCCGTCGAAATACGCCCGGTCCCAGACGTCGTCGTCGGTCTGTGCGACGTTCCAGTCGCCCGCGAGCATCATCTCCGCGGCCGGATCATGCGCCAACCGCAGCGCGATGTGCGCACGGAGGGACTCGAGCCACGCGAGCTTGTAGTCGTAGTGCGGGTCCGCGGGGGTGCGGCCGTTGGGTACGTACAGACTCCACACGCGAATTCCCTTGCAGCGTGCCGAGATCGCCCGTGCTTCGCGGATCGGCTGGCCGTCGACGGGGTGTGTCGGGACTCCGTCGAAGGCGATCTCCACCTCGTCGAGCCCGACGCGGGAGGCGATCGCCACGCCGTTGTAGGCGCCCTGACCGATGTGGGCGACGTCGTACCCGGCGGCGAGGAAACTCATCAGCGGGAACGCGTCGTCGTGGCATTTGGTCTCCTGCAGGGCCAGGACGTCGACGTCGGTGCTCTCCGCCCACGCCACGACGGACTCCGACCGGGCGCGGATCGAGTTCACGTTCCAGGTGGCGATCCTCATCGGATGCTCCCCGGTGACCCGGGCATGTCCGGGGTGAGGTAGCGGTAGGTGTGGTGCAGCCCGAAACCCAGGCGGCGGTACCACGATCCGGCCTGCCGGTTTCCGGACTCGACCTGCAGGTAGACCGAGTCGGCGCCGTGGCCGATGCCCCAGGCCGTCAGGGCGACGACGACGGACGCGGCCAGTCCGCCTCCGCGCCGGCCCGGGTCGGTCCACAGTGCGGTCAATCCCAGCCACCGGCGTCCGTCCGGCGACTCGGTCACCGAGCCCCGTCCGATCGCCGCCGCGTCACCGATGGACGCGAAGGCCAGCGGGCCGTCCCCGGCGGTCACCACACCGGCGGCGGCCTCGGGCCGACCAGACGCGCGCCCACCGGTATATGCGCCCAACCACCGGGTGTCCGGGACGGTCTCGAGTCGTACTGTGTGCGAGGGAGTTCCGCCGATGCGCGCGTGCAGCTCCGATAGGTCGGCGGTCAGCATCTGTACCTCGACCCCTGGTTCCCCGGCGACGGCGGTCGGCGGGATGAGTCGTTCCGGAAAGGCGAGCAGAACGGGGAGGTCGCGATCGGCGTACCACTCGCCGATGCGTCGTAGTGACGATGCGTCCGGACGCGCGTGCCGCTCGAGGGGCACCGCCGAGTTCGCGCGTCTGGTGAATCCGTGGCCGGCGCGCAGGAGCCAACCGTCGATCCACTCGGAGTCGACGCCGGGCCAGGCGGCGGCGGCAGCGTGCTCGAGGATGCGGATCTCACTGTTGCGCACGGGTTTCGCGGACAACAGGCGCACCGAGGTGATCGCGTCGAACGGGATGGACAATTCCTCGTCGTCGCGTCGGATCCGCAGGGGGCCGGTGTCGTCGAGCAGGACGCCGGTCACATCCGACTGGGCGGCCGCAGGATCACCCCGCCAGTCGGCGGGGGTGGAATCGCCCAGCAGATATCGGACGACCACCCGGTCGCCGACGACCGCACCCGACCTCGAGACCTCCACGCGCGGAAGCGAGATCAGTCGTCGTCGTGGCCGAATGGGTCGGCGACCTCGCCGGGCGTCCACGTCAACCCGGGCACGCCCCACTGGTTCCGCTTGATCGCCTTCTTCGCGGCTCGGGCGTTGCGCCCCATGAGGACATCGACGTAGAGGAAGCCATCGAGGTGACCGACCTCGTGCTGGAGCATCCGCGCGAAGAACCCGGTGCCCTCGATGGTCACCTCCGCGCCGGTCCGGTCGACGCCGGTGACGCGCGCCCAGTCGGCGCGACCGGTGGGGAACTGCTCCCCCGGCACCGACAGGCAGCCTTCGTCGTTGTCGTCGGGATCCGGCATGGTCTCGGGGATCTCGGACGTCTCCAGCACGGGGTTGATGACCTCGCCGCGGCGTCGTTGCGCGGTGCGGTCGCCGTCGGGACAGTCGTAGACGAACATCCGGGACCCGACCCCGACCTGGTTGGCGGCCAGCCCCACGCCGTGCGCGGCGTCCATCGTCTCGTACATGTCGTCGAGAAGCGCGATGACCTCATCCGACGGACGGCCGTCGGCGTCGAGAGGGACCGGTGTGGTCGGCTGGTGCAGGACCGGCTCGCCCACGATGCAGATCGGGAGAATCGCCATGGCGCTCACCTTAGCGCTGCTCAGGGCGCAGGAACGACGCCGGGTACGGCGTCGCGGATGGCGTCACCGGCGGGACCGGGAATGCCCGGGAACAGCGTCGACTGCCAGTCGAAACTGTCGACCGGCTCGGTCACCACCGTGCCGGCGCACGCCCCCCGCAGCGAGGTCGTCACGTTGGCGATGATCGTCGGGTCACGCATCTCGATCGTGTGGTCGAAACCGGTGTTCGCGAGGGGGACCGGTGAGTAGGCACGGCACTGCGCGGTCCCGTCGAGGCGTCCGTCGGTCCATTCGCCGTCGCTCTGCACGACCGAGTAGCGGGTGGGTCCGGGGGCGTCGGGGCCGCGGTTGAGGGCGGTGATCGCGTCGGCGTACATGCAGGTGTCGTAGCCGGCGTCGCGCGGCTGCGCGCAGCCGCCGGGCGAGCCGTACTGCGCTGTCCCGATGGCGACGTATTCGTCGACCACGGCGGACCCCCCGAGGAACTTGAGGTAGTGCCGGGCGCCGAGCCCGCCCGCGCTGTGGGTGACGAGGCCGATCGACGATGCCGTGCCGGCGAAGGGGGCGACGGTCCGCTGGATGAGCCGGGCGTCGGACGCGACGTCGCGTCCACCGGCGTGCGCGTACACCACGGTGTTCCCGTCGGCGCGGATCGCGTCGGCGAGCGGACGGAACGTCTCCTCGTTCTGTGCGTCACCCGCATAGAGCTGCTGACCGGGCACGATGACCACGACGCGGTCGGCGGGCGCCGCGAGGGCGGGCGCCGGGAGTGCCGTCGCCGCCGACGAGATCGCAGCCGCCGACGCCAGCGCGGCGATGGCTCCCACCAGTGCTCGACGGGACCGTGTGGCCCCGGATTCCGATGTCGTCATCTGTCTGCCCCCGATCGATGGCATCCCCGGGACGGAGATGTAAGGGGAGCCTAACAGTGGGCGCCGTCACGTGGAACCGGCGGACTGCGCACCGTGGCGAGTCACAGCGCGATCGGACCGGCCTGCCGTGGTTAGATTGTCTGCGAACCACACCGCTGTCATTCGTCGCCGTGAGGAGACGTCAGCACCCGCGTCGCGCAGCGAATCGGTGCACGTCAGCGGTGGTGTGAGGTCGTTGACTGTATCTGAGGGAGTGAGATGGACGGCGCAGCTGCGCGTAGCCAGAAACAGGGCGATCAACCCACCCCCGACAAGAACGCCGGGACCGGGGCGGAGAATGCACCGCTCGACCCGCACGAGGTCGGCGCGGACGGCCTGAGCCGCCGCGAGCACGACATCCTCGCGTTCGAGCGGCAGTGGTGGAAGTACGCCGGCGCCAAGGAAGAAGCGATCAAGGAGCTGTTCGGGTTGTCGGCGACGCGCTACTACCAGGTGCTCAACGCGCTGGTGGACCGCCCCGAGGCGCTCGCGGCCGATCCGATGCTCGTCAAGCGCCTCCGGCGGCTGCGCGCGACCCGTCAGAAGGCCCGTGCGGCTCGTCGTCTCGGCTTCGAGATCACCTGACACGCTGAACCCGGACGCCCTCGCGCGGTGCGTTAAGGTCGTCGGTGATGAATGCAGACCGTGAGCCCAATCGCCTGCCGCTGCGCGCGGGGGCGATGATGCTCTTCGCAGTCGCCGTCGTCTTCATCGGCCTGGGCTGGCATTCCGCGGCGACCGCGGGAAACGACTCGCCGACGACGGAGGCCGCGACGACCGTCACGTCGACACCCACCTCGACGTCGCCGTCCACGAGTGCGGCATCGACCGGCAAGCGGTTGTGCGTGATCAACGCCGGCCAGGTCGCGGGCCTGGCCTCCGATGTCACCGAACTGCTCCAGGCCAAGGGCTACCAGATGGCCGAACCCGGCAACTACACCGCAGGCGGGTTCAGCGAGAACACGATCTTCCATGAGGACGACACGGACAAGTCCCAAGCCGACGAGGTCGCCGCTGCGCTCGGCGGGGAGGTCGCCGTCGAGGAGCGTCCGACCACGTTCACGCGCTGCCGGGGCGGTATCCCGGTGATCGTGGTGACCGCGGTCAGCGGTGCGTGACCGGTCGTGACCCGAGACCGTCGCCCGCGACAACGATGACCACACACCCTGATTCCGAAACCGCATCCCGATCCCGATAACGATGGCCCGCCAACCAAGGAGTGACATGTCCGGACGTTCCAAACTCGCCGCGCCCCGCGCCCTCGCCGCGTTGGTCTCCGCGGGACTGATCGGCGTGGCACTGGCCGGGTGTAGTCCCGACCAGGAACCCACGGATGTCCCCGGCACCACGCCGCCCGTCGTCTCCGACGAACCCCTGCCGCCCGGCGCCGAAGACGACGTCGACAGCGAGCCGAGTGGCCAGATCGCCGTCGCCGAGATCAAGGACACCTCCGGCAAGGTCGTCGGTCAGGCCACCATCACCGCGGCCACCGAGACCGCCGAGCCGGTCACCGTCACCGTGCGCGTCACCGCCGGTGACCTGCCCGCCGGGTTCCACGGGATGCACATCCACGAGAACGGCACCTGCGACGCGGGCGCCGGCGGTTCGCAGGCGTTCACCTCGGCGGGTGGGCACCTGCAGGTGGACGGCAACACCGATCACCCCTCGAGCGGTGACCTGGTCTCGATCAACATCCTCGAGGACCACACCGGCCGGACGGTCACCACGACCGACGCCGTGACCATCCAGCAGCTGATCGGCAAGACGATCATGATCCACGAGAAGCCGGACAACTTCGGCAACATCCCGGCCGACAAGTACCCGGGCGGCGCGAACTCCGACACCCTGAAGACAGGCGACGCCGGCGCCCGTATCGCGTGCGGTGTCATCGAAGAGCAGAGCTAGGCGTCCTGGCTCCGTCCGACGCCACCGCGCACATGACACCGATCGAGTTCGACGGGTCACCGACCCCCACCCTCGGGGTCGAATGGGAGTTCGCCCTGACCGACAAGGTGACCGGCGACCTGTCGAACTCGGCGGCGGCGCTTTTCGCCGCCGTCGGTGAGCGCCATCCCGACTTCGCCGGCAAGATCCACAAGGAGTTGCTGCGCAACACCGTCGAGCTGGTGACCGGCATCTGCCGGACCGCGGGCGAGGCGATCGCCGACCTCACCGACACGCTCGGTGTGGTGCGTGTGCTGACCGAGGAACTCGGCGTCGATCTGTACGGCGCGGGTACTCATCCGTTCGCGGAGTATTCGACGCAGCTGCTCACCGAGGGACATCGGTACGCCGAGCTGATCGAGCGCACCCAGTGGTGGGGGCGGCAGATGCTGATCTGGGGCGTGCACGTCCATGTCGGGATCAGCCACCGCGACAAGGTGTTACCGATCCTCGACGCGCTTCTGAACTACTATCCGCACCTGCTCGCGCTCTCGTCGTCGTCGCCGATGTGGGCCGGCCAGGACACCGGCTACGCGAGCAACCGCGCCATGATGTTCCAGCAACTCCCGACCGCCGGATTACCGTTCCAGTTTCAGACATGGGCGCAGTTCGAGGCTTTCGTCGCCGATCAGAAGACGACCGGGATCATCGACCATCTCAACGAGATCCGTTGGGACATCCGACCTTCCCCGCATCTGGGCACCATCGAGGTCCGGGTCTGCGACGGCATGACCAACCTCGGCGAGCTGTCGGCGATCGTCGCGCTCATCCACTGCCTCGTCGTCGACCTGGATAGGCGGTTCTCGGCGGGGGAGACGCTGCCGACGATGGCCCCCTGGCTCGTCCAGGAGAACAAGTGGCGGGCGGCGCGATACGGACTCGATGCCATCGTCATCCTCGACTCGGACTGCACCGAGAAACTCGTGACCGACGATCTCAGCGCTCTGCTGGAGCGCCTCGAACCCATTGCGCGCGAGCTCGATTGCGTCGACGAACTCGCGGGCGTCGACCGCATCGTCTCGCAGGGTGCCAGCTATCAGCGGCAGCGTGCGGTGCACCACCGGACGCAGTCGATGCGCGAGGTGGTCGCGTCGGTGGTGGCCGAACTCGACTCGCCCTGACCATCGTTCGGCAGCTTTCCGGCCGGTTCGGGCCTAGAGGGCAAGGCCGGCGGCGAGTACGACGAGTCCGAGCGCGGGGACCACTCCCTGCTTGAGCGCGGCCGCGATCTTGTCGGGGCTCGACACGGCCAGCACGAGTGCGGCGGCCGCCATCGAGGCGGTGCCGGTGATCACGAGCGTCGCGCCGATCGCGGTCGATCCGCCGATGACGAAGGCGATCCCGACGAACACGGTGATCGCGAGGAACAGGTTGTAGAAGCCCTGGTTGAACGCGAGCTCTCGCTGCGCGCCCGCCTGTTCCACTGTTCCGGTGCCGAACGTCGCGCGTGCGCGCTTGCTCGTCCAGGCGATCGACTCCAGATAGAAGATGAAGACGTGGACGAGTGCCGCGACCGCGGCGAGCACGAGACCTGCGATGACCATGCCCGTACCCTACGAGAAAACGCCGCCACCCGATCCGGAGGGTGCGGCGGGGGTCGGACGCTCAGTCGCGGTCCGGTGACTCCATGTCCCGCTGATCGATGAGACCGTCGCGGGCCCGCTGCTCCTGATACGCCAGCCGGCCGATCCGGTGCGCCACGACGGGCGCGGTGATCAGCGCGAAAAGCCCGGCGAGCACGAGCATCCCGCTGTCCACGTTGTCGCCGAGCCGCAGCACCGCACCCAGCAGTATCAGGAGCAGGCCGAAGGTCTGCGGTTTGGTGGCTGCGTGCATGCGGCTCAGGGTGTCCGGGAACCGGACGAGTCCGATCGCGGCGGTGACCGCCATCAGACAGCCGATGAGGAGCAGCGTCGCGCTGATGATGTCGACGATCATGTCTGGTCGTCCCGCACCCGGAAGCGGGCGATCGCGACCGACCCGACGAAGCTCAGCAGCGCCAGGGCCACGATCGCGGGCACCACCGTCGAATCACGGCTGAAGGCCGCCCACGTCCCCAGGCCGCACATGCACAGCGCGATCAGCACGTCGAGCGCGACGAGGCGATCCAGCGTGGTCGGGCCGCGCAGGATGCGGACCATCGTCAGCACCGTGGCGACGAGCAGCATCGCGGCCGCGATCGGCCACACGTAGCTCATGAGTCCCCCCGTTCCCGATCGGTCTGGGCCGGTTGCGCGTCCGGCTCGGCCTCGTCGGATGCCGGCGCGGTGTCCACCGAGCGGTCGACGGCGCGGACGTGGTGGAAGTCCTCGTCGATGCCGTGGAACGGGCTCGGATGCCATTCGCTGTCGCGCTCGAAGGCCTTGATGAACATACGCTCGACGTAGGCGACCTGATCGTAGAAGCCGCGGACCTTCTTCTCCGACCGCACGTCGAAGACGTGCACGTAGAGCATCCGGCGACGGTGATCGATCTCCAGGACCATCGTGCCCGGCACCAGGTTGAGGTAGTCGACCGCCAGCGTCAGCACCATGTCGGACTTGATCGCGACGCGTACGCGGACGACGGCGCCGAGCGGTGGCCGGCCGGGACGGATCGCCATCCAGCCGATCTGCACACTCGACACGAAGAAGTCGACGATCAGACGGAACACCAGCTGCAGGACCGACAGCGGATGGATGCGACCTTCGACCGGGACCCGCGGCAACGGCAGCGCCGTCAGCACCAGGGTCGCCAGCACCACGCCGCCGATCACGTTGGCCCAGGAGATCGTGCCCCACAACAAGACCCAGACGAACGTCAGCCACGCGATGGTCCACAGCCGAACCGCGACCTCCCGGCCGTCGCTCCCCAGCCACTTCGGCAGGCGGGTGTGCGACCGCAACCACACCAGGGCGCCGATGAGGTGCCAGAAGAAGAAGAGCAGCGACACGCGCCACAGGTTGATCACGACGGACAGGACCGGGCCCTTGGTCGACACCACCGGTGCGCGGCGTCTCGTCGCGCCCGTTCCCTGTCCGCGATCCTCGGCGCTCATCGGGTACCACCTTCGCCGAGGACCGCGTCGACGTAGACCGCGCGGTCGACGACGTCGGTGGCCGCGTGGTCGGTGAAGTCGAAGATCGGTCCGGCCCACAGGGTCAGCACGAGTCCCGCGGCGACCATCGCCATCGTGGGCAGCACCATCATCACGGGCATGCGGCCGACGTCCTCACGATCGGAGAAGGCGGCGTCGTCGGTGCTCTCGTCGATGAGTGCGGAGGGGCCCTTGTCGGCGAGCTCGCCCTCGGGGGCGTCGGCGCGTGGCCGCCAGAAACCCTTGGTCCAGATGCGGGCCATGACGTAGAGGGTGAGCAGGCTGGTGATCACCGATCCGGCGACGAGGGTGAAGGCCAGCACGGAGCCGTCCTGGGTGCCCGCCTCGAGGAGGGCGACCTTGCCGATGAAACCGGAGAACGGGGGAATGCCGCCGAGGTTGAGTGCGGGCACCAGGAACAGGATGGCCAGCAGGGGACTGGCGATCAGGCCGCCGAGACGGCGCAGCGAGGCCGAGCCGGCTTGTCGTTCGATCAGTCCGACGACCAGGAAGAGCGTCGTCTGCACGAGGATGTGGTGGGCGACGTAGTAGATCGCCGCCGACATCCCGAGGTCGGAGGAGAGCGCGATGCCGAAGATCATGTAGCCGATGTGGCTGACGAGGGTGAATGACAGCAGACGTTTGATGTCGGCCTGGGCGATCGCACCGAAGATGCCCACGAGCATCGTCAGCAGTCCGGCGACCATCAGCACCGTGTCCATCGAACCGCCGGGGAACAGCAGCGTGTGCGCGCGGACGATCGCATAGACGCCGACCTTGGTGAGCAGGCCGGCGAACACGGCGGTGACCGGGGCCGGGGCCGTGGGATAGGAGTCGGGCAGCCAGGTCGACAGCGGGAACACCGCGGCCTTGATGCCGAACGCGACGAGGAGCACCGCGAACAGTGCGTTGCGGGTTCCGTCGGGCACGTCGTCGAGGCGCACGGCCATCTCGGCGAGGTTGAGGGTGCCGGTCGTCGCGTAGGCGAACGCGATGCCCGCGAGGAAGATCAGCGACGACACCATCGAGACCATCACGTACGAGGCGCCGGCACGGACGCGCTCGGCGCTGGCGCCCAACGTGAGCAGCACGTAACTCGCGGTCAGGAGGATCTCGAACGAGACATAGAGGTTGAACAGGTCGCCGGCGAGGAACGCGTTGCACACGCCCGCGGTCAGGATCAGGTAGGTCGGCAGGAAGATCGATGTCGGTTGCTGGGCGGTGCCGTCCCGGATGCCCTGGCCGATCGCGTAGACGACGACGCACAGCAGCACGATCGTGGACACGACCAGCATGAGCGCCGCGAGCTGATCGACGACCAGCGTGATGCCGAGCGGTCCGTTCGGGTAACCCTTGTCGCCCCAGTCGCCGATCGCGACCGCGAAGGTGCCGTGGCGATCGGTGAGGTAGAGCATGATGCACGACGCGACGAAGGCGACCGTGATGGCGACGATCGACACGAATCGTTGGAACTTCGGACTGCGACCCAGCAGCAGAGAGACGGCGGCGGCGCCGAGCGGCACGAGTGTCGGCAGGGTGATCAGGACGGGAATCCACGACTCTTGCGGGATCATCGGTCACCCCCGTCCTCGTCGGCCTGCTTCTTCTCGTGGTCCGGTCGGTTCTTCTTGTCCGGCCCGACCACGTCGCGGTCGGGCATCTCGTCCTGGTCGATGACGTCGGGATCCTCGTCGTCCTCGCCGGACCCGTCGGGAGCCGAGACGGCGGCCTTGGCGCCCACCTCGTCCGGACCGAGTTCTCCCGGGCCGTACACATCCGGCCCCGCCTCACGGGAGGCGCTCTGCTGAGTGGTCTCGGGGTCCGGTTCCTCCTCGGCGCCGCCGATCTCGTCGATGACGTCGGAGTCGGTCGGCATGATGTCGGTCTCGTAGAGCGCGGCATGGCGGGCGGCGGCCTGCTCCGGCGTGAGGGGATTGCCCTTGTCGTCGAAGTAGTCGCCGGTGGGTGTGTCCGAGTGGGTCAGGGGATCGTCGCTGCGATCGCGGTCGGGTGCCGTGCCCAGTGACCCGCTGAGGATCTTGACGTCCTCCTCGTCGTCCTCGACGTCGTCGTCGTCGCGGTTGATCACGAACAACCGGTAGACCAGGGCGAGCACGAAAGCGGCGACGCCCATCATGATGACGATCGCGGTCAGGACCATGCCCTGGGCGAGTGGGTCCGCGTCGCCCGGCCGGTTCTCCGACGTCCGGCCCATGATCGGTGGGTTCCCCATGCCGCCGGACACGACGATGATCATCAGGTTGAGCGCGTTGCCGACCAGCAGGAGACCGAACAGCATCCGGACCAGACTGCGTTCCATCAGCAGGTACACGCCGCACGCCGCCATCGCGCCGACGACGAGCATCAGCGGGAGATTGGTGGTCATCGACTCACCTGCCCGGTGGTCGCATCCGCGTCGTCGCGGGTCGTGTCGCCGCTTCCGGAGCTGTCGGTGCCGGAGTTGCCGTTGCGGTTGTTCTCGATACGCGCAGCGGTGCGCGCGATGGTGGTCTCGACGTCGAGACGCGCGCCGAGACTGCGCAGCACGTCGAGGACGAGACCGACCACGATCAGGTAGATGCCGAGATCGAAGAACAGGGCGGTCACGAACTTGATGTCGCCGAGGACCGGGACGGTGACCTCGAAGACCGCCGACGAGAGCGCGGGCGCACCGAGGAACATCGAGACGATCGCCGTGGTCGCCGAGACGGCCAGTCCGGCGCCGAGGATGCGACCGGGCTCGATCGGCAGGGCCTCGCCGAGCTCGTAGCGTCCGCCCGCCAGGTACCGCAGCACGAGCGCGAGGCCCATGGTCAGGCCGCCCGCGAAGCCGCCGCCCGGCGCGTTGTGACCGGCGTAGAAGAAGTAGATCGACAGCACGACCATCGTCGGGAACAGCAGGCGGGTGGTCGCCTCCAGCACCATCGACCGGTGGCGCGGGTCGCGCAATCCGGAACCGAGCAGCCACGTGGTGCGGTCCGGTGGGACCTGATCGTCGTCGTCCCCGTTGTCACCGGACTGCAGGCGCGCGGCGTCGGCCACTCGCGGCGCCGCTCCGAAGCGGCGGTTGCGGAAGACCATCGACGCCACGCCGGTCGCGGCCGCGATGAGCACCGACACCTCGCCGAGGGTGTCCCAGGCGCGGATGTCGACGAGCAGGACGTTGACCGCGTTGGCGCCGTGGCCGTATTCGTAGGCGGCCTCGGGCAGGTCGACGTGGAGGGGTTCGGTCGAACGCGCGGACGCCGCGAAGAGGCCGATGAGGACGAGCATCGCGCCGAAGGCGAGTCCGATGAGGGCGCGCAGCGGCTTGAACCCGGTGGCGTGACGCTTCTCGGGTTCGGCGGGCAGCTTGCGGAGGACCAGCACGAAGATGACCAGGGTCAGCGTCTCCACCAGGAACTGGGTGAGAGCAAGGTCGGGGGCACCGTACAGCGCGAACAGCATCGCGCAGCCGTAGCCGGTGATGCCGACGACGAGGGTCGCCGCCAGGCGGTTGCGCAGCAGGACCGCCGCCAGCGACGCGGCGACGATGCAGCCGCCGATCACCACCTGTACCGGGGTGGCCGTGTAGTCGATGTTCAGCCGGTCGCGCGCACCGAGGAACAGCACGATCGTCGGCAGCAGGATCGCGGTGCACAGGATGACGCCCTGCGTGACCGGGAGCGAACCGCGCTGGGTGTTGCGGGTCAGCAGCAGCGACACCGTGTCCGCGCCGCGCAGCGTCGCGTCGTAGATGCGGTCGGCGTTCAGCAGCGGGCGGAACCCGAAGACCCGGTCACGAACACGCCGGACCCCGTAGAACAGCAGTGCTCCGCCGACGATGACGATGATCGAGAAGACGACGGGCAGTCCGAATCCGTGCCACAGCGCGAGATGCTCGAGTTCGTGGCCGTAGCCGTCGAGGGTCTCGGCGTACGGCTCGAAGAGGTCGCCGAGCTGCGGACTGAACACGCCCGCCGCCACGCCGGCCACGGCGAGTGCCACCGGTGAGAAGTAGAACGGCCACGTCGGCGGATGCATCTTGGCGACCGCCGGACTGGGCTTGTTGCGCAGCTTGCGACCGAAGGCGCCCCACAGGAACCGGAGCGTGTACGCGCAGGTGATGATCGAGCCGACCAGCAGGACGATGTCGACGGCGTGGGCCTGCCACGAGACGAACGCCCCGGTCTCCCACACCGATGCGAAGGCGGTCTCCTTGCCGACGAAGCCGAGCGTGACCGGGATGCCGGCCATGCTGGCGCCGGCGACGGCGGCGGTGATGGCCAGGCCCGGGAGCCGATGACCGAGCCGAGCGAGTTTGCGGACGTCGCGGGTACCGGTCGAGTGGTCGATGATGCCGACGACCATGAACAGCGACGCCTTGAACAGTGCGTGGGCGACGAGCATCGCGATGCCGGCCATCGCGACGTTCGCGTCGCCGATGCCGACCAGCACCGCCATGAATCCGAGCTGGGACACGGTGCCGAACGCGAGGATGAGTTTGAGGTCGAGTTCGCGCAGTGAGCGCCAGCCGCCGAGCACCATCGTCACCATGCCCAGTCCCACCACGGCGACCTGCCAGCTGATCGTCACCGAGAATGCCGGTGCCAGCCGCGCGATGAGGTAGATACCGGCTTTGACCATCGCGGCCGCGTGCAGGTAGGCGCTGACCGGGGTGGGTGCGGCCATCGCGCCGGGCAGCCAGAAGTGGAACGGGACGATGGCCGACTTGGTGAGGGCGCCGATGAGCAACAGGACGACCGCGATGTCGACGTAGACACCCGTCGGCGGGGCCGAGATGATCTCCGAGAGCAGGTAGGTGCCCGAACGCTCGCCGAGCATGATGATGCCCACGAGCATCGCCAGACCGCCGAAGGTGGTGACCAGCAGTGCCTGCGTGGCGGACCGTCGAGCCGTCGCGCGCACCCCGTAGAAGCCGACGAGCATGAACGAGAGCACGGTGGTGAGCTCCCAGAACACGTAGAGCACGAGCATGTTGTCGGAGATGACGAGGCCGAACATGGCCGCGGCGAAGCCGACCATCTCGCCGCCGAACACCGCGACCCGAGGGCGGGCGTCGTCGAAGTAGTGCGCGCAGTAGCAGAGCACCAGCGCACCGACCCCGAGGATCAGCACCGACAGGATCGCCGTCAGGGTGTCGAAGCGGGTGACGATGTCCATCTGCAGCGATGGGACCCAGCTGACCGTCTCGACTCGGGCGGCGGCCGCGTCGGGCGGGGGCCAGTTGAGGACGACCCAGATCAGCGCGCCGAGCGGTGCGAGCGCGAGGACGTAGAAACCGCGGGTGCCCATCCAGTGGATGGCTGCGGGCGCGACGAGTGCGCACACTGCCAACGCAGCCAACACGGTGATCAAAAGGGCACTCCGTCTTCCTCCCGGCGGGGTGTCACGGGCGAACACCCGCGGTCGCTACTTTACCGTTGCCCGTATGTTCCGGTTCGACTGGCTCCGGCGTACCGCCGTCATCACCGCCGCTGCCCTGCTGGTATTCGGCCTCGTCGCGGGTTGTGCGGACGAGGAACAGGCCGGTCCGGACGGCGTCCAGTTACCGTCGGATTTCCCGGTCACGCAGGTGCCTCTCATCGACGGTCACGTGCTCTCCGCGGGCGGCAGTCGTTCCGACGGTTGGGAGGTCACGGTGCAGGGTCCGGTCAATGCCGGCAACCAGCTCGAGGCCGCGACCGAGACGCTGACCGATGCGGGCTTCGCCGAGTCGCATCGGTCGACCGAGGGCGGCCAGTCCGTCGTCGTCATGTCCGCGACCAAGGAGGGCGCGACCTACTGGGTCCAGATCGGCGCGTCCCCGCAGGCCGCGGGCGGCGGGTCGTCGGTCTTCTATCTCGTCAACGTGGAGTAGTCCGCGCCGCTCCCTCGTCGTCGATCGGTCACGACCGCCCGATCCACCCCGGCTGTGCCCCCACGGGAAGCTGCGATACATCGGACACAAGATGTCAGCTGTTGACCTAACACCTTTCGGTTATTAAGCTGCGTTGTGACCCGCTTCACAGGCGGCGCAACGGTGTGGTCCGCGCTGGACGCCGCGTATTCCTCGAGGGAGAACTGCCTTTCATGACAATCACAGAACAAGTGACCGATCCGCTCGCCACCGTGTCCGATCGCGAGAAGGTGTTCATCGGCGGCCGCTGGGTCGAATCGACCGGCGACGAGTGGATCGAGGTCGTCGACTCGTACTTCGAACGCACCGCCGCCCGGGTCCGGGCCGCGACGGCCGAGGACATGGGGCGTGCGGTCGAGGCGGCCCGCACCTCGTTCGACAAGGGTGAGTGGGCGCGCAAGCCCATTGTCGAGCGTGCCGCGGTCATCGACACGATCGCCGACCGGCTCGAAGCCCGGACCGCCGAGCTGACGACGCTGGGCATCGTCGAGGTCGGCGTGCCCGTCCCGGTGAGCGCGATGACGCAGCAGATGACCGTCGGACTGTTCCGCGCGGTGGCCGAGGAGGCCCGCAAGGTGACACTCCGCGAGGATCGGACGCGGGCCGACGGCGGGATCTCCCGCATCCTCAAGGAGCCGAGCGGCGTGGTCGCGGCCATCATCCCGTGGAACGGCCCCATCGGGACGATCGCCTTCAAGGTGATCCCGGCCCTCGCCGCCGGGTGCTCGGTGGTACTCAAGACCTCGCCCGAGGCGCCCCTGTCGCCGTCGGTCTTCGCCGACGTGGTCGGTGAACTCGTCGACGAGGGTGTGATCCCTGAAGGCGTTCTCAGCGTGGTCGTCGCCGATCGCGAGGTGTCCGAGGCGCTCGTGACCGATCCACGGGTCGACCACATCACGTTCACCGGGAGCACCGCGACCGGCCGCCGGATCATGAACCTCGCCGGCGATCGGGTCGCGAAGGTCTCGCTGGAGCTCGGCGGCAAGTCGGCGGCCATCATCCTCGACGACGCCGACCTGAACACGGTGATGCAGAACCTGCCGATGGCGGGATGCCTGCAATCCGGACAGGCCTGCATCGCCCTGACGCGCGTGCTGGTGTCGCGGTCCCGACACGATGAGATCGTGGAGGCGTACAAGGCCGCCCTGGGCCTGATTCCCATCGGAAACCCCTGGGAAGAAACGAATTTCCTCGGTCCGCTGACCTCCGCGCGGCAGCGGGACCGGGTGGAGGGCTACATCGAGGCGGCCAAGAAGGGCGGCGCCGAGATCGTCTACGGCGGTGAGCGCGTCGGCGATCAGGGGTTCTTCGTCCAGCCGACGATCGTCGACAACGTGCGCAACGACATGACCATCGCGCAGGAAGAGGTCTTCGGTCCGGTCATCTCGATCATCACCTACGAGGACGAGGACGACGCGGTGGCCATCGCCAACGATTCCGAGTACGGCCTGTCGGGTGCGGTGTTCACCTCGGACGTGGAGCACGGATTCGAAGTGGCGCAACGTATCCGGACCGGAACCGTGAACGTGAACACCTCGGTCATCGACTTCACGCTGCCGTTCGGCGGGTACAAGCAGTCGGGTGTGGGTCGCGAGGGTGGCCCCGAAGGGCTCGAGGAGTTCTTCGAGCTGAAGACCGTTCATCTCCCGGCACCGTTGCCGTCCGCCTGACCTCCATAACCGAATAAACCTGCGGGCGTGGCGATCCCACCGGGATCGCCGCGCCGGCAGGTCCGCGTACGCGACGGCGTGGCCTTCTGTCACGCCGTTTCGCCATGCCCGCATCCCGTGTCGTGCGGTCGTTGTCCGCTCGGCTCGGTGGGCGTAAGACATTGCGGCAATGCGTTTCTCGACTTCCCAAGCTGCTGACAAATATCGCTTGACGTCTCATGTCTTTCGGCTTACCGTGGTGATACGGGGGTGGCGGGCGTCACAGTACGGACAGCCTCCAGCATCACCCACCACTCCGTGATCCGCGCGGTGTCGAGTTGTCCGAGAAGGCATCTCGGGCGGCATCCGCTCTCTCCATCGAATGCAAGGAATCGAACTCATGAAACTCGAAGGCAAAGTTGCGCTCATCACCGGCGCGGGTTCCGGCCTCGGCAGGCAGTCGTCGCAGCTGTTCGCCGCCGAGGGTGCCAAGATCGCCATCGTCGACATCGACGGAGATCGTGCCGAGCAGAGCGCGAAGCTCGTCGAGCAGCAGGGTGGCGAAGCCATCGCCATCACCGCGGACGTCGCGAGCAAGTCCGACATCACGGCCGCGGTCGATCAGGCCGTCGCGCACTTCGGCAAGCTCGACATCGCCTGGGCCAACGCCGGAGTGGTGTCTCGCGGCGGCGTCCCCAGCGTCGCCGGCGGCGAGCAGGTGAACTTCGAGGACCTCACCGAAGAAGACTGGAACAACGTCCTCGGTGTGAATCTCAGCGGCGTGATCTTCACCGCCCAGGCGGCGGTGCCCGCGCTCAAGCGCAACGGCGGTGGCACCATCATCGCCACCTCGTCGGCCGCATCGTTCCTCGCATACCACCAGATCGCGCTCTACTCGGCGACCAAGGCCGGGGTCAACGGCCTGGTCCGCGGCCTGAGCCTCGACCTGGGCCCCTACGGTATCCGGGTGAACGGCATCGCGCCGGTGCACGGTATGTCGCCCAACTTCCTGATGCCCGCGGGTTCGCCGGTCGTCGGGCAGTCCTACGAAGAGGTTGCGGGACCGTGGGATCCGTACGTGTCCCCGATTCCGCTGAAACTCAACCGTCCGCCGTCACTGGTCGACAACGCCAAGATCGCCCTGTTCCTCGCCTCGGACGATGCGGCCTACATGTCCGGTCAGGTCATCAGCTCGGCGGATGGCGGAACGCTTTCCCGCGTGGGTATGTGGTTCCCCGAGGACCTCGACCAGAAGAACCCGAACGCCTGACCATGTCCCCTCAGCCCAGCACTCTCACCGTGGATCGCGTGGCGTGCGCCGGGCACGGCCTCTGCTACGGGGTCGCCCCTGATCTGATCGATGCCGATGATCAGGGCGACCCCGTGGTGCCCGAACGCCCTCTCGCGCCGGGCGAAGCGGCTCTGGCCCAAGAAGCCGTCGCCATGTGTCCAGAACGCGCACTGGCGCTGCAGACCACCGAAGCCCCCACTCCCAAGGACCAGTGATGACAACTACGGAACGGTCCCGCGAGGACGTCACCGTCGACTTCGACGTATACGACCAGTCCATCGCAGCCCCGATCGATCGATTCCAGGAACTCGCAGCAGACCTCGCGGCCAAGGGCCCGGTGGTCTATTCCACCGCCCACGGCGGCCACTGGATCGTGACCCGCTACAGCGAGATCCACGAGGTTCTGCGCGACGCAGAGACCTTCTCCAGCTACCCCAACAACCTCGTGACCAACGAGGCGTTCGGCAAGTTCATCCCGATCGAGCTGGACCCGCCGGAGCACACCGGCTACCGCAAAGCACTGCAGCCGCTGTTCGGTCCCGCACGCATGAAGACGTTGTCGGACAGCATCCGGGTCGTGGTCAACGATCTACTCGACGGTTTCGCGGCCAAGGGTGAGGCCGAGTACATCTCGGAGTTCGCCCATGAACTGCCGGCGCGAATCTTCCTGGCCCTGATGGACTGGCCGATCGAGGACGCACCGCTGTTCACCGAGGCCACCGACGTCGTCCTCTTCGGCAAGCCGGGTGGCACCGAGGAGGAGTCGCTCGAGGCGCGCGGCATCGCCGGCATGCAGATGCTCGGCTACTTCCAGAAGATGGTCGACGAGCGCCGCGCGAACCCGGGTGACGACGTCACCTCGCAGCTCATCCACACCGAGGTGGAGATGGAGGACGGACTGCGCCTCCTCACCGACGAAGAGCTGAACCGGATGTTCTTCCTGCTGCTCATCGCGGGACTGCACACCGTCCAGGGCTCGCTGGCGTGGGCCATCGTCCACCTGGTGAACAACCCCGAGCAGCGACAGAACATCGTCGACGACCCGGACATGATCCCGACGGCCGTCGAGGAGATCCTGCGCATCGAGGCCGCCGTCGTTCCCGGGCGGCGTGCCACGCGCGACGTCGAACTGGGCGGGGTGACGATCGCCGAGGGTGAGCAACTCATCCTCATGCTGTGCTCGGCCAATCGGGACGGTGAGGAGTTCGATGAACCGGACGAGCTCGATCTGACCCGGAAACCGAACCGCCACCTCGCTTTCGGCGGCGGTGCGCACCGCTGTCTGGGCTCACATCTGGCCCGTATCGAGCTGACCATCGCCCTCGAGGAGATCCACCGTCGCATCCCGGACTACCAGTTGGTCGAGTCCGACCCGCCGGTCTTCCACGCAAGCCAGGTCCGGGGTTGTGTGCGGATGCCGATCCGTTTCACGCCGGAATCCTGACCGCCGGTCTCCTCGACGAGCGGTCGTCGACCACCGGTGCGGCGGGTTGCCGTCCTCGCCCGCCGCACCGGTTTCACGTCCGCGCACGATGCGGCACCGCCCGACGGCCGATTGCTCGTTAAAACTTATTACTGTAGGTTTAAGGAGTGTCGTCCCGGCCCGGGCGAGCACGCTCCCACTCGCAACAACCGCTCCATCACGGAGGGAATCATGACCACTTCGCTTCCCCGTCAGGATCGAATCCGACGTGCGCTCGAACTCTTGCGCAACGAGACGACGGACAAATTCGACGAGCTCGTGCAGTTCGAACCCGACGAATTCACCGATCCGGTGCTCGCCAAGGACGAGCGCGACCACATCTTCGGTCGCGTGCCGTCGATCGTCGCGCATGGAAGCGAGATCTCGCGTCCGAATGACTTCGTCACCGTGCAGATGCCGCGCAACAACATCATCGTGGTGCGTCAGAAGGACGGAAGTGTCAAGTCTTTCGTGAATCTGTGCCGGCACCGCGGAGCGATGCTGGAGCAGAGCGAGAAGGGCCGCTGCCGCATCTTCTCGTGCGGTTACCACCGGTGGTCCTACGATCCGGACGGTTCGCTGCGGACGATCACACGCGACGCGACGTTCGGCGAGGTGGACCGAAAAGAGCACGGACTCATCGAGATCCCCACCGAAGAGCGCCACGGCTTCATCTGGGTGGTGGACAACGCCCACGCCGAGATCGACGTCGCGGCGTGGCTCGGACCCGACATCGATCCGATGCTCGCCGAGTACGAGATGGACAAACTCGTGTGTTTCCGGGCCGGTGGATTCGACGAACCCACCAACTGGAAGATCATGCAGGACGCGTTCCTGGATGGCTACCACATCCAGTACGCCCACCCGAACACCGCCGGCAAGATCATCCACACCAACGTGATGGCGTTCGAGGACTTCGGCCGGCACTGCCGGTTCATCGCGCCGCGTAAATCGATCGACCGGTTCCTCGAAGAGGATCCCGGTGACATCCCGCTCGACAAGTACGTCACCGAGACCCACTTCCTGTTGCCCAACAGCACCCTGTTGCGCCAGCCGGACCACTTCCAGCTCTTGACCTTCCGGCCGCATCCCACCGACCCGACGAAGTCGCGGATGGAGCAGCGGCTCCTGGTGCCGAAGGTCGAGGACAGCGGGATGACGCCGGAGAAGTGGGACCGGATCTGGAACAAGAACTGGGAGATCCTGATCGCTGTGCTGCATCAGGAGGATTTCCCCCTGCTGCGCGACTCGCAGCGAGGCATGGGCAGCGCGGATGCCGGCGACATGCTGCTCGGTCGCAACGAGATCGCCAACCAGGTCTTCCGCCGGGAGACCAAGAAGCTCGTCGCGCAAGGCCGCGCCGAACGCAACGCCTGACGATCGCGGTCGGGTCGCCGAAAAGCGTCCCGACCGCCGAACGTCGGATTTATCCTGTCCACGTCAGACGCCTCGCAGCGAATGACGATCCACCGCAGATCCCTTGGTACACAGAGGAAAGAACGAACATGACCGCAACAATCGGCAAAGCACTCGATTGGTGGGCCCGCACCAAAGGCGACACCACCGCGGTGGTGTTCTCCGGCGCGGAGCTCTCGTACCGCGCACTGCGGGACTGGAGCAGTCGCATCGCGCGCCTCCTCGTGGAGACCAAGGGGGTCGCACCCGGCGATCGTGTCGGCCTGCTCGGTCCGAACTCGCTGGAGTGGCCGGCCGCGGCCCTCGGCGTACTCAAGTCCGGTGGCGTGCTGGTGCCGCTCAACAGCCGGTACCGTCCCGCTGAGCTGCGTAAAATCGTCGACGATGCCGGAATCGGCGTCGTGATCGTGGCACCCGGGTTCGAGCAGCTCGCCGAGGACACCTCGGCGGTCGGCGCGCCGTTCTCGGTCGTCCCGTTCGCCGAGTTCGACGCGATGCGAACCGGTGGCGCAGATGACTTCCGGGTCGATCTCGAACCCGACGAGCCGACCACGGTCTTGTTCACCAGTGGATCGACCGGACTGTCCAAAGGCGTCATCCTCACCAACCGCACCCTGATGTCGATCGTCCTCGAGAACACGCTGACCGAGGAGGGTTTCCGGCCGGGGACGACCACGCTGCTGGTACTCCCGCTGGCCTTCACCCCGGGGCTCGTGTACGGACTGCTGATCACCACCGTTCTGGGTGGCACGCTGATCGTCGAACCCGAGCTCAATCCGTCCAACGCCGTCACACTTCTCGAAAAGCATTCCGTACAGGCGATTTTCGGCGTCCCGCTGATCTTCGAGGCCATCTCGCGGGCTCCGGAGTTCGCCGACGCGGATCTGAGTTCGGTCAAGACCGCCATCGTGGGCGGGGCGGCGGTACCCGGACAGCTGCTGAAGCGGTGGTCGGACAAGGGCGTACTGCTCCGCCAGATCTACGGCATGACCGAGGCCGGGGGAGTGGCCACGGCGACCGTACGCGAGGAGGCCCTGGAGTTCCCGGACCGGTGTGGCACCGGGTCGATCTTCACCGAGGTCAAGGTGTTCAACTCCGCGGGCGAGCCGGCCGCGCCGGGCGAGGAGGGTGAGCTCGTCGTACGCGGCCCGGGTGTGACGCCCGGTTATTGGGACGATCCCGAGACCACCGCGGAGGCCATCCGGGACGGATGGTTGCACAGCGGAGATCTCGGTGTGGCGGATGAAGACGGGCGGGTCCAGTTCGTCGATCGCCTCAAGGACCTGATCATCTCCGGCGGCATCAACATCTCACCGGTGGAACTCGAGATCGCGATCGGTGCCATCGACGGGGTCGAGGAAGTCGCCGTCATCGCCGCGCACGACGACAGATTCGGCGAGACGCCCGCAGCGATCGTGACCGTCTCCGAGGACATGGAGGCGACGACCATCGTCGAGCACTGCAAGCAGGTGCTGGCCGACTTCAAGGTTCCGCGCTACGTGGTCATCCGGCAGGATCCGCTGCCCCGTCTGCCCAGCGGGAAGATCGCCAAGACCGTGATCCGGGACGAGTACAAGGACGTCGACACGAGGTTCGATCGCGTCCGTTGAGCCAGTCCGCGGCGGCCGGCGTCGTGGTGCACAAGCGCCACGACCCGGTCGTTTGTCGTCTCCGGCGTCGAGGCCGGCGGGTAGCATGGCACGACCGTCCCCGATTTGCGCGATACGCGGACACAGAACGCGATCTGTATCTTGTATCATTGTCCCCGGGAGGTAGACGTGGCGCGAAGGAAGACGGGCAACGTCCTCAGCGAGGACGTCGACGAAGCCCGTAAACAGATCATGGTGGCCGCCGAGCGCGTGTTCCAGCGGTACGGCGTCGCGAAGACGACGATGGACGACATCGGCCGAGAGGCCGGCGTCTCACGCCCGACCGTCTACCGGTATTTCAAGGACCGCGACGCCCTCATGTCGGCCTTGATCGAGCGGCGCTCACGAACCCTGTTCGAGAAGGCGCGCAAGTATCTCCTCGAGCACGAGACGTTCTCCGACCAGCTCGTCGAGGGTCTGATCTTTCTGGTCGAGCGAGGCCGTCGCGACCCGCTCATCCGGATCCTGGTGAGTCCGGAGCACATGCAGTTGGCCGAATCCCTGGTCGGGAGTTCGGGCCTTGCGGCTCGGTTGACCGCCGAGATGTGGGACCCGATCATCGAGCGTGCGATGGACCGTGGCGAAATACGGCGGGATCTCGACAAGGAGAAGATCGCCGAGTGGATCGCGCTGGTCCAGTTCATCCTCGTCGGCCGACTGGATTTCGATCGGCCCGACGACCCTCAGCATCGGGAGATGTTGCGCAACTTCGTGCTTCCGGCGTTCATGCCGAGCGCGGTGCCCGCGGCCGAGCTGAAACGCTGACCGCGGAAGGCATGTCGCCGGACCCGGTGGTGTCGAGTCCGGCGACCGGCGCCTAACCCCGGATCAGATCCCGGTGGATGATCTCTTTCATGATCTCGTTGGTCCCGCCGTAGATCCGCTGGATACGTGCGTCGATGTACGCCTTCGCCACCGGGTACTCCATCATGTAGCCGTATCCGCCGTGGAGCTGCACGCCCGCGTCGATGACCTTGTCCTGCAGTTCGGTGGCCCACAGCTTGGCCTTGGCGGCGTCGACCGCGGTGAGGGTTCCCCGGTTGTACTCCCGCACGCACCGGTCGATGTACGCCCGGGAGACCTCGATCGCCGTGCGGAGTTCGGCGAGGGTGAACCCGAGTCCCTGGAACTCGCCGACCGGCTTGCCGAAGGCCTTGCGCTCCTTGACATACGAGAGGGTCCACTCGAAGACGGCCTCGGCCGACACCTGCGCGGCGATGCCGATTCCGAGCCGCTCCAGCGGCAGGCTCTGCATCAGGTAGGCGAACCCCGCTCCTTCCTCACCGAGCAGGCTCGTGGCGGGTACGCGTACCTCGTCGAACGACAGTTCTGCGGTGTCCTGGGCATGGAGTCCGACCTTGTCGAGTTTGCGGCCCCGCGTGAAACCCGGTGTCCCGTCCTCGACGACGAACAGGCTGAATCCGCGTGAGCCGGCATCCGCATCGGTCCTGGCGAAGACGATCACGAGATCGGCGAGGATGCCGCTGGTGATGAAGGTCTTCGAACCGTTGATGACCCAGTCGGTGCCGTCGCGTCGCGCCGTGGTGGTGATCGCGCGCAGGTCGCTGCCGGCCGCGGGCTCGGTCATCGCGATCGCGCCGATGGTGTCGCCGGTGACGAAACCCGGCACCCAGCGCTTCTTCTGCTCGTCATCGGCATGGCGGAGTAGGTAATTCAGCACGATGTCGTCATTGGTGGAGAAACCGGACTGCAGTGCAGAGGCGCCCACTCTCGCGATCTCGGTCTGGATGGCGACGCGGAAGCAGTAGTCCGTCTCGCCGGGGCCGCCGTATTCGAGCGGCACCGCGAGACCGAGGATGCCCTGCGCTCCCGCCGCACGCCATGTCTCGCGATCGATCAGGCGGTCGGCGTCCCATTTCTCCATCTTGGGGACGACATGTCTGGTCACGAAGGCGCGTACCGAATCCCGGAACAGCTCGTGGTCGGCGTCGAACAGGTCTGTCTGCATTGTGGTTCTCCTGTGGTGCTGGTGCTGATGCTGGTGCGGTTGATGCCGGGGAAGTGCCCGGCGCCGCGGTGAAGCCGGGGAACGGTCAGTGTCCAGAGGTGCCGCCGTCGACGGCCAGGATCGATCCGGTGATGTACGACGCGGCCGGACTGGCGAGAAAGAGTACGGCGGCGTCGATTTCGCGCTGTGTGCCCATCCGTCCGAGGGAGCAGCCGTGGAGGAAGTCGGCGCGAGCGCCGTCCGACATCTCGGCGATCATGTCGGTCTCGACGAAACCGGGTGCGATCGCATTGACCCGGATTCCCTTACGACCCGACCACTGGTTGGACAGGTCTCGGGTCAGGCCGACGACGCCGGCCTTGCTCGAGGAATACGCCGCCTGCGGCAGCGCGGACTTGATGAGACCGAGCATGCTGCCGACGTTGACGATGCTCGATCCGGGCTCCATCACCCGGGCGCACGAGCGCGCCATCCAGTAGGTGCCCAGGAGATTGACATCGAGCACCGCCCGGAAGTCCTCGGGGAGTTCGCGGGTGGCCGGGGCGGAGTGGGTGAGTCCGGCGTTGTTCACCAGGATGTCGACGCGCCCGAAATGCTCCATCGCGGCCCGGACCACCTCGTCGCATCGGTCCGGATCGGTGACATCGGACGGGATCTCGAGCGCGCGCCGGCCGAGCGCACGTACATCGTCGGCCGACTCGCGCAGCGGTTCGGGCCGGCGACCGGTCATGACCACGTCGGCTCCCGCTTCGGCGAGTGCACGGGCGAACCCCGCGCCGAGTCCGGAGCCCGCGCCGGTCACGATCGCCACCCGTCCGTCCAGTCGGAACAGGTCCAGCAACGGGGTTGTCGGGGCGGACGGGTGCGTGTCCATGGGTCTCCTCTCGTCTGAACGACCCCGCGGGCGAATGCACCGAGGTTGTCGAATTTAATCTAACAGAATAAGGTTTAACGAGATGCCGGGCCGTGCGACCCTCCTGTCCACGAGTGCGGATCACGAATCCAGGAGGATGCTCATGACAGCAGGCGAGACCGATTCCGGGCGCGGTTCATCCGTGGTCGACTACGAAGTGCGCGAACACATCGCGGTCATCACCCTCAACCGGCCCGAAGCGATGAACGCCGTGAACTCGGCACTCTCCGTCGGCGCCGGAGCGGCGCTGGAGCGGGCGGCGCTCGACCCGGAGGTGCGCGTCGTCGTCCTGACCGGTGCGGGACGGGCGTTCTGTGCCGGCGCCGACCTGAAAGAGATCGCGGCGGGTAACCGTATCGACGACCCGGAACACCGTGAATGGGATTTCGCCGGCATCGTGCGACATCACATCGCGAAACCGGTGATCGCGGCGGTCAACGGTTTTGCGCTCGGCGGTGGAACCGAGATCGTGCTCGCGGCCGACCTCGCGGTGATCGACGAGGAGGCCTCGGTCGGTCTGCCCGAGGTGCGGCGGGGTCTCATCGCCGCCGCCGGCGGACTGCTGAGAATCCACCGGCAGGTCCCGCAGAAGGTCGCCGCCGAGATCGCACTCACCGGGGCGCCGATCTCCGCCCGACGGGCGTACGAACTGGGGCTGGTCAATCGGGTCGCGCCTGCGGGTACCGCCCTTGCCGTCGCACTCGAACTCGCGGCCCTGATCGCGGCCAACGCGCCCGTCGCCGTCTCGGAGAGCAAGCGGGTGATGCACGAGACGTCGAAGTCCCAGCGCGGGTGGGACGACGATTCGTGGCAGGTCAACGCCTCGGCCATCCGGACGGTGTTCTCCAGCGTCGACGCGCGGGAAGGGCCCCGCGCCTTCGCCGAGAAGCGTGCACCGAAGTGGAGCGGCCGATGACCGGGGTGGCGCAGGTGACCGAGTCCGGTGTCGTGATCGTCGAGCGAGTGGGCGCCGTTGCGGTCGTTCGCCTGAACCGGCCGGAACGACTGAATGCCTTCACCGAGGACATCCGCGCACAACTCATCGCGGCCTTCGACACCTGCGACGCAGACGACGACGTGCGAGCGGTCGTCCTCACCGGAACCGGCCGGGCCTTCTGCGCCGGAGCGGATCTCGCAAGCGGTGGCGACACGTTCCTGCCCGAGGACAAGGGTGCCGACGGCTCATTCCCGGCCGACGCGGGCGGGCAGGTGGCTCTGCGCATCTACCGGTCGAAGAAGCCGGTCATCGCCGCGATCAACGGTCCCGCCGCGGGTGTGGGAGTCACCATGACCCTTCCGGCCGACGTCCGGATCGCCTCGGACACGGCGAAATTCGGATTCGTGTTCACCCGTCGCGGGCTCGTACCCGAAGCATGCTCCACCTGGTTCCTTCCTCGGGTCGTCGGTATCTCGACTGCTGCGGAATGGACCCTGGGTGGGCGCATGGTGCCGGTCGGCGAGGCCCTCGACCGCGGCCTGGTGCGCGAGGTCGTGCCTGCGGATCAGGTGCTCGCGCGAGCCCTCGAGATCGCGGAGGAGATGACCGCAGGGACGGCGCCGGTCTCGGTTGCACTGACGCGATCGCTGCTGTGGCGCGCGCTCGGCGCCTCCGGTCCGGAAGAGGCGCACCACGCCGAGTCCGAGGTCCTGTATCGGCGCGGCTTGTCGGCGGACGTGCAGGAGGGTGTGGAGTCCTTCCTCGCCAAACGGCCCTCGCGGTTCCCGGATCGCGTGTCGGATATCGAAGCCGATGTGTGACGCCGCAGGGAGGCCTGTCCTGTAACCAACGTCGTCGAGCCCTCGGGGTGGCACGCACAGTGCGGTGAGCGGCGGCCTATGACAGCACAACCGCCCTCGAAAACCGCCCGTCACAGCGGAGTCGACGACGATGTGTCGCCGACCTTCCCACGGAGGGTGCATTTCGGGGGCGGTTGTCGTATCAGCGGATTCAGTGCGCGAGCGTGACACCGCCGACTCCGCCCACGATCATCAGCGGGAAGGCCACCGTCGCGCCCCGTGCGCTTGGGTTCACGGGCCCGGACCCGTCGGAGTCGAGGGGCAAGGCACGGGCGGGCTGTGATTGACACCACATCCAGACACCATGTATGGTCCGGTGTGTCGCTCTCGAACGCCTGGTCCCCGCTGCGCTGCAATGCCGACAGTTGCTTCACGCGAACCTGTTTCGATGACGGTGCTGGGTCCGAGTGGGCGCAGATTTCGCGTTGGCCGTCCTGGCGGACACGGACTCGGGCGATCTCATGAGCGATCTCATCCTCACGAGAAAAGGACTGATAGATGACAACTTTCGACAACAAATCGGTGGTCGTGACGGGTGCCGGTGGCGGGATCGGCGCGGCGATCGCCCGCAGATTCGCCGCACAGGGCGCACGGGTGCTGGTGGCCGACATCGACGGCGACGCGGCGGCCCGGGTCGCGGGAGACATCGGTGACACCGCTGTCGGCGCCGAGGTCGACGTCACCGATGCGGCGCAGGTCGAAGCGGTGATCGGAAGGGCCGCCGACGAATTCGGTGGCCTCGACGTCATGGTGAACAACGCGGGCATCGCGATCCTCGCGCCCGTCACCGAACTGACCGCTGAGGACTTCGATCGGATGATCGCGGTGAATCTCAAGGGAGTCTTCCACGGGATCAAGGCGGCGGTGCCGCATCTGGCCGCCCGCGGCGGCGGAGCCATCGTGAACACTGCGTCGTCGGCGGGCACCAACGGGATGCCCATGATCGGCGGCTACGCCGCCACGAAGGCAGCGGTCATCAATCTGACACGGACCACGGCAGTGGAACTGCGCCCGGCGAACATCCGGGTCAACTGTGTCGCACCGGCTTTCGTCGAGACCGCGTTGTCGGACAATCTGATGGAGGCGTTCCAGGCGGCGTCCGGGGGCGTCGACGCACACGAGTTCTTCACCCAGCACCAGGGCCGCCTCGGCAGGCCGGACGACGTCGCCCGCGCGGTCACCCATCTCGCCGAGGACGCGGGCGACTGGGTCACCGGTCTGACCTACGTCCTCGACGGCGGGTTCACGTCGTCGCCGATGTGACGGGCCAACGAGCTCGGGGGCGTCCGCCGGTCAGAAGATGATGAGCGGGCGCCCCCGTACTCCGCCTGCTTCGATCATCC
Organism: Gordonia sp. KTR9; assembly: GCF_000143885.2. Classification (NCBI taxonomy): domain Bacteria; kingdom Bacillati; phylum Actinomycetota; class Actinomycetes; order Mycobacteriales; family Gordoniaceae; genus Gordonia; species Gordonia sp. KTR9. The sequence continues at coordinate 609,590 of NC_018581.1, forward strand.
GATGGGCATCGGCTGCCTCGTCCGGTGTGAATCGCCCGGCAACGTCGAGGAAACCGAAGACCCCCTGGTCTGCGAGGGCGGCCAGCTGCTCGAGTCCCGCAGTGTCCGAGAGGCGTTCACGCACCCACACCTCGCGGACCCGGATGCCGCGTTCCGGTGGCGCGCCGGTGAAGGTGCGTACGCACGCCAGAACGCCGCCATCGGCGATGCACGGGTACAGCGACGAGCCGATCAGCGCGGTGTCGAGCACCCCGTCGACGCCGCCCCCCGCGGCCGCCCGGATGCGCTGCTCGACACCGGGTCCTCGTGCTACGACCTCGTCTGCACCGTGACTCCTGATGGTGTCCGCCTCCTCGGGACGGCCGTCGGCGATGACGCGGACACCGGCCCGTCGGGCGAGTGTCATCACGAATGCGGCGAGATGGCCCGCCCCGCCCGTGATCGCCAGTGTGGCACCGGGTTGCAGGTCCAGGATGCTGAGTGCTTCCAGTGCGGTCAGACCGTTCATCGGCAGCATCGCCGCTTCTTCCACCGTGAGCGCCGACGGCTTGTGTACCACTGCGGCCGCGGGCGTCACGATCAGCTCGGAGTGCGCCCCGCCCTCTTGCCGACGGGGCATCACGATCCCCATGACCTCATCGCCCACCGCGAACCGGCTCGACGACGAGCCCGGGCCGACCGACTCGATCACCCCGGCGGCATCCATACCCGCGATATAGGGGGGATCGAACTGTTCGTATGCGGCGGCCACGAGACCGCTGCGCGTTGCGATGTCGGTGGGGTTGACGGCCGCGGCCCGCACTGCGATCCGCACTTCGCCCTCGCGCGGAGGACGTACGTCGACCTCGCGGACCTCGAGGACATCCGGAGGGCCGAACCGGGGTATGACAACTGCGCGCATGAGTGAGCCTTTCTCTGGGATTCAGGGTCGTCCGTATACAGCTGTGGTCAGCAACTCTCCGAGGAAGTCGGTGACCTGGTCCAGGTCGGTGAGGTTGTCGTCACCGGCCAGTGCGCCCGCGATCGATCTCTCGATGGTCCACAGGATCACGGCGGCGAGTTCGTCGGCCGGCGGGCCGGCGACGGCGATCCCGGATCGCCGGTCAGTGGTGATCGTGTGCGCCAGATAGTCGGCCATCTGTGAGATCCCCTCCCGGTAGACCTCGCGGAGTTCGGGCCGCCTGGGCCACTCGAGCAGCGCGCTCGTCATCACCGACGTGGTCTGGGCATCTATCCGTAGCCACTCCCGCAGCACCGTACGAACAGCGGATCTGTCGGCACGGTCGATGGTGTCGAGTGCCTTGAGTCGTTCGACCGTCGAGGCGGCCACCTCTCGGTAGAGTTCGGCGAACACCGCGTTCTTGTTGTCGAAATAGAAGTAGAACGTCGACCGGGACAGACCCGCCCGCTGCACGATTCGCGCGACGCTGAGCTTGTCGAGAGGAAGTTCCAGCAACAATTCGCGGAGCGAGTCCAGGATCGCGGTCGACCTCGTGTCGGCCTCCGCGGCGGCGGGCTGCTCGGCCTCTGGCCGGGCCCACCCGGGTGGCTCCACCGTGGGCGTTGTGATGCGATCCGCGGTCGCGCCGTCTGTCTGGTCCGGGGGACGCAGAACCGAGCGGGTGAGCCAGTCCACCGCGTCGACCGCGGACGAGAGGGCCGGGAGATGCGGATCGAGTCGGCGTGTGCAGACGTACATGACGCGTTCGATGCCACAGACGAGCACGGTGGCGATCATCTCCGCCGGTGCGCCCTCGGGCGCGCGACCGCAATCGCGTTCGTGGCGGATCTGCTCTGCGACCCCCGTGACGAACCGGTCGAACGTGGGGCGCCACACCGTCTCGACGTCAGGGTTGGAGTGCATGTGCTCGACGACCGCACCGATGACGCCGCCGTGTGTCGCCCACATGTTCAGCGTGGGCGCGATGCTCGCCCGCATTCCGTGTGACCGGGCGCGACCCGGCGCGGTATCCCACAGTTGCGGGCCGTCGTAGGACTCGGCGAGCACGAGCTCGGCGAGGGCGACCAGCACGTCGTACTTCCCGGCGAAGTGGTGATAGAAGGCCGACCGGGAATGCGGTGTCCCGGAGATGATGTCGGCTATCGTCACGTCCTCGAACGACTTGTGCGCCAACAAGTCCTCCGTCGCGGAGAAGAACGAGGCCACGGTTGCGTCCGATGGCCTCGGCTCTCTACGACCTCGCGCCGACCCGCGAGCGACCCGCACCGCTCAACTCAGCTTCGCCGAACTGCCGCATCCGACTATCCCGCCGTCGAGGGGGATCACCGAACCCGTCATGTACTTCCCGGCGGCGCTGGCGAGGAAGATGCTGAGAGCCGCGATGTCGTCGGGTTCGCCGAGGCGGCCCAAGGGGATTCCGTCGACCACCCTGTCGAGCGCCTCGGGATTCTCGGTGACGAACCGCATCATCCGGCTCTCGAACGGACCCGGTGCAATCGCGTTGACGGTGATCGATTCGGTGGCAAGCTTTTTCGCCAGATGCCTGGTGAGGTGATGGAGTCCCGCCTTGCTCGCCCCATAGCTGAAGCTGTCCATCTCCGGCACGTTGATCCCATCGGTCGAGCCGATGTTGATGATCGTGGCGCGACCGGATTCACGTGCGGCACTGCGTAGTCCGGGGAGCAGTGCGACGGTGAGGTGGAAGACGCCTTCGAGGTTGGTGTGCATCACCTTGTCCCATCCCGCGTCGGGGAACTCCTCGAGAGGAGCACCCCAGGTCACGCCCGCGTTGTTCACGACGATGTCGAGTCGTTCGTCCTCGGCCAGCACCTGCGCGGCCAGTGCGCGCGCAGATCCGGGATCGGAGACGTCGCCGACGATCCCCGTGGCCGAACCCGACTCCGACAACCGCGCCACCGCGGCATCGACGCCGGCCTGCTTGCGTGATGACACGATGACGCGTGCGCCGGCTGCGGCGAAGCCCTCGGCGATCATCAGCCCGATTCCGCTCGTTCCGCCGGTCACGAGCGCTCGGGCGCCGGTGATGTCGAACAGTGGGTATGGCGAATTCCGGGTCATGGGTGCTCCTCGAACGGTCGGTGTACGGCCGACCATACACCGTGTTCGGACACGTTGACTGTGTTTTGGAGCACAACTAGCGTCGCAGCCAGTGCGAGGTCATAGTCCAGACCAGACCGCGCAAACCCGGCTCCCGGGCCTCAGCCGCAAGAACCGCAAGGAGGAATATCGTGACCGCTCAACTCATTCCGCAGATACGTGAGGGTTCGCTCGATGTGCCCGAGGGATTGCCCCGCGGCATCGACCTCGGACGCATCAACAATCGACAGGAAGCCGTGATGAAGTACGGCCGTGACTACGTGGAGCGCATGACCGATCATGCCCTCCTCGGCGACGATCACGCCTATCGCGCATTCCTGGATTTCAAGGACAAGTCGAAGAACGCGTCCTGGAAGATGTTCGAGCAGGCCCTCGACCACGGCATCGATTCGCTCGACGATCCCTCGGACGGCCTGGTCGGATTGTTCGAACAGCTCGACCACATCCCGGACTGGGTGGACTTCGATCAGCTGTATCGGGGTGCCGTCGCATACTGGCGTGTCGGCTCGGTGGCCGGCATGGTCCTGACGTATTCGTCCATCGGAGCCGGCTTTTCGATGTACAGCTCGACACGGCCGGTTCTGTTCAGCGGCCGTCTGAAGGATGAGTCGGCCGTCGGTGGCAGACTGACCGAGAGCTTCCGCTACGTCGTCGCCGCGCACACCCCCGGCGGCATGCGCCGTGATCAGGACGGTTTCCGCCTGACCGCCAAGGTGCGCATGATCCACGCGGCGGTGCGGCACACGCTGAGCCATTCGCCGCATTGGGATTGGCCCAGTTGGGGACTGCCGATCAGCAACCTCGATTCGATGAACACCCAGGCGGGACAGTTCGGCACGCAGTTCGTCGACGGTGTCCGCGCCTCGGGGATCAGCATCAGCGATCGGGAAGAAGAGGACATCTTCGCGCTGTGCCGGTATGTGGGTTGGGTGATCGGGGTGCCGGAGGCCGTGCTGCACACAAACCCCGACGACGCCCGGATGAAGGTGAATTTCCACAAGCTCATCGAGCTTCCGGCCGACGACCTCTGCCGAGACGTGGTCAAGACGATCATCGAGTACAGCACCGAGAAGCCGCCGGGCGACGTGGAGATCCTGCCCGGACCGGTGGCCGCGTTCATGACCACCGAGCGACGGCGGCATCTGGCGTGGGCGCTGATCCGGAACTGGCAGCCCGACTACGTCAGCGAGATGCTCGACGTGGAACGCACCCCGTGGCGTTTCGCGCTGCCGACAGTTCGCCCGCTGGTCAAGGCCTTTGACCGGGTGGCGCGAAAGCTGCCTCACGACGACGAGGCGAAGGCCTTCAGGACCCTCAGGCAGTTCACCACGGCGATCGCCACGCCGGAGGGCGGGAAGTCTGCCGAGGTCGCCGACCCGGACACGCTGACGAAAGACATCGCGGCCAACAAGGGCAAGGTCCCGAAGGCATCGATGCGATCGGCGGGCTGACGAGCGTGGTGGTGCGGGGAGTCCCAAGTCCCCGCACCCCTGCTCGGGTTCGTCCGTAGCCGTCCCGTCCCGGAGTACCGAGGTATTCGACATGAAGGTGACCATCGACCTACCGGCCTGTTTCGGTCTGGGTGCGTGTGAAGCCGCCGCGTCCTACGTGTTCGAGGTGGGTGACGACGGCAAGGTTCATCTGCTGGACCCGGGCGGACCACTCGAGGCCTACCGCGAACAGATCGAGGAGGCGGTCGACGACTGCCCGATGCGGGCGCTCCGAGTCGAGGGTTGAGGTCGCGCCCACCCTGGAACTCAGTGAAGAGGACAACATCTCCTCGACCGCGGGCATGGTATCCATCGTCGGGTCCCCGAATGTCGCCTACGTTGGCAGCAAGTTCGCCTCGCGCGGGATGACCAAACATGTTGCCGTGCAATACGGTCCCGACAACATCCGGGTGAACTCGGTCCATCCCGGTTATATCAAGACCCCGATGATGGCGGCCGCGAGCGGTGCCGATGGCGGTGGAATCGTTCCGTCGATTCCCCTCCGGCGGATGGCCGAACCCGAAGAGGTGTCCAAACTGGTCCTCTTCCTGGCCTCCGATGACTCGTCATACATCAGCGGTATGGAGCACGTCATCGACGCGGGTCTGACAGCGCAGTAGATTCCGCTCTTCCCGGTGACCCGGCGACGAGTCCGTTCGTCGGGTCACCGAGACGCGTCGGCACGCGACCGCGGCCTGAACCGAGGTACCGGCCTGAAGTCCGGAACCGGCGTGGTCTCCAGCCGTGCCCGGAGGTAGACACCGTCGAACCACCCATGGCATTCCGCGAACGAGAACAGTTCGCGGAGGTCGTCGTGCCATCGTCGGTCCTCGCCCAGGGACTGCAGCCACATCGAGTTGATGTGTGCGGAGTCGCCGTCGACGTAGCCGATCCCTCGTCGACGCAACTGCTCCGAGGTCTCTGTGCCGTCCAGCGTGGTGCTGACCGACAGCGTCCGCAGGTCTGCTCGCTCGTGGACGCGAACGGTATGGGGTTCGACGCGAATTCTCATGGGGCTGTTCCAGATCATCGAGTGCCGCGAGATCAGCGGGCCGAGGATGAATAGATGTCGTCGATGATGTCTGCGTACTTCGTGGCGACGCCACGTCGCTTGAGTTTCATCGTAGGGGTGAGTTCTTCCGAATCGGGCAGCCACTCGTCGGCGAGCAGGCGATACTGCTTGATCTGCTCGACGCGCGAGAGCTGCGCGTTGGCCCGTGCGACCGCCTCGTCGATCTCGGTGCGCAGGGACGCGTTCTCGACGAGGTCTGCCGACGACGTGTCGGCAAGTCCGTGCGAAGCGGCGAAAGTGCGTGCCGCATCGGGGTCGAGCACGAGGAGGGCCACGTTGTACGGACGACGGTCACCGACCACGCACGCTTGACCGATGAGCGGCGAGGCGCTCTTCAGTTTGCTCTCGATGTTGACCGGTGACATGTTCTTGCCGGCCGCGTTGATGATGAGTTCCTTCTTGCGGTCGACGATGGTGACCCAGCCCTCGTCGTCGATCTGGGCGATGTCACCGGTGTGGAGCCAGCCGAACTCGTCGATCGCTTCTGCGGTCTTCTCGGGGGCCTTGCGGTAGCCGCGCATGACGTGCGGGCCGCGCAGCAGGAGTTCGCCGTCGTCGGCGAGCTTGGCTTCCGTTCCCGGTTGTGCCAGGCCGACTTTGCCCACACGGATGTCGGTGGGGATGTTGGTGAACCCGAGCGCGCCGGTCTCCGACATCCCGAAACCCTCTTGCAGCGGCAGTCCGAGTGCGAGAAAGAACTCGTGTACCGCAGGTGCGATCGGCGCTGCGCCCGTCATGAGCAGCTCGACACGGTCCAGGCCGAGCTGGGCCCGCAGGCCGGCGAAGACGCGTTCGTCCGCGGCACCCACCGCATCTTCGAGGTCTGCGGGGACCGGCTCCCGGCGCTGCTGGATCTGGACGAGACGGGTCGCAGCGTCCACCGCGTCCGACGTCGCTTCACGTTGTCCGTCCGGCAGCGCCGCGAACCGCGCCATGAGACCCGCGCGGAGTTTCTCCCAGATCCGTGGAACACCCAGGAACCAGGTGGGACGCGCCTGCGCCACTGCGGCGAACACGGTCGTCGCGTCGCGGACGGTCGTGATGGGCCAGCCCGTGACCGTCGCCAGATAGTGGGAGAAGACCCGGTCGGCGGCATGCGCGGTGGGCAGGTAGCTGATGGCGGCTCCCTCTGCGACGAACGGGAACCGGAGGTTGCACGTGTACATCACGAACATCAGGTTGGCGTGGGTGAGTTCGACGCCCTTGGGATCTCCGGTGGTGCCGGAGGTGTAGATCAGCGTGGCCAGGTCGCTCGCACCGACCGAACGCCAGGTCTTCTCGAAATCGAAGTCCGCCGTACGCCGGTCACGAAGATCGTCGAGTGAGGTGATGGTGGCGGGACCGTTGTCGTGCACCGTGGATTCGTCGGCGGGACCCGTGATCACGATGTGCTTGACGGCGGGCGCCGCGGTGCGCTGGAGGACTCCGAGGAAGGCGGGATCGGCGACGACGACGGAGTTGCCGGCGTTGTCGAACAGGTAGCTGATCTGGTCCGGCGCGGAGGTGAGGTAGATCGAGAACGGGGTCGCGCCGAGGTGCAGCACCGCCATGTCGACGATGTGGAATTCGGGACTGTTCGGCAGCATGATCGCCACCGTGTCACCGCGCCCGACGCCGATGGCGGCGAGGCCGCTCGCGACTTCCTCTACCGCCGTGCGGTATTCCGACCAGGTGAGGCTACGGTCCTCGCCGAACGCGATCAGGGCAGGCAGGTCGCGCCGGCTTGCGGCCGTCGCCTGAAACGCCTCGACCAGAGTGGTCGCCGAGATCCCCGGGGTGGCAACGGGTGCGGATGGGGCTTGGGGTGCTTGTGTCATCGTGTTCTGCCTCGATTGCGATGGGGAAACGGGAGGGTGACGGGACTCAGTGGGTGAGCTGTTCGGCACCGTCGGAGGACGGCTCGTGCGCCGTGACCTCGGCGCGGGTCGTGACGTACTCGGACAGATCGGGCTCGTGGACCCGGCGCCAGTAATCGACGTACCGCCACGGGCTGTTGGTGACGATGCGGCCCCGCGCGTTGCGGTAGTACGTCGTGGTGCCACCGAAGTGCCACACCGTGTCCTCGAGCGCGTCGTCGAGCTCGCGGTTGTAGGCGTCGAACGCCTCGGGCCGGACCTCGACGGTCTCCAATCCCTCGTCGACCATCGCGCTGAGCAGCGCCGTCACGTATTGGATCTGCATCTCGGTTCCGGCGATGACGGTTCCGCCGTGGCCGGTGTTGGTGTTGGGTCCGTACAGACAGAAGAAGTTGGGGAAGCCCGGCACGGTGATGCCGAGGTGCGCCCGCCCGTCGTCGGCGCCCCAGGCCTCCCGGAGGGTCTGCCCGTTCCGGCCCCGGACCGTGATCGATCCGAGGACGTCCACCGATTTGAATCCCGTTGCGAGGACCAGTACATCGGCGTCGAAATCAACCCCGTCCTCGGTGCGGACCCCGCTCGCGGTGACGGTGTCGATCCCGGTGGTGACCAGATCGACGTTGTCGCGGCGGATCGTCCGGAACCATCCGGCGTCGATGAGCAGGCGCTTCCCGTACGGCGGGTAGTCGGGCAGGCTCTTCTCGAGAAGATCTGGGCGACCGGCCAATTCGCTCTCGATGTACGCGGTCAACATGGCACGGAGCCGGTCGTTTCCCTTGTTGATCGCGCGCCCGAGATGCGGGTAGTCGCGATCCACCTGCAGAAGCCGCCAGACCTTGTCGCCCATGCGCCAGAACAACCGCGCCCGGTACCAGGCCAGATAGAACGGTACGTGCTTGTTGAGCCAGTGGGCGGTCTCGCCGACTGCCCGACCCTTGAGTGGGTGCGGCATCGCCCATTGCGGCGTCCGCTGGAAGACCCGTACTTGCGCTGCCTCCTCCGCGGCGGCCGGAACGAACTGCATGGCGCTCGCACCCGTGCCCACGACGGCGACGCGCTTGCCCCGGAGGTCGACGGCCGGGTCCCACTGCGCGGTGTGCAGTACCGGCCCGTGGAAGTCCGACAGGCCCGGCAGGTCGGGGATGCTCGGCTGGTTCAGGAGCCCGACCGCGCTGACGACGGCTGTGGCGCTGAGGGTCTCGACGTCACCGGTGACCGTCGAGCGCAGGTCGAGCGTCCAGCGGGACGCGGTGGAGTCGAACTCGGCGTGATCGACGACCGTTGCGAACCTCGTGCGGGAGAGGACGCCGTGGCGCTCGGCCAGTTCCCGCCAGTATGCGGCGAGTTCGTTCTGTGGTGCGAAGTAGCTGGACCAGTCCGGATTCTGGTCGAAGGACAGTGCGTAGAGATAGCTCGGCGTGTCGACTCCGCAACCCGGGTACACGTTTTCGTGCCAGGTACCGCCCACGTCGTCGTTCTTGTCGATGAGGACGTAGTCGATTCCCGCCTGCTGCAGACGGATCGCCATCGCGAGGCCGGAGATCCCCGCCCCGACGATGGCGACCCGGAAGTCCTGGGGCGGCGTATTCGCGGGTTCGGAATGGCGTGGGTAGAGGCCCATCTCCTCGCCCAGTAGCTGTCCGTAGTCGTCCGGCAACTTCTCGGCGAGCATCACCGACAGGATGCGCGACAGGCGTTCGGGCGCCGGCGGGGCGGCGACCTCGAGATCACCGTCGCGCCACGAGCGGAGAACCGCCGCCGCCTCGCGCCGGATGCGGTACGCGAGTTCGGCCTCGAATCCGCCGGTGTCATGGTCGCCGAGATCGGGCGGGGCGGTCGGCAGGAACGGGTCCTCGATCCAGCGGTCGTCACCGGTCAGCAGTGCCAGCGACCCCAGCAGGATGGGCAGGTTCGCCTCCTCGAGTGCTTCGGCGAGCTGGTCGTCGGTGAAGTCGGCGTCCGGACGGAACGCACCCTCGGGAGCGTCACTCCAGTCGGGGACGAGACGGGGGGAACTGGACTCAGGCATACGCTAGACCATACAATCTGTTCAGACGTGGTGTCAATCACAATTCCGGTCCGACTCCGTCGCACCCGGGACTGATTCCACCGCGCACTATCGGGGACCGGAAGACTCAGCTGCGCAGTATTTTTCGCGGCTTCTCTGCGGACAACCCATCGTCTCGACAGATCGACAGACAGGATCACTCACCAATGACTTCCACTGTGAATCGTCCCGCCGCGCGTTCGGTGTACGAACCCGAGCACGAAGCATTCCGCGACAGCTTTCGTCGGTTCCTCGACGCGGAGGTCGTACCCGGCTACGAGGGATGGGAACGAGAGGGCCTCATCCCTCGCGAGCTCTTCACGCGAGCCGGCTCGCACGGCTTCCTCGGCATGTCGGTCGACGAGGAGTTCGGTGGTGGAGGCACCGACGACTTCAGGTTCAACGCGATCATCGCCGAAGAGGTCGCCGACGCCGGCGTGATGTCGTTCGGGATCAATCTGCACAACGACATCTGCGTGCCCTACTTCGAGCGTTACGCCGATTCGGAGCAGAAGAAGCGGTGGCTGCCGGGTCTGGTTTCCGGGGAACTCATCGCGGCCATCGCGATGACCGAGCCGGGGACCGGGTCGGACCTCGCCGGCATCTCCACCACGGCAACCCTCGACGGTGACCACTACGTGCTGAACGGCTCGAAGACCTTCATCTCCAACGGCATCAACGCCGACCTGATCATCGTCGCCGCACGGACCGAGAACGACGGTGACCGTCACGGCGGTCTGTCGCTGCTGGTCGTCGAGCGCGATACGCCCGGTTTCCGGCGGGGTCGCAACCTGGACAAGATCGGCATGCACGCACAGGACACCGCGGAGCTGTTCTTCGACGACGCACGGATCCCGAAGGAGAACCTGCTCGGTGAACGAGGAGCCGGATTCCGTGCCTTGGTCACGAACCTGCCCCAGGAACGGCTGACGATCGCGGTCGCCAGTACGGCTGCGGCAGGCCGGGCGATCGAGCTCGCGCGGGAGTACGTGTCCACGCGGACTGCCTTCGGGAAACCGCTGTCGGCCAACCAGAACACCCGGTTCACTCTGGCCGATGCGTATGTGCAGACCGAGGTCGTCCGTGCCTTCGTCGACGACTGCCTGTCACAGCACACGACCGGCGATCTGACCGCGGACCGAGCGGCGATGGCCAAACTCGCGGCGACCGAGGTCCAGGGACGGGTCGCCGACCGGTGCCTGCAGATGTTCGGCGGTTACGGCTTCATGGCCGAGTACCCCATCGCCAAAGCCTATGTGGACGCCCGCGTTCAGCGGATCTACGGCGGCGCCAACGAGATCATGAAGGAGATCATCGGCAAGTCCCTCTTCCGCTGAGGACTCCGAGGAGAACATCACCATGAAACGAACCATTTTCGACACCGAACACGAGCAGTTCCGCGACACGGTACGGGCGTTCCTGCTCAAGGAGGCCGTACCGCACACGGCAAAGTGGGAAGCGGCCGGCGAGGTCGGGCGCGACTTCTGGACCGCGGCAGCGAATCAGGGCCTGGTCGGCTTCGCGGCACCCGAGGAGTACGGCGGCGCCGGCTTGCGGGACTTCCGGTTCAACGCCGTCCTGAACGAGGAGGTGGTCCGAACCGGAACCGTCGGCGACGGCTTCTCGCTGACCAACGACATCGTGTTGCCCTACTTCCTCGACATCGCCTCTTCGGAGCAGCAGGAGCGGTGGCTGCCGGGCATCGTGAGCGGTGACACGGCGATCGCGATCGCCATGTCGGAGCCGGGTACGGGCTCGGACCTGCGTGCCATCAAGTCGACCGCCGTTCGCAGAGAGGGCGGTTGGAGTCTGAGCGGGTCCAAGACCTTCATCACCCGCGGCATCCAGGCCGACCTGATCATCGTGGCGGCACGGATACCGGAGGACGACGGTGGTGGTTTCGGTCTCTTCGTGGTCTCCGCCGACCAAGACGGATTCGAACGCGGCCGGAAGCTGGAGAAGATCGGGCGCAAAGCCCAGGACACAGCCGAACTCTTCTTCGAGGACGTACTGGTCTCCGACGCAGACGTTCTCGGCGAACCGGGCAAGGGGCTGCACTACATGATGCGCAACCTCGCCCAGGAGCGGTTGTCCATGGCGGTGGTGGCCGTCGCACAGGCCGAGCACGCCGTCGAGACCGCGGTCGCCTATGCGAAGGAGCGCAAGGCTTTCGGACAGCCCATCGGCAGCTTCCAGGCAAATCGGTTCACCCTCGCGGAACTCACCACTCAGGTGTCGATCGCGCGCGTGTTCGTCGACCGGTGTATCGAGGCACAGAATGCCGGCGAACTGACCGCGGCAGAAGCGGCGGGCGCGAAGTTCTGGACCACCGAACTCGAATTCTCCGCTCTCGACACCTGCCTGCAGATGCACGGCGGGTACGGGTACATGGAGGAGTACGACGTCGCGCGACGCTGGCGCGACGCACGTGTGCAGCGAATCTACGGCGGCACCAACGAGATCATGCGCGAGATCGTCGGTCGATCGCTGGGCCTGTAGAGGAAGTGAATCGGTGGTTGCCCGGGAAGGGGGTCGACCGGGCAACCACCGAGATCATGGGGTGGAGTCGACCACGCCGTCGGCGAGCAAGGACTCGATCCGGGTCTCGGAGTACCCGGCAGCGAGGAGCACGTCGCGCGTGTCGGCCCCCGGCGCGCGTCGCGGACGGGGAACCGTGGGTGGTTGACCGTCGAAGCGCGGAGCGGGTGCGGGCTGGACGACGTCGTCCACGGTCACAAAGGTGTTGCGCGCCTGATGATGCGGATGTTCGATGGCCTCGGACATCGTCAGGACCGGCGCGTAGCAGGTGTTCCGCCCGGCGAACGCGGAGTCCAGTTCCGCGCGGTCGTATTCCGCGACCCGCTTCTGCAGCACGATGCGGTAGTCGTCCCACCGTTCCGGGTCGAGGTGGTCGTGTCGCATCGCCTCCGGCAGCCCGAGGACATCGCACAGCTCCAGCCAGAACTGGTTCTCGATCGCACCGATACTGACCCACTTGTCATCTCGGGTTCGGTAGACGTCGTAGAAGAAGGCGCCGGTGTCGAGGAGGTTCGCACCCCTGTCCTCGACGAAGGAGTCCTCGGCGCGATAGGAGTGGAACATGGCCATCAGCGCCGAGGCGCCGTCGATCATCGCCGCATCGACGACCCGTCCTCCGTGACCGGCTCGCGCGGAGAGTATTCCGGCGAGCATGCCGAATGCGAGGAAGGTCCCGCCGCCGCCGAAATCGCCCACCAGGTTCAGCGGGGGAACCGGGGGTTCCCCCTTCCGGCCGATCTGATGCAGTGCCCCGGTGAGGGCGATGTAGTTGATGTCGTGTCCGGGGAGCTGGGCCATCGGGCCGGACTGTCCCCACCCGGTCATACGCCCGTACACGAGGTCCGGATTGACCCGTTGGCAGTCTTGCGGTCCCACGCCGAGACGCTCGGCGACACCGGGCCGGAACGTCTCGATGAGTCCGTCGGCGTCGGCGCACAGGCGGCGGACGACATCGGCACCCGCTTCGGTCTTGAGGTCGACCGCGATGTGCCTACGACTGCGGAACAGGATGCCGTGCCCGCCGACCGCCCACGGGTTTCCCCCGGGACGGTCGACGGTGATGACCTCGGCACCCATGTCCGCCAGCATCATCGCCGCGAACGGACCCGGTCCGATGCCCGCGAGCTCGATGATGCGCGTGCCGGCCAGGGGCGGGGTCGGTGACTCGCTCACTGCTTCACGACCACCGGCATGCCGCCCTTGTTCGCGGCGATGTCGGCGTGGACCTCGTCCGGGTTGGCCACCGCCATCTCCTTGCTCGCGCCATCGGGCAGCTTGATGGCGTCGTTGAACTGACGCAGCATCGTGAAGGCGGCCTTCTCGTCGTCGTGCGGCAGAATCCGTCCGACTCGATCGGCAAGGGACACCAGCGGACTGATGGTGGGCAGGATGTGCCTCCACCCGGTCTTCTCCACGCCGAGTGCGTCCATCACATGCGGGGGAATCCACGAGTGCAACAGTCCGTAGGCGAGCTTGAGCCTGCGCTCGTTGGTCATGAACTTCGCCACGGGGCCGGGTAGCACCTCGACGTCCCCGGGGGGATTCTCCACGCTGTATTCGATGATCGAATGCACGACATCGTGGCAGAGCTCGTCGGGCGGCAACTCGATGAGGGTGTGCAGGTCGGTCTTGCGGCGGGCGTCCTCGTAGTCCGTGTGCAGGATGTCCTCGGGGACACCGATGACATAGCCGACATAGCGGCTGAGGGCGAAGATGTCCTCGAGTTCGCGGTCGCTGTAACGGATCCCCGACGACTGGACCGCGTCGGTGAACTTGACGCCGAACTGTCCGGCCTGGGTGACCATGCTGTCGAGGTTGTTGATCGGGATGCCCCATCCGGCCCAGTCCCAGTGGTCGGATCGTCCCAGACTGTGCCGGACCGCGGCATGGATCATCCGGACCTTCGCGGTGAGCCGGAACCCCTCCTCGAATCGCTGCATCCCGCCCGGGGTGTACGCGGCCACCACGTACCGGAAACTCTCGATGAGTCGAGTGCCGACCTTGTCCTGCTCGCGGAGGCGTCCGCTGAACAGCACGGGACGCGTGGCGCTGTACATCGAGAACCCGCCGGCGATCGCACCCCAGGCGAGGACGGGCGGGACGATGGGCCCGGCCCGCCAGAACGCGACCGCGCCCCGGTAGAGCTGATCGAAATCCACCCATTCGGGGATGTGGTCGAGTTGATCGAAGAGCGCGACGAGACCCGGACTGGGGTCGTCGATGGCGTCGATCCCGTGGTCGAGCGCCTGGTCGAACGTGCGCCAGGTCGAATTGTTCGACTTGTCCTTGAAATCCAGCATCGCCGCGTAGGCATAGTCGTCGGCGAGGAGGGCGTGATCGGTCAGCTTCTCGACCAGATCACGCCCGTACATCGCGATTGCTCTGTCCTTGTTGGCAATTCGTCCCAGATCGATGCCGCGGGGCAACCCGGGCGGCACGTCGAGGTCGCCACGAAATGACATCTTCTCCGTATGTGGCTCGGTGATGGTCATCGCGCCTCCTATGAATTCGACTCGGAACGTCGACCGCATGTGATCGCCGTTACAGCACAGGGTAGACCGTACTGAACACTATGTCTACACTCCCTGTATGGTCGCCCGTCGGCCTCGCCGCCGTCGATGCGGCGGCCCCAACGGATCGAGGAGTTCAGATGTCACAGTTGTCCGCGCAGGCCGGCGAAGGGTCGGTGTCGTCCGTGGATTCGTCGTCGTATGAGACGTTGCGTCAGCTGTTGTCGTCGCGGTGGAGCTGTCGCGCTTTCCGGTCGGAGGACGTGCCCCGGGAAGAGATCGACCGGGTGCTCGACGTGGCCCGGATGACGCCGTCCTGGTGCAACACCCAGCCCTGGCACGTCGACATCGTGAGTGGCGCGGCGACCGTGCGTCTCCGGGAGGCCCTTCGGGCCGCCATTTCCGAAGGGCCGACACAGAATCCCGACATCGAGTTCCCGGTGTCCTATCAGGGTGTGTATCAGGAGCGCCGTCGCGAGAGTGGACTGCAGCTGTATGCGAGCCTCGGGATCGACAAGTCCGACCGGGCTGGGTCGGCGCGACAGATGTTGCGCAACTTCGACTTCTTCGATGCGCCGCACGTCGCGATCGTCACGACCGAGGCCGCGCTGGGTCCCTACGGCGCCGTCGACTGTGGACTGTTCGTGAGCAATTTCGTCCTGGCGGCCCACTCCGCGGGGATTGCGACCATTCCGCAGGCGGCGCTGGCGGCGCAGGCGCCGGTCATCCGTGAGCAACTCGGGCTCGACCCCGGACGGCATGTGGTCGTCGGGATCTCGTTCGGCTATCCCGACGACGACGCGCCGGTCAACTCCTACCGGACCGGTCGTCAGTCGACGTCCGAGGTCGCGACCTTTCATCGATGACCCACACTGCCACTGCGACAGTTCTTTACGGAGACAGCCCAGTGCTGATCACTTGCCGGGCGCGACCGCGCCCGTTCACGACCAGGAGATGACTTCATGTTGACAACCCGAACGAGCCTCGTCGAGTCGATGGGCGCGGTCTCATGACACTGCGACACGTGCGAGTGCGTGACGGTGTCGAGATCGGTGTGCGCGAACTCGGTGACGGGCCAGGCGTCCTGCTCATCCACGGCTGGTCTCTCAGCGGCGAGGTGTGGGACCGGCAGATACGAGTGCTGGCCGAGACCGGCCATCGGGTCGTCGCCATGGATCTGCGTGGTCACGGACACTCGGACGCTCCGCTGGACGGTTACGACATCGACTCTCTCGCCCGCGACGCCGCCGAGGTCATCGAGCAGTGCGGGCTCGGCCCCGCTGCTTTGGTGGGCTGGTCGCTCGGCGGAATGGTCGCCCTTCGCCTGGCGTGCGAACGTCCCGATCTGGCGCGTTCCCTGGTTCTGGTGGCCACCAACGGAGTCGCGGCGGCCCGGTTCGAGGACTTCCCCTTCGGCGTACCCCCGGAAGGCCCCCTCGAGAGCCTGCTCGCGGCGGAGCACGCCGATCGGGTCACGTTGCGGCGCCGTGCCGTCGGCGACCCGTTCAAGGGCTCGCCGGACCGGCATGTCCTCGACTGGTTGCACCGCATCTCGCTGCAGACACCGAGCTGGGCCGGCCGCGCGGCGCTTCGAACGCTCATGTGCACCGAGCAGACGCGTCTGCTGGACGATCTCACGGTGCCGGTCACGCAGATCATCGGTACGGCGGACCCCGCGTTGTCGGTTCGCGGTGCGCGATGGGTGCGTGAGCGGCTCGGCAGCACTCTCGTCGAGTTCGATGTCGGGCACTATCCGATGCTGGAGTGTCCGGACGAATTCGACGCGGCGCTGCTGAGCGGGGTCCGATCGGTGCAGGCCCCGGTCGGATGACGCCGAGTGGCGACAGACGTCATGTCCGGACATCGAGTATGATGGCGAGATGACTTCGAGTTCCTTCGTGCGACGGCGCCCCCGTGACTACGACGGAAGCTCCCCGGCGGAACTCGCGGTGTTCAAGGCCACGGAGGAGCTTCTGACCTCCACGTCTCTCCAGGATCTGACCGTCGCGCAGATCCTGGAGACGGCCGGACTCTCCCGGGCCAACTTCTATCACTACTTTGCCAACAAGTACGACGTGCTGGTAGCGCTTCTGGGACAGGTGTTCGACGAGTCGTACGGGAACGACGCGCCATGGTCCACCGATCCCGGACGAGACCGGGCTCGCAGCATGGGTTCGAGTCTCGAGCACACGCTCGAGATGTGGTCGCGGCACGGCGCGGTCATCTGTGCGGTCATCGAGCACATGCACAGCAAGCCCGCTGTCGCCGCTGCCTGGCAGCGGATGTTCGAGCAGTTCGTCTCGGCGGTCGCCGAACAGATCAAGTTCCTCCGAGCGGAGGGTCGTGCGCCGGACGGCGCCCCCGCCGACATGCTCGCCGCGATGCTGGTCGGCGGTTCGGAGCGGGCCTTCTACGTCAGCACGCGTGGGCTGGACGACCGGCTTCCCGCCGCGGCGAGCGTCACCACGTCGCTGAGTGCGATCAACGAAGCGGCCATCTACGGCGGCCGAACGGCACAGCGGGCGAAGCGGAAGAAGGCGGGACGTCCGGTCGACACCGCGCGAGAGCTGTTGCCTGCCGCCCAGGATGCGCCGGCCGAGACCGAGACGGCGCAGAACATCCTCCAGGCCATGCGGGAACTGCTGCTGACCGAGACGCTCGCGCAATTGTCTGTCGCCAAGATCCTGAAGCACTCCAACACCTCTCGGGCGTCGTTCTACTTCTACTTCCGCAGCAAGGAAGACGCCTTCGTCGTGCTGTTCCGGGAGGCGGCCAAGGACATCGTCTCGGCGTTGACCGCGGTCGCCGACGTCGACCGTCAGGACCCGTCTGCCCTCCTCGAGCAGGTCGGGCAGTGGCTGCACCTCGACGGTTACGCGGGCGCCGTCATCAAGAACGCCGTCCACGAATGGCCGCGACTGCCCGAACTGCGCGCCGAGTACCTCGCGGCGATGAATGCCATGGAGACGACTCTGGAGTCGATCATTCTCACCGATCGCGAACGAGGACTGGCGCCGGACGGCCCTCCCGCACGCGAGTACACCGCCACACTCCTGTGGACCATCGAGCGCACGATCGCGGGATCACTGGCCGGCGAGGCGCATCTCACCGACATCGACGCGGTCACCGACATGGTGGCCAGGTTCATGTACGCGGCCATCTACGGAACCCGTTGAGATACAGCGGAACCCGCTGACATCGTCCGAAGCCGCCGAACCTCGGCGGAGTCTGATGCGCGGGCGCGCTCAGGATCTCGGACGCGATGCGAATCGCGTGATCGCGGAGCGGAAATGGTCTCCGTCCACCAGTGCGGTCTGTCCTGCGATCTCCGACTCGAACGAATCCTCGAGGCGGTGGAGGAATGCGACGTTCAGGCTGGCCTTGGTCGCGGCGTAGGCGTCGGTGGGCCCGGATGCGAGTTCTCGGGCGAGGGCCTCGGTGTGGCCGGACAGATCGTCGTCATCGACCACCGCGTCGATCAAACCCCATGCCAGCGCGGTGTCGGCGTCGATTCGCTCTGCGAGCAGGGCCATCCGGGATGCGCGGCCGAACCCGACTCGAGCCCCGACGAGGAGTGATGCCCCGCCGTCGAGGGTCAGTCCCACTTTCGAGAACGCCAGTGCGAAGGACGACGACCGTGCGCCGACGACGTGGTCGCACGCGACCGCCACGGCGCACCCGACCCCCGCGGCCGCGCCGTTCACGGCTGCTATGACGGGTTTCGGCATCTCGCGCAGCCGGCGGACGATCGGGTTGTAGAACCGGGTGAGCTCGCGCTCCGTGCGCGGCGCCAACCGGACGTGCGGACCGATCTCATCGAGCGCGAGATCGGCGCCCGCGGAGAATGCGCGACCTCGCCCGGTGATCAGGACACACCGCACTGCGTCGTCCTCCGCGGCCGCGACGACGGCGTCGAGGAAGTCCCGCTGGAGCGCGTCGTCGAATGCGTTGAGCGAGGCGGGCCGCGACATCGTCAGGCGAGCGACCCCGTCGCCCGTCGCGGTCTCGAGGGTCTCGGTGTGCGAGGTGACGGTCCAGTCGATCATGCGTGTCACCATAATCCAGACGTTGCATCCAGACAATTTGTATGCTGGTCGGGACAATCGTCCCACTCGGGCCGCCCGAGTGATTGACATCACGTCTGAACACTATGTACGCTCACCGCACATCCAGCTGAGGGCCAGGTCCTCGAAGCACGTAGAAAGCGACGATCACCGATGAGCGTTACCGAGATATCGACGAGCGAGGCGCGCAGTGAGCCGGGTGCGGCTCTGGCGCTGGCGCGCAGGGCATTCGACAGCGGTCGGACGAGGCCGCTGTCGTGGCGGGTCGCGCAGCTCGAGGGACTGCTGCGGTTCATCGACGAGTGCGAGCCGGCGATCGCGGCCGCGATCGAAGCCGATCTGGGGCGCGGGCACATGGCGACCTTCATGGCCGACGTCGCGCCGGTCCGCCACGAGATCCGGCACACCCTCGCGCATCTGGGTCGTTGGGTGAAGCCCGAGAAGGTCCGGATGAGTGCGGCGACCGCGCCGGGCAAGGCATGGGTGGTCTCGGAGCCGAAGGGTGTCGCGCTCATCCTCGGCGCCTGGAACTTCCCCCTCCTGCTGACCTTGCACCCGTTGGTGAGTGCGCTCGCCGCCGGTAACGCTGCGGTGGTCAAGCCGTCGGAACTCTCGGCTGCCACCGCACGGCTGCTGTCCGAGCAGCTGCCGCGGTACCTGGACACCGAGGCCGTTTCGGTCGTGCTCGGTGACGCGGAGGTCAGTGCCTCGCTCGCCGCCCAGCCCTTCGATCACACGTTCTTCACCGGCTCGACCTCGGTCGGCCGGGCTGTCATGGAGGCGAGTGCCCGCCATCTGACCCCGGTCACGCTGGAGCTGGGCGGGAAGAGCCCCGTGATCGTCGCGGCGGATGCGGACCTCGACGTCGCCGCGCGTCGAATCGCCTGGGCGAAGTCGGTGAACGCCGGCCAGACGTGCACCGCCCCGGACTATGTCCTCGTCGAGGAGTCGGTGCGGCCGGCGCTGGTCGGGCGGTTGCTCGAGGAGCTGCCGCTGCGCGCCGCCTACGACACCACCCGCATCGTCAATCAGCGTCACGTCGACCGACTGCGGCGCGTTCTCGGCACACACGGTGGTGAGCAGTACGGCGGCGAGATCGACGATGCCAAGCGAACCATCAAGCCGGCGCTGGTCACCGACCCCGATCTCGGCTCGGAGCTGATGCAGGAAGAGATCTTCGGTCCGATCCTGCCGCTCGTCTCGGTCCCCGACGTCGCCGCCGCGGCCGCGTTCGTCAACGCGCGACCCAAACCCCTTGCGCTCTATCTCTTCACCGAGTCGAAGGCGGTCGAGGAGTTCGTGGTAGAGCAGACGTCGTCCGGTTCGGTCGTGGTCAACCACCTGCTGTATCAGCTGCTGGTGCCGGAATTGCCGTTCGGCGGAGTCGGCGCATCGGGTATGGGGAACTACCACGGCAAGAACGGGTTCGACACATTCAGTCACCGGAAGTCGGTCCTGAGCAAACCCGCCCGCCCGGACCTCGCCGCAACCTATCCGCCGTACGGACGCCCCATGGAGAAGGTCCTCCGGCGATTGATGGGCTGATGAACTACAACGATTAGGTATTGCGTGATCGACCGCGTGCGAACGCGAGTATTTGTCCGTGTGTCCGCACAGGTGCCGTGCCCGGCACGGCTCCTGTGCGGATTCCGGGGGGTCTGGGTTCCGCACGGGGTCTGAACTGGTCGTATGTCCGACGCCGAAGCCGGGTCGTGGGGCGTTGGCGAGGCCCGTCGGAATGGCAGAGCTGCTGACACTTGACGAGATACGTCTTATGTCTGCTAGCCTCTTGACGATCGCAAGTGGCGGGGATCACAGTAGTTGAGCTAAAGGCTTTAGGCCACATGTCACGCGCGCCTCAGCCCGGTGGCGCGCACCGCGAGCGTCGCGCGGCCCGGCAGGTGGCGGCCGGTTGTGGCGCAGAAAACCGAGGCGGACGCGGTATCCGCGAGAATTCGAGAGGATCCAAATGACTGTCAGTGCTCTGGGGGAGCGCAGTCCGGGAATCAGATCGGCCGAGGCCCTCCGCAAGGTGGGCGGCGGCGTGATCGACCGGATCACCCGCAGTCTGGCGACCATCGGTCGCTCGGCGCGACTGGCGATGGAGATGATCCGCTTCGCGATCACCGACGCGATCTCGATGCGTCTGGCCGGCGCCGAGGTGATCGATCAGATGTGGAAGCTGTTCAAGGTCACCGCACTCCCGGCCCTGCTCATGGCGGTCCCGATCGGCGCGGAGGTCTCGGTGCAGGTCGGTGGCGTCATGGACCAGGTCGGCGCGAACTCGCTCGCCGGAGCAGCCTCCGGCCTGGGTGTCGTGAACCAGGGCGCGCCCATGGCGGCCGGCCTCCTGATGAGCGGCGCCGCGGCATCGGCGATCGCCTCGGACCTCGGAGCGCGGTCCATCCGGGAGGAGATCGAGGCGATGCGGGTCATCGGCGTCAATCCGGTCCAGCGGCTCATCGTGCCCCGATTCCTGGCGATGCTCGCCATCGCCCCGGCCCTGTGCGTCATGATCATCGCGTCGGGTGTCGCTGCCGGACTGGCGATCTCGGCGAATGTGAACGACGTGGTCCCGGCCAGCTTCTGGCAGTCTTTCGGAACCTTCGCGACTCCGACGGACTTGATGTTCTCCGTGCTCAAGTCGGTCCTGTTCGCGTTCATCGTCGTGGTGATCGCCAGCTTGCGGGGACTGGAGGCGAAGGGTGGCCCGAAGGGTGTCGCCAACGCGGTCAACGCCTCCGTTGTCCTCAGTGTCCTGTGCATCTTCATGACGAACATGGCGGTCAGTCAGCTGCAGGCCATGTTCTTCCCGGCCCGATTGGCGTGACGCGATGACGACAGAAGCCCTCTCACGACCGAGCATCGTGGCCCGTGTCGGCCGATCGGTGAGCGATCGATTCACCGCCGCGTTCGCGACCTTCGGCCAGATCGTCCTGTTCGTGGGCAAGACATTCGCCTTGCTGCCCACGACGATCCGGCACTACCGCAAGCAGACGATGAAGACCATGAACGACATGGCATGGGGTAGCGGGTCGATCATCGTCGACGGTGGCGTGGTCAGCCTGATGTTCTTCCTGGGGATCGCCGTCGGGTCGGTCGTGGCGATCATGGCCTTCATGGCGTTCGACCTGCTCGGCTTCGGCGCCCTCACCGGGATCATCAACTCGTTCGGCAACATCCGTGTCGTCGCGCCGATCATCACCGGTATCGGGTTCGCGGCTCAGGCGGGCTGCCGCATGACCGCCGAGATCGGCGCCATGCGGATCTCC
The DNA here is from genome assembly GCF_000143885.2 of Gordonia sp. KTR9. Lineage (NCBI taxonomy): Bacteria > Bacillati > Actinomycetota > Actinomycetes > Mycobacteriales > Gordoniaceae > Gordonia > Gordonia sp. KTR9. The sequence goes on from NC_018581.1 coordinate 631,518, forward strand.
GAGGAGATCGACGCCACCGAGACCATGGGTCTGCGCGCCATCCCGTTCGTCGTCGGGACCCGGCTGATCGGCGGGATGCTCGTGGTCTTGCCCAGCTATCTCATGGCCCTGGTCGTCAGCTTCCTGACAGGTGGGCTGATCGTGAAGCTCTTCCACGAACAACCCGAGGGGACCTACGACCACTACTTCGCCCAGTTCGTGTCGATACCCGACTTGTTGGCGTCGGTCGCCAAGGCACTCATCTTCTGCGCGGTCATCACCATCATCCACTGCTACTACGGGTATTTCGCTTCCGGTGGACCGGCGGGTGTCGGGGCTGCGTCCGGACGGGCGATCCGCGCGAGTCTCGTTGCCATCGTTGTTCTCAATTTCCTCATGACCGTGGCCATCTGGGGCCTCAATCCGGTCCTTCCGTTCAGGGGTTGATGTGTCGTCTTACAGCAGTCAGGACTTCATCCGCGGGGATGCTCGAGGCCAGACCCGGACTCTCGTGTACGCCGGCATCGCCGCGGTCGCGGTGCTCGTGGTCATCGTCACGGTGTTCGCTGTGGTGTACCCCCGGGCCACCGCGCCCAAGGGCACCGACCTGCACCTCGTGTTGCCCGCCCTCGGACCCGGCGTGGACACCGGAAGCCGAATCCTGTTGCGCGGCGCGGAGGTCGGTGAAGTCACGGCCATCGACTCCACCGATCCCGACGTCGTACACGTCGATGTGGTGCTCGATGCCCAGGCCGCGGAGAGCCTCACCGATTCGTTCGAGGTCGACTACCGGCCGCAGAACTACTTCGGCGTCACCGCGGTGAACCTGATCGCCATGCCGGGCGGGGCGCAACTCTCCGACGGGCAGACCGTCCGCCGTTCCGCGGCGCCCGACTTCACGATGTCGACCATGATCGAGCGGAGTTCGATCGTCGTGGACGGGACCCTGACGCGGGACATGATCGACAGCCTCGACGAGGTGATGCGGTACGCCGACGGTCTCTCGCCGCTGATCGAGACCGCGATCATCTTCACGGACAAGGTGGCCCGAACCCAGCGGCACATGCCCAGCACGCTGCTGCGCGAGATGAACGACCTCGCCGAGGCGTTCCCGGGATTCAACCGGGAGGCCATGAAGAGTCTCTACGCGATCACCGAGAGCGTCTTCAACAAGATGCCGGACGGGTCGCGCGGCGTCGACGAGGCCTATCACGACCTGATGAACCGATCACTGAACGTGGCCTCCGGTGGGCTGTTCGGCGCGGCCGGAACGCTCCTCGCGTCGCATGCGACGGATCTGACGCCCCTGGTCACGTCCTTCAAGTACCTGATCGACCCGGTGCCGCAGATGATCGGCGGCGGCGCGTCGATGGCGAAGACACGAAAGGCAATCGAACAGTTGCGCAACAGTTTCAGAGGCGACGACGCGAGCAAGACGCTGCAACTGCGCCTCCTGCTCGACAGTGTCCCCGCAGTCTCGGGTCCGCTGGAGAAGATGCGTGCAGTCGGCCCCCGTGCGGGAGGTAACTGAGATGGCATCTCGCAGCACAGTTGTCGCCGGTGCCAAGGTCGCGGTGGTTGCAGCGGTGACGGTCATGCTGTTCGTGCTCGTCGTGAACGCCATGCGCAATCCGGTGGATGCCAGTGTGGTCACCTACCGTGCCGACTTCACCGACGCATCGGGTCTCCACGACAACGGCGACGTCCGATTCCGCGGGAAGCGGATCGGCAAGATCATCTCGGTGGACCTCGAACGCGATGACGACGGAAAGCCCTACGCAAGCGTCGAGTTCACCATGGATGACAGTCAGAAACTGACGTCGACCTCGACCCTGGCGATCAAGTACCAGAATCTCACCGGCGTGCGGTATCTGGACCTGCAGCCCGGTGAGACGACGGGGCGCATGGTGAGCCATGCGACAACAGCGCAGACCGTCCCGTCCTTCGACATCACATCGCTGTTCAACGGTCTCCAGCCGGTGCTGACGACGATGAACGCCGACGAGGTCAACCAATTCAGTGAGAACGCCATCGCCCTGCTCCAGGGTGACGGCAGTGGACTCGGGCCGATGCTGGAGAGCACGCAGAAGCTGGCGAGGTTCGCCGAGAACCGTCAGCAGCTCATCTCGACGCTGACGTCGAATCTGGCCCGTATCGCCGACACGATGGGCGGCCGGTCGCCGCAGGTCATGGGCTTCCTGGAGGCGGTCGATCTACCCATCAGCAATGCCATGACCGTGCTGGACGAATTCGCGGTGACCGCGAGCGCGGGCCCCGCACTGTTCGAACCGATCGAGAGGCTCCTGGTGGCGCTCGGTGTCAACGAGGAATTCGACGTCGACGTGTTTCTGAAGACCACCTTCTCGTCCATGCAAGAAGCGTTGAAGTCCTTCCAGCTGATGCCGAACGCACTCGCCGGACTGCGCGGCATCGACACCCATGCTTCGTTCAGCAAGCAGTGCGCCAACGGACGCGCACACATCCCGTCCGACGTCCGAATCCTGATGACCGGCAGCGAGGTGGTCCTGTGCAATCGATGAACCGGAAAGGGATTCGCAGGTTCACGTCGAACGACGGCGTACTCGGCGTGGTCGTACTCGTGGTGGTGGTGGCGCTCCTCGGCACCCTTGCGATCATCTACCTGCGCCCACCGGGCCAGAAGACGATCACCTTCGAGGTCACCGATGCGTCGGCGATCGAGACCGGTCAGGACATTCGCGTCGCGGGCATCAGCATCGGCAAGGTCTCCGAGGTGGCCCTCCAACCCGACCGGGTGAAGGTCACCGCACGGATAGACGAAGAGACCTTCGTGGGTGACCAGACGAAGATGGAGGTCCGGATGCTCACGCCGGTGGGCGGATACGCGATCACCATGATCCCGCTCGGTCGCGAAGAACTGAAGTCCCCGATCCCGGCCGGCCGGGTGACGGTGCCGTACTCGATCGGTGACGTGATCCAAGCCGTGCCCAGCACGACCGACACGGTCGACACCACCGAGGTCAATGCGAACCTGGATCAGGTCGCCGGCGCCCTGGACGGAAACGACACCTCGCTGCGTTCGATCGTGAACGGGCTCGAGTCGGTGACCTCAGTGTTCGACCGACAGCGCGGCCAGGTTCACCAGATCGCCGCTCTCGCCTCCGAATACCTGCAGACGTTCAACGGCAACCGGGAGTTCGTCTTCGAGCTGATCCGCAAGATCGACATGGTCGTGAGCACCTACCACGTGAACTCCGCGGGCTTCAACTACGCCTACAAACTGTTCGCGAACGTCCTCATGAAGCTGGCCCCGTTCATGCGGTTCTACCTCAACCACAGTGAACTGGTCTCCACTCACGTGAACCAGATGAAAGACACGATCATCCGCGTGCAACAACAACTCGGGCCGGCCATCGACGGTCTGGTGGCGACGCGGAAGAAGCTGGCGCAGTGGATAACACCCGAAGGCATGCGGCAGGTCGGGGGCGGCACCCTGTGGACCGAAAACGTGTGCATCCCCATCCCCGGAAGGAACTGCTGATGAGAGGCCCTTCGAGACGCTCGCGAGCTCGCTCCTCAGGGGGCGGGGGAGGCGTGCGGGCTCGCTCCTCAGGGGGCGGGGGACAACGCCGTCGGCTCGCCATTTCGCTGGGGACCGTGGTGGTGTTGCTCGGCGTGATCACCACGATCGGATTGACGTCGGCAGGCGCCACCGGCGTCGACGACAGCGCGCCCGGCGGTGACGGGTTCTGCGTCGACATCGCGGACACGATCGGTCTGTACGAGGGAAACCCGGTGACACAGATGGGCATCCGGGTCGGAACCATCGATCGGATAGAGAGCCGAGGTGACCATGTACGGGTCACCTTCGCCCTCGATCCCGGTCGCACGTACCCAGCAGACGTCAAGGCGGTGACCAGATCCAAGTCGCTGCTGGCCGACCGGAGTCTGGAGCTGGTGGGCAACTACACCGGTGGACCGGCCCTCGAGGAGGGTACGTGCGTGGGCGTGGAGAACTCGTTCACCCCCAAGAGCATCTCCGAGGTCGCCGCGTCGGCATCGGACTTCCTGAAATCGCTGTCCGACAACGGTGGCGACGACCTCGAGACGGCTCTCGACGGCGCCGACCGAGCTTTTGCCGGGACCGGCCCGCAGGCGGCACGGATGTTCGAGAACGCGGCCCGCGCGGCGCAGAATCCCGACGCATTCGTCGCCGACATCGGTTCGTCCATCAGGGACATGGCACCGCTGACCGACGACGCCGTGAAGAACTGGGATCAGATCATGTCGATCATGAACCAGATGCCCTCGGTCACCCAGCTCGGTACGACCCTGTTCTACGACGTCGCGAGGTTCTGCCGAGGGATCGGTTGGACGATCGCGCTGATGTACGACATCCAGCGCAATTACGGCGAGGACATCCTGTGGCCGCTGCTCCACGGACCGGTGGAGGACATCATCGCCTACGGCGCACAGCGGGCTCCCGAACTCGGGCAACTCGTGGCCATGACACCGTCGGTCGCCGCCGCCATGCGCGAACAGGAGTCGGTCTCGGGCGCGCTCTCGGTGCCTTATGTGGCGCCGAAGATCGACGTCGGGGGCGGCAAGTCGGCACCTGTCAACGCACTGTCCATCCTGTTGCAGAAGGCAGGTCTCCAGAAATGATCGGTAGACGAACCGTGCTCGGTCTGGCCGCGATGCTCGCACTCGTGGTCGGGCTCACCGGCTGCTCGGCGCTGAGTCCCAACCGGTTGCCGTCGGTGAAGAGCAGTGTGCCGCTGGACTATCAGGTGACACTCCAGTTCGCGAGTGTGCTCAATTTGCCGGACGGGGCCGACGTCATGATGAACGGCATCCAGGTCGGCCGGGTGCAATCCACCGAGACCACCGACGAAGGCGTCGACGTGGTGGTCGGACTGACCGACGACCGCCCGGTCCCCGCGGATTCCTCGGCGATCATCCGGCAGAACACGCCGCTCGGCGACACCTACCTGGCATTGCAACCGCCGGCGGGAGGCGGTGGTGAGCTGCTGCGCGACGGCAGCGTCATCCCGAGCGACCGTACGATATCGCCGCCGCCTCTAGAGGACACCATCGCTGTCCTCGCGTACTTCATCAACGGCGGCAGCATCCAGAAGGTCCAGGACACCATGGCGACGCTTAACCGCACGATGCCGCCGGTCAAGGACGTGCGCAAGATCGCGAGCACGGTGTCGAAGGACCTCGACGATCTCTCGCGCAACACCGGGCAACTCGACCGCACACTGAACAGCCTGAACGCGGTCGCCGGGTCCTTCTCCGACAGCCGGAACGAGATCGAGAACGTGTTCTCCGAGCAGGCCGAGCACTATTGGAAGACGGTGTCCTACTCGCTGGTTCGCCACATCAGCACCCTCCTGCCCTCGGTGGGGTCGGTGTTCACCGGCGGCCTGTTCCTCGTACCGCTGCTGAACTCGACGGCCGATGCCGCCGAAGCCGGTCGTGGGATGTGGGACCAGGCGCCCGCGACCGGGACGGCGATGGCGAAGTTCCTGGAGGACACGCTCATCCCGTTCGCGAAGAGGCCGTCGGTCAACATCGCCTCGGTGCAGGCCCCCTCGGTGCAGGCGGCCGGCAAGAAGGAACTGCTGGGCGACGCGAAGATGCTGCTGCGCATGTTGGGAGCGATCCGATGATCACCAAGACCAGGGTCTCGGTGGTGGCCATGCTGGCCATCGCGGGGCTGTCGATCGCCTACATACTCAGTGTCGGACTGCACGTGAACTCGCCCTCGGCCCGGCACGCGACCATCACGGTGCCCGACACGAACGGGATCCTCGTGGGTTCCCGAGTTCTGTTGCGCGGCATCGAGGTCGGTCATGTCACCGAGATCTCGCAGTCCTCGCGCGGCGCCGAGATCACCTGGAACTACGACGAGACGGAGAACATCCCCGTCGAGAGCAACTTCCGCGTGGACAATCTCTCGGCGCTCGGGGAGGCCTATGTCGCGGTGATGCCGACGACGTCCGGCGGTCCCTACCTGGCCGACAACGCCTACATCGAGGGCGAGAACATCTCCAACGCAGCCACTTTCAAGGACCTGTCCGAACAGGTCACCCAGGTGCTCGGACAAACCGATCCGGACAAGGTGCAGCGGGTGTTCGCCGAGCTCGACATGGGACTGCCCGACGGGATCGAGGTCATCGAGGACCTCAACAAGGTGGGACGTCTGCTGACAGCCGAGTTCACGGCTCGTGCTGACGAACTGACCACGTTGCTGGCCACGATGCAACCGCTGCTCATGCGCTCGGAGGCGATCCCGGGGCTGATGCGCGCGACAACGCCGCACCTGGCCGGCTTCGGAATCGGTTTCGCCGAACTGGAGTCGGGCGTCAAGGACGCCATCGACTGGAGTGGGCCGATGTACACGGGTATCACCCAGGGGGCGACGCCACTCGTCGCGGCCTTGCAGAAGTTCCTCGACGACAGCGGTGCGGACCTCAAGATCATCGGTGACAACCTGTTACCCGCCACCCGGTCGGGTGCGGCAGCGCTGCGGACCGTCGACGTCGGCAGGGTACTGGACAACGTGATCAACGCGACCGATTCCGGGGCAGTGGAGATCCGCATCCCGGCAGGGGGGTGACGGTGACCGACCCCGCAAGAGCGAGCGGGATTCTCCCAGCGGACGTGACAAGCGTTCCGACACAAGCCAACCAGCAGAGATCGACAGGAGATCGGCGATGACGAAGACCATCACTTCCGACACGGACACCGAGGCCGACAAGACCGAGGCCGACAAGAACGAGAACACGACGCCGGCAGACTCGGGGACTACCGAGAAGGCCGTCGGCGAGGACACCGGCTCGACCGCGGCGGAGCGCAGCGAATGCACGCCGGACAAGAAGCCTGCCGGCCGGTCGGTGTCGTTGAGATCCATCGTGATCGGAGCCGTCGCGGTGCTCGTCATCGCTGCAGTGGCGCTGTTGGGTTGGCAGTGGAAGAGCGCGTCGGACGAGGTCGGTCGATTGGAGGCGACCGCGGCCGACAATGCTGCGGCCGAGAAGGTCGCGCTGGACTACGCCACCGGCGCCGCCGACATGAGCTTCGAGAACCCCGACGAGTGGCGGACCCTGCTCACCAAGGGCACGTCCCCCGAACTCTCGGAACGACTTCGGCGTGCGTCGACCCAGATGGAACAGCTGCTGCGCCCGCTTCAGTGGTCCTCGACGGCGCAGCCGATCGCGGCGAAGGTCGAATCGGTCGACGGCAACACGTACCAGGTCGTCGCTTTCGTCAACGTGCAGACGAAGAACGTCCAGGCCCCGTCGGGAATCGAGTCCACCGCGACCTACCGGGTGACTCTCGACAAGAGCCAGAACTGGCTGATCACCGCGATCAGCAGCACGGGATCGAATCTGGATGCCGAGACCCCGGGAAATGAAGCTCCCGGCGGCGAACCGTCGATCCCCGGGAATCCGCCCGCCGGGCAACCCGCACCCGCCGACCCGCCGGTCCCGGGCAACTGACGACGAGATCTGGAGGAAGACAATGGGTGTTGAGGTCAGTGTCGAGGGGCTCACGAAGTCGTTCGGTTCGCAGAACATTTGGCGTGATGTGTCGCTGACCCTGCCGGAGGGGGAGGTCTCGGCGCTGCTGGGTCCTTCGGGTACCGGTAAGTCGGTGTTTTTGAAGACGTTGATCGGTTTGCTGCATCCCGAGCAGGGGTCGGTGATCATCGATGGCACCGACATCACGCAGTGTTCGGCCAAGGAGCTCTATGAGATCCGCAAGTTGTTCGGTGTGTTGTTCCAGGATGGTGCGCTGTTCGGGTCGATGAGTTTGTTCGACAACATCGCGTTCCCGCTTCGTGAGCACACGAAGAAGAAGGAGAACGAGGTCCGCGACATCGTGATGGAGAAGATCGACTTGGTCGGTCTGACCGGTGCCGAGGACAAGCTTCCCGGTGAGATCTCCGGTGGTATGCGTAAGCGTGCGGGTTTGGCGCGGGCGTTGGTGCTGGATCCGCAGATCATTTTGTGTGATGAGCCGGACTCGGGTCTGGATCCGGTGCGTACGGCCTATATCTCGCAGTTGTTGATCGACATCAATGCGCAGATCGATGCGACGATTTTGATCGTGACGCACAACATCAACATCGCGCGGACGATTCCGGACAACATCGGGATGTTGTTCCGCAAGGAGTTGGTGATGTTCGGTCCGCGTGAGCAGTTGCTGACCTCGGAGCAGCCGGTGGTCAAGCAGTTCCTCTCCGGTGATCGGTTCGGTCCGATCGGTATGTCCGAGGAGAAGGACGAGGCTCTGGTGGCCCAGGAGGCCGCGATGGCGGCCGCGGGTATCTCCGGTGGTGGTACCAAGGAGGACTTCACCGAGATCATCCCGCAGGTGCAGCCCAATCCCGGTATGCCCGAACGCAAGGCGATCGCCCGTCACCGCGAACGCGTACACGCGATGCTGCCCGACCTGCCGCCGAGTGCCCAGGAGGCGATCCGGCGCAGCCAGGAACAGGAAGACCAGATCCGCGGTGAGAACCGTGCGCACGCCGCCGACGTCGCGAGCCGCCGACGAGACGATCGGGTCTGGCAGGACGCACCCACCGAGGTGCTCCCGCGCGTCTGACGCCACCCGGCCGCAATCCAGAGGGGTGGATTGCGGCCGGTAATCTATTGAAGTTAGATTTGACGTGACGGTCGCCCGCCGTCTCGTCGAACTGGAGGCAGGCCCCTGATGACCATCGATCCCCGCACGCCCGTCCTCGTCGGTGGTGGACAGATCACCGCTCGCGACGGCGGCGTCGAGCCGGTCGACCTGATCGCACGTGCGGCGCGCGAGGCGGCTGCCGAAGCGGGGGCGATGCGCCTCCTGGAACTGATCGACTCCGTCCGCGTGGTCGGCCTGCTCTCGTGGCGCTATCGCGACCCCGGTGCCCTGGTGGCCGAACGGATCGGCGCACATCCACGGCACACCGGATACACCGGGAACGGTGGGAGTACGCCACAGGTGCTGGTCAACGGCGCTGCCGAAGACATCGCCGCGGGCCGCGCCGATGTGGTCCTCATCGGCGGTGGCGAGGCCTGGCGTACGCGGATGAAACTCCGCGCCAGAGGGGAACGGCCGGAATGGACGCGACAGGACGACTCGACCCCGTCCGCGCCGATCATCGTCCCGGATGTACCCATGGAGGCCGAGAGCGAGCGGCGGATCGGGCTGGACCGGCCGTCCTTTGTCTACCCGCTGTTCGAGCAGGCTCTGCGCATCGGGGCCGGCAGGAGCATCGCGGACCACGAGAAGGTGCTCGGCGAGCTGTGGTCGTCGTTCAGCGAGGTGGCCGCCGGCAATCCGCACGCGTGGACACAGCGGAACTACGCGGCGGAGGAGATCGTGACCCCGACCGACGCCAACCGTCTGATCGCTTCTCCTTACCCGAAGTTGCTGAACTCCAACAATATGGTCGATCAGGGTGCGGCGTTGCTGATGTGCTCCGTCGAGACCGCGCAGCGCCTGGGGGTGCCGACCTCGTCCTGGGTCTTCCCGCACAGCGGGACGGAGTCCAAGGACACCGACGCGGTCGCGGCGCGTCCCGCGCTCGACGGTTCGGCGCCGATCCGGATCGGCGCCGCCCGGGCACTCGAACTCGCGGGGGTCGGAATCGGCGACATCGAGCACCTCGACATCTACTCGTGCTTCCCCTCGGCCGTCCAGGTCGCCGCTGCCGAGATCGGGGTTCCGACAGATGATCCCGGTCGTCCGCTGACGTGCACCGGTGGGCTCACTTTCGCAGGCGGTCCGTGGAACAACTACAGCACGCACGCGATCGCCACGGTGGCCACTCGGCTGCGCCGGTCGCCCGGCACCTTCGGCATGGTGACCGCGAACAGCGGGTACCTGACCAAACACGCCTTCGGCGTGTACTCGACCGAGCCGCCCGCCGCCGGCTTCCGTCGGCACGACGTCACCGAAGCGGTGCATCGGGTATGGGCAGGCGCTGAGCGGCCGGTCGAGGTGGTCGATTCCCACGAGGGTGTCGCCGAACTCGAGACCTGGACCGTCGCTTATGACCGCACCGGCGTCCCCGAGCGGGCGTTCGTCGCCGGTCGCGTTCCCGGTGGCGGTCGCACTCTGGCGGTGGTCACCGACGCTGGTGACCTGGATGAACTCGCGAGCACCGAGGCGCAGGGGCGACGCGTGCGCATCGCCGCCGACGGCTCCGCGCATCTCGATTGACGACATATAACTAAAGCCGTAAGGTTTATGGCGATGACGACGGACAGTGATCCGGCGGTGAGGAGAGACACGATGAGCGAACTGGATGACTTCCGGGCGCGCTACGAGCGGCACGTCGGCCACGTGGTCGACGGGGACATGAAAGCCGCGGTGGCCGAGATGATCCAGGAGAACATCCCGGCAGTCTTCGACGGCGTCGACGTCCCGCGCGGCGCGGTGGACGGGCACCGGATCGTCGGCGTCCGGGCCGACGGCGACCGCATGATCGGGGAGACCGTCTACACCACGGAGGGGCGCGAGATCGGCCTGCGCTCGATCTGGGAGCGTCGGGACGGCGAATGGCTCGCCGGAGCACTGGAGAACTTCGCGCCCGAGTCGGTGCGATGACCGCCGTCGACGTTCCCTGGGGGCCCGCCGCGGACGGGCTGGATCAGCCGTACTGGGACGGGCTGACCGAGCGCGAGTTGCGCCTCCAGCGCTGCCGCAGCTGCTCGACCTGGATCTGGAGCCCCCAGTCGGTGTGCGGCAACTGCCACTCGCTCGACATAGGCTGGGAGGCAGTCGAACCCGTCGGCACGATCTACAGTTGGAGCCGAAGCTGGTATCCCTACATCCAGGAACTGTCCGACCGGCTTCCGTATGTCAGCGTGCTCGTCGAACTGGACAACGCGGGTGCTCGGCGCGTCCTCGGCCTGCTGACCGACGATCCCGAACGCACCCCACACATCGGCGATCGCGTCGTCGGGGTCTTCGAGGAACGCGACGGTGAACCGTGGCCGCTTCTCCGGTGGCAACGGGCCGAGTCGAGCGACGGAGGGCGTAGATGAGCAACGGAATTCGTGGTGGCGCCGCAGTCGTCGGTGTCTCCGAGGCGCACTACAAGCGCGGTCAGTCGCCGTTCACCGAACAGCAGATGACGATCCGGGCGATCCTCGACGCCTGCACCGACGCGGGAGTCTCACCCCGGGAGATCGACGGATTCGTTTCGTACGCAGGCGGTTCCAATGACGGGCCGATCCTCGGCGCGGCGCTGATGATCGACGAGCTGCGCTGGTCGAACATGATGTGGGGTGGCGGCGGCGGAAGTGTGGCGGCCGCGATCACCAACGCGGCCGTCGCCATCGCGTCGGGTCAGGCGCAGTGCGTCGTCGTATACCGCGCGATGTCGCAGGCCGACACCGGGCGCCTCGGATACGCCACGTACCACTACGGATCTCACTTCCTCGCACACGGTGTGGGGTCGCCGGCCCAGATCTGCGCCATGCGCACCCAGCGCATGCTGGAGCACGACGGTGTGCCCCGCTCGGCGATGCGTTCGCTGGTGCTGGCCGCGTATCAGCACGCGCAGCAGAACCCGACTGCGCAGGGCCACGGCAAGCCGCTGGACGAGGAGACCTACGAGTCCTCGCGGCTCATCGCCGAGCCCTTCCATCTCTACGACTGCTCGCGGGAGAGCGACGGTGCCGTCGCGCTGGTCCTCGTCGGCGCCGACCGTGCACGGGATCTCCGTCGTGACCCGGCGTTCGTGCTGGCCGGTGCGCAAGGAGCGCCGGGCGGCTTCTGCGAACGGGTCGACAACGACGCACAGTATTCGACGGCCGGTTTCGGTCCGGCGAACAACGGGAAACCCGGTGTCGCCGAACGTCTCTGGGCCGCGGCGGGCCTCGGACCCGACGACGTCGACGTGGTCCAGGTGTACGAGAACTTCAGTGGTCCGGCGGTCGCCGCGCTGATCGATCACCGGTTGTGCCCACCCGGCGAGGCGGCCGGCACCGTGATGACGGTCGACAATCTGACCGCCCCACACGGGAAGTTGCCGGTGAACACCAGCGGGGGCAATCTCGCGGACTCGTTCATCAACGGACTGAATCTGGCGGTCGAGGCCGTCCGGCAGATCCGGGGCACGTCCACCAACCAGGTCGCCGAGGCGCGGACGTCGTTGTTCATCGGAGGGCCGATGGCGCCGCTCGTGAGCTCGGTGCTGTTCGGCCACGCCGACACCGTCTAGCGGCGACCGGCACCACCTCCGTCACCACACCTGATCGGGAGAAGACATGTTGGAGCGAGACGCTCTGTTCATCGGTGGGCAGTGGACACCGACAGAGTCGGGCACGGGGTACGACGTCATCGAGGCGGCCACCGAGAAGCCGCTGGGCAGAAGCACGCTGGCCGGCCCGGCCGACATCGATCGTGCGGTCGCCGCGGCGCGGTCTGCGCTGTCGGGACCTTGGCGTTCGATGGGTCCGGGGGAGCGAGCCGATGTCCTCGACCGGTTCGCCGCCGCTCTGACCGCACGTGGGCGCGACACCGCCCAGCTGGTCAGCCGGGAGAACGGCATGCCCATCGCGTTGTCGAAGTCGGTCAACGGATACGGCCCGGCGGCGATGCTCACGTACTACGCGAACCTGATCCGCGCCACCGACACCGAGGACGTGCGCCCGAGCGCCTTCGGTGGACGCACCGTCGTCCGGCGTGAACCGGTCGGAGTGGTCGCGGCGATCACCCCGTGGAACTACCCTCAGCCGCTGGCGGCGATGAAGATCGCGCCGGCCCTCGCGGCGGGTTGCACGATCGTGCTCAAACCCGCACCGGAGACCGCACTGGATGCCTTCGTCTTCGCCGACGCGGCACTGGAAGCGGGTGTCCCTGACGGGGTGCTGAATGTCGTTCCGGCCGAACGCGAAGCGGGTGCCTACCTGGTCCGGCATCCCGGCGTCGACAAGGTGGCGTTCACGGGTTCGACGGCCGCGGGGCGGGCCATCGGGGAGGTCTGCGGTGCTCTGCTTCGCCCGGTGACGCTCGAGCTCGGCGGCAAATCCGCGGCCATCGTGGCCGAGGACGCCGATCTCGACGAGTTCAGCCGGCACCTGCTCGAGGTCTCGCTGGTCAACAATGGCCAGACGTGCCACGCGAGCACCCGGATTCTCGCACCGCGCTCCCGGTATGCCGAGGTCGTTGACGTCGTCACCGAGACGGTCCGGGCCCTGTCGGTGGGGGACCCGCTCGACAAGTCGACCGCCATCGGACCGCTCGTCAGCGCCGCGCAGCGCGACCGGGTGCTCGGTCATGTGGAGGCGGGGCGCGCAGCCGGATACCGCATCACCACCGGCGGCGGTGTCCCCGGCGGTCAGCCACAGGGTTGGTTCGTCGAGCCGACGGTCTTCGCCGACGTGGACAACTCAGCGTCGATCGCACAGGAGGAGATCTTCGGTCCGGTCCTCACCGTCACCGAGTATGCCGACGAGGACGATGCGGTCCGCATCGCCAACGACTCCGTGTACGGGCTCGGCGGGACGGTCTGGACGACGGATGAATCCCGCGGGTTGGCGATCGCGGACCGGATCAGCACCGGGACGGTCGGAGTCAACTACTACGCACTCGATCTCGCGGCGCCCTTCGGCGGCGTCAAGGCGTCGGGACTCGGCAGGGAACTCGGCCCCGAGGGCCTGGCGCCGTATGTGTCCACCAAATCGGTGTACTTCGGTACGCGCTGAACCCGGCCGCAGAAGACACAGCCCTCCGCTGCGGCACAAGTACTTTCGACAGGAGTGACATGAACGGTCTGCCTCTCACAGGTGTCCGGGTCGTCGACGTGACCGACGGCCTCGGTGAGTCGTGCGGCCGTTTTCTCGCCGACCTCGGTGCCGAGGTGGTCCGCGTCGAACGGCCGGGCGGTTCGCGTTCGCGTCACGCGGAACCGGTCGAGGCGGGGATCAGCATCCCGTTCGCGCTCAACAACGCGAACAAGAACCTCGTGATCCTCGACCTCGACTCCGAGGCCGGGCGATCCCGATTCCGCGAGTTGGTCGGCGGCGCCGACATACTCGTCGAGACCATGTCCACCGGGAGCGGGATCGAGCCCGCGGATCTCCGCGAGGAGAATCCCGCGCTCGTCGTGGTCACGGTGAGCGGCTTCGGACTGACCGGACCCTACCGCGACTGGGCGGCCACCGAGTCGGTGATCTACGCGATGAGCGGTGTGCTGTCGCGGTCGGGCGAACCCGGTCGCGATCCGCTCCTGCCGCCGGCCGGTCTCGTCGAGCAGTCGGTGGGCGTGCACGCCGCGTGGTCGGCACTCCTGGCGTTCTACGATCGCATCCGCACCGGCAGCGGACAACTCGTCGACATATCCGCCTTCGAGGCGGTGGTGCACGGATTCGATCCCGGGTTCGGCGTCCAGGGTTCGGCGGCGGCCGGACGGCGCGACGACTTCCCGCGGGACCGGCCCGACGCGGCCAACTTCTACCCCGTCCTGCGCTGCGCGGACGGGCAGGTGCGAATCTGTCTGCTCGCCAAACGCCAGTGGCGCGCCATGTTCGCCTGGCTGGGTGAACCCGAGGAGTTCGCCGACCCCGTGTACGACACGATCCCCGCGCGATTCGCCGCCGCCGACCGGCTGCACCCGCTGATCGAGGAGATGTTCGCCGCCCACACCCGCGACGAGCTCGTCGCCGAAGGCGCCGCGCGCGGTATCCCGATCGGCGGGGTCCTGCGCATCGGCGAAGTCCTCGACAACGAACACTTCAGCGCCGCGGGAACTCTCATCGACGCCGAGATCGCACCCGGTGTCGATGCGCGGATCCCCTCCGGATATGCGTCGATCGGCGGACACCGGGCGGGATTCCGGCATCGGGCCCCGGTCGCGGATGCGGGTGCCGACGAGTACACCTGGTCGACGAACGCCGAGGCCTGGCGGCCCGCGGACGACCGGGGAGAGCCGGGGTCACACCCGTTCGCCGGGCTGCGCGTGCTCGATCTGGGCGTCGTGGTGTTCGGGGCCGAACTCGGCAGGCAGTTCGCCGACCACGGTGCGGACGTGATCAAGGTCGAGAACCGCGAGTTCCCCGACGGTCTGCGCCAGTCGAAGCGACCGAACTCCCTGTCCCCGTCGGTGGCATGGGGTCATCGCAACCGTCGATCGCTCGGACTGAATCTGCGGACGGATGCGGGCAAGGATCTGTTCCGGAAGCTGGCGGCCGACGCCGATGTGGTGCTCGCGAACTTCAAACCCGGGACCCTCGACGCGATGGGAATCGGATACGACGAACTCCGACAGGTCAATCCGCGGATCATCGTCTCGGAGGGAAGCGCCTTCGGGAGTGTCGGACCGTGGAACACCAGGCTCGGCTACGGCCCTCTTGTCCGTGCCGCCTGCGGGGTCTCGGCCCTCTGGCGCTACTCCGATGACGACACCGGCCTGAGTGACGGTTCCACCGTGTACCCCGACCACATCGGTGGGCAGGTGAGCGCGGTGACCGTTCTCGCCGCGCTGATCGCGAGAGCCTCGCGCGGCCAGGGCGCCGACATCGAGATCGCGCAGGCCGACACGGCCCTCGTCGCCCTCGGCAGCCAGCTCGCACGCGAGTCCCTGGCCGCGGGATCGGTGTCGGCCGTCGGCAACAGCGATCCATTCGCCTCGCCGGCCGGCGTCTATCCCTGTGCCGGAGACGACGAGTGGATTGCCGTCACGGTCCGCGATGACAGCGAATGGCGGAGCCTGGCACGCGTGATCGGCCGTGAGGATCAGGCCGACGACCCGCGGTTCCGGACCGTCGACGCGCGGATCGACAACCGCACCGAGGCCGACAAGGTGTTGACCGACTGGCTCGCCGATCGGACACCCACCGAGGCGATGACCGCCCTCCAGGAAGCCGGCGTGCCCGCAGGCGCGATGCTCCGCTTGCCCGAGTTGCTCACCGACCCACATCTTCTCGAACGGAACGCCTACTCGCAGCTCGAGCATCCGCTGCTCTCCGGGCCGCTGCCCACGGCGGTGCGGGTCGCCAGATTCACCTCGATCCCGGACGCGCCACTGCGTCCGGCGCCGGCCCCGGGTGCCGACACACGCGAGATCGCCCTCGAGGTACTCGGACTCGATGAGGCCGAACTCGGCGCGCTCGTCGCCGATGGTGTCCTCCAGCCCACGGACGGGAATGCACAGCGATGATCACCTACGACTGGCGTCCCGAACTGACCGGCGCGGAGCTCGACGAGGTCCTCCAACTCGTCTCCGACGCCGCGGAATACGACGAGGAAGCGGGGTTCTCGTCGATCGACGCCGACACCGTGCGCGGGACCGGTGGAAACGCAGGAACCGTCGCGCACCTGCCGATCAAGGCCCGCCGCGACCTCAGCCCGCTCGAGGACGTCCCGATGGTCATCGTGGCCTACCTTCATCTGTCGGTCGACGCCGACGGAGTGGGCACGGTGTCCTACGTCGTCCACCCCGACTACCGTTCGCGCGGGATCACGACCCTGCTGGTGGAGGAGATCGGCCTGGACGTGACCGGGAATGACGGGTGGGAACACACCGGTGCCAACGCGCTTCGGTGTTGGGCCTATGCCACCCATCCGGCATCGGGCAGGCTGACAAGGCGATTCGGGATCTCCGCGGTGAGCAGGCAGTGGACCCTCGCTCGGCACCTGGCCGGTCCGTTTGCACTCCCTCTCGACGAGACCGGGGTACCGGACCGGGTCGCTCTCGCCGAGCCGCGCGACCTCGCGGCCGACGATCCCGAGATCGGCCGGGTCGTGTTGGCCGCGCAGCTGCCCGAACGGCACCACGACCGTGTGTCCGCCGAGGTCCGTCGTGGTGGCGGGACCGTCATCGAAGCGCGGGATGAGAGCGGTGACGTCCTCGGATTCGTCTGGTACACCACCGAACACCGTGTGCATCTCGAACTGCGGACCGCGCCCGTCCACGCGCTCGTCCTGTCGGAGAAGGCACGCGGTCTCGGACTCGGGACGACGCTGCTGACAGCAGCGCTGGTCCGGCAACGTGATTCGGGAATCCAGGTCTCCCAGTTGCGGATCGATCCAGACGATGCCGGTGCGGTGCGGATGTGCCGTCTGCTCGCCTTCGAACAAGAGGACGTGCACTCCTGCTATCAGGTCGGAACCAGTACGAGCCCGCCGCCGGCGTTCCGATGAGCGTCGTCCGCGCCGGGCGACAGCCGTTGTGAGGATGGGAAATCCGAATGAGTGAGGGTCTGACCGCCACCGAGTTCCCCGGCGATGCCAAGCTACGGGTCGCCGCGAAACAGGTGGAGGCCGAGGGGGTCGTGTCGCTCACGCTGGTCGATCCCGACGGGAATCCGCTGCCCTCCTGGGAACCCGGCGCGCACCTCGACCTCATTCTGGGTGACGATCTGATCCGTCAGTATTCGTTGTGCGGCGACGTGACCGACCGGGACCGACTGCGGGTCGCCGTTCTGCGTGAGCCCGCCGGCCGGGGTGGATCGGCGCGCGTGCACGACGAACTGACGGTGGGGGATCTGGTCGCGGTCAAGGGGCCGCGCAACAACTTCCCACTCGTGGAGGCGGATTCGTATCTCTTCGTCGCCGGCGGGATCGGGATCACCCCACTCGCACCGATGATCGCCGAGGTCGACGCCCGGGGTGTGGAATGGACTCTGCTGTTCGGCGGTCGGACAGCATCCGGGATGGCCTTCGCCGAGACGCTCGCGCAACAGCATCCGGATCACGTCCGTCTCCGGCCCCAGGATGAGTACGGCTTGCTCGACCTCGGGTCCGCGATCGCCGAGGTGCCGTCGGGAACGGCGGTGTACTGCTGTGGTCCCGAACCTCTTCTCGCGGCCATCGAGGCGGCGTGCGCCACCCGGTCGGACATCGAACTCCACGTGGAGCGATTCGCGCCCAAGACCGTTGTGGCCGGTAGTGATTCGACAGATGAGGCGTTCGAGGTCGTGCTGGGGCGCAGGGGGCGGACGGTGACCGTGTCCGCCGGCGAGTCGGTGCTCGACGCGTTGCTCGAGGATGGCGTGGACGTCGACTTCTCGTGCCGCGAGGGCACTTGCGGCACCTGCGAGCAGGGCGTTCTCGAGGGCGTGCCGGACCATCGCGACTCGGTGCTGTCCGAGGACGAGCAGGCCGCGAACGACTGCATGATGGTCTGTGTATCTCGTAGCTGCACACCGAAGCTGGTGCTCGATCTCTGACCTGTGACCGTCGAAGGGCGGTCGTCGACGGAGGGGTTCCGTGGCCCCCCGTTGTGGTCATCCCGCGGCGGCGGCCTCCACATCCGGCGCCGGCAGGTCGTGGTCACGGATGATCCCGTGCAGGAAGCTGCGAACGATCGCCTCGAAGAGCTGGCGCTGGGTGAGGTCGTTGCTCGACAATGCTTGCGCCAGAAGGGGTTGCGACTCCGGGGAGACATTCGGGAAGATCGCCGACTTGGGGCGCGGTGGCCGCATCGCTTCCATCAGGACCGCGCCGATCGAGAGGGTCTCCATGCCGTCGAGGATGCGGACGTGCAGGTCCACTGGGACGCCGGAGTCGAGCAGGAACTGGGCGGTGTCCTCGTAGGTCGAGGTGAACAGATCGCGCGGGAGATGTTGCAGCAGGACCGGGGCCGCGTTGCGGTGGCGCAGGATCGACTGTCGGAAGTTCAGCGCCAGGGCGACGAAGAACTCCGGCCAGTCGGGTCCGGGGTTCATCCGCGGTCGTCGGACCGCGGTGCCGGCGATGTAGCGCGCGACCTCGGTGAGGATCTCGTTCTTGTCGTCGAAGTGATGATAGAGCGACGGTGCTCGGACCCCGAGATGCTTCGCGAGCCGCGGCAGGCTGAACGCGTCGAGTCCCTCGGAATCGATGATGTCGATGGACGCCATCACGGCTGCCTTGCGACTGATCAACGGCTTGGACGGCCGTGCCATGTCCCACCTCTCGACGCTGCCTGAACGGACCTAACAAGAGTAGTTTCAGGCGCGGTGGATGTCCATGTGGGCGAGCCGTTTCGATGGTCTCCTCGCACCGAGGGCGGCCATCAAGATGTCCGGCTGTGATCCACGATCGCTATCGGGCATCGCGTGTGATGTTGCGCGGCGCGGGCCACCGAACCCGCCCAGGCCGCGAAGGTGCTTCCCGCGCGCGGGCGGGTGACGACGAGCAACGAGGCCTGCGGAACCGCCTCGCTGACCGCGCGGGACGGGTTGCCGTTGACCAGCTGCAGTGTCGTGTCACAGTCGGGGAAGCGTCGGCGCCACGGTGCGAGCAGCGCGTCGGCGCGTGCGTACACGGATTCGATCTGGGCGGGCGGCGCCGCGTCGGATATCGCGCACACGACCGCCACCGGGCTCCCCGTCACATCGGCGTACTCGAACGCGGCCGACAGCGCGAGATCGGAGGGGGCATCGACGTCGATCGCCGCGACGACCGGACCGCCCGTGGCGAGGTTGCGGTACGGGACGGTCACGACCGGGCAGTGCGACCTCGCCGAGAGCGCGGAACTGATGCTCCCGGTGGTGAGACGTTCGATCAGTCCGGGCCGATGGTGTCCCAGGACCATCAGGTCGACCCGGTCCGACACCCGCGTGAGGAGCGGGATCGCGAAGTCGTGCTCGACGATGGTGTCGATGCGCAGACCGGCATGCTGGGCGGTCAGGCGGGTGGCCATCGAGGACACGTGGGCGACGGCTGCCCGGCGCGTGGCGGCGACGTCGAAGTCGAGGTCGAACTCACCGAGAGGTTGCAGCGCTGCGGTGGCCGCGAATCCGTGGATCAGCACCAGGCGGTCCCCGACCGCGGGCCGAGGCGGCCGCCCAACGGGCGGCCGCCTCGGATTCGGGACTCAGGTCCACCCCGACGGCGATGGTGTTCATCGCGCGCGGGTGGCGTCGCCCGTCCGCGTCCCGACGGCGGAGGCGTCGTCCGCGACGAGACCGACCGCGGACGGTGCCACGGTTGCGGGTACGGCCACGTCGGCGGCGGCAGCCTCCTGCGCGCGGCGCTCCTCATCGCTGCTCATCGTCTTGAGGGCGACTTCCTTGATGAGCGTGATGGCGATGAAGCTCAGGGCCGCCATGACCGCTGCGACCAAGAAGATCCGGGCCGTGCCGTCGCCGTACGCGCCGCGGACGATGGCTGCGATCGGAGCCGGCAGTTCGTTCAGAGTGGCCAGGCCGGCAGCCCCGCCACCGGTCTGTCCGGACCCGATGCCCAGGGCCCCGAGGCCCTTCGCGATGAGGTCGGTGACGTGGTTGGACAGGATCGCGCCGAGCACCGAGACACCCGCGGCTCCGCCGAGCGAGCGGAAGAAGGTGACCGTCGAGGTCGCCGCGCCGAGGTTGTCGGGGCTGACGTTGTTCTGCACCGCGAGAACGAGGTTCTGCATGGTCATGCCCATGCCGCAGCCCAGGATGAACAGGAACGCACCGACCAGGACCATGTTCGTATGCGCGTCGATCGTCGCGAGCAGGCCGAAGCCGATCGTCATCATCGCGGCACCCGCCACGAGGAATCGCTTCCACCGGCCGTACCGGGTGATCAGGTTGCCCGACACGGTCGCCGAGAGCATCGAACCGATGACCATCGGCAGAGTCAGCAGGCCGGCCGCGGTGGGTGAGTAACCGCGCGCGATCTGGAAGTACTGCCCGAGGAACACCGCGCCGCCGAACAATGCGACACCGACGCCGACGCTGGCGAGAGTCGCCAGGGTCGTCGTGCGGTCGCGGAAGATGTGCAGCGGGATGATGGGGCTCGACACCCTCGACTCGACGAAGACGGCCGCGGCGAGCAGGGCGACTCCGAGTGCCACCAGTCCGTACGAGGTCAGCGATGCCCAGTCGAAATTCTTACCTGCCAGCGTCACCCAGACGAGCAGGGTGCTGACGCCCGAGGCGATGAGCACCGCGCCGAGGTAGTCGATGCTGACCTTCTTGCGGACGACCGGGACGTTCAGTGTGCGCTGGATGACGAGGAGGGCGATGACGGCAAGGGGGACACAGACGTAGAACGTCCAGCGCCAGCCGAGCCAGCTGGTATCGACGATGACGCCGCCGATCAGGGGTCCGGCGACGGTTGCGACGGACATCACCGCGGCCATCGGTCCCTGGTACCGGCCGCGTTCGCGCGGGCTGAACATCGTCGCGACGACGATGACCACCAGGGCCTGCAGACCGCCGAGGCCCAAGCCCTGGACGACGCGGAAGCCGATCAGCATCTCGACCGACGTGGACAGTCCGGCGAGGACGGAACCGAGTGTGAAGAGGAACAGCGCGCCCTGGACCAGCAGCTTCTTGCTCACGAGGTCGGCGAACTTGCCCCAGATGGGCGTCGTTGCGGTCGATGCGAGCAGAGTGGCGACGACGACCCAGGTGTATTGATCTTGGCTGCCGTGCAGGTCGGTGATGATCGTGGGCAGGGCGTTGGACACCACGGTCGACGACAGGAACGCGACGAACATGCCGAGCAAGAGGCCGATGAGGGCCCTGATTTTCTGACGATGAGTCATCGGCACGTCTTCGGCCGGCGCCACCGCGGAAGCGGGTGCACTCATAAAACAAACCTCCGAGAAAGAATGCTGCCCGCGGCGACCGGAGACGGGGCGGGCTGCGAATCGGCACGCGCGACCGCGTACCGGATTGGTTGATTGCTGCAACTATAAAGCGTGATTGTTGTAACCAGCAACTATCGGAGGTTATTCCGAGTGTGTTCCGGGACTCACCAGCGCACATTCGACGGAATCCCCTGCCCAGTCGACGGAAATGCCCGCACGGTCGATGCCCGGGGCGGGGGTCAGTCGAGACGACGCTGCGCGTAGGCCTTCAGGTCCGCCACCTGCGCGGGGTCGAGAGACGGTCGCACCCGCCGGCGGGCCTCGTCGACGTCGGCCACGGTCACCGAGGCGGCGTCGATGTCGCGGCGCATCGCCGACAGCGCGGCCTCGCGCAGCAACGCCGAGCAGTCCGCCGCCGAATACCCCTCGAGGTCGGCGGCCAGCTCGTCGAGGTCGACTCCGTCGAGCGGGACGTCTCGCCCGGTGGCGCGCAGGATGTCCCCGCGCGCGTCGGCGTCCGGCGGCGGCACGAAGACGAGTCGTTCGAGCCGACCGGGCCGGAGGAGAGCCGGATCGATGAGGTCGGGACGGTTCGTCGCGCCGAGCACGACGACATCCTGGAGCGGTTCGACGCCGTCGAGCTCGGTGAGCAATGCGGCGACCACGCGGTCGCCGACACCGGAGTCGGTGGACTGGCCACGGCGCGGGGCCAGTGCGTCGACCTCGTCGAGGAAGATCAGCGAGGGTGCCGATTCGCGGGCTCGCGCGAACAGGTCCCGCACCGCCTTCTCCGAAGACCCGACCCATTTGTCCATCAGTTCGGCGCCCTTGACCGTGTGCACCGACAGCTGGCCCGACGCCGCGAGCGCGCGGACGACGAAGGTCTTGCCGCAGCCCGGCGGACCGAACAGCAGAACCCCGCGCGGCGGGTCGACGCCGAGCCGGGCGAAGGTGTCGGGGTGTTGCAGCGGCCACAGGACCGCCTCGGTCAAGGCCTGTTTCGTCTCCACCATGTCGCCGACGTCGGCCAGCGTGATCGAGCCCAGCGCGACCTCGGGGGAGTCCGAGCGGGACACCGGACGGATGACGTCGAGGGCGCCGACGAGGTCCTCGGTGCGCAGGGACGGCGCGGACTTCTCGGCGCTCGCACGTGTCGCGGCGCGGAGCGCGGCCTCCCGGGCGAGGGCGGCGAGATCGCCGGCGACGAATCCCGGGGTGCGTGACGCGACCGACGTGAGATCGAGGTCGCCGTCGGTCGGGACGTTCGACAGGATCGCCGACAGCAACCGCGCACGGGTCGCGGCGTCGGGTAGCCCGATGACGAGTTCGCGATCGCAGAGCGACGGGTCGCGCAACCGGGCGTCGAGGCGTACCGGTTCGGCGGTCGTCGCGACGAGCACGATCCGACCATCGGAGATGCCCGAGCGCAGTTCGTCGAGGATCAGGGCGGCGACCGGCTCGGGTTCGGCGGGCAGTAGTGCGTCGACATCGGTGATCAACAGGACCCCGCCCGCGGACCGGGCGCGGGCGACCGCCTCGGCGACCGTCCGCAGGCGTGCTTCGGCCTGGGTCGCGCCGGCCGTCGGGCCGTCGACCGTCACCAGCGTGCGCGACGCGCACACCGAGCGCACGAGTGTCGCCTTGCCACCGCCCGCCGGGCCGGTGACCAGGACGCCGAGACGCGGCGTCGCGCCCAGGGTGCGCAGCACGTCGGGCTCGTCGAGGGTGATCGTCAGCCATTCGGTCAGCTTGGTGATCTGGGAATCGACGCCGACCAGCTCCGACACCGGCCGGACCGGCAGGTCGGGCTCCCGGGCGGGCTCGCGGACAGGGGCGGGCGCGACGACCGGCCGACGCGACTCGGTCTCCGACACCATGCCGAGGGCACCGGGGATCCGGGGCGAACTCGGCCCGGTGCGGTCGCCGAGCGGCGCCACCTCGCCCGCCCTCGTCGACCACAGCACGGCGGTGTTGGTCTGCACGCTCACGGGCGCAGACGCCTGCCCGTCCGCCGGTGGGCCGGGCTCGGTCGCGGTGACGGTCAGCAACTCGGTGGTCCAGGTGATCCCGACCGACCGCGCCAGCGCACGGGTGGCCTCGGTGGCGGCGAGTTCGGGACCGAGGTCGCGGGGGAGCAGCGAGACCGCGTCACCGACGGACAGGACCTTTCCCAGCAGTGCACGGCGCAGCGTCGACTCGGTGATCGACTGGGTGGCCAACGCCGAGCCGCTCACCACCACCCGGCTCGCGCCCTGCACCACGACCGGTGCGAGCACGACCGTCGAGTTCTCGCGGACGCCGGCATTGGAGAAGGCGATCTCGTCGAGGAGGGCCACGCCGGTGGGTGCGGATGCCTCGGTCGCGGCCACCACGGCTGCCGTCACGCGGGCACCGGTGATCGACACCGCGTCCCACTCCCGGAGCGCCAGGGCCGTGAGTACCTCGGGATGTACGCGGATGATGCCGCGCCGGGCCTCGGCCGCCGAGGGATTGTGACGTGCAGTCAGCGTCAGGGAGGCGGGTGCGCTCATTCGGGCTCGCTTTCGGTCGTCTCGCCGGTGGCGCGGGCCGCGGCGACGCCGGGGCCGGTGGGACGGTTCAGGCCCAGCCGGCCGAGCGAGTTGATGACCGGCCGGCGTCGACGGCCACCGGGAGATGCCGTGCGCAGGGCACGGCGCTGGGCGCGACGTTCGGCCGGTTTGTCCTCCCAGTGCTCGGGCCGGGAGGCGACCCAGCGACGCGCGCGCCACGCGAACGGGATGTGCAGGACGTACCCGGCGATCGCGATCATCATCAGCACGTAGGGGAAGGTCACCAGCAGTGCCGCGGCCGCGGCGACCAACACCAGCAGACCGGCCACGGCGCCGGGCGGGATCGACGCGGTCTTCAACGAGGAGGTCGGGACGCGGCTCACGGCCAGGAAGGCGACCAGGATCAGCCATCCGCCGACGGCCGGCAGCGACGTCCACCAGCCCTCGCCGAACTGTTGCTCCAGACCGATGGGCAGCAGTGCTGCGATCGCCGCGGCGGGAGCGGGGACGCCGGCGAAGAAGTCCCGCGTGTAGGCAGGTGCGTCATCGTCGTCGAGCAGGGTGTTGAACCTCGCCAGCCGCAGCACGATGGCGCAGCAGTAGATCAGGGCGAGCACCCAGCCGAGGTCGTGGCCGTCGATGAAGTGGAAGTAGATGATCATCGCCGGGACCACGCCGAAGTTGATCGCGTCGGCCAGTGAGTCGATCTCGGCGCCGATCCGGCTGGTCGCTCCCATCAGGCGTGCGACCCGGCCGTCGATGCCGTCGAGGAACGCGGCTGCGACGAGAAGTGCCATCGCGGTGTCGACGTCGCCGTTGATCGCCGAACGCATCGCCGTCAGTCCCGCGCAGATCGCGAGGATCGTCAGCGACGACGGGATGACGATTCGGCTCGCCTGTGCTTGGCGTCGTAGACGCCGACGCTCCGGCGCCTTCTGCGGAACCGGGTGCGCCTGCGCGTGTCGACTGGCCGATCGTGCCGTCGGGGTGCGGGCGGTGCGTGATCCGGGGCGTCGCCGCCCGGGATTCGTGCCGGAGGAGGTCATGTCGGTCGAGTTCACCGGGCCGGAGTTCACTGATCCAGGTACGCGAACGGGGTCTCGCCGCCGACCGCACGCTGCCCGACCGAGACGCGGGGTCGGGTACCGGCCGGGAAGTAGACGTCGACACGCGACCCGAATCGGATCAGCCCGTAGGTGTCGCCGATCGCCAGCGAGTCCCCGACCTTCGGTTCACACACGATGCGCCGGGCGATGAGACCGGCGATCTGCACGACCGCCAGCTCGGGGCCGGGGGCGCCGCCTGCGGCCGTGGTGCGGATGGTCATCGTGGTGCGCTCGTTGTCGCGGCTGGCTTCGGGCAGGTCGGCGGAGACGAACGCGCCCGGCGTGTGCGTCACGGTCGTCACCGTGCCCGCGATCGGCACGCGCTGCACGTGGACGTCGAAGATCGAGAGGAAGGTCGAGACCCGCGGCAGCGGCTGCGTGCCCAGGCCGGATTCGGCGGGCGGAACGGCTTCGTCGACGAGGGCGATGGTCCCGTCTGCGGGAGCGACCACCACACCGGGCTCGGTGGGCGGGACACGCTTGGGATGCCGGAAGAAGGCCGCGCACGCCCCGGCGGTCAGCGCGGCCGGCCGCGCGATCCAGCGGTGCCGGCGCCCCAGGAGGGCCACGGCGGCCGGGGCGGCGACGAACGGCGCGCCCGCCGGGTGGATCGGGGGGATGGTCTCTCGGGCCAGATCGATAAAATGGGCGACACGGCCGGTGTCACCGGAGCCGTCCGGACGCGGACGTCGGGCCACGATCAACCTCCTCTGGCCTGTGTCCAGGCCGGGTACATGTGCGCACCGCATCGCCGGGTGCATCGGCGTCCACTCTAGAGCGCCGCCCCCGCGGACCTCGTCGTCAGCGCAGGACCAGCACGTCCACGAGCGATCCGGCCTCGACTGCCTCGACGTCGGCGGGGACGTCGATCAGCGCGTCGGCCTCGGCGAGGTAGCGCAGGTGATGGGAGGCAGGCGGACCGATCGGGGCGACTCCGACAGTCCCGTCGACGTCCGCCGCGGCGAGCACGCCGCGCAGGAACTGTCGTTTCCCGCGGGGTGAGCGGATGTCGGCGGAGAGACGTGCCCTGATCCGCTCACGGTCGGCAGGCAGTCCCATGGCGGCGCGCAACGCCGGCCGGATGAAGACCTCGAAGGACACGAGCGCACTGACGGGGTTGCCCGGAAGGGTGATGATCGGTACCCGGCCCCCGCGGGACGAGGGGAAGTGGCCACACCCCTGGGGCATACCCGGCTGCATCGCCACCTTCACGAACTCGACGGTCCCCGTCGCCGACAGTGCGTCCTTCACCACCTCGAAGGCGCCCGCGCTGACGCCCCCCGAGGTGATGATCAGATCGGCGTCGTCGGCGACCTCGTCGAGCCGCGCGGCGAAGTCCGCGGTGTTGTCGGGCACGAAGTGCAGATGACGACCGACCGCGCCGGCCTCGATGACCGCCGCGGTGAGCATGGCGCCGTTGGACTCGTAGATCTGCCCGTGCCGCAACGGCTTTCCGGGCTCGACGAGTTCGGAACCGGTGGACAGCACGACCACGCGCAACCGGCGGGCGACGGCGACCTCGGCGATGCCCAGTGCGGCCAGCAAGCCGATCTGCGGCGCGCCGATCACCGTGCCGGCCGGCAGCGCCCGGGTGCCGAACTCGATGTCGGAGCCCCCGCGCCGGATGTGCCTGCCGCGCTCGGGCGCCGCGGTGAAGGTGACGGTCGCCGCCGCGGCCACCGGGCCCACCACGGCGTCGGTCAGTTCGACGGGGACCACCGCGTCGGCGCCCCCGGGCATCGGGGCGCCGGTCATGATCCGGTGCGCGGTCCCCGGTTCGAGCGTGAGGTCGTCGGTGCGGCCGGCGGGGATGTCCGCGGCGACCGGCAGCGTGACCGGGTTGTCGGGGCTCGCATCCGCGAGATCGGCGGCGCGCACGGCGAATCCGTCCATCGCGGAGTTGTCGAAGCCGGGCAGCGAGAGCGGGGCGTCGACGTCGGTGAACGTGGCCAGGCCCAGGGATTCGGGCACTGCGACCTTCGATTGTTCGGGCGCGCCGAACAACGCCGCGACGACGCGCTGATGCTCTACGACGGTACGCATGGGCTCAGCATGCCAGGTGCCGGCGCGGGCGCCACCGCGTCCCGGCAGGTGGCCGGGCCAGTCCTGCGACCCAGCTGCCCGAGGACTACATTCGTGCGCATGGCGCTGGGTCTGCTGCTCGACATCGACGGGGTGATGGTCACCTCGTGGAAGGCGCTGCCGGGTGCGGTCGAGGCGATCGCCGACCTCGCCGATCAGGGCGTTCCACGGATGTTCTTGACCAACACGACGTCCCGTTCGCGCGGCGAGATCGCCGAGGCGCTGAACTCGTCCGGTTTCGAGGTGAGGGCCGACGAGATCCTCTCGGCGGCCAAACTGACCGCCGAACACGTCGCCGCCACCTATCCGGGCAAGCGCGTGTGGGTGCTCAACGAGGGGCCGATCGCCGAGGACATGACCGGCGTGGAGCTGACCGACGACCCCTCGTCGGCCGAGGTGGTGGTGCTCGGCGGCGCCGGTTCGGTGTTCACGCACGCGACGCTGTCGAAGGTCCTGGAGATGCTCCTGGACGGCGTCCCGGTGATCGCGATGCACCGCTCGATGACCTGGTCGACGGCGAGCGGTCTGAGCATCGACACCGGGGTGTACCTGGAGGGGCTCGAAAAGGCTTCGGGCGCAAAGATCAAGGCGATCGGCAAGCCCTCGCCGGTCGGTTTTCGGGCGGCCACCGAGATCCTGGGCCTCGAGCCGACCCAGGTGGTGATGGTCGGCGACGACATGCACAACGACGTCCTCGGCGCCCAGGCCGCGGCCCTGATCGGGGTGCTGGTGCGCACCGGCAAGTTCCGCGAGGAGGCGCTGCACGCGCTGCAGCGTGACGAGTTCGGGCCCTACCCCGACCACATCATCGACTCGGTGGCCGACCTCCCCGAGCTCATCGGCAAGCTCAGCGGGACCTGACCGGTGCTCGCCTGAGGAGCGAGCTTGCGAGCGTCTCGAAGGGTCAGTTGGTCTCGGCGGCGCGTTTGATCTTGCCCAGGGTCTCGGCCATTCCGAGCTTGAGCTCCTCTTCGAACGACTCGGCCCCACCGAAGAGCTTGTCCACGAGCACCGACGACACCTTGGTGGTCGATCCGTTGACCTCGCGGCGCTCGGTGACCGTGACGCCGGCGTCCTTCGGGGTGATGGTGTAGCTCCAGATGGTGTGGTTCTCCGCGACCCGGAAGCCGAGTTCCTGGTTGGGGGTGAAGCGGACGACCTTGGCGGTCGTCGGCCACACCAGCGGCCCCCGGCGGTTGATGTTGATGGTCTTGGTCCCCAACCCGACGGTGCCGCCGCGGACGATCATCTTCTTGCACTGTGGGCTCCACTCGCCCATGCGCTTCAGATCGGAGATCACCGACCACACCTGTTCGGGCGTGGCGGCGATGTCGATGGACTCCTCGATGAGTGCTGCGGTCATGGTCGCCCACCCTATGGGCTTGTTGGCCGGGGGTCAATAAGCATGTTCCGGTGCTCGAGTCAACCCGAAAAACGCGCGGACCAGCGGCGTCTCGTCGACTCAGACCAGCAGGGTCGTGCCGACGACGGCACCCACTGCCACGAACACGGCAGCGGTGATCCAGCCCGCGGGATGCTCGTCGGCGGCCCGTCGGCCGGCGTCCGGAGCGGCGTCGTCACGCGCCGACCCGTCGAACAGCAGCGTGCCCAGCTTCCCGGGAGTGAGCCAGTCGATCAGTACGAACGACCACGTCATCACCGCGATGGTGAGCACCGAGTAGGCCGCGGTGTAGAGCAGCGCGCGCCACAACTCCAGTAGCTCGGTGTCGATGACCGACGAGACCAGCACGATCGCGAGACCGATGACCATCGACGTGGTCAGCAGCACCGCGTTGCGGTTGTGCTCGATCCACACCAACTGTCGCAGCCGGCCCGGCGTCACCAGGTCGAGTGCGGCGAATCCGAGGACCAGCAAGGCGATCCCGACCAGGCTGAACGACGCGCCCGCGGCCAGGTTGTCCCGCAGCAGTTCCATCCGGTTCCTCTCGCCCCACGACGACTCCCGACAACGACTTCAGCGAAGGCCCGTACGCGAGAAGCGCAAAAGGACCTTCGCTGAAGGACAGTAGCCGGGGCGCAGCCCCGCAGCACCCCTTCCGGCGCGTGTCCGGAAGGTGCGGTGTCAGCCGACGCTGAGCATGTCGTAGTTGTCGACGTTCTCCGCGAGACGGGTCACGTGGTCCGACGCGTCGCCGAGAGTGTGGCTGATCGCCGTCAGTCGGCTCACGTAGTGGGCGATCGGGTACTCGGCGGTCATGCCGATACCGCCGTGCATCTGGATCGCTTCCTGACCGATCAGGCGCGCGGACCGGCAGATCTGCAGCTTCGCCCGCGACGCGATGATGGGATCGGCGATGCCGTCGGCCAGCGCCGACGTCGCGTACAGGCTCAGGCTGCGCGCGAGTTCGAGCTGGACGTACATGTCGGCGGCGCGGTGCGTGAGGGCCTGGAAGGCCGACAGCGTGACGCCGAACTGCTTGCGTGACTTCAGGTATTCGACGGTCAGATCCAGGCTGCGCTCCATCGCGCCGACGGCCTCGGCGCACAGCGCGGTCTGGACGCCCACCTCGGCGTCGGCGATGGTCTGCGACGCGTCGCCGGTGCCCAACCGCGTGGCCTTGACGTCGTTGAACTCGAACTGCGCGCCGCGTCGGCGATCGTGCGTCCGGTACGGCGTGCGGGTGACGCCCTCGGCGTCGGCGTCGACGAGGTAGAGGCCGACACCGTTGTCGTCGCGGGCCGACACGATCAGCTTGGCCGCGCAATCACCATGTCCGACAAGGCTCTTGGTGCCGTTGAGGACACCGTCGGCCGATGCGGTCGTCTCGACCCGCGCCTCCGGCCAGCGGTCACCGGGCTCGGTGTGGGCGAAGGCCATCAGGAGTTCTCCGGAGGCCAGTGCGGTGCGCAGCTCGGTGCGAGTCGCATCGTCGGCGAGCCCGAGGAGCGAGCCGGGGACGAGGACCGAGTCGAGGTAGGGCTCGGGCGCCAGTGCGCGTCCGAGTTCGGTCATGACACTGGTGAATTCGACGGGGCCGGCATCCATGCCGCCCTCGTTCTCCGGGAAGGTCAGGCCGAGGATGCCGATCTCGGCCAGCGACTTCCACACCTTCTCGCTCCAACCGAGATCGGTGTCGGTGACCTTGCGCAGTGTCTCGACGTCGTAGGTCTTGGTGAGGACTTCGCGAACGGTGTCGCGCAGCATCCCCTGCTCTTCGGAAAGCTCGAAATCCATGGTGTTCCTTTGGTGAAGGTCTGAAGAGAGTCGTGGCCGGGGCTCAGAGGCCCAGGACGGCCTTGTCGATGATCTGGCGCTGGACTTCCGACGAGCCGCCGTAGATCGTGACCTTGCGGTAGTTGAGGTAGGTCGGGGCCGCGAGCTGGGCCCACTCGGGGGCGCTCACCTCGGCGCTGCCGTTCGGTGCCGACGCGTCGAGCTGTGCCACCGGAAGCGAGTCGGGGCCGGCGATGTCGGCGATCAGCTCCATCGCGGCCTGCTGCAGCTGGCTACCGGTCAGCTTGAGCAGCGACGACGCGGGGTTCGGCTTGCCGTCTGCCGACGACGCGGCGACACGCAGCTGGGTGAGCTCGAGCGCGAGCAGTTCGTTCTCCACCTCGGCCAGACGTGCCGCGAACAGCGGATCGTCGAGCAGGCTGCCCTTGGCCGTACGCGTCTGCTTGGCCAGTTCCTTGGCGCGGGCGAGCTTGGCCTTGGTGTAACCGACCCGGGCGATGCCGTTGCGCTCGTTGCCGAGCAGGAACTTGGCCTGCGTCCAGCCGCTGTTCTCCTCGCCGACCATGTTCTCCGCGGGGACGCGGACGTCGTTGAAGAAGACCTCGTTGACCTCGTAGCTGCCGTCGATGAGCTGGATCGGGCGGATCTCGACGCCCGGGGTGTCCATCGGGAACAGGAACATGCTGATGCCGGCCTGCTTCTTCACGTCCGGGTTGGTGCGCGCGAGGCAGAAGATCCAGTCCGCGAACTGGCCGAGCGTGGTCCAGGTCTTCTGGCCGTTGATCACGTAGTGGTCACCGTCGCGGACCGCGCGGGTCTTGAGCGACGCCAGATCGGACCCGGCCTCGGGCTCGGAGAAGCCCTGGCACCACCAGATGTCGAGGTTGGCGGTCTTGGCGAGGAAGCGTTCCTTCATCTCGTCGGACCCGAACTGCGCGATGACCGGGCCGATCATGCCGACGTTGAAGGGGAGCATGTCGGGGACGAACGCGAGGCTCATCTCCTCGCGGTAGATGTGGTGCTGGATCGGGGTCCAGTCCTTGCCGCCGTGCTCGACGGGCCAGCTCGGGGTGGCGACGCCGTGCTCGTTGAGGATGCGGGTGGTGGTGACGAGATCCTCGGGGTAATTGAGCTTGCCCTCTTCGCACCGCTTGCGGACGTCTTCGGGGACCTTGGCGAAGATGCTGCGCAACTCCTCGCGGAAGGCCTCTTCTTCAGGACTGAATGTCAGCTGCATGGGTTCTTCTCTACTCCTGTCGAAGGTGTCCGTACTCGGGCGACGGCGTCCGGGCGATGGCGTTCGAACGAGGGCCTCCGTCGTGCGCGGTCCTGCTGGACGAGCCAGCCGAACCACTGGTGACTAAGCGCTTGCTTAGTGATAGGTTGCACTATGCCGCGCGGGCCGGATGCTGTCAATCACGGCCGTCGCGCAGGCGCCTGACGACCGTTCCGAAGGGATGAATGTGGGCCCGTCCGCCGACCCGGTGCAGCAGGCGCGGCCGATGGCCGCGCGGGCCCGGCTCCTGCGTGCAGCCGTCGAGGCGTTCGCCGCGAAGGGTTTCAACGGCACCACCACCCGGGACATCGCCAACGGCGCGCAGATGAGTTCGGCGGCGGTCTACGTGCACTTCCGCTCCAAAGAGGAGCTGCTGTTCGAGATCTCCGACGCCGGTCACCGCGCCATCCTGGCGGCGATCGACGAGGCCGACGATCCGTCGGCGTCCCCCGGCGACCGGCTGCGGGCGATCGTCCACGCGTTCACCGAGCACCACGCGCGCGAACATGTGGGCGGACGGGTGGTGAACTACGAGCTGAACTCGCTCGCACCCGACCACCTGGACACCGTGATGGCCATGCGCCGCGAGATCACCCGGCGAGTGCGGGCAGTCGTCGACGCCGGCCTCGACGACGGCGACTTCGCCGTCGCCGATTCGCTCGCCACCACCAACGCGATGTTGTCCATGGGAATCGATGTCGCGCGTTGGTATCGCGAGGGCGGTGCGCTGTCGCCGACGCAGATGGGCGACTTCTATGCCGAACTGGCCATGCGGATGGTCGGTTCGTCGTAGTCGGCCGGTCGGCCTGTCGGCCCGGGTCAACTCCTCGCGACCGGCTCGGCTCTCGGGAACGTCTCGCCGGCGACCGTGTCCGTGCCCCTCACCGCGCCCGATGACCGACGGCGTGTGACGACGGTGAGTGTCGCGCCGATGAGCGCGATGATGAGTACGTAGCAGACGTAGCCGATGATCGTGTCGCGTAGTCCTATGTGCGACACCAGGATTCCGGCGATGACAGCAGGCGCGCTGAATGCGAGGTAGCTCGCCACGAAGACCGAGGAGTAGACCTGGCCGCGCTGGGTCGCCGGCGTGGCGGCCGAGATGTTGTCCATCGCCCCGAGGAAGGTCGACGCCCATCCCGAGCCGGCCACGATGGAGCCGATGACGTACAGGGGCAGGGATTCGACGAGAACCCCGGACAGAGAGATCAGCACGCCCGCGGCGAGCGCGGGATAGCCGAAGGCCGACTTGACGGTCGACGAACGGCCGGTGATCAGCAACGAGGTCATCGCCGCGCAGGCGAAGAAGCCGAACAGGACCAGGCCGGCGGCACCGTGATTGGTGACGCCGAAGACGCTGGACACCGCCGACGACCCGAGGGACAGGTACAGCCCGGCGAGCGACCAGGTGGCGATGAGTGCCGGAGCCGAGGCGAGAAACGCGCCGCGGACCACCCGGGGCACGCTGATCTGCGGGGCGAGTGTCACCGCGAGGTGCCGCCGGGACTCGAAGCCACCCCGCTGCCCGGTCTCGGGGACCACGAGCAGGGCGATCAGCAGGCCGGCCAACAGAGACAGGATGATCTCGAAAACGAGAATGCGAGGGGCCGGGGCGTATTCGACCAGCAGTCCGGCGACGGCCACTCCGCAGGCCAGGCCCATCGCTGGGGCCGCGCCGACGATCGCCGAACCCATGCGGGCGGTG
The DNA here is from genome assembly GCF_000143885.2 of Gordonia sp. KTR9. Taxonomy (NCBI): domain Bacteria; kingdom Bacillati; phylum Actinomycetota; class Actinomycetes; order Mycobacteriales; family Gordoniaceae; genus Gordonia; species Gordonia sp. KTR9. Next base: position 664,892 of record NC_018581.1, read on the forward strand.
GGTTGCAGGTCGACGGTCGTCGCGGTCAGCGTGCCCATGGCCGCGCCGGTGGCCAGGCCCTGCAGGGCGCGGGCCGCGAGAAGCGTGCCGACGTCGCCTGCGACCACGAACAGGATCATGCTGATGATCAGCAGGACCAGGGCGACCGCGAGTACCGGGCGGCGACCGATGTGGTCGGACAACGAGCCGACAGTCAGGAGGCTCATCAGCATGGTGACGACGTAGACCGCGAAGACCAGGGTGAGCGTCAATGAGGAGAAGCCCCACAACTCCTGGTAGACGGGATATAGAGGAGAGGGTGCGGCCGAGGCGAACAGGACCATCACAGAGGTCGCGGCGATCAGCCAGAACGCGCGATGTGGGTGTAGCGGCGCCATCTCGTCTCCTTAACGCAAAAATCCTTGCGTTTACGAAAGTAGCGGTGCCGGGACCCCAAAAGCAATCGGCTTTGCAATAATGGTCGCATGACGAGTGCCAGTGCACCAGCCCAGTCAGGGGCGGCCGGTTCCGGTGCACCCGCGCGGCGGCCCGGTGGCCGCAGCGCCCGGGTGCAGTCCGCCGTGTATTCGGCGGTCGGTCAGCTCGTCGGTGCCGGACGCCGCGAGACGATGACGATCCCTGAGGTCGCCGAACTCGCCGGGGTCAATCCGACGAGCATCTATCGTCGGTGGGGGTCGATCGACGCACTGCTCGGGGAGGTTGCCGTTGCGGCCCTGACGCAGGGCGAACCGCTACCCGACACCGGCACCCTCGTCGACGATCTGTCCGAGTGGGCGCAGATCATCGCCGCCGACATCGCGCGCCCCAAGCGCCGGGCGTATCTGCGCGCCATGGTCGCGGCCCGCGAGGACATCGTCGAGGTCTGTCCGTGCTGGGAGATCCGGCGGGAGCACGCCGAACAGATGATCGCGCGGGCGCAGGAGCGCGGCGAACCCACCCCGTCGGTGCGTCAGGTGCTCGACCACGTGATCGCCCCCCTGTACCACCACGCGGTGTTCGGGCTCGAACTCGACGCCGATCACGCCCGCCGACTGGTCGGTGACGTCTTCTCGATGATCGGGGCCGCGCCAAGACGGTAGGGTCCGGGCATGAAACACGTCCACGCGTTCACCGACGACGCACTCGGCGAGCACGACGCGGTCGGCATCGCCGACGCGATCTCCTCCGGTCGGATCTCCGCCGCGGAAGCGGTCGAGGCCGCGATCGCCCGGGTCGACGCCGTCAACCCGCACCTCAACGCGATCGCCTTCGACGACCGCGAGCGCGCCCGGAAACGCGCTGTCGACAACGACTTTCCGCTGGGATCGTTCATCGGGGTGCCGTCGATCATCAAGAACAACACCGACTTCGCGGGACTGCCGACCTGCCATGGGTCGGCTGCGGTGCCACCGCGGCCGGCCGCGGCCAACGAGGCCTTCACCAACCAGTTCCTGGCCAGCGGGGTCAACGTCGTCGGAGCGTCGACGATGCCCGCCTTCGGGCTGACCTCGACGACGGAGTTCGTCGACCGTGAGCCGACGCGCAACCCGTGGGACACCGACTACTCCTCGGGTGGTTCGTCCGGCGGTTCGGCGGCGCTGGTCGCTTCCGGTGCATTGCCGATCGCACACGCCAACGACGGTGGTGGGTCGATCCGGATTCCGGCCGCGATCTGTGGTCTGGTGGGGCTCAAGCCGAGCCGCGGGCGGGTCGAGTCGTCGAAAGAGACGCGCGACGCGCCGATCGACCTGGTGTCCAACGGGATCGTCAGCCGTTCGGTGCGCGACACCGCGCGGTTCCTGGCCGACACGCAGGGTTTCCGGCCCGCGCCCGGGATGCCGCCCGTCGGGGTCGTCGAAGGTCCGGGCACCAAGCGACTGAAGATCGCGCTGATCACCGAACCGCTGACCGGCTCCCTGCTCGACCGGGACACCCAGCGGTGCGTCGCCGAGGCGGCAGAGCTCGTCGAGTCTCTCGGGCACCGCACCGAGATGGTGCCGTTGCCGGTCGACCGTGACTACGTCCGGGACTTCATCGACTACTGGTCATTGTTGGCCCTGGCGCTGGATCGGTTCGGAAAGCGGGTGGTCGACAAGGGATTCGATCGGTCGCAGGTGGACTCGTTCACCCGCGGTCTGTCGCGCAACGCTCTGCGCCACTTCTATCGGCTACCCGGTGCGGTCCGGGGGCTGAAGAAGTCCACCGCCACGATCCGGGGTCTGCACGACACCTTCGACGTGATCCTCACCCCGACCGTCGTCCACGCGACCCCCGAGATCGGATATCTCGATCCGGCAATCGAATTCGACGAGGCCATGGACCGGCTGACCGGATTCATCGCGTTCACCCCGGCCAACAACACCGCCGGCACCCCGGCGATCAGTCTGCCTCTCGGACAGACGGAGTCGGGCATGCCCGTGGGCATCCATTTCGCCGCCGACCTCGGTCAGGAACGCACACTCCTCGAGTTGGCCTTCGAGCTCGAGGCTGCCGCGCCGTTCGCACGGATCCAGGACGCCTGACTCGCGTAATCCGTTCCCGCGGTGACGTTTCCGTCGCGCTGATTGGATTCGATAAGCGGGACGGAAACGGCGACGCGGGAGTGCGATCGTCGGCGAGCGCCAACAACAGACGCACCACCGGAAGCCGATGGTGCGTCTGTTGGTCGGTGGATCTGGCGGGCGCGAGTTGCCTAGTGCTGCACGGCCTTCTCCGCGCCGATGCCGGTGAGGGAGCGGACCTCCATCTCGGCGTTGCGCTCCGGGGTGCCGTTGTCCGACGGGGTCGTCAGCGTGCCGACGATACCGAGGACGAAGGCCAGCGGGATCGAGATGATGCCCGGGTTGGCCAGGGGGAACCAGGCGAAGTCGGCGCCGGAGATCATGGCGGTCGACGACCCGGAGACGGCGGGGGAGAAGATGATCAGCACGATCGTGGAGATCAGGCCGCCGTACATGCTCCACAGGGCGCCGCGGGTGTTGAAGCGCTTCCAGTAGAGCGAGTAGACGATCGTCGGCAGGTTCGCGGCCGCGGCGATCGCAAAGGCCAGCGCCACCAGGAAGGCGATGTTCTGGCCGTTGGCGAGGATGCCGAGGATGATGCTCACGATGCCGAGGACGACGACGGTGTACCGCGAGACGCGGACCTGGTCGGCCTCACTTGCCTTGTTGCGCTTGATCACCGACGCGTAGATGTCGTGGGCGAACGACGCCGACGCGGTGATGGCGAGGCCGGCGACCACGGCGAGGATGGTCGCGAAGGCGACCGCCGAGATGATGCCCAGGAGGACGACGCCGCCGAGCTCGAACGCCAACAGTGGTGCCGCGGAGTTCTGTCCGCCGGCCGCGTCGAGGATCTTGTCCGGTCCGACCAGGGCGGCCGCACCGTAACCGAGCACCAGCGTGAACAGGTAGAAGGCACCGATCAGGGCGATGGCCCAGACCACCGACTTGCGGGCCTCCTTGGCGGTCGGCACGGTGTAGAAGCGCATCAGCACGTGCGGCAGTCCCGCGGTGCCGAGGACGAGTGCGATGGCGAGCGAGATGAAGTTGATCTGACTCGTGAGCGAACCGCCGTACTGGGCGCCGGGAGCGAGAACGTCACGCGAGGCGACCTTTTCGCTGGTCGAGTCGGTGACGGCGTCCTGTGCCGCCCCGAGGATCGACGACAGGTTCATGCCGAACTTGGCCAGGACGATGACGGTCATGATGCCGGCACCCGCGATGAGCAGGACGGCCTTGATGATCTGCACCCAGGTGGTGCCCTTCATGCCGCCGATGAGCACGTAGACGATCATCAGCGCACCGACGACGGCGATGACGATGGACTGGCCGACGCGTCCCTCGATGTCGAGGAGCAGCGCGACCAGGCCACCGGCGCCGGCCATCTGGGCGAGCAGGTAGAACAGCGACACGGCGAGGGTGGAGATCGCCGCGGCCAGGCGGACGGGGCGTTGCTTGAGCCGGAAGCTGAGGACGTCGGCCATCGTGAACTTGCCGGTGTTGCGCAGCAATTCGGCCACGAGCAGCAGGGCGACGAGCCACGCGACGAGGAATCCGATGGAGTAGAGGAAGCCGTCGTAGCCGTAGACCGCGATGGCGCCCGCGATGCCGAGGAAGCTGGCTGCCGAGAGGTAGTCGCCGGCGATGGCGATCCCGTTCTGCGGTCCGGAGAATCCGCGGCCGCCGGTGAAGAAGTCGGCGGCGGTGGTGTTGTTCTTGCTGGCCTTGATGACAACGAACATCGTGACCGCGACGAAGGCGGCGAAGATGGCGATGTTGGCGACAGGGCTGCCGACGGTCGCCGCGAGGACGGTCACATCGGTGGTGTGGACATTCACGTTCACAGCGAGGGACCGCCTTCCATCTCGTTGCGGATCGCCTCGGCCTTCGGGTCGAGGTGGCGATTGGCGAAGCGTACGTACATGCCGGTGATGACGAACGTGCTGACGAACTGCAGCAGACCGAGGATGAGACCGAGGTTGATGTTGCCCCAGACCCGGGTCGCCATGAAGTCATGCGCGAACGCGCCGAGTAGCACGTAGAGGGCGTACCAGATCAGGAAGAACGCGGTGAGCGGGAAGACGAACTTCCGCAGGGTCCGCCGCAGTTCCTGGAACTCCGGACTGGCCTGCATCTCGATGAATTCTTCGCCGGTCGGCGCGTGTGGCGCCGGTGGTGGTTGGTCGACGGTCGACACGTTTCCTCCCAGGGTGACGTGGCCACATGTGTGATGGCTCTACGACAGTCAGCCTGAATGAGGTCCAGATCACAGGCAATCGGGTGGCCTGGATCACACGCCGAAGCCCGCATCCTGTGCGACGGACGGTCGGTGACATCCGACGAACGGCGAGCGGTCACCCCTCCGATCGGTCAGTCCGACGCCCGTCCGGGTGTGCGGTCCAGGCCCATCCCGACGCGTTCGGGCACGTGCATCCGAGCGAACGTGCGCGCGAGATCGGCGGGTACCCGACGCCGGGTCATCCGGCTGACCAGCACCATCGTGCCGAACGCGAGAGGGACCGTGACCGCGGCCGGGTAGCCGATGACGACCTCGAGCCACCCGCCCAGCACGTCGTCGTCGGCGACGCCCGCGATCGCCAGCATCGTCGCCGAACCCGACGACGCGCCGCCGACGATGAGCCCGGCGATGGCGCCGACCGCCGTCAGCCCGCGCCACCAGATCCCCAGTACCAGCAGCGGGCACAGCGTCGACGCGGCGACCGCGAACACCAGTCCGACGGTCCGGGACAGTTCGAGGGAGGCGGCCGCCAGCGACAGGCCGATCGGGATCAGTCCGCCGATGACCGCGGCCACCCGGAAATCGCGGACGCGACCCCGCAGCAGATCGGTGGCGAGCGCGCCGGCGACCGACACCAGCAACCCCGACGAGGTGGCGAGGAAGGCGGCGATCGCCCCCGCTGCGACGAGGGCGGCCAGGATCTGGCCGGCGATCCCGCCAACGGCCGCGCTGGGCAACAGCAGGACCGCGGCGTCGGCGGTGCCGGTGATCAGCAGTTCGGGGACGTAGAGCCGCGCGAACACGCCCAGCAGGATGGGGAAGAGATAGAACAGCGACAGCAGGGCGATGACGGCCAGCGCCGTCCGTCGAGCCGATCGACCGTCGGGGTTGGTGTAGAAGCGCACCAGCACGTGCGGCAGACCCATCACGCCGAGGAACGTCGCGATGATCAGCGACAGCACCTGGTAGAGCGGATGATTCCCGCCGAACCCACCACCGGGGGCGATCCAGTCGGCGTTCTGCGTCGGCGCGCCCGCGACGACGGGGGTCGCCGCTCCGGCGTCGAGAAAGATGGTGGAACCGGCGGAGATCACGTGCGGTCCGGTGGTGGCCACGGGCGCGTCGTCGACGACGATTCCGTCCAGCATCCCGGTGACCCGCACGCCGGTGGTCTCGGCGACGGTGACCGACACATCGGTGGTGACGTCGACGGTGGTCGCGGTGGTGATGCGTGGCGGCGCGGGTTCACCGATTGGGGTGGGGTCCTGGGCGAAGACGCCGATCAGGACGAGGGCGGGAACCGCGATCGCGGTCAGTTTGAGCCAGTACTGGAAGGCCTGCACGAAGGTGATCGACCGCATGCCGCCGCCGACGACGTTCACGATGACGATCAGGCCGACGCCGACCACGCCGGCCCACACCGGGGCGCCGAGCAGGATGTTGAGGGTGAGGCCCGCGCCCTGGAACTGGGGGATGAGGTACAGCACGCACACGACGACCACGACGAGCATCGCCGTCTTCCGCGCGGCCGTGGAGGCGAGGCGGAACTCGGCGAAGTCGGGCACCGTGTAGGCCCCGGAACGACGCAGTGGCGCAGCGACGAACAGCAACAGGCCCAGGTATCCGGCGGTGAACCCCACGGGGTACCAGAGGGCATCGGCGCCGTACTTCGCGATGAGCCCGGCGACTCCGAGGAACGATGCCGCCGACAGGTATTCGCCGGACACCGCGGCGGCGTTCCACCTCGAGCCGACGGTCCGGGACGCCACGAGGAAATCGGAGGTGGTGCGCGAGAACCGGCCGCCCCACGCACCCACGACGATGGTGGCGATGGCGGCGACGAACAGACCGACCGCGGTGAGGGCGTGGACCTCGGCCGTCACGGCGGCCCCTGCTCTGGCACGTCGTCCCCGACGGGGTCGGTCAGATCGTCGTCGACGAGGCCCATGAAGTCGCGTTCGGCCTGTTCGGCGAGATGTACGTACAGTCGGCCGGTCAGGTAGAGGACCGGGAACGCGAGCAGCCCCAGCACCAGCCAGATCAGGCGGATGCCGAAGACCTCGGCGTCGGCGATGCCCGGGAACAGCCAGGCGGCAACAGGTATCGCGGCCGAGACGGCGAGCAGGGCGCCACCGAGTCGGAGGGCGAGGCCGAGCTGGGCGCGCATGAGGCCCCGGACGAGCGCGTCGCCGACCTCGGTCTGTTCCTGGACCTCGACGCGGGTGCGCACCATCCGCGCCCCGCGGCGCGCGGCGAGCACCACGCGTTCGCGCTGGGGCGGGTGCTCAGCCATCGTCTCGGCCGGCGGGGGAACGGTACTGGCGCAGCGGATCCCGGATGAGACGGTCCTTGAGTTCGCGGACCTGACGACGGCTCACCGGTAGTTCGACGGCGTCGGACGCGCCGTTCGCGCGAACGCACACCACGGTGCCGCCGCCGACGGTGCGCAAACCGGTGACCATCGGCAACGCGACGAGGTAGGACCGGTGTACTCGCGCGAAACCGGTCTCCTGCCAGCGGGATTCGAGGGTCGACAACGGGATGCGCACGAGGTGGGCGCCCGAGTCGGCATGCAGGCGCGCGTAATCGCCGACGGCTTCGACCCAGGAGATCGAGTCGCGTCGGACGAGCGAGGTCACGCCGCTCATCTCGACCGGGATGACGTCGTCGGAGCCGGTGCGGCGTTCCGGCCGAGCGGCCGACTGCTCGGGTTCGGGTGTGCGTCCGCGGCGCTCGAGGCTGGCGCGGACCCGCTCGACCGCCTGCGTGAGACGTTGCTCGCGAAGAGGTTTGAGCAGGTAGTCGACCGCGCCGACCTCGAACGCGTCGACGGCGCGGTCGTCGTGGGCGGTGACGAACACGATCGCCGGGGGCGAGGCGTACTTCGCCAGTACGCCGGCGAGTTCGAGTCCCGACAGGCCGGGCATGTTGATGTCGAGGAAGATCGCATCGATCCGATGGTCGTTGAGCTCGCGGAGGGCGCCGGTGGCGTCGGAGGCGGACCGGACCTCGGCGACGTCGTCCTGCCGGTTCAGCAGGTAACCGAGCTCGTCGAGAGCGGGTGGTTCGTCGTCGACCGCGAGTACCACCAATGCGGTCATGGAACACCTCCCGCCTCGACGACAGACCGCAGTTTACCGCCCTGGGGTTCGCGCACCCGCCCGAACCGGGCGTTCACGCCCGGATGCCCGCGCGGAACTTCGGAACGCGCATGCCCACTTTGGTGCCGGCGCCGACGGCCGTCTCGACGACGAGCCCGTAGTCGTTGCCGAAGGCGGCGCGGAGCCGGTGGTCGACATTGGTCAGGCCGACGTGCGCGCCCTCGCCGTGATCGAGGGCGTCGAGGGCACCGCTGCGCAGGAGTTCCGGTTCCATGCCCACGCCGTCGTCCTCGACCGTGATGACACAGTCGGTGCCCTCGTCGGCCGCGACGATGGTGATGGTGCCCCCGCCTTTCGACGCGAGGCCGTGCCGTACGGCGTTCTCGACGAGCGGTTGCAGCGCGAGGAACGGTACGACGACGTTCAGGACCTCGGGCGCGACATGCAGTTTGACGTCGAGAGCGTTGCCGAAACGGGCTCGTTCGAGCGTCAGGTAGCGGTCGATGTTGCGCAGTTCGTCCGCGAGCACGGTGTACTCGCCCGCGGCCCGGAAGGAGTACCGGGTGAAGTCGGCGAAGTCGAGGACGAGCTCGCGCGCGCGGTCGGGGTCGGTCCGCACGAACGAGGCGATGGTGTTCAGCGCGTTGTAGATGAAGTGCGGACTGATCTGCGCGCGCAGCGCGAGGACCTCGGCGCGGTTGAGTCGTGCGCGTGAGGCGTCGAGGTCGGCCAGTTCGATCTGACTCGACGCGTACCGCGCGACTTCGGCGATGGCGCCGAGCATTCCGGGGCCGGGCCGTCGGGTCGTGGCGACCACGAGGACCCCGACCCCGACGTCGTCGGCGAGGAGGGGCTGGGCCACGAGCGCGCGCACCGGGGACTCGGCGCCGCTGGGGTCGGTGAGCAGTACGCGCCGGAGGTCGCCCAGCGCGGAGGTCGCCGCACGGTCGGCGTGACCGAGCATCTCGTCGTCCCAGATGTCGTCGCCGTCGGGCAGATGGGCGAGGCGGCTCGGTTCACCGTCGTAGAGGGCGACCGCCTCGGCGCCGGTGAGCGTGAGCAGGTGAGGCAGTGCCTCGCGAGCGGACTCCGCCGAGAGTCCGGTACGCAGCGAGCGGGCGGCCAGGGACGCGGTGTGCAGCGCGAGATGGACCGCCCGCTCGGCCGGGGTCCGCACGACGCGCCGGGTGCGGATCAGCACCACCGCGCCGACGCACGCGAGCACCCCGAGCAGGACGAGGGCGATCGTCACCCCGCTAGACATCGGCGTTCCGGTCGTGGTTGTCGGGCCCGGTGAGGCTGTCTCCGTGAGGTAGCGACGATACGGCGAGATCGATGAGGGTGTGCCGGTCGGCGCGCCACTTGTCGGGCGGTAGGTGGCCGTGGGTGTCCAGGTCGGTGAGGCCGTGCGTCGTCGCGAAGAGCAACGCCGCATGGTGTCGTGCGGCGTCGGCGCCGACGATGCGGCTCACGAGGGACATCAGACCGTCCTGTGCGCGGGCGGCGGCGGGGATGGCCGGCGCGCCCGCCGGAGTCGCGAACATGAGCCGGTACAGATGTGGCCGGTCCAGTCCGAGGTCGGACAGCGCGTGCATCGCCGTCCGCACGGCGTCCTCCGGGGACAGGTCCGGGTCGGACGCGATGACCTCGAGTCCGTCGGCGACGACCGCCCACGCCTCGGCGGCGACTGCCGCCAGCAACTCGTCCTTCCCGACGAAGTGCCGGTACGCGGCGGACCGGGAAACCCCGGCGCCACTGCCGACCTCGCGCAGGGTCACCGCTTCCGGTCCGCCCTGGTCGAGCAGTGCCGACGCCGTCGCCAGCAGTGCCTGCCGGGTGTGTGCCGCGGTCTCGGCCCTCGAGGTCATCGCCCCACCATACAGTTGACACTGTCAACCGAATAGGGTTCTCTTGAGTTGACAACGTCAACTCAAACGGCGGGAGCCGACATGAACCCACCCCCCACCTCCACCCCGGCCTGGACGCTGGTCATGACGGGAGCATCGCGCGGCATCGGCCTGGTCGCCGCGCGGACGATCGTGTCGACAGATCTGTCCTGTCACCTCGTCGTGCTCGCCCGCGGAGGCGGACCCGCCGGGTTCGTGGACGGTTTCGGTGAGAACGCCGGGCGCGTCGTCGTGGTCGATGCCGATCTCGCCGATACCGCGGGCACGGCCGCCGCGGCGGCGGAGATCCGGCAGATGCTCGACGACGCGGCGCTTCCGCCGTTGCGGGGGCTGGCGTGCAACGCGGGTATCCAATACGTCGATGACCAGCAGGTCACCGTCGACGGACTCGAGGCGACCTTCGCGGTCAACGTGCTCGCGAATCACGTGCTGATCGGTGAGCTCGGCGGGCACCTCGCGCACGGTTCCCGGATCACGATCACGGTGAGCGACACGCACTTCGGCGACTTCCGGCACAATCTCGGCCTGGTGCCGGCACCGCGATGGACCTCTCCGGCGCGGTTGTCCCGGCCCGGCGCGTTCGGCGGCGCGAGCCCGTCTGCCGGCCGAACCGCGTACTCGACCAGCAAGCTGGCGGCGATCCATCTCGTCCACGAATGGGCACGTCACCTGCCCGACGGGATCGAGATCGTCTCCTACAACCCGGGTTACGTGCCCGGTACGGACCTGGCCCGGGCGGCGAGCGCACCGCAGCGGTGGGCGAACAGATGGGTTGTTCCGGGTCTGACCCTCGTCAGCCCGCTGGACCGGCCCGCCGCGGCGGGCAGGCGTCTCGCGTCGGCGATTCTCGGCGTGCCACATGCGGCCACCGGTGCCTACATCGACCGTGGGCGGGTGTCCGACTCGTCAGCGGAGAGTCATGACGCCGAACGCGAACGCGACCTGTGGGATCACCTGGAGTCGCTGCGTTCGCAGACGTGCCGTCGTCAGTAGGTCGCCCACTCGCCTTGCGCGTACCGCAGGATCCTCGGGTCCATCAGGGTGGACGGCGGCACGTCCAATTGTTGTCTGTCGAGTGGGAAAACCGTTGCGGCAGAGATCTGTTCGGGGCTGAGGAATCGGAGCGGGCCGGGTGCCCGCACGGCCGGCGTGACGCGGCCGCCGGCGCCGGCCAGGTGGAATCCCCAGTCGCCGAAGGCCGGCACGTCGACGTGATACGGGGTCGGGTCCAGTCCGGCCGCGCGCATGGTCGACGCCACGCACCAGAACGACTTCGGTGCGAAGTACGGGGACCCGGCCTGCACGACGGTCCGGCCCGTCGGGGTGAGATGTGCACGGACCATCGCGTAGAACTCGGTGGAATACAGCTTCGCGGTGGCCGAGTCGTCGGGATCGGGCATGTCGACGATGATCACGTCGAACCGTCGGTCGGTGCCGCGTAGCCAGGAGAAGGCATCGGCGGCGATCACCTCGGCTCGGGGGTCGCTCATCGCCCCCCGGTTCAATGTCGTGAGACGCTCGTCGGTCCGGGCCAGGCGGATCATCTCCGGGTCGAGTTCGACGAGCGTGACGTCGCGGGCGTCGGGATAGGTGAGCACTTCGCGGAGCGCGAGTCCGTCACCGCCGCCGAGGATCAGGACGGAGCCGCGCTCGCCGGACATCGCCGGATGAACCAGGGTCTCGTGATAGCGGTGCTCGTCGACGGAGGAGAACTGCAGGTCGCCGTTCAGGTACAGGCGGGTGTCGGCCGCTGCGCCGAACCGGTTCTCGGTGATGACGATGTCCTGATAGGCACTGCGTTCGGCGGCGACGATGGGATCCCGGTACAGGGCCTGGCGGGCGGTGATCTCGAAGCGACCGGACAGCATCAGTCCCGCGACCAGGACGGCGACGACCGCGATCGCCGACGCGGACAGGACCGCCATCTGGGTGCGCGACATCGACTTTCGGAAGATGACGAAGACGAGGAAGCACCCGGCCGCGGCGTTGACGAGTCCGACGACCAGAGCACCTCGCAACTGGCCGAACCACGGCAGCAGCAAGAACGGGAAGCACAGGCCACCGATGAGGGCGCCGATGTAGTCGACGGCGAACATGTCGGCGACCGCCGAACCGGCCTCCTGGCGTCGAATCCGTTGCAGCAGAACCATCAGCAGCGGGATCTCGGCGCCGATCAGGATACCGAGCACGAACGCGACGAGGATGAGGGCGGGCGTGTACAGCTCCAGGTACGCGAACGCCGCGTAGAGCGCCATCACCGACAGTCCGCCGATGAGTGCGAGCAGCAGTTCGATCACCGCGAAGGCCGTGACCGACTGCGGCTGGAGGGGTTTGGCCGCGAGCGACCCGATCCCCATCGCGAAGACCATCACCGCGAGGACGATCGACGCCTGCGTCGCGGTGTTGCCGATCAGGAACGACCCGAGCGAGACCAGGGCGAGCTCGTACACCAGGCCACACGCGGCGCAGACGAAGACGACGCCGAGCAGTCCGGCGCGGGCGAATCGCGGCCGCGTCGCCAACGTGTCCGGAGCGGTGTCGGTCGTCGCCGGACCGGGGTCGTCGACGGTCACCAACGGATGGGGGAGTGTGGTGACCCGGTCACAGGATGGAGGCGGCGACGATGATCGACACCCCGATGTGTGCGACGCCCTGCACCCAGACCGCCGGGTGGGTCTCCGGGTGGACCAGGAGTTCGCCCAGATTCCCGGGGGTCAGCAGGTCGATGACGAGGAAGGTCACCGCCATCACGATCAGGCCGATCGCCGAGTACACCGCGGTGTAGGTGAGTCCCTCGAGGAGCCGGCCCTCGCTCGCGACGATGGCCGCGGTGACGATCACGGCGACGGCGAGCATGTTGGAGCCCACCAGGATGCCTGCGTTGCGGTTGCGCTCGGTCCACAGCTGCGAACGGAGCTTCCCGGGCGTGAGCAGGTCGAGGATGCCGAACGACAGGATCATCAGGATCACGCCGACGCCGGCGTAAGCGCCTGCCGCGTAGGCATTCTCAGCGATATCAGCGAGCATGGTCTTCTCCGTTGGTTGATCGGACGAGTTCGATGGGACGGGCCGGTCGGACAACGATCATTTGCCGCCACCGCCGCTCCCGCCGCCGCGGTTTCCGCTGCCGCTACCCGCATAGCGGGGGGTCGGTACCCAGAACGCGCCGATGTAGGGGTGGTAGTGGTTGTAGCCCGACCGGTAGTCGCGGCTGAGCATCACCCGGGTGGTCCCGGCGGCCAGCGGGAACAGACCGACGAGGTAGTCGGGATACTGCAGGAACTGCGTGCCGGAGATGTTGCCCGCGCCTGTGGCGCCGGTCCGCTGGTCGCTGGGACGTTCGGCGTCGCGGATGTCGGCGGCGACCTCCGCCGGGGTCCCGTTGGCGACGTAGGCGTCGACGTCGCCCTCGTCGAGCGAGGTGTCTCGCTCGTAGTTCTGGGAGATGTAGTCGCGCGCCGACCCGCCGATGCCGCCACCGCGGGCCACTCGCGCGGTGCACGCGCCGATCAGCGCGAAAACGGTGAGCACGATGATCACGCCGATGATGATGTTGCGGATCTTGTTGAGGCGGCGGCGCGGGTCCGGCTGCCGGTCGGGCGGGAACTGCTCGGTCATCGGCGGGCCACCGGTCCGCGATCGATTCTGCTGGAGGTGATCACGACCTCGCCGGCTTTGGGGTAGGTGTGCCACGTGTGCCAGCTGATGTCGTCGTCGGTGGACTCGGAGACGATCGCGGTGACGGCATACGGGTCGCCGGGGAAGCGACCCATCACGCATGGATGTCCGGTCGCCAACTGCTCGGTGACGCGCGCGGCCAGCTGTTCGACGAGTGCGGCGAGATGGTCCGAGGTCACCTGTTCGACGCGGGAACTGAAGTAGTAGCCGCTCTCCTGGAAACTCTCCGGAAGTGCCGAGGTCACATCAGGCAGGCAGGCGACGGTCTCACAGATTCGTTGCACCCCGTCCTCGACGAGCACCTGATGGCTCGCGCCGAGCAATCGCACCGACACGGTGATGCCGTCGATGTCGCGGTCCTCCTGTGCCAGGGGCTCCTGCAACGGTGCGCTCAGTGAGAAGCCGAGCTGTGCCGCGCTGGTGTCGGCGAAGGCGACCGCCAGTTGTGCTGCGGGGTCGCCGGGGTGTCCGGGGTTCTCTGTCATGCGGGTGCGATCTCCCTGCTCAGGGCGTCTCGGTCGGGTGGACGGCGGTCGGGCCGTCAGGGCGTCTCCGGAGCCGGGTTGCTGGGATAGATGCGATAGTCCGCCCGGGACAGCAGTTCACCGCGGGCGCACTCCCAGCCGCTGCCGTAGTCCTCGAACGAGAGGCGGTCGTCGCCGGCCTGGTAGTCGTGGTAGGCCATCCGGCCGGAGGTCGCGAGCCCGGTCGTGCCCGCGGAGGTGAAGCGCGCCGAACCCGCCTCCTCCGACTCGTAGCGACGACCCTCGAGCTCCACGGTGTCGGGGCCGGGAGTGACGGCTGCACCGGGCAACTCGTGCCACAGCACGACCTCGAGGTCGGGATCGTCCTCGACCGAGATCCAGGCCTTGGACCCGACACCGGTGTCCAGGAAGTTCTCGGTCCAGGTGTAGCCGTCCTGGGTCAGGCGCAGCGTGCCGCGGACCGCATAGGTCTGACCGCGCAGTTCGACGAGATCGCCCGGCTTGAGATCGCGGGGATCACCGTAGACGGAATCGTCGTCGGCCGAGGAGAAGGGATCGCCGGGCCGGTAGGTCCGCTCGCGCAGGGCGTCCTGTTCGGCCTGCCGGGCCCTGCGGTTGCCGAGGAAATTGAAGATGACGACCACCGCGATGATCGCAAGCAGCGCCACGATGATGATCAACAGGAATTCCACGGTTCAGACCCTAGCCGACCTGGCCGCCCGGGATGGCAGTCGTCGAAGGTGCGAATGACCGCGATCGCTCCTGACGCTCAGGCGTCGGTCGCGCGCAGCAGCGGGATGATCGGTGCGAATTCCTCCAGGGCCGGCTCGTGGACGGAGATGTAGGAGATGCCGGTCTGCGCGCGCAACCCCACGAGCCGCTCGGCGATCTCTGCCGTGGAGCCGACCAGGACCGTCGGCAGCTCCGCGAACGCCTCGGCGGAGCCCGCCGCCTCGGTGGCCCCGGGAGTCCGCTCGAACACGGACTCGGGGTCGTCGGTGACGGCGACGACCTGTAGCAGCAGGTTCCATTCGATGTCGGGAACGCGTTCGCCCGCGGCCCGGCGGGCGAAGGCGACGCGGGACTCGAAGTCGTCGGCGGTGAGCAGCCGGAGTTCGCCGTCACGACTCGTCCGGGCGGCCGTGAACGCGACGATGTCGGCGTGCGCCGCGGCGACCCGTAGAACGCGGTCGCCGTTCCCGGCGACCATCAGCGGTACCCGCGCCTGCACCGGCCGCGGCTCGACGCCGGGGTCGTCGAGCGCGGACGCCACCTTCCTGACCGTGGACGACAGGTGATCGACACGACGGCCCGGGGTCCCGAAGTCGATGCCGGCCGCCTCGAACTCGTTCTTCGCATATCCGGTGCCGAGTCCGAGTTCGACCCGTCCGCCGGATAGTCGGTCGACGGTGGCGACGTCGCGCGCGAGGAGCGCGGGGTTCGTGAATGCCGCGTTGAGGACGAAAGTGCCGAGCCGGAGGCGTTGCGTCGCCGTCGCCGCCACGGACAGCGCGGGCCACGGGCTCGGCGCACCGAGGTGGTCGGGGAAGAGCAGCACGTCATAGCCGAGGTCTTCGACGTGGCGGGCGCGACTCGTCCAGGAGGCCGCGTCGTCGACGGTGAACATGTTGACCCCGAAGCGGAAAGGTCTGGGCGCGCCGGACATACGGATCACGCTAATCAAGGCCGTGCCCCCGGGTGCGGAGATCCCGTCGGTCTGCCGCCGATCCGACCTTGCACTCGCGGTGGGCGAGTGCTAAAAACGAGGTTGGCACTCGCGAGCTGTGAGTGCCAGGTCGGGACGGTGAGGCCGGTACCGAATGACACACCGGTCGTCCGTCGCGGGCACCGAGTTCCGGCCATACGAACCTAGTGTCACCCCCTTCGGAGGATCACTTACCCATGGCCAAGCAAATCGCGTTCGACGAAGAGGCCCGTCGCGGCCTCGAGCGGGGCCTCAACAGCCTCGCCGACGCCGTCAAGGTGACGTTGGGACCCAAGGGTCGCAACGTCGTGCTGGAAAAGAAGTGGGGCGCCCCCACGATCACCAACGATGGTGTGTCCATCGCCAAGGAGATCGAGCTGGAGGACCCGTACGAGAAGATCGGCGCCGAGCTGGTCAAGGAAGTCGCCAAGAAGACCGACGACGTCGCGGGCGACGGCACCACCACCGCCACCGTTCTGGCCCAGGCTCTCGTCCGTGAGGGTCTGCGCAACGTCGCTGCCGGCGCCAACCCGCTGGGTCTGAAGCGCGGCATCGAGAAGGCCGTCGAGGCTGTCACCGAGTCGCTGCTGAAGAGCGCCAAGGAGGTCGAGACCAAGGAGCAGATCGCTCAGACCGCAGGCATCTCGGCCGGCGACCCCTCGATCGGCGAGCTCATCGCCGAGGCGATGGACAAGGTCGGCAAGGAAGGCGTCATCACGGTCGAGGAGTCCAACACCTTCGGCCTGCAGCTCGAGCTCACCGAGGGCATGCGCTTCGACAAGGGCTACATCTCGGGCTACTTCGTCACCGACGCCGACCGCCAGGAAGCCGTCCTCGACGACCCGTACATCCTGCTGGTCTCGGGCAAGGTCTCGACCATCAAGGACCTGCTGCCGCTGCTGGAGAAGGTCATCCAGGCCGGTAAGCCGCTGCTGATCATCGCCGAGGACGTCGAGGGCGAAGCTCTCTCGACCCTCGTCGTCAACAAGCTCAAGGGCACCTTCAAGTCCGTCGCCGTCAAGGCTCCGGGCTTCGGTGACCGCCGCAAGGCCATGCTGGCCGACATCGCCATCCTCACCGGTGGCGAGGTCATCAGCGAAGAGGTCGGCCTCTCGCTCGAGGGCGCCGGCGTCGAGCTGCTCGGTACCGCACGCAAGGTCGTCGTGACCAAGGACGAGACCACCATCGTCGAGGGCTCGGGCGATCCCGACGCCATCGCCGGCCGGGTGGCCCAGATCCGCGGCGAGATCGAGAACAGCGACTCCGACTACGACCGTGAGAAGCTGCAGGAGCGTCTGGCCAAGCTGGCCGGCGGTGTTGCGGTCATCAAGGCGGGCGCGGCCACCGAGGTCGAGCTCAAGGAGCGCAAGCACCGCATCGAGGACGCCGTCCGCAACGCGAAGGCTGCCGTCGAAGAGGGCATCGTCGCCGGCGGTGGCGTGGCCCTGCTGCAGTCGGAGCCGGCCATCGACGCACTCTCGCTCGAGGGTGACGAGGCCACCGGCGCCAACATCGTCAAGGTCGCGCTCTCGGCTCCGGCCAAGCAGATCGCGATCAACGCCGGGCTCGAGCCGGGCGTCGTCGCCGACAAGGTCCTCAACTCGCCCACCGGCACCGGCCTCAACGCCGCCACCGGTGTGTACGAGGACCTGCTCAAGGCCGGCATCAACGACCCGGTGAAGGTCACCCGCTCGGCGCTGCAGAACGCAGCTTCGATCGCGGCTCTGTTCCTCACCACCGAGGCCGTCGTCGCCGACAAGCCCGAGAAGAACGCCGCACCGGCCATGCCGGGCGGCGACGAGATGGGCGGGATGGGCTTCTGATCTCCTGATCAGATCCCTGCGTTCACTCAACGCAGCTCCAACCGAAGGCCGGTCACCCGAGAGGGTGGCCGGCCTTCGGCGTTGCGAACACGGTCGCGACGATCTCCGGCGACCACTCGACGTATTCGAGGACCGCGCCGTCGGGGTGGCGAAGGTAGGCGAATCGTCCTGTCGCACTGTGTGATTCTCCGATGACGACGGCTGCGGACGTGCCGGTGATCAGCGCGATGAGTGCGTCGAGATCATCGACTATGACCGGTCCGACGGTGGACCGGTAGTTTTCGACATCGTCGTCGGCCCCTGCGATGAGGAGGAAGTCTCCGACGGCGGCGAGTTCGGCCTTCTCGAAGGCGAAACGCAGATCGGCGGATGCACCGACGAGGGTCTCGTACAGCGGTAGGGACTCGTCGAGGTCGGCGACGAATACTCTGGCGTAGGTCTTCAGCACTCGCATCGACCCCACGCTAGGAGCGCAGGCGGATGAGCGGCAGTACGAACTTCGAGGTGAGTGGGTACGCCGGGCCGTCGTCCGAGGCCGAGGAGCGGGCCCGGGGACTCGCGCGGTCGGTCTTCGCCGTGGTGTCGACGAAGTGGGGTCTGACCGTCCTCGAGGAGATTCGGCAGCGACCCCGCCGATTCCGCGAGCTGAAACGGTCGATCGGGACGATCAGCGACAAGGTGCTCACCCAGACGCTGCGCGACCTCGAAGCGCATGGACTGATCCATCGTCACGACCATCGCAGCGCGAACCCACGGGTGGACTACACGGTGACGGACGCCGGTCGGGACCTGGTCACGACGGTCCACGGTCTCTGCGACTGGTCGCGAGCGCATCTCGACGACCTGCTCGACGTGCCCGGTTCGCTCGACCGAGCGTGAGGCACTCCCGGGAACGTTCTCGATCCGGGAGGTGTTGAGACGGCCATGAGCGCTCCCATCACCGTCGACATCTGGTCCGACATCGCCTGCCCCTGGTGCTACATCGGTAAACGCAAGTTCGAGGCCGGACTGGCGGAGTTCGCCGGGCGTGACGAGGTCGAGGTGACCTACCACAGCTTCGAGCTCGCCCCCGACACACCGGTCGACTTCGACGGCTCGGAGATCGACTTCCTCGTTCGGCACAAGGGCATGCCCGCCGGGCAGGTCCGGGGGATGCTCGACCAGGTCCGTGAGATCGCCGCCGGCGTCGGTCTCGACTACGACTTCGACCGGTTGCAGCACACCAAGACACTGAAGGCGCACGAAGCCCTGCATTTCGCGAAAGCGCATGGCCGACAGACGGATCTCGCCGAGCGCCTGTTCAAGGCGTACTTCGAGCAGGGGCGGCACGTCGGCCGCGCCGAGGAACTGGCCGAGCTGGCGGCCGATGTCGGCCTCGAGCGCGACGCCGTCCTCGCCGCGCTGGAGTCGGGGGAGTACTCCGCTGCCGTCGCCGCCGACATCGATCAGGCGCGGGCGTACGGGATCAGCGGTGTGCCGTTCTTCGTCATCAACGGCAAATACGGCGTCTCTGGTGCACAGGCGCCGGAGACGTTCACCCAGGCCCTCGACAAGGTCCGCGCCGAGGCGGTCGATCGTGTCTGAACCGCCGGTGCGCTTCGAGATGATCGGCGACGACGACGCGGCGGTCTGCGTCGACGGCGTGTGCGCGGAACCGGAGGTCGGGACGAACGCGCCGGAACCCGAGTCGGACTGAGTGACCCCCAACCCGCCACCATGGTGAGCGCTCGGATCAGGTGGCGGGCGACCTCAAGACGGTGAATGTGATCTCGGTACGAATGACGAAGCCGAGGTGCTTGTACAGTTCGATCGCGTTGACGTTGCTCGCCGCCGCATGCAGGAACGGCGTCTCGCCACGCGCATGGATTCCGTCGGCGACGGCCAGAACCAGACGTGAGCCCAGGCCCTGCCCGCGAAACTCCTCATCGGTGCACACCGCGCTGATCTCGGTCCACCCCGGCGGATGTAGGCGTTCGCCCGCCATCGCGATCAACCGGCCCTCTCGCCGAACCCCGAGGTAGGTGCCCAAACGATAGGTCTCGGGTAGAAACGGCCCGGGTTGGGTGCGGGCGATCAGCGCGAGCATGTCGTCGACATCCGCGGCACCGAGCCGAACCGCTTCCTCGAAAGGCCTGGGACGCAGACGGTCGGTGGCGACCATCTGCACGCCGAGCCCACCCATGACCGGCGTCCAGCCCGCCGGCGCCACAACCCCGGAATGAGATATCGCCACCTCCTGCTCCGGACCGACCAGCGCGGCGAGATCGGTCCACGCACGGGGGTCGTCGACATCGCCGATGCCGATCATGGGGGCCACCGTGGGCAGGTAGCGACGAACCAGGTCGGTGCCCTCGCTGAACTGCGCGTGCGGTCCGATCAGGCTCTCCCACATCGCATTGTCGAGGACCGAGGTGTCGGGGTATGTCTGCGGCGCCGTCACCGGTTGGCCCACTCTTTGGCGATCAGTTCGTAGGACCGCACCCTCGCCTCGTGGTCATGGGTGATCGTCGTGATGGCGATCTCCGATGCGCCGGTCGCGTCGCGAAGCTGTTCGAGCTGGTCGGCAACTGTCGTCGGCGAACCCACGAACTGGGTCAGCACGCGGTCGCGCACCAGGTCCCGGTCGTCGTCGGTCCACTCCAGGGCAGCGGCCTCGGTCGGCGTGGGGAAGGGGATCGCACCTTCGCCCCGACGGATGCTCCGCACCCAGGGCGCGTACCCGGATGCCAGTTCCGTTGCCTCCTCGTCGGAGTCGGCGATCACCGCGCCACCGACACCGCGACGTACGGTTCCGGTACGTCGTCGGACGGCCGGAATGCGGCCCGATAGGCCTCCACGGCGTCGACGACGGTCGTCGGGCTGTGGTGGTAGCTGGCGACAAAGCGTAGACCTCTCGACCCGGCGACGGTCGCGCTCGATCCGCCGAGGATCCACACTTCGACGTCGGCGCCCTCACCGGGTGCTGCGTGCGCCGGCAGCCCCTCCGGGCTGACGTAGGTGCCGTCGAGCAGCGCGAGGACAGTGGAGATCTGCTCGTCGTAATCAGGCGCGTAGGCGCCCGGTTGTTGCAGAAGGCCGAGCAGATGCGCGGCCGCATCGCTGTTGTAGGCGGCCGTGAGATCGGGCTGCCGTGGCAGGAGCAGGCCGTTGGTTGTGCGCAGGTCCTCACTGTGGTCGACACCGCCGCGTTTCGACAGGAATTCCGCTGTGGCAGTAGACGTCTCGGCCTTCTCAAGCCGGGGTGCCGGACGGGAGATGGACCGGCCGATTCCGAGGTCGAGCCGGCCCGGGTACAGAGCGTTGACGAGACCGAACTCCTCAACGGTCGCCAGGGGCGTCCGGTGGCCGAATTGCACACCGGCGGAGCCCAATCGAATGGTGGAGGTCGATCCGGCGACGAGTGCGATCTCGACCGCAGGAGACGACCCGACGACGCCCGGGTTGAGATGGTGCTCGGCGAACCAGTAGCGGGCATAGCCGAAACGCTCAGCCCGTTGGGCGAGATCTATGGCGTTCCGTACGGCGGCGGTGCTGTCTGCGCCGCTCACCCGGGGCAGGAGGTCGAGTACGGACAGCGGGATGGGTGACACGAGGAGATTCCTATGCAGTCGTCGGGAATTGAGTCGAGAGATGGTCGCTCGGCCATGGTCGCTGCGGTGCAGCGGGCAACCCCAGGTTCTCGCGAAGGGTTGTGCCCGTGTATTCGGTGCGGAAGACCCCGCGTTCCTGCAACTCGGGGACGACCTTTGCCGCGAACTCATCGAGCCCGGTCGGCGTGAGGTGCGGGATGAGGATGAACCCATCGGCGGCCTCGGTCTGCACTCGATGGTTGATCTGTTCGGCGACCTCGGCGGGGGTGCCGATGAAGTCTTGTTTCGCACTGACCTCGACGACGAGATCGCGGATCGACAGATTCTTGGTTTCCGCGAGATGACGCCACTCGTCGATGAGCGCGACTGGGTCCCGGGTGAGGCGAGTCTTGCCCTGGATGATCGAGTCCGCGTCGAGAGCGGGCTCGATCGCGGGCAGAGGCCCATCGGGATCGTAGGCACTGAGATCCCGGTTCCACACCTCTTCGATGTACCCGATCGCAGTCGCACCACTGACCTGCTGTCGCCGGATCACCGCCGCGTTCTGGTGCGCCTCCTCGGTGGTGTCGCCGAGGGCGAACGTTGCTCCCGGAAGGATCAGCAGGTCGTCGGGTGCGCCACCGATGGCCACCTTGCGTGCCTTGACCTCCCGGTAGTACTTCCGTGCGTCGTCGAGGTTCCGGACCATCGTGAAGATCCCATCGGCATACGACCCGCCGAAATCGCGGCCCGCCTCGGCGTCCCCGGCCTGCAGGATGACCGGATAACCTTGCGGGCTCGCGGGAACCGAGAACTGGCCCTGAACGTCGAAGTGCTTACCGCTGTGGGCAAACGAGCCGATGTCCGGCCGAGACCAGAACCGACCGTCGGCTCCGTCGGCGACGATCGCATCGTCGGGCCACGAGTCCCACAGCGCGCGCGCCACCTCGAGCATCTCGGCGGCACGTTCGTAGCGTTCCTCGTACGGGAGAAACCCCCCTCGCCGAAAGTTCGCACCGGTGAACGCGTCTGACGAGGTGACGACATTCCACCCCGCCCGCCCTGCCGTGAGATGGTCGAGAGTGGCGAATTGCCGGGCCACTTCATACGGCTCGTTGAAGGTCGCATTGATGGTCCCGATGAGGCCGATGTTCTCGGTCACCGCGGCAAGTGCCGCGAGGATGGGCAAGGTGTCCGGCCTGCCGACAACATCGAGATCGTAGATCAGCCCGTTCTTCTCCCGGACCCGGAGGCCTTCGGCGAGGAAGAAGAAGTCGAACTTGGCGGACTCCGCCGTCTTTGCGAGATGAACGAAGCTCGAGAAATCTATCTGGCTTCCCGCCCGGTGGTCGGACCATACCGTCGTGCTGTTGACGCCGGGGGATATCGCTCCCAGGCGTACCTCGCGCAGGGGTTTGCGGGTCATGACGCCTCCAACGGTGTCGCATAGCGTGAGCGTGGCCGGTCCAACCCGAGGTGCCCGCGAAGTGTGGTGGCGGAGTAGCTCTCCGGTCGCAGACCGCGGCGCCGGAGCTCCGGTGCGAGAGCATCGCTGATGAGCGGAAGATCCACAGCATTGCTCGCCGGACGCAGGCGTACGCCCTCGAGTCCCGCTGCCGTCCACGCCTCGATGAGGTCGGCCAGCTCGGCCGGGGAGCCGGTGAAGATCCGCGCATCGGAGGTCAAGGGTGCGCCGGACAACTCGTCGAGGCGGTGTAACCGGTCGATCCCGCGCTCCTGGTGCGAGTCGAGGGCGACGAGCAGATCACCGAACTTCACCAGCGGATCGCCTCGGTCGAAGTGCGCGCCGAAACCGGCCAGTTCATCACAGACTCCGCGAATGTCGTTGTCGCTGTGCGGGGTGAACCACACCAGGTCGGCCACGTCGGCCGCCAGTCGATACACCTCGGTCACATGGGCCAGCACCCCGGTGAGCGGCTGACCCTGCGGCGGTCTGGGCACCGTCAACGGCCCCTTGACCGAGAAGTGTTCGCCCTCGAAGTCGATGTGGTGCAACTTCTTTCGATCGATGAACCGACCGGTGGTGGTATCGCGGATCACCGCGTCGTCCTCCCAGCTGTCCCACAGCCGATGGAGTACCTCGCCGTAATCGGCTGCCTCGCCCATCGCCGTCTTCAGCGACCCCCGCAGTTTCGCTTCGCCGGCCTCGCCAGGGTCGAGCAGCGGTTGATCCCGGCGGCCGAACAGCGCCACCTCGGTACCGGCGACGTCGACCTTGAGGCGTACACCTGCGCGGCCTGCGCTGATGAAGTCAAGTGTCGCAATAGCTTTCGCGAGGTGGAACGGTTCGGTATGGGTTACCACGGCCGTCGGGATCAGGCCGATGTGCCGGGTGCGCGGCGCGACCCGGGAGGCGATCAGCACCGAATCGAGTCGGCCGCGAACTCGGTCGACCCGATCGTCAGGAAGACCGAAATTCTCGAACTGGAGTCCGAGTGTGTCGTCGATCGTCAGGAAATCCAACAGGCCCCGCTCGGCGGTCTGGGCGAGCTCGACCCAGTACTCGGGATCGGCCAGTCGCTTCGCGTTCACCGTGTCCTCGCGCCAGGAGGCGGGATGCCACCCGACCCCGTCGAGGGCAGCTCCCAGGCGGACCGGGGTCTGCGGGGTCACTGGTCGGCCGCCACGGGATTCCGCCAATCGGCGACCACGATGTCGCCGCCGGCGAAGGACCCGAAGTCGGTGGTCGCGGTGAAAGCCGGGAGTGCGTAGAGGTCCCGCGCGTAACGCCAGAGCTCTCCGAATTCGCGTAGGCGCGGGGCCCCCGACCGCGCGGCCGCCGCGTCGTAGCGAACCAACGTCACGAACAACCTGGTGTCGGCGAGCGTGACGGCGTCGCCGAGCAGGAACCTGCTGTGCGCCAGTCGCCCGTCGAGATCGGCGAATGCCGTCTTCAGCGTGGCGGCCGCCTCCGGGCTGCCACTCGCCGCCGCGTCGGCGGTGCCGTTGACGTCGGCGCGCAGCCAGGTTTCCAGATCATCGATCTGTGCGCGTAGCGCAGGCGGATACAGCTCGATCCCGCCGGATTCGGTTACGTCGTACTGCGATGCGAGGTCGATGTCGAGTGTCCCGAAATCGTTGCTGACGATCCGGTTCTCGGTGCGGTCCCACAACACGGGAACCGAGATGTGGCCGTCGAATCCGGGCTCGGTGTGCTCGTAGGCATCGCGAAGCAACGTGAAGCCGTTGACGGGATCGGGGCCGTGTGTCTGGCGGAAAGCCCAGCCGCGTGCGTCACGCGCGCTGTCGACATGGCTGACACCGACGATCCCGGACAGGCCGGCGAGTTCGACGGCCAGAGTGATCCGCTGTGACCATGGGCAGAACCAGCCCGCGTATACGTGGTAGCGGTCGGGGACCGCGGGATACGGCGTGGAACCGTCGCTGCTGAGCCGGCCCCCGAACCGGTACAACGGGCGGGTGTCGTCGGGCCGCCTGGATATCGAGTACGCGCCGTATCTGGCGATGTCGGCGGGACTGGCGTAGTCGGACAAGTCAGGACACTCTTTCTGCAGTACGTTCGCGGAACGAGAACAACGTGGGGGCGTTCTTCCCCGCGGTGAGATCGGCGAGGAGCCGACCGATGGCGGGCACGAACTTGAAACCGTGCCCGGAGAATCCGGCCGCGACGGTCACCGGGCCCACGCGGTCGATGATGAAGTTGGAGTCCGCCGTCGTCGCGTAGGTGCAACTGATCGGGACTGGCCGGTCGGCGTCGACGCCGGGGATCCACTCGCGGACGTAGTCCTGCAGGGCCGCCAGCTGACGCGGCTCCGCGGTGAAGTCGCGATGGTCGGGATCGACGACCGGACCGACGCCGTGGAATCCGACCTTGACGCCCTCGTCGCCGGAGGAGAGTCCGTAAACGCCTCCGAAGGGCCGTGTTTCGGGTGCGTCCGGATCGTGCGAGATGGTGAAACTCGGCCATTCGACGGTGCGGTCGAGAGGTGCGAAATGCGCGGGTTGCTCCTGGGTCACGCGGATCGCGGGTAGCGGCACGAGGTGACCGACGAGCTTCTCGGCCCATGCGCCGGCGGCCACGACCACCCGCCGGGCGAGGTATTCATGGTCGTCTGTCCGGACGGCAACGGCGTCGTCGCCGTCGACCTCGATCGAGAGCACCTGGGTGTTGTGTCGGACCTCGGCGCCGCGAGCCACCGCAGCGTTCTGCAGCGCGGTCACGGCGTCGTCGGCGTGCAGTCGCCCGCTTCCCGGGTAGAACAGCACGCGATCGGGGAACGAGATGCCGGGCCACCGTCGCGTCGCCTCCTCCGGGGGAAGCCAGTGATGTTCGACGCCGAGCTCGCCGAGCGTGCCGGCGATCTCGGCCAGATACGGCGGGTGGCCCTGATCGACCCCGCCGGTCACGGTCAGCAACGACGTCCCCGTTTCGGCTTCCAGCTGACGCCATTGCTGCTGCGCCTCGAGAGCCAACCCCGCGTAGGTCGCGTCGGCGTAGGACGTGCGGAAGATCCGCGAGCTGCCGTGCGACGCGCCATTGGTGTGGCCGGGCGTGAAGCGCTCGAGCAGCACCGTCTCGACTCCCCGCTGAGCGAGGTGCCATGCTGCCGCCGAACCCATCGCCCCGCCACCAACGACGACGGTGTCGACGCGACTCGTGCTCATCCGGGAACTCCTGCCGTGTGGTCGGGTCGCTCGGTCTCCAGCGTGGGGATGGCCGCGAGCAGCGCTCGGGTGTAGTCGGCGGCCGGCTCGTCGAAGATGTCCTCGACACTGCCGGTCTCGACCGCGCGGCCGTCCTTCATCACCAGAACGCGGTCGGAGACGTGGTAGATCACGCCCAGGTGATGGGAGATGAAGACATATGCGACACCCAGCTCGCGCTGCACGTCGGCGAGCAGGTCGAGGATCTGGGCCTGGATCGACACGTCGAGGGCGGACACGGGTTCATCGCAGATGATGACATCGGGACGGGTGGCCAGGGCGCGGGCGATGGCCACCCGCTGACGCTGGCCGCCGGAGAGCTGCCGGGGTCGCCGGTTGAGGTGATCACGTGTGAGGCCGACGAGTTCGAGCTGCTCGAGGACGCGGTCGCGACGCTCGGCCCGGGACATTCCCCCGGCGGCCAGCAGTGGCTCTTCGACGATGCGTGCCACGGTGTGGCGCGGGTCGAAGGAACTCAGCGGGTCCTGGTAGATCACCTGGATGTTCTGGCGTTCCCGGCGAACTTGCTTGTCCGTCAGAGCTGCCCAGTCGTGTCCGTCGATCGTGACGGTTCCGGCGTCGGGACGCTCCAGATTCAGGAGTAGGCGCGCGACCGTGGACTTGCCCGACCCGGATTCGCCGACGATGCCGAGTGTCTCACCGCGGCGGACATACAGACTGACGTCATCGACGGCGCGGAGGCGGCGCCCGGCGTCGAGTGTGAAGTGTTTCGTCAGATTCTCGGCTCGGAGGACGACCTCGTCGGCGATGGGTGCGCGCGACAGGGGAGCTCCGCCGCCGGTCGACGACAGACGGGTACCCCGGGCGTGGGCGGCCGGCACGGCGTCGAGGAGCTGCCGGGTGTAGGCGTGCGTAGGGTTGCCCAGTACGTCCCGGGTCGGTCCGTGCTCGACGAAGACCCCGTCCTTCATGACATAGACATAGTCGGCGATGCGGGACACGACCGCGAGGTCATGGCTGATGAGCAGCAGGGCGGTCGCATCCTTCTTGCGTTCTTCGAGCAGGCTCAGGATCTGCGCCTGGACGGTGACATCGAGTGCAGTGGTCGGTTCATCGGCGATCAGCAGCGGGGGCCCGGCCGCCAGGGCCGACGCGATGAGAGCGCGTTGTCGCAGCCCACCGGAGAGCTGATGGGGATATTGGCCGGCTCGCAACGAGGGCTCCGGGATACCGACACTGGCGAGGAGCTCGACCACCCGGGCGTCGACCTCGTCGCGTGCGACGACACGGTGGGTGGTGAGTACCTCGGCGATCTCCGCGCCCACCGTACGGAGGGGGTCGAGTGAGACCAGGGCGTCCTGGAAGACGAACCCGACCTCCTTGCCGCGTAGGGTCCGCCACCGCTTCTCGGAGAACTTCCGGGTGTCGTTACCGTTCACCCGCAGCTGATCTGCTTGTACCCGGGCGCCTGAACCGATCAGTCCCACGAGACTGCGAGCGGTCACGCTCTTGCCCGATCCGGACTCACCGACGATGGCCACGCTCTGACCGCGGTGGATGCTGAACGTGACGCCGTCGACGGCGGCGACGGTGCGGGCTCCGGATGGGAATCCCACCCGTAGGTTCGTCACCTCCACCAGGGGCGTCTGCGATACGGGCGGTGTGATGAGCGCGGTCACGGGGTGCTCCGTCCGTCGTTGCGGCGCTGCAGGTACCGTCCGACGACGGTCACCGAGAGAACGGTCAGGGTGATGGCGAGACCGGGGAACACGGCGGGCCACCACGCCACGGAGAAGTAGGTGCGGCTCGCGGAGAGCATGCTGCCCCACTCGGCGGTGGGGGGTTGGGGTCCCAGGCCGAGGAAGCTCAAGGAGGACGCTATCCCGATCGCCGAGCCGATGCCGATGGTGCCGAGAACGAGGACGGGCCCGATCGCGTTGGGGACGATGTGTCGTGCGACGACGTTGGCCTGGCTCCAACCCAGTGCCCGAGCTGCCTCGACGAAAACCGCTCCGCGCAAACGGATCACCTCGCCGCGGACGAGTCGCGCATAGCTCGGCATGGTCACGACGGCAACACCGATGATGGTGGTCATGGTTCCGGGCCCGCGTGCGGCCACGATCAGGAACACCAGCAGCAGACCGGGAATGGAGAGGAACACGTCGAGCAGGCGGGACACGACCCAGTCGCCGATGCGACCGCCGCGGGCGGCGAACACACCTATCACCGTGCCGACGACAACGGCGAAGAGAGTGGCGCTCACCCCGATGAGCAGGGACGGTCCCGCTCCGTAGACGATGCGGGCGTAGATGTCCCGGCCGTTCTGGTCGGTCCCGAAGATGTGCTCCCAACTGGGTGCCAGGAGCATGTCGAGCGGATCGCCCGCATTGGGATCGCGACTCGTGAACCAGGACGGGAAGACGGCGACGAACGTCATCAGCAGAATGAACGCGCTGCTCAATGTCACCGAGATCCGAAGACGTCGAACTCGTTGTGTCCAGCTCGGTCCGGCGGTGAACCGTACCGAGCCCGCGGGCACTGTCCCGACGTCAGGTGTCGTCATCTGCTCGTCTTCCGTCGATGGGCCCCGAGGGGACCGGGGATGTGGCGTCGCGCAGACGCGGGTCCAGCCACCCGTATGCGGCGTCGATCAGCGTGTTCACGATGGTGTAGAAGGTCGCGGCGATGATGACGACGCCGAGGATCAGGGGCAGGTCCTTGCCGATGACGGCCGCAATGGTCAACCGGCCCAGTCCTTCTCGTGAAAACACCTGTTCGACGACGACAGCACCGCTGATCAGTGTGCCGACGATCAGCCCCCACATGGTGATGACCGGCATCGCCGCGTGCCGGATGACGTGCCGCACGAGTACCGCCGTCTGACCGATGCCCCGCGATCTCGCGGTCACCACGAACGGTTCGTGGAGGGTCTGCTCGACGCCATGGCGCAGTACCTGAGAGAGCAGGGCTGCCGGGGTTGCCGAGAGAGCGATCGTCGGCAACACCAGTGATGCGATGCCGTCGGACCCGACCGAGGGAAACCAGTTCAGGTTGAAGGAGAAGACCGTCAGCAGCAGGATGCCGAGCCAGAACGTCGGAATCGCGACCGTCAGCACCTCGAGCGAGGTCACCGGTCCCCGGATCAGACCCGGACGGTTGGCGGTCGCCAGTCCTATCACGAGGGCGACCACCAGCGACAGGACCGCCGAGACCGTCACGAGTTGCATCGTGGGCCAGATCTGTCCGGCGATGGCCTCGCTCACGGGCATCCGCAACGCGTAGGACTGCCCGAGGTCACCGTGCAGGAGCCTCCAGAAGTAGTTGACGTACTGCACGACGATCGGGTCGTCGAGCTTGTAGTCGCTGATGATCTGGGCGCGGACCTCGGGCGAGACCTGGTTCGGTCCGATGATGGCGTTGATCGGCGACCCGCCGCCCGCGTGGATCACGAGGAAGGTCGCGGTGATCGCGCCCCACAACACGAAGAGCGACACGAGTAGCCGGCGGGCGACCGCCCGACCCACGGTCCGCGTACGCGGGACCTGGGTCGGACCGGCCACCGCTTCGATCACCGTCATGGTGCGAGCCAGGCATCGTAGAAGGTGGGGAATGCCTGTGGCTCGAACTCGACACCCTGGACCTTGTCTCTGCGGCCGAGCGCGTAATTGAACACGAAGACCGGGAACACCGCGGCATCGTCGGCGATCTGTTGCTGAGCGCGGCCGTAGATCTCGGACTGCTTGGTCAGGTCCGTCTCGCCCAGAGCGGCGACCAGATCAGCATCGACTGCCGGGTTCGAATACCGGGCGAAATTGGTGCCGAACGTGTCCGGCAGTGCCGGGATGTTCGACGAATGCGACAGTGTGCGAAGCGCATCGGGAGATGCACGCTGCCAGCTGATGTCGGCGACGTCGTAGTCGCCGCGATAGAGGCGCGACAGGTACTCGTCGACGGTGACATTCTTGATCTGATAGTCGATCCCGAGCTTCTTGGCCGACGACTGCACCTGTTCGAGCAGTGTGTCGCGCTGTTCTCGGGCAATGTCCGCGAGGAAGGGATGTACGACGGTCAGTCGCTGTCCGTTCTTGGTGCGGTATCCCTCGCCGTCCTTGGCGATCCAACCAGCCTCGTCGAGAAGGGTGTTCGCCTTGTCCTCGTCGAAGGCGTACGCGGATTCGCTTTCCTTGTTGTAGCCCACCGTCGCGGGGCTCAGCGTGTTCTTCGCCGGCTGGAAGACCCCGAAGTAGAGCTTGTCGACGATGGCGTCCCAGTTGATCCCGGCGCGGAACGCCTCCCGCACCTTGAGATCCGCGAAGGCACCCCGGGCCGTGTTGGGGTAGTAGTTGTAGTTTCCGCCGGGTGCCTGTTCGGTGTCGACGGTGAAACCCGGTGTCTCTTTGAGCTGAGAGACGTTGACCGGCGGAACGCTGGCGATGGCATCGACCTGGTTGCTGGTCAGCGCCCCATACCGTGACGAGTCCTCCGAGATCTCTTTGATGCTGATGCCCTGCAGGTACGCCTTACCGGTATGACCGGCGTTCCCCGGTCCCCAGTTGTAGGCGTCGTTTCGGACGTAGTCGATACCCTTGTTGGGCTGGTACCCGTCCGGGCTGACGAATGGGCCGGTCCCGACGATCTTGCTGCACAGCGCATCCGGCCCCTTGGTCAACGTCGAGGGGGCCTCGATTCCGAGGTATGCGGTGGCCGCTGACGGCAGGAAGGCCGAATTGGGTTCCGAGAAAGTCACTTCCACATGGGTGGGATCGATGACCTTGGTGCCGGTGTAGGTGGCGATGGTGTTGGCGGCCAGTTGGGACTTGGTCGCCGGGTCGACGATGTGGTCGAAGTTCGCCTTCACGGCGTTGCCGTCGAACTTCTCTCCGTTGGAGAAGGTCACGTCATCGCGCAGGGTGAAGCTGCAGGTCCGCTGATCAGGGGAGACGCTCCACTCGGTGGCCAGCCACGGAGCCAGGGTCCCGTCCTTGTTCAGGGCCACCAGCGAATCGAGAATCGGCCGCGCGTAGAAACCCGCGACATCTGCCGGGCTCTGGTGTGGGTCGAGGCAGTCGCCGGGCCCGCTGGCGCTGGCGAATCGGAGCGTACCGCCGTCGACCGGGTCGCCGGTTGCCGCAGGCGAATCACCGCCATTGCCGGAGCCGCAGGCGGCGATGAGGCACGCCGTCAGTGTCGCCAGGACTGTGGCCTTGGTTCGATGTCTCCGTTTGTGCCGGACGGACGTGGTCGGGGTGGCCATCTCTTCTCCTGATGTGTGGTGACGCATAGCGATTGCGGAAGGCATGAACTGCGTGAACGCGGCGATCGTGGGCGCGCTGGACCGAACTGGTCCGGCCAGGGGCCGACAGCGTCGGCAGATGATCATCGAACTCCCGCACTCTTCCCTGGGGTTCGTATGAGTCGAACCCGCGCTTGCTCCGTCCCCGGTTGCCGGTGGAGCCGTGTCGTTTATCCAGGGCACCCCGCCGCGGTGGAGGGTTGCCGATCAGCCAGCTGGAACTTGGCGCTGATACTCGTTGACACACAACAGTTCTTGTTCGCGCGCAAGGCCGCGTCCAAGCACTGCATCGAAACCTTATCCACATTCGGACTCAGATCTCACATTCGAAGGTCACTAATAATCTCTGCGAGTCCAAGGCTTGAGGCAGGACCGGGGACACGGCGGATGAGCCTCGGCGGCCACGACGACCGGTGGTGTGAACCGGGGGGTCACGCGGGTATACGAACTCCCATGCAAACGTTCCTGCCCTACCCGGATTTCCGGCGCTCCGCCGACGTCCTCGACCCCGCCAGGCTCGGCAAACAGCGGGTCGAGACATTGCAGATCCTGCGGGCGCTCGAACTCTTCGACTACGGCTGGACCAGTCATCCCGCGGTGATGATGTGGCGTGGGCACACCCCGGCACTGGTCGCCTACGGGCTCGCCGTCGTCGATGTGTGGACTCGCGAAGGGCGTGCGGACAGCACCGCGGCGATGATCGCCGAGTTCGCGCCCGATGTGGTGGGGCGACCCCAGTCCGAGTTGGCCGCGCAGGGTCTGATGCCCGAGTGGCTGGGGGATGACAGGCTGCATCGCAGTCATCGTGCCGCGCTGCTCCGCAAGGCGCCGGACTTCTACGGCGCCGTGTTCGACGACGTCGATGACGAGCAACCGTACTTCTGGCCTGCTCCGCCCGTCGCCGAGGTCCGTGACCTGGATGCGCCGACCCGCACCGTATGGGTTGTGCGGGCGACCTCGGACGAGCAGTACGCCGAATTCCGACGTCGGCGGATCGTCGGGTTCGGCACCGAGTCCGGCGTCGACGTCGACGCGACGGCGGGCGCCGACGCGTCCCTCCGGACGCTGCTGAAGGAGCGCAGTCCGGGGCGTCGGCCGGGAAAGGACCTCCGCGTGCTGGCGTCCTTCGTCTCCGACCTGGCGGCCGGGGACGAGGTCGCCATCCTTCCACCGCAGAACACCGGTGCCGTGGACGTGGACACGCTCGTGCTCGGCGTGGTGGATGGCGACTACGAGTTCTCGACCCGCGGCAAGACGCTCACGCCGCATCGCCGCCGCGTCCGGTGGACCGGCACGCTCGAGCGGGCGGCCGTCACCCCGCCGGCGTTGCTGCAGAACCCGCGCACACTGTTCCCCGCGTCCGTGACACCCTGAGCGATCCAGGGCAGTGTTGTCGTCCGATCGGCCGAATCTCCGTCGGCCGGTCGCAGCGAAGCCCCCGTGCCGAGCGATGTGCAGGCACCGTTTCCGGCCCGAGCTCACCGGTCGATTCGGCGTACCGGGAGGCCAGAATTGCTGCTCAGGCGCGCGGTGCTCGCGCTACGCGATATTTGTCATCGTGAAAACGCTTCGAATCCTGGTTTTGTCGCGCTGACCCGCGAGATGAACGGAAATCGTCGCCGGCGGAGTAATGCGGACGGGATTCGCCCCGGTGCGTATGGTGAAACGTATTCGGATCGATATCTCCACGTGTGAATTCCGTTGTCGAGACGACGGCGCGGTTGCGGTGATGTGAGCGGTAGTGATGTGAAGGGACTGTGATGTCCGCAGCGGATGGTGCTCTCTGCCGACGCCTGGTCGCCACCATGATCTCGATCGCGGCACTCGTTGTCACGCCGGCCATTCCGTCGATTGCCGGCGCGGAACCGGGAAACGGATCGACCCGGGCCGAGGCGTTGGCCCGCGCGGTCGCCGACGGCCGGGTCCTCGACCTGTCGGTCTACTCGCCGTCGATGAAACGCAGTGTGCCGGTGCGAGTGCTCATGCCGGCGGACCGATCGGTGCCCCGGCCGACGCTCTACCTGCTGAACGGCGCCGGTGGCGGAGAGGGTACCGGGCACTGGTTCGAGCAGACCGACATCGTCGATTTCGTCTCCGACAAGAATGTGAACGTGGTCGTGCCGATGCGCGGCGCATACAGCTATTACACCGACTGGGTGAAAGTCGACCCGGTTCTCGGGCGCAATAAATGGACGACCTTTCTGACCAGCGAATTGCCGCCGCTCATCGACCAGAAATTGAATACGACCGGGGTGAATGCGATCGCGGGGATCTCGATGGCGGGGACGTCGTCGCTGAGCCTCGCCGAGTCCGCGCCCGAGCTCTACCGGGCCGTCGCGTCCTACAGCGGATGTGCGGAGACGAGTACGAATCTGGGCCGGCTGGCGATCCGGGCGGTGGTCGAGGGCCGCGGCGGGGGTGACATCGCCAACATCTGGGGTCCGGTCGGGTCCCCGGGGTGGCGTGCCCACGATCCGGTCGTCAACGCCTACAAGTTGCGCGGCAAGGCGATCTACATCAGCACCGGCACGGGGGTTCCCGGGCCGCATGACCAGTTGCAGAGCCAGGGAATCGACGGGAAGACGACGATCTACATCGACCAGATCGCGGTCGGTGGCGCGATCGAGGCCGCGACGCACCAATGCACCTTGAATCTCGACCGCCGGCTCAAGCAACTCGCCATCCCCGCTACCGTCGACTACACACCCGGTACGCACGCCTGGCCGTACTGGCAGGACCAGCTCGTGAAGTCGTGGCCGATGCTCGAAGGCGCGCTCACCGACTGACCGCCGGAGATCTGTCACGATGTGACCGTGACTGCGACCCCCGGTGCGCCGAGCCCCATCCCGAGCCTGCCGAACCTGCGCGACCTCGGCGGCTGGCGCACCGTCGACGGCCGCACCGTCCGATCCGGGCTCCTGTTCCGCTCGACGGACTTCTCCGCCCTCGACATCTCCGACGTACCCGCGCTGGAGGCGCTGGGGCTGACGGCCGTGTACGACCTCAGGTCGGAGCACGAGAGCGAAGCCATCCCGGATCCCGTTCTGCCCGGTGCGTCGAACATCGCTCTCGACGTCCTCGCCGATGCGCAGATGTCGATTCCGGCCAACATCGGTGCGGTTCTCGCCGATCCCGCCGTCGTCGCAGAGGCAGGCGAGATGTTGTCGGGCGGCAAGGCGCGCGCGATGATCTCCGGGACCTATCGCGAGATGATCACGCTGCCCAGTGCGACCGCCGCCTACACCCGGTTCTTTCGAGGGCTGCTCGACGATGGGACGACGCCGGCCCTGGTGCACTGCACCACCGGCAAGGACCGAACCGGGTGGGCAGCCGCGGCGTTCCTGACCTTGCTCGGAGTGCCCGCGGACGACGTGTACCGCGACTACCTCCTCACCAACGAACGTCTCATCCCCTCGCTCGGGCACATCTTCGACGGGTTCGCCGCGGCCGGGGGTGATCCCGAACTGCTCGTCGGCGTACTGGGGGTCGACGCCGGTTACCTCGACGCGGCCTTCGACGAGGTGCGCACTCGTTTCGGCGGGATCGAGGGCTACTTCAGCGAGGCGCTGGGCCTGGACGCCGAAGACCGGCGAGCCCTCCGGGACCGCTACCTCGAGGGGTGAGGTCGCCGTGAATTGCGCAGTGCGACCGGGAGACCCGGCCGGAGGCCACCAGATGTACCGCCCGCGACCGAGCTGAGCATCGACGCCGGTCGGTAGTGTTTTGGGATGAGTGAACTCAGCTTGTCCGAGAAGGCCGCGCTGGGCAGCGGCGCCGACTTCTGGACCACGAAGGCGGTCGGCCCGGTTCCCGCGCTGACGTTGACCGACGGCCCGCACGGAGTCCGCAAGCAGACCGGCGCGACCGATCATCTCGGTCTCGCCGACAGCGAACCCGCCACCTGTTTTCCGCCCGCGGTGGGCCTCGGCCAGAGTTGGGACGTCGGACTGATCCGTCGTGTCGGCGAAGCGCTGGGACGAGAGGCCCGCGGCCTCGACGTCGACGTTCTCCTCGGTCCCGGTGTGAACATCAAACGAGATCCCCGGAGCGGGCGGAACTTCGAGTACTTCGCCGAGGACCCGTTCGTCACCGGCTGGCTCGGCGCGGCCTGGGTCGACGGCGTCCAGAGCATGGGGGTCGGGGCATCGCTCAAACACTTCGCGCTGAACAACGCCGAGGACGACCGGATGCGGTCGAGCTCCGACGTCGATCCCCGGCCCATGCGGGAGATCTACCTCCGCGCCTTCGCGCACATCATCCGCTCGGCCGCTCCGTGGACGGTGATGTGCTCCTACAACCGCATCAACGGCACCTACGCCGCGGAGAACCGCTGGCTCCTCACCGACCTGTTGCGCGGCGAGTGGGGGTACGACGGTGTGGTGGTCTCCGACTGGGGTGCCGTCGCCGATCGCGTTCGTGCGGTCGCGGCCGGACTGGATCTCGAGATGCCCGGATCCGGGGGCAGGACCGACGCGCAGGTCGTCGATGCCGTCGAGAACGGGAACCTCGACGAGGCGGCCGTGGACCGCTCGGCCCGAGCGGTGCGGAAACTCGCCGAGCGGGCCGTCGCCGGCCGCGCGGACCGGGCCGTCGCCGATCTCGATCTGCACCACCGTCTCGCGCGGGAGGCGGCCGGCCGGTCCATCGTCCTGCTGAAGAACGACGGCGGCGTTCTCCCGCTGGCCGCCGAGCAATCCGTCGCGGTCATCGGAGCGTTCGCGAGTGAACCCCGGTATCAGGGCGGCGGCAGTTCGCACGTGAATCCGACACGCCTCGATGTACCGGTGGACGAGATCCGGGCGGCCGGTCACACGGTGACCTACGCCCAGGGGTTCTCCACCGACGGTTCCCCGGTGGATTCGGCCGACGCGATCAGCGCCGCGACCGAGGCCGACGTCGCAGTCGTGTTCCTGGGATTGGCAGCGTCGCAGGAGTCAGAGGGCTTCGACCGTGACGACATCGAACTGCCCGCGGAGCAGATCGAGCTGCTGACCGAGATCCTGGCGGTGCAACCCCGCACGGTGGTGGTGCTCGCCCACGGCGGAGTCCTCCGCCTCGGACCGATCGCAGCGGCTCCCGCGGTCCTCGACGGCGCGCTTCTCGGGCAGGCCGGGGGCGGAGCGATCGCCGACGTGCTCGTCGGCGTGGTGAACCCGTCGGGGCGGCTCACCGAGACCGTGCCGGTCACGTTGCAGGACACCCCGGCGTACCTCAACTTCCCGAACGAGAACTCGCACATCCGGTACGGCGAGGGCATCTACGTGGGTTACCGCTGGTACGACGCGCGGGACATGGAGGTCTCGTATCCGTTCGGGCACGGGTTGTCCTACACGACGTTCGAGTACTCGGATCTCTCGGTCGCGTCGAACGGACCGGGTGAGGGCGTGGACGTCGAGGTGACGGTCACGAATACCGGAACCCGCGCCGGGCGCGACGTGGTCCAGATCTACACGTCGAAGCCGGACTCGCGGGTCGGGCGACCGCCGCGTGAGCTGAAGGGTTTCGCGGTCACCCGCGACCTCGAACCGGGTGAGAACGAGACCGTCTCGGTGACGATCGACCGGAACGACCTCGCGTACTGGGACACACGGGTCGATCGCTGGATCGTCGAACCGGGTGAATACGCGGTCCACGCCGGGGCGTCGAGCCGCGACGTCCGGCTGAGCGCGACGGTCGAACTCGCGGGGGACGAGGTCGACCTGCCCATCGACGAGAACTCGACCCTGGGCGAGGTCCTGGCGAATCCGGCTGCGGCGCAAGCGCTCGCCTCCCTGGCGGAGAACAACCCCCTGATGGGTGCGGGTAACGACGCCCTGGGGATCGACATGATGCGGATGCTCGCGTCGATCCCCCTCGGACGCCTCGCCGGTTTCGGGATGAGGGGCGAGGACATCGCCCGCATCATCACGGCCGCGCGCGCGGACTGACCCGTGGTCCGGGCCGGGTCAGCGGAACACGATGCACGTGGTGGTTCCGTGGGCGACGAGCTTGCCGTCGTGGGAGAACACCTTGCCCTCGGCTGTCGCGGTGGTGCGCCCGGCGTGGATGACGGTGCCCACGCCGGTGAGCTCCCCGGCGTCGACGGCGACCGAGCGGATGTAGTTCACCTTGAGCTCCAGCGTCGTGTACCCGACACCGGCGGGCAGGGTGGTGTGCACGGCGCACCCCATCACCGAGTCCAGCAGGGTGGCGCAGATGCCGCCGTGGACGGTTCCGAGGGGGTTGGCGAAATCGGGCTGCGGGGTCACGGCGAAGGTGACCTCGCCTTCGTCGATCTTCTTGGGCACCATGCCCAGCAGTCTGCCGATACTCGGGCGGTCCGAACCCGCGCCGCCGGCCTGCCAGGCACGCAGTAGTTCGAGTCCGGACATGGCGGAGGGGTCGGTCGGTGCGTCGGTCGTCGTCATGACTATGCATGGTTGCATACTCGAGCGAGATTATGAAGGTGTGCATATGCAGCCCGGTTCCTCTCAGGCGGAATGACCTCGGCCGATGCTATGTATGCTTGCCCAGGACATCGGTTGTATGAAGGTCTGCATAGGAGTTGCCGCATGACGTCACATCCCGCCGAGTCCGTGATCACCGGCGCGGACGACCGTGGCCCGCGTGAACGTATGGTCGTGCACGCGGCCGATCTGATCGGCCGCGACGGCGTCGCCGCCACCTCGATCGGCGATGTCATCTCCGCGAGTTCCGCGCCTCGCGGATCCATCTACCACCATTTTCCCGGCGGCAAGACCCAACTGATGACCGAGGCGGTCCGCTACGCCGGTGAGTTCATCGCCGAGCGCATCGGGCGCCCGACCGCGATGACCCCGGCCGACACCATGCGCGAGATCGGCGGGGTGTGGCGGCGTCTACTGGTCAACACCGATTTCCAGTTCGGTTGTCCGGTGCTCGCCGGCGGACTCGCCCGACGCAGCGAGCCCGCGGTGGCGGACGCATCCGCCGAGATCTTGCGGCGGTGGGCCGACCTGATCACCGCCCGGCTGGTGGTCGACGGCGTCGACAGCGACCGCGCCGACTCGCTGGCCAACCTCACCATCGCGGCAGTCGAGGGAGCGGTAGGGCTATGCCAGACACAGCGCAGCGTCGAACCCCTCGATCGCGTCATCGCCGAACTGGCGAGCCTGTGTGACGCCGCGGTCGAGCGGCTCTGAACGGGAGCGAGACGTTGGACACGCGTGTGCTCCATTAGTAGGTTCACCATGTCGTCACCGCCGCGGTGACGCCTGGCCTGCGCCCGTTCATCGTCGGCGCCGGCCCGAATGGTGGGTGAGCTCGGGGAGGGTGACGCCATGACGCCGGTCTTCCGGCATGCGCTGGGTTCGGACTTCGACCGTCTCCATCCCAACGTCGCGTGGCGCTACGGCATCGATTCGACTTCCAATGTCGCCCAGATCTGTAGCGGGATCTACGAGTCTGTGTACATCTCCTCGGCGCTGCCGCCGCCCGCGCTGTGGCACTACGCGAAGCGCAATGCGCTGCCCTCGAAGACGAGTCGCATGGTGCCCTTCACCCAGGGCTACTACTGCTACTCCGACGAGCTCGAGCGGGAATCGCTCGCGGTGCTGCGGACCTTCCAGTACACGACCGGCCCGCGCAAGCTGAACTCGTTGCTGGTGGCCGGGCGCACGGGCCTGGTCGACTATTTCGGCGACGGTCCCGAGTTCCTGTATCCCATCGAGCCGTCGGTGACGCGGTCCGGCGAACTGCTGCTCGAGAGCGGGCCGATGCGCTGGCTCGGACGCGGACCGAAGGTCGGGATGCGGGGACTCTTCACCGCCCAGATGAAGTACATCGAGGGGTGGGACGAGAAACGGGACCGCTTCCGGTGCGATGCGACCGTCCGCAATCCGGTCATCGGCGAGATCATGCATTTCCGCGGCTGGTTCACCGCGGTCGACCAGGCGTGCTCGCTGCGCGACATCCCGGACGAGGCGTGGCCGGTCAACCTCGTGGACCGCGAGAGCTGATCCGCACCGCGGCGGGCGACCTCACCACGGGTTCGACACGTCGTCGACAGTTCTTCGCATCGGCTTCGCAGGCGCGCGGTAGGTTCAGCGCATGGCTGTCTCAGCGAACATCGAATTCGACGTCGCCGCCCCGGTCGCGGTGGTGATGGAAGTGCTCATGGACATCGAGTCCCTGCCGGAGTGGTCGGGCCCGCACAAGGAAGCCGAGATCCTGACCAGTTACGACGACGGCACGCCGGAGAAGGTGCGGATGGTCGTCACCGCCGCGGGGATCTCCGACGAACAGACGTGTACCTACGAGTGGACCGGCAACTCGTGCGAATGGCACCTCATCGAGTCGAATCAACTGAGCGAGCAGCACGGCAAGTACACGGTCACCGAGACCGACAAGGGTGCGCGGGTCCGGTTCGACCTCGACGTCGAGCTGAAGATCAAGCTGCCCGGCCTCATCGTGAGACGAGCGCAGAAGATGGCGGTGGACACCGCTCGCAAGGGACTCACGACCGAAGTGGAGAAGCGCGCCGCGGCCTGAGGACAATCGTTACCCGACGTGGCGGGTCGATCGTCGCCACCGCGGTGCCGAGCGCGGGTACGCTGAGGGCGTTCCGTACCGGGGCGCCCGAGCAATGGAGGCCAAAGCAGTTGAGAATCAAGAAGTTTGCCGTTCGCGGTCTGGTCCTGGCGGCGGGGGTCGCCGGATGTGTCGGTTTCGCCGGGCTGTCGGGCGAGGGGGTGTCCTCGGCCTCGACGCATTGCTCGGTGTCGAACGGACATCAGGTCGAGCGGGTCGAGGGACGGAGCGGATGCGGCGCGAAGGCCGGACTCGGCAGTCGTGCGACCGCCGATGAGAACAGTGGCTACGGCACCGCGGTCTCGGTGTCGGACAACGGCGGCAACGCCGCGGCCTACAACCTGCAGCCGGGCTCGTCGGCCCTCGCCGGGGCCAACACCCGGGGCAACGCCTATTCGGTCACGACCGGACCGAGCGCGCTGTCGATCGCCCAGGCCCGCCGGGGCGGCACCACGGTGGCGGTGGGTGGCTGGGGCGGCGAGGCCTACGCCGGTCCCGAAGGTGCCCGGTGCAGCGGTGGTTTCGCGGCCGCGTTCGACACCAGCACCGGCAAGGCCTGCCTGCATTCCGGTTCGATCGACCTGAGGAACTGACCTCGGGTTCATCGCACGAGGTCTGAGAGACAGAACACGCCCGGCGCGACGGCCGTTCACCGGAGCGTCGGGCGTCGTTCGTCGCTTCGTCCTATCGTTGTGGAGTGACCGACCTCCACGATCCCGCGACCCAGATCGGCCCCGACTTCAGCGTGCTGAACGGCCGCGAAGCGCTGCAGCAACTCGTCGACCTCCACGACACGACCCACTTCACGGTCAACGACGATGACGACGACGACCCGGTTCTGCTCACCCTGCCCGAACGGAACGTTGTCGACACCTGGCGCGAGGACTATCCGTACGAGGAGCGGATGAGCCGCCGCGAGTACGAGGTCACCAAACGACGGCTGCAGATCGAGCTGCTGAAACTGCAGAAGTGGTCGAAGCAGACCGGCCAGCGGCACCTACTGGTCTTCGAAGGTCGAGATGCCGCGGGCAAGGGCGGCACCATCAAACGCTTCAACGAGCATCTCAATCCGCGCGGCGCGCGCACCATCGCACTGGAGAAGCCCAGTGAACGCGAGGCCACCGAGTGGTACTTCCAGCGCTACGTCCAGCACCTGCCCGCAGGCGGGGAGATGGTGTTCTTCGACCGCTCCTGGTACAACCGGGCCGGCGTCGAGCGGGTCATGGGATTCTGCAGCCCGAAGCAGTACACGCAGTTCGTCGCCCAGGTCCCGGCGTTCGAGAAGATGCTCGTCGACGACGGGATCAACCTGGTCAAGTTCTGGTTCTCGGTCACCCCGCTCGAGCAGCGGACCCGGTTCGCCATCCGTCAGATCGATCCGGTGCGACAGTGGAAGCTGTCCCCCATGGACCTGGCCTCGCTCGACAAGTGGGATGCCTACACCGAGGCGAAAGAGGCGATGTTCGCCGCCACCGACACCGATCACGCGCCGTGGACGGTGGTGAAGTCCAACGACAAGAAACGTGCCCGGATCAACGCGATGCGCCACGTGTTGAGTCTCTTCGACTACGACGGCAAGAACGAGTCGTTCGTGGGTACGCCCGATCCGCTGATCGTCGGTCGTGCCGCAGACGTGATCGGGGAGTAGGCACCGGGCAGATTCGGACGACGGAGCATCATGGCGACGTCGTCCCTGTCACGCCCGCTTGTCAGCGCCGCCCGGAGATCAACCGCCCCAGGACACCTACGGCGAACATCGCGACGCCCACCCCGCCCACGATCAGGGCGAGCCGGGTGACATCGTCGTAGGCGCCGTCGATGATGAGCTCGGCCACCCGCCGCCCGGAACTCTCGGCCCCGGCCACCTCCTGCTTGGCGCGGTCGGCGAAGAACAGGCCCGTGGCCCAGGTCGAGACGCCGGCCGCGACCACGCCGAGTCCGAGCCACGCGAACACGGTTCCGCGCCGGCGGGCGACCAGCAGTGCGAGCACCGCCGCGATCACGGCCACGGCGGCCGAACCCCACGCGAGCAACGTGATCTGGCCACCGACCTCGGCGTACCGGCCCGCCTCGAGGCCCGAGGCGCCGTTGGTGAGTTCCACCACGACCGGACCCTGGATCGCGTTGCCCCCCGACAGGTTCAGGGCACGGTTGATCATGGCGGTGATGTCGAGTTGCATCACGGAGGTGTCCGAGCCCGGCGCGGGCACTTCGAAGAGGAACGCGT
Organism: Gordonia sp. KTR9; assembly: GCF_000143885.2. Classification (NCBI taxonomy): domain Bacteria; kingdom Bacillati; phylum Actinomycetota; class Actinomycetes; order Mycobacteriales; family Gordoniaceae; genus Gordonia; species Gordonia sp. KTR9. Next base: position 706,593 of record NC_018581.1, read on the forward strand.
GTTGCTGCCCGACGACGTCGGCGAAGTCCTGCTGGAACTGTTCGCTCTCGGTGTAGCGACCGGCCAGTGGGCGCACGAGGACGCCGGCGATCGGCAGATCGGTCCGGGCGGTCGCCTGCGCGGCGATCTCGTCGGCCAGGTACTCCTTGACCTCCTGGTTCTCCGCCATCGGCGCGACTGTCGAGACGAATCCCGCTTGATCGACGATGCGCTGATCCAGCCAGAAGGACGGAACGGCGAGGACGGTCGCCGCAATCGCGACAAGTGTCAGCAAGGCACTGAGGAAGCTACGCACAGCCACGAGGCTACCGAGACATGCGTGTGGATCACCGGACCGGCGCGGTGTGGCCAGGCGGCCGCGTCGGCGGATGGTCTGGCTCGAGTGGGCACAGGCGGCACCGCCGAGTTCGGCGACGGGGGCGGTGCGAATGTGCTTAGGTCGAGTTGTGCCCGATCGTGACCCTGACGCGCCGGCCTCCCGACGCCACCAGCCCACCGGGGTTCTGTAGCGAAAGTTGGCAAATAGCACGCATTTTCGCTACAAAATCCCGGTGGGTCAGTGACCCGCGAACGCCTCGGCGAGCCACCACGAACCGCCGTCGTCGGTGATCTTGGCGTCGATGATCAGTGGCCCGGACGGTTCGGGTGAGGACTGCGAGCCGACCCACTCCCGGACCTCGTCGAGGTCGTCGAGTCCGGTGACCGTGACGCCCGTCGCCCCGTGACCGCGGGCGATCGCGGCGATGTCGACCTCCGGGAATGTCACCGTCGTCATGTCGGCGTCGCCGAAGTGGTGTACCTCCGCGCCATAGGCGGAGTCGTTGTAGACGATGACGACCAGCGGCAGTGCCAGCCGCACCGCGGTCTCCAATTCGGCGATGGCCATGAGGAATCCGCCGTCACCGGTGCCGAGGACCGGGAGCCGGCCCGGCTGTGCGAACGCCGCGCCGATCGCCGTGCCGAGACCGAGACCGATCGACTGGAAGGCCTGGGTGAAGCAGAAGCCGTTCTCGTCGGGAACCGACAGATGCGTCGACGGGTAGCCCATGAAGTTCCCGGAGTCGATCGACACGACGCGCTCCGCCGGGAGTATCTCGTCGAGCGCGATCGTCAGTGCCCGCGGGTCGACGCGACCGGGTGCCACCTCACCGGTGACGGGGACGTCCTGCCACCTCGACGACGCCGAGATCCGTTGCCTGACCTCCGTTGTGCGATAGCGGGATTGATTCGGCCCGCTCGCTGCACTCCCGGCGCCGGTCAAGAGGTCGAGCACGTCTGCCGCGGTCGCGGCACAGTCGCCGACGACACCGAGATCGACGTGACGATGCGCACCGATGGCGTCGATGTCGTCGTCGACCTGGACCACGGTCGCATCCGCCCCGATGAGTCGGCCGTGCCGCATCGTCCACATGTTCAGGGCGCAACCCCACCCGACGATGAGGTCGGCACCGGCGATCAGGTCTGCGGTGGTGGGTGAGGAGAAGCCGCCGGAGATGCCGAGAGAGAACGGGTTTCCGGCGAACAGACCGTTCGCGACCGCCGACGTCGCGACCAGCGCACCGGCGGTCTCGGCCAGTGCCGCGACCTCCGGTCCGGCGGCGCGCGCACCTCGGCCCGCGACGAAGACCGGCCGCCGGGCGGCGCGGATGGCATCGGCCAGACGGGCCGCCGACCGGGCATCGGGCCGCACCTGCGGCGGCTCGACCGAGAGCTCGACCGGACCATCGAATTCCGCTGCGGCCGAGGCGATGTCGATCGCGACATGAAGCACCACCGTCCGGCGGCGGGTCACCGCGGTGCGGAAGGCGCGGGTGACATCGGAGACCACGGTGCTCGGGCCGTGGACACGGTCGTTCACGGCGCCCACGCTCGCGGACAGGGCCTCCTGGTCGATGCGGAAGTTCGACCGCAATGCCGACGCGGGCGAGTCCGCGGTGAGCACGATCATCGGCGTCCGGCTCTTGGCCGCCTCGGCGATGCCCGTCATCGCATTGGTGAGCCCGCACCCCTGGTGGACCGACAGCACGCCCACCCGTCCCGACATCCGTGAGTAGGCGTCGGCCATGCTGGCCGCGCCGCCCTCGTGACGGGCGGCCGTGAACGGCACCCCGCCGGCGCGCAGGGCGTTGGTGAAGACGAAGTTCCCGCTGCCGACCACACCGAAAACATGGCCGACGCCGAGATCCGCCAGCACCCGGCCCACCACGTCGGCGACCGTCGGGCCGTAGCGGCCGGGTGCGCCCATCAACCTTCGACGATCGCCAGCACGCGCGACGGACTGCCGGTGCCGCCGACGATCGGCAGCGGACTCACGACGATCACCGCACCGGTGGGCGGGAGCGAACCCAAGTTGCGTAGCGAGGTGAGCCCGTATTTGTCGTTGCCCAGGAAGTGGTAGTGCACGGGGAACGCGGGATCGAACCCTCCGGCGAGACCGGCGTCGACGCCGACGGTCTCGACGCCGAGGCCGGTGATCTCGCGTTCGGTGGCCAGCCACTGTGCGCATTCCACCGACACGCCGGGCGTGTGTGACCCGGTCTCGTCGGTGTTGAGGAACTCCGCCTCAGACCCGCCACGCGACTCCCAGCCGGTCCGCAGCAACAACCAGGTTCCGGCGCCGAGCCGTCCGTGGTCACCCTCCCAGGACTCGACCTCGGCGACGCTCAACAGATGATCCGGGTCGTCGGCGACCTCCCGGGTCAGGTCGAGGACCGCAGCCGGACCGATCAGCCGCTGCACGGGGATCTGTGACACATCGTCCCCGTCGCGTCCGCTGATCCAGTGGATCGGGGCGTCGAGGTGGGTGCCGATGTGCTCCCCGGTGTGGATGTTGTTGTGCCGCCAGTACGGTCCCGGCTCGTTGTAGGCACTGACCTCTTCGAGACTGAAGTCGATCAGGTTCGCGAACGGTGCGGGCAGCCGCAGCGCCGGTGTCGACGCACTCAACGGGGTGGTCAGGTCGATGACGCGGAGCGATCCGTCGGCGAGACCGGCGGCGAAACCGGCCAGGGTGGTTGCGGTCATGGGCGGAATCCTCTGCTACTTGCGCGCACCGCGCCAGTTCATGCCCCAGCCGTACGCCTCGTCGACCTTGTCCTGCGCCCCGCGGATGTAGCGCACCTCGCGGTTGAGAACCAGCTCGCCGCCGCGGTTCTCGAAGAGGGCGATCGCGCAGGAGAGCGCGGACTGATCGGCCTCGTCGAGCCGGACCTCGATCTCCGGGCCGTTGGCCGGGAACAGGGTGACGACACCGTTCGCGCCCGCCCAGTTCGGGGTGCCCTCGTAGATGTAGGCGAAGATCAGGATCCGCCGGATGCGGTTGGTCGCGGCGAGGTCGATGTACATGTTCTCGCCACCGGAGCCGGATCGATCGTCACCGTCGAGGTAGATGATCGGCTGTCCGTCACGCGGTGCCCGGAACGAGTTTCCCAGTGCCTGGACGATGCCCTTGCTGCCGTCGGTGAACTCCCACAGGCAGGCGAGATCGAGATCGATCCCCTGTGCCTTGCGAAAGAGGCCACCGCCCTTCGAATTCGAGGTCCAGCTCAAGTTGACGCGCACCTGGCCGGTGGTCGCGCCCTGCTTGCTCAGCGAGATGCTCGGCGCGGACTTGGTGAGCGTGATCTTCGACATCGAGATCGGCTGTGCGGGCGGCTGCTGTCCGTAGTCCGCGGGGGCCGGCGGCTGCTGACCGTAGCCGGCGGGTGCGGATGGGGGCTGTGCGGGTGGCTGCGGCGGCTGGGCCTTCGGACGCTTGGTGTAATCGATCCCCATCTCGGTTCCTCATCTCGTCGTCGGTGACATTCTCGGGTCGGACATTCTCGCGGTGATCGCGCGGCGAAGATGCTCGTCGCAGGTGCTGGCGCCCAGCGTAGTGGACCACCCTCATCCGGCGGCGCCCGTCGCCGGCGCATGAGCTCGCGCGGACGGACCGAACGCGGACGCGACAACGAGCTTTCCCTGCGGGCTCCGACGGCAGCTGGCCACCGCGACATGGCAGGGACGTGGAAAGTCCGGCGGGAGCGGGAAACCGTCGTCGATCTGATACCGGGTGTTGGTCACCTTCGACGCGATGGCCGCCGGGTCCGCGGGGTGATCCGGAGCGGCATCCGGCCGAATGACGACCATCGCCTCGGTGACTCCGACCGGCCAGTCGAAGCGCACGGTGTCGCCTTCGACGCGGACGGCGGTCACCGGCGGCGGGTCGTCGGGGCGCGGGGTGGTGGGTCGCTCGGGGGCCGCGGTCGCCGAACCGGCAGACGGGGCGGACACGGAGTCGGTACGGGCGGGGGCGGACCGGTGCCCGGCGTACACGGCGGTGACCTCGTAGACCGGCGGGACCGGGTCGGGTGCACTGCCGTCGGACAGCTCGGTCGCCGTGGTCCGACCCAGCGTCCGGGTCGAGCCGTCGAATCCGATCCGCACGACCCGGTACGTCACCGAGCCCGTCGCCGACGGCTCCCAGGTGACGGTGATCGCGCCCCCGTCGGCAACCGACCGGACGTTGCGCGGCGGCTCCACGGTCACCTCGGCCGCCGCCGAGTTGAGCTCGTCGTGATCCACGATCTGACGCCGCAGCTCGGCGACGGCGGCCAGGCCGGCCGGGTCTCCCGCCGACGCCGTTCGAGCAGCCGCGGCGGCCCGGGTGACGACGTCGCGTGACTGCTCCAGCCGTTCGTCGAGTCGGCCGTCCACGTCGGGAAGCAGGTCGATGTCCCGGGCCACCCCCAACACGCTCTCGAGCAGTTCGAGTGCCGCGACATGTCGCTTCTCGTCCGCGAGGTCTCCCGCCCGCCGCGAGTCCGTCACCGCCCGGATGATGACCCGCTCGACCTCGTCTGCGACCGCGGCGATCTGCCGCAAGGCCTCGTCGTCGTCGCCGGCCGAGGCCCGGGCGTCCGCGATCGCCGAACGCGCCCGCACGGGCAGGCCGTCGCGCAACGCGGCTCGGGCGGCTCGAAGATCGTTCTCCCACAGCCTCTTGCGCGGGGCGGGGACCTCGACCTCGACAGGCTCGGCCGGCGGCGGAAGGGGCTCGGCCGGCGGCGGGAGGGGCTCGGCCGGCGGTGGAAGGGGCTCGCCCGGGGGAGTAGGCGCGCCGAATTCGGCGGCGAGTGCGGCGATCACCGTGCGCGCGTCCCGTGCGCCCAGCCCGCGGGTGCGCGCCTCGTCGAGCAGGTACTCGTGGTCCTGTGTCCCGAGTTCGTCCTCGACCAGGACCGCGGCCCGGACCCGTGGCCGGAGATGGTCGGTCACCTCGTCGATCACCGACTGCCGATACTCCCGTGCCAGGGCGGGATCGGCGAGCAGGACGTCGTGCACGTGAACCAGGAGCTCGTCGAGGACCGCGCGGAACCGGCCGGCCGCGAGTTCGCGGGCGCGCTCGTTGAGTGCGACGGCCCGCGACTCGATGACACCGCGGTCGGCGACGGCGTCGGTGTCGAGGTGCAACAGGGTCAGCAGGGTCGGGGTGGGGTCGCCGTCGTGCAGCCGGTCGAACTCGGCGAGCAGGTCGCCGATCTGGGCGCGTTGCTGTGCCGACAACGTCACCCGCGGCGGCACCGGCGCGGCGGGTGGGGCGGGCACATCGTCGACGATGCGGTGGCGCCGCAGCCGGGTGGCCGTCTCCGCCGGGTCGAGGCCACCCATCGCGCCGATCTCCTCGAGCCCGGCGCGCTTGGATCTCGGTATGCCGCCGTAGCGTTCGTTGAGTCGCGCGATCGCGTTGTCGAGGAGTTCGAACCTCTGCTGATCTCGTAGTTCGCGCCGGGTGGTCACCGCGCGCGCCTCGGCGATCCGGCCGGTCTTGTGCCGCAACGGCGCCGACCGCTCGTCGTGTTCGGCGACCAGTCGTGCCACCAGGATGCGGTACTTCGGGTGGTCGCGTTGCTTCTGCCAGAACGCCCAGACCTCGTCGAGGCGCGCGGCCACGGCATCGTCGTCGAGTCGCTCGGCCTCCCCGACCGGGATGTCATACAGTTCGAACGAATCGGATTCGCCTGGGCCGCCGCGTCGCTCGACCGCGGCGAGCACGCGTTTGCGGTAGTCGTTGCCGACGAACGGCTCCATCAGACCCCTTACCTCACCCGGACATGATCACTGGTCGCGGCGTCGAGATCGGTGCACCTGTTCGAGTTCCCGTTCGACCTCCGACTTCGACAGCGACGCACCTGTTTTGGCCGACAGCGTCAGTGGTATCCGGGCGTCGACGTGGAATGCGGTGACGTGCAAGACGCCGTCGAACGCCATCTCGAAGGTGACCGACACCTCACTGCCCTCGTCGTAACCGGGCGGGATGTCGGTGATCGCGCCCTCGATGAGGACCTTGGCGTCCTCGGGTCGTGGGGACGCCGCCTGCCCCTGCTGTTCCAGCACGACCAGCTCGATGCGGGACTGATCGCGTCGCATGGTCCCGAACGACCGGCGCACCCTGATCGGCAGCGTCTGGTTGCGGTGGACCAGCCAGCTGGCCTCCAGCTCGCCGTTGTGGCTGTTGACTGCCAGCACCCCGAACCCGCGGGACACCACCGTGTCCACGCTGACCTCGAGCATCCGGCGGACACCGCTGACAGGCAGTGCGAACGCGTGCGCGACCCGCGTGCAGGACTCGTCGAGATCTGCCGGGGCGACGCTGTCGAGTCCGCGGTCCTCGCGGAGACGGCCGCGGGTGGCGAGGTCGGCGCGGACGAGTCGTTCGATCTCGAGCTTCTCGCCGTAGATCGCGGCTCCGCGGGCGACGGCAAGATCGGGATCGTTGAGCTCCGGGGTCTTCCCCAATGCGGCGGCGAGCTCCCGCGCGACCATCGGCATCCGCGACGAACCGCCGACCAACAGGACCCGGTCGACGGCGGACACCCCTCGACGTTCGGCGGCGGCCAGGCACGACCGAGTGAGTTCGACGGTGCGGGCCAGCAGCGGGCGGGTGAGTTCCTCGAGCTCGGACCGCGTGAGCGGGATGACCGACCGGGCGCCGTCGTGAGCGACGATCACCGACGTCGAATCCGATTCGGTCAGTTCGTGTTTCGCCCGCTCCGCGGCAAGGATGAGGGCCTGTGACCCGGCGGAGTTGTCGAGCGGGTCCTCGGCATCGGGATTCTGGGCGCAGAACGTGCGCGAGAGGTGCAGCGCCAGCCGCTCGTCCCAGTCGGCACCGCCGAGCTGATGATCACCGTCGACGGCGAGCACGGTGATCCGGCGATCGGCGAGTTCGATGACCGTCGCGTCGAAGGTGCCGCCGCCGAGGTCGTAGACCAGGACGGTCTCGTCGGGCGTGCTCTTGGCGAGGGGATCGGTGATCCGGCTGAACCCATAGGAGAGTGCCGCGGCGATGGGTTCGGACAAGACCCCCGCGACTTCGAGGCCCGCATAGGTGCCGGCCTGGATCGTCGCGCGCCGCTCTTCGTCACCGAAATACGCCGGCACGGTGATCACGGCGCGGTCGACCCGCTCACCGGCGAACGCGGCGTCGGAGATCAGCGATTTGAGGATGAGTGCCGAGATCGCCGGGGCCGACCAGGTCTGCCCGTGCGCGACGAACCGCCACTGGGCGTCGCCCATCCGCCGCTTCACCAGGCTGCAGACGTTCTCGGGGTCGAGCCGGGCCTGCCGACGCGCACCTTCGCCGACGACGTGGTCGGTGGGCGAGGTGAGCAAGACCGTCGACGGGGTGGTCGGTGCCCCGGTCAGGCCGACGATCACCTCGGGGCGACCGTCGGCATCGATCTTCGCCATCGCCGAGTTGGTGGTTCCCAGGTCGATCCCGATTACGCCCACGATCGGGGATGCTAGCAGCGCAGAGGGTTCCGCCGGTGTCGGACGATCGATGGGTGGCCATTCATTACGCTGGCGGAATGACGTCTCCGGAGGGCCCTGCACCCGACCGAACCGCTGGGCTTGAGCAGTTGCGCGAGCAGCTGTCCGACCTCGCGCTGGTGGTCGCGCGGCAGACCAGGACGATCGAACGACTCGTCGACGCCGCCAAATCGCCGCCGGCGACGGCCGCGGCAGACGTTCCGCTCCTGGTCGATCTGTTCGCGCTGTACACCGACGCCGCGACGTGCGCGGTCTCGGCGTCGGAGGCGGACCGGCCCGCGTTCGAGCTGCTGCGCGCAGGCCTGGAACGGCTCATCGTCGGCCGCGGCGGTGCCGTCGTCGCACCGCCACCCGGCGCCGACTTCGATGCCCGCACCATGGAGGCGGTCGACGTCCGCCCGGTGACCGACACCGCCGCGGACCGCACGGTTGCCGAGGTGCTCCGCCCGGGACTGGTCGCGGGCGAGCGGTCGGTGCGCCCCGCGGCGGTCGTGGTCTCGCGGATCTCGTAGTAGACGATGGCCGATGGCGCGCCTTGTCGCTACGAGATCCCGAGGGTCCGCCAGAGGAATTCGTAGGCGAGCGCGGACTTGAACGCGGCCTGCTTGTTGTCCGCCGCGCCGCCGTGACCGCCCTCGATGTTCTCGTAGTACTGCACGTCGTGGCCTGTTTCCTCCAGGCGGGCAACGAGTTTGCGCGCATGACCGGGGTGGACCCGGTCGTCGCGGGTCGAGGTGGTCACCAGGATCGGTGGGTATGTCGTCTCGGCGTCGATGTTCTGATACGGCGAGAACGGCTTCATGAACTCCCACTGTTCGGGATCGTCGGGGTCGCCGTACTCGGCCATCCACGATGCCCCGGCCAGCAGGAGGTGGTAACGCTTCATGTCGATGAGCGGCACCTGGCACACCAGGGCGCCGAACAACTCGGGGTACCGGGTCAGCATCACGCCCATGAGCAACCCGCCGTTCGATCCGCCCTGGGCGCCGAGCTGTGCCGGGGTGGTGAGACCGGTGTCCACGAGGGCGCGTGCCACGGCGGCGAAATCCTCATAGACCTTGTGCCGGCCCGCCTTCTGGGCCTGGGTGTGCCACGACGGTCCGTACTCGCCGCCGCCACGGATGTTGGCGATCACGTAGATGCCGCCGCGTTCGACCCAGCTCTGTCCGGCGATGGCGAGGTAGCTCGGGGTGAGCGCGTTCTCGAATCCGCCGTAGCCGTACAGGAGCGTCGGGCCATGGGAGACGTCGCGGCGCCGCACCACGAAGTACGGGATCTGCGTGCCGTCGTCGGACGTCGCGAAGTGCTGCTCTGCGGTCACCGAGTCGGAGTCGAAGAACGCGGGGCTGTGTTTGATCACCTCCGGGGCGTGCCCGCTGTAACCGTGCAGCAGGCTCGGCGGTTCGGTGAACGACGTCGCCGACCAGAACACCTCGTCGCTCTCGTCGGGATCGGTGTCGAGCACCGAGACCGTGGCGAGGTCGGGTAGTCCCGGCATGTCGATGACCTGCCACGTCCCGAGTTCGCGCACCTCGACCCTGGTGTGCACGTCGTGGAGTTTCACGATGATGAGATGTGAACGCGTGTAGGCGTAGTCGACGAGACTCGTGTGCGCGTCGGGTGCGAACAGCACGGTCGCGTCGCGGTTGCCCGACCGGTACGACTCGTAGTCGAAGGCCAGCAGCGTGCCCGGTGGGTGAGTGGTGCCGCCGACCTCCCAGTCCGACCGCGACAGCACCAGCAGCCAGTTCATCCGGACCCCGGCGTGGGCATCGGTGGGGACGTCGAGCAACTCGGGCTCGCCGTCGCGCAGTTCGTAGTCCAGCGAGTTGAAGAAGTCCGTGGCGCGCCCGATGAAGTGGCGCTCGAATCCCGGTGTGCTGTCGTAGACCGCGCGCACCGACACGTCGGAGGTCTCACCGGTGAAGACCGTGACGGCCTCCGACAGCGGGGTCCCCCGCGTCCACCGCTTGACCACGCGCGGATAGCCGGAGTCGGTCAGCGAGCCGTGCCCGTCGGGTTGCTCGCCGAAATCCGTTCCCACGTAGACGGAGTCGCGGTCGATCCACCCCACGTCGGACTTGTTCTCCGGCAGCACGAAGCCGTCGGCCACCCAGGTGCGCGACGGGATGTCGAACTCGCGGACCACGGAGGCGTCGGCGCCACCGCGCGACAGGGAGATCAGCGCCCGCTCGTACTCGGGCCGCAGCACGGTGGCACCGGCCCACACCCAGTTCTCGTCCTCGTCCCGTGCCAGTTCGTCGACGTCGATGAGGACATCCCAGTCAGGGGCGTCGGTGACGTAGGAGTCGTACGTCGTGCGACGCCAGAGTCCGCGCGGGTTGGTCGCGTCGCGCCAGAAGTTGTAGAGATACTCACCGCGACGCCGCGCGTAGGGAATGCGGTCGTCGGTGTCGAGCGCGGCCAGCGTCGCGGCCTCCAGCTCGCGGAAGCGCTCCGATGACGTCAACGCCGCCACCGTGGGTTCGTTGTGGGCGCGTACCCACGACAACGCATCGTCGCCGGTGACCTCTTCCAGCCACAGGTGCGGATCGGTGTCGGTGGTCGCGGTGCCGTCGTCGCCGTGCTCGGTCATGGCGTCCAACCTACGCGGGCGCCCGCGGGCGTCGGACCCCGCGCGCGTGCGACGCGGTGCCGACCCCGACAAAACGCCTACTCGGGGCCTGTTTCGGGGTATCGTGACGCAGCGACGTCGAGGAGACCCCCATGGCCACTGCTCATTCCGTTCCTGTCCGCCGCTCCGGCCATGAGCCGCCGCGAGACACGAGATGGGGCCGTCTCTCGATGGCCACGTGCTCCGCTGTCGCGGTCATCGCGCTCGTCGCAGCCTGTGACAGCGGGTCGTCGGGGACCGGTTCGTCACCGTCTGGGTCGTCCCTGGCCAATCCGAATTCCGTCGCCGCCGAACCGCTGCCGGCCGACGCGGTCGACAAGGCGGTCGGTCAGCTCGACGACCTGGTCGCGTCGATCATGGAGTCGACGAAGATCCCCGGGGTTGCCGTGGCCGTCGTGTCGGGAGGGGAGACCAAGTACGCCAAGGGGTTCGGCGTCAAGGACATCTCCACCGGTGACGCGGTCGACCCGAACACCGTCTTCCAGCTCGCGTCGGTGTCCAAGTCGGTCGGGTCGACGGTGGTCGCGGCCGCCGTCACCGACAAGACGGTGACCTGGGAGATGCCGATCGTGGAATCATTGCCGTGGTTCGCTCTCTCCGAGCCGTATGTCACCCGCACGGTGACCGTCGGGGACATGTACTCCCACCGGTCGGGTCTTCCCGACCACGCCGGCGACAAACTCGAGGACATGGGCTACTCGCGCGAGGAGATCCTGCAGCGGATGCGCTTCATGCCCCTCGATCCGTTCCGGATCAGTTACGCCTACACCAACTTCGGGGTGACGACAGGTGGCGAGGCCGTGGCGGTGAAAGCCGGGACGGACTGGGCGACACTGTCTCAGGACCTCATCTACGGACCGCTGGGCATGACCAGCACCAGCTCGCGGTTCGTCGACTTCGAACGCCGGGCGGACCGCGCGGTCGGACACATCAAGGAAGACGAGAAGTGGGTCAAGACCCCGATCCCGCGCGAACCCGACGCGCAGTCACCGGCGGGCGGCGTGAGTTCGTCGGTCAACGACATGGCGATCTGGTTGAAGATGGTGCTGGCCCAGGGCAAGCACAACGGCCAGGAGGTCGTGGCGCCCGACGCCCTGCTCCCCGCGGTCTCGCCGCAGGTGGTGTCCAATCCACCGCAGACGCCCGACTCCCGCGCCGGGTCGTATGGCTACGGCTTCAACGTCGGGGTCACCGAGGACGCGCGGACGCAGTTCAACCACGCCGGCGCCTTCGCCTCCGGCGCCGGAACGGTGTTCTCGGTCCTGCCCTCGGCCGACACCGCGATCGTCGTGCTCTCCAACGCCGCGCCCGTCGGTGCGGTGGATGCGATCGCCGCCGAGTTCATGGACCTCGTCCAGTTCGGTGAGATCCGCAACGACTGGCGGGATCTCTACGCCAAGGCGTATGCACCGCTGAGCGTCCCGGAGGGTGAACTCGTCGGCAAAGAACCGCCGTCGAATCCCGCACCGCCGCAACCGCTGCCGTCGTACGTGGGTGCCTACGCCAACCCCGTGTACGGGCCGGCGGAGGTCGTCGAACGCGACGGGAAGCTCGTCCTGGAGATGGGTCCGGGCGGGGTCCGCAAACACGAGCTCTCCCACTGGGACGGCAACACTTTCACCTTCACCCTGCTCAACGAGAACGCCGAGCCGGGCTCGATCTCGCAGGTGAGGTTCGACGGGCCACGGATGACGATCGAGTACTACGACGACGAGGAGAGCAACGGCGAGTTCATCCGCCGGTGACGCTCAGCGGCGGGGAGACACGCCCTGGCTGCCGGCAGTCACCGGGTCGGGGACCTCACCCGTTCGGATCGGGCATCGGGTGTGCGAGTAGATCGTCGGCATGCAGAGGTTGCAGTGGACACACTTCGACGTCGTCGACGGGTCGTCGGCCAGGCGTAAGGGAAGGTCGGGCTCACGCAACAGCGCGCGGCCCATGGCCATGAAGTCGAAGCCCTCGGCGAGGGCGAGATCCATCGACGCCCGGTCGGTGACGCCGCCCAGGAGGATGAGCGGCAGGTCGACGGCCTTGCGGAGTTCGCGTGCGAGGGGCAGCAGATAGGCGTCGTGATAGCGGTAGTGCTTCAGGAAGACCGGGGCGAAGACCTTGAGTCCGTACTTCATCGCACCGGAGAACGCATCGGCGAACTCCTTGCGCGGCGCCTCGCCGTGGAACAGGTACATCGGGTTGAGAAGTGAACTCCCCGCGGTGGGTTCGATGGCGTCGAGGTGACCGTCGGACTCCAGGAGCTGCGCCACCTGGCACGCCTCGTCGACGTTGAAGCCACTGCGCTTGGCCCGGCTGCGTGCCCGAGCCGCGGGTGAGCGTTCGAGGTCGACGCGGCCGACGCCGTCGAAGGTGTTCAGTTTCACCCAGATCGCGGCCTCGTCCCCGACCTCGTCGCGCACGCTCTCGACCACCTCGCGCGCGACACGCGCACGGTTGACGAGGCTCCCGCCGTAGGCGTCGCGACGCCGGTTCAGCAGGGGAGACAGAAAGCTGGAGATGAGATAGTTGTGGCCGCAGTGGATCTCGAGCCCGTCAAAACCGGAGTCCACCGCGAGTCGCGCGGCACGACGGAACTTCTCCCGCAGGTCGGCGATGTCGTCGACACTGACCGCGCGGGTCAACGACATCCCCATCGGCGCGGGTATCCGTGACGGTCCGAGGGCTGGAGCCCGGTTCGACGCCGAGTTCGCGACCGCGCCTGCGTGCCCCAGTTGTGCGGCAGCGAGAGCCCCCTCGGCGTGGATGGCGTCGGTGAGCCGCCGCAATCCGGGAACCGCCTCCGGCCGCATCCAGATCTGGTGGCGGTCGGTGCGGCCCTCGGGTGAGGCCGCGCAATACGCGACGGTGCTCATGGCGACGCCGCCGGCCGCTACCTCGCGGTGGAACTCGATGAGCTCGTCGGTGACCAGGGCGTCGGGCGTCATCCCCTCGAAGGTCGCGCATTTGATCAAACGGTTGCGCAGGTGCAGCGGGCCGAGCCGGGCGGGGCTGAACGGTCCGGTGGTGGGGCTGTCCACAACGGGTCCTCTCACTCGTGTCTCACGGGGCGGGCGCGGTCAGTCCGGCGGTGACGAAGCCGGTCAGGGCTGTCACCGCGGCCGTGCTCAACGTCTCGGTGCCCCCGAACCTCAGGAGGATGAGCTGGAAGGCGAGGGCCCAGCGCCGGCGCGCCTGCCCCGCGGTCAGGCCGGGGACGGCGTCGGCGAGCATGTCGGCGAACGGGTCGAGATCGAACCAGCGCGACGTCCAGCCGGCGGTGGGGTGGGCGAACACGAACCGGGCGAGCAGCCGCAGGTGGAGATGTCCCGCCGGGTCGGCCTGTAGGTCGACGAAGGGGTCGACGACCACGTCGACGACCTGCGCGATCGAGGTGACGGCCGGGTCGAGCGAAGCGAGCGGGTCGGCCCACAGCGGGCCGAGCCGGGACTGCAGCAGTGCGATGGTGAGGTCTTCCTTGGTGCCGAAGTGGTAGTGCACCGCGGCCGGGTTGGTCTCGGCGGCCGCGCAGATCGCCCGGACGGACACCTTGTCGTATCCGTCGGCGAGGAAGAGCCGTTCGGCGACGGTCAGCAGGGCCTCGCGAGTCGGCATCGAGGCCGAATCGCGGCGTCCGGCACCGCGTCCCTCGCGGGTGGTCTGGGTCACACGAGCAGCAAAGCACAGTTCAGTCGATGTTTCAATCAGTGATTGAAACCGAAGTGGTGCTACCGGCGAGTAGTGGGACACTCTGCGGCGGTGGTCGGACGCGACGTAGGCTGGCTGTCGTGGCTGAACACTTTCAAACAGTTGTATTGGGTGCAGGTCCAGGTGGGTACGTAGCCGCGATCCGGTCGGCTCAACTGGGCAAGAAAACCGCCGTGATCGAGGAGAAGTACTGGGGCGGTGTGTGTCTGAACGTCGGATGTATCCCGTCGAAGGCACTTCTGCGCAATGCCGAACTCGCGCACATCTTCAATCACCAGGCCAAGACGTTCGGCATCAGTGGCGATGTCTCCTTCGACTTCGGCGCGGCATTCGACCGCAGCCGCAAGGTGTCCGACGGCATCGTCAAGGGCGTCCACTACCTGATGAAGAAGAACAAGATCACCGAGATCGACGGGTACGGGGTGTTCACCGACGCCAAGACCATCAAGGTCGGCGATCGGGAGATCACCTTCGACGACGTCATCATCGACACCGGGTCGACGGTCAAGCTGCTCCCCGGCGTCGAACTGTCGGAGAACGTGGTCACCTACGAGACCCAGATCCTCACCCGTGAGCTACCGGGCTCGATCGTCATCGTCGGCGCCGGCGCCATCGGCATGGAGTTCGGCTACGTGCTCGCCAACTACGGCGTCGACGTCACCATCGTCGAGTTCCTCGACCGCGTGCTGCCCAACGAGGACGCCGACTCGTCCAAGGCTCTCGCCAAGGAATACAAGAAACTCGGCATCAAGCTGCTCACCTCCACCAGGGTTCAGTCGGTCACCGACAACGGCGACGACGTCACCGTCACCTACACCGACGCCAAGGACAAGGAGGGCGAGCTGACCGTCGACAAGGTCCTCATGTCGGTCGGCTTCGCCCCGCGCGTCGAGGGCTTCGGTCTGGAGAAGACCGGGGTCGAGCTCACCGATCGCGGCGCCATCGCGATCGACGACTACATGCGCACCAACGTCGACGGCATCTACGCCATCGGCGATGTCACCGCCAAGCTGCAACTCGCGCATGTGGCCGAGGCCCAGGGCGTCGTGGCCGCCGAGACCATCGCCGGCGTCGAGACCATGACCCTCGGCGACTACCGCTTCATGCCGCGCGCGACGTTCTGCCAGCCCCAGGTGGCGTCCTTCGGACTCACCGAGGCGCAGGCCAAGGACGAGGGCTACAACGTGAAGGCGACGACCTTCCCGTTCTCGGCCAACGGCAAGGCGCAGGGGCTCGGCGAGACCGCAGGTTTCGCGAAGCTCATCACGAACGCCGACACCGACGAACTCCTCGGCGGACACCTCGTGGGCGACAACGTCTCCGAGATGCTGCCGGAGATGACGCTGGCCCACAAGTGGGACCTCACCGCCAAGGAACTCGCCCGCAACGTGCACACCCACCCGACCCTGTCGGAGGCGCTGCAGGAGACGTTCCACGGCGCGCTGGGGCACATGATCAACCTGTAGTCGCCAGACCCTTCGTGACGGGGCCTCCGCAAGCTCCGGCCCCTCCTCAGGGAGCGGGGGATGTCTGCCCTCCTCAGGGAGCGGGGATGTCTGCTCTCCTCGGGGAGCGGGGATGTCTGCTCTCCTCGGGGAGCGGGGTTTCATCTCTGCTCCCTGAGGTGCGAGGAGCGATAGCCGCCGGGCCGAGCGAGCGAAGCGAGTCGAGGTCGACGAGCCACGAAGGGTCTGCGCACTACCCTCGGAACGGTGAGTGCCGTCGAACGTGTCCGCGAGTGGACACCCCCGTGGCCGCTCGACATCGGGGCGACGGTCGGCCTGCACCGGCGCGGTGCGGGCGACCCGGCGTTCGTCTACGGACAGGACAGGTCGGTGTGGCGGGCGGCCTACACGCCCGATGGGCCGGGCACGCTGACCGTTCGCTCCGACGGCACGACCGTCACCGGACGCGCCTGGGGGCCGGGTGCGGACTGGCTACTCGAGCAGATGCCCGACTTCCTCGGGGCGAGTGACGATCCGGACGCGTTGGTCCCACGTCACCCGGTCGTACACGAACTCGTCCGCCGTACCGAGGGATTGCGCCTCGGTCGCACCGATCGCGTGTGGGAAGCGCTGGTGCCGGCGATCCTCGAACAGAAGGTCGTGGGTGCCGAGGCATTCCGCGCGTGGCGGTATCTGTTGCGCCGCTTCGGTACTCCCGCACCCGGCCCGGTT
The DNA here is from genome assembly GCF_000143885.2 of Gordonia sp. KTR9. Classification (NCBI taxonomy): domain Bacteria; kingdom Bacillati; phylum Actinomycetota; class Actinomycetes; order Mycobacteriales; family Gordoniaceae; genus Gordonia; species Gordonia sp. KTR9. Next base: position 722,913 of record NC_018581.1, read on the forward strand.
CCGGAGACGATGAGGGTGCCACCGCCCCGAGCGGAGTGGGCCCGCATCCCGAGCTGGGAGTGGCACCGCAGCGGCATCGAGCCGGTCCGGATGCGGACGATTCGCGGGGCGACCGCCCTCGACGTCGAACGTCACGCGGCCAAGCTCACAGTGTTACGCGGCGTCGGGCGGTGGACCGAGGCGGAGGCCCTGTCGCGTGCGCTCGGCGATCCCGACGTCGTCAACGTCGGCGACTATCACATCCCGAAGCTGGTAGGGCTCACCCTGATCGGCGAGGCCGTCGACGATGCGGGGATGCTCGAGTTGCTCGAACCCTATGCGGGACAACGACAGCGCATCATCCGGATGGTCACGCGGGGCGGCGTCCGGCCCGAGCGGCGCGGACCGCGGATGACCATCCGCGACTACCGGTCCTTCTGACCGACCGCTCAGTCCTGCGTCGCTTCCGGGTCGGGTCTCCGCGCCAGCACGAACTGTCCCTGCCCGGTGATCGTCTGCTCGACGTCGTCCACGCCGGCGCGACGGAGGCGCTCGAGTATCTCGTGGTCGTCGAAGATGCGGTATCCGCTCACCCCGGCGAGCGGCCGGACGCCCGGCAACGAGGTGAGCGGTGTCGTCACCGAGGTGAAGACCACGATCTCGCCGCCGGGCGCGGTCACCCGCACCAGCTCGTCGACCACAGGGAGGGGATCGGGGATCAGATAGAGCGCCGCCAGGCAGGTGACGACGTCGAAGGTGTTGTCGGCGAACGGCAATGCGTGGGCGTCACCGCGCACGAACGCGGCCCGTCCGACGGCGTTGGTCTGCGCCGCGCGCGCCAGCATGGGTGTGGAGAAGTCGATGCCGATGCACCGGCCGTCGCCGGTGAGGCCGTCGGCGATCTCCCGCGTGTAGTTGCCCGGACCGCAGGCGACATCGAGGACCAGACGGTCGCCCGGGCGGGCGAGGTAGGCCCGCAGCGCGCGGTCGAAGTCGGCGGTGGAACGGCCGCCGAGACTGAAGAGCCGGGTGAAGGTCGGTCGCCACCGGTGTTCGTAGATCTCGGCGAAGTGCTGGTTGCGCATCAGCCGCTGCGCGATCGACTCCATGTCAGGAGCGGGTGTCGCGCTGGATGCGCAGTGTGTGGATGGTGGTCGCGAGACTGTCGTACTGCCCGACGAGCAGGGTGAAGGCGATGAGCTTCCGGTCGTCGAGGTGCCGCGACAACGCCTGCCAGGCGATGTCGGAGACGTCCTTGCTCTCGACGAGCTCGTCGACGGCTCGCAGGATCGCGCGCTCGCGATCGCCCCATCCGGCGTCGGGCCCCTCCAGGATGCGGTCGAACTCGTCCGCGGTGATCCCGGCCCGCCGGCCGAGTCGTCGGTGATGATCGAGTTCGTAGTCGCACTCCCGAAGATGGGCCACCCGGATGATGACCATCTCGGAGTCCTTGCGCGACAACGCACCGAACGGCATCAGCCGGCTGCTGAAGTGGAGCCAGCCGCGGAAGAGCCCCTTCGTGCGCCCGAGAGTGGAGAAGATGTGTGCGTCGTCGACGCCGATGGCGCGTGCGGCCCCCCGCGCGAAGACGAAATTGATCGGCCCGAGCTCCCGGAAACCGCCCGGAGCGACGCGAGGTGTGCCCATGGGCCCACGGTAGACTACGCCGACTATGACGCACACCACACGGACGTTCACCAGTGTCGACGAACTGAAGGCCGCGATCGGCGAGGATCTAGGGTCGGGCGAATGGCTGGAGATCACCCAGGAACGGGTCAACGCCTTCGCCGATGCGACCGGTGATCACCAGTGGATCCACGTCGACCCCGAACGCGCGAAGTCGGGTCCGTTCGGCACGACCATCGCGCACGGATACCTGACGGTCTCGTTGCTGCCGATGATCGCCGGGAAGATCTTCACCGTCGAAGGTCCCAAGCTGGTCCTCAACTACGGGATGAACAAACTGCGTTTCCCGAATCCGGTGAAGGTCGGCGCCCGGATTCGATCCAATGCGGTGATCACCTCGGTCGAGGAGACGCCGAAGGGCGTGAACGTGGTCGTCACCAACACCGTCGAGATCGAGGGAGAGGCCAAGCCCGCATGCGTCGCCGAGAATCTCCGCGTTCTCGTCTTCTGACCGGGGCGACGTCCGGCCGGTCAACGGCGACACTCGTCGACGGCCGGTTCGCCGCGTAGCCGGCGGTCGAGCCAGTCGAGGGCCACCGGGAAGCCGAGCAGCGCTGCGGTGACGTGTTCGCCGAAGATCTCACGGTAGGCCGCGTTGGTGCCGTGCGCGCACTGTTCGCGATAGAGGGCGCGGGCCCCGGCCGCGGGTATCCACCACTCGTGGGTGCCGTGATAGATCAGCAGGGGAGTCGCGGACGCGCGGTCGGCCATTCCGGTCAGGCGGTAGATCCGCTCGGCGGTCGGCGACCGGAACGGGTCGGGGTCGTTCGACAGCACCTGCATCGGCAGGAAGGTGCCGCCTGCGATCGCCTCGGGGAGCACGCACACGTTCTTCATCGGCGACGAGGCCAGCCATCGAGCGGGCCGGTTCGCCAGCGCCAGGATCTCCGGACGCTCGCGCGCGATGCCGAAGGTCGCGGCATGGAACAGGCCGGTCGCCAGGTTCGCGTTCATGCTCCCGACGAGCATCCGGAAGTCGGCCGGGACGCCGCCGAGTGCCGCGCCGACGACGCGATCGGTGAGCTCGGGAGCGTACTCGCCCAGCAGCTTCGACGCCCCGTGCGTGGCGATGGCACCCCCGGAATACCCGGTCATCGCCACCCGGCTGTCGCGCAACATCATCGGGTCCAGACGCCGGGCCGCGCGAATGGCGTCGAGCGTCACGTGCCCGGCGAGTACCGGTTCCGCGTAGGCCATCCGGGGTCCCTGGTGGTCGGGTATCAGAACCACATGGCCCGCGTTCAGTGCGAGCTGGGTCGTCGGCGGGATCAGGTCCGTGATCCCGGTGGCGACGGAGAATCCATGCGCGAGTGTGTATCCGGGTGTGCAGGCGGCTCCGAGGGAGTCGATCGGCAGATTGTTCACGAGCATCGGCGTCGACGCGCCGACCGCGCGGCGCGGGATCAGCAGGGTCGCGGTGCCGTAGATCGGCGCTCCGACGGCGTCGGTGCTCCGGAACTTGATCAGCGTCGCCGAACGGAGCGGCACGGTCACCACCGGTCCGGCAGCCGCGATGACGTCGCGAGTGGCGATCACGTCGCCCGGCGCGCGGGAAGCCAGATCGGCCGGCCAGCGGTCGAACATCGGGTCACCGGTGGGCGAGGGCAGGATCGACTCGCGCAATTCGAGTGTGTGGTGGTCGAATCCGGCGGCCCGTGCGCGCGGTGGAATCGTGCGCAGCCGGGCAACCGGAGGTGGTGGCACCGCGTCGTCGATCGCGTCGACGACAGGCGGTGGCAGCGGCATCATGTTCGGTGGATCCGCGACCGCGCGTCCGGCGGGCAGTAGACCGACGACGACGATCAGCAGGACGCCGACCGTCCACGTCGCCCGGTGCCGCAGCGCAGTCCGGTACCGGAGCGGTATCCGGCGGCGGAGCGAGGTTCTCGTCATGACGGTGCCTTCGCGTGACGGACGCCCCGATGCGCCCGCTTCCCGTGACCCTAGGACCATCGACCGGATCGGAGCGCCGGTTGCGCATCGATGGTCGCCGCACCGAGACGGAACCGTGATGTGTGATGCCCGGTGGGGAAAGCACATTCGCGCGTCACCCGACCGGACTACACCCGCGACTCACCTCGCCGTCGGCACGGCACGCTTGATCTCCGCCGTCTAGCATTGGCCGCAGGTGATCGCGGTTCGAGTCGTCAGATGTGCTGCCGGGGGGCAGGTGATTCGACGATCACCGAGGTGAGACGGGAGGTTGGCGATGCCGGCCAGGGGAGTTCTTCGACTATCGGTTCGACGGGCAGCGATCGCGACCACGGTGGCGGTGGCCGCACTGGGACTCGTCGCGGGCCCGACGTGGATGAGCGGTACGGCCGACGCCGAACCGCCCAATCTCACCTCGGTCCCGTCGCAGCTGCCGGCGGACATCGACGCCGTGATCCCGGCGCCGCCGGTCGAGAGACTGTCGCGCATTCCGGAACGGTCCCGCATTCCGGGCGCCTCGCACGAGCTGCAAGAGCTGCGCGAGGCGATCATGCCGTCGCCGAGCGGTGACCGGTTCTTCGACGACTGGCCGGCCGGACTCGCCGCGCGGACACCCGGAGAGGTCCTGACGACGCGGTCGGTGACCCGCGTGGCGCAGTCGCTCGTCTTCGTCCCGCTGCGGTCGGCGCGGCAGGTCAAGTTCCGGACCACCGACGCGAACGGCGCCCCGATGTTCGGCACGGCCACCCTCCTGGTGCCGGCCAAGGCGTGGACCGGACGGGGAGCCCGGCCGGTCCTGGTCAACAATTCGCCGATAGTCGCGCTGGGCACGAAATGCACCACGGGGTTCACCTACGCACACGGATTCACCAACAACACGAACGAGACCGATCTGATCCCGCCGTTCACCCAGCTCGCACTGGACCGGGGTTACGCGGTGCTCGTGCCCGACCACACGGGACCCCGGATGGCCTACGCCGAGCCGTTTGTCGCGGGACACGTGATCCTCGACTCGGTGCGCGCGGCGGCCGGCGTCGACCCGGCGAACTTCGGGCGCGGACCCATCGCGATGGTCGGCTACTCCGGTGGGGCGATCGCCACCCACGGGGCGGCCAAGCTCGCCGCCGGGTATGCGCCCGACATCGCCGGACGATTCGTGGGCGCGGCCATCGGCGGGGTACCCGCGGACTACCGGTCACTCGCCGGCGCCATGAACGCGAACCTGGCCTCGGGTGTCTTCCATTCGGCGATTCTCGGTGTCGCGCGGGAACGGCCCGAGGTCCTGCAGATGTCGAACCATCTGGCGAGATGGCTTGCGACGTCGGAGATCCGCAACATCTGCACCGACGACATGGGCAACCTCGGGATCTCGCACCTCCCGACCCAGCTGCTGTCGACCGACCCGGACCCCTTCAACTCCGCGGTCGCCGAGAAGCTCTTCGAGGTCACGTCCATGGCGGATCTCGAGGCGTCGATGCCGTTGCTGATCTACCACGGGCGCTACGAGTGGTGGGTTCCGGCCAGCCAGGCACGCGCGCTCTTCGCCCAACAGTGCGCTCTCGGTGCCACCGCGGTCTACCGCGAGTACGGTGCCGAGCACGTGTCGGCGGCTGCTCTCGGCTTCCCGGACACCGCGACCTGGCTCGACGACCGGCTACGCGGCCTACCCGCGCCGAACGGGTGTCGCGGCTGATCGTGGTGCGGCCCTTCGAGGCTCGTCGACCTCGACGCGCTCCTTCGTCGCTTGCTCGGCCCGGCGGCCGTCGCTCCTCGCACCTCAGGGAGCAGTGGTTGTGTGGTTCGTTCGGATCAGGGAGCGGCGCGTGTTTCGGTGAGACTCATGTACGGCGAGACGCTGCTGGTGTGTTCGTCGATGCGCAGTGAGGCGCCGAGAGCGGGGAAAGCGCGCTGCGCGCAGTTGGTCCGCTCGCACACCCGGCACCCGGCACCGATCGGCGTGACGTGCGCCTGCGGTCCGATCTCCAGACCGTCGGAGTAGATGACCCGCGCGGCATGGCGCAGTTCGCATCCCATCCCGATCGCGAAGGTCTTCCCGGGTTGCCCGTATCGAGTCGCGCGGCGTTCGACCGTCCGCGCGACCCAGAAGTAGTTGCGGCCGTCGGGCATCTCGGCGATCTGCGTGATGATCTTGCCGGGGTAGGCGAACGTCTCGTAGACGTTCCACAGCGGACAGGTTCCGCCGCTCGAGGAGAAGTGGAACCCGGTGGCAGACTGACGCTTCGACATGTTTCCCGCGCGGTCGACGCGGACGAACGACCAGGGGATGCCCCTCAGGTTGGGTCGTTGCAGCGTCGAGAGCCGGTGACAGATCGTCTCGTAGGACACGGCGTAGAAGGCGGACAGGCGTTCGATGTCGTACCGAAAATCCTCCGCCGCACCGTGAAACTGGCTGTAGGGCAGGACGACCGCGGCGGCGAAGTAGTTCGCGAGGCCGAGGAGTCCGAGCGCCCGCGCGTCCTCGCTGCTGAAGTTGGCCTCGTCCACCAGCTTGTCGAGGAGGTCCTGATACTCGAGGTAGCAGAGTTCGCTGGCGAGTTTGAACGTCCGCTGCCCGGCCGAGAGCGACGCGGAGAATTCGAGGCGTCGCGCCTCGCGATCGAACCGGTGCAGTGTGTAGTCCCCGAGGTCCACCCGGCGCACGATGCTGATGCCGTGGACGCTCTCGATGCGGTTCATGATCTCGCGGCGGATGTCGGCGGAGTGCATCCGCATCCGCGTGGTCATCTCCTCGGCGGCGATGTCGAGTTCGTGAATGTAGTTGCGGCGCTGGTAGAAGTAGTCGCGCACCTCCTCGTGCGGCGCGCTGATGGTGCCGCGCATGCTGCGGTCGCCGCGCTCGTCGGTGGCCGCCGCGAGCTGATCGGTGGCGATCCGGTAGCGGCGGTGCAGGTTCACCATCGCCTGTGCCATCTCGGGATGCGACGTGACCATCGCGCTGATCCCCTGGGCGTCGAGCGCGCCGGGGGAGGCCTCGAGGTCGTCGTCGAGCAGGGCCTCGCGCAACTCGGCGACCAACCGCACGTCGTCCTGCGAGTCGAAGAACCCGGCGTCGACGCCGAAGGCCTCGGTGATCTTGGCGAGCACCGACGCGGTGAGCGGCCGGGCGTCGTGTTCGATCTGATTGAGATACGACGCCGAGATCGACAACGTCTGCGCGAGGGCGACCTGCGACAGGCCGCGCTCGGAACGCAACTGGCGCAACCGCGACCCCACATAGGTCCTGCTCATCGTCCACCTCCAGGACAGGTGCCGCCGCCTCGAGCGTCGTCCCCAGGGTACGGTGACCGCGTGCTCTCCCTCCCCGGCCGACGCCGCTCGCCGGCAGCGCCGGCCGCGTCCGTCGTGGCAGCGGCGCTCCTCGTCGCGGGGTGTGCGGGCGACCCGGCGGCAGTACCGGCTCCGCGCGGGCCTGCCGACCTCGTGCTGACCGCGTCGCAGTTGCCGCCCGGGTACACCTCCGCGCCACTGGCGGTCGCGGATCTCGTCACGGGGAACCAGGCCGCCATCGACGCCTCCCGATCGGCGCGCGTCACCCCCGAGTACTGCGACCCCACGTCCGACGCGGCGCTCAACAAGCAGCTGACCTCGGACAACTCCGCTGTCCTTGCCGCCCGTGACGGTGCCACGGGCGCGCTCGTCGAGCTGGTCACCACCGCACCTCGCGACATCGACGCCGACCGTCTCACCACGACGGGCCGTTGCGCCCGCACCACGACGGACATCACCACGGGACACCTGGCGGGGAGCCGGGTGGTCACCGAGTTCACCGAACTGCCCCCGCCGGACGTCGACGGCGGCCTGCTGCCCGGTGAGCAGATGTTGCTCACCCGGTCCGACGTCACGACGACACTCACCGACGGCGGCGTCCGCCGGCAGATCGGGTTCGCCGGGTACGCCGTACTCGACCGTCCGGCATCGGGGCCGGTGACGGTGCAGCTGACGGTGTCGGGCGCGCCCACCCGCGCGACGAACCCGCCGACCGTCCCCGTGGAGCCGATCGATCCGGCTGCGTTCTCGGCCCTCTTCGACACCGCCGTCGAGCAAGTCACCACACCCTGAGCCACGCCGGCCGTCGCCGACGCGGCGCCCGAGAGTGTGAAGGGTGTCACTCCCGGGTACACGACCGTGCCGGCTCGGGTGCGTGTCGACCGCGATCCGTCGGCCAGACGCTTACCTACCCTCGGGTAGGAAAATCCCAGTACGGACGTACTTTTTGGCGGGGGCGGCGCGGGTTTCACAGATCAATATTTGCAAACTTTGCACCGCGATGCCGAAAAATAACCCATATTTGCATTCGTCAAGGGTTGGACCTGCGGGTTTGTCTTGTGGCACCCTTGCTGCAGGCACCACCGACACCGAGTCAGAGGGTTCGCAAGTTTCGGCCGAGACTGACGCCGACCGCGAGTCCACACCTTCGGGCAGGAAGTCGGCTGTCTGTCAGCAGAGAGGTTCCGGCGGCGCGCCGGGCCGTCGTCCCGATCCGGCCCCCGGTCGGGACGAGCAGGACAACGAAAGCGAAGTAGCCAATGAGCAACGTCGGAAAGCCCCGTACCGCCGCGGAGATCCAGCAGGACTGGGACACCAACCCGCGCTGGAAGGGCATCAAGCGTGACTACACCGCCGAGCAGGTCGCCGAGCTCCAGGGCTCGGTCGTCGAGGAGCACACCCTCGCCCGTCGTGGCGCAGAGATCCTGTGGGACGGCGTGACCCAGGGTGACGGCAGCTACATCAACGCACTGGGCGCCCTCACCGGCAACCAGGCCGTGCAGCAGGTCCGCGCCGGCCTGAAGGCCGTGTACCTCTCGGGCTGGCAGGTCGCAGGCGACGCCAACCTCTCCGGTCACACCTACCCCGACCAGTCGCTCTACCCGGCCAACTCGGTGCCGAGCGTCGTGCGTCGTATCAACAACGCGCTGCTGCGCGCCGACGAGATCGCCCGCGTCGAGGGTGACAACTCGGTCGACAACTGGGTCGTCCCGATCGTCGCCGACGGCGAGGCCGGCTTCGGTGGCGCGCTCAACGTCTACGAGCTGCAGAAGGCCATGATCGCCGCGGGTGCCGCCGGCACCCACTGGGAGGATCAGCTCGCCTCGGAGAAGAAGTGCGGCCACCTCGGTGGCAAGGTGCTCATCCCGACCCAGCAGCACATCCGCACGCTGAACTCGGCTCGTCTCGCCGCCGACGTCGCCGGTGTTCCCACCGTCGTCATCGCCCGCACCGACGCCGAGGCCGCCACGCTGATCACCTCCGACGTCGACGACCGCGACAAGCAGTTCGTCACCGGTGAGCGCACCGCCGAGGGCTACTACCACGTGAAGAACGGCATCGAGCCGTGCATCGAGCGTGCGAAGTCCTACGCTCCCTACGCCGACATGATCTGGATGGAGACCGGTACCCCCGATCTCGAGCTGGCTCGCAAGTTCGCCGAGGCCGTCAAGAGCGAGTACCCCGACCAGCTGCTGTCCTACAACTGCAGCCCGTCGTTCAACTGGAGCAAGCACCTCGACGACAGCACCATCGCCAAGTTCCAGAACGAGCTGGGCGCCATGGGCTTCACCTTCCAGTTCATCACCCTGGCCGGCTTCCACTCGCTGAACTACGGCATGTTCGACCTGGCCTACGGCTACGCCCGCGAGCAGATGTCGGCGTTCGTCGACCTGCAGAACCGCGAGTTCAAGGCTGCCGAGGAGCGCGGCTTCACCGCCGTCAAGCACCAGCGTGAGGTCGGCGCCGGGTACTTCGACAACATCGCCACCACCGTCGATCCGAACAGCTCGACCACCGCGCTGAAGGGCTCGACCGAGGAAGGACAGTTCCACTAGGAACTCTCCCGCCACCGGCGGAACATTTGGCGTACCAGTCAGGCGGTCCGCGGCTTTCGCTGCGGGCCGCCTGTTGGTGTATCCCGGGGATGGTTCGTGCCCCGAGGAGCTACCCGTGTTCTCGCGAAATCAGTTGTTGCGTAGACGTTTTCCTCCGGAGGAGCCGACATGACAGGCCAGAAGATCTCCCGCGTCGGTGTGGTGGGTGCCGGGCAGATGGGCGCCGGAATCGCCGAGGTGTGCGCGCGGGCCCAGTCCGATGTGCTCGTCTACGAATTCACCCGCGAACTCGCAGCCGCCGGTCGCGATCGGGTTCTCCGATCGCTGGATCGTGGCGTGTCCAGCGGCAAACTGACCGAGCGGGAGCGCGAACAGGCGTCCCTGCGACTCCGGTTCACCTCGGATCTGGGCGACTTCGCCGACCGGCAACTCGTGTGCGAGGCCGTCGTCGAGGACGAATCCGTCAAGACCGAGATCTTCACCCAGCTCGACAAGGTCGTCGCCGACCCGGCGGCCGTCCTCGCGTCGAACACCTCGTCCATCCCGATCATGAAGCTGGGCATGGCGACTCAGAACGCCGCCCGCGTGATCGGCATGCACTTCTTCAACCCCGTCCCGGTTCTCCCGCTGGTCGAGGTCGTGACCACCCTGGTGACCGCACCGGAGATCGTCGAACGCGCCGAGACCTTCGCTCACGACGTGCTGGGCAAGCAGGTGGTGCGTTCGGCCGACCGATCCGGGTTCGTCGTGAACGCCCTGCTGGTGCCGTATCTGCTCTCGTCCATCCGGATGGTGGAGACCGGTTTCGCGACGGTCGACGACATCGACAAGGCCATGGTCCTGGGCTGCGCGCATCCGATGGGCCCGCTCAAGCTGGCCGATCTCGTCGGGCTCGACACGGTCAAGGCGATCGCCGACAGGATGTACGAGGAGTTCAAAGAGCCCCTCTATTCGCCGCCTCCACTGCTGTTGCGCATGGTCGAGGCCGGGAGACTGGGCAAGAAATCGGGCCACGGTTTCCACCGTTACGGGTGATCAGACCGCTGTGTGCGGGCACTTCGGGTGACCTCCGTCACGTGTGTTAGCAAGATGCTTGCATTTGCTAGCACAGCGTGGATACTGGATAGCGGAAACACCAATACCGATGGCGCCGCGGTTCCCCTTTTCTCGCGCGGTGTGAGTCGAATCGAATCGGCTTGCGACACCGTACGTTTCGAGGCGACAGGCGACGGAATTCTCCGACATGCGCCCGGCGAAGATGCCGAGATGAGCGAGACCGCATGTGCTGCAGCGCAATTGGTGACCCGACCCTAAGGAGTCCATTGTGACCACCACCGAACGCAACTACGCTCCCCTCTACGCCGCAGTCGGCGCAGGCGACTACGCCTTCGCGCAGGTCACCGAGAAGCTGACCGAACTGCGGGAGCGCACCGAGGCCGCCGCCGAGACCGCCCAGTCCCGCTTCGACGAGGCCAAGACCCGCATCTCGGATCTGCCGGAGACCGCCCAGACGCGTTTCGACGAGGCCAAGACCCGTATCGGCTCGCTGTCCGAAGAGGTTCCCAGCGACCTCGACGAGCTGCGCGGCAAGCTGACCGCCGACGAGCTCAAGCGTCTCGCCGACCCGTACGTCGAGAAGGCCTACGGCTTCTACACCTCGCTCGCCGAGCGTGGCGAGGCCACCCTGGAGCGCCTGCGCACCAAGCCGCTCGTCCAGGAGAACCTCTCGCGCGCTGAGAAGGTGTACAACGACGCCGTCGATCTCACCGAGGACGCCCTCGGGGTCGTCTCGACCCAGACCCGCCTCGTCGGTGACCGCGCGGCGAAGCTCGCCGGACGCGTCAGCGAAGAGGTCGAGGACGTCGCCGTCGCGATCGAAGAGGCCGGCAGCAACGTCAAGGACCAGGCAGCCGACGCGGCCAAGGAAATCGACGGCGCCGCAGGCACTGTCGAGGCCAAGGGGCGCGCCGCCAAGTCCTCGCCGGCCAACAAGGTCGCCGAGGCCAAGGACACCCCGGTGCCGGCCGTGAAGAAGACCGCCGCCAAGAAGGCGCCGGCCAAGAAGGCCCCGGTCAAGAAGCCGACCACCGCGAAGTAGGTTCTCCCACAATCGCATCCGACAACGCCCCCGCTCCGGCGGGGGCGTTGTCGTGTGTGGGGTAAGTGCCGTTTCCGCAGCCGGTTTTCCGTCCCGCGGCCCTGTTTCCGTCGCGCTGATCGGATCTGATCAGCGGGAGGGAAGTGTGGCCGCGGGACTCAGCTCGTCAATTCGAACTTCTCCAGCCATGGCCGAAGCAGGCCGATGAAGGACCCGTCCTCGAGCATCGACCAGGTCCAGCGCACGACGACGGGGCCCAGCGCGCGGATCTCGTCCTCGCGCAGCTTCTCCTGCAGCACCACGTCGGTCACGGTCTTGCCCACTTTGCGCAGGCGGCCGTGCTTCACCATGCCGTCGAACTCCCCGACGAGCTTCGCCTGCCAGTCGAAGTCGACACGGTAGACGCCGCTCCGCCCGCAGAACTCGTGTTGCAGCCCCGGAGCAGGCAGGCCGGCCTCGATCATCTGCGCACGACTCCACGATTCGCCGACGCTCTCGGCCGCCCCATCAGCCAGTGCCAGCGCACGCCGAGCCACTCTGCCGCCCTGCCTACGACGAGAGGTGAGGATGCGCCACATGAGCTCACGATCGGCGCCTGCACGAAGTGCCTGGTCGAAGGCGGTTAGCGCTTGTGCGAAGTCGCCCCCGGCTGCCACATCTACGGCGGTTCGCTCGATTCTGGTGACTAGTATTCCGTCGACGACGGCGAGCTCGTCCTCTGTCAGGGCGGCGGCGTGAACGTGACGATGCGTCGCGATGAATCCGCCGGCCCTCTTGCCGTTGGTGACGTGAACGCGTTCGGTGTAGGGCTTCAGCAGTGGAATGCCGAGCACCGCGGCGGCCGAGACGTGACTCAGCGGCAGCTGCGGTGCGCTCGCGGGATGTGACGTGGCGATCGCAACAGACTTGAGGCGGTGCAACTCCTGATCGCCTTCGTGCCCGGCGAAGTCGTCGGATGCCGGGACGAAGACGCCGGGGATGAGGCGGATCAGGTCGCCGGCGGACACCGCTGCAGCAAGCAGATTGTCGGAGAAAGCCGCATCGAGTGCGGCGCCGCGACGGATCAGACCGTAGCGGTCCAGTGGGTAGCTGGTCATCTCTATTCGACGCAGCGGAGGGGGTTTCGGCTCCATCGGGTTTTCCCCAACCTTCCCGCGGTCCCGCTTCCGTCCCGCTGATCGGATCTCATCAGCGGGACGGAAGCAGCACCGCGGGAGCGGGATTCGACGGCGCGGGTCAGGGTGTCAGGGTGACCGGATGGTCAGGACCGCGAGCGCGCCGTCGTCGCTGCGGTAGGTGTGGGTGGCGTCGGAGAGCCACTGGAGGGATTCGCCCGGTCCGGCCGTGTGTTCCTCGCCGGCGCGCCCGGCACGAAGGTGGCCGCTGACCACATGCACGTGCTCGACGACGCCGGGGCCGTGTGCGGGCGACTGCCTGGTTCCGCCCGGGGTCACGCGGAGCCAGAACACCTCGGTGACCGATCCGTCGTCATGGTGCTCGACATGGAGCAGCCGCGCCGCGAGGTGCGGACTCGCGCCCTCCACGCCCGTGTCCTCGCCGAGCAGGGCGGTCAGCGGGACGCCGAGCGGACCGGCCACCGCGTAGAGAGTGTCCAGAGTCGGATTTCGCTGTCCTGCTTCGAGTTCGGACAGCGAGCCCTTGCCGATGCCGGCTTCGCGGGCCAGGGCGGACAGGGACAGGCCGCGGCGGTTGCGCAGGGTGGTGATCCGGGTGCCGACCGAGCGTCGTCGGTCCTCGCCGTCCGACATCGTCGCAGTCCCTGTCCTCTCGGGTCGTCGGAGTGTTCTGTTTACGGAACGATACCGTTATGCTCGCGACATGACCAGTGCCGTGCCGTCTACTCGCAGCGAGCCGATCATCGCCGGAGTCGTCACCTCGCTGGTGGGGTTCACCTCCTCCTTCGTCGTGGTGGTCACCGGGTTGCGATCGGTGGGTGCCAGTCCGGCACAGGCCGCGTCGGGTCTGCTCGTCCTGACGGTTTTGTTCGGCCTCGGGTCGATCCTGCTCTCGCTGCGCACGCGCCGGCCGGTGACGCTGGCGTGGTCCACCCCGGGAGCGGCACTTCTCGTGTCGGCGGGTGCGTCCTACGACGCCGGGTGGCCGGCAGCGGTCGGGGCGTTCCTGGTCGTCGGGCTGCTGATCCTGGCGACCGGCCTGGTGCCGGCGCTCGGCGAACTGATCAGCCGGATCCCCACGCCGATCGCCCAGGCGATGCTCGCCGGGGTGCTGCTCACCCTCTGCCTCGCGCCGATGACCTCACTGTCGGCGCAACCGTGGTCGACCATTCCGATCCTCGTCGTCTGGTTGCTGGCGATGCGGTGGCTTCCGCGATGGGCACTGCCGCTGGCACTGGTCACCGCGCTGATCGTGATCGGCGTGAACCTCGTCCTCGACGGCTACGGTGGTTGGGCCGGGGAGTCGTGGTGGCCGCAGCTGACCTGGACCACACCCGCTTTCGACGCCACCGCGATCGTCGGGCTCGCGGTCCCGCTCTACATCGTGACCATGGCCTCACAGAACGTTCCGGGTGTGGCCGTCCTCAAGTCCTTCGGATACGAGACGCCGTGGCGCCCGGCGATGTTCGTGACCGGGGCGGGAACCGTGCTCGGCGCGCCGTTCGGTGGGCACGCGATCAATCTCGCCGCTCTGTCCGCGGCGCTGGCTGCCGGACCCGAGGCGGGCGCCGACCGGACGCGGCGGTGGATCGCCGGCGTGGCCACGGGTTCGACGAGCCTCGTACTCGCGGTGCTGTCGGGTGCGCTGGTGGTCATCACGGCGATCGCGCCGGATGGACTGCTCGAAGCGGTTGCGGGACTTGCGCTGTTGACCACGTTCGTGGCGTCGGTCCTGGGGGCGTTCGAGAAGGCGGAGTTTCGCATGCCGGCGGCGCTGACCTTCGTGACCGCTGCGGCGGGCGTCACTTTCGCCGGGATCGGCGGAGCCTTCTGGGCACTCGTCGTCGGGCTGGTGGCGCACGGGGTGCTCGGGCGGCGCGTTGGGCCCCGTCGCTGAAGGGTGTTGAGACCCTTCGAGGCTCGTCGACCTCGACGCGCTCCTCCGTCGCTTGCTCGGCCCGGCGGCCATCGCTCCTCGCACCTCAGGGAGCAGAGATTCAGTCGGCGGCAGCGAGTCGCTTCTTCTCGGCCTCGACGTCGAAATCGGCCGGTGGCCAATCGAGATCGAGACGTGTGAGCGCATCGATGAGCAGTTCGCACACCGAGAGACGCGCGAACCATTTGCGGTTCGACGGGATGACGAACCACGGTGCGGAGTCGCGGTCGGTGAGGTCGAAGACCGCCTGATACGCATCGAGGTAGGCATCCCAGTGACCGCGTTCGTCGACGTCGCCGGGGTTGTACTTCCAATATTTGTCGGGTCGGTCGAGGCGTTGGGCGAGACGGCGCTTCTGCTCATCCTTGGACACCACGAGACAGCACTTGAGAACGGTGGTCCCGCCGGCGACGAGCTCGGACTCGAACTGGTTGATCAGGTCGTAGCGCTTCTCCCACTCCGACTGCGGAACCAGGTTGTGCACGCGGACCGGGAGGACGTCCTCGTAATGGGACCGGTCGAAGATCCCGATCCGGCCCGCGGGCGGGAGGGCGCGGTGGATACGCCACAAGAAGTCGTGCTGGAGTTCCTCTTTCGTGGGCTTGCCGAATCCCCTGATCGACAGGCCCTGCGGGTCCATCATGCCGCCGACGTGACGCACGATGCCGCCCTTGCCGGCCGTGTCCATCCCCTGCAGCACGAGCAGCACCGAGCGATGATCGCCGGCGCGTCCGTTCGCGTACAGCAACTCCTGCAGGTCGGCGAGTACCTCTCCGCGCTGCGCGAGAAGCTCTGTGCCGGCCGCCTTGTCGTCGTCGAAACCGGGCGTCGTCTCGGGGTCGAAGGACGCGATCGGGCCGATCGTCCTGGCGCGCAGGGCTTCGACGGCGGGCGTGGACCAACCGGTGCTCATGACGGCGTCCTCTCGGATTCGGATTCGGGCTCGGACACGGGTTCGGCCGGCGGCGGGAACAGCGGTCCACCGCCGAAGGCGGCGCGATGGGAATCCGGCGGCGTGCCGTCGTTGTTCACGATCCCGTATGCCGCACCGAGTTCGGCGGTGACGAGGCTGTGTCCGCTGAGCTCGGGGAGTCCGGGATCGGCGGCGAGCCGGGCGATGACCCGGCCGACGAACTCGGGATCCTCGGCGCGCGCGAGCGAGAAGCCGGCGAACTCGTCGAGGCCGAGCGACAGCAGTAGGTCGGTGCGGATCAGGCCGAGCCACAACGAGATCGCGCTGACGCCGGTTCCCCGTAGTTCGACCGCCATGTCGGCGGCCATCTTGTCCAGACCGGTCTTGCTCATCCCGTACAGGACCGAATGCAGATGACCGCGCGAGCCGAACGACGAGATGTTCACGATGAGCCCGCCGCCGGCCTCGGTCATGATCCTCCCCGCATGCACCGAGGCGACGTAGTGTGCTCGCAGTCCGACGCCGATCAGGGTGTCCCAGTCGTCGACCGGTCTCTTCCAGAACGGTTCGGAGAATCCCCCGAAGCCCTTCGGTGCCGCCCACGCGTTGTTGACGAGGAGATCGAGTCGGCCTGCGTCGGTGGTGATCTCGTCGAACACCGCGGCGACCGCGGCGTCGTCGGTGTGATCGCAGGGCAGCGCGCGGGCTCCGTCGGGCCCGGTTCCCTTCCGCGAGGTGACGTACGTCGTCCACCCCTCGTCGACGAGTGCGCGAGCGATTCCGTAGCCGACGCCGCGACTGCCGCCGGTCACGAGAGCGACGCGGGTCATCAGACGGTCGGGGTGCCGGCGGCGGGATCGATGGGCGGGGGATCGAACAGTGCGGGCGGCGCCGCGAGGAACTTCTCCCGCGATCCGTTGACCTGCCACACACCAACGACTGCGCTCCAGACCATCATGGTCAGATAATCCACCACTTCGTCGGCACTGAGGGTGCGATTGGTCATCCACCAGTCGACGACGTGCTGGATGCCGCCGACGAGGGCATGGGACCACAGCTCGGCGCCGGTGGTGTCGGCCCCGCGTTCGGCCATCCGCATCTGGATGCTGCCCATGACCAGCTGGGTGACCAGGCGCACCGAGTCGGCGGGCGCGGGCGACGACGTGGGCGAACTGGCCAGCGCGAATCGGTACAGGTTGGGTTCGTCGTCGACGGCGTGCACATACACCCCGATGATGGTGTGGGTGAGCGTGTACTCGTCGAGATCGTCGGCGATCGCCTCGGTCAGCCGCGGGTAGATCGTCGTCTCGAAGAAGCGCACCGTCGTCGCGACGCCGAGGTCGCTCTTGTCCGCGAAGTAGCGGTACAGCACGGTCTTGGAGACGCCGATGTGCGCGGCGATCTCGTCCATGCCGACGTCGGCGCCCAGCTCACGCACCGCGGCGATGACGCCGTCGGTGAGTTCGGTGCGTCGCGCGAGCTTGTGTTTCTCCCAGCGCTGTTTGCGGCCGTCCGGTTTGGCGCCGGTCTCGGCGACCGACTCGGTGACCGTGGTCAGGACCTGTTCCAGCCCGCGCGTCACGTTGGCCGCGGCCGCCACTGCTGCGCGCGCGGCTGCGGCGGGATTCGGGCGGTTGGCCATCACGCAGCCAGCGTAGTCGCTCGATGGGTGACACTGGTTCCATGGCATCGACAGTCATCCCGGGAGTAGCCGGTCAGCACGAGGGTCCGCCGGCCAAGGCGTCCTCTCCCGGATTCGGCGAGAACAGCGCCGGGGACGAGAGCAGGCGCAAGGACCTACGCAAGATGAAAGCGGTGGCCACGGGCTTCCTGGTCTTCGCGGCGATCGTGTATCTGTTCACCCGATACCTCGAGCATCGCGACGGCGCCGACGTCGCGGCATGGGTCGGATACGTTCGCGCGGCCTCGGAAGCCGGGATGGTGGGTGCGCTGGCCGACTGGTTCGCGGTGACCGCGCTGTTCCGCCACCCGCTGGGCATCCCGATCCCGCACACCGCGCTGATCCGCAAGAAGAAGGACGACATCGGCGATCAGCTGGGCGGCTTCATCGAAGAGAACTTCATGACGCCCGACGTCGTGGTCTACCGCGCCGAACAACTCGACCTCCCGCGCCGACTGTCGACGTGGGTGGCGGACCCGCGCAACGCTCCGCGGGTGAGCGGCGAAGCCGCGCGCGCGATCAAGCTCGCCGCCGAGATGCTGCGCGACGAGGACGTCGAACAGCTCATCCAGGCCGCGCTGAAGTGGGCGGCCGAACCGCAGTGGGCGCCCCCCACCGGACGCATCCTCGAACAGCTCATCGCCGAGGACCGTCTGGAGCCCGTGTTCCAGCTTCTGTGTGACCGTGCCCACGAGTGGGCGGTCGGCAGTCAGGACCTCGTCGACCGGGTGGTGGACCGGGACGGGCCCCAGTGGACGCCGAAGTTCGTCAACAACCTGGTGGGCGACCGGATCTATCGCGAACTCGTCGATTTCACCTACAAGGTCCGGGTGGACCCCGATCACGAATTGCGGCGCGCCATGCACGAATTCGTGGAGAAGTTCGCCGACGACCTGCAGAACGATCCCGACATGATCGCCAAGTTCGAGGCTCTCAAGCTCGAACTGGTGGGACGCGACGAGGTGACCGGCGCGGCGTCGACGGCGTGGCAGACCGGCAAGGCCGTGATCGAGGAGATGCTGTCGGACCCGAACAGCACCCTGCGGAACACGTTGTCGGACTCGATCATCCAACTCGCGGAGCGAATCCGCGACGACCGTCCGCTGCAGGAGAAGATGAACGGCTGGGTCGCGAGGGTCGCACATCACGTCGCCGCGAACTACTCGCAGGAGATCATCTCGGTCATCACCGAGACCGTGCGTGGCTGGGATGCCGACGACACCAGCCGCAAGATCGAGCTCCAGGTCGGCCGGGACCTGCAGTTCATCCGCATCAACGGCACCGTCGTCGGTGCACTGGCCGGGCTCGTCATCTACTCCACATCGGTGCTGATCTTCTCGTGACGTCGGGCTCGGCGGAACCGCCCCCGGTGGCGGTGCCGGACAGTTTGCTGTGTGCTTGCACGGGTTAGCAGTCGTGTTGATACTGGGGAACGGGCCGAAAGTCGGACACATCGCCGAACGCCCCGACCGACGACACCGGAGCAGGTCCAGGAGAACGGAGCGTTGATGCAGCCCGAGAAGGACGAAGCGTCTCTCGACGCGGACGACGCCTCGGTCGCAGACGCGGGCACGAGCTCCGGCGGCGCGGTCGAATCACCCACCACCGCAGACGGTCCCGGCTCGGGAGCCGAGGAGGACGACACCGACGGGACGACCCCGATCGCGGTCGAGGCGGTGGAGGCCGTGGCCAACGCGGCCCAGGACATCGGTGCCTTCATCCGGTCCCAGCGGGTCGCCGGCAAGGTCTCGCTACGCCAGCTCGCCGAGCGGGCGGGAGTGAGCAATCCGTACCTCAGTCAGATCGAGCGCGGATTGCGGAAACCGTCGGCGGATGTGCTCGCTCAGATCGCCAAGGGTCTGCGGGTCTCCGCGGAGGTCCTGTATGTCCGGGCGGGGATTCTCGAAGAACGCCCCGCGAGCCCGGTCCGCGATGCTCTGATCGCAGATGACTCCATCAACGAACGCCAGAAGCAGATGTTGCTGGAGATCTATGAGTCATTCCGTAAAGAGAACACGATCGAGTCGACCGGCAAGGAGTAGTTGATGAGCGAGAACCCGTTGACCACAGCCGTGGGGCAGGTGGCTGCTCTGCTCGCAGACGTGCGCGAGCGCGGCGAGGCCGCGAGCGAGCAGGCGCAATCGAAGCTCGTCGAGACGGTCGGTTCCACTCAGGCGAAGGTCGCCGACGCCCAGTCGAGGCTTGCCGAGACCGTCGGTTCGACACAGTCGAAGCTCGTCGAGACCGTGGGCTCCACACAGTCGAAGCTCGAGGCGCGGCTGACCGGGTCGAAGGACGACGCGCAGGCACGGATCGACGAGGCGCTCGCGACGGCGCTGGCCCTGTTCGAGGAGGCGCGGACCAAGCTGTCGGCGTTACCGGTCGAGTTGCCGGCGGAGATCGAGGACTTGCGGGCGCGTTTCTCGCCGGAGGAACTGCGCAAGGTTGCCGAGGCGTACCTGGCGGTGGCCGCGGGACTGTTGACCGCCCTGTCGGAACGACGCGACGAGGCCGTGGAGAAGCTCAAGGCGCAACCCCTCGTCGGTGAGAATCTCCCGAAGCTCGAGAAGGTGTACAACGACGCCGTCGGTCTCACCGAAGACGCGCTGGGGACCATCTCCGGGCAGACACGGGCGGTCGGCGAACGCGCTCTGAAGCTCGCCAACCGCACCGATGGCGGCGACGCCGAGTCCGCAACGAGCATCGCGCGGTCCGGCAAGTCGGGGCCGGGTGTACCCGACGTCCTCTCGCCGGAGGCCGCGGCGAAGGTCGAGCAGAACAAGGCGGCCGTCGACACGGCGGCGGTGGACTCGGCTCCCGAGCCGCCGGCCACGACCCAGCCTGCATCGAAGTCGGCGCCCCGGAAGACGGCACCCCAGAAGGCGGCACCCGAGAAGGCCGCACCCGAGAAGGCCGCGAAGAAGGCACCCGCGAAGAAGGCTGCTGCGAAGAAGGCACCCGCGAAGAAGGCGCCTGCCAAGGCCGCCACCAAGAAGGCCGCTGCCGTCCGAGGTGCGGCCGAACGGGCCGCCACCAAGAAGACGGCGGGAGCCAAGAAGGCCGCGGGAGCCACCAAGGCCCCGGCAAAGAAGGCAACGGCGGCCGAGAAAGCCCCGGCCGAGAAGGCCGCGGCCAAGAAGGCCCCGGCGAAGAAGACCCCGGCAACGACGACTGCGGCAAAGAAGACTGCGACGAAGACCGCGGCGAAGAAGACCCCGGCCAAGAAGGCCCCCGCGAAGAAGGCTTCGCCCGGCGCCGACTGACCCGCTCCGGGTGACGGTCGACGGGCGGGCTGACCGCTCCGCGTCGTAGGGTGTCGCAGCAAACCGGACTCGCGCGACTACAGTGTTCGACGTGGACTTCTTCAGCGTATTGGCATACGGCCAGAGTCTGATCATGTTGACCCTGACGCTGGTCGCGGGAATCGCCTCGACCGTCGCGCTGATCCATGCGGCCATCCAACGGCCCGACGCCTTCCCGGCGGTGGACCGGCAGACCAAGGTCATCTGGGTGTCGATCCTCGCCGCCGCGACCCTGTTCATCTGGTTCTTCGGGGCGGTGAACTTCCTGGGCATCATCGGCGTGGTCGCGATGCTCGTCTACCTCGTCGACGTGCGCAAACGAGTCGACGACGTCCAGGGCAAGTCCTGGTTCAGCAAAAGGGCCTGACTCACGTGGCGGAATATCGGATCAACGACCTGGCGGAGGCGTCCGGGGTCAGCGTTCGCAACATCCGGGTCTATCAGGACCGCGGACTGCTTCCGCCTCCCACCATCCGCGGTCGCGCCGGTTGGTACTCCGACCAGCACCTCGTCCGGCTGAACCTCATCTCGCGCATGCTCGAGCGCGGCTACACCTTCGCCACCATCAGTGAGCTCCTGCACGCGGCACATCACGGCATGCGGGTCGAGCAGATCCTCCGCGGCACGCCGAAGGGCGGGCGGTTCCGCAACTTCAAGCGCGCCGCGACGATCACCATCACCGAGCTGCGCAAGACGCTGAACGCCAGCGACCGGTCGATCGCCCTCAGTCAGAAGCTCGGGCTGCTGGCGAAGGACGGTGCGCACTACGCCATCCGCAACCCGGAGCTGCTCGAGGGTGCCGAGATCCTGGTCAAGAGCGGAGTCGACATCGACGTCCTGCTCGACCGGTGGGTACGCGTCCAGGAAGATCTGGAGGACGTCGCCACCAGCTTCGTCTCGATCATCACCGACAAGTACTTCGACGAGAACCTCCCCGACCTGGGGGAGGCCGGGGTCAGCGAGATGGCCGACCTGATCCAGACCGTCCGGCCCATCGCCCACGAGATCGTCGAGACCACCTTCCGCAAGGCGCTCGACGAGCAGATCTCCAAGGCCATCGGGGAGGCGGCGACCTACTTCGACGCCGAGGTGCCCGCCCCGATCGTGTCCGACACGAGTGAGTCCGACGCGGATGAGTTCGATACGGGTGGGTCCGACGACGAGCACCCGGAGCCGGCACAGCCGGACTATGAGACAACGGACATTGGTACATTGAATCCCGAGACGGGGCGCTGACCGAATTCGGTGCCTCGCAGAGGACCGATGAGGTCCTTCCCAGGTGAGGAGTGCCGCGTGAACACGAAGTCATTGGCCAGTGCCGGCGGTGTCGCCACCGCGATCGGAGCGGGCGCGGTCGCGGTTGGGATCGGGACCATCTTCACGCGGCTCGCGCGAGAAGCCCTACACGCCGACGTCGCCGTCGACGACGGCCCGGATGACCTCCTGACCCGGCCCGACAACCCGCCGAAGCGCCTCGAGGTCCGGCCCGCCGACGGGACGCGGCTCAATGTCGAGGTCTACGGGGACTCGGACGACCCGGCCTCGAACGACACCGGTGACGTCATCGTGATGGTCCACGGCTGGACCTGCAACACCGCCTACTGGTACCCGCAGATCAATCACCTCGCCGCGTCGGAAGGCGGCTCCCGGCGGGTCGTCACCTACGACCAGCGCGGTCACGGCCGCAGCGAGCGTGGTCGTCGCCGACCGACCATCGCGATGCTCGGCGAGGATCTCGACGCGGTGCTCGAGGCCGCGGTGCCCGACGACCGTCGCGCGATTCTGGTGGGCCACAGCATGGGCGGGATGACCATCATGTCGTGGGCCGCCCAGAATCCCGAGAAGGTCGGATCACGGGTGTCGTCGGTGGTGCTGGTGTCGACCGCGGCAAAGGCGGTCATGGACAACCACCTGCTCATCCCGGTCGACCTGCCGGTCTACGCCAAGCCGTTCGCGCCGGCGGCCGCGAAGATGATCACCTCGGTCCCGGTGCCCATTCCGAAGACGTCATACGGCGTGCGCTTCTCGCATTACATCGCGCTGGGGCCGAACGCCCGCCGTGCGCACGTCGAGTTCGTGGACGAGATGATCGGGGCGTGCCCACCGCGCGCCCGCGCCGGCTGGGGATCGGCGATGGGAAAACTCGACGTCACCGCCGGACTGGCAGCACTGTCGGTGCCCACCACCGTCGTCGTCGGCACGGAGGATCGCCTCACCCCACGACTGCATGCCGAGCAGATGGCAGACGTGCTGCGGCGCAACGGATCTCTGCGCGAGCTCGTGGTCTACGAGGGCGTCGGGCACATGTCGAGCATCGAAGCCGCCGAACGGTTCAACGACCTCCTCGACGACGTCGTCGCCGAGAGCAGCCGGGACACCGAGGAGCGCAAGGACGTTCAGTCGGTCTGACGAATTACCGGGTCAGAGACTGCAGTTGACCAGGACCGGCTCCGGGCGCAGCGTCACCCCGAACGCCTCGGCGACCCCGTCGCGCACCTCGCGCGCCAGGTCGAGGAGCTGCGTGGTGGTCGCCGTGCCCCGATTGGTCAGTGCCAGAGTGTGTTTGGTCGACAATCGGACCGCGGCGTCCGGGCCCGGGTATCCGCGGTGGAACCCGGCGCGTTCGATCAGCCACCCCGCCGACAGTTTGACCGCCGGATCGGTGTCGTCGGAACCCGCGGGATAGGTCGGGATCGCGACATCGTCGCCGACGCGCGCCGCGATCCGTTCGAGTACCGCCGGGGTGTCCTCGCCGGGCACGATCGGGTTCGTGAAAAACGAACCGGCACTCCAGGTGTCGAAGTCGGCCGGGTTTAGCACCATGCCTTTGCCCGCGCGCAGTTCGAGGACGGCCGAGCGGACCGCGGCCGCATCGACGCGGTCGTCCGGTTCGACGCCCACGCGGGTGGCGAGTTCGCGGTAGCGGATCGGCTGGCTCGCGCGATTCTCGTTGAGCCAGAACGACACCGCGACCACCACGAAGTCGTGGCGGTGCTTGAGATTGCTGGTTCGATAGCCCAGGCCCAGCTCGGCGGGGGAGACCCACCGCAGGTTGCCGGAGCGTCGGTCCAGAACCTGAACGGACCGCAGGATGTCGGCCACCTCGACGCCGTAGGCGCCGACGTTCTGTACCGGGGTCGCTCCTGCGGCGCCGGGGATTCCGGACAGGCACTCCAGTCCGCCGTGGCCCGCGTCGATCGTCGCGGCGACCAGTTCGTCCCAGCCCACCCCGGCGTCGGCGACGACGTGCGCGCGGCCCGATTCGCGGCCGGAGCCGAACTCGATGCGACCGCTCGCGAGCACGACCGCGGTCCCGTCGAACCCGGCGTCGCCGATGACGAGGTTCGAGCCGCCACCGACCACGAGGACCGGCTCGGAGCGTTCGTCGAGGTCGAGGATGGTCTCCACGATGGTGCGGGTGTCCTCGCACCGGAGGATCTCGCGCGCCGGGCCGCCCAGACGCAGGGTGGTCAGCTCGGCGAGGGGCGCGCTCAGCGGCGCCTGCGTGTCGGTCACGTCCTCAACGTTAACCGGCGAGCGGTAGCGTTCTCATCATGGCGAGCAAGCTGCAGCACACGGTGTCCTATCCCTTTTCCACCGCGCGCCTGTGGGCGATCTACACCACCGAGAAGTACTGGCACGACCTCGTCGAGCGCATGAACTCCGGACACGGTCACGTCGAGAAGGTGACCATTGCCGGGGACACGGTGACGGTGGAGATCCAGCAGGGCATCCCCGCGGACAAGCTGCCCTCCGCGGTCACCAAGGTGATGCCGGGCGACCTGCGGATTCCGCGCAAGAACACCTATCGCCTGGTCGGCGACCGTATCGAGGGCGAGACGCATGCGACGGTCGACGGAGCGCCGGTGCCGGTCGACGTCACCGGGACGACGCTGACGACCGGTGATCCGGCGACCACCGACAACAAGGCCGAGGTGTCGGTGAACCTCCCGCTGTTCGGCGGGAAGATCGAGAAGGCGGTGGTCAGCGAGCTGTCGGCGCTGCTCGACGCGGAGCGCGGACACACCGTCGAGTGGGAGAGCGAAAATCCGCTGACGTAGCCTGGTCTGCATGGCACGACGGCTCAGCTACTCCGCGCGGTACGCACAGTCCGCGGAGAAGCTCTACCAGGCCCAGAGCATCAAGCAGTACTGGGACGACATGATGGCAGGCTTCCAGATGATCTCCCCACACTGCGAGGTCGACTCCTTCGTCTCCGACGAGACGGGTATCCGGGTGGTCCTCAAGCAGACCATCGGGCGAGATCAGCTGCCCGCGCTCGCCCAGACGGTGATGAAGAAGGACATGGTCATCACCCGCGAGGAGACCCTGGGTCCGTTCGACCCGGACAACACCAAGGGCACGTACAACGCGTCGATCCCGGCCGGTCCGGGCAGCCTCAACGGCTGGCAGGAGCTGTTCCCGACCGACAACGGCGGCTGCACGATCCGCCGGACCAGTGAGGCGAAGGTCTTCGTCCCGTTCGTCAACGGCAAGCTCGAGCAGATGATCCTGATCAACCTCGTCGACCTTTTCCGTGCCGAGGCCGAGTACGCCAAGGACTGGGTCGACAAGAACTTGTGAGCAGGCCCGGTCTCGGCCGAACACCCAGACCACACCGAACTCCCAGACCACAGGGACGCGTCACCCGGGGCACGACGAACATCAACCGGCTCCGTCGCGTGGACCGATGGATGGCCCACTCGCCGCTGGTGCGGTCGGCGCTGGACACCCCGCGTCCCCTGGTCGTCGATCTCGGTTATGGTGCGCGTCCGGACACGACCGTCGAGATGGCCGTGCGCCTGCGTCGGGTGGCTCCGCAGCTGGAGATGGTCGGACTCGAGATCGACCCCGAACGTGTCGTCGAGCCACGCGCGGGTGTCCGGTTCGCGGTCGGCGGATTCGAGTTGGGGGGCCTGCGCCCGCACGTGGTGCGCGCGTTCAACGTCTTGCGGCAGTACGACGAGAACGAGGTCGACGACGCGTGGGCGCGGATGCGCTCCGCGCTCGCACCGGGCGGTGTCATCGTCGAGGGCACGTGTGACGAGATCGGCCGACGGTGCAGCTGGGTACTGCTCGACGCCGATGGTCCGGTGAGCCTGACCCTCAGCTGGGCGCCGGAGCATTCGGACCGTCCGTCGGATCTGGCCGCGCGGCTGCCCAAGGCGCTGATCCACCACAACGTCCCGGGTGAGCGGATCAACTCCCTGCTGACCCTGGCCGATCAGTGCTGGGACGTCGCCGCACCGCTGGCGCCGTACGGTCCGCGCACGCGGTGGCGTCGAGCGCTCGGTCTGCTGCGCGAGCGCGGGATCGATTGCGAGGTGCCGCGGCGCCGCCTGTCGGACAACGTCCTGACGGTTCCGTGGGAGGAAGTCGCGCCCCGGTAGATAGTCTGGCCGCTATGCGTGTGGCGATGGCCCAGATCAGTTCGACCGACGACCCGGGTGCCAACCTGGCGACGGTGCGTTCGGCCACCGAGGACGCGGCGTCGCGCGGCGCCGAACTCGTCGTGTTCCCCGAGGCCACGATGTGCCGCTTCGGGGTGCCGCTGAAGCCGGTCGCCGAGGACCTCGACGGTCCGTGGGCGCGCGGGGTGTCCGAGGTCGCCGCGGCGTCCGGAGTCACGGTGGTGGCCGGGATGTTCACCCCGTCCGGTGACGGCCGCGTCCGCAACACCGTCGTCGTCGCGCATCCCGACGGAACGCGTCTCGGGTACCACAAGATCCACCTCTACGACGCATTCGGTTTCACCGAGTCGAAGAACGTCGCGCCGGGTTGTCAGCCGCTGACGTTCCAGGTCGGAGACGTCACCGTCGGCGTCGCCACCTGCTACGACATTCGGTTCCCGGCGCTGTTCACCCATCTCGCACGGCTGGGCGCCCAGGTGATCGTGGTGCCCACGTCGTGGGGCGCCGGTCCGGGCAAGCTGCGCCAGTGGGAGGTGCTCTCCTCGGCCCGGGCGCTGGATTCGACGACCTTCGTGGTGGCCGTCGACCAGGCGTTTCCCATCGATGAGGACACCGCGTCGTCGAGTGCGCCCACCGGAATCGGACACAGCCAAATCACAGACCCATTCGGTACGTTGGTCGCCGCGTATCCGGATAGCATCCGGGTGGACGTGCACGACCTCGACCTAGCACTGGTCGAGAAGGCCCGTACACAACTGGCAGTCCTCGCCAACGAGCGGCTCCTGCCGGTCGGCGGTGGAACGGACAACGACGTGACGCCGGCCCACGCGCGGCTCCGCGAGTCAGACGACCCAGGACGGAACCCATGAGCGACAGCAACAGGCCCCGCCCCGATTCCTCACCCGGGGATCCAGACGAGACCGGCACGCCCGATCCGCGTGCCGGTGAGTCCACCCATCCCGATCCAGCGAGCGGTCAGCCGGCCCCGGCCGGACAGGGCGGCGAATGGCGGCCGGTGCCCGGCGCGGGGCACGGCGAGCCCCCGGCGACCGAACAGTTCGCGACCGAACCGATCGTCCCGGGTGCGCAGGCCTACTCCGCCATCCCCCCGTCGGACGGGGACACGTCGGGCCTCGGCGGCACCAAGCCGCCGACGTCTCAGTTCCCGCCCGGGGAGGACCCGTACGGGCCCCCCGGCACCGCGTCGGGACCGATTCCCCCGGGGTCTGCCGACCCCAGCGGCAGCGGCCCGGTCCTCACCTCGCCGCGCAAGAAGCGGAGCACCGGCAAGATCGTGGCCTTCAGCCTCGTCGGGGTGCTGCTGCTGGTCGTCATCGGCGCGGTCGGAAGCGAGCTGTACCTGCGCAACAAGGTCACCGACTGTCTCGAAGAGTCCTTCAGCGGACTCACCGGCGTGCCGACCGAGGTCTCGCTGAGCCGCAAGCCGATCATCCTGCAGGGCAGCGGCGACATCCCGTTCGTCCAGGTCGACACCGATGACAGTGCCGGGGGCGTCCGTCTGCACATGCGCGCCGACGGCATCTCCGGCACCGAGAACTCCACCGACATCCGCAGCCTCAACGGGACGGGCTTCATCCCCTACGAGCGGATCGTCGAACTGAGCAAGGAGCAGGCCGCGGGCGCCGGGCAGAGCACCGGCACCGGAACGGGTGGTGTCGGCGCGGTCGAGCAGATCACCGGCAATGCGGCCGATGGCACCTTCGAGGTGCAGGCCGCCTTCCCGGTCATGGTCTTCCAGGTGCCGGTGTCGGCGACTATCAAGCCGGTCCTGAACGACGGCCGGGTCGATTTCGAGGTCGTGAAGGCCAGCGCCCTGGTCTTCGGCATCCCGCCGGACTTCGCGCAGCAGATCGTCGACCAGATCACGACGTCGTCGCTCGGCCCGTTCTTCGACGAGGTGCAGGTCGACTCGCTGAAGGTCACCGACACCGGGCTCGAGTTCGGGATCAGCGGCTCGGACGTGCAGCTGACGAGTGAGATGACCGGCACGTCGTCGCAGGGACAGTCGGGCGGCTGCTCGGTCTGACCGGCGGACCTAGACCGTCTCCGGCGGGTCGACCTTCAGGAACCAGACCGTCGGACCGTCGGTGAGGGTGAACTCGTCGTAGACCCGCCCACCCCATCTGCGCGCATACACCTCGATCATGTGCTCGTCGGCCGTACTGGCGGTGACCGGCGAGCCGGCGTCGAGAGCCTGCTGCAGAACCGGGTCGAGCAGTGCTCCGAGTGTGCCGTGCCTGCGATGGTCCGGGTGGACCAGCGCGAAGACGATGCTGTGTGCGCCGTCGACAGAGCGGGCGCGGGATTTCTGCTGGAGTTCTCGAAATCGTGTGATGAATCCGTCGAGGGCGATGACGAAATGCCGTGAACGGGCCGCCAGTTCGTCATCGACCGGTTGCGTCCGGTGATCGGGGCCGGCGACCGCGAGGAGAGCGGTCATTTCTCCGGCATGCGTGAACATTCCCCGGGTGCCCGGCAGATGGTCGGTGAAGAGAATGTCGCCGTACCACCGGAATGCCTCGGCCGGGGCATCGTCGCCCAATAGCCATCGATAGACCGGGACCTCCTGCATTCCCGCCGCGAGAAGGTTGAGTGCGAGCGGGCGGTCGGCGGCCGTCAATGACCGTGATCTGATCCCGGTCGCGTGAATGCTGACCATTGGTCCATGCCACCATGAAATTCCCGCGAATGTATCCAGTCGGGAGAACTCTGCGGTCGGTGGCGCGAGATTCACGCGTTGTTTAGATCCTCATTCGAGAATTCAAACCAAGAATTATTCATATCGCAGGACGATTCCGTGATGGGTCTGTAACGTCGCACCCGAGTCGTGTGACCAGGTGAGACGCGCGACCGACACCGGACATCTCACCATCATCGAGGAGGCGGATATGGCAGGCATAGTCGAGGGCGGTCTCGCGGGTGCGATCGGAGGTGCGGTCGAGGCGATCATCGGCGGGCTCGGCGACGCGGGTTCGATCGGCGGCGGTTCGCTCGACGGAAGCGATTCCGGGACCTGAGCAGACGAATTCCGGTTCAGCGGTTGGTGACGCGCGGCGGCACCAGCCGCTGAACTCTTTTTGGGTCCATTCAAGTCGGACGACACGTCGTTCGACGTTGCATTATCGCTGCATTCTCTGAATTCGATGTTTCGATTTATTCTGATTCCAAATCCGCTGCCGTACCCTCTCAGCTGGTAATTCGAGATATTCCCCGCCCGATTCATCCGTTTACGAGTGATGAGATCACGATGAGGGGCAGACATTCTCGAAATGAATATGTAACGTCGGATTCGAGCCGACGCACGGGTGAGAGCGGACGGTGATCAACGAACAATCTCACCGATGACGAAGGGAGTAGACATGGCTGACGTAATCGAGGGTGGCATCTCCGGCGCTATCGAGGAGATCCTCGGCAACGTGCTCACCGGTTCGCTCGGCGGCGAGGAAGAGCCCACTACCTGAGTGCCCGGAACATACTTGGAACCGCCCCGCGACTCGCGTCGCGGGGCGGTTCGCTGTGTCGGGGAACTCAGGTGAAGACGACGGTCTTGCGTCCGTGGACCAGAACACGATCCTCGAGGTGCCACCGCAGGCCGCGGCTGAGCACCAGGGTCTCGATGTCGCGGCCCTGGCGGACCATGTCGGCGACCGAGTCGCTGTGGTCGACGCGGATGACGTCTTGTTCGATGATGGGGCCGGCGTCGAGGTCGGCGGTGACGTAATGGCAGGTGGCACCGATCAGCTTCACCCCGCGCGCGAAGGCCTGATGGTAGGGCCGGGCGCCGATGAAGCTGGGCAGGAAGCTGTGGTGGATGTTGAGGGCGCGGCCGGCCCAGGCATCACACAACTGCGGCGGCAGGATCTGCATGAAGCGCGCCAGCACGACTGCGTCGGGTTCGTAGCCCTCGACGATCCGGCCCACTTCGGCAAAGGCCTCGGCCTTGCGTTCGCCCCCGAACGGCACGTGGTGGAACGGGACGCCGAAACGGGTGGCCAGGTCCTCCAATTCGCGATGGTTGCCGACGACGGCCCGGATCGCTGCCGGGAGTTCGCCTCGGTGAGCACGGCCGAGAAGGTCGATGAGGCAATGGCTCTCCTTGCTCACCAGCAGGACCACGGACTTGGTCTCCCGCGAATCGGTGAGGTGCCAGTCGGTCTCGGGCCCGAGTTCGGCGGCGACCTCCGAGGCGAAGCGCGCGCGCAGTTGCTCCGCGGTCGACGACACCGAATCCGCGCGAATCGCCTGACGGGTGAAGAACCAGCCGGTCTCCTCGTCGGAGTGGTAGGCAGCCTCGGTGATCCAGCCGCCGACGTCGGTGAGGAAGGTCGAGATCCGGGCCACGATGCCGGTGCGGTCGGGGCAGCCGAGCGTCAGCACATAGCGGTGCTCGGTCTGATCTGCCTGGGTCTGGGTCGTCTGTCCGGGGGCCACGACAGTCAGTGTGCCAAGCTCGTCGGTGTGACGAACAAGGACCTGCGCCGCGGCGACGTCGCCGCCATCATCGACCACACGTTGCTGAAGCCGGAGGCGACCCGCGCCGACGCGGAGGCCACGGTCGCCGATGCCGCGCGGCTCGGGGTGTTCGCCGTCTGCCTGTCCCCGTCGATGCTCCCGATCGACACCGGGGAACTGCGGACCTGCGTCGTGGCCGGGTTCCCGTCGGGAAAGCACCATTCGCTGGTCAAGGCGGCCGAGGCGCGTCTGGCCGTCGACTCCGGTGCGGACGAGGTCGACATGGTGATCGATGTCGGGGCGGCCGTCGACGGTCGGTTCGACGAGGTGTTCGCCGACGTCCTCACCGTCCGTGAGGCCGTCGGGGACGACACCCTCCTGAAGGTGATCATCGAATCGGCTGCGCTGTTGGAACTCGCCGGACCGGAGACCGTCACCGAGGTGTGCCGCCGCGCCGAACGGGCCGGTGCGTCGATGGTGAAGACGTCGACCGGGTTCCATCCGGCGGGCGGTGCGAGCGTCGAGGCGGTGCAACTGATGCGGGCCGCGGTGAGCGATCGCATGGGGGTGAAGGCGAGTGGCGGAATCCGGACCGCCGCATTCGCCGCCGAGCTCATCGCGGCCGGTGCGACCCGGCTCGGTCTGTCCGCGTCGGCCGCCGTACTCGACGGTTTCCCCGAATAGGCGGCCGACGACGCCCGGCACGGTGGTCGTCCGTCACGCCGGGGCGGAGGCCTTGGCGTGGAGGTCGGCCATCACCAGTCCGGCGTTGACCGCGGCACCGGCGGAGACGCCCTCACCCATGGCCACGGTCACCATCGCATTCATCGTGGTGGTGTTGCCGACCGCCCACACGCCCGGCAGCTCGGTCTCACCCATCGGGCCGGTCCCGACCACGCCGCCCATGCCCATCGGGCCGTCGACGAGGCTGCCACCGAGGCGCTCGTACAGTTCACCGCGGACCATGAACCTCGGTGAGACGACCACCGCGTCGGCCTCGACCACGGTGCCATCGGTCAGTTGGACGCCGTCGAGGCGGGTCGCCCCGTCCCGCTCCCGCGTCCGGACGCGTTCGACGCGGGCGTCCACGACGTCGATGCCGGTGGCCGCGAGATGCTCACGATCGTCCGCCGACAAGGCGGCAGGGTCATGCGCGATCACCGTGACATGCTCGCTGAGCTGGCGGAACATGAGCGCCTGATGCGCCGACATCGGGCTCGTCGCGATCTGGACGATACGGGTCCCGCGCACCTCGTAGCCGTGGCAGTACGGACAGTGCAGCACGTCGTGACCCCACAGTTCGGCGACCCCGGGGAGGTCGGGGAGTTCGTCGACCAGCCCGGTCGCCAGGATGAGGTGGCGCGCCGCGACGACCTCGCCCGAGGAGAGACGCAGCGTGAAGTCGTCGATGGCGCCGGCGGCGTCGACGACGGTGTCCGACCGGATCTCGGCCCCGTACCCGGTCGCCTCCGCGCGCCCGCGGGCGAGCAGGTCGAGGGGCGAGGTCCCGTCTTGCCCCAGCACGTTGTGCGCTCCGGCGGCGGGTGCATTGCGCGGTTGCCCCGCGTCGATGACCACGACCTTGCGCAAGGACCGCGCCAGGATCGTCGCGGCACTGAGGCCGGCAGCTCCGCCGCCCACGATGGCGACGTCGTATCCGCTTGTGGTGGAATTCTTTCCGGTTGTGACGGGGGTGGTCATCGTTGCTCGCTCTCGGGAGTGGGGATTGCGGTGGTGCGCGGGCGGGCGATCCAGAGGAGCCGCCCGGCGGACAGGGTCAGGTCGTCGAGGCGACGCTGTGCGTCGGAGTCGGAATCGGCGGTCAGGTCATCGAGGCGGGTCAGGTCGGCGGGGTCGAGGGTCTCGGCCAAGCGCAGCCGGAACTGGGTGAACCAGTGCCGTGCGTACCGCGCCACCGACTGACCGGGATCGTTGCGCTCGACCCGGAGGGTCTCGACACGGAGCACGTCGTACCCGGCGGCGTCGAACGCGTCGGTCCAGTCCACGAGCGCCTCCCACCCGGCTTCGGTCGCCGCGGTCTCGCACCGCTCCTGCAGGGCCCGCAGCTCGGCGTCCTCGTGGGCGGGAAGGAAGCGCGGGACGCCCGCCATCTCGGTGATCACGACGATCCCGTCCGGGGCGAGCGTGGTCGCGGCCTCCCGTAACAGGCGTTGCGGTTCGGCGACGTGGTGCAGCGACATGGCCGCCCAGACGACGTCCGGTGACCCGAGGGGCGGTAGCCCGTCGTCGAGATCGGCGACGACGGCGGTCACCCGATCGGCGAAACCGCCCGCTCGCGCACGACGTTCGACGAGCGCGACCATGTCGGGCGAACCGTCGACGGCGATGATCTGCGCCTGCGGGAAGTGGCGCGCGAGCGCCTCGGTGCCGGTCCCGGTGCCGGCGCCCAGATCGGCGATGCGCGCGGGCGCGTGTGTCGACGACTCCTCGATCAGGCGCGCTGCGTCGTCCAGGTAATCGGCCATGAGTTCGGCGTCGAGGTCGAGGACTGCGGCGAGCCGGGCGTGGTCGGCGTGGTCGTGGATGTGATCGCCGGCGTGGCCCGCGTGCGCGTGACGGTCGCCGACCGGGTGGTGATGGTGGGTGCTGGTCATGTCTTCACGGTAGCGGCGTCATGCCCCGATGGCATACTATCTTGCCAATGACGCAAGAACTCGATGCTGTCGTCCGCCAGCGCATTCGCGGACTCCGGATCGCGAGGGGCTGGACACTCGATGCCCTCGCCGCCCGGTGCTACCTGTCGCCGTCCACCCTCAGCCGGATCGAGACCGGGCACCGGCGGGTGGCGCTCGACCAGCTCGTGCCGATCGCCCGCGCGCTGGGCACGACCCTTGACCAGCTGGTCGAACCCGCCGATGACACCGATGTCGTGATCCGGCCCCAGCCGCACACGGTGGAGGGGATGACGATGTGGCTGCTCTCGCGCGAGAACGCGCCGCAGGGCGTGACCGTCGCCAAGATGCGCTTCGACCGTGAGCAACCCGTCGGTGAGCTGCGTGTTCACCCCGGCTACGAGTGGTTCACGGTGTTGTCGGGAACGGTGAAGCTGTGGCTGGGCGACCGCACCGTCCTCGTACCCGAGGGCGACGCCGCGGAGTTCTCGACGATGATCCCGCACGCGATCTGCTCGTACGAGGGTCCGGCGGAGGTGCTGTCGATGATGGACCATGCCGGCGAGCGGGCCCACCTGCCGTCCGTGCGGACCGGCACCGCGGCGCGCGACGCCGACGCCGCGGGCACCCCGGGCGCCTGACCCCGCGGCCCGCACACCACCGATGCGAGGCGCCGCATCGGTACTGTTGTTGCGGTGATGACTCCTCAGACCTCGGTGAACCGACGCTCCGTGCTCGCCGCGGCCGGGGTCGGGGCGCTCGGGGTCGCGGTGGCGGCCTGCTCGGGCTCCGGCCTCGGCCCCGGTGAGGACACGCCGGCCGATCCCCCGGTCCGCCTGACCTTCACCCCCGCTCTCGACGCCGAACCGGCCGGCCCGACGACCGAGTTCTCGGTGAAGGCCACCGACGGGTTCCTCAATCCCGACGTGAAACTGACCAACCCGCGCGGAGTCGTGGTGAAGGGGCAGCTGTCGGCGGACCGGACGAGCTACACGATCGGCGAGCCGCTCGGCTACGGCACCGAATACACCTGGAGCGGAACGGCGGTGGGTCTCGATCGCAAGGT
This sequence comes from Gordonia sp. KTR9, assembly GCF_000143885.2. Lineage (NCBI taxonomy): Bacteria > Bacillati > Actinomycetota > Actinomycetes > Mycobacteriales > Gordoniaceae > Gordonia > Gordonia sp. KTR9. The sequence continues at coordinate 757,002 of NC_018581.1, forward strand.
CGTGCCGGTCGCCGGGACGTTCACCACCCTGACACCGTCGAGTCAGGTGAACGTCGTCGTCAACATCGGCGACGGGCAGGAGGTCGGCATCGCGGCGCCGATCATCCTGAAGTTCGACGGCACGGTCGAGGACAAAGAGGCCGTCGAACGTGCGCTGACGGTCACCACCACTCCGCCGACCGAGGGGTCGTGGGCGTGGCTCGGCGAGGACAACGGCTCCCGCGTGCACTGGCGGCCGCGCGAGTACTTCGCCCCCGGCACCAAGGTCAGCATGGTCGCCAAGCTCTACGGGCTCGACCACGGCGGCGGGGCCTACGGGGCGGCCGATGTGACCAGCGATTTCTCCATCGGGCGCGCGCAGGTGGTGAAGGCCGAGGAGTCCTCGCACCGGATCGTCGTGCTCCGCGACGGCGTCGAGCTGATGGCCCTGCCGTGCAGTTACGGCGGCGGCGATCTCGACCGCAACGTCACCCGCTCCGGCATCCACGTGGTGACCGAGAAGTACGAAGAGTTCTTCATGAGCAACCCGGCCGCGGGCTACTTCAACATCAGGGAACGCTGGGCCGTGCGGATCTCCAACAACGGCGAGTTCATCCACGCCAACCCCGCGACCGTGAACGTCCAGGGTTCGGCCAACGTCACCAACGGGTGCATCAACCTGTCCGAGTCCGACGCCGAACGCTACTTCGGGGTCGCGGTGTACGGCGACCCGGTGGAGGTCACCGGGACACGGATCGCGTTGTCGGAGGCCGACGGCGACATCTACGACTGGATCTACGACTGGGAGACGTGGCAGGGGATGTCCGCCGTCAAGGGTGAGGTCCGGGAGACCTCGGTCCCTGCGACGCCGAGCGGGGCGCCCACCTCGAATGCGCCGGCGCCGCGCTGACCGCACTACCCCGTCTTGATGTTCCTCCGGGCCGAGGCCTGGTCGCGCGGCTTGAGGATGATCTGATCCAGATTGACGTGGGGCGGGCGGGACGCGACGAACCCGATGACCTCGGCCACGTCCTCGGCGACCAGCGGCGTGAGCCCCGCGTAGACCGCGTCGGCGCGTTCCCGATCGCCCTCGAAACGGACGAGTGAGAAGTCGGTCTCGACCATGCCCGGGGCGATCTCGGTGAGCCGTACCGGCTTCCCGAGGAGTTCATAGCGCAGCGTCCGGTGGGCGACGCCCTGGGCGTGCTTCGCCGACGTGTACCCGGCGCCGTTGTCGTAGGCCTCGAACGCCGCGATCGACGTGACCGAGACGATCAGACCGTCACCCGAGGCGACGAGTGAGGGGAGCAGGGCCTTGGTGACCCGCAGACTGCCCAGGACGTTGGTCTCCCACATCCAGCGCCAGTCGTCGAGGTCGGCGGTCGCGACCGGGTCCAGGCCCTTCGCGCCGCCGGCGTTGTTCACGAGCACGTTCACCGTGTCGAGCCCGGCGACGAACGCCGCGACGGACTCGTCGTCGGTGACGTCGAGTTGTCTTCCCGTGCCGCCGATCTCGTCGGCGAGTGCCGTCACCCGATCGAGCCGGCGGGCGCCGAGCACCACGTGGTAACCCTGCGTGGCGAGCTGCCGCGCGGTGGCCGCGCCGATACCCGAACTCGCGCCGGTGACCACGGCGATCGGTCGGCTGTCCGTCGACTGAGGGGCAGTGTCGGTGCTCATGGGCTCAACCTTACGGATGCCCGCAAGGCCGCCGCGCAGCCCGTCGGCACGCCTCGGCGACCCCGCGGCGCTGCTACATTCATCGCATGCGTGGGGGAGTCATCCCGGCGGCGCTGCAACTGACCTCCACCCCGGCGGCGGCGGTCCTGCACGCGATCCGGGTCGGTGGGCCGGTGACCCGGGATCAGCTCGCGTCGACGACGGGCCTGTCGCCGGCCACCATCAACCGTCAGGTGCACGCACTCGCCGCTCATGGCCTCATCGTCGAACGACCCGACCTGGCGGGGCCGAAATCGATTGGCAGACCGAAGAATCCGCTGACCCTCGACCGTGACTCGCTGTGTGTTGCCGGGATGCACATCGGTGCACGGCGAACCGTGCTCGCCATCGCCGACCTCGGCGGACGAACGTTGCACAGCCATGCGGTGCTCACGCCGACCGGTGACCAGGAGGACGCCCTGCGGCACCTCTGCGCACTGCTCGCCGAACTCGCCGCACGCTTCAGCGGGCGTCGGGTGCTGTGGGGTGGCGTCGCCGTCGGCGGTGCGGTCGACGCCGAGACCGGTGTGGTGAATCATCGGGTCCTGGGCTGGCATCAACTCAGCGTGGGCGCAACACTTGCCGAACACCTCGACACCCCGGTGTCGGTGTGCGAGCACGTCGAGGCGATGGCCGCCGCCGAGCTGCTGCTGACCCACCCGCGTGACGACGGGGGCTCCGGGTTGTTCTTCTACGCACGTGAAACAGCAGGGATGGCAATGACTCTCGACGGCCGGGTGCATGTGCCGGAACGCGGGGCGGGCACCATCGCCCACCTGCCGGTCACGGCGCCCGTGCTCGCGCCGGGACTCACCCGGGTCCGATTGCAGAACGTCATCGGCGACGACGCCGCGGAGGCGGCGGCCCGTCGTCTCGGGATCAGTCCCACGTCGCCCCGGATCGTCGACGAACGCGCCCGCGTCCTCGGTGAGTCGGTCGCGCTCATCCGGGACGTGATCAATCCCGACGCCATCGTCGTCGCCGGCGACGCGTTCGCCGCGCACCCGCACGGGCTCGCGCCGGTGCAGGCGGCCTTCGACGAAGCCACGACGCTCACGTGGCCGCTGGAGATCGCGCCCTCGAGGTTCGGTGTGCGGGTGCAGGAGAGCGCGGCGATCGTGGTGGCGCTCAGTGTCATCTACGCGGATCCGGTCGCGGCGATGGCGACCTTGTGACCGGTCACCCGACCGCCTGCCGCTGCCGTTGTCGCGCGCATCCCCTACGGTGAGTCCATGACGCTGCCCCGCGATGTGTCCGCACGGCTCGAGGTGCGGGTCGACGACCCCACCGAACTGGAGATGCAGATCACCGTCGCCCGACTGCCCGGACTCCAACTGGAGGAGGAACTCAAGGTCGAATTCGACGGCCGGTCGGTCACCCCGGAGGAGATGATCGGGCAGCACGGCTCCCGCATCCACCGGTTGCAGCTCGAGCGGGGCGTCCTGACCATCGACTACTGGGCGTCGGTGCTCACCCCCGCCGACCCGCTGCCCGTCGACGTCACCGACCGTTCGACCTATCTCCGTCCGAGCCGATATGCCGAGTGCGACAAGTTCTTCGGGTTCGCGGCAGGTCAGTTCGACTCGTCGCTGCCCGACGGCGAGATCCTGCGGCAGGTCGCCGCCTACGTGTCGGACCGGCTCAGCTACATCCCCGGCGCGAGTGACCCCATCGACGGTGCCGCCGACACCCTGCTCGCCGGTGCGGGCGTGTGCCGCGACTATGCGCATCTCGTCGTCGCGCTCCTGCGGGCCCTCAACATCCCGGCGCGGCTCGTCGCGGTCTACGCGCCCGGATGTTCGCCGATGGATTTCCATGCCGTCGCCGAGGCGATCGTGGACGGCGAATGGGTGTCGGTCGACGCGACCGGACTGGCCCCACGGCAGAGCCTCGTGCGGATCTCGACCGGCCGCGACGCCGCCGACACCGCATTCCTCGACAACCATCGCGGTTCGATCAACCTCAACTCCTACGAGGTGACGGCGACGGTACGGGGGGACCTTCCGATCGACGACGGGAATGCGCGCATCCGGATAGGCTGAGCCGCGTGCATGCGCTCACCTGTCCGGTTTGTAATGCGTTGTCCGGCTTCGACCGTCAGACCTGCCCGAACTGCGGGACGACCGTCGGCGTGCACCTCCCGTCACGGTCGTTGTACGCGGTCTCGGCGGACGGGGTCGAGATCGATGGCATCCGGTGGGTCCGATGCTCGTTGTGGGACCGGACCCATTGCAACTGGCTGACCCCGGCCGAGGTCGCCGACGACAGCATCGGACTGCGCGGACGCTGCTTCCCGGAGTCGCTGATCCGGCGTCAGCCCGACGCCGAGGACACCATCGCGCTCGAGAAGCTCGCCCCGGCGTCCTTCGACCTGCGGCTGCTGATCTATCAACTCGTCGATCTCGGCTTGCCGGTGGAGCCGTTCTGGCGCACCGACGGCGGCCTGGCGTTCGATCTGCTGTCGAGTCAGACCCTCGGCAGGCCGGTGATGATCGGTCACGCGGGTGGTGTGGTGACCATCGACCTCGCCGAGACCCAGGATGCGTATCGTGAGCGGCTACGGGTCGACCTCGGCGAGCAGTACCGCACGATGCTCGGTCACTTCCGGCACGAGACGGGTCACTACTTCGAACACGTCCTCGTCGAAACCGGCCCGGGCGCCGACCGGTACCTCGAGCGCTGCCGGGACCTGTTCGGGGACGAACGCGCGAGCTACGCCGACGCGATCACGCGGCACTACCGGTTCGGGGCACCAGAGAACTGGCACGATTCGTACATCTCCGAGTACGCCACGATGCACCCGTGGGAGGACTTCGCCGAGTGCTTCGCGCACTACCTGCACATCACCGGAACCATCGACACCGCCCGGGAATCCGGGCTCAATCTCGATGCCCAGCAGGTCCGGTTCACCATGGAGCGCGACATCGTGCCGCTCCGGTCGTACGCCGACGAGCCGATCGAGCGTCTGCTCTACGACTGGAAGTGGTTGTCGCTCATGCTGAACAGGGTGAACGTGGCGATGGGGCGCCGGCCGCTGTACCCGTTCACGATCCCCGAACCGGTCGTACGCAAACTCGGTTTCGTGCACGAGGTGATCCGCGAGAGTGCCCGCCGGGCGGTGGCCACGGACCCGCTCGTCGCGATGCCGGCCTAGTCGGCCGCGCGTGCCCGCTGTTCGGCGACGAACGCGAGAACCGTTGCCACGTCGTCGGTGTCGGCGATGCGGTATTCGGCGGCGGTGTCGCCCTCGCCGACCTTGATGCCGACGTCGCCGGACCCCGGGCGGAGGTGGGCGAAGGCCTTCTCGTCGGTGACGTCGTCGCCGAGGTAGATGACCGCGTCGGCGCCGATGGCCCCGCGCAGGGTGTCGAGCGCGTGACCCTTGCTGGTCTCGATCACCGCGAGTTCGAGAACGGCCTTGCCTTCGGTCACGTGCACGCCCGGCCAGGCGGCCGGGCCGGTGCGCGCACGGTCGAGCGCGGAGACGGCGTCCGTCTCGGACGCGTTGCGCACGTGCAGCACGGTGCTGGCCGGTTTGACCTCGACTGTGCTGTCCGGGAATTCGGCTGCGATGGAGGACAACTCGTCGATCAGCCGGTTGAGCAACGCGCGGGCCTCGTCGGTGACCTCGACCGCGAACCCGGATTCGAACTCGCTGCCGTGACTGCCGACCAGCACCACCGGGGCGGTGAGGCCGGACAGTGCCGCGAGCACGGCGCGCTCGCGGCCGGACACGACTGCGACGACGGTGTCCGGCAGCGCGGCGGCGGCGGTGAGCGCGTCGATCGACGCGGGGAGGGGAACGGCGTCCTCGGGCCGCGACACGATCGGCGAGACACATCCGTCGTAGTCGCTCGCCACGAGCAGCACCCCGACGCCGGCGGCCCGCGTCAGCGCCTCGGTGAGCTCGGCGGGAATCCCGTTGTCGCTCACTCCGGTTCGTCCACCAGGTGGACGCCCCGATTGGCCGACAGCTCGGTGTCGGAGTCGGCGCCGAGTGTGCCGAGGAAGCTCTCGGCCCACTTCGTGACGTCGTGGGCGAGAACCTGCCTCCGCAGCGCGCGCATGCGTCGCCTGCCCTCGTGTTCGCTCTGTTCGACGGCGGCCTCGATCGCGTCCTTCACGCCGTCGAGGTCGTACGGATTGGCCTGGTAGGCCGAACGCAGTTCCGCTGCCGCGCCGGTGAACTCGCTGAGCACGAGCGCGCCGCCCAGATCGCCCCGGCAGGCCACGTACTCCTTGGCGACGAGATTCATGCCGTCACGCAGCGGCGTGACCAGCATGACGTCGGCTGCCACGAAGAAGGCGAGCAGTTCTTCGCGGGGCACCGGACGATGCAGGTACTGCACCACGGGCTGTCCCACGCTCGCGTACGTGCCGTTGATGTTCCCGACGAGTTGCTCGATGCCGGCGCGCATCTGCTTGTAGCTCTCGACGCGTTCCCGGCTCGGCGTCGCGAGCTGCAGCATCACCGTGTCGGCGGGCTCGAGCCGCTTCTCGGCCAGCAGCTCCGAGATGGCCTTGAGCCGGACGTCGATGCCCTTGGTGTAGTCGAGCCGGTCGACGCCGAGCATGATCGTCTTCGGATTGCCCAGTTCGCGGCGGATCTCGGCGGCCCGTTCCCGGATCTTGCGGGTCTTGGACTGGGCGTCGAGCTCGCCGGACTCGATCGAGATGGGGAACGCGCCGACGCGCACGGTCCGGAACCCGACCTGCACCACGCCGAAACGCGAGCGCACGCCGACCGTGCCCTTGCTCGTCGCCTGACCGGCGAGGCGCCGGGCCAGGAAGAGGAAGTTCTGCGCCCCGCCCGGCAGATGGAAGCCGATGAGGTCGGCGCCGAGGAGGCCCTCGACGATCTCGGTCCGCCACGGCATCTGCATGAACAGTTCGACCGGCGGGAACGGGATGTGCAGGAAGAAGCCGATCTTCACATCGGGTCGGAGCATCCGCAGCATCTTGGGCACCAGCTGGAGCTGGTAGTCCTGCACCCAGACGACCGCGCCCTCGCCGGCGGCCTTCGACGCCGCCTCGGCGAACCGCCGGTTGACCTCGACGTAGGCGTTCCACCATTCGCGGTGGTACTCGGGTTTGACGATGACGTCGTGGTAGAGCGGCCACAGCGTGGCGTTGGAGAAGCCCTCGTAGTACTCGGCGATCTCCTGCGTCGAGAGCGGGACCGCGTGGATGTCGATGCCCTCGATGTCGGGGTTGTCGTCGGAGTCGGGAATCCCCGACCATCCGACCCAGGCCCCGGTGTTGGCGCGCAGGATCGGCTCGAGCGCGGTCACGAGTCCCCCCGGACTCCGCTTCCAGTTGACGGTGCCGTCGGGAAGGACCTCTTTGTCGACGGGCAGCCGGTTCGCGACGACGACGAACTCCGCCCCGTCGTGGGTGTTCCGGTCGGTCCCGGTCACGCCGTCGGCGTCGGGGTGGGTTTCTCCTGCTCGCGGAGCCACCTGGTCAGGCGTTCTCGCCCGGCGCGATCCCCAGCATGGCGAACAGCATCCGGCATTCGTCGGCGTCGGTCGCGTACGCGGCGACGACGCGGCGCGCCGAGTTGGCGGTCTCGTCGGCCACGGGTTCCAGTTCTTCGTCGGCGATGTCGGTCGTCTTCGCGGGCATGTGAGTCCCCTCGTTGTGCGGCATGGTGTGCGTTCGGCGCGCGATGTCAGCCGGCGCGGTGGTGCGGCGTCCCCGGACTCCTGGTGATGCCACGCTGCCGTCCGAGGACACGCCCGACTCCGTATTCTACCCGGGCATCGCGGGGGTTCACGGTCACCCGCCTCGCGTCAGAGTCGCGGCGTCGGTGGTCGCCGGCGGTTCGGTCGGCCCCGGCGGGCGTTGGCGTGCGCCTGACGGGCCTCGCGATCCTCGCGCAGCGCGATCCGGCGGCGGAGTCGCCAGTCCGGTCGGGGAGGCAGCTGGGGACGTCGCAGCGACCGGGCGACGAACTCGCCCAGGGTGACGCCCGCGGCGAGAGCGCAGCCGATGGCCAGCGCGTTCGCGATCCAGGTGAAGCCGTCGAGCGTCTGATCGCCGAGAATGCCGTAGAGACCGCGATACACCGCGAGACCCGGTAGCAGCGGGGTGATGCCGGCCACCGCCACGACGAGCGGTGGCGTCAGCGCACGGCGTGCCAGCAGGCCGCCGATCAGGCCGACGAACGCCGCCGCGAGACCGTTGGCGATGACGTCGCCGATGTCGGTGAAGGTCGACGCGGCCGCCACGGCGGTGCCGATGAAGCCGCCGAGGAACGCCACCCCGAGCGCGCGCGTCTCGGCGTAGCTGGCCAGCGCATAGGCACAGGCGGCCACCGCGCCGGCGACCACCCGGATGGGGAGTTCGACGACCTCGAAGCTGGTCGTCGTGGTGATGGTCGGGAGGTAGATGCCCCCCGCCTCCAGGATTCGGATCGCGACGCCGACGCCGGCGATGATGCCGCCGGTCATCAGCAGCAACTCGAAGAAGCGGGCCACCCCCGTGATGGGCGCGCCGGTGATCGCGTCCTGTACCGAGCCGACCAGCGACAGCCCGGACAGCAGGACGACGATGCCGGCCGCGATGACCTGCGAGGGCGCGATCTGGACCCCGAGCCGTTCGGCCGCGGCGAAGACGAGGGCGGCGGGGACGACGGCCACGAACCCGCCGAGGACCTGCTGGAAGAACACGGGGGTCCCGATGCGGTTGAGGCGGCGGTTGATGCTGACCGTCACCACGGTGGTCGCGAAGGCCAGCGCGGCGACGAGATACTGGCCACCGAGCAGCACCGCGATGCCCGACGCCATGATTCCCCAGGCGGTCGTGGCCAGCCAGTGCGGATAGGGGTGGGGTGCCGTGATGATCTCGTCGACCATCTGATGCGCGGTGGACGGGCTGATGAACGAATCGCGGATGCGACGGACCAGCCGGTCGACCTGTGCGAGCCGCGTGAAGTCCATCGAGCGGTAGTAGACCTGCTCCATCGTCGTGATGGGCGGGAGCGTCGCACCGCGCCGGGCACTGACCACGATCGTGTTGTAGGTGACGTCGACATCGACGTCTTCGAGGCCGTACACCCCGGCGACGAACTTGATCTGTGTCTGGGTGTCGATGGCCCCGGTGCCCGAGTCGAGTAGCACGGCACCGATCTTCGTGGCGAGGTCGAGGACCTCGGTGATGGCCGCGACGTCGAACGGTTCGATCGGCTTGCGCGGCGACACCATGATGCTGCCGGGTTCGATGGTGTCGATCGTCGCCTGCCGGCTGCCGCTGAGCCGACGCAGGACACGGCCGATCTGTTCGCGCACGCAAGGCCTCCTCGGGTCGATGGTGGAGTGCTCGCGGGGTAACCGACACCCGGCCGGTTCAACCCTGACAGGAGACTGGATACACCTCCACCGTCCGGGCGGCACGGGCAGGGTCGGTGCAGGAGTCGGCAGCGGTGGTGGCCGGGGCCGCTCGTCTACGATCGCGGCATGTCCTCCGTGCAGATCAACGGTCCCCGAGACGGTCACACCCGCAGCGCCACGGTGAGTCCCGGAAGTCTCGTCTTCACCGCCGGCGCGGCGCCCATCGACGCCGACGGCGCGACCGTCGCTCCCGGGAACGTTCGCGAACAGGCCGTGCAGTGCATGAAGAATCTCGAGGCCGCACTGGTCGAGTCCGGCGCCACACTGCGCGACGTCGCCAAGATCACCGTCTTCGTCGCCGAGCACCTGCAGGCCGATCTGGTGGTCGCGTGGGACGCGGTGACCGAGGCCTTCGGCGACCACAAGCCGGCAGGCAGCCTGCTGGGCGTCTCGGTTCTCGCCTACGACGAACAGCTGGTGGAGATCGAGGCGGTGGCCGCGATCAGGGCGTAACCGGGACTGGTGGGCCGACTGGTGCCTGTGAAACAAGGGGCCGCGTGAGCCGATATACTCTCCTGGCGCATGCTTCCCTGGCGCGCCTCCTTAGCTCAGTGGTAGAGCACTCGCCTTGTAAGCGAGCGGTCGACGGTTCGAACCCGTCAGGGGGCTCAATTCTGAGACGGCCGCTGAGCGGCGATCTTCGCCATCTTGCTCACCGATGGCGATGCTCAACGAGCTGCTCGATGTCGACGAAAGTGACAGGTCGCAACCAAATCCGTGCGGATCCTCGTCAGGCAACGTTGCGCGATTGGGTCGAGAGAACACGCTGATCATGCGGCCGTCGGAGAACGGCGCCGGTAGGCGTGCCGCACGCCGAGTTGATCGCACTCCGCGAGCGAGTATCGACCTGCGAGGATTCGAGTCACACGCTCAACGGAGCGTCAACCGGGTGTGCGATCGGGCTGCACGCGAGCTGACCGATCGAGCGTCGAAGATCGCGGACGGGATAATCTTCGTGGAACTGGAGACATCCGCCTGGTTGCACTGGCAAACACCGAGCAGCCGAACTCGGCGATCTGACTGTCCGCCCATCGAGTCCGCGAGACGCTTCCGCTGAGCGATCACATCGGACGCGGAGGTTGCTCGATCAAAACCGGCTTGGCACCGGCCCCGACCCCTCACTTCAGTGGATACATCCGCATGGTCTGGACGACCAGCGGCCGCCCCAGCCGGCGTGAAACCTGATGAACCACGTCCCGTGGACGGCGATCATGGTGATACTCGTCTCGCGCTCGCCGAGCCCGCCTCTGTCCACGCCGATGGACTCGACGGTCCGGTATCATCTCAGCAATCCACTGGTCTGTCAAACTAGTGAGACGACTGGGATGAAGGTCTCACTTCCAGTAAGCTGTGGACGTCTCCATCATTACGAATAGTCTGCGAGGGCGTTATGTCATGTTCTCTAGATCGACTTGCTAGTGAGTCGGCGTCCGAGGCACCTGTCGACAGTGCGGCCGAAGACCGGAGCGTGATCGCGCGCGCGTTTTTGGTACTCGCAGCGCTGGACGACAATCGGTCTAGCGTGTCACTCGCCAGCCTCGCCAAGCGGACCGGTCTTCCGAAGGGCAGTCTTCATCGACTCTGCGCTCAATTGGCATCGCAGGGTGCCGTCGAGAGGACAGACCTCGGATACCGACTCGGATTTCGCATGTTTGAACTCGGTGCGCAGGCCTCGTTGCCCCGTCGGCTCCGGGAGTTGTCCCTTCCCCTCATGGCTGAGCTTCACGCTTCAACGAAGTTCGCGGTCCATCTCAGTGTTCTGGTGAATTCCGACGTATTCATCGTCAACTCGATTTCGGGGCGAGCGACACTTGGGCTCTCCATGGCGCCGGGTGGACGCTATCCGGCGCTTGGGACAGCGGCAGGCAAGGTCCTCCTTGCGCTTGCGCCCGAGAGGGAATGCGAAGAAGCTTTGGGAACTATTGCTAACTCGGCGCGCGTGCAGCGCGAATTGTCGAAAATAGCAACCGATGAATTGGCGTGTCACTGGACCCGTTCCAAGCTTCAGGCATTAGGTGTGCCTATAACCAGTGAAGACGGTGCCGTCGTTGCCGCACTGTCGGTATGCTCCCACGATCTTGCGGCTCAGCAGCAGCAGGCCACGCAGGCGCTTCGCGGGACGGCTGCAGCGATCGAGAAGAAGCTGTTGTCCACCTCGAATGGCGCCTACACGGCACACCTCAGTCGGGTGTCGTAACGTCACTTTGAACTTTGTATTGGTATAGCTGATTGTTCGTGGTCAGCGGGTCGCTTAGGTAGCTGAAAAACCACTTGGCCGCAAACCATTTGGGCGCTGACACGACAAATTGATGGTCCTGCTTCTTGGCTGTGTCAGCTTGGGTCGGTGGTCAACTAAGCTCCCCGTAGTTCCGCTGATAATTGATCGCAGGCAGCCGTCAAGAATTCCGCCATCTCGTCGATCTGACTCCACGAACTAGGGTTACTCATTGATACTGAAATCGCTGCCAAGAACTTTCCGTCCCGATTCCATACCGGCGCTGCGATCGCAACAACACCACGATGGTTCTCCCGATCAGTCCAGGCCCAGCCACGGTTAGCCACCTCGGCGAGACGGACTTCGAGAGACTCTCGGCTCGTCAAGGTCCGATCAGTTATTGGCGTCAGGGGAACCGCGTCCCAAATTCTTGCGCGGGCTTCCGGAGAAAAAGCCAGATAGAGTTGCCCCACCGACGTTGCATGCAAGGGGCGGGGACTCCCAAGGGGAATATCCAGACTAAGGCCACCGCTAGACCGGACCCGATTCACATAGATCATTGACCCGTTGTCCGGTCGAGCGAGGTAGACATCCTCTCCGGCCCGCCGCATCAGTTGTTCCATATATGGTTGCGCCAAGTCGACTATGTGTTCTCTCGAGACAACCTGGAAGGCCAGCGAAATCAGCGCGGGTCCGGGTCCGTAGCGTTTATCACTGAACATTTCGACCAGACCAGATTTCCTCAGCTCTTGTAGGAGCAGATGAACGGACGATGAAGGAGCGTCAAGCGCGCTTACGATCTCCACAAGTCGTTGTGGCTCGTCACTCAGGACGACAGCTTCGAGTAGCTTGGCGATCCGTCCCACCGTCCGACTACCAGAATCAGGCACTCCGTCCCCCTTTGGCCGAGCAGGCCCAAGTCTCGTAGCAATTGAACTTGGTCCGACGTCGGTCGACTTCTCTGATGGTACGCAACTCAAGAATAATTTGAAATACGGCACATCGGTCGACAAAGCTCTTTATAACTAGCTACGCCGTGCGCCGAAAACGAAATATAGTCAAGGATTTGCTCGGTATGCTACTCATGGTCACGCGCAAGGGCAAGGGCGTTGATAAGAGCATCTTAGTAAGCTGCCTCTCAATCCAGAACTCGAGGGTTGGAGAGTGGCGGTCGACGCGGGGTTGTCAGTGATCGACTGCCGCCAAGCAAGAGTCACGCTCAGACTTACTCCCGGGCGGGTGTTGTGTGATACACGAATGAATCCGCGGCACCAGCGATCGTTCCAATCGGCGGAATCGATGGGTCGACCGGAGGATTCAGCATACACAGATGTTGTGCCGAGGCATCGTGGACGCGAAGAGTCAGCTGTTCGGTGATAGCTGGAGCGACGGCTGCGTGTGCGGCTGCCAGAATGTCGCGCTAGGCCGTGAAACTGGTAGGCCGAAACATCGCTGTCCGCTGCGACTTCGGGGGTAACCTCTTGGCGCCCAGCAGGCTCTGATTCATTGTTGTCAATCGTCTCCGGCCACTGTTCTGCGGTTGGCCGGATATATGCATCTGATCGCCCAGGCGCCGTGGTGAAGGCTGTGCACCGGCATTCTCTCTCGCCTCGGACCGAAGGTGAGACCCTGGTTGTTCTGAAGTAGGACAGGGGGATTCAGGCCGGCGTACCACGATCTGTAAAGAATGTTGGCTCGGTGTCCTGACTGACCCGGCGGTCCGACTGCCATTGCAACGGGTTGCGTTCAACCCTGCGGAACTCGACCTTGTTGTGCCAAGCCTCGTGTGTAGTGTGCTCGATATCACATCCATAAGAGCTGAATGGAGTATGCAAGGTGAGCACAGAGAAGCGTTGGTTCGAGAGGGCAGCTGGCCGGGTGGCGGTAGGCATGTCTGTATCGATGGCCATGCTGATAGCCGCGGGGTGCTCATCGGCCGGAGGTGCCGGAGCTGCCGACTCGTTGGCCGAGATGGATCCGGTGACTTTGACTTATACCCATCCATCGCCTGAGGGTTCGATTCTAGCAATGCCCTACAAAGATTTTGCATCTGAAGTGGACGAAGCTACGGATGGCAAGATCACATTCGAACCTTACTGGAGTAGCAGTCTGCTCCCCATTGCGGAGGTTCCCGGGGGCTTGACCGGAGGCGTGGCTGACGTAGCGTTGGTTTATCCGCCTTTCTATCCTGAGGAGTACCCAGTGGGCGCATGGGTAGATGAGTTCTTCAGAGGAGACCCGGGGGAGGAGGCGGAGTTCCCTGTCGGTCCGCTTGCCACTAGCGGCGCCCATATTGAAGAAATCATGAATTCGCCCGAGGTGCAGGCCGACTATGAGGCTCACGGTGTTCACTTGCTGGTCCCGATGCAGAGTGATCCATACGGGCTGCTATGCAGTGAGCCAGTCGACACTCTGGACGATCTGAACGGTCTGAAGGTGCGCAGTTCCGGAGGGGTGTGGGAAGAGGAAATAAAAGCGCTTGGGATGACTCCAGTGAATATTTCGTTGAATGAGTCTTATCAAGGACTGCAGCAAGGAATCTTCGACTGTTTTCTAGGGACTCCCGAGTCGATTGTGGACAGCGGCATGGATGAGGTCGCCAAGCACTACACCACCGTTCCCTTCTCTACGACTTCGATGCAAAACCTTGTGATAAGCAAAAATGCCTGGGATCGTCTGCCGAAAGACGCTCAGAAGATCCTCTACGAGGCATCGGCCGGGTGGGCGGTCGGTTACTTCGAGGGGCGTCTTGCGAGCCATGCCGCGCTATCTGAGGCTGGAGTTCAGATTCTTACGCCCGGAGAAGATGTGGTGACTACCTTGCGTAATCATCAAGAGGCGCACGTTGGTCAGATGGAGCAAGAGGCGCCCGAAGGCATTGCTGATCCCGCGGCGTTCATGTCCGACTATCGGGCGATGCAGTCTAGCTGGCGTTCCTACCTGACTGATGAACAAGGTATCGATTCGAGCGGGGCCACGGTTCTGGACGGATCTCTGGACCCGGCGGATGTTCCGCTAGACGGGTTCCGTGAACGGATCAATCAAGTGTACGAGCAGGTGGCGAAGTAATTTCTCCGGGCCTATTCGCCTAGCTTCGAAGTCTTTCCGATGACGTTCGCGATGTGAAGAAGCCGGGTGAGCGTTCGATGCCGTTGCACGAGAATGGCGTTGAGCGCGACCTCGGAGCGTCAAGCAGAAGTCGGCTGAGTGGCTGACGTGATTTCACCAAGGAGCTTTGGGTATGCCCTTCCCTCACCTTTTTCGCCTCTCTGGAGATTCGCGGCAAGAAGTTGCCTAGTCGAGCCGTGATCACAGCCCACGGCGCTAGTTGTAACTCTTGGGGAGGTTGTGAACGGCGTGGTTCCGGTCAACAGGTGAGGGCCTCCGGTATCGATGTGGTTACCACACACACGCCGATCACCAAGAGGCCCTCCTGACCCACCGTAATGCTTTTCTCACCGAACGTGGCCGTCTGGCCCTGGCTCAGTGCGTCGTCGACCAGGGTTGGCCTCTGCGACGAGCCGCGGAACGATTCAACTGCTCCACCGCGACCGCCAAGAAGTGGGCTGACCGCTACCGGCAGACCGGTGAGGCCGGCATGGCAGATCACTCCAGCCGCCCCCGCCGCTCACCCACCCGACTTGCGGTGCGCCGTGAACGTCGAATCATCAAGCTGCGGTTTGTCCGTCGCTGGGGCGCTGCACGTATCGCCGCGCACCTGCGGCTGGCGAGATCGACCGTTGAGGCGGTGTTGCGCCGGTATCGGATGCCGCTGTTGCGTCACTTGGATCAGGCCACCGGTCTTCCGGTACGCCGGACCCCGCCACGCCGCTACGAACACGACGCTCCCGGCGACCTGATCCACGTCGACATCAAGAAGCTCGGCCGCATCCCTGAAGGCGGTGGGCACCGCAAACTCGGGCGTACGATCGGCAACCGGCACAACAAGAAACACCGCCCGGGGTACGCGTACTTGCACCACGCCGTCGATGACCATTCCCGGCTGGCGTACTCGGAGATCCTCACCGACGAACGCAAAGAGACCGCCGCGCAGTTCTGGGACCGGGCCACGGCCTTCTTCCAAGGGCACGGCATCACCGTGCGGCGAGTGATGACCGACAACGGATCGTGTTACCGATCAAAGGTTTTCGCGGAATCTCTCGGCGTCGAGATCAAGCACAAGAAGACCCGTCCCTACCGTCCGCAAACCAACGGCAAGGTCGAGCGCTTCAATCGCACCCTGGCCTCGGAATGGGCCTACGCCGAGTTCTACAGCTCAGAGACCGCCCGCACAGCCACCTACGACGACTGGCTGCACCACTACAATCACCACCGAGCCCACAGCGGTATCGGCGGACTCACCCCGATCGAACGCCTACACGTTCACAACCTGCCCGGGTCTTACAGCTAGTGCGCAGTTCCGCCAGTTGGACCGTGACCCCGCACCGTACATCGAGTACCTACGCCGACGTGGCGAGGGAGGTGTCGGTATGATCGTTACCCAATCTCTGTTTCCCGACCCGATGAATGACCCCTCGCGAATGCTCGCCACGCGATAGTCTGAGCTCGTACGGGCAGTGAAATTCACAGGTGCAGTCTTGATCTCGCAAGTGACACATTTGGGGATTTTCGGGCAGACCTTCTCTGACCCGCACCGTCGGCCACTGTGGGGCCTCTCGGACTGCTGGACGGCTGAGGGTGAGGGCGGGCACAGGATCACCGATGACGAGGTTGAGCAGGTGATCCGCGCGTACCGTAGCGTTGCCTGCTTCTATATGGACGTAGGTCTCGGCGGAATCGAAGTGCATGGCGCGCACGGATACTTGATCCAGCGAGCGCTAACGCCTAGGACCTTATGACAGATCGGATCGATGCAGACAGGATCGGACGCTGTTCGTACGTCGCATTATTCAGGAGGTGCGCGAGGAGATCGGCGATGACAAGATCCTCGAATATCGTACGACGACTGACGATCTCTGCGCGCCTGAAGACGGCAATTTGGGTGCTTTCGTGAGGACCGATGGCCAGAGGTCGCCCGCGGTTCATGAGCCAAGCGCTCATGGCGCATCCGCAGCGCTCGATCGTACTGGTCCGAGAGTCGGACCCTGACGGTGCCGCCGTGGTTTCCGGTCAGGCGCGTCGTCCTCGGCCCCACCGGGTAGGTCTAGGGTGCCGCCGCCTAAGGGCCTAAGATTGAGTCAGTAACGTCTATCCAGGCAATGGCCAACTAGTTCCAACTGTTGGAACTAGTTGTTACCGTCGCGCTGGACTGCATGCGACAGTGATCAGGCGCAGTGATGGATCGATAAACGTCTGATCGCCCGAGAATTGTATCTTCGGCACGTCACTTCGCGGGAAGGCTAGTTCATGAAACTACTTCAAGTCGTTACGAACGGATTGGCAGCGATAGCTGGCGCGGCTGTGCTACTGCTGATGCTGAATATTACGGCGGATGTAGTCCTACGAGTGTTAACGGGCCAACCGCTGGATGGAACGAACGCTCTCGTAAGCACGATATGGATGCCCTTAATTGTATTTCTCGGCCTAGGATTCGCCCAGGCTCGGAATGAGCATATACGAGTGACTCTGGTTAGTGACCGATTGAGTCCGACGTTGTTGAGAATTGCTACCGCATCTTCTCTGCTCGTGGCCATGGTCGCGACGGCGGTTCTCATTTACGCGTCTTTCAACGAGGCAGTTCGATCATTTGAAATAGACCAGACTACAACAGGTATTGTCGCGCTACCGGTGTGGCCTATGAAATTCGTGATGCTTCTTGGGTTCATTCTACTATTTCTGCAATTTCTTCGCTCGTTCGCATCCGCCGGTACGCCAGAGTCTCAGGTGACAAAACGATGAAGATCAAGAATGCTCAGCAAGGTCCTGAAGTGGCAGAAGGGACTCCCCGCCAGAAGTCGGTACCGCGTCCAAAGAAGAACAAGCTCTGGGACGCCCTATTCCTTAGTCTTGCCATCCCCGCCTTGGTGTTGGCCGTGATCATAGTGAGCGCGGACATCGACCGTGAAACGGTCGGATTCCTTTCACTGATCCTGATGGTGCTACTGCTTGCCATCGGGGTGCACGTCGCCATCGCCATGCTCGTAGCGGGATTCTTGGGACTATGGCAGACGGGCGGGATAAACGTCTTGATGGTTACCGCTGAGCAAACGCCCTTCGGCGCGGTTGCTGGATGGACGTTGAGCGTGATTCCGATGTTCATCTTTATGGGGGTGGCGCTCTGGCGATTTGGGCTCACTGACGGGCTTTTCGATGCCGCGAACAAGTGGTTTGGCCGGCTCCCCGGTGGTCTGGCTGTCGCTACTAACGTGTCAGGCGCTGGGTTGGCCACGGTTAGTGGCAGCACGATTGGTATTTCATATGCGTTGGGTCGTATGGCCCTACCGGAAATGATGCGCGCTGGGTACAAACCTTCGATCGCGACGGCGACCGTAGCGATGGCGGGTACGCTAGGACAGATAATACCGCCAAGCATAACGCTGGTAATATTTGCTGGCGTCGCCCAGGTATCGATCGGCTCGCAGTTGGTCGCAGGGATTATTCCTGGTCTCATACTTGCCGTAGCGTATGCTGCCCTAATTCTGGTCTGGGCCCGGCTTGATCCGAGCGCGGCCCCACCATCCAGGGCCGAGAAAGCTAGTTGGGGTGACCGCGTTGCCTCCCTTGGAGTGGCTTCTCCGCTAATTCTTCTCATGGTGATCGTGGTCGGCGGGTTGCTCGTTGGCTTGTTCACTCCGACGGAAGCCGGGGCATTTGCATCATTTGCGACGCTGATATACGGGCTCGTCTCATATGGCCGAAAGCATGGCATAAAAGCTTATACGTCCACACTCGTTCAAGCACTTCGCGAAACGGTTTCGTCCGTTGCAACCATCTTCTTGCTATTGATTGCGGTCACTGTTCTGACGCGGTTGCTGACAATCACTGGCGTCGCCCGACTGATGACGGATTGGATTCTGGGTCTCGGGCTCGGGAAAATAGCGCTTCTACTCCTGTTGATGCTCTTGTTCTTGGTATTGGGTATGTTCATGGATGGACTCACTATGATGCTTGTGACTGTTCCCGTACTAACCCCTGTGTTGCTCTCTTACGACATCAGTATGATCTGGTTCGGCATTTTTATGGTCGTGATGATAGAGATCGGAATGGTAACTCCGCCGGTTGGAATTCTTACCTATGTCGTCCACAGGCTGAGTCAGGAACCTGAGGTGAACCTCGGCCGCGAGATCTCTCTTGTGGATGTATTCCGTGGAGTTATCCCCTTCATCGCGGTTGGACTAGGGCTGTTGGTCCTGATGATGTTTGTGCCGGAGATCGCTACTTGGTTGCCGAACTCCGCCACAATCGCCGAGTAGTTCGGCGGATGTCTATATGGGGCAGGTGAGGTCGGCCTGTTAGTCCGGGGGTGTGAGGTGTAGCTGCTGATGCCGAGGTCAGTGAGACACTACGTTGCAACTGTGAGAAACTTGAGCGAACAAACGATTCAGTGCTGCTACTAGAGTAGAGGCGCTCGACACTAACGAGAAGGAGTCCGTCTACAATGGGAACCGATGTTTTGTATGAGCGAGAAGGTCCTATCGCGAGGATAACGCTGAACCGTCCCAACGCAGGAAATGCACTTACCCCCGACTCTATTGCGCAGTTGCTGTCAATCCTTCGCTCTATCGAGCGCAGCGACGAAGTCCGCGTGGTTGTGATCGACGGCAATGGCAAGCATTTTATGGCCGGCGCAGATCTGGCCGACTTCAAAAAGTCATTGGACGATCCGACTATTGACCCCGCAATTGAATTCGAGAGCCGTGTCGTTCGCGACGCGAATCAGTTCCCCCAGATCCTGGAGCGGATGCCGCAGCCTGTTGTTGCTAAAGTCAACGGCTGTGCAGCCGGAGGAGGCGCTGGTCTAGCGCTAGCCGCGGATTTTGTTGTCTTCGGGGAGAGTTCGTCCTTCTTGTTCGCGCACTCGAAGGTTGGACTGAGCCCGGACAATGCGACGGGATGGCTGCTCACACGAGCGATCGGTGAGCGTATGGCGAAGCGGATTTTGATGTTCGGCGAGCGCGTGGACGCCGAGGCTGCCGAGCGTTGGGGACTAGTCGATCAGGTGGTGCCCGATGTCGATCTCGAGCGGGCAACCATGGATCTTGCTCGTTCTCTGTCAGAGTTGCCCCGGGTAGCCGTGAAGAACATCAAGAAGTTGGTGAATGGCGCCGCTCGCACACCAATTGCCGAGCAGCTTCAACTAGAAGCGCTCTGGCTCGCAGAGTGTGCGGGGCACCCAGACTTTCGTGAGGGCGTGACAGCGTTTCAAGAACGACGAGCTCCGAAGTTCCAGTAACCTCAGGCGTGGCACCCGTACTTGCACTGCCCGTTCGCTGATTCGGCGAGCGCATTGTGGTCGTACGGTGTCCAAGCGCGGCTGACGCGGCGGTTCCCCAACCCGGCTCACTATGGCAGAATCCGCGGAGTGCATGGGTGTTCATCTGGGGTTACGGGTTGTGAGGTCGACACCAAATCGACGATCGTAGGTCGCTGCGGTTGGGTGCCCGGGAGCGACAGTGGTCAAATCATGCACTCCTACCGCCGTGGTGCTTGCGATATCGAGCACACCGGACCCGTGCGATGAGTAGGAGCTCACTGCAGCCGCGTCTGGCGGATCACAGGGTCGGTCTCATTCTTAATCGTAAAAGTGGAGCAACGCAACGGGTGTCGTAAGCGAGTGGTGATTGATGGCCCCGCCGTCAGTGTCGTCGGCGTGTGCCATATCATACGACCCAGCTGAAGACGTCGTGCCGGCAGGCGAGTTCGACAGGCCAGAACTGCTCATCGTGAACGATCTCGCGTTGAAAGTGGAGGGTGAACGCCTCGGCCATCGTACTGTCAGCGCTGGTGGTTACTGCTCCCATGGACGGTTTACCCCGTTTTCGGAGCATGACCCGGGGTGTAGGCCTTGCTGGTGTAGATCGAGCCGAAATAGAAGTGCATGATCCTTGCGTGTGCTGCGCCGCACGCAAGGCATCTGTCACGTGCTCGGAGTGCATATGATCGGCCACGTCTCGCCCCGCCAAAACGGCGCATGCAACAGTCGATAAACGTGCTAGGTACCGGCTGAAGTCGTCACTGGTCGGCGCCTACGTGGATGTCTCCCCAGGTCGGCAGCGATACCTCGCACCCCCTGGGTCGACTCGTACAAGTCCACGGCGTTCTGCCGGAACTACTCCGAACAGTGTCTCCGAGCCATATCCTGATCATCTCGCTTCTCCCCGCGAACCGTGGGATGAAACGTGTCCGAGGTCCGTGGTGAGGACGCTGGGCACGACGTTGAAAAGGGCCGTCACCACACGCCCATCGTTTCAACTGCGATGGGCCCGTAGGCCGCAGGGGTTTGGATGTCCGGTACGGCAACGAGACTCGAATCTTCCTCAGCTCAAACATGTTCCACTTCTCCTACCGGCGCCGAGGATCCACTCGCCGGACAGACGGGAGATGCGTCGCCAGCATCTCTACCGGAGTCCAGACCTCGAGGGTGTTGACGTTGTTCCAGCTGATCCCCACCGCGGCGGTCACTCCTGTCACACCCATGCGGCAGACCCTGTCGGCAACAGAACCACACCACGTCGATGGCCGGGGTGGCTGTGCAGAACCTCCGACCACCGGACCCGCGCCTACACCGCCAGACCGATTGCGCCCTTGAAAGCAGACCTGCATCCTGTGATCAGTGGAGCGCGTTTGACGTACCGGAGGCCAGGAGGACCCGACGATCGCATCTACGAAATTCCCTCCGCTACGACCACCAAGGAAGCTCTGATCGAGTCTCTGCGTCACTCAGACATGCCATCTTGCCCGGGCACGCCGCCGACTCCGCGAATTCATCGGCGGATCGAGGCCTCAAGGCGGTCTAGGAAGTCGTATCGACCGCATATGCGAGCGCAGAGATCTGCAGACGGAATCCAGCGGGGACGTCCCCCGTGGTCACGTGCCGCGCCGGACGGTCGTCAGGATCGGGAAAGATCAGCTTCCACTGCTCGTTGAGCAGTTCGCGGTACTCGGCACCGGAGATCCGTACGTCGACCTTGACCAGGTCGGACAGACTTGCGCCAGCTGTGGTGAGAATCGTTCCGAGATGGGCGAAGGCCAACTGGAACTCGTCAGCGGCCGCGATCGGTCGCTCGCCATCGCCGATTCGGCGACCGAACACATTGCTTGTAGCCACCAGAGGGCCGCGCCGTGCGGCCGCTGGAATCGGATTCGTCCCGTGGTCAAGTCCTTTCACGTGAACCGCGCGCGGAGTCACTCTGTGACCTTGGTCTGGAGCGTGTGATAAGCCAAGCGTCGTCGCGCGTCGTCGAGTCGTTCCCCGGACTCCACAGCTACCCGGATCTGTTCTTCGGTTTCCTCGATGACCCGGACGGCGTCCAGCACTGCGTCCTCCAGCGGCGCCGGAATGACGACCACTCCGTCAGAGTCGCCGATGAGGATGTCGCCGGGATGGACGAGGACGTTATCTATGGTGACCGGCACATCGACAGAGGCCAGCGTGACGCGATCCTTGCCGGTGCGCATGGTGTTGCCCCGGCTGAAGATCGGGTAGCCGACCTCCAGCGCACGGTCGCTGTCGCGGCATACCCCGTCGATCACGGTCCCGGCCAGCCCTCGTCGGTGAGCAACCGCGGTGAGGATGTCGCCCCACACGGTGGCGTCGTCGCGACCGCCGTTCTCGAGTACCACCACACTGCCTGCGGGCACATCGTCGATATAGTCGCCGACGGTTCCGCCGCCGGCACCGACAGGCTGATAACGACCCGTGAAGGCCCGTCCTACCAGTCGGAACGAGCGATCGAGCGGCTTGATGCCGAGCATCTGTCCGTGGATACCGAATCGGTCCAGTGCGTCGGAGATCGCAGAGGTCGAATACTTCGCCAGTTGGGTCGGAACACCGGCCTCGGTGTTGGTGTCGAGGTTGGTCGCTGTATTGTTCATGGCTTCTCCTTAGGGAGGTTGAGCAGGTCGATGCTGTTCTCACCGCGGCGGAGTGCATCCATGATCTGGGCCTCGCGATCGATACGTTGCTGGGCCGCATCCAGTACGTGGTCGACGTCCCCGGCGGGGATCACGACAACCCCGTCGGCGTCGCCGACGACCAGATCACCCGAGTGCACTGTCACGTCTCCGATAGTCACGGGCCCATTGACGGCGCCCCTGCCATCGGGGTCCTTGTCAGTGCCGCGGATGCACAGGCCCCGGGCGTACACCGGCACTCCGACGGTCGCCAATGCTTCGCTGTCCCGAACGCAGCCATCGATGACCACACCGGCCACACCGCGAGCGCGGGCGGCCACCGCCATCACCTCGCCCCAATAGCCGGATTCGAAGTGGCCGCCCACCTCGATCAGTAGGATCTCACCGAGATCTGCCGCCGCGATTCCGCGATGCAGCCACAAGTTGTCGGCGGGCGGACCGGAGACCGTGACCGCGGGCCCGGCGAAGTCTTGTCCTGGGGTGATCGCGCTGATCGCGCTGGGCAAGGCTCCGATTCGGCCGGCAGCCTCATGCAGTGTCGCTGTACCGAGCCGTCGGGCCCGATCGATGGTCACCGCGTCGTAGACGGGGGTAACGCGTGTCGTGGTCATATCAGTGCTGTCCTTCCAACATCGCTTCATAATCGATGCCGAACACCGAGGCCAGGGTCTCGCCTGCTTCGATCCGGCCGAGAATTCCGACCTCTCGGTCCGTGAGCTCGCGGGCCACTCGGTCCACTTCGGTAGCCAGTGCTGCAGGCACGAACACAACACCGCTCCCGTCGGCTACGACCCAGTCGCCGGGCTCGACGGTGATCCCGCAGATGCTGATCGATCCTCCCGTAGCGATCTCATGGATGCGCCCGCGGGCCGTTCGAACCGCGCCTCCGCGACTGAACACCGGGAACCGGAGCTCGCGCGCTTCGTCCAGATCGCGGACCGAACCGTCGCTGACAACTCCAGCGATTCCGGCCTGTTGTGCGGCACGGGTCAACAGCCCACCCCAGCTGCCCATCTCGGTGCGGCCTCCGTTGTCGACGACGATCACCTCACCGCCGCGGCTTGCCGTGATCGCGCGGGCACCCAGATGTACGGGTACAACGTCGGGGGCGGAGGTGATGGTGGCGAGTTCGACGGTGATCACCGCTCCGCTGACCCGTCCGCCCTCCCAGGAGGTAGACAATCCATCGGCCACTCGGTCGGGGACCCCGAGGCTGTCGAGTGCGTCTGATACAACGCATGCGTCGAGTCCTTCAAACAGTTTGGGAACCACCGGTACCCACCTTTCTTCTCTCTGAGGGTGATCGAACGCTAAGCCGCGTCGAGCGGGTATGGCGAGCACAGGTTCCGTCAGCCGAAACCGGGCCGGTGAAATCCATCTGGCGGAACGAGGACTATCGCCATCTGTTCAGCAGTGCGAATGTCGATTCCAGCCAGCAATTGCCGGACCCCACAGCAGGTTCGCGACACGGATGAGGTGAGCACACTGAGTCGGATCGCCATTATCAACCGGATACCGGTGATACCAGGGCGTCGGGACCAGGCTCTGTCGGCATTTGCCGATTTCGACCTGGAGGTTCGCGTCGAGGGTGTTGGAGTGCCAGAACAGTTTCTGGTCGGGGCCGACGCCGAGGATCCGGGACTGGTCTGGGTGCATGAGGTCTACGCCGACGCAGATGATTACGAGGATCACTTCCAGGCCAAGGCCCGGCGGCGGCTACGCGACCGGATGGACGGCTTACGCGCGGGACGCGTCGACACCTTCCGCATCGAACTCATCGCGCCCACCGGTGCACTGTCTTCGATGCACAGCACCGTGACCGATTGGAACACGGTCGTCTACGAGGTCACCTAAGACGTACCTGCAGCACTTGTTCCCAGCATGAACAGAGAGGTCAACTAATGCAGTATCGCGAGCTTCACGGAGCCGGATTGAAGCTGTCGGAGGTCAGTTTCGGCGCGGGGACCGCCGCTGGGCTCATGATCCACAGCAGTCCTGCCGAACAGCGTGCAGCAGTGGAGCATGCGATGAGTCTGGGCGTGAATGCTTTCGATACCTCGCCGATCTACGGCATGGGCTGTTCGGAAGTCAATCTCGGCAATGCGTTGTCCGGGTACGACGACGCCGTGATCACCACCAAGGTTGCGATCACCCCCGAGCATCTGCTGACCGGGTCCATCGGCCAGTGCATCCGCCGATCGGTGCAGGCCAGTCTGCGGCGGCTGCGTCGCGACAGCATTGACATCTTGCTGATTCACAACGGTGTGCACTTCCAGCGGCTACACCCACTGACTGCCGACCCCGGCGACCCGTACGATCCGATGCAGGACCTACCGCACCTGACCTTCGACGAGATCATGGGTGAGAACGGTGCGTGGCAGACGATCCGCGAGCTCAAGAAGTCCGGGTTGATCAAGAGTTTCGGGATCAGTGGACAGGACAACGACCCGGACCTGATGCGGGCACTCATCGGCGCAGGAGTGCTCGACATCGTCAACCAACCGCTGAATCTCCTCAACCCAACTCCAGTGGCGGGCCGCAAGGGTGAGGGTTTCCTCGCCGACGTCGAAGAGAACTTTGTCGAATACGACCACTTCTGCGAGTTTGCGGCCGCCAATGACTGCGCCGTCTCGATTATCAGCCCGGTGGCCGCCGGCGTGCTCACGACCGCCGCGCAATCGGGCATCACGCCTCCCTCGGTCTCCGAATGGAAGGACCGTTTCCCGTTCGACGGGCACTATGCCCGCGAATTGCGCCGTGCAGCAGCATTCGTACCGGTGGCCGAGCAGGCCGGGATCACCATCGCCGATCTGGCGTACCGCTTCGTACTCAGCACTCCGGGGTTTGTCACTGTGCTTGGCGGATTTTCCGACATTTCCCAGCTCGAGCAGGCAGTGACCTCGGTCGAGCAGGGGCCCCTGCCGGCCGATGTGATGGCCGAACTGCATCGCATCTGGCAGGCCCCGTCCGAGCCGGGCTCGGGCGCCTGACTACTCCTGTCACGACGATCCAACTCAACCCAGCCACCGCTCCAGGAGAATACTCATGATCATCGACAGCCATGCACATTCGGTCGCCGGCCGCGGCGAAGGACCGGCGGTCGCCGGTAACAGCCTGATGGCGAGGTGGACCACGATGGAGGCCTCAGGTCGTGCGGACTCCAAACCCCAACCCGCGGATCCCGCCGAATTGCTCGACGGAGCGGCATTCCAACTCGAGCTGATGGACGAGGTCGGGACCGACATTCAGCTGACTTCACCCCGGCCTTTTGTACTCAAGCACTCTCACTCGTCGTCGCGGCTGGTTCACCGCTGGATCGCGTTGAACAACGACGCTATCGAATTGCAAGCCAATGCCCATCCCGACCGGATCAAACCGGTGGGTGCATTGCCGCAGGTCAGCGGTCGGCCGATCAGCGAGACGTTTGACGAGATCGACCGTCTGGCGGAGTCCGGATTCATCGGCGTCATCCTCAACCCAGATCCCAGTGAGGGCGCCGGCACTTCGCCGCTGCTGGAGGATGAGTACTGGTTCCCCCTGTATGAGAAGTTGTCTGCTCTCGATCTGCCCGCGCTGCTGCACCCGGCCGCCTGCTACGGCCGCGAGACGTACAGCGAACACTTCATCTCCGAGGAAAGCCTGGCCATCTTGTCGCTGACCCGCGGCAAGGTCTTCGATGAGTTCCCGGATCTCAAGATCGTGGTCCCGCACGGTGGCGGTTCGATTCCATACCAGTTCGGACGCTGGAATGCGGCAACCATGAAGGCACAGCGAGACGGCGCGAACGTACCCGATCTCGCCGATGGTCTGCGCAAGCTCTGGTATGACACGTGCCTCTACACCGCCGATGCGCTCGAACTACTCATCAAGGTGGTCGGTGCCGATCGCGTGCTCTTCGGCACCGAACGCCCGGGCAGCGGCAATCCGCTCGATGATCTCAAGCCGGTGATCGAATCGCTGCCGGGGCTCACCGACACGGACCTGAAGGGAATCTTCGCCGAGAATGCCCGGGCCGTCTACTCCCGACTGTGAGGCATGAGGTCATGAGTTCGGTAGCCATCAATCGACCCGAGGCCGCCACCCTGGGCGCACTCGTCACCGAGATCGCGCAGCGGCAACCAGCGGCTGACGCCGTCGTCTGCGGTCAGACGCGGCTCAGCTGGGAGGAGCTGGACGAACAGGTCAGAAACATGGCCGCCGGACTGCTCCGTCTCGGTGTCAGGGCGGGCGACCGGGTGGCGCTGCTTGCCCCGAACTCGGCGGAGTGGATTGTCACTGAACTCGCCGTCGCCTCGACGGGCGCAATCTTCATGGGACTCAATACCTGGTACAAGGCATCGGACCTGGAGTTTGTTCTCGCGCATTCCGGCGCTCGAGTGGTGATCACCGTCGACCAGTTGTTCGGCGCTCCGGTGCTGGAGATGGTCCAAGATGTGGCTTCCAGGTGCACCGAGGTCGAACAGATCATTGTGATCGGGGATGCACCCGCCGGAACAATCGGTTGGCACACACTCGTGGCCACACCGTCGGGTCAGTGTCCGGCCGAACCCCACTCGGATGATCCGGCCGTTGTCCTTTACACCTCCGGTACCACGGCCGATCCGAAAGGCGTTGTGCTGCATCACCGCGGACTTATCGACAACGGATGGGAGATCGGCGAGCGGCAGCATCTGACGAGTGATGACCGTCTGTGGCTCGGGATACCGCTGTTCTTCAGTTTCGGTTCGGCGAACGCGATCATGGCGGCTCTGACCCACGGTGTTGCCATGATCGTGCAGGAGAAGTTCGATGCCGGCACTGCCGTGGAGTTGATCCAGCGCGAGAACTGCAGCGTGTACTACGGCATGGGACACATGACGGCTGCGTTGCTCGAGGAGACTCGGCGGCGCGGAATCGTCCTCGATTCAATGCGTACCGGGTTGACGATCGGTCCGGAGCAGACGATCCGGATGACCGCCGAGTTGGTGCCACAGATCTGCAATGTCTACGGGCTCACAGAGACGTATGGAAACTGCGCAGTCACCGATTGCGCTGAACCGCTTGATGTTCGGGCGACGTCGCAGGGGCTCCCGCTGCCCGGGATGAGGATTCGGGTCATCGACCCGGAAACCGGCCTCGATTGTGAGACCGGACAGGTTGGGCTCATACTGGTCGGTGGCCGGGTGACCAGTGGCTACTATCGGGATCCGATCAGGACCGCCGAGGCGCTGGACGAGGCCGGTTGGTTCGACACCGGTGACCACGGTCACCTCGATGAGCAGGGCCGAGTCCACTACACCGGCCGCAGCAAGGAGATGCTCAAGGTCGGAGGCATCAACGTCTCGCCCATCGGGGTGGAGAACGTGCTGCTCGACCATCCGGCAGTGCGTCAGGCATTCGTGATCGGGCGCCCGCATACCGAGCGGGGCGAGCTGCCCGTGGGGATCCTCGAATGGTCTGGCCCCGGACCCGTTGACGAAGCGGATCTGGCCGCCCACTGCCGATCCCGGCTTCCCTCATATGCCGTTCCCGTCGAGTTCATCGCGGTTTCCGATGATCAATTGCCCCGAACAGACACCGGCAAAGTTCGCCGCGGCGAACTCGCCTCCCTGGTAGCCAAGGAGTAAATCATGCGCATCATCGACTTGAGTTACCAATTAGATGAGGGGATGCCGCACCATCCCATGCACCCGCGCGCGCCGATCGTCCTGTCGGGCACGCTGAGTCACCAGCTGACCAGCCGTTGGATGGGGGAGCATGAAGAGCTCGGCAAGGTCTCCTTCGTCAACGAGCAGATCGTGCTCTCCGGTCATACGGGGACACACCTCGATGCCCCACTACATGCCGGCCTCGATCTCGATGACGCCGCTCGTATCGACCTGAGCTGCTGCGTGGGGCCGGCCACGGTTCTTGATCTGAGTCGGTATTGCGGCAGGCGGGTCACCGTCGATGCCGAACAGTTGGCGGCAGCGCTGCCAGACGGCCAGGCACTGGATGCAATTGTACTGCTGTACACCGGTTGGTCGGCCCAGTACGACACAGACCCCGACGTTTACTACCGCCATTCCATGGGCCTCACCGAGGACGGCGCTTTGTTCTTGCGTGACAAGGGTGTCCGCTGTGTGGGAATCGATTCGCCCAGCATCGATGCGCCGCATACTCCCGGGGCGCCAGCGCACAATCATTTCCTTCGCCGCGAACCGCACGTCTACGTGATCGAAAATCTACGCGGTCTGGAGCAGTTGCCGAGCAGGGTGCCCTTCTTCAATGCTGCCCCGTTGCCGATCACCAACAGTTCGGGTAGCCCCGTACGCGCCTACGCCATGGTGGGCACCGGACCGCTCACCGAGCAGTCATCACCGGACCGGTGACATGACAATGGCTTCGCCTCAGGACCTCATCCGGCCCGGAGACCTCGTCGTGGTGGCCGGAGGCGTGGGCGAACCGACGGCGCTACTGCGCAAGGTCATCGACACTGCACCCTCAGGTGTCGAAATCTTCGTGGGGCTCAGTCACTCTCAGGTCCTATCTGAGCCGGGCGAAGCGCCGTTACTGTCGTTCGGGGCGCTCGGACCCCTGAATCGTCCACCGAATCGTGGCCGGGTGGGTATATTGCCGTACCCCTACGACGACCTGCCGCGCGCGCTGATCAACCGTGGCGGGGACCGCGTAGTGCTCTTGATGCAGGTCGCGCCGGCCGACCGACATGGCAGGCACAGCCTTGGATTCGCGGTCGATTACTGCTACGAGCTGGTCGATCGTGCTCGATTGGTCCTCGTCGAGGTCAACGATGCACTGCCGTCGACAGACACTCCGACCTTGTCCGCCGCGGATCTGGAGGTGGCAGAACGATCATGCCGTCCGTTACCGATGGTGGCGGGTGCAGTTGTCACCCCCATCCACGAACGGATCGCCGCACTCATCGCCGACCGAATCCCCGAGCGCGCGACCCTTCAACTCGGTCTGGGGTCGGTGCCGTCGGCGCTGGGTCGTGCGCTGGCCGGTCTGCGTGATCTCAAGGTGAGGTCCACCCTGGCCGGGGACTGGTTGCACGATCTACGCCGTGCCGGATGCCTTGCAGATGACGAGGATTCAGTGGTAATCAGCGAAGCCGCCGGCTCCGAGGCACTGTACGCCATGGTAGCCGGAGAATCGGTTCGGCTGCGCCCCGTGTCGGAGGTCGTCGGGCCGATGGCACGCGGCGAAATCGAAAGGCTGGTGGCCGTGAACTCTGCGCTGGAGGTGGATCTGACCGGCCAGATCAATGCCGAACAAATCGGGTCCGTATATCGCGGGGCGATCGCCGGACATCCGGAGTTCATGCGGGCCGCCGGCCGCAGTCCTGGCGGTCTGGCTGTCGTCGCGCTGGGGGCCACTGCGGGAGGCGGGAGCATCTCGCGGATCGTCGACGCGCTCGAGCCGCAGGCGGTGACGACGCCCAGGTCCTCGGTGGATCTGGTTGTCACCGAGTACGGCTTGGCAGACCTGCGTGGCCGCACCCTGTCCGAACGCCGCGAACTCATGATCTCGATCGCAGCACCGCAATTCCGCGCGGCACTGCGGCAGAAGGGACGACAATGAACGACACCAAATCAATTAGCGACCGGTTGACCGAGTTCTTGGCGGCCCAACACCGGGAGGGCGAAGCGCGGGCCGAGGTCGGAACGCTCGCCCGGGCCGGCGCGGGCCGGTCGCGAGACAACTGGCTATTCGACCTCCTGGGCGACGTCGACGAGAAACTGATCCTGCGATGCGATCCTCCTGGCGGCCTGGTCGAAACCGACCGCCGAACGGAGTTCGAAATTCTCCGCGCATTGGAACGCAGCGGACTCCCGACTCCGGTGGCGCGCTGGCTGGATGCGGATGGGAGCTGGTTCGGTAGGCCGGCGCTCATCATGCGGAGACTGCCAGGTGACTGCGACTATCGCGTCTTGTCCGATGACCGACGCAGCCTGGCCGACCGTCGAGAGCTCGCCGAATCGTTCTGTGAGCTGTTGGCCGATGTGCACGCCGTGGACTGGGCGGCTACCGATGTGGGCGCTGTACTGGCCGATCCGGGTAAGCGCGCTGCCGAGACCGAGCTGGACCGATGGAACAAGATCCTGACCAACGATCAGCTCGAACCGTCGCCGGCACTGGAACTGGCGTTCACTGTCCTACGCGAGCATGCACCCCTGGCTGCCCGTACCGTCTTGGTCCACGCTGACTTCAAGCCCGGCAACATTCTTCTCGACGGACAGCAGGTGACCGCGCTCCTGGATTGGGAACTGGCGCATCTCGGTGATCCGCTCGAAGACCTCGGCTGGGTCACACAGCCGCTACGGACCAGTGAACACCTGATCCCAGGGGCTTGGTCCGCCGACGATCTGGTGAGCCACTACGAGTCCGTGACAGGAGCCCCGGTCGATCGTCACGCATTGGCGTGGTGGGTTGGATTCGCGGCACTGAAGACTGCAGTCATGCAGGTCAGTGGGCTGCGTTCGTTCTTGGAGGGCAGAAGCGACGTTCCGTTCCGCCCCACACGTCGGGTACTCAACGCAGTGCTCGATGCCGTCGAAGCCCTCGAGAAGGAGCAGGCATGAGACCA
The DNA here is from genome assembly GCF_000143885.2 of Gordonia sp. KTR9. Classification (NCBI taxonomy): domain Bacteria; kingdom Bacillati; phylum Actinomycetota; class Actinomycetes; order Mycobacteriales; family Gordoniaceae; genus Gordonia; species Gordonia sp. KTR9. The sequence continues at coordinate 787,906 of NC_018581.1, forward strand.
ACGATCGAGGAAGAGCTCGCTGGGGCCACGCGGTTGCTGCGGCTGGCAGAGACCTGTGAGCAGCCCGGAGCCGGGGAATTGGCCCGAGACGCCCGACGGTTGATCGGCTGGGTATCGGCTTCGTGGCATCAAGCCCTCCCGTTCTTGGTCGAGGACAACCAACGCCTGACCTCGTTGCTAAAGGTTCCGCCAGCCACCGCCGTTGCCGACCTCGACGACGCCATCGCAGTGAATGATCAACTGCGCGAGCAACTGTGCGAGGGCATTCGTAATAACGCAGTGGGTCTCGATCGCGTGGAGGTTTTGCAATATCTCCGCGCGCGGATCGCCGCCGACCCGTCCTGACCGATACCGAAAGGCCGATCATGAATCCCGAGCCCAATCCGCTGTACATCGACGACGCGCATCTGGCCGAGCAGTTCCCGCTCAGCGCCCTCGACGACTTCATGATCCATCAGACACCCGATCCGGTACGGGTCATGTGGACTGGGGACCCGCGTGCTTACGAACGATATTGGATGGTCAGTCATGACCCGTCTGGTGAGCTCATGGTCGCAACCGGCGGCAGCTTCTATCCCAACCTCGACCGGGCCGAAGCGTATGCAATTGTGAACCTCCGCGGCCGACAGATCGCAGTCAGGAGCTTCCGTCCTCTCGGTGTCGACCGCGCCGATCTACGTGTCGGGCCCATCGCGCCCAGTATCGTGCAGGGCCTGCGGGAATGGCGCTATGTGCTCGAATCCAATGAGTGGGGAGTGAGTTATGACCTCACTTTTTGCGATACCACCAGGCAGGTGTTCCGAGAACCTCTCTCGAACTCAGCATCGGGCAACCCGGCGGGGCGACGCAATGACGTCACGAGCGGCTTCGAGTCATTCGGTGCGATCAGTGGCTGGGTGGAGGTCGACGGTGAACGCGTTGACCTGAAGCCCGATGCGGTTGGTACGCGAGATCGGCACTGGGGGACGGGGCGCGGGGTGGGCGGCCCGGCGCTGTCACTCGGCGGGCGGCTACATGTGGGTACCAACGGCAATGCCTTTGTTGCATTCGACGATTGGACCTTGTGGGGAGACCGGTTGTTCTACCCCTTCGGCTCTGCCGAATCGGGGTCGACCAAGGTGTTCAAGCCCAACCGGAAACTCCGCTTTGAAGCGGACACCCAGATCTTCCGCGAGGCGGTGGTCGATTACACCTTCGCAAACGGCAAAACCTCACAACTCCACTACGAGAAGATCGATCAGCAAACAATTTTTCTTCGATGCGGAATGTATGGCGGGACGCCCGATGGCGACATTCACCAGGGCGGCTACGACGGCCCTGCGATGACCGAAGGCGACCGTCACGATCTCAATCGACCGGAGCAGCGCATCGGTTTGCGAGGCCTTGACGAGCATCTGTGCCGAGTGACTCGCGATGACGGCGCGAGCAGCTTAGGAATCTATCAGACCATTGATCCGATCGCCTATGAAGTCTGCGCAGCCTCTCGACCCGGGTGGGCGTTCCTGTGACCGGCCGGTCTCGCCGGACATCGGTTCAGGATCGGTTCCACCCTGTTGAACGTCAACTATCGCAATCCGGACGACCATCGTAGGCTCGCACGAATAGTGGGCTAGACCACAGCGGGGCCGTCCGGCCATCGTGTTCGAGGCGTCGAGAAGGGAATCCGAAACCTTGTCTGATTCAGCGAATCTCGTTGATACACGGCTGGTCGCTGTCGTCGACGGTATCGATCACCCCACCCAAGAAGTGGTGACGGTGTCGTTGACCGAGCAGGCCGGGGCGAAGCTGCCCACCTGGGAACCGGGTGCCCATATCGACTTGATTGTCGGCGATGGACTGATTCGCCAGTACTCACTTTGTGGTGATCCCGCAGATCGGCATCACTATCGGCTCGGTGTTCTCAACGAGCCGGACGGGCGTGGAGGTTCGGCTGCGGTGCATCAACTCGCCGTCGGTGACAGAGTTGAGATCAGCGAGCCCCGCAACCACTTTCGATTACTTCCCGCGCCGTCGTACCTGTTCATCGCCGGCGGCATCGGCATCACGCCATTGATGCCGATGATGCAGGCGGCAACAAGTGCAGGCGCTGATTGGAAACTGGCGTATGGGGGGCGCCGTCGCGAGAGTATCGCTTTCGGTGAGTGCTTGCACGCTACGTACGGGGACCGCGTGGCACTTTACCCGCAGGATGAATGCGGGCTTCTGGACGTAGAAGGCCTGCTCAGCGGCCTCGTGCCGGGTTCGCTGGTGTACACCTGCGGGCCCGAGCCGCTGCTCAACGCGGTGGAGTCGGTCGGAGAGAAGCTCGCACCCGGAACCGTCCACGTCGAGCGCTTCGCCGCAAAAGAGATCGACGAACCAGTCCGCACAGAGGGGTTCACGGTGTGGCTCGCCAAATCGGAACTGGCGCTGACGGTTCCGCCGGACCGCTCGATCTTGGAGGTCGTCACCGCCGCCGGCATCGAGGTCTCGACCTCTTGCGAGGACGGCATCTGCGGAACGTGTGAGACAAGGGTTCTGGCTGGGACACCCGATCATCGTGACTCGGTGCTCGACGAGGCCGAGAAGGAGGCCAACGACGCCATGATGATTTGCGTGTCGCGGGCCTGTGGTGACCGGCTTGAGCTCGATCTCTGACCAACGCACACAACTTGTACGTCCGACAAACTCGGACGCGCGTCAGCCCGCTCTACTGAATTGTCCAGGAGGCATAGATGAATCACGAGGACAACGAACTGCTCTGCCGGGTGGGACCTGGCACCGCGATGGGGGCGGTGGTTCGGAACTACTGGTTGCCAGCCTTTCCCTCGAGTCGGTTGCCGGCTACCGACAGTGACCCGATCCGAGTGCGATTGTTCGGTGAGAACTATGTCGCGTTCCGTGGCGAGGACGGGGTGATCGGGTTTCTCGACGAGTTATGCCCTCACCGTGGTGCCCCGTTGGTGCTGGGTCATCAGGAGGGGTGCGCAATACGTTGCCTTTATCATGGCTGGAAGATCGGCACGGATGGTACGGTCCTCGAGACCCCGAACGCGGATTCGTCGGCGATTCGAAATGGGCTCAAGGCCAATGCTTTCCCGGTCGAGGAGTCGCACGGGCTGGTGTGGGTCTATCTGGGAACCCAGGACCCGGTGCCTCCTCGTCCTCGCTACGCCTGGGAGATGGAGAAGCCTGAAAACACTCTGGTTGTCGACGTCGACTGGGATTGCAATTGGGTTCAGGCTCTCGAGGGTCTGCTCGACTCTTCGCACGCGGGCATTCTGCACGCCGATATCCTCAAGAAGTTTCCGCCGAAGATGCAGGCAGACGGAGCGGCTATGAAGCGGGGCCTGTTGCCGCGATTCGAGATGGAGCGCACAGACTTCGGACTCCACTACGCGGCGATTCGTGCGGGCGCGGGCAGCACATCCGAGATCGATCAGGTGCGGATCACCGCGTATGCGGCACCGTTTGTGGCTTTCGTTCCGACCGGGGGAATGGCATTCATCCCGGTCCCGATCGACGATACTCACACCAAGTTCTACAACGTGTGGTGGGACCCGGACGAGAGACTGGACAGTGGCCCAGGATATGAACACCGACTGGACATGTGGGGAGTGACCGAGGAAATTCTGCAGATGACGGGCATGGCTCCGGTTGAACCCCCAGTTGGTGAGTTGCCTTCGCGGAATGTGTGGCCGCAGGATCGCGAGGCGATGCGGCGTGGCGATTCGTACACCGGCCTGCCGGGCATCACTGCAGAGGACGCCGCACTCGCCGTCGGTATGGGTCCGATTATGGACCGCTCGAAAGAGCACCTCGTAGCCGCGGACATCATCATCTCCAAGACGCGTCGACTGCTTCTGAAAGAAGCACGTCACGTGGCTGCAGGCGGCGATCACTCCAACTGGCAGACCAGCAAGTCCGCTACCGAGAAGATTCGTGCAGCCTCGGGCGACCTTCCGGCTGAAACCGCTTGGCAGGAAATGGTTCCAGACCACGTCGCCACCTGAACCTACAATCGCAACCGCAACACTAAGGAGTACGTCGATGTCATCGATCGTCGCGTCCGTCGGCACATCACATTCGGTGATGTTGGCCCCGGGCCATCATGAACTGTGGTCTACGCGTGCTGAGCAGGACCGCACAGACACCGGACTGCTTGATCGAGAGGGCAAGCCGGCCACATACTCAGAGTTGGAACAGCGCGCAGGCGACCGCTTTCGCAACGAGCTGGATGCCGACACCTGGCAGCAGAAGTGGGATCGTGCACAGGTGGCGATCCAGCGAATTCGTGATGATCTGACGGAGCTTGAACCGGATCTGCTGTTGATCATCGGTGACGACCAGCGCGAATTGTTCTATGAATCACTTCAGCCGGCGATTGCGGTTTTCATGGGCGACACCGTGAAGATGAGCGAGGGGCAGGTGCCGCACGATGTGCCCGCCGACCGCGTTGAGAAGGTGCGTGGATTTCTTTCTTGGTTGGGTTGCGATGGAAGATCCCATCCAGGTGACCCAGGCGCTGGCCTTCACTTGGTGAAAAGCTTGGTGGCCCAAGGATTCGATGTGGCAAGTATGAACGAATTGCCCGGTGATCGTGAGTTCGGCCACGCCTTCGGGTGGGCCTTGGGTCCGATGCTGACCGGAACCAAATGGGAGAAGACATCGATCCCGTCGGTGCCGATCATGGTCAACACCTACTTCCCTCCGAACCAGCCGACGTCGGCGCGCTGCTATGACCTCGGAACTGCCCTTGCCAAGGCCGTGAGTGACCTACCCGGAGAACGCCGCGTTGCGGTGATCGGCTCTGGTGGGCTATCGCACTTCGTCGTTGATGAAGAGATCGACCGTAAGGTGATGACTGCGCTTGCCGAGCATGACGTCGATGCTCTGCGCTCGATTCCGGAGGACCGGATCAATTCTGGCAGCTCTGAAATTCGCAACTGGTTGACAGTCGGAGGCGCTGCGGAGCATCTGAAGACCCGCTGGACTGAATACATCCCCGCCTACCGTAGCGCGGCAGGCACAGGCGTCGGACTTGCGTTCGGAGTTTGGTCTTGAGTGCCCTTGATGTCGCTGCTGAGCGCGCAGAACTCGCTGAAGTTGCACGTCGAGTGTCCAACTGGGGGCGGTGGGGTGAGGACGACGAGCGCGGCCTGCTGAACACGATAACACCGGCCAAGCGAGTGGAAGCCGCACAGTCGGTCGTGCACGGGATCGTGCATTCGCTGGCGGTCCCGCTTGGTGCCGGGGGACCTCAGGTTCCAGATGCCCCGGCGCCGCCGAGCACGAATGGAGCGTGGCGTCCACCCCAGAACCGCAGCAATCCGGTTCACACAATGCTCGCGACCGGCAGTGACCCGCAGGAAGTGAACGGGCTGGGCGGTGGCGCACATTTCACCGACGACGTGATCTATATGCACTTGCAGGCTGCGACTCAATGGGATGCACTGTCGCACTGTTATTACGACGACCAGCTATACAACGGTAAGCCAGCGTCCTCGGTCACCTCTGCGGGTGCCCGCTATCTCTCGATTGACAAAGTTGCGGATGGATTTCTGTCTCGTGGGGTGCTGCTGGACATCGCTCGGTTGCACGGGGTCGAAACCTTGCCCGGCGACCATGTGATAGATGGTGACGATCTTGAAGCCGCTGCTGATGCTGCAGGGGTGGCGGTGACTCCTGGTGACATCGTCATCATACGTACCGGTTTGCTGTCGGAGTGGGCACTGACCGGATCGTGGGCGGCGATAAAACGGCGCCCGCAGCCGGGGGTGGGTATCAGTGCCGTCGAGTGGGTTGCCGAGCGTGACGTCGCCGCCATTGCAACCGACAACACTGCAGCGGAGGCACTCGGTACAGGTAAGGCGCTGAAGGGTCCAGTTCATATGCTCGCGCTGCGTGATATGGGACTACACCTGGGTGAGTATTGGTTCCTTGAAGATCTGGCGGCTGATTGCGCCCGACTAGAGCAGAGCACATTCATGCTGTCCGCTGCCCCGCTTCCCTTTGAGAATGCCGTCGGATCACCGACGAACCCGATCGCATTGCTATGAATCGACGTATCAATAGAGATTGAATCGCCGCCTGATTCTTGCGGTCTGTATTCGGGCGCTAGGTAGACAAAAGATGGCCGGAGAGTGTGACTTAGCACGTGTGTAGCTCTGTCTGTGTCCGTGCGTTCCGGTATCCATCGCGAACTGGGCGTGAGTAGACAGTTTCTTACCGCGGTCCCACGTCAACGTCTTGCGCAGCTGCTGCGGAAGCGAGGCCATCGACGCTGTCAGTCTTGCATTCATCGCGACCGCACCGTAGCCACCGAGCGCTGGCCCATTTTTCACAGGCGGCTGCTCACCCCAGCCTTTCTGCCGGCAGATGCAATCAGAAGTGTTGTACGGCTGCGCCGTTCGACAAGGTTTCCATTCCGGACCGGCCCACACCGATGATCAGGTCACCTTCCAGTGACCGGGGGACGGCACGGTCACTGGCCGCAGCGGGCCGCTGCGACAGGACGAAATCAGAGGTGATATGACCCTGCGGCTTGTTGCGTGAAGGAGCCCGCGGCTCCCTCAGTGCCCGCCCGGTGCGCAGGCACGCCACCAGCTCACGCTTGAGCGCGCCGCGACCCTCGATGAACAGGGACTGATAAATCGCCTCGTGACTGATACGCATGGATTCATCATCGCCGAAATCGACCTTCAAACGCCGCGAGATTTGCTCCGGATTCCACGCCAGCGACCACCGCGGGTGGGCCCGGTGCGGTTTGTTGAGCCCCTTCCACGGCGCCGGCGTGGGGCCCGCAGCGATCGTGCCATCGGGACGGCGGACAACGCCGGCCAGACGGTCCTGTACGTACTCCCGCAACTCGACGTGGGCCACGAGCTTCGCCGTCTTTGGACGCTTGGCAGCTTGCTGGGCTTTCCACTGCGCACCAACGCCCGATACTCGAGCTTCCCGCTCCTGGTCGCAGCATTGCGGCGCAACTCACGCGAAATCGTTGCCGGACTGCGACCGATCTGCCGGGCGATCTCACGCACCCCACAGTCTCGGGCGTGTAGCAGCGCGATCTCCTCTCGCTCGGCGAACGACAGATAGCGGCCCGAAGGCGTATCCAGACTCAGCGGCCTCATGCCGCCAGCGTGGCGGAACCAGCGCGTACCCACCGGCACCGACACACCGACAGCGATAGACGCTTCCGCCGTGCTCACCCCTGTCCCCTGTCGCGGCCGCGCGCCAAAACTCACGTTGCACCCGCCGCGACGGCTCCGGCCGCCCCGGCGAACGCATCGCCGGCCGAAGCGCCCGATCGGCACGCCACTGTCGACGAACACTTACCGGCACATTGCTGGTCTTCCGGCTCCAGTCTGCTGTACTTACGCCGCACACCTCCAAGAATCAGGTGTGTTGCGACGACCAGTTGAATCCACCGCCGTAGCAGTCAAGCCAGTGACGCAACGTGCCGCGCTCAACCCCAAGATCGGCGGCGATACCGCGCACCGTGGCCCCCGGGGTCAAACTCGTACAAGTCCACCGCGTCCTGCCGAAACTGCTCTGAATAGTGTCTCCGAGCCATATCTTGATCATCTCGCTTCTCCCCGCGAACTGCGGGATTCAACGTGTTCAAGGTCCGGGGTCAGGTCCCATGCGATCTCGAGTGTGATCTCGGACCGGGCGGTGGCGACCTGCATTGTGCCAACCAATATTCCGCCCCCAGAAGCCATCCGACTGCAGTCGACCATCCGGTATGAGATCGATCCGAATTCGGCTTACAGTCGGGAAAGGCGGTCTGGACGAGGCGGTGCTGCGGGGCGTATCACCAGCAGAGTAGGCTGTCAGAACGAGTGCGTGGGTAGTTTGATCGCGGGAGGTCAGATCGTGAAGAACCCTGTCCCGGTGGGCCCGTCGTGAGCAACGAGGAGTGTGCTGGACAGCGATCGGGTGACCGGATCTGTGCCTGAACGCGATCCAAGTGGAGTGGAGCTGATTTTCGCAACGTGGACTTGGGCCAATCCAGACTTCCGCCCTGCGTGACATCACAGTTCGTGACGTGGCGGTTGCAACCATCGGTCGGCGTCGGTACACGATGGCGCAGATTGAGCTGAGTAGAATTGTAAAGGAGCGGCTCTAGATGGCGCCAGCTTCACTACCTGGGTTAGTCCAGAGCTGGGCGGTGCAGGATCCACAGCGGGAAGTTCTACGCGATGTCGGTGGCCGGGGATTGACCAACTCAGACCTGGCGGTCGCAGCCGCGACCTGGGGCGCTTTGCTGAACTCAGTCGGAGTGACCCGAGGTGCTCCGGTTGCTTCTATGCTACCCAACACATCCGCCGGACACATTGGCTGGCTGGGCAGTGCCTGGATCGGCGCGATTGAGTTTCCGCTGAATCACGAATTTCCCACCTCATGGATAGAGCGACTCGTCGTGGAGTCTGGGGCCAGAATCGCGATTGTCGGCAAGCAGTTTGCCCGAAAGTGGCGGCCACTGCTTACTGCTGGCGTTCTGAAGTCTCTGGTGGTGGTTCACGATTTAGAGCAGGTAGAAATCTGGTCTGGCGATGGGCGCAATGAATTTCGGAAACTGACCCCAGTCGACCTGGCCCCGGTTGTTGCCGATCGCTATGATGTTTCATGTGTCATTTTGACCTCGGGAACCACTGGGCCGAGTAAGGGTGTAGTGGTTCCGTGGGGGCAATGGGAGACTCGTTGTTTATCGAACGCCATCCCAAGTAGATTTCGAAATCGAGACGAAGTCTTTTACAATCCTTTACCCGTCTACCATACCGCGGGCCGATCATACTTTTATGAGGCCGTTTATCAGCAGAGTTTAATGGTCTCGAAAGGGCGCTTCTCGACGACTACCTGGATCGATGACATCCAGCGAGAGGAATGCACCGGCACTATCCTTCTTGGCGCTACGGCATCTTTTATCTTTAATAGTCCGCCAAAATCATTTGATCGAGACACTAGTCTCAAGTTTGTAGTAATGGCGCCGGTTCCCGCATGGGTGGATCAATTCAAAGAACGATTCGACATAATCGCTGTGACCTCATACGGCGCTACTGAATATGGTAATGCGATCGTATCTGGTGATCACTTTGAGGTAACCTCCACAACTGCTGGTAGCTGCGGTGTTGCCGACAGTAATTACGAAGTTCGCTTGGTGTCAGACCAAGGCATGGAAGCTGGTATCGACGAACCGGGTGAGCTGCATGTTCGGGGTGCGCCGTGGGCCAACAACCTCGGGTACTGGCGCAGGCCAGAGGAATCTGCGAGAGCGTGGGAGGGCGGATGGTTCCGTACCGGCGATATCTTTCGGCGGGATTCAGACGGGCTGTTCTATTTCGTAGACAGAGCTAAGGACATGGTGCGCCGCCGCGGCGAGAACATCTCGTCTATGGAGGTTGAGTGGTCCGCCATGGAACATCCAGAGGTGTCGGTGGCGGCAGCCTACGGCGTCAGATCGGAAGACGGCGAGGAAGAAGTAATGCTGTCGGTGGAGTTAGCAGCAGGAGCAGTTGTATCTCCAGATGAACTGCACGGATTCCTCGAGAAGCGACTGCCTGCGTACGCAGTCCCCCAGTTTATCGCGATACATGCGGAACTCCCCAGAACGAGTACTCAGAAGATTCGAAAGAATGAGCTCCGGGACGCCGGTATTACCCCGAGCACCTGGCAATCGACCCAAGCCTGAGTTCCGTGCATTTTCGGCCGGGACGGAATCGCGTGATGTTGGATGACGGTCTCTCTGCGTCGGTAGGAGCGAGCGGCGGCGCAGATCGCCTAAAGGTGGGTGTATGGGTTCCGGTGCGGTGACTGCGGGGGCGGCGCGCATACCACACTGGAGGAATTTGGACAAGGCCCACGGGAATTTAAGTGACTCAGAATAGGCAGCTTTGCCACCTCGATCGAGTCGACACAGTTCCTCGCATGGAGAGTCAGCTCCGCCGCCCGGCACCGTTTCTGTGTTCGACTCAGTCTGCCTTGTCCTGATTGGCGGTGCGCGAGATGACCAGCATTCGGCGGTCTGGCCGGGCACACATCCTTCTGGCGGTTGAGTCCGGTTCCTGGCGGTCACGATCACCGGCTTGACCGGAAACGCACTGCTACTGCCGAAGCCCTGGACTAAGTGCATTAGGCGTCAGTGATGCTGGTCCCGTTCGACGTCGTGCATCTGGTTGCCGAGGACCTCACCTTACGATGTCAACTAGGGCGACAAACCCGTCGTCGTGGCTAGAGATCGGTTGGGATAGCAGTCTCGGCCGGAGCAGCACGACCGGTACCGACCAACCTGCACCTTCTTCAATTCGGTGGGCTTGCGGGTCGATCCGAGCCGGGTGTGGCCGAATTCCGGATCGAGGCTTTACAGATTGCTCGACGGCCAGATGCGGGCTGCTGTCGGTGCGGATGGTCTCGCTGTTGTACCGGTGCGGCGCCTTCCAACGCTCCCCGCCGTTGGCGCAGCCGACTCGGTCGCCATGCGGACGGACCGCGCGGTCAGCTGAGCAGCCGTGCGCGCGATCCGCTGTGTGGAACACCGAATTGCCAGCATGGTGGCACTAGCCAAGAGTATGAAGTGCGTCACTGGCCGGCGCCCCTCCTAGAAAAGGTATTGCATCATGACCGAGCTCATCGTTCCGCCCGCGGCCCTGCAGCCCAGCCAGCCCGGCGTCACGAAGTTTCTCGCAGATTCAGTCAGGAAGCTGTATATCGGCGGCCGCTGGGTCGAGGCGGCATCGGGCAAGACGTTTCCGGTGATCAACCCGACGACCGAGCAGGTCATAGCCCATGTCGCGGAGGCTGACAAGGCTGACGTCGACGCTGCTGTGCAGGCAGCTCGTTCCGCCTTCGAGGGGCCGTGGGGCCGCATGCGCGTGGTCGAGCGAACAGAACTGCTCCGGCGCTTGGGCGCGCTCATCGCAGAGAACGCAGACGAGATCGCTGAGTTGGAGACAATCAACAACGGGTCGCCCATCTCCATCGCGCGCAGCTTCGTCGGTAGCACCGTCGGTACCATCGACTACTTCGCCGGCTCGGCCCGCCTTATTCACGGCGAGACCCCCTCCAACGATCCGAACTATCTGACGTACACGCTTCGCGAACCGATCGGCGTCTGTGCCGGAATCGTGCCCTGGAACGTTCCGTTCCTGTTTGCGATAGGGAAGCTGGCACCGGCTTTGGCGGCCGGTAACACGTTCGTTCTGAAACCGGCGGAGCAGACACCTTTAACCGCGATTCGGCTCGGCGAACTCGTCGAGGAAGCGGGCTTCCCGGCAGGGGTCGTCAACATAGTCACTGGCTTCGGTCTGGGTGCCGGCAGTTCTATTGCCGAACACCCTGACATTGACAAGGTCTCCTTCACAGGTTCAGTCGACGTCGGCAAGAGGATTCTCGCCGCATCAGCTGTCAATCTGAAGCGAGTGACCCTCGAGCTCGGTGGAAAGTCTCCGAACATCATCTTCAAGGACGCAGACCTCTCGGTGGCAGTTCCGACCGCTGTCGCAGGTTTCACCATGAGCTCGGGGCAGATCTGCGTCGCTGGCACCAGATTGTTTGTGCAGCGGGAAATCATGGACGAGGTCACAGAAAAGCTCACAGAATTCGCAGGGTCGCTTCGCATCGGAGACCCCCTCGATTCGGCGACAGATCTCGGGCCACTCGTATCGCAGGAGCAATTGGACCGCGTCACCGGTTACTTCGGAGTCGGCGCGGCGGATGGTGCTCGGGTTGCGCTAGGAGGGGCCGCGGTCGAGGGAACTGGCTACTTCGTGGAACCCACTGTCTTCGTCGACGTTCGCAACGACATGCGGATAGCTCGCGAAGAAATCTTCGGTCCGGTGGTGTCGGTCATCCCGTTCACTGACGAAGACGACGCCGTACTACAAGGTAACGACACGCTATACGGACTCGCCGCATCTGTCTGGACCAATGACCTCGGCCGCGCCCATCGAGTCGCTCGAGGTATCAAAGCCGGCTCTATCTGGGTCAACAACTACTTCACCGGGGACACCGCGCTTCCGTTCGGCGGCTACAAGGAGTCCGGCCTCGGCCGCGAGAACGGCTTGGATTGGTACAAGAGCTTTACTGAGGACAAGTCCGTCTACGTGACGCTCTGAGCTTCGGCCAGGCCGAACAATCTCGAATTAGCCCATCAGAAACGAAAGGGTGCTATGACCACCAATGCGAACCTCGACCGACGCGAGGTTGACTTCGATCAACACGATCAGGCGTACGCCAAGGATTCTTCAGCGCGCTTCCGAGAACTGCGGGAGAAGTGCCCGGTCGCGCACTCGCCGCATTACGGCGGCTTCTGGGTGCTGTCTCGATACGACGACGTCGCTGCTGCTGCTCGTGATCCGAAGCTGTTCTCCAGCGAGCAGGGCGTGAGCTTGCCACGCCTTGATGCCGGCGTACCTCTGCCGCCCCTCGAGACAGACCCGCCACTTCATGCGTTCTTCCGCCAGGTGCTGCAGCCGGAGTTCTCTCGGGCCCGCATGCAGCAGGTCGAAGGCTTTATCCGAGACCTCACGAGAGAGTTCATGGACAACTTTGACACGACGAGACCGGTCGACCTGATCGAGAAGCTGGTGGCACCCCTTCCTGCCATTGTCATCGCGCATCTCATGGGTTTTCCGCGGGAGGATTGGTCGAAGTTCCGGGAATGGTTCGACGTGATCATGGACGCTACCAATAGAGAGGATCCCGCGGCTGGGCAGCAAGCTGCGATGGAATTCTTTCAACACATCGTCGCGGCGCTCGACGATCGTCGACTCAATCCAAAAGACGACACGTTGACGAGGATCGTGAGTTGCGAGATCGACGGACGCCCCGTAACCAACGAAGAGGCAATTGGTATGACGTGGGCGACGATTGTCGCCGGGCACGAGACCACCGTCGGGGGGATTGGCGCTCTGCTGATGCACGTGGGCCAGGATTCTGTGTTGAAGGATAGGCTCCTGGAAGACCGTGGCCTCATAGCCAAGGCGATTCAAGAAGCAATCCGTCTGGAGGCTCCCGTTCAGGGAATGAGTCGCGCACTGACAAGTGATGTCTGTCTGAGCGGACAACAGTTGCTCGCCGGAGAGAACGTCTGGTTGAGCTTTGCTGCCGCCAATCGCGACGATGCCGTGTTTGAGAACCCGGATTCGTTCGATGTGGACCGGTCTCCCAACCGGCATCTGGGTTTCGGCGACGGCGTCCACAGATGCGCAGGGCTTCCCCTGGCTCAGCTCGAGATGCGTGTAGTGCTCGAGGAGATGCTGGACCGGTACCCGGGTTACACGCTCGATCCTGACGCCGAGCTTCAGATCCACCGAGCAGGTAGCTGCAAGCTACTCAGCCTCGCCGTCAACTTGTGATGCAGATCATGCCTGCGTCTGCCTCCGCGGTTTCTATCGGTCAATGTAGTGAGGAGCACCAATGGTGAACGCCCAAGCCGCTATCCTTCGCTCGAAAGACGGCCCGTATGTCCTCGAGGAGTTGGTGCTCGACGAACCCGGCAGCGGCCAGGTCGTCGTCGACATTGTGGCGTCCGGGTTCTGCCACACCGACATGATGCCCCGAGGGGAGGAGTTCCCTGTCTCGCCACCCGTTGTCCTCGGCCATGAGGGCGCCGGCGTCGTGAGCCAGGTCGGTCCTGATGTGACCGATGTAGCCGTGGGGGACCATGTCGTCATTACGTTTGCCTCATGCGGTCGGTGCAACGAGTGCATCAGCGGGCACCCGGCTTATTGTGAGACATTCATGGAGCGCCAGCTCTTCTGGCGGTCTGCGGGCGGCGGGCCGGGAGCGACGGATGCGCAAGGGCACCCGGTGAGCGCCCGCTTCTTTGGGCAGTCGTCCTTTGCAACGCGCACCATCGTCGACCCTACAAACCTGATTCGAGTTGACCCGTCTCTCGACCTGTCGGTGCTCGCTCCGCTCGGCTGTGGAATGATCACGGGCGCGGGGAGTGTGTTCAATGTCTTCGATGTTCAGCCGGGCACGTCTATCACCATCTTCGGCGCGGGTGCGGTGGGCCTGGCGGCGTTGATGGCGGCGAAGGCGGCCGGCGCCACGACAATCATCGCCGTTGATCTACATGCGCAAAGGCTCGAGCTGGCGTCCGAACTCGGCGCGACCACCACGATCCTCGGTGACAGTAGTGACCTGGTCGAGCAGATTCACAAGGCCTCCGATGGTGGAACTCACTACAGTTTCGACACAACCGGTGTGCCCTCTGTCATTCTCGCCGCGATTCGTGCACTGCGAGGCCGCGGAATGTGCGCGCACGTCGGGCAGGCAGGTGACCTGGTGCTCGACGGCGACATTCTCTTCGGAAAGAAGTTGGTATCCGTGATCGAGGGCGATGCCAACCCGCAGGAGTTGATTCCCCGGCTCATCGCGCTTTGGCAGGACGGACTGTTCCCCTTCGATCGGTTGATCCGCAGATTCCCGCTTGCCGACATCAACGTTGCGGAGCAGGAGTCCCATTCGGGCAGGGCCATAAAGCCAGTGCTCGTTATGCCTTCCATGTGATTTGCTGGTTTGCATTCTTCTGGACACGGAGGATTCGGAATCTGTAGCCTGGTGGGGTGGCCCAGATAGATCGCATGATCGTTGAAGTTCATTCGTTGTGATTGAGCATTCGCTCTACGGACTCGCAGCGCGGGACGCCCACGTGGACCGAGGAGCAGAACAGTAATACCCGCTCCTCGGTCACGGTCCAGTTTCCTCGGGTCACTGCAGTTCGATCGTGCTTTAACTGACGTTGGTAAGCGCTGGGTAGTGGTTGTTCTGCGTGGATACGCGGCTGTTTGTGCCGTGGACGCGGTGACGTCGGGATTATCATTGCGAGTGGACGCTCGGCAGCCTGGCCTGGCGGTCTCGCCCAACATCAGCCTTCCGTTCAACGGAACTCTGCGTGGTCTGTTTGGGCGACTGTGGGTATTATGTTGATATTATTATCATAATTGTTGAGCCGAGGTGTATTCACCCGGCAGCACTCGATTCACCGCGAAACTGCCGAAAGAATTCTTTGAAGGAGCATCCTATGTGGCCCCACAATAAAGATTTACCACATTTCGGACCACTTGCAGGCGTGAAGGTGGTGCACGCGACATCGTCGGTGGCAGGTCCGTTCAGCGTCCAGATGCTGGCCGACAACGGAGCTGATGTTATCTGGATCGAGAATCCAAGTGCCCCGGATATGAATCGCTTCACGGGTTCGACCAATATTGAAGCCGAGAGACGAAATCAACGTGGCGTTGCGCTGAATATTGCTTCAGAAGAAGGTAAGGCAGTATTCTTCGATTTGATAAGACACGCAGATGTGTTCGTTGAGTCCTCCAAGGGGGGGCAATATGCGCGGTGGGGTCTAACCGACGAAGAGTTGTGGAAAGTAAACAAAAAGCTGGTGATCTGCCACATTAGCGGGTTTGGCCAGAGCGGGCTGCCGGAATACGTCAAACGGCCATCGTTCGATATGGTGGCCCAGGCTTTCTCGGGCTATATGCACAGTAATATAGCTCCAGGCTCGCCGCCATTCGCCGTTGGTCCAGTGGCTGGCGATTATTTCACTGCCTTGTTCGCCACTGCAGGTATACTAATGGCTCTTCGTAGCGCTGAACTAAGTGGAGTTGGCGACAGCGTCGATGTGGCTCAGTTTGAGTGCCTACTTAGGGCAAGTTTCTACTCTTCGGATTGGTTCACGAATAATACGCCGGTGGCGTCTGCCGGAGAGCCATCTCTCAGCGCGGGAGTTGGGTGCTATAGGTGTAAGGACGGCGCATACGTTCAGCTGGTGGTGAGCGGCACCGGTGGACTCAAGAACGTGTGCAAATTGTTTGGTCTCGAATACGGTACTGCGGACATCCCCGAGGGTGTAGGCGTGATTCTCCGCGGCACGGCGGGCGGCGACAAGATTGACGAGGCCGCAGAACTGTATATGTCTGCCCGTACTGCCGATCAAGCCTCAGCGGACCTTCTTGCTGCAGGCGTGGCAGCACAGAAGATCAATACGCCGCAAGACGTAATGGATGACCCGCATGTCCAGGCTAGAGGCACCTTGCAGGAGGTCACGACAAATGCGGGGACGCAGCTCACCTATGTGGGAGCGGTTCCTCAGTTCTCCAGGCATCCGTCGAACACCTGGCGGCCTGCTCCATGGACCGGGATGGACAACGAAGAGGTCTTGAAGCAATTGGGATACGACGAAGAAATAATTGCCAAGATGTACAGCGATGGAATCATCGGTCGCAAACCTGTCGACGGTCGCCGTGAAGCTGCGTCCGATGTCCGTCAGTAAGTTGCTGCGTACCGGAGGTTAAGGAGATCCATCAGTAAATGAGTACGAATCAAAAGTCTTTGGGTTACGGGCGTGACATTTTTCGTGAAGATCACGAAGCTTTTCGGAGTACCGTGCGCAACTTCTTCCAAAAAGAAATCGAGCCCTATGTCCGCCAATGGGAGGACGATGGATTCTATCCCGCAGAACTGTTCCGCAAAGCCGGTAAATTAGGATTGCTGTGTGTAGGGATTCCCGAGGAGTATGGTGGCGGTGGTGGCGACATACTGCACCACATGGTTCTCCACGAGGAGCACGGGTACTCACCTGCAGGCGCTTCCCTGGAAGCGGGACTTCAGACTGACTCGTCAGCTTACGTAATACTTGACGCCGGTACCGAGGAACAGAAGCGCAATTGGCTCCCCAAGATGGCGGCAGGGGAGGAGATTATGGAGCTGGCCCTGTCTGAACCGTCTGCTGGTAGCGATGCAAAAGGGATAAAGACCCGTGCGAAGCGCGACGGCTCGGATTATGTGATTAACGGTTCTAAAATGTGGGTCAGCAATGGCCCGGTGCTGACCCAGCTTCTCGTGGTAGCAAAGTGTAAAAGTGACGATGGCGAAGACGGTTTGGCTATCTTCATCGTGCCGGCCGGCGCCAGAGGGGTCACCGTTTCCAGGAAGACCGAGCTTCTACTAAGGGGCTGCGGGGGAGTCTCCGAAGCCTTTTTCGATGATGTTCGAATCCCCGCGGAGAACGTTTTGGGCGGATCAACTCGTGGCGGCCTAGGTGCTGCAATGTCCACGATTACAGTCGGCAGGATGGCTGCAGCTAGCCGATTCCTCGCAGCGAGTGAGCTGGCGTTGAGTTTGACCGTTGACTACACAAAGGAGCGTAGCGCATTCCAGAAGCGGATTTTCGACTTTCAGCTCACACAATCGAAGTTGGCCACTATGAAGACTGAGATCGCTGCGGGTCGGGCGTTTGTCGATTCTTGCTTGGCACGCGCCGCATCTGGCACTCTTTCTAACGATGAGTCGGCGATGGCCAAATTATTTGTGTCCGAGGTCGAGGGTAGGGTTATGGATGAGTCTCTACAGCTTCATGGCGCGATGGGGTTCAGTGACGAGAATCCGATCTCGAAGATGTACGCTTTCGCACGTGTGCATCGGATATTTTTGGGAACATCGGAGATATTGAGATTGAGTATCGCTCGGGGTATGTAAGTTACAGTATGCCTCCGGCCTATAAGACTGATTTGTTAAGGACGAGTACTCGTTGGCTGTGATGCACGCTCTGTCTTCGCCTCACTAATGCCAGCCGGCTGTCTCTGTTAGTGCTCTGATCGCATCGGACTGTGAGCGCATTTGCGGAGGTTGCGGCGCGGCGCATGGAAGATATTGACAGAGCTCACGTTGTTGAACTTCGATTTTCCCATGTGTGGCCAAAAAGTGGTGTCGCACTTGGACCGACTGGAACGGTCGTGTTTCGTAGACTCAGTTAGAGCTGTGTAGGCGTCATTGACCGCGCCAGTGATCAGGGTTCAGGTGTGGTCGCCAGCGTCGATCGTCATATGAGGAGTGAAATTGTTCAACGGCAAAGTAGCTGTCGTCACGGGGGCGGGTTCAGGAATCGGCGAAGCGACTGCTAAGAAGTTGGCTGCCGAGGGCGCGTCCGTTGTGGTCGCGGATGTGAGTGACCGAGGTGGTGAGCGTGTCGTGGAAGAGATCGCCGCGGCTGGTGGCCTGGCCACCTTTGTGCGTGTCGATATTTCGAACGAGGTCGATGTCGATAGGATGATCACCAGCGCGGTCGAGTCCTACGGAAGACTCGACATGGCTGTCAATAACGCAGGTATCAGCCATCCGCCAGTACGAATGCATCAGGTCGAGTCTACGAGCTTCGACGCTGTGCTCAACGTGAATCTGAAGGGGACCTGGTTATGTATGCGTGCCGAGATCGCTTATTTCCTTGACAACGGTGGCGGGAACATCGTCAACACGACCTCCATCACTGGTTTGAAAGCTGGTCCCCTTCAATCCGTCTACTCTGCGACGAAGCACGCCATTGTTGGGCTCACCCGCAATGCTGCGGTGGAATACGTTAAAGACGACATCCGCGTTAATGCAGTCGCGCCGGGTCCCGTCTGGACTCCGCTCATGCGCGCACAACCTGCGGAAATCACCGACCACTATTCCGCCCGTGCCCCGTCAGGGCGTATGGCGGAGACGGAGGAGATCGCCGATGTCATCGCTTGGTTGTTGAGCGACGGGTCGCGCCACATCAGTGGCGAAACCGTGACTATCGACCTCGCGGGCATGCAGGCCTGAGTGCGGCGTAAACCCCGCTCGGGACCGCTGTACGGATAGGTGACAACTAATCTGGCTGCCTTCGGGCGGGTCGGGAGGATTGGCGTTGTGCCCAAGCCGTACCCGCAGAAGTGCCGTGACGATGTGGTCCGGGTCGGACCGGGCGATGGATCTTTCGTGACAACGTCTCGTGGTCGGGTGTTCTGCAGGAAATGCAGTTCGTAACAACCGTGATCACGAGTCCATGTTGACTACGTATCGGCGAGGAGCCAAATCGGTTGTGGCCGTTCGATATCACTCAACACCGCCCCTGTGTAGGCGAGCTCTTTGCAAACAGGGACACGAACTACGGGCGGATCGTCGGCTACAGCATCGATTCCCGGATGAAGTTCCGGCTGGCCGTGGCAGCGTCGCGCAGCGCGGTGGTCCGTCGTGGTGTGCTGACCAGACTTGCGTACCTGCCTGACAACCACTTCGCGTCGCATGCCATCGCTGGTGCGCTCATAGCCGAGTACTGCTCGCTGTCAACTTGGTTGACGCGAACTTCGGGCGCCCAATAGCTCTGTTGTTCCCAGGGCCGTCGAGCGAAAGACAGCGTGGCCCAAGCGTTTGTCGCCCGGGCCACGCCAGAACTCGGTGTTGCTCTATTCGCGGATGCCTTTCACTCCCAGGTGGGGAGGGCGGCGTCAGAGTAGCGGGCTCCGTAGCCGCCGGTAGGCAGGATCTTGGCGATTTGGTCTAGGTCCTCGTGTGTCAGCGAAAAGTTGGTTGCGCCTGCGTTCTCGGCGATCCGTGCGGAGTTGCGGGTGCCTGGAATGGGAACGATGTGCTCACCCTGAGCGAGCAGCCACGCGAGGGCGAGTTGGGCTACGGTTCCGCCCTTGGATTCGGCCAAGGCGTTGAGCTGGCGGGTTGCTTCGACGTTCTTTTCGAAGTTGCCCGGCTGCCACCGTTGATCCGTGCGGCGCATGTCGGACTCGTCGTACTCGTTCGCGGGCTTTGCAGTGCCGGTGAGAAAGCCTCGCCCGAGGGGCGAGTACGGCACGAAACCGATGCCCAGCTCATCGAGGGTCGGGAACAGCGCTTCGACGTCGCGTTCGAACAGCGAGTACTCGGTCTGCAGTGCGGTGACCGGCTGTACTGCGTGTGCGCGTCGGATCGTCTCAGGGCCGGCTTCGCTCATCCCGAAGTACTTCACCTTGCCGGCTTCGATCAGCTCTTTCACGGTGCCGGCGACGTCTTCGATGGAGACGTTCTCGTCGACGCGGTGCTGGTAGAACAGGTCGACGTGATCGGTGCCGAGGAAGCGCAGGCTGTCGTCGATCACGGACCGGATGTTCTCTGGGCGGCTGTCGTGACCAAATTCCTTGGTAAAGCCGAACTTCGTGGCGATCTGCACCTCGTCGCGGAAGTCCTTGACAGCTCGACCTACTACTTTTTCGTTTTCGCCCCAGCCGTACAACTGGGCGGTGTCTATGAAGGTCACGCCCAGGTCGAAAGCGCGACGGATTGTCTCAACACCTTCCTGCTCATCGCTGGGGCCGTAGGCGAGATTGATGCCCATTGCGCCGTAGCCGAGAGCGGAAGTCGTCAGGCCCTGCTGGCCGAGAGTTCTCTTTTGCATGTTGTTTGCCTTTCGTCGTCGTACGCCATGCACTATACGCCATTAGTGTCAGTTGATGACATCAGTGTCGCGCGACGTCGGGCCGTGCTAGTGTCGCGCTGTGATGAACCCGCCCGGCGCGCCGCCTACAGGATTGAGGGATCTTGCGCGCTCATCGGTGCGGGACCATCTCGCGGACCAGGCGCTTCGCCTGTTCGACGAGCGCGGATTCGATGCCACGACGATCGAAGACATTGCCGCGGCCGTCGGAATGTCGTCTCGAACGTTTTTCCGCTACTTTGCGACCAAGGAAGACGTCGTGATTGGGGACCCTGGGCCGTTCGGCGAGGTGGTCCGCGATGCTGCGGCCGCGCGCCCTGAAGCCGAGACCACGTGGGTGATGCTGCGGCACGCCTTCGACCCGGTGGCAGACAGTGCGGTTGTCGCCAACGAGTCCGGGTTGCGCAAGATGCGGGTCATGATGGGCACCGCTTCACTGCGCGCACGCAGCGTCGAGAAGCATAACGTCTGGGCTGTGCTGCTCGAGCCGGTCGTCATCGCGCGTCTTCACGGCTCGGAGGAAACAAAGAGCTACCGGGCGCGGACCCTGATCCAGGCCGCAATCGCTTGCCTCGACGTCGCACTCGTTGAATGGACACTTCGCGGCGGGTCCGTTTCACTCGCGACGCTGCTGGATGAGGCCTTCACCATCGTCGCTAGCAACTCGTTGTAAATGCGGGCGGCGGGCTGTGAACGTTTCGACGTTCGTAGGGTTAAGGGAACGGTCCTGGATCGGATGGGATCCCGGTTTGAGCGACCTTCGCTTCGGAGGCGACGTTTCTCGGTAGCGCGTCTCGTAGTCGAAGGGCGGGCGGCGGTGATGGACCGCTGATGATTCCATCAGCGCGAAGGCGTCAGAGAACAAGACGGGATCCAGCCGGAGTCGCGTAGTGATTCACTGGACGACAGCGCGGTGTCTGACTGCCCGCGACCACTCTGGTGGGCTGAACCTGACGCGGCGACGGCGGAGTCGGTCCTGCTGATTGGCAGCGGTCGCTGCCGTCGAGGCCGGATCAGCAGTGGGTGGCTGATTTGACCTACGGGACTGCTGCACGACCCGTGCGTTTCGTTCTGTGGAACTCCTGCTGGCTAGAAGCCTTGAGTGGTGACATTCTCGGCTCGACGGTAAGTGATTGCCACCGTTTGGTAATCCTTCACAGATTGGCCGCCGTAAGCGAGTCTCCGTACCGATCTCCTCGGCGACGGCAGATTCCCTTCTCATTTTCGAAAGGAGATACACGGTGATTCATCATTGGTCGTTCAATGCTAATGATCCGCAGCGTGTGGTAGAGGTATTGGCTGAGATTATGGGTGGCCATGTCATCAAGCCCCCGATCCCGCCGTATGAGGAAGGTGCACGTTGGCTGTGCATGTTGGATGAGTATGGCACCATGATCGAGGTCGGCCCCATCGATGCCTGCAAGTATCCGAATGCTGACTGGCTGGCAACAATCGAGGCAGTGCCGGGATCGACTCAACAGTACTCGTACAATCACGCGCTATGCAGTGCTGCGATACCGCTGGAACAGGTGCGCGAAATTGCTGAACGCGAAGGATGGCCGACATCTTTCTTCGATGGACCCTTTAAATTCCAGGGCGTGTGGATTGAGAGCCGACAGTATATCGAGTTCGCTAGTCCGGATGTCCTCAAAGACTACACAGACCTCTTCGGTTCGAATATCACTGCGGAGGCGCTGAATGCCCACAATCGGAGACGCGAGCAGGAGCTTCGTGAGCTGGCTTCGGGGGCCGCGTCGGACTAACGGTAGATTTGAGTTCGGCCTCATGCCGAGCAGCTAGCTTGGCTGCAGGTTCAGACGAACGGGCCTAGGCATGCCGGGAACCGAGTGAGAGTTTTAACGACTCCCGCTCTTGGGTCGATCGTTTCAGCAGAGCGTCAAGTTCTCGGCAGCCATAGAGTTGTGAACGCCGCGCACCCGGTCCGGTGCGCGGCGTTGGTGCAATCGTTCGTCCAGCATGAGCATTGGCAGGTGGCAGTAGGCCTCTGTAATGAAGGTGGTCTAACTTCCTAGTTGGCCTGACCGTTCGATTCGCGATTCCCGCTCGCTGCTGCTACCAGATGACGGCGAGACCCGCGGCCAGCAGCGACAGCGCGCCGACGGCCCAGAAGAGCGGCCGCGGCACGGGTTCGCCCGTGCGCTTCTGCCTCGCGCTCCCCATGCCGAGGACCCCGCCCAGGACGAGCAGGATCACCAGCTTGATCCCGATCTTCGGATAGTTCAGGTCGATGCCGGCCGGCCACGGGGCCGCGAGGGCGAGTCCGGTCAGGAGCGAGAGCAGGAGGCCGTAGTCCATCACGCGTGTGACGCGGAACTCGCGGGCCACGAGCTGGGTGACCCAGGCCCCGAAGGTCACTGCGAAGCCGATGATGTGCAGGAAGATTACGACGTTGCGTAGTAGCTCCATGGGGTCACACTACCCAGCAGAGGCGGCCGAGTTCCGGACAACGAGAACACGTTCACGGTGCACGATGGACGGATGACGCACGACGAACCGGGCACCCCCACGATCTCGCCGGCCGCAGGGGGAGGGGCGACCGGAACCCGCCCGCTGGCCCACACCCGTGTCGGTACCTTCCGCGGGGTCGTCGGCGAGATGGCCGATGTGTGGCGGGGCATCCGGTACGCCCGCCCGCCGGTGGGGGACCTCCGCTGGCGTCGGGCGGTTCCGCTGGAGGAGAGTGACGCGCCGAAGGACGTCGTGGATGCCTCGACCTTCGGTGCGGTGTGCCCGCAGCAGCTGAATCCCGCGGTGCGGCTCGGGCCCGACGTGGTCATGGACGAGGACTGCCTGTTCCTCAACGTGTGGACCCCGCCGGGTGCCTCGGAGCACGCCGACGACGCCGTCGGACTCCCGGTCATGGTGTGGCTGCACGGCGGCGCCTACGTGCTGGGGTCGGGCGGGCAGCCGTTCTATGAGGGCTCGAATCTCGCCGCCACCGGCGACGTGGTCGTCGTGACGCTCAACTACCGGCTCGGTGTGCTCGGCTTCGCCGACCTGTCCTCGATCGACGAGCGTTTCGAGTCGAACGCCGGACTCAGCGACGTGCTGACGGCACTGCGTTGGGTCCACGACCACATTGCCGCGTTCGGCGGCGACCCCGACAAGGTGACGGTGTTCGGTGAGTCGGCCGGGGCCGGACTGGTCACCGCACTGCTCACCATGCCTGCCGCGGCGGGGCTCTTCGGCCGGGCGATCGCGCAGAGTTCGCCGGTGACGTCGATGTACGGAGCCGACCGGGCAGCGCGGGTCGCCGAGCAACTGCTCGAGGTCGCCGGGATCGATGCGAGTGAACTCGACACCCGCGAGATCGTCGGACGGCTCGACGAACTCGACGGCATGACGTGTTCGGCGATCACCACCGCGCTGTTCGAGAAGGTTCCCGGTGAGACGCCCGGAACCATCGCCTTCGCGCCGGTCATCGACGGCGATCTGCTGCCCGAGCACCCTCTCGACGTCTATCGGGCCGGTCGCGCGCATCCGGTGCCGCTGATCATCGGGACCAACCGCGACGAGGCAAACCTGTTCAAGTACATGAAGTCTCCGCTCATGCCGATCACGACCGCCGACATCGAGCGCATGTTCGCCGGGATGGCGAAGGAGTATCCCGACGTCGTCCTACCCGAGCGAGCCCAGGTGCTCTCGGCGTATTCGGGCCTGCGCCCCAAGGTCACCGGGCTCGGGGTTGCCCGCGACGTGGCGTTCCGCATGCCCACGCTGTGGCTCGCCGAGGCACACGCCCGCACCGCACCGGTCTACGTGTACCGCTACGACTGGACGACCCGGATGTTCCGGCTCCTCGGTCTCGGCGCCGCCCACGCCACCGAGGTTCCCTACGTGTGGGGCAACCTCGGTGCCGGCCCGCGGGACATCACCTTCCTCCTCGGTGGGCGCAAGCAGGGAGAAGCGGTGTCGGAGAGGATGGTTCGACGATGGACCGCGTTCGCGCACGGACAGGAGCCCGACACCGGATCGCTCGGGGATCACTGGCCGACCTACGACACCGGACATCGTCCGGTGCTGCGTATCGATGCCGAGGATCGGGTCGTGCAGAATCTCGACGGCGACATCTGGGAGGCGTGGGGCGACGAGGTGCTCGGCTTCCGCTGAGGCGTCCATCTGCTGGCCGTCGAGGTCACCAAGTGGCTTCGACTCGGCTCCTCGACCTCGACGCGCTCCTACGTCGCTTGCTCGGCCCGGCGGCTGCGCTCGGTGCCGGCTCAACCAGCAGGTGGAGGCGTTGCCACCCGAGCCGCGTCGACCGAACGCAGCGAGGACGCGCGCCCCTCTGCCGGCCGAGCCGCGTCGACCGAGCGCAGCGAGGACGCCGCGTGTCGAGGTCACCTGCCGGCCAACAACATTCAGTCCCGACCGCAATTCGAACGGACGTCGACGTGCGGGAGATAGGCGTCGCGCTGCGCGTCGGTGAGGGGTGCGGTGCTCGCGCAGATCCAGTCGCGGGCCACATCGAGGTCGAGCGTGTGCAGGTAGACGTTCCCGGTCGTGTCCCCGCCGGAGATGATCTCCTCGTCGGACGGGAGCTGGACCGGTAGCTGCCAGGTGGTGGTGGTGTCGGTGGTGGCGAGCAATGTCCCGACCGGTTGCCGATCGGTGAGCTGACCGTCGTCGTCGAGCGCGAAGCTGATCAGCTCGTGCGTCGCGGTGCCCACCGCGAGGCGGTTGGGCGCCATCGAGACCGTCGAGGCGAACATGTCCTCCTGCCGGTCGAGCAGTTCCGGTTCGGCGTCGGAGCCGACCGGCGGCAGGCGCCAGGTGGACAGGTCGCGGGAGGCGACCACCAGCACACCGCCGTCGTCGAAGGCGGCTTGGGCGATGGGCGCCTCGTCGGTGATGACGTCGACCGGGTCCGGACTCGACGACGTCAGGTCGTACAGGTAGACGCGCTTGTCGTCGGAGGTCAGCGCGAGCCGCGTGCCGTCGGGGCTGAACGCGACGTTGCGGATGAGGTCGGTCGGTCCGCGCAGAGGTGCACCCACCCGTCGCGGGGAGCGGGGGTCCGAGGTGTCCCACAGGGCCACGGTGGTATCCGTGTCGCCGGTCGCGAGCAGGTTCCCCGACGGCGCGAAGACGACCGGGAAGGAGTAGCGGGTGGCGACCCCGAGGGCCGCGGCGCGTCGAGGGGCCGCGGTGTCGGTGATGTCCCAGAGCTCGACGAGCCCGCCGTTGTTGTTGGCGGTCGCGGCCAGGGTGCCCGGGCCGTTGAGGCTGACACGCGGATGGTCGTTGACCCGGCGCTGGATCGGCGTTCGCGAGCGCAGGGTGAGGCCGCCGGACGTCGTCCACAGGTTCAGGGTCGTGTCGGAGCCGACCGTCGCGAGGACTCGTTGCGCGGCGTCGGTGTCCAGCCCCGTGATCGTCCCGCCCCGATCGGGTTCGGTCCGGCCGGGCAGGCTCCAGACGTCGATGGTGCCGTCGGAACGACCGGACACGAGCTGGTCGCCGCTGGGGTCGAAGCGGGCGGAGAAGGTCCGCACCGACCCCTGCTCGGAGGTGGTCTGCAGCGCCCACTGCAGGGTCGGCGAGGTGGGATTGGCGGTGTTCCACACCCGGACGAGACCGTCGGCGCGGGCGGAGGCCAGCTGCGAACCCGAGCTGTCGAAGGCGATGGACCACGACCCCGCCGTGCTGTTGGGCAGGGAGGTGCTCAACGGGCGGGGCGCGAGCGGGTCGGCGACATCCCACAGTTGGGCGTTGGGGCTGTCGCCGGTGACCGCGAGGGATCGACTGTCGGGGCTGAAGGCGACGGCGTGGGTGATGCTGGGGAAACCGGTGAGCGGGGGACCCAGGAGTTGCGGTGATTCGCCGGTGGTCCACAGGCGCACGGTCCGGTCGTCGCCGCCGCTGGCCAGGGTGCGACCGTCGGGGCTGAAGGACAGGGTCCGCGCCGCGGCGGTGTGACCGCGCAGCACGGCCGTCTCCCGGACCGAACCGGTCGGGGAGACCGCGTACACGGTGATGGTGCCGTCGTCCGACGACGCGGCCAGGGTGCGGCCGTCGGCGGAGAACCGCACCATGTAGACCGTGCCGTGGCCGGGTGAGACCGTCGTCGTCGCGCGCGGGTTCGACGCGTCGGTCAGGTCCCACATGCGAACGGAGCCGTCGCCGCTGCTGCTCGCCAGCAGCTGCCGCGTCGGGTGGAAGTCGGTGCTCGTGACGTAGTTGCCGAAGCCGCGCAGGACCGCGGACTCCCGGTAGTCCGACGAACCGGACCGAGTCCAGACGCGCACGGTCCGGTCGCCGCTCGCCGACGCGAGCCGGGTGCCCGTCCGGTCGAAGGACAGGTCGTAGACCGGGCCGGTGTGACCGGTCAGGGGTGTCACGAGCGGAGTCGTCGCGGCCCCGCGCAGGCGGCTCTCCACCGTCGGGTCGTCGGGATAGATCCGGTGCGCGACGAGCAGCAGCCGCGCCGCCAGCGACGGGTTCGAGAACTGCATGCTGTCGATGTGGGACAGCAGTGCCGACCGTTCGGCGGCGTTTCGCTGTTGACGCAGGTCGTGGGCCTGCCGGAACCCGATCGCCGCGGTGATCGTCGCCGCGATCGCCAGCACGACGATGACCGACACCGCACCGATGCGGGTGAGGCGTCGCCGCTGCTGCATGGCGACCGCGGCGTCGAGGAATGCGTCGTTCTCCTTGCTGAGCAGGTGCAGATAGTCACTGCGGAGGGTCCGCCGCCGGCGCTTGGCGTCGTCGAGACGCGACCCGGTGTAGAGGAACGACCGCCCCCGGCCGTTGGCGAGCCACGCCGCGCTGTCGGCGTCGAGCTGCTGACGCCACAGGTGGTTGTCGGTGTCGTCGGCGATCCACTCGGCCAGACGTGGCCACGCGGTCAGCACGACGTCGTGCACGAGCATCACCGAGTCGGTGGAGACCGTGAGCAGCCTGGCCTGGGCGAACTCGTCGATGACCGTGGCGACCTCGGGAGGGAACCGGTTCGCGAGGGTCGCCGTGGACAGCGGCACGCGCAGCGCGATCCCGGCCGGACCGACGTGCACGAGGGCGAGCAGGACGGCGCGCGCGAGGTCTCGATGCCGCGGGTCGATCGCCGCCCAGGCGGCCTCCGCGGTGTCGGCGACGGCGCGGGCGATACCGCCGGTTGCCCGGTAGCCGGACAGGGTCATCCGGTTGCCGCTGCGGCGCGCCCAGGTCGCCTGCAGGACGTGCGCGAGCAACGGCAGCCGGCCGGCCCGGTCGCCGCCCGTCGACGCCTCGTACAGCTCGGTGATCATGACGTCGGCGAGTCCGGTCTCGATCCGGCCGCCGGCGAGACGGACGGGTGCGGTGATGACCTCGCGCAACTGCGTGCGCGTCATCTCCGAGACGATCACGCAGCGGTGTTGCCATGCGTCGGCGAGGAACGGGTGCTCGACGCACTGACTGAAGAAATCGGCTCGCACACCGACCACGACGACGGTGTCGTGCGCGAGTTCCTCGACCTCGCGCAGCGTCTCGGCCCGCAGCGAGTCCTCGAGGGAGAAGACGTTCTCGAACTGGTCGATGACGATGACCGCCTGCTCGGTCGTCGTCGGCGGCGTCGGAGCCGGCGCGTCGGTGACCTCCGGTTCCACCGGGTCCGCGATGGCGAGGCCTCCCGGGGTGATCTCGCCGAGTCGGGGCGGGGCCAACCGGGCGTCCCGCGCGAGGCCGGCACGCAGCAGCGACGACTTGCCCGATCCCGACACCCCGGTCACCACGACGAGCCGGGACGCGGGAGGCAGGGGCGGCGGTCCCTTGCGTGCCGCCAGGATCGCGTCGACGAGGGTGCCGACGACGTCGTCGCGGCCGAAGTACATCTGGCTGTCGGCTGCGGTCAACGTGGCGAGACCGGCGAACGGTCGTGCCTGCTGCGGTACGGACGGCTCTTCCGCGCGGGCCTCGTCGGGCGTCCGGTGGTCCCACATCTCTCGCCATTGCCGGATGGTGAGGACGTCGTCGGCGCCGGCGGCGACAGCCCGGGCGGTCAGCCAGACGAGCAGCGGTTCGACGGTCGCGAAGTCCCGGGGGAGATGCCGCCCGTTGCGCCAGTCGCTGATCCGCTGTGCCGAGACCCGCGCCCGTGTCGCCGACGCCCGCAGTGTGGGACGGCCTGCCTGCACGAACAGTCGCGCGAGAGCCTCACCGAAATCCACTCAGCTGTCCCCATGCTCGCCCCGACTGTTCGACCGCACCATCATGCGGTAGCCGAACCCACCGCGCCAGCATCGGCGACCCGATGTGGCGACGGCCACATCTCGGACGTGCGTACCAGGGTCCGCGGGCGGTTCGGGAACCGGATCCGGAACCGGTTCTGTCCGGTCCGGATAGTCCGTTAGCCGCTTGACCAGTGGCTTCGCCGCGGTTTCCGGTGTGGGGGTGGAGTGGGCGTCGTTCGTGGGGTCTGCTTGTGGGGCGCGACTCGACGGGGGTCGGGAAGCGCACAGGTTGCGTCGGTCGAAGGACACACGGAGGTGTTCGGCGAACACTGCCCGTCGGGGGCTGTGTGTCGTTCGGCCCACACGACCGCGCGGGTGCCGGACACCGGGTCGACGGGGGTCGGCGGTCTCCGGCACCCGCGTCCCCTCCTCCGGGCGACTCTCTTCTTGTCGGCTCTGCTCACTACGATTTCTCCATGCGAATGCTTGTGGGGCCCGATCGATGATTCTCGAGCGATGACCGCTCGACCGGTGATCACCGACGCACAGCGCCGCGCACGCCTCATGCGCCGGGCGCACCTCGACGCGTCGTCGCGGGCAGTCGACGCGGTCGAGGCGGCCGCC
Organism: Gordonia sp. KTR9; assembly: GCF_000143885.2. NCBI lineage: Bacteria > Bacillati > Actinomycetota > Actinomycetes > Mycobacteriales > Gordoniaceae > Gordonia > Gordonia sp. KTR9. The sequence goes on from NC_018581.1 coordinate 816,919, forward strand.
ACCATGGTCGGTCTGCACGCCACCACTCCCTCGACGGTCCATCTGGCCGCCTGGGCTCGTGTCGGCCCGGGCTTCGCGCGCCACTCCGTCGACGCCGCCCTCTACGAAGCGCGGACGCTCGTCAAGCACCTCGCGATGCGACGGACCCTGTTCGTGTTCCCGAGGGACGTCCTGGCCGAGTCCGTCGGGGCGTTGGGGCCACGGATCTCGGCCTCCGAGCGCACCAACATGCTGCGCGATCTCCGGCGCAGTCCCGACTTCGACGACCCGGAGGGCTGGATCGAGACCGCCCGGCAGGCGGTCCTGGCCGAACTGGCCGGCGGGGAATCGTTGACCTCCACCGAACTGCGCGAGCGCCTCCCGGCTCTCGACGGTTACATCAGCCACGGCGCGGGCACCGCCTGGGCGGGACGCGCCCCGATGGGTCCGCGGGTGCTGAACATGCTCGACGCCGAAGGCGCGATCGTCCGCGGCCCCAATCGCCTGGGCTGGCATCTGTCGCGGCCGGCCTGGACGTCGATGCCCCTCTGGCTCGGCGAGGCACTGCCGTCGATCAGCGTTCACGACGGGCACTGCGCGCTGATCGGACGCTGGCTGCGCACGTACGGACCCGGCACCGAGACCGACCTGGCCTGGTGGCTGGGGTCGACCAAGACCGCGGTCCGCGCGGCCCTCGCCGAACTCGACACGACCCAGGTCGACCTGGAAGGCGGCGGCGTCGGCCACGTCCTGCCCGACGATGTACCCGATGCCTCGGACGACGAGGTCGAACCGCAAGCTGTTCTGCTGCCCGAACTGGACCCGACCACCATGGGCTACAAGGAGCGCGGCTTCTACCTCGGCGGCCACGCCGCGGAGGTCTTCGACTCCGCGGGCAACGGCGGTCAGACCGCCTGGTGGGACGGCCGCATCGTCGGCGGCTGGTATCGCCGCGCGGACTCGTCGATCGACATCATCCCGCTGGAACCGCTGCCCCGCGATGCGCGTCGCGCGCTCGACGCCCGGGCCGAGGAGCTCGCCGCGTGGCTGGGGGACGAACCGCTGAAGACCGGATACGCCGCTCCCTACGCACGCCGGTTGTGAGGGGTCGCGGTTGCCCACTGATTCGACATCGGTCAATATTGACGCATGTCGAATCAGAACCTGCTGTCGCCGGTCGGGCGCGGCTTGAGCACCGACCAGGCGGAGACGGCCACGCCGGTGCTGAAAGCACTCGCGGATCCGGTTCGGTTGCGGTTGCTGTCGGAGATCGCCGCGCATCCGGGAGCCGAAGCGTGCGTGTGCGACATCTCCGGACCGTTCGACGTCTCACAACCGACGATCTCGCACCACCTCAAGGTGCTGCGGGAGGCGGGTCTCATCACCGGTGAGCGTCGGGCGACCTGGGTGTACTATCGCGTGAACACCGATGCGCTACAACAGCTTTCCGATCTGCTGGGCGGTCTCGCGTCGGTGGTGGGGGAGGCCCGGTCGTGCGAGGTAAGGCCATGACCGCCACCGACACCGCGGTCGCGGCGAAGCTGTCGATGCTGGACCGGTTCCTGCCGGTGTGGATCGGCGCGGCGATGGTCGCGGGCCTGCTGCTGGGCCGCACCGTTCCCGGCCTGGGAGACGCGCTGGCGGCCGTGGAGATCGACGGCATCTCGCTGCCGATCGCTCTCGGACTGCTGATCATGATGTATCCGGTGCTGGCCAAGGTGCGCTACGACCGACTCGACTCGGTCACCGGCGATCGTCGCCTGCTGCTGGGATCGCTGCTGCTGAACTGGATCGTCGGACCCGCGTTGATGTTCGCGCTGGCCTGGCTTCTTCTCCCGGACCTACCGGAGTACCGGACCGGACTGATCATCGTCGGTCTGGCGCGCTGTATCGCGATGGTCATCATCTGGAACGACCTGGCGTGCGGCGACCGCGAGGCGGCGGCCGTCCTCGTCGCACTGAACTCGGTGTTCCAGGTGATCATGTTCGCCGTGCTGGGCTGGTTCTACCTCTCGGTGCTACCCGGATGGCTCGGCCTGGAACAGACGACCATCGACACCTCGCCGTGGCAGATCGCGAAGTCGGTGCTGATCTTCCTCGGAATCCCCTTGGTTGCCGGCTATCTCACCCGCCGCATCGGCGAACGGGCCAGAGGCCGCGAATGGTACGAGTCCTCGTTCCTCCCGCGATTGGGGCCGTGGGCCCTCTACGGCCTGCTGTTCACCATCGTCATCCTGTTCGCCTTGCAGGGGGAGCAGATCACCTCTCACCCGTGGGACGTCGTGCGGATCGCGCTGCCGCTGCTGATCTACTTCGCGGTGATGTGGGGTGGCGGATTCGTCCTCGGCGCCGCGATGGGGCTGGGTTACGCACGGACCACCACGCTGGCGTTCACCGCCGCCGGCAACAACTTCGAGCTCGCCATCGCCGTTGCGATCGCGACCTATGGTGCGACCTCCGGTCAGGCTCTTGCCGGAGTCATCGGCCCACTCATCGAGGTGCCCGTCCTCGTCGCGCTCGTGTACGTCTCCCTCGCGCTGCGCAAGAGGTTCACCGGAGTCATCGATCCGACCAAGGAGCCGGTACGTGATGCCTGACCCATACGACGTGCTGTTCGTCTGCGTGAGCAACCGCGGCAAATCCGTGATGGCCGAACACCTCACGTCAACGGTCACCGACCGGATCGCCGCCTCGTCGGCCGGCACCGGCGCGAAGATCGGCGGCCAGGTCAACGAATTGTCCGCCCAGGTGCTCGCTGAGGTCGGCGCCGACGTCACCGGACATCAACCGCGGCAACTCACCGACGAACTGATGCGCGCGGCGGATCTGGTCGTGGTGGTCGGGACCGCCGAGGTCACTCCGCCGGAGGGGGTCGACGTCGAGGTGTGGAACACCGTCGAACCCTCCGCTCGAGGCGTCGACGGCATCGAGCGGATGCGGCTGATCCGCGACGACATCACCGCACGCATCCGCGACCTCGCCGGCCGTCTGGACCGATAGACGTCCGGACCGGCGGCGGGGTTTGGCGCCTGAGTCATTCAGAACGGTGGTGGGTTGGCGGCGTTCCACGCGTCGACCTCGCGACGGTGGGCGGTGGTGCGGGTTTCTCGCTGCTCGGCGAGCTTGCTGCGCGCCGGATGATCAGGCGGGCGTCCGGGAACGAGGTAGCCGAACAGGTCGCGGCCGTTGAACGCGTTGCCGACGAAGGTGTGTCCGGTCGGTGACTGGAACCAGGCTGTCATGTACTCGTCCTGGTAGTCCTTCCACATGCCGAAGGTCTTGATCCGGTGGTGAAAACGGCACAGCGGCTTGAGGTTGCGCTGCGACGTCCGACCACCGGCCCGTGGTGATTCGTGGTCGAACGCCGATGGTGTGGTCGAGATCGGCCGTCCACACCGGTGAGTTGCAGCCGGGGAAGGTGCAGCACAGCTCACCGCAGCGCACCAGGGTCTGCAGCTTGCGGCTCGGGGCGTATCGGGAGCCGGCTGCGGCATCGGCGCCGGCGTCGGCGTTGACGAAAGAGCGTTGCGCGTCGGCGAGCAGTGATCGCATGGTGTCGGCGTCGATGAGGCCGTGGCCGTCGAGGAACCCGGGGTCGTCGTCGCGGCCGAGCAGCGTCGACAGGTTCACCACGATGTGGAACGTCGGCACCGGTACCGGCACCGGCACCGGCACAGGCACAGGCGCATAGCCGGCGTCGGATGTCGGGCCTGCATCGAGACCGTCTGTCTCCAGGCCTGTTTCGGCTTGCGGGTCGTCGAGGTCGACCGGTGCGGGCGCGCAGTGTGGGCAGCGGCACGGAAGCACATCGAGGTGGGCGGCGAGCGCGATCAGGGCGTCGACGCGTCGTTGCTGTGTGGTGCGAGGGTCGTCGTGATGCACTGCGGCGGCCATCGCGTCGAGCTGGGTGTTGAGTTCGGCGGCGTCGGTGATCGGAAGGGTGCCGGTGATGCGGGACTGGCCGGGTGTGAATCGGTCGGGTGCGATGATGATCTTGCGGTCGTCGCCGGCGCGTTCGCGACGTCGGCGAACGGCATCGGGGGCATGCTTGGCGACGATCGAGTCGACCAGGATGGTGAACTGGGTGGTCGACATCGGTGGGCGGGCCAGGATCGCCTCGGCCAGATGAGCATCGACGGTCTGCATGTCGGCATCGGGCACGAAGTCGGTGCGCTTCATGGCGATGGTGAAACGTCGCTGGTCGATCCGCGCGCACGCCAGGGTGTTGCCGGTGAGCATGAGCCGGTAACGCAGGACATCGCCGACGCGGATGAGGTCACGGGCTTGGGCGGCGGGGATCATCAGTGCGGCACCGAGTTCGGCGGTGGCCTGGTCGAATCCATCGGGCCCGTACTCGGCGTACGGATCGATCCCGGCGGCGGCGTCGGCCGCGCGCCGGTGCAGTTCGTCTTCGGACGGGGCCTGGCCGTCGTGGTGTTCGGTGCGGCGCAGCTGGTAGTCGAGTTCGCGTTCTTCGTGCAGCAGGCTCGCCGCAGTCAGGAGCCGGTAGGAGGCCGCGGAGGTGATCGACGCGCAGTGGGTGATGACGTCGACGAGCTCCCCGGGAGACAACTCGAAGTCGGAAAGCGCTGCGGGCAGCGAGGACTCGGCCTCGAGCCTCTCGCCCGAAGTGGCTGCGCCGTCACCCCCGAACTGCATGACTCAAACATACGGGCACCCACCGACAAGAATGAGCTGCGCTCGTTCAGCAGCAGGCCGTGCGGGCGCCGGGTGAATCGGAGGCGCCACCGCAACACGCCGCGCCCTGTTGATCTCCGTCGACTTCGTTCGCTTCCAACAACTTCGGGCTGACGCCGAAGGTCTCGGAGTCGGCGAGCACGGTGTAGACCTCCCATTTCTCGTCGCTCGGGCCGGTCACCCACACCTTGTCCTGGGTCGCGAAGCAACAGGTCGAGTTGATCTCCTCCTGCGTGAACAGGCCTTCACCGGAGAGTCGGGCGATCTCGGAGTGCACCTTCTCGCTCGACTCGACTTCGACGCCGAGGTGGTTGATGGTGCCGCCGTGGCCCGGGTTCTCCAGAAGCACCAGCTTCAACGGAGGTTCGGCGATCGCGAAGTTCGCGTAACCGGGCTTCCGTTTTGCCGGGGCGGTGTCGAACAGCTTGGCGTAGAACTCGACGGCGGCACCGAGATCATCGACATTGAGTGCGAGCTGGATACGGGACATGACGAGCCACCTTTACCTGTGAGATATATGTCTAATCGGGGTCGTCCTTGCAGGATGCCACCTTTTCGACATATGTCAATAGGAGGGGTAGGGTCGGATCATGCCGAAGACCTTGCCGATGGTCGACATCAGTGCCCCCATCTGTTGTGCGCCGGTGTCGGCGGCACCACTCGACGACGCCACTGCTCTCGAGATCGCGTTGCGGCTCAAGGCTCTTGCCGACCCTGCGCGGATCAAGCTCGTCTCGATCCTCCTCGCCGACGACGGCGACGGGATCTGCACGTGCGACCTCGCGACAGCCGTCGGACTCACCGAGGCGACGACGAGCCACCATCTGGGTCAGCTGCGAAAAGCCGGGATGGTCTCGCCCGAGCGTCGCGGGATGAACGTCTATTACCGGTCGAGACCCGAATCGCTGGAAGCTCTCCGCAATGTCCTCAGCGCCACCACCGGCTGTTGCTGACCACGTGACCGGGCCGCACGGTGTCATCCCCCGTTTCGGTCATTCCCCGACGTGCGGCGGGACCGAGGCGGGATCGGCCATGACGTCGGTGCCGCCGAGGTCCTTGTTCGCGCGTCGTTCGACGAGGAGTGGCACGAAGTCGCGGACCTCGGTGCCGTCGAAGTGCTGGTATGCCTTCTCGACCGCGGCGGCGACGTCGTTGGGCGAACGGTGCGAGTAGAGGCCGATGAGCCGGTCCTGGACTTCGCTGATCTGACGACGCTCGTCATGGGCATCCATGGACACAATTTAGTCTGAACGCGACAATGTGGACCGTCACGATGAAGAGGTTCATCGATCGTTCATCTCGCCGCCATCGACGTTCCACCCCGGTCGGTGGACGGCGGTTCCGCGAGCGGTTAACGATCGAAGAACCTACGATGACCCCATGGTTCGCTCGCGACGATCTGTCGATCCCGTCGCACAGGCGCAGGCCCGGGTGCTGGTTGACGAGCTGGAACGCGTCGCCGACTCACTCGTGGAGAGCCTGCAGGCCGGTCGAGGCGGCGAGAAGGCTCTGCGAACCGCGCGCCGGGAACTGTACGAGGTCCGCGAGCACGTGCGCCGGCTCCAGGCGGCCTACGAACTCACCGCCTAGGCAGGTGCCGTTCCCGCGGTGCGATGAATTCCGGAGCAAGGGCGGGTCTTACCCGGTGAACTGTTCTCATCACCGAGCGAAAGGCACTGTCATGCGAGAGGCATCGTCGTGAGTACGGCACTCCCACCCGTGGCCGACCGCGAGACCTGGGCGACGGCGCTGGCCGACCTGCGCCGCCGCGAGAAGGCGGCGACCCGCGAACTCGACGCCGTCGCCGCGCAGCGTCGCCGACTCCCCATGGTCGAGATGGACGACTATGTCCTGACCGGGCCCGACGGACCGGTTCGGCTGGTCGATGTCTTCGACGGACGCTCACAGCTGATCGTCTACAACCACATGTGGACCGACGGCGCCGAGTTCCAGTGCCCGGGTTGCACCGGCTTCACCACCCAGTTCAGCCGGCTCGACTACCTCGCCGACTACGACGCGCGCTTCGTCATCATCACGCACGGGCCGATCGAGGAGGTGCTTGCCTACAAGCAGCGCGTCGGCAATCGGATGGACTGGTATTCCTCGGCGGGTACGACCTTCTCGGCGGATGTCGATGCCGCGCCGGGGGAAGGGTTCGCGGTCAACGTCTTCCTCCGAGACGGCGATACGGTGTACCGCACCTGGCATTCCACCGGACGCGGCACCGAACAGCTCGGCTTCACGTTCGGACTCCTCGACGTGCTGCCCTACGGGCGTCAGGAGGAGTGGCAGGACTCTCCGGACGGATGGCCACAGAGCCCGACCTACTCCCGCTGGCGCGGTTCGGAAGAGATCGCCGCGGCGTACGGTCACCCCGACGCGTGAGGCTGCGGCCTCGGTGAAACCGCTGGTCAACGCTCACAGGAATCTCCCAGCGTGCCTACAGTGAGATACCAGGGCGTCCTGGGAGTCTGATCGTGTGAGTGAAGCGGCGAATCAGAACGGCACGCGCGGCGCGAAGGTCCTCGTCGTCGACGACGAGGAGAACATCCGTCAGCTGTTGTCGGTGTCGCTGAAATTCCAGGGGTACGAGGTCGAGACCGCCGCCGACGGTCCGGCGGCCCTCGACAGGTGCCGCGCCGCCAAACCCGACGTCCTCGTCCTCGACGTGATGATGCCGGGGATGGACGGGTTCGGGCTCCTGCGCCGCCTGCGTGCCGACGGGGTGGAGGCGCCCGCGCTGTTCCTGTCGGCGCGGGACACGGTGGAGGACAAGATCAACGGCCTGACCATCGGCGGCGACGACTACGTGACCAAACCGTTCAGCCTCGAAGAGGTCGTGGCCCGCCTGCAGGTGCTGTTGCGGCGCAGCGGTTTCGATGATCAGCAGCGCGCGTCGTCGAAGATCACCTTCGCCGACATCGAACTCGACGACGAGACCCACGAGGTGTTCAAGGCGGGCGAGTTGGTTCCGCTCTCGCCGACGGAGTTCACCCTGCTGCGCTACTTCATGGTCAATGCGGGCACGGTGCTGTCCAAACCGCGCATCCTCGACCATGTCTGGAACTACGACTTCGGGGGAGAGGTGAACGTCGTCGAATCCTATGTGTCGTACCTGCGACGCAAACTGGACACCGGCGACAAGCGACTCATCCACACCCTCCGCGGAGTGGGTTACGTGATGCGAGAGCCCCGTGACTGATCGGGTGGTGGCCGGCACCGGTCGCGGGACGCGCAAGCGCGGTGTTCCGCTGCGGATCTCGCTGGTGGCCCTGACCGTGTTGCTCGTCGCCGTCGGGCTGCTCGCCTCCGGGATCGCGGTGACCTCGTCGATGCGTCAGGACCTCATCGCGCGCGCCGACGAGGGACTGACGAACGCGATACGCACGTGGGCCGAACCCCGTGGATTCCTCGGCGACGGACCCGGCCCGCCCGGACCGCGCCGGCCGCCGTCGCCCTATTACGTCGAGTCCATCGTCTACGGTCCCGGTGGGGTCTCGACCGACAATGTCTACAACCAGTTCGACGACGCCCCCGACCTCGACGGACTGGCCCGCGACAACGCCGGACCCGTGACCGTCCCGTCCGTCGACGGAGACGGCCCGCAATGGCGGGTTGTCAAGCGTAGCAACAGCTTCGGCAGATCCATCGTGGCCACGCCGATGTCCGACATCGACGACACGGTGAGCAGGCTGATCTGGCTGCAGATCGGGATCGGTGTGCTGGTCGTCCTGCTGATCGGGGTGCTGAGCTATGTCCTGGTGCGCACCGGTCTGCGTCCGCTGCGGCGGGTCGAGGAGACCGCGCACGAGATCGCGGAGGGGAACCTGACCCGGCGCGTCCCGCCGGCGCCGGCCAACACCGAGGTCGGCAGTCTGTCGGACTCGCTGAACCGGATGCTCGGGCAGATCCAGCACGCCTTCGCCTCGACCGCCGCATCCGAACAGCAGGCGCGCGCCTCCGAGGAGCGGATGCGACGCTTCGTCGCCGACGCCAGCCACGAATTGCGGACACCGCTCACGTCCATCAAGGGCTTCGCCGAACTCTATTCACAGCACGGCGTTGCCGATGTCCCCGATCTTCCCGATGTCACCGATGCGATGCGACGCATCGACGACGAGGCCGGCCGGATGAACCTGCTGGTGGAGGACCTGCTGATGCTCGCGCGACTCGATGCCGCGCGTCCTGTCGATTCCGCGCCCGTGGACCTGCTCGGCCTGGCCGCCGACGCCGTGCAGAGCGCACGGGCCGCCGCGCCCGATCGTGAGATCCGACTCGACGTCGTCGCGGGCGATCGTCCGCCGGTGGTCCTCGGCGACGGGCCGCGGCTGGTGCAGGTGCTGCGCAACCTCATCGGTAACGCCGTGAACCACACGCCGACCGACGCCTCGATCACGGTCGGGGTGACCGTCGACGACCGTCCGGACACCGGTGAGGCGGTGCTGACCGTCACCGACACCGGCCCGGGACTCACGGCGGAGGATGCCGAGCACGTCTTCGAGCGGTTCTACCGCGGTGACTCCTCGCGACACCGCGGCGACGGCGGTGGTAGCGGTCTGGGTCTGTCGATCGTCGCCGCCCTGGTGGCCGCGCACGGCGGGCGGGTGGGCGTCGACACGAGTCCTGGTGCGGGAGCGTCGTTCTGGGTGAGACTGCCGCTCGCCGACGTCGACTAGATCAACCGCCGGAGCTTCGCGAAGTCGGTGACGTCGTCGCGGAACCGGTCGAGTCCGACGAGTGTGTACATCCCGTCGATCTGGCGTGTCACCCACAGCTGGTGGATGCGGCGCAGGTCCGACTGCCGTGACTTCCAGCCGATCCCGTCGATCACCGCGAGAACCAGCTGGGTCGGCAACCGCACCTCGGCCATCTCCTCGATCTCGCGAACCGCGTCGGTGAGTTTGGAGCCGGTCGAGTCGAAACCCTTGGCCGCAACCACGATGTCGGCCGACGACGGGTCGCCGACGATCAGGTCGGCGGGCGCGGTCCGCCCGTTGCGTCCCGCGAACCGCGACCGGGTGACGTAGTCGAGTCCGATGTCGCGGGCGATGTCCTCGATCTCGTCCTCGATACGCCGACCCGACGCTCCCGCGCGCGTGGCGGTGGCGCGGGTGCCGGCGCGCGCCACGAGTATGTCGGCGAAGGTGAACGTGCGCGACAACTGGGTGCGCAGCATGCGGACGAGGTCGAACTCGGTGTCGAGCCAGGTCACCAGCTCGACCGGCTGCGCCCGTGCCAGCCGCTGGTGTCGAACCGGTCGCGCAGCGCGTTCTTCAGCTTCTCCTGGGACAGCCCGACCGCGAGGCCGAGGACGGGGACGTCTGTGGGGTTGTCCCTCACCCAGGCCGCGAGACCTGCGATGTCGGTGTCGAGGAGTTCGCCGAGGCGCGCGGTGGCCTGGGTGATCCGCTCTGCCTCCGGCGTCGACGCGGTCGGGTCCACATGAGAGGTCAACCGTCCCAACGATGTGAGGTAGTCGTCGAAGTCGCCCGCGGTGCTCATGTGTGTCGCCGTGTCGTCAGTGGGTATCCGCCGGTCAGTCCCGGCCGATGAAGAGGTACTCGCTGACGTCGCGGCGCGTCGCGGCCGCGTGGGTGCCGAAACTGTACTTGTGGTCGATCGCGATGACCTCCACCGACGGCTTGACCTTCCCGAGCAGGTCGACGATCCGATCCTTGCCGGGCAACGCATTCGACGAGTACGACAGCACGATCGCGCCGGCGCCCTCGAAATGCTCGAAGGTGCGCAAGAGGGCGTCCTCGATGGTCCGCTTGTAGGCGAACGGGGTGAAGCGTTTCGGCAGCTTCTTGGTCTTGGTGTTCTCCATGATGCTCATGCCGCGCCAGTAGGCCGACAATCCCTCGAGGAAGTGATAGCGCTTGATGTAGTCGTTGTCGTCGGTCGGTGGCGCGTACGGAGGGTCGAGGTAGACCAGATCCGGCGGTGCGGACCACGGCAGTTCGAGGTCGAAGATGTCGCCCTGGACGCTGCGGCTGCTGCGCGCGTTGCTGAACACCGTGGCGTTGTAGTCCCCGGCGGCCCGGAGACGGAAGTGGTCGCGCAAGGACATGGTCAGATCGCGCCGGCCGTCGGCGTAGCGCGTCGAGTCGGTGAAGGTGAACACGCCACGTGGTTGTTTGCGTGCGGCCGAGAGGACCAGGGCGGCGATCGCGAGGTCGCGGCGGTACCCGCGCAAGGCGTCGACGTGCGACCACGCCGAGTCGAGGAAGGCGCGGTCCTCCGTGGTGAAGTACAGACCGTCGAAGGTCCGTGAGATGTAGTCGCGATCGTCGGCGGCGGGACCGCAGATCGCCTCGATCAGTTCGGGCTCCAGCCGGACACTCGAATTGGCAACCGACGCGCGGGTGATGATGTGCGGGAAGTTGAGGAAGTCGTTGCTGACGACCTCGAAGCCCTGCGCCTTCAGCAGGTAGGACACAACTCCGGAACCGGAGAACGCATCGACCGCGGTGGACCCGCCGATCTCGGCGAAGGTGCGTTCGAGATGGGGCAGCAGACGGTACTTCGACCCCATGTACCGAAGACGCGGGAACCGTTGGGCGCGGGCCAGGACGTCGCTGGATCCGACGACGGATCGGGGGGTTCGTCCCGCCCCGGATGACTCTGGCCCACTCACACCGAAAGGATGTCATGGAACCCCGACACTTTCGCCGACGACACCCGCCGTGGCCGTGGGGGTCATCTGTCTCCGAGGCACACCACTAGACTCGCGCCCATGGCATCGGTCTTCAGCATGATCATCAACGGCGATCTCCCCGGCCGGTTCGTCTGGAAGGACGGCGAGGCGGTCGCGTTCCTCACCATCGAACCGGTCACGCCCGGTCACGTCCTGGTGGTTCCCCGTGCCGAGGTCGATCACTGGGAGCAGATGGACACCGCCGCGTTCGCCCATCTCAGTGCGGTCGCGCAGAACGTGGGACGCGCGGTCAAGGACGCCTTCGACGCTCCCCGGATGGGTCTGCTGATCGTCGGCCTCGAAGTGCCACACGTGCACGTCCACGTCTTCCCGGCGCTGTCGATGCAGACCTTCGACCTCGCCAACGCGAACAAGAACCCCCGTCCCGAGGACCTCGACGCCGCGGCCGAGAAGATCCGCGCGAGCCTGCGTTCCCTCGGCTACGGCGAGTACGTCGCCGACTGACCCCACCGTCTGCAAACCCACCACTTTTCGGCAAACCCACCCCCTCGCAGGGGTGTGGGTTTGCCGAAAAAGGGTGGGTTTGCGGAGAGCTCACACCGTCCGGTGGATCAGCAGGGGTAACACCGCGGTCGCGCCCGCTTCGCGGAGGGCGGCGGCGGCCAGGGTGATCGGCCAGCCCGAACTGTTGGCGTCGACCACGAGCATCACGTTGCGGCCCGCGACGTCGGGCGGGTCGCCGAGATGGTCCCGCCAGTAGGCGGCTTCGACGGCGCCGGTCGCGTCGGCGGGTGGGTCACCCATGCGCACGGGGAAACTGCCGCCATCGCGTTTTCCGACCTTCCGCAGGTGTTCGGCCAGGGTCTCGGCGAGTGCGGTGCCGGTCAGGCGTAGTGACACGATGACGTCGGCGCGGATGCCGGTGTCGCGCACCCACGCGGACAGTGTCGCGACCGCGGCGTCGCCCAACTCGGCCACCGCTCGCTCGTTCCCGTTGCGGGCGGCGGCGAGCACCTCGACCCACTCCGGGGCGTCGGCGTGGGCCAGGACGCGCCCCGGCGCGGCGAGCAGGTCTGCGGGAATTCTTCCGCGACGGCCGAATTCGCCGCCCGGCCACATCTTGCGCGGATCCAGGGTCTGCGCCTTGCGGCGGAGCGTCGACGTGACGGTGCGGACGGTCTCGTCGTCGACGGTGTCGGTGAGTCCGTCGCTGAGCGCGCCGCGGCAGACCGAGCATCGCCCGCAGTCCGCGGCCTGGGGATCGTCCAGCGATTCGGTCAGGAGCCGCATCAAGCAGGTGCGCCCCGCGATGTAGGCGCGCATGATGTCGGCCTCCCGGCGGCGTACGGCGAGTATGCCGTCGTAGTGCGCGGCGTCGTAGGTCCAGGGCTTGCCGGTGACGACCCACCCGTCGGGGGTCCGGTCGGTGACGCCGTCCACGGCCAGTTGCTTGAGCATCAATTCGATCCGGGTACGACGGAACCGGGTTGCGGCCTCGAGCTGAACCACCGACTGCGGCTCGTCCGCGGCGTCCAGGGCGCTGAGGAGGTCGCGCATCTTGTCCGGGTCGGGGATCGTCGCGGTCGCGAAGTGATCCCAGATCCGGTCGTCGGTCTGCGACGCCAGGAGCATGACGACGGCATCGTCGAGGGCGCGCCCGGCACGACCGACCTGCTGGTAGTAGGAGACCGGCGACGGTGGTGACCCGACATGCACCACGAAGCCGAGATCGGGTTTGTCATAACCCATTCCGAGTGCCGACGTCGCGACCAGCGCCTTGACCTCGTTGCGGAGCAGTGCGTCCTCGAGTTCGTGGCGACGGTCGGCGTCGAGCTGGCCGGTGTAGGCGGCCACCTTGACCGCGTCGCCGTGGACGGCTCGGATGGCCTCGACCAGACGGTCGGCGTCGGCGACGGTCAGCACGTACACGATGCCCGAGCCCGGGAGGGCGGGCAGCGACTGCGCCACCCAGCCGTACCGCTGGACCGGCGACAGTCCGTCGATGACGTTGAGGTGCAGCGACTTCCGTGCGAGCGGCCCGCGGAGGACGAGGGTCGGCTCGCCGGCGGTGCCGGCATCGAGCTGGGCGGCGACGTCGGCGGTGACACGCGCGTTGGCGGTGGCGGTGGTGGCCAGCACCGGCGTGGTCGGGTTGACGGTGCGCAGCACGTCCGCCACGCGGCGGTAGTCCGGACGGAAATCGTGACCCCAGTCGGAGACCGCGTGCGCCTCGTCGATGACGAGCAGACCCAGGTTGCCGGCGAGGGCGTCGAGGACTCGGCGGCCGAAGCCCGGGTTGGCGAGCCGTTCGGGTGACACGAGCAGGACGTCGAGGTCGCCGGCCCGCAGCTGCGCCTCGATCGTCGACCACTCGTCGACGTTCGACGAGTTGAGCGTGGCCGCCGACAACCCGCCGCGGGCGGCTGCCGAGACCTGGTCGCGCATGAGGGACAGCAGCGGCGACACGATGAGGGTCGGCCCACCGCCACCGGCCCGGATGATCGCGGTCGCCGACCAGTAGACCGCCGACTTGCCCCATCCCGTCGCCTGGACCACCAGGACCCGCGCGCCGCGCTCGGCGGGGTCGACGGGGCGGCCGGCCAGCGCGGTCACGGCCCGGAGCTGATCCTCACGCAGCGCGGCGCCCTCACCGGCCAGGCTGGTGATGACGCGGTTGGCGGCGGTCAGCTGATCCGGGGCGAGGGTTGCGGGCATGTGCCCAATGTAGTTGCGGCCTCGGACACGCCCCCGGTGTCCGTCCACACGCCCCGGTCAGGCGTTCACAGGAACCCGGTAGCTCGCACGCAGGGTGACGCGAGGCTGGGAGCCCACTGTGGTCCGCATGATCCCAGAAGCACCGCCGGGCACCACCGCGCAGATGTACACACTCACCGACACCTCCACGCCGAATCCGGTACTCGACATCGTCGTACCCGTTCACAACGAACAGGCCGACATCGCGTCGTCGGTGCGTCGCCTCGCCGATCACCTGCGTCTGCACGTGCCCTACGCCTCGCGCATCACCATCGCCGACAACGCCAGCACCGACGACACCCTCGCCATCGCCGTCGCACTGGCGGGTGAGCTCGACGGCATGCGCGTCGTCCATCTGGAGCAGAAGGGACGCGGTCGCGCGCTGAGCGCGGTGTGGCAGCACAGCGATGCCGAGATCGTCGCCTACTGCGACGTCGACCTGTCGACCGATCTCAACGCCCTCATGCCGCTCATCGCCCCTCTCGTCTCACGGCATTCCGACATCGCGATCGGCACGCGCCTCAGCCGGTCCGCGCGCGTCGTCCGGGGACCCAAGCGCGAGTTCATCTCCCGCTCGTACAACCTGATGCTGCGTACCGCGATGGGGGCCAGGTTCTCCGACGCCCAGTGCGGGTTCAAGGCGGTGCGGACCGACATCGCGCGCGAGCTGCTGCCGTTCGTCGCCGACACCGGCTGGTTCTTCGACACTGAACTCCTGGTTCTCGCCGAGCAGATCGGTCTGCGTATCGCGGAGGTGCCGGTGGACTGGGTCGACGACCCCGACAGCACCGTCGACATCGTGCCGACGGCGATCGCCGACCTCAAAGGTTGTGCGCGCGTGGGTCTCGCGCTGGCGATGGGTCGGTTGCCGATCGCTGAACTGCGCGAGTCCATCGGCCGGGACCGGGCCGCGGGACCGCAGCTCGACGGGGTGCCGACGGGCTTGGTCGGGCAACTGGCGCGTTTCTGCGTGGTGGGCGTCGCCTCGACGCTGGCCTACGCCGTGCTGTTCCTGGCGCTCCACTCCTTCCTCGGCGCCCAGATCTCGAATGTGGTCGCCCTCGCGATCACCGCCGTCCTCAACACCGCCGCCAACCGGCGGTTCAGCTTCGGCATCCGCGGCCGTGACAACGCATTGCGCCATCAGCTCTTCGGTCTGGGCGTCTTCCTCTTCGGCTGGCTGGTCACCTCGGGTGCACTGCTCGTGCTCCACACCGTCGCTCCCGACGCGACCAAACACATCGAACTCATGATCCTGGTGACCGCGAACCTGGTGGCCACACTCACCCGGTTCATCGGTCTCCGCTGGGTGTTCCGCAAGGCGGCCACTCACCACACGGAGGTCGTCGCATGAGCACCACCCTCGTTCCGCCGTCGAATTCCGTTGCACCCGAGAATCCCTCGGGAGCCACAGGTCCGGCCTCCGAAAACACTCGCTGGGAACGTCTCTCGCTGGCGCTGCTGTTGATCGGCACCACGGTCGGCTACCTGTGGAACCTGTCGATCAACGGGTGGGCCAATTCCTTCTACTCGGCGGCCATTCAAGCCGGCTCGCAGTCGTGGAAGGCCTGGTTCTTCGGGTCCTCGGACATGGCGAACTCCATCACGGTCGACAAACCGCCTGCCTCGCTGTGGATTCCGGGTCTCAGCGCGCGGATCTTCGGGGTGAACTCGTGGTCCATCCTGGTGCCCGAGGCGCTGATGGGCGTCGCCTCGGTGGCGCTGCTCTACCTGATCACCCGGAAGTACCTCGGCCACTGGGCCGGCATCCTCGCGGGAGCGATCCTCGCGGTGACACCGGTCGCGGCGATGATGTTCCGCTTCGACAATCCCGAGGCGCTGCTCATCCTGCTGATGGTCGCGGCCGTCTGGTCGATGATGAAGGGGCTCGAGGACGGTCGCTGGCGGTGGCTGATCCTGACCGGGGTGTTCGTCGGATTCGGCTTCCTCACCAAACAGCTCCAGGTCATGCTGATCGTGCCGCCGCTGGCGGTCACCTACCTCGCCTTCGGCCCACGCGGGTGGTTGCACCGGGTCGGGCAGCTGTTCGCCGCGCTGGGCGCGATGGTCGTCAGTGCGGGCTGGTGGATTCTGGCGGTCGAGCTGTGGCCCGCGTCGTCGCGCCCGTACATCGGTGGCTCGCAGAACAACTCGATCCTCGAACTGACCCTCGGCTACAACGGCCTCGGCCGGCTCAACGGCAACGAGACCGGTGCCGTCGTGCCCGGTGGTGGCGGAAACGCCATGGAGGGCATGGGCGGTGGCATGGGTGGTCCCGGCGGCGGTGGCGGTGGCGCATGGGGTGAGACCGGCTGGCTGCGGATGTTCGAACCCGCGCAGGGCGGTCAGATCGCCTGGCTCATCCCGACGGGACTGCTTCTCGCCGTCGTGGCGCTCGTGCTCATCGGGAGGGCCCGACGTACCGACCCGCGGCGTGCGTATCTGGTCGTCTGGGCGCTCTGGCTGCTTGTCACGATGGGTGTTTTCAGCTTCATGGCCGGGATCTTCCACCAGTACTACACCGCGGCACTGGCTCCCGCGGTCGCCGCAGTCGTCGCCGGTGGCGCCGCGGTGTGCTGGTCGCGCCGGGACCGGTTGTGGGTGCGGATCGCGCTGGGGATTTCCGTTGCGATCGCCGCGATCTGGGGCCATGTCCTGCTGGGCCGCACTCCCGACTTCGTGCCGTGGCTCCGGTTCGCCGTCCTCGTCGTCGGGCTCGCCGCGGCGGTGGCCATGGTCTTCGCCCGGCGTCGGAGCATCGCGGCCGCAGCCCTCGTCGGGGCCGTCATGGCCGGTCTGGCCGGCCCGGTGGCCTACACCGTGGACACCATCGCGACCGAGAAGAGCGGATCCATCATCACCGCCGGACCCCGGGTCGACGGCGAGTTCGGCCCCGGTGGACAGGGCGGCCCCGGTGGGCGGGGAGGCCCGGGTGGACCCGCAGGTCGGGGCATGCCCGCGACGCCTCCGCAGGGCATGGGTGGTCCCGGCGGCCAGGGGATGCCCGGCATGACCCAGCAGGGCGCGGACGGTCGTGGCGGTGGGGGACTGCTGCGCGGGTCGACCCCCTCGGCGGCCGTCGTCGACACACTGAGTGCCGACGCCGGCGACTACACCTGGGTCGCCGCTGCCGTCGGGTCGATGTCGGCCTCCGGGTACCAGCTCGAGACCGGCCACTCGGTGATGCCGATCGGCGGGTTCAACGGAAGTGACCCGTCGCCGACGCTGGCGGAATTCCAAGAGCTCGTCGCCGCGAAGGAGATCCACTACTTCGTCGGCGGCTCGGGTCCCGGCATGGGTGGGAACTCGACCCAACCGTCGTCGCAGATCAGCACCTGGGTGCAGGAGAACTTCACCGCCGTCACCGTCGACGGCGTGCCCATGTACGACCTCACCATGCCCACGAGCTGACCGGCTCGCTCACCGGCGAACGGCAGCAGGCGTCGTGCCCCGACGCCTGCTGCCCGTCGGCGTCCCGCTGTTCGACGTCGACGACCGTTCGGCCGGCCCCGGGGAGCGACCGTTAGAGTCGTGGACGTGCGCGTACTCGTGATCGGCTCGGGCGGCCGCGAACATGCCCTCCTCATCGGTCTCCGGAACGATCCGGCGGTCACCGACCTGCACGTCGCCCCCGGTAACGCCGGCACCTCGTCGATCGCCACGAACCATCCCGTCGACGCCGTCTCCGGCGACGCCGTCGTCGCCCTGGCGCGTGAGATCGACGCCGACCTCGTGGTCATCGGTCCCGAGGTGCCCCTGGTCCTCGGCGTTGCCGACGCACTGCGCGCCGACGGGATCGCCACCTTCGGCCCGAGTGCGCAGGCCGCACAGATCGAGGGGTCCAAGGCGTTCGCCAAGGACGTGATGGCGGCTGCGGGGGTCAAAACCGCCCACGCGGAGATCGTCGACAACCCTGCTCGGCTCGACGCCGCTCTCGATCGTTTCGGACCCACGTGGGTCGTCAAGGACGACGGCCTCGCGGCCGGCAAGGGCGTCGTCGTCACCGAAAACCGCGTCATCGCCCGCGACCACGCCGCCGAGTGCCTGGAGAGCGGGCACCCGGTTCTCCTGGAGAGCTTCCTCGACGGGCCGGAGGTGTCGCTGTTCTGCCTCGTCGACGGCGAGACCGTGGTGCCGTTGCTCCCCGCGCAGGACCACAAGCGGGTCGGCGACAACGACGCCGGACCGAACACCGGCGGCATGGGCGCCTACACGCCGCTGCCCTGGTTGCCCGCCGAGATGACCGCGCGCATCGTCGACGAGGTCGTGAAACCCGTTGCCGCCGAGATGGTTCGACGCGGTATCCCGTTCTCCGGTCTGCTGTACGCGGGCCTGGCGATCGGGTCGGACGGACCCGCCGTCGTCGAATTCAACTGCCGCTTCGGCGATCCGGAGACCCAGGCCGTGCTGGCTCTGCTCGAATCCCCACTCGGGCAGGCGTTGCACGCGACCGCGACCGGTACCCTCGCCGATCTGCCGCCACTGCAGTGGCGCGACGGCGCCGCGGTCACCGTGGTGGTCGCGGCGGAGAACTATCCCGGCAAGCCGCGGACCGGCGACATCATCACCGGTGCCGACGCCGACGGGGTGCTGCACGCCGGCACCGCGCTCAACGACGATGGCGCCGTCGTCTCCTCCGGCGGACGGGTTCTCGCCGTGGTGGGCACCGGCGCCGACCTCGCCGAGGCCCGCGAGCAGGCCTACGCGCGCATCGCGAACATCAAGCTCCCCGGTTCCCACTTCCGCAGCGACATCGGCCGCAACGCCCTCGAGGGCCGGATCGGCATCTGAGCGAAACCCGGGTCAGACAGCCAGGTTGCGCCCGAGGAACTCGACCTGCTCGGGCAGGACGCTGCGCCAGTAGCGGTTGGTGTGACCCCCGGCCGCGGTCCCGAAGGCGGCGGGCGGGCGGAGACCGGCGGCCCACTGGCGCGTGTAGGTGTAGAACTGGTCGCTCGAGCCGATGTTGATCAGCAGCGGGATCTTCGCGAACTTCGGCTGGGCGCCGAACAGCGAGTTGGCCTGATAGTCGGCGATGCCGTCGAAGGCGCGAGGCGGGAAGTTGCGCGGGTCGGCCCACATCGCGGGCGAGCTGACCGCCACCGCGGCGACCCGCGGCGACCCCAGCATCGCGGCCAGGCGCAGCGCGCCGTAGCCGCCCATCGACCAGCCGAAGAGCCCGATCCGCTCGGTCGACAGATCCAGGTCGGGGTTGCCGGCCAGCATCGGCAGGAATTCGTCGAGGATCATGGCGCCGCCGTCGGTGCCGTCGGTGCGCCGGTGGTAGTAATTGCGCCCGACGTCGGCGGCCGCCAGAGCGAACGGCGCGTTTCCGGCGTCGACGTACTGCTGCATCACCGTCTGCATCTCGAGCTTCGGTCCGAAGATCGATTTCTCGTTGGTGTTCAGCGCGTGCAGGACGACGACGACGGGGAGCCTGCCCGTGACCCCGTTCGGCCGGGCGACAGCCCACCGCGTGTCGCGGCCGCCCATCCGAGCGGACCGGAAGCTGCCCGTGATCAGCGGCGGACCCCCGGTGACCGGCGGCGGCGAGGCCTCGACCGGCAGTTCGTCGTCGGCCCGGCCCTCCAGGTTGCGTGGCTGCACGGACGTCGGCGGGGTCGAGCTCGAGCACGCGGCGACCCCGAGCGCGGCGGCGCCGAGTCCGGCCGCCAGGACAGCACGACGACCGACGACGGCGCGGCGGGTCTCGTCGGGACTGCTGCGGTCGTCGGGATCGCTGGTGGGTGGCGGCACTCGGGTCATCGAGTCAACAGGGTAATGGCCGACCCCCGTCTCGCGGCAACGGATCGGCGCCCGCCGCGCGCCGATGTGAGGAATCTGGCTCATCCGCGGCGCGTACGACGGTCGTTCGCAGGACAGCGATCGCCGCAGATCTCAACCGTGTTGCCAGAATCCGGCATGGACCTCGCGTGCCGCGTCGAGGGCGACCGGACCACGGACGACGATCGGTCGGCTGCCTGCGTCGAAGATCCGGCGGCACGGCATCGCCAGCGTCGGATTCGCGGGGTCGTCGCCGGTCATCTCCCGCAGGTCGTCCTCGCCGAGTGCATAGACGACGGTGCCGATCCCGGCCCAGTAGATCGCTCCCGAGCACATGGCGCACGGTTCGGTGCTGGTGTACAGCGTCAGCTCGGCCCGGGTCGCGAGGTCGAGGTGCCCCACCGCGCGCACGACGTTGGTCTCGGCGTGCCCGGTCGGGTCACCCGCGGTGTCGACGGAGTTCATGCCTTCGGCCACGACGCCGCCGTCCGGCGCCACCAGAAGAGAGCCGAACGGATGATCGCCGCGGGCGCGGGCCTGGGCGGCGAGCTCGATCGCACGCCGGAGATGGATGTCGTCACGGTCGTCGGGGGACATGTCCCCGATGGTCGCACGGTTCGCCACCGGCGACGTGGTCGGAGGACAGGGGCGGAGAAAGCCGCGGGGGTCAGGCCTGCCCGACGAGTTCACAGCTGAAGTCGACGGGCCGCGCGCGCCGGTCGAACTCGACGTGTGCCACCGACTCACCGTCGGTGACGTCGCAGATCGGCGACCGGCCGCCGTCGGAACCGGTCCGCCAGCTGATGTGCCAGCCGCGCCGCGCGGCCATCCCGTGGATCGCCACCCGATGATCGTTGACCGCAAGAGATCTCATCACCGTCGGCATCGTCGTGGCGAAGTCGGCGAAGCTCGGTTCGGGGAGTGCGACGTCGTCGAGGAGGTACACCGCGAGTTCCCCGTCGTCGAGTCGTGCCGTCCAGTACGGACTGATCCCGGTGCTCTCGACCGCGGCCGCGGCCACGATGTCGATCGCCTGCGTCCGGTAGCCGGTGATCTGATCGCGGGACAGGTTGGGCGGCAACGGCACCCGGGGAACGGCGAAGTCGTCGACGCCGAATCGGGCACCGACGTCCCGTAGCGCGGATGCGGGACCGGACGGTTCGCCGCGGGGATGAGCCCAGCCCCACACGATCGCGTCCGTTTCGATCACCGCGATCAGGATGGCCCGCGAACGGAACGGATCGTGCTGCCCATCCTGGCCGGGAGGGGATGTCGAGGTGAAGACGACGGCCCGCTCCGCCGGGTCGCAGCGCGCTACGAAGTTCCCCAGCCGCTCGCGGAGGAAACCGGCGAACGCGACCTGTCGCAGACAGGTGTAGAGCGCCGCGTAATCGGCGACAGCATGGAGGCCGTCGAACTGCATGCGCTCACGGTAACCGCGGGCATGGGCGTCGTACCCCGGTGTCCGATGTCCGACTGACGAGGCCGCCGGGCCGCAGCCGGGAGCGCAGCGAGCGGGCGACATCGGTCCGCACCGGGAGCGCAGCGAGCGGGCGACATCGAAACGGACGTTCCTGGAGGTCAGCGGACTTATACGGGAATCCTCCTGCGCGTGCGCCGCTTTCGTGAAAGCGATACGACGGTACCGACCCTTTGGCAGCATGAACATCCATGATGACCTCGGCAGCGACACCGAAGGGTGCGCGGCGGCGGTCTCGATTGATCGAGGCTGCCGGTGAGCTGTTGCTCGAAGGCGGCTTCGACGCCGTGCGTCATCGTGCGGTGGCCGAGCGCGCGCAGCTCCCGTTGGCGTCGACGACCTACTACTTCGGCTCGCTCGACGACCTCATGGCCGAGGCCGCCGCCAACCTGTGCGCGCACGACGAGGCCGCAGTCTCCGCGCGCTGCAACGCTCTTCCGCGACGACACCGGGGGAGCGCGGCGACGGCGGGCGTGCTCGCCGACGTCTTCGTCGGCTCCGACACCACCCTCCAGCAACTGTCCGCGCGATACGAGATGATCGCGCTCGCGGCGCGCCACCCCCTCCTGCGCGACGTCGTCGCCGCGCGGGGACAGTCGCTGGCCCTCCATCACTGCGAGGTGCTGGTCAAATCCCACCGTGTCGCCGACCCCGTGCACATCGCGCAACTGATCGGCATCGAAGACGGTGCCATCGTCGGCGCGCTCAGCCAGACCGCGGTGCGGCCCGTCGACGCCGTGCGCGACGCACTGCTCGACATCGTCGACGTCCTCGCCCCTCGGGAGTGATCCCCCAGGGCGAACCTCGTGAATCGGCCGCGTGGTCCGCGTGACGATGACACGATGGAGCGTCAGGTCACCAAACGGGGAAGGGGATCGTGTGTCGGGACGACGGTGGATTCTGGGGATCGGAGCCGCACTCGGCGCGGCGGTGATGAGCACGACCGCACTGCTGGCCCCGTCGGCGCAGGCGGCGCCGGCCGGCCGGGTCGATGCGTCGGTCCCGCTCTCCTCGGCGGTGTACGGCACCGGCTGCACGTATCCGCTGACGGTCGCGGTCAACTCGTCCGGTTGGGTCGAGTTCTTCGAGGTCAAGGCGGGCCTGCCACCGCGCTTCGTGGGACGCGACCTGCCCCAGGGCGCGCTCGCCTCGACCACCTGGGTCCCGCACCGCATCGGCGACAAGTACCTGTATGCCGTGCAGAACGGGAAGGTCTCGCAGCCGACGTTCGTCCGCGTGCGGCAGGGATACGGCTCCAACGGGGCGTGCTTCGCCTTCTGAGTCCGACGGTGGTCCGACCGCAGGTGGACCGCGACCAGACCGAAGGTGGACCGAACAGTGGTTTCGGTTTGTCTTCGGCGGCAACCTACACTGGGCGGGTGTCGAAGCCCGCCATCGCCAACGTCCTGGCCAGCCGCTATGCCTCCGCCGACCTCGCCGAGCTGTGGTCGGCGACCACCAAGATCGAACTCGAACGGCGACTGTGGATCGCGGTGCTGAAGGCTCAGCGCGACCTCGGCATCGACGTACCGGCGGACGCCATCGAGGATTACGAGCGCGTCGTCGACCAGGTCGACCTCGCGTCGATCGCCGAACGTGAACGGGTCACCCGCCACGACGTGAAGGCCCGGATCGAGGAGTTCAACGCCCTGGCCGGTCACGAGCAGATCCACAAGGGCATGACGAGCCGGGATCTCACCGAGAACGTCGAGCAGCTGCAGATCCTGCGGTCACTCGAGCATGTCCACGCGCACGGGGTCGCGGTGCTGGCCCGCATCGTCGCCCTGGCGGCCGACTACTCCTCGACGGTCATGGCCGGGCGCAGTCACAACGTCGCCGCCCAGGCGACCACCCTCGGCAAGCGGTTCGCCTCGGCGGCCGACGAACTCATGATCGCGCTGACCCGGCTGCGCGAGCTCATCGATCGCTATCCACTGCGCGGTATCAAGGGTCCGATGGGCACCTCGCAGGACATGCTCGACCTGCTCGGCGGCGACGCCACCAAACTCGCCGACCTCGAGGACCGCGTCGCCGCCCATCTCGGGTTCGCGCGCTCGTTCACCTCGGTCGGCCAGATCTACCCTCGTTCGCTCGACCACGATGTGGTCTCGGCTCTCGTGCAGATGGCCGCGGCGCCGTCGTCGCTGGCCCACACCATCCGACTGATGGCCGGCCACGAGCTCGTGACCGAGGGCTTCCAGCCCGGCCAGGTCGGCAGCTCGGCGATGCCGCACAAGATGAACACCCGCAGCTGTGAGCGCGTCAACGGGCTCGCCGTCGTGCTCCGGGGTTACGGCTCGATGGCCGCGGAACTGGCCGGCGCGCAATGGAACGAGGGCGACGTCTTCTGCTCGGTGGTGCGCCGCGTGGCCCTGCCCGACGCCTTCTTCGCGATCGACGGACTGATGGAGACCTTCCTGACCGTTCTCGCCGAGTTCGGCGCCTACCCGGCGGTGATCGCCAACGAACTCGACCGGTACCTGCCGTTCCTGGCGACCACGAAGGTCCTGATGGCCGCGGTCCGCGCCGGTGTCGGCCGGGAGACCGCGCACGAGGCGATCAAGGAGAACGCCGTCGCCGTCGCACTGGCCATGCGAGAGGAAGGGCGGGAACCCGACCTGCTCGACCGGCTCGCCGCCGACGATCGTCTTCCGCTCGACCGGGCCCAGCTCGACGAGCTGCTGGCCGACAAGACCGCCTTCGTGGGTGCCGCCGAGCAGCAGGTCGCCGATGTGATCGCGGCCGCGGAGAAGATCATCGGGCAGTACCCGGACGCCGCCGGTTACACGCCGGCGCCGATTCTCTAGTACGTCTGTCGACCCTTCGTGACGCCCCTCCGCAAGCTCCGGGGCTCCTCAGGGATCGGGGTCATTCTGGCGCGGTGGCGTCGCCGTGCCCGAGCTGCCAGTCCGGCAGGGCGGTGTCGCGGACCCGCCGTTTGAGTTCGGGAGCGCCGGGGAAGCCGCCGTCACGCTTGCGTTCCCAGATCTGGGTGCCGTCGACGTCGATGACGAACACGCCACCGGTGCCGGGGACGAGTGTCACCGAGCCGATCTCGGTGCCGAAGGTGTTGAGCAGTTCCGAGGCCATCCACGACGCTCGCAGCAGCCAGTTGCACTGCGTGCAGTAGGTGATGGTGATATGCGGCTCGCTCATCGGTCCAGGATCGCAGACCCCGCGGCCCGGGGCCGGACGGGAGGTCCCTGCCGCCCCGCGTGGACACCTCACCCTCTAGGGTCGAGTCCATGCGTCCTGAACTGCAGTCCTACCGGCATCTGGCGTCGGGGAAGGTCCGCGAGATCTACGAGATCGACGCCGACACCCTGCTGCTGGTGGCGTCCGACCGGATCTCGGCCTACGACCACGTCCTCAGTCCCGCGATCCCCGACAAGGGACGCATATTGACGGCGATGAGCTTCTACTGGTTCGACGAGCTCGGGGTGCCCAACCACCTGGCCGGCGGGCCGACCGACGACCGTATCCCGGCACGTGTGCTGGGCCGGTCGATGGTGGTCCGCCGACTGCCCATGGTGCAGGTCGAATGCGTCGCCCGCGGCTACCTGACCGGCTCGGGCCTGCTCGACTACCAGGCGACCGGAGCGGTGTGCGGCGTCGAACTGCCGGCAGGTCTGGCGGAGGCGAGCAAGCTGCCCGAACCGATCTTCACCCCGGCCACCAAGGCGGAGCAGGGTGAGCACGACGAGAACATCAGTTTCGAGCGGGTCGTCGAGCAGGAGGGGCAGGAGCTGGCGCAGGCGTTGCGGTCGGCCACACTCGACATCTACGCACGCGGCGCGGCGGTCGCCGCCGAGCGCGGAATCATCCTCGCCGACACCAAGTTCGAGTTCGGCCGCGGGGCCGACGGGGAACTCGTCCTGGCCGACGAGGTGCTCACCCCCGACTCGTCGCGGTACTGGGAGGCCGCCACCTACGAGCCGGGCAAGGTGCAGCCGAGCTTCGACAAGCAGATCGTGCGGAATTGGCTCACGAGTGCGGAATCCGGTTGGGACAGAGCGTCCGACGAGGCGCCGCCGGAGCTGCCCGACGACGTCGTCGACCGCACGCGCCAGCGTTACATTGATGCCTACGAGTGGATCTCGCAGAAGTCCTTTGCCGACTGGCCCGACGCGGAGGTGGTCTCGTGACCGAGGAGAAGACCGTGGCCGTCCACGACGCGACCCCGCCGGTCGCCAAGAAGGTGCCGACCGAGCGCACCCACCACGGCGACACCTTCGTCGACGATTACGAATGGTTGCGCGACAAGGACGATCCAGAGGTGATCGCCTACCTCGAGGCGCAGAACGCCTTCACCGAATCGCACACGGCCCAGCTGGCGGACCTGCGCGCGCAGATCTTCGACGAGATCAAGAGTCGTACCAAGGAAACCGACATGTCGGTGCCCAACCGGCGCGGCCGGTACTGGTACTACGGGCGCACCCATGAGGGCAAGCAGTATTCGACGTCCTGCCGCTGTCCGATCCGGTCCGACGACGACTGGACCCCGCCGGAGGTCGGCGACGACCCGCTGCCCGGCGAGGAGATCCTGCTCGACGCCAATGTCGAGGCCGAGGGCCATGACTTCTTCAGCCTCGGGGCGCTGACCGTCAGCGACGACGGGAACTGGCTGGCCTACAGCATCGACGTCGTCGGAGACGAGCGATACACCCTGCGCGTCAAGGACCTTCGCAGTGGCGAGCTTCTCCCCGACGAGGTGCGCGACACGTCGGGGGGCGCGGTCTGGTCGGCGGACGCCCGGCACGTCTTCTACTCGACGGTCGATGCCGCGTGGCGTCCGGACACGGTGTGGCGCCACGACATCGGCGCCGGCTCGGCCGATGTGAAGGTCTTCCACGAGCCCGACGAGCGGTTCTGGGTCGGGATGGGCACCACGCGAAGTGACAAATACCTGGTCATCGGTGTCGGTTCCAAGATCACCTCGGAGAGCTATCTGCTCGCCGCCGACGACCCGACCGGTGAGTTCCGCAGTGTCGCACCGCGAGTCGACGGAGTCGAGTACAGCGTCGAACATGCGGTCATCGACGGCGAGGACTACCTCGTCATCGTGCACAACGATGTCCGGGACGGGCAGAAGGCGGAGAACTTCGCCATCGACCTCGCACCCGTCGACGATCCGCCCGCACGCCGGGAACTCATCGCGCACGACCCGCAGCGCCGGATCGAGGATCTCGACGCCTTCGCCGACTACCTGGTCCTGTCCTACCGCCGGGATGCACTGCCGCGGCTCGCGATCGCCGATCTCCGCCAGATCGACGGCATCCCGTCCGAGTCGGACTTCGCCGAGGTCACCTTCGATCAGGAGCTGAGTTCGGCGGGCCTCGGGGCCAACCCGGAATGGAGTGCCCCCAAGCTCCGCATCGGGTACGGCAGCTTCATCGAGCCGGCCGAACTGTTCGAGCTCGACGTCGCCTCCGGCGAGCGGACCCTGCTCAAGCGGCAGCCGGTCCTGGGCGGCTACGACCCGGCCGACTACGTGCAGTCCCGGGAGTGGGCCGTCGCCGAGGACGGCACCCGCATCCCGCTGTCGGTGGTGCGCCGCAAGGAGACCGACGCCGCCAAGCCCGCCCCGCTGCTGCTGTACGGCTACGGCTCCTACGAGGCGAGCATCGACCCATACTTCTCGGTGGCGCGACTGTCGATGCTCGACCGCGGCATGGTGTTCGTCCTGGCCCACATCCGCGGCGGCGGCGAGATGGGTCGCCACTGGTACGAGAACGGCAAGGAACTCAGCAAGCGCAACACCTTCACCGACTTCGTCGCGGCGGCCCGTCATCTCGTCGACACCGGTTGGACGACACCGCAGCAGATGGTCGCCGAGGGCGGGTCCGCGGGCGGACTGCTGATGGGTGCGGTCGCGAACCTGGCGCCCGAGTTGTTCAACGGGATTCTGGCGTCGGTGCCGTTCGTCGACGCCCTGAACTCGATCCTCGATCCGTCCCTGCCCCTCACGGTGATCGAGTGGGACGAGTGGGGTGACCCGTTGCACGACCCGAAGGTCTACGAGTACATGAAGACCTACACGCCCTATGAGAACGTCGAGGCGAAGCCGTACCCGCCCATTCTCGCGCAGACGTCGCTGAACGACACCCGGGTGTTGTTCACCGAGGCGGCGAAATGGGTTGCGCGGCTTCAGGAGAAGTCCACATCCGACAACCCGGTCCTGCTCAAGACCGAGATGTCGGCCGGTCACGGCGGCGTCAGTGGGCGCTACAAGCAGTGGGAAGAAGTGGCGTTCGAGCTGGCGTGGATCCTCCAGCAGTCCGGCGCACTCGGCCGCACCGCCGGTTGAGTCCCCCTCCCGCTGGTTGAGTTCCCCTCCCGCTGGTTGAGTTCCCCTCCCGCTGGTTGAGTTCCCCTCCCGCTGGTTGAGCTTGTCGAAACGACGAAGCCCCGTTCGACCGAGTCGAACGGGGCTTCGTCGTGTGGTCTCGACAGGCTCGACCAGCAGGGCCGTCGAGCTCGACCAGCAGGGCCGTCAGTGCATCATGATCGGACCGCGGTCCACGTCCTCTTCGGTGAGCGGTGAAGCGATCTTCTTGCGCGGCAGGAAGAACGCCGGGATCAAGGTGAGCACGATCAGGACCACCGAGATGGTGAACGTGTTGGAGAACACGTCCGCGGCGGTCTCGAAGAACGACTCCGGCAACGGATCCGGTGCGCCCGGCGGGAGCGGTGCGTCGGAGGTGTTCGCCATGATCGCGAGACCGGCTTCGGGCCTGCTCGCCAGGCTCGCGGCCAGGATCACCGAGATCACCGCGGTGCCGATGGACGTCGCGGACTGCTGGATCACGTTGAGCAGCGTCGACCCGTCGGGCACCTGCTTGTTGCTCAGGGTTGCCAGCGCCGCGGACATGATCGGCATCATCGTCATGCCCATTCCGAGACCCTGGACGAACAGGGAACCGCAGATCAGCCAGTAGGAGGTGTCGGCGCCGAGGAACATGAACGTGCTGAGTCCCAACACGATCAACACGATGCCGACGAGCACGAACTTGCCCGGACCCATCTTGTCGGTGAGTCGTCCCGCGATGGGCATGGTCAGCATCGCTCCGATGCCCTGCGGCGCGAGCAGCAGGCCCGCGGTCAGCGTGGACTCGCCGCGCACGCCGATGAAGTACTGCGGGAACAGCAGCGCCGCACCGAAGAACGCGACCATGAACAGCACCATCGTGATGACCGAGACACTCAGCGTCCGATTGGCGAAGAGGCGCAGGTCGAGCAGCGGGTTCTTCTTCTTCAGGGCATGGACGATGAAGGCGACGATCAGAATCGCGCCGACGATCATCGGGATCAGAACCGTTCCGGACATGAAGGTGCGGTGCTCGGCACTCGAGGAGATGCCGAACAGGAACAGTGCCAGGCCAGGCGACAGCAGCAACAGGCCGACGACATCGAAGGAGGGCCGACTGGTCTCGGCGTCGTCACGCAGCACGATCCATGAGTAGACGAGCGCGACGATGCCGATGGGGACGTTGATCAGGAAGATCCAGTGCCAGCTGAGCTGCTCGATGAGGACGCCGCCGAGGATCGGACCCGAGATCGGACCGAGGAGCATCGGGATACCGAGAACGGCCATCACCGAGCCGACACGCTCGGGGCCGGCTGCCTTGGTCAGCATCATCATGCCGACGGGCATCAGCATGCCGCCGCCGAGTCCCTGGATCACGCGGAACGCCACAAGCATCCCGATGTTCGGGGCGAGTGCGCACAGCACGGAGCCGAGCGTGAACAGCACCAGCGAGACGAGATAGACCCGTTTGGTGCCGAAACGCGATGCGGCCCAACTCGACAGGGGGATCACCGCCGCCAGCGCCAGTGTGTAGCCGGTCGCGGTCCAGGCGGCTCCCGCCGCATCGGTGTTGAACTCCTGCTGAAAGGTGTTCTGCGCGACGGCCACCACGGTGACGTCGAGGATCGACATGATCGCGCCGAGCACGACCACGCCGGCGACCAACAGGACATGTCGGTCCAGCTTGGTGTCCGGTGGGCCCTCGTGCAGGTGACCACCTGTGGATGAAGTCATTCGGGTGTTCCTATCGGTCGGACGTGAGATGAGCATGCGGGGTCACCCGCGGCAGATCGTCTGTCGGGCTCGATCGACCCCTGCAGGTCGGGCGAGGCGGTCAGGGATTCAGAGGAGGTGGGCGTGGGGGTGAGGTGTCATGAGACCTGCCGTCCGTCGGAGGGAAGACAGAAGTGGTCGACGGCATCGTCGACGATCGGTCGCAAGGCGGCGCAGAGGTTGTCCCGCATGTCCGCCGGCAGGTTGGCGACGAAGTGCTGGATGGTCCCGCGCTTCACGGCCAGGTGCGTCTCCAGGTAGCGCCGTCCCGCATCGGTGAGGGAGATGCGCTTGACCCGCCGGTCGGTGGGGTCCTCGCGTCGGTCGACCAGGTCGCAGCTCACCAGCCTGTCCACGGTGCGGCCCGCGGCCGCGAGAGACAGCTGCACCTGATCGGCGATGGCGTTCACCGGCATCGGTCCGGTCTGGCAAGCCAGCGCGGAGAGGATCCGGAGCTGGGAGAACGTGATGTCGGTGGCTGCCAGACTCTCGAGCGCGTCGGGACGGCCCAGATCGATCAGCCGCTCCAGGAACGTGTTCAGTGTGGTCGAGGCAGCATCGACCGACTGATCGACATCGCTGCGGTGACTGCACTCTCCGGACACCCGAAGATACTAACTCCGATGCAACTATTGCAGAAACGCAATTATCGGTGACCTTGCCCATACCCCGGCCGGCTCTGTGACCCACGTCTCCGGGGGGCCGTGCCGCCCGGCGTCTAATCTGGCGTTCATGGCCAACATCAAGGACATCCCGGTTTCTGCACTCGACGGTTCGGACGTCTCGCTGAACGACTTCGGCGGACCGCTTCTCGTGGTGAACGTCGCCAGCAAGTGCGGTCTCACGCCGCAGTACGCCGGCCTGGAGGAGCTCGCCAAGACATACGGGGACAAAGGGCTCACCGTCGTCGGAGTGCCGTGCAACCAGTTCATGGGGCAGGAGCCGGGTACTGCCGAGGAGATCGCGACCTTCTGCTCGGCGACCTACGGTGTGACCTTCCCGCTGCTCGAGAAGACCGACGTCAACGGCGACGGTCGCCACCCGCTGTACGCCGAACTCACCCAACACGCCGACGCCGACGGCGAAGCGGGCGACATCCAGTGGAACTTCGAGAAGTTTCTCGTCAACGCCGACGGCGAGGTCGTCAACCGCTTCCGTCCGCGCACCGAGCCGACCGACCCGACGGTCATCGCCGCCATCGAATCCGTGCTCTGAGGCGATTTGGCGCACCCGGTAAGCTGACCGGCGTGAACTGATCGGGGACACACACCGATCAGGCGACAACCGACCAGCAGACATTGAGGAGCGGTCCATGGCGCGAGTGGTGGTCGACGTGATGCCCAAAGCCGAGATTCTCGACCCCCAGGGCCAGGCCATCGTCGGCGCCCTGGGCCGGCTCGGGTTCAGCGGAATCGGCGACGTCCGGCAGGGCAAGCGTTTCGAGCTCGAGGTCGACGACACGGTCGACGACACGACCCTCGAGCGCATCGCCGAAGAACTCCTGACCAACACCGTCATCGAGAACTTCAACGTCTCGCGCGTCGCGGAGTAGAGAGCAGCACATGACAGCACGTATCGGGGTCATCACCTTCCCCGGCACCCTCGACGACGTCGACGCCGCCCGCGCGGTCCGGCTCGCGGGCGCCGAGCCGGTCGCACTGTGGCACGGCGACGCCGACCTCAAGGGTGTCGACGCCATCATCGTGCCCGGCGGGTTCTCCTATGGCGACTACCTGCGGGCCGGTGCCATCGCCCGTTTCGCGCCGGTCATGGGATCGGTCGTCGAGGCCGCGGGCAAGGGGATGCCGATCCTCGGCATCTGCAACGGTTTTCAGGTCCTCTGTGAGGCCGGACTGCTCCCGGGCGCCCTGACCCGCAACGAGGGCCTGCACTTCATCTGCCGGGACGAGTGGCTGCGTGTCGAGTCGAACACCACGGCGTGGACGACCCGGTTCGAGCAGGGCGCGGAGATCCTGATCCCCCTCAAGTCCGGTGAAGGACGTTATGTGGCGTCGGAGCGCAAGCTCGAGGAACTCGAGGGTGAGGGGCTCGTGGTGTTCCGATTCCCCGAGCGGAACCCCAACGGTTCGTCGCTCGACATCGCCGGGATCTCCAGCCCCGACGGGCGGATCGTCGGCCTGATGCCGCACCCCGAGCACGCCACGGAGCCGCTCACCGGCCCCAGTGACGACGGCCTCGGACTGTTCTACTCGGCGATCGACTCGGTTCTCGCCTCCGCGTGAGAGCAGGCACGCCGATGAGTGCGTCCGCCAGGATCCCGACCAGTGCGACCGCGCGCGGGCTCGGCGAGTTCGTCGACGCGTCGCCGTCGCCGTTCCACGTCTGTGCGACGGTGGCACGTGAACTCGAAAACGCCGGGTACACGCGACTTTTCGAGGACCAGGAGTGGCCCGGAGGTGACCTCGACGCGCCGTCGGCGCGGCACTACGTGATCCGCGGCGGCTCGATCATCGCCTGGGAGACAGGGCCGTCGGGTGCCTTCCGAATCGTCGGCGGGCACACCGACAGTCCCAACCTGCGGCTCAAGCAGCATCCGGACCGCTCGTCGGCCGGAGTCGCGATGGTCGCGCTCGAACCCTACGGCGGTGCGTGGCTCAACTCCTGGCTCGATCGCGACCTCGGCCTCTCCGGCCGTCTCGCGTACCGGTCGGGAAACTCGGTGGCGCACACGCTGGTCCATGTCACCGAGCCGGTGGTGCGGGTGCCCCAGCTCGCGATCCATCTGTCCGAGGACCGGAAGGGCGTCTCGCTCGACCCGCAACGGCACGTCAACGCCGTGTGGGGGATCGGTGACGAGGTTCCCGATGTCCTGGGTTGGGTGTCGGAGTATGCGGGGATCGATCCGGACGCGGTCCTCGGCTGGGAGCTCATGACCCACGACGTCGCACCGTCGGCGATCATCGGTGCCGACGGAAATCTGCTCAGCGCACCCCGTTTGGACAACCAGGGCACCTGTTACACGGGTTTGCGCGCATTGCTCGACGCCGGGTCGTCGAATCACACGAAGATGCTGGTCCTGTTCGACCACGAGGAGGTCGGCAGCGGTTCCGAGCGCGGTGCCGCCTCGGACTTCCTGGGCTCGGTCTGCGAACGAATCGTCTTGGCGCGAGGCGGATCACGCGCGGACTTCCTGCGGGCGATGGCCGCGAGTGTGTGCCTGTCGGGCGACATGGCCCATGCGACCCACCCGAACTATCCCGAACGGCACGAACCCGGCCACCGCATCTCGATCGGCGGCGGCCCGGTGCTCAAGGTGAACCAGAACCTGCGCTACGCGTCGGATGCGGTGGGAGAGGCCGTCTTCGCGCTCGCATGCGACGCCGCGGGCGTCCCGATGCAGCGGTACGTCCATCGGGCAGATCTGCCGTGCGGGTCGACGATCGGACCGATCACGGCATCGCGCACGGGTCTCACGACGATCGACGTCGGCGCGCCACAGCTGGCAATGCACTCCGCACGCGAGCTCATGGGTGCCGACGACGTGCCGATGTATTCGGCTGCGCTACAGGCGTTCCTGACGCAAGGCTGAGGGGTCGTACTCCCCCCGAGGCGCGATGGGCCCGCCCCATGCTCCTCAGTATATGCGGCCTGGCGGCCGTCGTAGACTCCGAAAGAACCTTGGTGAGCGTCCGAATTCTCTGCTCCCTGAGCCTGGATCCGTGGATGGTTATCCGGGGGGTGTGGTTGGTGATGGCTGAGTGTCTGGTTGTGGTGTGGGCGTCGGGTATTCGCTGACCTTGTGTCAGCTTTTTCACTGGGGTTCCTGGTCGTGGTTGGGCAGTGTGGAGTGTGTGTGTCAGGTGGTGTTTATTGCGGTCCACAACGCGGTGAAGGCGTGTTGTGCTGGCCAGTGGCGGGGTAGGTGCAGGACGGGTGTTCGTGCTGGTCGGGCCAGTCGGGCGGGCACGGCGATGAGTGTTCGGCGCAGCGTCGCCCCGCGTGCGGCGCGCAGTGCCGGTGCTGCGCTGAGCGCGGCGAGGGCGCGCAGGAGGTTGTGACTGATGGCGGCCAGGGCCAGCCAGGCTGCGTTGGCACCGAACACTCCGGAGGGTAGATGTGCCAGCGGTCCGTCGATGAGGTCGGCGAACACGGTCTCGATGATGGCGTGGCCTCGGTGGTTGATGTCGGCGGTGACGGTGTCGTCGGTGGTGTTGGTGAAGAATGCGTGGTACCGCCAGGCGGGCATCAGGGTGTCGGTGTTGGCGGGGTGGTGGGCTTTGACGCGGCGCACGATGAGTCGGGCGGTGATCGGGTGAGGCGACTGGGGTTTCACGGTGTAGGTGGTTTCGGCGACTTCGGCATCGGAGATCAGTTCGCCGGTGTCGGGGTCGGTGACCGCGCCGGGATAGTGCACCGGTGTCCAGGCATCGTCTTTGATGGCCGTGATCGCGCGGGTGATAGCGGTGTTGGTCCGCAGGACCAGCGAGAACGTGGCTCCTGCACGCTCGCAGGTCGCCATCACCTCGGCCGAGCCGTAGGCCGAATCCCCGCGTACCGTGATCTCGCCGGCGGCTCCGGCGCGGCGTGCGGTGGTGATGGTTTCGGCGATCATTTTTGCTGCCCCGGCACCGGAGGCGGCGCGCCCTGCGCGCAGCCACGCGTTGGCGATCACAGGTGGATGACCGGGCGCGCAGACGGTGGCGATCAGTGGTGACAGGCCCCGGCGGAGGAGTTCACGTCCGGCGATCTTGGCGTGGCCGTAGGAGCCGCCCTGTTTCTGATAGCCGTAGACCGGGCGCAGCAGCGAGTCGATATCGACAAACACTCGGGCGCCGTCGGTGGGTAACAACCCTGCCCGCGCGCACATCGCCGGTAAGGTCCGGGTCATCACGGCGTTGAGTTGTCGGACATGACCGGTGGTGAACTCGCGCAGGGTCTGTCCGATCGTGGCCGGGGCGTACACGCGGTCGAACAGGCGGGTGTGCCCACCGGCGCGGACGAGGTTGAGGTCGTCGATACTGTCGGCGCCGCAACAGAATCCGGCGATCACGGTCAACAGCTTCGCGTCGAGGTTGGCCCCGGCTGAGGCGACTTGGGTGGTGCCCAAATCGACTCGCTCGGCCAGCTGGGAGGCCAACCCCGTCGAGTGGGCCAGTCGCATCACCGGTACTAGCCCGGCATGCGACACCAGGTTGTCGTCATCGAAGACAGCGGACTCGGTAGTGAACCTATGCGATACTTTCACTGAAAGTGCCTTTTGACTGGGTTGTTTTGTTGTCTCAACACCACCAATCATCCCAGTTCAAAGGGCATTTTCTTGTCATCGACACCCTAAACACATCCACGGATCCAGGCTGAGGTGCGAGCGAAGCGAGCCACGAAGGGCATCGCAAGGCAACTCGCCGGACCCTTCGTGGCTCGTCGCTTGCGCTCCTCGCACCTCAGGGGGCAGAGGTGGGGGGTCGTCGCTTGCGCTCCTCGCACCTCAGGGACCAGGGGTTATGCGGTTCTTTCGGATAAGGGAGCTGGTGGCGCTCGCGAGCTCGCTCCTCATGGAGCGGAATTCTCTCGCGGTCCGCGGGGCCCGCCGGGCCGCAGATGGTGAGGCGGCACAAAGCTGCGTTTCGTAACCGACAGACTTCAACTCGACTCCCAGACTTCGATCGAAGTCCATCGGTCGAGTTGACGTCTGTCGGTCACGAGCCCGAGCGCCGAGCCCTGCGCATCGTCGGCGTCGACCCTGGTCATTGCTGTGCGTGACTCCGCGGGCCGCTCTGTCCCAACTCCGGAACCGCCGATCTTCCAGTCCTTCCGGACCAGGTGCGAGGAGAGCGCGATCAGTACTCGCGGGCGAAACCGAGGACTTTGTCCACGTAGTCCATCGAGTTGTTGTACCGCAGCACCGCGGTCACCAGCGAGGACGAGTCCCGCAGGTCGAGGTCTTCGTCGCACAGGTAGTTCGCGGTGGTCAGCGCGGCGTCGAAGATGTTCTGCGGGTCGGACTTTCCGTCGCGATTGCCGTCGGCGGCGTACATCTTCCATGTCGACGGCAGGAACTGCATCGGGCCGACCGCGCGGTCGTAGACCGGGTCGCCGTCGAGTTGGCCGCCGTCGGTGTCACCGATGACCTGGTTGCCGGCGAGGGACCCGTCGAGGCGCGGACCGAAGATCGCACTGCGCAGCACGCCGTCGGGGTTCACGTTGCCCTGATCGGCGTGATGGGACTCGACGCGACCGATTCCGGCGATGACCTTCCAGTCGATGCCGCAGCGCGGGTGGGTGCTCGTGACGGCCTTGGCGGCCGAGGAGTACGCGTCGTAGTTGGTGACCGGGACCGCGCCGGTCGTGACGCTCGCCGGGCGGACCGGCGGCGGTGGGGGCGTCGGCGCGATCGGGTGGGCCCGGACGGCAGGCGTCACGGCGGGTGGTGTGGTGGTGGCCTCGGTCGCGGACTGGGGCGACTGGGGCGCCGACACAGGCGTCGGGGCCAGTGTCTGACCGGAGAGCTCGGCTCCGGCCGTGGCCGCGCCGGCCAGTACGCCGACCGGCAGGAGGGCGGTGGCCCACAGCGGTGTGCGGGACCTCTTCCGTGGCTTGGAGTGCTTACCCAAAACTGATCGACCTCGCGTGTACATCTCGTGGTTCGTGCTTGCGGAACCGAGCCGACCGTACACGCGGCCGTGAGCAAAGCGTTATCTTGTCGTAACCGAATCAGGTCTGTACGGGACGACGTTTTCGTGTTTTTGCAGGTGAGGCCCGAAGCTCGAACGCGCCTGTGAAACGGCCCACACGATGGTTGATGGCGGGACGATCGGGGCAGCGGCCGGGGTCAGTTCGGGCGCAGCATCGACAGGGTGCTGCCCTCGCTGACGACGATGTATCCGTCGACCACCCGGACGAGACCGGGGGAGGACAGACCGCGTTCCCACGCCGCGGTGTTGCCCGGGGTGAGTCCGGTCAGCAGCCCCTGATTGACAAGGACCATGGTGGTGCCGCTGGACCCGACACACCGCGGATTGGCGAGGATCGGTTGCTGCGGACCGGGCGGGGGCCCGCTGCCGACGTGTGCGCCGTCGGCGAGCGCGTACGTCGTCCGTGAACCATCGAGGCGGCCGAAGTTGACGAGGGAGCCACAGGCGACGGCATTGGCCTTGGACAGTTCGCCGTCGCGGATCTGCCACAGCGCCCCCGCTTGCGCGGGATCGCGGACCTCGTACTGTCCCTCGGCGGCGAACACCCGGTTCGCGGCGTTCAGGACGGGCAGGGTCGACGGTCCCGGCAGCACGCGCAGGCCGTCGGCCTCCGCGACCGGATCGGCGTCGACCCGCCCGTTGACGGTGGCGTAGGTGACTACCTTCTCCTCGCCGTAGGCCTGGTGGTCGACGGTCACTCCGGTCGGGTAGAGCTTGATCGCGCACTGGTCGCAACCGATGCGGTCCTCCCCGGTCGCCGGGTTGACCAGGTGCTGGCTGGCATCGGCGGTCTTGATGACGACGATGTCGCCGGAGACGTCGATGCCGACGACCGGTGCCGCGAAGGTCCGTGCCCAGATGTTGTTGCCGGCCGGCGTGTTCAGCGTGACCTGGTGCCCGACCCGGTTGACGCGCAGGAAGTCGGTGCCGAGACCCTCGACCGCCTTGGTGTCCAGATACTCCGCGGTGCGGGTCGGGACCCCGTCGTCGTCGACGAGGTAGAAACCGTCGTCGAGCGGGGTGCCCAGCTGTACCGCGCAACCGACCTGGCCCGCCTCGTTGACCGCGCAGTCGCCCTGCCCCGCGTTGATGGGGCTGTCCCACAGCAGTTTTCCGGTACGCCGGTCCACCATCACGAACGAGCGTCCCAATCCGGACGGATACGTGATGAGCCAACCCTCGTCGGAGGTGTCGGCGACCTCGATGGTGACCTCACCGACGTAGTCGGGCAGGTCCTCCTGGCCGACGATCGTCCAGGCGGTCCCCGGCTCACGTTCGTATCCGCGCAGCTCGCCGTAGGCGTACTCACCGTCGTCGGTCCGGGCGTCACCGCTCGCGAGCACCACGCCACCGGTCACGACCAGCGCGGCGCACAGGACGAAGACGATGGTCCCGATGCCGAACGGCAGACGCGCGGACAGGGCCCGGACGCGAGGGCGAGAGGACATGGGTAA
This sequence comes from Gordonia sp. KTR9, assembly GCF_000143885.2. NCBI lineage: Bacteria > Bacillati > Actinomycetota > Actinomycetes > Mycobacteriales > Gordoniaceae > Gordonia > Gordonia sp. KTR9. Next base: position 854,459 of record NC_018581.1, read on the forward strand.
GAGTCAACCATGACGGCGGTGGCCGCTACGGAGTCGGGATCCGGACGGCGGAGCAGGAAATCCGCCGGTCGGGTCACGGTTTTCGCCTCGCGAGATGCTGAACTGTTCCCATGGACCTGCTGCGCGAGGTGTTGGTGACCCTGACGATCGTGACCACCGGGCTCAGCGCCGGTGTGCTGGCGGGATTCGGCTACGCCGTGATCCCGGGTCTGACCCGGGCCGGCGCCGACGTCGCGGTCGCGGCCATGCAACGGATGAACAGCGCCATCCTCAACCCGCTCTTCGCGGTGATCTTCGGCGGCGGTCTGCTGTTCGGCGCGCTGACCGTCTGGCTCGGTTGGGGTTCGGGTCTCCGGTGGTGGGCCTTCGCCGCAACGGTCCTCACCGCGCTCGGCATCGTGATCACGATGGTCGTCAACGTCCCCGCCAACGACCGCCTCGACGCCGCGGGCGATGTCCGCGGAGACGAGGCGGAGAGGGTCTGGTCGCGGTTCACCGCCGTCTGGGTGCCGTGGAACGTCGTGCGCTCCCTGCTGACCGCCGCAGCGATGGTGGTGCTGATCGTCGGGCTGTTGGTGGGCTGATGCCGTGTTGCTTCCTGCGCGTGCGGGTGGGTGTTCAGAACAACTGACCGAGGTAGAACTGCCCGCCCTGGTCGTCGGCGCATCGCGCGGAGACGCCGTACGGGGCGGTGCTCGGTTCCTCCAGTACCGTCCCGCCCGCGGCGCGGACGCGCTCGACCGCGGCGACGACGTCGTCGGTCGTCCACATCGGCACGGCGACCGGGCGGTCCGCGCCGCCCGCGAGACCGATCTGCGGTCGGGAGTCGTCGACCTCCCAGCCGTCGTCGACGCGACCGCCGTGGAACGTCCAGCCGAGCACCGAACCGTAGAATTCGCGGAACCGTCCGCTGTCGGGCGTCAGCACCGTCAGGTAGGTCATGGCTCCGGGTGCGCGCGGGTGCGCCTCCGGCCGGGTGTCCTCCGGGTCGGAGGCGAAGACCGCGAATCGGACGCCCTGATCATCGACGGCGTCGACGACGCGGTGTCCGTCGGGACTGGAACCGAACGTCCCCTGTCCGCCGGCCGCGACGATGCGCTCGTGGGCGGCCTCGAGGTCGTCGACGGCGTACGCGCAGAACATCGTCGGGGCGCCCGGGGTCTCGAAGATGCCGAGGCGATGACCGACGTTGACGACGCGCCGTCCCTGTGAGTCGAACTCCCAGCCGAGGACGTCGCCGTAGAAGCGTCGGGCACGGGCGGCGTCGGGCGTGTTCAGGGACATGAAGCCCACGTCGCCCTGGCGGATCACCGCGGGGGTCGTGGTCTTCGACGGCCCGCTCAGCATCCAGCGGTGCCCGAACGGGTCGACGACGACCGCGGTGCGGGTGCCGTGGGCTTCGTACGGCTCGCGGGTCACCGCGGCTCCGGCGCGGGCGGCGCTCGAGACCGCATCGTCGGTGTCGTCGACGGCGACCATCAGGCTGACCGAGACCTGCCCGGGGGCGGGCGCGCGGAGTCCGAGATCGGGGAATTCGGCGGCGAGATAGACCGCGCCGCCGCCCAATTCGAGTTCGGCGTGGCCGATCACGCCGTCGGCCATGACGATCGGTTCGCCGCGCAAACGTGCGCCGAACGCGTCGACGTACCAGTCGATCGCGGCCTGCGGTTCGGCCACGACGAGATACGGGAGGGCGCCGGGGCGTTCCACCACCGGTTCTCCTCGGGAGGGCGCAGCGGACGGGGCGGTCTCCGATGCATCGAGTTGTGTAGCGGTGGCCATGACGACTCCTTCGGGTAGGTTCGCGCCGCGCTCGAGGCGATCACGCAGCGCGGCGGCGAAATCGCGGTCGGGACGAACGGGATCGTCGAAGCCCGGCGTGTGCGCCGCGTTCAGGACGTGGAGCGGATCTCGCGTCGCGTCGAAGCGCGAGCTGTTCCGGGTACTCATGCGTGACCTCCTCTCCCGCTGGGCTGGGGTTGTGTTTCGGGGTAGGCGGCACGGAACGCGCGCTTGGCCCTGGTGAGAAGTGCCTCGGTCGCGCCGACCGTGCGGCCCAGGATCTCCGCGCACTCGCCGACGGGGAGATCGTCGACGTAGCGCAGCGTCAGCACCGAACGGTGGACCGGCGACAGCTGGCCCAGGGTGTGATGGGCGACCATCCGGTCGAGTTCGGTGTCCCACGGATCGTTGCCGCGGTCGGGTGGATTCTCGACGGGCTCCGGGGTGCGCTGTGCGCGTCGCCAGTGATCGGCGAGCTTGTGCCGGGCGATCCCGATCAGCCACCCGGTGGTCGGTTCGGTGTCGCGTCGTCGTCGGACGGAGTCCATCGCGGCCAGGAAGGTCTCCGAGGTGACGTCCTCGGCGGTGCGACGATCCGGGCAGCGGCGCACGACGAAGCCGTACACCTCTGGCAGTGCCTGGTCATAGACTGCCAGCAATCCCTCTGGTCCCCGGGTCGAAGAAACCGGTTGGTCGCTGCTCACACCTTCATCGTCGTGGCTGGACGCGTCAATCCGACGGGTGTGGAGGAAATTTCCTTCGCGGGACGGACAGTCAGGGCGACGTGAGGTCCCCGACGGTGAGCTCGACGATCTGGTCGGCCACGGCCCGCGGCTGGTCGAGCGACACGAAGGTCCGTGCGTCGGGGACCTCGACGAACCGCGCCCCGCCCGGGAAGGCAGCGGCCAGCCGGCGTCCGTGCGCCGGGGTGAAGCATCGGTCGTCGCGTCCCCAGACCAGGCGGACCGGAAGGTCGACACCGGACATCCGTGGGGTGATCGTCGCCAGTTCGGCCGGACTGATGCCTCGGAGGAACGCGATGAAGTCGTCGCGGATGCGCGCATCGGTCTGCAGAGGCTCGAAGACCGAGCCGGTGAGTTCGGGGTCCGGGTCGTTGAGCAGCAGGCCGACCCCGAGTGCGGAATGGCGCAGTGCGCGCAGTCGCATCGCCTCGGCCAGAGGCTTCAGCAGCCAACGGTGCTTCATCAGTGCGAAGTACAGTCGGAACGGCTGGGGTGGGAACAGATCGAACGCATCGCAGTTGGTGAACACCAACCGGCTGACGAATCGCGGGTCGTCGTCGAGCGCGAACTGGGTGATGGCGCCGCCGGAGTCGTTGGCCACGAGTGTCGCGGCGGACAGGCCGAACCGGTCGACGAACTCACGCAGGAGCCGGCCCATCCCGCGCGGCGAGCGGTCCGCCCCGGGCCCGAGCGGAATGCGATGGGAGCCCAGGGGCATGAGCGGGACCAGGCACCTGAACCCGCGTTCGGCGAGCAGGAGTGCGGTCGGTTCCCACAGGCGATGGTCGACGACGGCGCCGTGGACGAAGACGATCGGCGGATGCGCGGACTCCGCGGGCCCGTATGTGGCGTACTCGAGGACGCCGGAGGGCAGTTCGACGCTCGGAAGTGTGGTGGGTGGGGGTGTGGCCGCCTGCGGTGCAGTTGCCATGGTGAGACCCGCTTCTCGTAGACTCGGATAACTTACGAACACTGAGTATGAAAGTTACGTGCAAGCTGTATGAAAGTCAATCGTCGTACCCAGGCGGAGCGGACCGCGGCCACCCGCGCGGCGCTGATCGCCGCCGGACGCAAGCTCTTCGGTGAGCGCGGTTTCGCCGACGTGGGCACCCAGGAAATCGTCGCCGAGGCGGGTGTCACGCGCGGTGCGCTCTATCACCAGTTCGACGACAAGAAGGGGCTCTTCGTCGCCGTCTACGACGACGTGGAGCAGTCGATCGTCGCGCAGATCGCCGCGGACGTCGGCGAACGGGCCGGTGACGATCCGCTCGCCGCCCTGAAGTCGGGCATGCGCCTCTTCCTGCGGCTGTGTACCGAGCCGGAAGTGCACCGCATCACTCTGGTCGAGGCGCCGTCGGTGCTGGGTTGGAGCGAATGGCGTGCTCGCGGTGAAGAATTCGGCTTCGCACTCGTCGAGGGTCTGATCGCGGCGGCGATCGCGACGGGGCAGGCGGTCGAGCAGCCCACCCGCCCGCTGGCCCATGTCGCGATCGGCGCCCTCGACGAGGCGGCGCTCTACGTCGCCGCCGCCGACGATCGCGAGGCCGCCACCGATCAGGTGGCCGCCGTCCTCGAGCGGATCGTCGACTCCTTCGCGACCTAGTTCTGCGTCAGTTGTCCGCGCGCACCAGCTCGGCGCAGCGCTCGCCGACGAGCATGACGGTGAGGTTCGGGTTCACCGTGGTGTGCTCGGGAAACACCGACGCGTCGGCCACGCGCAGGCCCGCAACGCCTTTCACGCGCAGCTCGGGGTCCAGCGGCGACAGCTCGTCGTCGGGCGGGCCCATCCGCACGGTGCCCACCGGGTGGTAGACGGTGTTGTGCGTCCGGGTGATGTAGTCGGCCAGTTCGGCGTCGCTCGTCGTGGCGGGACCGGGATACAGTTCGCGCGCGATCCACGACGCCAACGGTTCGGCCGCGGCGATCTCGCGGGCCGTCCGCAGGCCGGCGATCATGATCCGCATGTCGTAGCCCTCGACGTCGGTGAAGTACCGGGGGTCCACCCGCGGCTTGTCGCGAAAGTCGCGGGAGCGCAACGCAACCGTGCCCCGTGACCGGGCGTGCGTCACGTTCGGCGTCAGACAGAAGGTGTTGTCACTGGTCGGGTAGCCCTGCCGAAGTGTGTGCATGTCGAAGGGCACACTGCCGTAGTGCATCATCAGGTCCGGCCGGGTCAGGCCCTCGTCGATGGTGGTGAAGACGCCCGCCTCCCACCACTGGGTCGACTCGCGTGTCATGGGCTTCGTGGTCTCGAACCCGATGACCCCCTCGGGATGGTCCTGGAGGTGTTCACCGACCCCCGGTGCGTCGACGAGAGCCTCGATCTCGTGCTCGCGCAGGTCGTCGGCCGGCCCGATTCCGGAGAGCATCAGCAACTTCGGAGAATCGATCGCGCCCGTCGAGACGATGACCTCACCCCGGGCCTCGATCCGTGTGGTGCGACCGAAGGCGTTGTCGGTGATGTCCACGCCCACGGCGCGCAGCTCGCCGTCGACCCTCTCGATGACCACGCGCTTGGCCCATGATCCGGTACGGACGGTGAGATTCGGGCGGTCGAGGTGCGGATGCAGATAGCTCACCGACGACGAGGCGCGCACTCCGTCGGGCCGTCGGTTGATCTGGAAGAAGTTGGCGCCGTTGACGATCGTGGTGTCGCTGTTGAACTCGACACGGGGGATGCCGACCGACTCGCACGCATCGAGCAGGGCGAGGGCGCACGGGTCCTTCGGCGGCACGCTCATGACGTGGACGGGTCCGCTGCGACCGTGGTGTGCGCCCGGCGCGTCGTTGGTCTCGATCTGCGGATAGAGCCGGTACAGCTCCGCCGAACCCCACCCGGCGCAACCGAAGTCGCGTTCCCAGGAGTCGAGGTCTTCCCGCGGGGCCCAGAAGGCGATGCAGCTGTTGTGCGAACTGCACCCGCCGAGGACCTTGGCACGGGCGTGCCGCATGAAGTCGTTGCCGTTCTCCTGCGGCTCGATGGGGTAGTCCCAGTCGTAACCGGATTCGAGGAGATCCATCCATCGGTCGAGTCGCAGGATCGCGTCGTCGCCGACATCGGAGGGGCCCGCCTCCAGCAGGCACACCGAGATCGATGGGTCCTCCGACAGCCGCGACGCGATCACGGCACCCGCCGAGCCGCCGCCGACGACCACGTGGTCGTAGGTCTCGCTCATCGCCGATCCCCTCGGTCGCCCGACCGGTCCGCGAACCAGCCGGTGACACCCGGTCTGAGGTTCTCGTAGACATGCTTGGCCTCGCGGTACTCCGCCAGCCCCGACGGCCCGAGTTCCCGACCGAAACCGGACTGGCCGTACCCGCCCCACTCGGCTTCGGGCAGATACGGTCCGAAGTCGTTGACCCACACCGTTCCGGCGCGGATCCGTCCGGCGATGCGACGGGCGCGCGCCGCATCGGCCGACCAGACCGCCCCGGCCAATCCGTAGACGGTGTCGTTGGCCAGCGTCACCGCCTCGTCCTCGGTGGTGAAGGTCTCCACGGTGACGGTGGGCCCGAACGCCTCGTCGTGCACGCAGGCCATCGACCGGTCGGCGTGATCGATCACGGTGGGCAGATAGAACCACCCGTCGTCGAGGCGGCCCGATCCCGCATCGCCCGTCGCGAAGGCGCCGCCGGTACGGATGACGGCACCGTCCGCCCGGGCCTGCTCGACGTAGGCGTGCACCTTGTCGCGGTGTGCCGCCGAGATGAGCGGACCGGTCTCGGTGCCCTCGGAGTAGGGGAGGCCGAGACGGATTCGCTCCGCACGGTGGACGAGTTCGTCGACGAAGCGGTCGTGTGCGGACTCCTCGACGATGAGCCGTGCGCCCGCCGAACACACCTGCCCGGAGTGCAGGAATGCGGCGTTGAGCGCGTTGTCGACCGCGGTGGCGAGCAACTCGTCGGTGGCGCAGGCGTCGGCGAATACCACGTTCGGGTTCTTGCCCCCGAGTTCGAGTGCGACCTTCTTCACCGTCGCCGACGCCTCGCGGGCGATGATCCGGCCGGTCACGAGTCCGCCGGTGAACGAGACCAGGTCGACGTCGGGATGCGAGGACAGGGGCGCCCCGGCCACGGCCCCCGCGCCCAGGACGAGGTTGCCGACGCCTGCCGGGAGACCGACCTGCTCGAGGACCTGCATCAGCAGGATCGAGGTGTGTGGGGTCAGTTCGGCGGGCTTGAGGACGAAGGTGTTTCCCGCCGCGAGTGCCGGCGCGACCTTCCAGGCCGCCTGCAGCAGGGGATAGTTCCACGGTGTGATCAGCCCGCAGACGCCGACCGGTTCGTAGACGATGCGGGAATCGGCGTCGGGGGAGCCGGTGTCGACCACGCGGCCGGCATCGGTCGCCGCGAGTTTGCCGAAATACCGGAAGCAGTGGGCGATGTCGGCCATGTCGAGGTCGGACTCGTACGGCCGCTTACCCGTGTCGAGGGTCTCGGCCCGGACGAATTCGTCTCTGCGCTCGTCGATCTGATTCGCGACGCGGAGGAGGAGGTCCCCACGCTCGGCGGCGGGTGTGGCGCTCCACTCGCCGGCGTCGAACGCGCGTCGTGCCGCCGCGATCGCCGCCTCGGTGTCGGCCGCGCCGGCCTCGGACACCGTGCCGACGACCGAGTTGTCTGCGGGACAGCGGATCTCACGGGTCTCGCCGGAGACAGCCGATTGCCACCGGCCGTCGATGTAGAGGGTCTCGCTCATCGAGCCGGTGCTCCTTCGGAACTGCTGTCGGGGATGTCCGTGTCGCTGTCGGGCACGGTACCCTCGCCGGCGCCCGGATCGGGCTCGGGGTCGTGGTGATCACCGGCGGCATCCCGCAGGTGCAGGTATCCGAGATGGCGTTCGTACTGGTCGAGTATGTCGCCGATGATCTGGTCGCGGGTGTACCCGGTCAGCGAGTAACCCTGCGACCCCTCGGTGAGGTACACCTCGCAACGGAAGTAGCGATCGTCGGAACGCTGCGTCCGGACCGCGTAGGTGGGGGTCGGGGCCGAGACCGGCCACACGCAGTACTCGAAGCGGGGGACCTCGGCGAGTTCGACGACCAGGTGCGGAGACGGCAGACCCTCGTTCTCGGCCGACTCGTCGACGGTCGCGGTGACCCCCTCGCGACCGAACTGTTCGGCGACCTCGGTCATCGCCGGTACGACGTTGGCGCCGATGAACTTTCGGGTGGCGGCCGGGCCGGGGAAGCGAAGGGTCCCGATGAGTCGTTGCCGCCAGCTGCCGTGTTCGGTGGGGCCGCGCCCGACGGCGATCACCTTCGGCAGGGTCGTCCGGAAGCTGTCGAGTTTGACCGATTCGCTGCGGACGGCACGCAGCAGGGAGATGCCGATCAGCCCGAGGACGAAGGAGAACGGCAGGCCCATGATCACGGTCGCGGCCTGCAGGGTCAGGATGGACCCGTCACCGCCGCCGGCGAACAGCATCGACAGGGTCAGCAGACCGATCGCCACCGACCAGAAGACGCGCAACGGGCGCGCGCAGTCGGCCATCGGGTCGTCGAGGCGACTGGTGAAATTGCCCATCACGAGCGAGCCGGAGTCGGCGCTGGTCACGTAGAAGAGCAGGCCGGTGATCGTCGCGATGCCGATGAGCAACGTCGAACCGGGGTATTGCTCGAGCAGCGAATAGAACCCGGCTTCGGGTGTGGAGGCGGTCGTCTCGGCGAAGTCTGCATCGCCGCGCGCCACCTGCAAGGCGCTGTTGCCGAAGATCGAGATCCACACCAGGATGAAGCTGAACGGGACCACCAGGACCCCGAAGATGAACTGGCGCAACGTGCGTCCGCGTGAGATGCGGGCCAGGAAGAGTCCGACGAACGGCGCCCAGGCCACCCACCAGGCCCAGAAGAAGAGGGTCCAGCCGTCGACGAAGGCGCGGGCGTCGTTGCCGGGCGGCGGATTCACCTGATCCCAGGCGAAGGTGTCGAGGGTCCGGTCGGCGAAGGTGGACACGTAGTCGCCTGCGTTCTGGACGAGCCCGTTGAGCAAGAAGTCCGCATCCTTGGCCACCGTGATGTAGACGAGCATGCAGATCGCCAGGATCACGTTGATCTCGGAGAGGCGGCGGATGCCCTTGTCCACGCCGGAGGTCGCCGACGCCGTCGCGATCACCACCGCCAGCACGATGAGACCGATCTGGGCCGCCTTGCCCTGCTCGATCCCGAAGATCTCGTTGAGCCCGAAGTTGAGCTGGACGACCCCGATACCCAAGGACGTCGCGATACCGAAGATGGTGCCGAGCACGGCCGCGACGTCGATCGCGTCGCCCCAGCGGCCTTCGACACGTCTGCCGAAGACCGGGTACAGGGCCGCCCGGATCGTCAGCGGGAGGTTGTGCCGGAAGGCGAAGTAGGCGAGCGCGCCACCCATGAGCGCATACATCGCCCAACCGGTGACCCCGTAGTGGAACACCGTCCACGTGACCGCCTCCCGCGCCGCCGAGTTGGTCTCGGCGAGCCCGGTCGGGGGGTTGAGGTAGTGGGTCACGGGTTCGGCGACGGAGAAGAACATCAGATCGATGCCGATCCCCGCGGCGAACAGCATCGAGGTCCAGGTGAACAGGCTGTACTCCGGGCGTGACTCCTCCGGCCCCAGCCGGTAGCGCCCGTACTTGCTGAGGCCGAGGAACACCACGAGTCCGACGATGGCGGTGGCGAGGACGAAATACCACCAGCCGAACCACCGGGTGATGAAGTCGCGCACGTCGTTGATCGTCGACTCGGCCGCCGCAGGTGCCGCCAGCGCCCAGACGGCGAAGGCCACCACGATGACGCCCGAGGCGATGAAGACCGTCAGATTGACCCGGTGTGACCGGGGCCGGGCGGCGTCGTGGGTCATGGGCTACGACGCTAATCCGATCACCGGTGAAGCGCGCGGTGTGCGCGAAACGCGCGGCGGGCACACCGATGAGTTCGGGTCCGGCGACCGGTCTGCATCACCATGGCCACCGCAACCAGCAGTTCGGTACTCCTCTCCAGCGACGACCCGGGACGCCTTGCCCGGTGGTATTCGACCGCCTTCCAGGCGCAGATCGAATCGACCGGGGCCGGGGGACCCGGATACGACCATGTGGAACTCGACGGCTTCTTCCTCCTGTTCGACAAACGCGCCGACGTGTCGGGGCCCACCACCGACGGCCCTCGCCGGATCCTCAATGTCGACGTCGACGACCCTCAGGCGACGGCGGCGCGTCTGGACGACCTGGGTGCCGAATGGATCAGTCCCCTCGAGAACCGGGGCGGCAGCTTCCTGGGGACCGTCGCCGACCCCGACGGCAACTGGGTCCAGATCATCCGGCTGTCCGACGAGGAAGAGATCGGGATGGGTCCACCGGCGTCGACGTGCAGCGGCTTCGCGGTCCGCGACCTCGGCTCCACCGAGCGGTTCTACCGCGACGTCCTCGGTATGCGGGTGCTGCGGTACCCGATGGGCATCCTGGGAATCCGGATCCGGCGGCAGGTGACCGTCCTGGCGTATCCGAAGGACGATCACGTCCCCGCGGATTTCACCGTCCTCAACATCGCCGTGTCCGATCTCGAGGCCACGGTGGACCAACTGGTCGGCAAGGGCGTCGAGATGCTCCGGTACGAGGGTTTCGCCCACGATGAGCGGGGGATAGTCCGCGGCGGGGACGACGGGCCCGACATCGCGTGGTTCGCCGATCCGTCGGGCAACATCCTGTCCGCGCTGCAGGTGTGAGCTCGAGGTGGGCGGCATCGGGGGCACTCGGCGGCGCCGTTCGCTCTCGGCGTAGCGGCGGGGGAACACCGCCCCGGCCAGCGCAGTTGTACTGTGCACATCCCCGCCGCATCGGTGGATCCACGCACTCTGCGCAGGCGTTAACTGCAGGTGCACCCGAGACGACCTCTAGAGTGGAAGCAGGCTGGTCGTCGTCTATCCGTACCGGTTGTCCTCCGGGACCTCCGAAGCGGTCCCCGCGGCGGCCGGGGCGCTAGCAATGTGAGGGAGAACAATGTTCGAACGGTTCACCGACCGCGCGCGTCGGGTTGTGGTTCTGGCCCAAGAAGAAGCGCGCATGCTCAACCACAACTACATCGGTACCGAGCACATCCTCCTCGGCCTCATCCACGAGGGCGAGGGCGTGGCCGCCAAGGCGCTGGAGTCGCTCGGGATCTCCCTGGAAGGGGTCCGCAGCCAGGTCGAGGAGATCATCGGCCAGGGTCAGCAGGCGCCGTCGGGGCACATCCCGTTCACCCCGCGTGCCAAGAAGGTGCTGGAGCTCTCGCTGCGCGAGGCCCTGCAGCTCGGCCACAACTACATCGGTACCGAGCACATCCTGCTCGGCCTGATCCGCGAGGGCGAGGGCGTCGCCGCCCAGGTGCTGGTGAAGCTCGGCGCCGACCTCAACCGGGTCCGGCAGCAGGTCATCCAGCTCCTCAGCGGATACCAGGGCAAGGAGCCACAGGAGGCCGGCACCGGCGGACGCAGCAGCGAGTCCGGCACGCCGTCCACCTCGCTGGTCCTCGACCAGTTCGGTCGTAACCTGACCGCCGCCGCCTCGGAGGGCAAGCTCGACCCGGTCATCGGCCGGGAGAAGGAAATCGAGCGTGTCATGCAGGTGCTCAGCCGCCGCACCAAGAACAACCCGGTGCTGATCGGTGAGCCGGGCGTCGGCAAGACCGCCGTCGTCGAGGGCCTGGCGCAGGCGATCGTCAACGGCAAGGTCCCCGAGACCCTCAAGGACAAGCAGCTCTACACCCTCGACCTCGGTTCGCTGGTCGCGGGCAGCCGCTACCGCGGTGACTTCGAGGAACGCCTCAAGAAGGTGCTCAAGGAGATCAACACCCGCGGCGACATCATCCTGTTCATCGACGAGCTGCACACGCTCGTCGGCGCGGGTGCCGCCGAGGGCGCGATCGACGCCGCGAGCATCCTCAAGCCGAAGCTGGCGCGTGGCGAGCTGCAGACCATCGGTGCGACGACCCTCGACGAGTACCGCAAGTACATCGAGAAGGACGCCGCCCTCGAGCGCCGGTTCCAGCCCGTCCAGGTGGGCGAGCCGTCGGTCGAGCACACGATCGAGATCCTCAAGGGTCTGCGCGACCGGTACGAGTCGCACCACCGCGTCTCCATCACCGACGGTGCGCTGGTCGCCGCCGCGACGCTGGCCGACCGCTACATCAACGACCGGTTCCTGCCGGACAAGGCGATCGACCTCATCGACGAGGCCGGTGCGCGCATGCGCATCCGCCGGATGACCGCGCCGCCAGACCTGCGCGAGTTCGACGATCGCATCGCCGACGCGCGCAAGGAGAAGGAAAGCGCGATCGACGCGCAGGACTTCGAGAAGGCCGCCAGCCTCCGCGACAAGGAGAAGCAGCTGGTCGCCGAACGTGCCGAGCGCGAGAAGCAGTGGCGCAGCGGTGACATGGACGTGGTGGCCGAGGTCGACGACGAGCAGATCGCCGAGGTCCTCGGAAACTGGACCGGCATCCCGGTGTTCAAGCTCACCGAGGAGGAGACCACCCGTCTGCTCCGCATGGAGGACGAGCTGCACAAGAGGATCATCGGCCAGGAGGACGCCGTCAAGGCGGTGTCCAAGGCCATCCGTCGCACGCGCGCCGGTCTGAAGGACCCGAAGCGTCCGTCGGGCTCGTTCATCTTCGCCGGCCCGTCCGGTGTCGGTAAGACCGAGCTCTCCAAGGCGCTGGCGAACTTCCTGTTCGGCGAGGACGACGCGCTCATCCAGATCGACATGGGCGAGTTCCACGACCGCTTCACCGCTTCGCGGCTGTTCGGTGCCCCTCCCGGGTACGTCGGCTACGAAGAGGGCGGTCAGCTCACCGAGAAGGTGCGCCGCAAGCCGTTCTCGGTGGTGCTCTTCGACGAGATCGAGAAGGCCCACTCGGAGATCTACAACACGCTGTTGCAGGTCCTCGAGGACGGTCGACTGACCGACGGTCAGGGTCGCACGGTCGACTTCAAGAACACCGTGCTGATCTTCACGTCCAACCTCGGTACCTCGGACATCTCCAAGGCCGTGGGCATGGGCTTCTCGTCGAGCGACGGCACCAAGTCGAACTACGACCGGATGAAGCAGAAGGTCAACGACGAGCTCAAGAAGCACTTCCGCCCCGAGTTCCTCAACCGTATCGACGACATCGTCGTGTTCCACCAGCTCACGCGTGAGGAGATCATCCAGATGGTCGATCTCATGCTGACGCGCGTGGAAGGTGCGCTGAAGAACAAGGACATGGCCCTCGAGGTCACCGACCGCGCGAAGTCGCTGCTGGCCAAGCGCGGGTTCGATCCGGTGCTGGGTGCGCGCCCGCTGCGTCGCACCATCCAGCGCGAGATCGAGGACCAGCTGTCGGAGAAGATCCTGTTCGGCGACATCGCTCCCGGACAGATCGTCCTCGTCGACGTGGAGAACTGGGACGGCGAAGGCGAAGGCGACGACGCCCGATTCGTCTTCACCGGTTCGGAGAAGCCGCGCATGGTTCCCGACGCACCGGTCGAGCTCACCAAGGCCGGCGAGGCCGACGCGAGCTGACATCGTGCCCGTCTGAGCAGATCTGACACAACGGCGGCGTCACCCGAAGAGGGTGGCGCCGCCGTTGTGTTGTGTCTGAAACGGATACCTTTGACACAGCCGACGCGGAGTGTCCCAGCGCCCGATAGCATCACCTCTGTGACGAGCGATACATCAGACGTCGGGCGCAAATCCCGACAAGACCAGCCCACCATCACCGTCGAGCGCGACGGGGAGATCGCGATCTTCCGGCTCAACCGGCCCGACCGGCTCAACGCGTTCACCGTGCAGATGAGGGAGGAGCTCTGCGCCGCATTCGACGAGACCGATGCCGACGACACCGTGCGTGCGGTGGTGCTGACGGGTAACGGCCGCGCGTTCTGTGCCGGCGCCGATCTCGAGGCGGGTGGTGCGACGTTCGATGCCTCGTCGGTGGTGGAGTCCGATGCGGGCCGGGAGCCCGAGATTCCCGCGGACGAGGGCGGCAAACTCACCCTGCGGATGTTCGCCTCGCTCAAACCGATCGTCGTGGCCGTCAACGGCCCGTCGGCCGGGGTCGGGGTGACGATGACCCTGCCCGCCGACGTCCGGATCGCCTCGGAGGACGCGAAGTTCGGGTTCGTCTTCGCCGCACGCGGTCTCGTTCCCGAGGCCGCGTCGAGTTGGTTCCTGCCCCGGCTGGTCGGGTTGCCGACGGCGTTGCGGTGGACGATCGGTGCCAAGATGGTGCAGGCCGACGAGGCTCTCGACCGCGGGCTGATCCAGCAGATCGTCCCCAAGGACCAGGTGCTCGAGACCGCCATCGCCGTCGCGCGCGAGATGACCGCGAACAGTGCGCCCGTCTCGGCGGCACTGACCCGGCAACTGCTCTGGCGGATGGCCGGCGCACCCAGCCCGCTCGACGCTCATCGTGCCGACTCGAAGGCGATCTTCTACCGGGGGCAGTCCGGCGACGTCTATGAAGGCGTCATGTCCTTCCTGGAGAAGCGGCCGGCGACCTACCCCAACACGGTCTCGGCGGATCTGCCCGAGATCTTCTGATCCGCGCGCCTGCTCCCTGCTCAGTCGAGGGTCCCGGCCTGGCGTCCGATCTCGAGCACCACGAAGATCATGACCAGCTGGATGGCGCAGCACCACGCGGCGGCAGGCCAGGCGGGGATTCGCCGTCGGATTCGGCGAACGACGAGCGTCACCGACACCACGAGCAAACCCACCGCCGACACGATGGCCGTGCCGACGGCCACCTCGGTCCAGACCGGATTTCCGCACGCTTCGTAGGCGCAGGCGTCGGTGACGAAGGCGGTCAGGGTCGCGGTCAGGAACGTGATCAGGGCCAGGATTCCCTGGATCAGCCACAGCAGGATCGACACCGACAGGTCACCCGACCGCAGGGGCGGCTGCGGTACGTGGGCGTCGGGCGTCTCGTCGAGGGGCACTCGAAGACGATAGCTCCGGAGACTCTTCGCTCAACGTGCCGTACGGTGAAAAATGCCTGCAAACAGCCCGTGTGAACTGGGTGAACATCCGAACACGCCGGACATAAACGGTGGCAGTGCACCCGGAGCGCGGTTATCGTGGCGACAGAGCATGCCAGACCAACGAGAGGAGGTGACGCAGATGTCGATGGGTGACAAGGCTTTCGCCGGCGAGTGGCGGACCGCCCCATCCGACCGTCCGTGCGGACTGAAATCCGACGGCAGGCCGGGACCGATCACATCACGCGTCACCAGTTCCTGAGGTCATGAACCTCGGTGGTCGGCGCACTCACTCGCCCACGCATCGAGGAGCTGTCATGACCATCTTCGTCACCAACGCCGGACTACAGATACTGGCGCGCGTCACCTGGCGCCGCGCCGCGGTCCTGTTGACCACCGAGGTCGCGCGGAACGTCGAGGGCACCCCGCTGGTTCGCGTCGTCCATTCCCCGACGCTGTCCCTGCCCATCCACAAGGTGGTGGCGATCAGACGAGACGCCTACCGCCCGTTTGCGGGTAAGACGATGGACTCCTACGCGTCCAACGCGACCATCCTGCGGCGCGATCAATGGATCTGCGCCTACTGCGACGGCCCGGCCGACACCGTCGACCACATCGTCCCGGTGTCCCAGGGCGGCCCGAGCACGTTCGGCAATCAGGTCGCGGCGTGTAAGTCCTGCAACGGGTTCAAGGCCAACCGGACGCCGCGCAAGGCGGGGATGGCCCTGCGGCACGCGCCGTTCGTCTACGACCCCTGGGCAGCGGACCAGAAAGAGGTGTGGGAGATGTTCACCCTGCATCCGAAGACCGATTGAGGCTCGACGCCGATCCGTTGCCGACCGTGTGATCACGTCGGCAACGGATCGGCGCCCCGCTCCTTGAGCAGCATGGTCATCAGGCCGATCTCGTCGCCCTGATCGCCGATCATCATGAGTGCCAAATCCTTGGTCGCGGAACCGGTTCGCGCGTCGTTGTAGGCCGCCTGGGCCATCGACATCCCGCCACGGTGGTGCCGGATCATCAACTGCAGGAACAAGATCTCGGCCTCGGTGGGTGGCAGGGTGCTCAGGCGGCCGACCTCGTCGATGCTCGCCATCCCCGGCATCGGCGGGTGGGAGCCGAGTCCGTCGCCGTGGTGGGCGTCCCCGTGACGGGCGTCCCCACCGGCCATCCAGGACATCGGCTCCGCCGCGGTGATCGGGTGGTCGAACCACTGCAGCCAACCTCGCATCGTCGCGCTCTCGGCGGTCTGCGTGTGGACGATCCGGTCGGCGACACCGCGGATCTGCGGCGCGACCCCGGGTACCGCGCCGATCGTCCTCGACAGGAGGATGGCCTGGTCGTGGTGCGCCGACATGTCCTGTGCGAATCCGATGTCGGACACACTCATCGCGGACGAGTCGTGGTCGCGGCCCGCCCACACGGCCCCCACGACGACGCCCATCGTGACCAGCAGTGCCGCGGTCGCGGCGACCACGACGGCGCGCACCAGCAGAACGCCGGGGCGAGAGAAGCTCATCCGATCGTGCTGTTCTGGTCCGGGGGTGGGGTGTACACGGCGGGACTCAGCCGCAACACCTGGAAACCGCCGTCGGAACAGGTGACGCGCAACTCGTTTCCCCGGAACTCGGGCGGGGACATGCACCAGTCGGTCGACATGTCACCGCCGACGACCATTCCGCTACGGGGACCGACCATCTCGTTCAGCCTGACCTTGCCGTTCGCGATCGACATTCCGAGACTGAGGAATTCGACGGCGGGCACACCGAGCAGCGAGCCGACGACATGTGGTGAGTTGGGTGTCTGCAGCAGGGTGGTGCCCGTGCGGGCCGGCGGGTTGTAGTAACCGATCTCGCGGATACGGTCGAGGTCGCGGATGTCGAAGACCCGGATGCCCGACGACTCCCATCCGCAGGCCAGTGCGGTGGGATCGTTCGGCCGGTCGACCGCGCAGTAGTGCGGGTTGCTGCTGAACAGCGAACCGCCGGTCGACGACCGCAGATTGGTGTCGAGGTGCTCGGGGAGGTTGATCTCGAGCTTGATCTGCGCGGTGTACCGGGGTGCGTTCACCTTCGTCACGTCGAAGATCTTGACCCCGCCGGAACCGGCCTCGTCCGCGGTGACGATGTGGGGCCGACCGCGGTAGGTGATCGGGATCGAGTGCTGGTTGAGCTGGCCGTCGGGCCACAGGTACGCGGCGAGGTGGGGGACCTGGGGATGCGGGCGTCTGCGCTGGACGTCGCTGATGTCGAGCACGGTCACCCCCGCCATGTTCGACAGGAACATCCGATTTCCGTCCGGGGAGATGCCGAAGCCGTGTCCGAGGAACGAGTGGAGACCCTGCCAGATCACGCGGGGCGACCGGGGATCGGAGATGTCGATGGCGCTGAGGTGTCCGGGGAACACCCCGGAGGCCCAGTAGGTGCGGCCGTCGGGCGAGAAACCGCCCTCGTGGGAGGTGAACGGTAGCGGCGTCGACGTGCCCGGGCCCTTGTTGAGGAGTCTGGGCCGGGTGCAGTCGGAGATGTCGTAGACGGCGAAGAACCCGCCGCCCCACAGCAGCGGTACCGATGTCGCGGAGAGGAGCTTGCGCTCCTTGTTGACCTTCAGGGTCTCCCAGGTGCCACCGCGCATGGCCGGATCCGTCAGCGACCCGACGACACGCGGCGAGCTCGGGTCCGATGCGTCGATGACCTGAACGCCCGGCGGGTTCACCCAGTTGTTCCCGGGAAACAGGCTGCCGGTGTAGCTGCAGTGCTCGAAGTTCGCCGAGACGATGCCGCCGCCGGCGCCGCGGACACCGCCGAGCCGCGTGACGTTGCAGCGGTAGCCGCGCATGCTGCGGCCGGAGAGGCGATCCTCCGCGCTGACGTCACCCTGCAGACCCGGCTCGGGGAGTGAGCCGGGTCCGCATGCGGCCTGGGGAACCGAGACCTCGGAGATGTCGGGAAAGAGGTGAGTGGCCGCGTCCGCGGGCGCGGCCACGAGCAGAGTGGAGACGAGCGCGGCGCCGGCGGCGAGGCAGGTGACCGCGCGGACTCGTCGCCGCCACCGGCGTCCCGCATGGTCCGCACGTCGCACGTCGATTCGAGCCGGCATCATCGCATCCCCCGATCGTGATCTGAGTCACGCTAGCGGGCGGGATTCGAGGGCACGGCGAAATCGTCGAATCCACCCCACGGCAGTGGCCGGCCCGGGGTCGCCGAGCCGGCCGCTGCACGAGGGGAGTCGCGATCAGACGGCGTCGCCGCCGTCGATGCTGCCGAAGTCGCCGACCTCGACGTTGCCCTCGTCGTCGACGGCGGTGTCGAAGGTGCCGTCGGCATCGGTGTCGGCGACGGCGATGTCGGTGTATCCGTCGGCGTCGGTGTCGGCTTCGATGACGTCGATCTCGCCGTCGGCGTTGGTGTCGTAGGCGATGGAGTCGGCCTGGCCGTCGCCGTCGGTGTCGAGGATGGCGTCGGTGGTGCCGTCACCGTCGACGTCGGTGAGGGCGGCGTCGACGGCTCCGTCGCCGTCGGTGTCGACGAGAACGGCGTCGGCGGGGATCTCGGTGCTCATGGGGTGTGTCCTTCCAAGTGGTGGAGCGCTGGTGTGCAGTGCTTCTGGGCGGTTCATGTACTTGGAGGCGACCCCGGGCCGTAATGTTCCCGGGTTGGCGGGAGTCGTTCGGATGGCCGATCCGACGACCGACTACCGTTTGTCGTATCACTCGACTTCGGAGGTTCACTGTGCAGCAGATCGGCGTCATCGGCGGAGGCACCATGGGTGCGGGCATCGCGGAGGTGTGCGCCAAGGCGGGCAGCGATGTCGTGATCGTGGAGGTCAAGCAGGAGTTCGCCGACGCCGCGCGTGCGCGGGTGGAGAAGTCGCTGGCCAAGGCGGTCAGCAGGAACAAACTCGCCCAGGACGACGCCGACGCCGCACTGGCTCGGCTGCGGGTGACGACCGACTACGCCGACCTCGCCGATCGCGAACTCGTGATCGAGGCGGCCCCCGAGATCGAGGAGCTCAAGCGCGAGATCTTCGCGAACCTCGACGCTGCGACCGGCGCGAACACCATTCTCGCCACCAACACATCGTCGATCCCGATCATCAAGGTGGCGACGGCGACGAAGACTCCCGAGCGGGTCGTCGGCGTGCACTTCTTCAACCCGGTGCCGGTGATGCCACTGGTCGAGATCATCTCCACGCTCACCACCGCACCCGAGACGGCCGACGCCGTGAGTGCGTACGTCACCGACACGCTCGGCAAGACCGCGGTCCGTGCGGGCGACCGGTCCGGGTTCATCGTCAACGCCCTGCTCATCCCGTACCTGTGCCAGGCCATCCGGATGTTCGATTCGGGGTACGCCTCGGCCGAGGACATCGACCTCGCGATGAAGGGTGGCTGCGGATACCCGATGGGTCCGCTCACCCTGGTCGACACCATCGGCCTGGACATCACGCTGTCGGCCGCGGAGTCGCTGTACGAGGAGTTCGCCGAACCCCACTACGCGCCGCCGGCGTTGTTGCGCCGCATGGTCGACGCCGGGCGGCTCGGACGAAAGACGGGCCGCGGCTTCTACTCCTACTGATCTGCCCCGGGCCGATCTGATCCGCCCCCACCGATCTCCCTGCAGATCGACGCCGAACCCCGGCTCACCTCGGAGTGAGCCGGGGTTCGCCGCGTTCGGGGTCGCTCGGCCAGTGCTGTCACCCAGTGCTGTCGACCGGTGCGCAAACAGGCGCTAAGCTGACAGCAAGACAATCAGACAACACGTGTTATCAGAATGGGTGGGGCCATGACGCAGGGTGATCAGCGCATGTCGCGGGCGGAGATGGACAATATCGACAGCAGCTTCTTCGCGCGTTCGCTGCTGACGATGGGGCAGACGATGAGCACGACGAACGTGATCATGCAGCTGTCGAACCCGGCGGTCGGGTACGGGGTCGCCCACAGCAAGGTCGAGAACGGGCGGCTCGATCGGCATCCGGTCAAGCGCGCACGGACCACCGCCTCGTATCTGGCGGTCGCGATGCTGGGCAACGCCGACGACCGGCGCCGTTACCGGCATGCCGTCAACCGGCAGCACGCGCAGGTGCGTTCGGATGCGGACAGTCCGGTGGAGTACAACGCGATGAACACCGACCTGCAGCTCTGGGTCGCGGCCTGCCTCTACTACGGGTGGGAGGACATCTACGAGCGTGTCCACGGACCGCTGCAGGGCGAGGAGCGCGAGAAGTTCTACCAGCAGGGCAAGGTCTGCGGTACGACCCTGCAGATGCCCGCGGAGGCCTGGCCGGCCTCGCGCGATGAGTTCACGACCTACTGGGACGAGCAGGTCTCGCGGATCGAGATCAGTGACGAGATCCGCGACTTCCTGCTCGACATCGCCAACTTCGGCTACGCGCCCGCCCGCATCCAGGAGAAGTACGGTCCGGTCAAGCTCCGCCGGACCATCGGGTATCTGCCGCAGCCGTTCCGCGACGCCCTCCGGGTCGA
This sequence comes from Gordonia sp. KTR9, assembly GCF_000143885.2. Taxonomy (NCBI): domain Bacteria; kingdom Bacillati; phylum Actinomycetota; class Actinomycetes; order Mycobacteriales; family Gordoniaceae; genus Gordonia; species Gordonia sp. KTR9. The sequence goes on from NC_018581.1 coordinate 874,439, forward strand.
GTGGACCGACGAGGACCAGGTGTGGTTCGACGCTTACGTCGGCCGGCTCGTCGCCAAGGAACGTCGCACGCCGTTGTGGCTGTCACAGTTGGGTTTTCGGCTCCTGCTGGCCGACGTCCGGCTTCGGGTCCGGACCGGACGGCCACTGGTCTAGGTGAGGACGGCCCCGCTGCGGCGGGTGGCGAGGAGGGCGAGTGTTCCGGCGAGCAGGCAGGCGACGGCTCCGACGGCGAGACCGACACGGGCGTCGAACGTCTCGATGATCGCGCCGACGATCGGCCCCCCGATCGGCGTGGAACCCATGAAGGCCACCGACCACAGTGCCATCACCCGACCCCGCATCCGCGGTTCGGAATTGAGCTGCAAGGTGGCGTTGCCCGTCGACATGAACGTGACGCTGAGCCAGCCGACCCCGAAGAGTGCGCAGATCGCGGTCGGCAGATTCGGCGCGAGGGCGGTCGCCGCGACGGTGACCCCGAAGCCGAAGGCGGCCATCGTGAGTGGGCGCAGGCCGGTGCTCCCGCGGGCCGCGACCACGAGTCCGCCGACGACTGCGCCCACCCCCATCGCCGACGTCATGAAGCCGAGGGCTTCCGGCCCGCCGTCGAACACGAAGTCCGCGGCGGCCGGCAGGGTGACCGGGAAGTTGTAGGTCAGGGTGCCGACGAGCGCCATCGTGGCCAGCGGGATCCACAGCGCGGGGCTGCCCCGGACATAGCGGAGACCTTCGCGCAACTGGCCTTTGGCACGCGGAATCGGTGTCTCCGTGGTGATCTTCGACGAGTCGAGCGCGAGGAGTGAGGCGACCACGGCGACGAAGCTGACGGCGTTGACCGCGAAGCACGCACCGGATCCGACGAGGCCGAGGACCACACCGGCGACCGCCGGACCCACCGCGCGGGCGGCGTTCACCATCACCGAGTTGAGTGTGACCGCGTTGCGGATCAGGTCCTTGCCGACGATCTGGTGAATGAACGCCTGTCGCGCCGGCTGTTCGAAGGCGTGCCCGAGCCCGAGCATCACCGCCAGTACGCCCACGTGCCAGACCTGCACCGCCCCGGTGAGGGTGATGGCAGCCAGCACCGCGGCCAGCAATCCCATCATCGACTGCAGCACGATGAGCAACCGGCGCCGGTCGACCCGGTCGGCGATGACCCCGGCGTACGGACCGATGAGCAGGACGGGTAGCGCCTGGAGGGCGACGATGAGACCCAGGACGGACGCCGATCCGCTCAGCGTCAGGACGAGCCACGCCTGCGCTGTGGCCTGCATCCACGAACCCGTCATCGAGACGGCCATCCCCGCGTAGAAGAGGCGATAGTTGGGGATGCGCAACGACGCGAACATGCTGGCCCGGTCGGGCTCGTCGGGGCGACGACCGCCCGGTTCACGGTCCCGCGGTAGGTCTGCGATCTCGGGAACACGGTCGTCGGTCATCGACGACCATCGTAGGCGCGCCGCGAGATCCGCCCGGCGGGGCACCTCAGGTGTGCGCGCGACCCGGCCGGGCGTGTACATAGGCCTCGACGACCGTGCGCATCACCGGTTTGCCCTCGGCGTTGCGCAGCTCCGCCGACGAGGTGACCAGAGCGCGGTCGCGGTCGTCGAACTCGATCGCGTCGATGACGGTCGAGCCGGTGAGGGTGTCGCCGGGACGCACCGGACGCAGGAATTCCACGTCGCCGAGTCGCTTGCCGGCGATCACCCGCCAATTGTTCAGCACGCCGGTGACATTGAGCTTCTGGTAGATCGACATCGTGTGCAGCCCACTGGCGATCAGTCCCCCGTAGGGGCCCCGTCCGGCGACATCGGGGTCGGTGTGGAAATCCTGCGGATCCCACGCGCGAGCGAAGTCGACGAGTTCGTCCTCGCTGACGAAATGCGCGCCGAATTCGAAGATCTGGCCCACGGACAGGTCATCGGCCCACAAGCGGTCCGATGCGTCGCTCACCTCAGGTCTGCCGCGATCTTCGGCCAGGTGGTCTCGAGGTCGCGTTCCCAGTAACCCCAGGAATGGGTGCCGCTCGGCCGGAAGGTGACCTCGTGCGGCACCTTGAGCGCCCGCATGCGCGAGACCATCTGCTTGGTGCACTCGTTGACCGCGGCCTCGATGATGCCGCCGATGACCATCTGGTTGGCCAGCGTCAGCGGATCGCCTGCGACCAGCGGTGCCTCGAGCCGGTCGAACTGGCCGGGCATCCCGGTCCCGCTGGTCATGTAGACCTTGGTGCCGCGCAGCTTGTCCGCGTGGATGTACGGGTCGTTGTCCCGCCAGCCGGCCGAGTTGACCGGTCCCCACATGTTGGTCAGATTGCCCTGCCCGCGGTCGGCGACGACCATCCGGATGTAGGCCTGTCCCACCGGATCACTGGTGCGGGCGCATCCGCTGTAGGCGGCGGCCGACCGATAGAGCTTGGGTGCGGCGATCGCGAGGTTGAGCACCGACGTGCCGGCCATCGAGATCCCGGCGATCGCGTTGACCTTGGTGGTGTCGAATTCCTTGTCCACCAACGGCGGGAGCTCCTTGGTGAGGAACGTCGTCCACTTGTTGCGGCCGAGCACCGGATCGTCCTGCTGCCAGTCGGTGTAATAGGAGAACGCGCCGCCGATCGGCGTCACGACGTTGACGTCCTTGTCGGAGAAGAACTTCGCGTACTGGGTCTTGGCCGCCCAGGTCGCCGAGTCCTCGCCACCGCCGGCGCCGTTGAGCAGGTAGAGCGTGGGGCGCGACTTGGTGGTGTCCTTGGGGCGCAGGACGTTGACGGGGATGAGCTTGCGCATCGCCGCCGAGTACACGATGAGAGTCGACTGCTGGGCCGAGTCGTGGACCACGGTGTCGATACGGGCGCGATCGGGGTCGGGGGTGGGTTCGGCCAGCGCGGCCGGAGCCCATCCGGCGGTCGCGACCGCCACGGCACAGCCGGCGACGCACAGTCGTCGCAACCAGGAGGATCGCACCTCTAGCCCCTTCTGTTAACAAAATTCTCAGACGTAACAAAGGTAGCCGAGTTGATCGAGTGGTCCCAACCGAGACGATCCGTCGTCACCCAGTTGTGACGTCGTCGGACTGTGGGGAACCCCGGGTTGCTACTTGGCGCGGTCTTTGAGCAGGAGCCGGACGGTCAGCTCGAGTCGGTTGGTGACATCGGTCGCCGATGCGCGACGGGTGAGCCACTGCACCAGGTTCGACATCCACACATCGGAGAGGACGCGAGCGATCGCCAGGTCTTCTTCGGTGGGTTCGCCGTCGTCGACGATGGCGCCGGCGAGGAGCCGGTCGATGATCCCGGCCACCTGGTCGACCTCGGCGGTCGCGGACGCGTCGGCGAACATGAACGCGCGCGTCATGGCCTCGGTCAGAAGAGGATCGCGCTGCATGGCGAACGTGATCATGTCCAGGACGTGGCGGAGGCGGTCGATCGCGGTGTCGCCCCGCAACTGCGAACGATCGACCTTGGACTCGACGCGCTCGAACTCCCGGGCCAGGGCGGTGACGAGCAGGTGGACCTTCGACGGGAAGTAGCGATACAGCGTGCCGACGGCCACATCGGCCTTGTCGGCGACAGTGCGCATCTGCACGGCGTCGTACCCGCCCTTGGACGCCAGCGCGAGGGTGGCGTCGAGGATGCGGCGGCGGCGTTCGCGCTGCGCGGTGGAGCCGGCTTCGGGCGAAGCGGCGGACGCCGCAGCCCCGTTGGGAGCGTCGACCGCGGCGTTGCCGGGTGCAGAACGGGCCATGTGCTCTCGAACATCCTCACGTGTCAACAACGTCTCTGGCGGGTGGATCGCGGGTGGCTACCCGATCCGAGTACACCCATGGCATATTAGAACAGGTTCTAATTATTCGTCACAACTCGACATACAGGGATTGCCAGTGACAATCGCCACGTCTTCCGAGCAGATCGCGGTGCGTGACAGCATCGCGTCCTGGGCGCGCTCCACCAGTGTGACCGACATCGTCCGTTCCGACATCGACAAGCCCCGCGACCAGTGGACGCAACTACTTTCCCAGATCGCCGATCTGGGCGTGTTCGCCGCCGCGGTTCCGGAGGCATCCGACGGCCTCGGTGCGAGCTTCCTGGACGTGGCCGCCATGCTCGAACAGTGCGGGGTCGACCTCGTCCCCGGCCCGCTCGGTCCGACGGTGACGGCGGCGATCGCGCTGGCGGTTCTCCGCGGCGGTTCGCACGAGAGGGACGCCGACCGAGGCGCCGCGCTGTTGCCGGACCTGCTGACCGGATCGGTGCCGGTGGTGACCCCCGCGGCCGGCTACGCCGGGGTGGCCCTCGAGATGTCCGACGGCGAGATCGACCTCGGACTCGTCGGCGGTTACGTCGACGGGTGCGCCGTTCTGGTCGAGTTCGGCACCGCGGATCGGGAGCGGTCCTGGTGGATCGTCCCACCGGGTGCCGGTGTCGCCGACGTCGCGCCGCAGACCCCGCTCGACGGCACCGCGTCGGTCAGCCGCGTCCGCGTGTCCGAGATCGCGGTCGACGACCTGATCGAACTCCGGGACGGGACGTTCGTCGCCGGGCTGCTGTCGGCGACACTCGCCGCGTATCAGAGCGGTGTCACCCGCTGGGCGCTCGACACCGCCGTCGACTACGCGAAGGTCCGCACCCAGTTCGGTGTGCCGATCGGTTCCTTCCAGGCGATCAAACACATCTGTGCAGAGATGTTGTGCCGCAGCGAACGGGTCACCGCGGTCGCGTGGGACGTCGCCCGGGCGGTCGACGACGTACTCGCGGCCGCCTCGGGAGGGGCGGAGACGGGCGGGTCCGCAGACGAACTCGACACCGCGCGTGAGCAACTCGAGATCAGCAGGCTGGCCGCCGACGTCGTGGTGGCCCGCGACCCGGTCGCCAACACCAAGGACTGCGTGCAGGTCCTCGGTGGCATCGGCTTCACCTTCGAGCACGACGCACACCTCTATCTCCGGGCGGCGCTCGCCGCACAGGCGGCGTTGGCGAACGCCTCGGCGCACGCCGCGGCCCTCGCCGGACTCGGACTCGCGGGTACGCGGCGACGTTTCCGCCTCGACCTCTCGCAGGTCGAGGACCGCCGCGACGAGGTCCGGGCGACCGTCGCGGCGATCGCCGATGCCGATCCGGGTGATCGCCGCCGGCTCCTCGCCGAGACCGGCTACCTGACCCCGCACTGGCCGGCACCGCACGGCCTGGGGGCGGATGCGGCGCTGCAGTTGCTGATCGACACGGAACTCGAGTCGGCCGGGATCGAGCGACCCGATCTGGTGATCGGCGCGTGGGCGATCCCGACGATCCTGGAGCACGGCACGGATGCGCAGCGCGAACGGTTCGTCGCGCCGACGCTCGCCGGCGACCTGGTGTGGTGCCAGCTGTTCTCCGAGCCCGAGGCGGGCTCGGACCTGGCCGCGTTGCGGACGCGAGCGGTGCGGGTGGAGGGCGGCTGGCGGCTGGACGGCCAGAAGATCTGGACTTCGCAGGCCCACAACGCGCAGTGGGCGATCTGTCTCGCGCGCACCGATCCCGAGGCGCCGAAGAACAGGGGCATCACGTACTTCCTCGTCGACATGGGTTCGCCCGGCATCGACATCCGTCCGCTGCGTGAGCTCTCCGGGCGAGCCAACTTCAACGAGGTCTTCCTCGACGGCGTCGTCGTACCCGATGACTGTGTCGTCGGCGAGGTCAACGGCGGCTGGCGGCTGGCGCGGACCACGCTCGCGAACGAGCGGGTGGCGATGGGCGGGACCGGTCTCGGCAAGGAGATGGAGTCGCTGCTGTCGCAGGTGCGGTCGATGGAGCGGGCGTTGACCGCCGAGGAGCTCGGTGCGCTCGGCACCCAGCTCGCCGACGCGCATGTCGGCCGGGTTCTCGACGCTCGTGCCGCGACGAGGCAGCTGGCCGGGCTCGACCCCGGCGCGCTGTCGAGTGTGCGCAAACTGATCGGCGTCGAACACCGGCAGTCGGTGCCCGATCTGGCGTTGCGGCTCCTGGGGGTGGCCGGTCTGGCGGCGTCCGAGGCGTCCGACGCGGTCCTGCAGAACCGCTGCCTGTCCATCGCGGGCGGGACGACTCAGATCCTGCGCACGGCCGCAGCGGAACGCATTCTCGGTTTGCCCCGGGCCTGACTGCCCCCGAAAGTCCCGAAACCGCAGATAAGCGCCGATTCCGACACTCTTGCGCGCGGACTCTGATACAACTAGAACAGGTTCTAGTTCTTGACGGGTTCATGGTGAGGGAGGCACAGGGTGGACTTTGCCCTGGACGGCACGGCGATCGCGGTTCGCGACGTCGCCGAGGACGTGTTCGCACGACGACAGCCCGACTGGGAGTCGACGTTCGGTGGTCGCGATTCCGACGGCACGGGTACGACGCGAGGCGGGTTCGAGGCCGACGGCTGGCAGGCGCTCGTCGACGCCGGACTGCTCGCGCTGCCGCTGCCGGCCGCACTCGACGGTGACGACGTCGACGAATCGGGTCTGCTCCCGTTGTTCCGCCGGATGGGACGCGCCGCGGCCGTGACGCCCGCTCTCGGTTCGCTGACCGCGGCCCTTGTCTTCGCGAAGGCCGACGCCCAGACGGGCGAGGGATCGGCGTGGTCGCGGTTCGGGGGCTCGCTCACCGGCGGAAGCTGGGTCTCGGTCGCGATCGGCGAACACGGCGACGCCCTGACCGCCACCCCGCGGACCTCCGTCCGCGACGGTCGGCTCACCGGGACGAAGGTCGGCGTGCTGCACGCCGATGGTGCCTCGCTGTTCCTCGTGGCCGCCGACGCGGGCGTCGTGGCCGTGTCGCCGGGCGCCGACGGGGTCGCCGTCACGCGTACGCCGACCTCGAGCGGCTGGGGCGAGTACACGGTGACCTTCGACGACGTACCCGTCGACGACGCCGACATCGTGGTTCGCGATCTCGCGATCCTCCGCGACCGGTATCGCCTCGCGCTGTGCGCCTATGCGGACGGCCTGGTCGCCGGCGCCACCCGCCTGACCGCGGATCACGTCTCCACCCGCGAACAGTTCGGCAAGCCGATCGCCCTGTTCCAGGCGGTGGGCCAGCAACTGGCCGACATCTACGTCGTCGGGCGGTCGATGGAACTGGCGACCACCGCCGCGGCCTGGCGACTGTCCGAGGGACTCGACGCGTCGACCGATCTCGCGATCGCCGCCTACTGGCTGGCCGAGGAGATCCCGCCGACCACCCGGACGATGACCCACCTGCACGGCGGGATCGGCGTCGACATCACCTATCCGCTCCATCGCTACTTCTCGCTCACCAAGGATCTGGCGCGGCTGGTGGGCGGTGCACACGTGCGGCTCGACGAACTCGCCGACATCACCGACGTCCCCGCCGACGACACCCGTATCGCAGAGGTGCCCGATGTTCATTGATCTCACCCCGGAACAGCGCGCGCTGCGCGCCGAACTGCGCGAGTACTTCGCCGACCTGGTCACCCCCGACGAGGCGGCGGTGATGCTCACCGAACGCCACGGACCGACCTATCGCAAGGTCATCAAGCGGATGGGTGACGACGGCTGGCTGGGAGTCGGTTGGCCGAAGGAGTTCGGCGGCAAGGGCTTCGGTGAGATCGAACAGCAGATCTTCACCAACGAGGCCGTGCGCGCCGACGTCCCACTGCCGTCGGTGACGCTGCAGACCGTCGGGCCGACGCTTCAGGTCCACGGCACCGAGCAGCAGAAGCAGAAGTTCCTGCCCGCGATCCTCGCCGGCGACGTGCATTTCGCGATCGGTTACACCGAGCCCGAGGCGGGGACGGACCTCGCCTCGCTGGCCACGACCGCCGTCCGCGACGGCGATCACTACATCGTCAACGGGCAGAAGATCTTCACCACCGGTGGCCACGACGCCGACTACATCTGGCTCGCCGTGCGGACCGACCGGGATGCACCCAAGCACAAGGGCATCTCGATCCTCATCGTCGACACCTCCGACCCCGGTTTCACCTGGACGCCGATCATCACCGCCGACGGCGCCCACCACGTGAATGCCACCTACTACCAAGATGTTCGGGTACCGGTGTCGATGCGCGTCGGTGAGGAGGGCGGCGGTTGGAAACTGATCACGACGCAGCTCAACCACGAGCGCGTCATGCTCGGTCCCGCCGGCCGCATCGACGGTCTCGCGGCGCGGGTGCGTGCCTGGGCGCAGCGACCGGGCCCCGACGGAACGGTCATCGCCAAGCATCCGGACGTCCGCCGCGCGCTCGCCACCATCGACGCCTACGGACGAATCAACGAGTTGCTCAACTGGCAGGTGGCCGCGACCGGTGAGGCCATCTCGATGGCCGATGCGGCTGCGACCAAGGTGTTCTCGACCGAGCGCATCCAGACCGTCTGCCGGATGGTCGACGAGATCGTGGGCCGCTACGGCGATTTCACCGATCCCGAGACCGCGGCGCTGGTGAACTGGCTCGACGTGCAGCAGAAGCGGCACGTGGTCATCACGTTCGGCGGCGGGGTCAACGAGGTCATGCGCGACATGATCGCGACCGCCGGTCTCGGACTCCCGCGGGCCAAGCGGTGAGCGCGCCCGAACTCGCCCGCGACGGCGTCGTCGGAGACGAGGCGATCCGAGCCGCCGCGCAGGAGATCATCGACGCCGGACCGAGCTCGCCGGTCGCCGGCCGGGACCCGATCAACCAGCCCATGATCAACAACTGGGTGGAGGCGATGGGGGACACCAACCCCGTCTACACCGATGCCCACGCCGCCCGGGACGCCGGGCATCCCGGCATCGTCGCGCCGCCCGCGATGGCACAGGTGTGGACGATGCGGGGCCTGCACGGGGTGCGGACGGCCGACGACCCGCTGGGTCGCGCGAGCGAACTCTTCGACGAGGCCGGCTTCACCTCGGTGGTGGCGACCAACTGCGACACCGTCTACCACCGCTACACCCGGCCGGGCGAAGAGGTCGCGCTGTCGGCCGAACTCGTCGAGGTGGTGGGGCCGAAGAACACCGCCCTCGGCGAGGGCTGGTTCTTCACCACCCGGAACGTCTGGTCGGTCGGAGGTGAGACCGGGGAGCGCGAGGTCGTCGCCGAGATGCGTTTCCGCATCCTGAAGTTCCGACCCGCTGCACAGAAGGCCACGCCCGAGCAGGTGCCGGCGGCCGCGACACCCGACGACCTGGACCCGGCGCGGCTGCTCAGACCCAGCGCGTCCCGGGACACCGCCTTCTTCTGGGAGGGGGTGGCCGCGCACGAACTGCGCATCCAACGGGACGGCGACGGCGCACTGCGGCACCCGCCGGTGCCGGCGACCTGGAAACCGCGCGAGGCCGACGGAACCGTGCCGCCGACGGATTATGTGGTCGCGGCCGGTACCGGCGTCGTCTACAGCTACGTCGTCCACCGCGCGCCGCAGGTGCCCGGCCGCCGGTTGCCGTTCGTGGTGGCGCTCGTCGAACTCGACGAGGGGGTTCGGATGCTCGGCGAACTCCGGGGCGTGGAGCCGGACGACGTGTCGATCGGCATGCGCGTGCGCGCAACCTATCTGGACTTCCCGGCCGACGAGGCGGCCGGGACCGCTGCGTGGACCCTGCACGCGTGGGAACCGGCCACGACCACGGAAGGGGAATCCGCATGACGAGCGTTGCCGCACACCCCGCGGCCGTCGGAACGACGCTGCCGCCGTTGACGATCGAGGCGACACCCACGTTCGTGGTGGCGACCGCGCTGGCCACGCGCGATTTCCAGGACGTGCACCACGATCGCGACCTCGCGCAGGCGAAGGGGTCCAAGGACATCTTCGTCAACATCCTCACCGACACCGGGCTGGTGGAGCGGTTCGTCACCGACTGGGCCGGTCCGTCTGCCAGAATCCGTTCCATCGCACTGAAACTCGGCGTCCCCTGGTATGCCTATGACACCGTCACCTTCACCGGCGAGGTCACCGAGGTCGATGCCGGAGTGATCACGGTCGCCGTGACCGGGAGCAATTCGCTCGGCAAGCACGTGATCTCGACGGTCACGCTGAGCGTCGACGATGCGGCTGCCTCCACGAGCCGAGGGGAGGACGTCTGATGGGGTCGCTGTCCGGGCAGGCCGCGATCGCCGGGATCGGTGCCACCGAGTTCTCCAAGGATTCCGGACGCAGCGAGCTGCGGCTCGCCGCGGAGGCGGTGTCGGCGGCGATCGCCGACGCCGGCCTCACACCCGCCGACGTCGACGGTCTCGTCACGTTCACGATGGACACCAACAGCGAGATCTCGGTCGCCCGGGCCGTGGGTATCGGAGACCTGACGTACTTCTCGCGGATCCACTACGGCGGAGGTGCGGCGTGTGCCACGGTCCAGCAGGCCGCGATGGCGGTGGCCACGGGCGTCGCCGATGTCGTGGTGGCCTACCGTGCCTTCAACGAGCGGTCCGGATTGCGCTTCGGACAAGTGAATTCGGCGGTGGCGAACCAGGAGAACTCCTCGGGTACCGAGAACGCCTTCACCTATCCGCACGGACTGTCCACCCCCGCCGCGTTCGTCGCGATGATCGCCCAGCGCTACATGCACGACTTCGGGGCCACCAGTGAGGATTTCGGTCGTATCGCCGTCGTGGACCGCAAGCACGCGGCGGTGAACCCGGACGCGTTCTTCTATGACAAGCCGATCACTCTGGAGGATCACCAGAACTCGCGCTACATCGCCGAGCCGTTGCATCTGCTCGACTGCTGCCAGGAATCCGACGGCGGTGTCGCACTGGTCATCGTGTCGGCCGAACGTGCGAAGGACCTGCCGCACAAGCCCGCCGTGATCGCGGCCGCCGCGGCCGGTAGTGCCGCCGATCAGTACATCATGACCAGCTATTACCGGCAGGAGCTGGCGGGTCTGCCGGAGATGGGTCTCGTCGGCCGTCAGCTGTGGTCGCAGTCGGGCCTGCGTCCCGACGACATGGACATGGCGATCCTCTACGACCACTTCACGCCGTACACACTCCTGCAGCTCGAGGAACTCGGATTCTGCGGGCGGGGCGAGGCCAAGGACTTCGTCCGGGAACCGGGAGCCCTCGAGGTCGGTGGCCGGCTGCCGCTGAACACGCACGGTGGCCAGCTGGGCGAGGCCTACATCCACGGGATGAACGGGATCGCCGAAGGGGTCCGACAGATCCGCGGGACCTCGGTCAACCAGGTCGGCGGCGCCGAGAAGGTTGTCGTGACCGCGGGGACCGGTGTTCCCACAAGCGGATTGGTGCTGACCGCATGACGCGCACCGATTCAATGCTCTTCCACTCGATCCACCCACTCCGTATGACCAAGGAGCGCGCACGATGAAGTTCAACCTCGCCGATGTCTTCGAGACCGTGGCCGACTCGGTGCCCGAGCGGATCGCGCTCAGCTACCAGGGTCGCCAGATCAGCTACGCCGAACTCGACACCCTCTCCAACCAGGTGGCACATCTGTTCGCCGGCGCGGGGATCGGCGCGTTCGACAACGTCGCCCTGTTCCTGAAGAACAGCATCGAGCACGTGACGAGCCTGCTGGGGCTGCTGAAGGTCCGTGCCGTACCGGTCAATGTGAACTACCGCTACACCAACGCCGAACTGCAGTACATCTTCGACAACTCCGACTCCCGCGCGATCATCGTCGAACTGCCCGAGCATCAGCGCAGTGTGGCGGCACTTCTCGTCGAGACGCCCACCGTGCGTACGGTCTTCGTCATCGGTGACGTCGTGGAGGAACTGCGTGCGGCAGCTGCCGACCTCCCCGACGGTCGCGTCGTCGAGATCGTGTCCTTCGCCGATGCGGAATCCACACCGGACGGCCGGGACTTCGAGCCGCGCAACGGCGAGGAGCTGTACCTGCTCTACACCGGCGGCACCACGGGGTACCCGAAGGGCGTCATGTGGCAGCACGACGACTTCTTCCGCAAGCCGCTCTCCGGCGGGAACCCGTACGGAGAGGCCCGCCGGGATCTGGAGGAGATCGGCACGGCGGTCAAGGATTTCCCGCCCATCGCGTTCCTGCTCGCGGCCCCGCTCATGCACGGGGCGGCGTCGTACTCGCTCTTCACGTTCTTCACCCTCGGCGGACGCCTGGTCATCCAGCGGGATTTCGATCCCGAGGCCATCGTCACCGAGATCGAGAAGGAGAAGGTGAACATCGTCCTCATCGTCGGCGACGCCATGGGCATGCCCCTCGTCGAGGAGCTCGAGAAGCGCAAGGACGCCGTCGACCTGTCGTCGATATTCTCGATCACCTCCGGCGGTGCGATCTGGTCCCAGCACGTGCGTGACCGCATGCTCGCGGTGAAGCCGGATCTGGTGCTGCGCGACAACTTCGGGGCGTCGGAGTCGGGGAACGACGGCGAGATCATGATGGACGAGAACGGGAACCTGAAGGTCCCGCCGACCGACCGGATGATGGTGGTGGACGAGCGCCACAACAAGATCGAGCCCGGCTCGGGGGAGGTCGGCTACATCGCGCGCATCGGCAACGTCCCGCTCGGCTATTACAAGGACGAGGAGAAGACGGCGAAAACGTTCCCGACGCTGGCCGACGGAACCCGGATCTCGATCCTGGGCGACATGGGCACGGTGGAGGCCGACGGGTCGATCGTCTTTCTCGGACGTGGCTCCCAGTGCATCAACACCGGTGGTGAGAAGGTCTACGCCGAGGAGGTCGAGGCCGCGCTGCACGGGCACCCCGCGATCGCCGACGCGCTGGTGGTCCCGGTTCCCGACGAGAAGTACGGGCAGCGCGTCGCCGCGGTCATCGCGGTCGCCGAGGGGTCCGACGAGCCGTCGCTCGAGGAGATCCAGGACCACTGCCGGGAGAGCCTGGCCCGCTACAAGGTGCCGCGTACCGTCGTCTTCGTCGACGAGGTCAAGCGGACCCCGGCCGGCAAGGCCGACTATCGCTGGGCCAAGGCCGCGGCGGCGGCACACGAGACCGCCGCGGTCTGATCAGCCCTCGAGTGCGAGGCGCACTCCGAGCCCGATCAACGCGACTCCGCCGATCGCTTCGACGCGACGGCGGATTCGTGCGCTCTGGAGCCAACCCGCGATGCGGCCGGCCGCGCCCACCAGCACGGTGAAGTACGCCGCGGTGAGCGCGATGTAGGTGGCCCCCAGCCCGAGGGTCGTCCATCCCGTCGAGTACCCGTCCGGCACGAAGCCGGGCAGGAGACTGATGAACAGGATGCCGATCTTCGGGTTGAGCATGTTGGTGAGCAATCCGGCGGTGAAGCCCGAGAACAGCAGCCCGGCCCTTCGGTCGGCCGGTGGCGTGGTGGCCTCCTGAGCGGCCGCGAGGTCGGGTGCGGCCCGCAGCAACGCGCGGACCGAGCTGATGCCCATCCACACGAGATAACAGGCTCCGATGATCTTGAGGACCTCGTAACCGGTCTGGCTGGCCTGCAGCAGCGCCGACAGGCCGAGCACGGCCGCGGTGACCCAGACCATCAGACCGCACACGACCCCGGCGGCGGTGCGCATCGCCTCTCCGCGTCCTCCGCGTACCACTCCGCGCAGAACCACCAGCGTGTCCGGACCCGGCAGCAGCACGATCAGCGTCGCGGTGACGACGAAGGATACGAGCGCGGTGAGCATGTGGTCATGGTAGGAACCGCATCGAGGACCTGCCATCCGTGTGCGTCCCGGTCACCCCACGCGCGCATCGGCATGAGCCCGCTATCGATAATTAGGTAAGCCTAAGTTACATTGAGTGGCGCGCCCGCGGGAAGAGGTGGTCGTCGACGTGGAGCGCCCGCGGGGCTGAGCAGCGAACACCACGGCCGCACCCGCTACCGCAGATACCAGCAGGCAAGCCAACCGTGGCGTCGACATGCGCTGTGGCAGAACGGCATACGGAGGACACGAGTATGAACGCAACCCACCCGTACCCCCCTCACGTCGAGGATTCGGGCCCCGCCCACCACCGCCGGATCGCCTCCCCAGCGAAAGGCGACGTGTGACCACCTCCCCGTCAGCAGTGCACGGAACATCCCAGGCGGCGAGCCGGCGGCAGGTTCGTCTGGTGGTCGCGACGGTGTTCCTGACATACACCGCGATGATGGTCATGACCCCGTTGATCGCGCCACTCTCACGTGAGATCGGAATCGCGGAGTGGCAGGTCGGGCTCGTGGTGTCCACCGCGGCGGCATGTATCGCGGTGGCCGGTCCCATCTGGGGTCGGCTGTCTCAGCGGGTCGGCCCCAAACGCATCCTGACGGCCACGGTCGCCAGCGGGACGTGCGCGATGGTCGTGTTCGCCGCGGCCGCACAGGCAGGCGTCGAGGGCGCCCTGTCGGCCGGTGCCGTTTTCGTCGTGATGCTGCTGGTCCGGGGCGTGTGGTTCGGCCTGTCCGAGGCGGCGGTGATCCCCACCGCTCAGGCCTACATCGCCTCGGTCACGCCCACCGTCGACGAGCGCGTACGAGGCGTGGCCGCGATCGGCGCCGCCACCGGCACCTCCATGATCGTCGGCGCTGCGGCGGGCGGGCTGTTGGGAGGTGTGTCGACCCTGGTGCCGCTGTGGGCCGTGCCCGTGATGCTCGCCGCAACCCTGCTCGTGATCGTCATCGCGCTGCGTCCAGCCGAACCGGCCGAGGAGACGGTTGCTCCGCGCCGGGTGTCGTTCACCGATCAGCGGGTGTGGCCTTTCCTGTTGATTTCCTTCGGGCTGTTCACGGCGCTGGGGTTCATCCAGATCCTCGTCGGCTTCCTGGTCCAGGACCGCCTCGCGCTCGATACCGAGCAGGCCACCCTCATCACCGGGATCGCCCTGCTGATCGCCGGCGTCGGCCTCGTGATCAGTCAGGGGATCGCGGTACCGCGACTGCACTGGTCCCCGGTGCGATACATCCGTGTGGGTGCGCTCATCGCGCTCGGCGGCTTCTGTCTGCTGGTCCCGGACTGGGGAGCTCTCGGCCTGCTGGTCGCGATCTTCCTCATCGGCGTCGGCCTCGGCATGGCTGCGCCGGGGTACACCGCCGGGGCGTCGCTCGCTGTCACCGCCGACGAGCAGGGCAGTGTCGCCGGACTCGTCGCCGCCACGAATGCCCTCACCTTCATCGTGGCGCCGGCGGCGGCGACCGCTCTGTACGAGACTTCCCAACAAGCCCCGCTGGTAGCCGCGACGGTCACGACCCTGCTCATCGCCGTCTTCGCCTTCACCCACCCACGCCTGCGAGTCACGACCGGCGCGTAGAACGGGTGGACTCTACGGGCCGTCAGGTGAACCGCAGCACCGCCCAGAGGGCGACCACCGCGACGACGAGCGTCGCCGGGACGGTGAGTGCGCCGAGGCGGAGGTACTCGCGGGAGGTCGGGGCGCCCGTGCCCCCACCGGAACCGTCGCGGTGCATGATGTCGCGCCACAGCAGGTTGGCCAGCGACCCGAAGTAGGCGAGGTTGGGGCCGAGGTTGACCCCGAGGAGCATCGCGAGCACCAAGCCCGGGTCGTGCGCGACGAGCGGGATGAGGAGCAGGGTCGCCGGCAGGTTGTTGACCAGGTTGGCCAGGACCGCGGCCAGCGCGGCGACCGCCAGCAGCGCGAGGAGGGTGGACTCGCCGGGGATCAACCCGCCGATCCAGTCGCCGATCGGGCCGGTTCGGACCGGGAGGATGACGACACCGAGCACGGCGACGAACCCGAGGAAGGGGAGGTTCACCGCGATCAGCGTGTCCCGCAGGGTGGGTAGCGGGGCGTCGAGCAGCCGCGGCACGGTGAACGCGACCGCGCCCACGCCGGCCACCGCGGCCAGGGGGACGCCCAGCGGTTCGGTCACGACGAAGGCGACCAGCAGCAGCCCGAGCATCGCGAGCATCAGGGTGGGGCGGGGTGGATCCCCGACCGCGGTGTTCTCGCCGGAGTCCGAACCGGAGGCGGGCGCCGCGCGCGCGAGCGAATCGGCGAAGTACAGGCGGAAGATCAGGTATTCGACGACGATCGCGGCGACCCAGGGTGCCAGCATCACGCCGGTGAAACCGAGGAAGCTCAGCCCGGTCGCGGAGAACGCCAGGAGGTTGGTCAGGTTGGACACCGGCATGAGGGTCGATGCGGTGTTGGCCAGGTGGGCGTTCGCGAACGCCACCGGTGTCACCCGCGCGCCGATCCGCCGTGCGGTGGCGACGGCCACCGGGGTCAGCAGGACGATCGTGGTGTCGAGGCTGAGGACCGCGGTCGTCGCCGCGGCCGCGAGGAAGACGATGCGCAACAGTCGATGTGGCGAGGCCCTGCTCCACCGGGCCAGGAGCGACCCGATCCAGGTGAAGACGCCGGCGCGGGCACAGGCGTCGGCGACCACCAGCATCGCGGCCAGGAAGCCGATGGTCGGCGCCATCGTGGTGATCTCGTCGGCAGCGTCCTGGAGGTCGGCGAGACCGAGCGCGATGAGTAACGCGGCGACCGGTGCGGCCACCACCACGGCCGGAATACGCTGGGCGACAACGGTCGCGACGATCACGACGAGCAGGGCGGCGACACCGACCACGGTGCCGGCGACGCTGTCCGCGGTGAGGAGCACCGGGACAGGCTACGTCACTCAGTCACGGGCGTAGGTGTCGTCGCGGTCCGGGTCGGGCTCTGCCACGTCCGACGGCACCTCGACGACGCGCCGCGGGGTCAGCCACAGCAGCGCCACCGAACTCACGAGCATGATCCCGCCGAGCACGAGCGACGCCTGCTCGAAGGGGGCGTAGAAGGCCTCTCGGCTGCCCTCGGCGATGGTCTCCGCGAGGTCGGCGGCCTGGCCGGACAATCTGTCGACGACCACCGTCGCCTCGGCGAGGGACCGTTCGATCAGCGTCGAGGCCTGCTCGGCCTCGGCGATCATGGCCTGGCCACCGGCGCTGTCGCCGGCGGCGATCCGCTGCTGACCGGCTGCGGCCAGCTGTTCACGCGCCAGTTGTGCGGTGTCACCGATCCGCGACTGATACCCCGCGGCGACGATGCTGCCGGCGATCGCGATGCCGATCGCCGCGCCGATCTCGCGGGCCGTGTCGTTCACCGCCGAGCCGACACCCTGGTTGTCGAGCGGGGTGTTGGACATGATGGCTGTCGTCGCCGGCGCCGAGGCCAGGCCGATACCCACGGCGATCACCGCGACCACCCCGGCCAGCGTCCAGTAGGTCTCGTACCGGAACGAACCGAGGAGGATCAGGCCGACACCGGACAGCAGCGCACCGCCGGCGATCACGAACTTGAGCGAATCGAGCCGCACGGCAAGCCAGTTCGCGAACAGCGTGGTGAGGCCGACGCCGGCCACGAACGGCATCAGCGCGAGGGCGGACTGCAGCGGCGTGTAGCCGAACACCAGCTGCAACAGTTGCAACAGCAGGTAGAACATGCCGAACGAGGCGAGGAACTGGACCGCGACCGACAGGGACCCGGATCCGAACGCGCGGTTGCCGAGTAGCCGGACGTCGAACAGCGGTGACGTCGACCGCAGTTCCACGACGACGAAAGCCGCGGCGAGCAACACGCCCCCGATGATGCAGACCAGGACGACGGGATCCGCCCAGCCCCGATGCGGAGCCTCCAGGAGACCGAGGACGACTCCGGTGATGGCGAGGACCGAACACACCGTTCCCAAGATGTCGAAGCGGCCGGGGTCGCTGTCCTTCGACGTGCCGATGGTCAGACAGAGGGCGGCAGCCACGGCCGATGCCGCGGCGAAGGTGATGAAGATCGAGTGCCAGGAGAAGAACTCGAGGAGGAGGCCGGTGACCAGGAAGCCGGCGATCGCTCCGCCGCCGGCGATCGCCGACCAGATGCTGATCCCGACCGCGCGTTGACCTTCCGGCATCCCGGAGGTGATGAGGGACAGCGTGGTCGGCATGATCAGCGCCGCGGCGGCGCCGGCGAAACACCGGGCCAGGATCAACTGGGTCGGGCCGTCGACCCAGATCGCCACCAGCGAGGCGACTCCGAACAACACGAGGCCGGCGATCAGGACCTCGCGGCGACCCAGCCGATCGCCGATCGCGCCCGCCGGGAGCAGCAGCGCCGCGAGCGCCAGGGTGTACCCGTCGACGATCCACGTCATCTGTCCGGCGTCGGCGCCGGTGTCGATCGCGATGTCGGGCAGGGCGGTGTTGAGGGCCGCCATCGCGGCCACGACCATGCTGACCGACAGACAGGCGACGAGGACGAGCCACGCAGACTTCGCGTCGAGGCGGATGGCGGACGGTAATCTCATTCGGCGTCCTGCGCTTTCGGGGTCTGCATGCGGCGACACATGTTCGGTCGGAGGCACGATCGCCGCCGCCGAGCCTGTGTTGCGATTTCGTTATCGCGACACGCTATGTGGGCGCCAACGCTACTCGAGTAACTTGTGACACATTTATCACTGCAGTATCGATACCGGGCGAACGCGAGACCGTGCCGGTCCCCGTTGGCCCCGGACAACCGAAAGTGGTGACAGGTCATGGCCTCACCCCGAATCGCACGAACCCCCGCCGCTGCTACCCCCGCTGTCGCGACCCCGGCCGCATCGCCCGACGTCGCCCCGAACGGGACCGAGATCTCGCCTGCTCGCGTCCACGTGTGGCGTGTGCTGTCGATGCTGGCCGCGCTCATCGGCGTCGTCGTGGCTCTCGTGGCCATCGCGTCGTCGGCGGTCTGACCCGACTCCGTCGGAGGGGCGGTCTGACCCGACTCCGTCGAGATGTCGGTGTGACCGCCGACGACGCGCGCGCCGACTTCTAGGCGGCGTGCCGCTCGATGGCGGCACCCAGACGCGGCAGTGCCGCGATCACGTACTTCTTCCCCTTGCCGCGCAGGGAGTTGTACGCCTTGGCGAGTGCGGGCTTGGCCGTCTCGGCCTGCTCGTCGGTGACCGACAGCAGGGCCTCGGCCGCCGCATCGCTGTGGGCCGTCAGGTGATCGCCGAAGGCGACTCCGGCCGGCTTCGAATCCCAGAACGGCGCCAGCGCCTTCAGGAAGTCCTCGGCCATCTGATCGGTGGCGCTGCGCACGACACCGGGCTTCACCTTCTGGACCGCGGAGTAGGCGGTCTTCACAGCAGCGCCGCTCAGACCCGACTGGTCGGCCACCTCGGCGTCGATGACACCGACGAGGTCGGTCACCAGTGCGCTGCGGTTGTCGGCGAGTAGGGGCGTCAGCGAATCGCTCATGGGCGTCTCCTCGGGGATATGCGACATGGAACCTGCGGGCCGCCTCACGGTCCGCGTGTGTAGCGTACTGGCCCCACGCGACAGCGTCGCCGGGCTGCGTCCGAGCCGTCGCGGCCCCGGGACTATCGACGACGTTCGCAGACCACATTGCCGAGGGCCTTCGCGCCGTCGCGTTCGGCGACGGTCGCGGTGGCCAGCAACCGGGAGCCGTCCTCCCAGACCTCGACCGCGAGGGTCTCGCCCGGGAACACCACGCCCGCGAACGATGCCGAATAGTCGGCGACCGCGGTCACGTCGCCACCGAGGACCTCGTCGACGATCGCGCGGCAGACCGTGCCGTAGGTGCACAGGCCGTGCAGGATCGGCCGGGGAAACCCGGCGCGAGAGGCGAAGTCGGGGTCGGAGTGCAGTGGGTTGCGGTCCCCGCACAGCCGGTAGAGCAGGGCCTGCTGGGGGAGCGTCGCGACGGTCAGGCGATGATCCGGCGCGCGGTCGGGATAGTCGACCCTCGCCGACGAACCGCGTTCGCCGCCGAAGCCGCCCTCGCCCTTGGCGAAGATCGACGAGCGGGAGGTCCAGAGGGTCTGGCCGTCGTCGTCGGCGGTCACCGACTCCTGCACGATCACCGCGGCCGAACCCTTGTCCTGGATCTCGGCGATCCGGGTGCGGGTGGTCGCCTTGCCGCCGGCCGGCAGTGGCCGGTAGGCCGTCACCTGCTGGCTGCCGTGGACGACCTTCGCGAGGTCGATGTCGATGCCGGGGAACGACACCTTCGGGGGTTCGGTGGTGTGGAAGCCGGCGGCCACGGTGGCGAAGGTGGGCAGCACCTTCGGTGTCGAGTCGTGGACGTACTCGAGCCCGGTGGTGTCCATCGGGTCTGATGCGGCACCCACCGCGAGGTTGTAGAGGGCGGCGTCCGACGCCGACCATTCGAAGCTCACCTCGGGCAGCTCGGCGCCGAGGGCGACGGAGAGGTCGATGGGCATCGTGTCAGGCTCCTGTGGATGCGGGGGCGGCGGCTTTGGCGGCGATGTCGGCGGCGGCGAGGTAGCCGAACACCATGGCCGGACCGATCGTCGCGCCCGGACCGGCGTAGGTGTGTCCCATGACCGGGGCGCTGGTGTTGCCCGCCGCGTACAGACCTTCGATGACCGAGCCGTCGGCCCGCAGAGCGCGACCCGACGCATCCGCATTGATCCCGCCCTTGGTGCCGAGATCGCCCGGGACCATCTTGACCGCGTAGAACGGGCCCTTGCTGACCTCGCCGAGGCTCGGGTTGGGCTTGTTGGTGATGTCGCCGTAATAGTGGTCGTAACCGCTTGTGCCACGCCCGAAGTCCTCGTCGACGCCCTTGCGGGCGAAACCGTTGAACCGCTCGGTGGTGGCGGTCAGTGCGTCGACCGGCACACCGATCTTCTCGGCCAGTGCCGCGATGCTGTCGGCCTTGACGACGACACCCGACTCGAACCACTTCTTGGGCAACGGTTGTCGTGCGTTGATGCCGGCGAAGAGGTAGCGGTTGCGACAGCGCTGGTCGAAGATGAGCCACGACGGCACGTTCTCGCCGGGACCCTCGCCCTGACCGAACCGGCCGCCGTACATCTGGTGCACCGCTTCGACATACGGCAGGGACTCGTTCATGTAGCGCTGTCCGCGCGTGTTCACCATGAACGTTCCGGGTACCGCCCGCTCCGACAGCGCGAACCACGGACCGCGCGGCAGCGGGATCGTCGGGCCCCACCAGGCGTCGTCCATCAGGGACACCGCGGCGCCGATCTTGAGTCCGGCGTTGATGCCGTCGCCGGTGTTGCTCGGGGCGCCGGTGGTCCACTCGGAGCCGATCGGGTCGCGCTGGTACTTCTTGCGCATCTCGTCGTTGTGTTCGAACCCGCCGCAGGCGAGGATCACGCCGTGGCGTGCTCGGATCTCGACGCGCTTGCCGTCGGACTCGGCGATCACCCCGACGACGCGGCCGTCTTCGGTGATGAGGTCGGCCAGGCCGGTGTTCAGCCGGACCGGGACGCCGGCCTGGCGTACGCCGATGAGGAGTTCGGCGGCCAGCGCGGCGCCCATGGCGATCAGCTTCTTGCCCCGGCTGCGCGCCCAGAAGAAGCGGCTGCCGACCTTCGCCATCCGCAGCGGACCGCGCCAGTGACGCAGGCCGGTGTTGAGCCAGCGGTAGTCCGACTGCAGCACCACCATGTTCAGCGGTGCCTTGGTGTATTGCGGGTGCAGGGTCTTCAGGTCGTCCCCGAGGCGGCGCGCGTCGAACGGGCGCGGCTCGATCGACCGTCCGGCGAGCCGGCCGCCGGGTGCCTCCGGGTAGTAGTCGGAGTAGTTCTTCACCCACTCGAGGTCGAGGGGGGCGTGTGCCATCAGGAAGTCGAGGGCCTCGGGCCCACGGTCGATGTAGGCGTCGATCCGATCGGCCGGGGCATGGTCGCCGATGATCGCGTGGACGTACTCGCGGGCCTTGTCCGGTGTGTCGATGACACCGTCGCGGCGCAGCACCGAGTTGTTCGGGATCCAGACCCCGCCGCCCGACCGCGACGTCGAGCCGCCCCAGTACGGCGACTTCTCGATCAGGACCGTCGACAGGCCCTTCTGAGCTGCGGTGATCGCCGCGCTCAGACCCGCACCGCCGGCCCCCACGACGACGACGTCGAACGTCTCGGGTGCCGGGGTCTCGGATCGGGTGCTGGTCTGTTCTGGTTCGGTCGAGCCGGCCATTGGGTCCCCTTCGTGCGCGCAGCTGGAACGTGTTCTACCTGAATTAGAACACGTTTCAGAAATGGGACGCCAGGGGTGGGTGATCGTGCCCGCGCGGGTGGCGGTCAGAGGCCCGGCGAGAGTGCTGAATACAGGACGGGGATGTCGCGGGCCCAGTATGGCCAGGCGTGGGTGCCGACGGGTCGGAAATGCGTGGCCGGGCGCAGTCCGGCGGCGCGCATCCGGGCGACGAAGTCCCGCGAGCACGTGTTCACCAGGCTCTCGAGCACCGCGCCGGTGGTGATCTTCTCGAGGCGGGAACGTCCCGGATCCAGCCTGGTCAGCCGGTCGAGGGGGCTGGGTGCGCCGGTCCCGGCGGCGATGAAGATGTGTTTGCCCTGCAGGGCGGACAGCCGACGCGCCGGGTCGTGGTCGGCCCACCCCGGCCCGTTCCAGGCGCCCCATATGTTCGTGGGGTCGCCACCGTCTCTGATGACGGCGGCGCGGATCTGCGACTCGTTGACCGGACCGGTGGTGGGAGGGCAACCGCTGATCGAACCGACGCCGGTGTAGATCGCGGGGCGACGGGTCGCGAGTGTGAAGGCCGCTTGGCCGCCGGCGGACAGCCCGGCGATCGCGTTTCTGCCGGTGCCGTGAAACAGGCGGTCGACGAGTGGGGGGAGTTCGCGCGTCAGGAAGGTCTCCCACTGCGGGCGGCCGAACCTCGGGTCCGCGCGGTTCCAGTTCGTATAGAAGGCGCCCTGACCGCTCGGCATGACCACGTTGACCGTTTTGTCACGGAAGTAGCGATCGACGCGGGCTTCGGTGATCCAGTCGCTGACCGTTCCCTTGTGGCCGCCGCCGTCGAGGAGATAGAGCGTGCCGCGAGGGCCTCGGTGGGCCGGGTGCAGCACGGTGACCGGTACGTCTCGGCCCATGGAAGGTGAACGGATGAGCAGGTCGTGTCGATGATCCTCGACCGCAACACTTCTCACCAGTGTCGCGGTCGGGGCCCCGGATGCGACCCCCGGTGTCCACAGTGCCAGTGCCGCCGCGATGAGGGTGGCTGACAGGAGTCGCCGTCCACCGGATCTCATCCCGGCAGCAGACCCAACTGGCCGAGGAAGTCGAGCTGGTCGAAGTAGAGGTGCTCGGACACGAGTTCCGAACCTCGCACGCCGTAGGTTGCGCTCCACCGGAACGTCACGGACCTCCCGGTGGGGTCGACCGCGCCCTGCGGGCTCTGCAACACGCCGTCGTGGACCCCGGCGAAGACTCCCTCGACCGAGGCGTGTTCGGCGTCGATGACGTAGGAGTGAACGGAGAGTCGGCCGTCGGGGAACGCGCCCTGGAAGACCGACAGGAACCCGAGCACCTGGTCCCTTCCGGCGAATGACCCACCCGGAGCGATCAATTCGGCGTCGGACGACCACGGCTCGTTAGCGGGCTCACGGGTGTTGAACGCGTCGATGTGCGCGTCGATCACCGTTCGTGCATCGGTCATGTCAGTGCTCCTCCTGGGGTGTCGTCGGTCGGGTGGTTGGGATGGTTTGGTGGCTGTTCGCGGTGGTCAGGTCGTCGAGTTGGGTGGACACGATGCGTGCCGGGTCGTAGTCGGCGATCGCGCGCGCCATGCGGGCGCATCTGCCTGCCAACTCGTCGTCGGCGAGGACGCTGGCGACCGCATCGGAGATCTGCCGGGGCGACGGGCGCCGGGTTCCGAGATCCACTCCGACTCCGAAATGTCGTACACGGGCGGCGACTTCGGGTTTGTCCTCCCCGCCCGGCGCGACGACGACGGGCACCGAGTGGCTCAGCGCGTGCAGCACGCCGCCGTAACCGCCGTTGGTGATCATGACCGAGGTCCGCGGTAGGAGCGCGTCGTAGTCGAGGTATTGCGAGATGGTCGCGTTGCCGCTCGGGATCACCGACCGGGGATCTGCCCCGCCGGTGCTGACGACGACCCGGACGTCCATGTCGGCCAGCCCTGTCAGCGTCGGTTCGACGAGTTGGGAGAAGTCGTGGTTGTCGAGCGTGCCCTGCGTGACATGCACGATCGGGCGGTCGTCGTCGAGCAACTCCGACCACCATGGTGACATCGTTCGGGCGTCGTCCGGGGGATGTGCATGTCGGTCGAGCACCGGCCCCGCGAACACTGTGTCGGCGGGCAGATCGGGCCGCGGGTACTCGAACTCGGCGGGACCCAGTTGGACGAATCTGTCGAATGCGCGGGAGAGGTCCAGGACGAAGTGGTCGAGCGAACCGCCGGCGCCCCGGGCCAACTCTCGTGCGCGTCGCTGTGTCGATGCGAACAGGACGTGTCGGACCATGAGGTGTGCGAGTCGATTTCGTATTCTCCCGGCCGGGCCGCCCATGGGTCTCAGGCCGCTGTTGAACGGTGCCACATGGGGGCTCGTCTGCGCGAGCGGCATGGTGCCGAGACCGAGTACGGGCGGCCGCCGGCTCGCGGGGCGGGACAACAACGGGATGATTCCCGCGAACGTGCCGTCGCACAGCACCGCATCGACGTCGTGAACGCCGAGGGCAGAGTCCACCGCGCGGGCCTGGTCTGCGAGCGGGTCGATGAACGTGCACTGCACCTGGTATCGGGACAGGGCCAGCCCGCGGTAGCGATCACGGTCCGGAGTGAAGCTGTCGGGATCGCGCTCGTCCAGGTCGGCCGTGCCGTCGAGCGGGTGAGGGATCATGCCCGCGGCGGCGACCTGGTCGGTGAAACGCGAACCGGTCACCACGATCACCGTGTGCCCCCGGTCGACCAACGTGCTTCCGACGGCGATGACCGGTCCGACATGACCTGCCAGGGGCGTACTGCACATCAGGTATGTCGACATCCAGCCTCCGTATATTCGATAGAGCCAGACTCTATCGAATATGTGTCGAGGTTGCTGGGAAACGATTGTGTGCGGGGTATCGTCGCTGATCAGGCGCTATACCCGACGAGTGCCGCCCCATCGCTCCCGCGGGGACGTTTGTCGACGCCGCGCTAGAATCGATGGAATTCGACACCAACCGTAGCGGAGGCCGGCATGAGCAGACGCCCGTACACTCCGCGTAAACGTGCGATCAGCGCGGCGCACACACGCTCGAGAATCCTGGATGCCGCCCAAGAGCTGTTCGTCGCCCAGGGATATTCGCGGACCACGCTGCAGCAGATCGCCGACCGTGCGGGCGTTGCCGTGGGCACCGTCCATCAGGCGGGTTCGAAGGCGTCGCTGATGATGGCGGTGCTCGAGCGGGGGTTCACCGGCGACGAGAAGTTCGTCTCGCTACTCGAGCGGCCCGAGTTCATCGCGATCATGGAGGAGGCCGACACCGCCCGGGCCATCGACCGCTACCTCGACCACATACTTGCCGCGAACAGCCGGATCGCAGATCTGTGGCACGCCGCGACGCTCGCCGCGGATTCCGATCCCACCATCGGGGAGCAACTCGAACGATCCGAACTACGCCGGCTCGACGACGTGCACACCGGTTCTCACTGGTTCGTCCATCGCAACCTCATCGAGGACACCGAGGTCGACGAATTCGCGGACATCCTCAGCCATCTCACCAGCCCGGCCACCTACCGCTACTTCACCGTCGAACGGGGATGGACCCCCGCACGACTCAAGAAATGGATGATCGTCAGTATCGAGGCCGCGATGCGGTGACGACGCGTTCGTGAATACGTCCAGGACTCACGCGTTTCCGTCCCGTCCACCCACGATCACATCCCACGAATCGACGCCGCCGTCGAGGATCCGTTCGGCAAGGACGTTCGCCCACTCATGGTCGTCGCCGTAACGATCGGACCAGCCCCACAGTGCCGTGGTGAACCGTCCGAGTGCGTGCTCGGCGGTGAACCCGATGGCGCCGTGGATCTGATGGGCCGCGGCCGCGACCTCGTGTGCGTGCCGCGACGTGACGATTTTCGCGGCCGCGATCGCATTTCGGGCTGTCACGGCGTCGCCCGATGCGGCGTCGGTCGCGGCCCGTGCTGCGGTCTCCATGAGGGTGGTCTGCGCGGCCATACGGGCCAGGGTCTGCTGGATCGCCTGGAACTTCGCCAGCGGCCGGCCGAACTGGACGCGCTCAGCGGCGTATCGCACCGTGCGCTCGCGCACCGCGCGAGCTGCAGCCGCCAGGGCGACGGCGTAGACCAGAGCGCCGCGGGTCCGCAGATCGTCGACGGTGATCGGTGACGCGGCCGCAAAGTCTGCCTCGACGCCTTCGAAGTCGATGTCGCCGAACGACATTCCCGACAGGTCGGTACCGCTGTCGAGGCGGACGCCCGGACAGTCGCACCTGCAGACGGCGATCACCGGTCCGTCCGGGGTACCCGCGAGCGCCACGACGACCTCGGCCGTGGCGAGGTGGGCGACACCGACTGCGTCACCGCTCAGACGAACTCGCTCACCGTCCCGGTCGACTGTCGCATCGTCGACGACTGCGACGGTCGCGGTGGCTCCGTCGAGGGAATGGCCGACATTGCCCGCGAGCCAGGCGGCCAGCAGGGCGTGTTCGGCGTAGGGCGTGAGGGCACCGGCTCCGGCGAGGGCGTCGAGGACCGCGAGGGCGTCGGCCAGGTCGGCGCCCTGGCCCCCGGCCTCCTCCGGGACGTCGACGGAAGTGAAACCGGCGTCCAGGAGTGCCGCCCAGAGCTCTGTGCCGGATTCGGCGCCCGGCGTGCGCAGGTCGACCGGGAAGCGGGCCAGCATGGCCGCGGTCGCGGCGGCGAGTTCGGTGGCCAAGTCGCTCATCGCATCCCCAGTCCGCGCGCGATGATGCCGCGCAGGATCTCGTTGGTTCCTCCACGCAGGGTGAAAGCCGGTGTGTGCAGGACGGCTTGAGCGAGCATGCGCTCGAAATCGGTCCCACCGGTGCGACGGGGGATCGCGCCGGACGCGTCCCGGATTGCGCTCACCAGATCGCCCTCGAACGTCGATCCCAGATCCTTGACCATCGCCGCGAGCACGTCGGGCTCACCCCCGGCATGGAGTTCCCGCGCCACCTGCAACGACATCTGGCGCAGCGCCCACGCCTGTGCGGTGAGCTCGCCCAGAGTCCGTCGCTGCTCCGGCGTGGCACCGTGCTCACGAAGCAGGCCGGTCCAGGCTCGGAGCAGCGGCAACGTGCTGAGATAGCGTTCCGGACCCGAGCGTTCGAAGGCCAACTCGCTCATCACCTGTCGCCATCCCTGGCCGCGAACGCCGAGCAGGGCCGAGGAGTCCACGACGGCGTCGTGGAAGATCACCTCGTTGAAGTGCGCCTCACCGTCGATGCTCGCGAGCGGACGGATCTCGATGTCGGGGTGGGGGAGGTCGACGACGAACTGCGAGAGTCCCTCCCGGCGGTCCTCGGTGCTGCCGTCGGTGCGTGCGAGCAGCACCATCGCATGTGCGATGTGGGCGCCCGTGGTCCAGACCTTGGTGCCGCGCAATGACCAGGTGTCGCCGTTGCCGGTGGCCCGGGTGCGCACGCTCGCGAGGTCGGAGCCGGCGTCCGGCTCGCTCATCCCGATCGCGAAGAAGACCGTCCCGGAGGAGATTCCGGGGATGTAGCGCCGTTTCTGCGTCTCGGTGCCGTTGGCGAGGATGCTCGGAGCCATCTGGCGGTCGGCGATCCAGTGCGCCGCCACGGGTGCACCGTGTGCGAGGAGTTCCTCGGTGACCACGAAACGCTCGACGGCCGTGCGCCCCTGCCCGCCGTACTCGACGGGCATGGTCAGACCCAGCCAGCCGCGCTCGCCGAGGCGTCGGCTGAAGTCGGGATCGAAACCCGTCATCCAGCTGTCGACGTCGGGACGGAAGGCTCCGTCGGCGAGTTCGGTGCGCAGGAAGGTGCGCACCTCGTCGCGGAGGGCGTGCAGGACGTCGTCCGCGACGGCGCCCCGGCTCATGACCGGCCGGGACCGCGGGACGACCAGTTCTGCCCCTTGCGCGCCATCGACCACATCTGGGTGCCGCGCTCGATCTCGATCGCCGAATCCCACGTCACCGCCGGGGGTCCGAGTTCCATTCGGACACTGGCCATCACACGTCGCGTCAACTCGGGGTCGCGCGCGGCGGGTCCGGTCAGACCGTCGACGATCGCCGGGATGTCCGGAACGGGCGCGGCCGCGTACGCCAGACCGCGCTCGACGGCCTGCTCGCCGGACAACGACTGGCCGCACGCCGCGAGGGCGATGGTGTTCGCCCTGCCCACCGCCCGATTCAGCAGCGCGAGGTGACCGCCCCCGGGATGTATCCCGCGAGCGAGGAATCCGCTGTCGAGGACGGCGTCGGGCGTGGTGACGAGCAGGTCGACGGCGAGTGCGAGATTGAGGCCTGCGCCGACAGCCCCGCCGACGACGACCCCCACTGTCGGTACCGGCAACGAGCCGACCCGCACGAACGCGCGGTAGACGGCCGACAGCTGCGCGACCGACGACGGCGCGGCCGGATCGGCGGACGCCGCGGCCAGGATTCTCGTGTCGGCGCCGCTGCAGAAGTAGGAGCCGACGGCGTCCACGACGACGGCGCCGACGTTGTCGTCGTCGATGACTCGATCACAGAATCGCTCGATGGCCGCGGCCATCTCGAGGGTGATGGCGTTCTTGCGGCGGGGGTTGTTGAGCGTCAGCCTTCCCACTCCGTCGTTGACGGAGGTGAGGATGGCCTCGCCGGTGTCGTCGTCCGGCGAGACGGGATTCGGGGACTCGGAACTCATGACGACGACCGTAGTCCCCCGCCGCTGGTGTGATCGCCGATCCCGGCCTCGCCGCGAAAAAGTTCACCGATCGCCCCGAGGAGTGCCCCGACTCTGCAACGTGTTCTAAACTAGAACACGTTCACATTCGGAAGGCGAGGGCACGATGGCGGTTGAGCAGGGGATTCGTGAGCAGATCGCTGCCGATCTGGCGCGGGCGGAGGCGTCGGCGACCGCCATCGACCGGCCGACCGACGCCCACCCCGACCTCGATGTGGTCGACGCCTACGAGATCCAGCTGATCAACATCCGCAAGCGCCTCGGCGCCGGAGCGAAGGTCGCCGGGCACAAAGTCGGCCTGGCCTCGGAGGCCATGCAGAAGATGATGGGCGTCGACGAGCCGGATTACGGCCATCTGCTCGACGACATGCAGTACTTCGAACACACCCCGATCGACGCGAAGAAACTGTGCTTCCCGCGCGTCGAGGTCGAGGTCGGCTTCATCCTGGGCGAGGACCTGCCGGGCGAGGGCTGCACCAACGAGGACGTGATCGACGCGGTGGCCTGGGTGGTGCCCTCGATCGAGTTGATCGACTCCCGGATCAAGGACTGGAAGATCACGCTCTGCGACACGATCGCCGACAACGCGTCGTCCTGTGGGTGGATCCTCGGTCAGCAACGCGTCCCGATCTCCGAGATCGACACCGGCGACATCGAGGCGACGCTGACGCGCAACGGCGAGATCGTCGCCAAGGGCAATTCGTCTGCGGTACTGGGGCATCCGCTGAACGCCGTGAGTTGGCTCGCGCGCAAGGTCGAGGGCTTCGGGGTGCGCCTGCGCAAGGGCGATGTGATCCTGCCGGGCACCGCGACGCGGGCGATCGACATATCGTCCGGCGATCACTTCGTGGCGGAGTTCGCCGGCCTGGGCAGCGTCACGCTCGACTTCATCTAGACACGAACAACTTTCACCGAGTATGAGGAGGAACCCGTGGCAGCCAAGCTGACCGCAGCGATCATCGGGTCGGGCAACATCGGCACCGACCTGATGTACAAGCTGGAGCGCTCCGAGGTGATCGAGCCGCGCTGGATGGTCGGCATCGATGCCGCCTCCGAGGGCATGAAGCGCGCGGCTGATCATGGCCTGATCACGATGAGCGGCGGCGCCGACGAGCTGTTGGCGTCGTCGGAGCGTCCGGATCTGATCTTCGAGGCGACCTCGGCCTATGTGCACCGCGAATACGCGCCGAAGTACGAGGAGGCGGGCATCGTCGCCGTCGACCTCACCCCGGCCGCTGTCGGACCCGCAGTGGTGCCGCCGGCCAATCTCCGTGAGCATCTCGACGCGCCGAACACCAACATGATCACGTGCGGCGGTCAGGCGACCATCCCGATGGTGCATGCGGTGAGTTCGGTTGTGCCGGTGCCGTATGCCGAGATCGTCGCGTCCGTGGCCTCGGTGTCGGCCGGGCCGGGCACCCGCGCCAACATCGACGAGTTCACGGCCACCACCTCCAAGGGCGTGGAGACGATCGGCGGTGCGCAGCGCGGCAAGGCGATCATCATCCTCAATCCGGCCGACCCGCCGATGATCATGCGCGACACCATCTTCTGCGCCATCCCCGAAGATGCGGACACAGATGCGATCGCCGAGTCGATTCACCGACGGGAGAAAGAGATCCAGGCGTACGTGCCGGGTTATCGACTGCTCCAGGACCCCCAGTTCGATCCGCCGAGCGTTCTGAACGGCGGACATGCCCGGGTGTCGATCTTCGTCGAGGTCGAGGGTGCGGGCGACTTCCTGCCGCCCTACGCCGGGAATCTGGACATCATGACCGCTGCCGCCACGAAGGTCGGCGAAGAGATCGCGAAGACGAAGCTGGGAGTCCCCGCATGAGCACCAATGTGGTTCTGACACCGCGCGACCCGAAGCTGATGGCGAACGCGCGCAAGTACTCCGACACCCTCGACATCCGCATCACGGACTCGTCGCTGCGTGACGGTAGCCACCACAAGCGCCACCAGTTCACCGAGGACGAGGTCCGCGCGATCGTCGGCGCACTCGACGAGGCGGGTGTGCCGGTGATCGAGGTGACCCACGGTGACGGTCTGGGCGGGTCGTCGTTCAACTACGGCTTCTCCAAAACTCCTGAGCAGCAATTGATCAAGGCCGCCGCGGAGACTGCGAAGCGCGCGAAGATCGCGTTCCTGATGCTGCCCGGGTTGGGCACCAAGGACGACATCCGGGCCGCGCAGGACAACGGCGGCCAGATCTGCCGCATCGCGACGCACTGCACCGAGGCCGATGTCTCCATCCAGCACTTCGGACTCGCCCGCGATCTGGGCCTGGAAACCGTCGGGTTCCTGATGATGAGCCACAGCCAGCCGCCGGAGGTCATCGCCAAGCAGGCCCGCATCATGGCCGATGCCGGATGTCAGTGTGTCTACGTCGTCGACTCCGCGGGTGCCCTCGTCCTCGAAGACGTGACCGTGCGGGTGGAGGCCCTGGTGGCCGAACTCGGCAACGACGCGCAGGTCGGGTTCCACGGTCATGAGAACCTCGACATCGCGGTTGCCAACTCGGTCAACGCGATTCGTGCGGGTGCGCAGCAGATCGACGGCTCGATCCGGCGCTTCGGTGCGGGCGCGGGCAACACACCCACCGAGGCCTTCGTGGGTGTGTGCGACAAGCTCGGCATCACCACCGGAGTCGATTTCATGAAGATCGCCGACGCCGCACAGGATGTCGTCCGTCCGGCCATGCCGTCGGAGTGCCTGGTCGACCGCTCGGCGATGATGATGGGCTACGCCGGTTGCTACAGCTCGTTCCTCAAGCATGCCGAGGGTCACGCCGAACGCTATGGCGTCTCGGCGGCGGAGATCCTCCTCGAGGCGGGCAGCCGCAAACTAGTCGGAGGTCAGGAAGACCAGCTGATCGACATCGCGCTCGAACTCAAGAAAAAGCAGGACGCGAACGCCGGGGTGTGAGGGCGATCCGTCGAGTGCCCATCGGCCGGGTGTCGCTCAGCTGCGGATGATGTGCGCGAGGAAGTCGCGTGCCGCGCCGGCGCCCGGTTGGGCGCCGGACAGCCACACCGCGCGCAGGGGCCGGGCGAGGTCGAGGTCGGCGATGTCGATGTAGGCCAGCCGGTGTCCGAGATCGTCGGCGACCGAGAGGTCACTGAGCACGGCCGGCCCGGCCCCCGCGATGACCGCCGCCCGCACCGACGCCGTCGTGGACAGTTCCAGCACGGGTGGCGCGGTCTCCCGTCCCGGCCCGAGGGCCCGCGTCAGGGCGCGTTCGAAGAACTCCCGCGTCCCCGAGCCCTCCTCGCGGGTGACCAACGGGGTGCGGGCGAGGTCGGCGGCCGTGACCGGACGCCGCAGCCGCGTCCACGGATGACCCGGCGGCACGACGAGGACCAGCTCGTCACGCGCGACGCTCCGGCTGCGCAGACCGGTCGGAACGCGTGACCCTTCGACGAAACCGAGTTCGACGTCGCCGGCACGGACGAGGTCGTACACGTGGTCGGAGTTGGTGGCGGTGAACGACACCTTCGGCGCGTGATCGTGCTGGGCGCCGAACGACACGAGCCAGCGGGGCAGGAGATGTTCGGCGACGGTCAGGCTGGCCGCAAGGCGTAGCTGATCACGGCGTTCGAGGCGCAACGCGGACAGCCCGGCGTCGAACTCCCCGGCCAGGGTCAGCAACCGGTCGGCCCATTCGGCGACGAGTCGTCCGGACTGGGTGGGTACCGAACCTCGCGGTGTGCGGGTCAGCAGGGTGACGCCGAGCTGGGTCTCCATCGCGCGGATCCGTGCCGACACCGCCTGCTGGGTGACGCCGAGCTGGGTCGCGGCGGCATTGAGACTGCCTGTCCCGACCACCGCCTGCAGGGTCTCCAGCGAAGCGAGGTCGGGCATCCGCTGACTCAGCACCATCGTTCGAGGGTACAAGCACCGCTGATACCCCCGGTACAAACCCGATTTGTATCGTGTCAACGCTTTGGGTCCTACCGGCGTCGTGACATTCGCGCGAACGTGGTGAACATGACCACGACGACCCTCACCGCCGGACTCGCCGAGAAAGACCGCGGGCCCGCAACCGACACCGGGACAAAGCGTCGCCACGTCTCCTACGTTCCGCCCAACTGGTTCGCCGCGGTGATGGGCACCGGGATCGTCGCGATCGCCGCGCACAGCCTGCCCTGGCAACCTCCGGGCCTGGCGGTGGTGGCGACGGTCTTCTGGCTGTTGGCCTGCGCGGTGTTCGCGGGTGTGGTGGCCGCCACCGTCCGCCACTGGGTCCGCGACCCGGAGATCGCCCGCGGTCACCACGCCCACCGGGTGGTCGCCCACTTCTACGGCGCGGTGCCGATGGCCGTCATGACGGTCGGGACCAGCACGATGGTGGTCGGCACGACGGTCATCGGCCGCGATCTGGCACTGGGGATCGACGTCGTGTGCTGGATCATCGGCACGATCGGCGGGGTTTTCACCGCCGTGGTCATCCCGTACCGGCACCTGATCGTCGGCCGCCCGGCTGTAGGCGAGGCTTTCGGCGGCTGGCTGATGCCGGTCGTCCCCCCGATGGTGTCGGCGTCGGCGGCCGCGGTGCTCACCCCGCAGCTGCCCGCGGGCTGGGCGTCGGAGGTCGTGATGGTGATCGGCTGCGCGATGTTCGTACTGGCCGCACTCGCCTCGCTCCCGATCCTGGCGGTGCTGGCGGCGCGCCTGCGCAGCGGTGATGTCGGTGCCGCCCACATGGTCCCCACCTGGTGGATCGTTCTCGGTCCGCTCGGCCAGTCGATCACCGCCGCATGCCTGCTCGCCCACGTCGCACCGCACGTCGTGGGCGCCCCGATCGTCGGAACGCTGCAGTCGTTCGCGATGGGCTACGGCCTCACCGTCTGGGTGGTGGCCACTCTCTGGATCGTCGTCGCCGCGCGGCTCACCGTGCGGACGCTGAGGTCGGGGATGCCGTTCGCGATGACCTGGTGGTCGTTCACCTTCCCGCTCGGCACCTACGTGACGGGTTCGAGTGCGCTGGCACTCACGCTCGGTGGAGCGGTCTTCCAGGTCACGGCCGTCGCCGGGTTCGCGGTCCTCGTCCTGGCATGGGGTGTGGTGGCGGTTCGGACGGTGCGCGGGGTCGTCACCGGTGAGCTCCTGCGGGTGCCGTTGCTGCCGGTGCGGTGAGTACCCCCACCCGCAAACCCACCCCTTTTCCGTAAACCCAACGCCTTCGGACCGGGTGGGTTTACGGAAAAGGGGTGGGTTTGTCGAAAGTTGGTTTACAGCAACGTTTTGCGCTACGAGATCCCGGCAGGAGTGGGCCGGGGAGTGCTCATGCCTCCGGTCGGCGACGGCGCATCGTGCATCCGGTCCACGTCTTCGAGACTCAGTCCGGTGGTCTCGACTCGGAAGGTCCACGTGACGAATGCGCCCAGCGCCGACGTTCCGGCGAGAAGGAGCACGATGATCGCGGTTCCCCAGGCATCGAGGAGGACGGGGAACAGGAAGGCGGTGAGGACTGCCCCGACCTTGGCGACCGAGGCGGCGAGGCCCGCGCCCGTCCCACGCAGCGAGGTGGGGAAGACCTCACCGGCCAGCAGATAGGTCATGGAGTTCGGACCCAGGTTGGTCATGAGGTTGAACAACATGAAGCCGACGAACACGAGGACGACTTGCAGGGTTCCGTCGAGGAGGGTGGAGGCGGCGGCTGTCACCAACCCGACAGCGCAACCGAGGAAACCGAAGACCTGTAGTCGGATTCGGCCGAGTCTGTTGACGAGGAGGATGGCCAACGCGATGCCGATGAGGAGGAAGGCATCGATGAGGACTGCGCCTTCGGCGCCGTGCAGGTCGTCGGCGACCACGCCGCTGACGGTCGCGTCGTCTGCGGCGGCGGTTCCGATCGTCGCGGCGATGATCGTCGGGGTGAAGATGCCGATCCCGTACGTTCCGAGGTCCTGCAGAAACCAGGGGATCGAAGCCAGGATCGTCGAGCGGCGCCAGGGTCGCCGGAACAGCGACCCGATGTTGGATGGTGACCCGTCGGCGGAGTCGGGGCCGGAGGCAGACTCGTCGCGGAGTGCGAGGGAGACGGTGGACGGGTACTGCGGTCGGCGAGTCAACAAACGCTTCAGCGCTCGCTCCGCCTCGTCGACTCTGCCTGTGCCGAGGAGCCAATGCGGACTCTGCACGATGAAGAGCCGGCCGACGATCACCAGGACGGATGGGACGACAACCACGCCGAACATCCAGCGCCAGTCCGACAGTTCGTCGCGATTGCCCAGGATGATGACGCCGACGAGTGTGCCGGCCAGGGCGCCGACGGCCTGGAAGCCGAACGCCGCGAGCACCCCTCGACCCCGGATGCTGGTGGGCATGGTCTCGGAGATCATGGTGTGTGCGGTCGGGTAGTCGCAACCCAGCGCCATTCCCATGCCGACGAGACACACCACCAGCATCGGGAAGCCGGTGCTGAACGTGACGCCCACCAGGAAGGCCGTGAACAGAACCATCTCGGCCAGGAACAACTGACGGCGACCCCACCGATCGGACAGCCCGCCGAGGGCCGATGCGCCGATCATGATGCCCAACAGGGGCGCGGCCGTCACGACGCCGGATTGGGCTGAGCCGAGCCCGAAGTCGTCGATGATCAGTGGTAGGGCCACGCCCACCATGAAGACGATCATGCCCTCGAGGAACTTCCCCGCGGACGCGAGCAACCAGATCCGTCTTTGCATCGAGGTCATCGCGCCGGCGGTCGCGGGCGTGCCGTCCCGCCAGGCAGGGACTTCGTCCAGGTAACTCTGGACGGTGTCGGGAAGAGCTCCGGACTCGGTGGCGGACATGCGATTCCTGTTCTGCGCCGACGACTTCCACTCGATACGACGGTGAATCGTGCTGTGGAAGTCGGACGCTACAGGTTGTCGCTGGCCGTCTCGTTGCGGCGTGATGAACCTTTGTGGCCGCCGCTGAGCTGCTCGGTAGGACTCATGCGCGAGCCGCGTGAGTCCTACCGAGGCCGGACCTCACATGCCGGCGGGCGGGTGCCCCAGACAGATGAGGGCGCCCATCGGGTCCTTGATCGCCGCGAGCGTGCCGTACGGGGTGTCCTCGCCGGCCATGAGGATCTCGGCGCCGAGTGACTCGGCCTGTTTCACGGTGGCGGCCACGTCGTCGACGGTGATGTAGATCTGCCAGAACGACGGCACCCCGGCGGGGAAGAGTTTGACCGAGTCCATGATGCCCGCGTACGACGTCTCGCCGTAGAAGATCTGGGCGTAGTTGTCGGGCCCGACGGCATCCGGGTCGCCACCGGTACCGATCTCCTCGATGCGCGCGCCGAGCACGGTCCGGTAGAAGTCGACAGACTTGGCGTAGTCCATGCTCTGGCATTCGAACCAGTAGGGCGTGCCGTGGTCGCCGAACTCGGAGTAACCGTTGTGCTTGTCCGGCTGCCAGAACCCGATCGCCGCGCCCGCTGTGTCGAGGGCCATCAGCATCGTGCCCTCCTCGCCGATGGCCATCGGGGGCACCATGATCGAGCCACCCGCCGCCTCGACTGCCTTCACCGTGGCGTCGGCGTCCTCGGCGTGGAGGTACACCGTCCAGATGTCGGGAGGTCCGGCGCCTTCCATCACCGGGCTCAGCCCCGCGACACGTTTGCCGTTCTTGAGGAGGTTGCGGTAGCCGCCGAACTCCTCGTCGGGAGCCTCGGCCTCCCAGCCGAAGATCGCCCCGTAGAACTCCTCGGCCTTCGCGGTGTCACTGCTCATCAGGTCGAACCAGATCGGTGCCCCCGAGGGGGCCGCATACTCTGCCATTTCTGTGTCCTCTTCCTTGTTCCGCACAATCTGCTGGGCAACTGCTCGTCGACACACTTCTGACCGACAGGGTCGCGCAAACTCATCGGTCGCGGACCGCGTTGGGGGAGAGTCGACTCATATCCACCGGGATGGGCCATGGCACGCTGGTCGGATGACGACGCACTCGGCCACCGTCGAACGACTCCGCACCGCGGCGTGGCCGGTGCTGCTGGCCGGCGGACTGCTACTGGTCCTGCTCGCGCAGGTCCAGTGGGGTTGGACCGACGAAGGTGTGGAACCGTCGATCACCGGGTTGGGACACGTCAAGATCCTGGGGGCCAGCGACGACGACGTCGCGTTCTTCTTCGAGGACAAGACAGACCGGCCGGGTCTGAGCGTGGTCGTGGCGGGCGCGGTGATCGCCGTCGTCGCGGCCCTGGGCTGGTGGCGTGCCCGACTCCGGCCGTCCGCCATCGGAGTGATCGGGCTCGCGTCCATCGTCGCACTGGTTGTCGGCGTCAGGGTGCTGA
The DNA here is from genome assembly GCF_000143885.2 of Gordonia sp. KTR9. NCBI lineage: Bacteria > Bacillati > Actinomycetota > Actinomycetes > Mycobacteriales > Gordoniaceae > Gordonia > Gordonia sp. KTR9. Next base: position 911,247 of record NC_018581.1, read on the forward strand.
GTGACCCTGCCGCGCAATTGTTCTCCGACTCGGTGTCGGAGGCGCTGGGTGCAGACCTGCCCGCGATGCGGGCCGGTTACGGACTGATCGGGACCGTCGTGGTCGCGGCCCTGTTGCTGGTGGTCGTCGTGGGATGGGTGCTCACGACGTGGTGGCCGCGCCCGACGCTCAGCCGAACCGACGAATCGTCTTGATGTATCCCATGTCCTTCAGCTTTGTGAACCCGATCGGGACACCGTTGGGGCCGTAGGCGTTGAACACGCGGCCGGCGCCCGCGTAGATGCCGACGTGTCCCGCGTCGCGACCGAAGATGATGATGTCGCCCGGTGCGAGCGCGCGGAACGGGATCGCGTGTCCGACCTTCGCCTGTTGCTGGCTGGTCCGGGGGAGGTGGACGCCGGTCGTGTAGAACGCCCACCGCACCAGTCCGGAGCAGTCCCAGGAATGCGGGCCGACGCCTGCCCACTTGTACGGCTTGCCGATCTGGGTGATCGCCGCCCCGAGTGCGTTGAGGCCGACGGTGGTCGGCACCGGCAGATAGATGGGAACCGAGCCGGAGGAGTCCGACGATCCCGCGGCCGCGGCGCGGCCGGTGTCGAGAAGCGGAGGGCCGATGAGCGGTACGCCGACCGACAACGCGGCGGTGAGTGCGATGGTGCAGGTCACGCGCCTGAAGCGCGGTGGCGATACGGACATGACGACAGCTTGGCGGAGCCGGGCCGGCGTGTCGTCGGTCGTTCTCCAGGTGTGACGAAGGTGTGACCGCTGTGATGCTTGAGGCTTGTGTTACCGAATGTTGTTGGTGTGGTAGTTAATCGATCACCAGTATCCGTCGGGATCCGAGACGGGTGACTCGGCGGGGATGATGCCCTCGGAAACGCCGTGGTCGATACTCGCCGACAACCGGGCGCACGTCGGCATCATCGCGCCGGGAAGCAGGGGGCCGTTCCCCGTGTCGCCGTTCCCACCGTCGCCGCCCGCGCGCATCTGTTCGAGGCCGAGGCAGCGCTCCCGGGCGTCGGCATTCCATTGCACGCTGGTGTGGAACGAACTCGTCTTCTTCACGAGAACGCAGGCGTGGCACGCGCGGCACTCGATCTCGCGCATGCCGCCCTGCAGATAGTGCTCACGGTCGCGGCGGGTGGCCTCGTGAACCCGGGCGAGCCGGTCGGGATCGTCGTGGAAGTCGGGCGCCTTGGCCCAGCGGTCGGAACCCACGCGAACCCCTGCTGCCCGGGTCACCGTCAGACCTCGGCCTTCTCGGTGGACTCCGAGCCGGCGGCGGACTCGGCCTTCTCGGCCTCCTGGCGACGCAGGTTCTCCTGGATCTCCTCGTTCCAGCTCTCGAGGGCCTTGGAGGTGTCGATCTCGTACTCGAATCGGCCGGTCATCTCGTCGGTGACATCCGCCTTGTCGACGTAGAACTGGTCGTACCAGCGGCGGAGCTGATAGACCGGACCGTCCTCCTCGACGAGCAGGGGATTGTCGATGCGGGTCTTGTTCTTCCAGATCTCGACGTCCTGCAGGAAGCCCACCTCGACGCCTGCGCTGATCTTGGTGGCCATCTTCGATGCCTGTTCGGCGGTCAGTCCGTCGGGGACCTTGGCCATCACGCCGTACATGAGGACGAAGGAGTTCTCGTCGATCGGGTAGTGGCAGTTGGTGAGGATGGTCTCCACGGCGTACCCGCCGTAGTACTGGATCATCGGGTTCAGCATGTACGACGGCCCGTAATACGCCGCGATCGATTCGAGGCGGCTGTCGCCGTAGTTGGTGCCGAGGGTGACGTCGGGCCGGCCGTGCGAATTCATGTACTGCGCGGCCATCTCACCCTCGAAGACGTTCTTGAAGTAGTCGGGGAGTGCGAAGTGCACGTAGTAGAAGTGCGCCATGTCGACGACGTTGTCGATGATCTCGCGACAGTTGGCGCCCTCGATGACGATGCGGTTCCAGGTCCAGGGCGTCCACTCCTCGGACCCGAATTCGTCGAGTTCGGGGATGATGCACTCGTCCGGCGGAGGGTTGCCCTCGGGATCGTTGTAGACGAAGACCTGGCCGTTGCGGACCATCGACGGCCATGAGCGCGTCTTGGCGAGCTTGGGGTTGCGCTTGGCGTACGGCACCCCGGCGCAACGTCCGTTGCCCTTCCACAGCCAGCCGTGGAATGGGCACGCGACGTTGTCCCCGGACACCTTGCCCTGGGAGAGGTCGCCGCCCATGTGCCGACAGAAGGCGTCGAGGACGTTGACCTCGCCCTTGGTGTCGACCCACGCCACCAGCTTGGTGCCGAAGATCGTGACTGAGTGGGGCTTGCCGTCGGAGAACTCCTCGAGCAGTCCGAGGCAGTGCCAGCCCCGCGCGAAACGCGTGGGTGGCGCACCCGTGTCGATCTCCCGGATGCCCACGTCCGCTCCGTCGGAGGCGGCGGCTGCGCTCGGCGTGCCGGGGCTGCTCGGGGTCATCGTCTCGGGTCCTGAAGACATGTGCCCTCTCCTGTCTGTGACTCGTGTCGCGTCGAAGAACTGTACCCAATACTAGAACACGTTTCAGATTTGTCAGCCCGATCGACGCCGCGGAGGGCAATAGGGCCTGTACATGGGCATAAAGTCGACGTGCTCGACAGAAATGAGAACGTGTTCTAATCTCGAACTCGATGGTTACAGCGGCCGGCGTGCCCGGTCGAGGGAGAGACGAGTAGGAGCAGGCGAGATGCCAGCACAACGGAGCGAAGCCGCCGAGCAGGTCCTGGAGAAGATCAACGTCCTGCTCCCGGAACTCGAGCAGCGTGCGCAATCGACCGAGGATCTGCGCCGCATCCCCGACGAGACCGTGTCGAGCCTCGAGACCGCCGGCTTCTTCAGGCTGTTGCAGCCCGAGCAGTGGGGTGGTTACGAGGCCGACCCGGTCACCTTCTACGAGGCGGTACGCCGCATCGCGTCGGCGTGCGGGTCCACGGGGTGGGTGTCGGGCATCATCGGCGTGCACAACTGGCACCTCGCGCTGTTCGATCAGCAGGCACAGGAGGACGTGTGGGGTTCGGACACCAACGTCCGCATCTCGTCGTCGTACGCCCCGATGGGCATGGGCGAGGTCGTCGACGGCGGTTACAAGGTCAACGGGTCGTGGGCGTGGTCGTCGGGTTGCGAGACTGCTGACTGGGTCTTTGTCGGGGGTCCGGTCATCAAGAACGGCAAGCCCGTCGACTTCGTCAGCTTCCTGATCCCCCGCGAGGACTACACGATCAGGGACGTGTGGAACGTCGTCGGCCTGCGCGGCACCGGGTCCAACACCATCGAGGTCAAGGACGTGTTCGTGCCCCGGCACCGCATGCTGAGCATGCGCACGATGTCGATGGGGCAGAGTCCGGGCCTGGAGCGCAACACCGCACCGGTGTACAAGATGCCCTGGGGCACAATTCATCCCAGCACCATCGCGACACCGATCGTCGGGATGGCCTATGGCGCCTACCGCGCCCACGTCGAGCATCAGGGCAAGCGGGTCCGGGCCGCCTACGCGGGCGAGAAGGCCAAGGAGGATCCGTTCGCCAAGGTCCGGATCGCCGAGGCCGCCAGCGACATCGACGCCGCCTGGCGTCAGCTGTCGGGCAACCTGCAGGCCGAGTACGACCTCATCCTCGCCGGCGAGGAGATCCCGATGGAGTTGCGCCTGTCCGCCCGGCGCGACCAGGTGCGCGCGACCGGACGGGCGATCGCCGCGATCGACCGGCTCTTCGAGAACTCGGGCGCACACGCCCTGGAGAACGGGACGCCCATCCAGCGCTTCTGGCGCGACGCCCACGCCGGGCGCGTGCACGCCGCGAACGACCCGGAGCGCGCCTACGTCGCATTCGGCAACGGCGAGTTCGGGATTCCCATCGGCGACACGATGGTGTGAGACCTCGCCGCTGCCGACCAACACAGAGCCACAAGGAGTCTTGGAGATGAGCGACAGTCCGATCCGCTCGCTGGGGTACATGAGGATCGAGGCCACCGACATCGAGGCGTGGCGTACCTACGGCCTCAAGGTCCTGGGGATGATCGAGGGTTCCGGTCTCACCGACGGCGCCCTGTACCTCCGGATGGACGATTTCCCGGCCCGGCTGGTCATCGTGCCGTCCGAGCACGACCGGCTCGCGAGTGCGGGCTGGGAGGTCGCGAACGCCGCCGAGCTACAGAACGTTCGGGATCGCCTGGCACGCGCGGGAGTGGTCTTCCGTGAGGGCAAGGACGAGGAGATCGCCGACCGTCGCGTTGCGGAGATGATCGTCTTCGACGACCCGGCGGACAACACGCTCGAGGTCTTCCACGGGGCCGCGCTCGAACACCGGCGCGTCGTCAGCCCGTACGGGCACCGCTTCGTCACCGAGGAGCAGGGCCTCGGGCACGTCGTACTGACCTGCTCCGACGACAAGGCGGCCCTCGAGTTCTACCGGGACGTACTGGGATTCCGGCTCCGCGACTCCATGCGCCTGCCTCCGCAGGTGGTCGGGCGCGAAGAGGGTGACGAGGTCCCGTGGCTGCGCTTTCTCGGATGCAACCCGCGGCACCACTCGCTGGCCTTCCTGCCGATCCCGAACAGCACCGGCATCGTCCACCTGATGGTCGAGGTGGAGAACGCCGACGACGTAGGGTTGTGCCTGGATCGCGCGCTGCGCAAGAAGGTGCCCATGTCGGCGACACTCGGCCGCCACGTCAACGACCTGATGCTCTCCTTCTACATGAAGACACCCGGTGGCTTCGACGTCGAGTTCGGCTGTGAGGGAAGAACGGTCTCCGACGACGAGTGGATCGCCCGCGAGAGCACCGCCGTGAGTCTGTGGGGGCATGACTTCAGCGTCGGGTTCAAGGGCTGAGATGCCCCCCGACGCCACGACCCAGCAGTCCCACGCGCGGTCACCCTACGGGTCCGCCGACTTCGATTCCCGCCAGTTCCGGACCGCGATGGGCCAGTTCTGCACCGGCGTCACGGTCATCACGACGCTCGACGACGCGGGCAACCCGGTCGGCTTCGCATGCCAGTCGTTCGCGGCGCTGTCCCTCGACCCGCCGCTGGTCCTGTTCTGCCCGATGAAGACCTCTCGAAGCTGGAAGGTGATCGAGAAGACGGGCAAGTTCTGCGTGAACGTGCTCTCGAACCGACAGCAGGACGTCAGCGCGGCGTTCGGCGCCCCGGGTGACGACAAGTTCGCGAACATCACCTGGGACCCGTCGCCGGCCGGCCTTCCGGTCATCCGCCACGCACTCACCTGGGTCGAGTGCGACGTGGACAGCGTCACCGACGGCGGCGACCACCACATCGTCATCGGCCGTGCGCTGACTCTCGGAGAAGTGCTGCAGGACAAGCCGTTGCTGTTCTACCGTGGCGGCTACCTGTCGACCGAACACCCGCGGGTCACCCCCGCACAGGCAGAACTCGAGAATTTCCTGACTTGGACGGGCGGGGACACCTGGCTATGACCGTCGACGACACGACGAGTACCGACACCGACACCACCGGAATCGACAACCCGAGCGTTACATCGCAGCTGGTCACCCAGCCTCTCGTCGACGCGATCGCGGAGGCCGAGAAGCTGGTCGCGTCAGCCGATTTCGCCGAGACCGAACAAGATCTCGCCGAGGGCTACGACTACCTCGCCGGGAGCATCGCCGCGATCGTCCAGCTGGTCCGAGCCCGGTCGATCTCGCACCCGAACTTCGTGACGTCGACCGGGCCGTCGACGAAGATGGGCCTGGACAACCCGGACACGCTCTACTATCACGCCGACGTCGAGCCCACCGGGACGTATCGGGTGCGCGGACGTCGCGGTACCACAGCAGATCTGAGCTTTCAGGTGCTGCGCGGGGACTACACGGCGTCGTCGGTGCCGGGTGGCGAGGACGCCTTCGACGATCGTCGACTGACGATCGCCGAGGACGGCTCGTACGAGCTGACTTTCGGTCCGCCCATCCCGGACGCGCCGGACGACTACTTTCCGCTCGGCGAGGGCGCGTCGATGCTCGCGGTACGAGAGGTGTACTCGGACTGGTCCGAACGCAAGGGGTCGATCACCATCGAGCGGGTCGACACGGTCGGGACCGCCCCGGCGGAGCCGGACCTGGCGCGGGTGTCCCGCCGGTACGCGACCGCGGGCAAGATGCTGACCGCGCGCATCAACACCTGGTTCAACTTCCCGAAGTGGTTCTACCTCGACGAGCCGGTCAACACGTTCACCGTACCGCGTCAGACCCCCGGCGGGCTCAGTACGCAGTTCTCCTCGGTGGGTCACTTCCGGCTGGGTCCCGACGAGGCGATGGTCATCACCATCCCGCGGTCCGATGCCCCGTACCAGGGATTCCAGCTGGGCAGCATGTGGTACATCTCGCTGGACTACGTCAACCATCAGACCAGCCTGAACTCCGCTCAGGCGCAGGTGGATCCGGACGGCATGATCCGGATGGTGGTGTCACACCGCAATCCGGGTGTCGCGAACTGGATCGAGACGACGGGCCGGTCGAAGGGCATTCTGCAATTCCGCTGGCAGCGCAGCGATTCCCCGATCGGCCCGGACCTGGGGCCGGCCGCGCAGGTCGTCGCGTTCGACGACGTGCCCGCCCACCTGCCGCACCTCGACCACAACAGGATCGACGCCGACGGCTGGGCGGCGCGCATCGCGGCACGCCAGCGTGCCTTCGCCGAGAGGATGCTCGGATGAGTGTGAACAGGGGTCTGCTCGCCGACAAGGTCGTCGTGGTCTCGGGCGTCGGCCCGGGACTCGGGCGCTCCATCTGTCTGCGCGCGGCCGCGGAGGGTGCGCGGGTGGTCCTCGCCGCCCGCACCGAGTCACGTCTGAAGGAGGTCGCCGCCGAGATCGACGCCGCCGGCGGGACCAGCCTCGTCGTCCCGGCCGACATCACCGATGACGCCGCCGTCGACAACCTGGTCGCCACCACCGTCGCCGAGTTCGGCCGAGCCGACGTGCTGGTCAACAACGCCTTCGCGCTGCCGTCGATGAAGCCGTTGTCCCGCACCGACTTCGATCAGATCGCGAGCAGTATCGACGTCACCGTTTTGGGTACGTTGCGGGTCATCCGCTCGTTCACCGATGCGCTGGCCACGGCCGACGGCTCGATCGTCAACATCAACTCGATGGTCATCCGGCATTCCGAGCCCCGCTACGGCAGTTACAAGATCGCCAAGTCGGCGCTGCTGGCGATGTCGCAGTCGTTGGCCTCCGAACTCGGTGACAAGGGAATCCGCATCAACTCGGTCGCGCCGGGATACATCTGGGACGACCAGCTGAAGTGGTACTTCGGCGAGGTCGCCAAGAAGTACGGGATCTCACCCGACGACGTCTATCAACAGACGGCGTCGAAATCCGACCTCAAGCGATTGCCGGAGCCGGACGAGATCGCCGACGCCGTCGTGTTCCTCGCCTCGCCGATGGCGCGCGCCATCACCGGGCACACCCTGGACGTGAATTGCGGTGAATACCATGACTAGTGCGGCACGCACCGACGTCGGCACGATCGAGGACCTGCATTCCTCGGCCACTCGCGCCACCGGCCTCGACGACTTCGGGGACACCGACTACCTGGAGCCCCTGGGCATCCTGCTCGAGTCCTACCGCTCCGAGGCGGGGCTGACCGAGTTGGGCAGCAAGATGTTCCGCTTCTTCCTCAAGGGTGCGCTGGTCGCCCGTCTGCTCAGCGAGGCGTCGTGGAAGGCGAACCCCGGGTACGCCGACGTCGAGGTGACCCGGCCGATCTTCGTGACCGGCCTGCCGCGCACGGGAACGACTGCGCTGCACCGGTTGTTGGCCGCCGATCCCGCGCACCAGGGCGTCGAGATGTGGCTCGCGGAGTTCCCGCAACCCCGGCCGCCGCGCGACACCTGGTCGGACAATCCGGTCTACCAGCAGATCCAGGCCGGTTTCGAGCAGCACCACGTCGAGAATCCCGAGTTCATGGGGCTGCACTACATGGACGCCGCCGAGGTCGAGGAATGCTGGCAGCTGCTCCGGCAGAGCGTCATGTCGATCTCGTACGAATCGCTGGCGCATGTCCCGACCTATTCGCAGTGGCTGAGCCGACAAGACTGGACACCGGCGTATCTCCGGCATCGCAAGAACCTACAGCTGATCGGTCTGAACGATCCCGGCAAGCGGTGGGTGCTGAAGAACCCCAGCCATCTGTTCGCCCTCGACGCGCTCATGGCCGCGTACCCGGATGCCCTGGTGATCCAGACACACCGGCCGCCCACCACGCTCATCGCGTCGATGTGCAGCCTGGCCGAGCACGCCACACCGGGTTGGTCGACGACGTTCACCGGCGCGCAGGTCGGCCGGGACCAGCTCGAGTTGTGGTCGCGTGGGCTGCGGGAGTTCTCGACGGCGCGAAAGCGATACGACCCGGCCCAGTTCCTCGACATCGAGTTCACCGATCTGCGGTCGGACCCGATGGGCACCGTCGAACGCGTCTACGCCGCGCTGGACACCCCGATGACGGATGCGGCGCGGGCCGCGGTCACCGCCCTCGACGAGGAGAGCCAGTCGGGCGCCCGCAAACCCCAGCATCGTTATCAGCTCTCCGATTACGGGCTCGACGAGGCAACGGTCGAGGCGGCCTTCGCCGTCTGAGGACCCGCGGGATTTCGTAGGCAATGCGGACATGGCGCGCATTGTCGCTACCGATCGCCGGCCGGGCGTTTTACAGTGCATCGCATGGCAGAACCGGAGAACCGACAGTCGCCGGAGGGGTTGAGCCGACTCATCGCGTTTGCCGACGCGGTGGTCGCGATCGCATTGACCCTGCTCGTGCTCCCGCTCGTTGACATTGCCAACGATCTGCGCGAGGACTCGTCGGTCGGGCAGGTGGTGTCGGACAGGTCGATCGAACTGGTCAGCTTCTTCGTCAGCTTCGCCGTCATCTGGATCCTGTGGCGCCAGCACCATCAGACGATGGAGTACTTCCGCGCCTACGACCGGACGTTGATGAATCTCCATTTCATCTGGCTGCTGACGATCGTCGCGTTGCCATTCGCGACCGCCCTCGTCGACGGCGCGCATGTCGAGCAGGCCAACATCCTCTACATCGGCGTGCTCGCCGTCTCCGTGGCCTCGCTCATCGCGATCGCCGAGTGGGGCCGCCGGCACCGGGGATTGCTCGCCGACGACGCCGCGACCGATCGCTGGGCCGCCTCGGCGAGCGGACTGGGAACGCTCCTGATCCTCGCGTTCGCACTGGTCGTCGCGATCGTGTTCCCGCGCAGCGGAAATCTCCCCCTGGTACTGCTGGTGCTCACCGACCCGATCGAGCGCCTGATCGCGCGACGACGCGGCAGACCGGGCTGATCGTCGTCAGTGCAGGGAGCGGGCGAGCTCGGCCACCGCGGTGTGGGGTGCACCGAACATCTGCGAGGTGCCCTGGGCGCGCTTGAAATACAGCTGGATGTCGTGTTCCCAGGTGATGCCGATCCCGCCGTGCAACTGGATCGCCTCGCCCGCGACACGACGACAGACGTCGGAGCAGTAGACGTGGGCGGCCAGGGCCAGGTCCGCGGCATCGGGATCGCCGGCGGCGATCGCCGCCACCGCGGCCCGAGCGATGGACCGGGCCGTCTCGACCGACACGTACATGTCGGCCATCCGGTGTTTGAGCGCCTGGAACGATCCGATGGTGCGACCGAACTGCTTGCGCGACTTGGTGTAGTCGACCGTGAGGTCGAGGGCTCGCTGGGCGCCCCCGACCTGCTCGGCGGAGAGCAGTGCCCACGCCAGCGCACGGAGGCGGGGCGCGAGGTCGTCCGGTGCCGGGATCGCCGAGGACGCCACCTCGTCGAACCGCACCGACGACAGCGCCCGGGTGGGGTCGAGCACAGGCATCGGCGACACCGAGACGCCCTCCGCATCGGCGGCCACCTCGTGCAGGGTGACGTGCGTGCCGGGGCCGGCCGCGAGCACGAGGAACAGGTCGGCCGACTCGCCGTCGACGACGAAATGTGCGGTTCCGGACAGCAGTCCGGCGTCGGCGCGCACTCCGGGGGTCTGCCAGCCGCGCTCATCGGCCCAGCACAGCGCGGCGGTCCGTTCGCCCGCGGCCAGGGCGGGCAGCAGTCGCGACGACGCGTCGTCGTCGGCCGCGATGAGGATCGTGCCGGTGGCCAGTGCGGAGCCGAACGCCGGGACGGGACTCAGTGCGGCGCCGAGTTCCTCGAGTACCGCGGCCGACTCCACCCACGACGCCCCGGCACCGCCGAACCGTTCGGGTATCGCCAGCGCGGCCACACCGATCTCGGTGCACAGCGTCTGCCACAGACCTGAGTCGATCCGCCCGGGAGCGGACATGGCGGCGCGGACCGCTGTCGAGTCCCCGCGGCGACGCAGCAGATCCCGCACAGCGTCGACGAGTGCCTCCCGTTCCTCGGCGCCGATCGCCGGGGACGGAGGCAGGGTCTCGGTGCCGCGGCTTTCGGTGCCGGTACTGACGGTCACAGCGTCTCCAGGATGCGTTGGCGGTGTACGGCGGGCGAGCCCCAGGCGTTGAGCAGTGCCCGGGTCTTGGTGATGTACAGCGAGATGTCGTGTTCGGCGGTGTAACCGATCGCGCCCATCACCTGCAGCGAGCGCCGGGCCGACAGGTCGGCGGCCTCGGCGGCCGCGACCTTGGCCGCGGACACGTCGCGGGAGACGTCGGTGCCCTCCGGGACCTGCCCGTCGATGCCCAGGGCGGCCGCGTGGACGAGGGGACGCGCCATCTCGATGGCGATCGCCACGTCGGCCAGGTGATGCTTGACGGCCTGGAAGGACCCGATCGGGCGGCCGAACTGCTTGCGCGACTGGGCGTATTCCGACGCGATTGACAGCATGGCCTGACCCAGACCGAGCAGCTGCGCGGCTGTGGCCAGCGCACCCGCGTCGGCGGCGTCGGCGGCGTCGACGCCGGTCGCGAGCACCTCCCCGGCGGTGACCCGGGACAGGGTGCGCGTGCCGTCCACCGAGGCCTCGGTGCTCAGCACGGTCGCGCGTGAGAGCACCCCGTCCACGACGAGATAGACGTCGGCGGAGGCGGTGTCGGCGGCCAGTGGCTGGAGCGGTCCGATCGCACACGTCGCCAGTCGCCCTTCGGCGAGGTCGCTGAGCGGACCCGACACGTCGGCGTCGTGCAGCAGGATCGGCAGCACGGCGACGCTCTCGACGATCGGGCCCGGGGCGCAATGGCGTCCGAGCTGTTCGACGGCGACGACCATCTCCACTGCCCCGGCACTGCTGCCGCCGTGTGATTCGTCGATCAGGAGTCCGCTGATGCCGGCATCGGCGAGCTGTGAGTAGACCTTGGCGACGGCCGCGCGGTCACCGGCCGCCCAGGCACGTGTGGCGGTCGGCATGTCGGCCTTGCCCAGCATCGCATCCACCGTCGAGGCGAGGTCTGTGTGAATGTCGGAGAGTCGGAAGTCCATGTGTTTCACCGATCTCCGCGGGGAAGGCCGAGCAGGCGTTCGGCGATGACATTGCGCTGGATCTCGTTGGTGCCCGCATAGATCGGCCCGGACAGCGAGAACAGGTAGCCGTTGGTCCACTGGTCGTCGAGTTCGGCTGCGGGACCCTGCAGGTCGAGCGCGGTCTCGTGGGCGGCGATGTCCCACTGGGACCAGAAGACCTTGTTGATCGACGACTCCATGCCGAGGGAGCCGCCGGCCGCGAGGCGACTCACGGTCTGATAGGTCGACAGTTCGTAGGCACGCGATCCGATCCACGCATCCGCCACGCGCGCATCGGTGTTCGCCGTCGGTGGGACGGTCTCGCGGTTCGACCGCCAGAGCTCGACCAGGCGGTCGGTGGTGGCCAGGAACCGGCCGGGTGCGCGCAGTGACAGTCCGCGTTCGTTGGCCGCGGTGCTCATCGCGACCCGCCACCCGTTGTCCACCTCGCCGATGACACCCGACTCGCCCGGATTCGACGGGTCGTCGGGGACGAAGACGTTCTCCAGGAACAGCTCGGCGAACCCGGCCTCGCCGTCGAGCTGCGCGATCGGACGGACGGTCACGCCCTCACCGCGCAGGTCGAACATGAAGTAGGTGAGACCCTTGTGACGCTGTGCCTGTTTGTCGGTGCGGAACAGGCCGAAGGCCCGATCGGCGAAACTCGACCGCGAGCTCCAGGTCTTCTGGCCGTTGAGCAGCCAGCCGCCGTCGGTGCGCACGGCGGTCGATCGCAGCGATGCGAGGTCGCTGCCGGCTTCGGGTTCGCTCCACGCCTGACCCCAGATGTCGTCGGCGTTGGCCATCCGCGGCAGGATGCGTTCCAGCTGAGCGGGACTCGCGTGCTCGAACAGGGTGGGTGCGAGCAGGAAGATGCCGTTCTGACTCACTCGCCCGGGTGCGCCCGACCGGTAGTACTCCTCCTCGAAGATGACCCAGTGCAGCAGCGGGGCGTCGCGGCCGCCGTACTCCTCGGGCCAGCTGACGACCGACATCCGGTCGGCGGCCATCGTCCGCTCCCACTTGCGGTGTGCCTCGAATCCCTCGGCGGTGTCCATCGACGGAAGTGGTTCGCGCGGAACGTTGTCGGCCAGCCAGGCGCGGACCTCGGCCCGAAAGGCGTCGGCGGCGTCGTCGAAGAGCAGGTCCATGATCAGCTCCCCGATGCCGCAGTGGTGCCGGTGGACGCCGACGCCTTCATCGACTTCGCGTCCATGCCGCCGAGCGAATCGCCACCCGCCTCGGAGTTGGCGGCATGCGCGAAGTGGTGCCACCCGAACACCGAGTCCATGGAGGTGCGCAGCCCCATCTGGTCCTCGCAGATGTTGACGGCCTTCTTGCTGAGGAACAGACCCTGCATCGGCATGGCGACGGCCTTCTCGGCGATCTCGTTCACCTTGGTCTCGAGCGCGTCGCGGGGGACGACGTGATTGACCATGCCCCAATCAGCGGCCTGCGTCGCGGTGAAACGTTCGCCGGTGAACAGGATCTCCTTCGCCCGGCGCGGGCCGAGCACGAAGGCGTGCGCGAAGTACTCGACGCCGGGAATGCCCATCCGTGCGACGGGATCGGAGAAGAACGCGTCGTCGGAGGCCACGATGAAGTCGCAGATCCAGGCGAGCATGAGACCGCCCGCGATACAGGCGCCGTGGACCTGTGCGATGAGGGGTTTGGGGATGTCGCGCCACCGGCGGCACATCCCCATGTAGACCTCCATCTCGCGCGCGAGACGCTGGTCGGCCCCGGTCTTGTCGGTGTGGTCCCAGTGCAGGACGGCCGCGTTCTCGTAGTAGGTGTCGAAGTCGCGTTCCGGGGTGCCGATGTCGTGGCCGGCGGAGAAGTGCTTGCCGTTCGCGCGCAACACGATCACCTTCACCGCGGCGTCGTCGACCGCCTTGCGGAACGCCGCGTCGAGCGAATAGGTCATCACCGAGTTCTGCGCGTTGCGGTACTCCGGGCGGTTCAGCGTCACATAGGCAACCGCGCCCTCGGGTCCGCCGGTCTCGTAGGCGACCGGTGAGGTGTCCGGGCCCAGATCGTCGGGTCCGAGCGGAGGTGGGATGACGACGTCACTCATGCCCCCGAGACTAACCTAGCAAGTGCTTGGTTGGTAGTCGGTGTGGGTGATCGGCGGAACTGGCTCAGGGGATGACGACGCTCCCGCTGCAACTCGTGGACGGGATGCTCCAGAGCGCGTTGCGGTTGACCGCGCCGAAGGTGACGTTGACGCGTCCCCTGCCGATCTGGCTGACGGGGATCACGAAGTAGTGGACGCCCTGATAGGGCGGGTTCACGCGGACGTTGCTCACCTTCGAGCCGCGCTTGCCGGTGGCGAGGTTGTGCCAGTCCAGGCGTGCGGAGGACTGGTATCCGCCGGGGAAGTAGCTGGTGAAGTCGGTGGCGATGTAGGCATTGCCGGCGTACGTGCTGACGATGGTGCGCCGCGCCAGGAACGGGACGTCGACGACGTTGGGGCTCAGGCCGATGCAGTTCGACAGCGGATACTCGCGCGTCACCGCGTTCGCCTCGCCGGTGGCAGCGGCGCCGAGGCCGGCGGCCGAGGTCAGTGCGATGGCGGCGGCGGCCAACCGGGTGATCGTCTTCGTGCCGGGCATGTCTCGACTCCCTTGCTGGTGGCGGTGATCGGATGGCGTGATCACCGGTCAGTTTCCCCGTGGAAAGCCCGTTTTGTGTCGTTTCGGCGCAGCATGTTCATTCGATCGGTGGATGGGTTCTCACCTGAGGTGGCGTGAGATCCCGTCGGCGGCAGCCCGGGTGGCCTCGCCCAGCCGGTGGAGCTCGTCGACGCGGAGCTCCCGGTTCGGGCAGACGACGATCGCCGCCACCACCCGCTGCCCGGCATCGAAGACGGGTGCGCCGATGGTGACCACCGGCACCCCGGTGTCGTCGGCTGCGCACGCATCGATCTCCTCGGGCAGGTAGTCGATGACGGACAGCTCGGTGAGCAGGTCCCCGACCCTCGCGCGCAGGGTGTCCGACATGGTGTCGAGGGAGCTGAGGGCCTCGATCATCGCCACGTGGTCGTCGGTCATGCGCTCGATCGAATAACCGCGGTCGGCGACGACGTCGAGCACCATGCGGAGTCGTGTGCGGGTGGACTCCGCGGCCTGGCCGACCCAGTCCGACCGTGCGTCGTCCGGGTCGAAGGCGATGAACTCGCGGCAGATCGGCGGACGGAGCCGAATCCGGCTGCCGTTGCGCAGCCACGGATGTGGCGCGGACTCCGGGGCGAGGTGGGCCGGGAACGCGTGCGAGGCGAGGGTGACCGCATCCGTCGAGGTCCGCCGCGCGACGAAGCACGGGATGTCGAATCGGTCGCAGAGTTCGCGCGCCGCCGATGCGGCCCAGCGGACGAGGTGATCGGCGCTCTCGGCGCTGCGGACGAGTCCGACGAAGGCCGGTCCGACGGCGAAGGTGCCTGCCGACGGATCCCGGATCAGCCACCCGCACTCGACGAGTTCGGAGACGACGGCATGGGCGGTGGCGCGCGACATCGAGGTCTGGCGGACGATCTCGGCCAGGGTCATCGACGGCTGCTCCGCACCCGCGAGGAGTTCGACGATGCGGACGACCCGGGCGGTCGGCGGCGACGCGGCGCGTGCCGGTTGACGCGCGGAGGAGAAGTCACCTACGGTTTGTGTCACATTGTCAACACTTAGTGTCGAATATTCGACATGTCAAGGGGGTTGCTCCGGTGGCCATCACCATCGATGCCGACGGCGAACGTCGTCTGGATCGCACCGAGTCCACAACCGATGGACGTCCGTTCCACCGCGGCTACGAGCTCTCGCACCTCGCCGCGCTCGAGGCCGAGTCGGTTCACATCTTCCGAGAGGTCGCCGCCACCTTCGAACGGCCGGTTCTGCTGTTCTCCGGCGGCAAGGACTCGGTGGTGATGTTCCACCTGGCACGCAAGGCCTTCTGGCCGGCGCCGATCCCGTTCCCGCTCATGCACGTCGACACCGGACACAACTTCGACGAGGTGATCGAGTACCGCGACCGGGTGGTCGCCGACACCGGGGTCCGCCTGATCGTCAGCTCCGTGCAGGACGACATCGACGCCGGGCGGGTCGTCGAGCAGACCGGGCCGGGCGCCAGCCGCAACCGGCTGCAGACGACGGCGCTGTTGCGCGGTATCACCGAGAACCGTTTCGACGCCGTGTTCGGCGGGGCGCGTCGGGACGAGGAGAAGGCGCGGGCGAAGGAGCGTGTGTTCAGCTTCCGCGACGAATTCGGCGCGTGGAATCCGCGCGAGCAGCGACCCGAGCTGTGGCGGCTCTACAACGGACGTCACGCCAAGGGCGAGCACATCAGGGTGTTCCCGTTGTCCAACTGGACCGAACTCGACATCTGGCAGTACATCGCGGCCGAGGACATCGATCTACCGGAGATCTACTACGCGCACCAGCGCGAGGTCATTCCCCGCGACGGCATGCTCCTCGCGAAAACCCGCTTCCTGCAGGAGTTCCCAGGCGAGGAGGTGCGGACCGAGACCGTGCGGTTCCGGACGGTCGGGGACGCCACGTGTACCGGCTGTGTCCTGTCCGGCGCCGACGACGTGCTGAAGGTGATCGAGGAGATCGAGGTGACCCGGCTGACCGAGCGCGGCGCCACGCGCGCCGACGACCGGATCTCCGAGTCGGGGATGGAAGACCGCAAGAAGGAAGGCTACTTCTGATGGGCGACCTCAACGTTGTCGGCGGCGCGACGGAGATGCTGCGGCTGGCGACCGCCGGTTCGGTGGACGACGGCAAGTCGACGCTCATCGGGCGACTGCTCTACGACTCGAAGGCGATCTTCACCGACCAGCTCGAGTCGATCGAGCGCACCAGCGCCGAGCGCGGTGACGAGTACGCCAACCTCGCCCTGCTGACCGACGGGCTGCGTGCCGAACGCGAGCAGGGCATCACCATCGACGTCGCCTATCGCTACTTCGCCACGCCCAGGCGGAAGTTCATCATCGCCGACACACCGGGTCACGTGCAGTACACGCGCAACATGGTGACCGGTGCGTCGACCGCCGATCTGGCGATGATCCTCATCGACGCGCGCAAGGGCGTGCTGGAACAGACGCGGCGGCACGCCTTCCTGTCGTCGCTGCTCGGCATCCCGCATCTGACGGTCTGCGTGAACAAGATGGATCTCGTCGACTGGTCGCAGGAGCGGTTCGACGAGATCTGCGCGGACTTCGTCGATTTCGCGACCAAGCTCAACGTCGTGGACCTGACCTTCATCCCGATGTCGGCCCTGCGGGGCGACAACGTCGTCGACCAGTCCGCGGCGATGCCCTGGTACGAGGGGCGGCCGCTCCTGAATCATCTCGAGCACGTCTACATCGCCTCCGACCGCAACCTGATCGACACCCGCCTGCCCGTGCAGTACGTGATCCGGCCGCAACGCAGCGATGGTGCCGACCACCGCGCCTACGCGGGTACGGTCGCGGGCGGAGTGCTCGCCAGGGGCGACGAGATCGTGGTCTTACCAAGCGGTTTCAGCACCACCATCACCGAGATCTGGGCGCCGGGAGGGCAGCCGGTCGACGAGGCCTTCGCGTCGATGGCCGTGTCCGTCGAACTCGCCGACGAGATCGACATCGTGCGCGGCGACATGCTGGCACGGCCCAACAACCGTCCGTACGTCGGCCGCGACCTGGACGCGATGGTGTGCTGGTTCGCCGAGGACGCCGAGCTGCGACCGGGGAACAGGTATCAGCTGCTCTGCGGCACCCGGTTGACCCGGGCGCAGGTGAACGGACTCAACTACCGCCTCGACGTCAACTCGCTGCACCGCGACGAGAAGGCGGAGGGGCTGTCGCTCAACGAGATCGGGCGTGTCGCCCTGCACACCCAGGAGCCGGTGACCTTCGACTCCTACCGGCGCAACCGGGACACCGGGAGCTTCATCCTGATCGACGAGGCCACCAATCGGACCGTCGGGGCGGGGATGATCACCGCGCCGGTGAGTCACGACAGTCACGTCGTGTGGCAGGCGACGAAGGTCACCCGCGAGCACCGTCCGCACCACGGCGCCACGATCTGGCTGACGGGTCTGTCCGGATCGGGCAAGTCGTCGCTGGCGGTCGAGCTCGAGCGGCGCTTCGTCGCCGAGGGGCGTCCGGCCTACCTGATGGACGGCGACAACCTGCGGCACGGGCTGAACTCGGATCTGGGCTTCTCCGACGACGACCGGCGCGAGAACATCCGCCGGACCAGTGAGGTCGCGGCGCTGTTCGCCGACTCGGGATCGGTGGCGATCGTCTCGCTCATCAGCCCGTTCGCCGAAGAGCGGCAGCGGGCCCGCGAGATCCACGTCGAGCGCGGGTTGCCGTTCTACGAGATCTTCGTCGACACCCCGCTCGCGGAGTGCGAGCGACGAGACCCGAAGGGGCTCTACGACCGCGCGCGGCGGGGGGAGATCAGCCAGTTCACCGGTATCGACTCGCCGTACGAGCGGCCGTCGAGCCCGGATCTGGTCATCACCCCCGACGACGGTCCGCCGTCCGAGGTCGCCGACCTGGTGCTGCGTAACCTGGGTCTGTGAGTGCGTGGAGCGCCGTCTCCATGCCGTCCCGGTACCCGACCGAGAGGAATCCCCGTGACCGACGATCGTGCCCTGGCCGGTGAACTGGCCACCGCCGCAGGTGAACTCCTGCTCGACATCCGGCGCTCCAGCGGATTGACGGGCAAAGAGCTCGGTCAGGAGGGTGACCGGCGGTCCGACGAGTTCATCCTCGGGCGGCTCGCGAAGGAGCGCCCGGACGACGCGGTGCTGTCCGAGGAGTCGGCCGACGACAAGTCGCGGCTGTCGGCGTCGCGCGTGTGGATCATCGATCCGGTCGACGGCACCCGCGAGTACGGCACGTACGAACCCGGCGGCGGTCGGACGGACTGGGCCGTGCACGTCGCGCTCTGGTCGGCGGACGAGGGACTGATCGCGGGTGCGGTCGCGCTGCCGGCCCTCGGGGTGACCTATCTCGACGACGGTTCGGCCGTCGAGCCCGTGGAGGGCCTTGCGTCACGCCCCCGGACCGGTGTCCCGCGCGTCGTCGTGAGCAGTTCACGCCCACCGGCCTTCGCCGACGAGGTGGCCGCGGCCATGGCGGGCGAGGTGCTGCCGATGGGGTCCGCCGGGGCGAAGGCGATGGCGGTCGTGCGCGGTGAGGCCGACGCGTACGTCCACGCCGGCGGCCAGTACGAGTGGGATTCGGCCGCGCCCGTCGCCGTCGCGAAGGCAAAGGGCCTGTGGTGCGGTCGGATCGATGGTTCGCCGCTCGTCTACAACAACGAGGACACCTACCTGCCCGACCTCGTCATCTGCCGGCCGGAGTTCACCGAGGCGATCCTCACGGTCACCACCGAGGGCGCGGGCGGCTGACGAACCCGTCGCGCCTCAGTGCGTGACGACGACCTTGATCACGACGATCACGGTCGCCACCAGCGTGACCGCGCCGGCACTGAACACCGTTCCGCGGCTGAGCTGCTCGTGGTTGAGCCGGTCGATGACGAAGACCGTGCCGCCGATGCGCAGCAGGATCACGATCTCCGCGACGAGCTGGGCGGTACGGGGTTCGATCCAGCCGATCAGGCCGAGCAGCAGGATCGCGCAGGGCAGGAGCGCCGAGGTCAGGATCGGCACCGAGTCGCGGAGATGGCCCAGCACCTCCGATCTCGTCGGCTCGATCGGGCCGTCGGACACCCGGCGGGCGACCGCCTCGGCGAAGATGTGTGCGATGAAGGTCGACGCGGCGGTGCCGGCGAGGATCGCGATACCGACGAAGTCGTCCTCGACGTGCAGCGGGATGAGTACCGCGAGGATCAGGATGTTGCCGTAGATGTAGGCGCTGATCCGCGGCGCGGCGTGCTTGCGCTCGAGGGGGCTGTCGCGGCTGAACAGTGGTCCGTGCAGCAGGGTCCACGGACGATCGCTCATGGTTGAGAAAGCTATCAGCGCGGGACGAGTTCGGCGACGACAGCGGCGATGGTGTCGTCGGGCCGGGTGAGGCAGACCGTCGCCGCCACGGTGGCCACCTGTTGCGCGTTCGAGGTCACGTCCAGCTCGCGCAGCACCGCCGTCCGCGCCGCGTCGTCGAGTCCGCGGAACTCCGTGCACGTCATGGTCGACGCGGGCCCGGAACCCGACCCGCGCGACGGCGACGCGGTGGTGCGGGTCGGCGTTCCGGTGGTGGTCCCGCGGGTTCTCGACTCGGCGCTGGTGGTCCCGCCGGAGCTGGGCTCGGTGCTGCTGGTCTCGGTGCTGCTGGACGCGACGCTGCTCGTCGTCGACGCGGCGGTCCCGGGGGCGGGCGCGGGTTCGTCGGACGAGCACGCCCCGAGCGCGAGGGTCACCAGCGCGGTCAGGGTGATGGTCGCGGCCAGCTGCGCCGGACGGTTGCGGCGGGCGGGGACGGACATGACGGGACTCCTCGGAGAAGGTGATCCGGGTCGGGACCCGGCTGGTGATGGTGGGGCGGTCGGTCAGCGCATGAGGCCGGAGAGGACGCCGGAGATCGCGGCCCGGACGTCCGCGGTCTCGATGCGCATGAGGTCGTCCTGGCTGAGGGCGTCGAGATCGCCGGCACTGCTGAGGCGGAACTCGCGCTCCTCCTCGGCCGCTTCGATGATGTTGCGGATGAACCGGCCGTTACCCGCGAGGTCGGTGGCACGGCGCGTGGTGCCCTGATGCTCGCGGACGTCGTGGTACAGGGGCGAACATGCCTGTTCGATCTCGAACATCGCCTCGTGGGTCAACGACGAATCCCGCTTGCGCGCAATGAACTCGGCGATACGAGCGAGCTCGTCGGGGGTGTAGGAGTCGAAGCGCACGCGGCGGGCGAAGCGCGATGCCAGGCCGTCGTTGGACGCGAGGAACCGGTCGATCTCGGCGTCGTAGCCGGCGATGATGACGACGAGCCGGTCACGGTCGTCCTCCATCCGGGCGAGCAGCGTGTCGACGGCTTCGCGGCCGAACGCGTCGCCACCGGACAAGCCCTGCTGGATCAGCGTGTACGCCTCGTCGATGAACAGGACACCGTCCATCGCGGAGTCGATGAGTGCCGAGGTCTTGATCGCGGTACTGCCGAGGTGCTCGCCGACCATGTCGCGGCGGGTCGCCTCCACGACCTTGTCGGACTTGATGAATCCGAGACCGCAATAGATCTTGGCGACGATGCGCGCGACCGTCGTCTTGCCGGTGCCGGGCGGACCGGTGAAGGCGAGGTGCAGGCTGCGCGCCGATGTCGACAACCCGCGGTCGGCGCGGACCTTTGCCAGTGTCGCGGTGGACTGGAGCTTGGCCACCTGCTGCTTCACCGAGTCGAGGCCGATCTGTTCGGCCAGCTCGCGCTGCGCCTCGGTCACCAGCGAGCTCTGGGTGTCGGAGTCTGCGGTTCCCGACACCAGTGTCTCGGCGCGATCAGGGACCGACTTCGGGTCCCACCGGTCGGTGCGTTGGGCGATCTGCTCCGGCGTCGTGGCGGTCACGCGCAGGGAGGGCGACCGGATCGCCTCGGCCGCGGCCGCCAGCGACGGGTCACGAGCATAGGCCTGCTCGAACATCGACTTGGCCTTCTCCTCGTGGCCCTGCTCGCGCAGCGCGAGGCCGTAGACGAACATCGCCTGGGTCGAACACGCCGCGATCGGGCCGTCGACCGCGTTCTGCAACCGCCGCATGCCCTCGCCGAGCATGCCGAGATGGACACACGACGTTCCGGCCATGAAGTCGGCGACGGCCTGCATGTACGGGTCGTTCCACCGATCGGACCTGGTGAGCGACGTCAGGACGTCGGGCCAGCGCTGGGTGGCGAAATGGAGGAAGGCACGAACGAAGTCCACGATCGGCACGCGATGGGCCGGGGGCACCTCGTCGAGAACCTCCTCGGCACCGGCGAAATCTGCGCCGCGGACCAGGCTGGCGGCGTAGGCGGCCGTCGCCTCGACGGCGCTCGACGCCGGGAAGTCGATCATCATGCCCGTGTACCAGCGCCCCGCGATGGTGCCGGGGGGAAGTCCGAGCCGGCGCTGCTCGGCGCCGATCGACCCGCGTGCGCGGTAGAGGCCCAGGAGGACCTCGTTGCTGCTGTCGCCGCAGGCGAGGCGGCCGATCCAGGCGTCGCCCAGGGACGGGTCCCATTCGGTCGCGCGGGTGAAGGCCTTGGCCGCCTGCGCGGGATTGTCGACGGGTTCCTGACCTTCGACGGGGATGTTCAGCGACAGGACACCGAGTTCGAAGAGCGCCCTCGCCTTGCGGACATCGGCCATCGCTTCCCCCTGTGTCGTCCCATCCCGTACGGAGTCCCCTGTATCGATCTCCCCGGGTGCAACGGCGACACACCGCGAGGGCGGTCGCCGGGGACAGAGTATCGCTAGACCGCGCCGGCACCGGGCGCAGATCTCCCAGGGCCCGACCCCGCCGGTCCGCGCCCGCCGGAACGTGGCCGCCCGTCCGCACCCGGACCGCCCCGGCGGCCGGAACCGGCCGCGCCCGCCTAGACTTGTCTGCGTGAGTGCCCAGGTGGATACCGTCTCAGCCGCTGCCCAGACCCCGGATCATCCGCAACCGTTCCGCGAACTCGGTCTCAAGGACGACGAGTACGCGCGGATCCGCGAGATACTGGGTCGCCGGCCCACCGACGCGGAACTCGCCATGTACTCGGTGATGTGGTCCGAGCACTGCAGCTACAAGTCGTCGAAGGTGCACCTGCGCTACTTCGGCGAGACCACCACCGACGAGATGCGCGCGAGCATGCTCGCCGGTATCGGCGAGAACGCCGGTGTCGTCGACATCGGTGACGGCTGGGCGGTGACCTTCAAGGTCGAGTCGCACAACCACCCGAGCTATGTCGAGCCGTACCAGGGTGCCGCGACCGGCGTCGGCGGCATCGTCCGCGACATCATGGCGATGGGCGCCCGTCCGATCGCGGTGATGGATCAGTTGCGCTTCGGTCCGGCCGACGCCCCGGACACCCGGCGCGTCGTCGACGGTGTGGTGCGCGGCGTGGGCGGCTACGGCAACTCCCTCGGCCTGCCGAACGTCGGCGGCGAGACCGTCTTCGACGCCAGCTACGCGGGCAACCCGCTCGTCAACGCGCTGTGCGCGGGCGTGCTGCGCACCGAGGACCTGCACCTGGCCTTCGCCTCGGGCGCGGGCAACAAGATCATCCTGTTCGGTGCGCGAACCGGCCTCGACGGCATCGGCGGAGTGTCGGTGCTGGCGTCGGAGACCTTCGACGATTCCGACGGTTCCGGCCCCAACCGGAAGAAGCTGCCGAGTGTGCAGGTCGGCGATCCGTTCACCGAGAAGGTGCTCATCGAGTGCTGTCTCGAGCTCTACCACGCCGGGTTGGTGGTGGGCATCCAGGATCTCGGTGGCGCCGGATTGTCCTGTGCGACGAGCGAACTCGCCGCGGCCGGCGATGGTGGCATGCACATCGACCTGGAGAAGGTGCCGATGCGCGCCGAGGGCATGACTCCGGCGGAGGTCCTCTCCAGTGAGTCGCAGGAACGCATGTGCGCGGTCGTGACGCCGGAGAACGTGGACCGCTTCCTCGAGGTGTGCCGCAAGTGGGACGTCCTCGCGACCGTCATCGGCGAGGTCACCGACGGCGATCAGCTGGTCATCACCTGGCACGGTGAGACCGTCGTCGACGTGCCGCCGCGCACCGTCGCCCACGACGGCCCGGTCTACGAGCGCCCGGTCGCCCGACCCGACTGGCAGGACACCGTCATCGCGTCGACCACCGAACCCCTGCAGCGCCCGGACACGCCCGACCAGCTGCGCGAGACGCTGCTGGCCATGCTCGCCTCGCCGGCGCTGTGCAGCCGCAAGTTCATCACCGATCAGTACGACCGGTACGTGCGCGGCAACACCGTCCTCGCCGAGCACGCGGACTCGGGGATGATCCGCATCGACGAGGAGTCCGGGCGCGGCATCGCGCTGGCGACCGACGCGTCGGGCCGGTACACCTTCCTCGATCCCTACCGCGGCGCGCAGCTCGCGCTGGCCGAGGCCTACCGCAACGTCGCCGTCTCCGGTGCGACGCCGAAGGCCGTCACCAACTGCCTCAACTTCGGCTCGCCGGAGGATCCGGCGGTGATGTGGCAGTTCCAGCAGGCGGTCCGGGGACTCGCCGACGGCTGTGCGCAGCTGGGCATCCCGGTCACCGGCGGCAATGTGAGCTTCTACAACCAGACGGGGGCGACGGCGATCCTCCCGACCCCGGTGATCGGCGTCCTCGGCGTCATCGACGACGTGCACCGCCGCATCCCGACCGGCCTCGGAACCGAGCCGGGAGAGACCCTGATCCTGCTCGGTGAGACCCGTGACGAGTTCGACGGATCGATCTGGGCGCAGGTCAGCCACGACCACCTCGGTGGCGTGCCCCCGCAGGTCGATCTCGAGCGCGAGCGGCTGCTCGCGGAGATCCTCGCCGCGTCGTCCCGGGACGGATTGATCTCCGCGGCACACGATCTCAGCGAGGGCGGTCTCATCCAGACCGTCGTCGAGGCGGCCCTGGCCGGTGAGACCGGGTGCCGGATCCTGCTGCCCGAGGACGCCGACCCGTTCGTCTGGCTGTTCTCCGAATCCGCCGGCCGGGTGCTCGTCGCGGTCCCGCGCACCGAGGAATCACGGTTCACCGCGATGCTCGACGCGCGCACGATGCCGTGGACGCGCATCGGTGTGGTCGATCAGGGCAGCGACGCCGTCGATGTCCAGGACTACTTCTCGGTGCCGCTCGCCGAACTGCGCGAGGTACACGAGGGCACCCTCCCGAGGTTGTTCGGCGACGCCGTCTAGCCGCACGCCCTAGTTGCGCCCCGCAACGTTCGGATCGGTGAGGATTCCGTTGTACGTCAATGGAATCAATATCGTTTGTGGACGTGTCGTGCCCGGTCACGGTCGGTTACGCTCCTTGAGTTCTCTGACCGAGTCGAAAGGGCGCAGATGAGCTACCCCAATGATCCGAACCAGCCGCCGAACTACGGCGCGGGTGGTTACGGACAGCAGCCGTACGGCGGGTTCCCGGGCGGCAACCCGGCCGGTCCGGAACCGGACAACAACCTCGTCTGGGCGATCCTGGCCACGGTGCTGTGCTGCCTGCCGCTCGGGATCGTGTCGATCGTGAAGTCGACCTCGGTCAGCAAGCTGTGGGCCGCCGGCGATTACGCCGGTGCGCAGAAGGCTGCCGACGAGGCCAAGAAGTGGGCGATGTGGAGTGCGATCTCGTCGGTCGTCATCTGGGTCCTGATCGTCATCGTCTATGTCATCTTCTTCGTCATCCTCCTCGGCGCCTCCGCGTCCACGTCCACGTACTGAGCGCTTCGAGAGGGCCGTCCTCGGACGGGTCTCGGCCCTCTCGAAGCATCGGTACCTCGGGCCGGCGACCGTTGTCGCCGGTACCGGGATGGTCTGTGCGGCTGTGTGGTTCGCCGATCCCACGACGCCGGGCGGCGCCCTTCCGGTGTGTCCGACCAAACTGCTCTTCGGCGTGACGTGCCCGGGTTGTGGATCGTTGCGGGCCATCTACTCGCTGCTCCACGGCGACGTCCCGGCCGCCCTGCACTACAACGCCGTCGGGGTGCTGGCGATGGGGTTGCTGCTCGTCGCCTTCGTCGCCTACTGCGTGCGTCTGTGGACCGGTCGCCGGGTTCGCAGCTGGCAGCACCTCAGATACTCCGGCGTCGTCGTGCTCGTGGTCGTCCTGGCCTGGTTCGTGATCCGGAACATCCCGGTCGAACCGCTCTGGTCACTCCACGTCTGAACGCCCGGCGGCACCGCGAATCCAGCGGATCAGCCGCGAACCGGGATCGCGCACGGGGCCGTCGACATCGAGAGTCGCCAGCGCCTCGGGGTCGTCGGTCGTGATCTGATCGACCCGCAACTCGAGCAGCCGCCTGATCTCCGGGGCGACGCGTGGCCCGACCCGGGTCACCGTGTACCCGTCGACGAGACGACCGCGCTCGTGAAATGCGCCGATCAGGTCGTGGCCGCGGCGGTCGGCGGCCAGGATCAGCCGATTCTCCAGATACACCATCTCGGCATCCGGTGACGCCGCCACCGCCCGGTCGACGAACCCGTCGAAGTCCCCGGACCGTAGTGCTGCCTCGGCGGCGCCGTGATGGCAGGGGTCATAACCGATCCGGACGCCCGGCGCGGCCGAGGTCAGCGTCTCCACCGCCGCGGCGTCGCCGCACGACAGGATGTAATGCCCTGCGTGGGGGGCGACGCTGCGGGCGAACACCTCCACGGCCGCGACGTCGAGCGCGGCGTCGTCCTCCTTGAAGTCGAGCTGGAGCGACGCGGTGGGCGCGATGTCCACCCCGTCGAAGAGGTCGGTCAGGTCCTCGAGCAGGAGGACCCGGTCGTCGATGGGGCGTCCGCTGTTGTCCCGCAGGTGCAGTTCCCGCAGATACGACGCCGGGAGTGCCGACACCGCGCCGGTACCGGTGGTGGCGTGATCGACGGTGCGGTCGTGCAGGACGGCGAAACCCCGGTCGGCGTGGATCACCAGATCGACTTCGATGCTCGCGCCGAGCCGCATGCCCTCGACGATCCGGGTCGCGGTGAACGCCGGGTCGGCGGCGCGGCGCCGGCCGCGGTGCCACTTGAGCATCGTCCGATGGCCGTCGTGGTCGATGTGGATCGGGGCGCCGGCGGGGTCCGTGGGCGACATGGCAGTCACAGCTCCCGACCTTAGTGGAGCGCATCTCGCCGAATCAGCACGCCGAAGTTGGAACGTGTTCTAGTTTGATTCGCATGACATTGCGAGTGGTCGAGTGGTCGACCGGAACCGTCGGACGACATGCCATCGCCGGGATCGACGCCCGGGGAGACCTGGAACTCGTGGGGGTGTGGGTGTCCGACCCCACGAAGGTCGGCAAGGATGCCGGCGAGCTGGCCGGTCTCGATCGCGAGCTGGGTGTCGTCGCCACCGACGACCGCGATGCGTTGATCGCCTTGCGGCCGGACTGCGTCGTGCACACCGCCATGACCGACGATCGCGTCATGGAGTCGATCGAAGACCTGATCTTCTTCCTGGAGAACGGGATCAACGTGGTCTCGAGCGGCCCGGTGGTTTTGCAATTCCCGCAGGGCATCCTCCCCGACTCACTGCTGCAACGGATCTCCGACGCCGGGAAGGCCGGCAACGCGAGCCTCCACGTCAACGGCATCGACCCGGGCTTCGCCAACGACGTGCTGCCGCTGGCGATGACCAGCCTGTCCCAGCGCATCGACGAGGTGCGCTGTCAGGAGATCGCCGACTACTCGACCTATTATCAGCCGGTGGTCATGCGTGACCTGTTCGGCTTCGGACAGCCGCTGGACACCACGCCGCTGATCTTCGCGCCCGGCATCCTGTCGATGGGCTGGGGGAGTGTCGTGCGACAGATCGCCGCCGGACTCGACCTGGTGCTCGACGAGCCACTCGTCGAACGCGTCGAGCGGGTGGCGGCCGATCGCGACTATCCGACGGTCTCCGTCGAGATCCCGAAGGGGACGATGGCCGCGGTCCGCTTCGAGGTGGCCGGCCAGGTCGACGGCGTGGATCGTGTTGTGCTGGAGCACTATACCCGCACCCATCCCGATCAGTGCCCGGAGTGGCCGTCCCCGCACGAGGGTGACGGCTGCTACCGCATCGCGATCGCAGGCGAGCCCGAGATGGCCGTAGAGTTCGGGCATCACGGCGAGAACGGCGACCACAACGTGTCCGGAATGATCGTCACCGCGATGCGACTGGTCAATTCCGTTGCGGCGGTGGTCGATGCGAAGCCCGGTCTGGTCACCGCACTCGATCTCCCGCTCGTGACCGGCCGGGGGTTGTTCGCCCAGAAGTAGCCGCAATCCCGGCTTGACAGATCCCGTTGCGTTTTGTTCCGGTAACCGGGACAAAACGCAACCGGATCGCTTCGATCAGCCCTGGCGCGCCTTGAATCTCGGGTTGCCCTTGTTGATGACGAAGATGCGACCCTTGCGCTTGACCACCTGCGAGCCGGGCTGGTTCTTCAGTGAACGGATGGATGCACGAACCTTCAACGGAGCCTCCTTAATGGAAATTGTTTCCATTAAAGCAGGCTCGTCGCTCCTGATCGACCGCTGGGTGTCAGACCTGCCAGGTGTGTACCGGTTCGCCCTCGTGCATCTGGGTGACGTAGTCGCGCAACATGCCCTGCAACGCCTGCTCCCGGCTCTCGCCCGCGCGCTCGCGGGCCGCGACCGCCTGGCGCTGCCAGACCGACCCGGTCTGGCGCGAGATGCAGCGTCCCTCGATCACCGACAGGTAGCGCTTCCGGGCCTTGTCGGAGACACCGAACCGGCGCAGTCCGTCCTCGGCGAGCACGAGGAGCCGGCGCAGGACGAGCTCATCGGGCCGTACCCAGCCGACGTCGGGCCAGTACAGCTGGGACTCCATTCCGGTGCGGGCGCCGGACTGCAGGTTCTCGGCGGCGGCGTTGAACGACATCCGCGACCACAGCGGCCGGTCGGATTCGACGAGACCGCGGACGACGCCGTAGTAGAAGGCGGCGTTGGCCATCGTGTCGACGACCGTCGGGCCGGCGGGCAGCACGCGGTTCTCGACGCGCAGGTGTGCCTGTCCCTCGTGGATGTCGTAGACCGGACGGTTCCAGCGGTAGACGGTCCCGTTGTGCAGGCGCAGTTCGTCGAGGGTCGGGATGCGTCCGGAGTCGAGCTCGGCGAGCGGATCGGTGTCGGTGGAGACCGGGAGAAGGGCGGGGAAGTAGCGGGTGTTCTCCTCGAAGAGGTCGAAGATGGTGTTGATCCATCGCTCCCCGAACCACACTCGGGGCCGCACGCCCTGATTCTTCAGTTCCAGCGGACGGGTGTCGGTGGCCTGCTCGAAGACGGGGATGCGGCTCTCGTGCCACAACGCGGTCCCGGCGAGGAACGGCGAGTTGCCGGCCAGGGCCACCTGCACCCCGGCGATGGCCTGGGCGGCATTCCAGTGGGAGGCAAAGTCTTCCGGTGCCACCCGAAGATGTAGTTGCAGCGAGGTGCAGGCGGCCTCGGGCAGGATCGAGTCGGTCGCGGTGCGCAGGTGCTCGGTGTGGTGGGTGTCGGTCAGTGGGACGCCGGTGATGTCGATCTCGAGGTCCTCACCCCGGGCCGCGAAGATCTGCTCGTTGAGCAGGTCGTACCGGGGGTTCGCCGAGATCCAGTGATGTGCAAAGTGTTCGGACTTCAGCGTCGGCAGCATGCCGATCATCACCAGGTGGCTCGAGGTCTGCGCGGCGCGCTGTTCGGCCCGGTTGAGCGACGTGCGCAGCGCTTGTTCGAGCGAGATCGTGTCGTCGGTGGTGAACGGTCGCGGCGAGACGTTGATCTCGATGTTGAACTGACCGAGTTCGGTCTGATAGTCGGGATCGGCGATCGCCTCGAGGACGGCGGCGTTGGCCATCGCCGGCCGCATCTGCTCGTCGACGAGGTTCAGTTCGACCTCCATGCCGAGGAGCGGCTTCGGCGGACGACCCTGATCGGTGAACAATCCGTCGGCGAGCATCCTGGCGATCGCTTCCGTCCCGCGACCCACCTGGCGCCGGAAACGGACCCGGTCCTCGCCGGTGAACTGCTGCTTGGACACCTCGGCTCCCATGCGGTCAATACTGCCCGATCCGAGCCGCCCCGAACCCTCTTGGGAGAATGGCCGGGTGCCACCACGCAGGAGAGTGGACCCAGCAGAGGTCCGAGCCGCAGTGCTGGCCGTCTCGGACTGGCTCGTCGACCCCACCGCGCCGCCGCCGGGACGCGCCGCCCTCGCCGACGCCGTCCGGCAGTCGGCCCGGACGCTCGAACAGCTCGCGCCCGGCAACTCGGTCGAGGTCCGGGTACCCCCGTTCGTCGCGGTGCAGTGCATCGAAGGACCCCGCCACACCCGTGGGACGCCGCCGAACGTCGTCGAGATGTCGCCGCGGACCTGGCTGCTCCTCGTGGCCGGTGTCCTCACCTACGACGACGCCCTCGCCGCCGGCGACGTCGACGCCTCCGGACACCGGGCCGGGTTGATCGCCGATCTGCTCCCGCTCGTCCCGATCGCGTCGTCGGGTGATCGCGGAGCCGGAGTGTGATTCATCACTCGCCGGGGTGTCGCGGAATTACCCGCAGGCCGACACTGCTGGAAGATTCGCATCGGGAGCCGACCGACCCGTAAACTCCGTGATGTCTCCCAGCCCACTCGACTGACCGATTCGCAGCCCCAGGGAGCTAGTCGATGCCTGATCATTCGATCGCCAACATGAACCTGCTCGCTCCCACGACGGCGGGCGGATGTTCTGCACGAGGTGCGGGCGCGATCAACCCCGCCCCGCTGGACGAACCCGAGAACGAACCGCGTGAGGAATGCGGTGTCTTCGGCGTCTGGGCGCCCGGTGAGGACGTCGCCAAGCTGAGCTACTACGGGCTCTACGCCCTGCAGCACCGCGGCCAGGAGGCCGCGGGTATCGCGGTCGGTGACGGCAGCCAGGTCGTCGTGTTCAAGGACCTCGGGCTGGTCAGCCAGGTGTTCGACGAGCAGACGCTGGGAGCGATGAGCGGCCACGTGGCGATCGGCCACTGTCGGTACTCCACCACCGGCTCGACCACCTGGGAGAACTCGCAGCCGATCTTCCGCACCACCGACGCCGGCACCGGCGTCGCCCTGGGTCACAACGGCAACCTGGTCAACACCGCCGACCTCGCCGCTCGTGCCCGTGAGCAGGGGATCAAGAGCTCGGCGGCCACCTCGGACTCCGATGTGGTGGGAGCACTGCTCGCGCACGGCGCCGCCGACAGCTCCATCGAGCAGGCCGCCATGGAACTGCTGCCGACCCTCAAGGGCGCCTTCTGCCTGACCTTCATGGACGAGCACACGCTCTACGCCGCGCGCGACCCGCACGGCGTGCGCCCGCTGTCGCTCGGCCGCCTCGATCGCGGCTGGGTGGTCGCGTCGGAGACCGCCGCGCTCGACATCGTCGGCGCGTCGTTCGTCCGCGACATCGAGCCGGGTGAGCTGCTGGCCATCGACGCCGACGGCGTGCGCAGCTCACGGTTCGCCGAGCCGACCCCGAGCGGGTGCGTCTTCGAATACGTCTACCTCGCCCGTCCGGACTCGGTGATCCACGGCCGCTCGGTCCACTCGACCCGCGTCGAGATCGGCCGGCGCCTCGCCAAGGAGCATCCCGCCGAGGGGGACCTGGTGATCCCGGTGCCGGAGTCCGGCGTGCCGGCGGCCGTCGGTTTCGCCCAGGAATCGGGCATCCCGTACGGCCAGGGCCTGATGAAGAACGCCTACGTCGGCCGCACCTTCATCCAGCCGTCGCAGACGATCCGTCAGCTCGGTATCCGTCTCAAACTCAATCCGCTGCGCGAGGTCATCCGAGGCAAGCGACTCGTGGTCGTCGACGACTCGATCGTGCGCGGCAACACGCAGCGCGCGCTCATCCGCATGCTGCGTGAGGCCGGGGCGGCCGAGGTGCACGTCCGGATCGCGTCGAGCCCGGTCCGGTGGCCCTGCTTCTACGGCATCGACTTCGCCTCACCGGCGGAGCTCATCGCCAACGGTATGGAATCCGAGGAAGGCATGGTCGAGGGCGTGCGCCAGGCCATCGGTGCCGACTCGCTCGGTTACATCAGCATCGACGAGATGATCAATTCGACCGGTCAGACCGCCTCGTCCCTGTGCGCGGCATGCTTCGACGGCAAGTACCCGATCGAGCTGCCCAAGGAGACCTCGATGGGCAAGGCCGTCCTCGAACAGATGCTGGCCAGTGCCGCCGGCGACCGGGCGGTGGACCCGCTGACCAAGCCGAACGACAACGTCAGCGCGGTCATGCGGCCCTGATTTCGCGCCAACGACCCTCCGGTACCGTATGACCCGTCGGCGAACACGCCGGAAACAACGTTCGACCGAGAGTTCTGGAACGGGAGTGCTGCGGAGATGACGGAGCGGGATGCTGCTGCCGACGAGACGGCCGGGAGCGCGACACCGGCCTCGTATGCGGCGGCCGGGGTCGACATCGACGCCGGTGAGCGGGCTGTGGAACTCATCGCACCCCATGCCAAGCGTGCGTCGCGACCAGAGGTTCTCGGCGGAATCGGCGGCTTCTCCGGCCTGTTCGCGCTCAAGGGCAACTACCGGGAGCCGGTTCTCGCCGCGGCGAGCGACGGCGTCGGCACCAAACTGGCCGTGGCGCAGGCCATCGACAAACACGACACCGTCGGTCGCGATCTCGTCGCCATGTGCGTCGACGACCTGGTCGTCTGCGGCGCGGAACCCCTTTTCCTGCAGGACTACATCGCGGTGGGCAAGGTCGTCCCCGAGACGGTGGCCCAGATCGTCGCCGGCATCGCCGACGGGTGCGTCGAAGCCGGCTGCGCGCTGCTGGGCGGTGAGACCGCCGAGCACCCCGGTCTGATGCAGGACAACCACTACGACATGTCCGCCACCGCCGTGGGCGTCGTCGAGGCCGACAACGTCCTCACCCCGGATCGCGTGCGTGCCGGCGACGTCGTCATCGGCATGGGGTCGTCGGGATTGCACTCCAACGGCTACTCGCTCGCCCGCAAGGTGTTGCTCGACTGGGGTCACATGGACCTGTTCGGCCACGTCGAGGAGTTCGGGCGCACCCTGGGCGAGGAGTTGCTCGAGCCGACCCGGATCTACGCCAGGGACTGCCTGGCGCTGATCGCCGAGGCCGATGTCCGTACGTTCGCGCACATCACCGGCGGCGGCCTCGCCGAGAACCTCGCCCGCGTGATCCCGCACGGCCTCGTCGCCGAGCTCGAGCGCAACACCTGGACGCCCGCGCCGATCTTCGCGTTGATCGGGCAGCGTGGCCGGGTCGAACAGCTCGAGATGGAGCGCACCTTCAACATGGGCGTCGGCATGGTCGCGGTCGTGGCGCCGGAGGACACCGACCGGGCACAGGCCGTGCTGACCGCCCGGCATGTCGACAACTGGGTCCTGGGCACGGTCAAGCGTGCGAGCGACAAATCCGACACAGACGCGCGTGTCAGTCTGCTCGGGGAGCACCCGCGCTTCTAGGATCGGCCGAACCCGCACTCTCGCAACGACAATCGTTCGAGGCGCGGGCACATACAGAACACCGACGCTCGCCGGAGGGGTATCCCTCGGCGAGCGTCGGTGTCTGACGATGATGCGATCACCCTCGACCAACGCATGAGCACGCACCACCCATCGGAAAACGGGTGGTGCGTACAAAATTATGGGCCCGCGTCGCCGCGGGTCCGCTCATGCGGAGAGTGTGTGGGGTGATCCCAGGCGTCGAGAGATCAACGCCCGAAGAGTGTGCGCGTCAAGCGCGTCGCCACTCCTCTTCGTCCACCCAGTCGTCCACCGGATCCGGTCGTTCTACAACCGGATCGCCCTGCCCGGAGAGCTCACGCTGCAAGCTTTCCAAATCGGTGTTCGGAGTGGAGTACTTCAGCTGACGTGCAACCTTCGTCTGCTTTGCCTTTGCCCGGCCGCGGCCCATATGGGACCCCCTCGCACAATGACGGGGCGGCCAAACGATTGGCGGCCCCGTTCTCTTGAAGTAATTCTGTCGTGCGGACCAGTCTAGCGCGCCTCTAGGATTTGTGTTGTCCACCCTGGGTTGCCGCGCCGACGCGTCTTTCCGACTTGTTCACCATCTTGGTCGCCTCACGCCGGACCTTGGCCGGCAGATCGTCTCGCGCAAGCAGGGACCGGATCGCCTCGAGGTCGCCGCCGGCGAGCAGATCGCGTGATCGCACGCCGTGCTCGGGGCGATGGACGACGCTGATCCGATCGCCCTGCGCCACGCTGCCGTTCTGGACAACCCGCAGGTAAGTGCCGAAATCGGCTTGATCGAGAAAGCGCTTCATCCATCGCGGCTCACCCGCCCAGACCGCGAAGGTCTTGCAGGGGACGCGGGGGATGGTCACCTCGAGGACCAGACCGTCGGCGCCCACCTCCCACCGTTCGCCGACCACCGCGTCGGTGACCGCCATGCCGTCGATGCGGAGGTTCTCGCCGAACCATCCGTAAGGAAGCTCACGTCCGAGCTCCTCGGCCCACCGGCGCGCCTCGGCGTCTGCGTAGGCGTACACGGCCTGATCGACGCCGCCGTGGTGCCGCTTGTTGCCCACGTGGTCGTCGACGAGGCCGAGCTCGTCGACGACGAGGCGTCCGTGACGGGGGCGCTTGTCGATGGCGGAGCGGCCGATGCCCTCGAGGATCACGTCGTCGCCGGCCGCGCACACGGCCAGCACCACGCCCTCGCTCAACTCTGGTGTCCCGGAACCGCCGAACCGCCGCGGAGGCGTTCCACGGCGGCGCGTCCCGCCTGGATCCGGTCGTCCTCGAGGATCGAGTCCGGGTCGATCCGGGCGCTCACGGCGGTCTCTGCGCCCACGGTCAGCTCGACATCTGTGCCCACGTTGCGTTTGACGAGCGCGAGAGCGATCGGACCCCACTCATGGTGGTCGACGATCGTGCCCAGGCGGCCGACGGTCCGGCCGCCGGCCGTCACCGGATCGCCGGGCACCGGGCGCTCGTCGCTGCTGCCGTCCAGGTGCAGCAGGACCAGCCGTCGCGGCGACTTGCCGAGGTTGTGGACCCGGGCGACCGTCTCCTGGCCGCGGTAGCACCCCTTGTCGAGGTGGACCGCGCCGAGCTCGTCGGGACCGCCGATCCAGTCGACCTCGTGCGGGATCGTGCGCTCGTCGGTGTCGGCGCCCAGCCGCGGGCGGCGGGCGGCCACGCGGAGCGCCTCGTACGCCCAGCTGCCGGCCATCCGTGCGCCGGCCTCGGTCAGGGCGTCCCACCATCGGGTCAGCAGGTACTCGGGCACGATCAGATCCACGACGGGCAGGTCCCGATCCTCGCCGAACGAGGGCATGCGCCGCCAGAAACCGAGCGGTTCGTCCTCGTGGTGGGTCTCGGGCAGCCCGCCGGCCTGGTAGACGTCGGTGTCCGCGCCGATCTCCAGGAGGTCGGCGACCGGTCCGTCGAGCGCCCCCGGGCCGATGAGCGTCACGACCTTCATGTCGGGTCGCGCCGCCGGCTCGGCCTTGGCCCAGAAGACCATCTTGGTGAGGAAACCGAGCAGCGGGTCGCCGCGGGAACCCTCGGTGTCGATCCAGGTGACACCGTCGATGTCGGTGAGAACGAAATGCTCCTCGACACGGCCGTTGGCGTCGAGGGAGAGGTTCTCGGCGCTCGACCGGTCGGGGAGGGCGGCGATGTGCTGGCTGGTGATCGTGTGCAGCCAGGTCAGGCGTTCGGCGCCGGCGATCTCGATCACGGCTCGGTCGGACCGGTCGACGATGATCACGCCGCTCCGGCCGGCTCGTTCCTCCCCGCCGCCGTAGGCGGCTCGTTGTTCGCCGCCGCCGTAGGCGGCTCGTTGCTCACCGAGCGGATCACCGTAGTGCCACGCGGTGTCGGCGGATTGGAGGTCTCCGGGACCGGGCACCGCCCCGCCCTCGGAATGCCTGGTCAGGATGGGTGAACGGCTCACGTGTCGATTCTACGGGTCGATTCGGCATACGGCCGGGACGCATGGCAGCCTTCTATCCATGGCGGATTCGATCCTTGTCTCGCTCGACGGCACACAGCACGATGCCGACGCTCCCTTCCTCCATGCCGACGATCTGGCCGCGGTCCGCGGCGACGGCATCTTCGAGACCCTTCTCGTACGCGCCGGACGGCCCCGGTGCGTCGAGCTGCATCTCGAGCGCCTGACGCACAGTGCCGCGGCGATGGATCTCGGCGCACCCGATCTCGACGAGTGGCGCGGGGCGATCGAGACCGCGGCGCAGGCGTGGACGGAGAAGCACGGATCGGCCGGCGAGGCACTCCTCCGGCTGGTCTACAGCCGCGGGCGTGAGCACGGATCGGCGCCGACCGCCTACGTCACCGTCGACGCGGTGCCCGACCGGGTGGCGGCGGCGCGCGCGGAGGGGGTGCGGGTGGTCACCCTCGCCCGCGGCTTCTCGATCGACCTCGCCGCCTCGGCGCCCTGGCGACTGCTCGGCGCCAAGACCCTCAGCTACGCGACGAACATGGCGGCCCTGCGTCACGCCGCCGACGAGGGTTACGACGACGTGATCTTCCTCAGCAGCGAGGGCGTCGTCCTCGAGGGGCCCCGGGCCACGGTCGTGGCCGTCTACGCCGACACCCTGGTGACGCCGCCCACCGAGATCGGAATTCTCGAATCGACCACCGTGCGTGCGGTTTTCGATGTCGCGTCGCGGGAGGGTTGGACGACGAAGACCGACGTGCTGCGGCCTGAGGACCTGGTGGCGGCCGATTCGGTCTGGCTGGTCAGCAGCGTGACCCTCGCGGCCCGGGTGACCCATCTCAACCGGTACGTGATGCCGGTACCGTCCGATGCCGCGAAATTCACCGATCTGGTCGATCGGGCCATCTCGGTGGACGACAATTGACCCCGGTCACTCGCACCTGATCACCCCGCCCGGAGCACACACCCCGGGCAATGAGAGGGAAGACACCGCCTCGAGCTGGTCGGCGGGACCTTTGGCGCTTGTCCGGGCCCGGTGACCAGGCGTAACGTCGCGCCTACGACCTACTACTACCGCTGGTAGTAGTAAGTTCCCGGCAGGTTTCGACCTGCCCCCGCAGCCCGGGGGCCGGCAACTCGATTCGAGGCGATATGGACGCTCTGGACGTCTCCAGATGGCAATTCGGGATCACGACCGTCTACCACTTCATCCTGGTCCCGTTGACCATCGGCCTCGCGCCGATGATCGCGGTGATGCAGACGGTGTGGCATGTCACCGGCAACGAGCAGTGGCTGCGCGCCACCAAGTTCTTCGGAAAGCTCTTCCTGATCAACTTCGCGCTCGGCGTCGCGACCGGAATCGTCCAGGAGTTCCAGTTCGGGATGAACTGGAGCGAGTACAGCCGGTTCGTCGCCGATGTCTTCGGTGCGCCGCTGGCCCTGGAGGGCCTCGTCGCCTTCTTCCTCGAATCCACGTTCATCGGACTCTGGATCTTCGGTTGGGACCGCTTGCCGCGCCGCGTGCATCTCGCGTGTATCTGGTTGGCGGCGATCGGCGTCAACGCCTCGGCGTACTTCATCATCGCCGCGAACTCCTGGATGCAGCACCCCGTCGGCGTCGTGTGGGACCCCGAACGCGGGCGGCCCGCGATGAACGACTTCGTCGCCGTGCTGACCAACAACACGACTCTCGCGGCCTTCCCGCACGTGATCGCCGGTGCCTTCCTCACCGCCGGCACCTTCGTCGCGGCCATCGGGATCTGGTGGATGGCCCGGAACTCGTGGCGGGCGAAGAAGATCCGCGAGGCCGCCGAAACCGGTGACGTGGGTGAGATCCCGGACAGCACGTCGCCGAGTCACCTCGACGCGACACCCGAGGACCTCGAGAAGGACGCCCGCGTCCTCTGGCGGCCGGTCACGAGGCTCGCGTTGTGGGTGACCATCGTCTCCGGCGTCGCACTGTTCATCACCGGGGACATCCAGGCGCAGATCATGTTCAAACAGCAGCCGATGAAGATGGCGTCCGCCGAGTCGCTGTGCGAGACCGAGACGGGCCCGGGTTTCTCGGTCCTGTCGATCGGCCGCCAGAACAACTGCGAGAACATCGATCACATCATCGAGATCCCGAAGATGTTGTCGTTCCTCGCGAACCACGATTTCGACTCGACCCTGCAGGGCGTCGAGGAGCTGCAGGAGCAGTACACCGAGGCCTTCGCCGGACAGCCGAACGTGCCGGCGAATCAGAACTTCGCACCCAACCTCTTCGTGACCTACTGGGGCTTCCGGGCGATGATCACCTGGGCGCTCGGTTCGGTGGTCGTGGCCCTGGGCGGCCTGTGGTTCACGCGACGCAAGCGGGTGGTCGAATCCAGACGTTTCGGTTTCATCGCCCTGCTGATGATCCCGACCCCGTTCCTGGCCAACAGTTCCGGCTGGATCTTCACCGAGATGGGGCGCCAGCCATGGGTCGTCGCACCCAACTGGGAGGACGATCTCGATCCACTGCGGATCAGCATGCTGGTGCAGAACGGTGTCTCCAACCACTCGGCGAGCACCGTGCTGGTCACGCTGATCGGATTCACCCTGCTCTACGGCGCCCTGGGTGTCGTGTGGTTCATGTTGCAGCGGCGCTA
Organism: Gordonia sp. KTR9; assembly: GCF_000143885.2. Lineage (NCBI taxonomy): Bacteria > Bacillati > Actinomycetota > Actinomycetes > Mycobacteriales > Gordoniaceae > Gordonia > Gordonia sp. KTR9. The sequence goes on from NC_018581.1 coordinate 948,847, forward strand.
CGTCATCGAGGGTCCGGCCGCGCACGACTCGCGGCCACCAGGCCACACCGACGACGACGAATCCGAATCCGATGAGCCCAAACAGCTCTCGTTCGCGTACTAGAGGAGCGTGATCATGAGTCTCGAAGAAGTCTGGTTCTTGGTCATCGCGTTCCTGTTCGTCGGGTATTTCGTCCTGGAGGGCTTCGATTTCGGCGTGGGCATGCTGATGCCGATCCTCGGATCGAGTCACACCGGTGGCGACGACAAGGTCGCCGCCGACGATCCGGAGGCCGATCCCGACAAACGGCGCCGCGCGCTCCTCAACACCATCGGCCCGGTCTGGGACGGCAACGAGGTCTGGCTCATCACCGCGGGTGCGGCGCTGTTCGCGGCGTTCGGCGGGTGGTACGCCACCATGTTCAGCGCGTTCTACCTACCGCTGTTCCTCATCCTCATCGGTCTCATCGTGCGGGTCTGCGCGATCGAGTGGCGGGGCAAGATCAACAATCCCCGCTGGCGCATGTGGTGCGACATCGGAATCGGGCTGGGGTCGTGGATTCCGGCGATCCTGTGGGGTGTGGCGTTCGCCAACATCGTGCGCGGGCTTCCGATCGACGCCGACGCCCAGTACACCGGTGGGTTCTTCAACCTCCTCAACCCGTACGCGCTTCTCGGCGGTGCGACCACCCTGCTCGCCTTCCTCACCCACGGCGCGGTGTTCATCTCGCTGAAGACCTCCGGTGTGCTGCAGGAGGATTCGGCTCGCTACGCCGCCCGGCTGGCCTGGCCGACACTGATCGTGGCCGCCGTGTTCCTGTTGTGGACCCAGTTCGCGTACGGCAACTCGTGGACGTGGATCCCGGTGCTCATCGCCGCCGTCGCCGCGGTCGGCATGGTGGTGGCCACGCAGATCCGCCGCGAGGGTTACGCATTCATGTTCACCTGCATCGCGATCGCGGGCACGGTCGCCACGCTGTTCGCCGTGCTGTTCCCGAATGCGATTCCGTCGACCCTGAATCCGGAGTGGAACCTCACCATCGAGAACACGGCGTCCAGCGACTACACACTCACGATCATGACGTGGGCGGCGGTGCTCATCACCCCGGTGGTGATGGGCTACCAGGCCTGGACCTACTGGGTGTTCCGAAAGCGGCTGTCGGTCGCGCACATCCCGGACCCGGCCGGACTTCCGTCGCTGCGAATCCCGAGCAAGTGAGTCGCACCGCCCGGCCCCCGCTCGATCCGCGGCTGCTGCGGTATTCGCCGACGACCCGCCGCTACGTCGGGGTCACCGCGGTGTTCGCGGTGGCCGAGGTGATCGCGATCATCGTGGTGGCGGCGATGGTGGCCTCGATCCTCTCCGAGTTGATCGTGTCGCCGGGCGCGCGGTCCTTCGCCGCGCAGGGAGCGCATCTGGCGATTCTGACCGCCGCCCTCGTGGTGCGGGCGGCGATGGCCTACGGGCACGACCGGTACGCACACCGGGCCGCCGAGCGGGCGATCGCCGAGTTGCGCGCCGAGGCGCTCGACGTCCTCACCGATCCGGCCCGCACCTCGCCACGGTCGCTGACCGCGATCCGCGAACATGCGAGCACGGTTCTCCTGCGCGGTCTGGACGCACTGGGGCCGTATCTGTCGGGCTACCTGCCGGCCCTCGTCGCCGCGGTGGTCCTGACGCCGGTCGTCACGGTGGTCATCGCCCTCGCCGACTGGCCCTCGGCGCTCATCATCCTCGTCACGCTGCCGCTCATCCCGCTGTTCATGGTTCTGGTCGGACTGATGACACGCGACCGCACCACGCGCAAGCTGGCGACGATGAGCCGGCTGAGCGCCCAGCTCCTCGACCTCATCGCGGGATTGCCGACTCTGCGGGCGCTGAACCGGGCCGGTGGCCCGGCGGCGCGCGTCGGTGAGCTCGGCGAGGCGTACCGCCGTAGCACGATGAGTTCGCTGCGTGTCGCGTTCCTGTCGGGTGCCGTCCTGGAACTGCTCGCGACGCTCTGCGTGGCGCTGGTGGCAGTGAGTATCGGTCTGCGCCTGGTCTACGGCGAGATGTCGTTGTACGCCGGTATTTTCGCACTGATCCTCGCGCCGGAGGCGTACTTGCCGCTGCGTCGGGTCGGGATGCAGTTCCACAATTCGACGGACGGCCTCACCGCTGCCGAGCAGGTCTTCGGGCTCATCGCGCCGGCGTCCGCCGGGTCGGGTCCGGCGGTGCCCGCCGCGGGGAGCCGGGGCGTCACGGTCGCCGGAGCGCCGATCACGCTGCTCGACGTCGGGGTCCGCGGCCGCGACGGGTGGGCGCCGGAATCCCTTCGCGCGACGGTCGAACCGGGTTCGCTGACGGTGTTGACCGGGCCCAACGGGTCGGGAAAGTCGACGGTGCTTTCGACGATCATGGGCCTGCTCACTCCTGACGAGGGGTCTGTGCTGATCGGGTCCACCCCGGTCGCCCAGGCCGATCCCGCGGCGCTGCACGAACAGATCGCCTGGCTGCCCCAGCAGCCGGTGATCGTGCCGGGCACGGTCGCCGAGAACCTGGCGCTCTACGGCGCCCTGGCCCGCGGCGCCTTCGAATCGGCCTCCGCGGCAACCGGCTTCGCGGATGTGGTGGTCGAGTTGCCCGAACGGCTCGACACGGTGCTGGGAACGGGCGGGGTCGGGCTCTCCGCCGGACAGCGGCAGCGCCTCGCGCTGACCCGCGTCCTCGCCTCACCGGCGCCGCTGCTGCTCCTCGACGAGCCGACCGCCCATCTCGACGAGGCATCCGAACGCGAGGTGTTCGCGACCCTCCGCGATCGCGCCCGCGCCGGGGACACGGTCGTCGTGGTCGCGCATCGGGGCGTCGCCCGCGACTACGCGGACCGGGCGATCGAGTTCTCGGCGGTCTCGGGCACGGCGGGCACAGGCACAGGCACTGGCACGGTCGCGGAGGTGGATCATGCGCGGTGATCCGCTCATTCGGGCCCTGGGGTTTCTCGGCCTACGCGGGCGTCCGACCGTCGCCGCGCTAGCCCTCGGCGTCGGCGGTTCGCTGTCGGCGCTCTTCCTCGCCGCGCTGTCTGCCTGGCTGATCACCCGCGCCTGGCAGATGCCGCCGGTGCTCTACCTGTCGGTGGCGATCACCGCGGTCCGGGCGCTGGGCATCTCGCGCGGTGTGTTCCGCTACCTCGAACGACTGGCGACCCACGATCTCGCCCTGGCTGCCATGGCCACCGCGCGGCAGCGGGTGTACACGGCGCTGGCGTCGGGATCACCGGGCTACTCGGTCACCCTGCGCCGGAGTGAGCTGCTCAACCGAACGGGCGACGACATCGACGAGATCGGCAACGCCCTCATCCGGGGCCTGATCCCGATCGGCGTCGGCGCCACGACATCGGTTGCTGCCGTGGCGGTGATGGCACTGGTGTCGGTGCCCGCGGCCGTGGTGCTCGCACTCGCGCTGGTCGTCAGCGGTGGCGTGGCGCCGTGGCTGGCCGCTCGCGGCGGTGCCCGGGCGATCCGGGACGGCGCGCAGGCCGCGTCCGAGGCCACCGAGGCTGCCACGACGGCCCTGTGGCACGCGCCCGAACTCGTCGTCGCACGCCGGCGCGGGGATGCGCTGGCCGCGTCCGCCGCGGCCGACGGACGGCACCTCGACGCCATCGAACGGGGCATCCGATGGCAGGCGTCCGCCGCGTCGGCGACGCCGCTCGCACTCGGTGCGTCACTGATCGCAGCGTGTGTGATCGCCATCGAGCTGGCCTCGGGGACCACGGGTTCCCTTGCCGGGGTGAGCTCGGGGGAGGGGCTGACACCGATGATCCTCGGAGTGCTGGTCCTGCTCCCGCTCTCGGCGTTCGAATCCACCGCACCGCTCACCGAGGCCGGGCTGCAGATCGAGCGCAGCCGCCAGAGCGCTGCCCGGGTGATGGCGCTCGTCGACGGGGCGCGCGGCGACACGACCACCGACGTGACCGACGCCGAGATCCACCGAACCCCGGTGCGCCTGACCGCCACGGGATTGCGCTGGGGTCACCCCGACCGCGAGATCCTCGGTCCGGCACGGGGTGTGGATCTCGACCTGCACCCGGGTTCGCGGCTGGTGATCACCGGCCCGAGCGGAGCGGGGAAGTCGACCCTGCTCCTGACGCTCGCGGGACTGTTGTCCCCCCGGGCCGGGGAGGTCGGCGGTACCGACACCGCCGACGGATCGACGGTCGGGTTACGTTCGGCAGCCTGCTATTTCGCGGAAGAGGCACACATCTTCTCGACGACGGTCCGGGAGAACCTGCGTGTCGCCCGCGGGGACGTCCCCGACGAGGAGATCGGTACCGCACTGGTGGCCGTCGGACTACAGCATTGGGCCGCAACACTTCCCGATGGTCTCGACACCGTCCTGGCCGGCGGGGCCGACGCGATGAGCGGCGGGCAGCGCCGGCGACTGCTCCTCGCTCGCGCACTGCTCCACCCGGCGCCGGTCGTCCTGCTCGACGAACCGACCGAGCACCTGGACGAGGTTGACTCGGACCGGTTGTTGCGCCGACTCCTGGGGACGGACCGCGATCTGTTCGGACCCGACCGCATCGTCGTCGTCGTCACTCATCAGCCACCGGCCGACACCGGTGCGGCGGAGGTGATCGAGCTGGCGGGCCGGCCGCGCGGCGCCGGGTCCCTCTGCTGGCCGAGCAGCGTCGACCGAGCGTAGCGAGGACGCCGCGCCCGTCGAGGTCACTCAGGGTGGGCGTGCGGACAAGAACCGGGGCCGGACGCTCGCGTCGTCCGGCCCCGGCTCCCCCCTGTGAGAGGCTGGGGAGTCTAACTTGTGGACACCTCGTACCCCATCGGCAGCATCGTCGACTTGTGCTCGAGGAACGACTCGAGGCCTTCGCGGCCGTTCTCGCGGCCGATGCCGGAGTTCTTGTAACCGCCGAACGGAGACTCGGGATCGATGGCGTACCAATTGATCCCGAAGGTGCCGGTGCGGATCTTGGTGGAGATCTCGATGCCGCGCTCGACGTCGTTCGTCCACACCGTCCCGGCGAGACCGTAGCTCGAGTCGTTGGCGATGGCGATGGCCTCGTCGACGTCGTCGTAGGCGATCACCGACAGCACGGGTCCGAAGATCTCCTCCTGCGCGATGGCCATGTCGTTGGTGACGCCGGTGAAGATCGTGGGGGTGAGGAAGTAGCCGGAGTCGAGTCCCGCCGGCCGCTCGCTCTCGAGAACCGCGGTGGCCCCGGCCTTCTTGCCGAGCTCGACGTATTCCTCGACCTTGTTCCGCTGGTTCTCCGTGATCAGCGGTCCGAGCTGGGCCTCGGGGTCGGACGGCAGCCCGACCTTCATCGCCTTGGCGGCCTCGACCATCGCGGCGACGATCTCGTCCTGCCGGCTGCGCGGAACCAGGATTCGCGTCTGGGCGACGCACGCCTGTCCGGTGTTGAACAGGCCGAGGAAGGTGAGCATGAAGGCGTTCGCGGCGAGGTCGACGTCGTCGAGGACGATGGCGGCCGACTTGCCGCCCAGCTCCAGCGAGCACCGCTTGAGGGTCTGCGCGCAGGCCGCGCCGATCGCCTTGCCGGCCGCGGTCGAGCCGGTGAAGGTGATCTTGTCCACCTCGGGATGTGCGACGAGCGCCTGCCCCGTCTCGGTACCGCCGGTGACCACCGAGATCGCTTCGGGGGGAACGCCGGCCTCGATGAACAGCTGGGCGACGTAGTTGCCGGTCATCGGGGTCTCGGGGGCGGGCTTGAGCACGACCGAGCACCCGGCGGCGAGCGCGGCGCCCATCTTGTTGCAGGTGATGAACAGCGGGACGTTCCAGGCGCAGATGGCGCCGACCACGCCGACCGGTTCACGGGTGATCCGGGTGGTCCCGAACAGCCCGGTCCGGTATTCCTCCCACTGGTAGTCGCGGGCGGCATTCGCGTAGGCACGCAGGACGCCGGTGCCGGGGAGCTGCTGGAGCGTGCTGATCGCGCTCGGCGGTGCGCCCATCTCGGCGGAGACCAGCGCGGTGATCTCGTCCCCGCGCTCGTCGATCAGGTCGGCGACCTTAGCGACGATGTCGGCGCGCTGAGCGGGCGGAGTCGAACTCCACACGCCGGAGTCGAAGGCTGCGCGCGCGGCGCGGACCGCGGTGTCGACGTCGGTCTCGTCGGCCAGCGGTACGGACCCGACGCGTTCGCCGGTGGCGGGGGAGTGGACCTCGAGGGTCTCGGTGGAATGGGGATCGACCCACCGGCCGCCGATGAGCAACTGGGGTTGGTCGCCCCCGCCGGTGAGGGCGGCGGGTTGGGACTCCACGGTCTCGGTCATTACGCGTGTGCTCCTCAGAGGACGGGGCCCTGCCCGGGCACGTGCGGCGGACAGCCGCCGTCGGACAGGTGTGAACTACGGCACACGCAATACTAGAACACGTTCTAACTCTGATGCCAGGGCGGCGGTCAGAAAGTGCCGAAGACCGCCCTCGCCTCCAGCCCCTGCATCACGTCGTCGAGGATCTCGATCTGGTCGGACGGCTGCTCCGCCTCCAGGATTCGCTGCTGATCGTGGGGCTGCGCGACCGCCCGTGCCGCAAAGCGATGGATGGGCGAGAGGTCGGCGGCCCGCGGGTCGGCGTCGATCATGGCGATGGCGGCGATGATCGGCTCCGGGTCTTCTCCCGCGGCGGCGAGTCGCTGTCGGGTCAGCGTGTTCAGTCGCTCGTCGATGGCGGCGAGACGGGCGAGGTCGGAGCGGCTGGGTTCCTGCTCGGCCAGCACGGTGATCCGGGCGCGGGGATACGGGTCGTCGGGCAGCCATTCGACGACCCGGAACCGTCGGCGTCCGATGGCGGTCAGCGACGCACGGCCGTCGGGCAGGCGCCCCGTGATCTCGGCGTGCGCCAGCGTGCCGACGTCGCACCGCGACTCGCCGCCGCCGACCTCCGAACCGCGCTCGATCAACACGACACCGAATCGGACCGTGGGCGGGTCCTCGGTGGTGTCTACGTGATCGGTCAACATCTGCCGATAGCGGGGCTCGAAGATGCGCAACGGCAGTTCCGCGCTCGGCACCAGCGCGGTGCCGAGCGGGAACATCGGTACGACGAGGGTCTCGCCGGGCGCCGGTTCGGTACTCACGGCCTGCTCATCTCAGGATTTGGGCCTCGCGTCGAGTACGACCTCGAACTCGAGCAGATCGGCGCCCGAGGCGACCGGCTTGGCCCGCTCGCCGGAATGGGCCTCGCGGGCGGGCCCCGCCGACCAGGCCTGGAAGTCCTCCTCGGATTCCCACTCGGTGACGACGAAGTAGCGGTCGTCACCCTTGACCGGCCGGAGCAGCTGGAAACCGAGGAACCCCTTGGACCCGTCCACGGAATGGGCGCGATTGGCGAACCGCTTCTCCAATTCGGGGCCGGCGCCCTCGGGCACGGAGATGGCATTGATCTTCACAACAGACATGCGTCCACCATAGGCGCTGCGCCCCGACGGTCGGGTCGAACGCCGACACCGACTCCGGGCCCCGAGCCGGGCGTCGGTGTCACTACGCCTCTGCGACTACAGTTCTGGCATGTTCGACGGTGAGGTTCCGCAGGAGACCGGACTTCGCGACCACGGCGGCCCCGAACTCGTGGACGACGCGCAGGGTCCGTCGGATCGCGCGGCGCCGCCCATCGTCCTGTTGCACGGTCTCATGGGGCGCGGCCGAACCTGGCGGCGCCAGGTCCCCTGGCTGCGCCGGTACGGCCGCGTGTTCACCTACGACGCCGCCTTCCACACCGGCGCCGACGCCGAAGACCCCTGCGATGACCGCGAACTCGCGACCGAACGGTTCGTCGCCGATCTCGCCGAGATCCTCACCTGGATCGACCGCGGACCCGCGGTGCTCATCGGGCACTCGATGGGAGCTCTCCACGCCTGGTGCGCGGCGGCGGAGTACCCGGAGCTGGTCGCGGCACTGGTGGTGGAGGACATGGCCCCGGACTTCCGCGGTCGGACCACGACCAACTGGACCCCGTGGTTCGAGTCCTGGCCGGCCCGTTTCGCGTCGCAGGACGAGGCCGTCGAGATGTTCGGGCCGGTGGCCGGACGCTACTTCTTCGAGGCCTTCGACAACGGGCGGTTACACGGGCGGATTCCGTTGTGGGCGGCGATCGCCGAGGAATGGGGCCGACGCGACTTCTGGGCCGAGTGGCGTTCGGTCGGCGTGCCGGCATTGCTGATCGAGGCCGAGCACGGGGTCACCCCACCCGGGCAGATGCGGACGATGGCCGCGGTGAACGACCAGGCCCGCCACATCCGTGCTCCGAACGCCGGCCACCTCGTCCACGATGACGCGCCGCACGTGTATCGCGGTGCGGTGGAGGCATTTCTGTCGGGACTCGACCTCTAGAACCTGGTGTGCAACGAAAATCGGGGCGCACACGACGAATCGTGTGCGCCCCGAGAGGGAACGGATGGCGTCAGGACGGATCGGCGGGCGCGATCGGCGCGCCGTTGAGCCGACGCCAGCAGTGCACGAGGAACAGCTGGGCGACCGGTGCGGCGACGATCAGGCCGACGTAGCAGACGAGCACACCGACGAGGTTGATGGCGTACGTGACCAGTAGGGTCAGAATCGAGTCGCCGACCTTCGACTTGGTCAGCTCGAACGACGCCTTCATCGCGTTGATCGGCGAGAGGCTCTTGTCGATGGTCGCGACAACCGAGAACATCAGGAAGAACATCGCGATGATGCCGGGGATGATGCACAGCACGTACCCGACACCCGTGATGAGGCCGACCAGGATCGCGGTTCCGATGACCGGCCCGAACCGGATCGGGGTGAGGAACGACTTCGCCGTGACCGGTTCACCGTTGGCGACGCGGACCGCGCCCGAGATGATGCTCGCCTGGATGTAGAGCAGTCCGATGAACAGCAGCGCGTAGATCAGGATCATCAGGATGGTCCCGCCGGCGCTCAGCGAGGTCTCCTCGTAGTAGAGCCCGTTGCCGTAATCGACGGTCTCGGTCGTGCTGAAGAGCGCCACCCCGAAGACCGCGAGCGCGATGACGACCGCGCCCAACAGGAAGACCGTGAGACCCGGCAGGATCATCGCGCCGACGTTGTTCTTGAACTTGCCGAAGGCCCACGAGAATGCGGTGCCCACGTCGATCTTGCCGGTGTCGTACGGCGCGCCCTGCGGATCCGGCGCGCCGGGGTAGGCCCCGGCGTCGCCATACTGAGGTCCACCCGGAGGCGGCGGGGGTGCCTGGCCGTACTGGGGCTGCTGCGGCGGCTGCTGGCCGTACGGCGGCTGCTGGGGCGGCTGCTGGCCGTACTGGGGCGGCGGCGGGGGCTGCTGCCCGTACTGCGGCGGCTGCTGGCCGGGAAAGCCGCCCGGCTGCTGCGGGTCCGGTGGCGGGACAGGGGGATACGGCGGCTGGCTCATGGCCGGGACATTAGCAACGATCGGCCCGCGGCGGGAGACTATCTCCGAACGATCAAACGACTGGTCAATGAGCGTGGCACGAATTATGGGCTCGCGGTGGCGGGTTCGCGGACGCCGACTTGGACAGTCGTCTCAGAATCGTCGCCCGTGCCCGGTCGGGACAGGCCTAGGCCTCGCCGGCCAGGCAGTACCGGCCGCTCGCCGTGATCTCGACGAGTCCGTCGACGAGCAGAGAGTCCAGCGCGCGGTCGCGCTGGGCGGTGTCGGAGGTCCACACGACGTCGAGTGCGGAGCGGTCGACCGAATCGTTCGAGTTGCGAAGGACATCCAGAAGCAATCCGCGTACCTGGCGGTCGGTGCCGGCGAACTTCTGCACCCGCCGAGGAGGGCCGGCATGCGCGGGCCGACCGAGTCCGACCCAGGTGCAATCGACGAGAGGGCAGTTGTCGCACTTGGGGTTTCGGGCCGTGCAGACCAGTGCGCCGAGTTCCATCAGGGCTGCCGAGAAGCGTGGGGCGGACGCGGCGTAGGTGCCGTCGCCGGACCTGGGCAGCAGGGCCTCGGCGTCGGCGAGATCCCGCCGCGACGGGTTCGCCGGCTGCTCGCGGCCGTGGACCGCGCGGACGATCACCCGCCGGACGTTCGTGTCGACGACCGGCACGGCCTGGCCGTAGGCGAAGCACGCGACCGCCCGCGCGGTGTAGTCGCCGATCCCGGGCAGGGTCAGCATCGTCTCGACGTCTTCGGGGACCCGATCACCGTGCTCGGCGGCCAGCACCTTCGCGCACTCGTGGAGACGGAGCGCTCGGCGGGGATAGCCGAGCTTGCCCCAGGCCCGCAGGACCTCGCCGGCCGGTTCGGCGGCCATCGCCGAGGGAACGGGCCAGCGTCGGACCCACTCCAGCCATGGTTCGACGACCCGTGACACCGGCGTCTGCTGCAACATGATCTCGCTGATGAGGATCTGCCAGCCGCTGCAGGAGGGATTCCGCCACGGCAGATCACGTTCGTGGGTATCGAACCAACCGAGCAGAGTGCCCGGTGGCACACTATTGACCATGACCGCATCGACACCACGAGAGGCGTGGCGCATTCTGCGCGACGGCAACGATCGATTTGTGACAGGTGAATCTCAGCATCCCAGCCAGGGTATCGAGGACCGTGCGCGGCTCGTCGGGGGTCAGCACCCGCACGTCGTGCTCTTCGGTTGCGCCGACTCGCGACTGTCGGCCGAGATCATCTTCGACCAGGGTCTCGGCGACATGTTCGTCGTCCGCACGGCCGGCCACGTGATCGACTCCGCGGTCCTCGGCTCGCTCGAATACGCGGTCGCGGTCCTCGAGGTCCCGCTCATCGTGATCCTCGGGCACGACAGCTGTGGCGCGGTGAAGGCCACCCTCGATGCGCTCGACGACAACCAGATCCCCGGCGGCTACATCCGCGACGTCGTGGAGCGGGTGACCCCGAGCATCCTCGCCGGTCGCAGTGAGGGCCTGACGCGCGTCGACGAGTTCGAGGCCCGCCACGTGGTCGAGACCGGCCAGCTGCTCATGCAGCGCAGCCGCGTCATCGCCGACCGGATCAGCACCGGCCGGCTGGCGATCGTCGGCCTGACCTACCAGCTCAACGAGGGACAGGTCAACGTCCAGGGCGTCTACGGCGACATCGGCGAGCGTCCGTCGCCCACCGCCGTGACCGCCGAGTCCGCCTGACCGCTGGAACCTGAAGGCGAACTCTAGACTTTGCCTGTTCCGGGCCGTTTTTCGGCTGCGACACGCCGCACGTGATCAGCCGGAAGTCAAGACCCGGCCGTTAGCGTGGTGGGCGTGATCGAACCCCAGGGCCCGCTGCCACCCGAGATCTACTGGCGACGCCGCGTCGTCGCCGTGGGTGGTGCGCTGGTCGTGGTCGGTCTGGTCGTCGCTCTGATCGTGTGGATGACGTCGGGTGGCGGAGATCCCCAGAACACCGCCGCCACCGAGAGTGTCTCGTCGAGTTCGTCGGCGTCGTCGACGACGTCGGCACCACCCGCCTCGGAGCCGCAGGCCGGTGGCGCGTCGGGCGAACCGGACGCCGGTGGCGGCTCGGGCGGCGGTGCCGGTGTACCCGGCGGGCCGCCCGCGGGCGCGTCCAGCCCAGTCGAATCGGCAAGTCCCGCAGGGGTTCCCGGTGGCCCGGCCGGCCCCGGGCTGTGCCCGGATCAGGCGATCTCGGTGGTCCTCTACACCGACAAGCCCACGTACACGATCGGACAGAATCCGGTGTTCACCATCGTGACCACCAATGCCGGGCTGTCCGAATGCACCCGCGATGTCGGGAAGGCCGTGCAGAACGTCATCGTCCGCACCCTCGACGGGACCCGGACGCTGTGGTCGGCGCGCGACTGCTCGCCGCTGAACACGGTCAACAACGTCGTCCTCAAGCCGGCGCAGCAGGTGAAGGACACCATCACCTGGTCGGGCACCACCAGCAGCCCCGGCTGTGAGCGTCCGCGGACCCAGGTGCCCGCCGGTTCGTACTCGGCGATCGGCAAGATCGGTGAGCGCGAGTCGTTCCCGATCACGTTCAACATGGTCGCGCCCGCTCAGGAGCCCTGAGCGGCGTCGCCACCATCCTGAGCCTCGCCACCACAAACGGGCGACATCGCGACTAGTCGTAGCGTTCGATGCTGGTCTCGGCCAGCCGCGACAGGCCTTCGCGGATGTGTCGCGCCCAGATGCTGCCGATGCCCTCGACGGCCTGGAGGTCGGCCGACGAACTCGCGAGCAGTGCCTGCAGTGTGCCGAAGCTGCGGACGAGCCGGTCGACGTGCGCGAACTGCAGCCGCGAGATCCGGGCGAGCAGGCGATATCCGCGGGGACTCATCGCCGTGTCCTGGGCCTCGATGGTGGTCGGGTACCCGAAGGCGCCGGCCAGCAGCGTCAGATCGAGAAGGTCTGCGTCGCTGAGGTTCTCGACGACCTCGAGTGCCTGGCGGACGTCTTCGGCGGTCGCCGGCTCGGGACTGGCGTAGTAGTCGCGGACGAGCAGTTCGCGCATGGTGTCGTTGTCGCTGATCAGTTCTTCGAGCTGCAGGCTGACCTGTCGGCCGTTGACGCCGAGTTCGAGGACGTACTCCTCGATCTCGACCGACACACGACGGACCATCTCCATCCGCTGGGCGGTCGACATGGCGTCGCGCAGCAGCACATAGTCCTCGATCTCCGCGCGCGACAGCGCCGAGATCACCTCGTCGAGCCGGGCCTTGTACCGCTCGAGCGTGGCCAGGGCGACGTTGGCGCGGGACAGGATCGGGTCCGGGCTCTCGACGACGCGACGGGCTCCGTCGACGTAGACGCTGACGATGGACATCGACGCGCTCACCGAGATCACCGGATGCCCGGTCTGGATGGCGGTCCGCTCGGCCGCGCGGTGGCGGGTGCCCGACTCCTCGGTCGGTATCGAGGGATCGGGGACCAGCTGGACGTTGGCGCGCACGATGCGCTTGCCGTCGGTCGAGAGCACTACCGCGCCGTCCATCTTGGCGAGCTCACGCAGTCTCGTGGGTGCGAACTCGACGTCGAGGTGGAAACCGCCGTCGCAGATCTTCTCCACGTCCGAGTCGTGGCCCAGCACGATCAGGGCACCGGTGCCGCCACGGAGGATGCGCTCGAGGCCGTCACGGAGTGGGGTGCCGGGTGCGACGCGCGCCACCGTCTCGCGCGTCAGCTCGGACCTCACCACTTCGGCGACCATGTCTCCTCTTCTCCGCGACGGCGCCGACCGTCCGTGGGACACGTGCCCCGCGGCATCGGCCATTGCGATGTGACTAGGGTACCGGGGTGTGAAGAGCAGCAGTTTTGTGGTGCCCGACGAGCTGGACGAGCTCGTGCGCCATCCGAAGGCCGCTCGGTCGGGTGAGCCGATGCGCAGTCACAACAAGTCGTGTTTCGGTTGCGGCGCGGAATCACCGAGAGGGCTGCATCTCGCGGTGTACGCGGGAGACGGTTTCAGCGTCGACGCACAGATGCCGATCGACCAGTGGATGGAGGGCGGCCCCGGCGTCATCCACGGGGGGATCCTGTCAACCGCCCTGGACGACGTCATGGGCATGTTGCCGCGTCTGCTGGGCCCGCCGGGGGTGACTGTCCACCTGCAGGTCGACTTTCTCCAGCCCGTCCCCGTGGGGAAGACCCTCCACATCCACGCATCGGTGCTCGGCAAACAGCGTCGCAAGATCTATACGGAAGCCACCGCTCACCTGGGTGACCCGGCACGGCCGGTCGCGCGGGGGAACGGGGTATTCGTGACCATCAACGCGCGCGAGCATTTCGCCGACCATGTCGAGAACAGCGCGAAAGCGGAGGAGTACAGGGCTCGGATGGAGCGACCATAGCGAGGTGCCGCGTCAGAAGGGCGCGTCCATCGGTTCCGCGCTGCGGAGACCGACGGCGTCCCCGATGTTCCCGACGCGCAGGATTCGGATGCCCTTCGGCAGTTCCTCGTCGGTGGCGGCGGGGATGATGGCCTCCCGGAAGCCGAGCCGCTTGGCCTCGGCCAGCCGGCGCGCTACCGCCGAGACGCGTCGTACCTCGCCGCCGAGCCCGACCTCGCCGATGACGACGGTGGACTGCGGGATGGGCTGGTTCTTCACCGTGGAGTACACCGCGAGGGCGATGGCGAGATCGGCGGCCGGCTCGGTCACCCGCATACCGCCCACGGTCGAGAGATAGACCTCGCTCTTCGCGATCTGCTTCAGGCCCCCGCGTGCCTGCAGGACGGCCAGGACCATAGAGACCCGGTTCATGTCCAGGCCGGACACCGCGCGGCGCGGGATGTTCATCTCGGTGCCGTTCGCCAGTGCCTGCACTTCTCCGACGAGCGCGCGCTTGCCATCCATCGTCACCAGCGTGGCACTGCCGCTCACGTCCGAATCCCGTTGATGCAGAAAGATCCCCGAGGGGTCGGGTACCTGGTGGATACCGTCGTCACGTTGTTCGAAACACCCCACCTCGTCGGCGGCGCCGAAGCGGTTCTTGACCCCCCGCACCATGCGCAGCGTCGAGTGCCGGTCACCCTCGAAGGCGAGTACGACATCGACGAGGTGCTCGAGCGAGCGCGGGCCCGCGACCGCGCCCTCCTTGGTGACGTGACCGACCAGAATGACCGCCACCCCACGGTTCTTGGCCAGCGAGACCAGTGCGGTGGTGACCGCGCGGATCTGGGTCACGCCGCCGGTCACGCCGTCGGCCCCGGAGGCGACGAGCGTCTGCACCGAGTCGACGATCATGAGCGAGGGGGCGACCGAGTCGACGTGGCCGAGGATGGTCGCGAGATCGGTCTCCGCGGCCAGGTAGACGTTCGGATGCACCGCGCCGGTGCGCTCGGCCCGCATCCGGACCTGCCCGGCCGATTCCTCGCCGGTGATGTAGAGCGCGGTGCGGTCCTGTGCCGCCCAGTGCTTGACGGCCTCGAGCAACAGCGTGGACTTGCCGACACCGGGCTCGCCGGCGAGCAGGATGACCGAACCCGGCACGACGCCGCGGCCGAGTACCCGGTCGAGCTCGCCGATACCGGTCGGGATCGCGGCCGACGTCTGGGCGTCGACCTCGGTGATACGCAGCGCCGGGCTCGACGGCGCGACCGCAGCGGTGCCGCGCGAGGACGACGCCACCCCGGTGACCTCGCCGATCGTGCCCCATTCCCCGCACTCGGGGCAGCGGCCGACCCATTTGGGCACCTGATGACCGCACCCGGTGCAGCGGAACGACGACTTGGTTTTGGCCACCCGGTCAGACTAGGTGCCCGGCCCGACAAGACGAACGAGGCCCGACAAGACGAACGAGGCCCGACAAGACGAACGAGGCCCGGCGATGATCGCCGGACCTCGTCGCGAAGTGGAATCGTGGGGATCAGTGGCCGCCCTCGCCCTGACCCTCGCCGTCGGCGCCGTGTTCGCCGGTGCCCGCGCCGGAGCCCTCTTCGGCGTGGCCTTCTTCGCCGTGGTGCTGGTTGTAGAACGTCGGCTCGGCGTTGCGCGCCACGTCCTGGCGCTCGAGCTCCGCGCCGCCGTCGACCGGGGTCTCGACGGTGGTTTCACCGGCAGCGACCCAGCGGCCGTCGGCCTCGCGCTTCTCGAAGGCGAAGGTCAGTTCGGTGGTCAGGCCGGCCGCGACGGTGTCACCGGTGTTGTCCAGTTCCACGCTGAGACGCTTCTCGAATTCCGGGTTGGCGCCCACCGGGGTGCCGCCGCGCAGTGCACCGTTGGGCGGGATGATCCGGTCGTCGGCCTCGGCGCCCTCGATGAAGGTCACCTGGCCCTCTTCCGGCCGGATCTCCTTGAGGCGGTAGTAGACCAGGGGATCGGCGTTGGCGATCACGAACGCGATCTCGAACGGTCCGCCGTCGCCGAAGACCGTCGACGCGTCGTCCTCGGGGTACAGGATCTGCACGTCCCGGAGCTGCAGCTCGTCGAGGTTGACGTTCGCGCCGTTCACCGCGGGCAGCTGGTTGGCGGTCTGCGAGATCTGACCCGCGCCGCACCCGGTGGTGCCCAGGGCGACGGCGATGCCGATCGCGGCAACCGCGGTCACCATGCGTGATGGCCGAACCGCCGACCGCCGCGCGGAAAGTGAAAACACTGACACCCGATCCTCCCAGGTCAAACGAAGCCGACATGCAGCGCGCGAAACCCTGCACTACGCAGCGTAGTGGGCGGGGTGCGGAAAAGTCCGGCCGGGTACCCGATTGGCTCGCCGTTAGCCCGCCGCGAGGCGTGGTGATGCGGCACGACGGCGCGGCTGCCGAGGCGTCCCCGGGCGGTCCCGCGACGTCTGTGACGGAGGGTGTCGACGCGTCTTCGGCGCCGCCCGGCGAACGTCGTCCACGGGGCCCTCCAGTGGGGTGGCCCACCCTCTCCTCGCACCCCTCGCGACCTCGAAAGAGCCTGTCGTGAAACGCGTTCACCGCGTTGACCTGCACCGTTGGGTGGGTGCCTCGGAACGCCCGTGCTAGACTGGCTCTACTCGAAAGGGGCAAGGAACATTGAATTTCAAAGTTGGCGACACCGTCGTTTACCCCCATCACGGTGCTGCCCGGGTCGAAGACATCGTGACCCGGACCATCAAGGGTGAGCAGATCGAATACCTTGTTCTCAAGGTTGCCGACGGTGACATGACCGTTCAGATTCCCTCGACGAAGCTCGAGTATGTGGGTGTTCGCGACGTCGTCGGACAGGAGGGTCTCGATCAGGTCTTCCAGGTTCTGCGGGCCCCGCACACCGAGGAGCCGACCAACTGGGCGCGGCGGTTCAAGGCGAACCAGGAGAAGCTGATCTCCGGCGACATCATCAAGGTCGCCGAGATCGTCCGCGACCTCTGGCGTCGTGAGCAGGACCGTGGCCTGTCGGCAGGCGAGAAGCGGATGCTGACCCGTGCGCGTCGCGTTCTGGTCGACGAGCTCTCGCTCGCCCAGAACACCGATGACGAGAAGGCCACCAGCATCCTGGACGAGGTCCTCGCTGCCGCTTCCTGATCACCGGTCGCATCTGGTTCAGGACACCCTGTGACCACTACGCCGGAGCGATCCGGTGCGGATGTCTGTGTCATCATCCCGGCTGCCGGGTCGGGAACCCGACTCGGCGAGCCGGTACCCAAGGCCTTCGTCGATCTCGGTGGCCGCACGATCATCGAACGATGCGTCGACAACATCCCGGCTGCGCTGGGAGCGACGGTTGTCGTCGTGGTCCCTGCCGACCTCGTCGACCGGGCGCATGCGTTGCTTCCCGACGTCATCGTCGTCGCCGGTGGCGCGCACCGTTCTGATTCGGTGCGTGCCGGGATCGCCGCAGCCGGCGACGCCGGCATCCTGCTCGTGCACGACGCCGCCCGGCCGCTCACACCCGCCCGGGTCTTCACCGACGTCGTCGACGCGGTGCGCTCCGGGTATCCCGCCGTCGTGCCCGCGATTCCCGTCGTCGACACCCTCAAACAGGTCGTGGCGGTCCCGGACGGCCTCGAGCGCGTCACCCGGACCGTCGACCGCGAGGAGTTGCGCGCCGTCCAGACGCCGCAGGGTTTCACCAGCGACGCCCTCCGGCGTGCTCACGCCGACGCCTCCGGGCTCGCCACCGACGACGCCGGTCTCGCCGAGAAATGCGGGATCGATGTCCACCTCGTCCCCGGAGACCCACTCGCCATGAAGATCACCACGCCCTGGGACCTCCACATCGTGCGCGACGTGGTGGGTCGATGATGCGCGTCGGCATCGGGACCGACGCACATCGCGTCGACCCGTCCGCCCAGTGCTGGATGGTCGGGCTGCACTTTCCCGACGAACCCGGGTGCGAAGGTCACTCCGACGGAGACGTCGGCGCTCACGCGCTGTGCGACGCGGTGCTCTCGGCCGCCGGTCTCGGTGACGTCGGCTCGGTGTTCGGCACCGGTCGTCCGGAGTGGGAAGGTGTGTCGGGTGTGCAGATGCTGACGCATGTGCGTGCTCTCGTCGAGGCCGACGGGCTGTGGGTGGTGAACGCGGCTGTCCAGGTCGTGGGCAACCGTCCCAAGATCGGACCGCGCCGCGCCGAGGCGCAGCAGGTGCTCTCCGCCGCACTCGGCGGCCCGGTCTCGGTGTCGGCGACGACGACCGACGGTCTGGGCATGACCGGCCGTGGCGAGGGTGTCGCCGCGGTGGCGACCGCATTGCTGGAGTCGACGAATCGAGCCGCGGACCCGGGATGACTCCCGTCCGCGGTCAGCCCGCGGCCTCCACCAGGAGTTCGCAGCCCCGGTCGACCGCCTCGGCCGGCGGGGTCAGGCGGTCCGCCAGACGCGCGGCACCCGCCGCGATCGCGGGATCGGTGAGCGGGTCGAGATCGTCGGGGCCGAATCGAGCGAGACGATTGCCCGCTCCCGCGTTCGCCCTGCGCAGCGCCGCCGCCCACATCGGCTGATCGGCGCTCAACCAGGCGATGACCGACGGGATTCCCGCGCGGGCCGCAGCCGCGGTGGTACCCGCACCGCCATGATGAACCGCGCCGCGGCACTGCGGCAGCAGGACTTCGTGGTCGACGGGGGTGTCGATGTGCAGGAGTCGATCATCGTGTGGCAGTTCGTGTTCGGTGTGCCCGATGACGCGGAGGCCACGGGCCAGCAGGGTCGTCACGATGCCGGCGATCTGCTCGTCGCCGATCTTCATACTGCCGAAGCCGACGTATACCGGCGGCTCGCCGTCGGCGATCCAGTCCAGCGCGGACCCCGTCGCGTCCTGCCCGGCCGACATCGAGCCCCGGGTCTCGGTGTCGGGCAACAGGAATCCGACCAGCGGGCGCTGTGCACCCCACTCCTCGGTGAGCCCCGGGAAGAACGCGGCGTCGTAGGCCTGGATCTCCGGGACACCGCGCGCTCGAAGCCGGCTGCCGAGTGGGCCTTTCACCGCCGGGAGGCCGAGCTCGGTGCGAAGCCGTCGATCCGCCGCACGCACCGTCAGCCAGTAGGTTCGGTCGGCGAGTGACCACATGGCACGGGAGACCGGCCGCGGATAGTGGCGGTAGCGGACGTCGAGACTCCCGTTGGGACGCAGCGGACAGTAGTGCAACGGCACGAAGGGGATTCCGCGACTCTGGGCGATGGCCTCGGCGCGGTCCTGGGCGAGTGGACCGGTGACCAGCAGGTCCGAGTCGTCGGCGAGCTCGGCCATCACCCGTTCGGACGTCGCGCGTCCGTGTTCGGCGACTTCGCCGAGCGCTCGCAGGCGCACGCGCGGATTCTTCGATTTCAGACGCTCTTTCACCAGCGGACTGGCCAGGAGTTCGGCGGTGGACGGCGCCAGGACCTGCGTCGGCAGACCCGACGCCGCGGTCATGTCGACCAGATCCTCCGGCACGGCGAGGCGTACCCCGTGGCCGCGTCGGGCAAGCTCGGCCCCGAGTGCGATCGCCGGCTGGATGTCTCCGCGGCTGCCGTGTACTGCAAAGGCGAACCTCATGCGCCCCAGGGCTTTCCCGCGATTCCCCAGGCGGCGAGCTCGTCGGTGACGAGGCTCCGCAGGGACGCGGCGTCGGGAATGCGGACCGGGTCGAGCGAACTGACGCTGAACATCACGTGGTCGTCGTTGATCGCGAGCCAGCCGCTGATGCCGCCCTTGCGGTCCCGCAGCCGCGCCGGGTCGCCGGTGGCGGTGATCGCCCGGATCGACAGCGCCCCGGGCGTTCCGGTACCGAGCGTGGCGAACTCGTCCGGCGCCTGCCCGACGTTCGACGCCAGGCACAGCGGGGTGGTCACGTTCGACGCGAGGCGTCGCGTGATCGACGTGCTCAGCGCCTGCAGCACGACGGCGCGTTGCGCGACGGCACCCGAATTCGCGGCCAGTCTCCCGTAGGCGTCCTTGCACGCGGTGCGCACCGCGCTGAGATCGTCGTAGCGTCGCGGGTCGACCTCCACGAAAGCCGTTGCGCCTGAACTGGCATTCGCGCGCCGGTCGTCGAGCGTGCGGGACGAGACGGGCAGGGACACCGGGACGACGTCGCCCGCCGACACGCGACCGCTTCGTTCCAGGACCCCGACCATCAGCGCGGCGAAGAGGCTGTTGTCGGTGCCGCCGCGTGATTTCGCCGCAGCGGTGTACTCCGCCTGCGGGATCAGCACCGTGACGTTCGGCGCGGTCTCGGCGTCGGTGACGTCGGTCTCCGGTGCCGGTCGACCGGTCACCCGTACCGGCGACGGGGGTGGGGTGGACCGACCCGCGCGCCAGATCCGCACCGCGGTGCGGCCGGCGGTCCACAGCAGGTCGGCGGCATCCCGGACGTCGGACACCAGGCCGGGTTCGGCGCCGGGAACGTAGTCGAGGCCGTGGATGGCCTCGATGATCGCCACCGCTCCGGTCCCGCCGTCGGCGATGACGTGGGAGATGATCAGCGAGACCAGCACGGAGTCGTCGGCCGCCGCCCGCGCGACGACGAGCCGCCATGCCGGGCCCTTCACGAAGTCGAGGGGAGCGTCGGCCTGGGCGCGTCCCCATGCCTCCTCCCCGCCGGCCGGGACCGGATCGGTCTGCACCTCGACCGCGCCCGCCTCGGGCGTATACCGCCAATATGCGCGGCCGGGCCCGCGGTGACGCGTGACGAGCCTGCTCAGGCGTCCGTAGCGCAGTTTCTGACCCAGGGCGGTGATGGTGTCGACGTCGACGGTGCCAGGAAATCGCCACAGGGTCTGATTCACGACGGGGAGACCGAGGACGACATCCATCCGGACGAACAGGTCGTCGTCGGCCGTCAGCCGGTCGACGACGAGCTCCGGTGCGGTCGGGTCGTCGTGGCGGACCAGGGATGCGAAGTTCATGTCTGCCTTGCCGTTGGTTGATGTACGCCGCTGGTGGATGGGCACGGCGTAGGCGGGTTTACACGAGGTCGAAGTCGGCTCCCGGGTCATGCTAAGGTAAGCCAACCCTAGGCCAGGCGACGGGTGTCGACAGCGCCCCGGACGCCGCAGGCTTCATACCACATGTCGCGCTGCGCCACTTGACTCGTGATTGTTGAGGAGCGGTTTGCGATTGCACGATTAGCTTGCCGAACTATCAATTCGGGTGCGATCCGGTTACTGTCGTGACCATCGTGAGACCCGCCGGGGTGCTGCCGTGAGATCTGTCAGCCCCAAACGCCTTGTCAGAAATGACTTTCCCGCAGAACTCGGAGGACGCGACGACATGACGGGTATTTCCCGCCGTACATTTCATCGCCGCGGAACAATGCGCACCCTTTTCGCTGTCGGAGCGATGACAGCCGCGCTCGGTGTCGTCAGCCCGCTCGTTTCGGTCGGCTCTGCGACAGCCGCGCCCGCCGTCGAACGCTCCTTCATCGAACGCACCGTCCCCGACGGGCCGCACACACACCTGGTCGACGTGTACTCCGCCGCGATGCGGAAGACGATCAAGGTGCAGGTGGTGACGCCGCGCACCGAATCCGGTCCGCGGCCGTCGCTGTACCTGCTGGGCGGGCTCAACGAAGAGGACCCGAACAACAGCATCTGGACGCTCAAGACCGACGTCGCCGGTTTCTACGCCGACAAGAACGTCAACGTCGTCATGCCCATCGCGGGCGCCGGCAGCTTCTACACCGACTGGCAACGGGACGACCCGACTCTCGGGCGATACAAGTGGGAGACATTTCTCACCCGCGAGTTGCCGTCGCTCATCGACGACCGGTTCGACGGCAACGGCGTCCGCGGTGTCGCCGGACTCTCCATGGGTGCCGGCGCGGCGCTCGTGCTCGCGGCCCGCAACCCGGGCTTCTACGACGCCGTGGCCGCCTACAGCGGGTGCTACACCACCACCGGCCCGGCCGGACAGGCCTACCCCCGGGGGATCGTGGCGGCCTTCGGCGGCAATGCCGACAACATGTGGGGTCCGCCCACCGACCCCGCCTGGGCCCAGCACGACGTGGTCGCCAAGGCCGCGAACCTGCGCGGGTCCACGGTCTACGTCTCCACCGGCACGGGGCGTGCGGGCCGGTATGACGCGCCCGGATATCCGGGCAACGAGAACCCGACCGACCGTCAGGTCATCGGCGGGGCGATCGAGGTCGGTTCCCTCTGGTGCACGCAGCAGCTCGACGCCCGGCTCGATCAGCTGAACATCCCGGCGACCATCCGCTACGTCGATCCGGGCACGCATTCGTGGCCGTACTGGGTGGACCAGCAACGTGAGAGCTGGCCGACACTCCGGCAGGGGCTGGGCCTGTGACGCGCCGCCCCGGACGAACTCGCTGAACCACCCGCGCCGGGAGGCGTCCGACACATCCGCGCCGAAGGCGCCCGAACACGACAGAAGGTAGGTGGACCGCAATGGAATACACCGAGCTGACCGACTATTCGATGCCCGGCGGCACCGTCACCGCCTGGGAGCCGCAGGTCGACGCCGAAGAGTGGCAGACGGACTCCCGACAGCTGTCCTACATGCATCTCGAGCATGCCCGCCGGGCCGTGCGCGAGGGTTCGGAGTGGTACAGCCAATGGATCGGCACGGCGTTCCGGATCGAACGTCCGCTGGACCGGGAAGCCCTGTCCCGGACCATCATCGCCTGGTACCGCCGCCATGAGGCCTTCCGGACCTCGGTGCGCGTCCACGAGCCGCATCATCTGCAGGGTGACCTGACCCGCATCACCGTCGCAGCCGACGCGATCACCGTGCGCGAGCGTGGATTCGGGTCGGACCTGGCCGCGGATGAGGTCTCCGGCCTGGTCACCGACTACTTCAACCGCACGGTCACCCCGCTGAGCTGGCCGCACTGCATCGCCGTGACCGTGGAGCCGACCGGTGACGACAGCGGGTTCCTGCTGGTGTTCGCGGCCGACCACACCGTGATGGACGCGTACACGCAGGTCTTCGCCATCCGCGAGCTCACCGCCCTCTACGCCGCCGAGGTGACGGGTGAACCGCACGCGCTCAACGACTTCGGCAGCTACCTCGACTTCAGTGACGCCGAGCGGCGACTCGGGGAGCAGATCGACGCGAACAACGCCGCGGTCAGCCAGTGGCGCGATTTCTTCGACGACACGCCCACCGCCGTGCAGCCCGAGCCGATCCCGCGGTTCCCGCGGTTCGAGGTGCCGTCCGACGCGCCGCGCACCATCGTCTCGGAGCGGCTGCCGGAGAACGGTTTCCAGGCGACCCTGTCGCACTGGCTGCTCGACGCCGCGGAGACCAAGCGATTCGACGCCGTGTGCAAGGGTGCCGGATCGTCGATGGCGGCCGGCATCTACACCGCACTGTCGATGACCTCCGCCGCGCTGTCGGGGAGCGCCGATCTGCGATTCATCGGACCGGTGCACACCCGCAACGCCATCGAGTGGGGCGAAGCGGTCGGCTGGTTCGTCGGCATCATCCCCGTCGCGGTCCGGCCCGGCACGCCGGCGAGGTTCACCGATGCCCTGACCGCGGTTGCGGCGACGTCCGCGCAGTACAAGGGCGTCGGTGCGGCGCCCTTCGCGCCGGTCGCCGAACTCATCGGCGGCGACGTGACGCCTCCCGGTTTCGTCGTCTCCTACATCGATCTCCGTCAAGCCGAGGGGGCGGCCGAGTGGACACCGCGTCAGGCGCGGGTGTTGCGCAGCGCGACGCGCGACGCCGACGAGGTCTACTTCTGGATCAACCGGATCCCGACCGGGGTGAACGTGTCCGCGCGGTTCCCCGCCGACGAGAACGCCGCCGCCGTCGAGGTGTTCCTCTCCACGTTCCAGGCCATCCTGAAGAAGATCGTCGCCGACGGTGACTGCGAGTACACCTACCGTGCGGTCGAATCCGTATCTGCCGGCGTGCACATCGGAGGATCGACGGCCGCACTCCGCAGTTGATGACCGGCGCCGCGCAGCCCGCGTTCGCCACGCCCCGGTTCGGCACCCCGGGCTCGGTGGTCGTGCCGCTCCGCGAGCACCTTGTCGGCGGTCGGACCGTCGAGTGGGAACTGCGCGACGCAGAGCGCGTGGGCCGCGCCGCCCGGCGATGGGCGAACGGGGTGTCGTTCCTGCAGGCCGATCACCTGGCGACGATGGGCGACAAGCGGCGCCGCGGCGAGGTCCACACCGGATTCCTGCTGGCCGCCATGCGATTCGACACCCCGCTCGACGAGGCTGCGATGGCCGGGGCGCTCACCGCGTTCGTCCGTCGGCACGAGGAGCTGCGCGCGCACTACCGTCCGGGGCCGAGTGGTCCCGAACGCTGGGTGGCGCCCCCCGAGGAGTTCGTGATCGGCGTCGCCGATGTCGAGTCCGTCGTGGTCGGGGATGCCGATGTCGGCTCATGGGTCGGGCGGCGGGCATCGGAGAGAGCTCGCGCGGAACTCGTTCCCGGGTCGTGGTGGGCGGCCACCGTCGACGACGCCGGTTTCACCTTCTTCGCCGCCACGGATCATGCGCACGGTGACGGCTACTCGTCGGTGCTCGCGCTGACCGAGATCACCGCGCTGTATCGCGCGCATCGGGAGGGGACGGGGCCCGAACCGCGGCCGGCCGATCTGCCGGCACCGGGCGCTTTCGGGCCGGCCGTGCTCGCCGAACGGTCCGCCGCGGCCGCACTCGCCGCGGACGACGACCGGGTGGCGGTGTGGCGGAACGCATTGGCCGACAACGCCGGGCGGGCGCCGCTGTGTCCGCTCGACCTGGGTCTCGCCGACGCAACCCCGGCGCCCGCGGTCGCCGTCGAACAGTGGCTGCTCGACCCCGACGCCCTCACGCGCTGCGACGCCCGGCTGGCGGCCACCGGTGGCGGGTTCGCCGGCCTCCTCTACGCCGCGCTGGCCGTGCGGCACCGTGAGATCACCGGGGAGTCGCGGTTCTTCGTCTCCACGGTGCTGGCCACCCGCGATCCCGACACCGCGTGGACCCAGGGCTGGATGTGCAACTTCGCGCCGGTCGTCGTCGACCTCCCCGACGGCGAACAGGCGACCTTCGACGACGTCGTGCGCGCGGGCGGCGACAGCGTCCGCGCCGCGCGCCGCGCAGGTTCGGCACCCGCGCACGGGGTGCTGGCACTGCTCGCCGCCGAGGGGGTCTTCCGGGGCCTCGACGGCAGCCCGTACATGGTCTCCTACACCGATCTGGCCCGGCTGCCGATCGGCGACGATCCCGCCCTGTCGACGATCCAGACGTCGAGCGGTGTCGGCCCCACACGCAACGCCAACCTCTGGTTCACCCGGACTCCCGCGGGTCTCGTCGTCCGGTGTCATCTCCCCGACAACGAGGTCGCGCGCGCATCGGTCGTCGAACACCTCGCACGTGTCGGCGCCATCCTGAACGACTATGCGAGCGAGAGGACCGAGCGGTGAAGCTCTCCAGTTCGGAGACATGGGAGGTCGAACCGGGGGAGCTGGTCCGATGGCTCCCGGTTCCCAGGGGGTGTGCCGTACCGGCGAGCGCACCGGTGTCGGAGAACGAGCGGTTCCATCTGGACTCGATCGTGCAGGGGCAACCCGGGTGGATCGCGCTCACGCTCGACTTCCCCGAACGGCTCGACCTGGGCCGCCTGGGTGAGGTGGTGTCGACCGTCATCGGGCGTCATGACGTCCTGCGCAGCCACTACGCGGCGACCGACACCGGATATCAGCGACTGCTGCACGACGGCGTCGACGTGAAGGAGGACTCGCGCGAGGCGGACGCCGGACTCGGGCCCGCGGAGTTCGCCGCGGCGCTGTCCGAGCGGATCACCGCGACGTGCGACCCGTTCCAGCCGATGCCGCACTTCCTGGCCGCCGTCCGGAGAGCGTCGAGCACGACACTCGTCTGCGGATTCGACCACTGCTATGTCGACGCGCGCTCGATGGCCCTGTTGTCCTCCGAGATCTGCGAACTCCTCGCCGGAGGGGCGCTGGCGCCCGCGGAGTCCGGGCTGGACGCGCTGCGCCGACTCGCAGGCGAGGAGGCGGCGGTGACCGCCGACGACGCCCGTCTGGCGGAATGGGAACGGTTCCTCGACGCCACCGACTGGCAGGTCCCGGAGTTCCCCGTCGACCTCGGCGTCCCGGCGGGTGCCGCCGCCGAGATGCACACGATGGTCGCGACCCTGCTGCCGGGCGACGCGGCGCGGAAGTTCAGTTCGGAGGTCCATCGACACGGTGGGCGGACGTATCCCGCGGTACTCACCTTCGCGGCGAAGGCCATCAACTCGGTCGGCGGACCCGGCGAGGTGGCCACCGTGGTGCCCACCGGCACCGGCGCCGGACCCGGATGCGTCGGCTGGTCGGTCGGCAACGCGCCGCTCCGCATCGCCGCCGGCGACGATCTGTTCGAGGCCGTTCCCGTCAACACCGCCCGGCTCGCCGCGGCCCTGCCGCTGGCCGAGATCGGACTGACGCCCGTGTACGCCGCCTTCGGGCATCGGCTCCACCAGCGGCGCAGTGACGTCTTCATGATGTCCTACGTCGACTACACGCGACTGCCCGGTCCGCATCCCGGCGTACGGGCCGAACAGGTTTCCAGCTCCAAACCCACCGACACCGCGCAGTGGTGGTTCTGGCGCGACGCCGACGGCATCCACGTCCGGGTGCGCCATCCCCACACCGAGCGTGCGGTGGCGGTCCTGGCCGAGACCCTCGCGGAGATGAGGACGCTGGTCACCGCGGTCGTCGCGCGGGCGACCGAGCCGGCCGCCGTCTCCGGCGAGCGTGCGTGAGGTGCGCGCACCGGCGGCTCGGGCGGTCGGTGGCCGGGTCGGGGTCCGGTAGGATTGCCGGTCGTGACCCTGCGCCTGTATGACACCGATTCCCGAGAGGTGCGCGACTTCGTGCCGCTGCACCCAGGACAGGCGTCGGTGTACCTGTGCGGCGCGACGGTCCAGGGAGTACCCCACATCGGGCACGTCCGCAGCGGTATCGCGTTCGACATCCTGCGCCGCTGGCTGACGCACGAGGGGCTCGACGTCCTGTTCGTGCGCAACGTCACCGACATCGACGACAAGATCCTGCGGAAGGCCGCCGAGGCGGGACGGCCGTGGTGGGAGTGGGCCGCCACCCACGAGCGCGCCTTCGACGACGCCTATCGCGCGCTGGGCGTCCTGCCGCCGTCGGCCGAGCCGCGGGCCACCGGTTTCGTCACCCAGATGGTCGAGTACATGGAGCGGTTGATCGACCGGGGCCACGCCTACGTCGCCGACGGCAACGTGTACTTCGACGTCCTGAGCCTGCCGGACTACGGATCCCTGTCCGGGCACCGGCTCGACGACGTGCACCAGGGCGAGAGCGCGGGAACCGGCAAGCGCGATCCCCGCGACTTCACCCTGTGGAAGGCGGCCAAGCCCGACGAGCCGTCGTGGCCGACGCCGTGGGGCCCCGGGCGGCCGGGCTGGCACCTCGAGTGTTCGGCGATGGCCACCGGACTTCTCGGTGCGGAGTTCGACATCCACTGCGGCGGTATGGATCTCATCTTCCCGCATCACGAGAACGAGATCGCGCAGGCGCATGGTGCGGGAGATCCGTTCGCGCGCTACTGGTTACACAACGGCTGGGTCACCATGGGTGGCGAGAAGATGAGCAAGTCGCTGGGCAACGTGGTGTCGATCCCCGCGATGCTGCAGCGTGTCCGGGCCGTCGAGCTGCGGTACTACCTCGGCAGCGCGCACTACCGGTCGATGCTGGAGTACTCGCCGGGGGCGCTCACCGAGGCGGCGGCCGGTTACCGGCGCGTGGAGTCGTTCGTGGAACGGGTCGGCGCGCGTGTCGGTGAGGTGGTCGTCGGCGACGTCGACCCCGAGTTCGCCGCCGCTCTCGACGACGATCTGGGCGTCCCGGCCGCACTCGCCGTCGTGCACAACGTGGTTCGCCAGGGCAACACCGCGCTCGAATCCGGCGACGGCGCCACCGCGCTGACGGCGGCCTCCGCGGTACGCGCGATGATGGGCATCCTGGGCGTCGACCCGCTCGACGACCGGTGGGCGGGCTCCGCCGACGAGTCGGCCGCCACCTCGGCACTCGACGTGCTGGTGCGCGCGGAATTACAGCGGCGCGCCGACGCGCGCGCCGCCAAGGACTGGGCGACCGCGGACGCGGTGCGGGACCGGCTGGCCGAGGCCGGTATCGAGGTCACCGACACCCCCGACGGTGCGCAATGGGCTCTGAAGGGTGAGGCGTGATGGCAGGAAATTCCAAGCGTAAGGGCGCGATCCGCAAGGACGGCACCAAGAAGGGGCAGACCGTCGGTTCCGGTGGCCAGCGCCGCCGAGGGCTCGAGGCCCGCGGTGCGACGCCGAAAGCAGTTGACCGGCCCTATCATCCGGCTCACAAGCGGGCCAAGGCGGCGACCAAGTCGGCGACCGGCCGCGGTGGGCCGCGGGCCAGGGACGAGGGTCCCGAGTACGTCCTCGGACGCAATCCGGTCGTCGAATGCCTGCGCGCGGGCGTGCCGGCCACCGCGCTGTACATCGCGACCAACTCCGAACCCGACGAACGGGTCGCCGAAGCGGTCAAGATCGCCGGCGACTCGGCGATCTCGATCCTCGAGGTCGGCAAGCCCGAACTGGATCGCCTGTCCACCAACGGAATGCACCAGGGCATCGCCCTGCAGGTACCGGAGTACCAGTACACCCATCCGGACGACCTGATGGCCGAGGCCAAGGCCAGCGGCACCCCGCCACTGCTCGTCGCCCTCGACAACATCACCGACCCGCGCAACCTGGGTGCCGTGATCCGTTCGGTCGCGGCGTTCGGCGGTCACGGTGTGGTGATCCCGGCGCGTCGCAGCGCGAGCGTGACGGCGGTCGCGTGGCGGACCAGCGCCGGTGCCGCGGCGCGCCTACCGGTCGCCCGCGCCACCAATCTCACACGGACACTGAAGGACTGGGCCGATCAGGGTGCGCAGCTCGTCGGTCTCGACGCGGACGGCGACGTCACGCTCGACGACTACGACGGCAGCGGCCCCACCGTCATCGTGGTGGGCTCGGAGGGCAAGGGTCTGTCCCGCCTCGTCCGGGAGAGCTGTGATTCGATCCTGTCGATCCCGATGGCCGGTGACGTCGAGAGCCTGAACGCCTCGGTCGCCGCCGGCGTGGTCCTGGCCGAGTTCGCCCGCCAGCGACGCCGGTAGCAGCACCAGCACGGCCGGTCAGGCCGGCGTGCTGCCGATGTCGATCCCGGCTGCGGTGAGCGCGTCCCGCACGGAGTGGGCGTGCTCGACCGCCCCCGGGGTGTCGCCGTGCAGACAGATCGACTCGGCGTCGACGTCGATCGATGTTCCGTCGATCGCGCCGATCCGGCCCGTGGTGACGAGTTCGACGACCCGACGGGCGATCTCGGCGCTGTCGGACAGCACCGCACCGTCGGTTCCCCGCGGCACGAGGGAGCCCTCCGGGGTGTAGGCGCGGTCGGCGAACGCCTCGGTGATGGTGGCGAGGCCGGCGCGTTCGGCCCGCGCCAGCACCTCCGACCCCGGCAGCCCCATGACCGCCAGCCCGGCGTCGACGTTCCGGACGGCCGCAACCACGGCGTCGGCCTGCTGCGCGTGATGGACGACCGTGTTGTAGAGCGCGCCATGGGGTTTCACATAGGTGACGGCGCCGCCGACCGAGCGGGCGAGGGCGTCGAGCGCACCGATCTGGTAGATCAGGTCGGCGACGAGATCGGCGGTCGTGATGTCCATGAACCGTCTCCCGAAGCCGCTGCGGTCGGGGTAGGACACCTGGGCGCCGATCCGGACCCCGGCGGCGACCGCGGCCCGGCAGGTGGTGAGCAGGTCACCGGGGGTGCCGGCGTGGAAGCCGCACGCCACGTTGGCGCTGGTGACGACACCGAGCATCGCCTCGTCGTCGCCGATGCCCTCGCCGAGGTCGGCGTTCAGGTCGATGCGCGACGCGCCGGGACTCATGAGGGCATTCTAGGTCGGCGGTGCTGCCGGGCCACCCCGCCCGCGGTGTACACGACGGGGGTAGACGAAGTTCCCGTTTCGTCTACGGTGGGGGTATGGCACTACTGGACAGTAAGGTGACCACCCGTAACGGAGTGGTCGAGGGCGCCCGGGGGAAGCGGCTGCGCAAGGGGACCATCAGCTGGCGAGGCATCCCGTTCGCGGCGCCGCCGGTGGCCCACCGTCGCTTCCGCGCACCGGAGCCGGCCCATGACTGGCCTGGCGTTCGCGACTGCACCAAGGTGGCGAAGGCGGCCATCCAGGAGAAGCGGTTCACCGCCATCGCGCCCGGCAAGTTCGCGCCGATGGCAGAGGACTGCCTCACACTGAACGTCTACTCGCCGGATGTCCCGTCGTCGACGCCGCGTCCGGTGATGGTGTTCATCCACGGCGGCGCCTTCATCCTCGGCACGGCCGCGACCCCGCTGTACGACGGCGCCTTTCTCGCCCGGTCCCAGGACGTCGTCGTGGTGACCATCCAGTACCGGTTCGGCCCGTTCGGCTTCCTCGACCTCGGTCAGTTCGCCACCGACGACCGACCTTTCGACTCCAATGTCGGCCTCCGCGACCAGATCGCGGCACTGCAGTGGGTCCAGGACAACATCGAGGCCTTCGGCGGCGACGCCGGCAACGTCACCATCTTCGGCGAGAGCGCGGGCGGATCGTCGGTGCTGTCACTGCTCTCGGCGCCGTCGACGACAGGGCTGTACCACCACGCGATCGCACAGAGCCCGGCTCCGGAACTGATCGTCGAACCGGACGCCGCGCGGATCTACGCGGACGAATTCGTCCGGTTGTTGCGTGATCCGCAGCGTCGTGCGACCTCTCTCGAGCGCGACGAACCGCCGGTCGACACGGTGCATGCGCAGCGGCTCCTCACCTCGCCCAACCCGGCGTTGCTGCTGGCGGCGGGTAACCGGCTGATGCGATTCGCCACCAAGACCGCCGGGGGAGCGATCCCGTTCGCGCCCGTGGTCGACGGCGATCTGCTGCCTCGGTCGCCGCTGGCCGCGGCCGCCGGCGGACTCACCCAGCCGGTGCCGCTCGTGATCGGCAGCAACCGCGACGAGGGCAAGTTGTTCGCCAAACTCTGGAACGTCCTGCCCGACGCCGAGCGCACGCTGATGCGGGTGGAGGACGAAGAGGTCCGGCGCGAGATCGCCTCGCACTACGAGGACGGGGACCGTGACCGCATCCGCCTGGCCGGGGATTCGATCTTCTGGGCGCCGATGAGCGCTTTCGCCGACGGGCACAGCGCGGTCGCCCCGACCTACGTGTATCGCTACGACTATCAGACGAAGGTGCTCGAGGCCACCGGCTTCGGGGCCACGCACGCCACCGAGCTGTTCAGCGTGTTCGGCGCCTACCGCGCCCCGATGGGCGCGGGCCTGGCCCTCGCGGACTGGCCCGCCACCGGACGCGTCACCCGGAACGTCCAGACGCGGTGGGGCGGGTTCGCGCGCAACGGCGATCCGGGGTTCGGCTGGCCCGCCTACACCACCGCCGACCGCAAGGTCCTCGTCCTCGACGACCCCGACCACGTCGAGGCCGACCCGGACGCCCTGCGTCGTCAGGCGTGGTACCGGGTGCACTCGCCGGCCTGACTCAGCCGAACTCCCACACCGACGGCGGGTCGGCGGCGAGGAACGACAGGACGAGCGGGTTGAACAGCTCGGGTGACTCCACCGGGAGGATGTGGGTGCCCGGGATGACGGCCAGCCGTCCGCGCGGCAAGGTCCGCGCGAGTTCCAGCGCGTGTTCGAGGCGGACGAGGCCCCGGTCGGCGACCACCACGAGCGTCGGCGCCTCGACTCGCGCGAACGCGGCGACCTCGCAGTCCGGTTCGGTGGTCAGCATCCGGACCGCCTTGTCGTAGACGGTGTCGAAGTGCTCGGGTCCGTCGGGTGAGGTGGTGTCGTAGTAGATGCGCAGGTAATCCACCGTGACCGGGTCGCGCCGCGTCACCTGGTCGATGAACTCGTCGGCGGTCCGGCCGGCACTGTTGAGGTATCCGCCGACGAACACCAGCCGGCGGACGAGGTCCGGACGCTCGCGGGCGACGAGCAGCGCGACCGGGGCGCCGTCGGCCCAGCCCACCAGATGAGCCGGTCGGCGTACGACGGTCTCGAGATAGACGATCGTGCGTGCGACGATGCGTTCGAGGCTGAAGTCGCCCGGGAGATCGGGGCTGTGTCCGTGACCGGACCGTTCGGGTACGAACAGTTGCAAGCCGGCGTCGAGGAACGCGGGAATCTGCGTTCCCCACGCGGACGCCGAGGCGAACAGCCCGTGGAGCAGCACCACCGGCGGGCCGTGCGCCTCCCCGGCGGTGAAGTGCCAGATCGTCGCGTCGGCGATGTCGACGTAGACGCCGCCGTCGACGTGTTCACCGGCGTGAACCTGTCGCATCGCGCTCCCTCGAGTTCGCCGGACTTCTCGACCCCCGCCATGGTCGCAGAGTTCGGCCCCTGTTCGGGCGAACGTGTGCGAATCGAAACGCCCGCAACGCCGGCGGAGGCGGGCGACACGACAGGAACCCGAAAAGGTGTCCCAATCGTTCACATCCGATAAGTTCTTCTGCGGGGCGGTGCACAGGTCGGGAACGGGGAGCACTCGAAGGGTGAGAAATGCACGTGTCCTGGGGATCTCGCGGTCGATCGCGCTCTCGACTGCTCCGCACATCGACCGTGCTGCTCGCCGGTCTCCTGCTCGCGGCAACCGGTTCGATGGGCGCGGGCACGGTCCCCGTCGCCGGCGCGGCCCCCGGTGACCCGCCGCCGCCACTGAGTCTGCGCGACCTCGGCTCGTCGACGACCATCTCGTTCCCCGGGCAACAGGGCGAGGTCAGTCTTGCCCTGGCGGTACCGCCGAATCTCACGCCGACCGAACTCCGCGGCGTCGCACAGTATCCGGCGTTCGTCACCGGTGGCAACGTCGACGTCCTGCAGGAGGGCAGGCTGATCTCGCGCACGCCCATCAGCCCGTCGGTCAACTCGCCCATCGTCCTGCCCCTGCGCGGTGTCCGGGTGGATCGCAACGCCGCCGACCTCGTCCTGCGGACGTACCTGCGTACCGCGGGCACCTGCCTGTTCGATCCGGATTCGGGGTTCCGGATCGAGAACGCGACCGCGTCCTACGGCGGCCGGGAAGCGGCCCCGAACAGTGTCGCCGAGTTCCTCCCTCCGGTCCTGCGCAAGCTCACCATCTACGTCCCCGACGACGTGCGGCCCGCCGAGGGAGCCGCGGCCGTCTCGCTGGCGACCGCCGTCGTGGCGAACTACGGCTCGGCCGCCGTCGAGATCGAGACCGATTCGCTGTCCCGGCGCGCCACGGCCCCCACCGAGGCCGTCGAGCCGCTCGAACGGCAGGTGGTCATCAACTCCGATCTGCTCCAGGGACTGAGTCTCGCTCCCGGCGCCGCGGGGTGGCCCGTGCTGCGGATCGGCGGTGGCGCCGACCAGCTGCCGTCGCAGGTCGGCTTCCTGACCTCGAACCTGTCGTCGATCGCGATCAGTTCCGCGGCCGTGGCCGGCGCGCCGTTCGACGCGCCCCAGCTCGCCCCGGTCGTCAACACGCTGGCCGACCTGGGTGTCGGCGATCAACAGGTGACCGCCACCGGCTGGCCGTCGATCTCCTTCGGCGTCGACCAGACGCGCCTGGGGCGGCCGTCGAAGAACGTCCGGGTCCAGGTGAAGGGTGCCTATACGCCGATGGGCGGGCAGATCGCGGTGGCGATCGGACCGCGGGTCATCGCATCCTGGCCGGCCGACGGGTCGGGCAGCTACGACCACTGGGTGGACATCCCGCAGGACCTGTTGACGCGATACACCGAGCTGACGGTCACCTACAACCACGGTGACTTCCGCGAACAGTGCGGGGAGGGGGTGCGCAGCTCGTTGAGCCTCGACTCGTCCGGTGAGGTCCGCTCCGAGCCCGCCGACCCGCCCTCCCCGGCCGGCTTCGTGTCACTGCCGCAGTCGCTGATGCCGAGCACGGCGGTCGCATGGACGGCGGGCGACGTCGCCGACGTCCGGCGTGCGGTGTCGCTCATGTCGGGTCTGCAGCGCCTGTCCGCGGTGCGCCTCGGGGTGGAGGTGATGCCCGTCGACGACGCGATGGCCACCGACGGTCCGGCCGTGATCATCGCCGCCGACGGTCGCGGCGTCCCGGACGTGGACCTGCCTGTCACCGCGGACGGCGGCACGATCTCGGTCCGCGACGACGACGGCCGGCGCTCGGAGGTGGTCGTCACCCCGACACTGCAATTCGGCTCGCTGCAGGTGGCGCGCGATGCCGGCCGGACCGTGCTCGTGGCCAGCTCGACCGACGATTCCGCGGACCTCGACGCCGTGCTCACCTGGCTGGAGGCCGATCCCGACCGGTGGCCGTCGCTCAACGGTGACGCCCTGCTGCAAGTGGCCGGGGAGGAACCGGTGGAGGTGCTGGCCGACGAGGGCCAGCCGGAGACGGAGTCGTCGGACGGTTCGCTGTGGCCCGCGGTGGCGGTCACGACCGTCGCCGTCCTCATCGCCGCCGTCGCGGCGACACTGGTGCTCCGGCGCCGGCGCCGGCACACCGACGGGGACTGATCTCCGGTGCCATCGACCGTCTCCAGGGTCGTCGACTCGAGAGTCGTCGGGGTGGCGACGCGCCGGAAACCGGCGCAGCCGGTCCGGATGTTCGTCGAGCACCCCGACCGGGCCATCGCCCTGCGATGGCTGTTCCTGCTCGCCTGCACCGCACTCGGCTTCTGGAACACCATCCGGGCCGTCGCCGACGAGCTCATGGCGCAGACGCTGATCCTGTACGTGCCGGTACTCGTCGTCCTGAGCCTCGTCGCGGTCGTCGGTGTCTCGTGGCGCCGCTTCGACGAACTGCCGATCTACGACCGGCAGACCGACGTCATCGTCGGGATCGTCGTGCTCATCCTGTCGCTGGCGATGAAGTACCTGGTCAACCCGCGCTACGCCCGTGCGTATCTCACGACCCACATGGACCTGCTCGCGCTGTGGCTGTTCGTGCTCGGGGCATCGATCCTGTTGTTCGGGCTGCGTCCCGTCGCGCGATACCGGTGGGCGTGGCTGCTGTTCGCCCTGATATTCCCGTTGCCGGTGCGCGGAGTCGTGCTGCCGCTCGGCGGCACAACCCTCGCTGCGGGTTTCACGCTGGTGCTGATGGCGGTGGCTGCGACCGCGATCGCGGTGGGCCGGACGTGGCGGCGCAAGGCGCTTGCGGCGTTGCTCGCCGGGGGCATCGGGACCGGTGCGCTGGTGATCTTCTATCTGCTCGACGCACCCCGCAACGTCCTCGTCCCGTACCCGGCGCTCATCGCCGCGCTCGCCACGTCGTCGTACATGCTGTTCGACTACCGGCGGCGCGGCGGAATGCACTGGGCGCCGCCGGACACCGGACACTTCGCGGCGCCCAAGGTGGCATTCGTGGGACGGCCGGGCCTGGTGGTACTCCTGGCCGCGGTCATCCTCGCGATGATCCCCACCCCGCCCGTCGGCAGCACGTGGCAGAGCGCGCGGTTCCCCCAACTCGACATCGGTCCGGCGCTGGTGGTGCCGGTCGGGTGGCGACAGGAATCGGTCGGCGTCTACGGCTGGGTCAGCCGCCTGTACGGACCCGGTGCGACGCTCAACCGGCAGGTTCTCGTGCAGAGCCGCGGAACGCGGGCGTTCGACAAGTTCGCGCGTCCGCGCCGGGTCGTCGTGGACAGCGTCGACAGCCGCCGGTCCCTGGCGCTCGAGGTGTATCCGGACATCTTCCGGTACGACCTCTCCCGGGATCGGTCGAGCGAGCCGTTCGACCTGGCGCTGCCGTTCGGGGTCGAGGGAAAGTTGTGGAGTGTCGTCGACGACGAGCGATACCTGACCTACACCGTGCTGTCGTGGTGGTGGACCAACGGGAACCGCACGCAGCAGGTCATGCTGTGGGCGGTCGACAACCACGAACCCGACGCGTACTTCCCCGAACCCCGGATCACCATCCTGGCGAACCTCAACTCGCTGATGATCATCCTGCTGCGCGGCAACTCGGTGCTGAGCGACAGCGACCCGCAGTACAAGGACCGCACCCTGCTCATCCAGCTGGCCGGCGCGTTGATCGGCGCACAGCTCGGTGCCGAGGCGGTGGAGGAGCGGTGATGAACGCAGCCGACGGAAGCGACGACCACGAGATGCGGGACGCGGACGCACCCGGCGTCGCGCGGAGCACCCGGCCCCGGCGTCCGGTCGCCGAACTGCTCGCCGACCCGGCGTACCGGGCGCAGGCACTCGACGACGCGGTGAACCGCCTCCGCGATGCCGACGCGGACATGTCGGCGTCGGTGGCGTTCAGCCGGATCCAGAAGATCATCGGATTCACGGTCCTCGGCCTCGTCGCCGTCGCGATGGTCTTCTATCCCGTCGGAACCTGCGCGACACTCGTGTCGATCGCCACCATCGGGTATGTGGTCACCCTGGTCGACCGGGTGGTGATCTTCCGCCGCGGACTGGTCAACGGGGCGATCCGGGTGTCCGACGAGCAGGCCCGGTCGATCCCCGACGACGAGCTGCCCCACTACACCGTCTTCGTCCCGGCCTACGGTGAGCCCGAGGTGGTCGGACAGCTCGTGGCGGCGATGGAGACCATCGAGTATCCGCGCGAGAAGCTGCAGGTGCTGTTGCTGCTCGAAGAAGACGATGAGCCGACGATCGAGGCGGCGCGCGGAGTCGAGGAGAACGGCATCGTCACCGTTGTCCTGACACCGCCGGCGCAACCCCGCACCAAACCGAAGGCCTGCAACTACGGAATGCACTTCGCCACCGGCGACATCGTCACCATCTTCGATGCCGAGGACAAACCCGATCCGCTGCAGTTGCGCCGCGCCGTCCATGTGCTGAACAACTCCGACGACGAGTCGGTGGTGTGCGTCCAGGGCAAGCTCAGCTTCCACAACGTGCGCGACAACCTGCTGACCGAGTGGTTCACCGCCGACTACGGGATCTGGTTCGGGTTCCTGCTGCCGGGCATGATGGTCAGCCGGGCGCCGATCCCGTTGGGCGGCACGTCGAATCACTTCAAGCGCGACGTCCTCGACACGATCGGGGCGTGGGATCCGTTCAACGTGACCGAGGACGCCGACCTCGGTGTGCGCATCGCCGACCACGGATACCGCACCCTGGTGCTCGACTCGGTCACGATGGAAGAGGCCAACGTCGACGCCATCAACTGGGTCCGCCAGCGCTCCCGTTGGTACAAGGGCTACATGCAGACGTGGCTCGTCCACATGCGTCACCCGGTCAAGTTGTGGCACATCCTCGGGCCGGTCGCATTCGTGCGGTTCACGCTGCTCATCGCCGGGACGCCGGTGATCGCCTGCCTCAACATGGTCTTCTGGCTCATCCTGGCCATGTGGATCGGCGGGCAGCCCGCGTTCGTCGCGGAGTTGTTCCCCGGGCCCATCTACTATCTGGCGCTGCTCTCGATGCTGCTGGGCAACGGCGCCGCGATCTACATGAACCTGATCGCGATCCGCGAGGACGACCGCAGCGAGTTGCTGCTGTCGGCGCTGCTGATCCCGCTGTACTGGCTGATGATGAGTGTCGCCGCCATCAAGGGCATGTGGCAGATCCTGGTCAATCCGTCGTACTGGGAGAAGACCTTTCACGGTCTGTCGACGAGCAGCCAGAGTGCGGCGAGCGATCAGGCCGGCCAGAAGGACGGCGACGAGGACGACACCGCGGAACCAGCGGGAGCCCGGACGTGAGGCGCCGCGTCCCGGCCGGGGTGATCATCTTCCTGGCCGCGTGGATCCCCTACCTCGTGATCGGGATCTACCTCGCCACCGAGGTCCATCTGTTGTTCGGCGACGCGCTGTCGCGGGTGCAGTCGGCGCAGAGCGTGCTGTTCAGCCGTTCCCCGCACCTGGCGGCGATCGGCTTCGTCTTCACCCCGCTGACCGCGGTCGTCCAGCTGCCCCTCGTCGCGTTGAGTCCGTGGTTCCCGGAGATGACGACGCATGCGGTGTCGGCGGTGATCATGTCGTCGGCCTTCATGGCCGGATCGATCGTGCAGATCTCCGGCATCGCACGCGATCAGGGACTCAGCCCGCGCGTGGCGGGCACGTTCACGGTCCTCTACGCGATCAACCCGATGATCGTCCTGTACGCGGCCAACGGGATGAGTGAGGCGCCCTACCTCTTCTTCCTCGCCTGGGCGTCCCGGCGACTCATCCGATGGGTGTCCACCGACGACGTCCACGAACTCGTCGTCGCGGGGATCGCGCTGGCGCTGTCCTACCTCACCCGCTACGACGGCGGTGCCGCGGCGATCGCGGCCGCGTTCGTGGTCGCCTGGGTGACCTACTCCCGGCACGACCCCGCGAAGCGGGTGCCTCGTGTCCTGCTCGACGTGACGCTCACCCTCGCGCCCAGCGCGTTGGCCTTTCTCGCCTGGGCGGCGGCCGGGTGGCTCATCACCGGTGATGCCTTCGCCCAGTTCACCTCGGAATACGGCAATGCCGCGATCATCGCCCAGTCCGGCGGCAGCGGCTCGGCCACCACCGGAGACGCGGTGAGGTTCTCGCTCACCGAGATCACCATCCTCGCGCCGCTCCTGCCCATCCTGATCCTCGGACTGATCGCGGTGCGCGCGCGCCGGCGCCGCCTGATGCCGTTGCTGCCCGTACTGCTGATCGTCGCGGTACTCGCGTTCCAGATCTTCGGTTACTCACGCGGATCGACGTTCGGCTTCCTGCGGTTCTACATGACCGTCATCTTGCTGGCCGCGATCGTGGCCCTGATGTCGGTGCCGCTGCGGCATCAGGTTCCCGTGCGGCGCATGGGCGCACACGCCTATCTCGCCCCGGTGCGTCCGTACGCTTCCCGGTGGGGGTACAAGATCGCGGTCACGGTGGCGCTCGTCGTCGTCGCGGCGGCGCTCCCGGTCACGACCTACGGCATGACGTCACCCAAGTACGCGCCGCAGGAGTTCGCTCTCGGATCGGTGGTTCGTCCGCAACCGGATTCGGTGTCTCCCAAGTACCTCGGCGAGGAACGCATCGTGCGCTCGTTCTCCACCGAACGCGCGCTCGCGGAGTACCTCGACGACCTCCGGCTGCCCGACGGATCGGTGTTGTGCGACACCGTCTACGGGTTCGCGGTGGTGGCGCAGTCCACCCGGCCCCGCCAGTTCGTCATCCCCTCCGACCGTGACTTCACCGAATTGCTCAACGATCCGCGCAACGGCGGGGTCCAGTACTTCCTCACCGTTCCCTCGGCCGGCCGGGGTCTGTCCGACGCGATCAATCAGCGGTATCCGACCATGTACGAGAACGGGGCCCAGCTCGGGGTGCTCGCGCTCGAGGCCCGTAACGACGGCGCCGATCTACCGGATTGGCGGATGTACCGAATCCTGTGATCGGCCGGGGGTTTCGTAGACCGCGGGGTCACAGGATGTTGGCGCGGACCACACTCCAGGCCGGGTCGAACGGTCCGATGTCGTAGGTGCATGACGACTCCCGCGGATCCGGGACGAAAGCCCACAGCAGCGCGCCGGCGACACCGAGCGCGCGGTGGTTCGCGATGATGTCCTCGAACGCCCGGGCGCGCGTCGTCGCGGGCAGGCAGGAGCCGGCGTCGATGCCGATCTCGTTGACCACCAACGGCTTTCCGGCGCTCCGGGCCTGACGGACGCGAGTCGCCAGGTCGCTGCCGAGCGGACCGGAGGTCTGGCCGCGTCCGGTGCGGTAGTCGTGGAAGTCGAGTACGTCGATGCCGGGAGACCGGGCGACGTCGAGATAACCGGGACCGGCCAGGCCGCACTGGTCGCCGCCGACGAGACCCGCGAAGATCGGCCGGTCGGCGTCATAGGAGCGCAGCAGCGCGCCCGCCGAGTCGAAGAACGACCGCAGGACAGCGGTGGCGTCGGCGGGACAGGTGCGCGCGTCCAACTCGCACGAGTCCGGACCGCACCGGCTCGCCTCCGGCTCGCCGACGAGCTCCCAGCCGACGACCGACGGTTCGTCGTGCCACCGTGTCACCGCGGTCTCGACCCACTGCGCGAAGGACGGCTGGTTGACCGACGGCGGTGTGCGCCAGCCCCGGGCGTAGAACTCACGGTCCTTGAACCGGCCGTCCTCGCAGTCCCCGGACCCGCCGGCGAGTACCGGCAGCACCAGCTGGCGATGCCGGGCCGCGGCGGCGAAGACCCGGTCGAGCGGCGCGAAGTCGAGGAGCCCGCTGCGCTTGTGAACGGCGAAGGACGAGAACACATTGAACCGGGTCAGTGCCCGCGGGGGCAGTTTCGCGAAGTAGGCGTCGAGGTCGACCTCGGCACCGCACCCGCTGTTCACCGCCCAGTCGGTGCCCAGTTGGTAGGCGTTGAAACCGGCGGGCCACCAAGGCTTTCCGTCGAGGACGAGCCCGCCCGGGGTGGCCTGGACCCGCTGCGTCGGCGTCGGCTGGAGGGGGCCGGGGTCCGGCGTGCGGGCGCACCCGGTGAGGCACAGGAGAACTCCGGCGATCGCGGTGAGCACCACGGCGAGCGTCCGCGTCCTGCTGCGTCGGGGGACCACAGGTGCAGGTTACTCGTCACCTAAGGTGGCGGTATGACGTCGGGGCCGGACGAGCCGGGGTGCGCGGGGAGCCCGCGGGCGGTCGTGCTCGTCGCCGTCGTCGTCGCGCTGACCGCGCTCCTGTCCGCCTGCGGGCAACCGACGCCGAACTCCCCGGCGGCGAGCAGCGCCACCTCACCCGAACCGACGACCCCGCCGGTCACCACCGCCATGCCGTACCCGGCGACGTCGGCGCCCGCGCCGGTCCTCTACCGCCCGCCCTACATCGACCGAACCGAATGGACCGACACCGCCGTCGGTCCGAGTCTCTCGGTGTTCCCCACGCGCTCCGGCCGCTACACCACCGAACCCGGCGCGATGGCGTCCGCGTGGGCCGAGGTCGTCGCGCTCGATCCCACCGCCGACACACCCGGCATGCAGGCCCAGTTCGACTGCCACTGGCGGTTCGCCCGTCTGGTCGAGCCCGAGAAGCCCAGCTGGAACCTGGAACCCGGACGTCCCGTCGTCGCCGAGGAGGACATGGTCGGCGCCGGCTGCAACCCCGGCTTCGCCGAGGAATGACCCGTCAGCGCGTGCGGTGCACGCCGTGACTCAGCGAGTGCGATGCACGCGGCGGTTCCCGATGATCCGGCACACGACGTAGATCGCGAACGAGATGATCGTGACGAAGACCGACACGGGCAGTTTCGGGGCGAGCGACATCAGCAGCCCGCCGACCGCCGCGACTTCGGCGAACACGACCGACAGCACCAGGGTGCGCGTCGGATTCGACGTGACGCGCGCGGCCGCGGCGCCGGGGGTGATCATCAGCGACATCACCAGCAGCGCGCCGATGATCTGCACGCCCTGCGCGGCCGCCAGGCCCATGATGATCGCGAACACCACGGACAGCGTCCGGATGGGTACGCCCTGTGCCTGCGCCACGCGGGGGTCGGTCGAGGCGAACAGCAGCGGCCGGTAGATCACGGCCAGCACGACGACGACGATCCCGGTGGTGATGGCGATCGCGACGAGCCCGTTGATGCCGACGCTGACGACCTGGCCGGTCAGCAGTGCGAAACCGGTGCCGATCCGGCCGTACAGGGCCAGGAAGAGCACGCCGATACCGAGGCCGAACGCCATCACGACGCCGATCACCGAATCGCGTTCCCGTGCCTTGTTGCCGAGGAAACCGAACACCGCCGCGGCGATGACCGCACCGATGACACCGCCGAGGTTCACGCTGAACCCGATCAGCAGGGCCGCCGCGGCGCCGGTCACTGACAGCTCGCTGGCACCGTGTACCGCGAACGACATCTGCCGGGCGACGATCAGCGGACCCAACAGGCCGCCGAGGAGGCCGAGCAGCACCATCGCGAGGAGGGCCTGCTGCATGAAGTCGTAACCGAGCAGGTCGATGGTCGTGGAGAAATCCCAGAGATCGCTCAGCGAGCGGTCGACGGCGGAGTAGGTGGTGCTCACGCCGGCCCGCCCGAGCGTGCGATTCCCGAATCCGTCTCCGCGGCACAGTGGTGGGCGTCCTCG
Organism: Gordonia sp. KTR9; assembly: GCF_000143885.2. Taxonomy (NCBI): domain Bacteria; kingdom Bacillati; phylum Actinomycetota; class Actinomycetes; order Mycobacteriales; family Gordoniaceae; genus Gordonia; species Gordonia sp. KTR9. The sequence continues at coordinate 990,665 of NC_018581.1, forward strand.
CCGCCGATCACGACGAGACGGCCGTTGACGCGCAGCACCTCGACATCACTGCCGTATAGCTCGCTCAGCGTCTCCGTCGTCATCACCTCGTGCGGCGCGCCGATGCGGAACCTGCCGTCGACGAGATAGAGCACGCGGTCGACGTAGGGGAGGATCGGGTTGATCTCGTGGGTCACGAAGACGACCGCGGTCCCCGCCTCGCGTCGGCGGCGGTCGATGAGTTCGACGACCACCTGCTGGTTGGTCGGGTCGAGGCTGGCGAGTGGTTCGTCGCAGAGCAGCAGGCCGGGATCGCTGACAACCGCCTGCGCGACCCGCAGACGTTGCTGCTCACCGCCGGAGAGGACGCCGAGCGGGGCGTCGGCGTACGGCAGCGCGTCCACCGCGCTCAGGGCGCGGTCGACGAGTTCGCGTCGCCGCGCCCGCCCGCGCAGACCGACGCCCCAGCGGCCGCCGTCGACACCGAAACCGACGAGGTCGCGCCCGCGGATGGCCATCGGGTCGGCGTCGTCCTCGGCGTGCTGCTGCGGGATGTAACCGACCGCGTCGATGGTGGCGACGCTGCCGCGGTCGAGCGCGTACTGGCGCAGCAGGACCCGCAGGAACGACGTCTTGCCCGAACCGTTCGGCCCCAGGACCGCGATGAACTCGCCGGGCTCGATGGTCAGGTTCAGGTCGTCCCAGAGAATCCGGTCGCCGAACGCGAGTCGGGCACCCGAGAACGCAACGACCGGATGCGGATCCGTTTCTGCCCCGTCGCTGCCTGTCCCGGTCAATTGGAACCGGAACCCAGCGCCGCGGAGAGCGCGTCGATCTGGGCGCCCTGCCACACGAGGTAGTCGGTGACGCCGTCGGGCAGTGTCTCGGTGAACTTCACGACCGGAACGCCGGCCGAACCCGCGACATCGAGCATCGCCTGTGTCACCGGGTCCACGGCCTGGGTGTTGTAGATCAGCACCGCGGCACGACGGTCGGCGAGGATGTCCTGCAGCGCGGCGCGGTCGGCAGCGGCCGGTGACTGGCCTTCTTCGACGGCCTGGGTGAACCCGGCGGGTGCGATGTCGACGAGCCCGGCCTCGGTCAGCAGGTAGCCCGCGAGCGGTTCGGTCTGGGCGACCTCGGTGCCCTCGTGCTGCTGCCGGATGGTCGTGAGCTTCGCCCGCAGGCCGTCGATGCCGGTGGTGAAGGTCTCGGCGTTGGCGCGGTAGGTCTCCGCGTTGTCCGGGTCCTGCTCGGCCAGCGCGTCGGCGACCTTGTCGGCGACCTGGGCGACGACCGGGAGGTCGTAGAAGACGTGCTCGTTCTGATCGCCCTGCGAGTGGTCGTGGGCCCCGTCGGAATGGTCCCCGCCGGATGCGTGGTCGTCGCCGTGTTCGGCGTGGTCGTCTCCGTGCGCCTCGGCGGCATGCTCCTCACCGCCCAGCAGGGAGTAGGCGTCGACGGCCGTCGCGTCGGAGTTCGCCGCGGCCTCCTCCATGTAGGAGTCGTAGTGGCCGCCGTTGAAGACCAAGACGTCGGCGTCGGCGATGGTCGCGGTGTCGGCGGCGGACGGCTCGAACTCGTGCGGGTCACCGTCGGCGTTGGTGTACAGCGCGGTGACCTGGGCCTTGTCCCCGGCGACGGCGGCCGCCACCGAACCCCACACGTTCGTGGAGGTCACCACGGTCGGGGGTCCGTCGCTCCCGCCGGAGTCGTTCGAGCAGGCAGACAGCACCAGGGCCGCGGCGGACAGCACGCCGGCCGCGGCCAACAGGGATTTCCTCATCGACAACCTTTACGCAAATGACAATCGTTACCGAAAGCAGTCTAGGTGATCGCGGCGGCGGGCGTGCAGGGTGTCCGCACGCCGGGGGACGCGTCGGCCGGTGCGACGTTTCTCTATGGTGGAGACCATGACCTCCAGCCCGTCCCCGCGGCGTGTCGCGCTGATCTCCGTGCACACCTCGCCGCTGGCGCAACCGGGCACCGGCGACGCCGGCGGGATGAACGTCTACGTCTGGCAGACGGCGACCCGGCTGGCCCGCCGAGGAGTCGAGGTCGAGATCTTCACCCGTGCGACGTCGTCGGCCGATGCGCCGTCGGTCGCCGCCGCGCCGGGGGTCACGGTGCGCAATGTGGTCGCCGGTCCGTTCGAGGGCCTCGACAAGCGCGACCTGCCCGCCCAGCTGTGCGCGTTCACGGCCGGGGTGTTGCGTGCCGAGGCGGCCCAGGCGCCCGGTTACTACGACGTGATCCATTCCCACTACTGGCTCTCCGGTCAGGTGGGCTGGCTCGCCCGCGACCGGTGGGGCGTCCCGCTGGTGCACACCGCGCACACCCTCGCCGCGGTCAAGAACGCCTCACTCGCCGAGGGCGACACCGCCGAACCGCAACTAAGGGTGATCGGCGAACAACAGGTCGTCGGTGAGGCCGACCGGCTCGTCGCGAACACCGAAACCGAGGCGGCAGAGCTGCTCTCGATGTACGGCGCCGATCCTGCCCGCATCGACGTGGTGACCCCGGGAGCCGACCTCGACTGCTACACCCCGGGTTCGGCCGCGCAGGCCCGGGTGGCACTGGGCCTCGACCCCGACGAGACGATCGTGACGTTCGTCGGCCGAATCCAACCGCTCAAGGCGCCGGACCTCCTCGTGGCCGCGGCCGCGCCGCTGATCTCCGAAGCCGCCTCGACCGGCCGCAGACTGCGTCTGCTCGTGGTCGGCGGACCGTCGGGTTCCGGCCTCCAGCGACCGACCGCACTGATGGACCAGGTTGCCGAGCTGGGGATCTCGGACTCGGTGACCTTCCTCCCGCCCCAGCCGGCGCAACGCCTGGCACAGGTGTACCGGGCATCGGATGTCGTTGCGGTGCCCAGTCATTCGGAGAGTTTCGGCCTCGTCGCGATCGAGGCCCAGGCGTGCGGGACGCCCGTCATCGCCGCGAACGTCGGCGGTCTCGGGGTCGCGGTCGACGACGGGCGGACCGGTGTCCTGGTCAACGGCCACGCGGTCGGCGACTGGACCAACGCGCTCGAGAAACTCCTGGCGCAACCCGATCGTCTCGTCGAACTCGGCCACAACGCCCGTGCACATGCCGAGCAGTTCTCCTGGGATCACACGGTGGATCAGCTCCTGGAGAGCTACAGCCGAGCCATGCGGTCGTTCGCCGCGCGCCAGGGCCCGGAATCGCCCGACGCGACGGTGACGGCCGCGGCCTCGGCTCGCCTCCGGCGCCGCTGGCGTCGCCGGCGCAACCGGGTGACGGTCTGACGCAGCCGGACACCGCCCGCTGCGCAAGGGATTCCGATTCCATCGAAGAGAGGACGCCGTGAGTCGCACCGAGGTCGTCGACCTGCTCGAGAAGACGCTGGGCGAGAACGAGATCGCCTTCACACGCAAGAGCGGCGGCGGCGCCGACGTCGACCACGTGGTCGTCGAGTTGCCCGGCGAACGCAAACTCAAGACCACGGTGCTGCTGACGGCGAGTGAGCACGGTGTGCGGGTGGAGGCCTTCGTGTGCCGCCGCCCCGACGAGAACTACGCCGGGGTGTACAAGCACCTGCTGAAACGCAATCGCCGGCTGTACGGGGTCGCCTACACCATCGACAACACCGGTGACATCTACCTGGTGGGCCGCATCTCCGCCGATGCGCTGAGCTCCGGCGAGGTCGATCGCATCCTGGGGCAGGTCCTCGAGGCAGCGGACGGCGACTTCAACACCTTGCTCGAGCTCGGCTTCCTCACCTCGATCCGGCGCGAGTGGGCGTGGCGGGTCTCGCGCGGCGAGTCCCTGCGCAACCTCCTCGCGTTCGAGCACCTCATCGACAAGGAGTCCCTGCCCGAGGCCGGTGCGCCGCTCGAAGGCCGCTATGTGCCGGGTGAATCGGTGGTCGACGGTGCCGATCAGGCGAGTGACGTCACCGCCGAATCGGACGAATCGTAGACTCTTCGCGAGAGGTCCACGTCACATCATGTCAACATGCGTTGATACGATGCGGGCGAGAAATTCCCCAATGGAGGTGCCATGAGCTTCAAGAGTCCGTTCCCCGACGTCGAGATCCCCGATGTGAGCGTGTACGAGTTCCTGTTCGGCGCGGTGGCCGACGAGGATCTGGCACGCACCGCGCTCGTGGACCCGAAGTCGGGCGCGACGACGACGTACGCCCAGCTGATCTCGCAGATCGACGCGGCGGCGGGAGCGCTGGCGTCGCGGGGGATCGGGGTGGGCGACGTGGTCGGCATCCTGTCGCCCAACATCCCGGCGTTCGCGACGGTGTTCCACGGCATCCTGCGCGCCGGCGGCACCGCCACCACGATCAACGCGTTGTTCACCGGGCCGGAGATCGCCAAGCAGCTGCGGGATTCGGGCGCCAAGATGCTGGTCACGATCTCCCCGATGCTGGAGCAGGCCAAGGCGGCGGCCGACGAGGTCGGGCTGGCGGATGCGGATCTGATCGTCCTCGACGGGGAGGGCCAGGACAGCTCGGGTCACCCCAACGCCGCGGATCTGCTGGGCGCGGGACTGGCCGCGCCGGAGGTGTCCTTCGATCCGTCGACGCATGTCGCGGTGCTGCCGTATTCGTCGGGGACGACCGGCAATCCGAAGGGAGTGGCGCTCTCGCACCGCAACCTGGTCGCGAACGTCGCCCAGATCCGCCCGCTCCAGGGCATGGGTGCCGACGACGTGGTCATCGCGGTGCTGCCCTTCTTCCACATCTACGGCATGACCGTGCTGCTCAACGCCGCGCTCTACAACCGCGCGTCGCTCGTCGTCATGCCTCGTTTCGATCTCGTGGAGTTCCTGGAGAACATCCAGAACCACAAGGTGACGATGGCCTACATCGCGCCGCCGGTGGCCGTGGCGCTGGCCAAGCACCCGATCATCGACAACTACGACCTGTCGTCGCTGCACACGATGATGTCCGGTGCCGCGCCGCTCGACGATGAGCTGGGTCAGGCGGTGGCCAAGCGTCTGGACCTGCACATGCTGCAGGGCTACGGGATGAGCGAGCTGTCGCCGGTGAGCCACATGATCCCGGCCGACACCGCCGGTCTGCTGGGTCAGCAGGACCCGCCGTTGTCCTCGACCGGCTGGGCGGTGGCCAACTCGGAGAACAAGATCGTCGACCCGGCTTCGGGTGCGGAGATCGAGCTGCCGAGCGAGGGCCTGTCCGAGCCCGGCGAGTTGTGGGTGAAGGGCCCCAACGTGATGCTGGGCTACCTCAACAACGACCAGGCGACCGCGGACACCATCGACGCCGACGGTTACCTGCACACCGGCGACATGGCGCAGGTCGATCCGACGGGGTGCGTCTACATCGTCGACCGGCTCAAGGAACTCATCAAGTACAAGGGCTACCAGGTACCGCCCGCCGAGCTCGAGGCGTTGCTGCTGACCAACGACAAGATCGCCGATGCGGCGGTCATCGGGGTCATCGAGGCGGAGTCGGGGGAGGAGATCCCGAAGGCCTTCGTGGTACGTCAGCCGGGTTCGGAGATCACCGCGGACGAGGTCATCGAGTTCGTGGCCTCGAAGGTGGCCCCGCACAAGAAGGTTCGTGCGGTCGAGTTCATCGAGACGATCCCCAAGTCGGCCTCGGGCAAGATCCTGCGCAAGGACCTTCGCAAGTAACTTCATCGAGATTTGTATGACGTCGTGCCCGGAATCCGGGCACGACGTCATTCGGATTCGAGTCGGACTCAGGGGATCTCGTGCGGCGGGATGTCGTCGTATGCCGAGGCGGGCGCGGTCCCGGTGCGCTTGTTCCACCAGTAGGTGAGGGCCCAGAGGATCACGCCCAGGAGCAGCAGCCAGCCGGCGACGACATACTGTTCCGGATCACGTCCGGTGAACGGCAGCGTCAGGTATCCGCAGGTGACGGCGCCGATGACCGCGATCGGCGTGTACGTGCGGAAGTGCTTGTGGCCCACCTTGTCCTTGCGCAGCACCAGGACCGAGATGTTGACGACGGTGAACACCGCGAGCAGCAGCAGCGCGGTGGTGCCGCCGAGCAGGCCGACGATGGAACCCTTGGGGTCGGCGCTGACGTAGGTCAGCAGGCACAGCGCGACGACCGTGGTGAAGATGATCGCCGAGAACGGTGTGCGACGCCCGGGGTGGACGTAGGCGAGGAACTTCGGCAGGACGCCCTGCTTGGCCATGCCGTACAGCAATCGGCTGGCCATCATCATGTTGATGAGCGCGGTGTTGGCGACGGCGAACATCGAGATCCACGGCAGCAGATCGGACATCGGGAAATCGGGCGCGGCGGCCTGAACGACGTCGACGAGCGGCGTCTCGCTCTCCGACAGCACGCCGACGGGCACGATGGCGACCGCGCAGATCGCGATCAGGACGTACACGACGGCGGTGATCCCGAGGCCGCTCAACATCACCTTCGGGAAGATCCGCACCGGGTCCTTGCACTCTTCGGCCATGTTGACCGAGTCCTCGAAGCCGACGAGGGCGAAGAAGGCCAGTGACGTCGCGGCGGTCACCGCGATGAAGACGTTCTTGTCGTCGGGACTCTCGAAGGCCACCACCGCGTCCCAGTGTTCGGCGTTGCCGCCGATGATGAACCAGTAGCCGATGAACAGGACGAGCAACAGGCCCGTCAACTCCACCAGGGTCAGCACCACATTGGTGCCGACGCCCTCCGCGACGCCGCGGAAGTTGATGAACATGACCAGCAGCAGGAAGCCGATGGCGATGGCGAACAGTGCCGGATTCGTGGCGTCGGGTGAGTCGCCGCTGAACGCGGTCAGCATGTTGACCGCGAAGGCCCGCGACGCGGTGGTCGCCGAGGTGATGCCCGAACACATCACCGTGAACAGCACGATGAACGTGATGAAGTGGACGCCGAAGGCCTTGTGCACGTAGAGCGCTGCGCCGGCGGCCTGCGGGTATTTCGTCACCAGCTCGAGATACGAGAAGGCGGTGAGGGTCGCGACCGTGAACGCGATGAGGAACGGCAGCCATGCCGCGCCGCCGACCTCGCCGGCGACCTGCCCGGTCAGCGCGTAGACGCCGGTGCCGAGGATGTCGCCGATGATGAACAACAGCAACAGCTTCCAGCCCAGTACGCGTTTGAGCTCGGGCTGCTTTTCCGCATTCTGGCCGGTGGAACCGGCATCTGTACTGGCTGTCATGCGATCACGCTAGACCTGCCCCGGTCCTTTCGCGCGGCGAATCGATGGGTTCATTACCATTTCGTCCTCCCGCGTCGTGCGCAGGGGTCGGCGCGGGATTCCGGCGGCGGTGCAGAGAAGGCGCGCACCGACTGTGGAAAACTATCCGCCATGAGCAACGGCACCTTGATCCTGATGCGTCACGGCGAGAGCGAATGGAATGCGTCCAACCAGTTCACCGGCTGGGTCGATGTGGCGCTGACCGACAAGGGCAAGGCCGAGGCCGAGCGCGGTGGCGAGCTCCTCGTCGAACACGACCTGCTGCCCGACGTCGTCTACACCTCGCTGTTGCGTCGCGCCATCACGACCGCGCACATCGCACTGGACCGGGCCGACCGGCTGTGGATTCCGGTGATCCGCGACTGGCGACTCAACGAGCGTCACTACGGCGCGCTGCAGGGCCTCAACAAGGCCGAGACCAAGGAGAAGTTCGGCGACGAACAGTTCATGCTGTGGCGCCGCAGCTATGACACCCCGCCGCCGGCGATCGAGCCCGACGCGGAGTACAGCCAGGTCGGCGACGCGCGCTACGCCGACCTCGCCGAGGTGCCGCTGACCGAGTGCCTCAAGGACGTCGTCGAGCGGTTCATCCCGTACTACCTCGAGACCATCGTCGCCGACGTCAAGGCGGGCAAGACGGTGCTGCTGGCCGCGCACGGGAACTCGCTGCGCGCGCTCGTCAAGCATCTCGACGGCATCTCCGACGAGGACATCGCGGGCCTGAACATCCCCACCGGCAACCCGCTCCGCTACGACCTCGACGACGATCTGAAGCCGCTGAACCCCGGTGGTACGTACCTGGACCCTGAGGCGGCCGCCGCCGGTGCCGCTGCGGTGGCCGCCCAGGGGCAGAAGTAGGCAGAGGGTCCGTTCGGACAACGAGACGTGACACGTTTCGCCATGGCGTCGACAGTGTGGCGCGCGCTACATTAGACGGCATGGCGGATGTGGGTGCCCTGCGGATCGACCATTCACCTGCTCGGGAGCGGTACGAGGCGATTCTCGTCGCCGACTCCACGGGCGAGGACGAGGTCGTGGGCTATCTGGACTATGTCTCCGAGCCGTACCAGGTCGTCGTCACGCACACCGTGATCCGGGAGCAGTTCAGCGGTCACGGCTATGCGGGGCACCTGGTCCGGTTCGTCCTCGAGGACATCCGCAGCAGCGGCAAGCAGGTGGTGCCGGTCTGTTCCTATGTCCAGCGTTTCATCGAACGCCACCCCGAGTTCGCCGACATGGCGGTGCCGGTTCCGCAATGACCGCCCCCGTCGCCGAGCTCTCGGCCCTCGCAGGGCCTCCGGCCAACTCCGCGTGAACAACTGCCGAACACCTTCGTCAGATGTGCGTTCGGAGTTGGTCGAGTCGTAAGCTGCCCCTGTGACCGCCGCTATCTCCGCCGCGACGATCGCGTTCGTACTCGCGCTCTGCCTCGGTGTCGTGATCGGTCGACGCACCCGGGACCGTGACCGGTCTCGCGGATTCGCGTTCTTCGACCGCTTCTCGCGTGGTTCCGCACCCGCCGACGCCGCCGACGCCACCGCGCCGGTGTTCCCGGTGACCCTCGGTCCCCGTGCGGTGCCGTCCTGGGCGGAGGTCCGCGACTCGGATGTGCAGTCGACCACCGACGACGGGCGGATGACCAAGGCCGGTCTGCTGAGCATGGTCGTGCGCAACACCGAGACCGCCATCGCCGTCGTCGACGAGTTCCGTGACGTCGTCCTGTACAACCAGCGGGCCGTCGAACTCGGACTCGTGCGCGAGATGCTGCTGGCCGACCCCGTGTGGGATGCGGTGAAAGAGGTGCTCGACACCGGGGTGGAACGCCGCTTCGAGTTCAGCCCGCCGATGTCGAGCCTCGGCTTCGTCTCGACCGGCCGGACTCCGAGGCCCAGCGTCGAGCACGTGCGCTGTCACGCCAAGATCGTCGCGCAGGGCGACGAACGCTACGTCGTCGCATACGGCCTCGACGACACCGAACACAAGCGTGTGGAGGCGACCCGGCGCGACTTCGTCGCCAACGTCTCGCACGAACTCAAGACACCCGTCGGCGCGATCGGCCTGCTCGCCGAGGCGCTCCTGGAGTCGGCCGACGACACCGACTCGGTGCAACACTTCAGTCGCCGCGTGGTCGGCGAGACCAAGCGCATGGGCAACATGGTGAGCGAACTGCTGGCGCTGTCCCGGCTGCAGGACGGCGTCACCCCGGAGTTCACCTGCATCGACGTCGACTCGCTCATCGACGACGCGCTGGCCTCGGCGACCCTCGCCGCCGAGGCGGCGGCGATCGAGCTGCGCGCGGACGATCCGATCGGGGTGACCATCCGCGGCGACCGGCCACTGCTGCTCACCGCGCTGAACAACCTGATCTCCAACGCCGTCTCGTACTCGCCGTCGGACACCGTGGTCTCCATCAGTCGTCGGGTCATCAAGATCGACGGGCGGCCGATGGTCGCCATCGCGGTCACCGACCGCGGGATCGGGATCGAGCCGGAGGATCAGCAGCGCGTCTTCGAACGCTTCTTCCGGGTCGACAAGGCCCGCTCGCGGATGACCGGCGGCACCGGACTCGGACTGGCCATCGTCAAGCACGTGGCCGCCAACCACGGCGGCACCATCAACCTGTGGAGCAAGCCCGGTACCGGCTCCACGTTCACGCTGTGCATCCCGGAGGACCTGTCGGACACCGGCTGGCCGGAGGCGGCCGAACAGGCGCTGTCGAATCCGGATTCACCTCCCCGCGGACTCGGCGCCGGCCATCATCACACCCCGCCGGCCCGGGTCGACGCAGCATCATCGAACGACCCGATTTCCGGTCACGACAACGAAGGAAACAAGAGTTGACCCACGTTCTGATCGTCGAGGACGAGGAATCGTTGGCGGATCCGCTGGCATTCCTGTTGCGCAAGGAGGGCTTCGAGGCCAGCGTCATCACCGATGGCGCACAAGCCCTGTCGACCTTCGATCGGGTGAGTCCCGACATCGTGCTCCTCGATCTCATGCTGCCCGGGATGTCCGGAACCGAGATCTGCAAGGCCCTGCGCACGCGGTCTAACGTCCCGGTGATCATGGTGACCGCGCGCGACAGCGAGATCGACAAGGTCGTCGGCCTGGAACTCGGCGCGGACGACTATGTGACCAAGCCGTATTCGGCTCGCGAACTGATCGCGCGTATCCGCGCGGTGCTGCGCCGCGGTGGCGACATGCCCGACGACGGCCTCGAGATCGGGATCCTGGAGGCCGGGCCGGTCCGGATGGACGTCGAACGGCACACCGTGTCGGTCAACGGAACTCCGATCACCTTGCCGCTCAAGGAATTCGATCTCCTCGAGTACCTGCTGCGCAACGCCGGCCGGGTGCTGACGCGCGGTCAGCTGATCGACCGGGTGTGGGGCGTCGACTACGTCGGCGACACCAAGACGCTCGACGTGCACGTCAAGCGGCTGCGTTCGAAGATCGAACCGGATCCGGCGAATCCCAAGCACCTCATCACCGTTCGCGGTCTCGGGTACAAGCTCGAAGCCTGAGCCACACCGGGCCGGCAGCGGCCCGGCGGGACTACTCCGGGGGTTGCAGCTCGTACTTGACGTCGGTCTCGCGGCGCTGCGTTGCGGCCTGCGTCGCCGGGTGGATCGCGATGAGCCCCAGGCCGTTTCGGCGTTTGCAGGCGGCCGCGAGCGCCGCGTAGGCGGGTTCGCCGATCAGTGCGGTCAGCTCAGGGGCATACGATTCCCACACCTGCTTGGCGCCGACGTGGGCATCGGGGGAGCCCGAGCAGTACCACTTCAGATCGTGGCCGCCCTCGCCCCAGCCGCGCCGGTCGAACTCGGTGATCGTCGTCTGGAGCACCTCGGTGCCGTCGGGACGTTCCACCCAGTCCTGCTCGCGGCGCACCGGGAGCTGCCAGCACACGTCCGGTTTGACCGTGAGCGGCTCGAGTCCCTTGCGCAGCGCCATCGAGTGCAGTGCGCAGCCGACGCCACCGGCGAACCCGGGGCGATTGAGGAAGATGCACGCGCCCTTGTGAAGTCGGGTCTTGAGTGCGGGCTCGTCGTCGAGGTCGCTCTCCTCGAGATACCCCCTGGGGCCGACCGGATCCTTGCCCGAGCCCTTCTTGTAGAACTGCCAGTCCGCGGGCGTCAGCATGGCGACTCCGCGGGCCAGGGTCTCACGATCGTCGTCGTCGGAGAGATAGGCGCCGTGGCTGCAGCAACCGTCGGTCTCCCGGCCGGGGAGGATGCCCTGGCAAGCCGGGGTGCCGAACACGCACGTCCAATGGGAGAGCAGCCAGGTCAGGTCGGCCTTGATGACGTGCTCGGGATCGGCGGGATCGGCGAATTCGTACCATTCGCGCGGGAAGTCGAGTTCGACCTCCGGCGCGGGGTCGATGCGGGGCGCGGACGGCGAAATGGCGGTCACCTCTATACGGTAGCCGGGATCGGGCGGGCGAGGCGGCTGCACTACCGTTGAGCCGTGCGCTTAGGAGTCCTCGACGTGGGCAGCAACACAGTCCACCTCCTGGTGGTCGATGCCCACCGCGGCGGCCATCCCACCCCGATGAGTTCGACCAAGGCGGTTCTGCGCCTGGCCGAACAGATAGACGCCGACGGGCGGATGAGTGACCGTGCCCTCGCCAAGCTCATCGAGTCGATCGACGAATTCACCCATATCGCCCGGACGTCGGGTTGCGAACAGATGATGGCCTTCGCGACGTCGGCCGTGCGTGACGCGACGAACTCCGACGATCTGCTCGACGAGATCGAGCGCCGGACCGGGGTGCGTGTGCTGGTGCTGTCGGGTCGCGACGAGGCCCGCCTCACCTCGCTGGCGGTGCGCCGCTGGCGTGGCTGGAGCGCCGGGCGCATCCTCGCGCTCGACATCGGCGGGGGTTCGCTGGAGATGTCCAACGGCGTCGACGAGGAACCCGACGTGGCCCTGTCGCTGCCGCTGGGTGCCGGCCGGCTCACCCGCGAATGGTTGCCCGACGATCCGCCGGACCGTCGGCGGGTCGGGGTGCTGCGTGACTGGCTCGACGCCGAACTGCGGGCGCCGGCGGCGAAACTGCTCGCACCGGGTGCGCCCGATCTGTGCGTCGGGACGTCGAAGACCTTCCGCAGCCTCGCCCGGCTGACCGGGGCGGCGCCGTCGAGTGCCGGACCGCGGGTCCGCCGGGAACTGACGACGAGCGGGCTGCGCCAGCTCATCTCCTTCATCTCCCGCATGACCAAGGCGGATCGCGCGGAACTCGAGGGTGTCAGTTCCGACCGGGCCGGGCAGCTCGTAGCCGGAGCGCTGGTCGCCGAGGCGGCGATGCGCGCGTTGCAAGTCGATACACTGGAAATCTGTCCGTGGGCTCTTCGTGAGGGCGTGATCCTGCGCCGACTCGACGCCGAGCAGGCCGACGCGCTGGAGCCGACTCCTGCGCGCGGCGTTCACGAGGGCGTCGGCTGACCCGGAGCCCCGGACCAATGACGTTCGAGAACGAGGACGGAGAACCACTTCATGCCGAAGGATTCGGAGCCCGAATCTCGACCCATCTCGGTGTCGGAGCTACTTGCCCGGTCACAGGGTTCGGAGGGCGACGCACCGGCTCGATCGCGAGACGGACGGGGACGTAGGCGCGCCGGTCGTAGCGGTTCGTTCTCGGTGTCGGAGCTGACCGGCGAGATCCCGAAGGTCTCCGACGCCGAGGGCGACTCGGCGGCACCGGCCGAGACCCCGGCACCGGCCGAGACTTCCGCCCGGTCCGAGAGTCCGGCCCGGCCCGAAACCCCCGCCCGGCCCGAGCCGGCGGCGCCGTCCGCAGAGACCGCGCGTCCGGAGCAGGCGACGCCTCCGGAGCGGGACACGGCTTCGCGGGGGCGGCCGGACACGACTGCCGGACCGTTCCCGAGGTCGGGTAACCCGATTCCGCGGCGCCCGGCCGAGGACCAGCCCGTCGTCGACCGCCCGCGTGCCGACCGGCAACAGGGGTGGCCCGGCGGCCGCACCGCCAGCGGGATGCCCGGCTACGGCCAGGGGTCCGTCCCGCCGATGTCGACCCGCGACTTCAGCTCGGAGGCGGTCGCCCGCCGCCTCGGCCAGACCCCGCCGCGCGACACCGCCCCCGTCGACCAGGAGTCGGCGAACGCGGTCACCGGCATCATCCCGGTCGTCGGCGAGAACGGGCAGGATCTGTCCGTCGTCGACTCCGACGACGTGGTCACCTACGACCTGACCGAGGTCGATGCGGGCCCCGGCGGTCCCCGCGAGCGGGGCGACGGCGGGTTCTCCGAGGTCATGGACTTCGATGCCTATCGCAACTTCGCCGACGTGGAGGGTGCGGAACACGGCGCCGGTAGAGGCCGGTCCGGGACCGCGGCCCGTCCCGCCGGTTCGGCGAAGAAGCCCAAGGCAGCGGGCGTCGCCGGGCTGGCCCGGAAACTCTTCGGCGGCAAGAAGCGCGATCGGGCCCAGGACGAGCGACCGGTCGACGAGCCCGGGTTCGACGGGCAGGACCACGACGGACACGCCGACGACGAGTCGACGTCCGGCTGGGCCGCGACCGCGGCGGCCGCCGCGACGGCGGGCGGGACGACGGCCGCGATCGCCGCCGCGCACCCCGAGATCCACCCGACCGAGGACCGCCCGGCCGACGACGACCACCAGACGTCTGACGACCTGACCGACGCCCACCGGACCGACGTCTCCCGGAGCGACGACCACCCGACCGAGGCCATCGAGCCGGTCGAGTCCCACCCCGACGACGCCGGCCGGGTCGACCTCACGAAGGACGACGACCCCGAGGATGCCGCCGAACCGGGGGAGCCGGGCGAGCTCGATGCCCTGCACGACACGACGGACATCGACGAGACGCCCGACGCCGAAGCCGGCCATCCGACCGGTGCGGGCGTCGAGGCCGGACGCGAGGACATCCAGTCCGCCGCCGGCCCGGCGACCGCCGGCGAGGCCGACGCCGCCGATACGGCAGAGGATGACGCCGAGCAGTCGCCGGTGAAGGCATGGCTGGTGCTGTTCGGGCAGGCGCTCGCGGGTCTCGCGGTCGGCGTCGGGCTGTTCTGGGGCTTCACCGAGCTCTGGCGGTGGAATCCGTACTTCGCGCTGGTACTCGCCGTCCTCGTCATCTTCGGGATCGTGACGCTCTCCCACGTGGTCCGACGCACCAAGGATCTGCCGACGACGCTGCTCGCGCTCGGTGTGGGTCTCCTGGTCACCATCGGGCCGCTGGTGTTGTTGGCCGCGTGAGCCGGCCCGAACCGATGAACCCGTCAGAGTCGGAGACGGGCCGAACCTCACCAGCGGCCGAGATCCCGATCGGACTCTCGACGGCCTCGGTGTATCCGCAGAACACCGAGGCGGCTTTCGCCTACGCCGCCGAACTGGGTTTCGACGGCGTGGAACTCATGGTGTGGGGGGATCCCCTCAGCCAGGACATCCGGCGCGTCGAACATCTCTCGGAGCACTACCAGGTGCCGGTGCTGTCCATCCACGCGCCGTGTCTGCTCATCACCCAGCGCGTCTGGGGACGTGACCCGGTCGTGAAGCTCGCCCGTGCGGTGGAGGCGGCCGAGGACCTGGGTGCGTCGACCGTCGTCGTGCATCCGCCGTTCCGTTGGCAGCGGGGCTACGTCGCGGCCTTCGACGACCTGGTCGACGAGCTCGAAGCCGACAGCGGCATCGCGGTCGCGGTGGAGAACATGTTCCCGATGCGCGCCGACCGCTTGTTCGGGGCGGGCGAGCCGTCGGTCCGGCGTCTCGCCAAGCGCGGCGGCGGGCCCGGTCTGGCGGCGTCGGCGTTCGGCAAGTCCATCGACCCGACCGACGACGGCTACGCGAACTACACCCTCGATCTCTCGCACACCGCGACCGCCGGCGTCGACGCCCTCGCGCTTCTCGACCGGATGGGGTCGCGGCTCAACCACCTGCATCTGGCCGACGGGCACGGGGCGGCCACCGACGAGCACCTCATCCCCGGCGACGGGGGCCAGCCCTGCGCGGAGGTGTGCCGACGGATCGCGGCGAGCGACTTCGCCGGGGCGGTTGTGCTCGAGGTCACGACGGGTAGCGCGCGCACCAAACCCGAACGCAGCGCGCTGCTGGCCCGTTCGCTAGATTTTGCGCGGCGGCACCTCAAGCGGGAGCTGCACCCCGAGCCCCTCGGCCAGTTCAGCAGCTGACTCCTCGGGGGACGAGCCGGGTCGACGAAGGCGGGACGATGACCAGCAAGATCACCGAGGTGCAGGAGCTGACCGAGGTGGACCGGAGCGGTCCGGACTCGCTCACCCTGCGGGCGCACATCGACGCGACGTTCACCATCGGTCCCAAGGTGCACGGCGGCACGCTGCAGATGGTCGTCGCGAAGGCGGCCCGGACCGCGCTGAGCGCGCTGACCCCGGACGGCGATCGGCTCGCCGAGTCGGCTGCCGCGATGATCCCGGTGGCGATCTCCAGTGACTACCTCACCGCCCCCGACGCCGCGGACATCGATCTGGTGGTCGGCGTGCGCAAACGCGGGCGCACGGTCACGGTCCTGTCGGTCGACGCGGTGCAGCTGGGCCGCACCGTCGTGTCCTCGTCGGTGACGATGGCCCGGCCCGACAGCGGCCGGCCGCACCACTCCGGCCCCACGGTCCTCGACACACTGCCCGTGGAGCCGTCGCCGACGGGTATCCCACTCGACGGTTCGCCGATCGCCGAGGTCAATCACCTGGGCCCCGCCATCGATCTGGTCCTCGACTCGGAGACGTTCCCCGTCGTCCGCGGCGAGACCGGCGAGCCGCTGGTGCGCGGGTGGATCCGGCCGAAGGGCGTCGAGCCCGACGAGTACTTCACGGTCCTGGTCGGCGACATCTCGCCGCCCGTCGTGATGAATCTGGCGCTGTTCGGATGGGCACCCACCGTGCAGCTGACGACCTATGTCCGCCGGCACCCCGCGCCCGGCTGGCTACGCTTCGCCGCGACGAGTTCGGAGGTCGGCCCCGGAATGTTCGAGGAGGACCATCTCGTGGTGGACTCGACCGGGACAGTCGTCGCACAGTCCCGCCAGCTCGCCCTCATCCCCTCAGGAAGGTAGACATCCGTGTCCGAACGCATCGCCATCATCGGCGGAGGCAAGATCGGTGAGGCACTGCTCGCCGGTATGATCGGTGCAGGCACCCCGACCAAGGACCTCGTCGTCGCCGAGCGACAGGAGAGCCGCGCCGCCGAGATCGCCGATGAGTACGGCGTGCTGGTCACCGACGTCAAGAGCGCCGCCGAGTCGGCGCAGTACGTGTTCCTGGCGATCAAGCCCGACGACGTCGATTCGATCCTGCGGATTCTGGCCTCGGCGGAGGACAACGCGGAATCCGAGCGGGTGACCGTCACGCTCGTGGCCGGTCTGCCCCTGTCGCGATACGAGAGCGCCCTGCAGGCCGGTTCGCCGGTCATCCGGGTCATGCCCAACACGCCGATGCTCGTGAACGAGGCGATGTCGGCGGTCTCGGCCGGTCGGTACGTCGGCGACGAGCAGCTGCAGGCCGTGGTCAAGATCCTGCAGACGGTCGGCCGCGTCACAGTCGTGCCGGAGAAGCAGATGGACGCGGTCACAGCGGTCTCCGGTTCGGGACCGGCCTATGTCTTCCTGCTCGCCGAGGCGATGATCGATGCCGGCGTCGGGCTCGGGCTCACCCGCCCCCAGGCCTCGGAGATGGCGGTGCAGACCATCCGCGGTGCGGGCATCCTGCTCAGCGATTCGGGGTTGTCCCCGGTCGATCTGCGCGCGGCCGTCACCTCGCCGGGCGGCACCACCGCCGAGGCCATCCGCGAGTTCGAGGCCAACGGCCTACGGCACGCCGTGTACCAGGCGACTCGTGCCTGCGCGGCGGCCAGCGCCCGCGGTGGACGTCGAGTGGAAGTCGAGGGTTTGGCACAGGGACACGCCGTCACCGACACCCCATGAATTGTGGTCGACGGGCCGACAAACCCCAGCATGTTGGGGTCGAGTCACAGGAATCTCAGAAATACCGGTCTCTCACGTCGCTTTTTTCACATCTGCCACGCTAAGCTTCTTTAAGCACGTGCGTGTCTGATGTCCGCAGGAGGGGAAGCCTGCGGCCGCGACGCGTGCACCGGAGGTATGAGTGATTCATGGCACCTGCAGACACTCCTGGTGACAGGACAGGCGCAGTGAGCAACGCGGCTTCGGCGTCGCAGTTTCTCACCGTCGCCGAGGTTGCATCGTTGATGCGCGTTTCGAAGATGACCGTCTACCGTCTCGTCCACAACGGCGAACTGCCCGCGGTTCGGGTCGGACGCTCGTTCCGTGTGCACGCGAAAGCGGTCCACGACTATCTGGAGACGTCGTACTTCGACGCCGGCTGATCCGGCGCACGCTGGACGCCTGAACAGCAGTTTCATCGGAAGACCTCCGTGACCGGCCCGTGCCGGCCACGGAGGTCTTCTGCTTCGACGATGGCTGTCCCGGGCGTGCGAACGGGTGTCGCCGCGGCCCCGGAACGGCATCGTCGACGACCGCGATTTCCTGATCCGGCGTGCCGCCCGGTAGGCTCGGTGGTCGCGTACCTGGATGCGCCGGTGAGCCCTTTGTCACCGCCGCTCGTCGCTTCGCTCCCGGCGCCGTTCCCGGCTGAAGTGCAGACCAGGGCCGAACAAGTACATCAGTGTCAATCGTGAGGAAGCGCCCCGATGGGTTCAGTGATCAAGAAGCGCCGCAAGCGCATGTCGAAGAAGAAGCACCGCAAGCTGCTGCGCAGGACCCGGGTGCAGCGTCGCAAACTCGGCAAATAGGCCTTTCTTCGGCATCGGGACCCGCTTCGGCGGGTCCTTTTGTCGTTCCGAGGGCGGCTCGTCGGGCCGAATCGTCCGGCTGGCGATAGCCTCGGGACATGGCCGAACCCACCTCCGCCCCGCCCAGGGTGGTCCTGGTCACCGGGGCATCGACATTCCTCGGGGGCTACCTCGTGGCGCGCCTCGCGGCCAACCCCGACATCGAGAAGGTGCTCGCGGTCGATTCGCGGGTGCCGCGCAAGGACCTCCTGCGTCGGATGGGACGCGCGGAGTTCCTGCGTCTCGACATCCGGCGCCCCACCATCGCCAAGGCACTCGCCGCCTACAACGTGGACACGGTCGTCCACGCGGCGACCTCGGTCGCCGACACCGCCCCGCACTCGGCGGCGATCAAGGAGTTCAACCTCGTCGGGGCGATGCAGGTGTGCGCGGCCTGTCAGCGCACGCCGTCGGTCAAGCGACTCGTCCTGCGTTCCACCGCGATGGTCTACGGCGCCAGCAGCCGCGACCCGTCGCACTTCTCCGAGGAGACGCGCGCTCCCCGCGAGCCGAAGCGCGGATACGGTCGAGATCTACTCGACGTCGAGGGTTATGTGCGGGGGCTGGGCCGCCGGCGTCAGGACATCGACATCACCATCCTCCGCCCGCAGGCGATGCTGGGTCCGCGGATCACCACCCGGATGAGTTCGTACCTCTCGCTGCCGGTCGTGCCGACGGTGATCGGATTCCAGCCGCGGTTGCAGTTCCTGCACGAAGAGGACGCACTGGCGGCGATGGAGCATGTCACCCTCGCCGGGAAGGTCGGCACGTTCAACATCTCCGGCGAGGGCGTGGTCACCCTGACGCAGGCGATCCGACGCGTCGGACATGTCGAACTGCCAGTTCCGAGCAGTCTCCTGGCTCCGATCGCGGGCGTGTTCCAGGACCTGCGGTCGGCGAAGCTGAGGTCGTCGCAGACGGAGTTCCTCACCTATGGCCGGGTGCTCGACACGACGCGGATGCGGACCGAACTCGGCTTCGTCCCGCGGTACACGACGCTCGAGACGCTGGACGACTTCATCGAGCGCAGCGGTGTGACGCCGGTGATCGGGTCCGACTCGTGGAAACTGTTCGAACAGCGGGTCGTCGCGGCGGCCCACCAGCTGCAGTGAAATTTCGGGTCACGATCGTGACGAAGTCGTCGTGAGCATGCGCAACGTGAGTGCAACCTCTAGACTTGGACGTCAGACCCACATCGCATCCGGCGCACGCGTGCGGCGAATCGTTCTCCGCGGCGGCTCGAGCGCCGACATCGACGTAGATCCGGGCCCCGGCCCGGCCCGGATCCCGTACCCAGGAAACAACTTAGGGGTGAGCATTTTGGCACGTGGCGGAGCGACAGATGCACGTACCGCGAAAGTCATTCAGCTCTACACGTCGCCGTCGGGCCCCGACGCCCGTGGGGTCCGGGATTCCGGTCGCCGACGCCACCCGAGTCAGCAGGTCGGTCACGACCTGTCGAAAACCGCAGCAGCGCAACGTGAGTCGATGCTCGGTCATCCCAACACCGACGGGTTCGGACGAGCGCCGGCGCAGGTCACCCCGATCAGCGACGAGATCACGCTTCCCGACGAGGCACTGGGTGTCGAACACCGCGGCCCGACGAGGTCGAGTCCGCTGTTCAGCCTGGGCGGACTGCGTGGCGCGGTCGCCGACACCCTCACCTCGACCGCCGGGTTCATCCGCGAACGGATGGCGGGGGAGTACGAGGTCGACGAGTTCGGCTTCGACCCCCACTTCACCGAGTCGGTGTGGTTCCCGGCCATCCGGCAGGTCTACGAGAAGTGGTTCCGCGTCGAGGTCACCGGTATCGAGAACCTGCCGCGCGAGGGCGGGGCACTCCTGGTCGCCAACCACGCGGGCACCATCCCCGTCGACGCGGTCATCACCTCGCTGGCCGTGCGTGACAACCACCCCGAGGGCCGGTATCTGCGCGTGCTGGCCGCCGACATGGCCTTCGACACGCCGGGCATCAGCGAGGTGGCCCGGCGGATCGGGGCGACGCTGGCGTGCAACTCCGACGCCGACCGGCTTCTGCGTGCCGGCGAGCTGACCGCGGTCTGGCCCGAGGGCTACAAGGGCATCGGCAAGCTGTACAAGGACCGCTACAAGCTCCAGCGGTTCGGCCGCGGCGGGTTCGTGACCACCGCGCTGCGCAATGCCGCGCCGATCATCCCGGTGTCGATCGTCGGTTCCGAGGAGATCTACCCGATGCTGGCCGATCTCAAGCCGCTCGCCAAGATCCTCGGCCTGCCGTACTTCCCGGTCACCCCGCTGTTCCCATGGCTCGGCCCGTTGGGCATGGTGCCGTTGCCGTCGAAGTGGCACATCCACTTCGGCCGGCCCATCGAGACCGGGTCCTACGACGAAGCGTCAGCCGACGACCCGATGGTGGTCTTCGACCTCACCGATCACGTGCGTGAAGAGATCCAGCAGACCCTCTTCCGGATGCTCAGCCGGCGCGGGAGTGTCTACTTCGGCTGACGCCGGTCGCCCCGGGGCACCGGACGGCACGCGTTCGGCGCCCGCACCGGCCCGTCAGCTGATACCCATGATGCATGCGTGCAGTGGTGTGCCGGAACGGCGAGCTGACGGTCCAGGAGATCCCCACCCCCGAGCCCGGTGACGGGCAGGTGTTGTTGCGGGTGCTGCGCGCCGGGATCTGCGGATCGGATCTGCATGCCCGCGTCCACTGTGACGCCTCGGCGGAGGTGTCCGCAGAGGTCGGCTACGACGCGTTCATGCGGTCCGGGCAGTCGGTGGTCATGGGACACGAGTTCGCCGGCGAGGTGGTCTCCTACGGGCCTGGATGCCGTAAGCGGTGGGTGCCCGGCACGCCCGTGGTGGCCGTGCCGATGATCCGACATGGCGCCCAGGCGCATCTGACCGGCCTGTCGGAGTCCGCACCCGGCGGGTACGCCCAGTTCGTGCTGGTGTCGGAGGACATGACCTTCGAGGTCCCGGACGGTCTGTCGGCCGAGCATGCCGCCCTCACCGAACCGATGGCCGTCGCCCACCACGCGGTCCGGCGAGGGGAGGTCGGGCGTCGCGACGTCGCGGTCGTGATCGGATGTGGGCCGATCGGGCTCGCGGTGGTCGCCATGCTGAAGGCGGACGGGGTCCGGACGGTCATCGCGAGCGACCCGTCGTCCGGCCGTCGCGCGCTCGCGCACCGGGTGGGCGCCGACATCGTCGTCGACCCGGCGGTGACCTCACCCTTCGAGCGGTGCGCCGAGGCCGGTCAGTACATCACCCGGGCCCAGGACCTGCTCGGCGCGGCCTTCGACGCGATGCGGACCCTTCGCCGGATTCCGTTGGCGCCGTGGTCATCTCTGTTCCGGATGGCCGACCGTCTGGGGGCGACGCCGAAGGGTCCGGTCGTCTTCGAGTGCGTGGGCACCCCGGGGATGATCGAGTACGTGGTGACCGAGGCGCCCTTCCGGTCACGCGTCGTCGTGGTCGGGGTGTGCATGGAACCCGACACGTTCCGGCCGGCCATGGCGCTGAACAAGGAGCACGAACTGCGCTTCGTGTTCGCCTACGATCCCGCCGAGTTCCACGACACCCTGCACATGATCGCGGACGGCAAGGTCGACGTCGCACCGCTGATCACCGCGACGGTCGGTCTCGACGGTGTCGGGGCGGCGTTCGACGCCCTCGGTGGCGCCGAACACCACGCGAAGGTCCTCATCGATCCCATGAGCGAGGTGGCGACGCTGTAGGACCGGGGCGACACGGTGCGGTGGCCGAATCCGGTTGTCGCAATAGATTGTTGACCGTGCGTCGAATCCCGTCGACTGGGCGGCCCCTGACCGCTGGTTGAGCCAGCACCCCCTCCGCTGGTTGAGCCGGCACCGAGCGTAGCGAGGCGCCGTGTCGAAACCACCTGGTGACCCGAGGAACTCAGGCGTCGCCAACCCGGCCGCCCCATTCCGCAACGCCCGGAATCCGTTTCGTCTACGACGATGTCATCAGCTGAGACCGATCAGGGTTTGTCGGTGGTCGGGTTTACATTGGTCGAAACACATCACCCAACTCGGGGCGGGTGGCGAAACAGGCGTCGGGGGCGTTGTGAGGGTGTGGACCGATCTACCGGGCGAGTTCGTCGCCGGGGTCGATCCTGCCCGCGCGGCCGAGACCGACATGGTCATGTTGATGGCCGGCCTCGACGCCACCCGACGCGGAGAGTCCTATCTCGCCTGGCATCGATATCAGACGATCGCGGCGATGACCGACCGGCTCGTCACCACCAGCGCCTCAGGCTTCGTGATGGACGGCCACGCCGACTGCGCCGCCCGGATCGCCCGCCAAGCCGCGGTGTCGCGTCGGCGGGCCGAAATCTTGATCGACGAGGCAATCGCCCTGCGTGACCGGCTCCCCGACACCGCGGACACCTTGCGTGACGGGGTCCTGTCGCAGTGGCAGATCCGGCTGATCCTCTCCCGCACCGAGCTGATCCCCGCCGACGACCCCGTCATCCCCGCCCTCGACGCCGAGATCGCCGATACTCTGCGCCGCCGCAGCGGTGTGTGGGATCGGGCGCGGTTGCGGGACATGGTCGACCGCCTCGTGTTCCGCCACGATCCGGATGCGGTACGCCAACGCCGCAAAGACGCGATGGACCAACGTGGGGTGTGGACCCACGAACTGCCCGACGGCACCGCCGAACTCACCGCCGTCATGTCGGCAGAGAACGTGCGGATCTCAGCCAAAGCTGTCAGCGTCCTCGCTGATGCGGTATGCAAACGAGACGGGCGCAAGCGCGGGCACCGCCAGTCCGATGCGATGTTCGCGCTGTTGACCCGCACGGCATTCGAGTGCCAGTGCGCCGACGACGAGCCCTGCACTGCCGACATTCCCGACCCGCAGGGTGTCCTCGAGGCGGTGCGCGCCGAGATAGTGATCCATGTGGTCACCGACGCCGCCACCCTCGCGGGGGCGCCGGGGGTGGGGTTCCTCGACGAGCACGGCATCATCAGCGACGAGCATGTGCGTGACCTCGCCGCCCGCCCGGACGCCACGCTGTCCCCGGTCACCCCGGCCCGCACCCAACCCACCTACGTCGCCACCAACGACGACGATCACCGGCGGACCGCCCAACACCCGGCACCAGCCGAAGACACACGAGCCGACGACGACAACGGTGGCGCCACAACTCGATCGGACGGTGAGCCCGGCGACACCACCGCATCGGTAGCAGTGGTTTACCCGGCAACCCATCCTGGCAACGGGTACCGGCCGACCGCGTCGTGCGCTGATTTCGTGCGGGTGCGGGACGGGTATTGCACCGAACCCGGCTGCACCCGTTCGGCATTCGCATGCGATCTCGACCACGTCACCGAATACGACCACACCGACCCCGCCCGGGGTGGGGCGACGTCGAGTGAGAACCTCAACGCCAAATGCCGCCCCAGTCACCTCCTCAAAACCCACGGTGACTGGGTCGACGTGCAATACCGCGACGAAGACGGCCGCCTGGTCACCGAGTACGAGACCCCCGAAGGGGTCACCCTGCCCGGGGATGCCGAAACCCTCGAGGACACCTTCCCTAACCTTCGGCGAATCCGGTTCGAACAGGCCGCCCAAGCCCCACCCACACCACACGTCATCGCCTCCGCCGACAACCGGGAGCGCGCCCCCAGCCGACTGGACGCCAAACTGGCCCGCCGGCGACATGAACGCGCCCGCAACAAACGAGCCCGCGAAGAACTCGACCGCCTCGACCCACCGCCCTTCTGATCCGGGGAGCCAGGGCCGGCAGCGTGGCAGGAAAGGTCAGCGCTGCCGCAGGAACCGGGCGGCCGCCGCGGCGCCTCCGCCCGCGGCGCCGAGCACGATCGCGGTCCCGGCACCGTACTTGGCGGCCTTTCGCGCCGTGCGGAAGTCGTACATCTCCCACCCGCGGACCTTGGCGACGTCGCGCAGGTCGGTGTCGGGGTTGATCGCCACCGCGCGGCCGACCAGTGACAGCATCGGCACGTCGTTGTGCGAGTCCGAGTACGCCGTACACCGCTTGAGGTTGAGCCCCTCCCGGATCGCGAGTGCGCGCACGGCATGGGCCTTACCGGGGCCGTGCAGGATGTCACCGACGAGCCGTCCGGTGAAGACCCCGTCGACGCTCTCGGCGACGGTGCCCAGCGCGCCGGTGAGGCCCAGTCGGTCGGCGATCGTCTGTGCGAGTTCGACCGGTGTCGCGGTCACGAGCCACACCTGCTGCCCGGCGTCGAGGTGACGCTGGGCCAGGGCCCGGGTGCCCGGCCAGATCTTGTCGGCGATGTAGTCGTCGAAGATCTCCTCGCCGAGTTCGACGAGTTCGGCGGTCGGCTTGCCCGCGATGAACGACAACGCCTTCTCCCGGCCCTCCGCGACGTCGCGCGCGTTCTCCTTGCCGGTGATCCGGAACTTCGCCTGGGTCCACGCGAAGTCCATGATGTCGCCGTAGGTGAAGTACTTCCGGGCGGCCAGGCCGCGCGCGAAGTGCACGATCGACGCACCCTGCACCAAGGTGTTGTCGACGTCGAAGAAGGCGGCGGCGGTGAGGTCGCGCCGGGGTTCGCCCGGGATGTCGGCCGTCTCGCGTGACCGCAGCGAGTCGACGGCGGCCTTCGCGCTCGCCTCGCCGGCGAGGGTCTGGCGGAGTTCGTGCGCGGTCTGGCGGAAACGGCCCGTGGCGGCGGTCGCGCGCTGGGAGATCCAGTTGGTGACGCGGTTGGTCTCGTCGTCCACGAGCTCGTGGAGTTCGGCGTCCTCGTCGAAGTCGTCGGTGAACTCCACCCGTGCGGCGTGGGCCTCCCAGTCGTCGCCGGTCGGGCCGTCGCCCTGCATGGGATTCGGGGGGAGGATCGTGGCGTCCTCGGGCGTCTGGTCGTCCTGCCGGTCTTCCGGGCCCGGGATCTCGCCCACTGCCCACCTCCCACGCGTAGCGCCAGCACTGCTTGCCGGCTACAGCCTAGTCACCCGGGGCCATCCCACCATCGCGACGTTGGGAAGATGGTTGCCATGACGGTGGAACTGTTGACCCGCGCCGGGTGCCAGGCCTGTGCGGCGGCCCGGTCCGACCTGACCCGGATCTGCGCCGAGCTGGGCGTCGGATTCAGCGAGGTCGATGTCGACCTGGCAGCCGACGAGGGACGTGCCGACCTGCGCGCCGAGTTCGGCGACCGGCTTCCCGTGGTCCTGCTCGACGGCGACGAACACAGCTACTGGGAGGTCGACGAACCGCGCCTGCGGGCCGATCTCACCGGCCGGCGCTGAGCTGCTCAGCCCGCCGGGGCGTCGCCTAACACAGCACCGCGGGCCCCGGGGGGCCGTGTGAACAGATTCACAGGCGAGTTATATCCTTCTGTCCGGTGGAAAAGTCGGGTCTCGGTGTCTGGTCGACGCCGACGAATGTGTGGGAGTGAGCGTGGGCGCGGAGCGTGCGAAGTCGGCTGACGCCGACCCTCCCGCGTCTGTCGTCCCCGCCCCAGACATCCCGGCCGCCGACATCCCCGGACCCACAGTCGCCCGGCTGGCGACCTATCTGCACGTGCTGCGCTCGTTCAGCCGCCGGGGCGTCCTGGTGGCGTCCAGCGGCGAACTGGCGACGGCGGCCGGTGTCAACCCCGCGATCCTGCGCAAGGACCTCTCGTATGTCGGCGCCAACGGCGTGCGGGGGGTCGGCTACGACGTGGGCAGGCTGACCGCCCGGATCTCGATGACCCTGCACACCGACAGCATCCACACCGTTGCGCTCGCCGGCGCCGGCTCGCTGGGACGCGCACTGCTGTCGCACGCCGGCTTCGGGCGAGGGTTCCGGGTCGTTGCGATGTTCGACGCCGATCCGGCCCTGACCGGCACGGTCCTGGAGGCCGGCGGCCCCCGGGTGGCGCCGCTGACCGACATCGCGGACGTCTGCCAACGGGCGGTCCCGACGGTCGAGATCGCGGTGATCGCCACGGCCGACGACGACGCCCGGAACGCCTTCGACGCCTTCGTGGCCGCAGGGGTTCGGCAGGTGCTCAACGTCACGCCGGTGTCGCTTCCGGCGGAGTCGGATGTTGTCGTCAGACAAGTTGATCTAGCCTTGGAACTACAGGTGTTGGCTTTCCAGGCCTCTCGCGGGTCGCGCGACGACGTCAAGGAGCCGCGCGGAACGAAGCCGGCTCGCAGGCACCAGGGAAACGCAATGGGTGAAGAAACGGTGACAGCGTGAGTGTTCTGTTGTTCGGGGTATCGCACCGCAGTGCTCCGGTCGAGGTGCTCGAGCGGTTGGCGGTCTCCGACCACGACCGGCCCAAACTGATCGACGAACTGCTCTCCTCGCGGGCGATCTCCGAGGCCATGCTCGTGTCCACCTGCAACCGAGTGGAGATCTACGCCGTCGTCGACGCCTTCCACCCGGCCCTCGAGGCGGTCGGCGCGGTCCTCGGCGACCACTCGGGCATGACCGTCAACGAGATGACCCGTCACGCCTACGTCCGGTACTCCGAGGCCGCCGTCGAGCATCTCTTCACCGTCGCGGCAGGCCTCGATTCGCTCGTCGTCGGCGAGCAGCAGATCCTCGGCCAGATCCGCAACGCCTACCTCAGCGCCGACGCAAACGACTCCGCCGGACGTGTCCTGCACGAGCTGGCCCAGCAGGCGCTGCGCGTCGGCAAGCGTGTACACACCGAGACCGGGATCGACCGGGCGGGTGCCTCGGTGGTCTCCGTCGCGCTCCACCGCGCCAAGTCGCTGCTCACCGATCCCGCGACCGGTGCCCATCGCCTGCGTCGTGCGGTCGTCGTCGGTGCCGGCGCGATGGGTGGCCTGGCCACCGCGCAACTAGCCCGCGAGGGCGTGACCGAGATGGTCGTCGTGAACCGGACCGTCGAGAAGGCGGATCATCTCGCCGGCAACATCGCCGCCAACCACGGCATCAGCGTCCGGGGCGTCGGGCTCGACGACCTGCCGGCTGCGATGGCCACGGCCGACGTCGTCGTCACATGTACGGGCGCGATCGGTGCGGTCGTCGGTGTCGGTTCGGTGCACTCGGCGCTCGCATCCCGTGCCGGTGACGCGGCTCCGCTGGTCATCTGCGACCTCGGGTTGCCGCGCAACGTCGACCCGGCCGCCGCACGACTGCCCGGCGTGCACATCGTCGACATCGAGGGACTGCGCGGAGACTCCGAGACCCAGGCCGCCGAGAACGACACCCTCGCGGCCCGTTCGATCGTCGCCGCCGAGCTCGCCGACTACCTCACACATCAGCGTCAGGCCGAGGTCACCCCGACGGTTGCCGCCCTGCGTCAGCGCGCCGCCGACGTCGTCGAGGCCGAGATCCTCCGGCTCGAGACCCGTCTCCCGGACCTCGAGGGCGCACAGCGCGACGAGGTCGCCAAGACCGTCCGCCGCGTCGTCGACAAGCTCCTGCATGCGCCGACCGTGCGCGTCAAGCAGCTGGCCTCGACCCCCAACGGGGACCACTATGCCGAGGCGCTGCGCGAGCTCTTCGAACTCAAGCCCGGTGCCGCGGAAGCGGTTTCGGCCCCCGACCATCTCGGTGGCCTGCCCGCGGGCGACGCGGCCGGCGAGCTGGGTGACCGATGAGCGCAACCTCTCCCGCGCCGATTCGGATCGGAACGCGGGGTTCGCTGCTGGCCACGACCCAGTCGCAGACCATCGCCGATGCGTTGACCGCCGCCGGACACCCGGCCGAGCTGGTCATCATCAAGACCGCCGGTGACGCCTCGGCGGCGCCGGTGGCCGAGATCGGTGTCGGGGTGTTCACCACCGCCATCCGCGTTGCCCTCCGGAACAACGAGGTCGACGTCGCGGTGCACTCCTACAAGGATCTCCCGACCGCCCCCGAGGACGACCTCACGATCGCGGCCGTCCCGACGCGCGTCGATCCCCGGGACGCGCTGGTCGCCCGTGACGGACTGGTGCTCGGCGAGCTCCCGCCCGGCTCGGTCATCGGCACCTCCGCCCCGCGACGGGCCGCGCAGCTTAAAGCATTGGGTCTCGGTTTGGAAATCCGCCCCCTACGAGGCAACCTTGATTCTCGGTTGGGCAAAGTCGCCAGCGGCGAACTCGACGCAGTCGTGGTCGCCCGCGCCGGACTCGTGCGGATCGGACGGACCGAAGTGGTCTCCGAAGCGCTCGAACCGGTGGTCATGCTGCCGGCTCCGGCGCAGGGTGCACTCGCTGTGGAGTGCCGCTCCGACGATGCCGAACTGGTGAGAATTCTCGCCGAGTTGGACGACAAGTCCACCCGCGCGGCAATTGATGCCGAACGGGCGGTACTCGCGGCTCTCGAAGCCGGATGTACCGCACCGGTCGGCGCGATCGCTGAGGTGGTCGAGTCGATCGACGAGGACGGGCGCATCTTCGCCGAACTGTCGCTGCGAGCGGCGGTGGCGGCCGAGGACGGGTCGGACGTGATCCGCGCTTCGGTGGTGGGCCCGGTCGATCGTGCCGTTCAACTGGGCAAGGATCTCGCCGCCGAACTGCTGGAGCTGGGAGCGGGCGACCTCGTCAACTCTCCCTAGCAGAGAACGAACTGCAGCCCTCGCCGAGAGGGCAGGAGAGTGCGAACCCATGAGCCGTACGAAGAAGGCAAATCCCGGACGGATCCTGTTCGTGGGGTCGGGTCCAGGGGACCCAGACCTGCTCACCGTGCGGGCGCGCACCGTGATCACCAACGCGACCACGGCCTACATCGACCCCGATGTGCCCGCGCCGGTGGTGTCGCTGATCGGTAGTGCGCATCGCGACGAACCCGACGTCGACACTCGCCGATCCGCCAAGAAGGCCGAGAAACCCGCCGACGACGCCACGTCGACGCCCGCCTCCCCGCCCGACGAACCCCAGGCCGTCGAGGGTGATGCCGGCCAGGCCGACGAGGAGTCGGTGGTCCGGCCGGCGCTCGGCGACCCGGCCGAGGTCGCCAAGACCCTCGTCGCGGCGGCACGCAACGGCGACGACGTCGTGCGTGTGGTCTCCGGGGACCCGCTCACCACCGACTCGGTGCTCGCCGAGGTCAACGCCGTCGCCCGCACCTCGGTCACCTTCGAGGTCCTGCCGGGTCTGCCCGCGGCCTCCGTCGTGCCGAGCTATGCCGGTATGCCGCTCGGCTCGACCCACACCGAGGCCGACGTGCGCGGCGAGGTCGACTGGGCCGCCCTGGCGGCCGCGCCGGGCCCGCTGGTGCTGCACGCGACGTCGGGTCACCTCGCCGAGACCGCGAGCGCCCTCACCGAGCACGGGATGGCGCCCCAGACCCCGGCCGCGATCACCATCAACGGCACCACCTGCGCGCAGCGCACCATCGAGGCCACCCTCGCCACGCTCAACGAGCAGGGCAACGCACTCACCGGCCCGCTGATCGTCACGGTCGGCAAGGTCGTGGGTGCGCGCGGAAAGCTCTCGTGGTGGGAGTCGCGTGCCCTGTACGGCTGGACCGTCCTGGTGCCGCGTACCAAGGACCAGGCCGGCGACATGAGCGAGCGGCTCGTCAGCCACGGCGCCATGCCCAAGGAGGTGCCGACCATCGCGGTCGAGCCGCCGCGGAGTCCCGCGCAGATGGAACGCGCCGTCAAGGGGCTCGTCGACGGGCGCTACCAGTGGGTCGTGTTCACCTCCACCAACGCCGTCCGCGCGGTCTGGGAGAAGTTCGCCGAGTTCGGGCTCGACGCCCGGGCGTTCTCCGGCGTCAAGATCGCGTGCGTCGGTGAGGCCACCGCGGAGAAGGTGCGGTCCTTCGGCATCAACCCCGAACTCGTGCCGTCGGGTGAGCAGAGCTCGCTTGGCCTGCTCGAGGAATTCCCGCCCTACGACGACGTCTTCGACCCGGTCAACCGAATCCTGTTGCCGCGCGCGGACATCGCCACCGAGACCCTGTCCGAGGGACTGCGTGATCGCGGCTGGGAGATCGACGACGTCACCGCCTACCGCACCGTGCGCGCGGCCCCGCCGCCCGCCGAGACCCGCGAGATGATCAAGACCGGCGGCTTCGACGCGGTCTGCTTCACCTCCAGCTCGACGGTACGCAACCTCGTCGGCATCGCCGGAAAGCCGCACGCGCGCACCATCGTCGCGTGCATCGGACCCAAGACCGCCGAGACCGCAACCGAATTCGGACTCCGGGTGGATGTGCAGCCGGAGAACGCCTCGGTGATCGAGCTCGTCGACGCACTCGCCGAGCACGCTGCCCGCCTCCGGGCCGAGGGCGCACTTCCGCCCCCGCGCAAGAAGTCTCGCCGCTCGCGTTCCTGAGCTGCTCCTGCTCCCTGAGGCGCCGCCCTGAGGTGCGAGGAGCGCAGCGACGAGCCTCGAAGGGTGTGAGGAGCGATAGCGACGAGCCTCGAAGGGCTCGTGAGACGAAGGAGACGACATGCCACCCGTGATTCGGCCCCGGCGGTTGCGTACCACCCCGGCGATGCGCCGGCTGGTCGCCGAGACCTCACTCGAGCCGCGACATCTGGTGCTGCCGATGTTCGTCGCCGACGGCATCGCCGAGCCGGTGCCGATCTCGTCGATGCCGGGCGTCGTACAGCACACGATGGAGTCGCTACGCGGTGCCGCGGCCGAGGCGGTCGCGGCCGGCGTCGGCGGACTGATGCTGTTCGGCGTGCCGCGTCCGGAGGACAAGGACGCCACCGGTTCCGGGGCCGACGCCGAGGACGGGATCCTCAACCGGGCCCTGCGCACCCTGGCCGACGATCTCGGGGATGCGACGGTGCTGATGGCCGACACATGCCTCGACGAGTTCACCGATCACGGGCACTGCGGCGTCGTCGACGACCGTGGTCGCGTCGACAACGACGAGACCCTCGAGCGCTATGTCTCGATGTCCCTGGCCCAGGCGCGGGCAGGTGCGCATCTCCTCGGGCCGAGCGGGATGATGGACGGTCAGGTCGCCACCATCCGGGCCGCTCTCGACGCGGAGGGCTTCACCGACACCGGGATCCTGGCCTACGCCGCGAAGTACGCCTCGGCCTTCTACGGCCCGTTCCGGGAAGCGGTCGGCTCGTCGTTGCAGGGGGACCGGCGAACGTACCAGCAGGATGCGGCCAACCGGGTCGAGGCGCTGCGCGAGGTCCGCCTGGACCTCGAGGAGGGCGCCGACATCGTGATGGTGAAGCCCGCGATGAGCTACCTCGACATCGTGCGCGACGTCGCCGACATGAGCGACGTCCCGGTCGCGGCGTACCAGATCAGCGGCGAATACTCGATGATCTCCGCCGCCGCCGAACGCGGCTGGATCGACCGCGACGCCGCGATCCTGGAGTCGCTGACCTCGATCCGGCGGGCCGGCGCGTCGATCGTCCTGACCTACTGGGCGGCCGAGGTGGCACAGCGCCTGTCGTGACCGCTCGCGGGGCGCTGGTGGCGATCCCGATTCACTAGGCTGGTCCCATGCCCGAACCGTACGGCCCCGCGCCCGAGTCCGACCCCGGCGCGTCGTCGCGACCGAAGATCCCCGACTCCGTCTCCATCGCCGTCGAACTGTGGGTGGTGGTGATCGTCGGGCAGATCGTGGCGCTGTTCGCGCAGACGGGCACGTTCGTCGACATGATCCGCGATCAGGTGCGCGCGGCGCCGCAAGAGGGGGTCCCGCCCGAGCAGGTCGACTTCATGACGTCGTCGGGCTTCGTGATCGGCGTGCTGGTCGTGACCTCGCTGTTCCTGACCGCTATCACCGCATTGGTCGTCTGGTTCACCCGGAAGGGTTACAACTGGGCGCGCGTGGTCCTGTCGGCGATGGGCGTCTACGTCGTGGTCAGCCTGCTGTTCTCGCTGTTCGGCGACACCTCGCCGGTCTGGGCGATGATCCCGCAGGTGATCAGCGGCGTCGCGGCGCTCGGCGCGACAGTGCTGCTGATGCGCGGCGACTCCGAGACGTATTGCCGGGCCATGGCGCAGGCGCGCAAGCCACAACCGGTCCACCCCCCGACGCCGCCGTATCCGTACGGACAGAACCCGTATGGCCAGAACCCGTACGGCCAGAACCTGTACGGGCAGAATCCGTACAGCCAGAACCCGTACGAGCGGAATCCTTACGGACAGAATCCGTATGGCCAGAACCCGTACGGCCGCAGTCCGTATGACCCGAACCCACACGGCGAGAACACGCCGTATGGTGACAGCGAACATCGGGATGAGCGCGTCGGCCCTCATCCCGAGAAGCCCCACTCGGAGCCCGTCCATCTCGAGAAGCCGCGCCCCGAGAACCTGCGCCCCGAGAACTCGGGGTCCGAGAACCAGAACGAAGGACCGAAGAACCAGTGACAAGTCCCGATCCGGCGCTGCGTCCGAAACTCGTCGTCTGGGCCTACCGGTGCTGGCTGGCCTCGGGCGCGCTGCTGGTAGCGCTCGGCGCGCTGGTGATCGTCGTGTCCGCGGTCGCCGACACCGGGACCGTCACCTCCGGAGTGCTGGGTGCGATGGTCGTCGTCGTGGGGGTCGCGTACATCCTGCTGGGCAGCAAGGCCTACACCGGCGATGTGCGGTGGCGGTCGTCGCTGGCGGCGCTGACCCTGGTCGTCGTGGCGATGCTGCTGTTCCTGAGCCTGGGAATCCAGTTCTTCGCATTCCCCCTGCTCGCTGCGATCGTCGGTCTGTTCGGGTCGTTGCTCGCCTACCGGCCGCCCGCCGAGACCTGGTACACCGGCAAGGAGCCGGACGCTCCGGCCCGCCGGTCCCGCAAGAAGAACACGTGACCTCCGATCCGCCCGCCTCCGAGCCCGACGCCCCGGAACCCGACGCCCCGGACTCCGACGTTGCGGACCCGGAAGTAGTCGAACCCGACGCCCCGGAACCCGATGTGGCGGACCCCGTGGAACCGGCGGGGGAGATCTTGTTCGCCGAATCCGGGGGCAGTTGGTGGGTCGTCGTCATCGGTCCGATCCTGGTCGGTGCTGTCCTGGCCCTCGAGATCGCCGGACCCGGTCAGGTGCACTGGCCGGTGCTGGCGATCTTCTTCGTGCTCCTCCTCGGGTTCTCGGTCGTGCAGGTGTCCGCGGCGCGTCGCCATGTCAGCGTCGAACTCACCGAGACCACCCTCCGGCAGGGCGCCGTCACGACCCCGCTCGCCGACATCGAGAAGATCTTCCCGCCCAACCACGGTCACACCCCGGAGGACTGGGAGAGTTCGTCCGCGCTCGGCGAGCTGCACGGAGTACCCCGGCGCCGCAAGGGTATCGGCGTGAAGCTGACCTCGGGGACACTCGCCCAGGCATGGGCCCGGGACGTCGAACGGTTGCGCAGCGAACTCACGCAGGCGCACGAGGCGGTCCGGCTGGGTCTGCCGCCCAGGGGCACCCCGACCACGGGCCGGGACCCCGGGGATCAGGACGTGACCGAGTGACGGCCCGCCCGGCTGTCGCGATAGGCGCGGCGTCGTAGATCGCCCAGCCACGACGGCGCGAACTCGACGCCTTCGGGCCGGTGCAGGATCGGGTCGAAGTCGACGTCGAGTCCGGTGAGGACGTGGTCGAGTTCGATCCGGACCACGGGCACGAACCGTCTGGCGCCCGCTTCCAGGACGATGACGATCGGCTGGTTCCGGCGCAGACGAGCGGCCAGGTCCTCGATCGACACCCCGGAGGAGTCCGACGGCTCGAGGATGCGGGCCCGGATCCAGTACAGCCGGCCGTCGTATCGGTAGGGCGTCAGGCTCGACACCGCGGTGGCCCAGTGCGTCGTCGGAAGCGGTACGGGCAGGCGGCCGGCCAGCGGGGCCGGGCCCGCCAGCAGGAGGTCCCAGGCGCCGGTCGCGTTCGTCGACGGCGAGACGCCACCGCCGCCCACGGTGCCGGGGTCGCTCGCCGGGAACCTGATGGCCACTCCCACGATGTCCGGTAGTGCGCCGGGCGTGCCGATCCCTTTCGACACCCGCACCGACACCGGGCCGCTCCGGAAGGGCAGTGGGTGATCCGCGGACAGTGCGGCGTGACCCCCGCACAGCAGACCGTCGGGGTGGAACACCCGCGCGTGTCTGAGTGCGCCGAGCCAGCGGAACGGGGTCGTGATGAGGTCGGGTAGTGCGCTCATGAGAACTCCGGTTGTCGGGTGGACGCGCGCGTGCCCGGAGGCGTCCCCGTGAACGGGTCCGCCGCCGGGCGACGTGCGCAACAACTGTCGGTCTAGCCGGACGGGTCGGGGTCGACGGCGTCCTTGATCTTGCCGATGACACCCTTCTCGGTGCCGAACTGCGGCTTCTGCGGGGTGCCCATCGCGCCGTCGTAGGTGGCGTAGAGCTTCGGGTCCGGTGGGGGGCCGGACTGCCGGTCGCCGAGGGGCTGCGGATCGGCCAGGAACTTGAACTCGTGGGCACCGTCGGGGGTGGGTCCGCTGGCCCAGCCGCCCTTGTTCGAGTCCTCTCCGTCGGAGAGGTGCCACAACGTGCTGGCGTGCTCGCTGAACTCCTCGTCGAACAGATCGTCGGGGGCGATGGTGCCCTCCAGCCCGTCTTCCTTGAGCTCCTCGATGCCCTTGAGCCACAGGTTCTGGTGGAAGGTGTCGCGGGCGAGGTTGAACCGCAGCATCGCCTTCACGCCTGGGTCATCGGTCATGTGCCACAGACGCGCGGTCTGCACGCGTCCCTGGGCCTCGGCGGTCACGTTCGCGTGGAAGTCGGCCAGGAGGTTGCCGCTGTGTGTGATGTATCCGCTGTTCCAGGGCACGCCGTTGCTGTCGGCGAGGCGGGGCCCACCGCCGGAGAAGATGGCCTGGGTCGGATCGGTGCCGCCGAGTACGGCCGCCACCACCGGATCTCCCAGAGCGTTCTCGGTCGAGTTGGTGACCGGCGCGCCTTCGAGCAGACGGGCGACCATGGTGGCGATCATCTCCACGTGACCGATCTCCTCGGTCGCGATGTCCATGATCATGTCCTTGTATTTGCCCTTCATGCGGCAGTTCCAGCCCTGCATGAGGTACTGCATGGTCACGGTCATCTCGCCGTAGGCGCCGCCGAGCAGCTCCTGGAGCTTGCGCGCGTAGATGGGGTCGGGCTTCTCGGGTTTGACGTCGAATTGCATGTAATCGGTGTGGCGGAACATGATTCCCTTCCATATCGGCAGATGCACTCTGTGGAAGCGCGGATGGGACGAGTCGCCGCGCAGGTCAGGTCGAACGTAGGACCCACGTGCTCTCGTCTGTGCGTCGCAGCGTGGTTTCCACAACGGCGTCGGCGGCAGTATGCCCGCATCGCCCATGCTCAAACACCAGACCGGAGAAACGACCGCGGCCACCGTCTCCTCGACGGTGGCCGCGATGGTCTGTGGAGCAGGCGTCAGCCGTTCTGCAGCATGGGTGCGCGCAGCAGCTCCTCGGGGACGCCGAACGCGTCGACCAGCGACCGTGCGTGCGGGCGCAGCTCCAGGCAGAGCTCGTTCACGCCGCGGCGGATCGCCTTGGCGCGCTCCACCGAGATGTGCCGGTGCATCAGGAACCAGGACAGGTCGTCCTCCAGCGCCGAATAGACGAACAGGTCGCACACCTTGCCCAGAAGGTCTGCCGCCGAACGGGAATCGCAGTTCTCGATCGCCTCGACGAAGGCCTCGAGCACGACACGCTCGATGTGTGCGTGTCCCACCTGCAGCAGATGGTCCTGCGCGTTGTTGAACACCTCGAAGGCATC
The DNA here is from genome assembly GCF_000143885.2 of Gordonia sp. KTR9. Taxonomy (NCBI): domain Bacteria; kingdom Bacillati; phylum Actinomycetota; class Actinomycetes; order Mycobacteriales; family Gordoniaceae; genus Gordonia; species Gordonia sp. KTR9. The sequence goes on from NC_018581.1 coordinate 1,026,260, forward strand.
GTTGTCGTCGTCGAGTGCGCGACGCAGACGTTGCGCACACGTGCGGACGAGGTGATCCTCGCGATTGCGGAACAGCCGGATCTGCGTGCTGCGGTCGGTGAGGGCCGACTTCTCGGTGTCCTCGTCGGAGCCGTCGAGCAGGGTCTGCACGACCTGCCGGACCGCGGTCTTCTCGGCCACCACGTCACGTGCCATGCCGGCGATGAAACGCACCCAGCCGCCGGCCGAGAGTCCCTGCACATCTTCGGAATACGCCGACAGCAGCTCCTTGGCGATCAGCTGCGTCATGATCGTGTTGTCGCCCTCGAAGGTGGTGAAGACGTCGATGTCGCCACGCATGATCGACAGCTGGTTCTCATCGAGATAGCCTGCGCCGCCGCAGGCTTCGCGGCTGACGTTGATGGCGTGGGAGGCGTGCCACGTGGCGTAGGCCTTCAGGCCGGCGGCCTGTCCCTCGAGCTGGCGCTGACGTCCGGCGTCGGAATCGTCGGGCGCGACCGACTGCACCTCGTGGAGCTCGGCGATGATCTCGTTCTGCGCGAACCCGATAGCATACGACTTGGCGATGAGCGGCAACAGCTTTCGTTGATGGCCCAGGTAGTCCATCACCGTGATCTCGTCGGTGGCGTCGGGTGCCTCGAACTGCTTGCGGATCAGGCCGTAGCGGGTAGCCAGTGCCAACGCCTTGCGGCCGGCGGCACCGGCAGTCGCGGCCACACTCACGCGGCCGCGGATCAGGGTGCCGAGCATCGTGAAGAACCGGCGGTTGGTGTTCTCGATGGGGGAGCTGTAGCTGCCGTCCGCGGCGACGTCGGCGTAGCGGTTCAGCAGGTTCTCCGCGGGGATCCGGACGTTGTCGAACATGATCCGGCCGTTGTCGACGCCGGCGAGTCCGCCCTTGTATCCGCAGTCACTGGTGGTGACACCGGGCAGGTCGTTGCCGTCCTCGTCGCGGATGGGCACCACGAAGCAGTGCACCCCACGCCCTTCGGCCTCCTCGTCGGGTCCGCCGGTGACGAGCTGCGCGAACACGGCGGCGTAGCGGGCGTGTGCGGCGGCGCCGCCGATGTAGTCCTTGCGGGACGACGGGGTGGGGGAGTTGATCACGAACTCGCGGGCATCGCGGTCGTAGGTGGCCGTGGTCTCGATGGCCTGGACGTTCGAGCCGTGGCCGGCCTCGGTCATCGCGAAGCAACCGAGAACGCTCAGATCGATGATCCCGGGCACGTACTTCTCGTGATGCCTTGCGGTGCCGAGGTTCTCGACGGCGCCACCGAAGAGGCCCCACTGCACGCCCGCCTTCACCATGAGCGACAGGTCCGCGTAGCCGAGCATCTCGATGGCGGTGATCGACGCCCCGATGTCACCGCTGCCGCCGTGGTCTTCGGCGAACCCGGCGGCGGCGAAGCCCTGAGAGGCGAGCTCGCGCATCACCTCGAGGGTGTGCGCACGGGCTTCGTCGAGTGTCCGGGACGGGTCCGGCAGCAGGTCCGCGCGATTCGAGTTCTCGCGCACCGTCTCCCTCGTCGTGCGCCAGCGGCCGTCGAGGACGAACCGCAGGTTGTCGACCAGCAGGGCCCGCTCGTCCGCGGACAGCTCGTCGTCGGCGGACACCGACGCCGGCGTAACCGGATCGTCGACGGTCGGCTCGGTGGCGATGGGTGTCGGACTCGTCGTCGAAGGGGTCTTCGCAGCAGGGGCCTGTTCGTCGGGACTCGCCGAAGTGGGGGTTGCCATGGCTCCACCGTACGTAGTGGATCGGCGTCGGACCTAGCTTTTGTGGCGCTCGCTACTGACGAGTAAGGAACACCATCCGGTGGACGGGTCGGCGCCGAACATCCTCCTCGGGGCCGGTCCGACGGCCACGTCGCCCGCGGTGTGGTGATACTTGACCCATGTCAGCCGCGGACTCCGATCCGGCCGCGTTCCGCACGCGGGTCGTCGCCGAGTCGATCCGTCTGTTCAGCGAGCACGGGTACGAGTCGACGACCGTCGAGCAGCTCGCGGCGGCGGCCGGCATGTCCCGCCGCACGTTCTTCCGGCAGTTCGGGTCCAAGGAAGACGTGATCTTCGCCGACCACGAGTCGTTGCTCGCCCAGGTCGGCGCTCGGCTCGCCGCCGACCGCGGTGACCCGTGGCTGGCCGTCTGTGCCGCCGCGGAACTGGTCTTCGGCCACTTCGTCCGCGATCGGGAACTCGCGGTGCGCCGGGCGCAGGTGGTGCAGGAGGTGCCGGCACTGCGAGACCGGGAACTGGTGACCACCTATCGCTACCAGGGGGCGTTCGAGGAGTTCCTGCGCACCCGGCTGCCCGACGAGTCGCCGGTTCACGTCGTCGCCTACGTCGCCGCGGTCACCGGCACCCACAACTTCCTGCTCCGGCAGATGATCCGCGGCGATGCCGAGGCCACGCCGGAACGCCTGCGCGTGGAGCTCGAACGGGTAGCTGTGGCACTCGGTGCCGGACGGGCCGGGGAGGCGTCGACCCGGCGGGCGACACCGGGCAGACAGGTCACCGTCGTGACCTATCCGACGGGGACCTCGCCGGCGGAAGTCGCACGTCGCGTGGCCGAGGAGCTGGGGGAGGGCTGAGTCCCGCGAACGGCCGCGGGACAACCGCAGCGGATTCGGGGACAATCGGCCGGGAGAGGTCCCGCGCGGTTGACATGGCACTCAGTGCCGTGCTGCACTGGGGATCAACATCTGCCGGTACACGCGTGCCGGGAACGAACAGGCACTCCAGGTGCCGTGAGGAGTTGTCATGGGTTACGGAAATCCCGACTTCAACGTCTTCGAACTCCCGGAAGAGCACATCGCCCTGCGTGAGGCGATCCGGGCGCTCTCGGAGAAGGAGATCGAGCCCTACGCCGCCGACGTCGACGAGAACTCCCGGTTCCCCCAGGAGGCCCTCGATGCCCTCGTCGCATCGGGGTTCAACGCGATCCACGTACCCGAGGAGTTCGGCGGTCAGGGCGGCGACTCGATCGCGGCGTGCATCGTCATCGAAGAGGTCGCCCGTGTCGACGCGTCGTCCTCGCTCATCCCCGCCGTCAACAAGCTCGGCACCATGGGCCTGATCCTCAACGGCTCCGACGACCTCAAGCAGCAGGTGCTGCCCGGCATCGCGTCCGGCGAGGCTATGGCGTCGTATGCCCTGAGTGAACGCGAGGCCGGCTCCGATGCCGCGGGCATGAAGACCCGCGCCCGCAAGGACGGCAACAACTGGGTGCTCAACGGCACGAAGTGCTGGATCACCAACGGCGGCAAGTCGTCCTGGTACACCGTCATGGCCGTGACCGACCCGGAGAAGAAGGCCAACGGCATCTCCGCGTTCATGGTCCACAAGGACGATCCCGGCTTCACCGTCGGACCGCTGGAGAAGAAGCTCGGCATCAAGGGTTCGCCGACCGCGGAACTGTACTTCGAGGACTGCACGATCCCGCTCGACCGCATCATCGGCGACGAGGGCACCGGCTTCAAGACCGCCCTGCAGACCCTCGATCACACCCGCCCGACCATCGGCGCGCAAGCCGTCGGAATCGCGCAGGGCGCACTCGACCAGGCGATCGCATATGTCAAGGACCGCAAGCAGTTCGGCAAGCCGATCAGCTCGTTCCAGGGTGTGGAGTTCATGATCGCCGACATGGCGATGAAGGTCGAGGCCGCCCGCCTGATGGTCTACACCTCGGCCGCCCGCGCCGAGCGCGGCGAGAAGAACCTGGGGTTCATCTCCTCGGCGTCGAAGTGCTTCGCCTCCGACGTCGCGATGGAGGTCACCACCGACGCCGTCCAGCTCTTCGGCGGCGCCGGCTACACCCGCGACTTCCCGGTCGAGCGCATGATGCGCGACGCCAAGATCACTCAGATCTACGAGGGCACCAACCAGATCCAGCGCGTCGTCATGAGCCGCGCGCTGCTGCGCTGATCACCCACACCGCTGGTTGAGAATCACGATCTCGCCCCGTCGGCTTCGGCCGGCGGGGCGAACTGCGTTCCCGCGGTGCCGTTTCCGTCCCGCTGATGGGATCGAATCAGCGGCACGGAATTGGCGACGCGCGAAGGGTGCCCGTGAGGTGCTAGGCGTACGCCGACCGGAACTCGATGCGGGCGCCCTGCTGCCGGGCCGCGTCGCGGAAATTCTTCATCGCGCGTTCCATGTGGAAGCCGTTGGTCACGATGATCGCGCCGTTCGCGCCCATGTGCTTGAGCATCCGCACCGTGTTCTGGGCGTTCTGCACCGTGGAGGTCGACGCTCCTTCATTGACCATCTGCCACATCGGGATTCCGCGTCGGATGAGGCCGAGGTTCATGAACTGGGCTTCGGTGACCGGGAGCCAGTGGGTGTCGCCGCCGGAGACGATCATGCGGTTGAACGGGTGCTTCTTGCCGAGGTTGGCCGCGACGTCGAGCCTGCGCTTGAGGACATCGGGGGTCTGGCCGAGAACACCGAACTTGGCACCCAGGACGACGATGTAGCGAGTCGGCGGACTCTGCCAGAGGAAGTTGCTGTTCGGGGTGCCGAGTTCGGAGCTGCCGAGGTCCACGCTGCCGAAATCGGTACTGATCGCGGCATTCTGGACGTTCGCGGCCGGCTCGGACGGTGCGACGGCGACGGCCACCGAAGCGGCCGTGGCGATCGCGGCCGCGGCAGCCGCGGTCGTGAGGTTTCTACGACGCATGGTGACCGAGTGTAGGGATCAGTACGGGCGTACAGGTATCAAAGTGGTAACACCTGCATCACTAGTCACATACGTAACACCCTTCGAGGCTCGTCGCTATCGCTCCTCGCGCCTCAGGGAGCGGTGAGTCAAGTGAGCGCGATGTACTTCACCGAGAGGTACTCGTCGATGCCCTCGCTGCCGCCCTCGCGCCCGATCCCGGACTGTTTGATCCCGCCGAACGGTGCAGCGGCATCGGAGATCACGCCTCGGTTCACCCCGACCATGCCCGAGTCCAGGCGCTCGGCGACCCTCATGCAGCGTTCGAGATCGCGGCTGTAGAAGTACGACGCCAGGCCGTACTCGGTCGAGTTCGCGGCCTCGATGCCCGCGGACTCGTCGTCGAAGGTGCTGATCACCGCGACGGGGCCGAAGATCTCTTCGCGCGTCACCGGGGCGTACGGGTCCACATTGTCGAGAACCGTTGCCGGATAGAAGAAGCCGCGTCCCTCCGGTCGTTCACCGCCCAGCCGCACCCGGGCGCCGTCGGCGACCGCCTGCTCGACCGCGTCGGCGACCTTGTCCCGCTGATCGGCATTCACCAGGGGTCCCAGGGTCACCCCGTCGGAGTAGCCGGGCCCCATGCGGACCTCCGACATCTTCGCGACGAGCTTCTCGGTGAACTCCTCGACGACCCCCGCCTGCACCAGGAAGCGGTTGGCCGCGGTGCACGCCTCACCGCCGTTGCGCATCTTGGCGGCGAACGCGCCCTCGACCGCGGCGTCGATGTCGGCGTCGTCGAAGACGAGGAAGGGAGCGTTGCCGCCGAGTTCCATCGAGGTGCGCTGCACGCGCTCGGCGGCCTGGCCGAGCAGGCTGCGGCCCACCGGCGTCGAACCGGTGAAGCTGATCTTGCGAATCCGGTCGTCGGTGATCAACGTCGAGGACACCTCGCCGCTCGACGTGGTGGGCAGGACGGACAAAACGCCCGGGGGGAGGCCGGCTTCGGCGAAGGCCTCGGCCAGCGCGAGCATCGTCAACGGTGTCTCGCGAGCCGGCTTGACGATGATGACGTTGCCTGCCGCGAGCGCGGGACCGATCTTGCGCGTTCCCATCGCGAGCGGGAAGTTCCACGGCGTGATGGCCAGGCACGGTCCGACGGGCTGATGTGCCACCAGGATGCGTCCGTTGCCGGCCGGCGCCGGAGTGAACCGGCCCCCGATCCGGACGGTCTCCTCGGCGAACCAGCGCAGGAACTCCAGTCCGTAGGTGGTCTCGGCGCGACTGTCGGGCAGGGCCCGGCCGAGTTCGAGCGTCATCAGCATCGCGATGTCGTCCGCGCGTTCGGTGAGCAGTTCGAAGGTCCGGCGGAGGATCTCGCCGCGTTCGCGCGGTGCGGTGGCCGCCCAGTCCGCGGAAGCGGCGACGGCGGAGTCGAGCGCAGCACGGGCGTCGGCGACCCCCGCGTCCGCGACCGAGACGAGCGACTCCTCGGTGGCCGCGTCATAGACGTCGAAGGTGGTGCCGTCGGCCGCCGGTGTGGACCGGCCGTCGATCCAGAGACCGGTGGGCACCGCTTCGAGCACTCCCCGCGGGTCGAGAACGTTCTTGTCGCCACTCATCCGAAGCCACATCCTCACATGTCGGTTCTGCCGGTTCGAACCCTACTCCCGGCCTCCGATCGACCCGCTGAGCTGCGATGTTGGCGAGTGGTCGGGATGGAGGCGACTATTGCGTCGTGGCGAAACGAAGGCTGTTGGGGACCCTGACCGGACTCGTCGCGGCCGGTGCCCTTCTCGCCGGATGCGCCCAGTCGACGCAAACGCCCGCCCAGTCAACGCAAACGGATGCACAGTCGACGCAAGCGCCTGTCCAGTCGACGGAAATGCCCGCCCAGTCGACGGAAAAGCCCGCCCAGTCGACGGTGTACGTGAACCTCGGCGACAGTTTCAGCGCCGGAACCGGCGTGAGCCCGCTCGAGGAGGACTCGCCCATCTACTGTCAGCGGTCGTCGAGGAACTACGCGCACATCGTCGCCGAGGAAGAGGACTTCGACCTGACCGACGTCAGCTGCGCGGGCGCCGACACCGGTGACTTCCGGGAGTCGCAGCACCAGGGCGTGCCACCTCAACTCGACGCCCTCGACGAGGACACCGATGTGGTGACGCTGATGATCGGCGGCAACGACGAACAGACCTACGGCCGCGCGATCCGGCTCTGCAGCGAACTCGCCGACGTCGACCGCGCCGGTGCGCCGTGCACCGATCGCTACGGACGATCGCTGATCGACCCGGTCGCGGCCGACATCTACCCGGCTGTCCGTCAGGCGCTGCGCGATGTGCGAAACCGGGCGCCGAATGCCCGCATCCTGCTCGCGGGCTATCCGTGGCTGCTCCCGCCGACCGTCGGCTGCTATCCCGAGATGCGGCTCGCCGAAGGTGACGTGCCGATGATCCGCGAACTGCAGACGGCGCTGAACACCTATGGCCGGCGCGCGGCCGAGGACGAAGGGGTGGAATTCGTCGACATGTCGCAGGTGTCCGAGGGTCACGACGCGTGTGCCGGCGACGAGCGCTGGATCGAGCCGATGACCACCTCGGGCCCCGGCGCGGTGCACCCCAACGAGCAGGGGCAGGCGGCGATCGCCGAACAGGTGCGCAAGGCGCTCGCGGGCTAGTCCCCGCACCGCTGGGACGCCGTGCCGACCCCGCTGACCAGCGGGGATTTGGGTCACCCGGTGCCGTTTGGAACACTGTAGGCCGTGACCCCTTCCGCTGCTGCCACGCCTGCTCCCGGAACGGCTGCCTCGGCCGCGCTGTTCACCCGCGCGACGCAGGCCATTCCGGGGGGCGTCAACTCCCCGGTGCGCGCGTTCTCCGCGGTCGGCGGGACCCCGCGTTTCATCGCCTCCGCGGCCGGATGCCGGCTCACCGACGCCGACGGCAACGCCTACGTCGACCTCGTCAGCTCGTGGGGTCCGATGATCCTGGGGCACGCGCACCCGGCCGTCGTGGAGGCAGTTCGTGAGGCGGCCACTGGCGGCCTGTCCTTCGGTGCGCCCACCGAGGGCGAGATCGAACTCGCCGAGGAGATCATCGGCCGCGTCGACCCCGTCGAGCGCGTCCGGCTGGTGAACTCCGGCACCGAGGCGACCATGTCGGCGATCCGCCTCGCCCGCGGGTACACGGGTCGCGCCAAGATCATCAAGTTCGCCGGCTGCTACCACGGTCACGTCGACGCACTGCTGGCCGCGGCCGGTTCCGGGGTCGCCACGCTCGGCCTGCCGACGAGCCCCGGTGTGACCGGTGCGTCGGCGCACGACACACTCGTGCTGCCCTACAACGACCTCACCGCGGTCGCCGAGGCCTTCGCCGAGTTCGGCGACGACATCGCCGCCGTGATCACCGAGGCGGCGGCCGGGAACATGGGTGCGGTCGCCCCGGTGGAGGGTTTCAACGCCGGACTGCGCGACCTCACCCGGCGCCACGGCGCGCTGCTCATCATGGACGAGGTCATGACCGGTTTCCGCGTGAGCCCGAGCGGTTGGTACGGGCTCGAGGGTGTGGCCGGCGACCTCTACACCTTCGGCAAGGTGATGAGCGGGGGACTGCCCGCCGCGGCGTTCGGTGGCCGCGCGGATGTCATGGAACGACTCGCACCGACCGGGCCGGTGTATCAGGCGGGCACGCTGTCGGGGAACCCCGTCGCCGTCGCCGCCGGTCTCGCGACCCTGCGGCATGCCGACGTCGAGGTCTACCGCACCCTCGACGCCAACGCCGACCGGCTCGCGACGATGCTGCACGAGGCCCTCTCCGCGGCCGGGGTGGCCCACCGCGTGCAGAAGGCGGGCAGCCTGCTGAGTGTGTTCTTCACTACCGATCCGGAGACCCCGATCGTCGATTACGCCGGCGTCTCCGCCACGGAGACCTGGCGGTTTGCGCCGTTCTTCCACGCTCTGCTCGAGCGCGGCGTCTACGCACCGCCGAGCGCCTACGAGGCCTGGTTTGTGTCCGCGGCGCTCGACGAGGATGCTTTCTCGCAGATCGCCGATGCGCTGCCCGCGGCAGCGCAGGCGGCCGCGACCGCAGCCACACCGGGGGACAACGCCTGATGCACACGATCGTCCACATGATGCGCCACGGAGAGGTCGACAACCCCGACGGCATCCTCTACGGCCGTCTGCCCGGTTTCCGGCTCTCCGCCGACGGCCAGGCGCAGGCGCGCAAGGTCGCCGACACACTCGCCGACCACGACGTCCGGGCCGTGTTCGCCTCGCCGCTGCAACGCGCGCAGGAGACCGCCACGCCGATCGCCGCCGCGCACGGCATCCCGATCCTGACCAACGACGACCTCATCGAGGCCGAGAACGTCTTCGAGGGCCTCAAGGTCTCGGTCGGCGACGGCGCGCTGAGCAAGCCGCGGCACTGGCCGAAACTGCGGGACCCGTTCACCCCCTCTTGGGGCGAGCCCTACATCCAGCTCGCGCACCGCATGCTGGCCGCGGCCAACAAGGCCCGCGACGCCGCTCGCGGTCACGAAGCCGTCTGCGTCAGCCACCAGCTGCCCGTGTACACGCTGCGCCGGTTCCTCGAAGGTCAGCGCCTCTGGCACGACCCGCGTCGTCGCCAGTGCTCGCTGGCCTCGCTGACCAGCCTCATCTACGACGACGACGCCCTCGTCGACATCATCTACTCCGAACCGGCCGGGTCCTCGGACCCGCTGGCAACCGGTGCGTGAAACCGAAGGTCTGACCCAGTGCGCAAGTTGCTCCTGCCGACGGTGTTGTCGGCCCTGATCATGCTGATCGCCGGCTGCAGCACCGGCGACGACGCGGTCGCGCAGGGGAACACCTTCCAGTTCGTCTCACCGGGCGGGCAGACCGTCATCACCTATGCGCCCGAGGATCGCAAGCCGATCGCCGACGTCACCGGCGAGGATCTGATGACCGGGCAGGAGCTGTCCCTGTCCGATCCTCCGTTCGCAGGCAAAGCCCTCGTCATCAACGTCTGGGGATCGTGGTGCGGGCCCTGCCGTGGCGAGGCCGATGACCTCGAGCGCGTCTACGAGCGTTACCGCGCCGACGGCGTGGAGTTCCTCGGCATCAACCTGCGCGACGACCGGGAGTCCGCGAAGGACTTCATGATCGACCGCAAGGTCGGGTATCCCTCGATCTACGACTTCCCGGGCATGTCGCTGGCCGCGCTGACGACGCCCACCTCGGTGGTGCCGACGACGATCGTGCTCGATCGGGAGCACCGCCCGGCGGCGGTGTTCCTGAAGGCGGTCTCGGACGCCGAACTCGACGAGGTCGTCCAGCGCGTCGCGGCCGAACCGGCGGGCCCGGTGTGATGAACGGCTCGACCACGATCCTCGCCTCGTCGATCGGCGACACGTTCGCCGACACCGTGTCCAGCGGACCGATCCTGCTCGCCTTCGCGGCATGCCTGCTCGCGGGGCTCGTCTCGTTCGCGTCGCCGTGCGTCGTGCCACTGGTCCCGGGTTATCTGTCCTATCTGGCCGGTCTCGTCGGGGCGGAGGCGCCCGCGGTGAAGGTCGGCGAACAGGCCAAGAGCGGCCGGTCGCGGGTCGCGCTCGCCGCCGGCCTGTTCGTCCTCGGCTTCACCGTCGTCTTCGTCGCAGCCACCGCGACCGTCCTCGGCGTGACCAGTACCTTCGTGCTGAATCGTGAACTGCTGCAACGCATCGGCGGGGTCGTCACCATCGCGATGGGCCTGGTCTTCATCGGTCTCATCCCGGCGTTGCAGCGTGAGGTCCGCTTCGAACCGCGTCGGGTCTCCAACATCGTCGGGGCGCCGCTGCTCGGTGCGGTCTTCGCGCTCGGGTGGACGCCGTGCCTGGGACCGACCCTCGCCGCGGTGATCGCCACCGTCAGCGGGACCGAGGGGTCGACGGCGGCCAAAGGCGTGACCCTCATCGTCGCGTACTGCCTGGGGCTGGGCCTGCCCTTCGTGGTCCTGGCGTTCTCCTCGGCGTGGGCCCTGCGCAGTCTCGGCTGGCTCCGCCGGAACGCCCGCACGATCCAGGTGATCGGTGGAGTCCTGCTGATCGGGGTCGGCGTGGCCCTGCTGACCGGCTGGTGGGACCAATTCATCGTGTGGGTCCAGGTCCGCTTCGTCACCGACACCCAACTACCGATCTGAGCGCTGGACCCATGACCGATCTCACCGACCGCCCGCAGGTGGACACGCCCGAGCCGGCACGCAAGCCCCATTGGGCGCGTCGCCGGGTGCTGTGGCCGGTCCGCAACCTGTGGCGTTCGCTGACCTCGATGCGGACCGCGCTGATCCTGCTGTTCCTGCTGGCGCTCGCCGCGATCCCCGGTGCGCTGCTACCGCAGCGCGAGCTCAACGAGCAGAAGACCCTGGAGTACATCGCCGACCGCGGTCAGCTCGGCGTCTGGATGGACCGGCTGCAGCTGTTCGACGTCTTCTCCAGCGCCTGGTTCACCGCAATCTACGTGCTGCTGTTCATCTCCCTCGTCGGCTGTCTGACGCCGCGGATGGTCGAGCACTTCCACAGCCTGCGCGCGAAACCCGTTGCCGCACCCCGCAACCTGTCCCGTCTGCCGCGGCACGTCACGCACACCGTCGACGGCGACCCGGAAACGGTCGCCCGCCGGATCGACGGCCGGTTGCGCGGCTGGCGTCGCGAGGTCGTCGTCCGCGAGCCGAGCGCGGCGTACCCGGACGGATGCGTCGAGGTCTCCGCGGAGAAGGGATACCTCCGCGAGTTCGGCAACCTGGTCTTCCACTTCGCCCTGCTGGCGCTCCTGGTGTCGATCGCGGTGGGCAAGATGTACGGCTACGAGGGCACCCGCAGTCTCGTCGCCGACGGCGAGCAGGGCGTGTGCAACACCTCGACCGCCATCTACGACTCGTTCCGCGCCGGCAACCTGGTCGACGGCACCGACCTCTCACCGTTCTGTTTCCGCGTCGACGACTTCTCGGCGATTTTCCTGCCCAGCGGCCAGCCCGACATGTACGACGCCACCATCCGGTACGCCGCGGGCAGCGACGGCGGCGTCGGCAACCTGGGTGATCCCGCCGGCTGGGAGACCGCCTCGGTCCGGGTCAACGAGCCGTTGCGCGTCGCCGGCGACCGGGTCTATGTACTCGGCAACGGCTTCGCGCCGAAGTTCACGGTGACCTTCCCCAACGGGGAGAAGCGCTCACAGACGACCCTGTTCGTGCCGGATGAGCTCCAGACGATGCTCTCGTCGGGTGCCGCGCGCTTCGACACCCCGGCCGGCCTCTATCCCGACGCCGACGACCGTCGCAAGAACCAGATCGCCCTCGAGGGCCTGTTCGCGCCGACCGCGTCGTTCCACGGCTCGCTGTTGACCTCGGCGTCGCCGGAACCCGACGACCCCTTCGTCGCCATCCGGATCTTCAAGGGCGACACCGGTCTCGACACCGGCAAGGCGCAGAACGTGTACTCGCTCGACCAGGACCTCATCGAACAGGGCCGCCTCCAGCGTCAGGCGCAGGTCAACCTCGGGGTCGGCCAGAGCCACACCCTGGCCGACGGCACGACGGTGACGTTCGACGGCTACGAGCGGTGGGTGTCGGTGCAGGTCTCGCACGACCCCGCCCAGGTCTGGGTGCTGGTGAGCGCGATCGTGATGCTCGGTGGTCTGCTGGTGTCGCTGCTGATCCGCCGCCGGCGCATCTGGGCCCGGCTGGTCCCGGTGCCGGTCGCGAGCGCGCAATCCGACGGCGATGTCGGGGGCGACACGCAACGACGTACTGTAGTAGAGATTGCCGGCCTGGCACGCACCGATCAGGCCGGATGGGGCGAGGGCTTCGACGAGCAGGCGGCCGATCTCGTGGCCGACGACGCCGGCGCACCCGCCTCGCGGCGGACGACCCGGCGGCTCTAGCAGCCGGCGAAAGGAAGCACATGAACACCGAAGCACCGGCGATGCCGATCGACGAGACACTCGCGCGGTACTCGGACCTGCTGTACGGCACCGCCATGACGGTCTATGTCGTCGCGGTCATCCTGTTCCTGGGTGCGCTCGCGGCCGTCCGCGGCCGCCGTCTCGAGCAGAAGCAGCTGGTCAACGCCGGTGCGGGCGGGACCGAGGCGCGAGTGCCCGGTCGTGTCGACGAGTCCTCGCGTCGGACTCTCGGCGAGAAGCTCGGCAACATGGCGCTGCCGGTCGTCGTCGTCGGACTCGCCGCCCACCTCGGTTCGATCGTGCTCCGCGGGATCGCGACCGAACGCGCGCCCTGGGGCAACATGTACGAGTTCATCTCGATGACGTGCGCCGCGGGCGTGCTCGCGGGACTGATCATCCTGCGCAAGCGCGAACATCGTCCGCTGCTCTCCTTCGTGCTGCTTCCCGTCATCCTGCTGATGTTCATCGCCGGCCGCTGGCTCTACACCCAGGCCGCGCCGGTCGTCCCCGCGCTGAAGTCCTACTGGCTCGCCGTGCACGTGTCGATCATCTCGGTGTCCTCGGGCATTCTGCTGGTCTCGGGCGTCGCGAGCATCCTCTACCTGGTCAAGATGCGCTGGGCGGCGACCTCGCCCGACGGTTCCGCCGCGGCCGCGAGCCGCCCGGGCTTCGCCGGCTCGGTCCGCCGCGTCGTCGAGCACCTGCCGTCGGCCGATCAGCTCGATCGCCTGGCCTACAAGTGCGTCGTGATCGGTTTCCCGCTGTTCGGTCTCGGCGTCATCTGCGGTGCCATCTGGGCCGAGGCTGCGTGGGGCCGGTTCTGGGGCTGGGATCCCAAGGAGACGGTGTCCTTCATCGCCTGGGTGATCTACGCGGCCTACCTGCACGCACGAGCGACGGCGGGCTGGCGCAGCAATGCCGCGGCCTGGATCAACGTCGCCGGCTTCGTGGCGATGCTGTTCAACCTGTTCATCATCAACCTGGTCGTCTCCGGCCTGCACTCCTACGCAGGTCTGTGAGCGGCAGGCGTCAGCTGGAAGCCTCGCTCGGGGAGTTCTCCTCGGCCTTCTTGGCGAGCGCCTGCGCCTTGACCAGCTTGAGCAGGTCGATGAGCGCGTCGATCGTGTCCGGGCACAGCGAACCCATGTCGATCCCGGACAGATGGCTGCCGGTCACCTGGAGCATCTCGACGTAATTCTGTTGCTGCCGAACGCGTTCGAGATCCTCGTCGGGGTTGGAAAGGAAGTAGGTCACGCTGACGTCGAAGGCGCGGGCGATGGCCTCGACCGTACGGAACGACGGCGTCCGGGCCTTGCCGGTGCGTAGCTGGGAGATGTACGCGTCGGACAGCGAGTAGCCGAGCCGGTTGGCCTTCTCGGCGATCTTCTTGCCGGTATATCGGATGCCGTTCTCGTCACGACTGTGTTCGAAGAGATAACCGATCTTCTCGGCGAAGCTCAGGTCGTCATCGGTTGACGTCCCTCGCGGAGATCGTCCCGGGTTCAACGGCGCCTTCTCTCGGATCAGCCATCGTGGAATCGATGGTGAAGTGGACGATACCCTACCCCTGGGTATGTTCCGTAGAGACGTTCTGAACCTGGTCTCAGCTTTTCTGCCGGCCCCCACGCCTCAGATCTCGTCACCGTCGGTGCCGTTGGTACCGCGGGTGCGATTGTCCAGGTCGCGGAGGAAATCGGGGTCGTCGTCGGGACCGAGCGGGCCGCGCGGCCGGGCGCGACGGGGGCCGGACGAGGGGGTGTCGCCGGACTCGTCGGCATGGGGTCCGAAGGCGCGCCACATGAGGAAACCGATGGCGAGAAGACCCAGAACGGCGAACAGATAGATCATGACAACCTCCCGCAGTCCAGCGTACGTGAGATGCCTGAGAGACCAGGGTGAACGCGGGCCGGACCCGGACATCTCGGCCGATCGGATGAGTCCCGGCCGGCTGGTCGGGCCGCCGGCGACAGGGGAGGGCCCGACGCGGGTCAATGCGTGCGACGGTTGAGCAGGGCGACGACGTCTTCCTCGCGGAAGCGCCGATGGCCCCCCGGGGTGCGGATCGAGCCGAGGATGCCCGAGCTCGCCCAGCGGGCGACCGTCTTCGGATTGACGTTGAACATCGCGGCGACCTGGCCGGGGGTCAGCGTGTGCTGGCTGGCGAGCCCAGGCGTGATGTAGGTCGCGGGCGGTGCTGTCTCGATGCTGGTCATGGTTCCCCCTGCGTGTTGGAGTGCTCGGTCGGCGCGCCGGAGGTGGCGAAGCGGCTCTGCACGTGGTGGACGAGTTCTTCATGAATACACGCAAATCGCCCAGGTACTCGAACCGTCAGCGGGAGGTAAAGAGCGTGCAAAGCCCTGCGACCTGCGGGAGCGTGAGGACCGCCCAGTAGGCTGGAGGGGTGAGTGAACCGCACGACCCCACCCCCGTCCCCGGCACACCGGCCTCCGGCAAACCCGCCCCCGGCAAGAAGGCCGCCCCCGGCGACGCCGCCCGCGAGACGACCGCCGCGGACACCGCGCCGCAGGCCGGTGGACGCCCGATGACCCTGGCGGTCGCCCTGTTCGCCTACACGTTCGCGCGGCTGCTGCTCGTCGCCGCGGTGGTCGTGATCATCATGGTCGGCGGACGCCTCGCCGACGTCGAGGTGCCGTTCCTCGTCGCGGCGGTGTTCGGTGTGCTGATCGCACTCCCGCTCGGCATGGTTCTGTTCAAGACGCTGCGTCTGAAGGTCAACAGCGAGATCGCGGCCCTGGAGGCCGGTCGCCGGTCCAAGCACGACGATCTGCAGGCACGGCTCCGCGGCGAGAAGTGAAGCCGACGCGGCTCGTCGACCGTCGCGCCGACCGCGCCTGGACCCAGAACGCCATCCGCCTCATCGAGGCCGACGGCCGACGCAGTGCCGACACCCACCTGCTGCGCGTCGCACTGCCCGCGTGGTCGCGCTGGACCGAACCCGCCGGCAACGGACCGGGCGGGGATCCACTCGACGGGCACGGGGCTCGCGAGGTCGGTGTGGACCTCTACGTCAAGGACGAGTCGACCCACCCGACTGGATCGTTGAAGCACCGGCTGGCGCGTTCACTGTTCCTCTACGCCCTGTGCAACGGGTGGGTCGTCGAGGGCACTCCGGTCATCGAGGCGTCGTCGGGGTCGACGGCGGTGAGCGAGGCCTACTTCGCCGAGCTGATCGGCGTCCCGTTCATCGCGGTGATGGCCAAGAGCACGTCCCCGGCCAAGACGGCGCTGATCGAACGCCACGGCGGGCGGTGTCATTTCGTCGATCACCCCGGCGAGGTCTACGCCGAGGCGCTGCGTCTCGAGGGCGAGCTCGGCGGCCACTTCATCGACCAGTTCACGATGGCCGAACGCGCGACCGACTGGCGCGGCAACAACAACATCGCCGAGTCGATCTTCGCGCAGCTGGCCGAAGAAGACCATCCGATACCCACGTGGATCGTCGTCGGGGCCGGTACGGGTGGTACGTCGGCGACCCTGGG
Organism: Gordonia sp. KTR9; assembly: GCF_000143885.2. NCBI lineage: Bacteria > Bacillati > Actinomycetota > Actinomycetes > Mycobacteriales > Gordoniaceae > Gordonia > Gordonia sp. KTR9. The sequence continues at coordinate 1,042,338 of NC_018581.1, forward strand.
GCGATACGTGCGCTACCGGCGCCATGACACCTGGCTGGCGGTCGTCGACCCGGAGAACTCGGTGTTCTTGCCCGCGTACGAGTCGGCGGACGGGACGCTGACCGCCGAGACCGGCTCGCGTATCGAGGGGATCGGCCGCCCGCGGGTCGAGCCGTCGTTCATCTCACAGGTCATCGACCGCATGATCGGCGTGCCCGACGAGGCGTCCATCGCGACCGCGCGCCGCTCGAGCGATCTCCTCGGCCGCCGCGTGGGCGGGTCCACCGGCACCAACATGTGGGGGGCCTTCTCGCTCGTCGCCGAGATGGTCGCCGCGCGGACGCCCGGCAGCATCGTCACGTTGCTCTGTGACTCGGGGGATCGGTACGCGACCACCTATTTCGACGACGACTGGCTGGCCACCGGCTCGTTCGACCTCGGCCCCGCCGAGACGGTGCTCGACGAGTTCCTCGCCACCGGTCGCTGGACCGCCTGAGACCCGGGCCGGACACCGCGGGTGGGTTACGATCCGGGAGTGTCGATGGAACCCGGGCGGACGCCCGGCACCGGAAGTGCCCTGGTGGAGGCGGTCGATCTGGTGCGCGAGTACCAGATGGGCGACGAACGGGTCCGCGCCCTGGACGGTCTGAACCTCTCGATCGACGGCGGGCAGTTCGTGTCGGTGGTCGGTCCGTCGGGAGCAGGCAAGAGCACCCTGCTGCACGTGCTCGGGGCTCTCGACACCCCGACGTCCGGGCGGATCAGCATCGACGGGGTCGATCTCGGCGCGCTCGACGACACCGCCGCCTCCGAATTCCGGCGCAACCGCGTCGGATTCATCTTCCAGTTCTTCAATCTCGTCCCGACGATGTCGGCGTGGGAGAACGTCGCACTACCGCGACTCCTGGACAACCAGTCCCTGCGCAAGGCGAAACCTCGTGCGGTGGAACTGCTTCGGCGGGTCGGACTCGGCGACCGGGTCGATCATCGGCCGTCGGAGCTGTCCGGCGGCCAGATGCAGCGCGTCGCGATCGCCCGCTCGCTCATCATGGACCCGACGATCCTGCTCGCCGACGAACCGACCGGGAATCTGGACTCCAAGACGGGTGAGTCGGTACTCGAACTGCTCTCGGAGGTCGCCCACGACACGCCCGACCGGCTGGTGGTGATGGTGACCCACGATCCGAAGGCCGCCGCGGTCGCCGACACCACCATCACGGTCCGCGACGGGAAGATCGCCTAGTGCCGAGCCGGGGTACTCGACCCTCCGCCCTGCTCGCCGGTCTCACGCGCATCCGGCTGCTGAACCTGCGCGAGATCCGTACCCATCGGTTGCGCCTGCTCACGTCGCTGGCGGTGGTGGTCGTGTCGTCGGCGTTGCTGATCGCGGTACTCGGGACCTACGGGTCGGCGTCGGAATCGGTGCGCGAGTTCAACAACGCGGTGTCGGGTGTCGCCGACATCGAGGTCGCGGGCATCACCGACACCGGGGTCGACGAGTCCCTGGCCGGCGAGATCCGTCGCGACGTCGATGCGGCGGCGGCCGTCGTGCCGATGATCCGCGGGTCGGTCGTCGTCGACGGTTCGGCCGTGCCGCTGCTCGGCTCCGACCAGCGCGTCACCCAGCTGTCGGGCAGTCTGCGAGCCGCCGTGCAGCAGGAGCAGGCGGGTGGTCCGCAGTCGGCGACCGTCGATCTCGATCGCCTGCGTACCGGCGTGTTCGTCGGTCCGGGTCTCGGGCTCGAGCGCGGAGACCGCCTGTCGGTCAACGGGATCGACGTCGAGGTCCTCGAAGTGCTCGGCAACGCGCAGGCCGCGGGCCTCAACAGCGGCCGCTTCGTCTTCGCCTATGTCGATCTCGCGCAACGGCTCGTCGGACTCGAGGGCCGCCTCGACTCGATCCTCGTCGTGACCGAACCGGGCGCCGACGTGTCCGCGGTTCGCGCGCAGGTGAAGGGCATCGTGGACGGCCGCGCGGTGGTGGTCGACCCGGACTTCCGCGCCAAACAGGCCGAGGTCGCGAGTTCGGTGACCCGCGATGCGACCCTGCTGGTCTCGCTGGTGTCGCTGGTGATCGCCGCCTTCCTGGTGTTCAACACGATGAACATGGCGGTGGCGTCGCGGCGCAGGTCGCTCGCGATGATCCGTGCGTTGGGCGCCAAGCGGTCTCACCTCGTCGGTGACATGCTCGGCGAGGCCGCGTTGATGGGTCTGGTCGGCGGCGCGCTCGGCATCCCGCTCGGGATCCTGGCCGGGCGGGCCGTGATCGGCAGCCTGCCCGAACCACCGGCCGACTCGGTCGGCACCGTCATCAACTACCACCTGCCGGCCTATGCGCCCGCGGCCGCGGTGATCGCCTGCGTGGTGGCGTGTGTCGCGGCGACGACGCTGGCCGCGCGGTCGGTGTTCGCGGTCTCGCCGGTGGAGGCGATGGCTCCCGTGGAGGTGTCGGACTCCGCGTCCCGGCGTGGTCCCGCGGTGGTGGTCGCAGCCGTCCTCGGCGTCGCCGGCCTCATCGCGTCGTGGGTCATCGTGTCGACGGTGCCGGGCCGGCCGGCCATCCTCGCCGGTGTCTTCTATCTGGTCGGCGCGCTGCTCCTGTGTTTCGCGCTGTCGAAGCCGTTGGCCTGGGCGGTGGTTCGGGTGGCGCGCTGGTTCGGCGGTCCCGGGCAGCTCGCGTCGGTGAACACCGAGCGAGCCCCGCGGCGCGCGTGGGCGACGTTGATGACGGTCGCGGTGGCCATCGCGGTCGGGATGGGGACATCGGGCGCGCTGGACAATCTGGTCTCCTCGATGTCGAAATCCCTCGACGGGCTGGGTGATCCGGACTTCTACGTGTCGTCGACGTCGGCCGCGACCCTGCCCCTGGGGCCGATCCTGCCGGCGTCGGTGGCCGAGCGCGTCACCGCGGTTCCCGGCGTCACCGAGGTGGTCGGTGGCCAGTGGGCCGCGGTGAACATCGGCGAGAGCAAGGCGAATGTGCAAGGGCTCGAGCCGGGTTCGCGGGCTCCGTTCATGCGCAAGGCCTCGCCGGAGGCGGTGGCGAGAGTGCTCGCCGGGGACGGCATCCTGATGTCGAATGTCCTCGCGCGGGCGCTGGACGTGGACACCGGCAGCACGGTGGAACTCGCGACTCCCAACGGCCCACGGCAGACGGTGGTGCGTGACACGGTCGACTACGTCTCCCTCGATTCCGGGGTGGCGGCCATGTCGCAGGAGTTGCTGGCCGACTGGTTCGATCGCGACGGTGACACCTACCTGCAGGTGATCACCTCGCCCGACGCCGACCCGGTTCAGGTCCGCCGGGACCTTGATGCGCTGGTCCAGAACGTCCCGACGACGGGCAACAAACCGATCAGCGTCTACAGCGGCGCGGAGGCCCTCGCCGCGACCCAGGCCACCGTCGAGCAGGCGGGCGCGTTCGCGGTCGCCATCCAGTGGATCGTCGCCGGTGCAGCCGCGATCGCACTACTCAACACGCTGCTGCTGTCGGTTCTCGAACGCCGGCGCGAGCTCGGCGTCCTACGGGCCATGGGCGCCTCGCGCAGGTTCGTCTCCCGCACGGTGCTCGCCGAGGCGGGTGCGGTCGCCCTGGTCGGGTCGGTGGTGGGCGTCGTCCTCGGTGCTGCGATGCATCTGCTCAGCAACCAGATCCTGACCATCACGACGTCGCTGACCGTGCTCTACTCGCCGCGGCCGTCGGCCCTGCTCTTCGTGACCATCGCGGTCGCGTTGTGCCTGGTCGGCGCGTTCATACCCGCGGTCCGTGCCGGCCGGATGAACATCAGCGAGTCGATCCAGAACGAGTAGTACGGCCCGCGGACCCGCGACCGGGCGAGATGCCGCATTCCCCGCTCGTCAACAATTCTTGACAAGACCGTCGTGTCAACATAACCTGACACCATGCACGACGACCACAGCACCGACACCGCACCCGACGCATCGAGCGCCGAGCTGGCCGGGGACGCCGCGAGCGGCGACCCGGCGAGGGGCCTGGCCGCGGTACGCGCACTGCGCACCCTGGCCGACCGACTCGAGGACGTGCAGGTGGCCAACGCCCGTGCCAACGGGTGGAGCTGGCAGGCGATCGCAGAAGTACTGCAGATCAGCCGACAGGCCGTGCATCAGAAGCACTCACAACGTGAGGCCCGTGCGAGCGGGCCAGAAGGAGATTCAGATGTTTGAGCGAATCAGTCGCGATGACAAGATGCTGCTGGCTTTCGCCACGCAGGAGGCCGGCGACCTGGGTCACCGGCAACTCGGTAACGACCACCTGATCCTGGGCATGCTCTGCAATGCCCGGAGCCCGCTGTTCGCGCTGCTCGCCGACCATGGCCTGACGCTGTCGTCGGCCCGGGAGGCGGTACGTCAGTACCACGACGAGCACGCGGGTCGGTCCGACACCGCGGAGACCGCCGACGACGAGTCGTTCCGCGAACGCTATGAGGAGGACCGAGATGCACTGCGCACGATCGGGATCGACCTCGACAAGGTCCGCGAGGCGGTGCGCGGGCGGTTCGGTGAGGACCTGCCCGACGGGTGGGGCGAGCGCGCCGAGCGCGGACCCCGAGGTCGTGGTCGCGGGAGACGTGGGGACGGACGCCGTGGGGAAGGACGAGGGGACCATGGTCACCGCCACGGCCGCGGTCGCGGCCCCCGGCCCGACTGCGGTCCCGAGGGCTTCGGCCCGGGTCCTTTCGGCCCGGGTCCTTTCGGTCCGGGCGCCTTCGGACCGGGCGCCTTCGGACCGGGTCCCTGGGGCCAGGGTTTCGGCCCCGGTCCGGGCGGACCGTTCGCCGGGGAGGGGCCGTGGGAGCCGGGGCGCGGCCGGCGCGGACCGCGAGGCCGGGGTTCCCGGCCGCGCTTCGCGAGCGACACCCGGGACGCCTTCGGCCGGGCCATGGAGATCGCGCGGGAACGGGGCGACCGACGGCTGCGCGCCGAGTACCTGCTGCTCGGGATCATCGACACCGCCGACGATGCATCGCGGGCACTGATCGAATCCGCCACCACCGCAGCGGAACTCCGCGCGGCCGTGGTGGCGATCCTGCCCGACGTCGAGGCCCAGGTCTGATCCCGGGAACGGCCGGCCTCAGGTCAGTGCGAGTGTGACCGCCGTGACGACCGCCCACGCGAGCATCGCCTTGCCGGTGGTACCGATCGACGGGATCAGACCGGGGCCGGCCGCACCCGTCCTCACCGGCGTGTAGGCCTGCCACAGCAGCGGGAACGTCACCAGCCCGACCAGCGCCCATGGGGTCGCGAAGGCCAGCACCACGCTCATCGCGAGCGGGGTCAGGAGCAGCGCCGCGAAGAGGATCCGGGTCCGGGCGTCGCCGAGGCGCACGGCGAGCGTGATCTTGCCGGACTCGGTGTCGCTGGGGATGTCTCGCAGGTTGTTGACCACCAGCACGCTGCTCGAGATCGCGCCGACGCCGACCGCGCAGGCCAGCCCGACCCAGTCGATGCGGCCCGAGGAGACGTACTGGGTGCCGAGGACGGCGACGAGTCCGAAGAAGGTGAACACCGCGACCTCACCCCAACCGGCGTACCCGTAGGGGCGCTTGCCGCCGGTGTAGAACCAGGCGCCGGCGATGCAGATCGCCCCGACCAGCACGAGCCACCACGCGGTCGCGATCGCGAGCACGAGCCCGCAGACCGCGCCGATCCCGAAGCACAGGAACGCGGCGGTCTTCACGGCCTTCGGCGAGGCGACACCCGAGCCGACCAGGCGCATCGGGCCGACGCGGTCGTCGTCGGTTCCGCGCACACCGTCGGAGTAGTCGTTGGCGAAGTTCACGCCGATGATGAACGCGACGGCCACCGCGAGCGCGAGTACCGACTTCCACCACGTCACGTCGCCGGCGTGCAGGGCCGCGCCGACGCCGGCCACGACCGGCGCGATGGCGTTGGGGAGCGTGCGCGGACGAGCGCCCTGAATCCACTGCGAAGGGGTAGCCACGGAGTTCATCGTGTCACGGGGTCGCGCCGGTGCGGCGGCGGCCCAGCAGGTGTCGCTCGACGTTGCTCCTCGCGCTACGAGACGCGACACCTGCCTCAGATGTCGCGGAGGGTTGCGCGACGCGGGGAAGCGGGTGGAACCCGCGTGAGGCTTGGTGCGTCTGACTTTTCATGCATCTCCCCCCTGGACTCCGCGCGCTCGCTCGTGACCACGACGGCCTGATCACCGCGGCCCAGGCCCGTGAACACGACCTCGACCGGTGGGCAGTCCGCCGCCGGGTGGCGGCAGGTGACTGGATTCGTGTGGGACCACGCCTGTACCGGCTCGCCGATCATCCGGCGACCGAACGAACCCGAGCTCGGATCGCCACCTTGTCGGTAGGTCCCCGAGCGGTGCTGTCGGGCCTCGCGGCCGCGTGGTGGCTCGGCGTCGTCGACGAGCTACCCGTGGTCATGACCGTGACCGCACCTCGAAGCCGGCACGGCGGGGCGGTCATGGGCGTGCGGATCGTTCACCGCACCCTCGCCGACGCGGACCTTCTGGTACGCAGCGACCTTCGGGTGACGGGAATCGCGTTGTCGGTGCTGGAAGGTGCGGTCGAAAGCGGCGTCGAAGTCATCGACGCCGCACTGCAGAAGCACCTCTCACCATCGAACGTCTCGGTGAGGCCTACCAGCGTCGGCGCGGGTGCCTCGGCGCTGTCGAGATGGGGCAGACGATTACGTTGCTGGAAACCGGTGCACGGTCGGCTGCGGAGCGTCTCGCGGTACAGGTCATGCGCGACGCGGGTCTCACTGGCTGGGCGGCCAACCATCCGAGCTGTGGGTACGTGATCGACTTCGCCTTTCTCGACCGGATGGTGGCGGTGGAGATCGACGGATTTGCCTTCCACCGCGACGCGCAGACGTTTCAGCGTGACCGCGCCCGACGCAACGCGCTCATCGCGGCCGGCTGGACGGTGCTGAACTACACCTGGGGTGACCTCCGTGCCCGAGCCCACTACGTCGCGACGTCGATCAGCCAGGCGCTCGCGACCGCTGCCTGAATGCAGCTGTCGTGCAACGGTGCGCCCAGCGCCACGAATGGCGACACCTGCCTCAGATGTCGCCGATCGGGGCGGACTTGAATTCAGGAACCGAAGCGAGCCCGCAACGCGCGGCGGTCGTACTTGCCGGGGCCGCGCAGGGGGAGTGCGTCGAGTTCGACGATCCGCCGGGGTGCCGCGTAGCGGTCGAGCCGGTCGATGACCGATCCGCGAATGCGGTTGACGTCGAGGCGTTCTCCGGGACGGACCACGACGAACGCGGTCACCGCCTCGCCGAGCCGGTCGTCGGGGAGCCCGACGACGACGCATTCGGCGACCGCGGCGTCGTCGGCGATCACGGCCTCGACGACCTGCGGTACCACGGTCAGCCCGCCGGTCGAGATGGCCTCGTCGGCGCGGCCGACGATGCTGAGCAGCCCGGCGTCGTCGACGACCCCGAGGTCGTCGGTACGAAAGCAACCCGGCTCGGCGAACGCCGGATGGTCGGGCAGATTGCGGTATCCGGAGGCGACGACCGGGCCGCCGAGCAGGACGCGGCCCACGCCGTCGGGGGCGGGGTCGGCGATGCGGACCGAGACACCGTCGAGAGGCCGCCCGTCGTAGACGCAACCACCGGCCGTCTCGCTCATCCCGTATGTCGCGACGACCGGGAGGCCCTCGGCGACTGCTCTGTCCCACAACGGCTTCGGAGTCGCCGCTCCGCCGACGAGGATCGCGTCGAGCGTACGCGAGGCGGCCGTCGCGGCGGGATGGTCGAGAATCTTGACCAGCTGGGTGGGAACCAGCGAGGTGTACCGCCGCGGACCGTCGAGCTCGCATATGGCACGCGCGTACACGTCGGGATCGAAACCGGTACGTAAGTCCAGGATCGCCGGGGTCTGGCCGGCGGTCAGCGCGCGGAGGATGACCTGCAGGCCGGCGATGTGATGGGGCGCGAGCGCCAGCAACCAGTTGCCGGGCCCGCCCAGGCGATCGGCAGTGGCCCGCGACGACGCGGCGAGGGTCGCGGGGGAGTGCTGCGCACCCTTCGGGGTGCCCGTCGACCCCGAGGTCGAGACGACCAGGGACACCCGGTCGTCGATCGGAGCCCCTACGTCCAGCGCGGAACCGAGTTCGGCCGCAGCGCGGGCGTCGTCGGGCACGGGCAGCACGGCCGTCGAGCCGTCGAGGACGGCACGCAGGTCGTCGACCCGGTCGAGGACCGCCGGCGTGGCGGGCAGCAGAAGCGGGCGCAGGGATCTCAGGACGGATCCCCGTCGGTCGGATCGTTCCTGTCGGGATCGGCGCTGTCTGGATCGTCCCCGTCGGGGTCGTCGCTGAACGGCCATCCCCGGGAGATGAGGTGTGCACGCACCCGCGAGATGTCGTCCTCGTGGGGCAGGTCACGGGTGTAGTGGGTGATCTTCACTGCGGTGTCGATCCGGGAGATCGGCTCGGGTGGCGGCGGCGACTCGCGGACGAGCTCGGCCGACACCTGGGTCACCTCGTCGTCGGTCAGTTGTCGTCGTAGCAGCGCGACGAGCGGTATGTAGTCGTTGTGAGGGACGCCGTCGGGGTATCCGGCGCGCAACCACTCCACGACCTTCTGCAGAAGCGTCGGGCGGTCCACGGCGTGGCTCCGATCAGAAGCGGGGACGATCACTTGTAGCCGAACGGGAAGAGCTTGATTCCGGTGTAGTAGTAGATCGTCTGCCGGGTGATCCAGAGGATCCCGACGACGATCACCAGGATGACGATGGCGAAGATCACATACGCCAGGGCCTTCAGCGCAGGATGCGGGTCGGAGGCGGCCCCGTCGGCGTCGACGGCACCGTTGCCGAGGGACTGCACTCGCAGTCCGATGGCGAACAGAGCGGGTAGGCCTGCCCCGAACGCCAGTCCGACGACGAGTACTTTGCCGATGGCCTCGAAGGTGTCCACTCTCAGGAGCTCCTCTCCGGGTCGTGCTGGACGATGATCTCGGCCGGGATGACCGGGGGTAGCGGGAGGCTGGTGTCGTTCTCCTCGGTCGCGACCGCCTCCTCCCACTCCTCGCCGACGCGGGCGTCGCCCTCCCAGGCGTCGTTGACGTTCTCGTGGTCGACCTTGTTCTCCTGCGCGCGCCAGTACATGTAGCCCGACGCCGCGACCAGCACCGCGAAGATGATGAGCGCTCCGGTGACGTCGCCGAAGAGGTGCGCGATGAAGTAGCAGGCGGCGCCGACCGCGCCGGCGGCCGGCAGGGTGGTCACCCAGGCGACGGCCATCCGGCCGGCGACCGACCAGCGGACCTGGGCGCCCTTGCGGCCCACCCCCGAGCCCAGGATCGAGCCCGTGGCCACCTGTGTGGTCGACAGCGCCATACCCGCCGCGCTCGAGGTGAGGATGATGGCGGCCGACGAGGCCTCGGCGGCCATGCCCTGCGGCGAGGTGATCTCCACGAGACCCTTGCCGAGGGTGCGGATGATCCGCCAGCCTCCGAGGTACGTGCCGATCGCGATGGCGGCCGCGCAGCTGAGGACCACCCAGAACGGGAGGCCGTGGCTGACGCTGGACGCCTCGAGGTGCCCGGTCGCGATCAGCGCCATGGCGATGACGCCCATCGTCTTCTGGGCGTCACCGGTGCCGTGGGCCAGCGAGACGAGCGATGCGGTGGCGACCTGTCCGTAGCGGAAGCCGTTCTCCTTCTCCCGGTCGGCGATCCGGCGGGTGATCGCGAAGACCAGCCAGGTGCCGCAGCCCGCGACGAGACATGCGATGACGGGCGCGAAGAGCGCGGGGATCAGGATCTTGGAGGTGATCCCGGACCAGTTGATGCCGCTGACCCCGATCGCGGCCAGCCCCGAACCGATCAGTCCGCCGAACAGGGCGTGGGACGAACTCGAGGGCAGGCCGAACAGCCAGGTGAAGAGATTCCACAGGATGCCGCCGATGAGCCCGGCGAAGATGATCAGCAGTGCCGTCGTCGCCGACAGGCCGGCCACCAGCTCGCCGGCGTCGGGGCCGGATGTCTGCTGGATCTCCAGCACGTCCTTGGTGATGGTCGCGGCGACCTCCACGGACAGGAAGGCGCCGACCAGGTTGAGCACCGCCGACAGCCCGACCGCGACCTTCGGCTTGAGAGCGCCGGTGGCGATCGACGTCGCCATGGCGTTGCCGGTGTCGTGGAAGCCGTTGGTGAAATCGAAGCCGAGGGCTGTGATCACCAACAGCACCAGGATCAGCATCTCGCCGCTCATGGTGATGATTGTGGGACCTACCGCCCCCATTTTCCTAAAATCCCGGCACAGTTCCGCCGAACGGGACCCGGGCGGGGCCTACCTATCGGACGTTCAACAGACTCTCGGAAACCGGGCGTCCCTGTGGAAGAATCCAACGGCATGACATCGATGAAGCTGGGCATGCCGATCAACTACGCGGGGGACTTCCGCGAGACCATCAACAACCTCGCGGACTTCGAAGCGGCGGGCGTGCAGCGCATCGCGGTCCCGGAGGCCTACAGCTTCGACGCCGTCTCCCAGCTCGGTTACATCGCGGCCAAGACCGAGACGATGGAACTGCAGACCGCGATCCTCCCGATGTACTCGCGTACGCCCACCAACCTGGCGATGACCGCGGCCGGCCTCGACTACATCAGCGGCGGCCGGGCGGTGCTCGGTATCGGCGCGTCGGGTCCGCAGGTGATCGAGGGATTCCACGGGGTCAAGTACGACTATCCGCTGGGTCGCGCCCGCGAGCACGCGGAGATCTGCCGGATGGTCTGGCGCCGCGAGAAGCTGAACTACCAGGGCAAGCACTACACGCTGCCGCTCGACGAGGAGCACGGCGGTTCGGGGCTGGGCAAGCCGCTGAAGATCATCAACCACCCGGTGCGGGACAACATCCCGCTGCTCCTCGCCGCCATCGGCCCCAAGAACATCGAACTCGCCGCCGAGATGTTCGACGAGCTGCAGCCGATCCTGTTCCACCCGGAGCAGATCGACGCGGCCTTCGGTGAGTCGCTCGCGGCGGGCAAGGCCAAGCGGGATGCGTCGCTGGGCGATCTGGGCATCGTCGTGCAGGCCACCGCGCGCATCTCCGACGACGCCGAGCAGATCGACAACGCCAAGCAGCTCGTGCGTCATCACGCCGCCCTGTACATCGGCGGGATGGGCGCGCGCGGCAAGAACTTCTACAACCAGCTCGCCGTCCGTTACGGCTACGTCGACGAGGCGAAGCTGATCCAGGACCTCTATCTGGACGGCAAGAAGGCGGAGGCCGCGGCCGCGGTTCCCGAGGACCTCGTCACGTCGATGTCGCTGATCGGTTCCAAGGCCCAGGTGGCCGAGCGGGTCGCGGCGTTCCGCGAAGCCGGCGTCACGTGCATCCTCGCCTCGCCCACCGCGCCGACCCACGCCGAGCGTGTCGCCGAGGTCGAGCAGCTGCGCGACGTCTTCGGGGGCTGATCTCGTTCATCGTGGAGTTGATCCGAATGCGGCGGTCTGTTGTCACAGGTCGTCGTATTCGTTTCTCCGGCCATTCGCTGTTCGGGTGCAATTCCGCGACATTTCACCACACTTCGACGATGGTCTGAGAACGTGAACCAATTCGACCGTCAAATAGGCGATGTTTATTCACGCTGGGAATTCGAGGGCCACTCAGGCCAATCGGTGGTCCCGAGTTGTACGCGCTCAATTAGTCCCATAGGCTCTCCGTATCCTGCTTGGTGCGCGTCGGATTCGGCAGACTGGCCGTGTCGAGTCACTTCCGGGTCGTACTGACGAGGAACGTCTGACAATCGGTGGCGGGCCAACGAATCGCCGACGGATCCCACGGTCGGCGAAGATGTGATCAGAGGACGGAACATGACGAGTGAGGCGAGGCGTTGAGTTGTATCGCGCCGTTGTTTCCGCCTCGTCGCACTCGTATGTCGTTTTGTCGAGGACCGGGGGGATCAGACGGTCGGCCCGGGCCGTGAGCCCGGGTCTTTCCGGCCGTAGGTGCGAACGCCGGGACGTCGCATGAACAACTCGCCCGATCCCGAGACGGCGGCACCGAACTCTCCGCGGCCCTTCGCGCTCAGCGCCGCCCAGCGATCGCTGTGGTTCACCCAGCAGGCGGCGCTCGATGTGCCGATCAACGTCGCCCAGTACGTCGAGATCGACGGTCCCATCGACGCCGACTTGTTCGTGCGCGCGACCAGCGAGGTGGTGCAGCGCGCGCAATTCACCCAGCTCCGGTTCGTCGACACCGACGACGGTCTGGTCGGCGTGTACGACCCCGGCCTGCATTACTGGGCGGACATCATCGATCTCCGTGACCGACCGGATCCGCGTGCCGTCGCCGAGGAGATGATGGCGCAGGACTATTCGCGTCCGCTCGATCCGCGCGTGGACCGGACTGCGCGCGGGTGCCTGTTCCGGCTGTCCGACGACAAGTCGCTGGTCTACAACCGGGGCCATCACCTGCTCTCGGACGGTATGGGCGGCAAGGACCGGATGGTCGAGGCCCTGGCGGCCTATCACGCGGCGGTGACCGGCGAGCCCGCTCCGCCGCAGAAGCCGGTCGATCTGGATCTGCCGGCCCGGGCCGACGCCGAGTATCGCGAGTCGAAGCGTTTCGGCACCGACCGCGCGTACTGGCGGGAGAACATGGCGGGCGTCGGCATCGCCGCGACGCTGGCGCACCGTCCGGGGCGTCCGACCGCGGTGGCCCGACGCGTCGCGTCCGCGGTGCCGCCCGCCACCATGGCGAGGCTGCGGGAGGCCGCACACCATGGTTCGACGATGTTGCCGAACGTGCTCGTCGCCGCTTTCGCCGCCTACCTCGGCCGGGCGGCCGCACGGGGCGACGAGGTCATCTTCCAGTTCCCGGTCGCCGCGCGGACGACTGCGGCGCTGCGGGCCACACCTCTGCCGGTGGCCAACATCGTGCCGCTGCGGACCGGGGTCACCGGAGCGGGCACGGTCGCCGACGCGCTACAGACCACCCAGGCCGCACTCATGGGTGCGCTGCGGCATCAGCGTTACCGTGGCGAGGACATCTGGGCCGACGTCGCCGGCGACGAGGCCTCCGGGGCGACGCCGCGGACGGCGGCCCAGGAACGTTCTGGTCCGATGCTCAACCTGATGCTGTTCGAGCGCGAATTCCCTTGCGGGCAGGCGCGGGCCACGTTCCACATCCTGACCGTGGGCCCGGCCGACGATCTGACGATCAACATCTACCCGGTACCCGGCGAGGACCAGGACTCCTCGCTGATGATCGGCGTCGAGGCGAATCCCAACCGGTACGACGACGCCGAGGTCGCCGAACACCACGCTCAATTCCTGTCGATGCTCGACACGTTCGCCGACGCATTCCTCCACGCCCCGGACACCCGGGTCGACGACCTCCCGCTGCGATTCCCCGACGACGGTTCGTACCGGGTGTCGTCGGAGGGCGAGGTACCCGATGAGGCCCCGGACACCGTCTGGGACGCCGTCTCCGACGTCGCTGCCCGTCGCCGGCACGAGCCTGCTGTCGAGTTCCCCGGAACGTCGTCGCCGGCGCCGCTCACCTTCGAGCAACTGCACGCTCGTGCGCGCCGACTCGGCGCACAGCTGCGCACCCTCGGTGCGCGTCCCGGGGCCACGGTCGCCATCGCCGTCGCGTCGGATGCGGACCGGCTGCTGGCCTGGTGGGCCGTCGCCGCCTCGGGGGCCGCTGCACTCCTGCTCGATCCTGCTGCGCCGCAGTCGATCCCGGATGAGATCGGTGAATCCGCCGGCTCGGCGCTGGTGATCGGTGACGACGACGCCGACCCGCCGGTCGGTGTCCGCGCGGGCGACGTGCACACGCTCGCCGGACTGGCCGGCGTCGCGCCGGCGGCCGGAAACCCGGCGCCCCGTCCGGACGACACCGCGTGCTTCGTGGTCGGGGTGGCGGGAGTCGCCGCCATGACACAGCGGGCGGTTGCGGGGCTCATCGCCGACGGCGTATTCGCCTCGGCCGCATCCGACCCGAGCTATGGGCGACTCGCGTGCACGGCACCGAAGGCCTCCTGGGCGGCACATCTCGAGATCGTCGCGTGTGCCGCGCACGGGCTGCGACTCGTCGACCCGGACGCCGACCTGGCGACGCACGGAATCGTCCCCTCCGCCATCCTCGCCGACGGAGTGCCGGGCAACGCGACGACCGTGCTGGTCGTCGACTCCGGCACCGCGCCTGCCCCGACCGTCCGGCACGCGTTCGGACGGGACCTGCGGAGCACCTACGGTCCGGGGGGCATGCTGGGGCCCTTCACCGCGACGGAACGCATCCGGCCGGATCAGCCGATCGATCGGCCGTTGCCGAGTGGGCGGCCGCGGCCCGGGGTCGACGTCGCGATCCTCGACCACCGGCTTCGTCCCCTGCCCCCCGGGATCACCGGTGACGTCTACGTCGTGGGAAGCGGTGCGCCGCAGTACTTCGCCGGCGACCCGGCGCGTACCGCGACGATGATCGTCGCCTGTCCGTGGCAGCCCGGTCGGCGCATGGTGGCCACCGGGGACAAGGGCCACCGGGAACCAGGGACGGGTGACCTCGTCATCGATCACCGATCCGGCGATGTCGTCGAGATCGACGGCGTCCGCGTCGATCTCGCGCTCCTCGAGCGTGCTGCCACCGGGGTTCCCGGTGTCGCGGCGGCGACCGCGGCGGTACTCGACGACGGTGTCGGGATCGCGCTGCGCCTTGCGCAGACCGAACCCGGCGTGACGGGGACAGCGGAAAGTCGCGACCCGCAACGGGTTCGGGCCGCGGTACGGCGCCGGGTCAATGCCGAGCTGCCGGCCGTGCAGTGGTTGCGCCGGGTGGCCATCCTGGATTCGGTGCGCCTCGACCGGAACGGCGTCGTCGATCGATCCGCCGCCGCCCCGCTGATCGCGGCGGTTCCGGAACCGCTTGTTGCGCAACGTCGTCCGTCGACACCGATCGAGATCGCCGTCGCCGACGCGGTGACGGACGTTCTCGGCGTACCCGATCCGTCGATGGACGACGAACTCGTCCAGCTCGGCGCCACCTCGCTGGGGTTCATGCAGCTGGCGACGTACCTCGGCGACACGCTCCGGGTCGTCGTGAGCGTGCGCGATCTCGGTGATGTCACGACTCTCGCCGAACTCGCCGCGGTCCTCGAGGCCTCCGCGCCGCGCCGCATCGGACCGGGGGAGTCACCGGGAACCCCGGGAGCCGACGGCCACCGCCCGACCCGTGCGCAGCAGGAGATCTGGCTGCTCAACCGCGCCGACATGCACGCAACCGTCTATCACCTCCCGGTGCGCCTCGTTCTCGCCGAGAACATCGCGGCCGACGTCGTGCGGGCCGCCCTCGTCGATGTCGCGGCCCGGCACGAGGCGCTGCGGACGGTGTATCCCGACGCCGGCGGCGAGCCGGTCGCGGTCGTCCGCACGGTCGACGAAGCGCGTGCCGCCGCGCAGATCAGTGCGGCCACACTCGACGCCGCGGGCGTCGAACTCGCGGTCTCGGCCCCGTTCGACCTGACGGTGGATCTGCCCTGGCGCGCGATCGTCGACGAGACCGGCGGACGGACCGAGCTCGTCCTGGTCGCCCACCACATCGCGATCGACGAGTGGTCACTGCACATCGTCGTCGATGACTTCGCGCACGCGCTGCGCGCCCGTCTCGACGGCGCGGAGCCGATATGGGCCGAGGACGCCGTGGGTTTCGGCGCCGTACTCGAGGCACGGCCGCACGTGACCGATCCGGCGGCAGAAGTCCACTGGGCGAGGGTGATGCGTGAGGCCCCCGCCCGCATCGCGTTGCCCGAACCGGCACGGACGCTGCCGGTGGGGCTCACCTCCGGTCCGGCGACCATCCTGCGCCGCACCATCGGTCTCGCCGCCCGCGAGAGTGCCGCCACTCGCGCGCGGGACGCCGGGACGACGCTGAACACCCTGCTGTGCGTGGCCCTCTCGGCCACCGTGGCGGAGTACACGGACTCCGACGATCTCGTGATGTCGGTGCCGGTGGCGGGGCGGTTCACCACCGAGGAACTCCGTCCGGTGGGCATGTTCGTCGAGACCGTTCCGGTGCGGACCACCGGCGTGCGGCACAGCGGTGTCGCGGAGGCCCTCGCCCGCGTCGGAGCGGACCTCACCGCGGCGATCACGCACGCCGACGCGGCGCCGACCGGGCTCGCCGATGTCATCTTCGCCTACCACGCCTCCCGGCCGGATCTCCCCGGAGCGGCCGTCTTCGCCGATGTCGAGACGCTGCCGAGCGGGCAGGCACGAACCGCCCTGGAATTCACCGTCTTCGAAGAACCGGATGGCCTGTCGGTCGTGCTGACCGTCGCCGGCGGCCGAGTCGACACTGTCGTCGCCGAGCATCTGCTGGATCGTTTCGTCGAGACGGTCGTGGCGCTCGGCATCGCGCCGCCGGAGTCGGTCGTCGCCCGATGCGTGCCGGCCCCGGTCGATCGGGCGCGACCCGACCGGGCGGCCCGGCGGACCACACCCGTCGACCCGATCGACGCACTGCGGCGCCGGGCGGAGACCCGGCCGGAGGCCACGGCGGTGATCGCCGGTGACACGACCCTGACCTACCGGGAACTCCTCGACCGCGCCGAGACCGTCGCGAACAGGTTGCGCGAGAACGGTGTGCGGCCGGGGGATCGGGTGGCCCTGATCCTTCCGCGGAGTGCCGACACCGTGATCGCCATCGTCGCGGTGCTGATGGCCGACGCGGTGTACGTGCCGATCGAACCCGGCGACCCACCGTCCCGGACCGAACTGATCGTGGCCGCCACCGCCCCCGCCGCGTTCATCGAGACCGGGGTCGAGGTCCGCCCGGCAGCGGAAGAGATGCGAGCACAACCGGTCCCGGGCGGGGCCTATGTGATCCACACCTCCGGGTCCACCGGCGCCCCGAAGGCCGTGATGGTGACCCGGACGAACCTGGCGGCGATGCTCGGCGCCGCGTTGGACACGATCGCGGCGACCGACCACGACGTGTGGAGCTGGGTCCACTCCTACGCGTTCGACTTCTCGGTCTGGGAGATCCTGGGCCCGTTGGCCTCCGGCGGCTCCGTCGTCGTGCTGGAGCGCGAGACGGTCCTCGACCCACGGCTGCTGGGCGCGGCGATGGACCGGTACGGGGTCACCGTCTGCTCACAGACCCCGACGGCGTTCGGCAACCTCATCGACCCGGCGGTGTCCGCCACCGTCCCGCACTCCCGACCGACGGCGCTGCGGACCGTCGTCTTCGGCGGAGAACCGTTGTCGCCGGCCCTGTTACGGAACTGGGCGGCCGACCATCCCGAGGTCGCGCTGGTCAACATGTACGGCATCACCGAGACGACCGTGCACCTGACGGCCACCGAGGTCGACGTCGACGACGATCGCAGCGACATCGGCGTTCCGCTCGACGGTGTCGCGATGACGATCCTGGGCCGCGACCTCCGCCCGGTCCCGGTCGGCGCCGTCGGCGAACTGTACGTCAGCGGCGACCAGGTCACCCTCGGCTACCACAACGCACCGGGGACCACCGCATCGCGATTCGTCGCGGATCCGAGTGGTACCGGACGACGGATGTACCGAACCGGAGACCGCGTGCGCGAGATCGCCGGTGGCCGCATGGTCTATCTCGACCGCACCGACGACCAGGTCCAGATCCGCGGTCACCGCATCGAACTCGGCGAGATCGTGTCCGCGCTCCGTGACGTGCCCGGCGTCGGCGACGCGCGTGTGCTGGTGGATCCGGGGAACCGGAACGGTGACGAACGGCTTCTCGCGTTCGTCACCGAGGACGGTCTCGCCGACTTCGACGTCCTGGACGCACTGAACGAGGAACAGATCCTCGGGTTCTGCGCGAACATCCTTCCCGGCCACATGGTTCCGGCCAGGGTCGCGATCGTCGACGGCTGGCCGATGACGCCGACCGGCAAGCTCGACCGCCGCCGCCTCACCGGCATGCTCCCCGAGGCCGCCGCGAGGTCGTCGCGGGCGCTGACGCCGGTCGAGCAGTCCATCGCGGACACCATGCGCGCGGTGATCGGGACCGATGCCGACGTCGCCGCGGACACCAACTTCTTTGCGGCCGGCGGCACCTCGCTGTCGGCGGCGCGGCTCGCGGCCGCCCTGGCCGGAGCAGGCAATCACGTCACCGTCGCCGACGTCTTCGCGCACCCGACGGTCGCCGCGCTCGCCGCGCACCTCGAGACCGCGGCGCAGACCGGCCGCGCCGTCGACGGTGTCCGCTCCGGTCTCGCCGCCTTCGTGACTCCGGTGGCCGGTGCGGATCTGCCGCTCACCCCCGAACAGATGGACCTGTGGCTCCGGTGGCGCACCCAACCGGACTTCACCGGTTACCTGATGCCGCTCGCGCTCCCGGTCGACGCACGCCCGGACGCTCTCCGCCGCGCCCTCGTCGGGATCGTGACGCGACACGACGCGTTGTGCACCGTGTTCCCGGTCGGTGTCGACGGGCCGGTGCAGCACCGCCTCCGCGACGAGGACGTCCTCGATGTCCTGGAAGCCGAACTGGCGACGACGGTCCCGGTCGCGGACGACGAGTCGATGGCCGCGAGGCTGGGTGCACTGCACGCCCCGATCGACCTGGCCGCCGAGCTGCCCTGGCGGGTGCGCATCTGCGAGATGGCCGGCCAGACCCGGCTTCTCGTCGTCGCGCATCACATCGCGGTCGACGGTGAGTCGTTCCCGATCCTGTTCGCAGAGCTCGAGTCGGCACTGGCCGGGACACTCCCGGCCGCCGGCGGAGTCGATTACCGGGAGTACTCGGCGTGGCGGGCCGGGACATTGGCGGCGCGGCGGAACGAGCTCGTCGCGCACTGGGTCTCCGCGTTCGATCGTGCCGTCGAACCGCTGCGCCTGCCGGAGCTCGGCCCCGGGGCCACTCACCCGTCCTCCCCGGACCAGATGGTGGTGCACCGCGCGCTCCGGACCCTCGACCGCACCGAGACCGAGGTACTCGACGCGCTCGCCGTGACGAGACAGAGCACGCCCTTCATCGTCGTGCACACCGCGCTCTCGGCGGTTCTGGCGAGGCAGGGCGGCACCGACGTCGTCACGATCGGCACGGCACTGTCCGGGCGCATCGATCCGCAACTGCTCGACGTACCGGGACTGTTCGCCCGTGCCGTTCCGCTGCACACCCCGATCGACCTCGACCTCCGGTTCGTCGACCTCCTGGCCGCGGTCACCGCGGTCGACCTCGGCGCGTTCGCGCACGCGGATCTCCCGCTCACCGAGATCACCGAGATCGCCGACCCCGAACGCGTCAAGGCGGGTACGCCGCTGTTCGAGGTCTCGTTCGGCAGCGTCCCGGACGAGCTCGTGGCGGTGAGCCCGTCGGGGTTCGAGGTCATCTCACCCGGGGTCATCTCGTCCGGGGACAGTGCTTCTGGCGGCATCCCCTTCGGTGGTGTCCCGCTGTTCGGGGTGGACGTGTCGATGTTCCGCCGCGACGGCGCACTCCATCTGACGATGGCGTGCACGGGTGCGGTGGCGAGCGCGGCGCGGCTGGATGCGTTGTGCGACCTCGTGGTCGAGACGATCCGGCGCGGGGTGCGCGAGCCGCTCAGCCCGGTCGCCGAGTTGCTCGGCCCCGCCCGGTCGGCCCCGTCCCTGCCGGATCTCGACGCCCAGAACGTGTCTCGCGGTCCCGAGACGCTCGACGAGCTGCTGACCGCGGGACTCGTCGGTGATCCGGATGCGATCGCGATCGTCGATCGCCGCCATCGCGTCCTCGGATCCGGTTCCGCGCTCACCAACGCCGAGCTGGACCGCTTGGCGACGCTCGCCGCACGCGCGCTGATCGATTCGGGGATCGGCCCGGGTGACGTGGTGGTCGCACTGCTGCCTCGCTCGTCCTTCGGCGTCATCGCGACCACCGCGGTGGCCCGAGCGGGTGCGGCTTTCGTCAACGTCGATCCCGCGGACCCCGCGGGGCGGCGGCAGATGATCATCGAGCGGTGCCGGCCCCGCGCGGTCCTCACCCTCGCGGCGACGGCAGAGTCGGTACCCGCGAGCGTGCCGGTTCTCGTGCTCGACGAGTTGCTCTCCGATGCAGTCGATTCCGGCACGAACGCCGCGGACACGGTACCGTTCGACACCGCCGAGCGGGTGCGGCCGCTGTCGGTGGACGACGTCGCCTACATCACCTTCACGTCGGGAACCACCGGACTGCCCAAGGGGGTCCAGGTGACCCATCGGGGTCTCTCCGACTGGGCGCGGGACACCGTGGCCCGTCTCCGGCTCGACGAGTCGGACCGGGTGTTGCATACATACGCAACCGGATTCGATGCGCACCTGATGGGTCTCGTGCCGCCTCGGGTCGCCGGCGCGGCCATCGTCGTGTGCCCGCCCGACGTCATCGCAGCCGACGAGCTCGCCGAGTTCGTGGACGCCGAACGCGTGAGCGTCCTGCTGACCACGCCGTCGGTGCTCGCGACCCTGAGCCCGGACGAACTGCCCGGCGTCCGGCACGTGGCGGTCGGCGGTGAGGCGCTCGGCGCCGGGCTGGTCCGGGACTGGACGGTCGAGCACACGCTGAGCAACGAGTACGGCCCCACCGAGGCCACGGTCGCGGTGAGCAGCGCGCGATACGGGAGCGCGGCGAGCGGGCCGGTACACATCGGGGTGCCTCTGCAGGGCGTCGGCATGTACGTGCTCGATCATGCGCTGCGGCCGGTTCCCGATCACACGGTCGGCGAGCTCTACCTCGCCGGGAACTGCCTGGCGCGTGGGTATCTCGACGATCCGGCCGCCACGGCGCGCGGGTTCGTCGCCGATCCCCGCGTCGACGGCGGGCGGATGTACCGGACCGGCGATCTCGTCCATCGCCGTCCCGACGGCACCTTCGTGATCCACGGCCGCACCGACGACCAGGTGAAGATCCGCGGCGTGCGTCTGGAACCGGGCGAGGTCGACGCGGCGTTGTCGGGGCTGCCCGGTGTCGCGACGTCGGTGACCGCGACGCGGACCAGCCCGTCGGGCGAGAAGATCCTGGTGTCGTGGGTGGTGGCCGAGGACGGTGCCCAGGTCGCGGACCTGCCACGGCAACTGGCACACCTGTTGCCGCGCAGCATGATACCAAGTGCGTTCGTGCCGGCGTCCGCGCTGCCGATCGGGCGTAACGGGAAGGTCGACGTGGCCGCGTTGCCCGATCCTGACTTCGCCGGCACCACAGGGAGTTCGACGGCCCGTGCGGGGCGTCCACCGTCGGGGGTCACCGAAAAACTGGTGTCCACGGTGTGGGCGGAGGTCCTCGGACGTCCCGTGCAGTCCCTGGACGCCGATTCCGACTTCTTCGCCGAGGGGGGCACCTCGCTGTCGGCCACGCAGGTGACGTCGAGGCTGACCGCGGCGACCGGCGCGGACATCGGGGTCCGCGTGATCTTCGAGGCGCGCACGCTGTCCGGGGTCGCCCGGCGCGTCGACGATCTCCGCGACACCGCAGGGGGATCGGCGTCCGAGCCGGCGCCCGCGAGGTTGCCGGTGCCGGAGCTGTTGCCGCTGGCATATCCGCAGCGACGCATGTGGATTCACCACCACTTCGACCCGCGTTCGACGGCCTACCACGTTCCCGTCGTGCTCCGGATCCGTGGCCGCGTCGACCTCGCCCGCCTGCGGAAGGCGGTCGACGAAGTGGTGGCGGCGCACGCCGTCCTGCGGACCGTCTATCCCAATTCGCCGTCGGGTCCGCGGCAACGCCGGATCGAGCACCGGAGCCCGGTGCTGCGACATCGCCTCGTCGACGCCGAGGCGGGTCCCGAGGGGCTCCGCCGACAGATCGACGACTTCCTGCGCAGGCCCTTCGACCTCGAGTCCGAGTCGGGGTTCCGGGCCGCGGTCTTCGAACTCGACTCGGCGCAGGACCCGCACACGCACCTGGCGGCGGTGCTGCACCACATCGCGATCGACGGGTGGTCGATCCGGGTGCTGCTCACCGACCTCCTCCGCGCGTACGACGGCCAGCGGCTGTCGGTGCCCGCCGACGAGGCGTTCACGTACGCCGATTTCACTCAATGGCAGATCGCACGGCTCGGCGATCCGTCCGATCCGCACAGCAGATACGCGCGGGAACTGCGGTTCTGGGCCTCGACTCTCGCCGATGCCCCCGGGCTCCTCCGGTTGCCGGGCAGCGTCGACCTCGACGGTGACGACCCCGATCTCCACGAGGCGGCACGAGGCGGCGCCACCGGGCGACTGTCGACCACCATCGTGGGGACCGACGCACTGCACCAGACCGCGAAGGCGTTGTCGGCGAGTATCTTCCAGGTCGCCCACGCCGCGCTCGCGACGGTGCTGGGGCAGTGGACCGGTGAGTGGGACCTGCTGATCGGTGTACCGGTGCACGGCCGGCTTGCGCCGGAGTGGGAGTCGGTGGTCGGCATGTTCGTGAACACCGTCGCACTGCGGACCGGCCTGCATCCGGACCTGACGATCCGCGAGGCCGTCGAGCGGGCGCGCGACGCCGCCCTCGCCGCCCAGCCCCACAGCGAGGTCCCCTACGAGGACGTCGCCCGCATTGTTCGTCCCGACGGTCGGGCCGCGGGGGATCCGCTGATCTCGGTGCTGCTGGTCAACCAGGACGTCGTGCCCCAGTCGTCGGGCGAGGTCGTGCTCGCCGGTCCGTCGTCGAATCATCCGGGAACCGGGGCGGATTCCGTGGTGGCCACCCTGATCCCGGAGTTCACGGCCACGGTCGACGCCAAGTTCGACATCGAGGTCGTCCTCGCCGAACGGGACGACGAGTTGCACATCACCGTCGTGCACTCCGCAGCCGTCCCGGCCGACGTCGCCCGCACCCTGCTCGACGACTTCCGCAGATTCGTGCTCGCCGCCGCCGGCGACGCCGAGCAACCGTTCCCGGGGGCCACCGGTCCGCTGACCGAAGCATCTGTGGCGCAACGGTTGCCGGAAATGTCGAACGTCGGCAGGTCGGTATCCGCGCCGTCGGTTCCGCCCTCGCGCGGAGCGTCCCCGACCTCGCTCGTCGTGGCGATCACCGAGGTGATGTCCGAGGTGCTGGAGGTGACGCCGGGGTCGGTGGGGGACACCGACGACTTCTTCACGCTCGGCGGGACCTCGCTGTCGGCCACCCGTGTGACCTCCGCTCTGGGGCGTCGTCTCGGGGTCCGCGTGCCCACCCGGTTGCTCTTCGAGAACCCCACCCCGGTCGCCCTCGCGCAGGCGGTGTCGGACCTCCCCGACGAGGAATCCGCCCGGGCTGCCTCGGCATCGGGGCCGACGGACGCGACGGTGTCGCACCGGACGGACACGGCCGTGCCCGAGACCGACCTCGGCGACCTGCCGCTCGCCCCGACGCAGCGTCGGATGTGGGTGGGCGCGCAGATGCTGGGCGCCGTGCCGATCTACGCGGTGCCCGTGGTGGTGCCCATCCCCGCCGGCACCGGTGAACCCGCGGTGATCACCGCCGTCGAGACGCTCGTCGACCGCCATCCGGCGCTGCGCACCCGGTATCTCGCCACCCCGGACGGACCCCGTCAGCGGGTTCTCGGGGCATGGCGACCGCCCCTGCAGCGGGTGAGCACGACCGAGCTCGCGACCGCCGCGGGCATCGGGATGCTCGGGGAGCCCTTCGATCTCACCGGCGAGCCGCCGGTTCGGGTGTGGCTGGTCACCGGCGACGACCAGCTCACCCCGGTGGCGGTCGTGATGATCGCGCACCACATCGCGATGGACGGCGAGTCCGCCGCCATCGTGCAGCGCGAGCTCGGACTCCTCCTCGCCGGCCTCGAACTCGGTCCGGCTCCGACCGGATTCGCGACGGTCGCCCGACAGATGGTGGCCGACGAAGAGCGGTCCCGGGCCGATCTGCTGGACTTCTGGCGTCGTGCACTCGAGGGGCACAGCGGGGAACTCGATCTCGCGCAGCGACGGCCCGCCGTTCGTGACCTCCGGACCTCGAACATCGAGTATCCGCTGGCCGGCGATGTCGGACAGGCGGTGTCGTCGGCTGCGCGGCGGGCGCACGCGAGCGAGTTCCACATCCTGCACGCGGCCGTGGTGCTGGCCCTCGCGGTTCAGTCGGGGTCCGACGACATCGCCCTGGCCACACCGGCGTCCATGCGTCGCGACTCCGGCACCGCCGGCACGGTGGGCATGCTCATCTCCACCGTCGTGCTGCGCACCCGGGTCGTCCCCGGCATGACGGTCGGCGAGCTGATCGCACGCGTCCGCGACGACGACCTCGCGGCCCTCGATCACGCGGCCATTGCGTTCGACGATGTTGTCGCACTGATCGATCCGCCGCGCGTCCCCGGACGCCATCCGCTGGTGCAGGTCGCGTTCTCGCTCGCGGACCCGGCCGGCGCGCCGGAGCCGCCGATGTCGGATTCGGTTCCTGCGGACGCCGATTCGGACGACGCGTGGACTTTGCCGCGCAGCGAGTTCGACATCCACGTCGTGGCAGTACCCGACGCGGGCGGCTGGCGGTTGCGTGTCGACCACGGCCGGGAACTGTTCGACGAGAGCGCGATACGCGCCCTCGGCGAGCGCCTGGTCGCGGCGGTCGCCGCGGTGGTCGGGGAGCCCGCGCGCCGCCTCGCGTCGATCGAACCGCTCACCGGCGCGGAGCGGCGCTTCGTCGCCAGCCGTGCGCGGTCGTCATCGGTGACGGGGGCCGAACCGCTGCTCGCCGAGCTCCTCACCGAAGCCGTCGCAATGTTCCCGGACCGTCCCGCGATCGCCGACGAGAGCAGGTCGCTCACCTACCGCGAGCTCGACGGCTGGGTGTCGGTGACCGCGCGCGCGTTGCGGCAGCGGGGCCTCGGCGCCGGCGACGCGGTGGCGGTGGTGGTGCCGCGGTCGATCGAGTCGGTGGTCGCGATCTGGGCGGTCAGCCGAATCGGCGGCGTGTGCGTACCGGTCGATGTCACCTACCCCGCGGCCCGGATCGATCATGTGGTCGCCGGTGCCCGCGCGAGTGTGCTCACGCCCGCCGACATACCCGGACGACCGACGGAACCGGTGGTGTCCGAACCGGTCACGCCGGTGTCACCGGACGCGCTGGCCTACATCATCACCACATCGGGTACCACCGGCACCCCGAACGTCGTCGGCGTGACCCATCGCGGAGTTCACCGGGTGGCCTCGCTCGGAGACGTCGAACCGACCGACCGGGTCGGGATGGCCATCAGTCCCGGCTTCGACGCGACGTTCCACGACATGCTGCTGCCGCTCGCAGCGGGCGCGACCCTCGTGGTGGTTCCCGCCGGGATCGCCGGCGGAGACGATCTCACCCGGTTCCTCGACGACACGCGCGTCAGCGTCTTCACCGCCACACCGTCGGTGATCCGTACCCTCCGCCCGGCGGCCATCGGTGCGCTGCGACTGGTGTACATCGGCGGCGAGGCCCTGTCGGCCGATCTCGCCACGACGTGGTCGGAACACGCGCAGGTCCTCAACATCTACGGCCCCACCGAGACGACGGTGACGGTGTCCACCAGCGCCCACCGCCAGGGCGACCCGATCCGGCTGGGGCATCCGCGCCCCGGCATCGGCGCCGAGGTGCTCGATGCGCAGCTGCGCCACGTCCCGCCGGGCGTCGTGGGCGAGCTGTACATCGGCGGAACCGGAGTCGCCCGAGGCTATCTCGGCGACCCGGCGCTTACCGCCGCGAACTTCGTCGCCGGCCCCGGCGGCGGTCGGCGCTACCGGACCGGCGACCTCGTGCGGTGGGACCGCGACACCGGTGAGCTGGTCTACGTCGGGAGGGCGGACCGTCAGGTCAAGATCCGCGGGCAGCGGGTGGAGCCCGCCGAGATCGATGCGGTGCTCGTGCGGGCGGGCGCCGAAGGTTCGGCGACGGTGCTGCGGCAGGGCCCGGTGGGACCGGCCCTCGTGTCCTACGTGGTGTCGCCGTCGGTGCCGGTCGCCGAGCTCCAGGCCGTGTGCCGGTCGTCGTTGCCGCGGCACATGGTGCCGAGCCGGATCGTCGCGCTCGATGACCTGCCGCTCAGCGGTGCGGGCAAGATCGACACGAGACGGCTGCCCGAACCGATCTGGTCGGAGTCCCGACGCGACCCCGAGAACGACACCGAGGCAGCGGTTCTCGAGGCCTTCCGAACCGTCCTCGGTCAGCCCGCACTCGGTCGCGATGCGGCGGGTCTCGACGCCGCCGACGGCGGTGCCGGGATACACGTCGGGATGGACGACGACTTCTTCGCCGCCGGCGGGCATTCGCTCGCCCTGCTGCAGTTGCGTGACGAGCTCGCCGCCCGGACCGGGCGCGTCCTCGACGCGGCGGACCTGTTCAGCCACCGCACACCGGCCGAGGTCGCCCGACTGGTGGACGGGCCTGCCGGGGTGGAGCTTCCGGCGCAACGCGTCGTGTCCCTGTCACCGGACTCCTCGGCCCGGCGCCCGGAGGTCTGGTGTGTGCACACCGCGGCCGGCATCGTCGAACCGTTCCGGGTGCTGGGCGACTCCCTGCGATCGGCCTCGGTGTTCGGCCTGCAGCTGCCCGAACTCGTACTCCCCGGCCGGGAACTCCCGCCGACGGTCGAGGGCATCGCGGAGCTGCACGTCGAGGCCATCCGGGCGACCCAGCCGCAGGGACCGTACCGGCTCGTCGGATGGTCGGTCGGTGGTGTGATCGCCCACGAGATCGCCCGCCGGCTCGTCGAACTCGGTGAGGAGGTGGCGCTGCTGGTGCTGCTGGACTCCCGTACCCCGGCCGAACTCGGGACCGTGGACGACGAGGAGCTGCGCTCCGCGGACCACCCGCTGCGGGAGCTGGCCGAGCGGCACGACCCCGAGGCGGTGCGGCGTTTCGAGGGCCGGACGAGGAGCCTGGCCGCCGCGGCCCGCAGCTATGACCTGCGTCCCGTCGATGTCGGCAAGGTCGTCTACGTCGCGGCGCAGGACAACCCGGATCCGGAGAACTGGGTACGGGTGGTCGATCCGGGCGGAGTGGGTGTCGTCGACGTGATGCCCGCCGCCGCAACGCATGCGCAGTTGGGGCAGTCGGAAGTGATGGCGCGGGTGGCCCGCAGAATCGAGGAGGAATGGTGACCGGATCCGATCACACGGCGACGCCGCCGATGTCGATCCTGTTCGTGTGCACGGGGAACATCTGCCGTTCGCCGATCGGCGAACGCGTGCTGACCGGTCTCGCCGGCCGGGCGGGTGTCCCCGTGACGTCGACCAGTGCCGGCGTCGGAGCGCTCAACGGCCAGCCCATCCATCCGCACGCTTCGGCCGTGTTGGTCGAGAACGGCTACGACGCCGCAGGATTCGAGTCTCGGTATCTCCGTCCGCCGATGCTCGTGGAGTCCGACCTGGTGCTGTGCATGAGTCGCGAACACCGTGCCGTGGCGCAACAGATGGCGCCGGCGCGTTGGAAGCGGGTGTTCACGCTGACCGAGTTCGCCGCACTGTGCGACCTCGGCGCGCTGCCGGAGATCATCGCCGGACGCGGGCGCCTCGACCCCAACTCCGACCTGCTCGACATCGTGGACCCGATGGGCCGGCCGCGCGAGGACTTCGACCGCGTGTTCGCCGAAGTCGAGCCGAAGGTGACGGCCGTGGTCGCGTGGCTGGCGGCACAGGCCCCCTCATCCGCGACCGAGCGGGTCGCGGGGGAGGGCCGATGATCCGGCGGGTGGCGGGCAACCGCGTGGTCCAGATCGTCGCGGTCCTGCTGGTCCTGGTCGCGGCGGCCATGGTGTGGCTGGCGTACTCGGCGTTCCAGGTCCGCGACGACCTGGAGTCGGTGCGGGCGGATGCGAGCCGGGCCCGGGCCCTGATGCTCGACGGTGATCAGGCCGGTGCCCGGCGGGCCGCCGAGGCGGCGACCGCGCGCGCCCAGGACGCCGAGGACCGGAGCTCCGGCTTTCTGTGGTCGGCGGCCGCGGCCGTGCCGGTCGTCGGCTCGCCGCTGAAGTCGGTGCAGGAGATGAGCGACGCGGTGGCCGCGCTCTCGGGTGACGTGCTGGTGCCGGCCGCCGATCTCGCGACCGTGCTCGACCCGAATCGTCTGCGTACCGGGAACACCGTGAACCTGGCTCTGTTGCGCGAGGCCCAGCCGGCCCTGCAGTCGGTTGCCGAGAAGTCGGCGGAGGTGGCCGCGCAGGTCTCGGCGATCGAGCCGAGCTGGCTCGGCGTGGTGGCCGATGCCCGGGATCAGCTCGCCGAGCAGGTCGATGCCGCCGATTCGACGGTGCAGGCGACGAACATCGCCGCCCAACTCGTCCCGTCGATGCTGGGCGCCGACGGTCCCCGCAACTACTTCATGGCGTTCCAGACGCCGTCCGAGGCGCGCGGAACCGGTGGTCTCGTCGGCGGTTTCGCGGTGCTGAACGCGACCGGGGGCCGCGTGACGATACCCGAGCTCGGCGCCAATTCGGAGTTCCGCGACCCGGCGACCCCGCAGATCAACCTGGGGCCCGAGTACGACGCCGTCTACTCGTACTACCGGCCCTACACCGACTTCCGGAACGGCAACCTCAGCGCCCACTTCCCCGACGCCGCACAGATCTGGCTGGCGAACTGGCGGGCACAGACCGGCCGGCAGCTCGACGGGGCGATCGCGCTGGACCCGATCGCGCTGAAGTACGTCCTCGAGGTGGTCGGGCCGGTGTCGGTGGGCCGCGAGAAGATCACCGCCGACAACGTCGTCCCGATCACCCTGTCCACGGCCTATCAGCGCTTCGCCGACGACAACGCGGCGCGAAAAGATTACTTGCAGTCCATCTCCCAGGCCGTCGTGAACAAACTCGTCACGTCCGGCGGGAGTACCCGGGATCTGCTGGAGGCACTCGGCCGCGGTGTCCACGAGCGGCGGATCATGATCTACAGCACCGACGCCGACAACCAGCGGATCCTGGAGTCGACCAAGCTCGGGCACCAGATCTCCGACACTTCCTCGCCCTACCTGCAGGTGGCCGTCGGCAACGCGTCGGGGACGAAACTGGATTACTACCTCCGGCGTGAGATCAGCTACTCCTCGGGTGGATGTGACGGTGACACGAGGGAGTCGACGATCACGGTGAAACTCACCAACACGCTCGACACCACCGACACCACCGACTACGTCGCCGGGAACCTCGGCACCGAACTGTCGGTGAAGAAGGGCACCAACCTCGCCAACGTGGAGTTCCTGGCGACCAAGGGCGCGGTGCTGAAGGAGATGACCCTCGGCGACGGCGGCGCCTTCTACGTCGAGCAGACGCTGCACGGCCGCCCGTACTACTCGACCCGCGTGGGCATCGCGCCGGGGCAGACCGCCACGATCGTCCTCAAGATCGACGAGCCCACCTCGGCCCACGGCGACGCCGAGGTGCCGATCCAGCCGCTCGTCGACGACCCGACCGTGAAGGTCGACGTCCCCGCGTGCGGGGCCGATCAGTAGTAGTACGGGTAGTCGTCCCAGCGCGGGTCGCGCTTCTCGAGGAAGGCGTCGCGCCCCTCGACCGCCTCGTCGGTCATGTAGGCCAGGCGCGTGGCCTCGCCGGCGAAGACCTGCTGACCCATGAGGCCGTCGTCGGTGAGGTTGAACGCGAACTTCAGCATGCGCTGGGCGGTGGGGGACTTGCTGTTGATCCGGCGCGCCCAT
The DNA here is from genome assembly GCF_000143885.2 of Gordonia sp. KTR9. Lineage (NCBI taxonomy): Bacteria > Bacillati > Actinomycetota > Actinomycetes > Mycobacteriales > Gordoniaceae > Gordonia > Gordonia sp. KTR9. The sequence continues at coordinate 1,071,860 of NC_018581.1, forward strand.
TCGATGGCGGTGGCCTCGAGGTCGGCGTGCGGGGCGACGCGGTTGACCGCGCCCATCCGGTGCATGGTCTCGGCGTCGTAGGCCTCCCCGAGGAAGAAGATCTCGCGCGCGAACTTCTGTCCGACCTGCTTGGCGAGGTACGCGCTTCCGTAGCCCGCGTCGAAGGAACCCACATCGGCGTCGGTCTGCTTGAACCGGGCGTGCTCGGCCGACGCGAGGGTCAGGTCGCAGACGACGTGCAGGGAATGCCCGCCGCCGGCCGCCCAGCCGTTGACGACCGCGATGACGACCTTGGGCATCGTCCGGATGAGGCGCTGGACCTCGAGGATGTGCAGGCGCCCGCCCTCGGCCTTCACCCGTGCCGCGTCGACGGTGTCGGCGCCGGCCGCTGCGACGTCGTCGTCGTGCGACGTGGCGTACTGGTAACCGGAACGTCCGCGGATGCGCTGATCGCCGCCGCTGCAGAAGGCCCACCCGCCGTCCTTGGGGCTCGGGCCGTTGCCGGTGAGCAGGATGGTGCCGACGTCGGGTGAACGCCGCGCGTGGTCGAGGACGCGGTACAGCTCGTCGACGGTGTGCGGACGGAAGGCGTTGCGGACCTCGGGGCGGTCGAATGCGACGCGCACGATGCCGTGCTCGCGCCCCTCGCCGACATGGCGGTGATAGGTGATGTCGGTCAGATCGTCGAAGCCGGGCACCGCCGCCCACGATGTCGGGTCGAACGGCTGATCGGCGGGTCCCTGGGTTTCTGACGTCGCAGTCATGGGGTCAGCCTAACGACGCCGCCTCCGCCGAACCCACCGCGCCCGACGCCGTACGGATTGGTGGGCGGAGGTCACGAAGTGGATACAGCTTCGACGCGGATTGCATTCAAGTATTGGATGGCGGTCGGCGGTCGGCTCGAACATCACCGAAATCTCAGTTTCGGGTGATTAGCTGTACGTATGGCTGTATGGGGGTGGATTCTGATCATCGGGGGCGCGTGGTGTGTCGTGTCCGCGGCGGTCGCGGTGATCGTCGGGAGGGCGGTCCGGATCCGAGACGAGAAGGAACGCGGGCCGCGTGGGGTGCCGGATTACATACCGGAGTCCACGCGGCGGCTGGCTCGTGGAAAGGTCTGCGTCGATCTCGCCGAACATCGTCGCGGCGCCGGGAGCGCCGCGAGTGGGTCGCTCGATCACCGGCACACCGACACCGACTAGGTCGCGGCACCGCTGCCTCTTATACGGTTGACCGGTGACCGAAGCGAACGATCGCGCCGTCGAGACCGTTGAAGAGGATCCCCACGAAGGTGGCTTCCGGGCCCATACGGCCATCACCACCGAACGCGGCGGGCCCCGCTACGGTGAGTTCAGCGAGCAGGTCCGCCTGCTCATGGACAACGCCCGCTACGCCTGCCCGGACGACGCGCTGGTCGACGAACTCATCGACCGGCTGGCCGCCGTCAACGAACGGCTCGCGGAAGTCCGGATCGACGAATGGCATTCGCCGGCCGGCACCCGCATCGACCTGCCCTCACGGGGCAACATCACGCTGCCGCCCTACGTCGTCACCGAGGTCGACGACACCGGGGTCGTCGCCGAGCTGACGTTCCGCGACTTCCATCTCGGCGGAAACAACGCCGCGCACGGGGGACAGGTGGCCGTCGCCTTCGACGACGTGGGCGGCTTCGCGTCGGCGGTCGCGATGCAGCACGTCAGCCGGACCGCCTACCTGAACGTGCAGTACCGGTCCATCACGCCCCTGAACACCCCGCTGCGCATCCACGCCTGGGCCGACCGCGTCGAGGGTCGCAAGGTCTTCGTCCGGGGCACCCTGCACCACGGCGATCGCCTCTGTGCCGAGATGGACGCGTTGTTCATCAAGCTCAACCCCGGCCAGCCCTAGTCCCGCCCCCTCACGAGCCCGTGGGCAGGCGCCGGCTCACCACCGACGGCGAATCCGCGCGCGACAGCCGCAGCACGATGGTGGGTGCCTCGTCGGCGTCGAGCGGCCACGTGTCGAGCATCTCGCGGCGCAGGGCGGCCAGTTCGTCGCCGTGATTGCTCGACAGCCCGCGCGCGGTCTCGTCGTCGCCGGCATACAGGAACGTCGGCGTCATCGGATGCACGTCGAACCCGAGCCGCTCGGCGGCGACCCACAACTGCTCCGCCACGATCCCGCCGCGCAGATAGTCCCCGGCGGACGTGCCCCGCTGCACCAGCACAAGCACCGCGGACGACGACGCGACCCGGGACCCGGCGTCGGCGCCGAGCGCGGTGCCGCCACCCCATTCGTCGAGCAGGGCCATCACGTCGGCGCGGCGCAGCACGTCGAACATGCCCGCCATGGCCGGTGGCAGGTCGAGCGAGGCGACGTCGATGCCCTCGGCGGCGGCCGGGTCGTCGGTCAGCTCTTCGAACATCTCGCCGTGCAGCTCGGGCGTCAGGAACCGGGCGCGATCCGAGCGGGAGATGATCGATGCATAGCGGTCGATGTCCGCGCGGTCGGTGAGGGCCAGTAGACGGGTCCGGTCGCTCGTGGCGGCGTCGCGCAACCGGGCGAGGTCGTCGTCCGACGGCGGGGACCCGTCCCCGACACCGCGTCGGGTTCCGCGGGCGAGCAGCGCGCTGAGTTCCGCCTCCGCCCCCGGCGACCGTGAACCGGTGTCGAGGCACTTCAACCGGGCCCGACCGGCGAGGGTCTCGGCGTCGTCGACGATCTCGATGTCGTCGAGCACACCACGCGCGGTCGCCGCGATCCGTGCGTTGTACAGCGCCGCGCCCACCGCCACCGCCGACGCCCGGTGTCCGACATCCAGGGTCGAGGTACGCGTGCGGTCCAGAGTGATGGTGACGGCATCCTCGTCGGCGGTGATCTGCCACGGCTGCTGGTTGCCCGCCGACGGCGCGCGCCTCGCGGCGTGCAGGACGAGCTCGAGGTCGGTCATCGCCTCCACAGGTGGTTGCTCGTGCGGTGGCAGCGGTTCGGGTGTGGCCGCCGTCTGCCGACCACCGTCCTCGACAGCCTTCCCGATCGGGTCCTCGAGACCATCGAGCCACGAGTCGCGATCGAAGCGGACCCGTCCTGAGCTCAGGGGCTTGCCCTGGACGAGGCGCCGTACCGCCGCGGCCACCGTGGCACCGCCCAGCAGGACATCGCCGCCGAGTTGCGGCCAGGCGGTGACCGTGTGGCCGAGCTCGATGGCCGACGCCGCCATCGGCGCGGTGACCTTCGTCGGCTCGAGCACCCGAACGGCCAGTGGGGTCAGGGACGCGCGGTCGAGTCCGACGAGATCCTCGATCCGCAGATCGCCCGCCAGGCCATGGAAAAGAGGCCGATCGGGTTCGAGGTCGAACCTCTCGACATCGAGGGTGCCACCGTCACTGGTTTCCATCAGTACGGGGATTCCGCGCGACCGACACTTCTCGCGGACGAGCACCTTCACATCGAAGGAATCGCATTCTTCGACGACGAGATCGAGGCCGTCGAGGAATTCATCGATGTTCTCGGTTGTTATTCCGTCGGAGTATACGGCGGTGGTGAGATAGGGATCGATCTCAGAAATCCGCCGCGCGGCAATCACTGCCTTGTTGTCATGAATATCCATGAGCGTGGCCAGAATTCGATTCATATTTGTCAGTTCGAGTTCGTCGAAATCGGCCAGACGTAATTCGCCGGCAAGTCCTTCGAGTGCGAGGGTGAGCGATATCGCATGTCCCACACTCAAACCGACGATGCCGATCCGGAGGTCGCCTGCGGCGCTCTGCTGTGCGGCCGTCAGCTTGTGTCGGTTGCGGTCGAGCCGGAGTCGTCGGAACGTGCGCGGACCGGGGATCTTGACGAGGGCATTACGCCAGGGGAAGTGCACGAAACGCGGCGCCTCGTCCCACAGCGCCGGCTCCGCGGGCGGGAGGAGTTCGTCGAGTGCGCGGGCCGTTCGTTCGGTGATATCGGACACAATCAGCGAGGGTTCGGCGGTCAACTCGGCGGGTAGTTCATCCGGTGAGTAGAGGGTGGCGGCGGCGTCCGGCGGCGTGTGCATACGCCCATGGTGTCGCAGGAGATTGCGCGACGCCAACCGCCAATGAGGCGGTTCGGTTAATAGAAGTGCGCTTGTGGGAGTGCATAAATGCCCCCCTGTGGCAGCATTACACGCGGGGTCGGGGGAGATCTCGTCTCTAAATTTCCTAATTCCTGGAAGGGAATACTGCGATGAATAAGATGACAACTACCAGTGATGTGGTCCGCACCGGCATGCTGCGATCGGTCGCGCCCGAAACCGGCACGGAGTACTCGGTGGTCGTGGCCAGCCCGCGGTCCGAGCCCGCCCTCTGGCGCGAGTACCTCGCCGGCGCGGACGCCTCATACCACCGTCACGGGTGCGCCGCAGCGCTCGAGTACGACGAGGTCGCCGGCGGCGAGGGCACGGCGATGTTCTTCGCGGTGCTCGACGCCGAGGGCAAGGTCGTCGGCGGACTGCGGGTCCAGCCCCGGTTCGAGGCGGCCGCGCAGTCGCATGCGCTGGTCGAATGGGCCGGCCAACCCGGTCAGGTCCAGCTCGTCAATGCCATCGAAGAGCGTCTGCACGGCGGCATCGTCGAGGTCAAGACGGCCTGGGTGGACGAGCGCTCGTCGATCGCGGGCTCGGTTGCCGGGCAGTTGTCGCGGCTGGGACTGGTCATCATGGAGATGTCCGGAGTCGATGCCATGATGGCGACCGCGGCCGACCACGTCCTGCGGCGCTGGCAGTCCGGTGGCGGACGTGTCGACGAGTCGGTGCCGGCCACCCCGTTCCCGGACGACCGCTACCGCACCCGGCTCATGTGGTGGGACCGTGTCCGCCTGAACAGCCTCACCAGCCCGGAGACCTGGCAGCGGATGCGTCGGGAGGCCGACGCCCTGCAGGCGGTCACGACTCAACGTCCGCTGGTCCGGCTGTCGATGTCGACGAAGTCGGCCGGGCGCCGGTAGAACACCTCGTACAGGCTCGCCGACGGCGGTGACACCGTCCGCTCGGCGTCGGCCGCATGGGCACTGGGTGCGCCGTCGTCCCAGATCACCGCGTCGATGGACTCGATCACCGTGGTATCCCGGCCGTTCTCCTTGGCCTGGTACACGCAGGCATCTGCCTGACCCAGGAGGTTGCCGATCACGTCGTCGGTGGACGAGGCGGTCTCGTAGCGGCCCGAGACGAGATCGTCCCCCGCGAGGCGCAACGGCGCGCAGACACCACCGACGCTGATCGTCACCGGCGCGGCGGCGGCCACCGCTGCTCGAAGACGTTCGGCGCTGAGCCAGAGCTCGTCGGCGTCGTGGACCACGTGGAACATGAGGAACTCCTCGCCGCCGTAGCGGCAGACCTCCGAACCGACGGGCGCGTGCTCACGGATCGCTGCCGACGCCGCCAGCAGTACGCCGTCGCCGGCGAGGTGACCGTACTGGTCGTTGATCTTCTTGAAGTGGTCGACGTCGAGCAGCAGGATGCCGATCCACCCGGTGGACGAGCGTGCGGCCGAGAGGAGTTGCGAGGCGCGGATCAGGAAACCGCGACGGTTGAGCAGGCCGGTCAGCGGATCGATTCCGACGAGACGGGTCTGCTGGTCCAGCACGGCCTCCATCGACTTGCGCAGTGCGACCACGAGGAAGACCGGCACCACGATCAGACCGAGCATCGCGCCGAAGCTGATCAGGTAGGCGGGCAGCGAGGGAGAGGTGACTGCCAGGACGAAGGCGGCGCACACGACCGCGAGTGCCAGATGGGACAGGATGAGCCGGGTCGTCGCCGAGATGGCGCCGATCGCCGGGATGACCGCGACGATCGCGAGGACGAGTGCCGACGAACGCGGCGAGGCCAGGATCATCGACGTGCCACAGATCCCGACGATGCCCAGGCCGCCGAGGAACGCGAACTCGAGATCGGTCAGCCGAGCGCGGATGGCCGTCACCGCGAAGACGACAGCGATGAACGACCAGATGATCAACAGGATCGGCATCCCGCCCGGGTAGAGGGTCTCGGGAGCGAGCACGCTGATGACCGGTAGCGGGATGACACCACCGGTGCTGATCAGCGTCGCCATCGACCGGGCGTCGTAGCGACGGAGCACCCTCCTGATCAACGCCATCAACCACGACCGCTTTCCGTCGGCGGCTGTGCGGGCAGCCGCTTGTTCGCCGAGATTCGCATTAAAGCCACTGCGACCGCATTGGCGGAAATCGCGCAATCTTTCCTGTCCTACGCATAGGCAATGAAAGCACCTTACCAGCAGTTTTGCGGTCACTCTCGGAATCGTTAGCAGACCTGCCGAGAATAGTCGCGAAACGGCGCGCGCGCCGGTCCGGGCACTCTCGAACATCACATAAGAAAGCAATGTGCCCCCCTCGTCGGTCCCGGGGTCGGAAAAATCCGCCGTCGGTTTCGACGCCACTGCCAGGCACTTGTGAGAACAGTCATATCGCCCGGACCGGACCCCGACCCGGGTCGAGTTGCCCGCCTTCCGAAGGGGACGCCGGCTGGGTAGAATCTGCCGGTAGAGAACTGCGGCGCCCGGCGCCGCCTGGGGGGATCGGATTCAGCGAATGACGTCGTGTTGACGTTCGGCACCTCGGTGATCGCGGTGTCGGTCGACCCGTATCACCGTGCTGTGGTCGCGTATGGCTACGAGGCGTCGGCCGCGGCCTCCGAACGGTTCATCGAGCAGGTGCTGATGCCCATCAGTCCGCAGGCTCGATTCCACCGACGGTCAGACTTCTACTGGCTCATCTACCTCCCGTGGACCGGTGCCGGTGACGAGGAACTCGGACGCAACGCACTGATCGAGGCGGCCCGCACCAAACTCGGCGCCCACTCCGTGAGTGACGGCGAGCGCAGCTGGTTCCTCGACGTGTGCATGGGTGTCGCCGTCGGCGACGAGCAGCTCGAGGCGAGTTCCGAGGACGATCTGGTCCGCCACGCGGACGCCGCGCTGTGCGTCGCGCTCAGCAGCCGACGGGCCGTCGTGTTCGCCTCCCCCACCATGCAACGTCACATCCGGGCCGAGGTCGATCTCGCCGGCTGGCTGACCCGGTCGGTCGAGCGCGACTTCTCCGTCTTCTATCAGCCGATCGTCTCAGTCTGCGACCGGCGGGTCGTCGGTTATGAGTCCCTGCTCCGGTGGCACACCGAACTCGGTGTCCTCGCTCCGGACGCATTTCTTTCTGTGGCCGAGGGGATCTCGCTGTTGGCGCCCATCGGGCGGCATGCGATCGGCGAGGCCATCCGGGACCTGTCGGGCGAGATCACCCGGAAAGTCGGCGCGAACACGTTCGTCTCGCTCAACCTGTCCGGACAGCAGCTGTGGGACGACGGGCTCGTCTCCTATGTTGCCGGGCTGATCGACGGACACGGCGTGGACCCGTCGAGGGTCTGGGTCGAGGTGCGCGAGGATCAGGCGATCCGCGTGGACACGTCCGCCTCGCGGGCGATCGACGCACTGCACGATCTCGGTTGCACGATCTGCATCGACGACCTGGGCGCCGGGTTCTCGGCGCTTCGCTACGTCCGGGACCTCCCGGTGGATGTGCTGAAGGTCGACCGGACCCTGATCGCGCAACTGGCCGACAGCTCCCCGGACCGCGCCGTCGTCCGGGCGATCGGCGAGATGGCCGCGGCCACCGGGGTGCAGATGGTGGCCGAGGGCATCGAGTCCGAAGAGGTGCTCCCGATACTGGAGGAGTTCGGCTTCGACTACGCCCAGGGCTACCTGTTCGGTCGGCCCGCGCCCCTCGCGGACCTGTTCGGATCCGATTCCTGAAGATCGCTCTCGGCCGGAATGTGTTGTGAGCGAGCCGCGCCGCACCCTGAGGTGTGAGGAGCGATGGCTCGCTTCGCTCACACCTCAAGGGGGGCAAGAGATCACCCGCGTTCAGCGGGCGGCGGTCACGTGACCGTCCCGGTCTCGATCGCTTGTGGTCGGCCGGAACTCTCCACCTCGATCCGCCGCGGCTTGGCCTTCTCGGCGACCGGGATCGTCACGGTGAGGACGCCGTTGTCGTAGCGCGCCGAGATCGCCGAGCTGTCGATGGCGTCGCCGAGAGTCAGCTGGCGGCGGTAGGTTCCGGAGAATCGTTCGCTGGTCAGCCACTGCACGCCTTCGTCGGATGGCGTACTCCGCTGGGCGGACAACGTCAGGACGCCGTTGTCGACACTCACGTCGATGGAGCCGGGGTCGGCGCCCGGCAGATCGGCGACGAGCAGATAGTGATCCTCGACCTTATAAAGGTCCAGAGGCATGAAACGGGGAGTGCGGGCGGTTCCGGCCGCTGAACCGGTCATCATGCCTCGGGTCCAGGCATCCATGTCGGAAAAGGGATCGAAACGAAGCACAGCAGTTCACCTCCTGTTCTACAAGGCTGCTCGCCACCCGTCAGACGAGCAGTTCATCGCTGTACTGCCAACGAAGATAGCACCGGATCCCGGGCTCGTCTAGCACTCCAGGGGTGAGAGTGCCAGAAAATTTCCGACCATGGAAACGACACCGCCCGGCCGCGAGTTCGACTGTGCCGGTGGTGGTCCCGGAATAGCAGGGACGACCCGGAGCGGGGTCGAACGGCGCGGTCGGGCGTCGTCGGATGAGGAGTTGGTCAGTCCGTGAGCTCGGTGGCGTCGATGGTGAAGCCGGCGTTGCGCAGGCGGTCGACGAGGGCGTCGCCCATCGCCACCGCCGTGGTCAGCACCCCGGAGCGTTTGGGCAGCCGGTCGCGGTCGAGGGCCAGTGCCAATGCACTCTCGGCGAGCATCACCGCGGTGGCCTTGTACCCGGGGTCGCCCTGGGCGCGCATCCGAGCCCGGTATCGTCGGCCGGTGGTGGTCCGCGTGAATGTGTCGACCACGAAATATCCGCTGTCACGGGCCTTTTCGCTCGGTCCGTCACCGGGTTTCGGCAGCACGCGGTCGAGGACCCGACGCGTGGGGCCGAAGCTCATCGCCCCCATGAACGCGCCGGTGCCGACCGCGACCGCGCCGGCGAGCAGGGTCGACACCGCGGGGACGCTGCCCACGCTCATCGTCTCCGCGTAGTGGAAGTTCTTGCCATAGGCGTTGTCCAGCAACGCATTCGACCGTCGGACGATCCGGGTGTTGTGTGCCGCCATGAAGAAGGGGGCGAGCGTTCCGCGCAGCGACGGGTCGACCTTCTTGGCGTTGATGATGGACAGGTCGCTCGGCTCGTCGGACAGGCTGACCCGCGGCACGTCGCCCGGGCCGCTCGACAATGCCTGCGGGTTGAGCATGAGCCGCCGCGACTGCGCGTTACGTGCCTCCTCGGCGATGACCCGCATGGAGTCGATCGTGCCGCCGGAGATCCCGCCGCGCATCGACGCCACCACGAGGGTGGTGTCGGTCATCTCGCCGGCGTCGTCGTCGGAGACCTTCTTGTACAGCGCGTAGGTGGTGATGTCGGACGGTACGGAGTCGAAGCCGCAGGAGTGGACGATGCGTGCCCCGGAGGCGGCGGCGACCTCGTGGACCTTGTCGATGGAGTAGCGGACGAACGGGACCTCGCCGGTCAGATCGACGTAGTCGGTGCCGGCGGTGGCCGCCGCCACCACGAGGGCCTCGCCGTACTTGAGGTAGGGACCCACGGTGGTGCAGACGACCTGGGTGCGCGCGACCATGGCGTCGAGCGCCGCGGGCGACTCCGCGTCGGCGATGATCAGCGGCCAGTCGTGCGCTCGCAGCGGCAGTCGTTTGCGGGCGTCGGTCAGCTTCGACTCGTTGCGTCCCGCGAGTGCGATCTTCGTGCCGATGGGCGCGTGATCGGCCAGATACCGCGCCGTGAGTTCACCGACGAAGCCGCTGGCGCCGTAGACGACGACGTCGAATTCGCGACCGTGCCCGGTGGATCGGTTGTCGGGAGTGGATGTGCTGTCGATGTTCGATTCCCCGCTCATCTCCCCGACTTTACGTGGGACGCGGGTCACACGTAAGCGCCGACCGGTCCGGGACGCTCACGGCGACCGCCGCGCGGCGAGACGGGCCGCGAAGGGCGCCACGAACAGCATGAGCAGCACGCGCAGGATCTGGGCGGCGACGACGAAGGCGACGTTCCCGCCGGCCCCGGTGGCGGCGGCGAGCACCGCGTAGATGCCGCCCGGTGTCGTCGCCAGATAGCAGTCGAACATCGACTCGCCGGTCCATGCCGAGAGCACCACGCCCAGAAGTGCGCAGCCGGCCCCGATGGCGAGGATCAGCACCAGCGCGAGGGGCAGGACGCGGCCGATCGCACGCAGTCGCGGCATCGTGAAACCCAGACCCGCCTGCCATCCGATCACCGCGTAGGCGACGGCGAGCAGGGCGGGGGAGACCTCCGCGGAACCGGCGATCCCGGTCAGCTCGGCCACGGTCGCCAGCGCCAGCGGACCGAGCAGACCGGCGGCGGGCATGCGCAGCAACCGGCCGAGCGGAATCCCCACGCCGAGGCACACCGCGAGCAGCAGCAGGCCCCAGGCCTGATCCTGCAGGCTTTCCGCCGACCACGCGTCGGCGCCCGGCGTGACCGCGTCGCCGTCGGCGCCGAACACGAGGGAGGCGACCAGCGGGATGGTGACGGTCACCAGCGCGACGCGCAGGTACTGGATGACCGCGACCATCCGCTCGTCGCCACCGAATTCGCGGGTCAGCGCCACCAGTCCGGACGCCCCGCCGGCGACGAGCGCCAGGGAGCCGGTCAGCGGATCGACGTCGCGGCGCAGTCCGAGAAGGGCGCCGCATGCGATGGAGATGACGAGCGTGCCCAGACCGATGACGAGGACCGGGAACCACGACGACCCGAGGCCGCTGATCGTCTCCGGCTCGGCCATCGTGCCGATGAAGACCCCGAGGACGCCCTGCGACGCCACGAACGCCCACCGCGGGACGATCGGGTCGTCGGAATCGTCGGAACCGGTGTGCGTCCGCCCGGGTGCCCGGCCGGCGATCGCGAGGGCACCCGCGACCACGAGGCCCGCGAACAGGGCCGCGGCGTCGACGTCGAACACCTCGAGCACCAGCGTCGCGACCGCGGTGAGGAGTACCAGCACTGTCCAGCGACGCACTGGGTCCACCCTAGGCCCGCCGCCGGGAGCGAGCGGGGCGAGTGGAGCCCGCCGCCGGGAGCGGAGCGAGCGGGGCGAATCGAGCGGGTCGACGCTCAGGCGGGTCGGGCGGTCCCGAGGCTCAACGCACCGAACGGTTTCGGGACGCCCGGCTGATAGAACTCGTCGACGGTTCCGAGTGCGAAGCCGGCGGCGGTCAGTGCGGCTCGCACGTCGCGGGTGAGATGGCAACCGCCCGCGACGCGCTTCTGGACCGGCTCGAGTCGCCGCTGCCATCGGCGGACGCGGGAGTCCGGTGCGCGGCCGTGTTCGAGGAATGCAAGCCGGCCGTCGGGGCGCAACACGCGTCGCAGCTCGCCGAGCGCCGCCCTCACATCGGGGATGGTGCACAGGGTGAAGGTGGTGAGCGCGGAGTCGAAGGAGTCGTCGTCGAAGGGGAGTCGTTGGCCGTCGAGTCCGGCGCGTTCGATGGGCACCGGTGAGGCGGCGACGCGTTCGGCGGCCATCGACCAGCCGACCGCGGACGGTTCGACCGCCGCGACCTCGCTGAGCGCGACCGGGTAGACGCCGACGTTGAGGCCCGAACCGAATCCGATCTCGACCATCCGGCCGGACAACGGGGCGCAGGCCCGCGCTCGCAGCGGTGTCAATGCGGCCATGCCGCAGGTGCGTTCGATGAGGTGCGGCAGGACTCGGTCGTCGTAAAAGCCCACGTGACGAGGGTAACGCCGCTCCCCGCCGCGATGTCGAAACTCGGGTACCTAGTCTTGTGGGATGAACCGACCGGCCCAGAACGCCCCGGGGCCCAACCCGTCCACGCTGCAGGCCCGGGTCATCGTCGACGAGATGATCCGCGGCGGTGTCCGTGAGGCCGTCTTGTGCCCGGGATCGCGCAATGCGCCGCTCGCCTTCGCTCTGCACGCCGCCGATGCCACCGGGCGTCTCCGGCTGCACGTGCGGATCGACGAGCGGTCGGCCGGGTATCTGGCGCTCGGGCTCGCGGTGTCGTCGGGGCAGCCCGTACCCATCGTGATGACCAGCGGCACCGCCGTCGCGAACATGGGACCGGCCGTCTTCGAGGCGAACTACGCGCGGGTGCCGCTCGTCGTCATCAGTGCCAACCGTCCCTATGAGCTCCTCGGCTCCGGCGCCAATCAGACCGTCGAACAGTTCGGCATCTTCGGGACCCAGGTGCGCGCGGCGATCAGTCTCGGTCTCGCCGAACAGGATCTCGACACCAACAGTCAGTGGCGGTCGGCGGTCGGCCGCGTCCTGGCCGCCGCGCGTGGCGCCCGTACCGGCAATGCCGGCCCGGTGCAGTTCGACATCCCGCTGCGCGAACCGTTGGTCCCCGACCCGGACGAGCTCGTGGGCGCCGACCCGACGAGTGACCTCGGCACTTTCTCCGGCCGGCCCGGGGGACTGCCCTGGACGCAGGCGCCCGTCGGCCGACTCGATGTCCCGCTGCCCATCGACCTGTCCCTGGACACCGTGGTCGTGTCGGGGCACGGATCGGGCGTCCATCCGGGTCTGGCGGGGGTCCCGACGGTCGCCGAGCCGACGGCTCCGCGTGCGACGACGCCGCTGCATCCGCTGGGCCTCGGCTCGGTGCGGCCCCAGCAGGCGATCATCTGCGGCCGGCCGACGCTGCATCGCGGGGTGTCCCGCCTGCTCGCCGACCCCGAGGTCCGGGTCTACGCACTGACCACCGGGCCGCGCTGGCCGGACGTCTCCGGCAACGTCTACGCGACCGGGACGCGCATCGAGGTCGTCGGCGAACCGCGTGAGGACTGGCTCAAGGAGTGCGCGGCGGTCCAGGAACGCGTGGCGTTCGCCGTGACCGCCGAACTCGACGAACCGGGGCCGGCGACCGGACTCCACGTCGCACGCGCGGTCGGCGACGCCATGGCCGCGGGTGACCAACTCGTCGTCGGGGCCAGCAACCCGATCCGCGACATCGCCCTGGCCGGTCGGATCGCCGACGGCGTGCGGGTCCTGTCCAACCGCGGCGTCGCGGGTATCGACGGCACCAACTCGACGGCGATCGGTGCCGCGATGGCGCTCGACCGGGACCGGGCCGGCGCGCGGACCATCGCGCTGATGGGTGACCTGACGTTCGTGCACGACGCGACCGGTCTGGTCGTCGGACCCGGGGAGCCGCGCCCGTCGTCGCTGCGGATCGTGGTCGCCAACGACGACGGCGGCGGCATCTTCGGCCTGCTGGAACAGGGCGATCCGCGGTACAACACCGGGGTGTACGCGGGAGCATACGAACGGGTCTTCGGCACACCTCACCGCACCGACATCGCGTCGATGTGCGCGGGTTTCCACATCCCGCATCGGCGGGTCACCGTCGGCGAACTGGGTGCGGTGCTGGCGCAGGACCCGGTGTCGGGCGGTATCGAGGTCGTCGAGGTCGCCACCGACCGGGAGCGGCTGCGAGCCGTGCACGCGGCGATCGCGGCACGTCTGCGGTAGCGCGGCGGCGGTGACACGGCAGCGGTGGTCGGGGCACGAACCGCCCGATCGATGCCCGCTAGGCTGAACGGCATGAATCCGGTGATCCAGCGACGCGTGCAGCTCGGTCTGCTCGTCGTCGGCGTCACGATCACCTTCATGGCGCTGACCCTGATCGCCGGGTGCTTCAAGAACGACTCGACGATCGAGGCGAGCAAGGCGACCGTGATGGCCGAGGTCGTCTCCGTGGACAGCCTGCATGCCGCGGTGAACTTCCAGACGCCCGACGGTTCGTTCCACAGCCCGCGCTTCGGGTTGCTGTATCCGACGGAGCTGAGTGAGGGGCAGCGCATCAGCGTGGACTACGCGGTCTACAACCCCGATCTCGCACGCCCGACCGGTCGCACCGCGGTGCTGTCGATCATCCCGGCCCTGTCCGTGGTCGTCGGGGCGTGGCTGGTCGTCGGCCTGCTGATGGTCGCGGTCGCGGAGTTCAGCCGGCGCTGGGCGCGACGCGACGAGCCGGACGAGCCGGATGCCGTTGCGGCCGAAGGAGACACGGCCGAGCGCGACGAGACGGTCAGCCCGGGATCACCCTGAGGGTTTCGCCGGTGACGACGATCGCCTCGTCGTCACGCAGGAAATGAAGCCGGTGGCCGGCACCGAATAGTCTCCGCGTCGCCTCGACCGGGCCGCGACCCCCGACCGTGCCCTCCGCGTGCGGGATCACCGTGACCCCGACGAGCCCGAGACCTTCGGTCGAGGTCAGGGGAGCGGTTTCGGTGGGATCGTCGAGAAGTGCCAGCGGCGCGATGTCGGGGCCCACCACCGCGGCGCCTGCACTGACCCCGATGTAGGGCAGGCCGGCTCGTACCGCGTCGACGAGCACACGGTCGGCGCCGGCCGCCCGCAGCGCGCCGAGCAGGTGAAAAGTGTTGCCGCCGGCGACGAAGACGGCATCGACCTCCCCGAGTCGCCGGGCGAAGGCAGTCGTGCCGGATGTTTCCGGGTCGAGCTCGGTCACCTCGTATCCCTGCTGACGTAGCGTGTCCCGCTCGAGGTCGAGCCACGCGTGATCGGGATAGATCGACGACGCGGTGGGCAGGTAGCCGATGCGGCAGCCCGGCCCGGTGAGCGGCGTGAGGAACCCCGGCACGGGGGTGAGCCAGCGGCTCAGCAGCAGCAGGTGGGTGTCGGCCACCTCTCCACTGTGCCCTGGTGCGCGGGCAAGGAGGTGTTCACCCCGAATTGGGCGGACCGACACGTCCCGGAGTGCGGGCCGGTCACGTCCACGGTCGACCATCGTGCTCATGCGCGTCGCGATCGTCGCCGAGAGCTTCCTGCCCCAGATGAACGGGGTGGTCAACTCCGTCCTCCGGGTTGTCGACCATCTCGAGTCCACCGGGCACACCGCCGTCGTCATCGCACCCGACACCCCGCGCGGCGAGCCGGGCGGGCCGCGGCTGGTCGGCCGCCGGACCCCGGTGCACCTGCTGCCGGCCGTGCAGGTGCCGCGGGTGACCTCGCTTCCGGTGGGAGTGCCGTCGCCGCTGCTATACCGCACCCTGCGCGACTTCGAACCGGACGTGGTGCACCTGGCGTCGCCGTTCGTGGTGGGTGCCGCCGGCGCGCTCGCCGCCCGAGCGCTCGGCGTGCCCGTGGTGGCCGTGTTCCAGACCGATGTCGCCGGATTCGCCGCGGCCTACCGGCTGGGTGCGGTGGAGAAGCTCGCGTGGCGATACACGCGCCGGTTGCACGAGATGTGCGACCTCACCCTCGCGCCGTCGACGGCGACGTTGGAGGTACTCGCCGCACACGGCGTGCCGCGGCTCGCGCGGTGGGGCCGCGGGGTGGATGTGGGTCTCTTCTCGCCGGACAAACGCGACGCGTCACTGCGCGCGGAGTGGCTGGGGTCGAGAGCACACGACGACGCCCTCATCGTCGGGTTCGTGGGACGGCTCGCTCCGGAGAAGCACGTGGAGCGGCTCGCCGGGCTGTCCGGGAACCCGCGAGTCCAGCTGGTGATCGTCGGCGACGGTCCCGAGCGGGACCGGCTCGAACGTGTCATGCCCGATGCGGTGTTCACCGGTGAACTGCGCGGTGAGGCGCTGGCGCGCGCGTATGCCGGCTTCGACGTGTTCGTGCACGCGGGCGAACACGAGACGTTCTGCCAGGCCATCCAGGAGGCGATGGCCAGCGGGCTGCCGGTGATCGGTCCCGACGCGGGCGGCCCGCGCGACCTGGTCTCGGCCTTCCGGACCGGATACCTGCTGGAGGTCGCGAGCTTCGCCGACGCGCTCCCCTCGATCGTCGAGTCACTGCACGACGAGTCGGTGCGAGCGGCCTTCGGCCGCGCGGCGGTGCAGGCCGTGCGCGCCCGCACGTGGCCGTCGGTGTGCGCGGAGCTGGTGAACCACTACGCCGCCGTGACCGGTGGTGGGGTCGTGACCGAGGTGGGGCGGCCGGCCTGAGGTGCGGGGGCCGCTCCTTCGGCGACGAACCTCACGGCAGTCCGACCCGCGCCGCCCGGTAGCGTGATCGGCATGTCATCGACGGGCGCGACACCACCGGAACGAGCGAGTCTGGGCCGGGCGAGCCTGGCGAAGGACCCGGCCGAGGTCGCGGCGATGTTCGACGGCGTCGCTCGGCGCTACGACCTCACCAACACGGTCCTGTCATTCGGTCGGGATCGTGGCTGGCGCAAGAAGACCCGTCGGGCACTCGACCTGCACCAGGGCGACGTCGTCCTGGACCTCGCGGCCGGTACCGCGGTGTCGACCGTCGAGCTGGCGTCGTCGGGTGCGCATTGCATCGCCGCCGACTTCTCGCTCGGCATGCTCAAGGCCGGGGCGCACCGGGCCGTGCCGAAGGTCGCCGCGGACGCCCTGTCGCTCCCGTTCGCCGACGATTCCTTCGACGCCGCGACCATCTCGTTCGGCCTGCGCAACGTCAACGACGTGCCGACGGCACTCGCCGAACTCCGGCGAGTGCTGAAACCCGGTGGGCGGCTGGTGATCTGCGAATTCTCGACGCCGACGCTGAAGCCGTTCCGGACGGTGTACATGGAGTACCTGATGAAGGCGCTACCCGCGGTCGCGACGAAGGTGTCGAGCAGCCCGGCCGCGTATGTCTATCTCGCCGAGTCGATCCGGGCCTGGCCGGATCAGTTCGCCCTCGGCGACCTGATCCGCGAAGCCGGGTTCTCGGGGGTGCGGTGGGAGAACATGACCGGTGGTATCGCCGCGATCCACTCGGCGCGGGCCTAGGAGTTCGCGGCCCGCGGTGTCTCGACGCCGGGAACGGTGTCGTGCGACACAGGGCACCCCGGCGCGAAGGTGCCGAGGTCGTCGATGCGGAAACCCTTGGGGTAGCTGCGAACCTGCTTCGTCTGCCGTCCGAAGAGCGGTTCTGTCCGCGGCGGTGCGAAGAGCCGGATGGCGAGTCCACGAGCTTTGAGTCCGCCGCGGACCAGCACCCGCTCGAACGCGGTCGGTTTCGGATAGCCGAATGCGTCGAGGAGCCGATCGTCCATGAGCGCGAACGACATCCGGCGCACCACCGCACGCGGCAGCAGCTTGTACGGCATGAACGTGCCCAAAAGGTCCAGGGTGGCGTCGGCGACGGCGAGCGAGTCGGGACTGAAGGCGAAATGGGCGGTCTCGTACTCGTCGTAGAACTTCTTGAAATCGTCGTAGGTCTCGGGGATGTCCTTGATGCCCATCACCTGGCCGAGCCGGCGGTAGTAGTTGGTGAGACCGAGGATCTCGTGGTTGGTCAGTGAGCGCCATTCGTAGGCGTTCACCCACTCCACCGGGCAGACGACGAAGGTGGCGAGCACGTAGCGGAAGTCGTCGTTCGGGATGTCGTACATGCCGTGCATCTGGTTGATGCGGCGGATGCCCGCCCGTCCGGCCGGGCTGTCGACACCGTGCTCGGTCGGGGCGTCGAGCAGCAGCACCGTGTCGTCGTAGCGCTTCTGCGTCGACTCCGTGAACTGACCGGTCTTGTAGAGGAGGTCGCCGATCGACGGCACCGCGTACGTCCGGAACAGGGCGAAACTCAAGGCCTGCGTGATGCCCCACGGGAACTCTCGCGTGGCGAGGGCGCGCGCGATGGCGGTGGGGTCTCCGACCGCATCCATGTGGTCGATCTCGCCGCGCAGGTGATAGCGCTGTGCCAGCCGGTTCTGGAGGGCGTGCTTGGCTCGGGTGGCGAGAGTGGATGCGGCGGACATCGTGCATCTCCTGGGTCGACGGGTGGCCTGATTGTGTCACAGGTGTGGCGGCGACCACACCGGTTGGAACACTACAGCCCTGCCGTCTCAATGCGCCAGACGACGGTGTCGACGGCCGGACCTCAGGAGAACGGCGGACGCGGGTCGATCTGCCGGGAGACGCGTCCGGCGGTGCGCCAGGCACGGGCGACGAGGTCGGCGTCCTCGGCGGTGATCAGGTTGCCCATCACCCGCACGACCATGGACATCAGGTGCGGGGACCGGATGCCGGGACGTCCCAGCGTGGGGACGGCCTTCGGCATGGTGAGCAGCCCGGCGAGGCGGCGGGCGGCGGAGAACGCGAGCCCGTAGTGCTCCACCAGGACATCACGCCACCGGTCCGTGTAGTCGTCGGTGCCGAGGAGTTCGACGGCGAGCCTCGCGGTCTCGAGGGCGTAGTCGATGCCCTCGCCGTTGAGCGGGTTGACGCATGCCGCGGCGTCGCCGATCAGCATCCAGTTCCGGCCGGCGACGCCGGACACCGCACCGCCCATCGGCAGCAGGGCCGAGGTGATGCGGACGGGCGGGCCGTCGAGTGCCCACTCGTCGTGCACCATCGCGGCATAGTGCTCGAGGATCGGCCGAAGGGCCATGTGCGCCGGCCGCTTCGACGTGGCGAGCGCGCCGACGCCGACGTTGACCTGGCCGCCGCCGGCCGCGCCGAGTGGGAAGACCCAGCCGTACCCGGGCAGCAGTCCGCCGTCGGGTCCGCGGAGCTCGAGGTGCGACCCCATCCAGTGCGCATCGGCGCGCGCGGAGGGTGCGTATGCGCGTGCGGCCACACCGTAGGCGGTGTCTCGATGCCATTGCCGCCCAAGCGTTTTGCCGACTCCCGACCGGACCCCGTCGGCGACGACGAGGTCGGTCACCCGCATCGTGTGCGAGCCCGTGGGGGTCGCGAAGGTCACCGCGCCCACCCGGTCGCCGTCCATTTCGACGTCAACAGCCTTGACGCCCTGCATCATTCGCGCTCCGACCGACACCGCGTGGGCGCGGATGGCCTCGTCGAACTCGGTTCGTGCCACCGCGCTCCCGTACGACGGGAAACGGCCGGACGGCCACCGGACCTGTTGGCGGGCACCCCAACCGTTGAGCAGGAGTCCGTCGATGCGCGGACGGTCGGCGAGCAGCGTGCCCAACCCGAGCGCGTCGAGTTCGGCGACGGCGCGCGGCGTGAGTCCGTCACCACACGTCTTGTCGCGCGGGAACACCGCGGCGTCGGCGAGGACCACGTCCCGGCCGGCGGCGACGGCATGGGCGGCCGCCGCGGATCCACCCGGTCCGGCGCCGACGACGAGGACGTCGGCGGAATCGGGGAAAAGAGGGGTCGTGTCCGTGCTCACCCGACCAGTATGTCCGGACCCCCGACGGGTTAGGCTCAGCAGCAGGTGGGGTTGACGCGGCGATCGCGTGTCGCACCGACGAGAATTGCCGGATCAGACGAGATGGGGCCGCGTTTCCGTGAAGTCCACATTCGCCGGGGTTGACCTGGTGTCGGATGAGTTCGCCGATACGGTGCGCTCCTCGCTACAGCGGGTCGAGGATCTACTCCTCGCCGAGCTCTCGTCGGGCGACGAGGTCATGACGGAGGCGGCGACCCACCTCGCCAAGGCCGGCGGAAAGCGATTCCGGCCGATGTTCGCGATCCTGGCCGCCCAGTTCGGTCCGCGCCCGGACTCCGACGACGTCATCACCTCGGCGACGGTGGTGGAGATGATCCACCTCGCCACCCTCTACCACGACGACGTCATGGACGAGGCCGCCATGCGGCGCGGTGCGGCGAGCGCCAACGCTCGATGGACCAACAGCGTGGCCATCCTCTCCGGTGACTTCCTGTTCGCGCGCGCCTCGCGACTCGTCTCGACGCTGGGTCCCGAAGCGGTACGCATCATCGCCGAGACCTTCGCCGAACTCGTCACCGGTCAGATGCGGGAGACGGTCGGCGTCAAGCCCGGTGCCGACCCCGTCGAGCACTATCTGCGGGTCGTCTGGGAGAAGACCGGGTCGCTGATCGCCGCCGCCGCCCGTTTCGGGGCCATGGCCTCGGGGGCGACCGCCGACGACATCGAGCGGCTCTCGCGCATCGGCGACATCGTCGGCGTCGCCTTCCAGGTGTCCGACGACATCATCGACATCAGCTCGGTGTCGGTGGAGTCGGGCAAGACGCCGGGCACCGACCTCCGCGAAGGCGTGCACACGCTGCCGGTGCTCTACGCCGTCGCCGGGGACGACGCGACGTCGGCCCGGTTACGCGAGCTCCTCGTCGCCGCCGACGGCACGGCCAGGCCGCTCACCGACGACGCCGAGGTCGCCGAGGCGATCGAGCTGCTCGGCTCGTCGGCGGGTATGACCGCCGCCCGGGCCAAGTTGCAGGAGTTCGCCGACGAGGCGCACGCGATGCTGGCCGAGCTTCCCGAGTCACCGGCCCACCGGGCCCTGGCATCGCTCGTGGACTACACGATCGAACGCGTCGGCTGAGGGGGTTTCGACTCCGCTCAATCGGCAGGGAACTCCGCTCAACCGGCAGGGAACTCGCTCAACCGGCGGGGGACTCCGCTCAACCGGCAGGGAACTCCGCTCAACCGGCAGGGGACTCGCTCAACCGGCGGAACGGTCGTCGCGGGCCATCTCCTGCAGCCGGCGGATGCGTTCCGCGGTCGGCGGGTGGGTGGCGAACATCCGGGCCATCCGATCGGTGGCGCGGAACGGGCTCTCGATCATCAGATGTGACTGAGCCGCGATGTCGGGTTGCGGCGGCAGCGGCGCGGCCTGCACGCCGCCGGAGATCTTCGCCAGCGCCGAGGCGAGCGCGAGCGGGTCCCCGGTGAGTTCTGCGCCGGACTGGTCGGCCTGGAACTCGCGCGACCGGGAGACCGCCAGCTTCACCAGGGTCGCCGCGATCGGTCCCAGCACGGCGATCAGCAGCATCGCCAGCGGGTTGGGCGCGTTGTCGCGGCCGCCGAAGGCGCCCATGAACATCGCGAAGTTGGCGAGGCCGCTGATGACCGCCGCCATCGCACCGGCGATCGAGCTGATGAGGATGTCGCGGTTGTACACGTGCGACAGCTCGTGGCCCAGCACGGCCCGCAGCTCACGCTCGTCGAGCAGGTGCAGGATGCCGGTGGTACAGCACACCGCGGCGTTCTTGGGGTTGCGGCCCGTGGCGAACGCGTTGGGTGACTCGGTGGGAGAGATGTAGAGCGCGGGCATCGGCTGGTGCGCCGTCGTCGCCAGCTCACGCACGATCCGGTACATGACCGGCGCCTGCAGTTCGGTCACCGGCTGCGCGTGCATCGCCTTCAGCGACATCTTCGCGCTGTTGAAGTAGACGTAGGCGTTCATGCCGACGGCGACGACCACCGATCCCCACAGGATCAGCGGGCTCTGGAACAGCGCGCCGATGCCGACGATGATCGCCGACATCAGGCCCAGCAGAGCCGCCGTCTTCAATCCGTTGAGATGCATCGGGTCCTCGTCTGTCCGGCGCCGCGGGTCTCGGTGTCCTCGGGCCGGTCCGGGCGAACCCGGACGGCCGAGGAGTGCTGGCGCCTTCATCCGGTCAAACGACGCAGAACCCGAATCGGTTTCCGCATGCCGATGTCGGTGCGGGCGCGGTGGCGGCGGTCAGCGGTAGTTGACGAACTGCAGGGCGATACCGAAGTCCTCGCCCTTGAGCAGCGCGATGACGGCCTGCAGGTCGTCGCGCTTCTTGCTCGACACGCGCAGCTCGTCGCCCTGGATCTGCGCCTTGACGCCCTTGGGTCCCTCGTCGCGGATCTTCTTGGAGATCTTCTTGGCGTGCTCGGAGTCGATGCCCTGCACCAGGGTGCCGGTGATCTTGAAGGTCTTGCCGGAGCCGACGACCTCGCCGGCGTCGAACGCCTTCAGGGAGATGTCGCGGCGGATCAGCTTCTCCTTGAACACCTCGAGGCCTGCCTGAGCGCGCTCCTCGGCGTCGGAGGTGATCACGATGTTCTCCTCGCCGGACCACTCGATGCCGGTGTTGGTGCCCCGGAAGTCGTACCGCTGGGACAACTCCTTGGCAGCCTGGTTGAGGGCGTTGTCGACCTCCTGGCGGTCGATCTTGCTCACCACGTCGAACGATGAATCAGCCATGTCCGACAGGGTATGTCATGGCGATCGGAGTGGAGTTGACCAGCCGGTTTGCGCGCGGACGTGGTGTTCGTTGTATTCTTCACGGCGTTGTTCGAACGGCTGTCGCGACGGCCTGGGAGAGCGGCACGGCAGGTTGCCCGAGCGGCCAAAGGGAGCGGATTGTAAATCCGTCGCGCAAGCTACATAGGTTCGAATCCTATACCTGCCACAGCGTGGTTCATCTTCGCGAAACTGCACTACAGACGGTCTCCGACCAGCGATTTGTCTAGCGCAGACGCGAGTGTGTAACCTCGTTAAGGCTCTCGGGCGCAACTGCCCGGGGCACGCCCCCTTAGCTCAGTCGGCAGAGCGTTTCCATGGTAAGGAAAAGGTCGACGGTTCGATTCCGTCAGGGGGCTCGCTGGACGAGAAGTCCGCGGGGCGGTGTAGCTCAGCTGGTTAGAGCGCACGACTCATAATCGTGAGGTCGAGGGATCGAGTCCCTCCACCGCTACACATCGGGTCCGACCGGAACCGAGCGCAAGGGTCGCAAGCCCTGAGGGAACTTCCGAACCCGACCACGTACCACCCGAAAGAAGGCAATCAAGTGGCCTCCTCAACAGATGTTCGCCCCAAGATCACCTTGGCCTGCGAGGTGTGCAAGCACCGTAACTACATCACCAAGAAGAACCGCCGCAACGATCCCGATCGCCTCGAGATCAAGAAGTTCTGCCCGAACTGCGGCAAGCATCAGGCGCACAAGGAATCGCGCTGACGCTGTCGTCGGCCTTTTCGAAGTACATCCAGCAGCGGGTCGCCTCTCGGAGAGGCGGCCCGTCTTGCTGTGTCGGGCCCGAAGGGAGTAGTGCTCAATGTCACAGGTAAACGAAGCCGAGATCCAGGATCGTGCGGACGAGGCGTCGAACGGTGGTGCGAAGCCGACCCCCGAGGAGATCGCCGCCCACACCCAGAGCCTCGTCGGCTTCCACTACACCGTCGACGACTACTACGAGATCGGCCGCGAGGAGATCCGTAAGCACGCGATGGCCGTGCAGGATGCGCACCCGACCCACTGGAGCGAGGAGGGCGCACGGGCCTTCGGTCACGACCGCCTGATCGCCGCGCCCACCTACGTGTCCGTGCTGGGGATCATCGCCCAGCGCAAGCTGTTCGAGGACGTCATCACCGGCTACGACATGTGGCAGATCATGCAGACCGATCAGCGGCTGATCTACCACCAGCCGATGAAGGTCGGTGACCGCCTGATCTGCGACGTCTCCCTCGAGTCGTTCCGTCACGTCAGCAGTCCCGAGATGATCGACCTGATGGTCACCAAGAACGTCATCTGGAACCAGCACGACGAGCCGGTCATGACGACCTGGACGTCGCTGGCCGCGCGCCCCGGCATGGACGTCGACCCCGAGCTGGAGGCGTCCCTCGACCACGTGATGATCAAGGTCGGCGCCATCGGTGAATCCGGGCACACCGTGGAGCCGAAGGCAGGTCGTTACGACCTCCCCGATCCGACGCAGTCGCCCGGCGCCTTCGGTGCCATCGATTTCGACACCCTCGCGGTGGGGCAGGAACTGACCCCGAGGCGCTACCTGCTGACGCGCGGGAACCTCGCGAACTATGCGGGCGTCGCGGGCGACCCCAACCCGATCCACTTCTCCGACCATGTCGTGAGCGCGGCCGGGATGGACGACGTGGTCGCCCACGGCATGCAGACCATGGGGCTCGGCGCGAGCTTCGTCTCGGAGTTCATCGGTGACCCGGCGGCCTTCTGCGAGTACAACGTGCGCTTCACCAGCCCGGTCTACGTGCCCGCCGACGACAGTGCGGCCGTCGACTTCACGGGCAAGGTCAAGTCGCTCGATCCCGCGACCCGCCGCGGAACCATCGCGATCACCGCCAAGCAGGGCGACCGCCGCATCTTCGGACGCGCGCAGGCGGTCATCCAGTTCAACTGACTGGTCACGGGGCATGCCGACGGCAGGCCGAGGGACCGACGTGTACGGTCGTCGAGGGGTCGGAGGCGAGCCCGTTTTGGGTCCACCGCCCCGGTGATCTACACTGAAGTGTCTGATTGATTCAGGCTTGCGCGCTACCCATAGGGTGGCGCGTTGGTTTTGTCGGCGACGAATCGCCGGCGGGTCGTGAGGCCGGGTCGATGAGACGGCAACGCCGACCACTCCGGTGGAGGGCGTCGCAAAGGGGCGTAGCTCAATTGGCAGAGCAGCGGTCTCCAAAACCGCAGGTTGCAGGTTCAAGTCCTGTCGCCCCTGCCCTGGTGAAGGGCACACGCTGACGAGAGGACCGCGAAGTTGAGCAAGCGAGACCGGGCCGCCCGCGCCAAAGACGCCGCAGAAGGTTCTGCGGCCGATTCGGCTGCGGCTGAGCTCGACGGTCGCGACGGGGCCACCGACGCGGGAACGGGCGACGAGACGTCGACCGGCACCGCCAAGGAGCTGCGTCCGTCCGGTAAACGCTCTGCTCGCGGGCGTCGCTCGTCGGCGGGTGCAAACGATGGTGACACCGACTCCGGTTCGGGGTCCGTCGCCGTCAAGGAACGCAAGACGAAGAAGAAGGCGTCTGCGGGGGAGAGCCGGAATCCGTTCGTTCGGATCTGGCTGTTCCTGACGCAGGTCGTCGCCGAGCTGAAGAAGGTCATCTGGCCTACGCGGCGCGAGATGATCACGTACACGATCGTCGTGCTCGTGTTCGTCATCGTGATGACCGCGTTCATCTCCGGCCTCGACCTCGCCTTCGCCAAGGGCGTTCTCTGGTTGTTCGGCTGACCCACGCGGTGGGCTCGGCCGGCGACGAGGAGTACGACCGCCAGATGAACCATAAGGAGCGTGGGCTGCAGTGAGCACCCCGGAGAACGAACTCGCCTCGACCGATTCCGTCGACGTGGCTGACGCCGATGTCGACGCGGCCGTGGCCGACGCGGTGGACACCGAGGGTGACGCGGTTGCCGACGAGACTGTCGTCGAGGGTGACGAGGCCGCGGCTGAGGACACGGTCTCCGAGGATGCCCCCGACGCAGGTGAGGCCGAGGCGGATGACGCCGAGGCTCCTGCCGAGGAAGCCCCGGCCGAAGAAGCCGAGGTCGATCCGGTCGAGGAACTGCGCAAGCAGCTCCGGCGGGCGCCCGGCGACTGGTACGTGATCCACAGCTACGCCGGTTACGAGAACAAGGTGAAGGCCAACCTCGAGACCCGCGTGCAGAATCTCGATGTCGGCGACTACATCTTCCAGGTCGAGGTGCCGACCGAAGAGGTCACCGAGATCAAGAACGGCCAGCCCAAGAAGGTCAACCGCAAGGTGCTGCCGGGCTACATCCTGGTTCGCATGGAACTCAACGACGAGTCGTGGGGCGCCGTGCGCAACACGCCGGGCGTCACCGGCTTCGTCGGGATGACCAGCAAGCCGTCGCCGCTCTCGCTCAACGAGGTGCTGCAGTTCCTGATGCCGCGCACCGAGGCGAAGAAGCCGGCCTCCTCGCGGGGTTCTGCCGCCGAGGGTGTCGAGGCCGCAGCCGCCGCCGCGTCGAACGTCATCGAGGTCGACTTCGAGGTCGGCGAGTCGGTCACCGTCATGGACGGCCCGTTCGCCACGCTTCCCGCGTCGATCAGCGAGGTCAACGCCGAGCAGCGCAAGGTCAAGGTGCTCGTGTCGATCTTCGGTCGTGAGACGCCGGTCGAGCTCGGGTTCAATCAGGTCGAGAAGATCTGACCCTTCGAGGCTCGCTTCGCTCGCACCTCAGGGAGCGGGAGAAGCAGACAAACACAGACTTTCACGTCTCCAGCGGGCGTGAATTCGCAAGTAAACAAGCAAGGAACAGAAGATGCCTCCCAAGAAGAAGAAGCTCGCCGGGATCATCAAGCTCCAGATCTCGGCAGGCCAGGCCAACCCGGCCCCGCCCGTGGGTCCGGCGCTCGGTCAGCACGGCGTGAACATCATGGAGTTCTGCAAGGCGTACAACGCGGCGACCGAGTCGCAGCGTGGCAACGTCATCCCGGTCGAGATCTTCGTGTACGAAGATCGCTCCTTCGACTTCAAGTTGAAGACCCCGCCGGCTGCGAAGCTCCTCCTCAAGGCCGCCGGGCTGCAGAAGGGCTCCGGCGAGCCCCACACCAACAAGGTCGGCAAGGTGAGCATGGACCAGGTCCGTGAGATCGCCAAGACCAAGGCCGAAGACCTCAATGCCAATGACATCGATCAGGCCGCGAAGATCATCGCCGGCACTGCTCGGTCCATGGGCATCACCGTCGAAGGCTGACACACCCAAGTCATCCCCGTGGGAGGGCCGGCTCGGCCCGCACCACACACCCCGCCGTTCGAGTGCGGAGAAGGAACAGAGCAATGAGCAAGAAGAGCAAGGCCTACGCGGCCGCGGCCGAGAAGGTCGACAAGACCAAGCTGTACAGCCCGCTGGAGGCTGTGGAGCTCGCCAAGGACACGTCGTCGAAGAACACCGACGCGACCGTCGAGGTCGCGATTCGCCTGGGCGTCGACCCCCGTAAGGCAGACCAGATGGTTCGAGGCACCGTCAATCTGCCGCACGGCACGGGTAAGACTGCCCGCGTGATCGTGTTCGCCGCCGGCGACAAGGCCGCCGAGGCCACCGCCGCCGGTGCCGACGAGGTCGGTGCCGAGGACCTGATCGAGCGCATCCAGGGCGGTTGGCTGGACTTCGACGCCGCGATCGCCACCCCGGATCAGATGGCCAAGGTCGGCCGCATCGCGCGTGTCCTCGGACCGCGCGGCCTGATGCCGAACCCGAAGACGGGCACCGTGACCACCGACGTCACCAAGGCCGTCAACGACATCAAGGGCGGCAAGATCAACTTCCGCGTCGACAAGGCGGCCAACCTGCACTTCGTCATCGGCAAGGCCTCGTTCGACCCGGCCAAGCTGGCCGAGAACTACGGCGCCGCCTACGACGAGATCATGCGCGCCAAGCCGTCGGCAGCCAAGGGCCGCTACATCAAGAAGGTCACCGTCTCGACCACGACGGGCCCGGGCATCCCGGTCGACCCGGCGGTCGCCCGCAACTTCGCGGAGGCACCGCAGGCCTGATCTCGCATCAGGCGCACTGACACCCACGAGGGGCCCGGCATTCCGATGTCGGGCCCCTCGTGTTGTGTCTGCGTGGTCCGCTCGCCGCGTTGCGTGGCACTCATGCGTGGTCGGTGAGTATGCGTGTGAGGGCTGCTTCGACTGGGGTCAGGGGTTGGGTGGCGTGGTGCTCCGGCGGTGCCGGTGGGTGGACGAGTTGTCGGTAGGCGAGTTCGAGGCGTCGGCCGCGGTCGCCGTGGCCGATGGCGTCGGGGCGCGCCTGGTCGCCGGGCCCCCTGCTCCCTGAGGAGCGCCCGGAGCTTGCGGAGGGCGCGTCACGAAGGGTCCGGCGACCGAGCCTGCGAAATCCTCGCGTTGGTGGTCCGTGAATCTCGTCGCGCACGGTGTTCAGATGTTCTGCGAACCGCCGGGGTATGTCGGGTCGGCGGTTGAGGCGGTCGGGGTTGGGTGGCGCGCCGGGTTCGGCGTTCAATCGCCAGACGCAGCGGCCTTCGTCGGGTCCGGACCGTGCGATGCGGGTGGTGTACTGGCCGGGCTGGTCACCGACCATGCGGTTGTGTCGTGGGCAGGCGGGGGCGAGGTCGTCGATGTCGGTGAGACCGCCTTTGGCCCAGTCCTTGTGGGCGTGATGGAGTTCCACCTGCGTGGCGGGTTGATCGCACCCGGGAGCCGAGCACACCTCGCCGTCAGGGCGGGCGAAGGAGACGAAGCGCTGTTCGCGGGTGGCCAGACGCTTGCCCCTACCGAAGTACAGCGGCACGGCGGTGGCGTCTTTGAAGATCGCCAACCACGGCTGAACCTCACCGGCCATCGCGATCAGGTCGGGGATGGGCAGCAGGGTTCCGGTGGCGGTCGTGGCGAGCCCCGCTTCGCGGATCAGGTCGCCGAGGTCGGCTTTGATGATCAGCTGCACGGGCAGGCCACGGTGTGTCGTGCCGAGTGCGCCGTCGGCGAAACCGGCGGTCAGTGCGGCGTCGAGGGCGTCGTGATTTGTCTGGGCGGGGGTGCGGTGGTCGCGGTCGGCTGCGGTGGCCAGGGCGTCGGGGTCGGCGGCTCCGGCCGGCCCACGGGGTGAGGCGGGGTCGTCTGGGTTGTTGAGTCCGGGTTTGCCCCAGACCGCGAACATCATCGTGAGTCGGGCGACGAGTTCGGGGGTCAGGGTGCCCGACACCTTGGCGGTACCGTCAGCGCGTTGCCGGCCGATCCACAGGCCGCGGCGGCGTTTCTGGTCGGTGTCGTCGGCCAGGGTGCCGTCGGGGTCGAGGTGGGCGAGCAACCGCGCGCCGAGTTGGGTGATGTCGGCAGGCGTGTGGGCTTCGGCGATCTCGGCCATCTGTCGTTCGGCAGCGACTTTCACATCGTGCTCGACGGCGTGGGGAATTCGGTCGAGGACGTCGAGGGCGGCCTGGAGGTGTGCGGTCCCGACGGAACCTTCGGCGAAAGACTCTGCCAGTGTGGGGTGTTCGGGTGGCAGTGCTTCGCCGGTGTGGGTGAGGTGGGTGGCGGTCGCCTCACGCTGGTTGTTGCGGCGCATCGGGTCGGACACCCTCAGTCGGTGGGTGATGAACGCGGTGATGGAGCGGTATCCGGTGCGATGGGGTAGGTCGCGGTCGGCGATGGTGACCATCTGCCGGTCACCGGCGTAGGTGAGGCGGGCGATCGCTTTCTCGGTGTCGGCGGCGACGTCGACGAGTTCGGTATCCGAACACGCGCTCAGGTCGACGGTCTGTAGTTCACCGATCAGCCGGTGCAGTTCGGCGAGGAGTTCGGGCGCCCGCGACGTGGGCAGCGAACCGTCGATGTGCGTGGTGTCGGCCATGACGGTCACCCCCCCGAGAACCGTAGCTGCGAATGTACGTTCGAGTGTACACCGAAGTGGACGTACGGTGAGGCCAAAATCTCTGTTGTGCAAAGCTATTGAGCGACGGCGATCTGTCGGTGGCTTATGATAGGGCCGCTGACCTCACTCCAGCCAGTTGTTGCCCCCGAGGTCCAGTTGCGCGACGTCGAGCGCCGGGGTGATCCCGGATTCCGGTGCGAGACCGTGGTTCTCGAGGACGTTGCGCATGATCTCGGCGGCGTCGATGTTGAGCGGGCTCGACACCCACATCGCGTACGGCAGGTTCACGAATCGGTTCTCGCGCACCGCCTTGAGGTTTCGGCTCGCCGGGTTCGACCGGAGCGCGGCGATCTTCTCGTCGACCGACTGGCCGGGATAGTCGACGAACACGATGACGTCGGGGTCGGCGGTGGTGAGGCGTTCCCAGCTGACGGCGGTCCAGGTGTCCTGGATGTCCTCCGTCGCGTTGCGGGCGCCGGCGGCGTCGAGAATGCCCTGCGGGCCGCCGTAGGACCCCGAGGAGAAGATGGTGTCGGACACGCTGTCGAAGACGAAGGCCGTCGGCTTGTCGGTGGGTTGCGGAGCGGCGCGGAGCTTTTCGAAGCGATCGGACACTTCGTCGGCCGCGGCGGCGCCCTGATCCGGGTTGCCGGTGATGGTGCCGATGTTGCGCAGATCGGTGTCGAGCGCGACCCACGGGTCCATGGTGCCGCGCTGGGCCTCGCCTTCCACCTGTCGACATGCCTCGGACAGCTGGTACACGTCGATGCCGTGGGAGGCGAGGATCTCCGGCGTGATCCCGCGGGACTCGCTCATGCCGTAGTTGTATCCGGCGTAGAGCACCTGGGGTTCGGCCGCGACGATGTTCTCGAGAGTGGGGCGTTCGGCCGCGACCTCGTTGAGCGTGTCCACCTGAGGTCCGTACTCGAGCCGCAGGACGTCTTTGTCGCGGGCGAGCGCACTGACCGCCACCATGCTGTCCCGGGCGCCCGCCGCCAGTGCGATCGCGATCATGCCGCCGTCGTTGACGAACAGTCGATCAAGGGGCTGGGGGAATGCGACGTCGGTTCCGCAATTGGTCACGGTCACGGTGTTTTCCGACGCGGTGGTGCTGTCGGTTCCGCAGGCGGTGACAGCGCCCAGGGTCAACGCGGCGACCAGGACGCCTGCGATCGGATGGATTCGGAAGGTACGTGTACTCAAGGGTTTTCCTCTCACGGGGTGACTTTCGTCAGAGCTCGGGGGACAGGCGGGTTCGGGGCGCAGATGAGGTCGGGGTGTCGAGCAGCAGGTGCGGCAGACCCGTCGACGGGTGCGTGACGACAGTCCCGGACACCTCGAAGACGTTCGCCAGCAGATCCGGCGTCAAGACCTCGACCGGTCGGCCGTGGGCGACCACACCGCCATCGGAAACCACTGCGACGGAATCGAAGTGGCGTAACACGAGGTCGAGGTCGTGCATCGCCGCGAGGACGGTGGCGTCGAGTTCGTCGAGGATGTCCATCAACCGGAGGCGCCAGGCGGCGTCCAGGTGATTGGTGGGTTCGTCGAGCACCAGGATCGGGGTCTGCTGTGCGAGTGCACGGGCGAGCACGACGCGATGCCGTTCGCCGCCGGACAGGGTGGTGCACGAGCGGGTGCCCCAGCCGTCGAGGCCGACCCGCGCCAGCACGTCGGCGACCACCGTCGAGTCGTCGGAACTCCCCGTGGACCAGGCCGACCGGTACGGGGTCCGGCCGAGTCCGACCGCTTCGGCGACGGTCAGTTCGGCGGAGGGCTGTTCCTCCTGACCGACCACCGCGATCGACCGCGCGCGTTGCCGTGACGGGATGCGGTGCAGATCGTCGCCGCCCACGTCGATGGTGCCGGCGACCGGGCGTTCGAGACCGCACAGCGTGCGCAGCAGGGTGGTCTTGCCCGAGCCGTTGGGACCCACGATCGCCAGTCGGGTGCCCGCCGGGACGTCGAGGTGGACATCGCGCAGGATGACGCGCCCGCCTCGCCGGCACGCGAGTGCGTTCGTGAGCAACGCCATCGACGGGTGTCGGGGTGCGTCGGTCATGAGCCCCCGCCGAACACGTACTGGCGTCGACCCATGAGGAACAGGAAGATCGGTGCGCCGATCAGCCCGGTCACGATACCGAGAGGCATCTCCCGAGGCGCGGCGGCGACCCGGGAGATGACGTCGACCCACACCAGGAACAGCGCCCCGCCGCAGACCGCCACCGGCAGCATCGCGCGGTGGGTGGCGCCGACGAGCAACCGGGCGGCGTGGGGAACGATGAGACCGACGAAACCGATCCCGCCCGCCACCGCCACGAGGACGCCGACGAGGACGCCTTGAATCCCGAACAGCGCGTTGCGCATCGCGCGGACCGGTACCCCCAGTGACGTCGCGGTGTCCGTGCCGGCCGCGTAGGCGTCGAGCCACGAATGGATCGCGAGCATCGCCATCACGGTGACCAGCACGACCACCCCCGCGATCTGCACCTTCGCCCACGTGGCGCCGGCGACGCTGCCCAGCATCCAGAACATCACGTTGTCGGCGGCGTGCGGATCGGCGGCGGTGAACACGAGCAGCGACGAGAGCGCCATGAAGGCCGACGACAACACGACGCCGGAGAGGATGAGTCGCAGCGCGGTCAACCCGCCCTGCGCGCGGGCGACCAGGTACACCGTGACGGTGGCCGCGAGTGCGCCGAGAAGCGCCCCGCCGGACAGCGACCACACCCCGAGGCCGGCCAGCACGCCGAGGGTCATGACGGCGGTGGCCCCGACCGCCGCACCTGCCGACACTCCCAGCAGGTAGGGCTCGGCCAGCGGGTTGCGGACCAGGGCCTGCATGAGAGCGCCGGCCAGTGCGAGGCCGGCGCCGACGAGCGCGGCCAGGACGGACCGGGGGAGACGGAGATCCCAGATGATCACGGCGTGCGCGGTGTCGGGTTGCGCACCGGTCAGGCGACCGACGACGGTCTGCCACACGTCGGCGACGGGAATGGTCTCGGCGCCGAACGCCGTGGCCAGGGCGATGCTGAGGAGGGTGAGGACGAGCAGAACTGCGGCTAGCGGCGTCGAACGGAGTCGCCGAACCGGCGGAGCGGTGGCGATCTCGGTCGTGCCGACGGTACGACGGGACACGGAAGGTACGGCCTTACGGTCTGGGTATCTGTGCGCGAGATACACGGTGGACTCGAGCGAGAGCGGTGGGTATTCGGACTCGGGTTCGTTCGGAACCGGCGCCTTCCCGGGTCTCCCCAGTGGCTTCGTGCCGGTTCCGTCCCCCATACCGCTGCGCGCCAGTCCTGGATTCGCACCAGGTTCCCCGGCACCCGCGCGTGCAGGTGCGACCGTTCTCGGTCGTCAGGCTATCAACATCCACCCGAGCCGGGCGCGGCGCGGGTCGGTCGCCGTGCCCGGACATCGCGGGTGACACCGCCTAGGCTGGACGCGACGACCTGGCGACGTGACGGCGGAAACGGTGAACCGATGGATGCACGAGACACGAAACTGGCCATCATCGGGGCGGGTGCGGTGGGTACCGCGATCGCCTACTCATCCCTCATCCGCGGGGTGGCGCGGACGATCGCGCTCCTCGACATCAACGCGGCCAAGGTGACCGCCGAAGTGCTCGACATGTCCCACGGACTCGAGTTCGTCCCGCGGGCGGACATCATCGGATCCGACGACGTGTCGGTGTGCGCGGACGCCGACGTCGTGGTGTTCACCGCGGGTGCGAAGCAGAAGCCCGGTCAGTCCCGCCTCGAATTGGCCGAGGCGACAATCGGTCTGACCCGCGCCATCCTCCCGGGTGTCCTGGAGGTGGCCCCTGACGCCATCTATGTGATGGTCACGAATCCGGTCGACATCGTCACCTACGCCGCCCAGGAGATCAGCGGTCTCTCACCCAGCCAGGTCTTCGGTTCGGGCACCGTGCTCGACTCGTCGCGGTTGCGATTCCTCCTCGCACAGCACTGCGGCGTGGCGGTGCAGAGCGTGCACTCCTACATCGCCGGCGAGCACGGCGACACCGAGATCCCGCTGTGGAGTTCGGCGACGATCGGTGGAGTGCCGCTGACGTCGTGGAAACCGCTGCCCGGCCGGCCGGCGCTGGATGCCGTTGCGCGCGAACGCATCCACCACGAGGTCGTGCACGCCGCCTACACCATCATCGAGGGCAAGGGTGCCACGAACTATGCCATTGGGCTCGCCACGACGCGGATCGTCGAAGCCATCGTGAACAACGAGCACCGGGTGCTGCCGGTGTCGACACGCGCCGACGGCATCGAGGGGCTCGAGGGTGTGTGCCTGTCGTTGCCGACCGTCGTCGACCGAGGCGGTGCGCAGACCCGGCTCGACGTCCCGCTGTCGGACTCGGAACGCGCGGGACTGCTGGCATCGGCGGAGACGCTGCGAGCGATGCAGGCGCGATTCGGGTTGTAGGACCTAGACGGGCACGGTTGCGCGCAGGAACTCGAGCTGGTCGCCGACGACCTGCTCGAAATCGTCGCCGATGTAGATGTCGAAGTGGCCCACCGGATACCGGATCACCCGGGCCCGCGGCGCGCGGCGCGCGTATTTGACCGTCGGGCGCGCGGGAGCCACGGTGTCCCCGTCGCACACGCACAGCAGGGTCGGGCAGTCGAGGTCTTTGAGCGCCCGGCCGGGGGAGTGCAACGGGATCGTCAGGCCGACCCGGGCGGCGACCTGGTTGGGCAGTTCGAGGCCCTCGGGGATGAGCGGCAGATATCCCGACACCGCGTCCGGTGCCGTCATCAGCGCCGCGGTTCGCGGTTCGCCCGCGAGCCCCACGGTCACCGGCGGCCGGCCGAATGCCGACCCGACGATGTCGGCGAGCGCGCGCACGGTCACCTTCGCGCCGGACACCACACCCAGCGCGGCGGTCGACGCGATCCCGCTGGTGAACGGGCACTGGGAGATCACCGCGGCGACCCGACCGTCGCGGCGACCAGCCACGAGGACATGGCCGCCGCCGAAGGAGGTGCCCCACAACACGATTCGTGACGAGTCGACGCCGTCGAGGCGTCGCGCGAAGGCGATCGCCGCGGCCCAGTCGTCGAGCTGGCGGCGGATGGACAGGAGCTGGCGCGGTTCGCCGTCGCTGTCCCCGAAGTGGCGGTAGTCGAAGACCAGACAGGAGTATCCGGCCTCGGTGAACCGTTCGGCGAAGGCGTCGAGCCGCATCTGCCGCACCCCGCCGAGGCCGTGTGCCATCACGATCACCGGTGCGGGGGCGGAGCCGTCGGGGCGGTACCACCAGGCCCGGCACGTCGTCCCCGACGACTCGAACTCGACGTCGTTCCTGATCATTCTTCCCCCGCTGGTCGTGTGCGTTTCTCGGGCGGACTGTATCAACACGCGTTGTCAGACAACAGCCTGCCTGTCCGTCGGCCGGACCAATCTTCGCCATGAGCGCGCTTGTCGACGACGTGACCCCGTAAGGTCACCTCGTCACGATGAGGTGTCGGGGGACACACAGAAGAAGGTCAAGCACGATGCGTTGCTCGCGAAAGATGGTCCTCGGATTCCTGGCCGCGGCGTCGATGACGGTCGCCCCGCTGATGGTGGCGGCACCCGCATCGGCGGCGACCGATTACGCCAACTGCTCAGCACTCAACGCCGATCATCCGCATGGTGTGGGCCAGACGGGTGCCGTCGACTCGACGTCGGGCACCCCGGTCACGACGTTCACCGTCGACGACGCGCTCTACGACGCCAACAGCGAAAGCGATCGCGACAAGGACGGGATCGCCTGCGAGAAGCGCTGATCAACCGTCGGCGGCGAACATCGGCGACACTGGGTGACATGTTCACCCCGCGCGAGGCCGAGAACCGACGGTTGCTGAGCGCGCGCGACGCCATCGACCGCGCTTATGCCGACGATCTCGACGTGGCCACGCTCGCCCGCATCGCGGTGATGTCGTCGTCGCATTTCATCCGCCGATTCCGGGCCGTGTTCGGCGAGACGCCGCACCGCTACCTGCAGCGCAGGCGCATCGAGCGAGCCTGCGCGTTGCTGCGAACCACCGACAGCCCGGTGCTGGAGATCGCGCTGAGCGTCGGCTACGACAGTCCCGGCACCTTCGGCCGGACGTTCACCCGGGTCGTCGGCTGCAGTCCCACCACCTACCGGACGAATGTGGCGCCACTTCCCGTGCCCGGGTGTCATGTGCGCCGCTGGACCCGGCCGGCCGATGCGATCGCCGATGTCCCGACGTCGTCGGAAGTGAGCGATTTCGGAGAAGCGCGGGCCGCACGGGCGGTCGTATCGTCGGAACCGTGATCAATGGCATCGGCATCCACTCCATCTACGTCCTCGACCAGGACGTCGCGCTCGACTTCTACGTGGGGACACTCGGTTTCACGGTCGACACTGACGTCGACATGGGGTTCATGCGATGGCTGACGGTCGCGCCGCCCGGGCAGCCCGACAGGCTCATCCTCCTCGAGAAGCCCGGGCCGCCCGCGCTGTCCGGCGAGACGGTCGACAAGGTCCGCGACCTCGTGACGCAGGGGGCGATGCCGGTGACGATCCTGTCCACCGACGACTGCCGCGGCACCCACGCGGCCCTCGTCGCACGCGGCGTCGAGTTCACCCAGGACCCCGAAGACCAGCCCTACGGCACCGACTGCGCGTTTCGGGATCCATTCGGGAATCCGCTGCGGATGACCCAGCGGGCTGTCGAGGATCGGCCCGTGGGGGACGAGGACATCGCGCGGTGGGCACCGGGCAGATGACCAGGGGCCGTCGAACAGCCTGACCGGACGCGCGGGCGTTAGATTCGTGCCCATGGCGGCCCGACTGGACAGGTACTTGAGCAGCAGACACCCGGATGTCGCGATCGCCGCGGCCTTGCTGTTCGTGGCCGGACTGGTCGACGCCATCGCGTTCGTCGTGCTGAAGGGCAGCTTCGTCGCCTTCATGTCCGGCAACTCCACCATCCTGGGTGAGTCGACGTCGGCGGGCCGATGGTCGACGATCGCTCTCGTCGCCGGACTCGTCGCGGCGTTCTTCGGCGGCGCGGTGGGCGGTGCCGCGATCAGTCGCTGGGTCGCGCGCTCGCCGGTCTGGGTTCTCGTGGCCGTGACCGTCGCGCTCCTCGTCGGCACCGTCGTCGCGCTCACCGCATCGCCGACCGCCGGGATGATCGTCGTGGCGGTGGCGACCGGTGCGATCAACTCCGCGCTGTCGCACACGTCGACCGTC
Source organism: Gordonia sp. KTR9 (assembly GCF_000143885.2). Lineage (NCBI taxonomy): Bacteria > Bacillati > Actinomycetota > Actinomycetes > Mycobacteriales > Gordoniaceae > Gordonia > Gordonia sp. KTR9. The sequence goes on from NC_018581.1 coordinate 1,107,887, forward strand.
CAGGGCGGATTGACCTACGTCACCGGCACGCTGGTGAAGTCCGCGCACGAACTGGTCGCGTCGCTGGGCACCGATCGGCCGTGGGCGTGGCTGTCGGTGTTCTGGATGTGGCCGGTGTTCGTGCTCGGCGCGGTGTGCGGTGGAGTCGCGGAACGGCAGTGGGGAGTCGCCGGGTTGTGGGTCGGGGTCGTGGTCTCCGTGGGTGCCCTGGCACTTCGCGTCGCCGAGACGTCGTCTCGAGGCAATTCGCGCTCGGATGGAACCGAACGGGCCGCTGGATAGTCTGAAACATATGCGCGACGACAAGCTGCTCACCCGGATCTCCGCACTTCTCCGTCAGGCGGAGAACACCGACAACGAGCACGAGGCCGAGACCTTCATGCAGGCCGCCCAGCGGCTCGCGACCGCGTCGTCGATCGACCTGGCCGTGGCGCGGGCCCACGACCCCGCCGCGCGCAAGAAGGTCACCCCGGTCAGCCGCCAGATCGCCATCGGCGAACCGGGCAAACGCGGCCTGCGCACCTACGTGCAGCTCTTCGTCGCGATCTCGATGGCGAACGACGTGACGGTCGACGTCGCGAGCAATTCGACCTTCGTGCTCGCCTACGGCTACGAAGCCGACATCGACGCCTGCGAAGCCCTCTACACGTCGCTGATCGTGCAGATGGTCGCGGCCAGTGACGCCTACCTGCGGTCCGGCGCCTACAAGGGCGAGACGTTCGCGCGGGTCGTCACCCGGGGGAGCGGGTGGCGTGCCCGCCGCGTCGTCGAGGAGAAGCCGTTGTCACCGATCACCGCCCGGCTCAACTTCCAGTCGGCCTTCGCCGAGCGCATCGGCAAACGCCTCGCCGAGGCCCGCGACGCGGCGCGCGACGAGGCCATCGCCGCCGAACGCGATTCCGGTGAGTCGACCCGCTCCACGGCGGTCGCATTGCGCAACAAGGAGATCGAGGTGACCGACTTCTACCGGACGGAGTCGAGCGCCCGCGGCACCTGGCGTCCGTCGAGCGCGTCCGCCGGATACTCCGAGGCCGCACGCCGGGCCGGTGACCATGCGGGACGCCGGGCGAAAATCGGTGCCGACCGCGAGTTCGGCGGCGCCCGAGGCGCGCTGGAGGGTTAGGGCTCGGCTCTCGCAGCGGAGTCCTCGGCGGCCCTCGAGGTGGGACGGTCGTACCAGGCCATCGACGGCTGCGGGACGAACGGCGTCGGGGTGCCCGCCCACCGCCGCACCCACCGGCCGACGCGGCCCTCGTCGGTCGCCGTGGCGTGTACGACGATGGCGGTGACCACGAGGATCAGTGCGAAGACGAACAGCCAGCTGATCGCGACGAAGACGACGCCGAGCGTGCCGTAGCTGCGGATCGTGCCTGCGGCGAGTGTGGGCAGCGCGACGTGGGTACCGGCGAGCAGCACCGTGATGAGGAGGCCGGTGCCGAGTCCGTTCAGGAGGAGCAACTTCATCGGTACCTGTGACGACACCAGCAGCCGGGGGATCGCGGTGAACGTGGCCGACCAGATCAGGAGGGTCACGGCGACGATCAGCACGATCCCGAGGATGCCGCGGTCGCCGACGTGTATGCCGAACACCGAGGTGGCCTGCAATCCCGTGGACAGGCCCTGGGCGGTCACCGCTGCGGGGATGAGAAAGACGACGACAACCCACCGCCAAAAGCCGCCCCACGACAGTTTGGCGACGTCCCAGATCGACACATACATTCGGCCGAGGGCACGTGACAGGGAGGTGGCGCCTGCGATGGTCATCAGCGCACCGAGGACGCCGAAGGTCGTGGCCGACGTCGGGTCGTCGATCGTGGGCGTGTCGAAGCTGCTGACCGGGATGCCGAGCCCGGTGAGTGCGTCGTCGACGACGTCGCTGCCCGGCAGGGAGAGCACGAGGATCACGATCGGGAGGATCGAGGTGAAGGCCTGCGCTGCCAGGGTCATCGACCGGTCGGTGAGGTTTCCTCGCGCGATGTCGATGACGATGCGGAGAACCAGGGAGGCGCCGGGCAGCCGCATCACGCGCTTGCGCACTGCATCGAGATCAGGACGGCGCATGAACTCTCCCATCGGCTCCGGGGTCCCTCATCATGGGCGATGCCGTGAGTGAACGAGACACCGGGCGCGCAAGATTCTACGAGGCCGAGCACCTCGTGCACCGTCTGTTCGACAACGTGTCGTCGTCGCGGACGGTGCAGCTTGCCGGGACCGAGGTGACCCTCCCCGCTGAGGTGAGGTTCGCGTCCGTCGACGCCGTCGACGACTACGTCCGCAGGGTGCTCGCGCTACCCGGGGTGCAGGCGAGCTTCGAGCGCGCGTCGCAACCGGTGTCGGTCCGTGAACGCCGTGGTCAGCGCTCCGCGCACTACGCCGCGCGGGTTCGGAGATCCGACGGTGTGCCAGTCGCCGCCGAGATCGCCATCCCGTCGGCGGCCGAGGGACGCTGGGCGCTCCGGGAACTCGTGGTGCTGCACGAGCTCGCCCACCACCTCGACGGCACCGCCGGTCCGGCGCACGGGCGCGGGTTCGTGCTGACGCTCATCGAACTCGTCGGGCTCGTGCTGGGTCCCGAAGCCGCGTTCGTCTATCGCGTCGTGCTGTCGGATTCCGGGGTGGGGTGAGACCGAGTTCTTCCGCCGAACGGATGACTCGTGGCCGGTTGTGCTCGCCACGCCGGGGTGGTGGACCGGTATCGTGGCGTCGACGTCCGAGCGTGAATTCGACGCACACTGTGAACGGGGCACAGCACATGACGACACCGACGACACCCGCGGTCCCGACGACGCCGGCCGCACCGACACCATCGGCGCCGTCGACGACACCTCCTCGGCATCCCATGCCGGCCGAGCCTGGGCCGGTGCCGGCGCCGCCCGGGGAATCGCAAACGCCGTCCGCGCGTTTCGGCATCCTGCCGTCAGAGGTGTCGGACATCGCCACCACCTGGCGTGCTGAGGGCACCGCGGTCAGCGATCTGGACTTCTCGTCATTCGGATCGATGACGGGGGCGGGTAGCCGGACGCTGGCAGCGGCGAGGAGTATCGGCGTGCCGGCGCAGCAGTGCATCGATTCCGTGAGCACCCGACTGACCGCACTGGGGGACGCGTTGAGCATTTTCAACTCGCGCGCTCAGGAGACCGATGGCGTCGCGGCCGGCCGGATCCGCGGTCTCGCCGAACGCTGATGCGCCCCACGATCTCTCAGTTGCGCACCTGGGACACCGGTGCCCTGGGATCCGCAGGTGGTATCGCCGCCGCGAACGCCTCGATCCTCGACGGTGCGCTCGATTCCGCGGTCCGGGCCATCGACGGAGCGGGGTCCTGGTTCGGGCTCACGCGAGACGCGGCGAACACCAGGATCGATCAGGAACGCGACCACGGCGGCGAGGTCCGCAATGTGTTGAACCAGATAGCCGACGAGGCAGGCGACGCGGCACGGGACCTCGGGTTCGCCAAGGACCACGTGCTGCGCGAGGTCGACTCTGCCGTGGCACGCGGTTTCTCCGTCGACGGCGACGGAACCGTCTCGCACCCCGACGAGGACAAGGCCGAAGAAGTCCGGACCATCCAGAACGCCATCAACCGCGGTCTGTCCACTGTGGACGAACTCGACGAGAACTACGGCGCCCGGCTCGAAGGACTCTCGGGTGACCTTGCGGCGATGGTGAACGGACAGCCCGACATTCACGTACCCGGTCTTGGTCCTCGAGACCCCGACGATCTGGTCACGCACCTGGGCAGCCTGACACCAGACCAGCGGGCGGCGCTGCTGGCGAGTCTGACGCCGGAGCAGTTGCGCCGACTGGCACAGGCCGACCCGCAGGCGATCGGAAACATGAACGGGGTGCCGTTCCCGGTCCGGATCGACGCGAACGAGACGAACATGCGCAACGCCCTGATCGACGAACGGCAGAAGCAACCGCCGAACCAGCGCCGCGTCGACCGGTTGGTCGAGCTGCTCGAACCCACGACAGATCCGTTGACGGGCCAAGCGGTGGAGCGCACCTTCCTGGGGTTCGAGAACACGCCGAACGGTCGGATGATCGAGGTGGTCGGAGCCATCGGTCCCGGCAATCCCAATGTGACCGTGTACGTTCCCGGCACAGGCACGAACCTCGACGGCAGCGGGACGAATCAGCGTGCCGCGTACAACCTGGCTAATGCGACCGGCGGGCCGGTCATCCTGTACATGAACGGTGATCTCCCGCAGGGCCTTTATCCCGACCTGACCGGCGACGACGATGCATTCGACACCACCCCCGCAACTCAGATGGCTCCTGGACTGGTCGAATTCGGACGTGATCTCGACCGCACGCTCGCTTCGGAGGCACCCGATGCCGCAACGACGTACATCGGTCATTCCTACGGTGGCTCGGTGGTCGGTACGGCCGAGCAACTGGGACTCAACGCTGATCGCGTGATCTACGCGTCGTCGGCCGGGACCGGTGTGCTCGACGGCCCGTGGCGGAACCCGAATCCGGACGTGCAGCGCTTCTCGCTCACCGCACCCGGCGACCCGGTCCATTTCTCGCAGAGCCTCGGCGGCACCCAACACGGGGGAGACCCGGACAGCACTCCGGGAGTTCGACGCCTCGACACGGGGTTGTACGGCGACGGCGCACACAGCGGTGAGGTCGTCTGGGGACCGGAGGGTCACGGTAGCTATTGGGACGATCCGACATCGGGAGCATTCGAGAACATGGTCAAGGTCATCCGGGGTGAGGAACCAGACGATTACGTCTACCGCGCGCCCGACCACATGCCCGTCGGGAAGAAACCCGAGCCGCCGGTGATCTTGGCTCCCGGACCGGATTTCCCGCGATGATGCCGAAGTTGCTGCGTGACCGATCAACACCCGCGTCGGTGGCCGCCGCCTGTCTGCTCGTTGTCGGCGCCCTACTGTCCGGTTGCGGCGTCCAGAAGCCGAAAGACATTCCTGCGCTGTCGATGTCGAAGGAAGACGTGTGGGTTGCGGTCAGCGGCAACATGGCCGCTGTCGATCCCGACTACGTGACGACGCCCATGCCGGCGAACACCTCGATGAGGTTTCAGCAAAACGGTTGCGCCACCGACCCGAACACACTGATGCCGTCGGGCCCACCCTGGTGGTACCGCGAGAACCAGACCTTCCGCGATCCCTCCGCCGAGCGTGTCGACACGGTGCGCCGCGGCATCGAGAAGCTGATGTCCCAGGGATTCACACGCAAGCAGCAGTCGCCGTCGAGGGATCCCCGAGACCTGACCGTCGAGGACGCGCGCGGATTCGCCGTGGGAATCCATCACACCGAGTTCTCCAGTGGGAACGAGAACGTGACGGTGACATCGACCTCTCCCTGCGTGCGCCACCCCGGTCACGACGGGTGACATCCGGCACCGCAGACCCCCACGCATGGACGAATCCACCTCCAGCTTGGACTGCTCCAGCTTGGTGGTGGATTCGTCAACGGTGGTGGGTTTGCAGAACTACCGCCCGGCAGCCTCTTTGTCGGCGGCCCGCTGGAACTCCAGGTCGTCGGATGCGCAGGCCAGACAGATCGGCGCATGTCCGGCGGCCGGGTCGCGGTCCATCTCGTAGGCGATGTAGCTGTCATCGCAGCAGTGGCAGCGGATGCGTGCCTCCCACATGTCGTCGACCTCATCGCGAGGATCGTGGGGTCGCTGCATGGTGAACCAGCCCTCGCGGCGGAACTTCAGCGCCACGGCGTAGATGACGCCCGCGACGACGAAGGCGATGGGTGACGCCCACACCGCGCCGAAAGTACCGCCGAACAAGACGAGCGCGATGCCGATCACGGACGCGGTCGCCCACGCGCCGACGCCGGCGGGGTTGACCGCGGGCACGCGTCCCGGGCGGAACTCCAGGGAGTCGGCGGGAATCCGACGCAGCCGCATCCAGGCGATGTGCGTCAGCGCGATGGCGACCCATCCCACGATGAGGACGCCCTGGTACTGCAGGGAGGTTGTGATCCAGGACAGCACGTTGGTCAGCATCATCAGGTAGACGATCACCGCGACGACGCCGACCCAGAAGGTGCGGGGCATCGAGAACTTGACCGTGCGGGCGAAGAAGTTCTGGAAGTTGGTGGACGCCAGGTAGAAGTTGCCGCTGTTGACGCGTGTCTGGCTGACGACGACCCACAGCAGACCCCAGATACCCATCATGCCGACGATCCCGAGGATCGCCGACTCCTCGGAGAGCGGTCCGGCGATGGTGATGGTCTGGGCGAGGAACATACCGACCGCTGCGTTGATCAAGAGGGTGACGACGTAGAACGGCGTACCGAAGGACACCCGTGCGTTGAAGGTCGCATCCTGCGGGCGGCCGAATCGCGCGTAGTCCCAGGCCATCATCGTGACGACCCAGACGCCCATGTAGATGACGAAGGCGTACCACCACCCGGGCACCCCGAGATCGGCCGCGGCCTCCGGCTCGTAGGTGAGCCAGTCGTTGCTGTAACCGTATTCGGCGATCGCCCACACCACCGAACCGACCAGCCCGACCACATAGAGCGGCAACAGCACCCCGTTGAGCCGGTCGAGCCAGGTGGCGACACCGCGCCACGCCAGCGGCGCCTGATAGGCGACGACCACCAACGCCCAGAACGCGATCGGGAGTGCACCGAAGTAGGCGTGCAGGGCCGACGCGACGATCGCGCCCTCGGCCACCACGTAATACGCGATGGTGATCCCGAACAGGGCTGCGGCGAAGGCGGATCCGGCACGGCCGAACACGACGCGGGAGAACAGCGAGACGCTGGTTCCGGTCTGATTGGCGAACTTGGCGGCGACGGAGTTGATGGCGCCGTAGGCCACGACCGAGAGTCCGATGCCGATGAGGGCGTCGGCGGCTCCGACGGAGAGCGAGACGGTGGCGCCGACGACCACGAAGAACATCGCGCTCATCAGGCCGAACCAGGCCATCGACACCGACGAACGCGACGTCCGCCACGAGTTGGGCACGATGTGCATGGAGTAGTCCTCGGCCGCGGCGCGTGCGAGGACCTGGGGATCGTCGGTGTATGTGACGTCCAGGGGCGGAACTCCGCCCGTCCTGGAGGACGAGATGTCGAGAGTCATTGCATTCCTTGGTGTTCGAGTGGTGGTCAGATGTGCCGGCAGCGGCGGGTGGATGGCGTCGTCGCCATCACCCGCCGCTGGGTGTCGTACGAATCGGGTCCCCGGTGCCGGGAACGTCAGACGGTGGCCGGCTCCGACACCGTCAGCGTGCCCGGGACGAAGTCGACGGTGGGGTCGTCGGTCCAGTGGATGACGGTGCGCCGCTGCAACATCTGCCGGAACTGCGACGTCGTGTTGGTCAGGACGTCACCGCTGCCCCAGTCGAGGATCACGCCGTACTGGCGGACACAGTCCATCTCGTTGATCAGACCGGAGCGGTACTCCTCGGAGACCGCTTGCGGGTCGCGTTCGATCCACGCGTGCCGATTGCTGCGGATGTACTCGCGTGCGGTGAGGGTGGCTTCGAGATCCACCTCGTATGCGAAGATCTCGGGATCGATCTCCTTGACGACGACGCCGTAGTCCTTCTCCGCCCGGGCAATCGAGACGTAACCGTCGATGACGTCCTCCAGCACGGCGTCCACGTCGCGCTGGAGCGGGTCCCCGAGACCGCCGCCACCGGCCGACGGACGGGTGAACTCGTCTCCCGACTTGATGGGGACCGCGGCGAAGATCGAGCCGAGGTACTGCTCGTCCTCGGTGCCCTTGTTGAGCCAGACCCCGTGCGGGATGGACGGCAGGCCGCCCCACAGTCCCCAGGTGACCGACCGTTCGCGATCACAGCAGTAGGACATGACGGTGTTGTCGCTGGCCCACAGCTTTCCGCCCTTCTCGGCGCCGAGGCCCCCGCGGAACTTGCCGGGCCCGCCGGAGTCGGGCACCAGGTCGTGGCACGATGTGAGGACCGGGGCCAGACGCTCCTGCCCTTCGAAAGGCTGTGTGCCGTACTGGACTCCGAAGACGGCAGCGGACGCGTTGTAACCGTCGGCGCCGTTGCGGGCGCCCCAGCCACCCATCATCCAGTCGTACCACATGAAATTCGGGTTGCCGTCGCCGCGCTGATCTCGGCCGCCCACCAGGAGGTACTCCAGGTTGAACGTGCACGCCATCGCCCGTTCGGGCTGGATGTCCGACCAGATCTCGAAGACCGAACTCATGATCTTCTCGAACGGGCCCGAGCAGAAGCCGGCACACGGCGACGGCCAGTCGGCGTTGACCACCGACCCGAGTGGCCCGAGGTCTGCTGTCACGACGCGGTAGAACCCGGAATTCAGTGGGATGTCGGGAAATTGCATCTTCGTGCCGGCGACGATGCCGGCGAACGACCCGCCGAATCCCGCGTTGAGCATCGACGAGATCGAGGCGTGTGATTCGCTGAGGTCGTAGTGAACGGTGTCTCCGGAGATCGTCATCCGTGTCTTGATGGGGATGAGACCCTCCCCGCGCGCCGGGTCCTGATCGATGTAATCCTCGGTGTACCAGACACCATCGGGAAGTTCGGCGATCTTGGCGCGGGTGAGATCCTCGACGTAGTCCTGCACCTCGGCCATCGCCGTCTTGATGGTCTCGACGCCGTACTTGTCGCACAGACGCTGGATCTCGCGCTCGGCGACGCGGGTCGCCTCCGCCTGTGCCTGCATGTCGCCGATGATGTCGCGCGGGTTGCGGGTGTTCTTCGCGATGAGGTAGGCGACGTCTTCGAGGAACTGGTCCTTGCTCCACAGGCGGGTCGGCGGGATCCGCAGTCCCTCGCCCATGTGATCGAGCGCCTTGACGTTGAACGACCCGGGAGTGGCGCCGCCGACGTCGGCCCAGTGGCCGTTGGCCTGGGCGTAGCCGAGCAGCTCGCCCTGGTAGTAGATGGGCCGGATGATCCGGGTGTCGTTGAAGTGGCTTCCGCCTTCGTAGACGTCGTTGATCACGAAGACGTCGCCCGGATGGATGTCGCCCTCGAACTGCCGGATGACCGCCTTCGCGGTGTAGTGCAGTGTTCCGACGTGGGCCGCGATGTCGCCGGTGCCCTGCATGACGGTGTTGCCCTCGGTGTCGCAGAGCGCCGAGGAGAAGTCACGGGAGTAGATGACGAACGAGTAGCAGGTGCGCAGGATCTGTTCGGCCATCTGATCGACGGTGTTGATGAAGGCGTTCTTCAGCACCTCGAACGTGACCGGGTCGAGTGTTGTTGCCATGGTTGGGGTTTCCTGTTCTGTCTGAGACGGTTGGGAGATCACTCGGCGGCGGTGAGCAGGAGGTTGCCCCACTCGTCGACCCGCGCGGATGTCCGCGGCGGGACGACGGTCGTCGAGTCGAGCTGGTCGACGATGCACGGGCCGGTCAGCACGGCTCCGGGCGGCAGGCCGGCGCGGTCGTACACCGGCGTCGCCAGCCGGGCGACCTCGTCGGGGAAGAGCACGTCCCGCACCTCGAGTGGTTCCGGCGAGAAGGTCGCCGGATCGATGAGGTCGGCGGGTGTGACGTCCATCCGCGGGGTGAGTCCGATGGCGCGCAACGAGATCCGGTAGATCTCGACGCCGGTGTCCTCCGCCGCGAAGTTGTGCTCCTTGAGATGTGTCGCGTGGAACGTCGCGACGACCTCGTCCAGACTCGTCAGCGGCATGGACACGGGCACCGCGATCGCCCGCCACTGTCCCTCGTAGCGCATGTCGAGGTAGTACTCGAAGAGCATGTCGGCGGGGTCGACGTGCTCGGCCGTCAGACGTTCGCGTCCTTCCTCCTGCAACTCGGCGAAGGTCGCGGCCAGGTGGTCGAGGTCGGCGCCGTCGGCGTCGGCGAGGTACATCCGGGTGATGTCGTGCTGGATGTCGACCAGCATGCAGCCCATGGCCGAGGTGACGCCCGGGTGCGGCGGGATGATGACCGTCGGGATGCCCAGATCCTTGGCGAGGTAGGCGGCGTGCAGGGGGCCGGCTCCGCCGAAACCGACCAGCGCGAAGTCCCGCGGGTCGTGGCCCTTGCGGATGGAGATCAGGCGGATCGCGTCGGCCATGTTGGCGTTGGCGACCTTGATGATCGACTGCGCCGCCGTCTCGACGTCGAGACCCAGTGGCGCGGAGATCTTCTCCAGGGCGGCCCGCGCCATCGACTCGTCGAGCTCCTTGACGCCGCCGGCCAGCTTCTTGCCGACGGTGCCCAGGATCAGGTTGGCGTCGGTGTTGGTGGCGAGATCCCCGGACGCGCCGTAGCAGGCCGGTCCGGGGTCGGACCCCGCGGACTGGGGACCGTTGCGCAGCGAACCGGCGTCGTCGAGCCAGGCGATCGAACCACCACCGGCGCCGATGGTGAGCACCTCGATGCTGGGGAAGCAGATCGGGTGGCCGAACGCGACGCTCCACATGTTGGTCGTCGCCAGCACGCCGTTGTCGGTGAGCGAGACGTCGGTCGAGGTGCCGCCCATGTCGAACCCGATCGAATTCTCGAACCCGCATGTGCGGGCGATGTGCCGGCTCGCGATCGCCCCCGCCGCGATCCCGGAGGCGGCCAGGCGGGCGCCGTACTTCTCGGCCATGGCCGGTGTCATGACTCCGCCGCCCGAATGGAGCAGCAGGACATCGTTGTCGTAGCCGGCATCCGCGAGCCGGCCCTCGAGCGTCCGGGCGTAGGGGCCGATGATCGGGACCAGAGCGGCATTGGCGACGGTCGTCGAGAACCGCTCGTACTCGAAGATCTCCGGCAGGACATCGCTGGAGGTGGTGATCGACACGCCCGGCAGCTCCTCGGCGAGGATCTCGGCCATCCGGTTCTCATGTGCGGGATTGGTGAACGAGTTGACGAAACACACTGCCACGGTCTCGATCTCGCGGCGGCGCAGGACCCGTGCGACCTCGCGGGCAGCGTCCTCGTCGAGCGGCTCGAGCACGGTTCCGTCGTAGCCGATCCGTTCGCTGACGGTCAGGCGATGCCGACGTGGGACAACCGGAGGTGCGACCTCCTGGTACGGATCCCAGGACTCACGGTCGCCGCGCCGGATCTCGATCACATCGCGGAATCCCTCGGTCGTCACCAGGGCGACCTTCGGGAACTTCCTCGTGATGAGTGCGTTGGTCGCGATTGTCGTTCCGTGCGAGAAGAACTCGACATCTTCCCATCCGACGCCGGCCTGCTCCATCCCGGCCAGCACGCCCTCGATGGGGTTGCTCTGCGTCGGATACTTGGCCGTGACGATCGTGCCGTCGGAGTGCTGGATGAAGACGTCGGTGAACGTCCCGCCGATGTCGACGGCGGTACGGACCTTGTCGGTCCGGCTGATGGCTTTCGTCATGGGTACTTCCTCGTGGCTCGGCGGTCTCGGGACGCCCATCACGAAACCCGGCGCGGGCCCGCCGAACAATTGGCTCATCAGCCAGTACCACGGCGCCGACCGCTGGACGTTGACACGCGACGGACCGATGGAGAGCGCGCGACCTGCGCAAACCGTCGTGGGCGGCGCGTAACGCGGATGTGTCCGACATGGACCGGAAACGTGATGTCACACAACGGAAACAACGACGGCGGTGTGCGGTCGGGTGGTGAGAACGACTGTGAGCACCGATAATCGACGAACAGGGCGGCGGCGAGGAGGCGATCGGATGGCGACGGTGGGTGACGTCGTCGTCGGTGTGGGTCTGCTGTCGGTCACTCCGGGGGCCGCCGAGCGGACGCGACACGTGGAGGTGTCCGGAACCTGCGAGGTCGGTCGGATCAAGCCCGCCGAGGTGGGCGCGGGGGACCTCGTCCTCATGGGCCCGACGGGGTGGCCGGCGTCGGGAGCACCGCAGACGTTCGCGGCGACCCTGCGGCAGTGCGCAGCGGCAGCCGTGGTGGTGGACACCGATGACGACAACCTGTCCGCCGAGTTCGTGTCCGCCTGCGTGAGCCACGGTGTGCCGATCTACATGCTCCCCAGGGCGAGGAGCTTCCGCGACGTCGAGATGGTCGTCGCGCCGCGTGCGATGGTCGACGATGCCATCGACGAATCAGGTCCGGTGGCATCGATTCTGGCGTCCCTCGGCGCGTTTCACCGCGCGTCGGGGATCAGCGGGGCCGTGGTGCTCGACGGCGCGGTCCTCACGGTGCCGTCCGCGACCGTCGACACCGATCTCCTGAGAAAGTCCACCGCCCTGCCCCCCGCTCTCCTGCACGCGATTCCCGGGACCGCCGCGGCCCTGCACATCTCCCTGCCGAGGTCGGGCGCGGCGCTGGTGCTCTCGAATCCGCGTCGACGTCCCCTCGAATCGACCCGGGTCCGCAAACTCGCGAACGACGCCGACGCCGACGCGTACCTGTTGCGGGTGAACCGGACGATGCGCAGACCGCTGGAAGGTTCCCTCGTCCGCGAGCTGATCGAGGCGCGGATCCCGTCCTCGGCGATGGACCCGTGGGTGGGGTCCTTCGGCTACGGAACAGGTGACCGCGTCCACTCGGTGGCGGTGATCATCGGGCCGCACAGCGACACCTCGGCGGCGAGGGTCGTCGACGCACTGCACGACCTGGGTGCCTGCGCGGGCCTCGCAACCGTTGCGGCAGCACATGACTCGGTGGCATACGCGCTGATCAAGACCGGCACCGAGAAGGACTCGACGCCCCCGACGGGACGCGACTTCGAGGCACATCTGCAGATGTTCGCCGACGTCTTCGTCGCCCGGCACGCCGAGCTCGCCGTCGGCGGCAGCTCCTACGTGATCCGCAGCAGCGACGACCTGACGAGGGGGCTCATCAACGCGCGGCAGATGGCAGAACGGAACTCCCGCGCCGACGACCAGTCGTCGGCCACGATCGCCCTGCCGGTGCCGCTCGCCGCGACGCTGCTCGCCGGTGACTCCGAACGGTCAGCGGCGCTGCGCAGTTCGCTGCTCGACCCCGTGCTCGCCTACGACAAGGAAAAGGACACGAGCTACGTGTCGACTCTCGTGACGTTCTTCGCGCTCGACTGCCACTCGGGCGCGACGGCCAACGAGTTGGGCATCCACATCAACACCTTGCGATACCGCCTGTCCCGCATCGAGAAGCTGACCGGACGCGGATTGCAGTCGATGGTCGACCGCACCGACTACTACCTCGCCCTATGCGTCGGCGAGACGTCCCGCGGGCGGGGCGACCGGAGCCGGCGGACGGCTCCCTGACCACCACGGATCGGGCTGGCGTGCGGCGAAGTCGGCGATGACCTCGTACTTCCCGCCCGCGGCACGGCCGACGTAGGACGGATGCGAACTGTAGTGATTGGCACGGAAGTAGAACGGCGCGCCCTCGGGATTGTCCTCGAAACGGATGCCGATGAGCGCGCGCGACAGGGCGTCGACGTCGAGTGACTGGGCCTGCTCGGCGGCCAGCGCGAGCGCGTGCACCGCATTGAACGCCCCGATCTGGGCGGCGTGACTCCACCGCTGGCCCCGCACCTGGGCCAGATCGCGCCGGAACGTGTCGTTCACCGGCGACGACAGCTCGGAGAAGTAGGTCGCGACCATGTAGTGACCGTCGCTGACCTCGGTCGGCATGTGGGCCAGGTCCAGTTCGGTGGTGACGGTCGCCGCGATCGGAACCGTGTCCGGGGTCAGTCCGACGAGGTGATGCTGCGTGTAGAACGCGGTCGTCGAGTCGGCGCCGACGAGATTGCAGACCACGACGTCGGGACGCACGCGATCGATGTCGTCGATGATCGATTCGAACCTCGTCTCTCCGAGGGGTGCGTAGCGGTCACCGACGATCTCGATCCCGAGGCTTCCGGCCAGTCGTCGGATCGCCTCGGCCAGAACGCGCGGATAGATGTAATCCGAGCCGACGACGTACACGCGCCGGCCGAGTGTGCCGGCGATCCACGCCAGATAGTCGGCGATGTACTGGTTGGGCGCCGCGCCGCAGTAGAAGATCCGCGAGTCGGTCTCCTCACCTTCGAAGTAGGTGGGATACATCAACAACGAGGCGTTCGCGTGGATGGCCGGGGTCAGCGCCAGGCGGGCCGCGGAGGTGTACCCACCGACGATGGCGTCGACGTTCTCGGTGGTGCACAGATGATTTACCCCGCGGGCGGTCGACGACACCTCGGAGTGGTCGTCGTAGATCGCGACCTGGATGTCCGAACCCAGAACGCCGCCGCGGGAGTTGATCTGGTGGACCGCGAGCATCGCCCCGTCCAGGATCGACTGCTCCATCTCCGCTTGGTTGCCCGAGAGGGAATACAGCATGCCGAGTCTCACGTCGGTCCCCGATCGGCGCGATCCGTGTGCATGGCAGCCACTATGCCAGCTGGGCCGCTCCTCGGCCTGTCCGGAGAACGACCTCAGCGCAGCCCGTCGCCGGCCAGCAGGGTCAGGTGGCTCGGGTGGTCGGGGTCGAGCACGAGACGTTGATGGCGTCGGCCGCGTGCCTTGATGAGGTCGGGCACGAGGGTCAGGTAGCGCGGCAGGCTCGCGGCGTAGACGTCGACACGGAGCCGATGACCCGGCTGCAGGACCGCATCGGTGGGGACGAGGTCGACGTCGAGGCGGATCGGTTCGTCGGCGGGCACCGGCAGCTTGCGCTTGTGGGACAGGTAGTGGTGCGCGGAGAGCAGGCTGCCGTCGTCGGCGTACGTCGACTTCGACTGGTCCAGAGCGCGATTCGAGGCCGACAGCGCGCCGTTGGTCAACACGACCGACGTGCCGTCGGGCGCGACGTCGTTCACGGTCACCGCCCAGATCGCCTCGTGTGCCGTGGTTGCGACGTTGAGGCGCAGGTTCATCGCGCCGCTGATCGGGGTGGCCTCGAGTACCGGCTCGGTGGTGAACGACAGTGCGCCGCGTTCCTGGTAACGCGCGTCCTTGGCGTAGTCGGCGCCGAGGACCAGGGTCGCGCCCGCGGTCACCTGGGTCATGTCGCGGGAACGGAGCCCGCGGCTGTCCGGACGTACGTGCAGCGACGAAACCCCCTGAGCGGGAGTGGTGCTCAGCGACCCGTCGTGGACCGAATGGTCGGCGGTCGACGATGACTCGGCGGTGAGGTAGAGCCGCGTCGGAGCCACCCCCGGGCGGGGAAAGCTCTGGCCCGCGGTCCAGGCGCCGCCCTGCTGCAGCATCGTGACCGGTCCGTAGTACTCGATCCCGTTGCGGTGCCCCTTGAGCCAGCGGTCGAACCACGCGCGTTCGAGGACGTCCAGACGCGGGGGAGCGAACTGACCGCCGTACCCCGACCCGACGTCGAGGTGATAACCGTCGCCGACGATCATCTGCTTGCGTCCGGGCTCCATCTGCAACCGCTCGTAGACGCCGGTTGCACTGCGGCCGAACAGATCATGCCACGCTCCGACGGTGAAGGTGGGCGCCTCGATGCGGTCGACGACCGGATCGCGGTCGTCGAAGTACGGGTCGTCGAAGATACGTGGATCGCGTGCGGTGAGGAACCCCCACAGCAACGAGGGGATCTCGGTGGCGGGGGACTTCACCCGGTCGATCGCCCAGCGCACCGCGTCGCCGCGCACGAGGTCGCGGATCACATTGGCGGGGTTGGGAACCCACTTGAGCATATTGACCGCCGACAACCACACCGGGATGAACGCCGACGGCATGCCGCCGGTGATGTAGATGTCGCGCACCAGGTCGTCGCACCCCTCGACCGCGAAGACGGCCTGGAGCGCGGCGGGCCGCTTGTCCGCGGCCTGCAGCGAGTTGATGGCAGAGTACGACCAACCGGCCATCCCGACGCTTCCGTCACACCATTCCTGCCCGGTCACCCAGTCGATGACCTCCACCGAGTCCTGCTGCTCGCGAGGGCCGAGGATCTGCCACTTGCCCAGGCTCGCACCGGTTCCGCGGACATCGACGACCACCTGTACGTACCCGCTGCGCACCAGGTTCCGATTGATGCCGAAGACGTCGAAGACGCCACCGGACAGCGTCTTCGTCAGCGTGGTGAGTCCCTCGAGCGCGGTGCCGGTGGCGTCGATCGACCGGGACGCGGTGTGCAGCGCCTTGCCGAGGACCGGGGCGTGCAGGGTCTGGTCGATGAAGTCGATGGCGGCACGGTTGTACGGGTTGATGTTGACGACCGCGGGGTAGGGCGTGAGGATCGTCTGCCCGAACCTGTTGGCGGGGCGGATCACGGTGGCGCGCAGGACCACGCCGTCGCTCATGGTGATGGAGACGTTGCGGTCGATGACCACGCGTGGGTAGAGCTGCTTGCCGTCGACCTGTTCACGCCAGCGGATGCCGTCGGCGCCGCCGGTGGGATCGCCCAGGGGGAGGGTGCCGAAATGCGGCGCACCGCTGGTGCGCGTGCGTGTCGACGGAACGACCCGTGCGCGCGACTGTGTGGGATCCAGCTGATACGTCATGGTGCATCACCCTGCCTGGGGGAGGTGGCGCACCCGCGGGTTGTTGCACGGATCGAGACGGCCGGGTGGACACCGACACCCCGTCGTGTCGGTCGTGGGTTCCCCGGTTCGTCCGCTGGCTGCGGATTACAGTGTGTTCCAGGTCACTTCACGCATTCGTTGAAGAATAACTCAGGCCCGGTATCGGATGGCTAACCGGGCGGCGTCTTTTTGGTCATCGGCGTGTGTGTTCCTGGTCACATTCAGGTAAACCGAGGTCGATCGCCGCCGCGGCTTCGAGCACCATCCAGGCCGACAGCTGCACGGAGAGGTCTCGCTCCGGGACCTCCGACGGATTGACCGCACCCGCCACGAACTGGGCTTTTGCCCCACCATCGGTGGGGATCACGGCACGTCGGCGCCAGTCGCTGGAGAAGACCGGGTGTCCGGCGACCTCGGTGCGGTTGGCCCACGCGGCGTCCGCGCTTCGGGTCACGATCCGTGCTGCACGAGCACGCAGATCATCCGAACCGCCGACGTCGGGAAGGTCGGTGGCGACGAGCGCCAGGTAACGGGCCAGCACGCCGTGGAAGAGGCCCCCGTCGCCGCCGCCCCCTCCGTCGATCACCCCGTTGGTGCAGGAGTGGCGTTCGACGGCGTCGAGGAGCCGGGCCAGGCGGTCGAGGTGCGTGCGATCCCCGGTCGCGCGCAGGGCCTCCAGTTCGGCGCCCAGCACGACGCCCTGGCAGTACGTAAAGGTGCCGGTCTCGGGCTTCAGCGAACCGTCGGGGAGCCTCTTGAGGCCGTCGATGATCAGGTGGGTGTCGGGATCGACGAGGTTGGCGTCCATCCAGTCGCACATCGCCACCGCGCGCTCGACATGACCCGTGCGTGCCAGCAGGATCGCGGCCGGGCCGTTGGCGGGCGCGTTGAAGAACTGATCGGCTTTGCGCCACGGGATCCCGCCCCCGTCGTCGGGCACCCACGCGTCGAGCATCTGGCCGGCGAGCACGCGGAGTCCGCCTTCGTGGTCGAGGTGCAGATGGCGGTCGGCGCGTTCGATCGCGAGTCCGAGCCACGCCATGTCGTCGTAGTAGTTGTTGGTCCAGCGGCCGCCGTTGCGGATCCGGATGCCGCGCAGCAACCGGTCGACGTCGTCGGCGATGTCGGGGTCGTATGACCGGTCGCCGTGGGATGAGCCGGCCACCCGGTGGATGGCTGCGTCGACGAGAAGGTCGACGAGGTGGGCGTGCCACCAGTAGTGCCACGATCCGAACTGCGCCTGCATGCGTCCGATCGGCCAGGCGACCGCGGCCGCGCGTGTTCCCGGAAGCCAGAAGGCCCGCTGCAGGTGGCGGTCGTAGACGGCGTCCGCGGCGGCCCGCGCGCGGTCATCGGGGGCGTGCGGATCGGGCGATTTGGATTGTTCGTCCACGTCCGCGTAGCCTAGCCCTCGATGTGATGCACACCCGTGTGTCGTATCGGTTCAACCAGAGACCGTTGGTCGTCGGGATTTCCCGGACGAAGGCGCGACGAGGTCGCCGGCCCACGCAGGATGAACGAGGAATGTCGCTCCACACGTTCAGTGTGTGCGTTCACGCCCCGTGCCTGTGTGCCGGGGCGTTTGTCATCTCCGCCCTCGATCGCCTCCCTGCGCCCGTCGCTCTTGGTTGAACTCGACCAACTCATAGTGACGAGGAGAGGAGGCGAAGTATGGCCAAGTCCGAAAAGGTCGCCGCTGTTGCGGAGATCGCAGAGCAGTTCAAGGGCTCCACTGCGACGGTTGTCACGGAATACCGTGGTCTGTCCGTCACCCAGATCTCCCAGCTGCGGCGTTCCCTCGGTGAGGGTGCAACCTACTCCGTCGCCAAGAACACCCTGGTGAAGCGTGCCGCTGCTGAGGCGGGCGTGGAAGGGCTCGACGAGCTGTTCACCGGTCCGACCGCGATCGCCTTCATCGAAGGTGAGCCGGTTGTGGCCGCGAAGGCGATCAAGACGTTCGCCAAGGACAACAAGGCTCTGGTCATCAAGGGCGGGTACATGGACGGCCGCGCGCTGTCCATTGCCGAGATCGAGCAGATCGCCGACCTTGAGACCCGTGAGGTCTTGCTGGCCAAGCTCGCCGGTGCCATGAAGGGCAACTTGGCTAAGGCCGCCGGTCTGTTCAACCAGCCGGCTTCGCAGGTGGCGCGCCTGGCCGCGGCCCTGCAGGAGAAGAAGAACGAAGCCGGCGAGACCGAATAGGTCGTCCGCCGCACCACCACCACAATCCCCGAACCGTACGGGGATGAACACCAACCCCCGTACGGGGACCGACAGGAAGGACGCCAATCATGGCGAAGCTCACCGCTGACGAGCTCATCGATCAGTTCAAGGAACTGACCCTGCTGGAGCTCAGCGATTTCGTGAAGAAGTTCGAAGAGGTCTTCGAGGTCACCGCGGCCGCTCCGGTCGCCGTTGCCGCTGCCGGTGCGCCGGCTGCCGGTGGCGCCGAGGCTGCTGCCGAGCAGGACGAGTTCGACGTCATCCTCGAGGGTGCCGGCGACAAGAAGATCCAGGTCATCAAGGTCGTCCGCGAGGTCGTCTCGGGTCTGGGCCTGAAGGAAGCCAAGGACCTCGTCGAGAGCGCTCCGAAGGCTCTGCTGGAGAAGGTCGACAAGGACGCCGCCGAGGCTGCCAAGGCCAAGCTCGAAGAGGCCGGCGCCAAGGTTTCGGTCAAGTAAGACCGCTTCTCACGCGCCAGCGTTCACGAGCCCGGGACAGCATCGCTGTCCTGGGCTCGTTGCTGTTTCGGGGAGGGGTGGGCGACTTCCAGAACTCATTTCGTCGAGGCGACTTCGATCGAGGTCGCTTCGACGAAACGAAGTCTGGAAGTCCGGCTAGGCCGCGGAGCCGTCAGGCTTCTCGAGCCAAGGCCTCAGCAGGTCGACGAGTTCGCCGCGCTCGAGCGTGCCCCACGTCCAGCGGACCACCATGAACCCCTTCGCCCGCAGCGAGTCCTCACGCTTCTTCTCCCGGATCAGCGCCTCGCGCGGGGTCTCACCGGGTCTGAGACCGTATTTCTGCATCCCGTCGAATTCTCCGATGACGTTTCCGTCCCAATCGAAATCGGCGCGCACTTCGCCCTCGGATGTCCGGAAGGTGTGTTGGAGGCGCGGCAACGGCAACCCCGCCGCAATGATCTGTGCCCTGCTCCAGGATTCGCCGACGCTCTCCGACAGGGGATCGGCGTACTCGAGTGCGCGTCGGGCCGCCGCGATGCCGGGCCACCGCGCGCGGGCGGCGAGCATCTCCGACATGACCTCTCGATCTGCCTTCAGCGTCAGCGCACGGTCGAAGACCACAAGAGCTCGTTCGAAATTGCCGGCAACGGCGACGTCAACGGCGGTACGAGGGAGCGTGGTCACGCCGATGCCGTCGATGACGGTGACGTCGTCGTGGGGTAGCGGGCCGACGTGCACGTGGCGATGTCCGCGGACGAAGCCACCTCCTTTTGTCCGCTTGGTGAGATGGACGACGTCGCGGTCCGGGTGGAGGAGCGGCATGCCGTGGAGTGCGGCGGCGGAGTCGTGGCTCAGCGTCGCAGTACTGCGGTCACGGATCGAATCAGCCACCGCAATGCACCGCAGCCGGTAAAGCGCGTCCGCGTCTTTCGTTATCGAGGAATCCGCTAGCACGCAGATACCTGGTGCAACGCGGATCAGGTCGCCCCGACGGACTGCCGCGGCGACCTTGTCGTCGGTGATGCCGACGCGAAGTGTCGCTTCGCGCCTGATGAGTCCATATCGATCGGCCGGGAAGACGGTCATGAGACTTAGACGTCGTAACGGCCGAATCGGTTCATCCGAATCAGAAGCAGACATCACTTCGACCACCCCCGCCCCTCGAACCGAGGGGCGGGGTGAGGTCGTCGATTCGATGTCCCGCAGGTCGAGCCCAGGTCTGCGGTGGCCGTCACATCGGGGGGCGTGACCCCACTTCCCTCACCGCGAACCATCGGATATTGTCATCGTCGCGAGAGAGTTACCGGGCGGTAGCTTTCCTCACAGCCAATGCTGAGAACCACGCGGTGGCGTCGTGGGCAGGGTCGGGTCGGTTAGAGTGACCCCAACCACACATGCCGCCGGTTGGTGCGCGGTCACACCGTGGCCGCCTCGGGGGCAGCGATCGTCTGGAGGAAGTTGTGGGTGTTGAGGTCAGTGTCGAGGGGCTCACGAAGTCGTTCGGTTCGCAGAACATTTGGCGTGATGTGTCGCTGACCCTGCCGGAGGGGGAGGTCTCGGCGCTGCTGGGTCCTTCGGGTACCGGTAAGTCGGTGTTTTTGAAGACGTTGATCGGTTTGCTGCATCCCGAGCAGGGGTCGGTGATCATCGATGGGACCGACATCACGCAGTGTTCGGCCAAGGAACTGTATGAGATCCGCAAGCTGTTCGGTGTGTTGTTCCAGGATGGTGCGCTGTTCGGGTCGATGAGTTTGTTCGACAACATCGCGTTCCCGCTTCGTGAGCACACGAAGAAGAAGGAGAACGAGGTCCGCGACATCGTGATGGAGAAGATCGACCTGGTCGGTCTGACCGGTGCCGAGGACAAGCTTCCGGGTGAGATCTCCGGCGGTATGCGTAAGCGTGCGGGTTTGGCGCGGGCGTTGGTGCTGGATCCGCAGATCATTTTGTGTGATGAGCCGGACTCGGGTCTGGATCCGGTGCGTACGGCCTATATCAGCCAGTTGTTGATCGACATCAATGCGCAGATCGATGCGACGATTTTGATCGTGACGCACAACATCAACATCGCGCGGACGATTCCGGACAACATCGGCATGTTGTTCCGTAAGGAGTTGGTGATGTTCGGTCCGCGTGAGCAGTTGTTGACCTCGGAGCAGCCGGTGGTCAAGCAGTTCCTCTCGGGTGATCGGTTCGGTCCGATCGGTATGTCCGAGGAGAAGGACGAGGCGGTCCAGAAGCAGGAAGAGGCGATGCAGGCCGCGGGTATCTCCGGTGGTGGTACCAAGGAGGACTTCACCGAGATCATCCCGCAGGTGCAGCCCAATCCCGGTATGCCCGAACGCAAGGCGATCGCCCGTCACCGCGAACGCGTACACGCGATGCTGCCCGACCTGCCCGAGAACGCGCAGGAAGCGATCCGGCGCAGCCAGGAACAAGAAGACCAGATCCGCGAGGAGAGCCGCGCCCACGCCGACAACATGGCGAACGGTCGGGAACCCGGCGACAGCCGGGGCGGCGAGAGCCGGGGCGGCGACAACGAGTGGACCCCCGCCCCCGCCGGCGTCACCGCCGGGCACGCGCGGTCCGATCAGGCCAACACCGACGTCATCGACTACGGCGGCAGCGATGCCCCGACCGAGCAGTGGCACACACCCGGTGATGCACTGACCAAGCCCAGCCATCGTGCTGATGGGAACGAAGGGCGGACTCCCTAAGGATGAGCAGTGCCACCACGCGTGGCGTCGACCGAATCGCGCAAGCCGGGACAGGTGCCCTGTCACAGACCGGCAATATCGTTCAGCTCTTCGTCGATGTTGCACGCCAGACCTTTGTGCGCCCGTTTCAGTGGCGGGAGTTCATCCAGCAGGCCTGGTTCATCGCCAGTGTGACGATCCTGCCGACCGCGCTGATCGCGATCCCGTTCGGCGCAATCGTCTCGCTGCAGACGGGTTCGCTCATCAAGCAGCTCGGTGCGGAGTCCTACACCGGTGCGGCCAGCGTGCTCGTCGTCATCCAGCAGGGTTCGCCGCTGGTGACGTCGTTGCTGATCGCCGGCGCGGCCGGTTCGGCCGTCGCCGCCGACCTCGGGTCACGCACCATCCGCGAGGAGATCGACGCGATGGAGGTGCTCGGCATCAATCCGATCCAGCGCCTGGTCGTTCCACGTGTGCTGGCCATGGTGCTGGTGGCGATGCTGCTCAACGGTCTGGTCGCCGTGATCGGCATCGGTGGTGGTTACTTCTTCAACGTGGTCGTCCAGGGCGGCACGCCCGGCGCCTACCTCGCGTCGTTCGGCGCGCTGGCGCAACTCCCCGACCTCTGGGTCTCGACGCTGAAGGCCGCGATCTTCGGCGTCCTCGCCGGAGTCGTGGCGTCGTACAAGGGCCTCAACCCCAAGGGCGGCCCGAAGGGCGTGGGTGACGCGGTCAACCAGAGCGTCGTCATCACGTTCCTGCTGCTGTTCCTGGCGAACCTGATCATCACTGCGGTCTACCTGCAGGTCGTCCCACCGAAGGGGAGCTAGACGTGACCGAAGGTGGGGGCGGTGTGACCATCGCCAAGAGCCGGCCCGAGTACTACATGTACGAGGCCCGCAAGCAGCTGGGCAAGCCGCTGAAGGTGCTCGACGGTGCCGGCGAGCAGATGTCGTTCTACGGCCGCACGCTCGCCTGGATCCCGAAGACGCTGGTGCACTACACGCGTGAGGTCATGCGCCTTCTCGCCGAAGTCGCGTTCGGCTCGGGCGGACTCGCGGTCATCGGCGGCACCATCGGCGTGATGGTGCTGATGTCGGGATTCACCGGCGTGGTCGTCGGCCTGCAGGGTTACGCCGCACTCGATCAGATCGGTTCGCAGGCCCTCACCGGCTTCCTCTCCGCCTACGTCAACACCCGTGAGGTGGCGCCGCTGGTGGCCGGCCTCGCCTTGTCGGCGACCGTGGGCTGTGGCTTCACCGCCCAGCTCGGCGCCATGCGCATCTCGGAGGAGATCGACGCGCTGGAGACGATGGCCGTGCCGTCGATCCCGTTCCTCGTGTCGACCCGTGTCATCGCCGGTTTCATCGCGGTCATCCCGCTCTACGTGCTCGGCCTGTTGTCGGCGTATCTGGCCTCACGCGTGGTGACGACGGTCTTCAACGGTCAGTCCGGCGGGTCCTACGACCACTACTTCAATTTGTTCCTGCCACCGGCCGACGTCTTGTGGTCGTTCGGCAAGGTGCTGGTCTTCGCGTTCGTGATCATCCTGGTGCACTGCTACTACGGCTACTACGCCTCGGGCGGTCCCGCAGGTGTGGGCGTGGCCGTCGGTCACGCGGTCCGAGCGGCACTGGTGCTCATCGCGGTCCTGGACTTCTTCCTCGGTCTGGCGATCTGGGGTACCACGACGACCGTGCGAGTGGGGGGTTAGCGTGACGCTGCTGCGTAAACGGTTGCTCGGCCTGGTGTTCTTCCTCGTGGTCGCGTTGTTCCTGACCCTCACGATCACCAAGTTCAACAAGTCGTTCACCGAGTTCACCGATGTCACGCTGGTGACCGACTCGACCGGCAACGCGTTGCCGGCCAACGCCGACGTCAAGGCCCGCGGAATGACCGTCGGCGAGGTGCGCGAGGTCAAGCCCGGACCCGACGGTCGCGTCGAAGTGGTGTTGGGGCTCAACCCCGATCAGGCCTCGACGCTCTCGGACAAGACCACCGCGCGCATCCTGCCGAAGACGCTGTTCGGTGAGCGGTACGTCGCCCTGCAGGTGCCCGAGGACAATTCGGGCCCGACGCTGAGCAACGGCGCGACGATCGAGACCGATCGCAGCGGCAACGCCCTGGAGATCCAGCAGTTGTTCGACAAGCTGCTGCCGGTCCTCGAGGCGATCCCGCCCCAGGACCTGAACGCAACGCTGACCTCGCTGTCGTCGGCGCTGTCCGGCCGCGGTGAGCAGCTGGGCACGACGCTGGAGGAACTCGACCAGATCTTCGGCGAGATCAACGAGAACCTGCCCGAGCTCGAGGGCACCCTCGAGGGACTCGCCAGCTTCTCCCAGACGTATTCGCAGGCGCTGCCCGATGTGGTCGACGCACTCGACTCGCTGCGCACGACGACGAACACCATCGTCGAGCGTCAGGACGACCTCCGGACGCTCATCGCCACCCTCGGCGTCGCATCCGACGACCTGACCGGCTGGCTGCGCGCCAATCGCACCGACCTGATCGACCTCGCCGTCGACTCCGAGGAACTGCTCGTCGGACTGGCCAAGCAGTCGCCGACCTTCGTGTGTACGTTCCGCAACTTCGCGGGTCTGATCCCGGAGTCGCGCAAGATCGTCGGCGAGGGGACCGACAACCCGGGTGTGCGAGTGAACCTGCAGTTCGTCAATCCCCGTGGCCGTTACCTACCGAACCAGGACGAACCCCGCTTCATGGACCTCGATCCGCCTGCCGTCTGTTACGACCCGAAGATGGGTGGCGACCGCCCGTTCCCGCAGTACCCGGGCGGCGGCCTGGCGGACGGCAGCTACCAGCCGCCGTCCCGCAACCCCGGCCCGCGCAACGTCCGGCAGCTCCCGCAGCCCCAGTTCAGCGGCGTCCCGGCGGGGACCGTCTCGTCGGCCCCGGCCGGTGCGAAGCCCGTGGCGGTGGAGTCCAACCCGTTCGATGACCCGGAGTATCGCAAGCAGTTGCAGGTCATCTACGGCGCCACGTCGGGTAAGTCGCCGGAAGAGGTGCCGACCTGGGTGACCATGATCGGCGGCGGTGCGCTGCAGGGTGCGAAGGTCGACATCAAATGAAGTCGATCGTCGGACCGCTGATCAAGCTGATCGTCTTCGGCGTGGTCACCGTGGTGACCACGAGTCTGCTCGCGGTGACCATCGCCAATGCCGGTGGTGACGGTGATGCGAAGTTCAACGCCGTGTTCACCGACGCCACGTTGCTCAATCCCGGCGATGACGTCCGGATCGCGGGCGTGCGCGTCGGGCAGGTGGAGAGCGTCGAGGTCTATGACCGCAACAAGGCGAAGGTCTCGTTCAACGTCGACCGCGACCGTCTGCCGGACGGCACCCAGCTCTTCATCCGCTACCGCAACCTGACCGGTCTGCGGTACCTCGCCCTCGAGCGCGGGGCGGGCGACCCGTCGCAGACGGTCGCGCAGGGTCACACGTTCGGCCTGACGCCGGGCGTCACGGACACCCACCCGCCGGTGAACCTGACCGAACTGTTCAACGGCTTCCGGCCGCTGTTCCAGCAGCTGTCGGCCTCCGACGTGAACAAACTGACCGAGCAGATCATCGCGATCTTCGACGGGCAGGGTGGTTCGATCACCCGTCTGGTCAGCGACACGGCCGATCTGACGAACGCGATCGCCGACAAGGACAAGGTCATCGGTGAGCTGATCACCAACCTCACCAAGGTCCTCGACACCGTCAACCGCAACGACGAGCAGTTCACCAGCCTCCTCGACAACACCGAGAAGCTCGTGACCGGCCTTGCGGCACAACGCGGTTCGGTGGGTTCGGCGATCACCTCGGTCTCCAACCTGACCTCGGTCACGGCGAACATCCTCGGTGCGACGCGCCCGTCCATCCAGGGCGACATCGCCGGACTGAAATCGCTGGCCGACCAGATCAACAAGCGTGACGAGGACATCGAGGAGACACTGACCAACCTGCCGATCAAACTCCAGAAGATCGGTCGCGCAGCGACATTCGGTTCCTGGTTCCAGTTCTACCTCTGCGGCATCGACGTGGTGGCGGGCAACGGCAAGTCGCCGGTGCTGACGCAGCCGCTGATCCCGCTGCCCGACATCAACCATGTGCTCTACACCAGTGCGGCGACGCGCTGCTGGGCAGACGACCGGCCAGGGGGGTGACCACGATGGCAGACAACAACGATCCGAACGTGCGCGACGACCGCGACGAGACCGACCGCGATCAGGCCGACGCCCCGGTGCAGCATCCGCACCGGCGTTTCGGCGGCCGGCGCAGCCCGGTCAGCATCGGTGCCATCGGCATCCTGATCCTGCTGATGCTCGGACTGAGCTCGTTCTATCTCGCCGAACTGCCGCTGCTCGGCGCGGGTGCGCGCTACACCGCGAAGTTCACCGAGGCCGCCGGTCTGAAGCCGGGCAACGAGGTGCGCGTCGCGGGCGTGAAGGTGGGCGAGGTCGACGACGTGACCCTCGACGGGGATCGCGTCAACGTGACCTTCCGGGTGGAGGACACCTGGATCGGCGACCAGACGCAGGCGACCATCCAGATCAAGACAATCCTCGGTCAGAAGTTCCTGTCGCTGAACCCGCGTGGCAGCGAGCCCGCCGATCCCGACGTCCCGCTGACCGACACGGTGGCCCCGTACGACGTCATCGAGGCGTTCTCGGGCGCGGCCGAGCAGATCGGCGAGCTCGACAACGACCAGCTGGCCGAGTCGATGCGCGTGCTCTCGGACACCTTCTCGGGGACCGCGGGTACGACCGGTCCGGCGCTGGACGGCATCGCCCGCCTGTCGCAGACGATCTCCAGCCGCGACCAGGAGGTTCAGCGTCTGCTGGCCGCGACGAAGGACACCTCGAAGATCCTGGCCGATCGCAACGAGGAGTTCGTGCGCCTCATCGGCGGCGCGGGTCAGCTGCTCGACGAGCTGAACAACCGTCAGCGCAACATCTCGGCGCTGCTGGCCAGCACCACGAGCCTCAGCGACTCGCTCACCGGCATCGTGCGCGACAACGAGGAGCAGATCGGACCGGCACTCGACGCGCTGAAGGGCGTCAACGAGTTGCTGCAGCGTCAGAACCAGAACATCCGCGACTCGATCAAGTACATGGCGCCGTTCTATCGCCTGTACGCGAACGTGCTCGGCAACGGTCGCTGGTTCGAGTCCTCGGTGGTGAACCTGCTGCCGCCGGCGCTGCCACAGCAGAACACGACGCGTCCGCCGAACAAGCAGGCCTTGGAGAACCAGGGCGGGACGGGAGTCGGCTGATGACCACACCGGATCTGACCCAGAATTCGGGTCCCGGCCGCTGGTTCACGCCGCGGCACATCGTGGTGATCGTGATCGGGCTGATCATCGCGCTCATCCTCGCGGGAGCGCTCTGGTGGGTGTTCTCCTCGACCGGCACCACGAAGATCACCGCGACCTTCAAGCGGTCGGTCGGCATCTACGAGGGCTCCGACGTCCGGGTGCTCGGTGTGGCCGTCGGCAAGGTCGACTCGGTCACGCCGGAGGGCGAGACGGTGAAGGTGACCATGACCGTCGACCGCGGGGTCGAGCTGCCCGCGGATGTCCGTGCGGTGCAGATCATCCCGTCGGTCGTCGCGGATCGCTACGTGCAGCTCACCCCCGCCTACACGGGTGGGGAGAAGGCGCCGCGCGACCTCACCCTCTCCGTCGACCAGACGATGGTCCCGGTGGAGGTCGACCAGATCTACGCCAGCGTCAAGGAACTGTCCGACGCCCTCGGACCCGATGGCGCCAACAAGACCGACGGCACCGGCCGCCAGGGTGCGGTGAGTGAACTCGTCACGACCGGCGCGGAGAACCTCGAGGGCAACGGCGAGAAGCTCGGTGCGGCCATCGAGGGACTGTCGAAGGCCTCGACGACGCTGAGCGATTCGCGCGGCAACCTCTTCGACACCGTGAAGAACCTGAACACCTTCGTCGGCGCACTGCGCGAGAACGATGCGCAGGTACGGCAGTTCAACACCCAGATGGCCTCGTTCAACCAGTTCCTCGCCGGTGAGCGCGAGCAGCTCGCCGCCGCGCTGAACAAACTGTCGATCGCTCTCGGCGACGTGGCGACCTTCCTCGCCGACAACCGCGAGCAGATCGGCGAGACGGTGAAGGACCTGCAGCCGACGACCCAGGCGCTGCTCGACCAGAAGAACAACCTCAAAGAGGTCCTGACCGTGCTGCCGATCACGGTGAACAACCTGATCAACGCCTACGACGCCGAGTCGGGCACGCTGTCGATGCGGCTGACGATCCCGGACCTGCAGGACCTGATCGGAGCGCAGTGTCGCCTGCTCGACCTCGGGCAGCTGTTGCCGGGCAACCCCGCGGCCGATCAGTTCAGCGACACGTTGCGTCCGCTGATCAGCCAGTGCGAGGAGATCGGTGACCAGATCCAGAAGGGTGTGCTCGAGCCGCTGCTGCCCGTGCTGCCGTTCGGCATCATGAGCAACAACAAGCTGCAGCGCGCGCCGGTGCCGGGCACCGTCCCGGGCAACCCCGACCCCGAGATCGGCAACCCGTCGTCCTCGAGGTCGCCGGCCCCGTCGTCCACCCCGCGACCCCGGGGAGGCAACTGATGAACCGCTCGTCGATGCGTACGGCGATGGCCGGCGCAGCACTGTCGCTGACCCTGCTGGTGACCGGCTGCATGTCCAACGGCATCCAGTCGATCCCGCTGCCCGGTGGCGTGAACACCGGGGACAACGCGCGCACGTACAAGATCCAGTTCGACGACGTGCTCGACCTCGTGCCCCAGTCGACGGTCAAGCGCGACGGCATCCCGGTCGGGCGCGTGACCAAGGTCGAGGTGCCGAACGACCAGTGGTTCGCCCAGGTCACCGTCGAGGTGCAGAACAACGTCGATCTCTCCGACGAGGCCGAGGCGAGCGTGCAGCAGACCTCGCTGCTCGGCGAGAAGTTCGTGGCGTTGACCGAACCGGACGGCAGTGCCGACGCGCCGCGCCAGAACCCCGACCAGCCGATCCCGGTGTCGCGGACACGCACCGCCACCGACATCGAGCAGGTTCTCGGCGCACTGGCCCTGCTGCTCAACGGCGGTGGTCTCAATCAGCTGCAGCCGATCGTCACCGAGCTGAACAAGGCGCTCGACGGCCGGACCGACAAGGTCCGCAACCTGATCGGCGAGACCGAGGACCTCATCGCCGGGCTGAACCGGCAGCGTGACGACATCATCACCGCCATCGACGGTCTGGCCGAGTTGTCGACGCGCACGGCCGCGCAGACCGCGCAGATCGACCGCATCCTCAAGCAGCTGCCCGCGGGCGTCGAGGTGCTGGAGGAGCAGCGACCGCAGTTCGTCGAGCTGCTGACCAAGCTCGATCAGCTCGGTCAGGTCGGTACCGATGTGCTGGGCAAGTCGCGCACGGCGCTGATCAACGATCTGAAGGCGTTGCGGCCGGTGCTCACCCAGCTCGCCGCCGCGGCTCCCGATCTCATCACCGCGGCGCCGCTGATGCTCACCCACCCGTTCCCGGACTGGCTGTTGCCGGGTGTCCGCGGTGACTCGACCAACCTGTTCATGACGCTCGACCTCCGCGTGCTCAATCAGCTCGAGGCGCTCGGCGTCGGCCAGGGGACCCCGAAGTACTCGCCGCCTGCTCGCGTGAGCGTGCCGGTCGACCCGCGCAACCCGTACTACCGCGGCAACGGACCGCGCTACGGGTGGCCGACCATCACCTTGCTTCCGCCGGGTCCGAACTGGCGTCCGGGACCGAACACCCCGCCGTCGGGTGGGCGCTATCCCGCGTCCTTCTCCCGGCCGGCAGAGGGCGCCGGCCCGATGCCGACTCCCGCGACCCCGGGTCAGGGCATCCTCGACGGCCCGCTGGCCGCGATGGGACTCGCACCGGCGGCGCCCACCCAGAACCCGTCAGGAGCAGGACGATGATCGGCAAGCTAGTCAAGATACAGCTGATCGTGTTCGTGATCGTCGGTCTGGTGGCGCTGGTGTACGTGGGCGCGAAGTACGCCCGCCTGGACAAGCTCGCCGGCGTCGGGATGTACACGGTCACCGCCAAGCTGCCCGATTCGGGCGGCATCTTCACCAACGCCGAGGTCACCTACCAGGGTGTGCCCGTGGGTCGCGTCGGCAAGCTGACGCTCACGTCCGAGGGAGTCGACGTCGCGCTCGACATCGACTCGGGTGGGCCGGAGATCCCGGCGTCGGCGACCGCGGTCGTCGCGAACCGGTCGGCGATCGGCGAGCAGTTCGTCGACCTGCAACCGACGTCGTCGGAAGGGCCGTACCTGAAGGGCGGCGACACGATCACCAAGTACTCGCTTCCCGAGCCGCTCGAAGATGTGGTCGCCTCGGCGATCGACTTCACCGATTCGATCCCGGTCGACGACCTGAACACCGTCATCACCGAACTCGGCCGCGCGTTCAACGGGCAGGGTGAGAACCTCACCCGCCTCGTCGACTCGCTCGGCAAGCTGTCGCGGGCCGGCGTGGACAACCTGAGTGAGACCGTCGCGCTCATCCAGAACTCGAACGTCGTGCTAGGCACCCAGGCCGATCAGTCCGACGCGATCCTCACGTGGTCGCGCAACCTGAATCTGGTCACCGCGACGCTGGCCTCGGCCGATCCCGACCTTCGGCGACTGCTGACGACGGGCACGTTGTCGGCGACGCAGATCTCAGAGCTGATCCAGAAGAACGGCAACGACCTCTCCAAGGTCGTGAAGGATCTCGCCGAGGTGGCCCGCACGATCGAGCCGGCGACCTACACGACGTCGACGACGTTCGCCATGCTGTCCGCGCTGTCGGCGGGTAGCCATGCACCCGCTCCGGGCGACGGCCAGATCCACTTCGGCGTCGTCCTCGAGACCAACAATCCCGCGGCTTGTACCCGCGGTTACGAGAGCACGGATCTGGTGCTGGCGGAGGCACGCCGACAGAATCCGGACTTCGATCCGCGCTACGACGACTTCGCGTTCAACACCGAGGCCAAGTGCACGGTGCCGTTCGGTAACCCGACCGGTGTGCGCAGCGCCGAACGCGCCCAATACGCCAACCCCGCCTACCCGCAGCCGTGGGACAACACCCCCAAGAAAGATCCCGACAAGCTCAACCTCAACCCGCTCGCCCGGCAGCTCGCAGCGCTGCTCGGTGTCCGGCCGCGGTAGACCCGACCACCCGACGAGCGACGCCGTCGCGATCAGGCCGCATGGTCCGGCTCGTGGCCTTGGCTTGCGCTCAGGAGCGATATATACAGTGTGTTCCCGATGACTGGCACCCCAGAACCGACAGAGAAGAAGCCCAGCGGCATCCGCCCCGCCGTGCGCCGGGCGGCGAAGTACGCGCCGGTTGCACTGGCCGCAGTGGCGGTCGTGGTCGGCGTGGTGCTCGTGGCCGTGTTCGGTGTACGCGCCTACAACGTCTACTTCGACGAGTACCCCGCACAGGAGACCCGTGACGCCGCGACGCAGGCGGCCGAGCAGGCCGTCCTCAACATCACGACGATCGACCCGGCCGATCTGGACGGCTTCCGGGAACGTGCCGAGGCCTCGCTGACCGGCAAGGCCAAGACCGAGGTGCTCGGCGGCAAGGACGGCAGCGTCCTCGACATGCTCGGGACGGCCGGTCCCAACACCGCCAAATTGAGCGCGCGACTGCTGCGCAGCGCACCGAGCGAGGTCGACGCCGACGAGGACAAGGCCAAGGTGCTGGTCTATGTCGTGACGACACTCGAACGTCCCGGCCAGCCCGGCATCGACGAGACGCGCGGCTTCGACGTCAGCATGACCAAGGACGGCGACGCCTGGAAGGCCGAGAACATCCTCGGACTCGAGGGCATCGCCTACACCGACGCCGGCGGTGCGCCCGCTCCCGCGGCCCCGGCTCCGGAGGGGGGCAACTGATGGCCGCCGATCGCCCGAAGAAGAAGCCCACCCCGAAGCGCCGTCCGACCCCGAAGGTCGCCGGCCGGACCTCGTTGCCCCCTGAGGTGCGAGGAGCGAAAGCCGCCGGGCTGAGCGAGCGCAGCGAGTCGAAGTCGACGAGCCTCGAAGGGCCTGGCGACGAGCCTCGCGACGCAACCACGGTCAACGCAGAGTCGGCCGAGCCCGAGACCCCCACCAATCCCGACACCACCAAGCCCGACCTCACCAAGCCCAAGGCCAAGCCCGTCGCGCGGGTCTCGACCCTGCGCCGGGGCGACGCGTCGGCGTCGGGTGCTCCGACGACGGGCACGAAGGACCGCCCGATGGGGCGGCGTCCCGGCAGGCGGTCGAACCGGCGGGGGAGGAGCGGTGCGCGCAACTTCCTCGGCATCCGCACCGGAGTGCTCGCCGCGGTCGCGGCCGGGCTGTTCGTCGTCGCGGCGATCCTGGCGTTTCATCCCGGTGCCGAGATCGGCCCCAACAAGGCGTTCGTGGACCAGGAGTCGACGGCGCAGCTGACCTCGCAGGCCCAGGAGCGGATCTGCGCGGTGTTCGGGTACGACCACACCGAACTCGACGAGTGGCAGAAGCGTGCCCAGGACGCCCTCACCGGTCAGGCGCGTACCGAGTTCGACGAGACCCTGAAGGCGCAGCGTGAGCTGATCACGCAGACCAAGACGGGTGCGGAGTGTCGTGTCGACGCGATCGGCGTGCGGGACCTCAGCGGAGCCGACGACGGCGCGACGGCGACCGTCATCGCGAACCTCGTCGTGAGCGAGACCCAGAACAGCATGGCCACCAACAGCGGTGCGCCGCGCGCACAGTTCGCGATGGTGCGTGAGGGTGACCAGTGGCGGATTCGCGCTGTCGAGCCCTTCTGATCGGCCTCTCGCGCACGCAGATCACCAGGTCGGCAGCGGTGGCAAAACCCAACTTCACGAATTTCGCGCGTAGCGCTTGACGTGGAGGCGATGTCGGGCCACGCTGTGACCAGCGATCGACGTGCAGGCAGCCACCCGCGCGAAATCGTTTCCAGACGGCTTGACAAAGTGCGTCTATTTTCTGCTACAGTTGGACGTTGCGCTGGCTGCCTCCTGTCCATCTATCGATCCTTCTTCGGCCACTCCTTAGACGTGTGTGCTGCGGTGATCGCCGATCCCAGGGTGTCACCAGCGAACGGCCCATCAAGCCACGTACTGCACATCTAGGTTGTGAAAACGTCGTGTTGGAAGGACGCATCTTGGCAGTCAACCGCCAGTCCACCTCAACAATCCCCGGCGCGCCGCATCGCGCGTCGTTTGCAAAGATCAGCGAGCCGCTGGAGGTCCCAGGCCTCCTCGACCTCCAACTCGATTCATTCGAATGGCTCGTCGGTTCGCCGGAGTGGCGCGCCAAGGCGATCGCCCGCGGTGACGAGAACCCGACCGGCGGGCTCGAGGACATCCTCCACGAGCTGTCCCCGATCGAGGACTTCTCCGGTTCCATGTCCCTGTCGTTCTCCGAGCCGCACTTCGACGAGGTCAAGGCCTCCGTCGAGGAGTGCAAGGACAAGGACATGACCTACGCGGCGCCGTTGTTCGTCACCGCGGAGTTCATCAACAACAACACCGGCGAGATCAAGTCGCAGACCGTCTTCATGGGCGACTTCCCGATCATGACCGAAAAGGGCAGCTTCATCATCAACGGCACCGAGCGTGTCGTGGTGAGCCAGCTGGTCCGTAGCCCGGGCGTGTACTTCGACGCCTCGATCGACAAGACCACCGAGAAGACCCTGCACACCGTCAAGGTGATCCCGGGTCGCGGTGCGTGGCTGGAGTTCGACGTCGACAAGCGCGACACCGTCGGTGTGCGTATCGACCGCAAGCGCCGTCAGCCGGTCACCGTGCTGCTCAAGGCGCTGGGCTTCACCGCCGAGGAGATCACCGAGCGTTTCGGTTTCTCCGAGATCATGATGTCCACCCTGGAGAAGGACAACACCGGGAACCAGGACGAGGCGCTGCTCGAGGTCTACCGCAAGCTGCGTCCGGGTGAGCCGCCGACCAAGGAGTCCGCGGAGAACCTCCTGGAGAACCTCTTCTTCAAGGACAAGCGTTACGACCTCGCTCGCGTGGGCCGTTACAAGGTCAACAAGAAGCTGGGCCTGACCGGCAACCCCATGGTGGGTGAGTCGACGCTGACCCGCGAGGACATCATCGCGACCGTCGAGTACCTGGTGCGTCTGCACGAGGCCGACCCGCACACGACCACCTACATGACCGTCCCCGGTGGAGTCGAGGTGCCCGTCGAGGTCGACGACATCGACCACTTCGGCAACCGTCGCCTGCGTACCGTCGGCGAGCTGATCCAGAACCAGATCCGCGTGGGCCTCTCGCGTATGGAGCGTGTCGTGCGTGAGCGCATGACCACCCAGGACGTCGAGGCGATCACCCCGCAGACCCTGATCAACATCCGTCCCGTCGTGGCGGCGATCAAGGAGTTCTTCGGGACCAGCCAGCTGTCGCAGTTCATGGACCAGAACAACCCGCTGTCGGGTCTGACCCACAAGCGTCGTCTGTCGGCGCTGGGCCCGGGCGGTCTGAGCCGTGAGCGCGCCGGCCTCGAGGTGCGCGACGTGCACCCGTCGCACTACGGCCGCATGTGTCCGATCGAGACCCCTGAGGGTCCGAACATCGGTCTGATCGGTTCGCTGTCGGTGTACGCGCGGGTCAACCCGTTCGGCTTCATCGAGACGCCGTACCGCAAGGTCGTCGACGGTGTCGTCACCGACGAGATCGAGTACATGACCGCCGACGAGGAGGACCGCTTCCTCATCGGACAGGCGAACACCAACTTCGACGGCAACGGCCGCATCACCGACGAGCGTGTCCTGGTGCGCAAGAAGGGCTCCGAGGTCGAGTTCGTCGGCGCGACCGACGTCGAGTACCTCGACGTCTCGCCGCGTCAGATGGTGTCCGTCGCGACCGCGATGATCCCGTTCCTCGAGCACGACGACGCCAACCGCGCCCTGATGGGTGCGAACATGCAGCGTCAGGCCGTGCCGCTGGTGCGCAACGAGTCGCCGCTGGTCGGCACCGGCATGGAGCTGCGTGCCGCCGTCGACGCCGGTGACGTCATCGTGTCGGGCAAGACCGGTGTGGTGGAAGAGGTCTCGGCCGACTACATCACCGTCATGTCCGACGACGGCACCCGCGACACCTACCGGATGCGCAAGTTCGCGCGTTCCAACCACGGCACGTGTGCCAACCAGCGTCCGATCGTGGACGAGGGTCAGCGCGTGGAGTCCGGCCAGGTCCTCGCCGACGGCCCCTGCACCGAGAACGGTGAGATGGCGCTCGGCAAGAACCTGCTCGTGGCGATCATGCCGTGGGAGGGTCACAACTACGAGGACGCGATCATCCTGAGCCAGCGTCTCGTCGAAGAGGACGTGCTCACCTCGATCCACATCGAGGAGCACGAGATCGACGCCCGCGACACCAAGCTCGGTGCCGAGGAGATCACCCGGGACATCCCGAACGTCTCCGACGAGGTGCTCGCCGATCTCGACGAGCGCGGCATCGTGCGTATCGGTGCCGAGGTCCGCGACGGCGACATCCTGGTCGGCAAGGTCACCCCGAAGGGCGAGACCGAGCTGACCCCGGAAGAGCGTCTGCTGCGCGCGATCTTCGGTGAGAAGGCCCGTGAGGTCCGCGACACCTCGCTGAAGGTGCCGCATGGCGAGACCGGCAAGGTCATCGGCGTGCGCGTGTTCAGCCGCGAGGACGACGACGACCTGGCTCCCGGCGTCAACGAGCTGGTCCGCGTGTACGTGGCCCAGAAGCGCAAGATCCAGGACGGCGACAAGCTCGCCGGTCGTCACGGCAACAAGGGCGTCATCGGCAAGATCCTCCCGCAGGAGGACATGCCGTTCCTGCCCGACGGAACCCCGGTCGACATCATCCTGAACACCCACGGTGTGCCGCGTCGTATGAACATCGGTCAGATCCTGGAGACCCACCTCGGGTGGGTCGCCAAGGCCGGCTGGAACATCAACGTCGCCGAGGGTGTGCCGGAGTGGGCGTCGAGGCTGCCCGAGGACATGTACTCGGCCGAGCCCGACACCAACACCGCCACCCCGGTGTTCGACGGCGCTCGCGAGGAGGAGCTGACCGGACTGCTGTCCTCGACGCTGCCGAACCGCGACGGCGAGGTGATGGTCAACGGCGACGGCAAGGCGACGCTGTTCGACGGTCGTTCCGGCGAGCCGTTCCCGTACCCGGTGTCGGTCGGCTACATGTACATCATCAAGCTGCACCACCTGGTCGACGACAAGATCCACGCTCGCTCGACCGGTCCGTACTCGATGATCACCCAGCAGCCGCTCGGTGGTAAGGCGCAGTTCGGTGGTCAGCGTTTCGGTGAGATGGAGTGTTGGGCCATGCAGGCCTACGGCGCGGCGTACACGCTGCAGGAGCTGCTGACCATCAAGTCGGACGACGTGGTGGGCCGCGTGAAGGTCTACGAGGCGATCGTCAAGGGCGAGAACATCCCGGAGCCGGGTATCCCCGAGTCGTTCAAGGTGCTGCTGAAGGAGCTTCAGTCGCTGTGCCTGAACGTCGAGGTGCTGAGCTCCGACGGTGCGGCCATCGAGATGCACGACACCGACGACGAGGACCTGGAGCGCGCCGCTGCCAACCTCGGCATCAACCTGTCGCGCAACGAGTCGGCCACCGTCGACGATCTCGCCAACTGACCCTCACCACCTCGGGCCGGGCGCCGGATTCACTCCCGGCGCCCGCGCCCACTGACAACAGAGCTCTGGAAAGGTAACAAGTGCTCGACGTCAACTTTTTCGACGAACTGAAGATCGGTCTGGCGACAGCCGACGACATCCACAACTG
Source organism: Gordonia sp. KTR9 (assembly GCF_000143885.2). NCBI lineage: Bacteria > Bacillati > Actinomycetota > Actinomycetes > Mycobacteriales > Gordoniaceae > Gordonia > Gordonia sp. KTR9. Next base: position 1,144,406 of record NC_018581.1, read on the forward strand.
GTCATACGGTGAGGTCAAGAAGCCGGAGACGATCAACTACCGCACGCTCAAGCCCGAGAAGGACGGCCTGTTCTGCGAGAAGATCTTCGGCCCCACCCGGGACTGGGAGTGCTACTGCGGTAAGTACAAGCGCGTCCGCTTCAAGGGCATCATCTGCGAGCGCTGCGGCGTCGAGGTGACCAAGGCCAAGGTGCGCCGTGAGCGCATGGGCCACATCGAGCTGGCCGCACCGGTCACGCACATCTGGTACTTCAAGGGTGTGCCGAGCCGGCTGGGCTACCTGCTCGATCTGGCGCCGAAGGATCTCGAGAAGATCATCTACTTCGCCGCCTACGTCATCACCGCGGTCGACGACGAGCTCCGCCACAACGAGCTCTCGACGCTCGAAGCGGAGATGGAGGTCGAGAAGAAGGCTGTCGCCGACCAGCGCGACGCCGACCTGAACGAGCGTCAGCAGAAGCTCGAGCAGGATCTCGCCGAGCTGGAGGCCGAGGGCGCCAAGGCCGACGTGCGCCGCAAGGTGCGCGACGGTGCCGAGCGTGAGATGCGTCGTATGCGCGACGCCGCTCAGCGCGAGCTCGACGGCCTCGAGGAGATCTGGGACAAGTTCGTCAAGCTCTCGCTGGGCGACCTGATCATCGACGAGAAGCTCTACCGTCAGCTCGAAGAGCGCTACGGCGAGTACTTCCAGGGTTCGATGGGTGCCGAGGCGATCAAGAAGCTCCTCGAGACCTTCGACATCGACGCCGAGGCCGAGTCGCTGCGCGAGACCATCCGTAGCGGCAAGGGCCAGAAGAAGCTGCGTGCGCTCAAGCGACTCAAGGTCGTCGCGGCGTTCCAGCAGTCGGGCAACTCGCCGCTGGGCATGGTCCTCGACGCCGTGCCGGTGATCCCGCCGGAGCTGCGCCCGATGGTGCAGCTCGACGGTGGCCGCTTCGCGACCTCTGACCTCAACGACCTGTACCGCCGCGTGATCAACCGCAACAACCGCCTCAAGCGACTGATCGATCTGGGTGCTCCCGAGATCATCGTCAACAACGAGAAGCGGATGCTGCAGGAGTCGGTCGACGCACTCTTCGACAACGGTCGTCGCGGCCGTCCGGTCACCGGACCGGGCAACCGCCCGCTGAAGTCGCTGAGCGATCTGCTCAAGGGCAAGCAGGGTCGTTTCCGTCAGAACCTGCTCGGCAAGCGTGTCGACTACTCGGGCCGTTCGGTCATCGTCGTCGGTCCGCAGCTCAAACTGCACCAGTGTGGTCTGCCGAAGCTGATGGCTCTCGAGCTGTTCAAGCCGTTCGTGATGAAGCGTCTGGTCGACCTGAATCAGGCGCAGAACATCAAGTCGGCCAAGCGCATGGTCGAGCGTCAGCGTCCCGCGGTGTGGGACGTCCTCGAAGAGGTCATCTCCGAGCACCCGGTGCTGCTGAACCGTGCACCGACGCTGCACCGCCTCGGCATCCAGGCCTTCGAGCCGCAGCTGGTGGAGGGCAAGGCCATTCAGCTCCACCCGCTGGTGTGTGAGGCCTTCAATGCCGACTTCGACGGTGACCAGATGGCCGTGCACCTCCCGCTGTCGGCGGAGGCGCAGGCCGAGGCACGCATCCTGATGCTGTCGTCGAACAACATCCTGTCGCCGGCGTCGGGCCGCCCGCTCGCCATGCCGCGTCTGGACATGGTGACCGGTCTGTACTACCTGACCACCCTCCAGGAGGGTGCGATCGGCGAGTACACCCCGGCCACGGGCGACGACGTCGAGCGCGGCGTCTACTCGAACCCGTCGGAGGCCATCATGGCCGTCGATCGTGGTGCACTCACCGTGCGTTCGCGGATCAAGGTGCGTCTGACCGATCAGCGTCCGCCGGCCGAGATCGAGGCCGAGCAGTTCCCGGACGGCTGGAAGTACGGTCAGGCGTGGGACATCGAGACCACGCTGGGTCGTGTGCTGTTCAACGAGCTGCTGCCGATCCAGTACCCGTTCGTCAACGAGCAGATGCCGAAGAAGCGTCAGGCCGTGATCATCAACGATCTCGCCGAGCGCTACCCGATGATCGTGGTCGCCCAGACCGTCGACAAGCTGAAGGACGTCGGCTTCTACTGGGCCACCCGTTCGGGCGTCACCATCTCGATGGCCGACGTGCTCGTGCCGCCGCAGAAGGCCGAGATCCTCGACAAGTACGAGGAGCGGGCCGACGGCCTGGAGCGCAAGTTCCAGCGCGGTGCCCTCACCCCGGACGAGCGTCGTGACTCGCTGGTCGAGATCTGGAAGCAGGCGACCGAAGAGGTCGGTGCGGCCATGGAGGCGCACTACCCGGACGACAACCCGATCCCGATGATCGTGAAGTCGGGTGCCGCGGGCAACATGACCCAGATCCGCTCGCTCGCGGGCATGAAGGGTCTGGTGACCAACCCGAAGGGTGAGTTCATCCCGCGTCCGATCAAGTCCTCGTTCCGCGAGGGCCTGACCGTCGCCGAGTACTTCATCAACACGCACGGCGCCCGTAAGGGTCTGGCCGACACCGCGCTTCGTACCGCCGACTCGGGTTACCTGACCCGTCGTCTGGTGGACGTGTCGCAGGACGTCATCGTGCGTGAGACCGACTGTGGCACCGAGCGTGGCATCACCACGACCATCGCCGAGAAGCAGGCCGACGGCTCGCTCATCCGCGATGCACATGTCGAGACCTCGACCTACGCCCGCACGCTGGCGCAGGACGCGGTCGACGCCGACGGCAACGTCATCGTCGAGCGCGGTCACGACCTGGGCGACCCGGCCATCGAGGCACTGCTCGCCGCCGGCATCACGCATGTCAAGGTCCGTTCGGTCCTGACCTGTGGGACCGGCACCGGTGTGTGTGCGATGTGCTACGGCCGTTCGATGGCCACCGGCAAGCTCGTCGACATCGGCGAGGCCGTCGGTATCATCGCGGCCCAGTCGATCGGTGAGCCCGGTACCCAGCTGACGATGCGTACGTTCCACCAGGGTGGCGTCGGTGACGACATCACCGGTGGTCTGCCGCGTGTCCAGGAGCTCTTCGAGGCCCGCGTCCCCAAGGGCGTCGCGCCGATCGCGGAGGTCTCGGGCCGGGTGCGCCTCGAGGACGACGACCGCTTCTACAAGATCACCCTCATCCCGGACGATGGGTCGGAAGAGGTTGTCATCGACAAGATCTCGAAGCGTCAGCGTCTGCGCGTGTTCAAGCACGACGACGGTTCCGAGCGGCTCCTCGCCGACGGCGACCACGTCGAGGTCGGCCAGCAGCTCATGGAGGGCTCGGCCAACCCGCACGAGGTGCTGCGCGTCATGGGTCCCCGTCAGGTGCAGATCCACCTGGTCAACGAGGTCCAGGAGGTCTACCGCAGCCAGGGTGTGTCGATCCACGACAAGCACATCGAGACCATCGTGCGTCAGATGCTGCGTCGCGTGACGATCATCGACCACGGTTCGACCGAGTTCCTGCCCGGTTCGCTCGTCGAGCGCGCCGAGTTCGAGGCGGCCAACCGTCAGGTCGTGACCGAGGGCGGCGAGCCCGCTGCCGGACGTCCGGTGCTGATGGGTATCACCAAGGCCTCGTTGGCGACCGAGTCGTGGCTGTCGGCGGCGTCGTTCCAGGAGACCACGCGTGTCCTGACCGACGCCGCGATCAACAGCCGCAGCGACAAGCTGATCGGTCTGAAGGAGAACGTGATCATCGGTAAGTTGATCCCGGCCGGTACCGGTATCAACCGATACCGCAACATCCAGGTTCAGCCGACCGAGGAGGCGCGTGCCGCGGCATACGCGGTGCCGTCGTACGACGACACCTACTACAGCCCGGACGGCACCTTCGGTGCTCCGGCCGGCGCTGCGGTGCCGCTGGACGACTACGGGTTCTCCAACGACTACCGGTAGTCACTGACCCGAACACGACGCGGCCCCCGCACTCATCGCGAGTGCGGGGGCCGTTTCGCGTTTTGCTCAGCCCACGGGCAGTGTGGTGACGGTGCGGGTGTCGAGCAGGTGGTCGTAGTAGCGGCCGCCGGGGTAGTAGGTCGCGGTGGCGGCGTCGTTCACCATGTCCGACGACCAGCCCGTGGCCAGCGTGCGGAGGACCCGGCCGTTGCGGGGACGCGGGACGGCCAGTTCGGACAGTTCGCCGATCAGGTCGGTCGACTCGCCTTCGGCGTCGATGTGGATGCCCGTGACCAGTCGCGAGCCGAGGAACGCCTGCCGCGTCGTCCGTTGCAGGACGGACACACCCTGGCCGAAGTTGTTGGACACCGAGGGCTGCGACGCGATGACCCGGATCGGCAGCCGATCGGTGCCGAGAGTCGCTGCGGCAGTGGCGAAGTGACCGCCGAAGAACGAGTTGACCGGATCGAACAACATGAGTCCGGCCAGCCGCCGATAGGCGACCGGGTCGGCTCGGCGCAGTGCGTCGGCCGCCACGACGACGAACTCACCGCCGGCCGAATGCCCCGAGAAGACCATCCGGTACGGCATGGTCACGTCGGTCCGTCCGGCGGCGTCTCGTGCCTGCACAAGGCTGTTCGCCAGTGGACTGTCGAGGTCGCGACCCGACCCGAACACCCCACCGATCGTTCGGGCGAAGGCAGCGTTGTCGGCGATGTTGTAGGCGACGGCGCACCCGCCGAGGTTGACCGAGTCCAGCGTCGGACTCACGACGAGGAAGCCGGCGTCGGCGTATGCGCGGGCCACGATGTCGAGGTTGGCCGCGGTGCGGGAGAAGCCGTGCTGGAGCCAGACGACCGCGGCGGGCTGACCGGGTGGGAAGTACCAGCGGGCCGCGACCCGGACGGGCTTACCCGCACATTCGGTGGCGATCGACGACGACGACACGACCACCTCTGGACGGGCAGCCGGCGCGGCGGATGCGCTCGGGGGAGTTGCTCCGACCAACACGATCATCGCCGCGAGCGTCGCGATCAAGGGCCAGCGGAACGCGTTACCCGACATCCGGCCAGTCTAGGACCGGCCGGATGCCACGGTGGGGTGTTCGGGAAGGGCACTCCCACTGCTCCCTGATCCGCAAGATGCGACCCCCATGCTCCCTGAGGTGCGAGGAGCGTAAGCGAGCGGCCCACTTCTGCTCCCTGAGGTGCGAGGAGCGCAAGCGACGAGCCACGAAGGGCGTGGTGAGTTGCCTTGCGATGCCCTTCGTGGCTCGCTTCGCTCGCACCTCAGGGAGCAAGAAATTCGGACGCTCACGAGTGTTCTTTCGTAGTCCACGACGGCCGCCAGGCCGCAGATACTGAGGTGCGAGGAGCGTAAGCGAGCGGCCCACTTCCGCTCCCTGAGGTGCGAGGAGCGTAAGCGAGCGGCCCACTTCTGCTCCCTGAGGTGCGAGGAGCGTAAGCCGCCGGGCCGAGCAAGCGACGGAGGAGCGCGTCGAGGTCGACGAGCCTCGAAGGGTCAGAGGTTGCGCTTGACCAGTTTCCCGGTCGGCGTGCGCGGCAGGGTGTCTCGGAAGATCACCTCGCGCGGCAACTTGAATCGCGCGATCCGCGGTCGCAGGTGTTCCAGCAGCGCGTCGGCGAGGTCGTCGTCCCCGTGCTGCCCCTCGACCGGTTGTACTACCGCTGTCACCCGCTCGCCGAGATCGGGGTCGGGCACGCCGATGACCGCGGCGTCGAGCACCGACGGGTGGGAGAGGAGGGCATCCTCGATCTCCCGCGGATAGATGTTCACCCCTCCCGAGATGATGAGGAACGAGTCCCGGTCGGTGAGGAAGAGATGACCGTCGTCGTCGACGTAACCGACGTCCCCGGTCGTCGTCCAGGTCGGATGATCGGGATGCTGTGCGGCACGGGTCTTCTCGGGGTCGTTGTGATACTCGAAGGGCAACTGGTCTCGCTCGAAGTAGATCGTGCCGATGGTGCCGGTGGGCACCTCGGCACCCGCGGGGTCACAGACCCGGATGTTCCCCAGCACCGCTCGCCCCACCGTTCCCGGATGTTCCAGCCACTCCGGAGTGTCGACGATGGTGAGGCCGTTGAGTTCCGTGGACGAGTAGTACTCGGAGAGGATCGGGCCCCACCAGTCGATCATGGCCCGTTTGACGTCGACCGGACACGGCGCGGCGGCGTGCACCGCGACTGTCATGCTCGAGGTGTCATACCGGGTGCGCACCTCCTCGGGGAGCCGGAGCATACGCACGAACATCGTCGGCACCCATTGGCTGTAGGTGACGCGATGCTCCTCGATGAGCGCCAGCGCCCGTTCCGCGTCGAACCGCTCCATCACCACCACCGTGCCACCGAGCGCCTGCACCGAGGCGCAGGTCCGAAGTGGCGCAGCGTGATACAGCGGCGCGGGCGACAGGTACACGGTGTCGGGTCCGACGCCCCACACCGATTCGTTCATCGCCGTCATGGTGTCGCCGGGGTCGCCGATCTGGCGGTTCGGCAGCTCGGGTTTGATGCCCTTGGGGCGGCCGGTGGTGCCGGACGAATAGAGCATGTCCGCACCCCGCGGTTGATTCGCCGGCGGCTCGGTCGGTTGCCCCGACGCGGCGGAGTCGAGGTCGTCGTGGCCCACGATCCGGCCGGAGTAGGCCAACCGTGTCCCGACACCGGGCGTGAGCGGTGTCAGCTCGGCGCCGAGGTCGCCGAGAGCGGCGTCGACGATCAGTGCCTTGGCGCCGCAATCGGTCACGATGTACGCGCTCTCGGCGGCGGTGAGGTGCCAGTTCACCATGGTCAGATACAGGCCCGAACGCATGGCAGCCCAATAGATGTCGAAGACCCGCGCGGTGTTCGTGGCGAGCACCGCGAGGTGGTCGCCCGGCCGCAGACCGCGCTCGGCCAGGGATCGGGCGACCTGGATGGACCGGGTCTCCAACTGCGTGAACGTGACCGTCTCCCCGGACTCGGCCATGATGACCGCGGGATCGTTTGGGCGGGTGGAGAGATGGGCTCCGGGGTACATCAACACTCCTCGTGACTGAGTGGGGCGAGTCGATCTAGTACAGGTAGTCCTCGCCGCTGGCGCGTACCGTGACGTCGGAAAGACTGATGCCCCAGGGCTGATCGATGACGTGCACGACAGCGTCGGCGAGGTCGTCCGGCTTGATCAGCCAGTACTTGATGGAGTCGACGTCGGTGAGTTCGGCGGGCAGGTCGTCGTTCATGAGGGCGGTGACGTGCTCGCCGTAGGAGGCGGCGCGCTGGCCGACGAGGCCCATGATCGCGGTGTCGTTGACGATCCAGCTGGCGAGGTTGGTGCCGGTGATGCCGGTCGGCTTGACGGTGGTGACCTTGATCTTGCCCTTGGCCTCGATGCGCAGTGAGTCCGAGATAGTGGTGACCGCGGCCTTGGTCGCGCTGTACACGCCCGAACCCTCGATGCCGGCGTTGCCGTAGATCGACGAGATGTTGACGACCTGCCCACGACCCTGGGCGATCATCTGGTCGTAGACCGCCGAGATGCCGTTGACGACGCCCTTGATGTTGATGTCGATGGCGGCGTGCCACTTCTGCCATGCGCGTGCGTGATCGGCGAAGTAGGCCAGCGGCATGACGCCCGCGTTGTTCACGAGGACGTCGATGGCACCGAACTGCTGGGCCGCCGCCGTCGCCGCGGCCGTGACCTGCTCCATGTCGGTGACATCGGCGACCTGGGCGAGGGCCGAGCCGCCGGCCGTGCGGATGCCCTCGACGACGGCATTGACGTTGTCGGCGTTGACGTCGACCCCGACGACATGCGCGCCGGCGGCCGCGGTCTTCTCCGCGATGAGCTTGCCGAAGCCGCTGCCGGCTCCGGTGATGACGATGACCTTGTCCTTCAGGTACTCGGGCATGGGTGTACTCCGTTCAGGGTGCGAGATCGATTGCAGGTGAGGATGAATGGTCGGTGACGTCAGACGATGTCGATGGCGTCGAGGACGTGGGCGACGTGCTGTCGGTCGCCGTTGACGGTGACCGCGGACCGCCAGGCGCCGCGGGTGGTGCCCCAGCGCAGGAAGTCGGTGGCCGAGGAGGTCGCGACGTCGGACGGCAGGTCGTCGGTCTCGCGCACGGTGACGATCGTGCCGGCGGTGTCCCGGTCGACGACGAACGAGCGATCCGTGGCGCCGGTGAGATGCAGGCCGACCGGCCGTGTGAGGGTGGGATGCAGTGCGGCGCCGTTCATCTGGGGCAACCCGGCGATCATCCAGTCGATGGCCGGATCGATGGCGGCACTGACCGACACCTCGGCGGAATCCAGCGGCCCGAACGGCTGCAGCAGATCGCTGGTGAGGTGCACCAGGTGGTCGAAGGTGACGGCGTCGCTGAGCTGATGCAGCCGGTAGGTGCCCAGGTCGAGCATGTCCAGCGGCTGGTCCCGCAGGTCCTCGCCCTGCAGCGCCGCGAGGGTGGCGAGGCCCGCCTCCGACTGTGCGCGGTAGTAGTCGACGGCCTGCTCCGACGTCCAGTCGGCGCGCTCGCGCACCGCGGCGTCGTTGAGCCGCTCGGACTTCCCGCTCGGATTGTCGGGGAAGACCAGGTTGGGGTCGGCGATGAAGTTGAAGAAGAACCCCATGTGGGTGACGACGTCGTGCACGCGCCACCCATGGCACGCGCTGTCGGCTGTCCAGTCGGCGGGCGTGAGCCGGTCCAGCAGTGAGAGGGTGTCGTTCACCAGCGCTTTGGCAGCGGTGACCCCGGCATCGGACATGGCCGATCGCCTCCTTGAGATATGTTGTGGGAGAGAGGATATGGTGGTGTACTGCTCAGCCCGGCAGGAAGATCGACTTGAGGTTCTGGTAGGCGGCGAGACCCTCGGGTCCGAGTTCGCGGCCGATGCCGCTGGCCTTGACGCCGCCGAACGGTGAACCCCAGTCGAGGTTGAAGTAGTTGACCCCGAACGACCCGGTCTCGACGCGGCGGGCGACGTCGACGCCGCGGTCGGGGTCGGAGGTCCACACCGTTCCGCCCAGGCCGTACGACGAATCGTTGGCCAGAGCGATGGCGTCGTCGACGTCGTCGTAGCGCAGCACGGTCAGCACCGGCCCGAAGACCTCTTCGCGGGCGATGGTGGCCGAGTTGTCGACGCCGGCGAAGACGGTCGGCTCGACGAAGAACCCCCGGTCGACACCCGACGGAGTTCCGCCGCCGGTGGTGACCGTGCCGCCCTCTGATCGGCCGCGCTCGATCAGGGACAGCACCCGGTCGCGGTGTCGGCCGCTCGCCAGCGGGCCGACGGCCACGTTCTCGTCCATGGGGTCGCCGACCGGCAACGACGCGCACATCGTGCTGATGGCTTCGAGGTACTCGTCATAACGGCTGCCGGGCACCAGGATTCGGGTGGACATGTAGCAGGTCTGGCCGGTGTTCAGCAGGGACGCGGTGGCCAGTCCACCGACGGTCTGCTCCAGGTCGGCGTCGTCGAGCACCAGGGCTGCGGACTTGCCGCCGAGCTCGAGGGTCACCGGACGGATGAGTTCGCCACAGACACGGCCGATCTCGCGGCCGGCCGGGGTCGAGCCGGTGAACGCGACCTTGTCGACGTGCGGGTGCGACACCAGGTGGCGGCCGATCTCGCTGCCGCCGTTGACGATGTTGAGGACGCCGGCGGGCAGTTCGGCGGCGATGGCCGCCTCGGCGAGGACGTAGGCGTCGAGACTCGTCTCCGGCGACGGTTTGAGGACGACGGTGCAGCCGGCCGCGAGGGCGGGAGCGATCTTGAACATCGAGAGGATCGCCGGGAAGTTCCACGGCGCGATCGCCCCGACGACGCCGATGGCCTCGCGGCGCACGATCGTCGACCCGGGCAGCGGTTGGCTGGTCCTGGTCTCTTCGACCGGGGTGGTCTCGACGAGGTCGGCGTAGTAGCGCAGCAGCTGGACCGGGGCCGCGCCCTCGGCGAACCGTGCCAGCGCGATGGGCATGCCGTTCTCGGACGTCACGGCCGACGCGCGATCCTCGGCTCGTTTGTCGAGTTCGTCAGCGAACCGGCGCAGATGTGCGGCACGGTCGGCCGGGGACAGGTCGCGCCAGCCCGACGACCGGAAGGCGGTGCGGGCCGCCGCGACGGCGGCGTCGACGTCGGCGGTGGTCGCTTCGGGTACCGCGCCGAACTGCTCTTCGGTCAGCGGCGAGATGACCGGGATCGTCGCCGAGCCGAACGGTGCGCGCCAGCCGCCGTCGATGAAAAAACTCGTGCGAACAGAGTCGATGGTGGTCATCTCGGTACTCCTTGCTGCTGTGTCAGCCGTCGAGCGTCCGGCCGTGTGTGTCCATGATCACTCCTCATTCACGCCGATTTCTTGACATCTCGCGACGTGTATTTGACAGTTGGTGCCATGGCCGACCTGATCTGCGCGTCGTCGCTCAGTCAGCTGCCCGAGCTGATCGAGGAACACGATGGCGACGCCCGCGCGATGCTGGCCCGCGTCGGGGTGGACCCTGCGGTGTTGGGTGCCTACGACCGGTTCGTCCCGTTCACCGCCCTGTCCACGATCATCGGCCTGTGCGCAGCCGAGTTCGGCGTGCCCGACTTCGGTCTGCGTCTCGCGGCACGTCAAGACCCGGACATCCTCGGTCCGGTGGCGATCGCGGCCCGAAACGCCGAGACCGTGGGCGATTCCTTCCGGCAGATCTCCGCCTTCGCGCACGTGTACAGCCCGGCCATCACCGCGCAGATGCACTACGGCGAGCGAGAGGTTGCCTACGAATTCGACACGGTGCTGCAGCGTGTGCCCTACCGCCCGCACGTCGTCGAACTCGCGATGGGTGTCACCCGGTCGACATTCCACATGACACTGGGACACGACTTCCGGGCGAACCGGATCACGCTGGCCCATCCGGCGATGTCCGATCCGCGCGTGTACACCGACTATTTCGGCTGCCCCGTGGAGTTCGAGGCGCCGGCCAACCTGGTGGTGTTCCCCCGCGGGGTGATGCAGCAGACGCTGCGCCGGGTCGACGCACTCGCCTATGACGTGGCCATCCGGTTCATGACCGGCCACGACCGGGAGACGGCTTTCGTCGACGCGGTGTCGCAGCTCATCGTGCGGGCACTGCCTGCCGGTGCCGCGACTCTCGACGCGGTGTCGAAACTGCTGATGATGCATCCCCGTGCTGTGCAGCGGGGTCTGGCCGACGCCGGCGCGACCTTCGAGCAGCTCGTCGACGACGCCCGCCGCGAGCTAGCGGTCTCGCTGCTGGCGAATCGCGGTGTCCCGCTGTCGGCGGTGGCACGACAGATCGGGTACTCCGAGCAGAGCACGCTGACCCGCAGTTGCCGACGCTGGTTCGGGTTGCCGCCGCTGGCGAAGCGTCGCGAGCTGACCGCCCCGGGTCAGGACTCGTCCCGAGATCTTCAGGAGTCTTCGGCGGTCGGCGGGTCGTCGCTGTCCGGGGTGTCGTCGCCATCCGAGAAGTCGTCGTCAGCTGAAGCAACGTCCATGAGGTGATCGGGATCCTCGATGCGCAGGTCGTAGTCCTCACCGAGGCGTCGGGCGACCTCGCCGATCAGCCGCCGGGCGGCGTCGTCCATCACCCGCACGTGGGTCAGGTCGAGGACGACGGCGTCGGTGGCGAATCCTTCGCAGGCACGGCTGGCGACGATCTCCGCCCCGGCGAAACGGACGTCACCCTGGAGTTCGACGACGGTCTCGCCGTCCCGTTCGGTCGCCGATCGCAGCGCCGGCCGGCCGGTGGGCGCCACATGCATCATGTGCAGTTCCATGTCACGGGACAGGCGTTCGAAGACCGCGACGCCGCGCACGCTGTTGCCCTGGTCGTCGAGCTGCGGCGACCACACCGCGAGCCCCACCTGGCCGGGCAGCACGCCCAGGATCGCGCCGCTGACACCGCTTTTCGCGGGAATGCCCACCCTGGCCATCCAGCTGCCGCTGCCGTCGTACATGCCGCACGTGGCCATGACCGACAGGACGTGTCGGGTGATCCAGCCTTCGAGGAGCCTCTCGTCCTTGCCGGTCGACATCCCGCCGTTGGCGAGTACGGACCCCATGACAGCGAGATCGCGGCAGGAGACCCGGATCGAACACTGGGCGGCGTATCCGTCGACGACGTCATCGGGTTCGCTGTCGAGTTTGCCTGCCGAGCGCAGCAGGTAGGCCAGGGCCGTGTTGTGGTCGTCGGAGGCGAGCTCGGCGCGGTGCACCTCCCTGTCCACTTCGACTCTGCGACCGGCGAGGGTGCTGACGAGATCGATGATCCGGTCGGTCCGGTCGGTCGCGTCGGAGCCGTCGATCATGCCGTGGACGGCGACCGCGCCGGCGTTGATCAGGGCATTACGCGGTCGTCCGGTCTCCGCTTCGAGTGAGATCTCGTTGAAGGCGTCGCCGGACGGCTCGGTGTCGACTCGTTCGAGCACCGTCTCGAGTCCCCGGTCCCGCAGGGCGAGAGCGTAGGCCGGCACCTTGCCGATGGATTGGATGGAGAACTCGTGGTCGGCGTCTCCCGCGGTGTACACGGTGCCGTCGATGGTGGCCAGGGCGATGCCGAACGACGACGGATCCGCGTGTTCGAGTTCGCGATTGCCGGTCGCGACCTCGCCCCCGTCGTCGTCGCGGCAGTCACTCAGGACTTGTTCGAGATAGTCGTCGATGGGGGAGCGCATATCCCACCGTAACCACCCGGGATTTCGTAGCGACAATGCGCGCTGCGTCCGCATTGTCGCTACGAAATCCGTTGGGGTCAGTTCTGGCGGTAGGGCATGTACTGCACACTCCAGGAATTGCCGTCGGGATCGGCGAAGTACACGAAGTGGCCCCAGGCCTGCTCGTCGACCTCGCCGGGGTCGACGCCCGCCGCGAGCAGTTGTTCGCGAGCCTCGTTGATGTCGGTGACGACGATCTGCAGACCCTTCACCGACCCGGGCTCGGCGTCGGTGAGCCCCTTGCCGAATGCGATGGAGCAGGCGGACCCGGGCGGGGTGATCTGGACGAAGCGGATCTCGTCGGAGACGACGTGGTCATGGTCGACGTTGAAGCCGATCTTCGAGTAGAAGTCCTTCGCGCGGTCGACGTCGCTGACCGGCAGGATGACGAGCTCGAGTGTCCAGTTCACGGTTCCTCCTGGGGTTGTAATGTGACACAAGCCTCTCAAGAGATGCGGACAGATACGGTCCTTATTCGACGATGTGGTCGCCCGCCGCCCCCTGAGGAGGCCCGGAGCCTGCGGAGGGCCGTCACGAAGGGTCATCCCGACGACGGATGCGATGCCGGTCCTGGCGGGTGACCGCACGGATCTCCTCGAGAACCTGATCCCACCCGTAGAGCACGTCGTCGTACGTCAGTCGCATCGTCATCTACCGGTCGAGCATCGTCATCCGGTCTCGGCGACGGTCGTTGCCGAAGGCCGCCCTGTCCGAGTGGTACGACTCGCCGTCGCATTCGATGAGCAATGACCCCGTTCGCAGGTCAGCTCGCTCGCGGTCACCGATGGACGGTTGCACCTCCACGTCGAAACCGGCGGCGATGAGTCTGAGCCGGACGATCGATTCGGTCCCGGATTGCGAACGCGGATCGCACCGCTCGAACATCGCCGAGACCGCCCCGCGGTCACTGCAGCCACGGCCTGCCAATCGGCGTTGGCCGCGCGAACCCACCCGTAACCGAGCGGGGTCAGGGTTTCGGTGCGCCGGGCCTGCTTGATGTCCTCCGCCGTCCAGCCCAGCGCGGTCAGTTCGTTCAGTGTGAAGACGCCACAATCCGAGGTCATGCCTGCTTTGACGCAGCGAACCGGCACCCGGTTTCATCGGGACCGGCCGATGTCCGCGATTTCTCGTCCATCTCACGGGTGGCGGAGGGCAATATGCCCTTCGACGTCGCTCAGCTGGATGAGATTTCTCAGCCCGCCGAGAATCGGACCGCCGCACGGATCTGGGCCGCAACTGCACGGCCGGCGCCGAGTGGCCAGCGGTGCATGACGTAGTCGGCGGCCGCATCGACGGTGAGCTGGCGGGTGGAATTGCCCGCGCGCACCCAGAACTCTGGCAGCGCATTCTTTCCGGCGCGCAGGTAGACCGGCCGCGGCGACGGCGAGCACGTCACGCGGCACACCTCGACCGACCCCGATTCCCCGGGCCGTGCGACCGATTCGACGACGATCCCGACCGCCGCCGCGGTGTTCTGTCCGAGCGTGGTGGTGAGGAGATCGCGAAGCCACAGTTCGAACCGATCGGCGTCGGGCACCTTCAGCGTCGCGAAGTCGGGTTCGAGACCGAGGGGCGTTCCGTCATCGGCGACGCCGATGACCAATGTCCCGCCGTCGGAATTGAGGAAGGCCGACACCGTCTTCACGATCACCTGCTCCATGCGCTGGTCCTTCTCACCGTTGCGCAGATTCACCCGGGCGGTCGACTTGAACTCGAGCCGGTCGGACTCGCCGTCGGAGAGCAGTTGGGCGACAGTGGCATTGGACTGCCGCTGCAGCCGAGCCGCCAGCGCGGCATAGGTCGCGACCGCGATGACCGAGCTGATCAGGCCGAGCACCACCGTCGTCGCGCTCCACACCCGTAGGTGCTTGTCGACGAGGCCGGCGATGTAGAGACCGAGCGCGGTGCCGAGGATTGACAGGACCATCGCCGTCGTGGCGTCGAGGCGAGCGCGTCTGCGCAGCGACCACCGGGCGACGAGACCGAACAACCATGCGACCACCAGCACCAGTACCAGTGCGGTCGCAGTCGCCCAGACCGGTACCGCGAATTCGAGTCCGCCGATCGTGCCCACACCGTTTTATAGCCCGAAGCCGCGGTACACGCGGCTTCGGGCTATGGAAACGGGCGAGGGGTCAGACGGCGTCGCCGCCGTCGATGCTGCCGAAGTCGCCGACCTCGACGTTGCCTTCGTCGTCGACGGCGGTGTCGAAGGTGCCGTCGGCGTCGGTGTCGGCGACGGCGATGTCGGTGTATCCGTCGGCGTCGGTGTCGGCTTCGATGACGTCGATCTCGCCGTCGGCGTTGGTGTCGTAGGCGATGGAGTCGGCCTGGCCGTCGCCGTCGGTGTCGAGGATGGCGTCGGTGGTGCCGTCACCGTCGACGTCGGTGAGGGCGGCGTCGACGGCTCCGTCGCCGTCGGTGTCGACGAGAACGGCGTCGGCGGGGATCTCGGTGCTCATGGCGGGGTCCTTTCGGGTGTGGCGTGGTGGCGCCGGGAGGTGAAGTGGTTCTGGTTACTTGGAGGTGAGTCTGGCCCGGTTTGTTCCCCCGTGCCCCGAAGTCGCGTTGCGTTCATTCGCGCGGATTACCTCATCGCGCCGGTCACGCGGCACTGCCGTCACCGCAGGTCCGCGAGCAACTCGGACAAGATGGAGCGTGCGCGGGAGATGCGACTGCGCACGGTCTGCAGACCGATGCCCTGCGCCTCGGCGATCTCGGAGTAGCTCAACTCGCCGTAGACGCGCAGCACGAAAGTCGCCCGGTAGGCGTCGGGTACCTGCGACAACGCTTCGGCGATGCGATCGGACACCACGACCTGCGCGGCGACGTCCAGGTGGCTCATCGGGTCGTGGTCGGCGATGTCATCGGCATCCGTGCGTTTGCGGATGCGGGCGAGCGCGGCGTTGGAACCGATCCGGTACAGCCAGGTCGACAGCTGCGCGTCGCCCCGGAAGTTGCCGATCGCGCGCCATGCGGCGACGAGTGCGTCCTGCATCGCGTCCTCGGCGTCGTGCTGGTTGCCGGTGATGCGTAGACAGATGGCCCACAACCGGTCTCGGTGCTGCTCGACGAGCGTGGTGAAGGCTGCCTGATCTCCGGCGCGGGCGCGTTCGAGAAGATCCGCGCCGGACGGGGATTCGTCGATCAACGACTGCACCCGCTCATCGTAGGGCCGCCTCCCTGCCGTGGCAGCGCATCGCGATTTTCGATGCCGCGCTTCTCAGAAGTCGTCATCGATCGTCCCGGCCTCGAAGGGATCGTCCACCGAATCCTCGGTTCCGCCGAAGACGTCGTCGTCCGGGCCGGACACCGGCTGATCCCCGGCGACGTCGTCCGACAGCGGATCGACGTCGTCGAAGCCGGCGACATCGGCTTCGGATTCGGCGTCCAGCGGATCCGGACCGGGTGCGGCGGTCAGGTCGGTGGTGAGTTCGTACGACGGGTCGAAGGCGGTGTCGACGGCGGCGTCCCACGCCGCCTCGGGCACGCTCAGTTCACCGGGTGGATCGGTGTCACGCAGCCATTCCTCGAAGCCGTCCCCGTCGGAACCGCCGTCTTCGAAGCTGTCATCCAGGTTGTCGGTCATGGTCTTCCGCCTCTGCAGGTGTGTCGGTCATCCGATATCTGTACCGCCGGATTCTCCGACGCGCGGGTACTCGACACGGATACTGTCATCCGGTCGACTGCCGGGCGCCGAGGAGTGATGGAGAATTCTCGGCACGTACCTAGGAGTGCCGCCGAGCCCGGAATGTTCCCACCGGATTCGGAAATGTCTCGGGAGGTCAGATCTCGTGGAGCAGCGCATGACCGTGCGTGGTCGCGTGGAGCAGTTGCTCGACGAGGTGGGCCCGCTGTCGCCGGACCCCGCGGGACTGCACGCCCTGCGCGCCCAGCTGGCCGAGCCGCTGACGGTTGCCCTCGTCGGACGTGTGAGTTCGGGCAAGTCGACGCTGCTCAACGCCCTCGTCGGTGACCGTGTCGCCCCGACCGACCGCGCCGAGTGCACCCGGGTCGCCGCGCTGTACACCGAGGGCAACCCGCAGCGGGTCGAGGTGATCGGCCTCGACGGCACGGTCACCGAACTCCCCGGCCCCATGCGCGGCGACCTCGGCCGACCAGCCGAGGAGATCGACCACGCGGTCGTCCACACCCCGTCGCGGTTGCTCCGCGAGCGTTTCCGGGTCATCGACACCCCCGGACTGTCGGGGTTCACCGACACCGCCGAGATCGCCACGCGGCGGGTGTTCGGCCGGCAGGGGCGGCTCGCCCGGCCGGACGTCATCCTGTTCCTGCTCGACGACGCCGCGGGACCGAAGGCCGACGAGGTCGCGTTCCTCGCCGACGCCGGGGCGTCGGCACAGAACACGATCCTGGTGATCTCGCAGGCCGACCTCATCGCCGCCGACAACCCGATGCTCAAGGCCCAGGAGATCGCGCGCCGGGTGTGGCGGCGGTTCCCGGCGATCGCGGGCGCGGTGGTCGCGGTGTCGGGGCTGATGGCCGAGGCGGGTGTCTGCGGGGTCACCGAACGCGAGACCGCGCAGATCTCGCGACGCGGGCAGCTCGAGTCGTGGGAGCTGCTGACCATCCTCGACGGCGGGATGCCTGCTCCGCCGGGGATCGACGTCGACGAACTGGGCCGGCTCGAGCAACTCGTGGGCACCTACGCGATGGATGCGGGCGGCGAGATCGCGCGGCAGGGCGCGAGGGCCTATTGCGAATGGCTGCACCGAGTTTCGGGTATCGATGAGTTGCGACTGGCGATCGGGCGGCGATTCCTCGCGGTCGGCGACATCCTCAAGGCCCGCACCGTTCTGGCCGCACTGCGCGAGTCCGCCTACCGCAGTGCGCGCCGCGACGCCTTCCTGGAGGCCATCGACGAGGCCGAGACGTCACCCGCGCTGCACCGGCTTCGCGAGGTCACCGCGCTCGAGGCCCTCGCCCGGTGGCAGCCCGACAGCGAACTGGTCGGTGAGCTCAACCTCGTGGTCGCGAGTCGCGATGTGCGCGTGCTGCTGTCGCTGCCGCCGAACGCCGCGCCACCTCAGATCGCCGACGCCGCGCGGCAGCGGGCCACCGACTGCCGGTCGAGGCGTGCCTTCGCGGCGACGTCGGCGGAACGGGAGGCGCTGCTGGTCCTCGAGCAGACCTATCAACTCATCCGGCGCGGACTGTGGGTCAACTGACGCGATGGCGAACGAGGAGAGCAGACAGTGACTTCCAAGGAACCCGCCGCGCCCGAGGCGGTGTTGCAGACGGCGGTCGGTGCGCTGCGCAAGCACGGTGAGGACGCGATCGCCGACCGCGCTCTTCGCGTCCGCGACCGGCCGGCGCCGCAGGGCACCGTGGTGGTCATCGGTGAGGTCAGCCGGGGCAAGAGCTCACTGGTGAACACCCTTCTCGGGGTGAACGGACTCGCGCCTGTCGACACCGAGATCACCACGTCGGTCTATGTCCGGTACACCCCCGCCACCGACGACCTGCCGGCCGGGACGGCCCTCGTCGAGTTCCCCGGCGCCGCGCACCGCATCCCGGCGACCGAGCTCGCCGACTGGGTGACCGTCGGCGGGCGTTACGCGGCCGGCGTCCCCGCGGAACGTCTCGCGCCCGGCACGCCCATCGATTCCGTTCTCGTGCCCCCGGTCTCGGCGCGCGTGGGGGTCGACGCCGCGCTGCTGCCCGGGGTCACCGTCGTCGACACGCCCGGTGTCGGGTCGCTGGTCCCCGAACACGTCGAGGCCGCCGTCAGCGCGGCTCGCGGAGCGTCGGTGCTGGTGATGGTGTGTGATGCGACCGCACCGCTGAGCGCGCCCGAACTCGACTTCCTGCGCAGCGTCAGCGAGGAGGTCGCCTCGGTGGTGCTGGTGGTCACCAAGACCGACCTCGTGATGCGCCAGTGGCGGACGATCGTGGCCGAGAACCGAAAACTCATCGGCGCCAACGCCCCTCGGTTCGCCCACATCCCGATCATCGGCGTGTCCAACCGCATCGCCGCGCAGGCCGCGGCGATCACCGATCCCGATCGTCGCGAACGGGCGCTCGCGGCGTCGGGCGTCGGAGAACTCGTCGACGCCCTGAGCCCGCTGGTCCGCGAGGGTGCCGCATCCCCGGTGCGCAACGCGCTGCAGCTGACCTTCGCCGGACTCGACGACGTCCGCACCCGCCTCGTCCTGGAGATGAAGGCCGCCACCGCGACCCCCGCCGAACGTGCCGACATCGCAGCCGAGCGGGACCGTCTCCAGCGCCTCAAGGATCGCCGCCGGGAGTGGCGGGCGCGCCTCACGCAAGACATCACCGCGGCGTCGCTGCGCACCGACGATCTCATGCGCGACCGCTTCGACACACTGCTCGGCCAATGGTCCACGCGCATCGACAAGCTCCGCTTCTACGAACCGCACCGGGCGGGTCAGGAGCTGATCGCGCAGATGACCGTCGACCTCGAGGCCGCGGCCCGCGAGGTGAGCGCGTCGTTCGTCGCCGGCATCGAGCGGATCGCCGATGCGCTGTTCGCCGACGCCGCCATCTCCGACGAGCTCGTCGGGCAGATCGCCGGCAGCGCGGGAGAGCTCAAGCTCCGTGAGCAGGAGAAGATCTCGCCGTGGAAGAACATGGTCGACCCGATCCTGCTGTCCATCGTGGCCGCGGGCGGGCCGCTGGCGATCATCCCGGTGGTCAACGTCGTCGCGGTGCCGGTGTGGGCGGGTGTGGTCGTCGGGTTCCGAGCGTCGAAGGTCGGCAAGGAGAACCACCGCAAGTGGCTGACGAAAGCGGTCAACGACATGAAGGCCGACGTGCGGTCCCAGCTGCAGTCGATCAAGGCGCAGGCGAGCGGCGACCTGCAGATCGCCTACGACGAACTGCTCGAGAAGCTGCTGGCCGAGTCGACCAAGATCATCAACGACGCCGCGGCCGAGTCCAAGAAGTCCGCGGCCGAACGCGAGAAGACCGCCGCGGATCTCCGCAATCAGATCGTCGCCGTGGACAACGTGCGCAAGTCGATCGCCCGCGTTCTTCGAGCGCCCGCCGGATGAATACCGGTGTCGTGTGCAACGATTTGCACCTGAGGAGGTGGCCACGTGGCGCAGGAGAGCAGGCGGCGACTGTGTATCGACTTCGGCACCAGCAACACTGCGGCCGCATATCGGGTCGGGCTGGGTGAGCCGGTCATCGTGCCGCTCGGGCAGGGCGGACCCGCGATGCCCTCGGCGGTGTTCGCCGGCGACGCGTCCATCGTCGTCGGTCACGAGGCGGTGCTGCGAAGGCTGCAGGCCCCCGACGCCTTCGAGGACACCCCGAAGTCGCGGATCGACGACGGCGAGATCGAACTCGGCGACCGGTTCTGGCCGGTCGAGGATCTGATCGGCGCCGTGCTGCGGCACGTGCACCGGACCGCATTGCGCCACAGCGGACTGCCCGGGTTCGACTCGATCGTCCTGACGCATCCGGACCGCTGGAGCGAGCGGCGCAAGAACGTCCTCCGACGCGCGGCCCAGCGCGCCGGCATCCCCGCCGACACTCTGCGAATCGCCTCCGAATCACTGGCTGCCGCTTGGTATTACGTCTACCGCGGGCACGACGTCAGCGGCGACGAACGGATGTGCGTCTTCGACTTCGGCGCCGGCACCTGCGATGTGGCGGTCCTCGTCCGCGACGGTGCCGAGGGATTCACCGTCACCGGGTCGGGCGGCGACAACCACCTCGGCGGCCGGGACCTCGACGCCCGGATGATCCGCTGGGTGCACGACGAAGCCGCCGAACTCGATCCCGACCTCCCGGGCCGGCTCCGCGCCCCGGCGGCCGCGATCGCCCTCGCCGACCGGGTGCGGGCGGCGAAGGAAGCGCTGTCCGACACCGCGCAGGCCGTCATCGAACTCCCCGGTACCCGGCACACGCTGCTGCTGACCCGACGCGAGTTCGAAGCGATGATCGGGCCGTTCGTGGAACGGGCCGTCGAGCTGACCCGGGATGCGATCGCCCGCGCCGACGCCGCGGGCACCGGACCCAACGGACCCGTCATCGTCTACGTCACGGGCGGGACCAGCAGCATCCCGATGTTGCAGTCCGCGCTGTCGTCGGTGGGTCGCGTCGCCCGGATCGGTGACCCGAAGGTCGTCGTCGCGCAGGGGGGCCTCCTCCGCTCGACCAATGTCGTCCCCGGCATCGACACCGACAAGGTCGGGACCGGGATGTGGGCTCGTCGTGTCGCGTTCCCGTCGCTGCCGGCCGGCTCGGTGATCGCCGGTGTCTCGGCACGCGACGGGCAGATCGTGCGAGCAGGGGAGCCCCTGGCCACGGTCGACTCCCCGGCCGGGCGGGTGACGATCGACGCGCCGGTGGCGGGCACGCTGCACGGCCTCGACCTGCGGCCGGGGGCCGCCGTCCAGCCGGGCGCGGTGTTCGGGGCCGTCGGTCCGGCCGACCTACGACCCGACCAGTGGTCCCGGTTGCACCGGATGCCTGCCGGGACCTCGCCCGTACGGGGCCGGCCCGGTTCCGTGCCACCCGCGCAACAGCCCGTTTCCGCGCAGCCCGTTCCGCCCCAGCCTGTTCCGGTGCAGCCTGTCATCGCCCAGCCTGTTTCGGCCCGGCCTCTTTCGGCCCCGCCCGTTCCGGCCCAACCGGTTGCGGCCCAGCCCGTTTCCGCGCAACCTGTTGCGCAGCCGGAGAAGGTGAACGGGTTCGGCCTGGCGGGGTTGATCGTGGGCATTCTCGGCTTCCCGTTGTGCCTGGGCACGGTCGTCGGCCTGGTGCTCACGGTCGTGGGGATCACCCGCGCCGGCGGCCGGCGTGACGCCCTGACCACGACGGCGCTCGTGGTCAACATCCTCGGCGCCGTCGCCTGGGTGGCCTTCGTCATCTGGGCGGTCGTCAGCGGCTGACGCACCCGACGCTCGACGAAGCGGCGTCGATCAGGGATGGCTGTCGATGTCGAATTGACGCCACTCGGCGTCCCACCGCCGTGACCGGTGGTGATCGGCGACCGCACGGACGAGCACGGTCGAGCCCCACCACCCGAGCACGACGAACATCCCCACCCCGGTCCCGGCGATCAGACCCTCCATCACGGCATCGGTGGTGGTCACAGGCGGGTCCGCCACCGAGCCGGAGTCGTCGAGCCAGACGACGCGCACCCGGCCGACGGAGTCGAGCGGCTCGGCGTCGACGGCGGCCGTGAGCCGATGGCCGTTCGGGTCCTGCCACGCCACGGTGGTGTAGTCGGAGTCCGGGCCGGCACCGTTCTGGTCGAGGCTGTCTTGGATGACCTTGTCCTGGATGTGGCTGGGCTGATCGCTCTGGTCGCCGCTGCCCTGGCCCGATGTGCGAATGATCGTCGCGCTCACCGAATGTCGCGGTTCCTGATTCTCGGCCGCCGTCTTGTGTGCCGCGTAGGTGTCGCCGCCGACGGTCAGGGCGATCATCACACCCGCGACGGCGGCCAGCCACAGCATCACCAGGGTCACGGTTTCCAGACGGTCCCCGCGACGGACCAGACCGTTCGACGATGCGTGCATGACACGCCAGCTGTGGAGTTCGCGGGCGAGGAATCGCAGCATGTCGCCCTCCTGATGCCGGTCGCCCTTTACATGGTCGTTGCAAGCGGACCGCCGGGACAGGGCCTTTGGTCCCTATGCGGGCGTCGAACCCGGCAAGTTCAGTCGTTCGACTCACATACGGCCCGAACTCCGCGTATCGTCAGCTTGCGCCGACCGGCCTACATCACGTGGGGGTGCCGGGGCGTAGGGGGTCGACTCGAGGGGCACCGATCGTGCTCGTCGTCGTGTTCATGATCGTCACTGTTCATGGTCTATGTGGAGGGGTTCAGTTGACCAGCGTTTTGTCTGTGCGCGCGTCGAGACGCGGTACGCGCACGTTTCTCACGTCGTCGGCGATCGTCGAGGCGATCGACATCGAGGAGTCGATCGTCCTGTCCGGGTACGCGGCGCTCGCCGAGGACTCCGCGGTGTTCGGGGTGACCGCCGATCTCGTGCCCGAGATCGACGCCGCGCTTCGACGGCACCAGGCGATCGTTGCTCGCCTGCGGTTGATGCACGCCGAAGCGGTTGCCGCGGAACAGGTTCCGTCACCGCACGATGAGGCGCTCGCCGTCCTGGGGCTGACCGGGCCAGGGCACGACGCCGACCTGACCGATGTCGCGACGTCTGAGCCGGTGCGGGCATACCGCGCCGCCGTCTCGCGACCCGACCATGATGACCGGCGCCCGACGCTGGTCGCCGTCGCCTACCTGGTTGCCGCGGCGCATGCGCTGACCGACCCGACGAACTGCGGAACTGCCTCTCCGGCACTCAATCTCATGCCGCCGCCGCTCCATCGGGATCGCGCCCTCGTGGAGCAGGTGCTGCGCTGCGTGGTCGCGAAGGCCGACCCCGCCGCGCGCGCCGAGTTCACCGACCACATCATCGCCGCGAGTGCGGCCTTCGCCCAGGCCGGTCACGGCTCCGACCGACGGCTGTCGGTGCTGCGCTACAACCCACACTCGTTGCGCACCGCGTGCCGGTCGGGGGGTCTGGGCGAGGTCGACGTCCGTATCGCCGGCTGATCGGACCGGATCGCCGGGTGATCCCGGCGACGCTCGGGGATTACCCTGGGCGGCGTGACCACTTCGGTTCCGCAGCGCTATCGGTGGCTGCTGCACGTCGACCTCGACCAGTTCCAGGTCGCGGTCGAGCGGCTGAGGGCCCCGGAACTCGTCGGGGTGCCGGTGATCGTCGGCGGCAACGGCGATCCGACGGAGGCGCGCAAGGTGGTCACCTGCGCGTCGTATGAGGCGCGCGACGTGGGCGTGCGTGCGGGTATGCCGCTGCGGGCAGCGCACCGCAAGTTGCCGGACGCGGTGTACCTGCCGCTCGACATGAGTGCCTACGACGCCGCGTCGGCCGACGTCATGGACGTCTTGCGCGCCACCGGCCATCCGGTCGAGGTCTGGGGCTGGGACGAGGCGTATCTCGGTGTGAGTGCGCGCGGCGCGGAGGTCGATCCCTTGGACGACGAGGCCGTCGTCGACCTCGCCGAACGGATCCGGTCGGAGATCCTCGACCGGTGCGGGCTCACGAGTTGCGTCGGCATCAGCGACAACAAACAGCGCGCCAAGATGGCCACCGGGTTCGCCAAACGTCCGCCGGCCACCACTCCCGGTGACGCCGTCGACGCCCCGCGCGTCTTCCTGCTCGACGACCGTAACTGGTTGGACCTGATGGGGGACAGGCCGACTCGCGACCTGTGGAGCGTGGGACCGAAGACGTCGGCCAAACTCGCTGCCGCCGGGGTCGACACGGTGACCGAGCTGATCGCCGCCCCGCGCGAGGACCTGATCGCCACTTTCGGACCGCACCAGGGCAATTGGCTGTACGTCCTCTGTCGCGGCGGCGGCGATTCGGCCATCACCGCCGAACCGTATCTGGCCCGTTCGCATTCCAAGTCCCGGACCTTCGCGACCGATCTCGCCGACGCCACCGAGATGCGCGCCGCCGCCGCCGAACTCCTGCGTGAGTTGCTCGATCAGGTGGTCGGCGAGGAGCGGTTGCCCTTCCGCGTCGCGGTGACCGTCCGCACCACGTCGTTCTACACCCGCACCAAGTCGCGCAAGCTCCCGGCGCCGAGCCTCGACTACGACGAGCTGGAGTCGGTGGTTGCCGACCTGCTCGGCAGATTCGACATCGACCGCCCGGTCCGCCTGCTGGGCGTGCGCCTGGACCTGGTGACCGACGACGCCCCCACTGCTCCCTGAGAGGACGCCCCCACTGCTCCCTGAGGTGCGAGGAGCGCAAGCGACGACGCCTCCACTGCTCCCTGAGGTGCGAGGAGCGCAGGCGAGGACGCCTCCACTGCTCCCTGAGGTGCGAGGAGCGCAAGCGACGAGCCTCGAAGGGCGCGCCCCTACCCCGACGCGACGATCAGCGGCACGAGTTGTTCGGCGGCGGTCCAGGCGCCGTGATGGCCGAGCATCATCGACTCCATCGTCTCGCGTGTGCTGCGGGTGAGGGTGGTGTTGCCGCGGGCCACCGCGACGACGTCGCCGATGCGTTGTGCGACAGCATCACTCACGATCGGTCCGAACCACTCCTCATCGATTGTCTGCTCCCGTGGGACGACGTGGGCGGCGTCGCCGAGATATGACGACCACCCGCTCAGCACGTCGTCGGCCGATCCCGGTGTCGCGTAGACGTGCCGGACCCGTGCCTCGCCGGCCACCGCGTCGACTCCGTCGAGCAGGACGGGTGAGGTGTCGATGTCGATCGCCCGGTCGGCGGTGATCATCCCGTGGTCACCGGTGACGAGAAGGGTTGTCCCATCGTTCAATTCGGAAACAAGGTCGGCGACCAGCCGTTCCACGACATGCAGCTTCGCCAGCCACTCCGCCGACCCCGGGCCGTGGATGTGGCCGGCCATGTCGAGTTCGCTGTAGTAGGCGTATACGAACCGCCGGTGGCGACTCCGGCGACGCAGGGTGGTCAGCACGGCCTCCCGGATGCCGTCGGGGGTCACGGCGGGCACGAACTGCCCCGAGGCACGGAACGCGGCCATCGTCAGGCCGGTTCCGCGGAACTCGCCGGGCATCACGTAGGTCACCCGGACACCTTCGGCGGCCAGCTCTTCCAGGCTGCCGCGTTCGGTGCGGACGAGGGCCGGGGGATAGGTCATCAACGCCGACGGGCCGGAGGCGTTGTCGAGGGTCCAGCGCAGCGAGTTGAGAACGCGCCGGGACCCGCGGGTGCGGCATTCGTCGCCCGGGCGGAAGCTGTACCCGATGATCCCGTGCACTCCGCACGACGTCCCGGCGGTGAGGCTCAGGATGCTGGTGGCGGTGGTTGCCGGGAACCCGGCCCGCAGCGTCGTCGACGTCAGTTCGCGCAGCGTCGGGGCATGGTCGGCGTAGTCGTTCAGCAGAGTCGCGCCCAGTCCGTCGATCAGCAGCACCACCACCGAATCGCCCGGCGGTACAACGGGTCCCGCGCCGCCGGGTGCGATTCCGAGCGCAACCGACGCGGCGGGCAGGACGTCGGCGAGCGTGTGGGGGAAGCCGTGCCAGTCGGCCGGGGTCAGTTCGGTCGGGGTCGGTTCGACAGGAGCAGGATCGGCCGCGAGCGGGTCCACAGCCTCGGACGCCGGGAGCGGAGCGAGCGGGTCCACAGCCTCCGTCACCGAGCCCCCGAACCGGCCGGACCGAAGGCATAATGTCCCGACCGCAGGAATTTCACGGCACGACGCGCTTCTCCCTCGACGAGCAACGGCGACAGCGCATCCCGCAGCGCGATCCGCCACCGGGCGGCGTCGAGCGGCGCGCTCACCCGCATCGACTCGACATCGCGCGGCACTTCGACGACGACGCCGGCTTCGGGGGTGACGCGCTCGTGGTGCGCGACGGGGCGGGACGGTTGGTCGACGTCGATGATCGACACCGCTCCGTCGGCGAGCAGCTCGTCCACCGATTGCGGCGGCCCCGAAACCCCCGGCCCCGACGGCGCAGCGGTGTTCAGATCCCAGGCGACCAGTACCCGGTCGGAGTCGGCGTCCCCGCCGAGCTCGTCGCCGAGCTCGCCGTAGAAGTCCTCGTAGTAGTGCATCGGCGTCGCACCGAGCTTGGCGAGGTTGAAGTAGGCGTTGCGCGCGACGAGGGGATCGAAGGTCCACGTGATCGTCGACAGGCCGCGCTCGAGGGCCCACCGGCGCTGGTGCATCTTCAGCGCGTAACCCACCTGGTGTCCGCGCCCGCGCCGGGTGACCCCGGTGATGTGGCTGTGCAGGGTCTCGCCGACCGGTGCGCCGAAGAACGCCACGCTGCCACCGGCGAGGTGGTCGCCGATGAAGGCGCCGGCGACGTAGTTGCCGGCGTGGCTGAGCGCCCGCAGCATGTCGGTACCCACGGGACGGTTCGTCGGGTCCGGCCGCCACACGTCGTCGAAGATCCGCAGCAGGTCCTCGAGTTCGTCGGGCGAGGACAGTTCACGAACCTCGACACCGAGGGATGCATCCGACATGGGAACGATTGTGTCATCGCCCCGCGGCACCGGGGTCGGGGTTGGCCCAGCCCGCCGATCTAGTATCAAGGCATGTCCCGCACCTCCCGATCGCCCGACGCGTTCTCGCGCGTCGCCGCGGCAGGTGTGGTTCCCGCGGTGGCGGTCGCCGCGCACGGTGCGGCGAGCGGGGCGATGCCGAGTTCGTCGGGCATCCTGCTGAGCGTCGCGATCGGCGCGGTCGCGTCGATGCTGCTCGCGCCGGGTCGGCGACGATTCCTGACGGCTGCGGTGTCGACCACGATGATCCTGTCCGTCGCGCAGGCGGCGAGTCACTGGGCTCTCGCGCTCGACGCCGGGCACGCCGCCCACGGCACCTCGACGCTGCCGATGCTCCTCACCCACCTGGTGGCGATCCCGCTCAGCGCGGCGCTGATCGTCGTCGGTGCGCATCTGCTGGCCTCGATCGGCACGGTCATCCGATCGCTGGTGCCGCCGGTCGCCCTCGCGGCGCGCCCGGCAGCGCCCGTCTTCTGGACGCAGCCCTGTGTTCCGGCCGCACCTGCGCTGTGCGGCAACGGCGTTCGCGGACCACCCGGCACGTTCTGACGCGCCCGAACCCCAGATCGACAGATGTGGGGTCGATGCATGCGTCCATGCGCCCGGTCCCGAAAACCATCGAAAGACACATTCAATGAAGCTCAGTTCTCCGCGGGCGACCATCGCCCGCCGCATCATCGCGCCCGCCACCGCCGCCGCAGTCGTCGGCCTCGCCTCCTTCGCGGGTGCGGGTGCCGCGTCGGCGCACGTGACCGCCAACGCACCGACGGTCACGCAGGGCGGGTACGGCGTGGTCACCCTCGTCGTCCCCAACGAGTCCGACGCCGCGGCGACGACCGGGCTGCGTGTGACGCTGCCGGGCCTGACCTCGGCGCGTCCCGAGGTGATGCCGGGCTGGAAGTCCGTCGTCACCAAGAAGGACGACAAGGTCACCGAGATCACCTGGACCGCCGACCCGGGTTCGCCGGGCGTTCCGGTCGGGCAGTTCGGCCAGTTCCGGTTCTCCGGCGGACCGTTCCCCGAGCAGGAGACCGTCGAACTCCCGGCGCTGCAGACCTACGCCGACGGTGAGACCGCCGACTGGAACCAGCCGACGCCCGCCGACGGCTCCGAGCCGGAGAAGCCCGCGCCGACCCTGACGCTGCCGCCCGACTCCGGCGACGGCCACCACGGCGGCTCGCACGCCGCCGCTCCGACCGACAGCGCGCAGGCGTCGGACGGTTCGCAGGGCTCGGAGACCTCCGAGTCATCCTCCGCAGACTCCGCCGCTCGATGGCTCGGTGGAATCGGCCTGGTCGTCGGCACTCTCGGCGCGGTGATCGGCGTGGCCGCGCTGACTGTGCTCCGACGTAACGGCCGTGGCGGCGGCAATGCCTGACCGTCGTCCGGTGGCTGGTCGGCGCGTCGTCCTGGTGCTTGCGGCGCTGCTGTGTCTCGGGCTCGTCGGATCGTGGGCCGCGGCCCCGGCGTCGGCGCACTCTCGGCTGGTGTCCTCCGACCCCGCCGAGGGCGCGACGGTGCAGACCGGCCCGCAGACGGTCACGTTGACCTTCAACGAACCGGTCCAGTCGTCGTATGCGGTGCTCAACGTCGTCGGGCCCGACGATCACTACTGGCAGTCCGGTGACCCCTCGGTCGACGGACCGAACGTGCGCGTCGGCGTGCGCGAGCTCGGTCCGGCCGGCGAGTACGTCGTCAACTATCGGGTGACCTCGGCCGACGGGCACGTCATCAGCGGGCAGCGCACGTTCGAGCTCGCGGTTGCCGGCAACGGCGAACCGGGCCCGGCGATCGAGGCCGTCGACGCGTCGTCGGACGAGGGAATCCCGGTGTGGTGGTTCATCGCCGGGGCCGCCGTGGTCCTGATCGTCGGACTCGGCGTCGTGTTCTGGGTGAGCCGGCGACCGTCGACACGGCGCTGACGACCATCCGGATCGTGACATGACACTCCGCAACGGGTTCATCCTCGTGGTGACCCTGGCCGGCGGTCTGGTGGTGAGCTGGCTGCTCGCCCGTCCCGACGGTCCGGACCTGGTCGCCGTGCCCACGACCCTCGCGCTGGGCGTCTCCGTGGTGCTGCTCGGCCTGGGTGCGTTACCGACCGTCGACGCCGAGCCCTCGACCCGGGTGATCGGCCTGCTGGCCGGGGTGTGGGTGCTGGCGGTACTGGTCAGCGCCTGGATCCGCACCGCCGATCGGGCGGGCACCGAGGTGCTCGAGGTGACGGCCGGCGACTTCGGCGACGTCCTGTTCTCGGGTGCACCCGAGATGGTCGCGCTGATCGTTGCGCTGCTGATCGTCGTGTGGGTGGTGCTGGACCTGCTGACCGGGATCGAGATACCCGTCCTCGTGGTCGGTGCGCTCGCGGCGATCGGGGTGCTGGCCACCTCGATCGCCGGTCACGCGGGCAACGACTCGTGGGGTCCGTTCCTCATCGGTGCGCACGCGCTGGCCGCGGCCTGGTGGTGTGGGGTTCTCGCGGCGATGCTGATCACGGTCCGCGGGCGGTCGGGGTGGGCGCGCAGCCTGCCGGTCTTCTCCGGCCGCGCCCCCTGGGCGGTCGGTCTGCTCACGGTGACCGGCGTGGTCTCCGGGCTCGTCGAGATCGGCGGTCCGGCCGACCTCGTGAGCAGCGGCTACGGCCGCATCCTCCTCGCGAAGGCCGCGGTGCTCGCGATCCTCGTGGGCCTCGCGGATTGGCATCGACGACGCTGGTTACCGGCGGTGCAGCGGCATCGCAGCAGCGAGACGGCCTCCGTCCGTGCCGCCGTCGTCGAACTGGCGATCATGGCGGTCGCCCTGGGACTGGCGGCCGGGTTGTCGGCGACACCGCCGATCCCCGCCGGCTGAGCTTTCCCACCTGCTCGCTAATCCGAAAGAACCGCATAACCCCTGGTCCCTGAGGTGCGAGGAGCGATAGACGGTATGAGGGCCTTGGGGCCGAAGGCCTCAAGCTGCAAACACATCGTGGGTTGCTGCTGCTGAGTTCACACTCGGCGGTAGCACCACATTGCAGATCAGGAGGCCTCCGGTGATTGTTCAGGGTACAAGTGTCGGATTGGATGTTCACGCTCGTTCGGTGGTCGCTCACGCCATCGATGAGGACAGCGGCAACGTGATTCGGGAGACGTTGGTTCCCGATGCGGCGACCATCGTGAGCTGGCTTCACAGCTTGGCTCCGCCTGTGCGGGTTGCCTACGAGGCCGGTCCGACGGGTTTCGGATTGGCTCGGGCGATCACTGCGGCCGGATGGAGTGTGTGGTTGCCGCGCCCTCGAAGCTGCAACGGCCAGCCGGGGACCGCGTCAAGACCGATGCCCGAGACGCTGCGCACCTGGCGAAGTTGCTGCGCCTGGGCGAGGTAGTCGCGGTCGGTGTGCCCGAGGAGGGTACCGAAGCGGCCCGTGATCTGGTCCGCGCCCGCGAGGACGCTCGCAGCGACCTGATGCGGGCGCGGCATCGATTGTCCAAACTGCTTCTGCGCCAGGGGATCGTCTACTCCGGCGGGAAACCCTGGACCGGTGTTCATCAACAGTGGCTGCAGCGTCAACGTTTCGAGCTGCCGCTGTTGCAAGCCGCCTTCGACAACGACCTGGACGCGGTGTTGAGCGTGACCGCACGCCGAGACCGCCTCGATGAGCTGATCGAACAGACCGCGGCCACCGATCCGTGGCGGGCTGTGGTCACCCGATTGTCATGTCTGCGGGGTGTGTCGACGCTGACCGCGTTCGCTCTGGCCGTCGAGATCGGCGACTGGTCGAGGTTCAGTGGCGCCACGATCGGCTCCTACGCCGGGTTGGTGCCCTCGGAATACTCGACCGGCGGTACCCGCAGTCAGGGATCGATCACCAAGGCCGGGAACGCCCACGTGCGGCGGTTGCTGGTCGAGGCGGCCTGGCAACACCGGCGGCCCTACGGCACGCCCGGACAGACCCTGCGCCGTCGGTGGGAGGCCGCCTCACCCTCGGCCCGCGCCCGTGGCCATGCCGGCAACCGAGGGCTACACAAGCGTTGGCAACAATTCGACCGCCGCAGCAAGCATCCCTGCGTGGCCAACACCGCGATCGCTCGTGAGCTCGCCGGCTGGTGCTGGTCGCTGGCGGTGCTCGACGACTAACCAGCACTGACACACAATCTTGGCCACCCGCCGCGACTGCGCTGTGGTGAACAGGGAACGAATCCACGGCGTCGCTATGTGCGCCAGCACCTCTGGGTGCACGGTACGCACGCTTACATAGACCCGTCGGTCAGCGTTTTCATCTCCTGTCGAACACCGTTGAGCGGTAACCAACCCGCGTATACACCTCTGGGTGCACGGTACGCACGCTTACATAGACCCGTCGGTCAGCGTTTTCATCTCCTGTCGAACACCGTTGAGCGGTAACCAACCCGCGTATATCAGTCCGACAACACCGTCGCGAGTAACGACCACCACACACCGCGGCGGGTGGCCAACCCCCACTACAGCCCCCTAGCAAGGAGGCCAACTCGCCATGGAACTTGACAAAGCAGCACTACATATCAGCGACGAGCCTCGAAGGGCCTGGTGAGGCACGTTGTGATGCCCTTCGTGGCTCGCTTCGCTCGCACCTCAGGGAGCGGGGGGTCGAGCCTCACTCGCCCAACGGCGGCCGCGACTGGTCCCAGAGCGCGAGTAGTTCGTCGATGATGTCGGTCGCCATGTGCAGGGTGCTGAGGTGACTCTCACCGGGCATCTCGTAGAGCTTCGCGTCGGGGAGCAGCGACACCATGTGCTCGCCGTGGGCGTACGGGATGATGTGGTCGTCGTCGCCGTGCCACCAGCGCACCGGCACCGTGACGTCGCCGACGCGGAAACCCCAGTCCCGTGCGAACACCACGACGTCGGCGAACGGCGCGGCCATCCGGCGGCTCCCGCCGTGGAGCAGGTCGTCGAGGAACATGGCCCGGAACTCCGGTCGCGCCAACAGTTCTCGATCCGCCTGCGGGGACAGCCGTCCGTAGATGGTGATCGCGGGTTCGGCGATGGGCCGGGCGAAGCCGAGGGCGACGCTGAGCACCTGGCCGATCGGGTCGCCCGCGACGCTGACGAGTGGCGCCAAGAGCGTGCCGAGGCGCATGGCGCCGCCCTCGATACGGTCGGGCCCGACCGTCGGGGCGACACCGCCGAGGATGCCGGCCGCCGTCACCCGGTCGGGCATCGCGTGCGCGACGCCGAGGGCGTACGGTCCGCCGCCGGAGAGCCCGATGATCGCGAAGTCGTCGATGCCCAGGGCTTCGAGGACCTCGGCGAGGTCGGAGGCGAAGGCAGCGACGTTGTCGTACCGATGCGGGGTCGACGACCCCACGCCCGGGCGATCCAGTCCGATGAGCCGGACCTTACGTTCGAGTGCGTACGCGCGCGCCTCGACGGGGATCTGGCGTCGCGCACCGGGTGTTCCGTGGAGCCAGACGATGGCCCGTCCGGTGGCCGATCCGTACTCGGCGAATCCGATCCGACGATCACCGTCGGCGACGGCGATCGACCCCTCGATTTTCGGACGGGCGATGTCGATCATGTGACCAGCATCTCACGTACCGTTGATGGCGTGATCCCCGAGTTCGTTCACGGCACCGCGCGCGCCATCCGCCACGTGTTCACCCCGTACCCGGCTCGGGACATCCCGGACGGACGGATGGTCGAGCTCCCCGGACGCGGGCGGGCGTTCGTCACCGATTCGGGTCCGCGCGACGCTCCCGCCGTGTTCCTCCTGCACTCGGTGCTGACGACCGGGCTGCTCTGCTGGTACCCGACCATCCCCGCCATCAACGATCGCTACCGGGTCATCACCCTGGACGCGCGTTGGCACGGCCGCGGTATCGAGTCCGAGACATTCGACCTTCGCGACTGTGCCGACGACGTCGTCGCGCTCGCCGATGTCCTGGGCATCGACCGGTTCACGGTCGCCGGATTCTCGATGGGTGGCGGGATCGCGCAGCTGGTGTGGCGGCGCCACCCGGAGCGCGTGGCCGGCCTGGTGCTGTGTTCGACCGGTCCGTTCTTCAGCACCAACGATCCCCGGCACCGCGCGTCGTCGGAACGCATGGGACGCATCTTGCGCCCGGTGTACCGGGTGCTGCCGAGGGTGTCCGACAAGAGCCTCGACAAGGCGTCCCACACCACCATCTGGGCGCTCCGACAGTTCTTCTCGACGCCGCTCGCGCACCTCGGTGACTTCGGAAACGGCTTGGGGGAGTTCGATTCCCGTGACTGGCTGCACGAGGTCGACGTACCCACCGCGGTGGTCGTCTCCATCCGCGACCGCGTGGTCGAACCCGAACGTCAGCAGTTGCTGGTCGACGGCATCCCCGGCGCGCAGCGTTTCGAGGTCGATGGTGGTCACGCGTGCTGTGTCCTCGGCGCGCGGTACTTCATTCCGCCGTTCGCCGAGGCGGTCGATGCGGTCACGAGGCCGTCGGCCGTCGGAGTTCACACATCCGCTGAGGGCTGATCTTCTGAGTGATTCCGTTCGCTCGGCGCGCTGCGCTTACCGAACGACAACTTTTGTTTGTCAGTCGCTAGGAGCGATCGGCGGGGTCTAGCGATCATCAATCCTCGCCTTCTGATCGACAGTAATCCGTTGTCAGTGCTTGTGGCGCAGGCTTTTCGGTTGTTGGACTGGTACGCATGACCCACTTCTGGCTCCGTGACTATGCCCACAAAAGCGTGTCAGGGTTCCGATGTCGCCACACTTTCGTGACGCCTTGTTCCAGGTGACGCAAGAACTATGAAAATTCAAGTGCTGGTGAGGATCACGTGATCTCAAATTGAGATCTTCGCCTGTGCGTCGAGGCTGCATTCGCGCCATCGCGCCAGACGCCACCATCCCTGGGCGGCTTTATCAAGAATCTCTTTAGCGTTAGTCTTCCGGTAGTTCGCGATTCGGATGTCAGGGGAGGCCCCGCGGGGTTGGCGTCGAGTCGCTCTCGGTGCCCGAGCTCGAGGCTCGGGCACCGTCCAGGGGGAGGGCCCATGACCGTTCTTGATTCCTTCGTGCCTGTGGCACCGCCGATTGCGGATGTCGACACAGGCAGTGCTCCGTCGAACCCGAAGCCGGGTCGCCGACTAAGAGTCCGGGTTGCGCTCACCAGACCGCGCGAGGTGTCGATCGTGGTCCGCTACGTCTCGATCGTGGGCGCCGCCATGCTGGCGTTCGCACCGGCGATCTCCGCAAACGTCACGGCGCTCGCCGAGGGGTCGCCGACGGCGTATCTGCTGTTCATCCCGGTGTGGGGGCTGATGATCGCACTCGGCCTCGACACCACGCCTCGCGGTCGCGAGATCGGTGACGGCGAGTTCGATCGCATCCTCGTCGTGGTGATCGGCGGGGGACTCGGTCTGACCGCGGCGCTGGTCGTTCCCCGGATTCCCGCGGTCGCCGCGTTCTGGCACGCGGACCTGTTGCCGCTGCTGATCTGGGTGTTCGCCGCGTCGATCGTGATCTTCGGGATCCGGCGCGTCGTCCGCGACTACCTCGTCTGGGCGTTCCTGCTGGTCTGTTTCCCGCCGAACTTCCTGCTCCTGGGGCAGGCGTTCGGCGGGTCGACGACTGCCTTCGCAGTGCTGACAGTCGGTCTCGGGCTCGTCGTGAGCTACATGTCGCTGCGCCGGCGTCCGCGAGTCGCCGTGGCCACGACGGGTGCGGCGGCGCTGGTCGGCCTCGGGCTGGTGTGGGTGCTGGCCGGTGCTCCGGCACTGGCCTTCACCGTGCCCGCGGCCGCGATGACGGCGATCGCGATCATCGTGCGCGTGCGCAGCGGAGGTGTCGGGACGACACCCGCCGCCCTGCCCAAGCAGTCCATCGTCACGCTGGCGTCGGGATGGCTTGTGGCGCTGGTGATCCTGGGACTCACCCCGCATGCGCCGAACTCGCCGGAACCTGTTGCCTCGCCGCCGATCGGCGAGGACTGGCTGGGGCAGATGCGCATGCTGGGAATCGGCATCACCGAGCCCCAGGTGTTCGACTGGGGTCCGCGGGTCATGGGTTCCGGCGGTGATGTGCGGCGGTACCGGATCACGGCGGGCGTGACCGGTCCGCAGACCAGGCCGCTGTCCACCGCGTACCTCGACGTGTACTCCACCACCGACCTGGGCCGCTTCTCCAGTTACCGGCGCGGGCTGTGGTACGAGACGGTGCCGCCGGCGACGATCGACGCCACGCCGGCGTCGGCGGACGGCCGGCACACCCGGATCGGCAGTATCGCCAACTGAACCGCCCCGGGTCTGTCGGAGGCTCTCGAACCTGTGAAGGATGGAGAGCATGGCAGCACCACGCAAGTACAGTGAGGAACTCAAGGACCGGGCCACCCGGATGGCATGTGAAGCGCGACGAGATCCCGATTCGTCGAGAGGTGCGATCAAGCGGATCGCCGATCAGCTCGGAGTCCATCCCGAGGCGTTGCGCAATTGGGTTCGTCAGGCCGAGATCGACGGCGGGGTCCGCCCGGGCACCACGAGTGAGGACGCTGACCGCATCGCGGCGTTGGAGCGGGAGAACCGTGAACTGCGGCGAGCGAACACGATCTTGAAGCAGGCTTCGGCTTTCTTTGCGGCGGAGATCGACCGCCCACAGCGCTGATCGTGGAGTTCGTCGCGGCTCACCGCGATGAACACGGAGTCGATCCGATCTGTGCGGCATTGCGCGATACGTCCGCCCAGATCGCTCCGTCCACGGTACGAGCCCACCTGAGCCCCCAGAAGACCGAGGCGCCTCGTGTGGTGCGTGACCGGGAGCTCCTTACCCAGGTCCGCGCGGTGCATGCCGACAACCTCGGCGTCTACGGTGCCCGCAAGGTGCATGCCCAATTGCGCAGACAGGGCCATAGTGCTGCCCGCTGCACCGTCGAGCGATTGATGAAAGCCGACGGGCTGCAAGGGATAGCGAGACTCAAGACACGCAAGACCACGCGCAGCGAGGGAGCTGAAACACCCCGGCCGGCTGACCGGGTCAACCGTCAGTTCACCGCGGCGGCACCGAACGCGTTGTGGGTGGCGGACCTGACCTACATCCGCACCCACTCGGGCTGGGTGTACGCGGCGTTCGTCCTGGACGTGTTCTCGCGGATGGTCGTCGGCTGGCAGGTCTCGACCACCATGCACACCGACCTCGCCCTCGACGCCCTGAACATGGGATTGTGGGCACGGTCGCGTGCCGGCCACGACGTGGCCGGGCTGATCCACCACTCCGACCGCGGAGTGCAATACCGAGCCATCCGCTACACCGAACGACTGGCCGAAGCCGAAGCGGTGACATCTGTTGGCTCCAAAGGGGATTCATACGACAACGCGATGGCTGAGGCGTTCAACTCGCTGTTCAAAGCCGAATGCATCCGTAACCCCGTGATGCGCCCGCGAGGCGGCTGGGCAGGTGTGGGCGAGGTCGAGATCGCCGTCGCTGAGTACGTCGAATGGTTCAACCACCGCCGCCTGCACGGCGAGATCGGACACGTCCCACCCGTCGAGTACGAGAGCGCCTACTGGTCGACCCAAACCGTCACCAGCTACCGTGAGAACCCGG
This sequence comes from Gordonia sp. KTR9, assembly GCF_000143885.2. Lineage (NCBI taxonomy): Bacteria > Bacillati > Actinomycetota > Actinomycetes > Mycobacteriales > Gordoniaceae > Gordonia > Gordonia sp. KTR9. Next base: position 1,180,584 of record NC_018581.1, read on the forward strand.
TCCCCGCAAACGCTGGAACCAACTAACCGAGCCTCCAGCAAACCCGGGGCGATTCAAACACTCTCGAGTCGGTGCGCACCTCGGATGAGGCGTTGTGGACCGGTCGATTCTGGAGCTGGCGAGTCCCCACCCCGGCCGGCGAGCGCTACTTCGCCTTCTACCTCATGGCCGCTCGTCATCAGGCGGGGTCGTCGGAGGTGTCCGAGCCGAGGCCACCCAGCTACGGCACCACCGTCGTCGACCCCGCGGGCTGGCTCATCCGTGGTGGGACCGACGTTGAGGATCAGGTCGCCACCGACTCGGCACTGGACGACGCGCTGACCGATCTGGCGTGGTCGATGGTCGAGGCCGTCGAACAACCGTCGCGATGACCGGCTTCGACGCAACGCGGATCACCAACGGGCCGCACGTCTCCGCTCTGTCCGCGCGGCACCCGCTGAGCCGACGCCAGCAGGTCGGTCTGCTGCTGGTGGCGCTGGTGATCGCCACCGCCTTCGTCATCGCCTGGCGCACGTCGCTCGCGGTGCTCCTGAGCGTGTGCGCGGTCTACTTCCTGGTGTCGAGCATCGACAAGTTCGTCCTCGTCATCCGCGGAATGTCGGGACGTGGCGTCCTCACCGTCTCCGACGAGCAGGCACGCCAGATCGACGACGCCGACCTGCCGGTGTACACGGTGCTGCTGCCGGTGTACGGCGAGCCGGAGATCGTCACCAATCTGGTTGCCGGGGTGGGCAGAATCGACTATCCCGCAGACAAACTCGACATTCTGCTGGTCCTGGAAGAGGACGATCAGGAGACCATCAACGCCATCAGCAGGGCGGACCTAGACGGGATCACCCCGGTCCTGGTGCCGCCGAGCGAGCCGAGGACCAAACCCAAGGCGTGCAATCACGCCATGGCGCTGCCCTCCGAGCGGAGCGAACTGGTCACGATCTACGACGCCGAGGACATCCCGGACCCGCTCCAGTTGCGCAAGGCGGCGGCGGTGTTCGCGAGGAGCGGTCCGGAAGTCGGCTCGGTCCAGGCGCGGCTGGGCTACTACAACGAGCGCGAGAATCTGCTCACCCGTTGGTTCGCCATCGAATACGACCAGTGGTTCTCGTACATGCTGCCCGCGCTGAGCGCGTCGAACTGCGTGATCCCCCTCGGTGGGACGTCGAATCACATCCGCACCGAGGTGCTGCGCGAGGTCGGCGGATGGGACGCCTACAACGTCACCGAGGACGCCGACCTCGGAATCCGGTTGGCTCGCTTCGGATACCGCACGGTGGTGCTGGACTCCCTGACGGGTGAAGAGGCCAATGCCGATGTCGTCAACTGGGTTCGGCAGCGATCCCGGTGGTACAAGGGTTATCTGCAGACCTTCCTCGTCCACATGCGTAACCCGTTGTCCATGGTTCGGGAACTCGGACTCGTTCCGGCGCTGCGTATCTCGAACCTGACGGCCGGGATGCCGATTGCGAACACGTTGAACCTGCTGTTCTGGGCACTGCTGCTGGTGTGGTTCGCGGGCAAGCCCGACTTCATGAACAGTGTGTTCCCCGGACCCGTCTATTACCTCTGCCTGCTGATGTTCACCGTCGGCAACCTGGCGACCATCATGCTGGGCGTCGTCTCCGCGCGTACCCGCGACAAGCCCTATCTGCTGGGGGCGGCCCTTCTCGTGCCCGGTTATTGGTTCCTGCAGTCCATGGCGGCCATCAAGAGCATGGCCCAACTCATCTACAAGCCCTCCTACTGGGAGAAGACCGTGCACGGGCTCTCGTCCATGCCCGGGGCCCCGCGACCGCCGAAAGGTTCTGAGAATGCCTAGCAATACCCGTGTCCGTCTTCGCCGCATCTGGTGTGCGACCGTGGCGGCGCTGATCGTCGGTGTGGCCTCGGTGGCGCCGGCTGCCGCTGCGCCCGGTGATGGGCTCACGACGCTCGACTGGCGGCAGCTGGGGATGGGCAACTCGGTGACGTTCGACAGCGCCGACGTCCCGGTCGGAGTGAGTGTCCCGGTGCCGGAGGGCATGTCCCCGACGCGGTTGTCCGGAGTGGTGGCGTCGGCGACGAATGTGTCCGACGCCTTCATCCAGGTCGCCCGGTCCGACGGCACGATCGTCGGAACCGTCGTCGTACCGCGATTCGGCCCGAGACAGCTGAGCACGCCGTTCTCCGTGCCACTCGCGGCAGTGCCTGTCGGCGACAACGGCCGGGCCGATCTGCGTATGACGCTGCGCAACGGCACCGGCGACTCCGTGTGTGGACCCATTCCGGATGTGTCTCTGACCGGACTGAATGTGGCCTATGCCGGGGTCGCGTCGTCACCGCGCACGATTCAGGACTTCTTCGGCACCGTGGTCGGCGGCGTCACGATCGTCACGCCCGAGAACCCGAGTGTCGCAGTCGCCCAGGCCACTCTGGGGGCGGTCGCCGCCATCACTGATCACTATCGGCCCCAGCGGGTGTCGATCGATGTCATCGAGTCGACGGGGGAGGGTGTGCCGTCGCCGGGCGGCCCGCTGCAGCGCACGATCCTGATCCGCGAGGAGGACGGTCCGGGCGGTGCCCGTCTCGACCGTGCCGGACAACCGTCGGCGGCGCTGGTGATCAGCGGTGACGCCGACTCACTGCCCGACCAGGTGGCGCTGTTCCGCGACGGGCTCACCGACCTGGCCCAGACGAGTTCTGCCGCAGTCGAATCCGTGTCGGACCGGGAGATCCAGGGCTCCGATTCGGTGACCTTCGGCGAGTTCTCGGATCGCTTGTCCACTGAAGTGCTCGGAATCACGACGCTGGTTCCGGGTTTCGATCCGACGATGCTGTCGCTGGGACGGCCAGGCATGGTGAACGTGCACCTGCTCGCGCGCTACACGCCGGTTCGGGACGACGAGCGGGCGAACGTGATGGCGGTCAGTGGCGGCGAGATCCTGCACACGAGTGCGCTGAACGCCTCGGGCACCCTCGACACGCAATTCACCATCCCGGCCGCTCAGGTCGCGGCCAACGAACCGCTCGAGTTCCGGATCTCCTACGAGCCGGGTCCGGGTGCCTGCTCGCCGCGGAGTGTGCCGCTGAGCTTCCAGATCGACCCGTCGTCGACGGCGTCGTCGAGCACGACACCTGTTCGGATGGGTGGTTTCTCGTCGATCCCGCTGGGCTGGCAACCGACGGTGCAGGTGGCCCTGGACAACACGAACCCGGCTCAGCTCGACGCCGCTGCCGAGCTGATCGCATCGGTCCAGCGGAGTTCGGCGACCGCGTTGGCGCCGGTGCTGGTGCCACTCGACCAGGCGATCGCGAGCAACACCGGTGCGCTCGTGGTGGCGTCGGCGGAGAACGCGCGTGCGCTGAATCCGCCGATCAACACCGAGGACTCGTCCACGCTCGTCGACCTGGCGGCCCAGATCCGTCTGGCGATCCCCGACGGGCTGGGGACCATCCAGGCGTTCGCGCAGAACTCACGCACCGTCGTGCTGGTGAGCACATCCGGCTCGTGGGATCTCGTCGACCCGCTGTTCGCCTACCTCGATGACCAGCAGGGGGATCTGGCGAATCTTCGTGGAGACGTCCTGGTGGCCGGTCGCGCGGGTCAGACCGAGCTGCTGACGATCCGGGCCGACGGTCCGCGGGCACAGGTCGATCAGGTCGGCACCAGCTGGTTGATGTGGCTGGGGATCAGCATCGCGGTGGTTGCGGTCGCGGTACTCGTCGCGGTCGGGATCACGGTGTACCGCCGGCGTTCCGACGAACCGTCTGACGGCGCCGACACACCGTGACAGTGGAGGTCCGCGAGCGCGGTGCGGGGACGACGATGGTCCAGGGCGTCGACGCCTCTGGCCGTCGTCGGCTCACCCGGGTCCAGTGGTGGGGGATCTCCCTGTTCGCCGGGCTGGCGTTCGTCTATCTCGCGGTGGGTGTCTATCTGTATCTGATCGTCGGCTACATCAACCCGGACGCGAGCAGTCGCGTGGGAAACGCCGGGTTCACCATCTGGAGCCGCGATCCTCATCTGGGCGCGATCGGTTTCGTGTGGAACCCGCTGCCCAGCCTCGTCGAGATCCCGCTGGTCGAGCTGTCGTCGCACTGGCCGCTGAACCGCTGGCCGGAGCTGCGACGCGTCGGGTTCGCGGGCGCGGTCATGAGCGCGTTGTTCATGGCCGGTGCGGGATGGCAGGTTCGGCGCATCGCGCTCGACTACGGCGCCGGCCGGGTGCTCCGGTGGACCGCGGTCGCCGCGTTCGCGCTGAACCCGATGATCGTCCTGTATGCGGGGATGGGGATGAGTGAGGCGCCGTTCCTCTTCTTCCTGCTCTGGACGTGTCGTCGGGTCTTGCTGTGGGTGAATCGCTTCCGCGTCGTCGATCTCGTCGTTGCCGGTGTCGCGCTGGGGCTGGCCTATCTGACCCGATATGAGGCGTTGCCGGCAGCTGCCGGTGTCGCGCTCGGCGTGTTCGTGATGTCGACGCGGCGTCACCGCCCGGCGGGTATGCGGGGACGTAAGGCGTGGCGGGCCGGCGCGCCGTTCGGTCTGCACGACGCGACGATCGTGGTGATGCCCACCGTGTTCGCCTTCGTCCTGTGGGCGGGACTGGGCTGGCTGCTCGACGGGAACGCGTTCTCCCAGTTCTCCTCCCAGTACGGCAACGCCGCCCAGGTGGAGGCGGCGGGGATCATCTCCGCCGAGGACGTCGGTGCCGGCCCGCTCGCCGAGGTCATCGCTGGCAATCTGCTGGGTATGCAACCGCTGCTGTTCGCGGTGCTGCCGATCGTCGGGTGGATCGCGGTTTGCCGGCGCCGCGTCGACGCGGCGGTGGTCGGTGTCCTCTTCGGTTCGGTACTGCTGTTCCAGATGTCCGCGGTGATCCTGGGTTCGACCTTCGGCTGGTTCCGCTTCTACATGGCGGCGACACCCCTCGTCGTGGTCGCCATACTCGTCGCGCGTGGCCCCCGCTTCTCGAGAGCGACATCCCCGCTCCCTGAGGTGCGAGGAGCGTTGGCGAGTCCACCCCTGCTCCCTGAGGTGCGTGGAGCGCTCGCGGGTCAACCCCTGCTTCCTGAGGTGCGAGGAGCGTTAGCGAGTCAACCCCTGCTCCCTGAGGTGCGTGGAGCGTTGGCGAGTCAACCCCTGCTCCCTGAGGTGCGAGGAGCGTTGGCGAGTCAACCCCTGCTCCCTGAGGTGCGAGGAGCGTTAGCGACGAGCCACGAAGGGTCCCCCACACCCCGCTCCTTGAGCAGCGACCGGAGCCTGCGGAGGTCGCGTGTCGAAAGGACCTCCCTCACCGCACTCATGGCACTGGTGCTCGTCACCTCGCTACCGGTGACCGCGACGTCGATGCTCACCCCGTCGTTGGGAAAAGAGGAGTACGGCCTGCGGTCGGCGTTCTGGCCGGACCGCTATCCGCCGTCGGAATTCTGGTTCTACTGGTTCGGCGACGTGTCGCGGAACGTGGCTGGCTGGTTCGACGACCAGGCGCTCCCGCCTGGATCGGTGCTCGTCGACACCTTCGGCATCTCGCGAATCTGGTTGTTCTCCGACCGGCCGGAACAATTCGTGGTCCGTAGCGATTACGACTTCTTCGCCAAACTCAACCAACCGCAGTCCCAGGGCGTCCAGTACATCCTGACCCCGCGGCCGACCGGACTCGGCCGGCTCGACGCCATCAACGTCCGATATCCGACGCTGTGGGACGACGGTGCGGGGATCGCCACGCTGGAAATGGCGGTCACAAGTCCAAGCGGGACGCCTCAGTTCCGCATCTACCGCATCAAAGGCTCGGGGTGACCTCGACGGCCGGGCGATCTGCTGCCGGCCGAGCTCCTCACGACGGTGAGCTCGTTACTGCTGGTTGAGCTTCCTTACAGCTGGTTGAGCTCGATTTACTGCTGGTTGAGCTTGTCGAAACCCCCACCTGCGCCGGCGCTCATCGTGTTCCTCTGCCGAGACATTTCTCTCGACCGATAGACCGTGACAGCGGCGATCACGACCGCCAGCACCGACAGAATGTCGGACTCGGTTATGCCGTGCTGGATATTGAAGGACACCAGAACGCGACCCTCGATCGGCTGATTCCACAGCGCCCAGGCAACGCCGGTGGCCGCGAGGACCGCGGCCCCGGTATAGCTCGGCCGGGCCAGACACCAGGCACCGACAACAAAGAGCAGATTCATCAGCACGAGGGCGTGGAACGGGTCTGGCATCAAGACAGTATGGGCATCGGGACTCCTCTGTGCTCGGTGGCTGGCACGGAGGGGGTAACTGCCCGGTCAACGGGTTGCGTCGCCCGACAAGACTTGAGAGGTCTGCGGCGCAAACGGGACTCTGATGCGGTAGGGCACGAGGCTCAGTTACCTGCGATCACGAGGACGTCAATGAGGGCGGCCAGGCAGGTCCCAATCAACTTCCATGCCCCGCTCGGGGCCAACTTGGCAACATTTCTTGTCGCTTCGCTGGTGTGCTGGGATTTCTTGTCGCTCCAGGTCCGCTCGACCGCAGCATCCGTATGGAAAGTCAGAGCCCACCCAAGGCCAAGCGCTTCTTCCTGCGACGATCTACACCTAATAGGTACCGCGACAGTGATGTGAGGGCGAGCGTGAGAGCAGCGGCCCAAGGCAGGAGTAGAGCTGCTCCGAAGTCCACCCAGCTACCCGTCGGCGGAGTCCGCAAAAGCCACAAGACGACCGCGTGCGTCAGAACTACCATGAAACCGGCAGCGGCAAGTCTCGTTGTCCAATCGGCAACGCGTCCCTTCCAGCGAATCGCGTGCTCGGCGACCAGGATGAGCCCAGCTGAGATCGCCGCTGCGACGATCACGCTCAGTGCGGGTGTGCCGAAGTCTGCCTGTTTCATATCCATCGGTCCGCTCAGGCCAGAAATGATGAGTACTCCCGATACCAACAGTGCTGCGGCACCCAAGACAGCTGGACGCCGTATGTGTTCCCTGACCGACCGAAAGGAAACTCCGGCAAGAACAAAGAGCGTCGCGGGAACTGCGACGCCAAGAGACAGCGGGAGTGCAGCTACCGCCGAGCTGTACGTGTAGCAGACGACGAGCCCGACAATTGAGAGTGCCCACGGTGTCCAACGTGGCAGGCGCTGCATTGATCGAAGCAGCACAGCTGCGAAGAACAGGGCTGTGACGAACCAGAATGCAGAGTATGGACGACCTAGCTCAGCGCCTCCCCACAGGATGTCGCCGATGAGCGGGGCCGGTTGTTTCGAGTCTCTGAAGACCGAGAGGCCGACATATGGGACTGATATCAGTACGAGCCAGCACACGTACGGGACGAGTAGCGTGCGCGAACGTTTCCGTACCTCAGTTCCCAACGATCTGGTTGTCGTCCACAGGTACCCGGTAAGGAAGAAAAACAGAGGAACGTGCCACGTAAAGATCGCCTCACGGGTGAACAAGTTGTCCCAGACATGCCCGGCGACGATAGCAACTATTCCAAGAACGCGGAGCAGGTCTAAGGGCACCGACCGACGTGAGGGAGCAGCATCGTGTGTGCTCAGGGGGCTTGCCTTCCTTGCGCCAGTAGCGACGAGAGATAGTGTCCGTAGCCGGATTTCATGAGCTTCTGAGCACTCGCAACAAGTTCTTCGTCACTGATGAAACCCTGTCGCCAAGCAATCTCCTCGGGAGCAGCGATTTTCAGACCCTGGCGTTGTTCGACGGTGCGCACGAAGTTGCCGGCGTCGAGGAGGCTGTCGAACGTCCCGGTGTCAAGCCATGCCGTTCCTCGGGGCAACACTCGAACGGACAGCTTGCCGCGTTGAAGGTAGTGCGCGTTGACGTCGGTGATCTCGTACTCGCCGCGGGCGCTGGGCTTCAGGTCGCGGGCGATGTCGACGACGTCGTTGTCGTAGAAGTACAGGCCGGGGACTGCGAAATTGCTCTTGGGCCTGGCAGGCTTTTCCTCAAGCGACAATGCGTTCCCGTCGGCGTCGAAGTCGACGACGCCGTAGGCCTCTGGGTTGGCGACCCAGTATGCGAACACCGCACCGCCGTCGATATCCTCGAACCCCCTCAGCTGACTACCCACTCCGGGTCCGTAGAAGATGTTGTCGCCGAGGACGAGTGCGACCGACTCGGTGCCGATGTGATCGGCGCCGAGAACGAAGGCCTGGGCGAGGCCGTCCGGGGAGGGCTGGGTCTTGTAGGTCAGGTTGATGCCGAACTGGTCGCCGTTGCCGAGCAGGTTCTCGAACGCCGGGGCGTCGTGCGGGGTGGTGATGATCAGGATGTCGCGGATCCCGGCCAGCATGAGCGTCGAGAGCGGGTAGTAGATCATGGGCTTGTCATAGACCGGGACGAGCTGCTTGCTCACCCCCTGCGTGATGGGGTGCAGCCGCGTGCCTGTGCCTCCGGCCAGGATGATGCCCTTCATTCGCCTAGGTTAAGCCTGTTGTGTACATTTCGCAGAATTGATAATCGTTTCGGGGAGTTCACGATTATTCGTTGCGATCAATGTCAGTAAATACTTTCGTGATCTTATGGTCTAAAGGAGTCCTTATGAGAATCTTGGTGACCGGGGGTGCCGGGTTCATCGGCGCCAACTTCGTGCTGCGCACCCTGGACACCCGCCCCGACACCTCGATCCGGGTCCTGGACAAACTCACCTACGCCGCCAACCCCGACACCCTCGCGCCGGTCGCCGACCGCGTCGAACTCGTCGAAGGCGACATCACCGACGCCACCCTGGTCGACCGCCTCGTCGCCGAGACCGACCTCGTCGTGCACTTCGCCGCCGAATCCCACAACGACAACTCCCTGGCCGACCCCTCGACCTTCGTCTCCACCAACCTCGTGGGCACCTACACCCTGCTCGAAGCCGTCCGCGCCCACCGGGTGCGTTACCACCACATCAGCACCGACGAGGTCTACGGCGACCTCGACCTCGACGACCCCGCCCGCTTCACCGAGACCACCGCCTACAACCCCTCGAGCCCCTACTCCTCGACCAAAGCCGGCTCCGACCTGCTCGTACGCGCCTGGGTGCGGTCCTTCGGCGTGGCCGCGACCATCTCCAACTGCTCCAACAACTACGGCCCCTACCAGCACATCGAGAAGTTCATCCCCCGCCAGATCACCAACGTGCTCTCCGGGGTACGCCCCAAGCTCTACGGCGACGGCCGCAACATCCGCGACTGGATCCACGTCGACGACCACAACGACGCCGTGTGGACCATCATCGACCGCGGCCGCATCGGCGAGACCTACCTCATCGGCGCCGACGGCGAAGTCGACAACCGCACCGTCGTGGAAACCATCCTCGAACTCCTCGACCAACCCACCGACGCCTTCGACTTCGTCACCGACCGCCCCGGCCACGACCGCCGCTACGCCATCGACTCCACCCGCCTGCGCACCGAACTCGGCTGGACCCCCGCCTACCTCGACTTCCGCGCCGGCCTGGCCGCCACCATCGACTGGTACCGCGACCACCCCGCCTGGTGGCAACCCGCCAAAGAAGCAGTCGAACAGAAATACGCCACCACCGAACGCGTCACCGGCTGAACCACACGCACGGACCATGAATATGTCACACACTGTTCACCTGCCGTTGCCGATTAGAGGCGACCTCCCGGTGAGCATTTACTTCGCGGGCCCCAAGAAATATCTAATGCGCGCTGACGTTTCCAATACGTGATCACGAACACACGTGACTGAAGTCCGAGCCTGCCGAATGCGTCCCTATTTTGCAGGCAGCACCATTTTGCTGTGCTGCCGATGGCCGTTTGGGTGACGCGCGACGGTCGCGAAAAACCGATTCGCGAGCATAAGGGCAGCTCATGCCTCCTTCTGAGGACCCTCCAGCTCGCGCGTCAGGAGGATGCTGGCATGACTGTTGCGAACAAGTAAATCAACCGAGTACGCACCTCGAACAGGCAAATTAGCGGTGCGTGGCCGAGTTGTCAGTGTGATCGAAGTGAAATAAGCTCGCCGCACAGGACGTGTTTTCAAGGGTGCAAATCGTTCTCGTGTGGCGTTTGGGGAGTTCGCCTTTTCCTTCAGTATTACGGGGTTGTTTGGAGGTGGGCAATGGCCGATCGTCAAGCCTACGAACGGCCAGTGCGTAGCGCTGGCCGCCGCAGTCAGCGGCTCCGGTTTGTCGATCGTGCACAGGACCGTTCGCGCTCTTGGATGCGGACGTACCTGATGCGGGTGTCAATCTCTGATGCTGCGATAGTCGGTCTCGCGGTAGCGGTGGCTCAGCGGGTCCGATTTGGTGCCGATGGCGCCATGACGCCGAATGGTGCGGTCGGTGCGCCCGCGATCTACGTCTCCGTAGCGCTGGCAGTTGCGTGGCTGTTTGCCCTCCGCGCATTTCAGAGCCTCGACCGCCGCATCATCGCATCCGGTTCGCAAGAATATAGTCGGGTCGTTAGTGCGTGTCTATCGGTCTTCGGTCTGCTCGCGATGTGCGACCTTCTGTTCAAGCTCAACATCGCTCGAGGATTCCTCGCCCTCGCCTTGCCGATCGGCACGTTCGGGCTAGTGCTGTCCAGGTGGCTGTGGCGACGAGTTCTGCTGGTCCAGAGGCGCAGGTCAGAGAATCTGGAACGCGTCTTGGTCGTTGGCACGCGGAGTTCTGCGGTGCCTCTGATGGAGCGCCTCGTAAAGCATCCGGAACTGGGCTACCGCGTTGTCGGTATCTGCCTTCCCGAGCGGAGTGGACGGCCTCGTCTGATGGCGGTCGGCGACATGCAGGTGCCTGTCCTTGGAACCTTCGACGAAGTATGTGACTCGGTTGCGGATTCGGGAGCTACCACTGTCGCAGTGACGTCCGCGGAAGCGTTGGGGCACGACGCTATGCAAGCCCTTTCGTGGGATCTCGAAGGACTCGATGTCGACATGATCGTGTCTCCAGGCGTCACCGATGTCGCCGGACCTCGTGTCATGGTGCGACCGGTCGCAGGTCTGCCGTTGCTACACATCGATAAGCCTCGGTACGAAGGTGCCAACCGCTTTCGCAAAGCCTTTGTAGACAGAGTCGGTTCGGCGGCAATCCTGTTGGCACTGGCTCCGCTCTTCTTCGCGGTGGCTGTGGCCATCAAGTTGGACTCGACAGGTCCTGTCTTCTACCGCGCGACACGGGTCGGAATCAACAACCGGCCATTTCGGATGTGGAAGTTCCGATCGATGGTTGAGGACGCAGACAAGCGCAAGTCGGAGCTCATATCGCTGGATGAGGGCGCAGGTGTGCTCTTCAAAATGCGTGACGACCCACGTGTAACAAGAGTGGGTGCCTTCATCAGGCGATACAGCATCGATGAGATACCGCAATTGCTGAACGTGCTGGGCGGCACGATGAGCCTCGTCGGTCCGCGCCCGCCTCTGCCCGAGGAGGTCGAGCAGTACGACGGACGGGTGGCGCGGCGAATGCTCGTCAAGCCCGGGATGACTGGACTGTGGCAGGTGTCCGGACGTTCCGACCTGTCTTGGGAAGAATCCGTGCGGCTAGATCTCTCGTACGTCGAGAACTGGTCGATTATGCAGGACGCCCTGATTCTGTGGCGAACCATCCGTGCGGTGCTTCACAAAGACGGAGCGTACTGAGCGATGGGCGCTCGATTAACGTTTTCACCCACGCCCGAAAACCTGAACGATACCCACGAAAGGTGTAGTGGCTCAGAAGCAATGGACGTTCGAGTCCTCAGTGTAATGCTCCCGGTCGTGCTTCTGTTTGCATCGTGTGCATCGCATGACACAAGGGAGACGGTTCAAGCGCAGATGCTTGGGGAATCGGGACATGGCTTCGTAACCGACAGCATCGGTTTGTCTATCGAATCCTCCACGCTCGCCGGCGATGGCAAGGCACTCCAGACACGAAAGCTTGTCAGTCTGTTCGAGGACTTTCGTCCGGGAATGGTCTTGCGGATCGGGGGCAACACTTCGGACCAGATGTTCTGGACGTCGAAAGGTGAGTCGAAGCCGACAGACTACGGTTTCACCGCCACTCCGGCGAGTTTGAACAAACTCGCGGAGCTGACCAAGCAGCTTGGGTGGCGTGTGGTGATGGGCGTCAATCTCCGGGCCCGGGACCCTCAGCGCGCTGCCGACATGGCCCGGCACGCCCGGTCCATCTTTGGAGACTGGCTGACAGCGATCGCCATCGGCAATGAACCCAACGTCTATTACCCGTCGAACCCTCCCTTCGGCACCTACGCGAGCGACGTTCGTAGGTACACGAACGAGATCCGCTCGGCTGTACCTGACGTCGCGATTCAGGCGCCGGACGCTAGCGGCAACAGAAGTGACTTCATCTGGAGCAGCGCGTCGCAATTCGCTCGGTTGCCTGCTGCAGTGCCGGATGTCTATGCTTCGCATTTCTACGGCGCGCAAGGATGTGACACCGGGTCGATGCTCCCACGTGCGTTGTTCACAGAGTTCGCGGATGAGAGAAGGAAGTCCTCGCTCGATAACATCTACCACGCGGCGTCGCTGTCAAGTGCGCCGAAAGTAGTTCTTTCAGAGGTGAACTCAATCAACTGCGGGGGAATGGCAGGCATAAGCAACCGGCTCGCAGGTGCACTCTGGATGCTTGACTTCGCCTTCGATGCGGCGACGCAAGGGTTCAACGGGATCTATTTCCATGGAACGATTACTGACTGCATCGCTTACTCGCCAGTTTGTGTCGCCGATGACCGTGCGATAAACACGGCGGATCCGTTCAAGGCGTTGTTCATGCTGAATCGCATGGCCAACGGTATGGCGATGCTATCGGTTGCGCCCTACGTGTCGAACTCGAACATTCGACTCTACGGATTGCGAGGCCGAAACTCCCTTGTTCTTATTGCGATCAATACTGGGGAGGGCAACGGCGACTGGGTCGACGTCAATGTCGACCTTCCCGGGTCCGACTTCGTTGAGCTGACCGCCACAGAAATATTTACCAAAGATGAAACATCAACTGACGGAACAAGGCTCGCCCGAAAAACATCGATGGACGGCGTGCCGCCGGATCTCGACAGGGAATGCGCATCCGGTCCGGGCGACAGTGAGCCGGTGGCTACGGCTCGCGTTGCCAGTCGACCGGCATCAGCAAAAGTCCTGTTTTTCTGTGAACGCAACGACTAGCGACCAGTTCCAAGGGCTGGTCCCGACCAAGGCATTGAGAAGGGAATTCGGATGAGGATAGTTGTCTTCGGACTCGGTTACCTCGGCGCGACGCATGCTGCCTGTATGGCCGAACTCGGGCACGAGGTCCTGGGCATCGAGCTGGATGACTTCCGTAGAGAAGAACTAGCCCGGGGTGAGGTTCCGTTCTACGAGCCCGGTTTGCCTGACCTGGTCCGGAAGCACCTGGAGTCAGGACTGCTAAGGATATCCGCGAGCTACGAAGAGGCTGCGGAGTGGGGCGGGGTGTATTTCATTGCAGTCGGAACACCGCAGCGTAAGGGTGAGTACGCTGCTGATCTCCGCTACGTGGAAAGCGTGGTCGAGAGCTTGGTGCCACTGTTGACCACGGACGCACTCATTCTCGGCAAGTCCACGGTGCCCGTCGGAACGTGCGAACGCCTCGCAAACCGAGCTCAAGATTTGGCCAAAGACGACGTCACCGTCCACCTCGGCTGGAACCCCGAGTTCCTTAGGGAGGGCCATGCGATTGACGACACGCTTCGGCCGGACCGGATCGTCGTAGGCGCCGAGCGAGGAAGTGAACTCGAAAGCGCGGCGCGTGAGGTATATGCCCGGATGATCGAGGCGGGCACGCCTTATATCGTGATGGATCGTCAGAGTGCCGAGATGGTCAAGGTCGCTGCCAACTCATTTCTTGCAACCAAGATCTCGTTCATCAACGCGATCGCCGAAGTCTGTGAGGCCGCCGGTGCCGATGTGACCGCCGTGGCAGACGCGATCGGCCATGACGACAGGATCGGGCGCAAGTTCCTCAACGCCGGACTCGGTTTCGGTGGTGGGTGCCTGCCAAAAGACATCAGAGCTTTCATGGCGCGGGCAGGCGAGCTCGGTGCCTCGGAGGCGTTGTCGTTCCTGAGGGAGGTCGACAACGTGAACATGCGTCGTCGGAACCGCATGGTGAACCTGACGAAGCGTTCATGCGGCGGTTCACTTCTCGGGAAACGCGTGGCTGTACTCGGCGCGGCCTTCAAGCCAGAGTCTGACGATGTAAGGGATTCACCCGCACTGAACGTCGCCGGCCAGCTGCAGCTCCAGGGCGCGTCAGTTGTGGTCTACGACCCGAAGGCAAATCAGAATTCGAAGCGACTCTTCCCAACCTTGGACTACGCGGAGACCGCTCGTGACGCTTGTATGGACGCAGATGTGGTCGCGGTGCTGACGGAATGGAAAGAGTTCCGTTCCCTGAAGCCTGTTGATCTGAACTTGATCGTGCGGGGTCGGACCATCATTGATGGCCGGTTGTGTCTTGAGCAGTCTGTGTGGGAGGCGGCCGGTTGGTCCTTCCTCCGCTGAGCGCCAGTCGGAAAGAAACGCACGGAATCGGGAATCGAAAAGATATGCAGTTCGATAGTAGTGATGATGGGCGGTCGAGGTTTCGACGTGCTGTCGGCGGTGTCAAGTTCCGTGTTCAGAAGCAGTCCTTGTTGACCTGGATCAGGATCACCAACAAACTGCCGCTGCGGCGCTCCGCGCTGGGTGACGTCGGCGCTCCGATCGTCAGCCTCACCAGCTACGGGGATCGCGTCGCCATGACCCACTTTGCGATCGAGTCGATCCTGAGGGGGAAGCTGCGGCCATCGCGGATCATTTTGTGGGTCGACGATCAGAAAACGGTTGACTTTCTACCAAGACAGCTTAAGCGTTTGCGGCAGGCGGGCCTCGAGGTCCGTGTCGCTGACGGTGGCTCGGGTCCGCACACCAAGTACTTCGACGCTCTGGCGCTCGCACTCGCGGACGGTGTCCCGCTGGTGACGGCGGACGACGACACTGTGTACCCCGCCGACTGGCTCCACAGACTCTTTGCGTACTACCTCGGACACCCTGACGGGGTTGCCTGTTACAGGGCCCGCCGCGTGGTTATCGATACTTCTGATCGGGACAGCGGGCCACGACTGACCCCCTATTCACAGTGGCCGCTGATCAAGGACTCGTCTGTGTCCAATCGGAACTTTGTAACCGGGGTGTCTGGTGCTCTGTACCCCGCCGAACTGATGCGGGCACTCGTTGCCCGTGGCACCCAGTTCGAGGAACTGTGCCCCAAAGCAGACGATGTGTGGATCAATCACACCGCGCTCCAGGCGCAGATTCCGATCCGCGTGGTCGACGGTCGCAGTCGAGACTTCATCTCTCTCGAATCCACTCAGGCAATTGGGCTGAAACACGCGAATGTGATGCAGGGAGGGAACGACGCGCAGATCGCCGCGACGTACTCGGAGCTGGACCGGAAGCGGTTGGCCGGCTCTTCATGACTGTGCCCAGGACCGAAGTGGTTGAGGACTTCGAAGCCACCGCCGCTCGAAGGCCCGGGCGAGACGTTGGCCGAAGTATCGCGATCGTCACGTTGGGGAATCTGACGCCGCTGCTAGCGTCGCTTGTCACGGCGCCTCTCTTGGCCCGTGCCCTTGGTGCGGAGGGGCGCGGTCTCGTCGCTGCTGCGACGGCCCCGCTGCTGGTAGCGTCAGCTGCGCTCACGCTCGGAATGCCCGACGCTGTGACGTACTTCGTCGCGCGTCGTGTGCGAACACTGCGAACCCTCGGCCTCGGGTTGTTGGTAGTGTGCATCGCCGGTCCACTTGGTAGTGCGCTGATTGCATCGCTGTCCCACAACCTGGCCGGAGACCATCCGGACATCAGTGGGTTGATTTCAACGGTTGGCCTGATGCTCACACCGGCCCTCGTTGCACTCGTGGTCCGTGGCTATGCCCGGGCATTACAGGCATGGTTCCTTGTGGCATCCGACCAATGTCTCGCAAGTGTGTTCCGCGTTGGCGCGCTTGGGGTTCTCCTCGCGACCGGTAGCTTGACGATTGCCTCAGCCGCGTGGGTGCTTGCGATCGGCAATTGCGTGGGGATCATCGCCTATCTCGGATTGCTGGGGAGGTACCGCAGGCGGTCCCCGACCCCGGACTCGGATCTGGCGGTAGGACGGCATGCAGCACAGCTGACACGTTTCGGCCTCGGTGCCTGGATTGGATCAGCTGCTGGGGTGGTCCTTGCGAGGTTGGACCAGGTCCTTTTCTTGCCGTTGTCGTCAGCAGAGCAACTCGGTATTTACATTGTTGCAGTGTCATTGGCTGACATGGTTCGAACTTTCAACGCCGCAGTCAGGGATGTGGTGTTCTCTGTTCAGTCGGCGCAGAATGACGACGAGAGCCTCGGGCGAGCCGCACGGCTGTCGACCATAATCACTGCGGGAGTGGGCGTTACTGCAGTGCTGGTGGGGTGGGGGCTTGTCCCGTTGGCGTTCGGACCCGAGTTCGCTTCGGTCACCGCAGTTCTTGCGGTCGTGCTCGTCGGTACCGTCATCGGAAACCCAGGATCGGTTGCTGCAGCCGGTATGACGGCTCGCGGGCGCCCGATCTTGCGAAGCATCGCGATTTTGTCGTCCGTTGTGCTGAATATCGTTCTGCTGGTGATACTTCTGCCGACTATGGGTGCAATGGGCGCCGCGATCGCGTCGATGGTGGCCAACGCGATCTGTGGCTTGTTCGTTCTGGTTCTCGCCTACCTAGTGTTCGGCATGAAGCCGGCTATGTTCCTGCGGATTCGACGAGATGACTTCGTTTTCCTCGGCCAGAAAGGCCGCGAGTTCGCGAAGCGCGCAATTGTCGTTGTACGAAAGCGCCACAACGCAGAGTACTCAGGAGGCTGAAGCGACAATGCAGGAGAGTCCGTCACAACCCGTCCGCGGGCAATACTTAATCTCGATCGCTACGTACATGCGTCCCGATGGCTTGAAGCGTCTGCTGGACAGCCTGACTTCGGGCGACGAAATCGCCGATGTGGTGGTGGTCGACAACGATCCTGATGGTTCAGCACGCACTATCGCCGAGCAGCATTTAGCCGTTACGTTCTACGCGATTCAACCTGACGCCGGAATTGCTCAGGCGCGTAACAGGGGCTTGGAGTACTTTACCGCGGAGTACGACGGCATCATCTTCGTTGACGACGACGAGTGGGTCGAACCCGATTGGTTCATCGCGCTTGTCTCCTATCTCGAGTCCAGTGACTCCGATGTGATTCAGGGGCCCGTGATCACCTGTCTTCCACAAGATTGCCCCACCTGGATCCGGCGCGGCGGATTCTTCCAGCGTGAAAGGGTTGCGAGTGGAACTCCTTTGTTGTCGGCGGCGACAAATAACACTGTGCTCGCCCGCGAAGCGTGGGTACGTGCCGGTGAACCCCGGTTCGATCCGTCGTTCAGTGAGACAGGTGGCAGCGACTGGGACTTCTTCTGGGGTCTGCGAAGAAGCGGCGCGCGAATTGTCTACTGCAATGAAGCGGTGGTCTCCGAAGATGTTCCTGCGTCGAGACTCAGCGCTAAGTGGTTGGTACGAAGAAGCATGCGCAGCGGAATCGTGCATTCGCGGGTTCGCCTGAAGTACAGGGACAATCCGTATCGGGCACTCGTCAGAGGTATGCCGCGAGCGGGCTACTACGCGCTCCTTTTCGTTCGGGGACTGGTCTTCGACCGCATAATCGCTGCCAAGCCGTTCACCGTAGTTAGTTTCGAGATTGGAAAGATACTCGGACTGTTGGGTTACCGCACCTACGAGTACCGCCGAACCAACAATGGAGCACCCGTTGCGTAGATCAACGTCCGAGGAAACGAAGGTAGCGCTCATGGCGTTTCCGATGCACGGCCAGCACAAGCTGAGCCGGGAAGGCTACCGAACGAGAGATGGTCACTTGATCGAGTGGTTCGGACGGCTGCTGGCGGGTACCGGGAGTACGGCCGTGATCTCGCGCCCTGAGCCTCACTTGATCGGTGCGTCCGTAAAATCCAGGAACTTGAGCATCGCGGAAAACACTATGGCGCTCAACACCTTCACGTGGATGTTGCCGCGTCTGTCCGACCGCCAAGCGTGGTGGGTGGATTCGCTGCCGAAGTACCCGCGCCTCGGTTCAGATATGGCCGTCGCCGACGCGGTGGTCTGGAATCCATTCGTGTCATTGAGCTCCTCCTGGGGGGATCTGAGTGGGGGAGACCGTACGCTTGTCTTCGATTTGTTGGACGACTGGACGGTGCACTTCGCGTTCGAAGGGATCAGCGACCAGGTCAACCGAGCCTACGAAAGGATGTTCTCTCGGGCGGACCACGTAACGGCGAATTCGGAAGCAACCGCAGAACTCGCGCAGCGGTTCGGGCGCTCCGACGTGCACCTCGTACTCAACGGGTGCGACCCGGAGAGGTTCGTACAGGCGTCTCGAGCTGAGGGAGCGATCACAGTCGGATACGTCGGGAAGATCGGACGTCGTCTCGACCTTGATCTGATCACGCAGACCGCTAAGCGGTTTCCCGATATCGAGTTCGTTTTCGCTGGCCCCATCCTTGATCGTGAGTATCGGCGCCCGCTCGCCGCGGCGGCAAACATCCGTCTCCTCGGTGACGTCCACTACGAACGCGTGCCTGATCTGCTGACGACCTTCGACATCGGGTGGGTGCCGCACCGCGTGGGCCGCGGCGAGGTCGGTGGTGACGTGATCAAGACTTACGAGTATCGAGCCGCGGGACTGCCGGTTCTGACGACGCCAGTCTTGGGAACCGAGAACCGCAAACTCGACGACGGAGTCTTTGTCGTCGACGGGGACGGACATCAGGCGTGGTTGGCCGAGAGCGTTCGTCGCGGCCGACCCAAGAGGATTGCCGCGCATATCCCCGACTCCGTGACCTGGCGTCACAAGGCGCAGTTCCTCCTCGATCTCATCGGACGGTGACGTAGGTGGCAGGGCAGGAGATCAGAGTTCATCTCGTCGCAGCTCCGCTGATGGCCCGCAGCGGCGTCTATAATTCGCTGTACGATCTCATCGAGGAGGCGCGGAGCCAGGGCATGCCCTGGACTGGGACCGTCGGTATGCGACCCGGAGCGCCCGGGACGATTCGTCAGCACGATTCTGTCACCGCGGTCGAGGTACATCGTCATGGATTGACAGTGATCTCCGAGATTCGGCGGATACTCGCATCGGATGACAATTATGATCGTGCCGACTGGGTCATCACACTTATTACGCAGTCCGACATTGCGTTGTTCTTGGACTCGCTCAGGGGGCGCCGAAGCAAGCCTTCTTGGGTGTCATACATCCGCGGACTCCCTTGGCCTGCAAGAGGGGAGCAGAACGCATCACGCCGACAGCTGCTACGCCTCATCGAGGTAGTGGCTTTGCGGCGTGCACGAGAGGTTTGGGTTACGACCGACACGCTTGCCGAGGACGTTCGTCCATGGGTCGCACCACGCGTGGTGCGACCCGGGATCAAGTCGCTGGCGAGAAGTAACAATGGGCACAATGCGTCCGGTCCCTTAGTATGGGCCGGGCGCCTTGATGTCGATAAACGACCTGAGTTGTTCGCTGAAGTCTGCGAGCTTGTTCAACATCGTGGGCGAATCTTCGGGGACGGTCCATTGTATGGGGAACTGTCCGCGGCAAATTGGGGCTTCTGCGTAACCATGGGCTGGGCAACACCTGAGCAGATGTGGCCGGAGGCGTCGATCTACGTGGGCACTTCGTATCGCGAGGCATTCGGACGGAGCGCGGTGGAGGCGAGCCTTGCAGGGCTTCCAATTATCATCGGACACAGGTATGGCGCCGCCGGGATGTTGGTCACCGATCCAGAGATTGCAGCGCTATGCGTCGTCGATTCCACTGACCCTCTTGTGTGGTCTCGCGCCATTCGCCGGCTGCTTGACGATCCGGCGCTGATGGCACGAGTCGCCGAACATACTCACGCCAACGCTCAAAAGTTGACGACCGCCAGCTCGGTCCTAGACATCTCCCTGAGACTGGCAGGGCTGCAGGACTCAGCAGGACGTCGACGTCGCCCTTCCCTCGCCGCGCAAATTCGGAGGATTAACGATGGCAAAATCAGCTAAACCAACCGTGGCGATTCTGGGTACACGTGGCTACCCGAGCTATTACGGGGGATTCGAAACACTAGTGAGAAAACTGGTGCCCTTCCTTACCGAACGTGGATGGAATGTGGTGGTTTACTGCCGACCTGGAGTCGATCGGGTAAGTCATGATCAAGACGACGCTACCTTAGTCCAGGTGTTCTCGGCAGGCATAGAAAAAAGATCACTCAGTACTCTTTCGTACGGACTGACCAGCTCGATTGACGCGGCCCTTCGCAACGTAGACGTGGCACTGGTCATGAATGTGGCGAACGGGTTCTGGCTGCCAATTCTCAGGGCTCGCGGCATTCCGGTGGTCCTCAACGTCGACGGCATCGAGTGGGAACGGGAGAAGTGGGGGGGCCTTGCAAAGAAAGTCTTCCGCACGGGTGCCGTGTTGACTGGTCGTTTCGCTGATCGGATAGTGTGTGACTCTCTAGCCATCCGCGACCGATGGGTTGCCGAATTTGCCCGTGTCGGCACGTACATCCCGTACGGCGGAACCGAGACGGGCGACCTTGCTCCGGTCCGGGGCTTCCGTTCTGGACAGTACGTCCTCTATGTCGCACGTTTTGTACCGGAGAACTCCGTGACAGAGTTCATCGCCGCTGTCGAACGTCTTCCCGACGATCTACAAGTCGTCATAGTGGGGTCCTCAGGCTACGGCGGCGAAATCGAAGCGCGAGTTGCAGCGTTGGCAGATGCATGCGAAAGTGTGACTTGGTTGGGTCACATATCGAATGACGATGAACTTCTCGCTCTGTGGCAGAACTGCGGCGCATATTTCCATGGGCACAGCGTCGGAGGTACTAATCCGGCATTGGTCCAGGCGATGGCCTGTGGAGCGCCAACTGTAGCCCGTGACACCAAATTCAATCGAGAGGTTCTCGGTGACACGGGAGTATTTACCCCGCCGGATCCCGAATTGATTGCGGAGGCACTGATTGACGTCATGGGCAGCGAAGACGCCCGCGTTAGGCTGGGCCGTTCGGCCGTCCTTCGGCAGCGGGAACACTTCACCTGGGCCGGGGTGTGTGAAGCCTACGAGAACGAACTCTTGGCAAGTTTTGATTCTTCCCTAACATCCGCGCTGAACTAAGCGCGCAATCTCATCGGCGAGGTTTCGATCAGAGGGACCTCACTCGAATCAAGTCAGGTCGACCGGCTCGACAGTCCGAGCCCCCAACCGAGGCAGGAATTGTGAATCAAACTGAAGCTGTAGACACCGCGTCGACGGGTGACCGTCTGCGGGTGCTGCTCCGCGTGATCCGCGACGGTTGGTGGATCATCGGGCTCTGCGTCTTGATCGGGGGCGCGTCGGCGATCGGGCTGAGTCTTACTCAGACCCCGATGTATCGCTCCTCGGCGGTCTTGTATGTCACGTCGGGAACAGAAGCGACTGTACAGAACGCCTACCAGGGCTCTTTGGCTTCGCAGCAGCGCGTGGCTTCGTATGTGCGTCTGGTCGACTCGGAAGCCGTCCTCAGAAGCGCGTTGGCGGACTCTGGTATCCAGATGAGCGTTGAGGACGCGCGTGAGGCGGTTTCCGCTTACACCTCGGTCGAGACTGTAATTTTGACCGTGAACGCGACGAATGCTGATCCGGACGTTGCTAGTGGTCTGGCGAACCGAGTTGCAGAATCCCTAGTTGAGTACATTTCGGTTCTTGAGACCCCGAGTTCGGGTGGCGACCCGCTTGCAAAAGTGACGGTGGTGAGTCCGGCGACTACCAGCGATGCTCCCATCTCGCCGCGTACGAAGCGAAATCTAGCGATCGGACTGGGCATAGGACTGCTGTTGGGACTTCTCATCGTGCTGGCGCGTCATCGGCTCGATACTCGGCTGCGTAGTGAGGGTGACGTCACTGAGCTACTTCCGAACGTCTCATCCCTGTGCACAGTGCCTGCAGACTCCGCATTACAGGACAAGGTGCTCTTGGACTTTGCGCCGGCAGGGGCGAGTCCTACAGGCGAAGCCTATCGTCGGTTGCGCGTCAATCTCGGCTTCGTCAGCGTAGACACTCCTGCTCGCAGAATCCTGGTCACGAGCGCGAATCCCGGCGAAGGCAAGACGACGACCGCAGTAAATCTCGCAGCGGCCTTCGCCGAATCGGGAAACAGGGTTATACTCGTCGAAGCTGACCTGCGAAAGCCCTCCGCCTCTCAGCGAATGCGCCTGACGAACAGCATCGGACTCACCGACTATTTGCGCGGCAGCGTCGAGAGCGTCTCGGATGTCATCCAGCGGTCGAACACTCCAGGTGTCGACGTGCTCGCTTCGGGGCCGGTGCCGCCGAATCCTGCCGAGTTGCTTGCATCGCGTCGAACCGGACAGTGTTTCGCAGAGCTCGAAGCTCAGTACGACCTCGTCATTGTCGACTCGGGCCCGGTAATGCCTGTTACCGATGCCGTCGAATTGACCAAGTGGGTGCATGGCGTAGTGGTCGTCGTTCGCGCGGGCAGCACCAAGCGTACAGAGCTCCTGTCGACGTTCACTGAACTTGAACGAGCGCAGGCCACCATCCTTGGTGTTGTAATAAACGGCGTCAGCGATCGCGAGCGGACATATCGGTACGGGTACTACGGGAATGCGTCGGATGTGGACGCCCGGCACGTGAATCCCGCTACGGTCGAAGCACGTGCCTCCCGCGATTCCGTGTCCGACAGTCCAAATGACGGTCGATCAGTCTACCGGTGAATTGTTACGGATCAATGCCGTTACGAACTAAGGCGGTAACTCATCGGTCGTGCAGCGCGAGAGGTAGTCGATCCTTATGACTGTAGTTCTCACCCTGCTTCTGGTGGGTATCGCATGCATTGTTATGTACCTCGATCCGCGCTTCGGTGTAGCTGCTGTGATGATCGGTTATGCCGTAGTCCCCTTTGCAGCGAGCATCTCCCTGTTGGGCGTGCATGTCTGCACAGTCATGACGTTTGCAGTAGCGTTCACGCGTTTGCTGATCCCCGCTCGTCACCTGCCCCCGAAGTCGGGGCGGATCCTGGCCTCCATCCCAAAGGGAGCGGCCGGGCTTGTGGCAGTCTTTGTCGCCGGGTCACTTCTCTCTGAACTCATCACCGGGACTAGCCCAGGTACCGCGATACCCTTCTGGCTCAACTTCATCGTGGCGCCAGTGTTGATCTTCGTAATGTGTTGCGATCTCGCCGAACGGTACGGGACGTTCTACCGAAGTCTTGCGCTGGGATATGTTCTCGTCGCGTGCGCACAGAGCATGCTTGCACTGCTGGTGTCTCGTGACCTCGTAGCGCAGCCGTTTCTCGATCAGTACATGCGGCGGTTCTGGTGGCACATCGTCGATCAGGCCAATCGCCAGATGGGGACTATCGACCATCCGCTCGACCTGGGTCTTTACATTGCAACCGCCATACCCCTTCTCGCTCTGATGCGACGAACCTGGCTCACCTACGTGGCACTCATCATTCTGGTGTTTGGAGTGACCCTGACGCAGTCTCGCATTGGCCTTCTAGGGGCTGCGTTCGGGATCATCTTCCTGATCGTCACGAGTTCCGCGACGTCTGGCCGGCGGGTCATCCTCGGATCGGGAGTCGTGGGAGCGTACCTCGCCTTCAATTTCTTCGGCGCCTTCGACGCGGTGTCAGGCCGGATTGCGGATGACTCTGGATCCGCGGACGCACGGCGAAGTGCCTGGACTGTCCTCCTCCCCGACGCGGGGAGCTTTTTCCCTTTTGGGGAGGGGATCCAGAGAGTCAAGCCTTTTGTAGCTTCCCGTTACGGTCTGGAGACCAGTCCCGAGTCCGCATTCCTCGGCTACCTAGTCGGATTTGGTGCGGTCCTGGCAGTGTGCTTTTTCGCGGGTGTGTGCTGGATCGTCGTCGATCGCTTACTCACGGACAGGTCCGTCAATCCTGGGATGGCCTCCGTCTTGATCGCTTTGGTTTCGATACAGCTGTTCTCGTCGATCAGCACTGGCGGCACAATAACCGCGTACGTTGTCTGGATCTGCATGTTCTTCGCCGTCGCATATCCCGTCTCGACCAGGACTGAGTCTTCGCCCCAAGGCGCGCGACCATCTTTCGTCGCCACCACTAGATCGGTAGCCGCCCCGCCTGTATCTGTAGAGCGGGCGTGAGCAGTCTGCAAGGGACTGAACCGACTTGCACGGCTCCGGACGCTTCGAATGGTTGCGAACTCTAGAGTAACCTGTTCCATGCCCAACATGGCTCCCCGGCAACATTCACGAATTGCCTCGCACCAGCGCTCTGCGAGCCACAATCGGTGAGACTAGCCATGGGAGGCCTCATGCGACGCTTTGTACTACCTATGTTGATCACCGTCGGCGTACTCGCCAGCTTTGCTGTCGCGCCTGGACAGTCTGCGGCATCAGTCCGTGTGGTCGTGGGCGTGGCATCGGTTTCAACGCAGTACGCCGGTGCCGACTTTATCGGCGAGGCTCAGCAGATCCGGGCCGTTGGTGCGAAAGCGATCCGGATACCGGCGAAGTGGAACCTCATTCAACCGTCGACCTCGGGGAACTTCTCTTGGGCGCGCCTGGACTCGGCCGTCAATGCAGCCCGATCCAGTGGCCTTTCGATCCTGATGAACCTTGAAGGACCGGCACCTGTGTGGGCGCAGAAACCCGGGGCCAATCCGTTCGCGAACGGTAACGCGCCCGCCGACCCGGCGGCGTTCGGCCGGTTCGCGCACCAAGTAGCCTTGCGATACGCCTCTCGAGTGGCAGCGTGGGAGATCTGGAACGAACCGAATCTGTCTCACTATTTAATCCCGCCGACTGCTGGGGAGTACGTCCCACTGCTCAGGTCAGCGTTTAACGGTATCCGTACGGCGGGTGGAAACCAACCGATAGTCACAGGTGGTCTGTCCAGCCTGCGGACTGAGACGCGAGATACGACTTTCATCGCTGATCTGTACTCGCTCGGTGCGAAAGACTACTTTGACGGCATCGGAGTCCATCCGTACACGCTTCCCTACCCAATAACCGCCGACCCACGTGGAGGGGACGGGGGCGGTGCAGCTGTGTTGCCCACCGGCCGGGCGACGATGGTCACCAACGGCGATGCAGCGAAGTCGATGTGGATCACCGAGTTCGGTCAACCCACTGGGAACACCCCCGCGTCCACATCCGAGATCGCACAATCAAGGATCATCATCGACGCGGTAAACCGGGCGAACGGCTTAGCTTGGATCGCGGCAATCTTCATCTTCACCTCCCGCGACTTATCAACCAATCCTGCCGACGATAATTCGAACTTCGGGCTGTATCGGTTTGACGGCTCACCGAAGCCGGTTGCGGACGCCTTGCGGGGACAGCTCAGTTAGGACGAAGCCACGCCGTCTGGTTAGCGGTGCTCGTACCAGTGGGCGGGATAGTCCAGTCGAAAACTGAACGCCGTGTTCGGTCCTTACCTGTGGTCCGAACAGACCAAAAAGCCGTTGGCGGTGAGCAGATTGCTGCCCGGAGAACGAGGATCCCCACATGGGATCCCCGCGGCCGGCTCAGGCAACTCTAGCTCTGTGTTCCGTCGTGTTCCTGTGGGTGTACTCCTGGGGCGCGAGCTTGGCGCAGTTGCTCACGAGCGGGCGCGATTCGCTCCGTTCCGACGTTGTCGCCCCCTCGGCACCATTGGCCGATTATGTCACGAAAACGACAATGCTCCTACTCATAACAGCACTATTGCTCTCGGTTCTGCTGTCGATCGGTGATCGAAGCCAGCGATCAGCCGTTCCCTTTCTCATACCTGTCGTGATTGTTTTGCCGTGGGCTGTAATCTACGTACTAGAGTCTGCACTTATATCTTCGATTGCTCCTGAGTATTACGAGTTTGTCTGGCCGCTGATGCTCCTCGCCTTCTTTCTGGCGGCGCCGGCAGTCCGCGATGTCTGTGTTCTCGTCGGACGAATCGGTGTTGCGACTGCTGCAGCCAGTGTCGCTCTGGGGCTGATGGGGATAGGCTCAATGCCATACGGCTGGCATCAAACTGACGACAAAGCGATCATCGGGGAAGCTGCCCTGGCGGGTCCTTACAGCCACTCCAATATTCTAGGGCTGGCCATGACGCTCTCGTTGCCATTCGTGCTCTTGGCCCTTCGGGGAAAGGAACGCCTCATTGGAGGACTAGTCGTGGGAGTCGCACTCGTTTGGTCCGCATCTCGGATCTCGATCGTGGCTGCTGTGATAATTACCTGCGTGTTGGTCACCGTGAAGGTCGGCAGGTTGCGTCCTACAACTCGGTTGGTCACCGGAGCTTGGATCATTGCGGCAGGAGCGATCGTCATCGTCCCGCTTCGCACAACCGAAGATGCGGCGTTCACCAATCGCGGACTAATTTGGAAGGTGACTCGGTTCTATATCCCCGAACATCCGCTGTTCGGGTGGGGAACGACGGTGTTCGAGGTCAGCGACAACGCGTTCGCATCCGCGATCGGCGCTCGCGCTGGGACGGCGCACAACATGTGGTTGACCCAATTAGCGGTCGGTGGATGGGCGGCCGTAACGGCAACGATGCTCGCCCTATTCGTCATTGCGGTGCGGTTTCGCCGGTGTTTCCCAGTTTCCAGTATTCCAGCTCTGTTTCTGCTGGCACTCTTGTTATGCGAGATTGCCGAAGACCCTCTCCGTGCGTGGCGACTCAGTCCACACGCTTTCATCGTGTGGAGTGGACTTGCGCTGGCAGTATGTGCTTTCGAGAGAGGGAGCCTAGGCGCCGTCTGCGAACCGCAGAACCGGCGCGCCCACCGGCAGACGTCACAAGAGTCGACCAGTCGGCGCCAACCCAGGTTTCCTTCGGATTAGAGCGCGCATCCAGCGCTTGGTTCGCTGTTGCTGCTGCTCGGGGCAAGACAGGCACACTCCTCTGCCCATGCTGCGTCCGAAAAGAAAATTCCGTGACATTAACCCGTTTTGAGTAAGCTGGACTGCACGGGGACCGGCATGATTCTGGGTGTGCAGAAGCAACGGTTTGAGTGGATGGACGCCCTACGTGGTATTGCAATGCTCTTGGTCGTTGTTCTTCACTCCGGTCTAGCGTTGAACTACTACGCCGACTCCTACCCCAGGGTTATCGAGATATTCAATTTGGCACTGCAGCCGTTCAGGATGCCGATGCTGATGTTCCTCAGTGGTATGCTTCTCAATTTTTCACTGTCCAAGCCGGCGGGCGTGTACTTCGACGGCAAGGCGCGGAAGATTCTTTGGCCTTATGCCGTCTGGACATTAATTGCCCTGGCGGCTCAAGGGGATTTAACTGGCTACACAGTTGCCCGCGCCGTCTATGATCCTGTCGAGACGCATCTCTGGTACCTCTGGTTTCTGCTGATCTTTTACACAGTTGCATGGATTATTCGACCAGTTCCGTTCTGGATTCCAGCATTAATCGCGCTCGCCGCCTCCCACTTCCTTACCGCAGATTTTCGGTTGGAAAAGATGGCTTTCCTCTTTGCGTTCTTTGTCCTTGGAAAGATTTACTCTGACCACGCATCCCGGTTGTCCGGATATAACCGACCGTCTGTCCTCGTGGGTGTCTTCGTGATTGGCGCTATCGCATCAGGATTCAGTGTCGCGCACTGGAAGGTTCTGTACGAACCTCTGTACTTTATACCAGTGGTATGTGGGTTGTTCTTAGCCCTATGTATCGCTCCTCGCATTCCGCAGTCTAGGCTTCGTGATGGCTTGACGTACCTCGGCCGAGAATCGATCGTGCTGTACGTCGTCCACTTGATCGCGATCAAGTCCGCCGGCACATTGCTCTCCCAACACGGTGTTGTTAACCCATGGCTGCTCTTCCCGGCTCTCCTAGTGATCGGAGTCGGCACCAGTATCGGGTTCATGATGATGCGCCATCGGTTCAAGCCGATTGGTTGGTTATTCGAATTCCCAAGCCGGCATCGAGTGACGATTCGCGCCTCTGGGAGGGCCCCGAGTCGAGGCCCGAAGGCGCTTGACTAGGCAATCGGTGACCAGCGAAATAGATTATGAACCCTGCACACCAGCGTAGTGTCTAGTCGATGCTGTTGCGGTCCCCGGGCGGAGCAGTTGCGTCGTTGGCCTGAAAGGGGGACGAGCTTCCGAAGTCGGACTTTTACGGGCGCCGTTCGATTCCGCTAACGGAGTTTTGTAAACCTGTAGACGGTCACAAGTTGACGCAATCTCGCGGCCCCTGTCTGCATCCCAACGCGTTCAGGGGTGTGGGATTGACGAAAGCTATAGAGACGTAATAAATTCCGGAGTTTTCGCTGGCTCAGTTCTCCCGACCCGGCCCGATAAACCCACCACGGCGAGTCGCCGAATGCCGACTGAGAGTGTGGCGAGCTGTGTACGCGGCAGGACGGTCGGTGGTTTCGACACGGCTCCTCGCTGCGCTCGTCGCCTGCTCAACCAGCGGGAGACGGCTGTGCCCTGCGCCCGTCGCCTGCTCAACCAGCGGGAGACGGCTGTGCCCTGCGCCCGTCGGCTGCTCAACCAGTGGGTGACGGCTGTGTCCCGTGCTCATCGGCTGCTCGACCAGCGGCGAGTGATTGCTCACCGCCGACTCTTCAACCGGCACATGGTGGCTCCTCATTGCGCTCGAGGGACAGTTGATGGTCACCTCGATGTCGCCCGTGGTCGGTCCGTCCGGGATCCGTTCGGACTCCTCGACTTCGGGTGCGCCGCCGCGCCGGCGGTGGAGGAGCAGTGCGAGCAAGGCGCCGGCGAGCGCGCCGCCGGCCGCGCCGACGCCGAGGAGGACCGGGTCGATGAGCTGTTGTCGAACGGCACCTTGGGTGTTCGGGTCGACGACCACCAGTCGAAGCGCACCCGGACCGCCGCTGGTCGGTTCCTGCAGCGCGGTGACGGTGCCGACGAGCTCCTGCGCGAGTGCGGTGGACAACTGCTCTGCGTCGGCCGACGTCGAGTTCTGGACAGACACATCGAGGATGACGGTCTGCGGCGGGACGCTGACCGAGATCTCGGAGATGAACTGCGGCAGCGAGATGTCGACCCCCGACCTGTCGATCGCTCGCTGCGCAACGGTCGGGTCGGTCGCCAGCACCGCGAACGTCTGGATGCTCGCCCGGGCCGCCTGGTTGCCCTGGTAGGCCTCCAGCATGTCGGAAGTGCCGGTGGCTATGTAGGTCCGAACGGTCGCGACGTAGGTCTGCGGCTGTAGCAGCGAATAGCCGATGGCGGCGATGAGACCGATCAGGGTGAATGCCACGACGAGCATCCATTTTGCGGCAATGACGTTGAGGACTTTCATCGGAGCTCCATCTGTGACTCGTTGAGAACCTCGTGACCGGGCACGGGTGACGGGGATCGGGTTGAACGGTGAGCGGGCGAACGGTGTTGGTACAGGAAGTAGGGGAGCAGTGCGGCGAACGGTGCGATGCCGAGGAAGTACGGGACGTACACCGCCTCCAGCGAACTGAGGGCGAGGATCGTGCTGAAGTAGGCGAGAAGATACGCCCGGGTCGTCGCATCGGTTGTCTGAACCACTTTGACGACGGCGGCCAGGACGATCAGCACGACTCCCCAGACGCCGACCGACAACAGGATTTCCAGCCAACCGTTGTGCGGCGAATAGTTGGCCTTGAACAACAGCGACGCACCGGACTCCACCCAGAACGCCGGATTGTGTCCGAAGAACCACTGGTCGGGAATCTCCCGCAGGGCCTGGTTCCACAGATAGCCCCGCAAGCTGTAATCGGCGTTGGTGTAACCGATGTAGAGCGGGAACAGCGAGTAGACCGCGCTTGCGACCAGCGCGAGACCCAGCATCAGGTTCCGAACCCGAGCGGTGATCGACGGGAGGGCCAACAGCACTCCGAGCAGGCCGGCGACCGCGATCCCGCCGAAAGCGGTTCGGCTGCCGGCGAGAAGGCCGATCAACGCGACCCCCGCGACGGCGGCGAGGACACGCCACATGGCCACGCGATACACCGCGAACGGCAAGAGTGCAGTGATCGTGATACCTGCGAGATTGCCGTTGCCGGCGAACGGGGAGGTGAGCACCGCACCGAGGTCGGTGCACTTGTCGATTCGGCATGCACCGACCACGCGAGACGAGTTGAACAGCACGGAGATCAGCAGGATTCCCGCCGTCACGACGAGCGCGACGCGGGCAGACCGGGCCACCTCGTCGAGCCCGAAGGATCGGTAGCGGAACACGAAACCCACCAGCAGAGCCATCGACATGACGAGATTGACGACCCTGCCCGAGCCGTCGACGATCATCGCCGCGCAGGCGTACCCCATGAGCAGTGCGAGGATGGCGGCCGAGCCGTCGATGCGGAAGCCGCGAGTGGCCACCGCGTGGAGGGCGGCCGCCACACTCATACCCGCTGCGGGACCGTACAACAGAACCGCGAAGATCGCTCCGGCGGCATCGGCCGACGACCACAACGCCGGGGCGACCGCGTAGATGACGATGACCGGCCATGCCGTCAAAGCGATCAACCAGCTGCACAGGAATCGATCGACATACCGGGCCCACTGCCTGTCGTACGCGACTGCGAGGAAGAGGCCCAGTGCCACCAGCAACGTCGCGAAGATCATCGTCATGACGCCCACAACTCCCGGAACGAGGCGGGGCTCGTGCCCGGGGCATCCTCGTACAGTTCCCAGGTCGCCCAGCTGCCGCCGAAGTCGGCGATACGGTTGTCGGTGAACACGATCGACGTGGCGTCGGGCAGGTAGACCTTCGCCCGGTCCCCGTCGAGTTCGATCTCGAACCGGGCTGCGTCACGATCGAAGGCGATGCGATAGGTGCCCTGGCCCAGGATCGTCTGGCCGGCGTCTCCAGCCTCCCAGATCGCATACGACCATCCCGTCCGGGTCGCGACGAAGTGCACCGCGGCGTCAGGGGCGGCGTCGGACTCGTCCTGCGGCACCGGTTTTGCGCTGACGAGCAGAGCAATTGCCCCGGCGTCGTCTCCCGAGAAGCCGACGGTCGCCCCGATTCGTGTGACCCGCGCGGGTGCGAGGTCGGTCGAGAGGTAGGACGCCGCTTCGGCCGCCGAGGACCGACCGTGCAGCAGACGCCCGTCCGAGACCCGGAGCGGATGCAGGTTGCGGCCCCGCTCGACGGCGACGAAGCCGGGCGGCACCGCGGCCGCTGTGGCGTAGTCGACGTGCAACGCAGCACCCTGTGCCGAGGCGACCCGATCGTCAGACCGTTCGGCCTGAGCAGCGGTGTTGCATGCCGAACCGATGGCGATGACAGCGACGGCCAACAGCGCAAGGCGTGCCGTCGAGAGTCTGGACTTGGAGGTCGGAAACATCAGAACCCCTCGACCTCCCGCACCGGCGTCATGTACGACGACCGGTACCACCACTTGCATTCGGGGAGTTCGCGTCGCCATCGTGCCGGCGCCCCGGCATACAACCCGGCGTCGCCGACCGCCGGATGCGACGACGCCGTCACCACCGAACCCGCGGCGACGAGCGAGTATGCCGGTATCGCAGCGTTCTTGAGGATGAGACACGCGGTCGCCGTCAGACTCCGCTCACCGATAGTGATGGTGCCGATGGTGGTCCGGTCCTCGACGATGTCGATCTCGTGCGACTGCAGGAGGCTTCGAGTGCCGCCCACCGCGCTGTAGGGCCCCATCTCGATCCGGCCAGAGCAGTCGAAGTAGTGGCGGTTGGTGACAGCTGCCTGCTCGGCCATCGACAGCACTCCGGCGCGGTCGCTGAACTTCTGATACGACGGTGCTGCCGTGAACTGGTTCAGCCGGCCGATGAAGTTGTCCTTCTCGAGCTCGACGCGCGCCAACTGCCGGAAGATGTTGAACGGTGCGATCACTCCGCGGTCTCCGACACGAAACGGTCCGCAGCCGATCACGAGGTTCGGTCCCAGACTGACGTCGTGGCCGATGGTGTTGCCCAGGGTGCGCAGCACCGCGTTCTTCGTCTTCGACGCGGGGAGCAGCCAGGCAATCAGGCTGAGCCACTTGTTGGGTCGCTTCATGGTGTCCTCCAGACATTTGCGGGCGGTGTGGGTCGGGATCGTGGTGTGTCTGCCTGGTGCCGCGTGTACATGACCGCGAGAGCGCACGCGGTCAGTCCCGCGAGGGTTGCGAGCAGAGCGGTACGCGCCAGCGCATCGGGAAATGTCTCGTGGGCGTCGACCGGCCCGAGGACGAGCGATTCGATGGGTGCCGGCGACTCGAGTTCGGCGAGCGCTGTGGTGAATTCGCGGCCGACGCCCATCGCGGCGGCTTCGACGGTGCTCGTGTCGTCGCCTCGGACGGTGAAGTCCATGATCGTCGTCTCGGGCGGTGCCGTGATCGACACTGCCCCGCGGAGTTCAGCGGGACTCATCGCGATGTGGTGGGTGTCGATCACTCGACGGAGGAAGTTCTCGCTCGTGACCAATGTCGAGTAGGACTCGATGCTCCGTGTCAGGAGCATGGTGGGTGCGGGATCGAAATCCTGCGGCAGTTGCATGGCGTCGCGTTCGTAGGTGAGCACGACACGCGACGTCGCCTGCACCGTCGCGTGTTGCGCCGAGAACGTGCCGACCGCCATCGTGAGGATCAGTCCGACGCAGGCAGCAACTCCCAGTGCGGTCACGACACGGGTGACCCGTGGGCGGCTGTGGGTGACTCCCGGCGTACTCATTCGCAGCTGCCCTTCCGTGCCAGGCTCTCCAGGACGGGCGTCATGCGGTCGGCGATGATGGCGTGCCCCTCGTCGGTCGGGTGGCGCAGATCAGCGCCCACGATCGAGTGGTCGCGTGGGGCGGCGTACCAACGGCTTCTGATCGGGTCGACAAAGGATGCCCCGTGCCGTTTCGCGGCGTCGGCGAGCAATCTGTTGGCGCGCGCATACTCCGGAGCGGCCGGTGTGTTGTGAATCCAGGACAGGCCGACGATGACGACGGGCAGTTCCGGTCGAGCCTTGCGCACCGCGCGGATGGTGTCGTTGACCGCGGCCCGGTACTGCTTCGCCGGATGCGAGAGGTCGTTGCCGCTACCGACGAGCACGATCGCCGAGACGTCGGGAGAGAGCAGTCGTTGTGCCTCCGAAGCGAACGTCGTCTGCCGGATCCCGGTGGTGAGGTAGCCGGCTCCACCCCGGCCGGACACCCGCAGCAGAACGGGGCATTCGTTCAGTCGCTCCTGCGACAGCCGACCCTGCGCGATGCGGGTCCAGTTCGAACTGCCTTTGCCGCCGTATGTTGTTCCCTCGGTGAAGCTGTCGCCGACGACGAGGATCGTGACCGCGTCGCTGTCCGCCGGAGCGCTGTTCGCCGACCGCGACGTCGACGCGGCGGAGGTGACCTCGACGCCGGCTCGGTGGACTTCGGCTCCGGGTTCGCGCGCGGCGGCGAGGGCCACGCCGGCGGTCAAGGTGAGAGCCACCACGGCGACCACCAGAAGTGCTTTCTCCCAATGTGTTCGGACGAGTCTGGTCATTCTCCCACCTTCGTGGACGTCGGAGAGCAGGGCGGTGAGTACGAGGAGTTGACCGGCGATGGGCGCGAGCCAGATCGCATCGAGGTGGTCGAGCGCGCCGGCGAGCAGGAGCAAGAGCAGCGTCACCACACCGCCCAGGACGATCGCCGCGGTCACCGTGCCGGGTCGGCCTGCCGCGATGTGCTTGGAGCTGATCGCCTGGGAGACCGAGGAGATGCCCGCCGCGATGATCATGCCGATGATCAGGTTCTGGGCGGGTTCGTATTTTGCGCCGACGATCTGCACGATTACCCAGGCGACCGGCCATGCCGCGAGGACGACGACGACGCAGTAGGCGCCGACGACGTTTCGGTAGCGACGGTAGATCCGGTCGAAGGTCGACGCGTCGTCGACGTGCCGGGCGAGCTCGGGGACCGCGACTGTCGACAGCGCGGCGGAGAGCAGGGTGAGGGGCCCGGTGACGCGCGTCGCCATCGCGAAGTAGCCGACGGTCAGCGGGGGCGCACAGACCGCGAGGGCCGAGACCTGCAGCTGTGCCAGCGTCCCCGACATCGCCAGCGCCCAGTAGCGCGCGGTGCCTGCCCCGGGCCCGCGGAGCTCACCGGCGGCGGTGCGCAGTCCCCGGACCCCGACGGATACCGCCGGCACCAGCAGCGCTGTCGCGGCCGTGCACGCGAAGATCGCGACGAGCGCGGCGGCACCCAGGTCGCTTCCGGACAAAGCCAGCACTCCCCACACCGCGAGGGGTACGGCTCGCTGCACGACGACGAGGCAGCTGGCGGCGGTATGCGCATGGGTGCCTGCCAGGAAGTTCTGCGCGAAGTTCTGCACAGTGTCGGAGTAGGCGAACATCACGCCCGCGACGACGATCAGGGGTAGACCGGAGAAGGCAAGTCCCGCAACGATGATGAGGAAGACCGTGGATACCGCGATGGTGTGCGCGACGTACAGACCTGCCGCGGTGGCGTGGTCATCGTCGGATGCGCCGACGCGCATCACCCGGATCGGTGCACCGAAGCCCACGGCGAGGCCGGCCACCACGCCGAGCGTGTACGCGAGAACGTACTGGCCGAACGTGTCGACCGGGAGTGCTCGGGCAAGGAGCAGGAGGAACGCGCCGAGCATCGCGGAACTGGCCACCCGGGCCAGAATCCGCACGGTGGCGTCGGTGCGCAGCCGGTTGCCGGCGCGGCTCTCGTCAATCACGGAGGACACCGCGCAACCTTCGGTAGCCCGGGGTCAACCGGATGCGGAAGACGAGAAACGAGGCGAGTTGCTCGACGGTGCCCACCAGTCCCAGCAGGCGGTCCGCGGGTGACGTCGCATACCGCATCCGCAGGCGGAACGATTCGACGAGGAAGGTCCGCCACAGGTTGGCCGATTTCGAGGCATCGTGGAAGCGCAACGCGCCGATCGGAACCGGCATCGACCGCTGTTCCGGCGCGGTCTCGGCGATCCGGAACTGCAACGAGTAGTCCATCGTGCAGTGCAGGTGTTTGTCGAACCCGCCGAGCGACTCGAGATAGTCCCGGCGGATGATCACCGAACCGGAGAACGACGCGCATGTGGAGCGCCGCAACAGGGTTCGTGTCTCGATGGGCTTGCCATGGTAGTTGCCGACCACCTCGCCACCGGCCCGGAGCAGCTGGTGATCGCCGGTCAGCACTGTTGCGCCGGGCGAATCGCGCACCGCCGCGCGGACAGCGGCGAGTGCGCCCTCGACGAGCACGTCGTCGGCGTTGAGCCAGAGCACCCATTGTCCGCCGGCGCGGGCCAGCGCGCGGTTGAGGGCGTCCGACTGTCCCTCGTCGCTTTCGACCACGGCCTTCACCCGCGGGTCTGCCTCCACGAGAGCAGCGATGAGGTTCTGGGTTCCGTCGGTCGAACCCGCGTCCTGGATGAGGATCTCGTCGAGTGCGCTCAGCTGGCGGAGCGCAGACCGGATCGCCGGTTCGAAATGAGCCCCCGGGTTGAAGGACGGAACAAGGATGGAGACACGGACGGTCTCCGTGCTGTCCGTCGTGTCGGCGAGCTCAGCTGACCGCATCGTAGTGCTCCTCGAGTTGTCGGGCGATCGACGTGATGCCCCAGTGCTGTTCGACGGCGCGCCGCCCCCGCGATCCCTGTGCGCGTGCGCGGTCCGGGTCGGCGAGGAGTCCGGTCAGGGCCGCCGACAGCGCACCGATCGAGTCGTCGACGACGAGACCGGCGTCGGCGTCGGCGACCAGGCCGGCGAACCCGCAGGTGTCGGTGACCACCACCGGCAGGCCCGCGGCCATTGCTTCGAGGACCGACATCGGCAGCGGTTCATGGATCGACGGGAGAACGTAGATCGTGGCCCGCGCGAGGCGGTCGGCCACCTGGCCGGCGGGGACCGGTGGTTCGCGCCGGATGCGGCAGGCGATCTCGGCGTCGTGCGTCGCTCGGAAGCTGCGCAGCACCTCGTCGACGGCCGGCCCGTCGCCTTCGTCGGGTCCGGCGATCGTGAAGAGCGCCCGGAATCGCGGCGCGAGTTCGGTCGCGACGCGGGCGAACGTGACAGCTCGCTTGCGGGGGTGCAACCGGGCGAGAAAGAGCACCTCGGGCGGTCCGTCGGGCTGGGTTCGGGCTGTCGAGGCCGCGTCGGGCAGTGGCACACCGTTGCCCAGATATCGGTAGTGGGGCGCATCTCCGATCGCCGAGCGGAGCTTCCGCAGTTCGACGTCATTGAGGTAGAACGCCGTTCGGGCGTCGCGCACCGCCGGAATCGTGAGGGCCCGGTCGATGACCTGGTAGGGCAGCGACGGCCGGGGATTGATCATCCCGTGTGTCTGCACATGGGTCGGGACGTTGCTCCACGACAGCAGGCGGGCGGCGGGGAGGGTCACGAAGTCGCGACCGAGATGGACGTGCGCGACGTCGAAATCACCGGCGTGGGCACGGATCCAGCGCAGCATCGACGGCGCGACGAGGCGGGAGAAGTTCCGCCCGCGGCCGACGGTTCGCGTCGGGAACGTGAGGACCCGAACGCCGGGCACGTCGGGGGCGGGTGCGGGCCCGTCACACGAGCCGGCGATGAGCGTGACCTCGTGCCCCAGTGCGGCCAGCGCGCTGCTCTGGTTGACCGCCACGGTGGCGGGGCCGCCGAACTCGCCGGCCGGGGAGAGGAGTGTGAGTACCTGCAGGATCTTCATGGCCGGCCACCCGGTGCCGTCCGACGCGACTTCGCCGAGATCGCCGGGATGATTACCGCTCCGGCCGGCACGTGCGTACCGGGTTGCAGCACAACCCCCTTCAGCACTGTCACGCCGTTGCCGAGGTGGCACCGGTCGCTGATGACGACCGACTCGCTCGTGCGGGTGAAGGTGGGCGAGCGGTGATCATGCCCGCCCGAGCAGATGACCGTACGTCGGCCGAGGGTGCATTCGGCGCCGATGGACACCGGTTCCGGATTGATGATCCACACGTCGCGGTCGATCCGCACGCCGTCGTCGAGGCCCAACTTCCAGGGGAAGTGGACTCGGAAGCTGCGATGGATGTCGCAACCGGCGCCCACCCGTGCGCCGAAGGCGCGCAACAGGGAACAGCGCAGCAGTGTGCCGCCGACGCCGCTTCGCAGGACGGCACCGACACCCAGCCAGGTGATCATCCACAGTCGGTTGCGTCCGCGATCCGACTTGTCGACGATGTAGTCGCACAGGCGTCGGGGTTCCAGCTCGGACATGACCTCGGAGCGCGCGGTTGTCGTGGTCGGCGTCGTCACGGTCATGCCCGTACCGAGGCGTGGTGCGACAGCTTGTGCAGCCACATCTCGAACCTCTCGACTGCCGCATCGGCACCGAGAACCTCCTCCGCATACCGTTCGCCCGCCTCACCCATGGTCAGTGCCGCGGTGGTGTCGGTGGCGATCTGGGCGATGGTCGAGAGCAGCGCAGCCGGATCACCCGCCGGGACGACGACGCCGGCGTGCGAGCGCCGGACCTCGGCAGCGGTGATCCCATCATCGGAAACGGCTGCCACCACGGGTATTCCGTAGCTGAAGTAGGTGGTGAGCTTGCTCGGCAACGACATCTCGACCACGCCGGGCTTCTCGTTGACCACCAGGACGTCGGCGGCGGAGAGCATGAGGTGGAACCGATCGTCGGGGAGCGAGTCGACGAAGGTGATGTCGGGGCACCCGCGGGCGCGGTCCTCGAGATGCCGACGCTGGTTGCCGTCCCCGACCAGATAGAGGTGCACCTTCCGCGCTGCTGCACTCGTCGACCCGGCGACCAGCCGAGCGGAGTCGACGAGGTTCTCCAGGCCCTGCTTCTGGCCCATGTTGCCGGCGTGCACCGCGACGATCGCGTCGGTGGGGATGCCGAGTTCGGCACGCGCCATGTCTCGAGGCGCGCGCGGCTCGTGGCGAACCTGCGTCCAGTTGCGAACGTGGGTCACCACCGACGGGTCGACGCCGAGACGGTCGACGATGATCTCGCCGAAGCGCGGATGCACCACCGCCACCTCGTCGGCCGAACACAGCGCGAACTTCTCGAGCCTGCCGACGAGAGTGCGGCTGAGGGTGCCACCTGCGGCCGCCTCGGTGACCGCCTGGCTGTACAGGTCGTGGACCCACACCCCCATCGGCGACAGCGTGCGACGACCGATCTTGCGCCGCAACATCACCAACGCCGAGGCGATGAGCGGCGGACTGGCCATCACGGTGACCGCCTCCGGGCGCAGGTGGGCGACGATGGCGCGCAGCCCGAATTCGAGCTCCATCCGTGAGCGGGGCACCAGCGCAGTACCTTCCGGGATGCTGTGCGGGACACGCACCACGATCACCCCCTGATCGACGACCGTGGACGTGTAATCCGCCATGTCACCGTCGAGGCGCCACTGGGGGTAGTGCGGGTAACCGGTGATGACGCGCACGCTCCACCCACGGGCGGCGAGGCGCCGGGTGATGTCGGTGACGTAGGGCGCGATACCGGTGACCTCGGGCGCGTAGTTGATCGCGATGAAGTCGACACACTTGCGCTCCTCCGGCCGATCCTGCGGTTCGACGACGCGGTTCACCGGCCCCGAATTGCGTCCGATTCGATACGATGGCGATCGTGTTAGCTCAGTTGCCATCGCTGGCTTGGCCTTTCGTGATGCGTGCGATCGGATGGGTGTTCGTGCCCAATTCCGTTCGCCTGGCGGTGCTTCGGGTGTTCGGTGCGCAGATCGGTCGCGGCGTGCTGATGCGGCCCCGGGTGCGGGTGACCAGTCCGGCGCGGCTTGTGATCGGCGAGGACTCGTGGATCGGTGAGGCGGTGACCCTCGACAGTGCGGGTTCGATCCGGATCGGCGCGAACGTCGTGGTCTCGCAAGCCGCCGCACTGCTGTGTCCGGCCGATGCGCTCGGGGAGCTCGTCGTGGAGGACGGTGCGTGGATTGCGTTGCGAGCGCGTGTGACCGGCCCGGTGACCATCGGACGACGCGCGGTCGTGGGGGCCGCCGCGACGGTCTCCCGGGACGTCGCGCCCGGAACGGTGGTGGTGGCGTCGGTGATCACCGACGACTCAGACCCGGACATCGCCGGCCCCGATCTGTGAGTTGCCCACGCTCGCTGAGTGGTAGGCCGACCGGTACCAGTCGACGACCTCCGCGACACCCCGTTCGAGACCGATCGTCGGCCGCCATCCCAATTCGTGAATGGTGCTGACGTCGAGCAGCTTCCGCGGCGTCCCATCGGGTTTGGTGGTGTCCCATTCGACCGTACCGTCGTAACCCACCGCATCGGCCACGATCTCGGCGATCTCGGCGATCGAGTGATCCACGCCGGTCCCGATGTTCACCTGACGGGGATCGTCGTGGTGTTCGAGCAGGTACAGGCAGGCTTCGGCCATGTCGTCGGCGTGGAGAAGCTCGCGACGCGGTGTTCCGCTTCCCCAGTTGGTCACACTCGGCGCGGCCCCCCGGCGCGCCGATTCGTACCGTCGGATCATCGCCGGCAGCAGGTGGCTCGTCTCCCCGGAGAAGTTGTCGTTCGGCCCGTACAGATTCGTGGGCATCGCGGAGATCCAGGGCAACCCGTACTGCCGTCGCGTCGCCTGCACCTGCATGATTCCCGCGATCTTGGCGATCGCGTACGCGTCGTTGGTCGGTTCCAGGGCGCCGGTCAGCAGCGCGTCCTCGCGGATCGGCTGCGGGGCGAACTTCGGGTAGATGCACGACGACCCGAGGAACAGCAGGCGCTCGACGCCGTAGGCGGCAGCAGCGTCGAGGACGTTGACCTGGATGCGCAGATTCTCGGAGAGAAAATCGACGGGCCACCTGTTGTTGGCGGCGATCCCGCCGACCCGGGCGGCGGCCAAGATCACCACGTCGGGTGTGGTGTGCGCGAAGAACTCGAAGACACTGTGCCGGTCCCGGAGGTCGAGTCGGCGGCTGGTGCGACCGATGATGTCGGTGATCCCGCGCCGCCGGAGCGCTCGCACGAGAGCCGAACCGGCGAGGCCGCGATGACCCGCGACGTAGACGGAGGCCGACGGGTCGAGTGGCCCCGGCGACCAGCTCGTTCGAGCGGTGGACATCGTCATGACGCGCGACTCCAGGCGAGCAGTTGCGGTTTGTCGATCCACTCCGTGCCCTCGCATTTCAGGGCCGCGATGTCGGCGTCGACCATGATCCGTGCGAGCTCCGGCGCGCGGACCGCAGCGCGCCACCCGAGGTCCAGTTCGGCCTTCGACGCATCGCCGATCAGCGAATCGACCTCGGTGGGGCGCAGGTACCGCTCGTCGAACACGACGTGCTCGCGCCAGTCGAGGCCGGCGTGATCGAAGGCGTGCTGGAGGAAGTCGCGGACGGTGAAGGGCACGCCGGTCGCGAGGACGTAGTCGGAGGGTTCGTCGGCCTGCAGCATGCGCCACATGCCCTCGACGTACTCCGGCGCGTACCCCCAGTCGCGCACGGCGTCGAGGTTGCCCATGTAGAGGTCCTTCTGCACGCCGGCCTTGATCCGGGCGACCGCGCGGGTTATCTTGCGCGTCACTAAAGTCTCTCCACGACGCGGTGATTCGTGGTTGAACAAGATGCCGTTGACGGCGAACAGGCCATAGGCCTCGCGGTAGTTGCGGGTGACCCAGTACGAGTAGACCTTCGCCGCTCCGTACGGGGATCGCGGATAGAACAGGGTGTCCTCGTTCTGCGGCGGGGGAGACGCGCCGAACATCTCCGAGCTGGATGCCTGGTAATACCGGCATCGGATGCCGGCCTGACGCACGGCTTCCAGCAATCGGACCGACCCGATCCCGGTGGTGTCACCGGTGTGCTCGGGCTCGTCGAAACTGACGCGGACGTGCGACTGCGCGGCCAGGTTGTAGACCTCGTCCGGGTCGATCGATGCCAGCAGCGTGACCAGGCGCGCACCGTCGCTGAGATCCCCGTAATGAAGGAACAGTCGGGCGAACGGGTCGTGCGGGTCCTGGTAGAGGTGGTCGATCCGGGCGGTGTTGAACGACGACGAGCGTCGGATCAATCCGTGTACCTCATAGCCTTTGGACAGGAGCAGTTCGGCGAGGTAGGAGCCGTCCTGACCGGTGATCCCGGTGATCAGGGCCTTCTTCATGGTGCTTCCTTAGGGTGTTGTCGAGCCGTCGTGATGGTTCGGATGAGGGGCGGACGCGGCGGTCAATAGGCGCCCCGACGAGAGAGGACTGCGCTCGCGGTTCGCCAGAGGATGACGAGATCGGTTGTCAGTGACCAGTTCTCGACGTAGGAGAGGTCGAGTCGGACGGAGTCCTCCCAGGACAGGTCGCTGCGACCGGAGATCTGCCACAGTCCTGTCATCCCGGGGCGGACGAGCATGCGCCGACGGACGACTGGGTCATAGGACTCGACCTCCTCGCGCAGGGGCGGGCGCGGTCCGACGAGGCTCATCGTCCCGCCCAGCACGTTGAACAGCTGCGGCAGTTCGTCGAGGCTGTAGCGCCGGATGATTCGACCGACACGGGTGACCCGAGGGTCGGCGTGGAGCTTGAAGAGGACCCCGTTCCCGTCGTCGCGGACGGCGAGACCGGCGCGCATGGTGTCCGCGTCGACGACCATCGACCGGAACTTCCACATGGAGAACGGGGTGTTGTCGGTGCCGATGCGTTCGGCGCGGTAGAACACCGGGCCTCTGCTGTCGAGTTTCACGGCCAGCGCGCACAGTGCGAGCAACGGCGAAAGGAAAAGCAGGGCAAAGACTGTCAGGACCTTGTCGAAGGTCAGCTTGAGAAAGCGGTTGGCCCCCTTGTACCGCGGACGGTCGATGTGCAGCAGGGGGAGGCCCGCCTCGGGACGCATGGTGATACGCGGGCCGGCGACGTCGATCAGTCCCGGGGCCACGAGCATCTCGACGTCACAGTTCTCGAGTTCCCATGAGAGTTCACGCATCGCCCGATGCCCGAGCGCGTCGGCGGAGGTGACCGCAACGGTGTTGGCCCCGCAGGTGCGGACCAGTTCGGCCGCGCGGTCGTAGCCGACGAACACCGGCACGTCGGCGACCACGACCTGGGTCGCGTCGCCGGCGAACCTCGGTGTCGGCGCTGAGCCGGGCGGATCGGTGAGGCACACCCCGACGACCCGGTACCCGAGAGCGGGATTGGTGTTCAACCGATCGATGAGTGCTCGGGCCGACGATCGTGAACCGACGACCAGCACCGATCGCAGGAATCGTCCGCTCTCGCGTCCGATCAGCAGGTGCTTGCGCCAGGCCCATCGGCCGGCGACGAGCATCAGGGTCCCGGCCGGGAGAGCGATCGCGATGAAACCCCGTGCGATGCCCAGAGCGAATGCGAGGTCGATGATCGCCCAGGCGCCGAAGCAGACGAAGCACGCGCTTAGGACCCGTTGGTACTCAACAGGTCCGGTGCCGAGGATGCGTGGATCACCGGCCTGTCCGACGCGCAATGCCGTCTGCCATCCGACGATGAGCGTCGCGGTGACCAGGAGTGCGGGGATTCCGTCGCGACCGATCGGCCGGAACGGGTCGGCGCCGAACCGGAGGAACTGCCCGGCCAGGACGGCTATCGAGATGAGTGACAGATCGGTCCACGCGACGCACCGCGCGTACTGGACGAGCCAACCCTGCGACGTGGCCGACGCTGTGCCCGGCACACGCTCCGTGCCGATGAAGGCACGCGTGAACCGGTCAACTGGAACGCTCATGTACTCCCCCTGAGTGAACCCAAGAGGCGCGGTCGATTGATGCGATCGGCTCGCAGCCGCCTTGGCAATTCGGAACTGTACAAGGCATTCATGCGATCTCGTATGAAATTGTTCGACGTTTTTCTGAGCACCAGACAAATACGGGTGGAATAGCTCCTGAGTGGGACAAACGACCTTGTCGTGGGAGCGAAGTCATTTGTCAGGACATCGTCGAAAGAAGCACGCTCGGCGCTTCTGTTCGACTGTCAAACGAAACCTGTCTACTGTCTGCGCGCTCTCAAACACACCCCGTCCGGGTTCTATGTCGCTGGCGCCGTGCTGCATGAAACTGCTCTGAAGTGCGGCGAAAGGCGAAACCCGGTGTTTGTGTCGCCGGTCACAGCGGATGCGAAGAGTGCTTGACCCACTCGATTGAATTGACGGTCGTCAAACTGGCATTGAGATTCCGATGTTGTCTACTGACCGTGTTTGTTTGTCGATTGATTTCTACGTGGAGAGGGGGAGTCGGTTTCGCACCGATGCGGTCCCTAATCATCGGATGGCTCGGCTGTGAGGATGCACCTGGTGGCAATGGAAATCGTGCTCAGGCGGGACTGCGAAGTCGTTGTGGATATGGCACGAATTTGTACTCCGGAGCGTGTGCGGCGCGCTGTGATCGCGCCGCACAGATCATCGGTGCCGAGGGCCGACACCTCCTACGCGTCGAAACCGGAGCCACGTATCGATAGGATCGGCCGACGCAATCAGACCTCGCCGCCGTCTTCGCCGGGCATCAGTCCACCTGGTTCGCCGAACTGCGCACTCCTGGATCGCTCGCCTGGCATCAGGCCCCCGGTCGCGGATCGGGCGATCGGTATGGCGTCACCCGCGCTCGATTCGTCGTGGACATGCTGCAGTTTCTGGCGCAGGGAGTCGGACGCCTCCTCGGGTACAGCCATCTGGGCGATCTTGCGGACACCGGCGTCCGTGTCGGCGATCAGGGCCTCCAGAATGTCATTCGCCGCGCGTGCCCGGAGGTTCGCGCTCGCGGCGGCGGCGGCCACCCGGACAACAGGGTCGTCGTTGCGCGCAGCACCGTGCACGACAGCGTCTGCACCTTCGCCACCGATGAGGCTCGCTGCGTATGTGGCTTTCGAGGCGAGCATCGCATCACCGCCATCCGCGAGCTGCGCAAGATGGGGTAGCGCGTCCGTCCCCAGGGCGGCTGCCGAGTTGTAGTCAGGCTCGTCGGGGTCGAGGAGAGCCCGCACGTCTTTCATTGTCACAGTCATCGTGAGTTTCCTGTCTTCTCAGATTTCCGGTGTGAGCGGGCTGGCGTGCATCGTCGTGCTCTCGTCGGCGGCGACATCTGGCGGCGGATTGGTGATGTTGCCCGTACCGTTGCCGGTCATGAGGCGGTCGTTGTCGTCGATGTGGCCGAGGCCGAGCACATGGCCGACTTCGTGTCCCAGCGTCCATGCGGTAGCTCCCTGCGCGACCACGACCCCCGGTCGACCAGCGGGATGTGCAGCGCAACCGTTCAACGGTGGAACGGTTGAGCGCACGAAGTAGACCACCACATCGGTGCTCCCGGCGCCGTTGCGGTTGGCAAACAGTCGATTCTGTTCAGCCGTTGCCGTACCTCGGCGGCACTGGCCGACGTCGACATCGTTGAGCGTCGGGAAGTCGAGATTCTCCGTGGACGCATGCTGGACAGCGATGCCGCAGCCGGCGTAGACCTCTCGCATCCTGTCGATCGCCGTGTCCACGGCGACATCGGGCGCAGTGAGCACCTTGGAATGCAGTCGTACGGTGGGTACCAGTGCCCACCACTTGTGCCACATGGCGTTGTCGGTCCCGGCCACGAAAGTGTCGATACGATTCGGTCCCCACGAGACAGCTGAAGGCGCCGAGTTGAGAACACCTCCGAGGCTCTCCCAACCTGACCACGTCTTGTCGAACCATTTGTGCCA
The DNA here is from genome assembly GCF_000143885.2 of Gordonia sp. KTR9. NCBI lineage: Bacteria > Bacillati > Actinomycetota > Actinomycetes > Mycobacteriales > Gordoniaceae > Gordonia > Gordonia sp. KTR9. Next base: position 1,225,101 of record NC_018581.1, read on the forward strand.
CATCGCGTTGTCGGTGCCTCGGACGAAGACGTCCAGTCTTCCGCCGGCCCAGCTCGAGACCCCGGGGCCGGAGGTGAGGACGCCGCCGAGGCTCTCCCAACCGGACCACCGGTTGTGGAACCATTTGTGCCAGAGCGCCTTGTCGGTACCGCGTACGAAGACATCGATCCGTCGGTCAGACCACGAGACGGCGGTGGGTGCGGAAGTGAGGACGCCGCCGAGGCTTTCCCATTCCGACCATCCGTTGTGGAACCATTTGTGCCACAGCGCGTTGTCCGTTCCCTGAACGAAGACGTCCAGCCGCCCGGCTGCCCAGCTGCAGACGGCGGGTGCCGAAGTGAGGACGCCGCCGAGGCTTTCCCATTCCGACCATCCGTTGTGGAACCATTTGTGCCAGAGTGCCTTGTCGGTACCGCGTACGAAGACATCGATCCGTCCGTCAGACCACGAGACCGCGGTGGGTGCGGAAGTGAGGACTCCGCCGAGGCTTTCCCATTCCGACCATCCGTTGTGGAACCATCTGTGCCACAGCGCGTTGTCGGTACCACGGACGAACGTGTCCAATCTCCCCGACGACCAGGAAGACACACTCGGCGCGCCTTGCAGCGTGCCACCAAGACTTTCCCATCCAAGCCAAGTCACGAGACATCTCCTTTATTAACCGTCTGGGGTACGCCCCGACTGGTTCACCCGGACTTTTTGTCCGGTGTAGACAGCGTGGTCTGCCCTGAGCGGTCCGTCGTGAGTAGGCGGATACCCGATAGCCGCGTCATCGGCTACGTGGCGATCGGCTGAGCGGTGAACACAAGTGACAATCGAAGTCCATTTTCCCCGGTGACGACCTCGGCAAGCGCACCTGTCGCTCACGACGATGAACCCGGGTGCGGTTGCATCGACTATGACTGAGCCGGACGTGAATTCGGATGTCCGTCAGTCGGACGAATTCTCGGGGAAATGTGCGTCGACGAAGACAGGTAGTCGTTTACTCTATTTCACCGCCGATCGTGCAGTCATGATTCTTGTGGCCTCACACACAGCCGTTGGGCCGGCCACGACCTGATCATGATTGCGTCTCAGACAGTTCGGTCAGGAGGAACTATGAACGTCACAGTCCTTGGACGGAGTGTCCTCGCCGTCGTGATCGCTGCGGTTGCCCTCGTCGGGTGTGACGACTCGGGTGGCTCTCCGGCTGGAGACGGCCCAGACGCGCAGGTCGGGACCGACCGTGCAGATGGGGCGCCGGGGGCGCCGGGCGGATTCGATCGCGGTGGCGGCGGACGGCCGGCGCCGATCGATCTCGGTGAGTACCTCTTCGGGCCCAGCACCGTCGAGGAGATTCGCGAGATATTCATTGGCCGAATCAGTGGCCAGTGCATCGAGGCGGGTTACCCCAGTGACTGTGTTCGCGTGAAGGTTGTCGTGGAATCACCGGCGACGCCCCTCGTCTGTGGGGACACCCATCGAGATCACGAGCCCGGTACGGTCCTGTTCACCCGCCTTGATCCTGACCTCCCGACGCCGAATTCCGGGCCAGCCGTCTACGCCTACCCCGGCGACACGGTCACCATCTTCGGTGCGCCGTGCGTGGAACAGCCTGACGGCGTGGCCGGCTCAACGGCCGTCGTACCCAGCCAACACTCGAAGTCAGAGACATCCCTGCAGCCGAGTCCCCCTTCTTCGTCGGACGCCGCCGGGAGTCCTCCCCATGGCTGAGCAGCCTCCTGATGGCAGACAGGGGGACACTTCCCAGAACTTTTTCGCGGGGTTACCGCAGGTGGCGCAGGTTGTCGCCCAGTTTGTCGCGCCGGCAACGTTTCTCGCTGCCTTGCTGTTCTACTGGGGCTTCTTCCACGCCCGCGGCTTCTGCCGGTACTTCGGGGTGAACTCGACTGTGGTGGGGCTGAACTCGACCGACTACGTCATGCGGAGCGCCGACGGGTTGTTCACACCGCTGGCGATCTGCGGCGCGGTCGCCCTCGCCGCGATCTGGGGGTGGCGATCGCTCCCCAGGGAGTTTGCGAATGGGCCGTGGCCGCAACGCCTGCTACCCGCAGCGGCGATCATCAGCATCCTTCTGCTGCTGAACGGGCTCTCCCGGCTGTTCGTCAGAACATGGCTCAACAGTGGACTCTTTCTCGCGCCCGCGTGCATCATCATCGGGCTCCTGATGCTCTGGGGCGTGGTAGTGGCAAGGCGTCGCTGTCTGGACGACGATCCGGATGCTCGACCGCGAAGCGCGGTGACCCCCGCCGAGTGGACCCTGATCCTGCTGCTCCTGGGCGGCAGCTTTTTCTGGGGCGCCACTGACTACTCTCTGGCAGTCGGCCATACGCGAGCGCAGGAGGCGGAAGAGAACCTGTCGAAGTCACCGCAGATAGTGATCTTCAGCGAGAAGGATCTGGGTCTGGCCATGGACGGGGTCGTCACCTCCGACTGCAGCCCCGCAGGAGCGTACCGTCATCGCACCGACGGACTCGTGCTGATCATGGCGACCGATCACAACCTGGTCGTGGTTCCGCGTACGTGGAACTCTCAAACCGGAAGTGCCGTCGTGCTGCCACGAAACGGTGCCGGCGCCGTTCGGCTGGAGTTCGATCTGAGCAGTGACACCGTGCCACGTCCGCCGTGCTGATATCGCGATTCAGCCCGAGAGGGTGGTGCCCCCACCAGGGCTCGAACCTGGGACCTGCGGATTAAAAGTCCGTAGCTCTACCAACTGAGCTATAGGGGCAGGGCCCCGGTCGGCCGGGGCGTCGATGAGTTTACAACGTGTAGAAGCCGGGCGAACGGGCGCCTCGGCGGGCGTGTCGTCGGACTGCTCCAGACGACACGTTAATGTCGTTGATCAGGCGATTTGTGGTTTGCGCGAGACGTGTCATAAGCTATCGAAGCTCCCAACGGAGAACACGACCGGCCCCCTTCGTCTAGCGGCCTAGGACGCCGCCCTTTCAAGGCGGTAGCGCGGGTTCGAATCCCGTAGGGGGTACGCCTGCCCGGCACTCGGCAACGAGGACCGTGCAGATAATTTAACAAGGCCCTGTGGCGCAGTTGGTTAGCGCGCCGCCCTGTCACGGCGGAGGTCGCGGGTTCGAGTCCCGTCAGGGTCGCCAAAAGGTTTCGGTTCGTTGAATCGGTTCCTTCCGGCCAGGTAGCTCAGTTGGTACGAGCGTCCGCCTGAAAAGCGGAAGGTCGTCGGTTCGATCCCGACTCTGGCCACAACGCAAATCTCCACCAGCCTCAGCTGGTGGAGATTTTTGCATCGCACGGGGTTTCTTCAGGGCCATGGTCAGAACGGCGGCGGGTTGTCGAGGAAGTCCTGACGGTCGGCCTCGAGTTCGGCTTCGCGCTGTTTCCGGTTGCGGGCACGCTCCGCCCGCCGACGGGCCAGTTTCGCGGCGAGTCGGTTGGTGGCCGGACGCGGATCGTCGTCCGGTGCGATCGTGCGCGGTGACGGCGGCGCCTGCGCTGCCTGTTCGAACCGGATGCGGCGCAGGTTGGGGAACAGATCCTCCAGGGTTTCCGCGTCGCCGCGGATCGTGACACCTTCCGGGGTGACGTACTCGGTGACCAGGCGGCCGTCCTCATCGCGATACTGCTCGTCGACCCAGTCGCCATGTGTTTTGTGGAGATGACCCGCGCGGCACTTCGCGTTCAGGTTGTCGCTCGACGTCGCGCCGCCTTGGGCGGGGCTGGTGTGGTCGTACTCGGTCACGTGGTCGAGATCGCACTCGAAAGCCGAACGCTCACAGCCCGGTTCGGTGCAGTACCCGTCTCGGACCCGAACGAAGTCCGCGCAGGCGGAGGTCGGGCGATAGGGATCGGACGGCTGGGCGCCGGGGTAGACGACTGTGGTGCCCGCCTCGGGGTCGGTATCGCCGGGGATGGGTCGCGTCCGTTTGGGGGTGACGGGTGTCAGCGTGGCGTCCTCGCGGGCGGCGAGGTCGCGGACGTGTTCGTCGGAGATGACGCCGTACCCGTCGAGGAACCCGGGCCCGGATGCGCCGGCGAGAGTAGCGGCGTCAGTGACGACATGAATGACGACCTCGGACCTGAGGGCGGCGAGGAGCGAGTCGGCCTCAGGGATACGGGCGGTGCAGTCGTCACGGTCGCAGTGACATTCGAACGCCGTACGGGTGAGCAACGCGAACATCGCATCGGAGGTGCGGACACCCAGAATGCGGCCGTCGTGTTCACACACCGAATCAGCCAGTATGCGAACCGCTTTGGCACTGATCCGGATGTTCTCGGCCGACATGACAGCGGTGATCTCCCCGACGCCGTCGTGGAAGTTGTCGGTCCACACGCCGCGGGAGTCGAGGGCGTCACGGCGTCGCTCGCGGACGAGGTCGGGGTCGTGGCGGAAGATGAGTCGGTCGACCATGTCGCGTAGGCGCGGACGATCCCACGAGCCCCGGCGGTTACGGATGGTCCTGGCGATCTCGGCGTCGACGGTCGGGATGATCGGATCGTCGGCGGGGATGAGTTCGGTACGGGAGATGATCAGGCGGATCTGCTCGTCGGTGACGATCCCGTCGCGCAGGGTCGTGGCGACCTCGGGCAACCGGTCGCGGAGGGTCAGGGCCTCGTCGATCAAGATCTCGGCGCGGCGACGCGAGATGGCCGACTGGCGTGCGATCCGAGCGGCGCAGTCGGCGTAACCGTCCATCACGAAGGCGTCGGTGTGTTCGCGTGCGCCGACGAGACGGTCGTACATGACCGCGACCGTCTGATAGCGGCTCCACGCGAGGTAGGAGAGGCCTCGGCTGCCGGCGCCGAGGCCGTTCATCAGGGTGACCATGTCGTCCTCGTCGGCGTAGGCAGGATCGACCCCGGCGAGAAACTCGCTCGGTAGATCGGTCCATGCCCGCACGATGACTCCGGACTGTCGCGGGCCGGTCCCCATCCCGGCCCTCTGAACACCAATCTAAACCACCCCACCGACAACCCCGGATCGCAATCCACAGGAGCGGTAAGCGGTTGAGAGAGAGCGGTTTTGGCGATGGGCTGCGCAGCCGGCGAAGGGTGCTGGCCGGGAGTGTCGTCGGCGCGGCGTCTGACGTGTCAGGCGGCGTCGGACTCGCTCTCCGTCGAGTCGGAGGATGTGTCCGTCTCGGAGTCGGGAGTGTCGTTTCCGGTGTCCGCGTCCGGCGTGCTCGCGTCTGGTGTGTTCGAGGCGTCGGCTGGCGCTTCGGTGCTGTCGGAGGAGGGCTCGGCATCCGTGGAATGGCGCCCGACTCCGGTCAGGCGGTGGCGTCCGCCTTCGGTGGTCTGTGGTTCGGGAGTGGTTTCGACCCGGCTCCTCGCTGCGCTCGTCGCCTGCTCAACCAACGGCGACATCGTGTCCTCAACCGGCACTGCGGCGTTCGATGCCGTTGGCGTCACCAGGGGATAGAAGGCGTTGTTCACCGCATCCCACCGACGGATGTTGGATTCGCTCGGATCGATACCCACGGCGTCGTTCAGGATCATCGCGACCAACGTGAGCGGGTGGTGCTTCGGCTGGTAGACGACGTAGGTGGTGTTGCCGTCCCGGCTCCGCATGGTCGTCGGGGGCTCGGTGTAATCGATCAGGTTGCCGTAGTTCTCTTCGCCGAGGCCGCTGTGGATCGCGATGAAACCGGCGCCGTTCACGAGTAGCGAACTCAACGGCCGCAGCGTTTTCCACTGGAAGTTGGCAACCGGATCGCCGACCACGACGACGGACACCACGTCCAGGTCCTCGCCCGTTGCCCCTGGGTCGCGAGCGCCGTTGCTCTCGGCGCCGAACAGTTCGAACACCGCGCCGACCACCGGGTGCTCGTCCGCCCACGCCTTGAGGCCCCATGGGCTCCGTGGGTCGGAGATGAGCAGGACCATCGACCGGTCGACGTCGATGGTGCCGCCGGCCACGGCTGTCTCGGCGGCATCACCGAGTGCGTCGGCTCCCTGGGAGTACCCGGTGTACACGACGAAGGGTTGTCCGTCGGTCTGCTGCGCGAACGCCCGCATGACGGCCAGGTTGTTGTCGATGGCGACATCGCGTGACGCGTCGTAACCGGGTGCAAAGATCGGCAGCACCGCACCCGAACGACCGGAGACCAACGGCCCCAGCGCCTCTGGGTAGTCGATGATCAAGGTCTGGCGGCCCGCGCGTAGACCGTGAATGCGCGGGAACAGGGTGCCGTCGTCGGTTCCGGGTGTCACCACCACGATCGTGTTGCCGTCCGCCCGTGGGAACGTAGTCGACAGCCAGTCCGGCCCGAGCCCGTCGTCGGGTTCGGCGGGCCGGAAGACGCCCGCATCGTCGAGCTCGGCAATGGTTTGCTGCGTCTGTGGTGACAACACCGGTGCCGCAACCGCGGTCGACGACAGTGCCGTCGGAACGATCAGGCCCAGGCACAGTGCGCAACCCACCGAAGATGCGCGTAGCGCCTGTCGAATGCCTGTCATGGTTCTCCCTGCCCCGGTGAATGTCGCGTCGACGTGACACCCCGTGTTGTCATGCTCAATCGGCGCTCCGCGATCTCGAAACTCGGCCAATTGTCTGCTTTCGCTGAAGTGCGCGACAAGTTACCGGCGGGTTTTCACCTGATCGAGGGAACGAGATTCACCCGTTCAGAGGAGTGGCGTGTTGGGTTGAGCGAGAGCTGAATTCGGCACGCACGGTCGGCGAGGCGGTGGCGCCGCGACTGGGCCGTGGACTGTGCGCTTCTCTGGGTTCGCGATCTGCGCGGGCGCCGGACCGTCCATACTCATCCAATGAGAACTCGCACGACCACGGTGGTCGTCCGCAGCGTGTACGGCACCGCGGCCGTCGAGTGGTTCCTGATCATCGCGATCGCGACGATCATCGTCACTCGGTTGTATCTGCACCTCACGGGGTATCCGCAGATCGGTGGCGGGACCCTGCACATCGCGCATGCGCTGTGGGGCGGGGCGCTGATGATGCTGGCGCTGATCACCGGATGGCTGTTCCTCGGGGCGACCGCGCGGATCGTCGCGATCGTCCTGGGCGGTATCGGTTTCGGCCTGTTCCTCGACGAGGTCGGCAAATTCGTCACCCGCACCAACGACTACTTCTACGGGCCGTCGGCGGAGATCATGTACGTGCTCGTGGTGATGATCCTGCTGATCAGCCGCGTCGTGCGAGATATGAAGCGGCCCACCGGTGCCGAGGCCCTCGCCAATGCGGCCGTCATCGCGGCCGACGGTGTCGCGCACGGGCTTCCGGAGCGTCGTCGGCGCCAGGCCGAGGAATTCCTCGTGGTCGCCGAGGACAAGGGGCTCGACACCGAGACGATCGGGCATGTCCGAGCGCTCCTCGAGTCGAGCGAGGGCACCCCCGACCGGTTGATGCGGCTCCGCGACCGTGCGGTGGCACTGATCCCGGACTTCTTCCGGAGTCCGCGATGGATCCCGGTCGTCGGATGGGGGCTGGTCGTGGGGTCCGCCCTCACCATCGTCGTCGGCGTCCTGAGCTTCTACTTCACCGGCGACCGCAGCGAGGAACTCGACATCTACATCGAGCTCACCGGCAGTACCCCGGCCACGTGGATCCTGTTGATCAGCGGGGTCGCCACCCTGGCCTTGGCCCTGCCGGCGATGGTCGCGCGCCGGCGCGGCGTCGAACCGACCGGGCCGCTGCGCGGGCTTCGGATCGCCGCGCTCGTGTTCATGCTGTCGAACGCACTCGTCGACTTCGCGCTCGAAGGCTTCGGTGCCCTGTTCAACCTCGCCCTCGGGCTGTCCGCGCTCAGCATCGTGAGCTACCACCTCGCACGAGCCGCCACGTCGAACGACGGACATGATCAACTGAGGGTGTGACTCACCTCGATCGGACCGTGGCCGCCGCCCGCGTCGAAGGCTTCGACCGTCGCACCGCGGATGTCCCCGACGCCCGGGCCGCCTCGGTCGTGCTCGCGGTCGCGGAGAAGGACGGACGCCAGGGGATCTGGCTGTGCAAACGCCCTCCGACGATGCGACGCCACGCCGCCCAGTTCGCACTCCCCGGCGGTCGGCTGGACCCCGGTGAGGACCACGTCACGGCCGGCCTGCGCGAACTCGACGAAGAACTCGGCATCCGGTTGCCGCCGAGTTCGGTACTCGGGGCGCTCGACGACTATCCGACACGTTCGGGATTCGTGATCACGCCGATCGTCTGCTGGGCCGAGGAGTATCAGGAACCGACGCCCAACCCCGACGAGGTGGCGCTGCTGTTCTTCGTCACGTTCGAAGAACTGCTCGTCGAACCGCGGTTCCTCACCATCCCGCAGTCGGACCTGCCGGTCATCCAGCTGCCGATCGTCGGGTCCCTCGTCCACGCGCCGACGGCCGCGGTGATCTACCAGTTCGCGGAGGTCGTCCTGCGGGATCGACAGACGCGGGTCGACGGCTTCGAGCAGCCGGTGTTCGCCTGGAAATGAGTGTGTGACGCACATCACTGTGGTGCGAGGGATGAAATCGGACCGTGGTCCGGTTAGTGTCTGGTGAAGCACGACTACTCCCTCTGGAAGGACCACGACATGACCTCCGCAACCACCGTCAAAGCACCCATCCCCGCCGGCACCTGGACCATCGACGCCGTGCACTCGGCGGTCAACTTCTCCGTCAAGCACCTCATGGTCAGCAAGGTTCGCGGAAGCTTCGACAACTTCTCGGGCACCATCACCGTCGACGAGAACGGCACCCCCTCCGTGCAGGCCGAGATCGACGTCACCTCGATCAACACCCGCAACGAGCAGCGCGACGGCCACATCAAGTCCGCCGACTTCTTCGACGCCGAGAAGTTCCCGACGGCCACCTTCGTGTCGACCGGCGTGCGCCAGAACGGCGACGACTACCTGCTCGACGGCGACTTCACCCTGAAGGGCGTCACCAAGCCCGTCACGCTCGAGCTCGAGTTCGAGGGCACCAACCCGGGCATGGGCCAGGGCACCGTTGCCGGCTTCGAGGCAAAGGTCGTCCTCAGCCGCAAGGAATTCGGCATCGACATCGAGATGCCGCTCGAGGGCGGCGGCGTCGTCGTCGGCGACAAGATCACCATCAACCTCGAGATCGAGGCCCTGCAGGCCTGATCCGCGCTTGACCCCGGTCGGACTCACCGGAACCCCCGAGTCCGACCGGTCGATGGACCGGCACCGCGCCCACCCCGCGGCGGTGCCGGTCCATTTGTGGTTTCGGCCCCTTTTCCCTTCGGTAGGCTGCGGGGAACGCCGTCAGGCAGGAGAGGCCGATGGGACGACCACGCCGGACCCGTCGTGGTGCGCCGTGGACACGTCTGCGCCGACGCACTGCGGGTTTTCTGTGGGGCGTGTCCACGGTCCCGAGTCCGCGCGGATGGGCCCGAATCGGTCCGCCGATCCGCAGCAAGATCGCTCTCCACGCCACCGTCACCGCGATGACCGCCGTGATCGCCAGCAATGCGGTGATCGGCGTCGAGACCTTCCTGCTCGTCCAACTGGCCTTCAACGGCGGACAACTCACCTTCGACGAGACGCTGGGCGCGCCCAATTTCCCGGTGGTCGTGGGTGCGATCGTGGTCGGGATCCTCACCAATCTCATCCTGGGGCTGTTCGCCGTCCGGCCGCAGCTCCGCTGGTTCATCAGCTGCGAGCCCGCCGATCACGCGCGGCGGCGCTCGGTCCAGCGGATACCGATCGTCCAAGTCGTGGTCACCGCGACGGCCTGGTCGGCGGCGGTGCTGTTCTACGTACTCATCGCCGACCAACTGACCACCGCGACCGTTGCCGGGGTGGCGGTGGCCTTCGCGCTCGCCGGGTCGTCGAGCGCCTGTCTCACCTATCTGTTCGCCGAGCGCGCGGCGCGACCGCTGGCCGTCGTGGTGCTCGAGGACTTTCCCACCAATCACGTCATGAACGGCGTGCGCGTACGGATGCTGGCGGTGTGGGCGGTGAGTTCGGCGGTGCCGATGGTCGGACTGCTGACCGTCAACGCCGGCCGGTGGACCGGTCTGCTGCCCGATGTCCACGGTGCCGTCGACTGGACGACGGTGATCCTGACCCTGGTCGGTCTGGCGTCCGGAGCGCGCGTCATCGCGCTTGTCGGACAGGCGATCACCGACCCGCTGACCGAGATGCGCCGCGCGGTACACCGCGTCGACCACGGCGACTACCGAGCGCGCGTTCCCGTCTACGACTCGTCGGAACTCGGTGTGCTGCAACACGGTTTCAACCAGATGGTCGAGGGCCTCGCCGAACGTGACCGCATGCGTGAGATATTCGCGCGACACGTCGGGGACACCGTGGCCGATCTCGCGATCTCCGACGGGGTCGGCATGCACGGAACCAATACCCGCGTCGGCGTCCTCTTCGTCGACATCGTCGGATCGACCGCGCTGGCGCAGCAACGCAGTCCCGATGACACCGCCGCCCTGCTCAACGCGTTCTTCAGCATCGTCGCGGACGTCGTCGATCAGCACTCCGGCTTCGTCAACAAGTTCGAGGGCGATGCCGCGCTCGCCGTCTTCGGTGCACCCGTCGACATCGACGACCCGGCCGGTGCCGCGCTGGGTGCTGCCCGCGACCTCGCCGACCGCCTTGCCAGCAGCCTCGACATCCGTTGGGGGATAGGCGTTTCCTACGGCGAGGCATTCGCCGGAAACATCGGTGCCGAACGGCGCTACGAATACACCGTCATCGGCGACCCGGTCAACGAGTGTGCTCGGTTGTCCGACATGGCCAAGACCGGACGCATTCCGGCCCTGGCGAGTGGTGCCGCCGTCGAGTCGGCGGGCGAGGAAGCCGAGGAATGGAAGCTTCTCGGCACGCGGATCATGCGCGGCCGGTCGGAGCCCACCGCCTTCTACGCGCCGATCCAGCTCGTCGAGCGTCTCGGGTCGTCGACCAATCTGATCGCGGAATTGTTACGGCCCGCCCGGCGGATCGTCGGGGCGAATCCGTTGCGGCTGATGACATTCTTCAGCGGATGACCCCGCTTCACGTTCACGGCGCCGGAGTCGACTCGTTGACGTCGTCCCCACCGGTCAATAGCGTGGGCCGCACGGACCCGGCGTCGGTGCCGGACGAGACAACGCATCCCAGGGGGTCGCGATGAGTGGTTGGACGACAGCAGACATTCCGGACCAGTCCGGCCGGACGTTCGTGGTGACCGGTGCCAACAGCGGACTCGGCTACCAGACGGCGAAGGCGCTCGTGCGCGCCGGCGCCGACGTCGTGCTCGCCTGTCGCAACACCGCGAAAGCCGACGCCGTGGCCTCGGAGCTGGGATCGAAGGCGACTGTCGCGAAGCTCGACCTCGCCGATCTGGAGTCGGTGCGCACCTTCGCCGCCGGCGTCACCGGGGCCGATGTGCTCGTCAACAACGCCGGTCTCATGGCGGTGCCGCTTCGACGAACCGCGGACGGCTTCGAGATGCAGATCGGTACCAACCATCTCGGTCACTTCGCGCTGACCGCGCTACTGCTGCCGAAGATCTCCGATCGCGTGGTGACCGTGTCGTCGACCGTCCATCAGATCGGTCGCATCCAGCTCGACGACCTGAACTGGGAGCAGCGGCGCTACCGGCGCTGGCGCGCCTACGGCGACTCCAAGATGGCCAACCTCATGTTCGGCAAGGAGCTCGCCGCGCGACTCGACGCCGCCGGGTCGTCGAAGAAGTCGCTGGTGGCCCATCCCGGTTATGCCGCAACCGAATTGCAGGGCCGCAGCGAGAATTTCTCCGACTTCTTCGCGAAGCTCGGCAACAAGCTGCCCATCGCCCAACCGGCTGCCGACGGTGCGTTGCCCCAGCTGTACGCGGCGACCGTGCCGGATGTGAAGTCCGGGACGTTCTACGGGCCGAGCGAGTTCTTCGGCATGCGAGGCGCACCGGGACGCAGCAGCTACCGCAAGGCCGCGGACGACGCGCAGTTCCGGGCAGCGCTGTGGGAGGAATCGGAGCGACTGACGGGCGAGAAGTTCGACGTCGCCGCCGGCTGACTCACTGAACGCTGAACGCGATGCTGTTCGACGCGCCGGAGACGGTGTCGGTGACGCGGATGGTGAAGTCGCCCGCGCCCTTGAAGAAGTAGGACTTCACCGCGGTGCAGTCCTGGGTCTTGAACAGTGCGGCCTGCTTGGGGACCTTGGGTCCGGACAGGCGGACCTCCATGCGGCACTCGTTGCCGTCGACGATCGGACCGGCGTCGATGATCGAGTTCCAGCGCACACCCAGTCGCGAGTTCTTCGGGAAGGTGTTCGGCACGACGGCCGGGGTCTTGTCGGGCGTGTAGACCCACACGTTGATCGACTTGATGCCGTTCGGTGCGCCGGGACGGCCGAGCTTGCCGTAGTGCGTCACTTTGTCGCCACCCGACGAGCCGAGCGCGGCGCTGCCGGAGTCGAGGCTGCCGCTGGCGCTTCCGAACAGCGTGTCGAGCGGATTGGCGGACGCCGGCGCGACCGGCAGGGCCAGGGCGGCGGTGGCGAGCAGGGCGGCGGCGATACGGGTGCGCTTCATGGCTTCTCTCGGTCCTCGCGGTTTATAACGAAATGATTAAAGCACGAGGATCGTCCTATTGGTCGAGCTGTGTCCAAGCCACCCTCCGCTGGTTGAGCCGGCACCAAGCCACCCTCCGCTGGTTGAGCCGGCACCGAGCGGAGCGAGGCGCCGAGTCGAAGCCACTTGGTGACCGGACCGGCTTAGATCACCACACCCCGGGCGGCCTCAATTGAATGCTGATCCGCGCGCCGACGCCACGAACCTTGGGCACTGCGTGTTCCCAGGTGCGTTGACAACTTCCGCCCATCGCGAGTAGATCGCCCGAGGAGAGGGTGAACTTCAGCGACCGCCCGCCACCGCGGGGTCTGAGCATCAGGGGCCGAGGGGCGCCGAGCGAGATGATGGCAACCATGGTGTCGTGTGTGGATGCTCGACCGATGCGGTCGCCGTGCCACGCGACTGAGTCCTCGCCGTCTCGATAGAGGCTTATCCCGGCTGTCGCGAATCCCTCTGGCAGTTCATCGCGGTAGTGCTCGGTCAGGGCGGTGCGAGCCTCGGCGATGATCGGGTCGGGGAATCGCTGATCGGCCTGGTAGATCGAGACGAGCCGCGGTACCTCGACGACCCGTTCGTACATACGACGACGCTCGGCGCGCCAGGGGACGGACTCGCGGAGCCGGTCGAAGAGTACGTCGGCCCCGCCGATCCAACCAGGGCAAAGGTCAACCCATGCCCCCTCGTTCAGTGGACGACGCGAGAGCGAGGCCGACAGATCGCCGAGTATTGGCTCCGCAGACTGTTCCGAGAACAACGAGCCCTGAGTGCCCACAGACATGAGCGCAGTCTACACCGGTTTCGCACGTGTGTTCGACTGATCGCAATCCTGTGTCCGACCGCGACAGTTCCGGAAGCAGGTCGAACTTCCCTTCGACGAGCGCGATGCGTTTCGCGCGAGACCATCCGTGAATCCGGCGTTCGGCTGCGTAGGCCTCGCCGATGTGCGGGAACTCCTGCTGGTACACAAGCCGAACCGGCCGACGAGGCCGCGTGTACCGCGATCCATTCCCGGTCTGATGCTGGTCGACGCGGTGCTCGACGTTGCGGGTGCTGCCGACGTAGAGAGTGCCGTCTGAGCATTGGAGGATGTAGAGGAATCCGGGCATGAGACGACTGTCGAGGATTGCTGCGACGAATCAGCCAAGGTTTCCACAGCCGACGGTGAGCGGCGAGAGTTTCCACAGGTGCCGTGTGGGGTGAGTTTCGGCGTTTGGGTCACCAGGTGGCTTCGACTCGGCGCCTCGCTTCGCTCGGGGCCGGCTCAACCAGCGGTGGGTGGCGGCGAGCTCAACCAGTGGGGGTGTCACCAAGTGGTTTCGACTCGGCGCCTCGCTGCGCTCGGTGCCGGCTCAACCAGCGAGGGGGGGCTGGCTGCCGGCTCAACCAGCGGGGGGTGGCTGCCGGCTCAACCAGCGGAGGGGAACCGGCTCAACCAGCGCGTGAAGTGTTGGACACCGGCGTGATCGGGAGGCGGAGCGCGCCGGGTGCGTGCGCCGGCACGGTCGGGTGATGGGGCTCGACCGGCTCGACCGGCCGGTACGACGCACCGAGCTCGGGCCGTGGGTCGGCCTCGCCGGCATTCGGCCACATCGCCAGCGCGCGTTCGGCCTGCGCGGTGATCGTCAGTGACGGGTTGACACCGAGGTTGGCGGAGACGGTCGCACCGTCGACGACGTGCAGGCCCGGGTGGTTGAACACTCGGTGGTACGGATCCACCACACCGTCGTGCGCCGACCGACCGATCGAGCAGCCGCCCAGGAAGTGCGCGGTCATCGGGATGTTCAGCAGGTCGACAATGGAACCGCCCGCGTCGCCGTCGATCTCGCGCGCGACGGCACGCACCGCGTCGTGCCCTTCCGGGATCCATGTCGGCGGCGGATCGCCCGCACCCTGCCTACTGCGCAGCATCGGGCCGAATCGGCCTCGGCGGGAGAACAGTTCGAGGGAGTTGTCCGCCGTCTGCATGACGAGCGCGATGATCGTACGCTCCGACCAGCGGTGAACGGAGAGGCCGCGGAGCGTGATCAGCGGATGGCGGACCATCTCGACGAGTGCCTGCAACGGGCGCGGCAGGCGTCCGTCGCCGTCGACGAGGATCGCCTGCAGCAGGCCGATCAGGTTGCTGCCCTTGCCGTATCGCACCGGCTCGATGTGGGTGTGCGCATTGGGATGGAACGACGACGTGATCGCCACACCCTCGGTGTAGTCGGTCTCGAGGTCGCGGGCGGTGGCGGCGAGGACCGCCTCGGAGTTGGTGCGGACCACCTTGCCCAGGCGAGACGACAGCCCGGGCAGGTGGCCGCCCTGCTGCATGTTCAGCAGCAGCTTGTTGGTGCCGTAGGTGCCTGCGGCGAACACCACGTGATCGGCGGTGAACGCGCGGCGCCCGCGGCGCGACCAGCGACGGCCCGACCGGTGCGACTCCACGACGTACCCGCCGCGCGAACGCGGCCGGACGGTGTCGACGGTCGTCATCGGGATGATCTCGGCGCCGGCCTGTTCGGCCAGGTGGAGATAGTTCTTGACGAGGGTGTTCTTCGCTCCCACCGGACAACCCGTCATGCACGCACCGCAATCGGTGCACCCGGTGCGCGCGGGGCCGGCGCCGCCGAAGAACGGGTCGTCGACGGTCTTGCCCGCCTCGCCGAAGAACACGCCGACCGGGGTGTGGACGAAGGTGTCGCCGACACCCATCTCCTCGGCGACCTTGCGGATCACGCGGTCGGCGGGCGTCACCTTCGGATAGGTGGTCACGCCGAGCATCCGCGAGGCCTGGTTGTAGTACGGGTCGAGCTCGGACGCCCAGTCGGTGATCGACCCCCAGTGCGGGTCGTCGAAGAAGGCGGGGAGCGGCCGGTACAGGGTGTTCGCGTAGTTCAGCGATCCGCCGCCGACGCCGGCGCCGGCCATGACGAGGACGTCGCGCAGCAGATGCATGCGCTGCACACCGAACAGTCCGAGCGCGGGCGCCCACACATAGTCCTTGAGGCGCCAACTCGTCTTGGGCAGATCGCCGTCGGTGAAACGGCGTCCGGACTCGACGACGGCGACCCGGTAACCCTTCTCGGTGAGTCGCAGGGCCGCAACCGAACCGCCGAAACCGGAGCCGATGACGATCGCGTCGTAGTGGTCAGGGATGGAACTCACGGTGCGACGGTCCTCTCGGTGTCGGTCTCGGTGGCGCTGTGCACGGATGCGGCGGCGGGGATCGCATCGTCGAACCGGTGGTCGGCGGGGTCGAACGACGACATCATCCGACGGAAGTCGCTCGTGAACTTCGGCCACATCACCGAGTTGCGTCCGGTGGAGTCGAGGTACCAGCTCGAGCATCCGCCCGAATTCCACACCGTGCGTTCGAGTTCGGGGTCAAGGTCGGAGTTGTAGCGATCCTGGGCGGCTTCGGTGACCTCGACCGCCGAACGGCCGCTGCGGGACAGTTCGGCGAGTGCCTTGCTCATGTAGTACGCCTGCGGTTCCAGCATCAGCACGATCGAGCTGTGGCCCAGGTTGGTGTTGGGGCCGTACAGGAAGAACAGGTTGGGGAAGCCGTGGATCTCGACCCCGCGGTAGGCGCGGGGCGAACCGGCCCACGCCTGGGCGAGGGTGCGGCCGTCGCGTCCGGTGATCACCGACGCGATCGGCGGTTCGGTGGGGGTGAACCCGGTCGCGAACACCACTGTGTCGACCTCGTGTTCGCGGCCCTGGTCGTCGACGGCGCCACGCGCGGTGAGGCGGGTGATCGCGCCGGTCACGGTGGCGTTGTCGCGCTGGAGCGCGGGAAACCACTTGTTGGTCAACAGCATCCGCTTGCAGCCGATGGTGTAGTCGGGGGTGAGCCGACGACGTAGGGCGCGGTCGCGGACCTGGACGCGCAGCTGTGCCAGGGCGATGGTCTTCGCGATCGGGAGCAGCTTGGGATTGCGGGCCATCATGAGCACGTAGGCCTCGCGATAGGTCCACACCATCCTCCGGACGAGCCGGTGGACTCCGGGAACGCGACGATAGAGCGCGCGTTCGAGCGTGCCGATGTTGCGGTCCAGACGCGGCACCACCCAGGCGGGAGTGCGCTGGAAGACCGTCAGATGTCCTACCTCGTCGACGATCTCGGGCACGATCTGGATCGCCGACGCGCCGGTTCCGACGATCGCGACGCGGCGGCCGCGCAGGTCGTGGGAGTGGTCCCATTGCGCGGAGTGGAACATCGTGCCGGTGAACTCATCCGCTCCGGCGACGGCTGGCAGTCCCGGTTCGGACAGGGCGCCGGGCGCGGCCACCAGGTAGCGGCACCGGATCTCGCCGTCGGTCGTCACCACGACCCACTCCTGTGCGCCGCCGTCCCACCGTGCCGACGTCAGGGCGCAGTTGTAGCGGATCTGATCGGCGAAACCGGCTGCGACCGAACGCAGATAGCGGTGGATCTCGTGGCGCCGACCGTAGGTGTTGGACCAGTCCGGGTTCGGCGCGAAGGACAGGGAGTACAGCGACGTCGGCACATCGCATGCCGCTCCCGGGTAGTCGTTCTCCCGCCAGACGCCGCCTGCGCCGTCGGCGCGTTCGATGGCCAGGGCCTGCAGTTGCGGATGATCTGTGCGGAGCCTGTGCAGGGCCGCGAGTCCGCCGAACCCGACGCCGACGACGAGGACGTCGACGCGTCGGGGCAGGGTGTTCTCGTGCAGGGGAGTGGGACTGGTGTCAGTCATGGGTCAGCAGTTCCTTCCAGACGGGCAGGAGATCGTCGAGCAGGGCGCGGTCGGCGTCGGGGGAGCGCAAGATGCGCGACACGGCCAGGCCACGTGCGAGTTCGATGGAGAGTTCGAGTTCGGCGGCGGTGTAGCGGTCACCGAACAATTCGGCAGACCCCACGGCGAGCGCGTCGGACACCTGCTGTTCGAGCGGGATGATCGCGGTCCGCAAGCCGACGTCGCACCGGGCGGCGACCCACAACTCGAGCGCGGCATCGAACAGTGGGCCGCTGAACGCCTCGATGAGAATTTCCAGACCCTCGTCACCGGTGCGGGGCCGCGACAGGATCTCTGCCAGCCGGCGTTCGACGAGGTGTCCGACGGCGGCGACCACGAGCGATTCCCGGGTGGGGAAGTGGTGCAGCAGGGCCCCGCGGGAGACGCCGGCCCGCCGGTTCACCTCCTGCGTGGTGGTGGCCGCGTAACCGACGTCGACGAGGGCGTCGACGGTCGCGTCGAGGATCAGCGCACGCGTTGTCGCGGTGCGCTCGGCCTGGGTGCGTCGACGCGGGGTTCGGGTGGGCTCGGTCACATCGGCGACGATAGCACAAACAGTCCGGACTGCTTGTAAGTTTCGTTGACTCGGCGCCCTGGGGACCAACGATCCGCCCGGTACGGGGTGGCCGGGCGGATCGCTGAACGGGAGAAACGGTGCGTCAGTGCATGTGGCTTCCGCCGTTGATGTCGATGGTGGTGCCGGTGAGGTAGGCGGCGTCCTCGGAGCTCAGGAAGGTGATGACCGACGCCACCTCTCGGGTGGTGGCCACGCGTCCGAGCGGGATGCTCGCGGCGATCGCCGCCTCCTGCTCGGCGGTGCTGCCGACCCGGATCGCGGTGTCGGCGGCGCCGGGCGCGACGGCGTTGACGGTCACTCCGCAATCGCCGAGCTCGCGCGCGAGACTCTTGGTGAAGCCGAGGACGGCGGCCTTGGCCGACGAGTAGGGAACCTTGCCGAAGACGCCGCCGCCGCGCTCGGCGGACACTGACGACATGTTGACGATGCGACCCCAGCCGTTGTCGATCATGTCCGGCAGGAACGCCTTCGTGACGAGATAGGTGCCGGTCGCGTTGACCGCCATCACCCTGTTCCACAGGTCGAGGGTGGTCTCGAGGAAGGGGACCGGCGAGGTGATGCCGGCGATGTTGGCGAGTGCGCCGACCGCGGGCAGTGCGCCCGAGGCGACCTCGGCCGCGATGGCCGTGTGGGCCCGAGTGACCGAGGACTCGTCGGCGACATCGATGGCGGTGCCGAACGCGGGAACGTCATAGGCGTTCCCGATCTCGGCGGCGACCTTGGCCGATGCCTCGCCGTCGAGGTCGAGAACGACGACGGCCCAACCGTCCTCGGCGTAGCGCGCGGCTGTTGCCCGGCCCAGGCCGGTCTCGGATGCGGCGCCGGTGACGATGGCGGTGCGTTGGGTGCTCATGGTGGATCTCCTTGCTGTGAAAGACGTTCAGGTACTGACGGAGTCGAGGTTCAGGAGCGGTTCGATGGTGTCGGCGGCCGCCGCCGCGGCTGACGCACGATCGGCGTCGTCGACGTCGTGTGTCTCGAGCTCCAAGGTGAGATGACCGTCGAAGGCATTGCGCTGCAATGCGATCAGGCCCTGGGCGAAGTCGACGACGCCACGCCCGATGCTGAGGTTGATGTCGCCGGGAGTGGCGTCGCGGAGATGGACGTGGGCGATGCCCCGACCGAGGGCGTCGATCGTCTCGGCAAGGTCGGCCCCGGCGGCGACGACGTGGCTGAAGTCGATGACGTGCCGAACCGTGCTGCCCTCCAGGCGCGCGGCCAGTGCCAGCGCGCGTTCGGCGGTACAGCACAAGCGGTGAACGTGGAGTGACTCGGTCCACAGTTCGACGCCGTAGGTCGAGGCGGCTCCGGCTGCCTCGACCAGCCGGTCGGCGACCCGATCGAGGTCGGCGCCCAGCGTCTCGACCGGGTCATGGGCGAGCGCGCCGTTCGGGAGTACCACGGCGGTCGCCCGCACATCGGTCGCCAGCGCCAGCAGGCTGTCCAGGTGCACGCGAGCGGCGTCGAGTTCGGCGCGGGTGGCGGGCCGGTTCAGATCGCCGATGTCGGCGTTGATCGAGCGAACCGCCAGTCCGCTGTTCCGAACCGCGGTGACGACCCGGGATCGGGACCGGCCGTCGAGCCGGAGCGGGACGTGTTCGCACACCGCCGGTAGTGAACCCAGGTCGACCTCGCGAAAACCCAGCTCAGCGATGGTGCCGAGGGCACGGTCGAGATCGAGTCGACGAAACGTGATCGTCGAGCAGCCGAGTCGCGGATGGCGCATCGTCCACCTCCTTGTCGTGATGCAGCACACATTAGGGGTCGACGAACTAACAGTCAACCGGCAACCGTCGACTGTTAACAATGAAAGTGCGACGGGTCACACTCGTGGTTGTTGAGGCCCAACGCTCACTGAGAAACTTGACCCACTATTCGAAGGAGGGGTGTGCGATGACGACAGCGGCACTCCAGATGCGCGGCCCGATCGAGGGCACGCCGGATGCAAAACGCGTTGCCGTCGGCTCCTCGGTCGGCGCCGTGATCGAGACCTACGACTTCATCGGCTTCGGTACGGCTGCGGCCCTGTACTTCGGCACCGCGTTCTTTCCCGGACAGAGTTCGGTGGCCGGCACTCTCGCCGCGTTCGCGACGCTCGGCGTGGGATTCGCCGCCCGGCCGATCGGCGGCATCATCGGCGGACACCTCGGTGACCGGGTCGGCCGCAAACCGGTCCTGGTCGCCTCGCTGATCGTGATGGGCCTGGCGACCTTCGTCATCGGCCTGCTCCCGACCTATGCCCAGGTCGGCGTGATCGCGCCGATCCTCCTGGTCATCGTGCGTATTGTGCAGGGCCTCGCGTTCGGCGCGGAGTGGGGTGGCGCGATCCTGATGAGCTACGAGCACGCGCCGTGGCGGTCGAAAGGGAGATACACCGGCATCGTGCAGGCCGGGTTCCCGGTAGGGCTGCTGCTGGCCAACCTGGTGTTCCTCGGCAGCGTCCACCTCGGCGGCGACTGGGCGTGGCGGGTGCCGTTCCTGGCCAGCATCGTGCTGGTCGCGGTCGGACTGATCATCCGCGCGAAGGTCCCCGAGTCCCCGGTCTTCGACGAGGTCAAGGAGTCGGGCCGGGTGGAGAAGTCACCGGTGATGGAGTCGATCAAGCACGACTGGCGAGACATCTTGCGCGGCATCGGACTTCGCATCGCCGAGACCGCCGGTTACGCCGTGTCGATCACCTACATGATCTCGTACCTGCACAGTGAGGAACTCGCCACCAAGAGCGAGACCCTGACGGCGCTCTGCATCGCGTCCGCGATCGGAGTGGCCGCCACCGTCGGATGGGCCACGCTCACCGACAAGGTCGGCCGGCGCCCGGTCTACATCGGTGTGTGCGCCTTCGCCGTACTCTTCGCGATCCCCATGTTCCTGCTGGTCAATACGGGCATGATCCTGTTCATCGCCGCGACGATCATCCTGTCCTATGCCGTCTGCCAGAACGCCTTGGCAGGTGCGCAGGGCGCGTGGTTCCCCGAGTTGTTCGACGCCGCGCGCCGCGCTTCGGGGGCCTCGCTCGCTTATCAGATCTCGGCCATGGTCTCAGGGTTCACGCCCTTCATCACGACTCTGCTCTTCATCTGGCTCGGCTGGGTCGGACCGGCCCTGCTGTTCGCCGCCTACGCCGCGATCGGCCTCGTCGCCGCACTGTTGACCCGCGAGACGTGGGGCCCCGCAGAGCGTCGCATGGTCGCCGACGCACAGCGTGATGCCGCCGAGCACGACCTCGTCGCCGAACGCTCTTTCGTATCCAATCCCACCAAGGAACTGCTGTGACTCTCACCTCCACCACCGTCGCCGAGGCCGGCACCACCGATCGGTTGTCCGCCGTCACCGACTTCGCCTACCGGATGCGCCACCATGTCATCGACATGGGCGAGGTCCAGGGCCAGGGATATGTCGGCCAGGCGCTCGGTGCCGCCGACATCTTCGCCACCGTCTACGCCGGCCGACTCCGTCACCGTGCCGACGACCCGGAATGGCCTGAACGCGACCGCTTCCTGCTGTCGACGGGGCACTACGCCATCGGTCTCTACGCGGCGCTGGCAGCAGCGGGCATCATCGAGACCGAGGAACTGCTCACCTACGCGGCCGACGACTCCCGGCTTCCCATGTCCGGGATGGCCTCGTACACACCGGGAATGGAGATCTCCGGCGGCTCACTGGGCCACGGACTGACCGTCGCGGTCGGGATGGCCCTCGGATTGCGCCATCAGGGTTCGGGCTCCCGGGTCTTCAACTTCCTGTCCGACGGCGAACTCGACGAGGGCTCGACGTGGGAGGCTGCCATGGGGGCGCATCACCATCAACTGGGCAACCTGATCGCGATGGTCGACATGAACGCACTGCAGGCCGACGGCCCGACGGCCGGGATCCTGAACATCGAACCGGTCGAGCAGAAGTGGGAGGCCGCCGGCTGGTACGTGCGGCGGGTCAACGGCAACGATCCGGCAGCGCTCCTCGAGGCCTTCGACGACGTGACCTCCCGGGCCACCCCGCGGGGGACACCGTCGATCGTCGTCTGCGACACCAGAGTCGGCTACGGCGCGACGATCCTCGAGGAACGCGAGAAGGCGCACTTCATGCGGATCGAGGACCACGAGTGGCAGATCTGCCGCGACCAGCTCACCGAACGTTTCACATCGAACAGTACGAAGGCCTGACATGACCACCACCGCACCGAAACTCAAGACCTCGGCGATGATCGCCTCGTTCGTCGACCCCGGTCAGCGAACCGTGGCGGCGCCGTTCGGCCACGCACTCGTTCGTGCCGCGGAAGCCGATCCGCGGATCGTCGGCCTCAGCGCCGACCTCGCGAAGTACACGGACATGCACATCCTCGCGCAGGCGATGCCCGACCGATTCTTCCAGATGGGTATGGCCGAGCAGCTGCTGTTCGGTGCCGCGGCCGGTATGGCCGAGACCGGCCTGATCCCGTTCGCGTCGACCTACTCGGTCTTCGCCGCGCGCCGCGCCTACGACTTCCTGTGCCTCGACATCGCCGAGCCGAACCTGAACGTCAACATCGTCGGCGGGTTGCCCGGACTCACCACCGGTTACGGCCCGAGCCACCAGGCCACCGAGGACATGGCGATCTTCCGCGGCATGCCGAACCTCACCATCGTCGACCCCTGCGACTCGGTCGACCTAGAACAGGCCGTACCGCAACTCGCGGCGGCGCCCGGCCCGTCGTACCTGCGCCTGCTGCGCGGCAAGGTGGCCACCGTTCTCGACGAGTACGACTACACCTTTGAACTGGGCAAGGCGAAGGTGCTGCGCCCCGGCAACGATGTCGTGTTCGTCTCCTCCGGTTTGATGACCATGCGTGCGCTGCAGGCCGCTGAGCGGCTCGAGCGGCACAATGTGGACGTGAGCGTCGTCCACACGCCGACCATCAAGCCGTTCGACTCGGCCACCGTCCTCGCGGAGCTGGCGAAGGGGCGACGCGCCTACACCCTGGAGAACCACACGCGGGTGGGGGGACTGTTCGAGACCGTGGCCGCGGCCGTCGTCGAACGCGGACTCGGTGTCCAGGTCGGTGCCATCGCGCTGCCCGACGAGTTTCTCGCCGCCGGCGCGCTGCCGACCCTGCACCACCGGTACGGACTGTCCACCGACAGCATCGAGTCCCGGGTCCTCGCCGAACTCTGACCGGCGGCCGCCATGCGCCCTTCTGGACATTCCGTGCACGTAGACTCTTGTCAACAAACAGCAGTCAACATCGTTGTTGTCGACAGGAGGACGGGCATGGCGGACCAGAAGGGCGCGCTGCTGGGTCTGCAGCGGACCAACCTGCGTGAGCAGGCAGTCGCGGCCCTGCGTACCGCCATCACCAGCGGTGAGCTCCGCCCTCGCAGTGCGCTCGTCGAAACCGAGTTGTCCGAACGTCTGGGTATCAGCCGCGGAACGCTGCGCGAGGCATTGCGCCAGCTGCAACAGGAGGGCCTCGTGGTGTCGGGCGCGCGTGGCCGGCTCTCGGTGCGCAGCCTCGATCAGAAGGAGGTCCGCGACATCTTCGCCGTGCGCGGTGCCCTCGAATCCCTCGCCGCATCCGAACTCGCCGCGCAGCCCGAACGAGACGGCCATGTCGCCGAGCTGAGGGACACCCTGTCGCGGATGGAGAGCGCCGGCACCGAACGGCTCGACGATCGCATCGAAGCCGATCTCGACTTCCACCGCGCGTTGTGTCGCCTCACCGGCAACGACACGCTCGTGCACTCGTGGACCTCCCTCGAGGGTTCGATCCGCATGTCGATCATGTACGCCGGCACCGATCGTGCCGTGGGCAACATGGACGTGGCCCGTCACGCCGTCATCATCGACGCCATTGCCGCCGGGGACCCGGGCGGGGCGCGGGACGCTGTTGTCGCACATCTGAACTGGGCTGCCGACAACCTCATCGCGACTGCGATCTGACGCGTAATCACGTCCCCGCGTAAGTTGGACGCCATGCGATTCGGACTCTTCATTCCCCAGGGCTGGCGTCTCGATCTCGTGGGTGTGGAACCCGCGGACCAGTGGGGGGTGATGTCGTCGGTCGCCGACCGCGCCGAGTCGGGCGGCTGGGACTCGGTGTGGGTCTACGACCATTTCCACACCGTGCCGCTGCCGACCGACGAGGCCACCCACGAGGCATGGACGCTGGTGGCGGCGCTCGCCGCCACCACCAGTCGGGTCGAGATCGGGCAGATGTGCACCGCGATGAGTTATCGCAACCCGATGTACCTGGCCAAGGTCGCGGCCACCGCCGACCTGATCTCCGGCGGTCGCGTGCAGATGGGCATCGGCGGCGGGTGGTACGAACACGAGTGGCGGGCATACGGTTACGGATTCCCGTCGGCGGGTGAGCGGCTGGCGCGACTCGACGAGGGCGTGCAGATCATGAAGCAGGCCTGGGAGACCGGGCGGGCGACCCTCGACGGCAAGCACTACACCGTCGACGACGCCATCTGTGCCCCGCAGCCCACGGCCGGACGGTTGCCGCTGTGGATCGCCGGCGGCGGGGAGAAGAAGACCCTGCGGATCGCGGCGAAGTACGCCGACTACACCAACTTCGACGGCACGCCGGAAGGTTTCACGCACAAATCGGAGGTGCTGAAACAGCACTGTGCCGATCTCGGACGCGACTTCGAGTCGATCACCCGGTCGGCCAACTACAACGTCATGCTCGGTGAGACCGAGGCCGACGTGGAGCGCAAACTCGCCGACCTCGAAGCCCGGCTGAGCAAGACCGTCGGACCCGACGCCGCCGCCGGCAGTCTCGGAGCATTCCGGGGTATGCCCGCGGTCGGTACACCCGAACAGGTCGCGGAGAACCTGCGGGGCCTCGCCGAGGCCGGTATGGCATACGGGATCTGCTACTTCCCGAACATCGCCGTCGACCGCGAGGATCTCGAACTGTTCGAGGAGCGGGTCATCCCGGCGTTGCGCTGAGCTTGTCGCACCTCAGCCGGCAGTCAGAGTCGGCGTAGCCGCTCGGCGGCCTCGGCGATCACGTCGTCGCGTTTGGCGAAGGCGAATCGGAGCAGATGGTGCCAGGGCTCTCGGTCGTCGGTGAACACGCTCACCGGCACCGCGGCGACGCCGATGCGTTCGGGTAGCGACCGGCAGAATTCGATGCCGTCGTCGACGCCGAGCGGCCGTGGGTCGGCGCAGACGAAATATGTTGCCTCGCTCCGGTGTACCGCGAAACCCGCATCTGTCAGGGCGGTCGAGATCAGGTCGCGTTTGGCCTGCAGTGCCAGCGCGGATTCGCGTACCCAACCCATTTCGTGGTCCAGGGCGTGCGCCACCGCGGGCTGGAACGGTCCGGAGCCGACGTAGGACATGTACTGCTTGGCCGTTCGTGTCGCGGCGACGAGTTCGGGCGGTCCGCTCACCCAGCCGACCTTCCAGCCGGTGCAGTTGAAGGTCTTCGCGGCGCTGGAGATCCGCAGTGTGCGTTCCCGCATCCCCGGCAGCGTCGCCAGCGGGGTGTGGGTCCGCCCGTCGAAGACGAGGTGTTCGTAGACCTCGTCGGTGACGGCAACCACGTCGTGTTCGACGCACAGCCGTGCGATCTCGGCGAGATCGTCGGGCGACAGGACGGTGCCCGTCGGGTTGTGCGGGCTGTTCACCAGCACCATCGACGTCCTCGGCCCGAAGGCCGCGGCGAGACGATCGCGATCCAGGCGGAAACCGTCGCCGTCGGGGACCAGCGGTACGACGCGCCGCACACCCCCGGCCATCGCGACGGTGGCGGCGTAGGCGTCGTAGTACGGCTCGATCATGATGACCTCGTCGCCCGGTTCCACCAGCCCGACGACGGCGCCCGCGATCGCCTCGGTGGCCCCGACGGTGATCAGCACCTCGCGGTCCGGGTCGTAGTCCAGGCCGTACAGGTCGTGTTGCTGCCGCGCGACGGCGTCACGCAACTCCGGCACCCCGATCCCCGGCGGATACTGATTGCGCCCGTCGGTGATGGCCTTCCGTGCGGCGTCGAGCATCGACGCCGGCCCGTCGGTGTCCGGGAAGCCCTGTCCGAGGTTCACGGCGTCGTGCGCGACCGCCAGCGCCGACATCTCGGCGAAGATCGTCGTGGCGAACGGACGCAGGCGGCGGGTTGTCCTGTCCTCGAATGACATGGATCCCACAGTGGCACAGGTGCACTCTGCGAGGACACCGGACCTGTCCCGAACTGCGGGTTCGACGGGGTCGCGGTGGGTGCTGCCGGAGTGACAGACTGACCCCAGTCGCCGACGGATGAGGAGGAGCGATGCCGCGCAATCCCGGCGAGCACTTCGCCGGCTACACCATCATCCGACTCGTCGGCCGCGGCGGGATGGGCGAGATCTATCTCGCGAGACACCCGCATCTGCCGCGTAACGAGGCGCTCAAAGTCCTGCCCGCCGATCTCAGCCGTGACCCGATGTACCGGCAGCGCTTCGTCAAAGAAGCCGAGCACGCCTCGAGTGTCGTGCACCCGGCGATCGTGACGATCTTCAACTCCGGCGAGTACGACGGCCACCTGTGGATCGCGATGGAGTACATCGACGGCATCGATGCACTCAAGTTGCTCCGGCAGAACCCGCAGGGGCTCGACACCCCGACGGTGATCGCCATCGTGCGTGCCGTCGGCGCGGCGCTGGACCGCGCGCACGCAACCGGACTCCTGCACCGCGACGTCAAGCCGGCCAACATCCTGCTCCAGGGCGTGGGTGGCCCGGAGCCGCGAGTGTTGCTCGCGGACTTCGGGATCGCCAAATCCGAACAGGACGTCAGTCACCTCACCTCGACCAACGTCTTCCTCGGCACCGTCGCCTACGCGGCCCCCGAGCAGCTGCTCGGCGATCCGGTGGACCCGCGGGCGGACCAGTACGCCCTCGCCGCCACCGTCTTCGAACTGCTGACCGGCCGGCCGCCGTTCCAGGGTGCGAGCACCGCGTCGATCATCGCCCATCATCTGCAGTCGATGCCGCCGCGCCCGTCGACCCTGCGCCCGGGCATCTCGGGCAGCGTCGACGCGGTGTTCGGTCGCGCGCTCGCGAAGGAGCCCGACCGCCGCTACGGGTCCTGCCGCGAGTTCGCCGCGGACCTCGAACGCGCGCTCACGGCACCGCAGCTGTCCAAGGAGCCGACGGTGCGTGCACCGGCGCGCGTGCCACCGCCGGTACCGGTTCCGGGACCGCCGGCGAGCCATCCACCTGGACCGCAACCGTATTCGAACCATCTCCCGCCGCCCGGTACGTATCCCGGCGGGTATCCCTCGCAGGCCGGCTTCGCGCCGCCCCCGCCGAAGAAGCGGTCCGGGCTGCTGATCGCCCTGGGCTCGCTCGCGGCGATCCTCGTCCTCGCGATCGCCGCCGGGGTCGTGTACGTCGCGACGCAGGTGTCGAGCGCGCCGTCCGCGGGCGGCACCTCGACGTCGCGATCCACCACGGCCGCCGGGCCGGAGACCACCACCTCCGCTGCGGGCACCTCGGCGCCCCGCACGCCCGACACCTCGACCTCGGCGGTCAACGGGCCAGGGGACGTGGAGGTCGGCGAATGCATCGGCATCGCCACCGATTCCGGGTCGGCGACGAGTGTGAACGCCTCGAAGGTCGACTGCGATTCAGCCGGGCTCAACTTCTACACCGCGTCGAAGATCGCCTCGTCGACGTCGTGCGCGAGCCCGCAGAATTCGACGCTCACCTTCCCGGACAGCACCGACAAGCTCTGTCTCACACCGAATTTCTACGAGGACCTCTGTTATCTGGTGCCGCTCTCGGGCGGTTCCCTCGCCGACTACCGGGAAGCCCCCTGCGCCAGTGCGGCGACGGCGCAGACGGTCCTCGCCCGTGTCACCACGCGCTCGGACGCCTCGGTGACCTGCTCCGGCGACGAGACCAAATGGGTCTTCTACGAACCGGAGTCGATCGGGTACTGCCTCGTCGAGACGTGAGGAGCGGGGGGCTCAGTCCGCGGACGTCGTGTCACCGATCGTCGGGCCGAGGAGGTCGTCGGCGTCGGTGATGCGGTAGGCGTAACCCTGCTCGGCGAGGAACCGCTGGCGGTGCGCGGCGTAGTCGGCGTCGAGGGTGTCGCGGGAGACCACGGAGTAGAAGTGCGCCTGTCCGCCATCGCGTTTCGGACGCAGCAGCCGGCCGAGGCGCTGTGCCTCTTCCTGACGTGAGCCGAAAGTCCCCGACACCTGCACCGCGACCGACGCCTCGGGGAGGTCGATGGAGAAGTTCGCCACCTTCGAGACCACGAGGGTCTGCAACTCGCCGGAACGGAACCGGTCGAACAGCACCTCGCGTTCCTTGTTCTTGGTCGAACCCTGGATGACCGGAGAGTCGAGCTCGCGACCGAGCTCTTCCAGCTGATCGATGTAGGCACCGATGATCAGGGTCTGCTGGCCCTGGTGCTTGTCGAGGATCGCCTTGACCACGTTGACCTTGGTGTGTGCCGTCGAGCAGAGCTTGTACTTCTCCTCGGGCTCGGCGACCGCGTACTGCAGACGCTCCTCGTCGGTCAGGGTCACGCGCACCTCGACGCAGTCGGCCGGGGCGATCCAGCCCTGCGCCTCGATGTCCTTCCACGGTGCGTCGTAGCGCTTGGGACCGATGAGGCTGAAGACGTCGCCCTCGCGGCCGTCCTCGCGGACCAGGGTCGCGGTGAGACCGAGTCGACGGCGCGACTGCAGGTCGGCCGTCATCCGGAAGACGGGAGCGGGGAGCAGGTGGACCTCGTCGTAGATGATCAGGCCCCAGTCGCGCGAATCGAACAGGTCGAGATTGCGGTACTCGCCCTTCGACTTCCGCGTCATCACCTGATACGTCGCGATCGTGACCGGTCGGATTTCCTTGCGCTCGCCCGAGTACTCGCCGATCTCTTCCTCGGTGAGCGTCGTCCGCGCGATGAGTTCGCGTTTCCACTGCCGCCCGGCGACGGTGTTTGTCACCAGAATCAGCGTCGTCGCGCCGGCCTTGGCCATCGCCGCGGCGCCGACCATCGTCTTGCCCGCCCCGCAGGGGAGAACCACCACGCCGGAGCCGCCGGCCCAGAACGAGTCGGCAGCCATCTCCTGGTAATCGCGCAGTTGCCAGTCGTCCTGGGCGAGCTCGATGGCGTGCGCCTCGCCGTCGACGTACCCGGCCAGGTCCTCGGCGGGCCACCCCACCTTCAGCAGCACCTGCTTGAGGCGACCGCGCTCCGACGGATGCACGATGACGGTGTCGTCGTCGATGCGCGCGCCCAGCATCGGTGCCACCTTCTTGTTGCGCATCACCTCGATCAGGACAGCCTGGTCGAAGCTGACGAGGGTGAGGCCGTGCGCCGGGTGCTTCACCAGTTGGAGCCGGCCGAACCGCCCCATCGTGTCCACGACGTCCATCAGCAGCGGCTGGGGCACCGCGTAGCGCGAGTACGTCACGAGGGCGTCGACGACCTGTTCGGCGTCGTGACCTGCGGCGCGGGCGTTCCACAGCGCGAGCGGGGTGACCCGGTAGGTGTGGACGTGCTCGGGGGCACGTTCGAGTTCGGCAAAGGGTGCGATCGCCGCGCGCGCCGCCGCGGCGTCGGGGTGATCCACCTCGAGCAGCAGCGTCTTGTCGGATTGCACGATCAGGGGTCCGTCGGTCACCCGGTCCATTGTCCAGAAAGCACCGACGGTTGTCAGCGACGGGGCACGATGTGGGTCAGAACACGGGGATTCCGAGCTTGCGTCGAACCCGCAGGTCCACCAGGTTGAGCCGGAAGATCCCGCGCAGCACGGGCGCCACCAGGGGGTCGACGAGACGGAATCCGGCGAGCGCCCGCTGGTACCGGCGCTCGTCGCGTTCGGTCCACCGCCACCGCATCATCTCGCGGAACTCCGGCGGGAGACCGGCCTTGATCGCGTAGGCGAGCGACGATCCGAGCGTGATGTGCGCGAGCGTGCCGAGCGGGCCCACGCGGTACTCCAGGAACGACAGGTCGGCGAGGCTGCGCAGCTCGTCCCGGACCGGGTCGTCGATCCGCAGCGAGGCCAGTTCGGCGTTCCAGTAGACGAGGAGGTCGTCGTAGGTCGCCGGCCATCTCTCGCGGGGCACGTTGAGTGCGGTGCCCAGCGGGTGCGCCTGGGTGAGCACCATCTCCTTCTCCTCGGCACTCAGGGGGCCGTAGAGCAGTTCGTACTGGTCGATGAAGTATTTGAGCAGGCACACCGCGACCCACAGCTGCAGACGCGAGTCGTTCCCGCTGTAGCGCACGGGACTCGTCGCGGTCGAGTACACCTGGTCGTGGACGCGACCGACGGCGTCGTGGATGTAGGCCTTGTCGTCGTCGGTGCCCATCAGTGCGACGGCGAGGAACGTCCCGGTGGTCCGCCCGCGTTTGATGGGCCGCTTGATCGCGTTGCCCGACGGCACCCGGCTCTCGTGGACGCCGTAACCGACCTTCGGGTTGGCCAGCTGCATGATCACGTTGGCGCCGGCGAGCGATGGCCCGATGGCGGTGACCAGATCGGCCGGTCGCGTCACCCGGGGACGCTTGCGCGAGGGTTTCATCCGGGCGACGAGGTCGTGCTGATAGGTGTCGGCGACAGAGCTGTCGAGATGGTCACCTGCGGGGAGGTCGCGTGCCGCGGTCATACCCGAGCTTACCAAGGATGAGACGTCTGTCACAGGACGTCTCTATCGGCCGGATTCAGGCGTCGAGGAGCTCGACACTGGTGAGCCGGTGCAGCGAGAATCGCTGCTCGTCGTCGCTGCCCTCCTCGACGGCCACCAGCTGGCCCGCGCCGAGGATCTTCGGCGTCACCACGTGCCGGCTCGCCGAACCCTGCGCGTCGACGTACCCGACGCGCAGCCTGCGGTTGGCGCGGAGGGCGAGCTGGATGAGCGCGGTGGCGGATTCGCCCCCGCCCGTGGCCCGGACCGGGGTCGTCGAGGCCGCGCCGCGAACCGGAGTCGCCGCCGCCGCGCGGTCGGTCGAGCGGATGCGGGTGACCACCGACCGCAGCTGCGCCTCCGACGGCGCGTTGCGTCGCGGTTGGCTCTGACGCCGCGCCCGCGACACCGTGACCCGGCTGCCCCGCTCGCGCAGATCGACCAGGGCGCCCGACGAATCCTCGCCTGCCGGAGCGAATCCCGCCGCCCGCAACTGGTCGATGACGTCGCGGACCTCCGATGGCGAGACCGCCACCGTCGGCGCCAGCGCGCGTAGTGCGAGCGGCTCGGCGGCCGCACTGCGCAACACCGCGGCGAGCACCGTCGGGTCCTCGCAGCGGATGAACGCCGACGCCACGCCCACCCGCAACTGGCCGTGTCTGCGGGCGACGTCCTCGATGAGATACGTGAGCGACTGTGGCACCGGGGTTCTCGAGTGCGTCGTGAACATCGACAGCAGTTCGTTGCTGCTGCGGCCCGCGTCCAGGGCCCGGCGCACGCTCTCCGGCGAGACCCGGTAGACCGACGCCGCACCGCCGGACTCGAGGTCGGCGACGAGCTCGACCTGTTCGGCGAGTTCCGATGTCATCGGGCCGGGGACGGTCAGCGTCAGATCGGCCTGCGTCAGGAAGTGGTCCACCGGCTCGGGCAGAGCCTTGCGCATCGCGGCGAGCACCGCGGCATCGACGTCGGCGGGGTCGGAGTCCGGCGATTCCTCGACGGTGTACGCGTGGCCGACCGTGGTCAGGGCATCGTGCGCGACAAGGCCCAACTCCCTTGCCTCACGCAGTGTTTCGCCGACGACGCGGCGACTGAACCGGCGGATCTGGCGGGGCCGGTGCCAGTGGAGGTTGGCGAGGACGGTGTCGGCCGGCACCCCCACCGCGGCGCCGGCGTGGGCGAGTGTGGACAGGATCAGCTGCCGCTGCACCGGCGCGTAGGCGTCGTGCAGGTCGGCGGCCAGGGTGGGCAACGCGTTGCCGTCCCGATCGGGTTCGCCGACCTGCCAGGCTCGGCGCGGCATGTGCATCCACGCATCGGCCAGTGCGAGCCACTGACGCTCCCGCGGCTGGTGCAGCCAGGTGTCGGCGGTGGAGGTGGGCGCGAACGACTGCTCACCGGAATCGTTGGGCGGCGCGGGTTCCGGGAAGCCTGCGTCGATGAGCCGCAGGTAGGCGGCGAGTTCGATCAGGAACGCGACCCGCTGCGTCTCGAGACCGGTCAGCTTCGCCAGGCGTCGCAATTCGCGGACGCCGAGAGCGCCGGAACGCAGCACCGCCGCCGGCGTCGCCCCGAGGATCGTGATCAGCTGGGTGAGGTGACGGATGAGCTCGAGTGCCTCGCCGCCGGCCGCAGCGTCGACCGCCTTGGCCCCGAAACGCGGCTTCGCACCGGGATCGTGCAGCGGCGGTGGCGTGAGAACATCGGTGCGCCAAGCGGGTTCGTCACGGAGGACGGCGCCCACCATCGGCGGAAGCTCGACCGTCTGGTCGTCGACGCGGGCCAGCAGTCCCGACGAGATGAGGCGCGCGACCGGGGACTCCGGGTCGGCGTCGGGTGCCGCGTCGCGACTCCGGCCGAGGGCCGGTCCGCGTGCGAGGGTCTGCAGCAGGCCGAGCGGACGCTCGTCGAGACCGGCGATCATCTCGGCGATCTCCTCGCCGGAACGGCCGACGAGAGGTCCGGTGAGATGCCTGCCTTTCCAGGGCATCGCGGATTCGACGTGCTCGCCCGCGAACAGGGATGAGTCCTCACCCCAGAGAATCGCGCGGCGCCGGAGGACATCGATCCGCGCCCGCACGGCGTCGGCGTCGGCCCGTCCGGACAAGGCCTTGACCACTGTGGCGACCGACGGGCGTCTCGTCTTCTTCGGGCTCCGGCTGTGGCGCGCGGTGACCTCCTCGAGGACCGCGACGGCCAGAACGTCGAGGTCCTCGCCCGCCAGGGACAGCGACGCCGCCGACAACGCCCGCTGGGCGAGCACGCGGGTGCCCGACGGCGTCGGTGAGGCGAGGTCGGGGCGTTCGAGGAGGAGCTCGGTCAGCGCGTCGTCGGAACGCGCGGCCAACTCATCGGCCAGGCCGGTGTGCTGGTCATCCGAACTCATTCGATCGAGCTTACCGGCGGCCTTCGACGGGGCTCAGGCAGCAGGGGGTGGGGCTCAGGCAGCAGGGGGAGGTCAGACGTCGCCGCGGCGGAGCATCCGCCCGCGGGCGGTCTCGAAGTCCACCCGCTGACCGCGCACCCAGGTTCCCTTGACCACGCCGGCGAGTGCCCGACCGTCGTACGGGCTGACCGGGTTCTTGTGGTGGAGCCGGTTGACGTCGACGATCTGCGCGGACTCCGGCTCGAAGATCGCGAAGTCGGCGTCGCACCCCAGAGCGATGCGACCCTTGGTCGGCAAACCGGCGAGATCCGCCGGCCGCGACGCCATCCACTCGATCACCTGCGGCAGGTCGATGCCGCGCTTCTTGGCCTCCGACCAGATGAGCGACAGTCCGAGCTGCAACGACGCCACTCCACCCCACGCGACCCCGAAGTCGCCGTTCTCGGGATCCTTGAGATCGACGGTCGACGGCGAGTGGTCGGAGACGATGCAGTCGATCGTGCCGTCGAGCAGTCCCTCCCACAGCAGTTCGCGGTTGCCGGCCTCGCGGATCGGCGGGCAGCACTTGAAGGCCGTCGCGCCGTTGGGCACCTCCTCGGCGAGCAGGGTCAGGTAGTGCGGGCAGGTCTCGACGGTGATCTTCACACCGTCGCGCTTCGCGCTGGCCAGCATCGGCAGGGCATCCGAGGACGACAGGTGGAGCACGTGGGCGCGGACCCCGGTCCAGCGTGCGCGCTCGATCACTTCGGCGATCGCGAGATTCTCGGCGCCGCGCGGCCGCGATGCGAGGAATCGCTGGTACTCGTCACCTTCGGGTGACGGTGCCTTGTCGATGGCCCGGGAGTCCTCGGCGTGGACGATCATCAGCGAGTCGAACTCGGCGAGCGTGGCCATGTCGGCCTCCATCTCGTCGGCCGTCAGGTGCGGGAACTCGTCCACTCCGGAGTGCAGCAGGAAGCACTTGAACCCGAACACACCCGCGTCGTGCAGGCCGCGCAGGTCTTTCTCGTTGCCGGGGATGGCCCCACCCCAGAAGCCGACGTCGATGTGGGTCTTCCCCTGCGCGGCAGCGCGCTTCTCGGCCAGGGCGTCGACGTTGACCGTCGGCGGGATCGAGTTGAGCGGCATGTCGATGAGGGTGGTGACGCCGCCGGCGGCGGCCGCGCGGGTGGCCGAGTCGAAACCCTCCCACTCGGTGCGGCCGGGCTCGTTGACGTGCACGTGCGTGTCCACCAGCCCGGGGATCATCACCTGATCGTCGGCCAGCTCGACGATCTCGGTGCCCACGAGTCCGCTACCGAGCGGCTCGATGGCGACCACCCGACCGTCGCGGATCCCGATCTCGCGGGCCACGATGCCGGCCGTGGTCAGCGTCTGCTCACCCCGCACGACCAGGTCGAACGGTGTGTCTGAGAAGGGGGCCGGGGCATCGGGTGCTGCGGTCATTGGGCGGGACTCCTTGCTGGTCGCCGTATCCTGGGTCGATCCAGAGACTAACCCAGGTTATTCCTCATCATGGAATGAACTGCTGTGATTTCGGAACTCAACTCGCGAGTAGCGCGGTGTCGTGCTATTGACAACGCCCTCGATCGTCAGGCTAACTGTCTCGAACGCGGAATCTTCATTCCACATCACGGAACTCCGCGAGTGTAGGAGCGCGGTCATCGTCGACCGTCCGACCGAAAGTGCAGAGATGAGCACTGAGCAGCACACAATTCCCGTCGGTGAGAACGCCTCCGGTGTCACCGGAGCCGTCCCGGACGGGTTGAGCCCGAAGCTCTACAACGACGATTTGGCGCCCACGAGCCGCGCCGGCCGTCGCTGGAGCAGCTACAACATCTTCACCCTGTGGGCCAACGACGTCCACAGTCTCGGCAACTACGCCTTCGCCATCGGACTCTTCGCGCTCGGGCTCGGTGGGTGGCAGATCCTGACGGCGCTCGTGCTGGGCGGCGTCTTCCTCTTCCTGCTGCTGAATCTCTCCGGGTTCATGGGCGAGAAGACCGGCGTGCCCTTCCCGGTCATGAGCCGCATCTCGTTCGGCATCCGGGGAGCCCAGATCCCCGCCCTCATCCGTGGCGGTGTGGCGATCGCATGGTTCGGCATCCAGACCTACCTCGCGTCCGTCGTGCTCCGGATCATGCTCGTCGCACTGTTCCCGGGGGCCGCCGACCTGGACACCAACCGCTTCCTCGGGCTCTCGACCCTGGGCTGGATCTCCTTCGTGTCGCTGTGGGTGATCCAGGTGATCATCGTCAGCTACGGCATGGAGATGATCCGTCGCTACGAGGCCTTCGCCGGCCCGGTCATCCTGATCACGATGGTGGCGCTGGCCATCTGGATGCTCGGCAACGCCGACTGGACCATCGCGTGGTCGACGCCCGACTCACTGACCGGTGTGGACATGTGGCTCCAGATCATCGGCGGAGCCAGCCTCTGGGTCGCGATCTACGGCACCTTCGTCCTCAACTTCTGCGACTTCACGCGCAACGCGGAATCGCGAAAAGCCATCGTGCGCGGCAACTTCTGGGGTATCCCGCTCAACATGCTGCTCTTCGGCGGCATCGTGATCGTCCTGGCCGGTGCGCAGTTCCGGATCAACGGCACGGTCATCGAGTCGCCGTCGGACATCGTCCAGACCGTCCCCAACACCTTCCTCTTGGTGCTGGCCTGCCTGGCCCTGCTGATCCTCACCGTCGCGGTGAACCTCATGGCCAACTTCGTCGCGCCGATCTACGCGCTGTCCAATCTGTTCCCGCGTCATCTCGACTTCCGGCGCGCGGCGCTCGTCGCCGCGATCATCGGATTGGTGATCCTGCCGTGGAACCTCTACAACTCACCCGCGGTGATCAACTACTTCCTCGGCGGACTCGGAGCGCTACTCGGCCCGCTGTTCGGCATCGTGATGGCCGACTACTGGCTCGTCCGCCGCTCGCGGATCGACGTGCCCGCGTTGTTCACCGAAGCGCCGGACGGCGCCTACCATTACCGCAACGGTGTGAACCCGCGGGCGATCGCCGCACTGGTACCGACCGCCGCCATCGCCCTGGTGATGGCCTTTGTTCCGGCCTTCGAGGTGGTCTCGGAGTTCTCCTGGTTCATCGGCGCCGGTCTCGGCGCGGTCGTCTACCTGGCGGTCGCCGACCGTCGTGGACCGTTCGCCGAGGTGTCGGGGGAGCCGATCTCCGTCGCCAGCACCCACTGATCGCTCAAGGAGGACATCACCGTGCGCATCCTCGTCGCCAACGTCAACACGACCGTGTCGATGACCGAGGCCATTGCCGACTCGGCGCGTTCGGTCGCCTCGCCGGGGACCGAGATCGTCGGCATCACACCGCGTTTCGGCGCCGACTCGTGCGAGGGCAACTTCGAGTCCTACCTCGCCGCCCTCGCCGTGATGGACGCGGTCCTCGCGTATCCCGACCCGTATGACGCCGTGATCCAGGCGGGTTACGGCGAACACGGGCGGGAAGGACTACAGGAACTCCTCGAGGTCCCCGTCGTCGACATCACCGAAGCCGCGGCGTCGACGGCGATGTACCTGGGACACCGGTTCTCGGTCGTGACGACGCTGGACCGGACGGTCCCACTCATCGAGGACCGGCTCAAGCTCGCCGGCCTCGACCAGCGCTGCGCCTCGGTCCGGGCGTCGGGACTCGGTGTGCTGGAACTCGAGTCGGACCCCGACAGGGCGGTCAAGGCGATCGTGGAACAGTCCACCCGCGCCGTCGTCGACGACCACGCCGAGGTGATCTGCCTCGGGTGTGGCGGGATGGCAGGGCTCGAGGAGCAGGTCCGCGAGGCAACCGGGGTCCCGATCGTCGACGGCGTTCGGTCGGCCGTCACCATCGCCGAAGGGCTTGTCCGGATGGGACTCTCGACGTCCAAGGTCCGGACCTACGCCCCGCCGCGGGAGAAGAAGATCACCGGCTGGCCGTTCAACCGCTAGCGCTGGGGAGTTTCCTGCGGCCACCGCGGATCCCGGCCGGTCAGGCCGGCGAGCCGGTCGACGAGCGGTGCGTCGTCGGGCACCTGGACCACCGGTCCGAACATGCCCTCGCGCTCGTCCTGCGGCTGGGGCGGGTGGTGGAGGTCGAAGACGACCTGGAGGATCTCATCGGGGACGTCGAACTGGACACCCGCGGCGTGTGCGACGTCCCAGCCGTGTAGCACCAGTTCCGATAGGGCGACCCGTCCCATGATCTCGGCGGGCAATTCGACGCCGCCGGCCTGGGTCATGCCTTCCCAGGCGTCCGGGTCGTCCCATGACGTCGCGAGGTCGTGCACGTGATGACGCAGGTCGTCTCGCCACTCGGCCGGCAGGTGGCTTTGGTTCTGGCCCGGGTCCGGCGGCGTGGAGGTCAACGGGCCGAAGTCCTTGCGCGCCGCGGCCGCGAACGCCTGCGACAGGCCGTCGACATGGGCCAGCAGCGCGGCGAGGTCCATGCCGGGACATGGTGTCGGGCGGTCCAGGTCGGTGTCGGCGATCGTGGCGGTTATTGCAAGCATGTGATCGGCGGCCGCCGATATCGATCGCGACTGGGTGGTGTCGGTGGGCATGGGACTCCCTCTCGTGGTGTGAGCACTCATCGGGGCTGACCCGCCCGACGCCGGTTTCTCATCGGTGGCGCACCGGATGTGCCCGTACTCTGACCGGGTGACCTCTCCGATACGCGAGTACACGACCATCAGTCATCCCCAGCCGAAAACCCGTGTCTGGCATGAGATCCAGGGGGACGGCCGACCCGTCGTCCTGCTGCACGGCGCCTTCTCCGGCGCGTCGTCGTGGGGCGGGCAGGTGCCTGCCCTCGTCGAGGCGGGGTGGAAGGTGTTCTCTCCGGAGCGGCACGGCCATGGCCACAGCCCGGACGTGATGGACGAGTTCCACTATGCGGACATGGCCGAGGAGACGATCGCGTATCTCGACGAGGTCGTCGACGGCCCCGCCGAGATCGTCGGGTGGAGTGATGGTGCGGTCGTGGGTGTGCTGGTGGCGCTGCGCCGGCCCGATCTGGTCCGTCATCTGGTCCTGATCGGTCAGTACTACAACAGTTCAGGGCGTGCCGTCGGTGGCATTCTCGATGCACTCGACACCGCCGACGACGAGCTGATGGGTTTCTTCGCGGCGGAGTACGCGTCCGAATCCCCGGACGGGGCGGACCATTTCCAGGTCGTGTTCGACAAGACGATGTCGATGATCAACTCCGAGCCCGAGATCGATCTCGGCGATCTGGCGGCGATCACCGCACCGACCCTGGTCATGCAGGGCGATCGAGACGAGGTGACTCTCGAGCACAGCCGCGACGTCGCCGCCGCCATACCGGGAGCCCGGTTGGCCGTGATCCCCGGGACGCACCTCATCCCGATCGAGGCGCCTCAGGCGGTGAATGCGGTGATCGTGCAGTTCTTGAGTGAGGAATGAGCGCAGCTTCTCGTCAGTCCTGGGTCATCGCCGTGAAGGCGTCCGCCATCGAGGGGTGGAGGCCGAGTGTCTGATCGAGCCCGGACAGCCGCAAGGGCCGCGTGACCGCAGGATGCTCGGCGACGACACCGAACCGGCCGCTCGGGGTGACGGCCGCGCGCGCGGCGAGGAGCGCAGCGATGCCGGAGGATGCGAGGAAGTCGGTGGCGGTGAGATCGATGATCAGTCCGCGGGGTTGCTCGCTCACCGCTTCCAGAACGGCTGCGCCGAACCGTGGAACGGTGAGCAGATCGATGCTGCCATGAGCGGTCAGGATGACGAGCTGATCGCGCTTCGTGGAGATCACCGCCAGAACGCGACCTGCTGAGGCGGCGTCGTGGTCATCGTCGACGACCACCGGTTCGAACCTGTCTGCCTTCATGTAGCGCTCCCTGTCCGCTCGACATCGCCCATCGGTGAAATGGCAGCGCATCGAGATTCGCCTGTGCGGCTACGGCAGTTGGCTTCGCCGGTGCCTTCGGTGTGTCTCTCGGTATGGCGTTCGGCGCGGTACGCGATACGGATTGCCACGGGGAAGCCTCATGCGCGCGGGCCGACGGTGGCGGAGTACGCGGCCACCGCCACCACACCGATGAGCAGCAGATACCACCCCGCGGCGTGGTGGAACGCCATCAGATAGAGCGCGATCAGCGTCGCGGCGCAGAGTGCCGCGGCCAGCACGGCCGGGAGCCATCGACCGTCCCGCAAGACGAGTATCGCGGCCTGGCACTGCAGCCCGAGATGGGTGAGCGTCAGGACCGCTCCGGCGCAGCCCGTCCCGACCCACCCGGGCACAGTGCCCAGGTCGTACAGGGAGGCGGTCGCCGGCGTCGCCAGGACCGCGATCGAGCCCAGCCACGCCCGGATTGTCGGGGACGTGAAACGTGTGAAGTCGCGGTCTGCAGAAGCGCTCTCGCGTCGATCGACGGAATTGTGCATGACTTCTGTCTAACGCAATACGTGCATCGGCGGTAGTATGCACAATATTGTCCATATGGACGAGAATGTCCATGAGAAAGCCTTCGGGAGGTCGACGATGGACAGTGAGGGCGAGCCCACCCTGCGGGACCCGGTTCGACGTGCCTACGAGGTGTGTCCGGTCGAAGTGAGCGTCGCCGTTCTCGGCGGCTCCTGGAAGATGACCATCGTCAAGAACCTCCTCGAGGGGCCGATGAGGTACGGCGCTCTGGGGCGGGCGGTCGGTCCGGTGACGCCCCGAGTGCTCACCCGCCAGCTTCGTGAACTCGAAAGCGACGGCATCGTGCAGCGCACCGCCTTCCCGGAGGTCCCGCCCAGGGTCGAGTACTCGCTCACCGAACAGGGGCAGGCGCTGGGCCCGTTCGTGTCGGCGCTCAACGAGTGGGGGA
This sequence comes from Gordonia sp. KTR9, assembly GCF_000143885.2. Classification (NCBI taxonomy): domain Bacteria; kingdom Bacillati; phylum Actinomycetota; class Actinomycetes; order Mycobacteriales; family Gordoniaceae; genus Gordonia; species Gordonia sp. KTR9. Next base: position 1,264,734 of record NC_018581.1, read on the forward strand.
AGAACTACGCGACCGAGGTCATCGAACCGAAGATCGCTCGCCCGGGGGCAGTGGCGAGCTGACTCGCGGGTACCGCCGATCGGCGAAGTGTTCCGCGGAACACTCTGAAGTTTGGGTTAAGGCTCGGGGAGTTGTCGGTGCTGGGCGATACATTTGTCCTGTTCCATCCGCTTGGTTCAGGGGGTTGCTGTGGGGGTCAGTGCTTTTCGTTCGGGTGGGGATGTGTCGTCGACGTTCGATGGTGCGGATCCAGTGTCGTTGCCTGATGAGGTGCTCGAGGGGCGGGTGCTGGGGTATGCCGCGCAGATCACTGCGCTGACCGCGGATTTCCTTGACCTGGTGGCGGAATTGGCTGAGCGGGACTCGTGGCGGGGACCGGGGATTCACTCACTGGCGCACTGGTTGTCGTGGAAGGCCGGCATTGCATCGCGAACGGCGCATGAGCATGTGCGAATCGCAAAAGCGATACGAGAATTACCCATGATTCGCAAGGCTTTTCATGAAGGTCGACTGACGTATTCGAAGGTGCGCGCCTTGACGCGGGTGGCCACGCCGGAGCGTGAGCGGGAGTTGGTGAATGTGGCGCTGTCGTGCACTGCGAGTCAGTTGGATCGGGCGGTGCGGGCGATGGGCCAGATCGATCGTGATCGTGGCGTCGCCGAGGAGGGTCGGCCGCCGAAGGAGTCGACGGGCCGGTGGAAGTGGAATGCTGACGGGTCGTTGTCGGTGTCGTTGAGGTTGAGTCCGTTGGATGGCGCGCGGTTTCTGGCCGGTGCGGTACGCGCAGAGTATGAACGCACCCGGACCTGCGACGATCCGGATCTGCCTACCGCTGCGAGTGTTCCGCGGAACACCGAACCGGAGTCGGGTGACGGCGAATTGGAGGTGGTTCCGTCGCGGCGTCGGGATCTGTGGCGGAAGGTGCCGTCGAATGTGGCGCCGGCGGTGGTGGCGATGGCCGACATGGTGCATGACGGGATAGCGATGCCTGATGTAGCGCCGGGTGCGGAGATCCTCATTCATGCCGGTGAGGGGGTGGAGCAGGCTCATCTCGATGATGGTCCGGCGTTGTCTGAGGTCGAGGTGGCCGAGGCGCGGTGCGGTGCGTCGATTCGAGATGTGGTGAGTCGCAGGGTTCCCGGGCAGCCGGGGAAGCTTGCGTTGTTGGGTGTGGGGCGTAGGAAGCGGACGCCGAACAAGGCGTTGGTGCGGGCGTTGTTTGTGCGGGATCGGTGTTGTCAGATGCCGGGGTGTGGTCGGACGCGTCATCTGCATGCTCATCATGTGCGGTGGTGGTCGGTGGGTGGGCGGACGGATCCGGACAATCTGATCTTGTTGTGCGGGTCATGTCATCGGTCGTTGCATCGAGGTGAGTTCTCGATCACCGCGCACGGTCAGCAACGGTTCACGTTTCACCGCCCGGACGGTGGCGAGATCGAGGTGGCGCCACCGACTGTGAGACCGGCTGGGTGGCAACCGAACCCTGGAATAGGGATCAACGCGACGGTCCCGGTCGGTGGGGGTCGGATGGGTCTGGGGTACACCACCGAGGTGCTCTACGCGGTATGGGAATGGAAGGAACGCAACAGTTCTCGCCGGGACCAGGTTGTGGACGCGGCGGCGTGAGTGCCAGTGTCGGGCAGGGTTTACTTCAGGCCTGAGGGCACGGTCTTGCCGTTGACCGTGACGGTCACCTCACCGGTCGTCGTGTTTTCGGAGATCTCGCCGTGTTCGAAGGTCACCACCTCGAGGTCACCGTCGACTGTCACGTCGCTCGTGGGCACGCCGAGAGGCCCGGCCGAGCCGTTGGTGCCGGTGAGTAGCGGTGTGCCGTCCGGTGCGCGCTCGGTGTTCCATGCGTCCCGGATCTTGCCGGAGGTGACGATGTACCCGGGCGTTGCGGGGTTGCTGTTCTTCGCGATGATCACTCCGCCGCGAAACTGTTGGTACACAACGCCACTCTCGCGGGTTCCGGCGTTGTGATCCCCGGTCAGCGGTTTGCCCAGGGCTGCCCGCTGTGCCTCCGTCGCCGAGCCGTACTTGACGGCTAGCGGGCCGGTGAGGGTCACCTCGACGTCGTCCTCACCCATCACCGTCGTCTCGGTGGGCGTGGGTGCCGCATCCTCCGCGACAACGGTGGTCGCCGACGCGCTGGAGGACGAGTCGTCGGTGTCTGAGGTGCCGCAACCGGCGGCGATCAGCGTGACCACGAACAGTCCGGCAACGAACTCGGCGCGACGGGATGCCACCTGCTTCATGCGCTCACCCTAGTGTGTGAACAGGCCGGTGGCTCAGCCGTGCCGACGACGGTACTCTTCCGCGGCACCCGGGTGCAGGGGGACGGATCCGGTGAGGATCAACGATTGTGCGTCGAGGAACTGACTGCCGATCGCCTGAGCCGGCACGAGGTGGGCGGACTCGTCGAGCAGCAGGTCGACGATCGCCGCGGCGGTCGCGTCCGGCACGTCTCGGCGAGCGAGCAGGAGGTTGGCGACCCCGACGGTGGTGACCGCCGGATGCCGGCCGGGATGCGCACGGGCTCGTACGCGGGTCCGAACCGTCGTCGCAGGGCCGCCACCACGCCGCCGAGATCCAGCAGGGCGATCGGTACGCGCGGGTCGGTGAAGGCCGGCGTCGGCAGACCGCCCGCCCACATGACGGCATCGACCGCTCCCGAGGCGAGCGCGGCGCCGGCATCGCGCATCGTCTGCCGGACCGGCCGGATGTCGCGGTCGGGAGCGAGACCGGCCGCGGCGAGAACCCGCTCGGAGAGTCCCGCGGCACCGGAACCGGGCGCTCCGACACTCACCACCCGCCCGCGCAGGTCGGCGACCGTCGCGATGGGTGCATCGGCGCGGACCGCCACCTGGAGTAGTTCTCGTACACGCACCCGAGAGCTGTGAGCCGTGGATCGGCGCGCTCGACGGCCGTGTCGCTGAGGCTGAGGGCGAGTTCCGCGGAACCGTCCGCCAGCGCATCGAGGTTCTCGGCGGAGCCGCCGGACTGCCGAGGGCGGACCGGCGGCGCGCCGGATCGGTCGGCCGCCGCCGCGAGGAGGCCGGCGAACTCCCAGAAGAAACCCCCGGACTCTCCCGCCGCGAGCCGCACCGGCGCGCCGCGCTCGGTTCCGCAGGCGGACAGGAGAATCAGCGCACCCAGGCCACAACCCCCGCGGAGCACGGTCCGCCGATCCACCGGCCCGAGCGCAAACGACATGGTGTCACCTTAGGCCCGCCGCGCGACGACCTCGGCGTCGACGAAGGCCCGACCCTGTTCGCGGTCGAGTGGCGTCTCCGCCTTGTTGCGCAGGACGAACACGTAGACCAGCAGCGACACCGCGATCACCGCGGTGACGTAGGCGATGAACCAGGGGACGTGGCCGCCGTTCTTGGCCGCCTGGTAGATCAACGGTGCGGTGCCGCCGAACGCGGAGTTCGCAAGCGCATAACCGAGACCGACTCCCAGGGCCCGCACGTGCGACGGGAAGAGTTCGGCCTTCACGATCGCGTTGATCGAGGTGTAGCCGGTGAGGATCACATAGCCGACGGCGAGCAGGGTCAACGACGCAGCCACCGAGGTGGTCTGGGGCAGATAGGTGATCAGGACGTAGGTGTACAGGACACCGCCGACGCCGAAGAAGATCAGGACCGGTTTGCGCCCGACCTTGTCGCTGATCATCCCGCCGATCGGCTGCAACATCATCAGGAACACCAATCCGATGAGGTTGATCCAGGTCCCGGTGCGACCGTGGTCTTCGTACGCCGTCTTGACGATGGCCGGCGCGTTGACGCTGTAGGTGTAGAAGGCGATGGTGCCACCGATGGTGACCAGGAAGCAGACCAGCAGGGGGCGCCAGTAGTGCAGGACGAGTTCACGAATAGATCCGGACTCGGAGTCGGCCCCGCTGCGGACGGCCTCCAACTGCTCCGGGGTAAGCGACTCGTCCATGCTGCGGCGCAGCCAGAAGACGACGACGGCAGCCACGCCGCCGATGAGGAACGCGATGCGCCAACCGAAGTCGGAGATCTGGTCCTTGTCGAGGAACACCTGCATCACGAGCAGGGTCAGCTGTGCCAGCACGTGTCCGCCGATCAGCGTCACGTACTGGAACGACGAGAAGAAGCCGCGTCGCTCGCGGGTGGCCGCCTCCGACATGTAGGTGGCCGACGCGCCGTACTCACCGCCGGTGGCGAATCCCTGCACCAATCGACAGAGCACCAGGATGACCGCCGCCCACACGCCGATCGACTCCCGCCCCGGTGTCAGCGCGATGGCCAGGGAGCACGCGGCCATCAACGACACGCTGAAGGTCAGCGCCGCGCGTCGGCCCCGACGGTCTGCGTACCGGCCGAAGAACCAGGAGCCGACCGGCCGCATCAGGAAGGTGACGGCGAAGACGGCGTACACGTAGACGGTCGAGTTCTTGTCGGCCGGATCGAAGAACTGGCTCTCGAAGTACGTCGCGAACACCGTGTAGACGTAGACGTCGTACCACTCGACGAGGTTGCCGGAGGACCCGCGCAAGGTGTTGAGCACGGCGCGGCGGGTGGCTGCGGGCGACGAACTCGGCGGTGCGCTCCGTGCGTCCGCGGGGTGCCGGGTGGGCGAGTCGGTCATCGGTGTCCTCCAGATCGTCGAACGTGCACCCGACCCGGTCCGGCGTCGGTGCCCCTAACACTGTGAAGGCAGTCACAGGCTCAACCCAAGCCGATCGCGGTTTCCTAACACTCCCTTAGGACTGGTCGTCCGCCGCGGCACTCGACACCACGTCCGCGGCCGGGATCCACAGGTCCACCCGAAGTCCCGCCGGTCGTCCGGCACTCACCGTCAGTTCGCCCCCGGCACCCTCGACCAGCGCCCGCGCGATGGACAATCCGAGTCCGGAGCCGGGTCCGCCGCCGGTCGAGGCACGGAAGAACCGTTCCGTCACGCGTGGCAACTCGGCCTCCGTCACGCCACGACCGGTGTCGGCGACCCAGATGTCAATCCGCGCTCCCTCCGGCCGGCAGCCCAGCTCCACGGACGCGGCCGGCCCGGCGTACTTGACCGCGTTGCTCAGCAGGACGTCGATCGCGCGGACGAGGTCGTCCTCGTCGAGCGCCGCGATCGTCGTCCGAGTGGGCCCCGACGGCAGGGCGATCGACGCCGACAGTCCGGCGTCGGTGAGCGCACCCGCCCAGAAGTCGTGGCGCTCGACCAGCACGGCGCCGACATCGCAGACGCCGGTGGCGGAGCCGGCGGGCCGCGCCTCGGCGGTGGCCAGGACCAGCAGGTCCTCGACGATGCGGTCGAGCCGATCGATCTCCACCAGGGTCTTCTGATGCGATTCGAGCGCTCGGCCGGTCAGGCCGAGGCCGAGAGTGTCGAGGCGAAATCTGACCGCTGCGAGGGGGTTACGAAGTGCGTGCGCGGTGTCGGCCACCAGGCGGCGCTGGGCGGCTGTGGCGGTCTCGACGTCGTCGGCCATCGCGTCGAAGATGCGGGCCAGCTCGCGAACCTCCGGCGGGCCGGTGGCCCGGTGATCGCGGGGCTCGCTCGGCCTCGGCTCGCTCGCTCCGGGAACACGGTCGATGACCGACGCGCGCAGCGATCGCACCCGTGTCGTCAAGGCGGTGAGCGGGCGAACAGTCCAGCGCGACAGCGCAACAGCGATCACCGACCCCACCACGAGCATCGCGATGGCGCCACCGCCGATCACCGACCAGGTCCGGGCGACGTCGCGTCTCGCCTCCGACGTCGACGCCGCGATGACGACCGCGCCGTCGACCTGGGTGCCCGTGCCGATCGGCATGGCCACCAGTGCCGACGGGGGCGACCAGGGTGTCAATCCCGACGCGATCCGGGTTCGCTGGTTGCGCAACGCCTCGGACACGGCCTCGGCGACCTCCGGCGAGTCGGCGGTGAGCCCGGCCGCGGCCCGCGTCGTACCGGCCCGGTCGACGACCACGACACCTTCGCCATAGAGGTCGCGGTAGCGTTCGACGGCCCGCTGCAGTTCTGGCCCCCCGCGTCTCCGGTTCCCGATCGGCGAGGTCGGCGAAATAGGTTGCGGATGCGGTACGACTCTCGGTGAACCGTTGCAGCCGTTCACGACTCACCGTCGTCGCGAGAGGAATGGCCAAGCCGAGAACCACGATCGCCGAATAGGCGACGAGCACGAGCAGCACACGCCGCCACATCGCTCAGGAACCCCAGCGGTAGCCGTACCCGCGGATCGTCTCGATCACGCCGGGCCTCCCGAGCTTCGCCCGGAGTGCGGTCATGTGGACGTCGAGGCTACGGGAGATCGCGACGTGGGCGTCGCCCCAGATCGCGTCCATCAACTGTTCGCGGCTCACCGCCTCACCGCGGCGTGTGACCAGGTGCGCGAGCAGTTCGAACTCCTTGGGCGTCGGCGCGACCTCGGCGCCGCCCACGGTGACCAGCCGCGCATCGAGGTCGACCACGATGTCGCCGGTCGTGACCCGTCGCTCCGTGGTGACCGGCGCGTCGGCCACACGCCGACGGGCGGCCACCTCCAGCCGCGCCATCAGCTCGCCGAGCCGCGCCGGTTTGACCACGTAGTCGTCGGCGCCGCCACGGAGGGCCCGCACGACCGACCGCTCGTCCTGTCGCGCGGTGAGCACCACGACCGGAATGTCGCTGACGGTCCGCAACCGGCGCAGTACGGTCAGTCCGTCCTCGTCGGGTAGGCCGAGGTCCAGCAGGGCGAGGTCGAATCCGCGGTGACCGAGGAGGAGGTCGGCACCGCGTCGCATTCGCCGGGGTTCGTGTCCGACCTCGATCAGAGCGTCGACGAGGGCGTCACCGACCCCGTCGTCGTCCTCCACCACCGCGATACGCATCGGGTCCACGGTACGACAGCGGCCTTGGCCAGCCCCTCAGAGCACGATCTGCCGATTCACGTCCTTGTAGAGCAGGTACCGGAAGTTCGACGGCCCGCCGGCGTAGCAGGCCTGCGGGCAGAAGGCGCGCAGGGACATGTAGTCGCCCTCCTGGACCTCGACCCAGTCCTCGTTGAGCCGGTAGACGGCTTTGCCTTCCAGGACGTAGAGGCCGTGTTCCATGACGTGGGTCTCGGCGAACGGGATCGACGCACCGGGCTCGAAGGTCACGATGTTGACGTGCATGTCGTAGGCGAGGTCCTGGGGGTCGAGCATTCTCGTTGTGCGCCAGGCGCCGTCGGTGTCGGGCATCGGGGAGGGCTCGATGTCGCGCTCGTTGCCGAACTTCGGCGACGGCTCGTGACCCGCGATGGGCTCGTAGCGCTTGCGAATCCAGTGGAAGGATGCGGGGACGTCGCCGCGATTGTGCGCCGACCACGGGGTACCTGCGGGCAGATAGCCGAATCCGCCGTCGGTCAGTGTGTGGTCCTCGCCCGCGACCGTCACGGTCAGCGCGCCGGCGGTGACGAAGAGGAAGCCCTCGACCGCCGACTGTGGTTCCGGCGCATCTGATCCGCCGCCCGGGGCGACCTCGACGATCGTCTGCGCGAAGGTCTGCGCACCGCCGGGCACCGGTCGGTTGAGCACCCATGCGCGGGTGTCGGTCCACTCCGGGAAGACCGACGTGACGATGTCGCGGAGCACACCGCGCGGGATCACCGTGTACGCCTCGGTGACGACCGCGCGGTCGCTCAGCAGGTCGGTCTGCGGCGGGAGTCCACCGGCGGGGGTGTAGTACGGCGTCGTGTTCATCGGGTTGTCCTCTGTGAGTGGGGGAGTGCGATCTCGCGCACCTTCGCGATGGGCAGGTCGGTCGCGTTCTCGACCTCGTCGACGGTCAGCGCGCCGCACAGTTCGCCGCGTCGGATGAAACCGGCGAGTGCGCGGGCCGTCGCGGGCTCGTCGAGTACCGACGACTCGATCCGATGCGCGTAGTTGCGCAAACGCACTGCGGCGGAGTCGAATCCGTCACGGTAGAAGGCGTACGTGGCCAGGAAGCGGGTGACCAGTTGAGCGGGGTGTAGATCCCAACCCTGATAGAAGCCGCGTTCGAGATGGCGGCGGACCAGCCGCGCGTGCAACGCCCAGCCGGCCTCGACGGCATCTGGGTCGCCGACCGGGAGGATGTTCGTCGATCCGTCCGACAACCGCACGCCGGTGCCCGCCGCCGCGAGTTGCATCACGGCCTTCGCGTGGTCGGCGGCCGGATGTTCCATCGACTGATAGGCCGCGGCGATACCCAGGGACGCCGAGTAGTCGTAGGTCCCGTAGTGCAGAGCGGTCACCCGACCCTCGCCGGCGTGGATCATCGGCGCGACGGCCGCCGTGCCGTCGACGCCCATGACCGCCTGGGGGGTCTCCACCTGGATCTCGAAACCGATGCGGCCGTCGGGCAGTCCGTGAACTCGCTCGAGTTCGCGGGCGACGCCGACCATCGCGACGACCTGATCGGTCGAGGTGACCTTGGGCAGCGTCAGCGTCAACCCCGCCGGGAGGTCGCCGGTCTCCGCCAGACCGGCGACGAACAGGTCGAGGGTGCGCAGGCCGCGGGCTCGGACGTCGGCCTCGAAGCACTTGAAACGGATGCCGAGGAACGGCGGCGAGGCGTCGCCGGCCGCCCGGATCGCGGCGACGGCGGCGTCGACCGCCGCGTCCTCCTCGTCGTCGGAGCGGACGCCGTAGCCGTCTTCGAAGTCGATACGGAGGTCCTCGACGGGCTCGGTGCGCAGCTTGCCCTCCACCAGATCCGCGAGCGCGGATGCGGTCGAGTCGGTGTGGGCGACGGTCGAGCGGGCGATGGCGGCGAGGCCGCCGTGATCGGCAGCCGTGTCCAGCGCCGCCCGTCCCCAGTCCCGGGCCAGATCCGCTGAGTACCGGTCGGCGGGGACGTAGACCGTGTGGACCGGCTGCCGGCTCCCGTCGTCGCCAGGATACCGATCGGACAGGACGGCGTCTGCCGGTGCGAGGGTGGCCTCGACCTCGGCGAGGAAGGCCGCACCGAGGCGGCCGGGTTGCACACTCACGAGGCGCCCCCTAATGACGATTGGTGGAAAAAGAATTCCGCAGGGCGGAGTTTACTGCAGATCAGGTGCCAGCCACCACTCCTGGAGCGGAATGCCCGCCGATTGTGGTTTCACATGATGGAACGTAGCGTGATGTCGGACTGTGGAGGTGGCGATGGCGGGGAACTCGGGCGGTGTGCAGTCCGTCGAGCGGGCATTCGAGCTGCTCGAACTCATCGGGCGCGCCGGCGGCGAGTGTTCCCTGAGTCATCTGTCGGCGGAATCGCCGCTGCCGCCCCCCACCATTCACCGGCTGCTGCGGACGCTCGTGGGGATCGGCTACGTCCGGCAACTCCCGAATCGGTCATACGCCCTGGGCCCCCGGCTCATCCGGCTCGGTGAGGTGGCCAATCGGCAGCTCGGCGCAGTCGCCGCGCCCGTCCTCGCCTCGCTGGTCGGCGAGCTCAGCGAGACCGCGAGTCTCGCGGTGCTCGACGGGGACATGGTCATCTACGTGGCTCAGGTCCCGTCGCCGCACAGCATGCGGACCAACAACGAGGTCGGCCGTCGGGTGACGATGCACAACACCGCGGTGGGCAAGGCCGTCCTCGCTGAACTCGACGACGCGCGCATCCTCAAACACGTCACCCAGGCAGGGCTCACCGCGGCCACCGAGTGGAGCGTGACGTCGCTGTCCGGCGTGTTCGCCGCCGTCGAGCAGGTGCGCGCGGACGGCGTCGCCACGGACGAACAAGAACACGAGGTCGGGGTCTGCGGCATGGCGGTCGCGGTCCCCGGCGCTCCCACGCCGATGGCGGTCGGCATCTCGGGGCCGGTGGCCCGATTCGACGACGACCTGCGTACCCGTGCGGTCGGGGCGCTGCGCGCGGCGGCCGGGACCGTGTCCGAGGCGCTCATCGGGTCCAGGGAGACCTAGATCCGGGAAGTAGGTCAGATGGTGAGCTTCGTCGGTGTCGTGCGGTTCGCGCCGTCGCCGCTGGAGCCGTCGCCGATCTGACCGTCGTTGTTGAATCCCCAGCAGTACACCGACGCCGCCGACATCGCGCACGACGTCCCGTTGCCGGTCGAGATCGACGTGACGTCGGTCAGTGTCGAGACCTCGCGGGGGATCTTCACCGAACCGCCGGAGGAGCCGAGCTGGCTGCGGTCGTCGTCGCCCCAGCAGAAAGCCCGGTCGTCGGAGACCGCGCAGGTGGTGCCCCAGTCGGTGGAGATGGCCGAGACCCCGCTGAGGTTGCTGACCTTGACCGGTGCCTGACGGGTCTCGCTGGTGCCGTCGCCGATCTGACCGTAGGCGTTGGAACCCCAGCACCAGGCGTCGCCGCCGGCGACCGCGCAGGTCGTCTGGAAATAGGTGCTGGTGTTGGTGTTCGGGTCGTCGTCATCGGATGCCTCGTGATAGCCGCCGATGGCGATGTCGGTGACGTCGGTCAGTGTGCCGACCTTGACCGGTGCCGAGCGTGCCGTCGTGCTTCCGTCGCCGATCTGCCCGTTGTCGTTGGCGCCCCAGCAGAACGCCGACCCGTCCGACACGGCGCAGGTGGTGCCGTAGGCGGTCGCGATGTCGGTGACGACGCCGAGCCCGGGAACCTTCGTCGGGGCCGACACCGGGTCGGTGCCGCCGCCGGTGCCGAGCTGGCCGTACTCGTTGTTGCCCCAGCAATAGGCGTCGGTGCCGGCGACCGCGCAGGTGGTGCCCCACCCGGTGGAGATCGCCTTGACGTCGGAGATGGTGCCGACCTTCGTCGCGGTGTCCACCGTCGATCCGCTGGTGCCGTTGCCGACTTCGCCGTAGTGGTTGTTACCCCAGCAGAAGGCATCGCCGGCGGCGATGGCGCAGGCCGTCGCGACGTAGGCGTTCTCGCCGGTGAGGTAGCCGCCGGTGGCGACCGCGGTGGCGTTCGAGACGCCGGTCACCGGGACCGGGCGGGTGTGCGGCGTCGTGGTGCCGTCGCCGAGCTGACCCGTGTCGTTGTCGCCCCAGCAGTGCACGCTGCCGGTGACCACGGCACAGCTGCTGCCGAAGTTGGTGGTCACCACCGGCTGCGCGACGGTGGCCTTCTCCGGGTCGTCGACGGTGCTGCCGATGACGGCCAGCCCGACCACGGCCGCGACCACGAGCAGCAGCACGGCGCCGAGCACGCCGGCGATGATCAGCCCGGTCCGCTTCTTCTTTCCCGGCGGGACCGGCGGCATGCCCGCCGGGTATCCGGGTTGGGGCTGGCCGGGTTGCGCGTGCGGGCCCGAGAGGTGGGGCGCCGAGGAGTACATCGGCTGCGGTCCCGACGGTTTGTTCATCAGTGGCTGCGGCCCCGACGGCCCGGTCATCGTCGCCTGCGGAGGAGGCGTGTACTGGCCGTGGGGTGGGCCGAAGTGCTGCTGGGGTCCCGAGGGGTGCCCGGCGGACGGGCCGCCGGTGCCGCCGCCGACGAGGGTGGGCGGTGGCACCGAGCCGGCGACCATCGTGTTTCCCTGCGCCGCAGGCGAATCGAGAGCGGACTTCAGCGCGGCCGCGAAGCTGCGGCAGTCGGGGTAGCGGGCCGCGGGGTTCTTCGACAACGCGCGCTGGAACACCGGGTCGAGTTGGGCGAGGTCGCCGCGCAGCTGGCCGATGTGAGGGACAGGCCGCTGGATGTGTCCCAGCATCACCGAGGGCTCGGACTGCCCCACGAAGGGAGGCTGTCCGGCGAGCAGGGCGTACGCGGTGCAGGCCAGCGAGTACTGGTCCGACCGCGCCGTGGCGTCGGCACCCTCGAGAGTCTCCGGGGCCGAGAAGGCGACCGTCCCGATGAAGGAATGAGTGCCGGTCAGGTTGGCCGAGCCGGCGAGTTTGGCGATGCCGAAGTCGAGCACCAAGGCGCGTTCGACGACGCTCGTCGCAGGGTCTCGCGTGACGAGGATGTTGGCGGGCTTGATGTCGCGGTGCACCACGTGGTGGCGGTGCGCGTAGTCGAGGGCGTCGGCGACCTCGGTGACGACCGTGGACACCTCGGCCGGCGTCAGGCGCTCCTCGGTGAGGTCCTTGCCGTCGACGTAGCTCATCGAGAACCACGGCGAGCCGTCGGAGATCCCGTACTGATGGATGGTGATGATGCTGCGATGGTCGAGTTTCGCGGTGGTGCGTGCCTCGTTGGTGAAGCGCTGGTTGAAGCCGGGCTGCGCACTGACCGCCGTGGAGATGACCTTCAGGGCTTCGCGTCGTTCCAGCTGCAGGTTCTCGACGAGGTACACCTCGCCCATACCGCCCGCGCCGAGCTGAGAGACCACGCGATAACCGGCGATGTGGGTGCCGGGACTCAACGGCACGGCGTCACCTCTTCCTGGACTTGGCCCGACGGGTTCCAAATGACTGCTCTCGCAGACGTATGCAGGGACGATACCGAAACCGGAGGGGCCCGGGGCACCCTTCAACCGGATGACGGCGCCGTCGTCAGAACGTGACCTGCGTGGGGGTCGGACGGTCGTCGGTGCCGCCGACGCCGAGCTGCCCGGTGGCGTTGAAACCCCAGCACCAGAGGTACTCCGACGCGAGCGCGCACGAGGTCCGCTCGCCGGCGGATACCGCACTCACATCCGACAATTCGCGCACACGGGTGGGCGCCGGACGGTCGGTCAGCGTGCCGTCGCCGACCGATCCCCAGGCGTTGGCGCCCCAGCAGTACGCGACGCCCCCGGCGAGTGCACAGGTGGTGTTCGACGTGCCCGTGCTGATGGACTCGACCTCGCCGAGGCCGGTCACCGGCGTCGCCGTGCGGCGACCGTAGGTGCTGCCGTCGCCGAGCTGCCCGAAGTCGTTGTTGCCCCAGCAATACGCGCTCGCCCCGGCGACCGCGCAGGCGGTGGCGGCGCCGGCGGAGACCGTGGTCGCGCCGTCCAGGTCGGCGACCCGTGTCGGGCTGACCCGATTGGTGGTCGTGCCGTCGCCGACCTGCCCGTTGTCGTTGAGTCCCCAGCAGTAGGCGTCGCCCGCGGCGACGGCGCAGGCGAAGTTCACGCCGACGCTGATCGCGGTCACGTCGTCGAGGCCGGCGACGCGGACCGGTCGGTACTGGTTGGCGGTGGAGCCGTCGCCGAGCTGGTCGAAGTCGTTGGTGCCCCAGCAGTACGCCGCGCCCGCCGAGATCGCGCAGGTGGCCCAGTTGGCGGTCGAGATGGCGGTGACGTCGGCGAGGTCGGCGACCCGGGTCGGCGTCAGGCGCGCGTCGGTCGTGCCGTCACCGACCTGCCCGTAGTCGTTGTTGCCCCAGCAGTAGGCGACGCCCTCGGCGATCGCGCAGCTGTTGGGGCCACCGGTGCTGATCGCGGTGACGCCGCTGAGATCGGCGACCCGCGTGGGTGTCTGGCGTGTCTCGGTCGTGCCGTCGCCGATCTGGCCGGCGGCGTTGTCGCCCCAGCAGTACGCGGTCCCGTCGCGAATCGAACACGTGGTACCGAGACCGGCGCTGAGCTGCGCCTGGGCGTCCGTGGCAGCCAGGGGCGACGACGCGGCATCAGTGGTGGCCCCGTCGTCAGAGCCGCCGAGGGTGACGACGCCGATGGCGACCACGGCCGCGAGCACGGCGACCGCGACGACCGCGGCCAGGGCGAGCGGCCACCGGCGCCGGCGCGCCGTTGTCCGCGCCGGAGGTGTCGGGGGCGGGGGAGTGGGAGGTGCCAGGGCGGGCGTGGGGGTGGAGCCCCAGGCCAGGGTCGGGTCCGCCGGCGATCGCGGCGGGATGACCTGCGTCGCCGGGAGGGGAGCGCGTGGTCGGTCGTCGGCGCCGGCCCGGTCGAGCGCGGCGTGCAGATCCGCGGCGAACGCGCGGCAGGTGGGATACCGGTCGAGCGGGCCGCGCGCGAGCGCACGGTCGAAGACGGGGTCGAGCGCGGCGAGCCCGGGTCGATGGGTGCTGATCGGCGCCGGCCGCGTCGTGAGCTTCGCGACGATGTGGCGCGTCTGCGTGTCGGCGTCGAACGGGGTTGTGCCGGAGAGCAATTCGTAGGCCGTGCAGGCCAGGGCGTACTGATCCGACGCGGGGCCCGCCGGTTTGCCGTCGAGGATCTCCGGCGCCGCGTAGACGAGGGTCCCCACGAACGACGACGGCGCGGTCAACGTGGTGGCGGTGGTGAGTTTCGCGATCCCGAAGTCGAGCACGACCACGCGGTCGAGGGCGTCGTCCATCGCACGTCGCGTGACCATGATGTTGCCGGGTTTGATGTCGCGATGGATCACGCCGTGCTCGTGTGCGTAGTCGAGCGCGTCGGCGACCCGGGAGACGACGGTCGCCACCTCGTCCGGGCGGAGCGAGGCGCGGCGGAGGTCGCGCCCGTCGAGGTGGGTCATCGTGAACCAGGGGTCGCCGTCGGTGACGCCGTAGTGATAGATCGTCACGATGGCGGGGTGGTCGAGCGCCGCCGCGGTCTGCGCCTCGCGGCTGAACCTCCGCGCGAACTCCTCGTCGACGGTCTCGGCGATCGAGATCACCTTGAGGGCCTCGCGCCGACGCAGTTGGGGGTTCTCGACCAGATAGACGGTGCCCATTCCACCGCTGCCCAACCGCGTGATCACCGGGTAGCCGGCGACCTGGACTGGCTGGGCGGCCATGGGCGTCTCCTGGTGGCGTGACCTGTGTTGCGACGACGATAGCCCCTCCCACGGCCGTCCTGCCCTGACACGGCTCTTGTTCATCCGAACGACATGGCACAATGCTCGACGTGGCAAACAAATCTGGCGCTGAATCATCCACCCCCGGCGAAGCGGGTGCCGGCACCGGCCGAGTCGTGAAGTCCGGTGGCCGCAAGAAGCACTACGTCGACAACGGCTGGCCGCAGGACGACAACGGTGACGCCGCCGAGCACGCCGTCTCCGAACTCGCGACCCACATCTCCGGTGCGCTGTCGCCGTTCGGCGACACCGAGTTCCCGCTTCCGGTCGACGAGCTGCCGTTCGTGCAGTCGAAGACCGTCGTCAACCGCTGACGTCGATGCCCACCGGAGGCGACGGCGGCTCCCGGCTGAGCCACCTCGACGCCTCCGGATCGGCCCGCATGGTCGACGTCGGGGCCAAGCCGTCGACGAAGCGTCGCGCTGTCGCCGCCGGCACGTTCCACACCACCGCCGAGGTGATCGGCCTCCTCAGTGAGTCGAGGCTGCCCAAGGGGGATGTGCTCGCCACGGCGCGCATCGCCGGGATCATGGCGGCCAAGCGGACCGACGAGCTGATTCCGCTGTGCCACCAGTTGGCGTTGTCGTCGGTGGAGGTCGACTTCGCGATCGGTGCCGAGACGATCGAGGTGACCGCGACCGTGGCCACCTCCGGTCAGACGGGCGTCGAGATGGAAGCGCTGACCGCGGTCGCCGTCGCCGGCCTGACACTGCACGACATGGTCAAGGCCGTGGACCGACGCGCGCAGATGGACGGTATCCGCCTCCTCGCCAAGACCGGAGGCAAGTCGGGCGACTGGTACCGCGACCCGGCTGACCCGGCCGATGACTGATCCGGGAACACCACGCGTCGCGCGTGTCGTCGTCGCGTCGAACCGCGCCAGCAGCGGTGTCTACGCCGACCGGTCCGGCCCGATCATCGAGGCATGGCTCGCAGAGCAGGGCTTCCGGGTCGACGAATGCGACGTCGTGGCCGACGGCCCACCGGTCGGCGATGCCGTCCGCGCCGCGATCTACGCCGAGGTCGACCTCGTGATCACCACGGGCGGAACAGGTCTGACGCCCACCGACCGGACTCCGGAACAGACCCGGCCGCTCCTCGACGTCGAGATCCCGGGTCTGGCCGACGCGATCCGGTCGGCCGGCCTGCCCAAGGTGCCGACCGCCGTCCTCTCGCGCGGGCTCGCCGGGGTGGCCGGGAGGACGCTCGTCGTCAACCTGCCCGGTTCGACCGGCGGGGTTCGCGACGGGCTGGGCGTGCTCGCCGGCGTCGTCCACCACGCACTCGATCAGATTCGCGGAGGCGACCACCGATGACCGGAGACGCCGGCACCCGCGTGGTGCTCACCGCTGTCGTCGACGAGCCGATCACGCTGGCCGCCCACGAGGCGATGGTCGCCGCTGCCGCCGAGGGAAAGGCCGGGGCGGTGGTCGGCTTCGTGGGCGCCGTCCGTGACCACGACGGCGGGCGAAGGGTGACCGCCCTGCACTACTCCGGGCATCCCACCGCGACGAAGGTGCTGGCCGACGTCGTCGAGGAGGTCTCAGCGGTCGACGGCGTGCGTGCGGTCGCCGTCTCCCACCGGGTCGGCGACCTCGCGATCGGCGACATAGCCTTCGTGGTCGCGGTGGCCGCCGACCATCGTCGGGCGGCGTTCGAGACCTGCTCGCGTCTCGTCGACGAGGTCAAGTCCCGGCTGCCGGTCTGGAAGCACCAGTTCTTCGACGACGGCACCGACGAGTGGGTCAATTCGGCATAGACCCGCTGGTTGAGCCTGACCCCCGCTGGTCGAGCCTGGCCCCCGCTGGTCGAGCTTGACCCCCGCTGGTTGAGCCGACCCCCGCTGGTTGAGCTTGTCGAAACCATTGGAAAAGGGCCCCGCACGGATGATTCATCGTGCGGGGCCCTTCGTCTGTGTCCCGGATCAGGGGTTGGGCAGCAGGTGCTTGTTGTCGTTGAACAACTTGATCTGGTCCTGGTTCAGCGAGACACCGCTGTCCTTGGCCGCCTGCCAGAGGTTCTTGATCTCGGGGCTGACGCCGGCCTCGGTGAGGGCGTCGGTGACCTGCTTGGCGACGTCGTCGGTCGTCTTGGCCAGGTCGACGCTGCCGTTGCCGCCGGGGAGCACCGGGGCGATCTCACGCGGGGTGTCGGTCGGCGCGCTGCGCGGGGTCGAACCCGAGAGACCGGTGCCGCAGGTGGGCCAGGCGCCCTTGCCCTGCGATCCGAGCACGCGCTCGGCGACGACGATCTGCTCCTCGCGGGAGGCCTGGTCTGCGGTCGGGGCGAACTCGCCGCCGCCGTGGCCGGTCCAGGTGCTCGGCGAGAACTGCAGGCCGCCGTGGTAACCGTTGCCGGTCGCGATGGCCCAGTTGCCACCGGATTCGCACTGCGCGACCTGGTTCCACTCGGCGTCGGTGGCCGCATTGGCGGTACCGGTGCCCAGGAGGGCTGCTCCGCCGCCGAGGACTGCGCCGGTGAGGGCGACCTTTGTGATGGTCTTGGCGGCCGTGCTGGTCGTCTGCTTGCGATGACGTCCGGACATGTATGTGTTTCCTCTCTCCACGCGCCTACGAAGTCAGCTGTCGGGTTCGAGCGAGAGGTGCTCGGCCCCGGTCGTCGCGGTGGTCGCCGCGGCTTCCGGGACTTAACCCCGAGGACACCTGGTGTGGTGTCCGGTCTCAGGGGATGAGGTTGGGTCCCCCGTCCTCGTTCCTAGATTGCTTGTCGTTCCCACCGGCGGAACGAGGCTCGGCGCGGCCGGTGGGACGTTATGTCTTGGTTGCTGTGTCGTGACCTCCGAGGAGGACGCTTCGTACAGTACGTCGTTCGTTGGACTGAATCACCTGGCTGAACGCAAGCGATTTTCGGCCCGGATCCGGGTCTTCCGACCCACTTTGGGCGTCATCCCAGTTCAACGGGTTAGTGGCCGTCCCGTGCCCATCCTGTTACTCCACCGTTATGTGACAAAGGTCACAAGCCCGGTGTGGCGTCAGCCACCGGCAAACGGCGGGAGAACGTCGAGTGTCGTGCACGTGCCGAGTGCGCGCGTTCGATCGGAGAACGCGATCTCGTCGCGCAGATACGAGCAGCGTTCGAGAACTGTGGCGAGGGAGGGGTTTCCGGCGGCGAGGGTCTCTTCCAGGACGCGGAGGGTGGTCGTCGGGTCGATCTCGACGACTCTCTCCTCGGCGCCGGCCGCGGCGCGCGCGGCGGCGAAGAATCGGACTGTGAGCTGCATCGGACGCGAGCCTAGCCGCCGATCGCCGACATCGGTCGGTCCGGTTGCCGGAAGCCCGCGGCGTTCACCTCGTGACCGGCCGCCTTGGCCCACATGTTGCCGCGCCACAGGTGTGCGAGCGCGGCGTCGATCTCGTCGTCGGGGAGTGTGCGCAGAGCGGTGCGGACATCGGTTTCCGACGTCGCGAACAGACAGTTGCGCAGCGTCCCGTCCGCGGTGAGCCGGGTGCGGTCGCAGTCCCCGCAGAAGGGCTCGGTGACCGACGCGATGACCCCCACGCGTGCGGGCCCGTGAGATCCCTGGTGACCGTCGACGAGCCACGTGGCGGCCGGAGCACTCCCGCGCGGCGCGGGATCGGGCAGGAGGGTGAAGCGCTCACGCAGCGTTGCGAGGATCTCACGGGCGGTCACCATCTGCGCTCGCTGCCATGCGTGGTCGGCGTCGAGGGGCATCTGCTCGATGATCCGCAACTCGTAGCCGTGCTCGAGGCAGTACGCGAGCAGGTCCGGAACGCCCGCCAGATCCGCGCGGGCGGGCACGACGGCGTTGACCTTGACCGGGTCGAGTCCGGCGCGGCGCGCCGCCGCCAGGCCGTCGAGCACGTCCGTCAGCCGGTCTCGCCGGGTGATCTCGGCGAATCGGGCGGGGTCGATGGTGTCGAGCGAGATGTTGATGCGGTCGAGGCCGGCGTCGACCAGGCTCGCCACCCGTCGTGGCAGTCCGAGTCCGTTCGTGGTCATCGCGATCTCGGGGGCCTGGGGGAGGCCGGCGACGGCCGCGATGATGTCCTCCAGATCGCGCCGCAGCAAGGGTTCACCGCCGGTGAACCGGATGCGGTCGATACCCAGGTCGCGAACCGCGACCGTCAGCACCCGGATCAGTTCGTCCGTGGACAGCACCTGGTCGGTGGGCATCCAGTCCAGGCCCTCGGCGGGCATGCAGTACGAGCAACGCAGATTGCAGCGGTCGGTGACCGAGACCCGGAGATCCTTCGCCACCCGGCCGAACGTGTCGCGCAGCGGACCCTCGGCCGGCGCGTCGGAAGCCGCTGCGTCCCGCGGGGACACAGGCGATGGGATTCCGAGGCCGACGGTGTTCATGCTGCGCAGAGACTCATTTCCGGGTGGGATCCTTCCGTGCCTCGAGCGCACGGAACGTGCTGGCGTGGAAGACCAGGGGTTCGACGCCGGGATCGGCGCGCAGCGACTCGATCTCCAGGAGCACGACGGTGTGGTCGCCGGCCTGGATCTCGTTGTGGATCGTGCACGACAGGTGCGCGGCGGCGTCGGGCACGAAGACCGCGCCCCGATCGGTGCTCAACGGGGTGATGCCGTCGAAGCGGTGCTCCGACGATCCCGCGAGCTGCTTGCAGAGCTCGATCTGGTCGCCGGCGAACACGCTGACCCCGATCGCCGGTGCGGTGCGGATCCGCGGCCAGGTCGTCGAGGTGTTCTGGACGCAGACCGAGACGAGCGGCGGATCGAGCGAGACGGTGGTGAACGAACTGGCCGCCATTCCGATGAGGGTGGTCGAATCCCCGTCGGGTCGTTCGCAACACACCGCGACGACGCCGGACGGGAAGCAACTGTAGGCATCGCGCAGCGCCCGCCCATCGGAGACCGGCGAGAGGTCGGGGGTGGTGTCGATGGTTGTGGTCACGGTCCTCACCTGGCTCGGCGTCCGGCACGGAGTGCGTACACCAGGCCCAGGATGAATCCCAGCGGTGCGCACATGGTCAGCAGGTAGACGGCGGTCGGCGCGGTGTCGCCGTCGGTCACCAATGGTGTGAGGAACAACGCCACGACCGCCAGAATTCCGATTCCGAACACAACCCCGGCCGCCTGCAGCAATCGCGGGGACGACGTCTTCTGCATACCTGCCACGGTAGTGCAACGGCGATCGGTCCGACGCCGCGCGATGCGCGTCCGCCGGGTAATGGTGTGACCTCGGGGTGGGGCGTTGGCTAGGATGGTCGCAGCAGGCGCCTTGCATCCGTCTGGGCTCGCGCGGCATTCGCCGTCGGACCGCCGAGATGGGTGACGGCGTCTTTTGTCGTGACGGGTCGTTTTTCGACAGTTCTAGTACAGATGAGGGTGAGCACAGTGCCGACCGGCAAGGTGAAGTGGTACGACGCGGACAAGGGCTTCGGCTTTCTCTCCCAGGAGAGCGGTGAGGACGTCTACGTCCGTTCGGCAGCGTTGCCCGACGGCGTCGAGGCGCTCAAGCCGGGACAGCGCGTCGAGTTCGGCATGGCCGCCGGTCGTCGCGGACCGCAGGCGTTGAGCGTGAAGGTGCTCGAGCCCGCTCCCAGTGTCTCCAAGAACGTGCGCGAGGCCGCCCGCAAGGACGTCAAGCGGCACACGCCCGACGAGCTGCACGGCATGGTCGCCGACCTCATCACCCTCTTGGAGGGCAAGGTCCAGCCGGACCTGCGCAAGGGCCGTTACCCGGACCGCAAGACCGCGCAGCGGATCTCCGAAGTCGTGCGTGCGGTCGCGCGGGAGCTCGATTCCTGAGGACCGATTCCTGAGGACCTAGGCGTCCGGTGCGGTCTGGACCGCGAGTTCACCGCGGGGCAGGACCTCGTCGGCGGGGGAGAGCCGCGCCGAGGCGGAGATGACGGTGAATCCGATCAGGACCCGGTCCGGTACCGATCGCAGCGTCAGCGTGTAGGTGCTGTCCGATCCCTGCGGTTGCTCGTCTTCGACGAGCCCGCGGGGCGTCTGGTAGACGGCCGCCAGGTTCCACGGGCCCTGCGCGATCTCACTCGAGACGGTCAGCATGACCGTCGAATTCACCGGCACCGGTACCGCCGCGGTCTCGCGCGGCGCGGTGATCTCGGGATCGCATTCGGTCAGCATCAGATCGCACCACCAGCGCGGATCGACCGTGTGCAACTCGTCGCCGACCGCGACGTGCAGGTAGGGCTGGTCGTCGGAGCTTGCGTTGCGGGTCAGCAGGAACACCGATGTCCCCACCACCGCCACGAACAGCACGACGACGATCGCGATGATCGACAGAGCCTTCTTCTCACCACTGCTGATCACTGACGGCGTTGTCCTGTCTGGTTGTGCGGGGGGTGATCGCCGTGGCTGTACGGGCGCTCACCCCGATTCTCGAAGGGAGCGGTCGACGGTGTCCGGGTGGGCATCCGGGCGGTCGAGGGACGCTGGGGGTGCGGTGTGGTTTCGGCGTCGGCCGGGCCGGGCCGGATGTCCGACCGCGCACCGGCCGCGCGGAAGGCCACGGTCGGCGCGGCATGGTCGGGGCGACGACCGCCCAGACCGGGGACCAGTGATTTGCCGCGGGTGGTCATCACGGTCTGCAGCAGCCCGAGGCCGAGCAGCACGGACACGACCGTGAATCCGATCCACAGGGTCGGCGGCAACAGCACCCCGAGCGAGGCGCCGAACACCCACGACAACTGCAGCACCGTCTCCGACCGACCGAACGCCGAGGCGCGGGACTCGTCGGGCAGGTCGTCCTGGATCGAGGAGTCCAGGCAGACCTTGCCGATCGCGCTCGTTCCCGAGGCGACCAGGGCGGCGACCGCGGCCGCGGCGATGTTGCCGAAGACGGCGGCCAGCACCGCGACGACGAAGCAGGCTGCGGTTGCGCCGACGACGATGTTCGGCGGGTTCTTCAGTTCGAGGCGGGTCCCGATGCCGTTGCCGATCAAGTTGCCGACGCCGGCGGCGGCACCGACCGCACCGAGGAGCAGCAGCTGGGTCCAGTCCGACGCGTCGCCCTGCTGGGCCTTGGCATAAAACGCCACGAAGAGTGTCAGGAAGCCGGTCAGGATGCGGATCGTGCCGTTGCCCCACAATCCCGCGACGACCTTGCGTCCCAGCGGCTGGCGCATCTTGGCGGCGATCATCTTGGCGCCGTCCCGGGCGCTCGCCGGCTGATCGGTGTCGCCGGGGGCCGACCGCGCGGGCTCGCCGTGGTAGGAGAGGGTCGTCGGGATCTCACCTTCGGTGGACTCGACCCACGACGGGATGCGCATACACAGGTAGGCGCCGGCCGCGGCGACCACGGCCAGCCACACCATGGCGCCCGGCAGGTGCAGCGGGAGTATCTGGCCGAGCAGGAATTCGATGGCCGCGGCGACCGCGCCACCGACGATCGTGCCGCCGATCAGGCCGAAGGTGGTCAGCCGGGAGTTGACCCGTGGCAGGTCGATGGTCGGCGGCACCACCCGGGGGGTGACGGCCGACTTGAGCACGCCGAAGGATTTCGACAGCACCAGCAGGCCGAGGGCGCACGGATAGAGCACCCACGGGTCGTACTCCAGCTGCTGGGTCACGTCGTTCCACTGGACGTTGGACATGATCAACAGGGCCAGGACGACCCGTAGGCCGAAGGTCGTGGCCATGGCGATCCGGCGACCGCGCTGCAGCCGGTCGAGAAGGGGTCCGATCAGGGGAGCTATCAATGCGAAGGGCGCGATGGTCAGCGCCAGGTACAGGGCCACGTTGGTCTTCGACTCACCCGTCGCGGCGGCGAAGAACAGCGTGTTGGCCAGCGCGACGGCCATCGCGGCGTCGGCGGCGAAGTTGGCGATCACCGGCAGCGTCAGCGCGGTGAGGCCCGATTGGTCGGCGCCGTCGGCGGTGGCCGCCCGGTGGATCTTGCCGAGTCCCTTGCCGGTCAGCTCGCGGCTGCGCATCGCCGCGACCCGCATCACCGTCAGCTTCTTCGGTGCCCGGGCCGAACCGGTCTGGTCCGAACCGTTCTGGGGCCCGTGATCGGCCGGCATCGCGCGGGTCTGGTCCTCCGACGGCGGACGGCCGCGGTCGTCGAGCGGCGGGAGGTGCGGATTGTGGGTGGGCGGGGGGAGGTAGGCGTTGCGGCCGGGACCGGGGCCGGCCGGTGGCTCTCCCCATCCCGGTGCCGGTCTCCGGGTGCGCATCTGTCGCGTCTCGTCGACCGGATAGTTGGTCGAACCGGGGTGCTGCGCGGCGCGTCGTGCGCGGTCGTCGGGCGGCGGCTGATGGGGATGCTGGTTCGCGGGACCCCTGGGGGCCCCGCGCCCCTCGTCGTGTCGGGAACTCCGTGGGATCACGCTGACGATTGTTCCTCATCTCCGGCTGTGGTCGCTTGAAGCGGGTCGGTTGTGTGGCACACGTCGGCGATATTGCACACTGGAGCAGTGACTCAGGTTGGTGACGGCGAACGGCACGGTAACGGCGAACGGCTCCTGGCGGCCGTCGACATCGCGCGTGCTGCGCTGCTCGACGAAGGTCAGCGGCCGGGCGCCCATCGGCGCAGTGTTGCCGAGGGCGACTGGGCAGCCGCGCACTACTTCGACGCCGAGCTCGCGGGCTACCGGGGGTGGCAGTGGTGCGTGGTGCTGGCGGGTTCCCCGGGCAGCGACGAGATCACGCTCAGCGAGGTCGTGTTGCTTCCCGGCGACGGCTCGTTGCTCGCGCCGCCGTGGGTGCCGTGGGCCGAGCGTGTCGCGTCGGGTGACCTCGCACCGGGCGATCTGCTTGCCGCCGAACCCGACGACCCGCGTCTGGTGCCGAATCAGATCGACACCGGCGACGAGTTCCGCTTCGAGTCCGACTCGGTCGACCCCGACGACATCGGTCAGATCGCGGGCGAGCTGGGGCTCGGTCGCAAGCGACTGCTGAGCCCGGAAGGGCGCGCCGACGCCGCCCAGCGCTGGTACGACGGCGACTTCGGCCCCGGCTCGGAGATGGCCCAGGCCGCGCCGTATCCCTGCTGCACGTGCGGCTTCTACGTTCCGCTGGCGGGTGCTCTGCGGGCCGGGTTCGGCGCGTGCACCAACGAACTGGCCGCCGACGGGCGCGTGGTCTCGGCCGAGTACGGGTGCGGTGCGCATTCGGATGTGCAGGGGCCCAAGGGCGACGGGTCGCCGGCCTACGACGCCTACGACGACGGCGCGATCGAGGTCGTCGCGATCTCCCGGGACGCGGAACCGGCCCGAACCTGATCCGGCGCGCCCCGACCGTGAGCGACGACCCGTTCGACACCGCGGTGCTGCGGTCCTCCACGCTGGATGCATGGGCGGCGTCGCCGACCCGGCTCGCCGAGGATGCGGCCGCCGAGTCGGATCTGGTGACCGTCGGATATCGGGATCGGCTCCTGACCGAACTCGCCGCGAACGCCGCCGACGCCGCGTCGGCGGCCGGCATCGCAGGTCGGCTCGCGGTGTGGGTGGACGGTGCGGAACTGCACGTCGCGAACACCGGCGCCCCGCTGACCGATGCGGGGGTGCGTTCACTCGCCGCGCTGCGGGTGTCGGCGAAGACGTCGGGTGATCCGGGTGATCGGCAGATCGGGAGGTTCGGCGTCGGGTTCACCGCGACCGCGACGGTCGCCGATCGTGTCGAGATACGTTCGCGCAGTGGGTCGGTGGTCTTCGATCGGTCCGCCACGCTGGAGGCCGCGCGAGCCGCAGGCATCACCCTCGGTGCCGCATCAGACGTGCCGGTGCTCCGGTTGGTGTGGCCGACGGACCGGGAACCGGCACCGGGCTTCGACACCGAGGTGGTGCTTCACCTCCGCGAGGACCCCGGTCCGCTCCTCGAGGCGATGCTGGCCCAGGCGCCGGACCTCGTCGTCGAACTGACTGCGCTGCAACGGATCACCGTCGGAGAGGTCGAGGTGTCGGCCGAGCGGTCGGCGGGCCCGGACGTCGACGACGATGCCGCGCAGTCGGTGCTGACCACGGTGTCGGTCGTCGGACCCGCCTCGACCGACCTGCCGTCGACACGTCGTTGGCTCGAGGTCGCTCGTGGCGGTACGCGCTGGCTCGTCGACGCCGACGGTGAGCCGGGGCCGGCCGGAGATGTCCTGCGCGCGCCGACTCCGACCGACATCGAACTCAGCCTGCCGTGCCGGTGCATCACCGACCTCGCGCTCACCCCGGACCGGCGCCATCTCCACCCGCGCGCCGAGATCGGCGATGCGGCAGCGGGTTACGTCGATCTGATCCGGCTCGTCGAACCGTCGCGCAGGGTGCGCCTGGTCCCGGAGCTGCATCTGGCGCGCAATCCCGACGATGCGCGTCTGATCGAGGCGGTGCGGCGCGAACTCCGCGACGCCGCATGGCTTCCGGCGGCCGCGGGTGCGGACCTGATG
Organism: Gordonia sp. KTR9; assembly: GCF_000143885.2. Lineage (NCBI taxonomy): Bacteria > Bacillati > Actinomycetota > Actinomycetes > Mycobacteriales > Gordoniaceae > Gordonia > Gordonia sp. KTR9. The sequence continues at coordinate 1,289,697 of NC_018581.1, forward strand.
CCACCGCGTGCGGTGATGCTCGTGGGCCTGACCGATCGGCTCGCGGAGATACTCGGTGAACTCTTCGGCGACCTGGTCCACCCGGATCTCTCACTGGCACAGCATCTCCCGGCGCTCGGTCGGTTGGGCGTATCGGAACTCGGGCTGGCGGAACTGGCCGAACGGCTCGTCGGCGTCGACCGCGAACCCTCGTGGTGGCACGACCTGTACGACGCCCTGGCCCCCTTGGTGTCGACCGGGCGCGAGGTCGAGGAACTCGGGGCCCTGCCCATCCCGAGGTCGGACGGCAGGACCGCGATCGGGGTGCGCGGCCTGTTCGTCAGTGACCGGATCTCGACGCCCATGCGGTGGATTCCCACCGTGCATCCCGAGGCCCGCCACGAGTTGCTGACGCGACTCGGCGTCGCGGATCTGACGGTGGCCGAGGCGGTCGGGGATCCGGCGCTGCGCAGTCTTGTCGAGGACGTCGACTTCGAGGCGGCCGACGACGGGCTGGCCGCCGAGGTCTGCGCGGTGTTGGCGGCCGACCCGGAGGCGCCGGTGCCGTCGTGGCTGTCGGCGCTCGCCCTGCTCGACGCCGACGGCGAGCTGCGTCCGGCCGATGAACTCCTGCTGCCCGGCAGTCCGCTGCTCGAGGTCCTGGTCGACGATCACCCGTTCGGCGTCGTCGACGCAGAGGTGGTCGCCGAGTGCGGTGCCGAGCACTTGCGTCGGATCGGCGTCGGGTGGGGTTTCGTCGTCGTCGACGACGACCTTCCCGTCGCGCCCGACCATGACCTGCCCGACGAGGAGGACTGGTGGGAGACCCTCGCCGATGCTCCGGAGAAGCTCAGCGCGGTGCGGGATCTCGATCTGGTCGACGACCGGCGTTGGCCGGCGGCGCTGACCATGCTGGCCACCGACGATCGGATCCGGCCGCTGCTCGCCGACCGCGCGGGCTACACCGCCTGGTGGCTACGACGCCATGCCGAGGTCGACGGTCTGCTGCTGGGGGAGTACCGATCACCGTCGGATGACGTCCTCGAAGGCGTCATCGACCCACTCGACCACCCGCACGCCGACGAACTCGGCGGCGCCCTCGCCCGACTGGAACCCGACTCCGCCGACGACGCGACGCTGCTGCTGACCCGGCTCGGCGATCGGGAACGGGCGATCAGTCCGGGTGCGGCGGTGTCGATTCATGCCGCCGTCGTCGCCGCGTGCCGGCGCGGAGCCGTCGACCCGCACGATGTGGAGGTACCGGAGCGGGTGCGGACACTGTCCGGTCGGGCGCACGATCGCGCGGTCGTGGTCGACCGGCCCTGGTTCCTCCAGGCGCTCGCCGACGACGAGTGCGTGCTCGCCGGCCCGACGGTGACCATCGCAGACGCCGACCTCCTGGGCACGCTGCTGGATCTGCCGCTCGCGAGCGAGGAGTACTCGACGGCGGTGTCCGCACCGGGTGAGGCGGTCGGCTGGGCGCACCCCGATGTGGTGCGTTTCGGAGCCGTCCGTGGCGCCGAGGTCCCGCGCGGCGAGGCCCGGTTACACGACGAACTGTGGATCACGCTGCGCGGCAATGACATCGATCGTGAGGTTCGGGTCGACTGGTGGGTCGACGCCGCGGGTGTCACGCACCTCGAGCGTCGCCGGCGTCGATCCCGGCGGTGAGGATGGACGCGAGCTGCCGATAGGCGGCCGCGTCGTCGAGGCCGGTGGCCGCCCACACCTCGCGCCGTTGGATCCGGCTCATCATCGACGACGCCAGGTCGGCGGCGAACGCGGCGTCGACGTTGCGGAACTCGCCCGCCGCCACCCCGTCAGCGATGAGCGCCTGGACGCGCGACGACGCTGCCGCGGTGTTGCGTTCGTACAGCGAGCGGGCGGGACCGAAGGCGTCGAGGTCGCGCATGAACGCCTCGGACGCCGGTGCGAGTGCCTCACCGACCGCGACCAGATAGACGATGACCCGGTCGCGCGGACTCGACGACGCCGCGACGCGCGACTCCACCTGTTCGGTCGCGGTGCGGAAGAAGTGCGTCACGGTGGCGGTGACCAGCTGCTCCTTGCTGGCCGCCAGCGTGTAGAGCGTCGACTTCGAGCATCGCAGTTCGGCCGCGATGGAGCCGATCGACAGGTGTGCGAACCCCTCGCGCAGGATCAGTTCAAGCAGTGCGTCGAACAACGCGGCCCGGCGCCGGGTCGCGAAACCCTGAGTCGGCATGCTCGCTCCTTCTGCGCAACGTGTGGCGGTCGGCTGTACGCCCCGATGCCGAAATAGTACTGTGGTTAAGACTTGAGTACTAGTTTGGCTATCAATTGCCGTTCCCTGGAGGTCTGTGATGCCGGTCGATCGCCTGCTACCCAACGACGAGGCGCGCGACCTCATCGCGCTGGTCCGCGACGTCGCGGACAAGCGCATGGCGCCCATCGTCGACCAGTACGAGAAGGACCGCCGGTATCCCGACGGGCTGTTCGCCGAACTCGGTGAGGCGGGACTGCTCGGTCTGCCGTACCCGACGGAGTGGGACGGCGGCGGCCAGCCGTACGAGGTCTACCTCCAGGTGCTGGAGGAATTGGGTGCGCGCTGGGCCGCGGTCGCCGTGGCAGTGAGTGTCCACGGCCTGGCCTGCCATCCGCTGTTCAACTTCGGTACCGACGAGCAGAAACAGCAATGGTTGCCGGACCTGCTGAACGGCAGGTTGATCGGCGCCTACAGTCTCAGCGAACCCCAGGCCGGGTCCGACGCCGCAGCTCTCGCATGTCGCGCCGCGCCCACCGACGGCGGCTACACGGTGACCGGTTCCAAGGCGTGGATCACCCACGGCGGCATCGCCGATGTGTACAACGTCTTCGCCCGCACGGGTGAGGGCTCCAAGGGCGTGTCCTGCTTCTTCGTCGCCCGCGACACCGACGGGCTCACCTTCGGCAAGCCCGAGGACAAGATGGGCCTGCACGCGGTCCCGACGACCGGCGCCTCGTACGACGGTGCGTTCGTCGAGGAGGGGCGCCGGCTCGGGTCGGAGGGGCAGGGACTTCAGATCGCCTTCTCCGCTTTGGATTCGGGGCGCCTGGGCATCGCGGCGGTGGCCACCGGTCTGGCGCAGGCCGCGCTCGACGCCGCCGTCGACTACGCGCAGGAACGAGCCGCGTTCGGCCGCAAGATCATCGATCATCAGGGTCTGTCGTTCGTGCTGGCCGACATGGCCGCCGCGGTCGACTCGGCCCGCGCGACATACCTCGACGCGGCTCGCCGTCGCGACGCCGGAATCGACTACACGCGTGCTGCCGCGACCGCCAAGCTCGTCGCCACCGACGCCGCGATGAAGGTCACGACCGACGCGGTCCAGGTGTTCGGCGGATACGGTTACACCCGCGACTTCCCGGTCGAGCGCTACATGCGCGAGGCCAAGATCACCCAGATCTTCGAGGGCACCAACCAGATCCAGCGACTGGTCATCGGACGGTCGCTGGCGCGGTGAGCTCCGCGGACGTCGGTGATCAGCGCGGGTTGTAGGAGAACGCCCGGTTGTCGAGCCGACGGAACTTCGGTCCGCCGAGTGCGATCATCAGCCGCAGGACGGCGGGGATGCGGGCGTACACCGCGTCCCGATCGGGCCCCGCCAATCCCTTTGCCATCAGCGGGCTCGTCCGCAGGGTCTCCGCCAGACCCGCCCGCTTGGCCATCTTCTCCTCGAAGGCGTTCCAGTCGTACGGCGTCATCCGGCGCTGCACGATCGCGATCGCGTCCGTCTCCTCGTGGGCGAGGTGCCTGCCGAGAACAGCCTCGGCCCGCCGCAGCGCGTCCGCGAGTGCCGCGCGGGTCGCGTCGTCGGCGTGCCCGGTCATCCGCGCGAAACCTTCCGAGCACTCCTCGAGCAGCGGATCGATCTCGTCGTGCTCGGACTCCATGGCCGCGAGTACGGCTTGCTCGGTGGTGTCGCAGCGCTCGAGCAGCAGTGGCCACAACTCGAAGTCCTCGCCGACGTGATGGTGATGCAGCGCGTGTCCGAACATCGTCCATCGCCGCGCGAGCGCGCGCCACGTCCCCGCGTCGTCGATGGGCGTGACCGGGACGGTGGCGGCGAAGTCGGCGAGGTCGCGCCGGAAGCCGTGGTGGAGCACGTACATCATGAACGGGTCGATCGGGCCTTCGGGCGCGGCGGCCTGCCCGGGGAGCATGAGCTGGATCGGGTGTGTGGAGCGGGCGGGGTGGGTGGTCATCGTCGGTGTCCTCATCGGTACGGGGGTCGGGCTGATTCGATGACCACAGTCGGCCGTGCCGCTTGTGACGCACTTGAAGGCGACTTGGGTGACGCCGTTAGGGTGACGGGATGTTGATCTCTCCGGCGACGATCGACGAGAACATCCTGAACTGGGTCGTCCAGAACCGCTCGGAGCCGTGGATCTCGATCGCCGAGGTGCTGACGCTGCTCGGCAACACCGTGACGATGACGGCGCTGACCTGTGTGGTCGTCATCGCGCTCGCGGTGACCCATCACCGGGCCGACGCCGTCTTCGTGGGTGCCGGAGTGCTTTGTGGCTATGCGGTCATGCAGGCACTGAAATACTCGTTCGCGCGGGACCGGCCGCCCGTCGAAGACCGCCTGCTCAACATCGACACCTTCTCCTATCCGTCGGGGCACGCGATGATGACGATGGTCGTGTTCGGCCTGTTCGCCGTCGCGGCGTACCGCTGCTCCACCTGGGTGCGGTCACATCGTTGGATCCTGGCGATCGCGCCCGTGCTGTCGATCCTCGTGGGCCTCACCCGAATACAACTGGCCGTGCACTGGACCACGGACGTGATCTCGGGATGGTTGTTCGGCGCGATCTGGGTTGCGCTGTCCACGTGGATACTTCTCCGGTACGAAGCGCGGCGCGGTTACGGCGGTCCCGCCGAGGATCTGCAATAGGTCATGGCCCCATCTTCAGCAAGGGGCAGTTCGATCCGACATGCGACTCAAACTGCCCCTTGCTTGTTCGGCCCCGAGATCGTCGTCATCGCCTTCTGGCCTGAACGCCAACCTCGGTTCGCTCTGGAGTTGTCAAAGGACGGTTGCGGTCCCGAGGTGTTCGGGTGCGGAAGGTGCTACGCGAAAGTGTGATCGGCGGGTGTCAGGCGGCTGCGTCGAGTCGCATGGTGCGTCGGTTGTAAGCCGGCAACGGACGGCGCCGTGGGTCGATCGATGTGGGTGGGATGAGCCAGGGGTGTCGGTCGTAGCCGATGACGATGTCCCAGCCGTGGTGGTGGACTTGGGTGTGGCAGCGTTGACAGAGCAGGCACCCGTTGTCGAGGTCGGTGGGACCGCCGTCGGCCCAGTGCTCGATGTGGTGGACCTGTGTATGCGACTGCGGCGCACCGCATTTGACGCAGCATTGGTCGCGGATGATCACGGCTTTGCGCGGGTGGGCGGGAAACAACCGCCGGGTGTGTCCCATCTGTAGTGGAACACCCTCGCCACCGCCAAGCAGCTCGCGTGCGACGGATCGCTGACCGAGATCGTCCAGGGCAGGGTGGCGGGGTCGGCGCCGGCGGCGGGGATGGTGAGCATGAGTTGGGTACGCGGGGAGCCGATGCTGTCGATGCTCGCACCGAGAGCAGCCTGATCGAGGATCAACTCGAAGGCATCTGCGCGGCGTTGCTCGGCGGTGCGTCGGTCGTCTGCGCCGTCGGGTTCGGGTCGTGGGCAGGAGCGTTCGTCGATCATCGCCAGGAACTTCTCGCCGACCGTCTAGGTCAGGTCGGCGCGGATGTCGACGCGGCCGTCGTCGGTGGCGTCGGCGAGGATGCTGGCGATGGTGCGGGCGTGTTCGAGTACTTGTGCTGGTGTCGCGCCGGAGAGTGCTTGGCCGATGAGTTCGATCGCGTACGAACTCTTATCGGTGTTGGAAAGTCAGTCGGGACAGCGTTTGTCGATGTGCGACATTCCGCGGACGATGGCGTCAGACGACTTCGGATGACAGGCGTCCGTCGGCGGCGTGACGTCCTAGCGCGGGCAGGTTGGGTAGGCCGTCGACACTGCGCGTGATCCGTGAGGCCACTGCGGGTGCGTGTCCCATCTCGATCAAGAGCTGCCGGGTGGTGCCACCTGCCTTGTGTGCGACGCCGAGCTCGTCGAGTTGTGCTGTGTGGGTGACGATCTGGTGATCGACGATGTTGCGTATCAACCGGAGCACGTTCAACGCGTCGAATGTTGCTGTGCCCGTGAGGTCGTCGGCGGGCGGTGCGGTCTCGATGAGCTGATCGAGGAGGGTGGTGAGCTCTGGCATGACTCCAAGGTACAGGAACATCCGTTCGATTTCGAGGAGTTTCCACAAGTCGGGGATCGCGAAATCTTCGACTGTGCAGGCGATTTCGTCGACTGTGCGTCGAATATCGTCGACTGTGCGTAAACCGTTGACAGAGGTGAACTCCAGTCACATCCGTTTCGGATAATCGGTCGAACAGTGGTGAATGTGCCCCGCGTCGCTCGTCACCGGGCGCGGTCCTGACAGACCAGATTCCTCCGGGCGGGGGACAGTCACGGGGCGGGGACTGGGATTCACTGGACGGATGTCGAATCCGGGGCCTCCCGACGATGATGCGAACACGTCCGGATCGCCCCACGGGGACGAACCGCCGACGTCGATCCAGCCCGCTCGCCCGACGGTGGTCCCCGGCGTGCCGCTGGACAAGGCGCCGGGTCCAACCGGGTATCCCGGACCGCAGCCGGCATATCCCCCAGGCCGGTTACCCGCCGCCGGGTTACCCGCCCCCGAACTTCCCGCCCCCGGGTTACCCGCCGCCCGGATATCTCCAAGCTCTATATCCCCACCCCGGGTACCCGCCGCACCCCCGACGGTCCAACCGCGTTGCATACCTCATCACGGGCATCGCGCTGGTCTGTGTGCTCGCGTTGGTGGTGGGGGGCGTCGTGTGGTGGAAGTCGTCGCGGGGTGGCGGGTCCGATGCCGCGCCGGACCTCGTGGCCGGTCAGCTCACGGGCTCGTTCCCCAGCGAGCCGAGTCCCGCCTGGAGCATCGATGCGGGTTCGCTGGGCGGCACGAGCTTTCTGTCACCGCAAGGGTCCGAAGGACGGTATGGCGCGCCGGGCGGTGTCACCGACGGTGAAACCCTCGTCACCATCGTCGGCGATAAGTTCACGAGCGTCGGAAGCGCGCATCGTGTAGTGGGCGTCAACACCCGTACCGGCGCGAATTGGAAGTTCGACGAAGTCGTCAGCGGATGTGCCGACACCATCGTCGACCACCGGATCGCCTGTGTCGGAGACGGAGAGGTCCACTTTCTCGACACTCGGAACGGCGCAGTGCTCGCCAGCGTGGATGCACCGTCGCAGTCCACGGAGATTGCGTTCAACGGTGAGGCCGCGTTCATGACTCAGTACGCGGCAGACGATTCGGTGGTCTTCCACAAGATCACTGAGTCGGGAACGGAATGGGCGCGTAGGTTGACCGCGCTACCCGAACCTGCGTTGGGGAGCGGTGACTCGTCGCAGTTCACCGCCACCGACGAGGTCGTGGCGTCAGCCGGTCTCCGGACACTCGTCGTGTCCGCCGATGACGGACACCAGATCATCGCCGGCGCCGGGAAAGGCGAGATCGGTCGGTTCGGCGATGGATCATTGGCGCTCGAGACGGCCACGGTGTCCGGTATGGCGATGTCCGACCAGCGGGTGAGGGTGGTGGGCCGAGACGGCGCCGTCTCGGACCTGCCAGGAGAATCGGCGATCGTGCCGTCGGTCGCCACCCCCGGGCAGCGCGGTCGATTCCTGCTGGACGGGCTGTACGTGAACCGCGAGGACGGCACCAGTACGTGGTCGACGGCCCTGACGGACATCGACCGGTTCGGGTCTCGGATCGTGCTGGCCGACGACCGTGAGGTGGTCGTGTTCAACAGGGCGTCCGGCGATTACGTCGCTCTCGATCCGACGTCGGGAGAGCAACTGTGGACGTCGTCGAGTGGTTCGACCTCGACGTACTCGGGCCACGCCGTCACCGACGGCGAACGGCTCGTGGCACCCGCGCTCGATGGTGGAGTGACGGCCCTCGATCTCGTGGGTGGCGCTCCGGTGTGGTCGTTGTCGGCGGACGCGATCGGCAACGTTCCGGTGGCGGGCAGTACAGAGCCGCGTCCGGTGCTGACGTTCGCCGTCGGCGATCGGCTGATCACCATGACCGCGACCACGATCACCGGGTTCGCACCCACCGGGCCGTCGGCCATCGTCCCCGGAACGACCCGCGGCGACGACGACGCCGGTGGCGACGAAGCCGAGTACGTCACGCCGTGCGGGTTGCCCCCGGTCTTCACGCCGCAGTCGTTCCGGACGTCGGCGGGCGGGCTGGGCGTGACCATGAAGGTCACCGCGAAGTGCCCGGGCGGCGACGTGCTGTACGGACCGCAGACCCGGATCACCATCACCGACGGCACCGGCATCGTCGCGTCCGGCAATTTCGACTTCCGGCGCGCACCGGTTGCGGTGCCATCGCTCGACGGAGCGGGCGAGGCGCTGACGATGGAACTGACCTACCCGCCGGGGAGCTTCTTCCGGCTGCCGGACACGCTCGATACGCAGGGCGCGGACACGACCGGCGACTCCGGCCGGTACCTCGTCGACTGCGACAAGGGCCCGGCCCCCGGTGCCCCGCCGAAGCTCACGGCACCCCGGTCGGGGACCTCGGCGTCGTCGACCGCCACCGGCCCCTCGTTCCCGGCCGGCGCCGACGTGACCGCGAGCAGTGTCGGCGCCCTGCGTCTGCAGGCCGATGCCGATCGCGCCTTCATCCTGGCGAACCTGAACAACCGGTGGGTCGCGCAGCTGAGTTCCAAACGACCGGGTCTCGTGGCCGAGGGACGCACCTGGACCGATCCGGCGATCCTCGACGAATTCCTGGCACTCCGGCTGCGGTTCAACGACGTTCGGCTCCTCTGGAGTGACGAGTGGCCGGTGTTCTCGTACCGGGGCTGGTGGGTGACGGTGGCCGCGGCGACCTTCCCGGGGCCGGTGGAGGCCAACAACTGGTGTCGCGCGCAGGGATTCGGTCCCGACAACTGCTTCGCGAAGCTGGTCAGCACGACGGCGGGTCCGGAGCGGAGCACCGTGTACTGGAAATGAGGTACACCGGCAGCCCAGGTGGAAGGGCACGCCGGATTGCCCCGAACGATGCCAACCGGTCGGCGCCCCGCGATACGGTCGGGTATGGATTTCTCCCCGTCAGCGCGGTCGGCCGAACTCACCGAACGCGTGCGCAACTTCGTGACCACCGAGATCGAGCCGGTCGAGCCCGAGATCCATCGGGACATCAAGGCTCGCCGCGACGGGGACGGCGACCCGTGGACGCCGTCGCCGATCATCGCCGAGCTCCAGAAGAAGGCCCGGTCGCAGGGATTGTGGAACCTCTTCCTGCCCGCCGAGCACGCCGGTCGTTATGCCGCGGATTTCGGCACCGACGGCGGGGCCGGACTCACCAACATCGACTACGCCCCGGTCGCGGAGGCGATGGGTTCGTCGGGGCTCGCGCCGGTCATCTTCAACTGCAGCGCACCCGACACCGGGAACATGGAGGTGCTGCTCCGCTACGGCACCGAGGAACAGCGCAAGCAGTGGCTCGAGCCGTTGCTGACCGCCGAGATCCGCAGTGCCTTCTGCATGACCGAACCGGCCGTCGCGTCGTCGGACGCCACCAACATGGCCGCGACCGCCGTCCTCGACGGCGACGACGTCGTCATCAACGGAACCAAGTGGTTCTCCACCGGCGTCGGCCATCCCGACTGCAAGGTCCTCATCTTCATGGGCGTCACCGATGCCGAGGCCGACCGGAAGTCCCGCCACACGATGGTGCTCATCCCGATCGACACCCCCGGGGTCACCATCGACCGGATGCTGACCACCATGGGCTACTACGACGAGCCGTTCGGCCACGGTGAGGTCAGCTTCGACAACGTCCGCGTCCCGGCGTCCAACATCCTCCTCGGACCCGGCCGGGCGTTCGAGATCGCGCAGGGCCGCCTCGGCCCGGGCCGCGTGCATCACTGCATGCGGGCGATCGGACTGGCCGAGAAGTCGCTGGAACTCGGTGTGCGTCGCGCACTCTCGCGCGAGGCCTTCGGCAAACAGCTCGCCCGTCTCGGCGGCAACAGCGAACGTGTCGCCGACGCCCGCATCGCGATCAACCGGTCGCGGCTGCTCGTCCACCACGCGGCGTGGCTGCTCGATCAGGGCCTGTCCCGAGAGGCGGTGTCGGCGGTCAGCGAGATCAAGGTCGAGGTGCCCAACATGGCGCTCGACGTGATCGACCTCGCGATCCAGTTGCACGGCGGTGCCGGACTGACCGACGACTTCCCGCTGGCGCAGGCCTGGGTGGGCGCGCGCTCGCTGCGACTGGCCGACGGACCGGATGAGGTGCACCGCAACGTCGTTGCGCGCATCGAGTTCGGCAAGTACCGCTGATCGGGGAACGAGAATGACTGACGAGGTCGCCGGTGCCGGCGAGGTCCGCACCGAGGATGCATTCGACGTCGAGGTGGTGGCGAAGTGGCTCGAGGCGAACGCCTCGGACCCGGCCGGTCTCGACGCGGTACCGCAGGTACGCCAGTTCGGCGGTGGCGCATCGAATCTCACGTACCTGCTGCGCTATCCCGCCAGGGATCTGATCCTGCGCCGGGCGCCCCGCGGAACCAAGGCGCGCGGCGCGCACGACATGGCACGTGAGTACCGGATCCAGTCCGAACTCGCGACCGCCATCCGCTACATCGCGCCGATGATCGCGTTCTGCGACGACGACTCGATCCTCGGCGCGGACTTCTACGTGATGGGCCGCATCGACGGCGTCATCCCGCGGACCGAATGGCCCGCGGAAGTCCCGCTGGACGCCGAACAGGCGCGCGCGTTGTGTTCCAACTTCATCGACACCCTGGTGAAGGTGCATTCGGTCGACCCGAGCACCACGGGCCTGGCCGATCTCGGCAAGGGCCCGGGATATGTCCGCCGCCAGGTCGACGGGTGGACCACACGATTCCGCAACGCGCACACCGAGGATGTACCCGATTTCGAGCAGACGATGGTGTGGTTGTCGGAGAACCAGCCCGACGACGTCGCGACGTGCGTCATCCACAACGACTTCAAGCTCGACAACGTCGTCCTCGACAAGGACGACCCCACCCGCGTGATCGGCATCCTGGACTGGGAGATGGCCACCCTCGGTGACCCGCTGATGGACGTCGCGGGATCGATGGCCTATTGGATCCAGGCCGACGACCCGGACGCCATGCAACTCATGCGCCGGGTCCCGACACATCTGCCGGGCATGATCAGCCGCGCCGAGTTCGTCGAAAAATACTGCGAGCGCATGGGTTTCGACATGACTCCGGAGCGCTGGCGGTGGTATGAGATCTTCGGTCTGTTCCGCGCGGCGGTCATCGCCACAGCAGATCTACTATCGCTACTACCACGGCCAGACCAGCAACAAGGCATTCGAACGTCTCGGTTACGCGGTGGGGATTCTCGCGCAGCGATTGGACGACCTCCTGTTGTAATCGCTCCGACGAAAGGGCCGACATGGCCGACGACCTGATCGCCCCATCCAGCGCCGACGACGAGTTGGGGACGGGTGGTTATCGGCCCGAACTACGACGGACACTCGGCGGATTCGCCGTGTTCGCGATCTCCTTCGCGTTCATCTCGGTCGCGGTGGGCGTCTTCGCCACCTACGGCGAAGTGCTCGCCACCGCCGGCCCGGTGGGCATCTGGCTGTGGATCATCGCCGCGGTCGGACAGACGCTGATCGCGCTGGTCGTCGCCCAGTTCGCCGCCCGCATCGCGCTGAGCGGGTCGTCGTACCAGTGGGCGTCGAGGCTGGCGAACCCCAGGGTCGGGTGGCTCTTCGGATGGCTGAGCTTCTGGTATCTCGCGATCGCCGTCGTCGCGATGGACAATGCGCTCGCCAGCCAGGCGCTGATGCCGCTGCTGGGGATGGCCGAGGACGAATCGGTCGCACGGGTCATCACCGTTGCAGTACTCGTCGTCCAGGCTGTCCTGGTCATCGCGTCGACCCGGCTGCTCGGTCTGTTCACCTCGGGAGCCGTCGCCGTCGAGCTGGCGATCGTCGCGATCCTGGTCGTCGCGCTCGCGGTGGTGATGGTGGTCACCGGCAGCGGCCATCTCGGCAACCTGGGTTCGGCGGGGATCGCCGCGGGTGCGCCGGACTACTGGGCCATCGGCGGGGGAGTGATGGCCGCGATGGTCATGGGCCTGACGACCCTGGTGGGCTTCGACTCGGCGGCGAACCTCGCCGAGGAGGCCAAGGATCCGTTCCGGAGCGTTCCGCGCGCGATCGTCGGTTCGGTGGTGGCCGCCGCGGTCGTCGGACTGGCCTTCCTCATCGTCCTGACCCTCGCGATCGAGGACGTCGCCGCAGTCAGCCGCGACGGCTCACCGGTCGCGGCGATCATCCGCGACCAGCTGGGATCGGTTGCCGAACGAATCCTGCTGGTGTGCATCGTGTTCGCGATGTTCGGTGCCGGCATGGTCGTGATGGCCGCCTGCGCCCGACAGGTGTTCGCGATGGCCAGGGACGGGCGTTTCCCGGCGCATCGGCTGATGCGCCGGGTCAATCCGCGAACGCAGACGCCGGTCCCGGCGACGTTGCTCATCCTCGGCGTCGGCGTGGTGTTGATGCTCGCACTCCCGGGTTCGGCACTCATCGAACTGATCATCGCCTCGACGATCCTGCCGGCCCTCATCTACGGTGGGATCGTCGTCCTGTATCTCGTGGTCCGAAAGCGCTTGGAGCGCAAGGCCGGTGGTTTCAGCCTCGGCCGTTTCGAGTTCCCCATCGCGATCGCCGCCCTCATCTGGGTGGTGTTCGCACTGTTCGTCCTCGTCACTCCCGACGACGCGACCGTGCCGACGCTGATCGTCCTCGGACTGATAGCCGCGGGGGCGCTGTACTTCGCCTGGATGATGGTCCGGAATCGCCAGGTACTCGACTCCGAACCCGGCGTCGACGAATTCGCCGCGTCGTCAACCGAATCGAGCGACTAGTCCACCGGCTGCGGCCAGGTCGTCATCCCTCGCCACACCACATCGAACACAGCACGCAATCGGGCCTGTGTCGCCGGGTCTTCCAGGTGGTCTCCGCGAACCACGATCTGGTAGTACGCGGCACCGGCGATGGCGTCGAAGCAGGCTCCGATGTCCAGATCGGTGCGTAGGAGACCCCGTTCGATCCCGGTGCGGAGGGCGGCCTCCACAGGGACGCGGCGACGTGCGACATGCGATGTCCAATAGGCCTTCTGCAATGCGCGATCCGCCATCACGAGGCGGATCCGCTGCCGGAGTCGCGCTTCGGAGTACTCGGAGTGCTCGGCGCCCGGATCGCCCATCATGACGGTGAGCACGGCCTCGCGCAGGTCGTCGACGTCGGCGGAGATGTCCGGCGGCACAGTGCGTCCGACGTCGAGCGCGGCGGCGATGAGGGTGGTCAGCGACGGCCATCGTCGGTAGAGGGCCGCCCGGCTGATCCCGCTGCGGGAGACGATCCTGGACACGGTCACGTCCTGTTCCGCGTCGATCAGGGCGAGGGTCGCCACGATGATCTGCTCGTCGAGGGCATCGTCGCGAGGACGACCGGGACCGCGGCGCACCGCGGTACCGGTGTCGTGGGTGATGGCCGACATCATTCGCCCAGTGCCCGTTGCCGCAGTCGCCCGATCGTGTCGTTGCTCAACCCCGCGGCGCGCAGCGGGTGGAGCGCGTCTCCGTGGCGTTCGCGAAGCACCGCGAGCAGAAGGCGGATCGACACCCTCCATGGAGCCGTCGAGCAGTGCCGCGATGTCTTGCGCCTCATGGTCGACGCCGAGCGCCTTCCACATCGCACCCATGACCGGGTTGATGCGGGCGAGGATCGCGACCATGTTGTCGCCGGTGCGGGCGTAGTCCGCGGCGATGTCGTCGTCGCTCGCTCCGAGCGTGAGGAGGAGCATCGCGGCGAGAACACCGGTCCGGTCACGGCCGGCGGCGCAGTGGAACGCGGTGGTTCCCGGCGTGTGGGCGATGACGTTCAGTGCGGTGACCAGGTGCGGTGCGGCTCCTTCGACCATGCGCACGTACATCTGTCCCATCGCCTCGTGGCCGAGCGTCGGGGTGTTCGCCGCCATCGAATCCGCCACGTTCGCGATGAGCGGCAGCTGGTGATAGGCAACCGGAAACCTGGCGAGCGGGCCGCGTCCGGTCGCCGCCACCTCGCGGGGCGAACGCAGATCGATGATGGCGGTGAGCCCGTCGGCGGTGAGTTGCTCGGCGATCTGGTCGGTGACGTATGCGAGGTCGTCGGTGCGGATCGCGAGGCCGGTGCGCAGGACTCCGCCGTCGATCGGAATGCCGCCGAGGTCGCGCAGGTTGACCGGGGCGCTGGGTTCGAGGTCGATGGTGGTGCTCATGTGATTCTCCTTCGGATGAGTGCGCTGCCCTGGTCGATTGCGGTGACCAGCACGATGATGCAGATGATGATGGCGCTGAGGTGTCCGTAGTCGTACATCCGCATCGCGGTGGTGAGTTCGAGACCGATGCCGCCTGCGCCGACGAGGCCCAGGATGGTCGCGCCGCGCACATTGCCCTCGAACAGCAGCAGCGTGTACGAGACGAGCATCGGAGCAGCCTGCGGGACAACGCCGTACTGGATGACCTGGCGCTTGGAGGCACCGACGGCCTGCATCGCGATGATCGGACCCGGATTGACCGATTCCATTGCCTCGGCGTAGATCTTGCCGATCGAACCGATCGAACCGAGGGTCATCGCGAGGATTCCCGCGAACGGTCCCAGCCCGACGGCCGAGACGAACATCAGCGCGAAGATGAGGTCCGGCACCGAGCGGATGATGTTCATCGTCCACCGGGCCGGGTAATACAACCACTTCGGCGCGATGTTGGACGCGGCGGCGAACGCGACGAACAGGGAGAGCACCGCGCCGAGCACGGTGCCGACGATCGCCATCTGCAGTGTCTCCAGGAGGAGCTCCAGAATGAGGTCGATCTTCGTGAAATCCGGTGGGAAGAGCCGGGATACGAACTCGGCCATGTTCACCGCGCCGTCGCCGAGTGCGATGAAGTCGAACCCGACGCCGCCGGCGGACCAGATCAGGATGAGGACCGCCACCGGGATGCCGATGAGGAAACGCGTGCGCGGCACCGAGAAGGCCTGTTCCATGCGGGCGCGCTCGGCGGGGTCGAGGTCGGGTGCGGCGCGGCGGGTGCGCTGTTCAGAAGTCGAGCTCGTCATCGTCGTCCCCTTCCTCGTCGTAGAGCACCGCGAGCTCGGCGGTGTCGAGGTCGCAGGTGCGTGCCGACACGAGCATCTCGCCGTGCCGGAGTCCGACGATCCGCGAGCTGTGGGCGAGGGCCAGCGGCAGGACGTGCAGGCTCACCAGCACCGGGATTCCGTCCTGCGTCGCGATCTCCCGCAGGAGGCGGAGAACGGAGCCGGCCAGCTTCGGGTCGAGGGAGGCGACCGGCTCGTCGGCGAGGATGATCTTCGGTTGCTGCATGAGAGCCCGCGCGATGGCCACGCGCTGCTGCTGGCCGCCGCTGAGCGAGCGGGCGGGTTCCTTCGCCTTGTGGGCGATGCCCACCCGGTCGAGCAACTCCAACGCCCGCCTGCGGTGCGCGCCGGAGAATCCGCCGACGAGGTTGATCGCGCCGGCCCCGTGGAGGGTGCCGGTGAGCACGTTCGTCAGCACGCTCATCTGCGGGATCAGGTTGAACTGCTGGAAGACCTGTCCGACCTCGGAACGGAGGGTGCGCAGTTCGCCGCGGGCGAGGTTGGTGACATCGTGCCCGGCGACCCGTACGGACCCGCCGGAGATGGGGGCGAAACCGGTCAGACTCCGCATCAGCGTGGATTTGCCCGATCCGGACGCGCCGAGCAGTGCCACCATCTCGCCTGGCAACAGGTCGAGGTCGACGCCATCCAGCACAGGCCGGTCGTCGTACGCCACACGGAGACCGCGGACGGTGACCAGGGGAAGCCCCTTGCGGACCCCGTCGGTCGTCGGGGCAAGCGCGGCCGTGCTCACTGGAGATCTCCCAGCTCGACGCCGGCAACCGCCGCGATCTCGGCGAAGGGGGCGAACACGCTCGAATCGGGCGCGATGACGACGTCCTGTCCGGCGAAGGAGCTGTAGGCGCCCAGCGCCTCCGCGTTCTCCTCGGCGAACACCTTCGGGAGCGCCTCCTGGAGCAGGGTGCGGGTCTCGTCGTCGAGGGACTGGCGCGCGAGCACCGTGCCTGTGACGTCCATCGACGGGCTCTCGCCGACCGCACGCCACTCACCGTCGGCGAACGGGAACATCGGTGCGCCCAGCCGGGTCAGGGTGACCGCCGTGCACGCGGCGTCGACCTGCCCCTGCTCGAGTGCGGCGAAGCTGCCCTCGTGGCCGCCGGAGAAGATCGATTTGTAGTCCTTGCCCTGCTCCAACCCGGCCTGATGGAGCATGTACACGGGCATGAAATAGCCCGAGCTGGAAGCGGGGTCGGCGAAGGCCACGGTCTTGCCCCGGAGCTGCTCGACGGTGCGGACCGGCGAGTCGGATTTCACCACGCAGGTGGAGACCGGCTCACCATCGCCCTTCCAGGCGAGCAGCGCATCCACCTGGCCGGTGTTGACCGCGAGCGCGGAAGGGAACCCGGACATGATGCCGATGTCGACGTGATCGGCGCGGATGGCCTCGACGACGCTGAGGTAATCCGGCACATCGGTGACCTCGACGGTGCGGCCGGTCTCCGCCTCGAGCCGTTCGACGATGGTGTCGACCGGATTCGCCTGGGTCGGATCATCCGAAATGGGAAGCGTGGCAATGGTGATGGGAGCGTCCGACGCGGACTTCGAGTCGTCGCTCGATGCCTGACAGCCGGTGAGTGCGAGCAGGGTGATGCCGAAGATGGTTGCCGCCGGAAGGGTGTAGCGACGCATTGGTGACCTTTCGAAATACGCGGTGCTGGTTCGCGCCGATTGCGAGAACTCCGGTATTCGAACTCGTCAAGGTATCGGGGAATTACGAGACCGCTGTACTGCGAATGGAACGTCAGGTGAACAGAAGACGAAACGCTCACGGATGCGGGCTCACTGATGCGCGGGCTCACGGCACCCGCGCGGGCGCAACTAGTCCAGCCCCTCCTGGGCCCCGCGGTCTCCGCGTCGGACACCGGCGCGCTGGACGAGCACGATGGTCGTCCCGAGCAGTCCGACGGCCAGACCGGTGAGACAGATCTCGAGGGCGTGGTCGCCGCCGAGATCGGAGATCGCCACGACGAGCGTCGCCACGGCCCACGCGATCATCCCGACCACGATCACCGGCTCCGGGGCGCGCAGCGCGCGCGGTAGATCGGGGATCTCAGGTGTCGCGGACATGGACAACAGGGTAGCTTTCGGAACGTGCCACACGATGAGCCCAGTGAGTCTCGCGATCTGAGGTCCTCTGACACTCCCGGTGATGCGGACACCTCGAGCCACTCGCACAGCCAACCCGACTTCCCGGCGACCTCCCCCGGTCCGGACAGTCCGGTCGCGAGCGGCCCGCTCGACCGGTTCTTCAAGATCTCCGAACGGGGATCGACGATCAACCGTGAGTTCCGCGGCGGTCTCGTCACCTTCTTCACGATGGCCTACATCGTGGTGCTCAACCCGATCATCATCGGCGGCATCCCGGGCGGCGACAAGAACACCGACGTCCTGGGCAACGTCCTGCCGCTGGCGCAGGTCGCCGCGGTCACCGCACTCGTCGCGGGTGTGATGTCGATCCTGTTCGGCCTCGTCGCCAACTATCCGTTCGCGATCGCGGCGGGCCTCGGCATCAACAGTCTGCTGGCAGTGTCGATCGCCCCGCAGGTGACCTGGCCCGAGGCGATGGGTCTGGTGGTCGTCGACGGCATCATCATCGTGCTGCTGGCCGTGACCGGATTCCGCACCGCGGTGTTCAACGCGGTGCCCGCCGAACTGAAGGCCGCGATCGCGGCCGGAATCGGCTTGTTCATCGCCTTCATCGGCTTCGTCGACGCGGGCTTCGTCAAACGCATCCCCGACGCCGCCGGCACCACCGTGCCGGTGCAGTTGGGCATCGACAACTCGATCTCCACGGTCCCCACCCTGATCTTCGCGGTCGGGGTGCTGCTCATGGGCGTCCTGGTGGTGCGCCGGGTCCCGGGTGGTCTGCTGATCGGCATCGCCCTCACGACCGTGCTCTCGATCGTGCTGGAGCAGATCTTCGACTACGGGTCGAGCGTCGAGAACCCGTCGGGCTGGGGTCTGAGCGTGCCCGACATCCCCAGCGCCCTCGGCGGTCTGCCCGATCTCAGCCTCGTCGGCGACGTCGACCTGTTCGGCGCGTTCACCCGTATCGGTGTTCTTGCGGCATCGGTACTGGTCTTCGCGCTGGTGCTGTCCAACTTCTTCGACGCCATGGGCACGATGACCGGCCTCGGCAAGGAGGCCGGACTGGCCGACGAGAAGGGGAACCTGCCCGGGATCGGCCGCGCGCTGGTGGTCGAGGGAACCGGTGCCATCGCCGGCGGTGCCGCGTCGGCGTCGTCGAACACCGTGTTCGTCGAGTCCGCCTCCGGCATCGCCGAAGGTGCGCGCACCGGCCTCGCGAATGTCGTGACCGGTGTGCTGTTCCTGGTGGCGATGTTCCTGACACCGCTTTACGAGGTGATCCCGCTCGAGGCGGTCGCCCCCGCGCTGGTGGTCGTCGGCGCCATGATGATCGGCCAGCTCACGACCGTCGACTTCAAGCGGTTCGACTACGCGCTGCCGGCTTTCCTGACCGTGGTCACGATGCCGTTCACCTACTCGATCGCGAACGGCATCGGCATCGGCTTCATCAGCTGGGTCGTGATGGCGACCGCGGCGGGCAAGGCGCGCACCGTGCACCCGTTGCTCTGGTTCGTCGCCGCGATCTTCGTGGCCTATTTCGCCCGCGGACCGATCTCGGACCTCATCGGCTGACGCGCCGACGCCGTGCACTTCCGGTATGTCGGGTTTCCTGTCGTCCACCCGACTCAATTTCGCATTGCGTAGGTCTTCGGCCTGCTCGGCTGGCCTACCCTGGGTGGATGAATTCACCAGATGGTGACGGAAGCCTGTCCGGCGATCTGTCGCTCGCGGTCATCCGCCTCGCGCGCCGCCTCCGGGGCCGCCGCGAGAACAAGCTGGTGTCACTGACCCAGCTGTCCGCCCTCAACACGCTCCATCACGAGGGACCGATGACCCCGGGCGCACTCGCCGCGGCCGAGCGGGTCCGGCCACCGTCGATGACCAGGGTCATCGCCTCGCTGTCGGATCTGGGGATGATCAGACGGGAACCCCATCCGACCGACGGCCGTCAGGCCATCGTGACGCTGTCGTCCGAAGGCGCCGACGTCGTGATCGACGAACTCGCCGCCCGCAAGGCGTGGTTGAGCGACCGGCTGGCGGAGCTGTCCCTCGACGAGCGGGAGATCCTGCGCGGGGCTGTGCACATCTTCGAGAAGATCCTCGGGCAGGCCGACACCGACGTCCCGCGGTCACGCGTGATGTGAGCCGTCCCCGCACCCACTGCTCCCTGAGGTGCGAGGAGCGATAGCGACGAGCCACGAAGGGTCTGGTGAGGCGTGTTGTGAGGCCGCCCTTCGAGGCTCGCTTCGCTCGCACCTCAGGGAGCAGAAGGTAGGCGCTCACGCGCGATGTGAGCCGTGGCCCGCCCCTGAGGACTCACCACTGCTCCCTGAGGTGCGAGGAGCGATAGCGACGAGCCACGAAGGGTCAGAAGAACGTGCCGGAGAAGGGTGCGCGGTCGGTCATGAACGCGTGGTCCAGGGCGCGCAGCGTCGCCGGGGAGTCGACGTGCAGGCGTCCCGCGGCCGCGAAGGCCGACGGTCGGATCCCGCCCAGGTAGATGCTCGAGAGCACCGAGATGTCCAGCCGGACCGTGGGCACCGCACCCGTCTTGGCCGGCGCGACGATCGCTCCGCCCTCGCGTACCGAGATGTCGAAAACGCCTCCGTGCCCGCGGAATTCGTCGGTCACCTCGATCACGGCATCCAGGTCGGCCGCGTAGTGGCGGCCGCCCAGGGCGGCCGGGACGTCGAGGATTCGCAGCCACATCGTGTCGGCGGTGCCGGTCACCGACACCGACCGTGGATTGACGAGCTTCTGCGGCAGCGGGTCGTCGACCGGGATCGACGCGGTGATCGACGGGATGAGGTCGAGGTTGATCAGCACACGCCACAGGTCGGTGTGCGCGTCGTCGGTCACCGCGAACACCTCGTTGACCTCGCCGCGCACCGCGCCGGTCTCGTCCTTGAAGATGCGGTAGCTCGCGTAGCCGTCGGCGTGAAGCAGATAGTGCAATCCGCTCGCCGACAGCGGCCGCTCCGACGCGCGGTCGGCCAGGATGGGATTCCACCATGCGGGTGTGCGGGTGAGGGCGCCCGGCGTCGTGAGGGTCCAGCGTGCGTGGAGATCGGGGATCGCCGCGGCCACCGCGTCGGCGTCGGCGTAGCGGACGGTGGCGTCGTCGGGCTGGGCGGCCCGTATCGCCGCTCCCGGGGTCAGCGACACCGAGTTCGCGAAACACGCCGGGCCGAAGCCGAACCGCTCGTAGATGGTGCCCTCACTCGCGGTGAGAATCGCGAAGGTGTACTTCTCCGACTCCCACTGCTCGACGAGTTCGGTGAGCATGCGACGAAGGATGCCGCGGCGCCGGTGGGTCGACGCCACCGAGACCCACGACAGGCCGGCCGCGTCGGACACACCACCGCCGGGCAGCGACATCGACATCCGGTAGAACATCGCGACCCCGACGAGGGGCTGGGTGTCCAGGCCGGTGTCGCGCACCAGCACGACGTCGTCGTCGGCGACCTTGCCGCGCAGATCGGCGACCTCGTCGTCGGGCAACGGGTTGCGCATGGCGAACGCGCGGGCGTCAGTGGTGATGATGTCGGCCCAGTCGGCGTCGGTGGCGCGTTTCAGGGACAGACGTGACATCGGAGTCGAAGCGCTGGTCACGCCTTCCACAGTTTCATACCCGGGCGCTGTCGGGTTCGTCCGGGTGGCAGACTGTTGCGGTGCCCGGGCTCGCAGTGAACGTGATCGACATCGACGACCCGGAGGACCCCCGCGTCGACGACTTCCGCGATCTCAACTCCGTCGACCGCCGCCCCGACCTGCCGGTCCTGCCCGGTGGACGCCCGGGCCGCGGTCTCGTCATCGCCGAAGGCGTGCTCGTCGCCCAGCGGATGATCGCGTCGCGGTTCGAGACCCACGCCTTCCTCGGGGTGGCCAAGAGACTCGACGAACTCGACGCCGATCTCCGGGACCCGTCGCTGGCCGGTGTGCCCTTCTACCGTGCCACCGCCGAGGTCATGGCCGAGGTCGTCGGTTTCCACCTCAACCGCGGCGTGCTCGCGGTGTCCCGTCGACCGTCGGTGCTCACGGTGCCCGACATCCTCGACGACGCCCGAACGGTCGCGATCCTCGAAGGTGTGAACGACCACGAGAACATCGGCTCGATCTTCCGCAACGCCGCCGGACTGGGCGTCGACGCGGTGCTGTTCGGGCAGGGTTGTGCCGATCCGCTGTATCGCCGCTGCGTGCGGGTGTCGATGGGCCACGCGCTGCTCGTGCCGTTCGCGCGGTTCGACGACTGGCCACGCGGCCTGGACCTGTTGCGGAATCAGGACTTCCAATTGGTCTCGATGACTCCCGACCCCGATGCGGTGACTCTCGCCGAGGCGGTCACCGCCGAGAAGGTCGGCTTCCTGGTCGGCGCCGAGGGTCCCGGCCTGACGGCTTCGGCGATGGCGGCGACCGATGTGAAGGCCCGCATCCCGATGAGCCGGGGCACCGACTCGCTGAACGTGGCGACCGCGGCGGCCGTTGCGTTCTACGAGCGCGCACGGTCGGGCACGATGGGGGAATGACCGTCGAGTCGGAGAACGGCGAGCCCACGCCATGGGTCCTGGGGATCATCGTCGGTGCTTCGTGCGCGTTGTTCGCCGCGTTCGTCCTGGTCGGGGTCTATCAGCTCATCGGGGGGATACTGCCTTTCCTCGGCATCGCCGCGGTTCTGGTCGTCGCGGGCGGCCTCGGGTGGACCCTGTGGGAGTTCCGGGCGCGGCCCGTGTGGCGCTGGGTCGTGTGGGGACTGCTGCTCGGCTTCCTCGCCGGCGTCGCGTCCTCGATCGCCTTGCTGGCGCTGGGGCGACCCCCCGCTGCCTGAGGAGCGAGCTTGCGAGCGTCTTCTCCTGTTGCCTGAGGAGCGAGCTTGCGAGCGTCTCGAAGGCCTCAGAACCCGAAGTATTCGCGGATGCGGCCGCGTTTACGGGTGGGCTGCTCCGGCGGCGCCGTCCGCTGCTGGGTGCGCGAAGCCGTTGCCGCGCGGTAGTTCTCGTAGTCGGCGGCGGTCGGTTCGTACTCGGCCGGGTGCAGCGCGAAGCAGGTGACGGTGATCAGCGCCGGGTCGAGGTCCGACTCCGCGAGCGGGTGGGTGTAGCGGAATCCGAGCCACGCGCGGTTCGACTCCTCGGCGAGGTGCCCGGGGTGGAACGGCAGCGACATCGGCGCGGTGGGGACGCCGTCGGCGTGGCTCAGCGGGTGTTCGCCGCCCCAGAACGGTTTCTCGAACGTGAACGGCAGGCCGTGATCCTCGTGGATCGTCACCGGGTCGGCCGCGAAGGAACGCCGAAGAGTCCCCGACTCCCACCGGGCGAACACCCCGAGCGAGGCGTCGGGTTCGGTGTAGAGCAGGGTCGTCGTCGCGCTGGGGCGCATCCGTGCGAGCGCGCGGGTCAGCGTCGACGGTGTGGTCGTCTCGAACAGCGAGCAGGACACGACGGCCAGGGGGCCGTAGAAGCCGGCGTAGACATGGGTGTCGCGGGCCGCGGCGGCCGCCGCGAGATCGGTGTCGACGAGGGGGACGAGCACGCTGTCGCCGAAGATGGCGGTGGCCAGCTGGTGGGCGTGTTGGGAGTCGTTGGCCGGACCGGTGCGGAGGATCGCGGCCGGATCGTCGGAGTCGACGAACCACACCGTGGCAGCGCGTGCCGAGGACACTCAGCTGTTCCCGTTGCTGCGTACGCCGAGCAGGACATCCTCCCACGCCGGGACGGCCGGTTTGCGTGTCTTCTTCCGACGCGGACGTTCGGGACCCGACGCCGGGGCGGACGGCGCCTCGTCGGGGTCGGTGCCCTCGGCGTCGACGGCCGGTCCGGCGGTGGTTGTGTCCGGGCCGGATGCGGTCTCGCCGGGCTCGGCGGACTGCTCGTCGTCGAAGCCGAAGTCGAAAGGCACGGTGCCGTCGTCCTCGGCAGTGGTCCGCCGGTCGTGGCGGGCGCGCTGCGCACCGATGATCGAGTTCGCGTCGATGGTGACCTCTTCGCGCCCGTCCGGGGTCGTCTCGACGGCGACCTCGGGGGTCGCCACGGGGGTCAGGCGACGGCGCGGAGCGATGGTCTCGGGATGGGTGAGTTCGTCGGCGAGGTCGTCGAGCGGGTCGACGCTGCCGCCGTGCGAACCGGGCTGGTAGCGCCAGTGGGCCAGGTTGTCGGTGCGTCCGACACTCCAGGCCACCTGCACCACCCAGTAACCATCGTCGCCCTTCCACGCGTCCCAGTCGGCGTCGTTCGGATTCTGGCCGTAGGCGTGGAGGCCCTCGGCGACCGACTCGACGAGCGTCGCGACGGCGGGACCGTCGTGGCGGACGGGGTGGGCAGCACCGGCGAGCTCGGTCGCGCGGCTGCGTTCGAGGAGGACCGGGTGGGCGAAGCGTTCGATCTTCTCGACACCCACCCCTGCTGCGGCCGCGACCTCGGCGACGGTTGCACCTGCTCGGATTCGTGCCTGGATCTCGCGTGGCCGCAATGCACTCTCCATCTCGATCTCGATCTGTCCCAGTCGTGAGATGTCGCCGCGGGCTGCGGCGCGGAGGCGTTCGTCGGAGGCGATCCGGAATTTCTCACCCGATTGCGGGTCTTGGCAGATCACATGGGAGCCGTCGGTTTCCACTCCGACGACGCGGAGCTCACGCATCTGCTCCTCCTCCGGTGGGTGCACGCATTGGGGTCACATTAACTCACCGATCTGCCGGTTCACTGTGGGACACGCGGCAAAACCGCAGTTCAGCACGCGTGGGGCTCAAGCGACGCCAGCGGTCGATGCGTCGGATGTGGTCTGTGTGAACCAGGCTACCGGTTCGTGAAGCACCGCCGGCGCGCCGCAACGATGCGTGCGGCGCGCCGGCGGCGTGTGGTCGACGAGGTGATCAGAGACGCTCGACGATGTAGTCGATGCACTCGGTGAGCTTGCTGACATCTTCGGGCTCGATGGCCGGGAACATGCCGATGCGCAGCTGGTTCCGGCCCAGCTTGCGGTACGGCTCGGTGTCGACGACGCCGTGTGCGCGAAGGATCTTGGCCACCGACGCGGCGTCGACGTCGTCGGTGAAGTCGATCGTGCCGACGACCTGGCTGCGGTTGGCCGCCTCGCCGACGAACGGCGTCGCGAACTGGCTGGCCTCCGCCCACTGGTAGAGGCGCGAGCTGGAATCGGCGGTGCGCGAGACACACCAGTCCAGGCCGCCGTTGCCGTTCATCCACTCGATCTGGTTCGCGAACAGCAGCAGCGACCCGACGGCCGGGGTGTTGTAGGTCTGGTTCTTGCTGCTGTTGTCGACCGCGGTCGGCAACGACAGGAACTCCGGGCACCAGCGGTCGGTCTCGGCGATCTCCGCGACCCGGGCGAGCGCACGCGGGCTCATGAGCGCGACCCACAGGCCGCCGTCGGAGGCGAAGCACTTCTGCGGGGCGAAGTAGTAGACGTCGGCGTCGGCGATGTCCACGGGCAGACCGCCCGCACCCGAGGTGGCGTCGATGGCGATGAGCGCGTCATCCGAACCGGCGGGCCGGACGACGGGGACCGCGACGCCCGTCGAGGTCTCGTTGTGTGCCCAGCCGATGAGGTCGACGCCGCCGAAGTCGTCGGCGGTCAGCGCGGACGGATCGGGCGCGGTGCCCGGGTCGGTGGAGATGACCGCGGGGTTGTCCAGGAACGGCGCCTTCTTGGCGACGGTCGCGAACTTCGACGAGAACTCGCCGTAGGTGAGGTGCAGCGACCGCTGCTTGATCAGGCCGAACGCCGCGGCATCCCAGAACGCGGTGGTGCCGCCGTTGGAGATCACGACCTCGTAGCCCTCGGGCAGGGAGAACAGATCGGACAGGCCCTCGCGGATCGAGCCGACGACGTTCTTCACCGGCGCCTGCCGATGACTCGTGCCGAACACCGACGCGCCGGTGTCGACGAGGGACTGCAACTGCTCGGGGCGCACCTTCGACGGTCCGCAACCGAAGCGGCCGTCCGACGGCAGCAGGTCGGCGGGCAGGGTGATCGGTGCGGTGGCGGCTTCGCTCATGTCGGCAATTCTAGGGAGTGGCCCCCGCCACCCCGGGTTCGGTCCCTACAACCTGCAAGCGGCGACGCCGGTTCCACCTCGGGTGGATGCCGCACGGGCGCGGGTTCCAGCAGGTTTCGCTGGTTCAAGCAACGCTGATTCGAACGAAATCGCATGTTCGCGGGCTTCGCAGCAGTCAAGGTGCCGGGGCATGAGGACTGGCGTTCGACAGTTCCGTCCACGAAAGCGCGACGAACTGCGACAACGCGTCGCCGGGACGAGTTGAACTTTCAGAAGATCGCCTGGCTGCCGCCGGATGTGATGGCGACGGCGATGAGGTTCCGAACGACTCTGTTCGGCGCCCTATGATCCCCGCGCCTGGGCGTGCGTCGAGAAGCATTCCGCATTTCAGACGCGGGAGGATTTGCACAATCCAGTGATGGGATCTACTCCGTTGTACGGCACTCCAGCTCTCGCCACCGAAGGGGAGAGCCAAGCGCGAGACTTGGAGGGCTGGAAACTGTTCTGGCTGCTGTCTGGTCAGGGCTCGGGCCACGCGGGTGATTGAGGCAGAGTCGGGAACCCTTTCTCGCCGAATAGTTTTGGTTCCAATTCCGCAGGAGATCCGTCAGGCGCGAAAGGGCTCTGACCGGAGTACGCCGGAATCCGATCAAGCATCCCGGCTGCCCATCGAGAACAGGGCCGCTCGTTGAAGGGCGGTTGCGGAGGGGGGCGGATGCCCCATGGCACCGCGTCGAACTTCCATGGATAGAAAACATCGAACTGCGGCGCCCGTGTTCCTGTTCCCGGTGCTGCCGTTCGCGGGATATTCGATCGCGGATCCACCGCATTCGGGGGGAGTTTGGCTGTGAAGCTGAACTCATATGCACTCAGATAGGCGCTTTCTGGTTCTCCCGTACGCACCTCGGCTCGACCGCTGCGCAGGAAGCAACCCCGGGCAGATAGCTCACGTTCTGAAGCTCGAATCTCCGCGATGTGGGCGTACATCGTGCCGAAGAGGGCCGGGAACGAGCCCTCGGGCCGCTTCGGTGCGAAAAGGCAACCGACCCTGTTCTCAACGCTAGGCGCTGGGGCGGCTGCAACCGCGCCAGGATAAGCGGCCTGTCTCCCGAATACCGACAATTGGCAGGATTCGACGTACGCACGAGCGAGCTCGGCCGGCCTGCTGTGAAGATCGATTCCCTCTGTGGCCGACCAGACGACGTTATATGGCCCGGCGGTCTCGGAGGGGTAGCGGTAATCCTGCGGAGCGACGGGGGATGATGCCGACTGTGAGCTGAATGTGACTGATTGTTCAGCCGGGGCTTCCGAGGTTGCACAGCCGGTCCCGGCAAACGCCATCATGATGAGTACGGCAGAAGTACCGCGTCTTATTCTCATCTAGTCTGAACCGTTCAGGATCATGTTGTCGTAATTGTCGGGGTCGGTGGGATCGAAGTTCATTCGCCCTTGTTGGTTGCCGGTGCTGGTACCGGCACGTAGCGATTCCACCAACTGTGGGTTGTCTAGCGCCCCTTCCATCGCACTCAGGAGCTCGCCTTGGTCTCCCTTGTGCTCGGAGAGGATGTCTGCAAGTGGCTTGAGTCGCCCGTCCCCGCTGTACCATTCGGCGGGTGCACCGGCGTCTGGTGCTGCGTCGATTCCCCTTAGCGCACCGTAAACGAGGCGAATCTCGTCTTCAGCTGCCGTGCCACCGGACCCGACACCGGTAGGAGGGCGGAATTCTATGTCGCCTGCAGATTCTGCGGGCAGAAGCCAGGGTGATGCCGCCGTGCCCGCGGCTCCTACAGCAATCACAGCCGGATGAGGGACACCGGTTAATCCAGCGGACGCAGAAGTAACTATGTTCCGGATCTTTGTGTCTGCAGCATTGTCGGCCTCCGTTGTAGCGTCCTCGTCAAGCTGGAGATCGTACTCGGCTCCATAGAGTCCGGACTGCCCTAAGGCGCGGAGGTTCGCGCTTAGCTCAGCCAATGATCGCGCTTGGTGCGGTTCTGTGGACGCCAATTCGCCCGCGACGGTGCCGTTTCGAATCGTCTGATCGAGAATGTCGCGGTAAAGGTCTGCGCCTGCCCCTGTGCCATCGGGATTCTCGTCAGTCGGCGCTCCGTAAGTGTTATCGCTCGCGACAAGGGTGAAGAGGCGTGCTGCACGGCGCTGCATCTCGTCGGGCGCAACGTCCGGATCGAATCCGGGGTGGCCATGGACTCCTGACTCGCCGCCCGCAAGGATGTTCAGATACGGCAGGGATGCCGCTCGGAGGGCACCCGCCAGATGCGGATTGATTGTTCCTATTGCATCTCCAGCAGTGTTGACGTTCATCAACTTTGAGAAGTTGTTGGAGTCGGCGGTAGATGTGGCGAAATCGAATAGTCCGCTGAACGCGCGGTCCGCTAGCGCAACTCTGGTCGGGTCACCGCTTCCGCCACTGTCTCTGATCCAGTCGATGAGACCACCCGCGACGTCGCCACCGTCGTCCCAATCGTGCTTGAGGACGTACCCGACCATGTCATCCCTGTCATATGCAGCGAGCTTCTCGCCGCTGGAATACTCACCAGTGAGGATGGCGGCTGACGCCTCGTGGTTTCTGGTGCCCACGTCCATAAAGGTCCGGATCGTATCCTCGTAGGTACGTTTGAGTGTCTCGTGGCCGTCGTGTGGCCCGCCGTAGTTGGTCTCGGGTGCTATCAAACCGCTGTCATCGGCGCTCCGGCTTGCACCTCCGGCAGCTTTGCGGATGAGCTCGGTACCAAATCTCTCTCCCGGCGGCACGGTTCCGGAGTGAGCGAGGAGACCGGCGAGTGGAACATCGACGTTCCGGATGCGCGCTCCGTCATTGGAGTTGTGATTACTAGCCCAGTCCTGCACCCAGCCGGGCAGGTACTGATACCCACTATTCGCGCCGACGTTCTCGTTCGACAGAGTGAGGAGGCCTTGGCCGAGGGCCTTGGACCAGGAGTCTCCGGCGGGTGTGTGCATGCCGTCGAACTTGGACTTCAGGTCGAACAGTCCGTCGGAGCCCACCGAACCGTAGAAGGTGTGGAGGTACTCCTGGACACCACGCGGGACGTCGTTCAGCTTCTCGCCGTTCGTCAGCCGCGCTATCTGCTCGTCGCTCAGCCCCGCGGCTCTCAGGCTGCGTCCGACCGCAGCAGCCTCTTCGTCCGTCCAGCCATCGGCGGCCAGCTGACCGTGGCGGCGCCCGTCCTGCGCGCTGAGGGTGAGTGCCGGAGGTGCGATGGTGTTCAGGTTTCCGACGGCGGTCTGGATCAGAGCGGCGTGATCGGAGGCTGTGGTGGCCAGCTCGTCAGCTTTCCCCTTCACGAAGCTGGTCATTTCACGTTCCCTGTCGGCGATCTGACCAGGAGTCAGCTCGTCGTCCTCCTTCGGGACGTACCGCATCTTCCACGACGGATCGGATTCGCTGACCAACAGGAAGCGCTGCATCGAGGCGCCGAGGAGAGCGCTGTTGACCGCGGTCTTCGACGAGTCGATTGCCGCCGCGGCGTTGTCGAGCGCAGTCTGAAGGTCGTCGACCTTGGCCGCTACCTTTTTGGCCCACCCGTTCTGGTCACTCGCCCGTGCATTTGCCGCCGAGCGGGCACCGCCGGCCCACGACGTAATTGGGACCTGGTCGACCGTTCGCTCGGCGGCCTCGGAGTTTTCTCGAATGGCATTCGCCAGGCCGGTGAGCTTGGCCTCGGCTAGCTCCCAGGGCTGCCACGAGTCCATGATCACCTTGGTCAGGGGCGGGTGCCCGCTCATCGGGGTGGCTCGTTTTCGGGGAGGGCGGAAAGGGTACGGAACTTGGTCGCGTTCTCGTCGTCGGCGTCGACTGCGATCGTGCGCGCTGCGCGCACGGCAGAGGCGAACGTCTCCCACTGCCCCGATACGGCGGTCTGCGCCTGCGTCAGTTTCGCTGTGGCCTCCGCGCCCGCGCCGACGAGGGGTGAGTTCGGCATCGCCGTGTTGATGGTGGCGGTGACGTCTGGCCTAGGTGCGGACTCGATGAAGTAGCCCATGCCCTCGAGCGCACCTGCGACGCCGTCCATGGCACCTGAATTTACGACAAAATCTCCGCTCATCGTTCCCCCGACAGTCGTTGTGAGCACGTGACTTGGGGAACACAAAACGTTGCGGGCCGCAAACCGACGAGCGGGTGTTCACAAGCGATCTGTCCAGGCTGGACGCTTATGTGGGCAGGGCCTACAGGCCCGGTTTCACGACGTCGCCCCAGCCCTCGACGTCCTCGGGGCGCCGGGGGCTCGGCCCGGTGTAGATCGCGGCGGGGCGGACCAGCTTGCCCAGACGCTTCTGCTCCATGATGTGCGCGCACCATCCGGCGGTCCGGCCGCAGGTGAACATCGCCGGCATCATGTGGGTCGGCACCTCGGCGAAGTCGAGGATGACGGCCGCCCAGAACTCGACATTGGTCTCGATGGCGCGGTCGGGGCGTCGTTCCCGGAGTTCGGTGAGCGCGGCCTGCTCGAGCGCCGCGGCGATCTCGAAGCGCGGTACGCCCAATTCCTGTGCGGTGCGGCGGAGCACGCGGGCACGCGGGTCCTCCGCGCGGTACACCCGGTGCCCGAAGCCCATCAGCTTCTCCTTGCGGTCGAGGATCCCCTTCACGAGTCCTCGTGCATCGCCGGTGTTCTCGACCTCTTCGATCATCGGCAGCACGCGCGCGGGGGCTCCGCCGTGCAGGGGACCCGACATGGCGCCGATCGCGCCCGACAGCGACGCGGCGACGTCGGCTCCGGTGGAGGCGATGACCCGCGCGGTGAACGTCGAGGCATTCATGCCGTGCTCGGCGGCGCTGACCCAGTAGGCGTCGATCGCGGCGATGTGGCGGGGGTCGGGGTCGCCCTTCCAGCGCGTCATGAAACGTGCGGTGACGGTGTCGCATTCGTCGATCACGTGCTGGGGGACCGCGGGCTGGTGGATGCCGCGGGCCGACTGCGCCACATATGACAACGCCATCACCGATGCGCGGGCGAGATTGTCGCGGGCGGTCTCGTCATCGATGTCGAGAAGGGGCTGGTAACCCCAGATCGGTGCGAGCATGGCCAGTGCGGCCTGGACGTCGACGCGCACGTCACCGGTGTGGATCGGCAGCGGGAACGGTTCGGCCGGCGGCAGACCGTTGCCGAACCTGCCGTCGACCAGCAGCGCCCACACATCGGCGAAGGTCACCTTGTTCTCGACCAGGTCTTCGATGTCGACGCCGCGATAGCGGAGATTGCCGCCGTTCTTGTCCGGTTCGGCGATGTCGGTCGTGAAGGCCACGACGCCCTCGAGCCCGGCGACGAAATCCTCGGGAACAGTGTTGGCCATGGCAACCCAC
This sequence comes from Gordonia sp. KTR9, assembly GCF_000143885.2. Classification (NCBI taxonomy): domain Bacteria; kingdom Bacillati; phylum Actinomycetota; class Actinomycetes; order Mycobacteriales; family Gordoniaceae; genus Gordonia; species Gordonia sp. KTR9. The sequence goes on from NC_018581.1 coordinate 1,320,458, forward strand.
CTCACTCGACGTCCGTGTCGTGCATCCGCTGTCCGGTGAATCCTCGCGAATCCTCGCGGGACGGGACTCGCCGGGGATGCGGTCCACGACGAACTGTAGATCAGCCGGACGCCCCGCGTGTACCCCGGAGTAACCAGCGGGGTCGGAGTAGCGTCAGCAAAGTGTTGGACGAGTCGCACGACCCCATCGACCTGCCGAACATGCGCGTCGGATACGGCGGCGGCATCCCACCCAACATCGGCGAGGGTGACCGTGCCGCGGGCGCCGACGGTATCCGCGAGAACCTCGACCCGAGCTGGTTGCGCGGCGACCCGCCGTGGCTGGATCTCTTCCACGTCTGGCTGCGTGAAGCCGTCGACGCCCGCATCGCCGAGCCCAATGCGATGGTCCTCGGCACGGCCGACGCGGAGGGCCGGCCGTCGACGCGCACCGTGCTGTGCAAGGGCGTCGACGCGAACGGCGTGGTCTTCTTCACCGGTCACGACTCGGACAAGGGCCGCCACCTCGCCGCGAATCCGTATGCCTCGGTGACCTTTCCCTGGATCGCCCTGGAACGTCAGGTGCACTTCCGCGGGCCGGTCGAACACGTCAGCGCCGAGGAGGTCCAGGCGTACTGGGAGCTGCGACCCCGCGGTTCCCAGTTGTCGGCCGCGGCATCGGAACAGTCGCGGCCCATCGGCAGCCGCGTCGAACTCGAGCAGAAGGCCGCCGCGCTCGCCGAGGCCTACGGCGGCTTCGACGACGGTGCCGAGGTGCCGGTCCCGTCCGACTGGGGCGGGTACCGCATCGCACCGGTCGAGGTCGAGTTCTGGCAGGGTCGGGCGAACCGCCTGCACAACCGGGTTCGGCTGACCCACGTCGACCACTCCTGGCGGGTCGAACGGCTTCAGCCCTGACCGACGGTCCGGTCCGCGGCAGCTGGACACCACGGATCGGCCTGCGCGCGGCCCGACCCCTCAGTTCTGAGCCGGCAGTACGTGTTCACCGGTCTTGTCGCACGACAGTGCCAGTGAGGAGATGTACTGCTTCTCGCCGTTCGGGCCGGGGACCGCTGAGGCGATCATGTCGGGCCGTTCGAACTCCATGCCGGTGACGCAGCACAGGAGCTTGACGTCGGAGGGGTTGCCGAGTTCGTCGTACATCGGGAGGTCGATGCCGTCGTCGGTGCGACGCAGGTAGTACTTGCCCTTGGTCGCGAGTGCGATGATCGGTGGCAGTACCAACGCGAGTATCAGGGCGACGAGCGGTGAATACGGTGCGAGCGTGTCGCCGAAGACGTTGAAATACACCATGATCGACAGTCCGCCCGCGACGATGACGGACACGAAGCCCACCGGGTTGACGTTGTAGAGCATCCCGCGGCGGAACTCGGGTTGCTTCGGCGAGATCTTGAGCAGGTACTTGTTGACGGCGATGTCCGACGCGACGGTGACGATCCACGCGATGGCGCAGTTGGCGTAGAAGTTCAGCAGCTCGTTGAGGAAGCTGAACATGTTCGCCTCCATGAGCACGATCGCGATGCCGACGTTGAAGACGAGGAACACCAGCCGGCCCGGGTAGGTCTTGGTGACCCGGGTGAAGCTGTTGGTCCACGCGAGCGAGCCGGAGTAGGCGTTGGTCACGTTGATCTTGACCTGGCTGATCACGACCAGGATCACCGCGAGGGTCATCGCGAGCCAATGCGGCATGAACTCCTCGTACACGGCGAGGAACTGATGCACCGGCTCGTTCGCGACGCCGGCCGAATCGGCGAAGTTCACGATCAGGTAGACCGCGAGGAAGAGGCCGACGATCTGCTTGATCGCGCCGAAGAGCACCCAGCCCGGACCCGCGGTCAGTACCGCGGTCCACCAGCGTCGGTTGTTCTCAGGCGTTTTCGGCGGCATGAAACGCAGGTAGTCGATCTGCTCGGCGATCTGGGCGATCAGCGACAGACACACACCCGCGGCGAGCATCGCTCCGGCGAACGAGACGGCATGTCCGCCCTGGCCATCGGTTCCACCGCTGAACGCCAGGAATTCGCCGATGGCCTCGGGGTGCTGGATCACCAGGTAACCGAAGGGCAGCACCATCATGACCAGCCAGAGCGGGGTGGTCCACACCTGGAGTTTCGACAAGGTGTTCATGCCGTAGATGACCAGCGGGATGATCAGCACGGACGAGAGCAGATAACCCAGCCACAGTGGGATGCCGAGCCCCAGCTCGAGCCCCTGCGCCATGATCGATCCCTCGAGGGCGAAGAAGATGAACGTGAACGACGCGAAGATGACATTGGTCAGCACCGAGCCGTAGTAGCCGAAACCGCTTCCGCGCGTGATGAGATCGAGATCGATGTTGAACCGGGCCGCGTAGTAGGAGAGCGGGTAGCCGGTCAGGACGATCACGATGGCGAAGAACAGGATGCCCCAGAGTGCGTTGCCGGTGCCGTTGGCGATCCCGATGTTCGCGCCGATCGCGAAATCGGCCAGGTAGGCGATGCCGCCCAGCGCCGAGATCGCGACCACGCCGGGGCTCCACTTGCGGTAGCTGCGCGGGGCGAATCTGAGCGTGTAGTCCTCGAGCGTCTCCCGGGCGGCTGCGGCCGCGGTCCCGGTCACCGGTCGACGTTCCGAGGCGGTGCCCGCGGCGTCGGCGTCGGGTGCCTGTTCGGTGGTCATCGGGCCCTCCCCGCAGTCGTGACATGCACGAAGTGACGCTAGGAGAATCCTGTTACAGCGCCGATGACCGTGTGTTGCGCAGGAATTAAGAACCGTTGGCACAGCGCGATTCGTGCTTTTCGGACATTGCACCCGAGAGGTGCCCTGACCGGCCGGCCAGTCGTTCGCAGTCTTAACATCGTGGAAATGGCCCGTCTTCTCGCCGACACCACGCCGCTGCGCAACCAGTACTTCCGGCGGTTGTGGCTGGCGAACATCGTCACCGTGATCGGCGCGCAGTTGAGCGTCGTCGCCGTGCCGGCGCAGATCTACGAGGTCACCGGCAGTTCGGCCTATGTCGGGCTGACCGGTGTGTTCGGTTTGGTCCCGCTGGTCGTCTTCGGGCTCTGGGGTGGAGCGCTGGCCGACGTCGTCGACCGCAGGACCCTGCTGATCATCACGACGATCGGCCTCATCGTCTGCAGCGCACTGTTCTGGGCGCAGGCCGCGATGGGCGGACAGAACGTGTGGATCGTCCTGGTGCTCTTCGCCGTTCAGCAGGCGTTCTTCGCCGTGAACCAGCCGACGCGGACCGCGGTGCTGCCCCGGCTCCTCGACGCCGGGGACCTGCCCGCCGCATTGTCGCTGAACATGACGGTCATGCAGGCGGGAGCGATCGCCGGGCCGCTCGTCGGTGGCTCCCTGATCCCGGTGCTCGGCTACTCACTGCTCTACTTCGTGGACACGCTGTTCCTGCTGCCGACGCTCATCGCCGTCGCGATGCTGCCGTCCCTCCGTCCGGAGAGCGACGCCGCGCCCAAGGTGGCCGGCCTGCGTTCGGTTCTCGAGGGTCTGCGCTACCTGGCCGGGCACAAGATCCTCCTGGCGTCCTTCCTCGTCGACCTGATCGCCATGATCTTCGGCATGCCGCGGGCACTCTTCCCCCAGATGGCGCACGAGAACTTCGGCGGACCGGAGGGTGGTGGCATCGCCTTCGCCCTGTTGTTCACGGCGATCTCCGCGGGAGCCGTCGTCGGCGGGATCTTCTCGGGATGGGTCGCTCGCGTGGAGCGCCAGGGGCTCGCGGTCATCGTGTGCATCATCATCTGGGGTCTGACGATCACCGGGACCGGGATAGCGGTGTCGTTCGCCGACGGGACGGCCATTCCGATGCTCGTCGTCGCGGTCGTGCTGCTGATGATCGGTGGTGCGGCCGACATGGCCTCGGCGGCGTTCCGGCAGACGATCCTGCTGGCCGCCGCGACCGACGAGGTCCGCGGCCGGTTGCAGGGCGTGTTCATCGTGGTGGTCGCCGGCGGCCCGCGGATCGCCGACGTCGCGCACGGTGCTGCGGCCGCCTCGATCGGCGTCGCCGCCGCGACGGCGTTCGGCGGTGTCGCGGTCGTGATCGCGACAATCGTGGCCGCCCTGATGATCCCGGCGTTCGTGCACTACCGCGCCGGTCAGCGGACCTGAGGAGCGAGTTCGCCGGGCAGCGCGGCCCGGCGATCGGTGCCACCATGGACGCCATGACCGCCGCCGCCACCGACTTCGACGTGCCGATCATCGACATCTCGCCCTATACGCGCAACGGCGATCCCGCCGACCGGGCAGTGGTCGCGGCCAGGTTCGACGACGCGGCGAGTTCGGTCGGCTTCATCCAGGTCGTCGGGCACGAGATCCCGGCTGCGGTCATCGACGAGTTCACCGCGGTCATGGACGACTTCTTCGCCCTTCCGCTCGAGCTGAAGAAGGCCTACCGCACACCTCCGGAGATCAACCGTGGGTACGCGCCCCCGAAGTCGGAATCCCTGTCGTTGTCACTGGGCGTCGAGCCCGCAGCTCGCATGAACGACTTCTTCGAGGCCTACAACGTCGGCGTGGAGGCAAGTCAGTACCCCGACCTCGATCTGCCCGACGACCACTACGCGGCGAACACCTGGCCGGCCGTCGAGCATTTCCAGGCGGCGGTGTCGGCGTACTTCAGTGAGGCCCGACGCGTCGCGCACACGCTGACCAGGATCTTTGCCGACGCGCTCGATCTGCCCGCGGACTTCTTCGAGAGTTTCACCGATCATTCCCTCGACGTGCTCCGGATGAACAACTACGCACTGCCGCCGGGGGAGATCGAACTGGACGGCGAGCTCACCGGTATGGGGGAGCACACGGACTACGGGATCGTGACGGTGTTGTGGGCGGATCAGGTCAGGGGTCTGCAGGTGCTCGACCACTCGGGCAACTGGCACGACGTGAGCCCCGCCGACGGCGCCCTGCTGATCAATCTCGGAGACCTGATGGCGCGCTGGACCAATGAGCGGTGGACGTCCACTCTGCATCGGGTGAAACCGCCCATCGTCGACGGCACGGTGGAGCGGCGACGGTCCGCCGCGTACTTCCACGACGGCAATCTCGACGCGATGATCACGACGCTTCCGTCGTGCGTCGGTGCGGGCAGCCGCTATTCGCCGATCACCGTGGGCGAGCACATCGGTGCGAAGCTCGCGGGCTCGCGCGCCGGACGCCCGAATCCGCACGCCACCCGTGAGGCCGGTCGGGTCCGGCAGGCGATGCGTCGAAGTCAGGGGCAGCAGTAGACCTTGTTCGCGGGTCTCAGTCCGCCGTGAGCACCCCGGGATAGGACGCTCGCCGTGCGGCCGTCACCGGGCAGTAGTGCATGGGGTTGTCGCGCTCGCTCTCCGGCGGGAGGTTGCGTGTGGGCGTGTGCACGATCGGTGCGTCCCGGGCGACCTTGCCGGTCACTCGGTCCCACGCGTCGCGCGGGCGCGGATGACGCAGCACCCGCTTGGGCAGGAGACGGTGCATCACGAGGTTGATGCCCTTGCCCAACAGGCGGAATCGTCGTTCGTCCTTGTCGGTCCAGTCGAGTCCGAGGATCTCGCGGACCGGCTCGTCGTAGAAGCCCGTGGTCAGCCACATGAAGATCTTCTGGTTCCGGGGGACGAGATAACGGTCCCACAACCACGTCGGGATGAAACCCAGGAACGGCGGCGGTGGCAACTGTGTGATGTCGAGGACCGTGCGGACCGAGACGTGATCGCGAAGAACGTTGCGGCACATGTAATCCCAGTACTCGAGGAAGTCCTCGTATGTGTCCGGGACGGGCCGCATCGACACGCCGTACTGGGCGTACCAGGCCTTGGACTCCTCGAACAGCTGACGCTTCTGGTCACCGGTGAGGAAGGGCCCGAAGCGCTCACACAGTCGGACATTGCCGTACCAGAACGTGGCGTGGGCCCAGTAGAAGACATCCGGGTCGAGCGCGTGATAGCGGGAGCCGTCCTCCATGGTGCCCTTGACGGTCCGGTGGTAGTCACGTACCTCCAGTCCGGTCTGCGCACCAGGAACGACCGAGTCGAAGACGACCCCGCTGATCGGATACAGGGAACGCATCAGGCGCTGCCACCGCTCACCGAAGAAGTCCGAGTGGTCCCACACCGCCGCACCCAGCTTGGGATGCATGTTCTGGATCGACCCGGCCCACAGGCCCTGGAACATCCCCGTCCACGTGCCCCAGATCTGCCAGGTGAGCGAATCCGGACCGAGTGGCTCGTACTCCTGGGCCGGTGCGGCGTCGCCGGGGTGGCCGGAGTCGGCGCCATGAACGGGACAGGTCTCCTGCGCGGCGTCCACAACCTCGGTCATGAGACGGAACTCTAGGTTCGTCTCACCCGGGTGTCAACCGTGTGTCACTCCGGATTCTCGTGTGTCACCGCCCGATAGCCCCGTGCGCCCGCGCGGTCGACGGCGGCCTTGACCAGACCGAACACGAGTCCCTGCAGCGCGGCGGCCACGAGAACCTCGGTGTTGGAACGCTCCAGGTCCTTGGGGTCGGGTGCGGAATCGTCGTCGGAGATCCGTTTCCAGATCTGACCGAACACGGCGCCGGCGGCGATACCGCCGAGCACGCTGGTCGCCAGGGACATCGGTTTGTACATCGCCTTCGATACGGCACTCATGGAAGTTCCTCGCTCATTCGGATGTGGACGGGTCGCAGTGACGGCGTGGGTGGCGCTGTACGGGTCAGTGCCGCCGCCGGCGGACGATGATGAACGCACCGACAGCCAGGACCGCGGCGACAGCGGCGCCGATCAGCACGGTCGAGTTCTCCTGGGCCTTCACCTGCGCGGTGTGGGCGGTCCTCGACGCCGCGTCGTTCACGCGCGCCGGGACGTCGAGCTTGGCGGCCAACGCGTCGACGGTCTCGGCCAGCTCCTGGCGTTGCTGCTCGACGGGCGGCGGATCGTCGGATGGGGCGTTGTTCTCGGGTGTCTCACTCATCTACAGGTGCTCCTTCACGGTCGCCACGTCACGCTGGACACTCTCGACGGTGCGCTCGGGTGCCGGCGGCACCGCTGACTTGGCTCGTTTGGCCCCGATCGCCGCCGCGGTCCCGCCGATGACCAGCAGCACCACACCGACGATCACCGCCGCCAGCCATGCCGGCACCGCGTTCGCCAGACCGAGCACTGCCGCCGCGACGAGAGTGCCGAGACCGAACAGCACCAGCAACGTACCCGCACCGGAAATCCCCGCACCCACGCCTATCCGGGTGCCCTTTCCCTTCATCTCCGCGACCGCATGCTGCAGCTCGGTCTTCACCAGAGTCGTCGTCTGCTGCTGCAGACGTTCCACCAGCTGCACGGTCGACAAGTCGTTCACAGACGGATCACTCACGCTCGTACCTCCTATCGGGACGCTCGTCCAAGCGTTCCCGGGGCCGGTGAATACGAAACGTCGGATTCCCGATCAGTGCTGTCGGAATCGGATCTCCGATTCAGCGCCAACGGAATCGGATCTCCGATCAGTGCTGTCGGAATCGGATCTCCGATCCGGGCACCAAACTGGGCGGTGAGATCCACCGCCTCCGCTGCGAGGACCGCCACCACCGGATACCCGCCGGTGACCGGGTGGTCGGCGAGGAAGATGACCGGGCGACCGCTCGGCGGTACCTGGATCGACCCGTGGGCGATGCCCTCCGAACGCAACTCGGCGGCGCCGTCGCGGTGGCGCAGAAGTGGCTGCGACGACCCTTCGGCCCGGTCGATGCGCACGCCCACGCGATTGCTGTCGGATCCGACCACCCACGTCCCGACGCCCAGGTCGGCCGGTGCGGCGAGGTGATCAGCCCGCGGACCGGGATGGCATTCCAGTACGACGACCCGCGGGTGCTCGCTGTCGGCGGGGGCCGACGAAGCGGTCGGCCAGTCGCCTGCGGCGTGACCCACGGACAGCCGGTTACCGGTGTCGAGAGGGGCCGGTCCGAGTCCGGAGAGGGTGTCGGTGGACCGTGATCCCAGCACTGGATCGACATCGATCCCGCCCCGCACCGCAAGGTAGTTCCGCAGCCCCCACGTCGGCGCGTCGAGCTCCAGCTCGTCGCCGGCGCGCAGCACGACGGCCGCGGCCAGTCCTTCGGGGATTCCGTTGCGGCGCACCACAGCGTCCGCACCGGTCACCGCGGCGAGAACGTCGGCGTCGACGCGAATGCGCAACCCGCCCATCGTCGCCTCGATGACGGCCGCCGATTCCGTGTTGCCCACCAGGCGATTCGCCAGCGCAAGGGATGCGCGATCCGCACCCCCCGAACGCGGGACGCCGAGATGCGCGTACCCGGGGCGTCCGGTGTCCTGGACGGTCGCGAACGGACCCGTCGCGAGAACGGTCAGCGACGTCATCGGCTGTCGTCCCCGGCGTCGACGAAGCGGACCACCCGGCCGGTGGTGAACAGGGCGGGAGGATCGGCGTTCTCGTCCCACAGCCGAACATCGGTGCGGCCCAGCAACTGCCAGCCGCCGGGGCTCGACTTCGGGTAGACCGCAGTGTATCCGGCCGCGATCGCGACCGATCCCGCCGGGACATTGGTGCGTGCTTCCCGGTGTCGACCGACCGTGTCGAACGGGTGCGACCCCTCGTCGTCGGCGACGAGATAGCCGAAACCCGGTGCGAAGCCCATGAACTGGACGCGCCACCGGGTACTGCAGTGCAACCCGATCACCTCCTCGCGCGTCATCGTCAGTTCCGCGGCGACATCCGCGAGGTCGGCGCCGTCGTAGGTGACCGGGATGACGATCTCGTCGGTGGTCCGGGGGTCGCGATCGCTGCCGGTTCCGCGGCGCCGCAGGGCCCGGCGGACGCCGAGTTCGTCGAGACCGCGGCCCGGGCCGGCCTGGACGAGAAGGGTGTGTGCGCTGGGCACGAGATCGGTCACCCCGGGGAGCTCGCCGCGCTCCACCGCGTCGCTCAACGCCCTGGTCGCTGCCAGCACAGCGGCCGACGGGGAGTCGTCGGTCGAGAAGTCCAGGACCACCGCGTCGGGACCCGCCGGCAGCTCGTGCATGGGTCGAATCTACCCCGGCCGACGCGGCGTCCCGCCCGGCGAACTCCGACCTGTGCCCGCACGCGGATGGCAGACTCGAGTGGTGCCGGGACGCGGAGTGCCGATGCGAATGCCGAGGAGAGGCCGTGAGAGAGATCGTCGTCTGCGGTGAGGCGCTGGTCGATGTCGTGCAGCAGGGCCCGAGCCGGCACGAAGCAACCCACGGACGCCTGGCACCCTTGCAGCCCGCCCTGGGCGGCGGCCCGTTCAACGTGGCAATCACCCTGGGGCGGTTGGGGAGTGCGGTCTCGTTGCTCTCCGCAGTGTCCACCGACACCTATGGTGAGGCGATCCTCGACGCGCTCCGGGCGGCGGGGGTGGGGACCACGCTGGTCCAGCGTCGCGACGAGCCGACCTCGCTGGCTCTGGCGACCATCGCCGACGACGGTTCGGCGCGCTACTCCTTCTATGTGGAGGGGACCGCCGATCGCGGGGTCACCGATCCCGGGGCGCTGCCGCCGACCGTGGCGGCGGTGACCTTCGGAACCCTCTCACTGGTGTTGCAACCCGGTGCCACCGTGTACGAGAACCTGATGCGCACCTGCCGCGCCGAGGGCCGAGTCGTGGTGCTGGACCCGAACATCCGGCCCGCGGTCATCGACGACCCCGACGACTATCGACGCCGTTTCCGCAGCTGGATGTCGTCGGTCGACCTGGTCAAACTCTCCGACGAGGACGCGGCCTGGCTCGGCGAGGGGCCCAAGGGCAGCTCGGCGGCGGACTGGCTGGCCGACGGTGTGGCCGCCGTCGTCACCACCGCCGGGGCGTCGGGGATCACTGTCTCCACCCCGGTCGGTGAGGTGACCGCACCGGCGCCGCCGGTCGACGTCGTCGACACCATCGGCGCGGGCGACAGCGTGCTCGGAGGCCTTGTCCACCACCTGGACCGGCACGGTCGGCTCTCGCCCGCCGCGGTGCGTTCACTGACCGCCCAGCAGTGGCGCGAAGCGGCCGAATTCGCAGCTCACGTGGCTGCGGTGACGGTGTCGAGGCCCGGCGCCGACCCTCCGTGGGCGGGCGAGCTGAGAAGCGACTAGGTTGTACCTGTGTGTCCTACCCGGACACTGTAAAAATCTCTGATCTGAATAAGGGGTTCGTGTGTCTGCTGAAACAGTCCCAGCCGACCAGGCGTCCGACACGGCCTCAGCGACCTTCACCTACCCCGGTGGACAGCTGGAGCTCCCGATCCTGAAGGCAACCGAGGGCACCGACTCGGTCGCACTCGGCAAACTCCTGGCCGAGACCAACCTGACCACCTTCGACGGTGGCTTCGTGAACACGGCGTCGACCAAGTCGGCCATCACCTACATCGACGGTGACGCCGGCATCCTGCGCTACCGCGGTATCCCGATCGACCAGCTGGCCGAGAAGTCGACCTTCATCGAGGTGAGCTACCTGCTCATCTACGGGGAGCTCCCGACTCCGTCGCAGCTGGAGGACTTCACCACCAAGATCCAGCGCCACACGCTCCTCCACGAGGACCTCAAGCGCTTCTTCGACGGCTTCCCCCGCAACGCGCACCCGATGCCGGTTCTGTCGAGTGCGGTCAACGCGCTGTCGGCCTACTACCAGGACTCCCTGGACCCCAAGGACGACGAGCAGGTCGAGTTGTCGACCATCCGCCTTCTCGCCAAGCTGCCGACCATCGCGGCCTACGCGTACAAGAAGTCGGCAGGCCAGCCGTTCCTCTACCCCGACAACTCGCTGAGCCTCGTCGAGAACTTCCTGCGGATGACCTTCGGCTTCCCCGCGGAGCCCTACGAGGTCAACCCCGAAGTCGCCAAGGCGCTCGACATGCTGTTCATCCTGCATGCCGATCACGAGCAGAACTGTTCGACCTCGACCGTCCGCCTCGTGGGCTCGTCGCAGGCCAACCTGTTCACCTCGATCTCCGGTGGCATCAATGCGCTCTGGGGCCCGCTGCACGGCGGCGCCAACCAGGCGGTGCTCGAGATGCTCGACGCCATCAAGGCCGAGGGCGGCGACACCAAGGACTTCATGAAGCGGGTGAAGAACAAGGAAGCCGGCGTCAAGCTGATGGGCTTCGGTCACCGCGTCTACAAGAACTATGACCCGCGCGCCGCGATCGTCAAGAAGACCGCTGACACGATCCTGGAATCGCTTGGCGTGCAGGATGACCTGCTCGACATCGCGAAGGGGCTCGAAGAGGTCGCCCTCAGCGACGACTACTTCATCGAGCGTCGTCTGTACCCGAACGTCGATTTCTACACCGGTGTCATCTACCGTGCGATGGGCTTCCCGACGCGCATGTTCACCGTGCTGTTCGCGCTGGGACGCCTGCCGGGTTGGATCGCGCACTGGCGCGAGATGCACGAGGACCCGACCACCAAGATCGGCCGTCCGCGTCAGCTCTACACCGGTTACACCGAACGCGACTACGTCCAGATGGGCGATCGCTGAGCGATCGCCCGACGGACACGCCTGACCGCCGAACACCCGACTCAAAGGAGAGTCCAGTGACCAGCACCGAGAAGCCAACGGTCGAGTTCCAGGCGGGCCCCCCGCCGGCCGACCTGACCATCTCCGACCTCATCGTCGGCGAAGGTGCCGAAGCCGCTCGCGGCGGCATCGTCGACGTCCACTACGTCGGGGTCGACTACGAGACGGGCGAAGAGTTCGATTCGTCGTGGGACCGCGGCCAGTCGGCCAACTTCCCGCTGGACCGGTTGATCCCGGGCTGGCAGGAAGGCATCCCGGGAATGAAGGTCGGCGGACGCCGTCAGCTGACCGTTCCGCCCGAGCTGGCCTACGGCTCCGCCGGCGCGGGTCACCGACTCTCGGGACGGACGCTGGTGTTCGTCATCGACCTGCTCGGAGTGGGCTGACGTCCGCGACCTCACTGGTCTGGCTCCGGCGCGATCTGCGTCTGAGTGACCTCCCGCCGCTGGCCGCGGCCGCCTCGGGGACCGATTCGTCGGTCCTCGTGTGCTTTGTGGTGGACCCGAGGCTGGAGAAGTCCTCGGGTGAGCGGCGCCTGGCGTTCCTGTTCGACTCGCTGCGCGAGTTGGACGACAAGCTGGACGGCAAGTTGCTCGTCGTGCGGGGACGACCCGAGGTGGAGATCCCGAAGCTGGCCCACGCGGTCGACGCCGAACGGGTGCACATCTCCGAGGACTTCGCCCCGTTCGGCCGGCGACGCGACGAGGCCGTCGCCGATCGGCTCGGCGACATCGAGCTCGTGGCGACCGGTTCGCCGTACCTCGTCTCGCCCGGCCGGGTGACCAAGAACGACGGCGAGCCGTACAAGGTCTTCACCCCGTACTTCAACCGCTGGCGTGACCACGGGTGGCGCGCACCGGCCGATTCCTCGGTGCCTTCGGCGTCGATCGTCGACCCGTCGGATCTGTCGAAGACGGGACGCATCCGGGTTCCCGCCGCGCCGACGAAGCTGTCTATCCCCGCGGGCGAGGACGCGGCGACAGCGCGCTGGGCCGAGTTCGTCGACGACGGCCTCACGGATTACGACTCCGGACGCAACGACCCGGCGGGCGACAGCACGAGCCGGATGTCGGCGTACCTGAAGTACGGCAACATCCATCCCCGTACTCTCGCTGCCGATCTGGGCAACCAGAAGGGGAAGGGAGCGCAGGCATACCTGCGGGAGCTCGCGTTCCGCGACTTCTACGCCGATGTGCTCTATCACTGGCCACACAGCCTGTGGCACAACTGGAATCGTCAGTTCGACGGCATCGACCTCGACACCGACGACAAGGCGTACGAGCGCTTCGACGCCTGGAAGGCCGGGCGGACCGGCTTTCCGCTCGTCGATGCCGGGATGCGTCAGCTCGCGGAGACCGGATACATGCACAACCGGGTGCGCATGGTCACCGCGTCCTTCCTCGTCAAGGATCTGCACCTGCCGTGGTGGTGGGGAGCCGAGTGGTTCCTCGAGCAGCTGGTAGACGGTGACATGGCGTCGAACAATCACGGCTGGCAGTGGGCGGCGGGCACGGGAACCGATGCGGCGCCGTACTTCCGGGTCTTCAACCCCGAGGCGCAGGCGAAGAAGTTCGATCCCGACGGCGAGTACGTCCGGCGGTGGGTGGGTGACATCGACGCCGACGATTATCCCGAGCCGATGGTCGATCACAAGGCCGAGCGTGAGGAAGCGCTCCGTCGGTTCGGCCAGATCTAGTTCGCCGCAACGTCCCCCTGTCAATTGAGCGCCCCCACTGCTGGGTTGAGCAGCGACGAGCGTGTCGAAACCACCTGCTGCACAGGAGGACTGCACTGCCCCGATCCAGCTCCGCTGTCCGTGGCTGCGAGGGATGAGATCTTCAGAAGGGTGGTGGGGCGAGGCGGTCGAGTTCTTCGCGGGCTCGTTTGTTGCGGGCGCGTTCTTGTCGCCGGCGGGCCAGTTTGGCGTCCAGTCGGCTGGTGGTGCGCTCCGAGTTGTCGGCGGAGGCGATGACGTGTGGGGTGGGTGGGGCTTGGGCGGCCTGTTCGAACCGGATTCGTCGCAGGTTGGGGAAGGTGTCCTCGAGGGTTTCGGCATCCCCGGGCAGGGTGACCCCTTCGGGGGTCTCGTACTCGGTGACCAGGCGGCCGTCTTCGTCGCGGTATTGCACGTCGACCCAGTCACCGTGGGTTTTGAGGAGGTGACTGGGGCGGCATTTGGCGTTGAGGTTCTCACTCGACGTCGCCCCACCCCGGGCGGGGTCGGTGTGGTCGTATTCGGTGACGTGGTCGAGATCGCATGCGAATGCCGTACGGGTGCAGCCGGGTTCGGTGCAATACCCGTCCCGCGCCCGCACGAAATCAGCGCACGACGCGGTCGGCCGGTACCCGTTGCCAGGATGGGTTGCCGGGTAAACCACTGCTACCGATGCGGTGGTGTCGCCGGGCTCACCGTCCGATCGAGTTGTGGCGCCACCGTTGTCGTCGTCGGCTCGTGTGTCTTCGGCTGGTGCCGGGTGTTGGGCGGTCCGCCGGTGATCGTCGTCGTTGGTGGCGACGTAGGTGGGTTGGGTGCGGGCCGGGGTGACCGGGGACAGCGTGGCGTCCGGGCGGGCGGCGAGGTCACGCACATGCTCGTCGCTGATGATGCCGTGCTCGTCGAGGAACCCCACCCCCGGCGCCCCCGCGAGGGTGGCGGCGTCGGTGACCACATGGATCACTATCTCGGCGCGCACCGCCTCGAGGACACCCTGCGGGTCGGGAATGTCGGCAGTGCAGGGCTCGTCGTCGGCGCACTGGCACTCGAATGCCGTGCGGGTCAACAGCGCGAACATCGCATCGGACTGGCGGTGCCCGCGCTTGCGCCCGTCTCGTTTGCATACCGCATCAGCGAGGACGCTGACAGCTTTGGCTGAGATCCGCACGTTCTCTGCCGACATGACGGCGGTGAGTTCGGCGGTGCCGTCGGGCAGTTCGTGGGTCCACACCCCACGTTGGTCCATCGCGTCTTTGCGGCGTTGGCGTACCGCATCCGGATCGTGGCGGAACACGAGGCGGTCGACCATGTCCCGCAACCGCGCCCGATCCCACACACCGCTGCGGCGGCGCAGAGTATCGGCGATCTCGGCGTCGAGGGCGGGGATGACGGGGTCGTCGGCGGGGATCAGCTCGGTGCGGGAGAGGATCAGCCGGATCTGCCACTGCGACAGGACCCCGTCACGCAAGGTGTCCGCGGTGTCGGGGAGCCGGTCACGCAGGGCGATTGCCTCGTCGATCAAGATTTCGGCCCGCCGACGCGACACCGCGGCTTGGCGGGCGATCCGGGCGGCGCAGTCGGCGTGGCCGTCCATCACGAAGCCTGAGGCGCTGGTGGTGACGAGCCGGTCGGTCATCGCCGCGATCGTCTGATATCGATGCCAGGCGAGATAGGACTCTCCGCGTCGGGTGGCGTCGAGGCCGGCCATCAACATGACCATGTCGGTCTCGGCCGCGCGGGCAGGATCGACCCCGGCGACGAACTCGCCCGGTAGATCGGTCCACACCCTCACAACGCCCCCGACGCCTGTTTCGTCACCCGCCTCGACCAGGGTGATCCGCTACAGACCAATGTAAACCCGACCACCGACAACCTTTTCCCGATCTCAGCAGACGACGTCGTCGTGGTCGAAACGGGTTCCGGGCGTTGCGGAATGGGGCGGCCGGGTTGGCGACGCCTGAGTTCCTCGGGTCGCCAGGTGGTTTCGACTCGGCGCCTCGCTACGCTCGGTGCCGGCTCAACCAGCGGGGGGACGGACGCCTCGCTACGCTCGGTGCCGGCTCAACCAGCGGGGGGACGGACGCCTCGCTACGCTCGGTGCCGGCTCAACCAGCGGGGGGACGGACGCCTCGCTACGCTCGGTGCCGGCTCAACCAGCGGGGGGACGGACGCCTCGCTACGCTCGGTGCCGGCTCAACCAGCGGGGGGACGGACGCCTCGCTACGCTCGGTGCCGGCTCAACCAGCGGGGGAGGGGTTCCTCGCTCCGATCGGGGCTCTCAACCAACAGTGGGCGTTACGAAGGGTCCTGCCACGCATCGCAACAGGACCCTTCGTGAACCTCGCTCCTCAGGGGGCAGAGGTGCCTCAGCGGGCGAGCTTGAGCACCTCACCCCAGCCGATGCGCGATCCGGTGCGCAGGATGGAGCGCTGGTAGATCCGCGCCGCGATCCAGGTGGCGGCCGCGCAGGCCGCACCCATCAGACCGAACGTCACGATGATCTGCACGGCATCGGTGTCGCCGGTGGCGATGCGCATCGGCATGAGCGCCGCGCTGAACGGCGGAATCCAGCTCAGCACCTGCACGAAGGTCGAGTCCATCGACTGCGCGCCGAAGATGCCCGAGTACATGACCGCGACGGCCAGGAACGTCAGCGGCGCCGACGAGGAGTTGAGCTCTTCCTGGCGGGACACGATGGCCCCCGTCGCGGCATACAACGAGGCGAAGAACAGGAACCCGAGCAGGAACCAGGCGATGACCGCGGCGAACATCCCGATCGCCGCGCTGGGCAGCGTCAGAATCCCGGTCGCGGTGCCCGCGATCAGTGCGGTGGCACCGAGTAGCAACACCTGCGACAGGGCGACGGCCCCGATCCCGATGATCTTGCCCCACAACAGATGCAGCGGCTTGATCGTCGCCAGCAACAACTCCACGACCCGCGACGTCTTCTCCTCGACGACGCCGACGGCGACCATCGTGCCACCCATCATGATCGCGGTCACCAGCAAGATCACGCCGACGAGTGCGATCACCAGGCGCTGACCCTCGTCTGGCTTGTCCGGCTGGGTCTTCTCCACCGCGATGGTGACCGCAGGCAACGATGCCGCGTCCACCCCGCGATCGGCCAGTGCCTCGGTCAGGTTGACCTGTGCGACAGCGGATCTGATCGCTCCCTCGACGGCCGGGTCGACGCCGCTCTTGCCGATGATCACGTAGGTACCGGGAGTGTCGCCGGGGACCAGTGCGGCCGCGACATCTCCGTCGGTGACACGTGTGCGTGCCTCCTCGGCGGAGTCCACCGCCTCGGTCGTGATGGTGGTCCCGGCCGACTCGCCCACGGACACGATGGACTCGGTGACGGCAGTCGGTTGTCCGACGACCGCAACCTTTTCGGCGTCATCGCCCCCGGCGAAGAGGTTGATGACGATGGCACCGACCACGATGACCACCATCAGCAGGCTGGTGCTGATGACGAACGACTTGGTCTTGGCTCGGGTCGCGATCTCTCGTCCGGCCACCAGCCGGATCGCCTGTGCGGCAGACGCCCTGGGGCCGGTGCCGGGACCGGTGGCCGCGGGGGTGGGCGAAACTTCTCGTAGTGTGCTCATGCGGACACCACCTCTCGGAACAGGTCGGTCAGGGACGGTGTGGAGGTCGCGAACCGGTGGACCGGGCCATGATTCAGCGCGGTCGACAGGATCAACTGATCGTCGGCGACCTCGGGGTCGATCAGGAGGCGGGTCGTCTCGCCGTAGTCGACACCGCGGACCCCGGGGAGGGCATCGGCCCATGCGACGTCGGACCGGGGGCCGCTGACCTCGAGGGTGACCCCGTCGCGGGAACGCAGGTCGTCGACGGTGCCCAGGGCCCGCATCTCACCGCGGGTGATGATGCCCACCCGGTCGCAGAGCCGTTGGACGAGGTCGAGCTGATGCGAGGAGAAGATGACCGGGATGCCTTCGGCCGCCTTCTCTTTGAGCACGTCGCTCATGACGTCGACGGCGACCGGGTCGAGGCCGGAGAACGGTTCGTCGAGCACCAGTACGGCCGGGTCGTGCACGAGGGCGGCCGCGAGCTGGACACGCTGTTGATTGCCGAGGCTGAGGTCGGCGACGTTGTCGTCGTAGCGCGCCCCGACGCCGAGCCGGTCGGTCCAGCGCCGGACGGAGTCCTCCGCCTCCGCCGCGGACATGCCGTGCAGCTTCGCGAGGAAGGTGAGTTGTTCGCCCACCTTCATCTTCGGGTACAGGCCGCGTTCCTCGGGCATGTACCCGATGTGGCGACGTAGATCCAGGTCGATCGGGCGATCGCCCAGGCGGACCTCACCGGCGTCTGCCGACAGCACGCCGAGGATGATGCGCATCGTCGTGGACTTGCCTGCGCCGTTGCTCCCGACGAAGCCGAATATCTCACCGGGGTCGACGTCAAAGGTCATGTCGTGCAATGCGACAAGGTCTCCGTAGCGCTTATGGAGCCCGTCGACGATCAGCGGCGCGGTCATGGCGCACTCTCCTGGTTGTCGGTGATGGTCGGGTGGTCATCGATGGCGGACGGTTTCCGCATCGCGTCGAGGTCTTCGGGGTCTGGGTCGGCCATCCACCAGGCGATGAGCATCGTCGGTACGGAGATCGCGGCGACGACGAGGGTGATCAGCAGGATGGCGCAGCCGTATACCCATTGGCCGGGCACCTCGTCGCGGAAGCTGAGGACGATCAGTACCGCGTAGGGGATGAACATCAGGGAGTACAGCACGACGAAACCGATGGCGCGTGCCGAGTTGCGTTGCGCCACCTGTATTTCGTCCAATGCGGTGACCGGGGTGTCCGCGATGGACCCGGTGACGATCCGCAGCAGCGACAGCGTCGTCAGCAGACCGACGAGGCCGACGGCAAAGGGGATCAGGAACCACCCGGTGTTCAGGAAGGCGAAGACCGAACTGATCACGAGCAGTGTCGAGAAGAACGCCTGCAGCAGCACGAGTCGGCGAAACGTCCGGCGGGTGCGCCAGGACACGAGCCAATGTGAGTACTTGGAGTTGAACTCCTGGTGCCGGCGACCACGCCACTCCTCGTAGCGTCGCCACACAGCGGGGGTTGCCTCCTCGGGGATCGCTGAGTTCGGATTGTTCATCACAGTCCTCCGGGATCGTCGGTGTGGGGGCGGTCGGCGCGGGCGCGGTGGGGGATCGTCTCGCGCCGGTAGAGCTCCGCCGACATCGCACTGAACTCGGTGCGGCTGAACACGGCTTCGACGGGAAGGTCGAAGACATCGCAGATCCGGAACGCCAGGTCGAGGCTCGGATAGTTGTCGCCCCGTTCGAGTGCGCCCACCGATTGGACGTTGATCCCGACGAGTTCGGCCAGCTGGGCTCTCGACATCTGCCGTTCTGCACGTAGCACGCCGATGCGGTTGTAGATGGGGAGCTTTTCCCCTCGGCGTATTGGACTCACCCGATCTAGTGTTGTGAAAACACAACAACATGTCAAGCGGAGGGAACTAGCTGCTGGTCGACGCGCGGCGTGTCGTGGCCCCGAGGTACTCGGCCGCGACACGCGCCGCCTCGCGTCCCGCGCGATTGGCGCCGATCGTCGACGCCGAGGGGCCGTAGCCGAGGAGTTGGATACGCGGGTCGGCCTCGACGACGGTCGCGAGCCGGCCGGTCATCGTGATGCCGCCACCGGGCGCTCGAAGCCGCAGCGGTGCCAGGTGGTCGATGGCGCTGCGAAAACCGGTGTTCCAGAAGATGACATCGACGTCCAGGTGAGAAGGGCTATCGGGGTGCGAGCTGTCCGGGTGGGCATGGTTGTCCGGGTGATCCGGTGTGGCAGTCCCGCAGTCCCAGCACACGCCCGTCTCGGTGATGCGGGTGAACATCGGCCGCCACTCGAGGATCCCGTCGCGCTGCGCGGCCCGGATCGCCGGGGTGAGCGCCAGCCCGGTCACCGAGACGACCGATGTCGGCGGTAGCCCCGCACGCACCCGCCGTTCCACCCGCGCAACGGCCTCGCGGCCCTGCTCGGGGGTGAAGGGACCGCTCGAGAAGACCGGTTCGCGTCGCGAGCACCAGAACGTCTCGCTGCCGGGTGCCTCGCGGGCGATCTCGATGAGCAGCTGGATCGCCGAGATGCCGGCACCCACCACGAGCACGCGCTTGCCCGCGAACTCGGCGGGGGAGGTGTAGTCATGGGTGTGCAGTTGCCGGCCGCGGAAGTCGGCGGCGCCGGGGATGTGGGGGACGAACGGCCGGTCCCACGTCCCGGTGGCGTTGACGATCAGGTTCGATGTGACCGAACTGCCGTCGCCCAGCTCGGCGCGGAAGCCGTCCCCCTCGCGGCGAACGGCGCGCACATGCACGGGCCGATGAACCGTCAGGCCGAACTTCTCCTCGTACCGGCCGAAGTAGTCGGGGACGGCGGTGGCCGCGGGCAGCTCGTCGCAGTCGAGTCCCAGCGCCTCGACGAGCCCCCATCCCGGCAGGTCGTGGACGCGGTTGGCGGTGGCCAGCGTCAGCGTCGGCCACCGGAACTGCCAGGCACCGCCGGGGCCAGGCGCGTGGTCGAGCATCTGATAGCGATCACCGAGCCCGAAGCGATGGAGGAAGTAGGCCGCCGAGAGGGCGGCTTGTCCGCCGCCGATGATCAGCACATCCGTGTGGGGGGCGGGCTGTGCGCCGGTCGGGGAGATCTCCACGTCACCACCTTGTCACGCCGAGCCGCGGCGGTGCGGTCGGTAGGGTTTGGCCCATGATCCACTCCACCACCGAGGGAACAGTTGTCACGATCGAGCTGGACCGGGTCGACAAGCGCAACGCGCTGAACGAGGAGATGCTCGCCGGCCTGTCCGGAGCGTTCGACGCCGCCCTCGACGCGGGGACCCGTGCCATCGTGGTGACGGGCCGGGGACCGGTGTTCAGTGCCGGCGCCGATCTGTCGGGTCCCGTGTACGACAAGGGCTTTCTCGACACGCTGGTCGGGACGCTGCAGCGTATCGAGGCCGCGCCGGTGCCCGTCATCGCCGCACTGAACGGCTCGGCGATCGGCGCCGGCCTGCAGCTCGCGATGGCGGCCGACCTCCGGGTCATGGCGCCGGACGCGATCGCCGGCATCCCCGCCGCCAAGATCGGTGTCGCGGTCGACGAGTGGACGATCCGGCGACTCGTGTCGCTGGTGGGCGCGGGACAGGCCAGAGGCATGCTGATCGGCTGCGACCCGCTGACCGCCGACCGCGCCCACACGCTCGGATTCGCCAATCGCATCGGGGACCTCACCGACGCCCAGCACTGGGCACGCACCATCGCCGACCTCGCCCCGCTCACCCTGCAGCATTACAAGCTCGTCCTCAACGGCGACGGCGCCCGCGACGCCGCCCCCGAGGACCGGACGGCGGCGATGCTGCGTGCGTGGGCGAGCGACGACGTGCGGGAGGGCAGGGCGGCCCGCGCCGAGAAGCGCGCACCACGTTTCACCGGATCCTGATCCGGCGGTGCTACCGGCGGTGGATGGGCCCGTCGCCGGTGTGCAGGGGAGTCGCGGTGGCGCGGTGGCGTTCGGCGATCAGCTGCGCCGCGATGGCCACCGCCGCCTCGCCGGGTGTGTGCCCGCCGAGGTCGAGGCCCAGGGGGGAGCGCAGGCGCGCGAGTTGCTCATCGTCGATGCCGGCGTCGCGAAGGCGTTGGTTGCGGTCGGCGACGGTCCGCCGTGATCCCAGTGCCCCGACGAAGCCGAGAGTCGGAGACGCGAGTGCGACCCGCAGGGTCGGGACGTCGAACTTCGGGTCGTGCGTCATCACGCAGATCGCGGTCGACGCGCCGACCCGTCCGTCGCGGATCTCACTCGCGAGGTAGCGATCCGGCCAGCCGACGACGACGTCGTCGGCGTCGGGAAACCTTGCGCGGGTGGCGAACACCGGTCGCGCGTCGACGACCGTCACCCGCATGCCCAGGCTCGTCCCGAGCGAGCTGAGCGCCCGGACGAAGTCGTTGGCGCCGACCAGGATCAGTCGCGCGGGCGGGCCGAAGGTCTGCACGAAGGTCCGGGGACGTTCGTCGGACGGGGTGTCGCAGTCGTCGACCCCGACGAGGCCGCTGCGGCCGGTGGCGAGCAGGTCGGCGACGTCGCGGTCGAGGCGACGCCAGGACGCCTGCGATGTCGGAGTGGCGAAGTACCAGTCGGGTTCGTCGGTGAGGGTCGTGGCCCACGAGATCGGCTCGTCGTCGTCGAGCGCGGTGGCCAGGCGGGTGAGTTGCCGACGATGCTCGCCGGTCGGCGCCACACGCTCGACCAGGACCTCGATCTGCCCGCCACAGGTGAGACCCGGCGCGGGATCGTCGGGATCGTCGACGCCATACTGCTCGACCACCGCGATGCCGTCGGCCAGGACGTCGCGTGCGGTGTGGACGAGCGCGGATTCGACACATCCGCCGGACACCGACCCGATCACCGTGTCGTCGGACGTCACGATCATCGCCGCACCCAGCTCGCGGGGTGCCGATCCCGTCGTGCCGACGACCCGGCAGAGCGCAACCGGCCGCGCGTCACCGCTGTCGAGGAGTTCGATCAGGGACCGCAGGACGTCGCGCATGTACTCCAGTGGACCAGATCTCCGCCTGCCGGGCACGTCGCGCGGGCCGGCGGCCCACCCGATGTCACGACTTCTCGGCGATCCCCGGGGCGCTGGCCGAACCCGCTGCGCGGTATCCGAACAGCTTGCTGAGATCGGCCGCGGCGGTCACGACCGTCGCGACGAGGTTCTCCGCATCGTCCGGATCGAGGCGGTATCGGGGTCCGGAGATGCTGAGGGCCCACACGATGGTGCCGGTGTGATCGCGCACCGGGGCGGCGATCGCCACCAGCCCGAGTTCGAGTTCCTCCACCGCCATCGCCCAGCCCTGCCGGTCGACCGTCCTCAGCTCGTCGACGAGGTCGTCGACGTCGGCGATCGTGCGGTCGGTGAATCTCGCCAGCCCGCCCGAGAAGGTCTGGCGCAGTTGTTCTTCCGACAGTCCGGCGAGCAGGACCTTGCCCGATGAGGTCGCGTGCGCCGGCGAGGCCTGACCCACCCAGGTCCGCAGGGCGACATTGGAAGCACCCACGGCCTCGACCACGTTGATCGCCTGCGTGTCGGCGAGGACCGCGAGATTCGTGGTCTCGCCGGTCTTGGCGGCCAGTGCGTCGCAGGTGTCCTGCCCGCATCTGGTCATGTCGAGCGTCGCCATGGTGGAGCCGGCCAGGCGCACCACCGTCAATCCGATCCGGTACTTGCGGCCGTCGGGCACCTGCTCGACGAAACCGCGTGCCTCCAGCGCGGAGACGATCCGGGAAACGGTGGACTTGTGGACACCGAGTTCGAGGGCGAGTTCGGTGATCCCGGCCGAACCGGCGGTGCCGATGAGCTCGAGGACCTGCAGTGCCCGATCGACTGCTCCCGCAGGGCGCTCGATCTCCACACTCTCCTCAGCCATCGCAGCGCCCAGGGTACCTGCCCGTCCACCCGGACCGGTGACCACGTCGTGCAACGCGACACGGTGTCCAGGACCCGTCACGGGTGCGGCTCCGTCTCCGCGACGGCGACCGCGGGCTCGCCGGTCGCCGATACCGGGAGATCGGCGGACGCGTCGGCACGGCGGCGGATTCGTCGACGACCCCGTGTCTTCCGGTCGATCGCGGCCGGGTCGACGACGAGGATCTCACCGGTCCCGATCTTCTCCGCCTGCTTGCGGATGTGCCGGTCGACCTGGTCGTCGAGCTGGGAGCGCGCGACGATCAGCGGGTCTCGGCGCAGGTCGAGGTAGAGCGACAGGCACATGCCGATCATCACGACCACGAACGGCAGTGCTGCGATGATGGCCATCTGCTTGATGCCGTTGAGTCCGTCGCCGCCGCTCATGGCCAGCAACAGCGCCGCCACCGCCCCGGTGAGCACGCCCCAGAACACGGTCACCGACCGGCTGGGTTCGTGGGCCCCGCGTTCGGACAACGTGCCCATGACCAGCGACGCCGAATCCGCGCCGGAGACGAAGAAGATCGCGACCAGGATCATGGCCAGCGCCGAGGCGATCCCGGTCAGCGGTAGGTGGTCGAGCATCTGGAACAGGGTGTCCTCCGATGCGGCGGTCGCCGGATCGAAACCCAGCACGCCGTCGGTCTGTTCCCGGATGGCGGTGCCGCCGAACACGCAGAACCACACGAGCGACACCGTTGTCGGCACCACCATGACACCGATCACGAACTCGCGGATGGTCCGGCCCCGGCTGATCTTCGCCAGGAACATCCCCACGAACGGCGTCCACGAGACCCACCAGGCCCAGTAGAAGATCGTCCACCCGGCGAGCCAGCTCTCCCCCTCGGCGTCGACGGTGGCCGAGGATCGTGCGGAGAACGCGGTGATGTCGTTGGCGTAGGCGCCGAGGGTGGTCGGCAGCAGGTTGAGGATGAACACCGTCGGCCCGACCACGAACACGAACACCGCCAGCACGATCGCCAGCACCATGTTGATGTTCGACAGCCGCTGGATGCCCTTGGCGACACCGGACACCGCCGAGGCCACGAATGCGGCGGTCAGCACGGCGATGATGGCCACGAGCAGTGTGGTGCCCGGGTTGTCTACCCAGCCGACGTTGGACAGTCCCGAACCGATCTGCAGCGCACCCAGACCCAGGGATGCGACCGTGCCGAACAACGTCGCGAAGATGGCGAGGATGTCGATGACCTTGCCGCCCGCGCCGTTGGCCTGCTTCCCCAGGATCGGGGCGAACACCGCGCTCATCAACTGGTTGCGGCCCAGTCGAAAGGTGCTGTAGGCGAGTGCGAGCCCGACGACCGCGTACATGGCCCACGGGTGGAAGCCCCAGTGGAACATGGTGGTGGCCATCGCTGTCCGGACGTCGCCCGCCGTCATACCCGGAGGCGCCTCGACGAAGTGGTAGAGCGGCTCATACGAGCCGAAGAACATCAGGCCGATACCCATCCCGGCGCTGAACATCATCGCGATCCAGCTGATGGTGCGGAATTCGGGCCTCTCGCCGTCTTTGCCGAGCGGGATCTTGCCGTACTTGCTGAGTGCCAGGCAGACCGCGAACACCACGAATCCGGTGGCCGAGAGGATGAACAACCAGCCCAGGCTGCCGGTGATCCAGGAGAGGATGTCGGTGGTGACGGCGGACAGGTTGTCCGGTGCCGCCAACCCCCAGGCCAGGAAGGCGATGACGAGTGCGGCGGTCACGCCGAACACCGTCAGGTCGATACGTGGTCGGGTGGATGTGGTGCTGATGTCGTCGTTCATGGTGCCTCTCCGGTCATCTCCGAATTCGGGTCATCTGGGGATCGACGACCGGGTCGGCGATGACGACGGCCTCGTGGTGGGTGGTCTGGTAGGCGACATCGACGGTGACGTCCTCGGCGAGATCGGCCGGTAGCCAGGCGAATGCCAGGCACGCACCGACGGTGGCAGACCACCCGGCGCTGGTGATGTAGCCGACCACCTCGCCGTCCACCGACACCGGCTCTCGGCCCAGGACGACGGCCGCCGGATCGGTGAAGCGTAGTGTGCGCAGCCTGCTCGCCGGACGGCGTTCGGCCAGAGCGGATCCGCCGATGAAGTCCGCGTCGGATCTGCGGATGGCGAAGTCGAGGCCCGCCGCGGCGGGCGTGTGCTCGATCGTCATGTCGACACCGGCCGATCGATAGCCCTTCTCGATTCGCAGGCTGTTGAAGGCGATCCGGCCGGCCGCGATGATGCCGTGGGGCCGGCCCGCCGCCATCACGGTGTCCCACAACGCCCGGCCGTTGGCAGCGGATGTGTAGATCTCCCAACCCAGTTCGCCCACGTAGGAGACCCGCATCAGCGTCACCGGGACCGCGCCGACGGTGGTGGTCGTCGAGCGGAAGTATCGCAATCCGTCGTTGGTGAGGTCGGCCGTGGTCAGCGGGGCCAGAACGTCCCGGGCGAGCGGACCCCACAGTCCCAGGCAGCAGGTGGCGGTCGTGATGTCACGGAGGACGACCGACCCGTCCCCCGGGAGATGCCGGGTGATCCAGTCGAAGTCCAGCGGGCCGTTGGCGCCCACCTGGAACACATCGTCGGCGAGCCGGGCGACGGTCAGATCCGAACGGACACCGCCCTTCTCGTCGAGCATCAGCGTGTAGGTCACCGAGCCGACGGACTTGTCCATCTTGTTGGTGGTGAGGTGCTGCAGCAGGGCGAGTGCACCCGGCCCGGACAGCTCGAACCGGGTCAGCGGGGTCATGTCGTACACCGCGACGTGGCTGCGGGTGTGCGCGGCCTCGGCGACCGCGATGGGCGACCAGTGGCGGGCCGACCAGCTGTCGCGTTCCGGTATCCGCAACCCGTCGGCGACCTTCTGCTCGAGCAGCGGGCGATTGGCCTCGTACCAGGCGGGCCGCTCCCAGAGTCCGCTCTCCCAGAACTCCGCGCCGAGCTCGGCCTCCCGGTCGTGGAAGGGACTCGTGCGCACGTTACGCGGTGCGACGCGCTGATCGTGCGGGTGGATGATGTCGTAGACCTCCTCGAAGGCCCGCGAGCTGGTGGTGAGGATGAAGTCGTCGGTGAGTGCGTCCTCCTCGAAGCGATAGAGGTCCATCTCGTGGACGTCGACGCCGGGGGTGCCGTCGATCATCCACTCGGCCATGGTCTTCGCGACGCCGGCGGAATGGGTCACCCACACGGCCTCGGCGACCCAGAAACCGGCCAGGTCGCGATGCTCACCCATGACCGAATGGCCGTCCGGGGTGAACGAGAAGATGCCGTTGAAGCCCTCTTCGACCTTGCCGTTGCCGAGTTCGGGCAGCAGTGCCACCGTGTGCTGCCACGCGTCGTCGAAGTCCTCCGGGGTGAACATGAGCTTCGAGGGCATCTCGTCGAGCGAGATCTCGGTCTCGTGATCGAGGTCGCCCACGCTCGACGGCATCGGCCGGTGACCGTAGTAACCGATACCGATCCGGTCGCCGTGCTCGCGGTAGTAGAGGTCGCGGTCCTGGTGGCGCAGGATCGGCAGCGTCGCCTCGGCCAGGGCGGGGTTGACGCCGCGGCGTGAGTCGACCGGTGTGGTGATCGCGTACTGGTGGGCCATCGGAACGAGCGGGATGGTCAGTCCCACCCGGCGACCGAACTCACGGCCCCAAAAACCGGTGCAGCACACCACGATGTCGGCGTCGACGACTCCGTTCGCGGTACGGACCCCGCGTACCTCGCCGTTGACCTCGACGACGTCGACGACCTCCTGCCCGCCGCGGAACTCGGCACCGCGTGAGATCGCGCGCCGGGCCTGCGCCTCCACCGCGCGTAAGGCCTTGGCGAGACCGTCATTCGGGGTGTGCAGGCCGCCGAGGACGGCGTCGCGTTCCAGGAGCGGATGCATCGCGGCGCATTCGGCGGGGTCGACGAGGCGGTGTTCGACGCCGCGTGCGGCCGCCCAACCGGCCTTGCGGTGCAGGTCCTCCCACCGTTCCGGGGTGGTGGCCAGCTCGAGTCCGCCCACCGGGTTGAAACACCAGCCGTCGGGATGCGACAGCGACGAGAACTTGTCGATCGTGTAGGAGGCGAGCTCGGTCATCGTCTTGGAGGGGTTCGTCGCGAAGACGAGACCCGGTGCGTGCGAGGTGGACCCGCCGGTGGCGAAGAGCGGGCCGCGGTCGAGGACGGTGACGTCGGTCCAACCGCGCTGGGTGAGCTCGTCGGCGAGCGAGGTGCCGACGATGCCGGCCCCGACGATCACGACTTTCGGTGCAGCCATGGGAAATCGATCCTTTTCGGGCAGAGGGCTTGGTTCAGGTGAAGACGACGGTGCTGGTCCCGTTCATCAGCACCCGGTTCTCGCTGTGCCACCGCACGGCGCGCGACAGGGCCAGTGCCTCGGCGTCGCTGCCGGCGGTGGCCAGGCGCCGGGGATCGTGGGTGTGGTCGATGCGGATGACCTCCTGCTCGATGATCGGTCCCTCGTCGAGGTCCGGGGTCACGTAGTGCGCGGTGGCGCCCACGTACTTGACGCCACGCTGGTGTGCCTGGTGATAGGGCTTGGCGCCCTTGAAGCCCGGCAGGAACGAGTGGTGGATGTTGATGGCCCGGCCGCGCAGGGCCGCACACGTCTCGTCGGAGATGATCTGCATGTACCGGGCGAGGACGACGAGGTCGACGTCGTAGGACGACACCAGGTCGAGCATCGCGCTCTCGGCCGCCGCCTTGGTGTCCGGCGACACCGGGAGGTGGTGGAACGGGAGTCCGGCGGACTCGGTCATCGGTGCCAGGTCGGTGTGGTTGGAGGCGACGGCGACCAGTTCGCCGCCGAGGGTGCCCGACCGCCACCGGAAGATGAGGTCGTTGAGGCAATGCCCCAGACGCGAGACCATCACCAGGATCCGTTGCGGTGTCTGGTCGGTGATCGAGTACTCGGCGCCGAGTCCGGCGGCGAGATGGTCGAAGGCCGCGCTCAGCTGCTCGGAGCCGGAGTGGAGTGCGGACGCGAATTCGGTTCGTACGAACAGGGTGTGGGTCATCGGGTCGTCGAACTGCTGATGATCGAGCACCTCGCAGCCGTGGCTGAAGAGGAACGAACTGATCGCGTGCGTGACGCCGCTGCGCGACGGACAACGCAGGGTGAGGGTGAATCGATCGGACATCGGGGGTTCCTCTACGGGAGCGGGGCGGGAGTGGGGTCGGCGACGTACTCGGTGGCGGCATCGACGAGCCACGCAGCGAGGTAGTCGGCATAGGAGCCGCGGACGAAGATCGCGAATCCGTCGGGCACGCGATGCACGATCACCGCGGCCTGGGCCAGCAGCGTCTGGGCCACGTCGTCGGGCCCGAAGGCCCTCGGCGACAGGTCGATCGCGCAACCGTGCGCGAGGATCGTCTCCGCCCGGGGGCCGCCGAGTTCGATGCGGGTGCGCTGACCGGACGCGTCGGCGACATAGGCCTCGTCCTGCACGCGGTCGGCTATCGACGCGGCGAACTCGTGTGGTGCCACATCGGCCGCCCAGGCGAGATACTCGTCCGGCCCGAGCCAGATGACCGTGGCGTCCTCGGTTCTCCGCAGCCGGCAGGCCGCGGGCAGCCCGAGGCGTTGCAGCGCCTCCTGCCCGGTCGGTCGGATGACCGCCTGCGCGACGGGGCTCGCGTGGAGCCGGACGACCGGGGCGAGTTCGGCGAACCGTGCCGACCAGTTGTCCAGCGGACCGGCCGGTTCGAGGTCGGGCCCCGGGGCGTGGTGCACGGTGGTGTCAGCCATCGCGTCGCGCTCCTTCCGCATCGACGAAAACGGTTGTGGTGATCTCGACTTCGCACAGCGTGTCCCCGATCGGGACATCGAGACGGGTGCCGACCAGATCGCGACCGCCTTTCACCAACGCCAGAGCGAACGGCCGGCCCAGTTCCGCGCTGCGGTAGCTCGACGTCACGTGACCGAGCATCGCGACCGGGGGTGGGGGCAGGGTGCGGTCGGCGCAGTGGGCGATGATCTGCGATCCCTCGGGAAGCCGGGTGCTGCCGTCCGTGGGCAACAGGCCGACGAGGTGTTTGCGGTCCGGCGCCGTCGCCGACCCGCGCGCGAACGATCGCTTGCCGAGAAAATCGGGCTTCTTCTTCGAGACCGCCCAGCTCATACCGAGGTCGTGCGGCGTGACGGTCCCGTCGGTGTCCTGGCCGATGATCGGATATCCCTTCTCGGCGCGCAGGACGTGCATCGTCTCGGTGCCGTACGGTGTGATGCCGTGCGGCTCACCGGCGGCGACGAGTGCATCCCACACCGCCTGCGCGTATCCGGCCCCGACGTTCACCTCGTAGGCGAGCTCGCCGGAGAAGCTGATGCGCCCGATCCGGACGGGCACCCCGTGGAACGTGGTGTCTCGCCACGCCATGAACCCGAACGCCTCGTTCGACACGTCGAGACCGGTGAACACCGACCCCACGACGTCGCGGGACCGGGGGCCGACGACCGGGAAGGTGGCCACCTGATCGGTCAGCGATGTCATCCACACCCGCAGGTGCGGCCACTCGGTCTGGTGCCACTCCTCCATCCAGTCGAGGATGGCGGCCGCGTTGCCGGTCGTGGTGTACACGGTGTAGCGGTCCTCCGCGGTCCGCAACACCGTGCCGTCGTCCTTGACCATCCCGTCGGCGCCGCACATGACGCCGTAGCGGACCTTGCCGACCGGGAGAGTGC
This sequence comes from Gordonia sp. KTR9, assembly GCF_000143885.2. Taxonomy (NCBI): domain Bacteria; kingdom Bacillati; phylum Actinomycetota; class Actinomycetes; order Mycobacteriales; family Gordoniaceae; genus Gordonia; species Gordonia sp. KTR9. Next base: position 1,349,839 of record NC_018581.1, read on the forward strand.
TCATCATGTTGGTGTAGAGCAGGTCGAGGAAGTCCGGGGCATCGGGGCCGGCGACGTCGATCACCCCGAGCGTCGAGCCGTCGAGAATGCCGACACCCGTTCGCACGGAGGCACATTCGCGTAGGACCGCGTCGTGCATGTCCTCGCCCCCACGCGGGTAGTACCGCGGTCGCTTCCACTGGCCGACATCCTCGAAGACGGCGCCGCGCTCGACGTGCCAGTCGTGGATCGGGGTGCGCCGCACCGGATCGTAACGATCCCCGCGGTCGCGGCCGGCGAGCGCGGCGAAGGTCACCGGGGTGTAAGGCGGGCGGAAGGTGGTGGTGCCGGCGTCGCCCACGGGGATGCCGAGCATCTCCGCCACGATGCCGGAGGTGACGATGCCGGAGGTCTTGCCCTGGTCGTGCCCGGTGCCGATGGTCGTGTAGCGCTTGACATGTTCCACCGATCGCATGCCCGCGCCCAGTGAGCGGGCGATGTCGGCGACGGTCGCGTCGCGCTGCAGGTCGACGAACGACGTGGTCCCGCCGTCGGGTCCATCGGGCACGTACCAGCAGATCGCGGGCGCGGCGGGGGTCCGTTCGGTGACCCGTGGGATGCTGCGCAGCTCCGGGAGTCCGATCCCGAGTCCGGTGAGCGTCGCCACCGCGCCGCGTCGTCCGCTGGCCAGGCACTCGGTCAGGGTCGTCAGACCCGCTGCCGCCCCGACGATCTCGGTACCTGCCACGGTTCCGGTCGGCAGGAAGGCCGCGGCGCGGTCGTCGAAGGTGATCGTTCCGCGCAGCTGACTCCACAGGTGGGCGGCCGGATTCCACCCACCGCTGACCAGAACGGTGTCACAGGACAGGGACGAGCCGTCGCTCAGGTCGACCCCGGTCACGCCATCCGTGCCGTGTGCGCGGCTGACGGTGGTGCCCGGGAGGATCGGCACACCCCGACGGCGAGCCTCCTCGCGTAGGTCCGCGCTGACGGCCGGCCGGACGTCGACGACGGCGGGAACCGACACCCCGGCGTCGACGAGTGCGAAGGCCGTGGAGTACGCGGTGTCGCACGCGGTGAAGACCACCGCGGTCCGACCGACCCGCACCCCGTAGCGCTCGAGGTATTCACCGCCGGCGTCGGCCAGCATCACACCGGGCAGGTCGTTGTCGGCGAAGACGATCGGTCGTTCGTGAGCGCCGGTGGCCAGAACGAGACGACGGGTCCGGATGCGATGCACCCGTTGCCGGGAGAGGTGCGCGGGGGCGTCGGTTCCGAGGTGATCGGTGCGGTGTTCGACGGCCAGCACGAAGCCGTCGTCGTAGGCGCCGAAGGCGGTGGTGCGGGTCAGGCGCGTGACGTGGGGGTGGGAATCCAGCTCGGCGACAGCCGCGGCCACCCACCTTGCTGCGGGCATCCGGCCACCGGGCTCGGCGCGTTCGTCGAGCAGGAGCACCCGCGCCCCGGCACGAGCGCAGGCGACCGCCGCCATCAGGCCCGCGGGGCCGGCACCGACGACCAGCACGTCCGGGTGGTGGTGCAGGGAGTCGTACCGGGCATCGTCGACGGCGCTGCTGAGCTTGCCCCAGCCCGGAACGCCGTGGGCGACGAGACCGGGACACAGCGCGACGGTGGTGGCCGGAACCATCGGTTCGACGAACGGTGCCTCGATGCCCACCTGCGCGGTGGCGTCCTCGGCCCAAGCTCCGGTGACACCTCGGGGACGTCCGAGGTTGACGCTGGTGGTGACGACCCCGATCCCGTTGGCCAGCAGAGCCGAGGCGAGTGTGTCACCGCGGTAACCGCGGTAGGTGACCCCGTCGAAGACGAAGTCGATGGGCGTGTTGCGGTCGATGCGTCCACCGGCCCCGGTTCGGAAGGGCTGGAAGAGATCGGGTTTCGGCATGGATGTGCTCATCGAGAGGCTCCGGGTGCGGGGTCGGCGGGGGAGTCGGGGGCGCCGGCGGCATGACGCGAAGGCACCGGTTCGCCGGCGAAGGCGTACGTGCGGGTGTCGCGTTCGACGGTGAACCACTGGCGGCACCCGGCGGTGTGGCACCACCGTTCGGTCAACGAACCCTTGGGATTCGGCCGGAAGAACAGGTAGTGCGCCCAGTCCGTGTCGTCGAGTTCGGCGGGTCGTTCTGGGTACGCGACGCCGGCGGCGGCGCCGTAGTGGAACTCGGTCTCTTCGCGTGGCCCGCAGTGGGGGCAGCGGATCATCTGCATCGTGGCGTCCTCGCGGTGGCGGTGGCGGTGGCGGTGGCGGTCAGTGGGCGACGGCGGCTGCGCCGTGCTCGTCGATGAGGTGACCGGTGACGAACCGGTCGAGGGTGAACGGGGCGTTGACGGCATGCGGGGCACCGGTCGCGATCGTGTGGGCAAGGGCCCACCCGACCCCGGGGGTCGCCTTGAAACCGCCGGTGCCCCAGCCGCAGTTGAGGTACAGATTCTCGTACGGGGTGGCCCCGACGATCGGCGACGCATCCGGGGTGACATCGACGATCCCGCCCCACGTCCGGAGCAGGCGTGCCCGGCCGAAGACGGGGAACAGTTCGACCGCGGCGGCCATCTGACGTTCGATGATGTGGAATGCGCCGCGCTGACCGTAGCCGTTGTAGGAGTCGACGCCGGCGCCCATCACGAGTTCGCCCTTGTGGGCCTGGGAGACGTAGACGTGCACGGCATTGGACATCACCACGGTCGGGTGGATCGGTTCGAGGAGTTCGGAGACCAATGCCTGCAGGGGATGGCTCTGCACCGGCACCCGGAAGCCGAGCTGGTCGGTGAGGGTGGAGGTGTGGCCCGCCGCGCACAGCGCGACGGTGCCCGCGCCGATACGGCCGCGGGTGGTCTCGATCCCCACCACCCGGTCGCCGTCGGTGACGAATCCGGTGACCTCGCAGTTCTGGATGATGTCGACGCCCGCGTCGCTCGCACTACGGGCGAAACCCCAGGCGACGTAGTCGTGCTTGGCGATGCCGCCGCGCGGTTGGAAGGTGGCTCCGAGCACCGGGTAGCGGATGTCGGACGAGGTGTTGACGATCGGGCACACCTCCGCGACCTGCTTGGGATCGAGCCACTCGGCATCGATTCCGTTGAGCCGGTTGGCCTCCACGCGGCGGATGCTGTCGCGCACATCCTGCTCGGTGTGGGCGAGGTTGAGCACTCCGCGCTGACTGAAGAGGATCGGGTAACCGAGTTCGTCCTCGAGACCCTCCCACAGTTTCAGCGAGTGCTCGTAGATGCCGGCGCTCTCGTCCCACAGGTAGTTGGAGCGGATGAGGGTGGTGTTGCGGGCCATGTTGCCCCCGGCGAGCCAGCCCCGTTCCAACACGGCGACATTCGTGATCCCGTGCACGCGGGCGAGGTAGTGGGCGGTGGCGAGACCGTGGCCGCCGCCGCCGACGATGACGACGTCATAGGATGACTTGGGTTCGGCGTCGCGCCAGAGGAATTCGGGGTGATGGGGCAGGTGTGCGCCGGGGGGAAGGGTGGCGGCGGGGTGGTTTGTCATCGTCGGGTGTTCCTCAGAAATCGATCACTACCGGGGACAGGGGTTCGGCACAGCAGAGCAGGATCTTGCCCTGCGCGATCTCGCGTGGACGGATACCGCCCTGGTGGTTCATCACCACGTCGCCGGAGAGCTTGCGTACCTTGCACGATCCGCACAGACCCACTCCGCACGACGACGGGAGGGTGACGCCCGCCTTCGCGGCTGCGGCGAGAATCGTGGTGCCGGGGCTCACCGTGACCCGCCGCGCACGGCGCGAGAAGTCGACCGCGACACCGGTTTCGGTGTCCGGTTCGTCGGCCGGGAGGCTGAAGCCGAAGCTCTCCTCATGGATTCGCGCCAGCTCCGAGCCCGCGGCGACCAGCGCGCCACGGACCTCGCTGCGGAAACGCCCTGGGCCGCAGAGGAACACTTCGCGTTCGGCGAGGTCCGGGCAGACCCGCTCGAGCATCGCGCGGTCGATGCGTCCGCGGTGGCCGGTCCAGTCGGCGTGGTCCTCGGCGGCCATCCGCGTCGCCGCGAACGCCAGGGTCACATTGGTGTGCCGGTGTGCGAGATCCTCCAGTTCGTCTCGAAACGGGATGTCGTCGACGTTGCGGGCGCTGTGTACGAAAGCGATGTCGAGGGGGGACTCGCTGTCGGTCACGGCGCGCAGCATCGACATCACCGGGGTGATGCCGCTGCCGGCGGAGATGAACAGGTACTTCTCGGCCGGCCGGGCGGTGTAGGTGAACCGGCCGAGCGGGCCGGTCGCGGCGATCATCATTCCCTCGACCAGGTTGTCGTGCAGCCAGTTCGAGACATGGCCGCCGTTCACCCGCTTGACGGTGATCGACAGGTTTCCCGGTCGCGTCGGTGGTGAGGAGATGCTGTAGCAGCGCTGGACCGCCCGGCCGTCGATCTCCATGGTGACGGCGAGGAACTGGCCGGGGGCGAAGACGAGGGTCCGGTGTTCGTCGACCTCGTCGATCGGCCGGTCGACCGACTGTCCGGGGCCCGAACGCGGCGATCCGCCCGCCACCCGGAACGTGAAGGTGGCCATGTCCCGGGTGGTGTCGGTCCGGGACACACACTGCAGGAAGATGTCGTCGGCCATGGTTGCTCTCATGCGCTCGCGGCGTCGGACGCGGTGCCGGTGGTCGGGATGTCCAGCCGACGGCGGAGCATCGTGACGTACCAGTTGACGAACGCCTCCACCTGGAACTCCGAGGGGCCGTAGGGTCCGGGAACGTAGGCGGGACTGCTGATGCCGCTCTGGGCGAGCGCTACCAGGTCGGCGTCCTGCTGATTTGTCGTCTCCCAGACGCCGGTGAGGTGGTCGAGGTCGTAGTCGACGCCCTCGACGGCGTTCCGGTGGACGAGCCAGGTGGTGCGGACCAGGGTCTTGTCGGCGGCGATCGGGATGACCGAGAAGACCAGTGCATGGTCGCTGGTCACGTGCAGCCACATGTTGGGCTGGAGATGCATCGACAACCGGCCGAGCCGCGCCTCGCCGATGTCGGTCAGCAGACGGCCGCAGGCGGCGGACCCGTCGAGGGTGAACGACTCGCCGGCGAGGTCGAGTGCTTCACGCTCGACATGGAAACCCGTTGGGCGCGTGTCGAGTTGCTCGATCCGAGAATGGGGGAGGTCGTGGCGGTCCCAGATCTCGACCTGTTCGGAGGTGACCCGGCGATACCGGTCGTACACCGGCCCGAGGCGCGACGGGATGGACCCGGTGTCACTGTACCCCCAGGTCGGGAAGAAGACGTTGAGGAGCTCGGGATGCCCGTCGCAGTGGTAACACTCGCGGTTGTTCTCCATCGTGAGTTTCCAGTTGCCGTCCTCGATGAGGTCGGTCTGCTTGGCCACCTTGGCTTCGGCGAGGCGATGCGGGGCCAGGTAGGGCTCGACGATCGCGGCGACCTCGTCGATGTCTGCCGGCGGGTCGTCGGCCAGACAGATGAAGACGAGCCCGGCGATCGACCGAACGTGCACCGACCGCAGCGAGTAACACGATCTGTCGAACCCGGGGGCCTGGGCGTCGGCGAACTCCAGGCGTCCGTCCATGCCGTAGGTCCACGAGTGGTAGGTGCACACGAACGTCCCGGTCGAGCCGCTCGGGTCGGTGAGCAGGCGGGCTCCCCGATGCCGACACACGTTGTGGTGGGCGCGCACGCGGCCGTCGTCGTCTCTGGCGACGATGACCGACCGGGTGGAGAAGGTGATCGTGACGTAGTCACCGGGCTCGGCGATCTCCGCTTCGGTGGCCACGAAAAGCCATGATTTCGAGAAGATCTCGTCGACATCGAGGTCGAAGAAGTCCCGGCTCACATAGAACGGGGCAGGCAGGCTCTGGCCTGCGACGCGATCGGCGATCAGGGTGCGGGCGTCGTGTTCCGGTGCCCGCGCGGCGGCATGCGCGACGGATGAAGCGGTCATCAGCAGTGCGGACCTCTCTGCACAGTCGTGGTCGGGTCGAGGGGAATGTGTTGCGGCGCAGGGTCTTCGGCCGTGGATTGGGTGACCTTCGGAGTCGGCCGGGTTCGACGTCGGCCGGCTCGGACATCTCCTATGTTGTTGCGCACTACGCAACGTACCGCGCCTTGTGCAACAAGTGTGCGGTCTGGGCCTTGCGCTGTCAAGCCGGACGTGCGACTGTTCTCCACGAGCCGCAGACGTGTGCGGGAGATCATCGCGGACGGCCGCGACGCCGAAGGAGCAACCGCCTCCCGGGAATCTCTCAGGCCCAGGTACCGCACACCGAGGCAACTCTGGAGACGAATCCGTCAACGCAGCCGGATTGACCGAAGGTGGCCACCACGGTGGCGAAAACTCTCAGGTGCACGGACAGAGCAGGGAGGGCGGTCGAGTGCATCACTCGTCCGAGATCGGTTGGAGTACAACAATGTCCACTCTCGACACATTCGCAGTCGATGGCGCCGACATCACGTCGGCCGCCGCCGAACATCCTTTCCGTCCGGCCGGGGTCCGGTCGTGACCGTCAGCGTCTTCGAACTGTTCTCCATCGGCGTCGGACCCTCGAGTTCGCACACCGTCGGGCCGATGCGCGCGGCGCAGCGGTTCGTGTGCGGACTGGCCCGGACGGCCGATCTGCCATCCGTGTCTCACCTTGAGGTCGACCTCTACGGATCGCTCGCCGCGACCGGTGCGGGGCACGGCACCCTCACCGCGGTGTTGCTGGGTCTGGAGGGGCACGAACCCGAGACCATCACCTCCGAGACGAAGTCTCTCCGGATCGCGGAGATGGAGCGAACCGGTCGCATCCGACTCGGCGGCCTCGTCGACCTGGCGTTCACCACCGACGACATCCGCTGCCATCCCGAGGTCATGCGGCCGCGGCACCCCAATGCGATGGAACTCCGAGCGCACACCCGTGACGGCGCCCGCCTGCCGGTCGCGCGATTCTATTCGGTCGGTGGCGGTTTCGTGGTGACCGACGACGAGTTCGACCGACCGGCCGACGGTGTCGCCGTGCCCCTGCCCTACGGGACGGCGGCGGAGTTGCTCGCGATCTGTGCCGACGAGGGCAGCTCGATCGCCGAGGTCGTTCTGCGGAACGAAACGGCCACCCGGTCGGCCGACGACGTCCGCAGCGGATTGCTGCACATCTGGTCGGTCATGGAGCGCTGCGTCCACCGCGGTGTCACCACCGACGGTGAGTTGCCGGGGGGCCTACGGGTCCGCCGTCGGGCCAAGCAGTGGCGAGACAGTCTGCTGCGTGAGGACCCGTTGCGATCGGCGGCCCACGCCGAGGACTGGGTCAACCTGGTCGCGCTCGCCGTCAACGAGGAGAACGCGGCAGGCGGTCGGGTGGTCACCGCGCCGACCAACGGCGCGGCCGGGATCGTCCCCGCCGTCCTGCACTACGCCCGGCGCTACACACCTGTCGGCCGGGCCGACCCCGACGACGTCACCGTCCGGTTCCTGCTGACCGCGGGGGCGGTCGGTGGCCTCATCAAGTCGGGGGCGTCGATCTCGGGTGCCGACGTCGGCTGTCAGGGTGAGGTGGGCTCGGCGGCGGCGATGGCCGCCGCCGGACTGGCCGAGGTGCTCGGCGGTTCGCCCGCGCAGGTGGAGAACGCCGCGGAGATCGCGATGGAGCACAGCCTGGGGCTGACCTGCGACCCGATCGGCGGTCTCGTGCAGATCCCGTGTATCGAACGCAACGCGATCTCGGCCGGGAAGGCGATCAACGCCGCGCGGATGGCCCTGCGCGGCAACGGATATCACCTGGTCAGTCTCGACCAGGTGATCGCCGCCATGAAATCGACCGGCCACGACATGAACGCCAAGTACAAGGAGACCGCGACCGGGGGACTGGCAGTCCACGTGCCGCTGGGGGTGGTCGAGTGCTGACGTAGGCCGATCACCTGCGCCGGCTCTTGGTCAGCGCCACCGGGTCGAGCACGCCCCGCGACCAGTGCGCGGCCATCGCCAGGCTGGCCGCGCGGCCGGAATGTACATGGTGGAACGCCGATTCGGCTGCCCGGTCGGGATCATGGGCGGAGATGGCAGCGAGCATCTCTTCGTGTTCGCGGCACTGGACGCTCGGATCTCGGTCCTTGGTCAGGTGGAACAGCCACTGCGTGCGGGCTTCCAGGGGGCCGAGGACGTTCTCCAGCAAGGGGTTTCCGGCCAGATCGACGATGATCGTGTGAAACCGTGAGTTGGCGGCGGCGATGGCCGGCTTGTCGTCTCGCGCCGTGGCGTCGCGAGCGATCTCCAGTTGGTCGGCGAGCGAGGCGAGCCCGTCCGGCCCGGCTCGCTCGGCGGCCAGCCGGGCAGCCAGCACCTCGAGGCTCTCGCGGACGTCGAACAGGTCGCGGACATCATCGGCGGTGAACGGCGCGACGATCGCTCCGCGGCGGGGAACCATGACGACGAGTCCGTCCTGTTGGAGTCGCTGCATCGCTTCGCGGAGCGGGATACGCGACACCTCGAGCTCCACGGCGAGGTCCCGCTCCACCAGCCGGGTGCCGGGCGCCAGCTCGAGGCCGACGATCCGCCCGCGCAACACCTCGTAGGCGACATCGCTCAGCGACTTCTTCGTCACGGCGTCACTCCGATCCCGCTCGCTGCGTTCCCGGCGGTCTGCGGCTCTGGTCACGGCGCTCCCTTCTGGTGGCGAGGGCCAGCGTACCCCCGTATCGGATAACGGTATACCGTTAACTGCTCCCTTACGGACGCGTAATCGGATGGAAATGAACGGCGCGGATTCTCTTCGTAACGGTATACCGCTACGAGGTAGCCATCCCGACCAGGAGAGATCCATGAAACGTACCCTTCCCATCGCATTGATCGCTGCCGGCGCGCTCGCACTCGGGGTGTCCGGCTGCGGGTCCTCCGGCTCGGCGGCCGACGACGGCACACTGTCCGTCGGTGTCTTCCTCCCCGGCTCGGTCAACGACACCGGTTTCATGGAGTCGGCGTACGCCGGTTACAACCGGATCGAGGAGCAGCTCGGCGATCAGGTCGACATCAGCTACGTCGAGCAGGTCGCGACCGCCGACTATCAGCAGGCCCTGCAGCGGTTCGCCTCCGAGAACGAACTGGTGATCTCGGTGGGTGGGCAGACCGACGCCGACCTGCGCAAGGTCGCGCCGCAGTTCCCGGACGTGACGTTCGTCGAGATCGGCGGCCCGGCCGATGCCGAGCCCATGGAGAACCTCGCATACTACGACCCCCAGCAGGCCGAAGCCGAGTTCGTCGCCGGGGCGGCGTCGGCGGCGGCATCGAAGGCCGGCACGATCGGGTTCGTCGGCGGCGTGGAGCTCCCCGCGATCGTGAACGCGGCGAAGGCCTTCGAGAACGGCGCCGAGTTCATCGAACCCGGCGTCAGGGTTCTCGCGCCGCAATATGTCGGCGACTTCAACGATCCGGCGAAGGCCAAGCAGGCGGCGGCGGCCGCCTACGCCGGTGGCGCCGATGTGCTGAGCCAGATCGTGAACCTCGGCAAGCAGGGCATCGAGCAGGCCGCGAGCGAAACCGGTAACAAGATCAGTGGCGGTCCCATCCCGGGTGACTGCACCAACCCGGTGTACAGCGGTTACGTCAAGACCGACATCGGCGCGGAGGTCGAGTACGCGGTGCGAGCGGTCCTCGACGGCACGTGGGAAGCAGCGCAGGTCCCGTTCGGTCTGACCAGTGACAAGGGCGGCACCGACTACGTCGTGTGCTCGACCGATCCGGCGGTGGCGCAAGCGGTCGAGCGCGCGAAAACCGCCATCGCCGACGGCTCCGTCGCGCCGTACTGAGGCCGACGACGATGACGAACACCGCGGATATCACAGTGGCAGGCGCGGATTCGCTGCTCACGCTCGACTCGGTGGCGAAGACCTTCGGTACGGTCCGCGCGCTCCACGACGTGACCATGTCGGTCCGTGCGGGTTCGGTGCACTGCATTCTCGGTGAGAACGGTGCGGGCAAGTCGACCCTGTGCAACACCATCTTCGGCACGGTGTCGCCCGACCGCGGCCGGATGATCCTCGCCGACGACGAATATCGTCCGCGTGGCCCGGCCGACGCCATCGATTCCGGGGTGGCCATGGTGCATCAGCACTTCTCGCTGATACCGACCATGACCGTTGCCGACAACCTCGTCCTCGGTTCCGGGGGTTTCCGGCCGCCGCTGCGGCGCCTGCAGGGCGACCTCGATCGGATCGCCGACGACTACGGTCTGAAGGTCGACCCGAGCGCGATGGTGAAGGACCTCAGTGTCGGTGCGCGGCAACGCGTCGAGATCGTCAAGTCGCTGCTGACCGACCCGCGCCTCATCCTGCTCGACGAACCGACGGCCGTCCTCGACCCGGCGGAGATCGACGCGCTCATCGAGACGTGTGGGGCGCTGGCCTCGGCCGGGAAGTCCGTGGTGCTGATCACCCACAAACTCGGTGAGGTTGCGCGCGTTGCCGATGAGGCCACCGTGCTGCGGGCCGGCACCGTCGTCGGCGGTGGACCGCTCTCCGACGTCAGTCGCGAGGAACTGCTCGAGATGATGCTCGGTGACGCCACACCGCTCCGCGACGCCGCGCGGCCGGCCCGGTCACGAGTACCGGACGCGCCGATCTGCCTGCAGGTCAACGGTGTCCGGGTGACCCACCAGGACGGTCGCGTCGCGCTCGCAGGCGTGGACCTCGACGTCCGCGCCGGCGAGATCGTCGGCATCGCCGGTGTCGAGGGCAACGGCCAGTCCGAACTGACCTCGGTGTTGTCGGGCGCCCTACGGCCGGACCAGGGAACCGTGACGATCGACGGCGAGGATCTGACTGCGGCGACGCCGGCACGCCGGACGCGCGCCGGGCTGGCGGTGATCCCGGAAGACCGGCACGCCGAGGGCATGATCGGCGCGATGAGCATCGCCGAGAACCTGGCGATGCCCCGGTTGCGGCATTACCGACGGTGGGGGCTGCTCGACCGGTCCCGCATGATGGCCGACGGGCGTACCGCGATGAGCGAGTTCGACGTCCGCGCACCCGGCCCGCATGCACCGATCGGCAGTCTGTCCGGTGGAAACCAGCAAAAAGTGGTCCTCGCACGCGAACTCACGACACCCGGACTGCGCGTCGTGGTCGCCGCGCAGCCGACCCGCGGACTCGACGTCGGCGCTGTCGCGTTCGTCCTCGACCGCCTGCGCGCAGCCGCCGACGACGGCGCCGCCGTCCTCGTGACCTCCAGCGAGCTCGACGAGCTGCTGGCGGTGTGCGACCGCATCGTCGTCGCTTACCGGGGTGCCCTCCACGGCTCCGTCGACGCCCGATCGCCAGAAGCCGCTCGCACCATCGGCAACCTACTCACCGGAGTCGAATGATGGACACCGCCAACACACCCATGCGGTCGCGTCTGTCGACAGCGACCATCAGTCCCCGAAACCCCGTCATCGTCGGACTCGGCGCCGTCGTGATCGCGGCGGTGGTGGGCCTCGCGCTCGCCGCCGCGGCCGGTGCGAATCCGGCCACCGTGATCCAGGCACTGATCGACGGCACGCTGGGATCACCGTTCGCGGTGGGCACCTCGATGAACAGCGCCGCGGTACTCATGCTGGTCGCGATCGGTTTCACCATCGCGTACCGGGCCGGACTCGTCAACGTCGGCGGCGAGGGGCAGATCTGCCTCGGCGGCATCGCCGCGACGGCGGTCGGGGTGTCCCTCCCGGCGGATGTCCAGCCGGTGCTGGCGATCCCGCTGACGCTGGCCGCGGCCGTACTCGGCGGAGCCCTGTGGGCGGCGATCGCCGCCTGGCTCAAGGTCCGGCGCGGCGCCAGCGAGATCATCACCACCCTGCTGCTGAACTTCGTCGGACTGGCGATGGTGGTTCTGATGGTGCACGAGGAAGGTCTGTTGCGGCAGCCGATGACGTCGTCGGAGACGTTGCCACAGTCGGAGTCCCTCACCGATTCGACGCATCTCCCGCTCCTGGGCCTGGCGAAGAACCCGGCCACGATCGCGATCGTGCTCGCCGTCGTGCTCGCCGCGATCGTAGGGATCATGTTGCGGCACAGCGCTGTCGGAATCCGGCTGCGGGCCGTGGGGTTGTCGCCGTCGGCGGCGGCGCGGTTGGGCGTGCCCATCGACCGCACCGCGTTCCTCGGTCTCACCGCTGCGGGCGGATGTGCCGGTCTGGCCGGCGGTCTGCTCGTCACGACTGCACCGTTCGTGCTGGCCGAAGGATTCTCGTCCGGGTTCGGTTTCAGCGGGCTCGTCGTCGGGTTGCTGGCCCGGGGGTCGATGATCGCGGTCGCCGGGGTCTCCCTCCTGTTCGGGTTCCTCGTCTCCGGGGGGATCAACCTGCAACTCGAGGCGGGCGTCCCGTCCTCGACCATCACGGTGGTCCAGAGCGTGCTCATCATCCTGATCGCCGCCACCGCCTGGTGGGCATCGACCGGGCCGGCGACGAAGCCCACCGCAGCCGCGGACACACGCGCCGGCGACTCGAACACCACCGAAGAGGTGCCGGCATGAACGCCACGATGATCACCGAGATCTTCACCAGCGGGGCAGCATTCGCGATTCCCCTGCTACTCGCCGCCACCGGCGAGTCCATCAGCGAACGAGCCGGCGTCCTCAACCTCAGCATGGAAGGAATCATGCTGTGCGGCGCCTTCACCAGCGTCCTCGCATCCGTCACCACCGGATCCGCGGTCCTCGGGGTCCTCGCCGGAATCGGCGCCGGACTCGTCTTCGGAGTGATGAACGCAGTGCTCAGCGTCCGGTGCCGAGCCGACCAGATCGTCATCGGTGTGGCGGCGAACGCGCTCGCGCTCGGCCTCACGACCTTCGGTTCGCGCATCCTGCTCGCCGACGGCAAGGGCAACAACATCCCTGCTTTCGACGATGTCCACATCCCCGTCCTGAGCGACCTTCCGGTCGTCGGCCCGGCACTGTTCGGACAGACCCTGCTCGGATATCTGTGCCTGGTGGTGGTCGTGTGCCTCGCCGTCCTCTTCTCCAGCCGGACCATGATGGGCATCCGCGTCGACGCGGTCGGCGAGGATGCGACCTCGGCGGGTTGGACCGGACTGGCGGTCAACAGGATTCGGGTCCTGGGCGTGATGATCGCGGCCGGCAGCGGCGGACTGGCCGGTGCGCAGCTGGCACTGTCGGAGGTCCGGTCCTTCAGCGAGAACATGACCGCGGGCATGGGTTATCTCGCCGTCGTCGCGGTGATCGCCGGTCGCTGGAAGGTCACCGGAATCGTCGTCGCCGCCCTGTTCTTCGGAGTGGCCCGGGCGTTGCAGTTCGCGCTACCCGCACTCGGGGTCGACATCCCGTTCGCGCTGCTGGTGATGCTCCCGTACATCATCGCGATCGTCGCCGTCGCCGGCCTCGTCGGCGGCCGCAAGGCGCCGTCCTGCCTCACCGTTCCCTACGTCGGCCGTGTCTGACGCGCCCGAAACCACCTGAGAGAGAGACCCTTCCCATGGCCATCGTCCTGACCCACTCCGATGTCACCGCCCTCATCGACCGTGCGGCTGTCGCCGCCGCGGTCGAGCAGGCGCACATCGACCTGTCGACCGGTTCGGCCACCAACCCCGCGCCGGCGATGCTGCCGATCGACCGGGGAACCGTGCTGCCGATGGCGGCATCGGCCCGCCGACACCGTGCCAGCGCGGTGAAGATGCTGTCGGACATGCCATTCAACCGCGAGTCGGGTCGCCCGGCGCAACGGTCGACGATCTTGCTCATGTCCGCCGACACCGGTGAATGTGAGGCGGTGATCGACGGGCGGCTGATCACCGCGGTTCGCACCGCCGCCGCGAGCGCCGTCGCGACCGCCCATCTCGCCCGGACGTCGAGCGCGGTGCTGGGCCTGATCGGTGCCGGCGCGCTGGCGGTCGAGCACGCCCGGGCGATCGCGCGGGTCCGGCCGCTGGAGAAGGTCTTCGTGTGGTCGCGGAGCATCGAGACGGTGGATCGGTTCCGCACGGCGATCGCCGACCTCGATCTCGATGTGGAGCCCGCGGATTCACCGCGCCACGTGGTCTCGACCGCCGACATCGTGTGCACCCTCACGCCCTCCCGCGAGCCGATCGTCGACGGCGCGTGGTTCCGTGCCGGCCTGCACCTGAACGCGGTGGGTGCGCCGCCGAGAGCCGATCATCGGGAGGTCGACGGCGCGGGTATGGCCGCCGCTCGTGTCGTGGTCGACAGCCGCTCGACGGCGCTGGCGAAATCCGGCGACGTCCTGCTCGCGATCGAGGAGGGCCACCTGGCCGCCGACGACATCGCCGTCGAACTGGGCGACGTGATCGTCCAACCCTCCCGTGGGCGGAGGGACGACGAGGAGATCACCCTGTTCAACTCCGTCGGAATCGGGTTGCAGGACCTCGTGACGGCACGGTTGCTGGTCGACGCGGCGCTGGAGCAGGGAGTCGGTACGCGGGTGGAGCTGGCCGGATGACCATCTCCGACCGGGAACGAGAGTTGTTGCGGCGCGCCATCGAACTGGCCGGTGAGGCCGGCGAGAGAGGCAACCGACCGTTCGGCAGCGTGATCGTCGTCGACGACGTCGCGGTGGCCGAGGGGCGCAACGAGGTGAGCTCCTCCGGGGACATCAGTGCCCACGCCGAACTCGTCGCACTCCGCCGAGCGATCACCGACGGGCACGGCGAACGACTCGCGGGCGCGACCGTGTACGCGAGCGGGGAGCCCTGCCCGATGTGTGCCGCGGCATGCGTGTGGGCGGGTGTCGGCCGGATCGTGTTCGCCGCGTCGACCGCGGCGTTCACCTCGGTCATCCCGGACGGTCCGCACTTCCGGCTGTCCTGCGCGGAGATGATCGCGTCCAGCGACGCCGCGATCGTCGTGGACGGACCGCGGCTCGAGGAGGAGGCGTTGCCGGTGATGTCGCGGTACGCCGGTTAGCGTCTCGGCGCTAGTCGCCCAGCACCCGGCGCAGGTACTCGTTGGCGAACACCCGGGATGGGTCGTATCGATCACGCACCGAACAGAATTCGTCGAATCGGGGATAGACGGCGCGGAGCTGCTCGGCGTCGCGGGTGTGCATCTTGCCCCAGTGCGGCCGGCCGCCCAGGCCGGCGAGGATGGCTTCGACGTCGGCGAAGTAGGCGTCGGAGTCGGCGGGATCGTCACGATGGTAGCGATGTACGGCGATGTAGCCGCTGGTACGGCCGGAGGCCGTGGACAGCATGAGGTCGTCCGCGGCGGCGGCACGGACCTCGATGGGGAAGCTGACGAGGTAGTCGCGCCGGTCGAGGAGCGCGCGGATCTCGGTCAGTGCCTCCGGCACGGCGGCGAGGTCGACGGCGTACTCCATCTCCCGGAACCGGACGTCGCGGTCGGAGACGAACACGCCGGTGGAGGAGTCGGTGAACTCCCGCGCGGAGAGTGCGCGACCGGTGACACCGTTGATGGCCGGTACCAGCTTGGGTGCGCGCGCCCCGATCTCGCACAGCAGGCGGAGCGTCTTGTTGCTCAGCAACTCGTCGTCGATGTAGCGCCTGATGCGTGAGGGACCGGTGAGGGGAGCGTCGGCGCCGACCCGGGTGTTCGTCTTGACCAGGGCGCAGTTGGTGTGCGGGAACAGGTAGAACTCGTGGTGGTCGGTGCTCGCGACGCGTTCGTGGAAAGAGGCGATCGCCGCGTCGGCCGTCTCGGGGCCCTCGACGGCGTGCAACCGGAACTCGTCCACACACTCGATGGTCAGTTCCACGAGGACCCCGAGCGCGCCGAGGCCGAGCGCGACAGCCTTCAGATCGGTGTCGTCGGCGGTCAGGGTGACGATGTCCCCGGTGCCGGTGACGATTGTCGCGCCGACGATCTGGGTGCTGATGCCGCCGAAGGCGAGACCGGTGCCGTGGGTCCCGGTCGAGGTCGCGCCGGCGATGGTCTGACGGTCGACGTCGCCGAGGTTGGTCATCGCGAGTCCGAACGGCGCCAGTAGTCCCGGGATCTCGTGGAGGTGGGTCCCCGCGCGCAGCGTCACGCGCCGATCGTCGACGCCCACCAGGCCGCGCAGTCCGGACAGCTCGAGTTGCACGTCGTCGGCAACGGCGATGGGGGAGAAGCTGTGTCCCGCGCCCACGGTCTTGACCGTGCCACCGCGCGCGGCGGCCTCGCGGACGAGGTCGGCGACCTCGGCTGCACTCGCCGGGCTCTCGACGCGGCGGGGTGTGCATCCGGCGGTACCGCCCCAGTTGTGCCAGGCGGGTGTCGAACGCGCAGCGGTCCCGTTCACAGGAAGCACTTGCCCTCTCCTCGATAGGTCGGCACGACCTCGCTCACCGTGGCCCGCCCGGCGTCGTCCCGATCGACGATCGCGACCTCGCGAGCCCGCTCGCACACCTCGCCGGACTTGGTGTGCCGGAACCACACCCGGTCCCCGACGGCGATGTCGTCGGCGGCCGCACCCCGCAGCGGGGTCTGCACCTCACCGGCCGTCTCGGTGCCGATGTACTCGAGTCCGGTCGGCCACACCGGTTTCGGCAACCGGTCGGCGGCGGGTGGGCCGGACGCGATCCAGCCGCCACCGGCACAGGTCACGATGCCGGGAGCCGGACGACGGACGACATCGAGACCGAAGGACAGTGCGGGCGCGGGACGGAACCGCTCGTATCCGTCGAACAGATGCCCGCCGAACAACCCACTGCCCGCAGCGATGTCGGTGACCGCGCGGTCGCGTGCCGTCTCCTCGAGGGACCCGGTGCCGCCACCGTTGACGAAGTCCAGATCCGCCATCTGACGCAGTTCCGCGATCACCTTGCCCCGGCGCCGCCGCAACTCGGCCATCGAGCGGCGCTGCATCGCGCGGACGGCGCGGTTGGCCAACGCCTTACCGGGCACCGCATCGGCCACCCCGGCCACCTGCGCCTCGTAGGACATGACCCCGACGAGGTCGAAACCGGGCCGCGCCACGATGGCTCGTGCGAGCTCGAGTGCGTCTCGGCGCGAGTGCACCGGCGAGCGGCGAACACCGATGTGTACCCGCCCGCCGAGCACGCGGTACGACGCGTCGAGATCGATGGCGACGCGGATCGGTGTACGGGCACCGGCGGGGACGACGGAATCGATGATGTCGAGCTGGTCGACGGAGTCGACGAGCAGGCTCACCCGGCTCGTCGCGACCTCGTCGGTGACCAAGGCGGCCAGCGCATGTCGTCGGACGCTGGGATAACCCATCAGCACCTCGCCGATCCCCGACTGCGTGGCGAGCCAGTGGGCTTCGGCGAGATCGTAGGCGAGAACTCCGTGAAAGCCGTTGCGCCCGACGACGTCCTCGATGACCGACCGCACCCGGACGGACTTGCTCGCGAGGCGGATCGGGACGCCCCCGGATCGTCGGATCAGATCGGCGGCGTTGTGTTCGAGCGCCGCACGGTCCAGGACGAGGACCGGCGCGTCGAGCCCGGCGTCGGCGACAGCCTGATCGATCGCGGCCCAGTAGGCGCCGGGATCGCGCGCCCATACGTCGAGGGCGGTCCGGCTCCCGGTCGTCGGAACACCGTCAGTCGAATCTGACATGGGTCATCAGCTGATCGGTGATGGAGCGGATGATCGCGTCGACGACCTTGTCGTCGGCGGTGCTGAGATAGATGAGCGTGATGGAGTTGGTGGCCGCGATGACCACCGGACCCAACTCCTCGACGGGTGTTGTCCACACCACGCCGGTGAGGTCGGTGATGGACTGCAACCCCGCCGAGGCCACCCGGTAGAGCTGCTCGTACATGTGTTTGCCCACCTGCTGCAGTTCAGGGTGGTTGTGGGCATAGATCCCGAGTGCGATGGCCGCCTGCATGCGGCCCGGATCGGCTTTGAGCAGATCGTAGAAGGCCCGGAACTGGCCTTCCATGTTCTCCCGGATGTTGGCGATGTCGGGCGTCGGCGAGTACACCGCGCCGGGCAGCAGGGTGTGCAGCATCCGCTCGATGTCGGTGGGCACGGCCGTCTCCATCACCGCGCACAACAATGCGGTGCGGCTCTCGAAGGCGTAGTGGAAGCTCGCCAGAGGCATGCCGGCGTGGGCGCAGATACGACGAGTCGTCGCGCCCTCCACGCCGTGATCGGCGATCACGCGGTACGCCGATTCGATGAGTGCGCTTCGACGTTGGTCGACGGACATCCGTGCCACTTCGGTGACTTTCTGACCACATGCGCCGGCGCATGCACGGTGGACAATGCTCGCCGCAGCCTATCAGTGCCGGTGAGGCGCACAATGCGCTTCACGCGGAAGAAATCGCAGATCACACCGGTGGGCGGCCGGCCGGTGCGCCCAGATGACCGCGGTCTCGTCCTCCCGGCGGAATCCGCCGGACGCACTACTGTGTGAACGTGACCTCCACGACCGGTAGAAAAGGCGCGACCGACCTGCGTCGTGATGTCCTCGCGCGGATGGGTTCGGCGGGCGTGGCGGTGGCCGATGCCGTCGTCGGACGGCTCGCCGCCGAGGGACTGGGCCCCGCCCGCGCGCTCGGCGCCTCCCGCGCGGAGATAGCGCCGCACGTGCTCGGGAGCCCGCACCAGCGCGACGGTGCCTTCGACAACCCGGAACCCCCGTCGATCGTCGACCCGAGCCTGCAGGTCCTCACCGACATGGCCCGGCGGCCCGGCCGGCCCCGCCGACCGATCATGGTGACGGTCCCGCGGTTCGAGGCGCCCGCCGACCTCGCCGTCACCTGGCTCGGGCACGCCACCGCCGTCGTCGACATCGACGGCGCCCGCATCATCACCGACCCCGTGCTCAGCCGTCGCTGTTCGCCGAGCCGGCTCGTCGGTCCCGGGCGCATGCACGCGGCGCCCGTGTCGCCGTCGCAGCTGCCGCCGCTCGACGTCGTCCTGATCAGTCACGATCACTACGACCATCTCGACATGGACACCGTCACGGCCATCGCCGACACCCAGCCCGACGCGGTGTTCGTCACGACGATCGGGGTCGGCGCGCACCTCGCTTCCTGGGGCATCGCCGAAGACCGCATCCGGCAGGCGGATTGGTGGGACGAGGTCGTCGTGCCGACCGGTGCGGGCGAGTTGCGGTTCACCTGCGGTCCGGCGCGGCACTTCTCCGGCCGCCGGCTGGAGCGGAACCTCACCCAGTGGGGCAGCTGGGCCATCGCGGGCCGAGACCACAAGGTCTTCTTCTCCGGGGACACCGGGCACAGTGAACGTTTCGAGGATGTCGGCGCCCGACTCGGCCCGTTCGATCTCACCCTCATCGCCGTCGGGGCCTACGACGTGATGTGGCCCGACATCCACGTGAACCCGGAGGAGGCTCTCTCGGTTCACCGGATGGTCTCGCCCGGTTCGGGATCGGACTCGGTGTTCGTGCCCATCCACTGGGGGACGTTCAACCTCGCGCGCCACCCGTGGGGGGAGCCCATCGCACGTCTGCAGGCGGAGACGCGGCCGGACTCGCCGACGATCCTGGTGCCGCAGCCCGGTGGCACGATCGACCTGACACACCGGACCGGTACCGGTGTGGCACAACCCGGTTGGTGGGAGGCCTCGGCGTGAGCGTACCGACTCCGGTCGCCAGTCCCGGTCTCTCCGCGGCCCAGGTCGCACAGCGGGTCGCCGCCGGCCAGGTCAACGCGCTGCCCGACCGGTCCGGTCGCAGTGTGTCGGACATCGTGCGCGCGAACGTCTTCACCCGGATCAACGCGATCCTCGGGGTGTTGTTCGCGATCGTCGTGTTCACCGGATCGCTCATCAACGGATTGTTCGGGCTGCTGATCATCGCCAACTCGGGCATCGGCATCATCCAGGAGATCCGCGCCAAGCGGACCCTGGACAAGCTCGCCATCGTCGGCCAGACCCGACCCCGGGTACGGCGCGACGGCACGGTGACCGAGGTGCCGCCGGATGAGGTGGTCCTCGACGACATCATCGAGATCGGTGCGGGCGACCAGATCGTCGTCGACGGCGAGGTCATCGAGGCGACCGCGCTCGACGTCGACGAGTCGCTGCTCACCGGCGAGGCCGACCCGATCGACAAGGACCCGGGTGCCGAGGTGCTCTCGGGCAGTTTCGTGGTCGCCGGCGGCGGCGCGTATCGCGCCACCAAGGTCGGTGCCGACGCCTACGCCGCGCAACTCGCCGCGGAGGCGTCGAAGTTCACCCTGGTCTCCTCCGAACTGCGCTCCGGGATCGACCAGATCCTGCGGGTCATCACCTGGTTGCTGATCCCGGCCGGGATCCTGACCATCGTCAATCAGCTCTTCATCAGCGACAACGGATTGCGGCGGTCGTTGCTGGGCATGGTCGCCGCGCTGGTGCCGATGGTCCCGGAGGGGCTGGTCCTGATGACCTCGATCGCCTTCGCCGTGGGCGTCGTGCGCCTGGGCCGGCGACAGTGTCTGGTGAACGAGCTCCCGGCCATCGAGGGACTGGCGCGCGTCAACGTGGTCTGCGCGGACAAGACCGGGACCCTGACCGAGAACGGGATGCGGCTGGCCGAGGTGCGGACCCTCGGGGCGGTACCCGGCGAGACCGTGGCCCAGGTGCTGGCCGCGCTCGCCGCCCATGACCCACGCCCCAACGCCAGCATGATCGCGGTCGCCGAAGCCCACCCGGTCGCTCCGGACTGGACGGTGACGGCCATCAAACCGTTCACCTCGGCCACCAAGTGGAGCGGGATGTCGTTCCGCGGGAACGGCTCCGGCGCGCCGGCCGGGGACGACAGCGGGCACTGGCTGATCGGTGCGCCCGATGTCCTGCTCGATCCGGAGGGCGAGACGGCCCGCCTCGCGTCCGACATCGGCGCCGCCGGACTCCGCGTGCTGTTGCTCGCGTGCACCGACGCGCCCGTCGACACCGAACCCGCACCTGGCCAGGTCGCACCGGGGACGGTCTCCCCGGTCGCCCTCGTGGTTCTCGAACAACGGGTCCGGCCCGATGCGCGCGGCACGATCGATTACTTCGGACAGCAGCATGTCGCGGTGAAGGTCATCTCCGGGGACAACGCCCGGTCGGTGGGCGCCGTCGCCGCATCCCTGGGCCTCGGATCGGCCGAAGAGTCGGTCGATGCGCGTGAGCTGCCCGCCGAGACAGGCGAACTCGCCGACGTCGTCGAACGCGGCGTCACGTTCGGTCGGGTGCGGCCCGACCAGAAGCGCGCCATGGTGAAGGCGCTGCAGTCGCGGGGCGACACCGTCGCGATGACCGGTGACGGCGTCAACGACGTCTTGGCGCTCAAGGACGCCGACATCGGCGTCGCGATGGGATCGGGTAGCTCCGCGGCCCGGTCGGTGGCACAGATCGTGTTGCTGGACAACAAGTTCGCCACTCTGCCATATGTGGTGGGCGAGGGCCGTCGGGTGATCGGCAACATCGAGCGCGTCTCGAACCTGTTCCTCACCAAGACCGTGTACGCGGTCCTGCTCGCGCTGTTCGTCGGAGTCGGCGGGCTGCTCGGCGCGGTGTTCGGGTCGGATCCGCTCAGCTACCCGTTCCAGCCGATACACGTGACGATCTCGGCATGGTTCACCATCGGGATCCCCGCGTTCGTGCTGTCGCTCGCGCCCAACAACGAGCGGGCCCGCCGCGGTTTCGTGCGCCGGGTGCTGCTCAGCGCGGTGCCCAACGGCGTCGTCGTCGGTCTGTGCACTTTCGTGACCTACCTGCTCGTCAACCCGGGCGGCACCGGTGTCGAGATGGGGGGCGACGCCGTCGACCTCTCGCCGGCGCAGACACAGGCCGCCACCGCGGCGCTGATGACGCTGATCGCGATCGCGGTGTACGTGCTCGCCGTGGTCGCCCGTCCCTACAACTGGTGGAAGCTCGTGCTGCTGGCGGTCTCGGCCGGCGCGTACGTGCTGATCTTCGCGTGGCCGTTCACCCAGGACCTGTTCCGGCTCGACTCCTCGAACTGGGGGATGAACTCGGTGGCCCTGGTCTCGGCGGCAGTCGGGATCGCGTGCGTCGAGGTCGTCTCGCGGGTGGCGCCCAGGTGGATCGCCGCGCACGGGGACGACGCGCAGCACGGCAGTGCTGTCGCGTCCGACGGATAGAATCGGCGGCAAGCTGTCGGAAGACGTCCGGCACGTCGATCAGAGGAGACGCGATGGATCTCAAGGGACTCGTCAACAAGGCCAGGGCCACGCTGCAGAAGAACCCGAACCTGATCGAAAAGGGTGGTGACGCCCTCGACAAGGTCACCAAGAACAAGTACTCGGGTCAGGTCGACAAGGCGCAGGACGCGGTGCGCAAGGCAGTCGGCGCGCCAGGGCAGAACCCGCGTCAGCAGAATCCGCCCACCAACCCCACCAACCCCGGGGAGCCGCTGCCGGGTCAGCAGAGCCCGCAGCCCCAGAACCCCCAGCACCCGCAGAAGTAGTCCTCAGAGCTCTGCTCGCGGGTGCCGGCGATACGCCGACACCGTCGGGTCCCCGTCGATCCAGAACCGCCACGGGCGATCGGCGGCCCGGCGGACGCCCACCCGCGGGCCCGCGACCACGCGTTCTCCAGGGTCGGGCGTGCCCGGCTCGAGGACAACCGGACTCGACGGGTCGGTGAGATCGGTGGCCAGGTCGGTCATCGTGATCCCCAGGGCGCGGCACAGATTGCCCGGGCCGCTCGCGAGCCGACCGTCGGGGATCGGCCCGACGCGGGTCACACCGCGTCGGAAGCGCGCCACGTCGGCGCCGTCGAGCACCTCACCCGCGCGCAGCAACACCGCAGCTGCGGGTCCCGGACCGGCGACGACGACGTTCGCGCAATGGTGGCCGTGGATGCGATAGACATACAGCCGGCCCGGCGGCCCGTACATGATCTCCGAGCGAGCCGTTCGGGTGTAGGCATGCGACGCCGGGTCGTCGGGACCGGCATACGCCTCGACCTCGGTCAGGCGGATCGTCACGCCGTGCCCGGTCAGGTGTGAGCCCAGCAACGAACGTGCCTGTTCGGCGGCGGAGGCGGGGGCACTACTCTCTTGGGTCATGGCGAAGACGAGTGACTCCATCGGCGTTGATCTGTCACCGGAAGATACCTGGGCCGCGGCATCCGATCTCTCGCGGTACGGCGAATGGCTGGTGATCCACGAGACGTGGCGCAGCCCCATTCCGGCGGCCGCCGAGCTCGGCAAGGGGACCGAGATCTCGTCGATCGTGAAGGTCAAGGGCACGCGCGTCCGCTTCGACTGGGTGGTCGAGAAGTTCGAGCCGGTCTCTCATGTCCGCCTCAAGGGGAACGGCAAAGGCGGGGTCAAGGCCAAGCTGGATCTGGGCATCGCTCCCACTTCGAGCGGATCGGAAGTAACCTTCACTGTTGATCTGGGTGGGCTGCCGCTGATCGGGCCCGTGGGTAAGACCGCGGCCATGGCGGTGTCGGGGGATCTGCGTAAGTCGCTGCTGAAGTTCCGCGAGGTGTTCGGCTGAGCCACGCGTAACCGTGTGAGGTTCGCGAGCGCGGCCGCCGATGCGTCGATGCGTCGGGCGGTGACCACGCGAGAGGCAGGTCTGCAGGCCGCCGTACGAGGGGAACGGGGAAGAAGACAATGGGGCGTCACAGCTCCGGTGCCGATCGCGCCGGAAACGAGTGGAACGGGAACGAGCGGACGGGCGGGGCGGTCCCGCGTCGTGCCCAGTCTCCGTCGAACAATGCCCGGTCAGAACCCGAGGACGATTTCGGTTTCGACCATCGCGAGACCGACGGGGGCCGTCGCGGCGGATGGCTGTGGGCGGGTGCCGTCCTGCTGGTCGTCGTCGCTCTGGTCACCGGCGTCATCATCTGGCAGACGAGTTCGGATGGCTGCGGTGAACGTACCCGGTTGGCCGTCGCGTCGGACTCGGCGATGACGGGTCCGCTGCGTGAGGTGGCGCGTCAGGCGTCGGCGGATTCCTGTTTCGACTACGACGTGCAGACGGTCGCCGGTGCGGACGTGCCCGGGCTGCTCACTCAGGGCGCTGCGGCTCCGGACCTCTGGGTCGCGGACTCGCAGGTACAGGCCCGCCGTGTGACGACCCAGGTGCGACGTGAACTCGACATGGTGTCGCCGTCCATCGCGTCGACCCCGACTGTCGTGGCCGGCACCGACGTGCCCGAGTTGGGCACCTGGGTGGAGGTCATGAAACTGCCGGATCTGCGGACCGGCAGCCCCGTGGACACCAGCACGGGAGACGCGCCGATCATCGGCGCGCTCGCGGCGGTCGACTCCGGCGAACTAGCCGACGAGGACTTCACCGAGGCGATGACCATCCTCGCCATCCAGCAGAACAACGCGCGCCTCGCCAACGACAACGAGGGCACACGTCTCAACCTCGCCAACACCTCCGGCGTCCCGGTGGTCACCACCGAGCAGCAGTTCGACCTCTTCATGCGGACCCATCAGGGCTCCCAGCTGACGTCGACGATCCCTGCGGCGGGCACCGTGATGCTCGACTACCCGCTGGTCAACACGGCACCTGCGGCTCGTCAGCAGGCGGCCGCCGACGCGGGGACGGCGCTCGTCACCGCGCTGAAGACCGATGCCGGCCGAGCGGCGCTGACCGACTCCGGATACCGCGACGCCGACGGGAACGGCGTCGGGCAGCCGGTCAAGGAACTCGAACTGCGCGACCCGTCGTCGGTCGACAAGGCGCTGCGGCAGTGGCAGGTCCTCGGCGTGCCGATCCGCTCGCTGGTCGTGCAGGACACCTCGGGATCGATGGAGACGGCGGCCGGCGGGACGACCCGCGCGGGCCTGCTCATCGACGCCTCGCAGACCGGGCTCAAGCTCTTCCCGAACAACACGATGATCGGCGGCTGGGCCTTCAGCGTCGACAAGGGCGGACCCGGGCAGGACTGGGTGGAACTCGCACCGATCCGGCGCCTCGATGCCCGCTCGGGGAGCGGTACACATCGTGACGCACTCGGCCGGGCCGTCGAGGAGGGACTGTCGGATCTCGGTGGCGGAACGGGCCTGTACGACACGACCCTCGCCGCGTTCAAAAGGGTGCAGGACACCTACGACCCGAACTACTCCAACAGCGTCATAATCATGACCGACGGACAGAACGAGGACCCGAACAGCATCACGCTCGACAATCTGCTCGCCGAGCTGAAGCGCCTCGAGGATCCGGCACGTCCGGTGCTGGTGCTGACGATCGGCATCTCCGACGACGCGGATTCCGATGCGCTCGAACAGATCGCGGAGGCCACGGGTGGCACCGCCTACGTCGCGGAGAACGCGGCCGACATCCGCACCGTGTTCGTCGACGCCATCCAGGCGAGGGTCGCGGCCGCCGGGCGTTGAGACCCGGTCTCGGCCGGCGCGTCGGCCGTCGCCGGGACTATTGGGCGCGCACTCGGCACAATTGGTGCATGACGCACATCCCAGAGACGCCCAAGACCCTCGCACCCAGCGCACTGACCCACTCGGTGTCCCCGAGTCCGACCCGACCGTCCCGGGGCTCGTCCGCCCTGGCCCGCACCGGCGGCATCGTCGCGGCGATGGCGGCGGCCGGGCTCGTCGTGGGCGCGTGTTCGTCCGAGGACTCCGGGTCCGGAGGGTCGACCACCGGCACCACAGCAGCAGATTCGGCCGCGACCGAGGTCGCCGACACCGGCTCCGGCGAGTACAAGGACGGCGAGTACACCGCGCGTGGTGAGTACATCTCGCCGGGCGGTCCGCAGAGTGTCGGCGTGACCGTCACGCTGTCGAACTCGGTCATCACCGCGGTGTCGGTGGACACGAGCCAGACCAAGGGTCCGTCGCTGGAGTACCAGGGCAAGTTCGCGGGCGGTATCTCAGACGTCGTGGTGGGCAAGAACATCGACGAGATCGAGGTCGACAAGGTGTCCGGCTCGTCCCTCACGTCCGGCGGCTTCAACGACGCGATCGCCCAGATCAAGGAAGAGGCCCAGGCCTGACCTCCCTCGGCACCGCGGATCACTGGGCTTTCGAGGCGAT
This sequence comes from Gordonia sp. KTR9, assembly GCF_000143885.2. NCBI lineage: Bacteria > Bacillati > Actinomycetota > Actinomycetes > Mycobacteriales > Gordoniaceae > Gordonia > Gordonia sp. KTR9. The sequence goes on from NC_018581.1 coordinate 1,375,671, forward strand.
CGGCACCCGGTGGACGATCAGCACCCCGGAGCCGCTGCCCGCCGACGTCGTCGGCGCGGTGGGCGTCGAGATCGACCGGATCGACCGGGCGTGGTCACGGTTTCGGGACGATTCGACGGTCGCGGACATGGCCAGGCGGGCGGGCCGATACCCGATCGCCGCCACCGACCAGCCGCTCGTCGACTGGTATCGCCGTCTCTACGACCTCACCGGCGGTGCCGTGTCGCCGCTGGTGGGTCAGACGCTCGCCGACGCGGGTTATGACGCGGCATACTCGCTGCGCGCATCGGCGCAAGTGCCGGTGGCCCCGGCCTGGGACGCCGTGATCGGCGAGCACGAGGGCGCACTGGAGATCCGCGAACCGGCGTTGCTCGACGTCGGTGCCGCCGGTAAGGGATTCGCGGTCGATCGGGTGGCGGAGATCGTCGGTGAGAGCTTCGACGACTTCGTGGTCGACGCCGGTGGCGACATGGTGATCTCGCCGCGCTCCCGGGGGCTGCGGGTGGCGCTGGAACATCCGTCGGACCCGACGAGGGCGATCGGGGTCGTGTCCGTCGCCGGTGGCGCGATCTGCGCGTCGGCGAGCAACCGGCGGGTGTGGGCCGACTGGCATCACATCGTCGACCCGCGAACCGCCTCGCCCGCACGGGAAGTTCTGGCGACCTGGGTGATCGCGCCGTCGGCGATGGAGGCCGACGGCCTCGCGACGGCGCTGTTCTTCACGCCGGCGGCGTTTCTGCGCGGCGACTTCGACCACCACCGTGAGGGTTTCCACCACGTGACCATCCGACGCAACGGGAGTGTCGAGCACACCGCGATCCCCGGATTGGAGTTGTTCCTGTGACAACGCTTCTGCCGCAGCTTCTCTCGCCGATCGATGCCACCCGGCGACACCTGACTCCGTATCGGGCGGTGCTGTGCGGGTTGGTGGTGCTGGCGGCGGCTGCCTTCGTCGTGTCCGCGACCGACTCCGATTTCGGCTACGGCCCGGGCGACCTCGCGGTGTGGCTGTCTGTCGCGGTCGGGGTCAGCGCGGTGGTGAGCTATGCATGTGCCGGTGTGCTGCGGGTGCCGCCGAACTCCGATTCGTGGCTGATCACGGGACTGATCCTGTTCTTCGTCCTGCCCGGTGGCTCTGAGGACACCGCGGTGGCCACGGTGGCGGTGGGCGCCGCGATCGCCGCGGCGTCGAAATACGTTCTCGCGTGGCGTCGTCGGCTGATCGTCAATCCCGCGGTCGCGGGCGCGATCGGTTGTTATGCGTTGGCCTACGCCGGTGTCGAGGGCATCAGCTTTCCCTTCTGGTGGGTGGCCGCCGAACCGCTTCTCGTGCCGATGATCGTCGTCGGCGCGATCGTCGTGACGCTGATCCGCGACTGGCGGATGGCTCTGGTGTTCATCGGTGCCTCGCTCGTCACGATCGGGGTCGTCGAGCTGGTCCGGGGTGGGCAGGACCTGTCGACGTGGATCGTGTCGAGTCCGATGCTGTTCGTCGCGGCCATCATGCTGCCCGAACCGCTCACGTCGCCCGCCACCGGAATCCATCGTCTCGTCTACGCGGCCCTGGTGGGTGCACTCATGCACTGCCAGTACACGGTCGCGATCACCGACGCGTACACGTTGGCGTTCGTGCCCGAGGTCGCCTTGCTCGTCGGATGTCTGTACGCCTTCGCCGTCCGGCTGGTGACCGGGACCGCGCGCCGGGTGCCGCTCGATGTGGTGACCCTCCCGGTCGCCGACCGAACCTACGCGGTGCGAGGCGAACCGGTCGGTGCCCCTGCGTTGTTCCGGGCGGGGCAGTGGTCGAGCGTCAGCGTGCCGCGATGGTCGGCGCCGGTGTGGTCGGGTTCGCGGCGGGTCTTCTCGTTCGTGTCCGCTCCCCGGCAGCAACCGGTGGAGTTCGGTTTCACCGTCGCCTCGACGCCGTCCGCGTACAAGGCGGCACTGGTCGAGGGGACCGCGCGCCGCGCCTACGTCGACAACATCGGCGGTGACTTCGTGCTGCCCCGGGCATTTCCGTCGACGGGCTCGGTCGTGTTGATCGCATCCGGGATCGGGATCACGCCGTTCGTGTCGATGGTCCGGGAACTCGTGCAAGCGGGGCCGGACGGAGACCTCTCCCGTCTGACGGTCGTGCACGTCCTGCGGGATCACCGACGCGCGGTCTACGCCGACGATCTCGACAGAGCCCGGGCGGCGAACGCGCGCGTCGTGACCGTCGACGCGCCGGAGCTGGCCGACGGCATCGACGATCCGGCCCGGCTCGCCGACCTGCTCGGTCCCGACGCGGCCGGCGCACACTATTACGTGTCCGGCACACCGGCGTTCGTCGAACGGACGTCCGCGGCGATCCGCCGCCTAGACGGTTCCACGAGGACCCAGCCCTGGCGTGTGCACGCCGACTCGTTCTCCGGGTACTGAATCCCTGCGAGACGGCGATGCTCGTCGTCTCGCTGTAGACCGCCCATCTCGGTGGCCCGACGGACGATCCTGCCGACGATGTCGAGACCCACCCTGCCCGATTCGGTGGAACGCCTCCGATTCGCGAAACCGCTGACTGTGCGGCAGATTTCGTCGACTGTGCGTTGATTCTCGTTGACTGTGCGTTTGTTTCGCGAGTAGTGAGGGGGCTTGGCAGTCGCGACTGCTCGGTCGAATGAAGTTTCGTCCTCCTCAGGTCGATCGAAGGGCAGATTGCCCTTCGGTAGTGCTGACGTGGACGCAAATTTTCGAACAGTGGCCCAGTGGCGGATCCGCGAGCGCACAGTCGACGAAAAGCGACGCACAGTCGACGAAAAGGGACGCACGGTCGACGGATGACCGACTCACCCGGCCAGGGCGCGGAGAAAGAACCCGAGGTTGGCCGGCCGCTCGGCGAGGCGGCGGACGAGGTAGCCGTACCACTGCTCGCCATAGGGGATGTACACCCGGACCCGCGCGCCGGCGTCGGCCAGGCGATGCTGCTCGTCGACGCGAATCCCGTACAGCATCTGGTGTTCCCACGTGTCCGGGGACCGTCCGAACTCGCCGGCGAGGATCGCCGCGGCGTCGATCATCGTGGGGTCGTGGGTGGCGACCATCGGATATCCGGAACCCTTCATCAGCACCCGGAGGCAGCGCAGGTAGTTGTCGTCGACCTGTCGGCGCTCGACGAAGGCGACCGCGGCCGGTTCGGCGTAGGCGCCCTTGCACAACCGGATTCGGGCTCCCGACGACGCGAACTCGGCGCAGTCGTCCTCGGTGCGACGCAGGCAGGCCTGCAGCACGGTGCCGGTGTCCGGGAAGTCGTGGCGCAACGACCGCACGATCGCCAGCCGCTGATCGACGGTGGCGTGGCTCTCGGCGTCGACGGTGACCAGGACGCCCAGCCCGTCGGCCGCCTCGACGATCGTCCGCGCGTTCTCCTCGGCGATCTTCGCGCCGTGCTCCGGCAGACCCAAACCCACCGCGGTGAGCTTCAGCGACACCTCGAGGGATCCGGGAGATGTCGCACCGAGCCCGGACATCGACTCGAGCAGTGCGAGATACGCACCCACCGTCGCGTCGGCCTGGGATTCGTCGACGGTGTCCTCGCCCAGGAAGTCGACCGTCACCGCGATCCCGTCGTCGACTTCGCTTTCGACCGCGCTCATCGCGGTGGCGATCGATTCGCCCGGGACGAACCGGCGGACCACCTTCTCGGTCACCGGCCATCGCTGGGACGCGTCCCTGATCCGTTCGCTGCGCGACGCCGCAACGATCGCCGGCCGCAACACGGTGTCGAAGACGGAACCCATCAGATCCCCGTCCAGTCGGCCACCATGTGCGGGTACGTCGACGTGGTGGGCGGGGTGAAGGTCTCCTTGATCGTCCGGGTGGACGTCCACCGCATCAGGTTCTGCTTCGATCCGGCCTTGTCGTTGGTGCCCGACGCCCGGCCCCCGCCGAAGGGCTGCTGTCCGACCACCGCGCCGGTCGGTTTGTCGTTGACATAGAAGTTGCCTGCGGCGTTGCGCAGACGATCGGACGCCAGCGCGACAGCGGCGACGTCGGTGGCCATGATGGAGCCGGTCAGTGCGTACTGCGCCGTCGAATCCACCAGCCCGAGAATGCTCTCGTAGTCCGCGTCGTCGTAGACATGGACGGCGAGGATGGGACCGAAGTACTCCGTCGCGAACGCCTCGTCGGTCGGGTCGTCGGACAGCAGCACGGTGGGCCGCACGAAGAATCCCTCGCTGTCGTCGCAGTCCCCGCCGACCGCGACGGTCAGCGACGCCGACGACTTGGCGCGATCGATCGCCGCGACCTGCTTGTCGAACGCGCGCCGATCGATCACCGCACCACCGAAGTTCGTCAGGTCGCGGACATCTCCGTAGGTGAGTTCGGCGGCCTCGCCCAGGAACTCGTCGCCCATCCGGTCCCACACCGATCGTGCGATGTAGGCCCGCGATGCTGCCGAACACTTCTGTCCCTGGTACTCGAAGGCGCCGCGGGACAATGCTGTTCGCAGAGCATGCGGTTCGGCCGAGGCATGCGCGACGATGAAGTCCTTGCCGCCGGTCTCGCCGACGAGGCGCGGATAGTTCCGGTAGTGCTCGATGTTGGCGCCCACCTCGCGCCACAGATGACGGAACGTCCGCGTCGACCCGGTGAAGTGGATGCCGGCCAGATCCCGGTCGGCGAGCACCACATCCGAGACGGCCGCGCCGTCGCCGTGCACGAGGTTGATCACGCCCGGTGGCAATCCGGCCGCCTCGAGCAGAGCCATGATCAGCTGCGCCGAATAAGCCTGCGTGGGCGATGGTTTCCACACGACGGTGTTGCCCATCAGGACCGGAGCGGTGGGCAGGTTCGCGGCGATCGCGGTGAAGTTGAACGGGGTCACGGCGTAGACGAACCCATCCAGCGGGCGGTGGTCGAGCCGATTCCACACCCCCGGTGACGACTCCGGTTGTTCGGCGAGGATCTCGCGGGCGAAGGCGACGTTGAACCGCCAGAAGTCGACGAGCTCGCACGGGGCGTCGATCTCGGCCTGCTGCACCGACTTCGACTGACCGAGCATCGTCGCCGCCGCGATCCGCTCGCGCCACGGCCCGGCCAGCAGTTCGGCGGCGCGCAGGATGACCGCCGCGCGGTCGTCGAAGCTGGTGTGCGCCCAGTCGTCGGCGGCGGCGCGGGCCGAATCCATCGCGGCGCGGGCGTCGTCGTGCGTGGCGTTGGTGATGAAACCGAGGACCTCGCGGTGCGCATGAGGCTGGACGACGTCGATTTGTTCGCCCGCACCGAGGCTCAGGTGACCACCGATGATGTGGGGAAACTCGCGCCGGCCGGCATGGGACTGCCGCGCCAGCTCGTCGACGATGCGCGCGCGCTCGGGCGAACCGGGGGCATAGCTGTGGACGGGTTCATTGGACGGTTGAGGGGGAGTGGTGATGGCATCCATGGGTCCAGTCCACCGTCCAACGCGACGTCGCGATATGGCCGATCGGCAAAGCTCCGCGTCGTAGTCTTGTCCACATGGACAAGGTCGGTATTGCGCTCGGACGGCTGGTCCTCGCCCTCGACCAGACCGTGGCGACCTTGGTCTCGTCTCCGCGCGGACTGGATGCCACGGTGACGACGCTGGCCATGGTCGACACCGACGACATCCACTACGGACTGGGGCGCGCCGCGCGTTCGGCCGAGGTGTTCCTGCTCGTCGGGCTCGCCGACGAGGTCGGTGTCGAATGGCTCGCCGGGCTCGGCGCACACCGGCCGGTCGCCGTCCTGACCAAGAACCCGAGTCGCACCCTGATCGGTCTCGCCGAACGCCTGGGGGTCGCGGTCATCGCCATCGACCCGCACGCACGCTGGGAACGCATCTACAACCTGGTCACCCGCGTGCTCGACGCCGGTCGCGCCTCGACCGTCGACGGCGAGTCCATGGAGTCCGGGAACACCGGTGACCTGTTCCAGCTCGCGGGAGAGGTCGCCCGGCGGACCGGTGGTCTGGTGAGCATCGAGGACGAGCACGCTCACGTCCTGGCCTACAGCTCGGCGGGCGAGGAGGCCGACGAGTTGCGCCGGCTGTCGATCCTGGGGCGCGAGGGACCACCGGAGATGCTGGCCTGGCTGCGGGACTGGGGCGTGATGGACGCGCTGCGGAAGTCCGCCGGCGTCGTGAGGGTCGACGCACGCGCCGACCTGGGACTACGGCCGCGTCGCGCGATCGCCATCCGTCCGGCATCGGGCCGGCAGACCGGATCTGCCGACGTCATGCTGGGCGTCGTCTGGTTGCAGGAGGGGTCGCGTCCGCTTGCTCGCGACACCGACGAGGTCCTCATCGGCGCCGGAGCGGTGGCTGCCCGGGTGATCGCGCGGCGTCGTTCCGCCGGCTCCGACCACGATGAGCGGGTCCGGCGACTCCTCGGCGTGGGCGGAGAACCGGTCGACACAGATCATCTCGCCGCCCAGCTCGGCATCGACCCGACGGCCGCGGCGACGATCGTGGGTTTCACGACTCCCGACGGCGTCCGCGGGGGCCAGGTGTCGGCACTCATGTTGCACGCCAGCGCATTCAGTCCGCCCTCGGTGACGGTCACCATCGGGGACCGCGCCTATGTCGTGCTGCCCGGCGTCGCGCTCGACGACGCCGTCTCCTGGGCCCGGGTCGCCGTCGACGCCGCCGACCGTCAGTTCAATCTGGCGGCGCGTGCCGTGGTCGCGGGACCCGACAACATCTCCGGCGCAACCGATCTGAGGCTCTCGATCGACCGCGTTCTCGACGCCGCGGACCGGGAAGCCGACCTGATCGACGCTGTCACCACCGTCGAGCGATCCCGCACCGGTGTGCTGTTGGGCGAGATCATCGGATTGCTCTCGGAGAACCCCGATCTCGTCGACAGTCGGGTCACCGGCCTCGCCGATCTCGACGCCCGCAGCGGCAGCGATTTCACGGCTTCGCTGCGCGCCTACCTCGACCATTTCGGAGACGTCCGTGCGGCGGCAGCAGCACTGCACGTCCACCCGAACACGTTGCGCTACCGCATACGTCGAATACAGGCGCTCACCGGGATGGATCTCGACGACCCGTCGACACGTCTCGTCGTGGCGCTGTCGCTGCGTGTCCGGTGAGAGCCGGGACGCACGAGGGACTCCGGACCGCCCCGGCACCGGACATCCGATGGGTACCGTGGCGTCCATGCCCTCCTCGTCGAAGTCCCTGTCCGACCTGGCCGGTTCGCGGGTCGTCGTCACCGGTGCCACCAACGGCATCGGGATGGCCACCGCCGGCGCGCTCGCCCGGGCCGGTGTGCGGGTGGTGCTGGCCGTGCGCGACACCGACCTCGGCGCCCGGCGCGCACGGGAATTCGGTGGCGACTGCGAGGTGCTGCGGCTCGATCTCGCCGACCTCGCCTCGGTCCGGGCGTTCGTCGCGGAACTCGACGGTCCCGTCGATGCGCTCGTCAACAACGCCGGGATGTTTCCCCACCAGCGCAGGACGACACCGGACGGGTTCGAACTGGGTATGGGCACCAACTTCCTCGGACCGTTCGCCCTGACCAACCTCCTGCTGCCGCGCATCAGCAGACACGTAGTGTCCGTGGGTTCCGAAGGTCATCGTCGCGCGCGCATCGACCCCGCCGATCTCGATTATCGGCGCACTCGCTGGTCGGCGCCGCGGGCTTACACCGGTTCCAAGCTCGCGGTCATGCTCTGGGGTCTGGAACTCGACCGACGGTTGCGCGACGTCGGGTCACCGGTGACCTCGATGCTCACCGACCCGGGCTGGGCCGCGTCGAACATCTCGAACAAGCCGGGGCTGGGAGCTCTGCACCGGGTGGCCCAGGGGCTCGCGGGGGTGGTCGGCAACGACCTCGACGCCGGTGCGGCGCCCACGCTGCACTGCCTGACCGAACCGGTCCCGCCGGGCAGCTATGTGGGGGTCGACGGGCTGTGGGGACTGCGCGGCCGGCCGGTGCTGTCGGGCCGGGCCCGCACCGCGTGCGACTACGATCTGGCGGGCCGTCTCTGGACCGAGGCCGAGACCCTCACCGGCACCCGGTGGCCACTGGGGTGAGCGGAGGAGTGTCGATGTTCTACGTCGACCCGGCCGGTGTGGCGCTCGATGGCGCCGAACCGTCTGATCACGTCGTCAGACCGGAAGGCCGGTCGCCGAGCCGGTTCGACAGCTGGGTGGTGAGCTCACGCGCGTAGTCGAGCTGGCGTTCCAGCCTGGCGCCGGCATGTCGCGCGCGTTCCCGGAAGTCCGCAAGTGTCTCCAGTGCGGCCCCGCGATCCGCCGAAGAGGCGTCGGCGTCGTCGAGGACGCCCTCGGCGTTCAGGAGCTTGCGCATGTCGTCGAGGGTGAACCCGAGCGGTTTCATCCGTCGGATGACGAACAACCGATCGACGTCGGCACGTGTGTACAGGCGGAAGCCCCCGGCGGAGCGGGCCGACGGGATGACGAGACCGACCTCGTCGTAGTGGCGGATCGTCTTGATGGACAACCCGGTTTCCGTTGCCACCGCGCCGATCTGCAGATGTCCGGTGGTGTCTGCGCCATCGTCGGTCACGACCCGTCCTCCCTGCCCCGTCAGCTTTCGCCGCCGAGCTGTCCGCTCAGACGTCTGTGACGTTCGGCGCTGTGGTCGTCGAGGCCGACTATGGTTGCGGTCTTGCCCTTGGCTGCGTACTTGGTGGTGACGGCGTCGAGGGTGGCCACCGTCGACGCGTCCCAGATGTGTGCGCCACTCATGTCGATCACGACGTTGTCCGGGTCGTCGACATAGTCGAACTGGTAGACGAGGTCGTTACTCGACGCGAAGAACAGTTCACCCCGAACCGCATAGACGCGAGTGTCCGGATCGGGATCGGCGACATCGACCACGTCCGTGAAGTGCGCGACCCGGCGTGCGAACAGCACCATGGCGGTGAGGACGCCCACGATGACGCCGTAGGCGAGATTGTGGGTGGCCACGGTGACGACGACGGTCGCGACCATCACCGCGGTCTCACTCTTCGGCATGCGCCGCAACGTCTTCGGGTTGACGCTGTGCCAGTCCAGGGTGCCCACCGACACCATGATCATGACGGCGACGAGCGCGGCCATGGGGATCAGGGCGACGATGTCGCCCAGTCCGACGACCAGGATGAGCAGGAACAGTCCGGCCAGGAACGTCGAGATGCGGGTGCGGGCCCGGGACTCCTTGACGTTGATCATCGTCTGGCCGATCATCGCGCACCCGCCCATCCCGCCGAAGAGGCCGGTCACGATGTTCGCGATTCCCTGACCGGTGGCCTCACGTGTCTTGTCCGAATGGGTGTCGGTGAGGTCGTCGACGAACTTGGCGGTCATCAGCGACTCGAGCAGCCCCACGAGTGCCATGGTGAATGCGTAGGGAGCGATGACCGACAGCGTGTCCCAGTTCAGCGGGACGTCGGGGAAGAACAACGTCGGCAGGCTGTCGGGCAGTTCGCCCTCGTCGCCGACATCGGGGACGGAGAACCCGGCCGCGAGGGTGACCGCGGTGAGCAGCACGATCGCGACGAGCGGCGACGGGATCGCCGAGGTGAGTCGCGGGAGGCCGACGATGATCACGAGCCCGGCCGCGACGAGCGGATACACCAGCCACGGCACGCCCAGCAGGTGCGGAAGCTGGGCGGTGAAGATCAGGATGGCCAGCGCGTTGACGAATCCGACCATCACGCTGCGCGGGATGAACCGCATCAGTCGGGCGACGCCGAGCGAGCCGAGGATGACCTGGATGACGCCGGCGAGGAGCACAGCCGCGATGAGGTGGTCCAGGCCGTGACTGGCGACCAGAGGAGCCACGACGAGCGCCACCGCGCCGGTGGCGGCGGAGATCATCGCCGGACGGCCGCCGACGATCGCGATCGTCACCGCCATCGTGAACGACGCGAACAGGCCGACCCGCGGGTCGACCCCGGCGATGATCGAGAACGAGATCGCCTCGGGGATGAGCGCGAGCGCGACGACGAGGCCGGCGAGAACCTCGGTGCGCAACCGTTGTGGGGAGCGAAGGGTCGCCAACACCGACTGTTGTCGGGCAGGGGTCAGCACCTCGGCAGACATCGGCGTCTCAACTTTCGCGCGAGATCCGGCGCGCGGTGTCGCGCTCCGGTGGTTTGGTTTCGCCGTCGGCGCCGACACCTGTGGGGCGCCGAGAACGGCTGTCGCGCAGAACGTTCCACACCCCGGCGAGGTGTGGGCGATCACGATGACCGATGGCGGCTCCGGCGGACGCGCCAACTCTACCCTTACGGGAGGGTAGAGATGCAAACGGGCACGACGGGCGCGACGACACGTCCCCCGGTGACGTGCGGCGGGGGACGTGTGGTCGGTCGCGTGATCTAGAGGATCGTGAGCATCTCGTTGTAGGTCGGCAGCGGCCACAGATCGTCGGCCACGATGGATTCGAGTGTGTCGGCGACCTCGCGGACCGTGGCCATGGCCGGGATCAGCGTCTCCAGCGCGTACTTCGACTCGTCGAAGGTGGACTCGCCATGCATCCCGGCGATGCCGGCATCGAGCGCCGCCAACCCGTCGTGGAGGGAGCTGATCAGCCCGGTCAGTTCCTCGAGTAGCGGTGTGGGAGCTTCGATCCCGGCCATCTTGAGTGATGCCGCGGTGCCGGCCAGCTCACCCTGGTAGCGGATCGCCGCCGGCATGATCATGGTCTTGGCGATCTCCGCGGTCTCCTTGGCCTCGACGAGCAGCGTCAGCGCGTAGTACTCGAAGATGACGTCCTCACGGGCCTCGAGCTCGCGGGCCGACAGCACGCCGTACTTCTGGAAGATCTCGATCACCTCCGGTGAGGTGTACTCCGTGACCGCGTCGACCGTCGTCCGCAGGTTCTTCAGCCCGCGGGCGGCCGCCTCCTCCTGCCATTCGTCGGAGTAGCCGTTGCCGTTGAAGATGACGGCTCCGTGCGAGTTCACGATCTCCTGCAACACCTTCTGGACGGCGTCGGCGAGGTCGAGTCCGTCGGCGAGGAGCTTCTCGAGGTCCGCGGCGATGACGTCGAGGGAGTCGGCGAGGATCGTGTTGATGGCGACCATCGGATCGGAGATCGACTGGTTGGAACCCGGTGCGCGGTACTCGAACCGGTTGCCGGTGAACGCGAACGGACTGGTGCGGTTGCGATCACCCGGATCGGCCTTGAGGGGCGGGAGCGTGTCGACGCCCAGCTCGATGACGCCCGCGGCCTTGGAGCCGGTGGCGCCGCCCTTGGCGATCTGCTCGAACACGTCCATCAGCTGTTCGCCGAGGAAGATCGAGATGATCGCCGGCGGAGCCTCGTTGGCGCCGAGCCGGTGGTCGTTCGACGCCGAGGCGACCGCGGCCCGCAGGAGTCCGCCGTAGAGATGTACCGAGCGGATGATCGCGCCGCAGAAGGTCAGGAACTGCATGTTCTCGTGCGGGGTGTCGCCCGGGTTGAGCAGGTTGCCCTGATTGCTGTTGCCGAGCGAGAAGTTGACGTGCTTGCCCGAACCGTTGACGCCGGAGAACGGCTTCTCGTGCAGCAGACACTTCATGCCGTACTTCTCGGCGACGGCCTTCATCGTGGTCATCATCAGTTGCTGATGGTCGTGCGCGAGAACCGACCGTTCGAACACCGGCGCGATCTCGAACTGGCCTGGCGCGACCTCGTTGTGTCGCGTCTTCGCCGGGATCCCCTGTTTGAACAACTCGCGGTCGAGTTCGATCATGAAGGACAGCACGCGTTCCGGGATGGCGCCGAAGTAGTGGTCGTCGAACTCCTGACCCTTCGACGGCGGGGCGCCGAACAGGGTCCGGTTGCAGGTCATGAGATCCGGGCGCGCATAGAAGAAGTGCTCGTCGATCAGGAAGTACTCCTGCTCGGCGCCGGCATAGGACACCACGGTGTCGACATCGTCGTGCCCGAACAGCCGGAGCAACCTCATCGCCTGCTTGCTCATGGCCTGCTGGCTGCGCAGCAGCGGGGTCTTCTTGTCGAGGGCCTCACCGGTCCACGAGATGAAGATCGTCGGGATGCAGAGGGTGTTGCCGTTCGGGTTCTCCAGGAGGTAGGCGGGACTTGTGACGTCCCAGCCGGTGTAGCCGCGGGCTTCGAAGGTCCCGCGCAGGCCGCCGTTGGGGAAGCTCGACGCGTCGGGCTCGCCCTGCATCAAGGTCTTGCCCGCGAACTCGGCGAGGGACGCGCCGGTGGAGTCGGGTTCGAGGAACGAGTCGTGCTTCTCGGCCGTGAACCCGGTGAGCGGATAGAAGACGTGGGCGTAGTGGGTGGCGCCCCTCTCGATGGCCCAGTCCTTCATCGCCACCGCGACGTAGTCGGCGAGGGTGGGGTCGAGTGCGCAGCCGGTGTCGATGGTCGCGGCGACCGCCTTGAAGACGTGCTTGGGCAGCCGCTTCTTCATCACCGACAAGCTGAACACGTTGCGCCCGAACGTGTCTGCCAGCGGTTCGGCGAAACCGGGCGCCGACACGTCGTAGGTCGTCACGGCCTCGATCGCCTGCCGGCGGGACATGCTGCCACTCATGGATACTCCTGGATGATCTCGGCCCCCACGTGCGCGGGGGTCGCACGACGACGTCGCTACGCCGGTGTCGCAGATGCGAGCGACTCGACGCTATGAGCTGGGTGTATGCGTCCGATTGCACCCATGTGACGCTGAGGAAAACTAGTGGTCGGAAACCGGTTGAGGCAGCGTCGGTCCCGGCGTCCGCGGCCGGTACGGGCTATCGCAGCGTCGCGTCGTCGCCCATCACGGCACCCTCGCGACGCGGATCCGCGCCGCCGATCCAGCCGCCGTCCTGGCGGAGCAACGCGCTGAGTCCGCTCGACTGCTCTTCCACCGAGACCTCGGCGCCGCGTTCGCGTAGGCCTCGGACGAGCGGATCGTCGGCGCCGTCGTCGGCGGTGTCTACGAGCGGGTGCTCGCCGCCGACGTTCGACGTCGGGGTGTTGGCCGAGCCGAAGTCGATCATCGACACGGCCTGCTGGGGATCGAGGCCCCAGTCCAGCATCCCGACGATCGTCTTGATCACGAACTGGATGATCACCGACCCGCCGGGGGAGCCGAGCGCCGCGACCACCTCGGCCGGGGCCCCGTCGGTGCCGGGCTGCAGGACGAGCGTCGGCGCCATCGACGACCGCGGCCGCTTGCCGGGCGACACCCGGTTGGCGAGCAATGCGCCGTCGTCGTCCCGGGGCTCTGCGGAGAAGTCGGTCAGCTGGTTGTTGAGGAGGAAGCCGTCGACCATGTGGTAACTGCCGAAAGCGGATTCGATCGTGGTGGTCATCGTGGCGACGTTGCCGTAGCGGTCGGCGACGGTGATGTGGCTGGTCCCGTGTTCGGGGCCGGCATACGACCCGAGGGGTACCGGGCCGAGGTCGCCCGCCGGCGCCTCGCCGAGTGAGGACTCGGGCTTGATGAGCGCCGCTCGCGACCGCAGATAGGCCGGGTCGAGGATGGTCGCCACCCCGCGCCCGGGCAGCGGGACGAAATCGGGGTCGGCGACGTACTTGTCGCGATCGGCGTAGGCGAGGCGCTCGGCCTCGGTGACGAGGTGTACCGCGGCCGGGTCGGGACGTCCGCCGTCGGTGTCGACATCGGTCGGCGGCATCGACGGGAGGTCGAAGTTCGCCAGGATGCCCAGCGCCGACGCCACGGCGATCCCGCCCGACGACGGTCCGGGCATCGCGACGATCTCTCGTCCGCGATACGTCGTGACGACCGGCTCCCGCACGATCGCACGGTAGTCGCGAAGGTCTTGCACGGTCATGAGGCTCGGTGTCATGCCGCCCTCGGTGCTGCCGGCCTCGGCGACGATGGCCTGGGCGAGCGGCCCGTCGTACATGGCTCCGGCGCCGTCGGTCGCCAGCGCACCGAGCGTCTTCGAGTACGCCGGGTTGACGAGCCGGGTGCCGGCCGGCTTGGCCGTGCCGTCGGCGGACAGGAAGTACGCGCGTGTATCCGCGTTGACGGCGAGCTCGGCCGCCGACGCGGCGATCGCGGTCGCGAGCCGCGGACTGATGTCGAAACCGTTGTCGGCCAGCTGTACTGCGGGATCGAACAGGTCTCGCCATGCGTGGCCGCCGAATTCACCGTGGACCATCTCGAGCATCCGCAGCACGCCCGGCACGCCGATGGACCGACCCGACGCGCGGGCACTCGGCACCGGCGGTGCGGGATCGTCCGGGCTGATCCGGGCCAGATAGGTCTCGGTGGCGGCGGCCGGCGCCGTCTCGCGACCGTCGAAGGCCCGCACACTCTTCGACGCCGCGTCGTAGTAGAGCGCGAAGGCGCCACCACCGATGCCGGAGGACTGCGGCTCGACGAGGCCGAGCACCAGCTGCGCGGTGACCAGGGCGTCGGCGGCGGTGCCTCCGTCGCGCAGGACCTCGCAGGCCGCACGGGTGGCGAGCGGATTCGCGGTTGCCGCCGCGTAGGTTTCGGTGACGACGGGTCTCATCCCCGTGCGAAACCCCGAGGCCACCTCGGGTCTGGTGGCGATGTCGGTCGGTGCGGCGGACACGGCCTCGGCTTCGATCATCTCCCCGTTGGGGATCTCGGCGCAGGTCACCGGACTCGCTCCCGGTTCGGCCGGATCGCCGCCGCAGGCGGTCGTCAGCAGAGCGGTGGCCGTCACCACGGCCAGAGCGCGCACCACCAGTGAGATTCCGCGACGTGGCGTCATCGACCAAGCGTACTGGCCGGTCGACCGCTCGTGACGAGAACCGGGTCGAGGTGTTCAGGAGAGTACGGCCACGCATAGGGTCGACGGGAGGGCCGCGCCGACACGGTCGGCCGAACGAGACGAACGGGGAGAATCGTGGGAGTGGTACGGCATCAGGCGAGGATCGACGGGCCGCGCGAGAAGGTGTTCAGCTACGTCGACGGCTATCAGAACGTCAGCGAATACCTCTTCGGCGTCACCCGCTTCGAACCCACGACCGATCAGACGAGCGGCCTGGGCGCGACGTTCGCGGTGTCGATCGACGTCGGTCCCAAGACGCTGAAGTCGGTTGTCGAGTGCACCGAGTATGTCGAGAACGAACTCATCACGCTGGAGGCGATCGACGGATTCGCGGCGAACACCACGTGGCGCTTCGCCGACGCCGATGGCGGCTCGGCGACCGACATGGACGTGGAGGTCACGTACACGTTGCCGGGCGGGATGGCGGGCAAACTCCTCGGCAAGGTCGTGGGACCGTTTGCCGCACAGGCGGTCCGGCAGACCGAGGCCACCATCGGCAAGAAGGTCCGCGCCACCGGCTGATCTCGCCGGTTCAGCCCGCCTCCACGTCGGCGGGCTCGGGTATCCGGTTGGGCAGGTGGCGCGAGAACAGCAAGGCCAGGACGAGAAGGCCGAACACGACGAACAAGGCCTGCTGCAGCGCTGCGATCTGCGACTCCGCGTACACCTGGGACACCGTTTGCGCGGCATCCGGCGAGCCACCCGCGTCGAGGACGATGGTGCGGGCCTCGTCGGCGGAGATGATGGGTACGCCCGCATCGTCCACGGCCGCGACCACACGTTGCTGGTCATCGGGTGAGAGGGTCTCGGACTCGCTCACCGCCGACACGAAGCCCGACGAGAGCATGAGCAGGAAGACCGAACCCGCGACCGCGGTGCCGAACGACGAACCCAGGTTCTGGAAGGTGCCCTGCAGGCCCCCGACTTCGGAGGTGTCCTTCTCCTCGACGGCGGACATGTTGACGTTGCCCAGTTGTGAGGCGAGCAATCCGAAGCCCGCGCCCACGACGAACATGCCCGCGGCGAAGGCGGCGCTGCGCAGGTCGGTGCCCACCGAGGCGATGACCAGAAGTGTCCCGAGAGCCATCGTGATCTGCCCGCCGCGCGCGATGAACCGGGCGGATCGTCGTGCGGTGAGCCAGGATCCGAGTATCGAGAAGATGACGAGGCCCACCGAGAGCGGCAGGATCTTCACCCCGGTCTGCAGGGCGTCGCGTCCGAGCATCGTCTGCAGGTACACCGGGACCACGAAGAAGAGCGCGGCGATCGCGAAGTACTGCGCGAGGAAGCCGCCGAGCCCGCTGCGCAGTGCGGCGATCCGGAACAATTCGACGCGCAGCAGCGGTTGCCTGCCGGAGTCGGCGAGGGCACGTTGGCGCAGGACGAACAGCCAGAGGACGACGACCCCGAGCAAGAGCAGGTATGCGACGGGCGAGACACCGAGGGGAGCGATCTCGTTGCCGCCGAACTCAGGTGGATGCTGCGGCTTCAGCCAACCCCACGTCTTCGACTGCAGGACGCCGTAGACGACGAGCGCCAGGCCACCGGCGGATGCCAGGACGCTCAGCGGGTCGATACGCACGCTCGGGTCACGGGGTCCATCACGAATCAGTTTGGCCGCGAACAGGACCGCCACCATCACGACGGTCTCGGCGACGAACACGTAGCGCCACGACAGGTAGGTGGTCATCACCCCGCCGAGCAGCGGGCCGACCGCGGCGGCGAGCCCGGTGACCGCGCCCAGGATCGAGAATGCGGTGACACGCGCCTTGCCGGTGTAGTTGATGGCGGCCAGCGAGGCGATCGCGGGGATGACGAGGACCGCACCCAGCCCCTCGACCAGTGACCAGCCGATCAGCAGGACGGTCAGGTTGGGGCTCAGCGCCGTGGTCAGCGAGCCGATGCCGTAGATGACGGCACCGATCTTGAAAGCTCGTGCCCGGCCCATCAGGTCGCCGAGCTTGCCGCCGGTCAGCATGAAGGCGGCCATCGTCAGCGCGTAGAAGGTGATCGCGGCCTGCATGCCGGTGATCGAGGTCCCGAGGTCGTCGGCCACCACCGAGATCGACACGTTCATCACGGTGCTGTCGAGCACCATGACGAACTGTGAGACAGCCAGGATGATGATCACAGACCATGAGCGCACGGCAGTCTCCTCAGATGTGGTGAGCGCTCTGATCTTTGCAGCTTCGGCCCGTCACTGCGCGGGATTGAGCATCGGCACGAGGAACTGGCGCGCCACCGTGGCGAGCTGGGCATCGTCGGTGATGTCGACGACGCGGCTGGGCACGGTCAGGAACGACGCCGACACGCGGACCATCATCTCGGCCACGAGGTCGACGTCGAGCAGGTCGGAGATGTTGCCCGCCAACTGCTCTCGACGCAGCTGTGCGGCGACGAAGTGCTGGACCGTCGCGAGCAGCTTGCCGTCCCCGCCGATCATCGATTCGATGAGCATGCTCGGTTCGGCGTCGTTGATCTCACCGATCAGCGGGTTGCCGGAGATGGCACGCAACGAGCCGACGAATCCGAGGACCACGCGGTCGGCGACGGTGTCGGCACGGGGGATCTCCGCACGGAAGCGGTCGAAGTAGCGCCGGAACTCGCGCAGCACCACCTGGTCGACGAGCGCGTCCTTGGTGGCGAACTTGCGGTACAGGGTGACTCTGGTGACGCCCGCGCTCTTCGCGACCTTCTCCATCGGCGTGCGTTGGACGCCCAGTCGGCAGAACAGTTCGAAGGCCGCGTCGAGGAGGCGCTCGGCGGTGGGATCGGCCGCCTCCTCCGACGGTGTCGAGGACTCGAGGAATGCGCGCTGGAGGAGTGAGCTCGACAGCGAAGCCCCGGACGACTGCGTGGTCACCTGGTCACCCCCTTCTACTCATGATGACGGCATGAGCTTCCATGATCGCAAAATCGGCGAAACAGGTGTGTCCTGGACCACCTGGTGGTAACAATGATACAAGGATACGTTGTTTGTCACATTGATACATGGAAGTGATGGGACGGGGTCATGGAAGATCTGAACAGACGAAATCTGATACGCGCCGGAGGTGCCGTCGGTGCTGCCGGAGCGGTGGCGGCGCTCTCACAGACGACGCCGTGGACGTGGTCACCGGCGAATTCGGTGCCCGGTCGCGGTCGTGGCGCCGATCCTCGCCAGCTGTGGGACGACGAGGCGGATCCGGTCATCGCCAAGGTCATCGACAGCGGGCAGGTGCAGAAGGTCAACCGGCTGCTGCGCACGTGGCATCGTAACTCGCAGCCACTGCCGGCCGGCCTGCCCTCGGAACTGCGCGACTTCATGGAGCACGCGCGGCAGCTGCCGTCGTGGACGGACCAGGCCAAGCTGGCCGACGCGGTCCGCTTCAACCAGAAGCGCGGAACCTACCTCGGTGTCCTGTACGGCTTCGCCAGCGGCATGATGAGCACCGTCATCCCGCGTGAGGCCCGGTCGGTCTACTACTCGAAAGGTGGGTGGGACCTCAAGGACCGCATCACCAAGACCGCGAAGCTCGGTTACGACATCGGTTCGCTCAACGCCTACCAGCCCGGCGGCGAGATGATCGTGACGTGCGTCAAGACGCGTATGGCCCACGCGGGAGTGCGGCACCTCCTGCCGCAGTCGCCCCACTGGGTGCACGGGGCGACGGAGAAGAAGCCGATCAGCCAGGCCGACATCATGGTCACCTGGCACAGTCTGCCGACGACGGTCATGCGCAACTTCGACAAGTGGAACGTCCCCATCGCCGCCGACGAATCCGCCGGATTCCTGCACTCGTGGCAGATCACCGCTCGTCTGCTGGGCGTCTCGGACGAGTACATCCCGGCGTCATGGTCCGCCGCCGACTCGCAGGCGCAACAGGTGCTCGATCCGATCCTGGCCCCGACCCCCGAGGGTCGCAAGCTCGCGGACATGCTGCTCGATCTCGGCATGAACCTCGATCTCTCGCTGATCTCGCGCGGCGTCCTGGGAGCCCTCACGAGGTTCGTGCTCGGCGACCAGGTGGCGAACTGGTACCAGATCCCGCGCGAGCCCGTGTGGAGCCCGCTGCTCGAGACGGCGTGGGGTCCGTACGTGCAGATCCGCGAGGGCCTGCTCAACGTCGGCATGCCGCGCGAGGCGTACTGGCTGTTCGACGAGTTCCTCCGCCAGTTCGTCCTCTTCTACATGTCCGAACTGCGGATGCCGATCAACATCGAGATCCCGGTGATCAACAACCCGAAGTACAAGTAGCCCACACCTAGTCGGCGGACACCTTCTCAGCCCCCGCCGACTCACCGACTTCCACCGCCCGGTCCTGCTCCTTCTTGTTCCGCTTCGGCAACAGGGGGATGCGGGGCCGGGCGGTCAGCCATTTGCTGAACGGCAGGCGCAGGAGGAGGTCGACGAGCGCAAGTGATGCCGCGAGCACCAGGGCGATCAAGATGATCGAGCGCAGGACCGCCGAGTGCGGGAACCAGTCGAAGAGTCCGCTGAGGAATCCGACGCGGCCCAGGATGTCGAGGATCAGCGGGTGAACCGCGAAGACGCCGAAGGCGCGCAAGGTGGCCTGCGACACCAGCCGTCCGCCGGCCGGTCGGCCGGCGGCGCGTCGGTCGTCCCAGACCAGGCCGATCAGCCACAACAGGGCGAAGCCGCCGATGTACCAGGGCAGCGACACGGGGTTCCAGGCCGTGTTGGCCTTCCACGGCACATTGCCCGGCGACGTGGCCAGCAGGTAACCCGCGATGCTGAACGCCGCGCAGCCCGCCGCGACCAGAACGACCGTGGCCATGTGCTCGCGGAGCCAGCGGTCGACGGCCTCACGGTGCTGCGCGGCCAGTACGCCCATGGCGACGAAGAGCGCATACATCGGGAGCGTCTTCCACATGTGCTGATAGGCGACGTCCCACGCGTGGCCGGAAGGTCTCGGGAGGTACTGGTAGACGACGAACACCAGGAGCTGGATTGCGGTCCCGCCGGCCAGCAACAACCACGGGCGTTTGCGGCCGCGCTCGAAGATCCAGGAGATCAGCGGGAAGAACAGGTAGATCTGCATCGAGATCAGCAGGAAGTACAGCTGATACTTGCCCTCGCCCACGAGGAGGTCGTGCGCGAGCCGGGGCAGCACCTCACGGGCGGGTGGGAACGGGTTGTCCACGAGGATGAGGTGGTCGGTGACCGTGTAGATCAGCGTCCAGGCGAGGTAGGGGCCGACGACCAGCCCGAAGCGGCGCCGCCAGAACTGCCACGGCGACATCTGCCGGCCCTGCATGCTCAGCACGAGGACATACAGCGTCACCGCCACGAAGCCGTATCGCGTCAGGTGGCACAGGGTGCCCACCAGATTCGCTCCGCGGATCTCGTCGACCCCGCCGTTGATGGCGTTGACGCTGTGTGCCACGACCACGAAGGTGAACAGCACGACCCGGACGAAGTCGGCGGTGTGCGCTCGTCCACGCGGCTTGGTCGCAGCCGGGGGAGGACCCGACTCGGCGGGACGGGGTGCGGCGGCGGGGCCCGGCGTCTCGGCAGCGGTGGCTGTGGTCTCGTCGTCGTCGGCGGTGCGCGCCGACCCTGATGCCGCGTGCACCAACGAAAAGACCTCCCCGGGTGAAACGGTGGAACGTATGCGGTAAGCAGTGTACGGACAGGAACGGGCATCAACCCCAGCGCCGGGGTGTCTCGAGTGGCGACGATCACAGGCAGCAATGTCCGGTTCTCGATCCGACCCCCCGATGCTCGCCTGTGGTTCCGCCACCGACGTCACAAGCCATCGGGGATGTCCCGCCGACTGCCGATGCCGAGCTTCCGGAATCCGCGCGCCACGTGGTTGCGCACCGTCGTGGGGGCGAGGCCGAGTTCGGCGGCTATCTCCGCTGCCGTGCGGCGTCGGGCGTACAGACGCAAGATCTCGAGTTCGCGACCGGTCAGACCGGCGGCCGACGGTTCCGGACTTCTCGCTTCGCGTAGCTGTCGCACGATCCGCTCGCGGACCGCGGCGGGGGTGGCCGTGCGGAAAGGGTTGTCGTCCCCAGACACCAGCGCGGCGACCACCGACAGCGACAGATCGTCCGCCACGGAGTGTCGCGCGATCCGGTCGTATCCGGTCGCGATGCACGCGGCGGCAGCCTCGGCCCGTCCACGATCCCACTCGATGAGTGCGCGGGCCGCGTCGCCGTGATGGTCGCCGATCACCGCGGCCGAGGGCAAGCGCTCGGCGTCGGCCAGCATGACGCCGGCGCCGTCGAGGTCACCCGAAGCGGCGAGGGTCATCGCCAGCCAGTGCTTGGCGATACGTTCGTCGCTGCGGTGTCCGCTTCGGGCGAGAAGCTCGGCCGCGCGGGTGCCCGACGTCGCGGCCGCGTCGAAATCGGCCGCGCGAAAATGGATCTCGGAACGGATGGTCGCCAGCCATGCACGCATCCGCAGGTCGCCCAGCGGCGTCGTCGACGCGGCGAGTCCGAGTTCGCGCTTCGCGGCCCCCGGATCGTCCTTCGAGAGCAGTGCGCGGGCCCGCATCGCGTGGAGTTGCGCGACCGACAACCCTTCGTCCTCTGCTCGGTCGGAGTCCGGGAGGAGGGCGCCGATGTTCGGGTCCGCTGCCAGGTCAGAAGCGAGGAACCACGTCGCCCACGCGGCGCCGCGAACGATCGGGTCGTCGTTGTCCTGCAACACACGCCAGGGTGTCTCGGCGTCGGGCCGGCCTGTGTACGTGTCGATCAGGGCTTCGACAACTCGTCCGAGCGGTTGGTGCGGTCCCGGGATCGTTCGTAGCTCCTGCCGCGCGGCGTCGGGGTCGGCGCCCTTCAGGAAGGTCGAGACAGCCGCAGCGACGGCGATCGCGGGTGTGTCGAACGGAAGCTGGGCTCGCACTTGCGCGAGCCGGGAAGTGATCTCAGGGCTGGATCGAGTGCCCAGCGCGAGAGCTCGGGCCCAGGCGAACCCGGCCTCGGCGCTCGGATCCGACTTCCAGGCGGTGGCGGCGAACCGTTCGGCGGAGTCGGGATCACCAGACCGCAGGTGAAAAGCGCCGGCGGCCAGCAGGTCGGCGGTGCTCACCGGTTGTCCGAGGTCGAGGCCCCACGACGCGCGCATCACGGGCGTCGTCGCGGCCGCGTGGAGCAGTTCGGCCAGCCGGCGACGACGCGCGGGGGTCATCGACCGCTCGACCGCAGCGGCGACCAGTGCGGACGCGGCCCGGGCGCCGGTCGCGTCGGTGGTCACGAACTCGTGATCCTCCAGGGTGATGATCGCCTCGTGACTGCCGAGTCGGGCGACGCACTCCCAATCGAGCATTCCGGCGACCACGACGAGCGCGAGAGCCTCCGAGCACTCTCGGGGTAGACCGGACAGTCGGCGCCGAACGGTTTCGGCGATTCCGTCCCCGGGGTCGTCCGCGCGTGCGAGCGAACAGATCAGCTCCGGGTTTCCGCCCGCTTGACCGACGTCGGCTCGTGCGCCGACGAGGTGACCCAGCACGGCCGATGCCGCGTCGTCCAGCGGCCCGAGCGTGAACCCGGCCCACCGGTTTGTCCGCAGCAGTTTGGTGATCGATTCCGGCACAGCGTTTTCTGTGATGGCGGCACCGAGCAGTCGGGTCGGTCCCAGGTCGGTCAGCGCCATCAGGAACTCCAGGACGGCCGGGTCTGCGCGATGGATGTCGTCGACGACCACGAGGGTCGGGAGGTCTCCTCCTGCGGTCAGGGCATGCCGGAGGGCGTCGACGGGGTCCTCGGCACCGAAGCGGGCGTGCAGCGCGGGGAGTGACGACGGGAGGGTCACGACCTCGCGGCGCCACGAGCGTCGACCGGAGTCAGGAGAGGACAGTTCCGCGAGAAGTCGGGACTTGCCGACACCGAACGGCCCGGTGACCAACACCCCGTCGTGGGTGTCGAGCATCCGGGTGAGCTCGTGGACTTCGGCATCGCGGCCGACGAACGGTGGTGGAACGTGGCCGGGCCCGGACAGGCCGGTGAGGCAGATGCCGGCGGGGGTCCGGCGGAGACAGTCCGCGGGGAGGTGGCGGCGCAGACGGCTGAGGACGGTCCGCACTGCGGCGTCCGGGTGCTCCGGCATGTCCAGAGGCCAGATCCCGGCGGCGAGGTCCTCGGGGCTCAGCCCAGTGTGGCGGTGTCGGAGCAGCAGCGTGAGGGCGCGTTGTGCGGTGGGGCGCATCGGGATCGGGTGACCGTCGGCGTCGAGCAGCGCCACAACGGGAGAGGTTGTGTACGCCACCGCTCGACGATCGGTGATCATGGTCGGGGCTCACCTCCGGTGGCGTTTCCATGACTGATTTCCGGTTGATCAATTATTGATCATGACTCGTGGTCCGGTGTGCTCGAGGGTGATCACATGCGAAAAATGGCGATACTCATGATCTGTGCAGCGCTCTGTTCACTCGGCTGCATTCTCGGAGCCGGGCTGGCCCTCACCTGGAACAGCGGGCCGTCGGCGCTCGCCGCGGGGGTGTGCGCCGTCGTGGCAGGGGGTGTGGCCGTCGTGCTGGTGGGGCGGGTGCGCGCGCAGAATCGGCGGCAGGGGACCAACTACACGATCTTCACCATCTGAGGCACGTCGTCGACGGCGGATGCCGCTCGCGTAGACTCCGGCTGTCGGGAGCCGCGCCGACAAGCCTTGCGCGGCGCGCCTTCGTAGCTCAGGGGATAGAGCAACCCTCTCCTAAAGGGTAGGTCGTAGGTTCGAATCCTACCGAGGGCACCAACCAGGCCGGTTTCGTAGCTCGTGGCCGCGGTATCGGGCTATGTCTCCGCAGCGGACTTCGCGAACCTCCGGCGGTAGACCAGCGGCGAGACACCGACGCTCGCGGCGAAGTGGTGACGGAGCAGCGTCGCCGACGTGAAGCCGACCCGCCGTGCCACCTCGTCGACGCTCGCGGTGGTCGACTCCAGCAGGTTCTTCGCCGACAGCACGCGCTGCTCGGTCAGCCAGCGGCGAGGCGAGATCCCGACCTCGTCGACGAACCGTCGCGCGAAGGTCCGTCCCGACATGTGCATGCGGGTCGCCATGTCGTCGATGCTGATGTCTCGGTCGAGGTTCGCCGTCATCCAGGCGAGCAGCGTGCCGAACCCCTCGTCGGTGCATGCCGGTACGGGTGCCTCGACGAACTGACGCTGACCGCCGTCGCGATGCGGTGGCACGACCATCCGCCGCGCGATCCGGTTGGCGACCGCGGGTCCCCAGGCCTCCCGGACCAGATGCAGCGACGCGTCTATCCCCGCGGCGGTGCCCGCGCTCGTGGTGACGGGGCCGTCGTCGACGAAGAGGACGTCGGTGTCGACCTGGGCGCGCGGGAACATGCGCGCGAGGTCGGTGCCGTAACGCCAGTGGGTCGTGCACCGGCGGTCGTCCAGGAGGCCGGCCGCGCCCGCGACGAAGGCGCCCGAACAGACGGTGAGCACTCGGCCGCCGCCGTCGACGACCGTGCGGATGGTGTCCAGGATCTCGTCGGGGTAGTCGCCGCTGATGCTTCCCCCGGGGATCACAACGAGATCGACGTCACGGCACTCGGCGAGGGTGTGCGACACCTGGAGCGAGACCCCGTTGCCCACGCCGAGTGACGATCCCGGTTCCGGCGACGCGACCCGGAAATCGAAGGCCGGGACGCCGTCGTCGGTGCGATCGAGGCCGAACACCTCGTGGACCACTCCGAACTCGAACAGTGCGACGCGTCCGTAGAGGAGGACGCCGACGGATTTCAACACCAACCCAGTATGGCAGATAATTTGCGAACAATGGCTTTGCTGCCACTGTTGGCGGAAATGTGGTGGGCGCAGGATAACTGCCATGACACTCATCTTCGTTCTCGCACTCGTCGTCATCGCCTCGGTCGCCGGCACCGCCGGGGTGCTGACTCTCACCGCGCGTCGGACCCCGGCCGGCCAGCGGACGCCGGGCCAGCGGATCTCCGACTGGTTCACCCGCGATTCCAGGCGCCCCTACGGCCCCGACTCCGAACGGGTCGCCGCGGAACTCAGCATCCTCACCCGCCGGTACGATAAGCTCGTCTGACGCCTCGGCCGTTGCGCTACCGTTGCGGTCGTGAGTTCACAGACTGTCCTCGTGACCGGCGCGACCAGTGGCATCGGTGCCGAGGTCGCTCGTCAGTTCGTCGCACGGGGGCATCGGGTCTACGGCACCACCCGCAACCCGGACGCCGTGCGCAACCCATTGCCGGGCGTCACCTATGTCCGTCTCGACAACGCCGACTACGAGTCCGCCGAGTCGTGTGCGGCCCTGGTCGGCGAGGTCGACATCCTGGTCAACAACGCCGGCGAGTCCCAGGCCGGGTCGCTCGAGGACACCCCGATGTCGGCGGTCGAGGATCTGTTCCGCGTCAACGTCTTCGGGCCGATCGCGCTGACCAAGGCGGTGTTGCCCGGCATGCGCCGGCGGCGTCGTGGCACGGTCGTCATGGTGGGGTCGATGTTGTCCAGCTTCCCCGTCGCCTTCCGGTCCAACTACGCCGCCACGAAGTCGGCGCTCAAGGCGTTCGCCCTCGCGTCGCGACGTGAGCTGGCGCCGTACGGGATACGGATGATCAGTGTCGAGCCGGGCACGATCGCCACCGGCATCGGAGACCGTCGGAGCATCTTCATCGGTGACGACTCGCCGTACCGGGCCGAATACGAGACGCTCGCCGCCGCGACCAGGCGCAACGAGGATGCGGGCATCAGCGCGCAGAGCATGGCCACCCAGATCGTCGACGCCGCACTCGCCGAACACCCGAAGCCGTTCTATGCCAAGGGTAATCAGGCCGGCGTGGTCTTCCTGCTCCGACGGCTCGCGCCGAGGCAGCTCATCCTGGACATGACCGCCCGGAAGCACGGGCTTCCGAAGGTGAAGATCTGACCGTGCGAATCACGCTGCGCGTCATCGGGATCGGACCCGGTGGGCCACGTCAGATCACGCTGCAGGCCATCGATGCGATGGCCGACGTGGACACCTTCCTCACCCTCGAGAAGGGCACCGCGAAGAGCGGTCTGCTCGACGCCCGTCGCGCGATCCTCACCGAGCATGCGCGGGAGGGCCATTCGCTGGTGGAGATTCCCGATCCGCCGCGCGACCGTGAGCCCGCGGACTACGACGCGGAGGTCCGGCGCTGGCATGCCGCGCGTGCCGATCTGATCGCCACCGCGCTGCGCGACGAGGTCGGCGACGGCGGTGTGGCCGCCTTCCTCGTCTGGGGTGACCCCGCACTCTACGACAGCACGCTGCGGATCGTCGACGATCTCGCCGCCCGTGACGATCTCGACCTCGTTGTCGAGGTCATTCCGGGTGTGACAAGCGCCAGCGCACTCACCGCGGCGCACGGCATCGTGGCCAACCGTGTCGGCGAACCGATCCACACGACCACCGGTCGACGCCTCGCCGACACTCCTGCGGGTGCCGACGCCAACCAGATCGTGATGCTCGACGCCGACCTCAGTTTCCGGCACACCGCCGACCCGGACGATCACATCTGGTGGGGCGCCTATGTGGGCACCGACGACGAGATCCTGATCAGCGGCAGAGTCAGCGAGGTCACGGACCGGATCGTCCGAGAGCGCGCCGCGGCCCGGGAACGGATCGGCTGGATCATGGACATCTATCTGCTGCGCAAGGCGCACTGAGGAGTCTGACCCCGCTCATCGAGGTGGACACCCTCCGCACCTGTCCGCCAGATGCCGCACTTCGTTGCGCTGGACGCCACGACACGCGACATCTGCATATGTCGAACGCACCGGGAATGGTGACGATCCCCACCGACTTGGTCTGGTCGAGTCCGGGGATGAGGGCGCTCGCAGCGGCGGGCCCGCAGATCTCCATGCGCGCGTCCCGCGAGAGCAGACCCAGCGACAACGCCGCGTCCACCTCGCCGCGCCGAACCCGCAACTCGTCGTGCGCTCGGCGCCCGGCGAGCGAGGTGGTCACCATCGCACCGCCGATCAGGATTCCGGCCGTCGGGATCACGGCGATCCCGCGGGCGGGAAGCACTCCGATGACGAGGAGTGCGGTGACGATGACGATCGTCGGAACCGCAACGGGACCCGCACACCACGCGATCCCGACGAGGCCGGAGCGGTCCGGGTTCACGCGCCGGGCCGACGTCCACGCTGCCGCCGACGCCATGAGCAGAACGAACAGGGCGGATGCCCACAGATGGGGGATGACCGCCGCCAGCACCGCGGCCAGCGCGGCGAGTTGTGCGACGGCACGTAGCACCGCCACCATCGTCTCGGTGGCCAGGCCGGACCGGCGGTTGACCACCACCGCGGCCACCGCCAGCAGTACGACGACGACAATCAGCGCCGGACCGATCTGTACGACCGCGTCGCCGACTCCGTTCACGGTCTCCAGGTCACCAGATCTGCTGCAACGCGGCGAGCATCTCGTCGCGGATCTCGCTGCGGCAGATGACGAAGTCCGGCATGTACGGATGCCGGTTGTTGTAGACGATCTCCGACCCGTCGAGTCGACTGCAGTGCAGGCCGGCCGCCAGGGCGACTCCCACCGGCGCCGCGTTGTCCCACTCGTATTGGCCGCCGGCGTGGACGTAGGCGTCGGCATCGCCGCGGACGACGGCCATCGCCTTGGCCCCGGCCGAACCGACCGGCACCATCTGCAGACCCAGACGGTTCGCCACGTAGCTGGTCTCGTAGGAGCCGCCCCACCGGGAGGTGACCAGGCGGCGGGTCAGCTCGCCCGCGGTCCGTGCGACCGTGTCCGAACGAAACAGTTCACCCGTCGCGGGCAGGGACACCGACGCCTCGGTGACGATCCCGCTCTCGGTCAGGGCCACGTGTACGGCCCAGTCCGCTGAACCCGCGGCGAATTCCCTTGTGCCGTCCAAGGGGTCGATGATCCACACCCGAGCCGCGGTGGCCCGGTCGCCGACGTCGGCCGCTTCCTCGGACAGCACCGCATCGCGTGGCCGGTGTTTGCGCAGCACCGTCGAGATCCACGCCTGCGCAAGCGCATCGCCCACGTCGCCGAGCATCGCCCCGCCGAGCAGATCACCGGACCGGATTCCGAGAAGTACCTCTCCGGCTCCCTGCGCGATCCGGGCAGCCAGTTCGGCGTCGGAAAGTCGGGAGTTCATCCCACAACTAGAGCACACTGGTGGCATGCCTGAGCTTCCAGAGGTGGCCGCGATCGCCGACTACGTCGACGGCCGTGCGGCCGGACTCCCGATCCGACGGGTCGACGTCGCGTCGCTGTCGGTGCTGAAGACCGCCGACCCGCCCTACACGGCGCTGATGGACCGGATCGTCGAATCCGTCGGACGTGTGGGGAAGTACCTGGTCATCCGTACCATTCCGGGTTCGGCGGCCACCGCGTCAGAGCCGTTGCTGCAGCTGGTCATCCATCTGTCGCGGGCGGGGTGGGTGCGATGGAGCGAGGACCTGTCGCCCAAGCCCCTGCGTCCGGGCGGGAAGAGCCCGATCGCCCTGCGGGTGCACTGCGGGTTGCCCGGTGAGGGATTCGACGTCACCGAGGCCGGCACCCAGAAGCGGCTTGCCGTGTGGCTGGTCCGTGAGCTCACCGAGGTCGAACGGATCGCGGGTCTGGGACCCGACGCGCTCGAACTGACTGCCGAACAGTTCGCGGAGATCCTGTCCGGGACGACCGGCCGGATCAAGAACGTACTCACCGACCAGCACACCATCGCCGGGATCGGCAACGCGTATTCCGACGAGATCCTGCACACCGCACGCCTGTCGCCCTTCGCGTCGTCGAAGACGCTGAAACCCGACCAGGTCGCCACGCTCTACGACGCCATGCGTGGCGTTCTCACCGATGCGACCGGACGGCTGGAAGGCCAGGCCGTGGCGCGGCTGAAGTCCGAGAAGCGCACCGGTCTGCGCGTGCACGCCCGCACCGGCCTGCCGTGTCCGGTGTGCGGCGACACCGTCCGCGAGGTGTCTTTCGCCGATCGGTCCTTCCAGTACTGCGCCACGTGTCAGACGGGTGGGAAGGTGCTGGCTGATCGGCGGATGTCGCGGTTGCTGAAGTAGGTGTCCGGCCGGCCGGGAGCCCGGAACTTACCGGCCGGTAGCCTGGACGTCGTGACGACACGGCAGAGAATTCTCATCACGGGGGCCAGTTCGGGACTCGGGGAGGGCATGGCCCGACGCTTCGCCGCGCAGGGGCGTTCGCTCGCGCTCGCGGCGCGCCGGCGCGAGAAGCTGGAGGCGCTGGCCGAGGAGTTGCGGCCCTCCGCCGAGCGTGTCGAGGTCGCGACGCTCGACGTCACCGATGTGGAGGCCGTTCCCCAGGTGTTCCGGAGACTCGCCGACGGTCTGGGCGGTCTCGACCGGGTCGTCGTCAACGCCGGACTCGGCAAGGGGGCGCCCCTCGGTACCGGTAAGGCCGCGGCGAACATCGAGACGGTGCAGACCAATCTGGTCGGCGCGCTGGCCCAGGCCGAGGCCGCGCTCGAGATCTTCCGCGCGCAGAACGCGGGGCATCTGGTGCTGGTCAGCTCCATCTCGGGCGTCCGCGGCATGCCCAAGGCGCAGGCCGCGTACTCGGCGTCGAAAGCCGGACTGACAGCGCTGGGGCAGGGACTCCAGGCCGAGTTCGCCTCATCGCCCATCACCGTGTCGATCGTCGCGCCGGGCTACATCGAGACCGACATCAACCGGGGAGTGAAGACCTCCCTGATGGTCGACACGGACAAGGGCGTCGACGCCCTGGTCAAGGCGATCGAGGCGGAGAAGGACTGGGCGCCGGTGCCGGCGTGGCCGTGGACGCCGATCGCGGCGGCGCTGAAGTTCCTGCCGGCGTCGATCAGTCGACGACTCGTCTGAGCTGTTCCGCGTGTCTGCCGGAACTCATTCACGCAGTAGACCTTTGACGTGCAGGCGCCCGTGACGAATTAGCGTGGCGGAATGCTGCGCAATCGGTGGCGGACCTGGTGGGCCGGAGTCGCCGCCGTACTCGGACTCGCCGGGTTGCTCGCTTGCGGGACTCCGGCACCGACCGAACGGGTCCCCGTCTCCTCGTCGGCGGATTCGTCGTCCCCGTCGCAGCCGACGAAGGTCCTCACGACCGGCCCACGCCGCGACATCGAGCCGGTCGCCGCGCGATTTCCGGCTCTGGCCGATTCGACTGTCGACGGCTGGGCGGCGGGCACTCTCGGGGATGCCTCGACCGGTCGCGTCCCCGGGCCGAGCACCTACTGGTTCGACGCCGTGGTCACGGCCGGTGCCGATCAGGTCGCCGAGTGGGTACAGGAGTACGACGCGACGCCCATCCCCCATCCCGACCCGCCGGTGAGCGCGTTGCACGATCTCGTCCCGGCCGGCGAGCTGCTCGGCAGCCCGGAACTCGACCGGGCCTTCTCGTCCACGCAGTGGCGGGCGAGGGTCTATCTGTCTCCGGCGTCGGGGCGCGTGGTCGTCCTCGGCATCGACGACTGACCTGCGTAAGGTGGCCGTCGTGGCGAACAAGCACGGACAAGTGGTGGCGTCGGGCGCGTTTCAGGTGTTCGGCGCGCGGCAGCGGGAGCAGGTCGGCGAGCTGCTCGGCGAGATCTTCGACCGGACGGACATCGCGGCCATGGGCTCCGACTGGCGGGGCATCGTCTACTTCACCCTCACCGACGACGAGTCGACCTCCGCCGACACGGTTCTCGGCTTCGACCCGTCGAGCGGGACATCGGGCGAACTGGCCACCCTCGACGAGGTGTCCGAGGCCATCCGCACCGGCGAAGTCGCCGAGGCCGTCGACGTGGCGAGCTTCGACGCCTGGCGGGCGGCAACCGCGACCCGGGCACTGGACATGGGTGCCTGCGTGCCACCGGCCCTGTACGAGTTCCTCGGCGGAGATCCCGCCGAACGTGACGTGGAGCCAACGGATCTCGTGACCTACGTGGCTACCGCGGCCGCGATCATGGGACGCATCCAGTCTCTCGGCGTCGAGCCCGGGGACGAGATCCCCGACGAAGTCTTCGACGAGGACTACTGGAAGTGATTTTGCCGGTTGAGCTGCCCTCCCGCCGGTTGAGCCGCCCTCCCGCCGGTTGAGCTTGTCGAAACCCCTCAGACCGCGCGGCCCCGTCGCTCCCGGTACCAGGTCACGAGGGCATCGGTCGACGAATCGTCGTGGGTGTCCGGTGCCTCCGTCTGGGTGATGGTGCCGAGTAGCTCCTTGGCCTGGGTCTTGCCCAGTTCGACGCCCCACTGGTCGAAGGGGTTGATGCCCCAGATGGCGCCCTCGACGAAGACCTGGTGCTCGTAGAGCGCGACGAGCTGGCCGATCACCGACGGGGTGAGCCGGGGGGCGAGGATCGAGGTGGTGGGACGGTTGCCCGGCATCACCTTGTGGGCCACGACATGTGCGGGCACGCCCTCGGCGGCGATCTCGTCGGCGGTCTTGCCGAAGGCGAGCACCTTGGTCTGGGCGAAGAAGTTGCTCATCAGCAGGTCCTGCATGGAGCCCGAGCCGTCGGGAGAGGTCGGTAGGTCGTCGGTCGCTTCGGCGAAACCGATGAAGTCCGCCGGTACCATCCGCGTACCTTGATGCAGCAGTTGGTAAAACGCGTGCTGACCGTTGGTTCCCGGTTCGCCCCAGAAGATCTCGCCGGTGTCGGTGGTGACGTGGTGTCCGCTCGCGGTGACCGACTTCCCGTTCGACTCCATGGTGAGCTGCTGCAGATACGCGGCGAAGCGGGCCATGTCGTTGCTGTAGGGGAGGACCGCGCGGGTGCCGACATCCCAGAAGTTGTTGTACCAGAGGCCGATCAGGCCGAGGATGACCGGCGCGTTGTGTTCCAGCGGCTGGGTGCGGAAGTGCTCGTCGACGATGTGGAAGCCGTCGAGGAACTCGGCGAAGCGTTCCTTGCCGATGGCGGCCATCACCGACAGCCCGATGGCCGAGTCCACCGAGTAGCGGCCCCCGACCCAGTCCCAGAATCCGAACATGTTGTCGGTGTCGATGCCGAACTCCGCGACCTCGGCGGCGTTGGTGCTCACGGCCACGAAATGTTTTGCCACGGCGTCGGAGTCGGCGTCGAGGGCCTGCAGGAGCCACGTGCGCGCGGCGGCGGCGTTGGTCAGCGTCTCGAGGGTGGTGAAGGTCTTCGAGGCGATGATGAACAGCGTGGTCTCGGCGTCGAGGTCGGCGAGCGTGCCGACCATGTCCGCGGGGTCGACGTTGGAGACGAAGTGACAGCGGATCCCGGCGTCGACGTAGTGGCGCAGCGCCTGGTAGACCATCACAGGCCCGAGGTCGGAGCCGCCGATGCCGATGTTGACCACGTCGGTGATGGCTTTGCCGGTGTGTCCCTTCCACTCTCCGCTTCGGAGCCGGTCGGTGAACTCACCCATGCGGGTCAGGACCTCGTGGACGTCGGCGACGACGTCCTGACCGTCGACGGTCAGCGTCGCGTCGGCCGGGAGGCGCAGGGCGGTGTGCAGGACCGCGCGGTCCTCGGAGGTGTTGATGTGGGTTCCGGCGAACATGTCGTCGCGGATCTCCTCGAGACCGATCTCGCGGGCGAGGCTCATCAGCAGTTCGAGGGTCTCGCGCAGGACCCGGTGCTTCGAGTAATCGATGTGCAGGTCGCCGACGTCGACAGTGAGTTCGCGGCCGCGCGCGGGATCGATCGCGAACACCTCACGCAGGTGCATGGCGTACACGTGCGGTTGATGAGCCGCTAGCGCCTGCCAGGATTGCGTCGCGGTGATGTCGCCGTGATCGGTGCCGGTGAAGTCGCTGCCGGGGGCCTGGGTGCTCATGACCACTAACCCTATGTGGTCGGGGACCCGGCCGCGACGGTCGTCACACGGCCCGGCGATCAGCGGCCCAGCGGTCCGCGTCCCAGGCGTAGCAGCAGCATCGCGAGAGTGTGGCCTTCCTGGCCGAGGTCCTGGAAGCGCTCCAGTACCTTCACCTCGCGGCTGTGGACCAGGCGCGGGCCGCCGGAGGCCATCCGCGCGGCGCCGATCTTCTTCGACACCGCCGACCTGCGTTTGATCGCCGCGAGGATCACGGCATCGAGCCGGTCGATCTCGAGTCGCAGCTGGTCGATGTCGTCGGGCAGGTCGCCGACCTCGGACGAGAGCTGGTACTTGTCGAGGTCGATCGAGTGCTCGAAGGACGTTCCGCCGGACGGGCGGGGGTCCTGAGCGCCGGGGCTGGGGCTGCGATCGGTCACGCGCCCGATTTTGCCACGACGCCCCGCGACGACCCGCACGTGGCCGAGTCACCCGACCCGGCCACGACGGCGCGCGCCGCACATGGAAACTGGAGCGCATGCCCAACGCGCGGATGGTGTCCCTTGTTGCCGTGTCCCTCATCGTGGGCCAGCTGATCATCAGGGGCTGGCTCGTCGCGACCGGCAACTTCTACTGGGACGATCTTGTGCTCGTCGCACGGGCGTCGTCGAATCCGATCCTGTCCTGGGAGTACCTGGGGCACAGTCACGACGGCCACTTCATGCCCGCGGCCTTCCTGCTCGCCGGTGTGGCCACCTGGCTGGCGCCGTTGAACTGGGCGCTGCCGGCGCTGATGCTGGTCGTGATGCAGGCCCTCGCATCGGTGGCGGTGTGGCGGATGGTGCGGACGATCGCGCCGCGCGCCCGCATCGGTGCACTGGTCGCGTTGGCGTTCTATCTCTTCAGTCCGATGACGGTGCCCGCGTTCGCCTGGTGGGCGGCCGGCCTCAACACACTGCCCATGCAGGCGGCGATGGCGTGGATCGTCGCGGACGCGGTGCGTCTCGGTCGCGGTGACATCGACGATTCGCGACGCCGGCTGGTGTGGATCCGCTCGACGATCGTCTTCGTGATCGCGTTGGCGTTCTTCGAGAAGTCGCTGTTCATCCTGCCGGTGGCGCTCGTCGCGGCGATCCTCGCGAACGGCGGTGCGCGCGCGACGATGCCGACGCTCCGGGCGGCCCGGGAGTTGTGGGTCGCGCTGACCGTCTCCGCCGCGCTGTGGGTGGTCGTGTACTTCGTCACCACGGACCCGACATCGGGTGAGCACTCGGTGGCGCAGACCGCCCGCCTGGTCTGGCGATCGGTGACCGACGCCGTCGTACCGTCGCTCGTCGGCGGGCCGTGGGAGTGGGAGCGGTGGACGCCGAGTCCGCCGACGGGCTTCCCGCAGATGTGGATGATCGTCGGCGGCTGGCTGGTGCTGGCCGCGGTGACGTGGTGGGCGGTGGCCCGCAGACGTGGCGGCGCCGGGATCGTCGCGGCCGCGGCGATCTACGCCGTCGCGGCGCAGATCCCGGTGATGTGGAATCGATCGAGCCCGCAGACCGCGATCGAACTCGCCCAGCACATGCGCTATCTGCCGGACACGGCACTGGTGTTCAGCATCGCGCTGGCCCTGCTGTGCGCGGCGCCGTCCCGGACCGGGGAGGTGGGCGGACGACACGCACGGACCTCCGACGACGAGACCGGACGAGAGGAGGAACGGTCGGCGCTGCCCGCGTTCGCCTCCGTGGTGGGTGCGCTCGTCGTGGTCTCCGCCCTGGTGTCACTGGTCTCGTTCTCGTCGTCGTGGCGGGACAACCCGACCGGCGACTATCTCGAGAGCGCGACCGCGTCGCTGCACGACGCCGCGGCGGAGGGCCCGGGCGGCCGGACCCTGCTCGACCAGTCCGTGCCGCTGGAGATCCTGCAGCCGTTCGTCTATCCCGACAATCAGGTCAGCCGGATCTTCGGCCGGGTGGATCCCCGGCCCGACTTCGGGGTGGCGACCGACCGGCTGTTCGTGCTCGATACCGCGGGGAATCTCGTGCCCGGCGGCGTGACGCAACGACGCATCATCTACGCGGGCGAGGGGACCTGTCGCGCGCCCGAGGTCTCCGGACCCTCCCGACTGCGACTCGACGGCCCGCTGTTCTCCTGGCCCTGGACGATCGCGCTGAGCTACTGCGCGACCCGGGACGGCGAGATCGAGATCGCCCTCGAGGACGGGGATGCCGTCCGCGCGCCGGTCCGGGCGGGCCTGGGTTCGGTGTATGTCCGGATCGACGGCGGCGGCGACCATGTCGACGTCCGTCCCCTGACGCCGGGACTGCGGTTGCACACCGGCGCCGGGCGGGTCGGCGAGGCCGCCGAGGCGCGCTTCGCCGGGGGCTGAGGACTGGTCGACGTGGTCGTCTAGTCGTAGTAGAAGGCGGAGATGTTGTCGCTCTGGTTCTCCGCGGCGATCAGGGCCCGCAGAGCCGACGCTGTCTCCTCCTCGGCGACGAAGTAGACGACCTGTGCGTCGCCGGCCGCGGTGACCTGCTGTTCCATCTGCTTGCGGAGCACCTCGGTGCCCTCCCAGGACGGATCGAAGGTGCCGCCGACGATGTGCTCCCGATACCCCTCACCGAAGGTGATGTGCATGTTGCCGTCGGTGCCGATGCCGTCGAAGATGTAGTCGCCGCGCTTGATCGCGTAGTAGCTGGGCAGACCGGTCACGCTCGCCCCGAAGCGGGCCTGCTCGGGTTCCTTGTTCCCGGTCCGGACATAGACGATCTCGGTGTTGGTCTGCTTCTCGTTGTTGTCGATGAGATCGTTCAGCTCGGTCTCGGTCGAGTCGATGAACGCGAGGTAGGTGAAGGTGTACCGCGAGGCGATGTTGGTGTCCGGCGGGAGGTTGGTGGCGGCACACCGGGTGGTGCCGTCTCGTCCGAAGTCCACGCGCAGGACCACCTTGCACTCACCGCCCACCGCGCCGGGCGGACGGTTGCCGACCGCGAAGTTCAGCGTCAGGCCGTAGTTGAAGTGGCCGCGGACGTCGTCGGCGTAGGGGCTGCCCTGCACCGTGTAGTCGAAGGCGCACGACGAGGTGGTGCATGCACCGGTCTGGCGCGAGGACACCACCGGTTGCTCCATCCACAGCCCGGGAGCGGGCACCGAGACCAGGTCCGGTACGAGTGCGCGCTGGTTGGCGAACACCTTCTGGGCCTGGTCGGCCGGCTGCAGACTGACCGCGGCGTCGATGTCGTAGGTGACCGGGCCCTGCACGCTCTGACCCTTGACGTTGGTCACGTTCTTCGTCTCCGGATCGAACGTGACCTCCCACGCCCCGATCTTCACCTTGTCGTCACCGACGAACTCGATGGGCGGGTCGGTGGTCGGCCAGCGGCGGGCGTCGGGTGTGCCCTTGTTGGGCGTCGGGAGCTCGGCTCCGAGCGCGGGTGGGTCGCCGGACTCGATGTTGCCGATGTCGCCGGCGAGGTTGTCCGGGCCGAGGATGGTGCCCAGGCGCGGCATGCTGGTGAAGCGGGTCGAGGCCCACTTGTTGTCCAGGGGGCCGGTGTCGAGGTTCGTCTTCTCGGCGTCG
Source organism: Gordonia sp. KTR9 (assembly GCF_000143885.2). Lineage (NCBI taxonomy): Bacteria > Bacillati > Actinomycetota > Actinomycetes > Mycobacteriales > Gordoniaceae > Gordonia > Gordonia sp. KTR9. The sequence continues at coordinate 1,411,673 of NC_018581.1, forward strand.
ACGAGCAGTTCGGTCCACAGGGCGCCGGGCGCACTGATGAACGGGTTGTTGCCGATCTGCCGATATTCGCCCTGCTGCGAGCCGAGCGTGATCGTGCCCTCGGCGGTGTTCGACGTGGTGACGATCAGGTCGTCGAATTCGACCGTTCCCTCGCCGCGCTCGTCGTCGTATTTGTAGGTGACCTTGCCGGTGAACTCGGCCGCCGGACTGGTCGCCAACTTGAAAAGCACCTCGTCGAGGCTCTTCTGCGCCCGGAACGCGGGCGTGGGCTCGACGGTGCCCGCGCTGCTGAACGGTACGAACGACAGGACGAGCGCGATGATGAGGGCCAGCGCTCCGACACCGAGGACGATGGCGGCGGGGACGATGGACGGTCTCTTCATGGGCGCCTCTTCCTGCTCGCCGGGGCGTCGTCGCCGCATGCGGGTGTTCGCAGACAGGGCACCCCGAGCCGGTGGTACCGCGTCATATTAGCCGCGGGGCACGACGATCGGGGCCTCAACTCACGGGGTCGGTCGACTGTTCGGTGGACCTCCCGGCGGGGCGGAGCGGACCGGCCGACGAGGGTCTGTCGGCGGCGGCGAGTAGCCTGGACAACCGATGAACAGCTCTTCTTCTGCCCCTCTTCTCGCCGGTCGCGCGGGCGGCGCATCCTCGGGTGCGGCCGCCGACGACCGGGTCGCGCGCCTGCTCGAAGGTCTCAACCCGCAACAGCGCGCCGCGGTCCTGCACGCCGGCGCGCCGTTGCTGATCGTGGCGGGCGCGGGCTCGGGCAAGACGGCGGTGCTGACCCGCCGGATCGCCTACCTGCTGGCCGCGCGGGATGTCACGCCCGGGCAGATCCTGGCCATCACGTTCACCAACAAGGCCGCCGCGGAGATGCGTGAGCGCGTCATCGATCTCGTCGGCCCGCGTGCCGCGTACATGTGGGTCTCGACGTTCCACTCGACGTGTGTGCGCATCCTGCGGGCGCAGTCCGGGCTGCTGGAGTCGATGAACTCGAACTTCTCCATCTACGACTCCGACGACTCGAAACGGCTGTTCGGGATGGTCATCCGCGACCTCGACCTCGACCCCAAGAAGTTCAGCCCGCGTGGGGTGTCGGTGGCCGTGTCGAACTTCAAGAACGAGCTGATCTCGCCCGACGAGGCGCTGGCCTCGGCGCCCGAGGACGACCCGACGTCGACGACGATCGCGCGGATCTACGCCGAGTACCAGCGTCGCCTGCGTGCCGCCAACGCCTTCGACTTCGACGACCTGATCGGCGAGACCGTGGCACTGCTGCACCGGCACCCGCAGGTCGCCGAGTACTACCGGCGCCGGTTCCGTCACGTCCTCGTCGACGAGTACCAGGACACCAACCACGCGCAGTACGTGCTCATCCGCGAACTGGTCGGGGAGCAGACCACGGCGAGCGGTCTGGAGCCCTCGGAACTGTGCGTCGTCGGCGATGCCGACCAGTGCATCTACGCCTTCCGCGGTGCCACGATCCGCAACATCGAGGAGTTCGAGCGCGACTTCCCGTCCGCCGAAACCGTTCTGCTCGAACAGAACTACCGGTCGACGCAGACGATCCTGTCGGCGGCCAACGCCGTCATCGCACGCAACTCGAACCGGCGCGAGAAGCGGTTGTGGACCGACTCCGGCGACGGCGAACTGATCGTCGGATACGTCGCCGACTCCGACCGCGACGAGTCGACGTTCATCGCCAAGGAGATCGAGGAACTCACCGACTACTCGATCGGCGGTTCGTCGAGCTTCAAGTACTCCGACGTCGCGGTGTTCTACCGCACCAACACCGGTTCGCGTGCCATCGAGGAAGTGTTCGTCCGGCACGGGATTCCGTACAAGGTCGTCGGCGGCACCAAGTTCTACGAACGCAAGGAAGTCCGGGATGTGGTCGCCTACCTGCGGGTGGTCGCCAACCCCGACGACTCGGTCAGCCTGCGCCGCATCCTCAACACCCCTCGGCGCGGCATCGGCGACCGCGCGGAGGCCTGCGTCGCCGTCCATTCGGAGAACACCGGCCGGAGCTTCTACGAGTCGCTGATGGACGCGGCCGAGGGCAAGGTGGCACTGCTGAACACGCGGGCCGTCAAGCAGATCGGCGGGTTCGTCGACCTCATCGAGGGACTGCGATCGGACTTCCTCACCCACTTCGGCGAGGCGGGTACCGAAGACGCCGACGTGGCCTTCCTCGACGCCACCGAGGAGTCGGCCGACATCGGCGAGCTCGTCGACGCGATCGTCGAGCGGACCGGTTACCGCGCCGAACTCGAGGCCTCCAACGATCCGCAGGATGGTGCGCGTCTCGACAACATCAACGAACTCGTCGCCGTGGCAAGGGAATTCAGCGCCGATGCCGCGCAGGTCGATGTCGACGCGCCGGACGACGACGTCGAGGTCGATCGCGAGGGTGAGGCCGAACCCGGTTCGCTCGCAGCGTTTCTCGAGCGTGTCTCGCTGGTCGCCGACGCCGATCAGGTGCCCGACGAAGGCGAGGGTGTCGTCACGATGATGACCCTGCACACCGCCAAGGGGCTCGAGTTCCCGGTCGTCTTCGTGACCGGTTGGGAAGACGGACATTTCCCGCACATGCGGGCACTCGGCGATCCGGCCGAGTTGAGCGAGGAACGACGCCTCGCCTACGTCGGCATCACCCGCGCGAAGCAACGTCTGTACCTCACCCGGTCGATCACCCGCGCGTCGTGGGGACAGCCGGTGTCCAACCCGGAATCCCGCTTCTTGCAAGAGATCCCGCAGCATCTGCTCGACTGGCGGCGCACCGAACCGCGGCGCTCGGCGCGCGGCTTCGGCGGGTCGTCGGGCGGAGTGTTCGGCCGCGACGGCGCGTTCTCCGGTTCGGGCGGTTCGTCGATGGGCCGCGGGCGGTCGTCGTACTCGCCGGATCCGGCACGCGGACGCAACAAGCAGGTCCAGCTCGACATCGGCGATCGACACAACCACCCGAAGTACGGGATGGGCAAGGTCGTGGCCAAGGAGGGCAGCGGCGCCACCGAACGCGTCACGATCGACTACGGCGGCAGCGCGGGACGCGTCACGCTTCTCACCGCAGGCGGGATTCCCGGGGACAAGCTCTAGAGGGAGCGCGCGGCGGGCCCTAGAGGCTCGTCGACCTCGACGCGCTCCTTCGTCGCTTGCTCGGCCCGGCGGCTATCGCTCCTCGCACCTCAGGGGGCAGAGAGGCTGCTATCCGGTGTAACCGGAGAGCTTCACGCCCTTGGCGGCGAGCCACGGCACGGGATCGATCTTCGTGTTGCCGTTCTTCCACACCTCGAAGTGCAGGTGCGGGCCGAACGAGAAGCCCTCGTTGCCGACCAGGGCGATGACGTCGCCGGCCGTGACGCGCTGGCCTTCCTGGACCAGGACGCCGGAGGAGGACATGTGGCCGTACATGGTGACGGTCCCGTCGGCCGCCTGGATCTGGACCCAGTGGCCGTAGCCCGAGGCGGGCTCGGCCTTGATCACGACGCCGTCGGTGGCCGCGTGGATCGGGGTCCCGAGCGGCGCGGCCATGTCGATGCCGCCGTGCATGGTGCCCCAGCGCATCGCGAAGGCGGAGGTGAAGTCGTAGCTGCCCAGCGGGATCGGCGAGGTGAAGAGCGGGCGCCGGGCCAGGGCCTCGCGGCGGTCCGCGTCCGCGGCCATCTTGGCGCCGACACCCAGCTGATTGGTGAAGACGTTCATCTGGTCGGTCTGCGGCGTCGCAGCGGCCACTCCGGGGCCCAGTTCGACCGGTGCGGCTCCCTGCGCCGACGCGTCGTTGACGGCGGCGGCATTCACCGGTGCGGGCGCCTCGTCGTTGGTACCGACCTGGGCGACGGCGGCGACGGCCGCTCCCGCTGCCATGGCGATGAGGGCCGCGCGCCCGCCCTTGAGGGCGTTCGGAGGGGCAGCGATGCGATGCTTGCCGCCGCGGCGGACGCGCTGTCCGGCCGGATTGGTCCGGAAGGGGCGGTGTTCGGTGTCGGCGTCGAGATCGTCATCGGTGACGAGGTCGAGTTCGCCGCCGTCGAAGAGGTCGAGTTCGGCACCGTCGACGTCGAACGGCTCGTCGTGCGCGTACTGGTCGAATTCGTGCTCGGGAATCAGGATGTCCTGAGTGATCTCCGAGCGGGTGGGACGGTAGTAGCCCTCCCACGACGACGGGGTCCAGCCGGCGTCCGAGGACTCCCGCGTGGTGACGTCGGAGTCGGCGAAATCGAAGTCGTACTCGCTGAGGTCGTACCCGGCGGCCTCGTCGGTGTCGACGATGGGGATGATCGTGGTCATCTCTTCCGCTGTGACGTCATCGATCAACCCGCCCGATCGGACGCGGCCCGATCCGCGTGAGACACCGAGTCCCGCCAAATCGTCCACCTCATCTCTTGCTGCCGCATCTCGTCGTTGGCGGATTCGAAGTCACCGTTCGTAATGCTTCTGTGACCACCGCTGACAGCCGACGGTAACGAAATGATTGCGGCAAGTCCAACCGTAGAAAGCGACAAACCGGCATATTGTGAGCTGAGTCACATGACTTTGCGGCACTGCTCGAAAGTGGCGAATACGCTGTTCAATACAGTAAATTCAACCTGTGAACCCCGCCCGACGCCGCACGGCGGTGTAAGTGCAGTTCATGGGCGCACGGGATGCGGTGTACCCCTCACAAGGCGGTGCCAATACTGTGAGACCGGCCGAGCGAGTGATCTGTCGCACAAGCGCAGGGTGCGCGCGGGGTGGCGATTCACGGCAGGTTTAAAGTCCGATATGGCCCGCATTACACCCTTGCGCGGGCAAATCTACGAGATGGTGAGCTGAATGGATCTCTTCGAATACCAGGCGAAGGAACTGTTCGCCAAGCACGGGGTTCCCACCACACCCGGTCGGGTGACCGATGATGCCGCCGACGCGCGGGCGATCGCCGAGGAAATCGGCAAGCCTGTGATGATCAAGGCGCAGGTCAAGACCGGCGGGCGTGGCAAGGCAGGCGGCGTCAAGTACGCCGCGACCCCGGACGACGCGCAGTCCCACGCTTCCAACATCCTTGGCCTCGACATCAAGGGCCATGTCGTCAAGAAGCTGCTGGTCGCCGAGGCCAGCGACATCGCGGAGGAGTACTACATCTCCTTCCTGCTCGATCGCACCAACCGCTCGTACCTGGCCATGTGCTCGGTCGAGGGCGGTATGGAGATCGAAGAGGTCGCCGCAACCAAGCCCGAGCGCCTCGCGAGGGTCGCCGTCGACGCCGTGAAGGGTGTCGATCTGGAAACCGCGCGCTCGATCGCCGAGCAGGGCCATCTGCCCGCCGAGGTGCTCGACGCCGCAGCGGTCACCATCGCCAAGCTCTGGGAGGTGTTCGTCAAGGAGGACGCCACCCTGGTCGAGGTCAATCCGCTCGTCCGCACGCCGGACGATCAGATCCTCGCCCTCGACGGCAAGGTCACCCTCGATGCCAACGCCGACTTCCGTCAGCCCGGCCACGAGGAGTTCGAGGATCGCGACGCCACCGATCCCCTGGAGCTCAAGGCCAAGGAAAACGACCTCAACTACGTCAAGCTCGACGGTGAGGTCGGCATCATCGGCAACGGCGCGGGCCTGGTCATGTCGACCCTCGACGTGGTTGCCTACGCCGGTGAGAAGCACAACAACGTGAAGCCCGCGAACTTCCTCGACATCGGCGGCGGCGCCTCGGCCGAGGTCATGGCTGCCGGTCTCGACGTCATCCTCGGCGACGAGCAGGTCAAGAGCGTCTTCGTCAACGTCTTCGGCGGCATCACCGCGTGTGACGCCGTCGCCAACGGCATCGTCGGGGCCCTGGAGAAGCTGGGGTCGGACGCCAACAAGCCGCTGGTCGTCCGCCTCGACGGCAACAAGGTCGACGAAGGCCGCAAGATCCTGGCCGATGCGAACCACCCGTTGGTCACGCTCGCCGAAACCATGGACTCGGGCGCCGACAAGGCCGCCGAGCTGGCGAGCAAGTAAGGGAGCCACGGAATATGTCGATCTTTCTGAACAAAGACAACAAGGTCATCGTCCAGGGCATCACCGGCGGTGAGGGCACCAAGCACACCGCTCTGATGCTCAAGGCCGGCACCAACGTCGTCGGCGGTGTCAACGCACGCAAGGCCGGCACCACCGTGTCGCACGTCGACGCAGACGGCAACAACGTCGAGCTCCCGGTGTTCGCATCGGTCGCCGAGGCCATGAAGGAGACCGGGGCCGACACCTCGATCGCATTCGTGCCGCCGAAGTTCTCCAAGGACGCCATCATCGAGGCCATCGACGCGGAGATCCCGCTGCTTGTGGTCATCACCGAGGGCATCCCGGTGCAGGACTCCGCCTACGCATGGGCCTACAACGTGGAGAAGGGCGAGAAGACCCGCATCATCGGCCCCAACTGCCCCGGCATCATCACCCCGGGTGAGGCGCTGGTGGGCATCACGCCGAACAACATCACCGGCAAGGGTCCGATCGGTCTGGTCTCCAAGTCGGGCACCCTGACCTACCAGATGATGTACGAGCTGCGCGATCTCGGCTTCTCGACCGCCATCGGCATCGGCGGAGACCCGGTCATCGGGACCACCCACATCGACGCCATCGAGGCGTTCGAGAAGGATCCCGAGACCAAGCTGATCGTCATGATCGGTGAGATCGGTGGCGACGCCGAGGAGAAGGCCGGCGAGTACATCAAGGCCAACGTGACCAAGCCGGTCGTCGGTTACGTCGCGGGCTTCACCGCTCCCGAGGGCAAGACCATGGGCCACGCGGGAGCCATCGTCTCCGACGGTGCGGGCACCGCCCAGGGCAAGAAGGAGGCCCTCGAGGCCGCGGGCGTCAAGGTCGGCAAGACGCCGTCCGAGACCGCTTCGCTGGCCCGAGAGCTCTACCAGGCCCTGTAGGGCAGACGAGAACCGAAGAACCCGAGCGGGTCTGCCCGCTCGGGTTTTTTCGTGGCCCGACCGGCCCTGATCCCGCATGCGATAATTCGTCGGTGGACTCCCGGGCGCGACGCGGCGCGATCTCCCAGCTCGCGGGGGAGTCGCTGCGATTCGCCGGGGTGATGGCCGACGTCGCCGAACGGATGCCCCTCGCGGGCGGGCTCATCGGGTCCGTACGCGTGCGGCTGGCCGAAGCCGCCGACACCGCTGTCACCGTGGTGGTCTCGACGACGCGAACCGTTCTGGGCGTCGTCATCCGGGAGGTGGTCGACGCTCTGGTCGAGGAGGTCGACCTCACCGACCTCGTGCTCACCCATGTCGATCTCAAGCGGCTGATCTCCGAGGTGCTCGCGCTCATCGACATCGACGAGGTGATCACCGGTGTCGATCTCGATCGCGCTGTGGCGCAAGTGGATCTGATGGCGGCGATCGATCTGGTGGACCTCGACGCGGTGATCCGGAAGGTCGATCTCGACTCCATCGCCACCGGGATCGACATCGACGTGATCGCCGCCCGCATCGACATCGACGCCATCCTCGGGCGGGTCGACCTGATCGGACTCGCCGAGGAGATCATCGACGGCGTCGACCTCCCCGACATCATCCGCGAGGCGAGTACCTCGGTGACCGCCGATGTCATGACCGACGTGCGCAGCACCAGTGAGCGAGCCGACGACGCAGTGGCCAACGCGGTCAACCGGTTTCTGCGTCGACGCGGTGCCGCGGCCGTCGAGGCCGCCCCCGACGCCGAGGGGCCCCGATGAGCGCCGAGACCACTCCCGGCGGACCGGGCCACCCGCTGGTGCACAAGGCGCACGCGGTGCAGGACCGGGACAAGAACGCCGGCATCGTGAGCCGGGGTGTGGCCTCGTTCCTCGACCTGCTCGTCGTGTGGACGATCCTCGGCGCCGCCTACGCGGGCCTGTCGCTGATGAAGTTCGTCGTCTCGGTGAGTGAATTCTCGCTGCCGCAGGTCGATCTCGTCTTCACGACGACCGGCTTCGTGCTGGTCGCGGTGCTCTACCTCGCGACGTGCTGGGAGGTCTCCGGGCGCACGCTCGGGTCGGTCGTGATGGGCCTGCGCGTGGTCAATTCGGAGGGTGCGCGAATCCGGCCGACCATCGCGGTGCTGCGCGCACTGCTGTGCACCTTCTTCGCGATAGGTCTCGTGTGGGTGGTGATCGATCGGCGTCGCCGATCGGTGGCCGACGTCCTTCTGCGCACCCGGGTCATCTACTCTCGGTGACCGCCTTGAGCTGACTCAGCCCCTTCTCGAAGTCCTTGCCCAGCATCCGGTCGAAGATGCCGAAGAATCCGGCCACCCGGCTGAACATCGTCTGCGCGCCCACCATCGTCCAGGACACCCGCGTCGCCTGACCCTGGGGCACGAGTTCGAAGGTGACCGTGTTGGTGGTCTTCATGGGCTTCTCGAACTCCAGGCGCACCTCCACCTCACGAGGCTCGTCGACACGCGTGATCTCCATGGCCCCTCGACCGGCCTTCCGGTTGCCCGACCACGCGTATTTCGCCCCCACTCCGGACTCCGCACCCGAATACTCGCGGGCCATGTCCGGATTGACGCCCTCCCATGGGGACCAATGCACCCACTGCCGGAAGTCGGTCAGGTACGGCAGCACCGCGTCGGGTGGCGCGTCGACGGTCAGGGAGCGGGTGATGCGGAACGTGTCGGACATGAGGGCCTCCGGAAGAGATCGGTCGGTCGGAGTTCGGACGTGGTCGTCGAGCTGACGAGAGTATGACACCGAGGGCCGACATGACATCCCCGCGACGAACGGTCGGCGACGCGCACGGGTGGCCCGGGCCCGGCGGGATACGGTGTGAGGCATGGGTGAACGGGCACGGCTCACGGCGTCGGAATTGCGGGCGATGCTCGTCGACGACGGGACGTGGGAATCGTGGGATGTACCGGTCGGCGCACCGGCCGCGACATCCGACGGCGCCGATGACACCTACGCCGCTGAGCTCGAACGGGCCCGCCGCACCAGCGGGTCGGACGAATCGGTGAGCACCGGCGCGGGCTCGATCGGTGGGCGACGAGTGGCGATGGTCCTGAGTGAGTTCGAGTTCCTCGCCGGGTCGATCGGCCGGGCCGCCGGGGCACGGATCGTCGCCGCGGTGCGACGCGCGACGCGCGAGCGGCTTCCGTTGCTGGCCTTTCCCGCGTCGGGCGGCACCCGGATGCAGGAGGGGACTGCGGCATTCCTGCAGATGGTCGCGATCACCGGTGCCGTGACCGACCACAAGGCCGCCGGACTGCCCTACCTGGTGTACCTGCGACATCCGACGACGGGCGGTGTGTTCGCCTCGTGGGGTTCACTCGGGCACATCACCTGGGCGCAACCCGGAGCGCTCATCGGCTTCCTCGGGCCGCGTGTCTACGAAGGCATCTACGGTGAGCCCTTTCCCGCGGATGTCCAGACCGCCGAGAACCTCGTCCGCACAACGGTTGTCGATGACGTGGTCGAGCCGGCGGACCTCCCCGCCCGCCTGTCGGCGGTGGTGCGTCTCCTCGCCCGCCGGGATGAGCCGTTGGCGCCGGCGGACCCGATCCGGGTGTGGCCCCAGAGCGCCCGCCCGCTCGAGCCGGACGACGCGTGGGCGTGTGTGCGCGCAACGCGCGAGCGCGGGCGTGCGGGCCTGGTCGAGTTCCTGGCTCAGGGCGAGTCGGCGCCGCTGTCAGATGCCGGGCCACTTCGATTCTCGCTCAGCGACTTCGGCGGACACGTCGCCCTGGTCGTCGGATACGACCGGAGGTCACAGGCGGACGGCGACCTGCCGGGTCCGAGGCACCTGCGCGAGGCGCGCCGGGCGATCCTGGCGGCGAGCGACCTCGGACTGCCGGTGGTCACCGTGATCGACACCCCGGGTGCGGAGCTGTCCGTCGTCGCCGAGGAGGGTGGTCTCGCGGCGCAGATAGCCCGCTGCACAGTCGAATTGATCAGCGCTCCGGTTCCGACGGTCTCCGTGCTGCTCGGCCAGGGTGCGGGCGGTGCGGCGCTCGCGCTCTTCCCCGCCGACTTCCGGGTCGCGCGCGCAGACGCCTGGCTGTCACCGCTGCCGCCCGAGGGTGCCAGCCTCATCGTGCACCGCGACCTCGACCACGCCGGCGAGATGGCCTCACGGCAGGGCATTCTCGCCGGGGGCATGGCTGCGGAGGGCATGATCGACGCGGTTGTCGACGAGGAGTCGGACGCGGCCACGCTGTCGGCGATCCGCGGCGTGATCGGACGGTATCTCTCGGCATCGCCGGAACCGGACGCCGGCGCGCGGACCCGCGTGCCGGCGGTGGACGCGTGATGGGCGAGCGCATCGTGGCCGTCGGCGCCCTCATCACCGATGAGGACGGTCGAATCCTGCTGATACTGCGTCGGAACGAGCCGTCGGCCGGACACTGGAGTCTCCCCGGTGGCAAAGTCGAGCCCGGGGAGTCGTTGCGGCAGGCGGTCATCCGCGAGGTGGAGGAGGAGACCGGCCTGGTCGTCGAGGTCGGCGAACCGGCCATCCAGCTGGACATCCGGGTGGGCGACGGGCGCGTCTACGAGGTACACGACTTCCGTGCCGAGATCCGTTCGGGGGAGCTGTGTCCCGGTGACGACGCCGCCGACGCGGCATACTTCACCCCGGCCGAGGTGCGCACGGCCAAGGTCACCAGCCGGTTGGTGGAGTACCTCGAGCAGGCCGGCGCCCTGCCGCCGGAGGTGCCCTGAGTCTTCGCGGCCGTCAGGTGTCACCGGCTCTCGCGGGCCGGGGTCGACGTGGTGAACGGGAGTGGTTTTGTGCAGGATGGAGAAATGACCGACCTACTGCCCCTGGACCCCGACCAACTCCTCACCACGACGCGCTCGGTGCGCAAACGTCTCGACTTCGATCGTCCCGTGCCGCTCGATGTGGTCAAGGAGGCGCTCGAGGTGGCGTTGCAGGCGCCGACCGGCAGCAACAGCCAGACCTGGCACTGGATCGTGCTCACCGACCCCGAGCTGAAGCAGAAGGTCGCGGATTACTACGCGAAGTCGTTCGCCAAGTACTACGCCGGGCAGGCGCCGCGCGACGACACCGGTAAGCGCGTCGCGTCCAGCGCGCAGTACCTCGCCGACACGATGGGACAGGTCCCGGTGCTGGTCATCGGCGCCATCTACACCGGCGGAGACCTGCCCGCGGGAAACCAGGCCGGCGTGTGGGGCTCGTTGTTGCCCGGCGCCTGGAGCCTGCAACTGGCTCTGCGCGCCCGCGGACTCGGGTCGGCGTGGACGACCCTGCATCTGAATTACGAGAAGGAGATCGCCGAGCTCCTCGGCATCCCGGCCAACATCCATCAGGGTGTGCTGTTGCCGGTGGCCTACACCAAGGGCACCGATTTCAAGCCGGCACCGCGGAAGTCCCTCGATTCCGTCCTCCACATCGACGGATGGTGAGGACGGGGTGCCGGGTCACCCCTGATCCGGCACCTCGCACCGCAGGGCCGCCAGTGCCATCGCGGTGAGCAGACGGCGCAATCCATGCTGGTCGAAGTCGGGCAGGCGAGGTGAGGAATTGAGCAGCCCGAACATGGCGTGGACGCGCACGCGCGCCTCGTCGCGATCGAGGGTCATGCCGTTCTCGTCGGTCACGGCGAGGAGCACATCCACCCACCGTTCCACATAGCGGCGCTGCAGCAGTCGGACCCGGTGGTTCGCGGCCGGGGTCATCGAGGACAGGTCGCGATCCTGCACCGTGATGAGATCGGGGCGGGTGACGAGGACGTCGATGTGAAAGCCGATGAGCGCGGCCAGGGTTTCCGACGGTGAACCGCCGCGGTCGGCGACCTCGCTGCCGCCGTCGTGCAGTCGCTGACTGATGTCGATGAGCATCTCGTCAAGAAGTTCGGTCTTCGACGAGAAATGGCGGTACATCGCCGGTCCGCTCACTCCGACCGCCCGTCCGATGTCCTCCAGCCGCACCCCGGCGAATCCGCGCTCGGCCATCTGACGGGCGGCGGCGGACAGCAATTCGGCACGACGGGCCGCCTTGGCCTGGGTTCGGCGCGTCGGCGGACGATTCGTGGCTTCCGATTCGTCCTCGCGCGGTTCCTGCGTCGCGGACATCGATCCCGCACTCTACGCGTCCAGGCGTGCGGACGGGCCGCACCCCGACGGCGTCGAAGCGCCGGAGAACTGCCGTGGTGACCCGGTCGAATGAAAAGTGGGCTGACCGGTGCGTCCCGGCCCGGGTACGGCCTAGTCTTGCGCAAGGTCGCACGCCGGAACGGCGGGCGCAGGCAATGCGAAGGCGGCGGGCCGGTCCCGCGGCAGGCGACAAGGAGCGGATCGTGAATCCAGGCGAACCCCAGCATCCGGGCGGTCAGTGGTCAGGCGTCCCGCAGGGACCACCTCAGACCGGGGGGTTCGCCGGCAACCAGGACCAGACGGCCCACGTCCAACACCCCGGTACCGGCGGCCTGCCCGGTCAGCAGTGGGGACCCGATCAGCACTACCCGAATCCCGGGAGCGGATGGGGTCAACAACCGCCCCGTGGTCCCGGCGCCGACCTGTCGGTGATCTTCGCGCTCGCCTCGGCGGTCGCCGGGATCGTCACGTACTTCATGGGCTTCCTCAGTTGGATCTCGGTGTCGGCGGGCGCCGAGGAGGAACTCAATCGCTGGGGAGCCGACTTCGAGGAGGGCCAGGGCGGGATACCCGCATTCTTCTCCTATGAGGTCGTCCTCAACCCCGGGAAGTTCTTCATCGTGCTCGGGGTGGTCGGCATCGCGGCGACGTTCGTGCTCGTTCCGCGCTATCGCAGGGCGCTGCCCTTCTTGGCGGTCGTCGGAATCGCCGCGTGGCTGGCGCTGTTCGCGGCGGCCCTGATCACGCCGCCGTTCCTCGACCTGGGTGCCGGTGCGATCGTCGGCCTCATCCTCGGCTTCCTACAGGTGGCCCTGCTCATCGCGGCAGCATTCTTGTACGGTCTGAAGAAGGATGACCCGCAACACTTCTGACCACGGAACCGACGATCCGGTCGTCGGTCTCCTGCGTCGTGCCGGCTGTGTCTTCGCCGAGGAGGAAGCCGCAGTTCTGCGCGAGCATGCCGCCGGCGCAGCCGAACTCGATGAGCTCTGTGCCCGTCGCGCGGCCGGCGAGCCGCTCGAGCATCTGGTGGGATGGGTGCGATTCGGCGACCTGCGGTTGTGCGTCGGCCCGGGCGTCTTCGTGCCGCGTCAACGCTCACTGCTGTTGGCGCGCATCGCGGTCGCCGCGGTGCGGGCGCGACGGTCTCCGCTCGTGCTAGAGGCATTCTGCGGCGTCGCGCCCATCGCCGCGACGGTTGCGGCCGCGGGCCTCGACGCACGCTTGCACGTGATCGATATCGACCCCACTGCGCTGGCCTGCGCTCGACAGAACCTACCGCGCGGCAGCGGGGTTCATCTGGGCGACGGGCTGAGTCCACTACCGCCGGGGTTGCGGGGACACGTCGACGTGATCGCCGCGGTCCCGCCGTACGTCCCCGACGCCTCGGTCGGGTTCCTTCCTCACGAAGCGTGTGACCACGAACCGCGCAACGCACTGGTCGGTGGCCCCGACGGACTCGACCACATCCTGGAGCTGATCAGAGCCGCCCGGGACTGGCTGTGCGTCGGCGGGATTCTCCTGGTGGAGATGAACTCCGAACAGTTCGAAGTCGTCACCGACCGTGTCGAGCACATCGGTCACGACGATCTCGACGCGATCCCCGGTGCCGACGGGCAGACCGTGGTCGCCCGGTACCGGAGACGACCGATTGCCTCCACAGCCAACTGAGCCGTAGGGAATTTTCTCGGCTGTGACTCGGTTCAGTTCACCGGATCACCGAATCGCAGTGAGTCGAGGATGACGAGTTGATCACGGCTCAGGGTCAGTTCGCCTGCCGTGCAAGCGTGATCGAGGTTGGCCATCGAGCTCGTCCCCATTACGACGCCCGTCACCCCCGGCCGGTTCATGAGCCAGGCGAGCGCGAGCGAGGATGGATGCACGCCCCATTCGGCCGCCAGTCCGGCGAACCGGCGTCCGGCGGAACGCTGCGCTTCGGAGAATCCGACTCCACCCCATCGTCGGTGTCCGATGTAGTCACGGTCGAGCGCACGGCGACCGGCCAGCAGGCCACCCGCAACGGGCGCGTAGGCATGCAACGGTGTGCCGGTGGAGCAGGCCGCCGCAACCACTCCGGTGCGCTCGATCCGGCGTTCGGCGAGGTTGTAGCGCACCTGGTGCGCAGAGGGGGGTCGAGCACCGAGCTCCACTGCCGTCCGGACCACCGCCTCGGTCTCCGCGGCCGAGAAGTTGGAGATACCCCATGCACGGATCTTCCCGGCTGTGACCAGATCGTCGAAGGCCGCCACCGTCTCACCGGCCGGCGTGTGCGGGTCCGGTTGGTGGGCGTAGTACAGATCGAGGTAGTCGGTCCGGAGGCGCCGGAGGCTCAGGTCGACCTGCTCGAAGATGTGACCGCGGGTCAACTGCCCGACGAACGGTCCATTCACACGATCGCGACCGAGGGGTTCGCCGACCTTCGACGCCAACTGAACCCGGTCGCGGATTCCGGCGAGCGCCCGCCCGAGAATTTCTTCCGACGACAGGCGTTCGGTATGGTCCGGGACCGATGGCCGGTCATAGTCCGGTTGATTTCCGTATGAGTTGGCGGTGTCGAAGAATTCGACACCCCGGTCGAGTGCGCCGCGTATGAGAGCTGGGGCGTCGTCGGCGAGGGGTGAGACCCCGAAGGTCGCGGTACCGAGAATGACCTTTGCCGGGGAGTCCGGAGTCGGAGTCATGGGGGTCGCCCTCGCTTTCATCGGGAGTGTGGTGCGACCGTCCTCGGTGCGGATCTCACCGAGTAGATCTCGGACCCACGCATACAGGTGAGCGAAATGGTATGAGCACCGGTTGATCTCGTCCATACCGTGGATGCGGTACCCGACCGGATACCGCGTCCTGGTGATGGCGACTCGCCAACCGCGCTGATGGACTGACCTGATGCCCGATCCCCGACTTCGTCCGGATGAAGCGACCCGACGCCCCTCAGACACCACCCCGACAACGGGATTCGTCGAGCCAGTTGGCTCGCACGCATCGGTCATCCTCGTCCTGTGCTGCGGTGGGTTGCTCGCCTCGTTCCTGGCCACAGCACTGGTCCCGGTGGCCGGCTCGATCGGCGATCAACTCGGCGTCAGCGCGACGAGCGGCGCCTGGGCCCTGACGTCCACATTTCTCGCAGCCGCGGCCAGCACCCCCATCGCGGGACGTGCGGCGGATCTCGTCGGGGAGCGCAGGGTGCTCACCGCCCTGGTGTTGATCATGGCCGCCGGTTCGATCATCAGCGCCGTCTCCGACGACCTCGCACCGATGGTCGCCGGCCGCACCCTGCAGGGGTGTGGCGCAGGCGTGATCCCGGTCGGCATGAGTGTGATCCGCCGGGTTCTGGGCCCGGAACGGATGGCGACCGGTGCATCGACGATGTCGGTCGCGGTCGGACTCGGCGGCGGGGCCGGTCTGCCATTGGCTGCCTGGGTCATCGAGGACTTCGGGCTGTCGATGCTGTTCTGGGGTGCCGGTTGCGTGGCGCTCCTGCTGGGCGTCGCATTCCGGGTGGCCCTCGCGCCCGATGCATCCCGGCCGCGTGAATCGTTCGACGCCATCGGCGCCGTGGGTGTGGTCGTGTTGCTGCTGTGTGGGCTGATCCCGGTGGCACAGGGCGCGCGATGGGGTTGGACGTCCCCGCCGGTGCTGGGGCTACTCGGGGCGGGTGCCCTGACGGCGGTGATCTGGGTTCCCTACGAGTTGCGTCGTCGCTGGCCGCTCGTCGACATCCGGGCGGCACGAATGCCTGTCATCGTGGTGGCGAACCTCTGCTCGGCACTCGTCGGGGTCATGTACATGCTCGGCACCTTGACTGCTTCCCATCTCCTGCAGACCTCCGCGGTTCCGCCTTTCTCGGGAATGGGCCAGTCGACTCTGACCGCCGGTGTGCTCCTGACCCCGGGGGGACTGTCGATGCTCGTGAGCACACCACTGGCCGCCCGGCTGATCCGGCTGACGAACGTGTCGGCGACGCTGATGGCCGCAGCCGTGGTCGCCGGTACGGGGTTTGTGCTGCTGCTCCTGTGGCACGCCGCGGCCTGGCAGGTCTCGGCGGCGATGACGGTGGTGTCCGCCGGCGTCGGTATGGCCATGACGGCTACACCGGTCATGATCTCGTCGTCCACTGCGGCCGGCCGGATGGCGGCGGCGCAGGCTCTCAACGTGGTGGCCAGGTTCGGCGGCACCGCGGTGGCCTCGGCTCTCGTCGTCGCGGTGCTGGACGCATTCGGAGACGGGCCGGTACCCGGGGTTCCGGCGGAGAGCGCCTACTGCGCCCTCTTCACCATCGGAACGGCGTTGGCCGTCGTCATCTGCGGCCTTGCGGCGTGCACGAGGCGCTGGACGGGCAAGGGTTTCATCACGACGTAACGCAGCCCGTGATCCGACACAGGATGGTAACGCGGGCGCAGCGAGCACCTCACACTCTCGGCGGAGTCTGCGCGGGGTGACGCAAATGAGGTAGCCGAAAGATTCACTGCCAGGCGGTATTCCGGTGAGTACGAGTTGCTGTTTGACTCTTCGTTCATGACCAGTCCACAGCCCGTCGACACCGATCAGACGATTCTGCGTTTGACCGGGATCGCCAAGCGTTTCGGTAATTCCATTGCGCTGGAGGATGTCTCGTTGGCCTTTCGGCGCGGGAGTGTCACTGCGTTGACCGGAGAGAACGGGTCCGGAAAGTCGACGATCGCCAGGATCATCGGGGGCCTGCTCACTCCCGACGCCGGCACAGTGGTCGTCGGCGGGGCGGTCCGCCGATTGCACGACCCGAATGCCGCACGCCGTCACGGAATCGCGCTGATCAGTCAGGAGCTGACTCTCGCAGCGGATCTCACCGTTGCCGAGAACATCTTCATGGGACGCCTTCCCTCCGGCGGGCCGGCGGTCATCTCCTGGCGGCGGATGCGCGCCGCAGCGGTCGAAGTGCTGGATGCGTGTGGAGTCGACGTCGATCCGCGTGCGCGGGTCGGTGACCTGCCCATCGAAACGCAACAACAGATCGAGATCGCGCGGGCGCTGTCGACGGACCCCGACGTCTTGATCCTCGACGAGGCCACCAGCTCGTTGTCGGAGAGGGCCGCCGATCGCCTCCTCGAGCTGGTGCGCGCCCAGCGCGCAGCCGGGACGAGCATCGTCATGATCACCCACCGGATGAACGAGATCTTCCGTGTCGCCGACACTGCTGCGGTTCTGCGGGACGGCCGCATCGTCGCCGAGCTCGCGGTGGCATCGACGACCGAGGACGAGATCGTCCGGCAGATGGTGGGTCGGGAACTGGGTGACTACTACGGAACTGCGAACCACACTGCGGATGTCCACGACCGGGTGCTGCACGCGTCCGCGCTCGCCGTGCCCGACAAAGGATTACATCCGGTCGAACTGTCCGTGGGTCGAGGGGAGATCGTCGGCGTCGCCGGTCTGGCGGGTTCGGGCAAGGAGACGCTCGGGCACGCCCTGGGCGGCGCGGTGCCGGCCACCGGCGACCTCAGCGTAGGTGGCGCAAAGGTTCTGATCGGGCGACCGGATCGCGTGCTGGACGGCGGAATAGGCTTCGTTCCCGAGGACCGCAAGTCCATGGGCCTCCTGCTGAACAGGTCGGTCGCCGAGAACTTCGCGCTCGCCTGGCGGTCGAAACTCTTTCGCAACGGTGTCCGGCGATTCTCGCTCGAAGGACGCCTGGTGGCCGATGCTGTCGCGCGGTTCGATGTTCGCACCGCCTCGACGCAGCTGGCGGTGAGTCACCTGTCGGGCGGCAACCAGCAGAAGATCATCATCGGCAGACTGTTCGAGCTCGAGTTGCCCGTGTACGTGATGTGTGAACCGACACGGGGGATAGACGTCGGGGCTCGAAGTGCCATCTACGCGATGCTCCGTGAGCAGGCTGCCCGTGGTGCCGCGATCGTGCTCATCTCGTCCGAACTCAACGAACTGTGCGGGATGTGTGACCGGGTCCTGACCATGCATCGGGGTCGGGTGGTCGCGGAGTTCGTCGGCCGTGACGTGACCGAGGACAACCTCAACACCGCCATGGTGACCGGCCGCAGACCTCAGATCTCCGCGTGATCGCGACGTCGGCGTCGCTGCCGGTTCCCGTGCAATCGAAATGAACTCCTGAGGAGAATGATGTGACCACAATCGAGCACACCCCGGATGTGTCCGCGACCGTTCCGGGTATTCCCCGCAAACGACCGACCATGCAGTGGTTCGGCGACACCGGCGGTGTCCTGGTCGCTTTCGGCCTTCTCATCCTGGTGGCGGCCGTGAGCCAGCCGAGCTTCTTCACATGGTCGAATCTCATGAACATCGTGGGCGCCAACAGCGTTGCGCTCGCGCTGGCCCTCGGATCGACGTTCGTCATCATCGCGGGCGGTATCGACCTGTCGGTCGTGTCCATGAGCGCCGCCGCCGGAATGGGATTCGGCTTGTTGCTGCAGGCCGGTGCCCCTGCGGTGATCTGCGTCGTGGGCGCGCTGGCGTGCGGTGCCGTACTCGGGATCATCAACGGGATCCTCGTGGCTCGGGCGAAGATCTCGTTCCTCGTGGTCACTCTCGGTATGGCGTCGATCGCGGCCAGCATCGCGTTGCTCGCCGACGACGGTGCCACGATCAACGTCTTCGACGTGCCGGCCTTCGGTGCCATCAGCACATTCGCGACCGGTCAGGTCGGATCGATTCCGATCATCCTCGTCTTCGACGTCGTCCTGGTCCTGCTCGCGGCGGGAGTCCTCGGCTACACCAGATTCGGCCGGTCGGTCTTCGCCGTCGGTTCCAACGCGGATGCCGCCCGCCTCAACGGCATCAACGTCAGGAACA
Organism: Gordonia sp. KTR9; assembly: GCF_000143885.2. Lineage (NCBI taxonomy): Bacteria > Bacillati > Actinomycetota > Actinomycetes > Mycobacteriales > Gordoniaceae > Gordonia > Gordonia sp. KTR9. The sequence goes on from NC_018581.1 coordinate 1,430,535, forward strand.
TCAAGACCGGTGTCTACGCACTGGCGGGTCTGTCCGCCGGCGTCGCGGCCATCGTTCAGGTGGGTCGACTGACCGGGGCGTCCCCACAGATCGACCCCGCCCTGCTCAACGGGGTCCTGGCCGCGGTGCTGATCGGCGGCACTTCGTTCACCGGCGGCAAGGGAAGCATCTGGGGGACCGTGATCGGCGTTCTCTTCCTGGGCGTCGTGCAGAACGCGATGACGCTCGCCGACATCTCGAGTTTCTGGCGCCAGGCGGTCAACGGTGTACTACTCATCGCCGCAGTGGGGCTCGGGGTGGTGCGCACGTCCGGTGGGTTCGACAAGGTGGTGCGGGTTCTCACCCCACGCCGGGAAGCGATGCCTCATGGCTGAGACAGACATCTGGGTCGCGGCCTGTGGCGCCGATGACCTCCCGGTCGGCACCGGGATCAAGGTCCCCGGCACGTGCCCCCCGATCGCCCTCTTCAACGTGGGCGGTGAGTACTTCGCAGTGGACGACACATGCTCGCACGCCGAGTACTCGCTGTCCGAAGGATATGTCGACGGAGACTCCGTGGAATGTGAACTGCACTACGCGACCTTTTCGATCCGCACCGGGGAGGCGCTGACCGCCCCCGCGACTGACCCGTTGGGAACTTACCCAGTTCGAGTGCAAGACAACCAGATCCAGGTCGCCACGATGCAACGTTGCGTCATCGCGAGAGCACGGATCTGATCATGATCTACAGAAGGAATCACAGAACGATGAACATCACCAAGCCGCTGGCGACGGCAGCCCTGGCCACCACGCTCGGACTCGGCATGGTCGCCTGCGGTGGCAACAACGACCCAGGCACCGAGTTCTTCGGCTTCTCGTCTCCGGTGCTATCCCAGGAGGGACAGAAGTTCACCGCGCAGGGTGTCGAGGCCGCCTCGGACAACCTCGGCTGGGAGTCGCAGGTCTACGACGCGAACCTGTCGCCGGACACCCAGGTGTCCAACATCCAGACCATGGTCGATCGCCCCGCGTCGGCGATCGCGTCATGGGCACTGGATGAAGGTGCGATCTCTGGTGCGTACGCGCGGGCAGATGCGGCCGGCATCCCGGTCATCGGGGTCAATTCGGGCGGTACAGGGGTCGACACGTCTGTCTGGACGGAGAGCACGACGTGCGAACCGGGCGGCATCATCGACAGGCTCGCCGACTACTACGCCGAGGCCAAGCCGAACGGCACGATAGCGATCATGTCGGGCCCGCCGGCGCCCTCGATCGTTGCCATGACCGACTGTTTCACACAGGCGGCCGAGAGCAAAGGACTCAGAATCGTTGTGCGGCAGGACAACACCGCCGACACGTCGGCAAGCGCTTCGGCGCTGGCGCAAGACGTTCTCTCGGCCAATCCGGACATCGACGGCTATTGGGCGTACAACGACGGATCGGCGATCGGCATCGGCTCGGCGCTCCAGGCGCGCGGGATGAGCGCGTACTCGCCGACCAATCCGAATGGTGTTGTGGTGACGGGCAACAACGGTGACGACGCGGCCATCGCCGCCATTCGCAACGGCACCATCAGCGGAACCATCGACACCGACCCCATGTGCACCGGGTGGGCACTGGTGGCCGCTGCCCGGGATGCACTCGAAGGCAACGCACAACCGGAGTACGTGATCGCGGGAACCATCGTGGACGGTGCGACCGTCGTCGACTACATCGCCCCCGCCGAGCGCCAATGCTCTCTCGACGATCTCCCTCTCGTCGAGACCGACACCGAGAACTGACAGGAGAAGACATCGTGCGCGACATCGAACTACGCGAGCCCGAGGGCAAGCAGGTACAGGTGGGCGACCACCTCATCCACTACATCGACATGGGCAGTGGGCGACCGACGGTGTTCCTGCACGGGGGTGGGCCGGGCTGTTCCAGCTGGACCGACTTCGGCACCGTTGCCGGGACCTTCGCCGAGACCCGGCGCATCCTGCTGATGGACATGCTGCATTACGGCCGCTCCAGCAAGGAACCTTTTCGAGCCCCGCGCTGGAGCTATCACGCCGAGGTGATCGGCCGCGCGCTCGACGCGATCGGCATCGACGAGGCCGACTTCGTCTGCAACTCCGTGGGCGGTTCCACGGCCATCGCCCTGGCCGCCGAACGGCCCGAGCTCGTGGGCCGGCTCATCGTCACCGGCAGCGAACCGGTACCCGGTGCCCAGCCGCTGACACCCGAACTCGGCCGCTACGGGCGCGAGGCGTGGGGAATGTACTACTCCGACGGCGGGCCGACGAAGGAGAAGCTCTACGACATCATGGCCGAACTCGAGTGGTGCGGCGGCGAGGACATCCCGCAATGGACCTTCGATCTCCGCTGGGAACTCAGCCTCATGCCCGATCTTCTCGAACTCGGACCGGACTGGACGGCCGGCGGTGGTCGCGGGATACCGCAGGACCTGAGCGACCATCTGCCGCTGGTGACGGCGCCGACGTTGTTCTTGTGGGGCGACTCCGACGCCTTCGCGGTTCCCGAGTACGCGCTCGCGCTCAGCCGGCAGGTCCACGAGGGCCACCTCTACGTCATGGCCGGTGGCGCACACCACATGGAAGAGCAACGGCCCGAGGAGTTCGCGGCGATCGCGACCGCCTTCCTCGATTCCTGAACAGACCAGAAAAGCAGGGACACAACATGACACGTGACATCAACGAACAACTGCAAGAACTCGTCGACTGGGAGAACGGGCTCATCGGTCCGGAGATCTTCATCAACGACGAGATCTATCAGCGTGAACTCGAGCAGGTCTTCGGACGCGCCTGGCTGTTCATCGCACACGATTCGATGCTGCCGAAACCGGGTGACTTCGTGAACACCTACATGGGCGGAGACCCCGTGCTCGCCATCCGCCAGAAGGATGGCAGTGTCCGGGTGTTCCTGAACGCCTGCCGTCATCGCGGCATGAAGATCTGTCGGGCCGAGGACGGCAACGCACGCAACTTCATGTGCACCTACCATGGCTGGACCTACAACACGGCCGGAGAGCTGATCAACGTGCCCAACCTGGACACGGCCTACTTCAACGATCTCGACCAGAAGCGTTGGGGACTGGTCGAAGTGGCGCAGATCGATCAGTACAAGGGAATGTGGTTCGCCACCTTCGATCCCGCTGCAGTGCCACTGATCGATTTCCTCGGCGACATGACGTACTACATCGACAGCTGGGTGGACCGGACACCGGGTGGCATCGAGATGTTGCCCGGAGTCATCAAGTGGACGATCCACGGCAATTGGAAACTCGGCGCCGAGCAATTCGGCGGAGACGGCTACCACGCCATCATCACCCACGCCTCGTCGTTGGGTACCTTCGACCCCGGCTTCCTGCGTGACATCAAGGGCATTGAGTTCGCCTCACGGCAGGGTCACGGGTACTCGATGATCTTCGATCGGATGACACGATTCGCCGACGACCCACTCGGGCGCTACAACCACGAGCAGTTCGACTCGCGGCAGGACAGACTGGGCGAGGACCGGGCCAATACCGTGGGCAACTTCACCGTGTTCCCCAACCTGTCCGGACTCCCCGGCTCGGCCAACCTGCGTGTCTGGCATCCAAAGGGACCGAACGAGTTCGAGATCTGGTCGTGGACGATCGTGGACGCCGACGCGCCGGACGACGTCAAGCGGGCCCAGCGGACATCGGCCGCGTTCACCGAAGGCGCAGCCGGTGTGGTGGAGACCGACGACGGCGAGAACTGGGACCTGATCGGCCAGATGCTGGAGCGCGGCACCCAGACGCGGAAGATGGCGTGGAACTACCAGATGGGCCACGGACACGAGACCGACGACGACCCCGTGTACCCCGGTCGTGTGCTGCGCAACTACTTCGGTGAGGGTCCGCAGCGCACGTTCTATCGCCGCTGGCTGGAGTTCATGACCAGCGAGGATTGGCCGGTCGCGCCGGCGGTGGAGCCGGAAAGGCATGAGCACGAGGCCACCACGATGGGCGCGGGCATCGGCCCGCGCGCGGCCGCGATCATGAAGGGAGTCGTCAATGCTGACAACCGGTGAGCAGACGAGAAGGGGGCGCTCGGCGCCCATGTTCCGCTCTCTGGGGATGGAGTCGGTCAGCCTCGAGGAGCAGCACGCCGTGGAGCAGTTCCTCTTCGCCGAGGCCGAGTTGATCGACGAATGGCAGTGGCGGACCTGGTTCGAGCTGTTCACCGACGACGCACATTATCGGATGCCGATCCGGCGCAACAGATTGCGGCGGCAGCGCAAAGCCGACGAGGCGGATGATCTCAACGGTCTGGAGGTCGCGCATTTCGACGACGACAAGGCCTCGCTCGAGATGCGCATCGAGCAGCTCGAGAGCGGTATGCACTGGGCCGAGGACCCGCCGTCGCGTTCGCGTCATCTGGTGACCAACGTGCGGGTGCAGCGGTCGGATGTCGACGGAGAGTACTTCGTCCGGTCCAACTTCTTCATCTATCGCAATCGGTTGGAAGCCGAGGTCGACCTGTGGGCCGGGGAACGCCGAGACGTACTGCGGTTGGTGGACGGGAACCTCCGGATCGCCGACCGCATCATCCTGCTCGATCAGAACCTGATTCTTGCCAAGAATCTGAGTGTCTTCTTCTGAGATCGGAGGGCGAGGCGACGTGATGAACAAACGATCGTACGTGATCGTCGGTGCTGGAATGTCCGGCGCTCGGACAGCAGAAACGTTGCGGGCGCGCGGATTCGATGATCGGATCTTTCTGGTCGGCGACGAGGGCAGGCTGCCGTACGAACGGCCACCCCTGTCCAAGGAGTGCCTACAGGGATCGAGGTCCCTGTTCTCGACGACGCTTCGAGAATGGGATTCCTGGATGGAACTGGCCGTCCACCTCGTGTTGGACGACCCGGTCACCGGGCTGGACACGTCGTCGGGGACGGTTCGGTTGAGCAGTGGAATCGACATCGCGGCCGACAAGGTGCTCATCGCCACCGGCGGTGTGTGCCGGGATCTGGACGTTCCGGGCGGGGACCTGCCGGGTATCCATTCCCTGCGTACGGCCGACGACTGCGATCACCTCGGCGATCGTCTGCGCAGGGGGAATTCGACGGTCGCTGTGGTCGGTGGCGGGCTGCTGGCGGTGGAGACGGCTGCCGCCGCGGCAGCGCTCGGGAACGAGGTCGTGTGGCTGTGCCGGTCGCGTCACCCGCTGACCGGCGCGGTGGGCGGCCACGCCGCTGCTCACCTCGGGTCGTACTACCGCCAGGCCGACTTCGATCTGATTCCCGGCGCCTCGGTGGTGGGGTTCGAGGGCGTCGACCGCGTCCGGGGCGTGACACTGAGCGACGGGCGGACTCTGCCTGCCGACATCGTCCTGGCGGCGATCGGTCAGCGACCGGCCCTCGACTTCCTCGATACGAGCGGATTCGACACCCGGCACGGACTGCAGGTCGACAAGAGGTTGGAGACGGAGGTGCCGGGCGTGTTCGCTGCCGGTGACGTCGCGAACTTCGTCGACCCGTTCGTCGGCGGCCGTGTCCGGTACGGCACGTGGCTCAACGCCCAGAGCCAGGGGCAGCACGTGGCGGCCACCATGATGGGCGAGGCCGCGGCCTATCGTGAGGTCCCCTGGTACTGGTCGGATCACCTGGGATTGAACGTGCAGATCGCCGGCCACATCGACGAGACCGCCTCGATCGTCTCGCGTGAACACTCGGACGGTTCTGCGAGCTGGTTCTACCTCCGTGACGACCGCGTGGTCGGTGCGGTGGGCGTCGACGTACCGCGCGACGTCCGGGCCGCGATGCTCCTCATGGAGCGCGGTGTCGCTGTGACCGAGGCCGAGGTGGCCGACGCCGCTGTGGATCTGCGTGCGCTGGCGAAGAAGGTGGCCGCGTGAGTGCAGCTGCGGCAGACCTGCCCGTCGGCTTGGTCGATCCGACCTGGCTGCACACGTTGACGACGGACGAGATGGAGGTCGCCTACCACGATCGGGGTAGCGGGCCGGTACTGGTGATGATCGGTGCGTGGGGCCCGCGACCCGGTGCCACCGCGTCGCTGGCATACCGTGCGGTGTGCGACGTCCTGTCGCGGAGCTACCGCTGCGTGGTGGTGGAGTTGCCCAACTACGGACTCACGGGTCCCGTCGAATACCACGAACCCGTCCACGACGTGGCCTCTCGCGCGGTGCTTGCCGTGCTCGATGACCTCGGGATCGAGCGAGTCCCAGTCATCGGGACGTCGATGGGCGCGACGACCGCCATCGACCTCGCGCTGGCGCACCCGGAACGGGTCGAGTCCTTGGTGATCGGTGCGTGCCATGCGTCCACAGGCGGGGATCCGTATCTTCTGGCGCCCTTTCCGTCGGAGGTCTGGCGGTTGTCGGTCGAACTCGACGAGAAGCCCGAGGACGCCGACCGTCTGCGACGGATGCTCCGGGCGCTGTGGTTCGACGAGAACCTGGTCACCGATGAACTCGTGTCCAACATGGTCGAGATCCGTCGGCTGAGGAGCGCGCACGGGCTCGTCGACCGGGCCTCGGTGAGCGTTCCGCACAGCAACATGGCAGCACTGGGCGGTCTCGAGCTGCCGGTCACCGTGATCCACGGACGCGATGACCGGATGGTGCCCTTCGAACAGGCACTGGCCATCGGCTCCTACATCCGGCATGCCGACATCCGTCTGCTCGGACGGTGCGGGCACTGGCCACCGTTCGAGCGGCCCGATGCATTCGTCGACGCCGTGCGGTCGCACCTCGCGGTGTCCGAGCGGTCACGGTCCCCGTCGTCGCTCAGATCACACGCGTGATCCGACACTTGTGGACAGCGGCGCGCTCGTTCTCGAACTACCATCATCAGTCAGGGTCGGGGAAGCCCGCATGTTTCATGGCCACGCAGCGTTGCCTGGCACGGTCCGTCCCCCGGCACCTCGGCTCGGCGTCGACTGATCAATGCGTGTGGTCGTTTTCGTGAGAGCGCGGCCCCTGGGTCGGCAGTCGAGTATGGAGTCCTTGTCGAGTGAGATCACCATCATTGCGTCCGACGGACCTGTCGGGACATGACGTCATGGAGCGCTATTCGCCGGATCTGGCTTCACGGATCGCCGCCCTGACGCGGCTGCACGTGTCGCTGACCGAGGCCGGCGACCTCGACGAGCTCGGTGAGGTGTACATCCAACACATCTCTGCGGTCATGAACCTGCCGATGAGCGCGATCTATCTGTTCGACGACGGCGGCCGGACCGCCGAGTGGTACTGCTTCCACAATGTGAGTTCACGGTTCATGACGACCTACGAGAGGTGGGGGCGACAGGTCGACGAGGGCCTGCGGGCGGTTCTTGCCCATGCTCGACCGGTGTACAACCTCGCCGATCAGACGCTGGCCGAATGGCGACAGTCGGAGTTGTACCAGCGCGTCGTCCGCATGGAGAACATGGTGCATGTTCTCAAGGCGCCGATTGTGGAGCGCGGCAGGATCATCGGGACCGTGGACTTCGCGTCGGATGCGGTACGCGGCGTCGTCGACGCGGATGACATCCTGCTCTCGTCGGCGGTCGCACAGGTGGTGGGCGCGGTCGTCACCTCGATGCGTCAACGCGACGAGGTGCACCGGCATCTCAACGCGTACCGCCATGCGCTGGAGACGAGTTCGGCAGCGGTGGTCTTTTTCGGCGCCGACTCCGTCGAACCCTCGATCACCCGCGGTGCGGCCGAGCTGCTGCAGGAGCTCCACGAGGGCGCCGACATTCTCTACAGACTCCTGCGTGATGTCGGTGGCGCCACCGCAGTGGTTCACCGGTCCTACCTCGTCCGGATGCGCAACGGGGCCAAGGACGTACTCGAATGCACGTCGCGGCCTGTTCCCGGTGAGCCCGGCGCCCAGCTCTTCGAACTCGACCTCGAGTCGTCGAGGGATCGTGGCGCCGCACACCTCGAGGTGCTCTCGTCGCGCGAGTACGACGTCGCCGGACTCGTCGCGGCGGGATTCACGGACAAGGAGATCGCCGACGAACTGGTGCTCAGTCAGCACACAGTGCGCCAGCACGTGAAGAACATCTACGGGAAGCTCGACATCAGCAGCCGAGTCCATCTCACCAGGATGTACCACGGGATGTCGGCCCGTTCGGATTCGGCGCGTCCGGACTAGACGCGTCCGGACCGGCGCCCCCGGTGTGGGGCCGTCCGTCCTCAGACTTCGAGGGCGGCCCGCTGTCGACCGAGCTCCGCGCGATAGCGCTCGACATTCCTCATCTTGATGCTCTCGTACCCGCGGACCATGTCCGGGAGTTCCACGAGTTCGATCGCCGCGGGCACCTGGGCTTCGCCGATCCGCCTGCTGGCGAACGCATCCACCACGGCGTCGACGAGTTCGCGGTATTCGACGATCAACTCTCGTTCGGTTCGTCGGATCTCGCTGCGGCCGAACGGGTCCAGTCGGGTCCCGCGGAGCCGCTTCATCGTGGCGAGTGCTTTCAGCGGGGTGTCGGCCCATGACCCCAACGCCAACTTCTGGCGCATTCCCATGCTGCGCAGGGTCGGCGGATGCAGCCGGACGGCGACTTCGGCGTCGGCGCCGAACTCGTCGGCGATGCGTGCGGCGAACGACGGGTCCTGCGTGAGCCGGGCGACCTCGTATTCGTCCTTGTAGGCCATCAACTTGTACAGGTTCCGCGCGACCGCCCCGGTGAGCGCGGCGTCCGGCGCGGTGCGATGCACGCGGCCCACCGCATCGAGGTAGGTGCGCGCGTACCGCTCGTCGGAGTGGGCGGTGAGCTCGTCGTACCGGATCGCGATGGTGCGGCGGAGCTCGTCGTCGATGCTCCCCAGTCCGGCGACCACCTCGAGTGCGTGGCCGCTCGGTTCGATCTCGGCGACGCCACGGCCGTGCAGGCCGTCGATGGTGGCGGTCACCGAGTCGGGATCGGACACGATCTGCCGGCCGCGACGGAAGGCCTGCACGTTGGCGTCGACCGCCACACCGTTGAGCGCGATCGCGCGCTCGATCGACGACGCCGGGATCGCAAGTGCCCCGGCCTGATACGCGGCGCCCGCCATGACCATGTTGGCGTACTGTTCGTCGCCGAACAGCGCCGTGGACAACGCTCCGGAGTCGAGGTACACCGCGCGCGTCACCCGATCGTCGATCGCGGAATGGACCGCGGAGTCGGACGGGAAGCCGACGGAGGTGTCGATGACCATCAGTCCGGTCGGCACCTGGGTGGTCGACACGACCGCGACCGTCTTCTCGGGAGCGGCGACCTTGAGGTTGACCGGGTCGGTCCCGACCAGCGGATCGCACACGAGGTACAGGTCGCAGTCCTCGGACGCCACCTTGGCTGCCTGCTCCAGCGGACGCGGGGCCACCTTGATGTCGCTGACCACCGCGCCGCCCTTCTGGGCGAGTCCGGTCATGTCGACGGTCCGGGCCGAGTGCCCGTCGAGGACGGCCGCGGTGGCGAGGACCTGGGAGACGGTCACCACCCCGGTGCCGCCGACGCCCGTGATGCGCAACGAGAAGGTGTCGCGCAGGGTGGGGACCGCCGGCGCCGGCAGCGCTGATTCCGCCAGATCGGCTGCGCGCGTACGGATGCGATCGGCGCCGGGGGTGACGGTCACGAACGACGGGCAGTCGCCCTGCAGGCACGAGAAGTCGAGGTTGCAGGAACTCTGATCGATGGTGGTCTTGCGCCCGAACTCGGTCTGCACCGGGTGCACAGAGAGGCAGTTCGACTTCTCGCCACAGTCACCGCACCCCTCGCAGATGCGTTCGTTGATCATCACACGACGGGTGGGGGTGGGCACGGTGCCGCGCTTGCGCTTCCGGCGCTTCTCGGCGGCGCAGTGCTGGTCGTGGACGAGGACCGTGACCCCTGGCACGGCCGCGAGTTCGGTCTGCACCTCGAGCAGGTCATCGCGGTGACGGATCTGGATCTGCTCGGGGAGGCCAAGTGTGCGAGCGTGTTTGGGGTCGTCGGAGGTGATCACGATCCGGGCGACACCCTCGTCGAGCAGCAACGACGTCAACCGGGGGAGGGTCATCGCGCCCACCGGGTCCTGCCCGCCGGTCATGGCCACGGTGCCGTTGTAGAGGAGCTTGTAGGTGATGTTCTCGCCCGACGCCACGGCCGCCCGCAACGCCAGGGACCCGGAGTGCATGAAGGTTCCGTCGCCGACGTTCTGGACGAAGTGGTCCGCGGGGACGAACGGCGCCATGCCGATCCATTGCGCGCCCTCGCCGCCCATCTGGGTCACCCCGGCGATGTCGCCGACCTGTCGCGGGTCCATCAGCAGCACCATCGCGTGACAGCCGATGCCCGCGCCGACCAGGGTGTTCTCCGCGACCTTCGTGGAACTGTTGTGCGGACAGCCGGAGCAGAAGTACGGAGTGCGCACGGCCAGTGGGAGTTCGATCCGGGTGCGGCGTGCGGCCTTGCGGTCGAGCCAGATCTGCGCGGCGTCGACCCCGTGGCGGGCGAGTCGGTCGGCGAGTCCGCGTGTCACCGCGTCGACGTCGAGTTCGCCGAAGCGGGAGAACAAGGTCGAGCCGTCCTCATGGACCTTGCCGACGATGCGCGGGGCGCGGGGGTGACGGAACAGGATGTCGCGCATCATCGTCTCGATGAAGTCCCGCTTCTCCTCGATCACGATGACCTCGTCGAGATCGCCGGTCGCCGTGTCGAACATGAACCGGTTCAGTATCTCTCGTTCGATCGGGTAGACCATGCCGAGCTTGAGGATGCGGATGCCGAGCCGGCGCAGATCGTCGTCGTCGATGTGCAAGAGGCGCAGTGCTTCCCGGAGGTCGAGGTAGGTCTTCCCGGCGGCGACGATGCCGATACGATCATCGGGGCTCGAGACCACGATCCGGTTGAGACCGTTGAGCCGGGCGTACTCCTGGGCACGCGGAAGCCGGGTGGTGAGCTGATTCTGTTCGAGTTCCATGAGGTTGGCGCCGAGCAGCCGTCCGCTGGGCACATGCGGGCTCGTCCCGAGCTCGCCGAAGACGGGCACGATGCGGTCGGGGTCGACGTGCGCGGTCGACGCACCGTCGGCGACATGCGCGGAGATCTTGAGCGAGGTCCACAGTCCGCTGGTGCGGCTCATGATCGCCGCATGGACGCCGAGGTCCAGGATGTCCTGGGAGTCGGCGGGATAGAGGATCGGGATGTACAGGTCGGCCAGAGCCATCTCCGACGCGCACGGGACCGTGGAGGACTTCGCGCCCGGGTCGTCGCCGACGAGCGCGACCGCGCCCCCGGCGGAATGGGTTCCGATGAGGTTGGCGTGACGCAGTGCGTCCGTCGCGCGGTCGAGACCGGGGGCTTTGCCGTACCAGTATCCGACGACGCCGTCGCGGGGCAGTCCGTCGGCGGACGGTGACAGCACGCTGCCGGCGGTGACCTGGGCCGCGAGCTGGGAGCCCATCACCGAAGTCGCGGCGAGCTCTTCGTTGAGGCCGGGCCGATGGATGATGTCGTACGGGGCGAGATACTCGCGGCGCCGAGCCAGCTCGAGGTCGTAACCGGCGAGAGGTGAGCCCTCGTAGCCGGAGATGAACGACGCGGTCTGGAGGCCGGAGCGGCGGTCGACGCGGGCGCGGTCGCGGACCATGCGCACCAGGGCCTGGATTCCGGTGAGGTAGATGTCGCCGGCGTCGCGCGTGTAGCGGTCGTCGAGCGAGAACCCGGCGACTGCTGCCTCCGTGGGCCGCTGGTCGGGGGTCGGGACGTGCTCGAAGCGAGCGCGATCGTCTGCGAGGGTCATGGGGTCACCTGGCCTTCTATGTGCGGTGGCCGGACCGGGGTTCCCGGTTTGTCGGCGCATCGGTTGTGGCGGCCCGGGGGTGGTGGGCCTGCCACAACACTACGAGAAGACGTGACGCCCGTCACGTCACGGCTGCCCGGGCTGCAGGGGTGTCGTGGACAGATCCGCACGTGACATAGGCCACTGCATCGCGTACGATCACTTTCAGTTAATACCAACTAACTGAAGGGTCGACGGTGACCAGCACGCTCGACGGCTTCCGGGCCGCACACCTGCGCAATCTCGACCTGCTCGGCGAACGCCTCCGAGTCGTCTCCGCCGGCGGTGGCGCCAAGGCGCGCGAACGCCACGTGGCTCGCGGCAAGTTGCTGCCCCGGGATCGGGTCGACGGTCTGCTCGACGTCGGATCGCCGTTCATCGAGGTCGCCCCGCTCGCGGCCTTCGGCATGTACGGCGACAAGGTGCCCGCCGCGGGGGTCATCGCGGGCGTCGGTCGCGTCGCGGGTCGTGAGTGCATGATCGTCGCCAACGACGCGACGGTGTCCGGTGGCACGTACTACCCGGTCACGGTCAAGAAGCACCTGCGCGCGCAGGAGATCGCCGCGGCCAATCGGCTGCCGTGCATCTACCTCGTCGATTCGGGCGGTGCGATGCTGCTCCAGCAGGACGAGGTGTTCCCCGATCGCGATCATTTCGGCCGCATCTTCTACAACCAGGCGACCATGAGCGCGGCGGGAATCCCACAGATCGCCGCGGTCCTCGGATCTTCGACCGCCGGCGGGGCCTACGTCCCGGCGATGAGCGACGAGACGGTGATCGTGCGCAATCAGGGCACCATCTTCCTCGCGGGTCCGCCCCTGGTGAAGGCCGCGACCGGTGAGGACGTCTCGGCGGAGGACCTGGGCGGCGGCGCGATGCACTCGTCGGTGTCGGGTGTCACCGATCATCTCGTCGACAACGACCAGCAGGCGCTCGCCAAGGTCCGCGAGATCGTCGCGACCCTCGGGCCCCGCGAGGCCCCGCAGTGGGAGACCATCCCGGTGCGTGAGCCGCTGCGGCCGCAGACCGACATCTACGACGTGGTGCCCACCGACCCACGAACCCCCTACGACGTGCGTTCGGTCATCGAGATCCTGTGCGATGGAGGTGAATACACCGAGTTCAAGGCGAATTACGGCACCAGTCTCGTGACCGCTTTCGCCCATCTGCACGGTCACCCGGTGGGGATCATCGCCAACAACGGCGTGCTGTTCAGCGAATCCGCGCTGAAGGGGGCGCACTTCATCGAACTGTGCGACCAGCGCCGAATCCCGTTGCTGTTCCTGCAGAACATCACCGGTTTCATGGTCGGCAAGGCCTACGAGCAGGGCGGCATCGCCAAGAACGGGGCCAAGATGGTCAACGCGGTGGCCTGCGCGCGTGTCCCCAAGTTCACCGTCATGGTCGGCGGCTCGTTCGGCGCGGGAAACTACTCGATGTGCGGGCGCGCGTACTCGCCGAGGTTCCTGTGGATGTGGCCCAACGCCCGCATCTCGGTCATGGGCGGGCCCCAGGCCGCCGACACCCTCGGAACCGTGCGGCGCAACCAGATCGAGCGGTCGGGTGACGACTGGACGGCCGACGACGAAGAAGCGTTCAAGGCTCCGATCCGCGAGCAGTTCGAGCGACAGTCCGACGCCTATTACTCGACGGCGCGGTTGTGGGACGACGGCATCGTCGACCCCGCGCAGACCCGGACCCTCCTCGGCCTCGCCCTCGAGACAGCCCGTTACGCGCCACTCGCCGAGCCGCGCTACGGCGTCTTCCGGATGTGATCGCCGATGCCGAATCAGCTCCGCCCGGAACCGCTCAGCCCGAACGTGTTCTGCACCGCCGCCCCGTCCCGTCGACCTCGAGGACCCCGACCGTGAGTACCAGACCCATCCGAAGTGTCCTGGTGGCCAACCGTGGTGAGATCGCCTGCCGGGTGATCGCCACGTTGCGGCACATGGGAATACGCAGCATCGCCGTCTACTCCGATGCTGATGCGCAGGCCCGGCACGTCCGCGAGGCCGACGTCGCCGTCCACATCGGTCCGGCCGCTGCGACCCAGAGCTATCTCGACATCGGGGTCGTGGTCGACGCGGCGCGCAAGACCGGTGCCGACGCCGTCCACCCGGGGTACGGATTCCTCTCGGAGAATCAGAAGTTCGCGGCGGCGCTCGCGGAGGCGGGCATCGTCTTCATCGGGCCGCCCGCCGAGGCGATCGCGACGATGGGTGACAAGATCACCGCCCGGGCTGCCGTTTCCGCACGCGACGTGCCGGTGGTGCCGGGTCTGTCGCGTCCCGGCCTGACCGACGGCGATCTGATCGCCGCGGCGCCGGACATCGGTTTCCCGGTTCTGATCAAGCCCAGCGCGGGTGGCGGTGGCAAGGGCATGCACCGCGTCGCCGAACCGTCCGAACTGCCGGCGGCCCTGCAACGAGCCCGGCGTGAGGCCGCCGCCGCGTTCGGCGACGACGCGCTGTTCCTCGAGCACTTCGTCGACACCCCGCGTCACATCGAGGTGCAGGTGCTCGCCGACGAGTACGGGAACGTCATCCATCTGGGCGAACGCGAGTGCTCACTGCAGCGACGGCACCAGAAGGTGATCGAGGAGGCGCCGTCGGCGCTGCTCGACGCCGAGACCCGGGCACGCATCGGCGAGGCAGCCTGCGATGCCGCCCGTAGTGTCGGCTACACCGGCGCGGGGACGGTCGAGTTCATCGTGTCGGCGCACCGGCCGGACGAGTTCTTCTTCATGGAGATGAACACGCGCCTGCAGGTCGAGCACCCGGTGACCGAGTCGGTCACCGGAGTCGACCTCGTAGAGCAGCAGATCCGCGTCGCCCGCGGTGAGGTGCTGGGTCTGCGGCAGGAGGCGATCACCATGCGCGGCCACGCGATCGAGGCTCGCGTGTACGCCGAGGACCCCGCTCGTGGCTTCCTGCCCACCGGCGGCACGATCGAACATCTCGTCCATCCCGACACCACGCCGGGCAGCGGCATCCGTGTCGACTCGGCCATGCTCGACGGTCTGCGCGTCGGCAGCGATTACGACCCCCTGCTCGCGAAGGTCATCGCCCATGGAACCGACCGGGAGGAGGCGCTGGAACGCCTCGATCAGGCGCTGGCCCAGACTCGGGTCCTGGGCGTCGTCACCAACATCGACTTCTGCCGCTTCGTCCTGCGTCAGCAGGCCGTCGTGGACGCCGACCTCGACACCGAACTGCTCGATCGTCTCGTCACCGATTACGCTGCGCCGGAGCCCATCCCCGAGGCCCAGGTGCTCGTCGGCCTGGCCCGGATCGGGACGCGCGATGCCGGTGACGTCTGGTCCTCCGCGGTCGGCTGGCGGGTCGGTCGTCCCGCACCGGTGATCACCCGCCTCGTCGCCGGTGGGCGCCACTCGACGGTCTCGATCCAGGTCGACGCCGCCGACGCCCGATCCATCTCGGGAACCGCGACCGTCACCTTCGACGACGAGGCGCAGGCGTCGTGGACCGGTCACGTGGTCTACCTGCCGGCGCAACCCGGCGACGTCGGGGAGTCCGACCGTCTGGTCGTCGACGGGGTGTCACAGTCGTGGTCGAGTGTCCGCGTCGGCGAGAGCTGGTGGGTGGCAGGACCATCGGGTACCTGGGTGCTCGAGCTCGCCCGACCCCTCCTCGACGAGGCGGCCGCCGAGCACGCCGGTGAGATCACCAGCCCGATGCCGGGCACCGTGGTCGCCGTCGCCGCCGAGACCGGCGACGACGTGTCCGCCGGCCAGTCGATCGTCGTCGTCGAGGCGATGAAGATGGAGCACGCACTCACCGCGCCGGTGGACGGCTCCGTGGACATCTCGGTGAAGGCCGGCGACAAGGTCGATGCGGGACAGATCCTCGCTGTCGTCACGCCCGCCGGACCCCTTGATCCCTGAGGTGCGAGGAGCGAAAGCGACGAGCCACGAAGGGCTCGGAACCAACCTCGAACGTCTCTGAAGTAGAAGGATTCACATGGAACTCACCCAGGAGTACACCGACCTCATCGCGACGGTCCGCGACTTCGCGCAGACCGTGGTGGCGCCGGTGGCCGCGAAACACGATGCCGAGCACAGTTTTCCGTACGACGTCGTGGCCCAGATGGGCAAGATGGGGCTCTTCGGCCTCCCGTTCGACGAGGAATACGGTGGCATGGGCGGCGACTACTTCGCCCTGTCGCTGGCACTGGAGGAGCTCGGCAAGGTCGACCAGTCCGTCGCCATCACGCTGGAAGCCGGTGTGAGCCTGGGCGCCATGCCGATCTACCGCTTCGGCAGCGAGGAGCAGAAGCAGCGGTATCTGCCCGAACTCACCGCGGGCACCGCTCTCGCGGGCTTCGGCCTCACCGAACCCGGTGCCGGGTCCGACGCGGGCGCCACCGCGACCACCGCCCGTGACGACGGCGACTCGTGGATCATCAACGGCGGCAAGCAGTTCATCACCAACTCCGGCACCGACATCACCTCGCTGGTGACCGTGACCGCGGTGACCGGGGTGAAGGAGAACGGCAAGAAGGAGATCTCGACCATCATCGTGCCCTCCGGCACACCGGGTTTCACCGCCGAGCCGGCGTACAACAAGGTCGGGTGGAACGCCTCGGACACACACCCGTTGACCTTCACCGACGTACGGGTTCCCAAGGAGAACCTGCTCGGTGTCCGCGGACGCGGGTACGCCAACTTCCTGTCGATCCTCGACGAGGGGCGCATCGCGATCGCGGCCCTCGCGACCGGCGTCGCGCAGGGCTGCGTCGACGAGAGCGTGAAGTACGCCAAGGAACGTCAGTCCTTCGGCAAGGCGATCGGCGAGTACCAGTCGGTGTCGTTCGCGATCGCCCGGATGGAGGCCCGCGCCCATGTCGCCCGCACCGCCTACTACGACGCGGCGGCGAAGATGCTGGCGGGCAAGCCGTTCAAGAAGGAGGCGTCGATCGCCAAGATGATCGCCAGTGAGGCGGCGATGGACAACGCGCGGACGGCGACCCAGATCCACGGCGGATACGGCTTCATGAACGAATACCCCGTCGCCCGCCACTACCGCGATTCCAAGATCCTCGAGATCGGCGAGGGCACCACCGAGGTGCAACTCATGCTGATCGCCCGTGAGCTGGGTTTTGCATGAGCGGCCGGCAGGTATCCGCCCCGGCGGAGAACGGCGGGTCCGAGGGACGCAGAATCGTCCAGCGGGGGCTGTGGTTCGAGGAATTCGACGAGGGCACGATCTACGAACACCGTCCCGGACGCACCGTCACCGAGGCCGACAACGTGCTCTTCACCACGTTGACGATGAACACGCAAGCGCTGCATCTCGATGCCGCCTGGTCGGCGGAACAGCCGGGTTTCGGCGGGCAGCGCCTGATCAATTCGATGTTCACCCTGTCGACGATCGTGGGACTGTCGGTCTCGCAACTGACCCAGGGCACCCTCGTCGCGAACCTCGGATTCAGCGAGGTCGCATTTCCGGCGCCGCTGTTCGCGGGCGACACGCTCTACGCGGAGACCGAGTGCACGGGTAAACGCGAATCGCGGTCGCGCCCGGGCGAAGGCGTGGTGAACTTGACCCACATCGGACGCAACCAGCACGGCGAGGTCGTCGCCCGCGCCGCACGAGCAACGCTGGTGCGCAAGCAACGGACGGAGTGACGACGATGTTCTTCGAGGACCCACCCGGCGGCCCGGTCAATGCAGGTCAGAACCGGGCAGGTCAGAATCGGGCAGGTCACGGACCGGTGGGACCGCAACTCGCCAACGCGTGGTTGCCGCCCGGGCCGGCCCTGTTGTTCTGCCCGGCCGACCGTCCCGAGCGATACCAGAAGGCCCTCGACCGTGCCGACGTGGTCATCATCGATCTCGAGGACGCGGTGTCGCCGGCGAACCGCGTCGTGGCCCGCGAGGCCCTCGTCGCCCATCCCGTGGATCCGGATCGCACCATCGTGCGGATCAACCCGGCCGGTACCGGCGATTATCGACGGGATCTCGCGGCCGTGGCGGAGACGAACTACCGGGTGGTGATGCAGGCCAAGGCCGAGGACGTCTCCTCGATACTGGACACCGCGTTCCAGACGATCGCCCTGATCGAGACGCCGCTCGGCGCGACCCGGGCACGCGACATCGCCGCGACCTCCAATTGCATCGGACTGATGTGGGGGGCAGAGGATCTCGTCGCCGGTCTCGGGGGCACGTCGAGCCGGTTCGGTCCCGGCGAATCCCGCCCCGGTGAGTACCGGGACGTCGCGAGCTGGGTGCGCTCGATGGTCCGCATCGCGGCCGCGGCGCATGGAAAATTCGCCGTCGACTCCGTGCACCTAGACATCGACGACGTCGACGGACTCGTGGCCGAGGTCCGTGACGCGGTGGCATTGGGTTACACCGCCACCGCGTGTATCCATCCGTCCCAGGTCGACCACATCCGGGACGGATACCGACCGTCCGATGAGGCGGTCGCTTGGGCGCGCAAGATCCTCGACGGTGCCGCCGAACACGCCGGCGGGGTGTTCAGCCTCGACGGCAAGATGATCGACGGACCCGTCCTGCGCCAGGCCGAGGTCGTCCTCTCCCGCGTCAGCGGTACGCGTCCCGATCCCGCCGGCGAGAACTGACCCACGCACCCCAATCCAGCCGGGCGTCGACGCCCGAAGACAGACCGGAGCAGAACATGAGCACCGAGGCTCACCCGACGACCGCACACACGCGCGGCGAGGAGACACCGGCCCTGCTCACCGAGACCATCGGCGCCACTCTGGCCCGCACGGTCGAGACCTACGGTGACCGGACGGCCTTGATCGACGCCGCGGCGCGACGGGAATGGCGATATTCGGAGTTCCACCGTGACGTGCGCGCGGTCGCGGCGGGACTCCTGCGACTCGGTGTGTCGGTCGGTGACCGGGTCGGGCTGTGGTCGCCGAACCGGTTCGAGTGGGTTCTGACGCAGTACGCCGCCGCCGAGATCGGCGCCGTGCTGGTCAATCTCAACCCCGCCTATCGCCAGAACGAGATCGAGTACGCGCTGCAGCAGTCCGGGACGAGTGTGGTGCTGGCCGCCGACAGTTTCAAGGACTCCGCGTACGCATCGATGTTGGCGCAGGCGCGTCCCCGGTGCCCCGAACTGCGTGAGGTGGTGCTGTTCGGTTCCGACGAGTGGGACGCGTTGTGCGTCGAAGCGAGTGCCGAGGAGCTCGAACGCGTCTCCGAGGTGGCCGCGTCACTGTCGCCCGACGACCCGATCAACATCCAATACACCTCGGGCACCACGGGATTCCCCAAGGGTGCGACGCTGTCGCACCGCAACATCGGGAACAACGGGTACCTCGTCGGCGAACTGCTGAACTACACCGCCGACGACCGGATCTGCCTGCCCGTGCCCTTCTACCACTGCTTCGGCATGGTGATGGGCAACCTCGCGGCCACGAGTCACGGTGCGGCGATGGTCATCCCGGCGCCGGCGTTCGACCCGCGGGCCACCCTCGAAGCGGTTGCGGAGTACCGCTGCACGAGTCTGTACGGCGTGCCGACCATGTTCATCGCCGAGCTCGGCCTGCTCGACGACGGGCTCGACGTCGACCTGTCGAGCCTGCGCACCGGCATCATGGCGGGATCGCCGTGTCCGGAGTACGTCATGCGACAGGTCGTCGACCGCATGCACATGCGCGAGGTGTCGATCTGTTACGGCATGACCGAGACGTCGCCGGTGTCGACGCAGACGCGGGTCGACGATCCGCTCGAACTGCGTGTCACCACCGTCGGCCGGGTCGGGCCGCACCTGGAGATCAAGATCGTCGACCCCGGTACCGGAGAGACCTCCGGACGTGGCGAGACCGGTGAATTGTGCACGCGCGGTTACTCGGTGATGACCGGTTACTGGAACGAACCGGAGAAGACCGCCGAGGCCATCGACGCCGACGGCTGGATGCACACGGGCGACCTCGCCGACATGGACGACAACGGTTATGTCCGGATCACCGGACGCATCAAGGACATGGTGATCCGCGGTGGCGAGAACATCTATCCCCGGGAGATCGAGGAATTCCTCTACACCCATCCCGACATCCTCGACGCCCAGGTCATCGGGGTGCCCGACGAGAAGTACGGTGAGGAACTGATGGCGTGGGTGCGGTTGCGCGACAGCGCCTCCGGGTTCACGGCGGACGACCTGCGCGAGTTCGCCACCGGCAAGATCGCGCGGCACAAGATCCCACGCTATGTCCACGTGGTCGAGGAGTTCCCGATGACCGTCACCGGAAAGGTCCGCAAGGTGGCGATGCGGGACGAGGCGGTCTCGATCCTCGAGCAGCTGCGGTGATGACCACCGATGACGCGGCGCGGACCGCAGACACTCGGATGAACCGCTTCGCGCAGTTCGTCCACGATCGATTCGGGCCCGACACAGGCGATTACGACGATCTGTGGTCGTGGTCGGTGCGGCGGCCAGCAGAGTTCTGGCGCGCGGTCTGGGAGTTCTTCGACGTCGACGCCCTCGCCGCCGAACCTCTCGGAGACTCCGACGAGGCGGTACTCGCCGACGACCGGATGCCCGGCGCCGTCTGGTTTCCCGGGGTTCGCCTGAACTACGTCGACCAGATCCTGCGACACGCACACCTGCCCGGCGCCGCGATCGTCGGCATCGACGAGGCGGGTGAACGATCGGAGATCGCGTGGGCTGATCTGCCGTCGCAGGTCGCAGGCCTGGCCTCGACCCTCCGTGCGCACGGGGTGGGTCCCGGTGACGTGGTCGCCGCCTACCTGCCCGACATCCCCGAAGCCGTCATCGCCTTCCTCGCCACGGCATCCCTGGGGGCGGTCTGGTCCGGATGCGGTCAGGATTATGCGCCCCTGGGTGCGGCGGGTCGCCTCGGCCAGCTCGCGCCGAAGGTGCTGTTCACCGCGGCCGGCTATCGCTACAACGGCAAGGTCGTCGACAAGCGCGCCGACAGTGCCGAACTGGCGACGCTGCTGCCGAACCTCCTCGCGCACATCACGATCGGCGACACCGATGCCTCGTCGTCCACCGTCGACTACGCCGAGGCCGTGGGCGGTGACCCCGTCGACTTGCGGCCGGTGCCGGTCGCCTTCGACCATCCGCTGTGGGTGCTCTTCAGTTCCGGGACGACCGGACGGCCCAAAGGGATCGTGCACGGGCACGGGGGAGTCCTCCTGGAGCATCTGAAAGCCGGTGCCCTGCACGGCGACCTGGGCGCGGACGACGTGTTCTTCTGGCAGACCGCGCTGAGCTGGATGATGTGGAACTATCAGGTCGCCGGACTCCTCTGCGGTTCGCGCATCGTCTGCTACAGCGGTTCGCCCCTGTATCCCGACCCCGACCGGCTCTGGCAGATCGTCGACGACGAACGGGTCACCTACTTCGGTACGAGTCCCGGGCAGTTGCAGGCCTCGCGGAAGGCGGGCCTAGAGCCGGGTCGCCGGCACGACCTGCGCCGGCTGCGGACCCTCGGCAGCACCGGATCCTCCCTCGCCGCAGATCTTTTCACCTGGGTCGATGACCACGTCCGAGCCGGCCTGCCCATCTCGTCGATCAGCGGCGGCACCGACATTGTGTCCGCGTTCGCCGGTGGGTCGTCGGGGGTGCCGGTCGTGCCGGGCGAACTGTCGGTCCGCTACCTCGGTGTGGCGCTGGAGAGCTGGTCGCCGGACGCGCGCCCGCTGGTGGGGGAGGTCGGCGAGCTCGTCGTCACCGCGCCGATGCCGTCGATGCCCGTGGGTTTCCGGGACGACCCCGACGGTGCGCGGTACCGCGCCGCGTACTTCGCCCACGAGTGGGAGGGCGGTGCGTCGAACCCCGACAAGCCGGTCTGGCGTCACGGCGACTGGGTGACCGTGACCGAGCGCGGGTCGCTGGTGATCCACGGACGCAGCGACGCGACGTTGAACCGCCACGGGATTCGCATGGGATCGGCCGACATCTACGAGGTCGTCGAGGCGCTCGACGAGGTCGCGGAGGCCTTCGTGCTCGGCGTCGACGGGCCGGACGGTGCCTACTGGATGCCGCTGTTCGTCACTCTGGTTCCCGGCGCGACGCTCGACGACGCGCTGATCGACCGGATCGCGGCCGCGGTCCGCGACCGTCTTTCCAAACGCCATGTACCCGATGAGGTCATCGAGGCCCCGGGCATTCCGCACACCCGGACCGGCAAGAAACTCGAGGTTCCGGTCACCGCGATTCTGGCAGGCCGATCCGAGGTCAACATCGACCCCAAGGCCGTCGACGACTATGCGCTGATCAACTGGTACGCCGAGCAGGGGCGCCTGCATCGCTGGTGAGCGGGTCCACGCCGCCGGCGCGGCGGTCGCGTTGTGCAAGGGGCATGAGGCCCGGCATGCATGTGTACTAGCGTGGTCATCAGTTCTGCGCTCGTGGGGGGGCGACGGCCGGACGCCGTCACCTCGACGCGACCCGCTGATCCCGACCGACCGACCCGACCCGACCAGGAGATCGTCATGACCTACCCACCCGGCGGCTACGGGCAGCAGCAGCCCGAGTCCGGACAGTCCTACGGCCAGTACGGCAATCAGTCCGGATACCCACAGTCCGGCGCCCACAACACGGGTCCGCAGTCCAGCCCCGCCCCCGGTTCCGACCCGTACGGCCAAGGGCAGCAATACGGTGGCCAGGAGTACGGGGGCCAGCAGGGGTACGGCCAGCAGTACGGGCAGGCCGGACAGTCCTACGGCCAGGGACAACCGGGCTACGGACAGGGCGCTGCTCAGGGCTACGGCCAGCAGGGTTACGCCCAACCCGGATACGGCCAGCAGGGTCAGTACGGCCAGCAGGGCCAGCAGGGCTACGGCCAGTACGGCCACTCCCCGCAGCCGGCCAAGCAGCCGAGCCAGGGGCTCCCGGCCATCACCCCGGTGCTCCTCGCCGCCGCGATCGGCGCCTTCGGCCTCATCGTGCTCTTCAGCGGGTTCCTGTCCGCGGCCGAGTCCTACGACTTCGCGCTCAAGCTGTTCCAGACGCAGTACAACGCTCCCTACACGCTGATCAGCGTCGCCGGAATCCTGGCGCTGATCTCGCTGATCCCGGGCATCAAGGTCCCGGCGGCTCCCATCGTGGCGTCGCTGGCGATCACCTCGTTCCTGATCACGCTGTTCCAGTTCCTCAACATCGACGACAACGGTGCCGGGGCGATCGTGCTGCTGATCTTCACCCTTCTGTCCGCGGTGCTCGCCGTCGTGTGGTTGCTGGTCGACGCCGCCGTCATCAAGGTGGCGCCCGCGGCAGGTGCTGCGACCGCAGCCGTGACCCCCGGCTCGTCCGCGGCGTCGCAGTCCGACACCGGTGCGCATCAGCAGACGAGCGGATACGGCGACGCGCAGACCACGGCCTATGGCACCGGGGGTTCGCAGGCACAATACGGCCAACAGGCCTCGGCGAATTACGATCCGTCGGCCTACTCGCAGTCGTCGGGCGCGTCGGCGACCGGGCAGAGCGGTTACTCCGGCGGGGCGAGCGAATCGTCGGCGTCGGCTGCCGGTTCGGCGTCCGGACACGGCGAATCGGGCTACGGCGAGTCGGGCTACGGCGACTATCGTCCCGGCCAGTACTCCGCCGGCGCCTCGGGCGCATCGCCCTCCACACCCGGCGCATCCGCGACTCCCACGGGGACCGACACCCCGGCCGGAGACCACTCCACCACCGTGTTCCAGAAGCCGGAGCCGCCCACCGGCAGCGGTAACTGACAGACACAGTTCCACTCGGTGCCCCGTCGGTCGGCGGGGCACTGTTCGTGTGCAGCCACCCGGTGAGCTGCCTCCCTTTCGCAGCCCCCTCGGCGCGTCTACGACGGCCTCGGCCGGGACCGTGTCAGGCTCATGACGATGCCCTCCCTCAAGCCGGACCCGAGTACGGACAATCTGGCGTCGCAGCTTCGTAACCTGCGGCGATCCCGTCGTGCGCAACGCACGGCGGCCGAGGGTTCGGCCCGGCAACTCGCAGTGGTGGCGTTCACCGTTCCCGCGTTGGCGCTGGTGACGCTGATCGTCGTCATGCTCTCGGTGCTGCTTCTCGCCGGCAGTGGGCTGACCGGACTTCCGAGCGCGATCGCCTCGGGCTGGTTGGCCATCCACCAGGTGCCGGTCACGATCAGCGGGGTCACTGTCGGGGTGCTGCCGTTGCTGCCGACGCTGACCGTCGCCGCCGGGACGGCCTGGCTGACGGCCCGGGCGGTCGCGGGCGGCACGAACTCGGCCGAACGCGATCGGCACGACCTGTTCGATCTGGGTGCCGTCGTCTTCTCGGCGGTGATCGGCCCGGTACTCATCACCGCGATGTCGCTGGCGGTCGTGATGGACGGTGGATCGGTCCTGCCGGTCCAGACGCCGAGTGCGCTGCTCGCGTTCCTGTACACACTGGGCATACACGGCGGCGCGGCCCTGGCCGGCGTCGTGTGGAGCCGACGACGCGACTTCGCGGCTCGTGGACGCGTGACCTACGCCGATCGTCGCGGATTCCGATACGGACTGGTGGCGGCGCTGATGCTGCTGGTCGCCGGCGCCGTGCTCGTGTGCCTGCGCATGCTGATGCGGCACGGGCAGATCGGTGAGCTGATCGAGACCGGTTACGACTTCGACGGGTTCCTGGGACTCAGCCTGCTCTCGGTGCTGTACCTCCCGAATGTGATGGTCGCGGCAATGGCCGTACTCGTGGGTTCCGACGTCCGGCTCGGCGCGATGACCGTCGACCTGTTCACCGTCCGTGGCGGCGACGTCCCGCCCGTCCCGGTGCTCGCGGTTCTGCCCGACGGGCCGGGTGCCGGGGCGTGGGGATTGGTCGGCCTGCTCGTTCCGGCCGGCGTCGCGGCCTTCGTCGGCTGGCGATGCCGCGACCTCGATCCGATGGCCCATGTGCGTTCGGTGGGTGTCGCCGCGGCGGTGGCGGCGTCGGCGGTGGCCCTCCTGACCGTCGCGGCCGGCGGGACGCTGGGGGAGTTCGGCGACGTCGCCGTCACGGTGTCGGCGGCCGGGGTGTTCACACTGGGCTGGATCGCGGTCGTCGGCCTGCTGATCGTGCTCGTGTATGCGTTCCTGCCGTCGACGCGCGCGGCACGCCTCGCCGTCGGCGACGAGTACTTCGACGACCCGCTGGACCTCGGCTACGAGGACGAATACGTCATCGTCACCGATCTGGACGAGGACGACGAGTA
Organism: Gordonia sp. KTR9; assembly: GCF_000143885.2. Lineage (NCBI taxonomy): Bacteria > Bacillati > Actinomycetota > Actinomycetes > Mycobacteriales > Gordoniaceae > Gordonia > Gordonia sp. KTR9. The sequence continues at coordinate 1,455,458 of NC_018581.1, forward strand.
CTCAGAGTTCGAGGACGGCGAGTACGACGACGCCGAGTTCGAAGACGGCGCTGAGTTCGAGGACGACGAGCACGGCGCCGACGAACGCGAGGACTACGTGTACGACGACGGCGTCGAATCGCGCGACAACGCGTCCGCGGACACCGACGACGCCGGGTTCGGTTCCGCGGATGGTTGGCAGCCCTCCGGCGCAGACTCCCTGTCCCGGCGCGAACCGGCGGTGAACCGCGTGTACGACGACGATCTCGATGAGACGGATCTCGTCGATGACGCGGATTACGACCTGTATCCGGGTTCGCACGGCACGTCCCGCCAACGCTGAGGCGAACCGCCCTGGCCGAGCGCCCCTCGACGATGTCTGCGGCGCCACCCGGCGCGGGTGGCCCAACGTACGGCGATTAGTCTCGACGACGTGACCTCCCCGACGGCACCCGGCCGCACCCCGCTGGTGGTGATGGCGTCGGGCACCGGTTCGCTGCTGGAGTCGCTGATCGCGCGCGCCGGTGCCGGGGATTCCCCGTTTCGGGTCGCCGCGATCGTGGTCGACCGTGCGTGCCGCGCGCAGGAGGTCGCGCAGCGCAACGACATCCCGCTCATCACCTGTCGTGTCGCCGACCACGACGACCGCGCGACGTGGGACCGGGCGCTGACCGGCGAGGTCGCCGCGTTCGAACCGGAGTGGGTGGTGACCGCCGGATTCATGAAGATCCTCGGCCCGGCCTTCCTCGGCCGGTTCGGCGGACGCGTCGTCAACAGCCACCCGGCGCTGCTGCCCGCTTTCCCGGGCGCCCACGGGGTCGCCGAGGCACTCGACTACGGCGTCAAGGTCACCGGCGCGACGGTGCACCTCGTCGACGAAGGCGTGGACACCGGCCCGATCCTCGCGCAAGAGGTGGTCACCGTCGTCGACGACGACACCGCCGACACCCTGCACGAGCGCATCAAGACGGTCGAGCGCGTGTTGCTCGCCGACGTGGTGACCGCACTGGTCACCAGAGGAGTAGTCATCGATGGACGAAAGGCCCGCATCCCGTGAACGCACACAGCCCTGACAGCTCTCGTCGACCGATTCGGCGCGCGCTGGTGAGTGTCTACGACAAGAGCGGTCTCACCGATCTCGCCACGGCGCTGCACGCGGCCGGGGTGGAGATCGTGTCCACCGGATCGACCGCGAAGACCATCGCCGGCGCGGGGGTGCCGGTCGTCGAGGTGTCGGCGCTGACCGGCTTCCCCGAGTGCCTCGACGGGCGCGTCAAGACCCTGCACCCGAAGGTGCACGCGGGCATCCTCGCCGACACCCGTAAGTCCGACCACGTCGCACAGCTCGACGAGTTGGGTGTCGCCGCATTCGATCTCGTCGTCGTCAACCTGTATCCGTTCACCGCGACGGTGGCCTCCGGCGCCACGCCGGACGAGTGCATCGAGCAGATCGACATCGGCGGTCCGTCGATGGTGCGCGGGGCTGCCAAGAACCATCCGTCGGTCGCCGTCGTGGTCGACCCGGACGACTATTCGCGGGTGACCGAAGCCGTCGCCGCGGAGGGTTTCTCGCTCGCCGACCGGAAGAAGCTCGCCGCCAAGGCGTTCCGGCACACCGCCGATTACGATGTCGCGGTCGCGTCATGGATGTCGAGCGTGGTTGCACCCGAGGATGATTCGCAGTTCCCGGCCTGGGCCGGTGCGACCTGGACCCGATCCGCGGTGCTGCGTTACGGCGAGAACCCGCATCAGGCGGCAGCACTGTATGTCGGGAACGCCGGGGCCGGCGGGGTGGCGACCGCCGAACAGCTCCACGGCAAGGAGATGAGCTACAACAACTACACCGACGCCGATGCCGCCTGGCGGGCCGCGTACGACTTCGACGCTCCGGCCGTCGCGATCATCAAGCACGCCAATCCGTGTGGGATCGCCATCGGCACCGACATCGCGGAGGCGCATCGTAAGGCGCACGCCTGCGATCCGATCAGCGCCTACGGCGGTGTCATCGCCGCCAATCGCGAGATCACCGTGGAGATGGCCGAGCAGGTCGCCGAGATCTTCACCGAGGTCATCGTCGCGCCCGGTTTCGCCGACGGCGCGCTCTCGGTCCTGACCCGCAAGAAGAACATCCGTGTTCTGGTGGCCACCCCGCCGTCGGCGACGGGGATCGAGACCAAGCCGGTGTCGGGTGGATTGCTGATGCAGCAGCGCGACGTCCTCGACGCCGATGGGGACAACCCGGCCAACTGGAACCTCGTGGCCGGCCCGCCGGCCGACAATGAGACTCTCGCCGACCTCGAATTCGCCTGGCGGGCATGTCGTTCGGTCAAGTCCAATGCCATTCTGCTTGCCTCCGACGGTGCGTCGGTCGGCGTCGGCATGGGGCAGGTCAACCGCGTCGACTCCGCGCACCTGGCGGTGCAGCGTGCCGGTGACCGTGCGGCGGGGAGCGTCGGGGCGTCGGATGCGTTCTTCCCCTTCCCGGACGGACTGCAGGTGCTGCTGTCGGCCGGGGTGAAAGCCGTTGCACAACCAGGTGGATCGATCCGCGACAACGAGGTGATCGAGGCGGCCGACGAGGCGGGCGTGACGCTCTACCTCACCGGGGCACGTCATTTCGCTCACTGAGCTCGCTCTACTGGTCGTCGCCGGCTTCGGCGCCGGCCTGATCGGCTACATCACCGGTCTGGCCTCGATCGTCAGCTATCCCGCGCTGCTCGCGGTCGGGCTCAGCCCGATCGCGGCCAACGTCACGAACACGGTCGCGCTGGTCGCCGTCGGGGTGGGCAGCACCGCACATTCGGGGCGCTCCCTCCTCGACGGTGACCGTAGACGCCTGATCGTCGGCGCGGTCGCCTCGCTGATCGGCGGCACGGTCGGTGCGGTGTTGCTGCTCTCGACGCCGGCCGAGGCCTTCGAGGCCGTCGTGCCCTTCCTCGTGGCGATCGCCGCCATCGCGTTACTCGTCCAACCGGTTCTGCGCCGCTGGGCGACGTCGCACGTCGAACGTCCCTGGGTGTTCATCCTGGGATTGACGCTGATCTCGGTCTACGGCGGTTACTTCGGCGCGGGGGCCGGGATCATGATCCTGGCCCTGATGCTCGTGGTGACCAGTGAGCCGTTGTGGCGAGCGGCGCTGTCCAAGTCGTTGTTCCTCGGCATCGCCAACACGGTCGCCGCCATCGGCTTCATGATCTGGGGCCCCGTCGAGTGGTGGGCCGCACTCGCCATGGCCGTCGGATGTCTGGCCGGTGGGTGGTGTGGCCCACCCGTCGTGAAACGCCTGCCGCCCGGCCCCCTTCGGATCGTCGTCGGGATCTGCGGGCTCGCGCTCGCACTGTGGCTGGCGTTCAGCTGACGGTTGCGCGCAATGCCGGCTTTCCGGTGAGGCGGCACGACACAGGCGCTACCTGACGCGATCTGCGGCGGCTGCAAACAGCGAAAGTCACACAAAGCGGCGCTTCCATGTGGGGCTGGCGATGCAGTTCACTCGCAGGACATGACGGATCCCTCGATGCTCACGTCGCTCGCAACCCGACTCAGGCGCGGATCGTCCCGGCCCAGGGCGCCCGATCGTCGGCGACGACTGCACGCAGCGCCGCTCCGTTCCCGGCCTCGCGATTCGACCGGGAACGGAGCCGGCTGCTGTTCACTGTGGAATTGTCAAAGGACGGTTGCGGTCCCGAGGTGTTCGGGTGCGGAAGGTGTACGCGAAAGTGTGATCGGCGGGTGTCAGGCGGCGTCGTCGAGTCGCATGGTGCGTCGGTTGTAAGCCGGCAACGGACGGCGCCGTGGGTCGATGGTGGCGGGCGGGACGAGCCACGGGTGTCGGTCGTAGCCGATGACGATGTCCCAGCCGTGGTGGTGCACCTGGGTGTGGCAGCGTTGGCAGAGCAGGCACCCGTTGTCGAGGTCGGTGGGACCGCCGTCGGCCCAGTGCTCGATGTGGTGGACTTGCGTATGTAACGGCGGCGCTCCGCATTTGATGCAGCATTGGTCGCGGATGATCACGGCTTTGCGCAGGTGTGTTGGGAACAGTCGGCGGGTGTGTCCCATCTGAAGCGGCACACCTTCACCGTCGAGGACGATCTCGGTCAGCGATCCGTCGCACGCGAGCTGCTTGGCGGTGGCCTGACTGACCGGCCCTGTCCACGGCAGGGATGCCGGGTCGGCGCCGCTGGCGGGGATGGTAACCATCAATTGGGTACGGGGACTGCCGATGCTGTCGATCCTCGCACCCAATGCAGCCTGGTCGAGGATGAGTTCGAACGCGTCGGCGCGGCGTTGCTCGGCGGTGCGTCGGTCGTCGGCGCCGTCGGGTTCGGGGCGTGGGCAGGAGCGTTCGTCGATCATCGCCAGGAACTTCTCGCCGACCGTCTGGGTCAGGTCGGCGCGGAGGTCGACGCGGCCGTCGTCGGTGGTGTGGACGTTGACTGTGTTGAGGGATGCGTCGTCCGCGGCGGGGATGCCGCTGTCGGTTGCTTCGGCCAGTGTGTTGGCGATCGTACGGGCGTGCACAAGCACCTGTGCCGGTGTCGCACCGGAGAGTGCTTGGCCGAGGAGTTCGATCTCGTAGGAACTCTTGTCGCTGTCGGAAAGTCCGTCGGGGCAGCGTTTGTCGATGTGGTTCATTCCGCGGACGATGGCGTCGACGACTTCGGACGACAGGCGTCCGTCGGCGGCGTGACGTGCCAGGGCGGGCAGCGTGGGTAGGCCGTCGACACTGCGCATGATGCGGCAGGCGATGGCGGGTGCGTGTCCCATCTCGATCAAGAGCTGCCGGGTGGTGCCACCGGCCTTGTGTGCGACTTCGAGTTCGTCGAGTTGTGCTGTGTGGGTGACGATCTGGTGATCGACGGTGTTGCGTATCAACCGGAGCACGTTCAACGCGTCGAATGTTGCTGTGCCCGTGGGGTCGTCGGCGGGCGGTGCGGTCTCGATGAGCTGATCGAGGAGGGTGGTGAGCTCTGGCATGACTCCAAGGTACAGGAACATGCGTTCGATTTCGAGGAGTTTCCACAAGCCGGGGATCGCGAAATATTCGACTGCGCAGTCGATTTCGTCGACTATGCATAAACCGTTGACAGTGGTCAACTTCCGTCACACCCGTTTCGCATTCTGTCTCAGAATGGGTGATCTGATGGCATTCGACGACTTTCGTGAAACTCACCGAACGTGGCTTGGGAACCGGCGGGATGCCTCGTGAGTCGGGGCACTCGGCGACCCGAGCGTCCGGCCTCTGTGTCGCTACGCTCGGCCGGGCGTGTGTGAGATCCTGTTCGATCGGGGGTGTGAAAATTGACGAACAGCGGGACAGCGCAGCCGGGCACCGACGATGCAGGTTGCGAGACACGGTTGAGAATCTTCGGGTTCGAATACGACGGGGCCGGCTACCACGCGGAGGTACTCGACTATTCCGGATGCGATGTGACCACGGTGATCTCGGACGCGGACTACTTCTTCACCGATCGGGGCAAGCTGTGGTCGCTCGCTGTGGTCGACGCTTCGGCTGACTGTGAACGACTGATGTGGCTGTCCGGATACGACTATCGGCGGCGCGCTCGAACGTGGGCCGAGCAGACAAGGCGAACCGAAATGCAACTGCGGTATCTCGCCTCACGTGCCGCACGTTCCCGGCCGGTCGTCCTCCCCGATGGTCTCCGGCTCATCCGTATGTTCCCCGAGTGGGGCGCAGGGCCGCTCTGGGAGAGCTTCACCGAGAACTACCCGGCCGATCCGGCACGTCTGGGACTCGACCCCGAATTGGCGGGAGCGCTCACCGACTGGAACGACGTGTGGAACGCTCGCCCGCACGATGCCGATCTCGACGACGAACCCGGCTGGACCGCCACGGGCCTGGCGCTTCACGCTCGGGTCGAGTCCGCGCTGTCGGGAGTAGCCGAAGTCGCCGCGCAGTTCCTACGCCCGCCGGCTCCCTGAACGCAGCGACCTGAAAGCCGCTACCTTTAGGTCCGCGACCGGAAAACAGCACGCGACATGCACATGTGGCCCGATTCGCATGCATCCGGCGCGAGTTTTCCTCTCGACGAAGAAAACTCTGGTCGCGGGGGATCGCGATGTCTAGACATGCACGGTGACCTTGTTTGTGGACATCACCCCGGAAGAAGCGGGTGGTGGGGCGGAGCGCACGTCGCCCGGCGGTTCGTCTCGCGTGCGATCACTGCTGACACGGGTGGGCCTCCCGCTGCTCTCGGTGGTGGTGTTCGCCGCGGCGTGGCAGCTCGTCGCCGTCAGCGGGATCTGGAGTGAGACCTTCGTGCCGCGCCTGGGCACCGTGTGGCAGGCCTTCGTCGACATGTCCACGACGCACGACGGAGTCCGTGGTTACGCCGACTACTACTGGTGGGAACACCTGTACATGACGCTGCGCCGTGTCTTCGCGGGTGTCGCGATCGGCGTGATCCTCGGCGTACTGCTCGGATTGGCGATGGGAACCGTGGGGTGGCTTCGACGCCTGCTCGAACCGTGGCTCACGTTCCTGCGCGCACTGCCGCCGCTGGCCTACTTCTTCCTGCTGGTCATCTGGCTCGGCATCGACGAGGCTCCCAAGATCACCCTGCTGGCACTCGCCGCGCTTCCGCCCGCGGCCGTGGCGACCACCGCCGCCGTCAGTGCCGCGCCGGTGGGTCTCATCGAGGCGGCGCGCGCGCTCGGGGCGTCGCGGTCGGAGTTGATCCGCGATGTCGTCGTACCGTCGGCCCTGCCCGAGACCTTCACCGGTGTACGGCTTTCGGTCGGCATCGCCTATTCCTCGGTGGTCGCGGCCGAGTTGTTCAACGGCATCCCCGGAATCGGTGGCGTGGTCAAGGACGCCAGCAACTACAACAACACACCCGTCGTCCTGGTCGGCATCATCGCCATCGGTCTGTCCGGACTGATCATCGACGGGCTCCTTCGAACAATCGAGCACCGAGTGGTGCCGTGGCGCGGAAAGGTCTGACAGACATGAGAATCACACGTGGGGTGCCCGGTTCGGGCCGGTTGCGCCGCTCGCGGTTCGGTGCGGTGCTCGGGGTGATCGCCGCAGCGACGCTGGTACTCGCCGGCTGCTCGGTCGACAACTCCGAAGACGACAGCAAGCCGACGATCCGGCTCGCCTACCAGTCCTTCCCGAGCGGCGACCTGATCGTCAAGAACAACGGCTGGCTCGAGGAAGCCCTGCCGGACTTCAACATCAAGTGGACCAAGTTCGACTCCGGTGCCGACATCAACACCGCGTTCGTCGCCAAGGAGGTCGACTTCGCCGCCATCGGTTCCAGCCCGGTGGCCCGTGGACTGTCCGCGCCGCTGAACATCCCGTACCAGGTGGCCTTCGTCCTCGACGTCGCCGGTGACAATGAGGCACTCGTCGCGCGCAACGGAACCGGCATCGACACCGTCGCCGATCTCAAGGGCAAGCGGGTGGCGACGGCGTTCGCCTCCACCGCCCACTACAGCCTGCTCGCCGCGCTCGACCAGGCCGGGGTGAACCCGAAAGACGTGGACCTCATCGATCTGCAGCCGCAGGCCTCCCTGGCTGCCTGGCAGCGAGGAGACGTCGACGCGGTGTACACCTGGCTGCCCACGCTCGACGAATTGCGCAAGGACGGAAAGACTCTCATCGCCAGTCGACAGTTGGCCACGGCCGGCAAGCCGACGCTGGACCTCGGTGTGGTCTCCAGTGAGTTCGCCGCGGCGAATCCCGAGGTCGTGAACACCTGGCGCCAGGTCCAGGCCCGGGCGCTCACCCTGATCAAGGACGACCCGCAGGCCGCGGCCGACGCCGTCGCCGCACAGCTGGGTACGACGCCGGAGGATGCGGCCAACCAGCTGAAGCAGGGCACCTTCCTCACCGTCGCGGAGCTGACCAGTCCGACCTGGCTCGGCACACAGGGCAACCCGGGGAATCTATCCGAGAATCTGCACAGCGCAGCGGTGTTCCTCGCCGAGCAGCAGCAGATTCCCGCCGCCCCGCCGATCGAGACGTTCCGCGAGGCCATCTACACAGAGGGATTGCCGGGTGTCCTCGAACAGCAGTAGTCCGCCGGCCGCGGGCCGCGCCGCTGCGACGACCGAGGTCCGACCCGCGGGGCAACGCGGCTCGATCCGGCTGCGCAACGTGTCCCAGAGATACGGGACGGGTGCGGGCACGGTGACCGCGGTCGGTCCGGTCGACCTGGACGTCCCGCCGGGGGAGTTCCTGGTGCTGGTGGGCGCATCCGGGTGTGGCAAGTCCACACTCTTGCGACTCATCGCCGGCTTCGAACCCGCGACGGTGGGCGACGTGGAGGTGTCGGGCGGTGCGCCGGTGCCGGGGGTGACCTCCGGTGTGGTCTTCCAGCAACCGCGCCTGTTCCCGTGGAAGACCGTGGGCGGCAACGTCGATCTCGCACTCAAATATGCGAAGGTCCCCAGGTCCGAACGGGCGGCACGCCGGAACGAACTCCTCGAACGAGTCGGGTTGGACGACACCGCCCATCGGCGCATCTGGGAGATCTCGGGTGGGCAGCAGCAACGCGTGGCGATCGCCCGGGCGCTGGCCGCCGAGACATCCCTGCTGCTGCTCGACGAGCCGTTCGCCGCGCTCGACGCGCTGACCCGGGAACGGTTGCAGGAGGATGTGCGGGCGGTGAGTGCGGGCAGTGGACGCACCAATGTCTTCGTCACGCACAGCGCCGACGAGGCCGCGTTCCTGGGCAGTCGGATCATCGTGCTCACCAAACGGCCGGGACGGATCGCGCTGGACCTCTCCTCGACCTTGCCGCGTACCGGCGTCGAACCCGACGAACTACGCGGCTCCCCGGAGTACGCGGCGCTGCGTGCCGAGATCGGCGCCGCGGTCAAGGAAGCCGCGGTGGCATGACGCAGCGGGTCTTTTCCTCAGCGTGGGCTCAACCCTGTCCGGTGACCCCGGTGGACGGTTAGACAGTAGGGGTGTATTCCGTTCCCGCGTCTCCCGCCACGATGGCGGCTTCGACTCGGCTCGTCGACCTCGACACGCTCCTACGTCGCGTGCTCGGCCCGGCGCCTGCGAGCCTCACCGGCTCGACCAGCGGGAAAGCCGGGCTCGTCGCCAGGCGCGACAGCGGGACCACGGGCACTCTCCACTCGATGAACTGGGCGGACGGATCGCATCACGGTTCGCCGCCGGCGCGCCCCGCTCCCGCCCCCGCCTGCTTCGACCTGGAGAACAACCCTCATGACAACCACCTCGCAATCCGTCGGCTCCACACCCCGTCCTGACACGGCACTTCGTCCGGACACCGGAACCATCTCCGGTGGAGTCGAATTCGATGTCGACGAGTTCGGTCCGCACTTCGGTGCCGAGATCCGCGGCGTCGACGTGGCCACGGCATCCGACGCCCAGATCGCCGCGCTGCGCCGGGCGCTGATCGACTACAAGGTCATCGTCCTCCGCGATCAGCACCTCGACGACGAGGCGCACATCCGATTCGGAAACCGGCTGGGCGACCTGACCTTCGGGCATCCGGTGTGGAACAGCGGCGACGTCCCCGGTGAGGTCTACTCACTCGACAGCGCCGACAACGGATTCGCCGATGTCTGGCACACCGACGTCACGTTCATGCCGCGCCCGCCGATGGGATCGATCCTGCGTCCGGTTGTGTTGCCGCGCAACGGCGGTGACACCAACTGGGCGGACGCCGAACTCGCGTACCGGTCGCTGTCGGAGCCGGTCCGCCGGATGATCGACGGACTCAGTGCGGTGCACGACGGTAACCGGGAGTTCGGTTACTACCTCAAGCAGCGACGCAACGGCCGTGGCAACACCTGGGACGGCGAAGAGGTCACCGAGCTGGTGCCGGTCACCCACCCGGTGGTGCGCATCCACCCGGAGACCGGCCGCAAGTCGTTGTTCGTCAATCCCGGATTCACCTCGCACATCGACGGTGTCTCCGACGCGGAGAGCCGCGGCATCCTGGATCTGCTCTACGCGCATCTCACCAAGCCCGAACACATCGTCCGGCACCGCTGGCGCCTCGGCGACCTGGTGCTGTGGGACAACCGGAACACGCTGCACTACGCGAACCGCGACTACGGTGACGCCCGCCGTGTGATGCACCGGATCACCCTGCGCGGTGAGGCACCCATCGGGCCGGCCTGACCCCCGCCCCGGCGACGCCCGGACCCCCACCCGACTCCTGGACTCCCACCCGACTCCCACCTCGGCTCATCCGCCGACGGTGGGAGTCGTCGTCGTGGGGCCGTTCCACCCTGCCAAGTTGCGGAACCAGCGTATTCAACCAAGGGGTTGACAACGGCCTCGGCAGGGCGCACGATCGTATTCAACCAATCGGTTGAGGAGTTCGAATGGCAGACGAGTTGTCCAAGGTGTTCGCCGCACTCGCGGACCCCACGCGGCGCGACATGGTTGCGCGGCTTGCGGTCTCGGATGCGACGGTCAGTCAACTCGCCGAACCGTACGACGTCAGCATCCAGGCCGTCTCGAAGCATCTGAAGGTGCTCCAGGATGCCGGTCTGGTGACCCGAACCCGGGAGGCCCAAACCCGTCCGGTCCACCTGGAAGCAGAGGTGTTCGACCTCATGACCAAGTGGATCGAGCGGTATCGCAAGCGGGCGGAGGAGCGCTACCAGCGCCTCGACACGCTGCTCGCCGAGATGAACGACGGCCCTGAGGCCCAGCATCCGTCGGAACCCGAGGCCGAACAACCACTCCACCAGGAAGGAAAGGCGTCATGACCGCAACCCAGACCCGCTATCCCGAGGCTGCCATCGAGGCCGACAAGGAGGTGCCCGTCATCCGTATCACGCGGGACTTCCGCGGGACGCCCGCGCAACTGATGAAAGCCCACACCGACCCCGAGCTCTTCGTCCGGTGGATCGGGCCGGACGCCATCAGCAGCCGGATCGTCGAGTGGGACGTCCGCGACGGTGGCAGCTGGAGCTATGTCTCCACCCACGATGGGCAGGAGTTCGGATTCCGTGGCTGCTTCCACACCGTGGGCGAGGACAAGATCGTGCAGACGTTCACCTTCCTCGGCATGCCGGACGCGGTGTCGCTGGAAACCCTCTGGTTCGAGGACCTGGGCGACGGCACGACGCGGCTCCACGCCCAATCCCTGTGCGACAGTTTCGAAGCGCGCGACGGTTGGCTCGCCTCCGGCATGGAGGTCGGCGTCAACGAGGGCTACGCCGCCCTTGACCGCATGCTGTCCGACGGCACGGTCTGAGCCGTCGGACATGACCATCGCAGATCTGAGTGCCGGCGCACGGCATCGCGAAGTCACTGCAGGCTTCGCCGACGTGATCGCCGACGTCTCCGACTGGAACGCCCCGACGCCGGTCGACGGGTGGGTGGCGCGCGATGTCGTCGCCCATCTCGTCGACTGGTTCACCGGCTTCCTCGCCGCCGGTGGCGTCGAACTCCCGGCCGGTCCGGCCGTCGCCGACGACCCGGGCGCGGCGTGGTCGGCGCACACGGCGGGGGTGCAGGCCCTGCTCGACGGGCCGCCGGCCGAAGACGCCTTCAGCCATCCCATGGCCGGGGAGCACCGTCTCGCCGATGCGATCGACCGGTTCTACACGGCCGACGTGTACATGCACACCTGGGATCTGGCCCGATCCCAGGGCGCGACCCCCGACCTCGACCCCGTATTCGCCGAGCAACTGCTCGCGGGCATGGCGCCGATCGACGACATCCTCCGCAGCTCGGGTCAGTACGGTCCGAAGGTCGAGGTGGGCGCCGACGCCGACGCGGTGAGTCGCCTCATGGGATTCATCGGCCGCGACCCGACCTGGACGCCGGCGGCGGCGGACAGTGACGACGCGCACGCGCTCCGCAACGCGGAGTAGCCTCGATGAGGTGCCAGAGGACAACTTCACCACACATGGCTCCCAGTCGACCGAAACCCGGCATCCGTCACCCCGCACCTTGGGTGAACTGCGTGCCAGCGGTCATGTCCAACGCAGTGTGCGCGACGAGATCCGCAACAACCTCCTGTCCGCACTCCGCGAGGGACGTGATCCGTGGCCGGGCATCGTGGGCTTCGAGGCCACGGTCATCCCGCAGCTCGAGCGGGCGCTGATCGCCGGCCACGACGTCGTCATGCTCGGGGAACGCGGTCAGGGCAAGACGCGAATCCTGCGCACCCTGGTCGGGCTCCTCGACGAGTGGACGCCGGTCATCGCCGGTTCCGAACTCGGTGAGCACCCGTACGAACCCATCACCCCGGGGTCGATCCGGAAGGCCGCCAACCTCCTCGACGATCTGCCGATCGAGTGGCGGCACCGTTCGCAGCGTTACAGCGAGAAGCTGGCCACGCCGGACACGTCCGTCGCCGACCTCGTCGGCGACATCGACCCGATGAAGGTCGCCGAGGGCCGCAGCCTCGGCGACCCGGAGACCATCCACTTCGGACTCATCCCGCGTTCGCACCGCGGCATCGTCGCCATCAACGAGCTGCCCGACCTCGCCGAGCGAATCCAGGTGTCCATGCTCAACGTGATGGAGGAGCGCGACATCCAGGTCCGCGGTTACACCCTGCGACTGCCGCTCGACGTCCTGGTGATGGCGAGCGCCAACCCGGAGGACTACACCAACCGCGGACGGATCATCACCCCGCTCAAGGACCGCTTCGGCGCCGAGATCCGCACCCATTACCCACTCGAGCTCGACGACGAGGTGTCGGTCATCGAGCAGGAGGCGGATCTCACCGCCAGCGTGCCGACGTTCATCACCGAGATCCTGGCGCGCTTCACCCGTTACGCCCGCGATCACCCGTCCATCGACCAGCGGTCCGGTGTGTCGGCCCGCTTCTCCATCGCCGGTGCCGAGACCGTCGCGGCCGCGGCGCTCCACCGGGCGACGGTGACGGGCGAGGATCAGGCGGTGGCCCGAGTGGTCGATCTCGAGTCGGTGATCGAGGTGCTCCGCGGCAAGATCGAGTTCGAGTCCGGCGAGGAGGGGCGTGAACTGGAGATCCTCGAGCACCTGATGCGCAAGTCCATCGCCGACGCGGTGCGTGCCCACCTCGGTGGCATCGACATGGCTCCGCTCGTCGATGCCCTCGAGAACGGTGAGCCGGTGGTCACCGGTGACCGGGTGCGCGCCGCCGATCTGCTGGGTTCCATCCCGTCGCCGGACGCCACCGCCGGCGTCCTCGACCAGATCGCCGAGCGCCTCGAGGCCGACACCGAAGGGGAGCGCGCCAGTGCCGTCGAACTCGCGCTCGAAGGGCTCTTCCTCGCCCGCCGGATCGGCAAGGAAGCCGACGAGAGCGGTCAAACGGTCTACGGCTGAGTGCCCCTGCGTCAGGAGCGCAGGAACCATCCCCGCTCCCTGAGGTGCGAGGAGCGCAAAAACCGTCCCCGCTCCCCGAGCCACGAAGGGTTTCGCGACAAGTTTAGGAGAACACATGGCGCGCAAGAGCTTCCATCGTTCGCGCTACCAGCGTTACGCCGGCGGCCCCGATCCGCTCGCGCCTCCGGTCGACCTGCGCGAGGCGCTGGAGACGATCGGCGAGGACGTCATGGCCGGAGCGTCGCCGCAGCGGGCGCTGCGGGAACTGCTGCGCCGCGGCACGCCGGACATGCGGGGGCTCGACAAGTTGCGCGAGCAGATCAACCGCCGCCGGCAGGAGCTGCTCAAGAAGCGCAATCTCGACGGCACGTTCGCCGAGATCCGCGAACTCCTCGACCGCGCGGTACTCGAGGAGCGCAAGCAACTGGCGCGTGACCTCGACGACGACGCCCGGTTCGCCGAGATGCAGATCGGGAGTCTCCCGCCGTCGACCGCGCAGGCCGTCGAGGAACTGTCGGAGTACAACTGGCGCAGTCCGCAGGCGCGCGAGGACTACGACAAGATCAAGGACCTGCTCGGGCGGGAGCTGCTGGATCAGCGCTTCGCGGGGATGAAGGAAGCCCTCGAGGGCGCGAACGAGCAGGACCGACAACGCATCTCGGAGATGCTCAAGGACCTGAACAAGCTCCTCGAGGCGCACAATCGGGGCGAGGACACCACCGAGGCGTTCGACGAGTTCATGGACGCACACGGCGAGTTCTTCCCGGAGAACCCCCGTAACACCGAGGAGCTGATCGACTCCCTCGCGCAGCGGGCGGCCGCGGCGCAGCAGTTCTACAACTCGCTGACTCCGGAGCAACGGGCCGAACTGGACCAGCTGGCCCAGCAGGCTTTCGGTTCGCCCGACCTCATGAATCAACTAGCACAGATGGATTCGCAGCTTCGGGCGGCACGACCGGGTCTCGACTGGGACGACGCGCAGTCGTTCTCCGGCGATCAGCCGATGGGACTCGGTGAGGGTGCCGCCGCGCTGCGCGACATCTCCGAACTCGACGCACTCTCCGAGCAGTTGTCACAGCAGTACGCGGGCGCGCAGATGGACGACATCGACCTCGATGCGCTCGCCAGGCAGCTCGGCGACGACGCGGCGGTCGACGCCCGGATGCTGGCCGAACTCGAGAAGGCGTTGTCCGAACAGGGATTCTTCGATCGCACCGCCGATGGTCAGCTGCGGCTGAGTCCCAAGGCGATGCGCCAGCTCGGCCAGTCGATCTTCCGGGACATCGCCGAACAGCTGTCGGGGCGTCGAGGCGACCGCCAGACCCGCCAGACCGGACTACTGGGCGAACCGACCGGCGCCTCGCGTGAGTGGGAGTTCGGCGACACCGATCCCTGGGATGTCACTCGAACGGTCTCGAATGCGGTGCTGCGCACCGTCTCCGAGACCACCGAGCCGTCTCTGGCGACCTCGGAGATGGCGCGGTCGGGTGTGCGCATCGATGTCCGCGACGTCGAGGTCTCGGAGACCGAGAGCCGTACACAGGCGGCGGTCGTGCTTCTCGTCGACACCTCGTTCTCGATGGAGATGGAGGGGCGGTGGACGCCGATGAAGCGCACCGCGATCGCCCTGAATCACCTGATCTCCACCCGTTTCCGCAGCGACGAACTGCACCTCATCGCCTTCGGTAGGTATGCGCGTTCGATCGACATCGCGGAGCTGACGGGTCTGCAGCCGCGCATGGAACAGGGCACCAACCTGCACCACGCGTTGCTGCTCGCGCAGCGGCACCTCCGACGGTTCCCGAATGCTCAGCCGGTGGTCCTGGTGGTCACCGACGGAGAGCCCACCGCGCATCTCGATCCCAGCGGAGAGCCGTTCTTCTTCTATCCACCGCACCCGCAGACCATCGCGCTCACGGTCCGCGAACTCGATCATGTCGCGCGAATCGGCGCACAGGTCACGTTCTTCCGGCTCGGCGAGGATCCCGGGCTGGCGCACTTCATGGACCAGATCGCCCGCCGCATCGGCGGGCGCGTCGTGGCACCGGACGTCGACGGTCTCGGTGCCGCCGTGGTCGGCGACTATCTTCGGGCCCGAAAGGGGCGTCGCCGCGGCTGATCTCGGCTCAGCGGAGAGGTCGCGGGGTCGAGGCCGTAAGACCGTCTTCGGTTTCCGGCCGGCGATGATCCAGAGCACGATGCCCACCAGCGCGAGCAGACCGCCGAATCCGCCGCCGAGGACCGCGAGCAGCACACCTCCGACGCCGCTGAAGATGCCGGACGCGTCGAGCGATGCGACGACGGCGGGCGAATCGCATCGGAACGAGTAGGTCCCGGATTCGACGACCTCGAAGGAGTCGAACGACTCGACTCCGGAACCGTCGAAGGTGAACTCGGTCGTCGTGTTCGTTCCCGGTGCCAGCGCGGCGGGGCCGGTGATCTCACAGCCCGGCACGCCGTTCGAGGCGCTGGTACTGAACAACTGGAACTCGTCGCCCGCTTCGTAGTACTGCTCGGCGGTCGGATTCACCTCGAACGCCTTGTCCGCCTGGTCGACCACAGTGCCGATGCCGGCGACTGCGAGGACCACTCCGACCGCGACCGACAGGACCAGGATCAGGACGCCGACCATGGTCAGGATCTTGCCCCACCGTCGCATCCCGGCGCGGTCCTTGCGCGGGGGAGGAGGCGGTGGATAGCCGCCGTATGACCCGGGTTGTCCGAAGCCTCCCGACGGTGCGTACCCGCTGTCCGGGAATGGCGACTGCGGGGGATTCGGCTGGCCGTACGGCGGCTGGTATCCCGAGGGTTCCGGTCCCGGCCGGCCGGCGCCGGGCTGGCCCGGATCGTAGGGCTGGTTCATCTTCGCCTCCGATGTACGCCGGTCGGCTGTCTGTCCCGCCCGGACGCGATGAATTATGCCGCTCGGCGGGATCTTTCGTCGGGCAGTTGCGCAGAGGGTCGTCGAAACGAGATCGCAGATGAGCGTCTCTCGGGGTCGACTCCGGGGGAAAAGATCAGGGTGGTTCAGCCGGACTCGGCCAACTAGGGTCTGCAGACGTGACCCAACCCGGTGAACCATCGACTCCCGACGACCGTCGAGCCCGGCTCCGTGCCGCGGACGCGGACCGCGAACTGGTCCACGAGATTCTCTCCGCCGCCATGGCGCACGGCAGCCTCTCTCCGACCGAATATGAGGAGCGTGCCGGAAAAGCGGTGCTCGCCAAGACTTTCGGTGACCTCGATCTCCTCACCGACGACCTCCCGGTGGCTCAGCTCGGCGTCGCGATGCCCGCGGCCAGCCTGTCCCCGGGGCCGCGCGTCACGGGCGGGAGCGGGGATGTGGCCGTTCGCCACCGATTGGCGATCATGTCCGGCAGCGAGTTGTCGGGGACCGCGGTGGTCGCTGATCAGCTCACCGCCACCGCCATCATGGGCGGGGTCGAACTCGATCTGCGAGAGGTGGAGTTCATCGCGCCGGTGCTGACTCTCCAGTGCATGGCGATCATGGGCGGCGTCGAGATCAAGGTGCCCGACGGGGTGACCGTCGAGATCGGCGGACTGGGCATCATGGGCGGTTTCAGCGGCAGGTCGCAGAAGGCATCTCGGCCCGGCGCACCGGTCGTGCGGGTGACGGGACTGGCGCTGATGGGTGGCGTCGACGTCAAACACGTGTCCCGAGACGAGCCGGACGTCTGACCGTTCAGGCCAGCACGAGGGCGATGACCATGATGGTCGGTATCGACGCGAGCGTCGTGATCAATGCCGTGTCCCGGGCGAGGATCTGGCCGCGCCGATAACGGGTGGCGTACACCAGGACATTCTGTGCGGTGGGCAACGCCGCGATGACCACCTGCGCGAACAGCGCTTCGCCCGTCTGTCCGAAGCCCCAACGGGCGACGGCGTACACGGTGATCGGCATGGCGACCATCTTCAGGATGCTCGCCAGTGCGATGTCGCGGCGCGGGCTCTGTCCCTTCTTGAACACCGCCACACCGGTCAGGGACAAGCCGAACGCGAGCAGGGCCGCCGGCACCGAGGCATCACCCAGCATCTTCAGTGGAGACATGACCGCGGCCGGAGGCGTCCAGCCGATCAGCGAGATCGCCAGACCGGCGAGTCCGCCGACGACGATCGGATTCGTGATCGGGGCGACGAGGGAGTCCCTCAGCAGTGAGCGTCCCGAATCACGGTCGAGCGCGGTGAGATCGAGCGCGAGCAGTGCCACCGGTGAGTAGATCAGGATCTGGAACAGCAGCAGCGGAGCGATGAACGACGCGTCGTCGAGGACGAAGATCGCGATCGGCAGTCCGAGATTCACGCTGTTCACGTACGACGCCGACAGTCCGCCGATCACGAGTTCGGGGACCGCGCGCCGGAGCCAGAGCCTGGCGATCACCACGTAGACGGCACCCATGAGGAATGCGCTGCCACCGGCGATCACGAGCGTCGCCGAGAAGATGACCGACAGGTCGGAGGTGACCATCGAATGGAACAGGAGTGCCGGGGTGAAGACGAAGAACACCAGCCGGGACAGGACTTCGTGGGCATGGTCGCCGATGACTCGCGTGCGCCCGAGGACGTAACCCACCCCGACTACAATGAAGATCACCGTGAAGCCGGAGATGACGCCAGACACCGGTCGAGTCTAGTCGTTAGGCTGGTGAACACATCGTGTCGGATCTACATGGGGGTTGTGCGTGAGTTATCCACCGGGACAGGGCTCAGGCCAGGGCCAGGACGACTGGGGGACGGTGCCGAGCTCGGGCCCTTCGGGTAACTCGGGTCCCAACCTCAGCAAGGGTGACCAGGGCCAGGGCGCCGCCCCGGAGTACGCGCCGACCGAATACGGCCAGACCTACCAGCCGGGCCCGTCGTCGGACCCCTACGGCCAGAATCCCTACGGTCAGAATCCGTACGGGCAGAGTCCTTCCGGCCAGAGTGCCTATGGCCAGGACCAGTACGGCCAGAGTCCCTACGGATCGCCGTCCGGCAACCAGGGATACGGGACGCCGAGCCAGGATCCCTATGCGCAACCCCCGGGCGGGTCCTACGGCCAGTACAACGATCCGTACCAGGCCGGCCAGGCTCCTGCCTACGGCAGCGCCTACGGGTCGCAGAATCCGTACGGAGCCGCACCCTACGGCGGCGGTTACGGATACCCGGCGCCGCAGAAGAGCACCAACGGCAAGGCGATCGGGGCGTTGATCTCGGGAATCGTCGGTCTGGTCATGCTCGCCGCGTGCTTCCTGATCTCGTTCCCGGTCGGCATCGCCGCGGTGGTCCTCGGCTTCATGGCCCGACGCGAGGTCGAACAAACCGGTGATACGCAGACGGGATCGGGAATGGCGCTCGCCGGGATCATCACCGGCGCGCTGGCCATCGTGGGCGCGATCGTGTGGGTGGTCATCTTCATAGTCATCATCGCGGCCGGCAATTCGACGGACTCCGTCTACTACTACTGAACGAATATCGGGCCGATCGAGCGCCATGATCATCGACTTCGGCCCAGTTCGGAGCCCTTTTCACTAGGCTGTGCAGAATGCACGGCCGGGTGTGCGTGCACGCATCCACCCTGCGTCGCCCCGCTGCGCGCACAGCTCGTGAAAGGCACCTGATGACCACTCCGACCGGAGGTGGCGATCCGACGGATCCGGCCTCATCACCCACCCCGCCGTCGGACGCCTCGGCAACCGACCCGTCGCCGTGGGAACCGACCCAGAAGTCGGCCGTCCCCGATGCCGAGCCGGACTCCGTACCGGTGACGTCGACACCAGGGGCCGGACCCGACGACACGGAGATTCCCGAGTCGCACAGTCCGGCCGACGGCGTCACCCGTGTCATCCGTACCGGACCTGCCTCGGATCCCCCCTCTGCGCAGCGGGTTTCGCCGCCGCCGGGGACAGGCGCTCCCGGGTCGGGTGGTGGCCGCGGCCCCGGTGGCCCGCCCCCGTCGGGTTACGACTCCACGCGCGTGATCTCGACGCGGCCGCCGGCAGCGGGACCGCCGCCCGGGCAGGCGCCGCCACCACCTCCCCGGCAGGGCCACGGTCCGCAGCAGGGGTTCGGTCAACCGCAGGGATACGGTCAGCAACCGCAGGGCCCCGGGCAACGTCAGGGTCACGGGCAAGCGCAGGGTTACGGGCAACCGCAGGGCCATGGGCAACCGGGCTCCGGCCAACCGGGGTACGGCCCACCGCAGGGATACGGTCGACCCCCTCAGGGTCCGGTCCCGGGCCGGCAAGGCCAGCAGTTCACGCCGCCCGGCGAGGGCCGCCCTCCTGGATCGGAATCCGCTGAACCCCGCTCCGCCGAGACCACCGGCGACGACGCCGGCGGCTCGTCGACCAACACACTGGCCGTGGGAGCGCTCGTCGCCTCGCTGCTGGGTCTCCTGTGCAGTGGGATCGGCGGCCTCATCGGGCTGGTGCTCGGGATCGTCGCACGCAAACAGATAGCAGCGTCGGGCGGCAGGCAGACCGGGGACGGTGTTGCGCTGACCGCGATCATCATCGGTGCGTTCATCATCGTCGTCTGGGTCGCGTACTGGCTGGCGATCGCGCTGACCGACCTGCAGTCGCCGTGGAGCTACCTCTGAGAAGTGCGCTCACGGATGTCGCCGGATCGGCCATTTTGGAGCTGGACGTCCCCGCCAGGTAGTCTGGTCGGGTTGTGTGCCACGGCCGCGTCGGGTCGATGGGTGCACTGATGGGGCCGACCCAGTGATGCATGGCGTCACCATCGGCCACGCAGACCACAGTAGGAGAAGGGCTCAACCATGGCTGTACCGAAGCGCCGGATGTCGCGGGCGAACACCCGTAGCCGTCGTTCGCAGTGGAAGGCGGAAAACCCCGCACTGCAAGAAGAGAAGGTGAACGGCGTCCCCGTGCGGATTCCGCGTCGTCTGGTCAAGGCGGCCCGCGCCGGTCTCATCGATCTGGATCGTCGCTAGCCTCGTCCGGTCGCCGTTCCGGCACCGCATTGACGTACCGATGACCGCCTCCGGTCCGACCGGGGGCGGTCATTCGTGTGCCGGCGGTCTTCCCCGTCCCTGATCCTGAGGTGATCCGTGCTGCTCGACGTGCTCAACTTCGCGGGTATCGCGGTATTCGCGGCGTCGGGTGCCATGCTCGGGGTCCGCAAGGACTTCGACATGTGGGGGATCGTCACCGTCGGCGTGCTCACCGGTGTCGGCGGTGGCGTCTTGCGCGACGTGCTGCTCGGCATCACCCCGCCCGCGTCGATCAACGGATGGGGTCCCATCGTCACCGCGACCGTCGCCGGCCTCGTCGTCTTCTTCTTCCATCCCGCATTTACCGCGCTGCACCGGTCGATCCTGGTGCTCGACGCGTTCGGGATGGGGCTCTTCGCCGCGACCGGCGCGAGCATCGCCCTCGACGTCGGGGCGAGCGCCTTTGCCGCGACGACCGTCGGTCTGCTCACCGCGGTCGGCGGTGGCGTGCTCCGCGACGTGATAGCCAACGAGGTCCCGCTCCTCCTCCAACCGTTCGACCTCTACGCCGTGCCCGCGGTGCTCGGTGCCGCCATCGTCGCGGTCGGCGCCACCTATACGTCCGCGCCGCACTGGATCTGGCTCGTCGTCGGATCGGTTCTCGCGACCGGACTGCGGCTGGTGAGTCTGCGGTTCGCCTTGCGGCTCCCGACCGCACGCCGCTGACCGCCCCGCAAACCCACCCCTTTTCCGTGAACCCACCCGGTCAGAGAGCGGTGGATTTGCGGAAAAGGGGTGGGTTTGCCGGTCACTCGATGCCGCCGAATCGAAGCGCCTTCTTGATCTGCGCGTAGAAGCGCGCCTTGTCGGCGAGGTCCGGCCATGTCCACCGCACGACGATGTACCCCTGCGCGCGCAGCTTGTCCTCACGCGCCTTCTCCTTGACCACCGTCTGCCGGGCGGGCTCGGTGCCCAGGCCGCCGCTGTACTTGACCATGCCGTCGAACTCGCCGATCACCCTGTTCGCCAGCAAGAAGTCGACGCGAGCGATGAACCTGCCGTGGTCGTCGACGATCTTCACTAGTTGTCGCGGTACCGGTAGGTCGGGAAACTCGAGCATGACTGCACGACTGAGGGACTCGCCGACACTTTCCGACGATGCGTTCGCGTGCGCCAGCGCGCGGCGAAGCATCTCGACCCCTTTGAACCCTCGGCACGAGTCGAGGATCTGTCTCATCCGGTCGGGATCGGCGTCGCGTCGAAGCGCGGCATCGAGCACCGCGAGGGCCTGCCGGTTGGTTCCCATGCGGGCGACATCACACGCCGTGCGCTCGATGGATGTCACCGTGACCCCGTCGACGACCTCGATGTCCGGCAGATCGACGATGGCCTGATGTCTGATGATGTTCGTGGCCCGTTTCCCGACTCTCGGCGACGTCACATGAACCTTCGACAGGTCGGGCCACAGCATCGGCAACCTGTGCATGGCAGCCGAGGACACGTGACTGAAGATCCGACCGGGTCGTCCCGCCCTTGCCGCAGCGATGACGGTCAGACGGTGCCTCTCGATGGCGTGAAGTTCGCTGACCACGGTGAAGTCGGCCATCGCGCCCGGCCAGAGCCGGGCGAGGGTCTTGGTGCTGACCATGCGCCGCAGCTGTTCGTCGCTGATGAGGGTGCCGGCGGTTTCGCTGCGCAGGATCAGGCCGTGCGGGTCGGTGGGTAGGTCCATACGAGTCAGACGCACAAACGCCCCGTCCGGACCCACCTACCGACAAACCCACCCTTTTTCCGCAAACCCACCGAATCCAAGCGAGGTGAATTTACAGAAAAAGGGTGGGTTTGAGGGTTCGGGTCTACTGGGCGATGTACTTGTTCACGGTCCGGTTCAGGAAGTTCGGGATGAACTTGGCGGCGTTCTGGAGGACGAGGGTCTGCGCGCCGACGGAGTAGCTGGTGCGGTGCAGCAGCTTGTCCTGGCGGGTCGGGTGGACCGACTCCCAGATCTTGTCGGCGACCTGCTCGGGGGTGATGCGGATGCCGAGGGTCTTGGTCGACTTCGCGCCGCCGGTCGCGAGTGCGGTCTTGGCCCAGAGCGGCCAGATGCTGACCACCCGGATGTCGTCATGCTCCCACTCCAGCTCGAGCGCTTCGGTGAGGCCGGCGACGAAGAACTTGGTCGCCGAGTAGACCGCGATACCGGGCTGGCCGTAGATGGCCGACGCCGAGCCGATGTTCACCAGGTGCGCGCCCGGCGTCTTCTTCAGGTAGGGGTACGCGGCCTGGGCGCCGAGCGCGACGCCGAGGGCATCGATGTCGATCTGCCGCTTGATCTGATCCGGCGAGATGTGGTCGATCTGGCCCTCGTGCAGGATGCCGGCGTTGTTGTCGAGCACGTCGAGCGTGCCGCCGGTGTGCGAGGTGAACTCCGCGAGGGCGTCGGCCCACTGCTCCGGCTCGCGGACGTCGATGGTGCCGGTGATGAAGTCGGGATGATCTGCCTTCACCTTCGCCAGCGCATCGGCGTCGACGTCGTAGACGCCGACTGTCCACCCCTCGCGGCCGAAACGCTCCGCGGTGGCGAGACCGATCCCGGCGGCGCCGCCGGTGATGAAGATGGAAGGCATGCGAACTCCTAGTCGATGAACGGAACAACTCCGACGCGATGACCTGCGACGATCGGCCTGTGAGCCGAACTTACCGGTGAGTATATTCGCCGATTCGTTTACTCGGTCACACAGCGGTGCTATCTTGACAACACGCATTGTCATTACATCGATCATTGTCACGATCGACGACGACCGGAAGCGAGTTCTCCATGACCGCCGCGATGGAACGCACAGAGAATGTCATCAGCCTGCGTGACGAGGGCACCGAAGAGGTGTCCGCACGACTGCTGGCGTCAGCTGCCCGGCTCTCACGTAACGCGATGACCGAGATCGACTGGTCCAGGCCGATGGACCCGACCAAGTACGGCTGCAGCCCGGAATGGTCGTCGCTGTACGGCACCGAGTACTGGGACGAGCTCACCGAGGAACAGCGCATCTCGGTGACGCGCCACGAGTTCGCCTCGATCATGAACATCGGCATCTGGTTCGAGATGATCCTCCAGGAGATGGTGATCCGCGACCAGTACCTCGGGGACTACCACGGCTCGGAGTTCCAGTTCGCCCTCACCGAGGTCGCTGACGAATGCCGTCACTCGCTGATGTTCGCCAAGGCGTCGGAGAAGATGGTCGGCACCTCCTACCGGCCGTCGAAGAAGGTCTCGCGACTCGGCAAGATCTTCATGCAGACCGCGAAGAACGAGGTCGCCTACGCCGGAATCCTGGTGGCCGAAGAGGTCCTGGACGTGTTCCAGCGCGGCTGCATGCGTGACGACCGGGTGCTGGACTTCATCCGCACCGTCAACGAGATCCACGTCCTCGAAGAGTCGCGCCACATGAAGTTCGCTCGCGAGGAGGTTCGCGATTCGCTGCAGGGCGTGAGCTGGGCCCGCCGCCAGTTCAGCGCATTCGCCGTCTCGGTCGGGGCCTACTACATCGTCACGAGCCTGGTGCAGCGCAAGGCATTCGAGGACGCCGGGCTCGACGCCGACCGTGCAGTCCGCGAGATGCGGAGCAACTCACACTTCCATTCGATGATCCGCAGCAGCTGCGCCCACCTCATGGAGTTCCTCGACGAGGTCGGACTGCTCACCAAGCCCGCCATGCGGTACTACCGGAAAGCGCACATGCTCTGATGTTCGTCATCACCCAATCGTGTTGCAGTGACGCGGCATGCGTGTCGGTGTGTCCGGTCAACTGCATCCATCCGACACCGGAGGAGCGCGGCTTCGGCAGCTCCGACATCCTGCACATCGACCCGGAGGCCTGCATCGACTGCGGCGCCTGCGCCGATGCGTGTCCCGTCGACGCCATCTACCCGGCGGACAAACTCGGCACCCGCGACAAGGTCTTCATCGACATCAACGCGGACTTCTACAAGAACAACCCGGATGTCCGTTCGGGCTGGGCGCCCATCGGCGAAGACTCCGAGTCCTCCGTCACCTATCCGGATGTGCCGAAACTCGATGCGGGACTTCGCGTCGCGCTGGTCGGCACCGGTCCCTCCGGCGGCTACGCGCTGCGCACCCTGCTCGACCGCACCGAGGCGCGGGTCACCGTGATCGACAAACTCCCGACCCCGGGCGGGCTCGTGCGTGCCGGCGTCGCCCCGGACCATCCGGGCACCAAGGGAGTGCTCCGCGGATTCGACCTGCTCTACCGCGACCCTCGCGTCACGATGCTCACCAATGTGACCGTCGGCGACGGCCCGGATGAGATCACGCCGGCCGAGCTCGCCGAGCACTTCGACGCCGTGTTCTACGCGGTCGGCGCGAGTGAGTCACGGCGACTGGGTATTCCGGGCGAAGACCTGCCGGGTTCGACATCGGCCACCGATCTGGTGGCCTGGTACAACGGAGTGCCCGGCGTCGATGCGGGGCCGCCGCTGCGCCGCGGAACGGCCGAAGACCCCGCGATGGGACGTGCCGTGGTCGTCGGTACGGGCAATGTCGCTCTCGACGTCGCGCGAATCCTGGTGTCTCCGCCGGAACTGTTGGCCACCACCGACATCGCCGACCGCGCGCTGGACCTGCTCGCCGAGCAGAACGTACACGAAGTGGTACTGCTGGGTCGTCGGGATCAGGCGTCCGCGGCCTACACCGCGGCCGAATACCGTGCACTGTCGGAGATCCCGGGTGTCGAGGTCGAGGTGATCGACGACGTCGACGGCGCCTCGAGTGCCGAGCTCTCGAGGTTCCGTGCACCAGCCGATCCCAATCGTCGCCGGATCGTGTTCTTGTTCCACAGCAGGCCCGAAGAGATCACCGGGGATTCGCAGGTCGAGTCCGTCACGGTGCGTACCGGCGAAGGGCGCCACCACATCGCCACCGATCTCGTGGTCCGTTCGATCGGCTACCGCTCCACCCCGATCCCCGGTCTCACTTTCGACGACGCTCGCGGCGTCTTCAGCAACGTCGACGGGCGGCTCGTCGACGAGACGGGCGCGATCATCCCGGGCGCCTACGTGCTCGGCTGGGCCAAGCGCGGACCCAGCGGTGGGATCGGCGCCAACAAGATGTGCGCGACGCAGACCGTCGAGGACTTCATCGCCGACGCCGCGGCGGGACGTATCCGACGTACCGAGTGTGCACCCGGCGCGTTCGGGTCCTTGGTGCGCAAGCGCGTCCGGACGGTGATCGGCTATCGCGGGATGCGTGCCATCGACCGTCACGAACGGCGCCGTGGCCTCGAACAGGGCCGTCCCCGGGTGAAGTTCACCCAGGTCGCCGAGATGGTGGGCGCAGCGGGGTGGCGTCGGACCTGAGGTCCAGCTCCGAGCGCTCGCCTCGGGTCAGGGTGCGGGGTCGTCCGCTCTCCTCGTCGAGCGGGCTCGGTGAGAACCAGACAACGCCGCCGTAACACCGAGGCAAGTCGCATTTCATGCGCCTCGCGGATAGTGGCGGAATGTCGAGCACTCCACACTTCCTGCAGGGTGTCCATGCGTTCTCCGGGACGGGGCTGTCCAAGCCGGGACCGATCGACGCGTCGCTGACCTTCGTCGTTCCGTCGGGAATGACTGCTCAGCCTCTGTACTTTCGAGGCGGCAACAGCTCCGACGAACTGATCTGCGTCACCTTGATGCGCGACGGGGCACCCATGCGGATGTTCCCGATGGGCGCGCGATCGTCGGTGAACGTGCCACTGCGGGTCGTCGAGGACGTCGACCCCGATTCCACGCTCGAACTCGTGCTGGCCGCGCCGGACGGGGCGAGCGGCGAGGTCGTCGTCGACTTCGGAATGGTTCTCTTCTGATGCCGGACGACACCACGACGGCGAAGCGGCGCCTGGTCGTCGTCGGCAACGGCATGGCCGGCGCGCGCACCGTGGAGGAGATCATCTCCCGGGGAGGCCGGGACCAGTTCACCATCACCATGATCGGCGACGAGCCGTACGGCAACTACAACCGGATCATGCTCAGCCACGTGCTGTCCGGTGAGACCGCGGTCGACGACGACGACCTCATGCTCAATCCGATGGCCTGGTATCGGGAGAACGACGTCACGCTCTACTCGGGCGACCGCGCCGAAACGATCGACCGGTTCGCGAAGACCGTGACCTGTGCCAGCGGCCGGGTCATCGAATTCGACGTGCTGATCATCGCGACCGGATCCCATACGTTCTTCCCGAACATGGATGGATTGCGGGAGCCCGACGGCAAACTGGCGCGGGGGGTGTTCGGGTTCCGCACCATCGAGGACACGAACGGCATGCTGCAGATGGCGGTGTCGCGTGACCACATGCGTGCGGTGGTGATCGGCGGTGGCCTGCTCGGACTGGAGGCCGCGTACGGGCTGCAGACGCAGGGGGTGGCCGTCGACGTGGTCCACTCACCCGGGCACCTCATGAACCAGCAGCTCGACGAGCGTGGTGGAAAGGTGCTGCGCAACAAGATCGAATCCCTCGGCGTGGGCGTGCACACCGGGAAGCGGACGACGTCGGTACTGCGCAACGACGACGGCACGGTGGCCGGTGTCGGGTTCACCGACGGAGAGTCGTTGCCGGCGGACATGATCGTGGTGACCGCCGGCATCCGGCCGAACGTCGAGATCGCGCGCAGTGCCGGGTTGGTCGTCGAGCGCGGTATCGTGGTCGACGACCAGATGCGATGCGAGGACGAGGCATTCATCTATTCGGTCGGCGAATGCGCGCAACATCGCAGTGAGCTGTACGGACTCGTGGCGCCGCTCTGGGAGCAGGCCGTGGTCCTCGCCGACGTGTTGACCGGGGCGAATCCTCGTGCTGAGTACCATGGTTCGCGGTTGACAACGAAGCTGAAGGTCGCCGGCGTCGACGTCGCCGCGATGGGTGTCAAGGGTCCCGAACGCGAGGACGACGAGTTCGTCCAGTTCTACGAACCGCGCAACGGTGTCTACAAGAGCGTGGTGGTCCGCGACAACAAGCTGATCGGCGCCATGCTGCTGGGTGACATCTCGAAGGCCAACTTCCTCACCCAGGCCTTCGACGAGAAGGTTCCGCTTCCGGACGAACGCATCTCCATGCTGTTCGACATGGGGACACCGAGCGCCGAGACCGGCGCGGCCGAGCTCTCCGACGATGTGCAGGTGTGCAACTGCAACGGCGTCACCAAGGGTGACATCGTGGCCTGTGTGGCCTCGGGATGCACGAGCGTGGGCGACGTGTGCGCGAAGACCCGCGCCGGCAAGGGTTGTGGGTCGTGCAAGGGCCTCGTCGCCGACATCGTCGAACTGGCCGCGGGCGACGCCCTCACCGCCGACGCGTCCGCGGACTGGTACGTCCCGGCGATCCCGTTGACGAAACCCGAACTCATCGATGCCATCCGACGGCAGAACCTGCGGTCGGTCAGTGAGGTGTTCGACAAACTCGCACCCGGCGGCGAAGACGCCACGGCCAAGATGCCGCTCGCGTCGCTGTTGCGGATCATCTGGGGTTCGGACTGGAAGCGTGAACCCGGCGCCCTGTTCGTCAATGACCGAGTGCACGCCAACATCCAGCGCGACGGCACGTTCTCGGTGGTGCCGCAGATGAAGGGCGGGGTGACCTCACCCGATCAGTTGCGCAAGATCGCCGACGTCGCCGAGAAGTACTCGATCCCGATGATCAAGGCGACCGGTGGGCAGCGACTGGACCTCCTCGGTGTGAAGAAGGAAGACCTGCCCAAGGTCTGGGAGGATCTCGGCATGCCGTCGGGGTACGCCTACGGCAAGAGTTTCCGGACCGTGAAAACCTGTGTGGGTACCGACTACTGCCGTTTCGGGCTCGGCGATTCGACGCAACTCGGCATCGACATCGAGACGCGCTATCAGGGCCTGGAGTCGCCGGCGAAGCTCAAACTCGCGGTGACCGGATGTCCGCGCAATTGTGCCGAGGCGCTGTGCAAGGACTTCGGCGTCGTCGCGATCGGAGACGGCAAGTGGGAGATCTACGTCGGTGGCGCCGCCGGCGCCCACATCCGCAAGGGTGACCTCCTGGCGACGGTCGACTCGGCTGATGAGGTGATCCGGTTGTGCGGGATCTTCATCCAGTACTACCGAGAGCAGGGCAAGTGGCTGGAGCGGACGTACGCGTTCGTCCCCCGCATCGGCATCGAGGAACTCCGCGCGATCATCGTCGACGATCGTGACGGACTCGTCGCCGGTCTGCAGGAGGGGATCGACGCCGCGGTCGAGGCCTATGTCGATCCGTGGCTCGATCGCGCCGAGCCGAAATCGCCCGCGCAGTTCACGTCGGCGCTGCCGTTGCTGCCGCTGCCCCAGGTGCCGGTTCGATGACCAGCGTGTCGGTGGGCGCCGGGGTCGTCGTGGGCCCCATGGAGGATCTGCAGCTCGGTGAGAGTCGAGCATATGCGGTGCAGGACAAACAGATCGCGGTGTTCCGGTTGACCGACGGGACGCTGCGAGCCACCGACGCCGTCTGCCCTCACCGCGGGGGGCCGCTCGCCGACGGGCAATTCGACCTCGGCAAGGTCGTCTGTCCATTGCACCAGTACGCCTTCGGCCTCGCCGACGGTCGGTGCACGTCGGACGACGTCGGTTCGGTCGGTGTCTACCGGGTCGAGGACCGGGACGGCGAGATCGTGATCTGGCCCTAGGGAGCGTCGAGGGCGCGGAGCGCGCGCGAGCGTCAGTATCGTCCTGTGGGGCGAGCTCGCGCCTGTTCCGATCCCTGAGGAGCGAGCTTGCGCCCTGTTCCGATCCCTGACGAGCGAGGCTGCGCCCTTGTTCCGATCCCTGAGGAGCGAGCTTGCGAGCGTCACGAAGGGTCTTGGCGACTGCTCACCGTGATGCTCCCGCGGGCGCGACTCGAGAGCTGACGAAGGAGTTCGACGTCGCCGTTGATCAGAGCACGTTTCTTCGCAAGTGACCATCCGTGTATGCGACGCTCGACGGCGTATGCGTCCTGCAATTCGAGCTCTGCTGCCCACATGAGCTTCACCGGGCGTCGTCGGGACGTGAACCCGATCTGCGCGGAACTGTGCTGTTCCATTCGTTTCTCGAGATCGCGCGTGCTCCCGACGTAGTACAAGCGGTCAGCGCATTCGAGTAGGTAGACCCATGCCATCCGCCCATCCTCGGACCGATGCGCGTCAACGGCCTACGTGATCAGGTCTTGTGTATAGGAAGCCCCGCAGTTCAGACTTGTGCACAGGTCGGGAGGGGGCCTGGGGTCGTCTGTGCGGGGTGTCGACCCTTCGTGACGGCCCTCCGCAGGCTCCGGGCCTCCTCAGGGAGCGGGGGGGTGTCGACCCTTCGTGACGGCCCTTCGCAGGCTCCGGGCCTCCTCAGGGAGCGGGGGGTGTCGACCCTTCGTGACGGCCCTTCGCAGGCTCCGGGCCTCCTCAGGAGGCGGGGGTGTCGACCCTTCGTGACGGCCCTCCGCAGGCTCCGGGCCTCCTCAGGGAGCGGGGGCTCGTCGCTATCGCTCCTCAGGGAGAATGTGGGGTGCAGCGAGCGGTGGGACGGCCGTCAGTACACGTCCCGCACGTACCGCTTGTCGGCCGCGAGTGCCTTGACGTACGACTCGGCACTCGCGGGGGAGCGCCGACCATACTGCGCGACAATGCCTTTCAGTGCGGCGTCGACGTCCCTGGCCATCCGCGTCGCGTCCCCGCAGACGTACACGTGCGCGCCGTCGTGCAACCACTGGTAGAGCTCTTCGCCGTGTTCGCGCATGCGGTCCTGGACGTAGATCTTGCGGTCCTGGTCGCGGGAGAACGCGACGTCGAGGCGGGTCAGCAGTCCGTCGCCGAGCATGGTCGTCAGCTCATCGCGATAGTAGAAGTCGGTGGCCGAGTACTGCTCGCCGAAGAACAACCAGTTCTTCCCGTTGTGTCCCAGCGCCTCCCGTTCGCGCAGGAACCCGCGGAACGGGGCGATGCCGGTGCCGGGGCCGATCATGATCATCGGTGTGTCGGGATCGGCCGGTGGCCGGAAGTGGGTGGTGGAGGTGACGAAGACGCCGACCTCGTCGTCGGCACGGTCGGCGAGGAAGGTCGAACAGACACCACCTCGCGGCGTCCCGAACCGGTTGTAGCGCACCGCCGACACCGTCAGCTGCACTTCGTCGGGGCTCTCCAGCGGGCTCGACGAGATCGAATACGACCGCGGCACCATCGGCTTGAGGACGTGCATCCATTCCTCGACGTCGGCGGAGACGGGATGATCGGCCAGGACGTCCACCGACTGTCGTCCCCATGCCCACTCGTTGAACTGCTGCTTGTTCCCGGCGGCGATGAGGGTCTTGAGGTCGGCGGAGTCGGAACGGTCGGCGACGAAGCGGACGAGATCGGGTGTCACGCGGGCGAACTCGATCCGCTCGCCCAGGGCTGCGTGCAGCGGTAGGTCCTCACCCGCCACGGTCACCGACGCGTCGGCGTCGAGGCCGGTGCGCTCGAGGAACTCCACCACGAGTGCCGGATCGTTGCGCGGCCACACGCCCAGTGCGTCACCGGCCTGATAGGACAGGGTGTCCGCGGGGAGTCGGAACCCGAAGTTGCGCACGTCTTTTCCGGACCCCTCGGCGTTGAGCTTGACGTTCCGCACGAGCGAGGTGAGCAGCGGCTTCTTTCGCGAGTAGGCCGGCGCGGAACGCACCGACGGTGCCGCTGCGGAGTCGGCCGGCTCGCTGACCACGGTCACGCGGTCGTCGGTCATCCCGGAGGTGGGTGCCCGGTTCGACATGCTGATCGCGCGGATGACCTCGGTCAGCCAACCGCCCGCCGTCTCCTCGAAGTCGGGTTCGCAGTCGACACGCTCGAGCAGTCGCCGACCTCCCAGTTCACCGATCCGTGTATCGAGTTTGCGTCCGTGCCCGCAGAAGTCGTCGTAGTTGGAGTCGCCGAGTGCCAGCACCGCGTAGTCCACCCCTGACAGGTCGGGTGCATCCTCGGAATTCAATGCGTCCCAGAAGGACGTGCCGTTGTCCGGTGGGTCACCGTCCCCGGTCGTCGAGGTGACGAACAGGGCGGTGCCCTTCAGTTCGCCGACCTCGACGTCGTCCATGGACCGGGCATCCACCCGGAGCCCACTGGCCTTCACCCGCTCGGCCGTCTCCACGGCGAGCTCTTCGGCGTTGCCCATCTGGGAGGCCCACAGCACGGTGACGGTGTCGGTGCCGGGTTCGGCCGGTGACGAATTATCGTGGGGGAGGCCCGCGTCGGGTGCCGCCGTGCCGCGGGAGTACAGGCCTGCGAGTACGCCCGACGCCCAGATGCGGAGCTCGGCGCCCAGTGGCGCATCGGCCGGCAGGACCGGAGTGCCCGAGGGAGACGCGCCCACCCCGGCAGCCAACCCGGCGAGGTAGAGCCGCTCGGCCGGGGTCATCGCGGGCGCCGAGACGTCGGAAACCCCCAGTGCCTGAGCGAGTGCCGTCGACCCGGCGGCGGCGGCCGGCACCACGTCGGTGTTCCCGCGCGCACCCGGAACCCGGATCAGGGTCACCGCGCACACCTTCAGCTCCGGTTGCTGCGACAGCGGGTCCACCGCATCGGAGGTCACGGCGTTGATCGCGAGGTGCTCACCGAAGACGTCGTTCCAGTGGAACGGTACGAAGCAGTTGCCGGGCCGGACGCGGTCGGAGATCCGTGCGGGGAGTACCGCCCGGCCCCGCCGGGACGCGACCTCGACCTTGTCCTCGGCCGTGATGCTCAGCCGGGCGGCGTCGTCCGGGTGTATCTCGACGAAGGGTTCCGGATTCAGTTTGTTGAGCTTGGCCACCCGTCCGGTCTTGGTCATGGTGTGCCACTGATGGGGCAACCGGCCCGTGTTGAGCAGGAACGGATAGTCGTCGTCGGGCATCTCGGCCGCGTCGATGTGGGGACGGGCGAAGAACTGCGCTCGGCGGGTGGCGGTGGCGAACGCCAGGCGCGGCACCGTTCCGTCGTCGAGGCGGTGCAAGGTCTGGCTGCGACCGTCGTTGAGATACCGGATCGGGTTGCGGGCGCCGGTGTCGGCCGGATCGGGTTCGTCGTCGGACGCCGGTGGGCACGGCCACTGCATGGGCGTCCGGCGCAGCCGGTCGTAGGTGACCCCGCGCAGGTCGTAACCGGTGTTCGGGTTCGCGAACCGCTTGATCTCCTCGAACACCTCCTCGGCGCTCGAATAGTCGAAGGCGTCGGCATATCCCATCTCGGCGGCGATGCGTGCGATCATCTGCCAGTCCGGGATCGCCTGTCCGGGTGCGTCGAGCGCGGGTTCGAACAGGGTGAGGTTGCGTTCGGAATTGACCATCACACCGGTCGATTCCGACCACAGCGTCGCGGGGAGAACGACATCGGCGTACTGGTTGGTCTCGGTCTCGACGAAGGTGTCCTGGGTGATCACGAGGTCGGCGCGTTCGAGACCCTCGATGACCGTCTTTCGATTGGCCACCGAGGCAACGGGATTGGTGCAGATGATCCAGCACGCCTTGATCTCGCCGTCGGCCATTCGCCGGAACATGTCGATGGTGCCGGCACCGACGTCGGCGCGCAGCGTCCCGGCCGGGACGCCCCAGATGTCCTCGACGTATTCACGATCGGCCGCGGACACCACGGCGCGCTGGCCGGGTAGGCCAGGACCCATGTAACCCATCTCGCGGCCGCCCATGGCATTCGGCTGTCCGGTCAGCGAGAACGGCCCGCTGCCGAGGCGGCAGATCGCGCCGGTGGCGAGGTGGAGGTTGATGAGCGCGTTGGTGTTCCACGTCCCGTGGGTGGACTGGTTGAGGCCCATCGTCCAGCAGCTCATCCAGTTGGGTGCGGTCCCGATGAGCTCGGCGGCGGCCCGCAGGTCCGATGCCGGGATGCCGGTGATCGACTCGACGACGTCGGGCGGGTACTGCGCGGCGAACTCGGGTATCTGGTCGAAGCCGTCGGTGAAGGACGCGATGAAATCCTCGTCGGTGTGGCCGTTCTCGATGAGCAGATGCAGCAATCCGTTGAGGAAGGCGAGATCGGTACCGGCCCGGATCTGCAGGAACAGGTCGGCTTTGTCGGCGGTCGCGGTGCGTCGCGGGTCGACGACGATCAGCTTGGCCCCGGCCTTGACCCGGTCCATCATGCGCAGGAACAGGATCGGGTGACAGTCGGCCATGTTGGCGCCGATGACGAGGAAGACGTCGGCGTGGTCGAAGTCCTGATACGACCCGGGCGGACCGTCGGACCCCAGCGACAGCTTGTATCCCGTCCCGGCGCTGGCCATGCAGAGCCGCGAGTTGGACTCGATCTGGTTGGTGCGCAGGAACCCCTTGGCCAGTTTGTTCGCCAGGTACTGCGCCTCCAGGGACATCTGACCCGAGACGTACAGGGCCACCGCGTCGGGCCCGTGCTCGTCGACGATGGTGCGCAGGCGCCGAGCGGTGTCGGTGATGACGGCGTCGAGCTCGGCGGGCCGGAGCTGACCGCCGCGGTCGTCCCGGACGAGGGGAGTCGACAGCCGCCCACCGGCCGCGAGCATGTCCGCGGTGGTCGATCCCTTGGTGCACAGGCGCCCGAAGTTCGTCGGATGATCGGATCGTCCGACGGTCTTGGTGACCCGGTCGGAGTCGTCGTCGAGCTTCATCTCCATGCCGCAGCCGACGCCGCAATAGGCGCACAGCGACATCACCGATCGGGACACGACGGATCGAGTCGGGGCGGGGATGGTCACGGGTTCCAGCGTCGGAGGTCGATGTTTCGCGACCCGTAGCCCGGCGTTACGCATCCATCAACTTGACCTCACAGGACTCGGTCCCGAGTGTGAAAGGACGTGAGAACCGCAGGTGAGCGCCGACACCGTCACGTGAACGGACGGGTTTCGGCGTTGCTCAGCCGGATCTCAGCCGGGGTGGATAAGACTGTATCCATGCGCATCCTCGTGGTCGATGACGATCGGGCCGTCCGGGAGTCGTTGCGACGGTCGCTCACCTTCAACGGCTACAGCGTCGAGACCGCAGGCGACGGCATCGAGGCACTCGAGAAGATCCTGGCCGACCGGCCTGACGTGGTGATCCTCGACGTCATGATGCCCCGGCTCGACGGGCTCGAGGTGTGCCGCCGGCTCCGCTCCGCCGGTGACGACCTTCCCATCCTGGTGCTGACCGCACGCGACTCGGTGTCCGAGCGGGTGTCCGGTCTCGACGCCGGGGCCGACGACTACCTACCCAAACCGTTCGCGCTCGAAGAACTCCTCGCCCGGTTGCGGGCGCTGCTGCGCCGTGCCTCGCCCGAGGACGACGCGGATTCGGAGACCCTGACCTTCGCCGATCTCTCGCTCGACCCCGTCACCCGCGACGTCACCCGCGGCGAGCGGTCGATCAGCCTGACCCGCACCGAGTTCGCCCTCCTCGAGATGCTGATGGCCAACCCGCGTCGGGTGCTGTCGCGCAGCCGCATCCTCGAAGAGGTCTGGGGATACGACTTCCCGACGTCGGGCAACGCCCTCGAGGTCTACGTCGGATATCTCCGGCGCAAGACCGAGGCGGACGGCGAGCCGCGACTGATCCACACCGTGCGCGGTGTCGGATATGTCCTCCGGGAGACGCCGCCCTAGTGATGGGGAAGTCGTCGAACTCCGCGTCGCCGAAGGCGTGGGATCTCCTCCGCGACCGTCTGACCCGGGCGCTCACGGGGCACCGCGCCGGTGACGGATCCGATGAGAAGGAGATGCGGGCGCCGATGCCGCTGATGCGGGCGGTGTCGCTGCGCACCCGTGTGACGATCCTGTCCGCGACCGTCGTCCTGGTCTCGGTGAGCCTGATGGCGGCCGCTGCCTACTTCGTCGTCTACCGCGCGATGTACAACGACGTCGACCAGCAGCTGGAGAGTCGCGCGGACGGGATGGCGGCACTCGCCCGGGCGGGGGTGCTGCGTTCGCAGCCCGAACAGCTGGTGGCCGGAACTGTGTTCTCCACGAACATCTCCATCGCGCTGGTGACCCCCGGCGGCGAGACGTACCTGATCGGCCAGGTCCCGTTCGACGACGTGGAACGCGGCATCGTCCGATCGCCGTCGGTGCCCGGTTCCACACAGCAGAGTCTGCGCACCACGCGCAACCAGCGCGTCCTGACACGCAAGCTCGACGACGGCAACACCCTGGTGCTGGCGCAGAGCCTCATCCAGACCGACCGGGTGCTCAAACGCCTGGCCTGGGTGCTCTTCGTGGTCGGCTGTGGCGGCGTGGCGCTCGCGGCCCTGGCCGGCACGACCGTGGCGCGCGCCGGGTTACGCCCGGTGGCACGGCTCAACCGGGCCGTCGAGCGGGTCGCCCGAACCAACGACCTGACGCCGATCCCGGTCACCGGCAACGACGAATTGGCCAAGCTCACCGCCAGCTTCAACGCGATGCTGCGTGCGCTCGACGAATCGCGGGACCGGCAGGCGCGTCTCGTCGCCGATGCCGGGCACGAACTGCGAACACCGTTGACCTCGTTGCGGACCAATCTGGAGCTGCTGATCGCCGCGAGCCGGCCGGGTGCCCGGGCGGTGCCCGAGGACGACATGATCGAGTTGCGCGCCGACGTGGTCGCGCAGATCGAGGAATTGTCCACGCTGGTGGGCGATCTCGTCGACCTCGCCCGTGAGGACGCTCCCGAGGTGGTCTACGAGGAGGTCGATCTCGCCGAAGTCGTGGAACAGGCCCTCGAACGGGTTCGGCGGCGCCGCAACGACGTCGAGTTCGAGGTGGATCTCTCCTCGTGGTTCGTGTTCGGCGAGGCACACGGCCTGTCGCGTGCGGTGCTGAACGTGCTCGACAACGCGGCCAAGTGGAGTCCACCGGGCCGGACCGTCCGTGTCGGTCTCACGCAGGTCGGCATGTCGAGCGCACAGCTCACCGTGGCCGACGCCGGCCCCGGAATCCCCGAGGAGGACCGCGGTCTCGTCTTCGAGCGGTTCTATCGGTCGACCCAGTCGCGGTCGATGCCGGGATCGGGCCTGGGACTGGCGATCGTGCGTCACGTGGTCGAACGACACGGCGGCACCGTGGTGGCCGACACCTCCCCGCTCGGGGGAGCGCTGATCCGGATGACCCTCCCGGGCCGGGCAACTGCGGCGGAACCATCCCCGCAGGTGATTCGTCAGTAGAGGAGAAGCGGGTGACATCGGAGCCGACGCGCAGCTGCAGGCGACTGCGAACGGCAATGTACTCACCCGGTGCGACCACTAGGGTTGACCGAAGGCGCAGTTCGGGTGAGCGGCCGAGGTGATCGGTCCCGGCCCGTCCATCGGAACACAGAGCAGCACCGGCCACGAGGCGAGCACGAGCCCGGGGCCGGACCGACGAGGAAGAGACGAAGATGACGACTGGCGGTTCGCATGGTGACGGTTCCTACGGGGGCGGTCAACAGGGCGGTGGTCAACACGGTGGGGGTCAACACGGTGGGGGCCAGCCGGGCGGGGGCCACCGCGCGGCGCCCGGGAACGAGTCGTCACCGGGCGGTTCCTACGGTCCGCCGTCCGGGTCCTTCCCCGCGCCGGGCGGCCAGCACGGGTACCCGGGCGGCACTGCGCCGACATCGCCCTACGGCCGGCCCGGCACGAGTCCGTTCCCGCCGCAGGGTCAGTACGGCCCGGGCCCCGCATACGGACAATCGGGTCCGACCCCGTTCGGTGCACAGCCCGGCTCCCAGCCCGGCTTCGGAGGCCAGGGCGCGGACGGGTCGCCCGCCGCACCCGCCAAGAAGAAGGGTGGCGGACGCCTCGTCGCCCTGGGTGTGGGCGCACTCGTCCTGGCGTTGGTCGCGGGCGGCGCGGGTGGTGTCGCCGGATACAACCTGGCCGATTCCGACGGCGGGTCCAGCACCAGCAGCGGCCCGCTGGGAGGCGATCCCGGAAACAGCAACACCGCACCGGTCGCCGCGCCGGCCGGCTCCGTCCAAGAGGTCGCGGCGCGGGTGACCCCGTCGGTGGTCTCCATCGAGGTCGCGTCCGGCGGCGCGATGGGCTCCGGTTCGGGTGTCGTCCTCAGCGACGACGGCGTCATCATGACGAACAACCACGTCGTCAGTGCAGGGGGTGACGGCCCGGCGTCGAGGGTCGCGGTCAACTTCGCCGACGGTTCCCGGTCCGAGGCCCGAGTCCTCGGCGCCGACCCCATCTCCGACATCGCGGTCATCAAGGTCGACCGCGATGACCTGACACCGATCACCGTCGGCAACTCGAACAACCTCGCCGTCGGACAGGACGTGATCGCCATCGGCTCGCCGCTCGGCCTCGCCGGCACCGTCACGACCGGGATCATCAGCGCACTCAACCGGCCGGTGCTGACCTCGCGCGACCCCGGAACCAACACCACCTCGGTCATCGATGCCATCCAGACCGACGCGGCGATCAACCCGGGCAACTCCGGCGGTGCACTCGTGAACGCACGTGGCGCCCTGATCGGGATCAACACCGCCATCGCCACCCTCGGCGGTGCCGAGCAGCAGGCCGGTGGCAGCATCGGACTCGGGTTCGCGATCCCGATCGACCAGGCCATCCGAGTGGCCAGGGAGCTCGAATCGACCGGCAAGGCCAGCCACGCCAACATCGGGGTGTCGGTGCGGCCGAGCGGAGCATCCGACGCGCCGGGTGCCGTTGTCACCGCGGTGACTCCCGGCGGCCCGGCGGCAAGCGCGGGCATCCCCGATGACGCGGTCATCACCAAGGTGGACGACCGCGTCATCTCCTCCGGGGACGCCCTCGTGGCCGCGGTCCGGTCGCACGCCCCGGGCGATACGGTCACCGTCACCTACGTGGACAACGGAGCGACCAAGACCGCACAGGTGAAGCTCGGGACGCTCGAGGTCGGCTGACCGGCGACAGCCGGCGGAATCGCGTCCGCCGGCCCGAACAACTGCATCGAGGAGGCTGCACCGACGTCCACCGGGCGCGGCGCAGCGCAGCACGAACAACCGTTTCGACGGTCACACCCATAGAAAGGGCCTGTCATGTCCGACGCCGCTTCGCGCACACCGGGTAACACCGCCGTCTCCGCCGAGACCGACCTCGACGAGAACGCACTCAACGTCCGTCTCGCGGGCGGTCCGGGTCCGGTCGACCCCGCGGACGTGGTCGCCGCCGACGCTGCGGCGCGTGAATTCGTCGCGCGGCACGAGCAGGCCACACATCGCCCGCAAGGCGAGGAGATCGGCCGGGCGCTGGTCGTCGTGGTCGACGACGAGGCGGCTCATGGCGAAGACCAGCGTCTGCTCGGCCCCCTCGTGAGCGAGTTGCTGGCCGAGGCCGGGTTCCACGTCGACGCCGCCGTGGTCGTCTCCGGGGACGAGGTGGAGATCCGCAACGCGCTCAACACCGCGGTGATCGGTGGAGTGGACCTCGTGGTGTCGGTGGGCGGGGTGGGCGTCGGCGCCCGGGATGTCACGCCCGAGGCCACCGAACCCCTCCTGGATCGGCGTCTGCGCGGTATCGAAGAGGCAGTCCGCAGCTCCGGTCTCGCCGCGGGAGCCACCGACGGCGGACTTTCGCGCGGGCTGGCTGGAATCAGTGGACAGACGCTCGTGGTGAATCTGGCGAACTCACGAGCGGCCGTGCGCGACGGCATGGCGACCGCGGCACCCCTCGCCAAACACGTGATCGAAGCGATCAGCGAGTTCTGAGCAGGTCGCTTTCAAGCGCCCGTTTCTGGCTGAAAAATCTGTTCAGCAATGCGAAGAAAATCCCAGGTTAACTCGTGACAAATCCCCTACTTCTGGACGTCTGACCCGATGACGACCGAGCCTTCAGGCCCCGAAAAATCCGCGATGAGCAGCGATGATGACGCCGCGCAGCACCGAGCTGCGCGGCGTCGTCGACTCGATGCGGTGTTCGGAGACGACCTCCCTGAACTGACTTCAGACGAGAGTGACGAACATCACACAGGCCGTTCTAAGGAATGGTTCGAGGCCCAGCGGCCGCCTCACCACGGCTGACGGGCGGCTCTTGGCACGTATGCACAGCAGCGTGTTTTCCTGTCGTTAACTTTCGGTGTTCTATCGCTGGCGGATTGAACATTCACTATGGTGCGTGGCCTGTTCGTGACACGCTCGAGTCCTCCTGTTGCCCCACTTGAGACCGCTCCGATAACGTTCGGCTCGACGACACGCCGGTCCCCAGAGTCGGGGACCGGGGGTAGTCCTGCGATCTGTCTGCGAAGGCAACGCAGCAACGACCAGGAATTCGATGGATTCTTAACGACAGCTAAGACATGCGTAAGAGCACGCTTAGTGGTAACTGTGTGGAAGCCCATCGAACGTCGAGGGTCATGACTTGCGGGTGTGAGTGCATTCCGCGGGGTAACAGCCGAATCCTGTGAGAGGGAACGAATGAGCAAGTTCAGCAAGCTTGGGCTGCGCCGCGCCGCGGGCGCGGTCGCGATCGCCTCGGCCGCGGTCGTGGGCCTGGCCGGCATGGGCGTCGGCGAAGCGGCAGGTGCGCCGCTGCCGAACGGTTACAAGAACGCCACCGGCATCGACGGCGAGTCCATCCAGACGTGGCGGAC
Organism: Gordonia sp. KTR9; assembly: GCF_000143885.2. Taxonomy (NCBI): domain Bacteria; kingdom Bacillati; phylum Actinomycetota; class Actinomycetes; order Mycobacteriales; family Gordoniaceae; genus Gordonia; species Gordonia sp. KTR9. The sequence continues at coordinate 1,495,187 of NC_018581.1, forward strand.
CGGTGAGGCCTCCTACCCGATCCCGACCGTGGCGAACAACCCCGCGTCGCGTGGCTTCGTGATCTCGGGTACCTACACCGCCAAGGCATCTGCCGGCGTCGGTGGAAACCTGGCCGTGAAGTACATCGTCGGCTGCCAGGTCGACGTCAGCGGCATCACGCTGGACCTGAGCGGCGCGATCAGCCTGTCGGCCACCACGCTGTCCGGTGAGCTCGGCCTGCCGCTGGCTCCGGGCCAGGTCGCGGTCGTCGACATCACCGACAAGGACTTCTCCGATTCGGGCGTCGCAGCCATCCAGCTGTCGCAGCTGTCGTTCAACCTCAACAAGTGCGGCGGATACGCCTCGGCTCGTTCGGCCGTGAAGACCATCGGCGCCAAGGGTTACAGCACCGACGACGGTTCGCTGAGCGGCGAGGGCACCCTCATCCAGTCCACCCTGTACGGCAAGCCCTTCACCATCGGTTGATCTGGGCGCAGATAACAAGCTCTACCTGACTTATCTGCCCTGAGCAGATCGATATTCCACGAAGGGGAATCATGAAGAAGAACATCACGCGTCGCGTGGTTGCGGCGGCCGGTCTTGCCGGTGCCGTCGCGATGGGCCTCACCAGCCTGGGTGCCGGTGGCGCCACCGCCGGTCCGCTGCCGGGCGGCACCATCACCAAGACCCTGGTCGACGGCACCCCCGTCACCGTCCAGCTGTTCGACGAGTACGTCAACGTGCAGCGTCCGATCAGCAACGTCCCCACCACCCGCGAGGTGTGGCTGTCGGGCAAGGTCCGGGTCACCGTCGGCGGTAAGGCCGAGGGCGGCTCGATCAAGGTCGGCTACGACGTCGGTTGCCAGGTCAACTTCGGCGGACCCGACGTCAGCGTTCCCGGTGTCTCGGGCGGCGTCGACTACAGCGACCCGTCGAACATCACCGCGGGCGGCGGTCTCGACGGCGACTCGGTCGGCGCCGGGGTCTCGCTCGGCCCGGGCGAGGTCAATCGTGTGTGGCTCATCAACGAGACCTCCGGCTCGGACACCTCCTACAAGGACTACGAGCTGAACGCCTACTCCTTCAAGGGACAGAAGGGCGGCGTGGCCTACAGCCAGCAGCAGTTCAAGGTCGAGAGCTGCGCCGGCTACGCCGCGGCTCGCGCCTTCGTCCAGGTGACGGTCAGCACCGACGCCGTGAAGGGTGTCGTTGTCCTCAACGGCAAGCACTTCAGCCTCGGCTGATCAACTCATTTCCACACCGCGGGGCGGGAATCCGAACGGGTTCCCGCCCCGCGGTGTTGTGTTGTCAGGCCGCTGCGGTGTCGCTGTGAGTCTCCTGTAACCGGCCGTCTCGCTTGGGTTTTCAACGGTCATCGGTCGTAGTCTCGGTCGCGGCGGTGCCATCCGCCGGTGAGGAGCGAGGAGAGCAGTGTGCACCGCGACCGAATCGAGAACCGCTGACGATCTGTCAGCGGAGGAGTCGGGAGAGCGCGTGCCGGCGTCCGGTGCCCGGCCATCCGCACTGTCCGTGCCGGCGACCATACGTCGGTTCGCGCCCCTGCTCACCGGCTTACGGTGGCGACTGGCCGTCGCCGTCATCGCGCACCTCGTGCAGGTCGGCACCACGGTGATCACCGTCGCGCTGTTCGGCCACATCGTCGACGATGTGCTCGTGGCCGGCGACCTGAGCGCGCTCGGAACGCCGATGATGGCCTGGGTCGGGGTGTCGTTGCTCGGTGCGGTCTCGTCGTATGTCGGTGGAGTTCTCACCGGAGACGTGACCGAGACGGTTCTCCTGCGCCTCCGCGATCAGTTGTATGCGCACACCCAGCGGCTCGCACCGCATGTGCGGAGCAGGTTCGGAGGCGGGGACCTGGTGTCGCGCAACACCGGCGACGTCGAGGCGATCGACAGCCTGTTGTCGTCAGGAGTGGTGGCCGGCGTCGTCGCCGCGGTGAGCGTGATCGTGTACGGGCTCGCCGCGTTCGTGACGAACTGGCAGCTCGCACTGATCGCGGCGATCCTCGCACCGCTGCTCTGGCTGATCGCGCGACGATTCGGTGGCACGGTGAAACGTGCGTCGCGTCGGGAACGAGAGGCCGCCGGGCAGATCAGTTCGCTCGTCGCCGAGGGGATCGGCAACATGCTGGCGCTACAGGCCGACAATCAGACATCGAGTCATCGGCGCCGCGTCGGGGACCAGAGCCGACGATGGCGGGACGCCCGGATGTCGGAGTTGCGAGCGGACGCGGCGTTCGCGGAGGCGGTCACCGTCGTCGAGGTGCTGTGCATGATCGCGGTCATCGCATTCGGGGCGTGGCAGATCTCCGGCGGCGATGCGCAATTGGGCACCCTCATCGCCCTGACCGGTTATCTCGGGTACCTCTACCCGCAGATCCAGACGCTGGGTGGCCTGGCCGTCGAGGTCACCTCCGCGACCGCGAGCGCCGAACGGGTGGCCCAGGTCCTCGACGCACCGGTGGGGGCCGCCGAAGCCGGTGTGATCGAAACCCGGGTCACCGAGCCGACTCTCGCCGCGGGATGCTCAGGCTTGTCATCCAGCCCGGCGAGTCTGGTGCTGAGCGGAGTGTCTTTCACATACCCGGACAACGGATCCCGGGTCTTCGAGGACGCCCACTTGGAGATCCGCGCGGGGGAGACCGTGGCGATCACCGGTCCCAGTGGGACGGGCAAGAGCACCCTGGCCTACCTGCTGCTGCGTCTGTACGACCCCGATGCGGGCACGATCCGGCTGAACAATAAGGACATCCGCGAGCTCGACGTGGCCGGATTGCGGGCGCACATGTCGGTGCTGCACCAGCGGCCGGCCCTCATGCGCGGCACGATCGCCGAGAACATCAGCTTCGGCTCCGGATCGGCCACGCGGGCCGACATCGCCGCCGCGGCGCGGACCGCGGGTGCGGCCGACTTCATCGCGAGGATGAGCGGTGGCCTCGACGCCGAGGTCGTCGAACGCGGAGAGAACCTGTCCGGCGGTCAGCGACAACGGATCGCGCTGGCTCGCACGGTCCTCCGGAACCGGCCGCTGCTCGTCCTCGACGAACCGACCACGGGCCTCGACGACGACACCGTGGACGAGATCCTCGAAACCCTTGCAGGGGTCGCGTCCACCCGGACGACGCTTCTCATCACCCACGACCGTCGGGTGCTCGAACTCGCCGACCGGCGAGTCGAGCTGCGCGACGGACGTTTCACCGATGTCGGACCGACCCGGATCGACGGGCTCGAGAGCTATCGCAGCGCGCGCTCGTAGAACGGCCACGAACGGTGCAACTGGTCCTGCCAGTAGAGCCATGAGTGGGTCCCGGCCGGCGGGAGGTCCACGGTCGCCGGGATGTTCAGCTGACCGAGACGATTGAGAAGCTGGACGGTGCACCCCAGCGTGGCACCCTCGATCACACCACCGACGACGATCTGGTCGGCCAGGGTGTCGAGGTCCTTCACGTAGCGCGGATTGTCGTACTGTCCGGGCAGGCCACCGGCGTTGCTGATGTAGAGGTTCTGGCCACGCAGTTTGGCGGCGTTGACCACGGGATCGTGGGCGCGCCAGCCGGCGCCGCCGTAGGGACCCCACATGTTCGTGGCGTCGCCGTCGCCGCGAACCTCCACGACGAGGCGGATGTACTCCTGTCCGAACGGATCGGACGTCGTCGGACAGCCGCTGTAGGAGCCGACGGCCTCGTAGAGATCAGGGTGTTCGATGGCGAGATTGAGCACCGACGTCGCCGACGACGAGATCCCGCCGATGGCATTGCGGCCGGAGGTGTTGTAGGTGGCATCGACGACCGAGGGCAACTCCTTGCCCAGGAAGGTCGACCACTTGTGCACGCCGAGAACCGGGTCGCGCTTCTGCCAGTCGGTGTAGTAGCTGTACTGGCCGGCATTCGGGATCACCACGTAGAGGTTCTTGTTGCGGGTGAACTCGACGATGTCTGTCTTCTCCAGCCAGTTGGCCCGGTCCTCGCCACCGCCTGCACCGTTGAGCAGGTAGAGCACCCCGCGGGGCTTGGACTCGTCGGCCGGCTTGATCACCGTGAGCGGGACGTCGCGGTTCATGGCGTCGGAGTGCACCACGATGTCGGTGACACGGCCGGGCGAGCCGGCGTCGACCAGTCGTGGTGCCGCGCTCGCCCCGCCGGTCAGCGGGGCGACGAGCGAGACGCTGACGGCGATCACCGCGGCCATCCCGAGCCTGCGCAAACTGCTGTACACGTTTCCTCCTGATCGGGAGACGACGGACCGGTGATCCGACCCGCGCTGGCTCCTGCCTTCTGTCACGGGTTCGACCCCGTGTCCGGACCGTTCGGACTGCTGCCGTCCGCACCCTCGTCGTCCCGGGTCGCGTCACCCGGACCGCCGTCCGGCGCGAGTCCGCACCGCCGGGCATAGATCCCGCCCGCGGCGATCAGCTCCTGGTGGGTCCCTGCCTCGGCAATCACCCTATCGTCGAGCACCACGATCGTGTCGGCCAGCGCTGCGGTGGCCATGCGGTGGGTGATCAGCAAGGTGGTGGTCCCGGCGCGCAGCCGGTGCAGGGCGCGTTGGACGAGCAGTTCGGTACGAGGGTCGGCGGCACTCGTGGCCTCGTCGAGGATCAGGATCCTGGGCGACGCCGCGATCGCTCGCGCCACGGTGACCAGCTGTTTCTCGCCGGCACTGAGGTTCTCGGATTCCTGGCCGATGACGGTGTCGATGCCGTTCGGCAGCGCGGCGACGATCTGCGCCACGTGGCTGTCGTCGAGCGCGGTGTCCACCGCCTGGCCGTCGTCGATGCCGAAAGCGATGTTCTCGCGGACGGTACCGGTGAACAGCCAGGGCTCCTGGGTGACGACGGCCATGTCGGCTCGTACCTGTTGCGGCCCGAGTTCGGCGAGGTCGACGCCGTCGATGGTGATAGATCCGTGGCTGGGTATGTAGAACGCCTGCAGGAGGTTGGTGAGGGTGGTCTTGCCCGACCCGGTGGTCCCGACCACGGCGGTGGTCGTGCCGGGTGCCATCCGGAAGCTCACCGAGTCGAGGACGGGGTTGTCCTCCTCGTAGGCGAAACCCACGTCGTCGAAGACGACTTCGGGTGGGAGTTGATGGCGCCCGGACGAGGTGGGCACGGGCACGCCGGTGTCCACACCGGCGTCTTCGGGGGCCTCGAGCACCTCGCGGACCTTGCTCGCCGACACCGTTCCGGACTGCACCTTGGTGACGAAGCCGGCGAGTTCGCGGACCGCGCTCGTCAGCTGCTGCGCGAACACCACCACGACCTGGGCCGCGCCCAGACTCAGGTGCCGGTCGACCACCATGATTCCGCCGAGGACCGCGAGCACCAGGAACACCAGGGCGTTAACCGCGGTCAGCACCGACGGCAACGAACCGCCGATCCACTGGGCAGAACGGATGGAGGAGAAGAGTCGGCCGTTCAGGTCGTCGAACCGGCGTGCCGCGGTCGCTTCGGCGTTGTACGCCTGCAGCATGCGGCGCGCGCTGAGCTCCTCTTCGATGTGACCCGTCAACGCGGCCGTGGTCGTCCACCGGGCCTCGAGGTGCGGCCGGGCCCGGCGGGCGAGCAGGACCGCGGCCAGCGCCGACACCGGTGCCGCGACGAGGGCGACGCAGGCCAGAACAGGTGAGATGACGAACAGCACGGCGGTGACGACGACGAGCGTCAGGGCGTTCGTCGGGACGGTCACCAGCACCGGCGCGATCACGGTTGCCGCGTTGTCGGTGTGGGCGGTCAGTTTGCTGACCAGCGAGCCGCGTTTGGTGTTCTCGAAATAGCGCAGCGGTAGTCGGTGGATCTTGTCCTCGATGCGCGCGCGGAGTCCGGCCACCGACCGCTGCACGGCGACGGTCAGCAGCTGGCCCTGGGCGAGACCGAAGGCCGCCGCGGCCACGAAGACCCCGACCTGGACGGCCAGCAGGGTCCAGAGCAGTCCCCAGTTCATCGTCGCGTCGCCGACGGTGCCATCGACGATGACGTTGGTGATCGCCCCGAACAGGATCGGCGCGACCACACCCGCGACGGCAGCCAGGATGGCGAAGAGGGAGATGGCAGCACCACGACCCCTGCTCAGGTCGAGCTGCCGGATGATCCAGCGCAGCGACCCGTCCCGGCCGGCGGGCTTCTGCGCACCGGTGCGCGTCCGACCCCTGGCGGGTGCGACGGCCCGTGCCTGCGACCGCTGGTCAAGCATTGGTCACCGCCTGTGCGTAGGCGATCTCGCGATAGATCTCACTCCGCTCCCGCAACAGGGCGTCGTTGCCGATGTCGACGATCCGTCCGGCGTCGAGGACGGCGATGACGTCCGCGCGCCGCACCGACGACACCCGCTGAGCGGCGAGCAGGACCGTCGCGGCCGGATCGGCCCTGCGCAGGCGGTCGATGATCGTGGCCTCGGTGTCGACGTCGAGGGCGCTGAAGGGGTCGTCGAGGACGTACAGCGACGGGCGGCGGAGCACCGCGCGGGCCAGCGCGAGTCGCTGGCGCTGACCGCCGGAGAAGTTGCGGCCCTCTTGAGCCACGGTGGCCTCGAGAGCACCGGGGCGCGTCGAGACGAAGTCGGCGGCCGCGGCAACCTCGAGGGCGGACCACAGTTCCGCGTCGGTCGCGTCGGGGCGCGCGATCCGCAGGTTGTCCGCGATCGTCCCGGTGATGAGCTCGGCGCCCTGCCCCACGAAGGCGCTGCGTGCCCGAACCCATGCGGGCGCAAGGCCGGTCACGTCGTCGTCACCCCAGCGGAGGAATCCCGACGTCGGGTCGGCGAACCGCAGGGGGAGGGACAGCAGCGTCGACTTGCCGCTGCCGGTTCCGCCGAGGATTCCGGTGACCGTGCCGGGTGCGCAGAAGAGGGACACCTGGTCGACGGTGGGGGCCTCGGCACCCGGGTAGGAGACGGACACCGCGTCGAAGACGATCGCGGGCGGCGTCGACGCCCCGCCGGTCTCGGGGTCGCCGGGGTCGAGGGATTCGGTGTCGAGCACCTCGGTGATGCGTCCCGCGCTGGTCACGGCGCGCGGGATGACCCCGGCGATCATGGTCAGCAACGACACCGCCAGCAGGATCTGCGCGAGGTAGCCGACGGTTGCCGTGATCTGGCCGATCTGCATCTGCCCGCGGTCGACGAAGACCGCACCCAATGCGGTCACCGCGACCACGGCAAGGTTCGACACGACGGTGACCGTGGGGAGCATCAGGACCTGCAGACGACCCAGACGCAGGGCCACGTGGGTGAGTTCGTCGTTCTCCACCGCGAACCGGTCCCGCTCGCGGTCCTCGCGCCGGAAGGTCCGGATGATCGCGATCCCGCGCAACTGCTCACGCAGCACCCTGTTCACGACGTCCAGGCGACGCTGCAGCTGGGCCGCCCACGGCACCAGGCGCCGGACGAGGACGGCGACCAGCACGACCAGCACCGCCCCCGCGACCACGAGCACCGGAGCCATGCGCCACCCCTGCGCCAGCGACAGCACCAGGGCGCCGAACAGCATCAGCGGTGCGGTGACCACGACGGTGAGACTGATGAAGACGAACCCCTGGATCTGACCGACGTCTCCGGTGGAACGCGTCAGCAGGCTCGACAGGCCGATGGAGTGGACCTGCGGGTCGCTGAAGGCACTGATCCGGCTGTGCAGGCGGACGCGGAGGTCGCGCGCGGAGGTCGCCGAGATGTGGGACGCGAGGAAAGTGGCGCCGATCGACACCACCAGGTTGACGACGGCCACCACGACCATGAGGATGCCGACGCGTTTGATCGTCGCCACGTCGCCGCGCAGGATCCCGTCGTCGATGATCGCGGCGTTGAGTGCCGGCTGGGCGAGTGTGGTGAACACCGACGCGAGCTGGAAGACGAGGAAGCCGACACAGGCCCAGCGGGTTGTCCGGAGGGCGTCGAACAGGAGCGCGAGCAACGCGCGTACCTCATCCTTGCTCAGTGAGCGGGTGACGGGCATCTGGTGAGGCTACTCCGGGTCGTGGTGACGCTGGCGTACCGCGCGAAGGGGGATTGCGCCCCGACGTCCGGCTTCGGGGGACGCGGTCGTGAGTGTTCCGAAGTCTACATGCGACCGTTTCGCCCGGGACCGCACCGGATTTCCCGGTGGCCGATTCCTCCGCTGATCGTCAATGGTGAATGAAGAACACTTAAATGCGTCGACTCATCCGCGAGATCGGGACCGACAAAAACCGCCCCGGGCCGGAGCTCGGGGCGGTTCGTCTCGGATCGAGATCTACACGGGAGCTTCTTCGGAACCCGATTCGATCGAACCCGTGACCAATTCGACGATTGCGTCGGTGATTGCGCCCTGGATGATGTCGGCCATGTGATCTCCTTCGTCGATGATGGACTGCCGGACGTGGGCGTCGATCGCATGCGAACGACGATCACGACGCAGACAATACGATATTCGATAATGCGGCGGTCAACAGGACGTAGATTTTCCGTGAACACACAATGGAGAATTCGTTGACCATGTGTGCGTCAGGAGTCACAGCACGACGATGCAAGGCGGCCCCCGCGGATAGACCGCGGGGGCCGCCTTGTCGGCTTGCCACTAGGACGTGGCGGGAGCCGCGTCCTCTTCCAGCGAGCCGCTGAAGACGTCCTTGAAAAGCTCGTTGAGGTTGATCTCGATCCCGGTGGCCATCTGGGTTCTCCTTGGAATGTGCTGGTGTGGAGGTGGGTGACGAGTAGCGACTAGGTCAGTCGATCTCGACAGGTTCGCCGTAGTTGTCGTCGGAGCCGCTGAACAGCGCCGCGATTGCTTCTTCGATGCTGCCGCCGTAAATCTCGCCCATCATGTTCTCCTAGGTGTTGATCGGTGTCCGGAAACTATCGGCCGGAAGAAAGTCTGCGCATGTCACGCTCGGAAGCGATCGATGGCGGTGAGAATCGCTGTGTGCGTCTTATTCCGCAGCGTACGAGCCGAAGCCGTCGTCGCCATCGGAATCGGTGACGATTTCCTCGAGGTACAGGCGAATCCACGAAATGCTGATCGCGTCGGACATGCGAATCTCCTAATGGGTGTCGACGATCTCATTGTCTAGCACGGTCGTTCCGTCGCGAAGACGGCAACGCAGCTGACGATACCGGACAATTCCCGGGCTGTCCTGACCAGAGTCGGTTGAATTCTGTGTGAACTCATTCCGTCCGCATATCCGGGGCCGGGCCCGCGAAACGACACCCGGCGGTTGGCCGTCGGCATCGGAAATGTGCTGGTATGAACCGGTGACGCAACGCCTGGAAGCTGCCGGCACGACGACTCGGCAGCTCGTCGAATCCGACCGGGAGGCAGCCCTCGACCTGCTCGAGGACGGTCTGCGTGAGGTGCCGGTCTACCGGTGGCTCATCGGCGACGATGCCCCGCCGGAGGCCTACCGCTGGTACGGGGAGATCCTCTTCATCGAGTACCTCCACGGGCTGCACGGGGTGTTCGACTCCGACGGTGACCTGATCGCGCTGATCGCCGTGTCGGCCACCGACGATGAGGCCGGGCGGATCGACGACGATCTCAAGGAACGCACCAAGCGTCAGGTGAAGGCGATCGACGGCTTCATCAACCGCTTCACCGAATTGCAGCGGAAGTCCGAGGACGCGCAGGTGGCCGAGAATCCGATCCGGGTGATCTTCGCGCTCGTCCGGCCCGATCATCGCCGAGGCGGCACCCTCGCCGGGCTGGTCGATCCGGTCATCGAGCGCGGTCGGCGGGAACGGTTGCCGGTGACGGCGAGCACGAGCGATCCGCAGCTGTCGGAACTGTACGCGCGCAAGTGGAATGCGTTGGTGCGCGCGCAGTTCACCCTGACCGGCGGGCCGACGGTGTGGGTCCAGCGCGTCGATCCGCCTGCCTGAGCGAGAACGAGCCGAGCCCCTGCCGCGGGGTGCGACAGGGGCTCGTGGTCGGGCGGGTCAGCTACCGAAGAACCACGGGAACGTCTTGGGGCGGGCCTGCGGGCGCGCCTGATTGCGCTGCTGCGGGCGCGCCTGACGCCGGTTCTGGGACTGCGGCCGGCGGTTCTGCGCGGGTTTGTTGGGCATTCGTTCATCCTGTTCTCGTTCGGTCGCACCGGTCAGGGAGCCGGTGCGGTCGCACGTTCCGGCGACGAATCCCAAAGTAGGGAGCCAACCTTCGGGTTCGAATGGTTCCGGCTGTCAGCTTCCTGGGAGCCCGCGCCCGCTGTCAGCGCGAGTGGCGGCCCGGCGCATCCGGGCCCTCACCCGGGAAGTCGCCCGGGTACTGCTCACCGGGGTAGCCCGTGCTGGGGCCGGGGGGCGGGTAGTTGCCGGCACCGGGATAGTTCCCGGGCGGCGGATAGCTACCGGGCGCGGGCTGCGGTGTGGGATACGGCTGTCCGGACGGGCCTCCCGGCGGCGGTCCCTGCGGAGGGCGATTCTGGGGGGGAGCGGACTGGGGCGGAGCGGATTGCGGGGGATTCGGGCGCGAGGGCGGACCCTGGGGTGACGGGGGAGTCGAGATGCGTTGTGTGGTACCGGCTCCGGCAGGTGCCTCGTACGGCGCGAAGGAACCCGATGGCGGACCGTAGGAGTCGCCGACCGGTCCGGCCGGATCGGTGAGATGCGCAGGCAGGTCACTCTCGGCCTCCGCCTTGGCTTTCGAGGTGCCCTCGGGGTCGAGTAGATCGCGGATCTCCGAGAGCAGCGCGATCTCGGTGACCTCCGCTTTCTTGCCGAAGCCGCCCAGCTCGGCGAGCTTGTTGTACGGCAGGATGATGATGAAATACACCACTGCGGCGATGATCAGGAAGTTGATCACGGCCGTGATGACGCTGCCGAGGTCGACGAATGTCGATGGGTTGTCCGTGATCTGGAATCCGAGTCCCTGCGCGGCGTCGGAGCCGACGGGGATCGAGTTGATGATCGGCTGGACGATGCCGTCGGTGAAGGCGGTGACGATCGCGGTGAACGCCGCGCCGATGATGACCGCTGTTGCCAGCTCGACGACATTGCCCTTGAGTATGAAGTCCCTGAATCCCTTGAGCACGGTGTGCGGCCTCTTTTCGGTGATGTCCTGCTCTTGTCCGGCGATTCTGTGCACGATCGGAGCAAATCCGACATGCGCTGTGCGAGCTCGTACTACCCTATCCACGATCGTGAAGGAACCGATCCATTTGAGTTGATTCGCGCGGCTGTGTCGTCACGCCGCGATCGGCGTGTGCGCTCAGTGCAGGACGACCGCGAGCGACGTGTCGAGCCCGGCCGCCGCGACCCGGTGAGCAGATGCGACGTCCATGGCGAGCAGCACCGGGGCGGCTGTCGTGCGGCTGGGGGCGAGGCCGCCCGACGGCGAATCGGCGCCGTGGAGGGCGACCACCGCCCGCCGCGCCAGTACTTCTGCCTCCTCGGTCAACACATCCACCACATCGCCGGGACGGAGCAGCGACGTCACCGCGTCGTCCGACAGCCGGATCGGCACGAGGCGGGCATCGCGCATCCCGGTCAGGTCGGCAGGCAGATGCGAGGAGAGCAACCGCGTGTCGGTCAGCATCTCGCCGGCGCGGACACGTCCGGTCACCGTCCGCCCGACCGCCGGCGCCGCATCGGTCAGGACCCCGTCGGGGACGCTCGTGCCCGCGACCCTCCGCGGTTGCACGTCACCGGACTCGACGACCTGACCGGGCAACAGGTCGTGAGCGGCGACGAGGACCTCGACATCGCCGTCGGTGCGGGTGCCGGCAACCCCGACCACGACCGCGGCGACGACCAGGGCCGCCGCGGCGACGCGACGGACCAGGAGGTTGCGGGTCCAGCCCGGTCGCAGTGCGGACCCCAGCCGGTCGCGAAGGCGGGGGGCCAGCGAGGCACGGGATGGATGCGTCGACGCGGGAGGCATGGGGCGACGGTAGGTCCGTGCCCGGTGGTCGTCGGCTCTCGGTGCGGGGCTGTGGACAACCGCCGGGTTCGGTGGCTCTCCTGGGGATGCGTTCGCCGCCGGCAGCGGCGCGGCGGGCCGGGGTGTTGCGTGGGAGAATCGGTGGCGGTGTGCCGGGAAGTCTGGTCGGCCGTTGCCCGGTGCGGGCGGCGTCGAGATGATCTGTCTGTCCGACCAGAGGAGCAGGATGACCGACGAGACACCAGGTGGCGGCATCAGCCGGGCGACCCGCGCGCGGCGCTGGGCCGCGCTCGACACGACCAGCGGGGCATTGCTTCTCGTGGCCGCTACGGTCGCCGTCGTTTGGGCCAACTCCCCGTGGCGGGAGACCTACGACGCCCTGTTACACGTCGAGGTGGGACCCGAGTCGCTCCACCTGCACCTCTCGCTGGCGCACTGGGCGTCGGACGGATTGCTGGCGATCTTCTTCTTCGTCGTCGGAGTCGAACTGAAACACGAGTTCGTCGCCGGGAGCCTCCGGGACCTGAAACTCGCCGGCGTGCCGATCGCGGCGGCGGTGGGCGGGATGGTCATCCCCGCGCTCTGCTACGTCGTCGTGGTCGCGATCGGCGACCCCGAGGGGTTGCGCGGCTGGGCGATCCCGACCGCCACCGACATCGCCTTCGCCCTGGCGGTTCTCGCGATCTTCGGCCGCGGCCTGCCACTTGCTCTCCGGACGTTCTTGCTGACGCTTGCCGTCGTCGACGATCTCCTCGGCATCATCGTCATCGCGACCTTCTACACCGATGAGATCGACTTCGTCATGCTGGCGGCCGCCCTTGCCGCGGTGGCCCTCTTCGCCGTGCTGGTGCGGCAGGCGTGGCGGTGGTGGCCGGTTCTCATCCCGGTCGCCGTCGTCGCGTGGGCCCTGATGCACGCCTCCGGGGTGCACGCGACCGTTGCCGGCGTGCTGCTCGGCTTCGTCGTGCCGGCCGTCGCGATCCGCGGCGAGGAGCAACCGCGCACCGAGCGGCTCGATGACGCGGTCCGCCCGTACTCGGCCGCGCTCGCCCTGCCGGTGTTCGCGTTCGCCGCCGCAGGGGTGACCGTCGTCGGCAGCGAGGGGTCGATCGTGCAGCCGGTGTCGATCGGCATCGTCGTCGGTCTTGTCGTCGGCAAGCTCGTGGGTGTTCTCGGTTCGACGTGGCTGATGACGACGTTCACGCCGCTTCGGTTGCCCGACTCGATCGGCATCCGAGACCTGCTGCCGGTGGGTCTGCTGACGGGCGTCGGGTTCACGGTCGCGTTGCTCATCGCCGAACTGAGCTTCGAGGCCGGCTCCGACGATCACGCCGCCGCGGCCAAGGCGGCCATCCTCGTCGGCTCCGTGGTCTCGGCGATACTGGCCGCGATCCTGCTCCGGTGGGACGCCCGCCAGGCCCGTGATCCGGACATGAACCGCGACAACATCCCCGACATCGACAAGGACGTCATCGGGGGATGACCCCACAGGTCCTGGCCTGGGGCCGGGGAAGGCCGTGCTGTCACTTCGACAGCGGCGCGGCCTCCCTGGTCTCGTCGGCCCGACCGTAGGACTCCCAGAACGTCGCTCCGACGATGCCGAGGGCGACCGGGTCGAAGATGGGATCCTTGCCCTCCTTCTTCTGCTTCTCGTAATCGCGCAGGGCCTTGAACGCGGGCTGTTGCAGGATCAGGATGCCGACGATGTTCAGCCAGGCCATGAGGCCGACACCGATGTCGCCGAGTGTCCACGCCTCGCTCGCGGTGGAGACGCAGCCGATCGCCACCGACACCAGGATGAGCGCCTGCAGCAGCATCGTCAGATTCGCGCCGAGAGTGCTGCGCAGCGGGGCGATGTAGATCGTGGAGGCCTTGCCCATCAGGAAGCGCAGGTTGGTCTCGGCCATGTAGTAGTACGCGATGATGGTCGTGAGGCAGAAGAAGGCGAGAGACACCGCGACGAAAGTCGAACCGGCACCGGTCCACATGCTGTCGAAGCCGATCTGGACGAAGGTCGGCCCCACGTCGGTGCCGGCGGGGAGCAGGCCTCCCTCGGCGATCACCGCGCCGTCGGCGCTCTCGCCCTCGAACACCCGGTACGCGCCGGTCGAGATGATGAGGAAGCCGGTGGCCGAGCAGACGAACAGCGTGTCGATGTAGACGGCGAAGGCCTGCACGAAGCCCTGCTTGGCGGGATGTGAGACCTCGGCGGCCGCGGCGGCGTGCGGTCCGGTGCCCTGACCGGCCTCGTTGGAATAGATGCCGCGCTTGACGCCCCACATCACGGCAGCGCCGACCACCGAACCGAACACGGAATCGACACCGAAGGCACTCGCGAAGATCAAGCGGAGAACGTCGGGGATCTGCGACGCGTTGGTGAAGACGACCACGAGCGCGAACAGGATGTAGAGAACGGCCATGAACGGGACGACGATCGTCGCGAAGGTCGCGATGCGCTTGACCCCGCCGATGATGACGAATGCGAGCACGATGACCACGCCGACCGCGACGGCCCAGTCCGCGACGCCCCATGCCTGGCTCATCGCGATCGCCATGGAGTTCGACTGGACGCTCGGCAGGAGCAGGCCGCAGGCGAGGACGGTCACCGCGGCGAACACCAGTCCGTAGACCTTGAAGAACGGCGCTGCCTTCGTGTGGGCGAGCGCTTTGCTGAAGTAGTAGGCCGGGCCACCGCGGTACTCGTCGGTGAGCGGGTCTCGGGTCTTGTAGATCTGGCCGAGCGTGCACTCGACGAACGAGGTCGACGCCCCGAGGAAGGCCATCGCCCACATCCAGAACAATGCGCCCGGTCCGCCGAAGGCGATCGCTGTCGCGACGCCGGCGATGTTCCCGGTACCCACCCGGCCGGCAAGCGAGATCATCAGCGCCTGGAAGGACGAGACGCCGTCGGGTGAACTCTGGCCGTGGCGCATGACCCGGATCATCTCGGGCACGTGCCGGATCTGCAGGAACCTCGATCGGATGGAGAAGTACACCCCCACACCGAGGCACAGGTACACCAGCGGATTGCTCCAGATGATGCTGTTGAGGTCGTTCAGAAAGTCGGTCATGTAGGGCTCCAGCGATGGTGGGTGCTGCTGTTCGGGCAGCACGTCGCGGACATTGTGCGGTGAACCGTTTGAACCGTTTGCTTCGGCTAGGCAAACACTTTGCACGACGCCACGCGGAGGTGCGCGACAAGCCGGGAATCCGGACGACAGAAATCAGGCGGGAGCCTCGCTTAGCACTCGGAATGAGTGAGTGCCAAAGTCGGTTACACTGGTCAGCGTTTACTGACTTTTCGGAGGTTTCGGTGCCCACCTACTCGTATGCCTGCACGGAGTGCGACAACAAGTTCGACATCGTCCAGTCCTTCTCCGACGACTCGTTGACCGAGTGCCCGCAGTGCGCGGGTCGACTGCGCAAGCTGTTCAACTCGGTCGGCATCGTGTTCAAGGGAAGCGGCTTCTACCGCACGGACTCGCGTCCGGGATCGTCGTCGGACACCTCGACGTCGTCGTCCTCGTCGGACAGCTCGTCGTCGAGTTCCTCGTCGGACAGCTCGTCGAGCAGCACGAAATCGGACACGTCGAGCTCGTCGTCGACCAAGAGCGAGACCAAGGCGGCGACGCCCGCCTGAGGGCGCCGCACCAACATCGGCAAGCAGAACCCGGGCCGGGTCGCCACGACACCGCCCGGGTTCTGCTGTACCCGTCGATCAACCGAGCCGGCGGAATCCGTCTCCGGGTGTGAGCGTCCAGCCGACCGGCACGTCGTGGTCGCCGGACGGCAGTGAGTCGACGACCTCGTCGTCGTAGACCACACCGACGAGGTCGGCCGAGAGCCCGTGGAGGGTGCGGTCGTAGTACCCGGCGCCACGTCCGAGCCGCACCCCGCTCTTGTCGATGGCGAGCGCAGGTACGAGGATCACCGACGCCGCGCGGATCGCGGTCACGCCGACCCGGTCGGTCGACGGTTCGAGAAGCCCCCAGCGCCCGGAGGTCAGCGAGTCCGGTCCCGTGTAGGGGGCCCAGTCCAACGGTGCGGGACCGCCCTCGGGAACCACCGGGACGAGCACCGAGACGCCGCGGTCGACGAGTGCGTCGAGCATCGAATTCGAGCCGGGTTCGTTGCCCACCGGGACATGGGCGGCAACCGTGACGTCGTACTCCAGACGAAACGGACAGGCATACATCCACTCGGCGAGTGCCGCCGCGGACCGGTCTCGCTCGGCCTCGGAGCGGCGCGAGCGTCGCTCTTCGATCTCTTGTCGCAGTTGCTGTTTCAGCGTTGGCAAGACCCGACCGTCCTTCGCGTCGTCTCGACACCGGTGTCGTGTGCGCCCCGGCGGTGACAGCCGGGACGCCCGCACTGTATCCGACCGTCGGATCACGTGCGATGAGGTCCCGGTCACCGCCGTCTGTCCGGCCGACAATCGGCTCCTGTCCTAGGGTGGATTCATGAGTGCGACGGATAAATCTGGTTTCAGTGAGTACGACGGTGTACCCAACACTCCGCCGATCCCGCGTACCGCGGTCGTTCCGGCAGCCGGGTTGGGCACGAGGTTCCTGCCGGCGACCAAGACGGTTCCCAAAGAGCTGTTGCCGGTCGTCGACACCCCCGGCATCGAGCTCGTCGCCGAAGAGGCCAAGGCGGCCGGCGCCGACCGTCTGCTCATCGTGACCTCGCCGGGCAAGGACGGTGTGGTCGCCCACTTCGTCGAGGACCTCGTCCTGGAGAACACGCTCGCCACGCGCGGCAAGGAGTCGATGCTCGCGAAGGTGCGCAAGGCGCCGAACCTGCTCGAAGTCGCCTCGGTCGTGCAGGAGAAGCCGCTCGGCCTGGGACACGCGGTGGGTTGCGTCGAGAGCTATCTCGACGACGACGAGGACGCGATCGCGGTCCTGCTGCCCGACGACCTGGTGCTCCCCGGCGGCGTCCTCGAGGTCATGGCCCGCACACGTCAGCGCCGGGGTGGGTCGGTGCTGTGTGCCATCGAGGTCCCCGAGGAGCGGATCAGCGCCTACGGCGTCTTCGACGTCGAGCCGCTGCCCGATGCCAACAACCCCAACGTCATGCGCCTCAAGGGCATGGTCGAGAAGCCTGAACCCGAGGACGCGCCGTCGAACCTCGCCGCTGCGGGCCGCTACATCCTGGACCGCAAGATCTTCGACGCGCTGCGGCGTATCGAACCCGGGGCCGGCGGTGAACTCCAGCTCACCGACGCCATCGCGCTTCTCATCGAGGAGGGCGAGCCGGTTCACGTCGTCGTCCACCACGGCACCCGGCACGATCTCGGCAACCCCGGCGGTTACCTGAAGGCTGCGGTCGACTTCGCGCTCGATCGCGACGATTACGGTCCCGATCTGCGCGAGTGGCTCGAGAAGCGCCTCGCCGACAGCTGAGTCCGCGCCGCGATCGAGGAGTGCATCCGCGCGCCTCGCACGCCTAGCCGGGACTGCTCGATAACGTTTCCGACGTGTTGTATCGAGTGCACGACGTGCCGACGGCTGTCGTCCGCGCGCTCCGGTGTGCTGACCGGTTGAGACGGGAAGAGCGGTGAGATGCGGTCTGTCGAGGATCATCTGACGCTGGTGACCGCGGCGGCAGTGGCGCCGCGACCGGTGCGCGTCGCGATCTCCGAGGCGCAGGGCCTGATGTGCGCCGAAGAGGTCGTCACCGAGCACCCGATGCCCGGATTCGATCAGGCGGCGATCGACGGCTACGCGGTGCGTGCGGTCGACGTGGGACTGGCGGGGGTGCTCGCTCCCGAGGACCTCGAGGATTTCGACGCCAACGGCGCGGAGCTGGTCGACCTCGAAGCCGGCAAGCCGATGATCGTGTCGCTCCCGGTGGTCGGGGAGGTCGGCCCGGGCTCCCGTACGCCGACGCGACTGCAGCCTCGTCAGGCGGTGCGCGTCGAGACCGGGGCCCCGATGCCGACGCTCGCCGATGCGGTGGTTCCGCTGCGCTGGACCGACGGGGGCGATCAGAAGGTCAAGATCGGACACGGCGTGGAGAGTGGCAACTATGTCCGGCGGGTCGGCGACGACGTGCAGCCGGGCGACGTCGCGGTCCGCGCCGGATCGATCATCGGCCCGGCCCAGGTCGGGCTCCTCGCCGCCGTCGGCCAGGCGCGGGTGATGGTCCACCCCCGGCCTCGGTTGTCGGTCATCTCGGTGGGCAGCGAGCTCGTCGACATCGACCGCACACCCGGACCCGGCCAGATCTACGACGTCAACAGTTATGCACTGGCCGCGGCCGCGCGCGACGCGGGCGCCGACGTCAACCGCGTCGGCATCGCCGAGCGCGATGCGTCGCGGATGCGGGAAGTCGTGGAAGCGCAGCTCATCCGCTCCGAGATCGTGGTGATCTGCGGTGCCGTCGGGGGCAGTGCGTCGACCGCCGTCGCCGACGCACTCGCCGATCTCGGCGACCTCGAGATCGTGCGGGTGGCGATGCATCCCGGATCGGTCCAGGGTTTCGGCCGCCTGGGACGCGACGAGGTTCCGACGTTCCTTCTCCCCGCCAATCCGGTGAGCGCACTGGTGACCTTCGAGGTGATGGTCCGCCCGCTCATCCGGATCGCGCTGGGCAAGCGGCAACCGATGCGGCGGATCATCAAGGCGCGCACCATCGGACCGATCGCGTCGGTCCGCGGTCGCAAGGGTTATCTGCGGGGGCAGCTGATGCGCGACGAACGGTCGGGCGACTACTTGGTGCAGGTGCTCGGGGCGTCACCGACCGGGTCGTCGCACCTGCTCGCCGAACTGGCCGAGGCCAACTGTCTGATCATGGTCGACCCCGATGTCGAGGAGATGGGGACCGGCGACGAGGTGGAGGTTGCCTTCCTCGCGCAACGCGGGTGAGGCCGGACGTCGTGTGCGCTCACTCCCCGCTGGTTGAGTCGAGTCGAAGCCACCCGGCACGAGATGCAGGTCTCATGTCGGCGCCGGTGTGACAGCGCATAAACTTCTCCTCGTGTTCAGGTGGTTGAGCGGCAATCAGGGAAGCCCGGGCTGGCCGGCAACTCTCGGGCCGCTGCGCACCCGAACCGGCATGGTCACCCTGCGGCCCGTGAAGATGCGCGACGCCAAGACGTGGAGTGAGTTGCGGATCCGCAACCAGAACGCGCTGCTGCCGTGGGAACCGACCGGCGTGGGGAGCTGGGCCGAACGCCATCAGCCGGGGTCATGGCCGCCGCTGTTCGCGGTGCTGAAGTCCGAGGCGAAGCGTGGGGCGCTGCTGCCGTTCGTCATCGAACTCGACGGCCGCTACGTCGGACAGCTGACCGTGGGGAACATCCAGCGCGGCGCGGTGCGCACCGCATGGATCGGCTATTGGGTCGACTCGGACTTCGCCGGCAACGGCATCGCGACCGCCGCGGTGGCCCTCGGGGTCGACCACTGCTTCGGTGCCGTCGGCCTGCATCGGCTCGACGCGACGGTACAGCCGGCCAATGAGGCGTCGCAGAAGGTGTTGACCAACATCGGATTCCGGCAAGAGGGCCTGTTGCTCCGCTACATGGACGTCAACAAGCGTTGGCGTGACCACATGCTGTTCGCGCTCACGGCCGAGGAAGTGGCCGGCAGCGCGGCCGAGGCGCTGGTCCGGGCCGGCCGCGCGTCGTTCCAGTGACGATCCGGCGATCTGCCCGCGCTGGTCGGTCAGTAGACCGGAGCCGACACGTCGGCGCCTAGGCTCTCGTCCATGACCGAGCACATCGACGACCTGGAGATCGTGGTCCGCGGCCAAGCTCGCGGGCGCTACCGGCCCGAGCGCGGGATCATCCATCTCGTGGTCCGAGTGGCGGGTGCGGACAAACCGGCCGTCTACACGCGGGCGGTCGAGGTCCACGCCGACCTGACGAGGGCGCTCACCGACCACGAGTCGGCCGGCGGGGTTGCCCGCTGGTCCGCCGATTCGGTACGGGTGTACTCATACCGTCCGTACTCCGAGACCGGTGAGCGGCGAGAACCGGTATACAACACCCGTATCCGGATCGAAGCCGAGTTCGTCGACTTCGAGAAACTGTCGGAGTTCATCGATGTCTGGGCGTCGGTCGACGCCGTCGAGATCGGCGACATCGACTGGGATTTGCGCGACGAGACCCGGCGTGACCGCGAGCGAGAGTTGCGACGTGCCGCCGTCGACGACGCGATCCTCAAGGCGCAGGCCTATTCCGACGCGGTAGGGCGGGGGCCGGTCACCCCGGTGCTCCTCTCCGATCCGGACATGGCCTCGAGGGTGCCGCCGTCACCGCGGCGGGCCATGCCGATGGCGGTTGCCGCGGGTCCGACGCCGTCGCCGTCGCTCGAACTGCGGACCGACGACATCGAGATCGCCGTCGCGGTGGACGCCCGTTTTCGAGCGCACTGACCGCGTCGGCGCCGGTGTTGCTGAGAGGCGCGTGTGAAACAGAGCCGATTCGCTCCCGCTCCGGCGCGTCTACCCGGGGGTGACGTTCCGCCGCCCTAGATTGTGAACTGGCCTCGTGTGACCAGAGTGAATGAAGGGAGAGTCGCATGCCCAACTCAGTATTGTGGGTCTGTCTCGTCGCGGTTTGGCTCTTCGTGCTGGTCCCGATGGTCATCAAAGGGCGTCCGCAGATCCTGAAGTCGACCGACGCGGCGCGCAAGACACGACTGCTGCATCGCGGTGGGTCGCGGGCCACGACCGCATCGGGGAGCCGACGCCGGTCGTCCGCGCGACACCCACATGACCCGTCGTGGAAGTCCTCGCGCCGCAGCGCCACCGCGACCCTCGAGAAGGACGCCGACGTCGAGAACGAGGACGACGCGGACGAGTCCAAGTCCACGACCCGAGTGCGTCGGTCCGGCAGTGCGAAGGTCGAAAAGCCGACGGTCGAAGCCGTGGACACCGACACCGACACCGTTGACGCAGCGGTCGAGGTCGCCGACGACGAATCGGTGAACGGCGACGCCTCCGTGGATGCCGACGGGGACATCGACGCCGCGGCCGACGGGGACATCGCCGACGATGAGGCGGACAGCATCTCGGCCGCCGACGAGCACGACGACGCGGACGAGTTCGTGGACGTCGAGGATGCCGAGTACGAGGACGCCGACGACAGCGAAGACGAGGACGCCGCCGAGTACGACGATTCCGAGGAGGCCGAGTACGAGGACGACTCGGACGACTCCGAATACGAGGACGCGACAGACGAACTCGACGAAGACGAGTACGACGACTACGCCCGTGGCTCGCGGCACACCGAGGCGCCGTCGGTCGACGAGGACGATGCCGACGAGACCGAGCTCGACGAGATCGAGGACAGCCGCCCGGCGGCACGTTCGTCGAGCGGCCGGCGTTCCGGGCGCAGCATCTACTCGTCGGAGACGGAGCGCGCGCTCAAGTATCGGGAACGTCAGCGGGTCACGCTGGGGTTGTTCGTTCTGGTGCTGCTGGCGATCGCGGCAGGTTTCGTCGTGGGAACGCCCGGCTGGGTGGCCACCGGCGTGCTCGGCCTGCTCCTGGTGGGCTACCTCGCCTACCTGCGTCGTGCGGTGAAGACCGAGCAGCAGATCCGGGCCCAGCGCCTGGCCCGCGCCAAGCGGTCGGCGCGTGCCGAGGAGGAACGGCGACGACGCGCAGCCTCGGTCCCGGAGTTCGCCGCCGCACCGCCCCCTCCGCGACTTCGGCGACCCGGTGGCGCAACGGTTCTCGAGATCGACGACGAGGATCCGGTGTTCGACCACATCCCGCCGTTCCAGCGTCGTCGCATGGACCGCGAAGACCTGCAGTACCGCCGCGTCGGCTGATCAGCGCAGACGCACTCCGCAACAACCTCGTTCAGCAGTAGGTGTCGCTCACCGATACCTACTGCTGAACTGTTGCTGGGCCGAGGGTTCGGGTTAGGTGGTCAGCGCCGGCTTGCCGTGCGAATCCAGCCACGCCTGACCGGCTTTCGCCGCCTTCGACAGCGCGAATCGTTCACCGAGATAGGTCGCCGGAGCGCCGATGACGGGGATGTAGGCGAGCATGCGGAACAGCGCCATCGGCTGCGGGCGCTTCTCGAATTCGTCGTCGACCGCGCGGAGCAACTTCGCCGCATCCCAGATCGCCGCGAACAGCGACCTCTCGCGTTCCTTGGGTTCGGACGGCAGGGACTTCCCGGACCCGGCGGTGACGTCCGGGTTCGTGAGGTCGCGCTTGCACAGCACCGACGCGAGCAGCTGGACCTGTCGCTTGCGGTCGGTGACCTCGTACTCGCGGGCGATCGCGACCAGCACCATGGCCTGATTGGCGAAGCCGAGATACGGGGTGATCGGCAACCGTTTCGCCCACACCCCGAAGACCCCCGGGAACGCCACGGCACCGGTGTTCAGGGTGCCGATACGCGTCACCCACCAGCTCGCGCGCTTGTGCATCGACCGCTCGGACCAGCCCTTGGTGCCGGGCCATTCCGCGACGTCGAGCACCTTCGCCGCGGCGTGCTGGGCTTGCTGCAGGCGCGACTCGGGATGGTCGTCGTCGTGGAAGGTGTGGCCCTTCAGCCCGAGCGGATCCCGCTCGGCGAGGGCATCGAGGACGGGGTTGATCACCCCCACCACGTTGTCGAGAACTCCGGCCAACTGCTGATCAGACATCTTGGGCACGCGTCCAGCCTAGTGGTGGACCGGCCGTTTGGGATTCGACGACCCCGGGCTGATAAAGTGGCTCGCGGTTGGTCGCGAGACCTCCCGGGGCTATGGCGCAGTTGGTAGCGCGACTCGTTCGCATCGAGTAGGTCTGGGGTTCGATTCCCCATAGCTCCACAGAAAACAGCAGTTCAGACGGCCTCACCCGCAACCCGGGTGGGGCCGCTTTTTTCGTTGCCCACCGAAAACCCACCGGAAACCGGCGCGAGGCGATCGAGGACGTGCCGCACATCGCCGGTCACCCTCTTTCGCTGCACGTAGTGCCGGCGCGTGATCTCCGGCGATGTGTGCCCGAGCTGCTCGGCCGCAGCTTCCATACCGACCTCGTCAGCGAGGATCGTCGCCACAGTCTTGCGGAACGTCTTCGGCGTCACCCACTCGAACATGTCCGCGGGACCGTCCGGGCGGCCGTCCTGGTCGACGACGATCGTGCGGCGCGCATCACGGAACTGGCGCCGGGTGTTCGCGGTAGTGCGTGGGCCGCCGTCGCGCGAGGGGAACACCAGCCCGAGCTCGTTCGACGGGAGATTCCGTTCGCGCTGACGCTCGAGCGCGGAGACCATGAAGTCCGGCAGGATCAGCCAATGCTGGCTCGTCGCCGTCTTCGGCCGTGGCTGGTACTCGCCGCGCTTGTTGATCGCTCCAGCGAGGTACACCATCGCCGGGGCGAGATCAGTGGCCCACTGGACGTGCTTCCACTGGAACGCCAGGACCTCACTGATGCGGCCGCCCGACCCGATGAGGCAGTCGGCGAGATCGGGGAAGTCGACGCCGCGCTTCGGGCCGAACTGGTTGGTGCCGGACCACGTCGCGATCCGGATCCGCAGCTGCTGTAGCTCATCGACGCTCAGCGCGCGCGCTTCGGCCGGCGTCGAGGACCGGCGGGTGGTGTCGACCATCGGGTTGCGCTCGATCGCGTCGTGCTGCGCCGCGAGGGTCAGCATTCCCGAGAGCACGGTTCGGCACTGCCGAGACCGCGAGTCGGTCGGTACGGCGCGGATGAACGCGTCGAGCACGCCGACGGAGGCCTCGCAGACTCGTATGTCACCGAGCCCGGGCACGATGTGCAGAGCGATGAGCTCGCGGTCGTTGTCGAGTGTGCCGGCGGCGTAGTCGCCCGACTCGACCCGCTTGGCGAGCCAGAGCGCGGCCAGTTCCGAGATGCGGGTGGCCCGGGTGATGTCGACGACCGAGCCGCCGGGGCGCCGCCGCTGGGCGAGCGCGTCGAGGAGCGCGCGCTCAGCCCTGGCGCCTGAGGTGCCGAAGCGCTCCACGGTGCGTGTCTTGCCGTCGTGGTCGCGGTAGCGGGCGCGGGCCCGCCACCGGCCCGGCGCTATCTGGGTGCGGCCGATCTTGCCCCAGGTGCCGAGGGGGAGTGGTGGGCGCGCCATCAGGCTGGTCGATTCATGGTCGGGATCTCCGTTGGGCTCGGGTGGATCGGATGCGGCGCAGGCGATTCACGAGCTGTGGTGCATACGCTAGCGCTTCTGGGTCGTCGAGCAGGGTGTTCACGCGCTGATGGAACCGGGTGACGGTCATGTCGAACTGTGCCCGGATGGCGTCGGCCTGGTTGCCGCTGTGATGCCAGCGGAGGCCAGCGAAGTCGAGGATTCTCCGGTCGTCGTCGGTCACGCGACGCCCCGCTCGCGTAACTGGGCGTCGATCCAGTCGCGCTCCCGGTCGGTGAGCGACTGCACCAGCGCGACGAGCATCGGGACGTCCACCCACAGCTCCTCGGCAACCTCCTCGGTGCGCCGAGTCCACACCAGCGCGTCGATGAGCCGCTCGAGTGCGATCAGCCGGCGTGCGGCTATCCGCTCTACCCGCAGCTCCTCCCGTGCCCGTAGGACGCGGTCGGTAGGGAAGACGCGACGCTCATCGTGGACGAGCTCGTGCGCGATAGTGCACCGGCGCTCGTCGCCCAACATGTGCCGGTTCACCTCGATCGTGTCGCCGGTGATCCGGCCCCTCACACCGGCGGGCAGATTGTCGACGAACTCGATCGCGAGATGGCGTCGGCGGCGAGCGTCTCGCCATGGGTGGTAGGTCGTCATGCGTTAGGACGGTAGGTATGACCACCGACAAGAAACGCTCTGACCAGGAATTACACCGATGTCGTTCGGGGCAAACGCCGAATCTGGCCGAACGCTGACTGAACCCGTTTAATGCACATGAGCACGACCAGGACCAGGTGCAGCCCGAGCGTAGCGAGTATGCCGCCCCACACGTAGTTCACCGCGCCGTCTTTGGCGAACGCGGCGGCGATCATGGCCGTGACGGTTGTCGCGACTCCGATCACGACCGCGTAGTTCACGTTCGAGAACAGTTGGTCAACGAGTCGGATGAGTCTGCCCGTCGGCGACACCCGTTGATCCACATCGAGCTGCATGCGTAGTTGGAAGACGTAGATGACGAGAGCGAAGAGGAGCGCGGTGAAAATCGCGACGCCGCTGATATAGGCGCCGATCTCGTTCATTACGAGGCCCTTGGCGCCCATCGTCGCGGACACGATAAGTCCAGTCACCGCGGGGGCCCCGAGTGCGATCATGTAGTCCGTCTTGTGCGGTTCGCCTGTGGCGTCGTTTACGAACGTCCGGTAATGCGCGCGGATCGTCGGCAGGACACTGAACTTGCTATCCACAGCAGGTCACCACCTTCCGGACACCTACGAGGACACCCACTCTACGTCGTAGTGAGCGAAGATATCGGCCGCCTCCGACATCGCCCGCTTCTTCACCTTCTCCGCGGATAGCGGAGATTCCCCGCTCTTCGTGAGGACGAGCCGTAAGGTCGGGGTCTTCTCGTCGTCGATCTCGAACGTCTTCTCCTGGTCGCCGTCACCGAGGGTGATGTCGATCTCGTCAACCACGTCGCTCTCATCGAAGGCAAGAAACTTGTTTCGGTTGATCTTGTTCTCCATCAGGCGATCTCGCAGACGTCTGGGAAAGTACTTCTCCCGGCCGCCCGGCTCGATCACGTGTTTCAGCGTGCCCAGCACCTCGTCCTGACCATCGGTCGCAATGTCCGATTTGTGCTTGCGGATCGTCCCCGTAACCTTCATCAGGTCGGCACGTTTCAGCCACGCGTCAGACTGAACCACGGTGTCACGCTTCATCCGGTGATCGTGGAACACGCCATCGAACCACTCGTTGAAGGTCTCGACGAGATGTGACATCCCCCCGAAGCCACCGGAACGTTCGGTGAAGGCGAGTGCGCTGGTACCACTCCTGGGTACTAGCAACACGCCGTGTGTGATAACCGTCGTCGCGTCCGTTCGCCTGAAGGTCCCTCTACTGGCGCCGGAACCGACGTCCGTGATCTCTCCGTCTTCGCCAAACCTGCCGGACCGGAAAGTGACCGTGAGCGCTCGGTCATCCCGATCGACGTTTGTCACGACTGCATACGTCTCGTTGCGGTTTCGGACGAGACTGCTCGACTTCGCCAAGTTCGCGTGGGCTTCGAACACGTCGATGAGGTCTCGCCCGTCGGGGAGGAGGGGGAGGTCCTGGACCATCGAGGGCTTTCGGAACTCGTGAAACCACAGTCTGCTGATCGTCATTGTCCGCTTCGGCACGACTTAGTTCTCCTCGTCCGGAGCCACCTGCGACTCCTCACCCAGTTGCGCATCGCGGTCGCGAAGCTGCTCGCCCTTCGTCTTGCCCCGGCCGCGACGTGCAGCGACTGAGAGATCTTCAACCTCTTCCGAGACGTTGGATGTTGAGTCCGCAGAAAGCGGGTCGGTGTCGTAAGAGGCAGGCAACGTGTTGTCGCTGGATTGATCGGATTCGGCCGCGAGACCCAGTCGAGTGTTCGTCACGCGTTTGCCGGCGTCACGAATCTTGTCCGGCAGGCTCCCCCCGCCGCGGTTCTTCTCGCGCGACTTGGCTTCGCCCGTCGGTCGCGTGGCCGTGGTCGGCGGAGTGCCGTCGCCGATGAGCTCGCTGAGCTTGGGACGCTGAGCTGCGATGCGGGCATAATGCTCCTGGCGCAGCTCTTCGATGAGGTCGTCGAGGGCATCCCAGTATTCGGCGCCGAGGTCTCGGATCCGTTGGGCGACTTCGACGACTTCGGCTCGCAGTTCGTTGCGGTATCCGGCGTCAACAAGCGCGGCGTCGAGCACGTGGGCGTAGGTGTTCCGGGTGAGCTCTGCGACTGACTCGAGCTTGTCGCGTGAGGGCAGTTGCCGGACGCCCCGCTTCTTCCAGGAGTTGAGGGTTTGCGGGCTGACGCCCATGCGTCGGGCGAACTCGGCATCGGTAACTCCGTACTCGTCGAGGTGGGCCTGAATCAGGCTCCACAGTGCTGGCGTTTTCACATCGCCCACGGTTTCCTCCACAAGTCGATCGAGCAATCCCCCCGTGCACTGAACCGGACACCTCGATTTCGACGAATGTGCCGATTGCGCGTACACCACAAATCCCTTCCCATGGTGCCGCATATCCGCAGCTAGCGGAAATACATCGATGTAAGTTCTTGACAGGGGTACACCATAGGTGAGCTAATTATCCGCAGTCACTTGACACCGAGACGTACACCAAGAGAGGATGACATGGCACACAGACGATGGCCCAAGGGGAGTTGGATGAAACTCGAATCCGCAGCGACACTGCGGGCGATCATGGAGCAACGCAAGATGTCCATGGCTCGCCTGGCGCGATACGCAGGATGTTCGAAGTCGTTCATCAGTGCGCTCTGCCTCGAACGAAAGACCACCTGCACCCCGCAGCTCGCCGAGCGCATCGCGGAGGCACTCGAGGTCCCCTTGTCGCTCCTCTTTGTGGTCAATCAATCCGCAGCCAGCGGACGAAACGCTCAGAAGGTCAGTGCCTGATGAGCTTCGGGTCGTTCCACATGGCGCAGTTCGAGTCCGCAGCGGCACGACAGGACCGGCGAAGGGCCGAGAACCACGCGAACGGTCGGGTGCTCATCGCCGGCGCGCTGGATTGGATCACCGGCCACGACACGAACCCGAACTTCACAGATCACTCCGACGTCCGCCGGTGCGGGTGTGGGAGAGCGCGCGGCGCCGTCGGCCACGCGCAGCCCGACCCGGAATCGGACGCGTCATCGGCCGCCCGCGGGGTCGCCGGGTCGGGCACCACCCGCCGCTGAACGCACGAACCCGCCGAGTTGCAGCTCGACGGGTCTCCGCAAGCAACTGGAAAGGAGTTGCCGTGCAGCACGAGCATAGACAACTAGACCAGGTGTCCGAGACGTCACCGTTCGATGCAATCCGCAATTTCACACCCGAGGGCCGCGAGTACTGGTCAGCCCGCGAGCTCATGCCCTTGCTCGGCTACAGCGTGTGGCGCGACTTCGCCAACGCCATCCACCGCGCCCGTGTCGCCTGCAGCAACTCCGGAACCGATCCGGTCCACCACTTTGCGGGCGCCCGCAAAGTCGCACCCAGTGGCCCCGCTGCCGAGAACTTCCACCTCTCCCGCTATGCCTGTTACCTCGTCGCGCTCAACGGCGATCCCCGTAAGACTGAGATTGCCGCCGCGCAGACCTACTTCGTCATCAAGACCCGCGAAGCAGAGACCACGTCCGCCGCGCCGGCCATTCCGCAGACCTACGCCGCGGCTCTGCGCGCCGCCGCAGACGAAGCCGAGCGGGCCGACCGGGCCGAGGCGCAGGTGCGGGAACTCGAACCGAGAGCCAAGGTCGCCGACAAACTTCTCACCGCAGACGGTGACCTGTCCGTCGCCGACGCCGCCAAGTCGCTCACTCGCGCAGGCGTGAAGGTCGGACAGAACCGCCTGTTCAACCTCCTCGACCGCGAGTACGGCTGGATCTACCGCGCCTCCGACGGTCGTTGGCGCGTCCGCCAGTCCGCCATCGAAACCGGATGGATGTCGGTCATTCCCCAGTCGCACTACCACCCGAAGACCGGTGTCCTCGTCCTCGACCCGCCACAGCCAAGAGTCACGCCGAAAGGGTTGCAGCGCATCTTGTCTGACCACAGCAAGGGTGATGCTGCGTGACCTTCACCCGCGCGCAACTCGACTCCCTCGGGGTCGCCACAGACCTGCGCACCGCCGCCGAGGCGCTCGGGATCTCGAAAGCGCTGGCGTACAAGCTCGCCGCCGACGACGAGTTCCCTGTGCGAGTCATCTTGATCGGCGGCCGATACAGCGTCCCGACCGCCGGCCTCCGGGAAGTCCTGATCGGGGAGACCCCTCCGCCCGCCGACGCGGTCCTCGCCCGCCTCGACCGCATCGCCGAATCGAACGACGAAATCGTCCGCATCCTCCGCGTCCTCGCTCTCAACACCTCAGGAGCTTCAGCATGAACACCTTCCTCGACATCGTCCTCGTCCGAACGGCTCCCTCCGTCGCGTCGCTGCAATTCGCCGCGACCTTCTGGGGAGCGGTCCTCGTTTGTGTCGCGAGCTACGTGCCGCGCGTCAACAGCTGGCTCACCGACGCCGACCTCGACGACGAGGACGACGACCTCGACTTCCTCCGCGTCGACCACGGCCGCATCGCGTGAACCAGTGCAAGTCGTGCGGCGACCCGTTCCGCGACGAAGTGTGCGTCACCTGTTTCCGAATTATCAACCCAGGAAGGGAATCTCAGTGAGCGACACCGAAGAACAGGACTTCGCAGCCGTACTCCTTGGCCACGCGAAGGGCCGCGCCCACACCGAAGCGAGCAAGAAGCTTGCCGAGGTCGTCGAGGCCGTGATGGAGACCGGCAAACCCGGGTCGGTGACGGTGAAACTCACCGTCTCCCGGGACAAGGAGATCAAGTCGATGGTGAAGGTCGCCGACGCCGTCACCGCGAAGGTCCCCATCGAGCCGCGCCGGTCGATGTGGTTCCCCGGCGACGACAACACCCTCCACCGCAACGACCCGAAACAGGAACCCCTCTTCGACGCACCCGTCGAGAAAATCCAAGCCCCGAAAGGCAACTGACACATGACGATCAACTTCAAGGAACAGCTGGTGCAGGACGACGACGCGCAGAAGCTCCTACTCGTCGACCCCTCCGAGACACCCGGGATCCAGCAGGGCATCGGGATCATCGCGGCCACCACGAAGGACAAGGGGCTCCAGGTCGAAACCGTCGATCTCCGCGAGTTCATCCCCGGCGTCACCCGGTCGGCCGAGGAAGGAACTCGCCTCGTCACCGACGTGCCGTCGTTCCTCGCGGAACTCGACCGGTACCCGATCGCACCCGAACTTTCGACGTTGTGGGGTGACGAGACGAAGGGCCGCATCGAAGCCATCTACAACGACCACAACGCCGACGGCGCGGGCCTCCGCGACAACCGGTTGCGCTTGGAGCTGCGCGCCGACGACGACTGGGTCGCGTGGCACCGACTGTCCGGAAAGTACTTCCCGCAGATCGAGTTCGGCGACGCCGTCGAGGAACTCCTCCACACGGTCGTCGACCCGGACCAGGCCGACCTCGTCGAGGTCATCAACTCGATCCGCGCCACCAGCAAGGGCGTCTTCGAGTCCGCAGTCGACCGGTCGAACGGCTCGCAGGCGCTCGAGTACCGCACTGAGACCACCGCGACCGCCGGCGCGGCTGGCCGAGCGTCGCGCCTGGAAATCCCGCAGACCGTCACCCTGGCGATCCGTCCGTGGGAGGGGCTCGACACCTACAAGGTCGAGGGCTGGTTCCGGTTCAACACAGACCACGGGCGGCTGCTGCTGACGATCAAGCTGAAGCCCACTCGCAACGTGCTGCGCGCCGCGTGGGCGGACGTCGTCGAGCAGATCGAAACGCATCTCGGCGGCAAGCCCGTCCTCGCCACCAGGTTCGACCGGTGAAGGACGCCGCTGCGGCTCGCGCTCGCACGACCCGAACGACCGAGCTCACAACCACGCGAAGCCTGACCCTCGGTGATCTCGGCGCGTTTATACGAGAGTGCGAGGGCGAGGGGTGGACCCCGGACGCGTCGGTCACGTTCCACCAGCAGCACGGTGACCGCCCAGGGGAATTGCCGACGTACAGCCTGCGAGTGAGCGAGACCCGATGACCGCGGCCGCACCGACGACCGTTCGTGTCGACGCGACGTCGTCGGTGCGGCCGGCCACCACCCTCGAAAGGTCCGAGCCATGAGTGGTGTGTTTCCCGCCAAGTTCCCGGCGAAGTGCAAGCACCCCGAGTGCGGGCGCTGGTTCGGTCAGGGCGACGACGTCGCGTTCACCCGCATCGAACCCCGCGACCGGCGCGCAGTCCTCATGCACGCCGACTGCGCCCGCGGCATCGCCGGACTCCGAGCCGAAGACATCGAACGACGCAAACGCGAAACCGTCTGCCCCCATTGCCACCTCATCCACAAAGGAGAATGTCCATGACGTCTCCCGCGATCCACCCCGACGCGATCACCGACGCGCTACCCGACCTCGACGCCGAGGTGGCGTGCGAGTACGCGCTGTGCGACCACCCGCAATGCCAGTGCGAGGCGCCCGCGGTGTGGCGGGTCACGACGCATTGTGCCCGCAACATCGACGAGCTCCGAGCGGGCCGATGCTCCACCTTCTCCCGCCCGATCTGCGAATCCCACCTCGAAGACCTCCGCGACATCATCGCCGACGGACTGCGATGCGGGCCCGGGACGTGCATGTGTGGCCGCCGCATCGCGCAGATGTCCGACGTACTGCTGGAGGTGTCGGCGCTGTGACAATCCCCGCCGAAGACGGCATCTACGAGGGCATCTCGGACCTCGACTACCACGGCGATCCCGACTCACTCTCGTCATCCGGGGCACGCACGCTCCTCGAGGCCGGCGGTCCCGCGAAGTTCAAGTACGCCCCGCGGGTGGAGAAGGCGGACTACGACTTCGGACACGTCGCCCACGCCCTGATCCTGGGGGAGGGGTCGAGCATCGCGATCATCGACGCGAAGGACTGGCGCACGAAGGCCGCGAAGGAGGCCCGCGACCAGGCGCGCGCGGACGGGCAGGTCCCGGTCCTCGCCGACACGTACGCGCAAGGCGAGCAGCTCGCCGTGGCCGCAAAATCACACCCGCTCGGCGAGCTGCTGTTCGCCGAAGGCGTGCCCGAGAAATCCGCGTACTGGCACGACGAGCAGACCGGCATGCGGCTGCGGTGCCGGCCGGACTGGATGACCGGGCCGATGGTCGTCGACGTCAAGACGACGAAATCGGCCGCGCCCCGAGACTTCGCGAAGTCGTGCGCCGACTACGGCTACCACCAGCAAGAGGCGTTCTACCGCGACGGCCTCGCCGCGCAGGGAATCGACGCCCAGTTCCTGTTCTTCGCGATCGAGAAGACCCGCCCGTTCCTGTGCTCGGTCATCGAACTCCCCGCCGAGGCGGTCGCCGTCGGCCGATCCCTCAACCGCGTCGCAGTCGACCTCTACGCCGACTGCGTCACCAACGACCGGTGGCCCGGATACCCCGAGATCATCCACCGCATCGATCTTCCCGAGTGGTCCTACCGGGCCGCTGAGTACACCATCCGCCAGCACGAAAGGCAGCACGCATGACCACCACCACCACCGATGTCGCCCACACTCCCGCCGCCGATTCGCTGTCGGTCCTGCCGCCATCCCAGCCGATGCAGTCGCAGTCCGTCGCCCAGCTGATGGAGCACGCGAAGGCGATGCAGACCGCGTACGAGCTTGCCGAAGCGATGTGTGGGACCGCGCTCGTCCCGTCGACTTACCGCGGGAAGCCGCAGGACGGCACCGCAGCGATCCTCTACGGCGCCGAACTCGGCCTCACTCCCATTCAGTCGTTGCAGCAGATCTTCGTTGTGCACGGCACACCGGCGATCTACGCGAGAACGATGGTCGCGCTGCTGAAGTCGAGAGGCTTCAAGATCTGGACCGAGTCATCGACCGACGAGTCGGTGACCGTTCTCGGCCAGGCACCGGACGGCACGGCGGAGGGATCGACGTGGACGATCGAGCGCGCTGAGAAGGCCGGGTATGTCCCGACGATCGACGAACAGACCGGCAAGTTCAAGGTCAACGCCAAGGGAAATCTGATCGGGAACGAGAAGTACCTGACCGATCCGCAGGCCATGCTGTACGCGAAGGCCGCGGCCGAGGTGTGCCGACGACTCGCACCGGACGTGCTCCTCGGCATCGCCTACACCCGCGAAGACCTCGAATCCGAGACCCCCGAGAACGGGCCACGTCGGGTCCGGAACGAGGCGGCCGCGCCCGGTGTCGACGAGCTGCGTGCACGACTGGGCATCGCCGCGCCGAAGCCTGCGCCTGAGCCTGACGCGCCGGCCACCGAGGCGGCCGAAGCGGTGGGGGAGTCGACCGAGTCCGAGACTGCGGCCCCGTCGAAGGACGACATGCGTCGTCTCAATCAGTTGTTTTCGCGCGCCGGGATCGGCGGCACAGCAGCAACATTCAAGGCCAAGCGGAAGGCCGTCACCGAGGCTCTGATCTCACGCACGATCGGCGACGACACCCCGCTGACAGCCGACGAAGCCACCACGGTGATCGGCATGCTCGAACAGCTCGCCAACGAAGACGACGGAGAGAAGGTGCTCACCGACACCGTCGCCAGCATCCTCGACGAGACCACCGCGCAGGAGGAGCAGGTCAGTGAGTGAGCAGACACGCCTGATCGACCAGGCGGCGAAGGTCATCTGCGACGACGAGACACCCCCCGGTCCGGGGTTCGCGCAGTGGGAGAGCTTGACCGACAACGGCAAGGAGACCTACCGGAGACACGCAATCGCGCTCGACTCGGCCGGGATGCTGCGGTCACCCGACGACGTGGTCGACGCCGGGGTCATCGACCACGCCGACCCCGACCAGCTCCGTCGTGCCGCCGGAGTCCTCGAGGGCGTCGGTATGGACGACGGAGCACCCGATCCCCACGAGTGGTTCACCAACGCGGCCACACTCCGAAAGCGCGCGGACCAGATCGAAGCCCACGACCGACAACACGGCGCTGTCCTGGCTCGAGCGCTCGACGCGTACGAGCGGGTCATCCTCGCCGCCCCGGACGCCACCATGACCGAGGTCCACCCCCGCGCGATCCAGGCCGTCGTCGAGCTGCTCCGGGAGCGGGCATGACGTCGGGGGTGTTCACCCTCCACGATCTCGACGGCGTCCTCGAACCCGAATCGGCCTCCACGATCGGCGCCGCGCTCGGACGCACCTCACATCCCCTCTGGGCTTCACGGCGCTGGCAGATCGTCGACCCCGCCGGCCGCAACGCCTACTCCGCACCCCGCTCGAGGACACAGGACTGCTAAATGATCCACGAACTCAAGATCAATGAGCGCTGGTATTACCACGTCCGCGACCTCACGAAGAACGTCGAGATCCGCGTTCATGACCGTGACTACCAGGCCGGCGACACGTTGCTGATGACCGTGCCGGAGAAGGGGTGGCTGCGCGTCGAACGACGGATCACCCATGTGTTGCCCGCGGGGCTCGCCGACGGCATTGGCCACGGGTACGTCGCCCTCTCCCTCGATGACGGCGGCAAGCTCGCCGAAGTCGAAGAGCGGGCGCGGCGAGCTGAGGCGTCGAATGCGCCTCTGCGCGGAACGATCACGCGGCTCACGCGCGAGGTTCGAGAACTGAGGGGTGCTCGGTGACCGGCGAGCACGACCGCCGGGCCGCGGTCCTCGCCGAACACCAGCCCGTCCACGCCGCCGACGGATACGTCATGTGCTGCGAATGCGGGTACGGCGCCGACCGACTCACCTACGGCGACGACATCCACATCAAGCACCAGAACGCCGTCGCCGCGATCGCTGAACTCAACGAGGTTGCCCGTCGGCTGAAGGTGGCGTTCGCTGCAATGTCCGACACCTTCCGCTCGATCACCACCACCGTCCAGGACACCGCTGAACCCGTCGAACAGAGCGGGCAGCGTGCCCTGCCGAAACCCACCACCACACCACCGATGTGGGCGAACAACCCCACCCAGCAGAAGAGGCGCCGATGACCCTGCCCTCTGCCGATCATCAGGCACCGGCGTGCGGCGCGTGCCACGGCGAAACCACGCACGACGGCGACGATTTCGTTTGCTACGACTGCCATCTCGCGTTCGACCCCGAGACACTCGAAGCCCGGTTCCTCGATCCTGACGCCGAAGTGTGCGGGCAGCCCTGTGACAACACCTGGCACGACGACAACGCCATCACGGTCGGTGAGGGCTTCAACTGCCATCCCTGCCAGCTCCCGAAAGGGCACGACGGAGCCAACTGGTTCCACTGGACCGGATGCGAACCGATCACCCTCACATCTCCCGCCCCCGCGACCGCAGGAGCCAACACATGACCCTGACCCTCACTGACCTCTTCTGCGGCGCCGGCGGCTCGTCCACCGGAGCGGTCGGCATCCCTGGCGTCACCGTCCGGATCGCCTCGAACCACTGGGACCTGGCCGTCGAGACCCACAACAACAACCACCCCGACGCAGACCATCTATGCGCGGACCTGTCGCAGATCGATCCCCGATACTTCCCGACGACAGACATCCTGTGGGCCAGCCCGGAGTGCACGAACCACTCGGTTGCGAAGGGCCGCAAACGGATCGGTGCACAGCCGGACCTGTTCGGCGAAGTTCTGCCCGACGCCGCGGCCGAGAGATCGAGAGCGACCATGTGGGACGTCCCGCGGTTCGCCGAGGTTCACCAGTACCGCGCCGTCATCGTCGAGAACGTCGTCGACGCCTTCCACTGGGTTCCGTTCCGCGCCTGGCTGATGGCGATGGACTGCCTCGGCTACGACCACCACATCGTCATGCTCAACTCGATGCACGCCCAGACGTTCGGGCCCGGCGCGCCGCAGTCCCGCGACCGCATGTACGTCGTGTTCTGGCACAAAGGCAACCCGCGCCCGGACCTTGGCCGCGTCGTCCGCCCGAACGCCATCTGCGCGGACTGCGGCCCGGTCGCCGCGATGCAGGCGTTCAAGAAGTCCGACAGCTCGTGGGGCCGCTACCGCGCCCAGTACGTCTACCGCTGCCCGAACGTGCGGTGCCGCAACAGCATCGTCGAACCGCTCTACCGGCCGGCCGCCGACATAATCGACTGGACCCTCGAAGGCCAGCGCATCGGCGACCGCGCCCGCCCGCTCGCCGACAAGACCATGGCGCGCATCCAGGCCGGCATCGACCGGTACTGGGGGCCGTTCATCACCGAACACACCCACGAGTACCGCGTGCGCGACGTCGCGGCACCGATCCAGACCATCCGCGCGAGCGGCAACCATTTCGGGCTCGCCGTCCCGGTCGAGGGCCGCGACGGCAAACAGGCCGCGCCCGTCGAGGCGCCGATGCGCACCATGACCACCCGCAGCGAGACCGGCCTCGCCTTCATGGCCGAGCTGCGCGGCGGCGGATCGAAGCACCGGCCCGTCTCTGATCCGCTCAGCACTGTCACCGCGTCGGGCAACCACCATGGCGTGGTCACGACCTACTACGGGAAGGGTGGCGCGCAGTCGACGGACGCTCCGCTGCCAACCGTCACGACTGTGGAGAAGCACGCACTCCTGATGCGCAACAACAGCTCTAACGGATCAGGCGCTGAGCATTCAACCCCGGTTGCCGAGCCCGCCCGGACCATCACCACGAGCGGCCACCAGTCACTTCTCGATGCCGACCGCCCGACCGTCGACATCGACGACGTCCGATTCCGGATGCTCGAGCCCCGCGAGATCATCGCCGCGATGGACTTCCCCGGCGACTACGTCGTTCTCGGCAACCGGCGCGAGCAGGTCCGCATGGCCGGCAACGCCGTCACCCCGCCCGCCGCGCGAGACCTCGTGGGGGTCGTCGCCGAGAGCCTGGGGGTCGGGGAGAAATGAACTCAGATCTCGCAACCAGCGAGTCACTGCTGAGCGTTCTTACGAAGCCAGCGCTGGGCGACGGCGTTGACGTCTTTCTTCATCGCTTCGATGGCCTTGGTGGAGCGCTCATGAAGGCCGAGGTGGTCGTCGCTGTGCGTGGTGATCGATTCGCCGCGAAGCGTTTGCACGTCGAGTACGAAGCACTCGTCGTATCGGTGTGTGGTACGGGCGTTTATCAATGGATCATCGGAGTAGCGCACTCGCGCAGTAACGCGATCCGGGATCGGTTCGTCATTGACGTAGCCCTTGTGCTCGTTGGTGGTGGATCTGTCTGGCATGTACCACAAGTTTCGGAGAGCGACGCCAGGGATCAAGTTGGGGATTGGTTCAGCGTATCGGCGCAGGAGCGTAGGCACGAAGCTCTCCGCACCAGAACGAGTTCCAGTGTCTTCGATGGCTGGGCTGAACGTGACACGGACGTTGTACGCGACCGACTGCCCGAGATTCTCGATCACGAGGTAGGCGCCGAGCCCGCTTGGGTGGGGATCACGCTCGAGGTAGGCGGCGACCATTGGCCGCGAGCGGTCGCGGCTATCGCGGCGCGTCTGGTTCAGCGTCTTGATACCGAAGACCACCGCTACGACGACGGACGTAGCAGTAATGAGGGCTCCGCTGACGCTGCCGATTGCGGTGACCCAGTTGAAGACCGTGATCTCCGTGGCGGCCTGGGTGATCTCGGGGTTCGGTGTTGCCACTCTTTGCGTTCCCTTCGTGATGTTGAAGGACGAACTCTATCGGCGCCGTCCCACGATCGACGAGCGAAATCGTGTCCAGTCTTCGAGCGTGCGAACGGTGGAGCGTCATGACCCTCACTACGAACGCGGCCCTGGTCGACGCTTCCCAACGACGGCCAGGGCCTCACCCCAATCCCGCCACCGCGGATGTGGCGGGCGGAGCTGCGGCCGACCGTAGCGTCGACCACCGACAGACAAAGCCCCAGTGCGTCACGTGCCAGCAGCAGCCCGCGCGCACACGCGGGATGTGTCCCGCCTGCTATGAGCGCGACCGGACCCGGCAGAAAGCGTACGGCCGGTGGGAATCACAACACGTCGACGCCCAACCAGTTCGCGACCACGTCCATACCCTCCGCAACGCCGGAATCAGCAACAAACGCCTAGGCGAACTGACCGGTGTCTCCACGAACACCATCCAGGTGTTGATGACTGGGCGCCCTGAACGCGGGTATGGGCCGACCAAGAAGGTGCTCCGACGCACAGCCGACCGGATCCTCGCGGTGCCGGTTCCCGAGCTTGCATTTCCCGTCGCATCACCCGGACGGATCGTGCCCGCCTTCGGCACCACCCGACGCCTTCAGGCGCTCGTCGCCAACGGGTACAGCCAACGCGAACTATGCCGGCGACTCGGTTGGGCCTGGCAGGGCAACGCCACCGCACTGTTTCTCGGCCGCGCCGAGTACGTGGTCGCCCGCCGCGCCCGCGAGGTCGCAGACCTCTTCATCCAGCTTCAGCTGGTGCCAGGGAACGACGCACGCGCCCGCAACCGAGGCCGAGCCAACGGGTGGCCCGCTCCGCTGGACTGGGACGAGGACACGATCGACGACCCGAACCACCACCCCGAACCGACTGTGGTGACACGCAGCATCGACGACGACCTCGACGAGTTCGAATACCTGCTCGCCGCCGGCGTCGACGGTACGAGCGCGTGCCGACGCGTGGGCGTAACCGTCTCGGCGATGGTGAAACGCTACGAACGCGCACACCGGCGCGCGCCCGCAGCGCTCTCCGCGGTCATCGCTGCGGCAGCCCGATCAGCCCGGGCATCGCAGAACGCACAGGTGGCGTCATGACGGGCCGCACCGGCGTCCAGGACGCCATCGCGAAACGGCAAATCCGGGTGGGCGACCTCGCCGTGCAGGGCCTCCCACCGCAGGCCATCGCTAGCCGTCTCGGCGCGCCGCTGCGCATCGTCCGCAGCGACCTGGAAGCGATGGGATTCGAGCTGCCTACTCGACACCACCGACAGTGCGGCAGCACCCACGGATACCGCCAGCACCACAAATTCGGCGAGAAACCCTGCGACGCATGCAGAGACGCGAAACGGAAGGCACGCGGAAGATGACACTCACTCGCGCGATGGGTGCGCACGAAAGCAACGCAACCGGTACCGACACCTGGCTGACGCCGCGGCACATCCTCGACGCACTCGGACCGTTCGACCTCGACCCCTGCGCCGCACCGAATCCCGACCGCTGGCCGACCGCGGCCCAGCACTTCACCTACCGCGACGACGGCCTCTCCCAACCCTGGTACGGCCGCGTCTGGTGCAACCCTCCCTACTCGCAGGCATGGCGATGGATCGACCGCCTCGCCGACCACGGCACCGGAACCGCGCTGCTGTTCGCCCGCACCGAGACCGCCGCGTTCCGCCGCCACGTGTGGGAACGAGCCACCGGCCTGCTGTTTCTCCACGGACGCCTCACGTTCCACCGCGAAGACGGCGCGGCCGCTGTCGGAAACGCGGGTGCCCCATCGGTGCTGATCGCCTACGGCCGCGAAGACGCCCAGCAACTCGCCACGTGCGGACTGCCCGGCGCCTTCGTCCCGGGCTGGCTCTCAGTCGTCGGCGAACGCCACACGGAAGGACTGTTCTGATGCCCAACACTGCTACGCCGACCCGGTCAACTCGGCCGTGGTTCTTGGGATTCGCGGGGGGCGTCTGCGTCTCGAGCGTCGTGGGGACAGTCCCTGACTGGTTGTGGTTTGTGGCGATGATGATCCTGATCGTCTCCATTTCGATCGATGTGGTCGACCGCCTGTACGACGAGGAGGTGGGTCGCCGATGAGCTCCGAGCAAGAGCTGTGCTTCAACTGGGACGGCATCGGATGCCCCTGCGCGTATCTCGATACCGCCGAGGATGAACGGCCCGTCGTGTGCGGGTACTGCCAAACGCTGCTCACCGTGTGCGCCGAACGGATGTGCTGTCCCAACTGCACCCACCCTTACCCGGGCGGCCCGAACGGCACAGGCGGTGATCGCTGATGCGTGTGGTGAATCGGGTGACGTCGTTGCACCGGCCGCTACCCCCGGACGCTCCGTTCGCCGACGTCGTCGCGTACTGGCAGCGACGCATGCCCGAGGTCGACATGGTCGCGATCGCGAACGTGGCACTCGCCCGAACGTTCGCGATGATCTGCGACGCGTTCGGCCTGGACGCCGACACGATCGACAAGGGGTTCGCCGAGATCGCGGAGCGCGGGGATCCGACGTGACCGTGATTGAACCGACCGACGACGAGATGGGCGTCGCCCGAAGACAACTCCGCGTCGGCGAGCTCGCGGCCGCAGGACACACCGTCGCCGCGATCGCCGAGGACGTGGGCGTGCACTTCCACACCGTCGACGCCGACCTCGCCGCGATGGGATTCGACCGCAGCACCATCCGACGCGGCATGCCGCACTCGGTCGAGCCCCGCTCCGACCACTGTCACGGCAGCCAAGCCGAACCCGCGACCCTGCCGTCCCGCACCCGCGGCTACTGCCGGGTGTGCGGCGGCCGCTACACCCTCCGTGCCGACGGCACGGTCCGCAACCACTCCGGCCGCGCCGGATCAGCGAAAGGACCACGCAGCCGATGACTTGGTTCAAGGTCGATGACGGCTTCTGGTCGCATCCGAAGACGTCCACTCTGTCCGCCGCGGCGGTCGCACTCTGGGTGAAATCCGGTGCGTATTCGTGCCAACACCTGACCGACGGACGAATTACTCCGCAAGTTCTGCGGCTGTTGGGCACTCGCAAATCGGCTCGTGAACTCGTGTCAGCGGGACTGTGGTTAGAAGTCGATGGTGGGTGGGAGTTTCATGACTGGTCTGAGTATCAGGAGACCAGTACAGACGTGCGTAAACGGCGGGAGGAGGCGAAGGAAAGACAGCGAAGATCACGCGAAGCTCGCACGAACAAACAGCGTGAGTCACAAGCGAAGTCACAACGTATGTCACGCGTGACAGAGGATGTGAGTTCGCAAGAAGTTTCTTACCCCCGACCCGACCCGACCCGACCCGACCTATCTATTGGTTACGTAGAGGGGGAGGGGTTACCTTCCGAACGCGACAGCGACGAACCCCCACCCCCTCGCTGCCCCAAGCACATCGGCGACGCGAAGCCACCTGCTTGCGGCGCGTGCGCCGACGCCCGCCGCGCCCGCGAGGACTGGGACGCAGAGCAGACTCGCGCCCGCGTCGAAGCTCAGCGGTCCGAACGCCACGCCCTCGCCGAGCTCGCCCGCGAAGCGATCGCCTCCTGCGCCCTGTGCGACGACAGCGGGTACCGCGGATCTCGCGTCTGCAACCACGACCCCGACACCGAAGAACGCGCCGCCCGAGGTCTCGCGCTCGTCCGTGCCCAGCTCTCGACGACGAAGGCGAGCCAGTGACCACCCACACGATCACCATCCCCATCCGCCGGCCGATCATGCTCGCCAACGACCAGCGCCGCTGGCACTGGACACGAGTGCGACAGGCCAAATCCGACATGCAACACGAGGTGTGGGCCTACGCCAAGAAGGCGCGCATCCCCAAGCTCACGACCCCCATCCGCGTGCAATTCACCTGGCACGCCCCAGACCTCAGACCCCGCGACGCCGACGGCCTCGGCCCCTTCGCCAAGGCCGCGCTCGACGCCATCGTCCACGCCGGACTCATCCCCGACGACTCCTGGACCCACGTCCTCAACGTCGCCACCGCCATCGACTACGACCCCACCAACCCCCGCATCGACATCACCATCGAGGAGATCGCGTGACCGGCCGGAACACCGACCACCTCCACATCACCCACGCCGAACGAGACAAACTCGACCGGGAACTCGTCGCCCTCATCGACTGGCTCGCAGAGGCACTCACCGACACCCTCACCCAGCAGACACGCACCGGCAGCGGCCCCCGCGTCACCACCGGACGAGGGAAAGAACAACCCCTGCCGTACAACTCGCGCGCCGCGAAAGTTGCACGCCGACTCCGCGACAACCTCAACCGGGCGATCATCGACACCTGCCACCAACGCCACCTCCCACACCCGGGACGCACCACGCTCACCACCTCGTGGACGCCAGTGCCGTACGCACCCGAGTTCCGCACCTTCGACGCGACGAGGCTGCTCGACATCCACGACGCCGCCGCCTGGCTCCACCGCCCGCGACACCTCATCGCGCTCA
Source organism: Gordonia sp. KTR9 (assembly GCF_000143885.2). Classification (NCBI taxonomy): domain Bacteria; kingdom Bacillati; phylum Actinomycetota; class Actinomycetes; order Mycobacteriales; family Gordoniaceae; genus Gordonia; species Gordonia sp. KTR9. The sequence goes on from NC_018581.1 coordinate 1,536,664, forward strand.
CCCTCACCGACAACGCCACCACCCACTACAGCGCGATCCTCGGCGCCATCAGCGCAGCCCGCAACGCCATCGAGCGACCACGCGAACCCGACTACGTCGGCTCCTGCACCCGATGCAAAGGCGACCTCTGGGGATTCGACGACGACAAGACAATCACCTGCGGCGCATGCGGACTCACCGTCCAACGCATCGACCAAGACGCCCGCATCGACCGCGAACTCCGCTCACGCCTGTTCACCGCACGCGAACTCGTCACCATCGTTGCCGACCGCCTCGGCCAGACCATCAAACCCAAGACCGTCTACGCGCTCACCTACCGCCGCGGCAACCCCATCACCGTCCGAGGAACCAACCGCACCGGCGACAACCTGTACCTCTGCGGCGACGTCCTCGACGCACTCACACGCCGCCCCAGGCGACGCAAACGGCACGCAGTATCCGCAGCCAGCAGACACACCGCTCAGTGATGCTTGACATCGTGGACAACGAATCCTTACGCTCAGCTCGCGGTGCGCGCGACGAATCATCAAATCCGCGAGCACGGAGGCCCACCACATGAGTCGACCCACCAAGAGCGCTCACCAACGCGGCCTCGGCTACCAGCACCGCAAGACCCGCGAACGGCTCCTCAACCGTCACCGAGACGGCGCACCCTGCTGGTGGTGCGGCCAACCGATGTTCAAGAACCCGGACGACAACTTCGACGGCAAACCTCTCGAAGCCGACCACACCCGCAGCCGCGACCACTTCGGCACCCAGGGCAACCACGCCGACCGACTCCTGCACCACACCTGCAACCGGCGGCGCGGCAACGGCGACCGAGATGACCAGCGGCCCACACTCGTCGGCGCAGACGCCACACCAGCGCCCGCCAGCGACGACCTCCGCATCATGGCCTGGCCCTGGTGACACCCGTCGAGTGCGGCTGCGGCGAAACCGACTGCGACTACCTCGCCTTCGGCTACCCATGGTGCCACCCATGCCGTGAACACCACCGGCCGCCCGAGTGCGACGTCGACGAGATCGGCCGACCCCTCGACCCATACGGACAGCCTTGGGAGGACAAGCCATGAGCGCTCTACTCGGCGAACAAATCACCCGTGACCACCCGATGTACGACGCGGTCAGTCGCATCCTCATGAGCTACCCCAAACTCCGCGTCCCAGCACGACCCCACATCTGCCGCGTACGCGACGAACACGCCTGGCTCGCCGGACGCGACCTCCTCGTCAAGGTCTTCGCAATCGGACCCGACGGCGACGTCATGATCGCTGACGACGACGTCGTCGACGAACCCGACCTCCGCCGCATCCCCATCGACTGACCCACCCCGGCCCGAAATATCCAACGCCAACCCAGACCGAGACTGCCGAGGTAGTCCCGCTTTTTTTACGCGGGCCGCGCGCGTGGGATCGCAAATCAGGCCCCTGCCCGCCGCAATCAGCGAATTACATTGCAGTGCAATGTGATTCGTGCGCAATCGCTTTCGGAGGTGGCAATAGCGTGATCATCGTCGACGAGTTCGAGGCCAGCGGTGCCACGTTGTGGGCCGAGTTGCACGATGACACCGACGATGCGGACCTGACGGTGCTGGTCGTGGAGGCGTGCCGGACGGTGGATCGTCTCGACCGGTTGCACTCGGCGTTGCGGTCGGGTGGCCTGTTCGACCTCGTGGAGCGTGGCGAGTCCGTCGTCGAGGTTCGCGTCGACAATGCGTTGTCGGAGGCGCGCCAGCAGGCCGGTGCGCTGCAGCGGTTGCTCGCCGACATCGCGAAGCGTCGCGCCGCGGTCCCGGGAGACGACGAGCCGGATGGTCTCGACGATCTCTGACGAGTTCCCGACGCTGACTGGCCGTCAGGATCCGCATCATCTGTCGGTGTTCGCTGGGGACACGACGCACGGCGAGAAGGCGATCGAGCTGAAGCGGCGGATCGGGGTGTCGTCGATGCCGTGGCAGCGTGACGCCCAGTACGCGATCTGCTCGATGACGCCGGAGGGCCGGTGGACGCACCCGACGTGCTGTCTGATCTGCACCCGGCAGAACGGCAAGTCGGAGATTCTGATCGACCGCTGCCTGTACGGGCTGTTCAAGCTCGACGAGACGATCCTGTACACCGCGCAACGGTGGAAGACCGTGCGAGATGCGTGGCGCCGCATGATGAAGCTGATCAAGCGGCGTGCGTGGCTGCGGAAACACGTCGTGAAAGCAACGTGCTCGCAGGGCGAGGGCATCATCGAACTCGACTCGGGCGCGTTGATCGCGTTCGGTACCCGCTCGGCTGACGCCGGCCGAGGTCTGACGGTCATCGACCTCATCGTCTACGACGAGGCGTACAACCTGACCGAGTCGGAGACGTCGGCGATGGCGTTCACTCAGCTCGCCGCGCAGAACCCGCAACGCATCTACGCATCGTCGGCGGTCAACCAGGACCAGCACCCGAACGGTGTGGTGCTGTCGGCAGTCCGCAAACGCGGTCTGTCGCGGGAACCGCGCCTGTACTTCGCGGAGTGGATGGCGCCGTGCGATGTCGAGTGCTGCGAGATGTGTGAGCTGGCCGGGGTGATGGACCGCGACGACCTGGCGACGCTCGAGTACGCCAATCCGTCGTTCGGGGTCATCCAGACCGAAGAGAAGATCAACGACATCAAGGCCGATCTGTCGACGGAGGCGGGGCGGAAGGCGTTCGACGTCGAAGCGCTCGGCCGGGGCGACTGGCCGGAGCCGGACGTCGAGCGGATCCACCACATCGACATGGACCGGTGGGGTGATCTGAAGGACCGGACCCCGGAATTCGTTGCGCCGCCGGTGATCGGGTTGTCGTTGGCGCCTGATCGGCGGCACTGGGCGGTCACGGCGGCCCAACGCACCGTCGACGGCGTACACGTCGAGGTGGGGAAGTGGCAGCCGTTCACCCATGCGGAGCTGCTGCGGTTCGTGGCGGCGGTGGTCACCGACTGGGACCCAGGTGCGGTGATGGTCGACGGCCGATCCCTGGCAAAGGTGATCGTTCCGAAGCTCGCCGAGATCGGTATCGAGGCCGAGGAGCTGAACACCCCGCAGATGGCGGCCGCATGCGGTGGCGTGCTCGACGACATCGACGACGGAACGCTCACGCACTCGGGACAGCCGGAACTCGACCTCGCCGCCGACGTCGTCCAGCTTCGTGACCTGCCGCAGGGCGACTTCGTGTTCGCTTGCGACCTCGAATCAGCGCCGCTGGTGTCTGCCGCGTGCGCGTACGCGGGGGCGTTGCGGCACTCGAAGCCGCGCACCGCGCCGGCATCACCGGTGTCGGCCGGCGCTGCTGTCCGCGAGGACACGGCCGATCAGTACAGCGGTGACCTCGACGTGCTCGCCGCAGCGTTCTGACAACAGTGATCGTGAAAAGTGAAGGGAGGTGGGTAGTTTGGCACAGAAGTCGAAGCCTGTGAAGCCCGCGAAACCCGCCTTCCGTGAGCGAGGCGCGGTCCTCGCGCAGCAGTCGAACGGATTCTCGCAGTGGGAGATGTTCGAGCAGGTCCCCGACCTGCAGTGGCCTCAGTCGGTGCGGATCTTCAATCGGATGGAGCGCGAAGACTCGCGAGTGTCGTCACTCCTGTCGGCGATCACGCTGCCGATCCGGCGCGCGAAGTTCTGGATCGACCCGGCTGGCGCCCGCGACGAGGTGACCGAGCACGTCGCGCAGAACATCGGTGTCCAGATCCTCGGGTCGGACGACACCACCCCGATGGATCGCACCCGCGGCCGCTTCTCCTTCCCGCAACACCTGGTGTTGGCGCTCACGAAGCTCCAATACGGCCATTCGGTGTTCGAGCAGGCTTACCGCACCGCCGATGACGGTCTGATCTGGCTTGACCGGTTGGCACCGCGGCCTCAACGCACGATCTCGCAGTGGAACGTTGCGGAATCGGGTGCGTTGCTGTCGATTCAGCAGTGGGCGCCGTCGTACGGCAACCCCGTGGTCGCCGTGAACTCCCCGCACAGCGCGCCTTCCGAGATCCCCATCGATCGACTCGTCGTCTACCCGCATGACATGGAGCCGGGATTCTGGATCGGCAAGTCGCTGCTGCGTCCGTCGTACAAGCACTGGCTGTTGAAGGACGAGCTGCTGCGTATTCAGGCGATGGCGATTCGCCGCAACGGCATGGGTGTGCCGATCGCGACGGGTGCCGACGGTGCGACGCAGAAGGATCTGCAGAAGCTCGCCGAGATGGCGCAGTCCTTCACCGGTGGAGCTCGCGCGGGCGGCGCGATGCCGTTCGGTGCGACGCTGCAATTGCTTGGCGTGCAGGGAAACCTGCCCGACATCGGTGCAGCGATCGAATACCACGATCAGATGATCGCGATTGCCGGTCTCGCGCACTTCCTCAATCTGTCTGGTGGCGGGTCGTATGCCCTGGCGTCGGTGCAGGCCGATGTGTTCGCCCAGGCCGTGCAGACGTTCGCCGAATCGTTCCGCGACATCTTCAACGCCCACGTCATCGAGGACCTCGTCGACGTGAACTGGGGCCGCGAGGAACCCGCGCCCCGCCTGGTGTTCGATCCGATCGGTTCTCAGCAGGATGCGACCGCCGCAGCGCTGCTCCAGCTCGTGCAGGCCGGTGTGCTCGTCCCCGACCCGAGCCTCGAGCGCGCGATCCGCCAAACCCACGGCCTCCCCGCCCCGGGAGCGCCGTTCGGCGCCGCACCGACGGTGGCCGGTGGCACCATGCCGGCTCCCGCTGCGCCGCCACCGACCCCGCAGCCGCGCGAGGTCGAGGTCGCCGCGTCTGCGCGCCGCCGAGTACTCACCCCGACAGGCCAGGGAGCGCTGTTCTGATGGCCGTCGAGATTGCCTGCGTCGCAGGCGTTGAACTGGCGCGCACCGGACAGTGGTCGGCATCGACCGGGGTCACGACGATCACCCGCGGCGACCTCGCCGAGGCCGTTGCCGCGCTGGAATGCCCCGGCGTACGGGACCCGATCATCAAGCTCGGTCACACCGACCCACGATTCGACGGACAACCCGCCGTCGGCAGGGTCACGAACCTCGAAGTCATCGACGGATATTCGATCCGCGGCGACCTCGCGGGCATGCCCGGCTGGCTCGGCGAGGTCATCGCCTCCGCCTACCCGTCGCGGTCCATCGAGGCCGAATGGAACCACCGTTGCTCGATCGGACATACCCACCCGTTCGTCCTCACCGGGCTCTCGCTGCTTGGCGTGACCGCCCCCGCCATCGCATCACTCGACGACATCGCCGCCTGGTGGGACGTCGACACCACCACGCAGGCTGCCGAAGTGATCGCGGCCAAGAAGGGAACCGTGATGCCCAAGAACATCGCAGCGTCGGCGACGGTCGAAGACATCCGCCGCGCCTACAACGAGACCGCGAGCTACGACTTCTGGGTCGAGGAAATCCAGCTCGCACCACTGCAACTCATCGTCGTCAACGACATCGACGGCTCCCGCCTGCGGGTCCCGGTGACCGTCGATCCCGAACGCGACGGGCAGGACGCCATCGTCTTCGGCGAGGCCGTCCCCGTCGTCGTCCGCTACGACGACGTCCCCCCGCCACCGGCGCCCGAACAAGGTGCCGACCCCGCAGCCGTGCCGATCACGGTGGCGGCATCCAGTCTTCGGTTCGCGTCGCGAGCCGACTCCTTGCGCGAGGTACGTGCAAGGAACAACTCCGAAGGAGGAGACATGGCAGGAAGCAAGCGTGTTGCTGCCGCAGCTCCCGGAAGCGGCGACGCGAACCCGGGCGGCCTGACCGACGACCAGCTGGCGAAGCTGCGTGAGGCCGTCGGTCTCACCGACGACGCCGACCCCGCGGTCCTGGCATCCGCACTCGAGGCGGTGGTGACGAAGGTCAAGGCCGACGACTCCGTCGAGACCGGCGAGGAGGAGACCACCGAGGACACCTCGGAGACCGACACGGCGGCCGAGACCGAGGAAGAGGACCCGGAGAAGAAGAAGGTCGCCGTCGCCGCGTCCGCGAAGGCCAACCCCGCCGCTCCGCAGACGGTCACCGTCGACGCCGCGGCCTTCTCCGAGATGCAGGCGACCGTCGGCCGGTTCGCGCAGTTCGAGCGTGAGCAGGCCGAGAAGCGCGCCGACGAGATGGTCGACGCCGCGTTCGCGGCCGGGAAGATCGCCCGCCCGTCGGTCGCCGCGTACAAGACGCTGGCGCGCAAGGACTTCGCCGGTACGAAGCAGGTGCTCGACTCGCTCGCCGCATCGTCGGCGTTCCCCGTCGGCCAGGTCGGCCACTCCGTCGACGCCGAGCCCACCACCGACGTCTCGAAGGACGCCACCTACCAGAATTGGAGCATCTGACATGCCCGGAATCGTCCAGGTCACCCAGGGTGGCCCGAAGACCTTCACCCCCGCGAGCGGTGAGACCGTCCTCGGCGGCCAGCTCGTCGAAGCCCGCGCCGCCGGCCGAATCGGTGTCGCTGGCGCCGGATCGACGAAGGTGCTCGGCGTCGCGCTGACCGATGCGCTGGCGCCCGAACAGTTCCCGCCGGCCAACACCACCGACGCCCTCGGTCGCACCGTCGTGTCTGCGGTCCCGATCCCGACCGTCGTCGCCGTCGCGTACGCGGGCACCGAGGTGCGCGTGAAGTACGCGGCCGCAGCGAACTTCGGCGACAAGCTGATCGCCGCCGCGAACGGTGCCGTCACCCCGGCCGGGGCCACCCCGGACGCCCGCACGATCGTCGGAACGTGCACCGAACCCGCCGGCGTCGCACTCAACGCGACCGGCCTGATCCGGCTCGCCTGAGCCACGCCCACGAAGGAGAACACACGACATGGTCAACAGCATCGTGAGCGTCTCGGACGGGTCGCGTTTCACCGTCTCCGACCTCATCAAGCAGCCGCTCTTCATCCCCACGAAGATGAAGGAACTGATCGAGAATCAGTTCATCTCCGAGGCACTGTTCCGCAACGGCGGAGCGAACCCGTCGAGCGTCGTCGCGTTCCGCGAGGGCGACCCGACGTTCCTCGACCAGGACGTCCAGGACGTCGCCGAGTTCGGCGAGATCCCGGTGTCGTCCGGGCAGCTCGGTCTGCCGCGCGTCGCGTACGCCGTCAAGAAGGCACTCGGCATCCGGGTGTCGAAGGAGATGGTGGACGAGAACAACATCGACGCCGTCAACAAGCAGATGTACGGGCTGCGGAACACCTTCATCCGCGCCAACGACCGACAGGCCAAGGCGCTGCTGCAGTCGGCGGCGGTCCCGACGATGCCGGTCTCGGCCGCATGGGATGACCCGGACGGCAAGCCGCGCACCGACATCGCCCGCGGTGTCGAGAAGGTGACCACGGCCAAGCCGGCCGAAGCCACCGAAGACGAGTGGTACGGCTTCCAGCCCGACACCATCGTCCTGCACCCGGGCCTGCTCGCCACCCTCATGGACAACGAGCAGATCCTTCGCGTCTACAACGGCAACGTCGCCGGCGAGTCGATCGCCTACACCGGCGCGATCCCGGCCGAGCTCATGGGACTCAGCGTCATCCAGTCGCGGACGTTCCCGGCCGACCGGGCGCTCATCCTCGAGCGCGGCACGATCGGCTTCTACTCCGACACGCGGCCGCTGCAGTTCACCGCGCTGTACCCGGAGGGCAACGGCCCGAACGGTGGCCCGCGTGAGACGTGGCGCTCGGACGCCTCGCACAAGCGGGCCATGGGACTCGACCAGCCGAAGGCCGGTCTGTGGCTGACCGGGCTGGTCACCCCGTGACCGCGTATCAGCTCGTCGCGATCGAGTTCACCGAAGTTCTCGCGCGCAACGAGAAGGGGCAGCCGACCAAGATCCACCGGTACCGGCAGGGCGACACGATCGAGCTGACCGGCTCCGAGGAACAGCGGCTGGTCAAGGCCGGCGCGGTGGTACCGGTCGTCGAGGTCGAGCCCGTCGACGCGGGAGACCCACCCGCGGACGATCCCGACGGCGACGACCCGGACGGCTCTGGCGACGGCGACGGCTCGGATCCTGACCCGGATGGTGATGACGAGCTGAAGCGTCCCCGCAAGGCCGGACCCGTCGACGACTGGCGCGCGTACGCCGTCAGTAAGGGCGTCGATGCCGACAAGGCCGAGGGAATGACCAAGGCCGAACTCATCGAACTGGTCGGGGGCGAGGACTGATGGCGCACCCCGCAACTGAGCACCTGCTGTTGCAGTTCGAGTACGGGCACCTCCCGCCTCATCTGCAGCAGGTGTCTCGTGGGTTCGGTGAGCTCGCGAACCGTCTCGTCGACACGCTGGACGAGGGTCCAGAGCTGTCGGTGGCGCTACGGAAGCTGCTCGAATCGAAGGACTGCGCGGTCCGTCAGGCCGTCATGGACGGGAAGGCTTGACGGGTGGCTTTCGCCACGAAGGACGACATCGCGAGCCAGTGGCGCGCGTTGTCAGCCGCGGAGGGCGCCGCGGCCGAATCACACCTCGATTCGGTCGCGGGCCTCATCCGTCACGAATTCCACGACGCCCTCGGACTGGACGACGTCCCCGCCGACAAACTGGCCGCAGCGAAGACCGTGTCCATCGAAATCGTCAAGACCGCTCTCTCCACCGGACGGTGGCCCGGGCACATCAGCTACAGCACCACCCGGACCGAAGGGCCGCGATCGAAGGCCGACGCCGGCACCTTCGCGACGCCAGGCGGATCACTCGAACTGTCCGACTGGCACCGCACCCTGCTCGGCCTGCCCGTCGGCGCGCAACCCGTCTGGTCATTCCCAACAGGCGACTACTGATGCTGGGCGACGAGACCGTGCACGCCCGCACATCGGCAGGCATCGACACCCGCGGCCGCGAGGTCCCGGCGGGTCCTGAGTGGCCCATCGAGAACTGCAGCGTCTTCCCGCTCGGCGGCACCGAACTTTTCGACGCCACCCGCGACGGCGCCACCTCGGCCGTGCGCGTCCTCGCACCGATCACCGGCGGACTCACCGGTGACCACGAACTGAAAGTCCGCGGCTCCTGGTACCGGATCGTCGGCGACGCCATCGCCTACGTCGATGCAGAGGATCCTGAACTGTCCGGCTACGACCTCACCTGTACCCGCGGTAGGGGATGAGCGTGGTTCGCGTACAGGCCGACCCGGCACCGCGACTCGCCGACTGGCTCGAAACTGCCATGCCGTCGGCCGACATCGCGACCGGTGTGCCGCGGAACTGGTCGTATGACGGGCGACCGCTCGTCGTCATCGCCGACGACAGCGGACCAGTGCAGTGGCCGGTCAAGTCCGACCACACGATTCGGGTCACCGCGCGCGCCGCCGGTCCCGATTCCGCGCGGACCGTCGTCCGCACCGCCGTCGGCCTGCTCCACACCGCGAAGCTGACCGGCATCGTCATCAGCCGATCATCCGGCGGGGTCATCGGTAGCCGTGACTCCGCGACCAGCACCTACATCGCGTCGGCGCTCATGACCATCCACGCCCGAACCGAGGAGCTCTGATGGCCGAACCGACGCTCAAGATCAACAACGCCGCCATCGCTCGCATCGCGAAAAGCGCCGAGGCACAGCGGATAGCCATCGCCGCGGCCGAGAAGGTCGCGGACGCCGTACGCGCCCAGATGTCGGAGACCGGCGGAGATCCCGACTCCGTAAAGGTCGAGGAATACCAGACCGACCGTCGAGTCGCTGCGGTCGTAGTCCCGGCCTACGCGCAGGCCGCCGACGGCGTCATCTCCCGCGGCGCCAACGCCGCGGGCATCCACGTCACCACCTGAGGCCCAACAAGATTCGTCCCGACCGTCACCCGGCGGCCGGGTGTCGTTCCGTGCGCGCCGTCGCCCGGAGCACCAACAGAAGGAGATGCACATGGCCGGCAACGCCGACAATGTCAAGCTGTGGGACGGCGCAGACGTCCTGATCTTCACCGGAACCGGGGTGCCGTCGACGAGCGCCACCCCTGCCACCCTGCCCGCCACGATCACCGATCCGTGGCCCACCGACTGGAAGTACGTCGGACTCCTCAAGGGTGACAGCGGTTTCCAGGACTCGCGAGAGTGGTCGGAGACCGACATCCCCGCGTGGGGTTACGGCACCGTGAAGGTGTCGAGCAAGGACTTCAAGGACACCCGGAAGTTCACCGCACTCGAGGACAACGAGACCACGTTCGGTCTCATCTGGCCGGGTTCAGACGACACCAAGATCGTCGTGCCGAAGCCCGCGAACCGGTACATCGCGTTCCAGCTCGTCGACGAGGACGGCGGCGTCGAGCGCTACATCTCCAAGCGCAAGGCACGCATCTGGGCGCCGAACTGGAACCAGGTCGAGGGCCAGGTCGACGGCTACGAGTTCGACTCGCGCATCTTCCCCGACTCCAACAAGGAGCTCTACCGAGTGCAGAAGGCGGCCTGACCATGATCGAAATCGAATTCACCGAGAACCACGGCGACCACGCGGAGGGCGACACACTGCGCGTCGATCGTCTGTCGGCACAGGTGCTCGTCGAGGAGCGGAAGGTCGCGAAGGTCGTCGAGGAGGTGGAGACACCCGACGTCGAGTCCGGCGGCGAGCGCGCCCGCGAACTCAACCAGGCCGCGGCCGCCGCCGATGCAACGGAGAAGGCAGCAGCGGACGCGGCTGTCGAGTCGGCTCCGACCGATGCGCAGGGCGACGCTACCACCGCGGCCGCCGCGCCGACCGAACCGCCGACAGACGACGGAGCCGGGCCCGCGCCCGTCGAGAAGACCGCGCCGGCACCGAAGGGCGGTCGCAAGTAGATGGCCAAGCAGAAAGAGGAGATGGGGTCGGTCGAGAAGATGCAGGCGGTCTCCGAGTTCGTCGCGGAGAACTTCGACGACATCAAGGCCTCGGCACCCTCGGGGGTCTCGGCAACCTCGGCCGTCGAGGCGGAGGCCATCGGCGCCGACACCATCACGGTCTCCTACGAAGGCCACCAGTACACGGTTCCGGCGTCCGTCGAAGATTGGTCGATCGACACCCTCGAAGCCGCGGAGAACGGTGCGCCCACCGGTGTGCTCCGCGGCGTCCTCGGTGACGACCAGTACGCGGTGTTCAAGACCCGTCACCCGAAGGTGCGCAACCTCAAGGAGATGTCTCAAAAGGTCGCCAACGCTTCCGGTTTCAACGAGACGGGAAAATAGTCGCGCCGGTGGTCCGCGCAGTACCGACCTTCTCGGTGCTGCGCGGATTCCTGGCGCTCCTCCAGCTACACGAAGACCTCATCGAAGCGGACCTGTCGGCGTTCCACACGATCGACTACCGCGACCGATGGCGTCGGCACCCCGACGGCATGCGCAGACTCACCTTGCGCATGATCTACGTCCGCGTCCGCTTCCTTCCCGCTAAATCGGCACTGTCCCTGCACTTCTCGGACGGACGCAGCAAGTGGGACCTGCACGCCCATCTCCTCGCTGAACTGGTGAAGGCGATGGCCGGCATCGACTACCCCGAACGTCACGCACCCGTCGACGAGTCCACACCGGACGACCGGGCAGAGAAACAGTCCAACCGCGAGAAGCGGCGCGAGGCAGCACTCGCGCGCGCTCGAGCACACAACAACGCGCAAGGCGGCGACGTCGCCGCGCAGGTCGCCCAGGCCCGCGCGAACGCGAAAGCGATCTGAAGGTGGTGATCTGAGTGGCTGAAGGTGGTGGTGGCGAGAACGTCGGTTACGCGATGCTGCCGGTGACCCTCGCGTTCGAGGGGATCACCAAGGACATCGCGAGTCACCTCGGTGTTCCACTGAAGAACGCGGCCGCGAAGGCCGGCAAGGACGCTGGGTCGGCGATCGCCGACGGTGTCGCTGGTGCCAAGTCGAAGGTCGACGCCGCCACCACCAAGGTCGCCCAGGCGTACAAGAAGGTCGAGGACCAGGCCGGGAAACTGCGCGTCGCCGAGGCCCAGTTGCAGGCGCTCCGCGACCGCGGTGTCACCGACGCCGGAAGACTGGCCGCCGCGCAGGAGAAGGTGGCGAAAGCCGAACGTGATCTGACGCAGGCGAAGAACGGCCACAAGAACGCGGCCGGCTCACTCACGCAGGCCGAGAAGAACCACGCCGCCGCCGCCAAGCAGGCCGCCGACGCCGAGAACCAGGCTGCGCGTGCGTCGAAGAACTCCGCCGACGCCAACGGGCTCGCCCAACGCGCCGCGAGCAAAGCAGGCCAGGCGTACGACGACCTCACCGCGAAGGCGAAGGGATTCGGCAAGACCATCGCCGCCGGGATCGGGTTCGGCGCCGGCATGAACATCTCCGGCATCACCTCATCGCTCATCGAGATGGGCGACACCTTCGCCAACGTCAACAAGACGATCGCGTTCACCACCGGCGCCACCGGGGAACGCCTCGACGAACTGAACGCGTCGGTCCGCAGTATCGCGAAGGAATCGCCAAAAGCGATGACCGACATCGCATCCGCGATCGCCGACGTTGCGAAGAAGACCGACCTCACCGGCCAGCCGCTCGAGGACCTCACCAAGCGGATGATGAAGCTCGACACCCTTGGACGGGGTGTCGACGTCGGTGCATTCACACAGTCGATGCGCGCCTTCGGCGTCCCCGCGGGCGACATGTCGAACCAGCTCGACCGGTTGTACAAGGTGTCGACCGCGACCGGCATAGGCATCGGCGAGCTCGCCGCGATGGCGGGCAAGGGCGCACCGCAGTTCAAGGCGATGGGGATGTCGCTCGACGACACCGCGCTGATGCTCGGATCGCTGCACAAAGCCGGTGTGCGCGGCGAGCAGGTCACAATCGGTCTGAACAAGGCCATGATCAACCTCGCCAAGGGCGGCGGGAACGTCAAAGAGAAGTTCGGACAGGCGATTACCGAACTGCAGGGCCTCATCCGGTCGGGCCAGGAGTCCGCGGCGCTCGAGAAGGCCGGCGGCCTGTTCGGCACGAAGTCGGCGGGCCAGTTCATCCAGGCCATCAAGTCCGGGCGGATGAACGTCGACGAGCTGAAGAAGTCGGTCGAGGAGCAAGAGGGCGGCATCCTGGATGCCGGTGGCGCGATCACCACCATGTCCGGTGCCTGGCAGATGATGAAGAACAACGTTCTGATCCTGCTCGAACCGATCGTGACGAAGCTCTTCGGTTCGATGCAGTCCGGCATCAAGTGGTTCCGCGCCGAGGGCGTCGAGGCGATCCAGAAGTTCGGCGACAAGGTCAAGGCGGCGTGGAACTCCGAGGAAATTCAGGGGTTCATCACGAAGATCCGCGACACCTTCGTCGCGGTGTGGCCGAAGATCACCAGCGGCTTCGAGACCACGGTCGCCGTAGTGCAGAAGCTCACCCCGATTCTCGGACCGGTCCTGCTCGGCATCTTCTCGGGCCTCGTCACCGCGGTCACTGCCGTCGCGAACGGATTGTCGTCGATGGTCCGCTGGATCAGCGAAAACAAGGTCGAAGCCGGCCTGCTCGCAGTGGGTCTCGCCGGACTGTTCGGACCCGCGATCCTCGCAGGCCTCGCCGGAGCCAGCGGGAAGATCCTCGGGATGCTCAAGAACCTGCGGATCGTCACCGCAGCGACCAAGCTCTGGGCGATCGCCACCAAGGCGGCCGCGATCGCGATGAGAATTCTCAATCTCGCGCTAGTCGCAAACCCCATCGGTCTCATCATCGCCGGGCTCACCGCTCTCGCAGCAGGCCTCGTGATGCTCTACAAGCGCTCCGAGACGTTCCGCAACATCGTCACTGGCGCGTGGAACGCCATCAAGGGCGCCGCGATGGCCGTCGTGAACTGGTTCCGCGACACCGCGTGGCCGTGGCTGCAGAAGGTGTGGGACGGCATCGCCGACGGTGTCGGGAAGATGATCGGTTTCGTCCGCGACCACTGGCGCTTGATCGTCTCCATCATCGGCGGCCCGATCGGTCTCGTCGTCGCGCTCGTCACCAAGTACTGGGACCAGATTAAGAACGTCTTCTCCATCGCATGGGAGGGCATCAAGACCATCGTCGGCGCCGGACTCGCCGTGTTCCGCGGTATCGGCGATGTCCTGAACTGGCTGTGGCAGAGCGTGGTTCAGCCCGTCTGGGATGGAATCAAGGCGGCGATCGGGTTCGCGTGGGACGGCATCAAGTTCTACATCGATGCAGGGCTCGCGGTGTTCCGTGGCATCGGCACAGTGCTGAACTGGCTGTGGCAGAACGTCGTCGTCCCGGTGTGGAACGGGATCAAGGACGCGATCGCTTTCGCATGGGGTCTCATCCAGCCGGTGATCGAGGCGTTCAAGACCGGCGTGCAGATCGCCGGTGACCTCATCTCGGGCGTGTGGAACCGGCTGGTCGAGACGGTGAAGAACGTCGGCACCGGCATCCGAGACGGGTTCATGGCCGTCGTCAACTTCGTCGGTGGGCTACCGGCGAAGATCGCCGAGAAGGCGACCGGCATGTGGGACGGCATCAAGAATGCGTTCAAGGCCGCCGTGAACTGGATCATCGACGGCTGGAACAGGATCGAGTTCAAGATCCCCGGCTTCGAGCTCGGTCCGGTGAAGTTCGCCGGGTTCACCCTCGGCCTGCCCGATATCCCTCGCCTCGCCGACGGCGGCCGGCCGTCGGACTTCTTCAAGCGTGCGATCGGCATGGTGCGCGGCGCCGGCGGGCCGACCGACGACATGGTTCCGTCGCTGTTGTCGAACAGCGAGTCCGTCAACACCGCGAAGTCGACGGCGAAGTACTGGCCGATGTTCGCTCGGCTGAACCGCGGTGTGCCGCTGCTCGAGGCCCTGCGGGCGGTGGTCCCGGCATTCGCCACGGGTGGCGTCGCTGGTCGCGAACCGTACGGGCTGCCGGTGGGGTCCAGTGGCCCGGTCAACGTGCCGTGGGTCCAGGACGTTGAGCGACAGTTCGGCGTGAAGGCGACCACCTACGCGGGCCATCAGGAGAAGGACGGCCAGAACAAGGGCATCGACTGGTCCGGACCGACGTCGAACATGCAGCGGTTCGCCGAGTACCTGCGCAGCATCCGCGGTGAACTCGAGCAGGTCATCTGGATGAACCCTGAGACCGGGGAGAAGATCGGCGTCGCCAACGGCGAGATGGTCGGTCCCGGAACGTCGCAACCGGGTTACTACGGCGCGGACTGGGCGGACCACACCGACCACGTGCACACTCGCCAGAGCTTCGCGTTCGGTTCGTCTGCGGCGCCTCAGCAGCCGACGGTCATCGACCAGGTCACCGTCGGAACGGGCACTGCGGCGCAGACGGTCAGCGGTGAGGCGGCGTCGGGCCCGAAGGCGATGACGCTCGGCGAGTGGATCGCGCGACGCATCTTCGGCAATTGGAATGGAGCCGCGGCCGCGGAGGGCGCGTCGTCCGGAGCATCGGTGACCTCGGCGGCTGGGACGTCGCTCACGTCGGGTGCGCCCGCAGCGGCGACGTCGGTGAGCACGAGCCCACCGCCAGCGTCGCCGCCGGCGCCGACGGTGGACACGATCCCGCTGAAGCGGAACCCCGATGGCACCTACTCGTCGACCGACCCGGAGTGGGATCGACTGCTCAAGCGTGAGTCGGGCGGCCGAATGGACCGCAAGCAGGAGGTCATCGACGCAAACTCAGGCGGCAACGAAGCGTCGGGCGGGTTTCAGATCGCCAAGGGCACGTGGGCCAGGTACGGCGGCACGAAGTACGCACCGACGGCCGGGCAGGCCACCCCGGAGCAGCAGGCCGAGATCGCGGCGAAGATCTTCAACGCCGAGGGCGGTCGCCCATGGGGGTCGGGGCTCGCGGGTCGTGAGAGTGACGACAAGCTCCGTGCCGGTATCCAGCGTCGAGGCACTGCGAACCCGAGTCCGGGTCCGAGCCCGACAGTGCCGGACTCGGCGGCCACAGTGGACCCGAAGAAGCTGCGTGAGGCGCAGGACAAGGCCGACGACGCCGAGAAGAAGGCGGCGGTCGCGCGCACAAAACTCGCCGAGATCGAGGCGAATCCGAAGGCGAAGGAGTCGGCGAAGCAGACCGCGCGCGACAACCTCGAGCGTCTGGAACGCGAGGCGAAGCAGGCCAAGGACGACCTGGCCGCGCTGAAGAACGCTCCCACCACCGGGGCGCCCGGTTCGACGACGTCGACTGGGGGGAGCGGGTCGACAGGAGCCGGGTCGGACAAGCCGCAGATCATCGTCGTCCTGGACGGACAGAACGTCGACGTCTCCGAGGTGCAGGAGCTGAGCAAGATCCTCGCCGGCGGTGTCCTCGAGACGATCGGCCTCGACGGGTCGTGGCTGCCGAACCCCGCGGAGCTGGGCATCCTGAAGATGACGAACGCTCTGCTCGGGATCAAGTTCACTGAGCCGCCGTGGATGTCGGGGCAGGGGGAGCCGCCGCCGTGGATCGATAAGCGGTCGGTGCCGTTCTCGACGAAGCCGCTGCCGCCGCAGCAGGACCCGAACACGACGGCGCCGGGTATGGCCGCGAACGCGTTCGGGCTAGGAGGGTTCGCCGGGCTGGTCGGTTCCGGGCAGCGTCCCATCGACGCGTCGTTGCACGTCCACAACCCGCAGGGCGACCCGGATGAGATCGCGAAGCGTGTCCGCCGGGCGATGCCAGACCAGCGCACCCGCCTGAACGCTGCTGTGCCGGTGGGTCGGTGACCGGGTGACGCTACCGGAGAACACCGCCTGGGATGCCCTGCCGTACCGCCTGCGGGCGGAGGGCATCACGAACAAGCTCATCAACCCCGACGGCCGGGTGTGGCATCTCACGGGCCCGTATGCGGGCGCTGAGGGCGCGATGATCAACGGACCGATCGACGGCCTCGGGTCGATCCCCGGCAAGGGCGTGTGGTCAGAGACCGCGAACTCGGCGCCGCGGTTCGAGCGGTGGGTCGACGAGCGCGCGGAGATTGCGTTCCGGGCGCTGCTCGTCGAAGACTCGGCGTTCGGCTGGTACTCGACCCGTCGCCGGTTCCTCGACGGGTTGTCGCACACAGACCCGTCGTGGTGGTCGGTGTCGACCCGCCGGTACGGCGAGGTGTGGGTGCCGGTACTCCTCGACAGCGAGAACGTCATCTACGAGGACGACCCCACCAACGGCGGCGACAACCTGTCGATGCACGACATGGTGCTGGCCGTGTCCGGTCAGCCGCGGTGGCGGCGCCCCGACGTCGTCGGCATGTGGAAGAACGAGGGCGCCGGCGTCGGCCCGATCAAGGTCGTCAACCGGGGTTCCATCCCGGCGTGGGCGTACTTCATCTGCGAGGGCGGCGGCCGCGTGAAGCTGCCGGACGGGCCGAACGCGATCATCACCAAGGACTCCAACCTCGACGTCGACCTGCCCGGGGTGCTCGGCCTGTTCCGCCGCGGCGAACTCACCCCTCGTGGCCGGCGGCTGCGCAGGGATCCACCCACCGTCATCGACATCGAACTCGGCGACGGCGAACACACCCTCATCGACACCGACCCGGCGCACCGCATCGCGATCGCCGACACCGACCCTGTCGACAACCCGTGGCTGCAGTTCATCCGGAACTCCGAACTGCTGTCGATCATCACAGGCAACGCGGGAGAGCGCGGACTCACCGTCCTGGAACGACTCACCGGCCAGGGATTCTCGGTGCCGATCCCTGCAGGCAGCGAAGCGACGCTGCAAGTCGCGCACTCGCGGGTCGGTGCACGCATCTGGTGCGTGGTGCCGCAGAGGTTCGATCATGCCTTCTGAAGTGACCGCGTCGACGGTCGCGTCTCTCGAGGCGCGGCGTTACGCCTACCTGCAGAGGCCTCCGACCGAACCGCTCATCCGGATCTGGGACAAAGACTTCCGGGTCCTCGCCCGAATCGAGGACCCGGAGCGCGCGGAGTGGGAAGAGCTCGACGACAAGGTCGGCGGCGCGGAAGCCGTGATCGTGGGCGACGAGTACGCGTGGCTGCGCAAGCTCGTCACCCACGACATCCCGTACGACCAGAACCTCATGATCACCGTCGACCCCGACCGCACGAAACCGCACGACTGGAAGTCGCGGTGGGGCGGATGGATCGACGACATCGAGGACGTTGTCGAGCAGGGCCAGCCAACCCGAACAACGCTGAAGTGCACCAGCTTCCGGGATCACCCGAACTTCATTTCGATCGCCGCCAACCCGATCAGCCCGATGCAGGTGCAGGCGCCGAAGATCTTCCTCAACGGCGGGCCGACCGCGTTCACCTGCTGCTCGACGGCGTTCATCAACCTGTTCCGCATCTACACGCTCAACGGGTTCTCGCCGATCCCGCGGAATCTTTTCAGCCCCAAGACGTGGCTCGAAAACACCCACATCCTGAACTGGCCGGTCCAGGTCATGCCGATGAACCCGCTGCTCGATCAGACGCGGTGGGGCACTCTGTCGTCGCGGTGGGGCAACCTCGAAACGGCGCAGGCTCCGCTGCTGAAGGACGCCGGCGTCACGAATCGCGCGTACACGTGGCTGCCCGGTGACCCTGCCCCGTACACGATCTTCGGTCCGGAGGTCGCCGAGCGGCTGAAGCCGCGGCGTGCGTGTGTCATCCTCGCGTGGGAAGACCACTCCGGTGTCGACGGTCCGACCGGCACCGCGATCGACGGCGCGCTCAACCTGGTCGCCGCCACGCTCGATGACCTCCTCACGTCGACGATCGTGCCGCTCGACCTCGACGCAGACAACGATTCAGAGCCCGATCCGTTCATCCGGAAGCTGCTCATGGTCGCGCCGAAACCGTCGCCGTTCACCTACCGCGACGCAGACCACGGCAACGTCCGCCGGTCGGTGATGAACATTCACAAACGGCGCGCGGTCACCACGGTGGTCGGCGGCAAATCGCCCCAGTGGCTCAACCAGGCAATCACTTTCGCCATCCGGTACGGGCTGTCTCAGCTCGCGACCGTCATCTCCTACGGTGTCGGCGCATCGGTCGGGACGAGCGCGGGCACCGAAGGTCTCGACAACCTGTACCAGGGTCAGCTCGACGACGTGTTCATGGCGTTCGCGCAGTACCACAACCCGTTCGCGTCGGCGGCCGCCGGACCGTACGCCCGAAACGAACACTTCGAGTCCGGCGCGGCGTCGGGACTCTCGGTGTCGACGCTGCAAGCCCTGGCGGCAGGGGACTACAAGAACCGCGCGTACATCTCGTGGGAGCACGAGGTCAGCGACGTCGCACCGTTCGTCCTCGGCGAGGACTTCGGGCTCGGCGAACGCGTCAACATCGAGCGCCGCGGGATCCTCTACACCGACCAGGTCAAGGGCATCAAACGGGTCCGGGAGAAGGGCAAGACCACCCGCCCGATCCTCACTCTCGGCGACGACACCCGCGAAGAAGACGGCCTGATTCGCGCGTTCCGCACCATCGGCGACGTCGCGAACTTCGCCGCATCCATCATTAACGCCGGCGACATGTTCTAGAAAGGCGAAAACAATTGGGCGACAGAGTATTTGCAGACTTTCCGTATGATCGACGGTTCACGAAAGAGGAGATCGCGGAAATCACCGCGCGTGCCGAGAAGATCGCCGACGCGATGCGGGACGGCGTCGCACCCAACGGGGCGATCCTCTACATCGACGAATCGTTGCTGCAGCTGTGGTCCGTGCACGCCGCTCTCGCCGGCGTCTACGTCGACGACGACCGCGCGTACATCGTGTCAGTGAAAATCCCCGACCAGGCTGGACAGTTCGCTGACTCCGTCGAATGGGTGATGCGCGAGGACCTTCCCGAGGATCACTCCGAGACCCAGGCTGACGCCGAAGCCCGTCAGATCGTCAACGCGCTCACCGAACGGCTGTCGCCCGAGGTGAAGCGGCGCGTCGCCGAGCAGTTCAGCACCGCGTTCACAGCGGTCAACGACACCGATCAGGAGGACTGATGACTGTTCTGCCCGACGAGCCCGTCCACATCGGCGACCGCACCGTCCGCCTACGGTTCTACGCGATTCCCCGCAAACCGGGCGACCCGCAGACCGTCGTCGGCACACTCACCCTCGAGGACAGCGAGGGCGTGCTGACCCTCGACGCGCTGGAGGGTGCGAAGGGAGACAAGGGCACCCCGTCGCCGATCATCCGGCCGCAGTGGGCGCACGGCTACTCCACCTCGTCGGCGCTGTATGCAGGAGAGAACACGCTCGGCGCCCCGGATGCCGGCCGGGCCTGGTACATCGGCGGGTTCTGGTACATCTGGACCGGCACCGCCTGGCGGCAGGAGCAGGGCTCGCTCGCCGGCCCGCCCGGGCCGACCCCTGATGTGTCGATGACCGCCGAGCTCGTCGAGCCGGCAGAGTCCGGCCCGTACGGGGAGGTCGAGGTCGAGGTGTCCGGCCCGGACTCGTCGCCGCACTTCCATCTGAAGATCCCGGGCATAGAGGGTCCGCAAGGCGACAACTCGACGATCATCGGCGCATCGGACTACGACAACACAGCGGCTCCGCTGGATGGTCAGGGCATCGTATGGGACTCTGCCGCATCAAAATTCAAGCCCGGTGACCTGTCCCCGTATGCGGCGACGATGTACACGATCCCGCAGAACGCGTTCGCCGGCGGCAGCTACTCGGCGGGGGAGCAGATCATCGCCCAGCTCGTCATCCCTGCGGCGCCGGTCGCGTGGTACCCGGACGTGATGGGTCACGTCCGGTGGCGTCGCAGCAACATCGGATCGGCGCAGGTGCAGATCGAGGTCCGCATCGAGGCGGTGACTGGCTCGCCGTCGGTGCCGGGGTCGGCGCCGATCGTCGGGCTCGGCCCCTACGACCCGTCGACGCTCGACACGACCACAGTCAGCCACATCGCGCCGCACTTCTCGTCCGACGCGGATCCGGGTCGCGCTGTGTCACCGACGTCGGAGGTCGGCCGCATCCCGGCGAATCAGGCCGTCACCGTGTGGGTGATCGCCCGCCGCACCGGCGGGTCGGGGTCGTACACGATCGACGCGACATGGTCCCAGCTCGCGATTCGCTGCTACCCGGTGAGCTGACATGCCTCGCGTCGTAGACCAGCGGACCCGCAGCCGCATAGACAAGGACCCCCTGCAGGGGCTCCTCGACTTCACCGACCTCGACAAGACGATCGAGACGTCCGGCGACCGGGTCACCGACGCGCTCAAGCACATTCGGGCGACGTTCGTGCAGTGGTTGAAGGACACCGTCGGCATCGATCTCACCGGCGTCGACGAGTTCGCCGCGTGGCTCGACACCCACCTCGGCCTGCCCAGCCTCGACCAGCTGTTGGCGGCTTTGCGAGGCGAGTACGAAGGCGAGAATCTAATCCTCCTCGCGATCGAGGCTCTGTTCGCGCCCGTGCGGCGTGTGCTGCAGGTCTTCACCGGCCGTCCCGGCGGGCTCGATGCCGCTCCCGCCGAGGTCGATTCGTTCTGGGACGACATGCAGAAGACGCTGAAGGGGGAGAGCACTGCGGGCTCGTGGTTCGAGGATGTGTCGATCGCCGCCGCGTCCGGCGTCGAGCAACTCGCCGAGAATATTGCGGGCGGTGTGGCGGCCGGAGCCGGGGCGATCGCAAACGCAGGCCAGAAGATCGCGGACTTGCTCGGACTGGCCGACTCCGCGCAGAAGATCGCAATGGCCGCCCAGCAGCAGATCCAGGACCTGCAGAACGAGACATCGAACCCCGACTTCAACGGATTCGCGTGGTCGACGATCTTCTCTGGAGCCGACGGCGACCCGCTGTCGTCGAGCGACTGGGCGGGGTCACCGGAGATCGTCATCCGTGGCGACAGCGGATTCGCCGGTGTCGCTGAGGGATCGGCCGATGGCTACTACCACAAGGTCTCGCAGTACGAGTACGAGACCGACACCCAGTCGGCGTCGATTGTGCTGGGCACCAGGACCAGCGACGACCAGTGGACGAGCGTCGAAGTGCGCTGCGATCCCGGCAAGACCCAAGGCGTCTTCGCCCGCGCAAACCGATCGACGATCCAGATTGGCCGGTTCACCCGTTCGGGCACCGCCTGGACGTGGACGCCGTGGTACTCGCGATCGCGAACCAACAATCAGGGCGACATCCTCCGGCTCCGAACTTCGGGAGACAACTACTATGTGCTCGTCAATGGGACCGCGGTCATCGACTGGACCGACTCGCCCGCCAGCGCCTCCAAGGGCGCAGGATTCCGCCGCGCCGGGTTCACACAGCGCAAAGACACGAACTTCCTCGGCCTACCGATCGCGTCGTGGCGCATCGCGTCCTTCGCCATGGCAGACTGGCTCCCGCCAGGAGGCGCAGTGACCACGCCGGCATGGAGGTTGCGGCGAGGCTCGGCCACCGAAGTGGCACTATCCGTCGCCCACGGCGCCACTGCGCTGATGCCCACCGGCTTCTACACCATCGCCGATCTCGCAAGCGCCGTGACGGTCGACGTGAGCGCCGGAGAAGTCACGATCATCGAATCCGGTTGGTACAGCATCAAAGCGACCAGCAGCAACCGCGACAACTCCCAAGACGTCGCGGGTGACGACGCCTACGACGTCCGCAACGCCTACCGATTGACGCCGTGGCAGCTCTACGTCGACGGCAGCCCGCTCGAGGGTCCGTTCCCGTCCGGCGTGCCCACCGAGATCTACCTCGCTGCGGGACAGAAGGTGCGCGTTGGGGCATCGGCGACGGTGCCCGTCTTCCCGAGCAACAGCTACGGGGCAACGGGATCTTCAAACTTCGCGATGCCGGCCCGCTCTCAGATCACCCACGTAGGCGGAGCGTCACCAGTGTTCACCGGACGAAAGGTCGCCTGATGGCCGACACCACATTCGCGCTCGACGAAATCCCCGGCGTCACCTTCACCGCCAGCTACGGATCCGGAGGCCAGACCGGGCTCCCATCGAACTGGGTTCGCATCGTCGGGACCATCGAAAACCCCTACTACGAACCGGGATACAACTACGGCCTCGACCCGAACGGTTACACCGAGGTCACCGATCCATGGAAACGCCACACCCCACTCGTCGAGGTGTGCGCGCTGGGCTTCGGCGGGCCAACCGGTAGCGGTCTGCCCGCCGAACCCCCGCCGCCTCCGGCAACACCCACCGAATCTGCCACCACCGAATAGAGAGGGGCTGACCCACGATGAGTTTCCGCACTGCATACGGCAATACGCACTCCGAGAACGGTTGGCGCATGGTCAACCGAGACGAGTGCGCGCTGATCCAGGGGCTCGCGTTCATGGACACCGCGCCGGTCCGGAAGGGGTACGCCTTCGAGGCGTTGTCGGCTTTCGCGCACTGGTACGACGCGAACGTCCCGGGCGAGATCGTCTCGTCGACATGGGGTTGGTCGAACACGAACGACGTGTCGACGTCGAATCACCTGTCGGGCACCGCGCTCGACATCAACGCCCCGCAGTACCCGTGGGGCGGCGACCGGATGGCCCGCGTGTTCCCCGAGCGCGTGGCTGCAATCCGCCGGGGCCTCGCCGAGTTCGAAGGAGTCATCTTCTGGGGCGCGGACTGGTCGCGGAAGGACGAGATGCACTTCCAGCTCAACCACGGCACCGCGTTCAAGGACGGCGCGTCCGATCGGCTGATCGACTTCGTGCATCGCCGCATCGAGGACGGGAAGCTGAAGGGCTCGGTCGGCAAGACCGCGCTCGATGCCGCGAAGGTCAACGCGTTCACTCAGGCGTTCATGGCGCCGATCGGCTCCGACGCGAAGGACAACCGAGAGCAGCTGTGCGGCGCCGGGGCTCGCGACGCCGGCGAGTTCGACGGGTGGGGCCAGCTCGGTGACGGCACGCTCACCGACGGACTGGCCGCGGTCCTAGATAAAGCGGTGAACCGCTGATGGGCACCTTCTGGGCAGATGTCTCGCAGTTCCAGCGTCTCGCGAACGACGAGTACCCGCATCGGGTGTTCTCGTTCCGCACCAACAGCGGCGACCAGCGCGACAAGAACGCCGCCTGGAACCTCGACTGGGCGCTGGCAGCGCTCAACCGCGGCGACCTCGACATCGTCATCCCGTACTACTTCTTCCGCCCGGGCGCCGCGAACTGCGACCTCTGGCGCGAGGTCGTCATACGCAACGGCCGCATCGACCCGCGCATCGTGTGCATGGTCGACGTCGAATCCGGTGCAGGCTCCTCGCAGGGAGCCATCCCGAACCGGGACCACTCCGCCGAGATCAACGACGAAATCCGCCGCATACGTCAGTGGCTCGGCGGATCCCGGGTGATCGGCTACTACAACCCCCGCGCCGACCCCGCCCTCTGGCAGTCGCGCGGGAACGTCCCGCTCGTCGTCCCGCATTACGGCGTCCGACCGGGCGAGTCGTACTCGTACCCGAACCGGTTCGCGCACCAGTACTCCGACCGCGTGCCGTGCGCCCCGTTCGGGCCGTGCGACGCCAACTACACCGACCTGTCCATCCCACAACTCAGAACTCTCTTCGGAATTGGAGGCACCACCATGGCAACAGACGTGGACAAGATCAATGAGTTCACCCGGGCGTTCAACGCGGCGATCGGCTCGGACACGAAAGACGTTCGCGAGCAGCTCGTCGGCGCGCGGGACCTCGTCTACAAGACCGCGCCCGACGGCCGGAAGGTCGTCGACATCGAGAAATCGTTCCCGGGCTGGGCGCAGCTCGGAAACCGCACCGTCGTCGACGCGCTCGCCGCGATCGGCGCCGCGCTTGGCATCCCAGGCTTCTACGACCCGCACGGCGTCGTGAAGAACCCCGCCGGCAGCAAGGAGAACTGACCATGTCCGTACCCACGCACACCCCCGCCCGCCTGATTGTCGGCCGTGAGCCGGCCATGATCTCCTCGGCGATCATGGCCATCATCGGACTCGTTTCCGGCTTCTGGCTGCCGATCTCGCCGACCACCCAGGCACTCATCCAGACATTCGTCGGCGCGGTGCTCGCACTCTGGGTGCTTATCGCGGTCCGGGAGAACGTCGTCCCCGGCATCCTCGCCGTTGTGCAGGCGCTGCTGCCATTGGTGGTCATCGCGGGCGCGGACCTATCCACCGACGAGCAGGGACAGATTTACGCCGCCGCAGCGATCCTGATCGCCCTGCTGGCCCGTCCGAACCTCACACCGAAGGTGAACGTGGTCGAGGGTGCGGTGGTGCCGGGTTCTATCCGCGACGAGCCGATCGCGGCCGACGGCAACAGCATCGGCTGATGCTGGGCGCGCGGCTGATGGCCGCGGTCACCGGCTGCATGCAGGTGGCGGTCGGCGTGCTGTACATCTCTCCGGAGGAGTTGGTGCGCCGGCCGTTGCAGCCAGGCCAAGTCTCTGCGGTGGTGTGGATCGAGAGCATCGGACCGATGTGGTTCCTCGGCTTTGTTCTGACCGGCCTGTTCCTCCTCGCGGCTGTCGTGCGTAGGCGGGGATTTATCTTCGCTCACGTTGGCGCATCAACGTTCCTCGCGGCCTACGCCGGCTGCATCCTCTTCTCTGCCGTTTTGACCGAACCGCCGGTTCCTGTAGTCCACGGGACGTTCGCGGGCTTCATGGCGATTCTGCACATCGCGATCGCCCGTGGTGACGCTGAAAGGAACTGTCGGTGAGTCCAGAACTGATCGCCTCCTTCGGAGGCCTCCTCGCCGCTATCGGTGCCCTCGTGACCGGCATCCTGGCGACGCGATCCAAGGTAAAGCTCGACGACATCGCCAAGCTGCATGCCCGGATCGAGGAACTCGAGGCCGACCTGGTCAAGGAGAGGGAGGCCCGCGACCGCGACGCCGACCAGGCCCGGGCGAAGCACTCTCGGGTCATCGCGGACTACGAGGCCGAGCTGGCGGAGCTGAAAGAACGGCTACGGCAGCGTGACCAGACGATCAGCCACCTGGATCGGGTGGTGTTGGCTCTGCGGACCTACGTCGCTCGCGCGCGACGGAGGCTCATCGACAACGAGGTCGACGTACCCGAGGAAGTCGAGGGCATGAATGACTGACATGCCCTGCTATGTGGTCACGGTCCGCGGTATCGGCGAGCCGATGGACGGAAACATGCTGTCGCAGTTCGTGGAGCGGCTCGGCGCCGGATGGACGCACGTCGAGGTCGACTATCCGGCGGCGTACGCGTTCGTCAACGGGCAGCGCAACCCGCTCGCCCCGGACTACGACACCACGAAACGGCTCGGCCGCGCGCAGGTGCGGATCGAGCTGGCGATCATCAGGGCTGAGCACCCGGACGCGACCGTTGTCCTCGCCGGATACTCGGCCGGCGCCGACATCGTCGACGACCTCGCCGTCTCGGGCATCATGTCCGAGTTCCCTCAGGTGAAGCGGTGCGTGGCGGTTGCGAACCCGTCGAACCCCGGCTCGAATGGGCTGGCCGACTACGGGATCGCCGCGCCGGAACGCGGCCGCCAGCACGTCGACTCTCGCGTCATCCCGGTCAACCACCCGGGCGACGTTATTTGCTGCTGCCCGCCGCGGTCGCCGCTGCGCGTCATCGCGACACTCACCCCGCGGATGCAGCTCGCCGACCGGTCGGCGTGGGCGCGCGACGTCCTGGCGAAGCTCGGGAACCCGACGGTCCGCGCCGAGATCGATCGACAGCTCGGCGCGTGGTGGGACCCGCGGAACTGGGGACGCTACGACCGGGCCGCGAAAGACGCACGCGGCTACCTCGGTCTCGGTGTCCGGTCCACGCACGCCATTTACAACCGGCGGCCGCTCGGCGGGCTGTCGATGCTCGAGCACGCCGCTGACCGTGTGCTGACCGAACTCCTCGAAAGGACGTGAGCGACCGATGAAGTGGATCAACCTGCTCAACCAGGTGGGCCCGCATCCGCCCGGGAAGAACCTACGCGTCGACACCGCATCCGCCGCTGTACTCGTCATGCGCGGCGACGCCGAGTACATCGACGACCCCGCGACGCCAGATGTCGACGAGAGCCTGGGGTTCGTGTTCACGATCAACGGGAGGTCGGGTCAGGTCGACCTCACGAAGGCCGACCTCGGCCTGTCGAAGGTCGACAACACCTCCGACGAGGAGAAGCCGATCTCGGAGTTGGTCGCCGCCGAGCTCGGCGGGAAACTGTCGATTGCCGACGCCCCGGATGTGGTCGCGGCCGCGGTCAACTCACCCGAAGTGAAAGAAGCACTCGACGCGGCTTATGCCCCGCTGATGCCTGACACCGGGATCACCTACGACGGCAGCGGGAACGTTCAGACGGTCACCGAGAACGGCGTCACGACGACCTACACCTACAACCCGGACGGCACGGTCGCGACCGACACCCGCGATGGCGTCACCCGCACCTACGGCTACGACGGCAACGGCAATCTCACGAGCATCACGGTGGAGGACTGACCATGGACCCAGTAACCCTCGGCATGGCCAAGGCCGACGCCGCGAAGAAGTACGCGCACTCGACTCGAGGGATGCAGAGCCACCTCTACAATTTTTCGGCGAAGAACTTCCGGAAGACCGCGGCCGCGCTCGCCCGAGTCCGCAACGGCGACGGCGACATGCGCCTACTCTGTGTCGGCGACTCCACCACCGCCGGGGCGAAAGCCTCGACCGCCGCGACCTACGTCGGGCAGAAGGCCTACCCGCGGCGACTCGCCGAACTACTCAACACCTACATGATCCCCGCCGCGCCAGGGCTCGTCACGCCCCGCGGCACCTCGACGGCGATCTCCGCCGACACTCGGTGGACCGCGGGTGCCGGGTGGGCGATGAACGGCTGGACCAACGCCTACTGCGGGTTCGGTGGGAAGGGTGCGAACTACCGCGGCACCGGTGTTACCGGCGGCGCGCTCACCTTTCAAGAGCCCGGCGTCCTGGCCGACACCTTCGATGTCTACTTCCGGCGCGCGCCGTCGAGCGGCACCGCGGGTACGTTCTCCGTTCAGGCGACCGGCGGGTCGGTGGTCAACGCCGACGCGGCCGCGGTCGGAGGCGCGCCGCGCCTCGACAAGGTGACCGTCACCGCAGGATCAGCCGCGGCGACCAACGTCGTCACCATCCTCGGGCTGACTGCAGCGAAGAACGTCGAGATCACCCACATCGTGCCGCGCCTCTCGACCAAGTCTCAGGTGCTCGTCGGCAACGCCGGCATCAGTGGGTCGACGACGCTCGACTGGGTGACCTACAGCTCCAACAGCACGGCCAACGACTTCGGTGGGCTCGGTGCGATTAAGTCCTACGCGCCCGACCTGACGATCCTCGATCTCGGTATTAACGACGCGAACGCATTGGCCTCGCCCGCCGCCGACTACGTGAGTCGGCTTCAGCAGATCATCACCGCGGCGAAAGTATCCGGTGACGTCATCCTCAAGACGATGATGCCGACCGCCGCGTCGGTGGCCCCGGCCACGGCCGCACTCGAAGCCGAGTACGTCGCCGCAGTGAGGGGACTGGGGGTGCCGGTGATTGACTATTTCTCGCGCGCCGCGCCGGGCAACGACTACCTCGCGGGCGGGATGCTCAACGCCGACGCCATCCACGGCACCGACTTCGGATACCTCGACGTCGCGAGTGTCTCGTTCGAGGCGCTACGCGCGTTCTGACTCCGTGTGCACCCGGTATTCCGGTCGTCGACAGTGCCCGGAGGATGGACGCACGAAGCTGTGGGTCGATGACCGCGATGTTAGATCCAAGCGTAAAGGCGGGTGCTGCCATCGGGCATATTCCTGTACCCACCTCCAACCGGGCTGCCACCACGCAGGCCAGTTTCCACACACACAGCAGCCTGCCTGAGCGCCGCAGCCATCCGTTCCTCGGGCAACGATGCATTGACGGCCGCATAGAGACGGTCGCCGTCACGCAAGAGGATCGCGGACAACGTTTTGTCCTCAAGCGCGGGTAGCTGAGCGCTGTATTCGCTCATGGCTTGTGCTGAGATCGTGTAGTCGGGCAAAGCGCCGGCTGCGGGCTCAACTTGATACTCAGCCAACACATTTGCGAAGTCGGACCAGGCGGTGCCTACAACAACGGATCTCTCTTCGAGTTCCTCGAACTGTGTCAACCATTCCGCGAGGTCCGCAACCTGTGTCTTTGTACTCAACCCCAGGTCGGCCCGAATCGCGAGAGTAAGGCCCGTCAGTAGTTGCGCGACGAACTTGCGCTCAGCTGCGATACGCCGCAGGGCGATCTCAGGAACGCCGTGACTGCGTGTGAACGGAACGATCACGGTCGGTTTGAGGGTGAAGATCTGCATGAGGACTGGAGCGACGTGGGTTCTCGCCACGACGAGCGTCTCTGTCGTCTTGTGGATGAGCTTGCCGTATGCCGAATCGACGGCGTGCCACGCAGGCGTCAGGTCAGGTACCGGCGACTGATGCAGAGTCCGGTCCACGTTTTCCACAATGGCCGAGTCGAAGTCCTGGACTGCCCGCAATAAGTCGATGTATCGCTCGGTGACTTGGTCTCGCTCCCACCCGCGTTGATTTTCCAGGCGAACGGCACGTCTGTTTATGAACGCCGCCCAGCTGGCACCCCCCGCGGCGACCGCCGAAACCCCGAGCGTTGCATATGAAATCCAGTCAGGCACAGGCACTGCGCAATCATGCCCCACCCAGGCGACCAAGGCTCACTGTTTGTCCGGGCAGGGGACGCTCGGCACCCGCCCACTACGGGAAGTGCGTATGCGTCACGCGTGTTCCTGTACACGTTCTGCGGACGCTGTGTTGATCGTCAGCCATAATTCGGCGATGACATCGATCGAGCAAATGCTCCACCGACGGAATGACTTGAGTACCTTTCTCGTGCACTTCGTTCGGGACATCCCGCCCCAGCAA
Source organism: Gordonia sp. KTR9 (assembly GCF_000143885.2). Lineage (NCBI taxonomy): Bacteria > Bacillati > Actinomycetota > Actinomycetes > Mycobacteriales > Gordoniaceae > Gordonia > Gordonia sp. KTR9. Next base: position 1,566,269 of record NC_018581.1, read on the forward strand.
ACTTCGGAACAAGCGCTGTGGTCGATCCTAACGAACGGCCGAATCGAGGCGAGGAACGCGTATGGCCTGGCAGCGCGACATGCTGATCCGGACGTCGTTGCGACGCAGCGCGTGGTCTGCTTCACCGAAACCCCACTTGAGCACTCGTGGACCATGACGCAGGAACTCGCGGAAGATCGCGCGATGAAATTTGCTCCGTATGGACTAGCTTTCACCAAGACGTTTGCCCGACGCAATGAATGTAATCCAGTCTGGTACGTCAACCACACACCCGGATACGACTGGCCCACGAACGCGCTTAACGCTGCGATCGCTACAGAATCGCGACCACTGAACGACCCTCGATCGATCTATCGCGTGACACCGTTCGTTGAACAGATGGGTACGTGGACAACGAGCCGCAAGGAGTTTTGGTGGGAGCGGGAGTGGCGTCGAGTAGGCGACCTCAACTTTGATGCGACTCATGTTGTCGCAGTGCTCGCGCCAGCAGCGAGGCACAGCGATTTCAGGGCGTGGATCGATGGAGTCCCCGCATTCTCGGTCCGCGCCTCACCTCTGCCACTCCTGGATCCAAATTGGGGTCTAGAACGCATGATCGCGGCCTTGTCGGGCGTGAGCCCTGGCGACATTGGGCCCTTCCCGTAGCCAGGCGGACGGTGCGGCCTGCGACTCCGATTCGCTCGTTCGTACGACATGGGTAGCCATCCCAGGGTGGAGTGTCACAATCGACCGATGGACTGGGCGACGTTCGTGTCTATCATCGGTGCACTTGGTGTCGGATCAATTCTCACGCAGCACTTCGCGAGTGGCCGGGACCGCCGACAGGTCCGCGCGGAGGTGCTCGACCGTCTGGAAGAGGTCGAGACGAAGCGATGGGCAGGCGACGGTGGCGTTCGGCTCGAAGATTTCATTGCCGCCATCCACCGGTTTGAGACGGCTGCACTGATCGCGCGAATCCCCCGTGAGGCCGTGCGCCAGTACATCTTCTACGCTTTCGCTGCGAATTCGCGCAGTAGAGCGAACGTTGAGGACGACAGAGACGATGGGTTTTTCGATCCCGACACGTCAGGCGGCATCGATGCTGAGTTCGCGGACGCAGTTCGAGACGAGGCTAACGAGATCGCCGGACTCGTTTGGACACCGCTTCGCTCGAGACTCGGGTTGTCCAAACGGCTGAGGACGAGGCACCTCGCTGCGGTGCAACATATCCCCGCGAGGAGTCTTCAGCACGCGGAGTCGGCTTTCGGACCACTCGCCCGGGCATAACGCGAACTGGCCGCTCACCGGTTCCAGCTGTAGCAGTGAACAGACCCGTTTACGCCTGGCCATCTGGCCCGTCCGTCAATCACTTCCCAAAATCCGGGGCGCACCACGAACACGCGGAAGACGACGGCACGCCCGACTGAGGCTCCGGCGCTACGGAGAGACCGTCGGGTCGATGTGAATGGTCAGCGGAACTGTGGCGGTGGTGCCATCCGCAGTGACGATGAAGACGTGGCGCCCGGGCCTGCGGAACGTTGTACGAATCGTCTGATGCAGGCCGCGGTTTTCCCCGTCGCCGAGGTCCGCCGTGATCGTCTGGTCGCTCCGACCCAAGACTTCACCGTCGGGATCGATGATCTCGATGCTCAACTCGTAATCGCGGCCCTCATCCTCGATGGACGCCTGCAGCAGCATGATGAGCTCAAACTGGCCGGTCATCGACTCGGGGTGGATGCCCCATGTGTCCAGGATTCCGCCATAGATGTTGATCTTCTTGTTGACCGTTTCGGCATGTTCAGCAATCAGCAGGCCAGTTAGCAGCATCTCGCGATTCTAGGGTGTACCCGCGATGTGCGGCGGGAAGCGTCACGGCTCCCAGTCGTCGCCGAGCACCGCGGCCAGCCGGTCAGCCAGATCGGGTGTTTCGGGGCGACGGCTGTAGAGCACGTCCTCGCACTCGACCGCGAGCGCGAGTAGTTCAGCATCGGGCTCCGCCCACCCACCGTCAGACACCAGCTGGTGCGCGGCCTGCTGTCGCCGCATCAGCGACAGCACGGCATGGGCAGCGGCGCGCAGGGTCTCGCGATCGGTCACGGATCAATTGTCGCCCGGGGAACCGAACGCCCCTGCGCTGCGTCCAATCCCCATGCTTGTCGACATCCTCGCGATCATCGTCTGCGTCGCAACCGCTGGCTGGCTCCTGGCCTCCCGCACCGAATGACGACGGCCCGTCCTCCAAATCGGAGGGCGGGCCGACGGCCGTCGTTGAGTGATCTAGCCGAGGCTGCCGAACAGCGGTGGCGGTGACTGAACCGTCACCGGCGTCGGTTCAGTAGTGGCACTGGTACTGAAGGCCGCCTTTGTTCCCCAGACACGACCTCCGCCTTTCGGGTAGCAGCCCCAGTCGACGTTGTAATTACCGTCTGGCACCCGCTGGAACCGCACTTCTGTGTCACCGGTGGAAACAGGAAAGAAGTCAGGACTGCCGCCCTCCTCGAGCGCGTTGCCCATGCCCTTCGAGAAGACGAACGAGGGGTCGACCTCTGGGTTCCAATCCGTCCTGGTGCCGAAGACGCCGCAATCGATCGGAGCCCCTGAGTTGTTGTGCAGGGTCACGGTCACGGTCGACCCGGCCGAACTGGCCGAGATGTAGACATCGGTTGGTGCAGCCGAGGCGACACCTTGGCCGGCGAGCACCGCCATGGCCGCTGCGGCAAGGGAACTGAGCAACAATCGCGTTCGCATACGGCCATCTTCGCATCCCACCGGAACCGTCTCCCTGTCGGCTGCGTCCAACCCTCATGATCCCCGAAACGTCAGGTCACCCAGCCCGAGGCGCGGTGTGCTCGGTCCACTGCGTGCCGTCCCAGTAACGCAGGAGCGCAGGGTTGTTGGCGTCAGGGTACCAATCGGCCGGTACCGAGGGTGGTGGCGGGGGCGTCGGTGCGGCTGGCGCGGGGGCTGGTGCAGGCGTGGGTGCTGGAGTTGGGGCCGGCGTCGTCGTGGTTGCCGACGGACCCGGAACGTGCCCGCTCATGATTGCTCGAACGCGATCGACGATCGCCTTTCCATCAGCCTTGACGACATTCGAGATCTCGGCCTTGTTGCCGCTAGCGAAAATCGTGATCGTGCCCATCACAACTCCCGCCGACCACTGGATCGACGAGATCTTGTCCAGCGGGAAGTCCTCGGTGGTCTGGCCCATGATGCCGTGGAAGACGAACAGTAGCCGAGTGTTCGTCAGCACGAGGAGTCCTTGACCGCGGCCGTACTGGCCAGCACACATCATCGAGACCGTTTCGGCTCCCCAGAGGTGGGACTCGAGGTTCTTCAGTTCCCGGCTGACGCCCATGGTTCCGAACATCCGCTCGCGGGCCTCGTGGATGTCCGGCCGCAAGCCGCTCTGTTCCGCCCGGATCTCAGCGCGCTGCGCGTTGAAGGCGTCCGCCTTTGCGCTGAGTTCGTCGCCACGGGCCTGCATTCGCTGGACCATCGAGGGTGCGGGTTGAGCCGTCATCGCAGCCGGCTTCACGAACTGACGCGCGGCGTTCACCGCTTCGACGAACTCACCCACCTTCTCCTTGCCGGACAGGAACGCGTTGACATCCTCGATTTCGTTCTTCGCCCAGCCGACGCGATCGGCGAGGATGAAGCGGACCCATCCGCGCGCGAGGACGGTCTTCTCCTTGAACTCGACTTCAGTGATCGCCCCGAGTGGGATCACCCAGGGCGACGACTCCTTCTTGTGCTTCGCCACCGTCATTCCGGCATGCGTGAGCGTCACAGTCCCCGCTTCGGTGTCCAGCACGGCTTCGCAGCCGAAACCCTTGTAGGTCGTCGTCGTCATTGACAGCCTCCTTCGTCGTCGATCAGTGATTGTGCACTGGGTAGACGAACGTCGCCGCAAATGACGGATTTTGGGGCCGACATTCCCTAGGGTCGACCCATGTCATACGGCGATGTAGAACGTCACGCGATCCGAGCCAAGGAACTGGCAGGGGAAGCGCAGAGAGGGTTCGGCCACGATCAGGGAGATCATGCCACCCTGGCGCAGGCGGTAGGCGAGCTGGCAATTGCCGTCGCCGAACTCGCCGGGCAGCTGCACCGCGACAGCTGACCCCACACGACCCACCGCTTACCCACCGCAAATGGGTGGAATAGATGCGAAGGCCCAGACTCAGGCGGACGATCACAACCACTTGAGCTGGACAGAACGTTCTGAGCGGTACTAGAAGAACTGCCTCGAACGGCGGTGCGCATCGAGTAGGTCTGGGGTTCGATTCCCCATAGCTCCACAAGTTTCGACGACGACGCACCCTGCGGGCCCATCGGCCGGCAGGGTGTTTCGTTGTGTGCGGCTGGCCACTGAGGCTTCGGCGCAGGTGCCGACGGTCGCCGGCCTGGCCGGTTACTACACGCTGTGGGTTCGTTATCTCCGGACGGGACGGCCGGTGGCGGCTCTGTATCGACCGGTCTGGGGTGTGCCGGTTCCGATGGCCGTCCTGCCGGTGCTGGTGTTCGTCGCCGCGGCCGGCTGGCTGCGCAATCCGTGGCTCGGGGCGTCGGTTGTGGTCCTCGCCGTCGGGCACGTGCCGGCGGCGCTGCGTATCGCCCGCGAGGTCAGCGACGCGCGCTGACCAGGCCGGTCCGCACGACACGGACTCGTCGTCGCGGCGGTGCGCCCGTGACGGGTGCCGGGAGTACACTTCAGGCAACTGGATCGAACATCTGACAGACCCCTGTCGGCGTCGCCGGTGTCGAATGGTCACTCTTCGCGTGACCAAGTCAGGTGGCAACGGTGATGATCGGTTCACGTGTCGTGAGCATCCGCCCGCAAGGGCTCGCGTACACCGGAGATCGGCGATGAAGCCGCTGCTCGGCCCGCCCCGGGTCCGGTTCGGGCTGGATCCCGCCGCCGCGATCAACGGGGCTTGGTACCCGTACACCTTGCGCCTCGCCGAGGAACTGCCGGGCATGCTCGCGGCCGCTCGCCCTCAGATCGGCGAGGTCAGCGGAATCGACGTGAACTGGAGCAGCTTCCGCCGGCTTCCGGGCCTCGATTCACCGGACTCGCCGGAGATGCCGCCACTGATGACACTCACGTGCGGAAGCAATACCGTGATGCTCCTGGTCATCCCGCCGCGGACGGCGTCGTCGCTGGCGGCCATCCTCTTACGGCAGGCAAGCGACACCGCCGCGCCGGGCGGTCAGTGCCACTCGCTCGAATATCGACGTGCCGAGCGCATCCTGGTCCGTGCGGGTAGCCACGCGGCCCCAGCCGTCCGCTGAACCGCGTCGAAGGCAACGCCCGTCGCGCTGACTTCGACACCGCTGCCGAGCGGCCCGGTGTAAATTTCGCTCATGACCGCCGCGATGCTGACGTTCGCCGGGACGTTGCTCGTGGCGGTGATCGGTGCGGTCATCGCACGACTCGACGCCAACGACCGGCATCAGAAGCTCGCGCAGAAGGTCGATATTTTGGCCAAGTTGCCGCATGACTCACCGGCACACGCACGGATGAGCGGCATCGTCGTCGACGCCATCGACGAACTCGGTGAGTACGAGCACCGACGGCGGAGCGCGGTCTTCCAGCGTCGGGCTCTGACGATGGCATTTCTCGCCTGGCTCGTGGTGGTCGGCCTGCGCATAGCGGCCGAGCAGTTCGACGTCGGGCACTACGAGCAGATCATGCACTATGCCGCGGTCACGCTTCTCGTGCTGGGTTTCGTACTCGTGTTCGCCTCGGCGGTCGCGACCATCCGCGACGTCCGGCATCGCGACGAAGAACCCTCGTCGTGAGCTGAGTGGCGAGCCGCGGGTGTGCCCCTCCCCGCACCACGATCGAACTGCCCCGACGGGTCCACCCAAACGCACGTCCCGGCCTGAGACGGTTTGTTAGCTTTCGTCCATGAGATCGCCGAGGATCCTGTGGGGCCTGGTCGTCGCCGTCATCGGGGTGCTGGTGGTGTCCGTGGCACCGGCCCGTGCCGACACGCTGCCGGTCACGTACAACTTCCTGGCCGGCATCCCGAATGAACTGACCGACCCGGGCGGCTCGTTACCCGGCTCGAATGACTGGGACTGCCGGCCGTCCGCACGCCATCCCAATCCGGTCATCCTGGTCCACGGGACGGGCGGGTCGCAGCAGACCAACTGGGGAACCTATGTCCCCCTGCTGAAGAACGAGGGCTACTGCGTGTTCGCGCTGACCTATGGTGCGGTCACAGGTGCGCCGTGGCCGATCAGCGCGATCGGCGGTATGGGCGAGATGACGCGGAGTGCTGCCCAGTTCGGTGCCTTCGTGGACAGAGTTCGCCGGGCCACCGGGGCGACCCAGGTCGACATCGTGGGCCACTCCCAGGGCACCGTGGTGCCCGCGTACTACGCGAAGTACCTCGGCGGACGGAATGCCATCGACAACTACGTGTCGCTGGCGCCGGCGTGGCGGGGTTCCGGCGTCGGCGGAAACGACGTGATCATGCCGATCGTCCGGTCCCTCGGACTACGGCCCGAGCAGGTGCCGTTCTGCCAGGCATGTGCCCAGCTGGACCCCGGTGCCCAGGTGCTGCGCAAGATCGCCGCCGGTGGCTTCTACCTGCCGTCGATCCGGTACACCAACATCGCCACGCGGTACGACGAGCTCGTCGTGCCATACACTCTCGGGTTGCCGCCGGGCGGGCCGAACGTGCGCAACATCGTTGTGCAGGACGGGTGTTCGGCCGACTACACCGAGCACGCGGGGATCGCGGGGTCGCGCCGCGCGGCATTCTTCGTACTCAACGCGCTCGACCCGGAGAATCCGCGACCGGTTCCGTGTGATCGTGCCGCACCCATCACCGGGAGTCCGTTCTGAGCACGCACCGGCGACGTTCCGGTGGTGGGCCCAGGCGAGTGCGTGTCGTGGCCATCGCGGCGGCCGCGACGCTCATCGCGATCTGCGGACTCGGCGGCGTCGGGGCGGCGTCGGCGAGCGTGCCGTCGCTCGGTTCTGCCTTCGAATTCGGGGTCGCCCAATCGGGTTTCCAGTCCGAAGGGTACAACCTGGACTCGAACTGGGTGCGTTATGGCGATCAGGGCCGGGTCGCCCACCGCGTCGGCAATGCCGTCGACTTCACTCATCGCTACGCCGAGGACATCGCCCGCGCCGAGAGTCTCGGGGTGGGTGTCTACCGGACCTCGGTCGAGTGGTCGCGGGTGGAGCCGTCGCGAGGCCGGGACGATCCGGCCGGCTGGGCGTTCTACGACCGGGTGATCCAGGCGGTCGTCGACGCCGGGATGCGACCCATGATCACCCTCAACCACTGGGTGCATCCGGGCTGGGCGGTCGATCTCGGCGGCTGGAACCGCCCGCAGATGTATGCCGACCTCGTGCGGTTCGCCGAGCGTGTGGTGGACCGGTACTCGTGGGCCGATCCGCTGTGGATCACCTTCAACGAACCCACCGAATACGTTCGGCGCGAACTGATGTACGGGGGAGTGGCACCACGGAACGTGGGGCTCATGGCGGACGGGATCGTGACGGCGCACCGGGCGATCTACCGTCACATCCATCGTGTCCAGCCAGGCGCCCAGGTGTCGTCGAACATGGCCTACTACCCGATCGCCGGCGTCCAGACGTGGCTCGAATCGGTGTTCCCGCAACGTATGCGGGACACCCTCGATTTCGTGGGTGTCGACCACTACTACTTCTTCTCGGTCACCGACGCTTCGGTCGCCAACGGTGCGGCGGGCGAGTTCTGGAAGAGTTCGCAGGCGCCGGAGAGCATCTACTACGTGCTTCGTCATGTGGCTGAACAGTTCCCGGGTGAGCAGATCCGGGTGATCGAGAACGGTCTGGCCACCGACCCGCGGGGTCGGCGGCCAGACGGTTATCGCCGCGCCGACCACCTGCGCGACACCGTGTACTGGCTGCAGCGCGCGCGTCAGGACGGAATCGACGTGGTGTCCTACAACTACTGGAGTCTCACCGACAACTACGAGTGGGGCGACTTCGATTCACGTTTCGGCCTGTACACCGTCGACGCGCAACGCGATCCGAGTCTGACCCGTCACCCGACCGACGCGGTCGCCGCCTACCGTGAGATCACCCGCGACAGCGGCGTGCGCAGCGGTTATCGCCCGACGCGGCTGCCGGTGGCGTGTTCGCTGGTCGCCGTGCCGGACAGCTGTACGAGCCCGGCCATCGTCCGGTGACGTTTCCCGACCCCGGACGTCAGGCGACGCCGAGTGCTCGCAATCCCGCCGCGGTGGCGGCGGCGAGGATGACCACGACGGCGAGGGGCGCTTTCAGCAGCGCCGCGATCACCCCGACCGTCACGCCCGCGGGCCGCGCCCATCCGGCGAAGTCGTGGTCGATGAAGAACGTACCGGTCAGCGCGACGGCGACGAGCAGGACGACCGTCGCCCGGTCCATCAGCTTCTCGGTCGCCTCCGACACCGAGATCCGGTTCCGCAGAACAGGTCCGGCCGCGCGCATCGCGTAGGTGCCGACCGCGAGCAGCGTGATGCCGACGGCCAGCGAGATCCCGGCGTTCATCGCCTACTCCGAACATTGTTGTGCCCGAGCATGTCCCGGGCCGAGGCGCCTTCCTCGGCGGCGTCGGTTCCCGTGCAGGCGGTTTCCGGTGCGCGCAGAGACGCTTCGCGAGACCGGCGGACTGTCTCCAGGGCGGCGAACCCTCCGAGCGCACCGATGATCGGCAATCCTGCGGGAAGAAAAGGCGTCGACGCCACGGCCACCGCGGCGCCGACGGTCACCGCCGCCCAGGTCGCGCCGTCGCGAAGGGCCGGGATGGCCAGTGCGGCGAGCAGGGCGGGGAACGCGGCGTCGAGGCCGAGCTTCCCCGGATCGGCCACCACGCCGCCGAGGGTGGCGCCCAAGGCCGCACCGGCCGGCCACGCGACGAGAACCCCCAGTCCGCACAACAGGAAGGCGGCGCGTGCACGACGCGGGTCGGATTCGGCGGTCGCCAGTGCGGCCGTCTCGTCGTTGATGAGGTGGGCGCCCAGGAGGATCTCGGGGGTGCCGCGCAGGTGCTTTCCGACGGCGAGGCCGTATCCGAAGTTGCGGGTGTTGACCAGCAAGCCCGCCAGCGCCGCCAGGATCGGCACCCCGCCGGCGGCCAGGATGCCGACGAAGACGAACTCCGACGACCCGGCGAGCACCACCGTGGCGACCAGCACGATCTGCCAGAGAGCAAGACCCGCGCCGTGCGCAGCCACCCCGTACGACGTGCCGATGACGAGGACCGACAGAGACATCACCACGACGGCGCGCAGGGTCGCCGTGTCGAGTGTTCTCCAAGCCGAACGCATGACTATCATAGTGAACAGTAGTTGTGTGTTCGTCAAGATGGACGATCGGACGGTTTGATGAACGAAGCACGATCGGTGAACCCGAAAGAACTCGTCGCCGCGTCGTTGAAACGGGAACGCACACGGGCCGGCCTGTCCCTGACCGAACTCGCGCGTCGTGCCGGCATCGGGAAGTCGACGCTGTCCCAGCTCGAATCGGGGGAGGGGAACCCGAGCGTGGAGACGCTGTGGGCCCTCTCGACGGCGTTGGGGGTGCAGTTCTCGGCGCTGCTGGACTCGCCGACGCCGACCGTCGAGGTCATCCGTTTCGGCGAGGGGCCGGTGATCCCGGCCGCGGATGCCGACTACTCGGCCACACTGCTGTCCACCGCGGCGCCGGGATCGAGGCGCGACTTGTACGTCATCCGGGCGGAGCCGGGCAAACCCAGGGTGTCGGCACCGCACGCGCGTGGAATGATCGAGCACGTCGTGATCAGTTGCGGCCGTGCGCGTCTCGGCCCCACCGCCGCCGCCCAGGTTCTATCGGCCGGCGACTACATCTCTTACCCCGGCGACGTCGAGCACGTCTTCGACGCACTCGAACCCGGCACCGTCGCGGTCATGCTGAACGAGGCGTTCTGACAACTGTGTTGTCGTGTAGGGGTTTCGATGGCGTGCCGTGGTCGCGCAGTCCGGGGCCGTCGCCCACGGTTCCACACGCGACCTGCATCACAGCGATTCGCGGTATCGATTACCGACGCGTACTGTTGCTGAAAGTGATGCGCCCGTACCGGCCGCGTCTAGCGTCGTAGAACGCCTCTCTCGCAGGTTGGAGATTCCGACACCGGTCGGCCACCTGCCATTGACTTCATACGGCGAACGAGCTCGCGCACCCGCGTGTTCGCCACCGGCACCGCCCTCGCACGTCAGTCGTGCTGTTCGCGTGCCAAGCACAGGAAGACACCTGCACACCACATGACTGCTGTACTCGAAAACCCGACGACCACCTCTTCCGACGCCGCTGCGGTGTCTCCGGGAGTGTCGTTCGAATCGCTCGGTGTTCCAGCCGAACTCGTCAAGGTTCTCGCCTCGCAGGGCAAGACCGACGCCTTTCCGATCCAGGCAGACACCCTGCCGGACACCCTCGACGGCAAGGATGTCCTGGGCCGCGGCAAGACCGGCTCCGGCAAGACCCTCGCCTTCTCCATCCCTCTCGTCGCCGGTCTGGCCGAGATGCAGGTCAAGCGTTACGTGGGAGCACCCACCGGCCTGATCCTGGCGCCGACGCGTGAACTCGCGACCCAGATCGCCGCCGTCGTCGAACCTCTCGCCGCGTCCGTGGGGCTCACCGTCACCACCGTCTTCGGCGGGGTCAAGCAGACCCGCCAGGAGCAGGCGTTCCGCCGCGGTGTCGACATCGTCGTCGCCTGCCCCGGACGCCTCGAGGACCTGATGCGCCAGGGCATCGTCCGTCTGGACGAGGTCGAGATCACCGTGATCGACGAGGCCGACCACATGGCCGACCTCGGCTTCCTGCCGGTCGTGACCAAGATCCTGGCCGCGACTCCCGCAGGCGGCCAGCGGATGCTGTTCTCGGCCACGCTGGACAACGGCGTCGACAAGCTCGCCAAGCGCTTCCTCGACAACCCGGTGTTGCATTCGGTCGATTCGGCGGAGTCGCCGGTCGCCGCGATGACCCACCACGTCTTCGAGGTCTCCTCGTCGGACAAGCAGGATCTCGTCACCGAACTCGCCTCCGGCACCGGTCGCCGCATCCTGTTCATGCGCACCAAGCACCAGGCCAAGAAGCTCGCCAAGAAGCTGACCGAGTCCGGCATCCCCGCCGTCGACCTGCACGGCAACCTCAGCCAGGCGCAGCGTGACCGCAACCTCGCCGCTTTCGGTCAGGGTGACATCCGGGTCCTCGTCGCCACCGACGTCGCCGCCCGCGGCGTACACGTCGACGGCATCGAACTCGTCGTGCACGTCGACCCGCCGGCCGAGCACAAGGCGTACCTGCATCGCTCGGGCCGTACGGCTCGCGCCGGGTCGGCCGGCGACGTGGTCACCGTCTGTCTGCACGAGCAGCGTCGCGAGGTCGCGCAGCTGCTGCGCAAGGCCAAGATCAAGGTGACCCCCGTCTCCGTGGCCGCCACATCGGCTGCCGTCGACGAACTCGTCGGCGAGCGCGCGCCCCGCGTGTCCGCTGCAGCACGCGCCGCGGCAGAGGCCGCTCGTGGCGGCTCCGCTCGGGGTGGCGGCTCACAGGGCGGTCGCTCGCAGGGTGGCCGGTCACAGGGGAGTCGACGCGGTGGCCGTGGCCGAGGCCAGGGCGGTAACGGCGGCGCCCGCGGTGAGAACCGGAGCGCCGGTGGCAGTGACTCACGCGGCACACGCGGCGAGGGCCGCGGCCGCCCGGTCCGGAGTGACTCACGCGCGGGCGGTTCGCGCTCGTCGGAAGCACGGACAGGCGGACAGGGTCGAGGCGCGGGACACTCGCGTGCCGCCGACCAGCCGCGAGCAACCGGCCGCGGGCAGGGACGCCGCGTGAGCCGCCCGGCCGGTTCGCCTGCCGGTCGCTGACCGGGGCGTCAACCGCGACAATCGAACAACAATGCTCGCCGTAGGGCGAGCGGAGCGAGCCCTCTGTGTCCCCCGAGGTGCGAGCGCAGCGAGCCCTCTGTGTCCCCCGAGGTGCGAGCGCAGCGAGCCCTCTGTGTCCCCCGAGGTGCGAGCGCAGCGAGCCTCGAGGGGCGGTGACTTCGGTTGCCGCCCTTCGAGGCTCGTCGCTTTCTCTCCTCGCACCTCAGGGAGCGGGGAGGTCTCGTCGCTTTCGCTCCTCGCACCTCAGGGAGCGGGGAGGGCTCGTCGCTTGTTCGGGCCGGCCGATCAGGCCGGCAGGAACCGCTGGGCCAGCCGCGAGGCGAGCCACGGGCGGGCGCCCCAGGCGATCCCCTTGCCGGTGAGGCCTATCCAGCCCGGTGACACGCGGCCGTAGCCGGCGAGCAGGGCCGTGGCGGGGTCGACGCTGATGTGGACGTCGGGCCGGCGTGGATCCGGCGGATCGATCTGCAGCTCACCGTCGGTGAACTCGTAGACGTGGCGTTCGCCGCACCCGCGCAGCCGGATGTCGTAGGTGCCGGAGTGCCCGGCGGCGTTCACGGGATCGACCCAGCTCGGCAGGATGTGCTGGCGGGCACGAATGACCATCATGACCACCTCGGGCTCGACCCACCAGCGGGCGCCGACCGCTCGGGCGATGTCGTGGGCGTGCACCACGAACTCGCCGATCAGCAGCCCCAGGGCGGCGTCGGCCCGGATGAGGCGGTCGCCGTCGAAGTGCATCTTGGGGACCTGGGCGTGAAAGTGCGACACCTCGTCGACGAGTTCATGCAGGTCGTCGGTCAGTCGACGGCACAGCTGCCGCACGTCCCGGGTGGGCAGGTTGGCGATCTGTTTGGCGTTGAAGTCGGGCAGGTCGACCGCGGACGAGCACCATTCACCCTCGCCGCGGGCGAGTTCGAGGAAGCGCGACGGTGCCACCGCGACATGGCCGACGCAATCGGTCAGTGTCCAGCCGGGGACATCGGCGAGCCGGGTGTCGGGGTCGTCGACCCCGAGCACGAGATCGATGAAGCGATCCCCGGTTGTGAGCGCGGCGTCGATGTAGTCAAACCTCGAGAACATCCCCGTCGCGCGTGGTTCCTCCCCCCACATGGGCCACGAGACTACCCCGGCCCGTTGCGACGTGCGACACATTCCCTTCCAACACGCCGAACTGTGGACAGATGTGCAACGTGCGCAACATTATTCACAAATGCGCACAATGATTCTCACTCGCGTGACCGCGCCGGGACGGCTTCGCCGAGTCGGACGCAGATGACGCCGAGCACGATGAGCAGGCCGCCGGCGAGTTGGATCGGTGCCGGCAACTCGTCGAGAACCAGCCAGGCGAAGACCACCGCGAACAGCACCTCGGACAGCGCGACGAAGGACATCACGCGGGCGCCGAGAAGACGGCCACCCGCGATGCCGAACCCGTAGGCCATGGCTGCCGAGACCACACCGAGCAAGACCAGCGGCACCCACCAGGCCACCTCGAGCTCACCGACGCGAACCGGAACGGTCGTCGTGCTCATCGGCAGGAGCCCGGTCAGTCCGGCGCCGACCAGGGCCAGCGCCCCGATCAGCAGGCCGCCGGCGGCGAGGCTGAGCGGGGGCCAGCCCGTGCGGTCATCGGCCGAGATCACGAAGTAGGCCGCTGCCCCCACCATCGCCGCGAGCGCCCACAGCACCCCGACAGCACTGATCGGGACGTCCCCGGTCAGGTCGAGGACGAGGGCCAGTCCACCGATGGCGAGCGCCGCGCCGAGGACGGTGACACGTCCCGGACGCTGACCGTGCCGCAACCACATCCACACCAGCACCGCGACCGGTGCGGTGTACTCGATGAGCAACGCGACGCCGACCTGCAGGTAGGTCACCGCATAGAAGTAGGCGAGCTGACAGCCCGCCACCGCGAGGAGCCCGTAGCTGACGAGCACCGCCCACGACCGGCGGCTGGGCCGGTCGGGGATGGGCTGTCGACGGTCGCGGAAGGCGAGCAGGCCGGGTACGGCCAGCACCAGACCACCGAGCGCGATGCGAACCGTGACGGTCGCGCCGGCCGACCAGCCGGCCTCGATCATGGCCCGGGCCAGCACGCCGGAGATACCGAAGCACGCCGACGAGATCAGGGCGAGCGTGATACCGAGGGCGGGTCGCGAGACGGCGGTGTTCGCGGCGGTCACGGATTCTTCGCGGCGACGATGGCCGCGTGCACGGCGTCGCGGCATTCCGGCCCGGCCGGCTCCCCGGTCCCGAGGTAGAAGCTGCCCGGACGCCCGCCGTCACCGGCGAACCCGGTCACCGAGAATCCGTCCGATTCCGGAACCGAGGGGGTCGACGACATCGAGGCGACGGCCAGCGGACACGACAACGCCGCGACCCCGCGCTTCGCACCGGACACGACGACGATCAGGTGGGTCGGGTGCAGCACGATCAGTGTCTGGTGTTCGGAGTCGGGGTCGACCGGATTGCTGCGTCGTCCGAAGATCTTGCCGAGGAACGAGGTCGACGGCGGGTTGATGCTTCGGGTGATCCACGCCGGCAGGTCATCGGTGACGGTGAGCTGCTTGGAGTCGGCGTGGTCGCGCAGCGTGGCGGCGACATCGGCGGGTAGGTCGGACAGATCGGCGCGCACGGTGGTGCGCTGATACGCGGGCCCCATGGCTGCAATCTAGTGCAGCGGTCCCGCCGTCGACTCCGGCAACGGCGAGGCGGCACCCGGGCGTCGGCCGAAGAGCCGACGCCGGCGCGGTGCCGAGACGTCTGGGTCGCTCGCTTCGAGGTCGTCGAGCAACGACGCGACGGTCTGCGCGGAGTCGGTCTTGTTGGTGCCGATGAACCCCGACGGGCCGCGCTTGATCCACCCCGTCACGTACATGCCCGGCACGGGTTCGGTCCCGTCGAGGACACGCCCGTCGATGTGCGGGATGACCCCGGCAGCGTCGTCGAACGGCAGACCGGGGACCGCGACACCGCGGTAGCCGACCGAGGTGAGGACCAGTCCGGTCCCGAGCGCGGTGGTGTCGCCGGTGGGTTCGATGCCCACCGCGACTCCGGAGTCGTCGAGGACGGGACGGTTACGACCGACGATCAGCGAGCTCGCGCGACCGTCCGGGCCGACGGCCACCTCCACTGGCGAGGTGAAGAACGCCAACCGGATTCGGCGGCCGTCGGGTTCGGGGCGCGCGGCGCACTCGGCGAGAATCTCGAGTTTGGCGCGGACGGTGGCGTCGAGGTCGGCAGGTGCGGGCAACGCGAGGTCGGCGGCGTCGACGGTGACCGGGACACCCGAATCCACCAGGCCGATGAGCTCGGGCAGGGTGAACGCCGCGTGGGCGGGCCCGCGGCGGCCCATCACGACCACCTCGTGCACCGACGAGGCCCGCAGTGTCGCCAGGGCCGGACGGGAGATGTCGGTCGCGGCGAGAGTGTCCGGGTCGGCGACGAGGATGCGCGCGACATCGAGGGCGACGTTGCCGTTGCCCACGACCACGACACGCTCGGTGTCCAGGTCGACGTCGAGGTCGGTGAAGTCGGGGTGGCCGTTGTACCAGCCCACGAAGGAGGTCGCGCTGGACACACCCGGTCGATCGAATCCGGGCAGCGCGAGTTGGCGATCCGTCGGGGCGCCGCCGGCCCAGATGACGCCCTGGTGCCGGCCCCGCAGGTCGGCCAGCGTGAGGTCACGCCCGACCTCGGTGTTGAGCAGGATCTCCAGACGCGGGTTGCGCGCGATGTCGTCGAACAACTGCATCACCTTGCGCGTGTGCAGGTGATCGGGCGCGACGCCGAAGCGCGCCAGCCCGAACGGCCGGTCGAGGCGTTCGTACATGGTGACCGAGATCTGCGGTTGCCGCAGCAGCTCGTCGGCCGCGTACATAGCCGAGGGACCGGAGCCCACGATGCCGATGGAGATCGAGGTGTCGACGGCCAGCTGCCGCGGGCGGTCGATGGGTGCGAGGGGCAGGCGACGGGCGGGGTCGACGGGGAAGCGGGCGGCCCCGTCGACCGGATCGTGGTACTGGGTCGCGTTGACCTCGACGAACCGTTCCTGGCCCGCCGGCAGGCGATGTCCGGGGACGATGGCGCCGACCGGGCACGCACTGACACAGGCGCCGCAGTCGACGCAGGTGGCGGGATCGATGTAGAGCATCTCGGCGATGCCGAAATCGGGCTCTTCGGGGGTGGGGTGGATGCAGTTGACGGGGCATGCGTACACGCACGACGCGTCACCGCAGCACGCCTGGGTGACGACGTGAGGCATTGGTCTCGGGTTCTACTCGCGTGGAGTTCGGCTCAGGCCGCGGTGTAGGTGGGTTCGCTGCGGAACCGCGAGGGGCGGCCGCTGATACCGAGCGCGCGCCACAGCAGACGCGAGACGGGATTCATCAGCCCACTCTGCTCACCGAGCATGCGGACGTCGCCGAACACGTTACGCAGGAACCGCTTTGATTCCGGTGAGCGCCAGAAGATGTCCTTCATGACCTCGTCGGGCACGTCGAACCGCTTGGCGAAGCTCCGCGGGGGCACCACGATGGCGCCGCAGAGGATGCGCATCGTCAGCGGGAGCATGAGCGACAACAGGAACCGCTGGATGCGTCCGCGCTGTGGCACCTGCTCGCGGATCAGGTGATGGGCGAAGGAGATGTGGCGTGCCTCCTCGGCGACATGCAACTGCATGACCGCGGCCATCGTCGGGTGCAGGCTCGCACGGGTGCGCAGGAAGTCCTTCTGGATGTGGTCGATCGGCTCCTCGCCGCCGAGGACCCCGAAGAAGAACAGGGTGGGGAAGACAGTCGAGACGAGCGGGACGAACGGAGAGATCAGCCGGTAGCCGATCTTGGCGCCCGGCACGTCCACCCCGGTGCGGTTGATGAACTCCTGGAACATCAGGGTGTGGTTGCACTCCTCCTTGGATTCGTGCGTGGTGTAACGAAATTCGCGCGCACCGTTGGGGAGTTTGAAGCTGTACTGCATCAGTCCGCGGATCAGCACCGACTCGAACTGTAGGCCGACCTTCGCGACATTGGCCTGACGCCACATGCCGATCTCGATCTGCTTGTCCTGCGGCAGCTGCTGGTACCAGGGGTGACGGCCGATCGGATCGACCTCGTAGGACAGGATCCACCGGGGATCGTTCTCGACGATCGCCATGTGTGGCGCATCCCAGTCGATGTCGACATAGGGATCGAAGTTGCGATGGACCGAGGCTGCGGACAGATCGTCGAGGACCTGCCCGTAGTCGTGGTCGCTGCCGGACTTGTCGTGCTGCGGCACGTAGCGGGTGGGGGCCCCGTGCTCCCGGTCGGTCGGGGTCAGTGCTTTCGTCATCGTCGCATCCCTTCGGGGTGGGCGGCTCGGTCGGTGAAACAGACCACAGCGGATGATCCGAACGTATTTCGGCGACGCCTACTTTGTCAACACTCGATGTCACATTAGGTACCGGCACAATGGCTCGGTGTACGTGCCGGCAGCCGCATCGGCCGACGCGCGACTTCGGCGGCTGACCTGGTGAGACGGGTGTAATTCGTTCGGGTTATATAAGGCCGTCGGGACCCCGTGCGCGGGTTAGAGTTACCGCACCATCCGTGCCCGTGCCTGCTCACCTGGAGGAGCGATGTCCCGTTGTGTTCGCGCGTCCCAGCGCTTGCGGGGCGCGACGCATTCCGCCTGCGCCCGCCGCCGCGGGCTGTCCGCGGACGTGACCCGGGCCCGGAGCCGGTCGTGAACCAGCCGCCGCAGGGTCCCACGCGTGTCGTTCCCCAGCCGGGCGGGCCCCGGCCGGGTCCGCCGGGCCCGCGGCAGCCCGGTCCCGCGCAACCGGCGCCCGGCCCACGACGGCCGACCCCGCCGCCCCCACCCGGCCCGATGCCGCGACGGGCGCCGCAGTCGCCTCACCGGGGCGCGCCCGGACCCGCCGGCATCGTGGGTGATCTGACCCCGGAGCTCATCGGCACCGACGTCTGGACCGACGCGATGGTCGAGGCTGCGGGCATCCCGGTCGTCGACGTCCCGTTCGTGACGGTCGGGTCCGGAATCGGGTCGTTCGTGACCGTCGACTATCTGCGGATCAGCGGGGTGCCGCTCGATCGGATCGCCGTACTCGGACCACAGGACGTGCCGTGGCACAGCTACGAGTACCTGACGCGGGTGTCGCAGATCCCGCGCGGGGAGCGCTTGCGCTCCGACTCGGCGTCGACCCCGGACAACATCTGGGGCTTCCCCTCCTATGCCGTCCGGGAGGCGTGGGCGGACAAGAAGTTCAAGCCACTCTGGAATGTGCTGGTGGAACCCGTCTTCGCGAACTTCTACACACCGAAGGCCGGGCAGGCGTTCGCCTCGATGGAGAAGGAGTGCGAGCGCATCGGTTACCTGAAGTGCCTGCACCGCGGTCAGGTCCGCATGATCCGACGCCGCGCCGGTGGCGGGTACTTCACTATTCTCACACCGCCACAAGGGACTTCGCCCACGAAGCGGGTGGCCTTCCGCAGTCAGTGGGTCCATGTCGCGATCGGATACCCCGGCATCAAACTCCTGCCCGATCTGCAGGCCTTCCGGGAGACCTACCGCGACGCCAGCAAGGTCGTCAACGCCTACGAGTCCCACGAGCACATCTACCAGTCCCTGCAACGCAAGCCCGGCACCGTGGTGATCCGCGGAGCGGGGATCGTCGCCTCCCGGGTCCTGCAGCGGCTCATCGACGATCGCGACGCATACGGACTGCAGACGCAGATCGTGCATCTCTTCCGCACGTACTACGACAAGCCGCACGGGCCGCACATCTTCATGCGGCGCAAGGGCAAGGACGGCTGGGCCTACCAGGGCTTCAACTACCCGAAGTCGGTGTGGGGCGGGCAACTCAAGGCCCGTATGCGCAAGCTCGAGGGGCACGAGCGCGCCGAGGCGTACAAGCAGATGGGCGGCACCAACACACCCGTCCGCGACGACTGGCAGGAACAACTGGCCCGCGGGCGCCGCGAGGGCTGGTACCGCGTCGCCGTCGGCAAGGCCGAGAGCCTGGTGCCGGCCGCGGGCGGACAGGGGGTGGTGACCACGGTGCGGGTCGACCCGCACGCACCGATCCGGCAGGAACACCGACCCGACGGGACCTTCGAGATCTACGCCGACTACGTGATCGACTGCACCGGACTCGAAGCCGATGTGCGCGAGCACCGCCTGCTGCGCGACCTGCTCGACCACACCGGTGCCGGCATCAACCCGGTCGGCCGCATGGACGTCGAACGCGACTTCGAGCTGAAGGGCACCCGTAGCGGCAACGGCAAGCTCTACGCCTCCGGCAGCGCGACGCTCGGCGGTTACTTTCCCGGCGTCGACACGTTCCTCGGTCTGCAGATCGCCGCCCTGGAGATCGTGGACGACCTCGCCCGGCAGGGATTCTGCAAGCGACTGACGCCCTGGCGATCGACGGCCCAGTGGTGGCGCTGGATGAACAACAAGGGAGTCGACTGACATGTTGCCCACCCTGTGGGGGCGAATCCAGACCCGCGTGTTCGTGCTCGGCATCCTCGGCGGTCTGTGGACGATCGTGCTCGTCCCGTTCCTGTGGCTGATCTCCTCGGGGGACCCGTCGATCGCCGACGTCTACCGAGTCGCCTTCACCGTCCTCGTCACCGTCATCGTCCTCGGGGTGCTCTGGGAGTTCCTGTACCACTTCCTGCAGCAGTTCCGCTGGGAGAAGGACTGGCCGACGCTGTTCGGACTCCTCACCGCGATCAACGAGGGCATCCTCGTGTGGATCGTGATCGACGGCACGGGAGTGATCCCGGAGTCGCTGAAACCGTCGCCCTTCGTGTTCTCGGTCCAGTTCGTGACCACGTGGCTCCTCGTCTGGGTGGCGGTCAACGGGCCACTGCGCGCCGTCTTCCCGCACTGGCGATTCCAGGGAGGCCGGTTCCTGTGACCATTCCGGGTGACATTCCCAGCGTCACACCGACCGTGACGCTGATCCCCGGCGCGGGGGTCGTGATCCGCACGCCGGCGTTCCTGTGTCTGATGGCCGACACGGTGCCGACGTCGTTCACCACCGACCTCCTCGACATCGAATCAGCGGTGTCCGTGCCGGATTCGATGCCGCGACGCGGCCGGCACCTCGTGCGGGCGCTGGCGCAACTGGTGGCCACCGCCGACGAACCGGTCGACATCGCGTTCGCCGCACCCGACAGTGCCGGCATCGCGATCTTCCTGTCCGGCCGGGTCTACGGGGAGACCGACGGCAAGCGGATGGAGCCGGCTGCCGGCGACACCTACGACCGCGCCGTGCCGTGGCCGTACGAGGGGCTCGGGCTCTATCTCGCCGGCACGGAACCCGCCGAAGTCGGCGAGGAGCGATTCGACCTCGTCGAGGGAATGGTGCCCGCCGCGGGCGCGCTGCTGCATACCCCACTGGGCCTGCGCGGCACCGAGTTCCATGCGGTACCCCAGCGATCGGCGCCCCAGCGACCGGCACAGCCGGGGCCGGACAGGGTGGTCGAACCGTCCCGACCCGATCCGGACCCGGGTCCGCCGACCGAGGCGCTGCGGGATCTCGACGATTCGGAAGACGAGAAGCCCCAACCCCCTGTGTCCGAACTCCCTGCGCCCGAACCTCCTGCTCCCGAAACCCCTGCGCCCGAACCGATCCGGAAGCGGTCACCCTTCGACGACCTGCCGCCCCGGCCGGCGAGCCCGGACCTCGACGTCGAACCCGTCGGGGACCACCGCTCCGCGACACCGGAGCCGGACCCCATGGGTACCACCGAACGGATGGCCCCCGGCGCCGGCCTGCCGGCATCGGACCCACTGCCGTTCACCTCGACTCCGCTGGGCGGTCCCTTCGAGCGCGAGCCGTTGTCGCCGCCCGGACCTCGTCAGCCGGAGCCGGCTCCGCGGGACGCGACACCGCCGGGTGGCCGGCCGCACATCGAGCCCGCACCCGCGCCGAACCCGTTCGCCGAACCCCTCGAACCGCGCGCGCCCCTGCCCAAGGAGGAGCACCAGAAGCCCGCGACCGAGGTCGTCAAGATCGAGGCGTCACGGGCCATGGTGCACGGGATACGTTGTTCGCGAGGCCATCTGAACCATCCGCAGTCGTGGCTGTGCGGGGTGTGCGGGATCCGGATGGATCAGCTGACGACCTTCCTCGTCGAGGGGGAGCGGCCGCCGCTGGGCTGGTTGCTGCTCGACAACGGATTCACCTTCCTGCTCGACGAGGACCTGGTCATCGGCCGGGAGCCGGGGTCGGCCGGTGGCGGACCGGCGGGCTCGCCCAAACCCATTCGCGTCCAGGACGAAACCGGTCAGCTCTCGCGGCGTCACGTGGAGATCCGGCTGGTGGAGTGGACGGTGCAGCTGGTCGACCTCGGGTCGGCCAACGGCACCTTCGTCGCCGATCCCAGCAACGGCAACCGCGAGACCCGCCTGCTGCCGCATCGTGCCCACGTGCTGGTGCCCGGATCGCACGTCCGAATAGGCGGACGGCACTTCATCTTCGAGTCACACCACGCGCGCATCTGAGCGAACGGATCCGAGGCCATGGAGAAACACACGATCGCCTTCCTGCTGCTCGACGTCGCGATCGTCATCGCCGCTGCACGAGTGGGTGGGATGATCGCGCGTGCGTGCCGTCAGCCGGCCGTCGTCGGCGAGATCGCCGCCGGGATCGCGCTGGGTCCCAGCCTGCTGGGACTCCTGCCCGGCAACCCCGACGAGTGGTTGTTCCCCGACGACGTCCGGCCGTTGTTGGGTGCACTCGCGCAGATCGGCCTCGTGCTGTTCATGTTCATCGTCGGTCTCGAACTGGACATGCGGCTGACCAAGGGACGAGAACGTGCGGCCGCGAGCATCTCGGCGTTCTCGATCGCCTTGCCGTTCGGCCTCGGTGCCGCGCTCGGACTGCTGCTCTATCCCTCGCACAACATGGTCGGGGGCATGGAGATCGAACGGCTCGGGATGGTGCTGTTCATGGGCGTCGCCATGTCGATCACCGCCTTCCCGGTGCTCGCGCGCATCCTCACCGATCGCGGGATGATGCGCACCGTCCCCGGTGTGTTCAGCCTTGCCGCCGCCGCGATCGACGACATCCTGGCGTGGACTCTACTGGCCTTCATCATCGCGATCATCCAGGGCGGCAGTCCGCTGGAGGTCGCGAAGATCGTCGGACTCACGCTCGTGTACGCGGCGGTGATGTTCGGCGTGGTGCGGCCATTGCTGGCGAAGCTGATCGTCTGGCGCGACGCCGCGGGCCGGCTGACCCCGGACATCCTGGCGGTCATCCTGATCGGGCTGTTCCTCTCGGCGGCGGCGACCGATGTCATCGGCATCCACCAGATCTTCGGCGCCTTCGTGTTCGGCGGGGTCATGCCCAAGGTGGGGGCCGAGCAACTGCACCGGGAGATCCTCGAGCGACTCGAGCAGGCGAGCGTGCTGCTCCTGCTGCCGATGTTCTTCGTCGTCACCGGCCTCAACGTCGACCTCACCGAGATCGGGCTCGCCGGGTTGGGGCAGTTGCTCCTGGTTCTCCTCGTCGCGATCGCGGGCAAGTTCGTCGGTGCCTATGCCGGCGCGCGGGTGAGCGCCATACCCACCAGGCAGAGCGCGGCCATCGCGGTGCTCATGAACACGCGAGGACTCACCGAACTCGTGATCCTCGCCGCCGGCCGTGAGCTCGGCGTACTGAGCGACGAGCTGTTCGCGATGCTCGTGGTGATGGCGCTCGTGACCACGATCCTGACCGAGCCGTTGCTGCGGGTGGTGTACCCGGACAAGGTGGTGGCCAACGACATCGCGGCAGCCGAACGTCGCGCACTGGCCACCGCCACCGCGCCGCGGGTCCTGGTGCTGATCCGCGACCCCGTCGGGACGGTCGCGGATCTACGGGCACGGCATCGTCGAATGCTCGACTGCGTCACCGGATTCGACGTCGTGCTGGCCGGTCTGCTCACTGCGCCGGATCGTTCCGCCCGCCCGCTCGAGGTCGGGATCCCGGTGGTGCCGGACTTCGCTGCGATCGCCTCGGCCGTGGAGAAGCTCAACGAGCTGGGCTCGTCGCTGACCGGCGCGGGTTCGGTCTCGGTCCTGTGCCGGTTCAGCGCCGACCCGGCCGTCGACCTCGACGCGATGTCGGAGAACGCGAATGCCGACATCATCGTCGTGGACAGCGCGGACCTCTCCCTCGGCGGGTCACTGCGGTCGGCTCCGGTCGCCGTCATCGACGAGACCGCCGATGCCGCGGTTGCTCCGAGTCGCAGCACCGTCACCTGTGTCGCCGCCGACAGTCGCAGCGGCCGCACCGCTGTGCTGATGGCCGCCGGGCTGGCGCTCTTCGGGTCACGGTCGCTGACCATCGTGGCCTCCGGTTCCCGACGCCGGTGGCTTGCCGACCTCAACACCGTTGCCGAGCAGGGGGTTTCGGTGTCGATCCAGGACCCTCGCCGGCATCGGGACGAGTCCGTGTCCTTCACCGTGGCCGCGGCCGACGAGAGTGGACAGGGCGCACCGGTTCCGGTCACCGTCGTCGACAACACCGGGACAAGCGAGGAATCGCTCGGTGACCGCGTCGCGGATCTCTACCGGTCGACACCGGCCGCGCAACCCACGCCGTCGCGAGCGGCGTCCGACACGTCCAGCCCGAACATCGGTTCATCATCGGAGAGGCCCTGACATGGCGACAGTCGAGATCCCGCAACAGCTGGCGGATTTCACGGTGCTCGAGAAGCTCGGCATCGGCGGCAACGGCACGTTCTACCTCGCCGTCCCGCCCGCGCGACTGGGACTGGGCACCGACCGCGTGGTGGTGAAGGTCTTCAGCGGCGTCTGCAGCGACGACGCCTACCGACGAGGGGTGCGTGAACTGCGGGCGTTCGCCGCCGTCGTGTCGCCGTACCTGGCGGGCCTCTACGACGCGGTGCTGCAGGGGCAGTTCATGTACGCGATGGAGTACTTCCCGCTCGGTTCGCTGGGCAGTCCGGCGCGCGAGCTCAGCCGGGACGAGAAGCTGGCGGCGATCGCCGACGCGGCACGCGGCGTCGACGCACTGCACGAGGCCGGGATCGCACACGCCAACATCACACCGTCGAGCATCATGGTCACCGAGACCGGCGGCAAGATCTCCGATCTCGGCCTGGCCCGGGTCCTCGCCGCCGACGAGCCCATCACGAGCTTCGCCCAGCCCGGTGCGGTGCAGTACATGGACCCGGCGCTGCTGGCGGGTGACGTGCCCTCGCGTGCGACCGACATCTGGTCGCTCGGTGCGTGCCTGCATCGCGCCCTCACCGGCGACGGGGTGTACGGGGAGGTGCCGGACACCCAACCGCTGCTGGCGATCCGGGCCGCGCTGTCGACCCCGCCGGCACTGTCGGAGAACCTGGATCGCGACGAGCGCACCCTCATCGCGAACTGTCTGGCGCTCGCCGGAACGAGGCCGTCGACCGCGATGGAGGTCGCGGTCCGCATCGACGCGCTCCGGGGGCGCTGATCAGGGCTCGTGCCGGTCGCTGTGCGGGTGGGGTGGTCGTCGGGTTCGGTCAGCCCAGCGGAGCGGTGCGCCACCAGTCGTCGAGGATCTCGCGGCCGGTGTGTCCGGGCCACGTGGTCACCAGGGTGTATTCCGCACGCGGTGACCCGGTGAAATTCGTGACGACCCAGCCGTCCACGACGCTGTCCCGGCTCGCCGACGCCGGTCCGTCCCGCCAGCTGATCTCGTCTCCCGGATAGCCTTTCAGGCCGGCGGTGACCGCGGCACGTGTCGGAGGCGTGGGTGTGCGCCACACCACGAACCCGACGTTCGCGTCGTCGGTACACGAGATGCCGTCCACCCCGTCGCGGAGGACGGCCTCGCAGCGGGCACCTCGCCATCCCGTCGACTCCGGTGTCTCGGGCAGGAGTTGGGGGAAGGTCGTGGCGATGGGAGCGACGGCCGACGGCCACGGCGGCCGGGTGGTGCTCGCACCGAGCAGGATCAGCGTTCCGACGACGAGGGCGACGATCACCGCGGCGACGAGGATCGGTGCGATCCAGCGACGTCGACGCGGCGATGCGGAGACCGGCGGCGGTGTCGGCGGTGTCGCGACCGCCCGGCGCCGCTCGGTGTCGACCTCTGTCGGCCGGTCCGGATGACCGGCGGGCGTGAACACCCGCGGGACGCCGCGGTCGGGCCCGGGCGTGCCCGCGGCGATGACCTCGGTCGGTGGTTCGCCGTCGGTGTGCGTGAGATGCAGGGCGAGCTCGGCGGCGCGGACGAACTCCGCGCAGGTGCGGTAGCGGTGGTCGGAATCGGGGTCGAGGGCGCGGGCCAGCACGGCGTAGAAGGCCGGCGAGACCGCCCCCGACACCCGATGCCGCGCGACCGATCCTGTGCCGGTGAGCAATTCGACGAGCGTGCGGCCCAGTGCGGCGACATCGCCTGCCGGATGCGGCATCTGGCCGTCGTGTCCTGGGGCGGTCAGTCCGAAACCGGTGAGCGTGACGACACCAGGGGTCGCCGCGGCGGAACCGGTCAGGTCGCCGGGCTCGGCGAGCAGGATGTCGGCCGGGGAGACGTTGCCGTGGACCAGTCGTCTGCGGTGTGCGGCATCGAGCGCGTCGCCCACGACGGTGATGATGCGTACCGCGAGATCGACGTCGATGCCGTCGGGGTGGCGGCGGATCAGCAGTGCTGCGTCGGACGCGGGCACGGGTTCGATCGCCACCCAGGCCCGACCGTCGGCGGAACCGTGACCGGCGACCTGCGCGATCGCGGGATGCCCCATCGTCGAAGCCCTTTCGACCGCCAGCGGGAACCAGCTGCGAAAGCCGGGGCCGGCCGAGGTCCTCCGGTCGACGACGGTGAGCATGACCCGATCGGGAGGTGAACCCGCCGTCCGTGGGTCCCCGGCCCCAGGGTGGAGGACCGTTGCCAGATAGTCGTCACCCACCGGGCGCCGGCGGAGCAGTCGATCGACGCGATGACGCCCGACGAGAGTGCCGGGAGGGAGTGGTTCGTCGTGAGCCGGACCGACAGACACGGTGCCTCCCTCACCTCGGGTGAGTCCTGACTCTACCGGTCCGGTCCCACCCGCCCGGGGTGGAACAGGCCCAGGCCGTCGCCGTCGCCGTCGACGGTCACTCGAAGAGCACGGGTGCGGAATTGAACAGCATCACGATGAAGAAGATCAGCAGGAACCATGCCCCGCCCTGCCACACCTGCCAGCGGCCGTTGCGCTTCCAGGCCAGGTATGTGCGATACAGCATCGCGCTCGCGCCGAGGAGGACCACGATGGGGGAGGCGATGATGAGCACGGTCTGCAGTGGATCCGACGACGCGTGAGCGAGTACCAGCAAACCGAGTCCGAGGACGACGGTGATCCCGATGTGGATCAGGATCGCGCGAAAGTCGTTGGTGCCGTTCTGCGGAAGCGGTGACGTCATGGTGTCCACCAGGTTACACGTCGGGCGAATCGTGCAGAAAGCCACCGTGATCAGGACTTCGTACTCATTGCCGCGGCCACGACGCCGGGGCAGGATGGGGGGCGGGGCCGAAACCGGGCCGCGCGGGGCGACCCCGAGCAGACCCGCGGCCGAACCCGAGGACCCCACACGGGGCGTCGAGATCAGAGGAGATGAGCCACAACATGAATGCGATACTCGTCGGCGTGGACGGATCGGACGCGGCCACGGGCGCGGTGCGCTGGGCTGCCCGGACGGCCGCGGCCGAAGGTCTCGATCTCAAGCTCGTCGGTGCGTATGACGCCAGCACGAGTGACTACGCCCCCGGCCTCATCATCCCGCAGGACGTGGTCGACGCCATCCGCCAGGATGCGTCCGACGCGGTGCACGCGGCCGCCGACGCGGCGAAGGATGTGGCGCCCGGGGTGACGGTGGCCACCTCGATCGTCGACGGCGACGCGACACGCGTGCTGCTCGAACTGGGCAAGGATGCGGCGATGATCGTGGTCGGCACCCGTCGGCTCGGCAGCGTGAAGGGCTTGTTCCTGGGATCGGTGAGCACCAGCGTCGCCGCCCACGCGCACGGCCGGGTCACCGTGGTGGCCGCCGAGGGCGACGACGCCGGGCCCGTGGTGGTCGGTGTGGACGGTTCGCCCGTCAGCGATGCCGCCGTCGCCGAGGCGTTCCGGCAGGCGTCGCTGCGCAATGTCCCGCTCCGCGCGGTGCACACGTGGACCCCTCTCGATGCGGATGCGCTCCACGGATACGGCATCGGCGCCGACGAGGTGGCGCGGATGACGCAGGATGCGGTGGAGGTGCTCGCCAAGCGGCTTGCCGGATATGCGCAGGACTACCCGGACGTGACCATCGAACGGTCCGTTCTGCCCGAGGAGCCGGCCAAGGCGCTGCTCGACGCAGCGGGCGCGAAGGCGTCGCTCCTCGTGGTCGGCAGTCGCGGGCGCGGCGGTTTCCGCGGGCTTCTGTTGGGCTCGACCAGCCAGAAGGTGATGCATCACGCGGAGTGCCCGGTGATGGTGGTCCGCACCTGACGGAGCCGCGCGGTACGGCGGCTCCTCGTTACCGGTCGTGGACCGGGGACGAGGAGCCGGCGACGCTTACCATCGAGCCATGACGCTGAAGAAGCTGGAGCTCTCGGTCGGGGAGCTCGCCCAGCGAGCCGGCATCGCGCCGTCGGCGGTCCGCTTCTACGAGGATCAGGGCCTCATCTTCAGTCGGCGCACCTCGGGTAACCAGCGCCGCTACCACCGGGCGATGTTGCGGCGCGTGGCGTTCATCCGGGCGTCGCAGGTCGCCGGGATCCCGCTGTCGGTGATCGGTGAGGTGCTCGCCGAACTCGGCGACCACGAATCGCCACCCAAGTCGATGTGGGAAGCGGCGTCGAAGCGCTGGATGGACGACATCAACCACCGCATCGCGCTGCTGGAGAACATGCGGGACATGATCGGGTCGTGCGTCGGTTGCGGGTGCCTGTCCCTGGGGGAGTGCCACCTCCTCAACCCGGGGGACGAACTCAACAAACTGGGTCCGGGCCCGCGCCGCCTCCTCACCGATCAGTAGCGTCCGCGACCCGAACCCGGCGACCGGACCATCCGGGGACGTGGGCACGGACCGCAGGCGATCGCCGCCGCTTGCGGTCTCGGCGAGGGAAAACAGCGGCGGTACTGTTGCCCCATGGCTCGACCGTCGCGCGTGGCGCTGGCTCTGGGAAGTGGCGGCGCCCGCGGCTACGCGCACATCGGGGTGATCGCCGAACTCGAGGCGCGGGGATTCGAGATCGTCACCGTCGCCGGGTCGTCGATGGGTGCGCTCGTCGGCGGCCTCTACTGCGCGGGCAAGCTCGACGACTATGTCGACTGGATCTCCGATCTGTCCCAGCTCGACGTCGTCCGACTGCTCGACGTCTCGCTGACCAAGCCCGGTGTGATCGGTGCCGAGCGCATCCTGCTGCGGGTGCGGGAGATCCTCGGCGACACCGCGATCGAGGACCTGCCCGTCCCGTTCACCGCGGTCGCCACCGACCTGAACGCCGGCCGCGCGGTCTGGTTCCAGCGCGGTGTCCTCGCCGACGCCCTGCGCGCCTCGATCGCGATCCCGGGAGTCATCAGCCCGCACGAACACGGCGGCCGGTTGCTCGCCGACGGCGGCATCCTCGATCCGCTGCCGGTGGCCCCCACCTCGGCGGTGTCCAGCGATGTGACCATCGGCGTCATCATCGGCTCCGACGGTGGGCCGGAGGCCGGAGCCATCCGGGAGCCGAAGGCCAGGGGACTGTTGCGCCGCAACGTGGCGCCGATCCTCGACAACGAGTTCATCCGAGCGGTCCGCGACCGGCTCGGTCACGAGATGCCCACGGCCGAGCGCGGCGAGCACTCCGCCACCGACGGGGCGGTGATCGCCACCGACGGTGGTGCCGACGCGGTCGACGCCGCGGGCGAGCCGGCCTCCGTCCCGACCGCCGAGCAGGCCGGGTTCGGCGTCGACGAACCGGCCCGGATGGGACGCGTGGAGGTGCTCAGTCGCTCGCTCGACATCATGCAGGAGGCCCTGACCCGCTATCAGGTCGCGGGCTACCCGCCCGACGTGTTGATCCGCGTGCCCCGCCGAACGGTTCGCACCCTCGACTTCCACAAGGCCTCCGAGATGATCGAACTCGGCCGCACCCTGACCGCGCGGGCCCTCGACGACCTGCCCGAGCTGCCATGAGGCGGATCCCCCGCGGCATCTGGGTCCTGCTGTCGGCGAACGTCGTCATCGCCCTCGGATACGGTTTCATCGCGCCCGCGCTGCCCACCTTCGCCCGGACCTTCAACGTCTCGTTCACCGCCGCGACCGCGGTCGTGTCGGCGTTCGCGGTCATGCGGTTGATGTTCGCGCCCGCGACCGGCCGGCTGGTCACCGTCTTCGGCGAGCGGCGCATCTATCTGACCGGCCTGCTGATCGTCGCGGCCAGCACCCTGGCGTGCGCGTTCGCCCAGACCTACTGGCAGCTGCTGGTCTTCCGCGGCCTCGGCGGAATCGGCTCGACGATGTTCAGCATCTCGGCGATGGCCCTGCTGATCCGGATGGCGCCGAGCGACATTCGCGGGCGGGTGTCGGGCTTCTTCTCGGCGGGGTTCCTCATCGGCAGCATCACCGGACCGCTCATCGGGGCGGCGCTCGTCGGCTTCGGACTACGGGTCCCGTTCGTCGTGTACGCGGTCGCGCTGCTGGTCGCGTCGACGGTGGTGGCCACCCAATTGCGAGAGGTCATCGCCCCGGACCAGGCCGACGGCCCGACGGGTGCGCTGATCGGTTTCCGGACCGCCCTGCGCGACAGCGCCTATCGCGCGATCCTCGCGTCGAACTTCACCCAGGGCTGGGCCTCCATGGGTGTCCGGGTCGCGGTGGTGCCGCTGTTCATCACCGAGAGTCTCGGTGCCGGCGCGGGAATGGCGGGGATCGTGCTGGCGGTCTACGCCGCGGGCAACGTGCTGGCGATCCTGGTCGCCGGCCGGTTGTCGGACCGGTTCGGGCGGCGGCCCATCATGCTGCCCGGTCTCGTCATCACCGTCGTCGCGACCATCGCGCTCGGCTTCTCCCCGAACGTCGGCGTCGCGCTGGCGTTGTCGGTGGTCGCCGGCGTGGGCTCGGGACTCTTCGCGCCCACCCATCAGGCCGCCCTCGCCGACGTCCTCGGCAACCGTCAGCAAGGCGGTTCGGCGCTGGCCGCCTACGGCATGTCGTCGGACCTCGGCGCTGTCACCGGACCCGTGATCGTGGGGTTCGTCGCCGACCGGGTCGGCTTCGGACCCGCCTTCGTGCTGACCGGTGTGGTGGCCGCGGTCGCGCTGGTCCTGTGGGTCTTCGCCCGCGAGACCGCGCCGGCGATCGTGGGCGACGGCCCCACGATGACGCCGACCGAGGATTCCGGGAGATCCGCCACGCCGGCCGAACCCGACCCGGGTACCGATCCGCTCGGCGCCTCGGAAACGGTTCGTCGCGACGCGGCCGAGGATCGGTGACGTTCCGAGCCGGCCGTCCGTGCCGACACGGCACCCCGCGGTGCCGATGAGTGCTGTGCGAGGGCGGACGACGAATTACGGTTGAGCGATGACCGGTGCAGGGCAGTCCGATCACCCCGCTCAGCGGACCGCAGGGTGCGTGGGCCCGTGACGTCCGGCGAGGGCCTCGCGCCCGGGTACGACTACGCGCTCGGGGCCGATTCGGAGGTCGGCACACTGCGGGCGGTCATGCTGCATCGGCCCGGCGACGAACTGCGTCGCCTCACCCCGCGCAACAACGACCAGCTCCTGTTCGACGGGCTCCCGTGGGTCGGACGCGCGCAGGAGGAACACGATGCGTTCGCGGAGGTGCTGCGCGACCGGGGGGTCGACGTCTACCTCCTCGGCGACCTGCTCGCCGAGACCATCGCGCACAGCGGTGCCGCGCGGATCCAGGGCATCGCGGCGGCCGTCAGCGCGCGCAGGCTGGGAACGCACCTCGCGGACGATCTGGCCACTCATCTACGGGGACTGTCGCCGGCCGACCTCGCCTACGTGCTGATGGCCGGGATGACGTTCGACGAGCTGCCGATCACTCCCTCGGCGGAACGGTCGTCACTGGTGCGGCGAATGCACCACGGCCCCGAGTTCGCGATCGAGCCCCTGCCCAATCTGCTGTTCACCCGAGACAGTTCGTTCTGGATTGGCGGACGGTTCGCGATCACCTCCCTCGCACTGCCGGCCCGGGCGCGGGAGACGTCGCTGACCGATCTGATCTACGCACACCACCCGCGGTTCACCGGCGCCCGGCGGGCCTACGAGTCGCAGGTCGCGCCGGTCGAGGGCGGCGACGTGTTGCTGCTCGCCGCCGGCGTGGTGGCCGTCGGGGTCGGCGAACGGACCACGCCCGCCGGAGCAGAAGCGCTGGCGCGCAGCCTGTTCGACGACCACCTGGCGCACACCGTGCTCGCCGTGCCGATCGAACAGTCGCGCGCTTTCATGCACCTCGACACCGTCTGCACGATGGTCGACACCGATGCCGTGGTGATGTACCCGAACATCCGCGACACCATGTCGGCGTTCACCCTCGTCCACGACGCCGCGACCGACGCGGTCCGGATCACCGGCGAACAGCACTTCCTCGATGCGGCCGCCGAGGCGATGGGCATCTCCAAGTTGCGTGTCATCGACACCGGACTCGACCCGGTGACCGCCGAGCGGGAACAGTGGGACGACGGCAACAACACCCTGGCCCTCGCTCCCGGGGTGGTGGTGTCCTACAACCGGAACTCCGAGACCAATCGGCGACTCCGCGACTCGGGCATCGAGGTCATCGAGATCGAGGGTCGCGAACTGGGGTCGGGCCGCGGCGGGCCGCGGTGCATGTCGTGTCCGCTCGCGCGTGATCCCCGGTGAGGCTCGCGTCATGACCGGAGATCCGTCGGCCCCCGACCCGAGCAGCACCGGCCCGGCCGGCACCGGCACCGCGTCGGCGCTCGACGCGCTGCGGATCGACGCCGGCTCCGACCGTCCCCCCTTCGAACAGGTGCGGATCGGCGTCATCGACCTCATCGAATCCGGGGAGCTGCTCACGGGTGAACGCCTCCCGACCGTGCGGGCCCTGGCATCGCGACTCGGCGTGGCGGCCAACACGGTCGCGCGCAGCTACCGGGAACTCGAGGCGGCAGGCGTCATCGAGACCCGCGGGCGGCAGGGTTCGTTCATCAGGGCCGGTCGCCACGATGCGCTCGACGCCGGTTTCGCGGCCGCCACGGCGTACGTCGAAACCGCCCGTGAGCTGGGCCTCGACGATTCCGTGATCGTTGAGATGCTCAACCGTGTGCTCGGACGAACTTGAATACATGCACCGAGATTGATTGGCTTGAACGATGACAAGTGAACAGGATGTGATCACTGGGCGTCCGAAGCAGACACTGGACCCGGTGGTTTTCACCGTGACCGCGGTGCTCGTCATCGCCTTCGTGATCTGGGGGATCGGGGACAAGGAGAGTCTCAACTCGACCACCACCGAGGTGTTGAGTTGGATCACCAACAACCTCGGCTGGCTGTTCATCCTCTCCGCGACGGGCTTCGTGATCTTCGCCGTGTTCCTCGCCGTGTCCAAGTACGGCCGGATTCCCCTCGGCCGGACCGGGGAGAAGCCGCAGTTCCGCACCGTGAGCTGGATCGCGATGATGTTCAGCGCCGGCATGGGCATCGGGCTCATGTTCTTCGGCGCGTACGAACCGCTCTACCATTTCGCAAGTCCGCCACCGGAAATCGGTCAAGACGACATCCGCGCGGCCATGGCGACGACGATGTTCCACTGGGGTTTCCACCCGTGGGCGATGTACGCGGTCGTCGGCCTCGCACTGGCCTACAGCACGTACCGGCTGGGCCGGACCCAGCTGATGAGCGCCGTGTTCGAGCGGCTTCTCGGTCCGCGGGTGGCCAACGGGCCGGGCGGCAAGATCATCGACATCCTGGCCATCTTCGCCACCCTGTTCGGCACCGTGGCCTCCCTCGGGCTCGGCGCGCTGCAGATCGGATCGGGACTCGACACCCTCGGCTGGGTCAACGAACCCACCAAGATGTTGCTCGTCGCGATCATCGCGATCCTCACCGCGGCGTTCGTCGCGTCGGCGGTGTCGGGCATCGCCCGCGGTATCCAGTGGCTCTCGAACATCAACATGGTGCTCGCCGTCGTGCTGGCACTGTTCGTCTTCATCGTCGGCCCGACGATCTTCATCCTGAACCTGTTGCCCACCACCCTGGGTGCCTACCTCACCGACATCACCACCTTCGCGGCCCGCTCCGACGCGACGGTGACCACCGAAGCGGGCCATCAGTGGCTGGCTGACTGGACGATCTTCTACTGGGCGTGGTGGGTGTCGTGGACCCCGTTCGTGGGTCTCTTCCTCGCGAAGATCAGCCGCGGCCGCACGATCCGTGAGTTCGTGATCGGCGTGATGGTCGTCCCGACGACGGTGTCGCTGGTCTGGTTCTGCATCTTCGGCGGTACCGCGATCCATCAGGACATGGAGGGCACCCTGGCATTCGATCCGGCCACCGCGGCCAGCGAGAGCACGCTGTTCGACGTGCTCGCCCACCTGCCGTGGACCGGTGTCGCCTCGGCCCTGGTGATGATCCTGGTCGGCATCTTCTTCGTGTCCGGCGCCGACTCGGCGTCGCTCGTGATGGGCACGCTCTCGCAACGGGGTGTCGAACACCCGTCGCGTTCGCTGACGGTGTTCTGGGGTGTGCTGACGGGCGTCGTGGCCGCTCTGCTGCTGGCGATCAGTGGCGATGGCGCGCTCGACGGCATCAAGACGATGGCGATCATCGCCGCGTTGCCGTTCGTCGTGGTGATGATCGGCATGTGCCTGTCGCTCTTCCTCGACCTCCGGCGCGACCCGCTGATCGTCTCGCGTCACGTGTTGTCGGCCCAGGTCGACGAGCACGTCCGCGAGCAGGCCGTCGCCATCGCGACCGGTGAACTGGAATCGATCGACGCCGACGCGGTCCGGCATCTCGAGAGGATCGACCCCGACCTGGTCGAACAGGCGAACGGTTCGGAGCCGGCCGGGTCGACCAACGGATCGGCGCCCGCCGAATCGACTGTCGGCGATGCCGATCGGACCGACGGGGGACGTGACGAGGGTCAGCGCGGCACCGACCGGCTGACCGGTCCCGCGGTGTAGCGACCTCGACCCGCAAGCACGACGAATCCCGGTGGGCCGCGCGGTGATGCGCGGCCCACCGGCGTATCTGGTGGGTATGGTGAGACGGCCGGCGGACCGTCGTCAGACCTGTGAGATCGCGTCGGCGAGAGCAGTCGTGAACTGTTCTGCGGTTGCCCGGTCGAGCCGGGATGTCGTGACCCGCAGACCATTCCGTTGTGTGGCGTCGTCGACGGCGAAGATCGTTCCGGGTTGCACCGCCCAACCCCGGCGTGCGAGTTCGGTGCTGACCTTCTCCGCGGGACTCTCGTCGGGCAGGTCGACCCATGCGTTGATCCCGTCCGGTGGCCCCAGGGTCGACGCGACGCCCCGCGTGGTGAGCTGATCGACGAGAAGTCGCGCGCGACGGGCATATTCGCCGCGCGCCGTGGCGATGAGCCGGGTTGTCGCCGGATCGGTCAGCAGGTGAGCGGCGGTGGTCTGCAGCAGGTGGCTGACCCAGGGGCGGCCGGAGCGTAGTCGGGCGTCGAGCGCGGCGGCGGTCGTCGGGTCGGCATCGACGAGGGCGACCCGCAGGTCCGGACCCAGGAACTTCGCGACGGACCGGACGACCGCCCAGTGCCGGCTGTTGTCGGGGATCACCCGGTGGTAGTCGTGGACCGACAACAGCGAGAAGTGGTCGTCTTCGACGACGAGCACCTCGGGGTATCGCTCCAGGAGCGCACGGAGTTCACCCGCACGCGCTTCGGACAGGGCGATCCCTCCGGGGTTGTGGCCGCGGCAGGTGACGATGACCGCTCGCGCACCCTCGTCCAGCACTCGCGCCAGGTGATCGGGACGCATCCCGTGCTCGTCCAGTTCCACCGCCAGCGCGCGGTACCCGTTGACGCGGATCGTGCCGACGCTGGCGAGAAAGCACGGGTTCTCCACGGCGACGGAGTCGCCCCGGACGAGGTGCGTGTTCAGGAGTCTCTCCATCGCGTCCACGGCTCCGTGGGTCGCGATCAGTTCTCCCTCCTGCGGATGATCGCCGAACAACACCGGCGCCGCTGCCCGCAGTGCCGGTGCCACGGCGGAGGTTCCGTACATCGTCGGGCGGTAGGGCGCCGCAGCGATCGCGGCGCGCAGATCGGGGAGGAGATCGGGGTCCGGATTGCCGCCGGCCAGGTCGACGGCGTCTGCGGGAGCGGCGAGTTCGCTGCCGGGTTGCAGTCGGTCGGCGACGACCGTGCCTCCCCGACCGCGCGTGTCCGCCGCACCCAGCGAGACGAGCTGGCGGTACGCGGTGGCCACGGTGTTGCGATTGACGCCCAGCTCGACGGCGAGTTCACGGATCGGCGGCAACGAATCGCCCGGCCGTAACCGACCGGCGACGATCGCGTCGCGGGCGCTCTGAACGATCGCGTTCACTGTCTGCCCGGTGATCACGACGCACACTGTACTTCCGGCTCGATATTTTTGTCCTAGGACAAATGCTACCGTGGCTGTACACGCGGAAGTCAGGAGTGCGCCCATGAACCAGCCACACGAATCCTCGAGCCCGGTCTGGTGGCGTTACGTCGCCTACTGGTACGGCGGCAGATTGCCTGTCTCGGTGCAGGATTGGGTGATCAACGATCTGACCGGACCAGGTGCGGCGGTGCGGATGGTCACACGGTGGTCGATACCGTGCATCCTCCTCGTGCTCCCGATGCTGTTCGTGCCGGGGCCGTGGGGGGTGCGGATCACGATGACCATGCCGATCCTGCTGTCGTACCTGTTCTTCTCCATCGCGCTGAACCGTGTCTACCGCCGCTACCGGCTGGTCCAGCACGGACTCGACCCCGAGCTGATCAACACACTCGAGCGCGCGAAGAACGCCGACCTCTATGTCGAGTACCACCGGAAATATCGCAACAAGTCCACCCGGCCGTCGTCGGTCTCCCGGTAGGACCGTCCGGGGAACCCGCCCGCTCCCGCCGGTGTCAGCCCCAGCTCGGCAGCCAGATCTGCTGCCGCCAGAGGCCCGGCGATATCGGGGAACCGGTGAGGATCGGCCACAACCACACGAAGTTGGCGACGACCAGACCCACGTACATCGCGACGACCATGATCGCCAGCGCCCGGCGCTCGGGCCGGGCGCGCGCTGTCGCGGCGGCCGAACGCAGGAGGTCACCGCAGCACAGCGCCAGGCCCATCACCAGGAACGGCGCGAGCACGGTCGCGTAGAAGAAGTACATCTGCCGGTCGAGGGCGAGGAACCACGGCAGGATGCCGGCGAGGTAGCCGACGAGAACCGCTGCGTACCGCCAGTCGCGGCGCACGATCCACGACCACAGCCCCCACAGCAGCATCGGCAACGCCAGCCACCAGAGGGCGGGCGAACCGATCAGCATCTGCGCGCGCACGCATTCGCCCCCGCCGCACTGGTCGGGACCGTTCTCGAGCGCGTAGAGCATTGGCCGGAGGCTCATCGGCCACGTCCACGGCTTGGACTCCCACGGATGATGGTTTCCCGCGGAATTGGTGAGTCCCGAATGGAATTCGAGGATGCCGGATTCGTAGTACCACAGCGATCGCCAGGCACCGGGAACCCAGGCGAACGGGCCGTCGGTACCGATCGTGTTGCCCACCTGGTAGCGGTAGACCGCCGTCTCGCTGGTGAACCACGGGATGTAGGTCAGGAAGTAGATGACGACCGGCATCACGGCGAGACTCGCGCCGCTCGGGACGACGTCGCGCACGAGGGTGCCCACCCACGGACGCGGGACGCGATACGCGCGGCGGGCGGCCACGTCGAAACCGATCGCCAGGGCGGTGAAGAAGATGACGTAGTAGATGCCCGACCACTTGGTGCCGCAGTTCAGTCCCACCATCACACCGGCGGTGAACCGGTACCAGCGGAAGCCGAGACGGGGTCCGAAGGGACTGTCGGCGATCCGGCCCTCGAGGTAGACGCGGTACATCCGCTCCCGGACCTGGTCGCGGTCGGCGACGAGCGCGGCGAAAGTGGCCACGATGAACAGGGTCTGGAAGATGTCGAGCATGCCCATCCGGGACTGCACGAACAGCACGCCGTCGCAGATCGCGAAGACCCCCGCGATCGCACCCACCAGCGTCGACCGCGTGAGCCGGCGCACCGCGCAGTAGATCAGCACGACGACCAGGACGCCCGAGACGGCCGGCGCCACGCGCCATCCGAGCGGGCCGTAACCGAAGATCGCCTCGGACGCGGCCAGCATCCATTTGCCGACCGGCGGATGCACGACCAGCCCGTACGCCGGGTTGTCCTCGATCCAGTTGCCGCCGGACAGCACCTGCCAGCCCTGCGGGACGTAGTGCTTCTCGTCGAAGACCGGTGTGCCCTTGTCGGTGGGATGGGTCAGGGCCCAGAACCGGGTGACGGTGGCCAGGAGCGCGATGACCACACCGACGACGAGTCCACGACCGCGGTCGGGGGCACCGAACAGCGGTGCGGGCACGTCCGGGCCCAGGCGAGGTGGCGGGATCGGACGCCGTGCGCCGCCGCCGGACACCGGGGTGTCGTGCACGGCGGTGATGGTCACCCGATCGATCCTAGTGGTCCCTCGTAAGCTGGCTGTCGATGAACGCCGCCCAGTCCGACACACCCGATCTCGACGACGATGCGAACGTGCCCGACGACCCCGCCGTGATCGCCGATCCCGGTCCCGACCCCGAGCGCGCCTCGGACGGTCGAGGTCGGCTGGTCCTGGCGGCCACGCCGATGGGCCAGGTCGACGACGCCTCGCCGCGTCTGCGTGCGGCGCTGCAGACCGCGGACATCGTGGCCGCCGAGGACACCCGGCGAGCCCGTGCGCTTGCCGCGGCCCTCCAGGTCGAGATCGGTGGCCGGCTGGTCAGCTACTACGACCAGGTCGAGGCCGCCCGCACCCCGGGTCTGGTCAGCGCGATCGCCGAGGGACAGACCGTGCTGCTCATCACCGACGCCGGCATGCCCTCGGTCAGCGACCCCGGGTATCGCGTGGTGGTGGCGTGCGCCGACGCCGGACTCCCGGTCACGGCGCTGCCCGGGCCGTCGGCGGTCACGACGGCCCTCGCGGTGTCGGCACTGCCCTCGGAGCGGTTCTGTTTCGAGGGTTTCGCCCCCCGCAAGCCCGGCGCGCGAGCCGCGTGGCTGCGCGAACTGGTCTCCCAGCCCCGGACCGCCGTGTTCTTCGAATCACCCCACCGGCTCGCCGACACGCTGAGCGCCGCGGCAGAGATCCTCGGTCCGGACCGTCGCGGCGCGGTGTGCCGCGAGATGACCAAGACCTATGAAGAGGTACGGCGCGGCGGATTGGCCGAACTCGCGGAGTGGGCGGGCACCGGCGTACGCGGCGAGATCACCGTCGTGATCGCGGGAGCCGTCGCCGCCGAACCCGACATCGACGACCTCGCTGACCAGGCCGAAGAACTCGTGGCCGGCGGCATGCGACTCAAGGACGCGTGCGCGGAGGTCACGCAGGGTTCCGGTGCCTCTCGACGCGACGTCTACCAACAGGTGCTCGAAAGACGTCGAGCTGATCCGGGCTGACCCGCAGTTCCACGCGCGGTGCGAGACGGTACGGCCGGCTCGAGACGAGCGCCCCGACCACCCGGCGCAGCCGCGACAGCTCGGCGCGCACACTCACGGTGTGCCCGTCGTCGCCGAAGAGCAACTGGCTCAATCGCTGTGAGGTGAGGCCCTGCTCGCCGGCATCGGCGAGGAGCAACAGGATCTGGGCATGCCGACGGGTGAGCACGGTGCGCCACGGCTCGCCGTCGCCGGTGACCGTAACGGTCGGTTCTCCGTCGAGGGAGAGCTCGGCCAGGACCGGGCCGGATGGGCCGGCCGGACGCACCAGCCAGCCCTGGCCGAGGCGCTCGACCACACAGATGCCCAGACCCGCCACGAACTGACGCATGTTGTCCGTCGGCGCGGCGACGCGGACGGGCGGCGTGCAGCCGCGCCCCTCGGCCACCCACCCGTCGTCGTCGATGAGCAATCCCGGCCCGTGCAGGCCGGCGAGCTGGGCCTGACCGGCGAATCGCAGGTCGGCGAGCTCGCGCTGATGGGTGAGGGTGATCTCGTGTTCGCCGAGGGCGGCCAGTGCGGAGGTGAAGGCCGAGGCCGCGGGCTGCATCTCCATCGCAGGTCCGGCCAGGCCCGCGATGGCGATCATGTCGCCGGTGCGGTGGTCGTGCACCGGCACGGCGGTGCAGAACAGTCCGTGCAGTGAGCTGTAGTAGTGCTCGGCCCCGAACAGCCGTGTCGGGCGCTGCAGGCGAACCGCGAGGCCCACCGCCGTGGTCGCCGTGGAGTCCTCGTCCCACCGGCTGCCCTCGACGAGCTCGAGCCGGTCGGCCTCCGGGAGCACCGAGGCCGAACCGCCACGCCACAGCAGCACGCCGTCGGCGTCGAACACGCCCAAGGTCATCGACGCGTCGTCCGCGGACTGGGCGAACAGACGCTGGAGTGGTTGCACCGCGTCGCGCAGTGGGTGCGTGGCGCGGCGGGTCTCGAGTTCGTCGTCCGAGATGTGACCCGGGTTGTGCGCGTCGACGGTGGAGCGGTGCCGGCCCGACCGGACACGACCCCACGATTCGACGACATCCCCCGGCACGTCGGAGCGTGGCGTGCCGCCCGACATGAAGGCATCGTGGTCACGGCGCAGATCACGATCGAGCACCGTGAGATCGGTGGACGACCGGATGGGCACAGTCATGTGCGGAATCGTACCCAAAGCGGCCGCCGATCATGCCCAACCGCGCGGCCTCACGATGCTCGAGGCCTTGTCGAGGCATTCCTGCCATTCCCGGGCGGGGTCGGAATCGATGGTGATCCCACCGCCGACGCCGAGGGCGAGGGTCCCGTCGGGGGTGATCTCAACGGTCCGGATGGCGACGTTCAGGTCGAGCGCGCGGTCGGGGCCGGCCATGCCGATCGCCCCGCAGTACACGCCGCGCGCGTCTGCCTCCCAGCCGTCGATCAGCTCCATCGCCCGCAGCTTCGGAGTGCCGGTGACCGACGCCGGGGGGAACGTCGCCGCGAGGACGGCGTCGTTGCCCGTGCCCGGTGCCAGGATCGCCTCCACGCGCGACACGAGGTGCCAGACACCGGGCGCGGGCACCACCGTCAGGAGCTCGGGGACGCGCACGCTGCCGGTCACCGCGATGCGTCCCAGATCGTTGCGCACCAGGTCGACGATCATGATGTTCTCGGCGATGTCCTTGGCGGAGGCGGCCAGCGCATCGGGGTCGGCGGAGGCCGGCAGGGTGCCCTTGATCGGCGACGACGAGATGATGTTGCCGGTCCGGCGCAGGTAGGTCTCCGGTGAGAGGCTCGCCACCGACCCCCAATCTCCCTGCAGGAAAGCGGCTTTCACCGGCGCGGTGGCTCCGGCGAGATCAGTGAAGTAGTCGACCGGGCGGCCGGTCAGTGTCCCGGTGAAGCGGGTGCACACGCATGCCTGGTACACCTCGCCCGCGCGGATCGCCTCGAGGCACTCCGCGATGGCGTCCAGGTGCGGAACACGTTGCGGGGGATGCCATTGCGCCGTCGGGACGGTGTCGGTCCGACGATGAGTGACAGAGGTGCGAGCCGCCCCTGCGGCGTGCACCACCGCCTCCGCCCAGTCGGGTACACCGGTACCGGCGCAGCTCCAGCGACCGTCGCGGAGTACGAGCACGCCATCGGTGTGCCCGCCGACATTCGGTGGCAGCGACGCGTCGTGCGGCCGCACCGGGAAACCGAGGTAGCCGAACCAGAATCGATCGGGGTCATCCGGCGGGAGACAGCCGGGCGTCAGTTCGATCGAGGGCGCGATGACGGCGTCGGCGTCGTACCAGTCACCGATCAGCGCGGCGGGCGGCGGCAGCCGACGCGCGGCAGTCTCGGCGTGCAGGGCGCGCAGCACGTCGAGCGCCGGTGCTGCCGCGCTCGGGCCGAGCGAGCCAGACCCCACCCCGTCCGACGAGATCATGCTCGGAGTGCGGGATCAGTTCTCGTACCGAGGGAACACCGGAGACGGCTTCGGCAGCGCGGTGCCGGGCTCCAGGCGGGTGCCCACGGCGGTGAATCGACGGTCCTCGCCGACGACGAGGAGGTCGAGGATCTTGCCGGACGACTCCGGCATGACCGGCTGGCTCAGGAGTGCGACGATGCGCACGACCTCGGCGCAGACGTAGAGCACCGTGCCGGTGCGCTCGAGATCGGCCTTCGCCAGTTTCCACGGTTCCTGCGCGGAGATGTACCGGTTGGTCTCGGCCAGCGTCGACCACAGGGCCTCGAGTGCCAGGTGGATCGCCTGGTTGTCGATGTGGGTTCGCACGGTGTCGAGCAGCGAGTCGGCACGCGCCAGCAGCGCGGCGTCGGTCTCGGTGAGCTCGCCCGGCGCCGGCAGGGTGCCGTCGAAGTACTTGCCGACCATCGACAGCGTGCGCTGGGTCAGATTGCCGAACTCGTTGGCGAGGTCGGCGTTGATGCGGGACACGATCGCCTCGGCGGAATACGAACCGTCCTGACCGTAGGACACCTCGCGGAGGAAGAAGTAGCGCACCGGATCGAGGCCGAACTCGTCGATGAGGTTCTCCGGGTCGACGACGTTGCCGACCGATTTGCTCATCTTCTCGCCCTTGTTGAACAGGAATCCGTGCGCGAAGACCCGCTCGGGCAGGTCGATACCCGCGCTCATGAGGAAGGCAGGCCAGTACACGCAGTGGAACCGGATGATGTCCTTGCCGATGATGTGCAGGTCGGCGGGCCAGTAGCGGGCGAACGTCTCCGGGTCGTCGACGAACCCGACGCCGGTGAGGTAGTTGGTGAGCGCGTCGACCCACACGTACATGACGTGTTCGGGATGGTCGGGGACCGGCACGCCCCAGTCGAAGGTGGTGCGCGACACCGACAGGTCGGTCAGGCCGCCCTTGACGAAGCTGATGACCTCGTTGCGCCGGACGTCGGGGCCGATGAAGTCGGGTCGCGACTCGTACAGCTCGAGCAGTTTGTCCTGGTAGGCGGAAAGCCGGAAGAAGTAGGTCTCCTCCTCGGTCCAGGTCAGCACGTGCCCGGTGTCGGCGGCCACCCGGTCGCCGGCCTCGTTGAGCTCGGTGTCGCCCTCGCCGTAGAAGGTCTCGTCGCGGACGTCGTACCAGCCGGAGTACTTGTCGAGGTAGATGTCGCCGCGGTCGCTCATGCGCCGCCAGATCTCTTCCGATGCCCGCTTGTGGTCCTCGTCTGAGGTCCGGATGAAGCGATCGAAGCTGGACCCCAGCCGCTCCTGCAGCGCCTGGAACCGGTCGGAGTTCCGGTTGGCGAGCTCTGCGGTGGGGATGCCCTCGGCGTTCGCGGTCTGCTGCATCTTCTGCCCGTGGACGTCGGTGCCGGTCAGGAACCGGACGTCGAAGCCGTCGAGTCGCTTGAACCGTGCCAGGGCGTCGGCCGAGATGTACTCGTAGGCGTGCCCGATGTGCGGAGCGCCGTTGGGGTAGGCGATCGCGGTGGTGATGTAGTACGGGCGTCCGCCGCCGTGGGAGGTACCGGACGGATCAGGGCTGGTCAGATCGGGTGCCATAGTGCCCAACAGACTACCGATCGGTGGAGACGACACCCAATTGCGGTCCGCACGATTCCTGACCGGCCCTGGTCGATCTTGCGGGTGCGCACAGTCTGGTCACCATCGACGACGAGGGCCGCGCCTCCGCCCTCGAGGGCGTTCGGAGGGGCAGCGATGGGAACGACACCGAACACCGCCGCGGTGAAGGCTGCGGACGACGCGCCCGGGTCGGCACCGCGCGTACAGCTAGGGGACCAATGCGCTGACCGACCTCGGACCCGTGCTGCGTCCGATCCTGCAGCCGGGTGCGTTGCCGGATACCGCGCCGGGTACGTCGCCCGCTACGTCGCCGATGAGTCGACGAATGCGGTGAGCCATGCGGCGTCCGAGGTGCCCGGCCTCTGCATCGGCGTCGTTGCGGCCCACACCAGGGGAGATTCCGCGCTGGGGGGAGATCCCGCGAGAATGGGCCGCAACGAGCGCCACTGCGCCGCGCTCTCACACTGTGGAGTTGTCAAAGAACTGTTGTGACGATCGGGTCGCCGGGTTTCTGCGTACGGGTACGTCGTCGTCTCACTCGGAATGCGAGTCCGACAGCTCGGGCTTGAGCGACCTACACAAGCACGTCGTCGAGCCGCATGGTGCGTCGGTTGTAGGCGGGCCGTGGCCGGCGGTCGGGCTCGATGTCTACAGGCGGGATCAGCCAGGGGTGGCGGTCGTGGCCCATGATCACTTGCCAACCGTGGTGATGTACCTGGGTGTGACAGCGTTGGCAGAGCAGGCATCCGTTGTCGAGGTCGGTGGGGCCGCCGTCCACCCACGGCACGATGTGATGCACCTGCGTATGTGCCGCGGGTGCACCGCATTTGACGCAGCACAGGTCGCGGACCGTGATGGCCCTTCGTAAGTGAGACGGGAAGAGTCGTCTGCTGGTCCCCATCTGTAACGGCACTCCTTCTCGGTCCAGCACGATCTCGCCCACGATGGCGTCGCACGAGAGTCGTCTCGCGGTGGCCTGTGACACCGAACCGACCCAGGGCAGTCTCGCCGGCTCCTTCGCATCGGCCGGGATCGTGACCAGTAGTTGGGTTCTGGGTGTGCCGCTGGTGTCGAGGGTCGCGCCGATCGCCGCCTGATCCAGCAACAATTCGAAGCCGTCCGCCCACCGTTGTTCGCGCGTACGCCGATCCTCACTGCCGTCGGGCTCGGGTCGCGGGCAGGATCGCTCGTCGATCATGGACAGGAACTTCTCACCGATCACAGCTGTGACGTCGGCCTTGATCTCCACGCGACCGTCGTCGGTGATGTGCGAGTTCACCGCGTTCAGGGAGGAGTCCTCGGCACCGGGGATGGCGTCGTCGGCGGTGACCTGGATGCGGTGGGAGATGGTGCGTGCGTGGTCGGCGATCTCGGTGGGGGTGGCACCCGAGAATGCCCGCGCCAGTAGTTCGGACTCGTAGCGCTCTCGATCGTCATCGGAAAGATCTGTCGGGGTTCGCTTCTCGATGATGGTCATGCCACGGACAACGGCGTCGACGCATTCGGTCGCCAGATACCCGTCAGCGGCGCATGCGCCGAGCTTCGGCAATGAGTCGATGCCCGCCCCGATTCGCACGCTGCGGTGAGCGACCGCCGGCGCGAAACCCATCTCGATCAGCACCCCGCGCGTGGTCGACCCCACCTTGTCGGCCGCGCCGGTCGCATCGAAAGCTGCTGCGTGCACGGCGATCTGATGGCCTACCGCGTTGTACAGGAACCGGAGCTCGTCCAGTCGGTCGAGAATGCCCCGACCGGTCGGGTCGATCGGTGGTCCGAGTGCGATGACGACGTCGCGCATCTGGGGGAGCGAGGGCATGCCACCAAGGTAGTCGACAATTCGTTCGAAGGCGAGCGATTTCCACATCCAATAGTGCCCAATTGAATTACGCGGCAACGTAATTAACTTGTGCACCCTCAGTGAGCGGCAGTACCGCCAGTGAACTGCAGTGAACTGCAGTGAACCGAGGTGAACAGAAGTCTCATGAGTCCCAACGTTTCACGTCGAGTGAGAATCGACGGCGACATCACCGCATTGCTGGGCGTTGTTCCGGATCGGCGGACCGCGCCATAGTGGCTCTGCCGCAACGGATTCAGAGAAGTCGATCAGTCCCCGGGCCGCTGATCCAGGATCACGAT
Organism: Gordonia sp. KTR9; assembly: GCF_000143885.2. Classification (NCBI taxonomy): domain Bacteria; kingdom Bacillati; phylum Actinomycetota; class Actinomycetes; order Mycobacteriales; family Gordoniaceae; genus Gordonia; species Gordonia sp. KTR9. The sequence continues at coordinate 1,610,963 of NC_018581.1, forward strand.
CGCTGTTCGCGCCACCATGCTGTCGGCGTCACCGATGAACGATTGCAGCGCCGAAGTCGCTGCGGTGCCGGGTATCTCGGCCAGCGCCTGCACCAGTCGGGATCGCACGGCCGCATCCGGGTCGGCCCCCAGGCGGTCGACGAGCAGGTCGACGATCCGCTCGCGGTGGGCTTCGTGGCCGGCGAGGATCTCGGCGGCCTCGACATCGCGGTCGCCGGCGGCGATGAGCTCGACGAGTCCGTCGACCGCCGCGTCGACGCCGCGCCGCCCGAGCGTCAGGGCGGCCACGCGCCGGACCACGGTGTCGGGATCGTCGAGCAGGCTGTGCAACACCGCGTCGATCTCATCGTTCTCCGCGAGTGCCGCCAGCGCGGTGACCGCGCGACGCCGGATCATCGGGTCAGGATCCGCCGCTCCCGCGGAGAGCTGGTCGATGCCGCCCGGTCTCTGCGCGAGCGCCCACCGAAGCGCACCGGCGACGTTGGGATCGCTCTCGGCCAGCAGCGCGTCGGCCAGGGACTCCCCGGACACGCCCACCTCGCCGGCGAGCAGCGCGGCCCGCTGGCGAAGGGCCGCGTGTTCGGACTGGACCGCTCGGAGCAGACCGATCACGTCGAGTACCGACGTCCACTCGGTGGGACCCGTCACCGCGACGCGCTGCAGCCGCTCCAGGAGCCGCGTGTCCGCGGCGATCCGCGCGCGGGTGTCGTCGATGAGCCGGTCCATCAGCGAACCGGGTTCGAAGTCCGGATCGTCGAGCGCGCGACCGACCTCGCGCAGCGAGAGTCCGAGCGATCGGAGACTCTCGACGTGCATGAGCCGCTCGAGATCCGCTGCGGCGTACTCCCGGTAGCCGCCCGACGTCCGGCCGGTGGGCCGCACGAGTCCGAGCGAGTCGTAGTGGCGCAGCATCCGGCTGCTCAAGCCGGTGTGCTGCGCCACCTCGCCGATCAGCACCGTCACGCCCCGTCGACCGACTCGGCGCCGGACGAATGCTGCTCGGACGAATCACCCTCGGACGAATCCCTTTCGGAGGCATTACCGTTCAAGCGCGAGGCGAACTCCAAGGTGGCCTCGAAGTCGCTTTCCGGATCGTCGATCAGTCGCTCGGTCGCGGCCACGTGCGCCCGCACCTCGCGATCACCGCGCTTCTTCGCGGTCGCGAGCGGCCCAGCCGCGAAGTCGCCGAGTCCGGCGAGGGCACGGCTGAGACTCCGCCGGACGTCGGTGCTCCCGCGGCCCAGTTCGCCGGCAAGTTCGTTCGCGAGCCAGGCCTCGCGGCCGGCCGGGACCAGGACGACGGCGGCCCGCCAGGCGGTGCGCGCCACCTCGTCGTCGGCGTCGTGCAGGAGCGTGGGGGAGATCGACGTCCATGCCGACCGGTCGCCGATCTTCGACAGGGTGTGCAGGGCCTGCGCCCGGGCCTGGGGTGACGCCGACTCCAGCTGGGGAAGAAGAACGGGCACCGTCAGATCGGCCCGTAGGCGCGTCAGAGCCCAGGTCAGCATGTCCCGCACGAAGAAGTCCGGTTCGACGGCGCAGCGTCGGATGAGATCGTCGACGTACCCGGGATGCGGGTTGGTGCCCGCGGCCATCGCGGCACGGAGCCTCGTCGACGCGTCACCGGCCGCGAGTGCGGCCACGAGCGCGGGATCGAACGGTCGAATCGTCTGGTCGGTCATCGTCGACCACCTCCTTCGCCGTCGATCACACCCCTTGACACAGTGACAACGTCAAGTGCGCGGACCCCGACCGTCGGGCCGGGCCCTAGATCTCCCGTCGGTAGGGTTCGCATCCCGGTGGCGCCTTCGGCGGCTCGCGATACTCCAGCTCCGGGATGTGCATGGTCACCGGGGCCGACTCGAGCGTGAACTTCTCGCCGTGATGGGCCAGGTCGATCGGCGGACCCGACAGCAGCCGGTACGTCGCGTTGTCCTTGTCGACGGCCACCACGATCTTCGAGTCGCGGATGATCATGCGGAACGACATGTACGTCAGCCGCCGGGGGAGCCGGGGCGCGAACGTGATGTTCCCGCCGAAGTCGCGCATGCCGCCGAAGCCCGCGACGCAGTCGGTCCAGGCACCGGCCAGCGCGGCGATGTGCAGGCCGCTGCTGACGTTGTTGTGCAGGTCGTGCAGATCGGTGAACACCGACTCGGCGAGCAGATCGTAGGCGAGGTCGGGGTAGCCGACCTCGGCGGCGGTGACCGCCTCACAGCACGCCGACAGCGACGAGTCGCGGACGGTCAACGGGTAGTAGTAGTCGAAGTTGCGCAGCTTCTGCTCGGCGGTGAACGCATCGCCGAACAGGTAGGTCGCGAACACCAGGTCGGCCTGCTTGACCACCTGCTTGCGGTAGAGGTCGTAATACGGGTAGTTCAGCAGGAGCGGATAGCGTCCGACCGACGACTCGAAGTCCCAGGCGCCCAGCAGGGTGAACGACTCACACTGCTGGTGGACGCCGAGAGCGTCGTCGTAGGGGATCGTCATGTCGTCGGCACACGCTTCCCAGTGCGCCGCTTCGGCGGTCGTGACCCCGAACTGTTCGGCGAGGTCCGGCCGGCGGTGTACGGCCGCCACGGCGTCCCGCAGGTTCTGCTGCGCCGCGAGGTTGGTGAAGGTGTTGTTGTTCACCACGGCGGTGTACTCGTCGGGACCGGTCACGCCGTCGATGCGGAACTTGCCGTTCACGTCGTGGTGCCCGAGGCCGGCGAACAGTCGTGCGGTCTCGACGAGGAGTTCGACGCCGCACTCGGTCTCGAACTGTTCGTCGTTGGTCGCCCGGAGGTAGCGGGCCGTGGCGTTGGCGATGTCGGCGGACACGTGCACGCCTGCGGTGCCCGCGGGCCAGTAGCCCGAACACTCGTCGCCGTTGATCGACCGCCACGGGAACATCGCCCCGCGCTGACCGAGTTCGGCGGCGCGGGATTTCGCCTTGTCCATGGTGGAGTGGCGCCATCGCAGTTCCTCGCCGGCGGCGGCGGGGACCGTGTAGGTGAGCATCGGGAGGATGAAACTCTCGGTGTCCCAGAAGGTGTGACCGTCGTAGCCGGGGCCGGTGAGCCCCTTGGCCGGGATGGCGCGGGACTGACCGCGCGCGCCGGCCTGTAGCACGTGGAACAGCGCGAACCGGACCGCCTGCTGCAACTCCGGATCGCCGTCGAGTTCGACGTCGGCGTCGCGCCAGAAGTCCTCGAGGTAGCGGACCTGGTCGGCCTTGAGCGAATCCCAGCCGGTCTCCATCGCCATCGCGAGCGCCGCGTCGACCTGGGCACGCAGCGCCGGCACCGAGCGTCGGGCCGACCAGCCGTACCCCATGTACTTGGTGAGGGTCAGGCTCTTGCCCTTCGGCACGTTGGCCGCGATGGTGAGTCGGGCGAGGTCACCGTCGGCACGGATGAAGGTGTCGGCCTTGTCGGGGAAGTAGATCTCGTGGTCCATACCGGCCGCGATGTGCAGGCCGGACTTCTTGGTGTGGTGGACCAGCATGCCCCAGTAGTTGCGGCAGGTGGCGAGATCGGAGACCAGCGGGGCGTCCAGCGCGGCCGCCAGGCGCGGGTCGTTGCCCGGTGCCGGCACCGGCTCGTTGGCCAGGAGATCGGACTGCAGAACGAGTTTCATGTCCTCGTCGACCGGCTCGACCTCGTAGCGGATCGCCGCGATCGTGCGTTTGGTGAAGGACACGAGACGCTCGGACTTGATCCGGACCTTGCGGCCGGTGGGTGAGGTCCACACCGTGTGACGACGGAGGGTGCCGGTCCGGAAGTCCAGCGTCCGCTCGTGCTCCTCGGTACGCCCGTACCGGAGGTCCATCGGCTCGTCCTCGACCAGCAACCGGATGATCTTGCCGTCGGTGACGTTGACGACGGTCTGTCCGGACTCGGGATAGCCGTAGCCGCTCTCCGCGTAGGGCAGACCGCGCAGCTCGTAGAAGCCGTTCAGGTAGGTGCCGGGATGGTCGACGGGCTCGCCTTCCTCGAACGACCCGCGTAAACCGATGTGCCCGTTGGACAGTGCGAACAGTGTCTCGGTTCGGCCGAGCATGTCCAGATCGACTCCGCCGCGCCATTTCAGCTGCCACGGATGGATCTCGAAGCCGAAGTCGTGGCCGTGCTCGGCGGTCATGCGGGCAGCAATTCGACGAGATCGGTCACGACGACGTCGGCACCGGCCGCGCGCATGGCCTCGGCCTGCACACCACCGACGCGGTCGACGCCCACGACGTAGCCGAATGCTCCCGCGCTGCCGGCCTGGATGCCGGAGATGGCGTCTTCGAAGACCGCCGCCGCAGCGGGTTCGACGCCCATCTGCTCGGCGCCCAGGAGGAACGAGTCGGGAGCGGGCTTGCCCTTCAGGCCCTTCGTCACGATGTCGAGCCCGTCCACCCGGACCTCGACGAATTTCGACAGATCCGCTGCATCCAGCACTGCTGCTCCGTTCTTCGAGGAGGTCACCACCGCGATCCGGAGGCCGGCATCTCGCGCCGCCTCGAGGTATCGCACCGAACCCGGATATGCCTGCCCGCCGTCCTCGGCCAGGCTGACCAGGAACATGTCGTTCTTCCCGTTCCCGATCTCGGTCACGGTCTGCGGGTCGACGTCGTCGATCCCTCGGGAGGCGAGGAAGGCCCGGACGCCGTCCTCGCGGGGACGCCCGTCGACGTAGGCGAGGTAGTCCTGGTCGGTGAACTCGACGAAGTCGGCATGGTCCGCGCCGCCCAGGCGCGCGGCGAGAAAGGCGTCGAACGCCTTCTTCCATGCCTTGCGGTGTAGCACCGCGGTCTCGGTGAGAACTCCGTCGAGGTCGAACAGTGCGACGGTGATCGAATCTGGCAATCCCAACACGCTTCGCCACGCTACCCGTCCCGGACGACTCCGGCGCGATTTGCGTGGCCGGGCGGACCGTTTTCCCTCGAACACGTCCGCGCGCGTGTACCCGTCGTGTCGGGCGATGTCCGCCCGGGTCGGGGTGGGCGACCCGAAAACCCTTTGACCGGGCAACAACTGGGAGTGAGACGATGAACCGATGACCCGACGATTCGCCCAGATCGATGTGTTCTCCGCCACTGGAACCGGTGGTAACCCGGTGGCCGTGGTGCTCGACGCCGCCGACATCCCCGACGACCGGATGGCCGCGTTCGCCCGCTGGACCAATCTGTCGGAGACGACGTTCGTGCTGCCGCCGACCGACGCCGCCGCCGACTACCGCCTGCGTATCTTCACCCCGGACGGGGAATTGCCGTTCGCCGGGCACCCCACTCTCGGCTCCGCGCATGCCTGGCTGACGACGGGCGGCCGCCCGGCCGGGGAGGACATCGTGCAGGAGTGCGGCGTCGGCCTGGTCCGACTGCGCCGCTCGGGTGCACGCCTGGCCTTCGCGGCGCCGCCGTTGCGGCGGTCCGGCCCCGTCGAGCCCGCGGTCGTCGCCGAGGTCGCAGCCGCGCTGGGAGTCGATGTCGGCGAGGTCCTCGCGGCCGAGTGGGTCGACAACGGGCCGGAATGGATGGTGCTGCAGCTCGGGTCGGGGGAGCGGGTGCTCGAGGTGGCGCCGGACATCCCGGCCCTCGGGGATCACAAGGTCGGGCTGTTCGGGCGGTACGGCTCGGGTGACGGCGAGGTCTTCGGTGAGGTGCGGGCGTTCGTGCCGGGGATCGGTGTCCCCGAGGACCCGGTGACGGGCAGTCTCAACGCCGGTATCGCGATGTGGTTGCGTGCGCACGGCCACGCACCGGCGTCCTATGTCGCCGCGCAGGGTGCGGCACTCGGCCGTGCCGGGCGCATCCACGTCCACGACGACGGCGAGAACATCTGGATCGGCGGGGACACCACGACGGTGATCGAGGGCACGGTGACGCTCTAGGCGGTCGGGGCGCACCGCGGCCGGAGGCGTCGGGCGCTCTGTGCCAAGGTGGGTGCCATGAGCGACGCCCCTGGTGGCCCCGGCACGGGGCCTGCCGAGCCGAACGGCGGCGAGACCCTGAGCAACAAGGCCGCGAAGAAGCGTCGTCGGCGCGAACCACCGCCGGACCCGGCTCCGCTGGCCGGTCTCGTCGACGCGCACACCCACCTCGCGGCGTGCGGCGGACGCGACGCCGACGCGGTCCGCGCGATCTGCGACCACGCGCAGGCCGTCGGCGTCGACCATGTGGTCACCGTCTCCGACGACATGGTCGACGCGCGCTGGGCGGTCGCGGCCGCGGAATGGGACGATCGGGTCTACGCGGCGGTGGCCTTGCATCCGATGCATGCCGGGGATCTGAACGACGAGACCGCGGCCGAGCTCGAACAGATGGTGCGTCACCCGCGGGTCGTCGCGGTGGGCGAGACGGGTCTCGACTACTACTGGCCCGGGAAGTCCGACGAGTGCGCGCCACCCGGGGTGCAGCATGAGACGTTCCGCTGGCACATCGACCTCGCGAAGCGGGTGGGCAAGCCGCTGATGATCCACAACCGTGAGGCCGACCGGGATCTGCTGGACGTCCTGGCCGCGGAGGGCGCGCCCGAATCCGTGATCATGCACTGCTTCTCCGGTGACCGAAATGTTGCACGCGAATGTGTCGAGCGTGGCTTCATGCTCAGTTTCGCCGGCACTGTGAGCTTCGCCAACGCCGAGGAACTCCGGATCGCGGCCGAACTCGTGCCCGACGACCAGCTTCTCGTCGAGACCGACGCGCCGTTCCTGACCCCGCATCCCTACCGTGGCCAGCCGAATCAGTCGTATTGCCTGCCGTACACGGCGCGGGCGCTCGCCGAGGTGCGCGGGGTGACGGACGCGGAGATGGCACAGACCCTCGGGGCCAACGCGCGCCGGGTGTACGGCATCCCTTTGCCATAATCTGGCCGGTTCGTTATCGTACTGTGATCCGCCTGGCCGGCGTGCAGATCCAGTCGGCCGACGTGGTGCCAGTGTTGCCTATCAGGATGTCGTGCCCTTGCCTTCCTTGCCGAACCCAGAGTCGTCCACCCCGGCGTCGCCAAAAACGGTCTTCTCCAAGATCAACGGATCGAACTCGTTGCGTGTCCGCGTCGCGGTCGGCGCCGTCTGCGCCACCGTCGCGGCCGGCGGGATCATGGGCGTCGCCATGCACAAGAACGTCGCGATCGACGTCGACGGCGACGTTCGGCACGTGTCCACCATGGCGATGTCCGTCGAGAGCCTCCTCGAGTCCGAGGGGCTCGCACCCGCGGACGGTGACAAGGTGAGCCCCGGCCTGGACTCCGGATTCGGCGACGGCCAGACCATCAAGGTCAACCGGCTCAAGGAGGTCACCCTCGACGTCGAGGGCAAGCCGGAGAGGATCGTCACCAACGCCTCGACCGTCGATCAGCTGCTGGCCGAACGCGGGCTGAGCCACGCCGCCGAGCAGGCCGTCTTCGGCAACGAACTCCCGGTCGACGGCGGCGAGATCGACGTCGCGCTGCCCAAGCCGGTGACTCTCGTCGACGGCCCGGCCAAGAAGCGTCCGACCGTCGCCGCACACACCGTGAAAGATCTGCTCGAGTCACTCGGGACGCCGCTGGGCGCCGAGGACAAGGTCACCCCCGCGGCCGACACCAAGGTCACCCCGAACCTCAAGATCGTCGTCACCCGGATCAAGACCGAGGACGTCACCCTCACCGAGCCCGTCGCTCCGCCGGAGGTCAAGAAAGAGGACCCCACCCTCGTCCGCGATCGCAAGGTGGTCGAGAAGAAGGGGACTCCCGGCGAGGCGCGTGTCACCTACAAGGTCACCACCGTGAACGGCCGGGTCGTCAAGCGCGACAAGCTGACCAGCGAGGTGCTCAGCGAGCCCGTCGCGGCCACCGTCCGCATCGGCACCAAGCCGGGTGCGCCGTTCGTGCCGCCGGGGTCGGTGTGGGACGCGCTCGCCGCGTGTGAGGCGACCGGCAACTGGGCGATCAACACGGGCAACGGCTTCTACGGCGGCGTCCAGTTCGACCAGAACACCTGGGAGCGCTGGGGCGGTCTCGAGTACGCTCCGCGAGCCGACCTCGCCAGCCGCGAGGAGCAGATCGCGATCGCGAAAAAGACCCAAGCGGTCCAGGGCTGGGGCGCGTGGCCGTCCTGCTCGTCCAAGCTGGGCCTGCGCTGATCGACGAGACGCCCGCGGGCACGCCCGACGAGACACCTGCGGGCACGCCCGACGAGACACCTGCGGGCACGCCCGACGAGGCCCCGCGCCTGCTCGGACCCGCGCAGATCCGGGAGCTCGCAGCCGAGGTCGGTGTCCGGCCGACCAAGACGCTGGGACAGAACTTCGTCCACGACGCGAACACGGTGCGGCGCATCGTCGCGGCGTCGGGTGTCGGCGCCGGCGACACCGTCCTCGAGGTCGGCCCGGGATTGGGCTCGCTCACCCTCGCGCTACTCGGGACGGCCGGCAAGGTCGTCGCGATCGAGATCGATCAGGTTCTCGCGCAACGTCTTCCGGCAACGATCGCGGAGTACGCGCCGAGCCGGCAGGACAACTTCCAAGTCATCCTCGCCGACGCCCTGCACGTGACGCGCGACGACCTCCCAGTGGTGCCGACCGCTCTCGTCGCGAACCTGCCGTACAACGTCTCGGTGCCGGTCCTGTTGCACCTGCTCGGATTGTTCCCCGAGATCACCACCGCGCTCGTGATGGTGCAGGCGGAGGTCGCCGACCGCCTCGCTGCGGGCCCGGGCAGCCGGACCTATGGCGTACCGAGCGTGAAGGCGCGCTACCACGGTCGCGTGACCCGGGCGGGTTCGGTGGGACGCAACGTGTTCTGGCCCGAACCCAAGGTCGAGTCGGGACTCGTCCGCATCGAACGCACCGACGACCATTCGACCGACCCGCTCGACCGGCAGCAGGTGTTCGCCGCGATCGACGCCGCATTCGCCCAGCGCCGCAAGACGATGCGCTCGGCCCTCGCCGGCTGGGCGGGATCGGCGGCCGAAGCCGAACGCCGACTGCGCGAGGCCGGTATCGATCCCGGCGAGCGGGGCGAGAAGCTCGACGTCGACGACTTCGTCCGGCTCGCACGCACCACCTGATGGGGTTTGCTGCCTGCGCCTGCGCCTGACGAAAACCGCCCCTGGAATCCACCCACAGGAGGCGTCGCGGCGACACATCGTCGCTCGCGGCCGCCCGCGGGGCGGATCTCAGGGGCGCTTTCGGACTCAGTTCGACGCGGCTCGCAACTTCTCCAGCAGCGCGGGTGCGGCGTCGCGCAGGAACTCGTCTTGCGTGTCGCCCCCGATCTGGACGAGCGCGATGTCGGTGAAGCCGGCCTCCCAGAAGGGTTTCACGGCCTCGACGATCTGGTCGAGGTCGGGGCCGCACGGGATGTTGCCTGCGACGTCGTCCGGCGTGACGAACTGGGTCGCGGCGGCGAATCCCGCGGTGGTCCGCAGGTCGGCGTTGACATCCCATCCGCCGGCGAACCACCGGAACTGATCGTGCGCACGTTCGATCGCCTTGTCGCGGTCGGGATCCCAGCTGATGGGGATCTGCCCGATCGCGCGGGACCGCTGTCCGTCGACGGTCGGGGTCGACGAGTGCGCGTTCCAGGCGTTGATGAAGTCGGCGTCGGGTTCGACGGCGATCAGGTGGTCGGCGAGCGGGCCGAACGTCTCGATGCCCGCGTTGCCTGCGACCGCGACACCGATCGGGACCGGCTGATCGGGGAGATCCCAGATCCGGGCGGCGTCGACCTGGAAGAACTCGCCGCGGAAGTCGACGAGCTCGCCGGTGTGCAGCTTGCGGATGATCTCGATGGCCTCGGCGAGCATGTCCTGGCGGTCGGCGACCGACGGCCAACCCTCGCCGACGACGTGTTCGTTGAGGTTCTCGCCCGAGCCCAGACCGAGGGTGAAGCGACCGTCGGCGAGGATCTGCAGCGTCGCGGCCTTCTGCGCGATGATCGCCGGGTGATAGCGGATCGTCGGGCACGTCACGTACGTCATCAGGTCGACCCGCTCGGTCGCGTGGGCGACGGCTCCCAGGACCGTCCACGCGTACGGTGCGTGACCCTGGGCCGAGAGCCACGGAAAGTAGTGGTCGCTCGACACCTCGAAGTCGAAGCCAGCGTCTTCGGCGCCGACGGCGTACCGCACCAGCTCTTTCGGGCCGGCCTGCTCGGTCATCAGGGTGTAGCCGAATCGCGTTGCCATGGGGTTCTCCTCTGCGAGATCGGTCGCTTCGGTGTAGGCGTTGAGTCGTAGGTCCGAATCCGGGACGCTCGAGACGGTGGTGTCCGGACGGCGGACGTCCGACGACGGGGCGCGGTTCTCGACCCCGGAAACGAGGTGCAGATGCCGGACCACAAAGCGGATGGGTCTATCGACACCGTGCTTCTCGATGTCGACGGTACCCTCGTCGACTCGACCTACCTCCACGCGCTGGCGTGGATGCGGGCCTTCGCAGGCCACGACCTGATCCCGCAGTGGTGGCGGGTGCACCGGGCGATCGGCATGGGCGGCGACCGCCTCGTCGGCGAGATCTGCGGCGACGAGGTGGAGGATTCGCTCGGCGATACGCTCCGCGACGACTGGGAGGGGCACTACCGCCGGCTGCTACCCGACGTCCGTCCGCTCCTCGGCGCAGCCGACCTGGTCCGAGGGTTGCTCGACGCCGGGTATCGGGTGGCTCTCGCGTCGTCGGGGAAGTCGGAGTTCACCGATGCGGCGCTGGAGTCGATGGGGTTGTCGCGGAACGACTTCGCCGCCGTGACGACCTCGGACGATGCCGACTCGTCCAAGCCGGCGCCCGATATCCTGTCGGTCGCCCTCGACGAGGCCGGCGGCGGGCGGGCTGTGGTCGTCGGCGACACGGTGTGGGATGTGGCGTCGGCGCACCGGCTGCCGGCGGAGTGCGTTGCGGTGCGCTCCGGCGGGTTCTCGGAGGGTGAGTTGCGCGACTCGGGGGCGGTGCTCGTCGTCGAGCACGTCGGTGAACTCGTCGACCGCGACTGGCGTCCCTGAGCGACGGCGTCGATTGGCGCGAGGCCGACCCTGGGGCGCTAGGCTGGATCATTGTGTCGCGTACGTCGCTGTCGGTGGTGTCGGACTCCGTCACCGCACGGGCTCCGTCGAAGGTCAATCTGCACCTCGGGGTCGGTCCGCGCCGCGAGGACGGGTACCACGACCTGGTCACCGTCTTCCAGGCGCTGTCCCTGCACGACGACATCCGGGTGGCCCGTGCGAACGAGACGACCGTGACCGTCCGCGGTGAAGGCGCCGGGTCGGTCCCGGCCGACGAGTCCAATCTCGCGGTACGCGCGGCGTTGGCACTGGCCGACTGGGCGGACCGGTCCGGCAAGGTCGCCATCGACATCGACAAGACGATCCCGGTCGCCGGCGGCATGGCCGGTGGCAGCGCCGACGCCGCGGGGGCGCTCGTCGCACTCGCCGCCCTCTGGAAACTCGACATCGGCCGGGACGACCTCGCCACGATCGCGGCGGGTCTGGGCAGCGACGTCCCGTTCGCGTTGCACGGCAACACCGCGCTCGGCACCGGGCGCGGCGAGCGGTTGATGCAGGTCCTCTCCCGCGGGGAATTCCACTGGGTCCTGGCACTCGCGCGCGAAGGGCTGTCCACGCCGGCGGTGTACCGCGAACTGGATCGGTTGCGCGGCAGCCGTTCTGGCGAGTGCGCCGACGACGACGAACGCGACCTGCTCCGACGCCCCGACGAACTGATGCAGGCGCTGGCGTCGGGCGACCCGCGCGCGGTGGCGCCGCTGCTGCACAACGATCTACAGCCCGCGGCGCTCTCATTGCAGCCGACGCTCCGCCGGACGCTGCGCGCCGGGATCGACGCCGGAGCGCTGGGCGGCATCGTGTCGGGGTCGGGTCCGACGTGCGCCTTCCTGTGCGCCGACGAGACCAGCGCGGTGAACGTCGCGGCGGAATTGTCCGGCGCCGGAGTTGCTCGCTCGGTCCGCACCGCCAGCGGTCCGGCTGCCGGGACGCGAGTCCTGGGAGCCGATCTCCGGCGCTGATCACCTACGGTTGATCGATGCCCCGTAGACCCTTCGCTGTCGTCGCGTCGACAGTCGTCGCCCTGCTGCTCGGGCTGTCGGCGGTCGCCATGCCGGGCTCCGCCGTGGCCGCCGCACCCGCCGACGGGTTCGTGTTCACCACCACCGAGGTCGCCGACGACGAACTCCCGTCGGCTGCCCGATCGGGGACCCGGATCACCTACGCGACGCGCGATCAGAACGGACGTCCGGCGATGTCGAGCGGCGTGTACTGGGTGCCCGAGGGCGTGCCGCCCGCCGGCGGCTGGCCGATCGTCTCCTGGGCGCACGGGACGGTGGGCCTTGCCGATGAGTGCGCGCCGACCCTGCACCGCCTCGGCGACGGCGTCGAGGCGCCGGTGCGGGCGGCACTCGACGCCGGCTACGCGGTCACCGCAACCGACTACGCCGGGCTTGGATCGGCGGGGGAGACGGAGTACCTCGGCGGCCGGGCGGCCGCGTATTCGGTACTCGACATGATCCGGGCGGCACGGTCGGTCGACCCCTCACTCGGGTCGCGGTGGGTGTCGACGGGTCATTCGCAGGGCGGTCACGCCGCGCTGCATGCGGGCCGCCTCGCCGCGGAGCACGCACCCGAACTGCCGGTCGCCGGCATCGTCGCGATCGCCCCGGTGTCGTCGCTGGAGAACCTCTTCGGACTGTTCGGCCCCCGCGTCCCGGGCCTCGGCGCGCTGAATGTCCTCAGTGCGCCGTTCCTGTTCACCCTCGCCGGTCTCGACCACGCCCATCCGGAGCTCGGTGTCGCCGACTTCCTGACCGCCGACGGCAAGCGTTTCCTCGACCGGGCGCGCGCCCGGTGCAACGGCGATCTGGTCGACGCGCTGCGGTCGGTGTCACCGGGTTCACTCGTCGCGTCGTCGTTCACCGACGAGCAGGAGTTCCGCGACGCCCTGCGCGAGTACGCGGAGGTCCCCACGTCCGGATATCCGGCGAAAGTCACGCTGGCACATGGGTTTCTCGATCCGGTGCTGCCCTACCCGCTGTCCCGGTCCCTGCGGTCGGCGATGCGCGACGCGGGCACCGACGTCGACCTCAAGACCTACGCGCGTGCCGATCACAGCAGCGTCGTCGACGAGTCGCTGCCCGACGTGATGACAGCGATCCGGGAGTCGTTCGGCCGCTGACGAGATCCTTCGCCGACGACGACCGGCCCGGGCCGCCGGTCATTCGAGGGCTTCGCCGAGCTCCATCCAGCGGTCCTCGACCTCGGCCAGCTCGGTCTCCATGGCGCGGATGCGTTCGGTCTCGGCGGCGAGCCCCTGGTAGTCGGACTGATCATGGTCGGCCAGCGCCGCTCGCGCGGAGTCGATCGTGCTGTGCAACTTGTCGATCCGACGCTCCAGGGCGGCCAGCTCCTTGTTCGCCGCGCGCAGCTCCGCGCCGCTCAGGGCCGAACCCGACCCACCGCCCGTCGACGTCGAACGGCCCGAACCCGAACCGCCCGAACCCGATCCGGAGGCGGTCGCCTTCGACTGCGCCGCACGGAGTTTCAGGAACTCGTCGACCCCGTTCGGGAGGTGTCGCAACTTGCCGTCGAGGACGGCGAACTGCTGATCGGTGACCCGTTCGAGGAAGTACCGGTCGTGCGAGACGACGATGAGCGTGCCCGGCCAGGAGTCGAGAAGATCCTCGAGCGCGGCGAGCATGTCGGTGTCGAGGTCGTTGGTCGGCTCGTCGAGGATCAGCACGTTCGGGGCGTCGAGGAGGATCAACAGCAGCTGCAGGCGTCGCTTCTGTCCGCCGGACAGATCTCGGACCGGGGTGGAGAGCTGCGCGCTGTCGAAGCCCAGCCGTTCGAGCAGCTGCGACGGCGAGAGTTCCTGCGCCTTCGATCCGGCGCCGAAGGTGTAGGTGGTCTGCAGTTCCGTGATGACCACGCGGACCGGATCGTCGAGGTACCGGTCGAGGTCGTCGAGGCGCTGGGTCAGGGTGGCGACCTTGACCGTCTTGCCGCGCTTGACCCGTCCGCCGGTCGGCTCCACCGTCCCGGCGATGAGACCGAGCAGCGTGGACTTGCCCGCGCCGTTGACCCCGAGGATGCCGGTGCGCTCACCCGGCGCGAGCCGCCACTCGACGCCGTCGAGGACGTTGCGCTCGCCGTAGGACACCGACACGTCGAGCAGGTCGACGACGTCTTTGCCGAGACGTGCGGTGGCCAGGGACTGCAGGGCGACGGTGTCGCGAACCGGCGGTACGTCGGCGATCAGTGCGTTGGCCGCGTCGATCCGGAACTTCGGCTTGGATGTCCGTGCCGGGGCGCCCCGACGCAACCAGGCCAGTTCCTTGCGTGCCAGGTTCTGCCGGCGCGCCTCGATGGTCGCGGCCTGCCGGTCGCGTTCGACGCGCTGCAGGATGTAGGCGGCGTATCCGCCCTCGAACGGTTCGACGATCCGGTCGTGTACCTCCCAGGTGACGGTGCAGACCTCGTCCAGGAACCACCGGTCGTGGGTGACGACCATCAGTCCGCCGGCGTTGGCCGGCCAGCGGCGCTTGAGGTGCTGTGCGAGCCAGGTGATGGCCTCGACGTCGAGGTGGTTGGTCGGCTCGTCCAGCGCGAGGACGTCGTGCTCACCGGCCAGCAGCCGTGCCAGGGACACCCGGCGTCGCTGACCACCCGACAGCGACGCGGTGGGCGCGGTCCACTCGACGTCCCCGAGTAGTCCCCCGATGACGTCGCGGACGCGGGCGTCGCCCGCCCATTCGTGTTCGGGACGGTCACCGACGACGGCGTGCCCGACGGTCTCGTCGTCGTCGAACACGTCGACCTGATCCAGGACGCCGACACGCACGCCGCCCCGGACGGTGACGCGACCGGAATCGGGCTGCATCCGTCCGGCGAGCATCGCCAATAGGCTCGACTTGCCGTCGCCGTTGCGCCCGACGATGCCGATGCGGTCGCCCTCGTTGACGCCGAGGGACACCGACTCGAAGACCTTGGTGGTCGGGTATTCCAGGCCTAGGGTTTCCGCGCCGAGTAGATGAGCCACCCGACAAACGCTAGTGGGTGGCCGGTGTCGGGCTAACGGCGGATGGCCCCGTTGATCATGGCTGCGAAGGCGACGGCGCCGGCCTGGTTGACGTGGAATGGCAGGGCGATGCGATTCGACAGCGAGCTCTCGTACCAGGGGCTGATCAGGTTGCACGCATCGTGCCCCGCCGATCGGCGGTTGGCGTCGATGAAGGTGCCACCGACCTTGGTCGACGCCCGCCAGAGCGCGCCGTTGGCGCGGTTGAAGACCTCACGCATCCACCGGGCGTCGGGGTCGCTCAGCGGGACGAGCGGCCAGCATCCGCTGAACCCGATGAAGCCACCCAGGCCGACGACGATGATCTGGGCGTTGGGTGCCTTCTTCCGGACTGCGCGAAGCGCCGGGGTCACCCGGCTCTCCATCAGGTCGATCCGACGCCGGACCTCGTTCTCGAGGCCGCGGTTGTGGCGGCAGCGCCGGTCGGTGAACGCGGGCGTCCGGCATTGGTTCAGGATCGCGTTCCACCGCATGTCGTTGCCGCCGATGCTCACCGTGATCAGTTGCGCGTCGCGCGGGACCAGATGCAGCTGAATCGGCTTCGTGCCACCGCTGGTGTGTTGTGGGGCCTGGTACAGGTGCGCCGCCTGGGCGCCCGCGCACGAGGCGTCGATGAAACGTCGCGGCAGAGTGGCCCCGGCGACGAGGGTCGGGTAGTTGAACGCCGACCGCTTGCAGCCTCCGAAATACGCGGGGGTCGGGGTGTAGAAGCTCCCGGACGCACGCGAATCACCGAGCGCCACGTAGGTGCCACCGGTGTAGCGCGCCGGGGCCGCCTGCGCGGGCGCGGACACCGCTGCCATCAGCGACACCACGAACGCGGTGACCAGCACCGTCGCCAATACTCGGACCCCACCCCGGACAAACCCCACCAACGCACACCACTTCCGCTACCCGCCGATTGCTCAGGGAATCTTAAGGCACGACCGGCGGACGGGAAACCGGACTGGGCTGAGCGTTCACCGGGGTTGTCGGTACGCATCGGTCGCCTGTTACCGCGGGCTGCGCGAACTTTGCGGGGGGCGTGAGCGGCGGATATCACACGAGCAGGCTGAAGACCACCCGTAGGAAACGGACAGCTGCCGATGGGTCGCCCGACCCGGCTCCGTGGGGTGGTTTTCAGGGAGCGACAGTCGGAGCAGCGACCTGCATGACACCTACAGGCCGAGGTCCTTGGCGATGATCGTCTTCATGACCTCGCTGGTGCCACCGTAGATGCGGGTGACGCGGGTGTCTGCGTACAGCCGGGCGATCGGGTACTCCAGGACGTAGCCGTACCCGCCGTGCAACTGCAGGCACTTGTCGATGACCTTGCCGGCGGTCTCGGTGGCGAACAGCTTCGCGCGGGCCGCGTCCGGGACGGTGAGTTCGCCCTCGTTGTGGAGTTCGAGTGCGCGGTCGACGATCGCGCGGATCGCCTCGACCTCGGCAGAGCACTCGGCGAGCACGAACTTGGTGTTCTGGAACGCGGCAACGGGTTTGCCGAAGACGTCGCGCTCCTTGGTGTAGGCGATCGCATGCTGGACGGCTGCCGCGGCGGTGGCCGACGCCCCGACGGCGATGGTGAGTCGTTCCTGCGCGAGGTTGTGCGCCAGGTACGAGAACCCGGCTCCCTCCTCGCCGAGCCGGTCGGACACGGGAACCTCGACCGAACTGAACGAGAGCTCGGCGGTGTCGGAGGCCTTGAGTCCGATCTTCTCGATCTTGCGGCCGACCGAGAATCCCTCGGACTTGGTGTCCACCACCAGGATCGACAATCCGGCACGACGGTTCTCGGGATCGAAGGGTGCGGTCCGGGCGACGACGAGGACGCGATCGGCGAGTGCGCCGCCGGTGATGAACGTCTTCGCGCCGTCGAGTACGTAGTGCGATCCGTCCTCGGACAGCTTGGCGGTGGTCGAGATGTTGGCGAGATCAGAACCGGTGCCGGGTTCGGTCATCGCGATCGCGAACATCAGCTCGCCGGAACAGAATCCGGGCAGCCAGCGCTGCTTCTGCTCGTCGGTGGCGTACTCGACGAGGTAGGGGAGGATCAGGTTCGAGTGCACCGAGTAGCTGCCGAAGGTGACACCCGCGGCCGAGGTCTCCTCGGCGATCACCATCGAGTAGGTGAAGTCGGAGACACCGCCGCCGCCGTACTCCTCGGGCGCCTCGATGCCCAGGACGCCGAGTTCGCCGAGACGGTTGTAGAACTCACGCGGCGGATGTCCCTGTTTCTCCCAGTCGTGATAGACGGGCGCGACCTCCTTGGCGATGAAGTCCCGGACTGTCTTGCGGAACGATTCGTGGTCCTCGGTGAAGATGCGACGCTGCATGTGGTCCCTCGAAACTGTTGTGGGCGGACGGGTCTGACGACATTCGGCTCGGCGGTCACTTCTCGCGATATTCGCGCAGGAGTCCCTTGGAGATGATCTGTTTCTGTATTTCGCTGGTGCCCTCGCCGATCAGCAGGAAGGGCGCGTCGCGCATCAGCCGCTCGATCTCGAACTCCTTCGAATAGCCGTAGCCACCGTGGATTCGAAAGCTGGCCTGGGTGACCTCGGCGCAGTACTCGCTGCACAGGTACTTGGCCATTCCGGCGGCGACGTCGTTGCGCTCGCCCGAGTCCTTCAGGCGTGCCGCATTGACCATCATCAGGTGTGCGGCCTCGACTTTCGTCGCCATCTCGGCCAGCGAGAACGCGATGGCCTGGTGTTCGGCGATGGGCTTGCCGAACGTGGATCGCTGCTGCGCGTACTTCACGCCGAGTTCGAATGCGCGCTGGGCGATCCCGCACGCGCGGGCGGAGACGTTGACGCGGCCGACCTCGACGCCGTCCATCATGTGCGCGAACCCGCGGCCGGGCTCGCCGCCGAGGATGTCGGACGCGGGTGCGCGATAACCGTCGAAGATCAGCTCGGTGGTGTCGATGCCCTTGTAGCCCATCTTGTCCAGCTTCCGCGGAATCGTCAGCCCGGGCCGCACCTCGCCGAAACCGGCGGCCTTTTCGACGAGGAAGGTGGTCAGGTTCTTGTGCGGCTTCTCGTTGCCCTCGTCGGTCCGGACCAGCGCGGCAACGAGAGTCGACGACCCGCCGTTGGTCAGCCACATCTTCTGCCCGTCGATGATGTATCCGTCGTCTCCGTCGCGCTTGGCGCTCGTCTTGATCGCCGCCACGTCCGACCCCAGTTCCGGTTCGGACATCGAGAACGCGCCGCGCACCTCGCCGGTCGCCATCCGGGGGAGGAACCGCTGCTTCTGGTCGTCGGTCCCGTGCTGCCGGATCATGTACGCCACGATGAAATGGGTGTTGATCACCCCGGACACACTCATCCAGCCGCGCGCGAGTTCCTCGACGCACAGCGCATAGGTCAGCAGGGATTCGCCGAGCCCGCCGTACTCCTCGGGGATCATCAGACCGAACAAGCCCATCTCGGCCATGCCGTCGACGATGGCCTGCGGGTACTCGTCGGCGTGCTCGAGCTCCTGCGCGGTGGGGATGATCTGTTTGTCGACGAACGAGCGGACGTTGGACAGGATCTCGGTCTGGATCTCGGTGAGGCCCAAGGTCTGCGCGAGGCGGGTCATGGTGGTGGCTTGTCTCCGAAGTCGGTCGGGGTGCGATCGCACCGTCGGGCGGGCGCGTGTGCGACTTCACACAGGTCCGTCTCACAGCATGCACTCCTCGACCGCGCTGAAGTAGTCGCGCTGAACTAAGGGAGCGATAGCGCGAGCCAATGGCACGCGCGCCTCCCATAGGCAGGGCCTCATCGACCGTGAGTGTGAACCGACTTGCCTGCCAGGCGCCCCGGTGGTCGGCTCGTCAGAACGGGCGTTCACGTCCGCCGGCGTCGTACACGTCTGACACAACGTCATCCTTGCCCCGACATCGAGGAGTCCTCATGCGTGATGCAGTGATCGTCGACGCGGTCCGCGCGCCCATCGGCCGCCGTCGCGGCGCCCTGTCCGGGATCCATCCCGCCGACCTGTCCGCCCATGTACTCGAGGCGCTCGTCGAGCGGACCGGCATCGATCCGGCTGTCGTCGACGACGTCGTCTGGGGCTGCGTCAGCCAGACCGCCGAGCAAGCGGGCAACGTCGCGCGAACGGCCGTGCTCGCCGCCGGCTGGCCCGAGAGTGTCCCCGGAACCACCGTCACGCGCGCCTGCGGGTCGAGCCAGCAGGCGGTCAGCATGGCGGCCGCGGCGGTCGCCTCGGGCCAGCAGGACGTCGTCATCGCCGGCGGCGTCGAGTCGATGAGCCGGGTCCCGATGGGCAGCGCCGCGCCGAACGGCGAGCACCAGCCGCCCACGGTCCTCGACCGTTACGGCGTCGACAGGTTCAGCCAGGGGATCGGCGCCGAGATGGTCGCCGCGAAGTGGGGATTGGATCGCACTCGCCTCGACGAGTACTCGCTGCGATCACACGACCTCGCCGCGCAGGCGGCCGACCGCGGCGCCTTCGACGCCCAGCTGGCCCCGATCCCGGGAGTGCTCGAGGGCGACGAGGGAATCCGGCGCGGCGGCACCCTCGAGTCGTTGGCCAAGCTCGCGCCGGCCTTCAGCGAGGACGGCGTCATCCACGCCGGCAACTCCTCGCAGATCTCCGACGGGTCCGGTGCCCTGTTGATCATGTCCGGCGAGACCGCGAAGTCGCACGGTCTCACGCCGATCGCCCGAATCCACACCGCGGTCGTCGCCGCCGATGATCCGGTGATCATGCTGACCGGGCCGATCCCGGCAACGGCGAAGGCGCTCAAGCGTTCGGGGCTGTCGATCGACGACATCGGCGCCTTCGAGATCAACGAGGCGTTTGCCCCGGTGCCACTGGCCTGGCAGGCCGAGACCGGCGCCGACATCGAGAGACTCAACCCGCTGGGCGGCGCGATCGCGGTCGGCCACCCCCTGGGCGGGTCCGGCGCGATCCTCATGACTCGGCTCGTCCATAACATGCGGGACAACGGGATTCGATACGGACTGCAGTCGATGTGCGAGGCCGGCGGGATGGCCAACGCCACCATTCTCGAACTGCTCTGACCACGGAGCCTCCGCCCTGAGATGCGAGGAGCGCAGGCGGTCCCGTCTGCTCCCTGAGGTGCGGGGAGCGTCGGCGGCCCCCTCTGCTCCCTGAGGTGCGGGGAGCGTCGGCGGCCCCCTCTGCTCCCTGAGGTGCGGGGAGCGTCGGCGGCCCCCTCTGCTCCCTGAGGTGCGAGGAGCGTAAGCGACGAGCCTCGAAGGGTCTCGTACGGCGACCCGCCAGACCCTTCGTGACGCTCGCAAGCTCGCTCCTCAGGGGTCTGGGTCGGGCTCGCAAGCTCGCTCCTCAGGGAGCAGCAAACATCACCACGAAAGGTACTGAACAACAATGGAACTCAACGGACTGTCGGTGGCGATCACCGGTGGCGCATCCGGTCTCGGCCTCGCGACGGCCCGACGTGTCATCGACGCCGGCGGCCTGGTCACCCTGATCGATCTGCCGACCTCGGACGGACAGGCCGTGGCCGACGGACTCGGCACCGCGGCCTCGTTCGCCGCCGCCGACATCACCGATCCCGAACAGTTCGCCGCCGCACTCGATGTCGCCGACGACCGCGGTGGCCTGCGCGGACTGGTGCACTGTGCCGGAGCCGGCCGGCGCATGCGCATCCTCGACAAGGAGGGCAGGGCGGGTTCGGTCGAGGACTTCGAGTTCGTCGTCAAGCTGAACCTCGTCGGGTCGTTCCATGCGCTCTCGCTGGGCGCGGAACGCATCGCGCGGCTCGATCCGATCGAGGGCGAACGCGGCGCCATCATCATGACCGCGTCGGTCGCGGCGTTCGAGGGACAGATCGGCCAGATCAACTATGCGGCATCGAAGGCGGGCATCGTCGGGATGACGCTGGTCGCCGCCCGCGACCTGGCCGGCAAGCTCATCCGGGTGAACACCATCGCTCCCGGCACGATGGACACCCCGCTGCTGGCGCGCCTGCGCGACGACGTGCGTGCGTCACTGGAGGCGAGCATCCCCCATCCGGCACGACTGGGCCGGCCGGAGGAATTCGGGCAGCTCGCGGCCTC
This sequence comes from Gordonia sp. KTR9, assembly GCF_000143885.2. NCBI lineage: Bacteria > Bacillati > Actinomycetota > Actinomycetes > Mycobacteriales > Gordoniaceae > Gordonia > Gordonia sp. KTR9. Next base: position 1,632,029 of record NC_018581.1, read on the forward strand.
GATCCTGGAGAACTCCTATCTCAACGGCGAGACCATCCGCCTCGACGGGGCGATCCGGATGGCACCGCGCTGAGCCGCCCGGTTCGAGAGTCAGCGCTGGGCGCGCTTGACCAGGTTGCGTCCGATGATGAGCCGCTGGATCTCGCTGGTGCCCTCGTACAGGCGGAGCAACCGCACCTCGCGGTAGATGCGCTCCACCGGGACGTCGCGCATGTAGCCGCTGCCGCCGTGGATCTGTACCGCGAGATCGGCGACCTTGCCGACCATCTCGGTGCAGAACAGCTTGGCGGCGGACGGGGCGATGCGCCGGTCGGTGTCGTCGACCCAGGCGCGGGCCGCTTCGCGGACCAGTGCTCGCCCGGCCATCACGCCGGACTGCTGGTCGGCGAGCATGGCCTGTACCAACTGGAACTCGCCGATCGCGGTACCGCCCTGGGTCGCCGTCGCGGCCCACGACACCGACTCGTCGAGGGCGCGCTGCGCGGTGCCCACCGAGAGGGCGGCGATGTGAACCCGGCCGCGCGCCAGGCTCATCATCGCGGCCTTGTAGCCCACGTCCTCGCTGCCACCGACCAGCGCCGACGCCGGGACACGTACATCGTCGAAGTGCACGTCGGCGGTCCAGGCGCCCTCCTGGCCCATCTTGCGGTCCTTGGCGCCCACGCTGAGCCCCGCGGCGTCGGCGGGGACGAGGAACACTGCGATGCCGGTGCCGTCGTCGTCGGCCGGGCGGGTTCGGGCGAACACGACGAACAGATCGGCCAGCGGGGCGTTGGTGATGAACCGTTTCTCGCCGGTGATCACCCAGTCGTCGCCGTCGCGGACGGCCTTCGTGCGCAGTCCGGCCGGGTCGGAGCCGGCCCCCGGCTCCGTCAGTGCGAACGAGGCGACCACCTCGCCGGACGCGATCTTCTCCAGCCACGCGGTCTTCTGCTCATCGGTGCCGAAGTGCACGAGTACCTGGCCGGCGATGCCGTTGTTGGTGCCGAACATCGACCGCAGCGCCAGGGAGGTGTATCCCAGTTCCATCGCGAGTTCGACGTCCTGGGTCAGGTCGAGGCCCAGACCGCCCCATTCCTGCGGGATGGCGTAGCCGAAAAGACCCATGTCCTTGGCCGTCTGGCGGATGTCGTCCGGGATCGCGTCCGTGTCGAGGATCTCCTGCTCACGCGGGACCACCACCTCGCGGACGAACTCACGCGTCGCGGCGAGAATGTCGGCGAAATCCTCGGGTCCCACCTGGGAGGTCGAGGCTGGTTGCATCACACCGGTCATGCGCCCACTCTGCGCGTTCGCACCTCGGCCGTCCAATACGAAACCGGGATCGATCCGATAGCCGCTGCGTATGAGCGTGGAGGGGTTCGACGGGGGACGATCTCGATAGATTGAGTTCACTCACCCGCCGGCGCGGCGCCCTGTCGCTGTTCGCCGTTCGCTCTCCACCGACCTCACGGGGCGGTGACCCGGAAGGACGACACGACACATGTCACGCACCACCGCGCAGCCGCTGCTCGAAGGACGTACCGCCGTCGTGACCGGCGGCGCGCAGGGCATCGGTTTCGAGATCGCCAGATCGTTCGTCGAGGCCGGCGCTCGAGTCGTGCTCGGCGATCTCGGCCTCGACGCCGCGCAGGCTGCCGCGGACGAACTCGGCGGCAGCGAGGTGGCCCGGGCGGTGCGGTGTGACGTCGTCGACGCGGGCGAGGTCGACGCACTGCTGGCGACGGCGGTCGAGGTCTTCGGATCTCTCGACGTCGTGGTGAACAACGCGGGGATCACCCGGGACGCCACGATGCGCACGATGACCGAGGAGGATTTCGACCAGGTCATCTCGGTGCATCTCAAAGGCACCTGGAACGGCACGCGTAAGGCGGCGGCGATCATGCGCGAGGCCAAGCGCGGTGCGATCGTGAACATCTCGTCGCTGTCGGGCAAGGTCGGCATGGTCGGGCAGACGAACTACTCGGCGGCCAAGGCGGGCATCGTCGGCCTCACCAAGGCCGCGGCCAAGGAGATGGCCCATCACGGCGTACGGGTCAACGCGATACAGCCCGGTCTGATCCGGTCGGCGATGACCGAGGCGATGCCGCAGAAGGCCTGGGACCAGAAGATGGCGGAGATCCCGATGCGACGCGTCGGCGAGGTCGGTGAGGTCGCGAGCGTCGCATTGTTCCTGGCGTCGGACATGTCGTCGTACATGACGGGCACCGTCCTCGAGGTGACCGGCGGCCGCTTCATGTGAGAGTCGATCTCACCCAGACAACTTCGCACCATCGAACCCGAAAGGTCACCCATGCGCGACGTGGTCATCTGCGAACCGGTACGGACCCCGATCGGCCGCTACGGCGGGATGTTCAAGAATCTCACCGCCGTCGATCTCGGGGTCGCCGCGTTGACGGGGATGCTCGATCGCACCGGACTCGACCCGGGGAAGGTCGAGGACGTCATCCTCGGTCACTGCAACGGCAACAGTGAGGCGCCCGCCCTGGGACGAGTGATCGCCCTCGACGCGGGGTTGCCGATCACGGTGGGCGGCATGCACATCGACCGTCGTTGCGGCTCGGGACTGCAGGCCGTCATCCAGGCCGCATACCAGGTGTCGTCGGGCGACAACGACGTCGTGGTCGCCGGTGGTGCCGAATCGATGAGCAATGCGTCGTTCTACTCGGTGGACATGCGGTGGGGTGGTGCACGAACCGGGATCGCCATGCACGACAGTCTGGTTCGCGCCCGCTCGACCGCCGGCGGAAAGAACTACCCGGTGCCCGGCGGCATGATCGAGACGGCCGAGAACCTGCGCGAGGAGTATGAGATCTCCCGGGAAGAGCAGGACGAGCTGGCTGTGGCATCGCACGAACGAGCGGTCCGCGCTCAGAAGGACGGCGTCCTGGCCGAGGAGATCATCCCGGTCACCGTTCCCTCGCGAGGACGCGACCAGGTCATCGACACCGACGAGCATCCGCGCCCCGATGTCTCGGTGGAATCGTTGTCTAAGCTCAAGCCGATCATGGGCAAGACCGACCCGGATGCGACGGTGACGGCGGGCAACGCCAGCGGCCAGAACGACGCCGCGTCGATGGCGATCGTGACCACGTCCGAGGTCGCCGAGGAGCTGGGTCTGCGCCCGCTGGTCAAGCTCGTGTCCTGGGGTCTGGCCGGGGTACCGCCGCGCACCATGGGGATCGGGCCGGTGCCGGCGACCGAGAAGGCCCTCGCGAAGGCCGGACTGACGCTCGCCGACATCGACGTCATCGAACTCAACGAGGCCTTCGCCGCGCAGGCGCTCGCTGTCACCCGCGAATGGGGTTTCGGCCGGTTCGGCGCCGGCGGCGATTTCGATCGCACCAACGTCCATGGCTCGGGAATCTCACTGGGACATCCGGTCGGGGCCACCGGCGGCCGCATGCTGGCCTCGCTGGCGCGCGAGCTGCACCGGCGCGGGGCGCGTTACGGTCTGGAGACGATGTGCATCGGCGGTGGTCAGGGACTCGCGGCGGTCTTCGAACGCGTCGGCTGACCCCAAGACTCACCGGACCCCACCTGAGTCGCTCCGGTGGGGTCCGGTGTTCCAGTCGGTCATCCCACCGATTCGCGCACGAGGTCGACGAACGCCTGGCCGACGGCCGACAGGGACGGCGGGTGAAAGGCGATCGCGAAGGGACGCACGACATTCGGTTCGATCTCGCGGATGACGACCGGGGAGTCCGCCGACTCCGCGACGGACCGCTCGAGGAGCGTGCCGCCGATCCCGGACTCCACCATGGGGAGCCGTTCCTCGCGGATCTCCGACAGCACGGCGAGCGGCGGCCGGACGCCGCCGACACGGATGGCCTCCTCGAACTCGTCGGCCACCGAGTAGCCGCGCGGCACGAAGACCATCGGGATCGGCGGCAGGTTGTTCAACGGGATCGGGCCCTCGGCCACCTCGGTGCCGGGTGGGTAGACCAGGACGTGTTCGTGTTCACCCATCACGATGACCTCGAGGTCGTCACCGGCGATCGGCAGGTGAGCGACGGCGAACTCGCAGTGACCGTCCTCGATCGCCGACGCGGCCCTGGTCTCGTCGCGTAACTCGCCCAGCCGCACCGACACTCGTGGATACGCGGCACGGAACCGGGTGACGAGGTCGACGACGGGTCCGACGGCGGTGGCGGCGAAGGCGAGGATGTCGAGATGACCGGTGAGTTCGTCCTCCGACGCCGAGAGAAGGTCGTCGACGGCATCCATGTCGCGGACGATCTGACGTGCGGGACCGACCATCGTCCGCCCGGCCGCCGAGAGCACCATCCCACGGCCGATGCGGTGGAACAGCTGCACCCCGAGTTCGCGTTCGAGCGCCCGGAGTGCTTGGGACACAGTGGGTTGAGCGACGCCGAGAGCCGAGGCCGCACCACCGATGCCCTTGTTCTCCACCACCGCCAGGAAGTACTCGACCTGCCGCGATTCCATGGTGGAAGTCACCAGTCCCGTGGTTCGGCGGGATCCGGAGCGATCCCGCAGTGGACCTTCGCCGCGGAGATGAAGGCGAGGGCGGCCGGCGAGGGGAGCCCGGATCGCAGCACGAGTCCCCACGCCCGCGTCAGCGGCGGGTCGAGCGCGAGTCGCCGCAGTCCCGCGAGCTGTCGTTCGGCCACGGTGAAGGGGAGAACCGTTGCCCCCGTTCCCTTCTTGACCAGACTCCACACCGCGGAAGGCAGCTGGCAGTCGACCGCCACGTTCCTTCCGTCCTCGTCGAGGAGCCCGTCGAGGAGCCCCGCCGTGATCGGGTCGCTGTGATCGATGACGAGGGGTAGTGAGCGCACCGCCGAGTGCGGTATCGGATCCGGCAGTCCGTCGGCGAGCGGCGCCGGCGCCGCGACGACCAGTTCCTGCTCGGCCATCGGGATGGCGGTGAAAGTCGCGTGCTCGGCGGTCGAGTCCATGATCCCGACCTCGGCCTCGCCGGATCGCAGCGCCGACAGCACTCCTGCGGGGCTGTCCGCGGAGACGACCCGTACCGACAAGTGCGGGAAGCGTTCCCGGAACAGACGCACGACGTTGACCACGGGATCCACGCTGAATGCCGCGTAGGTCACGACGTCGACGCGGCCGGCACGCAGCTCGCGAACCGCGTCGACCTTGGCCTTGGCACGGTCGACGTCGGCCAGGATGCGGCGGGCGGCGACGTCGAGTTTGCGTCCGGCCTCGGTGAGTTCGAGGCGGCGCCCGGTGCGGTCGAACAACGTGACGCCGAGGCGCTTCTCGAGCGTGCGGATGGCCTGGGACAGCGACGGCTGTGAGATGTAGAGGGACTGGGCGGCCTTCGTGATGCCGCCGTGGTCGACCACGGCGACGAAGTAGGTCACGAGGTGCAGGTCCACCCCGGTCACTTTAGTGAATCCGGCGGGAGGTCACTTGCCGGTCCATCGCGGCGCCCGCTTCTCGGCGAAGGCGACGGCACCCTCTCTCGCGTCGTCGGAGGCGAACACCGGGCCGAGATGATCCCATTGCTTCTTGATCAGTTCGGGATCGGTGTAGCGGATGGCCATCGAGGTGACCTGTTTGGTGGCACGGACGGCGAGCGGGCCGTTGGCCGCGATGACGGCGGCCAGTTCGCGTGCGCCGGCGAGCGCCTCACCGGGCTCGGTGACGCGGTTGACCAGTCCGAACTGATGGGCGCGTTCGGCGGTGAGCGGGTCGCCGGTCAGCGCGAGCTCCATCGCGACCTGGTACGGCAGGATCTTCGGCAGGCGGAGCAGTCCGCCGGCCGCGGCGGCGAGTCCGCGCTTGACCTCGGGGATGCCGAACTTGGAATTGCTCGCCGCGACGACGAGGTCTGCCGACAGCGCGAGTTCGCATCCCCCGGCCAGCGCCCAGCCCTCGACCGCGGCGATGAGGGGCTTGCTGGGTGGCGCCTCGGTGAGGCCGCCGAACCCGCGGCCCTTCAGCGACACCTGCTCGCCGCGGGCGAAGGCCTTGAGGTCCATTCCGGCGCAGAACGTGCCGCCGGCGCCGGTGAGGATCCCGATGGTGAGGTCGTCGCGCGACTCGAGTTCGTCGATCGCGGCGGCGATGCCCTCGGAGACCTCGAGATTCACGGCGTTCTTCGCTTCGGGACGATTGATCGTGATGACGGCGACGCCGTCGGCGAACTCGGTGAGCACTGCACTCATGGGATCTCCTGGAGTTGGTGGACGGAGGGGACGTCAGGTGCTTTCGGAAGTGGAAACCGATTGTGGCGCAGGCGGTGTGGCGCCATCGGCCAGGAACCAGCGGATCGGGCCCGGTGCGGCCGGGTCGTCGGCGGGTACGCGAGCGTCGAGGATGCCTCGCTCCTGCAGGACGATCAGGTGGGCGTGCGTCTCCCGCAGCGCGAGTCGGCTGAGGGTGAGCGACAGCTCCTCGAACGGGCGTGACCAGGTCACCGACCGGGTGATCTCCCAGGCCGAGCTCTCCGGATGCCGGGCGACGGTCGCGGTGATCTCGGCGAGCCGGTCCTCGTGGTGCTCGAGCAGGCCGGTCACCCGGTCGCCGAGACCTCGGAACCGGTACTCGTGGGACGGCAGCGCCTCGTGGTCGCGCATCTTCTCCGTGTTGGCCAGCGAGATCAGGTAATCGGCGAGGGGATTGTCGGTCTGCATGGGGTTGGTCGAGATGTTCGGACTGATCCGCGGCAACAGGTGGTCGCCGGTGAAGATGACACCGGCGGTGTCGTCGGCGAAGCAGAGATGTCCCGCGGTGTGGCCGGGCGTCCAGATGGCTCGGAGATCCCAGCCGGGGATGTCGAGGGGGGCGTCGCCGGTCAGTTCGCGGTCGACGGTCCGGCCGTCGGGCATGCGGATGAAACCGATGAACCCTTCGTCGGCGACCTCGGTCGGTGCGCCGAGCATCCGGAGTTCGGACCGCGCCTGCCGGAGCTGGCTCTCCACCTCGTCGTCGGAATGGTGACGCAGGTAGCGGGCGTCGCCGCGATGCATCCACAGCTCGGCGTCGACGTGCTCGAGGAGACGCGGCACGAGCCCGAAATGGTCGGGATGGAGGTGGGTCACACCGATGGAACGGACGTCGGTGATGTCGTGTCCGGTGGAGCGGATGCCTGCGACGAGGACATCCCACGACTCGTCCGACGGCCAGCCGGCGTCGATGAGCGCGAGGCCGCCGTCGGGCAGTCCGAGAGCGTAGACGAGGATGTAGCGCAGCGGATTGGGACCCATGGGCACCGGGATCGACCACAGTCGCGGCCGGACCTCCTCGACCGGCGGCAGCACCTTGTCGGCCCAGGCCTGTTTCTGCAGCACGCCGGTGACCTCGATCGGGACCATCCAGCCTCCTCCCCGGGTGCATCGTTCGCGCGAGGGCACCGCGACGAGTGTTGCAGTGATCTGTGTCATCCGATCACGAGACGACTTCGAGGCTCAAACTGGGTGCGGCTCAGACACCCTGAGGTAGGACCTATGAGTCGAGTTCGTGCCCGAGCGCACCGGCATGGTCGCAGCCCGCCGCCACCTCGCCCACGAGGCGTCCCGCGAGTTCGGGCTGGATGAGTGGGAAGAGATGACTCGCGCGCGGGACGATGGTGAGGGTCGCGTCCGCCGCGGCTTCGACGAACCGTCGCTCGTGGACCCGGAACTGATCCTGACGCCCGTTGACGAAGACCGTGCGGCCCGGATAACGACCGACCTCGCCGAGCGCGTCGAAGTGCTTGAGCTCGGCCACGACGTCGGCGATGGACCCGAGCGACAACCCGCCGATCTCCATGTCCTCGGACACCTGCCTGCCGACGGCCAGGCGGGTGAGCGCCTGGCTGATGACCGCCGCCTGGCGTGGCAGGAGCGATGTCACCGCCCCGAATGTCTCGAACGGTGCCGCGAGGATCCGACTGGGTTGCGCGGTCGCGCACATGGGCACCAGCGCCGCGACGTGATGTGGATGGCGACTCGCGGCCGCCATCGCCACATAACCGCCCATCGACATGCCGGCCACGACCGCCGGCCGGCCGAACCGCTCGATCTCGGCGACGACGGCGTCGACGGCAGCGTCCATCGTGAACCTCTCCGCCCGACGCCGTCCGTGCCCGGGGAGATCGGGGGTGACGACATCCCTGCCCGCAGGGGCCGTCGCCGCCACCGCGGCAGCCACCCGGTGCAGTGTCGCTCCACTCACCCGTATCCCGTGGACGAGGACGACGGGGGTGGGTTCGTCCACCGGCGGATCGGTCGCGGCAAGGGCTGACGGAGGCATCGCACGCAGTATGCGGGCACCGCGGCCACGGCGCGGGCCGTGTCACCGAGTGTTCGTCAGCGGTCTTCCTGGACGTCGACGGCGGGTTCGGCCGCGGGGGCTTCGTCATCCGCGCCCGTCGGGGAGATACGCCGCTCGATTCCGATCCGGTCGAGGAACCCGGCGTCGTGGGAGACCACCAGCAGCGCGCCGGACCATGCCTCGAGAGCGTCGACGAGCTGCGTGACGGTGTCGAGATCGAGATTGTTGGTCGGTTCGTCCAGGATCAGGAGTCTCGGCGTCGGGTCGCCGAGCAGGGCGTCGGCCAGGGCGACTCGCAGGCGCTCGCCGCCGGACAGTTCGGCGAGCGCGCGATCGGCGCGGGCGCCCCGGAACAGGAAGCGCGCGAGGTGCGCCCGGACCTCCTGGGTGGAGATGTCCGGGTGGGTCCGCGCCAGGTGTTCGGCGATCGAGACGGTCGGGTCGGCGAAGGTGATCTGCTGGGGCACGAACGCGTAGGGCACGACCACGGATTCGCGGGCGATCACGTCGGCGATCAGCGTGGATTTTCCGGAACCGTTGGGCCCGACGAGCGCCACCCGCTCGGGTCCGTCGACGCGCAGGCGGTCGTCGACGATGATCTGGGCACGAGGGGCGACCTCCGGCGTCGGTACGACGATCCGCGCGGTGCGATCGGCCCGGATGTCCTCGCGGGCCTCGTCGAGACGTGTTGCCGCGGAGGCCACGTCGTCGCGATGGGCGTTGCGCAGTTTACCCGCCGACACCTGGGCCTCGCTCCGGCGATTGTGCGCGACGATCTTCGGCACCCGCTTCTCGCGCTCCGCGGTGGCACCTGTCCGGGCCCGCCGGTCGAGTTTGATCAGGGCCTCGGACATCTCCCTGCGCTGCTTGCGCAGGTCGCCGGCCGCGGTGGCGACGGCGGCCTCGGCGGCTTCCTGCTCGGCGTCGATGATCTCGCGGTACTGCGAGTACGGGCCGCCGAACAGCCGCACGCGACCGCGATAGAGCTCGACCGTCGCGTCGACCCGCTCGAGGAGTTCGAGGTCGTGACTCACCACGACGACCGTGCCCGTGAACGAGTCGATGGCGTCGAAAAGCCGTGCGCGGGAGTCGGTGTCCAGGTTGTTGGTCGGCTCGTCGAGAAGCAGGATCGCCGGGTTGGCGATGAGCGCGGCGACGATCGCCAGCAGGGTGGCCTCACCGCCGGACATGGCGCCGACCGCGCGGTCGAGGTCGCGTGGCAGGCCCATCTGCTCGAGGAGACCGATCGCGCGCTCCTCGACACCCCAGTCGTCCCCGACGGCGTCGAAGTCCTGCGGATCGACCGACCCGTTCTCGATTCGTTCGATCGCACAACGGATCTCGTGGATGCCGAGCGCCCGGGCCACGGTGGTGGACGGGTCGGACTGCGGGTCCTGCACGACCACACCGACCTCGGTTGTCGACGCATCGCCCGCGACGGTGATGCTGCCGGACGCCGGACGCAGCCGGCCCGCGATGAGGCCGAGGAGCGTCGATTTGCCCGCGCCGTTCGCGCCGATCAGGGCATACGTCTCGGCGCCGAGAGTGAGGTCGAGGTGATCGAAGACGACAGTCCCGTCGGGCCAGGCGAACGAGACGTCGGACAGCACGATGGAAGACGGCATGAGCGCTCCTGAAGTGGGTCGGGAACACCGACGAGTCGTCGGTGAGGTCCACCGGCAGGTTGCCGGCGGCCGGGGCCACTTCAGTTCTTCATCGGGTGGATCACTCCTCGAGTCCGCGTGCAAGTGGTGACCACCGTAGCGGATGCACTCGGACTTGCCAACGGATTATCTGCCACGCGTGCCGGTGCGGGTCACCGCTACGGTTGGGGTATGTCTTTTCTCCGCACCTCCGTGTCCAACGGCGTCGGCGAGATCGTCCTGGACCGCCCCAAGGCCCTCAATGCGTTGGACCAGAGCATGATCGACGACATGTACGTCACCCTCGGCGAATGGGGTGACGACGACGCGATCGACACCGTCCTGGTAACCTCGGCGAGCGAGCGGGCCTTCTGCGCCGGTGGTGACATCCGCGCGATCCGCGAGCACGCCATCGACGGCGATGCGGCGTCGATCAGCAGATACTTCGGCAGTGAGTACCGACTCGATCAGCTCGTCGCCGACTACCCGAAGCCGTACATCAGCCTGATCGACGGGGCGGCGATGGGCGGCGGACTCGGCATCAGCGTCCACGGCGAGATCCGGGTGGTCACCGAGAAGGCGATGATCGCGATGCCCGAGACGGCGATCGGCTTCTTCCCGGACATCGGTTCGACCTACTTCCTTCCGCGGCTTCCCGAAGGCGTGGGCATGTGGCTCGGTCTCACCGGCGCCCGGATCCGCGGTGTCGACGCGGTGGCCGTCGGTCTGGCAACGCATTTCGTCTCCTCCGCGGACCTGCCGGCGGTCGCCGACATGATCCGTTCCGGCGCACCGCTGGCCGACGCGCTGGCCACCTCCGGCACCGAGCAGACGAGCGACGTGCCGTTGCGAAAGATCGGTGAGTACTTCGCCGACGACAACGTCAACGCCATCCTCGGCGGCCTGCGCGGCGCGGTCGGCGACGACTGGGCCCAGGAGATGGTGGGTCTGCTCGAGAGCGCCTCACCCACGAGCCTGTGGGTCACCGCGGCGATGATCAGTGCCGGTGCGAAGTCGGGAATCGACGAGTGCTTCGACCGCGAACTCCATGCGGCGCAGGAGATCACGAAGACCCACGACTTCCGCGAGGGTGTGCGGGCAGTGCTCGTCGACAAGGACCGGAGTCCCGTGTTCGATCCGGCCGCGATCGACGACGTCGACCCCGCACTGGTGGCACGGATCGTCGGTGCCGCCGCTGGTTGAGCCGGTGACGAGCGCAGCCGCCGGGCCGAGCAAGCGACGAAGGAGCGCGTCGAGGTCGAGGAACCGTGTCGAAGCCACCTCGCGCCGTGTGTCTCAGGGCGTGAGCTGAAACCACCCCGACAGTGCGACGGGGTCCGTCGAATTGCCTTCGGCGTCCGGTCGTTTCGTCGTCGACGATTCGTCGAGGTCGTGGGGGACGTCGTCGTCGGGAGCGAGGGGGTTGGCGTCGACCCGCGTCGCCGCCGGGCAGGTGAACGATCCGGCCGTGAGTTCGCCCGACATCCCGGTCACGCTGAGCTGGCATGCGGAGGAGTGGTGGTAGACGCCGTTGATCGAGACGCCGATCTGGGCGTTGATCGGCCTGGTCAGCGGTCCGACGGTCGGACGCGTCGCACCCACGGGCGGTAACAGCCCGCCGGTCAGCTCACTGATCAGGAACTCGATCTGCGCGCCGCCGGTCCCGGCGTCCTTGAACACGAAGAGCAGTGAGTCGGGTGGCACGTCGGGTCGCGACGGTCCCCACCGGTCGAACTCGTAGCAGTTCGGCTCGTCGGTGGGGGTGGCGCCCGCCGCGGGTCCGCGACCGGAGTCTGCGGGGGTCTTCCCGACCGCGACCTTGATGTCCCCGTGGCGGAACTCGAAGTCCTGACCACTGCGGTCGACGCTGCCCTGAGGCGGTTTCTCGGCGCAGATCGCGGGATCGACCGGCCGCGAGGTCGGCGTCGGGGTCGAGGATGTGGCCGTGGACTGCGGCGGGGTGTCCGAGCCGCAGGCGGCGACGCACACCGACACCGCCGCGGCCAGCAGCACGGCGGCGCGCACGGGTCGTCCCCGCGAGCTCACCGACCGGTTAATCCGCAGCCGCGACAAGGGGTTCGAGGGTGAGGTCGGGGTGTTCCTTCTCGATGTACTGCAGGCGCCACTTGTCGCTGAAGAGGGCCAGGACCGCGCCGTCGGTGCGGGTGAAGACCTCCACGCCGCGTTGCCGGTTCAGTTCGGCCGCGCTGTCGGCGTCCGTGCGGCGGGCAAGGCTGTAACCCAGAGGTTCGATGATCGTGTCGACGTTGTATTCGGCCTTCATCCGGGCGGTCACGACCTCGAACTGCATCGGTCCGACGGCGGCGAGCACCGGTGAGGCCTCGCCACGGGTCTCGTTGCGCAGCACCTGGACCACGCCCTCGCTCTCGAGCTGATCCATGCCCTTGCGGAACTGCTTATACTTGTCGGCCGTGGTGGCGCGCAGCGTCGAGAAGTGTTCGGGTGCAAAGGACGGGATCGGCGGGAACTGCACTCGGGGGCCGTCGTAGAGAGTGTCGCCGGGTGCGAGCGCGGTCGCGTTGACCAGGCCGACCACGTCGCCGGGATAGGCGGTGTCGACCGTCGAGCGGTCGCGGCCGAAGACGGCCTGGGCGTACTTGGTGGCGAACGGTTTTCCGGTCTGTGCGTGGGTGACGACCATGCCGCGCTCGAACTCGCCGGACACGATCCGCATGTACGCCAACCGATCCCGGTGGCTGGAGTCCATCCCGGCCTGCACCTTGAAGACCACCGCGCTGAACGGGTCGGTGACCGGGCGGGGGTTGCCCTCGATGTCGGCCCGGGGGCCGGGCGGCGGGGCGAGCTCCACCAGGATCTCGAGGAGTTGCCGCACACCGAAGTTGAGCATCGCCGAGGCGAAGATCATCGGCGAGGTCTGCCCGGCGAGGAACAGCTCCTGATCGTGGTCCTGGCCCATCTCGGTGAGCAGCTCGCTCTCCTCGAGCGCCGAGGACCACTCGTCGCCCTCACGGGCCTGCGCGTCGTCGGCGGACATGATCTCCTCGGGCGCGATCTTGGCGCCACCGGCGGTACGGGTGAAGTGCACGTACTCGCCGGTCCGCCGGTCGAGGAGGCCACGGAAGTCGCCCGCGATGCCGACCGGGAAGAACAACGGCGTCGGGGTGAGACCGATCCGCTCCTGGATCTCGTCGATCAACTCGAGCGGACTGTGTCCCGGCCGGTCCCACTTGTTGATGACCGTGATCACCGGGATGCCGCGGTGGCGACACACCTGGAACAGTTTCAGGGTCTGCGGCTCGAGCCCCTTGGCGGCGTCGATGAGCATCACCGCCGCGTCGACCGCGGTCAGCACGCGGTAGGTGTCCTCGGAGAAGTCGGCGTGCCCCGGGGTGTCGACGAGGTTGATCACGCTCGGGACGTCGGGATCCGCCTGCACGGCGGCGGAGTAGTTGAACTGCAGTGCCGTCGAACTGACGGAGATGCCGCGGGCCTTCTCCATCTCCATCCAGTCCGAGACGGTCGACTTGCGGCCCGCCTTGCCGTGGACGGCACCGGCCTCGCTGATCATCCGCGCATGCAGCGCCAACGCCTCGGTCATCGTCGATTTGCCGGCGTCGGGGTGGGAGATGATGGCGAAGGTACGACGACGCGTCACTTCGCGACTGATCACCTCGGAACTCACGAGGTTCGAGGCTACCGGGCGTGGAGAAGGCGGCCAAACCCGCGACAGTCCGCGGCTGGGTTCAGCAATTGGTATCGCTGACCGATACCTACTGCTGAACCTGCCTCATCCCTTGGCAGTGAGGGCGCTGCGGATGCGAGTCGCGACATCATCAGACCGCTCGGTGATGTCCGCCCATGTGAAGTTCAGGACTGTCCACCCGGCGGCAAGCAGGTCGTTGCGTCGTTTGCGGTCGTACTGGAATGCGTCGGCGTCCCGGTGGTGTGCAAAGCCGTCGATCTCGACGATGAGGTGCCGGCCCGGGAAGGCGAGGTCCGCGCTGTAACCCTCGGTCGGATGGTTGGCGATCCAGCCCTCGATGCCGGCCTTCTCGAGGATGCTCACCGCCCTCCGCTCGGCTTCGGACCGCGCGCCTGAGCCCAGGGCATCGAGGACGCGGCGGAGGCCGGGTGCGTCCGGTGTGCCGGTCTGGCGCGCGGTCGCGTCTCGCAGCTGACGCATCGAGACGCGCCGTCGCAGAAGTGCGTTGTCGACGACGGAGATGCTCTCCTCGAGTGAGGCCTCGAGAACTGCCAGTGGAAGTGCGGTCACCCGTAGGCCCGATCTCACCAACACGTCCGCGTCGTCGAGACGCCTGTAACGAAGATGGACGCCGGGATGATCCTGCCGGTGATGGCCGCGCGGCACCGAGACGGTGACCGTCCTGGGCGGAGCGTCTGCAAGCCCTTGCCACCACACGGAAGCGACGCCGGACAGCACCGCGTGGGGCCCGACCCGCAGCACAGCCAGTCGGACCTTGGTGCGTTCCGTGACCGGGTGGTCGGCGACGGTGTAGATCCCGCGAGCCTCTCGCGACCACGTCCCCGAAGCGACCCGCCGCGCTACCGCGGCACGGTCGAGTCCGGCAGCGCGAGCGTCGGCGGCTGTGAAGACGCCATCGTGCGCAAGAGCGATCCGGCGGAGTTCGGTCGGTGACTGCATACGGGATCAGACGCTCTGCACGAGCATCCGGTTCCCTCGCCCGTCGCGTTCAGCAATAGGTATCGCTCAGCGATACCTATTGCTGAATCCCGAAGTTGCGTCCCGCAGCCCCTACTCGAACGGAACCGGCGGCATGGTCACGACCTGCGCGGCGTAGGAGAGTCCGGCGCCGAAGCCGAGCAGTAGAGCGGTCTGTCCGGGCTGTGCCTTGCCGGTCGACAGCAGGTCTTCCATCGCGAGCGGGATCGAGGCGGCACTGGTGTTGCCGGTGTACTCGATGTCCTTGGCCACCACCGCGTCGTCGCGCAGTTTGAGGTTCTTGGCGAGCAGCTCGTTGATGCGGGCGTTGGCCTGGTGGGGGACGAAGACGTCGAGGTCTTCGGAGCCGAGCTTGGCGGCCTCGAGGGCGCGGTGGGCGACCTTGCCCATCTCAAAGGCGGCCCAACGGAACACCGCGGTCCCCTCCATGCGCAAGAAGGGGCGCTGGGTGCGGTCGCTGTCGAGGAAGGTCACCCAGTCGTGATCCTGGCGGATGGCGTTGAACTGGGAGCCGTCCGAGCCCCAGATCACCGGGCCGAGCTGCTGTTCCTCTGTCGGTCCGACGACGACGGCACCCGCGCCGTCGCCGAAGATGAAGCAGTTGGTGCGGTCGGTCATGTCGAGGGCGACCGAGAGCTGTTCGGCGCCGATGACCAGCACGTGGGTGGCGCTGCCGCCGCGGATCATGTCCGAGGCGAGTGCCATGCCGTAGCCGAAGCCGGCGCAGCCGACGGTGACGTCGAAGGCGGGGACGCCGTTGGCTCCCAGCTCGGTGGCGACCTTGGTGGCGCCGGCCGGGGTCAGGAGCAGGTGAGTGTTGGTGGCGAGGATGACCGCGTCGATGTCGGAGCCCTGCAGCAGCGCGTTGGCGATCGCCTTGCGCCCGGCGTTGACCGACATCTCCATGACGCTCTCGTCGCGACGTGCGAACCGGCGGGTCTTGATTCCCGTCCGGGTGTAGATCCACTCGTCGGAGGAGTCGATCTGCTCGCAGATCTCGTCGTTGGTGACGACGCGTTCGGGGCGGTACGCGCCGATGCCGAGCATGCCGATGTTGTTGATGCCAGTGGTGTCTGCGATGACCGCCATGGTGAACCCTTCCAAAACGTGCCCGGCGAATATGTGACCCGACATACGACCGTACTCACACGGTCTCTTACTGGGAAGTAGCGGTACCCCGCTCGGAATCGTCACCGGGTCGCCAAATGCGGACCGAAGTCGTCCTCGATGCGCGAAATGCTGGTCCGCAGATCGGTCGAACACATTCGGGGCGTCGGAAAGTCGCCTCCAGGTACGACGATCAGCAGACGATGACGTGCGCGCAACGCAGAACGCAACAGCCACCACGCCGGTCAGCTCATCGTCGACGGCACGGAGAAGGGGAGTCCGCATGATCCACGCACGCGGGTTGGTCCAGGTGTTCCACACCGGGAAAGGGAAGAAGAAACGCGAGGTGAGAGCCGTCGACGGTGTCGATCTCGACATCGCCGAGGGGGAGGTGGTCGGGTTCCTCGGTCCCAACGGCGCGGGCAAGACCACGACGCTGCGGATGCTGACGACGCTCCTGCGGCCGACCGCGGGAACCGCGACGGTCAACGGATTCGACGTGGTCGCCGACCCGGTCTCGGTCCGGCGCAGCATCGGATACGTCTCGCAGGCCGGCGGCACCTTCAGTCAGGCGCAGGCCGGCGACGAGATCGTCGACCACGGCATGCTCTACGGACTGTCCCGGGCCGAGGCGACGCGCCGCGGACACGCCCTGTTCTCTCAGCTGCAGCTCGACGGTCTGTGGGAACGGCAGCCCAAGAACATGTCCGGTGGCCAGAAGCGCCGCCTCGACATCGTGATGGGACTGGTCCACGAACCGTCCCTGGTCTTCCTCGACGAGCCCACCACCGGGCTCGACCCGCAGGCCCGGGCGAATCTCTGGGACCACATCCGGCGCCTACGCACCGATCGCGGCGCAACGGTCTTCCTCACCACGCACTACCTCGACGAGGCCGACGAACTGTCCGACCGGATCCTCATCATCGACAACGGCCGGATCGTGGCCGCCGACACCGCCGACAACCTCAAGGCACAGGTGTCCGGTGATCTGGTGGCACTCGAGGTCGCCGACTCCGCGGCCGTGTCCACCGCCGCGGAGAAGCTGGCCTCGGTCACCGGTGGCAGCGGCGAAGGCCGGATCGAGGTCGACGGCCGGCACGTCCGAAGCCGGGTGCCCCGGGCCGGCCGGGCGGTTCCCGGGTTGCTGCGCGACCTCGACGCCGCGGGCATCACCCTCGATTCCATCGAGGTCATCCGGCCGACGCTTGACGACGTGTTCCTCACCCTCACCGGCCGGTCGCTGCGCGATGCCGAGACCGAACGAGGCAACGACATCGCCTCGGACACAACCGATCCCGATCTCCGCTCGGCCGACGCCGCACCGTCCGAACTCAACCAGCAGGGGGCCAACCGATGACCACATTCCTCCGCGAGAGCACCATCGTGTTCCACCGCCAGATACGCATGAACCTGCGGAACCCGGCCTGGGTCCTCATCGGGGTGATGCAGCCGATCCTCTACCTCGTGCTGTTCGGACCCCTGCTGAAGCCGCTCGTCGCGCAGTTCCCGGGCGGCGCGGACAACCCGTACACGTTCCTGGTTCCCGGTCTGCTCGTGCAGCTCGGGCTGTTCGGTGCGCTGTTCGCCGGTTTCAGCTTGATCGGCGAATGGCGTGAAGGCGTCATCGAGGCCGAGCGGGTGACCCCGGCCAGCCGCACGGCGCTGCTCACCGGTCGCCTCATGCGGGACATGCTGCAGCTTCTCGTCCAGGCTCTGATCCTGGTGGTGCTGGGCTATCTCATGGGCATGCGCGGGTCGGTGGTCGGGGTGATCCTCGGCATCGTCATCACGATGCTGATCGGTGGTGCGTGCGCCGCGGCGTCGAACGCCCTCGCACTCACCACGAAGAGCGAGGACGTGATGGCGCCGCTCATCAACATGGTGATGATGCCGGTCCTGTTGCTGTCGGGCATCCTGCTCCCGATGACCCTCGGGCCGTCGTGGCTGCAGAGCCTCAGCGACTTCATGCCGTTCCGGTGGATCGTCGACGCCGTGCGCGACACCTTCTCCGGCGACCTCGCCAGTGCTCAGGTCCTGTGGGGCGTCCTTGCCTCGCTGGTACTCGCCGGACTCGGAACCCTCTGGGGCACGTCGGTCTTCCGCAAGGAAAACGCCTGACCGTTGGTCCGGGGGGCTGCCCGCTCCGCTCCCTGAGGAGCGCCCGGAGCTTGCGGAGGGCGCGTCACGAAGGGTCTCGCAAAGCAACTCACCAGACCCTTCGTGGCTCGTCGCTTGCGCTCCTCGCACCTCAGGGACCAGGGGGTGTGTGATTCTTTCGGATCAGGGAGGAGTGGGTCGTCAGTCGAAGCTGGTAATCGCCGGGGCCGGGGGCAGGGTCACGACCGCGCCGGCGTAGCTGAGGCCGGCGCCGAAACCGAGGAGCAGCGCGGTCTGCCCGCCCCTGGCCTTGCGGGTCGCGAGCATCTCCTCCATGGCGAGCGGGATCGAGGCCGCCGAGGTGTTCCCGGTGTTCTCGATGTCGTTCGCCATCGGCAGGTCGTCGGGGAACCCGAGGTTCTTCTTCATCAGGTCGTTGATGCGGGCGTTGGCCTGGTGGGGCACGAAGACCTCGATGTCCTCGACGCCGACGCCGGAGGTCTCCAGCACGGTGGCGAGCGCCCTGGGGAGGGTGATGGCCGCCCATCGGAACACCTTGGGTCCCGCCATCGTCACGACCATGCGTCCGACCGGGTCGGTCTCGGGGTCTTTGACCTGGTAGGCCTGCGCACGGTCCATGTACTCGGGAATGTCCCAGTTCTGACCGATCGCCTCGGCGTTCTCGCCGTCGCTGCCCCAGACGGTCGGGGAGATCCCGTTGTCCGCGCTCGGGCCGACGACCACGGCCCCGGCGCCGTCGCCGAAGATGAAGGCGGTGTTGCGGTCGGTGGGATCCATGACCACCGACATGGTCTCGACGCCGACGAGCAGGACGTACTCGGCGCTGCCGGCGCGGATGGTGTCGGCCGCGACCCCGAGCCCGTAGCCGAAGCCGCCGCAACCGGCGGCGACGTCGTAGGCCGGGATGCCGTTGAGGCCGATGTCGTAGGCGACGATCGGCCCGCCGTGGGGGATCTTGGTCTTCCAGCTGTTGGTGGCGAGGATCAACGCGCCGATCTTGTCCTTCGCGATGCCGGAGTTCGCGATGGCCCGCTCGGCGGCCGCGGCGGCCATGGACCGTGCACTCTCGTCGCCGCTGATCCAGCGGCGATTGCGGATGCCGCTCCGCTCGAAGATCCACTCGTCGGAGGAGTCGAGAACTTCGCACACCTCGTCGTTGCTGACCAGGCGTCGCGGCCGGTAGGCGCCGATGCCGAGCATCGAGACGTTCTGGTGTCCTGTCTTCACCGAGAGGTTGACCACTGTTGCCGATCCCTTCGCATTGCCTGCCGCAGCGATTCTACGGCCGCGCTGCCGCCCGGTAGGGGGTCCTCACCAGGCGTGCACGGTGTTCTGTGCGGACTCCAGATCCTGTCCGACCAGTAGTTCGACGGCGTCGCAACCGTTGGCGATCAGGAGTTCGACCTCGCTGCGAGCCGAGGACGGGAACGGTTTCAGCACGAAATCGGCGGGATCCTGACGGCCGGGCGGCCTGCCGATGCCGATGCGCACACGCAGATAGTCGCGTGTGCCGAGTGCCTGGCTGAGCGACCGCAGCCCGTTGTGGCCGCCCTCGCCCCCGCCGCGTTTCAGGCGGACGGCGCCGAAGTCGATGTCGAGTTCGTCGTGGACGACGATCAGGTCGTCGACGGACACCGAGTAGAACTTCGCGAGCGGACCGATCTGACGGCCGGACTCGTTCATGTAGGTGCGCGGCTTGGCCACGAGAACCGGCTGGCCGCCGAGGCGTACCTCGGCGACCTCGGCGCCGGACTTCTTGTGCACCTTCCAGCGCGCGCCGGCCGAGGCGACGAGGCCGTCGGCGACCATCGCGCCGACGTTGTGCCTCGTCTTCTCGTACCTGGACCCGGGATTACCCAGGCCGACAATCAATTTCACCACTCGTACCGAGTAGTCGAGGGTGGGGTTACTCCGACTCCTCGGCCGCCTCGGCGGCCTCGCCCTCGGCTGCGGCGTCGGCCGAGCCGTCGGCGTCGGACTCGGTGGCCGCGAGCTGCGCCTCGGTGACCGCGACGATCAGGGTCTCGGGATCGGCGGTGAGGGTCACGCCCTCGGGCAGGTCCAGATCGGAAGCGTGCACGGACAGGCCGGCCTCGGCACCTTCGACGCTGACGACGATCTGCTCGGGGATCGACAGGGCGTCCGCCTCGACCTCGATGAGGCTGGTGTCGGAGACGACCAGCGTGCCCGGGGCGGCGTCGCCCTCGACGATGATGGCGACCTCGACGGTCACCTTCTCACCGCGACGGACGATGAGCAGGTCCGCGTGCTCGATGTAGTTGCGGATCGGGTGGACGTCGACCTGCTTGGTGAGCGCCAGCTGGCTGTCGCCCTCGATGTCGAGGTCGATGATGGCGTTGAGGCCGTTGTTGCGCAGGATCGCGGCGAAGTCGCGCGCAGGCAGGTGCAGGTGCTGCGGATCGGTGCCGTGGCCGTAGAGCACGGCGGGAACCTTGCCCTCGCGACGTGCACGGCGTGCTGCGCCCTTGCCCTTCTCGGTGCGGGTGCTGACCGAGAGCTTGCTGGCCTGGTTCGACATGTGGGTCTCCTCGTGGGTGGTGTGCGGTCTGTCGGCGTCGCGACGAGCAACACCGGGCACGAACGCCGACCGCGGAACCCGCCGGTCGGCGACCGAGGAGAACTACGATGGCCGCGCCGATAACGGTGACTGGGTCACCCTCGCCGAGACAACGGCGATCAGAGTAGTCGACGACCTGCTGGGATGTCACATCGCCCGCTGTCGGCGCCGAGCTCGGGGATACTGGTCTGCCATGACCCCACAGACGCCGATCGAGATCGTGACGACCCTGCTGACCGAGTTCGCGCGGGGCGACGTACCCGCCGCGCTGGAGACCATCGACGACGACATCGCCTACACGAACGTCTCGCTGCCGACGATCCGCGGGAAACGGAAGGTGGCCGGAGTCCTGGGCGGAGTGGCACGCAAGGACTCGGTGGGATTCAACTACCGGATGATCAACGTGAGCTCTGACGACACCGGCGTCGTGTTGACCGAGCGGGTCGACGAACTCCGACTCGGCCGGCTGCATCTCCAGTTCTGGGTGTGCGGCCGCTTCGAGGTGCGGGAGGGCCGGATCACGGTGTGGCGCGACTACTTCGACTATTTCGACATGACGAAGGCGCTGGTGCGAGGTGTGGCCGCGCTGGCCGTGCCGTCGGTGCAGCGGCCACTGCCCGCGCCGGCCGTCCCGGCCTGACCCGACCCGCGGCCGGCGCTCAGAGGATCTCGTCGAGCTTGTCGATGGGTCGCGGGATGCGAGTGCCCTTGGCGGTCACGACGATCGGACGTTCGACGAGGACGGGGTGCTCGACCATGGCGTCGAGGATCTGATCGTCGGTGGCCGATGCGAGATCGAGTTCCTTGTACAGGGCCTCCCGCTTGCGGACCGCCTGTGCGGGCGTGAGCCCGGCATCGGCGAACAGCTCGACGAGCTGGTCGCGGCTGTACGGCTCGTCGAGATACTTCACGACGGTCGGCTCGATGCCGGCGTCGCGCAGGGCCTGCAATGCCTTCCGCGAGGTCGAGCATTTCGGGTTGTGATAGATCGTCGCGTCCACGGGTCACACGGTACCCGGGTCGACTGCGCAGCCCTTCGTGGCTCGTCGACCTCGACGCGCTCCTTCGTCGCTTGCTCGGCCCGGCGGCTTGCGCTCCTCGCACCTCGGTAACTGCGGCCTGGCTGCCGTCGTGGACTACGAAAGCCCCCCGCTCCCTGAGGAGCGAGCTTGCGAGCGTCACGAAGGGTCTTGGCGAGTCGGGTTGCGAAGACCCTTCGTGACGCGCCCTCCGCAAGCTCCGGGCGCTCCTCAGGGAGCAGGAAGCAGGTCGTTCTCTCGGATTGGGGAGCAAAGAGCTGAGGTGCGAGCGGAGCGTCCCTTTTGTTCCCTGAGGTGCGAGCGCAGCGTCCCTTTTGTTCCCTGAGGTGCGAGCGGAGCGAGCCTCGAAGGGTCAGGCGATACCGTCGAACAGGCTTGTGACAGAACCGTTCTCGAAGACCTCGCGGATCGTCTGCGCGAGCAGCGGCGCGATGGAGAGGACGGTGAGGTTCGCGAAGCGCTTCTCGGCCGGGATCGGCAGGGTGTCGGTCGCGATGACCTCCTTCGCGCCACAGTTCGCGAGGCGCTCGGCCGCGGGGTCGGAGAACACACCGTGGGTGGTGGCGATGATGACGTCGCCCGCCCCGGCGTCCTTGAGGACCCGCACCGCGCCGGCGATCGTGCCGCCGGTGTCGATCATGTCGTCGATCAGGATGCAGGTGCGTCCTTCCACCTCGCCGACGACGCGGTTGGACTTGACCTGGTTGGGCACCAACGGATCGCGGGTCTTGTGGATGAACGCCAGTGGTGCGCCACCGAGGGTGTCGGCCCACTTCTCCGCGACACGTACGCGACCGGAGTCGGGGGAGACCACCGCGATGTTGTCGGTGCCGTATTTGCCGCGGATGTACTCGGCGAGCTGCCCCTGCGCGTGCATGTGGTCGACGGGCCCGTCGAAGAAGCCCTGGATCTGATCGGTGTGCAGGTCGACGGTGATGATCCGGTCGGCGCCCGCGGTCTTGAGCAGATCGGCGATGAGGCGGGCCGAGATCGGCTCGCGCCCGCGGTGCTTCTTGTCCTGGCGGGCATACGGATAGAACGGGAGGATCACGCTGATGCGCTTGGCCGAGCCGCGCTTGAGGGCGTCGATCATGATGAGCGCCTCCATGACCCACTGGTTCAGCGGGTACGGGCAGCTCTGCAGGACGAACGCGTCCGAGCCGCGCACCGAGTCCTCGAAACGAACGAACAGTTCACCGTTGGCGAAGTCGCGGGCGGTCTGCGGTGTGACCTTGATGCCCAGTTCATCGGCGACTGCTTCGGCGAGTTCGGGATGGGCACGACCAGAGAACAGCATCAGGTTCTTCTGGTTGTCAGTGGTCCAGGTCATGAAAACTCTTCTGTTGGTGTCGTTTCGGATCTGCAGGGTCGAGCGCGGGTCGGGATGTCAGGCCGGCCCGGAGTCGTTCTCGCGCGCCTCGAGGGCCGCGCGCGCCGCCGCGGTGTCGGGCCGCTTGCGCACGACCCAGTCCTCGATGACGCGTTGTTCTCCCGCCGAGACCGCGAGGGCCCCCGGCGGTACATCTTGCCGCACGACGGTTCCGGCTCCGGTGTACGCCCCGTCGCCGACGCTGACCGGGGCGACGAACATGTTGTCCGAGCCGGTGCGGCAGTGATCGCCGATCACCGTGCGGTGCTTGGCAACCCCGTCGTAGTTGACGAAGACGCTCGACGCGCCGATGTTGGAGTGCTCGCCGATGGTCGCGTCACCGACATAGGTGAGGTGCGGGATCTTCGACCCGTCGCCGATGGTCGCGTTCTTGGTCTCGACGAAGGTGCCGATCTTGCCCGCGACCCCGAGGGCCGTCCCGGGTCGGAGGTAGGCGAACGGGCCGACGGTGGCGTCGGGGCCGATGACCGCGTCGCTGCCGTGTGTACGGATCACCTGGGCACCTGCTCCGACGGTGACGTCGGTGAGGGTGGTGTCGGGTCCGATGGCCGCGTCGGCGGAGATGTGGGTGCGGCCGTGCAGCTGGGTGCCCGGTTCGATGTGCGCGTCGGGCTCGATGGTGACGTCGATGTCGATCCACGTCGTGGCGGGGTCGACGACGGTCACCCCGTCGAGCTGATGGCGGCGGATGATCCGGCGGTTGAGTTCGGCACCGAGAGCGGAGAGCTGGGCGCGGTCGTTGCAACCGGCCACGAGCACCGGATCGGCGACCGTGAACCCACGGACCGCCCGGCCCTCGCCGCGGGCGATCTCGACGATGTCGGTGAGGTAGTACTCGCCCTGCGCGTTGTCCGTGGACAGCTTCGACAGACCGACCCGCAGCGCGGCGGCGTCGAAGGCGTACACGCCGGCGTTCACCTCGGTCACGGCGCGCTGCTCGGGGTTCGCGTCCTTGTGCTCGACGATGGCGGCGACGGCGTCTCCGTCGCGGATGATCCGTCCGTATCCGGTCGGGTCGTCGGCGACGAAGCTCGTCAGCGTGACGGCGGCTCCACCGTCGGCGAGGTGGGTGTCGACGAGGGCGCGCAGGGTGTCGGCGTCGAGCAGGGGGACGTCGGCGGCGGTGACGACGACGGTGCCGTCGAAATCGTCGGGCAACCCGCCGAGTCCGACCCGGGCGGCGTCGCCCGTTCCGCGCGGCGCGTCCTGTTCGGCGATCCCGACCTCGACGCCCAGGAGTGCGCCGATCTCACCGATGGCCGCCGTGACCCGTTCGCGCTCGTGGCTGACGACCGCGATCAGATGCTCGGGTTCGATGCCCGCCGCGCCGTGCAGCGCATGGCCGAGGAGTGAACGTCCGCCGATGGTGTGCAGGATCTTCGGGGTCTTGGACTTCATGCGGGTACCGGCGCCCGCGGCCAGGACGATCACGGCCACGGATGGCGACGTTCCCGTCATCGAATGCCCACCCTCTTCCTGATCGGTGACTGCCGCGATCATGTCTGCTCGACGGCGGCGGCGGGGGTCGCAGACCCGACCGGCGGTCGCACGTCGGGTGCGATCCTACGCATCGGTGCCCGGTGGCAGAAATGCAGCGCGCAGTTTGTGCCGGATCCTCCCGACCGGGCCTGATAGAACACATAGGGACCGCGAACGCCGAGCGATCAATCGGTAGAACCTGCCGATGTCCCAGTGGATTGTCACAGACGGATCAGGGTGGGTGCGGGAGACAGAACCACGCGTGCCGGAGTTGTCCGGTTCGTGAAACGACCACACGGAGGTAGTGAATGAGCACGCAGAAGACGGCCATCGTCACCGGGGCCGCACGGGGGATCGGCGCGGCCGTGGCCAGGCGCCTGGCCGACGACGGACTGGCGGTGGCCGTCCTGGACCTCGACGCCGATGCCTGCGCCGACACGGTCAAGGCCATCACCGACGCCGGCGGCAAGGCCGTCGCGGTGGGTGCCGACGTCGCCGACGAGGCCTCGGTGAACGCCGCGGTGGACAAGGTCGTCGCCGAACTCGGCAAGCCGACGGTGGTCGTCAACAACGCGGGCATCACCCGCGACAACCTGCTGTTCAAGATGACTGTCGACGACTGGGACGCGGTGATGGCCGTGCACCTGCGTGGGGCGTTCAATGTCACCAAGGCCGTGCAGAAGTACATGGTCGAGGCGGAGTGGGGACGCATCGTCAACCTGTCGAGCACCTCCGCGCTCGGCAACCGCGGACAGGTCAACTACTCGGCGGCCAAGGCCGGCATGCAGGGATTCACCAAGACCCTGGCCATCGAACTCGGCCGGTTCGGGGTCACCGCGAACGCCATCGCCCCCGGTTTCATCGAGACCGAGATGACCGCCGCCACCGCCGAGCGCATCGGTGTGCCCTTCGAGGACTTCAAGCGTGCCGCAGCGGGCCAGATCCCGGTCAACCGCGTCGGCGTGCCCGAGGACATCGCCCACACCGCGTCCTTCTTCATCAGCGAGGGTGCCGGCTTCGTGTCGGGTCAGGTCGTCTACGTGGCCGGCGGCCCCAAGGACTGATCACCTCCTGGACCACGACTCCGGCTCCCAGACCTCGATCGAGGTCTGGGAGCCGAGTTCTCGTCGAGTGGTCACCTGGCGTGCGTGCCCGCGGGCTGTGGCACAATCGTCAGCGCAGTGATCCGCCATGGTGTAATCGGCAACACTCCTGATTTTGGTTCAGGCATTCTAGGTTCGAGTCCTGGTGGCGGAGCTCATGAGTCGAGGCGCGACGGCGCCCTTTCTCGGTGCCCGGCGGGTTCATCCCGCCGGTCGTGCCAGCCCCAGATTGTCCCGCAGCGTGGTGCCCTCGTAGTCGGTGCGGTGGACACCGAGCTCCTGGAGGATCGGCACCACCTCGTCGACGAACCGATCGAGTCCGCCGGGCACGATGTGGGGCACCAGGATGAAGCCGTCGGCGACGTCGGCCTGCACGAAGTCGTTGATCGTGTGCGCGACCGTCTGCGGTGAGCCGACGAACGACTGGCGGCCGGTGACCTCGATGATGAGTTCGCGCGTCGTCAGGTTCTTCGCCTCGGCCAGGTCGCGCCACTCGCGCGCGACGGCGACCGGGTCACGGTGCATGCGCACGCTCGCGCGTCCCTTGGCGACCGTGTTCTCGCCCGGGACCGGATCCACCTGCGGCAGCGGACCGTCGGGGTCGTGGTCGGAGAGGTCGCGATTCCACAACTGCTCCAGGAACTTGATCGCCGTCTGCCCGCTGACCTGCTGCAGGCGCACCTCGTGGGCGAGTTCGGCTGCCTGCGCGTCGGTGTCGCCGACGACGAAGGTGGCGGCGGGGAGCACCAGGAGCTGTTCGGGGTGCCGTCCGTACGCGGCGAGTCGCCGCTTGACGTCGGTGTAGAACGCCCGCCCGGCATCGTAGGTGGCGTGCCGGGAGAAGATGGCGTCGGCGGTGGCAGCCGCGAACTCCCGGCCCTCGTCGGAGTCCCCGGCCTGGAAGATGACCGGCCGCCCCTGCGGCGGACGAGGCGTGGGAAAGTGTCCGCGAATGTCGAATTGTGTACTGGTGAACTCGAATTCACCGGCATCGGGGCGTGCCAGGAAGTGGCCGCTCGCGGTGTCGGCGAGCACGTCGTCGTCGCGCCACGAGTCCCAGAGCGTCGCGGCCGCGGTGAGGAACTCCTCGGCACGCGCGTACCGCTGGTCCTCGGGCAGATAGCCGCCTCGACGGAAGTTCTCTCCGGTGAACTCGTCCCACGAGGTCACCACGTTCCACGCCGCACGTCCGCCGGACAGGTGATCGAGGGTGGCGAATTGCCGTGCGACATCGACCGGTTCGTTGAAGGTCGAGTTGATGGTGCCGGTCAGGCCGAGGTGGGTGGTCACCGCGGCCAGTGCGGACAGGACGGTGAAGGTGTCCGGTCGTCCGACCACGTCGAGGTCGTAGATCAGCCCGTTCTGCTCGCGGAGCCGCAGTCCTTCGGCGAGGAAGAAGAAGTCGAACTTCCCGCGTTCGGCGGTCTGGGCGAGATGGACGAACGAGTCGAACTCGATCTGACTGCCCGACTCCGGATCGCTCCACACCGTGGTGTTGTTCACCCCGGGGAAGTGGGCGGCGAGATGCACCTGCTTGGTCATGCGACACCGGCCTTTCCAGCGGCGAAACGGTTGGACGGCCGCGCCAGACCAAGATGGCCCCGCAACGTCGGCGCGGTGTAGGAGTCATGGAATCGGTTGCGACGCTGCAGCTCCGGCACGACCTCCCGCGTGATCACGTGTAGGTCCTCGGGCACGGCGGCCGGGTGCAACCGCACCCCGCTCACCCCGTCGACGGCTGTCCAGCGTTCGATCTCGTCGGCGAGCCCGGCCGGGGTGCCGACGAAGGCCGCGCTGTCGGGAGTGAACGGTTCACCCGCCCACTCGTCGAGTTGCGCCCGGCGTGCTCTCGCCGCCGACTCCGACGCGGCGAGCACGGCGAACAGATCGACGAACAGGAGTGCGGGGTCGGCGATCCCGCGACCGGCGTCGGAGTGGGCGGTGCCCACGGCGTCCACCGCGCGCACTGCGTCGTCGACCTCGCGGGGGTTGATGAACCCGAGGTCGGCGCCCCGGCCGATCACCCGCAGGTCGGTGGGATGTGCGCCGGTCGCCGCGATGACCGGCCGGCCCTGGGGTGGTCGTGGCGTGATGGCGGGACCCCGGACCGAGAAATGGTCTCCGGCGAAGTCGATGTAGTGCAGCTTGTCCCGGTCGACGAACCGACCGGTCGCGACGTCGCGGATCTCGGCGTCGTCCTCCCACGAGTCCCAGAGCAGTCCGATCACGGTGGCGAAGTCGAGGGCCTCGGACGCGAGGTCGGCGAGCACCGCGGGATCGTCGGGAAACCGTCGCCGGCCGAACAACGCCGCTTCGTCCGGATCCGCGGTGGTGCGCAGGACGACTCCGGCACGTCCGTTGCTCACGTAGTCGAGGGTCGCGATCGCCTTGGAGACGTGGAACGGCTCGGTGTGGGTGGCGGTCGCCGTCGGGATCAGCCCGATCGACCGGGTCGTCGGCGCAAGACGGGAGGCGAGCAGTACCGAGTCGAGTCCCGCGGTCGCCCGGTCGGTGCGTGGATGCCCGCGGTGCAGGGCGAACGAATCCGCGAGGGTGACGAAGTCGAGCAGCCCGGCTTCTGCCTCCGCGAGCCGTTCCTGCCAGTGCGCCGCCGTGGTCAGGGTGTGCGCCTGGGCTCCGGGTGCCCGCCACGCGCCCGGGTGCGACCCGGCTCCGTCCAGCGCCACGGCGACGTGCACGTGCTCGGCCATGGAGTCCTCCCTCAGTCGTGTCGTCGATACATGTCCCTGGATCGAACGGTGGCGGAGAGACCGTGGATTCCGGGCGTCGGTCATCGGATCGCGGTGGGCCAAACCCTTCCGATAAACCGGCGGCCACGTTTCGGTGGTCAGGATGAGGTGTGTTCGGCGCAGGACTCGAGTCGGTCGGAGAGCGGTGTGACGGGAAGAGAACCGATACCGCTGTCGGTGCTGGATCTCGCCCCGGTCACCGAGGGGAGTGACGCCGCGACAGCGGTGCGCCGCAGCGTCGTGCTGGCCCAGCACGCCGAACGCCTGGGCTACCGACGGTTCTGGCTCGCCGAGCACCACTTCGTCGCGGTGGCCAGTTCGTCGACGACAACACTCATCGGGCTGATCGCCGCCGCGACCGAGTCGATCCGCGTGGGGTCGGCGGCGGTGCAGAGCGGCCTGCACACCCCCGTGTCGATCGTGGAGGCGTTCGGGACGATCGACGCGCTGTATCCCGGCCGGCTGGACTTGGGGCTCGGGCGTTCCGCTCAGCGCCGCACCGAATTGACCAGCACCGACCGGCAATCCGCACCGCGGCAGCCGGACGAGATAGTCGACGGCCTGCTCATCCCGACGCCGTTCCCCGTCGAGTCGATCCTGAACGCACCGCGGGTCGTCGCCGCGTTCGAGGCGTCGCAGTTCGACGGTGCGTCACCGCCGGACTTCGACGACGCCGTCGGCGACGTCCTCGCGCTCCTGGCCGGCGACTTCGAGCACCACGGCGTCGAGCTGACCGCGGTGCCCGGGCGCGGCGCGGACGTGGCGGTCTGGATCTTCGGGAGCAGCAAGGGCCAGAGCGCGCAGACAGCGGGTGCGCGGGGGCTGCCGTTCGTCGCGAACTATCACGTCAGCCCGAGCACGGTTCTCGAGGCCGTCGAGGCGTATCACAGTGCGTTCCGGCCGTCGCCGGTCCTGGCCGAGCCGTATGTGATCGTCTCCGCGGATGTCGTTGTCGCCGAGGACAAACCGACCGCACGTCACCGCGCGTCCACATACGGGCACTGGGTTCACGGCATCCGCAGCGGGGCGGGCGCGCAACCGTATCCCGACCCGGATACAGCGGATTCCCTCGACGACGATGCGCGCCCTCTCGTCGACGATCGGGTGCGCACCCAGTTCGTGGGCGATCCCGAGTCCGTCGTCGACGGGCTGCGGACGCTCGCCCGGGTGACCGGTGCCGACGAGTTGCTGGTCACCAGCGTCACCCACGACTTCGACCATCGGCTGGCGTCGCATGAATTACTCGCCACTGCATGGGGATTGGGAGGACACTGACGTGACCGGCTTCGATGCAGCGGGTTTCGGACGGCGCACGGGTGCGCGGTCGTCGTTGGGTACGCTGTTCGCCGCCTTACGGTGTCGCGTCGACGTGGACCTTCTCGCCGCGGGCGCTGCCCTGCATCCCGAGGCGCCGCCCCTGGGATTGCCGCTCGAGACAGCAAGAACGGTCGGTCGCGGACAGCCCTCGTAGGTGGTTTCCGATGGCACCATGGGGTTCCTCGGCGACGACCGTCGTCGCCGGCGAACAGCCCACGAGGAACGCCCACCATGCACGAGACCCCGGATGAACTCCGCGAACTCCAGACCCTTCTCGACGCCTCCCTGTCCCGCTCGACGGACCATCTGCGTTCCATCATCAGCAGTGACAACACCGTCGGCGCAGCACAACTCGTCGACATCCTGACCGGGATGCGTGTCCTCGCGCTCTCGACCGTGACGGCGTCGGGTGAACCGAGAATCAGTGCCGTCGACGGACATTTCCTCCATGGGAAGTGGGTCTTCGGCACGGCGCGTGCCGCCGCGAAGGCCCGACATCTCGCCGCCCGTCCCGCCGCGAGCGTCGCGCACATCCAGGGTGAGGAACTGGGGGTGTTCACCCACGGGACCGTCGAGATCCTGAATCCGCTGGACGGTCCTCGCGCAGATGACTGGCCCGAGTTGGTGGCGCACTTCAAGACGATCTACGGCGACGACGCCTTCGACTGGGACGCCGAGGTCGTCTACTACCGGCTGCACCCGCACTGGATGACGGTGTTCGCACCGAATTCGGCCCAATCTCGTTGACTGTGCGTCGAAATCCGTCGACCGTGTGTCGAATCCCGTCGACCGTGCGTCGATATTCGTCGACCGTGCGTCGAAATCCGTGGCGGATTCAACCAGTCGACGGGATTCGACGCACAGTCGACGGGTCGTCAGTCCACCGGGACGATGAAGCCCTCGTCCTTCAGCCAGTCGTAGGCGACGTCGGAGGGATCGGCGCCGTCGATGTCGATGAGCCCGTTCAGTTCCTGCATCAGCGGGTCGGTGAGTTTGGCCGACACAGGTGCCATGAGTTCGGCGATCTCCGGATTGGAATCGTTGAGGCCGGTGTTGACCACGACGCATCCGCTGTAGGGCAGGAAGAACTTCCGATCGTCTTCGAGGACGACGAGATCCAGGTTCTTGATGCGACCGTCCGTCGAGTAGACCATGCCGAAATTGCACGGTTCGCTACGCGCGGTGGAGGTGTAGACCACGCCGGAATCCATCATGGTCACGTTGCTCGAGGGCACCCCGCCGGGCTGGTCGAGCGGAATGTCGTAGGCCTTCAACATCGGGATGAATCCGTCGGCGCGCGAGTAGAACTCGTCGTTGATGCAGAAGGTCCGCTCGGACTCGGGGAGCTTGGCGATGTCGGACATCGTCTTGACGTTCAGCCGCTCGGCGGTCGGTGACGACGCGGCGAACGCGTAGGTGTTGTTGAACGACGCCGGCGGGAGCCACTCGACCCCGTTCGCGCGTTCGGCGTCGCGGACGCGTTCGTAGAGTTGCTGCGGGTCCGAGATCGTCTCGGTCTCGCCCAGGTAGGTCTGCCAGGCGGTCCCGGTGTACTCCCACACGATGTCGGCGTCGCCGTTGAGAACTGCCTGCCGGGACGACATCGAGCCCGGCGCGTTGGTGAGATCGTCGACGTCGGCGCCGGCGGCCGCCAGGTACGTGGCGGTGATCTTCCCGAGCAGTACCTGCTCGGTGAAGTTCTTGGACGTCACCGCGATGGAGGTTCCCTCGAGCGGGCGTTCGCCGCCGGGAAGGGAAGCGGGACGGAAGGTTCCGGACGAACTGACCAAGCCGCACGCCGACAGCATCATCAGGACGGCGGCCGACGCCGCCAGGACCGTTGCGACGCGACGGGCGCGGACCGGATGGAGGCGGGTCATCATGCGATCCCCCGAGGAGTCGCGGCGAGTTCGACGAGGCGTCCGAGCCAGTCGATCGTCATGGCGAGCAGCGCGACGAGGATCGCACCGGACACGAGCAGCTTCGGCAGGAACAGGGTGATCCCCGTGGTGATGAGCGTGCCGAGGCTGGTCGCCCCGATGAACGTGCTCAGGGTGGCGGTGCCGACCAGGATGACCAGTGCGGTCCGGACACCGTTGAGGATGACCGGCACGGCCAGGGGGAGTTCGACCTGGACGAGGGTGCGCACCGCCGACAGGCCGATGCCTCGCGAGGCCTCGACCGTCCGCTGGTCGACCTGCCGCAACCCGACGATCGTGTTCTGCAGGATCGGAAGCACCGCGTAGACGACCAGGCCGACGACGGCGGTGGTGAAACCGGTGCCGAGCCAGAAGGTGAACAACACCAGGAGTCCGATCGCGGGGGCCGCTTGTCCGATGTTGGCGATGTTGACCGCGATCGGGTTCAGCCAGCGCAGGGCGGGACGGGTGAGCGCGATGCCGAGCGGAATCGCGATCACGACGACGATGATCGTGGCGACCAGCGTCAGCTGGATGTGGTCGAGGATGGTGGCACGCAGAGCCGGCCACGACATCGCCGCGCTCTCCGTGCTGGTGAAAGTGGTGTTCGCGTACCAGATCACGAAACCGACGCCGACGACCACGATCACCAGCGGCTCGAACCACACATCGATGGGAATGCGGGCGAGTCGCCGCCGTAAGCCACTCGGAACCGATTCTGGTGCAGGCGGTTTCGCGGTCTCGGTGATCCGTGCCTCTTCGGCGATGAAGCCGGTCACCGCTCGACGCTCGTCTCGGGAGTGACGCCTCCGGCGACGTGCTCGGTGCCGGAGTCGTCGTCGGCCGCCACGACCGGGGTCTCGACGGGAGCCGACCCATCGGCGTGGTCGAGGTAACCGACCTCGGCATCGACATCTCGCACGGTGGCGAGCTGCCCACGGATTGCCTCCATCACCGACGCGATGTTCAGCGCGCCGACGACGGCGCCCCGACCGTCGGTGACGAGAACGCCACCCTGGCTGGTCGCGAGCATCGAGTCGAGGGCGTCGTTCAGCGTCGAGGACTGCGCGACGACGGGGAGCCGGGGATCGAGGTAGTCCGAGACCTCCGGCTTGGCGCGGATCTCCTCGACCGACGGCCAGGCGCGGGGGCGGCCGTGCTGATCGACCACGGCGACCCAGTCCTCGCCGGCCGCTTTCGCGCGGGCGACCACGGCGCCGGACGGTTCACCGACGCGGGCGGTGACCACCTCTCTGATGTCGACGTCGCGGACGCGGGTGAGCGTCAGGTGGGCGAGTGTCGCACCCGAACCCACGAACTCCTCGACGAAGGGACTCGCCGGGTTGGCCAGGATCTCCTCCGGGGGCGCGAACTGCTCGATGCGCCCGCCCTCGGAGAGGATCAGCACCTTGT
This sequence comes from Gordonia sp. KTR9, assembly GCF_000143885.2. Classification (NCBI taxonomy): domain Bacteria; kingdom Bacillati; phylum Actinomycetota; class Actinomycetes; order Mycobacteriales; family Gordoniaceae; genus Gordonia; species Gordonia sp. KTR9. Next base: position 1,664,811 of record NC_018581.1, read on the forward strand.
CGCCGAGTTTGGTCGCTTCCTCGAAGTCGTGGGTGACGATGACGATGGTCTTGGCCAGCTCGTGTTGGATCGCGATCAGCTTGTCCTGCAGGCGGGCTCGGGTGATCGGATCCACGGCGCCGAACGGCTCGTCCATCAGCAGCACCGGGGGATCGGCGGCGAGCGCGCGTGCGACGCCGACGCGCTGCTGCTGACCACCGGACATGTCCTTGGGGAGCCGGTCGGCGAAGGTCGCGGCATCGAGTCCGACGAGGTCGAGCAGGTATTCGGTGCGTTCGGCGATCCGCTTCTTGTCCCAGTTGAGGATTCGCGGGATGGCGCCGATGTTCTTGCTCACCGACCAGTGCGGGAACAACCCGCCGGACTGGATGACGTAGCCGATCGACTGGCGCAGTTTGTCCGGGTTCTCCGCGGTGACGTCGCGTCCGCCGATGTAGATGCGCCCCTCGGTGGGTTCGATGAGGCGGTTGATCATCTTCAGCGTCGTCGTCTTGCCGCATCCCGACGGGCCGACGAAGGCGACGATGTCGCCGGCGTCGATCTCCAGGTCGAGGCGCGCGACGGCCGGTGTGGTGCTTCCCCGGTAACGCTTGGCCACACCGTCGAGCCGGATGGACTCGCCGGTGACGTTGCGGTTGTTGCCGTTCGGCGCGGAGGAGGTGGCGGTGTCGGTCATGAGAGTCCCTTGGAGATGGTGAGGCGGCCGAGCAGAACCAGGAGAGCGTCGAAGATGAGGGCGATGATCACGATCAGGATCGTTCCGGCGAGCGCCATTTCGAGTGCATTGGCACCACCCAGGCGGGAAAGTCCGTTGAAGATCAGGGATCCCAGGCCGGGTCCGAGAACGTAGGCGACGATCGCCGCGACACCGACGATCATCTGGGTCGACACGCGGATGCCGGTCAGGATCACCGGCCAGGCGATCGGCAACTCGACCGTGAGCAGGATCCGCCATCGCGAAAGGCCGATGCCGCGGGCGGATTCGACCACGGACGGCGGCACGGATCTCAAACCGACCACCGCGTTGCCGATGACCGGCAGCGTGGCGAAGAAGGCGAGCATCAGAAACGACGGCGTCACACCGAGTCCGAAGGGCACGATCAGCAATGCGAGCAGGGCGAGCGACGGAATGGTCAGCGCCACACGGCTCGACGTCAGCGTGAGCGCACTCGCCAGCGGAAGCCGGTAGACGACGGCGGCGACGACGATGGCCACGGCCGTACCCACGAGCACTGTCTGGAACGACAGCGACGCATGCTGATACGTCAGGAAGGTGAGGGATCGTGCGTTCTCACTGAGATAGTCCCACAATTGCACTGTTGCTGTCCCATCCCCGGGGCAGCCGAGCCCCCCGGTGTCTCGAAAGACATTACGCACGGACGGGCAATACTGCCGACATTTGGACCGATCCAGTGTGACTTCGACGCGGCGTGGGTCGATCTCCCCGCCGTGCGGTGTCATGCTGGAAAAGTGAGTGAGAGTGCGCTGACCACCGCAAAGGTCGATGCCGACGACGACCGGCTCCTGCTGGCCGCGGCCGTGCGTTCCTGGACGCGGATCGTCGCCTGGTTGCTGAGCGTCGGCGGATCGATCGGTTTCGTCGCGTCTTTCGTGCTGACCGTCGAACGGTTCGAACTGGCCGCAGACCCCGACTACGTGCCGTCCTGCAACTTCAATCCCGTGCTGAGCTGCGGGTCGGTGATGGCCGAGCCCCAGGCCGCACTCTTCGGTTTCCCCAACCCGCTGCTCGGTATCGCGGGCTTCGCGATCGCCGTCACCACCGGTGTGGCCCTGCTCGCCGGGGCCCGCCTCGCCGGGTGGTACTGGGCCGGACTCCAGGTCGGGGTGACCGCGGCGATGGTGTTCATCTCCTGGCTGATCTACTCGAGCCTGTACTCGATCGGGGCGCTCTGCCCGTACTGCATGGTCGTATGGGCGGTGACGCTGCCGATCTTCGTCTTCGTCACGGTGCGCAACGCGCACGCGAGTGGTCTCACCTCGCGTTCACGCGTCGCGTTGGTCCTCGCGCGCAACCACGCCCCGATTCTCGTCGCGGCCGTCGGCCTCGTGATCGTGCTGATCGCGGTGCGGTTCTGGTCGTACTGGTCGAGCCTGTACTGACACCACTAAGCCGGACCGTTCGGAATCCGCGGCGTCGCGCCCTACGCTGGGGCCATGGCTATCGGGCGTCCGTCGGAAGGTTCGGCCGAGGTGCAGCGCGCACCTCGAGCACGGATGACCGGTGCCCAGCGCCGGTTGCAGCTCATCGAGGTCGCGCGCGGGCTGTTCGCCGAGCGCGGTTTCGAGGGCACGTCGATCGAGGAGATCGCCCAGCGCGCAGGCGTCTCGAAGCCGATCGTCTATGAGCATTTCGGTGGCAAGGAAGGTTTGTACGCGGTCGTCGTCGACCGCGAGATGGAGACCCTCCTGGAGATGGTGACCTCGTCGCTGTCGAAGAACCGGTCGCTCTACCGCATCCAGCAGGTCGCCCTCGCGCTGCTGACGTACATGGAGGAGCGCACGGACGGATTCCGCATCCTCGTACGCGGGGACAGCACCGCCGCCACGGGCGAGACGGCCACCTACTCGAGTCTCCTCAACGACGCCATCAGTCAGGTCGAGCACATCCTCGCCGGCGATTTCGAACGACGGGGTTTCGATCCCACGCTCGCCCCGCTGTATGCGCAGGCGCTCGTCGGGATGGTGTCGGTCACCGCGCAGTGGTGGCTCGACGTGCGCGAGCCGTCGAAAGAGGTCGTGGCGGCTCACCTCGTCAACCTCTGCTGGAACGGGCTCACCCGGCTCGACCCCGACCCCGCGCTCGTCGGACCCGACTATGTGGAGTCCCGGAGGCGGACGAGCGCCGACGACGCCTGACCCGGGTCTCGTCTCGCGGGTCCGCGGTAGCGGTGTCGACCCGCCCCGACCTGCACGGCGGGGCAACGGGTCCGCGTCTATGGTTGATTCACTCTGCGTCCCCGGCCGGAAGGATCCACCGATGTCGACCCCGAGCGGCGCTGACCGGCCGAACACAGTTTTCGGCTGAGGCGCCTCGGACATGGAGACCGTCGGCATCTACCTGGTCGTCATCTTCGGATGCGGGTACCTCGCTCGCGCGGCGCGCCTGCCGACCCTCGTCGGCTACCTCGCCGCCGGATTCATCTTGCACGCACCGGGAATCGACGAGCTGCCGATCATCGACACGATCGCCGAGCTGGGCGTGACGATCCTGTTGTTCACCATCGGCCTCAAACTCGACGTACGGATGCTGCTCCGGCGCGAGGTTGTCGTCACCACGGCGGTGAACCTCCTGGTCATCCTCGGGCTGACCACCGGATTCCTCGGCCTCCTGGCCGCCCTCGGCGTGCCGATGCTCACCGGCGAGGGCTGGGAGACATTGGCGCTGTTGGGCTTTGCGCTGTCGTTCTCCAGCACCGTGTTCGTGGTCCAGGTCCTCGACGAGCGTTCGGAATCCCACTCGCTCTACGGCCGCATAGCGATCGGCGTCCTCGTCCTCCAGGACATCGTCGCCGTCGCCTACCTGACCGCGATGCAGGGCGAACCGCCGAGCCCGTGGGCGCTTGCCCTCGTGTTGCTGATCCCCGGCGCGTGGCTCGTCCGCCGCCTGTGGAACACCCTCGGCCACGGCGAGTTGCAGACGCTGTTCGGAATCGTGATGGCCCTCGTACCCGGGTACTGGCTCTTCGAATCCGTCGGCATGAAGGGCGATTTCGGCGCGATGGTCATCGGCGTCCTGCTCGCTTCCCATCCGCGCGCGGGGGAGTTGTCGCGCACGTTGTTCGGTCTGCGTGAGCTGCTCCTCGTCGGCTTCTTCGTGTCGATCGGGCTGCACGTCACCCCCACGACCGAAACGGTTCTGCTCGGTCTGCTGCTGATCGTCCTCCTGCCGTTCGAGGGTGCGGTGTACACGCTGGTCCTGTCCCTGTTCGGCCTGCGTCGCCGGACGTCGATCCTGACCGGACTCGCGCTGGCCAACTTCTCGGAGTTCGGGCTGATCGTGATCGCGACCGGTGTGGGAGTGGGGATGATCGGCGAGGACTGGCTCGTGGTGACGTCGGTGGCGGTGGCGGGGAGCTTCGTGTTCTCCACCCTGGTCAATCGCCGCGGCACCGGCCTGGTGACCCGGTTGTCGGCGTTCGTCCCGACCACGGCCGCGGCCCGGGCCCACCCCGACGACGCCCCGATCGTGCTGGCGCCGGCGCGCGTACTGGTCCTCGGCATGGGCCGCGTCGGGCACTCGGTGTACGAGCGGTTGGTCGACGAATACGGCCTTCCGGTGATCGGCGTGGAGAACGATCCGCTCAAGGCGGGCGAACTGGCCGCACGCGGCGTCCGGATCCTCGACGCCGACGCCACCGAGGCCGACTTCTGGGACCGCGCGGTCGGCGTCCACGAGCTCGAACTGCTCGTCCTGGCGATGCCCTTCCACGGCTCCAACCTGGTGGCGCTCGAACGGATCGAGGAGCTCGGCGTCACCGGGACCGTGGCGGTCGTCGCGCAGTACGACGACGAGCGCGACGAACTGCTCCAGCGCGGCGCGGACGTGGCGTTCCACATCTACGAGGGCACCGGTGTCGGTCTTGCCGACGCGGCCGCCGAGGCCGCGGGGCTGGAACGGTGACGCCGACGCCTCCGCAAGCGGGGCGTCAGCAGGGAGCGTCGTCGCGCGTCCAGAGATCCTTCTGCATGTAGACACAATCGATCCACTGGTCGGCCTTGTGTCCGATGGCGCGCAGGCGACCCACCTCGTCGAACCCGAACCGACGGTGCAATGCGATCGATCCCTCACCGCCCGTCGCGGCGATCACCGCGACGATGTGGCGGACGTTGTCCGGATTCGCGCGATCGAGCAGCGCCGACATCAGAGCCGTACCGATCCCGCGCCCGGCCTGACCGGGCCGGACGTAGATCGAGTCCTCGGTCGACAGGTCGTAGGCCGGCATCGTCCGGAACGTCCCGAGGTAGGCGTAGCCGACGACCCGCTCGACACCGTCGTCGACGGCGCGGGCCACCACGAACGGCCGGCCCGCGGCCGTGATCGCGGCGTGCTTGGCGTGCCATTGCGACAGGGACGGGACCAGATAGTCGAAGGTCGCGACGGTGTTCTGCACGTAGTGGGCGTAGATGTCCGCGACGGCCGCGCAGTCGTCGATCGTCGCGTCGGTCACCCGGATCGGGGTCGACGGTGCCTCGGATGCGCGCTCGCTCATGCCGACGAGGTTAGGACAGCTGCCCCGGCGGCGGGAACTCGCGCTGCCCGGGCGGGGACGGGCGGATCGTCGCCCCATAGAATCGACGGAGTGTCGACGCCGTCTGCTCTGTCCGGTCTGGCCGCGCTCGCGTGTGCGGACAAGTCCTTCCGCGAGGTGCACGCGCACCGGAACGAGCGCCGGCTGGACATCACCGCGCCCGATGCAGCGCGGCCCTTCCTCGTCTCGTGCCTGGTGGCCGGCGCCGATGCCCCGCTCCTCGTCGTGTCGGCCAACGGCCGGGAGGCCGACGATCTGACCGCCGAACTCGCCGAGCTCCTCGACGACGCCGACGCCGTCGCTCAGTTCCCGTCGTGGGAGACGCTGCCGCATGAGCGGCTCTCGCCGAGCGCGGACACCGTGGGCCAGCGACTCGCCGTACTGCACCGGCTCGCCAACCCCGGTGACACTCCGTTGCGGGTCGTCGTGACCACCGTTCGCTCGCTCGTCCAGCCGATGGCCCCCGGACTCGGCGACGTCGCGACCGTGACCCTGCGCGAAGGCATCGAGGTCGACTTCGACGCTCTGCTGTCCCAACTCGTCGAGATGGCCTATGAGCGCGTCGACATGGTCGGCCGCCGCGGCGAGTTCGCGGTGCGCGGCGGCATTCTCGACGTGTTCCCGACCACCGCCGACCATCCTGTGCGAGTGGAGTTCTGGGGCGACGAGATCACCGAGATGCGTGCCTTCTCGGTCGCCGACCAGCGCAGCCAGCCCGAGGTCGAGACCACTGAGGTGCGGATCCACCCGGGCCGCGAACTCCTGCTGACCGACAAGGTCCGTGCACGCGCCGGCGACCTGGCGGCGAGCAACGCCGACGACCCGACCCTCGCCGAGATGCTCGGCAAACTGGCCGAGGGCATCCCGGTCGAGGGGATGGAGGCGCTGATCCCCGCGCTCGTCGACGGCGACATGCAGTTGCTGACCGAGGTGATCCCGGACGGCACCCGGGTCCTCGTCCTCGACCCGGAGAAGGTGCGGACACGGGCGTCGGACCTGTCGAAGACGGGTGCGGAGTTCCTCGAGGCATCGTGGACCGCCGCCGCCATGGGTGCGGGAGCGCCGATCGACGGACGGTCCTCGGCGAGCCTCGGCATCGATCTGCAGGCCAGCGCGTACAGGCCGTTGGACGAGGTGCTGACGACGACGCTCGACGCCGGGTGTCCCTGGTGGACGCTGAGTCCACTCTCGACCGGCAGCGGTGACGAACTCGAACTCGATCTGGCTCCCGGTCCCGCGCCTCGGGGCGACGACCGTGAGATCGCCGCGATGTTCGCGCAGTTGCGCGCGCACGTCGCCGACGGCAAGCCGGCGGCGATCGTGGTGGCGGGCAAGGGTACCGCGCAACGCGTCGGTGAGCGCCTGTCCGACGCCGAGGTGCCGCATGTGATCGCCGAACCCGGGCACCGTCCGCAGGCCGGCGAGGTCACCGTGTTCTGCGCGCCGCTGCGCGCCGGGATCGTCTGTCCCGATGCAGGACTCGTGGTCGTGGCCGAGGCCGACCTCACCGGCTCCCGGGTCGCCAACGTCCGGGACGGTCGCCGACTGCCGGCCAAGCGGCGCAACCAGGTCGATCCGCTGGCGCTGACCGCGGGTGACCTGGTCGTGCACGACCAGCACGGCATCGGGAAGTTCGTCGAGATGATCGAACGGACCGTCTCCGGTGCCCGGCGCGAGTACCTCGTGCTGGAGTACGCCTCGAGCAAGCGCGGTCAGCCGGCCGATCGGTTGTACGTCCCGATGGACGCACTCGACCAGCTCTCGCGCTATGTCGGCGGCGAGCAGCCGTCGCTGTCGAAACTCGGCGGCTCGGACTGGCAGAACACCAAGCGCAAGGCGCGCAAGGCCGTTCGCGAGATCGCCGGCGAACTCGTCCAACTCTATGCCGCCCGTCACGCCGCGCCGGGACACGCCTTCGGGCCCGACACGCCGTGGCAGCAGGAGATGGAGGACGCCTTCGACTTCACCGAGACCGTCGACCAGCTCACGGTGATCGCCGAGGTCAAGGCCGACATGGAGCGTCCCGTTCCGATGGACCGCGTCGTCGTCGGCGACGTCGGCTACGGCAAGACCGAGATCGCGGTCCGCGCCGCGTTCAAGGCCGTGCAGGACGGCAAGCAGGTCGCCGTCCTCGTCCCGACGACGATTCTCGCGCAACAACATCTGCAGACCTTCACCGAGCGGATGAGTGGTTTCCCGGTGCGGGTGCGCGGCCTGTCGCGGTTCACCGACCCCAAGGAATCCCGCGAGATCACCCAGGCGATGTCGAAGGGCGAGGTCGACGTCGTCATCGGCACCCACCGTCTGCTGCAGACCGGGATCGTCTGGAAGGACCTCGGACTGGTCATCGTCGACGAGGAGCAGCGGTTCGGTGTCGAGCACAAGGAACACATCAAGTCGCTGCGCACCCACGTCGACGTGCTCACGATGTCGGCGACCCCGATCCCGCGCACACTCGAGATGTCGATGGCCGGCATCCGGGAGATGTCGACGATCCTCACCCCGCCCGAGGAACGGCATCCGGTCCTGACCTACGTCGGCGCCTATGCGCCGAAACAGGTCGCGGCCGCCATCCGCCGCGAACTGCTGCGCGACGGTCAGGTGTTCTATGTGCACAACCGGGTCTCGACCATCGACAAGACGGCCAGGGACATCGCCGCAATGGTCCCGGAGGCGAGAGTCGTGGTCGCGCACGGTCAGATGAACGAGGACCAGCTCGAGCGCACGGTGTCGGGGTTCTGGAATCGCGAATACGACGTGCTGGTCTGTACGACGATCATCGAGACGGGCCTGGACATCTCGAACGCCAACACCCTGATCGTGGACCGCGCCGAGAACCTCGGCCTCTCGCAACTGCACCAGCTGCGTGGACGCGTCGGCCGCAGTCGCGAGCGCGGATACGCCTATCTGCTCTACAGCCCCGACCGACCGCTGACCGAGACCGCCTACGACCGGCTCGCGACGATCGCGCAGAACAACGAGCTCGGCGCGGGAATGGCGGTGGCGCTGAAGGATCTCGAGCTGCGCGGCGCCGGAAACGTGCTGGGCGCCGAACAGTCCGGGCATGTCGCGGGCGTGGGGTTCGATCTCTACGTCCGTCTGGTCGGCGAGGCGGTGGAGGCGTATCGCGCTGCCGCGGACGGGAAACCGGTCGAATCGCGGGAGACGGGTGAGGTACGCATCGATCTTCCCGTCGACGCACACATCCCGGTCGAGTACGTCGACTCCGATCGCCTGCGCCTCGAGGCGTACCGCAAGCTCGCGTCGGCGACCGACGACGCCGCGGTCGATTCGGTCCTCGTCGAACTCAACGACCGGTACGGTCCGCCACCGGTGGAGACCACGCGCCTCGCGTCCATCGCCCGGTTGCGGTTGCGGTGCCGGGAGCGTGGGATCAGCGAGATCGGCCTGGCCGGTCAGGGTCTGAAGATCTCGCCGCTGTCACTCCTCGACAGCGAGCAGGTCCGTCTGCGCCGGCTGTACTCCTCGGCAACCTACCGGGCCACCACATCGGTGGTCACGCTGCCGATCCCGCGCACCGGGGGCGTCGGGTCGGCGCGTCTGCGCGACGACGAGCTGATCGAGTTCGTCACGACGTTCCTCACCCAACTCAGGCCGGAGCCGGTCGGTGAGAGCGTCTGAGAAGCACCCAACAGGGCCGGGCGGATGACGATAGGTCGGCGATGTCGCTCCTGAGGGTGGTTTCCACGGGTGGTTTCGGCGGGGCGCTGTCAGGAACAGGATGGCCGGATTACGGGTGGGCTCCCGCCGGTCGGCGAGCCCACGGGATAGGTTGATCGAAACGAAAGACAGGCGCGGGGGCAGCGAAAGGACGTACGACGAATGACGGTGGTGCTGCTGGACCCGGCACGGCCCGACCTGATCCCCATCCGCGCACGCGGCGTGCTCGCCGGGCCGGTCAAAGTCACCGAGGACGTTCCCGCGGCGATGCTCTGGGAATTCGATCAGGTCGAGCCCGTCTTCGACGACACGGTCGAGGAATCCGAGTCGGTGCTCGTCAGCACCGATCCCGACCATCCACTCGTGCGCGCGCGTGTGGACCGCGGTGAGGAGGTGATCGCCGCGCAGGCCGTCGCGGGAACCGCGCTCCTGGAGTCCGTGGCGCTCATGGACACGTTGCGCCGGAACGGGCCGTGGGAGAGCACCCAGACGCACCACTCGCTGCGCCGTTACCTGCTCGAAGAGGTGTACGAGGTCCTCGACGCCATCGAGGCCGGTGATCCGGTCGAGCTCCGCGAAGAGCTCGGAGACCTCCTGTTGCAGGTGCTGTTCCACGCGCGGATCGCCGCCGACGATCCCGACGCACCGTTCGACATCGACGACGTCGCTCGCAGTTTCACCGCGAAGGTCTCCGGCCGTACCCCCGGGGTGCTGTCCGGGGCTCACTCGGATCTGCAGACGCAGATCCGGGAGTGGGAGGAACGCAAGGCGGCCGAGAAGCGACGCGGCTCGGTGCTCGACGGTGTGGCGACCACTCAGCCCGCCCTGGCCCTCCTGCAGAAAGTGCTCGAACGTCTCACCGCCGCACAGTATCCCGTCGAGACGATCCCGGCGGACATCCTCACCGTGACGGTCACGGCGGGCGACGACAGTGTCGAGGCGCAGGCACGGGAGCGGGCGCTTGCGTTGATGTCCGACGTCCGGGCGGCCGAGAAGCGCGCGGTCGAGCAAGGCGTGAGTCTCGACTCGCCCGAAGCGTGGGCGGCTGTCCTCGACGACAACTCGGCCTGACCTACCTCAGACGTCCAGCGCGGCGAGCTGTTTGGTGAACTCCGCCTCGTCGACCCGGGTGTTCCGGCCGTCCTCGACGAGGACCTCGCCGCCGACCATCACCGTGTCGACGATGGACCGCGACCCGGTGGTGAGCAGCGATGCGCCGGGGTCGCGGACGGGGAGGGTGGCGTAATCGCGGTCGAAGCGCACCAGCGTGAGGTCCGCGGGTGCCCCGACCGTGACCCCGCCGACGACCGCAGGCAGACCGAGCGCGGAGTTCGCTCCACCGCAGGCGATGTCGAGCATCTCGGCGAAGCCGAGCAGGTCGGCGCGCCGATGGACGGCGCGTTGGAGATACGCGGCGGTGCGCAACGTCGCCAGCATGTCCTGGGTGTCATTGCTGGCGGCACCGTCCACACCCAGGCCGACGGCTAGCCCGCGGTCCAGCATCGCCGGTACCGGGGCCACCCCGCTACCGAGACGCATGTTCGACAACGGGTTGTGCGACACGGCCACGTCCCGGGCGGCCAGGGTGCGCTGGCCGGCGTCGTCGAGCTCGACACAGTGGACGGCGAGGACCCGGTTCCACAGGAAGCCGTTGCGGTCGAGATGGTCGACGGCGCCGAACCCGGTGTGTTGCAGGCACATCTGCTCGTCGGTGCCGGTCTCGAGGAGGTGGATGGACACCGGCATTCCGCGGTCCTGGGCGAACTCGCGGATCGTCCGCATCCCGGCGTCGGTGACCGAGCGCGGATTGGGTACCGCCAGGGCCATCGAGATCCGCGACCCGGCCACCTCGTTCCGGAGGTGATCGATGTGCTCGAGTACGTCGCCGAGCGGCTGCATGAGCCGGGGCTCGAACCCCCACTTGCGGGTCGGGTCGGCCCGGTCCGCGACCCCACGACCGAGTACTGCGCGGATTCCGGTGTCGCGCAACGCCCGGACGACGGCGTCATGGACCTCGCCGGACGGGTGGGGCCACATGTGTTCGACGACGGTGGTCGTGCCCGACCGCAGCAGCTCGAGGCACGCCGACACCGCGGCGAGGTAGGCACGCTCGGGTGTGATCGCCACCGACTCCTCGCCGACGGCCAGCAACCATTCGAGCAGCGGCGTGCATTCGGCGACACCGCGCATGAGGGTCTGCTGGAGATGGGTGTGGGTGTTGACGAACCCGGGGATCACGAATCCGCCGGTCTCCCCGCCGGGACGGGTGGTCGGGTCGATCGATGTGACGATTCCGCCGGCGACGTGGATGTCGCAGTGTGGCCGCCATCGACCCGCGGTGTACACCGTGACGTCGCAGAAGGCCGGGGCCGCCGACGGATCGGCGGCCCCGGCGGAGTGTGCGTCCATCACTTCGCGAAGTTCGCGGCGATGCGCTGGGCGAGATAGTCGGCAGCGGTGATCGGGGGATAGGTGCCACCGGCGCTCTCGATCAGCACGTCGGAGTTCGCCTGTGCGAAGTACGCGAGCGTGTAGCGCGGACCCGTGTACTCGCCCCGCCGCGGAGCCCGGACCCGATGGAAGTTCGACGGCAGCCGGTCGTCGGACCAGCGCATCAGCATGTCGCCGATGTTGCAGGTGATGGCGTCGTCGGACGGTTCGACCGACGTCCAGGCCTGGCCCTCGGCCTCCGCCCCCGGCAACACCTGGAGACCTCCCTGGCCGGACCGCTGGAACAGCAGGGTGAGGGCATCGAAATCGGTGTGTGCGCCTGCGCGCCAGCTGTTCTCGGTGTCGATCAGCTCGTCGGGGAAGGCGTAGTAGTGCAGCAGCCGCAGGGTGCTCTGGTAGGTGTCCGACGAGGGGTCGTGCGCCCGGGTGAAGAAGTCCCGCTCGAGACCGAGGCGCTCGGCGAAGCAGCTGAGCAGTGTCATCGCCAGCGACCAGCACCGGTGCTCGAAATCTTCGATGGTGGCGCGGAACCCGGCCAGCTCGTCCTCACTCGGCCACAGGCCCTCCATGCGGGGGCGGGTGAACTGATAGGACTCTTTCTGGTCCGGGGTCCCGATCGACGGGCGGACCTGGGTGCGATACTCCCAGCCGGCGTTCTGTCCCTTCTTGAGCGGATACTGCGCCTTGACCTCGCGGGGGAGTGCGAAGAACCGGGCGGACATGTCGAACGCGTGGTCCACCGCGGCCAGGTCGATGCCGTGGTCGACGACCTGGAAGAATCCGATGTCGGTTGCGGCCGACCAGAGTTGGTCGGCGATCTCGTCCCGGCGGCTGTCCAGGTCGGCGAGGCTGATGCGTCGGATCTCGCGGGCGGTGGTCTCGGTTCCCAGCCCGCCCATCCGGCGTTCGCGATCGAGCTCGGCCATGTCGGCCATGTTCTCCAGGTCGGATGGTGCGTGCATGGGGGTGGTCTCGGTCATCGTGGTCCTCACTGTGGTCAGGGATGATGCTGTCACGTCGGTCAGCGGATCTGCTCGCTGATGAACTCGGTCGTGAACAGCTGGTCGGCGGGAAGCGACGGCGGGAGGTCGGCGCCGCCGGCGTTCAGGATCGGCACGAGGTCGTTGATCACGTTCTGCGCCTTGGCCATGTCGTAGCTGCCGTACACGCCGTCGGCGCCCGGGGCGATGACCGCGCGGTCCTTGAGCAGGCCGGCCGAGTACGCGGCCTCACCGGCGGTGTACGGCGTGAACGAGACGTCCTGGGAGACCCAGTCGACGATGGTGGCGTTGACGGCGTCGGGCGCGGCCACGTAGTTCTTGCCGGTCTGCTGGATCATCGGGACCAGTTTCTCCAGGCATGGCGACATCTCCGCGACGTCATCGGCGCGCACCGAGACGTTCGACGCGTACACGTCGTATCCGGCGTCCTTCACCATGGCGTAGCCCACCGGCTTGTTCCACGACGGGGTCTCGTTCTCGTAGGTGTAGGGCTCGGAGTTCGCGAACCCCTGCTGGGTGATGGACGGGTCGCCGACGAAACGCGCCGGTGCGCCGTCGTAACTGGTGTCGAGCTGGCTCTGCTTGAGCAGGCCTTTCGCCACCAGCCACTGCGGGAAGATCTGATCCTTCGACACCACGACGCTGGCGTCGGACCGGCCGATGTCGGCGATCGTCTTCACCTCCGGGTGAGATGCGGGGTCCCACATGATGATCGAGGGGTTGTACTGCAGCAATGGCGTCACGCCGACGACGCGTTGGTCCTTGGCCGCCGAGATCATCTGATCTCCGTGAACGAGACCGAGGTGGATGGAGTCGTCGGAGTACATCGCCGACGGGACCGACTGGAATCCGATCGCGGGTCCGCCCGCGCGCAACGTGATGTCCACTCCGGTGTCCATGCCGTCGTAGGCGAGGGGCCCGGAGACCGACTTGTTGTCGGTGTCGACGGTGTACCCGGGGCCGAGAAGTCCGATGACCCCGGCCATGTCGGACTGCGGTTGCCACTGGAGCTGGATCACGATGTTGTCGGGGCAGGTCCCGGCGAGGGTGGTTTCGGCCGGCGCCGACGGCAGGGTCGACGCCGCGGTGTCGTCGGACCCGGAGCTCGAGCATCCGGCGAGAACGGCCGCGCAGACCGTCGCCGCCGCAGCGGCCGCGGCCAGACGCGAGTGGCGGATACGGGACGGTGGGTGAGGGGTCATGGGATCTCCTGGACTGATGCCGGTATTCGCGACACTTTCGCGATCTACATGTGAAAGCTAAATGTCTGATCCGAATTGCGCCAGCCGGTCTCGGATGCCGGCCGCAGCAACCCAACTTCGACCAAAAACCTATATGAACTGGAATTATGGTCACAACAGAGCGTTGCATCGAGGTCGAAACCGGGGTCCTGGTGACCCAGTGTTTACACGTGGTCATCATTCCGCAATACATGTAACCAATCATGATAGAGCAGACAACAGCCTCTGATTACATGTAGACAAGTGGGGAACGGGAAGGCCGGATGAAACTCTACGACACGGTGAACGACGTGGATGCGCGTCATCTCACCAAGAATGTCGTCGCCTCCGTCTCCGGGGTGACGAAGCGATTCGACTCCGGGACTCGTGCGCTGGACCGAGTCGACCTCGACGTGCGCGCCGGCGACTTCGTGGCCGTCGTCGGACCGTCGGGATGCGGCAAGTCGACCCTGCTCCGGATGGTTGCGGGGCTCGAGCAGCCCACGGAGGGGAGCGTGGCGCTCGCCACGGAATCGGTCGGGTTCATCTTCCAGGAACCCACCCTCCTGGCCTGGCGCAGCGTGCGGGGCAACGTCGAGCTCTGTGCCGAGATCGCCCGGTTGCCGCGTGGTGAACGCCGGCGCCGGGCGCAGGCGGCGATCGACGCGGTCGGTCTGACCGGATTCGAGTCCCAGTTGCCCCGCATGCTGTCCGGTGGCATGAAGATGCGCGCGTCGCTTGCCCGCTCGCTGACATCCGAACCCGAATTGCTGCTTCTCGACGAACCTTTCGGTGCGCTCGACGAGATGACCCGGCTCGACATGCAATCGGAGTTGCAGCGGCTCTACGCCGAGCGACGGTTCACCGCGATGTTCATCACGCACTCGGTGTCGGAGGCGGTCTTCCTCGCCAACCGGGTGGTCGTCATGTCGGCGCGCCCCGGGCGGATCGTCGCCGACATCGGCATCGACTTCGCCCACCCCCGACATCCCGACCTGCGCTACGACGCCCGCTTCACCGATCGCGTCGCCGAGATCTCCGAGACGCTCCGAGGTGCACGATGACCACCGCTGCCCGATCCCGTCCCGCCACCGGCGCGGAACACGGACCCGCCTCGCCGTCGGAGCCCGCTGCAGAGCCGCCCACACCGTCGCGGCAGGGTGCCGCGCGTCGCCGGATCGCGGCCGTGCTGCGGTACGGGGCCCCTCCCGTGCTGTCGCTCGCCGTCGGCATCGGCGCCTGGTACGCGGTCACCTATCTGATCCTCAGTCCCGCACGGCGTTTCCTGCTCCCGCCCCCGCACACCGTGCTGTTCGAGTCGCTGCTGGACCCGGATCACGTGGGGCCCATGCTGGATGCGCTGTGGGTCACGGCCAAGGTCTGTGTGGTCGGGTTCGTGTTCGCCGCGCTCATCGGGGTGTCCATCGGGGTCCTGATGAGCCGCGGGTCCTTTCTCGAACGCGCGATCTACCCCTGGGCCGTTGTGCTACAGGTGATCCCGGTGCTCGCGATCGTCCCGTTGATCGGTCTGTGGTTCGGGTACGGGATGGTCGCCCGCACCATCGTGTGCGTGATCATCGCCATCTTCCCGATCATCGCCAACACGCACTTCGGTCTGGTCTCGGTCGACAAGTCCTCGCAGGAACTGTTCACGTTGTCCAAGGCGACACCGGTGCAGCGCCTGCTGATGCTCGAGTTCCCGTCGGCGCTGCCGTCGATGATGACCGGTTTCCGGACCGCCTCCGGGCTCGTCGTGGTCGGCGCCATCATCGGCGACATGTTCTTCGCCAAGGGCGAGCCGGGAATCGGCACACTGCTCGACATCTATCGCGCTCGTCTGCAGTCCGACGACCTGATCGCGGCGATCGTCCTGGCATCGGTGTTCGGCATCCTCGTCTTCGGTGTGTTTAGCATCCTGAACGCCGCCGTCAATCGTCGCCGCTGACGACACCCCGCACGTCCCACAGTCATCCGGCATCTCCCACCACTCCACCGTCGTCCCGAACCCACCCGGAGGACCCATGTTCACCGTTCCCACGATCGACATCTCGCCCTACCTCGACCCACTCGGCTCGCCTGCGGAACGCGCCCCGGTGGCGCGGGCCCTCGACGACGCCTGCAGCGGAGTCGGTTTCGTCCAAGTGGTCGGCCACGGTATCGCTCCCGGTGTCATCGACGCGCTGACCGCTGCCCTCGACGAGTTCTACGCGCTCCCGCTCGAGGTGAAGAAGCGATACGCCCGGCCCGGTCAGAACCGTGGCTACAGTCCCCCGAAGAGCGAATCGCTGAGCATGAGCCTCGGGGTGGCCGCGGCCAACCAGATGAACGACTTCTACGAGGCGTTCACCGTCGGATCGGAGGGTTCGTGCTTCCCGGGCCTGGACCTGCCGGAGTCCAGCTACCCGACGAACACGTGGCCGGACGCGGCGCCGGGATTCCGCCCCGCCGTGGAAACCTGGTTCGAGGCCGCGCGCGGGCTCTCCCGAGTTCTGCTCACCGCGTTCACCGATGCTCTCGGCCTGCCGCTCGGGTACTTCGACACGATGACCGATCACTCCATCGACGCTCTCAAGCTCAACAACTACACCCTGCCCGAAGGGGAGATCGAGCTCGCCGGGGAACTGACCGGCATGGGCGCGCACACCGACTTCGGGATCCTCACCGTGCTGTGGGCCGATCGGGTTCCCGGGCTCCAGGTGCTCGATCACGACGGGCAGTGGCACGACGTGGCACCCGCCGACGGCGCGTTGCTGGTCAATCTCGGGGATGCCATGGCGCGGTGGACGAATGACCGCTGGCGCTCGACGGTGCACCGCGTCGATCCGCCGGTCGTCGACGGCCGGATCGTCCGTCGTCGGTCGGCGGCCTTCTTCTTCGACGGCAACGCCGATGCCGTCATCGAGACGCTGCCCGGGTGCGCCCGTACCGATCACCCCGGATACCCGCCGATCACCGTCGCCGAGAACATCAACGCGAAGCTGGCCGGGATGAAGAGCGGCGTCGCACCCGCCGGCGCGGAGCGTGAGGCGCAGCGCGTGATGGCCGCGGGATGAGGTCGTCGGGGATCATGCCTTCTGGGCCCCGGCCTTCTACGCTGAGACGGTCATGACTGGAAACGGAGACGACGGCGCCCTGCTGATGCAGTCGGTCCTGCGCCGCATACGCGACGAGATCTTCGACGGCACCCTCGAACCGGGTGCGTCGCTCTCGGTTCCGGGGCTGGCCGCCCGACTGGACGTGTCCCGCAGCCCGGTCCGGGAGGCGGTCCAGCAACTCGTCATGGACGGACTGGCCGTCTACACCCCGCGCGTCGGGGCGAAGGTCGCGGTGCTCGACGACACGATGTTGCGGCACGTCTTCGAGGTCCGTGAGGTTCTCGACGGACTCGCCGCCCGTCAGGCGACGGTCCGGGTGACCCGCGCCGAGCTGGCGGACCTGTGGGAGCGCTTCGGCGAGCAGGAGCGGTTGCTCCACACCGGTCCCGATCATCGCCGCGACGCCCAACTCGATCTCGACTTCCACACCGCGGTCCGGTCGCTGTCGGGCAATGCGCCGCTGTGCGATGCCCTGCTCAAACTCGACACCCAGTCACATCTGTACCGATCCGACATGTGGTCGAACGAGGACAACCGCCGGCACGCCGTGACCGAACACCGCAGGATCGTCGCGGCGCTGGAGGCCGGCGATGCCGACGAGGCGGACCGGGCCGCGCGAGCCCACGCCGCCGGCGTGCTCGTCCGCCTGCTCCGGACGTGAGGCCGCGGTCGCCGCGTCAGGTGGAGCGTGGGCGGCCCGCGCGCGAGCGGCTCATACGTCACGGGAGGTCGTCGGCGTGACTTTTGCGCACGCTGATCCGATGTCGTCCGGCCGTGCGGTGGGCGGATTGTCGGATGCAGCCCCGACGGGTGGGGACCGGGACGCGAGTCGTCTGCGTCATCATGGGTGCATGGTCACTTCCCCCGATGCCGCGCGCCGCGACAACGTGATCCTGGTGCACTGGCACGATCTCGGTCGCCATCTGCGGTGTTATGGCGCGGACGGCGTCGAGAGCCCTGTTCTCGACGACCTGGCGGCGTCCGGTATCCGATTCGCCGACGCGCACGCGACGGCACCCCTGTGCTCGCCCGCCCGCGGCTCGCTGTTCACCGGACGCTATCCCCACGGCAACGGGCTCGTCGGTCTCGCCCACCACGGGTTCGAGTACTTCCCGGACGTGCAGACCCTCCCGGAGCTCCTCGCCGGCGCGGGATACCGTTCGGCGCTCTTCGGCATGCAGCACGAGAGCGCCGATCCCGGCCGGCTCGGCTTCGACTCGGTGGACGTGTCGGACTCGCGGTGCGACTACGTGGTGGACCAGTCCCAGGAATGGTTGCGGCGTCACGCCCACGACGGACGCCCGTTCTTCCTCACCGCGGGCTTCTTCGAGACGCATCGGCCCTACCCGGCCGACGAGTACAAACCCGCCGACACCAGCACGATCGCCGTACCCGGCTTCCTGCCGGACACCGACGACGTACGCGACGATCTGGCGGGCCTGCACGGATCGATCACCAAGGCCGACGCCGCCGTCGGCCGGCTGCTCGACACCGTGGCCGAACTCGGCCTCGACGACTCCACCTGGATCGTGTTCGTCACCGACCACGGCCTGGCCTTCCCGCGCGCGAAGTCGACGCTGTACGCCGAGGGCACCGGGGTCGCGCTGATCATGCGGCCGCCCACGCGGCGCGGCATCGCCCCGGCGGTCTACGACGACCTGTTCTCCGGGGTGGACCTCACGCCGACGCTGCTGGAGTTGGTGGGTCTGGACATCCCGGACGCCGTGGACGGTGACTCGCACGCCGCGGCCCTCGCGGGCGCGGCAGACTCGGCCGTCCGGACCGAGGTGTTCACCGAGAAGACCTACCACGA
The DNA here is from genome assembly GCF_000143885.2 of Gordonia sp. KTR9. Lineage (NCBI taxonomy): Bacteria > Bacillati > Actinomycetota > Actinomycetes > Mycobacteriales > Gordoniaceae > Gordonia > Gordonia sp. KTR9. The sequence continues at coordinate 1,683,342 of NC_018581.1, forward strand.
TGCCTTCGACCCGATGCGGGCCGTGCGCACCAAGGAGTTCAGCTACATCGAGAACTACGCGGCCCGGCCGGCGTTGCTGCTGCCGCTCGACATAGCCGACAGCTTGTCCGCGCGATCGCTGGATCAGCAAGAAATACAACGGGATCGGTCTCGGGTCGAACTCTACGACCTGCGTTCCGATCCCCATGAACGCAACAATGTCGCCGACGACCCGTCCTACGCCCAGGTCCGTTCCGAGCTTGCGCGAGCGCTGGCCGACTGGCGGGTCCGCACCGGCGACGAACTGCCCGACGACGAGGCCGGAACGGCCATCGCACAGGCCTTCATGGACGCATTCCACACCAAGGCGGCGCAGGTCGCGGCGGAGGAAGAGGCGTTGCCGTCGCGGCGTCCGCTGGGCGCTCGGCGAGAGCTGGCCGGCGACATCACGTCGGGCGAGCGCTGAGGGGCGCGGGGCGCGAAACCGTCATCTCGGACACCGCGCGCCTGCGTGCTGCACAGCGCGGTCGCAGTGTCAATGGTTTCGACCTCCGTGCGCGTAAAAGGCCAGCTTGCGGAGGTTTTTCGGCTCGCTAGACTCATCGTTCATGTCAGTGACGTCCTCATCGGGACCGGCAAACTATCTGGTGTGCGCGAGCCAGCGCAGTGGCAGCACGCTGCTGGTGGAATCGCTCGCCGCCACCGGCGTCGCGGGTCGTCCGGAGGAGTTCTTCCAGTACTTTCCCGCCTCCTCCCAGGCGCCGCAGCCGCGTGAGTGGTTCGCCGGCGTCACCGATCCCACGATCCTCGATCTGCTCGATCCAGTCGATCCGGGCGTCGTCGACACCCGTGATTCGTCGACCTGGCGGTCTGACGTCCGGGCCGCGGGACGCACCCCGAACGGTGTGTGGGGTGGCAAGCTCATGTGGAACCAGACGCCGCTGCTCGTCTCGCGCAGCCGAATCGCCTCGGGTGCGCTCCGCGATTCCGTCCGCTGGCTGTTCGACGGAGCCGACCCGCTCTACGTGCACGTCTATCGCGATGACGTTGTGCCGCAGGCGGTGTCGATGTGGCGCGCGGTGCAGACCCGCGTGTGGCGTCATGACGGCTCCGACGCCGACGAGCACGACGACGCGGTGTATAACGCAGGTGGCATCGCGCACCTCGCCGGCATCCTGATCGACCAGGAACGGCAGTGGCGCAACTGGTTTGCCACCGAGGGGATCGAACCGCTCGACATCGAGTTCCGGGACCTGGTCCACGATCCCGCGAAGGCGACGGCGCGGGTGCTGGAGAAGATCGGGCAGGACCCGGAACTGGCACCCCCGCCGCCACTGAAACCTCAGTCCAATTCGCGGTCCAAGGAGTGGGCCCGACGTTATCGAGACGACGCCGAACGAAACGGATATCCACTGTGACCGCTGTAGACGAGAGTTCGCTCGATCAGACAACCGGCCGGGACGGGCCCGGCAACCCCGGTGGCTTCGACCATGTGACCGCCATCCGTGTGCTGGAAGCCGAAGCGGTGCACATCATCCGCGAGGTGGTCGCCGAACTGGAACGTCCGGTGCTGCTGTTCTCCGGCGGCAAGGACTCCATCGTCCTGCTCCGGCTGGCCGAGAAGGCTTTTCGGCCCGCACCGCTGCCGTTCCCGATCATGCACGTCGACACCGGACACAATTTCGACGAGGTGATCGAGTTCCGTGACCGTCGGGTCGCGCCGACCGCCGAGAACCCCGAGGGCATCGAACTCATCGTCGCCTCGGTCCAGGAGTCCATCGATTCCGGACGCATCGCCGAGTCGACCGACCCGTCGGGGTCGCGGAACCGGCTGCAGACGCGCACCCTGCTCGACGCACTCGAGGCGGGCGGGTTCGACGCCGCGTTCGGCGGTGCCCGCCGCGACGAGGAGCGTGCCCGCGCCAAAGAGCGCATCTTCAGCTTTCGCGACGAGTTCGGCCAGTGGGATCCCCGCGCACAGCGGCCCGAGCCGTGGTCGCTGTACAACGGGCGGATCCGTCGCGGGGAGTCGGTGCGCGTCTTCCCGCTCTCGAACTGGACCGAGACCGACATCTGGCGCTACATCGAGCTCGAGGACCTCGAGCTCCCGTCGATCTATTTCGCCGCCGAACGGGAGGTGTTCGACCGGGACGGCATCCTGCTCTCGGTCTCAGAGCATTCCCGGCCCCGCGAGGACGACGAGGTGCGGACCGAGTGGGTGCGCTACCGCACCGTCGGCGACCTGACGATCACCGGCGCCGTCCGGTCCAGGGCGACCACGATCTCCGAGATCATCGCGGAGATCAGCGAATCCACCGTCTCCGAGCGCGGCGAGACCCGTGCCGACGACCGCACGTCCAGTGCCGCCATGGAAGACCGCAAGCGCGAAGGGTATTTCTGATGACTCTCACCTCTCCGCAGCCGGTTGTCCCCGGTGACGACAAGACCAGCACGGCCGCACGGCAATTCCTGCGCATCGCCACCGCGGGCAGCGTCGACGACGGGAAGTCCACGCTGATCGGCCGGATTCTGCACGACACCGGCAGCCTGCCGACCGATCACCTCGCCGCGGTCACCGACGGTGACGGTGACGTCGACCTCGCGGCCCTCTCCGACGGCCTGCGCGCCGAACGCGAACAGGGCATCACGATCGACGTGGCCTACCGCTTCTTCTCCACGCCCACACGTAGTTACGTCCTCGCCGACACTCCCGGCCACGAGCGGTACACCCGCAACATGTTCACCGGGGCGTCCAATGCGCACGTCGCCATCCTGCTCGTCGACGCCCGGCACGGTCTGCTGCGGCAGACCCGGCGGCACGCGCGGATCGCCACACTCGTCGGCGTGCCGCACGTGATCGCGGCAGTCAACAAGATCGACCTCGTCGACTACTCCGAGCATCGTTTCGACGAGATCCGCGCCGATCTCGCCGAACTCGCCGTGCAACTCGGGATCGGGGAGATCCCGGCGATCCCGGTGGCCGCCAAGCACGGTGACAACGTCGTGCACCGCTCGTCGAACACACCGTGGTACTCCGGCACGACCCTGCTGGAGTACCTCGAGGACGTCGAACTGCACGCGCCCGCGCCGGTGACCGAGGAACTGCGCCTCCCGATCCAGTGGGTGTCGCGTCCTGGGGAGTCGAATCGGGCCGGGTCGGACCGGCGTACGTACACCGGCCGACTCGCCTCCGGAACCCTGCGCGTCGGTGACGAGATCGTCGTGCTGCCCTCGGGCAGTCGATCGACCGTTTCCGCGCTGGACACCCTCGACCCGTCGAGAGACGTTGCGGTGGCCCCCCTCTCGGTGGGAATCCAGATCACCGACGACATCGACATCGGACGCGGCGACATCATCGTCAGCGGTGCGCAGGGCGCGCACCTGCCGGTCCTCGCCCGGGAGATCGACGCGCACGTGTGCTGGCTGTCGAACTCTCCGCTGCGGGCCGGGGACCGCGTCGCGCTTAAACACGGCCCCGCCACGGTGCGTGCCACCGTCCAGTCCCTGGAGCGGCGTCTCGACCCGGACACCCTGATCGAGCACGTCGCGCCGGGCGAACTCGCGCTCAACGACATCGGCACCGTCACGCTGCGGACGTCGTCGGTGGTGCCGGCGGATCCCTACGCGAGCAACCGGGACACCGGGGCGTTCATCCTCATCGACGAGGCGTCCAACGACACGGTGGGCGCGGGGACGATCCTCGAGCCGCGAGAAGTCGTCCCCGGCAAGGCAACCCGCAACGACATCAAGTGGCATCCGAGTTCGCTGGCACGAGCCGAGCGCTGGGCGCACACCGAACAGCGCGGCGCGACGGTGTGGCTCACCGGTCTGCCGGCGTCGGGCAAGTCCACGGTCGCCGTCGCCCTCGAACGAGCCATCGTCAGCCGTGGCCGCGTCGCCTATCTCCTCGACGGCGACAACATCCGGCACGGGATCTCCGACGACCTCGGCTTCTCGGCCGGCGACCGTGCGGAGAACATCCGCCGTGTCGGACACGTCGCCCGGCTCTTCGCCGACGCAGGGGTCATCGCGATCGCGTCGATGGTCTCGCCACTGCGCTCCGACCGAGAGATCGCCCGCGAACTCCATCGCGCCGCCGACCTCGACTTCATCGAGGTCCACGTGTCGACGCCCGTCACCGAATGCGAGCGCCGCGACCCCAAGGGACTCTACGAACGCGCCCGCCGCGGCGAACTGCGCGGGCTCACCGGCATCGACGCGCCCTACGAGAGTCCTGAGAACCCCGACCTGCGATTCGACACCACCGGCGCGGACATCGACCGGCTGGCGTCGCTCATCCTCGGTGCCCTGATGGATCGCGGCATCATGGCGGGGTGAGTTGTTGTCATCCCCACCGACCCGCCCACCACGACGCGGGTGGGTCGCCTCCGCCGGCGGGCGAGCCGGCCGGCGGCGGATCCGGGCCGCACCTCGTCGAGACGGTGGACATCCCGGCCGGGGTCTTCGCGATGGGCGATGCATTCGACGAGGGGTATCGCACCGACGGTGAGACGCCGGTGCACGAGGTCGAGCTCAGCGCGTTCTCGATCGATGCGACCACGGTGACCAACGCCGCGTTCGCATCCTTCGTCGCGGCAACCGGTCACCGGACCGACGCCGAGATCTTCGGCGGCTCCGCGGTCTTCCACACCTACGCGACCGCGCCCGGCGAACCCGTACCGGGCACCCCGTGGTGGCTGGCCGTCGACGGTGCGTCGTGGCGTCGCCCCGCGGGTCCGGGCAGCGTCGTCGACGGCCTGGCGGACCATCCCGTCGTCCACGTCAGTCACCGCGACGCGCAGGCCTACTGCGCGTGGGCCGGACGCGCCCTGCCGACCGAGGCCCAGTGGGAGTACGCGGCCCGGGGAGGACTGCACGGGGCGCGGTTCCCGTGGGGCGACGAGCCGCCGACCGCCGACGATCCGCGGTGCAACATCTTCCGAGGCGACTTCCCGAACGAGCCGACCGACCGGGTCGGCACCACGCCCGTGCGGATGTTCGAGCCCAACGGTCACGGTCTGTACCAATGCGCGGGCAACGTGTGGGAATGGTGCGCCGACACGTTCAGCGCGCGGTACTACCGCGTGTCCGACCGCACCGATCCGACGGGGCCGGGTCGGGGGAGCGCCCGCGTCCTCCGCGGCGGCAGCCACCTCTGCCACGACTCGTACTGCCATCGCTACCGGGTGGCCGCGCGATCACACAACACGCCGGAGTCGACCGCGAGCAACATCGGGTTCCGAACCGTGGGGCCACCGGTCGGCTGACGGCGGGGTCCGGCGCCCGGCACCAACAGGCCCGCTCGCTTCGCTCCCGGCGCCGCACACATCGGGCCCGCTCGCTTCGCTCCCGGCGCCGCACACATCGGGCCCGCTCGCTTCGCTCCCGGCGCCCGGGAACCGAACTCCACCGCGGTCAGTTGAGTCAGCAGACTGTGTGTGGTTTTCGCCGAGAGCCGATCGGTTGTGCGATCGTGGTCCCCTCGGGCGGTTCCGCCCGCGAAATCACCCCGACCGGGACAGGAGTAGGGCAGGCATGCGTGTGGAGGGCCGGGATGCGGTGCGTCGACGAGCGAGGCGGCCGAAGTCGTGGAAGAACGGCCTCGTGGCCTCGACCGTGGCGATCGCGTCGTCGGTCCTGCTCGCCGGCTGCATCGACCTGCCGTCGCTGAGCAGGCCGGACATCCCGGAGGGCATCCCGCCGGGAGCGGGAGTGCCGCAGCCCTACATCGACATCAACGCGCCCGGACGTACCGCGAACAAGATGCACGACTGGGCGGTGCCGATCTCGGAGTCCACCGGCATCCCGATCGTCTCCCTGCAGGCCTACGGCAACGCCGCCGAGATCCAGCGCCAGCAACATCCCGAGTGCGGCATCGCCTGGACGACACTGGCCGGGATCGCCGGCGTCGAGAGCAAACACGGCCAGTACCGCGGATCGGAGGTGGCCGACAACGGAGACGTCAGCCCACCCATCCGCGGCGCCAAACTCGACGGCACCCGCGGGAACATGGAGATCCGCGACACCGACGGCGGCGCCCTCGACGGTGATGCCACCCACGACCGCGCGATGGGGCCGTTCCAGTTCATCCCCGAGACGTGGAAGCGCTACGGAGTCGACGCCAGCGGCGACGGCGTGCCCGACCCCGACAACATCGACGACGCCGCCCTCTCGGCGGCTCGCTACCTCTGTGTCTCCTCCGGCAACGACATGACGAATCCGGAGGGGTGGGAGAAGGCCGTCCGGACCTACAACAACTCGATGGCCTACGTCCTCGACGTGCGGGACCACGCCAACGCCTACTCGATCAACGTCCGCTTCTGACCGTCGCGGGTGAACAGCTGTGCCGGTTGCGCCGACCTTGTCACGTGCGGCTTCGGCGCAGCCACTAGGCTCTTGCGTATCGGCCGGCACCAGAACCGGCCGTCGTCGGCGCAGGCGGCCCCGTCGGAGGACTCGCCTCCTGGGATATCGCCGACGAAGTAGTCCACCGAGATTGGGGTGCAACCGTGGCAATCATCGAGCAGGTAGGTGCGCGTGAGATTCTCGATTCGCGGGGCAACCCGACGGTCGAGGTCGAGGTCGTCCTGGACGACGGCACCTTCACCCGTGCCGCAGTGCCGTCCGGTGCGTCCACCGGCGAGCACGAAGCCGTGGAGCTGCGCGACGGTGGCGAACGGTACCTGGGCAAGGGCGTCACCAAGGCCGTCGAAGGTGTCCTCGGGGACCTGGCCCCGGCCGTGATCGGTATCGAGGCCGAGGAACAGCGCCTCGTCGACCAGGCGCTGCTCGACTGCGACGGCACCCCCGACAAGAGCCGGATCGGCGCCAACGCGCTGCTCGGTGTCTCCCTCGCGGTCGCCAAGGGCGCCGCCGAATCGGCCGGGCTGCCGCTGTTCCGCTACATCGGCGGACCCAACGCCCACATCCTGCCGGTGCCGATGATGAACATCATCAACGGTGGCGAGCACGCCGACAACGGCATCGACTTCCAGGAATTCATGATCGCCCCGGTCGGTGCGCCGACCTTCAAGGAAGCACTGCGCTGCGGCGCCGAGGTCTACCACGCGCTGAAGTCCGTCCTGCACAAGCAGGGCCTCAACACCGCGCTGGGCGACGAGGGTGGTTTCGCCCCGGACCTGCCCAACACCGAAGCCGCGATCGCGATCATCGGCGAGGCGGTCGGCAAGGCCGGCTACAACTTCGGCCGTGACGTCGTCATCGCGCTCGACGCCGCGTCGACCGAGTTCTTCTCCAACGGTGTGTACAAGCTCGAGGGCAAGGAGCTCGGCGCCGACGAGATGGTGTCGTTCTACGAGAAGCTCATCACCGATTTCCCGATCGTCTCGATCGAGGACGGACTCGCCGAGGACGACTGGGACGGCTGGGCCAAGCTGACCGAGTCGATCGGCGATCGGGTGCAGCTCGTCGGCGACGACCTGTTCGTGACCAACCCCGAGCGCCTCGAGGAGGGGATCTCCAAGGGCATCGCGAACGCGCTGCTGGTGAAGGTGAACCAGATCGGCACCCTGACCGAGACCCTCGACGCCGTCGCGCTGGCGCACAACAACGGCTACAAGACGATGATGAGCCACCGGTCGGGAGAGACCGAGGACACCACCATCGCCGACCTCGCGGTCGCCTGCAGCTGCGGGCAGATCAAGACCGGTGCCCCGGCCCGCTCGGAGCGCGTCGCGAAGTACAACCAGCTGCTGCGCATCGAGGAAGGACTCGGCGACGCGGCACGGTACGCGGGCGACCTCGCCTTCCCGCGATTCTCGTTTGGTTCGTGATTAGCTGTCTGCATGGCTTCGCAGCGACGTCACCGCGGTGACGGGCGTCAGCGTGGGCGCGATCGTCGGGTAGACGCGCGCTCACGCGAACGCGCCCGTCGCACGCGGCGGCACGCTCGTCCGGCCCAGCCGGTGACGCCCGAGGACATGGTCGAGGTGGGTGGGCAGCCGCCGACCGACGCGACCGGCCCGGCTGCCGCCGACGCACCGGATACCGATGTCGATGCCGGTCGGGTCGGACGCGACCGCGCGCCGCGGAACCGGCGCCGCCGCCCCGCCCGCGGCGGACTCGGTGCCCGGTTACGCGGAATCGAGATGACTCCCGCAAGTCTCGCGACGCTCGTCATCACCGTCGTCGTGGTGTGCGTCGTGGCGCTGACCCTCGCGATGCCGCTGCGGACGTATTTCAGTCAGCGGTCGGAATTCCGTCAGCTGACCGCGTCGAACGAGCAGCTACAGCGCGAGGTCGCGGACTATCAGCAGAAGGTCAACGAGCAGAACGATCCCGCCTACATCGAGGCCCAGGCGCGGACGCGTCTGCAATTCGTCAAACCAGGAGAGATCCCGCTCGTGATGTTGTTCCCCGCCGACGAGGCGCGGCGTGAGGCCGCCGAACGCGCCGAGGAGCGTGCCCGCGCGCCCTGGTACGGAAACCTCTGGGACACCTTGTCGACCCCACCCGGCGTGCAGTGAGTTCCGTCGAGTGAACACCGCCGACAGCAACGTCTCCGCGGAGGATCTCGCCACGGTCGCCGCCCAGCTCGGGCGCGAACCGCGCGGGGTCCTCGAGATCAGCTACCGCACGCCCGACGGCAAGCCCGCCGTGGTCAAGACCGCGCCCCGGCTGCCCGACGGCACGCCGTTCCCGACCCTGTACTACCTGACCGATCCGCGTCTGACCGCCGAGGCCAGTCGTCAGGAGTCGGCCGGCGTGATGAAGGGGATGACCGCGCGCCTGCACGACGACGCACAACTCGCCGCCGCCTACCGGCGCGCGCACGAGGACTATCTCGCCGAACGCGACGCGATCGAGCCGCTCGGCACCGATTTCACCGGCGGGGGAATGCCGGACCGGGTGAAGTGCCTCCACGTCTTGATCGCGCACTCGCTGGCGAAGGGGCCCGGACTCAATCCGCTCGGTGACGAGGCGGTGGCGCTCGCGGCCGCGAACGGATTGCGTGGCAGCGCGATTCCGCAGGATTGGCCCGAGCCGGCCGAGCCCGCCGAGCCCACGGGGGACGACGGATGACCGTCGTCGGAGCCGTGGACTGCGGCACCAACTCGATACGGCTGCTCGTGGCGAAGCCGGGTCCCGACGGGCGTCTGATCGACCTCCATCGTGAGATGCGGGTCGTCCGACTGGGTTACGGGGTGGATGCGACGGGACGATTCGCCGCGGAATCCATCGAGCGGACGCGGATCGCGCTGAGCGACTACGTCGACACGATGGAGTCGCTCGGCGTCGAGAAGGTTCGGATGGTCGCGACGTCGGCCACCCGCGACGCGTCCAACCGCGACGAGTTCTTCGCCATGACCGCCGATCTGCTCGGCTGCGTGTCCGAGGGTGCGATCGCCGAGGTCATCACCGGCGACGAGGAGGCGCGGCTGTCGTTCCGCGGCGCCGTCGGTGAATTGGATTCGGCGGACGGGCCCTTCGTGGTCACCGACCTCGGCGGCGGATCGACGGAGGTGGTCCTCGGAGATTCCGACGGCGTGACCGCCGCGTATTCGGCCGACATCGGATGTGTCCGTCTGACCGAGCGGGCGTTGCCCTCGGACCCGCCGACCCCGGCGGAACTGGCCGCCGCGACCGAGTTCGCACGCGCACGCCTTGCCGAGGCGTTCGCCGCGGTGCCGGTGGAGTCGGCCCGCACCTGGGTCGGCGTCGCCGGGACGATGACGACCCTCGCCGCGCTCGGTGCCGGTCTGCCCGAATACGACTCCGAGAAGATTCACCTGTCGACGATCTCGCTACCCGAACTCGACCGGGTCTGTCGAAACGTGATCGGCATGACACGTGCCGACCGCGCGGCCCTGGGGCCGATGCACCCCGGCCGCGTCGACGTGATCGGCGGGGGAGCCGTGGTCACCCTCGAACTCGCGAGAGTCCTGTCCGAGCGGGCCGGTATCACCGGGCTGGTCGTGAGCGAACACGACATTCTCGACGGGATCGCGTTGGGAATCCTCGACTGAGGGTCCGGTGATCCGGTTACCATGCGACACATGGCATATAACCTGCGGTGCCCCTGCGGCGAGTCCATCACGGCCCTCGAGGCCGACTTCGTGCCGGCTGTCCAGGCCCACCTTGCGGCCGAACACCCCGGGCGCGACTACAGCGAGACAGAGATCATGATGATGGCGATGACGGTTCCGGACCGCTCGGTGAAGTCCGACGGCTGAATCGACCACTTTCACGACTGACGGCCGTGCCCACCACCTCGTGCGGTGGTGGGCACGGCCGTTGGTCGTGAATGGGCGGCGCTAGACGGCGGCCGGGGTGCGCAGCGAGATGTTGTTGCACGCCTCGCACACCGACTCCGGGATGACGCCCCGGCGCTGCAGGAATCCGAAGATCGTGCACCCCAGGCAGAAACCGAAGACGGACTCCAGGGTCGCGGCCGCGATCAGCACGCCTGTGGTGATCTGCGCGGCCAGCCCGAAGCCGAGCAGGCTGAGTACGAACGCGGTCCCGCTCACAACGAGTCCGATGGTCTGCGCGAACCGCTTGGGCGGGCCGGGTACCAGCTTCTCTTTCCGGATGATCTTCGGCACGAGGAAACGCACCGAGAGCTGCCCGAACGGGGACAGCGTGGGTCCCGATGCCACACGCAGGACGAAGCCGAGGGCCAGGATCCCGTAGAGCACGGGGGTGTCCACCGAGACCGCGACGATCGCGAGGGCGACGACGAGTCCCGCGGTGGCGCGCGCGGCGTAGTCGTTGACCGGGTTCGGGAACGTGAGAACAGAGCGCACCGACATCGGGCAGACAACCTCCGAGAGAGCAGGGACAACCGCGACCAACCTACGTGCGGTTGTCGTCGTAGGCAACGATTGTGCCCAGCGTGATCCGATGGGGCCGGTCAGGGCCCTGGCGTCAGGACCCTGCGGTCGGGTCCATTCGCGGTTCCGAGGCCGCGATGGTGCGCGGATCATCGGCGTCCGGCACGTCCTTGTCGGTCTCGCCGCCGTCGGAGGCGAGTTCGGCCTCGCGGGAGACCTCGCCCTCCTGGTCGATCCCGGCCTGTTCGCCGACGTCAATGCGGTCGGGGAGTTCGTCCATGTCCACTCCGGTCACCTCTCTCGCCTGTTCGGATTCGGCAAATGGATCTGTTTCGTCGACCTCGGTGGATGCGTCCGCGAACTCGGCATCGATGATGCCGAAGGTCTCCGCCGACCCCGCGTCGGCCTTGGCCTTGCGGGCGGCCTCACGCATCTCGAACCCGTCGGTCACGATCTCACCGATCTCCCGGGTCACGCCCGCGACGGCGCCGGTGATGATCGTCGCGATCCGGCCGACGTGAGTGGCCGTGGATTCGATCAATTCCTGGAACAGATCCTTGTTGCGTTCGATGCTGTCGACCATCGTCTCGGGCATCCCCTTTTGAGTCGGTTGTGGACTTACGACTGGATCGGTGTGCCCCGAGACTACCCCGGGGCACACCGATCAAACCGTCTCAGAACTGTTCGTCAGGCGACGGCACCGGGCTTCTCGCGCTCGACGATCACGGTCAGATCGTCGTCGTCGCGTGTCATCCAGTTGGGCAGTGAGAGCTTGGCGATCTTCTTCCACGTGGACGCGAGCTGATGACTGAACGACCCGGTGTTGTACGGCAGGCCGTAGCGTTCACAGATCTCGCGTACCTCGGCCGACATCTCCGGGTAGCGGCTCGCCGGGATGTCCGGGTAGAGGTGGTGTTCGATCTGATGAGACAGATTGCCGCTCATGATGTGGAACAACGGACTTCCGGTGATGTTCGCCGACCCGAGCATCTGCCGCAGGTACCACTGGCCGCGGGTCTCGTTCTGGCATTCCTCGGACGTGAAAGTCTGAGCGCCGGTGGGGAAGTGGCCGCAGAAGATGATCGAGTACGTCCAGACGTTGCGCACCAGGTTGGCGGTGGCGTTGCCGATCAGCGTGGGGACGAACAGCGGCCCGGTGAGCGCCGGGAACACGACGTAGTCCTTCAGGACCTGGCGACCGGCCTTGCGCCACATCCCCTTCACGAGTCCCTTGATGTCGCTCCACTTGCGCTTGCCCTGGATGACGTTCTCGGCCTCGAGGTCATGGAGCATGACGCCCCACTCGAACAGCAGCATGAGGGCCGTCGCATAGCCGAGGTTGCCCAGGTAGTAGGGATTCCACTTCTGGTCGCGAGCCATCCGGAGGATGCCGTAGCCGATGTCGCGGTCCTCGCCGAGGATGTTCGTGAACGTGTGGTGCAGGTAGTTGTGGCTGTGCTTCCACTGGTCGGCCGGACACACGGTGTCCCACTCGAATTCGCGGGAGTTGTAGGTGTCCTCGCGCATCCAGTCGTACTGGCCGTGCATGACGTTGTGGCCGATCTCCATGTTGTCGAGGATCTTCGACACCGAGAGGGCGCCCACGGCGGCGATCCACGCCGGCGGAAAGAACCCGAGATACATGAGCGCGCGACCGCCGATCTCGAAGCCGCGCTGGGCACGGATCACCGAGTAGAGGTAATCGCGGTCCTTCTGGCCGAGGTCGGCGACGACGCGGGCACGGAGTTCGTCGAGGTCGCGTCCCAGCGACTCGACCTGCTCGTAGGACAGGATGACGGTGTTGGGGTCCTGCGCGGCGTCGTGGACGGTGGCCTCCCGCAGCGCGGGCAGCTCGTCGGGGATCGTGGTCTCGATGTCACGGCTGATGTCGATGGTCATTGCAGTGCCTCCTGTCGGAGAGGAGATGTGGCTGGGAAAAGTGGATGTCGATGCCGGCTCGCGGACGTCAGATGTCGATGTCGACGGAACCGACCGGGGCGTTGATGCACAACTGGATCTGGGTGTCGGACTCGTCGTCGATCTCGCCGGTCAGTACGTTGCGGGTGCAACCCGACTTCTTCGTCGCGGTGCAGGAGAAGCAGATGCCCATCCGGCACCCGGAGTCGGGCGTGAGTCCGGCGGCCTCGGCCTGGTCGAGGATGGGACGGCCGTCGTTGGTCGCCGCCGCCCCCGACGAGGAGAACGTGATCTCGCCCTCGACGGAGTCCGGGTCGACCTTCGGAACGACCGGGGCGAACGCCTCACTGTGCAGCGGTTGCGTGATGGCGAGGTCGGCGTGAGCTCGTGCGACCTCGTCCATCAGTGCGGCCGGGCCGCAGACGAACACGTCCGCGTCGGACAGTCCGGGGATCCCGTCGAGGTGCCCCGCGGTGAAGTGTCCGTCGGCCTCGTCACGGGTGTGGTGCAGGCGGAGGTCGAACCGGGGATGGGCTGCTGCCAGCTCCTGCAGTGCGTCCCGGTAGGCGACGTCGGACGGGGTGCGCGCGTAGTGCACGAACGTGATCGGTCCGGCGTACTGTCGGGAGACGAGTGTTCTGGCCATCGAGAGTACAGGTGTAATCCCACTGCCGCCGCTGACGAAGACCGCCGATGTCGGATCGGTCTCCGGGAGCAGGAAGTCGCCGCTCGCGGCGGACAGGCCGACGACGTCCCCGGCGCGGGCGTGCTCGCGCAGGTGGGTGGACACGAAACCGTCGTCGTGGGCGGTGATCGTCAGTTCGATCTCGCCGTCCGGACCCGCGGCCGCATTGGCCGGCGAGAAACAGCGGGTATGTCGGACGCCGTCGATGACGACCTTGAGCTGCACGAACTGGCCGGCTTCGTGGCCTTGCCACTGCCGTGTCGGGCGGATGGTGAGACGTACGGTGCGCGACGTCGGACGCTCGACACGGGTGATCTCGCCCCGCAGGTCGCGCCAGGTGATCATCGGGTCGAGCAGTTCGAGGTAGCGGTCGACCGGATGCGGCGACAGCGCTGCCTCGACGATCGAACCGACCAGACGGCTCCATCGGCCAGGTGCGGCGCCGGAGTCGGAGCGGGTCAGCTCCTGGGGTGTGCGGATGCTCATGGGCTGGGCTCCGTTCGATGTATTTCGGTGTACATGTGTACACCGATAAGTGTGTCACGGGGCCACGGGTGGTCGTCAAGTGCTCGGTCATGTGACTGCCATCACGACACCTCTCGGCCGGTTCGGGTCGGCGATCGACGCGACGCATAGACTCGGGTGCGTGACACGCACGCGAGAGTCGGGACGGCGCGACGCGCAGACGCGTGCGGACCGCAAGAACCAGACGCGCCAGGCGCTGCTGGACACCACGCGGTCACTTGTCGGTGAGCGCAGCTTCGGCAGCATCAGCCTCCGCGAGGTCGCCCGCGGTGCCGGAATCGTGCCGACCGCCTTCTATCGCCACTTCGCGTCGATGGAGGATCTCGGGGTCACCGTCGTCGAGGACTCGATGCGCGTCCTGCGCAGGGCGCTGCGCGACGGGCGACGCGACCTGGCGGCGCGCGAGGCCCTCCCGACCGCGCAGAACTCGCTGGCCATCTTGCTGCGACACGTTCGCGAGAACGAATCGCAGTTCCGGTTCCTGGTGCGTGAACAGCACGGCGGTATCGCCGAGATCCGTCGTGCCATCGACACCGAACTCCGGTTGTTCTCCAAAGAACTCGCGATCGATCTCGCCCGCCTGCCCGACCTGGCGCGGTGGCAGCCCGACGACCTCGAACTCGCGGCCGAACTGATCGTGACCATCATGCTCACCGCGGTGGCCGATCTGCTCGACGGTGAGTACCGCGGTCGTGGCGCCGAACAGGAGATCGTCGAGCGGACCGAGCGCCAGCTGGTGATGGTGTTCCTCGGTATGGGCCAGTGGCGCCCGTCGTCGGAGTGAGCTGCGGGGTCTGACCAGCGGCGCACCGGCCTCGTAGCTCTCGGGACCGGCGGTTGTCGAGTTGCCCTCAGGGCGATTTCAACTGTGGTCCGTCGTCGTGATGGTGCCCGACACTGGGCCGAGACACCGCCGGCAGTCCTGGTGGCGGTGTCGTGCTCGCGTCATGCTGCCCCGACCGAAAGGTGCCCTCGCGGTGTCTCTGCATTTCCACTGGTTCCTGCCCACCTACGGCGACTCGCGCAACCTGATCGCCGGCGGACACGGCAGCCAGATGACAGGGGACCGCCCGGCCGATCTGAGGTACCTCAAGCAGCTCGCCGGCGCCGCCGAGGCCAACGGCTTCGAGGCCGTCCTGACGCCGGCCGGTCTCTGGTGTGAGGACGCGTGGCTGACCACGGCGGCGTTGATCGACGCCACCGAGAGCCTCAAGTTCCTGGTGGCGTTCCGTCCCGGACTCATCTCGCCGACGCTGGCGGCGCAGATGGCCGCCACGTTCCAATGGCATTCGCAGGGCCGCCTGCTGGTCAACGTGGTGACCGGCGGCGAGTCGAGTGAGCAGCGCGCCTTCGGTGACTTCCTGGCGAAGAACGCGCGGTACGAGCGCTGCGACGAATACCTCGAGATCATCCGCCGGCTCTGGACCGAGGAAGAACCCGTCGACGTCGTGGGCAAGTATCTGCGCGTCGAAGGCGCGCAGCTCGGACGACGCCCCGACCCGACTCCCGAGATCTTCTTCGGGGGATCGTCGCCGGCCGCCGGTGATGTCGCTGCCAAGCACGCCGACACCTACCTCACCTGGGGTGAGCGTCCGGAGGCGGTCGCCGAGAAGATCGCCTGGGTCAACGGCCTCGCCGCCGCGCAGGGGCGGGAACTCTCGCACGGCATCCGATTCCACGTGATCGCACGCGAGACGTCCGAACAGGCCTGGGCCGAGGCGGCTCGTCTGCTCGGCGCGCTCGACCCCGCACAGGTCGCCGCCGCCCAACAGAATCTGGCGCGTTCGGAGTCCGAGGGGCAGCGACGCATGTCCGAACTGCACGGCCGGGGAGCCGGTTTCGCCGACGACGACGATCCGCGCTCGCTGGAGATCCACCCCGGCGTGTGGGCCGGGGTCGGACTGGTCCGAGGCGGCGCCGGTACCGCTCTGGTCGGTTCGTACGACGAGGTGGCCGCACTCATCGGCGAGTACGCCGCGCTCGGGCTCGATCACTTCATCCTGTCGGGCTACCCGCATCTCGAGGAGGCCTACCACTTCGGCGAAGGTGTCCGGCCCGCTCTCGCCCGGCTCGGGCTGCTCGACCCGGCCTCGGCCGGCCCGTCCGAGGCCGTGCGCACCGCGTTCCTGCCGCGCCTGCAGGCCGCATCGTCCTGAACGACAAACCTTTTCGTCCCTAGTCACGTCACCGACACCTCGCGGAGGTAGTTATGTCCACCGAGTCCATCGCGGACCAGATCAAGTTCGCCTACTGGGTGCCCAACGTCAGCGGCGGTCTGGTCACCAGCACCATCGAGCAGCGCACCGGCTGGGACTACGACTACAACGTCAAACTCGCACAGACCGCCGAGAACAACGGTTTCGAGTACGCGCTGTCGCAGGTGCGGTACGAGGCGAGCTACGGAGCCGAGTACCAGCACGAGTCCACGAGTTTCAGCCTTGCGCTCCTGCTCGCCACGCAGCGGCTGAAGGTGATCGCCGCGGTGCACCCGGGTCTCTGGCATCCGGCCGTCCTGGCCAAGCTCGGCGCGACCGCCGACCATCTGTCCAAGGGCCGCTTCGCGATCAACGTCGTCAGCGGTTGGTTCAAGGACGAGTTCACCCACCTCGGCGAGCCGTGGCTCGAGCACGACGAACGGTACCGGCGCAGCGGTGAGTTCCTCGAGGTCATCCGCAAGATCTGGACCGAGGACGAGGTCGACTACCGCGGAGACTTCTACCGGATCCACGACTTCACGCTGAAGCCCAAGCCGCTCAACACACCTGAGCGTCCGAACCCGGAGCTGTTCCAGGGCGGCAACTCCTCTGCCGCCCGTAACAACGGCGGACGCTATGCGGACTGGTACTTCTCCAACGGCAAGGACTTCGACGGCGTCACCGAACAACTCGACGACCTCCGCGCTGTCGCACGCGCTCACGAGCGCGAGGTGAAGTTCGGGCTCAACGGCTTCATCATCGCGCGTGACACCGAGAAGGAGGCCCGCGACACCCTGCGCGAGATCGTCGAGAAGGCGAATCGTCCGGCGGTCGAGGGTTTCCGGGACGCTGTACAGCAGGCGGGCAACTCCACCGGCGACAAGAAGGGCATGTGGGCAGACTCGTCGTTCGAGGACCTCGTGCAGTACAACGACGGCTTCCGCACCCAGCTGATCGGTACCCCGGAACAGGTGGCCGAGCGCATCGTCGCCTACAAACGTCTGGGCGTCGACCTCATCCTGGGCGGCTTCCTGCACTTCCAGGAGGAGATCGAGTACTTCGGCGAGAAAGTCCTTCCCCTGGTCCGTGAGATCGAGGGTGCCCAGAGCGACACTGCCCAGGCCCCTGCGGGAGTGGCGTGACCGCAGTGAGCCAGGCACGGTCCCGGTCCGCCACGCGAATCGGGACCGACGCCGAGGCGTTGTCCGTCGCGCGGGAACTGGCCGCCGAATTCGCGGTGGGGGCCGCCGAACGGGACCGCGAACGGCGGTTGCCCCGTGCCGAGATCGACAGGCTCTCGGAGTCGGGTCTGCTGGCGCTCACCGTCCCCGCGCGATTCGGCGGTCTCGACGTGCGGCCCAGCGTGCTCGCCGAGGTGGTGGCGATCCTTGCGGCCGCGGACGCGAGCATCGCGCAGATCCCGCACAGCCACTTCGTGTATCTCAACCTCGTCCGGCTGTCGGCCGGACATGCGTTGCAGGAGCGGATCTTCACCGACGTTCTCGCCGGTGGCCGGGTGGCCAATGCCCAGTCCGAGCGGGGCGGCAAGACCGTCGCCGACATCTCGACGCGGCTGACCCCGATCGACGGCGAGGATGGGCGTTTCGTCCTCGACGGTGAGAAGTTCTATTGCACGGGTTCGCTGTTCGCGGACACGCTCGCCGTGCTCGCCAGGCTGGACGTCGCCGCCGGCGACCTCGCGCCCGGCGAGTACGTGGCATTCGTCCCGGCCGACGCCGACGGCGTGGAGATCGTCGACGACTGGGATGCGGTCGGGCAGCGCACGACCGGATCGGGCACCGTGCGGTTCACCGGAGTGGGCGTCGGTGTCGAGGGCCTGGTGGCGCGGGCACCGGCCACGTCCGCACCCACCGGGTATGGCGCGTTCGCCCAACTCCTGCACGTGGCGATCGACGTCGGTATCGCCCGCGGCGCGCTGCGGGAGGCATCGGAGTTCGTGCGCACCAAGTCCCGTCCGTGGTTCGAGGCCGGTGTGGACCGCGCCGTCGACGATCCGCTCGTGGTGCAGCGTTTCGGCGAGCTGGAGGTCGACGTGGCGACCGCGGAGGCGACTCTCGCCGCCGCCGGGCGCCGGGTCGACACGGCCGTCGGCGCAGCGTCGGGCCGGTCGGGCCGTACCGACGTCGCCGTCTCGTCGACCGCTGTCGCGGAGGCCTCGATCGCTGTCGCGACGGCCAAGGCGGTGGCCGATCGTGTTGCCACCCCGGTGGCGTCGGCGCTGTTCGAGGTGAGTGGGACCCGCAGCGCCGCAGCCGGAAGCGGTCTCGATCGCTACTGGCGTGACGCCCGGACACACACGTTGCACGATCCCGTCCGGTGGAAGTACCAGCACATCGGTCGCTGGGTGTTGCGCGGCGAGGAACCGCCACTGCACGGCGTGATCTGACTGATCGGCGTCAGAGGAAGCGGCCGACGTGTGACACGGCCTTCTTCGGTGTCTTCGCGTTGAATCCCTCGCCGATCGCGCGCAGCTTCCATTCGCCGCCGTCGCGGGAGATGACGGCCATCGCGACCGCGGTGAACGGCATACCGCCCTTGAGTGTGTAGCGGGCCAGCTCGGCGGACGTCGTCTCGTCGACGAGCCGGCAGTATGCGTTCTCGATCTTTTCGAATGTGTGGCCCCGGTAGGACGTCACGATGAACACCAGCGCGTCGACCTCGGGTGGAACCGACTGCAGCGCAACGCGGATGACCTCGTCGTCGCCCTCGCCCTCGCCGGTGAGGTTGTCCCCGGAGTGCAGGATCGAGCGGCTCTTGCTGTTGAGATGACCGTAGTAGACGGTCTCGACGCATTTCTCACCCGAGAACATGAGGACCGAGGCGTCGAGGTCGATCGAGCCCCCGCGACCGAATCCCCCGCGCACCGGGTCCCACCCCAACCCCATCTGGATGTCGGTGAGCGCCACTCCGCCCTCCTTGCGCAGAGTGACCCGCTGTCCCTTGGCCAGGCTGACCGGCGCACCCTTGCGGAGACTGATCTCCGGGGAGGCGGTCGGGGCCGGGGAGGGTGGTGCAGTCGCGGGCTGCGGCGGGGCGGTGGGCTGTGGCGGGGCCGGGGGCGGCGTGGGCGCGGACGGACGCGAGTAGCTGACCGGCGCGGGCGCGGCGGGTGCCGCCTGTGGTTCGTCGTCGACGCTGACCCCGTGGTCACGGACGAGATCTGCGAAACCACCCGCGTACCCCTGACCGACCGCCCGGACCTTCCAGTCGTCGTTGCGCCGGTACACCTCCAGCGCGACGACGACGGACTCGGTGGTGAGACCGGTGACGGTGAAGTCGTACAGCGGGCGCCCGGCGGAGTCGGCGACCCGCGCGACCGGCGGCGCGAACCGCCCGAAGGTCGTCGACGCATCGTCGAGGGTGATCACCGCGCGTACCGCGTCGATGTCCGCTGGGATGGCACCGGTCGAGATGTGCAGTTGCGCCGTACCTCCGGGAAGCTGCTGCAGCCGGACGCCCGGTCCCGAGGGCTGGTTGTAGAAGACGAAGTCGTCGTCGGTGCGGACCACGCCGCGGTCGGTCACCAGGAGGGCCGACAGGTCGGCGGCCGTCGCGAGCTCCACGGAGACGACGACATCGGGGGTCGACAACGGGCCGTTCTGGCCTTTGGTCAGAGCAGACATGTCCGGGTGATTCCTCACATGGGTCGGGGCGCCTGGCGCCGGGAGCGAAGCGGGCGGGCCGAAGTGGTCCT
The DNA here is from genome assembly GCF_000143885.2 of Gordonia sp. KTR9. Classification (NCBI taxonomy): domain Bacteria; kingdom Bacillati; phylum Actinomycetota; class Actinomycetes; order Mycobacteriales; family Gordoniaceae; genus Gordonia; species Gordonia sp. KTR9. The sequence goes on from NC_018581.1 coordinate 1,703,151, forward strand.
GGCGCCGGGAGCGAAGCGGGCGGGCCGAAGTGGTCCCGCCGAGTTCACGGCGCCACGACGCACAGCGTAGTCATGCGCGGGGATCATGCGAGGGCGCGCGAGATGTCCGGCGGGGGGCTGCCGTCAAGGTCTGTCCGGAAACCGCCCGTCAGGGGAGCCTGAACGTCATATGGTCGTTGCTCCTTCGCTGCAGGGTGGGTTTCAGGGGCGGTTCGCCTTGGTGGTCAGATGTGACACCGGTCGCAGCAAGGTTCCGATTGGGTATACAGCCTGTTCCATGCTTCCGAACCACCCTAGGCTCATGTGTCTGGAGTGACTCAGGAGACAATTGTGAAAGTTGTGACAAGGATCGGCGTGGTGTTCTGCGTGGTTGCGATGTCGGTCGTGATCGGTGCGGGCTCGGCGACGGCGATACCGCTCCCCGTGCTGCCGCCGCTGCCGGAGCCCTTCGCGACGTGGTTCAAACCGCCCGAGCCGCTCGACAAGAAGCTGGCGAAGAGTTACGCCGCCCTGATGAAGTCGATGCGGAAGTCGTTGCCCGGACAGCTCGGAATCGCGATCGTGCCGGTTGGCGGCGATGAGGTCATCTCCCTCGGAACGCTCAAATCGGGGCGCGCGTGGTCGACGATGAAGGTCCCGGTCTCGCTGGCCGCGCAACGCGAGCGCGGGCCGGCGGTCGCCGCGATGGAGGACAAGGCGATCACGTTCTCCGACAACGACGCCGCCGGCGAGCTGTGGGGGGTGCTCGGCGGCGGACAGGCTTCCGTCGATGCCGTCAGCGCGGTCCTGCGCGAAGGTCACGATGTCCGCACACATGTGTCCTCCGAGGTCGACAACCCGCCGTCGTACCCCGGACACACGTCGTGGGCATTGCGCGACCAGGCGATCTTCGGTGCCCACCTGCCGTGCCTCCCCGGCAGCGAGCACATCGTCCGGCTGATGAGCGGGGTCGCCCCGAATCAGCAATGGGGCATCGCGAAGGTGGGACGCAATCAGGGTGCGGTGACCGCGGTCAAGGGCGGGTGGGGTCCGGCGACGTCGAAATCGTCGGCGCACCTCGTCCGCCAGCTGGGCATCATCAGCACGACCGGCGGTCAGGTGGCGGTGTCGATGGCCGCGATACCGCGTAGCGGGTCGTTCACCGATGGCACCAAGATGCTGACGCGCCTGGGCAACTGGCTCGGCAAGAATCTGGCCGACCTGCCGAAGGGCAGGTGCTGACCGTCATCCGGCCGCGGCGTGCGCGGCGGTCGTCCGTGCCGCGCCCGCCGGAGTGGTGAGCGCGGCGGCGATGGCCGTCGTCAACGGAACCGACAGCGCGATCGCGATACCGCCGACGAACGACCGTGCCAGCTCCACCGCGACGACGTCGGTCGTGAGCAGTCCGCCCAGCGGTTGCTGGGCCACCGAGAACAACAGCATCAGCGGTAGGGCACTGCCCGCGTAGGCGAAGACGAGGGTGTACACCGTGCTGGCGATGTGGTCGCGACCCACGCGCATCGCGGCGCGGAAGGTCGCCAAGCGAGAGGGTTCGCCGGCCGCGGCCAGTTCGAACGCCGCGGAGGCCTGGGTGATCGTGACGTCGTTGAGCACGCCGAGGGTGCCGATGATGAACCCGGCGAGCAGGAGGCCGCTGACCGAGATGTTGCCTTGGTACACCTGCAGATTGGTGGTCTGATCGCCGGACAGGCCGGTGAGGTTCATCGTCCGGATGGCGAGCCAACTCAGAAAGCCGGCGAGGAGAAGGGAAGTCAGCGTCCCGAGGAGAGCCGAACTCGTCCGCAGGCTCACCCCGTGCGCAAGGTAGAGGACCACGAACAGGATCGCCGCCGACGAGACCATCGCCACCGCGACCGGCGACGCCCCGTCGAGGATGGCCGGCAGGGTGAACACCGTGAGGATTCCGAAGGCGATCGCCAGGCCGATGATCGAGCGGAAGCCGCGCCACGCCGCAACCAGCACGATCGCGGCGATGAACAGCACGGCCCAGAAGATGATCGCCGAGCCACGCTGGAAGTCGAAGAAGGTGTACCTGTTGCCGTCGGGTCCGGGGACGGTGGAGAGCCGGATGCCGTCCCCGACGTTCAGCGTCGGCTGCCCGGCCTGCGGGTCGTCGAGGGTTCCGGCCGCGGGTGCCACGGTGTCGGGCCCCGACCCGGCCTGCGCCCGGTTCGTCGGGATCTCCAACACCGTGTACTGACCGGATGCCTCGCCGGAGGAGAACCGGACCGCGTTGAGGATGCACGGTCCGCCCGGGACCGGGTTCACCGGGATGTCGGCGGTCTCGAGCACCGACCCGGCCACCGAGTTGAGGCAGTTCGCATGGAACTGGTCCACGATCTCGCCGTCGACCGTCGTGATCGGCCCGCCGTCGGCGGACCGGAACTGGGTGGGGATCGGGTGCTCGGAGTCCGACGGCCACAGGACGACCATCCCGACGGCGACCGCGATCGCGGTCACCGCGAGCGTTCCGATGACGAACCATCGGGCGAACGGCGAGAGCGTGTGGCTGATGTCGGACAGCGAATGCGCGTGACCGTGCCCGTGATGTGTGCGGCTCACGCGGTGAGCCTATGCGTACCGCACCCGGGTCGCGATGGGCGACCCGGGTGCGGCGACGGCGTGTGCTCCGGCGCTGCTGCTGCTCACAAGGGCAGCAGGATGCCCTTCACCCGCGGATCGGTGCGCAGGAACTCCTGTACGGCAGGGTCTTTGAAAGCGGCGACCAGGTTCTTGATGTTCTCGGTGTCCTTCCACTGCGTCCCGATGGTCAGCTGCCCGGCGAACTCGTCCGGAGCGGGCGGAGCATAGATCTGCTTGGCGATGTCGATGTTCGCGGCGAGGTAGTACTCGGTGTAGCCGACGGTCGCATCGAGGTCGGCGAGCGAGCGCGACTGGGCGGCGAAATCGAGCAGGACGAACTGCAGGTTGCGCGGGTTCGTCGCGATGTCCTTCTGGGTAGCCTTCCACTTGTCCACACCGGGCTTGAGCGTGATCAGTCCGGCGCGCTCGAGCAGCCACAGTCCCTGGGCCTCGTTGGCGGGATCGGAGTACAGGGACACCCGGGCGTTCTGCGGCAGGTCGGCAACATTCCGGTACTTGTCCGACCAGATCCCGAATCCCCAGCGGAAGACCGGGGTCGCGGCTTCCTCCTGGAAGTCCGGATTGGCCTCGAGGACCTGCGACAGCCACAGCTTGTGCTGATAGACGGTGCCGGCGACCTCCCCGTCGCTGACCGCGCGGTTGAGCGTCGTGGAGTCGGACAGGCCCTTGAACGCGACCTTGATGTCGTACCGGGGTGCGACCTCGTCGGCGATGAACTCGACCAGCGCCTGCTCAGAGGCGTTGCCCTCGGCGGTGACGACGGTCAGTGTCGCACCGGCGGTCTCGTTCGGGGACGTCGAGTCCGAACCGAGGAAGCGCCAGCCGATCACCGCGGCGATGACGGCGACCACGACCAGTGCGCCGACGATCAGCGGCCAGCGCCGTCGGGTCGAGATCTCGATCCCGGAATCGCCGGGGGGAGAGGGTGTTCCGGGAGAAGCCGGCGAGGTGCCGGTGGCTCCGGTGTCCTGTGTCATGGGTGGTGGCCTTTCAGGTGTGGATGGGTCGCGCGTGTGACGCACCTCAGGGAGTGAGCAAGGTGCGGTGTGCGAATGGGGTTGTCCGGGTCAGTGATTGACCCGCCGGGATGTGACCGGGTTGAGGCTGCGGGCGAGCGCGTCGCCCGCGACCTGGATGATCGCCACCGTCACGATGAGCACGATGATGGTGGCGACCATGACCCCCTGGTCGAATCTCTGGTATCCGTAGGTGACCGCGACGTAGCCGAGTCCGCCCGCGCCGATCGTGCCGGCGATGGTGGAGTACTCGATCATCGCGATCGTGTTGATCGTCAGACCGCCCACGATGCTCGGCAGTGCCTCGGGAACCTGTGCCTTCCAGATGACCTGCGCATTGGAACCGCCGGAGGCGCGTGCGACGTCGATGGTCGACGCCGGGACCGACCGGAGCGAATTCTCGACAATGCGTGTGAAGAAGGCGATTCCGGCGATCGACATCGGGACCACCGCCGCGGCGATACCGATGTTGGTGCCGGTGATGAGGCGGGTGAACGGGATGATCGCCGTCATCAGCACCAGGAAGGGCAACGAACGCCCGATGCTGATGACCCACGACAGGGGAGTGTGCAGCGACCGCCTCGCGAAAAGGCCACCGGGAGCGAGATTGTGGATGAGCGCGCCCAGTGGCACGCCCACCACCAGGACGACGACCATCACGATGCTCACCATCAGGACCGTGTCGATCGCCGCCGGGATGAGCAGGTCGGGGATCTCGTCGAGCGGCACCGTGATGTTCGCCGAGTATGTGGTGCTCACGCGGCCACCTCCGCGCCCTTGGTGCCGGAGGCGCTCTCTGTCTTGGTGCCGGAGGCGCCCGGTGTCTCCTCGCCGACGCCGCCCTGGACGGTGGCCTCGGTGAGAAGCCTTGCAGCCAGGCCCAACTCGCCCGCGGCGCCGATGAACGCCGCCGCGTGCCCGGTCGGCACCGACACGGTGAGGTCGCCGAAGACGGTCCCGTCGATGGTCTGGACGTTGGCGCCCAGAACCGAGATCGAGAGATCGAGTCGCTTGCCCAGGCGCGTCAGCCAGTCCGCGGGAACCGTCGAGGAGTTGTAGACAACCGAGACCGGGGTCTCGGCCGACGCCGGCTCGGCGCTCGGGCCGCGCGGTCGAAGTGCCTGCCCCAGAACGGAATCTGGGTCCAGGACGAGTTGCTCAAGGCGGCCGTGTTCGACGATGCGGCCCCGGTCGAGTCGGCCGACAGTGTCGGCGACGCGCACGACCGTGTCCATCTCATGGGTGATGAACACCACCGCGAGGCCCAGTTCGTCCCGCACGTCGGTGAGGAGTCGCAGAAATGTGTCCGTGGCCGCGGGATCCAGGCCCGACGTCGCCTCGTCGGACAGGAGGACCGATGGCTTGAGCGCCAGCGCCCGCGCGATGCCGACGCGCTGTCGCTGACCGCCGGAGAGCTGATGCGGGTACCGGTCGGCCTTGTCGGCGAGGCCGACCAGGTCGAGCAGCTCACCGACTCTCGACGCGGTCGATCGTTTTGTCGCCCCGAGATATTCGAGAGGCAGTGCGACATTCTGCGCCGCCGTGCGGCGGGTCAGCAGACTCGCCGACTGGAACACCGTTCCGATCCGGCGCCGGGCATCGCGCAGACCTGAGGTGCCCAGCGCGGTGAGATCCTCACCGTTCACGAAAACCCTTCCCGACGTCGGGCGTTCAAGCAGGTTCAGGCACCGGGCCAGGGTGCTCTTGCCCGCGCCCGACGGGCCGACGACCGCGAAGATCTCACCGGCATCGACGGTGAAGTCGACCTCGTCGAGAACCGTCGTCGGATCGGGTGAGCCCCCGAACACCTTGGTCAGCCCCACTACCTCGATCACCGGAGTTTCCCCTCTGCCGCGCCGATCAGTTCCGCCCCGCTCCCGGTGCCGGTGCCGGTGACGTTCGGCCCGCTCGCTCCGCTCCCGGCGCCGGTGACATTCGGCCCGCTCGCTCCGCTCCCGGCGCCGGTGACCCGAATCGAATCGTCGATGGACGAGTTGACCCCGCCGACCCGGTAGGTCGACCCGCGATGGTTCTCGGGCAATTGATCTCCGCGCCCGAAGAGCTTGTGGCGCAGGGTTCCCGGGACATAGGACCGGTCGTAGAGCCCGCGTCGCTCGAGGGCTGGTACCACGTGGGTGATGATGTCCTCGAACGATCCGGGTGTGACCGCGTAGGCGACGTTGAAGCCGTCGACGTCGGTCTCGGTCACCCAGTCCTGCAGGGCTTCGGCCACCTCGTCCCCGGAGCCGACCAGGACGGGCCCCATCCCGCCGATGCCGCCCCACGCCGCGATGTCGCGCACGCGCCATTCCTCGCCGGTGTCGCTGGCCTGCTGGAACGCGGCCACCGCCGACTGGATGGCATTGCTGTGCACGTTGCCGATCGGTTCGTCGATCTCGTAACCGGCCAGGTCGATGCCCATCCATCCCGACATGAAGACCAGTGCACCCTCCGCGCTGGCGTAGGACTGGTATTCCGCGGCCTTGGCGCGGGCGGCCTCCGGTGTCGAATCGGTGATGATCGTCAGCAGCGTGTAGATCTTCGCGTCGTACGGGTCGCGCCCGGCGAGGACCAGCTCGTCGCGTACCTTGGTCACGACGTCGCGCAGGATGGCCTTGGTCGGTGCGGCGACGAAGATCGCCTCCGCGTTCTCCGCGGCGAAGCGGCGACCGCGCGGCGAGGCGCCGGCCTGGTAGATGACCGGCGAACCCTGTGGCGAGGGCTCCGCGAGATGGATTCCCGGCACGGTGAAATGCGTGCCGCGATGACCGATGTGATGGACCCGTGCCGGGTCGGCGAAGATGCCCGCCTCACGATCCCGGAGCACCGCATCGCGCTCCCACGAACCCTCCCACAGCTTGTACAGCACGGTCAGGTACTCGTCGGCCTGGTTGTAGCGCTCGTCGTGCTCGAGCTGGTCGTCGGCGCCCATGTTGCGGGCCGCGGCAGGGAGATAACCCGTGACGACGTTCCAGCCGATCCGGCCGCGGGTGAGGTGATCCAGCGTCGAGAGACGGCGGGCGAACGGGTAGGGATGCTCGAAACCGGTACCGGTGGTGACGCCGAAGCCGAGGTGCTCGGTGGCGTGCGCCATCGCCGAGACCAGCAGCAGCGGGTCGTTCACGGGGATCTGCGCACCTTGGCGGATCGCGGCTTCGTCGTTGCCGGCGTACACGTCGTAGGTGCCGAGGACATCGGCGATGAACAGGCCGTCGAATCCGCCGGTCTCCAGCAGTCGGGCGAGGTCAACCCAGTAGTCGATGGTGTTGTAGTTCCACGACCGGTCGTCGGGGTGACGCCACAGTCCGGGCGACTGGTGCGCAACGCAATTCATGTCGAAGGCGTTGAAACGGATCTTGCGGGGGGTGTTCGGTTCTGACACCGGAGGAATGATGCTGCCGGATCGAGGGAGTAGCCATCGTTGTGCCCACGGCGAACCTAAACTTGCTCCATGCGATCTTCAGAGGTCTTGCTCGACGGTCTCGGACGAGTTGCCGAGAACGTTCACGCCGTTCTCGACGGGGCCACGTCTGAGCTGTTGAACACCGCACCGGCACCCGGTGCCAATACGATCGCCTGGCTCGTGTGGCATCTGACCCGCGTGCAGGACTCCCACGTCGCCGACGTGGCCGGGTCCGACGAGGTCTGGACGACCGGTGGATGGGCCGACCGCTTCGGTCTCCCGTTCTCGCCGGCAGAGATCGGGTACGGGCAATCCGCCGACGAGGCGGCACGGGTGATCGTCGACGACGCAGGCCTGCTCCGTGACTACTACGACGCAACCCACGCGGTGAGCGTCGACTACATCGACGCGCTGACCGATTCGGATCTCGATCGCATCGTCGACCGGAACTGGGACCCGCCGGTCACGCTGGGCGTACGACTCCTCAGCGTGATCGACGACGACACCCAGCACATCGGTCAGGCCGCATACGTGCGCGGGCTGCTGTCCTGACGCGCAAAGCCCTGATCCGAAAGAATCGCACACCCACTGGTCCCTGAGGTGCGAGGAGCGCAAGCGACGAGCCACGAAGGGTCTGGTGAGTTGCCTCGCCAGACCCTTCGAGCTCGTCGCTCACGCTCCTCGCACGTCAGGGGGCAGGGCGGCTGCGCTGAAAATCCCTGTAGCGGAAGGGGAGCGGCGTCAGGACAGGCAGCCCTTGAAGGTCTGGAAGTCGCCCGCGAATGCCGGTCCCTTGCAGGTCGGCCCGTTCTTGCCGTCGACGACGACTTCACCGCCGGGCCCAGCGATACCGATGGCGAGTCCGGGGCGTATGCCGTCCATGGTGACCGTCGCTCCGGGGCCGAGGGCAATCGCCGCGGGTCCGGCGAAGTTGTCGGCGGTGGAGGAGGCGATGCCGCCGTTGTCGGTGATGGCCAGTGCGAGTCCGGACGGGCCGGATTCCGCACTGCAGGAGTCCGCCGACGCGGACTGTCCGGGCAGCGCCGGACAGATGGTGGGTGCTGCGCTCGCGGACGGTGCGGCTGCGAGCGATACCGCGGTCGCACCTGCGGCTGCGACGACGAATCCAAGTGCTGTGCGAGTGACCGTCTTCATGATGGAACTCCTTTGTCGAGGAACGGTGTCGTGCGTGGAGCGATTCGGAATGGCCGTCGGGCCGGATGGGGTCCGATCGCACGCCGCCTCGCCATCGGAGGTGTGCCCATCCGGCGTAGGTTGAAAACGTGCAGCTGAGAATCTTCACCGAACCCCAGCAGGGTGCGACCTACGACGACCTGCTCACCGTCGCCAAGGCGACCGAGGAACTGGGTTACGACGCATTCTTCCGTTCCGACCACTTCACCGGCATGGGTGGCGACGGCCTACCCGGACCCACCGACGCGTGGATCACATTGGCCGGCCTGGCCCGCGAGACCTCACGGATCCGGCTGGGGACCCTCGTGTCGTCGGCCACTTTCCGCCTGCCCGGACCGTTGTCGATCGCGGTCGCCCAGGTCGACCAGATGAGCGGTGGCCGTGTCGAATTGGGGATCGGGACGGGTTGGCACGAGCGCGAGCACGAGGCGTACGGGATTCCGTTCCCGCCGTTGAAGGAGCGGTTCGACCGCCTCGAGGAGAACCTCGAGATCATCACCGGCCTCTGGCAGACCCCGCTGGGTGACGAGTTCGACTACGAGGGCAAGCACTTTCACCTCTCGCGGTCACCGGCCCTGCCCAAACCCGTGCAGAGTCCGCGCCCGCCGATCATCATCGGAGGCAGCGGCAAGAAGCGGACACCCGCGCTGGCGGCGCGTTTCGCCGACGAGTTCAATGTCGTGTTCCAACCCCTCGACGTCGCCGGTGATCTCATCGGACGCGTCCGCACGGCGTGTCTGGACGCGGGTCGCGACCCCGCGTCCCTCACCTACTCCGCGGCGCTCGTATTGTGCTGCGGCCGCGACGAAGCCGAGTTCCGGCGCCGGGCCGAGGCCATCGGCCGGGAGCCGGAGGAGCTGCGCGAGAACGGGGCTGCGGGAACGCCGGGCGAGGTCGCCGCCACGATCGCGACGTACCGCGAGCTCGGCGTCACCCGCATGTATCTGCAGACCCTGGATCTGTCGGACCTCGACCACCTCGAGCTGGTCGCCTCGGAGGTCGCCCCGCAGCTCGCGTGAGGGTCTGTCGGTCACGAGAGCTTGTCAGGTCACGACCGCCGCCCCGCTGCTCCTGTGGTGCGAGGAGCGATGGCGACGAGCCTCGAAGGGTTCGCCCGACCCGGCACCCGGCGCGGCCCGGATGGGCCATAATCCACCCCATGGCCGACAGGGGCGAGCACGCATCACCGAGACCGCCGGAACGTCAGCGCATCAAGAAGCTGGCGCAGGCCGCACTCAATGCCGATGTGACCGTCGAACAACTCGAGGGCATCCTCGCCGACATGGGCGAGACCCTCGACGGACTCGGACCGACGCTGGACGGACTGAACTCGACCATCGCGAAACTCGACTCGACGCTCGTGCGCCTCTCGGGGACCCTGGACCAGGTCGACGCCACCGTCGACCGCATGTCCGACATCGTCGGCCGGCTCGAGCGCGTCGTCGGACGGGTCGAGGCGCTTGTCGGTATCGGCGAAACCGCCCTCAAGCCGCTGGGCGCCCTGGAGTCGGCGGGCAAGTCCGTGGTCGCCCGGCTCGGCTGGCGCTGAACATCGAAACGAGATCAGGGAATGACACCGGAAGAACACAGTTTTCGCGGTCGGCACGGGCACACCATCGTCTATGACATCCATCGGCCCCAGGAGAGTCCGCGCGGCGTCGTCGTCGTGGTGCACGGTCTCGCCGAGCACGGTCGGCGATATCTGCATGTGGCCGAGCGGCTCGTCGACGAGGGTTACCTGGTGGCCATCCCGGACCATGTCGGTCACGGACGGTCGGGTGGCAAGCGCCTTCGGCTCCGCCGGTTCGCCGACTTCACCGACGACCTCGACACCGTCCTCGCCCACGTCGCCGACGGAAGCGTCCCGACGTTTCTGATCGGGCACAGCATGGGCGGGTGCATCGCCCTCGATTACGCGCTCGATCACCAGGACAAGCTCGACGGTCTGATCCTGTCGGGCGCCGCCGTTCTGCCCGGCGACGATCTGCCCGACCTGGCCGTGCGATTCGCGCCGCTGATCGGACGGATCGCACCGGGATTGCCCACCACCGAGCTGAGCTCGTCGAGCATCTCCCGGGACCCGGCCGTCGTCGCCGCCTACGACGCCGATCCGCTTGTGACTCGCGGCAAGATCCCGGCCGGGCTCGGTGGCGCGATGATCGGCACCATGCGGTCGTTTCCCGAGCGCCTGCCGTCGTTGCAGTTGCCCGTCCTGGTGATGCACGGCAGCGAGGACGCGCTCACCGATCCGCGCGGTAGCGAACTCGTCGAGCGACTCGCCGGGTCGGCGGACAAGACGCTCGTCATCTACGACGACCTGTTCCACGAGATCTTCAACGAGCCCGAGCAGCAGGTGGTGCTCGACGCGGTCACGACGTGGTTGCGCGGACACACCGCGGACCGGTGAGCCGCGGAGCGCTCCTCACGCGACTCGCACCAGCACACCGGCCACCAGGACCAGTACGCCGCCGATCTCGCCGACGATGAGCGCGAGCATGAACAGGTAGGTGCCGCGCGTCGGATCGACGAACTGATTCGTGGTGTCCCGCAGGGCCCCGTGGACGCAGTACGCGGCGATCGCGCCGACGAAGAAGACGATCGGGACCGCGGCCGCGATCACGTTGACGGCCGTCGGAAAGGCGCTGAGCTCGACCAGTGCCGCGAGCACGAGGGTGGCGAACGAGTACATCAGTGCCGCCCGGTGCGCGATGTCGACGTACACGTGCGCCGTCCGCTCCGGCGAGGTGCGGATGCCGTGGTATTTCCACACACCCAGCGCGAGCGCCCAGACGAGGATCGCTCCGGAGGCCAGGACCACGACGGTCGTGTCGACGCCGACGAGATCGGCGAGATCGTGGTCGGCGGCGGTCATGGCTGAACGCTAGCAGCAGATCGGGCCGTCGAGGACCGGCCGCTCACCTGTCCCGTACCCGCTCACCCGATTTCGGTGAGCGGGTAGGGAAACGGCGAGCGTGGAATAGGTTCAGCGAGACGGAACCGGGGTGGTGCTCGAGCTACTGGGGGTCGACGAGCCCGGACCCCTGGGGGCGAGCCGCGGTGCATTCGGCGCGCTGGTCTCGGTGCTGGTGGCCGACTCCGGGGCGGTCGCGTCCACCGACTCCGACCCCGACACCGCGGACGGCGCGAGTCCGGCCGACGAGGACTCCGATGCGGACGACTCGGCCGACGAGGACTCGGCGGCAGAGGACGCCGACTCCGAAGCGGATTCGGATGCGGAGGAGTCCGTGGCGGACAGGCCGAAGAGGTCGAGGGCCGGCGATTCCTCGGCTGCCTTCTTCGCCGCGAGGGTCACCTTCGCGGGTGCTTCGGGATCGGGTTCGCCCGAGGCGGACACGACCGTCGTCTTCGCGGTCACCGGCGGGTTGTTGCGCAGCGTGGTGAGCACGTGGTCCTTACCGTCGCCGAGGGCGCGTCCCCAGTTCTCCCAGGTGTGGCCGCCGTAGTTCGGCAACGAGATCACCGATACGCCGGCCTGCTTCGCCTGCAGCTGCATGAGCACGGTCGACACCGCGGACAGGATCTCGAGTGCCATCGCGCTGAGCTGATCCTGCGGCGACAGCTTGGCCATCTCCGACGGGGAGAGGAATCCGTTGCCCGAGGAGATGATGAGGACCTGGCCGTTGTCGGCCAGCTGGGTGAGGTTCTTCGACGGGTCGTTGTCGGTCCAGCGGGTACTTCCCGGCGCGCCCCACATGTTCACGACGCCGTTGACGTAGTTCGAGACCATCGTCTGAGTGGCCATGACGCCGAGGGCGCCGACCGGGTTGTCGGTCTGGTAGTAACCCGACATCGCCTGGACCACCTTGAACTGTTCCGGGTGGCGCTCGGCAAGGGTCACCGCCGGTCCGCCGGACATCGACAGTCCGATGATCGCGTTGTTGTTGCGTGCCACGCCGAACTCGCGTTCGAGGTAGCCCGGCAGCTCCGAGGTCAGGAACGTCTCCTGCTTGATGATCGTGTTCTTGTCACCGGCGCCGCCGTCCCAGTCGGTGTAGAACGACGACGCGCCGCCCACCGGCATCACCAGGGTGGTGTCGGCCTTGGCGTCGTAGACCTTGGCGGCCTGGACGTCGGTGGTCCACGCCGAGCGGGTCTCGCTGGCCCGCATGCCGTCGAGCAGGTAGACGCCGCTGTCGCTGCCGCTCGAGGCGCGGATCTGGACGATCACCTCGCGCTTCTGCGACTCCGACCACACCTTGCAGTTCTGGACGTAATTGCCCGACTTGTCCCAGGTACACCCCGGTCGCAGGACTTCGGGATGCCCGCGCAAGGCGCTTGCGGTGTTCGACGAGTTGAGCAGCGTGCTCGCCCCGAACAGGCCGAGGGTGAGGATCACGACCACCGAGATACCGGTGAGGACTCGGCGTCGAGGTGAGAATCTGCGCGGCGACTCGGGCGTCTGGCCCGCAGGGGTGGAGGGGACGGGCGGTTCGCTGTGCGAGTGCGACATGGAGCTCCTGACATACGCGGCCGTCCGATCACACGGTGCCGATGTCAGGGATGTCGTTCGGAGAGGGGACCGGTGTTACCGGCCCGACGGATTTTCTCGGGCAATTTTCCGGACGACCTCGGCGGTGTCGCCCGGACGTTCCCACCAGAACATGTGCCCGACGCCGGCCCACCGGGTCAGGGTCGCCTGCTGGATGAGATCGGCCAGACGCTCGCCCTCGGCGACCGAGATCACCTCGTCGACGTCCCCGTGGATGACCGCGGTCGGCATGGTGAGTGATCCGATCCGGTCGCGGGTGTCGTGTCCCGCGCATGCGCCCGCCTGCCACGCGACGACGGCCGACGGCACGCGGCGCTGCGTCGACATCGACACGAAACGGTCGAACGCCCCGGTGTGGGCGGTGTACCCGGGCGACAGATTGACCTCGAACGCGGTGCGGGCGACGCGCGCGGCGTCGCGGGAGGAGATCGCCTCGACGAGGCGGATCGCCCCGGGTGCGCCGATGGCCCCGGGGCCGCCCGCGGTGGTGCACCCGAGGACGAGACTGCGCACGCGATCCGGGGCGGCGAGGGCGAGTTCCTGCGCGATCATGCCGCCCATGGAGGTACCGAGGACGTGGGCGCTGTCCCAGTCGAGTCCGTCGAGGATTCCGCGGGCGTCGTCGGCCAGGTCGGCGATGGTGAACGGCCCCTCGGCGCGACTGCTCGCCCCGATGCCCCGGTGGTCGTAGACGGCAACCGAGAAGCGCGGCGTCAACTCGTCGAGGAGCTCGTCGGTCCACATCCCGCGGTGTGCAGACATGCCGCCGATGAGCAGGAGCGGTTCGCCCTCGCCGAACACCTCGGCGTCGAGGACGGGGCCGGCGTCGGACGCGACGGGGATCTGCATGCGCCGATCGTAGCCACGCGGACAAGGGGATACGTATGTACCGGGATTCCCCTCACAGGGCCGGCGCGATGGCCTTCCACATGTTGGGGAGTTCCTTCTCCCAGTAGTACCAATGGTGGGTTCCGACGTCCTGCAAGGCGTCGGTGAAGGGCAGGCCCGCGCGCCGCAACTGCCCGGCGAACCGGCGCGAACAGTCGCTGGTCGCGATCTCGAAGGCCGATGACGCGGCAAGCACCACCTGGTACAGGCCTTCTTCGGGCGTCACGTCGCGCTTGATGTCGGCGGGTCCGAGCCGGCCCGCGCCGGAGTACAGGTAGAGGGCCTTCCCGCGGAGGTTGTCCAGACGGAGCGCGGGATCGTGGTCACGCCAGCCCCGGGAGCCGGCCGTTCCCCACAGATTGTCCGCGTTCGCCCCGCCGCGGGCGAGTGTCGCCCGGACGTAGGTCTCGCCCTGCGGGGAGGACACCGGTGGACAGCCACTGATCGAGGCCACCGCGCGGTACAGCGCCGGGGTGCGGGAGGCGATCGTGAACGCCGCCTGTCCACCCATCGAGACGCCGGCGATACCCCGGGAACCATCGGATTCGAAGCGCGCGTCGATGAGCGGCGGAAGTTCCTTGGTCAAGAACGTCTCCCACATGGGTCGGCCCACCCGTGGGTCCCGGCGCTCCCAGTCGGCGTACTGGCTCCCGTACGCACCTGTCGGGAGCACGACGTTCACGTCCTTGTCGCCGAAGAACTCATCGACGTTGCCGGCTCCGCGCCAGCCGCTGTCGTTGCCGCGCGAACCCGCCCCGTCGAGGAGGTAGAGCGTCGGCCGGGGCCCGGTCTTGACTCGTGGCGTCAGGACGAACAGCTTGATCTTCTTGTTCATCGCCGCCGAGTAGACCCAGACCGATGCGCGGGTGGGTGACTCCTGCGCCACCGACACGATGCGCGACTCGGCGGGCGTCGCGACCGCAGGCGCGGCGGCCAGACACAGAACCACCGGGCACGCAACGACCAGACACGCGGCAGCGGCCGCGCGAAGAACTCGAAACACTGTCCCCCCGTTTGCGTCACGTGGACGCTCTTCCCCCCGAAAGATGTGGAATCGACCGCGGGGCGTCGAGCCGCCGCGGTCGACGTCGTTCGGCCAGCGTAAGACGTTCGCGAAGCTCTGTCCGGACTTGCGAGATATCGACGCGGCCACCGCGAGGTGCCGCGACCCCCGCGTTGGACCTCTCGACGACGCCGCCGGGCCCTCCGATCAGGAATGCCCGGCGGCGTCACCGGGTGTACGAGGGGTCTACGCCCTCAGGCGCCGAAGCCGAGCAGCGACTTCACCTCGAGGAACTCGTCGAAGGCGTAGTCGCTCCACTCGCGTCCGTTGCCGCTCTTCTTGTAACCGCCGAACGGTGCGCTCGGGTCGAGCTGGGCGCCGTTGAGCGAGATCGAGCCTGCGCGGATCTGCGATCCGATGCGGCGGACCTCGTCGACGTCCTTGCCCGACACGTAGCCGGCGAGGCCGTATTCGGTGTCGTTGGCGACCTTGACCGCCTCGTCGATCGAGTCGTAGGCGATGACCACGAGGACGGGGCCGAACACCTCGGTGCGGGCGATCTCCATGTCGTTGGTGACGTTGGTGAAGACGGTCGGCTTCACGTAGTAACCGGTTTCGAGGCCCTCGGGACGGCCGGCACCACCGACGACCGCGGTGGCACCGTCGGCGATGGCGCGCTCGATGAGGCCCTGGATCTTGTCGAACTGCGCCTCGGAGACGACCGGCCCCAGCTTCACGTCGGTGGTGGGATCGCCGACGGTGAGCTCGGCGGCGACGCCCTTGGCGATCTCGGCGACCTCGTCGACGCGACTCGCGGGGACCAGCATCCGGCTCGGAGCGTTGCAGGACTGTCCCGAGTTCATCATCATCGTCGCGATGCCGCCGGCGACGTTCTTCGCGAAGTCGTCGTCGTCGAGGATGATGTTCGGGCTCTTGCCGCCGAGCTCCTGGGCCACGCGCTTGACGGTCGGCGCAGCGGTCTTGGCGACCTCGATACCGGCACGGGTGGAACCGGTGAACGAGATCATGTCGATGCCCTCGTGGCTCGCCAGAGCGGCGCCCACGCCGGGGCCGTCACCGTTGACGAGATTGAACACGCCCGCGGGCACGCCCGCGGCGTCGAAGATCTCGGCGACGATCGCCGCGCTGAACGGCGCGACCTCCGACGGCTTGAGGACCATGGTGCAGCCCGTGGCCAGGGCCGGGGCGACCTTGCACATGACCTGGTTGAGCGGCCAGTTCCACGGGGTGATGAAACCGCAGACGCCGATCGGCTCCTTGGCGATGCGCGAGCTGCCGCGATCCTCGACGAACTTGTACTCCGGGAGCTGGGCGGCGGCGGTCATCAGGTGGCCGAGACCGATGGGCACCTGCGCGGCATTGGTCAGGCCGACCGGCGAGCCCATCTCCTCGGTGACCGCGGCGGCGAGGTCGCCCATGCGGTTCTGGTATTCGGCGATGATCCGGTTGAGCACCTCGAGGCGCTCGGAGACGGTGGTCTGCCCCCAGGTGACGAAAGCCCGGCGGGCGGCGGCGACCGCGGCGTCGACGTCGGCGGCACCACCGATGGCGACCTGACCGGCCGACTTCTCGGTGGCCGGGTTGATGACGTCGATGAGGTTGAGCTCTGCGGGCTCGACCCACTGGCCGTCGATGTAGAACTTGGTGATGTCCGGCATGGTGCCTCCGTTGCAGCCTGAAGTGAGGACAATTGTTGTCTGTTTCACACTCTAGGCGCTGCTGCGACCGGGGTCTCGTGAATCCCAGCCTCCGGTCGTGACACTTTGTGACCGATTCTGGGACAGCCGTCCCAGTCGCAATCTACGACGGTCGGCCCGCCGCTGTGGAGCTAGGGTCGAGTCATGATCCTCATCGTCGTGAAGTTCCCGATCAAACCCGAATACGCCGACGAGTGGCCCGAGTTGTCACGCGAATTCACCGAGGCGACGCGCGCCGAGCCCGGCAACAAGTGGTTCGACTGGTCGCGGTCGATCGAGGATCCGAACACCTATGTGCTGGTGGAGGCCTTCGACGACGACGCCGCGGAGGCGCACGTCACGGCTCCGCACTTCAAGCAGGCCCAGCAGGAACTCCCCAAGTACCTCCAGCGCACACCCGACGTCATCAACACGACGGTCGACGGTGACAGCTGGTCGGAGCTCGGGGAGTTCCGGGTCGACTGACCCGGCTCAGCGGCCGGCGCGGACCCCGGACGCCGCGTCGGCTTCTCCCGCAGCATCCGCCGGGCGGGCGGCATCGTCGCCGAGCCCCAGCTTCTCGCCCTCGATGTCGACGTCGGGGAGAATCCGGTCGAGCCAGCGCGGCAGCCACCAGGCCTTGTCGCCCAGAACGGTCAGCACCGCCGGCATCAGCGTCATCCGGACCACGAAGGCGTCGAAGAACACCGCGGCCGCCAGTGCGAAGCCCATGACCATGATGAAGGCCATGTCCTGCAGCATGAACGCGGCGAACACCGAGATCATGATCGCCGCCGCGGCGGCCACCACGCGGGCGCTGTGGCGGTATCCCTCGACGACCGCGGTCTTGGCGTCGGCCCCGTGTACGTAGGCCTCCCGCATTCGCGTCACCAGGAACACCTGGTAATCCATCGCGAGCCCGAACACGATGCCCACCAACATGATCGGCAGGAACGACACCAGCGGTTGCGGGTTGTCGACGATGCCCAGCGCGCCGTCGGTGAACAGCGCCACTGTCACGCCGAAGGTCGCGGCGACACTCAGCAGGAAGCCGAGGGCCGCGGTGAGCGGCACCAGGATCGAGCGGAACACGATGATCAGCAGGATGAACGCGAGACCCACCACGACCAGGAGGTAGGGGATCAGCGAACTCGACAGGCGGTCGGAGATGTCGAGTTCGATCGCGGTCTGGCCGGTCACGCCGTAGGAGATGCCCATCGTGCTCTGCACCTGGGGTTCCATCTCGCGCAGGCTCTCCACCAGTGCGGGAGTCGCCTCGTCGGCCGGGGCGGTCGACGGGATGATCGTGATCTTGGCGGTGTCGCGGGCCTCGTTGAGTCCACCGGCGCCGATCTGGGCGACCTCGACGTTGTCGACACGACCGAGGTCGTCGACGAGGGTGTCGAAGGCGCGCAGGCGTTCGCCGGTGTCCTCGATGGCTCGACCGTCCGCGACGACGACGAGCGGTCCGTTGAAGCCGGGGCCGTAGCCGTCGGCGACCATGTCGTAGGCCTTGCGCTGGGTCTCCGACGGTTCGGCGGTCCCGTCGTTGGGCAGTGCGAGCTTGAGGCCGGCCATCGGGATCGCGAGGACCACGAGGAGTCCGACGATCGCGACGGTCACGGTGCGCGGACGCGCCACGATGCGCTGGACCCAGCGCTGGCCGTTGTGGACGCGGTCGGTGTCGTGCGGCCCGACGTCGGGAGCGTTGAGACGTGGCACGCGTCCGGCGAACGCCTTGCCGCCGAAGAGTCCGAGGATCGCCGGCAGGAGCGTGAGAGCGACCAGCACGGCCGCGACCACGGTGCCCGCCGCGGCGATACCCATGGCGGTGAGGAACGGGATGTTCACGATCGCCAGCGCGGCCAGTGCGATGACGACGGTGCTGCCGGCGAAGACGACGGCCGAACCGGCGGTGCCGACGGCCCGGCCGGCCGCATCGGCCCGGTTCGCCGAGCGATGGATCTCGTGGCGGTAGCGGGAGACGATGAACAGCGCGTAGTCGATGCCGACCGCGAGGCCGATCATCGTCGCGAGGATCGGGGTCTCGTTGCTGAGATCGAAGAAGTGGGTGCCCATCTGGACGCCGAGCATCCCGATCGCCACTCCGACGATCGCGGTGATGATCGGCATGCCCCATGCGACGAGGGAGGCGAACGTGAGGATGAGGATCAGCGCGCCCACGCCGATACCGATCAGTTCGGAGGTGATCCCGAGCTCGAATTGCTGTGTGGCGGAACCCTTCATCTCGACGGTCAGTCCCGCGGCCCGCGCGTCGTCGGCGATCGCGTCCATCTGCTCGCGCATCGTCTCGGTCACATCCGACGACGCCTCGACGTCGAAGGACGCGCCGAGTTGCGCGACGGTGCCCGCCGCGTTGATCGGCGAGGTGGCCTGCGCATCGGCGGCCGCCTCCTCGGCGTTCTTGCCGAAGGTCTTCTCCTGGAAAGTGGCCGACAGTTCACGGAGCTGACCCGGTGACTGCTCGGTGCCGTAGGAGACGAACGGATTGGTGATCGAGTCCGGGCTCTTCACGTCCTCGACGGACCTGAGGCCGGCGACCATCGAGTCGATGGCCTCCTGGTACCGGGGTTCGGTGAGCGTCGAACCCTCCGGTGCGCGAACGACATACGTGACGCCGATGTCGGAACCGAACGTGGCCTCGCCGGGGAAGCGCTCGACCATCAGGTCCTGCGCCCGCTCCGAGGGGATGCCGGGGATGGAGAACGACTCCGACGTCGGCTTGGCCAGCAGGCTCGCGCCGATGCCCAGCCCGATGAGGACCAGCACCCAGATCGCGATCGTCTTGAGGCGGTTCTCGAACGCCCATCGCCCTAGTCGGTACAGGTGTGTTGCCACGTCAGTGCTCCTCGGGGAATGGGTCGGCGAGATCGTTCATGGGTCGGATGGGTAGCGACAGCCCGGCGGCCAGCTGGTCGAAGGCGCACTCCAGGACGGTGGCCAGTTCCGTGTTGGTCTTTGGGGCGTCGCTGTGCCGGGTCACCCAGAATTCGAGGGCGACACGGATGGTGGTGATCGCGTTGTGCAGGACGAGTCGTGGATAGAGCGTGTGTGCCGGCTGTCCGCGCCGGGTGTAGAGCTCGGTGAGCCGGGCGTCGACGGTGTCGCCCAATTCCATGTCACGGGACCTGGCCGTCAATCCGGGGTCCGTGTCGAGAAGACGAAGGAGCGCGACGATCTCATCCGGTTCGCCGACGTCAGGTGAGGCGGCGGCCTCGGTGAGGGCCGTGCGGACCGAACAGAAGAACGTCTCCTCGCTCGGCCGGGCTTCGATCCGCTCGACGATCGTGTCGACGAGGGAGGACACGAAGTACAGCAGCGCGTCCTCTTTGCCGCTGAAGTAATTGTGGAAGGTGCGTACGGAGACGTTCGCCTCGGCCGCGACGGCGTCGATCGTCACATGGTCGATGCCGGCGCGGGTGGACAGCCGCAGCACGGCGCGGGCGAGCGCCGAGCGGGTTGCCGCCTTCTTCGCTTCGCGGAGGCCGGTGGAGTGCACATCGTCCACGGTACGGACCGTGCAGGAAGCTGCAAACTTGCAGGACTATGCAATTTCAAGGAGATGCTCACACTGTGCTAGTGGAATGTCGAACGTCACAAACAGGTCGACCGTCCTCCGGAGCTGGGACGTTTGGCTCCTATCGTCAATCGTCCCAGCTCAAAAGGCGATTCGTAGATCGTCAAACCCCACGTCATCATTGGCTCGGCCCGGGGTGAGCCGGTAGTACGACCGCAGGCCCTGGCTGTCAGTTCCAGCTGGGCATGCTTCCTGCGGCGTATCGGGCCCCAAATCCGCCTGCCGGGAGGATGTCGTCGATGCGGCTAAGGTCGGCGGCGGTGAGGTGCAGGTCAGCAGCGACGGCGTTCTCGGCGACTCGGTGTGACTTGCGGGTGCCAGGGATCGGCACTATGTGGTCGCCTTGGGCGAGCAGCCACGCGAGGGCCAACTGAGCAACAGTGCTTCCCTTCGTGGCGGCGAATTCGGTGAGTTTGCGTGTCGCTTCGACGTTCTTCTCGAAGTTTCCTGGCTGCCAGCGCGGATCTGTTCGTCGCATGTCGGTCTCGTCGTATTGGTCTGCGGGCACCGCTGTGCCGGTGAGAAATCCACGTCCCAGGGGTGAGTAGGGGACGAATCCGATCCCGAGTTCCGTCAGGGTGGGGAACAGGATCTCGACGTCGCGTTCGAATAGCGAGTATTCGGTCTGTAGCACCGACACCGGCTGCACGGCGTGGGCTCGTCGGATTGTTTCGGATCCGGCCTCGCTGAGCCCGAAGTACTTCACTTTTCCGACTTCGATGAGTTCTTTGACGGTGCCGGCGACGTCCTCGATGGGAACGTTTGGATCGACTCGGTGCTGGTAGAGCACGTCTATATGATCGACTTGCAGGTATCGCAGACTGCTCTCGGCCACCTCGCGAATGTGCTCAGGGCGACTGTCGAATCCATAGTCGCGCGTGAAGCCGAACTTTGTTGCGAGCGTGATGTCATCGCGAAAGCCTTTGACTGCGCGACCCACGATCCTCTCGTTCTCACCCCAGCCATACATTTCGGCGGTGTCGAAGAGGGTCACTCCGAGTTCATGTGCTTTGCGGATCGCCGCAATGCCCTCGTCTGCGTCTCCTGAACCGTAGGCGATCGATATTCCCATCGCCCCGTACCCGAGTGCCGACGTCTCAAGGCCCTGTGATCCGAGTGTTCGCTTGTGCAAGATATGTCCTTTCGTAGACCTCTTCAACCTACGCCTCGATTGGCAGTCGATGCCACGCCAGACGGATGGTGCGTGGCCCGGTACGATGGCGGGATGGACGAGGCGACCACAGGCACGAGAGCGTGGCTGCGTGAAGCGGCCCGTGCCTCTGTCCGAGAGCAGGTTGCCGACCGTGCGTTGACGTTGTTTGACGAGCGCGGGTTCGACTCGGTGACGGTTCACCAGCTTGCTGACGCAATCGGGATTTCACCGCGCAGCTTCTTCCGCTACTTCCCGTCTAAAGAGGATGTAGTGATCGGCGACCCCGAGCCCTTCGGCGAGATCGTTCGCAGCGCCGCGGCCCAACGCCCGGCCGACGAGTCGGTGTGGACTGTGTTGCGCCGGAGCTTCGACCCGATCGTCGAACTCACCGAGAGGCCGGCTTATCAGGCGCGTGGGCTGAGGTCCATACGGGTCACGATGAGCACTGCTTCGTTGCGCGCTCGCAACTACGAAAAACACCTCAGTTGGGCGGCGATGCTCGAGCCCGTAATTCTGGATCGGATGGAGGGTGTCAGGGACTCTCGACTGTTCAGAGCCCGAGCACTGATTCTCTCTGCGCTGTCCTGCTTGGACGCCGCGCTGGCAGAATGGACCCTCTGTGAGGGGGCGGTTCCGTTGCACACTCTCCTCGACGACGCCTTCGCCACCGTGCATTCGGCCCATGGGCGAGACGGGGATGCCTGAGGGCCCGATTGTCAAGATCCACCCCTCTGGAGCTGAGCTGCTTGCGCTGCCCGAGTGTCATCGGACCTCGAGGATAGGCCTGGCCTTGGGGGGCGTGTGGAAGGGTCGTGACTTCAAGGACGTCGCGGTCGTCACGTCTGGGGGTACAAGCCAACCTTCTCGCTGTCTCGAACCGCTATCACGCCACTGGCGGCGCAAAGAAGGCCGGTACCACCGCCAAGAAGCGCCCAGAAGGCCTCTGAGATCGGCGCGGTGCGATGTCGACCAACGCGCCTTTCTGTACCCTTAGGTGCGCACTTGCTGCGGACCCACATCCCGAGGCGTTCTGCGACATACGCACCTGCCTGGCTCCGGTGACGATAGTGCGCAGTTGGTGCACGCGTCAGTTGTCCTTCAAACCGCCACCCTAGGACGATGACTGGCGGTGAGTGTTGCGGTTATCGGTAGTCAATCGCGAAGGGTAGTTAATTGCGAAAGGGGTCAGGCCGTTCTGAGTTCGGCTGATCAGCCGTCATTCGACTCTTCATCACCTTCGCAACTCAGCCCGTGCAGCACGAGTGCACGCGCGGTCATTACGACAGAGTCCAAGGAACCCAGCTTGGGGTTCCACCATTCAGCCGCCCAGTTCATCGCGCCGAGTACAAGCATGCGAGAAGCACGCAGATCGAGCTCGGGGCGTAGACTGCCCTCTTCGCGCGCATCTTTCAGTAATTGGTTCCAAAGCTCACCGTAGAGCTTTTCCTCCACCTCGCGGCGGGCCCGAATGTCATCAGGTACTTGGCCCGCGTTCCTGATAGAAGCAGTCGCATACACGGACAGATCCAGCACGAGACGCATGTGGGATTCGACTGCGGCACCGATACGCTCTGTCGCGCTCGCAGTCGCGGGCAAAGCTGCCAGCATGTCCGCAACGTGTTCGCGCGTGAGGCTGATACCGAGGTGCATGACCTCGCCCACTAGGGCATCTCGCGACGGGAAATAGTAATAGATGGCGGGGGCCTGCAGGCCTGCGATGTCGGCGATTTCGGTGAGGCGAGTTCGCGCATAGCCTCGAACACTAAGTACATGAGCGGCCGCATCGAGAATGCGGAGTCGGGTCTGTTCGGACTTCGACTCGCCTTCGCTGCGATCGCGCAAACTAACGCTATTGACCAGCCCAGACTTGATCGACGCCATCCGCTGATCATAGTGGGCCGTGACCGGGAGCATGAACCCAGAGCCCTCGGATCACCCGCCCATTCCTCTCTGGGGTGCGGTTGACACGTTCGACCTTGCTGTCGTTTTCGGCCTGTGCGGTCCAGTTGTGCTCGATCATGTTGTCATCCAACAACTCCCGGAACATCCCGGACCGGTAGCACGATTCGTTGTAGGTCATCATCACCCGAAGCGTGACACCGAAGATGCAAAGTGGGTCAATGCCCGGGCCATGAGCGCGGTAGCGGATCCTCCTTCTCATCAGTCAGGACCGCCGTCCGACTCCCATGCGCGCCGACGTCACCCAATTCGGGAGCGCACCGGGGTGTGGCGGCGCGACCTGACCATGTCGCAGTGGCTCTGGCATCTCGCCGACGTGGCGATGCCTCAGGACTCGTTGACGCGAAAACGTGAACCAGCTAACATCCTGATACACGATACAAGATTTGTATTGGAGTAACGACAGGCGCCAAGCGGGCGCTCCGATCCATACCAGGAGGGGTAGTGGCTCACGTCATCACGCGCTCGTGCTGCAGTGATGCTTCGTGCGTGCCGGTTTGCCCGGTCAACTGCATCCATCCGACGCCGGAGGAACCGGGGTACGAGACCGCGGAAATGCTGTATATCGATCCCGACGCTTGTATTGACTGTGGCGCTTGTGTCGATGTGTGCCCGGTGACGGCGATCGTGGCCGATTTCGATCTCACTGAGGTCACCGAGCCTTACGAGCGGATCAATGCCGCGTACTACGGCGGCCCGGGTATCGCGGCGACCGACACCGCTCCGTCGCCAGGAGGTAGGACGATGCAGGCCGCATCGAGCGGCCAGCCTCTGCCTTTGCGCGTTGCGATCGTCGGCTCGGGGCCAGCGGGTATGTACGCCGCCGAGGATCTGGTGCTCCGCCGCGACGTGCGAGCAGAAGTGAACGTGTTCGAGCGGTTGCCGATGCCTTGGGGGCTTGTGCGCTACGGGGTGGCCCCAGATCATCAGGACACCAAGGCGGTTACCACGACGTTCGCGCGCACCGCTGCTCGCGCCTCGGTCACGATGTTTCTCAATGTTGAGATCGGCGAACACATCAGTCATAGCGAACTTCTTGATCATCATGACGCAGTCATTTACGCGGTTGGGGCGGGGTCCTCTCGATCTCTTGGAATCGAGGGCGAGCAACTGCCGGGAAGCCACGGAGCGTCTGACTTCGTCGCCTGGTACAACGGGCACCCGTATGCCGCTTCCAAGCAGTTCGATCTATCGGGCGAGCGCGCGGTGATAATCGGCAATGGGAATGTAGCGATCGATGTTGCGCGCCTGCTTCTCTCTGAACCAGAAATACTCGAGCGCACAGACATGGCTCGCCACGCCGTCCGAGCGATATCAGACAGCGAAATCACCGAGGTTCAGGTCATCGCTCGACGAGGGCCAGATGTAGCAGCCTTCACATACTCGGAACTGCTGGCGCTGAGTCAGCGCCGGGACTTTGACACGTTGGTGGACCTGTCGGTCGAGGAAATCGACGAGTATTTCACTCGGGCCGAGTCAGCAGAGGCCGACCACGCAACTCTCGCCAAGCTCGCGTTGTTGCGCGAGTTGGCGGCGCGTGACGAAGAACCAGGACGAAAGCGAATCTTGCTCCGGTTCAACACCCGGCCGGTCGAGATATATGGCGAGACC
This sequence comes from Gordonia sp. KTR9, assembly GCF_000143885.2. Classification (NCBI taxonomy): domain Bacteria; kingdom Bacillati; phylum Actinomycetota; class Actinomycetes; order Mycobacteriales; family Gordoniaceae; genus Gordonia; species Gordonia sp. KTR9. The sequence continues at coordinate 1,727,787 of NC_018581.1, forward strand.
AGCGTTGAGGGAGTTCGGCTCACGACTAACCACTCCATGCAGGCGAGTGACTCTCAAGAGCAGAATGTTTCGTGCTGTTTGGTGCTCCGCTCAATCGGATACCAAGGCGAATCGATTAAAAACCTGCCGGCCGATCCCGTCACCAAAGTTCTGAAGAACACCGGTGGTGTTGTAGACGCCACTGAGGATGGGGTATCAGAGGGCGTGTACGCGGTCGGATGGATAAAGCGGGGCCCAAAGGGCGTGATCGGGACCAATAAAAAGTGCTCGCAAAACACCGTTGAACGACTGATCGACAACCACAAGAATGGACTGCATACGGATCCGATTGGTTCACAAGCAGACCTCGTGGATCTAGTTTCAGAGCGACAGCCGAACTGGCTGCGCATGTCCGATGCAGACCGGATCGACGGTCATGAGCGGGCGGCCGGGCGTTCGCAAGGATGTCCGCGAATCAAAATCGTCGATGTCGATGAGATGGTCGAGGTGGCACAAAGTGCCACAGCAGTGCTTACCCGCAGATGAGCCCTCCGCCGCATGCCGTGATCAAGACAGTTCTAGTCCCATTTAATGTAACCAAACTCAGAAGGAGTGGCTGTGAAATCAGCTGACGACATCCTGAAGTCGATTGATCTGCACGATCCTGAACAGCTTCCAAACATGTTCGAGGCGCTACACAAGGCTCGCGAAGGTGGGTGTCCGTTCCCTCATGCCGAGGTTGACGGAGGCTATTACGTGGCGACACGTTACGACGACGTCAAAGCGATTGCTGAACAGCCCAACGTTTTCAGTAGTGCGGATCCCGCGGTGCGCGGTCTACCAGTCAGTCTCGCGCCGCTCGATCTCGATCCCCCTCTTCACCGTGACTTCCGCAAATTCCTGAACAAGTATTTTTCTCGGAATTATCTCCTTCGCTACGAGCCCGATCTCCGACGAATCGGTGTCGACTTGGTCGAGAAGATCAAAGAAAAGCTTGCAACCGACGGCCAATTCGAATTCGTGCGTGATTTCGCGATTCCGTTCACATCTGCGGCGCTTGCACGCGTCGTCTTTGCGACCGACGACGCCAATGTCACAGCGCGAGCCGTCGAGGCCGTAGAGAAGGCTGCAACCGAGGCCACGCCGGAAGCATTCTTCGAGATTGCGATGATCGCCGGCGAACTTCTCGCGGAGGTAGAAGCCGGTAACCCGGAGGAGCGCGACGATGTGCTCGGGGCACTGGTCACGGCCACCGTCGAGGACGGACGACCACTGACCGATGGTGAACGCCTCGGTGTGGTATCAGCTTTGCTGGCAGGTGGCCTCGATACCACCCGTAGCGCGATGTCGAACATCGGCTACCACCTCGCAGCCAATCCGAATGTCGAAGACCGCCTGCGTGATCCGGATTGGTGGAAGTCCGATCTCGACGAGTTCCTGCGACTCGAACCCACAGTGTCCTTTATGGCACGAACCGTCACGGAAGATGTCACTGTCAACGGACAGGAGTTCGCCAAGGGTGACCGGGTTGTGCTCCACTACCTGTCGGCAAACCGCGACCAGAGTCACTTCGATGATGCGGATGAACTCGTCTTCGACCGACTGAGCAGCCCGCACGTGGCCTTCGGCGTCGGCATCCACCGCTGCCTCGGATCCCACTTCGCGCGACTGCAACTCGATATCGCCTTCGACGTCCTTCTCGATGCGTTCGAGAAGTTTGAGCTGGTTACGCCGGGCGAGTCAGTCTCTCGACAGGTCGGGATCAGTTACAGCTCCGTCGAGAGCGTCCTCGTCAAATGTTCGATTCGGTCCGCGGAATAAAAGAGAGAGAAAAATGACTTCGTCAACCACTGACGCGTTGGTTAGAGAGAACTCGCCGGAGATCGTCGTCGGCACCGAGCGCCCTGACGTGGTCTCACCGGCAACGGAATTGCGATCGCGCGCGGTTCTGGACCCGGACTTCGAGTTCATCCGTTCGGGAGCCGGGAAAAGCCATACCTTCGGCAGCCTGGACGAGCGATCCGACGCGATCGCGACAGGCCTGACCTCCTTGGGGTTGTCGAAGGGTGACCGACTCGCGATTGTTCTGCCGACGTGCGTCGAATACATCGAGCTCATTTTCGCCTGTGCCAAGCTCGGAGTGATCTTCGTACCGCTCAACATCTACCTCAAGGGCGAGTTTCTGGCGCATCAGCTGGTGACGAGCGGGGCCACGGTCATCGTCGGAGATGCCGCCGCGATGCGGTCGGTCAACAACATCGAGTGGGCCGGCCGCGAGCGACCATCGGCTGTTCGAGTGCTCGTAGGTGAGCCGGAAGATGAAGCCACCCAGGGTGGGCTGGTGGCTTACGAATCGCTGGCCGAACACGGTTCGGATGTCCCAGCGGTTGATGTCGCGCCGAACGATCTGATGAGCCTGATGTTCACATCGGGAACAACCGGGTTGTCGAAGGCGTGCAAGCTCTCGCATGCATACTACTTCCAGGTCGCTCGGATGTATATCGCCGCGGAGTGGGTTGCCTCAGGCGATCGCATCATGACAGCGCTACCGCTCTACCACGCCGGCGGACAGATCGCAGTGTTGATGTCAGCACTGTTCTCACGGTCGTCGGTCACATTGGTTCCGACCTTCAGCGCTTCCAACTTCATGCGACAAGCACACGAAGAAGGCGCTACGTCCATCTGGGGTGTTGCGGCAATGGCTGCAGCGGTGCTCGCGCAACCAGAGGCTGAGGACCCTGACATGCATGGCCAGTTGCGGGTAGCAGTATGGATTCCGTTGGACAAAGACCGGCAGGAGAACTTCGAGCGCCGTTTCGGTACGAGGGTTGTCTGTGACGGCTACGGCCAGACAGAGGCTACCGCCATCACCCTGAACCCGGTCAGTGCGCCGAGGCAGATTGGTTCGCTCGGATTCCCGGCGAGCCTGATCGACGTGCGGATCGTGGATGGCATGGACAACGAGCTTGCTGCCGGCGAAGTCGGGGAGTTCGCGATTCGTCCATTGGCCCCCGGAGCGATCTTCTCCGGTTACTGGCAGAACGACGCGGCCACAGTGGAAGCAACCACCAACATGTGGTATCACACCGGAGATTACGGACGGAAGCGGAACGACGGCGCTTTCGAATTCGTCGACCGCAAGCGGGATGCGCTCCGCCGCCGAGGCGAGAATGTGTCATCGATCGAGCTCGAAGCCTCGATTCGTCGCCACCCTCTCATCGACGAGGTCGCAGTCCACGGAGTGCCGTCGGCGATGGCGGAGGACGACATCAAGGCGTGCATCGTCGCCAAGGGCGAGAAGCCAGAGCCGAGCGAACTACTCGAATTCTTCGAGCAGAATCTTCCGTACTTCGGAGTTCCGCGGTATGTCGAGTTCATCGACTCCCTACCGGTGAACAGCGTCGGTCGCGTACTCAAGCACCAGCTTCGTGAAGTCGGGATCGGCGCGGACACCATCGACCTCACGGGTGATCGTCGCACGGCGGGCAAGGACCGACGTCGGTGACGGCCCCGACCGAGAACGTACCCGGGCGCCGAAGCCGCGCCCAGACCAATTATCAGGAGTTCCCATGCAGATGATCCTCGGCGGCGAAACCGTCAAGAGCGCAGCTACTTTCGAGGTGCTGAATCCAGCAACCGGCGAGGTATATGCCCACGCCCCGGAGTGCACAGCCGAGCAACTGGACTTGGCGATGTCCGCTGCGTCGGACGCTCAGAAGACATGGGCGGCCGACGAGACCTTGCGGCGCGAGAAGTTGCAAGAATTCTCCGGGGCGATGATGGATGCCGCACCCGAGATCGCCGAGATTCTCGCAGAGGAGAATGGTAAGACCCTCGACCTCGGCGGGGTCGAGGCGCTGACGGGGGCGGCTTGGCTGGACTACTTCGCCAACTTCGAGCGTGAAACCGTGGTCGTCCGAGACGACGATGATGCGCATACCGAGGTAGTGCGACGACCACTCGGGGTGGTATCCGCGATCACGCCTTGGAATGTTCCGGTGGCGATGGCCTTCTTCAAGATCGCGCCCGCACTGCGAGCGGGAAACACGATAGTTCTCAAGCCTTCACCGTTCACGCCCATGTCCTCGTTGAGAGTCGGTGAGATCGCCAACGAGATCCTACCTCCCGGCGTTCTCAACGTCGTGACCGGCGGGGACGAGCTCGGGGCGATGATGACCAAGCACCCGGTGCCGCGCAAGGTGTCCTTCACGGGTTCGGTTGCCGCGGGCAAGCTCGTCTACCAGTCAGCTGCTGCCGATTTGAAGCGGGTCACGCTCGAACTCGGTGGCAATGACGCCGCGATACTGCTCGACGATGCGAACCCTGCTGAAATCGCGGAAGCACTATTCTGGGGTGCGTTCTTCAATAACGGACAGGGTTGCATCCTGATCAAACGCTTGTACGTACCGGAATCACTCCACGCTGAGACGGTCGAAGCGCTCGCCGAGATCGCCAAGAACGTGGTGGTGGGCGATCCGACTGCAGAAGAGACGCAACTGGGCTCGCTGGCGAACGATCCTCAACTGCGACGTGTGACCGATCTCGTTGATCGCAGCCTCTCCGAAGGAGCCACCGCTGTGACCGGGGGCAAGCCGGTGGAAGGCGCGGGAGCATTCTACGAGCCGACGATTATGACCAACGCCTGGGACGGCATGCCGATTGTCGATGAGGAGCAGTTCGGCCCAGTGCTTCCAGTGATTCCGTATCAGAACCTCGAGGACGTCGTGTCTACGGTGAATCGGGGCATGTACGGGCTGGGCGGATCGGTCTGGTCGGCTGATCCCGAACGCGCTGAGGCAATTGCGACGACGCTTGAGGTTGGAACGGCGTGGGTGAACTCACACGCGGTCTTGTCCACCGACGCGCCGTTCGGCGGCGTCAAATGGAGTGGTCTCGGAATTGAACACGGGCACTGGGGGCTCGACGACTTCTCCGCGATTCAGGTGGTGCACCGCAACAAGGGCGTGTCCAGGCCGGGCGCGCTCTGATCGGCGATGCCGGCTGGCATTGCCCACGCCCCTCACAAACTGCGAATCGTTAAAACCTTTTAGAGGAAGAGAAGTGATATGACAGTGTTCGCGACATCAGAAGAGGCCGCAGAAGTACTAGGCCGCTTCATCGAGCAGGTTGCAGTTGACACGGAACTCAAAGACAAGTGGGTGTCGAGCGGAGTGGCGTTCCGCATGAATTACTCCGATCCCGAGTTGATCATCGTGCTGGACGCCACCCAGGATCCTCCGCAAGTCCGGCAAGGCAAGGATGCGGCCGATTCGGATGTGGCGATCGATCTCTTCATGACCGCTGACAACGGCCACGAGTTCTGGCGTGGCGAATTGAACGTTCCGATGGCTCTCGCGCGCAGGAAGATCAAGGTTCAGGGCCCGGTGGGTTCTCTGCTCAAGCTTCTTCCGGCGATGCAGCCGGCGTTTGGAAAGTACAACGACTACCTGCGTGACAGGAACTTCAGCGCCTGAACCGCAACGGCGATGACGCGAGCCTGCGTGATCGCCAAGACATAAGTGACGTAAGGAGAAGACAATGGCAAGAGTCGCAGGGAAAGTAGCGTTCATCACCGGGGCCGGAATCGGCCAGGGCCGATCGCACGCGGTGCGACTGGCCGAGGAGGGCGCTGACATCATCATCACGGATGCGTGCGCGCCTATCAGCCCTGCGGTCGATTACAAGGCCGCAACCGAGGAAGATCTCGAAACTACAAAGAAGCTCGTTGAAAAGACGGGCCAGCGGTGCGTCAGCGCTATCGCAGACGTTCGCGATCGCAGCGCCATTGAATCGGCACTCGATGCGGGTATCGCAGAGTTCGGCCACCTCGACATCGTCTGCGCCAACGCCGGAATCATGACGGTTTTGGAGCACAGCTGGGACGCGACCGTCGAGGAAGTGGACGCCGTCATCGACACGAACCTCAAAGGCGCCTGGAACACAGCAGTGTGCTCGGCGAAACGAATGGCCGAGGGAAGGCGCGGCGGGTCGATCATCCTGATCTCATCGACTGCAGGTCTGAGGGGGCAGAGCCCGTATGCGAGCTACACCGGCAGCAAGCACGGTGTGGTCGGCCTGATGAAGGCGTTTGCGAATGAGTTTGCGCCTTACCGTATTCGAGTGAACACGGTTCATCCGACAGGCGTCCTCACTGAAGGCCTTGGCACCTTCAGTGAGCGGACGATCGGCGTCATCACCGCAACAGCTGCGGGGATCTCGGGTGGTACCAATGTGCTACCCGATCTTGATGCTGACCCGGACGCGGACTACGCACCGGTGCCGATGCTGATGCCGGCCGAGATCAGCAATGCGGTTCTCTGGTTGGCTAGCGAGGAGGCGCGTTACGTGACCGGAGTTTCGCTGGCCGTCGACGCCGGCAACACCGTCAAACCGTGACAACTGTGACACCGACGAAACAGACCGGGGTCCAGATTCCGGGATTCTCAGGGGCCACTGTGGGATTCGAGTCCAACGAAGATCTTAACCAGGTCGGAGCGTCGTGATGCGAGTCGATGTCGACAATTCGATGTGCCAGGGACACGGCCGGTGCTACATGCTTGCGCCCGAGGTTTTCGACATGGACGACGAAGGTCTTGCGGTGGTCACGCAGACCGAGCCCGGGACCGAGTATTTCGATGCCGTTCGAAAGGCCGAAGCGAACTGTCCCGAAGGCGCGGTCAAGGTTTCTGGCCAGTAATTCTGGCAAGGTCGCAAGAAGACTGACCAGGCGCGATCTCGATTCTAAATGTGTTCTGCGGGTTCGTCGTCTCCGTGAGACGGCGAACCCGCAGCTACGAGCGAGACGGGATACCAGTCGAGCTGCCCAAAGAGGAACAAACTGGAATCTGCAGATCGCAACGATTTTCAGCCGGCGTGGGCTAAAATGTGTGACATGCATGTGGAGGTCCAACCTCCAACATCATTCATAAGCGGTCCGAGCCAAGCTCGTTACCGATGGCAGCTGACGGTGATCGCCGACGTCCAGACAGTGCTATGTAAAGAACTCGGAGCAAGGAGCATTACGGTGGTAGTCGTCGAACAACGAGGGCCATCGCCCACTGGCAGTTGTCGAGCGAGGCGCTGTGGGGGTGTCGTTCAATGAATACGGGTGAAACAGTCGAAGCGGACAAGATCAACCAATTTGCAACTGGTGCTCCTCAACAGCATAGCGCTCGTCGCGGCGGGGTTATTGTGAAACGCACCACCTCTCATATAGCCGAGGTGCCGACTCGGAGTCTGGCCACCTTGGGGCGCTCCGCTGACTTGTTTGTTTCAATCCTCCGCACCGCGGCGATGAGCGTCGTGCGCCGACGCGTGCCGGTGCAAGAGATCCTCGACCAGATGTGGCTGCTCCTGAAAGTCACGGCGCTGCCGGCACTTCTGATGGCGGTGCCGATCGGAGCAGAGGTATCGGTGGAGGTCGGTGGACTCATGGATCAGGTGGGCGCGAGCTCGCTTGCGGGAGCAGCAAGCGGGCTAGGGGTTGTCGGGCAGGGTGCTCCGATGGCCGCGGGCCTCCTGATGAGCGGCGCGGCCGCATCGGCAATTGCCTCAGACTTGGGGGCCCGGTCTATTCGTGAGGAGATCGAGGCGATGCGAGTGATGGGGGTCGACCCTGTCGAACGCCTTGTCATGCCCCGCTTTATCGCGATGATGCTGATCGCGCCGATGCTGTGTGTGATCATCATCGCGGCGGGCGTCGCTGCGGGATTGGTCATTTCGGCGAGGGTGACCAATGTGGTTCCAGGCAGCTTCTGGCAGTCGTTCAGTGCTTTCACATCCACAACCGATCTCACGTTCTCGATCGTCAAAGCGTTGCTATTCGCGATGATCGTCGTTGTAATTGCCGGTCTTCGAGGCTTAGAGGCGAAGGGTGGGCCCAAGGGAGTGGCCAATGCGGTCAACGCTTCAGTGGTACTCAGTGTCTTCTGCATCTTCATTACTAATCTACTCGTCAGCCAGATTCAGCTCATGTTCTTCCCAACGAGATTGGCATGACGAAGATGAATGCACCTCTTGTAACAGCTGCCGCCGACCATCCGTCTAAGTCCAGAAGTCCCTTGCGATTCGTTCGACGAATCGTCAGTTCGATTGTCGACGAAATCGGACAAATAGTGTTGTTTGTCGGCAAGACTATCTGGCTTCTGCCCAAGACAATACGCAACTACCGTCAAGCCACCTGGAAGACCATGAACGACATGGCCTGGGGAAATGGATCCCTGGTTGTTGATGGTGGCGTGCTGAGCTTGATGTTCTTCTTGGGCATAGCGGTGGGTGCCGTCGTCGCCACCCAGGCGTTCATGGCGCTCGATCTACTCGGGTTCGGTGCCTTGACGGGAATAATCGAGTCATTCGGCAACATTCGGGTGATCGCCCCGATCATCACGGGGATAGGCTTCGCCGCCCAGGCCGGCTGTCGGATGACTGCCGAGATCGGCGCAATGCGTATCTCGGAAGAAATCGATGCTACGGAGTCCATGGGTCTGCAGTCGATTCCGTTCGTGGTCGGAACGCGCGTGATCGCGGGGCTTTTGATTATTTTGCCCGGGTATCTCATGGGCCTTGTTGTCAGTTTCGTCGTCGGGGGCATCATCATCAAAGTCTTCGAGAGACAACCCCGAGGTACATACGACCACTACTTCACCCAGTTCTTGAACTGGCCTGACCTCGGAGCGTCATTGTTGAAGACCGCGGTCTTCTGCCTGGTGGTGACTCTCATCCACTGCTACTACGGCTACTTCGCGAGCGGAGGCCCCGCGGGTGTTGGGTTGGCGTCAGGCCGGGCAATTCGTGCGAGCTTGGTCGCAATTGTCGTCATGAACTTCGTTATGACCGTGATGATCTGGGGTCTGAGCCCAGACTTGACCTTCAAGGGATGAACCGATGAGCAGGACACGGCACCAGGACTTTCTTCGCGGTAGCGATGGACGTCAGTCCATTTTGGTGACCATCACCGGCCTTGTTGCCATAGTCACTATCGCACTCGTTGTGGCTGGATACACGGTGGTTCGGCCCATGGTCGTCGGCGACGACGGCATCGAGGTCGCGATTGATGTGAGCTCGGTAGGACCCGGGGTCGCCGCCGGGACGCAGGTCATGCTGCGAGGCGCCAGGGTAGGTGAGGTAGAAGCCGTAGAAGAGAAGGACGATCACACTCTGAGAATGATGGTTCGTTTGAACGATCCGAGCGTCGAGATCACCGACAGTGTGGGGGTTGACTTTCGTCCCCAGAACTACTTTGGTATCGCCGCAGTCAACCTCGAGACGAAGCACGGGGGCGCGCGTCTGACCAACGGATCGGTGCTGAATCGCACGTCTGATGTTGCCGATTACACAATGTCAACGATGCTCGAAAAAGGCTCCGAATCAATTAACGGCTCGTTGACCAATCAGATGGTCAAGTCTCTGGACAAAGTCGTCAACTACACGGACGGACTTACCCCGTTGATCGACACTGCGGTGGAGTTCGCGGACATCGTCGCACGGGAACAGGTTGAGCTGCCGGCCGACCTCCTGGCGAAGATGAACGACATTCTCGTCGTCATGCCGTCATTCAGTGGGAACGCAATTGACACCCTGAAAGTCCTGTACAACACGAAGTTCAATCAAGGCCCGGACGGCTTCAGGGTCGACGACGTCATGATGGAGCGTTCCGGGCTCGGTCTGAAGATCGCGTCAGAGGACCTGTACGGCCGTGCCGGTCGGCTCCTCGCCTCGCATAAAAATGAACTGCTACCGGGTACACAAGCAATCGGTGCGATCGTAGGAGTGCTGCCGCATTTCCTTGTGAACGGCACGGCGCTGGGTCAGATCTCGACGATTGCGCAACGTTACGATCGCGCGATGACGAAGAACCGAGAAGGAAACGTGACCCTTAATCTTCGAGTGGTACTCGACAGCCTCCCGGCAGTCACGACACCACTGTCTTTGACCGAGCTTCCGAACGGTAATGAGGGACCGCGATGAACCAGGCGCGCCACGTCGGTCTCACGTTCGGAAAGCTGCTAGTTGCCGCGGCGATTTGCACGATACTGACAGTAATTATCGTCAACGCCATCAAGGCTCCAGTAGAGGGCGAAACAAAAGACTACTCCGCGGATTTCACCGATGTCTCCGGCCTGCACGAAAACGGCGACGTACGTGTAAAGGGACTGCAGGTTGGTAAGGTCAAATCCATCGAGATGGTGCGTGTGGGCGGTGCTACTGTCGCCCGGGTCCACTTCTCGTTGGAAGAGGGCTACGAGCTCACCGAGGACAGCAGGCTGGCTGTGAAATATCAGAGTCTGACGGGTGTGCGATACCTCGACTTCACCGAGGGACCCGACGGCGGAGTCTCGGCAACTCACCTCTCGCTGGACAACACCGCCGGTGCCTTCGACATCACAGAGTTGTTCAACGGATTGCAGCCGGTCTTGGCAACGATGAGCACCGATGAGGTCAACGCCTTCACGCAGAACGCCATTATGGTTCTGCAGGGTGACGGCGGAGGTCTGAGTCCGATGATGCGAAGCGCAGAGAAGCTAGCGAGCCTGGCGAGCGATCGTCAGCAGGTGATTTCGACTCTCACCGCCAACATGTCCAGGATCGCTGAGACGATGGGCAATCGATCTCCGCAGGTAATCCAGTTCATTCAAGCTGTGCACCATACCGTTCTAGAGGCGAAGTCCGCTCTCGTAAACTTCTACAAAACAGCGGATTTCGGGCCCAAATTTGTGACTCCGCTGCACCGACTGGTGACTCAACTGGGCCTTGAGTCTGACATGGACATCGATGCGATGGTCGCTGACGTATTTCCCAACTTCGAAGAAGCGATCGAAGCAATAAGTCTGTTGCCCAATACCCTGGCAGCGATGCAGGTGGCCCCCCTTTCTCCGCGAGCTCAGCGAGGTCGGAGTGGTCCATGCGCAAACGGTGTTGCCAAGTTGCCCAGTGCGGTGACAGTTCTTCTCAACGGCAGTGAGGTGACGGTGTGCAACCCCCGATGAGACGAAAGCTGAATGGCATTTCAAAACAGATCAAGGTTGGTCTGTCGATGGTAGTGATCGCAGTTCTCGCGTTGACACTGACTGCGTACTTCTATACGAATCCACCAGGGCGCTCGACATTGGTGTTCGAGACAGACGACGCGTCGTCAATCGATGTCGGAACCGACGTACGCGTCGCCGGCATCGGTGTCGGGCAAGTCACCAAATTGCGGATCAAAGAGAATGCGGTCGAGGTACAACTCGAACTTGACTCGGAGACGTTCATCGGCGACAAGACCAGGGTTGACGTCCGCATGTTGACACCTGTCGGTGGGTACGCGGTGACTCTGATTCCGCTCGGCGATCGTCCACTGGGATCATCGGTGATCCCGGTCGACAGAGTGAGCGTTCCCTATTCGATCGGAGATGTTCTACAAGCTGCACCGACCGTTACCGATCAAGTCGAGGGTTCGACAATTGATGCAAATATCGGACAAGTCAGCAGGGCCCTTGAGCGGAACCCCGATTCAGTTGACGCGATTATCGATGGGATGGGCTCGTTGGCCACAGTGATGGACAAACAACGTTCCCAGGTGGGTCAAATTTTCGACATGACATCAAAGTACTTCGACACCTTCGATGCCAGCAAAGAAATGATCTTCGATATGATTGTTGATCTGGACTCTGTGCTGGTCACTTACAACAATACGTACTCGGGGTTCAATGAGGCGTATAGGTTGCTTGGCGACACCCTGAGCCGCCTGGTTCCGTTGGAAAAGTTCTTCCTCAATCACGAGCCGCAGTTTCGACCCGTGATTCTGGGGCTGAGTGATGCTGTAAAAGAAGCGCAGAGAAATATGAAACCAGCGATTGACACGCTTCAGCTCCTCCGTGATCGGTTGGCGGCGTGGGTGACACCTCAAGGGATGCTGGCGATGAGTGACGGTAAGCTCATGGCTTCTGACATCTGCATTCCTGTGCGGGGTGTCACGTGTTGATTCGGACAGAACGATTCGGTGGGCGACTAGCAGCCCTGGTCGCTGCCGCAGTGCTACCCATCGCCTGTGTCAGCTGCTCAGCCGAATCGGTAGACGAAGGGCCGCAGGCATTCTGCGCGGTGTTGTCGGACAGTATCGGGCTCTACGAGGGCAACGCCGTGACCCAGATGGGTTATGAGCTCGGCAGGATCGACTCGATCGAACCGACTGGCGGTCAGGTCGTGGTTCGATTCAGCGTTGACGCCGACCGCACCCTACCGTCCGACGTCCGGGTGGTCACGCGATCCAAGTCCTTGCTTGCAGACAGAAGCCTGGAGTTGGTGGGCAACTATTCAGGGGGCGAGACGTTGCGGGCGGGGTCGTGCATTCCGCGGGAGCAGACTTTCACGCCGAAGAGCATCTCCGAGATCGCCGGCTCCGCCGCCGACTTCATCGAGACCTTGGCTCCTAGTGACGGCGAGCGGAACCTTCAGGACGCGGTATCGGCGCTCTCGGTGTCTCTGTCCGGTCAAGGACCGTCTGCTCGCTCGATGATGCGGCACGCAGCACGTGCGGCGGAGAGTCCGGACAAGCTCGTCTCGGATATCGGGTCGAGCATCGAGAACATGGCGCCACTGACAGAGACGGCATTAGACCAGTGGGCAAGCATCGATCTGCTGATGAAAGAGCTTCCTGGAGTGACTGATCATGCACGTGGCCTGTGGCCTGGTGCAAAGTCACTGGTGCATGGGACGGGCGACCTGATCAAGGTGCTCACCACCGTGCAGGTGAACTATGGCGAGCTCATCTGGCCGTTGATGCACGGTCCGGTCACCCAGCTCGTCAAACTGGCCGCAACGGAATCCCAGGATATCGCCGGACTGATCGAGACAATCCCACCAGTCGCTCAGATGATGCGCCGGATGGCGGCGAGTCCTGGCCAGCTCGAGATAGCCGTGTCGCGACCCGGAACCCCTGACGGCAAGGTCGGACTTCTGGATCTCCTGCTCGGGAAGAAGAACTGATGAATCTGCGTCGTAAACGTCTTCGATTGGCCTCGTCGATCTTCATGTGTGTGGGACTTCTGATGACAACAGCGTGTTCGCTGGGCCCATCGGATCTGCCCTCTCTGGGCGGTGGGGTAAGTGGTGGCTATCAGATCAACCTGGAGTTTCCGAGCGCGTTGAATCTGCCCGATGGAGCGCATCTTGTTCTGGATGGTGTACGGATCGGCGAGGTGTCGTCGGTTGAGGTCGATGGCGACGTCGTGAATGTAACGGCCGCAGTCGAGTCCGAGAGCAGGATTCCACGTGATGTTCAGGGAATAATCCGGCAGGACACGCTCCTCGGTGACACCTATATCGCGCTGCAGTCGGGCACCGGACCGGGAACCGGTGGCTTCTTCGGACCGGAGGAGACGATCCCGGTTAGCCAGACTGTTGCACCACCTCAACTCGAGGACACGATGGCTGTTTTGGCATACTTCGTGAACGGTGGGACCATTCAGCGAATACAGGACACCATGCGACGAGTGAACCGTGTCATGCCAGCCGCCCAAGACGTCCGAAATCTGGCGTCGGTAGTCGCAACCGACCTAGACGATCTGTCCGACAACGTCGATCAGGTGGATCGGACTATTGAAGGCCTGGCCTCGACCTCAAAGAGTATAGCCGGGCATACTGGCACCCTGGCGGAGGTATTCCAGCCGCGTGAGTCTCACGCCGGCGTCTACTACTGGGAACGGTTCAGTCGCGACTTCACCGGTCACTTGAGTATTGTGCTGCCGAACGTCGGAAGCGTCTTTGAAGGCGGGCTTTGGTTGGTCCCTATGTTGAATATATTGGCTGACTCCGGCCAAGCCGTACGAAACACGTGGGACCAAGCCGCTCCGACCTCCATCGTATTGGCAGACTTTTTGCGCGAAAAAGTACTACCATTCGCGGAGAATCCACGCGTCGATATTCGTTCGGTAACTGTGGAGGGTGGGGCTGACGTAACCAAGGACGTCGAGAACGCTCTTCGAATTCTGGGAGCTGTCCGATGATCCGGGTGACGAAGACGCGTATCAGTGTGGTTGTGATGGTTGTGATGGCTGTTCTGTCGTTCTTCTATCTAGAATCGCTTGGCCTTCGTACGACTGCTCTGGAGGACAACCGGACTGCGCTTATTCAAGTGGATGACACCAACGGTGTCATCGTTGGTGCGCGCGTGCTACTGCGTGGCGTGCCGATTGGCTACGTAAAAAACATCAGTCCGTCTGCAGACGGTGTGACCGTTGAATGGGAGTACTCAGACGAGTATCAGATTCCTGTTGACAGTGTGTTCCGGATAGATAATCTCTCGGCACTGGGTGAGCCCTACGTTTCGGTGCTCCCCGCAGCAACCGATGGCCCGTATTTGGCTGACAACGCGGTGGTGAACGCGGAGCAGATAGAAGAGCCGACCTCCTTCCAAGAACTGTCGCGGCGACTTACCTTGTTGCTCGGGCAGATCGAGCCGGCCAAGGTCCGTGATGTGTTCGAGTCTCTGGACATCGCCCTGCCCGACGAACACGACGTTTTGGGGAATCTGAACTATGCCGGTGAGGTGCTCGCGTCGGAGGCTACCGCGCAGCGGGGCAGTTTCGGGCGCCTGCTGGCTGCTCTTCAACCGGTATTGATGCGATCCGCCCCGGTGGCCACTGCCCTCGGGCAGTCGGCGCCGGACCTGGTGGCAAACGGTGCTGGTCTCGCCGGTACGGCGGATGCTTACCACGGTGCAGTGCTCCGAGCCGAGCTGCCGCAGGGAATGGTCGATGCGACGCCGCTATTGATCGAGTTGCAGAAGTTCCTGGATGTGAATGCGAGCGACCTGGAAGTCATTGGGACGAACCTGCTTCCTGGTGTGCAGGCCGCTGCCGCGTCGATGCGCGCTGTGCCAGTGCCCCAGCTGCTGCGAACTGCAATGAACGCGAGCGGTGTGGAGGATGGTGCGATTGCTATTCGCCTGGCGAAACCGCCAAACTGATCAGGAAAGGTAAGTGTGTTCCGTCCGGTTCTGCTGTAACGCTCCCGGGACGGAACAACTGACAACGGCACCACCAATCAAAGAGGCACTATGAGTAACAACGGGACCGATGACAACGGCGTCACGGAGGACAACGGAGGCGGGAGGCCGGCTGGCGCTGGCAGTTCCGTCGGCAAACCCGCGGAAACCGAATCGCAAGCGATCGGTGACGGCGGGAAGCGGGGGAAGCAGCATCAAGACACGAGCGCAGCCGGAAACCAGGGTGACTCTGCCGCTGATGCGGATGCGGGTGAGGTGCGCTCGCGTACACCCGCGCGTGGTTGGACGATTCACCTTCCTGCGCCTGGTGTGAGTGGGAAGGCCCTGGTTGCGGCACTGGTCATTGTGAGTCTCGTGGCAGCGGTAGCTGTACTGGGTTGGCAACTGGTATCGACCCGTGACGAACGGGATGACTTGCGTGCGCAAGCTGCGGGTCAAGCACGTGCAGAACAAGTGTCGCTCGACTACGCAGTCGGTGCTGCGAAAATGAAGTTTGATGACTTGGATTCATGGCGTGAGCGATTGACGAAGAACACAAATTCCGATCTCACGAAACGGCTCAATGCCGCTGCAGATTCAATGGAGCAGATCGTCAAACCGCTCCAGTGGGTCTCGACTGCAGAGCCGATAGCTGCGAAGACGAGTTCGGAGTCCGATGGGATATACAAGGTGAACTGTTTTGTTGCAGTGAATACGAAAAACAGCCAGTCACCTGATGGAATCGAATCGACTGCGACTTATGAATTGACCATCGACAGTCGTGATAATTGGATAATCACCGACATCGGGGGC
The DNA here is from genome assembly GCF_000143885.2 of Gordonia sp. KTR9. Classification (NCBI taxonomy): domain Bacteria; kingdom Bacillati; phylum Actinomycetota; class Actinomycetes; order Mycobacteriales; family Gordoniaceae; genus Gordonia; species Gordonia sp. KTR9. Next base: position 1,743,544 of record NC_018581.1, read on the forward strand.
GTTGACTCGTCTCTGCCCAAGCAAGCAGGTCCGCAAGACCAGCTACCGCCACCCTGATTCGTCTGAGCGACAAATGCGCCATGCGTTGACTACCGTCGGGTTCGCGCCGAGATATATGTGATTCGAGCGGATCGTAGTTCGCCAGAAGTGGGTCGTGTCAGTGCAGTTGCAGGTCTGCTGAAAGGGTACGACGACGTAAGCACCATCCGCGGTTCCCGGTTCGGTCCCGTCCACCACGCACGTACACCTCGCCGCCATGCTGATCGGCGTATGCGTGCTGACTTCAGTGGCACCCAAGCCGTTGGCGAGATCATTCCCGACGAAATCCCGGGCGACCCCGGACCCTGACCTACGCCTCGGACCCTGACCTACGCCTCTGGAATCGCAGAGAGAGGTCCTGGGCGCAGCGCTTCTCGCGCCGAAGACCCGGCGAGCCGGTTCAGGGCATTGCGCGATAGTGAGTGCGTTCGTCTGGAGTCCGATGTCCAAGCGCTTATGACACTGCGGTACGGCCCATCCGGGCGCGTTGTCGTCGAGGCAGCCGGAAAGGATGATGTTGTCGCCGACGAGCAGTTTGACAACCTGCTCCGGCGCGATCGCCCGACATCTCTTCGCCAGGCTTCTCCTGTGCGGGCACACGGATTCCGAGGAGTTCGTCGCCGTCCCCGTTTCCGCCGCGGTCGTGCCTGGAAGAAGGCGACCTGTCCGAGCGGCGGCTGTGAGTCGGCCACCTCGGCTGCCGCGTCGCGCACCCGCGCGGCGGTGGGCCCGTCCGACATCCGCCGGCTATAGCAGATCCGCCACCGGAGTGGGCGTCTGGAGCTTCGGCCGGGTCTTCATCACCGCACCCGCCTTGCCCGCGCCCACCACCCCGGTCAGGACACCGTTCCGGCTGTAATACGCGACGAACTTCTTGCCGTCGTCGTCGACCAGATGGACGTCGTCATCGGCGCGCGGGGCACCGAGCACCTGGATCTTGAGGTCGAACTGGTCGCTCCAGAAGTAGGCGACGGACGCGGTCACCGCGTCACCACCGGTGATCTGCTGGGCGACGACGGAGGCCTGCTCGACAGTGTGATTCCAGTGCTCCATGCGTCGCGGAGCCCCGTCTTCGTCGAGCCAGTTCGCTACGTCACCGAGAGCGTAGACATTCTCGGCACTGGTGTGACCGGTTGCATCGCAGGCGATCCCACCACCGGCCTCGCGCGGGGCCAGGTCGATTCCCGAACCATCCAGGTAATCGGTCACCGGGGTGGAGCCGATGCCGACCACGACGATGTCGGCGGGAAGCGTGGTGCCGTCGGTGAGTTCGACGGCATCCACCCGGCCGTCTGACACCACGATCTCCACGACGCCGACACCGGTTCTGAGGTCAATACCGTTGGCAATGTGCAGTCGGGAGACCAGTGCGCCGATCTGCTCCCCCAGGGCCTCGGCGAGCGGCGTCGGAGCCGGTTCGACAAGGCTGACTGTCAGACCACGTGTGGCGAGACCGGCCGCCACCTCACACCCGACGAAACCCGCGCCGATGACGACCGCGGTGCTCGCGGAATCGATCTCGCCACGCAGGGCCACCGCGTCGTCGTAGGTGCGCAACACGTGCACCCCCCGGACGTTCTCGGTCAGACCTGGAAACGGGCGCGGATCGAGACCGGTCGCCAGTACCAGCGCGTCGTAGGCGACGATGGTGCCCGAGGCCAGCGCGATCGTCCGGTCCGCGGCCGACACCGCGGTCACCCTCTCATCGAGCCGCAGCGTGATGTCGGACTCGCTATAAAATTCCGCGGGCTTGAGATCGACGCGGTCGTCCTTGCCCAGCAGCACCGACTTCGACAAGGGTGGACGATCGTACGGCGGGTGGGCTTCGGCCCCGACGAGCGTGATCGGGTCCGTGAACCCGTTGTTCCGCAGGTTCTCCGCAACTTTGATTGCCCCGAGTCCGGCACCGACGACGACCACGCCCGCGCTCGATCCACTCATCTCTCGTCCCCTTTTGTCGTCTGTCCCGTGGACACCCAACTGCGCCCGTCTGGGAGTTTCGCGTCTATTCAGTACATACGGGCGCTGATCCGACCTTCAGGCAGCCCGGAAGAGCGCCGCGATTCCCTGACCGCCACCGATGCACATCGTTTCCAGTGCCAGCCCGCCTCCGCGGCGACGCAACTCGTGAAGCATGGTGGTCATGATTCGTACACCCGTAGCCCCGATCGGGTGTCCGAGCGAGATCCCGGAACCGTTGACGTTGAGCCGATCGTCGACGTCGGCGAGGGATACACCCCACCCCTCGAGCACCGCCAGGACCTGCACCGCGAACGCCTCGTTGATCTCGATCAGGGCGAGATCGTCGAGGGTTGCGTTGCAACGCTCGAGCAGGCGCTTCGTCGCGCTCACCGGGCCGATGCCCATGCGTGAGGGTTCGCAGCCGGTGGCAGCCCAGCCCTCGAAATACGCTATCGGCTCGAGACCGAGTTCGTCGAGCTTGTTCTCTGCGACCACGAGGCATGCGGCCGCTGCGTCGTTCTGCTGGCTAGCGTTGCCGGCGGTGACGGTCCCTCCGTCGACCACGGTTCGAAGGCGCGCGAGTTTGTCCACGGTGCTCTCCGGTCGGATACCCTCGTCGCGAGTGAAGATGAGTGAGTGGGCTTTGCGCTGCGGTACCTCGACGGGCACCACTTCGTCATCGAATCGACTTGCGCGCCAAGCCGCATCCGCCCTCTGATGGCTCCGTGCTGCGAACTGGTCTGCGGCGTCGCGGGTCAGATTGAAATCTGCAGCGAGATTCTCGGCCGTTTCGATCATTCCGCTGAGGTGTCCGAAGCGCCATTCTGGTTGCGACCGTTCGCGGCCGCGGTCGAGACGGTCGTAGAGCACTTGGCTGCCCGATCGCGACCCCCAGCGTGCAGTGGTCGTGTAGTGCTCGATGTTGCTCATCGACTCCACGCCGCCGGCCAGTACGACGTCGGCCGCACCGGTCTGTACTGTCATCGCTGCGTTTATGACCGCTTGCAGGCCCCCGCCGCATCGCCGGTCGACCTGCAGACCAGGTACCTCGACGGGTAGGCCCGCGTTCAGTGCGGCCCATCGTCCGATGCATGGTGCCTCTGAGTTCGCGTACGACTGGGCAAACACCACGTCTTCGATGCGGAGAGGGTCGATCCCACTCAGGGACACGACTTCACGGATGATTACCGACGCGAGGTCCTCGGCTCGAAGGGGTCGGAGTGCGCCACCGAATGCCCCTATGGGCGTCCGGAGGGGCCGTACTATCGCTGCGCGCCGCATGTTTGGCTCCTAGATCGCTAGTTGACGGTTGGCACGCCTGATGTCAAGCGCGGAAGTAGCGGATGATGGACCGTGCGACCGCTGCAGGCTTGTCCGAGGACGAGACTTCGATGGTCGTGTCGAAGAAGACCTGAACGGCGTCGCCGACGTGTTGTACCTCGGCGATCACGGTGGATGCCCGGACACGAGCCGACGACTGGACTGGGGTCACGAATCGGACCTTGTCGAGACCGTAGTTGACCGCCATCGCGACACCGTCGACGGTGTAGAGCTCCTTCAGAAGCACCGGCAATAGTGAGAGGGTCAAAAAGCCATGCGCGACGGTTCCTTTGAACGGCCCGGTTGCTGCCCGTTCGGGGTCCGTGTGAATCCACTGGTGGTCGCCCGTCGCCTGCGCAAACGTGTCGATCCGGGACTGGCCGATATCCGTCCACGAGCCGGGGCCGAGCGTCGTGCCGGTGGCCGACGCCATTTCGTCAAGACTCGAGAAGTGTCGCATCATTGCACCTTTCATAAGGAGTTCGGATCGACCGACAGCGCATCGGCCTCATACACCGCGCCAGACCGGTGTGCGCCGCTCAGCGAAAGCCGCCGCACCCTCTTTCGCGTCCTCGGAAGCGAAAACCGCTGTGGCCATGTCGCGATGCTTTGCATACGTGTCGGAATCGACCCACCCGACAGTTTCGTTGACGATCTTCTTGGTCAAGCGAAGGGCAAGTGGCGCGTTGCGCGCAATCGACGCAGCCAGTTCCGTCGCAGCCTGTGCGGCCTCACCAGACGGACACAGACGCGTGACAATCCCTAGATCATGCGCGCGCTGAGCATCGATTCGCTCGCCGGTGAGGGCGATTTCCATCACTGCGCCGTATGGCACCGACCGCGACAACCTCAGCAGTCCGCCGCCGGCTGCGATGAGTCCGCGACTCACCTCGGGCAGGCCGAAGCTCGACGACTCCGACGCGACGATCATGTCCGCTGCCAATGCCAGTTCAAAGCCCCCGGCCAGCGCGGGACCGTCGATAGCGGCGATGAGCGGTTTCTCCAGTCCGCACTCGGTGTAACCGGCGAGACCGCGACCCGGGATCGAAGGTTTCTCGCCACGCGCGAACGCTTTGAGATCCATGCCGGCAGAGAAGACCGGGCCCTCCGCAGCGAGTACGATTGCCGAGACATCCGAGCGGGCGACAAGGTCGTCGAACGCCGCCGCCATGTCGCTGGACATGGCGTAGTTCAACGCATTTCGCGCTTGGGGGCGGGTCATCGTCACTACGGCTACATTATTGGCGACCTCAACGCGCACGAACTCGCTCAGCGAGTCTTCTTTGTGAGTCATGCCGAGCTCATTCCGGCGTCGGCGAGTAGCGCCCGTCCGATGATGACTTTCTGCACTTCACTGGTGCCTTCGTAGATACGGTAGAGCCGTGCGTCGCGGAAGAAGCGCTCGACCGGGGTGGTCCGCATATATCCGGTGCCGCCATGCACCTGGACACCTCGATCGGCCACGCGTCCGACCATTTCGCTGCAGAACAGCTTGGCTGCCGACGGACCGACGGATGTATCCGAACCGTCGTCGTACCGCTCTGCCGCAGCATGCACCATCGCTCGCGCTGCCTGGATCTCGGCGTGTGAGTCGGCCAGCATCGCTTGGACGAGCTGAAATCGTCCGATGGGTTTATTTCCCTGCCTGGCCTGCGCCGCATACTGCACGGACTCGTCGAGGACCCGCTGCGCGAGACCGACACACAGCGCGGCGATGTGCAGTCGGCCGCGGGAAAGGACCGTCAGCGCGTTCTGGTAGCCACGGCCCTCCTCCCCGCCGATCAGGCTGTCGGCGGGTACCCGCACCTTGTCGAAGAACACCTCGGAGGTCCAGGCGCCCGCCTGGCCCATCTTCGCATCTTTGGGTGCGATCGTGACGCCCTCGGTCGCGGTCGGCACGAGGAAGCTCGAAATGCCGCGGCCACCGGCCGCACCGGGGTCGGTCCGGGCGAAGACAACCAGAACCGACGACAGTGCGGCGTTGGTGATGAAGCGCTTCGAACCATCGATCACATAGTCGTCGCCGTCTCGCTTCGCGGTCGCGCGCATGCCGGACGGGTCGCTGCCTGCTTCTGCCTCAGTCAGCGCAAAGGAGGCGATGGTCTCGCCCGAAGCGAGCGACGGAAGCCACCTCGTGCGCTGTTCCTCGGTCCCGAACCGGGCGAGCACCTGCCCGGCTATTCCGTTGTTGGTTCCGAAGAGGGACCGGAAAGCGGGTGCGGTGTAGCCGAATTCCATTGCCAGTTGGACATCTTCGACCATGCGTAAGCCGAGGCCCCCGTACTCCTCCGGCAACGCGTATCCAAAGAGGCCCATCTCGCGAGCCTGCGCGTGAATATCCTCGGGAATGCGGTCCGTCTTCTCGATCTCGTCCTCGCGGGGGACGACCGATTCACGAATGAACTCGCGCACAGCGGTGCGGATGTCCCTGAAGGTATCGGTATCCATGCTTTCCTGCTTTCAGTGAATCGGCGCTCAGCGCGGTGCCATCCGGAGGGCACCGTCGAGTCGGATGGTCTCGCCGTTCAGATACGGGTTGGAGACGATATGGAAGGCGAGTTCGGCAAACTCTTCGGGCTGGCCGAGTCGCGACGGATTGGGAACCGACGTCGCCAGCGATTGCCGAACATCGTCCCGCAGGCCCGCCAACATCGGCGTGTCCATGAGTCCGGGCGCGATTGTGCAGAGCCGAACGCCGCGCGAGGCCATGTCGCGGGCCCCGACAAGGGTCATACCGACGACTCCAGACTTTGAGGCCGCGTATCCCGCTTGCCCGACCTGGCCCTCGTATGCCGCGATCGAGGCAGTCATCACGATGACTCCCCGTTCGCCGTCAACGTCGGGGTTCTGCGACATCGCCGCGGCAGCGTGACTTGCCACCAGGTAGCTGCCGACCAGGTTGGTCGACACGATGGCTGCAAACCGCTCGGCGTCGCCTGGTGTGCCGTCTTTGTCCACGAACCGCACCGGACCGCCGCGGCCGGCGGTGTGTACAACCGCGCGCATGTCGTTATTGACGTTGCCCGTGGCAACCGCGGCGGCGACCTGCTCAGCGTCGGTGACGTCGGTGGGTACAAAGGTCGCGCCCAGATCCCGGGCCCGGCTCTCGCCGTCTGAGGTTGGCAGGTCCGCGATGACGACCCTGGCGCCCGCGGCGGCCAGCCTCCTGGCGGTTGCCAGTCCGAGCCCCGAGGCTCCGCCGGTGACGAGCGCCGACTGCGATGTGATGTGCATGCCTACCTTTCTGAATGCGACTACTGGTGTGATCCGCCCGGGTCCTGGACGGGTACGCGGTTGGTGCTGGTCGGGCAACGACCATGGGGTAGTTCCGTCCCTGGCGTCGGCACGCGAGAGTCGTCGCGACGGCTGACTCTCTGCGGCTTCGGGCATTTTTGCGCACGGAGGTGACACCATGCCTGGCGTCTCGGTGTGGGTGATGTCAGGTGACTCGGCTCAGACCGCGCAAAGCATGACCGACTCCAATTCTGTTACTGCAGTTGTTCGGTCAGAGCCGCTTGAACGGTGTGCTTTGCCGAAGTCTGCTGCGCCCGCATGTCTTCGGTGTGTCTGACCGCGGACATCAAACCTCCTGCGGTCGGTGGCCGGCGTGCAGACCGGGTCTGGCCAATCGCACTCTTTTACTATACGTTAAAAAACATCTCCGAGTGCAAGCCTTGCGACTAGCAAGGACGCGGGCCCACCGCCGTTAATCAGTAAGGGAAATTCATGAGTACAGTCACCACCCTGCTCGAAGGGCGCACCGCCGTCGTCACAGGGGCCGCGCAGGGAATCGGACTCGAGATCGCTCGCGTACTAGGCGTCCACGGCGCCAAGGTGGTGCTGGCCGACCTCCGAGATGATGCGGTACTCGAAGCCGCGGCCGGTCTGCGCGGGCAGGGCATCCAGTCGATCGGCGTGCAATGCGACGTCACCGATGAGGACGAGGTTCGCAATGTCGTCGACCACGCAGTAACCGAGTTCGGCGGCCTCGACGTCTGGGTCAACAACGCCGGGATCACACGGGACGCCTCGCTGAAGAAGATGTCCCTCGCCGATTTTCGCCTGGTCACCGACGTTCACCTGACCGGAACGTGGCTGGGTGTGCGGGCCGCCTCGGCGAGGATGCGCGAGAACGGTGGTGGCGCGATCGTCAACATCTCCTCGATGTCGGGGAAGGCGGGAAATCCGGGTCAGACCAACTACTCAGCCGCAAAGGCCGGAATCGTCGGGATGACGAAGGCCGCCGCGAAAGAGTTGGCCCACCATGGTGTTCGCGTGAACGCTGTGCAACCCGGCCTGATCGAGACAGCCATGACCCGCGCGATGCCGGCCGAGTCCTTTGCTGCCATGGAGGCGAGCATCCCGATGCGACGGGCGGGACAGCCGGTCGACGTCGCAAACGTCGTGCTGTTCCTGTCCTCCGGACTGGCGGGTTACATGACCGGTGCTGTGTTGGAGGTCGCCGGTGGCCGCCTCATGTGAGGGTGCCGGCGTGCACGGACCGAATGCAGCGAAGGAGCGAAGAGATTAAGCGCACGATCTTCTCCACCGAACACGACGACTTCCGTTCGACCATAAGGGCTTTCGTCGACAAAGAGGTGGTGCCGAACTTCTCGGCCTGGGAGCGCGCCGGCGTTGCGCCGCGCGAGCTGTACACCCGACTCGGTGAACTCGGAATCTTGGGCATCTACGTGCCCGAAGAATATGGGGGCAGTGGTCAGAGCAGCTACAAGTTCAGCGCCGTCCTCACCGAAGAAACGATGTCACGAGCGGTTGGCCTCGGTGCGCTGCGGGTCCATATGGACATAGTTCTGCCCTACTTCCTGCAGCTGTGCAACGACGAGCAGAAGGCGCGGTGGTTGCCGGGGATCGGCAGCGGTGACCTCATGACGGCCATCGCAATGACCGAGCCCGCAACGGGATCCGATCTCGCGGGTGTGACGACCACTGCTGCGCGCGATGGCGAAGAGTTCGTGATCAACGGCGCGAAGACCTTCATTACGGGCGCGGTGAACGCTGATCTATTTCTCGTCGTTGTGCGGACCTCACCGGCCGGGGACGACCGCAGGACAGGGCTGAGCCTCATGGTGGTCGAGCGTGATCGGGTCGGTTTCAGTATCGGTCAGAACCTCGAAAAGCTCGGTCTGAAGGCCCAGGACACGGCGGAGTTGTCATTCACCGATGTCCGCGTGCCGGCGGCGAACCTTCTCGGCGAGGAGGGCGAGGCATTCCGCTATCTCGGCAGCAACCTCCCGCAGGAGAGGCTCTCCATCGCGGTGGGTTCCATCGCGGCGGCCTCCGGCGCGGTACGGATGACCACAGACTACGTGCGTGACCGCAAGGTGTTCGGGCGGAATCTGTCGTCTTTTCAGAACACCAAATTCGTTCTCGCCGAATGTTCGACAGAAATCGAGGCAGGGCAGGCGCTCGTCGACCGTGCGCTCGACGCGCATGACGCCGACGAGCTGACAGCCGTGGACGCGGCGAAGGTGAAGCTGTTCACCTCCGAACTACAGGGCCGAATCGTGGACCGCTGTCTGCAGCTCTTCGGCGGATACGGGTACATTCTGGAATACCCCATCGCACGTATGTACGCAGATGCGCGTGTCACCCGGATCTATGGTGGCACAACCGAAGTCATGAAGACAATCATCAGTAAGTCGCTCGGCCTGTGAAAGTCACGGGGCAGCACAAGCGAGTAATACCCGGGAGGAGTGTCTCATGAGAGACGCGGTAGTGGTTGCGGCGGTTCGTTCGCCGGTTGGAAGGCGTAATGGTGCGCTCTCAGAGCTTCATCCGGCGGATCTGTCCGCTCAGGTCCTCGCCGGGTTGGCAAGCCGGATCGACCTGGATCCGGCACTCGTCGACGATGTCATCTGGGGATGTGTATCCCAGGTCGGTGAGCAGTCGGGCAACATAGGGCGATTCGCCGTCCTCGGCGCGGGCTGGCCGGAGACAGTGCCGGCGACCACGATCGATCGTCAGTGCGGATCGTCTCAGCAGGCGGTTCACTTCGCGGCAGCAGGTGTGGTGTCGGGCCAGTACGACGTCGCTATCGCAGGTGGCGTCGAATCGATGTCACGTGTCCCGATGGGCAGCAATCGTGTCAACGGTCCGGGGAAGCCATACGGAGAACTCGCCGTCGGACGCTACGACGGGGTCGTGTTCAACCAGGGAGTGAGCGCTGAGTTGCTTGCCGAGCGCTGGCAGTTGTCGCGCACTGATCTCGACCAGCACGCCCTCGACTCGCACGCCAAGGCGGCCGCCGCCATCGACGCCGGCCTGTTCAGCGACGAGATCGTTCCCATTCGCACCCTCGATGCGGACGGAAACGAGGGACTCGTTCAGGTCGACGAGGGTGTGCGTCGCGGCGGTTCGCTGGAGTCGATGGCCGCCCTCAAGACCGTCTTCGCCGAGAACGGAGTCATCACCGCAGGGAATTCGTCGCAGATCTCCGACGGCGCCTCAGCTCTTTTGATCACGACCAGTGACATTGCCAGCGCACGTGGGTGGACGCCCTTGGCACGGCTCACCGGATTCGCACTTGCCGGTGTAGACCCGGTGACGATGCTGACCGGCCCCATCCCCGCCACGGAGAAGGTGCTCAAGCAGCTCGGCATAGCCATCGACGACATCGACGCATACGAGATCAACGAGGCGTTCGCGAGCGTCTCGCTGGCTTGGCAGAAAGAGTTGGGCGCAGACCCCGCGAAACTCAACCAGCGGGGCGGTGCGATCGCACTCGGTCATCCGCTGGGCGGCTCCGGCGGCCGACTCATGACCACATTGATCCACACGCTGCGCAGCACCGGCAAGCGCATGGGGCTGCAGGCCATGTGCGAGGGCGGCGGAACTGCCAACGCGACCGTGATCGAGGCGTTGTGACCACCGGAACGAGGCCCTGGGCAGTCGTCCTTGGTGCCTCCGGAGGACTGGGGCGGGCTTGCGCCGCTGCCCTGGCCGCCGACGGGTGGGACATCGTCCTGCACTACCGTTCCAACAAGGACGGTGCTGATCGGACTGCCGCACTGGTCAGCGACAACGGCGGTGAGTCCGTCGCGGTGGCATCAGATCTCAGCGACCCGGCCGACGTCCTGCGCATGCGCAGTCAGCTCAACGTTCCGATTTCGGGTCTCGTGTATGCAGCGGGGCCCTATATCCCGATGGACTTCATCGCCAATACGCCCCCGGACGTCTTCGGAAATCAGCTTGATCAGGATACGAAGGCGTTCTACAACGCTGTTCATGCATTCGTACCCATGCTGCGTGATACGCGCGGCGCGATCACTGCCGTGGTGACCCCCGTGATCGAGCGATACACCCGGGCCGACATCCTCTCGAGCGCGCCCAAGGCGGCCATCCAGGCGATCGTCCGGGGTCTCGCTGTCGAGGAAGGCCGCTTCGGTGTGACCGTCAATGCCGTCGGGGTCGGGGTCATCGAGGGAGAGGGATTGTGGGGAGCTCTCAACGAAAACGGCGCCTTCACAGAGAAGGGCCTGTCCCAGGCTCTCAGCGCGGTGCCGCTTAAGCGGTTCGGCACTCCCGAGGATGTCGCCGGCGCGGTGCGCTTCCTCATGTCCCCGGCGGCGTCCTGGATCACCGGACAGACATTGAACGTCGACGGTGGTTACAGCGTCTGATCACTGATCCAGTCACCTACAAGTAGACCCACACCGACTAGCGAAGGACCTCCAATGGACTTCACTCTCTCTCCGGCTCAGCTGGAACTCCAAGAACGCGCGCGTGTCGCCGGCGAGGCCATCCGACATCGAGCCGCACGGTGGGACCGTGAAAATCACGTGCCCTACCAGGAAGTCGTCGACCACGTACGGAATCATGACCTTCTCGCCCTCACAGTTCCCGTCGAGTACGGCGGGAAGGGCCTGAGCGCGCTGGACTACCTCGTCGTCGTCGAGGCGCTCTTCAGAAGCTCGCAGTTCTGGATCGTCGGCGAACCCGTGTTCGCCACAGCAGGGCCCGGCCCGTCGATGATGCTCCTGGCGGAGAACCCGGCCACGCGGGAGAAGTTCCTGCCGGGGCTGGTCAAGGGCGAACAGCAGTGCGCAATCGCCCTCACTGAACCCGGCTACGGATCGGATCTGACTTCGCTGGAGACGACGGCGGTCAAAGACGGTGACAGCTACATCATCTCGGGAGACAAAAACTTCGTTACCGGGGCCCAGGTCAACGACCTCTACGCCGTGTTCGCACGCTTCGACGACATTCCCGGTCACCGTGGCATCGGCGCCGTCGTGATCGAGAAGGGTACCGAGGGATTCCACATCGATGACGGGCCCGAGTTCCTCGGATGCCGTGGCGTCCCGCATGGCGACCTTCGGATCGAGGACGTTCGGGTCCCGGCCGAGAACGTGATAGTCGGGCCCGGAAAGTTCGCAAAGTTGATGTCTGCGTTCAACATGGAGCGTCTTCACAACTGCGGCTTCAACCTCGGGATGGCCTCTGCCGCATACGATGAAGCGCAGAAGTATGTGAGCGAGCGCAAGGCCTTCGGTCGTCCGATTGCTGAATTCCAGTCCGTCTACCACACCCTTGTGGACATGTGGACAGACATCGAGGCCCTTCGGCTGATGGCGCAGCGCGCCGCATGTACCGCGGGCGACGGCAGCCATCCGAAGGTGCTGGAAACAACCGCGGCGAAACTCTATGGCGCCCGCGTCGCGTCGGGAATCACCCTCAAGGCGCTTGAGCTGCACGGCGGCTACGGCGCCACCACCGGTTACCCGATCGAGCGGCTCCATCGCGATGTCGTTGCGACGATCGTGGCCGGCGGCAGTCCGCCGGTTCTCCGCAATTCCATCGCGGCGACGCTGATGCCGGACACCCGCATCAGTCAGCGAGGGTAGCCACGCTGCCCCTTCTGTTCGGTGGCGGCGGACCGTTGAGTGCATAGCTGTCGACTCCGACGAGTTGGTCCCAAGCGCGGTGACGGACACCGAGCGGTGTGAGTTTCGCAGGCCCTCAGGATCGCCGCAACGCTGACGACGGTGGTCGACGAAGCAGGCGCTCGGCTGGGGAACTCCAGCCGAGCGCTTCTGCGTTCGCGGCTCTTGCTGCACTGAGAAAGTCATCCTGGCAGGCCTGTCGAGAGAAGGTCGCCGACCAGCGGCCGGTGGCGACCTCGGTGCTGTCTACGTGCAGTGCCGGCCCCATCCGCGGTGTCGACTGTCATTGCCGCCGAACCGCTTTCAGAAGTTCATTGCCGGAGAGCGCGTGCCGAAAACTGCCGGAAAGAGGCGTACGTCAGGGAGATTCAGGGCAACAAGGCCGGCAGTATGAACTGGCGGATGAAGGTTTCGTATCGCTGATCGTCGGAGTCTTTGAACTTCATCAGATTGAAAAGGTCGAGTTGCGTCATCGCCAGCCAGGTATAGAGATCGGAGTCGTCCAATCCCGACCGCATTTCGCCTGCCGCTTGTGCCGCCTTGAAGAATCCGTCCCACAGCGCGGCGGTAAGTGATTCAGCGAGCTCGAGCGTCTTCAGCCAGCTGGCATCTTCCTGGTTGCCGGGATTGAGGGCGATGGCAACGATCGGGTCGTGGCGCGCATTGATCACCACGTGGAGGAGCCCGGCGGTGACCTTGTCGGCGAACGTCCAATCATTCCCGTCACGTGCCAGGAATTGCTGCGTTTCCTCGAGGACCTCGCGTGCACGAACATCCACAAGCGCTGTGACCAGCTCGGTCCGGTCATTGAAATAGCGGTAGACCGTGGGACGCGAGTATCCTGCTTCCTTCGCGATGTCGTCCATCGTGGTCTTGGCGATCCCGTACCGCAGGATGCACGAGCGTGCTCCCGACAGTATCGCCTCGCGCATTGAGTCGCGCGGAGACGGCGTCACGCCCGTCTCAGACGAGTCAACTCGTACCTCTGCCATCAGTCCCACTTCTGTTGTTGTTACATCCGACCCAACCCGCTGCCGTGCTCAAGCAGGACCGCTACGACGCGTCCGCTTGGCCACCAGCAACTGATCGCCCGACCGGCCGCTGCTGGGTAGAACATTACCGCCCGCGCAGAGCGCCGCGATGTGGCCGAAGCCGGATCGGATTGCTATTGCGAGTGTCGCCACGCCGATGTTACACTGATACAGAACATGGTTCATGTATCAGCCTGTGACTTTTACTGGCGCCCCAAGTCGTCTTGTCCCCGTATTGGTCTGTTGGGCCTGTTCCCCTCAGGGCATTGAGGCGACGGCAAATGGTGCCGCGAAGGTAGTAACGGAGGTTTTCGATGGGTATGGAGCAACGAGGCGTTTTCTGGCCGATGGCCTTTGAGGCAACGGTTCCGGAACTTCGGGTAGTCGAAGGGGAGATACCCAAAGACATCTATGGTGGGCTTTATCACAACGGCCCAACAGTCCACTACCCGGCCCGGCAGGGTATCGAAAGTGTTTTTACCACCGACGGTATGGTTCAAGGGCTTATCTTGGAGAACGGGAAGGCCAGCTTCCGCAATCGGTGGGTTCGGACGCCCAAGTTTCTTGCGGAAGAAGCAGCGGGACGGGCGCTTTTCGATTGGGAAGACTGCGAGGTCAGTAAAGACTGGCGCGCGATGGGGCTCGGAGACATCATCCGCAATGAGCAGACCGAGGGTGTTTCGAACAACACCGCCATGGTTAATGCTTTCCCTTTCGCCGGCGAGATCTATGCCTGCGGCGAACAGGTAGGCTCGCCAATTCGTCTCGATCCTCTGACACTGGAGACGAAAGGGTTTCCTGAGTGGGGTGCCGGGCTGTCGAGGGGTATTCGCGAACCAGTGGATGCGTTCGATGGCAACATGTCGCCCCATCCGAAATGGGACGCGAAGACCGGGTTGTTGTACGGATGGGGCTACAGTGACCGACCCCCGTACGTGACGCTCCACTGGGTGTACCCCGATGGCACGATGCGCTCTCGGCCGATCACGGACGCTCCCTACAATACGGTTGCACATGATGCTTGGCTCTCCGAGAACTACTTCATCCTTCCCTTCCAACCGTTCACGCTGTCCAGCGAGAAGGCCAACAAGGGATTGGGTGGCTATGGGTGGGAGGTCGAGAAGCCGATCATGCTGGCGCTGGTCGATCGCTTCAACATCGACGCGGAGATTATCTGGGTCACTGCTGAGCTTCCTCCGCAGTACATGATGCACATGCTGTCTGCGAACGAAGTCGGAGACACTATTCAGCTCGACGGCCCGCTGTTCGGCCGGCCGCCTTTCCAAACGGACGATATGTCTGCGCCGGGTGATCCGTTTATTCCATTCTTCCAGGTGGCCCCGAGCAAGTTGGGTCGCTGGACGATTGATCTGCGCACGAAAACCGTGAAGAGCGAAGTGCTCGATGACGTCATGTGCGAGCTACCCAAGATTGATGAGAGGTTCTTCGGGCAGCCCTATGACTGGGGTGTCATCGTCGGCGGTTCGCCGAGCGATAGCCGTAAGGGCGCGATGCGAATGGACACTCTGATCCGGCGTAACATGCGCACCGGAAGTGACCGGAGGGTGCGGCTCACGAATGACAAGCATGAGACTCCGTTCGAGCCTGCATTCATTCCTCGGGCAATCGATGCGGGGGAGGGAGACGGGTACTTGATCGTGCCGATTTCGAAGTTCGCCGCGCATCTCGGCGAGTTTCAGATCTTCGACACCGACGACATCGCCGCAGGACCCATCTGCCGGATCGAACTGCCATTCCATATGGGTTGGACTCCGCATGGGCACTGGATGGACTTCCGCGGTGTCGACACGCCGAGTGACTTGACCGTCTCGGTAGCGGATTGATCGGGGTACAGATGGCAGAGCTGCAGGTGAGCGTTTCGGACGGCGTCGCGATACTGACAATCGACCGTCCAGGCGCCAACAACTCGCTTGGCGGGTCGCTACTACGAGAACTGCTGGTCGTCGGTGAGGAGCTGAACCAGGACGACTCTGTCCGGGTGATAGTGACGACAGCCAACGTCGTCGACGGAGCTACCGCTTGGAGTCCAGGAGTCGACTTCGCACAACTCGACGGCAAGTTGGGCCCCGATGCCGATGGTGACGCGATGTTCTATGACGGCGTGATGGGGGGCGATCACAGTTGTCTTCACGTGTCACGACAGGGGCGGCGTTTTGATCCGTTGGGTCCGGGGCGTTGGATTCTGCGGATGCTGGAGAACTTTGAGAAACCTTCTATTGCCGCCATCAATGGCGCGGTGGCGGGAGGAGGCCTGGGCTGGGCCGGCGTTCACACTTACCGGATTGCCGGCGAAAGTGTGCGCTTCAAAGCGGCTTTCGCCACACTGGGCCTTGGTACTGACATGGGTGTCAGCTACTTTTTGACCAAGTTGATGGGACAAGCCGCGGCAACGGAGTTCCTTGTTCGGGACAAGGCCATGCGAGCGAGCGCCGCGTTGAACCATGGTTTGGTCAACGAGGTCGTGCCCGACGCCGAAGTCCTGAACCGTTCGATGGAGTTGGCTGCCGAACTGGCCGCGAAGCCGCCCTTGGGCATGCGGGCAATGGTTCGCTCGCTTCGCGGCGCGGAGTCGAACACGCTCGAGCAACAGCTGGCCATAGAGTGGGACAATCAGCGAGCCACATTCGCGACAGAGGACGCCGCGGCAGCATTCGAAGCGTTGCGAAGTGGTAGCAAGGCAACCTATGTCGGACGTTGACAACGTCACGGCCGTCGAGTCACACGAGGGGATCGGTCCTGTCCACGCATACGCGTGGTCGCGGCTACTCACCGATGTGGAGGCTCCACCCGAACCGAGGCTGACCGACGAAATAATCTCACGACGGCTTGCGATCCGTGACCTCGGTCGTGCACTGCGAGCTACCGCTGACACTGCGGTGGTTTCGGAGGCGTCGACCGACGATGTGACTGCTGCAATCGAGATGCTGACCCGGGCCCGGGAGTTGCTGGGTGAGAAGCAACGTGAACCGACAGAGACGGCCTCGGTCGACGATCCCTTCCGCGGGCTACGGATGTACTCTCTCGGGGCGGGGGAGGGCAGCCCGATCCTCGCGCCTCTGCAGTTTGAACGGGTCGGCTCGGAACATGTCGCTCGAGTACGTCTCTCGCCGGCGTTTGAAGGGCCGCCGTATCACGTGCATGGTGGTGTGAGCGCGATGCTCATGGATCACGTTCTGGGTTTCGCGGTCGCATCGACCGTCGATCGGACCGGCCTGACCCGTCGTCTCACCATTGAGTACCGTGCGCCGGTTCCGATCGAGGTCGATCTCATCGTCGGCGGTGTGGTTCGTGCCGAGGGTGAGAGCGATATCTGGGCTCAGGGGTGGATCGCAACAGAAGACGAGCCGTCGAAGAGGTTAGTGACCGCTGAAGGCTCTTTCCGTGTGCTGAAAGCCGCGCAAGCTCAGGGGCTAGTGGCCGGTCTGTAGCCCTGAGAGGGGCGGTGGCAGGCGGTCATGTCGGGCGAGTTGATCCGCTCCGTGTCCGTGGGATGCTCTGGACCCGCGGATGTGGACCGTAATCTCGATCGCAACCGTGAGTGACAAGCCTCGGTACGCCGATGGTCGGCGATGGAGCAGCCCACCACCCGACGTGGACAGATGGGGGTCACCGTGGTCCAAATCCAATTACGAGAATCCCACCGGAATGTGGTTGTTGTTCCGATACCAGTCGGCTTTCAGAGCCGATACGGTGAAGTCCCGCATCACCAGATCCGGCACCGACGGAGCCGACTGAGGCGCTGCGGTGCTTGACATGGATGGCGCGGTCCCAGCGGCCGTCGTGGTGTCCTCGACCTGGCGCCCAACTCGGGCCGGCTCGGTGGCCAGGTGCTGTCGTCACCGGAGCGGGAAATCCCCGAGCACCCGACACAGCCGCTGCACGCCAACTCGGCGCGATGCTCGGGGATTAAGGCCCGGCTCCATAAGACCGTCTACATGCGGTTCGCGTGGTCCCAATTCTCAGAGGAAATCCGGTCCTCTTCGGCTTGGCTGCGGAGAATTGCTTCCTGAGCGTTCGGCGGCAGATCGGGCAGCATCTGGTGCACGCGCTCGCGGTGGCGGGCGATGGCCTTGCGTTCGGGCATACCGGGATTGGGCTGCACCTGCGGGATGATCTCGGTGAAGTCCTCCTTGGTACCACCACCGGAGATACCCGCGGCCGCCATCGCGGCCTCTTGGGCCACCAGTGCCTCGTCCTTCTCCTCGGACATCCCGATCGGACCGAACCGATCACCGGAGAGGAACTGCTTGACCACCGGCTGCTCCGAGGTCAGCAACTGCTCACGCGGCCCGAACATCACCAACTCCTTACGGAACAACATCCCGATGTTGTCCGGGATCGTCCGCGCGATGTTGATGTTGTGCGTCACGATCAGGATCGTCGCATCGATCTGGGCGTTGATGTCGATCAGCAACTGGCTGATGTAGGCCGTACGCACCGGATCCAGACCCGAGTCCGGCTCATCACACAAAATGATCTGCGGATCCAGCACCAGCGCACGCGCCAGACCGGCACGCTTGCGCATACCGCCGGAGATCTCACCCGGGAGTTTGTCCTCGGCACCGGTCAGACCGACGAGGTCGATCTTCTCCATCACGATGTCGCGGACCTCGTTCTCCTTCTTCTTCGTGTGCTCACGAAGCGGGAACGCGATGTTGTCGAACAAACTCATCGACCCGAACAACGCACCGTCCTGGAACAACACACCGAACAACTTGCGGATCTCATAGAGCTCCTTGGCCGAACACTGCGTGATATCGGTGCCATCGATGATCACCGACCCCTGCTCCGGGTGCAGCAGACCGATCAAGGTCTTCAGGAACACCGACTTACCCGTACCCGACGGACCCAGCAGCGCCGACACCTCCCCCTCCGGCAGGGTCAGAGAGACATCACGCCAAATGTTCTGCGAACCAAACGACTTCGTCAGATTCTCGACACTGACTTGGACACCCATTATGTTACTCCTTCTTCACACTCACAATCCGGCGAGCCGCCGGCAGCGGGTGTCTGTGGCTCGTTTACGCAGTCATTGCGCTGTTTCGGTCATCAACTCTCAGCGTCGCTGAGACTGAATGTGTTCGTTCCGCATTCAGTAGGTGCCGCGAGCGAGGCTCGAGCAGTCGGTCTAGATTCGAGGATCCGTGTCGGCGCAACTCGTGACGAGTTTGATGTTTGCGCCACGTTTGACTTACCGTGACCGGCTCAGATCACGACCGATAATTCCTTTCATGATCTCCGTTGTGCCCCCGTAGATGGTTTGGACCCGCGCATCGATATATGCACGTCCGACGGCATATTCGAGCATGTATCCGTATCCGCCGTGCAACTGCACGCACTGATCAATCACTTTCTTTTGCAGCTCGGTTGTCCACCACTTGCTCTTGGCGGCATCGACAGCAGTCAAGCGTGAGGCATTGTAATCGAGTATTTGACGGTCGATGTAGGTTTGCGCGATGTCGAGTTCGGTTGAGATTTCAGCCAGCGCGAATTGTGTCGTCTGGAAATCACCGATGAACTGGCTGAATGCACGCCGTTCGAAGCAGTAGTCGACTGTGAGGTCGAAAATCGAGCGAGCGTCGGCGACCGCGGCCACAGCGGTTCCCAGTCGCTCACGCGGGAGATGCGCCATCATGTAGCGAAGCCCTTGACCTGCTTCTCCGAGAAGGTGCGAGTCTGTCAGTTGAACGTTGTCGAAGAACAGTTCCCCGGTGTCCTGGGACCGGAGCCCGACCTTCTCCAGTTTGCGCCCGCGCGCGAAACCGTCCATGCCGGCTTCGACGACGAAAAGGCTCAGTCCCAACGACGTTCCGTCACTTTCGGTCTGCGCCGCTACGATCACGATGTCAGAAGAGATCGCATGCGTGATGAAAGTCTTTTGGCCGTTCAAAACCCAGCGATCACCTTGCCGTTTTGCGACAGTCCGTATCCCACGCAGATCACTGCCTGCGCCAGGTTCGGTCATGGCCAGCGCGCCGATCAGGTCGCCCTGTCCGAAACGCGGGATCCACCTCGTCTTTTGTTCATCGGTTCCTAGGTCCAGAAGGTAATACAGGACGAGGTCGTCCTGGTTCGAAAAACTTATGCTCACGGAGGTGGCGCGCGCACGGGCCAATTCCTCGCACACTACGCTGCGGTAGCGGTAATCAGAAACACCAGAACCGCCGTGTTCCTCGGGAATCTCGAGCCCGTAGATGCCTGATTCGGTTGCGGCGCGAAATACCTTGCGATCGATCTGACCCGCCGATTCCCACTCGTCGTAGTACGGAGTCACCTCCCGACTGATGAATTCACGAACTGTATCTCTATAAATTTCGTGGTCTTCGTCATAGATATCTCGGTACACTACCTGCTCCTTGAGTCTGATCTTTAGTCTATTTCTGTTGCGCGCTCGGCAGCTGTCCAGCAAGTATCTGACTCCGGACAGTCAATGTTTTGATTTTTCCTGACGCAGTCATGGGCAGCTCGCTCGCAAAGAACCACTTCTGCGGTACCTTGTACTGTGCCAGCGATCCAGCACAGTGGTTTTTCACATTCGCAACCATTGCGTCGATTGACCCTTTTCCCGGACTGGTCACCAACACGGCCGCAACCGTCTCGCCGAGGCGTTCGTCGGGCAGACCGACAACTGCGGCATCACGAACTTCTGGATGTCTGAGCAGCACGCCTCTCACCTCGTCCGGTGAAATGTTCTCGCCGCCGCGAATGATCAGTTCCTTAAGGCGGCCAGTGAGGCGTAGGACGCCGCGGTGGTCCATCGTGCCGATATCACCCGTGCGCAGCCATCCGTCAGTCGTGACGGCTCGGGCGGTTGCTTCGGGATCGCGATAGTATCCAAGCATCTGCTGGAACCCGCGGATGCAGATCTCTCCCGCCACACCGATGTCTGCTACCTTCCCAGTCTTGATTTCCAGCAATGCACATTCCACTTGGGGCAGCGGGCGTCCGATTGTGTTGGTGACATCTGCGACGGAGTCATCGTGGCGGGTAGCGATAACCGGAGCGCATGATTCGGTTTGGCCATAGACATTGAGAACATTGCCCCCAAAACGTCGACTGGTCTCTTCGATTACCCAACCGGGGACATTGGCAGCTCCGACGAGAATGGTCGGAATACGGACTTGATCGTCGGTCTCGACATTGAGCAGGTCCTGCAACATCGTAGGAACCAAAAGCGCGGTTGTCACATTTCGAGTCGAAATCGTCTTCATCACCTCGACTGCGTCCCAGCGATCAACAATGATCAGCGTGCCGCCGAGCGCCAGCGATCCGAGTGTCGAGGTCACGCAGCCTGCGGTGTGGAACTGCGGAAAAGGCGAGAGCAGCTTGCTGCCTCTTGGCACCCCGGTTGCGTGCATTGTGATCGCAGACACGTTCACCATGGATCGGTGTGCGAGCATGACCGCTTTCGGTCGACCGGTGGTTCCGGAGGTGAACTGCATCATGCCCGGGGCTCGGACGTTCACTTCAGGCCACGCTCGTCGCTCCAAAAGAGATGGAGGCGAGGGTCTTTGAGCCCATTCCGCGACCTCCTCGAGTGAATATGACTCGAGAACCGTCGAACATTCGGCGACAAGGTGGGGGACCATCCCCGTCACATCGCTGTCTCGTTGCTGCCGCCCGTGAAGCAGCATCACGGAGTCCGAAATTGACAAGGTGTAGCGAATCTCGTCGTAGCCTGCCCTCGGGTTGAGCGCGACGACCACCCTCCCCGTGAGCGAGATGGCATAGAACATGAGGGGCCATTCGACGACGTTGGGGGCAAGTATCGCGATGTGGTCGCCCGGCTTCGTTCGATGAAGTATCTCAACCGCGATTGCTGCGACGCGACGCTCGACTTCGGAATAGGTGAGTTCGGCCTCCGAGCCTCGATGGTCGAGTCCGATCAGGGCAATTCGATTGGGCTGATCACCAGCCACGTCCGCCAGCTGCCGAGCGGCGTAACTCTCGACCAGGGCTACCGTCTGATCTTTCGGCCAATAGGAATTGGCAAGCGGCGGACGTGCGGAAGTCATCGAGATCTCTGAGCAATGTCGTTGAACGGCGGCTCGTCAGCCCACGGGAACCATGCAGGCAATTCGTCGCTCGGGCGCATCGACCACTTGGGTGATCTCTTGTCGAGGAATGCAGTGACTCCCTCGGCTGCATCGCGGGAGGCGCCGGTGTAGG
This sequence comes from Gordonia sp. KTR9, assembly GCF_000143885.2. Lineage (NCBI taxonomy): Bacteria > Bacillati > Actinomycetota > Actinomycetes > Mycobacteriales > Gordoniaceae > Gordonia > Gordonia sp. KTR9. The sequence goes on from NC_018581.1 coordinate 1,764,989, forward strand.
TAAGCGCGGCCGACTCGATCTCGTGCGCCGTCATCGGGTGTGAAGCGCCGCTCATCTGCCATAACATTTGCCGAGTCAGGGCGACAGATACTGGAGCGGTCTGCTTCGCGATGCTGTTCGCGATCTGTCGGGCGGCATCGAGCACCTCATTGGCTGGGTGCGCGCTCTGGACAAGGCCCGAACTCAGTGCCTCGTCGGCTCGAAAAATGCGACCAGAGATCGACCAGTCGATGGCTCTGCTGAGGCCAACTGCCTTCGGCAAGAACCAGCTGGATGCGCCGTCCGGAACTATGCCGCGTGCCGTGAAGGGCAGACCAAGTTTTGCGCTGTCCGCGACCACTCGTATGTCCATCGGCAGGGTCAACGACAAACCAAAGCCAACTGCAGATCCGTTGATTGCGGCTATGACAGGTTTGAGGGATGCAAAGATTCTCAACGTGACTCGGCCGCCCGAGTCACGGCGTACGCCGGCGGACGAATCCCCGCCATCGGTGGCGTGCTCGAAAGCATCTGCGCCGGAGGATAAATCGGCGCCTGCGCAGAACGCTCGCCCAACTCCGGTCACGATGATTGCCCGAACAGAATCATCCGAGTCGGCCAGGTCGAACGCGGCGATGAGCTCGTCGCACATCACGGTCGTCACGGCGTTGAGCTGGTCCGGTCGGTTGAGGGAGATCGTGGCGACTCCGTCGGCAACGTCGTACAGTACTTGCTTCACAATTGCTACTCGCTACGTCTTCGTTGGGTTTGCGGTCGAATTTGCAGAGCGCGACGACTGCGGCGCCACCATCCGGCCTCGCGACCCAGGTGGTCACCACATCGTCGTTGTCGTCGACCCGATGAGGCCGCAATGCGATGGGGGCGCAGGGAGGTCATCACCAGCAGACCGCGCCCGGCACGCCGGGCGTTCGGCGACGGCCGTGCGCCCGACGCGGAATTGCCGAACCGCGGTTCGACTTGACAGACGACACGACATTATTCTAACGAAGAGTAAACTGTCAAGGGAGTTCCGACATCGTCCTGAACTGGCATTAGATGCCACACCTTCCTGCGTGTTACCCATTTTCGAACAACAATTCAAAAGTGGAGGACCACACTCGCAGGCCTTGGGTTGCCGACCGCGGGCGCCCCGGGGGTGTCGGACGAAGGGTGCTGAGCCCATGAACCTTCCGCACGCCGGCTTCGCCTGAGGTGGAGAAGGGCCTCCTAGGCGTCCTCCTAGGCGTACTGAAACAGGGCAGTCGGCCAGTCGGTCGGAGGCCCGACCGTCGCGATCAAAAAATCTATTTCGACTTAAAAAAAGTGGTGACAAGGCGAACTCCGGTCGGGTACTGTAATCGGTGTCACCCTGCCGGCCCGGGCGCCAGATGTTCTGTGCGACTCGATGTGCCCGCGAGCGTCACTGGGAAGCGGCGCCTCCAAGCCCAGAGCGATGGCAGGACAATCGTGTCTTACAAGGAGAATTCTATGTCCACAAGTTACAGGCCTGAATCCGTCGCGCAGTCGCAAATGGTACTTCCATTGCGTGAGTGTGGTTCTGACAGAGTGCATCTGGTCGGTGGGAAAGCGCTCGGGCTCGGCGAGTTGGTTTCGGCGGGCTTTGCTGTCCCTGACGGCTTCGTTGTGACGACCGCGGCCTACCGTCGCGCGATCGATGTGGCGGGAATCGGCCCTAAAATTGCTGCACTACTGGAACAGGTGCCGGACGATCCGGCAGGACAGCAGGAGGTCTCGCATTCGCTGTCGGGGCTGTTTTCCGCCGAGGTCATCGACGACGAACTTCGGGTTGACATCCGTGAGAGTTATCGCCGTCTGGGAGGCGGTCCCGTGGCGGTCCGATCGAGTGCGGTCGCCGAAGATCGCGCGGATGCCTCCTTTGCTGGTCAGCAGGACACCTACCTGTGGATAGAGGGCGAAGCATCGGTAGAGGACGCGGTCATCAGGTGCTGGGCGAGCCTGTTCAGCAGCCGCGTGTTGAACTACCGAAAGCGTCTGAGCATCGAGATCCATGATGTCGCCATGGCGGTTGTCGTCCAGCGAATGGTGCCCGCTAGAGCTGCTGGGGTTCTCATGTCGCTCGATCCTGTGAACGGTGACCGGTCGAAAATCTACCTGGAGTCGTCCTACGGGCTCGGGGAGTCTGTCGTGAGCGGCGAAGTGACGCCGGACGGCTTCATGGTCGAAAAGACCTCGTTGGCGATCGAGAGCCGCGTGGTCGGCGACAAGCAATTCGCACACCGCTACGATTCCACGGTCGGTGAGGTCGTCCGTACGGGGGTCGATCTCGACGAGCGAGCTCGGTTATCGTTGTCCGACGAAGAAGTCACGCAGATCGCGGAGTTGGGGCGTCGGGTCGAAGCCGCCTTCGGCTACGTTGTCGACGTCGAGTGGGCAATCGACGAGAACGACAACGGCATCGCCTTACTGCAGGCTAGGCCGGAGACCGCGTGGTCCTCCAAGTCGCCCGCTTCGAATATGGGCCAAGAAGAATTTCCCATTCAATGCGAAACCTGGGACCCACTGCACTCGCCGTCGTCGCCCGACCTCCACTGGAGCACTTCGAATGTCGCCGAGGCCATCCCTGGTGTGATGACGCCGTTGAGCTGGAGTCTCTGGGGGCCGACCCTCGAGCGGGGCGCTCGCTGTGCGGGATTCGAAATGGGCGTGCTGTCCAAGCGCGAGGCGCAGATGACATCCGACGTCAACAGACACTACTTCCGCTCCTTCTACGGTCGGCCTGCCCTGCAGGTCGAGTACATGGCCCTGATGGGTGACAGGATGCCCGGGACGTCGGGTGAGGAAGCCGTTGCCTCGATCCTGGGCCGCGTACCTGATGGATGGCAGGGCAAGCCAACGAATCGACGCGTCCCGATCATTGCATGGAAGATGGCCCGACTCACGGTAACGGGGCCGGGTCGGATGAGAGGTGTCGCGGCTGCCGTGGATTCCTGGTATCTGCCGTTCCTTCGTCGAGTCGACGAAGCGAAGACGAGCTCCGAAACCGCACAGCTGTTTGCCGAGGCTGCCGAAAAGTTCGACGCTGCGGTGAATCTCCAAGTCGTGGGGAACGTCGCTGTCGTTGTCCCGATCTTCACGGCGTTGGAGAGGGTGGTCGAGCGCAGCGGGAAGGGCGACATCGCGAAACTGAGCGGCTTCGGAGGAGCCGAGGTGAGCGGTCTGGTCACAGATGTGTGGCGCGCCTCGCGTGGCGAAGTCTCATTGAAAGAAATTCTCGATCGCATCGGCTTCCACGGCCCTATGGAAGGCGAGTTGTCCGGAACGGTCTGGAGAGAGGATTCTTCTCCACTTCGCGATCTGATCGCCAGCTATGCGCGAGAAGAGGACTCCGCTGATCCGCGACTCAAGGAGGCCGAGCATCGCCGAGCGGCCACACAGTCTGCTGCCGAACTGTTGGCCGCCACCCCGATCCGCCAACGGCCGTTCGTCCGCGGACTTCTGAAATTGGCCGCGCAGCGCATACCGCTTCGAGGAGTTGCCAAGCGAGCTCTCCTGCAGGCGCTCGATGGTGCACGCGCGGCGGCGCGCAAGCACGGCGAGTTCGAAGTCGCTGCAGGACGGTTGCGGAACACATCGGACGTGTTCTTCCTTACTGCGTCTGAGATCGAGCGTCTGCCTGCTGATGCGCAGTCGTTGATAGATCAAAGGCGCACTCGCCACTCGCTGTATGAGACGGTCACAATGCCCGACTCGTGGAAAGGATCACCGGTGCCCGAGGTGGCCTCGGCGACCGACGATTCAGAACGCAGCGGTGTGGCTCGCGTGGATGGCATCGGTGTGAGTGCTGGAGTTGTGGAGGGCATCGCGCGAGTGCTACATACACCCGATTTCTCGGCCGTCCAAGCCGGTGAAGTGCTCGTAACCCCCACAACCGACCCGAGTTGGTCGTCTGTGATGCTCCTTTCGTCGGCCCTGGTTGTCGACATCGGTGGAGCGTTGAGTCATGCGGCTGTGGTCGCTCGCGAACTCGGCGTCCCGTGTGTCGTCAATACACGCACCGGAACGAAAGCGATCCGGACTGGAGACCGAGTCCGGGTGGATGGGAAGACCGGAGTAGTGCAGATCATCTCACCGGCCAGTATTGATTAATCGCTGGTCACGATCAGCGGAACAATTCGAATTCATTCGATATATTACAGGAAGGGTGAGTCGTGCTGACAACAGAAAACAATTCATGGGGTCCGCTGAGCGAAGGGGTTCATCGAGATGTCGTAGATGAGCGTCCGTGGAGGGACAACGCATACTTGTGCTTCTGGGACATCGAGAATGACCTATACGGTGCGTTGCACGTTTCCACATCCCCGAACGCAGGCGGGCGGCGGGCTCGGCTTACCGTTCATGTTGGCAACGAAATCGCAGAGGTTGTCGAGGATCTCGAGCCCGGCACCGTCTCGAGTGAGTCGATCTCGTTTGACTTCGGTGACCGGTTCAGCGTCGACGCGGAGAATCTCAGCGGCGAACTAATATGGGAGCCGCACTTCGCGCTCGCCAACTACACCGACGATCGAACGCCAGCAGGGTTTGAGTTCGATTCTTCGGCCCCACTCCAGCACTACCAACGTGCTGCACAGGTCTCCGGCAGCCTTACAATCAACGGGGTCGACTATTCCGTGCGTGGCGAAGGTGTGCGAGACCGAACATGGGGATTCCGTGATGAGTCAATCAATCTTCGCGAGACGATCGGTTTCTTCTGGGTTTTCCCCGACTACGCCATAAGTGCGTTCCGTATCCTCTTGAACAACGGCACCGAAGCGGTGCAAGGTTACGTTCTGCGTCAGGAAAGTGCGGAACCCATCACCGGGTTCAGTATCACACGTGACGCGATGGGGCTTTTCGTAGGCACCACTCTCAAGACATCGAATGGGGACGAGATCTCCGTGCGCGCTGAAAGGCGCGGTGGACACTTCTCACCTATGGGCTTCGAGCGGACAGGACCGACGCACAGTGCCTACGACGAGTTCTCAGTGCTTGATCGAAAAGACGGCGTGCGAGGGTTCGGAATGATCGAGCAGGGCGTCGTCCGCCAGATGCACTGAGTGCTGTGGCGTCGAGTTGCCTCCGAGGCAATCACTCGGATTCATCGACCGGCGCGACGGGGCATTCGCCGGGGGTCACCCGATCCGGCAGTTCGGCCTGCGTCGCCGGAGGACGCAGCTGAGCTGCCGGCATGTCGGCACCTGACAGATGCCCGTTCGCCGTTGGCGGTGTCGGAATCGGGCTGCAGGTCTGCGCATCCCAACTACAATGGGGCACCATATGACACAGTCATCAGACGCCGAGCTGAGGACATTTGCCAATATCAGGGACCTCGGTGGTTATAGCGTCTCCGGAGGCGGTGTCACCGCGCCCAACGTCCTCATCCGTAGTGACGCACCGTACCCCGGGGACGACGACCCGGTGGACATTCCATGGCCGCCCGCCACCGTGGTTGATCTGCGCGAAGCCACCGAACCGGGAAGCCTGGCGGTCACATGGCCCCCCGGCGTTCGCGTCGTTCACCGTGGGGTGTCCGCCGGAGCCCGTGTCGATCGACTCGCCAGAACGGGTCTCGTTGAGATCTACATGTCGATGATGCGCGCAGGCGGGCACTGCTTGACCGCGGCATTGAACGAATTCGACTGCGGTGGAGCAACACTGGTTCACTGCACGGCTGGTAAAGACCGCACGGGTGTCATTGTTGCCCTTGCTCTGCTGCTCGCGGGCGTAGATGAAGAGTCCGTCATCAGGGACTATCAGCGGACCGAGGACGGTATCGCCGGAGTGTATTCACGCTCGCTTGAGCGAGGCCGCGTCCCGGAGGGCACCACCTTGGACGCCCCCTTCCTGCGTAGCCCACGCGAAGCGATCGAAGTCGTCATCGACGACGTGCTCGGCGCCGCAGCGGGCGCGTGGGGGTGGTTCGAAGCCCACGGTGGCGACGTTGAGCACTTTAGCCAGTGGGTCGACCACTTCGTCCCTGCCAAGTAGACGGACTCGCTGTACTGGCAGGACAGTTCGTGGATAGTGCACTCCGTAAGGGCGAAGTGGTAGCGCGTACACACGGCCTCGAGAATTGGTCACGGTCAGGCGGGGACCTCGATCTCGCGCGGAGAATGCCGGCGAAGTGCGCCAAGAGGGGTTCGTTCGGGAGACCGCGCGTGCGGGCTGTGAACAGTTCAACGACAACCACCTCGCCGGGCACGGGGCGGTCGCAAGCTCGCCCTCTGCGAGCATCTTCGCGTGTGATGGCGATTTGCTTTCGAGTCGGATCCTGCCGTTACCTTCGGATGTATTGCCGCAGGGGCGCACTTGCGCAGAAGCCGAACGGTTGCACTCAGCGATCGGGTACTGCCCGCCCGCCGAGTACGAGACGCGCTACCGTGAGACTGTCGCAGCGCAAGAGTGAGGTGCCACGGTGGGTGTCAACTGTGGTGAGTCTCTGACTGGTTGGTTACGCGACTTTGAGTTGGTGTTCGAGTTCGTGGTGGAGGTTGATGCCGACTCGTGTGCTGGGTCGGGCGGTTTCAGGTTGTCGGTCAAACCGTTCGGGGTGTTGCTCGTAGTAGCTCGTAAGCGCCCTCGCGCGGGTGGCATGGGTGTGTTCCCAGCTGCCGTCGTGCAGCGACTGGGGCGTGAACAACGCCCTCCCGGAATGGTGGTGGTCGGTGTTGAACCAGTCCACGTAGTCGGTGATCCAGTCGCGAGCATCCTCGATGCCGGTGAAGTGACCAGGGAACGACGGGCGGTGCCTCATCGTGCGGAACTCGGATTCTTTGAACGGGTTGTCTTTGGACACATTCGGACGGTTGAACGACAATGTGACACCCATCGCCGAACACAGCGCCGCGAGTTTGTCCGAACGCATCGTGGCGCCGTTGTCGGAGTGGATGATCCGGGGACCGCCGCTGGTGTCGAATGCATCGGCGAACAACCCTGCGGCGATGTCCTCATCGGCTGCGGTCGCCACACAGAACGCGATGATATTGCGGGAGTACAGGTCCTGGATCGAGTACGCCTTGTAGGCCACCCGAACGAACGGGCCCTTGATGTCAGTGATGTCCGCCATCCACACCTGCCCAGGGCCGGTGGCGGCCACCACCGGTGAGCTTGTCAAGATGTCTGTGTAAGAACGTGTCTCCTGGTTTTTGTGTGCTTGGTGTTGCGGTCTAGGTCAGGTGGGGTTCGATGCGGTCGGGGTAGGCCAGTGCGAGTTGGCCGAGGGCCTGTTTCCAGTTCGTCACAACCTGCCCCTCGACGAGCCGTCCGGGGGCTCTGCGCGAAGCGGATGGCTTCCCGCGTTCCTTCTCGCGTTGTCTGGCACGTTTGTCCTCGATGTCACAGATCGCCAGCCACAACAGTTTGCGGACCGCGACGTCGTTCGGGAAGTGGCCACGGTTCTTGATGACCTTGCGTAACTGGTAGTTCAGCGACTCGATCGAGTTGGTGGTGTAGATGACCTTGCGCAGCTCGGGCGGGAACGCAAGAAACGGAATGAACCGGTCCCAGGCTCGGTCGAAAGCTAGTGCCGCACTCGGGTATTTGGCTCCCAGTTCCGAGTCACGGAAGGCCTCCCATTCGCGGCGGGCAGTATCAGCGTCGGGGGCGGTGTAGATCGGTTTGATCGCCCGCGCGACGTCTTTGCGGTCCTTGTAGTTCACGAACCGCATCGAGTTACGGATCAGATGCACCACACACGTTTGCACCGTGGCCAGCGGCCAGGTCGCCTCGATCGCCTCAGGGAAACCGGTCAGCCCGTCGCAGCACACGATGAGCACATCACGCACGCCGCGGTTGGCCAGATTCGCACACACCCCTGCCCAGAACTTCGCGCCCTCCTCGGCCTGAATCCAAATCCCCAGCACATGCTTGACGCCGGCCATGTCGACGCCAATAGCGATGTGGGCGTGCTTGTTTCGGGCATGAGCGCCGTCTTTGACCTTGACGACCAGGGCGTCGAGGTAGATGACGGGATACAACGCTTCCAGTGGGCCGGTTCTGCCATTCATCGACCGCGTCGAGGACCTCATCACAGATCTTGGAGATCGTCTCGTGGGACAGATCGGTGCCGATCGTCGAGGCCAGATGATGCTGGATGTCGCGTAACGTCATGCCTCCGGCGTAGAGCGAGATGATCATGTCATCGAGGCCACCGAGCCGGCGGGATCCCTTGGGCACCAGACGTGGGGTAAACGTGCCGTCACGGTCACGAGGAATGTTCAACTCGACCGGCCCGGCCTCCGACGCCACCGTTTTCGGACTCGACCCGTTCCGGGCGTTGGGCAACTCGCGCCCGGCCGGGTCGCCCTTCTCATAGCCGAGGTGATCGGTCAGCTCGGCCTTCAGGCCGCGTTCGAGGGCGAGCTTGATCAGGCCCGGGATCAGGCCGCCATCGCCGGTGATCTGGACCTGGCCGGTATCGATCTGGGCGAGCAGCTCATCGACCATGCCCGAGGCTTGTAACGCCTCAGCTACCTCCGCAGTCGAGCGCGGCTCGGCCAGCTCAGGCAACCGCCGATCGTCGTTGTCCTGCTGCTCGTCGTCTAACGCCATGCTCATAGATTGTCCTCTCACTAATGAGCACTGGACTTACACAGACCATCTGACACCCCCCACCGGTGCCCGACGCCGGCCCGCCATCCTCCGCTGCGGTAACACCGGCCGCTGCGATTGATCGGTGATCCTGTTGGCGATGCGGTACCAACTGCGCAGCGAGCCCAGATAGCACCCGTCGTCCCACAGGTGGGCGAAGGTATCGAGCACCGACTGTCCCCGAGCCCACCCGGCGCAGATCGCCGCGCTGATGGTCTCGACATCGACGGCGCTGATCCGGTTGGGATAGTCGCGGTCGGGCCTGGCCCACCGGACTGGCTGTACCCACACGCGGCGAGGTGCGGTAGTGCAACGCACTTCGCGACACCCCAGCGATCTGCAGGGCGGCCCGCTGGGAGTACCCGGCCGATGTAAGGTCAGTGACCAGCGCGAACCTCACGTCGCGGATGTCGGATCGTTCTGCGCGTCCCCGGGCCCCGGCGATTCCAGCGTCCGCAAGAGCCCGATAGCTCTTCCCAACGCGGCGTTCCCTGACTCCAGCGTCGCGATCTGTGTGCGCAGCGCGGCCAGCTCCTCGGCATGCGACCGCGGCGCCGCGGCCAACTTCTCCTCAGCTGCCATCACCCGCCGGATCGCGTCGGCACGAGTCACCTCGTTGCGAGGCAACAGCCCCCGCTCGAGATCCCCGGCCAAATACTTTCTGCGCCACCGAACCATCTGATCTCGGCTGAACGGTTTCGACCGCAGCCATACCTTCTTCTGGCCATGCGGCAACGCCAAATACTCCCGAACGAAACCAGCAATCTCCTCAACCGTGTACCCCGGTGACATGCTCACAGTGTGCCCCTATATCTCCTCAAGGAGTGACTCACACCAAGTCTGGCCTCCACCGCCAGAACCAGGATTCCATCCGATCCTGGACGGTTCAGGGGGATGGTCGTCTCGAACCAGGCTGCTTGCACATCACACCGGAGCCAGCTTCGCGATCACGAACCACGTTGGTGCACATGCCGTCTCGGCTGCGCCCGTCATCCCGACACGCATCGTCCACTCGTGCGGGCAACGTGATCGGAATTCGGAGCGGGTACGCGGCGATGTGATACTTGCGGAGGAGCTTGCGTTCATCGAGAATCCTCGCGACGCCGCCCTTGTTCGCGGTTGTCCATGCGATTGGTGGTGGCGGATGGTGCGATCTGAGCGAGCATTCCTCCCGTGCGTGCAATGCCGGCGCCTGCACGACGGTAGGTGAAGGGCTTCCTCGAGACTCGGAAACGTTGCAGTGTGACAAGCTGCAACGTTTCCGAGCTGTATCTCGGCGCAGTTGTGACCGCGCGTGCCCTACGCCTTCAAAAGGCGCGCGCACTCGAGTTGTCGAATGAGGTACTTCTCGTCTTCTTCAGGTCCAAGAAGCAGTGGCATGAAGTCCAGGACCGTGACGCAGGTTGCGCCTGCGTCAACGTACTCGCGTAGCGAGGCCGCTACCTCCTTAGGGCTCCCGTGGAACCAGCTCCGTCGGTTCATCTCATCGCTGACCCGGGAGGAAATGTGCTCGACGTCGGCGACCGTGGCTTGAGCCGGCAGCATCTTGAGTGCATAGTGGAACCCCGGTGGGAATGCCGGCTCGATGCCCTCTTTGTGCCAGTCATCGGAGTGCAGTCGGCCGAATGCCGCGGACACCCATCGCACCAGCGGGTTATCGAACGCTCGGTCGATTACGTGAGGGTCTTCGTGTACGAGGCTCATGGCCCAGACCGCGAAGTCGAAGTCCTCGGGATCGCGACCGGCCTTCTCCAAATCCACCTTGAGGTTGGCGACCATGGAAGCGAACTGATCAGGGGTAGAGAACGCACACGGGATCGCCGTCGAAAGGCCGTCAGCGTACTTTGCGGTCATTTTGAGGAATTGAGGGCCGCCGCCCATTCCCCAGATCCGGAGTGGGAACGGCGCCGCCGAACCGATCCACCCCTTGCTCAGGGTCCAGTGGTTTCCTTCGAAGTCAAATGGTTCTTTGGCTTCGATCAGCTGGCGGTAGAGCCGGAAGTGATCCTCGAGACGCGACAATCCTTCAGAACGCTTGTACCCGAACGGCTTCGCCTGCTTGAGCTCGCCGGCGCCGATCATCAACGCAGCGCGGCCACGCGCAGCGTGTCCGAGAGTAAGCATGCTCTGCATGAGCTCGGCCGGGCCGCGCCGGATGGCATCGGTACTCACGCCCACGCCGAGGCTCTCGGTGCTGGCAGCGCCAATGCCGGCGAGGATGAACGGATCGGCGAAAGAATCCGGATCGGCCATCCCCGTCGCCGCCCGCGGCGTGTTTGCTGGAGTCCAGACCGATTGAGGCCACCAGCTGGTCAGCTGGTCCCAGGTCTGCATGTAATCGACTACACCAGAGGCTTCCAGTGCCCGCGCGAACGCTCCAGCCATTCGCGGGTCGATGTTGCGGTCACCCAAGTAGGGCACCATCGTCTCGACTTGACGCTTGTCGCTCATGTTTAGCTTCCCTTCTAACCACAGGACGTCGTCGTCCTGCGAAGCGCGGGTGTGATGTAACGCACATCTGACTGAAGTTGTCAGTGGTGTCACTTTCTACCAGCATTCTGCGCGGGCGACAAGGTCTACCGGTCGCTGTACTGACCTGAGAGGTTAGGTACGCGGTCGGCGGGTGATCGACCTTTGAGTGAGGTGTGGCCGCGGTGGTGCTTGTAGTGATGCAGCCAGCTTGAGTACTCAGCGCAGCGTTCGGCGTCGCTGGTGTAGAGCCGCGCGTAGGCCCACTCATCGGCCAGCGTGCGGTGAAACCGTTCCACCTTGCCGTTGGTCTGTGGCCGATAGGGGCGGGTCCGGCGATGCTTGACCTCACCGAGCGCGTCACGGAAGACATGGGATCGGTAACAGGACCCATTGTCAGTCAGTACATTCCGGACCGTGAATCCGCACTCCAGGAACCAGGCGTTGGCCCGTTCCCAGAAGTCGGCGGCGGTTTGCTTGCGTTCGTCAGCCAGAATCTCGGAGTACACCAGTCGGGAGTGGGCATCGAGGGCGGTGTGCAGGAAATGGTGTCCCCGCAGCGGATCGCCCCATGTGCTACGGCGTCCAGAACTTTTATCGGCTTGCGAGTTGTGGTTGCCCTGGGTTCGACCGAGCATGCGCCATCCGCCGCCGGCGGGGATCTTGCCGAGTTTCTTGACATCAACGTGCACCAGATCACCGGGAGCGGCGGACTCCATCCGTCGGATGACGCGCCCGGTGGGACGGTCCAGCCAGCGCAGACGGGCCAGCTTGTACCGGCTCAACACCCGGTGCACGGTGGAGACGTTGAGCCCGAGCAGATACGCGATACGGGCTGGGCCCCAGCGACGCAGCACGCGGACTTTGATGATGCGCCGCTCGGTGCGCGTCGGAGTCTTATTGGGGCTGCGGTGGGGTCGTGAGCTGCGGTCGGCCATGCCCGTCGGTCCCTGCTCGCGGTAACGCCGAGCCCATCGCTGGGCGGTGGTCACCGCGACTTGGAATCGTTCAGCGGCACGGCGCAGCGACCAACCGTCATCAACGATGCAGCGGGCCAGACGCAGACGCCCGGTTTCTGACAATGGGGCATTACGGTGGGACACGAAGACCTCCGAGGATGGGGAGCGTTCCTTAGACAGCTCGCACTCCACTCGGAGGTCTTCTTCATGTCACCACGCCACGCCGTAGGCCGTACCTAACGTCCGTGGTCAGTACATCTAGCGCCCCCGCTGCACTGCATAGGAGTGTTGCCTTGCGTTTGACGATGGCGCGGCGCTGACCGCGAATCGCGTCCGATCTTCGAGGGCTGTTGGTGTGCCAGAGCATTGGCCTGACCCAGCGTGATGCTCCGATAGAGAAAAGACGCTACGGGCAGCGTCGTGAGTTGCCGCCGTCTGCAACAAACACCCTGCGCCTCAGAGTCGTTCATTCTGATTCCCGACCTGGTCACCGCGTTCCGGGGCGTTCATAGCCGGGGTGAAAGGACCGATGCCTTCCTCCGTGTGGACCAAACCTGCCGACGTAGTGCTCGCTACGCCAGACATGAGTAGCTTCGGTCGCACGGCTCCAGCGGCAGGCTCCGGCAGGTTCGTCGTGTGCCACAATCGGATCGTGGCATCTAAAGGACCAGCCCTACGTACTGGACGTCCCCCCGGCTCCGACGGTGTCCAAACGCGGGAGCGTATCCGCCGCGTTGCGCGCGGAATCTTCGCTGAATTCGGTTACGAGAAAGCCTCGTTCGAGTCGATAAGTCGAGCAGCTGACATAAGTCGAACTGCGCTTTACAAGTACTATCCCAGTAAGGCTGAACTGTACCGCGACGTGTACACGTCGCTATTCGAGACGGTTTTCGGTCGTCTGCTGGAGGAAGCCCTAAGTCGTGCGCCGTCTTTGAGCGGTCGGCTGCGGTACCTTTTTGAGTCTGTCGCCAGCCTTCACCGGGAAGATCCCACGTACGGTAGTTTTATCGCAACGTCACTTGTCGACGCCTTGCGACATCCAGAGTTCGCCGGACTTGCAGAGGCAGAGAAGGACAGAAGCTCGGCCTTCTTCCGAACTGTCCTTGCCGACGCTGCTAGCAGTGGAGACCTACCCGCCTCCACTGATCCCGATGATCTCGCGAATGTGCTCTTCTCACTGCTGTGGGGCTTGGGCTTGTTTTCTGTCTTCGTTGGGTCGGTCGACGAGCTGGACCGCGCAGTTGCTCTGATAATTTACGCAATTGAGAGTCAGGCAACAGGTAGGCGCTAGGGCCGCCTAGTACCAATTTACTGCCCAGCAGGCTGACTGGGTAACGACAGATCACAGTTGATCTGACGAGTCCGAACCGGAACTGCTCGATCCAGTCAGATCCGGTTGGCGCAGTAATTGTGGCCTGTTGCCGAGTCACGGCCAGATCGGCTGTTTCATTTGCATTGCGGCTCGTGGTGTTGCTAATCGTTCAATGCATCGGGACCAGTCCCTGCTCTGTCGCGATGAGGCGTTCCTCGCGGCGTGTCCGAGACGTGAGCGCCGACTCGGTCTCAATTCTGCAGGTCCCGGTCGAGAAACTCGATGAGTCCTTCGCTGAGGACGTCATTGTCATCGCCGCTGACCATGTGTCCGGCGCCGCCGACCTCGATTTGACGAGCGGTCGGGATGAGCCGGAGCAGGTCGCGGGCGTTCTCGGGACTGACAACGTCGGATTGCTCTCCCCGGATCAGCAGCGTGGGCACGGTGATCGACCGCGCGGCCGCACGGGCCTGTTCTTCGCGCACGCCGGCCTGCTCAGGACTGTTGGACGGATCGGCGATCATCTGCGGGTCCCAGTGCCAGTACCACCGACCATCGCGCCACCGCAGATTTTTGCGCAGCCCGTCCGGCCGCGGGGGCCGGCGGCGGTGTGGGTTGTAGGCGGCAACCGCCGCGGCGGCGTCGTCTAGTGAATCGAAGCCTGCCAGGCCGTCCCGCATGAAGCTTGCGATCTTTTCCAAACCTGCCGGCTCGGCGCTCGGCGCGATGTCGACCAGTACCAGGCCACATGCGAGTGCAGGGTCGGCTCCCTGGGCGATCAGCGAGGCCATCCCTCCCATCGAAGCGCCGATGAGCACCGGCTGGGTGTCGAGGTCCGCGACGACCGTGGCCAGATCGCTGGCGTGCGCGGCGATCGAATAGTCGCCGTCGGCGGCCCAGTCGCTGTCCCCGTGTCCTCGGGCGTCGATCGTCATCGCGGTCCAGCCGTGCTCGGCGAGCCGTTGTCCAGTGCGCTGCCACGAATGTCGTGTCTGACCTCCGCCGTGCAGGAGGAGCGCGGTCCCCGCCGCGGGCGGCTTCGCCGGATCCCAGCGGTCGGCCGCCAGTGTCACGCCGTCCCCGCGTAGGCGCATGGCGCTGGTGGTGTCGGACATGGACGTCCCTCCGTCGATGATGCACTTTTGACTCTGACTATAAATTCAGGTCCGAGGGCCAGCGAGACGGGCCCCGGGGTGCAGCGTCCAGATGGCCACCGCGGCGTCAACCTGGTTGGTCGGTCACCGCCCTGTGCTTCGCGGTCACCCCGATGATGTCGGCGCACGAGGGTCGGACCCGCAAGGATCGGCTGGGTCCTGACCACCAACCTGCTCGCGGCGGCGATACGTACGCTGGTGCTCAGCAAGCTTGCGAACTGACGCGATGGTCGACGCGTCCTGATCGGCATCCTCGTAGTGGGTGGTGGTCCTCGGCCCGGGCTGTGCGTGGTGGCCACGAGCCTGTAGCTGCTCGTGGTCGGGCGCACTGCAGGAACGCAACGTACGCCGTCGTCCCGATCGGCGTGGCGGTGCTCCGCTAGACCTTTAACAGAATGTTGGCTCGCGCATGCCAGCGGTCAGCGGGTCGATCGCCAGCAGCGCCCCGACAACAGCGCCGTGAGCGCAGCCCTGACGATCGGGGATTCGTGCCGGAAGTCGTCTACCACCGAGTGCGTCGAGAATCACTCGGTGGTAGACGACTTCCATTGCGCCGGTGAGGAGTCCGAACACCACGAACAGAGGCAGCTGGACGGCCGACGGGATGAAACCACCGCGAGTTCACCGGGTTCGGCGACGGGCTCGAGGCTTCCTGAGCCTCGGCTTCGACGCACGCCAGCCAAGCCGTGTCCCCAACGATCAGGACCACGGTCACCCCGACCACCAGTTTGACTTGCCGCGCTGCCGGTACCGAGCCCTTACCCCAGGGTCGACGCCCGAGCGACGAGTTCCGGCTGGAACACCAGGTTCGACGGGACATGGCGCTCCGCGGGATCGTTCGCCGCGCTGATCAGCAGGTCGACCGCGGTGACGCCGATACGGGAGGTCGGCTGCCGGATCGACGACAACGGGACGACGGTCGACCTGGCGAAGTCGATGTCGTCGTAACCGATGATCGCGATGTCCCCCGGAACCCGGATGTCCCTGCCCAGCATCGTGAACGCCTGCAGGACACCGATCGCGAGGAGGTCGTTGGCGCAGAACACCGCATCCGGCCGCTCGCGGGGGGTCCTGGCCAGCAGGGCCGTGCCCGCCTCGCGCCCGGCGAGCACGCTCAGATTCGGTGTGTGAACCACCTCGAGTGCGGCACCGTCGACGTCCTCGACCGCGTCCTGCCCGCCCCGCAGGCGGTCGGCGACCTGCCGCAGTCCGGGTGGCCCGCCGACGAAGACGATCCGGCGACGCCCGGTCTCGCACAGGTGCGAGACCGCGAGCCGTCCGCCCGCGATGTCGTCCACGGCGACGGAGTCGAAGGGAGACCCGCCGGCGTCCCGGTCGACGAGGATCACCGGGGTGCCGTGGCGACGCAGCGAGTCGAACCGGCGCAGATCGTCGCCGATCGGGGAGACGAGCAGGCCGAAGACCCGCTGCTCGTCGAACGTGTCGAGGTAGGCCTGTTCGCGCGACTCGTCGTCGTCGGACGTCCCCAGCAACACCGTGAGGTCGTGGTCGCCGGCCCGCTGTTCGGCGGCGCGGGCGATATCGGTGAAGAACGGGTTGCCCACGTCGAGCACCACCATGCCGACGCATCGCGAACGGCCCGCCCGGAGCTGACGCGCGGCGTCGTTGCGCACGAAGCCCAACTGGTCGATGGCCGCCTGCACCCGCGCGACGGTCGAGGGGGAGACCTTCCCGGGCGAGTTGAGCACGTTCGAGACCGTTCCGACCGACACCGAGGCCGCTGCCGCGACGTCTCGCATGCTCACACCCATGTGTTCATCTCACCAGACGCCGCACCGCCACACGCGGTACGCAGAGTCGGGAGGGTCGCCCATCTCGGGGGCTGATTGACTACGAACAGCGCGGTATCCCCTGTATGAAAGGCGGCTCGATGTCGACTCCGGCCAGCCCGTTCTCCGCGGACTACCAGCCAGACCCACGACGGTGGAAGGCACTCGCGGTCTGCCTGGTCGTGGGATTCATGACGCTTCTCGACGTCTCGATCGTCAATGTCGCGCTGCCCTCCATCGAATCCGGTCTCGGAGCCGACTCCGCCGATCTCTCGTGGGTGGTCTCCGGGTACGCCCTGGCCTTCGGCCTCGTTCTGGTGCCTGCGGGCCGGGTCGGTGATGCCCGGGGCCGCAAGGTGACCTTCCTCGTGGGGTTGACCCTGTTCGTGCTCTCCTCCGCGGCGTGCGGCATCGCCCAGGGGCCGACGCAACTCGTCGTGTCCCGCCTGATCCAGGGTGTCGCGGGCGGCATTCTGGCACCGCAGGTCTCCGGACTGATCCAGCTGCTGTTCCGCGGCGCGGAGCGGGGCCGGGCGTTCGGCATGTTCGCCGCGACCATCGGCATCTCGACCGCCGTGGGACCGCTGCTGGGCGGCGTCCTCATCCAGCTGGGCGGGTCCGTCGACGGCTGGCGCTGGATCTTCTTCGTCAACGTGCCGATCGGCATCGCCGCCTTCGTCGGCGCCGTCCGTCTCATCCCGGCCCGGCCCGACGAACTCAAACAGCCGTTGCGGGGGAGTTTCGATCCGGTTGGCGTGCTGCTGCTGGGTACCGGAGTGTTCGCGCTGATGCTGCCGATGGTCCAGGAACAGGAGTGGCCCGGCGGGCAGAAGTGGCTGCTGCTGGTCGTCGCCGCGGTGCTGCTGGCTGCCTTCGTGTTGTGGGAACGGCGCCAGGGGCGCGTCGGACATCAGCAACTCGTCGACCTCTCGCTCTTCTCGATGCGGTCGTACTCGCTCGGGTGCATCATCGCCATGGTCTACTTCGCGGGCTTCACCACGGTCTTCTTCATCTACACGTTGTTCGTCCAGCAGGGGCTGGGTTACTCGGCCCTGCAGGGCGGGCTGGCGGTGACGCCCTTCGCGCTCGGGTCGGCGGTGTCGGCGAGCGTCGGCGGGAACATCGTCACGCGGGTCGGCAGGAAGCTGGTCCTGCTGGGACTGGGACTGGTCGTCCTGGGAATGATCGCGACGATCATCGCCGTCCAGCTCGTGCCCGGTCACGACGTCGGTTACGCGGCCGCACTGCCACTGCTGGTCGCCGGCGTCGGGTCCGGGCTCGTGATCTCGCCCAACCTCACGCTGAGCCTCGACCAGGTCCCGGTCACCAAGGCCGGTATCGCCGGGGGCGTCCTGCAGACCGGGCAGCGCATCGGCGCCGCCGCGGGCATCGCGCTCGTCGGTGCGGTGTTCTTCGCCCAGGTCGCGAACAGCGGTGGTGACTGGGCGCGGGCGTTCCAGATCGGCCTGGCGACCGCAGCAGTCCTCGTGCTCATCGCGCTGGCGGTCGGTCTGGCGGACCACTTCGCACACCGCCGGGACGCATCCGCGGACGTCGGCGCCCGATCCGTCTGACCGGCTGGTGTGGGGCCCGATCCGCCGGACCGGGCCCCACGCGACGACCCGGGCGTCAGGAACGTGCCCGGGGCACCAGCCGCTCCAGTTGGGTCACATGCGCAGGCGTCAGTTCGTCCAGCGAGGCGACGCCGAGCAGGCGCATCGTGCGGGCGATCTGCTCGCCGAGGATCTCGATCATCCGGTCGACCCCGGCCTCGCCGCCGGCCATCAGGCCGTACAGGTAGGCGCGCCCGACGAGGGTGAACCGGGCGCCGAGCGCGACCGACGCGACGATGTCGGCACCGCTCATGATGCCGGTGTCCAGCATGACCTCGGTGTCCGCGCCGACCTCGCGGGCCACCTCGGGGAGGAGATGGAACGGTATCGGCGCGCGATCGAGCTGGCGCCCACCGTGATTCGACAACACGATGCCGTCGGCGCCGAGTCCGGTGACCGCCTTGGCATCGTCGACGGTCTGGATGCCCTTGACCACGAGCTTGCCCGGCCACTGCGACTTGATCCACGCCAGATCGTCGAACGTGACCGTGGGGTCGAACATGGTGTCCAGGAGTTCGGCCACCGTGCCCGACCAGCGGTCGAGTGAGGCGAACGCCAAGGGTTCGGTGGTCAGGAAGTCGATCCACCACTGCGGCCGGGGGATGGCGTTGAGGACGGTCTTGGCGGTCAGCGCCGGTGGGATGGACATGCCGTTGCGCTTGTCGCGGAGGCGGGCACCGGCGACCGGGACGTCGACGGTCACCAGGAGTGTGTCGTATCCGGCCTTTGCGGCCCGGTCGACCAGCGCCATCGAGCGCTCCCGGTCCTTCCACATGTACAGCTGGAACCAGTTGCGCCCGTGCGGGTTCGCGTCCCGGACGTCTTCGATCGACGCCGTTCCCATCGTCGACAGCGAGAAGGGGATCCCGGCGCGTGCGGCGGCGCGTGCACCGGCGTATTCGCCCTCGGTCTGCATCATCCGGGTGAACCCGGTCGGGGCGATGCCGAACGGCAGTTCTGAACGGCCGCCGAGGATTGTGCACGAGGTGTCGACCTTCGCGACGTCGCGAAGGATCGCCGGGTGGAACTCGATGTCGGAGAACGCCTGTCGCGCACGTTCGATCGACAGCTCGGCCTCGGCCGAGCCGTCGGTGTAGTCGAACGCGGCCTTGGGGGTGCGACGCTTGGCGATCGCCCGCAGGTCCTCGATCGTGAGCGCGGCATCGAGACGTCGCTTCTTGGCGTCGAACTGCGGCTTCTTGAACTGCATCAGCGGTGCGAGGTCGCGCGGTTTGGGAACTCGACGCTTCATGGGGGATGTGCGTTGCATCGTCATGCCTTTCCTGTCCCGACCGCGGTGCGGGATCGTGTGCCGCGGGAGTGTCGGGGTGCATAGTGTTGCGGCGGGAACCTGTCGGCGACGATAGACCTCATCGCCTCCAGGTCGCCATCGATCAGTCCGTGTGCGCGTGCCGTGATCAGCACGTTGCCGAGCGCAGTCGCCTCCACCGGCCCGGCCAGCACCGGCAGGCCGAGACGGTCGGCGGTGAGCTGGCACAACAGCCGGTTCTGCGAGCCGCCGCCGACGAGGTGCACGGTCTCCACCCTCGTCCCGGACAGTCGGGCCGCCCGGGTGACGCCGTCGGCGAACGCCGACGCCAGGCTGTCGACGATGGCGCGAACCATCTCCGGGCGCGTCATCGGGGGCCGCATGCCGCGCTCGTCGTACCAGGCGCGGATGCGTCCGGGCATGTCCCCGGGCGGCAGGAACCGCGCATCGTCGGTGTCGAAGATCTCGACGGTGGGCGGGGCCTCGGCCGCCTGGGCCAGCAGTTCGCCGAGGTCGGCGCGGTAACCCTCGCGCTGGTACTGACGCACGGTCTCGCTGAGCAGCCAGAGGCCCATCACGTTGTGCAGGTAGCGAATCCGGCCGTCGGCACCCACCTCGTTGGTGAAGTTGGCCTTCCACCCGTCGCGGGAGACCACGGGCTCGTCGAGTTCGACACCGACCAGACCCCAGGTGCCGCAGGAGATGTATGCCGAGCTGGTCGGGTCCATCGGGATGGCGGCGACGGCCGACGCGGTGTCGTGGGAGGCGACGGCGGTGACGCGGGTCGACGCCGACAATCCGAGTCGTTCCGCGACGTCGACGAGCAGCGGGCCCTGGTCGGTGCCGGTCTCGACGATGTCGGGGAACAACCCGACCGGCAGCCCGAGCCGCTCCATCATGGGGGTGTCCCAGCGCCCGTTGATGCCGAGCAGTCCGGTCGTGGACGCGTTGGTCCGCTCGGTGCCGCGCCGACCCGTCAGCCAGTAGGTGACGAGGTCCGGGATGAGCAGCGCGGTGTCGGCCTGGTCGAGCAGTCCGTCTGTCTTCTCGGCGGCCAGCTGGTACAGGGTGGTGAACGGTAGATGCTGTAAGCCGTTGCGCACGTACAGGTCCGCCGGACCGAGCTCGGCGTGCACGGCGTCGACCCCGGCTGCACTGCGCACGTCCCGGTAGTGGTGGGGCAACCCGAGCATCCGGCCCTCGCGGAGCAGGGCGTAGTCCACCGCCCAGGAATCCACCCCGATCCCGACCAGGTCGTCGGACTGCCTGCCCGCCTCGGCCAGGCCGGCGGACGCGGCCCGGAACAGTCCTGGGAGGTCCCAGTGGAGTGCCGACCGGCGACCGTTCCAGATGTGGACGGGATCGTTGGCGAACCGCGCGACCTGCTCGAGCTCGAGACGTCCGCGGGAGACGTCGGCGAGCATGACCCGGCCGCTGGTCGCACCCAGGTCGATCGCGGCGACCTGGGCCGACCGGGTGGAGCGACTCATCGGAGGAAGGCGGCGGCGACGCCCGCGTCCACCGGCACGTGCAGACCCGTGGTGTGGGAGAAGTCGGACGTGCAGAGTGCGAAGGCGGCGTTGGCGATGTTCTCCGGCAGCACCTCGCGCTTGAGCAGGGTGCGCTGCGCGTAGAACTTGCCCAGATCCTTCTCCTCGACGCCGTAGACGGCGGCGCGCTGCGCACCCCATCCGCCGGCGAAGATCCCCGAACCGCGCACCACGCCATCGGGATTGATGCCGTTGACCTTGACGCCGTGCTCGCCGAGTTCGGCGGCCAGCAGGCGGACCTGATGTGCCTGGTCGGCTTTCGTCGCCGAGTAGGCGATGTTGTTGGGTCCGGCGAAGACCGAGTTCTTCGACGAGATGTAGAGGATGTCGCCGCCCAGTTTCTGGTCGATGAGGGCGCGGGCGGCCGCCTTGCTCACCAGGAACGAGCCGCGGGCCATCACATTGTGCTGCAGGTCCCAGTCGGCGGCGGTGGTATCCAGCAACGACTTCGACAGCGACAGACCGGCGTTGTTCACCACGAGGTCGATGCCGCCGAAGGCGAGCACGGTCGCGTCGATCGCCGCCTGCACGGCTGCCTCGTCGGTGACGTCGGCCGCCACACCGATCGCGACATCGCTCGAACCGATCTCCTCGGCGGCGGCGGTTGCCTTCTCGGCGTCGAGGTCGGCGATCACCACGCACGCACCTTCGGCGGCCAGACGCGCCGCAATGGCCTTGCCGATTCCCGAGGCCGCACCGGTCACCAGGGCGATGCGGGTCGCCAGCGGCTTCGGCTTGGGCATCCGCGCGAGCTTGGCCTCTTCGAGCAGCCAGTACTCGATCCGGAACTTCTCCGACTCGTCGATCGGTGCGTAGGTCGAGATGGCCTCGGCGCCGCGCATCACGTTGATGGCGTTCAGGTAGAACTCGCCGGCGACGCGTGCGGTCTGCTTGTCCTTGCCGAAGCTGAACATGCCGACGCCGGGGACGAGCACGATGGCCGGGTCGGCGCCGCGCATCGCGGGGCTGTCCGCGGTGGCGTGGCGCTCGTAGTACGCCCGGTAGTCCTCGCGGTAGGCCTCGTGCAGAGCGGTGAGTCGTTGCTTGCACTCGTCGACCGTCGCCGACGCCGGGAGGTCGAGGACGAGGGGCTTGACCTTGGTGCGCAGGAAGTGGTCCGGGCAACTCGTGCCGAGTGCGGCCAGGCGCGGATGCTGCTCCGCCGCCAGGAATTCGAGGACCGGTTCGGCGTCGGTGAAGTGGCCGACCTGAGGCCTGTCCACCGAGGCGAGCCCACGGATGAACGGCGCGAGGGCCGCCGCCTTGGCGCGGCGTTCGTCGGCGGGAAGAGCGTCGTACCCGTCGAGCGGGGCGCCGAAGGGCTGCGGTCGGCCGTTGGCGGCGATGTACTCCTCGGCGGTGTGGATGATCTCCAGCGAGTGGGCCTGTGCCTCATCGGAGGTGTCTCCCCACGCGGTGATGCCGTGTCCGCCGAGGATGCAGCCGATCGCCTGCGGGTTGTCCCGCTTGATCGCCGAGATGTCCAGGCCGAGCTGGAAACCCGGACGCCGCCACGGCACCCACACGACGCGGTCGCCGAAGATCTTGTTCGTCAGCGCCTCTCCGTCGGCAGCGGTGGCGATGGCGATGCCGGAGTCGGGGTGCAGGTGATCGACGTGTGCGGCGTCGACCAGTCCGTGCATCGCGGTGTCGATGGACGGGGCGGCCCCGCCCTTGCCGTGCAGGCAGTAGTCGAAGGCGGCGACCATCTCGTCCTCGCGATCGAGGCCGGGATAGACGTCGACGAGGGCGCGCATGCGATCGAGGCGCAGGACCGCGAGCCCCTGCTCGGTCAGCGTGCCGAGGTCGCCGCCGGAGCCCTTGACCCACAACAGCTCGACGTCCTCGCCGGTGACGGGATCGGTGTCGGTGCCCTTGGCGGAGGTGTTGCCGCCGGCGTAGTTGGTGTTCTTCGGATCAGAGCCGAGTCGGTTGGACCGCGCGATGAGTGCGGCGACTGCGGGATTGGTCATTGCGGGTGATCTCCTCGGGAGTTCAGGGGTGACTGGGGCGGTGGAGGGCTCAGGCGCCCCAGGACGACTGGGTACCGCCGACACGCTCGGCGACGATGCGGTCGTGGTGGCCGGAAGCGGCATAGGCGGCCATCGGGTCCGCGGGCAGACCACGGCGGACGCGGCGGTCGGCGAGCATCGGACGGACGTCGGTGTAGAAGGCGTCCATCACGATGGCGTTCGCGCCCAACACATCTCCGGCGGCCTGCGCCTCGGTCAGGGCGTTGGTGTCGACGAGGAGTGCACGAGCGGTCATCTCCTCGACGTTGAGCACCGAGCGGATCTGACCGGGGATCTTCTCCTCGACGTTGTGGCACTGGTCGAGCATCAGCGCGACCGGTGAGCCGGTGTCGAGACCGCCGCCGCGGATCACCTCGAACAGGATGCGGAACAGCTGGAACGGATCCGCCGCGCCGACGATGAGGTCGTCGTCGGCGTAGAAGCGGGAATTGAAGTCGAACGATCCCAGCTTCCCGAGACGCAGCAACTGCGCGACGATGAACTCGATGTTGGTGCCCGGCGCGTGGTGGCCGGTGTCGAGGCAGACCATCGCGCGCTCGCCCAGGGCGCTCACGTGCGCGTACGAGGTGCCCCAGTCGGGGACGTCGGTGACATAGGTCGCGGGCTCGAAGAACTTGTACTCCAACACGAGTCGCTGGTCGTCACCGATGTGCTGGTAGATGGCCGCGAGCGACTCGGCGAGGCGGTCCTGGCGGCCGCGGATGTCGCCCTGCCCGGGGTAGTTGGTGCCGTCGGCGAGCCAGATCTTGAGATCGCGTGAGCCGGTCGCGTCCATCACCTCGATACAGGCGAGATGGTGGTCGATGGCCTTCTGCCGCACCGTCTTGTCGGTGTGGGTGAGGCTGCCGAACTTGTAGTCGTCGTCCTGGAAGGTGTTGGAGTTGATCGTCCCGAGGCCGACGCCGAGATCCTTCGCGTACGCGGCGAGCGCGCGGTAGTCGTCGACGGTGTCCCACGGGATGTGCAGGGCGACTGTCGGTGCCAGGCCGGTCAGTTCGTTGACCTTGGCGGCGTCGGTGATCTTCTCATGGATGGAACGGGGGGTGCCCGGGGTGCCGAACACCTTGAACCGGGTGCCGGAGTTGCCGAACGCCCAGGAGGGGAGCTCGATCTCGAGGTTGTCGAGGATCGTCTCGTCAAAGGTGGTCATGAGGGTTCTTTCCGTTGGGATTCCCCGCCGCCGGCGTCGGGGAACTACCGGCGGCGGGGAGGTCTGGGTGGAACGTCGTGCTGGTGGAACGTTTCAATCACGCGGCGCGCGATCGGGAGGACGTGTCAGGCCGGGGCCTTGTGCTCGGACTCCGCGGCCGGGTTGGTGCCACGGGCCGGACGGCTGGAGGGTGACGGCGTCTCGATGAGCTCGGGTGACAGCGGAGCTCCGTAGCGCTCGACCTCGATCTCCTGCAACGTCTTGCCCTGCGTGTCCGGTGCCGCGATGGCCCCGATGATCAGTGCGACGGTGAGCAGCGCCACCAGCAGGATGCCGACCGTGGTGAGTCCGGTGGCCGCCAGCATGGTGGGGAAGAAGTAGCTCAGCAGACCGGTTGCGGTGCGGACGGCGAAGAACATGACGCCCTGGGCGCTGGCCCGGTACGGGGTGGCGAACATCTCGCTCGCCCACAGGCTGTAGAACGCCTGCGCGCCGATGCCCGAGGAGATGCCCCACAGGACCGCGAAGACGAGCATCGTCGCGACACCGCTGTCGGTGAAGGCGACCAGCACGGTCCAGGCGACGATGCCCAGCGCGGCGCCGAAGACGTACAGCGCGCGCTGCGAGACCCGATCTGCATACCGCATGAAGCCGAAGTAGGTCGCGAGGACGGTGCAGCCCCAGACGAGCACCTGCAGCAGGTTCTGCTGAACGGCGCTCTCGACGCCGGCGGTCTCGTAGACGCGCGGCATGAAGATGCCGGCCTGCCCGGCGACGGTGTTCCAGAAGAGGTAGATCCCACCGAGCAGGAGCAGGGCGGTGATGTTCACCTTCTTGGAGAACAGGCCCTTGATGCCACGCGCGCCGACGGATGCGGTGAGTTCACGCGTCTCGTTGACCGCCTCGTCGGACCAGATCTTCGACTCCGCGAGCCCCTGGCGAATCCACCAGACGACCGCCGCGACGACGAACAGGTGCAGGAAGATGATGCGCGAACCGAGGAGGCCAAGCGGGGCGAGCGCGGCCGCGAGCGCGAAACCGATCAGGGGTCCGACCGACCAGGCCAGCTGCGCGGTACCGACGTGCTTGGCGCGTTCGACCGACGGGGCCTCTTCGGCGATGTAGGTCCAGGAGGCGGGTACGCCGGCGCCGACCGCGAGACCGGTGATGATGAAGGCGGCCAGCAGCATGGTGAAGTTGAACGCGAAGGCCGCGAGCAACACGCCGACCATGTAGACCAGTAGGTCGTAGGTGTAGATCGCCTTGCGGCCGTAGCGGTCACACAGCGGGCCGCCGATCGCGGCACCGACGGCGGCACCGAAGGCGTTGGCGCTCAGAGCGGCCAGCAGGCCGACGGCGAAGTTGCTGATGCCGAACTCGTCCTGCCAGAACGTGAGACTGGTCGCGATCGCGATGATCGAGCCGGCCTCGATGTAATTCGACATGGCGACCGAGATGGTCGCCCGCCAGCCGGTGGTGGAGCGCGCTCCTACTTTCATGGTGATTCCTTGCGTCGGAGATCAGTACAGAGGGTCGGGATCGGAGAGGTCAAACCGGGGTTCGCTGATGTCGGTGCGCCCGTCAGTACGTGTCGTGCCTGTGTCGGATCGGTGTCGTGCGGGAGAGGTCAGTCGAGGTGGAAGTACTCGACGAGTTCGGTGCGGATCGTGTCCGGGTTCGCGCCGTCGGCATCGGGTCCGGCCGGTGGGAGGAAGTACTCGGACATGTGTGCCTGCCAGCGGGTGTTGACGTCGGTCGCCTCCATGGCGGCGCTGGTCGTCGCGAAGTCGTCGGTTTCGAGGTAGCCGACGACCATGCCGTCGTCCCTGCGGAGGAACAGGGAGTAGTTGCGCCAGCCGGTCTCTCGCAGGGCGTCGAGCATCTCCGGCCAGACCTCCGTGTGGGCTTCGAGGTAGTCCTCGACGCGCTCGGGACGGAGATGGAGCACGAAGCAGACGCGCTGGGGGTCGGACATGGCTGCTCCTGACGAGACGACGTGTGGGGAAACGCAGACCGTCGAGTGAGGATCAACCCGGGGAATTAAAACGTTTCAATTTGTGATGGCAGCAACATTAAGAGGGGCCTGTGAGGATGTCAAGACCCGGTCCGGGCAAAGCCGTCCGAGGTCGAGTGGGGATCGGTCATGATCGTCTGAGCCCGCTCTCGCCGACCGTCGTCGCCGGCGCGCCACGGGACCGGACTGCAACGACGGGGGTTGACGTGCTCGGACGCCGGAAGACGCGAGGTCGACCGGACCTCGCGGGCAAGGTCGCGATCGTGACCGGTGGTGGGTCCGGGATCGGGGCCGCGCTCACCCGTGCGCTGGCCGCCGAGGGAGCGCTCGTGACCTGCGCGGACATCGACCTCCCCGCGGCGGAACGGGTGGCGTCGTCGCTGTCTGGCGGGCCGGGCAGGGTCCGGGCGGTGCGTCTCGACGTGACGGACGGCGCAGCGGTCCAGCGGATGATCGACGACGTCGTCGCGGAGTCGGGGCGGCTGGATCTGATGTTCAACAATGCGGGGATCACGTGGGGCGGCCCGACCGAGATGCTGTCGCCGGACCAGTGGAACGCGATCATCGACGTCAACATCCGGGGTGTCGTGCACGGGGTCGCGGCGGCGTATCCGGTGATGATCGAGCAGCGGTCCGGGCACATCGTCAACACGGCCTCGATGGGCGGCCTCGTCGCCGCCGGACTGATCACCAGCTACGTGATGACCAAGCACGCGGTCGTCGGGTTGTCGCTCGCCTTGCGCACCGAGGCCGCGGGTCATGGGGTCGGCGTGATGGCGGTATGTCCCTCGGCGGTGGAGACGCCGATCCTCGACAAAGGATCGGTCGGCGGATTCGTCGGTCGCTCTTACTATCTCGCGAGCCAGGGCTCGTCACAGGCCTACGACGCCGATCGGCTGGCGCAGGACACGATCGCCGCCCTCGGGCGCAACCAGCCGCTGCTCGTCGTGCCCCGCCGATCCCGGATCACCTGGCGCATCCACAGATTGGCGCCGGGCCTCACGAATCGGCTTGCCGCGCAGTTCATCGCCCGACAGCGCGCGGAGTTGCGTCCGGAGGGTTAGCTCCCGGCGGTACTGCTCAGGATGGCCACGATGACACCCGCCACGGTCAGCACGCCGACGACCCACGCCATCGCGACGGCGACGCGTCGACGTCCGAATCGGGCGGCGTTGATCGCGATGCCCAGGCACACGAGGATCGCGATCGAGTACACGGAGATACCGAGGGTGAGAAGAGCGACCGAGGAGTCGGCGAGCAGGACAACCCGAGTGGACATGCCGTCGAGTACAGCACGCCCGCCCGGGGGCGCGGCGGCCCGTCCACGCAGTCGCGTGGACGGGCCTGGTGCAGCCGCCATGGAGCGTCGGGTCCGGCGCCGACTACGAGCCGACGACCACCTGCTCGAATGTCAGCCGTTCCGGTGCTTCGCGTCCGGCGAAGACCTGACGGTTCGGGAACCCGCCGGTCCAGAAGTCGTAGAGGTACGACACCAGCCCACCGGAGTGGTGGTCGCAGACCATCACGCCGTCGGTGACCAGGACCGGCCACTCGTCGGGATCGTCACCCGTCAGGTGCCAATAGCCCGAGTCGCCGTCGGTGGAGCGACCCCATCCGAAGAACGCGCCGCCGGCCAGATCGACGGCCGTGTCGGTGCCGTCGTCGCGGGCCCAGGTCACGATGCTCGGGTCCTCGAGGAGTGGATCGAGTTCCGCCACGGCGCGGCTGCCCGCCTCCTCGATCGGAGCATCGGGCCAGGGGAGTCCGGTCCACACCAAGAAGTCGTCGCAGAAGACCCCGGGGCCGTAGGTGTCGGCGAGTGCCTTGTAGTCGGTCGGGGGGCGGAACCCCAGACGCTGCTCGGTCTGCGCCCAGTCGACCGTCGCCGGCCGCGCTGCCGGTGGTGGGATCAGCGCGATCAGATCATCAATGGTGTGCTTCGGCATGGTCGTCACCTCATTCGCGTGCCCCCAGTCGGACTCGAACCGACACTGTGCCGATTTTAAGTCGGCTGCCTCTGCCAATTGGGCTATGGGGGCGCAGGGTCCGCGCGACGACGGTGCCCCTGGTGAGCATAGTCAGCCGGCACCGCGGCGGCCGTCCTGTGGTCCGGCGTCGCCACCGACAGACCCCAACTCGACTGCCAGACTTCGATCGAGGTCTGGCAGTCGAGTCGAGGTCTGGGAGTCAGACATCCTTGACCGGCCCTGACGCCGGGGTGATCATGGGGCATGGACGCGGCAGCAGTGACCGGGGCACGTAATTGGAAGGCCGTCCGAGAACGGCATCCCGAGATCGTCGAGCGTCTCGAGGCCGGCCTGATGCAGGGTGATCCGCTCGCCGACGCGGTGATCATCGAGGCCCGGGAGCGGGGGATCTCGTTCTCCACCCTCGTCGCGCTGCTGGAAGAGCACGCCGCCGATGCGGCGTCCGATCCCGACCATCTCGAGATGCCCGCCTCGATGCAGCGCCTGTTGCAGGCGGCGAGCACCCCACCGCCGTGGTTCGACGCCGCCTGGGCGGAGGCCGGCGCCCGTGCGTGGTGGCGCTTCGGGACCCTGCAGTCGTCGACGCTGTATCAGTCGCTGATCTATGGATTCAAGGCCCAGGGTTTCGTCCGTCCACTCGTCGCCACCGGCCGGCTGGGGTCGGGGACACGTGATCGGGTCGAGTCGACGGCGCGCTGGGTCGCCGAGGCCACGACCCCCGGGTCGATGCTGCCCGGTCGTCCCGGTTGGGTTGCCACACTGCGTATTCGGCTTCTGCACGCGTACATCCGCGACATCCTGCGTCACCCGCCCGGCGGCGAGTCGTCGGCGTGCGACGATGCGGGCTGGGACGAAACGGAGTGGGGTGCGCCGATCAACCAGACGTATTCGGTGATGACCATCTCGTGCGGGTTCCTCGCCCTGCCGCTCGTCGTCGCACGGGATTTCGGTATCCACTACAGCAGTGCCGAACACGAGGCGATCACCCACCTGTGGCGCTGGATCGGCTGGGTCATCGGCGTCGACGACGACCTGCTGCCGGCGAGTTACGACTCGGCGAGCGAATTGTTCCGGGTGGCAGGCGAATTCGAGCTACGGCCCGACGACTCGTCGAAGATCCTGATCAAGGCGCTCCTGCGCGAGGGCTACGACCTTCCGCGCGTCGTCCACGGTGCCGCCCCGATACCGGTGCCCGGGCTGCTGGTCTCCGCGGTGGATGCGCTCACGAGGCCTCTGCTCATGTCCTCGTTCTCGGCCATCAGCACCAGGTGGGTCGAGCGACCGGTCGCCCGGCGGATGGGTCTGCGCCGTACGCCATTGCACCATCTCGTCGACGTCGCGCGTCCCGCCGTCCGGCTGCGTGAGATCGCGCGGACGACCGGACTGCTCGGTTCGGAATCGACGGTGATCGAACGCGAACTGCGCACCGTTCGGCGCGGACTCGGAATGCCCCAACCGGCGAACACGTCCTTGACCGCCTAAATTACTGCTGATAACTTAACGCCGTAAAGTCGACCGACGCGACGAGGGGTCCGCATGCTGGTCAGATTGACACGGCTGGTCATATCCATGCCCAAAAGAGTGCTCGTGGGTGCGCTCATCCTGCTTGTCGTGTGTGGCGCGTACGGCGCCACCGCGGCCCAACACCTGCTGGCCGGCGGCTACAGCGACCCGAACTCGGGTTCGGCACGAGCCCAGGAGGTACTCGACGAGACCTTCAACCGAGGCGGGATCCAGGTCGTCCTCAAGCTCGACGGGCCCGCCGGCGTCGACATCTCACGCGACCCGACGGCCAAGGCCGTCGGCGACGAGATCATCGCCGATCTGAACCGCAATGAGTATGTGCAGGACCAGATCCTGTCGGTCTGGGCCAATCCGGCGCTCGACTCGGCGCTGGTCAGTCGCGACCGGACGTCGACTTTGGTCATCGCCTCGCTCGACGGGGGCGAGGACTCGGCACCGGCTCACGCCGAGGAGATCGAAGCGGCTTTCGCCGGTGTCCGTGACGGGATCACCGTGCAGGTCGGCGGCCAGGGACTCGTCTTCGCGCAGGTCAACGACCAGACCTCGTCGGACCTGCTCATCGCCGAGGCGATCGCGATCCCGATCACGTTCGTCGTGCTGATCTTCATCTTCGGCGGATTGCTCGCGGCGGCCGTCCCCGTCGGCATCGGCATCGTCTCGATCATCCTCACCTTCGCGCTTCTCCGCGTGATCGGATCGCTCACCGACGTCTCCGTGTTCGCGCTGAACCTCACCACCGCACTGGGTCTCGCGCTCGCGATCGACTACACGCTGCTGCTGTTGACGCGCTACAGGGAAGAGGTCGAGCACGGGCTGAGCCGGCCCGACGCGATCGTCCGGACCCTGGCCACTGCCGGGCGGACCGTCGCATTCTCCGCTGTGACCGTCGCCCTCTCGTTGAGCGCGCTCGTGCTGTTCCCGCAGTACTTCCTGCGATCCTTCGCATTCGCGGGTCTCGGCGTCGTGGTCGTGGCGGCGGTGTCGGCGCTCGTCCTGACCC
Source organism: Gordonia sp. KTR9 (assembly GCF_000143885.2). Taxonomy (NCBI): domain Bacteria; kingdom Bacillati; phylum Actinomycetota; class Actinomycetes; order Mycobacteriales; family Gordoniaceae; genus Gordonia; species Gordonia sp. KTR9. Next base: position 1,795,401 of record NC_018581.1, read on the forward strand.
CGGCCGTGCTCATGCTCCTCGGCGACCGCATCGACGCGTTCGATGCACGCAAGCCGCTGCGGCGTGTGCTGCGGCTGCCGCCGTCGCGACCCGTCGAGCCCGAGGAGACCTGGTGGTACCGGCTCGTGCAGTGGGTGCTCCGCCACGCCCTGCCGGTCGCCGCGGTGGTCACGGTCTTCCTGTTGGTGCTCGGCGCTCCGTTCCTGTCGATCAAGATGGGATTCCCCGACGACCGGGTGCTACCCGAATCGGCGAGCTCGCACGCCATCCAGCAGGAGATCCGTGAGGACTACGAGGACGATCTGTCCGCCGCGGTCACCGTCGTCGTGCGGGGACCCGTGGACGATCAGACCCTGGCGGCCTACACCCGCGCCCTCTCGGAGGTCGAGGACGTCAACTCGGCGGGCTCGTCGGCCGGAACGTTCGTCCGAGGGGCGCCGGTCGCCCCCGGCAGTCCGGACGACAGCCGGGGTGACGTGCACGTGCTGAACGTCTCCACCGACCGCGACCCGATGAGCGACGGCGGTATCGGCCAGCTCGGTCAACTGCGCGCGGTGGCGCCCCCGGAGGGAACGGAGACGCTGTTCACCGGACTCGCCGCCACCACCGACGACACCGTCGGGTCGATCTATGCGCACCTGCCGTGGGTACTCGGCCTGATCGCGATCGCGACGTTCGTCCTGCTGTTCCTGTTCACCGGCAGCGTCGTGCTGCCCCTGAAGGCGCTGGTCCTCAACGTCCTGTCGCTGTCGGCGACCTTCGGGGCGATGGTCTGGTTCTTCCAGGAGGGGCATCTCGGTGGTTTGGGGACCACCGCCACGGGCACCCTCAACGCGACGATGCCGGTGCTGCTGTTCTGCGTCGCATTCGGCCTGTCGATGGACTACGAGGTGTTCCTGCTGGGACGGATTCGTGAGGAGTGGTTGCGATCGGACCGGACGCGAGCGGCCAGCGACCATGCCGTGGCGATGGGCCTGGCCCGAACCGGTCGGGTCATCACCGCGGCGGCATTGCTGATGAGCATCGTCTTCGCCGCCATCGCGGCGTCGGAGGTCTCGTTCATGCGGATGTTCGGGGTCGGACTCACGCTGGCGGTCCTGATGGACGCGACGCTCATCCGGATGTTCCTCGTCCCCGCGTTCATGCGGCTGGTGGGGCGGGCCAACTGGTGGGCTCCGGGGCCCCTGAGGCGCCTGCACGATCGGATCGGGTTGTCCGAGGAGGCACCCGAGATCGGGCAACCCGCCGAGAAGTCGACGGCCGAGACCTCGCCGACAAGGGTCTGACACCGAATACGTCATATCGGCAGCCGAATCGGGGCGGCACGGATTCAGGAGCGCAGTGACGACACGACGACGAGCGAGATCACCACGCGGGTCCGGGGAGATCCTCGCGGAGGAGATCATCGAGGCAGCGGGCGAATTGCTGGTGGAGAACGGCGATGACACCGCGATGTCCATCCGCGCGGTCGCCAACCGTGTCGGGGTCACGCCGCCGTCGATCTACCTGCACTTCGCCGACAAGGAGGCGCTGCTCGACGCCGTGTGCGCCCGTTACTTCGAGCGCCTCGACGACGAGATGGCCGCCGCGTCGGCGGGTGTCGACGACCCGTTCGAGCAAGCGCTGAACCAGGGGATGGCCTATGTGCGTTTCGCCGTCGCCAACCCCGTGCTCTACCGCGTGGCGTTCGGCAAGCCCACCTCCGAGGGGCATCCGTCGAAGGTCGACGAGGTGCTCGCCGCCAGTGCGTACACCCGGTTCGTCGGCACCGTCACCGCGCTGGCCGACGACGGCATGTTCGACCGCGCGGAGGTCGCCGACATCGTTCTCGAGTTCTGGGCGACTGCCCACGGGATCGCCTCGTTGATGCTCGCCAAGCCGGGCCTGCCCTGGGGTGGGGACTTCGCGCGGGCCGAGTCGATGCTCACCGCGATGTGCCTCGGCCGGGCCGCGCTCGGGACGGGCGAGGGTGTCGGTCGGACCGCCGTCGGCGACCGGTTGAGGTCGCTGCGCGAGCGCGCGAACTGACCCCGGGGCGGGTGTTCGACGACAGAAGGGTCAAGAGTCGGTAAAGTCGATGTCGACTCGGTCGTCGTGCGTTCTCGTCAGGGAACTCACAGGAACGACCCGACGTTGAGACGGTATACATCCGTACCGATTAAGGAGCGCTTCGTGCGAGAAAGCAGCAATCCGGTGATGCGCGGCGTGGTCCGCGACAATCAGTCCGGGTACGCGGGTTTCGGGGCCGGCATGGCCGGCGCCGGCGCCGCGGCCAATCAATACGGTCAGGCCACTGACCCCTACACCCAGCCGGCACCGCCGACCACTCGTCAGCTCACCATCGACGACGTCGTCACGAAGACCGCGATCACCCTCGGGGTGCTGACCCTGGCCGCGGTCGCCACGTACTTCGCCATCAGCAGCCGCGCGACCGAGTCCGCTCAGGCAGCTCTCGCCACGCCGCTCATGCTGGTCGGTGCCATCGCCGGTCTCGTCCTCGTCCTGGTGGCGAGCTTCGGGCGCAAGCAGGACAACCCGGCCATCGTGCTGGCCTATGCCGCGTTCGAGGGTCTGTTCGTCGGTGCCATCTCGTTCGTGTTCGCGAACTGGGCAGTCGCCGGTGACACCTCCGCCGGTGCCCTGATCGGGCAGGCGGTCCTCGGCACCTTCGGCGTGTTCTTCGGCATGCTGGTCGTGTACAAGGTCGGCGCCATCCGCGTGACGCCGCGTTTCACGCGCATGCTGTTCGCCGGCATGATCGGCGTCCTGGTGCTGATGCTCGGCAACCTGGTCATCGGTCTGTTCACCGGTGAGGCCGGGGTGCTCCGCGACGGCGGCCCGATCGCGATCATCTTCTCGCTGGTCTGCATCGCCCTCGCCGCGTTCAGCTTCCTGCTGGACTTCGACGCCGCGGATCGCCTGATCCGCGCCGGCGCACCCGACCGCGCCGCCTGGGGCGTCGCACTCGGCCTGACCGTCACCCTGGTCTGGCTCTACGTCGAGATCCTGCGACTGCTGACCTACTTCAACTCCGACTAGTCCGTCACACGACAGTGGCCCCGCACCTCTCGGTGCGGGGCCACTGTCGTCTCGAGGGTCCTGTGTGCGACAAAATGTGCCGCCCAGACGCGTTTGCGGGGGCGACCCACCGCCGCGGTTCTACCGTTCGGGCATGGTGTTCTTTCTGATTCAGCTGGCGCTGATGATCGTCGGCGCCGTGGTGCACATACTGGTGGACCGATCGGTGCGGCGGCGCACCTTCGGCCGCGCAGCCGAGCTCGTGATGCTCTGGATCCTGGTCCCCGGAGGTGCGTTCGGCATCCTCGCGGGCATCGGGCACGTCGGCCCGAACGCCCCCGAGATCGCCGAAGGCATCGGACCGGACTTCATCCCGTCGATGTTCCAGTGGGAACTCGGGTGGAACGACATCGCCGTGGGCGTGCTCGGTGTGCTCTGCTTCCGGGTGAGCAACCGCGGTGGATGGCTCGATGCCGCCGTCTGGGCGCTGGCCATCAGCTACGGCGGGGACCTCGCCGGGCACATCTCGCAGTACTACATCCACGACAACACGGCGACCAACAACGTCTGGGCGATCCCCGCCGAGATCTACATCGTCGGCGTGGTCGTCATCGCCTGGTTCGTCTACCGACGAACAACCCCCCGCAGCGTCGCGATCCAAGGACCCAACGCGGCGAGGGGCGTCGACGAGACGGAAACGGTCTCGATCAGCTGAGGCGCTCCAGCCCGTTCAGCTGAGGCGCTCGAGCACCATGGCCATACCCTGGCCGCCGCCCACACACATCGATTCGATGCCGAAGGTCTTGTCGTGGGTACGAAGGTTGTTGAGCAGGGTGGTCGTGATGCGGGCGCCGGTCATGCCGAACGGGTGACCGAGGGCGATCGCCCCACCGGACACGTTCAGCTTGTCGTGGTCGATGCCGAGTTCGGCGGCCGAACCGAGGACCTGGACGGCGAACGCCTCGTTGATCTCGACGAGATCGATGTCCGACAGCGACATCCCCGAGACGCGCAGCACCTTCCGGATCGCCTCGATCGGACCGAGCCCCATGATCTCCGGCGACAGGCCGGTGGCCGCGGTGGCGACGACCCGTGCGAGCGGGGTCAGGCCCAGTTCCTTCGCCTTGGTGTCGCTCATGATGACCAGTGCCGCGGCGCCGTCGTTCAACGGGCAGGCGTTACCCGCGGTGATGGTGCCGTCGGGGCGGAAGACCGGCTTGAGCTGCGAGATCTTCTCGTAGGTCGTGCCGGCGCGCGGACCGTCGTCGGTGGTGACGAGTGAGCCGTCGGGCAGGGTGACCGGGTCGATCTCGCGCTCGAAGAACCCGGACTTGATCGCTGCCTCGGCACGGTTCTGGCTCAGCACGCCCCACCGGTCCTGGTCCTCGCGGGAGATGCCGGTGGACGACGCCACGTTCTCGGCGGTCTGACCCATTGCGATGTACACGTCGGGGACGACGCCGTCCTTGCGCGGGTCGTGCCAGATGCCGGCGTCGCCGGCGGCTGCCTTCTCGGTCCGGGCCATCGCGTCGTCGAACATCGGGTTCTTCGAGTTCGGTGCGCCGTCGGCGCCGCCGGAGATCCCGAAGCTCGACACGCTCTCGACGCCACCGGAGATCAGGACGTCGGCCTCGCCGGCCTTGATCGCGTGCAGCGCCATCCGGGTGGTCTGCAACGACGACGAGCAGTAGCGGTTCACCGTCACGCCGGGGATGTGGTCGTGACCGAGCTCGACCGCGATCACCCGGGCGATGTTGTAACCGCCCTGGCCGCCGGGCTGGCCGATGCCCCAGTGGATGTCCTCGATCAGGGCAGGGTCGAGTTCGGGCACCTTGGCGAGCGCGGCTTCGACCATCTGACGCGACAGTTCGTCGGGGCGGACGTCTTTGAGGGATCCCTTGGCCGCGCGGCCGATCGGGGAACGGGCATGGGCGACGATGACAGCTTCAGGCATGCCTCAAAACTACCGCACCAAGCATCTGCTTGGTTTTGCGGCGGGGGTGTCCGGAACGGCGCTGGTCAGAGTCGCGTGAACTGTTTCCTGACACGTGTGATGAGTCGTGTTTCTTCGACGGCCTCGGACACCTTGGGCGGCTCGGGCAACGGCGTGGGCCCCCATTCGCCGATCGAGGCGAGGACCTCGGGCACGAGGATGTCGGCGGCCAGCTCGTACCCCGCTGCCGACGGATGGAAGCGGTCGGGCGACAGCATGTGCTCGGGTCGCGCGAGGAACTCTTCGGTCAGCAGGTCGGCCAGCGGTACCGGGCGTCCACCGGCGGCCCGGACCGCCGAGCGTTGCGCGGCGGCCAGCGCGAGTCCCCAGCGCCGGAGCACCGCCCGGAGGGGCTGGGGGATCGCGGTCACCACCCCGAAGTCCGGGCAGGTGCCCACGACCACCTTCGCGCCCCCGTCCACGAGCGCGTGGACCGCCTCACCGAGCCGGCGCGCCGACGGGAGCGGACTGTTACGGGCGGTGACGTCGTTGGCGCCGACGAGGATGACGGCGACGTCGGGTCGCTCGTGGTGGACGAACATGGCCTCGATCTGCGCCGCGAGCCCTTTCGACGTCGCGCCGACGATCGCCTTGTTGGCGTAGCGGACCACCTGATCGGTCTCCGCGGCCACCCGGCGGGCGATCTGCACACCCGGGGTCTCCTCGGCGGTCTCGGCGCCCAGCCCGGCCGCGGTCGAGTCACCGAACACGACGAGGTAGAGGTCGTAGACGGTGTCGCGGGTGAAGCGTTCGCTGGTGCCGTCGGGGCGATACACGCCGTCGCCGTCCGGGGCATTGTCGGTGCGGTGCGGTATCACCACCCGGGCCTCGGCTGCCTGACTGTTCAGCAGGTTGTAGGCGGCCCACCCGGCACCGGCCGCGCCCGCGGTCGCCGCCGCCGTGGCGCCGACATCGCGCACGATCCTCCCGGAGGCGATTCCCTTGCGACTCGAACCGGACACGGGTGCCAGTTTAGGGGTTGCGGCTTCGGGCAGCGGCCGGGTGTCGCTGTTCGCGGCCGCTCTGGGACGATGGACGCATGCGCATCGCCAATCACGTCGTCGACCTGGTGGGCAACACCCCGCTGGTCAAGCTGAACTCGGTGACCTCACCCGGATCGGGCCTGGTCGCCGCCAAGGTCGAGTACCTCAATCCCGGTGGTAGCAGCAAGGACCGGATCGCCGTGCGGATGATCGACGCCGCGGAGGCCTCGGGCGAGCTGAAGCCGGGCGGAACCATCGTGGAGCCGACGTCGGGCAACACCGGCGTCGGACTGGCGCTCGTCGCGCAGCAGCGCGGCTACAAGTGCGTCTTCGTCTGCCCCGACAAGGTCGGCGAGGACAAGCGCAACGTCCTGCGAGCCTACGGCGCCGAGGTCGTGGTCTGCCCGACCGCGGTCGAGCCGTCCCACCCGGACAGTTACTACAGCGTCTCCGATCGGCTGGTCACCGAGATCGACGGTGCGTGGAAGCCCAACCAGTACGCCAATCCGGCCGGGCCGCAGAGTCACTACGAGACCACCGGACCCGAGATCTGGGCCGACACCGACGGCAAGGTCACCCACTTCGTGGCGGGCGTCGGCACCGGCGGCACCATCACCGGCACCGGCCGCTACCTCAAGGAGATCTCCGACGGAGCCGTGAAGATCGTCGGCGTCGATCCCGAGGGTTCGGTGTACTCCGGCGGAACCGGGCGGCCGTACCTCGTCGAGGGCGTCGGCGAGGATTTCTGGCCCGATGCCTACGACCCGGCGATCCCCGACGAGATCATCGCGGTCTCCGACGCCGACTCCTTCGACATGACCCGGCGACTGGCCCGCGAGGAGGGACTGCTGGTCGGCGGTTCGTGCGGGATGGCGGTCGTGGCCGCCCTGCAGGTCGCCGAGCGCGAGGGTCCCGACGCGGTGGTCGTCGTCCTGCTGCCCGACGGCGGCCGCGGCTACATGGCGAAGATCTTCAACGACCAGTGGATGAGCAGCTACGGCTTCCTGCGGAGCCCGCTCGACGCCAACACCAAGGAATCGCTCGTGGGGGATGTGTTGCGCGGCAAGACCGGCGCCCTGCCCGACCTCGTCCACACCCACCCGCAGGAGACCCTGCGCGACGCGATCGAGATCCTCCGCGAGTACGGCGTCTCCCAGATGCCGGTCGTCGGCGCCGAGCCGCCCGTGATGGCCGGTGAGGTCGCGGGCGCGGTCACCGAGCGCGACCTGCTCAGCGCGGTCTTCGAAGGTCGCGCCAGTCTCGCCGACCCCGTCTCGGCGCACATGGGGGAGCCGTTCCCGCTCATCGGTTCCGGCGAACCGGTGTCGGCGGCGACCAAGGCGCTGGGCGACTGCGACGCGCTCATGGTCGTCGAAGACGGCAAGCCCATCGGCGTGATCACGCGCCACGACCTGCTCGCCTTCGTGTCGAGCCACCCGATCGTCGGATAGGAGCATCACCGTGAGTGAACGACGCAGTGCGGCGGATTCGGTTCGCTGGCAAGGCTTCTCGACCCGCGCCATCCATGCCGGGTACGACCCCGATCCCCAGACGGGTGCGGTGAACGTCCCCATCTACGCGAGTTCGACCTTCGCCCAGGACGGCGTCGGCGGCCTGCGCGACGGCTTCGAGTACGCGCGCACCGGCAACCCGACCCGGCGCGCCCTCGAGGCCAACCTCGCCGCGCTCGAGAGCGGCACCTACGGAAGGGCTTTCGCCTCCGGTATGGCGGCCACCGACTGCCTGCTGCGGTCGACGCTGCGGCCGGGCGACCATCTGGTGATCCCCAACGACGCCTACGGCGGGACTTTCCGGCTCATCGACAAGGTCTTCAGCCAGTGGGGTATCACCTACTCGGTGGCCCCGGTGTCCGACGTCGCCGCGGTGCGCGACGCCATCCGGCCGGAGACCAAGCTGGTCTGGACCGAGACGCCGACCAACCCGCTGCTCAACGTCGGCGACATCGAGACCCTCGCCGCCGTCGCACACGAGGCCGGCGCGAAGCTCGTGGTCGACAACACCTTTGCCTCGCCGTACCTGCAGCAGCCGCTCGTCCTGGGCGCCGACGTCGTACTGCATTCGACGACCAAGTACCTGGGCGGGCACTCGGATGTCGTCGGTGGCGCGCTGGTCACCGACAGCGAGGAGCTCGACGAGGCGTTCGCATTCCTGCAGAACGGCGCGGGAGCGGTACCGGGCCCGTTCGACGGGTTCCTGACCCTGCGCGGGATCAAGACCCTCGGTGTCCGGATGGATCGGCACTGCGACAACGCGGAGAAGGTCGTCGAGTTCCTGAGCGGCCACGACAAGATCGACGCCGTCCTGTACCCGGGTCTGGAGAACCACCCGGGACACGAGGTCGCGGGTAAGCAGATGAAGCGCTACGGCGGCATGGTCTCGGTGTTGGTCAAGGGCGGCCTCGACGAGGCCAAGGAGTTCTGCGCCCGCACCGAGGTGTTCACGCTCGCCGAATCTCTCGGCGGCATCGAGTCGTTGATCGAACACCCCGGTGCGATGACGCACGCCTCGACCGCCGGATCGCTGCTCGAGGTGCCCGCCAACCTGGTCCGCCTCTCGGTGGGTATCGAGGACATCGACGACATCCTCGGCGATCTGGAGAACGCGCTGCGCTGAGCCGGGCGCGCCCTCAGATCCTCGCCTCGAGGAGTAGGTTCGACGCGGTCGTCGCCGCGACGTGCGCGCTCGGCAGTCCGGCTGCCCGGAAGGTGTCGAGCAACCGGGCGGGCCCGGCCTGGGCGCCCAGCGACGTCGCGCCATCGGCGATGCTGTGGGGCACACACAGGTACGAACTGCCCGAGTAGAACAGCAGCGCAACGGGATTGGTCAGGTTCTCGGCGAGCGTGTCGTGCGCCAGCGGCTCGACGGCGATCACCTGTCCGCCTGCACGCAGCGACGACCGTGCGTGCTCGAGCGCGCCCACCGGATCGCCGAAGTCGTGCAGTGCGTCGAAGAATACGATCGCGTCGTAGTCGCCGTCGTAGCTGTGCGCCCCGGCGACCTCGAAACGCACCCGGTCGCCGACGCCTGCTGCGGCCGCCGCCGCGGTTGCCCGCCGCACGGACTCCTCATGGCTGTCCACCCCGACGAACGTGGAGTTCGGGAAGGCCTCGGCGAGAAGGATCGTGGGCACTCCGTGTCCGCAACCGACGTCGAGGACGCGGATGCCCTCGGAGAGTCGTTGCTCGAGGCCGTCGATCGCCGGTATCCACTCGCTGAGCAGCGATGCGCGGTAGATCGTCCCGTAGAAGCGTTCGACGCCGGAGAACAGCCGGGAGTCGTGTGCGTGCCAGGGCACACCGTCACCGGTCGCGTACGCGTGCGCGAGCTGGTCGACCGAGGCCCAGATCGCCGCGGCGACCTCGAAGCCGGCCACGATCGCAGCCGGGCTGTCGTCGTCGGCGAGCACCATGGCGTGCTCGGCGGGGAGCACGAAGACGTCGGCGCCCGCGTCGCCGCCGTCCTCGAGCAGCACGTACCCGGCGGCGGCCTGCACGCACAACCATTCGTGCACATACCGTTCGGCGAGTCCGCATCGTTCGGCGAGTTCGGCGCTGGTCGCCGACCCGAGCTGCGCCAGTGCCCGCCACAGTCCGAGGCGGTCGCCGAGGTACGTGCTGATCGAGTGGTAAGCGTGTGTGAGGTCGGCACTGACCTGGCCGGCGAAGGCCTCGACCCGGCCGAGGTCGATGGCGGTGGGATCTGTCGTGGTGGTCATGATCATGTCCCTCTGTTCGGTGATGGTCGGGATGTCGGTGCATCCCGGATCGGTGGTTGCCGCACCCTGGATCGGGTGTGGCCTCAGCGTGCGGCGTGGTCCTGTCATGGCGCTGTCATGATTCGGCCGCGGTCGCGGCGCCCCACGCCGGATCGATGACAGTCGCGTGACAGCGGGGCCGCCGACGATCAGCTCATGACAACGACACGAACCGCGACCGCAGCCGCGGACCATGAGCTGCGAGTGACCGATCTGGGTACGGTGCTGTCCGTCTGGGCGCATCCCGACGACGAGAACGCCACCTCCGCAGCACGTTCGGCGCTCGCGGCCACTCGCACCCGCGAACTGTCCGAGGCCTTCGACGTGCTGGGGATCGACGAACATCACTGGCTCGACCTGCCCGACGGAGGCCTCGAGGCACTCGATCCGGCGACCCCGGTGGCGCGTATCGCCGCAGTGCTCGACGAGGTCCGGCCCGACACCGTCCTCACCTTTGGCCCGGACGGGGTGACCGGTCACCCCGATCACCGCACGGTCAACCGCTGGGTGCTCCGCGCGATTGCCTCCGCGGGTGTCGAACCCAGGGTCCTGCACCCGGTCGCCACCGGACGGGCCGTCGAGTACGACCTCGCCCGCGAATTCGACATGTGGGCGCTCGGCGGTCCGAGGCAGTGCCCGACCGAGAAGGTGGCGCTGCGGCTCCGACTCGCCGGTGCCGAACTCGATCGCAAGGTCGATGCGCTACTGGCGCAGCGATCCCAGACCGAGGATCTGGCCGCGGCGATCGGTCTCGATCGATACCGGACGTGGGTGTCGGTGGAGGCCTACGCTCATCCTGCATAGGACGCGGGCACACCACGGATGGGTTGTCGGAGACCGGGAGGGCGGGGATGTCGGTTCAGGAGCCGGACCACCGCATCGGGCCGCCTCCGATCGGCGTCGGGCTGCTGGGTCCGCTCACGCTGCACGTCGACGGCGTCGAGGTGCCGGTCGCCGGGGACCGGCGGCGCGCGCTACTGGCGCTGCTCGCGACGGCCGGACGACACGGGGTGGGTACCGGCCGGCTCGTCGACGAACTCTGGGGCACGGCGGTGCCCAAGGATCCCGTTGCCGCACTGCACAACCTGGTGTCGCGGCTGCGGAATCACCTGGGCCGGCACGCACACCTGCTGGAGCGGCGGCCCGCCGGCTATCGGCTGAGCGAATGCGTCGTCGACAGCGACGTCGTCCGCGAGCTGCTCGCGACCGCCTCCGCCACCGACGACCCGACGTCCCGGGTACGCGTGACCGCCCGAGCGCTCGAGCTGTGGCGCGGAGATCCGCTCGGCGAGTTCACCGGTCTCGCAGATCTCGGTGCCGAGCGAGTCGCGCTCGAGGAGCTCCGCCAGCGCCTCGACGACGCGCACGTCGAAGCACTGGTGGACGCGGCCGACCCGACCGCCACAGCTTCCGCGACCGCACTTGTCGCTGCGAATCCGCTGCGCGAGAGCGCGACCCGACTGCTGATCCGGGCTCTCGCAGCAGACGGCCGCACCGCGGAGGCGATGTCGGTGGCGTCCGGATTCCGGATGCGCCTGGCCGAGGCGACCGGTCTGGATCCGAGTCCGGCGCTGGGCGCACTCGAACAGTCCGTCGCCGCCGGAGACGCCGCCATCCCGATCTCGACTCGTCTGGCCGGTCCGGCCGCCGGGTCCCCTCGCCCGGCTCCGACGGGCGGACCGATGGTGGGACGCGAACGCGAGCGTGCCGAGGTGTCCCGGCTCCTGGCCGCTCATCGTCTGGTGACGTTGACCGGGACCGGTGGGGTCGGCAAGACCACACTCGCCCTCGATGTCGCGGCCGACCCCGTGGTCTTCCCGGACCACGCCGTGTACGTCGTCAACCTCGCCGCGGTGGCGCGTGAGGACCGGGTGGCCGCTGCGGTCACCTCGACCCTCGGTCTCGACCTGGACGCGGCCGCCTCGCCGTCGACGGTCGCGCGTCACCTCGGCACCGGCGCGTCGCTGCTGGTCCTCGACAACTGTGAGCATCTGCTGGCCGCGTGCCGGGAACTGGTCGGCGAGATCATCCGATTCGCGCCACGGGTACGGGTCCTGGCGACGTCCCGGGTCGTCCTGCACCTGCCGGCCGAGTACGTCGTCCGATTGCAACCGCTGCAGGTCCCGTCGCACGCCCCCGGCACCGTCGACACCGCGTTGCGGCAACCTGCGATCCGCGCGTTCGTGGAGCACGCGGGACGCCGCAACCCGGACTTCGCCGTCACCGAACGGGACCTGCCCGACCTCGTCGACCTCCTCGGCCGGGTCGACGGACTCCCGCTCGGGATCGAACTCGCTGCCCGGCAGGCAGCGGTGATGCCGGTGGCCGAGGTGGTCGGCTTGCTCGGTCGTGCACTGGATCTCGCGACCGGGACGGCCGGCGGCGGCACCGCGCGCACCCTCCGGGTCAGCGTGGATGTGTCCTTCCGGCTGCTGTCGGGTCCGGACCAGGCCGTTCTCGCCGCCGTGGCCACCTTTCCCGGTGGCGTCACGGTCCGCACGTTCGAATCCCTCGCCGGACATGTCGGGGGCGTCGACGATCCGCTGGAGACGCTGCACCGGCTCGTCGACAGCTCGCTTCTCGTCGCCGATGCGTCGGAGGGCCGGTACCGCCTGCTCCACCTCATCCGGCACTACCTGCTCGATCACCTCGAGGCGTCGGGCATGCTCGCCGCCGCCGAGGACCGCTTCCTGGAGGAGTGCGTGGCAACGGTTCGCGAGATCGAGGTCGCCTGGCTGGGAAGTGGGGAGCGCGCCGCGAACCGGCGACTCCACGCCGAGATGGACAACGTGCGTTCCGCACGTGATCTTGCCGCCGCACGTGATCGCATCGACGTGCTCGTCGCCATCACGACGTCGCTCTTCCTCGTCGGCATCTGGCGGAACATCCGCGAATTGTGGACCTGGGCAATCGAGATCGCGCAGTCCGAGCGTCTGGACGATCAGGCCGGTCGCGCCGCGGTGCTGTCGGCCGGCGCGGAGGCGGCACGGCTGGTCGGCGAGTTCGACCTCGCGCTCGACCTCGCAGAACGTGCACTGCGTCTCGAGGAGGCGCGACCGCCGCGTGACGGTGACCGGATCGACGACCGCCTGCTCGGGGCACATGCCGCCACCGCCGCGGTCGCGCACTTCCGAGGCGACTTCCCGGTCGCCATCCGACACTGGACCTGGTGCGGAGGTCACGAGTCGCTCGGCCCGGCCTATCTGGCCTCGGCCGCGCTGGCGGCCTCCTACGCGGGCGACGCGGAGCATGCGGCGCGGCTCCTGGCCACCGCGCGGACCGAGATCGCCGCCGCGGCCGGGCCGTCGCAGCATGCGTTCCTGGATTATGTGCAGGCCGAGCTCATCGCGCCGGCCGATCCGGCGTCGGCGCTCGCGCTGTACCGGCGAGCGCACGAGCTGGCCGACGACGTCGGTGCGACGTTCATCGTCGGCATCGCTCGCGTCGGAGCGGCGTCGTGTCTGACGCGGGTCGGTGACACCCCCAGGGCGGCCGAGGCGTACGTCGTCCTCCTCGAGGCCTGGCGCGACAGCGGTCAGCGCACCCAGCTGTGGACCACGGCCCGCAATGCGGTGACCCTTCTGCGCGCGCGAGGGCGTCGTGAGGTCGCCGAACTGCTCGTCAGGGCAGCCGAACTCGACCCTGCGTCGGCGCTCGATCCGTCGTCGGCCGACGCGACGCCGTTCGGAACCTCCCCATCAGAGGTCCCCGCTCCGGTGGCCGGGCTCGTTCTCGACGCCGACGAGGTGCTCGAGCAGGCGATCGGTGAACTGCGTGCGATCGCGGCCGAGATGACACCACCGGACGCGGATGCCTGAGGTGCGCCGGTGACCGCCCGGCGCACGAGCGGGCGGATACTGGTCCCATGCTGCTGACCGCCGCGGACATCGACAGGGCCACACAGGAACTCTCCGGGGTGATCCGGCGGACGCCGACGATCGCCTCGCGGGTGGTGTCCGAGCGCAGCGGGGCGCAGGTGTGGCTCAAGTGTGAGAACCTGCAGCGCACCGGGTCGTTCAAGCCGCGCGGGGCGTACCTGCGCATCTCCCGGTTGTCGGCGGAGGAACGTGCGCGAGGCGTCGTCGCGGCCAGCGCGGGCAATCACGCACAGGGAGTCGCCTGGGCGGCTTCGGATCTGGGTATCCCCGCACGGGTCTACATGCCGACCGGGGCGGCGCTGCCGAAGATCGCCGCCACGAAGGCCTATGGCGCCGAGGTGGTGCTCGCGGGGTCGACCGTCGACGAGGCTCTCGTCGAGGCGCAGCGTCACGCCGACGCGACGGGTGCGGCGCTGATCCATCCGTTCGATCACCTCGACGTCGTGGCCGGACAGTCGACGGTCGGGGTGGAGATCCTGGAGCAGATACCGGATGTCACCACGATCGTCGTGCCTCTCGGCGGCGGTGGACTGCTGGCCGGTGTCGCCGCCGCGGTGCGTCTGCGTCGTCCGGAGGTGTCGGTGATCGGCGTGCAGGCGGCGCAGGCGGCGGCCTGGCCGGCATCGATCGCCGAAGAGCGGCCCGTGCCCGCGACGTCGATGAACACCATGGCCGACGGCATCGCGGTCGCAACCCCCGGCGCCGTCCCGTTCGCGCACGTCGCCGAGTTCGTGGATCGGGTCGTCACGGTCACCGAGGAAGAACTGAGCACGGCACTGCTGCTGATGCTCGAACGGGCCAAACTCGTGGTCGAGCCCGCGGGTGCGGCGGCGGTCGCGGCCGCCGTCAGCGGACGGCTCGCGCTGTCGGGAACCGTGTGCGTGGTGCTGTCCGGCGGCAACATCGATCCGCTGCTGCTGCGCCATGTCACCACGCACGGCCTGACCGCCGCCGGCCGTTTCCTCACCGTGACGGCCACCGTCTCCGACCGTCCGGGTGGTCTCGTCACTCTCCTCGAGCTGCTCCGCGACCTGGGCGCGAGTGTGCTCGACGTCGTCCACTCGCGCGTCGCCGACGACCTGTATCTCGGCGAGGTGCAGGTGACGGTCAGCGTCGAGACCCGCGGACACGACCACCAGCACGACGTCCGGCGGGCCCTCGCCGACGCGGGGTTCCTTCGGGACTGAACGCGACGGTCGGCGCTAACCTGTCTGGGTGTCTGCCGACGGACCCGCCCTGATCGGTGTGCTGGGCCCGATCGCGGTCGTGTCGTGCCCGGTGGGGGCGGAGAGCCCGGACCGGCTCGTCGGCGTGCCGGGTCTGCGGGCCCGACGCCTGCTCGTGTCGCTTGCCCTCGCCGAGGGGCGCGTGCGCTCGGCGGATCGCCTGATCGACGACGTCTGGGGCGACGATCCGCCGCGTTCTCCGCACAGTGCGCTGCACACCCAGGTGTCCCGGCTGCGCAAGCTCCTGCCCGAGGGTGTTCTCGAGGGCGGTGACCACGGTTATCGGTTGCGCGACAGCCGTACTGACCTCGACGTGGTCGAGAGGTTGCTCGCCGATGGCGACCGGGCCGAGCTCGACCAGGCGCGACAGTGGTGGCGCGGTGTGCCCGGCGACGATCTCGGAGACGGGTCCCCGGTGGTGGCGATGCTGTCCGCACGGATTCGACGTCTCGAGGACGCGCTCGACACCGCGCAGCTGACGGCCGCGTTCACCGCGGGCGACTACGCGACCGCTCGATTCGTCGCCGAAAAGCTCTGCGCCCGAGATCCGTTCGACGAGTCGGCGCATTCTGCCCTGATGCGGGCACTCGCCGGAGATGGCCGCGACGCCGAGGCGCTCGTCGTGTTCGACCGGCTCAGACGCCGACTGTCGACCGAGCTGGGCATGGACCCGGGCCCCGAGGTGGCCCGGGTCCACGCCGAGATCCTCGCTGCGGCACCGCCGGAGACCGGCACACCACGCCCCGCGCGTGCCGTCGGATTGCGCTCACCCACCACCGAACTCATCGGACGCGTCGCTGACCTCGACACCGTGGCGGGCATGCTCGACACCGGTCGCGTGGTGACCGTGCTCGGTCCGGGTGGCGTGGGCAAGACGAGGGTCGCGACCGAGATCGGGCACCGGCTGCATGAGGCGGGGGTCCCGGTCTACTTCGTGTCGCTCGCCTCGGTGCGGTCCGACGAGGACGTGACCCCGGCGATCGCCGCGACACTCGGGGTCGGCGAGTCCGACCTCTCCGCAACCGGTCGCCCCCGCATGACCCCCGGGGACCTGACCGCGCGTCTCGAGGATGTGCTGCGCGAGCGGGCGTCGGTGGTGATCCTCGACAACTGCGAGCAGATCGTCGACGCGTGCGCCCGGATCGTCGGCGAGCTCACCGCCGCGGTACCGGGCCTCCGTGTCCTGTCCACGAGCCGCACGCCGTTGGCCATCGTCGGTGAGCAGGTGCACCAATTGCCCGTCCTGGCGGCTGCGGATGCGGATTCACCTGCGGTGCAGCTGTTCCGGACTCGTGCGAGCGCCGTGCGACCCGACGCCGATCTGCCCACCGACCGCGTCGTCGAACTCTGCCGCCACCTCGACGGACTGCCTCTGGCCATCGAGCTGGCGGCCGCCCGTGTCCGGACGATGACGGTCGAGGAGATCACCGACCGGCTGGGGGAGAAGTTCGCGCTTCTGCGTTCTGCCGATCGCACCTCGCCCGACCGGCACCGCACCCTCTACGCGGTGATCGAGTGGAGTTGGGAACTGCTCGACGACGCGGGCCGGGCGGCGCTGGTGCAGCTGTGCCGCTTTCCCGGTGGGTTCGGCCGGTCGGCCGCCCAAGCGGTGACCGGGGCCGCCGGGGCGGTCCTCGACGACACCCTCGAGAGTCTGACCAACCAGTCGCTGCTCTCGGTGGTCGAAACCGATGGTGCGGCGCGCTTCCGGATGCTGGAGATGGTTCGGGAGTTCGGCGAGACCAGGATGGATGCCGAACTGGCCGTCCTGGTGGAGTCGCGGATGAGTGGCTGGGCAGTGCACTTCGTCACCGGGATGCGCGAGCTGGCGGAGGAGGGGGATCATCTCGCCGGTGCCGGCGGGATGGCGCGTGAGGCCGACAATCTGACCTGGATCCTCCGTTCGGCGTGCGAAACCGCCTCCGTGACACCGACCGACGAGGTCGTCGCGGTGCTCACGACGCTGTATCCGGCACTGGCATACCACTGGACGGTTCGCGGTCTGCACGGGGAGACGCGGGCGTGGGGTGCCCGGGTGTTGATGGCGTTGCCGCGCCCGCCCGAGGCGCCCGACGACGCCGTCCGTGAGAACTGGCAGGCGACCGCCATCGTCGGTGCGGTGCACGGGATGATGACCGGCGAACTCCGGGTGGTCGCCACCGCCAGGTTCATCCTGCGTGGTTTGCATCGCGCCCGTCTGACCTTCGATCGTGCCAGCGAGTTCTTGTCCGCTGTCGCATTGGCGCCGAACGCGATTCGAGGCTACCGACTGATCTGCCTGGCGGCCGGTACCGCGTCCGACGACGAGGTGCGGGCACTGGCGCTGACGATGCGGTCACACCTGCGGGAGAACCGCGGGCTGCTGGGCCCCGCGCTCCGGGACTCGATCGCATCCGGCGAATGGCTCGCCCGCAGTCGCTATGCGCCCTGGTTCCAGGGGATGTGGCAGTCGAGCACCGGGAGTCTGTACGCCCAGCAGGGCCGGTACGCCGCGGCGGCGTCGACGTACCGGGTCGGTATCGACCTGCTGGGTCGCCTGCACGCGGTCGAGGACGTCCGCCAGCTCCAGACCTTCCTGGCGCTCACCCTGCTCGCCGACGGCCGGGTCGCCGAAGCCCGTCGCGAACTCGCGGTCATCACCGACGACTGGGAGCTCGACATCGAGGATCCGCAGGGCAATCCAGAGGTGACCGGGCCGGCACTGCTCTGCGTCGCCGAACTCGCGCTCGTCGACGGTGTGCCCGATGCCGAGGTCGCAACGGCCTTCGCGCGGGCGGCACGGGTCATGCTGCGGGATCATCCCTTCGGCGTCGCCGACCCGGCGGTGCTGATGGTGGTCAGCGGATGTGTGGCCGGGCTGGTGCGGTGCGGGGATCTCGGGGCGGCGTGGGAACTGGTCCCGCAGATGGTGAAGGGACTCGACGACATGACGTTCGGACCCGGCTGGCAGGACCTTCCGCAGGCCGGCACCGTGGCCGCGGCGTTCACCGTGCTGTACGGGGCGGACCGGGGGCCGGACCCCCTCTGTCGACGCCTCGTCGAGTTGACGCTGAGTCTGCCCGGACGACAGGACTATCCGTCGTTGCAGTGGGCTCGGCACTGGGCGCTGGAGCGACACCGGGACCACGGCGGTGTGGCCCGACACCCGATCGTGCCGCGCCACACCGCCGTGGACGAACTCGCGGGCGTGATCCGCGATCATGCGTTGCGCATATAGGCCCGCACCGCGAGGGGGGCGAACACGGCGGTGATCACCGCTGCGCCGATCAGGGCCCACACGACATGGATGCCGGCGTGACCGGAGTTCGTCAGTTCGCGCACCGCCGTGACGAGGTGGCTGACCGGGTTGACGTTGACGAAGCCCTGCAACCAGCCGGGCATTGTGTCGACCGGGACGAAGGCGTTGGACATGAAGGTGAGCGGGAACATGATCATCATCGAGATCCCCTGCACGGCAGATGCTTTGCTCATGAGGCAGCCCATCAGTGCGAAGATCCACGAGACCGCGAAACTGCACACGATGATGAGTGCGGCCGAGGCGATCACGCCGAATACGTCGGGCCGCCAGCCCATCAACACGCCCATCACCACGGTCAGCACGGTTGCGATGGAGTAGCGGATGACATCGGCGAGCAGGGCGCCGGCGAGTGGGCTGATCCGGGCGATCGGTAGGGAACGGAACCGGTCGAAGACACCCTTGTCCATGTCCTCACGCAACTGGGTGCCGGTGACGATCGAGGTCATGATCACGGTCTGCACGAGGATGCCCGGAATGATCACCGGCAGATAGGCTTCCACGTTGCCGCTGATCGCGCCGCCGAAGATGTAGGTGAACATCAGTGTGAAGATGATCGGTTGGAATGTGACGTCGAAGAGCTGTTCGGGGTTGTGCCGGATCTTCAGCACACCGCGGTAGGCCATGCTGAAAGATTGCCGGAACGACTCGGCCAGGCTGATCGAGGTCTTCACCCTGGCGCGTGTGGCGCGGGTCGTGATCGGGGTCGACGGGGGACTGTCGATGGTGGCGGTCATGCGTGGGCCTCCTGTGTGGTGTCGGACGGATGTGTGTCGGATGACTGGTGCCCGGGTGCGTCGGCGTCGGAATCCGTCTGCGCCGGCCTACCGGTGATGGTGAGGAACACCTCGTCGAGACTCGGCTTCTGCACGGTGATCTCCTCGATGCCGATCCCGTTCTCGCGCAGCGCGATCAGCACATCGGGTACGAGATCGGCGGAACTGAGCGGAACCGTCGTCCGCGCCGCCTCCGGGCTCAGCGCGGCCTTCTGCCCGAGGATCGACTCCGCGATCTCGCACACGCGGGGTGCATCAGCACGATCGGTCGCGACGAGTTGGAGCGTGCTGGCACCGATGGAGTGCTTGAGCTCGTCGGCCGTGCCGTCGGCGATGACCCGACCGTGATCGATGACGGCGATGCGGTCGGCCAGCTGATCGGCCTCGTCGAGGTACTGGGTGGTGAGCAGGACCGTCGACCCGCCCGCGACGAGGCGACGGATGGTGTCCCACATCTGGGCACGAGTTCGCGGATCGAGTCCGGTCGTCGGTTCGTCGAGGAACAGCAGCGGCGGGGTGTCGATCAGGCTGGCCGCGAGGTCGAGGCGTCGACGCATGCCGCCGGAGAAGTTCTTCAGCGGCCGGGCCGCGGCGTCGGTGAGGGCGAACTCCTCGAGCAACTCGTCGGCGCGCGAACGTGCCGCAGTCCGTGAGAAGCCCAGCAGGCGGGCGAACAGCACGAGGTTCTGGGTGGCGGTGAGATCCTCGTCGACGGAGGCGTACTGCCCGGTGACGCCGGCGAGCGAACGTACCGCGACCGCGTCGTCGACGACGTCGTAGCCGAAGACCCGCGCCGCTCCGGCATCCGGACGCAGGAGGGTGGCCAGCATGCTGACGGTGGTCGTCTTTCCGGCACCGTTGGGTCCCAGGACGCCGTACACCGATCCGGTCGGAACGGTGAGGTCGACGCCGTTGACCGCGCGCGTCGAGCCGAAGTGCTTGACGAGTCCGCGCGCCTCGATCGCGAGGTCGGTGCGGGGGGACGGAGCGGGCCCGGCGCCGGGCCGGGGAGTGGTTGTCGTTGTCATGACGACAACTGTGGATCGGGCTCCTGTCGTCGGGCTTGCGTGCGCTTACGTGGTTCTGTCGCGCACCGGACGAAGTGTCCCGCGGAACGCTCGGACACCGTTGTGGCCTGTGGACAGTGCTCACGCTGTGGATTCATGGTGCGGCTGCGAGGGCTGGACGGTTTACGTTGCCCGCCATGGGACGACGCACACATTCCGCCGAGGCGGCCTGGACGCCACAGATCGCGTATCAGGTCCGTCACGAGCTGATGGATCATGTCCACGAGCGACGACGGGTGGTCAACAAGCGGCTGGATGCACTCGAGGCCGAAGCCGGCCAGGTGGCGGAGGTTCTCGATGACGCGGACGACGGCTTGGTGGTGCTCGGTCCGGAAGAGTACGCCGAACGGGAGGTCGCGCTGGAGGAGGTGCACGGACTCTTCGCGCTCGCCGGGTGGTGGTCCGGGCAGCTCGCGGTCACGGTGTTGGAGCTCGCCGATGCTCCCGTGCATTGGATCACGGCTCCCGCAGTCGAGGTGATCACCGGTGTTCGGGACGGCGAATCCGATGTCGCGGGTGCCGTTCTGGACCCCCACGTCCTGTCGACGTTGGGCGATGCCGGCATCGCGTTGTTCGAGAAGTCCGCGGGCCGTCATCGATCACCGGCCGGGCTGTCGGCTTCCGACCACGCCGACGTCGGGATCGACGGCTTGTGCTGGCGGCGCGCAACACTCGGTGAAGAGGATGCACCTCCCGTCGTGGACATGGTCGTGGTGCACGTGTTGACTCACGACCGAAAGCTCCGGCGTGCCGCTTCGATCGACGGTTGCCGCCCGGAGGTCGTCGACGTGGATTCGTTCAGCGTGCCGGTCGATCGGGAGTCCACCGCCGGCGGACGAAACCGGCGATCGGTCCGAGTGCTGACCCGTCTTGCGGAGGAACTCGGCCGGGGCATGCTGACCGTCTCGTCGAACGGAATGACCGACCGGTCATCCGTGGCGATCGCCGTCGTGTCCTGAGGCCCTTGAGCTGTTCACCTGGCCGGTTCGAGATCCGCGAAGTGTTTGAGGGTGTCGGCCTCGATGGTCTTGTACACGGTCGACGACGCCGGACCAGAGAAGGCGGTGACCACACGCGAGGAGGTGGGCAGCTCCAGCGCGAAGGTCCACTTGAGCCGACAGCCCACGTCGGCACGCGAGATCTCGGTCGCCTCGCCGAACCGCCGGATACCCGGGACATTCGCCCTCAGAACCCGGAAACCGTTGCGGTAGTGCCCGTTCTCCGGATCTTCGGTCCAGTCGAAGAAGTCTTCCTCGAGGGTCACATAACCGGGGCCGAGCACCGCCCGGCGCTGGGTCCCCACACCGTACGGCGGCGGTGACACGAACTCGATCTTCTTGATCGCGCGGCACCAGTCGAGGGTGTGCTGACGGGTGAACTCGGCCCACGCGCGTTCCGGCGTGACCGGCAGGCGGACGTCGATGACATGCCGGACCGGCGCATCGTCGAAGAAGTCGAGATCGAAGGTCTGCAGCTCATGAGAACGTGCCATGGGTCACATTCAAGCACGGGACCCCGACCGGCGCCTCGGGCGCGTCGCGGACCCGGAGGGGCGGGGCGAGGCGGCTGAAAGGTTCATCTGTTCGGATGACATTGTGCGACAACGGTTTTGTCAGACCTAGATGCGACAGTGCGTGCAGATGCGGGACCGCTTCCCAGGTGCCGCACGACAGAGAAGGACCTACGATGACCGACCCCCAGAATCCATATCCCGGCCCCAACCCGGGTCAGCAGCCTCCTTACGGCCAGCCCTACCAGGGACAGCAATACGGGCAACCCCCACAACCCGGGGCACCGCAGTACGGCACTCCCCAGTACGGCACTCCCCAGTACGGTGCTCCACCCCAGCCGTACCCGGCCCCACCTGCCAAGAAGAAGAAAAAGTGGCCTTGGGTCCTGGGGGCCCTCGTGATCCTGCTGATCATCATCCTCGCGGCCACCTCTGGTGGAGGGTCGGACGACACGGACACCACGGCGGGTTCGGGTGCTTCATCCGCAGCCGGGCAGGCCGATCCGGGTGACGCGGACAGCGGTGACGCGGAAGGTGAGGATGCGGCAGCCGGCCTCAACACACCGGTACGCGACGGCAAGTTCGAGTTCGTGGTGACCGGTGTCGAACCCGGTCTGACCTCCGTGGGCGACAACCCGTATCTGACCGAGGAAGCCCAGGGCCAGTTCGTGGTCGTCACCATGACGGTGAAGAACACCTCGGACCAGCCGCAGAGCTTCTCCCCGACGGGCCAGAAACTCTTCGACGCCGAGAACCGCAGCTTCGAACCGGACACCACGGCCCAGATCGCGCTGGGCGGATCGGACATTCCTGTGTGGGACAACATCAATCCCGGCAATGCCGTGACCGTCAAGCTGGTCTACGACATGCCGGCGGGAGCCACACCGGCGTCCATCGAACTGCATGACTCGATGTTCTCTGGTGGGGTGTCGGTGAATCTCTCCTGACTCCTCGGGTGGCGTAGCCGTGTTGGGTGCTCAGTCGGCCTCGACCACCAGACCTCGGCTCGACCGCCAGACTTCGATCGAAGTCTGGCGGTCGAGTCATGTTCTGGTGGTCGAGCTTTCGGCGCGGCGAGACCGTCAAGAAATTCTGAGTGAAACCGTAACCGCCTGTAGTGCGTCCAAACGGTATGTCGACTTTCCCCACGGACCGCCACGGACTCATCCGGCGAGAGACAACGCTGCGCTTGGGCATCGGCGACGATGTCGTGAGTTCGGCGGTGAAGCGAGGTGAACTGGTCCGGCTCGCTCCCGGTGTCTGTGTGACCGCGACCGATGACGCGGATGATCTGTACCGCCTGAGGTCCGTGGGGGTGGCCACCTCCGCTCGGGATCACGAGTCCTCGATACTCAGCCATGATTCGGCTGCGGCGGTCTTTCGTCTGTCGCTCCTCCACCCCAAGCGGGAGCGCGTGCATCTGACCAGGATCGAACCGGGCGCCGGATTCGTGCGTGGGCTCCGCGCCGTGCACGCGGGGCCGGTGACCGCGGAATGGATCGTGGAGGTCGACGGCATTCGGCTGACGAGCCTCGAACGGACCGCGGTGGACGTGGCGATGGCCGGCGATTTCGCACAAGCGCTGGTCGTGTTCGACCGCGCTTTCGCTGCCGACGCCGACGTCACCACGATGGCGCACCTCATCGAGTCGCGCCGACGATGGCGAGGTGCGGGGATAGCCCGTCGTGCGTTGTCGTTTGCGGACGGTGCATCAGAGAGTGTCGGGGAGTCGTGGAGCCGGGCACAGATGATCGAGGCCGGGTTCCCGATGCCGCGACTGCAGCACACGTTTCAGACGGACGTCGGACCCGCGCGCACCGACTTCGACTGGGACGCAATACTTGTCGGTGAGTTCGACGGATTGCAGAAGTACGGTCGCCTGTTGCGCCCGGGTGAGACCCCGCGCGATGCCCTCATCCGGGAGAAGCGTCGGGAGGACGCGCTGCGCGCGCAGGGGATCATGGTGATCCGGTGGACGTGGGGAACGCTCGTACGCGGCGAGCTGGCGGATCTGCTCCGGCCGTGGTTGGACAAGCTCGCCGCAGCCTGACAGCCAGACTTCAACTCGACCGCCAGACTTCGATCGACGTCTGTCGGTCGAGTTGAGGTCTGCCGGTCACTGCCCTCAGAAAACGCAGAGCCCGGGACGACCGTGTCGTCCCGGGCTCTGTTCGAGAATCCGATCAGCCGTGGTAGGGCTCCGCGCTGACCAGCGTCACCTTGATGGTGGCGCCGCTGGGCACGGAGTACTCGCGGGTCTCGCCGACCTTCGCGTCGATGAGGGCGGCTCCGAGGGGCGAGCTGGGGGAGTAGGTCTCCAGTCCGCCCTGGCCGCTCTCCTCGCGGGTGGCGATGAGGAAGGTCTCGGTGTCCTTCTCGTCACCGTCGTAGTAGACGGTCACGACGGAACCGGGCAGTGCGACGCCCGACTGGGTCGGCGCCTCGCCGACCTTGGCGTTGTTCAGCAGTTCTTGCAGCTGGCGGATGCGCGCTTCCTGCTGACCCTGCTCTTCGCGAGCGGCGTGGTAGCCGCCGTTCTCCTTGAGGTCGCCCTCTTCGCGACGCTCGTTGATCTCGGCGGCAATGACCGGACGGTTGGCGATCAACGAGTCGAGTTCGCCCTTGAGGCGGTCGTGCGACTCTTGGGTCAGCCAGGTCACCTGGGTGTCGGTCATCGGTCACTCCTTTGTGTTGTCCGCGCCCCGGGCGACCGTTTACACCAGGGGCATATGGACTGCTATAAATGCAGCAACACGACCCCTTGCGGAGCCGTGTATCTGTCGAGGGTACCAGGTGATGAGACCTATGGCACATCGGTTGTGCCGCGCGACGCCGTCTCGAGTGCGTCCTGATACGTCGGTTCCGCCCGCTTCAGCCATCCCACAACGAAATACGTCAGCGGCATGATGACGATTTCGACGAGCGTCTTCCAGATGAACCCGACGATCGTGTAGTTGAGGAAGTCTCCCCAGGTGGAGATGCCCAGAGCGGTGGCCGCGATCGAGCAGAAGACGAGGGTGTCGGCGAATTCGCCGACAATCGTCGAGCCCAGCAGTCGTGCCCAGAGGTGACGTTCCCCGGCGCGTTCCTTCATTTTGACCAGGACGAAGGAATTGAGGAATTCGCCCACCACATATCCGGCCAATCCGGCGAGCAGGAATTGTGGGACGACTCCGGCAACCGTCTCGAAAGACTCCTGCCCCTCGTAGAAATCGGCGGCCGGTAGATGAATGGTGAGCCAGAAACACAATGATGCGAGCACCAGCACGGCGAATCCGGCCAGAATCGTGCGACGCATCGCCCGGAACCCGTAGACCTCGCTGATCACGTCGCCCAGGACGTAGGCGAGCGGGAACAGGAAGAAGGCGCCGTCGGTCACCAGTCCGTTCATCTGGATGGGACCCAGATCGATGTGGAGCCAGTCGTCGAACAGCACCACACCCTTGGTCCCGGTGACGTTGCTGATCAGCATGACGCCGACGAACAACGCGACCAGGAGGGGGAAGTAGCGGCTGCCGATCGAGGCGAAGGCGGCGCGCGGCGCCTGCGCTTCGCTGTGTCCGGTCGGGGCGGTCACCGGTCCGCCGGCTTCAGGTAGGCGGGCACGTCGAGTGTGCAGCCGAACACCTCACCGATGACCGGCGGCTTCGACGTCGTGATCTCGGTGCGGACACCGATGCGTTCCGCGGAGTCGGCGGGGATCAGGATCTCGCGTCGGCCCGTCTCGCCGCCGTCACGGGAACGACCGCGCACCACACAGGCCGCGGGCCGGCTCGGGTCGGAACGTTCGACCGTGAACTGCACGGCGACGGTCGAGTCGTCGAGGATCTCGTATCCGGTGGCCTCGCCGGTCACGTCGGCCGTGGAGAACTTGCTGTAGCCGATGACCGCGAGCGCCACACCCGCCACGACGACCAGAATCGACAAGGCGACGAACCAGCGCCGACGACCTCGGGCGGTTTCCGAATGTTCCGGGTAAGTGGCGCGGGGACCGCTCTGCGGTCGCGCCGTGTCAGGCGTCGTGCGCGGTGCGTCACCGGCGTCTGCGGCGCCCCCGTCCGAACTGTTCACGCGTCAATACCTACCATGGGAGGAGTAGCGATCCGAAGGTGAGGAACTGTGACCGAATCCCACGTCGGCGACCCCAAGTCGGGTGTGTTCCGTCTGATGGCGGTGCACGCACACCCCGACGACGAATCGAGCAAGGGTGCGGCGACGACCGCGAAATATGCGGCCGAGGGCAATGAAGTGCTTGTGGTCACACTCACCGGCGGTGAGCGTGGCGACATCCTGAATCCGGCGATGGACCGGCCGGGCATCAAAGAGCGGATGACCGAGGTCCGTCGCGAGGAGATGGCCAAGGCCGCCGAGGCGCTGGGTGTCCGGCAGACCTGGCTCGGCTTCGTCGACTCCGGGCTTCCGGAGGGGGACCCGCTGCCGCCGCTGCCGGAGGGTTCGTTCGCGACGGTGCCCCTCGACGAGGCCACCGAGGCGCTGGTGCGCGTGGTGCGCGAGTTCCGCCCGCACGTGATCATCACCTACGACGAGCACGGCGGTTACCCGCATCCCGACCACATCCGGTGCCACGAGGTGTCGGTCGCGGCCTACGAGCAGGCCGGCGACCCGGACGCATTCCCCGAGGCCGGCGAGCCGTGGACGGTGTCGAAGCTCTACTACACCCACGGATTCATCCGCGACCGGATGGTGCTGTTCTCCGACGAGTTCGCGCGACACGGCCAGGAGAGTCCGTTCGCAGAGTGGCTCAGCAATTGGGACCCGAGTCGCGGCGACCTCATGGGACGCGTCACGACGCAGGTCGAGTGCTCGAAGTACTTCCCGCAGCGTGACGATGCGCTGCGCGCGCACGCCACGCAGATCGACCCGAACGGGGTGTTCTTCGCGGTGCCGCTGGAGTGGCAGCAGCGTCTGTGGCCGACCGAGGAGTTCGAGCTCGCCAAGACCCGGGTCAAGACGGCGCTGCCCGAGACCGATCTGTTCGCCGGGATCGAGGCGTGATGAACAGCACCGTCGTGAACACCGTGATGGTCCTGGCGGAGGAGCCGCAGGGCCCGGAGTTCGGCAAGGCCTCACCGCTGGGTCTGCTGGTCATCTTGCTGCTGCTCGTCGGCACCGCGTTCCTCATCTGGTCGATGAACCGGCAGCTCAAGAAGCTGCCCGCATCCTTCGACACCGAGCACCCGGAAGCCGATCAGGCCTTCGACGAGGGCACCGACTCGCCCGGTCCGGCCGAGTCGACGACTGCGACATCGGACTCGCCCGGGACGCCGGATGCCACGAGCGCCGCCGGCACCGACGAACGGCGGCCCGCCGACACCTGAGTCAGGGCGTAAGAGTGGAGTCATGCGCATCTCCACTCTTATCGGGACGTCACTCGCGACCGCAGCCGCGGCCGCCATCGGCAGTCTGGTGACCAAACCGGCGGTCGAGAGCTGGTATCCGAAGCTTGCGAAACCGTCGTTCGTGCCGCCCGACTGGGCCTTCCCGGTCGCGTGGACCGCGCTGTACGCCGACATGGCCGTGACGTCCGCCGCCGCTTTGGACGACCTGGACGAGAAGGGCGATCACGACCAACGACAGAGGTATCTCGCGGCGCTCGGTGCCAACCTCGTGCTCAACGGCGGATGGAGCTGGATCTACTTCGGCCGGGGTGCACTCGGAACCGCGTCGTTCGCGGCGGCGGCGCTCACCGTGAGCAGTGCCGATCTCGCGCGGCGTACCGCACAGAACAACCCGGCAGCAGGTGCCGCGCTGGCGCCTTACCCGGCGTGGTGCGCATTCGCCACCGTGCTCTCGACGAGCACCTGGTGGCTCAATCGTGGCCGGCGGTCAGCGACGGTCTCGTAGGGTCGCGGCGAATCGCTCCATCGCCCAGTCGATCTCGGATTCGGTGACGACGAGCGGCGGCGCGAGCCGCAGTGTCGAGTCGTGGGTGTCCTTTGCCAGCACCCCGCGCTCGGAGAGCCGTCGGCAGAAGTCCTTGCCGGTGCCCAGCGCGGGATCGAGGTCGATGCCCGCCCAGAGTCCGCGGCCACGCACAGCGACCACACCGTTCCCGACATGGTCACGCAGGCGTGCGTGCAGGTATTCACCCAGGTCGGCCGCCCGGCGCTGCCATGTCCCGTCGGACAGCATGTCGACGACGGTGTGGCCGACGGCCGCGGCGAGAGGATTGCCGCCGAAGGTCGATCCGTGTTCACCGGGGTGCAGGACGGCGAGGACGTGACGGTCGGCCACCACCGCCGACACGGGCAGCAGGCCGCCGCCCAGCGCCTTACCCAGCAGGTAGACGTCGGGTTCGACACCCCAGTGCTCCACCGCGAAGGTCCGCCCCGTGCGGCCGAGGCCGGATTGGATCTCATCGGCGATGAGCAGGGCATTGCGCTCGGTGCAGAGGGCTCGCGCGGCGGGCAGATAGTCGTCGGGAGGTACGACGACGCCGGCCTCGCCCTGGATGGGTTCGAGGAGGACACCCACGGTGTTCTCGTCGATCGCGGCGTCGAGCGCGGCCACGTCGCCGAACGGCACGCGCACGAATCCCGGTGTGTACGGCCCGAATCCGGTGTACGCCGCGGGATCGTCGCTGAACGAGACGATGGTCGTGGTGCGTCCGTGGAAGTTCCCGGTTGCGACCACGATCGTGGCGCGGCCGTCGGGTACGCCCTTGACGTCGTAACCCCATTTGCGGGCGACCTTGATCCCGGACTCCACCGCTTCGGCGCCGGTGTTCATCGGCAGGACCATCTCCTTGCCGCACAGGGAAGCCAGTGCGGCGCAGAAGGGTTCGAGACGATCGGACCGGAAGGCGCGGCTGGTGAGCGTGACCCGCGCGAGCTGATCGAGGGCGGCGGCGACGATGCGGGGATGGCGGTGACCGAAGTTGACCGCCGAATACGCGCCGAGGCAGTCGAGGTGACGGCGACCGTCGACATCGGTGATCCACGCCCCCTCGGCCGTGGCCGCGATCACCGGCAGGGGCGAATAGTTGTGTGCCACATGGGATTCGAGCGAATCTGCGGTAGATGTGTCGTCCGCGGCACCGGACGGGCCGACGCGGCCGGGTGTGTCGGCTGCAGGGCTCGTCATCGCCATGGATCGAGCGTATCGTCGGGTACTGGTGCAAACAATCGACGTATCTTGCGCATTCGCGCAACAGATCGTCGAACAGGGCCGGAAGGGGAGGCTTCTGTTGCGATCACTGGACGATCTCGACGAGCAGGTACTCGCATGTCTCACCCGGGATGCCCGCGCCACTTACCAGCAGATGGGCGAACAGGTGGGGCTGTCGGCTCCCGCGGTCAAACGACGCGTCGACCGCCTGGTCGCCGACGGCGTCATCCGGGGATTCACCGCCGTCGTCGATCCCCGGGCGATGCAGTGGACCACCGAGGCCTACGTCCTGGTCTACTGCCGCGGCAACATCTCGCCCGAACAACTCGAGGCCGCATGGGAGCCCATCCCCGAAGTCGTGAGCGCCGCGACCGTCACCGGTCAGGCCGACGCCATCCTGCGCGTCATGGCCCGTGACGTGCGGCACCTCGAGCAGGCTCTCGAACGCATCCGGCGCGCGGGCCCGGTCGATCGATCGGAGTCGATCCTCGTGCTCAGCGAGCTGATCGACCGGGGACACCCGTGAAAATCGGGGTGGCGAAACCCTGTGCTACTGTGGTCGCCGTGATCAGCACCGTGCGCGCGTATTGGCGCTTTATCGAGGCTCCGGGTGGGGCCACGATGACGCGTTGAACTGACGCACGCACGACACACCCGGAGCCCAGAGCAGCGACCAGACGGTCGCTGCTCTTGTCATTTGAGCGGGGCTCCGACCACACCCTGGGCATGCCTCGCCGCAACATCGACAACGGGCATGACCTCGAAAGGCACACGACGTGACCACCTTGCCGGACCTCCCGATCCGATCCGACGACAACGCCGAATCGACATCCGACCGCCGGATCCGGGCATTCCGTCCGATCCCCTCGCCCGACACCGTCCGCAGCGAACTGCCACTGTCGGCACGACGAGCCGTCGCCGTGCAACGCGACCGGGACGAGATCGCCGACATCCTCGCCGGACGTGACGACCGCCTGCTCGTCATCGTCGGCCCCTGTTCGGTCCACGACCCGATCGCGGCCATCGACTACGCCCGCCGCCTCGCGCCGCTGGCCGATGCCTACGCCGAGCGTCTCAAGATCGTCATGCGCGTCTACTTCGAGAAGCCGCGCACGACGGTCGGGTGGAAGGGTCTGATCAACGACCCCGGGATGGACAACACCTTCGACGTCGAGCGCGGTCTGCGCACCGCTCGGTCGCTGCTGCTCGACATCATCGACCTCGGTCTGCCCGTCGGCTGCGAGTTCCTCGAGCCGACGAGCCCGCAGTACATCGCCGACGCGGTCGCGTGGGGTGCCATCGGTGCCCGCACCACCGAGTCTCAGGTCCACCGTCAGCTGGCGTCCGGTCTGTCCATGCCGATCGGGTTCAAGAACGGCACCGACGGCAACGTCCAGGTCGCCATCGACGGCGTGAAAGCTGCTGCGGCCGAACACGTCTTCTTCGGAGTCGACGACTTCGGCAACGGCGCCGTGGTGGAGACCGCGGGCAACGAGGACTGCCACATCATCCTGCGCGGGGGAACGCGCGGCCCCAACTTCGACGCGGAGTCGGTGTCGGCGGCGGCCGAGGCGCTCGCCGCGGCAGGGCTGCCGGCCCGGGTCATGATCGACTGCTCGCACGCCAACTCGGGCAAGGACCACGTTCGCCAGGCCGAGGTCGCCACCGAGATCGCCACCCGCCTCCGGGCGGCCCGCGAGGCCGGTGAGCCCTCGACCGTCAGCGGCGTCATGCTGGAGAGCTTCCTCGAGCCCGGCGCGCAGTCGACCGAGGCCACCCCGCTGGTGTACGGCAAGTCCGTCACCGACAAGTGCATGGGCTGGGAGGCCAGCGCTCAGGTCCTGGCGGCGCTCGCGCGGGGCTGATCCCCGAAAGGACCGGGGTTCACACGACGTCGACTTCGGCGGTCGAGTCGGGGATCGTGATGAGCGCTCGACGGTGCAGCGTTCCCCGGGGCGACCGCACGGACGGCGTCACGCGGAACTCGGCCTCCCACCGGTCGGAGTGGATCCGGTTGAGCAGGTATCCGCGCTGTGAGTTGCCGAACCGGACGTGGGGTGAGGCCTCCTTCAGCCGGCGGTCGCCGTCGTCGCTGTCCTCCCCGTCGCCGCCCGAGGTGATCGACGTCGCGGCGAGTTCGACTCCGCGCACCGCTGAGTCATCGGTGTACGAGGTCCGGAGGTCGGCGACCACGCTGCGGTGGATGTCACCGGCGAGGGACACCAGGTTGCGCACGCCGCGGTCGGTGGCGCCGTCGAGTATCCGGGCGCGAGACGCCTCGTAGCCGCTCCAGCCGTCCATGCTGACCGCACGGGTCGAGCCGACGGTCCGGGCGAGGTCGGCCATCGGCACCTGCTGGGCGAGCACGTCCCAGCGGTGCCGTGAGGACGCGAAGCCGTCGAGCAACCATCTTTCCTGCTCGGCGCCGAGGATCGTGCGGGACGGGTCCGCGGTGTGCTGGTTCTGCCCGGTGTCGTTGTCCCCGTTGGCCTGATCGCTGCGGTGACTACGGGTGTCGAGGAGAGTGAGGTCGACGAGGTCGCCGAAACCCAGCCGCCGGTGCGCGCGCACCACGGTTCCGTTCGGCCGGGCCGTGACCCGGACCGGGCTGTTCTCCCACCACGCGCGCAGGGCGCGTGCCCGGCGCAGCGCGAACGGGACAGGCGGTGTGTCGTCCTCGGGAACCGCTGCGGCCCAGTTGTTGTCCACCTCGTGATCGTCGAAGGTGATCACGAACGGCGCCATCGCGTGAGCGAGTTGCAGGTCCGGGTCGGATTTGTACAGCGCGTACCGTTCCCGGTAGTCGTCGAGGTCGACAGCCTCCCGGGTCGACGAAAGAGGAAGCGCGGCAGTGGTTCTCGCGCCGCCCTGCGCGGGGATCGGCTTCTCGTAAATGTAGTCGCCGAGGTGGAGGACCACATCGGGCGCATGTGCGGCCAGGTCGGCGTAGGCCTGGTAGTAGCCGTCGGCCCAGTTCTGGCAGGTCGCCACGGCCAGCGTGAGTGTGTCGACGTGTGCGGAAGGTGCTGGTGCCGTGCGGGTTCGTCCGACGGTGGAGATCTCACCGAGTGCTCGAAACCGATAGAAATGATCGGCGGCCGGCGCGAGTCCGCGGACGTCGACATGCACGCTGTGTCCCCACTCCGGTGTCGCGTGGACGGTTCCCCGACGCACGATCCGGGTCATCGATTCGTCGGCGGCGACCTCCCAGTCGACCCGGACCGGCCTCGGCTCCATGCCGCCGCCCGGCGCGAACGGATTGCGCGACAGCCGCGTCCACAGCACGATGCCGTCGGGGAGGGGATCGCCCGACGCGACGCCGAGGCCGAACACGCCTGCGGACTGTGCCGGGGTGGGTACTGCCGGTGGCCTGCCCCCGAGGACGTCCGGACTGAACGCCAGACCTGCCACCAGCGCCGACCAGCCGAGAAATCGCCGTCGCGATGTGCCCATGACCTCACCCGACCAGGAGCACCTGACCTGGGTTCCACGCCCAGGCGGCGGGGACGTGATGGGAAGGTGAAGTCTGCGACCCACGACGTCCCCCCGGCCCCGGTTACGCCGACATACCGCTCTCCCTGCGCCGTTGGCGGATTCCGAGTGCGGCGTCGACCGCGAGGAAACCCAGGAGGCTGAGTCCCAGCAGCGGCACGAACCAGCCCACGACCACTGCGACCACGGCGACCGCGACGGCCGCGGGTGAGGACGCCCGGCGCAGCGCACCGCGAGCCGGGGGCCGGCCCACCGCGAGTGCCCCCGGAGCGTCGCGGCCGGCGCTGCCACCACATCTGATAGCCGCGGGCGATGAGGATCACCAGCGCCACCGCCAGGAGCAGGAGCGCGAGCTGGCTCACCCAGCCGAACAGGATCCCCATGTGCAGGGCGATACCCCAGGTGGTGAGTTTCGCGGCGAGCGGCCAGTCGGCGAACCGGGATTCGTCCACCACGACACCATTGGCGCCGTTCACCGCGATCGAGTCCTGGCCGAACTGCCAGGGTTGCCTCGTCTGCGCGACGGTGAACGCCGTGTCCGCGGTGGCGGGAATCGACACCTCGACCTCGCCGTCGACACCCGCACGTCGCGCGGTCTCGACGACACGGTCGAGCTGCGACACCGTTTCGCCGGACGTCGTCGGCACATCCGGTTCGTGGTCGCCCGGTGCACTGTGGCCCCCGTGGTCCCCGTGGTCCCCGTGGCCGGCAGGTTCCGACGGCGGCTCGGACAATGCGGTGTCGATGCCGGGGGTCGTCCAGCTCAGGGCGGTGCGAAGGTCGGAGACGTTGTCGCCCGCGTACTTCGACCACGTCAGTCCGGTCGCGGACAGGAAGACGAGTCCCACCGCGATCCACACGCCGATCACCCCGTGCCGGTTACGGGTGCGGGTGCGTCCGGTCGCCGACCGGTCCGCGGTGACCAGCTCAGCGAGGCGCCGCTCGCGCCGAGCGCGGAACGCCGAGATCCACAGGGCGAGACCGCCCAGGGCGATCACCCACAGCCAGGAGGCGGCGAGTTCGCTGTAGATCCGGCCCGGTTCGCCGAGATGGAGATTGCGGTGCAATTCGCTGAGCCAGGTCCGCAGCGGCAACGACGCACTGCTGCCGTAGGACACCAGCTCACCGGTCGAGTCGAGGGTCACCGGGTCGATGAACACGGCCAGGCGCTTCGACGCCCCCAGGTCCGGGTCGTCGAAGAGGACCCGGGTGGTGTCGCCGGTCTCGGTCGCCGGACGTACCGCGGACAATGTGAGGTCGGGGCGGAGTCGGACCGCCGCGTCGACCTGCTCGAACACCGGACGGGCATCGCCGGTGCTCTCGGTGTAGAGCTGGTCGCGGTAGACGACCTGTTCGACCGACGGGGCGATGGCGTAGAGCCCGCCCGTGATGGCCGCGACGACCAGGAACGGGGCGATGAAGATGCCGGCGTAGAAGTGCAGGCGTCGGAGCAACGGCTGCCAGACGGCCGGTGTGGACCGGCGGACGGGGGCGTCGCCGTCCTGGTTGTCGGCGGGGCGGGACAGGTTGGGTAAGGACACGTGTTGGCCTCTCATGCGGAAGACGGCACGCGGAATCGACCACGATCAGGTGGGATGGCAACCGCGCACCGGCCGGCCCGTCGGGATGACGGGTCGGCGGAGAATGGATCAGCGCGTGAGGGCCGGGGGGCCGCGGGTGTCGAGTGCGGCGATGGCGCGCAGCCGGGGCCGCGCGTCGTCGTGTGCCGAGAGAGGGACGAGTGCGGTGACGTCGTCGGCGGGTGGGTCGAGGACGGCCCGGATGAGCGCGACGATCGCGGTCAGGATGGTGAGGAGGGCCGGTTCGGCGATTCCGATCGCGGCGGCGGTGAGCAGTGTCGCGATCGCGTGCACGAGCAGCATGGTGTGGCTGGGTGCATGCGTGAGTGCCGCCGCGGCGGTGTGATGGCTCGACGAGGCGTCGAGTGCGGTGAGGGAGGCGTGCGCGAGCAGCTGCCCCGACGCGAGGAGTCCCATCGTGGTGAACCACCCGGGACGACGACGGGACGTCGCGCCGATCGCCCAGCCGAGTGCGGCGCACGCGGCGGTCATGATCAGAAGTGACGTCGTGGCGGGCAAGGACCCGGCCGCGAGGCCGTGCGCCCCCACCGCCGTGCTCGCCGACAGCGCGCCGACGACCCCACCGCGGAGGCGGTGGATGGCGCGCATGTCCGGGTTCACGCGAGGAGCATAGCGATGATCAACCGGCCCAGACCACGCGCGGTCATCGAAAGGGCAGGTCAGCCCAGTACGACGAGCCAGGCGGCGACGTAGTGCAACAGGGCCGCGACCGCGGTGCAGGCGTGGAACACCTCGTGGTGGCCGAAGGTCTCCGGCCACGGATCGGGCCAGCGCACGGCGTAGAGGACGCCGCCGACACTGTAGAAGACGCCACCGATGGCGAGCAGGACCATGACGAGCACGCCGGTCTCGCCCACGAGCGCCGGCGCGACGGCCACGATCACCCAGCCGAGCACGATGTAGAGGGTGACCCCGAGCCAGCGGGGCGCGCCGGGCCACACGATCTTGAGCGCCGCGCCGGCCGTCGCGCCCGCCCAGACGATGCCGAGGACCCACCAGCTGGTCGGCGAGGGAAGACCCAGGGCGCAGAACGGCGTGTAGGTGCCAGCGATGAACAGGAAGATCATCGCGTGATCGGCACGCTTCATACGGGTCCGGGCGCGTGCGGTCTTCCACGGGATCCGGTGATAGCCCGCGCTGATCGCGAAGAGTCCGAGCACGGTGACCGCGTAGACGGCGCACGGCACGACGGCGACCGGGTCGCCGACCGTCGCGGCGCCGATGACCAGGGCGAGCCCGGCGACGGCTGCGACGTAGGCCGAGTAGTGGTGGATCACTCCGCGCAGGCGTGGGCGGACGTCGGCCGGCGGATTCAGCAACGTGCTCACCGAACCTACGGTACCGTAACTTCACGCATCGGCGGCGTGACCGGCATGCACGGACGGAGTCACCCGGGCCGATGCGGGGGAATCAGCGGGGTGCGTCTCGGCGCGTAAGGTGTCCTGCGTGACACGAGGCCGACACGACGCCGGAACGACGCGACGATGAAGCTGCTGCCGGACCGGCTTCGACGACCCGTACTCTCCGTCTACGAACGCCGGCTCATCCAGCTCCTCGACACCGAGCGCCTGCCGCGGCACGTCGCGATCATCTGCGACGGCAACCGGAGATGGGCGCGCGAGGCCGGGTTCGAGGACGTCAGCCACGGACACCGGGTGGGCGCGCAGCGAATCGCGGACATGCTCGGCTGGTGTGCCGGCCTGGGCATCGAAGCCGTGACCATCTATCTGCTGTCGACCGAGAACCTCAACCGATCCTCGGACGAGCTGGACGCGCTCCTCGAGATCGTGCCGGACATCGTCGACGAGATCTCCGCGCCCGAGGGCGAGTGGCGGATCCGCATCGTCGGCACCCTGGACTCGCTGCCCGATGCGGTCGCCGGACGGCTGCGGGCGGCCGCCGAGCGCACCGCCGAACGGCGGGGGATGAACGTGAACGTCGCCGTCGGGTACGGCGGGCGGCAGGAGATCGTGGACGCGGTGCAAGCGTTGCTCGAGGAGAAGGTGACGGCGGGGGCGAGCGCGGCCGAGATGGTGGATGCGGTGACCGTGGAGGCGATCGACGCCAACCTCTACACCAAGGGCCAGCCCGACCCCGACCTCGTGATCCGGACGTCCGGGGAGCAGCGGCTGTCTGGATTCCTGTTGTGGCAGAGCGCCTATTCGGAGATCTGGTTCACCGACGCCTACTGGCCGGAGTTCCGCCGGGTGGACTTCCTGCGCGCCCTGCGCGACTACTCGGCGCGGAGTCGGCGGTTCGGCAAGTAGCTCCTGGCGGTGTCGGTCCCGGCCCGGCGGTCAGCGTGCGACGGAGTCGGCGAGCAGGCCGGTCAGTGCGGTGAGATCGGTGCCGAAGGTCGACGCCGCGGGGGTCCCGAAGCCGACCGCCAATCCGCCGGAGGGCAGCGGATCGGCGTCGGGATGGCGGAACAGGGACTGCCCGGTCACCGCGATCCCGCGTTCGTACGCCCGGTGCACGATAGCCCCCTCGTCGGCATGCGCGACGGGGATCAGCGCGTGCAGGCCCGCGGCGACGCCGGGCACCTCCAGGCCGATCCCGGCCAGGGCTTCCACCAGGGCGTCGCGCCGGGTGCGGTAGGCCTGTCGGCTGCGGCGGATGTGCCGGTCATAGGCGCCGGAGCCGATCAGCTCGGCCAGCGTCAGCTGGTCGACGATACTCGCGTCGGATTCGCGGAATCCCTTGCCGCGCAACACGGATTCGACCAGGTGCGCCGGGGTGGCGAGCCAGCCGGCGCGGACGGCCGGTGACAGGCTCTTGCTCAGCGAACCGGTGTGGACGACGACGTCGGGTCCGAGCGCCTGCAGCGCGCCGACGGGTTCGCGGTCGTAGCGGAACTCACCGTCGTAGTCGTCCTCGACGATGACGGCGCCCGACCGCCGCGCCCAGTCGACCACCTGCATCCGCCGGGCCGGCGAGAGGGCGACGCCGGTGGGGAACTGGTGGCTGGGGGTCAGCAGCACCGCGGAGGCCCCGGTGCGCTCGAGCTCGTCGATCACCATGCCGTCGGAATCGATGCGCACCGGCACGACCCGTGCACCACCGCGTTCGAGGGCGTGCCGATGGAAGGGCAGGCCGTGACTCTCGACGGCGATGACTTCGCCGATCACCGTCCGCGCCAACAACTCCAGCGCCGACAGGACCGAGGTGCCGAGGATGATCTGGTCCGGGGTGGTGCGGACCCCCCGCGTGCGGGCGAGGTAGCTCGTGAGCGTGCTCCGCAGCTCGATGCGTCCGCGGGGATGGGCCGGTCCGAAGACCACGTCCGGGGTTTCGGTGAGGGCGCGGCGGGTGGCGCGAATCCAGTCGTTGCGCGGGAACATCCCGGCACACGGGCGCCCCAGTGAGAAGTCGTGGCGCAGTGCGGGCAGCGCGGTGGAGGCGCCGGGATCGGGGGCCTCCGGTGGGCGCGCGGCACCCTCGGCGACCCTGGTGGCCGATCCCTGTCGAGCGGTCAGCC
Source organism: Gordonia sp. KTR9 (assembly GCF_000143885.2). Classification (NCBI taxonomy): domain Bacteria; kingdom Bacillati; phylum Actinomycetota; class Actinomycetes; order Mycobacteriales; family Gordoniaceae; genus Gordonia; species Gordonia sp. KTR9. The sequence continues at coordinate 1,832,621 of NC_018581.1, forward strand.
ATCCCTCCGCGATGAGCTCGGAGTACACCGCCGACACGGTGCCGCGCGCCAGGCCGAGGTCGGCGGCGAGGGACCGGTAGGGCGGCAGTGCGGTGCCCGCCGGCAGACGACTGTCGAGGATCGCCGAGCGCAGCGCCTCGGTGAGGGCCCGGCGCCGTGTGGCACCCCGCCCTCGGGCACCCGCGCCGGGATCGGGCTGCAGATCCAGGAAGAGGTCCGCTCCGAGCCGTTCGGCGACTTCGGCCCACGGATCGGCCACCGTCGAATTGACCCGTTTTTCTGCCATCGGATTGGACCACTTTCTTGAGCTAATTGCGGCCTAGCCTAAACCCGGAACAACGAGATGTCCGTCCTTGAGGAGGAACGAGATGAAGATCGTGGTCGTGGGCGCCAGCGGTGTACTGGGGAGTCGGGTCGCCGACCTTCTCGTCGAGCGTGGGCAGGAGGTGGTGCGCGCAAATCGCGCGAGCGGCGTCGACGCCTACACCGGAACCGGCCTTGCGGCGGCGTTCGACGGTGCCGACGCCGTCGTCGACTGCCTCAGTCTCCTGACGTTGAAGGCCGCGGAGGCGATCGACTTCTTCGAGACCACGGCGACCCATATCGGGCGCGCCGCGACGACCGCGGGCGTCAAACACGTGGTCGTGGTGTCGATCGTCAATGCCGACGTCCCCGCGGTGAATGCCAAATTCGGTTATTACCAGGGAAAGGCGGCCCAGGAAGCGGCCTACGCGAAGGTCGTGGACCCCGCCGCGCTCACCGTCCTCGCCTCGGTGCAGTGGTTCGAACTCGCCGAGCAGATGATGTCGAGGATGAGATTCGGTCCGGTCGCCGCGGTGCCCAGGCTGCGCTGCGCCCCGGCGGCCGTTGCCGACGTGGCCGTGGCCGTTGTCGACGAGGTGACCGCGGGACCATCGGGCAAGCGGAAGGTCGAGATCGGCGGGCCGGTGGAGATGGACCTCGTCGATGTCGCGAAAGCGGTTGCCGCGCAGACCGGCTCGCCGCGCTGGGTGCTGGGCGTCCGGTTCGGCGGGCCGGCGATCCGGGGCGGCGGGCTCGTGCCCGCTCATCCGGACGTGGTCACCACGACGACGCTCGACGGGTGGCTGGCCGGTCGTGAGCGCGCCCGGGACGGAGGCCGGCGATGAGCTCCGGCACCCGACCGGCGACGAGAATGTGGATACCGCAGGACAACCCGTCCGTCTACAAGGCTCTCGTCGCACTGCAGCGGGCAGCGTCGGCCGGCGTCGACCCGGAACTCGCCGAACTCATCGTGATCCGGGCGTCGCAACTGAACGGGTGCGCATACTGTCTGCACATGCACACCTCCGATGCCCTCGCCAAGGACATCGACACGCACAAACTGATGCTCATCGCCGCGTGGCGCGAGGCCGGTCCGGCGTTCACCCCCGCCGAGCGGGCCGCACTCGCACTCACCGAGAGTGTCACGCGGATCGGCGAGCACGGCGTTCCCGACGACGTGTTCGACTCGGTGCGTGCACATTTCGACGCCGCCGAGACCGGTCAGCTGGTGGCCTCGATCGTGATGATCAACGCCTGGAATCGCATCGCACTCGCCGGGGCCTACCCGGCCGGACTCGACGAGCGCCGAGCCGCGTCGTCAATCAGAGCTTCCGCAGACGCACCCGGTTGATCGAGTGGTCGTGATCCTTGCGGAGCACGAGTGACGCCCGGGGCCGGGTGGGCAGGATGTTCTCGATCAGGTTCGGGCGGTTGATCGAGGTCCACAGATCCCGTGCCGCGGCCGTCGCCTGCTTGTCGGTCAGCGACGCGTACGCGTGGAAATGCGAGTCGGGGTTGGCGAACGAGGTCGTCCGCATCTGCAGGAAGCGGGAGATGTACCAGGACTCGATGTCGTCGATCTTGGCGTCGACGTAGATCGAGAAGTCGAACAGGTCCGACACCATCAGCGTCTCTCCGGTCTGGAGCACGTTGAGGCCCTCGAGGATGAGGATGTCGGGCTGGCGCACATAGTGATAGACGTCGGGCACGATGTCGTAGGCGAGGTGCGAGTACACCGGCGCGGCGACCTCGCGCGCACCCGACTTCACCTCGGTGACGAAGCGGAGCAGCGCCCGGCGATCATACGACTCGGGAAACCCCTTGCGGTGCAGAATGCCCCGGCGCTGCATCTCGGCGGTGCGGAGCAGGAAACCGTCGGTGGTGATAAGGTCGACCTTGGGGTGTGACTCCCATCGGGCGAGGAGGGCGGCGAGCACACGTGCCGTCGTCGACTTCCCGACCGCGACGCTGCCGGCGATCCCGATGACGAAGGGCACCTGACGGTTGGTCTGCCGCTCGCCGAGGAAGGTGGAGGTCGCGGCGAACAACCGTTGCCGCGCAGCGACTTGCAGGTGGATCAGACGCGACAGCGGCAGATAGACGTCGGCGACCTCGTCCAGGTCGATCTGCTCACCGAGGCCGACGAGTTCGGCCAGTTCGTCCTCGTTGAGGACCAGGGGCATGGACTCGCGGAGTTCACGCCACTGCCTCCGGTCGAGTTCCAGGTAGAGACTCGGATCCCGATCGGTGGCGTTGCGGGCCATCAGGGCAGCTCCGCCGATGTCGGATCCGCCGCTCCCGGAGTGATCATGCGTACAGCTTAGGGCGGCGTGGAACGGCGTCGATCGGTAGCCTGCCGATATGCCGTCCTCGCCCGTCGCCGACGCCGCCACCACCCCCGACCCGCTGGTGACCGAGTACCTCCGACTCGGGCTCGGCTTCGACCGCCTCGAACGGGGCTTCGTCGACGCCTACACCGGCGATCCGGCACTGAAAGCAGAGGTCGAGAACGGCCCTGCACCCGATCCCGTCCGGCTCGCCGAACGTGCGCGCGGCCTGCTCGCCGACCTGCCCGGCACACTCGACGCGGCGCGCGCCGAGTTCGTCGGCGCCCATCTGCGCGCCCTGGAATGCTCGGCCCGCAAGTTCGCCGGCGACGAAGTCGGATTCGTCGACGAGGTCCGCGCCTACTTCGACGTCGACATCGAGATGGCCGACCCGGACCGATATCGGCAAGCGCACGCCGACCTGGCGCAGGCGCTCGGTGTCCCGGGCGCGACGGGTGACGAACTCCGTAACGCCTACGCCGCGCACCGGCGCATCGACGAGGTCCCGCCGGAGCGGGTCGACGAATGCGTCCGCACGTTCAGCGGTGCGCTCCGCGAACGAGTTCGATCGGCATATCCGTTGCCGGACAACGAGATCGTCGAATTCGAGGTCGTGACCGACAAGCCGTGGTCGGGATTCAACTACTACCTCGGGAACTACCGCTCACGCGTGGCCATCAACGCCGACCTCACGCAGTACATGTCCTCCCTGCCGGCCCTCATCGCACACGAGGCCTACCCCGGACATCACACCGAACACTGCCGCAAGGAACAGCTGCTCGTCGGCGCCGGGCAGTCCGAGCAGTCGATCTTCCTGGTCAACACCCCGCAGTGCCTGATGGCCGAGGGCCTCGCCGACCACGCCCTCGCCGCGATCGTCGGTCCCGACTGGCAGTCGTGGGCCCAGGAGATCTACGCCGACCTCGGGCTCCGCTTCGACGCCGAGCGCGCGATGAGCGTGGGTCGTGCCACCGCCGGACTCCTGCCCGTCCGCCAGGACGCCGCGCTCATGCTGCACGACCGCCACGCCGACGCCGACGCCGTCGCCGAACACCTCCGGCGCTGGCTCCTCGCCCCCGAGGAACGGGCCCGGCAGATGCTGCGATTCCTCACCTCACCGCTGTGGCGCGCGTACATCAGCACCTACGTCGAGGGCTACCGGTTGCTCGAGCAGTGGCTGGACTCGGCCGCCGACCGCGCGGCCGCCTTCGGACGCCTGCTCGACGAGCCACTCATCCCGGCGAGCCTGCGTCGCGAACTCGGTGCCTAGAATCGGGGCATGACCGCGAACCCGTCATCCGTGAACTCGATGTCCCTGGCCGAGGTCGACCCCGACGTCGCCGCCGCCATGAACGGTGAACTCAGCCGCCAGCGAGACACCCTCGAGATGATCGCCTCGGAGAACTTCGTGCCGCGCGCGGTCCTGCAGGCCCAGGGCAGCGTGCTCACCAACAAGTACGCCGAGGGATATCCGGGACGCCGCTACTACGGCGGCTGCGAGTACGTCGACGTCGTCGAGGACATCGCCCGCAACCGGGCGAAGGAACTGTTCGGTGCGGACTTCGCGAACGTGCAACCGCACTCGGGTGCCCAGGCCAACGCCGCCGTCCTGCAGGCCCTGATGGAGCCGGGGGAGACCATGCTCGGTCTCGACCTCGCCCACGGCGGTCACCTCACCCACGGCATGCGCCTGAACTTCTCCGGCAAGCTCTACGAGAACGCCTTCTACGGTGTGAGCAAGGAAGACTTCCGCATCGACATGGACGAGGTGCGCAAGATCGCCCTCGACGTGAAGCCGAAGGTCATCGTGGCCGGCTGGTCGGCCTACCCCCGCACCCTCGATTTCGAGGCCTTCCGCGCCATCGCCGACGAGGTCGGCGCCCACCTCTGGGTCGACATGGCGCACTTCGCTGGTCTCGTCGCCGCGGGACTGCATCCGTCGCCGGTGCCGCATGCCGACGTCGTGTCCTCGACCGTGCACAAGACGCTCGGCGGACCGCGCTCAGGGATCATCCTCGCCAAGCAGGAGTGGGCGAAGAAGCTGAACTCGGCGGTGTTCCCCGGTCAGCAGGGCGGGCCGCTGATGCATGCGATCGCCGGCAAGGCCGTGGCCCTCAAGATCGCCGGCACCGAGGAGTTCGCCGAGCGCCAGCGCCGCACCCTGTCCGGGGCGAGGATCCTCGCGGAGCGTCTCACCGGATCCGACGTCGCCGAGGCCGGCGTCTCGGTCCTGACCGGCGGCACCGACGTCCACCTGGTGCTCGTCGACCTGCGGAACAGCGCCCTCGACGGTCAGCAGGCCGAGGACCTGCTCCACCAGGTCGGCATCACCGTCAACCGCAACGCCGTGCCGTTCGACCCCCGCCCGCCGATGGTCACGTCGGGTCTGCGCATCGGCACCCCGGCGCTGGCCACCCGCGGCTTCGGCGACGAACAGTTCGCCGAGGTCGCCGACATCATCGCCGGTGCGCTCGCCGCCGGCGACGCCGCCGATGTCTCGGCGCTGCGCGGGCGTGTGTCCAAGCTCGCTCTCGACTTCCCGCTCTACGAGGGTCTCGAGGAGTGGGGCCTCATGAGCCGGATCTGACCTGGATTGCCCGGCCGGGTCCGGCGTCCGTATCCTTTCACCGATGAACGCCCTCACTGAAGACGACCTGATCATCGCGCTCGAGAAGGCTCTTCCCGAGATCGCCGAAGACCACCAGTCAGCCGCGAGTCCGTGGAATCCGCACGACTGGGTGCCGTGGGACGACGGACGCAACTTCGGGTTCCTCGGCGGCAAGGACTTCGACCCGTCCGAGGCCTTCCTGTCCGACGAGGCACGTGCGGGGCTGCTCGCCCTCCTGCTGACCAAGGACAACCTGCCGTCGTATCACCGGGTGCTGGCCAAACACTTCCCGGCCTTCTCCGACTGGCGGCAGCTCGTGGGCGTGTGGACCGCCGAGGACAACCGCCATGCCATCGTGCTGCGTGACTACCTCGTCGTCCGGCGCGCGATCGATCCGGTGGACGCCGAGGAGCGTCGCCGCATCCATGTGACCCAGGGCTACCGCCAGGTCCCGGAGCAGATCGACCCGCTCGGTCCGCTCGACGTGCTCGCGTTGATGGCCGTGCACGAGAACCAGTGTGTGCATTTCGTCAAGCGGCTGTCGGCGGTCGCCGGTGACGACGCGCTCGTCGAGATCCTCACGAGGATCGCGGCCGACGACCAGGGACAGGCCACCACCTTCGGGGCGTTCCTCAACGCCGGGATCGTCGCCGACCAGGACGCCACCGTCCTCGCGATCGACAGCGCGCTGGCGCTCGACGAGCCGATCGGCCACGACATCGCCGACTTCGACGCCGAGCGCGCACTCATCGCCGACTACGAGAACGGCGAGGTGAAAGCGGCCATCGCAGCGACCCTGGCCGACGCGGTCAGGCTCGACACCGTCTCGGGTCTCGGTGACGAGGCTCAGGCCGCGCGCACCCGGATCCTCGCGCGCGCCGGACGCTGACCCGCCCACCGCGAGGGCGTCGCGACCGTGAACACGGCGCCACCAGGACGACGAAAGTCCTGGTGGCGCCGTGTTGCGTCTCCACTCCAGACGATACGGCGGTTTACCCACAATTCACGCCGACACACCTGATCCCGGCGCGCCGCCACGGATTTTCGCGCGTACGTTGGCCAGTGACGGACCGCGGGGAAGCGGTTCGTTCGGGAGGTTCACATCGTGGTTTGTGCGAGCAACGCGAGGGGGCCGGCCCCGGTCCTCGTCCACCTCGGCTGACGCCGGGACATCGGACAACTGGACCGCCGGTCGACCAACACCGGTTTGTGCGGGTGCCGCACGAACGTAGGAGCCCCACGTGACCACACGCACCTACGTCCTCGATACCTCCGTGCTGCTGTCCGACCCCTGGGCGGTCATGCGCTTCGCCGAACACCACGTGGTGTTGCCACTGGTGGTCATCAGCGAACTCGAGGGCAAACGTCACCACCACGAACTCGGTTGGTTCGCGCGTGAGGCGTTGCGCATGCTCGACGACATGCGGCTCGAACACGGACGACTCGACCTGCCGCTCGAGATCGGCGACGACGGCGGCACCCTCCAGGTGGAGCTCAACCACACCGACCCCGCGGTACTGCCCGCCGGTTTCCGCACCGACTCCAATGACTCCCGCATCCTCGCCTGCGCCCTCAACCTGCGTGCCGAGGGCAAGGACGTGACGCTGGTGTCCAAGGACACGCCGTTGCGTGTGAAGGCCGGCGCGGTGGGGCTGGCCGCCGACGAATACCACGCCCAGGACGTCGTCGTCTCGGGGTGGACGGGGATGACCGAGCTGGATGTCGAGACCGCTGCGATCAACACGCTGTTCGCCGAGGGTGTCGTCGACATCGACGATGCCCGGGAGCTCCCGTGTCACACGGGAATCCGGTTGCTCAGCGCCACGTCGAGTGCGCTCGGTCGCGTGAACTCGGACAAGCGGGTGCAGTTGGTTCGCGGTGACCGGGAGGCGTTCGGGCTCCACGGACGGTCGGCAGAGCAGCGCGTCGCTCTCGATCTGCTCCTCGACGACAGCGTCGGGATCGTGTCGCTCGGCGGCAAGGCGGGGACCGGAAAGTCGGCGCTGGCGCTCTGCGCGGGACTCGAAGCGGTCCTGGAGAGGCGCACCCAGCGCAAGGTGGTCGTGTTCCGTCCGCTGTACGCGGTCGGCGGGCAGCAGCTGGGCTACCTGCCGGGTAGTGAGTCGGACAAGATGGGCCCGTGGGCGCAGGCGGTTTTCGACACCCTCGAAGGGCTCGCGTCCCCGGAGGTCATCGACGAGGTCTTGAGCCGCGGGATGTTGGAGGTGCTCCCTCTGACGCACATCCGCGGACGGTCCCTGCACGACTCATTCGTCATCGTCGACGAGGCGCAGTCCCTCGAACGCAACGTGCTGCTGACCGTTCTCTCGCGATTGGGGTCGGGATCGCGAGTGGTCCTGACGCACGACGTCGCCCAACGCGACAACCTCCGGGTGGGCCGGCACGACGGTGTCGCCGCGGTCATCGAGAAGCTGAAGGGCCACCCGCTCTTCGCGCACATCACGCTCACCCGTAGCGAACGGTCGCCGATCGCCGCCCTCGTGACCGAGATGCTCGAGGAGTTCGCGCCCCAGTAGGTCGGCACTCGTCCAGGTATCGGTAATTCTGCGGTGCACCAGATTTCGCCGGATACGCGAAGGCCGCGTCGCTCACCCGAGAGGGGGAGTCGACGCGGCCTTCGGTGTCGGATCAGGCGGTCGGCGGTTCGATCGGGGTGAAGTCGCGGAGCGAATTCAGGAGGTCGACGATGGCGGTGAGCAGTTCGACGTTCTCCAAGGATGTCATTGTTCTCCCTTTTATCGAATGGCTATCCGGTCGACGAGCGCCTTGATCCGGCACTGTCATTTGCGACACTAATGATTTGCTGACAAACGCGCAAACAAAGATCGCGGAATTTTCGGGTCTTTTGCTTAATGGTTTCGTGAAACGTCTATTGCCCTGCATCGCGAAATATGACAATCACCTGTTTTCGTATCGGGAAATCCGGGGCGACACCGCCGGATCCCGGTGTGTCGCCGGGGCCGGCCGACACCCGATCCGAACCGCACCGTGACCAGGACGTGACTCACGCACTCTTGCGCGCTGTCACACTGATGTGGTGCAGAAGTTACTGATGAGGCAATTGAGACTGCTGGGGCTACTGGTGATCGCGGTACTCGCCGCGACTGTCGGCGGTGCAGGCCAGGCGCTCGCCGCCCCAGAGACGACTACACCGGAGACACCCCCGCCGGGTGCGGGGGCGGCGCCGGGCTCGGGAATCCCTCACCTCGACGGAATTCTCGATCAGCTGGCAGGCGGGACGGGCTCGGCCGACGGGACCGATGGCACCGGGACGGCCGGGTCGACGAGCCAGATGATCGTCGTGACGGTGCCGAGGGCATCCGACACCACCGCCACCCTGACGGCTTTCGACCGGGGCGCCGACGGCAGCTGGAAACCGGTCATCGGCCCGACGAAAGCGTTCCTCGGATCGTTGGGTATGGGCGAGCCGAAGGACAACGTCCACCGGACGCCGCAGGGCACCTTCCCGCTCGACCAGGCTTTCGGTCGCGCCGCGAACCCCGGGACCAAGATGCCCTACCTGAAGGTCGACCAGCAGGACTGGTGGGACTCGAACATGAAGTCGCCCACCTACAACACCCACGTGCGGCAGCCGCAGAGCCCTGGTGGCGACAGCGAGAACCTGTACAACTCCGGCCCGGTCTACGACTACGCGGTCAACATCGCGCACAACCCGCAACGGACCCCGGGCCGGGCCTCGGCGATGTTCTTGCACGTCACCAACGGTGAGCCGACCATGGGCTGCGTCGCGATCGACCGTGAACTGATGAAGCAGATCCTCGTGTGGCTCGACCCGGCGAAGAACCCCAAGATCACCATCGGCGTCAACCAGGGGGCACCCGCGGGCGAGGCGCCCGGAGCGACCCCTCAGACCGCTCCGGGCACGACGCCGCCGGGGACGACACCACCCGCTACGTCGGGTGTCCCGGGTGCCGATGTCCTGACCGGCCTGCTCTCGCAGCTCGTCGGTGTGGTTCCCGCGCTCTTCGGACTCGGCGGTCAGGCGGGCTGACTGCTCGTCGAGCCGGGACTACGAACTCGAGAGGATTGCCCGGGCGCATCGGCACCCGGGGCACCACGTGGCCCCGGAGCGGATGTCCCAGCCGTTGACCCGGGCGAGGTTGTCCAGATCGGACCGGCGCAGGGGAGCGCGGACGGTGAATCTCCGTCCGCAGCTGTCGCAGTCACGGTCGACGGGCGGCCGTTCGGTTTCCACGGGTGCGGAAACAACTGTCATCGCGAAGCCTTTTGTGTAGATCTTTCGGTCAGTTGATCGTTCTGTCGCTTGACCGGGTGTCGGGTCGCTCGTCCCAGGGGCCTCCCCTCTCCTCGGACGAGCGACCATTCCAGTGTCGGAAGATGTGATGCAGATCTCAAGGGCCGAATGACACACAGTTCGGCGGTGGTCCCGCCGAAGCGGTGTCACCGGTCGTGCGGAACGATCAGAACCGGGCACCGGGCCCGTTGAAGAACGGCGAGCGTCGTCGACCCCACCAGCATGCGGTCGAAGCCACCGCGGCCGCGGGCACCGACCACCACCAGTTGCGCGGCCTGCGCGTGATCGAGCAATGCCCGCGCCGGGCGATCCCGCACGATCGCACATCGGACCCGGACCGCCGGATGGTCGTGTCGCAGCCCGGTGAGCTCGTCGTCGAGCCACGTCGCCACGGTGGCGCGTAGGGCCCGCCAGGCGAGCCCGTGCTCGGGGGAGGGCGCTGCCGGATCGACATCGGACCCGTCGGAGTCGCGCCAGGCATGGACGACCGTGACGGGGACGCCGCGAACCGCCGCCTGCTCGAAGGCGGACGTCGCCGCGAGGCGGCTCGCGGGTGACCCGTCCACCCCGACCACCACCGCGGCCGACGTCCGCTCCGGCGGGGTCGAACCCGGGTCGCGGATCACGGTCAACGGGCACCGGGAGTGCTCGGCGAGTGCGAGAGCGACCGACCCCAGTGCCACGCGGTCGCCCGCGCGATGGCCCCGATTGCCGACGACCAGCACTCTCGCCGCCGACGAGGCCTCGAGCAGAGTGGGTATCGGAGGTGCGCATTCCACCCGCGTCGCGATCCGGACGGGCGACTCCGCAGCCGCACCGCTCGACTCCCTGATCGCACGGCTCGATTCGGACAAGGCCCGCTCGGCCCGCCTTCGCAACGGATCGAGCGAGTGCGGGCTCTCGGCGACGAGGCCGGCCGACGGACAGGCGGCGGAGATGAGTTCGACCGGCGAATGGTGCAACAGGGCATCGCGAGCGGCCCAGCACGCCGCCGCCCGGGCGGTGGCCGAACCGTCGATCCCGACGATCGTGGACGCAGTCAACGCGGCTGCCCCCTCCGCAGGTCGCACACCGGTGACCCCATGGGGCCCATTCACTGAGTACACACCCGGGGTGATGTGTCGCACATGCGCCAAAGATCCCGCACATCGAGGACCAAGGACCCATGCGCGGCGTGGTTCAGCGGCGTCGTTCGCGATTCGCGGACTTCGCCGCGTACACCGCCGCCTGGGTCCGCCGTTCCATCCCGAGTTTGCCGAGCAGTCGCGAGACGTAGTTCTTGACCGTCTTCTCGGCGAGGTGCATCCGCGCGGCGATCTGTCGGTTCGTCAGACCCTCCCCGAGCAGGGCGAGGAGCGTGCGGTCCTGCTCGCTGAGGCCGTCGTGGGGCGGTTCTTCGGCATCCTTCCGGGCGCGCAGTCGATCCATCAGCGCCGCGGCGGCGCGGTTGTCCAGCAGGGACCGCCCTGCTCCGACCTCGGCGATCGCTCGCGCGAGTTCCATTCCGGTGATGTCCTTGATGACGTATCCGCTGGCGCCGGCCAGGATGGCGTCCATCATCGCCTCGTCATCGGTCAGGGAGGTCAGCATCAGGCAGTGCAGGCCGTCGACACTGCTCAACAGCTCCCGGCACAGCTCGATGCCGCTGCCGTCGGGGAGTCGGACGTCGAGCACGGCGACATCCGGTCGTACCGCCGGTACCCGGGCCAGCGCCTGCGCGACGGTGGCGGCCTCGCCGACCACCTCGAGATCGGGGTCGGACTCGAGCAATTCGACGAGACCCCGTCGGACGATTTCATGGTCGTCGACCAGGAAGACCCTGATCATGCCGTCTCCCTCCGGCATCGGACACCTGCATCGAATTGTAAGACTTTCCGATCGCATTTCGTAAATGTCCGCACGCCTAACTAATCGAGAAGATTCTCGTCGTATGGCGCGTGGGAGCGCGACGTTGGACCGAAGTTGCGCGGTGGAATTCGTGCCTGACTATGATCCGAGAGATGGCTTCCGAATTCTCGGAACTCGACCCGAGATCGCTCGAATTGCAGAAAGCGCTGTCGCAGATGCGTTTGCGCGAGCTGCTCGACGAGGTCGCCGACCGGGTCGGCCAGATCGCCGACGTGCGTGATCAGACCGATGGACTCCTTCAGGCGATGCTCGTCGTCAGTTCCGGACTCGATCTGGAAACCACACTCGAATCGATCGTGGCGTCGGCGATCCGGCTGGTCGACGCGGAGTACGGCGCACTCGGCGTCCTCGGGCGCGGGCACCACCTGTCTGCCTTTCTGTCGCAGGGCATCGACGACGAGACCCGCGTGCGCATCGGAAGGCTGCCGACCGGCGGCGGCGTCCTCGGACTGCTCATCGACCGACCCGAACTGCTGCGCCTTCCCGACCTCTCCGAGCATCCCGAATCCGTGGGGTTCCCCCCGAACCACCCGCCGATGACGAGTTTCCTGGGTACACCCATCCGGGTCCGTGACGAGATCTTCGGCAATCTCTATCTGACGGAGAAAAGGAACGGCGGCGTCTTCACCGAGGACGACGAGGTGGTGATCCAGGCTCTGGCGTCCGCGGCCGGGATCGCGATCGACAACGCCCGCCTCTACGAGCAGGCGCAGAACCAGCTGGCCTGGATCGAGGCCAACCGCGATGTGATGACCGAGCTGCTGACCGGCGCCGATCACCAGGACGTTCTCGAAGAGATCGCTCGCAAGGTGCTGAGCCTCGCCGAGGCCGACCTCGTCTTCATCGCCGAGCCCCACGACACCGAGGAGCCCGTCGAGTCGATCGACGAACTCGTGATCACCGTGGCCGAGGGCACCGAGGGCCACGTCTTCCGCGGCCAGAGCATCCCCATCGTCGGGTCGACGTCGGGGACCGCATTCGTCCAGCGACGTCCCGTTCTGCGTGAGCACCTGGAATACGACATCGGCGATTCGTCGACGCGCTTCGGGCCGGTGATGGCCGCGCCGCTGCGCACGGTCGACTCCACCCGGGGCGTGCTGATCGCCATGCGGGCCGAGGGGCGAGAGCCTTTCACGCGGGACCTCCTGGAGCTCAGCGCGGACTTCGCCGACCAGGCCGCTCTGGCCATGCAGCTGGCCACTGCCACGCTGCAGACCCATCAGATGCGTGTCCTCGAAGATCGCGAGCGGATCGCCCGTGACCTCCACGATCACGTGATCCAGCGGATCTTCGCCGAAGGACTCAGTCTGCAGGCGACGCTGCAGCGCACCCATTCACCCGATGTCCGTTCGCGCCTCACCCGCTCCATCAACAATCTGCAGGACATCGTCCAGGAGGTTCGGACGACCATCTTCGATCTGCAGGCCGAGGACATGATGATCACCCGGCTGCGGCAGCGCGTGCAGGAGGCCATCGACCAGCAGATCGACGATCTGCCGATTCAGGTACACGTCCGGACGTCGGGCCCGCTGTCGGTGGTGGCGCCGCCGCTGGCCGAGCACGTCGTCGCGGTCACGCGGGAAGCGGTGAGCAACGTCGTCAAGCATGCCCGGGCCACGACCGTGACGGTGTCGCTCGCGATTGCCGACGAACTCGTCGTCGAGGTCGTCGACGACGGCATCGGGCTGCCGGCCGATGTGACGCCGAGCGGCCTCCGCAATCTCGCCCTCCGGGCCGAGAAGCTCGGTGGTTCGTTCACGCTGACCACGCCACCGAACGGCCGTGGTCTGGCACTGCGCTGGTCGGCGCCCCTCTAGGGTGCGTCGGCGTCGGCCGGCAGCCGCCAGGCCGATGTGCGCTCGGACAGCCATGCCACCGAGTGCAGTCCGGTCAGCACCCCGAACAGGACGAGAAGCCAGACCGACAATCCGATGAGTGCGCACACGGTGAATGCGGCGAGCAGTGCGACGAGAACGGATGTGAGAGTGATGACGGTCCCCCTGTCGGAGCGGATTCCTCCGGCGGCGTGCGGAGAAGTGGACCCCCACACCATCCACCGACGGCTCGCCTGGCGGGAGAGGCCGAAGGTCACCGATGCGCAGGGCCAAGGAACGTCAGCCGGTGTGACCTCTCTTCAGTTCGAAGCCGGCCACGTGGCCGTGGGGATCATCGGTGCGTGGGGCTGTCGCCATCTCGATCTGCGCTCGTGCCTGGTCGAGGACCGGGGTGTCGGGATCCAGGACGGAGAGGTAGCGGTCGTGCGCGGCCAGCGCGTGGACGGCCGTGTCGATCTGATCCTCGACGTCGACGCCGTGGGTCGCCGCGGGACCGTTCTCGAACAACCACGGCGGTGGGGACTCCAGGGCGTCGTAGGCGTCGAGCACGGCCGCGGCGAACTCCATGTGATCGCGCTGGTTGGGCATTCCCGGCGCCCACTCGGGACCCCCGAACAGCGAGACGATCACCTGCGGGCGGAAGCGTTCGACGGTCTCGGCGATCTTGGCCCGCAACTCGGGGACGTTGCGGATGTCGCTGTCGGGGAAGCCCCAGAACTCGACCTCGTCGACGCCGACGATCGAGGCGGACGCGCGCTGCTCCGCTTCCCGCAGGGGCCCGCACTCGGCGGGTGAGAGACCTTCGATGCCCCGCTCACCACTCGAGGCCAGCGCGTAGACGACGCGTCTGCCCTCGCCGGTCCATCGGGCGACGGCGGCGGCCATCCCGTACTCGGGATCGTCGGGGTGGGCGACGAGCACGAGTGCGGTCTGCCAGTCGGTGGGGATGGGAAGCAGCTGCGCCGCCACGGTTCTCAGCGCTCCCGGTCGAGATTGGCCATCTTCAACACGTCGAGCCGGGCGTCGAGTTCGGCCTCGGTCAGCGTGTCGCCGACCAGTCCGCGATCCAGGACGGTCTCGCGAATCGTCTTGCCCTCCTTGAGGGCCTGCTTGGCCACGGCGGCCGCCTCCTCGTAACCGATGGCGCTGTTGAGCGGGGTGACGATCGACGGTGAACTCTCCGCGAGGGTGCGCAATCGCTCGGTGTTGGCCTGCAGGCCGGAGATGCAGCGATCGGCGAACAGCCGCGAGACGTTGGCGAGCAGTTTCAGGGACTCGAGGACGTTGCGGGCCATCATCGGGATGTAGACGTTGAGTTCGAAGGCGCCGTTGCCGCCGCCCCACGTGACCGCGGCGTCGTTGCCGATGACCTGCGCCGCCACCTGTGTGACCGCCTCGGGCAGAACGGGATTGACCTTGCCCGGCATGATGGAGCTGCCCGGCTGGAGGTCGGGGAGGAGGATCTCGCCGAGTCCGGTGAGCGGACCGGAGCCCATCCAGCGGACGTCGTTCGCGATCTTGGTCAGCGACACCGCGACCGTCTTGAGCTGGCCGGAGAGTTCGACGAGCCCGTCGCGGGCCGCCTGCGCCTCGAAGTTGTCCTTCGCGAGCGTCAGGGCCTCGACGCCGGTCAGCCGCACGAGTTCGGCGACCACCTTGGTTCCGAAACCGTCCGGCGCGTTGAGGCCCGTGCCGACGGCGGTGCCGCCGATGGGCAGTTCGCCGACGCGGGGGAGGGTGGCGGTGATGCGCTCGATGCCCGCCTCGACCTGGCGTGCATAGCCGCCGAACTCCTGGCCCAGCGTGACCGGCACGGCGTCCATCAGATGCGTGCGGCCGCTCTTGACGACCTCACGCCATTCGGTTGCCTTGTCGCTCAACGCCTTCTGCAGATGCTCCAGCGCCGGGATCAGGTCGGTGACCGCGGCTTCGGTGGCGGCGACGTGCGTCGCCGTCGGGAAGGTGTCGTTCGACGACTGCGACATGTTGACGTGATCGTTGGGATGGACGTCCACGCCGCGTGACTTGGCGATCGACGCGATGACCTCGTTCGTGTTCATGTTCGAGCTGGTGCCCGAACCGGTCTGGAACACATCGATCGGGAACTGGTCGTCGTGGCGGCCGTCGGCGATCTCGGTGGCCGCGGCGACGATGGCATCGGCTTTCTCCGGGTCGAGGAGACCGAGGTCGGCATTGACCGTGGCGCAGGCCGCCTTCAGCAGTCCCATCGCGCGGATCTGGGTCCGCTCGAGCGGCCGTCCGCTGATCGGGAAGTTCTCGACGGCGCGCTGCGTCTGGGCCCGCCACAGGGCGTCGACGGGTACCTGCACCTCGCCCATGGTGTCGTGCTCGGTGCGGTACCGCTGCTCATTGCCCTGTGCTCCGGTCATCGGTGTCCTACTCCTTCGATCGAATCCTTATGCCGCTCAGCGGGACGTTCACGGCCCCGCTCGGGTCGGTGAAAAAGTCGTTGCCCTTGTCGTCAACAACGATGAACGCGGGAAAATTCTCGACCTCGATCTTCCACACGGCCTCCATGCCGAGCTCGGGGTACTCGATGATCTCCTGGCTCTTGATGCAGTCGAGCGCCAGACGCGCCGCGGGTCCGCCGATCGAGCCGAGGTAGAAACCGCCGTGCGAGCCGCACGCATCGGTGACCTGCTTGGACCGATTTCCCTTGGCCAGCATGACCATCGAGCCGCCGGCCGCCTGGAACTGCTCGACGTAGCTGTCCATCCGGCCGGCCGTCGTCGGCCCGAACGATCCGGAGGCCATGCCCTCGGGGGTCTTCGCCGGTCCCGCGTAGTAGACGGGGTGGTCGCGGAGGTAGTCGGGCATCGGTTCGCCGGCGTCGAGGCGCTCCTTGATCTTGGCGTGCGCGATGTCTCGCGCGACGACGAGTGGCCCGGTCAGCGACAGACGGGTCTTGACCGGGTACTGCGAGAGCTGGGCGAGGATCTCCGGCATCGGACGGTTGAGGTCGACCTCGACCACCTCGCCGCCCGAGATGTCCTCGGCCACACCGGCTGCGGGCATGTACTTGGCCGGATCGGTCTCGAGCTGTTCGAGGAAGACGCCGTCGGCGGTGATCTTGCCGAGTGCCTGACGGTCGGCCGAACACGACACCGCGATCGCGACCGGGCACGACGCGCCGTGGCGGGGCAGCCGCACGACACGCACGTCGTGGCAGAAGTACTTGCCGCCGAACTGCGCACCGATACCGAAGGACTGGGTCAGCTTGAACACCTTGTCCTCGAGTTCGAGGTCACGGAAACCGTGCGCCGACATCGAACCCTGCGTGGGCAGGTTGTCGAGGTAGTGCGCCGACGCGTATTTGGCGGTCTTGAGCGCGAATTCGGCTGAGGTGCCGCCGATCACGACGGCAAGGTGGTACGGCGGGCACGCCGCGGTGCCGAGCGAGCGGATCTTCTCGTCGAGGAACTTCAGAATGCTCTTCGGGTTCAGGATCGCCTTGGTCTCCTGGAACAGGAACGACTTGTTGGCACTGCCACCGCCCTTGGCCATGAACAGGAACTTGTACTCCGGCCCCTTGGGCCCCTGTTCGGTGGCGTAGATCTCCACCTGGGCGGGCAGGTTGGAGCCGGTGTTCTTCTCTTCGTAGGTCGTCAGCGGGGCGAGCTGCGAGTAGCGCAGGTTGAGCTGGGTGTAGGCGTCGTAGACACCCCGAGAGATGGCCTCGGCGTCGTCAGTGCCGGTCAGCACCCCTTCACTCTTCTTGCCCATCACGATCGCGGTGCCGGTGTCCTGACACATCGGCAACACGCCCCCCGCGGAGATGTTGACGTTCTTCAGCAGGTCGAGCGCGACGAACCGGTCGTTACCCGAGGCCTCCGGGTCGTCGATGATCTTGCGCAGCTGCGCGAGATGAGCCGGGCGCAGGTAGTGGCTGATGTCGTGCATGGCCTCGGCGGTGAGCCGCCGGATGGCCTCCGGGTCGACCTGCAGGAAAGTTCGGCCGCCGGCGGTGAAGGTGGACACACCGTCGGCGGTGATCAACCGGTACGGGGTCTCGTCGGCGCCGGTGGGGAGCAGATCAGAGTAGAGAAACTCGGGGGCTGAGGCTGGTTTACTCACGGACCGCATCGTATCGCCCGCCCGAACGGCCCCACGCCACAGGTTGACTCGTGAAGTCACCGGCGTGGGGGCCGAACCGGGTCTCAGAGATCGATGCGGGAGTAGCCGCGGAGCTTGGCCGGCTTGTGAACGGCCTCGATGCGACGGACGGTGCCGGACTTCGAGCGCATCACCAGCGACCGGGTCGTCGCTCCGTTGGGTCGGTAGGTGACGCCGCGCAGCATGTCGCCGTTGGTGACGCCGGTGGCGCAGAAGAAGGCGTTCTCGCCGCTGACGAGGATGTCATTGGTCAGCACGCGGTCCAGGTCGTGGCCGGCGTCGAGGGCCTTCTGACGCTCTTCGTCGTTGCGCGGCCACAGCTTGCCCTGGATCTCGCCGCCCATGCACTTCATCGCCACCGCGGTGATGATGCCCTCGGGGGTGCCGCCGACGCCCATGAGCATGTCGACGGTGGAGTAGTCGTCGGCGGCCGCGACCGCACCGGCGACGTCGCCGTCGGAGATGAGGCGGATCTTGGCGCCGGCCGCCCGGATCTCACCGATGAGATCGGCGTGGCGGGGACGGTCGAGGACGATGACCGTCAGATCGGCGACGTCGATGCCCTTCGCCTTGGCGACCGAGTTGATGTTCCACTCGACGGACTCGTTGATGTTGATGGCGCCCTTGGCGTCGGGGCCGACGGCGATCTTGTCCATGTAGAACACGGCCGACGGGTCGTACATGGTGCCGCGTTCGCTGACCGCGATCACCGAGATCGAGTTGGGGCGTCCCTCGGCCATCAGGGTGGTGCCGTCGATGGGGTCGACGGCGACATCGCAGTCGGGTCCCTCGCCGTTGCCGACCTCCTCGCCGTTGTAGAGCATCGGCGCCTCGTCCTTCTCGCCTTCGCCGATGACCACGACACCGCGCATCGACACCGACGAGAGCAGCTCGCGCATCGCGTCGACCGCTGCGCCGTCACCGCCGTTCTTGTCGCCCCGGCCGACCCAGCGCCCGGCCGCGAGTGCAGCCGACTCGGTCACGCGGACCAACTCCATCGCGAGGTTGCGGTCCGGGGCCTGGTGGGTGCTGACGGTCATGGGCAATCGACTCCTCTGTACGGCGCTGGTCGCCTGGGCGGCGCCGAGTGATCGTGGCGGTGGTCTCGAAGACCATCCTTGCATGTCACACCGGCCATTCGGTCAGTGACCCTGCTGGTGGGATACTCGGCGCCATGGCAGACAAACCCCGCATCCTGATCAACGGTAAGGACATGTTCTGGTCGTTGGTGCCGTTGCTCGCGCTGTGTGCGTTGGTGCTGATCGCCTCGGGGAACTGCTCGGTCGGGGCGTCCAAGGACGTGGCCGACAGCAAGCTGCCGCCGTTCGACGTGGTCAGCGCACTGAACGCGGATGCCAGTCAGCTGGCGTTCCCGATCCGCCGCCCGCCGACCCCGGAGGGATGGCGACCCAACTCGGGGTCGTCCGACGCCATCGAGGGACATCGGGTCAGCACGGTGGGGTGGCTGAGCAGCAGCGGCGCCTACGTACAGCTCAGCCAGTCCGATGCGCCTGAGGACGTGCTCGTGCCCTATCTGGGCGGCAACGGAGGTGACTTCGGCGACATCTCCGGCACCGGTACCCGTCAGGCGGGCGGGCGCCAGTGGGTGACCTACGAGACCGCGGAGGGCAAGAAGTTCTGGATCACCGATCTGGGCGACGTGCGCATCGCGGTGCTGTCGCGGGGCAACGATGCCGACATCGAGACGATCGCGTCGTCGGTCGTCACCCAGGCGCCGTTGCAATTGGGGTAGCGCACTACTCGTGAGAACGGGGTCCCGAGTTCCTAGCGTCGTCTCCAGGAGGCGCTCATGGCTGGGGGATCTGGGTTCGGCCCGCACTTCGTGTGGGCGAGGCTCGCGTTGGTCGCGGTCCTGGTGCCATTGGTGGTGACCGTGCCGGTGCAGAGCGTCGGCGCGACCGTGAACCGGACCGCGCCGGTCGCCGGGATCGCGGCGACCGCACCCGATCCGGGCGTCGTCGGGCCGACCTCCGACGACGCCGTCGGGTGGCCGCTTTCCTCCCCGGTGAGGGGCGGGGAGGATCGGCGGCCGGTCCTCGCGCGAGCCGGTGCGCGCCCGACCGCCGACCATGCCCGCGTCAGCGCCCTCGACCACGAACTGCTCGCGCGGTTCGAGTGATCAGTCGTCGTCCTCATCGCCGGGATCGGCGCCCTTGTCGGTGATCGCCGCCTCGATGCGCGTCCGGGCCCCGCGCAGGTGTTCCTCGCAGCGCGTGGCGAGGGCCTCTCCGCGTTCCCAGAGTGCGAGCGAGGCGTCGAGATCGAGCCCGCCGTGCTCGAGGGTGGTGACGATCTCGGCGAGCTCGTCCCGTGCCTCCTCGTACCCGAGTTCCTGGATGGGAGTGGATGTCTCGTCGGTGCTCACGCGTCTCCTCCGTCTTCGTGCGCGTTCGTCGGTTCGGTCGCGCCGCCCGTCCGGGATCGTGCGCGGGAGCGGCGTGCGGCGGGCCCGTCGACCCGGGCGGTCGCGGCGCCGTCGGCGACCCGGATCCGCACCTGCGCACCCGGCGGCAGGTCCGCGAGGGTGCCGACCACATGCGGGGGATCGGTGTCGGTGCGCTGCACCACCGCGTAGCCGCGCGCCAGGGTCTGCGCGGGACCGAGGGTCGACAACCGCGCGGCGAGGTGCTCGCTGCGACGCTCCTCGGAATCTATGTGGCGCAACACATCCCGTCGCAATACGCGGACCAGTTCGGCCACCCGCGCGGCTTCGGAGTCCACCAGCACCCCGGGACGGGCGAGCACCGGACGCGCCCGGAGCGCCGCCACGACGCCGGACTCCCGCCGGACCCAGTTGCGCAGCGCCTGCGCACTGCGGCGGCGCAGGTCCGCGATGCCGGCGAGCTCGGCCTCGACGTCGGGAACCACACGTTTGGCGGCGTCTGTCGGGGTGGCCGCGCGCAGATCCGCGACGAAATCGAGCAACGGATTGTCCGGTTCGTGCCCGATCGCGCTGACGACCGGCGTCCGGCACCGCGAGACCGCGCGCAACAGCGCCTCGTCGGAGAAGGGGAGCAGGTCTTCGACGCTGCCCCCGCCGCGCGCGATGATGATGACCTCGACATCCGGGTGTGCATCGAGTTCGGCGAGATGGGTGAGGATGCGGGCGACGGCCGTCGGGCCCTGCACGGGGGCTTCCCTGATGTCGAAACGGACGTCCGACCAGCGCGCGGTGGCCACGCTCACCACGTCGTGCTGCGCGGCGCTCGCCCGCCCGCTGATCAGCCCGACCACACGCGGCAGGAAGGGCAGGGGCCGCTTGAGGCGCGAATCGAAGAGGCCCTCGGCGGCCATCAGCTGGCGCAGTCGTTCGATGCGCAACAAGAGCTCGCCGATGCCCACCGCCCGGATCTCGCTGACGCGCAGGGACACCGTGCCGCGACCGGTGTAGTAACTCGGACGGCCCAGGACCACCACGGAACTGCCGTCGGTCAGCGGAACCTCGGTGCGCGCCAGTAGATCCGGGCTGCACGTCACCGAGATCGAGATGTCGGCGGCGGGATCGCGCAGGGTGAGGAACGCGGTCCGGGTGCCGGGTCGCCGGCTGATCTGGGTGACCTGCCCCTCCACCCAGATCTGTCCGAGCCGGTGGATCCAGTCGGCGATCTTGGTGTTGACCGTCCGGACCGGCCACGGGTGCTCGGCGGAGTTCGGCGAGGAGGAACGTCGCGGTGTGTCGCTCGTGTCGGCTCCGGTCACGCTTCGGTGGAGCGCTTGTTCTGCGCGGCGATCCGGTTCTCGAGCATCGTCACGAACGGCGCGCGGGCACGACCGGCCTTCTCGTAGTCGACGAGCGCGATCAGGTCTTCGATGGCGACCGTCCGGAGCCGGGCGCGCAGTTGCGCGAGGGTCAGGGTGTCGTAGTCGATGAGTTCGACGATCTCGGGTCCCGAACCGTCGGACGACGTGACCGCCTCGGTGCCCGGCACCTCGGCCGCGACGGCCTCGTCGGGGGTGGAACTGTACAGCGCGAACCGACCCGCGTCGGCTCGCGGCGGCGCGGCGAGATCGGCGTCGGTGGCCGCCTCCTCGACCTCGTCGTCGATGGTGGTGGGGCCGGGTGTGGTCGGTGCCGGGGTGGTCGGTGCGGCACTCGGTGCCTTCGCGGCGGGTGCGGGCGGCGAGACCGGCGCGGGGCTCTCCGGCTCGTCCTCGTCGAAGCGCGCCCATTCGGGCTGTTCGTCGGGCCGGTCGAAGAACATCTCCAGGGCGGCGTCGCCCTTGATGGCCAGTTCGGCGATGTTCTGTTGCGCCCGCATGCCGGCCTGAAGGGTCTGGCTGACCGCGGTCATCGGCAACGTGATGAGCAGGGCCGGGAGTTTCCGCGTCTCCTCGAGGGCGGTGACGATCAGACCAGCGGCTATCCGGGCAGGGTACGGTGCGCGATCCATGCCAACACTCTGCCATCACGAGCAACGTCGCGTAACCCGTACCCTGGGAAGCATGTCTGAGACGAAGCGTGTCCTCCTCGCCGAACCCCGCGGCTACTGCGCTGGTGTCGACCGTGCGGTGGAGACGGTCGAGCGTGCCCTCGACAAGCACGGCGCTCCCGTCTACGTGCGCAAGGAGATCGTGCACAACCGGCACGTCGTGGAGACCCTCGCCGAGCGCGGGGCGATCTTCGTCGGGGAGACCGACGAGGTGCCCGAGGGCGCGACCGTCGTGTTCTCCGCGCACGGCGTCTCCCCGCTGGTGCACCAGACCGCCGCGGAGCGCAACCTGCGGACCATCGACGCGACCTGCCCGCTGGTCACCAAGGTCCACCAGGAGGCCAAGCGGTTCGCGCGCGACGACTACGACATCCTGCTGATCGGCCACGAGGGCCACGAGGAGGTCGAGGGCACCGCCGGTGAGGCTCCCCAGCACATCCAGCTGGTCGACGGCCCCGACAGCGTGGAGTCGGTGACGGTCCGCGACGAGTCGAAGCTCGTCTGGCTGTCGCAGACCACCCTCTCGGTCGACGAGACGATGGAGACCGTCCGGCGGCTCCGGGAGAAGTTCCCGCTGCTCAACGACCCGCCCAGCGACGACATCTGCTACGCCACCCAGAACCGTCAGGTGGCGGTCAAGGCAATGGCGCCCGAGTGTGATCTGGTGATCGTCGTCGGGTCACAGAACTCGTCGAACTCGGTACGCCTCGTGGAAGTGGCCCTGCAGGCCGGCGCGAGGGCAGGCCACCTGGTCGACTACGCGCGTGAGATCGACGAGTCGTGGCTGGACGGTGTCACGACCGTCGGCGTCACCTCCGGCGCGTCGGTGCCCGAGGTCCTGGTCCGCGGCGTCCTGGATTACCTGGCCGAGCGCGGCTACGGCACGGTCGAGACCGTCAACACGGCCAACGAGACCCTCACCTTCGCGCTTCCGCGCGAGCTGCGCCCGGCACGCACGTCGAGCTGACGCCGCGCAGACCGTTATTCCCGCGGTGGCCGCGAGCGTCAGAACTCGTCCGGGTCGAGCTTGCGCACGCGCCGATGAGGTAGCGCGATCGCGAGGACCGCTGCGATGACGATCGCCGCGACGGCGCTGCCGATGATCGCGACGTCGCGGGCGGTGTGATCGGGCGGCTGCGCAACCGGCGGGGCGGCGATCGGCGCCGAGGCGCGGTCCGGCTGGTCCTCGACGGGCAACTCTGCAGTCAGGGCGGCGACCGGGTCGACGACGCCGTGGCCGATCCGCTGATCGCGGCCGGTACCCGGCGAATGCGCGGTCTCGATGATGCGGTCCATCACCTCGCGCGCGGACAGCTCGGGAAATCGCGAGCGGATCAGCGCGGCGGTACCGGCCACATACGGCGCGGCGAAACTCGTGCCGATCAGGGGAACCGGTCCGGCGTCGCTCTCCTGCGCCGACGCCAGTCGTCTCGAGCCACGTCGGCTGTCGAGGCTCACGATGTCGGTCCCCGGGGCCGCGACGCTCACCCACGGCCCGTGCAGGCTGAAGTCGCTCGGGGAGCCGGTGTCGGCGTCCACGGAGCCCACCGTCAGCACATACGGCGAGTACCACGCGGGGCTGGCGATGGTGGACACCGACCGCCAGCCGTCGGGGTCGTCGGCGGCAGGGGCCGGGTTCTGGTTCTGGCAGGCGCCGTCGCGGGTCAGGTTGCCGGCCGCGACGACTACCACGACGTCGCGCTCGTAGGCGTGGCGGATGGCCGCGCCGAGTGCGCGATCGTCGAACGAGTCCGACGCCGGGGCACACGCCACCTCGGAGATGTTGATGACGGTGGCGCGTAGATCGACCGCGCGCACGATCGCGTGGGCGAGCGTCCGGACCGAGCCGTACCCGGACCCGACCACCGGCGCGCCGTCGTCCCGTGTGCGGTCGTCTTTCTTCCGGAAGGCGCTGCTCGATTGGCGGATGGCGATGACCGAGGCTGCGGGCGCCACCCCGGCGAATGCGTCGGAGGCGCTCGGACGTGCGGCGATGATGCCGGCCACCAGGGTCCCGTGTGCATCGCAGTCGTCGAGTCCGTTGCCACCCGAGACGTAGTCGCCGCCGGAGACGACACGGCCGAGCCGCGGATGCGGTGTGACGCCGGTGTCGATGACCGCGACCCGCTGACCCTGTCCGCGGCTGAACCGCCAGGCTTCCGGGAGATTCATCATCGACTGCGCCGCAGTCGGTTTCGACACATTACGGGTCAGTTCCGCGGTGTTGCACAGGTGGCTCTGCTCGGTCGGTTCCGGCGGGGCGACCGGGGCCGACCGGATCAGGGCGCCGGGGTCGATCCGCGGCGGGGTCACCGCCGCGGCCGGCGATGCCGACGTCCCGACCAGCGCCGCGACCAGGGCCGTCGCGAACAACCCCGCGCTGCGGGTGCGCATGTCGCGCATCAGATCTCGCGGACGATTCGATACAGGTCGAGCAGCCAGAGCAGCAGGGGCACGATGAGCGCGACGAGGATGTACTCGCCGATCTCCGCCCAGCGCCGCATCACGGGGGAGAAGTCCTGGTTCGGGGCGACGACGCCGAAGACGAATGCGGCGATCACGACGACGACGCCGAGTGCGAAACCGATGACCGGCCATCGGTCGTCGCCGAAGGCGAGACCGGTGATCAGCGTGATCACCACGAGCGATCCGCCGACGATGAGGATTCCGGCCTGGAACAGGTCGCTGTGGGAGCGGCCCCGCAGGCACAGCACGACGCCGATGATCGCGGCGTAGACGGCGTTACGCCACTCGAATCCGGCGAGCGGGGAGGCGGTGAGGACCGCCGCGATGGCGGTGACCGCGGTCAGCCCGCCGACGATACCGGTCAGATAGGCATTGGCGAGATAGGAACGACGTTCCAGCGCATCGGCTTTGGGGAGTGCGGTCGCGCCGATCGCCCCGATGCCCTCGATGGCCGGGCGCGGTTCGATGTCCTTGACGTCGATGGCGGCACCGGCCGTCGGGACCGGGGGCAGTGGGAGTTTGGCGAGCAGGATGGTGGTGCGGGGCGCGAGCCCGATCAGGAGCAGGCCGACCGCGGCGATGACGGCGGCGACGTCGGGCACCGGTGCATCGATGAGGAGTCGGGCCCCGGCGCCGGCCGCGCCGAGCAGCGCCGCGCTGGTCACGGCACTGTGCGCGGTGGCGCCGACGGCGGTCATGCGGTAGCTGACGACGGCGGCCACGAGTGTGAACGCGAATCCCAGCGTCAGATGCGCGGCGCCGAACTGTCCGGGCGTGAGGATCATCCCGGTCACGAACGCCATCGGTGCGGCGCACAACGACAGGACGGTCGAACTCTGTTCGTCGCGGTAGTAGCGGGACACGATGGTCGAGGCGGTGACGAATCCGACGACCGCCAGGCCCGAGAGGCCCGCGAACCACAGGGCGCCGGTGTCGGCCCGGACCGCGGCCAGCGATGCCGCCGCCGCGACCGCGGCGACGAGAGCCAGTGCGTATCCGACTCGTCGGGCGGCCGCCGCGGTCCAGTCGACGAACTGGGATTCGTTCAACCGGGCGACGGCGTCGACCACGTCGTCGAAGAGCACCGGGGACTCCCCGGTGCGCGTCGAGGTCAGCAGCAGCAGGTCGCCGTCGCGGATGCCCGACTCGGACAGCGACCTGTGCAGCGGGAGCGGTTCCTGTCCGACGAGGGCGAGGGTCCACTTGTTCTGGCGATCGTGCGGGCGTCCGGGGTTGCGCGCGTCGGCGTCGGGATCGTCGGGGTCCGACCGAGTGGGATTGCGCGACTCGATCTGCGCCACGAGGTCGCCGATGAGTCCCGCGATGGGGATGCCGGCGGGCAGCCCGACGTCGAGCTGGGTGTTGCCGCCCAGTACCGACACCCGTACGAGCTGAGGTTCGACGGCCGCCTCGCCCCGCCGACGGTCCCCGGTGTCCGCACCGGCAGCGGTGGTCGGGTACCCCGGCGCGAATCCGTCCACAGACGTCATCAGGTCAATCCTCCCCCTGGGTTCAGCAGCTAACATAGCCAACCTCAGCGGGTTCGACCGCCTGGGGATACACAGCGCGACATGTCAGGGGGGACGTGTGGTCACCACGACCGAGGGATTTGTGCGTCGGCCGCGCATCACGCCGCCGCGCACGCCCGGCGGCGAGGTCAACATCCAGGCGCCGCCGGACGTGCCCCGGGTGGTGCCGGGCAGTCTCCTGATGAGGCTGCTCCCGGTGGTGATGGTCGTCGCGGTGGTCGGCATGGTGTCGCTGATGGTCGTCACCGGTGGACGCAACATCCTGTCCAACCCGCTGTTCATGATGTTCCCGCTGATGATGCTGATGTCGATGTTCGGCATGTTCGCCGCGGGCGGGCGCGGCGGCGGCAAACGCGCGGGCGAACTCAACGAGGAGCGCAAGGACTACTTCCGCTACCTCGGCCAGCTGCGCAGTCAGGTCTTCGAGACGGTCGACAACCAGCGCGCGGCGCGCACCTGGAGTCACCCGGATCCGCGAGCGCTGCTCGACGTGATCGGCAGCAGGCGGATGTGGGAGCGGCGCCCCAGCGACGCCGACTTCGCCCATGTGCGAGTGGGTGTCGGCGTCCAGCGCCTCGCCACTCGGCTCATGCCCCCGGAGACCGGACCCCTCGAGGACATCGAGCCGGTGTCGATGGTGGCCCTGCGCCGATTCGTGCGCACACATTCCGCGGTGTACCGCCTGCCGACCTCGATCTCGTTGCGCGGCTTCCCGGCTGTCAACATCGAGGGTGCCCGGCAGGAGACCCGCGAGCTCATCCGGTCGATGATCGTCGAGTTGTGCGCGTTCCACGGTCCCGATCACCTGCATATCGGCATCGTCACCGGTGACCCCGCGGGGGAGGCCTGGGACTGGGCGAAATGGCTTCCGCACGTGGGACATCCGACGCTCCGGGACGGTGTCGGCGCGATGCGGATGATCTACCCGACGCTGGCCGACCTGGAGAACTCGATGGCCGCCGACCTCTTGGAGCGCGGCCGGTTCAGCCGGTCCGCGCCGCCGAACGCCAACCGCGCGCACCTCGTGGTGATCATCGACGACGGCTATGTCGCCGGCGACGAACGGATCATCAACGACGCGGGCATGGAGGGGGTCACGATCCTCGACCTGACCGCGCCGCCGGACGGTCTCGCGGCGCGACGCGGTCTGCAACTCGTCGTCCGCGGCGGCAAGGTCTCGGCGCGAAGCGCGGCCGGCGTCGAGGAGTTCGCCGACATGGACTCGCTGACGATCCCCGAGGCCGAGGCGATCGCCCGGCGCATGGCGCGCTATCGGCTCGCCACCGCCGCGACGCTTGCCCACCTCGAGTCGGAGGCGACCTCGGCCGACCCGGGCCTGCCCGCGCTGCTGGGCATCGACGATGCGGCGCGGTTCGACCCCGCCACCGCCTGGCGCGGGCGGACGGGCCGCGAGCGCCTGCGCGTGCCGATCGGGTACACGCCGACCGGGGCCCCCGTCGAGATCGACATCAAGGAGAGCGCACACGGTGGCATGGGTCCGCACGGGCTGTGTATCGGCGCCACCGGATCGGGGAAGTCGGAGTTCCTGCGCACTCTCGTGCTGGCCATGCTGGCGACCCATTCGCCGTCCGAGCTGAATCTCGTACTCGTCGACTTCAAGGGCGGCGCGACGTTCCTCGGTCTGGAATCCGCTCCCCACGTCGCCGCGATCATCACCAACCTCGAGCAGGAACTGTCGATGGTCGACCGCATGAAGGACGCACTCTCCGGTGAGATGAACCGGCGCCAGGAGGTGCTGCGCGCGGCGGGCAACTACGCCAATGTCGCCGACTACGAGCGCGCACGCGCATCCGGGGTGCGCCTCGATCCGCTGCCCGCGCTGTTCATCGTCGTCGACGAGTTCTCCGAACTGCTCGCGCAGAAGCCGGATTTCGCCGAGCTGTTCGTCGCGATCGGCCGCCTGGGCCGCTCGCTGCACATCCACCTGCTCCTCGCCTCGCAACGTCTGGAAGAAGGCAAGCTCCGCGGCCTGGACTCGCACCTGTCCTATCGGATCGGTCTGAAGACCTTCTCCGCCAACGAGTCCCGGTCGGTTCTCGGTGTTCCCGACGCGTACCACCTGCCGAGTGTTCCGGGTTCGGCGTACCTCAAGTGCGACTCGGCCGACCCGATCCGGTTCAACACGTCCTACGTGTCGGGGGCCTACTACTCGCCGACGGTCACCGAATCGTCGGACCCGGGCACCACCGCGTCGCCGGGGCGCGGAAACCTGAAAGTGTTCACCGCGCTTCCGGTCCCGCTGGACGAGGGTGCGTCCCGGTCCCTGCTCGACCAGGCCGAGAGCCTGCTCGACGAGGAACCGCCCGCTCCCGAGGCGCCCGCCGACTTCGAACCCGTCTCGGCGCCGGTGCCCACTCTCATGGAGACGATCGTCGAACGCATCGCAGGCGCCGGCCCGCCCGCTCACCGCGTCTGGCTGCCGCCGCTGGACTCCTCGCCGACCGTCGAACACCTTCTCGGCGAGCGGGATTGGTCCCACCCGGCGGAGCCGGGCGATCTCACCGTCCCGATCGGCATCGTCGACCGGCCCTACGACCAGCGACGTGACCCGCTGGTCATCGACCTCGCGGGCGCCGCGGGCAACGTGGCGGTGGTCGGCGGTCCGCAGTCGGGCAAGTCGACGACTCTGCGCACGATCATCATGTCGGCCGCGGCGTCCCACACGCCCGAGCAGGTGCAGTTCTACTGTCTGGACTTCGGCGGCGGCAGTCTGGCCGGCCTCGCCGGACTCCCGCATGTCGGTTCGGTCGCCTCGCGCGGCGACATGGACGCCGTCCGCCGCACGGTTGCCGAGGTCGCGGCCGTGGTCCGGTCCCGCGAACTGCTGTTCACCCGCCTGGGGGTCGAGTCGATGCGCGACTACCGGGCCCGTCGCGCGTCCTGGTTCCGGTCCGGCGTCACCTCGTCGGCGGCCGACCCGCTGGCCCAGGATCGGTTCGGGGACGTGTTCCTCGTCCTCGACGGCATGAACGTGCTGCGTACGGAACTGGAATCGCTCGAGGAACAGATCACCGCGATCGTGGCGCAGGGGTTGAGCTACGGCGTCCACGTCATGGTCACCGCGTCCCGGTGGGCAGAGGTGCGCCCGGCCGTCCGCGATCTCATGGGCACCCGGATCGAGCTGCGGCTGGGCGATCCGATGGATTCCGACATGGGCCGCCGCGCTGCCGCGCTGGTCCCGCAGAACCGTCCCGGTCGTGGCCTGACCGGGCAGGAACTGCACATGCTGATCGCGTTGCCGCGATTGGACCCGGTCAGCAGTGCCGAGTCGCTACCCGCCGGCGTCGCCCAGTCGGTGGAGAAGCTGACCGCCGCCTACCCGGGCCGTTCGGCGATGGCCGTGCGGAAACTGAGCACCGAGATCGACTACGCGTCGGTGCAGCGCGCCGTCGCCGACGCCGGGTTGACGCTGGCGCCCAACCAGGTGGCGATCGGTGTCGGTGAGCTCGAACTCGCGCCGGTGGTCCTCGACTTCACCGCGCAGCCCCACTTCATGGCGTTCGCCGACGTCGAGCACGGCAAGACCAACCTGCTGCGGACGATCGTCACCGGGCTGGTCGCCGGTGCCTCGCCGGAGCAGGTGCGAATCGTCTTCGTCGACTACCGCCGCACGATGCTGGGAATCATCGACGGTGATCATCTGGCCGGTTATGCGAGTTCACCGGACCGGGCGGCGTCGATGATGACGGAGCTGGCGGCCTACCTGAAGAACCGGATGCCACCGGAGGACGTGACGGTTGCCCAGCTGCGGGACCGCACCTGGCTCGAGGGCCAGCCCGAGGTGTATGTCGTGGTCGACGACTACGACATGGTGGTCACCTCGACGGGGAACCCGATGCTGCCGATCGTCGAACTGGCCTCCCATGCGCGCGACATCGGGCTGCACGTCGTGCTCGCCCGCCGTTCCGGTGGTCTGGGACGGGCGATGTTCGATCCGCTGATCGCCCGCCTCAAGGACCTGTCGTCGGACATCCTGTTGATGAGCGGGGACCGGGACGAGGGATTCATCACCGGACGGTCGCGCCTGCAGTCGCTGGTGCCCGGCCGGGGCGAGCTCGTGTCGCGGGTCCGGCCGCAGGAGATGATCCAGGTCGCCCATCTCCCGATCGGCGACTAGGTCGGGGCCGGGATGACTGGAGCGGGCGGGGCGCAGGGATCGGACGCGGGACCCGCGCACCTGACAGAACAGGGGAACCCCCGCCCGACCGTCGTCGATCTGGCGTTCGGGACGCCGCTGGTCTGGGAGCCGGACCTCGGTCTGCGGCGGGTGGATCGCGACGTGCGCACGTTGCTCGAGTCGGTGGACCAGACGAGCGTCGTGGTCGACGGTCGGCGCGATCACGTGCGGCAGGTGTGGCGGCGGGTCTTCGCCGATCTCGGCCTGCCCGCGGGACGACCGATGATCGTCGGGCACCCGAGCACGTGGGGACCACGGCGTGCGTCGATTCTCGCCGATGTCGGCGACGCGCGCTCATCGGTGGAGCTGGTGCCGCGGGCGGTGCTCGTCGCACGAAGCCATGCCGACCTGACCGTGCAGCGGTGTGCCGTCGTCGAGACCACCCATCTACCGCGGCCGCCCGCCGATCCCGCCCGTCCGCGTCCGTCGTGGTGGGACGTGCAGATCGTGGGTCGCGGTCCCGACGGGTGGGCCGTCGAGCGTTCGGGGGTCATCCGGCCCGGTCCCGGTGATCGGTCGCACTCCTCGGTCGTCGTCGACGGAATCGACGTCATCGACGACTCGGTCGAGGCGGTGTTCGTCGACGGGGATCGTCGCGACGAGGTGTCCGCGGCGATCGATCTCGTCTCGGCTCACGCGGTCGCGGGGCGGGTCGTCGCCGTCGACCGTGATCTGGGTGTCCGGCTCGGTCACCGCACCGGCGGCGCCGCCGATGACGCGGTGGCCCCCGTACGTGATCCCGGCCCGCCGGGTGCGGTACCGGCAGGCGGTACACGCCGACAGCCACGATCACTGGTCGCCGCCGCCGTCGTGGCGGCTCTGGTCGTGAGCGGGGCGGTCGGGGTGGGGCTCTGGCAGCGCGACCCCGCGTCGGGTACGTCGTCGACGGATGTCCGGCTCGGCCGCGCGACGCTGACCGTGCCGGGGGACTGGCGACAGACCGAACAGGAGACCCCGAGCGACGCGGCCGACGACCCGTCGACCACCCGCGCGGTGTTCGTGGACCCCGACGACGGCCGGCGGATCATCGCCGTCCTCACCGAGGTACGCGAGGGCTCCACGCCGGCGTCGGTGGCGGACAGCCTCCGTAACAGGATCGAGCAGCGCGGCGACGACGTGGTCACCGAGTTCTCCGCCACCACCCGCTTCGCCGGCCGCGATGTGATCGGCTACCGGGAGTCGCCGGCGTCGGGCGGGGCGATCCGCTGGTACGTCGTCGTCGACGACGGCCTGCAGGTCTCGATCGGCTGCCAGGCGGGTACCGCGGCCGAGCCCACCGACGCCGAATGCGCGGAGGCGGTGCGCAGTGTCCGGGTGTCGCCGTCGTAGGCGGGTGGCCGCCGGTGGCGGGGCCGGCGTCGGTGCCGACGCCGTCTGTTTTGACCCTGACCAGCACGGTCGCGTAGCCTGGATCGCTGGTGCTCGGCACCTGGTCCGCATCAGCGTGTCCAGGTCAGCGGAGGCCCGGGTCCCCACTGGTCGCCGGGAACAACCTCTGCCGTGCACCCGACCAGCACCCACAAGACAAGAGTTGAGGACAACTGTGCCTACCTACACCCCGAAGGCCGGTGACATCACGCGTACGTGGCATGTCATCGACGCCGAGAACGTGGTGCTCGGCCGGCTGGCCGTGCAGGTCGCGAACCTGCTCCGCGGCAAGCACAAGCCGACCTACGCCCCGCACATGGACGGCGGCGACTTCGTCGTCGTCATCAACGCGGAGAAGGTTGCGCTGACCAGCAACAAGGCGGATCGCAAGCTGAACTACACCCACTCGGGGCATCCCGGTGGCCTGAAGTCCCGCACCACGACCGAGCTGCTCGCGACCTACCCCGAGCGCGTCATCGAGAAGGCCGTCAAGGGCATGCTGCCGTCGACCAAGCTCGGCCGCGCCATGGCGTCGAAGCTGAAGGTCTACGCCGGCCCGAATCATCCGCACGCGGCCCAGCGCCCCGTCCCCTTCGAGATCAAGCAGGTGGCCCAGTGAGCAACGAGAACATCAACGACGCCGTCGAGGCCGTCGACGAAGCTGATGTCGCCGAAGCCGCGGCCGTCGAGGTCGTGGAGGCCGAGGCCGTCGAGGTCGCCGCTGACGACTACGAGACCGCCGCTGTCGAAGACGTGCGCGAGCCGATCGTCATCGATCGTCCGATCCAGACCGTCGGCCGCCGCAAGGAAGCCGTCGTCCGCGTCCGCCTGATGCCGGGCAACGGTGGGTTCACCCTCAACGGACGCTCGTTGGAGGAGTACTTCCCCAACAAGGTGCACCAGCAGCTCATCAAGGCGCCGCTGGTCCTCGTCGAGCGCACCGAGTCGTTCGACATCTTCGCCAAGCTCGTCGGCGGCGGCCCCTCGGGCCAGGCCGGCGCGCTGCGTCTCGCCATCGCGCGTGCGCTCATCGAGGTCACGCCGGAGGATCGTCCCGCCCTGAAGAAGGCCGGCTTCCTCACCCGCGACCCGCGTGCGGTCGAGCGCAAGAAGTACGGCCTCAAGAAGGCCCGCAAGGCGTCGCAGTACTCCAAGCGCTGATCTTGGCACGCCTTTTCGGAACCGACGGCGTCCGAGGCCTGGCCAACGCCGAGCTCACTCCCGAGCTCGCGTTGCGCCTGGCCTCGGCCGCCGCGGTCGTTTTCGCAGAGAGTTCGGCGACCGACTCCCACCGGCGCCCGCGTGCGGTGGTCGGACGCGATCCGCGCGCATCCGGCGAGATGCTGGAGGCCGCGGTGTGCGCGGGGCTGGCCGCCACCGGAGTCGACGCCATCTGCGTCGGCACCGTGCCGACCCCGGCGGTCGCATTCCTTACCGCGGACTACCGCGCCGACTTCGGGGTGATGATCTCCGCATCGCACAACCCCATGCCCGACAACGGGATCAAATTCTTCTCCGCCGGCGGGCACAAACTCGACGACGACGTCGAGGACCGCATCGAGGCGGCGATGGGCGATGACCTCATCCGTCCGATCGGTGCCGCGGTGGGGCGCATCGTCGCGGCGCCCGACGCCGGCGACCGTTACCGGCAGCACCTCGCGCAGGCCATCGACACCCGGCTGGACGGGCTGACCGTGGTCGTCGACTGCGCGCACGGCGCAGCGTCGGAGCTCGCGCCGCTGGCCTACGCCGACGCCGGCGCGACCGTCATCGCGATCCACGCCGAGCCGGACGGTCTGAACATCAACGCCGACTGCGGGTCCACGCACATGGACAAGCTGCAGGCGGCGGTCCTCGAGCACGGAGCCGACCTCGGACTGGCGCACGACGGTGACGCAGACCGTTGTCTCGCAGTCGATTCCACCGGTCAGATCGTCGACGGTGATGCCATCATGGCCGTGCTCGCGACGTCGTTGAAGGACCAGGGAAGGCTTCGGGAGGACGTGCTCGTGGCCACGGTCATGAGCAACCTCGGACTGCACATCGCGATGCGTGACGCCGGGATCACCGTGCACACCACCGCGGTCGGGGACCGGTACGTCCTCGAGGAGCTGCGCCGGGGCGGTTATTCGATCGGCGGGGAGCAGTCCGGCCACATCGTCGTCCCGGGTTCGGGCACGACGGGTGACGGCATCCTGACCGGGCTGATGCTCATGGCCCGCATGGCCGCCACCACGGCACGCCTCGCCGACCTGGCCGGCATCGTCACCGTGCTGCCCCAGGAACTGATCAACGTGCGCGTCGCCGACAAGCATGCGGTGTCGCAGTCGCAAGCGGTCCGCGACGCGGTCGCGGTCGCCGAGACGGAACTGGGCGAGACCGGCCGAGTCCTGTTGCGGCCGTCGGGAACCGAGCAGCTCGTTCGCGTCATGGTGGAGGCCGCGACCGCCGACCAGGCGTTGTCGGTGGCCGGCCGTCTGGCCGAGGTCGTCCAGGGCGCGGGGGCATGACCGGTACGACGCCGCGGGCGGTGCTGTTCGACTTCTCCGGCACGCTGTTCCGCTTCGAGGCCCGCGGCGAGTGGTTCGCCGACCTGCGCGACGACTCCGGCGCCGAGTTCGACCGTGACCGCCAGGCCGACATCATCCGGCGGATGGTCGCACCCGTCGGCCTGCCGGACGGCATCGTCGGTGACGATCGACACGCCTGGGAATCCCGGGATCTCGATCCGGCGCTGCATCGAACCGGCTATCTGGCCCTGTTGCGTGCGGCGGGGATGAGTGACCCCGACCAGGCGAACTCGCTCTACAACCGAGTCCTCGATCCGTCGTCCTGGGTGCCGTTCGCCGACACCGTGGCGGTGCTCCGGAAGCTCGGTGCGGCACACGTCCCGGTCGGGATCGTCAGCAACATCGCCTTCGACCTGCGCAAGGTCCTGGCGCTGCACGACGTCGAGGACCTCGTGGGCGCGTTCGCGCTGTCCTACGAGGTGGGGGCGATCAAACCCGACCCCCGGATCTTCCACGCCGCCCTCGACCCGCTGGGTGTGCCGGCGGAGGAGGTGCTGATGATCGGGGACAGCGAGACCGCCGACGGCGGTGCGCGTGCCCTTGGTTGCTCCTTCGCGCTGGTACACGACGTCCCGCCGGCCGACCGGCCCACCGCGTTGCTCGACGCGGTGACCTCGCACGGCGTCGAACTGCGCGGCTGAGTCCAGCCTTCGCGCGACGCGGGCACTGGCGGCACGGGCCCGCGTACGCGACAATTCCCTGCGGGTTCGCACACACACGGAACCGAACCGCGCCGTCCTGCGTCCAAGTGTGCAGGGTCCAAGTGTGCAGGGTCCGAATGTGCGGGATTCACCAGGCGCGGGATCACGGCGGACCGGCAGCGGTTCGGCTGAGCAGGTCGGGGAGGGATGGCATGGACGGCAACGGTGCGGACGATGTCGTGTCGCGCCGGATCTCGATGGACACCGCCCAGGTGTCCGCGGTGTCGGCGTACTACCGCAGGTCCTCGCTGGTGCTGTCGGCGGTCGCCGACGACCTGGCCACGCGCGACTTCGGGACCTGGGCGCGCGATTCCGGTGTACCGGACGGGAATTCGGTCGCCTTCGGCCCGCTCGCCGCCGCGTACGCCGGGATGAGCACGGCCCTGTCGCGCCGCCTGCGGGTGCAGGCCGCGGCGGCCGCGGCACTGGCCGACTCGCTGCGCAACAGTGCGCTGGCCATGGCGGACGGCGACGGCCGGGCGGCGGTCGAGATCGCGCGAGCATTGCCCGCCTCGGCGAAGGACGTCAGGTGAGACGAGGCACCGACTCGCTGTCGGTTCTGAGATCCGACGCCCGGGGCGGTGTCGAGACACTGATCGAGCTCGTATCGGCCGGCCGTCTGATGGGGGTGGGAGCACCCGACGACGCCACCATCCGCAACGGACTCCGCGTCGTCGACGCTTTCGACATAGCGGCGCTGTCCGCGGACAGCCACGCCCTGGAGTCGGCGCATCGGGCCGTCTCCGAACAGCTTCACCACCTTCCCGAACAGCAGGTCCGCCTCGACGACGGCTGGAACAGTGAGTCCGCGACCGTGGCGATCGCGACGGTCATCGATCATCAGCGTCGTGCCGAGTCGGATCTGCACATCCTTCGCACCCTCACCGACGCGACCTCGGCCGCGGCGTCGGGTATCGACCGCCTGCTCCGCACCTTCTATCTGACGCTCGCACGGTTGTCGGCGCCGACCGCAGCGGGCGTGCCACCGGCCGAGCTCCCGCAGGCCGTGCTCACCGGCCGGGTACCGATCGGGGTGGCGGTCGAGGACATCTCGTCGCGGCTCGCGCTGTTCAGCACGTCGCTCGAGACCACGACCCGCGGTATCGCCGGGATCCTCGACCTCCTGAACCGGTCCGTCGACGGCATCGACGACGAGGCCTATCCGGTGGAGGCCGAGATGGCGGACGATCGTCCGGTCGCGCCGCCGGACCGGCCGGCCATGGCGACATCCGTGGAGATCGGTGCCGCTCCCACTCCGGTCACCCGGACCTGGCTCGCCGAATCCACCACGGACGACCGGCCGCCGGAGATCGGGGCCGCCACCGCGTCCGCGGTGACCGGCTCATCTGTGACCGGCTCATCTGTAACGGAGCCGGCCGGATCCGCTCCGCCACCCGATCCCGTCGAGGCCGCACGCGTCGACCGCGAACCCGACGACGGCATCGACATCCCGTTCCGGCTGGGCGGCACCGAGGGGCACGACGCACCCGCCACCCCTCCAACCGTAGGTCCGGCCTCCGCCGACGGCGTGACCGGGGCGAGTGCGGTGACCACCGGAACCGAAGAGCGCGAAGCGGATTCGACGGGACCGGCTTCGTCGGGACCGGCTTCCGCGCCGGACTCGGGGACGTCCTCGGACGCACCGTCGGACAGGTCGTCGGGGGATCTGGCTCTGGCAGGTGACCAGTGAACCTCGCCGACCAGATCGAGGCGCTGGCCCGCTCCTGCACCGCCGGTGTCGCGGAGGCGTCACACCGCTTCTCCGCGCGGCAGCGGGACCTCGAACTCGCGATGGACGACCACCGTCGCACCGCGGTGCGGTCGGAGACGCAGCAGATGCGCGACGACCTCGAGAACGCGGCCGACGCCGCCGACGCCACCCCGGGCATCATGTTGCCGGCCGACGTGGCCGACGCCAGTCCCCATCTGCCGCCGCCGAACACATAGGCTGTCTGCTGTGCCAGGCAAGAAGCAGCAGAAGCCGACGCAGTCGCCCGCGAAGCTGATGTCCGCGCTCGCCCGACGCGGGCCCCATCGCGTGTTGCGCGGTGACCTCGGGATCGTCGGGACACCGGGTGTCGTGTTCACTCCCGCCGAGGGCGAACGACTCCCGGCCGTCGCATTCGGCCACGGGTGGATGACGTCGGTGGAGCGCTACCGCGATCTGTGTCACCACCTCGCGTCCTGGGGCATCGTCGTCGCTGTGCCCGCGGGTCAGCGAGGTCTGCTGGCGTCCGACGACACGATGGCCGCCCAGTTGCGCTCGGCACTGTCCATCGTGACCCGAGTGCCGCTCGGCTTCGGCGACATCACCGTCGACCCGCGCAAGATCGGGTTCGCCGGCCACGGCTTCGGTGCCGCCGCCGCGGTGCTGGCCGCGTCGGAGGGAGTGCTGCACGGCCAGCCGCAACCGCAGGCTCGCGGGGTGGTCGCGCTG
Organism: Gordonia sp. KTR9; assembly: GCF_000143885.2. NCBI lineage: Bacteria > Bacillati > Actinomycetota > Actinomycetes > Mycobacteriales > Gordoniaceae > Gordonia > Gordonia sp. KTR9. Next base: position 1,869,753 of record NC_018581.1, read on the forward strand.
TTCCCGGCGCCGACGACCGGCGCACTGCTGCCCGCGGCCCGGCGGGTGAGTGCGCCCGGACTCATCGTGTCGGCGATCGGTGAACTCGACACCCTCGACGGCAACGCGCTTCCGCTGGCACAGGCCTACGGAACCGAGTCGGCCGCCGACCCCCGTCCCGCCGCCGTGCTGCGCACCCCGCCGGGTGCCACCTCTCGTGGACTGATCGAGCACCGGTCCATCAAGTCCCTGCTCGGCAGCAACGGCGCCGACAAGAAGACCCACACCGCGGCACGCGCCCTGACCACCGGGTTCCTGCTGCACACGCTCGACGACGACAGTCGGTACGAGGTCTTCGCCGACGCCGACACCGAGCTGGGGAAGGTGCCCGCGGTGGATCTGGACGATCCGCCGGAGGCCCAGGACAAGATCGCCAAGTTGCTCGGCGCGAAGGATCGCAAACGACGCCGCGCCGCGAGCCCGGTTCCGTCCGGCCTGCCGAACGCAGTGGTACCCGACACCATCGAGTGACGGCCGTGTGACCGGACCCGACCGGGGTCTGTTGTGACCCGGCGCGGGACCCGACGCGCCGCGCTGCCACTCCCGCGTCCGCAGGTACGCTGACTAGCTATGTGTGGAATCGTGGGATACGTGGGGCGACGCGATGCCCTGGACATCGTCGTCGACGCGCTGCGACGGATGGAATACCGCGGGTACGACTCGGCGGGCGTCGCGATCCTCGACGGCGAGGGAAACACCGCGATCCAGAAGAAGGCGCTCCGGCTGGAGAATCTCGAGAAGCAGATCGCCACGGTCGGTCGCGAGTCGCTGGCCGGAACGACCGGCATCGGACACACGCGGTGGGCGACGCACGGCAAGCCGACCGATCGCAACGCGCACCCGCACGCCAGTGACGACGGCAAGCTCGCCGTCGTGCACAACGGAATCATCGAGAACTACGCGGAACTCCGCGCCGAACTCGAGGAGGACGGCGTCGAGTTCGCGTCCGAGACCGACACCGAGACCGCCGTGCACCTGGTGTCCAAGTACTACGCGCTGGGTCCGACCGCCGGCGACTTCGTGGCGAGCGCCTACGCCGCGCTGCGTCGTCTCGAGGGAGCCTTCACCCTCGTGTTCACCCACGCCGACCACGCGGACACCATCGTCGCGGCGCGGCGGTCGACACCGCTCGTGGTCGGTGTCGGCAAGGGCGAGATGTTCCTCGCGTCGGACGTGACGGCATTCATCGAACACACCCGGGATGCGGTGGAACTCGGCCAGGACGAGGTCGTGGTGATCACCGCCGACTCGTACACGGTCAGCGACTTCGACCAGAACGTCCGCGCGGGCAAGCCCTTTCACATCGACTGGGATCTCGCGGCCGCGGAGAAGGGCGGTTACGACTTCTTCATGCTCAAGGAGATCGCCGAGCAGCCGCGGGCGATCGCCGACACCCTCCTCGGGCATCTGCAGAACGGCCGGATCGTGCTCGACGAGCAGCGCCTGACCGACGACGACCTGCGCGACGTCGACAAGGTGTTCGTGGTGGCCTGTGGGACCGCCTACCATGCCGGACTTCTCGCCAAGTACGCGATCGAGCACTGGACCCGGCTCCCGGTCGAGATCGAGCTCGCCAGCGAGTTCCGCTATCGCGACCCGGTGCTCGACCGCTCGACGCTGGTCGTGGCGATCTCGCAGTCCGGTGAGACGGCCGACACGCTCGAGGCGGTCCGGCACGCGAAGGATCAGAAGGCCCGCGTCCTGGCCATCTGCAACACCAACGGCGCGCAGATCCCGCGCGAGTCCGACGCGGTTCTCTACACGCACGCCGGCCCCGAGATCGGCGTCGCGTCGACCAAGTGTTTCCTCGCGCAGATCGTCGCCGCCTACCTCCTGGGGCTCGCGCTGGCACAGGCCCGGGGCACCAAGTACGCCGACGAGGTCGCCCGCGAGTTCGCGGCGATCGAGGCGATGGCCGACTCGGTCGCGCAGGTGCTCGGCACGATGGAGCCGGTGCGGGAACTCGCACGCTCGCTGGCGCACCACAACACGGTGCTGTTCATCGGCCGTCACGTCGGCTACCCGGTCGCGCTCGAGGGCGCGCTGAAACTCAAGGAACTGGCGTACATGCACGCCGAGGGCTTCGCTGCGGGGGAGCTCAAGCACGGACCGATCGCGCTGATCGAGGATGGGCTGCCGGTGATCACGGTCATGCCGTCCCCGGACGGGCGCGCGGTGCTGCATTCCAAGATGGTCAGCAACATCCGGGAGATCCAGGCCCGCGGTGCCCGCACGATCGTCATCGCCGAACCCGACGACGCGGCCGCCCGCGCCGTCGCCGACGAGTTCATCCCGATCCCGAAGACGCCGACGCTCCTGCAGCCGCTGGTCTCGACCGTGCCGCTGCAGGTGTTCGCGGCGAGCGTCGCGCAGGCCCGTGGCTACGACGTCGACAAACCGCGGAACCTGGCCAAGTCGGTGACCGTCGAATAGTCCGTCGGCATGCCGATCCGGTATCTGACGGCTGACGAGGTCCGCGACGCCGAGCGGGCCACGGGTGACCTGCTCACCGGCGGCGTCCTGATGCGCCTGGCGGCGCACGGCGTCGCCGGGGTGGTCGCGGCGGAGCTGAACCGGACCGGCGGCTGCTACGGACGGTCGGTCTGTCTCGTCGTCGGTGCGGGGGACAACGGGGGCGACGCGCTCTTCGCCGGCGCCGAACTGCGACGTCGTGGTGTGCGGGTCGACGCGGTCCTGCTCGCCCCGGACAAGGCCCACGCCGCGGGGCTGGCCGCATTCCGCGCTGCCGGCGGACGGACCGTCGAGCGGCCACCCGACGGACCCGACGTGATCGTCGACGGAGTGGTCGGGCTCGGCGGCCGCGGTCCGCTGCGGACGAACGCCGCAGAGATCTTCGCGGCCACCGGTCCGGAGACCACCGTCGTCGCCGTCGATCTGCCGTCGGGTGTCGATGCCGACACCGGCGAGGTCCACGACCCGGCGGTCCGTGCCGACATCACGGTCACCTTCGGGGTCCGGCGCCGCGCGCATCTGCTCGCCGCGCCGCAGTGCGGGCGAGTCGTTCTCGTCGACATCGGCCTCGGCGATCTCGTCGACCGATCGGGTGGAACCGCCGAGCCGACGCTCAGCTCCCTCGACGATGATGAAATCGATTGGCCCACACCAGGTCCGGCCGACGACAAGTACACGCAGGGGGTCGTCGGGGTCATCGCCGGATCGCATCGGTACCCCGGCGCCGCCGTCCTCGCCACCGGCGCGGCGGTGACCGCGACCTCGGGGATGACCCGGTTCGTCGGATCGGCGCATGCCGAGGTGGTGGCGCAGTGGCCGGAGGTGGTCGCCACGCCCGAACTCGCCGACGCCGGCCGCGTCCAGGCATGGGTTCTCGGCCCCGGCATGGGTACCGACGGTGCGGCTAGGGCGACCCTGCGCACGGTCCTGGGTACCGACCTGCCGGTTCTCGCCGATGCCGACGCCCTGACCCTGATCGCGCGCGATCCGGGGCTGGTCGACGGGCGGGCGGCGCCGACGCTGCTGACACCGCATGCCGGCGAGTTCGCCCGGCTGACCGGCACCGAGCTGGGGGCCGACCGTCTCACCGCCGTCGCCGGCCTCGCCGCGAGGTGGGGTGTCACGGTGCTGCTCAAGGGGCGCATCACGCTGGTCGCCGACCCCACGGGTCACGTCCTCGGCAACGATGCCGGGTCGTCGTGGGCGGCGACCGCCGGCGCAGGCGACGTGCTGTCGGGTGTCGCCGGGGCGCTGCTCGCCGCCGGGAGATCACCGCAGATCGCCGGTGCGGCGGCGGCGCGCGTACACGCCCGGGCGGCCGAGCTCGCGAGTCGCGGCGCGCCGATCGGGGCGTCGGCGCTGCTGTCGGCGCTGCGTCCGGCGATCCGCGAGTTCACCACGCGGTCAGCACGAACACGAGCGGATACAGAGCCGTCAGCGCGGTGAACGCGGTGACCGACGACAACACGATCACGTCGGCGATCGTTCCCGCGCGCCGCAGCGCGCCGTGCCGGATCCGCTGGGTGAACGAGACGGCCAGCGCCGCGCAGGCGGCGATCGTCGCGAGCACCGCGACGCCGAAGGCGATCAGGGCCGCGACTCCGTAGCCATCCGCGGGTTCATCGGCCATCGCGTGCCCGAGGGCGAGCAGGAAGAGCACCCCGGCGGTGACGAACGCCACCCATGCGACGGTGTTGGCCGCCCACGACACCAACGATGCGCGCAGGCCCGGGCGGGCGGGGACGGTGGGCGGGTCGACGGGCGAGAAGTGGGCGAGGTCGTGGGCGTCGTGGTCGTGGTCACCGAAGTCGTGGTCGGGGGCCGGGGGCGCGAGGCGGGTGGGGACGACGACGGCGTTGTCCTGCGGATTCGAGGTGGCGTACATGGTCACTTCCGGGGTTGCGGCGACGGATCGGGAACTGCGATGGGGTCCACTCAACCGTCCGGACGGACGGCCCGCATCGGTGTGACTACTCACTCCACGTCCGCAAGACGACGCCCCGCTCTCACTGCGGGCAGCCGGGACGAGCCGGACCAGGCGATCTGGGACAATGGGCGACGATGACTTCCCCTGCTCTGACCGCGACCGTCGACCTCGGCGCGATCGCCCACAACGTCGACGTGCTGCGTGCCGCCTCGGGTGCCGACGTGATGGCGGTCGTGAAAGCCGACGCCTACGGCCATGGGGCGCTACCGGTGGCGCGTGCGGTCCTCGCCGCGGGTGCCACCGAACTCGGTGTCGCCCACCTCACCGAGGCCGCGGCACTGCGGGCGGCCGGCATCGACGCCCCGATCACCGCCTGGCTGCACACACCGGGTGCCGACTTCGCGGGTGCGATCACCGACCGCATCGACATCGCGCTCTCGTCGATCTCGCAGCTCGACGCGGTCATCGCCGCGGCGCGGCGCATCGGACAGACCGCCCTCGTGACGGCCAAGGTCGACACCGGCCTCAACCGCAGCGGTGTCGCCGTGGACGAATGGGCGGACTTCGCCGAGCGGGTCGCGAAAGCGCATGCGGACGGGTCGGTGACCCTGCGTGCGGTGATGTGCCACCTCGCGCGCGGCGACGAACCCGATCACCCGCTCAACGATGCCCAGGCGCAGCGGCTCGACCTCGCCGTGGCCGACCTGGTCCGTCTCGGCGCCGCGCCCCAGGTGGTGCACATCGCCAATTCACCCGCGGCACTGACCCGTCCGGATCTCGCCCGTGACCTCGTCCGGCCCGGGATCGCCGTCTACGGCCGCACCCCGGTACCCGCGCGGGGCGACTTCGGGCTGATCCCGGCGATGACCCTGACCGCGCGTATCGCGCTCGTGAAGAAGGTGGCCGCGGGACAGGGCGTGTCCTACAGCGAGACGTGGATCGCGCCGCGCGACACGGTGGTGGCCGTGGTCGCCGCCGGATACGCCGACGGCGTACCGCGACTGCTGTCGGGCCGGATCCGGGTACGGATCGGAGACCGGCTGTTCGACGGTGTGGGCCGGATCTGCATGGATCAGCTGGTCGTCGACCTCGGACCGGACGGCGCAGGAGTCCGCGAGGGTGACGAGGCCGAACTCTTCGGCACCGGGGCCTCCGGTGGCCCGACCGCGAAGGACTGGGCGGACACGATCGGCACCATCGACTACGAGATCGTTTCCCAGGTCGGGCAGCGAGTGGTCCGTCGTTACCTCGGCGCGGGGGCCACCGGGGTAGATTCCGAGGACACGGTGACACCCGAGAACGCGGGGACCGGACAGTGAGCGGGGCACCACTGGTGGACGATTCCGAACGCGTCGGACTGCTGGCCGGGGTGGCGGGAATCGCGGCCCTCGGCGGGATGGCAGCCGTCGGAGCGGCGCGCAACATCGCTCGCAAGAGCGTGGTGGGCCGCGCGGACCCCTACGCCGACGTCGATCTGACCGAGCTCTACGGCGAGCGCGCCACCACCGTCACCACCGACGACGGTCTGGAACTCGCGGTGCGGATCGTCGATCTGGGGACGGTGACGGCGGACACCGCACCCGACCTGACGATCGTGTTCGTGCACGGCTTCAGCCTTCGGTTGTCGAGCTGGCACTTCCAGCGAGAACAACTCGCCGCCGAGTGGCACGACCGCAACTATCGTCTGGTGTTCTTCGACCATCGGGGTCACGGTGAGAGCGATCCCGCACCGACCGAGACGTGCACGATCGCCCAGCTCGCCGACGACGCGGCAGCCGTGGTCCGTGCCACCGTCCCGGTCGGACCCGTTGTCCTCGTGGGTCATTCGATGGGTGGCATGACGCTGATGGGCCTCGCGCGCCGCCACCCGGCGCTGTTCTCGACCCATGGCCCGGTGGCCGGGGTGGGTCTCGTGGCGACGGCGTCGCGCGGTCTCACCGACGCCGGACTCGGTGAGGGACTGCGTAATCCGGTGGTGGACGCCTTCCGGATGAGTGTGCGCCGCGCGCCACGCCTGGTGCAGGCCGGGCGCGGACTGACCCGCTCCGCACTCGAACCGGTGCTCGTCGCAGCGAGTTTCGGGCCGACGTTCTACAGTCCGGCGCTCGGTGCCGCGGTGGACAAGATGATCCAGAGCACGCCCATCGAGACCATCGTGAACTTCCTGCACGCCTTGGAGATCCACGACGAGTCGACAGCCCTGCCGGTGATCGCGCAGGTTCCGACCACGGTCGTGTGCGGCGACCGGGACCGCCTCACGCCCCTGCGCAACTCGGTGCGGATGTACTCACAACTCGGTGCCGATTCGCGTCTGGTCGTCGCCAAGGGCGCCGGGCACATGGTCCAGATGGAGGAGCCGGGTCTGGTGAGCGACGCGATCGCCGAACTGGTGGATCGGGCGCGGGTCGCGCTGCCGGCTCCCCGCCGACGCTGGTGGAAGCGGGGCCGCGGATGAATGGGTTGGGTTCCGCCGGTACCCGCGAACTCCCCGACGTCGCCGACACCGAGGCCTTCGGCGCCGAGCTGGGGTCGACCCTGGCCGCGGGGGACGTCGTCATCCTCGACGGCCCGCTGGGTGCGGGGAAGACGGCGCTCGCCCGCGGGATCGGGGCCGGGCTCGGCATCGTGGGACGGGTGACCTCGCCGACGTTCATCATTGCGCGCGAACACCGACCGGGCCGGCCGGGCCGGCCGGGGATGGTCCACGTCGACGCGTACCGACTCGGCGGGGCCGGGAACGGTTCCGGAGTCCTCGACGAGCTCGACGCCCTGGATCTGGACTCCGACCTGGACGAGGCGGTCGTCGTCGTCGAGTGGGGCGAGGGGGTGGCCGAGCGGCTGGCCGAGCGGCATCTCGTCGTCCGGCTGCGCCGGGACCCCGATACCGATGTGCGACAAGTGGAGTGGGAATGGGTGAGTCCCGAATGAGTGTGACGCCGGGTGACGGACCGGGCAACGGGGGCGCGCGGCTGGTGCTGGCGGTCGACACGGCCACCGATTCGGTGGTGACCGGTGTGGCCGCGCTGCGCTCCGACCCCGGGCCCTCCGGGTCGGACATCCGGGTGCTCGCCGAACGCGTGGTCACCGACCATCGTCGGCATGCGGAACTGCTCACCAGCCTCATCGCCGAGTGTCTCACCGAATCCGGCACCGCCCGAACCGATCTGGCCGCGGTCGTGGTCGGTTGCGGCCCCGGTCCGTTCACCGGGTTACGGGTCGGGATGGCGACCGGCGCCGCGTTCGCCGACGCGCTCGGAATCCCGGCGTACGGCGTGTGCTCGCTGGATGCTCTTGCCGCCGAAGCCGTTCCGGGCGTCGACGCCACGTCACGGATGCTCGTGGTGACCGATGCGCGCCGGCGTGAGGTGTATTGGGCGGTGTACGAGGGCGACCGGCGCCTGCGCGGTCCCGAGGTGGCCGCGCCCGCGGTGGTGGCCGAGGAACTCGCCGCCGACCTCGACGAGGGCCGGATCGGTGCGGTCGCGGGTTCGGCGGCCCACCTCGAACTCGCCGGCTGGACCGGTGGGGCTCCCGCGATCACGGTTCCGACGGTGCGGGGGCTGATCGAGGCGGCGCAGGCCGACATCGTCGCCGACCGGGAACCCGAACCGCTTGTCCCGCTGTATCTCCGGCGCCCCGACGCCGTCGAGCAGAAGGCCCGCCGGGCGGGTGTGGCGCGATGACAACGCCCGAGCTGGTGATCGACGCCCTCACCTACGGTGACATCCCGCGCTGCGCGGCCCTGGAGCGGCAGATGTTCGCCGACGACTCGCCGTGGCCGGCCGCCGCTTTCCGGGCCGAGCTCAACGCGCCGTACAACACCTATTTCGCGGCGCGGGAACGCGCCGGAGCCGATGTCATCGGCTACGCCGGCATCTCCCTGCTCGGCCAGCCCGACGCCTGGGAGTGCGAGATCCACACCATCGCCGTCGACCCAGACCGTCGGGGTCGGGGAGTGGGCAAGGCGCTGCTCGAGGCCATGCTCACCGTCGCCGACGAGAACGACGCCCCGGTGTTCCTCGAGGTGCGCACCGACAACGACGTGGCGATCGCGCTGTACTCGCGGCACGGGTTCAGCACCGCGGGCCTTCGACGCAACTACTATCAGCCGTCCGGCGCGGATGCCTACACGATGTTGCGGCTCCCGGTGTCGGGCCGGCCGCTCGAACCCGAGGAGGGCCCGGCGTGATAGTCATGGGTATCGAGAGTTCCTGCGACGAGACCGGTGTCGGCATCGTCCGGTGGACGCCGGGCGAGGGAGACACCCCGGGATTCGCGACGATGCTGGCCGACGAGGTGGCGTCCAGCGTGGACGAGCACGCCCGGTTCGGCGGCGTGGTCCCCGAGATCGCCTCGCGCGCGCATCTGGAGGCGATCGTCCCCACCATGCGCCGGGCGCGGGAGGCGGCCGGGATCGACCGTCCCGACGCCATCGCCGTCACCATCGGGCCGGGCCTGGCCGGTGCGTTGCTCGTCGGTGTCGCCGCGGCGAAGGCCTACGCCCTCGCCTGGGATGTGCCGCTGTATGCGATGAACCATCTCGGCGGTCACGTCGCGGTGGACACCCTCGAGCACGGACCCATGCCGGAATGCGTCGCACTGCTGGTGTCCGGCGGGCACACACACCTGCTGCACGTCACCGATCTCGCCGAGCCCATCGTCGAACTGGGCACCACGGTCGACGACGCGGCCGGGGAGGCGTTCGACAAGGTCGCCCGCCTGCTGGGTCTCGGCTTCCCGGGCGGGCCGGCGCTCGATCGTGCTGCCCGCGAAGGTGATCCGGGTGCGATCGCCTTCCCGCGCGGGATGACCGGTCCCCGCGACTCGCGGCACGACTTCTCCTTCAGCGGGCTGAAGACGGCGGTCGCACGGTACGTGGAGAAATGCGAGCGCGACGGTGCGGAGGTCCCCGTGGCGGACGTGGCGGCGTCGTTCCAGGAGGCGGTCGCCGACGTGCTGACGATGAAGGCGGTCCGGGCGTGCGGTGACCTCGGGGTGGAAACGCTGGTTCTCGGTGGAGGTGCCACCGCGAATTCGCGTATCCGGTCGCTGGCGGAGGAACGCTGTGCGGCCGCCGGGATCGACCTGCGGGTGCCGAAGCCGCGGTTGTGCACCGACAACGGGGTCATGATCGCGACACTGGGCGCCCACGTGATCGGCGGGGGAGCGCGCCCCTCGCCACTGACCGTGGCGTCGGACCCGGCGATGTCGGTACGCGTCAGCCAGCTGTAGCGGACCGACCCCCGGTGGATACGCGAGGAGCGAACACGTCCGGGTTTTTGCAGCCTCCACCCTTGAGTGCTGGCACTCGCATGTATAGAGTGCTAGTTGGCACTGACTGAAGCCTCGGAACCCGCGACGACGGGGTTTTGCAGGGCCGTGAACGTGCAGATTCTTTCTCAGTACGAAAGTTGAGGACTCACATCGTGGCGAGCGTGAACATCAAGCCGCTTGAGGACAAGATCCTGGTGCAGGCCGTCGAGGCCGAGACGACCACCGCCTCGGGCCTGGTCATCCCGGACTCCGCCAAGGAGAAGCCGCAGGAAGGCACCGTCATCGCGGTCGGCGAGGGTCGGGTCACCGAGCAGGGCAACCGCGTCCCCGTGGACGTCAAAGAGGGCGACACCGTCATCTACAGCAAGTACGGCGGCACCGAGATCAAGTACGCCGGCGAGGAATACCTGATCCTCTCGGCGCGCGACGTCCTCGCCGTCATCGGCAAGTAGGACCGGTACCGAGAACTCCGGCCGAGTCAGACCCCGCGAGCCTTTTTCGCGTCTCACATCGCCCCGGCGCCCCGTGCAGGGGTACCGGGGCGATGTGCGTTGCGGCGACCGGCTCCCGTTGCAGAAAGTAATATATGGCCAAGCAGATTGAATTCAACGAAACCGCGCGTCGGGCGCTCGAGCGAGGCATCGACCAGCTCGCCGACACCGTCAAGGTCACCCTCGGCCCGCGCGGCAGGCACGTGGTCCTCGCCAAGGCATTCGGCGGACCGAGTGTCACCAATGACGGCGTCACCATCGCGCGCGACATCGAGCTCGACGATCCGTTCGAGAACCTCGGTGCCCAGCTGGTGAAGTCCGTCGCCACCAAGACCAACGACGTTGCGGGCGACGGCACCACGACCGCAACGGTTCTCGCGCAGGCAATGGTCAAGGCGGGCCTGCGCAACGTGGCCGCAGGCTCCAATCCGATCGCCCTGGGACAGGGCATCAACAAGGCTGCCGATGCGCTGAGCGAAGCGCTGCTGGCCGCTGCGACCCCGGTCGCGGGCGAACAGTCCATCGCCCAGATCGCCACCGTGTCCTCTCGGGACGAGGAGATCGGCGAGATGGTCGGAAAGGCCATGACCGCGGTGGGCGCCGACGGTGTCGTCACCGTCGAGGAGGGCTCCGGATTGAGCACCGACCTCGAGATCACCGAGGGCGTCCAGTTCGACAAGGGCTTCCTCTCGCCCTACTTCGTCACCGACGTCGACAGCCAGGAAGCGGTCCTCGAGGACGCGTTCGTCCTGCTCTACCGCGACAAGATCAGCTCCCTGCCGGAGTTCCTGCCGCTGCTGGAGAAGGTCGTCGAGGCGGGCAAGTCGCTGCTGATCATCGCCGAGGACGTCGAGGGCGAGCCGCTGTCGACCCTCGTCGTCAACTCGATCCGCAAGACGATCCGCGCCGTCGCGGTCAAGGCGCCGTTCTTCGGCGACCGCCGCAAGGCATTCCTCGAAGACCTCGCGGTCGTCACCGGTGGAACCGTGGTCTCCTCCGACATCGGCCTGAGTCTGTCGACCGTCGGTCTCGAGGTGCTCGGCTCGGTCCGTCGCGTCGTCGTCACCAAGGACGCCACCACCCTCGTCGAGGGCGCCGGCACCAAGGACGCGATCGCGGACCGTTCGGCCCAGCTGCGGCGCGAGATCGAGCAGTCCGACTCCGACTGGGACAAGGAGAAGCTCGCGGAGCGTCTGGCGAAGCTCTCCGGTGGTGTCGCCGTCATCCGTGTCGGCGCGGCCACCGAGACCGCGCTCAAGGAGCGCAAGCACCGCGTCGAGGACGCCGTCGCGGCGGCCAAGGCCGCGGTCGAAGAGGGGATCATCCCCGGCGGCGGCTCGGCGATCGTGCAGGCGTCGAAGAAGCTCGACGCACTCGCCGATTCGCTGACCGGCGACGAGGCCCTGGGCGTGCGCGTCGTGCGCGACTCGGCGCGGGCGCCGCTGTACTGGATCGCCGCGAACGCGGGCCTCGACGGCGCGGTCGTGGTCGACAAGGTCGCCGGTGCGGCCGACGGCTCGGGTTTCAACGCCGCGAGCCTCACCTACGGCGACCTGGTCGCCGAGGGCATCATCGACCCGGTGAAGGTCACCCGGTCGGCGGTCGTCAATGCGGCGTCGGTGGCCCGGATGGTGTTGACCACCGAGACGGCCATCACCGAGCGGCCGGCCGACGAACCGGCCGGTCACGCCGGTCACGGGCACGCGCACTGACGTAGACCCCTCGAGGTCACGAAGTCGACGAGAACACGAGAGCCGGGCATCCTTTCGGGGATGCCCGGCTCTCGCCGCTGTCGGGTGGGCTCGACGCCCTGGACTCAGCTGGCCATACGGCGGCCGACGCCGCGCTTCATCAAGATGCTGCGCTCGGATTCGGAGAGACCGCCCCAGATGCCGTACGGCTCCGCGACCGCGAGGGCGTGCTCCCGGCACTGCGCGATGACCGGGCACTGGTGACACATTTCTTTGGCTCGCCGCTCGCGCTGCGCTCGGGCCCGGCCGCGTTCGCCGTCCGGATGGAAGAACATCGACGAGTCGACGCCGCGGCAGAGTCCTGACATCTGCCAGTCCCAGATGTCAGCGTTGGGGCCGGGGAGATGATTGGGCTGAGGCATGACAGCTACTCCTTGTCGTGGGCCGCACCGAGGTGCTCGGTGAGAAACGTCGATTTCCTGCAACGCTGAACTCACATTAAGCGGGCCTGAGAAATGGCGTCAATAGGCCCCAAATGGGACATGATTGCCGCGAAAGTCTCAGAAATGTTAACGGCGGGTTAGTTCGTCTCTGCCGGATAGCACAGCTGTGACCAGACATTCCGTTGCCCCCCGAATCAGGTAACTCCACCCCATTTGAGCTGGGTATTCACTCGACATGACGTAGTATTTTCCCGGTCTGCGGAGCGTGAGGGTGTGGTGACGTCGATCGAACCGATTTACACGTCGGAAATCTTCCGATGATGCACCCGTGATCTGTCCGGAGAATTAACGTTGGGAATCGTTCGTTAAATTCATGCAAACCAAAAGAGTTCGAGTGACCAAGAACACCTGGCAGGCGTTCGAGAACGCCGTTGAGCTGCGTCGACACCCGTCGATCGAGCCCGCGGTGGCTCCGCTGTTTCGGGCCTGGGCCGCCGCGGTCTCATCGGGTGGGCGCGGGGAGTACGCCGGCGCGCTCACGGCACTGGCAGAGCTGGAGAGGGTGATCGGTCCGCCGACGGGCCCGGCGGCGTCTCTCGCCCCGGAGACCGCACTGCTGTCGCTGTGTCAGAGCACCCGTGCGTCGCTGGTTCGCCAGGCCGGGCGTCACCGGATCGCCTCCGGAATCGACGGCCGGTCCCTCCTCACCGTCGGCATCCCGGACAGCCGGCCGTCGACGGGCTCGCCGGACCCGGCCGAGGTGTCGCTGACGCGAGCCGCGGTCGCGGACGGACTCGTCGGGCTCGCGGCCGACAATCTGGGTCTGCTGAGGTTCGGTGCCGCGCGCCGGCTGCTCGACCGGGCGAGAGCGGTGCTCGACCCCGTGGACGGTCCATCGTCGGGAACGACCCCCGACGGTTGGTCGTGGCGGCCGGCGGACGCGGACTGGACGACGGCGACCCGCTGCCGACTGCGCTGGGAATGGGTGAGCGCCGAACTCGGTCTGTATCGCGGTGACGTCTCGACCGGGCTCGACCATGCCCGGGCGGGGGCCTCGCTGATCCGGGAGATGCACGACGCGGGGACTCCGGTCCCGGCCCGGCATCGCATCAAGACCGCGCTCATCGCCGCTGCCGCCACCGCCGGTGGAGGGGACAGGGGCGGCGCGGCCACGGTTGCGCGGGATGTCGTCGCCGACGCTCGCGACGAGGGTCTGCTCCCGCTGGAGTGGGCGGCGATGAGCCTGCTGCTGGGTACCGGAGCGGCGTCCGAGGGCGACATCGCGCGCCACCGCGAGCTCCGCGCCACGCTGATCGGCAAGGGCATGGCGCTGATGCCGGGGGGTTGATCGCTAAGGTGTGTTGGGGTCTGCCACGTCATCGCCGCCGGGACGTCGGAGAACGCTGCTCGCCAGTCGCGTTCCACGACGGTCGCCACCGGCGGCGTCACCGTGCTGGGGCCCGTACCAGGACTGGCGGCGAGGCCGGTTGGCCGATCTGTAACACGGGGATTCCTACGCGCGATGAAATTGACAGGTGGTGAGTTGAACGACGCCGTCCGGGCCGCGGGCCAAGGCGATCGTGCCGCTCTCACGTCAGTTCTCGAAAGCGTGCAGGAGCCGATCCTGCGCTACTGCCGAGGACGCATCGGGGTCGGGGAACGTCATCTGTTCTCCGCCGACGACATCGCGCAGGAGGCTTTGATGGCGGTGATGACCGCATTGCCCCGTTACCGGGACCAGGGCAAACCGTTCATGGCCTTCGTCTACGGCATCGCGTCGCACAAGGTTGCCGACGCCATGCGGGTGGCGGCGCGGGTGAAGTCGGACCCGGTCGAGGAGATCCCCGAGGTCTCGCACGTGACCGGCGGTCCCGAGCAGTTCGCCATCGACGCCGACGGCAGCAGGCGGATGAGAGCCCTGCTGGGCATCCTGCCCGAGAAACAGCGCGAGGTGCTGGTCCTGCGGCTGATCGTCGGTATGTCGGCGGAGGAGACCGCCCAGGCCATCGGCAGCACCGCCGGAGCGGTGCGAGTCGCCCAGCACAGGGCATTGGCGAAGTTGAAAGACGAGTTGAGACGGACAGGAGGTCACGATGAGCGGACAGTCTGATTGGCGTAGACGCCGTGTCGTCGGCGGTGACCAGCCGAATCGACCCGGCCAGCCACCGGTCCATCGGCGTGCGCCCGGTTCGAGCGGTCCGGCGCCCACCGGCCCCGGACCCCTGGACCCGGTCCCGTCGGGCGCGAATCCCGCGTTCGATCCAGCCGCCCACGATTTTTCCGCAGCCGACGACTCGCTGGACCTCTCCGAGGTCAATTTCGACGAGAACTTCCTCGACGCGCTCACCCGGGACGTGCCTGTGCCGACCCGGGACGCCGCGGAGTACCAGCTGGCCGAGATGCTGTCGGGCTGGAAGTCCGAGATCATGTCCACCCCCGAGCCGGAGCTGGTCTCCGTCGACGACGTCGAGCGCGCGATCGGGACCACCGAGCGGGCGAGCCGCGGACGCCGCATGGTGCGGCACCTACGCGTCGTGTCGGGTGCGGCCGCGATCGTCATTGTCGCCGCTGCCGGTCTGACCGTGCTCTCCGAGGGCTCGCAACCCGGCGATCCGCTGTGGGGCATCAAGCAGGTCGTGTTCTCCGAGGCCGCGTCGCAGACGCAGGCGGCGCACGACGTCCGTACGAATCTCGAGCGTGCCGAGGCCGCGATCGCGGCGGGTGATCCGGTCGCGGCCGCCAGTCTGCTGGCCGAGGCGAAGGACCGCATGGGTCCCATGGGCGACAACGAGATGCGCGACGAGATGACCGACTGGATGAACCGCATTCGCGCGGGCGCGGGTCTGCCGACGGAGGTCACCGATCCCACGACGCCGGGCGGCGCGGAGCAACCGGCCACGACAGAGCCGACTGGACCCGATCTGACCAGCCGTGAGGACGATCCGTCGGCACCAGGCGAGTCGACCCCGCCCGGTGGCGGGTCCGACGATCCGACCGCGCCGTCCGAGGAGACGAGCGAGCCGGAGGTCCCGTCGTCCGCACCGCCGTCGAGCGGACCGGCTCAGCCGTCCGCGCCGTCGTCGAGCACCAAGGTCACGCGTTTCCCGGCCGAGATCCCCGGGATTCCGTGGACCCCGCCGCCCGGCGTGGACGCGTCGGGTCGGCCGATCGGCTGACCGGACTCCGCAACGACCGGTCGCCGATCACGAGCCCGGATTCACGAGTGAGGCCCCGCACCGGACCGGTGCGGGGCCTCACTCGTGGTTGTGACGTCGGGGAGTCGGCGGATCGCCGGGTTCGTCAGCGTTCGTCGTCGAGATGGCTACGCGCGTCGGCGTAGCCGCGGCAGTAGTCCCACGTGACGTAAGCGTCGGGGCGTGGGTCCACGGCCGGCTCATGGGGCCGCACGGTGCCATCGATGAGAAGCTGGATCAGATTGGCGCGCAGCATGTCCCAGTCGTGGTAGTGATCCTCGTGGCAGTCCTCGCAGACCACGACGAGACCGCGCACACCGCGATTGGTCAGCAACGCCTCGTACAGTGCGAGATCGGCGAGATCCTCTTCGACCGCGAGCCGCTCGTTCTCGTCCAGCGGGATACCCGGCTCCACGCTGTCCAGTGCGGATGCGGGGTCGCTGGGATCGTCGGCGAACGGATCCGGCGGGAGGCCGGGTGGCAGGTGGTCACGCACATCACCACCGTAGCCGATCCGCGGCTGGTCGCGCCGCAGGCATTCACCGGTCCCGGACGCCGGTGATGCGGACGGGTCGGGCCGTCTCACCGGCACGAAGACGCCTGTGTGACGATCGCCGCACCAGGGGAGTCGATACGATGGTCCGATGACTGCTGTTCGTACCGGTGGAGACGATCCCGGCAAGGTCGCGATGCTCGGCCTGACCTTCGACGACGTCCTGTTGCTGCCCTCGGCGTCGGACGTGATTCCCAGCGAGGTCGACACCTCGTCGCGGGTGACCAAGAACGTGACGCTGCGGGTCCCGCTGGTGAGTTCGGCGATGGACACCGTGACCGAGTCCCGCATGGCGATCGCGATGGCGCGCGCCGGCGGCATGGGCGTCCTGCACCGAAATCTGTCCATCGAGGAGCAGGCCGGCCAGGTCGAGACGGTCAAGCGCTCGGAGGCCGGAATGGTCACCGATCCGGTCACCTGCACGCCGTCCCACACGCTCGCCGAGGTGGACGCGATGTGTGCGCGCTACCGCATCTCCGGCCTGCCGGTCGTCGATGAGAAGGGTGAGCTCGTCGGCATCATCACCAACCGCGACATGCGGTTCGAGGTCGACCAGAGCCGTCCGGTCGCCGAGGTCATGACCAAGGCGCCGCTCATCACCGCCCAGGAAGGGGTCTCCGCGGAGGCCGCGCTGGGACTGCTGCGCCGGCACAAGATCGAGAAGCTGCCGATCGTCGACGGCAACGGACGCCTGACCGGACTCATCACCGTCAAGGACTTCGTCAAGACCGAGCAGCATCCGCTCGCGACCAAGGACTCCGACGGACGGCTTCTCGTCGGTGCCGCTGTCGGTACCGGTGACCCGCAGTGGGACCGTGCGATGGCACTGGCCGACGCCGGCGCCGACGTGATCATCGTGGACACCGCCCACGCGCACAACCGGCTCGTGCTCGACATGGTGGCCAAGCTCAAGGCCGAGGTCGGCGATCGGGTGGACGTGGTCGGCGGCAACGTCGCGACCCGTGAGGCCGCGCAGGCCCTCGTCGATGCCGGTGCCGATGCGGTGAAGGTCGGCGTCGGACCGGGTTCGATCTGCACCACGCGTGTCGTCGCCGGCGTCGGCGCCCCGCAGATCACCGCCATCCTCGAAGCCGTGGCGGTCTGCCAGAAGGCAGGCGTCCCCGTCATCGCCGACGGCGGTCTGCAGTACTCCGGCGACATCGCCAAGGCGCTCGCCGCCGGTGCGTCGACCGCGATGCTCGGCTCGCTGCTCGCGGGCACCGCCGAGGCCCCCGGCGAATTGGTCCTCGTCAACGGCAAGCAGTTCAAGAGCTACCGGGGCATGGGCTCGCTCGGTGCGATGCAGGGGCGCGGGCAGGCGAAGTCGTACTCCAAGGACCGCTACTTCCAGGACGACGTCCTCAAGGAGGAGAAGCTGGTTCCCGAGGGCATCGAGGGGCGTGTGCCGTTCCGCGGCCCGCTGTCCCAGGTCATCCACCAGCTGGTCGGCGGCCTGCGTGCCGCCATGGGCTACACCGGCGCCTCGACGATCCCGGATCTGCAGACCGCGCGGTTCGTCCAGATCACCGCGGCCGGACTCAAGGAATCCCATCCGCACGACATCACGCTGACCGCCGAGGCGCCCAACTACTACTCCCGCTGAACTCCCCGAGGTCGTTCCCGCCGGATTCGTCCGGCGGGCCAGGCCGTATGGTCGTTGTGCAGCTGAACCCCGCAGAAAGGCGCAGTGGTGCGTGACCTCGTCGAAATCGGCATGGGCCGGACGGCCCGACGGACCTACGAACTGGGCGACATCAGCATCGTCCCCTCCCGTCGGACCCGTTCGTCCAAGGACGTCTCCACGGCGTGGCAGATCGATGCCTACCGTTTCTCCTCACCGATCCTGAGTCATCCGACCGATGCGCTGGTGTCGCCGTCGGTCGCGATCGAGCTAGGCAGGCTCGGTGCGCTCGGTGTTCTGAACGGTGAGGGGCTGTGGGCCCGTCACCGCGACGTCGAGGCGAAGATCGAGGAACTGGTCGCGATCGCGGCCGGGGATCCGGATCCCTATGCGGCGGTTCGGCATCTGCAGAAGCTGCATGCGGCTCCGCTCGACAGCGGGCTGTTGGGCGAGGCCGTGGCGCAGGTCCGCGAGGCCGGCGTCACCACGGCCGTTCGGGTCAGCCCCCAGCACGCGCCGGAGCTGACCCCGGCTCTGTTGGCCGCCGGGGTGGAGATCCTGGTGGTACACGGGACGATCATCTCGGCCGAGCACGTGGCGCAGGTCGACGCCGACGGCACCCAGCGGGAGCCGTTGAACCTGAAGACCTTCATCGCCGATCTCGACGTACCCGTCATCGCGGGCGGCGTGCACGACCATCGCACCGCGCTGCACCTCATGCGGACGGGCGCGGCGGGCGTGATCGTCGGATACGGTTCGGCCGCCGGGGCCACGACGACCGGCGAGGTCCTCGGCATCGGTGTCCCGATGGCGACCGCCATCGCCGACGCCGCCGCCGCGCGTCGCGACTACCTGGACGAGACGGGTGGTCGCTACGTGCACGTCATCGCCGACGGCGACATCCACAGCTCGGGCGACCTGATCAAGGCGATCGCCTGCGGAGCCGACGCCGCGGTGCTCGGAACCTCGCTCGCCACAACGAGTTCGGCACCCGGCAACGGCTGGTACTGGCCGTCGGCCGCCGCGCACCCCGACACCCCGCGCGGTGCCCTTCTGCAGGTCGCCGCGGGTGAGGACCGTCCGAGTCTCGAGCGGGTCCTCAACGGGCCCTCCGACGATCCGTACGGCGAGCTCAACGTCGTCGGTGCGTTGCGTCGCGCCATGGCGAAGGCCGGGTACTGCGATCTGAAGGAGTTCCAGCGCGTGGGGTTGTCCGTCCACGCCTGATCTCCGTACCCGCTCCCTGAGGTGCGAGGAGCGCCAGCGCAGCCTCGCCTGCTCCCTGAGGTGCGAGGAGCGAAGCGCAGCCTCGCCTGCTCCCTGAGGTGCGAGGAGCGCTAGCGCAGCCACGCCCTGCTCCCTGAGGTGCGAGGAGCGCTGGCGACGAGCCTCGAAGGGTTAGGGTGACCTGGGTCTCTTTATGTGACAATGCACGTTAGTATGGTCGCCATGGGTTTCGACAGGTCCACCGAACGCGCCACCGACTTCGACGTCCTGATCGTCGGCTCCGGCTTCGGCGGCAGTGTGAGTGCGTTGCGTCTCGTGGAGAAGGGGTATCGCGTCGGCGTCGTCGAGGCGGGTCGTCGTTTCGAGGACGAGGACTTCGCCAAGACCAGCTGGCGCCTCAACCGGTGGTTGTGGGCCCCGAAGCTGGGTCTGTACGGCATTCAGCGCATTCACGCGCTCAAGGACGTGATGATCCTGGCCGGCGCTGGGGTCGGCGGCGGATCGCTCAACTACGCCAACACCCTGTACAAGCCCCCGACACCGTTCTTCACCGATCCCCAGTGGAACCACATCACCGACTGGGAGGACGAGCTCGGTCCGTACTACGACCAGGCGCGCCGGATGCTCGGTGTGGTCACCAACCCGACGGTCACCGCCTCCGACCGCGTGGTCGCCGAAGTCGCCGCCGAGATGGGTGTTGGCGACACGGTGACCCCGACCCCGGTCGGTGTGTTCTTCGGTGCGAAGACGGGTCTGGCCGGGGCGCCCGGTGAGACCGTCCGCGACCCGTATTTCGGCGGTGCGGGCCCGGACCGAACCGCCTGCACCGAATGCGGAGCGTGCATGACCGGGTGCCGGGTGGGCGCCAAGAACACCCTGCTGAAGAACTACCTCGGTCTCGCAGAACGCAACGGCGCCACCATCATCGACCGCACCACGGTGGACTCTCTGCACCAGCGCGCCGACGGTGTCTGGGAGGTGGGCACACATCACTCGTCCTCGTGGGGGCCGCTCGGACGTCGTCGGCGCACGATCACCGCTGGTCAGGTGATCCTGGCGGCCGGCACGTTCAACACCCAACGACTGCTGCACCACGCGAAACTCGGTTCGCTGCCCCGGATCTCGGATGCGATGGGCAGGCTCACGCGGACCAACTCGGAGTCGATCCTGGGTGCGATGGGTTCGCGGATCGACCCGGAGAACGACTACTCGCGCGGTGTCGCGATCACCTCGTCGTTCTATCCCGAGCCGAACACGCACATCGAGCCGGTGCGATATGGCAAGGGCTCCAACGCGATCGCGTACCTGCAGACCCTGCTCACCGACGGGGGGAGCCGGCGTGACCGGTTCGGCCAGTTCCTGCGGCAGGTCGCCCGCAACCCGTTCCTGCTGGTGCGGTTGCTCGTGGTGCGGCAGTGGAGCGAGCGGACCGTGATCGCGCTCGTCATGCAGAACAACAACAATTCGTTGACCACGTTCGTCCGCAAGCGCGGACCGCTGCGGTATGTCACCAGCAAGCAGGGTCACGGCGAGCCCAACCCGACGTGGATTCCCAAGGGCAACGAGGCAACTCGCCGGATCGCGGCGAAACTGAACGGCGGCGTCGCCGGCGGGACCTGGGGTGACATCGTCAACATGCCGCTGACCGCGCACTATCTCGGCGGGTGCGCGATCTCCGACGACCCGGACAACGGCGTCATCGACCCCTACCAGCGCGTGTGGAACTACCCGACGCTGCACATCGCCGACGGTGCGTCGGTGTCGGCGAACCTCGGTGTCAACCCGTCGCTGACGATCTGTGCGCAGGCGGAGCGGGCGGCGGCCCTGTGGCCGAACAAGGGTGAACAGGATCGTCGTCCGGCGCAGGGCGAGCCGTACCGCCGCATCGAGCCGATCACGCCGACGTCGCCGGTGGTCCCAGCCGACGCACCGGGCGCTCTGCGGTTGCCGATCATCCCGCTCACACCGGTCACCGCCCAGCGGATCTCGTAGCAACAGTGCGCAAATAGCGCGCACTGTGACTACGAAATCCCGGGTCGCGTCAGTCCAGTCCGCGCGCGGTCAGCGTGTCGGCGAAGCCGTCGGCGGTACGCAGCGCGGCGAGTACGACCGGGGCGACGAGGATGCGCGGACCCGGCCGCAGCCCGCGCGCCTTGCGCGCTTCGTCGACCTCCCGCACCACCTCGACCATCAGCGGGATCGCCCGGATGGTCAACGCCAGTGCGAGGGCGATGAGGTCGACGCGCACCCCGAGACGGGCGAGGGGACCGAGCGCGCGGACGATCGTGTCGAGCATGTCGGTGGTGCGGGTGGTCAGCGAGACGACCGCCGCGAGCGCGACCGACAGTGCGAGCACGCCGCAGACGACCACCGCCCGTCGCCAGTCGGTGAAGACGACCTGGAAGGCGAAGATGAACAGCAGCAGCCACAGCAGCGGTCGCAACTGACGCCAGGCCTCGCGGGGTCCGATGCCTCCCAGCGCGTAGACGCACGCGACTCCGACCGTGGCGATGCCGAGCGCGGTCAGCGAGCGGACCGTCAGTGACAGCACCAGGATCAGCACGCCCATCGCGACGAACTTGACGCCCGCCGGCAGGCGGTGCAGCACGGTGGTGCCTGGGCGGTAGACGCCGAGGACGTTCACGACATCATCTCGCGGTAGGCGGCGAGCGCGGGTCGGGGTTCGTCGTCGGCGACGACACGTCCCTCGTCGACGACGATGACGCGGTCGAAATCGGCCAGGATGTCGAGGTCGTGACTGACGACGACTAGTTGCTCGTCGAGTGTCGCGAACACGTCGGTGAGCATGCGGGTGTTGCGCAGGTCGAGCAGGGTGGTGGGCTCGTCGGCGACGATGATCGCGGGGTCGGTCACGAAGATCGAGGCCAGGGCGAGGAGTTGCTTCTGTCCGCCCGACAGCCGCTGCGCGGGATGGTCGGCGTGGTCGCCGAGTCCGAAGCGCGCGAGTACCTCGAGGGCCCGGTCGGCGCGTGCGACCTTGCCGAGATCGGTTCGGCGGAGCGACAGTTCGATGTCCTCGCGGACGGTCGGCATGATGATCTGACGGTCGGGGTCGGAGAAGATGAACCCCACCCGGCGCCGGATCTCGCGCTTGTTCTTCGCGACGGTGAGCCCGTCGACGGTGACGGTCCCGGAGTCCGGGATGACGAGGGCGTTGATCATCCGCGCCAGCGTCGACTTGCCGCTCCCGTTGGCGCCGACGATGCCGATCCGCCTCTCCGCCAACGTCAGTGAGACCTCGCGCAGGACGACGCGGTCGCCGTAGGCGTGGGAGACGTCGGTGAACTCGATCATCGCCGGCGGGGCGGGACGGTCAACCGGCCACAGAGCCGGCGCGGCGCGGGCGCAGGGGTTCGATGAGACCGGGGCGGCCGCGGTGGACCTGCGCGGCGACCAGGGCTGCGATGACGACCTTGGCGATGTCGCCGGGGATGAACGGGCCGTTGGTGGTGATCGCCGCCCACACGGTCAGGTCGGTGCGGATGAGCAGGCCGAGGACCCCGCACGCGTACAGCACGACGATGCCGCCGAGCGCGTTGATGCCGATGCCCCACAGCACGCGGTACTTGCCGGAGCCCGCCTTTCCGCCGGTTGAGCCTGTCGAAACCATGATCGCGGTCAGCACGCCGATGACGATCACCGCAGGCAGGAACCCGATGAAGTATCCGGCGGTCGGGGACGACAGCGCGGTCAGACCGTTGCGCCCGCCGGACAGGATCGGGAGCCCGGCGATCGCGAGGACCATGAAGATGATCACGGCCAGCGTGCCCTTCTTCGGGCCCAGGACGGCGCCGGCGAGGATGACCCCGAGCGATTGGAGGGTGATGGGCACACCGCTGGTGCCGATGTTGATGGTTCCCGGCAGACCGAGCGCGGCGATCAGTGCGGCGAACACGGCGGCCTGGGTGAGGTCGCCGATGCTCAGCGACCAGCGGTTGGGGGATTTCGGCGATGCAGTCATGTCGATTCCGGAGTATTTCACGCGGGCATCGCGGGTCCGCACCCGCCGGGCGGGGTGACCAGGTACGGACCCCGGCACGCCCACTAGACTCGGCCCGGTGACAGACACTTCTTCTGCGAACTCGTCCTCTGCCGAGGATTTCCTCGAGGGCCCGCGGCCGGTGCTCGTCGTCGACTTCGGGGCGCAGTACGCGCAGCTGATCGCCCGCCGGGTGCGCGAGGCGCGCATCTACTCCGAGGTGATCTCCCACGACGTCCCGATCGAGAAGATCCAGGAGAAGGACCCGGTCGCGATCATCCTGTCGGGCGGTCCGTCGTCGGTGTACGCCGAGGACGCACCCGACCTCGATCCCGCCCTCTTCGACCTCGACGTCCCGGTGTTCGGCATCTGCTACGGGTTCCAGGCGATGGCGGACACGCTGGGCGGCGAGGTCGCCAACACCGGCGGACGCGAGTTCGGTCGCACGACGCTGACGGCCAACGGCGAAGGCGTGCTCCATCAGGGTCTCTCGGAAACCCAGCCGGTGTGGATGAGCCACAACGACGCCGTCCAGAGCGCGCCCGAGGGATTCACCGTCACCGGATCGACCCCCGGCGCGCCGGTGGCGTCCTTCGAGAACCTGAAGCGCCGCATGGCCGGTGTGCAGTACCACCCCGAGGTGCTGCACACGCCGCACGGCCAGCAGATTCTCACGCGCTTCCTCTACGAGATCGCCGGCCTCGAGGCCACCTGGACCGCCGCCAACATCGCCGATGCCCTGATCGACGCGGTCGCCGATCAGATCGGTGACGGACGGGCCATCTGCGGGCTCTCCGGCGGTGTGGACTCCGCGGTCGCGGCGGCGCTCGTGCAACGGGCCATCGGCGACCGGCTGACATGCGTCTTCGTCGATCACGGGTTGCTGCGTGCGGGTGAGCGCGAGCAGGTGCAGCACGACTTCGTGGGCGCTACCGGCGCCAAACTCGTGACCGTCGACGCCGCGGACACGTTCCTGCGTGAGCTGTCCGGCGTGAGCGACCCCGAGACCAAGCGCAAGATCATCGGCCGGGAGTTCATCCGGTCGTTCGAGGGTGCGGTCAGCGAGGTCCTCGGCGAGGAGGCCGAGGCGGGGGAGAAGGTCGAGTTCCTGGTGCAGGGAACGCTCTATCCCGACGTCGTCGAGTCCGGCGGCGGGAGCGGAACCGCGAACATCAAGAGCCATCACAACGTCGGCGGTCTGCCCGATGACCTCGAGTTCAGCCTGGTCGAACCGCTGCGGCTGCTCTTCAAGGACGAGGTGCGCGCGGTCGGTCGCGAACTGGGACTCCCCGAGGAGATCGTCGCGCGTCAGCCGTTCCCCGGGCCCGGCCTGGCGATCCGGATCGTCGGCGAGGTCACCGGCGACCGTCTGGAGACGTTGCGCAAGGCCGATCTGATCGCACGCGAGGAACTCACCGCCGCCGGACTCGACTCCCAGATCTGGCAGTGCCCGGTGGTGCTGCTCGCCGACGTGCGCAGCGTGGGCGTCCAGGGCGACGGCCGGACCTACGGTCACCCGATCGTCCTGCGCCCGGTGTCGAGCGAGGACGCGATGACGGCCGATTGGACCCGTGTGCCCTACGAGGTGCTGGAGATCATCTCGACCCGCATCACCAACGAGGTGGCCGAGGTCAATCGCGTGGTCCTGGACGTGACGAGCAAACCGCCGGGCACCATCGAGTGGGAATGACCCGAACGAGAGCGGCCGGTGGCATCTGCCACCGGCCGCTTTTCTGACTGCCCGCCTCGAGTCCGGCGGCGAGTCGAGGTCAGCCTCGAGATCGCGTCCCCGACACGATCAGCACGATCCCGACGAGCAGGCCGATCCCGACCGCGACCCACCCGAGGTCGGCGGCATCGGGTAGTGCCGGCCCGTCGGCGAGTCCCCATCCGGCCACCGCGAGGGCGGCGATTCCCAAGAGCCCCAGACCCGGCGCGCGATGAGTGGACACGCATCCCTGGTGATCAGCGGTGTCGGCGGCCGCCGGGTTGTCCGCGCCGTAGGCGTCGTCGTGGGTGTTCATCGCAGGACCTGAACCTCTCCCATCCCGGTGCGGGCATCGATCTGCAGGACCGGGCCGTCGGTGCCGTCACGCCCGCCGTCGAGTCCGGTGGGGCAGGTGTAGTCACCGATGCCGGTCTGGCAGTCGGCGCGTACGTTCATCGTGTCCGGGACGTGGACCTTGATCGTCCCGACACCGGTCTCGAGTCGCACCGTGCGGTCGGCGGTGAGGTCCACCTCGCGCAGATCCAGGGTCATCTCACCCACGCCGAGTGTGTACTCGGCCTCGATGTCTTTCTCGCTCAATGGTTTCCACTCGCGGTCGCCGGCTCCGCCGGGCGGTAGGGGACTGGACAGGCCGTTCACACCCGAGATCACGGTGGTGACGACGACGGCTGCCCCGAGGGTGACCGCGATCGGCACGAGGCCGGTGCTGTGCTCGCCGGTTCGGCGCCGGATGAACGCCGCGACCAGGAGTCCCGCGCCGACGACGGCGAGGGAGAGCGACAGGATGTGCGGCACGGTGAACCAGTCGACGCCCATCTGGTGCAGGCCCGCGCCGACGGCGCCCACGATGATCGCGAGACCGATCACGATCAGGGTGAGAGGTGAGCGCCGGCGCCTGCGGACGGCGGGGTCGGCCGGGGTGGTCGGCTCGGGCAGGTCCCAGGCGAACCGTGCCGCCCCCAGCGGATCCCACGCCGGCGGGGTCGCGTCGAGTGCTGCGCTCTTCTCGAGGTCGACCCGTGGCGCTGCTGTGGCCGGGTGTTCGGCGGACGAGTCCCCGGTGGTCGGGGATGTGGTCGGTGTTCCCGTCATGGGCGCTCCTGATGTCTGGAGACCGGGCGCGGTGACGGACCCACCGCCGGTCGGGTTGGTCATGGCTCGCGGCACCCACCGCTCGAACTGGCCGGCCGCCGGTGGCGGGACGACGATGTCGGTGACCGCCGCCGTGTCGATGCTGGTGCCGACCGGTGGGGTCGGGGTCCGCAGGTACAGCAGGAACCAGCCGCCGAGCATCAGGATCGCGCCGACGAGTCCGCCCGACCCCCAGGTGCGGTTGGGCCCGATGGAGGTGACGATGACGATCGCGAGGACGGCCAGCACGATGACCTGCGGGTTGCCCAGTCCGTGCATCGAGTTGTGCGACGCGGTGTGGCCGGCGCGAGAGGAATATGCGCGGAGCGCGTCGGCGCGAGCGCGACCGGCGCCCGGGAACGCGACCCAGGCCGCGAGATAGAGGATGAGTCCGCTGCCGCCGAAGAACGCCGCCACCACGAATGCGACCTTCACCAGGGTCGGGTCGACGCGGTAGCGAGCGGCTATGCCGGTGCACACGCCGGCGATCGTCCGATCGTCGCGCCGGTACGGGCGGGTCGACCACAAGCCCTGGAGCTGCTGCTGGAACTGCTTCGTGTCCATGACGATCATCGTGCCGCTCGCACGCCCCCGGACACATCGGGTGATCCCCTGAATTGTCCCCCGGAAGAACCCGGTTCGTGGGGGTGGTGAAGCGACACACCCTGAGATCGAGACCCATGAACCGGGGTTGACCCCGATGTCGCGGAGCCGAACGCATGGGACGATCGAGGAGTGAATCGAATGGAGGTCGAGCCGGTCCCCAGGCTGGTGCGCCGGGACGGCGGCCGCGTGGTCGCCGGTGTCGCCGGTGGAATCGCCGATCATCTCGGGGTCGAGGTGTTCCGCGTGCGGATCGTCTTCGTGGTCCTGGCCGCGCTGGCCGGTGCCGGGGTCGCCGCCTACGGACTGCTCTGGTTCTTCTGCCCGCAGGGCGATGACACCGCCTCGCCGGCGCGGGGTGAACGCCGGCAATCCCTCGGCCTCGCGATGATCGGGCTGGTGGCGATGGCCGTGGTGGGCTTCGCGGCGTCGGGGACCCCGGCGGAATACCTGGTCCCGTTCGTCTTCATCGCGCTCGGTGCCAGCCTGGTGTGGCGCGAGTTCGACACGTCCCCTCGGGCACCGCGCACCCCGGCGCTCACCTGGACCCGGCTGATCGGTGGGGTCGCGCTCGTTGTCGGGGGACTGGTCGTCGTGGTGGTGGCGGGGGACCGCAGCTTCGGCGGACTCAACTCCACGATCCTCGCGGTCGGGGCGACGCTCATCGGCGTCGTCCTGCTGACCGTGCCGCTGTGGATGCGGTTGCTGCGCACCCTCGACGAGGAGCGCGCCGCCCGGATCCGGAACGCCGAGCGTGAGGAGATCGCGTCGCATCTCCACGACTCGGTCCTGCAGACCCTGGCGCTGATACAGAAGAAGGCCGGCCGGCCCGAGGAGGTGGCGCGGCTGGCCCGGAGCCAGGAACGCGAACTGCGGGCGTGGCTGTTCGGCGACCCGGCGACCGAACGAGGTTCCCTCGCGGCAGCGCTGCGCAGTGTGGGAGCCGAGGTCGAGGACGCCTACGGAATCGAGGTGGAGATCATCACCGTCGGCGATCTGCGCCCCACCAACACCCGGGACGCCAGACGCTGGGCGGCCCTCGTCGGCGCGACCCGTGAAGCGTTGGTCAACGCCGCCAAGCACTCCGGCGAGCGCACGGTGGACGTGTACGGCGAGATCACCGACGACGAGGTGGAGGTGTATGTGCGCGACCGCGGGGTCGGCTTCGACCCCGAGATCGTCGACGACGACCGCCAGGGCATCTCGCGCTCGATCCGCGCGCGTGTGGAACGCATGGGCGGACACGTGCGGATCACCTCGAGTCCCGAACGCGGAACCAACGTCGGTCTCATGATGCCGCGCGGTGACGGCGGTTCGATCGAGGATCGACCGGACGCGGAGAAATCGGAACACGCCGAGCGCACGACCGAGATGACCATGCAGGCAGTGGCCCCGACCGACAACAGGAAGGCACGATGACAGCGAGTTCGACGAGTCCCGACCCCTCCGGTCCCGTGACCGTCTACCTGGTCGACGACCATGCGGTCTTCCGCTCCGGGGTCCGTGCCGAACTGGCCGACGAGCCGGGTCTGCGCGTCGTCGGCGAGGCGGGTGCGGTGCCCGAGGCGATCGACGGGATCGTCTCGACGGCTCCGGACGTGGTCCTGCTCGACGTGCACATGCCGGCGGGCGGCGGGGTGGCGGTGCTGCGCGGTGTGCTCGATCGGATCGCCTCGGCCACAACAGCTTCGGCCACAACAGCTTCGGCCTTACCAGCTTCGGCCGCACCGGGTTCGACACGGCCCGGTTCGACACGGCCCGGTTCGACACCGCCGGTGTTCCTCGCGTTGAGTGTGTCCGACGCCGCCGAGGACGTCATCGCGACGATCCGTGCCGGCGCCCGGGGTTACGTGACCAAGACGATCGCCGGGCCTGAACTAGCCGACGCGGTCCGGCGGGTCGCCGACGGCGACGCGGTGTTCAGTCCGCGGCTCGCGGGTTTCGTCCTCGACTCGTTCACCGGGAAGTCGTCGGCCCCCGAACCGCCCCTCGACCCCGAACTCGACTCGCTGACCAGGCGAGAGCTCGAGGTGTTGCGTCTGCTCGCGCGCGGATACACCTATCGCGAGATCGCCGAGGAGCTGTTCATCTCGATCAAGACTGTCGAGACACATGCGTCGAATGTCCTGCGCAAGACCCAGCAGTCCAACCGCAACGCGCTCACGCGGTGGGCGGCCACCCGTCACATCGGTTGACGGGCCACCGCTCTCGCACCTCAGCGCAACAGCGCGATGGCGAGGACGACGACGACCGCGAGTACCGCGAAGAAGACGAAGATCGATACCGCGAGTGCGGTGCTCGACGTGCCCGGCGGCTGCGGGGGCGGATTGTACGATGGCTGTCGCCGATCAAACGGTTGTGACTGTCCGACAGGTGGTCTCGATGTGGACGAGTGTGGTTGCGGCGTCGACATGAGAGTCGGGGACATGCCCTGACGAGTGCGCGGGAGGTCGCGGGAGCCGCGATCGGCGGACATCGTCGGGGCGTACGGCGGCAGGGTGGCTGCGGCGGGGCGGTGTGTACCGGTCGTCGAGGACCGGTTGGTCCGCTGCGACCACACCGGCGTTCCCGTCCCCGGTCGGGTGATGAGGCCGGTCAGGACCTGGTCGCGGGTGCCGCGTGAGCCGGCCGCGAACGAGGTGAGCAGGTCTCGTGCCTGACTCATCGTGGGGCGTTTGGTGGGACTGGGTTCGAGAAGTCGCAGCAGGACCGGCTCGAGTTCGGCGGCGTTCTTCATGGGAGTGATGCGGGCACGCGCGACCTTGTGCAGCAGGGCGATCGAATTGTCGTCGACACCGAACGGCGGCTGACCCTCGACCATCGTGTAGATGGTCGCACCCAGCGAGTACACGTCCGACGCCTCCTGCGGATCGGCTCCGCGCGCGACCTCGGGGGCGAAATATGCCGGTGTCCCGGTGATCACGCCGGTCTGGGTGAGCGTGACATCGTCCTTCGCCCGCGAGATCCCGAAGTCGGTGATCTTGACCAGTCCCGTGTGGCGGCCGCCCTCGGCGATCAGGATGTTGCCCGGCTTGATGTCGCGGTGCACGATCCCCGCGGCGTGGGCCTCGACCATCGCATCGGCCACCTGAGCGCCGATCTGGGCGGCTTCGGCAGGCGTGAGAGTCTGTGTGGCATGGAGGATCTGGGCGACGCTGCGCGAGGGTAGGTATTCCATGACCAGCCAGGGCTCACCCCGGTCGAGCGCGACATCGTGCATGGCGATCGCATTGCGATGGGAGAGCTTCGCGGCGATGCGTCCCTCTCGCATCGCCCGCTGACGCACGTTGTCCGCGGATTCCTCGGTGAGACCCTCGGTGGAGACGACCTGCTTGACGGCGACGTCGCGGTCGAGGAGCTGGTCGCGTGCGAGCCACACGGTTCCCATGCCGCCCCCGCCGATCCGCGACTTCAGGCGGTATCGGCCGGCCACCAGGTACTGGGGACCTGGTGCATGACGGTGTCCGGCGGTGGTCGACATAGGGCGATGATAGCGGCGAGTCCATCGGGGCGGGCACCGCACTTGACAGCCGTCTCGTACGTATGTTCGACTCGCTCCATGCGATGGTCCGATCAGGCGGTGGGGGTCGACGACGGGTCGCTTCCCGGGTTGAGCCGCTCGGGCCTGGTGCGGTCGGTGCGTACGCCCGACTTCGAGGGCATCACCTTCCACGAGGTGCTGGCCAAGAGTGCGCTCAATCGCATCCCGGAGGCCTCGCAGCTCCCGTTCCAGTTCACGGTCAACACCTTTCGCGGGTGTACGCATGCCTGCCGCTACTGTTTCGCCCGGCCGACGCACGAGTACCTGGACCTCGACGCGGGCAACGACTTCGACACCCAGGTGGTGGTGAAGCTCAACGTCGCGGCGGTGTTGCGCAAGGAGCTCAAACGCCGGTCGTGGACCCGGGAGACGGTGGCGCTGGGGACCAACACCGATCCCTACCAGCGCGCCGAGGGGCGTTATCGGCTCATGCCGGGGGTGATCTCCGCGCTCGCCGAGTCCCGGACGCCGTTCTCGATCCTCACCAAGGGCACGTTGATCCGTCGTGATCTGCCGCTGTTGCGCCAGGCCGCGGGCGAGGTGTCGGTCAGCGTCGGGATCTCGCTGGCGATCCTCGATCCGGATCTGCAGAAGAAGATCGAGCCGGGGACACCTTCGCCGCAGGCGCGGCTCGCGCTGATCCGGGATCTGGCCGATGCCGGCATCGCGCCGCATGTGATGGTGGCCCCCGTCATCCCCTACCTCACCGACTCGACCTCGCACCTCGATTCGTTGCTCGAGGCCCTCGCCGAGGCGGGCGCCTCGGGTGTGACCGCGTTCCCGATGCACCTGCGATCCTCGACCAAGCCGTGGTTCCTCGAATGGCTGGCCGAGGAACATCCGGCGCTCATCCGCCGCTACCGGGGTTTGTACGGACGTGGTGCCTACGTCACCCCCGAGTATTCGTCGTGGCTGCGTGACCGGATGAAACCTCTCGTGCACCGGCACGGCCTGGCGGGGTCCGGTGGTCTCCGGCAGTCGGGCCGGGACGCGCCGGCGACGGTCGCCGAGCCCGAGTTGCAGCACGCACTCACCCTGTTCTGATCACTGCCGTTCTGAACCGGCACCGCGCTGATCTGCGTCGATTCGACGTGGGATCGCACATGCTCTGTCGTACAACGGATCTCGTCTTCGTTTGACGCTTGTCGGTGGTTGGTTCTACTCTCGAATCATCGAAACTGTGTTCGAACGATCTGCGGCCGAGGGTGACCCTCGGGATCACTTCGGAGGACAGTTCGAGAACCCTGATGCGCGCACCTTCCCGGCTCGCTCGAGTACCTCATGTCGACTGGAGGGTGTCCGGAAAATGGATGTGTCAGCTGGTGTTGCCGTGACCGATGTCGCGACCCGTGGCAGGGCGGACGAGCTGGCGGGGTTGCGCCGGC
The DNA here is from genome assembly GCF_000143885.2 of Gordonia sp. KTR9. Taxonomy (NCBI): domain Bacteria; kingdom Bacillati; phylum Actinomycetota; class Actinomycetes; order Mycobacteriales; family Gordoniaceae; genus Gordonia; species Gordonia sp. KTR9. The sequence continues at coordinate 1,901,074 of NC_018581.1, forward strand.
GGATGGCGGCCATGTCCGGCCGGCCCGACCAGCGGGTGGTCGAGGTCCGCGATCAGGCGGTGGGCGTACTCCCCATGCCGGAATCGCTGTCGGAGGTGCTGCCGCACAACGGGATTCCTCGCGGTACGGTCGTCCGGCTCGACGGTGCCCGCTCGGTGCTGGTCGCGATGATCGCAGCGGTGACCCGTGCGGGTGGGCAGGTGGGGATCGTCGGGTTGCCACGGTTGAGTCTGTTGTCGGCGGCGGAGATGGGTGCCGACCTATCCCGTATCGCCACCATCCCCGAGCCCGGCCCCGATCCGGTCGAGGTGGCGGCGGTTCTGCTCGACGGTATGGACCTGGTGATCCTGGACCTTGCAAGCGACGGGGAGGGGACACGCCCGCGGGGCGAGACGGTGGCCCCGTCGCGTGCGCGGGTGGTCATGGGCCGCGTGCGCAAGCAGTCGTCGGTGCTGCTGGTGACCGGTGGCACCTGGCCGGGTGCGCAGCTGGCCGTCGAAGCCCGTGTCCTCACCTACCGGCACAGTCCACACCTGCCCGGCCGGTCCGCTTCCCGCGCAGCCGGTCTCGATTCCGCACGCAGTGGCTACGGCCGCATCGGCGGGATGCGGTTGCAGGTCACGGTGTCCGGCCGCGGCCGGCGATCCGAGAGCACCGAGGTCGAGCTCCGGGCGGTGGGGCACGGCCCCGATCGCACGGTCGAGATGGTCGCGGCGGCGAGTGCCTCACCGGTGCTCGCGGTGGCGAACTGATGCCCCCCGGGGAGCCGGGGTCCCGGCGTATCCTCGCGCTCTGGTGCCCGGACTGGCCGGCGATGGCGGCATCGGCCGAGGCGGATCTACCCCCACTGCATCCGGTGGCGGTGCTGTCGGCGAATCGGGTGGTGGCCTGTTCGGCGTCGGCCCGGGCGGCCGGTGTCCGTCGCGGGATGCGCAAGCGTCAGGCGCAGGCGGCGTGTACGGAGATGACCGTGGTCACCGCCGACGAGAACCGGGACGGACGGTTGTTCGAACCGGTGGTCGCCGCGGTCGCCGAGGTGATACCCGCTCTCGAAGTGCTCCGGCCAGGTCTCCTGGTGATCGCCGGCGACCGTGCGGCCCGTTATTTCGGGGGGATGGAGTCCCTCGCGGAGGAGCTCGTCGACGTGGTGTCGGCATGTGGCATCGAGTCGCAGGTCGGCATCGCCGACGAGATCTTCACCGCCGTCCTCGCCGCCCGGCACGGACATCAGGTGGAGCCCGGCGGCGACCGGGAGTACCTCGCCGGCCGGCCCGTCGCCGATCTCGCCGTCGAACCCAGCATGAGCGATCCGTCCCGCGCCGATCTCGTCGAGTTGCTGCGCCGACTGGGGATCGGCACGATCGGGGCCTTCGCCGACATGTCCGTCACCGATGTCGCCACTCGGTTCGCCAGGGATGCGGTCGTCGCGCATCGGCTCGCCAACGCGTTGCCGGGGCGCGTCCCGTCGTCCCGCGGTGTGCCTGCCGAACTCGACGTCGACCACACCTGCGACCCTCCGGTCGACCGCATCGACGTCGCGGCGTTCATCGGCCGTACCCTCGCCGACGCGCTGCACCGACGCCTGCGTGATGCCGCAGTGGCCTGTACACGACTCACCATCATCGCGACCACCGAACGCGGACAACAGCATTCGCGAACCTGGCGCTGTGCCCAGCCGCTGACGCCGGAGACGACCGCGGACCGCATCCGATGGCAACTGGAGGGGTGGCTGACCGGCGCGGCGCGGCCTACCCCGCGGGTTGAGCCGGCACCGAGCGCAGCGAGGAGCCGAGTCGAAGCCCCCTACGGAGGCAAAGCGCAGGGGAGAAGGGCCCGGGACACCCGGCCCGACTCGCCGATCGTCCGGTTGCGCCTCGAGCCGGTCGAGGTCGTCGAGGCCGGTGCCCTGCACTACCAGCTCACCGACGATCTCGCCCGTGGCGGGTCGGCGGGTGAGCCCGACGTGGAGGAGCGCGCCCGGCGTTCACTGGTGCGGATACAGGGGTTGCTGGGCGGGGACGCGGTCCGCATTCCCGTGCTGAGCGGTGGTCGCGGTCCCGCCGAACGGATCACGATGGTCTCCCTGGGCGACGAGCCGGCTCCTCGCCGGGATCCGCTGGCGCCGTGGCCCGGGCGTCTGCCGCAACCCAGCCCGACGGTGCTGGTGGAAACCGCGATCCACGTGCTCGACGCCACAGGACAACCGGTGAAGGTGACCGAGCGCGGGGCGTTCACCGCCGAGCCGGTGACCGTGGCGCTGGCATCGTCCCGGGGCCGCCGATCGAGCTGGGGTCTGTACTGGTGGGCCGGGCCGTGGCCGGTCGGGAGCGCCGACCGCCCCGCCGGCGCGCCGGTGTCGGCCGGAGCCGGCGAGACGGGACTGATCGCCCGGGCGCAGGTGCTGCTCGACGATTCACGAGCCCTGTTGCTGTGCTACCGCGCCGGAGAATGGATCGTCGAGGGGGTCTATGAGTGACTACGTCTCGCGGAGTGGCCTTCGGGAAGAAACGCCCGAGGACAAAAGCGTGCGTCTTTGCCTCGAAGATGCCAGTCTCGACGCATGGCGCGCACGTGGTTGTCGGTGACCGTGGAACTGCTCGGTGGTCGTGGTATTGAGTTGTGGCCCTGGCCCGGAAGGGTTTTCGCGGTCGGACCGTCGCACACCTTCAAGGATCTGGCGACCGCCGTCGATGACGCGTTCGCTAGATGGGATCGTTCCCATCTGTCACTTTTCACTCTGGACGACGGCAGGGTGGTCGCCGACGCTGCGCTCGGTGCCGACCTGGCCGGTGGTATCGGCGGCCCGATCTCCGAGCCCGTGGACATCGCCACGGCCAAGGTCTCCCGGTTCGTCGAGCCGGGTGCCGAGTTCCAGTACACCTTCGACCTCGGCGACGAGTGGACACACCGGTGCGTCGTGGGGGATCTGAAGGTCGACCCGGAGGAGGTATTGGGCGTCCGACCGAAGGCGCCCCTCGCGTACTTCGGCTGGGGCGACATCCCGGATCAGTACGGTCGACGGACGGCCGATGATGACGACGCGACGCCACCACGCCCCACCGTTCCCCATCCGATGCTCGTCGGCCAGTGGCCCGCGCAGAAAGAGATACGCGAACTCGATCTGGGCGAGGTGCGCGGGGCGATCAGATCCGCAGATGCCGATCGTTTCCTGGATGCCGTCATCGGATGCGATCTGCACGACGCACTCCAGCAGGTCGGCCCCGGGGTGTCGATGGCACTGCAGAAGCGCCGCGAGCGAGCCGAACCGGTGGCCGTGTCGATCGTCGAACAACTCAACCGACGGGGAGAGTCCGGCGACGCCGAACTCGCCGAGGAACTACTCGCGATCCTGCGCGGAGAACCCGCGCCGGGACGGCCGATCGCGGTGGATCTCGAGATGCTCAGCGACGAGATGGAGGGTGATCCGAACCGGTCAACCGGCGGACTCATCGACCTGAGCACCGGCTTCGTGTACAACGACGAGATGCTCGACCCGGGCGTGCTCGATGAGGAGATCGACGTCGAGGAGGACCCGGACCGCTGGCTGCGCTTCGACTGCATCGGTTCGCGCGACAGCTGGCGGGACATGGCCGATTTCGCCACGCGCACCACCGATCCCGACCTGCGAAACCGTCTGGAGCGCGCGATCGAGGGACGCGGCGCGTTCCGCAGGTTCCGGGACGTCGTCCACGAAGCGGGTGTGAGTCAGCGCTGGTACGCGTTCTCCACCGACCGCAAGTTCGGACGGGCACGCAAATTCCTGGTCCGGCAAGGAATCCGACCCGTCTGACTCAGCTGTTGCGTCCCCGCGCGATGACCGGCCACCGGCTGTCCGATCCGTCGATCGCCACCAGTTCGTCGACGAGGTTGACCGCGGTGCAGACATGGTTCGGTACCACCCGGACCACGTCGCCCAACCGCGGGACCGGCGTCGAGTCCGCCGGGAAGTCGACGACGGCATGGTGTTCGGACAACTGCACGACACGGGCGTCGGGGTGGTCGAGGAGCCGTCCGTGCCCGGTGGCCCAGGTAGCTCGGTCGGCGCCGAGGATCTTGCTGCCGGCATCGACGACGATTCGTCCGGGCTCGCTGCGTACCACGGTCGCGACCGCGGTCAGCGCGACGTCGTCGAATCCGCAGGCGCCGATCTCGACCTGCTGGGCGTCGTTGAGGGGGTACACGCCCGGACGGACCTCGGTGAGCACGCCCGCGTGAGCCGGGTCGCCGACGAATTCGATGGTGGGCGTGGACCCGCCGCTGCGTACGCGCGGATCGATCCCGTGCTCCCGGAGACTCTCCGCGGCCGCGCGAAGCGCCGCCACCTCCTGCTCCGCGGCACGCCGTCGGGTGTCGCCGAGGCCGTAGCCGTGGCCGGGGAAGGTGAACACGCCGACGACGTCGAGTCCGGCTGCCGTTCCTGCGGCCGCGACCTCGCCGGCACCCCCGGGCGTCACCCCGGTGCGGTGCTGCCCGGAGTCGACCTCGACGAGAGCCTCGATCCGCCGCCCATCGAGCAGAGCCCCGAGATGCCGGGCGCCCTCGACCGACTCGACACCCACCCGCAGCGACACCCGGGCCGCCAGAGCACGCAACCGGGCGGCCTTCGCCGGGGTCGGCCAGACGGGGTAGGCGATGAAGATGTCGGTGCACGAGGTGATCTCGGCGGCGTCGGCGAAGGCCTCGGCCTCGCCGATGGTCGCCACCGCCAGGCCCACGGCGCCGACATCGATCTGCATGCGGGCGATCTCGGCGCTCTTGTGGGTCTTGGCGTGCGGGCGCACCTCGACGCCGGTCGATCGCGCACGATCGGCGAGCGACGCGAGGTTACGCGTCATGCGATCGACGTCGACCTCGAGATAAGGGGTGTCGATCACGTGTCGCGCCTGTCGGCGCCGTGGTCCGAACGACCGAGGGCTGCCGCCGATTCGCCGAACACGAGATACTCCTGGTGCAGGATGCGGGTGGTCAGTCCGGGCGTGATCCGATGCCCGATCTCGGCGACCAGCCCGACGAGCGAGTCGACCCGTTTGGGCCGGTCGACGATGGCGTGCAGGACGCGCGCCGCGGCGCGGTCGACGTTCCAGGCGCCGGGTTGGTTGTCGTAGGCCTCGGTGGGTGCGATCATCCGCGTCTTCACCAGGGGCAGACGAACATTGGAGAAAGTGACGTGGTCGGAGACCGTCTCGGTGCCGGTCACGTCGCTGAAGGCCTCGAGGGCGGCCTTCGACGCCGCGTACGCCCCGAATCGCGGCCCCCGTGACTGCACCGCGACCGAGGTCACGTTCACCACGTGGCCCGCCTGCCTGGCGACCATGTGCGGCAACAGTCCGAGGACGAGGTTGACCGCGCCGAAGTAGTTGACCGCCATCACCCGGTGGTAGTCATGTGACCGGTCCACGGAATTGAGCGTGGCGCGGCGGATCGACCGGCCGGCGTTGTTGACCAGCACGTCCACATGGCCGTGTGCGGCCAGGACGGTCTTGACGAGCGCGTTGACCGATTCCTCGTCGGTGATGTCGCACTGGTACGAGGTCACCTGGCCTGGCGGAATTCCCTTCTTGCTCGTCGTCGAGTTCAATTCCTCTGTCGCCGAATCGAGTTCCGCGGCATTGCGGGCGACGATGATGACGTTGGCCCCGCGGGCGACACACATCCGGGCGGTGGCCTTGCCGATGCCGCTCGACCCACCGGTGATGAGGATGTTCTTGCCGACCAGGGGGCCGCGCGGATCGGTGCGACGGTTGCGCGCCCGGTCGAGATGCCGTGACCAGTAGGTCCACAGCCGCGGGGCGTATTCGGTGAAGTCGGGGATCGTGATGCCGAGGTCGTGCAGGACCGCGACGGTGGTGTCGGCGCGGAAGTCGACCGGCAGCGTCACCGCGTCGAGCAGTGCCCCGGGAATGCCCTGCTGAGCGGCGACGAGGTTGCGTCCGACACGCGCGATCCCCATGCCGGACAACGCCATCACGGGTTCGACCGCGGAGCGCGGGATGGCATCGAAGCCCTTGGGGGCGTCGAATGCCGGTGCGAGGGCGTTGTACATCTCGGTGGTGGTGAGCGACTTCGGGTCGCTGAGATGGAACACCAGCCCGCTGCGTGTGGGATTGACGCCGATGAGGGCGACCATCGCGGCGGCGACGTAGTCGACGGGCACGATGTTGAGCGTGCCCAGGTCGGGCATCGGCAGCCGCAGCATCGAGGGCAACCGGCCGAGCATCCCGAGATGACCGAAGAAGTAGTACGGGCCGTCGATCTTGTCCATCTCCCCGGTTCTGGAGTCGCCGACCACGACCGACGGCCGGTAGACGCGCCAGCGGAGTCCCTCGCGTTCGCGGACGACGCGTTCGGCCTCGAACTTGGTGCGGTGGTAGGGGGTCGGGAACCCTTGTCCGACTTCGAAGTCCATCTCGGTGAAGCGACCGCGGTGGTCGCCGGCCACCGCGATCGACGAGACGTGGTGGAACAGCGCGTCGTGCGCGATCGCGAAGTCGGCGGCGCGCGAGGTCCCGACGACGTTGGCGGCGCGCTGTGACTCCGCGTCGGCGGCCATGTCGTAGATGGCGGCGAGGTGGATGGCATGGTCGATCGCGGGTACGGCGTCCGGTGCGATGCCGAGTCCCGGCGCGGTCAGGTCTCCGACCACGGGGGTCACCCGGTCGCCGGCGTCCAGGTCGTCGAGCATGGCGACGAAGGCCGCCAGCGACGACTCGCGTACCAGCGCGTGGACCGTGGCGTCGGGAGTGACGGTCAAGAGACGTTCGAGAACGCGTCGCCCGATGAACCCGCTGCCCCCGGTGATGAAGTAGCTCGTCATGTGAGAGATCCCATCAGATGGGCGGGCCGATGACCCGCCGGCTGTCCGCGCCCGCAGGGTTGCGGATTTGTCTGGTACTCAGAGTGACACTAACTTGCGGCGAAGGCAATGACCGCGCCTCCGTCGACCGTGCGTCCAAACACGTCGACTGTGCGCCCGATCACGTCGACTGTGCGCCCGACCACGCCGACCGCCGGAGCAGGCGCGCGCCGTTGAGTGCGACGAGCACGGTGGAACCCTCGTGGCCGGCGACGGCCAGCGGGAGGGGAAGGGTTCCGACGAGATCCCAGGTCACGAGGGTGATGATCATGGTGCCCGCGATGCAGAGGTTCGCGATCACGTAGCGGCGAGCGAGCCGGGACAGCCGGATCAGCGCGGCGACCGCGGTGAGGTCGTCGCGCACGATGATCGCGTCGGCCGTCTGGACCGCGAGGTCCGCGCCCCGACGACCCATGGCGACGCCGGTGCCGGCCGCCGTGAGGGCCGGTGCGTCGTTGATGCCGTCGCCGACCACGAGAACGTGGCCGCCGGTCTCGCCGACTATTCGGACCTTGTCCTCGGGCAGGAGGTCGGCGTGTACCGCCTCGATTCCGGTCCGGTCTGCCACATCCGCCGCGACGGACGGGCGGTCGCCGGTCAGCAGCAGGACCGGCCCGGAGGTCACGTCGCCGATCAGCCGCACTGCTTCGGCGGCGTCGTCCCGAAGACGGTCGACGAGTTCGATCCGGCCGACCTCCGATCCGTCGACGAGCACGCCCACCACGGTTCCGGTCGAGTCGGCGACGGCGCGCTCGACGGTGATCCGGTGACCGCGCACGGCACCGGTCACGCCGCGGCCGGGAAGTGCCCGGAAGTCCTCGACCGTCTCGATGTCCAGCCCACGGTCGATCGCGGCCGCCACGATCGCGCGTCCCAGCGGGTGTTCGCTGGGGTGTTCGACGGCCGCGGCGAGCGCCAGCACCTCCGACGGCTCGCGTCCGTCGAGTGCTGTCACGTCGACGACCTGCGGGCGTCCCTCGGTCAGGGTGCCGGTCTTGTCGAAGGCGACGACATTGGTCCGTCCGACGGACTCCATCACCGCGGCGGACTTGACCAGCACGCCGTGACGACCGGCGTTGGCGATCGACGCCAGCAGCGGCGGCATCGTCGACAGGACGACGGCGCAGGGTGAGGCCACGATCATGAACACGATGGCTCGAAGCAGCGCCTCGTCGAAGGTGTTGTCGAACAACACCATCGGAACGCCCAATACCAGAAGCGTGGCGACCACGACGGTGACGGAGTACGCCTGCTCGACCTTTTCGAGGAAGAGCTGGGTCGGGGCCTTCGTCTCGGAGGCCTCGGCGACGAGTGTCGCGATCCGGGCGATCACCGACTCCGACGCCGGGCGGGCGACTTCGACGATCAGCGCGCCGGTGCCGTTGACGGTGCCGGACAGCACGTCGTCACCCGCGTCGCGCACGACGGGGATCGACTCGCCGGTCACGGCCTGCTGGTCGACCTCGCTGCGCCCCCGGAGGACCACTCCGTCGGCACCGATCCGCTCGCCGGGTCGGACGAGGATGCGTTGTCCCACTTCGAGATCGCGGCAGTCGATCTCGACGGTGGAACCGTCGTCGTGGTACCGGGTCGCCCGTTCGGGAGCCAGGCCGAGGAGGGCGGTCACCGAGTCCGCGGTGCGCTGGGTGACGACGACCTCCAGCGCGCCCGAGGTCGCGAAGATCACGATCAGCAGCGCGCCGTCGAAGACCTGCCCGATCGACGCGGCGGCGATGGCGGCGACGATCATGAGCAGGTCGACGTCGAGTCGTCGTTGCCGCAGTTCCTGCAGGCCGGACCGGGTCGGTTCCCATCCGCCGCTCAGGTAGCACACGAGATACGCGGTCCACCAGGCCCATTCGGGTGCCTCGCAGAGCTGAAGCAGCCATCCGGCGAGGAACAGTGCCAGCGCGATGCCCGCCCAGCGCACCTCGGGTAGTCGGAGCCCGGTCCGGAAGATCGATCGCGGGGCGGTGATCCCGCGTTCGCCTCCCGGTCTCGGGACGGTGTCACGCGCCGCCCTGTCCGTCGCGCCGGTCGCCTCCGCCGTGTCCATCATGTCTCCCGTCGTGTTGCGGACCGTCAGCCCCGACAGTAACAGTTCATATGAAGAGGTTTTCATGTGATGGTGAACCGGTAGCATCTCGCTGCATGGGACACGGCATCGACGAGGGGATGCGGCCGGCTGCGCGGCTCGATCCGGAATCGGCCGTGCATGTCGCCACCACGCTGCAGGCGCTGGCGACCCCGAGCCGGTTGCTCATCCTCACCGAGCTGCGGTCCGGTCCGCGCTCGGTCACCGATCTCGCCGACGCCGTCGGCATGGAGCAGTCCGCGGTGTCCCATCAGCTCCGGCTGCTGCGCAATCTCGGGCTGGTCACCGGCACTCGTTCCGGGCGGTCGATCAGTTACAGCCTCTATGACAGCCATGTCGCCCAACTGCTCGACGAGGCCGTCTACCACAGCGAACACCTGCGTCTCGGGCTCGCCGAGCGCCCGAAGTCCGCCGGCTGAGGCCGATCCACCGGCCGCGGGTGCCCATCGAACGGATGTTCGATAAGCTCGGGGTGTGGGCTGGGATCAAGGACCACCGACGTGGTCGGAGATGGAGCGGGTGCTCGCAGGTCGAGCGCCCGGCAGCACCGACCGGCCCGGCACCGAATTCGGCCCCGACCTCAGTGAATGGGCGCCGTTCCCCGGCGACGGCGGCGACAGCCCGGCCTGGTCGCGCAAGCGCGGGGCCTATCAGGCCGAAGACATCTCCCGTGGCTCCTCGGCGGTGCCCTATGCCGAACTCCACGCGCACAGTTCGTACAGCTTCCTCGACGGTGCGTCGATGCCCGAAGAACTGGTCGAGGAGGCGCAACGACTCGGGCTCCGCGCCCTGGCCGTCACCGATCACGACGGGTTCTACGGCATCGTGCGCTTCGCCGAGGCGGCCCGCGAGTTCGGGATGCCGACGGTCTTCGGTGCCGAGCTGTCACTGGAGCCCGACGTCGCGCGGACGGGTCAGAACGATCCGCCGGGAGAGCACCTGCTGGTTCTCGCCCGAGACGGGGAGGGTTATAGGCGCCTGTCCCGGACCATCGCCGACGCGCACATGGTCGCCGGGGAGAAGGGATTGCTCCGCTATGACCGCGAGGCCCTGGCCGGTGCCGGCGACGGACACTGGCTCATCCTCACCGGTTGCCGGAAGGGCGCACTCCGTCGCGCCCTCGATCGCGGCGGCGTCCCGGCCGCCGAGCAGGCGCTGCGGGAACTGATCGAGACCTACGGCCACGACAACGTCGTCGTCGAGCTGACCGCGCAGGGCATGGCCGACGACGACGAACGCAACGCGGTGCTCGCCGGCCTCGCCGCCGGAGCGGGCGTGCCGGCCGTGGCCACCACCGGCGCGCACTTCGCCGCGCCCCGGCGCCGACGCCTGGCGATGGCCATGGCCGCCGTTCGGGCCCGCACCGACATCGACACCATCTCCGGGTGGATGCCGGGGGTTGCCGGAGCGCACCTGCGCAGCGGCGACGAGATGGCCCGGTTGTTGCCCGCGCATCCCGACGCCATCGACAACGCGGTGGGCATCGCCGCGGACTGTGCATTCCATCTGGGCCTCATCGCGCCGCAGTTGCCGCCCTTCGACGTTCCCGACGGTCACACCGAGGCGAGCTGGCTGCGCGAACTCACCATGACCCGGGCACGCCGGCGGTACGGCACCCCGGCCGAACATCCCCAGGCCTATCGGCAGATCGAGCACGAACTAGCCATCATCGAGGCGCTCACCTTTCCCGGCTACTTCCTCGTGGTCGCAGACATCGTCGACTTCTGCAAGGCCAACGACATCCTGTGTCAGGGCCGGGGGAGTGCGGCCAACTCGGCCGTCTGCTACGCCCTCGGCATCACCAATGTCGACCCGGTCGCCAACACCCTGCTCTTCGAACGGTTCCTGGCCCCGGAACGCGACGGTCCGCCCGACATCGACGTCGACATCGAATCCGATCGTCGCGAGGAGGCCATCCAGTACGTCTACCGCCACTACGGCCGGGACCGCAGCGCGCAGGTCGCCAATGTGATCACCTACCGCGGGAAGTCGGCGATCCGGGACATGGCCCGGGCGCTCGGGTACGCGCCCGGCCAGCAGGACGCCTGGGCCAAGATGCCCGACACGGCACCGTCCGACGTCGCCGAGCTGGCCGGTGAGATCCTCGGTATGCCAAGGCATCTGGGTATCCACTCCGGCGGTATGGTGATCTGCGACCGGCCGATCGCCGATGTCTGCCCCACGGAGTGGGCGCGGATGGAGAACCGCAGCGTGCTGCAGTGGGACAAGGACGACTGCGCCGCCATCGGCCTGGTCAAGTTCGACATGCTGGGACTCGGCATGCTCTCCGCGCTGCACTACGCGATCGACCTGGTCGCCGAACACAAGGGGATCGACGTCGACCTCGCCACCCTGGACCTCGGCGAACCGGCCGTGTATGAGATGCTCTGTCGCGCAGACTCGGTCGGCGTGTTCCAGGTGGAGTCACGCGCGCAGATGGCCACACTTCCGCGGCTCAAGCCGCGCTGCTTCTACGACCTCGTCGTCGAGGTGGCCCTGATCCGGCCCGGCCCCATCCAGGGCGGCTCGGTGCATCCGTTCATCAAGCGGCGCAACGGGGAGGAGGCGGTGACGGTCGAGCACCCGTCGATGAGCAAGGCGCTCGAGCGCACCCTGGGTGTGCCGCTGTTCCAGGAGCAGCTGATGCAGCTGGCCGTCGACGTGGCCGGATTCGACGCCTCCGAGGCCGATCAGTTGCGCCGGGCGATGGGTTCCAAACGGTCGCCGGAGAAGATGGAACGCCTGCGGCAGCGCTTCTACGAAGGCATGGAGAACCTGCACGGCATCACCGGGGACACCGCCGACCGCATCTTCGAGAAGATGGCGGCGTTCGCCAATTTCGGTTTCCCGGAGAGCCATTCGCAGAGCTTCGCGTCACTGGTGTTCTACTCGTCGTGGTTCAAGCTGCACCATCCCGCGGCATTCTGCGCCGCGTTGCTACGGGCTCAGCCGATGGGGTTCTACTCACCGCAGACCTTGGTCGCCGATGCCCGGCGGCACGGTGTCGCGGTCCATCGTCCCGACATCAACGCTTCGCTCGCGCACGCCACCCTGGAGAACGAGGGGCTCGACGTCCGGCTGGGTCTCGACGGGGTGCGCGGGGTCGGAACGGAGACGGCGGAGCGCATCGTCGAACGACGGGCCGAGGGACCGTATCTCGACATCACCGATCTCTCCCGCCGCGCCCGGCTGACGACCAAGGAACTCGAGGGACTCGCCGGCGCCGGCGCCTTCGACGGATTCGGTCTCAGCCGGCGTCAGGCCCTGTGGGAGGCGGGCGCCGCGGCGACGGTGCGCGACGACCAGCTCGCCCTGGAGTCGGCGCAGGCGACGCCCACGCTCCCGGGGCTCTCCGACGTCGAGCTCGCGGCCACCGACGCGTGGGCCACCGGGATCACGCCCACGTCGTACCCGACACAGTTCCTGCGTCCCCGGCTCGACGCGATGGGCGTTCTGGCCGCCGACCGGCTCCTGTCGGTGCCCGACGGTTCGCGGGTGCTGATCGGCGGGGCGGTGACCCATCGCCAACGACCGGCCACCGCGTCCGGGGTGACGTTCATCAACCTCGAGGACGAGACCGGGATGGTCAACGTGGTGTGTTCGGTCGGCTTGTGGGCGCGGTACCGTGTACTGGCCCAGACGGCACCCGCACTGCTGGTCCGCGGACGGGTGCAGAACGCCGAAGGTGCTGTGACCGTCGTCGCAGATCGTCTGCAGCGCATGGATCTTCGGGTGGGGAGCAGATCCAGGGACTGGCAGTGATCCCCGACCGGGGAATGCGCCGGGGTGTTCGAGACGAATCAAGGAAAGAACCGATGCCGCAACAGGTCGTGGTGACCGTCAAACCGAAGAGCAGCAAGGGCCCGTTGGTCGAGACGGGTCCCGACGGCGCGATCACCATCTACGTCCGTGAGCCCGCCACGGAGGGCAGGGCGAACAGGGCCGTCTCCGAACTGCTCGCCGCCCACCTCGGGGTTCCGAAGAGCAAGGTCGCGCTCATCGGCGGCGCCACGGCACGCACGAAGCGCTACCGCGTCGGCTGACAAGTCAGACAGCACCGGCGAAGCCGTGCTGTCGCCACGCCTCGTAGACGACGATGCTCGCGGCGTTGGCGAGGTTGTGCGAACGACGACCGGCGAGCATGGGGATGCGCACCCGGTCGGTCACCTCGGGTTCGTCGAGGACCTCCGCCGGCAGTCCGGTCGGTTCGGGGCCGAACAGCAACACGTCGCCGGGCTGATAGTCGACGTCGGTGTGGAAGCGTTCGGCGTGGGCGGTGAACGCGAAGACCCGCTCCGGCTTCAGCGTCGTCCAGGCGGTCACCAGGTTGGGATGCACCGTGACGTTGGCCATCTCGTGGTAGTCGAGTCCCGCGCGTTTGACCTGCGCGTCGGACATCGAGAAACCGAGCGGTTCGATGAGGTGGAGTTCGCACCCGGTGTTGGCGGCCAGCCGGATCGCATTGCCCGTGTTCGGCGGGATGCACGGCTGGTAGAACATGATTCGGAACATGATGGTGCCAGCGTAGTCGGTGCCATGCGGAGCAGATCTCGCCCGACCGTGTTCCTCACACCGCCAACGTGGTGTTGGCCCCGCACAGCACGATGCACAGCGTCGAATCGGGTTGCGGTCGAATCCGTCCCGAGACCACGCCGGCGACCGCGGTGGCGGTGCCGTGTTCGACGAGGATGCGGTGGGAATCCCAGAGCATCCGCCGTGCCGCGATGATCTGGTCGTCGGTGACCAGCACGCTGTCGACGGCCGGGTTCCCGGCGACGGCGTCCCAGCACAGATCCCCGACCCGGGTCGCGCCGAGGGAGTCGGCGGCCACGCTCTCGAGTTCGACGGGAACGGGAGTCCCCGCGGCGAGTGCCTGATGCAGACTCGACGCACCGAGCGGTTCGACGCCGACGAGGCGGTCGCCCGGGCGCAGCGTCGCGGTCAGGCCGGCCAGCAGTCCGCCGCCGCCGACACAGACGACCGTCGTGAGCGGACCGGGTACGTCGTCGATGATCTCGAGACCGATCGTTCCGGCGCCGGCGACGACGTCGGGGAGATCGTAGGCGTGCAGCGCGAGCGCGCCGGTCTGCTCCGCGAGTTCCTCGGCCGCGTCGGCGGCTTCCTGATAGCGCTGTCCGATGAGATGGATCCGCGCACCCGCGGCGCGCAGCGCGTCGATCTTGACCGGTGGTGCCGTCTCGGGGATCACCACGGTCACCGGCACACCGACGATCCGCGCGGCGACCGTGGCACCGATCGCGGCATTGCCGCCGGAGGCGACGAGGACACCGGCGTCGGTCAGGACACCCTGATCGCGCGCGTGCAGGGTCGCCCACAGACTGCCGCGCGGTTTGAAGCACCCGCCGAGCTGCGTGTACTCGAGTTTGAGGACCACCTCGAGCGGGCCGTCGACGGTGTCGATTACCGTGCGCAGCGTCGGCGTACGACGGAGATGGGGAGTGATCGCCGCGCGGGCGAGATCGATGTCGACGGGCACCACGGTCACCACTCCGACACTAGTGGTCGGCCGCCCGAGGGCGGCGAAACGTCGATCGCGGGCGGCGGTGAACGGCGGGTCCATCCGCCGATGTCGGAAACCGCGGGGACGAGTGGAAGAATGTCGGGCGTGACCGCGATACGACTCGATGGGAAGACCACGCGCGACGAGATCTTCGCCGATCTGGCCGAGCGGGTGGAGAAGCTCCGGCTGGCGGGTGTCACCCCTGGTCTGGGGACCGTTCTGGTCGGCGACGATCCGGGCTCGCACTCCTACGTCAAGGGCAAGCACGCCGACTGCGCCCGCATCGGTGTCGCCTCGATCCGCAAGGATCTCCCGGCCGATGCCACCACCGAACAGCTCAACTCCGCGATCGACGAACTCAACGCGGATCCCGCCTGCACCGGCTACATCGTGCAGTTGCCGCTGCCGCGGCAGCTCGACGAGAACGCCGCCCTCGAGCGGATCGACCCGCTCAAGGATGCCGACGGCCTCCACCCGATCAACCTCGGGCGACTGGTGCTGGGAAAGGAGTCGACCCTGCCCTGCACCCCCCGCGGTGTCATCCATCTGCTGCGTCGCTACGACGTCCCGCTGGCCGGCGCCCGGGTGACCGTCGTCGGTCGCGGGGTCACCATCGGCAGGCCCATCGGTCTGCTCCTGACCCGCCGCAGCGAGAACGCCACGGTCACCCTGTGCCACACCGGCACCACCGATCTGGCCTCCGAGATCGAGCGCGCCGACATCGTGATCGCGGCCGCGGGAGTGCCGCATCTCATCACCGCGGACATGGTCAAGCCGGGTGCCGCGGTGGTCGACGTGGGTGTCAGCCGCACCGACGAGGGTCGTCTCGTCGGTGACGTGCATCCCGATGTCTGGGAGGTGGCGGGCCACGTTTCGCCGAATCCCGGTGGGGTGGGGCCGCTGACCCGTGCGTTCCTGCTCGTCAACGTCGTCGAACGCGCGGAGCAGATGCTCGCCTCCGGGAGCGGCAGCGGCGCGTGACCCGAGACGAGCACCAGAGTGAGTCCGCTCACTCCGAGCCGCGCGGTGCCGACCGATCCCGTCCAGGAGGCCGGAAACACGGTTCCACCGACGGCACGCGTCTGCGGGCGGTGCTCGTCCAACTCCCATATCTGCTGGTGATGGCCGGTGTGCTGGCCGCAGCGCTGCTCGTGATGTTCGACCGCTGGCGGCGCGGATCCTTCGTCTTCGGGGCGGCACTGCTCGTCGGCGCCGTGCTTCGCGCCTTCATCCCGTCATCGCAGGCCGGGTTGCTGCAGGTCAGGGGCAAGCCGTTCGACGTCACGGTGATGGCGACAGTCGGCGCCGTGATGCTGTGGCTGGCAGCGTCGATCGACTCTTTGGGCACGGATTGATTACAATAGAGACCTGAGCGTGACCTGACAGATGGTCGTTCGCTCAACCAGGCACTTTTCCGCTGCCCTGCCGCAGACGCACCGACCGCTGGAGTTTGTATCACTGCATCACCAACCGACGACACCGTGAGTGAAGTGACGTCCATGGGCGTGTCAGCAGGTGCTGGCATGATCCATTACGTCCTCCTGACACGTGACGATCTCGGTCGCAGTGTGATCGACTCGCGTGTCATCGACGTCGACCCCACCGACGGTCTCGACTCCGCCGGCCGCGTGAACGCAGGCGTCGACGTGATGCTGACCGCCGCCCGCGAGACCGGGACGAGGGTGGGCCCGATCGGGGTCGCCGCACGCACGGGCAGCCAGCGTCGGCAGTTGCGCTCGAGGGGCAGTGGCCCGCGACGTCAGGTCCGTCTCGTCGGTGAGGACGAGGCCGTCCTCGCCTACCTCGCCGACACCGGGGAGATCGACCGCTTCTCGGCCGCCGTCGTCGTCGACTGTGGCGACACCGGCATGTCGCTCTACACCGTCGACCCCCGCGAGGGCAGGATCGGCAATCCCGAGCACTCGACGGTCCTGAGTGGGCGTCATCTCGACCGGTCGATCGTCAATCAGCTGACCGCCGACCACCCGGCCCTCGGCGAGGCCACCCGAACACGTGCCGATCGCAGTGAACTGCGCAGCGCCTGCCGGACCGCGAAGGAGGAGCTCGCCTACGGCGGTTCCGCCACCGAGTCCGTGGTCGCGGTGTCGGCGAACACCGAACGCGTGTCGCTGTCGGCCACGCATGTCGAGCAGGCGATCGAGCCGATGATCCGTGACGCGCGAGAAGTGTTCGCCCGGTACGTCGCGGCCGCCCGGTCGCGGGGCGTGCAACCGGACGCCGTGGTGTTCATCGGCGGACTCGCCAATCTTCCCGCGGTGCGCGCGATCGCGTCGGAGCATGATCTGGAGGTAGTCAGTCCGACGGCTCCGGAGCTGGTCGTGGCCACCGGTGCGGCCCTGCTCGCCCTCGAGAGCTACTCGGGCGCAGCACGTCTCGCCTTCATCGGCGGCAAACCGCAACGTGAATGGCTTTCCGCGACACCCATCGCGGTGGCCGGGGCCGTCATCGCCGCCACGCTGATGACGATCTATGCGGTGAGCTCGTCCTTCGCCGATCGGCCGACCGTCGATCCGCAGCCCGCGGTGAGCAGCGTGCCGCCGGCCGCGGCGACCAGTGACACCGAGCCGGTCACCCCGACGCCGACCTCTCAGCCGATCACCCGTATCCCGGCCGAACCCGTCGAGCCGACCGTCGTGGATCCTGTTCCCACACAACAACCGTTACCGCAGACCGGGTCGAACGACCCGCCGGCATGGGCGACCACGGAGTTGCCGCCGACGCGACCCTCGACGGGTACCAGCACCCGCACGCTGTCGCCGTTCCCATGGCCGGACCTGGCGTTCCCGCCGGGCTCGACGCCGACGATACCGCAGGACCTGTTGCCGCCGGGGTTGCGTCCGCCCAGTGCGGCGCCCACGCCACCCCCGCCGACGTACTCGACGTCGACACCGGCGCCTCCGCGCGGTGGCTCGGTGCGGCCGAGCAGCACGCGCGCACAGGGGTCGACTCAGCTCCCCGCCGCTCCCGAATCAGGGAAAACCGTTGTCACGGAAGGGGAGTCGCAGGTTCCGCCGCCGCCCCCGCCCAGCAGTCCGGTCCCGACGGTTCCCGCGCCGCGCTGACCGAACCGCCCTGTCAGAACCGCGCCTGCGAGGCCGCTGATCACACCGGCTGACCCCGACTCGCTGACGAGAGCGGCCGAACTGTCGGAGGCGCGGTCAGGCGTCGCGACGTGCGAGCTCGACCGTGCGCTTGAGCAGATCGCTGATGGCGTCGAACTCGGTCAGGAATCCGTCGTGGCCGGTGTCGGAATGGACGACCTGGAGACCCCCGACGCAGTTGCCCAGCTCGTCGGCGAGTTCGACCTGCAGCCGAATCGGGTAGAGGCGATCGGAGTCGATGCCCCCGACGATCACCGGAACGGTGCATTCGTTGAGCGCCTTCGCGACTCCGCCGCGACCGCGACCGACATCATGGTGGTTGAGGACCTCGGTGAGGACGACATAGCTCGCCGGGTCGAAGCGGGACATCAGCTTCGACGCCTGGTGGTCGAGGTAGCTCTGCACGGCGTAACGCCCGCCGGTCAGGGGATTCTCGTCGCCCTGGGCGTCATTGGCGAATCGACTGTCGAGCTCGGGCTCGCTGCGATACATGAGGTGGGCGATTCGGCGGGCGATTCCCATGCCTTGCAACGGAGTTCGTCCGGTGCCGTGGTAGTCGCCGCCGCACCAGTCCGGATCGGCCTTGATCGCGGCGATCTGTGCGGACTGGATACCGATCTGGTCGGCGGTCGCGCGGGCACCGACGGCGAGGACGAGTGCGCTGCGCACCCGGTCGGGGTATTCGATGGCCCATTCGAGCGCGCGGGCGCCACCCATCGAGCCACCGAGAACCGCTCCGACGCTGCGGATTCCGAGTCGGTCCAGCAATGCCACCTCGGCGCGGACCTGATCGAGCACGGTGATCTGCGGAAAGCGTGATCCCCACGGACGGCCGTCGGGGGCGAGGGACGCCGGACCCGTGGATCCCTTGCATCCGCCGAGAACGTTGGCCGAGATGACGCACCACTCGTCGGTGTCGATCGCCTGACCGGGTCCGATCAGCCCGTCCCACCACCCGGCCGAGTCGTGGTCGGCATCGGCGGGTCCGGTGACGTGCGAGTCGCCGGTGAGCGCATGGAGCGTGAGGATCACGTTGTCGCGGGAGGGCGACAACGTCCCCCAGCGCTGGAACGCCAGGGTGACGTCGTCGATCCGTGCTCCGCTGTCGAGAGGCAGCGATCCGATGGGGATGCCGACGAGTTCCCCGTCCGGGAGTGACTCCCAGTCGGGCTGATCAGACGCTGTCGCGTTCAGGTCGATACTCACCGACAAAGCTGCCTCACCTGTTTCACTTGGCCGCCGCGAATCCCTGTTCGAGATCGGCCAAGATGTCGTCGATTCCCTCGATGCCCACGGCCAGGCGCACCAGTCCGGGGGTCACGCCGGCGGCGAGCTGTTCCTCGGGGGTCAGCTGGCTGTGCGTCGTCGAGGCCGGATGGATGACCAGCGACCGCACGTCGCCGATGTTGGCGACGTGGCTGTGGAGGCTCAGTGCGTCCACGAACTTCTTGCCCGCGTCGACGCCGCCGGTGATCTCGAAACCGATGATCGC
This sequence comes from Gordonia sp. KTR9, assembly GCF_000143885.2. Taxonomy (NCBI): domain Bacteria; kingdom Bacillati; phylum Actinomycetota; class Actinomycetes; order Mycobacteriales; family Gordoniaceae; genus Gordonia; species Gordonia sp. KTR9. The sequence continues at coordinate 1,920,157 of NC_018581.1, forward strand.
GCCCTGACCCTTGGGGGCGAGCTCCTGACCGCGCTTGAACCACGGCGAGGACTCGAGGCCGGCGTAGGCGACGGACTCGACCTGGTCGTGCTTCTCCAGGAACGCGGCGACCTTCTGTGCGTTGGCGACGTGGCGCTCGATGCGCAGGCTCAGGGTCTCCAGGCCCTGGGCGAGCAGGAACGCGTTGAACGGCGAGATGGCCGCACCGGTGTCGCGCAGCCACTGGACGCGCGCCTTGAGCGCGTACGCCGGTGCGCCGAGGTCGGCGAAGACCGCACCGTGGTAGCTCGGGTCAGGGGTGGTGAAGCCGGGGAACAGGTCTTTCCCGTCACGCTGGACCCGCCAGTCGAAGGTGCCGCCGTCGACGATCACGCCGCCGATCGCGGTGCCGTGTCCGCCGATGTACTTGGTGGCCGAGTGCACGACGATGTCGGCGCCGTGGGCGAGCGGGTTGATCAGGTACGGGGTGGCGACGGTGTTGTCGATGATGAGCGGTACGCCGTTGCGGTGCGCGACCTCTGAGATGCCCTTGATGTCCAGGATCTCGTTGTTGGGGTTGGAGATCGACTCACCGAAGAACGCACGGGTGTTGTCCTTGACCGCGGCCTGCCACGACGCCGGATCCTCGGGATCCTCGACGAAGCTCACCTCGACGCCGAGCTTGGGCAACGTGTAGTGGAAGAGGTTGAAGGTGCCGCCGTACAGCCGCGGACTCGACACCACGTGACCGCCGGTCTCGACGATGTTGAGGATCGAGTAGGTCTCTGCGGCCTGACCCGATGCCACCAGCAATGCGGCGACGCCGCCTTCGAGCGCGGCGATCCGCTGCTCGACGGCATCCTGTGTCGGGTTCATGATGCGGGTGTAGATGTTGCCCGGTTCGGCGAGTCCGAAGAGGTTCGCCGCGTGCTGCGTGTCGTTGAAGACGTACGACGTCGTCTGGTAGATCGGCAGCGCCCGGGCGTTCGTCACCGCGTCGGCGGCCTGTCCGGCGTGGATCTGCTTGGTCTCGAAGCTCCAGTTGTCCGCTGGATTGGTGCCGTCGGCGAGAGTGCCGTCAGGGGCATCAGACATGGCGATTGATCACTTTCTACGGTCGGCAGGGCCCACTCGACCCTGTTGGGGTCCGACCTTCGGACCCGCGCTTGCCGGGGATCGTCAGCGCGATCCCGCAACCCGGTCATCACCCGGAGCACCCCACCGCGGATGGAGGGTTGCCGATCAGCCAGCCGGGGCTTGACGCTGATACTCATGACCTGGCGACAAGGATATAACACGGATGTGAGGGCCTGAGAACCGTCCCGGTCAGGCCGCGCCCAACACTTGAGAAGGCCGGCGCGAGGGTGGAGTGTGCTGTCCTTTGACCGAGTGAAATCAGGCGTGGTCAGATCAATAGTGCCTGGTCACGGTCGTTAGCGGCCCTCAGTGTGCTGTCGGTTCCCCGATCGCGGATCTAGCGTCGAACCAGCCCCGGCTGCGTCGGAACGTTCCGATCGGGTGGTCCGGGTTCGCCCAGGAGCGCCATGTCCGCGATCGCTCACCTCCGAACCCGACGCACCTCGCTCGTGATCGCCGCCGTCACCGCCGTCGCCGTCGCGGCGGCTCTCAGTCTGTCGGGTACCGCCCCGGCGGCGGCTGCCGAGTGCAGCGAGTCGGGCGCGGTGGTCATCGTCGCCGGTACCAACGACCCGGAGAGCGCCCATCTCGTCGGGGTCGAGCAGCGCTACACCGGGAAGATGCCGACGGTGCGCGACGGTGAGGTGGTCGTCGTCGACGACCCCGGTAGTGCTTACCTCGCAGAGCCGAAAGACGTGATCTACGTCGATTACCCGACCACACTGTGGCCATTGGGTGCCGCGGGGTACGACGACAGCACCGCCCAGGGCAGGAGTGCGACGGCGTCGGCGATCGCGGGGTACCAGAAGCGATGCGGCGCCGAGTCCGACATCGTGGTCGCCGGCTACTCACAGGGCGCCCGTGTCGCCGGCGACGTCCTCGCAGCCATCGGCAACGGCCGGAATGTCGACGAGGTCGTCGCGACCGACGAGAACGGCGAGGTCATGCTCGACGAGAACGGCGCTCCGGTCCTCGTCACCATCGATTCGGACGGGATCTCCGGCGAGCTCTACGCCGACCCTCGACAAGCCGGTGACAAGACGGGGCGCGGCATCGAGCTGTCGTTGATCGGGATCATCCCCGGTCTGACGATGGCGGGGTCGCGAGGCGGGTCCGAGACCGACGGCGGGTTCGGGGAGCTCGAGGGCAGGGTGGTGTCCGTGTGCATCGACGGCGATCCCATCTGTGATCTGCCGGACCCGATCCACGACCCGATCGGCGCCATCGACGGCCTCCTCGGCTACTTCACCAAGCACAACCTGTACCCGTTCCAGATGTATCGGGACCCGCGCACACCCGCCTGGAACGACGGGCGGAGCGTCCGATGCGAGCCGGAGTCAGCGGTCTGTATGGTCGCCGCGGATTCCGCGTTCGCCGAACTCGTGCGGGACTGGGCGCGCGATGCCGGGTACGGCGGCGTCATTGGGGACTTCCTGTCCGGGCGTCCGACGATCGAGCTGCCGTACGGGATCGAACTCGCGAAGCTGCAGCCGGTGGTCAGGCTCGTGCAGGGTCTGCTGCCGCCGTTGCCGAAACTCGGGTACGGCGCCTACCTACCGGACCTCTTCGTCTTCGAGGACATCCTCCAGGGGATTCTCACGCTGTCGCCGGCGCGGTTCGTCGACGGTGCGACCGCACTGGCTGCGAGCCTCCGCAGCATCGTCTGGTTGCCGGTGAACTTCGTGCGGTACTGGGCGGGCGCGATCGTCGGGCCGGTGACACCGCGGGCCGGCACGGTCACGGTCCTCGCGGCGGATACGACGAGCCTGCGATCGTCCACGTTCGCACGGCTCGCGACCGCGACCGACGACGCCGCCGAGCCGGTTCGCGCCGGCTCGCCGACCGGGTCCGGTGCCCCGGCTGCACCGGTGACCGCGCAGCCCGGCCCGACCGATCCGGCTCCGGCGGTCGACCCGGCCGCCGATCCGTCCGGTGCGCCCGCCGACGCCTCCGGGAGCGACGAGCCCGGAGAGGAGCCCGCTCCGCCCTCGCGCGCCGACGAGGTTCCGGCCGCCACCGATCCGTCGGCGGACAACCCGACGGTGGACGATCCGTCAGCGGAGGACACCTCAGGAGACAACACCTCAGAACATGACACCTCGGGGGGCGAGACGTCGGGGAACGAGCCGGAGCCGTCCGGGCAGGGTGCCGGCGGGGAGCGCAGTGACCTCGAGGCCACGGGGTCCGAGGGCGGAGCCTGACCCGCCGCTCGAAGCCACTGCGTGATTCGACGCCGGCCGGCGCCGGGACCACCTCGCGGGTATGGGCCTGTGAATGAACTCACCGGCGGGTGAGGAATCAGTGCCGGCCGGCCAGGGTTGGCATGAACCGTGTCTGACGCTCTTTCGACCACCGATGCCCCGGCCGACGTCTCGCTGACGAATCGGTCCACCGCCCCGGAGGCCAACCCCGGGGGTACCGTCTCGGGCGGCGTGTCCCGGCGGGTGCGTCGCTGGACGATTCTCGCCCTCGCGCTGGGTGGTTTCGGGATCGGCACGACAGAGTTCGTCGCGATGGGGCTGCTGCCCAACATCGCCGGATCGCTGGGGGTGTCCGAACCGACTGCCGGACACGTCATCTCGGCATACGCGATGGGTGTGGTGGTGGGCGCTCCGCTGATCGCGGCGCTCACGGCGAGGATGTCGCGACGCACGCTGCTGATCGGACTGATGGTGGCGTTCACCGTGGGTAACCTGGCCACGGTCCTCGCGCCGGACTACGGACTGCTGCTGGTGGCGAGATTCGTGGCGGGCCTGCCGCACGGTGCCTACTTCGGCGTCGCGGCGCTGGTCGCCGCGCATCTCGCGGGTCCCCGGAATCGCGCCAAAGCCGTGGGCCAGGTGATGCTCGGGCTGTCCGTCGCCAATGTGTTCGGCGTGCCGGCTGCCGCCTGGCTGGGGGAGACGTTCGGCTGGCGGTCGGCGTTCGCGATCGTCGTCGCCATCGGAGTCGCCACCGTCATCGCGCTGATGCGTGCGCTGCCCGCGCTCACCGGGATGACGACCACCGACCCGCTCACCGAACTCGGTGCGTTGCGTCGTTCCCAGGTCTGGTTCACCCTCGTCATCGGAACCGTCGGGTTTGGCGGGATGTTCGCGTTCTACACATATCTCAACTCCGCGCTGACCACCGATACCGGGCTGTCGGTCTCGGTCGTGCCATTCGCGCTCATGCTCTATGGATTGGGGATGGTGACCGGCAACTTCGTCGGCGGTTACGTCGCCGACCGCAGTGTGTCGGTGGCGATCCTCGGTGGACTCACGGCCAGCGCCATCTCTCTCGGCGCCTTCGCGACGCTGGCGCAGAATGCTTGGGCGGCATTGATTCTCACATACCTCGTGGCGCTCACCGGGTCGACGATGCTGCCTGCCCTGCAGACCAGACTGATGGACGTGGCCGCCGATGCGCAGACGCTGGCCGCGGCGTTGAACCACTCCGCCCTGAACATCGCCAACGCGGCCGGAGCCCTGCTCGGTGGTGTCGTGGTCGGCGCAGGCTACGGCTATCTCGCGCCGTCGGTCGTCGGGGTGTTGCTGGCGGTGGCAGGGATCGCGGTCACCGTCCTGGCCCTCGCCGCCTCCCGGCGCCAGGCACGACACCATCCCGTCGGGTCCTGAGCCGGAGCATGACCGGCTCGACGACGACGAGGGCCGACCGGGGAAGTCCCGGTCGGCCCTCGTGGTGTCGAGTGGGTGTGCTCAGCCGTTGGTCGGCGGGGTGGCGATCGTCTTCGACAGGTAGAGCTGTTCGCCGAGCTTGTTGATCAGCTCGAGTTGCGTCTCGAGGTAGTCGATGTGCTCTTCCTCGTCGGCGAGGATCTGCTCGAGCAGATTCGCGCTCGTGACGTCGCCTTTCGACCGGCACAGGGCGATGCCGGGCCGGAGTCGCTCCACGACCTCCACCTCGATCGCCATGTCGGATTCGAACTGCTCGCGAATCGACTGCCCGATACGCAGCGGCAGCAGGCGCTGGTAGTTGGGGAGCGCGTCGAGGAACAGGATTCGGTCGGTGAGGATCTCCGCGTGCGTCATCTCCTCGATCGACTCGGCCCGGGTCTTCGCCGCGATCTCGGTCAGACCCCAGCTCTGCTGCATCTTCGCGTGCAGAAAGTACTGATTGATCGCCGTGAGCTCACTGGTGAGCTGTTCGTTGAGCAGTTCGATGACCTCGTCGTCGCCACGCATGGGTGAGCCTCCGGTTCGCCGTGAATGTCCGTTCGAACCGTAACACGACAAAAACCCCCGCGCGCGGTCTCGCGCGAGGTTCGTCGGTTTCCTGTGTCAGGTCATGCAGCGGTCGTCGCGGTTGACGCCCTTTCGCTCAGGATGTCGTGCAGTTGGTCCAGGCAGGTTCCGCAGCCTTCGCCTGCGCCACATCGGTCGCTGATCGCATCGACGGTGTACGCACCTGCGTCGCAGTGTGCGTGAACCTCGTCGACCGTCACGGCGCGGCATATGCAAACGAACATCTTCGGACTCACCTTCATGCCTGGATTAGGTAATGCTTACATACCTTGGGTGGTACGCACAAGGGTTGCCTTACCTTTATTTTTCTCTGGGGTCGCCGATCGCCGGGGCACGGGTTGTCGGATCCCGTCAGTAGGATGTGGCCCCGTGCCACTCACGATCTCCACGGTGAACGTCAACGGAATCCGCGCAGCGGTCAAACACCGGTCGGAGGCCAACCGCGGCTTCCTGCCATGGCTCGATGCGTCGGGACCGGATGTGGTCCTGCTGCAGGAGGTCCGCGCCGACGAGGAGCTCGCGCGCGAGGCGCTGGCCCCGGCCCTCGCCGACGGGTGGCATCTGACGATGTGCGAGTCGGTCGTGAAGGGCCACGCGGGTGTCGGTGTGCTGACGCGCGAGGCGCCGTCGGCGGTGCGGGTCGGGTTCGGGAGCGCCGAGTTCGACGACCTCGGCCGCTACCTCGAGGTCGACGTCGACACCGATCTGGGGTCGCTGACCGCGGCGAGTCTCTATCTCCCCAAGGGTGCCGCGCTCACCGAGGCGGAGAAGGACATCGCCAAGCACGACGAGAAGGTCCGCTTCATGGACGAGTTCGGTGCCCATCTCGGCCGGCTGGTCCGCCGGCGTCGCCATGTCGTCGTCGGCGGTGACTGGAACATCGCGCCCGCCGAGGCCGACATCAAGAACTGGAAGGGCAATCTCAAGAGCCCCGGTTTCCTCCCGCACGAGCGGGCCTGGGTCGCCGACCTGCTGGAGTCGGGCTGGCGTGACGTCGTGCGCGAACTGTTCCCCGACGACGCCGGGCCCTACTCCTGGTGGTCGTGGCGCGGGAAGGCCTTCGACAACGACTCCGGGTGGCGCATCGACTATCAGCTCGCCAACAAGACGCTGGCTGCCCGGGCGAACAAGGCCGAGGTCGAACGTGCCGCGGCGTACGACCTCCGCTGGTCCGACCATGCCCCGGTCACCGTGCGGTACGAGTGACCGGGTCTGACAAACTGGGCGTCATGACCAGCGACGTAGAGCGCAACGGAGCCCCGGCGGCCGAGGCGGTGCCGACCCGCCCGCGTGTGCTGTCGGGTATCCAGCCGACCAGCGATTCCTTCCACCTCGGAAACTATCTCGGCGCGGTCCGACAGTGGGTGGCGTTGCAGGACGACTTCGAGGCGTTCTACTTCATCCCCGACATGCATGCCCTGACGGTGCCATTCGATCCGAAGGTCCTCGCCGAACGCACCCGCCTGAGCGTTGCCCAGCTGCTGGCCGTCGGCGTGGATCCCGAGCGTTCGACCATCTATGTGCAGTCCCACATCCCCGAGATCGCTCAGCTGACCTGGGTCCTGTCCTGCATCACGGGTTTCGGCGAGGCCAGCCGCATGACGCAGTTCAAGGACAAGTCGGCCAAACAGGGCGTGGACGCGGCGGGTGTCGGCTTGTTCACCTACCCGATCCTGATGGCCGCCGACATCCTCGCGTTCCAGGTCGATCGAGTGCCTGTCGGGGAGGACCAGCGTCAGCACCTCGAACTGACCCGCGATCTCGCGCAGCGATTCAACTCCCGGTTCGGCAAGGTGCTGAAGGTGCCCCAGGCGCACATCGTCGAGGAGTTCGCGAAGATCTACGACCTGCAGAACCCCACCGCCAAGATGAGCAAGTCCGCCGAGACCGACAAGGGTCTGATCAACCTCCTGGACGATCCGAAGCGTTCGGCGAAGAAGATCCGCTCCGCTGTCACCGACACCGGCTCGGAGATCCGTTTCGATGCGGCCGAGAAGCCCGGCGTCTCCAACCTGCTGACCATCCAGTCGGCGCTCTCCGGCGTGGGTGTCGACGATCTGGTCGCCAAATACGAAGGCAAGGGATACGGCGATCTGAAGGTCGACACCGCAGAGGTGCTCACCGAGTTCGTGACACCGCTGCGCGGACGGGTCGACGAGTACCTGTCCGACCCGGCCGAGCTCGACGCGGTCCTGGCCCGGGGCGCGGCTCGCGCCCGGGCCGTCGCCTCCGAGACGCTCGCATCGGTCTATGACAGGGTGGGATTCCTGGCGCCTGGCCGGTGAGACCGGACCCGCAGGACGCCTGCACGGGATGTTGACAGGGACGCCTGTCCCGCGCTCCGACGAGGAAGGCACGCATGACCTCCGCGCCAGGCACGGCGAAATCACCGGCAGACACCGCGAAGTCGGCTGTGGACAAAGGGAAGTCGACCGTGGAGAAGGGCAAGTCGGCCTTCGCTGCGGCGCGCGAGAAGTGGCCGGCCGTCGAGCATCTGGTGCAGACCGTCGAACGGTACAACGACCGGCGCGGGAATGTGTATGCCGCGGCCATCAGCTTCAACGGCATCCTGGCGCTCGTCCCCATCATCATGGTGGTGTTCTCGATCGCGGCGTTCGTGCTCGCCAACCAGCCCCAGCTGCTCGAGGACCTGCAGAAGGCCGTTGTGGAGGCCGCGCCCGGCAAGATGGGTGAGCAGCTCAGTGAGGTCATCGACTCGGCGATCGCCTCACGCGCAGCGGTCGGGATCGTCGGTCTGATCGGTGCCGCCTTCACGGGGATCGGGTGGATCTCCGGCGTCCGGGTGGCCTTCACCGAGATGTACGGGGGTCGCGTCGACCGCAACCCGGTGCTGTCGAAGGTGTGGGATCTCCTCACGTTCGCTCTACTGGGCCTGGCCTTCGCGGCGACCATGGGCCTGACCACCCTCGGCAACAGCGGACTCACCACCACGATGCTGTCCTGGGTTGGACTCGACGACGCGTCGTGGGCGCCGATCGTGGTGCGGGCGGTCGCCATCGTCGTATCCGTGTTCGCCAGCTGGCTGCTCTTCACCTTCGTACTCGCGCGGCTGCCGCTGGTGCCGTTGCCGATGACGCATGCCATGAAGGCCGGCCTGGTCACCGCGATCGCATTCGAACTCATGAAATCGCTTGGCGGACTGTATCTTCAATCGGTGCTCGGGTCGCCGGCCGGAGTTGCGTTCGGTCCGATCTTCGGTGTCTTCGTCTTCGCCTACCTGGCTTCGCGCATCGTGCTGTACGCCAGCGCGTGGTGTGCCACCGACCCGATCAACAGCCGCTACCAGGTGGTCGAAGAGCCCGACGCCGCACTCCACCGGCCGGTGGTGATCTCGCCGACCGTGGAGGTGAACCCGACGCCCCGGGCGGGTGCACTCGCGGCGGCTGCCGGAGTGGGCGCGGCAGCAGCCGCTCTGGTCGGCGTCCTCCGGCGACGGTGACGCACGGGACCGTTGGAGCGGGGTCGCTCGTGGGGGCTCAGCGCCGACCGGACAGCCGCAGCCCGAGGAGCAGCAGGACGACCGCCACCAACGCGGCCACGAGGCCGATGAGGATCTGGACCGAGGTCGACGACGCCTGATCGGAACCCGTTGCCGCGGCCCGATTCTCGCTCTGCGGCGGTGACGGTGCCGACGACACGACGGGTGTGTCGGCCGACGGTGAGACGAGGCGGCCCACCGAGATGGCGGGGTCGGTCCGGAAGCCGTAGTCGAACATCGCTTCGGCCTGATCCCAGTACAGGTCGCCGTCGACGGACAGACCGAACATCTGCACGATGATCACCGTCCGGCCGTCCCGCTCGGCCGCGCCCACGAACGTCTTGCGCGCGTCGTCGGTGTAGCCGGTCTTACCGCCGATGATCCCCGGGTACCCGTCGATGAGAAGGCGGTTGGTGCTGTACATGTCGTAGGGCGGATGGTCCTTGTCACCCGGTACGTCCGGGCGCCGCGGATACCCCGGGAAGCGGAACGTGCGCATCGCGATCAACTCGCGGAAGGTCGGTTCGGCGAGAGCAGCCCGGAAGAACAGCGCGAGGTCATAGGGCGACGACGACATCCCGGCAGCGTCGAGTCCGGACGGGCTCGCGGCCCGCGTGTCGTGCGCGCCCAGCAGTTTCGCCCGATCGTTCATCTTCTCGAGAGCGGCGTCGACGCCGCCGAGCTCACGCGCCAGCGCATTGGCGCAGTCGTTACCCGAGACCAGTAGGAGACCCGTGAGCAGGTCACGGACGGTGTAGATGCCGCCGGGCCCCATGCCGCAGGAGTCGCCCTCGGTACTCCAGTCCTCGGCGGTCGGCACGACGTGTGCGGCGAGGTCGAGTTCGTCGAGGACGACGAGTGCGAGCAGCACCTTGATCGTCGACGCCGGCCGGTAACGGCCGTGGGGGTCCTTGGCGGCGATGACCCGCCCGGACTCGAGGTCGGCGATCAGCCAGCCCGCCGAGGTCAGGCGCGGCGGAACAGGGCCGGCGGCCGGGTCGGCGATGACGCCGCAACCGGCCAGCGCGTCACCTCCGAGGGTCGGGGTCGGAACCGGGAGGGGAGTAGGGGTCGCCGATCCAGGTGCGACGACCTCGGATTCGTCGACGGCGGGCGGCGTCGCGACCTTGTGCGGACAGTGATCGGTGACCGGGGTGGTGACCACAGGCGGCGGGGTCGGGAGCGGGACGGCGACCGCCGGGCCGGTGCGCGCGAGCATGCCGAGGACCCCGAAGGTCAGCACGGCGACGAGCGCGCACGCGGTGCGACGAGTCCACGTCGAGGTCATCGGCCGCACGTTACCAGCGGGATCGCCCGTGGCCGACGACCTCGCGCAACCACCGCCGCATCACCGCATCCGCCATCGGCGCGGTGATGCCCTCGGCCGCCGCCGCGTCGCCGGGGAAACGATCGGTGGCGGATTCGCCCAGGACCCCGGCGACCGCGGACCGTGAATCCGGGTGTGACAGCCAGTCGGTGACGAGATCGCCGCCGGCCTCGAGATGGAACTGCACGCCATAGCAGTTGTCCACGCGGAACAGCTGATTGACGCAGGATTCCGACGACGCGAGCAGGGTCGCACCGGGTGGCAGGACGACGGTGTCGAAATGCCATTGCACGGTGTCGATCTCGCGGGGTGTGGGTGCCGTGGCCGCACCACCCCAGACCGGGTCGGCCATCCCCGCATCGGTGAGGCTCACCCGGTGCACGCCGAGTTCCGGTGTGTCACTGGTGTACACCTCCCCACCCAGAGCCGCCGCCAGCATCTGCGCACCCAGGCAGACGCCCCAGATGGGCATACCTCGGTCACTGGCTCGACGGAGCAGGTCGAGCTCGTCGCCGATCCATGGGATGCGGTCGGCGTCACCCACTCCCATCGCGCCGCCGAGAACGACGATGGCGTCGAAGTCGGTCAGGTCGATCGACGCGGAATCGCGCCAGATCCGCAGGGTCGTCGTCTCGGCGGTGTCGTCCAACGCGGGACCGTACGCGCCCGGCGGCTCGGATTCCGCGTGCCGGATCTCCAGGACCCGCGGTCGCTGCGGCGAGGACCCGGCCTGCTCTGTTCTGGTGCTCATGACGTGGCAAGCGTACGGTTCCGGCGGCCATTCCTCTCGTCGACGCGGTGCCGGAGTGAACCGGCCGGGATCAACCCGTGCGGCACGAACTCGTGGGGCGGGGGCCGTGTGCGGTGTGGTCGGCGACCATCTTGCCGTCGACCCGGATCTCGCACCGCGCGAGACGCCCGCCGGACTGGAAGAGGGCATCGAGCGGAAGATCGCCCGCGAGTCGGGTGTACACCAGGGACGCCGACCAGTTCCCGTGCGAATCATGTTGCGTCAGTGGTACATCGGTCTGCGTGCGCAACCGTCCGTCCGCGTCGGTCCAGGCTGCCGCGCCGTTGTGCTGCCGGTCGGAGGTCAACGTGATCGTGATCCGTTGGGTCTGGGTGGTGGGCGCTGCCGCAGCCGGTGCAAAGATCAGGAGGCACGCGAGCACACTCACCGCGAACGTCAACAGCAGCCGGAACAGCAGGGTGCGGGCCATGGAAACTCCGTTTCGGTGGACGAGCGCCGGTCGACGGCGACCAGCCGGTCGCCTTCGGTCTCTCTTCGACGCATCGAGCGGCTGATCGGTTCCCTCGGATAGTCGGATGCGTCGTCAGGTGGTGACCGTCAGCGGCAACGTGGTGAAACGTCGCACGAGAATCCCCGGCTCCCATTGCGTCTGCCCCAGATCGATCCGGAAGGTCGTGGCGACGCGCAGCAGATGCTCGACCGCCAGTCGCGCCTGCAGGCGCGCCAGCGCGGCCCCGACACACAGGTGCAGGCCCTTGCCGAACGCGAGGTGCGACCTGCGGGCCGCCGGGTCGAGGTCGATCGCGGCGGGATCGTCGAAATGGGCCGGGTCGCGGTTGGCCGCCCCCCACATCAGGAAGACATGCGAGCCGGCGGGCAGGTGTGTGTCGCCGAGCGTGGTGTCGGTGACGACGTGCCGGAAGTGTCCACGAAAAGGGGTCTCGAGTCGAAGGGTCTCCTCCACGAACACCGGGATGAGATCAGGGTCCCGGCGCAGTCGCTCGACGACCTCGGGGTGACGGTCCAAGAGCCAGACGACACTGTTCAGCAGGCTCGTGGTGGACTCGGCGCCCGCGGCGACCAGTTGGAACAAGATCATCACGGCGGAGGCGTGGTCGAGACGGCCGTCCGCGACGCGCGCGGCCACCTCCGAGAGCGTGGTATCCGCTCCGCTCCCGGCGCCGGTGCCATTCGGCCCGCTCGCTCCGCTCCCGGCGCCGGTCAACGCCGCCGACAGGTACGCCGTCAGCTCGCCGACCGCCGCGGTCGCCGTCGTCAGCTGCTCCGGCGTGATGACGCCGTCGATCAGGACGTTGGTCGCGATCGCCCACCGGGTGAGGGTGGCTCGGTCGTCGGGCGGCAGCCCGAGCAGTTCACAGGCGACCGCCATCGGAATCCGTTGCGCGACAGCGCTCACCCAGTCGATCCGACCGTCGTGCAGATTCGCGGTCCACGACTCGTCGAGGAGTCGGCGGATGCCGGGCTCGAGTTCACGGATGCGAGCCGGCGCGACCGACGGCATGACGAGCTTGCGATGGTCCCGGTGCCGGGCACCGTCGGCGGTGGCGAGTACGTGCATCGCATCGCCCAGACCGGCGACGGGGAACTCCGAGACCGTGCCGTCGTCGTGCCACACCATCGTCGCGGTCAGGTTCGACGAGAAGTCCTCGGGCCGGCGGACCGCCTCGGCGATGAGGTCCCAGGAGCCGACGGCGAAGAACGGTGAGTCCCCGATCCGTTGCACCGGGGAGTCGGTGTGCAGGCGCGAGTAGAACGTGGTGGGGTCCTCGGTGGTGTCCATGACACCAGCGTCGGCGACATCGGCCACGGTGGCACGCGATTCCCGGAAGTCGAGATCGGGAGGATTGAGCACCTCGGATCGATGTCTCAACGTATGGTCGTGACCAGCAGAGAGCGGCCACAACCAAGACGCGATTCGTCTCATGATGAGAACGGAGGATGGGTGGCTGAGGACTGGCTGGTCGGCGGCGAACGGCGAGACGCCGCGCGCGAACGCCTCATCGCGCACGCGGCGGCACTCATCGCCCGGCGCGGGCTCGACGCGTTCGATCTCAACGAACTCGGACGCCGGGCGCACTGCTCGAGGGCGACGATCTACCGCCACGCCGGCGGACGGGCCGTGCTGATCGAGTCCGTGCTCGCCTCGACCTCGGCGCCGGTGCTCGATGCCATCCGGGCCTCGATCTCAGACCTCACGGGGCGTGAGCGTGCCCGGACGGCGATCATCGAGACCCTGCGAGCCCTACGCGCCGACCGGGTCATTCGACAGTTCCTCCGGCCCGAGAACCTGATCGACGCGACGCCGACGGTCCTGTCCTCGCCGGCGGTACATGCGGTGGCCGCGGATCTGATCGGTGTCGATCCCGACGACGTGGTGGGCGCACGGTTCGTGATCCGCTCGGTTCTGGGCATGCTGCTCTGGCCCGCCGAACCCGAGGAGGAGGCGCGGAGCGCGGCGGCGATCGTCGCCGGCGTCTTCGGCCCGCACATCACCTCGATCGACCCCGACGACGACGGCCCGCACCCCTGAGGGTGCGGGCCGTCGACGGGCTGCAGAGAGAAGTTCGATTGGGTCAGCGCGAGAACATCAGCGCGCGTTTGACCTCCGAGATCGCCTGGGTGACCTGAATGCCGCGCGGGCAGGCGTCGGTGCAGTTGAAGGTCGTGCGGCAGCGCCACACACCGTCGACGTCGTTGAGGATGTCGAGACGCTCGACGGCGCCCTCGTCGCGGCTGTCGAAGATGAACCGATGCGCGTTGACGATCGCGGCCGGACCGAAGTACGAACCCTCGGTCCAGAACACGGGACAGCTCGTCGTACAGCAGGCGCACAGGATGCACTTGGTGGTGTCGTCGAAGCGGGCGCGGTCGGCCTGGCTCTGGATGCGCTCGCGGGTCGGCTCGTTGCCCGAGGTGATCAGGAACGGCTTGATCGCGCGGAACGCGTCGAAGAACGGCTCCATGTCGACGACGAGATCCTTCTCCACCGGCAGGCCGCGGATCGGCTCGATGGTGATGGTGATCTCCTTGGACTTGTCCTTGGGGAGCATGTCCTTCATCAGGAGCTTGCAGGCGAGACGGTTGACGCCGTTGATCCGCATCGCGTCCGACCCGCACACACCGTGGGCGCAACTACGACGGAACGTGAGGGTCCCGTCGAGGTAGCCCTTCACATACAGGAGTAGGTTGAGCAGACGGTCCGTCGGCAGCGCCGGGACGCGGAAGCTCTCGAAGCCCTGGGCGTCGGGGTTCTCCGGGTTGAAACGGAAGATCTTGAGCGTCACCATGGTGGCCTCGTCGGGCACCGGTGGCAACGGCGGCTCGTCGGAGGACGGCGCGGGCTTGTCCAGAACAGATGTCATCAGTACTTACGCTCCATCGGCTCGTAGCGGGTTTCCACGACCGGCTTGTAGTCCAACTCGATGTCTGACAGCAGATCGGTGCCCTTTTTGTAGGCCATGGTGTGCCGCTTGTAGTTGACGTCGTCACGATCCGGGTAGTCTTCGCGTGCGTGACCGCCGCGGGACTCCTTGCGGTTCAGGGCTCCGGCCACCGTCACCTCGGCCATCTCCAGCAGGAAGCCGAGTTCGATGGCCTCGAGGAGATCGCTGTTGAAGCGCTTGCCCTTGTCGTGGACCCGGATGTGCGCGTAGCGCTCCTTGAACCGGTGGATGTCGGTCAGCGCCTGCTTGAGGGTCTCCTCGGTGCGGAACACCGACGCGTTGGCGTCCATCGAGGCCTGCAGCTCGGTACGGATGTCGGCGACGCGTTCGTGGCCGTGGTCGCTGAGCAGCAGTTCGAGCCACGAATCGACCATCTCGGTGGGCGTCTCGGGGAGTTCGGCGAACTCGGCCGAGTTCGCGTAGTCCGCCGCGGCGATGCCCGCCCGGCGTCCGAAGACGTTGATGTCGAGCAGTGAGTTGGTGCCCAGGCGGTTTGCTCCGTGGACCGACACGCACGCGCACTCGCCGGCCGCGTACAGGCCGTGGACGACCTCGTCGTTGTTGCGCAGCACCTGGCCGTTGATGTTCGTCGGGATGCCGCCCATGACGTAGTGGCAGGTCGGGAACACCGGCACGTACTCGGTGACCGGGTCGACGCCGAGGTAGGTGCGGGCGAACTCGGTGATGTCGGGGAGCTTCTCGTTGAGGACGTCCTCGCCGAGGTGGGTCACGTCGATGTAGACGTAGTCCTTGTTCGGCCCGGCGCCGCGACCCTCGAGCACCTCGAGCACCATCGATCGGGCGACGATGTCGCGCGGCGCGAGGTCCTTGATGGTGGGGGCGTAGCGCTCCATGAAGCGCTCACCGTCGGCATTGCGCAGGATGCCGCCCTCACCGCGGACCGCCTCCGATATGAGGATGCCGAGGCCGGCCAGACCCGTCGGGTGGAACTGGTGGAATTCCATGTCCTCGAGGGGGAGCCCCTTGCGGAAGATGATGCCCATGCCGTCACCGGTCAGCGTGTGCGCATTCGACGTCGTCTTGTACATGCGGCCCGAGCCGCCGGTGGCGAAGACGATCGACTTGGCGTGGAACACGTGGATCTCGCCGGTCGCGAGCTCGTAGGCGACGACGCCGGTGGCGACCTGCTCGCCCTTCTCGTTCTCGGTGAGGCAGATGTCGAGGGCGTAGAACTCGTTGAAGAACTCGACGTCGTGCTTGACGCAGTTCTGGTACAGCGTCTGCAGGATCATGTGACCGGTGCGGTCGGCTGCGTAACAGGCACGCCGGACCGGGGACTTGCCGTGGTCGCGGGTGTGACCGCCGAAGCGCCGCTGGTCGATCTTGCCCTCGGGGGTCCGGTTGAAGGGCAGGCCCATCTTCTCCAGATCGAGCACCGCGTCGATGGCCTCCTTGGCCATGATCTCGACGGCGTCCTGATCGGCGAGGTAGTCACCACCCTTGACCGTGTCGAAGGTGTGCCACTCCCAGTTGTCTTCCTCGACGTTGGCGAGTGCCGCGCACATGCCACCCTGGGCCGCACCGGTGTGGCTGCGGGTCGGGTAGAGCTTGGTCAGTACCGCGGTGCGGGCACGAGGTGCGGCTTCGATCGCCGCGCGCATTCCGGCGCCGCCGGCGCCCACGATGACGACGTCGTAGCGATGTTCCTGCATGTTCTAGGTCTCCTCTAGCCGACGCTGTTGACGTCGAAGGTCAGGAGGGCGTAGGTGCCCATCGTGAGGACGAGGATCATCGACACGGCGAGCAGCACGTTCAGCCAGAAACGGGTCGAGTCCTTGCGGGAGTAGTCGGCGATGACGGTGCGCACACCGTTGCCGCCGTGCAGCTGGGCCAGCCACAGCATGGTGAGGTCCCAGATCTGCCAGAAGGGTGAGCTCCAGCGTGCGGCGACGAACGAGGCGTCGATGCGGTGCACGCCGCCGTCCCAGGCCAGCATGATGAACATGTGGCCGATCGTCAGGACGACGAGCAGCAGACCCGAGAACCGCATGAACAGCCATGCGTTCTTCTCGAAGTTGCCGCCCTTGGGCTTGCGGGGCGAGCGCGGGTTGTCCAGGCTCGCGGGACGGTCGTGTTGCGTGCCGAGGGTCTTGGCGACACCGGTGGCTTCCGAGGTGGTCATCTCTGGTGTCTCCTACAGGTGGCTGAACAGGATCTGCAGCAGGCGGACCGTGCCGGCCCCGAAGGCGATGACGAACAGGGTCATGGCCACCCACAGCATCTGCCGCTGGTACTTGGGTCCCTTGGACCAGAAGTCCACGAGGATCAGGCGCACACCGTTGAAGGCGTGGAACAGGACGCAGGCGACCAGGGCGATCTCCATGAGGCCGATGATCGGCGTCTTGTAGGTCTCGATGATCGCGTCGTACTGATTCGGGTCGACGCGGATGACCGCGGTGTCCAGCACGTGTACGAACAGGAAGAAGAAGATCGTGACGCCGGTGATGCGGTGCAGGACCCACGACCACATGCCGGGATCGCCGCGATAAAGAGATCGTCTGCGCACCGGGTCGGGTGCGACTTCGGTCGAGGTGCTCATCGGGAAAGTGGCCTCCAACATCGTCGATGGACGCGTCGAATCGGCATGCTCCGACTCGACCATGGACCCATAGGAAGAGACTCTAAACCCATGCCCATTCCGGTGGTAAATTGCCCGAACCGATCTGAGCGACAAGACATTACGACTTAGGTTTGCCTTACCCAAGCTTTGCGGTGATGAAATCCAGATGAACGGCCGGTGACGCCGTGCGACAGGAGATTCACGTGGTTGCTGAAATCGAGTGGAATACGTTGCGGGACAAGGCAAAATCAATGATCGAACGCGCCTACGCGCCGTACTCGCAGTACCCGGTGGGGGCTGCCGGGATCACCGCCGAGGGGCGTGTCATCGCTGGTTGCAATGTGGAAAATGTCTCATATGGGCTGGGTATCTGCGCCGAGGTCGCGCTGGTCGCGGCCCTGGTGAACGGCGGCGACCGGGCACTGCGCGCGGTCAGCGTCTGCGACTCCCGCGGGGCGGTGCTGATGCCGTGCGGCCGGTGCCGGCAGGTGCTCCTCGAACACGGCGGGCGCGGGCTCCTCGTCGACCATCCGCAGGGTCCCCGGACGCTCGCGGATCTGCTCCCGGACGCCTTCGGACCCGACGATCTCGACGCGGTCCGCTCATGACGGTCGAGGACCGCGAGATCATCCACGCGGTGTCGGTCATCGCCACAAAGCGGGGCGGACACGAACTCAGCGACGCGCAGATCGCGTGGATGGTCGACGGTTACACCCGTGGCGAGGTGGCGCCGGAACAGATGTCGGCACTGCTGATGGCGGTGTACCTGCGCGGTATGGATCGCCGGGAGATCGCGTCCTGGACGCACGCGATGATCGACAGCGGGCGGCGGATGGATCTGTCCGGTCTGCGGCGGAACGGGAAGACGCTCGCGACCGTCGACAAGCACTCGACCGGCGGCGTCGGTGACAAGATCACCCTCCCGCTCACACCGCTGGTCGCATCCTTCGGTGTCGCCGTGCCGCAGCTGTCCGGCCGGGGGCTCGGTCACACCGGCGGCACGTTGGACAAGCTGGAGTCCATTCCGGGATGGCGGGCCGAGGTGAGCACGGCCGAGATGCTCGACCAACTCGAACGCGTCGGCGCGGTCATCTGCGCCGCGGGTGCCGACCTGGCGCCGGCCGACCGCAAGCTCTACGCACTGCGCGACGTCACCGGAACGGTCGAATCCATTCCGCTGCTGGCCTCGTCGATCATGAGCAAGAAGATCGCCGAGGGGACCGGTGCGCTGGTCCTCGATGTCAAGACCGGATCGGGTGCCTTCCTGCCCGAAGAGAGCGACGCGCGCGAACTCGCGTCGACGATGGTCGAACTCGGTCACGACGCCGGGGTCGACACCCGCGCCGTGATCACCGACATGAGCACACCGCTCGGACTCGCGGTCGGCAATGCCGTCGAGGTGGCCGAGTCGGTGGAGGTCCTCGCGGGCGGCGGGCCCGCCGACGTCGTCGAGCTCACCCTGGCCCTGGCCAGGGAGATGCTCGACGCCGCGGGGCTCGTCGACGCCGATCCGGCAACCCATCTCGCCGACGGCCGGGCGATGGACACCTGGCGGGCGATGATCGCCGCGCAGGGCGGCGACCCGGACGCGCCGCTACCGCAGGCGCGCCATCACGACACCGTGACCGCGGCGCGTGACGGTGTCGTCACCCAGATGGATGCGCGCGCGGTGGGCGACGCCGCATGGCGACTCGGGGGTGGCAGATCGAAACCGGGGGAGGCGGTCGCGGCCGAGGCCGGAGTGATCATCCATGCGAAACCGGGGGATCGTGTGCGGGCCGGTCAACCGTTGTTCACCCTGCACACGCAGGATGAGGGCCGGATCGCCGGCGCGCGCTCGTGTCTGCCCGGGGCGGCGACGGTCGAGCCCGACGCCCCTGGACACGCGGTCGGCGCGGGCACCCGACCACTGATCATCGACCGCGTTAGGTTCACTCCATGACGACGCTGACCCCGGCGAACATCTCCCTCGCCCCGAAGGTGCTGCTGCACGACCACCTCGACGGCGGACTCCGGCCTGCGACGGTCCTCGAACTGGCCCACGAGGTGGGTTACGAGGACCTGCCGTCGGACGAGAACGGCAGGCAGATCGACGACGCCGAGACACTCGGGCAGTGGTTCCGCCGGGCGGCCGACAGCGGCTCGCTTGAGCGCTACCTCGAGACCTTCTCCCACACGGTCGCGGTGATGCAGACCGCCGGCGCTCTGCAACGCGTTGCGCGGGAGTGCGTGGAGGATCTCGCCGCAGACGGTGTCGTCTACGCCGAGGTCCGTTACGCGCCCGAGCAGCATCTCGAAGGTGGCCTGGAGCTCGGTGAGGTCGTCGAGGCCGTGTTGCGGGGTTTCGCCGAGGGGGAGGCCGTCGCGGCCGAGCAGGGCCGGAGCATCACCGTGCGCTGTCTGGTCACCGCGATGCGCCATGCGGCCCGGTCGCGCGAGATCGCCGAACTGGCGGTCCGCTACCGCGAGCGGGGCGTCGTGGGCTTCGACATCGCCGGTGCCGAGGCCGGGCATCCGCCGACTCGTCACCTCGATGCGTTCGAGTACATGCGAGCCAATTGCGCACCGTTCACGATCCATGCGGGCGAGGCGTTCGGCCTTCCGTCGATCCACGAAGCCATCGGTTTCTGCGGGACGGACCGACTGGGCCACGGCGTCCGCGTCTTCGACGACATCGAACTCCCCGCCGGGGTCGACCTCGCGGCGGGGTCGTTCGCCGGCGCGAAGCTGGGCCAGGTGGCGAACGTCGTGCGGGACAAGCGGATTCCGCTCGAACTGTGCCCGAGTTCGAATGTCCAGACCGGCGCGGTCGGTTCACTCGCCGAGCATCCGTTCAACGTGCTGGCACGGTTGCGATTCCGCGTCACCGTCAACACCGACAACCGGCTCATGTCCGACACCACGATGAGCAAGGAATTCGGTCTGCTCGCCGATCAGTTCGGATACGGCTGGGCAGATTTCGAACGGTTCACCGTGAACGCGATGAAATCGGCGTTCATCCACTTCGACGAGCGGTTGGCGTTCATCGACGACGTCATCAAGCCCGGCTACGCGGTGCTGCTCGGCTGAGCAGCACCGCCTTGGCGGGCGTGGGAACGGGAGCGGACCGGCCCGTCAGCCCTTCTTGGTCAGGCGGGCCTCGAAGTCGTGCTCGAGTGCGCGCCACGCCTCGGCCTCGTTGTCGAACGGGCCGCTCGGCGCCATGCGCTTGGGGTCGGGGTTGACCGTGTAGTCCACGAACCATCCCAACGGGGTGGTGGTGCCGAGGGCTTCGGTGACCGTGTCGTCACCGGCATAGTCGGCCGCGTCGGTGAACAATTCGACGGCGAGGTCGAGCTGGTCACGATCCATGCGTCGCGGACCGTCGGCGATGTCGTCGGCGAGTCCCGGCAGCACGTAGACGTTGTCGTCGATGACGTCGAATTCCAGGGAGCCGTTGGTGGCCTCGGTGCGGACCTCGTCGAACGTGGACAGCTCGGCGAGGTCGTGCGTGTTGTCGTCGGCGAGGAACCGCGACAGTGCGCGCGCCGAGGTGAACACGAAGATCTTGCCCTTGCTGCCGAGGAAGACCGGATCGTCGCCGAGGTAGCACCGGAGTGTCAGGTATTCGTTCGCGCTCGTGACGATCTTGACCGGGTCGATGCCGACCGACGCCCAGAAATCGTCGTCGTCGTAGTCGTCGTCAGCCTGTTCGTCCTCGTCGTCGTCCTCGAGGTCGTCGTCGGACAACGCGGGCTCGTCGTCGGTGTCGGTGGCACCGACGATCTCGATGTCGTCGTCGGTGGGCTCGTCCTCGTCCTCTGCGGACGCGGCGGCCTCCAGCTCGGCCTCCGCGGTCTCGACGGCCTTGGCATCGACCTTCGGCGTGCTGATGACCCCGTCGATGGCGTCGAGCACGTCGTCCCAGTGCTTGGCGATCAGCCGGCCGATGCGTACCCAG
Source organism: Gordonia sp. KTR9 (assembly GCF_000143885.2). Taxonomy (NCBI): domain Bacteria; kingdom Bacillati; phylum Actinomycetota; class Actinomycetes; order Mycobacteriales; family Gordoniaceae; genus Gordonia; species Gordonia sp. KTR9. Next base: position 1,941,079 of record NC_018581.1, read on the forward strand.
AGGTCGGTGCCCTCGCGGCCGTCGAAGTTGCGGGTGCCCGTGGTGACGGCGCCCAGGATCGGGTTGCCGTTGAAGAACTTGGTGACCGGCGTCAGTTCGCAGACCTCGCCGAGGATGCGGACGATCTCGAGTGCGTCCTCGAGTTCGGCGATGACCTCCGGGGTCGGGTCCTCGGCGGCGAGCTCGGGCACGCCCACGAGGTCGTAGCTGTGACGCTCGTCGGGAATCAGTTCTTCGGCCTGCAGTCCGACCACCGTCGACCACGCGGGATGTTCGACGAGGTCGTTGTCCTCGTTGGTACGGATGAACGCAGCGAGCTCGGCGACGCCGGGCAGGACATACAGATCCTCGTCCAGTCCGAGGAAGGCCTCCCACTCGTCATCGCCCTCACGCCAGCGGGGTGCCCACAGGGTGAAGCTGTTTCCGTCGGTGAGTCCGAGCTCAATCGGGACGATGTCTCCGGCCATGGGGACACAGCCTAGCGATTGTCGGCGGCGAATCCAGTAGTGCCCCCACAGACGGTCGATGGTGCGCCGACGACATTTCGATGAACTCATCGCACCGGCTTGGTGGATCGAGCGTCACCCGGCTCTCAGCGTGGACGGAAGAAGCCCTCGAACGCCTGGTCGAGGTTCGAGGTCCGTACCGGCGAGACGCCCACCGGGTCACCGGCTTCGACCATCTGACCGTTACCGATGTACATGGCGACGTGACCGGACCACACCGCGAGGTCCCCGGGCTGGAGGTGCGCCTGCGAGACCGGGACTCCGGCGGTGTCCTGCTCCTGCGCGAGCCGGGGCAGCTCGAGTCCGGCCTGGCGGTAGGCCCACTGGGTGAAGCCGCTGCAATCGAATCCGTCCGGAGTGGTGCCGCCCCATACATAAGGGACGCCGCGCTGACTCAGCGCGGCACGCACCGCCGTGGCCGCCCGTTGATTCGGTGCGTAGGCGACCGAACCGTCGGGCAGAGTGATCGGGATGCCGCCGGGGGTGGGCGCCGTCGACAGGTGCTCGAGGCCGCTCGCGACACCGGTGACCTCGGCGGGCGCCGTTCGCCGGGCGAGGCCGGTCATCGCCTCGGTGTCCGAGCCGAGCTCGGCTCGGGCGCGGGTCACGATCTCCACGCCCCGGCCCAGGTGCTCGACGGCGATCGGCAGGATCGCGAGAAGTCCTGCCGGAGTGGCCAGTCCACCGGCGAGGCCGCGCACATGACGCTCCATGGAGTCCACGAGTCCGGTCAGCCCGGTCGCCGCGGCGTGGACGGTGCGGCTCGCGTCTTCGACGAGCCGGCCGAACTCGGTGGCGCACCCGGTGACCTCGGCGAGCTGCTGCCGGATCGCCGTGGTCGCGGCATCGGCCCCGGCCGACCCCGCCCCGTCCCATCGGGTGTGGACGGATTCGGTGGCCGACATCGATCGGCGGCGCACCTCCTCGACGGTGGACGCGTCGGCCCGGACCCGTTCGGCGGGGTTGCCCGGTGCCAGGACGCCGGTGCCCAGCGCGGCGACCAGCTGACGCAACGGTTCGATGAGGAGCTCGACGGGGATCACAGCGTCAGCCCGCCTTGTGCCGTGATCCCGTCGGCGGCCGCGCAGTCACAGTCGGCGTAGGACGTCGCGGCCGAACTCGTGGTCAGTCCGACGCGTTCCTCGCGTGCCGCGGCGGCAGCGACATTCCGTCGATGAAGCTCGAGGAACTCGACGACGGCGGCGAGGAACTCGATTCCGATAAGTCCGAAGGTGATGGCCAGGTCGACCATCCCGGTGTCGTCGACCCCGGCGCCGCTGTCGAGCATCCGGGCGTTCGTGCGATGTGTATCGGAGAAATCGTGCAACGCAGTCGAATCGACGGACAGCCGGTTGCCGGCCGCGAGGCCTGGTCGGGCGGGGACAGGATCGGGGTGCGGGGAGGACGGGCTCATGGGATTCTGACGCGGCGCGGCCGAGTTGGGTTCCATCGAGTTTCGGACGCGCGAGAGATCGGGCGGGGCCGGCCACGCCCAAGAGGCACGCGATCGTCACCGAGGAAATAGGGTGATGGGCATGGAGTCCCTGATCGTCGACCATCCCCTCGCGGCCGCGCGTCTGACCACGATGCGTGACGAGACCACCGACAACGCCGGATTCCGGGCGGCGCTGTCCGACCTCACTCAGATGCTGATCTACGAGGCGCTCGCCGATGCGCCGCGCGCCGATGTCGCGATCAACACGCCGATGACGTCGCACACGGGGTCGAGGCTGGCGTCCCCGCCTCTCCTGGTGCCGGTGCTGCGTGCGGGGCTCGGCATGGTCGAGCAGGCCCACGCAATGGTCCCCGAGGCGCATGTCGGTTTCGTGGGTCTCGCACGTGACGAGGAGACCGCGCAGCCGGTGCCCTATCTCGAGTCGCTGCCGGAGGATCTGGCGGGGCGGCCGGTGTTCGTCCTCGATCCGATGCTCGCCACCGGCGGTTCGATGCTTCACACGATCGAACTCCTGGTTGCCCGCAACGCCACCGACATCACCGCGGTCTGCGTCGTGGCGGCTCCTGAAGGTGTTGCCGCGCTCGAGAAGTCGGGACATCCGTGCCGGCTTGTGGTGGCCGCGGTCGACGACGGCCTCAACGAGGTCAACTACATCGTGCCGGGGCTCGGTGACGCGGGCGACCGGCAGTTCGGTCCGCGCTACTCGTAGTTGCGGTTCGAGATGTGCGCCGAGTTCGGCGGGGGCGTGGGCTGCGTCGGCGGCTTCACGAGGTGCTCGGGGAGGCGAGGCGGGCATTGCAGAGTCAACGACAGGGTCACCGCTGTCGGGCCGAAATTCGAAACGGGTGTGACTGAAGTTCACCACTGTCAACGGTTTACGCACGGTCGACGAAATCACCTGCACAGTCGATGATTTCGCGATCCCGGGCTTGTGGAAACTTCTCGAGATCGAACAGATGTTCCTGTAGCTTGGAGCCATGCCAGAGCTCACCAGCCTCCTCGATCAGCTCATCGAGACCACCCCGCCCGCCGAGGACCCCACGGGCACAGCGACATTCGACGCGTTGAATGTGCTGCGGTTGATCCGCAACATCGTCGATCACCAGATCGTCACCCACACAGCACAACTCGACGACCTCGGCGTCGCACAGAAAACCGGCAGCACCACCAAGAAGATGGTGATCGAGATGGGATTTGCGCCCGCAGCAGCCCTACGCGCCATGCGCAGCGTTGACGCCCTACCTGAGCTACCCGCCCTGGCTCGTCACGCCGCCGACGGACGCCTCTCCCCGGAGCACGTCGACGCCATCATCCGCGGCATCACCCAGATCGAGAAACGATGCCCCGCCACGCTTTCCGACGACGAGCGCTCCGAGTACGAGATCGAACTCCTCGGCCAAGCACTCTCCGGGGCGACACCGGCACAGGTGTTTGAACACGCCCGCACGATCGCCAACGCACTGGTCGAAGCTACCGACAGCGGCATCCCCGCCGCGGACGACGCATCCCTCAACACAGTCAACGTCCACACCACCGACGACGGCCGTATCGACATCCGCGCCGACCTCACCCAAGTCGTCGGCGAGAAGTTTCTCGCGATGATCGACGAACGCTCCTGCCCACGACCTGAACCCGACGGCGCCGACGACCGACGCACCGCTGAGCAACGCCGCGCCGACGCGTTCGAACTCATCCTCGACCAAGCCGCATTGGGTGCGAGCATCGACAGCATCGGCAGTCCCCGCACCCAACTCCTGCTCACCATCCCCGCCACCGGCGCCGACCCGGCAACCCTGCCGTGGACCGGGTCGGTCAGTCAGGCCACCGCGAAACGGCTGTCCTGCGACGGATCGCTCACCGAGGTCGTCCTCGACGATGAGGGGGTACCACTACAGATGGGGCGCACGAACCTACTGTTCCCGGCGCACTTGCGCAAAGCCGTGATCGTCCGAGACTCCTGCTGCGTCAAATGCGGTGCGCCGCCGTCGCATACCCAGGTACACCATGTGCGGCATTGGGCTGACGGCGGCCCCGCCGACCTCGACAATGGCTGCCTGCTCTGCCAACGCTGCCATACCCAGGTCCACCACCACGGCTGGGACATCGTCATGGGCTCCGACCGACATCCCTGGCTGGTCCCGCCGGTGTCGATCGATCCGCAACGCCGGCCCCTGCCCGCCTACAACCGACGCACCATGCGACTCGACGACGCCGCCTGACCTGACACCGTCGACAACACACTTCGCGTAGCACCTTCCGCACCCGACTCATACCCGGGATCGCAACCGTCCCTTGATAACTCCACAGTGTGAATCGATTCGCGCAGCGGTGGCCCTGGCCGCCCCTCGCCTACCGTTCTCGAAGACCGAACTTCAAGTGTTCGTGGCCCCGGGTTCCGGACGGCGAGTCTCAGCCGGGCAGAGACCAGTAGGCCAGCATGGGCTCCTCGGTGAGCACGGTGCCGCCTTCGACGATGGTGAGGCTCGTCGGCGAGACGAGGTAACGAACAGCGCCGTTGCGCGCTTCGAAGGTGTCGCCGGTGCGGGTCGGGAACTGCAACTCGATTCCGCCCTCGGGTGCGAGGCCCTTGTAGTACCACCGGCCCGTCTGGGTGCCGACCTGGCAGATGACGACGCGCGATCGTGAGGTCTGTCCCACGACGACGGCCGGGTCGCCCGCGGCGTTGCAGCGTGGGCCGGTGGTGAACCCCTGCCAGTCCGCGCCCGCGACGGTGGGGGTGGGACGGTCGGGTGTCGGCGTTGTCGTGGTGGGAGTCGTCGTGGTGGTGGTCGTCTCGGCCGATCGGGTGACGGTGCTCGTGAAGGTCGATGCCGACGGTTGTCCGCCATCAGCGGTGTCGCGGTCCGCGGACTCGTCGTCGGTGGGGATCAGCAACAGCGCCGCGAGCACGCCCACGACCACCAGGAGCACTCCCGCGCCGATCGCCACTAGCACAGCGGGCGACGACCACGGTGATCGAGGCGGTCCGGGTGGCACCGGGCCCGATGGGTAACCGCCCTGCGGGTAGCCGCCACCGCTCGGTGGATAGCTCATGTCGCTCCTTCGGTTCGGCCCGGCCGGAAGTCGGTGCGGTCCTACAGCTCGCCGATGATCTGTGCCAGCAGTTCGCCCATCCGGGCCGCCGACGCGCGTCCCACTTCGAGAACCTCGGCGTGGCTCAGGTGTTCGCCGGTCATTCCGGCTGCGAGGTTGGTGACCAGCGAGATCCCGAGCACGTCGAGGCCGGCGGCTCGGGCGGCGATGGTCTCGTGCACGGTCGACATACCGACCAGGTCGGCGCCCATCGTCCGCAGCATCCGGATCTCGGCGGGTGTCTCGTAGTGCGGGCCGGGCAATCCGGCGTACACACCCTCGGCGAGACCCGCGTCGATTCCGCTCGCGATGTCACGCAGCCGCGGTGAGTACGCGTCGACGAGGTCGACGAACTGAGCGCCGACAAGAGGGGAGCGGGCCGTGAGGTTCAGGTGATCGGAGATGAGGACGGGCTGTCCGACCGACATGTCCGCGCGCAGTCCGCCCGCCGCGTTGGTGAGTACGACGGTGTGGACACCGGCCGCCGCCGCGGTGCGGACCGGGTGGACCACGCGGGCGAGGTCGTGCCCCTCGTAGGCGTGAATGCGGCCCAGCATCAACAGGACCCGCCGATCACCGATCCGCACGGAGTGGACGACACCGCCGTGGCCGGCGGCCTTGGGCGGAGTGAACCCGGGGATCTCGGCCATCGGCAACGAGCGGATGGGTCGCCCGAAGGCCTCGGCCGCGGGCGACCACCCCGACCCCAGGATGACGGCCACATCGTGTGCAGCGGCATCGGTCTCGGCGGCGATCGTGGCCGCGGCGACGATGGCTGCGGCGTCTGCGTCGGCGGTGGGGTCCATGCGCCAACCCTAAACCGTTCCCCAGGCCGGACGGCCGTATGAACGCAGCGCGCCGACCGATCGGGTCGGCGGCGACGAGACCGGGGGCGATAAGGTCGGGACATGCCATTTCTGAACGATGCCGGGGACGTCGTCGAACTCCATCTCGGAACGCACGGGGAGGAGATCAGCGAGTCCAATCCGGAGAACCGCTTCCGGGTGGAATGGTTGGACGAGGTGGACCGGCTGCTGGACGAGATCGTGGCCGCCCCGTCACGTCCGCTGGTGATCACCGCCACCGGGAAGTTCTTCTCGAACGGACTGGACACCGACCACATCTTCGCCGCCCCCGATCAGCTGCCCGGGTATCTCGACCGCGTCCATGCCCTGTATGCGAAGGTGCTCACGCTGCCGGTGCCCACGGTCAGCGCGATCAACGGACACGCGTTCGGTGCCGGCGCCATGCTCGCGTTGTGCACCGACCACGTGCTGATGCGCACCGAACGCGGATTCTGGTCGCTGCCCGAGGCCGCCCTCACCATGCCCTTCACCCGGGGGATGGCCACGTTGCTGCGCACCCGCCTGACCGATCGCACCGCGACCGAGGCGATGTACACGAGTCGGCGATACGGCGCCGACGACGCGGTCGGCGCGGGGATCGTGGACGAGGCAGTGGACGCCGAGCACCTCACGGCACGGGCAGCCGAGCTCGCCGGCGCTCGCGCCGCAACCGTCGGTCCGAACCTCGCACTCATCAAACGCGGACTGCGCGCACCTCTGCTCGACGATCTCGCGCGTCCGACACCGCCCGGGGTCTTCTGATGTCGGCCGTGGGAGCGGGCTTCGCCGCGGCGGACGATCCGATCGACGCATGGCTCGCCGAGCACGGCACCGATCTCATCGCGTGGCGCCGCGAGATCCACGCGCACCCCGAGCTGTCCCGGCAGGAGGTACGCACCACCGAGCTGGTGATGAGCGAACTGACCGCCGCCGGACTCGACCCGCGCCGCCTCCCGTTGGGCACCGGCGTGGTGTGCGATCTGGGGCCCGTCGGTGAGCCCCGGATCGCACTGCGAGCGGACATGGATGCCCTGCCCGTCACCGAACACACCGGCCTGCCGTTCACCTCGGCTGTGGAGGGCGCATCGCATTCCTGCGGGCACGACGCGCACACGGCCATCCTGATCGGCGTGGCCAAACTCCTCGCCGCGGCCGAGCCGTTGCCCGTCGGCGTCCGGCTCATCTTCCAGGCCGCCGAAGAGGTCATGCCCGGCGGTGCCCTCGACGCCATCGACGCCGGGGTGACCGGCGGTCTCGGGCGCATCTTCGCGCTGCACTGCGATCCGCGCCTGCCCGTGGGCACGGTCGGTCTGCGGTCCGGCCCCCTGACCTCCGCGGCCGACCACATCGACCTGCAACTGCACTCCGCCGGCGGGCACACGTCGCGGCCGCATCTGACCGGAGATCTGATCTACGCGATGGGCACCGTGATCACCGGATTGCCCGGGGTGCTGTCACGACGCGTCGACCCGCGGTCGGGGACCGTGATGGTGTGGGGTGCCGCCAACGCCGGCAGCGCGGCCAACGCGATCCCGCAGGAAGGGCGCATGCGCGGGACGGTCCGCACCGGCGACCACGCCACCTGGGCCGAGCTCGAACCGCTCGTCCGCAGCGTCGTCGGCGAACTGCTCGCACCGCTCGGCGTCCGCTATGACCTCTCGTACTTCCGCGGGGTACCGCCGGTCGTCAACGACGAGATCGCGGTCGCGATGTTCGAGCGATCGGTCGCCGCGATCGGACCCAACGCCGTCGCGGACACACCGCAGTCGCCCGGTGGTGAGGACTTCTCCTGGTATCTCGAACACGTGCCGGGGGCGATGGCCCGCCTGGGCGTGTGGGACGGATTCGGGCCGCAGGTCGACCTGCATGCGCCGAACTTCGATCTCGACGAACGTGCCCTCGCGATCGGCGTCCGCGCACTCGCCGGGATCGTGCTGAACGCGACGAGCGCCGCAGGCTAGCGAGCCGAGGCTCGCCGGGGTGGCGTCGGTTATTCCGCGGGACCCGGGCCGGGCCCGACGTTCCGCGACTCGCGCAACCGCAGGTCCTGCACGTACTCCGCGGGTGCACCCGCGATCTCGGCCGCCTCGGCCATGACCCCGAGGTAGCGCGCCGACGGGAGCCCGCCCTCGAAGGCGTCGAGGACATACAGCCAGGCGAGGACCGGGCCGTCCGCGGTGTCGACGCGAGCCCGGATCTTGCGGTGGATGCCGAGTTCGGAACCCTCCCACCGATCGAGGAGGTCCTCGTCCTCGGTGGTGACGTCGTACAGCACCACGAACACCCGGGCGTCGGGGTCGTCGCGGTCCTCGGTGACCGTGGCCAGTGACCCCTCCCAGCCGATGTCGCCGCCACCGAAGGTCAGACGCCAGCCACGAAGCCATCCGGTGCCCGACATCGGCGAGTGCGGAGCGCGCTCGGCCATCTGGTCGGGATGCATGTTGGATCCGTAGGCGGCATAGATGGGCACGGATGGAGCCTAGATGGTCGTCGCCGAGTCCGGAAGGCGACACCGACGCCCGCCGCTCGGGTGTGACCCGGGCCGCACGGGAGCCGAGCCGCGCTTCGAGTGATGTACGGCACGCCGTCGGCGCCGGTGTGCGACCACGTTCACAACGTCACCCGCGCACGACTAGTTTGGTAGGCGGCGCGAACGGGGTCGACCCTCTCGCCCGACCGAGGTTGCATCACCCCCGCGACCTCCACCGACCCGTCGGACATCAGCCGGTCCGACCCGAGAAATCCAGCAGCGAGCAGTTCGTTCAGCTACAACACGCAGCCGGGCGCAGCATCCCCACGAAGGACGCCGCGACGAACCGGCATGGGAACAGGAGTGACAGTGACCAGGATCGTCATCATCGGCGGTGGACCTGCGGGTTACGAGGCGGCGCTCGCGGCGGCCGCCTACGGCGCCGACATCACGGTGATCGATTCGGACGGGATCGGCGGTGCCTGTGTGTTGTGGGACTGCGTGCCGTCCAAGACCTTCATCGCGTCCACCGGCATCCGCACCGAGGTCCGGCGCGCTGTCGACCTGGGTATCAACATCAAGACCGACGACACGTCGGTCACGCTCCCACAGATTCACCAACGGGTCCGCGATCTGGCATTCGCCCAGTCCGCGGACATCCGCTCCCGGCTGATCAGCGAAGGCGTCAAACTCGTCGCCGGTAGCGCGATGCTCGACGAGCGGCAGGTGGGCGTGTCGACCCACAGCGTCGTCGCGACCCTCGCCGACGGAACCACCGAACGCTACGACGGCGACGTGGTGTTGCTGGCGACGGGCGCCTCGCCCCGCGTCCTGCCCGATGCCCGCCCCGACGGCGAGCGCATCCTCACCTGGCGTCAGCTCTACGACCTAGAGCAACTCCCCGAACACCTCATCGTCATCGGTTCCGGCGTCACCGGCGCCGAGTTCGTCCACGCCTATACCGAACTGGGCGTCAAGGTGACGCTGGTGTCGAGCCGCGACCGTGTGCTCCCGCACGAGGACGAGGACGCCGCGCTGGTGCTCGAGGACGCGCTGGCCGAGCGCGGCGTCGAACTCGTGAAACACGCCCGAGCCGACAAGGTCGAGCGCCACGGTGACTCGGTCACCGCGCATCTGGCCGACGGCTCGACAGTCACCGGCAGTCACGTGCTGATGACCGTCGGTTCGGTCCCGAACACCACGGACCTGGGCCTCGATCGCGCCGGCGTGACCGTCGGCAAGGGTGGATACATCGAGGTCGACCGGGTGTCGCGTACGTCGGTCGCCGGTATCTATGCGGCCGGCGACTGCACCGGGCTGTTCCCGCTGGCATCGGTGGCGGCCATGCAGGGCCGCATCGCCATGTATCACGCACTCGGCGAGGGAGTGAGCCCGATCAAGCTGAAAACCGTTGCCTCCGCGATCTTCACCCGTCCGGAGATCGCGACGGTGGGGGTGTCGCAGAACGCGATCGACACCGGTGAGTACCCGGCCCGCACCGTGATGTTGCCCCTGGCCACCAACCCGCGCGCCAAGATGAGCGGTCTGCGCCGCGGCTTCGTGAAGATCTTCTGCCGGCCGGCCACGGGCGTGGTCATCGGCGGAGTCGTGGTGGCACCGAACGCCTCCGAGCTGATCCTGCCCATCGCCCTCGCGGTGCAGAACAAGCTCACCGTCGGCGACCTCGCCCAGACCTTCTCGGTGTACCCGTCGCTGACCGGGTCGATCACCGAGGCGGCGCGCCAGCTGGTCCGCCACGACGACCTGGACTGAGGCAGTGCCCGCCGCTGTGCACAGGCGGTGCCGGTGTTCACCGCGGCAGGCGATGCCACGGTAGGGTCGGACGAATTCGTTCGTCCCGGCCAGCGACCAAGGGGGTGTCGTGACCTCGCCGGAGAAGTCCTACAACACCTACGGCAGCCGCAACGAGCGCATGTTCGGTGGCGACCGCACACAGTGGGCGGGCATGAGCATCGACGAGATCCTCGGCGTCCTGAGCACCATGGAACCGGGACGCGCGCGCGGTGACGTCGAGACGATCCTGAAAGCGATCGAGTCCGTCCGGCGGGCAGCCGAACGGATGCAGGCGATGTTCGGCGACGGCATGCTCGGGGTGGCCTCCGACGCAGCACTGGAAGCCGGCCGGTCGCTGTCCGCCGATCTGACGGCGACGTCGGACACCGCGAGCCGGATCGGTGACGCGCTGACGAGCGCGACGGGAATCCTCGGGTCGGCCCGCGGTCAGGAGGGGCGGCTGCGCGAGTTGCAGCAGCACATCCGGGACAATCCCGAGGACGCGCCTTCGGTGCGGCATGAGGCCGATCGCACCATGACGGGTGCCTACTCGTCACCGATGATCGGACTGCAGCACTCCCTCCCGCACGACCCGACCGGCGCCAACGGAGTCACCGCAGGCCTCCCGGGCGCGGCAACGGGTGGTGGCCCCGGAACCGGGGGCACCGGGTCCGACGCCGCGCGGGGTCAGGCGGGTAACACCGTCGATGCCGGCGACTTCGGCCGCCCCGCACCGTCCGGCGCGCCGGCACCGGTCGGCGCCGTCGGCCCGCCTCCGGGTGGCGGAGGTCCGGGTCCGTCGTCGACGCCATCGGGGTCGGGAGGTCCGCCCTCGGGTCCCTCGGGCCGCGGCAGCACCGACGGGTCCGACGGCCTGCTGCGCGGAGGCCGGGCCACACCCGAGTCGACGACCCGGGGTGCGGCGACACCGGGATCGCACGCCGCGGGCGCCGACGGCACCGCGGAGTCCGGGTCCCGCGCCGGAGCGTCGGGGAGTGGTGCCGGAGCTGGAGCGGATGTCCCGGCCTCGACGGCCGTCCCCGCCTTCCTGTCGCCCGGGGCGATTGCTCCACCGCTGTCTGCCCTGCCGGCCACTCCGACGCCGGCGACCCCGACTGCCGGCACCCCGACACCGGCGTCTCCGGCCGGGCCGGTCGCCCAGCGCCCGGCGGGGATGCCGCCCGCCGGCGTACCAGGCGGTGGCAGGCGTCCCGGAGCCGACGACGACCGTCACCGGGCCGCGCCGTACCTCCACAACCGGGAACACGGTGCGGAGATCGTCGGCGACATGCCGCTCGTCGGTCCGCCCGTCATCGGCGACTGGATTCGGCAGACGTTCCCGGCAGTCGCCGATCCTCCGGCGGCCGATTCCCGGGAGACCTCGTCCCCGCGGTCCGCCCCGCCCGGCGACACCGATCCTGCGCGCGACAACGGCACTGCAGCGCAAACGCTTTCGGGCGACGACTTAACGTCCGCGGAGGGGCCGGTCCCGTCGAAACCGGAGCCGGCGTGATCGTCGAGAATGCCCATTCGCGACGGGTGGGGTCGTGCTGAGGCGGGTCGACCGGTTGCCCGGCGGCGTCGCCCGGCTGGTCGATGCGGTGCCCGACGAGGACCTTACCGCGTGTCTGCACCTGATCGTCGCCACCGTTATGGACGTGACGGCGGTGTCGACACCCGAGATCCGGGAGGTGATCGGTCACTGGCGCCGGCAGGGCGGTGCGACGACGGCCGGCGTCGCACGACTCCGGCTCGTCGCCGCCCAGCACGACTTCGACGCATTCGCGCACCAGCGTCGCGGCGACGTCGCCGCACAGCGCGACAGCTTCCGCCGTGCCCGTGCCGTCGACTGCGCCGTGGCCGCGATGTCGCCGTCGACCACCGGTGAGTCCCCACGCGACGCGCTCCGCGAATCGGCCTACGAGGCCGCCGCGGCACTCGGCGGAAGTGCCGGTGTCGTCGCCGTCCTCGCCGACCACGTGGTGTGAGGCGCGGCCGTCGGCCGCGGTTCGCGCCGGTTCAGGTCAGGCCGAAGCTGTGCTCGACCGCCCGGTTCCACCCCGCGTAGAGGCGGTCGCGTTCGGCTGCCTCCATCCCCGGCTCCCACCGCTTGTCCTCGGCCCAGTTGGCGCGGATCTCGTCCTCGCTCTCCCAGAAGCCCACCGCCAGGCCGGCCGCGTAGGCCGCCCCGAGCGCGGTCGTCTCGTTGACGACCGGGCGCACGACCGGGACATCCAGGATGTCGGCCTGGAACTGCATGAGCAGTTCGTTGACGACCATCCCGCCGTCGACCTTCAGTGTCGACAGTTCCACCCCGGAGTCGGCCTGCATCGCCTCGATGACCTCCCGGGTCTGAAAAGCGCTGGCCTCCAACGCTGCCCGCGCGATGTGACCTTTGTCGACGAAGCGGGTGAGACCCACGATGACGCCGCGGGCGTCGGGCCGCCAGCGCGGTGCGAAGAGTCCGGAGAACGCCGGCACGAAGTAGGCACCACCGTTGTCGTCGACCCCGGCGGCCAGTCCCTCGACGTCGGACGCCTGCGAGATCAGGCCGAGATTGTCGCGCAGCCACTGGATGAGCGAACCGGTCACCGCGATCGAACCCTCGAGTGCGTATCGCGCGGGCTGATCGCCGATCCGGTAGCAGACGGTGGTGAGCAGCCCGTGCTCGCTGAAGACGGGCTCGGTGCCGGTGTTGAGGAGCAGGAAGTTCCCGGTGCCATAGGTGTTCTTCGCCTCGCCGGGTTCCAGGCAGGCCTGGCCGAATGTCGCGGCCTGCTGGTCTCCGAGGATGCCCGACAGCGGTACGCCGGGGAGGGGGCCGTTGCCGCGGAGAGCGCCGAAATCGCCTGAGGAGCTCCTGATCTCGGGCAGCATGGCCATCGGGATGCCCATCTCGGCGCAGATCTCGGGGTCCCACTGCTGGGTCCGCAGATCCATGAGCATCGTGCGTGAGGCATTGGTGACGTCTGTGACGTGCCGGCCACCGTCCACGCCGCCGGTCATGTTCCATGCAATCCAGGAATCCATTGTGCCGAAACACAATTCCCCGTTCTCGGCGCGCTCGCGGAGGCCGTCGACGGAATCGAGGAGCCACCGGGCCTTCGGGCCGGCGAAGTAGGTCGACAGCGGCAGGCCGGTGCGATCGCGATAGCGGTCCATGCCGACGTCGCCGGCGAGTTCGGTGCACAGGTCGTCGGTCCGCGTGTCCTGCCAGACGATGGCGTTGTGCACCGGCTTGCCGGTGTCGCGCTCCCAGATCACGGTGGTCTCGCGCTGGTTGGTGAGGCCGCACGCGACGATGTCCTTGGCGGTCAGCTCGGCCGATGCGAGGGCAGCGGCCCCGACCCGGCGCGTGTTGCGCCAGATCTCGGCGGCATCGTGCTCCACCCAGCCCGCGCGCGGGAAGATCTGTTCGTGCTCGAGCTGTTCGACGCCGACGACGTGCCCTTTGTGGTCGAAGATCATCGCCCGGGTCGAGGTGGTGCCCTGGTCGATCGCCGCCACGTATTTGCCTGACCTACCCACGCCGGACAGTGTCGCACGCTGTCGGACCCACCGAGATCAATTAGGCTCGGCAACCATGAACACCGAGTTCAACCCGGACCGGCCGGCCGACATGGGGCCCCTCTACCGCGCCGAGGCGTGGCGGAGGTTCGGGGAGGAGCAGTTCGACGTCGTGGTCATCGGCGGAGGCGTGGTGGGCGTCGGCGCCGCACTCGACGCGGCCACCCGCGGCCTGCGGGTGGCGCTCGTGGAGGCGCGTGACATCGCCTCGGGTACCTCGAGCAGGTCGTCGAAGATGTTCCACGGTGGGCTCCGTTATCTCGAACAGCTCGAATTCGGGCTCGTCCGTGAGGCTCTGCGCGAACGTGAGTTGTCGCTGCGGTTCCTCGCGCCGCACCTGGTGAAGCCGCTGCCGTTCCTGTATCCGCTCACGCAACGTGTCTGGGAGCGGCCGTACGTCGGAGCCGGCATCTTCCTCTACGACCGGATGGGCGGCGCCAAGTCCGTTCCCGGACAACGTCACGTCACCCGGTCGGGCGCATTGCGCGCGGCGCCGGCCCTCAAGCGCAGCTCGCTGATCGGCGGAATCCGTTACTACGACACGGTCGTCGACGATGCTCGGCACAGCCTCACGGTGGCCCGCACGGCGGCCAACTACGGTGCGGTCATCCGGACGTCGACCCAGGTGACCGGCTTCCTGCGCGAATCCGACCGGGTGCTCGGAGTCCGGGTGCGCGACACCGAGAACGGCGACGTCACGGAGATCCGCGCGCACTGCGTGATCAACGCCGCGGGGGTGTGGACCGACGAGGTACAGGCGCTGTCCAAGCAGCGCGGGCACTTCAAGGTCCGGGCGTCCAAGGGTGTGCACATCGTGGTGCCGCGCGACCGCATCGTCAGCGAGACGGCGATCATCCTGCGCACCGCCAACTCGGTGCTGTTCGTCATCCCCTGGGAGACGCACTGGATCATCGGTACCACCGACACCGACTGGAACCTCGACCTCGCGCATCCGGCCGCCACCCGCGCCGACATCGACTACATCCTCGAACGCGTCAACGAGGTCCTGGTCACCAAGCTCACCCACGACGACATCGAAGGCGTGTATGCCGGCCTGCGGCCGTTGCTCGCCGGCGAGGACGACGAGACCTCGAAGCTGTCCCGCGAGCACGCGGTCGCGACCGTCGCGCCGGGACTCGTGTCGATCGCGGGCGGGAAGTACACCACCTACCGGGTGATGGCCGCCGATGCCGTCGATGCGTGCGACGACTTCATCCCCACCCGCGTCGCGCCGTCGATCACCGAACGCGTCCCGCTGCTCGGTGCGGACGGCTACTTCGCGCTCATCAATCAGTGTGAGCACCTCGGGCACCGATTCGGGTTGCACCCGTACCGGATTCGGCGTCTTCTCAACCGCTACGGGTCGCTTATCGACGACGTGCTCTACTACGCCGACGGCGACAAGAGCCTGCTGCAGCCGCTCGCCGCGGCGCCGCAGTATCTGCGTGTGGAGGTGGTCTACGCGGCGGTCGACGAGGCGGCGCTACATCTGGAGGACGTTCTCGCCCGGCGGACCCGCATCGCGATCGAGTACTCCCATCGCGGGGTCGACTGCGCCGACGAGGTCGCCGACCTGCTCGCGCCGCTGCTCGGGTGGACCACCGAGCAGCGTGACTTCGAGGTGGCGACCTACATCGCGCGTGTCGAAGCCGAGGTGGCCTCGCAACAGCAACCCGACGACGACTCCGCCGACGCCTTGCGCGCCGCGGCGCCCGAGGCCCGGGCCGAGATCCTGGAGCCGGTGCCCGTTCCGCGGTGACGGTGGGGGCCGAGTCGGGACGTTGGCCTCTGTCCCGCCGCCCGTTCGTGGAGCACGATCGGGGTGGGGGAGAAGGAGACGGTCATGGTCGACGAAGCGGTTCGGGTGCTCACCACCGACGAGGCCTGGGATCTGTTGGGAGCCGCCGAGCTCGGCCGGATCGCGTTGAGTGTCGACGGTCAGCCCGACATCTTCCCGGTCAATTTCCATGCGACGCCGGACCGCGTCCTGCTGCGGACCGGTGAAGGCACGAAATTGTCGGAGCTGGCGGTGAATTCGCGGGTGGCGTTCGAGGCCGACGGGTACACCGACAGTGACGGGTGGAGCGTCGTCGCCAAGGGGACGGCGCGCATCCTGGTGTCCCTGCAGGAGATCGAGGCCGCCGACCAGCTGCCGTTGCGGCCGTGGATCGCGACGATGAAGTACAACTACGTGGAGATCACGGTGGACTCGATCACCGCACGCCGCTTCGAGTTCGGGCCCGAGCCCGAGCGTTACCCGGTGTAGACCGCGGACGTCGATCCGACGATCCCGGCCATCAGATCTGACACCGGGGGCACCAGTAGATGGATCGTTCGCCGCCGGTGGATTCGAGTTCGCCGCGCTTCACCGGCGTGGCGCAGCGTCGGCACAGCCGACCCTGGCGTCCGTACACCCACATCCGGGCGTTGGGCGAGGTGTTACCCGTGGTGGTGCGTGCCGATCGCATCCGGTTGGCCCACAACAGGCGTCGGCTCAGGTCCACGACCGGCCCGAGGTCGACCTCGCGCACCGGTCGGGTCGGCAGGACCCGGCGGAGGAAGCAGATCTCGCTGCGAAAGACGTTGCCGATCCCGGCGATGAGGCGTTGGTCGAGCAACGCGGCACCGATGGTCTCATCCGGTTGCGAGGCTAGTCGCCGGATCGCCTCCTCGCGGTCGAAGTCGTCGGCGAGCAGGTCGGGACCGAGGTAGGCGAGCGCGGCGTCGGGGTCGGCGAGCAGTTCGAGCACACCCAGGTCGAAACCCACCGCCTCGTGGTCGGCGGTGCGCAGCACCGCGCGTGCCTGATAGGCCGGTCGCCGCCAGCGCTGCCCGCGAGGATGCACATGCCAGGCACCCTCCATCTTCAGGTGTGAGTGGATGCTCACGGTGTCACCGGTTCCGGGGCTGCTCTCGGCGATGTCGATGAGCAGGTGTTTGCCCACCGAGCGAACCGCCGACACCTCCCGGCCGGACAGATCGGCGGTCGCCAGTGACGGGATCCGGAAGTCCGTCGACTCGAGCACGCGGCCGGCGAGCCCGGCCCGCAGACGCGCCGCGGCGGCGAAGACGGTGTCGCCCTCAGGCATGGCCCCCCTCAGGCATGATCACCGAAGCGCAGGCGGATGCCGCGCGGTGTCGTCGAGAACCCGGCTTCGACGAGTACCTTGCCGAAGTCGGTGGCGCGCACGGGCTCGGAGTCGATGTGGTCGATCGTCAGGCGGGAGATCCGACCGCGCCGGACGAGCGCGACCAGCGCGCCGGCGGCCGACTCCAGCCGCGGGATCGAGTCGCTGAACGTGAGCAGCGTCTTGCCGCCGCGCTCGACGAAACTCACCAGTTCGCCGTCCACGAGCACCACCAGCGCTCCCGGTTTGCGGCCCGGGCGGTGGCCGGCGTCGGTGTCGCGGGACCGCGGCCACTCCAGCGCGGCCCCGAAGGGGTTGGCCGGATCCGTCGCGGCCAGCACCGTGGCCTCGCGGGGCGGTTTGCGATCGGGGAGCGCATGCCGCCGCAACTCGTCGACCGTGGCGGGCGAGGCGAACTGTGCTCCGCCGAGACCGTCGACGTAGTAGCCGCGGCGGACGTGTCCGTTGTCCTCGAAGACGGTGAGCGCCTTGTACACCCGCGCGAAGCCCCCCGTGACCTCCTCGGCGACGACGCTCCCGCGCGTGATCACGCCGTACCGGGTGAGCAACTGGTCGCACAGGCCCTGCGTGGCGATCGTCGGTTCGGTCGAGGGGTGGTCGAGAGCGAACCAGCGACCGCTCGCCGTCGGCGACACCGGTGGCGACGCGGAGTGCTCGGTCAGATACCGGGCCGACAGACGACCGGCGCGGAGCCGTGGTGCTCGCCCGCGTGCCCGATGAGCCGGGGCCGAGCGAGGTGCGGACGGGCTGCGCCGCGGCTGCAGGAGTGCCCGGACGGGCGCGAAGCTGTCGTTGCTGACCTGTCCGGCCCATACGAGGTCCCACAGCGCGCTCTCGATGTCGGCGGCCGGCGTGGCGGTGCCGGTGCTGATGTCGGCGGCGATCTGCGGGAATCGCAGCGCGCCACCGGGTTCGAGAGCGGCCGTGACCGCGTCGTGCACCGGGGTCGTGTCGATCTCGTCGGCGTCGGGCAGCGTGAGCACCGCGACGTCCGCCGGATGCAGGGCCACCCAGCCGTCGGAGTTCCCGATCCGACCGTGGCCGGACCAGATCACCTCGCCGGCGCTGAGCAGTTCGTCGAGCATGGGCGGTGCATAGTCGGAGATCCGGGCGGGCAGGACCAGTGACTCCCACGCCGACGCCGGGAGCGGGAACCCCGCCAGCTGGTCGATCACCGTCGCCACCCCGTCCACTCCCCGCAGTTGCGTGCCCGGCGAGGCGTGCTGCCAGTCGGCGAGGAAACGGGCGAGTACGTCGGTGCCCACCGGCGCCACCTCGGCGCGGCTCGCGGCGAGCGAGCCTCGGCGGATCTGACCGAGCACGTCGGTGTGACACCACTGACCCTCGCGGGGGGCGGTGTCGGCGCCGCTCTCCGGCAGGAAATCGCCTTCGACGACGCGTCGTTCCGCGGCGAGGCGGTTCAGGGTGTCGCGCACGACCCCGGTGGCGACACCCAGGGCGGCGGCGGCCTCCGGGACGGTGAACGGGCCGTGGGTGCGGGCGTAACGGCCGATCAGGTCCCCGACCGGATCGGGCACCGGTTCGAGGTAGGCCGCCGGGATGCCGAGCGGCGCCGGAACCCCCAGCGCGTCGCGGAGGCGGGCGGTGTCGTCGATCGCGGCCCACAGGGCGCGAGCGTTGTGGTTCACCGAGATGATCTGCCCGACGCGGTGCAGTTCGGTGAGCAGCTCGGGCGCGGGCGTCTCGCCGCGGTACCTGGCCTCGACCTCCTCGGTGGTGAGGGGCCCCAGCCACCGCAACAGGTCGACGACGTCCTCGGCGTCGCGGGCCTGGCGTTCGGGGGACAGGCGCTGGAGCCGGGCGATCACCTCGGCGATGACGGCCGGGTCGAGCAGTTCCCGCAGGTCGACGCGTCCGAGCAGTTGTGCGAGCAGACTGGTGTCGAGGGAGAGTGCGGCCGCTCGGCGCTCGGCGAGCGGAGCGTCGTCGGCGTACATGAACGCCCCCACGTACCCGAACAACAGTGAGGCGGCGAAGGGAGACGGGCTCTGCGTCTCGGTCTCCACGACCCGGATCCGGCGCGTGCGGATGCGGGTCAGCAGATCGAGGAGCGCGGGGAGGTCGTAGACGTCCTGCAGGCATTCGCGAACCGCCTCGAGCACGATCGGGAAATCGGGGAACTTCGATGCGACGGACAGCAGTTGCGCGCTGCGCTGCCGTTGTTGCCACAGCGGGGCGCGCCGCCCCGGATCCCGTCGGGGCAACAGCAGTGCGCGTGCGGCACATTCGCGGAACCGGGACGCGAACATCGACGAATCGGCGAGCCCGTCGGTCACGAGTTGCTCGACCTCGTCCGGGTCGAGGAGGAACATGTCCGCCCCCGGTGGGGCGTCGTCGGTGTCGGGCATGCGCAGGATGATGCCGTCGTCGGAGGCCGTGGTCGCGCCCTCGATCCCCAGCGTCTCCAGCAACCGCTGCGAGATGGCACTCGCCCAGGGTGCGTGGACACGTAAACCGTAGGGGGAGTGCAGGATCACTCGCCAGTCGCCGAGCTCGTCGCGGAACCGTTCGACGACCAGCGTGCGGTCGGTGGGCAGGTGGCCGGTCGCCTCGCGCTGTTCGGCGATGAGTGTCGCGAGGTTGGTGCGGGCGTTCTCGGTCAGTCCCAGGCGATCCGCGTGGTCGTCGAGCTTCCCGGGATCGGCGATCGACTGGGTGAACGCGCCGATCGCGGCCCCGAGTTCGGCGGGTCGTCCGATCGCGTCGCCGATCCAGAACGGCAACCGGCCCGGCTGACCGAACGCGGGCGAGACCAGGACGCGGTCGTGGGTGATGTCCTCGATTCGCCAGCTGGTCGCCCCCAGGGCGAACACATCGCCGACCCGCGACTCGTAGACCATCTCCTCGTCGAGTTCGCCCACGCGAGTGGCCTTCTCGCCGACCATGAACACGCCGAACAGGCCGCGGTCGGGGATCGAACCGCCCGAGGTGACCGCGAGGCGCTGGGCTCCGCGGCGGCCGGTGATGACTCCGGCGTCGCGGTCCCAGTTGACCCGGGGGCGCAGCTCGGCGAACTCGTCGGACGGAAAACGTCCCGCGATCAGGTCGAGGGTCGCGTCGAAGACGCCCCGGCCCAGTTCGCGGTAGGGCGCCGCTCGCCGCACCACGTCGTACCAGTGGTCCACCTCGAGGTCGTCGACCGCGGCGGCCGCGATGGTCTGCTGGGCGAGGATGTCGAGGGGGTTCTGGGGAACCTTGATCTCCTCGATCGCCCCGTCGAGCATCCGGCTGACGGTCACGGTGCAGTGCAGCAGGTCGGTGCGGTGCTTCGGGTAGAGGATGCCCTGGCTGATCTCGCCAACCTGGTGTCCCGCGCGACCGATCCGCTGCAGTCCGCTGGCCACCGACGGCGGCGACTCCACCTGGATCACGAGATCGACCGCGCCCATGTCGATACCGAGTTCGAGTGAGCTGGTGGCCACCACGCACGAGAGTCGTCCGGCCTTCAGGTCGTCCTCGATCTGGGCGCGCTGCTCCTTGCTGACCGAGCCGTGGTGTGCGCGGGCGAGTACCGGCTCCGCACCGGAGCTCGCGCCGCTGCCCATCACGAACGCCGGGGCACCGCCGGCGACCGACGGATTGCCGGTCGGTTCGGCCGGTTCGCCGTGGCGTTCGGCGTGGATCTCGTTGAGCCGGGCGGTGAGTTTCTCGGCCAGGCGTCGCGAGTTGGCGAAGACGATCGTCGCCCGGTTGGCCTCGATCTGGTCGACGATCGAGGCCTCGACGTACGGCCACAGCGAGCCGGCGGTCGGCGAGAACGCGTCGTCCAGCGCGGCGGGATCGGCATCGGACACCGGGGGCGGGATGTTGGCCATGTCCTCGACGGGGACGTCGACGCGCAGGTCGAACGTCTTGTCGGCTTTGGGTTTGACCACCTGACACGGCGCGGCGCCGGACAGGAACCCCGCCACCACCTCAGGCGGGCGGACCGTCGCCGACAGTCCGATCCGCTGGGCGGGCTTGTCCAACAGCTCGTCGAGGCGTTCCAGGGTCAGCGCGAGGTGGGTGCCGCGTTTGGTCGCGGCGACCGCGTGCACCTCGTCGACGATGATCGCCTCCACACCGGTGAGGCTCTCCCGCGCGGCCGAGGTGAGCATCAGGTACAGCGACTCCGGGGTCGTGATGAGGATGTCGGGTGGGGTCTTGACCAGGGCGCGGCGGTCGGCGGCCGACGTGTCGCCCGAGCGCACGCCCACGGTGATGTGCGGCTCCGGGAGATTGAGTTCCTGGGCGGCGCGGGTGATGCCGGTCAGCGGTGCGCGGAGGTTGCGCTCGACGTCGACGGCCAGTGCCTTCAGTGGCGAGATGTAGACGACCTTGGTGCCCGCGGGACGGCTGTCGGGGTCGGCGGCGAGCCGGTCGAGGGCCCAGAGGAACGCCGCCAGGGTCTTGCCCGACCCGGTCGGCGCGATGACCAGGGTGTTCGCGCCGTCGGCGATGGAGGTCCAGGCGCCCTTCTGCGCGGCCGTGGGCGAGGTGAACGCGCCCGTGAACCATCGTCGGGTGGGGGCGGTGAAGCGGTCGAGCACCGAAGCGCGGGGCATCTCTCCACTATGTCTCACACGTACGACAGGACGCGGTATACAGTCATCCCACGCCTGTACGGGGAATCCGGTGAGAGTCCGGAACGGTCGCGCCACTGTGAACGCTGCCCATCGACGCGGTCGACGTTTCGACGGTGACGGGGAGACGTGAGTCAGGATGCCGTGCCGGCGTGCACCATATCCACGGACTCTCCGACGCGAGATCGGCGAAAGGACCCACCATGACAGCTCCTCGTACCACCGCGGTTGCACAGGCCGCACCGGCCCGTGCCCTGGCCGTACCGAACCTCTCGGTCGCGAGCACCGCCCTCTGGCTGAGCCTGACCGTGCTGCTGGCCGGTCTCGCCTACTACTTCCTCGGGTACGACCAGGGTGTCGTGTCCGTTTTCGGTTCCGACACCCACGTGCACGAGTTCGTGCACGACGCCCGTCACTTCCTCGGCTTCCCCTGCCACTGAGCCGGCCTCGCCGGCCACACCGACAGGAAGTCGAATTCAATATGGAGAAGAAGTTCATCGGCGCCGGCCTGCTCGCAGGTCTGATCGCCGGAATCGTCTCGTTCGTGTTCGCCCGGTTCTACCTCGAACCGGTGGTCGGCAAGGCCGTCGACTACGAGGGCGCCCGATCGGAGGCCGAGGAGGCGCTGGCCCACGCTGCCGAGCCGGGCGGCCACACCCACGGTGAGGGCGGTGAGCTGTTCACACGCGCGATGCAGGAGAACCTCGGTGCCGGCGTCGGCAACGTCGTGTTCGCCCTGTGCATGGGTGCGTTCTTCGCGGTGGCGTTCACCGTGCTGTGGAGCTACGTCGGCAGCCGTCACCCGGCCACCGATCCGCGGGCGGTCGCCGGCGCGCTGGGCGGGATCGGTTTCGTGGCCGTGTTCGCCGTGCCGTTCTTCGCCTACCCGGCGAACCCGCCCGCCGTCGGCGACGACGACACCATCGGCGAACGAACCGGCGCCTTTCTCACCATCACCGTCGCGTCGGTGATCCTCGCGATCGCGGCGGTCGTTCTGGCACTCTGGCTGCGCCCGCGGATCGGCGGATTGATCTCGGCGGTCGCCGGCACCGCGGCCTACCTGGTCGGGGTCGCGATCGTGCTCGCGTTCCTGCCGTCGTTCAGCGAGGTCCCCGAACCGGTCCGCAACGACGCCGGCCAGATCGTGTTCCCCGGTTTCCCCGGTGACGTGATCGGAGATTTCCGGGTGTACGCGATCGCCAACCAGGTGATCCTCTGGACGGTCCTCACCGTTGTCTTCGCCTTGCTTCTGGGGGCGATGGCGCGATCGCGGACCGCCGATCGCGCACCGGCGGTGTCCTCGCAGGGCTGAGGCGATCGGTCACATGGACATCATCACCGCCGGTCGCACCGGCCCGAATCGGTCGGTGCGATTCGGCGGTGATCCGGTCCTGGACGAGCGCGGCCGTTCATCCGTCCTGCGGCTCGCCGCGTCGATGACCCGATCCGTCGACACCTGCGGGCCGGAGATCTCGACCCGGGAGACCGCCGAGTTGCTCGGTTCGACACCAGACCTCGTCGTCGACGACGCGCTGCGGACCCTGGACGTCGGGACGTGGGCGGGCCGTACCCCGGAGGACATCGATCCGGCCGAACTCGGCGGGTGGTTCGCCGACCCGGGAGCACGGCCGCATGGGGGCGAGAGCGTCTCCGATTTCGTCGACCGCGTTCACGCCTGGCGCGCCGCGCAGACGCGCCACGGCGATCGGTGTGTGGTGGTGGCGATGCCGGTGGCGCAGGCGCTGCTGTGCACCGATGCGGGACGGTTCTTCGCGCACGAGGTGCGCCCGGCGACGCTGTACACCTGCGCCGACGTGTGAAAGGAACAGATTCGCGACCACGTACCTAGACATCGGCAGTGACTCCTGACACAGTTGGGGACGACGAAACTGAAACATGTTCGCCCCCGGGCGGACACCGGTCTGGGAGTGTGACGATGTTCGAGTGGTCCGATGAAGATCTGATGGTTCGGGACGCCCTGCGGGCGTTCATCGACAAGGAGATCCGGCCACATCTCGACGAGCTCGAGTCCGGCGTCCTGCCGCCGTATGACATCACGCGCAAGCTGCTGTCGAGCTTCGGTGTCGACGCCATGGCCAAGGATGCGCTCGAGAAGGAACTCGAGGCGGAAGCCAAAGGGGAGAAGAAGTCCTCCGGCGACGGTGGCGGCATGGGTGGATCGATGTTCATGATGGTCAACATCGAGCTCGCGGGTGTCTGCCTCGGCCTCGTCGCATCTCTGGGCGTGAGCATGGGGCTCACCGCCTCGACGATCCGCGGCAAGGGCACGCTGGCCCAGAAGAAGCGCTGGCTGCCGGAACTGGTCACGATGGAGAAGGTCGGCGCCTGGGCGATCACCGAACCCGACTCAGGGTCGGATGCGCTCGGCGGCATGAAGACAACGGTTCGTCGTGACGGTGACGACTACATCCTCAACGGACAGAAGACGTTCATCACCAACGGCCCCTACGCCGACACCATCGTCGTGTTCGCCAAGCTCGACGACGGCAGCGGAATCCCGATGCGGGATCGCAAGGTCCTGTCGTTCGTCCTGGACAAGGGAATGCCGGGCCTGATCCAGGGCAAGCCGTTCAAGAAGATGGGCATGATGAGCTCGCCGACGGGCGAGTTGTTCTTCGACAACGTGCGCGTCGGCAAGGACCGTCTGCTCGGCGAAACCGAGGACACCGGTTCGGATTCGCGTGGATCCGAAGGCGCGAAGGCCGGTTTCACCGCGGAGCGCGTCGGCATCGCCGCGCTGTCACTGGGCATCATCAACGAGGCACAACGTTTGTCGATCGACTACGCGAAGAACCGGAAGCTGTGGGGTCAGGAGATCGCCCAGTTCCAGCTCATCCAGCTCAAGCTCGCCGAGATGGAGGTCGCTCGGATCAACGTGCAGAACATGCTCTTCAGTGCCCTCGAACGCGGCAAGGCGGGTAAGCCGCTCAGCCTCTCCGAGGCATCGGCGATGAAGCTCTACTCGTCCAAGGCGGCCACCGATGTCGCGATGGAGGCGGTGCAGCTGTTCGGCGGCAACGGTTACATGGCCGAGTACCGGGTGGAGCAGCTCGCGCGAGATGCGAAGTCGCTCATGATCTATGCCGGCAGCAACGAGATCCAGGTGACGCATGTCGCCAAGGGGTTGCTGCGCGGCTGAGGCTCCGCCGCTCCAGCTGTGGTCAGGAGGCGCGGTGCGGATGCCACGCGAGGTACCACAGCTGGAGCCAGTCCAGTTGCGGTGGCGCGACCCGGGTCTCGGGGCGGTGGCGGGGAACGCGCACGCGGAGTGCGCCGGGCGTGATGGTGCAGCGCACCGGCGTCGTGAGCTGTAACGATTCGCCGTCGACCCCGACGGGGATGACGTCGGCGTCGGCGTCGACGGTCACCTCGGTGGCGGTCCGCTGGACCAGTCCACGGTCGTGCGTGCGGCGTAACAGACCGACTGCCTGCCGGGTGTCGGACACCGAGACGGTGACGACCCCGAGGAGTCCCTCGTCGATGCGGGTGCGGCGGCCGAGCCCGGCGACGTCGTTGGTGGCGTAGGGGCCGTTGCTGACCAGGATCGCCTGGGGATCGGAGACGGGCTCGTCACCGATGACGGCACGCAATCCGGACCTCGACCCTCTCCCGAGGAGGTCGGGGAGCATGCGTAACACCGTGCGCGTCTTGTCATCCCGGTACTGAGGGCTCTGGACGACCTCGGCGTAGATGCCGAACGAGGCGTTGTTGACGAAGGGGCGACCGTTGATGTGACAGAGGTCGACGCGGAACTCGACGCCGTCGCGCAGCGCGTCGAGGCACCGCGCCGGATCCTGGCGGTCGAGTCCGAGATCGAGGGCGAAATGGTTTCGTGTCCCGGCACTGACGACCAGGAAGGGCACCCCGGATTCGGCGGCCACTCCCGCGACGAGCGCCTGGGTGCCGTCGCCGCCGGCGACCCCGAGCAGGTCGGCCCCGCGGGCCACGGCGTCCCGGGCCAGTTGGGCCACGTCGATCTCGACGGGCCCGCTCAGCAGCGCGACTTCGGCGCCGAGGGACTCGGCTTTGCGCTGCAGGTCGAACCGGCCGACCTTCCCGCCGCCCGATCGGGGATTCATGATGATGAACGGACGGTGGACGTCCGGAGCCGGGTGTTCGGGCATGAGGGAGTCGACGCGGGACGGTCGTAGCGCTCGCCGGCCGCACCCGACCGCCGCGGCCGCCAGCAGTGCGGCGACGATCACCACCCACAGCTGACGCTCGCGGATGAGGAACACCGCGAGCACGGCCACCGGCAGCAGGGCGAGTGCGGCCGAGACCACGCGGACGACACCGCGGCTGATCAGGAACCAGTACGCTGCCGCGACGATGACGACGACGCAGGCGCCGCAGATCGCCAGGAGACCCAGCAGCTGGAGCAGTCCGGCGGCGGCCACCGGTAGCAGGATCGCCGCGACGGCCAGCGCCATGGCCGCGCGCGCCCACCACCGGCGCGTCGTGGGCGGTGCGACCTCGGCGGCAACCGATGCCTGGCTCATACGGTCTCGACGACCGACGTCGCCTCACCCGGTGGCGTCTCCTGATCCGGCGACTTCTGATCCGGCGACTTCCGAGCGGGCGTCTCGTCATCCTCGACCCAGCTCTTCGCCGGCCTGATCACGAGTTCGAGGATCAGCAGGGCGAGGAGCCCGAAGACGGCGATGAGCAGGACCACCAGCCCGGTCGGATAGCTCCAGAACACCAAGAGCAATGCGGCGATGCCGATGATCGCGCTGCGGAGCGCGATCCGTGCCCGGAACAGGCTCTCCTCGAAGGTGTTCGGCGGTCGCGTCCGACGCATCCGCTGCACCGAGTCGAGCCCTTGGGCGAATCCACGCCGAACCGCCGCGGCGGACGAGGACCCGCCCAACAGATAGGCCCCGACCGCGACCACGAGGCCGAGGACCGCCACGGCACGCAGGGCGAGACGTAACGGGTCGAGCACGGTGTCGATGATGGCGGTCGCGGCATCCGGAGCGAGGATGTCAGGAGGCATCGCGTCGAGGTACAGTCCTCGGCCGATCAGCAGTGCGATGGCCAACACGAGCATGGCGAGGACGAGCGAGAGGCCCGCAAGCGAGAAGGCGCGCATGCGCCGACCGCGGGGTGCGACCGCGACCGCGGCGAATGCCAGGGCGATCGTCAGCCAGGGCAACACGTCGGCGGCGGTGTCGAGTGCCGAGACGGCGCGTTGGGCGCGAACGAGTTCGGGCGAGCGGAAGAGGACGAACTGCTTGTCGACCGCGGGGATCTTCTCGGCGAAGGTGAAGCCGCGGTCGAGCAGGCGCGCCTTGACGTTCTCGATCACGGTGCCGAGTGAGATGCTCACCGTGCCGGAGTCGTCGACCGTCACCGACGACGGTCCGACGTCGCCGGTCACGACTGCGACCAGGGCGGTGTGAGCGGCCCGATTCGCCTGCAGCCACAGCGATTCGAACTCGTCACTCGCGACGAACGACGACACGGTCTGCTGGACGAATCCGCGCGCCTGGCCGGCCAGCACCGGAGCGAGGCCCTCGACCGCACGATCGACGCGCGGCGCGTTCTGGGTGGCCGGCACGGCGTCGGTCAGTGTCGTCAACGCGGCGGCGGTGAGGCCCTCGACGTCGATGCGGGTGAAGATCTCGTCGGTGATCGTGTTCGAGATCTCCGCTTGGACTGCGGGATCGGAGGCGAGTGGTGCGACGGTGCTGATGTAGCGGTCCGTGTCGAGGATCTCGCCCCGGACGAAACGCGACGTCACGGAGGTGATCGCGAGGATCGCGACGAGGACGCACAGGACCCCGACGGCGAACCAGCGCCACCGGTGTCGCGACGCCGCAGCAGATGAGGACGAGGGCGGTTCACCGCCGACGGTGTCGCGCAGCCGGGCGACTTCGGCTCGTAGACGTTCGAGTTCGGCGCGCTCGGAGTCGGTGATCCCGACACTCTGCTCGACGTTGTTTCCGTTGGTGTCCGTGGTCATGTCGACGCCGCCCTTCCGGCCGCTGGTCGTCTGGAGATCCGTGGTCGAGCGAGCACGCTCCACCGCCGAGGCCGCGCCTCGCCGGTGGAGCGTGAACGGGTCCTAGCGGTACTCGGCCTTCGGGTGCCAGGTGGACACGGCCCAGATGACGACGACGTCGAGAGCGATGATCAGGATCGACCACCACGGGTAGTAGGGCAACCACAGGAAGTTCGCGATGATCGACAGACCGGCGATGACGATCGCGGTGAACCGCGCCCACGTCGCGCCGGTCATCAGTGCGATGCCCACGATGACCATCACGACGCCCAGGGCGACGTGTATCCAGCCCCAGGTGGTGAAGTCGAGCTTGTAGACGTACTCCACGCCGCGGACGAAGACCTCGTCCTCGGCGACCGCGGCGATCCCCTGGGCGAGCTGGACTACACCTAGGACGGTCAGGATGATCGCGGCTCCGATGGAGGTTCCCGCGGCGATGCCCTGTCTGACGGGTGGACGGTCGTTCTCATGGATGGGTGCGGTGTGAGTCATGATGACGCCCTTCTCTGGACAACTCCGACAATGTGGAGTGTCCTACCAGGCGTCTCGCCCCGCAAGCGTTCCGAGAAGAGCGGGCGCAGATTTGTGACAACCATGCCGTCGATTCGATACGACTGTCCCACAATGCCTTACGCGCAGCTAACGAGTCCGGTCAGTCCGCATTCCGGCCGAGACGCCAGATCCGGTCTCGCGACATCGGCGTCTCACAGGGCCGGGTGCCCAGCGCGCGGCGGATCGCGTTGGCGAGTGCCGGCGCGACCGGATTGTAGGGCGACTCGCTCATCGACTTCGCGCCGAACGGACCCAGTTCGTCGCTGGTCTCGGCGAAGTGGACCTCGGTGACGGGGATATCGGCCATCTGCGGCACGCGGTAGGTCCGGAAGACGTTCGTCACCGGCCGTCCGCGCTCGTCGATCATGATCTCCTCGTACAGGGCCGTCCCGATGCCTTGTGCGACACCACCTTCCACCTGGCCGCGGCATTGTTCGGGATTCATCACGGTGCCGGCGTCGGCCGCGTGCACGGACTGCAGTATGCGTACGGTGCCGGTCTCGGTGTCGACCGCGACGCGGAACGCCTGCACGTTGAACGCGATGGACCGCATCTCGCCGCGTTCGGCGCCCGCGGCGACAGCGCGCGGTCCGGCGGGGTGGTCGACCCGGAACGACGGATCGACGGAGCCGATGAGGTCGGTGAACCCGACGATCCGGCCGTCGACGAGAGCGCCGTCCGCGACGAGATCGATCTGTGCCGCCCCGGTTCCGGTGAGTTGCGCCGCCGCGCCGACGAGTGCGTCGCGCAACGCGAGGCAGGCCGAGTACACGGCCTTTCCCGCGACGGTCGTGCCGGCCGAGGCGAATGCCCCGGTGTCGTGGGCGACGGCGTCGGTGTCGCCGTGCCACAGAGAGACGCGATCCAGCCCGGTCGACAGGGCGGTGGCGACGATCTGGGCGTGCACCGTGGTGGTGCCGTTGCCGAACTCGGCGGTCCCGACGCCCACGTGGTAGGTCCCCGCGGCGTCGACCGCGACGGTGACGTCGGCGAAGTGCCCGCGCGGGGCCATGGTCGCGATCGCGGCGATGGCCATACCCTCGCCCACGCGCCAGCGTTCACCCGGCGGTGCCTCGACCCCGTTGCCGGCGCGCATCGCCTGCTCGGCGAGGTCGAGACACTGGTCGAGTCCGTAGCTGCCGTAGACCAGGTCGACCTCGGGTTCGGCGCGCGCGATGAGCAGTGGATCGCCGTCGGCGACGGCATTGCGCCGCCGGAACTCGAACGGATCGATGCCGAGTTCGATCGCGAGTTCGTCCATCGCACTCTCCACGGCGAAGACCACCTGGCCGAGGCCGTAACCGCGGAACGCACCCGACGGCGGGTTGTTGGTGTAGACGACCTCCGCGTCGAGTCGTTTGACCGGGCAGTTGTACACCGACACCGATTCCGCGCAGGCGTGGAACATCACGCCGATGGCGTGGTTGCCGTAGGCGCCGGTGTCGGACAACAGGTTCACGCGCAAGCCCGTGAGCCGACCGTCCGCGTCGGCGCCGACATCGACCGTGACCCGCATCGGATGACGGTAGGTGGTGCGGGTCAGCTCGTCCGTGCGGGTCATCTCGTAGGCGCAGGGTCTACCGGTGCGGAGTACGGCGAGGGCCACGAGATCCTCGGTCAGCATCTCCTGTTTGCCGCCGAATCCTCCGCCCACCCGGGCGCTGAAGACCCGGATGCGTTCTGGTGGCAGGTCGAAGAGGACTGCGAGTTCGTTGCGGACGAGGAACGGGACCTGCGTGCTGGTCCGGATGACCAGGCGGCCGTGTTCGTCGAACCACCCGATCGAGCCATGTGTCTCCAGCTGGGCGTGCGAGACCCGTCCGCTGGACCAGGTACCGTGCACGGTCGCCGTCGACGCGGCGAGCGCATCGTCGACGTCACCGCCGAAGCCCTCGTGGAAGGTGGCGACGACGTTGCGGTCGGCCTCGGCGACCCGGTCGGCGGGGGTGCGATCGGGGTGGAGCAGCGGCGCACCCGGAGTCCGGGCCTCCTCCGGGTCGAACACCGCGGGGAGCACCTCGTAGGTGACGTCGATCAGCGCCAACGCCTGATCGGCCACGGCGGGGGACGAGGCGACCACCGCGGCGACCCGCTGGCCGACGAACCGCACGATCGGGTCGAAGATGAGCGTGTCGTCGGGGTCTTCCAGTCGGTTCTCGTGACGTCCCGTGGAAAACCTCGGGGTCGACACGTTCTCGTGGGTCAGGATCAGCTCGACGCCCGGCAGCGCGGCCGCGTCGGTGGTGTCGATGGTGGTGATCCGTGCATGCGCGTGCGGTGATCCGAGCACGTGGATGTGCAGGGTCCCGGGCGTGGGGACGTCGAAGGTGTACGGCTCGGTGCCGGTCACCACCCGCCGGGCCGCGAGCGGGTTGACCGAGGTGCCGACGAGGGGACGCGGATCCGCCGCCGGGGGCGGCGCGGTCGTGGTGGCGGGGGGTGCGACGGCCGCGGTGATCGCATCCCGGATGGACCGGTATCCGGTGCAGCGGCAGATGTTTCCCTTCATCCGCCGCGGCAGGTCGGGAAGATTCTCGGCGGTGACGGTCGAGGCGGTCACGATCATCCCCGCGGTGCAGAACCCGCACTGGAACCCGAAGTTGTCGACGAAGGACTGCTGGACGGGATGCAGGTCGTCCGGGGTGCCGAGCCCGGAGACCGTCGTCACCGACTTCCCGGCGGCGCGGTGGGCGGGAAAGATGCAGGAGTGCACGGGTTCGCCGTCGACGAGTACCGAGCACGCCCCGCAGTCCCCGGCGTCGCAGCCCTTCTTGACCTCGTAGTGGGCGTGTTCGCGCAGCAACATCCGCAGGCACTGTCCCGCAGCGGGTTCGGCTTCGAGATGCTCGCCGTTGACCTCGAATTTCATACGTGGGCTCCGAATCCCTTGTCGCTCAGCGGCACCCATTCGGCCAACTCGGTCCGGATCTCCTCGCCGAGGACCGCCGAGACTCCGCGGCGCCAGTCGGCCGAGCCCATCGGATCGGTGTAATAGCCGCTCGCCGCGACGATGTCGTCGTGGAGCGCGTCGCGGGTCGGTAATCCGGGGTAGCGCAGGACCGTCGGCCACTCGGTGGCCGCGGTGATCCCGAAGGTGGCGGCGCCGTCGTCGTCGATGCGGCCGGTGACCACCGCCCCCGAGCGACCGAGTTCGGCGAGGGCGATCGTGCGAACCGCGGTGTGTGCGCGCAGGGCGTGACCGGGGAAGTCGATGGCACGCAGGACTTCTCCCGGTCCGAGGAGATTGATCCCGTCCCCGATGACCAGCTCGGCGACGGGCAGATCGCGGTCGGCGCCGGTGGGTGCCCACACGTGTGCGGTCGCGTCGAGTCCCACCGCGAGGGAGACCATCGACGCGGCGGCGAACGATCGGCAGATGTTGCCGCCGACCGTGGCCATGTTCCAGATCTTGAACGATGCCAGCAGCGCGTTCGCGCAGTGCGCGAACATCGGATGGGCCCTGAAGCCCGGACGCGGGGGCAGCGCGGCGAGCTCGGCGATCGTGCAGGTGGCCGCGATCCGCAGGCCGCCTCCGGGTAGATCTTCGACAGGTGCCCAACCCATCTCGCTCAGGTCGACGAGTCCGGTGGTGGCCGGCTGCGGCTCGGAGAACACCCACGTGCCACCGGCGACGATCTGTTCGCCGGGACCGGGGAACGCCTCCTCGCGGGTTCGGGCGAACCGGTAGTGGGAGACGGCGGTGAGGTCCATCAGCGTGCCTTGTCGAGGAGGCGGGGTGCAGCGGTGGGTGGCTCCCACCGTACGAGGCCGATGCGCCCGTCGGAGCGGATCGCCGAGATCGACGTCAAGAGAAGCACGGCGTCACGCTACGTGTATCCGGTGCGGTCCGCATCTCGTGATCGGCGGGCCGGTGGTAGACGTGATCGACTCGTCAGACCGGGGTCTCGGCGCTGCGTCCGTGTGCGGGGATGCCGAAGGCGACCAGGGCGGCGACCACGCTCATGACGAGGGCGATGCCGGAGGCCCACAGGTAACCATCGGCGGTCGGGACCTCGACCGTGGTCCCATCGGCGGCTTGAACCGAGACCATCGACCACGTGAGGAGCATGCCGACCACCGCGGCGGCCGTCGACGTCCCGACGATCCGCATGAGCGCGTTGACGCCGTTGGACTCACCGGTCTGCTCGACACTGACCGATTGCATGATCAGGGCCGGCATCGCCGAGTAGGCGATGCCGAGACCCGCGCCGATGCAGCAGGCGATGACGACCATGTGGATCCACGTCAGGTCCCACGGGCCGGCGATCCCGACGATGAACACGACGTAACCGATCCCGATCACGATCGCGCCCATCGCCAGGGACACGCGGGCGCCGAAGCGTGCATTCATGCGACCGCTGACGTGGGAGAAGAGGAACATGACCGCCCCACTGGGCGCGAGCAGCAGACTCGCGTGGACCATGTCGTAGCCGAAGCCGTCCGGGCTGCTCGTCGGGGCCATCAGCAGCTGGATCGGGATGAGTTGCATCGCGTAGAAGGCGAACCCGGTCGCGATGGAGGCGAGGTTGGTCATGAGCAGCGGACGCTTGGCGAGGATGCGGAGATCGATCAGTGGACCCTTGCGACGGAGTTCGACGAGGACCCACACGCCCAACGACACGACGAAGCCGGCGAACAGCCCGAGCGTGACCGGAGCGGACCATCCCCATTCGGCGCCCTTCGACAACGGCAACAGCAGGCAGACGAGCAGCACGGTGAGGCCGAGCGCACCGAGCGCGTCGAAGCGGCCGCCCGAGGGCTTGGCGGTGGACCGCACCGTGAGGGCCACGCCGACGCCGGCCAGGGTCGCGGCGCCGGCACACGACCAGAAGAGGGCGTGCCAGCTCACGTGCTGGGCGATGAGGGCGGCGACCGGGAGTCCGAGTGCACCGCCGATGCCGAGCGAGGCGCTCATCGTCCCCACCGACGAGCCGAGGTGGCGGGGCGGGACGATGTCGCGCATCACGCTGATGCCGAGCGCGATGATGCCGAAACCCAGACCCTGGAGGCCGCGGCCGATGATGAACAGCGGGAGCGACGTCGCGACCGCGCAGGCGACCGAACCCACGGCGACGAAACCGAGACTGACCAGGATGGCGAGACGTTTGCCGTACATGTCACCGATCCGCCCGCCGATGGGGGTCGCGACCGCGCCGAGCAGCAGGGTGATGGTGATCGCCCACGTGGTGTCGGAGGCATCGGCGTGCAACAGCGCGGGGAGCTGGGGGATGAGCGGCACGATGATCGTCTGCATCAGTGCCACGACGATGCCGGCGAGGCAGAGCACGGCCACCGCCAGGCGGGGGTGGGGCTTGTCGGCGGCGGGATCGGGGGGCGGGAGGTCCGGGGTGCTGTCCGTTGTTCCGTCGGCGTCGGTGCGGCTGGTCACGCCGTCATCCCGCTGGTTCCGATCATCGATTGTTCACACCTCCGAACGATCAGGGTATCGCGCGGGCGATCGACGCAGACGTTCGGATCCGCCCGAGCGGGGCCTGATCGGCTCAGTACAGCTAGGCGAGCTCGGCGGCGCTGACGGGGTGCGGCCATCGCGGGGTGAGTCCGTCACCCGACGAGACCCCACGGATGCGTCGCATCACCCACGGTCCGAGAAACGTCCGGGCCCATTCCGCGTTCTGGCGCCGTTGCTCCCGGCGGGTGGCGACCGCGGCGGCGGCCAGGGTGGCGGGTGTGATGTCGTGGTCGACGCCGAGGAGGTCGAGGACCCGGCCGGACATGTGTGCGTGGCCGAGCGGGGACATGTGCAGGCGGTCGGTGTCCCACATGCGGTAGTCGTCATATCCCGGCATGCGCCAGAAGTCGCAGATCAGTGCGCCGTGGCGCTCTGCCACTCCGCGCACGAGTTCGTTGTAGATCGCGATGCGTCCGCGCAGCATCCGGAACACCGGAGCCCATCCGGTGTCGTAGGCGGTGAAGACGACGACGGTGGCGCCGGTCGCCGCCAGGTCGCCGAGTGCGGCGTCATAACGCGCGATCAACTTGTCCACGTCGAGGGACGGACGCATGAGGTCGTTCCCGCCCGCATAGATGGTGACGAGGTCGGGGTCCAGGTCGATGGCCGGACCGACCTGCTCGGCGACCACCTCGTCGAGCAACCGGCCGCGGATGGCGAGGTTCGCGTAGGTGAAGGCGGACCGGTCCGGGCCCGTCCCGTCGTCGGCCCGCGCGGCGAGTTGCTCGGCGACGCGGTCGGCCCATCCGCGGACACCGTTGGGTCGGGTCGGATCCGGATCGCCCACGCCTTCGGTGAACGAATCGCCCAATGCCACGTAGCGGGTGAAGCCCACGAGCGCGCCTTCCTGTCGAGTGTCGGCATGACGCTAATCCCGTCTGTCGGCCCGATCAAAGCGCGCCCTGGACGGAGCGATCGGTCGGCATTCCGACGGAGCGATCGATCGGCATTCGGAGGATTTCCGGACCGCGGATCTCTCATTGTCGATCGTCGGAGGAGAGCATTTCTCAACACAGCGGCAATGAGTGCCACGTACATTGCGCGGCAATTGTTTTCGATTCTCGCGGAAGGGTCGGTGCATCGCGGCGGCAGGGTGTTCCGATCAATTCGGAATGCGGTCCCGGCGGCCCTTTCCGAAAGCGTCGAAGGCAGTGTGAGGGGGTGGCCGGTCGGCCGGTCTCGGTGAGTAGGATCACGACGTGAACTGCCCGTGGAAAAACGGGTCGGCGTCGTCGGGACACCTGCGTCGAACCGTGTCCGCCGGGGGGTTTGTTCGCGCGATCTCCACCGCGATTGTGCGAGTCGCTGAGCACGCGCCGGACCGGCGCAGGCGTGAGAGAAAGAGAACACGACGATGTTCGACAAGGTTCTGGTCGCCAACCGCGGCGAGATCGCCATCCGCGCGTTCCGCGCTGCCTACGAACTCGGTGCGCGCACGGTCGCGATCTTCCCGTACGAGGATCGCACTTCGGTGCACCGGCTGAAGGCCGACGAGTCCTATCAGATCGGGGTGCCGGGACATCCGGTGCGGGCGTATCTGTCGGTCGACGAGGTCGTCAGCGCGGCGGTTCGCTGTGGCGCGGACGCGATCTACCCCGGGTACGGGTTCCTGTCGGAGAACCAGGGTCTGGCCGCGGCGTGCGCGGAGGCAGGCATCACCTTCGTGGGTCCGAGCGCCGACATCCTGGAGATGACCGGTAACAAGGCGACCGCGGTGGCCGCGGCGAAGGCTGCGGGCATCCCCGTTCTCGCGAGTTCGGAGCCGTCGTCGGATCTCGACGAGTTGCTCGCCGCGGCCGAGGACATGCAGTTCCCGGTCTTCGTGAAGGCGGTCGCCGGTGGCGGCGGGCGTGGGATGCGTCGCGTCGACGAGCGCGCCGATCTCGCCGAGGCCATCGCCGCCGCGTCGCGCGAGGCCGAGGCCGCGTTCGGTGATGCGACGGTGTTCCTCGAGCAGGCGGTGGTCAACCCGCGGCACATCGAGGTCCAGATCCTCGCCGACACCTACGGCAACGTCATCCACCTCTATGAACGCGACTGCAGTCTGCAGCGCCGCCACCAGAAGGTGATCGAGCTCGCGCCCGCGCCGAACCTCTCGGATGAATTGCGCGAGCGAATCTGCTCCGACGCAGTGGCTTTCGCCCGTTCCATCGGCTACTCGTGTGCGGGCACGGTGGAGTTCCTGCTCGACGAGCAGGGCCGGCACGTGTTCATCGAGATGAATCCGCGCATCCAGGTCGAGCACACGGTCACCGAGGAGATCACCGACGTCGACCTCGTCAGCGCGCAGCTGCGCATCGCCTCGGGTGAGTCGCTGGCTGATCTGGGCCTGAGTCAGGACGTGATCGGCATCCGCGGAGCCGCCCTGCAGTGCCGCATCACCACCGAGGACCCCGCCAACGGCTTCCGGCCCGACGTCGGCCGGATCACGGCCTACCGCAGCCCGGGCGGCGCGGGTGTCCGGCTCGACGGCGGCGCCACCCTGGGTGCCGAGGTCAGTGGTCACTTCGACTCGATGCTGGTCAAACTCACCTGTCGTGGAAGGGATTTCCCGACCGCGATGCGGCGCGCACGGCGCGCTGTGGCCGAGTTCCGCATCCGCGGCGTCGCGACCAACATCCCGTTCCTGCAGGCGGTGCTCGACGACCCGGACTTCCGCGCCGGCCGCGTCACCACCTCGTTCATCGACGAACGTCCCGGCCTGCTGACCTCACGCTCGTCGGCCGACCGCGGCACCAAGATCCTGTCGTACCTCGCCGATGTCACCGTCAACAAGCCGCACGGTGAGCGTCCGACGACGGTGTACCCGAGGGACAAGCTGCCCACCGTCGAGCGCTCGGTGCTGGCCTCGCCGCCGAACGGCTCACGGCAGCGGTTGCTGGAGCTCGGCCCGGAGGGGTTCGCCCGTGACCTGCGGGAGAACCCGCGTCTGGGCATCACCGACACGACGTTCCGTGATGCGCACCAGTCGCTGCTCGCGACGCGGGTGCGCACCAACGGGCTGCTCAACGTCGCGCCGTATGTGGCGGCGCTGACCCCCGAACTGCTCTCCGTCGAGTGCTGGGGCGGCGCGACCTACGATGTGGCACTGCGCTTCCTGAAGGAAGATCCGTGGGATCGCCTCGCGCAGTTGCGCGAAGCCATCCCCAACATCTGTCTGCAGATGCTGCTGCGCGGCGCCAACACCGTCGGGTACACGCCGTATCCCACGAAGGTGACGACCGCGTTCGTGTCCGAGGCGACCGACGTCGGCATCGACATCTTCCGCATCTTCGATGCGCTGAACAACATCGACGCGATGCGACCGGCGATCGACGCGGTCCGCGAGACCGGCACGGCGGTGGCCGAGGTGGCGATGAGTTACACCGGCGATCTGTCGGATCCGGCCGAGGACCTCTACACGCTCGACTACTACCTGCGGCTGGCC
This sequence comes from Gordonia sp. KTR9, assembly GCF_000143885.2. Taxonomy (NCBI): domain Bacteria; kingdom Bacillati; phylum Actinomycetota; class Actinomycetes; order Mycobacteriales; family Gordoniaceae; genus Gordonia; species Gordonia sp. KTR9. Next base: position 1,978,016 of record NC_018581.1, read on the forward strand.
GAACAGATCGTGGAGGCGGGCGCCCACGTCCTGGCGATCAAGGACATGGCGGGTCTGCTGCGGGCACCCGCGGCGACCACCCTGGTCACGGCGCTGCGGCGGGAGTTCGATCTGCCGATCCATGTGCACACCCACGACACCCCCGGCGGGCAGCTCGCGACCTACATGGCCGCGTGGCAGGCCGGTGCCGACGCCGTCGACGGCGCCAGCGCCGCGTTGGCGGGCACCACCAGCCAGCCGCCGTTGTCGGCGATCGTGGCCGCGACCGCCCACACCGAGCGGGACAGCGGGATCGACCTGGCGCGGGTGTGCGACCTCGAGCCGTACTGGGAGGCGCTGCGAAAGGTGTACTCGCCGTTCGAGTCCGGTCTTCCGGCGCCGACCGGCCGGGTCTACTCGCACGAGATCCCCGGCGGGCAGCTGTCGAACCTGCGGCAGCAGGCCATCTCCCTGGGCCTGGGCAACCGCTTCGAGGCCGTCGAGCAGGCCTACGCCGCAGCCGATTCGATGCTGGGTCGGCTGGTCAAGGTGACCCCGTCGTCGAAGGTCGTCGGTGACCTCGCGCTGGCCCTGGTGGGTCGCGGTATCACCGCGTCGGACTTCGCCGCCGATCCGGCGTCCTACGACATCCCGGACTCGGTCATCGGCTTCCTGCGCGGCGAGCTGGGTGATCCGCCCGGCGGCTGGCCCGAACCGTTGCGCACCCTCGCGCTGCAGGGTCGGGCACCCGCCCCGGAGGTCACCGAACTCACCGCCGACGACGAGGCCATCCTCGACAAGCCGGGGCGCGACCGTCAGGTCCGGCTCAACCACCTGCTGTTCCCCGGTCCGGCAAAGGAATTCGAGGAGCACTACGAGGCCTACGGCGACACCTCGACGCTGTCGGCCAACCAGTTCTTCTACGGTCTGCGCTACGGCGAGGAACATCGGGTGGTGCTCGAACCGGGCGTGGACCTGCTCATCGGGCTCGAGGCGATCAGCGAACCGGATGAGCAGGGCATGCGGACGGTCATGTGCGTCCTCAACGGCCAGTTGCGGCCCATCGCGGTGCGCGACCACTCGGTCGATTCGGCGGTCGCGTCGGCAGAGAAGGCCGACCGTTCCGACCCGCACCACATCGGCGCCCCGTTCGCCGGCGTCGTCTCCCTGTCGGTCGACGTCGGCGACGAGGTGGCCGTCGGCGCGACGATCGGCACGATCGAGGCGATGAAGATGGAGGCGGCGATCACCGCGCCGGTCGCGGGCAAGGTGGCCAGACTCGCCGTCGGACAGGTCACCCAGGTCGCGCCGGGTGACCTGCTCATCGAGATCCGCTGATCCGAGGGCGGCGGGGCGAGCGCCCCGCCGCCCGGTCAGCTACCCCGGTAGGTCGAATAGGCGAAGGGGCTCAACAGGATCGGTACGTGGTGGTGACGTTCGGGGTCCTCGATCTCGAAGCAGATGTCGATTTCGGGATAGAAACCCTTGATGTCGTTGTCGGCGAACCAGTTCCCGGTGTCGAAGACGAGGTGGTAGATCCCCGGGACGAGGGTCTCGGTGTTCACGCTGGTGATGCGACCGTCCGAATCGGTCGTGCCGGCGGACAACTGCGTCCCCGACGCATCCTGGAGGGACACCTCGACACCGACGGCGGGTGCTCCCGACACCGCGTTCAGGACGTGCGTGGACAGTCCGGTCATCTCGAAACCCCTTGATCGTCGGCGTGTTCGTCGGCGTTGTGCTCGGTCGACAGCATACGGAGCAGGCGGGCGCGGTTGATCTTCGCCAGTTCCTCGCGCAGGACGCGCCGTTCGGTCGTGGCGTCATTGGTCATCCGCTGTTCGAGGATGGCCAGCAGTTCGTCGGCGGGCCGGCCGTTGGCGAAGACCAGGTACACGTGCCCGAACCGCTCCTCGTAGGACGCGTTGCGCTCGCGCAGCTCGGCGAGCACCGACGCCGCAGCCCCGGCCACCCCCGACTGCTCCCGCGCCGACGAGGCGTTGTCCGGCCGGTCGCCGATCCGGGGGTGTCCGGCGAGCGCCTCGTCGACGTCGTCCTCCGAGATCTCGGCGAGGGCGTGGTCGGCGACGTCGAGCAGTGCCGGGACATCGCGAAAGGGCCTGGCGCGGATCATGCGCTCGATCCAGGCCGTCGATGCGCAGCAGGAGCGCAGGGCGGACCGGGCCTGCGCGTCGTCCATCTCGTTGAGCAACATGGTGACCAGCCTAGGATCAGCGGGCGTGGTCGTCGCGTGGAAGATGGAGCGATGAGCGACAGCACCGTGCCCTCGCGCGCGCATCGGTCGCCGGGTCAGGTGCTCGGTGCGGTGCTCGCCGCCGGCGCCGGAACCAGATACGGAATGCCGAAGATCCTCGCAGACGACGGAGAGTGGCTCGAGTGTGCGGTCGCGGCGTTGCGCGACGGTGGCTGCGCCGAGGTGGCGGTCGCGATGGGCGCCGCGGTCGTCGAGCCGCCCGCGGGCGCCGAGGCCCTGATCGTCGAGGACTGGGCCGACGGGGTGGGCGCCTCGGTGTCGGCCGCCCTGCGGTGGGCGATCGCACGACCGGCCGCTGCGGGACTGGCAGTGCACGTGGTCGACACCCCCGACACCGGCCCCGAGGTCACCCGACGGGTGCTCGACGCGGCGTCCGGTGATCGAGGCGTGCTCGCTCGAGCGGTCTTCGACGGTCGTCCCGGACACCCCGTGTACATCGGAGCCGACCATTTCGCGTCCGCGCTGCGCGTGATCGGCGGTGATGTGGGGGCTCAGGTCTATCTCCGCTCCCAGGCGGTGACCCCCGTCGAATGCGGGGATCTGTCCACCGGTGAGGACATCGACGAGCGGTTCCGCTGAGGGCGGGCGTGCCCATTTCGAGACCTTCTCGTCGCCGTTCCGGTGCACGGTGATCCCACGTGGGACAACCGTCCATGTCTAGGGTGCAGACATAGCCGGGTAACGGACCGCACTCTCCTCGAAGCGGGTGATCGCCGTGGCGCAGGATCGTCGTCGACGCCTCACCGCGATCATCGCCGCGCTCGTCGTGGGAGGCGGACTCGCCGCGTGCGCGACCGGTCCCGACGCCGCCGATCCGAACCCCGTCTCACGGTTCGTCGAGGATTCGCATCTGCCGCCCGGATTCGACACCACTTTCCGCTGGACCGCCACCGGGGTCCTCGACCCGCAGTCCGCCGAGGGCACCTTCGTCCGCGCCTTCACCGAGTCCTTCGAACTCGCCAACGCCGGTCGGTCGGCCCGGTGGGGGTACCCCGGTTTCGCCGAGGCCGCGCCGTCGAACATCGACCAGATGGTGACGGCGTACCCCGCGGACGTGTCGGCGTCGGAGCGCGAGGTCGGCACGGCCTTCTACCGCGCTCTGCGCCGCGTCGACGACAACGGGTGGGCGCGAATCGTACTGTGCCGCCATGGATATCGGTCCGTGCAGCGAGACGGCGCCTGGACCGTCGGCTTCGACACCCCGCGACCGGTCGAGATCGACATCCGACGGGTGGGGCACGATCCCGCGGTCGCGTCGCGCGGCGGCGAACGAACCCCGGGGTCCGATGTGTTCGGCGGGTGGTTCACCTCCCGCTACGACTTCGCGGCGCTGTATCCGACCCCGACAGCCGACCAGAAAGCGTGTGCGGCAATGACTCCGGCGGGAATGCCGCGCTGGCTGCCGATGGCCGACGCCGAGCCGTGGCCGTCGCTGTCGCCGTCGCCGGGGTGGTCCAGCTACCCCGGTGCGGCTTGAACCTCGACCGGAGACCCCGTGCCCACTGGTCGGGGTACCTACTGGTCGGGCAGCCCGTCGAGCAGGTCGTCGAGGTGGACCGGCAGGTCGCGGACCCGGACTCCGGTGGCGTTGTGGATCGCGTTGACCACTGCCGCGGCGCTGCCCACGATGCCGATCTCACCTGCGCCGCGTGAGCCCATCGGAGTGGCGTGCTCGTCGCGGTCGTCGAGACAGATCGCGTCGACGTCGGCGATGTCGGCGTGTACGGGGATGTGGTACTCGGCGAGATCCTGCGTGACCACGTGCCCGAAGCGGTGATCGCGAACGCTTTCCTCGTGCAACGCCATCGAGATGCCGAAGGTCATGCCGCCGATCAGCTGTGAGCGGACGGTGCGCGGATTGATGGCACGCCCGATGGAGAACACCCCGAGCATGCGCGGGATCCTGATCTCGCCGGTGTCCACGTCGACGCGGACCTCCACGAAGTGCGCGCCGAACGAGGCCACCGTGAACTTCTCGAGGTCGGGGTTGTCCGCGGCCTCGGCGCTCAGCTCCGCGCCCTCGGGCGGATCGTCGCCGAATCGCGCGCGGAACTGATGCGCGGCGGTGACGATCGCCGATCCCCACGACGAGGTGCCCGACGAGCCGCCGGCGACGGTGGCGCTCGGGAGTGCACTGTCGCCGATCTCGATGTCGACCACGTCGGTGGAGACCCCGAGCGCGTCGGCGGCGATGAGCAGCAGGGTCGTCCACGCACCGGTCCCGATGTCGGTGGCGGCGATCCGCACCGAGTAGCGACCACCGCGATGTGCGATCGAGGCCTCGTTGCCCGGTTGCACCATGTGCGGGTAGGTCGACGATGCGACGCCCAGGCCGATGAGGTGGCGACCGTCGCGTAGTGAGCCGGGCTCGGCGGCACGGCGGTCCCAGCCGAATCTGGCGGCGCCCTCGCGGAGACAGTCGAGCAACCGCCTCGACGACCACGGGTTACCCGTCTCGGGGTCCTCCGACGGTTCGTTGCGCACACGCAGCTCGATCGGGTCGATACCGGTTGCGTGCGCGAGTTCGTCCATCGCCACCTCGCCGGCGAACATCCCCGGCGCCTCACCGGGCGCGCGCATCCAGAAGGGGACCGGCACGTCGAGCGGGACGACATGGTGGTCGGTCCGGCGGTTCTCGGCGGCGTACATCGAACGCGACGTGACCGCGGCCTGTTCGGCGAACTCCTTGGCATGTGCGCTGTGCGTGTGCGCTTCATGTACCAGGGCGATGAGGTGGCCCGTGCGGTCCGCGGCGAGCCGGAGCCGCGACCGCGTGGGCGCGCGGTGTCCGACGTAGACGAACATGTGCTGTCGGGTGACGGCGAACTTCACCGGACGCCCGGGCAGGCTCATCGCCGCGAAGGCGGCCAGCACGTCGTGGGAATGGGGGGAGCCCTTGGAGCCGAAACCGCCGCCGACGTGCGGCGCGACGACCCTCATCTGCTCGGGCTCGAGTCCGAGGACCGGCGCCAGCGTGGACACCACGCCCTGTGTCGACTGGGTCGAGTCGTACAGCGTCAAGGTCGAGTCGGCGGGCTGCCACGTCGCCACCACGGTGTGGGGCTCCATCGGGTTGTTGTGCTCTTCCGGCGTCGAGTACCACTCGTCGATCGTGACGAGGTCGGTGTGTGCCGGGTCCCCTGCCGCCCGGTCCAGGATTCGGTCGGGGTCGCCGTCCAGCGAGGTCGGCTCGAATCCGCCGTTGACCTGTTCGGGCCGGTAGCTGCCGGGGTGATCGACGCGGAACTCGGTGTCGTGGTCGTCCTCGTCGTAGGTCACGGTCACAGCCGCCGCGGCCTCCCGGGCCGTCTCGGGACTCTCCGCGACGACGGCGCCGATCAGCTGACCGCGGTAGGCGATCTCCGGCGACTGCAGGATCGTGAGGTCGCCGTTGGACGTGTCCGCGAGTCGAGGCGCGTTCTCGTGGGTGAGGACGAGTAGGACACCGGACGTGGATTCGGCTGCGGCGGTGTCGAATCCGGTCACCCGGCCGCGCGCGACGGTGGCGGTGACAGGCCACAGGTACACCGCGTCGGTGAGGTGCTCGTACGCGTAGGGCGCCGTGCCGCGGACCTTGTCGGCGCCGTCGATCCGTGCATGGGAGGTGCCGATGGCGGTCATCGGGTGCTCAGCTCCCGCAGGGTGGCGATCAGGGTGCGACGGGCCAGGGGCACCTTGAACTCGTTTCCGTCCAGTGTGCGCGCGTCGCCGAGTTCGGCGTCGGCTGCCGCGGCGAACAGTTCGGGTGACGGGCGCTGCCCGCGCACCACGGCTTCGGCGCGTTCGGCCCGCCAGGGCTTGTGTGCGACGCCGCCGAGCGCGATCCGAGCGTCGCCGATCACGTCGCCGTCCATCGTCACCTCGGCCCCGACGGACACCAGGGCGAACGCATAGGAGGCGCGGTCGCGGACCTTGCGGTAGGTCGACGACGAGTCGGGCGGCGGAGGCGGCACGTCGACGGCCACGATGACGTCGTGTGGCTCGAGCACCGTGTCGCGTTCGGGGTGTTCGCCCGGCAGGCGGTAGAAGTCCCGGATGTCCACCTCGCGCTCCCCGTCGGGACCCTGCACCACGACGCGCGCGTCGAGGACGGTGAGGGCCACCGCCATGTCCGACGGGTGGGTCGCCACGCAGGCGTCCGACGCGCCCAGGACGGCGTGGTACCGCGTGTAACCGCCGATGGCCGAGCATCCCGAACCCGGCGTCCGCTTGTTGCAGGGTGTCGTGACGTCCTGGAAGTACACGCACCGCGTGCGCTGCAGCAGATTGCCCGCGTTCGTCGCGAGATTGCGCAGTTGCGGAGATGCGCCCGAGAGCAGCGCGCGTGCCAACACGGGATAGCGACGTCGGACCAGGGGGTGGGCGGCGGTGTCGGCATTGCGGGCGGTGCCGCCCAGCCGCAGCGAGCCGTCCGGTCTCTCGGTGATGTCGTCGAGTGGAAGGCGCGAGATGTCGAGCAGCGCAGTCGGATCGGCGATCCCTAGCTTCATGTGATCGACGAGGTTGGTGCCCCCGGCGATCAGTTTCGCGCCGTCGTGGTCGCGCAGGAACTCCACGGCGCCGGCCACATCGGTCGCCCGGTCGTAGGTGAACGGGATCATCGATCGACCACCTGTCGGATCGCGGCGAGGATGTTGGGGTAGGCAGCGCACCGGCAGAGGTTGCCGCTCATCCGTTCTCGGATCTCGTCGTCGGCCAGCCTGTCGGCGCCCTCGGTCGGCGGGCTCGCATCCCCGGCGGACGGGTCGAGGTCCTCGGTGACGTGGCTCGGGTACCCCTGCTTCGCCTCGTCGAGCATGCCGATAGCCGAGCACAACTGACCGGGGGTGCAGTATCCGCACTGGAAGGCGTCTTCGTCGATGAACGCCTGCTGCATCTCGTGCAGGTCGTCGCCCTCACCCAGCCCCTCGGCGGTCACGATCTCACTGCCCTCGTAGGCCACCGCGAACGACAGGCAGCTGACGATCCGACGACCGTCGACCAGGACGGTGCAGGATCCGCACTGCCCGTGATCGCATCCCTTCTTCGGGGAGAAGATCCCGAGCCGGTCGCGCAGGCCGTCGAGCAGGGTCGTGCGCGTGTCCACGACGACGTCGTGATCGGCACCGTTCACGGACAGCGAGATTCTGGCTTCCACATCGCGGGGCGTACCCGACGGCCCGGGCGGTAAACACTCGCCGCAGATGCGTTGGATCTCTGGAAGAATCGGCGCAATGGCCACCTCGAGACCCAGAGTTGTCGTCATCGGCGCCGGATTCGCGGGCATGCACTGCGTCCGTCGGCTCAAGAACGAGCCGGTGGATGTCACCATCGTCGACCGCGGAACGAGCCACCTGTTCCAGCCACTGCTGTATCAGTGCGCCACCGGTCTGCTGTCGGAAGGCGCGATCTCCAGCCCGGTTCGTCATCTGACCCGCAGACACAAGAACCTCGACGTGGTACTCGGTGAGGCTTCGGGCATCGACGTCGACGCCCGCGAGCTGACCGTCGACCGCATCGACGGGTCGTCGTTCCACCTCTCGTACGACTACCTCGTCGTCGCCGCCGGGATGCGCACCGCCTATCGCGGCAACGAGGACTTCGCCGCCCACGCGCCGGGGATGAAGACCCTCGACGACGCGCTGTCGATCCGGCGCAAGATCATGGCCGCGTTCGAGATGGCCGAGACGATCACCGACCCGGAGGAGCAGCGGTCCTGGCTCACCTTCGCGGTGGCGGGTGGCGGCCCCACCGGGGTCGAGCTCGCGGGACAGATCCGGGAGGTCGCGACGCTCGCCCTCGAGCGGGAGTTCGACGCGATCGATCCGGCCCAGGCGCGGGTGCTGCTGCTCCACGGCGGTGATCGGGTACTGCCGTCGTTCTCCTCCAGACTCTCGGCCAGTGCCCAGCGCACCCTCGACGATCTCGGGGTCGAGACCCACCTCGGTGTGCATGTGACCGGTGTGGGGGAGGACTTCGTCGAGACGACCCGCAAGGCCGACGGCAGCAAACAGACCTATCCCGCACGGACGACCCTGTGGACGACCGGTGTCGAGGCCGTCCCGTTCGCCACCACACTCGCCCAGGCGCTCGGTGTCGAACAGGACCGCGGGGGGCGGATACCGGTGGAGCCCGACCTGTCGGTCCCGGGCCACCCCGACGTCTTCGTCTGCGGTGACATGAGCTCCTACCGCGACCTCGCCGGGGTTGCCGAGGTGGCCATGCAGGGCGGCCGTCATGCCGGGTCCGTGATCGCCGAAACCGTTGCGGGCCAGGCCGACCGGTCCCCGTTCAAATACCGCGATCTCGGCACGGCCGCCTACATCGCGCGCCGTCACGCGATCGTGCAGTCGGGGCCGCTCCAGTTGTCGGGGTTCCTCGGCTGGGTCGCGTGGGGCGTCATCCACATCGCCTTCCTGGCGGGTGTGCGCAACCGTATGGGCACCGTGATGACCTGGGGTGCAACACTGCTCACCGACAGTCGGCGGGAGCGCGCGATCACCTACGGCGACCCGGAGACGGCGAGGCAGCCCTACGGGGGGTGACCGGGTCGATTAGGCCCGCTCGCTTCGCTCCCGGCGCCGGGTTGATTCGGCCCGCTCGTTTCGCTCCCGGCGCCGGGTTGATTCGGCCCGCTCGCTTCGCTCCCGGCGCCGGGAGCAGCCCGAGTTGCCCTCGAACGCTTGTCCGTGACCCGCGCGCCTGGTATCCAGAGTAGAACACGTTCTAATTCTGACAGGGCGAGGAGTCCTCCATGCACACTCCGATCTGCGACGAGCTCGGTGTCGAGTTCCCGATCTTCGCGTTCACCCACTGCCGCGACGTCGTGGTCGCGGTGAGCAAGGCCGGCGGGTTCGGCGTGCTCGGCGCGGTCGGCTTCACGCCCGAGGAACTCGAGGTCGAGCTGAACTGGATCGACGAGCACATCGGCGACCGCCCCTACGGCGTCGACATCGTCATCCCGAACAAGTACGAGGGCATGGACTCGAACATGTCGGGCGAAGACCTGGCCGCGATGCTGCAGTCGATGGTTCCCGCGGAGACCCTCGACTTCGGTCGCAAGCTCCTGCGTGACCACGGGGTGCCACTCAACGAGGACAGCGACAACTCCCTGCAGCTCCTCGGCTGGACCGAGGCCACCGCCACCCCGCAGGTCGAGATCGCGTTACAGCATCCCAAGGTCACCCTGATCGCGAACGCCCTCGGGACGCCTCCCGCGGACATGATCGAGAAGATCCAGTCCGCGGGCCGCAAGGTGGCCGCCCTGTGCGGATCGCCGAAGCAGGCGCGCAAGCACGCCGACGCGGGCGTCGACATCATCATCGCCCAGGGTGGCGAAGGTGGTGGTCACTGCGGCGAGGTGGGTTCCATCGTGCTGTGGCCGCAGGTGGTCAAAGAGGTTGCGCCGGTGCCGGTTCTGGCCGCCGGGGGCATCGGCAGCGGCGAACAGATCGCGGCCGCGCTGGCCCTGGGTGCGCAAGGCGCCTGGACCGGATCGCAGTGGCTCATGGTCGAGGAGGCCGAGAACACCCCGGTCCAGCAGCAGACCTACATCGAGGCGTCGAGCCGGGACACCGTGCGGAGCCGGTCGTTCACCGGAAAGCCGTGCCGGATGCTGCGCAACGACTGGACCGAGGCCTGGGAGGACCCCAACAATCCCGATCCGTTGGGGATGCCGCTGCAGTACATGGTGTCCGGCATGGCGGTGGCCGCGACCCACAAGTACCCCGACGAGAGCATCGACGTCGCCTTCAATCCCGTCGGGCAGGTGGTCGGTCAGTTCCGCAAGGTCGAGAAGACCTCCGCGGTGATCGAACGGTGGGTCACCGAGTACATCGACGCGACGAGCAGTCTGGACTCGTTCGCGAACGCTTAGGGCGTCGACTCACTCGGATAGCGCGCCGCCGGCGGCCCGCCAGCCGATGAGGCCGCCGCTCATGTTCGTGGCGTCGAAGCCGTTCTCCACGAGGAGGTTCGCCGCACCGGCGGATCTGATTCCGCCGGTGCAGAACGCGATGAGGAGCCTGTCCTCGGGTAGCTCGATGCAGCGCTCGGGCAGGACCTCGAGCGGCATGTGTACCGCTCCCGGGATGTGGACGCGGTTCCATTCGAAGTCGCGACGCACGTCCACGATCACCGCACCCTCGGCGACGAGGCGCACGGCGTCGGAGGCGGGCACGGCGGGCGGGCGCCGGAGATAGTGACGGACCTTCATAACCTTCAGTCTAACTGAAGGTACGGGACACCGACTCGAAGTGTGCGGCGAGGGCCGCGGTGAGCTCGGGGTGGCGGGCGGTGAACTCGGCGTCGAGGCGGGTGACCCGCTCGGCGGCCTGTGCGAGAAGGTCCTCGCCGGCGGCGGTGATCCCCAGCGTCGATGCGGTGCCGGCGTGCGCGGTCCGGTCGTCGACGAGCCCGGCGTCGACGAATCCCGAGACCGCCGTGTGCGCGCTCTGCACCGTGATCCGAGAACGGCGCGCGAGCTCGCTGAACGAGATCCCCGGCGTGCCCCGGATGTGGCCCAGGAGACCGTACTTCCGCGGGGTGAGACCGAGCGGTTTCAGCGCCGTCGTCAGCTCGGCCTCCCAGACGCGGCCCACCGTGAGCAACATGACGGTGGGACTGAACGGCGGCGGCTCCGGCATGGTCGCAGGCTAACAGCCGTGCGGGGTCGGGTCAGGGCGCCGGCGCGAGCGGGAACGTCACGCGGACCGCGGTCCCGGACGGTTCGTTCGGCAGGTAACTGATCGTGCCGCCGTGCCGTTCCACGATGTGCTCGGAGATGATCAGCCCGATCCCCGAGCCGTCCTGTTTGGCGGAGAACGCACCCGACGCGAGCCGGTCGGCGGGTGCGCCCGTCATGCCGCGGCCCTGGTCGCGGATCCACACCGAGGCCTGTCCGTCGGCCTCGCCGGTCTGGATCGTCAGCTCTTTCACCTCGGTCGTCGGCCGCACGATCTCGTCGAGTGCGTTGACGCAGAGGTTGATGATGACCTGACCGATGAGCACGTTCTCGCCCTGGATCGGCAGGTCGCGGTCGAGGGTCTCGGCATACACCCGGACCCCCTGCTCGGCCGCGCGCAATCGCACGAAGTACAAGCTCTCCTCGACGGTCTCGTTGAGGTCCATCAGGGTCGCCGTGCTCTCGATGCGTCGTACGTAGCGCTTCACGGACGCGACGATGTCGGCGGCGCGGTGCAGCTGTTTCTCGATCTGGTCGATCCCGTAGGCGAGGCTCCGTGCATCGACCGTCTCGGCGGACACGCGCGCCTTCAGGCCGGTGAGATAGTTGGTCGACGCCGCGAGCGGCTGACCGAGCTCATGGGCCAGGATCATCGCCATGTCGCCCATCGCGTGATAGCGGCTCAGGTACTGGAGATTGGCTTCCTGGTAGGCGTTGCGTCGCTCCCATTCGACCCGGTCGGTCACGTCGCGGACGGTCAGGACCCGCGACCGGATGCCGTCATGGGCGACGATCTCGAGTTCGCCGGCCAGCCACACGGTGCTGCCGTCGTCCTTGATGATCTCCTGCTGGATCTCCACCGAACCCCCACCGTCCGCCAGGCGTTCGACGACGGGGTCACTGGTCAGTCGGGGTTCGCATCGTCCGAGGTCTTCCAGATGGACCCCCGACAACTCCGCGGGGGTGCGACCGAACAGCTTCGCGGCCAGCGGTGAGATGTCGTCGATGCAGTTGTCGTCGTCGAGCACGACGATGCCGGCCGAGGTGTGGGTCATGATGCGCTGCAACGACTCCGACACCCACGTGAGTTCTTCCTGCAACTCGACCTCGTCGGAGATGTTGCGGAACTCGACCATCACGACCGGCCCGTCCTCGCAGCGCACGAGAGTCGCGCGCGCATCGGTGAGGAATTCGGTGCCGTCCTTCGCGCGGTACTTCCACTGTTTGCGGCTCGACCCGTGGACCACCGCCGACTGGAGCCACGCCACCCCGACCTCGCGGCGATACTGGCGTTCCTGCGCGCTCATGTGGTGCGCCTTGAGCGGCTTGAGCTCTTCGAGCGTGAAACCGAAGATGCGGCAGGCGGCCGGATTCGCCCACAGGATGTTCTTCGAACTCGCCTCGTGGATCAGGATCCCGGTACCGGTGTTGAGGATCATCTGCTCGAAGTCCCGACGAGCGGGGAACATCGCCATCACCTCACCTTCGTCGAGTTCGACCTTCGCCCCCGCCACGATGCCATGCAGGTGAGGACACGCAAGTAAGGAATTGCTTACCCGCGACGCGGGAAATCCCGATACCGCGCCGGGTCCCGCGTCCATAGTGTCGGACTCGAGATCGAGAGTCGATTCCGAACGGAGACAATGATGACCGCGGAGAGCCTGACCGAACGGGTGTGTGCCGAACCGGCGGGGGCGGCGCGTGATGCAGCCTTCGATCATGCGCTCGACGTGCTCCGGGATCGTCGGGACGAGTTCAACTCGCAGCGGTACGTCCCCGGTGACTACATCGCGTTGCTGAAGCGCGCCGGCATGTACCGGGCGTCGACGCCGGCGGTGTTCGGGGGTGAGCCGATGGCGCCGTCCGATTTCATGTCGCTCGTCGAGCGCATCTCCGCTGTCGACCCCGCCACCGGGTGGGTGTCCAGCTTCGGATCGTCGCTGGTGTACTTCGCCGCACTGCCCGCCGAGACGCAACGGAAGATCTACGCGCACGGACCCGACATCGCGTATGCGGGCGGACTGTTCCCGATGCAGGAGGCACAGAAGGTCGACGGGGGCTACCTGTGTACCGGGGTCTGGCAATTCGCGAGCGGATGCCGCGGTGCCGACCTCATCGGCATCGGCCTGGCCGGCGGACCCGAGACCGGCGGCAAACCGCTGACGGCACTGGTCGATCCGGCCGACGTGGAGATCGTCGAGAACTGGGATGTCGCCGGGATGAAGGCGACGGGTTCACACGCGGTCCGCGCCGATCGCGTGTTCGTGCCGGAGGAGATGACCTTCGTGCGGGGCGGCGCGCCCCAGATCGACGAACCGCTGACCCGCTACCCGGCGCTGGCGTACGCCGCCCAGGTGCTGGCGGTGGTGACCCTCGGTGCGGCCCGGGGTGCACTCGACTATGCGATCGAGGTCGGTGCGGCGCGGACCTCGATCACCGGGGGAGCCAGCAAGGGAAACCGCCCGGCATACAAGAGCGGCCTCGCGGTCGCCGAGGCCGAATTACGTTCGGCGCGAGCGTTCTTCTACGACAGCACCGACCAGGTGTGGGCCAAGGCCGTCGCCGGAGCGCACATCTCGACCGACGATCAAGCGTTGCTGCGGCTGAGTGCCACACACGCGGCGCATGTCGGGCGCAGCGTGGTGCTGCAGGTCTTCGATCTCGCCGGGACCGGCGCCATCTACGAGACCCATCCGCTCCAGCGGTACCTGCAGGACGCCCTCGTACCCGCGCAGCACGCCATGTTGCAGACCAACACCTACGAGGCCGCCGGTGCCCTGCTCCTCGGCCTCGAGGCCGGAATCCCCAGCTTTCCCTGACACACCCGACATCAGCCCGGACATCACGACCGCCGACATCACCACCCGCAAGGAGTGCACCGCCCATGACCGACGAACCGTTGCGCACGCTGTTCTGCGTGGGGAACAACCAGAACTTCTTCGACCTGCCCAAGGCCGACATCGGTCCGGTGTGGAAGGCGACGATGGAATTCCTCTCCGGTCTCAAGAACCTCGACGGCGTCGAGATCATCGGGACCTTCGACGACGATGCCCACATGGTCGGGCCGTCCGAGGGCTGGCCGTGGACCTTCTACGTCCTCGCCGACGTACGCGACCAGCCGACCGTCAAGGCGGCCTGCAACCTGTTGCGCACCACCATGGTCGGCGAATACGCCCTCTGGAAGTACTTCAAGGTCGAGGCGAGGATGGGTCGGGCTCTCACCATCCGCGACGACGTCGCCTCGTGAGCACCGCCTCCTGCGCGACAACCGATCCCGACCATCCCGACCACACGAAGGATTATCGATGACCACCATCGAGAGGCCGACCCGCGGCTTCGCGGACCTCGCCGAGAAAGACCGCGTCGCCGGTCAGCTCTACACCGATCCCGAGATCTTCGCCGAGGAGATGCGCAAGATCTTCTACCGCACCTGGGTGTGGGTCGCGCACGAGAGCGAGGTCCCCGAGGCAGGTTCGTTCAAGACGACGCAGGTCGGTGACCAACCGGTCATCGTGACCCGGGATCGCAAGGGCAACTTCAACACCCTGCTCAACAGGTGTCGGCATCGCGGTGCGACGGTCTGCGACCAGCGCAGCGGCAAGGCCAACGGGTTCACCTGCCCGTACCACAATTGGTCGTACACCCTCGACGGCCGGCTCCGTGGTATCCCGTACCCGGACGGGTACGAGGGCGTCGTCGAGAAGAACGACTTCCCGCTGCAGAAGTTGCGCACCGAGAGCTACCTCGGCATGATCTTCGCGACGTTCAACCACGAGATCGAGCCGCTCGAGGATCACCTCGGTGACGCCAAGATCTGGATGGAGCGATTCCTCAAGCAGTCCAACGGATTTCCCACCAAGGTGCTCGGCAGCCACAAGTTCCGCTTCAAGGGCAACTGGAAGATCCAGCTCGAGAACACCACCGACGGTTACCACTTCCCGATGGTGCACAAGTCGTGGATGGCCTCCGTCGACGCCGAGACCGCGAACATGATGTCGTTCATGGACGATCCGGCCGCGCAGACGCATGCCCTCGGCAACGGGCACAGCGTCGCGATCATGGCGGCCGCGCACGCCGACCTCGACGTCGACGACGGCAGCGAGGAGATCCAGCCGCGGTTCCAGCACCTGGTCGACGAACTGGCCGAGGCGGGGGAGAGTCCCGAACGCATCCGTCGCTACATGCGTTCGATGCACGGTTGCGGGTTCAACCTCAACATGTTCCCGAACATCGCCATGTCGTCGTCGTTCTTCCGGGTGCTCATCCCGATCAGCGTCGACGTCACCGAGGTGTGGCACATGGCCATCGGTATGGAAGGCGGTCCGGAGAGCATCAACCGGGAACGCCTGCGCATCCACGAACACTTCCAGGGCCCCTTCGGGTTCGGTAGCCCCGACGACGCGGAGGGATGGGACCGGGTGCAGATAGGCGCCGGGGGCAACCCGAACATGCCGATCCTGGTCAACCGCGGGGAGAACCGCGAGTTCACGACCGAAGAGGGCTGGCCCACTTCGCATGTCACCGACGAAACCGGGATGCGCGAGTCCTACGGCATGTGGAAGAGGATGATGAGCGATGACTGAACTGCACACCTTCAACGACCCGCGTGTCCTGCGCGCGATCGCGCTCGTGTGGAAGGAGGCCGAACTCCTCGACGCCAAGGACTATCCGGCGTGGGAGGCCCTCTACACCGACGACGCGCATTACGTCATCCCGATCGATCCCGACACCGACGACTTCGACTCGTCGCTGAACATGGTGTACGACGACAAGCGGATGCGGCGGCTGCGCGTCGAGCGGATGATGCAGGGGTACGCACCGTCGGCGGTGGCCGCGGCTCGTACGGTTCGAGTCATCTCGCGCTTCACGGTGTCCGACGTGAGCGAGGACACCGTCATCCTGCGCTCGGCGCAGATCCTCAACGCGTTCAAGCGCGATGCCTTCTCCACGATCGGCGCCGAGCTCACCCACACCATCTCACTCGGACCGGACGGGAACGACCGGATCAGCCTGAAGGTGGCCCGCCTCATCGACAGCGAGGACGCGGTCAGCGCCTCGGGATACCTCGTGTGAACGGGGGCGTGGACATGAGCTCGACCACCAAGGGGATCGCGGTCGTCACCGGCGCCGCCGGCGGGATGGGTTCCTTCATCGCCCGCCGGCTCCATCGGGACGGACATCGCGTCCTGCTCACCGACATCGCCCTCGACCCGGCCCGACGGATCGCCGAAGAACTCTCGCCCGACGGGTCGACGGCTCAGGCGGCGGTCCTCGACGTCGCGCACCGGCAGAACTTCGTCGACGCGCTGGCACATGTGCAGTCGGTGTGGGGCACTCCCACGATCGTCGTCAACAACGCCGCGCTGACCCAGGCGGCCGATCTCATGAGCATCGACGAGCCGGATTTCACGCGGGTGCTGAACACCAACGTCAACAGCATCTTCTTCGGCTGCCAGGTGTTCGGTGCCGCAATGGCCGACGAGGGTTTCGGCCGCATCGTCAACATGGCCTCGCTGGCGGGCCAGAACGGCGGCACCGCCACCGGCGCGCACTACGCCACGTCGAAGGGCGCGATCCTGACGGTCACCAAGATCTTCGCGAAAGAGCTTGCGCCGAAGGGGGTCACGGTCAACGCGATCGCACCGGGACCCCATGACCTGCCCGTCGTGAAGGCGACCGTTCCGCCGGACAGACTCGACGCCGTGATCGCCGGCATCCCCGTCGGCAAGCTGGGCAGCCCCGACTTCATCGGGGACATGGTCGGCCTGCTGACCGCCGAGAACGCCTTCTTCGTCACGGGTGCGTGCTGGGACGTCAACGGTGGGCTCTTCGTCCGCTGATCGCACCTGTAGAACCATCTGCCATCACCAGGAGTACACATGGCCCTCACCGACGTCGTCGTGTCCGCGATCGTCCAGGAGACCCCGAGCATCAAGACCTTCTACCTGTCGAGGCCCGACGGCTCGACGATGGGGGAGTACACGCCGGGTGCGCACATCGACGTCGTCGGGCCGACCGCCATCACCCGGCAGTACTCGCTCTGTAGCCGCCCCGACGGCCGGGAGTCGTTCGCCGTGGCGGTCAAGCGTGAGGACCAGTCCCGGGGCGGGTCGGCGGCACTGCACGAGCTGCGGGTCGGCGACCGGCTGCAGATCAGCGAGACGCGGAATCTGCTCGGGATCGACCCCGCGGCAATGCATCACGTCCTGGTGGCCGCCGGGATCGGGATCACCCCGATGCTGAGCATGGCGCGCCACATGGACGTGCACGGCATCAGCTTCGAGCTGCACTACTTCGCCCGCACCGCCGAGGACGCGGCGTTCCTGCCGCTGCTGCGCGAGCGCTGCCCGGAGAAGCTGCACGCCCACGTCGGCGTGCGCCGCGAGGCCCACGGAGCGATCCTGACCACCGCCCTGGAATCGGCACCGCAGCAGTCGCACGTCTACGTCTGCGGCCCGGACGGCTTCATGACCAAGGTCCGGGAACTCGCCGAACGTTTCGTCCCGGCCGACGCGGTCCACTTCGAGAACTTCCACGCCACGGACCAGCCCGACGCGTCGGAGAACACCGCTTTCGACGTCGAGCTCGACGGACAGACGTATCACGTGCCGGCCGATCGGAGCATCGTCGAGGTCCTCGAGGAGAACGGTTGCGACGTCGACACCTCCTGTCAGGAGGGCATCTGCGGCACCTGCATCATGCAGGTCCTCGCCGGCGAACCCGAGCACCGCGACAACGTGCTGACCAAGGCGGAGCGAGAGTCCGGAGAGGTGATCGCCGTGTGCGTCTCGCGGACCTCCGGCGAGAAGATCGTGCTCGACTACTACTGAACCGAGCGCCGGGGGGGCGGATCTCAGGAGTTGGTCGGCACCTCGACATCGAAGCGGAGGATGTCCCGCACGAGCGTGCTGATGCTGTCGGCGTCGGTCTTGCTCTTGATCCGCGCACGGTGCACGTCCACCGTCTTCACGCTCATCTCGAGCCGGCGTGCGATGTTCTGGCTCGGCAACCCCTCGACCACCAGCGCGAGGATCTCGCGCTCACGGGGCGTGAGGAGAGCGACCTTCGACTCCACCGACCGCTTCTGCTCGTGGGTGCGAAAGCGCTCGACGGCCTTCTCCATACCCGCCTGGACGGCGTCGAGCAGTCGCTGGGGGTCGTAGGGCTTCTCCAGGAAGTCCATCGCGCCGGCCTGCAGCGTGGACACCGACATCCGGATGTCGCCGTGCGCGGAGACGAAGATGATGGCGACGTGCGGCGCGAACTCGTTGAGCTTCTCCTGCAACCGCGGACCGCTCATCGTCGG
This sequence comes from Gordonia sp. KTR9, assembly GCF_000143885.2. NCBI lineage: Bacteria > Bacillati > Actinomycetota > Actinomycetes > Mycobacteriales > Gordoniaceae > Gordonia > Gordonia sp. KTR9. The sequence goes on from NC_018581.1 coordinate 1,996,238, forward strand.
CATTCGCACATCGAGCACGATGCACGCGGGCGCGTCCCCGGAGTACTGCGCGAGGAAGTCGTCGGCGCTGTGGCAGATCCGCGGCGAGATCCCGATGCTGCCGAGTAGCCAGTCGACCGATTCGCAGAGCTCCGGGTCGTCGTCGACCACGTACACCGTCGCGGTCACACCCACGCCGCGTCCGCCGTCCAGTAGTTCATGCCGACGGCACTGACCTGATGCCGCCACTCCGAGGTCCGGTTCAGCCAGGGCTCCTCGCGCCGGACAGATTCGTCGGCGGCCTCCGGACCATCGGCTTCGACGGTCCAGTGCACCCAGTTGACCTCGCGGCCGTGCTCGTCGTGCACGAACAGGTCGACGTGATGCCAGCCGTAGTTGAAGGTGTCCTCGTAGCACGTGAGGAACATCCGGTGATGCGTCTCCGGACGGGGCTTGATCGTCATGGCAGATCTTCTCTCTTCCAACCGGACTCAGGCCGGAACGACCGGATGCGACCGGAGCTCGGTCTCGAGCACGGCGGCGACCTCGAACAGCGCCGACTCCCGCCCGAGCAGACCGATCACCTGTAGCCCGAGGGGCATCCCGGCGTCGGTTGTCGCACCGGGCACGACGACGACCGGACACCCGAGGAGTTGCCACGGGCGGCTCAGCACCGGTGACCCGGTTGCCGCGAGACCGTGCGGTGCGGGACCGGGTGCGGCGGGACCGACGATCACGGTGTGGTCGCCGAGCGCCTCGGCGAGTAGATCACGGGAGCGGTCGCGGCGGATGAGGGCGGCCGCATGATCGGTGACGCTGATCGCGCGGCCGGCTTCGACGAGTGCGCGCAGTTCCGGGCCGAGTGCGTTCGCGTGTTCCCGGACGGCGTCGTCCAGCGTGCGGGCCGCCTCATGGGACATGACCGTCACGTGGTCGTCGGCCAGGGTGCGCACGTGATCGTCGTACTCGAGAGCCCGGGTCTCGACGCCGGCTCCGTCGAGCAGTTCCGGCAACCGGTTGATCAACCCCGTCATCGCCTCGTCGATCGGATGCAGGTCGCTGCCGCCCCACACCACCACGGTCCGGACGGTGGAACGTCCGGGGACGATCGGCGAACGGCCGGAGAAGGCGGAGTACACGTACTGCAGGTCGGCGATGTCCCGGGTGAGGATTCCCAGGGAGTCCAGCGACTCGCTGAGCCCGGTGACCCCGGACAGGTCCGTCGAGCCGTGCGCGAGGACCATGCCCGCCGCACCGCAGTAGGCGGCCGGCCGCGTCAGCGAACCCGCGGTCTGCGTACCGAGCGCCACCGGGATGACACCGGCCCCGACGGCGGCCGCCGATCCGCTCGACGACCCGCCCGGCGTGTGCTCGTGCTGGTGCGGATTACGCGTGGGTCCGGGCGAGAAGTAGCCGAACTCGGTCGTGACCGTCTTGCCCTGGACCACCGCACCGAGGTCGCGAAAGCGACTGACACAGGGTGCATCCGAGGATGCCGGTGACGAGGACGTGATGGGGGAACCGGCTCGGGTCGGCAGCCCGGAGACGTCGATGAGGTCTTTGACGCCGAGCGAGACACCGCGCAGGGGCCGACGCCCAGGCATCGCATCCTGCCGGCGTGCGTCGTCGACGACGGTCGGGGACAGCTCGACCCAGGCGTGCAGTTCGGTGTCGGTGCGGATGATCTCCTCACGAACCTGTTGCGCCAGAACCTCCGCCGACACGACCTTCTCGTGCACCGCGGTCGCCTGCTCGCTGATGGGGTGTTTCCAGTAGGCCGAGCTCACCGTTCCTCCTTCGCGTTCTGGCACCAGTCTGCCCTGTCGCGCATCGCGGCGACAGTAAAGATTTCCCTCGTATCGCCGTAGGCACGGGTGGCCATAACTTCGGTGTCAGCCCTCGAAATCCAGGCGTCATCTCAGTCCGCCAGCCCAAGGAAACGCAATGACCATCAGAGAATCCGCGGTGACGACGCCGTCGTCGACGCCGGCCGCCCCCGAACGGCGAATCGACCTCAGCCGCATGTCGAGAAGGGCATGGATCGTCACCGGCATGCTCGTGCTGTTCCAGATCATCGCCTTCGCCGACAAGGCGGTGCTCGGTCTGGTCTCGGCCGACGCCATGCCCGAACTCGGTTTGACCCCAACCGAATTCGGTTTCATCGGCAGTGCCTTCTTCTTCCTGTACGCGGTCGTCTCGGTCATCACCGGATTCCTGGCATCGAAGATCTCGGTGAAGTGGATCCTGTTCGCGATGGGCGTCACCTGGGCGGTCCTGCAGTTCCCGATGCTTCTCGGCGGCGGTGCGGCGGTTCTCCTGGTGACCCGGATCGTGCTCGGCGGTGCCGAGGGTCCGGCCACCGCGATGTCGCTCACCTCCGCACACACCTGGTTCTCGCCGACGCGACGCGCGCTGCCGTCGAACCTCATCGCCGCCGGATCCACCCTGGGTCCGGTCTTCGCGGCACCGCTGCTGGCCTGGGTCATCGCCGTGTGGGGTTGGCGCTGGGCGTTCGGTGTGCTCGGCATCATCGGCCTGGTGTGGGTGATCGCCTGGTTCGCGATCGGTGCCGACGGTCCCTACCGGCCCAAGAAGGCAGCGTCGCCGGACGAGACGGCGGCCGACGCCGGCGAGCGGGTGACCGGTACCAAGGAGGTGGCGACCTCCGCGGTCGACGAGCAGAAGCCGGTCGTGATCTGGCGTGCGCTGCTGAGTCTGGCATTCTTGTCCGCCGTGATCGGCGGGGCGTCGAACTTCTGGGTGCAGGGCTTCCTGACGACCTGGCTGCCTCAGTACCTGGGCACCGTCGTCGGGCTCTCGCTCGGCGAGGTCGGTGCGATGACGACCGTGCCGTGGGTGGTCGGAGCCCTCGTCCTGCTCGGACTGGGCGCGCTCGGGCACCGGATGATGCATCGGGGGAGTTCGGCCCATCTGGCGATCGCCGTTCCGTTCGGGTGTGCCGCGGTGCTGGCCGGATTGTGCTTCATCGCGATCCAGGCGACGTCGGGGATCACCGCGGTGGCACTGCTGTGCCTGGCCGGCGGATGCAGTCTGGCGTTCCCGATGACCGCCACGGCGATCGGCTACGCGGTCGGCGCCCGGCAGCGGCCCATCCTGATGGCGACCCTCGGCGGTGTGGCGTCGTTCGGCGCGGTCATCTCGCCGATTCTCGTCGGATGGCTCATGACCGACGCCGGATACGTGTCGCCGCCGAAGGGCGAGAAGCCCAGCGCGGAGATGGCCGGGAACATGGCCGACGGCGTGCACCAGGCCTTCACCATCACCGGAATCGTCCTCCTCGTCGGCGGCGCGCTCTGTATCGCCTTCCTCCGCCCGGAACGACTCGGTGCCACTTTGCAGAAGCGCTACGTCAAGGAGCCGGCCGAGGCCCCCGCCGCCTGACCCTGCCCGACGACCCGACACAGGAGAAGTCATGTCCGACAACGTACTCAGTGCCATCGACCCAGGCATCTTCCGAAATGTGATGGGGCACTATCCGACCGGTGTGGTGGTGGTGACCGGACGTGGAGACGACGGATCGGTGCTGGCCATGGTCGTCGGAACCTTCAGCTCGGTGTCGATGGACCCGCCGCTGGTGTCCTTCATGCCGATGAAGACCTCGCGCACCTTCGAGAAGATGCGGGACTGCGAGTCGCTGTGCATCAACATTCTCGGGGGTGAGCAGGAAGACGTCGTCCTCACGATCGCGCAGCGGTGGGAGAACAAGCTCGACGGCATCGACTGGTTCCCGTCACCGTCGGGCGATCCGGTCCTGGCCGACTCGGTGGCCTGGATCGACACCCGCATCCGGAACGTCGTCGAGGCAGGCGATCACTGGATCGCGCTCTGCGAGGTGCGGGATCTGGCGGTGACCAACCCCGTGTCTCCGCTGATCTTCTTCCAGGGCGGCTATGGCAGTTTCGTGTCGACGTCGCTGATGGCCCGGATGGACCACGAGATCCTGCCGACGATCCACGCCGCGCACGCGGCGCGTCCCCAGGTCGAGGCGCTGGCCACGTCCGCGCGGTGCGAGGTGTCCGTGCTCACCGCCGTCAGTCGCGACGAGATGGCGGTGGTCCTGTCGGCCACCGCGCCGGGCGTCGACCGCGAGGAGGGCCTGGCCTACCGCATCCCGATGGTGCCGCCGATCGGCGACACGTACGTGTTCGACCAGGACGGCGACACCCGCGAGAGGTGGCTGGCCAAACTGCGAGACGCCGACGACGAGGTGCGACAGGTGCATCGCGACCGGCTCGACTTCGTACGGCAGCACGGATATCTCGTGTCCTTCTTGCCCGATGCGGGCTCGACCGCGTACGAGGAGATGCGGGCGGCGACGAAATCCTATGAGCGGGGCAGGTTGACGCCGTCACAGGAACGCGAGATCTGCGAATCCATCGGGAAGTCGCCGATCGACTACCGCCTGCGCGACGTGCGAAGCGATCAGACCTACGACGTCGGCTCCATCGTGTTGCCGATCCGGGACGCACGCGGCGGTTACTCGATGACGCTTCGGTTGTCACAGCTGCCACTGGGCGTGACCGGAGCCCAGGTGCAGGCGTGGATCGAGCAGGCCCGCGCGGTGGTGGAGGTGCTCGGGCGATGACCGATGTGCAGGTCGACGCCAGGATCGCCACTCTGGTGGCCCGCATCGAGACGCTGGAGGCCGAAGCCGACATCCGGCGGATTCAGGCTCGGTACATGTTCCTGTGTGACACCCCGTGTCCCGAGCCCGGTGTCGCCGACGACGCCGAGCGCATCGAGCTCATCCTCGACCTCTACACCGACGACGCGCTGTGGGAGGGCGTCGGCGAGTACTACGACGGTCAGTTCGGGCGCGCGGAGGGCAAGCAGGCGATCCGCGAACATTTTCAGCGCTTCTGGGGTGAGAAGCGTGACCCCGCACTGTTGCTCAACGCGCACTACCTCACCTCGGAGCAGATCCACGTCGACGGCGAAGACGCGGAGGGGCAGTGGATTCACATGCAGCCCTGGCTGTTCGGAGACGGAACGGCGCTCCTGCGATCGAGTCGACTGAACAACGCGTTCCGTAGAAGCGACGGGCGCTGGCGGATCACCCGCACGCGTACCGAGAACGTCTTCATCGCACCGTTGCCGACGGGATTCGCGGAGAGCTACCCGTCGGCGTCGGTGTTGATGGGCTGAGGCGTACGGGGATGGGCGTACGGGGGATGCCACGGCAACCGGTGCGCGTGCTCATGCGCACCGGTTGACCCGGTCCGTCCCTAGAAGGGTGGCGGGTTGGCGTCGTTCCAGCGTTTCTCGGCGCGCTGTTGGCGTCGGAAGTCGTTGGTGCGCATCTGGTTCAGTGTGTCGCGTGCCGGGTGATCGGGAGGCCGGCCGGGAGCGAGCCGGTTGAACAGGTCGCGTCCGTTGTAGGCGTTGCCGACGAACATGTGGCCGGTGGGTGTGGTGAACCAGGCCGTCAGGAACTCGTCCTGGTGGTCCTGCCAGCTGGTGAAGGTCTTGATCCGGTGGTGAAAAACCGGCACAGCGGTTTGAGGTTGCGCGCTTCGGTGCGGCCACCGCGACGTGGGTCGGTGTGGTCGAACGGATCGGTGTGGTCGAGGTCGATCTGCCACACCGGGGCGTTGCAGCCCGGGAAGGTGCAGCACAACTCGCCCGCACGCACCAGCGCCTGGAGCTTTCTCGACGGGGTGTACCGGGTCACTGAACTGTTCGCGGCGGGTCCCGGTGGCGCGTCGGGGTCGGCGGGGGTGGGCTGGATGTAGGTGCGTCGGGCTTCGGCGAGCAGCCGGCGGGCGGTGTCGGCGTCGATGATGCCGTGCCGGTCGAGGAACGCGGGGTCGTCATCGAGGCCGATCAGCGTCGACAGGTTGACCACGATGTGGAAGGTCGCGCGCGGAGCGTGCGACGGCGACGACGAAGCGGCCGACTCGTGCGGCTCGGCGACGATCGCGTCGACGGCTGGTGCGTCGGCGGGAGTGTCGGTGTCGCCCCTGGTTTCGTCGAGCTCCTGTCCCGCAGTGGTGTCGGGTTCGGCTGCGGCAGCGTCGCAGTCGGCGCAGCGGCATGTCAGGGCGACTTCGCCGCGGGCGAGTGCTTTGAGGGCGTCGGCGCGTCGCATGGGCAGGGTGCGCGGGTCCCCGGGGTGCACCGCTGCGGCCATCGCGGATAGGCGGGCGTTGAATTCGGCGGCGTCGGCGTCGGGCAAGGTACCCGAGATCCGGGATTGGCCGGGGGTGAACCGATCCGGGGTGATCGACACGTTGCGGTCGGCGGTCACCCGCTCTTTGCGTCGCCGGAGCGCGTCGGGTGCCCACGCGGCGACGATGGCGTCGACCATGGCGGTGAAGCGTGCTGTGGACATGGGTGCGCGGGCGAAGATGGCCTCGGCGAGGTGGGCGTCGACGGTCTGCATCTCGTCGGCGTCGGTGATCAGGTCGGTGCGTTTGAGTGCGATGAGGAAGCGGCGCTTGTCGATTCGTCCGCAGGCCAGGGCGTGGCCGGTGAAGGACAGTCGGTAGCGCAGGGCGTCACCGGCCATGATGAGGTCTTTGGCCTCGGCCGGGGTCACCGTGAGGGTGGCGCCGACTTCGGCGATGGCCTGCTCGAGCCCGTCGGGCCCGAACTGTTCGTAGGGGTCCTCACCGGCGGCCACCCGCGCCGACAGCGCGTCGAACGCTTCGAGGGAGTCGAGTTCACCGCTGTGCACCTCGGCGCGTCGCTGCGCGTAGTCCATCGCACGTTCGTCGTGAATGAGGCTGGCCACGGTCATCATCCGATGCGCCGCCGAAGCAGCCAGTCCCGCACAATGATTCAGGACCTCGACGAGTTCGGCGGCAGAAAGTTCATCGTCAGGGCTAAGGCGCGGTTCAACGGAGTCCGGTGACGAAGCCACCGAACCCTGGGAATCGACCCCCGCCCCTGCGCCATGTTCCCAGTGTACTCGAACATATGTTCGAGTCAAGGGTTTTGTCTTCTTCGACGGTCTGCACAGGTAACCATGACGCACCGACAGATTATGCGCGTCATCGTGTGCTGGTTCTGCGAGACTCAGCCGATCCCGCGCGAGAACGGTTGCTCGACAGCCAGATCGAGCGCACCCTCCGCGAATCGCGACACCGGCCCGATCGCGGCGTCGAGCGCCTCGTCGTAACCGTCGCGTGCCTCGCCCCAGAGCCGGCCGGACGAACCGTCCGACGTGAGCCCGATCAGCGCGATGAGCTCCCCGGTGGTCGGGATGCAGATCGCCCAGACGAATCGGGTCTCGGACTCCCAATCACGCTCTGCCGCGGCGACGTACGCGGTGGGGTCGTCGACCTGGAGAAGAGACAACGCCGGGACGTCGGTGATCCGCTCGTCCGCACGAAGCGCACGCAGATACCACGTCCCGGCGTTGATCTCGACTGGTTGCATTGTCCTGGTGCCGCGTTGACCCTTCGTGACGCCCCTCCGCAAGCTTCGGGGCTCCTCAGGGAGCAGGGGAGGCTTGCGAGCTTCGCGGCCCTTCGAGGCTCGTCGCTTGCGCTCCTCGCACCTCAGGGAGCAGGAGCGGGCTCGCTACTCAGGGAACAGGGGCTACTTCAGCTCGAGCAGTACCGTGCCCTGGGTGACCGCGGCGCCGGCCTCGATGGTGAGGCCGGTGACGACGCCGTCCTTGTGGGCGGTGACCGGGTTCTCCATCTTCATGGCCTCGAGCACGACGACCAGATCGCCGGCGGCGACTTCCTGGCCCTCTTCGACGGCAACCTTGACGACGGTGCCCTGCATGGGAGCGGCCACGGCGTCACCGGAGACGGCTGCGCCGCCACCCTTCTTGCGCGACCGTGCCTTCGGCTTCTTGCGGACGACGCCGTTGGCCGATCCGCCACCGCCGCCGAGCGCGAGATCGCCGGGCAGCGACACCTCGACGCGACGGCCGCCGACCTCGACGACGACGTTCTGCCGCGGCGCGGCCTCGTCCTCTTCGATGGGCTCGCCACCGGTGTACGGCTCGATCGGGTTCTCCCAATCGGTCTCGATCCACTTGGTGTAGACGTCGAACTTCTCACCGTCGCCGATGAAGGCGGGGTTGGAGACGATGTGCCGATGGAACGGGATGACCGTTGCCAGGCCCTCGACCTGGAACTCGGCGAGTGCGCGCCGCGAACGTTCGAGAGCCTGCTCGCGGGTCTCGCCGGTGACGATCAGCTTGGCCAGCATCGAGTCGAACTGTCCGCCGATGACGTCGCCCTCGACGACACCGGAGTCGACGCGCACGCCGGGGCCGGTCGGCTCCTTGTAGACCGAGATCGGTCCGGGGGCGGGCAGGAAGTTGCGGCCCGCGTCCTCGCCGTTGATCCGGAACTCGAAGGCGTGACCGCGCGGCGTCGGGTCCTCGGTGAACTCCAGCTTCTCGCCGTTGGCGATGCGGAACTGCTGACGCACGAGGTCGATGCCCGCGGTCTCCTCGGTGACCGGGTGCTCGACCTGCAGGCGGGTGTTGACCTCGAGGAACGAGACCAGTCCGTCGCTGCCGACCAGGAACTCGACGGTGCCGGCGCCGTAGTAACCGGCCTCGCGGCAGATGGCCTTGGCCGACTCGTGGATCTTGGTGCGCTGCTCGGCGGTGAGGAACGGCGCGGGCGCCTCCTCGACCAGCTTCTGGAAGCGACGCTGCAGCGAGCAGTCGCGAGTGCCGGCGACGATGACGTTGCCGTGCTGGTCGGCGATGACCTGGGCCTCCACGTGGCGCGCCTTGTCCAGGTAGCGCTCGACGAAGCACTCGCCGCGACCGAACGCCGCAACGGCCTCGCGGGTGGCCGACTCGAACAGGTGCGGGATCTCCTCGATGGTGTACGCGACCTTCATGCCGCGTCCGCCGCCGCCGAATGCCGCCTTGATGGCGACCGGCACGCCGTGCTCCTTGGCGAACGCGACGACCTCGTCGGCGTTCTTCACCGGGTCCTTGGTGCCAGGGGCCATCGGGGCGTCGGCCTTGAGTGCGATGTGACGCGCGGTGACCTTGTCGCCCAGGTCGCGGATCGACTGCGGTGACGGACCGATCCAGATGAGCCCGGCGTCGATGACGGCCTGCGCGAAGTCGCCGTTCTCCGACAGGAAGCCGTAGCCGGGATGGATCGCGTCCGCACCGGACTTCTTGGCTGCGTCGAGGATCTTGTCGAAGACCAGGTACGACTCCGCCGAGGTCTGCCCGCCCAGTGCGAAAGCCTCGTCGGCGAGCTTGACGAACAGCGCGTTCGCGTCGGGCTCGGCGTAGACGGCGACGCTCGCGATGCCTGCATCCCGGGCGGCGCGGATCACGCGGACAGCGATCTCGCCGCGGTTGGCGATGAGGACCTTGCTGATTGCGGACGGGGTGTTCGCAGAGGTACTGGGCACTTGTTCTCCTGGGCCTTACTCGTACTCGGTGCTCACGACGCGGTAGCGCACGCGACACGGTTGTCGGACGTCGGTCAAGTCTGGTGGTACGCCGTCACCGGCCGGGATGCGGACGGCGAGGGCGCTGCGACACCTTCGAGGTGCAGGTGTCGCGACCTTCCGGGCAATACCCTAGCCCACCGAGCAATCGTTCGGTGGAGCCCTGGGTCACAACGCCGGAGAGAATGTGCTCGCATCACCGAGGCTGCGGATCAGTTGGGCGAAACCGTGCAGGTAGGCATGGACAGGACCAGCGGAAGCGTCGATGTCGGGACGGGGATCGCGTTGGTCGCCCGGGTCGGTAAATGTGATGATTCCCTCATGTTGGGCCTCCAGCACGTTCCCGGACGGCGGGTGCGCGGCAGCCGTGCTGCCCGCCAGGACGCCCCGGTCGGGGACGTCGGTCGCCGAGGATTCGACGCCGAGATCGTGCAGCGGCGACTCCCAGGGGAATCGGGCGGAGTACCGCAGCCCCGACGGCGTTCGGTTGATCCAGATGTACACCTCGTCGGGCGAGTAGCTGTGACTCCGGATCACTTTCGCGCGCCCCGCGTCGGCGGCACCCGCCCCCGGTGCGTAGCGGGTGTCGATGAACGAGATCACGAAGCGGGGTCCACCCTCGTGACCGATCAGGTCCGCCACCCGTAGGAAGGGCAGCGAGGCGCCCTGGCGTCCGCGTTTGAGCGCGGCGGTCGACCGGGCGACGGTCTGATCGAACGTCGGTGAGTCGGACATGTCCACACAGAACGGGGCGACCCCCACGAACCAGCCGAGTGAGGTCAGCCAGCGGGCATCGTCGCGGGTGTGCCGCGGCAGCACACAGCGGAACTTCCGATCACCGGTCAGCTCGTGGTGGACCACCGCGAAGGCCGCGAGCACCCCGGCGGTCAGTGTCCCGCCGGCCTCGGAGCAGATCGCGGTGAACCGATTGGCCGTCGCGTCGTCGGCGATCACACCCCACAGCGACTCCTGAGGCTGCGAGGCGTCGTCGACGGGATCGTCGGCGGTCGGCGCCGTGGGCGCGGTCGTGTGCAGACCGGGCATGTCTCCGTTCCCGGCAGCCAGGAACTCCGACCACAGGCCGACGGCCGGGTGGTCGCTGCCGGTCTGGTCGGCGTCCCGGCGTTCCTCTGCGCTGAAGTCGACATAGCTGCCTACCTCGGGCAGGTTCGCGCCGCGGTGCTCTCGTGCCGCCCGGTACATCGACACCAGCTCCTGCTGCGCCATGATCAACGAGTACCCGTCCACCAACGAGTGGTCGGCGGCGAAGAGCAGGGTGAACGACCGTTCGCGACCGACCGTCGCGAACCGATACGCCGGCCAGTGCAGCGGCGCGGTCGCACGATCGAACGACCCGGCCAGCTGCTCGACGAGGGGACCGGATTCGGAGTACCAGCCGACCCGGCCCATCTTGAGTTTCACCGTGCCGGGCGCGGTGGTGAGTCGCTGCAGACCGGATCCCTTGATCACCACGTGACTCCGCAGCACCTCGTGCCGGTCGATCCACTGGGTCAGCACCGACCGGATCGCCGGGATCGACAGCGGCTCGTCGAACTCGATGCTCAACCCGAGCCATGCCTCGCGTCCACCCTCGCGACGGGTGCGGACCCGGTAGTCGAACGCGGAGCGGAGATGCTGCTCGTGGTTGTGCGAGGTCAGACGAGAGTCGAAGTCCCAGTTGCCCAGCCCACCCGGCACATACGGCGTCCACTCGACGAGACCGCCGGGAGCGATGGGTTCGTCGCGGATCTGGATGAACTTCATGCCCCGGACAGGTCGGGGACCTGGGCGCGAACCTGGGCCTTGATCCGGCCCAGCATGCCCGCCATACCTCTCAGACGCAGCGGACTCACCGCGCTCCCGAGTCCGAGGTCGTAGTAGAAATCCGATGGCACGCCGAGGATCTCGCGCGCTGACGCGGTGTCGAGCCCCTGGTGCAGGATCGCCGCGAAACCGCGCGTCGTCGGCGCCTCGCGCGGAGCGCTGAAGTACAACCGCACCGACGACTGGTCGCCGGCGTCGACCGACAGGAACACCGGGGACTGGCACTCGGGTACCGGTTCCATCGCATCCTGCTCGAGATGCGCCGGCAGGTCCGGCAATTCGCCGGCGAACTCGAGCAGGAGCGTGATCTTGTCGGAATCGCCGAGGGCGCCGAAGTCGTCGACGATCTCGGCCAGGGCTGGGGGCAGACTCATCGTGCGGTCGGGCTCACTCGGTGCCGGGGGCGGCGCCCGGCTCGTCGCCGACGGCGATCGGGACCCGCACGGCGTTGCCCCACTCGGTCCACGAGCCGTCATAGTTGCGGACCGCGGTGTGTCCCAGCAGGTGTGTCAGCACGAACCAGGTGTGGCTCGACCGTTCGCCGATGCGGCAGTAGGCGATCGTGGGTGTCTGCGGATCGAGATCCGCATAGATCTCGTCGAGCTCGGCGCGACTGCGGAAACGGCCGTCGGGCGCCGCGGACTTCGCCCACGGGATCGAGATGGCGGTGGGGATGTGCCCGCCGCGCAACGCGCCCTCCTCCGGGTAGTCCGGCATGTGGGTGCGCTCGCCGGTGTACTCCTGCGGCGAGCGGACGTCGACCAGCGGCTCGGTGCCCAGAGCCTCCAGGACCTGGGGTGCGAACGCGCGGATCTTGGCGTCGTCGCGCTCGACGACCGGGTAGTCCGACCGGGGGTAGTCGGGGACGTCGAAGGAGGTGTCGCGGTCCTCGGCCATCCAGGCATCGCGCCCGCCGTCGAGGAGGCGCACGTCCTCGTGACCGAACAAGGTGAACACCCACAGCGCGTAGGCGGCCCACCAGTTGCTCTTGTCGCCGTAGATGACGACGGTGTCGTCCCGCTCGATTCCCTTGCTGCGCATCAACTCCGCGAACTGCTCGCCGTTGATGTAGTCACGCGTGACCGGATCGTTGAGGTGCAGATGCCAGTCGATCTTCTGGGCCGTCGGGATGTGGCCGATGTCGTAGAGCAACACATCCTCGTCGGACTCGATGATCTTGAGTCCCTTGGCGCCGAGATGCGCCGACAGCCACTGTGTCGTCACCAGCCGTTCGGGGTGGGCGTATTCGGCGAAGGCCGGATTCGGGTCGGTGTCAACGCTCACGGTGCTCTCCAGCTCGCTGTTCGGACGTTCCGCGTGGATCACGCGCGGACCATCTGCGGTCCCGCTGATAAAGCGTAGGGCATCGGCCGGAGCGTGCTTCGATCAGACGACAAACCGCAGGTGAAACGGGTCATCGCCTGCTAGGTTCGCCGAATGATCGATCGACGCGGCCCCCTCGCGATGCGGTGGGCGGTCTCCTTGGCCGTCGTGGCGGCACTGACCGTCGGGAGCGGATGCTCGCTGATCCCGTCCGACGATTCGGGGCAGGCTCCCGCCTCGTCCGCGTCGACGAGCGCCACGCCGAGCCCGACGCAGTCGCGCTCGCCGGACACCTCCGGATCGGATTCCGCCGGACCGGGCGACCCGGCCCAGTGCCGCCCCGACGACTGCCCGAAGCTGCCGACGCCGACCGCGGAACTCATGACGAGCGGGGTGAACCCGGCCAACGTCGACACCGCGGTCCCCGAGTACCTCACGACCCTCCTCGACGACCTCGACCAGACATGGGGCGGTTGGTTCGACGAACTCGGCTGGGGCGATCCAGCACCCGGCCGGGTCCTCATCGAATCCGGCACCTCGTTCACCACCGAATGCATTGTCGGTGACGAGGATTCGAGTCCGGTACCGATTCCCTCCGACGAGGCGAACGCGTTCTTCTGCGGTGTGGACACCGAACCCAACGGCCAGGGCACCCCGACCGAGGGAAGCGTCGTCCTGCCGGTCGAGACCTTCGCGGCGATCTGGGACGGCAACGTCTTCGGGGTGCCGTCGCCGATCGTCGGGGACTTCACCGCGGCGATCGTGGTCGCGCACGAGTACGGCCACAACATCGTGTTCCGGATGGCCGAGGCCTTCGACATCCCGGACAGTCGACTCCCGGCAGGCAAGAACAGCGAACTGATCGCCGACTGCCTGGCCGCGAACTGGGGTGCGACCGCCTATCAGCGGGATGCGCTCGGCGCCAAGGAGGTCCTGCAGGTCGCAAGTCTGCTGCCGATCATCGGCGACACCGGCGGCGCCTCCGGGCACGGATCGGCACGCGAACGCGCGGTGGCCCTGACGGTGGGGCTCACCGGCCCGCAGTTCAACCGCCAGGGACAGCCCGTGGACTGCATCGAGAGGTACTGGCCGGAGTTCTTCGAGGTGGAGTGACGGTCAGTGCTGCCAGAAGTCGGTGACCGACAGGCCCACGTCTCGCAAGAGGGTTCGGACCAGCGGCAGGCCGATGCCGATGACCGACGACGGGTCGCCCTCGATGCGTTCGACCAGCCAGCCGCCGAGGCCGTCGAGCGTGAAGGCGCCGGCGACCTGCAGCGGTTCGCCGCTGGCGACGTACCGGTGGATCACGTCGTCGTCCGCATCGGCGAAATGGATGGTCGTGGAGCTGGTGCCGCCGGCGGTGTCGGGGAGGTCCAACCGGATCAGGTGGTGTCCGGTCAGCAGGGCCGCGCTACGGCCGCGCATGTCCGACCACTGCGCGACAGCGCGTTCGGGTGTGTGCGGCTTGCCCAGGAGCTGATCGCCCAGATGGAGCATCGAGTCACAGCCGATGACCGCCACCGGGTTGCCGGAGCCGGCGAGCTCGGCGATCTCCGGAAGTGCCGCGACGGCCTCTGCCTTGGCCCGGGCCAGTTCGGCGACGACCACGTCTGCCGGCGTGGAGTCGGGGAGCGAGGCGAGGAGCGCATCCTCGTCGACGTCCGACACACGCACGACCGGCTCGACACCCGCCGCCCGCAGGATGCGGAGCCGAGCGGGGGAGGCCGAGCCGAGGACGAAGATCGGGCCGGAGGAACCCGGCCCGATCTCAGATGGAGGCGTCACAGTCAGTAGCGCAGGTTGGTGAAACTCCCCGGACCGCCCCACTGAGGACGCAGCCGGTCGATCGGCCGGCCCCAGTCGTTGCGCGTCGAGGGCTCGGAGTCACCGCCGCCCGAGCCGGCACCGGCGAGGACGGTCACCAGCACCGCGAGGTCCTCGTCGGTCGGATTGCCGCCGACGACGGTGAGGAACGGACGCTCGGACTTCGAGTCTTCGCTCACGGGATTCTCGCTCTCGGGATTACCGGCTGATGTCACAGGGGGATGTTGCCGTGCTTCTTGGGCGGCAGGTTGACCATCTTGCGCTCGAGCAGCTTGAGTGCGGTGGCGATCTGGCCGCGGGTGTGGCTCGGCGGGATCACGGCGTCGACGTATCCGCGGGCGGCCGCGACATACGGATTGACCAGCGTGTCCTCGTACTCCTCCTGCAGCTGCAGGCGCAGCGCGTCGACGTCCTCGCCCTTGGCGGCGGCGTCCTTGAGCTGGCTGCGGTAGACGAACCCGACCGCACCGGAGGCGCCCATGACCGCGATCTGGGCGGTCGGCCACGCGAGGTTGACGTCGGCACCCATGTGCTTGGAGCCCATGACGTCGTACGCGCCGCCGTAGGCCTTGCGGGTGATGACCGTGATCTTGCCGACCGTCGCCTCGCCGTAGGCGTAGAGCAGCTTGGCGCCGCGTCGGATGATGCCCCGGTACTCCTGGTCGGTTCCGGGCAGGAAGCCGGGGACGTCGACCAGGGTGACGATCGGGATGTTGAAGGCGTCGCAGGTCCGGACGAACCGCGCGGCCTTCTCCGAGGCGTCGATGTCGAGGCAGCCGGCGAACTGGGTCGGCTGATTGGCGACGATGCCGACGCTGCGGCCGTCGACGCGCCCGTAGCCGACGATGATGTTGGTCGCGTACTCGGCCTGGACCTCGAGGAACTCGTCGTCGTCGAGGATGCGACGGATGACCTCGTGCATGTCGTAGGGCTGGTTCGGCGAATCCGGGATCAGGGTGTCGAGCTCGAGATCCTCTTCGGTGAGGGTGTCCTCGATGGAACCGGCGGCAGGCTGCGCGACCGGCAGACGCGGCGCGTCGGCGCGGTTGTTGCTCGGCAGGTAGCTCAGGAGTTCCTTGACGTACTCCAGGGCGTCCTCTTCGTCGGAGGCGACGTAGTGCGCGGTGCCCGACTTCGACATGTGCGTGTGCGCACCGCCGAGCTCCTCCATGGTCACCTCTTCGCCGGTGACCGTCTTGATGACGTCCGGACCCGTGATGAACATCTGGCTGGTCTTGTCGACCATGACCACGAAGTCGGTGAGTGCGGGGGAGTACACATGACCGCCGGCCGCGGCGCCCATGATCAGCGAGATCTGCGGGATGACGCCGGACGCGCGCACGTTGCGGTGGAAGATCTCGCCGTACAGACCCAGGGAGACCACGCCCTCCTGGATTCGGGCACCGGCGCCGTCGTTGATGCCGATCAGCGGCCGACCGGTCTTGATCGCGAGATCCATGACCTTGACGATCTTCTCGCCGTAGACCTCGCCGAGGCTGCCGCCGAAGACGGTGGAATCCTGCGAGAAGACGCAGACCTCGCGGCCGTCGATGGTGCCGTAACCCGAGACGACACCGTCGCCGAGCGGGCGGCGTTCGGCGAGCCCGAAGTTGGTGCTGCGGTGCCGGGCGAGGGCGTCGAGCTCGACGAACGATCCATCGTCGAGCAGGTGCGTGATGCGCTCCCGCGCGGTCAGCTTGCCCTTCGCGTGGGTCTTCTCGACGGCGGCCTCACCCACCGGGTGCTTCGTCTCGTCGAGACGATTGCGCAGATCGGCGAGCTTTCCCGCCGTGGTGTGGATGTCGGGAGCGGCGGCGTCGTCGCGCGAAGCAGTGGTCATGACTGACGATGCTAACTACCCAGGTGTGAGCCAAGTCAACCGGATCAACGTGAGATATCCCTCAGGTTTCCGAGCGATCGGTCGGTGCGGTGGCCGCATCTCGTCGAAACAGGCGGTACCCGACCGTGTCACCGCGGCGGACAGTAGGTTCGTTGTCCATGACTCTCGACGCAGATCTGCTCCGCACCCGTCTCGCCGGCACCCGCTGGGACCGGATCGAGGTGGTCGAGTCGACCGGCTCGACGAACGCCGACCTGGTGTCGCGGGCAGCCACCGAGAGCATCGGCGGCACCGTGCGGATCACCACCGACCAGACCGCCGGGCGCGGTCGCCACGCCCGGACGTGGACGGCGCCAGCCGGGACGCAGCTGGCCATGTCGGCGGCGATCGACGTCGCCGACCACACCGAGGACCTGGGCTGGCTGTCGCTGCTGGCAGGTCTCGCCGCGGTGCAGGGCGTCGACGAGGCGGTGGGAGTGCGTCCGACGCTCAAGTGGCCGAACGACGTCCTGATCGACGGCAAGAAGGTCGCCGGGATCCTCTCCGAGTACACCCGTTCCGAGCACGCCCCGTCCGGGCCGGGAGGAGTGGCGGTGATCGGCACCGGACTCAACACCACGATGGCGGCGGATCAGCTGCCGGTCCCGACCGCGACCTCGCTCCGGCTGGCGACCGGCCGCGAGGTACCGCTGACCGAGCTCGCCGCGTCGTACCTGCGGGCCCTGTCGGACCTGCTCGACCTCTGGCCGCACGATCTGGACGGGCTGGCAGCGCGGTACCGCGACAGCAGCGACACCATCGGCCGCAGTGTGCGGCTGGTCCTGCCCGGCGATCGTGAGGTCATCGGCACCGCGACCGGTGTCGACCACTCCGGCCGGATCATCGTCGACGCCGACGGTCAGCAGGTGGTCGCCGCCGCGGGCGACGTCACCCATCTTCGGCCGGAGTGACTTCGACTCGGCTCGTCGACCTCGACGCGCTCCTTCGTCGCTTGCTCGGCCCGACGGCTGCGCTCCTCGCCGGCTCAGCCGGCGGTGGACTGCAGGCTCTTGCCGGCCATGGCCGGGATGATCGTCAGCGACGGGAGACCGATCACCAGGTGCACGATCGCGGTCTCGATGCCCACCGAGATCTGGTTGTAGGTCAGGATCGGGATCAGCACCGCCGCCACGAGCAGCAGGCCGACGATCCAGCGGTAGAACTGGTCCGGGGACGGCGTGATGAGGTGCAGGACGTACCAGAGCGCACCGGCGGCGAGCGCGCACAGGAAGCCGACGACGCCGAACCAGAGTTCGCTGGCGGCCACCGGGTTCCACACGCCGAGCTTGCCCGACTCGTTCACCTTCTCGACGAACGCGGAGATGATCCAGGCCACCAGCCAGGCGGCCAGACCGGTCACCACACCGGTCATGACCACGCCGCCGGCGAACGTGACGGGGTTGATGTCCGGACCACGACGAGGTTTCGCCGGCCGGCCCTGCTCGTAGCCGCCCTGGTTGTAGCCGGCCTGGCCCGCGTACGGATCGGCCGCGTAGGGATCTCTCGCATACGGGTCGTTCTGACTGCTGTAGGCCCGTGACTCGGGGGTGTAGCCGGACTCGTAGCGCGCGGTCCGAGGGTCACGGGGATCCTGGTAGCTCATGGCGTTCTCCTCGCCGGCCGGTTCTCGAAGCCGATGGTCGGATCCGGTGTCGGTCGGATCAGGTGTGTGGGCCTGGCATGCTCAACTGCACGTCGACGGCGGTCGTCTGCGTGCAGTCTACTCAGGCCCGGCCGCGATCCGGAGGCGTCCGTGCCGCGTTTACGCGGGTGGGCCCCGGTGGGGCCGGTGCCGTTTATGCTGAGCCGCATGGCCTATCCGCGGGAGAACCTGGCACCGGGTGAGCGTGTCGTCCTCCATCGACATCCGCACTGGAAGTGCCTGTTGGGGCCGTTTCTGCTGTTCGCGATCGTGACCGCCGCCGCGGGCGTACTACTCGGCGTCATCGCCTCGTCGTCGTTGCGGTCGACACCGCAGACCGTCCTGCTCATCGTCGTCGCGGTGGTCTGGGCGGCCGGCTTCTGCTGGTACTTCATTCGCCCGTTGTTGGCCTGGAAGACAACGCATTTCGTGCTCACCGACCGACGGGTGATGTTTCGCAACGGCATCGTCACCCGGTCGGGGATCGACATCCCGATCCGTCGGATCAACACCGTCGAGTTCCGGCACGGCCTCGTCGACCGGATGCTGCGCACCGGCACCCTGGTCATCGAATCGGCATCCGACGAGCCGCTGTCCTTCGACGACATCCCGCAGGTGGAGAGGGTGCATGCGCTGCTCTACCACGAGGTGCTCGACGTGCACGACGACGAAGGTCATACGTGGGAGGGACGCCGGCGCGACTCCTATGACCAGCCCGGCGCCGGTACCGCTCCCACCGGGGACCGGTCCGATCGCGGGGGGCGTGACCGATGACCACCGTGTTGCTCGCCGAGGACGACGCCGCGATCGCCGAGCCGCTCGCGCGGGCACTGACGCGCGAGGGCTACGGCTGCGAAGTCGTCTCGACCGGCGCCGACGCCCTCGAGAAGGCCCTGGACACCCGCTACGAGTTGCTCATCCTCGACCTCGGACTCCCGGTCCTCGACGGCCTGGAGGTGTGCCGGCGGGTGCGCGCCCAACGTCCCGCGCTGGCCGTGCTGATGTTGACCGCGCGCACCGACGAGGTGGACTTCGTGGTCGGACTCGATGCCGGTGCCGACGACTACGTCGGCAAACCGTTCCGCCTGGCCGAACTGCTGGCCCGGGTGCGCGCCCTGCTGCGGCGTCGCCAGCCCGGCGACGTGGTGCTCGAGGGCGGTGCCCTGCGCCTGGACGCACGCGCGCGGCGCGTCCTGGTGAACGGGCACGATCTCACCCTCGCGAACCGGGAGTTCGACCTCCTGCGCTTCCTGATGGAACGCGCCGGTGAGGTGGTGACCCGGGAGGAGATCCTCACCGAGGTGTGGGGTTCGGCCGACCTGCGGTCGTCGAAGACCCTCGACATGCACATCTCCTGGTTGCGCCGGAAGATCGGCGACGACCGCCACGATCGTCCTCGCCACATCGTGACCGTGCGCGGCGTCGGCTTCCGCTTCGACTCGTAGCAGTCATGCGCCGTCGCCTGCTCACCACCACGATCGCCGTCCTGCTGGCGGTCGGTGGTCTGCTGGGTATCCCGCTGAGCGTCGTCGCGTGGTGGTGGGTGGCCGAGAACGCCCATCAAGACCTCGACAACCGGCTCAAGATCGTCGCCGACCAGCTGATCCGGCAGGAGGGTGCCGACGGCCGGATCCCGCCGGAATCGCTCGACCGCGACGCCTTCGAGCTGCTGCTGCCGCCGAACGGCCGCCTGACGGTCACCTTCCCCGACCCCACCGGGACCCCGCAGCGCACGGTCGTGGGTGCCGAGATCGACGGTTCACGCCTGTCGGAGTCGATCGCGCTGGGTGCCGCGGGGACACTGACCCTGTCGATACCGCGGGACGAGGTGCGCAACGACCAGTTCACCGCGGCCTCGATCGTCGCCATCATCGTCGTCGCGTCCGTCATCGGCGGCACGGTGGTCGCCGCGGTCACCGCGGGACGGATCGTCGACCCCCTCACCGACCTCGCGAACCGTGCCGCGACCATGGGCCGGGGCGATTTCCGGACGCAGTGGAAGATGTACGGCATCGCCGAACTCGACCGGGTCTCACGGGCGCTGGCCGACGCGAACGCCGAACTCGCCCTGCGTCTCGAACGCGAGCGGGAGGTCGCCGGCGACGCCTCGCACCAGCTCCGCAGCCGCCTCACCGCGATCCAGCTGCGTCTGGAGGAACTCACCCTGCACGACGATCCGGCCGTGGTCACCGAAGCCGAGGCAGCGCTCGATCAGATAGAACGGCTCGCCTGCGAGCTCGACGACCTGGTCGAGGCATCACGCGCCGACGAGCCCGCCCCGGTGTTCGTGGACGTGTCGGGCATGCTCACCACCCTGGTCGGGGACTTCCGGCAGGTCTTCGAGGCGCGGGGTCGCGAGCTGGTCGTCACCTTCGACGGCGTGCCGCATGCGTTGACCTCCAACCCGGGCCGGCTCCGGGAGGCGGTCAGCGTGCTCGTCGACAACGCGCTGCACCACGGCCGCGGGACCTGCCGGATCCACGTGGGCACACTGCCCGCGGGCGACCTGGTGCGCATCACCGTCGCGGACGAGGGCGACGGGGTGGCCGACGAGATTGCCGCCCACATCTTCCGCCGGGGCTTCTCCGGCGGCGGCCGGCCGGGTGCGGGCCGCAGCGGGGTCGGACTCTCCCTGGCCCGGGCGCTCATCGAATCCGACGGGGGACGGCTCGAACTCACCGTCCGCCGGCCCCCGGTCTTCGCGATCGTCGTGCCCGCCCGGCTGGTCACCGGACGCGAGCACTTCGGCACCGACCGCGGCGACACCGAACTCGCCGTCGGCATCGACGAGAAGTCAGGCCGGTCCGCCGACTCCGGCGTCAGGCGTGACCGAGTTCCTCATCGTTGAGTTCGGCGAGCGAGGGATGCAGGTCGGTGGACCCCGCGTCGCCTCCGCGGAGCTGCTCCTCGGGAAACGCGAACTTGCGCAGCGCCCAGAACCGGAACGCCATCTGCATCAGATTGCCGATGATGTAGCCGAGCACGAAGTCGATGATCACGATCTCGGACACGCTGAGGTTGGAGCGCATGTCGAAGACGTTGTTGGCGACGAACAGCGGTGCCGCCTGCAGGATCACGCCGATGCCGCTGATGGCGAAGAACAGCATCGCCTCGTGGTGCCGCTCGCGGCCGCCGCGGTTCTTGAACGCCCACTCGCGATTGAGTACGTAGCTCAGGATCGTGGCCAGGACGCCGGCGATGACCTTGGCGATCACCGGTTTCGTCTCGAGGACCGTGAGGCTCAGGCTGTAGAAGATCGCGAGGTCGAAGACGAAGGTAGTGCCGCCGACCATCGCGAACTTGATCAGTTCGTGGTGCCGCATCACGAGCCGACGAGCCGGCGCTGGGAGGCGGGCGATCATCTCGTCGATCAATGGCACAAGATCCGAGTGTACGAAACGACAACCGCCGGGCACTTCCTGGGCGGTTGTGCGAATGACGCCGACCACATGCCACGATGGTTCGCGTGAATCCACGCGAGCAGGTCGACGGCGCCGTGGCCCCGTCGTCGCAGGTGCCGCCGGTGCCCGACACCGGACGCGCGAACGGCGGGTCGTCGGGGATGCCGACCGTCACCATGATCGGCGGCGGCCAGCTCGCTCGGATGACCCATCAGGCGGCCATCGCCCTCGGCCAGTGCCTGCGCGTGCTGGCCGCCTCGGAGGCCGATCCGGCGGCACAGGTCAGTGCCGACATCGTCCTCGGGTCCCACGACGACCTCGATGACCTGCGCCGCGCCGCGGCCGGGTCGGTCGCCCTGACCTTCGACCACGAAGGCGTCCCGCTGGAGCATCTCCGCGCGCTCGAAGCCGAGGGCGTCGCCGTTCTCCCGCCGCCGGCCGCACTGCATTTCGCGCAGGACAAGCTCGCGATGCGTGTCCGGCTGGCCGAACTCGGCCTGCCGGTGCCCGATTTCGCCGACCTGTCCGGAGATCGCGCGGCGGCCCGCTCACGTCTGATCGAGTTCGGCGAGGCCAACGACTGGGCCATCGTCGTGAAGGCGGTGCGCGGAGGCTACGACGGACGCGGTGTGTGGCTCGTCGACGGTGCGCAGGACGCACTCGCCGTCTTCGACGACCATCCCGAGGACGCGCCGGCGCTGCTCGCCGAACAGAAGGTGCCGATGCGGCGCGAGCTCTCGGCGATGATCGCCCGGTCGCCGTTCGGCCAGGGCGGGGCGTGGCCGGTGGTCGAGACCATCCAGCGCAACGGTCAATGCGCCGTCGTCCTGGCGCCCGCACCCGGGCTCGACGACGAGGTCGCCGCCTGCGCACAGCAGATGGCGCTGCGACTGGCAGACGAGCTCGGCGTGGTCGGTGTGATGGCGATGGAACTCTTCGAGACCGTGGACGGCGAGCTGGTCGTCAACGAGCTGGCGATGCGTCCGCACAACAGCGGGCACTGGACGATGGACGGGGCGGTGACCTCGCAGTTCGAGCAGCACCTTCGCGCGGTCCTCGACTATCCGCTCGGCAGCACGGTGCCGAGCGCACCGATGACCGTGATGGCCAACATCCTCGGCGCACCGGACGCGCCGGCGATGTCGATGGACGAGCGGCTGCACCATCTGATGGCCCGGATGCCCGAGGCCAAGGTGCACCTCTACGGCAAGGGCGAGCGACCCGATCGCAAGATCGGGCATGTGAACATCGTGGGGCGCGAAGGGGATTCGCCGGAATCGGTACGCGAACGCGCCGAGCGGGCGGCCCAGTGGATGTCGCGGGCGACGTGGACCGACGGATGGGATGAACATTCATGAGTGAGACACACGGCCCGCGGGTGGGCCTGATCATGGGCAGCGATTCGGACTGGCCGACGATGAAGGCAGCCGCCGAGGCGCTCGCCGAGTTCGACGTGCCGTTCCAGGTAGGTGTCGTCTCGGCGCACCGCACGCCGCAGCGCATGCTCGACTACGCGGCCGGTGCCGCCGACCACGGCATCGAGGTGATCATCGCGGGAGCCGGTGGCGCAGCTCATCTTCCGGGTATGGTCGCCTCCGCGACGCCGTTGCCGGTGATCGGCGTGCCGGTACCGCTGCGGCACCTCGACGGACTGGATTCACTGCTGTCGATCGTGCAGATGCCCGCCGGTGTCCCGGTGGCGACCGTCTCGGTCGGTGGGGCCCGCAACGCCGGTCTGCTCGCGGTTCGTATCCTCGCGGCCGCCGACCCAGGGCTGCGCGCCCGGATGGTCGAGTTCCAGCAGGGGCTCGAGCAGATGGTCCTCGACAAGGATGCGGCACTGCAGCAGGAATTGCTGGGGGAGTAGGACTCTCGTCGCGGTCAGGCCGTCGGCTGCAGGCCGAGTTTCTCGGTGAAGAAGGCGATGACCCGGTCGTAGGCCTCTCGCGTGGGTTGTCCCGGTTCGTCGCGCAGGTCCTCGGTGAGCACTGAATGTGGCCGCGGCAGCATCGAATCCGGGTTCGCGGACTCATCGGGTAGTTCGATGCCGATGAAGGCGTCGCCGAGGAGCTCCCGCAGATGAGCGAATCGGGCCTCCGGCACGAGCCGGTCGCCTCGGAAACGAAGACCCATCACCTTCAGACCCCGCGCGCAACGCGCTTGCACCAGTGCGAGATCCGACTCGCTCACGTCGATGGCGCGGGCGCGTCCGGGTAGCACCGCGAACGGCAGTGAGGGCTGGGACAACACCGGTGCGAGCATGCGGTCGTCGGTCGCCATCGCGAGCGCGAACCCGCCGGTGAAGCACATCCCGACCGCGCCGACCCCGGGCCCGCCGCACCGGTCGTGCTCGCGGGCGGCCAGCGCTCGCAACCACGACGCGACCGGGGATGTCTTGCCGGAGGCGAGGATGGTGAACTCGCGGGTGATGCACGCCCGGGCGATGGTGGTGAGCATGTTCGTGGCCGATCCGACGACGCCGAGATTCTCCGGACGCGGGTCGCGACCGTCGACGCCGAACAACGAGGGGAGCACCGCGGTGGCCCCGGCGCCGGCGATGCGGCGACCGACGTCGGCGACCTTGGGACTGATTCCCGGCATCTCGGCGATGACGATGACCGCCGGGCCACTACCGAGGCGATGCACTCGGCGGGTCGTCCCGCACAGCGTCACGTCCTCGGCGTCGAAGTCGTCGAGTGGATCGTCGGCCATGCGATCACGCCCGGTGCAGGGTGCCGAGGAGCGCGGACTCGAACAGCCGCGCCGGGATGCGTGCACCACGCGCGATGTCCGGTGAGTCGGAGGGCACCACCCGCGGACCCGTCACCCGGTAGTGCCGGTTCTTCCGGATCAGTCCGAAGCTGCCCGCGGCCTGCACGTTCCGGACCCAATCGGTGTGCCGCCCGTAGGTGAGGATGATCGTGAGCCGGTCGCCGTCGACCCACGCGAGCACCGGGATGGAGTAGTGCCGACCGGACTTGCGGCCGACGTGCTCGACCATCGCGTACGGGGCCACGCGGGGTGCCCATTGTCGCTGGATCGGGTTCGTCACTCGCTTGTTGAGGCGGGCCACCGCGCGGGGAATTCGCATGTCCCCACTGTGCCCGATCGGCGGCGCGCCCGCCGGGGTTCACGACAGGATCAGCGTGGCCTTCTCCATCTCGGCGATCGCCGAGATCCGCTCCGGCGAGGCCGCCGTGACGTGGACCAGACTGCCGCCCACCAGGAATGGTGCCAGGAGATGGTCGATCACCCGATCGGCCGTGTGCCACGGCCGGGTGGACACCACACGGGCGCCGGGACCGAGGCCGTCGCGCTCGGCGGTCGCCCGCGCGGCGGCCAGTACCGCGGTGGTCGGCTCTCCCTCGACCGCTGCCGATGCCGGCCCGCGGGAGAAGAACTGGTCGCCGTGGACGCGGACGACGCTGCCGTAGTCGCCGACGCCCGGCGGCAGATCACGCAGCGGCAGGGCGAACGGATCCAGCGAGGCGACCACGACCTCGTCGGCGTCCGGGTGATCGTCGAGACGATCACGGCTGGTGAACAAGACCAGCGGGGTGTCGTCGTCGATGTCGAGGTGCACGTCGGCGCCTGCCCAGAGGGCGCCGAGCAGAATGCCCGCGGTCTGCCAGTGTTCGGGTAGATCGACCGCGACGATGTCGCCCTCGACCACGCCGATCTCGTCGAGAAGATAGTTCGCGGTCTTGGCCGCCCAGTTGCCGAGGGTGGCGCCGGAGAGTTCGGTGCGCTCGCCGGTCGCGTCGTCGTAATAGGTCAGCAGCGGACGCGAATGATCGGCGACCGCATCGAAGATCGCATCGGTGACGGTGTTCAGTTCACGCACATCGGCCCCTCGTTGCCCGCCGTGATCGGCGGACGCTTGTTGCCGACGCGCTCGCTCGCCGGGGTGTTGTCGGTCTGGTCGCCGGTGTCGCTGATCGAGCCCGGCCCGGCATAGGTGTTGGTGAGCACGACCTTGAACCGGTCGTCGGCCAGTGCGGGATCGGCCACGACCCGGGCGCCGCCCAGATCCTTCGCGAGAACCCGCGCCGCCTCGTTGTCGTCCTTGGCGTAGACGATGGAGTCTCTCGTGTCGGCCTTGCCGCTCGAGGTGGCACCGACCCGGAATCCCTTGTTGGTCAGGATGTTCGCCACGTTCGAGGCGAGGCCGTCGATGGTGCCGGCGTTGACCACGTCGACCGTGTAGTCGCCGCGCTGGATTCCCTTCGACTCCTTCGGAGCCAGCAGGTCCCCGGTGAACGTCTGGACCTCGCGCGGGTCCACCTCCACGACGCTCTGCTGTCCGTCCTCGCTCCAGCCCTGTTCGGTCACGATCGGGATGGTCGCGAACTTGACCCGGCCGCCGCTGAGATCCTTGAGCTGCTCGGCGAACCGGATGATGTCCCAGTCGTCGTCGATGACCACCGAACGCGAGACCGCGTTCTGCAACTCCGACAGCTTGCCCGGATCGGTGAGGGTGCCCGCGGAGAGGATCTTCTGGGTCAGCGACGCCATGAACGCCTGCTGGCGTGTGATGCGGTCCAGGTCGCCGCGGGGGAGTCCGTGCCGCTGGCGCACGAAGCTCAGTGCCTTGGGGCCGTTCAGTGTCTGGCGGCCGGCCTTGAACCGCGCGCCACTGTAGGGATCGCGGACCGCGTCGTTCAGGCAGACGTCGATGCCGCCGGCCGCGTTCGTGAGCAGCACGAAACCCAACAGACCGACCTCCGCGTAGTGGTCCACCTGCACACCGGTCAGGTTGGCGACCGTGTCCACCAACGCTTTCCGGCCCGCGAGCGTGCCCTCGGACTCGGCCTCGCCCTCCGACCTGCCCTCGCCGACCGCCCGGGCGCGGACGCTTTCGCGGGTCGTGCCGTAGGCGGCGTTGATCTTGCTCATCCCGATGCCGGGCACGTCGACGTAGGAGTCGCGGGGGATCGAGATCGCGGTCGCCGACGAGCCGTCGTCGGGGATGCGGATCAGCAGGATGGTGTCGGTGTTGGTCGCGACCTCGTCGCCCGAGCGCAGGAGCCGGAGCTCCTCCGGGGAGAGCGGGTTGCCCTTCGCATCGGTTCGCGAGTCGGTGCCCACGAGAAGGATGTCGACGGCACCGTCTTCGGCGCCGCCGAGGTCGAGTCCGCCGAGCTGGGTGATACGGGTCTGCAGATCCGACATGGTGTTCCACGCGTAGCCGGTGCACAACAGCACCGCCACGGATGCGACGGCGATGAGCGCACGGCCCCATCCCGCGCCCGACAGCCGGCCGCCTGTTCGCGGGGTGCCGCTCGGTGGGGTGGTCGGCGGGGTGGCCGGTGCGGCCGCCGTTGCCGCGGACTTGGTCGGTGTCGCCACCGTCGCCGGATCACGACGGCGTCCGGGCTTCGGTCCGGGCTTCGGTCCGGCCTTCGGTTCGGCTGCCTGTGCGCGGGGTGCCGGCTTGCCCTTCTTCTTCGCGTTCGGGGCCGGACGGGTGTGGATCTCGCCGGAGGTCCGTCGGACGGGCCGCGGTTCACCGGGACGACGGGGGCGGGTCGGTGCGGGTTCCACCGACTCCGGTGCCGCGCGGCGATCGCCGGCCGCCCGTCGTGCCGGGTTGCGCGGATCGGCGGCCGCCCGGCGCCGGGGGTCGCGGGGATCGGCGGCGCGACGTCGCTGCTGTTCCGGCGGGGGTTGGCGGCGCGCGCGGGGTGGGGGAGAACCGGGTTCACCGGGGCGCGGTTCGGCGCCGCGGGGGAACCCGCGGCCATCGGGTCCACCGTCGTGCGGGGGCCGCGCCGGGCGTCGACGGGCACCCGGCTCGGGGCCCCGCCGGTCGCCGGGCATCGGCTGACGCCCGTCCGGACCCGGCCCCGCCGGACGGCGCGCCTGCGAACGCCGGCGCGGGCCGTCGGATGGTGAATCCACTGGTGAACGGTCCCTTTCGAGGTCGAGACGTCGCGTCGGAGCGTCGACGCGGCAACGGTTACGCCTGAGGATGTCGATGCTGATGTGCAGGACGAGTCAGGTGTTGTGTGCTCTCGTCAGGCTACTGAAGTGATTCCGAAATTCGAGAACGCAACGCCGGGCGGGTGAGTAGCCGTCGTCACGTGTGCGGTCCGGGCGGAGTGGAGGACATCACCCGGGTCCGGCACGATGGTGCCCATGCGTGTCACGCCGAGCAACCCCACCGTGTACATCGTCGGAGCCGGCGGGCAACTCGGAACCGCCCTGCAGGAGCGCGCGGCGCGAGTCGACGACACGCTCGTGCGGCCGCTCACCTCGGCCGACATCGACATCGCCGACCCGACCTCGGTGGCCGCCGCGCTCGGCGACCTCGCCGCCGACGACGTCGTGGTGAACTGTGCGGCCTACACCGACGTCGACGGCGCGGAGTCCGACGAGGCCGGCGCGCGACGGGTCAACACCGTCGGGCCCGAGGTCCTCGCGGCCCGGACCGCCGAGGCCGGCGCGTGGCTCATCCACGTCTCGACCGACTACGTGTTCCCGGGGACCGCCGAGGCGGAGTCGCCGAAGGGCGCGGGCGGCGGATACGAGCCCGGCGACGTGAGCGGAACACCGGCCACCGTGTACGGCCGCACCAAACTCGACGGCGAACGCGCGGCGCTGGCGGCCGACCCGCGGGCCACCGTCGTGCGCACGGCGTGGGTGTACACCGGCGGACCCGACAGCCGCGACTTCGTCGGCACGATGCGGCGTCTCGAGCAGTCACGGGAGACGGTGTCGGTCGTCGACGACCAGCTCGGGTCGCCCACCTATTCGCACGATCTCGCCGACGGCCTCTGGGAACTGGTCGAGGGCGGAGCGCGTCCCGAGGTCGCCGGTGCGGTCCTGCATGCGACGAACTCGGGCAGTGCCACGTGGTTCGACGTCGCCCGAGGCGTCTTCGAGGAGATCGGGGCACAGCCCGACCGGGTCCTGCCCACCACGACCGCGGATTTCCCTCGCCCGGCGCCGCGTCCGGCCTACTCGGTGCTGTCCGGACAGTCGTGGGCGTCAGCCGGACTCACCCCGCTCCGCCCGTGGCGGCCCGCGCTGCACGCGGCGATCGCCGCGTCGGACGCCGGCACCCGTTCGTTACCCTGAGCGGCGTGCCAGTTCAGCCAGCCGTGGTGACGGTGACCTATTTCTCCGGCGATCACCTCGCGACCTTCCTGCGTAGTCTTGCCGCCGTCACCGACGTCATGCCGCAGGTCATCATCGCCGACAACGGTTCGGAGGACGGCGCGCCGGAACGGGCCGAGCAGGAGTACGACGCGGTGACCCTCGTCCGGACCGGCGGCAACATCGGATACGGCGGCGCGATGAACCGCGGGGTCGCCGAAGTCGACCCCGACGTCGAGTTCATCCTCATCTCCAACCCGGATGTCGAGTGGAAGCCGGGAGCCATCGAGGAGCTGATGGCCGCCGCGCAGCGCTGGCCGCGCGCGGGCTCGCTCGGTCCGCTGATCCGCGAGCCCGACGGCTCGATCTACCCGTCGGCTCGACGGGTTCCCGACCTCGTGTCGGGCACCGGGCACGCGATCCTCGGCACCGTCTGGAAGTCCAATCCGTGGACCGCGGCCTACCGCGCCGACGACGAGACACCCTCGGAGCGTGCTGTGGGATGGCTCTCGGGATCCTGTCTGCTCGTGCGGCGTGAAGCCTTCGACGCCATCGGCGGATTCGACGCCCGCTACTTCATGTACATGGAGGACGTCGACCTCGGCGACCGGCTCGGCAAGGCGGGCTGGCAGAACGTGTACGTCCCCACCGCGGAGGTCGTACACACCAAGGGGCACAGCGCAGGTCGGCATCCGGAGAAGATGCTGCCGGCGCACCATCGCAGTGCCTACCGGTTCCAGGCCGACCGCAATCCCGGCCCGTGGCGGGCGCCGCTGCGCCTGGCGTTGCGCGTCGGTCTGGGCGTGCGGTCACGGCTGGCCGTCCGTGCGGCGCGCCGCGCGTCGGCGAGCGAAAACAGCCGCTGAGTGCTGAAGTGAACACCGAACGCTGAGTGAACACCAGTCACCTCGAGGAAGGACCCGATCCAGTGGACAACTACACCGTGCGTGAGTCGGTGGAAAGACAGTCTGTGGGGGGATCGGACGACATCAGGGAGGACGTCGAGGCCGTCATCCTCGTCGGCGGCAAGGGAACCCGCCTGCGTCCACTCACCCTGTCGGCGCCCAAACCGATGTTGCCGACGGCCGGACTGCCCTTCCTCACCCACCTGCTGTCCCGCATCCGCGCGGCGGGTATCCGCGACATCGTGCTCAGCACCTCGTTCAAGGCCGAGGTCTTCAGCGAGTACTACGGCGACGGTTCGAAACTGGGACTGCGCATGCGCTATGTCACCGAGGACGAGCCGCTGGGCACCGGCGGCGGCATCCGCAACGTCCTCGACGAACTGACCGCCAGCACGATCGTGGTGTTCAACGGCGACGTCCTGGGCGGCACCGACGTCGGCGACGTCATCGACAGTCACCGCGCTGCCGACGCCGACGTCACCATCCACCTCGTGCGCGTGAGCGACCCGCGCGCGTTCGGTTGCGTGCCCACCGACGGCGACGGTCGGGTCACCGCGTTCCTGGAGAAGACCCAGGACCCGCCGACCGATCAGATCAATGCCGGCACATACGTTTTCAAGCGCGAGGTCATCGAGTCCATTCCGTCCGGGCTGCCGGTGTCGGTGGAGCGTGAGGTGTTTCCCCGCCTGCTCGCCGAGGGCAGTCATGTCCATGCGCACGTCGACCACGCCTACTGGCGGGACATGGGTACGCCGGAGGACTTCGTCCGCGGCTCGGCCGACCTCGTCCGCGGGATCGCGCCCTCACCGGCTCTGGGGGACCGTCGCGGCGAATCCCTGGTTCACGAGGGTGCGGGCGTGGGCCCGGGTGCCCTCCTGATCGGTGGCACCGTGGTCGGTCGCGGCGCCGAGATCGGGCCACGGGCCCGCCTCGACGGTGCGGTCGTCTTCGACGGCGCCGTGATCGAGGCCGGCGCGGTCGTGGAACGGTCGATCATCGGCTTCGGGGCCCGTATCGGCCCGCGAGCCCTGATCCGGGACACGGTCATCGGCGACGGCGCCGACATCGGCGCGCGCTGTGAGCTGCTGCGCGGGGCGCGGGTGTGGCCGGGCATCGAGATCCCCGACAACGGGGTCCGGTTCTCCACGGACGTCTAGTCCGGCCGGCGGATCCGCCTAGCGGATCTTCGCCGCGGCGAGCACACCGGGACCCAGCGGGATGACCACCGGCAGCAGCTGCTCGTCGTCGGCGATCAGCAGTGCCGCCTCGCGAGCGGCCGCGGTGGGAGGTTCGGTGCGGGCCGGATCGCCGACCGTCCCGTCCGCGGTCGCGTTGTGCACGACCACGACCCCTCCCGGCCGCAGCATCCGGACCGCCTCGCCGACGAATCGGGGCAGGTCGAGCAGTGGTCCGTCGACGAAGACGAGATCGTAGGACGCATCGGACAACCGCGGCAGGACCTCGATGGGGGTGCCGTTGATGAGGCGGGTGCGGCCGGGGGCGATGTCGGCGCCGGCGAACGACGCCCGCGCGGCCCGGTGGTGTTCGGGTTCGGGGTCGATGGTGGTCAGCACGCCGTCGGCCGACATGCCGTTGAGCAACCACAGGCCGCTCACCCCGGTGCCGGTGCCGATCTCGACGACGGCGTGCGCGTCGGCCACGCGGGCCAGCAGCGCCAGCAACGCACCGACCGCCGGTGAGACCGGCGTCGCGCCCAGTTCCTCGGCGCGGGCGCGGGCGGCGATGACGGCGTCGTCCTCGACGATGGCCGACTCGGCGTAGGCGATCAGGTCGGGGCGCGCGGACGGCGTTGACTCGGTCACGCGTCGAGGTTAGTCCGAGCCCGCGGCGGAATCGGACGCGGCACGCCAGACCTGCACGAATCCGCTCGCGGCGAGAGTGGCGACGCATCCTCAGGCAACACTCAGGCGCCTCATACGGCGGCCACACTCGGATAGGAGAGGGTGAGAGCTGTTCCGGTTGGGACAGTTCCCGTGAGGTCGGTGTGAACCCCCGGCAGTTCGGGAATACCCAACCGGAGTCATCTGTTCGATTCGGTGAGTACTTGGGTCACCGGGTGCGTGTTCACGAGAGAGGAACCGACCACCGACCATGATCGATCCCCGCGATCCCGCCGACGCCGTGCCCGCGGGCACCGCAGGTTTCGACGCCACCGGCGACGAACTGCTCATGCCGTCCTGGGACGACCTGGTACGCGAACACGCCGACCGCGTCTACCGCCTGGCCTACCGCCTGTCGGGGAATCAGCACGACGCCGAGGACCTGACGCAGGAGACGTTCATCCGGGTCTTCCGTTCCCTGTCGAACTATCGTCCCGGCACCTTCGAGGGCTGGCTGCACCGCATCACCACCAACCTGTTCCTCGACATGGTCCGACGCCGCAGCAAGATCCGGATGGAAGCGCTGCCCGAGGAGTACGACCGCGTGCCGG
Organism: Gordonia sp. KTR9; assembly: GCF_000143885.2. Lineage (NCBI taxonomy): Bacteria > Bacillati > Actinomycetota > Actinomycetes > Mycobacteriales > Gordoniaceae > Gordonia > Gordonia sp. KTR9. The sequence goes on from NC_018581.1 coordinate 2,027,970, forward strand.
CCGACACCCCGGATCCGCAGCAGATCTTCGACGCGACGAATCTCGACCCCGACCTGCAGCGGGCCCTGGACTCACTGGCGCCCGACTTCCGCGCGGCGGTGGTGCTGTGTGACATCGAAGGTCTGTCCTACGAGGAGATCTCGGCGACGCTCGGCGTCAAGCTGGGTACCGTTCGCAGCCGCATCCACCGCGGTCGGCAGAGCATCCGCGACGCCCTCGCGGCACAGGGCCACACCAGCAGCCGTTCGGTCGCGATCGGCTCGCGTCCCTGAACCCGGCCGCCGCCTGGGCCGGTACCGCCCGTCCCGGGAACCCTTCTCGGCCGAGCTTCGTTGTCGGTCTCGGATAAGCTGAGACGTTGCACGTGCCGCGGCGCACGATGCCGACGGTCTGCGTGATCCGCCGACGACCGCCCGTTCGGCGGACGCATCGATTGCCGCCGGTCGGTACCGTGGCAGTGGAGCAGTAGGCCCAGCAACAAGGATTCATCGTGCGGCGGTTTCGTCGTGGAGAGGGGTGAACGACGATGATGGACGGCGATCGCGGGCGTCCGACCGGGAGTGGCGGTGTCGAGCCACCAACGCCGAACCTCCGTCGCCGACGGTCTTCCTGGACCCCCGCCAGATGGAACCCCAACACCTGGAGTCCGGCTCCCTCGTCGTTCCTGCCCAACCGTGGCTACCGTGCGCCGGGAACGGCCGGTGGACGCGGTTTCGCACCCACCGAGCACCTCGCCCCCGAGGCGGTCGCCGCGTTCGTCGACGGTGAGCTCGGCATGTCCGCGCATGCGCGGGCGACTCACCACCTCGCGCTGTGCCCCGAATGCGTGGCGGCCGTGGATGCGCAGTCCCTCGCCCGCACCCGACTCCGCGAGTCCGGCCGGGTGTCGATACCGGACTCCCTCCTCGGTCAGCTCTCGCAGATCCCGACGCGGGAGATCGACATGTCCTCCGATGGTCCCCGGTCGCGCGACCTCGGGCCCGGCGCCGCGTCGCCCGATGCGCCGACCGACGGAATCCCCGCCGTCCGCGACGCGATGCGCCCCTCCGCAGGCCCGCTCGACCGGAATTCCGGTCGGGGTCGCGCCTTCCGCCGCCGGGGCCGGTGAACGTGGCCCACGATCCCGATTCTCCTGATGCCGGTTCTCCCGGCGCCGATTTTCCCGATGCGGGTGATGCACAGTTCGCGCGTCGTGCCGAACCACCCGAGTCGCAACGTCTGACCCCGTCGAGATCCCGACACTCACCTGTGTCGCCGTCGACCGCGCAGGTGTTCGGCCGTCCGTCGGGGGTGCGTGGATCGTTCGCCACCTCGGCCGGTGCCCGCCCGCCCGAGCCACAGATCGCGGCCCCGGACCCGGTACTCGCCGAGGCGTTCGGCCGGCCGGCCGGATCCACCGACACCCTGCAGCGGGACCCGCTCGCGACCTACGGGCAGACCGAACAGCCGCCGACGCCGGACGATCCGTGGCGCGACCCCGAGAGTCCGGCCCGGCTGGACGCGCCCGCGCTGGCGACCGCGGCTTCGGAGACGCCGACCGAACCAGGCCCCAAGCTCGGCGTCCGGGACATCCTGCTCGGCAAGCGCCTCAGTTGGGTCGCCCTCGCGACGCTCGCGATGATCGCGTTGCTCATCGGACTCGTCGGCGGTCTCATGGGGCGATACACCGCCGAGGTGGCCGCTCCGCTCACCAGCGACACCGTCGAACTGTCCACCGAGGACACCGACGGCGACACCGGACCCCGGTCCTCGGTGGCCGAGGTGGCACGCGCCGTCGAGAAGTCGGTGGTCGCCATCGACGTCCGCGCCGCGGGTGCCTACGCCACCGGGTCGGGATTCGTCATCGACAAAGAGGGTTACATCCTCACCAACAACCACGTGATCTCGATGGCCGCGAACGACAAGAGCGCCAAACTCGAGGTCGTGTTCTTCGACCGCCAGCGGGTCCCGGCGCGCATCGTCGGCCGCGACCCCAAGACCGATCTCGCGGTGCTGAAGGTCGACAACGTCGAGAACCCGACCGTGTCGGTGCTCGGCAGCTCGGGCGATCTCCAGATCGGTGAGGAGGTCGTCGCCTTCGGATCTCCACTCGGACTCAACCGGACCGTGACCAGCGGCATCGTCAGTGCGACCGATCGTGCCGTGGCACTGACCCCCGACGCGGAGTCCGACACCGACGCGGTGATCGACGCCATCCAGACCGATGCCGCGATCAACCCGGGCAACTCCGGCGGGCCACTGGTCAACGCCGAGGCCCAGGTGGTCGGGATCAACACCGCCGGGCGCCTGGGCGCAGGCGGCGGCAACATCGGACTCGGTTTCGCGATCCCGATCGACGAGGCAAGGCCGATCGCCGAGGCGCTGATCCGCGACGGCCGGGTCAACCATCCGCAGATCGGGGTCAACGCGAGCTCGGTCCGCAATGAGCGGGTCCTCGGTGCGCAGGTCCGCAACGTCGTGGCGGGCAGCCCCGCCGAACGCGCGGGAGTCCGGGAAAACGACGTGATCACGTCCTTCAACAACCGGCCGATCGAGAGCGCCGACGAGTTGAACGTCGCGATCCGGACCGCGAACATCGGCGAGTCGGTCCCGTTCCAGTACTGGCGTGCCGGTCGGACGTTCAGCGGTACCATCACTCCGGCGAGCGACTAGAAAATCACCGGCACGGGTCAGGACGAGGTACATGTTCAGCAGCATCGGATGGGGCGAGATCGCGATCCTGGTGGTCGCGGCGCTCGTCATCCTCGGACCCGAACGCCTGCCCGGCGCCGTCTCCTGGACGATGCAGTCGGTCAAGAAGGTGCGCGATTACGCGACCGGGGCGAGCAACCAGCTGAAGGACGAGCTCGGTCCGGAATTCGAGGATCTGCGCAAACCGCTCGCCGACCTGAATGAGCTCCGGGGTATGACACCGCGGTCCATCGTCACGAAACACCTTCTGGACGGCGATGATTCGCTCTTCCGCCTGAACGAGAGCGCCACCACGATCGATCGGAACACCACTCCGGCGGCGCCGGAGATCAAGCCTGTCTCGGCACCGCTGTCGTTCGACAAACCGGAATCGTCGGCGACGAGCGCCGCGGGGTCGGAACGTACTCCCCGTCCCGGGTCACGTCCCGCCGCTGCCGACTGGGACGCGACCTGACCGGTCAGGAATTACGGATGGTGTCGAGTCCCAGACTCATCCCGGCCAGACCGCGCTTGCGCGAGGCGAGTTTGCCGGCGATCGCGCGCAGCGCGGACCCGGAGGCCGATTCCGGCGCCGACAGCACAACCGGGACACCGGCGTCGCCACCCTCGCGCAGGGCGGTCTCCAGCGGCACCTGACCGAGTAGGTCGACCTGAGCGCCGACGGCACGCGTGAGGCGTTGCGCAACCTGCTCGCCGCCGCCGGAGCCGAACGGTTCCATGCGGCTGCCGTCGGGCAGTTCCAGCCACGACATGTTCTCGACGACACCGAGGATCTTCTGCCGCGTCTGCAGGGCGATGGCGCCCGCGCGTTCGGCGACCTCGGCGGCGGCCTGCTGAGGTGTCGTCACGACCAGGATCTCCGCGCCCGGGATCAGCTGCGCGATGGAGATCGCGACGTCGCCGGTGCCCGGCGGCAGGTCGAGGAGCAACACGTCGAGATCGCCCCAGTACACGTCCGCGAGGAACTGCTGGAGAGCGCGGTGCAGCATCGGACCGCGCCACGTCACCGGGGTGTTGCCGTCGGTGAACTGTCCGATCGAGATGAAGCGGACCCCGTGGTTGATCGGCGGCATGATCATGCGCTCGACCTGGGTGGGCTTGGCGTCGCTGCCGAGCATGCGGGGAACCGAATGGCCGTAGATGTCGGCGTCGAGAACACCCACGCTGAGCCCGCGTTCGGCGAGCGCGGTGGCCAGGTTGACGGTCACGCTCGACTTGCCGACGCCGCCCTTGCCCGATGCGACCGCGTACACGCGGGTCAGTGATCCGGGCTGGGCGAACGGGATGACCGGTTCTGCCTTGTCCCCGCGCAGCTTCTTGCGGAGCTCGGTGCGCTGTTCGTCGTCCATCACGTCGAGTTCGACGCGGATCGCGCCGACCCCCGGGACGTCGGACACGGCCGTCTCCACGCGCTGCGCGATCTCGGTGCGCATCGGACAGCCCGACGTCGTGAGGTATACGCCGACGTCGACACTCGCGTCGCCGTTGATCGTCACCGACTTGACCATCCCGATGTCGGTGATCGGCTTGCCGATCTCGGGATCCTTGACCTTGCCCAGAGCGGCGCGAACTGCCGATTCCGTGGGCACGACTCCTGTTGTCATCTGGTCCAGACTACCGGCGGCGCCGATGACTCCCGGCGGAGGCCCGGGTCACGGTGTCAGCGAACCGGTACGGGGGTGCTCGCCGCGCCGGGCCGGTTCGGCCCGGCGTTGCCCGCCGGTGCCTGCTTGATCGCCGGCGCGTCCTTCTTGGGCGGTGGGGGCGCGGGCTGGCCCGGGAACAACGGTGGGATCGACGGCAGGCAGACGATGATGCACGGCTGCGGCGGCGGACTCGGCCGGCGCGAGGTGGAGGACGACGACGAGGACGAGGACGACCCGGACTCCGGTGCGCGCGGCTTGCTGGACTTGCTCGAACTGCTCGACGGCTTGCGCTTCATCTCCGGGATGGGGTTCGTCGGCATCACGCCCGTCGCGTAGGCCCCGGCCCAGCCGAGCACGTTCGCGACGTACTCCATCGAACGGTTGTAGCGCAGCACCGCCGACACCCGGGTGCGCTCGTTCATGATGTCGGTGACCCCGGCGCACAGGTACCGGCCCGCCGAGTAGGTGGCGTCGAAGATGTTGTTCGGGTCGGGTTTCGCGTCGCCGTTGGCGTCGGAGCCCCACGCGGCCCAGGTGCTGGGGATGAACTGCATCGGGCCCATCGCGCGGTCGTGTCCGGCGTCGCCGTCGATGCGACCGCCGTCGGTGTCCTTGATGACCGCGTTGCCGGCCAGGGAACCGTCGAGGACCGGACCGGCGATCGGGTTGATGGTCGTGCCGTACTGATCGACCGAGCCGTTGCTCGCGTGATTGGACTCGATCCGTCCGATTCCGGCCAGCAGGAACCAGGGGAGCTTGCACTGGGGGCTCTCGGCCGCGACGCGGTTGGCGGCCAGCTTGTAGGCCTGTAGTACGACGCCGGGAATCCCCAGCGGACCGGAGGGGAGATCGTTCGCGAGCCGGAACTGCGGCGCCGGGAGCGCCGTCGCGGGCTTCTCCGGCGGCGGCGCGAAGCCGAGGAGCGCCACCGGCGAACCGGACACGACCCCGGCGACCACGACGGGGGCGACCGTCTCGGCCGCCGGCGCGGCGACCGAGCCGCCCGAGGCGCTCGACGTCGCGGTGCCCAGGACCAGGGCGCCGACCAGACCGCCACCCACCGCCAGCGTGGCGGCGCGTCGCGGGAAGGAGGACGGGCGGCGCGGCCCGCGGCGACGGCGGACGAGGTCGAGGGGCCTCATCGACCGCTCCGATCGCAGAGCACGGCCCCACGGCGCTGCCCGATCATGTCCACTCCGTTGTCACACACATCTGCCCCCGAGAACGCGGCCATCACCACCTGCGGCCCAGGTCGAGAGCCGCTCGCATGGATGCACCGGACCGATTCGTCATGTCGTGGTCGACACCGGAATCCGATCCTGACTGTGACCCACCATACATATGGGTCTGACGTCCCAGACACGAACTCCGCTATTGGCGTCAGTGATCGAATCGCTCCGACGCGGGCCAGGCTTACGCCGGGGCCGCCGGGTTCGGGTGCTAGCGGGTGCGGTCGCGCGAACCCTGGCCGGCGGACGGCTCGTCGCCTGCGGGGGCACCCAGCCGTTCGGTGAGCTCGTCCAGCAGGTCGTCGAGTTCCTTGCGCAGGTAGTCGCGTGTGACGGTGTCGCCGACCGCGAGGCGGACGGCGGCGAGCTCGCGGGCGAGGAACTCGGTGTCGGCCTTCGTCTGGGCGGACCGCAGCCGGTCCTCTTCCAGTGAGACCCGGTCGCGGTTCTCCTGCCGGTTCTGGGCCAGCAGGATCAGCGGGGCCGCGTACGCCGCCTGGGTGGAGAACGCGAGGTTCAGCAGGATGAACGGATAGGGGTCCCACTGGATGGACACCGCGATCAGGTTCAGCGCGATCCACACGATCACGATGACCGTCTGGATCGCCAGATAGCGCCCGGTGCCCAGGAATCGCGCGATGCGTTCGCTGTACATCCCGACGACGTCGGAGTCGAGGTTGAACGAGATCGTGCGACGAGTGCTGGGGGTGTCGAGTTTGCGTCCGGGCTCGCTCATCGGATCCGCACCTGCGCGCGGCTTCCCGGCGGGGGTCCCTGGCCGGCGGGGTCGACGACGTCCTCGGGTTCGGTCTCACGCCAGTCGCGCGGCAGGATCTCGTCGAGGAGGTCGTCGACGCTCACCGCGCCGAGGAGATGGCCGGACTCGTCCACGACGGGTCCACAGACCAGGTTGTAGGTCGCGAAATATCTCGTCATCGTCTCCAGGGAATCCTCGGGGTGGAGTTGGGCGAGGTCGGTGTCCAGGATTCCGCCGACGAGATGCGCAGGCGGTTCCCGCAGCAGCGCTTGCAGGTGCACGCACCCGAGATACTTCCCGGTCGGCGTCGCGGTGGGTGGGCGGACGACGAACACGATGCTGGCCGCGGCGGGCGTCAGATCGGGATTGCGGACCCGGGCCAGGGCTTCGGCGATGGTGGTCGACGGCGTGACCACGATCGGCTCGGAGGTCATCACACCGCCCGCGGTGTCGGGGGAGTGGAGGAGCAGTCGCCGAACGGGTTCGGACTCCTCGGGGTCCATCTCCTTCAGGAACGCCTCGGCCTCGGTGTCGGGCAGCTCGCCGAGGAGATCGGCGGCGTCGTCGGGATCCATTGCCTCGAGGATGTCGACGGCGCGGTCGCGTCCGAGCGCGGCGAGGACCTCCTTCTGGTCGTCGGGCGGCAGCTCCTGCAGCACGTCGGCGAGCCGTTCGTCGTCGAGGGCCGTGGCGATCTCGTCGCGCCGTTTCGCCGGCAGTTCCCGCAGCGCGTTGGCCACGTCGGCCGCGCGCATGCCCTCGAACTGCAGGAGCGCCTGGGCGACTCCCTGGCCCGGGAGGTTCAGTGCACTCTGGGTGATGCCCTGCACGCTGGACCACTCCACGACCTGGGTCTCGTGACGCCTCCGCAGGCCTCGCCGGCCCGCACGGATCGCGACGCGGGACACGACCCAGTCGCGGGTCCGGGTGCGTTCGATGCCGAGGTCGATCACCGTCACGTCGGCGTCGGCGAGTTCGGGGAGGTCGGGATCGACGACCCGGACGTGGGTGTCGAGGACCTGCCCGATGGCGAGTGCCTCGCCGGGCCGCAGGTGGAGCCGGCGGAGGCTGACGGTGCCGGTGTTGAGGGCGACGGCCTGCGGCTCGATCGCGGTCACCCGCAGCATGGGCACGAAAATCCTACGCCGAGTGGTCAATTCGACCGCCAGGCCCAGAACGCGCGGCTGCTGTCCGGACATCCGGATCGAGATCACCACGTCGCGGACGCGTCCGATGGATTCGCCATCGGGACCAAGGACGGCCAACCCGACTAATCTGGCCACGAACACCTTGCTCACCGACGACATGGGAGTAAGGGTAGTGCCATCGGTGCACGGCAGGCCGACGGCAGACCTGAACAGCACGGGCGGACGTGCAGTCTCACGACGTCTCACTGTCGAGTCCTACGAGGGAAGGCTCCGATATGACCAATCCGATGCGCCCGAGCCGCGAGACGCCGGGCCTGCCCACCCCGCCCAAGGGCTGGCCGATCGGTTCCTACGGAACCTACGCCGAGGCCCAGCGAGCGGTGGACTACCTGTCCGACGAGAACTTCACCGTGCAGGACGTCACCATCGTGGGCGTCGACCTCATGCAGGTCGAGCGGGTCATCGGCCGGCTGACATGGGGCAAGGTGATCGGCGGCGGGCTGGTGTCGGGTGCCTGGCTCGGCTTCTTCTTCGGGTGTCTGGTGGCGCTGGTGTTCACCGGTTCGCCGATCGCGCCGATCCTCGTGGGCATCGTCGGCGGCATGGTCTTCGGTGTGATCTCCGCGACCATTCCGTACGCGGCGACGCGCGGCCAACGGGATTTCGCCTCGACGATGCAATTGGTCGCCGGCCGCTATGACGTGCTGTGCGACCCGAAAAGCGCAGAGAGGGCGCGCGACATGCTCACCCGTCTGACCTTCTGAGCGCGCGTCCCTCGCTCGGACACGGTGGGATCACAATCGCTCGGGGAGTGGCACGCCCATGCCGAATGTGTTGCATGTCACGAATCCTCACGTATAGCGTTGCTCTTCGGACGCTCACGGCCGAGCACCTGGTGCCGCGCCGCGTACGACATCGAGGAGGCTGCGTGCGGAGCAGGGTCAGGACTGACGGATCTACCAGGCGCGTGAGACGGAAGGTCCTCGCCGCGGCGGTGGCAGCGGCGGCCATGCTGCCCGTGCTGTCCGCGTGTGGCTCGGGATATGAAGCGGGCGTACTCAATTTCTATCCGCCGGCCGACGGCGCGGACACCCTCGCCGAGATCGGCGACAAGTGCTCGGCCGACTCCGGCGGGGCGTACAAGGTCGTGACCACTCCGCTGCCCAAGGGTGCCGACGATCAGCGTCTTCAGCTCGCACGGCGCCTCGCGGGCAACGACAGCGGTCTGGATCTGATGGGCATGGACGTCGTGTGGACCGCCGAATTCGCCGACGCGGGGTGGATGGTGCCGGTGCCCGACGCCATGGCCGCGGAGGTCTCGGCGCGCACGCTGGGCGGCCCGCTCGACACGGCGGTGTGGAAGACCGACGACGACGAGCGTGAACGCCTCTACGCCATCCCGTTCTCCACGAACACCCAATTGCTCTGGTACCGACCGGATGTCCTCGCCGAAGACGTCGACCGCCGGCGCCCGGCGTCGACGTGGAACGGCATGCTCGAGGACGCGCTCGTCAGCGGACGCAACGGCGGTCCGACCTACATCATGGTGCAGGGCAGGCAATACGAGGGCCTGATGGTGTGGTTCAACTCGGTGCTCGCCAGCGCAGGCGGCCAGATCGTCGACCCGGACGATCCCGACAAGGTCACCCTGAACGACACACCCGAGCACCGCGCCGCCACAGTGCGCGCCCTGGAAACCCTCAAGCGCGTGGCGACCGCACCGGGGGCCGACCCGTCGCTGACCAACTCCGACGAGGGTGCTGCCCGACTCGGCATGGAGAGCGGAGAGGCTCTGTACCAGGTCAACTGGCCCTTCGTCTTCGCCGGCATGCGCGAGAACGCCGTGGCGGGAAGCGTCGCCTTCCTCGACCTGACCCAATACGCGAACCTCTACGCCGACACCGCGAACCCGCCGACCCCGGCCCAGGTGGTCCCGCTCAACCGCGAGATGCGGCGGGTCTTCGACTTCGCGCCCTACCCCGGGTTCGAGGGACTCCCGACGAAGACGACCGTGGGCGGCATCAACATCGCGGTCGCGAGCACCTCGCAGCAGCAGGACCTCGCCTACCAGGCCGCCGAGTGCATCACCAGTGAGGCGTCGCAGAAGGCGTTCTCCTTCAGTGCCGGACCACCGCCGGTCATCGAATCCATCTACGACGACGCCGATTTCCGGCTCGCCTACCCGATGGCCGACGAGATCAAGCGGCAGCTCGAACCCGAGCACGCCGCGTTGCGTCCGAAGTCGCCCGACTACCAGGCGATCTCGACGCTGTTGCAGGCCAAGTTGAGCCCGGTCGGCGCGTGGGAGCCGGAGGCCCTGGTCGACGAGCTCGCCGAAGCGGTCCAGAAGGCCATCGACGGGGAAGGGCTGGTCCCGTGAGCGACAACACGACACCCGGGGACGACGAGCGGACCGGCGCCGGCCGGTCGGATGACGACGCACGGTTCCGCGCCGGACGGCATGCCCTGCCGGATGACGCCCCGCCGCAGACCGGCCCGATCCCGATCGTCGGCGACACACCGCCGGTGCAATCGGATCAGGTGTGGACCCCACCACCGGGCGGTCGGCGCGACGCCGGGCCACCGGTGAGCGGCTCGGCAGGTGCGCCTGCTCCGGCCGCCGGTCCCGCTGCCGGTCCTGGCGCCGGTACGACGGCGGTCGCCGAGCGTCCCCGCGCCGATGCTGCGCCGGCCGAACCGCGCAGGCGCAGCGAGGGCAAGGCCGCCGAGCGCCGTCTGGCCTTCTGGCTCGTGGCGCCGGCCGCGCTGATGATGATCCTGGTCACCGGGTACCCGATCGTGTACGCGGTCTGGCTGTCGCTGAACAAGATGAGCCTGTCGGCACCGGGCGAACGCGAGTTCGTGTGGTTCGCCAACTACGCGACCGTGCTCACCGACAACTACTGGTGGACGGCGTTCGCGGTCACGGTCGGCATCACGGTCGTGTCGGTGATCATCGAACTCGTGCTGGGCATGGCGATCGCACTGGTCATGCACCGAACGATCTTCGGGCGCGGCACGATTCGTACCGTCGTCCTCATCCCGTACGGCATCGTGACGGTGGCGGCGGCGTTCTCGTGGTACTACGCGTGGACGCCGGGGACCGGTTACCTCGCCAACCTGTTGCCCGATGGCACCGCACCGCTGACCGAGCAGTGGCCCTCACTGGCGATCATCGTCCTCGCCGAGGTCTGGAAGACCACGCCGTTCATGGCGCTGCTCCTGCTGGCCGGCCTCGCGCTCGTTCCCGACGACCTGCTCAAGGCGGCCCAGGTGGACGGTGCCGGGGCGTGGACGAGGTTGTGGCGCATCATCCTTCCGCTGATGAAGCCGGCGATCCTGGTCGCGCTGCTGTTCCGCACACTGGACGCATTCCGCGTGTTCGACAACATCTACGTCCTCACCAGCGGGTCCAACAACACGTATTCGGTGTCGATGCTCGGTTACGACAACCTGTTCGGCGCATTCAATCTCGGAGTCGGATCGGCCATCTCGATCCTGATCTTCCTGTGCGTCGCGATCATCGCGTTCGTGTTCATCAAGGGGTTCGGCACCGCCGCACCGGGTTCCGACGACGAGGGGAGGTAAGCCGTTGAATACGAGCGGAAAGTCCAAGGCGTGGTGGTCGATCGCGAACATCCTGGTGATCCTGTACGCACTCATCCCGCTGCTCTGGATCATCAGCCTGTCGTTCAAGCCGGCGAGCAGCGTGACCGACGGCAAGTTCTGGCCGAGCGAGTTCACCCTCGACAACTATCGGAGCATCTTCGAGACGAGTGCCTTCACCTCGGCGCTGATCAACTCGATCGGCGTCGGGCTCATCACCACGGTGATCGCGGTCATCCTGGGCACCATGGCCGCGTATGCGGTGGCGCGCCTGGAGTTCCCGGGTAAGAAGCTGCTGATCGGTGCCGCTCTGCTGATCGCGATGTTCCCGCAGATCTCCCTCGTCACACCGCTGTTCAACATCGAACGCCGACTCGGGCTGTTCGACACGTGGCCGGGCCTGATCCTGCCGTACATCACCTTCGCGCTACCGCTGGCGATCTACACCCTTTCCGCGTTCTTCCGCGAGATCCCGTGGGAGCTGGAGAAGGCCGCCAAGATGGACGGCGCCACACCATGGCAGGCGTTCCGCAAGGTCATCGCCCCACTCGCCGCGCCCGGCGTGGTGACGGCCGCGATCCTGGTGTTCATCTTCGCCTGGAACGACCTCCTGCTGGCCTTGTCGCTGACCTCGACCGAACGCGCGATCACCGCCCCGGTCGCCATCGCGAACTTCACCGGCGCATCGCAATTCGAGGAACCCACCGGGTCGATCTCGGCCGCTGCGGTGATCATCACCATCCCCATCATCATCTTCGTGCTCTTCTTCCAACGTCGAATCGTGGCCGGCCTGACCTCCGGCGCCGTGAAGGGATAACCCATGGCAGACATCGTTCTGGACAACGTCTCCAAGCAGTATCCCGACGGCTCGACCGCCGTACACGGGGTCGACATCGAGATCGCCGACGGCGAGTTCGTGATCCTGGTGGGTCCGTCGGGCTGCGGTAAGTCGACGACGCTCAACATGATCGCCGGGCTCGAGGACATCTCCGGGGGTGAACTGCGCATCGGTGGCGAGCGGGTCAACGAGCGTGCGCCGAAGGACCGCGACATCGCCATGGTGTTCCAGAGCTACGCGCTCTACCCACACATGTCGGTGCGCGAGAACATCGCCTTCCCATTGACACTCGCGAAGATGTCGAAGGATCAGGTGGCCGCGAAGGTCGACGAGGCTGCGCGCATCCTCGATCTCGGTCAGTACCTCGATCGCAAGCCGGCGAACCTCTCCGGTGGTCAGCGGCAGCGTGTCGCGATGGGACGCGCGATCGTGCGGTCTCCCAAGGCGTTCCTGATGGACGAGCCGCTGTCGAATCTCGACGCGAAGCTGCGCGTGCAGATGCGGACCGAGATCTCGCAGTTGCAGCAGCGACTGGGCACCACGACCGTCTACGTGACCCACGACCAGACCGAGGCGATGACCCTCGGAGATCGCGTGGTCGTCCTGCGCGGTGGCCACGTGCAGCAGATCGGCACACCGCAGGAGCTCTACAACAACCCGACCAACGTGTTCGTGGCAGGCTTCATCGGTTCGCCCGCGATGAACTTCCTGTCCGGGCGCCTGGGCTCCGACGGCATCGAGACCGCGATCGGCACGATCGTTCTCGACGACCACCGTGCGGTGATGTCCCGCGCCGGTGACGTCGGCAGCAGCGGGGACGTGCTGATCGGCATCCGCCCAGAGCATCTCGAGGACGCGTCTCTCGTCGACTCGACGACGCGTGGACAGGGGGCGACGTTCACCGCGAACATCGATGTCCTGGAGTCGATGGGGTCGGACATCTACGCCTACTTCGGTGTGGGGTCGGGCCGGGCGTCGAGCGACGCCCTCGCGGAGCTGTCCGCCGATTCCGGAGCCGATCTCGGCGGCAACCAGCTCATCGCCAGGCTGTCCCCGGACTCGAAGGTGACACGCGGCACTTCGGCCGAACTGTTCTACGACGCCTCGAAGATCGCGGTGTTCGATCAGAGCTCGGGGGCGTCCCTGCGGGTTCGCTGAGCGCTGTCCTCCCGGCGACGGGTCATCGTTTACGTCGCCGGGAGTGGTCGAGGAGTTCGTCGAAGACGTGCTCGTCCCAGATGTGCCTGCGCACGAGGCGATAGCGTTCGCAGGCGACCCACATGTACAGCTCGGCGTCGCTTTCGAGGTCGGGACGGATGCCCGCGCGCCGGGCCATCCGGACGACCGGCAGGAACTCCTCACCGAACCAGCGCCGGGCGGTCTCGGTGCGGTTGAGGAACTCGCCGATCTCCTGACTCAGACGGAATCCCCAGGCTTCGACGTTTTCGGCGAGTTCGGCGTAGTCGAACGGGAAACTGAGCCGGATGGCGTCGGCCTGGGAACCCTCGAGCGGCACGCGGGACAGGAAGATCCGACGGTGGTCCTTGAGGACCAGGTCGGAGGTCGCGGTGATGCCCTCGGGGGAGATGCGCGTGTGGATGAGGGTGACGTAGGCGTCGATCGTGGCCCAGTTCCGCGCGATCGCGATGGACACGCGGTGGTGACCGTCGATGACGAAGTGCATCGACCCGATCCGGTAGAGCTGGACCGGTGGCACCGACTCGCCCCGTCGTTGCGCGGCCGCCAGCCGCTGCCAGCGCTCACGGCCGCGGGACGACGTGGGCCGGAAGTAGCGGTCGAAGTCCTTCGTGCGGTCGACACTGCCGACGATCGAGGACACCTCGACCACCTGCAGCCCGAGCGAGGTCTCCCCGGTCCGGCCGAGCGCGGCGACGACCTCGTCGAACGGGAGGATGGTGTTGACGTCGGCCGGCTGACGCATGAACCACTGCGCGAGCCGGGCCCGTTCGGCTTGCCGTCGCAGCCGGGCGAAGTCGTTCTCGGCGTCGGCATCGGGAAAACCGGTGTCACGCACCATATCTGCGCCTCACGATCTCGACCTCCCGCGTCACGGGATCGATGTCGAACTGACAGAAGCCGACGACGTTCATCGACGTCGTCGACGACCCGATGGGCAGATCCGACGGCCGTTCGCCATACGGATGCACATGCCCGTGGACCAGCAGTGCGGGCTGCAGCGACCGCACCAGTGGATGGAAACAGTCGAAACCCCGGTGGGGGAGATCGTCGCGGTCGCCGACGCCGCGGGCGGGACTGTGGGTGAGGAGGATGTCGGCGCCACGCGGCGGCGACAGGGCGGCCGTGCACCGCAGGCGGAGGGAGCGCAGCCGCTGCTGGATGTCGGTGTACTGGTTGGTGCCGCCGTTGTAGCGACGGCTGCCGCCGAGTCCGCTGATGCGGAGTCCGGCGACCGTGACGGTACGCCCGTCGGCGTTGACCGCACCGCAGGGTCCGGGGTCCTCGGCGGGGAGCCCCGCCCGCGTCCAGCCGGTCCGGCCGCGCCGGTAGCCGCGCAGGTCCCGGTCGTGATTGCCGGGTACGAAGACGCACGGCGCGTCGCACAGCGACGACAGGATCTCCAGGTACTCGAACGGGAGATCGCCCGCCCCGAGGATGAGGTCGGGGCGGGACTCGATCCCCACGCCGAAGGTGAGGGAATCCACCACCTCGTCGGCGACAGCCAGAACCCGGACCATGGCTCCAGGCTAGAGGAGCACCCCGGACCCTCGCGGCCGGTCGGTAGCCTGTCGGATGTGAGTGAAGCCGTGACAGAGGTCGTCGGACGATTCCTGGAAGACCGGCTGGGGGCGACGCCGCAGCGTGCGTCGGTGACGTTCCTGGGGGTCGAGCCGATCGACGTCCTGCGGTTCGTGACCGGCGACACCGACGATCGCGGCACGGTGGTCTACGTGACGTCGGGCTGCGCGCGGCACCCCATGTCCGATCCCACCGACCTGCATGCCGATCCGGTCCGTGGCCCCCGGGCCGAACTGGTCGTGCGCATGCGGTCGGGTACGCCGCTGCCGGGTCTGCACAAACGCATGGCGACGCTGGCGGCCGCGCCCGCGGTCGAGGGTCTGATCATCGCCGCCGACGCCCTGGTCGACCTCGGCGAACCCCTCTGGGACGGTTCCCCGTTCACCGCCGTGCTGCTCGAGGCCGACGAGCTGGGCATCGTCGAACTGCCCGAGCCGATGGACCCGGTCACCATGCTCCGGGCCATACCGATCACCGCCAACGAGGCCGCGTGGGTCCGACTGAAGGGTGCCGACGCGCTGCGGGAGGCGTGGCGCGAGGCGGGTATCGACGTGACCAGGCCCGACCGTTCGTCGGCGACACCGTCCTGAGACGGCCGGCGGATCGTCGGCGGACACATCCGTTCCCAGGTTTCGGAACGTATGACAGAGGGAACGTCTGAGCACGACATCACGGTCGGTCGGAAAGGTGAGGGTGCATGGAGTCACGGGGTGCAGGGACCATCGGCACGGCGGATGGGCGGTGCCCGGCGTGACGCTCACATCATCGTCGCCGACGACGACAGCCGCACGGTCCGATCTCGATGTCTATCTGCCGCAGCAGGACACGCAGTTGCTGATCGACACCCTCCGATCCCGCGGGGTCTCCGGCGCCCGTGTCCTCGATCTCTGCACCGGCAGCGGGGCCATCGCCATCGCGGCGGCCCGGGCAGGTGCGGCCGAGGTGACCGCGGTGGACGCCTCCGAGGACGCAGTCGCCTACGCGCGCCGTGCGGCAGCCGAAGCCGGCGTCCGGATCGAGGTGACACTCGGTGATCTCCGCCGTCACCGGGGTCGCTATGACGTGGTCACCTGTAATCCGCCCTATGTGCCGACCCCGCCCGAATCCGAGGCGGCGCTTCATCCGGCCGGGCCGTCGCACGCCTGGGATGCCGGCCTCGACGGCCGGGCCGTCCTCGACCCGCTGTGCGCACGCGTTGCCGATCTGCTGGTACCCGGCGGCGCATTCATCCTCGTGCACTCGGAATTCGCGGACGAGGACGCCTCGGTACGCGCTCTGCGCGCCGCCGGACTGACCGCCGAGGTGGTGGCCGAACGGGTCATCCCATTCGGTCCGGTCCTCACCGCGCGCGCGGGCTGGATGGAGGAGTGCGGAATGCTCGAACGCAACCGCCGGATCGAGCGACTGGTCGCGATCGTCGCGGTCGCCCCGGGCGGTTCCGGTCCGAGGGGATGCCCGGCGTGAGTGGGGACGGCAAGCGCAACGTGGTGCGGGTGGTCCGCGGCGGACCCGTCCTCGTCTCCGGCCCCGTCGAGATCGAACTTCCCGACGGTGCCAAGGTCGAGTCGGATCGGTTCATGGTCGCGGTGTGCGCGTGCGGCCGCAGCAAGAACTATCCACTGTGCGACACCAGCCATCGCAGGAAGCGTCGACGGACCGACTGACCTCCGGGGAGCTCAGATGCCTGGGAAGGCGCTTTCGCCGTTGTCCCAGGCGGACAGCACATACCGGTCGAGGGCGTCCTCGACGAACAGGAAGGCGCGGATCCCGAAGATCACGTCGGCCTCGGTGTCCGGCTCGGTGCGGATGAGATCGCCGACGACATCGGTGCGCAGGATCTGCTCGTGAACCGCATCCGCCTCGACGTGTTCGCGATAGAAGCGTCGGCAGGCCTCCGGCGCGTCGAGCTGTTCCAGGCCCGCGAGCAGGCGCTGGGAGCCCGGAGGTGAGGTGATCTCGGTGGCCGCCAGATGTCCGACCGCGGCACCCCGGTACCGGCGATGGAGGCCGAACAGCGACATCAGGTTGACCGGTGTCAGGGCGACCCCGGGGACGGTGTCGAGATAACCGAGGTAGTCGGCGCTCAGATCCGCGGCCCGGAGCAGGTCGGCGAAGAGCTCCTGATGCACGGCGTCGCCTCGCCCGCCGCCGAACTCGTCGAACTCGACGGCGACATAGGCGGCCTTGGCGTGGCCTCTCAGACGCGGGATCGCCCACGCGTGCGGGTCGGCCTCCTTGAGGTGGTACAGCGAGCGCAGCGCGAACAGCTGTCGGTACTGCTCCCACGTCCCCGCGTCGCGGAGGCGGTACGAAGCACCGTCGCCGTCGGGGTTCTCGATGCAGAGCTCGTCCATCTCGTGGTCGGCGGAATCGGCAGCGGTCGCGGTGGGCACGTCCCGGTGCAGGGCCGCGAGGAAGGGCCGCTCGAGCGCGGCCCGCACCGTGAGGAGCGCGGGGTTCCATTCCCACTCGACCTCGGCGTCGGCAAACCCCATGTAGTGCATCTCGTAGCAGAGGTAGAGGGCGAGCTGGAGGTCGTCGCCGTAGGGGTCGGCGTCGTCGATCGGCAACTCGGGAACCGACGCGGAGTCGGGATCACCCCGCAGGAGATCGATGACGATGCCCGACAGCGGTCCACGCGCACTCGGCAACTCCGGCCGTCGGAAGGCCGTGTCGTGCACCGTCGAGACGTCGACCATCGGATCAGCTGACACCTGCGAGTCCTCCTGTCGTGTCCGGGCGTCCAGTATCGCTGCGTGCAGCGAACGCGGACTCTTCCGGATAACCGAACCGGGCGCCACGCAAACCACCCGGATGTGACTGTGACCGTTGTCCCAGCATAGGGCCGCCGGTCGGCTCAGACGATCTCCCTGCGCAGGGACTCGTCGAGGGAGACGCGGACCAGCGCGGCAGCCAGGGCCTCGGGTCGCCCGTCGGCGAGGTCGGCGAGCCTGGCCGGATCGTCGGGCAGGCCGAGGTCGCGCGCCGCGGCGAGGGCGCGCTTGTCGAAATACGGTGTCGCCCAGTCCCACACCGACTGCACCTCGCGCAGGAAGATGTCGGCCCCGACCGGCCCGATACCGGTGAACCCCTGGAGCAGCTGTGCCGCGCGGGCGGGCTCGGACCCGGCCTCGTCGGCGAGGCGGCGCAGATCGCCGTGATAGTCGTCGAGAACCTTCCGTGCTGCCTCGCCGAGGCGGGTGGCGGTGCTCTCGTCGTAGCGGACGTAGTGGCCTCGGCCGAGGGCGTCGACCAGGCTCTGCCAGTCGGCCCGCGCCATCTTCTCCGGCGTGCGGTAACCGGCCGCGAACAATTCGCGGGCGGCTGCCACCGCGATGTCCGCGGAGATCCGGGTGCTCAGCAGCAGGGCGAGCACCAACAGTTCGAACAGCGGCGACGGCGTGTTCTTCAGCGTGATGCCGGCGTCCTCGGCGTAGGTGTGGCCGGCGCGGTCGAGCAGGGCCCGGGCCGTGTCGCCGGCGTGGTCGGTGCGGGTCATTGCTGCCGATTACCCGTCGCTGTGCCCGGGTAATCCTCCGTGCGGTCGCGGGTCACACGCCGGGGGTCACAACCAGTGACTGCGGCGGAACACCACGAACAGCACACTGCAGAGCGTGGCCAGGCAGGCGAGCACGACGGGGTAACCCCACTCCTGATGGAGCTCGGGCATGTGGTCGAAGTTCATGCCGTAGATGCCGGCGACCATGGTGGGCACCGCGGCGATCGCGACCCAGGCCGAGATCTTGCGCATGTCGGTCGACTGCTGGATGCCGACCTTGGCGGCCGCGGCCTGCAGTAGTGAGGTGAGCAGGTCGTCGTACTCGAGGACGCGGTCGATGACGGTGGTGAGGTGGTCGGAGACGTCCCGGAACTGGCGTCGGATCTCTTTGGGCACCAACGGGTTACCGCTCGCCGTCAGGCTCTGCAACGGTGCCGCGAGCGGCGTCACCGCGCGACGCAGTTCGAGCACCTCGCGACGCAGGAGGTAGACCGGGTCGATGTCGAGCGAGTGGCCCTGGCGGCCGAAGACGACCTCCTCGATCGCGGCGACGTCGACGTCCATCCGGTCGCTGACCGCCAGGTAGGTGTCGACGACCTTGTCGGCGACGGCGTGCAAGACCGCGGTGGGGCCGAGGGCGAGTCGCTCGGGATGGGTTTCCAGACGGCGTCGCAGCTCCGACAACTCGGTGTGCTCGCCGTGCCGCACGGTCAGGACGAAGTCGGGTCCGGCGAAGACCATGATCTCGCCGGTCTCCACGACCTCGCTGGCCAAGGCCATCGTCTCGTGCTCGACGTACTGCACGGTCCGCAGGACCAGGAACTGGGTCTCGTCGTACACCTCGAGTTTCGGTCGCTGGTGTGCGTGTACCGCATCCTCGACGACGAGTTCGTGCAGGCCGAACGTGGCTCCGACGTCGGCCATCTGCGCGTCGTCGGGGGCGTGCAACCCGACCCACACGAAGCCCTCGCCCGCTGCCCGCACCCGGGCGAGGCCCTCGGTGTAGGTGACGCGGCCGGGCTGTCGGCGACCGTCGATGTAGACCGCGCAGTCCACGATCGCCCGAGCCACCGGGACACGGATCTGCGGGAGCGGTCGGCGTTCGCGGCGCGGGGACAACCCGCGCGGACCGGGCCGGGGGAGCGACGGCATGAGTGCCGATGGTACCCGGCGGCCTCGTTCGGGCGCGGAGCTGTGCTGGGGATACGGTGGCGGGGTGCCTGAACGTCTTGTCCGCAAACGTCTCGTCACGCTGGCCGGCCTGCTCGTGGTCCTCGCGGTGGTGATCGCCGGATGCGCCGACGACGCCTCGTCCCCGCCGCGTGGGCTGGTGATCGGCTCGTCGGACGACCCGGCGATGCGGGTGATGGCCGAGATCTATGCGGGGGCGCTGCGCAACTCCGGCTCCGTGGTGTCCGCCGACCAGCTCCGCGGTGACGTGCCGACCCTGCTGGACGAGATGGATCGCGCCGGACTCGATCTCTTCCCGGCCTTCACCGGGGAACTGCTGACGATGCTCTCCCCGTCGTCCACCGCGATCGGTGCCGAAGACGTCTACCGCGACCTCAACCGCGCACTGCCGCAAGGTGTTTCGGTCGGTGACGAGACGCCGGTGGCAGCGGCTCCGCAGATCTTCGTGTCGACGACCCTCGCGGGCGACGTCGGCGCCACCGGCCTCGACGATTGTGCGCGACTGCCCTCGGGACTGCCGGTCGCGGCCGTCGCCGAACCCGACGAGGCGACCATGCGTGCCTTCGCCGACGCGGGCTGCGTGTTCGGCCCGGTCGAGCTCGCCGCGACGTCCGAGGACGTGCTCCGTCGCGCCGCCGGCGGCACGGCTGTCGGTCTGCTGACGCCTCTCGAGCTCGCCGGCGAGAACGCCGAGGGCGCGTCCTCGGAGGTGCAGGCGCTCCGGACCACGCCGGGCGGCGGCGACACCGCGGACGGTGCGGTCGACGCGGACGCCGACCAGGCGGACCCCTCGGGCCCGCGGGCGGAGGTCCTCGTGCCGGTTTTCCGTTCCGCGGCGCTGAATCGCGACCAGGTCAAGGCGATGAACAAGGTGGCGGGCGAGATCACCACCGCCGATCTCGCCACCATGTCCGCCGAGGTCGACGGTGGGGCGGACCCGCGCGATGTGGCCCTGGCCTGGCTGGGCGAACACGGGCTGTAGACACGACACGGCCTGCCGGACACGACAAACGCCGTGGCACCAACACGCCCCCGACCGCGTGTTGGTGCCACGGCGTCGCCGGCTCACCTGAGGTGTCAGGCGGCCTTCGACATCGCCCAGCCGGTGAGCTTCGCCGACACCCACTGGTACTTCGACGCGACCAGGCGCACCGCGAGGTCGAGGATCTTGGCGTCGGTGCCGACGAGGATGCGTGCCTTGTTCTTGCGAACGCCCTCGATGATCACCTCCGCGGCGTCTTCGCTGGTCATACGGGCGAGATAGCGATCGAAGAGCGCCGCCGTGGCCTTCTGGTCGTGGTCGCCGGACACGGTGGCGTTCCGGGCGATCGCGGTCTTGATACCGCCGGGGTGCACACAGGACACCTGCACCGGGTGCTTGGCGACGATCATCTCCTGGCGCAGCGCCTCGGTGAACCCGCGTACCGCGAACTTCGCGGAGTTGTAGGCGGCCTGTCCCGGCTCGGCGAGCAATCCGAACAACGACGACGTGTTCACGATGTGCCCGTCGCCGGAGGCGATCACGTGGGGCAGGAATGCCTTGGTGCCGTTGACGACTCCCCAGTAGTCGACATCCATCACCCGTTCGATGTCCTTGAACTCGGTGCGCTCGATCTCCCCGTGGTGGGCGATGCCTGCGTTGTTGAAGACGACGTTGACCACGCCGAAGTGCTCGGCGACGGTGTCGGCATAGGTGAGCACGGCTTCGCGCTCGGCGACGTTGAGCAGCTGCGAATGAACCTCGGCGCCGGCCTCTTTCACCAGCTTCTCGGTGACGGCCAGGCCGTCGGGGGTGACGTCGGAGATGGCCAGCCGCGCACCACGGCGCGCGAGCTTGACCGCGATGTCACGGCCCATTCCCGAACCGGCGCCGGTGATCACGACGACCTTGCCGCGAAAGTCCTTCATGTGTTGTCTCCTGTGAGTGGGTGCGGTCGGTCAGGCGTTGGCGGTGGCGGGCGAGTCGATGTCCTCGCCGGTGGCGGAACCGGCCGACACGGCGGGTGCGACGGGTCGCCGGGCGCCGCGGGTGACATCGTAGGCGGCGACATCGAAGGACCGGGTCGCCTGTCGGAACGCGAAGGTGAAGCCGGGCCACAGAGTCGTGATGTTGCCGTTGGCGTCCTTGTACCAGGAGGCGCACCCGCCGTTCACCCAGACGCTGTTGCGGAGCTTGTGCTGGATGCCCGCGTTGAACTCCTGCTGGGCGGCGAGCTTCACCTCGGTCCGGGTGATGCCCAGCGCGCGAGAGGTTTTCAGGTAGTCGACGAGGTAGTTGAGCTGCGACTCGATCATGTAGACCATCGAGGTGTGGCCCAGGCCGGTCGACGGGCCGACCATGAGCATCATGTTCGGGAACCCGTGGACGAACGAACCCTTGTAGCCCTGCATGCCGATCTCGCTCCACACCTGCGCGAGGCTGCGGCCGTCCTTGCCGATGATCTTCTCGAACACGGGGGAGTCGGTGACGTGGAATCCGGTGGCGACGACGATCACGTCGACCTCCCGGACGGTGCCGTCCTTGGCCACGATCCCGGTCGGGGTGATCCGGTCGATGCCGTCGGTCACCAGATCGACGTTGGGCCGCGCGAGCGCCGGGTACCAGTCGTTGGAGCGCAGGATTCGCTTACAGCCCACCTGGAACGTCGGAGTCGCCTTGCGGCGCAGTTCGGCGTCGCGGCCGATGCCGCGCAGGATGTTGGCGCGGCAGAGCAACTCGACCGGCTTGAGCGACTTCGGTGAGTAGGTGAGGCCGAACGCCACGACCTCGTTGGCGGCGTAGATCCCGCCGCGGACCGCGGACTGGTACCCCGGGACGTTCTTGTAGGCCCAGTGTTCGACCGAGCTGTAGGCGCGCTCTGTGCGGGGCACGATCCACGGTGCGGTGCGCTGGTAGACGTCCAGACGGCCGGCGACCTTCGCGACCTCGGGGACCAACTGGATGGCCGACGCCCCGGTGCCGATAACGGCGACCCGCTGACCGCCGAAGTCGTGGTCGTTGTCCCAGCGTGCGGAGTGCACGATCTTGCCCTCGAAGGACTCGATGCCCTCGATGTCGGGGAGGTTGGGTTCACAGAGCGGGCCGACACCGCCGACGAGCACTCGCGCCCGGACCTGGTCGGTGGTGCCGTCCCGGAGGGTGTCGATGATCCACCGGCCCTCGTCCTCGTTCCACTCGGTCCGGGTCACCTCGGTGCCGAATCGGGCCTTGGCGGGGATGTCGAACTTGTCGGCCACCCCGTTGATGTAGTCGTGGATCTCGGGCTGGTGCGAGTACGACCGCGACCACGTGGGGTTCTTCGCGAACGAGAAGGAGTAGAGCTGTGAGGGCACGTCGCAGGCCGCGCCGGGGTAGGTGTTGTCGCGCCAGGTCCCGCCGAAGTCGCGACCGCGATCGAGGAGGACGAAGTCGTCGAAGCCGTTCTGCTTGAGACGGACCGCGGCACCGAGACCCGAGAAGCCGGCACCGATGATGGCGATCTCTACATCGTTCGTTGTCATGGTGTCACCATAGGGTGGTACTGAACACGTGTCAATAGCTATTGAACGAGACTCAATAGGAGTAGTCTGGCCGGGTGGCCAGAGGACGAGGAAGTGCACAGTGTCGGTGATCAACGGCAAGACGATCAGCGGCGACCCGATCGGCGGCGACGCCGGCGACCGGCGCGCCCCGCACAAGCGCACGCGGATGAGTCCCGAGGCGCGTCGCGACCAGCTCATCGAGTACGGCCTCGCCATGGTCGGGGACCGGCCGCTCGAGGAGATCACCATCGACGCGATCGCCGACGCCGCCGGGGTGTCGCGGGCGCTGCTCTTCCACTACTTCGCCTCGAAGCAGGAGTTCCACGTCGCGATCGCGCAGGCTCAGGCGGACCGGATGCTCGCGCGTACCGAGCCGGACGAGTCCCTGGGTGATCCGATAGCGATCCTGTCGGCGTCGATGGCCGCGTTCGTCGACTATGTGAGTGAGAACCGCACCGCCTACACCACGCTGATCCGCGGAGCCTCGAGTTCGGACGCCGCGATGCGGGAGGTCTTCGACCGCACCCGCGAGGTGATGGTCGCCCGGGTTCTCGACCACGCTCCGGTGTTCGGGGTCGAGGTGACCCCGGTCGTCGTGATGAGCGTGCACGGCTGGATCGCCTTCGTCGAGGAGACGACGATCCGGTGGCTCACCGCGGAGACGACCGAGGCGCCGACGCTCACCCGGGACGAACTGCTCGCCCTGATCACCGCCGCGCTTCCCGCCCTCGCGGCGGCGACCATCGGGTAGCTGCCGGGCGCAGCGGATCAGATCCGCCGGCCGCCGGCCGGGCCCGTATGCCGCGTGGCTACTGGCTCCGACCGTCGCAGGAGCAGGCCGAGGCCCACCATCCCGACGCCGAGCACGAAGTGCAACCAGTTGTCGGCCGTGTTCACCGGTACGAAATTGGCGGCACTGTGGTGGTCGATCAGCAGTCCGTACACCCAGAGCACCAGGTACACGGCACCGCCGGCCACGAGATAGAGGAACGACGAGGACGCCGTGCGGGACATGAGCACACCCGCGACGCCGAACAGCAGGTGGACGATGTTGTGCAGGATCGACACCTGGAAGATGCCCAGCAGTGCGGCCTCGGAATGATGACCGGCGAACGTCAGCGTGTCGTAGTCCGTGGTGATGCCGGGGATGAACCCGAGGATGCCGACCAGCAGGAACACGACACCGACTGCCAGCGCCGCGGTCCGGATCGGTGAACGTGTCAGTCGCGAATTCTCCGATGTCATGAGGATCGCCTCCGAGAGATGCCGGGTCGCCGCGGCGGGCTCTTCACCGTGGCGGGTGGACCGCAGAGGAGTATCCGCCCACCGGTGTCCCGAAACCTGCTCGTGAGGCGGTCAGAGGCCGACGACCCGCGCGGTGTCGGGCCCGACGGCTTGCTCGAGAACATCGACACCATCGGTGTCCGCGAGTTCGGCGCCGGCGCGCAGCGTCCGGACGAGTTCGTCGGTGAACCGGCGGATCGTGCGGTGGGCGGTCAGCGTGTCGGGATGCCGGGCACGAAGCGCCAGTCCGTCGCCGGTCCGTGAGATCCAGAACTGCGCGTCGTCGGCGGTCGTCGCATTGGAGATGTGGTGGGCATCGATGGCCCGGTGCCGATCCGCGCCGGGGAGCAGCCGGTAGTCGACGTAGGACACCATGAAGATGTCCGCCCGCGTGCGGCGTAGTCCGCCCATCGCCTCGATGACCTGCGGAACGGGTACCTCGCCGAGCGCGACGGCCCGACGCAGCTCCGGTCCGGTGCGCCGGATCGTCTCCACCAGATCCCCGGTACCGACGACCCGCAGCGGCGCATTGGTGGTGAACCAGCCGACGGCGTCGCGCCACCTCTCCTCCCGACGCGTGTGCATCGGGAACAGCAGAGGTAGTTCTGGCCCGCCGCCGCAGCGGCGCACCGCGTCGGCCATCGCGGCCAGCGTTCCGCCGAACACGCTCGCACCGTTGCGTCGGCACAACTGGGCGAACCGCTCCGTCGCAGCCGAATCCAACAGCGTGCGCACCTCGGTGGCCTGGGCTGCGATGGCCCCGGGTTCGACACCGAGATCAAGGGGAAAGGTGGGCAGCGCGCCGTCCCGGTCGTCGAAGAAGCGGAGCCATTGGCGCATCCGGGGATCGGACAGCGCGACGGGGGGAGCGGATGACTCGGCTGCGCAGAAGTCGACGAAACTACCGCTCATGGCAGTCGCCGAGGGATCGAAAGAACCTCCGTGGCAACGGTATCCGTCATACAAGCGGTGCAGGTCGTCGATCACGATGGAGATCGAGTAGGCATCCACGTGGCAGTGGTCGAATCCGCAGATGATCGTCGACGCGTCGTCGCGGTCGATCGCGGCGAACAGGTACGCCGGGTAGCCGAAGGGATGACATGCGCGGTCGAGGGTGTCGCGGAGCCGATCGCGCAGGACGGTGTCGGAGGACGTGTCGATCACGGTGTCGATGCGGAGTACGAGGTCGTCCGGATCGTAGGAGTGGCGCCGGACCCCCTCCGGCCCGGTCGAGAACGACGACCGCAGGGTGCCGTGCCGTGCGATGAGGGCGTGGTAGGCGGAGCCGAGCGCGGCGCGGTCCACCCGGCCGCGGACCGTGAACGCCGCGGCCAACCACGTACTCGAGTCCTCGGCGGTGGCCAGGTGCACGGTCTGGTTGAACGACGGTGGCACATCGGAGATCTCGGACCGTGCGGCGGAGGTGTCCACGGTCCAGCACAACAGCTCACCCGCGGGCGGACCATAGCGATCGATGGTGGTGACGTGCACTCGTACTCACGCTCCTCTGCGCAGAGCCGCGGCGCCGGGGTCGGATGGCCCTGCCGCAACCGCGGGCCCGTGGATCTGCCGGTCGCCGGCTGCGGCGATGTCGGTGACGATGTCGCGCAGGTGGTGGTAGTAGGGGCGCGCCACCGACTCCGCGAACGGCGTCCCCGGGATCTGGCTGCCCAGGTAGAGCTCGTCGTGGTCGCGGTTGATCCACGCCGACGCGTTGGCCGTGCGGCCCTCCCCGGTGAACAGGGCGCCGCGCCGGAACGCGTCGCGCGACGTTCCGGGAAACCATCGGAAATCGATGTACGACAGCAGGTTCGGGGCAGTGACGATCGCATCCGGGGTGGCGCCCGCGGCGGCTATGGCGGCGAGCGCGGCCGCCACCGGCACCGCCGCGAGGTCGCGCGCGCGCCGGCGGGCCGCGTGGGCGGCCGGGATCAGTTCGGCGAAGGTGGATGCGTCGGTCATGGAGAACTCGACCGGTGCGAAGCTGCAGAACCATCCCTGAGACGTGGCGTAACCGTCGAGGGCGACCCGGGTGTTGAACACCGTCATGCCGTAGTAGTCCTCGGCGCCGGCCAGTTCCCGGTCGGCGATGGCGATGGCCGCGTAGACGCCGTCGATGAAGCGACCTCCCGCCGCGCGGCAGGCGGCGTCGAAGGCGACGATCCCGGCACGGTCGAGCAGCGAGACCTCGACACCGGTCACCTGCGCGGTCTCACCCGGGCCCAGGCCGAGGTCGAGAGGGAAGCGGGGCATCTGCAGGTCGTGCCGACGGAAGATGTCCTGCCAGGCGCGGGTCTGCGGGGTTCCGGCCAGATGCGCGGCGGTCGCTTGCTCCTCGGCCGCGGCGTAGGCGAAGTAGCCTCCGGCGGGCGCCGCCGCCTCGGTCTGCATTGCCCCGGTCTGTATTGCCTCTGCGGCCACCGCGTCGTCGGGCTCGTCGGCCCGCACCAGTTCGGCGTAGATCTGCGCGATCTCGTCGAGGGCGAGGGCCTGTGACGCGCCGTCGGAGAGGGCGTGGTCGCACGCCAGGAAGATGGCGAAACCGCCCGGCCGGCTGATGGCCCCGAAGGCGAAGCCGGGGAAGGTGTCGCTGGGGGTCTCGCGGTCGAAACGATCGATGAGATACGGGTGCACGTCGTCGACGGTCGTCAGTCGGCGGTCGACGTGACCCTCGAACTCGATGTCCGACGAGTCGACGAGATGAGCGGTGACCTCCCCGTCGCGGCACTCGAACCAGGTGCGCAGTACCTCGTGACGCCGGACGAAAAGGGTCAGGGCGCGTCCGAGGGCGGCGGTGTCGAGGTCGCCGTCGATCTCGGTGCCCGATCCCAGGTATCCGCGATGGGTGCGACCCGCCGCCCGGGCCAGCTGGGCACCGCGGACGTGGTTCTGCGCCAGGAACGTGACCGGCGCCGCGTGGGCGAGGGCGGTCGCGGCGGCCTCGCGGCACGCTTCGGTCGGGTCGAAGCGAACTGCGGTTCCCGGTTGCGGGCGCCAGTTGCCCATTGCCGTGATTCTCATCGGGTCCTCTCGTCGATCAGGCGGGGCGGGCGTCGTCCAGCGCGGCGGTGCCGGCGAAGGTCGCGCAGGTGTAGGAGGACAGCGGGAGTGCTGTTCCCTCGGTCGCGAGCGTCCGCAGGATCGTCGCGTAGGTCGTGATGAGGTCGCGAATGCTCGCGTCGGCGGGATCGTGACCCGGATGCCGGGCCGACACCGTGATCCCGCCGGGCACCCGCGCGATCCAGAGGTACACCTCACGGTCCGACCTCGAGCCGCCCCGCAGGATCTGCGCCCGGGCCGCATCCCATTCGGCGGCTCCCGGGACGTGACGGATGTCCAGGTACGACACGACGAACTCCGGTTCTCCTCCGGTGCCGAGCAATTCGACGATGCGCTGATAGGGGAACAGCGGCAGGTGCCGCACCTCGTCGATCGCGGCCGCGGTCGCGGTGAGTGCGTCGTCGAAGGTGACCGAGCCGGACAGATCGACCTCGAGCGGCGCCAGCCCGACATACCAGCCCACCGATCCCGCGTACCGAGCCTCCGTTCGCGTGTGCATCGGCATCGTCAGTCGCAGCGTGTCGCGCCCGGTGAGTGCGCGGAGGGTGACCGCGAGAGCGGCGAACACCGCCGTCTGCGTTCCGTGTCCGCTCGTCCGGGCCGCCGATGTCACGAACGTCGCCAGGCGGTCGGTGGCCACGTACTCGGAAACGCCGCGCTGGCGCGGTGTGCGCGCACGATCCCCGGTCTCCAGGTGCGGACGGACCAGTGGCAGACCGAATCCCGGTGCGTCCGCGGAACGGTCCAGGAACGTGCGCCAGCGCGAGACGGCCGGGTGCTCGCCGGTGAGTCCGAGCCCCACCGCGCGGTCATGGACGCCGAAGTCGAGATGACTTCCGACATCCGCCATCTCGGTGGACGCGCCGCGCCGCGCCGAGATGTACAGGCGCCGGATCTCACTCATGCTCAACAGGATCGAATACGCATCCATCACCACGTGATCGGCGGCGAACGCAACGCAGAAACCACCGCGGGGCGAGGAGATGGTGGCCACGATGCAGTGCGGCCAGCGCGTCGGCGCGAGTCTGGCGTCGAAGATCCCGGTCAGGAGCTCGCGGACATCGTCACCGGAGTCGAATCCGCCGGCCACCTCGGTGTCGACACCGAGATGGCCGCCCCGGTACGTCCGGCGTCCGTGGTGCGGATCGTCGCTCGTCGGGTCGGCGGTCGACCGAAGGGCCTCGTGCCGGGTGAGGAACTGGTTCAGGCAGGATTCGAAACGCTCGGCATCGAGCTCGTCGTCGATCTCGAAAATCGCTCCGAGCCAGGAGTTCTCATCGTCGTCACCGGCCGCCGACCGCCATATCGACGCCGACTGGTCGTAGGTGAACGGCCGCGGATCCGACTGCCACCCCGCGAGATCCGTACGTGTGGTCGGTGTCCAGATCGTCACCGTCCCAGCCGGTACGGGATAGTCGGACAGCTCGGTGAACTTCATGCGCGGTCGTCCATGTGTCGGTCATCCGTTCCCGGGCCGCGACACCATGCCGTGCCTTCGACGACATGACCCCCCGGCCCATGAGTTCTGATCTGAGACAACAGGAATCGCTCGTACCCCGATGCACGTGCGCGACTCGGTACGACGCACCGGGGGAGTTTCCCCGGGATCGAGCGGATCACGTCGAAACCGCCTGTGTCTGTAGCGAGCCTAAGCGGTCACAACGGACACGTGCAGCGGCACGAGCGCGTGACGTTCATCACCGAGGCCGTTGTCGCTGCGTCGAGGATCGACCGTGTGGGCGTGGAAGTCGGCTGTGTACCTGGTTGTTTCGCTGATCGGGGATCGACGGCGGTGAACGCACCGGGCTCTCGTTGCGTTCATGTAAAGAACTGGTGACGAGCTGCGACGCGATCGGGCGCCGTCCCGACGGAATGCGAAGTCAGACGGCGTGTCGACGAAAACCGTTGCCGGGCAGTGTCGAATACCGCAACAGGTCACGTTGCGACACCTCGGGAGCTCACCTACCGTGGGGCCGAAGTCGACCACACGCATCGGGGGTGCCATGTCCACGACCGTCCCGGCCATCGAGGCCCGCGGTCTGACCAAGGAATTCGGCGGCACACGGGCCGTCGACGCGGTCGATCTCCTCGTGCCCGCAGGTGGCGTCTTCGCCCTGCTGGGGACCAACGGCGCCGGAAAGACCACCACCGTGCGCATGCTCGCGACGCTGCTGCGGCCGGATGCCGGAGACGCCCGGATCTTCGGGCACGATGTCGTCACGCAGGCGACGGCGGTCCGGTCGCTCATCGGGGTCACCGGCCAATACGCCTCCGTGGACGAAGATCTCACCGCCCGCGAGAACCTCATGATCTTCGGTCGACTCATCGGATCGTCACGCAGCCGGGCGCGCATCCGCGCCGACGAACTGCTCGACGAGTTCGGGCTCGGCGCGGTCGCCACCCGGCGCGTGGGGCATTTCTCCGGCGGCATGCGCCGCCGTCTGGATCTCGCGGCGTCGCTGATCACCCGGCCCCGCCTGCTGTTCCTGGACGAGCCCACCACCGGACTCGACCCCCGCACGCGGGCCCAGATGTGGCAGACGGTGCGCGACATGGTCGCGCGCGGATCGACAGTCCTGCTGACCACACAGTATCTCGACGAGGCCGACGAACTCGCCGATCACATCGCGGTGATGGATCGTGGCCGGGTGGTCGCCGACGGCACCGCGGACGAACTGAAGGCCGGCGTCGGGGACATGAGCGTGCGAATCGAACTCGCCGACGTGGATGATCTGACGGCGGCCGCCCAGGTGTGCGCGCCGTTCACCTCGAGCGGCGAGGCGACGATCGCCCGGCGCGAGGGGGTCCTCGTGCTGCCGATGTCCGACATCGACCCGCTCGCCGACATCCTCGGTGCGCTCCGCGCCCGCGGGATCGTGCTGACGTCGGTCAACGTCGTGCGTCCGACCCTCGACGAGGTGTTCTTCGCGCTGACCGACGGCGGCGACCCCACGCGGTCCGCGCCGGAAGTCGATCCGACGGGAGCGCGGGCATGACCACGGGATCACTGCAACCGAGCGCCCTTTCCGGCGGCGCGACGCCCGAGGCGCACGATCGGGTTCGGCCGGCGGCCGCGGTGATGCAGTCGCTCACGATGACCCACCGGGGCCTGCTGAAGATCAAACACAATCCACAGCAGCTGTTCGACGTCATCGTGCTGCCCATCGTGTTCACCGTCATGTTCTCCTCGATCTTCGGCGGTGCGATCGCCGGGAACGTCGTCGGCTATCTCCCGTTGCTGATCCCGGGCGTACTGGTCCAGGTGTGTATCGCGGCGTCGGTCGTCACCGGAGTCCAGTTGCGCGAGGACCTCGACCGCGGGGTCTTCGACCGGTTCAAGTCGCTGCCGATAGCGCGTATCGCTCCGCTGGCCGGCGCGCTGGTGGCCAACACGTTCCGCTACGTGGTGGCCTCGGCCATCACGGTGTGCGTCGGGCTGATCATGGGGTACCGGCCGGCGAGCCCGGTGGGGATCGTGGTCGCCTGCGTGCTGATCGTGGTCGTGGCGTTCTCGTTGAGCTGGATCTTCGCGCTCCTCGGGGTCCTGCTCGACAAGGCGTCGACCGTCCAGGGTGTCTCGATGCTCGTGCTGATGCCGATCACGTTCGTGTCCAACGCGCTCGTCCCGATCGACACCATGCCCGGGTGGATGCAGGCCTGCGCATCGGCCAACCCCGTCTCCCATCTCGTCACGGCGGCACGCGGACTGGCCGCCGGCGAGAACGTGGGGACCGACATCGCATACACGCTCGTGGGCGCGGCGGCGATCCTCGCCGTGGTGGTGCCGGTGACCCTGCGGACCTACATGCGGCGGACCTGAATGTCCGCGCCCATGACGAACCGATCAGCACAAGGAGCAGACACCATGCCGCTCACCTTCTCGGTGGTGGTCCCGGTCTACAACGAGGTGGACACGATCGGCGAGTGTCTCGCCCGGCTGTCCGCGCAGTTCGACCGGATCACCGAGATCGTGGTCGTGGACAACAACTCGACCGACGGCAGCAGTGCGGTGATCGACGCCTGGTGTTCGGCTCACCCACGGATCCGCACGATCGACGAGCCACGACAGGGGCTGGTGTACGCACGGAACGCCGGACTCGACGCCGCGACCGGAGACCTCGTGGCCCGGATCGACGCCGACACCCGGGTGCCGCCGGACTGGGCGCGGACGATCGTGGAGTTCTTCGCCGCGGACGTCGGGGGAGACTGGTCGGCACTCTGCGGGCGCGGCGAGGCCTACGACGTGCCGCTTGCCGGCAGATTCGACAGATGGAAGACCCGGCTGCACCCGCTGAACCGGTTGTGGCGCGAGAAGGCCGTGACCGAGGTGCCCGTGCTCTACGGCTCGAACATGGTGCTGCGGCGCGAGACCTGGGCGGTGATCCGGGATCGTGTCAGCATGCGCCGGAACATCTTCGAGGATGTCGACATGGGTCTCTGCGTCGGTGACACCGGCGGGCGCAACGCCTTCCTCCGCTCGCTGACCGTCGGGGTGTCGCCCCGCCGGATGGAGACCGGCATGGTGCCGTTCGTCCAGTACATGAGTTTCCTCCCGCGAACATTCCTGCTGCACCGTCGATTCGGGCTGGCCGCCGGTGCCGCGGCGGTCTACGTGCCCGCGATCACGATCGCGCACGCGTTGCGCCTCGTCGTGCTGCGGTCCTACGACACCCGGACAGGACGGCTCGACCCGCGAAACCTGGTGCGGGGCGGTGGTTCCGATCGTGTCCTGCCGTGATCGGCGGAGTCCGGACACGACCATGCCGGAGTCAGCCGGCACGCCTACCCGTCGCCCCGGCGCCGGCCGCCCGCTCGGCGATGGCGGCCGCCGAGCGGACCGCCTCGCCAGGGGGTACGAGCCGGCCGCGGAGATCGGCGGAACGCCGTCGGGTGTCCGCGTCCAGGATCTGCTCGAGCGCCGGGATCAGCGACTTCGCGGTCACCCGCGCCATCGGCAAGGTGGCACCCACACGCGCCTTGCTCACCGCGCGTCCCCAGATCGGCTGATCGGCTCCGACCCAGGTGACCAGGGTGGGCAGACCGGCACGCAGGCCGGCGGCCACCGAACCCGCGCCGCCATGGTGGACCGCGGCACGACATCTCGGCAATACGGTGTCGTGATCGACGTGCCCGACGACATGCACGGCGTCCCCCGATGTCGTTGCACCCGAGGTGGATTCGCTCGACATGAATCCGCTCCAGCCGCCCGACACCAGCAGTCGGATCCCGAGGCGTTGCGCCGCGGTACGGAACGCGTCGGCCAGCCCGTCCGGGTCGGCCGGCAGCATACTGCCGAAACCGACGTACACCGGGGCCTCGCCCGCGTCGAGCCACTCGCCGAGTGTGCCTGCGCCCGAAGCTCCGTCGAGTCCGGCGTCACCCACCCCGGCTCGCTGTGCCGCGGCGAGGGTGAAGAATCCGACCAGCGGCCGACGCGGTCCCCACTGCGCTGCGAGCCCCTCGAAGAGGGCGGGGTCGTAGGCCTGGATCTCGGGAACCCCGGTGCGGGCGATCAGTTCGGAGTAGGGGCGGTTCAGTGGCGACAGACCCAGGTCGGTCCGCAGTGTGTTCTCGGCCGACCGGGTGGCCAGCCAGAGAGCGCGTTCGGCGACCCGCCAGCTCAGGTCGTTGACCACCGCCGGGGCATCGACACCGAGGTGGGCGAGCAGCGACACCGAGCTGTTGCGCCGAATGGGGCAGTAGTGCAACGGGATGTGTGGAATCCCGAGAACCGCCGAGACGTTGTGGGCGCGTTCCTGACCGGCGCTGCTCGCGATGATCGCATCCGCGCCGTCGGCGAGCTCGAGCAAGCGTTGCTGCATGGTCCGGCCGCCCCGCACCGACATGGCCGACACTGCACGCAGCCTGGTGCGCGGGTTCTTCGACCGCATGTCCTCCCGCACCAGACCGGAATCGAACAGGGCGCGTGTGCTCTCGCCGTAGACCTCGGTGGGAACACCTGCACCGCTGCCGAATCCGACCAGATCCGGTGGCGCCGCGAGAGTCACCCCATGACCCCGGCCCAGGAGTTCGGCGGCGAGGGCGACGGCCGGCTGGGCGTCTCCGCGACTACCGTTGACCGCGATCACGAACCTCAACGTCGGACCCCTCACGTGTCGGTGTGGTCAGATGGGCGACCGATTCTAAACACGGCCGGCCACCGCGCCGCGCGGCCGGAGACCGGGATCACCGGGGCCTTGTCATGAGAATCTCGTTCGTCATCAACGGGACCCGCGGGGACGTCCAGCCGGCGACGCTGCTTGCGACCGCACTCGCGCGGCGCGGGCACGACGTGCGTCTCGGGGTCCCGCCCAACATGGTGCGGCCGGCCCGGGGCTGGGCGGACGGGGTCGCGCGGCTCGAGGTCGTGCCCCTCGGCCAGGACACCCGCGCCCACCTCGAATCGGTGGCGCGGGCCCGCAAGCAGGCGGGTCGTCGCCCGCTGCGTCGGCTGCGTGTGTTCCTGTCGCTGCGGAATGCCGGGTGGGAGGACCTCGTCTCCGACATGACCGACGTCGTCGACGGCGCGGACGTCATCGTGAGCGGGCTGATCACCGAACAGCCCGCACTCGCCTTCGCCGAGTCCGCCGGGGTTCCGCTGGTGTCGCTGCACCACGCCCCGGTGCGCCGCAACAGCCGCGTCGGCCCCGTACCCGGTCACCTCCCGGGTGGCCCGCGCGCCGTTCGTGCGCAGTGGGCGGCCTACGACGCCGCGTTCGGCGTCCTCACCAGACGACGCGAGCGTCGCCTGCGCGCCGAACTGGGTTCGACCGGGACATCGCGGCCCTACACCGCTCGACTCCGTGCGGCGGCGGGTCTGGAGTTGCAGGCCTACGACCCGATGTTCGGGGTGCACGACGACCAGAGGTGGATCGCCGACACGGCGGCGCGTCCTCGACCCTCGGTGGGGTTCCTCGGGTTGCCGGGGGAGCACCCGGTCGCCGGGTCCGACGCGCTCGCGTCTTGGCTCGACGGCGGTGACGCCCCGATCTACGTGGGTTTCGGCAGCATGCCGTTGCGGGGAGAGGAGAGCACCCTCCGCGTCGTCGCGGAACTCGGCCGCCGGCTCGGCCGACGTGTCCTGGTGTGTGCGGGCTGGACCGAACTGAGTGCGGAGGTGCGCACCGGCGCCGAGTCCGACGCGGTGCGCATCGAGTCCCAGGTCGACCACCGCACGGTCTTCGGCCGGTGCGCGGTCGTGGTCCACCACGGCGGCGCCGGGACCACCGCGGCCGTGCTGCGCGCGGGCCGGCCGTCGGTCATCTGCTGGTACGGCGCGGACCAGCCGTTCTGGGGAGCCGAACTCGAACGACTGGGTGTCGGCGTGTCGATGCCGATGGCCCGCGCGGGACGCGACCTGGACGTGGATCGGCTGTGCGACGCCGTCGCGGCGATGCTCGACCCCGCGGTGGCCGAGCGCGCCGCGCGGCTGCGGGACGTCTTGGTGGCCGAGGACGTGGCTCTGGCGGACGCCGTACACGCGGTCGAGAGTTCGGTGACAAGCTCGTGCATGAGGGAACCGAGTACGCGGGGACCGCATATGCACAGCGAAACGAAGGTGGACGTATGACGACGATGCCGTCGCCCGTGACAGGACGACCCGAGGCCGGCCCGCCGGCGGCGGGAGATCGGGGCCTGCGCGGCATCACGGCGCGGCTACGCGCGCAGAGCTCGGCTCTCCGAGGCGACCGCCTCACCTCCGAAGACGCCCCGTTCTGGTTCGTCACGCCGGCCCTCGGCTGGTCGGTCGTGCTCCAGCTGGTCTGGGTGTTCGACGACGAGGTCTCGATCGAGGCACTGACCGCGATGAACGCGGCCCTGGCTCGGGGGCGGCTGAACCGCATGCTCGTCGTACCGGATGTCGTCGGTGCGCGTCCCCGGTGGGTCGATGCGCCCGACGCACCCGGACTGGCCGCCGACAGCCGGCCGGTGTCAGACGCGGAGATCGACGAGTGGGCGACCGCCGAGATGTCCTCGGTTCCCCTCGACGCCGAGGGTGGCCGGTGCTGGCGGCTGCGGTCGGTTCCCATCGCGGGCGGCGGCACCGTGGTCTCCCTGTGCACGCTGCACGTGGTCACCGACGGCCGCGGCATGTTGGCGGCCGCGGCCGAGGCCGCCTCAGCGTCGGAGGTTCCGCTGAACCCGGTGTCGGGTCCCGCGACCGCAGCGACCGGCGTGACGCCCCTCCCGCCGGTCTCGTGGCGTCGCCGGCGGGTCGGTGACCTCGTGGACGCCGGATCACAAGCCGTCGCGGTCGTCACCGGGCTCGCGCGGGCGGCGCTCGAACAGCGCAAGGCCGGCGGCCCCGAACCCGACCCCCGCCCGGTTCGCGCCCCGATCGCCGAACGCTCGCCCGCCGCCGAGTTCACCTGGGCGACGGCGACCGTCCCGGCGGCGGACTTCGACCGGGTCGCCGCAGAACACGATGGCACCGCCAACACCCTGTTCATCGCCGTGGTCAGCGGTCTACTGCGGTCGAGTGGCCATGCGCCGCTGCCGAACCCGATCAAGGTCGGAGTGCCGGTCGACCGTCGCGAGAGCGAGGAGGACACCCGGTCCAACCCGATCGCCGGCGTCTCGGTGTACCTCACCGACGAGCCGGTCGCAGGTGGCGATCTGGGCGGCATCCGGGCGACGTGCAAGGCGGCATTCGTCCGCCTGTCGGAGGGCCGGCGTGCCCCGCACATCCACCTGCGACCGCTGGCCTGGTTCCTGCCGCCCGCGGTGATCGTCAAGATCGTCAGCGCGGGCAACGGTATTCCCGACGCGGTCATCTCCAACCTCGGTGACGTGCCGCCGGCGGCGACGGTGCTGGGGGGCAGGTCGGCGCGCAAGGTCGCCTTCCGCGGGATGGCACAGGGCGTCGACGCCTCGGCGGGGCAGCGGTTCGGCGACGGTGTCCAGTCGTGGCTGGTCCGCACCCGGGACCAGGTGACCTTCACCGTGCTGGGCTGTGACGAGACCAGTTTCTCCTCCGACGCCCGGGTCGCGGACCTGCTCGACCGTGAACTGACGGCGTGGGGACTGCCCCATGAGATCTGGTGACCCATGAGACCCCGTGATGCAGAGGAGAACATGTGACGGCAACGGCGACCGAGACCCGGCCCACCGAGGTGCTCCGCGTGACGGGCCCCGACGAGTCCTATCTCCTCGTCGCGGAACTGTTCGGGATGGGTGCCCCCATCCAGATCACCTGGATCTTCGATGACGATCCGGGGGACGAGGCGATCGACTCGCTACGGGCCGGACTCGCGGCCGGACCGCTGCACCGTGCCGTGTCCCGGCGTCGGGTCCCCTTCGCCCGCCACCGCTGGGTACGGTCGCCTCTTCCGGTGCAGGCCGGGCCGGTGGAGGTCGTCGACGCCGACGACGTCGGGGCATGGGCGGATTCGGTGCTCCGCGCGAGTCGTCTCGATCCGGTGCGAGGGTCGGGCTGGCAGCTCGACTCGGCACGGATCCGAGGCGGTGGCCGGGCGGTGTCGTTGCTCGCCTCGCACATGATCACCGACGGCCACGGTCTGTATCGACTGGTGGCGGACGCGGCCGCGGGCCGGACCGCCGGGCTTCCCGCCGCGGGGAGTGAACGCTCCTGGGACACCCTGCGCGCCGACGCCGCCGACGCCGCCGCCTCGGTGCGCGCGGCCGCGCGATCGGTGCGGATCCTGATCCGCGAGGCGCGCACGGCACGGGCCGCCGGCACCGGAACCGCTCCGCGATCCGCGCGTGCCGACCGTCCGAGGAGGGTGCGGTCCGCGCCCGACCCGGACACGACGCTGGCCACCGTCGACGTCTCGGCAACCGAGTGGGCAGCACGCGCCGCCGAGCACGGTGGCACTCAGAACTCGTTGTTCACCGCGCTCCTCGCCGGGATCGTGCACCGCTCGGGCCGTCCGCTCGACGGCCCGATGAGGGTGTGCATCGCGGTCAGCAAGAGGGACGGCGACGAGGACAACCGCGCCAATGCGTCGGGCGGCGTGTGGATCCGGCTCGCCGATCCCGTCGAGCCGGGCACCGACCTCGCCGGCATCCGGGCGTCGAGCAAGCAGGCCTTCGTCGACTACGCCGAGTCCGGGGCCGATCAGGCCGCCGACAATCTGCAGCCGATCGTCCGGATGCTGCCGAATCGACTCATCGGCCGGATGATGCGTGCCATCCCCGGGCCCGACACGACCGTGTCCAATCTGGGGACGACGCCGGACTCGGCGTTGCGCATCGGCGGCCGCACGGCGTCCCGGTTCGCCATCCGCGCGGTGATGCAGGGCATGCCCGCGCAGGAACGGCGGGTGCGGGGTCCGGCGATCGCCGCGTGGGCGGTCACCTACGGCGACACGGTCACGCTCACGTTCTTCGGTATCGACCCCGACGACTTCGGCGACCCCGGGCGGTTGCGCACCCTCATCGCCGACGAGCTGACCGCCTGGCGGATCGGACACCGATTCTGGTGACGGCGCACCACGTCTCGATCGTCCTGTACGGCAGCCGCGGCGACATCCAGCCGGGCATCTGCCTGGCACTCGAACTCCTGATGCGCGGGCATCGCGTGAGCGTCCTCGTCCCGCCGAACCTGGCCGGCCTCGCACGGGCCACCGGTGTCGGCGACGTCCACGAGATCGGTCTCGACTCCGACGCGGCGTGGTCGTCGGACGATGCGCGGTCGGCGCGCGGCCACCGTAACCCGTTGACGCGCGCGGCGTTCGCGCTGCGGACCGTCCGTGCCGGATTCGACGCCCTCGACACCGACCTCGAGCGGCTGTTCGTACCGGAGACCGCGCCGCTGCACGACGCCGATCTCCTCGTCGCAGCGCCGCTCTGCCAGGACCGCGTGGTGGCGGTGGCCGAGCGTCTCGACATCCCGCCGGCCGTGCTGCGATTCGGCCCGATGTCGGAGAACGGACTCATCGGCGCCGTACCCGGTCTCACCGAGCGGTGGTCGCCGGCCTGGAAGCGTCGATCCTGGCGCATCGCCGATCAACTGACCTGGATCGCGACCGGATGGAACGAGAATCGCTTCCGGCGCCGGATCGGGCTTCCCCCGAGCCGCCGCCCGCTGCCGCGGCGACTGGGTGCCGACCGGATCCAGCAGATCCAGGCCTACGACCCGGAGATGGTCCCGGGCCTGGCGGCGGAGTGGGACGATCGCAAACCCCTCGTCGGGTTCTTCGACCTGCCGGCGGCGAGCCGGGCGGGGATCGGGGAGATCGGAGCCGATGCCACCGGACTCGCCCGCTGGCTGGATGCGGGCGAACCGCCGGTGTTCCTCACCTTCGGCAGTATGCCGATCCTCGAGCCGAAGACGGTGATCGCACGCTGGCGCGCCGCCGCGCGCGCCCACGGGGTGCGCTGCCTGATCGCGATGGGAGACGCGACCGGGATCGATCCCGACGACCCCGATGTCTTCCACACCGCGGGCGTCGACCACGCGTCGGTCCTGCCTCGCTGCGTCGCGGCGGTCCATCACGGCGGCGCCGGGACCACCGCGGCGAGCCTGCGAGCCGGACTTCCGACCCTCGTCTGTGCGGTCACCGCCGATCAACCGTTCTGGGGCGAACGGGTCCGGGCCCTGCGGGTGGGTGCGGCCGTGCGGCTGTCCACCTTCACCGACGACGACGCGCACGCGGGTCTGGCCACGGTGCTCGCCGCCGAGACCCGTTCGGCGGCTGCCGCTTTCGCACGGCGGATGACATCCCCCGACAAGGCCGTCGCCGCCGCTGCCGACATCTGTGAGTCCCGGTTGCGATAGGCGTCGAGACGATCGGGGCCACAACGGCGGCCACCGACCCTCTGGGTCGGTGGCCGCGGTGACGACAGTCGTACTGGCTACTCGCCGAAGGCCTCGTCGAGGATCTCCTGCTGCTCGACCGCGTGGACCTTGCTCGAACCCGACGACGGTGCCGACATCGCGCGGCGCGACACCCGGCGGAGACCGCCGAGCAGGTCCGGCAGCACCTCGGGCAGCCAAAGACCGAGGAACGGCCACGGGCCCTGGTTGGCGGGCTCTTCCTGAACCCACCGGAACTCGGTCGCGTTGCCGTACTGCTCGAGCGTCTTGCGGAGCCGGCGGTGCGGCACCGGGTAGAGCTGCTCGATGCGTACGACGGCGATGTCCTCGCGCTTCTCCTTGTCGCGGCGGGCGGCGAGCTCGTAGTAGAGCTTGCCGCTCACCAGCAGCACCCGCTTCACCTTGCTGCGATCGGCGCCGTCTTTCTCGAAGCGCGGGTCGTCGATGACCGACCGGAACTTGTCCTCGGTGAAGTCCTCCACCGGACTGACGGCGGCCTTGTTGCGCAGCATCGACTTCGGGGTAAAGACGATGAGCGGGCGGCTGATGCCGTCGAGCACGTGGCGGCGCAGCAGGTGGAAGTAGCTCGCCGGCGTCGACGGCAGTGCGACCGTCATCGAACCCTCAGCACAGAGCTGTAGGAACCGCTCGATGCGTCCCGAGGTGTGGTCGGGTCCCTGTCCCTCGTGGCCGTGCGGCAGCAGCAGCACGACGTCGGAGAGCTGGCCCCACTTGGCCTCACCCGACGAGATGAACTCGTCGATGATGGACTGCGCGCCGTTGACGAAGTCGCCGAACTGACCCTCCCACACCACGAGTGCATCGGGGTTGCCGACCGAGTAGCCGTACTCGAAGCCGACGATCGCGAACTCGGAGAGCGGCGAGTCGTAGACCATGAACCGGCCGCCGTTGCTCTCGGCGTCGTTCTCCTCACCAGCGGGCTGCAGATGGTTGAGCGGCGTGTACTCCTTACCGGTCGAACGGTCGATGAGTACCGAGTGACGCTGCGTGAACGTGCCGCGACGCGAGTCCTGGCCGGACAGCCGGACGGTGCGTCCCTCCATGACCAGCGAGCCGAACGCCAGCAACTCGGCGAAGGCCCAGTCGATGTTGCCCTTGCGGGCGGCCTCGGCACGCCGCTCCAGCACCGGCTTGACGCGCGGATGCGGGGTGAAGCCGTCGGGGACGTTGACGAAGGCGTCGCCGATGAGCTCCAGCGTCTTGTTGTCGACGGCGGTCACCAGCTTGGTCGGCAGGGTCTGATCGGCTTGGATCGACGGGGACGGCTCGACGCTGAACTTCTCGAGTTCCTTGACCTCGTTGAAGACCCGCTCGAGCTGACCCTGGTAGTCGCGCAGGGCGTCCTCGGCCTCCTTCGTCGAGATGTCACCGCGACCGATCAGGGCTTCGGTGTAGCTCTTGCGGACGCCGCGCTTGGTGTCGATGACCTCGTACATCGCCGGCTGAGTCATCGACGGGTCGTCGCCCTCGTTGTGCCCGCGGCGACGGAAGCAGACGAGGTCGATGACGACGTCCTTGTGGTACGCC
Source organism: Gordonia sp. KTR9 (assembly GCF_000143885.2). Classification (NCBI taxonomy): domain Bacteria; kingdom Bacillati; phylum Actinomycetota; class Actinomycetes; order Mycobacteriales; family Gordoniaceae; genus Gordonia; species Gordonia sp. KTR9. The sequence continues at coordinate 2,068,546 of NC_018581.1, forward strand.
TGGCGATAGTCGACGGCGAGCTTGGCGGCCCAGACGCAGGCCTCGGGGTCGTCGCCGTTCACGTGGAAGATCGGCGCACCGATCATCTTCGCGACGTCGGTGCAGTACTCGGTGGAGCGCGAGTGCTCGGGCGCGGTGGTGAACCCGACCTGGTTGTTGACCACGATGTGCACGGTGCCGCCGGTGCGGTAACCGGGCAACATCGCCATGTTCAGGGTCTCGGCGACCACGCCCTGACCGGCGAACGCGGCATCACCGTGCAGCATGAGCGGAAGGATCGGGAAGCGATCGTCCTCGTCCATGAGGTCCTGCTTGGCGCGGACCAGACCTTCGAGGACCGGGTCGACGGCCTCCAGGTGGCTGGGGTTGGCGGTCAGCGAGACGTTGATCTCGTTGTCGCCGAACATCTGGTAGTACTTGCCCTCGGCGCCGAGGTGGTACTTCACGTCACCGGAACCGTGCGCCTGCGACGGGTTCAGGTTGCCCTCGAACTCGCTGAAGATCTTCGAGTACGGCTTGCCGACGATGTTGGCGAGCACGTTCAGGCGGCCGCGGTGCGGCATGCCGATCACGACCTCGGAGAGACTGTGCTCGGCGCTCTGGTCGATCACCGCATCCATCATCGGGATGACCGACTCGGCGCCTTCGAGCGAGAAGCGCTTCTGCCCGACGTACTTGGTCTGCAGGAAGGTCTCGAACGCCTCGGCGGCGTTGAGCTTGCTCAGGATGTACTTCTGCTCGCCGACCGGCGGCTTGACGTGCTTGATCTCGACCCGTTCCTGCAGCCACTTCTGCTGCTCGGGTTCGAGGATGTGGGTGTATTCGACACCGACGTGCCGGCAGTACGCGTCCCGCAGGATCGACAGCACGTCCCGCAGCTTCATCTTCTCCTGGCCGTGGAATCCGCCGACCTTGAAGCTGCGATCGAGGTCCCACAGGGTCAGGCCGTAGTTCTGGATGTCCAGATCCGGATGGCTGCTGCGCGCATCGCTGTCCATCATGAGCGGATCGATGTCGGCCATCAGGTGCCCGCGGCTGCGATAGGCCGCGATCAGCTCGAGCACCCGTGTGCTCTTGTCGACCAGACCGGCGGGCAGGTCGCGACGCCAGCGGACCGGCTCGTAGGGGACGTGGAACGCGGTGAAGATCTCGTCGTAGAACGCGTCGTCGATCAGCAGCTCGTGGATCGTGCGCAGGAAGTCGCCCGACTCCGCGCCCTGGATGATCCGGTGATCGTAGGTCGACGTCAGCGTCATGAGCTTGCCGACGCCGAGCTCGGCGATCTGCTCCTCGCTCGCACCCTGGAACTCGGCCGGGTACTCCATCGCGCCGGCGCCGATGATCGCGCCCTGACCCTTCATCAGGCGCGGCACCGAGTGCACGGTGCCGATGGTGCCCGGGTTGGTCAGCGAGATGGTGACCCCGGAGAAGTCGTCGGCGCCGAGCTTGCCGTCACGCGCGCGGCGGACGATGTCCTGGTATGCGGTGTAGAACTCGGCGAAACCCATGGTCTCGCACTGTTTGATCGCGGCGACGACGAGCGTCCGGTTGCCGTCCTTGCCGACCAGGTCGATTGCCAGGCCCAGGTTGGTGTGCGCGGGCGTGACGACGTTCGGCTTGCCGTCGATCTCGGCGTAGTGCCGGTTCATGTTCGGGAACGCCTTGATGGCCTGCACGATCGCGTAGCCCAGGATGTGGGTGAAGCTGATCTTGCCGCCACGGGTGCGCGCGAGGTGGTTGTTGACGACGATGCGGTTGTCGATCATCGCCTTGGCCGGCACGGCCCGGACGCTGGTGGCCGTCGGGATCTCCAGCGACAACGCCATGTTCTTCGCGATGGCCGCGGCGGGACCGCGCAACACCTTGGTGCTGTCGGTGCTCTCGGACTTCTGCGCGGCGGACGCCTTGCCCGCCTCCGGCTTGGTCTGCTTGGGCTGCGAACGCGCCGAACCGTCGCGGCTGGCGACACTGTGGCCGGACGCGGCCTTCGTCGCGGTCGACTCCTTGGCGGGGGTGGGCTTGCGCGGCGCGGTGCGTGCGGGGGTCTGATCCAGGGTGACCTGTTTGCGCGGCGCGGCTTCGGCGGCAGGTGCGGAGTTGCTGCGGGCGGACCCGTTGGTCGACGAACCCGATGTCGAAGACGAGGCGGAAGTCGACGCCGTTGTGGCGGAAGACGTTGTGGCGGAGGGCTTTACGGACTTCGAGGGCGGAGAGGCGGACGCGGCGGGGCTACCGTTGTCGCCGGGCTCGTAGTTCTTCAGTAGTTCGTGCCAACTCGGATCGACCGAGTTCGGGTCTTCTTTGTACTGCTGGTACATTTCCTCGACCAGCCACGTGTTCTGTCCGAAGTCTGAAATCGAACTGCTGCTCACAGCGGTATCTCGCCTCAATTCCCTGAAGGTGCCGGGTTCTCTGCCACGCGTCGTCTCTTGTGGAGACTATCGGTGAACCACCTGACGATGCTACGCGTCGCCGACTCGCTCGCGCTGACCGACCTGTTACTACGGAGTCAGTTCCGAGGTGGCCCGCGTGACCGTCACAGCGGCGGTCCGTGCGCTGGTCGGAGCCGGTGCATCGGTGTCGGGCACCGCCGGCTCGTCGGGATCGACACCGGCATCCCAGAAGCCGCGGTACCTCTTTCCCAACGCCAGCAACTCCTCATGTGTTCCGAGCTCGACGATCCGCCCACCGTCGACCACCGCGATGGCGTCGGCGCGGGCGGCGGTCGCCAGCCGGTGCGCGACGATCACGGAGGTGCGGTGGCGGGTCACCGCGCGCCCGGCGGCGAGCACCTGGGCCTCGGTCGCCTGGTCGAGGGTCGCGGTCGCCTCGTCGAGCAGCAGCAGGTCGGGTTCGACGAGTTCGGCTCGCGCGAGCGCGATGAGCTGGCGCTGCCCCGAACTCAGCCCCTGGCCGCGTTCGCCGATCGGGTGGTTCATCCGACCGGGGAGGGCGGCGATCATGCGCAGCGCGCCGACCGCGGCCGCGGCGTCGACGATCGCGACCCGATCGGCACCGGGCCGGCCGTAGGCGATGTTCTCGGCGACCGTGCCGGTGAACAGGTGCGGCTCCTGCGGGACGAGACCGAGACGGCGGCGGTAGCCCGCGAGGTCGTAGTCGCCGATGTCAGTGCCGTCGACGACGACGCGCCCGGAGGTCGGATCGTAGAAGCGGGCCAGGAGTTTGACGATCGTCGACTTCCCGGCACCGGTCCGGCCGACCAGAGCCAGGGACGACCCGGCCGGGATGTGCAGGTCGACGCCGGACAGCGCGTCCGTCGAGGAGCCCTCGTAGCGGAATCCGACCCGGTCGAAGTCGACGACGCCGTCGAAACCGGTGTCCGGTGGGGACTCGGCCCGCGCCGAGGTGCGCAACGAGCTCGGCGTGCGCAGCAGGTCGCCGATGCGCCGGAGACCCACCGCCGCCTGCTGGTAGCCGTCGAAGACCTGCGACAGCTGCTGCACCGGGCCGAAGAGCATCGTCAGATAGAGGACGAAGGCCACGAGCGTGCCCGCCGAGAGCGAGCCCGACGCCACCTGACCGGCGCCGACACCGAGCGCGATCGCGGTGGCGATGTCGGACATGAGCTGGATCAGCGGAAAGTAGGTCGCGATCGCCCGCTGCGACACCATCCGGGCCTCGACCCATTCCGCCGAGCGCCGGGCGAACCGCGTCTGGGCGCTGTCGGTGCGCAGGTAGGTCTGGGTGGTCTTGATGCCGGCGATGTTCTCCTGGAAGTCGGCGTTGACGACACTGATCAGTTCGCGTGAGCGCGTGTACGCCCGACTCGCGACGCGGCGGAAGACGATCGTCGCGGCGATCAGTAGCGGGAAGACGGGTAGCACCAGCAATCCGAGCAGGGGACCGGTCACCAGGAGTGCGACCCCGACGCCGACGAGGGTCAGCACCGCCACGATCGCCGAGGTGAGCCCCGTCTGCAGGAACGTCGACAAGGCGTCGATGTCGGTCGTCATGCGCGTCATGATCCGACCCGACAGCTCCCGCTCGTAGTAGTCGAGTCCCAGCCGCTGGATGTGGGCGTAGCTGCGGATCCGCAGTCCGAACAGCACGCGCTCGCCCGCCGTGGTCGAGGTGATGGTCATCGACTTCGCGGCGACCCAGCCGACGCCCACGAGCCCGACCCCGCCGAGCGCGGCCCACACCAGCGTCGACCGTTCGGCGTGGCCCGTCGCGTCGATGACCGCCCGCGCGATGCTCGGGAAGGCCAGACCGACGAGGGTGTCGACGGCGATGGCCAGCAACGCGGCGGCGAGCAGCCACCGGACCGGCGCCAGAAGTCCGCGCAGGGTGAACACCGGGTTCTCGTGCCGAGCGGCGTCGACGTCGACCTCGGGTTGCTCCACCGCGGGCGGGAGGGCATCCACCGACGCCTGGAGTTCGGGTGTGGCCGGCATCGAACCGAGGGCGCTGGCGACGCCGCCGCCGCGACCGGTCCGCGAGCCCGCCCCGGCCGCGACCGAAGTCCGGGCCGCGACCTCGGCGGAATCGGATTCGACACTCGGCCACAGGGTTTCGAGGTCGGCTGAGGTCGGCCCGCGCAGCGGTGGCGCGGTGTCGGCGACCGCGGTTGGTCCCGTGTGGCCGTCGGGGGCCGTGTGCGCGGGGCTCGACATCAGCTCGCGGAATCGCGGTGAGGTCGCCTCGAGCTCGGCGAGTGTCCCCAGCGCGGTGATCCGGCCGTCGTCGAGCACGGCGACGCGATCGGCGAGAACGAGCGTGGACCGGCGATGGGCGAGGACGAGCATCGTGGCCCGCCGGTTGCGCAATTCGCCCAGGATGCGGGACTCGGTGGTCGCGTCCACCGCGGATGTCGCATCGTCGAGCACGAGGACGCGGGGATCGGCGAAGAGCGCACGCGCCAGGGCGATGCGCTGGCGCTGGCCGCCCGAGAGGGTGAGTCCGCGCTCGCCGATGACGGTGTCGTACCCGTCGGGGAGCGCGTCGATGAATTCTGCGGCGTCGGCGGCGGTGGCCGCCGCCCGCACCCGGTCGGCGGCATCGGGGTCCGCCGCGCCCGGGCCCATGGCGATGTTGGCGGTGATGGTGTCCGAGAACAGGAACGGCTCGTCGAAGACCACGGCGACGGCCCGATGGAGGGCCTCGGGTGCCAGTTCGTCGATGGGGTACCGGGTCCGGACCGCGTCGTCCCCGGTGCTCTCACCGAGCAGGGAGATCGTCCCGGTGTCGGGGCGTTCGAACCGGCTGACCAGGTCGGCGATGGTCGATTTGCCGGAACCGGGGGGACCCACGATCGCCACACACTCGCCCGGTTCTATCCGGAGGTCGATCCCGGACAGGACAGCGGGCGGGTCGTCGGCGTCGTGTGTGTGGTGGGCGAACGCCACGCCGGCCAGTTCGACGCCCAGAGGCCCGTCTGGCAGTGAGCCGGTGGCCGTGTCGCCCGGATCGTGGGGGTGGTCGATGACGTCGTAGACGCGTTCGACCGCCGCGCGAGCCAGTTGCGCGTTGACGACGAGGTTCGTCAGGAGGCGTGCGATGCCCGTCATGGTGGCGACGTAGGTGCTGAACGCGAGGAAGGTGCCGGCGGTGATCGCGCCGGTCATCGTGAGGTACCCACCCGCCACGATCACCCCGACCATGCCCAGTTGCGGGATGGCGGCCAGCGTCGGGGCGAACCGCGAGTTGATCCGCGCGGCCCGTAGTCGGCGCGCGAACACCGTCCGGCACCGGGTGACGAGGTCGTCGACGGCGCGCTCTTCCTGTCCGAAGCCCTTCACGACCCGGACGCCGGTGACGGTCTCCTCGACGTGCTGGGCCACGTCGGCCGCGGACTGCTGGGCCGACCAGGTCGCGGCGAACAGGCGACGCCGTGTCCGCCACACCTCGAGGGCGATCAGCGGGACGATCAGCAGTGCCACCCCGGTCAGCAGCGGCGACAGATAGGCCATGATCGCCAGCGCCACGACCATCTGCACCGCGGCGCCAAGCGACAGCGGCGCCATGGCGAGCAGGCTCTGCACGACCTGGATGTCGGTGATGGACCGGGACACGATCTGACCGGTGCGGATCTGGTGCTGGCTGCGCCCGTCGAGGTGCAGCAGGGTGTCGAGCAGCCGGAGTCGCAGCGAGTTCTGGACGCTCACGGCCAGTCGTCCGGCGAACACCCGCCGGCCGACATGGCAGGCGTAGCGAATGGCGGCGAGGACGACCAGCGCGACGATGATCGTCCGCAGTGACAGACCGTCGTCGACGACGCCGGTGGCATGGTCGATCGCGGCCTTCGTGAGCAGCGGCATGAGCACGTCGACCCCGACCGCGATCAGGGTCACGGTCATCGTGATGACGACGACGCGCCGGTATCGCCACGATTCGCCGACGAGCCGGCGAATCCAGCCGGGCGCCGCCGCGGACGGAGTGGGCGGTGGGGACGCCGCGATCACCACGAACCGGGCGGGAGCGGATCCGGGGTCGGGGTCTCGGTGAAGTCGACGTCGATGACCCATGCACGGGGAGCAGGTCCGAAGGCCTCGCGAGCGTTGTGCACCACCTTGCGGCCAAGGGCGCGACTGCCCGCGCCGCCGATGACCGCACCGATGCCCGCGGGCATCAGCTTGCCGAAGATCAGCGGCGCCCGCCGGATCGCGTACTTCCGTACGAGCTTGTTCACCAGGGTCTTGTTCAGTTTGGTGATCGCTCCGGACGGCAGAGCCGCGCCGCCGAGCCTGCGCAGGGCGCCGCCGCCGGTGCCGACCACCCGGCCGAGTGCCAGCACGCCCTCTTCGCCGAGCGCGACGGTCATGACGAGTGCCTTGCGGCGGTCGGACTCGTGCACCGGGATGCCGTGCACCTCGGCGATCGACAGCGCCAGCAGGGCCGACGCCTCGAGGAAGAACGCCGTGTCGCCGGTCATCGCTCCGAACGCGGTCATCGTGCCGACCCCGGGCACCGCGGCGGCCGCGCCGACGGCGCTGCCGGACCCGGTGACCGCGTTCAGATAGCGCTTCTCGAGCCGCTCGACGATCTGCGCGGGTGAGTCGTCGGGGTATTTCCGTCGCAGCGAGTCCACGTACTTCTTCACCGCAGGCGCCTGCAGTCGCTGCGCACGGTCCAGGAGTCCGCCGGTCACCTCGACCGCCTTGCCGGGTGGCGTGCGGCCCTTGTTCGTCGAGACCCCTTGTGTCGACTTGTCTTTCATGTCCGGTCTCTCATGCGCTGGGGTACCCAATCCTCTTCGGGCACGACCTCGGCGGGTCGTGGGGGGCCAGGGGGTGTGCCGTCGCCGAACGGGCGTCCACCGAGGTCTTCGCGATGATGCGCGGTGAGCCAGCCGCGCAGGTCCGGGCCCTTGGGCACGATCTGCGTGGGGTTCACATCGGTGTGGACGATGTAGTAGTGCTGCTTGATCTGCGTGAAGTCGGTGGTGTCGCCGAAGCCGGGTGTCTGGAACAGATCCCGGGCGTAGGCCCACAGGACCGGCATCTCGCTCAACTTGCTGCGGTTGCATTTGAAGTGGCCGTGGTAGACCGCGTCGAACCGCGCCAGCGTGGTGAACAGGCGCACGTCCGCCTCGGTGATGGTGTCGCCGACGAGGTAGCGCTGCGTCGACAATCGGTCCGACAGCTCGTCGAGTTTGGTGAACAACCGGTCGTAGGCCGCGTCGTAGGCCTCCTGGCTGCCGGCGAATCCACACCGGTACACGCCGTTGTTGACCTCGGTGTAGACACCGTGGCTCACCTCGTCGATCTCGTCGCGTAGACGCTCGGGGTAGAGCTCGGGCGCGCCGTCGCGGTGGAAGGCGGTCCATTCCAGGGAGAAGTCGATGGTGATCTGCGGGAAGTCGTTGGTGACGACCGCTCCGGTCGGCACGTCGACGATCGCGGGCACGGTGATCCCCTTGGGATAGCCGGGGATCCGCTTCTCGTAGGCGTCCTTGAGCCGGGGGATCTGCAGCACCGGGTCCACGCCGCCGGGGTCGAGATCGAAGGTCCACGAGTCCTTGTCGTGGGTGGGACCGCAGAGACCGAGTGAGATGGCGTCCTCGAGTCCGAGGAGCCGCCGGACGATGAGTGTCCGGTTGGCCCACGGGCACGCCCTGGCGGCGACGAGCCGGTACCGGCCGGCCTCCACCGGATAGCCGTCCCGGCCGTCGGCGGTGATGCGTGTCTCGATGTACTTCGTGTCCCGGACGAACTCCTCGCCGGTCATCACGTACGAACCCTGTTCGCTCGTCGATGCCGCGCTCGGGTCGGACGCGGACCCGGTGCTGTGATCGGTCTCGGTGCTCATGGGTTCCACAGTAATGATCCGCCGTGACATACACGGCGAGCTGCGGCGCCGAACCCCGCGTCGTGCGGGTCGTCGCTGAAACGGACAGGTCTAGCATCGGGGAAATGCGATCGAGCGACGCCACCCGCGGCGAGAACGCGGGCACCGACGAGATGGTCACGACCCGGCCATGGGCCGCGATGCTGGCGCTCTGTGTGGGCTTCTTCATGATCCTCGTCGACATGACGATCGTGGCGGTCGCGCAGCCGCGCATCCAGGCCGATCTCGACACGAGCGTCAACGGCGTCGTCTGGGTCACCAGCGCGTACCTGCTCACCTACGCGGTGCCGCTGCTGATCACCGGCCGGCTGGGCGACAAATTCGGTCCCAAGACGATGTATCAGATCGGTCTCGCGGTGTTCACCGTCGCCAGTCTCTGGTGCGGGCTGTCGTCGTCTATCGGTGAGTTGATCGGGGCGCGCGCCCTGCAGGGTGTCGGCGCGGCCCTCATCACCCCGCAGACGATGGCGCTCATCACGCGCATCTTCCCGGCCGAGAAGCGCGGTGCCGCAATGGGTGTGTGGGGCACCGTCGCCGGTGTCGCGACACTGGTCGGACCATTGCTCGGCGGCGTGCTGACCGACGCGTTCGGCTGGGAGTGGATCTTCTTCATCAACCTGCCGGTCGGCGTCGTCGGCCTCATCCTCGCCGCCGTTCTCGTCCCCCGGGTCGAGACCAACGACCACCAGTTCGACTGGATCGGCGTCGCGCTGTCCGCCGTCGGTCTGTCCGCGCTGGTGTTCGGCATCCAGGAAGGCGAGACCTTCGACTGGGATGCCTGGATCTGGCTCCTCATCGTCGGTGGTCTGGTGATCCTCGGGGTCTTCGTCTACTGGCAGTCCCGGATTCGCACGGAGCCGCTGCTCCCGTTGTCACTGTTCCGCGACCGCAACTTCTCGCTGTCGACGATCGGCATCGCCTCGATGGGTTTCGCGGTGTCGGGGTTGATGATCCCGCTGACCTTCTTCCTCCAGCTCGTCGGCGGGATGTCGCCGACCGAGTCGGCGGTCGTCCTGGTGCCCATGGCCGTGCTGACCGGCGTCCTGGCCCCGTTCGTGGGTCGGATGGTCGACCGCGTCCATCCACGCACGATCGTCTCCTCGGCGTTGTTGCTGAATGCGATCGCCATCGCGTGGCTGGGCTTCGTGGCGCGTCCGGAGACCCCGGTCTGGCTGATCGTCGTCCCGCTGTGCCTGATGGGTGTCGCCTCGGCCGGCATCTGGGCGCCGCTGGCGGCGACGGCCACGCGCAACCTGCCGTGGCACCAGGCCGGCGCCGGTGCCGGTGTGTACAACACGCTGCGGGTCATCGGCTCGGTGTTGGGGTCGGCCATGATCGGGGCGCTCCTGCAGACCCGGCTCGCGGCCGAGCTGCCCGGGGTCGACGCCGAGAACGCGCAGGACGGCGGGACGGGCCAGCTGCCGGAGTTCCTCCGCGAGGGCTTCGCCACCGCGATGGGCCAGTCGCTGTACCTACCGGCAGCCGCGCTGCTGATCGGTGTCGTCGCGACGTTCTTCTTCGTCCGTCCCGCGCACCAGAACGTTCCACCGCAGGTCGTCGACCCGCAGGCCGTCGCCACCGACGCCCGGTAGCGGACCCGGCCGCCCGGGGCCGGGTCGCCGAGAGCGCGCGTCCCACGATCTGTCGGGACCCGACCGTAAGGTTGCGCCCATGCGCATCGTGCACACCTCCGACTGGCACCTGGGCCGGACGTTCCACGGGGTCGAGCTGCTCGCCGACCAGCGCCGCGCGCTGTCCCACCTGGCCGAGCTCGTCGCCGCGGAGTCCGCGGACGTCGTGATCGTCGCCGGGGACGTCTACGACCGGTCGGTCCCGTCCGCGGACGCGGTCCGGGTCTACGACGAGGGGCTGGCCGAGATCGCCGCTGCGGGAGCGCAGATCGTCGTCACGTCGGGCAATCACGATTCGCCCACCCGCCTCGGTGCCGGCTCCGGGTTCGCGGCCGCCGGCGGACTGCACCTTCGGACTTCGATCGCCGACATCGACCGGCCGGTCGTGCTCGCGGACACCCACGGAGACGTCGCGATCTACGGCATCCCGTATCTCGAACCCGACACCGCCCGCCGCCACCTCGGCGTCGAGTCGGTCGGCGGCCACACCGCCGTGCTCGACGCCGCGATGGCGAGGGTCCGTGCCGACCTCGCCGCCCGCCGGGTGCGGTCCGTGGTGGTGGCGCACGCCTTCGTCAGCGGGGCCGCGGCCTCCGGGTCGGAGCGTTCGATCAGTGTGGGCGGTGTCGAAACCGTTCCCGCCGAGACGTTCTCGGGTGCCGACTACGTCGCGCTCGGTCATCTGCACTCACCGCAGCGCGTCACCGACACCGTCCGCTACAGCGGTTCGCTGCTGCCGTACTCCTTCGGCGAACGAACCCATCGCAAGGCGGCGCTGGTGGTCGATCTCGACGCCCGCGGTGTCGCGGAGGTCCGGGTCCACGAGCTGCCCGTCGTCCGCGAACTCAGTTCTCTCACCGGCGTTCTCGCCGATCTGCTGACCGACGACCGGTTCGGTGAGGCGCAGGACCACTATGTCGAGGTGACGCTGACCGACCCGGTCCGCCCCACCGACGCGATGCGACGCCTACGCGAGCGTTTCCCCTTCGCGGTCCATGTGCAGTGGGAGCGTCCGCACTCCGGCATCGGCGTCGACTATCGGTCCCGTGTGCGTGGGCGCACCGACGCCGAGATCGTCGCCTCGTTCATCTCCGACGTGCGCGACGAACCGACGAAGGGGGAGCGGGTTCTCCTCGAGCGCGCACTCCGCGCCGTCGTCGGCGAACCCGAGTCCGACGCCGCCGAACTGACCCTCTTCGACATCGAGGCGATCGTCGCGGAGTCCGCATGAGGCTGCACCGCTTGCGCGTCCGTGCGTTCGGTCCGTTCGCCGAGGAGATCACCGTCGACTTCGACGACCTCGGCGGTGACGGACTGTTCCTGTTGCACGGACAGACCGGCGCGGGTAAGACCACGGTCCTCGATGCTGTCGCCTTCGCGCTGTTCGGGAGGGTCCCGGGCGTGCGCGACGTCAACCGGCGACTGCATTCGGATCACGCAGCGGCCGACGAGGTCCCGGAGGTCGAGCTGGAGGCGACGATTGCGTCCCGGCGGCTCCGGATCACGCGCTCGCCCGAGCACGAGCGACCCAAGAAGCGCGGGGACGGCACCCGCAGGGTGAACGCTCGGGCGACGCTGACGTGGGTCGACGGGTCGGGGCCCGACCTGACCCGTATCCCCGAGATCGGTGACGCGGTGGTACGGCTGCTGGGCATGAGTGCCGACCAGTTCTTCCAGGTCGTGCTGCTGCCCCAGGGCGACTTCGCGCGGTTTCTGCGGGCGCACTCCGACGAGCGGGAAGCGTTGCTGGAGAGGCTGTTCGACACCGAACGATTCGGTGACCTGGAGGAGTGGCTGCGCGAACGGTCTCGGGAGAGCGCGGCCACGCTGACCGATCAGACCGCGGTGCTCGACCGGATCGCCGGCCAGATCGTCGCGGTCGGCGGTGCCGAGCCGATCGCCGAGCCCGACTTCGACTGGGCGCAGGAATGTCTTGAGCGTGCGCGGGTGGCCGCGGAACGCACCCTCGTCGAATCGGGTGCGGCGCAGGCCGCGGCAGACCAGGCCCAGGCCGCGTACGAGGGCGGGAGCCGGGTCGCCGAGCTGCGACGCCGGGGGCATGCGGCCACCGAGCGCCTCGCCCGGCTTGCCGAGGGTGAGCAGGCGCTTGCGGACGCGGGCCGGGCACGCCGCCTCGCTCTGCGGGCCGCACCGATCGTTCCGCTCGCCGACGACTCCGATCGTGCGGTGCGCGATCTGACGGCCGCAGAGCAGGCCGTTGCGGATGCCCGCGCCGAACTGGGCCGGTTGCCGGAGGGCGAGATCCTGTGTGCCGTCGACACGGGCGAGGACCTCGACGCGCTCCTGGATGCGGCCATTGACCGCTGGACCGAGGAATCGGGGCGCTGGGAACCGCTTACCGAACGGGTCGCGCAGCGGCCTGCGCTGGTCACCGAGATCGATGCACTCGATGCCACCATCTCCGACGCCGAACGCCGGGTCGCGCAGACACGGGAGTCGCTCGAGGCCGCGCCGGGTCGGCGTGCCGAGGCCGCCGGCGCGCTGCGGGCGGCCGAGGACCTTCGCCTGCAGGCCCCGAAGCTGCGGGCCGAGCGTGACGGACTCCGCCGTGTCCGCGACGCCCTGACCGACCGGGACGAGGTGCTGGTCCGGCTCGTCGCCGCCGAGAAGGACCTGCTCGACGCCCGCGATGCTCATGCCGCCGCCCGTGAGCGGGTGCTCGACGCGCGGGAGCGTCGCCTCGCCGGGATGGCGGTGGAGCTGGCCGGCGAACTCGTCGACGGTGAGGCGTGCGTCGTGTGCGGTTCGGTCGCACACCCGCGGCCCGCCACCGCCGCGGGCCCCGTCGAGACGGTCGCCGATGAAGAAGAGGCGGCCGAAGCCGAAGAGCGTGCGAGTGCGATGAAGGCCATCGCCCAATCCGCGGTCGCCGCACTCGGCGAGCGTCGCGTGCATCTCGACGCCGTCATCGGCGGCGCCGACCCCGAGGCCGTCGACGCCGACCTGGCCCGGGTGAGCGCCGATCTAGCGGCCGCCGAGCGTGCCGCGTCACGAGTGCCTGCACTGCAGAAGGCCGTCGATCGGGTCGACGCCGAGATCGACGCATGGCGCACCACCATCGCCGACACCGAGTCGGCCCAGTCCGCCCGGCGCGAGCGCCTGAACTCGTTGCGGCAGAACCTCACCGAGCTCGATTCCGCGGTTCGCGAAGCGACCGGCGGGCGCGGAGGCGTCGCCGAGCGCCGCCGCGAACTCGCCGAACTGGTTCGCCGTACACGTCGTCTCCGCGACGCCCGGCAGGAGGCCGCGCGTGCGCGGGACCGGGTCGCCGGAGCAACGGCCCGGCTGTCCGCGGCCTGCCTCGATGCCGGTTTCGACGATGTCGCCGCGGTTCGCGCGGCGTTCGCCCCGGACACCCAGATCGCGGCGTGGGACACGATGTTGCAGGAGGCGTCGAGTCTGCGCGCCGCGGCGGAGGAGACCCTCGCCGACGACGACGTGCGGGCCGCGATGTCGGCCCCCGAGCCGGATCTCGAACGGCTGACCGTGGAGCGTGAGGCCGCTCGCCGGCGCCTCGAGACCGCGGCGAAGGAACACGCCGTCACCGCTCGACAGGTCACCGGTCTGGAGGAGTACGTCACCCAGTTCTGGGCGGCTCTCGACGCGCTGGCGCCGATGCAGGAACGCCACGCCGAACTCCAGGGATTAGCCGAACTGGTCAGCGGGCGCGGACAGAATTCGCGGCGGATGTCGCTGCGGTCGTATGTGCTGGCCGCACGCCTCGACGAGGTCCTCGTCGCCGCGTCCGGTCGGCTCCGTGAGATGTCCTCGGGTCGTTACGAGTTCGTCCACACCGACGCGGCTGGTGTCCGGGGCCGGCGCGGTGGCCTGGGCATCGAGGTGCGCGACGAGTACACCGGCGCGCTCCGCGCGACGACGACGTTGTCGGGCGGGGAGACGTTCTTCGCGTCGCTGGCTCTCGCGCTCGGACTCGCCGACGTCGTCTCCGCGGAGTCGGGCGGACGGGTGCTCGACACCATCTTCATCGACGAGGGGTTCGGCACCCTCGATCCCGAGGCGCTCGACCTCGTGATGGGCGTCCTGGACGATCTGCGGACCGGTGGGCGCGTCGTCGGCGTCGTGAGCCACGTCGACGAACTGCGGGCGCGAATCCCGGCCCAGCTGCACGTCTTGCGCGGCGAGCACGGGTCGTCGGTGCGCGTGCAGAGCCCCCTCGGCGTGTCGTGAGCTGCCCGATTGGGCTGCCGGCCGGACCGTGCGCTAGGCTGAGTCCCGCCCGATGAGCCCCCGTAGCTCAGGGGATAGAGCGTCTGCCTCCGGAGCAGAAGGCCGCAGGTTCGAATCCTGCCGGGGGCACCAACACCGTTTCTCTCAAGCCCGCGACCACGTGCGCGGGTTTCTTCTGTTTCTCGAGGTCGCCTGGGTTCCGAGGGCCGGAGACTCCGCAGGTTTCTGACAGACCGTCGAGGCGGCGGTTCGTATGGACTCGAACGGTTTGGTGCGCGCGGAGGAGTTGAGTGCGTTCAGTGAGCAAGCGGTCCTTCTGAGTTGTCAGGTATCTGATGAAGTACTTCCACGTCAGACCCGATGAACCCACCCTGGCTGAGGTTGAGAAGCTCAGCGAAGATGTTGCGCGACTGGAGAATGCGGTTCACAACCTCCATCAACGGGAGGCCAGCATCACCCGTTGGATCGACCCGCCAAAGTTCATACTGAAGCACTACATGGCGGAATTCATGCAGCACGTTGGAGTTCGGCTATCACCAATCACGGTCCCGTACCCGGAGTACCTCTTCGAGTACGTTAGTGCTGGCGGCAACAGTTCTCGGCGTGCACGAATCACATTGAACACACCAACGATCGACGCCCTCATCGGAACCCTTGCCCAGAAGATCCGATACAGAAAGAGCGCCGCCGGGCAACGTGCCCTCATGACGGGCAAGCTCCGGGAGTTCATCAAGTCGCGTGACAACTACGCATGCCGATAATCTCGATATCGGTCGCCGTCGAGCGTCACCTGCTTCTTGAGGTCGACCACATTGTGCCGGTGTCAAGAGGTGGCCTGTCGACTCCTGAGAACCTTCAAACCCTGTGCTGGAAGCGCAACCGGTCCAAGTCGAACAGAATTGGTGCGCGCTGAGCCACCGCAGATCGAGCGAGCGCGCAGAACATGTCAGCCATCGCCCTCTCAACGATGATCGCATATTCGACAACGGTATCGCGAGATGGCCCGCGATCTCGCTCTCACCCTCAAGAGTGCGGCTGCCGTTCTACGCGGGGCCAAAGCGACCCACCGAAGGCGGGCAGACCGGGGTCCGCAGTGTGACGTACGACACTCTTCGTCGTCCGTCCGGGCATCGCTTGAGCGCGCTTTGGCTGGTTGACGGGGGTGTCCCGGCCAGGCGGGCTTCAGTCTCGGCATAGAAGTCCATCTCGAACCTGATATTTGCTGTTGTGGATTTGGGTGGGGTGTGCGAACCTACCGCCGGTAGTGCGGTGTTCTGAAAACCCAGTTCGCGATCGTGAGTATTGAACCAGTGTCAGTGCTCCAAGTTGCACAGTGTGATCTGGCGCCGCTCACTCGTGGGTGAAGGGGTCGGGATGCTTGTTCGTAGATTGGTCGTCGTATCGTCGACGTGTATTGCATTGGTGTCTCTCGTGTTTGGCGTGGGAGTTGGTTCAGCCGCCCCGACGTCGCTGGCGACGAAGTACGACTCGCTGATCACCGATGACGGTTGGAAGATCGAGCTGCGTGCCAGCGAGCTGGTCGTCAACCCGATGAGCAACATCGCCAACAGCTTTGCCTCGCGTGAGGGCTGGGTGTCGGCACGGGTCGGTGCCCTCATCACCCCGGCGAAGGGGCGCCGACCGTCCCAGCCGGTGCAGTCTGCGATCCTCGAGCAGTTTCTGGTCGTCGGGTGCCAGGTCGATGTCAGCGACGGGGCGACGTTCGGGTTCGGCTCGTCGATCGGGCCGAACGCGAACGTCACGATCAGTGGCGTTCCTGGCGTGACGGTCGGCGGGTCGGCGTCGGTGAGCCCGTCGATCTCGGTAAAGCTCAAGCCGGGCCGGATCACTGAGATCTCGTTGGGTAAGAAGACATTGCAAACCAACCGCGCCTCGATCCGCGCCAAGCGAGTCCACGTCAGGGTGGATGGTTGCGTCGGTCCGACGACGGTCCGCGTGATCGTGCGGTTCTCGGCTTCGACACCGACCGCTGACGACACGATCAACATCCACTCCGCCCGTATGTGGCTCTGACCACCAGGCGACGATCGGGGGATCGAGTGATGAGCGATGTTCGTCTGAGGAGCATGATCGGGCGCAGGGGAGTGCTCGCGGCCGTCATGGTCGCGGCAGTCTCGGTACTGGCTGTCCTGGCATCGTTGGTGGTGCCGGCTGATCCGGCGAGCGCGGAAACCCCAGCTGAGCGGTGTGCGCGTGAGACGGCCGCCTACAACAGTGCTTGGGCGCAGACCTGGGCGGCTTCCAATGGCCGCACGGCCTCAGAAGCCCCGCCGCCCCCGGTGCCCTATGTTTGTCACGATCCGGGGCCAACGACCACCACGACGTCTCAGCCGCCGGTGGTGACGGCGCCGACGGTGCCGAGCGACTCCAGCGTGCCCGAGGGGCCAGGTCCCGACATGGGAGCCCACGCGCCCACCGACATCCCACCTCCCGGCTCGACGCCGATTGTGCCGGTGCCAACCACCGGGGCTCGTGACCTCGATGGCGATCGCGATCGGGAGGGGGGCGACGCGCCGGCTGCCCCGCCTCGTGATCTACCCATTCCCGACCTCCGTTCGTTCCGGCACAATGTAGATGACGACTACGACACAAACGAGATCGTCGGCGGCCCTTGGGAAGACACGTGCGGCAACAAGGTTCCGTTGCGGCGTGGATATTGGAATGGAAAGCGCGGCCGCGGCTGGGACAAGATCTACCACTACCACAAGATGACGAACATGGACGTTGTCCAAGAGACGATCGAATCCAACTGCGGCGAGCATGATCAGAATGACACCCGTGGCCGGACCTTGATCTATCGACAAGACTTCTACCGCCAGGAGTGCTCGTATCTGACACCCGGAACATTGATCTGTGAGAAGAAGCCGCCCCCGGTGACTTATCGTGCCGTTGTTCAAATGTCGGACACGCTGCCGAACGGTGAGAAGATCCCTGGTGGCGCGTCCGGTGTCACCACGGCGTACTGCGAAGGCCATGTGGAGTGTCCGGGTTGGATGTCATCGCCCAAGCAGATCGATAAGGTCAGCGGCATACCGCTGAATGGAAATGATGGTGGGGATGCGCCGGTCGCATGACATGAAATCTCTGACGTGCTTCGTGACGGACACAATTGAGCAGGGCGTATCTGAGTACTTGGGGGCCGACAGTGACCAGTGAGGTCTCTCCGGTTGCAGCTGAGGTTGTGCGTATTGCTGCGGTGTCGGGGCCGAGCACGCGGGATGTCGTTCTGCTTGCCTGCTGGTCGCACGAATCGCTCCTCTTCGTCGTCTTCCGCTCGCTAGTTCTGCCGAACCCCGACCAGCCAGTGGGTATTGTCTGCGACCTCAGACAGTTGCCGACTGAGGATGTGGAGGCTGCTGCTTATCACGTACTGGCATTCGAAATGGTCGAACCGCACCACTACCCACTCGTCCTGTCGGACAAGGCAGGTGCCATACGATGGCGTGCCGCGCTGGACACGGAGCTGGGCGATCAGACAGTCGGCCTCTTAGAAACTGTTGGAACCGTGAGAGATCTAGGGGAGTTCATGAGTAAGTCGACTGCCGTGAAAACGTCGATAGCAGTTGCCTTCGTTGCCTCCACAGTCTTGGCTGGGTGCGGCGGCACGACAGATGCTGGCGAGGTCACTAACGGCGCCGCATCGCCTTCGTCGTCGCTACCGGCTCCGACGAAGTATGAGTATGTGGCGTCCGATGTCGTTGCCATGGTCGACGGTGCGCCGGTCCAACTGAGGCCGTTCCCGTTTTCCGTCGGTGCTGAAGCGGTTGATGTACGGCTGTCTGCGGCCCTAGGCGACGGATGCTCAGAGAACGACTCAGACGTCGAGGGGCAGTTCGTTGTCTTGCCGCGCGGTGGCTGCACCTTCGAGCGGAAGTACGAAACCGCTCAGCGTGCTGGTGCGTCCGGCCTCGTGATCACCTCCTCTGATCCGCTTCCAGATGGGCGCTGGCAGATCCCGCCGATCGATCTGACAACCATCCCCATGCTGGTGACCGACGACCCAGACTCCGTGCGACGACTCGTGGACGGAGCCTCCGTAACTGCGAGTTTCGACGCTTCGGTCAATCAGACACCTGCTGAATGATGGGTGAATTTTCGGCGGACTTAACTGCCAGCGTGGAGTGCACCCCCAGGACTGGACCGCGGTGTGACGGTCAGCGGCCCCTAGGACTACAGGCTTTGGGACGCTACCGCCTGTTTCGCTACGAGGTTCAGTGCTGGCCTGATGGGACGATCCCCGACCGCTCCTGCGCTGTGGGAGGGACCTCCGCGATCGGCATGGTCGTGACCGCCGCGTGCAGGCGTGCGAACTCGTCGGTTTGGATCGAAAGAGATTCACGGAGGCGCACCATTGCCGCCGAAGCGCCACTTGGGATCAGAAGCGCCGGTTACAACCGGCGCACATGATCTCAAGTGGCGCTTCTGTTTCTCGGTACACAGCGCAGACAGGGCTTGTTGCAGTCGCCACGGAATCACCGCAATCCAGCGTGTAGGCGGGATCGGGCGAATAGTCTCCACGTTGTGCTGAACCGCTGGAGAATGCGCAACGACTTCGCGCCGGACCTGCGCAGGCTGGCGCTGATCGCGCCCGCACAGATCGTGTCGCGACGCACGCTCCCCGTTGTCCGACGGCTTTCCCGAGTGCGCAACGGCCGGACGCCCGTCACCACCGTGACCACGCCGAGCGGCGTCGAGGTGCGGGTCTTTCGTCCGGCACACTCGTCGGGACGTCTGCCCGGACTTCTGTGGATTCATGGCGGCGGCTATGTCATGGGCAGTGCCGCCCAGGACGATCGCTGGGCGCGAGCGATGTCCGAACGTGTCGGAATCGAGGTGGTGTCCGTCGACTACCGCCTCGCGCCGGAGCATCCGTATCCGGCAGCGATCGAGGACTGTCTGGACGCCCTGCGGTGGATGATCGACCAGCCAGACATCGACGCGACCCGGATCGCGATCGGCGGCAACAGCGCCGGCGGGGGACTGGCAGCGGCACTGGCCTTTCGCGCACGCGATGAAGGGGTGGAGCTGCGGTTGCAGCTCTTGACCTACCCGATGCTCGACGACCGAACCCGCAAACCCGATCCGCGGCACCGACTCTGGAACGCCTCGGCCAACGTCTTCGGGTGGTCGAGCTATCTGGGTGGCGCCGACACCGGGGAGGCGGTCCCGGCGCGACGTACCGACCTCGCGGGGTTGCCGCCCGCGTGGATCGGGGTCGGCACCCTCGACCTGTTCTCCACCGAGGACCGTGGCTACGCCGACCGCCTTCGCACGGCGGGGGTCGAGTGCCAGGTCGACGAGGTGTGCGGCGCATTTCACGGATTCGACATCGTCGCGCCCCGAACATCGATCGCACAGGACTTTTTCGCCAGGCAGTGCGACGCCGTCCGACGTGCGCTCGCGCACGACTGACCGAACGCGATATCAATGATCCGTCGGTAACCCGAGACGCCGCAGCGGGCCACCGCCGTCCACGAACAGCTCGCCGCCCGGGCGCAGCGCACGGGCCACGGCCTGCACGGCCGCGTCGTAGAGCTCGGGGTGTCGACCGTCGAGAGCGCCGACCCGCAGCGCGAAGGCCACGTCGAACGGTATGCGGTCGCCCAGTACGAAGTCCTCGATCGCGCCGCATTCGAAGTCGAGCCGGTCCGGGCGCAGCCCGTCGGCGAGCGCGGTACGACGTGCGGCGCTCACGGCCCGCGACGACCGGTCGATGCCCAGCACGAATCCGTCGGGGCCCACGCGCCGCGCCACCTCGCGTGCCGCTGCCCCGGGCCCGCAGCCGATCTCGAGGACTCGCAGACCGGGGGTCAGGGGCAGTGCGTCGACGGCGGCGGCGAGTCGTGGTGAGAGCACGTCTCGGCGCTGCTCAGTTCATCGGAAGCGGTTGTGCACCACGTAGTGCCAGCATCTGGGTGATGATGGCGATCTCCTTGTCCTGGGTTCGCTTCATGCTCGACGCCAGGTCGCGGACGTAGGTCTGCTCGACGTTCGCCGGGTCCGCGGCGTACTCCATCATGTGCAGACCGCCCTCGTGGTGGCGCAGCATCAGCTGCAGGAACCGGATGTCCACCTCGGGACCCCGCATCGCGCGGAACTGCTCCATCTCCGTCGACGTCGCCATACCCGGCATCGCCGGTTGCTCGGCGTCGGACTCGGGCGCTCCCGAGGCGGGCGCGCCGGACGTCGGCATCGGCATGTCCCCGTGGTCCATGTCCCCGTGGCCGCCGTCTCCGTGGTCCATGCTGCCGTGATCATGACCGCCCTCGGTGTGATCCGCGGGATCGGAATGGTCGTGTCCCTCGGTGTCCGACCCCCCGTGGCCCATCCAGGCCATGGTCGCCCCGGGGTTGGTGACGGGCCTGCCCCATCGCGACAGCCACGACTGCATCTGGCCGATCTCGTTGCTCTGGGCGGTGAGGATGTCGAACGCCATGCTCCGCACCTCGGGGTCGGTGCCGTGTTCGAGTTCGATGGCCGCCAGTTCCACTCCCTGCTCGTGGTGGCGGGTCATGTCCTGGGCGAATCCGACAGCCGCGGAGTTCGCGGCGGGCGAGTCCTCGCCGGTGGGGTCGTCGGCGAGGCTCGCCTGGATGAGCAGGCCGAGGCCGACACCGAAGAGAAGCAGCGCCGCCCCGCCCAGCGCGAGCAGGATCCGGGGACGCGACGACGTCTCGACAGCGTCGTCAGTTGCCACGGGAGTCGTTGTGTCGTCCGGGTTTTCGGGACGCTCGCTGCTGTCGGTCATCGCTGGGTCCTCGTCGTTCGTCAGGCCGGGGTCGTCTCGTCGGGCCGGGCCGGTGGCCGGACTGATGTTCGGGTGTGAACCGCGTCAGCCCGCGGGCGTCGGGGCGCCGCTGCCGCCGTCCATCGGGACCGCATCGGGGCCGGGCTCGCCCTGGTCGGCCGGCGGAGGATTCGACGGATCGAACCCGGGGATGGCGGTACAGGTGGCCTGGGTCTCCGGGTAGGCGGCGGTCTGCGGATTCTCCGGGTAGACACCGGGCATCATGTTGCGGCGCAACGCGGTGATGAACTGGTTGACGCGCGGGTCGCCGGCGGAGTCCAGCTTGAGCTGGTGGCCCCAGCTCTGCAGGGACAGCGGCTTGTCGAGTCCGGGGTAGGGCGACAGGAACAGGTACTGCTCACCGCGGACGAGCTGCTTGAGGTAGTCGAGGTCCTCCGGGGAGATCGTGTCCGGGTTGTAGGTGATCCACACCGCGCCGTGTTCGAGCGCGTGGACGGCGTTCTCCGAGCGCAGCGGATTCGGGTAGACGACGCCGGTGCAGGTCGCCCAGATCTCGTCATGGGGACCACCGAACGGCGGCGACTGGTCATAGGCGACGCGCTGGTCGGCCGTGACGTGGCGGGCGGCCTCGTAGTACCGCTTCGTCACACCGGGGATGTCGGACGCCGGGTCCGGCTTCTGCGGGGTGGGCACGAACTCCGACACCGACTCGACGGCGACGTCGTCCTTCTGTTCGGCGCGCTGCTCGTTGAACTTGGGGACGAGGTAGATCGCGAGACCCGCGATGAGACCGATGACCACCACGACGGCGCCGATCAGCATCCAGTCGATCTGCCGTCCCGTCGCCGAGGGAACCGAGCCTGCTCGTTTGCGGGACTTGGGGACGTTCGCCCCTGGTTTGCGCGCCATTGACTTCTTTCCTCATCCGACTGCGGGCGCCGGGCGGGCGGGCGGAATGCCCCGGCACGCGCTCGGCGCCCACGAGTGTACTGGTGGGCCCCGTGGGTCGAGCGGGGTGCGATTGTCGGTGATCAGGCAACGGCCAATAGGATGATGTCCTGTGACTCCCGCCGACCTGGCCGCGCTGCTGCGCGCCGTGACCCTGACCGTGGTCCGTGACCGCGGACTGGACGAGAACCTGGTGCCCGACTCCATCGTCGTCGAGCGCCCCCGTCACGCTGACCACGGCGACTACTCCACCAACGTCGCCCTGCAGATGGGCAAGCGACTCGGCGTGAACCCGCGCGAACTCGCGGGCTGGCTCGCGGAGGCCTTCGCCGCTGCCGAGGGCATCTCGAAGACCGAGGTCGCCGGTCCGGGATTCGTCAACGTCTGGCTCGGTGCCGCCGCGCAGAACACCGTCGTCGCAGCCGTGCTCGCGCGCGGTGCGGACTACGGCCGTGGGAACGAGTTCGCCGGATCGGTCATCAACCTCGAATTCGTCTCGGCCAACCCGACCGGACCCATCCATCTCGGCGGTACACGCTGGGCCGCCGTCGGTGACGCACTCGGACGTGTTCTCGCCGCCCGTGGCGGAGCGGTCACGCGGGAGTACTACTTCAACGACCACGGCGCCCAGATCGACCGGTTCGCCCGGTCGCTGGAGGCGGCCGCACTGGGTGAGGAGACCCCGGAGGACGGGTACGCGGGCGATTACATCGCCGACATCGCCGCCAAGGTCGTCGAGGCGGCCCCCGACGTCCTGTCGCTGCCCGAGGCCGATCGGCTCGAGACGTTCCGCTCGGTCGGGGTGGACCTGATGTTCACCCACATCAAGCAGAGCCTGCACGACTTCGGCACCGACTTCGACGTCTTCACCCACGAGGACAAGATGTTCGCCACCGGACTGGTCGACGAGTGCATCGACGAGCTCAAGGCCAACGGCAACCTCTACGAGAAGGACGGCGCGTGGTGGCTGCGGTCCACCGAGTTCGGTGACGACAAGGACCGGGTCGTCCTCAAGAGCGATGGCAACGCGGCCTACATCGCGGGCGACATCGCCTACTACCGGGACAAGCGCAACCGCGGCTTCAACCTCTGCATCTACATGCTCGGTGCGGACCATCACGGCTACATCAGCCGTCTCAAGGCGGCCGCCGCGGCGCTCGGCGACGATCCGGCCACCGTCGAGGTGCTGATCGGTCAGATGGTCAACCTCGTCCGCGACGGCAAGCCGGTGCGCATGAGCAAGCGTGCGGGCACGGTGATCACCCTCGACGACCTCGTCGACGCGGTGGGTGTCGACGGCGCCCGCTACTCCCTCATCCGTTCCTCCGTCGACGTCAACATCGACATCGACCTGGATCTGCTGACCAAGCAGTCCAACGACAATCCGGTGTACTACGTGCAGTACGCCCACGCGCGGATGTCGGCGCTGGCCCGCAACGCCGCCGATCTGGGCGTCGTGTCGTCGCTGGACCATCTCGACCTGCTCGACGATCCCGCCGAGGGCGAACTGATCCGCACCATCGGCGATTTCGACGATGTCGTCGCAACGGCGGCCACCCTGCGGGAACCGCACCGGGTGTGCCGCTATCTCGAGGTCCTCGCCGGCACCTACCACCGCTTCTACGCCAAGTGCCGCGTCCTGCCGCAGGGCGACGAGAAGCCCGCGGACATCCACCGTGCCCGACTCGCCCTGTGCGAGGCCACCCGTCAGGTCCTCGCCAACGGCCTCGGCCTGGTCGGCGTCACCGCACCGGAGCAGATGTGAACGCGCACCCGGCCGGTCCCCGGCACGCCGAACTGCTGGCCGCGCCACACCTCGCCGAGCGCCCGAACGACCCGGCCGTGCTCGCGGCGATCCCCGCGCAGGTGTGGCCGCGCAACGCATCTCGCGACGACTCGGGTGAACTGCGGCTCGCCGGTGTGCCGGTGAGCGAGCTCGCCGAGGAGTTCGGGACACCCGCATTCTTCGTCGACGAGGCCGACTTCCGGTCGCGCTGCCGGGACATGATGGCCGCGTTCGGTCCGTATGGACGAGTGCACTACGCGTCGAAGGCGTTCCTGTGCACCGAGATCGCCCGCTGGGTGGACGACGAAGGGTTGTCGCTCGACGTCTGCAGCGGCGGCGAACTGGCCATCGCGCTGCGCGCCGGTTTCCCGCCGGAGCGGATCGCGTTGCACGGCAACAACAAGAGCGTCGAAGAACTGCGCGCCGCGGTCGACGCCGGGATCGGGCACGTCGTCCTCGACTCGATGATCGAGATCGAGCGGCTCGACGCCGTGGCCCGCGAGCGCGGTGTCGTCGCCGACGTGCTGGTCCGCGTGACCGTCGGTGTCGAGGCGCACACCCACGAGTTCATCTCGACCGCACACGAAGACCAGAAGTTCGGGTTCTCACTCGCCGGCGGAGTCGCGATGGAGGCCATCCGACGCGTGTTCGCCACCGACAACCTGAGGCTCGTGGGTCTGCACAGCCACATCGGTTCGCAGATCTTCGACATGGACGGCTTCGAACTGGCCGCCCATCGTGTGCTCGGACTGCTCCGCGATGTGGTGGGCGAGTTCGGCGTCGAGAAGACCTCGCAGATGTCGATCGTCGATCTCGGTGGGGGACTGGGGATCTCGTACCTTCCCGAGGAGCGACCGCTGCCGGTTGCGAAGGTGGCGGAGACCCTGGCCGCGATCGTCGAACGGGAGTCGGCGGCCGTCGGTCTGCCGATGCCGATCATCGCGGTCGAACCCGGCCGCGCCATCGCCGGTCCGGGTACGGTCACCCTGTATCGCGTCGGCACCGTGAAAGACGTGGCACTCGGCGGTGGGGCCGTACGACGCTATGTCTCGGTCGACGGCGGCATGAGCGACAACATCCGCACCGTCCTCTACGACGCCGAATACGACGTACGGCTCGTGTCGCGGGTGTCGCAGGCGCGCGCTGTGGTCTGTCGCGTCGTCGGAAAGCACTGCGAGAGCGGCGACATCGTCATCAAGGACTGCTGGCTACCAGAGGATCTCGGGCCCGGGGACCTGATCGCGGTCGCGGCCACCGGCGCCTACTGCTACTCGATGTCGAGCCGCTACAACATGACCATGAGACCGCCCGTGGTGGCGGTGGCCGACGGAAACGCTCGGCTGCTGCTCCGCCGGGAGACCATCGAAGACTTCCTCAGCCTGGAGGTGGGCCAGTGACCGGATCAGTGGAGAACACCAGCGGCGCAACCGAGGTGGACACACGCACCATCGGTGTAGCGGTGCTCGGAATGGGCAACGTGGGCGCCGAGGTGGTGCGCATCATCACCGACAACGCCGATGATCTCCGTGCGCGCGTCGGGGCGCCGGTGGAGATCCGCGGGGTCGCGGTGCGCGATCTGGGGCGCCCGCGCAAGATCGCGCAGGAGTTGTTGTCCGACGACCCCGCATCCCTCGTCGCCCGCGACGACGTCGACATCGTCGTCGAGCTGATGGGTGGCATCGACCCGGCCCGCGGCCTGATCCGCTCCGCGCTCGAGAGCGGGAAATCGGTGGTCACCGCCAACAAGGCGCTGCTCTCGGAGTACACCGGCGAACTCGCGACCGCCGCGGCCGAGGCCAAGGTGGACCTCTACTTCGAGGCCGCTGTCGCCGGTGCCATCCCGGTCATCCGGCCGCTGATGCAGTCGCTCGCGGGCGACACCGTGGAGCGGGTCAACGGAATCGTTAACGGCACCACCAACTTCATCCTCTCCGCGATGGACGAGACGGGCGCCGACTACGCCGACACCCTCGCCGAGGCCGGGCGGCTCGGATACGCCGAAGCCGACCCGACAGCCGATGTCGAGGGCTACGACGCCGCGGCCAAGGCGGCCATCCTCGCCTCGATCGCCTTCCACACCCGGGTGACGGCAGCCGACGTCCACCGCGAGGGGATCTCGTCGGTCACCGCCGCCGACTTGGTCGCGGCCAAGAAGTTCGACTGCACGATCAAGCTGCTCTCGATCTGCGAGCGGGTCCGCGATGCCAATGGCTCGCAGCGCATCTCCGCGCGCGTGTACCCCGCGCTCATTCCGCTGACCCATCCGCTGGCGACGGTGAACGGCGCGTTCAACGCCGTCGTCGTGGAGGCGGAGAACGCCGGGCGGCTGATGTTCTACGGCCAGGGCGCGGGAGGTGCGCCGACGGCGTCGGCCGTTCTCGGCGACATGGTCATGGCCGCTCGCAACCGCGTGCACGGTGGCCGGGGACCCCTCGAGTCGACCTACGCCTCGCTGCCCGTCGCCCCGATCGACGACGTTCTCACCCGCTACTACATCTCCATGCGGGTGGAGGACCGGCCGGGTGTGCTCGCACAGGTGGCCGGCGAGTTCACCAAGCGGTCGGTGAGCATCGCCGCGGTGCGCCAGGAGGGCGCGGGCGACGACGCCCGGCTGATCGTGGTGACCCACCGCGCGCCCGACCGTGCGCAATCGGATTGTGTTGCGGCGCTTGAAGACATGGACGCCGTCATCAAGGTGTCGAGTGTGTTGCGATTGGAAGGTACCGATGACTGAAGCGACTTCTACGCCCGTCCACCGCGCGTGGCCCGGCCTGATCGAGGCATACCGGTCGCGGCTGCCTGTCGGCGACGACTGGAAGGTCGTCACGCTGCTCGAGGGCGGCACCCCGCTGATCAGCGCGCCGCACCTGTCGTCGCTGACCGGGTGCGAGGTGTACCTGAAGGTCGAGGGCCTCAACCCGACCGGTTCGTTCAAGGACCGCGGGATGACGATGGCCGTCAGCAATGCGGTCAACAACGGCAAGACCGCGGTCCTGTGCGCCTCGACCGGCAACACCTCGGCGTCGGCCGCCGCCTACGCCACCCGGGCCGGCATCACCTGCGCGGTGCTGATCCCGCAGGGCAAGATCGCGATGGGCAAGCTCGCGCAGGCGGTCATGCACGGCGCCAAGATCATCCAGGTCGAGGGCAACTTCGACGACTGCCTCGAGCTCGCGCGCAAGGCCACCTCCGAGTTCACCGAGATCGAGCTCGTCAATTCGGTGAATCCGGCGCGGATCGAGGGCCAGAAGACCGCCGCGTTCGAGATCGTCGACGTCCTGGGCCGCGCCCCCGACGTCCACGCGCTGCCGGTCGGGAACGCGGGCAACATCACCGCGTACTGGAAGGGTTACACCGAATACCACGCGGACGGCGTCTCGTCGTCGGTGCCGCGCATGCTCGGGGTGCAGGCCGCGGGCGCCGCGCCGCTGGTGAACGGTGCGCCGGTGAAGGACCCGGAGACCATCGCCACCGCCATCCGCATCGGGTCCCCGGCCAGCTGGAACCAGGCCGTCGCGGCGAAAGAGGAGTCGCACGGCCAGTTCCGCGCGGCCACCGACGAGAAGCTGCTCGAGGCCTACCGCCTTGTCGCAGGCAAGGAGGGCGTGTTCGTCGAGCCGGCCTCGGCTGCCAGCGTCGCGGGTCTGCTCGCGGCCAGCGCCGATGGCTGGATCGAGCCGGGATCGACCGTGGTGTGCACGGTGACCGGCAACGGCCTGAAGGACCCCGACACCGCCCTGGCGGGCATCCCGGAGGTCGAGGCCATTCCGGTGGATCCGGTGGCGGTCGCGAATGCTCTCGGTGTCGGCTGACGGGCCCGGCCGTCCGGTCGTCGGATCGGACGCCGACGGCGACGTGACCGGTTCCGCATCTGCGGCGGGTACGGTGCCGGTCGGGTTGTCGACGAGGGTCCGGGTGCCGGCGTCGAGTGCCAACCTCGGGCCCGGATTCGACTGTCTGGGAATGGCTCTGGGGATCTACGACGAGGTGGTCGTCGAGACCGTCGAAGAGGGTGTCGCCCTCGAGGTCGAGGGGGAGGGTGCCGGTGACGTGCCCCGCGACGCATCGCACCTCGTCGTGCGCGCGCTCAACCGTGGACTGGCACACGCCGGTCTCCGCGCACCCGGGCTGAAGTTGCGCTGCATCAACCAGATCCCGCACTCCCGGGGTCTGGGGTCGTCCGCCGCCGCCGCGGTCTCGGGTCTGGCCGCCGCGTCGGGACTGATCACCGCCGCCGGTCTCGGACCCGGACTGTCGCTCGACGAACTGGTACAGCTGTCCAGCGAATTCGAGGGCCATCCCGACAACGCCGCCGCGAGTGTGCTCGGCTCGGCGGTCCTCACGTGGACCGAATCCGCCGACGGGGTCGCGTCGTATCACGCACACCGGCTCACCGTGCATCCCGACATCTGTGCGACCGTCTTCGTCCCCGACACCGAATCGTCGACGTCCTTCACCCGCGGACTGCTGCCGGATGCGGTCCCGCGTGCCGACGCCGTGTTCAACCTGAGCCGTTCGGCGCTCGCGGTGGTGGCGCTGACGGCCGACCCACGCAACCTCATGGCCGCGTCCCAGGACCGCCTGCACCAGCCGTACCGTGCTTCGGCGATGGCGCCGACGAGCGACCTCGTCACCGCCCTGCGAGCCCGCGGACACGCCGCGACGGTGTCCGGAGCCGGGCCGACCGTCCTCGTGCTCGGTACCGCGCCGGTACCGTCGGACATCCGCCAGCTGGCGCAGGGCCTCGGATTCGAGGCCCGTTCGGTGGCCGTCGCCGGCGGAGTCGAGATCTCCGTCGGCTGACCGGTGTCGTACGCCGGTGGATTCGCCGGCCGTCGCACGTTCGTTTGGCGCTACCGGCGTGTTGCCCCTATCATGCGAACGGGGTTACCATATTCTGGTCTAGCCGCGCAGGCTTGTCCTGCCGCTTCTCATCCTTCACCGATCGGAGATGACCGGCTGTGTATCCGGGCCGGGGTCATGGATCTCTGTCGACGGTGCCGAAGCGCAGGTGTTTCCGAGCTCGCTCGCAGCGGACCGCACATTCTCACCGTCCACCGCGGACGGACTCCCTGACGCACAGACGCAGGGAAACGTAGACCTCACGCAGTTCTTGTCTGCGGGAGGAACGAAAGGACTTCCGTGACCGATACGGACCTGATCACCGCACCTGCCGAGCAGGAATCCGCGGGTTCGGCCGGCCCCGACTCGGGACGACCGGCGACCAAGACACGTGCACGCACCGGCCTGTCCGGCATGGTGCTCAGCGAACTGCGGACCGTCGCCGGTGAACTCGGCATCAAGGGCACATCCGGGATGCGCAAGGGCGATCTGATCGCCGCCATCAAGGAGCGCCAGGCCGGCGGCGACGCCCCGGCCGCGAAGAGCGGCCCGACGCGGTCGAAGGCGGGCTCGTCGAAGCCTGCTGCGGCCGACGAGCAGCTGACCATCGGCGGCGACTCCCCGGCTCCCGCCGGTGGCGAGACGGCCGAGAAGGCCGACGCTCCCCGCGGGACGCGCACTCAGCGCGGTGCCGGCCGGAAGGCCGCCGATGCCGATGCACCGATCAGCGCCGAGGCGCCGGCCGGCGACAGCACGCCTGCCGACAACAAGACCGACAGCCCCAGCACCGATGGCGTCGCCAAGAACGCGACGACATCCGACGCCCCGGCCGCAGATGCCGCCAAGGGCGGCAGTGCCCCCGAGGCCGACTCGACGGAGGCCGGCGCGGGTCGTGACCGGCGTCGCGGGCGCGACGGCGCGGGCGACGCCGCAGCCGACTCCGACGGTGGTGAGCAGCGCACTCGTCGCAACCGCAACCAGAACCGCGACAACCAGAACCGCGATGGCGGTCAGAATCGCGACAACCAGAATCGCGACGGGGGCGGCCAGAACCGCGACAAGCAGAATCGCGACGGCGGTCAGAACCGCGACAACCAGAATCGCGACAACCAGAATCGCGATGGCGGTCAGAACCGCGACGGGGGCCAGGACCGCGATGACGACGGGGAGGGCGGCGGTCGCCGGCGCGGTCGCCGGTTCCGTGAGCGTCGCCGTGGCCAGAACCGCGACACCCCGAACGAGCCGCAGGTCTCCGACGACGACGTGTTGCAGCCCGTCGCCGGCATCCTCGACGTGCTCGACAACTACGCCTTCGTTCGCACGTCGGGTTATCTCGCGGGGCCGAACGACGTCTATGTGTCGATGAACCTCGTTCGCAAGAACGGACTTCGACGCGGCGACGCGATCACCGGCGCGGTGAAGGTGCCGCGCGAGGGCGACCAGCAGAACCAGCGCCAGAAGTTCAATCCGCTGGTGCGGCTGGACACCATCAACGGCGGCGACGTCGAGACCGCCAAGCGCCGCCCCGAGTTCAACAAGCTCACGCCGCTGTACCCGAACCAGCGCCTGCGGCTGGAGACCACTCCCGAGCGGCTCGACACCCGTGTGATCGACCTGATCATGCCGATCGGCAAGGGGCAGCGCGCCCTGATCGTGTCGCCGCCCAAGGCAG
The DNA here is from genome assembly GCF_000143885.2 of Gordonia sp. KTR9. NCBI lineage: Bacteria > Bacillati > Actinomycetota > Actinomycetes > Mycobacteriales > Gordoniaceae > Gordonia > Gordonia sp. KTR9. Next base: position 2,098,710 of record NC_018581.1, read on the forward strand.
GTAAGACGACGATCCTGCAGGACATCGCCAACGCGATCGCCACCAACAACCCCGAATGCCACCTCATGGTCGTCCTCGTCGACGAGCGTCCCGAGGAGGTCACCGACATGCAGCGTTCGGTCAAGGGCGAGGTCATCGCGTCGACGTTCGATCGGCCGCCGTCAGATCACACCTCGGTGTCCGAGCTCGCGATCGAGCGCGCCAAGCGACTGGTCGAGAGCGGCAAAGACGTTGTGGTGCTGCTGGACTCGATCACGCGACTGGGTCGTGCGTACAACAACGCATCGCCCGCGTCGGGCCGAATCCTGTCGGGTGGTGTCGATTCGACCGCGCTGTATCCGCCGAAGCGGTTCCTCGGCGCGGCGCGCAACATCGAGAACGGCGGGTCGCTCACGATCATCGCGTCTGCGCTCGTCGAGACCGGCTCGACCGGCGACACTGTGATCTTCGAGGAGTTCAAGGGCACGGGCAATGCCGAGTTGAAGCTCGACCGCAAGATCTCCGAACGTCGGGTGTTCCCGGCCGTGGACGTGAACCTGTCGAGTACCCGTAAGGACGAGTTGCTGCTGTCGCCCGAGGAGTTCTCCATCGTGCACAAGCTGCGTCGTGTGCTCTCGGGTCTCGATTCCCAGCAGGCCATCGATCTGCTCCTCAGTCAGCTGAAGAAAACCAAGACGAACATGGAGTTCCTGATGTCGGTGCAGAAGACCGCACCGGGTGCGGGCAACGACTGAGTTCGTCCGGCACTCTCGCGACACGGCCCCGACCCGCGCTCACCGCGGATCGGGGCCGTGTCTCGTAACAGGTCCCTGAGGAGCCCCGGAGCTTGCGGAGTCGCGTCAGCCGTTGCTCCCTGAGGAGCCCCGGAGCTTGCGGAGGGGCGTCAGCCGTTGCTCCCTGAGGAGCCCCGGAGCTTGCGGAGGGGCGTCAGCCGTTGCTCCCTGAGGAGCCCTGGAGCTTGCGGAGGGGCGTCAGCCGTTGTTCCCTGAGGAGCCCCGGAGCTTGCGGAGGGGCGTCACGAAGGGTCAGCCGGCGAGATCGGCGGTCAGGTGCTCCCAGGCCTGGCCGAGTGCCGGGGCAAGCGCTCCGGTCTGGGTCACGACCAGCGCGCACTCACCCCGCCGGGTGTAGATCTCCAGTGACCCGGTACGGCCCGACACCCCGTGGGGCCACGTGACCCAGCATTCGCCGACCAGATCGAAATTGATCATCACCCGGGTGGCGCCCGACGCCAGCACCATCTGGCCCCGATGCTCGTGGGCGCCGTCGAGGCGATCCTGACGCATCTGCATGCATCCCGGCGCCGCCGTCGCGAACGTCACCGTCATCCCGAGCCGTGACGCGTGCTCGAGCGCGGCGATCACCGCGCGGTTGTCGACGCGGGCGGTGCGCGGACAGTCGAGGCGGGGGAGGCTCCTCAGCCGGGCGGCGCCACCGTCGGTGAGTATCGCGTCGAGCTGTGCGAGCTGGTCGTCGCCGGTCGATGCCGTCGGAGTCGTACGTTGTGGCGCAGGCGAATCCGAGAGTGGCCCGTCCAGGCCCGGGGCTCCGCCGGCGAGCGCCATGGCCTCGAATGCCAGGCGATCGGAGTTCTCGGTCAGGTAGGTGGCGTGAGCGGTGTTGCCGCGATGGTCGAACAACCGCAGGGTCGGCGGAACGTGGGCGGCGGGATCGCTGAGCAACGTCGACGACAAGCGAGAGGGATTGAGCCGCAGAGCTATTCGGTGTGGGTCCACCCGAATCGGACCGCCGACCGAGACCGGGTCGTCGTGGACCCCGACCGCGTTCATGATCACCGGACCGGCGACCGTGACGCCGACGACCTGGGCGAGTCCCGGTAGTCGGGCAGCGACCGCGGGGACGTCGTGGTTCACCGAGGAGTCTCCGAATCCGGCTGTCCGCAGCAGGATCTCGAGATCGCTGCGGGCGGGCGGATCGTCCCCGGTGGAGTCGGTCATCTCAGTAGACGTCGCGGAGGTAGCGATTATCCGAGCGCAGGCGCTCGACATACGCCGCGGCTGCCTCGGCGTCGAGACCGCCGTGTTCGGCGACGATCTCGTGCAGTGCCGCATCCACGTCGTCGGCCATCGTCGCGGCATCGCCGCAGACGTACAGGTGCGCGCCGGACTCGAGCCAGGCGAGCAGCTCGGATCCGTGCTCGCGCATCCGGTCCTGGACGTAGACCTTGTGTTCCTGGTCGCGGGAGAAGGCGAGGTCGAGCCGATCCAGCACGCCGCCGGCGACGAGGCGATCGAGTTCCTCGGCGTACAGGTGGTCGTGCGCACGGTGCTGGTCACCGAAGAACAGCCAGTTGCTGCCGGTGGCACCGGTTGCGGCCCGCTCATGCAGGAAGGCCCGGAAGGGGGCGATGCCGGTGCCCGGGCCGATCATGATGGCGGACACATCCTCCGCGGGCAGGCGGAACTTCTTGTTGGGGGAGATGAAGACGGGCACGGTGTCACCGGGAGCGCACCGGTCGGCGAGGTGCGTCGAGCAGACACCTCCGCGATCCCGGTCGGCGACGGTGTAACGCACCGTGGCCATCGTGATGTGCACGGTATCGCCGTGGACCCGGGGGCTCGAGGAGATCGAGTACTCCCGATGGGCCAGCGGACTCAGTTCCTCGAGCAGTTCCTCGGGGGTCGGGGTGAACGTCGGGTCGAGATGCAGGAGATCGAGGACGTCGAGCCCGTGGAGCCACGCGTCGAGTGCCTGTGGGTCGCCGGCGTCGAGCAGTCGGCACAGTTCGGGGTGCCCGGTGCGGTCGGCGACCACCCGGACCAGATACTTCGACGGTGCGCAGATCTCGTACCTGCTGGTCAGCGCCTCGCGCAGCGTGTAGGTGGCCTTTCGGTCGGCGATGATCTCGTCGCCGGCAGCGCCGAGCCGGTTGAGGAGCAGGTCGACGAGCGCCGGATCGTTCGCGGGAGCGATGCCGATTCCGTCGCCGGGCTCGTAGCTGATGCCGCTGTCGCCGAGGTCGAGTTCGAGATGCCGGACCTCCTTGGCCGATCCGGGGCCGGAGAGCACCTCGTTCGTCACGACCGTCGCCGGGTAGGGATTGCGCCGGTTCCATGGCGAGCGCACCGTCTTGCCGGTGCGGCGAGCAGGGGAGGCGGGTGCGGTGTCGACTGCGAGGCTGCTGCCGGTGGAGGCGGCGTCGTACATCGATGGTTCCTTCGGAGACGTCGTACTCGGGAGCGGGCGCCGCGGACCGTACCCGCGGGCGAGGCCACACTACTACACTTAGGCAACCCTTACCAGGTTCGCGACCTGTGTCACGTGTCCGGCGTGCGGCCGGGCCGTACCCCGACCTGCCGGGAATGGATTCGATCGGCCCGCCGTTGAGGCACCTGCGACCGCGGTGACCGGGATTTTTCCCGGTGATGCCCTACGTGGCATACTGATCGGTCGAGTCCGGTTCCGGTTCACACCGTCGAGAGGCGACGGTGACCCGGCGACCACAGAAAGGGACAGCCAGACATGAAGCAGGGAATCCACCCCGAGTACGCGACGACCACCGTCGTCTGCGGCTGCGGCAACACCTTCGAGACCCGCAGCACCGCTGCCAACGGTCGGATCAACGTCGAGGTCTGCTCGCAGTGCCACCCGTTCTACACGGGCAAGCAGAAGATCCTCGACACCGGCGGCCGCGTTGCCCGGTTCGAGAAGCGCTACGGCAAGCGCGCCAAGTAGACCACGCTGCGACGCCCGCCCGACGATTGTCGGGACGGGCGTCGCTGTGTTTCCGGTCAGTGTTCTTCCCGGTGTCGCTGCCTGCCGGCACGGCATCGGACGACAAGTGAGGTCGCCTTCATGAGTACCCAGAGTCCCTCGGCCATCGACGACATCCTCGCCGAGCACTCGGGCCTCGAACGTCAGCTGGCCGACCCGGCCCTGCACGACGATCCGACTGCGGCTCGTCGCGTGGGCAAGCGATTCGCCGAGCTCGCGCCGGTCATGGCGACCTACACCCGGCTGAAGGCGGCGCGCGAGGATCTCGAGGCCGCGCGCGAACTGGCCGCCGACGACGCATCGTTCGCCGCCGAGATCCCCGCGCTCGAGAAGACCGTCGACGAGCTCGACGCCACCCTGACCGACCTGCTGGCCCCGCGCGACCCCCACGACGCCGACGACGTGGTCCTGGAGATCAAATCCGGTGCCGGCGGCGAAGAGTCGGCGCTGTTTGCGTCGGACCTGGCCCGCATGTACCTCAAATACTGTGAGCGACACGGGTGGAAAGCGCAGGTCCTCGGCGTCACCGAGTCCGATCTCGGCGGGTACAAAGAGGCCACCTTCTCGATCAAGTCCAAGGAGGCCGTCCGCGACGGGGTGTGGTCGCGGCTGAAGTTCGAGGGTGGCGTGCATCGCGTCCAGCGCGTACCGGTCACCGAGTCGCAGGGGCGGATCCACACGTCGGCGGCCGGGGTGCTGATCTACCCGGAGCCCGAAGAGGTCGCCGAGGTGACGATCGACGAATCCGAACTGCGCATCGACGTCTACCGCTCGTCCGGCAAGGGCGGTCAGGGCGTGAACACCACCGACTCGGCGGTGCGGATCACCCACCTGCCCACCGGGATCGTCGTCACCTGCCAGAACGAGCGCTCCCAGCTGCAGAACAAGGCCCGGGCGATGCAGGTCCTCGCCGCCCGTCTCCAGTCCGCGGCCGAGGAGGAAGCCGAGGCCGCGGCAGCGCAGGGACGCGCCGCGCAGATCCGCACCGTGGACCGGTCCGAACGGATCCGCACCTACAACTTCCCCGAGAACCGCATCACCGACCACCGCATCGGATACAAGGCGAACAATCTCGACGCGGTGCTCGCCGGTGACATGGACAACCTCCTCGACGCGCTCGTCGCCGCGGACCGCCAGGCCCGCATGGAAGCCGAACAGACGCCGTGACCGGCACGCCGACCCCGAGGTCGGACGAACTGCGGGCGGCGACCGCCCGTCTCGCCGACGCCGGGATCGACTCCGCGCGCCGCGATGCCGAATGGCTGATGGCGCACGTGCTCGGGATCGACACGGGCCGGCTGGTCCTGGTGGACACGATCGATGACGCTCCGGCGCGCGCGTTCCGGTCGGCGGTCGAGCAGCGAGCGCAGCGGATTCCGTTGCAGCACATCATCGGAACCGCCGCATTCGGCCCGGTCGAACTCGCCGTCGGGCCGGGCGTGTTCGTCCCGCGACCGGAGACCGAGTATCTCCTCGAATGGGCGGTCGGCCACCTCCGCGTGACGCCGGGTACCGCTGCCGACTTCTGCAGCGGCAGTGGTGCACTGGCCATCGGTATCGCGGCGATGAGTCCCGCGACGCGGGTCGTTGCGGTCGAGGCCGACGAGGACGCCCTGGTGTGGTTGCGCCGCAACGTCGCCGACACTGCGCAGACGATCGGGTCGCGGGTCGACGTGGTCGCCGCCGACGTCACCGATCCCGAGCAGGTCGCGGAGTCCATCCCGGCCGGCACCGTGTCGGTCCTCGTCACGAACCCGCCCTATGTCCCACTCGATGCCGCGGTCGGACCCGAGGTCGCCCACGACCCGCCCCGCGCCGTCTTCGGCGGCGCCGACGGGATGTCGGTCATCGTGCCGATGGTGCCGGTCATCGCCCGCACGCTGGCCCCCGGCGGCGTCGTCGGGATCGAGCACGACGACACGACCGCGGACTCGGTGGTGGCGTGCCTGCACGCGCACGGCGACTTCGACGAAGTGACCCGGCACGCGGATCTGACGGGTCGGCCGAGGTTCGTGACGGCACGCCGACGGTAGGCCGGGTCCGTCGGGCACGGCATGGCAGGATGATCGGGTGAGCACTGTTTTCGACTGCAACGATCCACAGAACCGCTCCTCGGGGATTCGGGCGGCGGTCGGGGCGGCGAAGGCCGGACGGCTGGTCGTGATGCCCACCGACACGCTCTACGGAGTCGGTTGCGACGCCTTCGATTCCGACGCTGTCGGCGCGCTCTTGGCTGCCAAGCACCGTGGGCGCGACATGCCGGTCCCGGTCCTGGTGGGTTCCTGGCACGCGATCGACGGCCTGGTCCTCTCCGTTCCCCAGCCCGCGCGCGACCTGATCGAGGCGTTCTGGCCCGGTGGCCTGAGTCTGGTTGTCCGACAGGCGCCCTCGCTGGCGTGGGATCTCGGGGACACCGACGGCACGGTCATGCTCCGGATGCCGTTGCACCCGGTGGCGATCGACGTGCTGCGAGAGGTGGGTCCGATGGCCGTCTCGAGCGCCAACGTCTCGGGGCGTCCACCGGCGACGACCGCCGACGAGGCGCGCGAACAACTCGGGGACGAGGTCGCGGTGTATCTCGACGGCGGGCCCGCGCCGGCCGCGCAGGCGTCGACGATCGTCGACGTCTCCGGTCCGAGTCCGCGCATCCTGCGTGAGGGCGCCGTCTCGACGGAGGCGGTCGCCGAGGTGCTCGACACGGACCCGGCCACACTGCTCTCGGAGTCATGAGCGCGGACGCGCACGGGTTCGGTCCCGGCGGCGCCCTCACCGGTGACGCCACGGTCGACACGTTGCTGGGGCGCGAGGCCGGTCGGCGTCGCGACACGCTGCAGCTGCTCGCCAGCGAGACCGAGCCGACGCCGGGGGTGCGCGCCGCGATGGCGTCGGTCTTCGACGCGAAATACGCGGAGGGATATCCCGGGGCGCGCTACCACGGCGGATGCGAAGTGGCCGACGAACTCGAGGAGCTCGCCGTCGACCGCGCCCGCGCGCTGTTCGGCGCCGAGTACGTCAACGTCCAGCCGCTGTCGGGGAGCGCGGCGAACCTCGCCGTCTATGCCGGCTTCGCCCAGCCCGGCGACCCGGTGCTGGCATTGCGCCTCGAACACGGGGGGCACCAGACGCATGGTTCGCGGGCGAACTTCTCCGGCCGGTGGTTCTCGCCGCTGCACTACGAGGTGCGCCCGGACGACGAACTCGTCGATTACGACCAGGTCCGTGATCTCGCGCTGGTGCATCGGCCCCGGATTCTCGTCGCCGGCGCCGCGTCGTACTCGCGGACGTTCGACTTCGCGGTTCTGCGCCAGATCGCCGATGAGGCCGAATGCATCCTGTGGGTCGACGCCGCGCACCTCGCCGGACACGTCGCTGCCGGCGTGCTGCCTTCGCCCGTGCCGCACGCCGACATCGTCACCTTCTCGACCAACAAGGTGATCCGCGGTCCGCGCGGCGGCGTCATCCTCGCTCGCGCCGAACACGGCGAGGCGCTGCGCAAGGCCGTCTTCCCGTTCGTGCAGGGCGGTCCCGCGATGCACTCCGTCGCCGCGAAGGCGGTGGCCTTCGCGGAGTCGGGGACCGACGAGTTCGCCGACTACGCGCGATGCGCGGTGGAAAATGCCCGCGCGATCGCCGCGGAGCTCTCTGCTCGTGGTGCCCGGGTGGTGTCCGGCGGTACCGACATCCACCTCGCGGTCATCGACGTGAGCGGCTTGGGGATCTCCGGGATGGAGGCGCAGCACCGGCTCGGCGCGGCCGGGATCGTCGTCGACAAGGCAGTCCTGCCGTTCGAGAACCGGCCGGTCTCCGAGGGGTCGGCGATCCGGATCGGTACTCCGGTCGTCACCGAGCGGGGCATGACCTCCGCCATGCACCCGGTGGTCGTCGACGCGATGGTCGACGCGATGTCGACCGACGATCGTGAGACGCACCGGCGGATCCGTCGCGAGATCGCCGAACTGGCCTACGGGTAGCGTGGTCGCAATGTTCGAGACCCTGCCCCGTCGGACGCCGGTGGTGACGCGATGACCGGTGCTGCACCGGCGTTGCTCGCCGCCGCGGATGGGGGAGGGACGGGCGTGCCCCTGCGTGAGCTGCTGCTCGTGGGTCTGACCGCCGCCGCCATGACCTATCTGCTGACCTCTGCGGTACGCGTCTTCGCCATCCGCGCCGGCGCGGTCGCCGTGCCCCGGGTCCGCGACGTGCACGTGATTCCCACCCCCCGTCTCGGCGGGCTCGGGATGTTCGGGGGTGTGGTCGCGGGTATCGCACTGGCCGCCAACCTCCCCGCGCTCAACCGGGGGTTCGCCTACACCACCGACATGACGGCGGTGATCGCCGCCGGCACGGTCATCGTCCTCGTCGGCGTCGTCGACGACAGGTGGGGGCTGGACGCGCTGACCAAGTTCGTCGGACAGCTCACCGCGGCCGGGGTGCTGGTGCTGCTCGGAATCAGCTGGCTGCAGCTCTACATCCCGTTCGCCAACATCGGGACGCTCGTGCTCGACCCGTTGCAGGCCGGCCTGCTCACGGTCGCGATCACGGTCGCGACGATCAACGCGATCAACTTCGTCGACGGCCTCGACGGTCTGGCCGCCGGGCTGGGACTCATCGCCGCGGCCGCGATCTGCATGTTCTCGCTGGGGCTGTTGCGCGACCAGGGCGGCGATGTCAGCTACTACCCGCCGGCCCTGATCTCGGTGGCGCTGGCCGGAGCGTGCCTCGGGTTCCTACCGCACAACTTCTCTCCCGCAAGGATTTTCATGGGCGACTCCGGGGCGATGCTCATCGGGCTGTTGCTCGCCGCGGCCTCCACCAGCGCGTCCGGCCGCATTGCCGTCAACGCCTACGGCCCGGCCGACATCTTCACGCTGCTGTCCCCGCTGATCCTCGTGGCCGCCGTCGTCTTCATCCCGATGCTCGACATGTTGCTGGCGGTGATCAGGCGGACCCGGGCCGGAGTCGGCTTCTACACCCCGGACAAGATGCACCTGCATCATCGACTGCTCGAGCTCGGGCACTCGCAGCGCCGGGTCGCCCTGATCATCTATTTGTGGGTGGGGGTCCTGGCGTTCTCGGCGGCGGCGAGCACGCTGTTCCCGCTGTCGGTGGTCGCCCCGGCATTCGGTGCGGGACTCGTCGTCGCGATGCTGGTCACGATGGCGCCGCGCCTGCATCGACGCTTCGCCGAACTGCGGACGGCGACCAAGGCCTATCACTGACCGGTGAGACGGGGTCCTGGGGTTTTCGGGAATGCCGCCACTGGGCCTAAGGTAAGGAAACCGTAAACACTGGTGTACTATCGCCTGTAGTAGTCGGTGAGAGCTCAGATCCGGACACAAAGCCCCGGATTCATCTCTTGCCACGTATGACCCCCGGTGAGACGCCAGGAATGGTGTTGGTAGGGTCACACCAAACGCGAGCTGACGCCCAGCGGCCATGTGTTGCTGCACGCACGCGGGTACCCCGTGCCATCGGTATGGAGTAGGAGAGCTGAGGAGAGGGACATGACCGCATCTGCCCCTGAATCGGCCCCCGTCTATCCTCAGGCTCCGACCGGACTCCGCCGCCCCGCGCTCATCGCGGGCGGGTTCGTCGTGGTGGTCGCCGCCGTCTCGCTCGCCGTCGGGCATCCGCTCTTCGCGGTGTTCTTCCTGCTCGGTGTCGCCGGGATCTTCGTCAACGCGATCCTCGTCCGACGTGCCGTCGACGTCGTCGTCGCCGACGACAACCCGCGCAAAACCGCGCTTGCTCTCAACTCCGCCATGCGACTCGGTGCCATCACGGCGCTCGCGCTGCTGGCGGCTTTCCTGGTCCAACCCGACGGGTTGGGCGCGATGTTCGGACTCGCCATCGGCCAAGTGGTCTTGGTGCTGAACACGGTCATTCCGGTGATGAAAGGACTTCGTAGCCAACCATGACGACCGCCTTCAACCTTGCCGCAGAGGATGGCGAACCGGCCATCCAGGTGGGTCACTACACCAAGTTCGAGTTGTTCGGACTGACCTTCAACCTGGAGACCATCATCGCGACCGCTCTCGCGGCGGCGATCCTGCTCGCGCTGGCCTTCTACCTGAAGTCGAAGGTGACCTCCACGGGCGTGCCGTCGGGTGTGCAGCTCTTCTGGGAGGCGATCACCATCCAGATGCGCGGTCAGGTCGAGAGCGCCATCGGCATGAAGGTCGCGCCGTACGTGCTGCCGCTCGCGGTGTCGCTGTTCACCTTCATCCTGATCTCCAACTGGCTGTCGATCCTGCCGGTGCAGGTCGGTCACCACGAGATCCTCAAGCCGCCGGCCGCGGACGTGAACTTCGCCTACGCCCTCGCCGTGTTCGTGTTCGTCTGGTACCAGATCGCCGGCTTCCGGGCACGCGGCCTGCTGGGTCACCCCAAGCGAATCATCAAGGGACACGTGGCATTCCTTGCGCCGATCAACGTGATCGAGGAGTTCACCAAGCCGATCTCGCTGTCCTTGCGACTCTTCGGCAACGTCTTCGCCGGCAGCATGATGGTCGCCCTCATCGCGCTGTTCCCGCCGTACATCATGTGGGCGCCCAATGCGATCTGGAAGTCCTTCGAGCTCTTCGTCGGTCTGATCCAGGCGTTCATCTTCGCCCTGCTGACGATCCTCTACTTCTCGCAGTCGATGGAGACCGAGGATCACTGACCGCCCACACCGGGCACCCGCGCGGGGCACCTGACGACCGCGCCCACAACCGAACACGACGACCTGCTCCGGCACCTGTCGGCGCAACCTCCAGACCTGACACACCAGATGTCAGCAACGAAAGGGAAATATCACAATGGATCCAATGATTGGCCTCGGCGCACTCATCGGTGGCGGCCTGATCATGGCCGGTGGCGCCGTCGGTGCCGGTATCGGTAACGGTCTGGCCGGTAGCCAGCTGATCGCCGGTATCGCCCGTCAGCCCGAGGCACAGGGTCGCCTGTTCACCCCGTTCTTCATCACCGTCGGTCTGGTCGAGGCGGCCTACTTCATCAACCTGGCCTTCATGGCGCTCTTCGTGTTCGCCACCCCGATCAGCGCCGGCTGATCGTCGCTCTCCCTTTTGTCGCCGAGTAGAAACGACACCTCACCACAATGACGCTTGCTGCAGAGAACTTCCTGCTCCCGAATGGAACGTTCTTCGTTGTCCTGCTCATCTTCGTGATTTTGCTGCTGGTCATCCGCAAGTTCGTGGTTCCGCCGATCCAGCAGGTCCTCGAGGAGCGGGACGCGATGATCCACTGCACCGTGGAGGACAATCGCACCGCCGCCGCCGAATTCGAGGATGCGGACGTGCAGTTCCGTTCGCTCCTGAAGGAAGCGCGCGGTGAGGCCACCGCCAAGCGCGACGACGCTCGCGCCCAGGGTCGTGAACAGCTGAACGAGATGAAGCAGGCGGCGACCGCCGAGGCCGACGCCGCTCTGCAGTCGACCAGCTCCGAGCTGGCGACGCAGGGTGAGCAGGCCGCCTCGACGGCTGCAGCTGATGTGGACGCACTCGCCAAGACGCTTGCGGCGCGTGTGCTCGGTGTCGACTCGGCCACTCTTTCCGATACCCGATCGACGAGCGGAGCGGTGAACTGATCATGGCTGCCAACACTGAGACCGAATCCGACCAGGGGCCCATCGGCACCTGGCTCCACGACATCGGTGCTGCGTTCGACCCCGCGATCTTCATCGCTCAGCTCTTCGGCTTCGCGGTCATCATCTTCCTGCTGTGGAAGTACGTCCGCCCGCCGGTGCAGAAGATGATGACGGATCGACAGGAGACGGTGCGCCAGCAGCTCGCCGAGAGCGAGGCCGCTGCCAAGCGCGTCGCCGACGGCAAGCAGGCGCGCGAGAAGGCCGTCGCCGAGGCCAAGGCCGAGGCCGAGCAGCTGAAGAAGGACGCCGAGGCCGACGCCGAGGCGATCACCTCCGACATCCGCGCGCAGGCCGATCACGAGGTCAAGCGCATCTCCGAGCACGGCCGCAACCAGGTCGCCCTGGTGCGCGCCAACCTGGTCCGCCAGTTGCGTACCGATCTCGGACTCACCGCCGTCGACAAGGCCGGCGAACTGGTGCGCAACCACCTGGCCGACGACTCCGCCCAGGCGGCGAGCGTCGACCGGGTCATCGACGAACTGGAGGAGATGTCGGCGGGTACGTCGAACTCCGTCGCCTCCAGCGCCTCGCTCGTCGGGCTGCACGCGATGCGTGCCGCCAGTCGCGATGCCGCACTGGCCGTGTCGGAGCAGTTCGATTCGGCGGCACTCGATCTCGACGGTTCGGCACTGGCCGCCGCGTCGGGTGACCTCACCGCGGCGATCAACTTCCTCGGCGAGAACCCGGTGCTGCGCAAGCGCCTGGTCGAGGACGACGAGAACCCCGAGGGCAAGAAGGCCATGGTGCACCGGCTGTTCGACGGCAAGGTCGCCCCGGTCGTCGTCGAGGTCCTCGCGACCGCGTCGAGCCAGCGGTGGTCGTCGTCGAGCGATTTCGTCGTCGGCCTGCGCCGCCAGAACTCCCTGATCGTGCTCACCGCCGCCGAACGCGACGGGGTCATCGAGCAGGTCGAGGACGAGCTCTTCCGTGTGAGCCGAGTCCTCGAGGCCAACCCGCAGCTCTCCTCGCTGCTGTCGGACCACGGCAAGGACGCCGACAAGCGCGTCGATCTGCTCCAGAAGCTGGTCGGTGACAAGGTCGGCACCCACACCTGGACGCTGCTGTCCTCGACCGTGCGCCTGCTGCACGGCCAGGCCGCGGACGTCGCGGTCGATCAGCTCGCCGAGCTGGCCGCCGCCCGTCGCGGCGAGTCGGTCGCCCACGTGGTGTCCGCCTCACCGCTGTCGGACGCCCAGATCGATCGACTGTCGAGCGTGCTCGGCGGAATCTACGGTCGGACCATCTCGGTGCAGACCGAGGTCGCGCCGGAGCTGCTCGGCGGTCTCCGGATCAGTGTCGGCGACGAGGTCATCGACGCCGATGTCGCGACGCGACTGGCCAAGGCCGCGGAAACACTGCCGCGCTGACGAGCTCCTCACCCGACCACCCGAACCCACGAAGCCCCAGAGCTCAGAGCCTTTGAGTCTCAGAGCCACATCAAAGGAAAGACGAGAACCCATGGCGGAGTTGACGATCTCACCAGACGAGATCAAGGGAGCGATCGAGCAGTACGTCTCGTCGTTCGAAGCCGAAGCGTCGCGTGACGAGGTCGGCATCATCACCGATACGTCGGACGGCATCGCTCACGTCAGCGGCCTTCCGAGCGCAATGGCCAACGAGCTCCTCGAGTTCCCGGGCGGCGTCCTCGGCGTCGCGCTGAACCTCGACGAGGATGAGATCGGCGCCGTCATCCTGGGTGACTACGAGTCCCTGGAAGAAGGCCAGCAGGTCAGCCGTACCGGCGACGTGCTCTCCGTCCCCGTCGGCGATGCGTTCCTCGGACGCGTCGTCAACCCGCTGGGCGCCCCGATCGACGGCCAGGGCGACATCGAGGCCGACGAGCAGCGCGTCCTCGAGCTGCAGGCCGCATCGGTGCTCGAGCGCCAGCCGGTCGAGGAGTCCCTCGCCACCGGCATCAAGGCCATCGACGCGATGACCGCCATCGGCCGCGGACAGCGTCAGCTCGTCATCGGCGACCGCAAGACCGGCAAGACCGCGGTCTGCATCGACGCCATCCTGAACCAGAAGGCCAACTGGGAGACCGGCGACCCCGCCAAGCAGGTTCGCTGCATCTACGTCGCGATCGGTCAGAAGGGCTCGACCATCGCGGGCGTCAAGTCGGCGCTCGAAGAGGCCGGCGCGATGGAGTACACCACCATCGTCGCGGCTCCTGCCTCGGACTCGGCCGGCTTCAAGTGGCTGGCGCCCTACACCGGCTCGGCCATCGGCCAGCACTGGATGTACCAGGGCAAGCACGTCCTCATCGTGTTCGACGACCTGACCAAGCAGGCCGAGGCCTACCGCGCGATCTCGCTGCTGCTGCGTCGCCCGCCGGGCCGCGAGGCATACCCGGGTGACGTCTTCTACTTGCACTCCCGTCTGCTGGAGCGTTGCGCGAAGCTGTCCGACGAGCTCGGCGGTGGCTCGATGACCGGTCTGCCGATCATCGAGACCAAGGCCAACGACGTCTCGGCGTTCATCCCGACCAACGTCATCTCGATCACCGACGGTCAGGTCTTCCTGGAGTCGGACCTCTTCAACAAGGGTGTCCGTCCCGCCATCAACGTCGGTACCTCGGTGTCGCGCGTCGGTGGTGCCGCACAGACCAAGGGCCTCAAGAAGGTGTCGGGCTCGCTGCGTCTGGAGCTGGCCCAGTTCCGTGAGCTGGAGGCCTTCTCGGCCTTCGCCTCCGACCTCGACGACGCGTCCAAGGCGCAGCTCGAGCGCGGTGCCCGCTGGGTCGAGATGCTCAAGCAGGACCAGTACACCCCCTTCTCGGTCGAGGACCAGATCGTCTCGATCTACCTCTGCGGTGAAGGCCACTACGACTCGGTCCCGGTCGACGACGTGCGCAACTTCGAGACCCAGCTGCTGAGCCACCTGCACCACAACGCGACCGGTGTCTACGACTCGATCGCCGGCGGCAAGGTCCTCACCGACGACCAGGCCGAGGCCCTGATCGCCGAGACCAACAAGTTCAAGAACGGCTACCTCACCCACGACGGCCGTCGTGTCGTCAACGAGGCCGAGGCCGAGGCGATGGATGCCGACAACGTCGAGAACGAAGAGATCAAGATCCGCAAGTGATCTCAGACGTCAACGGACATTGCGATAAGGAAGGGGTGAGGGCTCATGGCCAGCATTCGTGAGCTGCGCTCACGCATCCGGTCGGTCCAGTCGACCAAGAAGATCACCAAGGCGCAGGAACTGATCGCGACTTCGCGCATCACCAAGGCCCAGGGACGGGTGGCCGCGGCCAAGCCGTACTCGCAGGAGATGACCGCCGTGCTCTCCGAGCTGGCGAGCAACTCGGGTTCGCTGGACAACCCGCTGCTCAACGAGCGGGAGAACCCGAAGCGTGCCGCGATCCTGGTCGTCACCAGCGATCGAGGTATGTGCGGCGGCTACAACGCCAACGTGCTGAAGGCGACCCGCGAACTCATCGCGCTCCTGCGCGAGGAGGGCAAGGAAGCCGTCCTGTTCGTCATGGGACGCAAGGGAGTGGGGTTCTTCGGCTTCCGGGGTCTGGAGGTCGCCGATTCCTGGACGGGCTTCTCGGAGTCCCCGCAGTACTCGGACGCCGCGACCGCGACGAGCTTCCTCGTGGATCTCTTCGTGGCCGGGTCGGGCACCGAGGTCGAGCGCCCGGGCGGCGACGGCAGCCTCGAGGGCGTCGACGAGCTTCACCTCGTGTACACGCGCTTCCAGTCGATGCTGGCGCAGGTGCCCGAGGTCCGGCGGGTCGCGCCGCTGGTCGTGTCGACCGACGACGATTCGTCCGACGACACGCCGTCGCGCAACTACACCTTCGAACCCGGGGCCGAGACGCTGCTCGACGCGCTGCTGCCGAAGTACGTGGCGACGCGGGTCTACGCGGCACTGCTGGATTCGTCGGCATCGGAGTCGGCCGCGCGCCGTACCGCGATGAAGGCTGCGACCGACAACGCCGAGGACCTGTCCAAGTCGTTGTCGCGCGAGGCCAACCAGCTCCGCCAGGCCCAGATCACCCAGGAAATCAGCGAGATCGTCGGCGGCTCGAGCGCACTGGCGAACTAGCCGTCTGCGCCAGTCGAGTCCGGACCGACGAGAACCCATACTTCGATAAAGAGGAAGTGACCCAAGCACCATGACCGCAGCAGTAGAAACCCCCTCCGCGCAGTCGGCGGGTTCCGCCGACGGGCGGGTCGTCCGCATCATCGGCCCCGTGGTCGACGTCGAGTTCCCGCGGGGCTCGATTCCTGAACTGTTCAACGCCCTGCACGCCGAGGTCGCCCTCTCCTCGGTCGCCAAGACGCTGACCCTCGAGGTCGCCCAGCACCTCGGCGACAACCTGGTGCGCACCATCTCGATGCAGCCGACCGACGGCCTGGTCCGCGGCGCGGCGGTGTCCGACACCGGCAAGTCGATCGTCGTGCCGGTCGGTGACGTCGTGAAGGGTCACGTCTTCAACGCCCTCGGCGACTGCCTCGACAGCCCGGGCCTCGGCCGCGACGGCGAGCAGTGGAGCATCCACCGCAAGCCGCCGGCCTTCGACGAGCTCGAGGGCAAGACCGAGATCCTCGAGACCGGTATCAAGGTCATCGACCTGCTGACCCCGTACGTCAAGGGCGGCAAGATCGGTCTGTTCGGTGGTGCCGGTGTCGGCAAGACCGTGCTCATCCAGGAGATGATCACGCGTATCGCGCGTGAGTTCTCCGGTACCTCGGTGTTCGCCGGCGTCGGCGAGCGCACCCGTGAGGGCACCGACCTCCACCTCGAGATGGAGGAGATGGGCGTTCTCCAGGACACCGCGTTGGTGTTCGGTCAGATGGACGAGCCGCCGGGCACGCGTATGCGCGTGGCTCTGTCGGCGCTGACCATGGCGGAGTACTTCCGCGATGTGAAGCACCAGGACGTGCTGCTCTTCATCGACAACATCTTCCGCTTCACGCAGGCCGGCTCGGAGGTCTCGACCCTCCTCGGTCGTATGCCGTCCGCGGTCGGCTACCAGCCGACGCTGGCCGACGAGATGGGTGAGCTCCAGGAGCGCATCACGTCGACCAAGGGCCGCTCGATCACCTCGCTGCAGGCGATCTACGTCCCCGCCGACGACTACACCGACCCGGCGCCGGCCACCACGTTCGCCCACCTCGATGCCACCACCGAGCTCTCGCGTCCGATCTCTCAGCTGGGTATCTACCCCGCCGTGGACCCGCTGACCTCGACCTCGCGCATCCTGGAGGCGTCGATCGTGGGCGACGAGCACTTCCGCGTCGCCAACGAGGTCAAGCGCATCCTGCAGAAGTACAAGGAACTGCAGGACATCATCGCCATCCTCGGTATGGACGAGCTCTCCGAAGAGGACAAGGTCACGGTGCAGCGCGCTCGCCGTATCCAGAAGTTCCTCGGCCAGAACTTCCTCGTCGCCGAGAAGTTCACCGGCCAGAAGGGCTCGGTCGTTCCGCTCGCCGACACCATCGAGGCCTTCGACCGTGTCGCCAAGGGCGAGTTCGACCACCTGCCCGAGCAGGCGTTCAACAGCTGCGGTGGACTCGACGACGTGGAGGCCGCCGCCGCCAAGATCAGCGGAAAGTAGCGATTCGCCATGGCTGAGAAGTCCTTCCACGTGGAGGTTGTCTCCGCGGATCAGAGCCTGTACTCGGGAGAGGCCACGTTCGTGATCGCGCAGACCACCGTCGGTGAGCTGGGTGTCCTGGCCAACCACGAGCCGCTCCTGGGCCAGCTGGTCCCGGGTGGCTTCGTGGTGATCGTCGAGGAGAACGGCAACCGTCGCGCGGCAGCGGTCGAGGGCGGATTCCTCTCCGTCACCGGCGAAGCCGTCACGGTGCTGGCGGAGTCTGCCGACTGGGCTGACGACGTCGACGTCAACGCGGAGAAGACCGCGCTCGACGAAGCGGAGCCGGATTCGCCGGAGTACCACCGTGCTCACGCGCGTTTGACTGCGGCACAACACCTTTCACGCTAGAACGGACCGCGGGAGCGGTTCGGGTCAACGACCGGCCTCGGCCGGCCACCGGGATCACCCCGGTGGCCGGCCGAGGCCGTTTGGCGTCTCATGTGCAGGTTCTGGCATGCTTGTGATCACAGCCCCCTGTCCCGCGTGCGCGCAGCCCAAGCCGTCTTGAGCCCTACCGGGTTCGACGCTTCGTTCGCACGCGGTGACCGGACGAAGGAGTAGGTGATGTCGCTGGCGGTCGTGTTGCTCAGTGTGCTGCTGGCGGTGGCGGTCCTGGTGTGTGCGCTTCTGATCATTCGCCTCGCCCAGCTTCGGCGTGCCGGCACGCCGGTCCTGCTGCGCACCGTGCCCGCGGCGGTCGACGAGGGATGGCGGCACGGCACGGTGCACTACAGCGACAACTCGCTGCGGTACTACCGCCTCACGTCCCTCAAGCCCGGACCGAACGTGACCTTCGCACGACAGGGGATGGAGATCTCCGGTCGTCGCGCGCCCGAAGGAACCGAGACCGAGATCCTGGACGGCATGCTCATCCTGCAGGTCCAGACCGCAGGCCAGGCCGATGACGACTACGAACTGGCCATGGGGCCGGGCGCGGTGACCGCGTTCCAGTCCTGGCTGGAATCCCGTCAGTCCGCGAGATCGCAGCGGCGCAAGAGCGCCTAGGATCGGTTCTTCGCCGGTGTGTCAGGATCCCGGCTTCGCCTGTGTGTCAGGATCCCGGCTTCGCCGGGGGCCGTTGCCGGCTACCGCCAGGCACCCATTTGACGTCGCCGGGGGAGTCCGCGGTCGTGCGGTTCGCGACCCGCGACAGGATGAACAACAGATCCGACAGCCGGTTGAGGTACTTCGCCGGCAGCACGCTGGTGTCGTCCGGATGGGCGGCGACCGCGGCCCATGCCGACCGTTCCGCCCGCCTGGTGACCGTGCGTGCTTGGTGCAGCAGGGCGGCGAGGGGTGTCCCGCCCGGCAGGATGAACGAGTCGAGCGCGGGGAGATCGGCGCCGAAGGAGTCGCACCAGCGCTCCAGGGCGTCGATGTAGTCCTGGGCGATGCGCAACGGCGGGTACTCGGGATCGTCGACCACGGGCGTGGACAGATCTGCGCCGGCGTCGAAGAGGTCGTTCTGGATCGTGGTGAGGACTTCCCGGATGTCGCCGGGTACGTCGCCGCCGAGGGCGAGGGCGAGACCGATGGTGGCGTTCGCCTCGTCACAGTCGGCGTAGGCCACCACGCGCGGGTCGGTCTTGGGGACCCTCGAGAAGTCGCTCAGTCCGGTGGAACCGTCGTCACCGGTCCGGGTGTAGATCCTCGTCAGGTGTACCGCCATGCGTCGAATGTACTGCGCGGGACCCGCGTGGCCGGACGCACGGGGTCGGACGTACGGGCCGGGGGCCGGTGAACCCGGGCGGTTAAGGTGGCAGGCGTGAGTGATCGGTTTCTGGTGTCCGGGGGAGCGCGTCTGTCCGGCGAGGTGGCAGTGGGCGGCGCGAAGAACAGCGTCCTGAAACTGATGGCCGCCGCACTCCTCGCCGAGGGGACGACCGTGCTGACCAACGCACCCGAGATCGCCGACGTCCCGTTGATGGCCGACGTACTCCGCGGTCTGGGTGCGGTCGTCGACATGGACGGCGAGACGGTGTCGATCACCGCCCCCGCGGAGCCGAAGTTCCACGCCGACTTCGCGGCCGTCCGGCAGTTCCGCGCCTCGGTCTGCGTTCTCGGTCCGCTGATGGCGCGCTGCCATCGAGCCGTCGTCGCGCTGCCCGGCGGCGACGCGATCGGGTCGCGGCCACTCGACATGCACCAGGCGGGTCTGCGCGCGCTGGGTGCCACCAGCTCCATCGAACACGGTTGTGTGGTCGCCGAAGCCGACAGGCTGATCGGCGCACCGATCGCGTTGGAGTTCCCCTCGGTGGGGGCGACCGAGAACATCCTGATGGCGGCCGTGCTGGCCGAGGGGCAGACCACCATCGACAACGCCGCGCGCGAGCCGGAGATCGTCGACCTCTGCGTGATGCTGCAACAGATGGGCGCACGGATCGACGGAGCCGGAACGTCGACGCTGACCGTGGTCGGCGTCGACCGGTTGCAGCCGACCACCCATCGGGTCGTCGGGGACCGCATCGTCGGGGCCACCTGGGGGATCGCGGCCGCGATGACCCGCGGTGACGTGACCGTCCGGGGCGTGAAACCCCAACACCTGCAACTGGTCCTGAACAAACTGGTGGACACCGGAGCCGTGGTCGACACCTTCGACGACGGCTTCCGGGTCCGGCACGACCGTCGTCCGACCGCCGTCAACGTCTCCACGCTGCCGTTCCCCGGCTTTCCCACCGATCTGCAGCCGATGGCCATCGGTCTCGCGTCCATCTCCGACGGCATGTCGGTCATCACCGAGAACGTCTTCGAGGCCCGGTTCCGCTTCGTCGAGGAGATGATCCGTCTGGGTGCCGACGCGCGGACCGACGGTCACCACGCGGTCATCCGCGGGATCGACCGCCTCTCGAGCGCGCCGGTCTGGTGCTCGGACATCCGCGCGGGAGCCGGCCTCGTACTGGCCGGACTCGTCGCCGACGGCGTGACCGAGGTGCACGACGTCGAGCACATCGACCGGGGCTATCCGCATTTCGTGGAGATCCTGCGCAGTCTCGGGGGCGAGATCGAGCGCGTGCGCGACTGAACCTGTCCGATCGGGCAGGTACCGACCCGTCCCTGCGGGTGCACTGTGGTCGAGTACGGGCAGGACCCCTTGTCCCGGTTGTGATCTGGGCGACATTCTCGTTGTGACAGACCCAACCGTCACAAGGAGTTCACCACCATGGCCATTGAGCTGAACCAGATCTGGGACTTCCCGATCAAGGAGTTCCACCCGTTCCCGAAGGCGAAACTGGGTGTCGGCGCACACGACATGCTCGGTGTGGAGGCCAAGGACCTGGGCATGACCCGCGCGCTGCTGATGACCACGGGACTGCGCGGCTCCGGCATCATCGAGGAGCTCATCGGCAAGATCGAGTACCAGGGCGTCGACGTGGTGCTCTACGACCAGGTGGAGTCCAACCCCAAGGACTACAACTGCATGGACGCCGCAGCGCTCTACCAGTCGGAGAAGTGCGACGGCATCATCTCGGTGGGCGGCGGCTCCAGTCACGACGCCGCCAAGGGCGCGCGGATGGTCATCGCCCACGACGGCCGCAACATCAACGAGTTCGAAGGCTTCTCCAAGGCGACCAACAAGGAGAACCCGAAGCACATCGCGGTCTCGACGACGGCCGGCACGGGGTCGGAGACCTCTTGGGCCTACGTCATCACCGACACCTCGGACATGAACAAGCCGCACAAGTGGGTGGCCTTCGACGACACCTGTCTCGTCGATCTCGCCATGGACGACCCGCTGCTGTACTACACGTGCCCCGAGCACTTCACCGCGTTCTGCGGCTTCGACGTGCTCGCCCACGCCAGCGAGCCCTACGTGTCGCGCCTGGACTTCGCGCCCTCGCTGGGCAATGCCAAGTACTCGATCGAGCTGATCCGCGACCATCTGCGTACCGCGGTGTACGACCCGCGCAATCTCGAAGCCCGAACCGGCATGATGCATGCCCAGTACATCGCCGCACAGGCCTTCAACTCCGGTGGTCTCGGACTCGTGCACTCGCTGTCGCACGCGGTGAGCGCGTTCTACGACAGCCATCACGGCCTGAACAACGCGATCGCCCTGCCCCGCGTGTGGGAGTACAACCTCCCGGCCCGTTTCGAGCGCTACGCCGAGATCGCGGCCCTCCTCGGTGTCGACACGTCGAAGATGACCACGGTCCAGGCCGCCGACGCCGCCGTCGAGGAGGCCATCCGGCTGTCCAAGGACCTCGGCATCCCGGACAACTTCGGTCAGTTGTCGACGAGCAGCTACGACAAGAACCGGATGAACACCGGCAAGTACGAGGGTCGTGGCGAGACCATGGACACCTCCGACAAGCAGATCCGCGCGATCGCCGAGCACATGATGGACGACTGGTGCACGCCGGGCAATCCGCGGGAGAGCACCGTCGAATCGCTGATCCCGATGGTGGCGCACGCCTTCACCGGCAGCTACTGACGCGCGCCCGCCTGCACCCTGATCCGAGATCCCCACCTGTACCGAGAACCGTAGGCCGACAAGGAGTCCGACATCCGATGACGCACGTGTGCGCACCCAGGGCAGCAACCGAGGACATCACCCCGGACAGCCGTTCCTTCCCTTCGGTGGAGGAGCTGACCGATGCCCTGGGCGGGCAGGGATACCTGATCGGTCCGGAACTGGCGGTCGTCGTCCATCTCGCGACGCTCCTCGACCGGCCCCTCCTGCTGGAGGGGCCGGCCGGGGTCGGCAAGACGGAGCTGGCGAAAGCGCTGGCGGCGGCGTCGGGTCGCGAGCTCGTCCGGCTGCAGTGCTACGAGGGTCTCGACGAGTCGCGCGCCCTCTACGAATGGGACTACGCGCGACAGCTTCTCCACGTGCAGATGCTGCGGGACCGGATCAGTGCCGAGCTCGCCGCCGAGACGACCCTCTCGGCCGCGAGTTCGGCACTGGCGCGCGCCGAGGTCGGCGTCTACACCGAGGACTTCCTGGTCGCGCGACCACTCCTGGCGGCCATCACGTCGCCGTCGCCGACGGTCCTCCTCGTCGACGAGATCGACCGCACCGACGAGGCGATGGAGGCGGTGATGCTCGAGGTCCTCGCCGAGCGCCAGGTGACGGTCCCGGAACTGGGGACGTTCGCGGCTCGATCGTCGCCGTGGGTCATCCTGACCTCCAACGACACCCGTGAACTCTCGCCGGCGCTCAAGCGTCGTTGCCTGCACTTCCAGGTCGACTATCCGGATCCGCAGACCGAACGCGACATCGTCGCGGTCCGCGCACCCGACGTCGAGGAGACAGTCATCGGTGAGGTGGTCGACCTCGCGCGTCGCCTCCGGGACCTCCCGTTGCGCAAGAGCCCGTCCATCGCCGAGGTGATCGACGCCGCACGGGCCGCCTCCTATCTCCGAAGCCGGGACGGGCAGCCGGGCACGCCGATCGACGCGCACCATCACGGTGCGCTGCTGGCGCTGCTCGTGAAATTCGGATCCGACGGTGAGATCGCCCGGCGCGCACTGTCCGCCGAGTCCGACGCCGGGGGTGCGCGGGCGACCGGATCGCCGATCGGGGTCGACGGGTCGACGCCCGGCGGGTCGGTGACCGCGCGCGCGTTCGGTGCCGGACGGGCCCGCAGCGCGGGTGCCCGCCCGGGCCGGTGACCTCCATGGCGGTGACCTCCATGCCCGTTGCCACGTCGAGGCGGGCGGACCCGCTCGATCTGTTCGCCGTCGCGTTCGGGCGGGTCCTGCGGAGCTCCGGCGTCGCGGCCTCGCCGGCCGAGGTGATCGAGATCCGCCGCACCCTGGCGATGGTCGGGGCCGCCGAACCGGCGGTCCTGCGCGCGGCACTGCAGAGTGTCTGCGTCAAATACGGTCATGAGACAGCAGGTTTCGCGCGGGCGTTCGAGCTGTTCTTCCTCGGCGCCGAACCCGATCCGGCGGACGGGGACGACCTTCCCCGGCCGCGCGGGGTCGCGGCGGAACTGCCCGATGACGTCGTCTGGGACGAGGAGTTCGAGGGTGCTGCCCGGCAGATCGGTGCCGACGAGCACACCGACGAGATCGGCGACCTGATGGCGGACGATCCCGATGCCGGCCACCGCGACGCCGAGAGCGCTCACCGTGAGGAGAACGACTTCAGCGTCTCGGCCGGAGCCGAGCAGCTCGGTGTCGACCCGGATGGCGGAACGACCGGCGGGGGAGTGACGTACACCGTCGAGGTCGACACCGCCGACTCGTCGACGGTAGGCGAACTGACCGGACCTGCGGCCCGGGTCTCGAGCCGGCCACTCGGGCTGGCCGGTGCCTCGGCCATCCTGGCCGCTCTCGACGCCTACGATCCGCGCAAGGCCTACGGTGTCGACGGCACCGACGATCTCGGCGACGTCCGGAGGGCCGAACTGGAACGTGCACTCGGTGCCTTCGTGGACGCGCTGGTCGCGCGGCTGGACGCCGGCGCCGTCGAGGCGGTGTCAGGCGTCGACCGTCCGGCCGAGGCCTACGTCGACCAGGCCGAGATCGACCGTGCATGTCACCGGCTGATCCAGCGCATGCGGGGCGCGCCGCGGCGCGTTGTCCGCCCGGTCGACCGCGGGGCCCTCGACATCCGGGCGACGATGCGCGCGGCGGTCGCGACCGACGGCGTGCCCGCCGAACTGTGGCGTCGTCGCAGGCGGCCCGGTCCCGTCCGGATGCTGGTCCTCGTCGACGTCTCGCTCTCGGTCCGTCCGGTCACCGGGTTCATCCTGCGTCTCGCACAGACATTGCACCGCTTCGGCGACCGTTGTGAGGTCATCGCATTCGTCGATCGGCCGGTGCGTGTCACGACCGCCCTGCGGACCGCGGCGGCCGGCTCGGCACTCGCGGCGGTGCTCGCCGCAGACGGCCTCGACCTCGCCACGACCAGCGACTACGGGCGCATGTTCGGCGAGTTGCTGGGCGAGTTCGGCGACCTCATCGGCAGGCGGACATCGGTGCTCGTCGTCGGGGACGCGCGCAGCAACGGCCTCGACCCGCGTGTCGACCTGGTCGCCGAGGTGGGTCGCCGATCTCACCGGATCGCCTGGATCACACCGGAACCCGAACGCTACTGGGCGCAGTCCGGATGTGCGATGGCCGACTACGCCGACCATTGCAGCGGCGTCGTCAGTGTGCGTGACGGCGCCGAGATGCTCGCGCGCTGCGACGAGTTGGGTGCGGCGCTCAGATGACGTGGGTAGCGTCGGGGTACCGGTGAGCCGGGCGGTCGGGGCGGACGGATGGGAGGCAGGTCGGATGCTGGGTGACGCGCGCCGGCGGACATCGGGCCAGGTCGCCAAGTTCCACACGCCGGAGATCGTTCTCGGACCGGGGGCCTTCGGCGAGGTGCCGGTGGCGACGGCGGGACTCGGGATGCGCCGGCCGTTCGTGGTCAGCGACCGGTGTCTGGAACGCACGCCGTGGTACGCACAGCTGATCGCCGGGCTGCGGGCCGGCGGCCTCGACGCGGCGTCGTACCTGGATGTGTCGCCCAACCCACGGTCCGGCGAGGTCGCGGCCGCGTTCCTCGCCTACAAGGCGCACGACGCCGACGGCCTCGTCGCCCTGGGCGGCGGCTCGGTGATCGACGCGGCCAAAGGGGTTGCCGTACTGGCCGCCAACGGCGGTCACATCCTCGAATACGAGGGGATCGACCGCGCCCGGCGGCCGCTTCCGCCGCTCATCGCGGTGCCGACGACGGCCGGCAGCGGCGCGGACGTCTCCCAGTTCTGCATCATCAACGACGCCGAGCGTCGTACGAAGGTGACCATCATCGGGCGATCACTCGTGCCGGACGTGACCGTGAGCGACCCGACCCTGCTGATGACCGCGCCCGCCGAGGTCACCGCGCAGGTGGGCATGGATGTGCTGACCCACTGCGTCGAGGCCTACGTCTCGCTCGCGCACGGGCGGCTCACGGATTCGCTTGCGCTGGAATCCATCCGCGGGGTGTGGACGCATCTCGAGCGTCTCGTCGACGATCCGCGGGACCGGGTGGCGGCCGAGGAGATGTCACTGGCCGCGCTGCGCGCCGGGATGGCGTTCACCAATGCGATCCTCGGCGCGACCCACGCGATGAGTCACCCGGTCGGGGGACACTGCGACGCACCCCACGGTGCGATCAACGCGGTCCTGCTGCCGCATGTGATCCGCTACAACGCCCACGTGTGTGCCGACGGTTTCGTCGACCTGGCCGGCGCCATCGGGGTCGAGACCTCCGGCGACGCCCGGACCGTCGCGGACCGGCTCGCCGATGCCATCGCCGCCCTCGGTGCCCGGGTGGGGATGCCCGCGTCGCTCGAACCGCTGGGCGTCCGCACCGCCGACCTCGACCGCCTCACCACCCACGCGCTGGCGGACTCGTGCATGACCACCAACCCGCGGCGACCACAGGCCGCGGGCATCCGAGATCTCTACGCCGAAGCACTCTGATGACCGGTCCGTCGCCCGAGCGAAGCGCGCTCCCCGAACAGGCCGACCTCGACAGCCTGGTCGGCCTCCGCAGTGTCAAGGGCAGTCACTATGCGGCGCTGCGCGGGGTCGAGGCGCGGTTGAGTCGCGTGGTCGGGGCACTCGAGCGGATCTCACGCGCTCTCGTCCGTACCGCCGAGGGGCCCGAGGCGCTCGTCATCGCGGTTGTCGAGGCTGCGCGGGACCATCTGGGCGCGGACTGGGTCGTCTTCGCGCTGGCAGATGGGCGGCTGGAGCAATCGGCCCCGCGTCACCTGATCAGCGCGGGAAGTGGCCGGCTGTACGCCTTCGAGGGCTCCGAGCGGGCCGACGCGCCCGACGACCTGCCCGACGAAGTCCTCAATCGGCTCAACGACATCCTGCGCGGACACGAGACCGTCCTGCACGGCGCGATCCTGCAGGAGGACCACGTCCATGTCCCGGTCGAACTCGACGGCAACGTCGTCGGGGGGCTCTCGGCCTGGACACCGGTCGGCCGTATGGTCGACCCGACCGACCTCGTCGTTCTGCGTATCCTGGCCAGTCAGGCGATCGTCGCGCTGCTCAACGCGGAGTTGTTCTCCGAGACAGACAGGCACGCAATCGAACTGGCGAAGCGCAACACCGAGCTCGAACGAACCCAGCGGGAGCTGTCGGCCGCGATGCGTGCGACCGTGCTCAACGAGGAGCGCGCACGGATCGCCCGGGAACTCCACGACTCGGTCACCCAGTCGGTGCTGTCGGCGGGCGTGCAGATCGAACTGTGCCGCGACCTCGTCGAGGGCCCCGCACTCGACCGCCTGGAGATGGCCGGCCGGCTGACCAAGGAAGCCGTCGAACAGCTGCGGTCGTTCATCTACGCGCTCAACAACGCGACGAACGCACCGTCGCCGAGCGTGCGCGACGTCCTGACCGAACTGTGCTCGTTGCACATGCCACCGGACCTGACGACGGCTGTCCATGTGCGGGGCCGGGCGCGGGATCTGACCGACGAAGTCCAGCACGCCCTGCTGCGGATCGCCGGCGAGGCCCTGTTCAACGCCGCTGTGCACGCCCGCGCCGACCAGGTCACGGTGACTCTCACCTACTCCGCGGACACGGTGGCACTGTCGGTCGACGACGACGGTGTGGGCGATCCCGAGCATCTGCGCCGGGTGATGCGCACCGCCTCGCTCGGCGATCTCACCGCCGGACGGCACCGCGGCCTGGCGAACATGTCGTATCGCGCCGCCGAGCTGGGGGGTGAACTGCGGATCCGACGGTCGCGGATCGGCGGCATCCGGGTCGCGGTGGCGCTGCCGGTCGGCTCGACGAACACCGCCATCGCCGACGATCCGCTCGGAACCAAGGAGTTCGATTGAGTGACAACGACATCAGACGTCCCATCCGGACGCTTCTGGTCGACGACCACGCTCTGCTGCGGCAGGGCATGCGGTCGCTGCTGGAACGCGAGGACGTCGTCGAGGTGGTCGGCGAGGCGGGGACGGCCGACGCTGCGCTCGCCGAGGTGAACGCGCGACGTCCCGACGTGGTGGTGGTCGACCTCAAGCTGTCCGCCGGCACCGAGTACGAGGGATTACGTCTCATCAAGGAGATCGCGCAGCGCCACCCGGAGGTCGCGGCGCTGGTGCTCACCACGTTTCTCGACGACGACCTCGTGGTGCGCGCCGTTCGGGCGGGTGCCCGGGGATACGTGGTCAAGGACGTCGACACGACCGAACTCGTGCGCGCGATCCAGGCGGTGTCGGGTGGCGGGAGCGCGTTCGACCCGCGCAGTGCGGCCGTGGTGTTGCGTGCGGTGTCAGGTGAGAACGAGACGTCCGAGGCACTCAGTGATCGGGAACGCGAGGTGTTGCGACTCCTCGCGGACGGACTGTCCAACAAGCGTATCGGCGAGACGCTCTACATCTCGGAATCGACCGTGAAGTTCCACATTCGCAACATCATTCGCAAACTCGGGGTGTCGAAGCGGACCGACGCGGTCTACATCGCCAGCAAGCGCGGGCTCATCTGAGACCTCGTCTTGGCATTTCTGGGCTCAGCATTAGGGGCTCAGGGTTCGGGCGTGAGAACCAGCCAGCCGCCGTGGTCGACGAGGATCTCGGCACCGGCGTGTGGCACCGATCGTGCCCAGTCGTACAGGTCGTCTTCGGTGAGCCGCACGAGGTGGCCGAAGTGCGGGCTCGGTTCGTCCTCGAACGGCACCCCGACGACCACGCGCTTTCGCGCGACCCGGAGCGCCTCGCCGAGCGCGGTGCGTGCGCCGGCAGGGTCGAGGTGCTCGAGGAGATGGATGAGGGTGACGGTGTCCGCCGAGTTGTCGGCGTAAGGGAGTGCGGTCGCGTTCCCGACAGTTGCGACGACGGGGAGTCCGACTCGGCGTGCGGCCCGGGAGAGCAACGACACCGCACCCGGCGAGATGTCGCAGGCCGAGACCTCGAGGCCGTCCAGCGCGCAGGCGAGGTCGAAGAAGCCGAAGCAGGACCCCACCTCCAGCACACTCCGGCCCGCGATGAGACTGCGTGCCCGCCGGTGGACCGGCGCGAATGCGCAAGCGCCCGTGCGCAGTTCGCGAACAGAATTGTCATAGAAGGCCGACCAGGCATCCGCAGGCGTGTCCGCCGCGGTGCGGATGATGCCCGTCGCCGCGGACTCGAACTGCGCCTGGCCGGCCAACACCCCGGCCTCGACGAGCGCGACGAGACCGTCGACGACGACCGCGTCGGAGATGCTCCGTTCGTCGAAGGGATGCGCGATGAGCAGGGCGCCTGACTGTCGACGCCAGGAGAGGAGCCCACAACGTGTGAAGCCCGATGGAACAAGCGGGGATCGGAGCGCCCGCGGTGCGAACGGGAGTGCCGGCGATGGTTCGACAGGCGCACTCGTCGAGGTCGTTGCCAGATCGGTCGCGGTCATGAATCGACCGTAGGAGCGTCCTGACCTGCGCATAACTGGCCGACTGGGGATGGTGACCTGTCCGAAAGGGTGGTTTGCGACGCACGTCACATCGGTGTGATTCGCGGAAATCTGCGCGCTTCAGAGCTTTTCGGTACCGTCGGGTGAGCGGTGACCTGCAGATATGGCACAACCGTCGCGCGTCGAACAGGGGATTTGACCCTGGCGGTCCCGTTGCGTAACTTTCTTCAAGTCAGCGCGCCACGGCGCCGCCCCGGAGGGCCTGGAAGGGTCTGGTTCGGGGAGTGGAGATCGGGTTTGTGGCTGACCGCCCCTGATTGTTCTGGTTGGGACTTTGTGTCTTGGCTGGGTTGGTTGGGGTTGCCAGATCTCCTTCAGTCCGGAATTTCTTCGGAGTTGCGGGTCGGGGATGGGGTCTGGTAGGTTGGAAGAGTTGCCTCGGAGACGGGGTGGCTTGGTAGGTTGACATGCAAGTCTGCTGGTGAGAGCCCTGGTTGGGTGGGTAGCTGGTGGGTGTGTGTTCTTTGAGAACTCGATAGTGTGATGATGAATTGTCTGATGCCATTTTTGGCATCGTGCATCTTTTGTGGATGTAGATGTTTGTTTTGTGTGGCGCTCGGCCCCGTCTGGGTGTCACATTTTTGCTAGGTTTATTTTGGTCAGGTTGTGCTTTCCTGATTTTGTTGAAACGCTGGCCCTTTTGTGGGGGTTGGTTTTGTTTCGCTGTTTTTTCATGGAGAGTTTGATCCTGGCTCAGGACGAACGCTGGCGGCGTGCTTAACACATGCAAGTCGAACGGAAAGGCCCAGCTTGCTGGGTACTCGAGTGGCGAACGGGTGAGTAACACGTGGGTGATCTGCCCTGCACTCTGGGATAAGCCTGGGAAACTGGGTCTAATACCGGATATGACCAACTGTCGCATGGTGGTTGGTGGAAAGCTTTTGCGGTGTGGGATGGGCCCGCGGCCTATCAGCTTGTTGGTGGGGTAATGGCCTACCAAGGCGACGACGGGTAGCCGACCTGAGAGGGTGATCGGCCACACTGGGACTGAGACACGGCCCAGACTCCTACGGGAGGCAGCAGTGGGGAATATTGCACAATGGGCGCAAGCCTGATGCAGCGACGCCGCGTGAGGGATGACGGCCTTCGGGTTGTAAACCTCTTTCACCAGGGACGAAGCGTGAGTGACGGTACCTGGAGAAGAAGCACCGGCCAACTACGTGCCAGCAGCCGCGGTAATACGTAGGGTGCGAGCGTTGTCCGGAATTACTGGGCGTAAAGAGCTCGTAGGCGGTTTGTCGCGTCGTCTGTGAAATTCTGCAACTCAATTGTAGGCGTGCAGGCGATACGGGCAGACTTGAGTACTACAGGGGAGACTGGAATTCCTGGTGTAGCGGTGAAATGCGCAGATATCAGGAGGAACACCGGTGGCGAAGGCGGGTCTCTGGGTAGTAACTGACGCTGAGGAGCGAAAGCGTGGGTAGCGAACAGGATTAGATACCCTGGTAGTCCACGCCGTAAACGGTGGGTACTAGGTGTGGGTTCCTTTTCACGGGATCCGTGCCGTAGCTAACGCATTAAGTACCCCGCCTGGGGAGTACGGCCGCAAGGCTAAAACTCAAAGGAATTGACGGGGGCCCGCACAAGCGGCGGAGCATGTGGATTAATTCGATGCAACGCGAAGAACCTTACCTGGGTTTGACATACACCAGACGCGGCTAGAGATAGTCGTTCCCTTGTGGTTGGTGTACAGGTGGTGCATGGCTGTCGTCAGCTCGTGTCGTGAGATGTTGGGTTAAGTCCCGCAACGAGCGCAACCCTTGTCCTGTATTGCCAGCGGGTTATGCCGGGGACTTGCAGGAGACTGCCGGGGTCAACTCGGAGGAAGGTGGGGATGACGTCAAGTCATCATGCCCCTTATGTCCAGGGCTTCACACATGCTACAATGGCTGGTACAGAGGGCTGCGATACCGTGAGGTGGAGCGAATCCCTTAAAGCCAGTCTCAGTTCGGATTGGGGTCTGCAACTCGACCCCATGAAGTCGGAGTCGCTAGTAATCGCAGATCAGCAACGCTGCGGTGAATACGTTCCCGGGCCTTGTACACACCGCCCGTCACGTCATGAAAGTCGGTAACACCCGAAGCCGGTGGCCTAACCCCTTGTGGGAGGGAGCTGTCGAAGGTGGGATCGGCGATTGGGACGAAGTCGTAACAAGGTAGCCGTACCGGAAGGTGCGGCTGGATCACCTCCTTTCTAAGGAGCACACAACAACACATGTTTCAGCAGGCGTTTGTTCTGCGGCGTGTGTGTGTTCGAGGGTGAAACATCAGACACATCCATGCTCGGCGCTTTCTGGTGTCGGTGCGGGGTGACTGCCAGTGCTCGTGAGGGCCGGCGGGTTCATCGTCACGCTATCGGGGTTCTGAGGGAACACACCAGTGTTGTCTCTGACCTAGCTCATGATGCGGGTTCGGGTGGTGATCGTGACTGTGATGGTTGCGGGAGCACGGATTCGTGGGTGGGTGTGTGTTGTTTGAGAAGTGCATAGTGGATGCGAGCATCTTTATTTCAAACCAACTTTTGTTGGTCTGTGATTTAGCAGAAAATGATTTGTTTGTTGTGGTGATGTCTACATTCGGTCCTCGCGGCGTAACTCTCTTTGTGGGGTTGTGTGGTGGGGGTTGTTTGTAGGTGTTGTTGTAAGTGTGTAAGGGCGTTCGGTGGATGCCTTGGTACCAGGAGCCGATGAAGGACGTGGTAGGCCGCGATAGTCCTCGGGGAGTTGTCAAACGAGCTGTGATCCGAGGGTGTCCGAATGGGGAAACCCAGCACGAGTGATGTCGTGTTACCACCAGCTGAATGTATAGGCTGTGTGGGGGGAACGTGGGGAAGTGAAACATCTCAGTACCCATAGTGAAGAGAAAACAATTGTGATTCCGTGAGTAGTGGCGAGCGAAAGCGGATGAGGCTAAACCATGCGCATGTGATACCGGGTAGGGGTTGTGTGTGTGGGGTTGTGGGGTTCGTCTTCTTCCATCTGCCTGTGGAAGCGTGAGTCAGAAAATCGTGTGTTAGGTGAAGTGGCCTGGAATGGTCTGCCGTAGTCGGTGAGAGTCCGGTAGCTGAAAACACATGGTCTTGCGTGACGGTGTCCCCAAGTAGCAGCGGGCTCGTGGAATCTGCTGTGAATCTGCCGGGACCACCCGGTAAGCCTGAATACTTCCTGGTGACCGATAGCGGACTAGTACCGTGAGGGAAAGGTGAAAAGTACCCCGGGAGGGGAGTGAAATAGTACCTGAAACCGGACGCTTACAATCCGTCAAAGCCTGCGCACCCTTGTGGTGGTGGGTGATGGCGTGCCTTTTGAAGAATGAGCCTGCGAGTTAGTGCTCGGTGGCGAGGTTAACCCGTGTGGGGTAGCCGTAGCGAAAGCGAGTCTGAATAGGGCGTTTGAGTCGCCGGGTCTAGACCCGAAGCGGAGTGATCTACCCATGGCCAGGGTGAAGCGTCGGTAAGACGTCGTGGAGGCCCGAACCCACTTCAGTTGAAAATGGAGGGGATGAGTTGTGTGTAGGGGTGAAAGGCCAATCAAACTCCGTGATAGCTGGTTCTCCCCGAAATGCATTTAGGTGCAGCGTCACATGTTTCTTACTGGAGGTAGAGCTACTGGATGGCCGATGGGCCCCACAGGGTTACTGACGTCAGCCAAACTCCGAATGCCGGTAAGTGAGAGTGTGGCAGTGAGACTGCGGGCGATAAGGTTCGTAGTCGAGAGGGAAACAGCCCAGATCGCCGGCTAAGGCCCCTAAGCGTGTACTAAGTGGAAAAGGATGTGGGGTCGCGAAGACAACCAGGAGGTTGGCTTAGAAGCAGCCACCCTTGAAAGAGTGCGTAATAGCTCACTGGTCAAGTGATCCTGCGCCGACAATGTAGCGGGGCTCAAGTACACCGCCGAAGCCGCGGCACTCACATTTAGCCCGTCGGAGCCTTACGGGGTTCCGGCCAGGTGTGTGGGTGGGTAGGGGAGCGTCCTGCATCCGTGGAAGCTACAGAGTGATCTAGTGGTGGAGGGTGTGGGAGTGAGAATGCAGGCATGAGTAGCGAAAGCAGAGTGAGAAACTCTGCCGCCGAATGACCAAGGGTTCCTGGGCCAGGCTAATCCGCCCAGGGTGAGTCGGGACCTAAGGCGAGGCCGACAGGCGTAGTCGATGGACAACGGGTTGATATTCCCGTACCCGTGTATCCGCGCCCATGCTGAATCAGTTGTACTAACCATCCTGATCCTCACGAGAGTGCCTTCGGGTGCCGAGTTGGGGTGATGCATGGGACCTTGGCTGGTAGTAGGCAAGCGATGGGGTGACGCAGGAAGGTAGTGGGGCCAGTCAGTGGTTGTACTGGTGTAAGCCTGTAGGGCGAACGATAGGCAAATCCGTCGTTCATTAAGCCTGAGAGGTGATGCGTAGCCGTTGCGGTGAATTCCATGATCCTATGCTGCCGAGAAAAGCCTCTAGTGAGTTGGTACACGGCCCGTACCCCAAACCAACACAGGTGGTCAGGTAGAGAATACTAAGGCGATCGAGAGAACTGTGGTTAAGGAACTCGGCAAAATGCCCCCGTAACTTCGGGAGAAGGGGGACCCATCCTGGTGACGGCATTTACTGTCTGAGCTGGTGTGGGTCGCAGAGACCAGAGAGAAGCGACTGTTTACTAAAAACACAGGTCCGTGCGAAGTCGTAAGACGATGTATACGGACTGACGCCTGCCCGGTGCTGGAAGGTTAAGAGGACCGGTTAGTCACTTTGGTGGCGAAGCTGAGAATTTAAGCCCCAGTAAACGGCGGTGGTAACTATAACCATCCTAAGGTAGCGAAATTCCTTGTCGGGTAAGTTCCGACCTGCACGAATGGCGTAACGACTTCTCTGCTGTCTCAACCACAGACTCGGCGAAATTGCAGTACGAGTAAAGATGCTCGTTACGCGCGGCAGGACGAAAAGACCCCGGGACCTTCACTATAGCTTGGTATTGGTGTTCGGTTCGGTTTGTGTAGGATAGGTGGGAGACTGTGAAGTGGGCACGCCAGTGTTCATGGAGTCGTTGTTGAAATACCACTCTGATCGTATTGGACTTCTAACCTCGGACCCTGATCGGGTTCAGGGACAGTGCCTGGTGGGTAGTTTAACTGGGGCGGTTGCCTCCTAAAAGGTAACGGAGGCGCCCAAAGGTTCCCTCAGCCTGGTTGGCAATCAGGTGTTGAGTGTAAGTGCACAAGGGAGCTTGACTGTGAGAGGTACATGTCGAGCAGGGACGAAAGTCGGGACTAGTGATCCGGCACCGGCAAGTGGAAGCGGTGTCGCTCAACGGATAAAAGGTACCCCGGGGATAACAGGCTGATCTTCCCCAAGAGTCCATATCGACGGGATGGTTTGGCACCTCGATGTCGGCTCGTCGCATCCTGGGGCTGGAGTAGGTCCCAAGGGTTGGGCTGTTCGCCCATTAAAGCGGCACGCGAGCTGGGTTTAGAACGTCGTGAGACAGTTCGGTCTCTATCCGCCGCGCGCGTAAGAAACTTGAGGAAACCTGTCCCTAGTACGAGAGGACCGGGACGGACGAACCTCTGGTGTGCCAGTTGTCCCGCCAGGGGCACTGCTGGTTAGCTACGTTCGGAAGGGATAACCGCTGAAAGCATCTAAGCGGGAAGCCTGTTCCAAGATGAGGTTTCTCACCCCCTCAGCGGGGTTAAGGCCCCCTACAGACCATGGGGTTGATAGGCCAGAACTGTACGCACAGCAATGTGTTCAGGTGACTGGTACTAATCGGCCGAGGACTTACCAACAACACCCACAACATCACCAGACCATTCATGGTTTCTGGTTGTGTTCGCATCCACTATGTACTTCTGAAACAACACACGAAAGCTATAAATAAGCAATCGTGTGTGGTTGTTTCACAAAGTTACGGCGGCTATAGCGGAGGGGAAACGCCCGGCCCCATTCCGAACCCGGAAGCTAAGCCCTCCAGCGCCGATGGTACTGCACCTTAATCAGTGTGGGAGAGTAGGACACCGCCGAACACAACATCCAGAAATGCCCCGCAACCCCAGGTTGCGGGGCATTTCTCATACCCACATCATTTTGGTCTGTGCCCCTGACTCGGCCCCAGACTCAGTCGGTGCCCTTGGGGACGACGATCATCGGAACGGACACAGCGCGGAGGATCTTCGCCGCAGTCGTGCCGAGGAACAGGGTGTTGGGCGCCGCGAGCCGGCTGGATCCGACCATGACGATGTCGCCGTCCTGCCAGTCCAGCGAACCGACGGCCTCCTCGACCGTGGATCCCTGGGCAACCACTGAGCTGACCGGGAAGTCCTGTGGCAGCTGCTCTCTGGCTGCTTCCAGGCTGCGGCGCGCATGCTCGCGAGCATGATCGAGTGCCCGCTCCTCCGGTTCGGTGCGCCATGGTTGCACGTCGTCGACGGCCACCAACGAGATCAAGCGGATCGGTCGGTGGGCACGAACACCGCTCCGAAGCGCCGTCTCGAACAGCAGTGGGGTCCCGGGTCGATCGCCGATGGCGACCGAGATCTCCCGAACCTCGTCGGCACCGAGATGCGCGAACCCCGGTGGGGCCACCGCGACCGGCACCGGCGCCGAGTGCAGGATGTCGTTGACGACGGTCCCGAGCGTGTGCCGCCCGCGGATGCCGCCGCCGGCGCCGCCGATCACCAACATGTCCGCCGAGGTCCGCTGGGCCTGGACGATGAGTCCCTCACCCGGATTGGGGTGTTCGGCGATGGTCGTGGTGAGTTCGATGTCGTCGGGCAGTTTCTCCGCGGCCGCGTCGAGCCAACGTCTGGCGGCGCTGTCCAGGGCGTCGGAGAGCCGTTCCACCGACACCTGTTCGGACGGGTCGGCACTCTCGGGCTCGGGAGGGATGACGATGCAGAGCTCGAGTTCGGCGTCGAAGGTGCGCGCGAGACAGGCACCGAGTGCGACCGCGTCCTCGCCCCCCGAGGTGGCGATGTAGGCGACGAGCAGCTTCATCCGTACTCCCAAACGTCTCTATCCCGGTCCCCGTTCGTCGCCAGCCTAGTCATCGGGACGCAACGTCGGGGGACACGCTTAGATGGGGGCATGCGATCCCTCGTCGACGGATACCTCAGCCACATCATGGACGAATGCCACTCGGATCGGTCCGGGCACGTCGCCGACTACATCCCCGAACTCGCCGCGGTCGACCCCGAGGGCTACGGACTGTCGCTGTGCGTGCACGACGGGCACACCTACTCGCAGGGTGATTCCGCGACGTCGTTCACGATCCAGTCGGTCTCCAAACCCCTCACCTACGCGATGATCCTGAAGAAGCACGGCACCGCGGCGGTCGACGCGAAGATCGGCGTGGAGCCGTCGGGGGAGGCGTTCAACGAGATCAGCGTCGACGACCGTCGCCGCCCCAAGAATCCGATGATCAACGCCGGGGCCATCTTCGCCGCGTCGATGCTCCTCCCGCCGACGCGGGACGTCGACGACGCCGCGGTGGACGCCGCCTTCCGAGAGGTGCTCGAGTTCTACTCGGGATGTGCCGGCCGGCATCTCGTCATGGACGAGGAGGTCTACGCCTCAGAGGCCGCGACGGGTTCGCGCAATCGAGCCATCGCTTACATGCTCGACAGTTTCGGCGCCCTCGAGACCAGTCCGGACGCGGCGCTCGATCTCTACTACCGGCAGTGCTCGATCCGGGTGACGACCGACGACCTCGCCGGGATCGGCGCCACCATCGGGAACGGCGGGATGAATCCCCGTACGGGCCGGACGGTGTTCTCCAATGAAACCGCGCAGCGGTTGCTGAGCGTGATGACGACGTGCGGCATGTACGACGGCGCGGGTGACTGGGTCACCTCCGTCGGACTGCCGGCCAAGAGCGGCGTCGGGGGCGGCATCCTCGCGGTGCTCCCGGGCCAGCTCGGCATCGGCGTGTACTCGCCACGGCTCGACGCCCACGGCAACAGCGTCCGCGGAGTGGATGTCTGCCGCCATCTGTCGACAGATCTCGGGCTGCACATGTTCAACGTGACACGAGAGAGCCGCGTGACCATCCGCTCGGTGTACGACCTCGCCGACACCCCCGTCAGCGCCGAGTGGGGCGAACAGGAGCGCAGCTACCTTCGGACGTGTCGCGACCGGATCCGCGTCTACGAACTGCAGGGTGACCTGACCTTCGCGGGCGCCGAGAGCGTGCAGCGACGCCTCGAAGCCGACCTCGACGACTACACCGTGGTCATCGTCGAGATCTCGCGGATCGGGGTGATCGACGCCGTCGCACGCACCATGGTGCTGAGCATCAAACGACTGCTGGACGACAGCGGGCGGCGTGCGGCTCTCGTCGACCCCGACGGCGTCGTCCGTTCCAGTGTCGACCGGCACCGCAACGATGCGGCGGTGCCCGATCTCGATGCGCCGCCGGAACTCCAGGGCTTCGATCCTGCGCTTCCACATGTGCATTCGACGATGGACGACGCGGTCATCGACGCCGAGACGTTTCTGCTGAAGCACTATTACGACCAGTGACCGCGGCATGGGCGACGCGACCGCCGGGGGTCGAGGGGAACTCGATTCCGATGCCCTAGGGTGGGCACGTGCGTCTCGTCATCGCGGAGTGTCAGGTCGATTACGTGGGGCGGTTGACCGCTCATCTGCCGATGGCTCGGCGGTTGCTGCTGATCAAGTCCGACGGATCGGTGAGCGTGCACGCCGACGACCGTGCCTACAAGCCACTGAACTGGATGAGCCCGCCGTGCTGGCTCACCGAGGCGCAGGTTCCCGACGGAACGCAGGCGCAGGCGTACTGGGTCGTCACCAACAAGGCCGGTGAAGAACTCCGCATCACCATCGCGTCGATCGAACACGACTCCCAGCACGAGCTCGGTGTCGACCCCGGGCTCGTGAAGGACGGGGTCGAGGCGCATCTGCAGGAACTGCTCGCCGAGCACGTCGAGACGCTGGGGCCGGGCCACACCCTCATCCGTCGCGAGTACATGACCGCGATCGGGCCGGTCGACCTGCTGTGTCGAGACGCGTCGGGTGCCACCGTGGCCGTCGAGATCAAACGGCGCGGTGAGATCGACGGCGTCGAGCAGCTCACCCGATATCTCGAACTGCTCAACCGCGACACCACGCTCGCCCCGGTTGCCGGGGTCTTCGCCGCCCAGCAGATCAAGCCGCAGGCCCGGACTCTCGCCGAGGATCGCGGAATCCGTTGTGTGGTGCTGGATTACGACGAACTGCGGGGAGCGGAAAGCACGGAGTTCCGGCTCTTCTAGAGCACGCCGAGCCGGTCAGGCGTTGGAGCGCACCTCCGACGACCGTGCCTCCGGAGACAGCTTGCGGTCGAGGAGCTCGAGGTCGTCGGCGTCGGACAGGACGGCGTACTCGGAGTCGTCGGGCTGGGCGAGTAGTTCCGGTAGCTCGGCGAGCTTCTCGCGGAGCCGACCGAGATTAGCGGCGATGTCCTGACGCGTCTGATCGGCCGCCCGCGCGAGTTCGCGAGACCTGTCGAGCCGCTCGGTGGCGATGTCGAGCGCGGTCTGCCGGATGTGTGCGGCTTCGTCCAGGGCGCGTTCGCGCTGGTCGGCCAGCTCGGCGTCGTGGCGTTCGCGCTCGGCGCGGCGCTCGGCGTCGCTCACGGCCTCCAGCTCGGCGACCTCGGCCTTGGCCTTCTCCACGAGACGACGGGCTTCGTCCTTCGCGGCCTGCATCGTCTTGGTGTGTTCGGCCTCCATCGCGGCGGTGCGCTCCGCGATGAGGCGGGCGGATTCCGACTCGTTGGCGGCCGCGGTCTCCTTGACCTGCCGCGCCCTGGCAGCGGCCTCGTCGACGAGCTTCTTCGCGGCGGAGCGTGCCTCGCCGCGGACACGCTCGGCGTCGGTCGCGGCGGAGGACCGCATGTCGGCGGCCTCCTGGCGGGCGATGGACAGTGTCTCGGCAGCCTCGGCCGAGGCCTCGGCGCGCATCTCCGACGCCTCGTCGGACGCCAGTTGCAGCATGCGGGACAGTCGCTCGCTCATGCCCTGTGCGGTGGTCGGCGGGACCGAGAGCTTGTCGATCTCGCGGCGGAGTTCGGCGATCTCCTCGCGGGCGTCCTCGAGATGCGCGGCGAGTTCGTGCGCGTTGGCGGTGGCGGCGTCGCGATCGGCGGCGAGGACGCGCAGATCGGCGTCGAGCCGCTGGAGGTGGTCGGCGACCTGCTCACGGTCATAACCGCGCATCACTATCGCGAAGGGCAACTGCCGTGCGGGACCTGGCATGGCGGCCAGTGTATCGGAGAGCGCGCGCGATCTCCTCGGCGTCGGCGACGACGCGCGCGACGATCTTCGCAGTCCACGCGGTCGTCGCGAGGACGACCGCGTGGATGCGCCGGCCGGTCGGACCGTCGTTGGGTTCGTCCGGCCGGTCGTGCTGAGTTGGTCAGCGGGGCAGCGACTTTCGGCAGTCGCGACCGGTCAGTGCGCGGTGGCGGCGGGCTCCACGAGTTCGAGCAGGACGCCGCCGGCGTCCTTGGGGTGCACGAAGTTGATCCGCGAGTCCGCGGTGCCTCGCTTGGCGGCGGGGTAGAGGACGCGGACGCCGGCTTCGGTGAGTCGTGCGGTGACCGCGTCGACGTCGGTCACCCGCACGGCGAGCTGCTGGAGCCCGGGGCCGTTGCGGTCGATGAACTTGGCGATGGTGGACGACTCGTCGAGTGGTGCGAGCAACTGGATCACCGCGCCGGTGCCACCGGCCGGTCCGACCATGGCCTCTTCGACACCCTGCTCGGCGTTCGTCTCCTGGTGCAGTGTCTCGAACCCGAGGTGGGTCGCATACCACTCTTTGGCGGCGTCGAGATCGGGGACGGCGATGCCCACGTGATCGATGGCGACGATCAGGTCGGAGATGAGTGCGGTGGTGCTGGGGTCCGTTGCAGAGGAAGACATGGGACAACGGTAGCGTTGAGGTGTTGAGCGCACAGAGCGGGCGCTCGGTTGGCCCCCCTTTTTCACACCCCGGAGGTTCTCTTCATGACTTCGACTGCCGACACGACAACGGTCATCGTCGCCGGTGCACGCACACCCTTCGGCCGCCTGCTGGGCTCGCTGAAGGACTTCAGCGGAGTGGACCTCGGTGCGGTCGCGATCAAGGGCGCGCTGGAGCGGTCGGGGGTTCCCGCGTCCGAGGTCCAGTACGTGATCATGGGCCAGGTGCTGACGGCGGGGGCCGGTCAGATGCCTGCTCGTCAGGCCGCGATCAAGGCCGGCATCGGCTGGGACGTCCCGACCCTGACCATCAACAAGATGTGCCTGTCGGGCATCGACGCGATCGCGCTGGCCGACCAGCTCATCCGGGCGGGCGAGTTCGACGTCGTCGTCGCCGGCGGCCAGGAGTCCATGACCCAGGCGCCGCACCTCCTGCCGGGCAGCCGCGGCGGTTTCAAGTACGGCAACACCGAGCTCGTCGACCACATGGCCTTCGACGGACTGTTCGACGCCTTCACCGATCAGCCGATGGGGGCGCTGACCGAGCAGGGCAACGACGCCGACGGATTCACCCGTGAGCAGCAGGACGAGTTCGCAGCGCGCAGCCATCAGCGCGCCGCCGCCGCGTGGAAGAACGGCGTCTTCGACGACGAGGTCATCCCGGTGTCCATCCCGCAGCGCAAGGGCGACCCGATCGAGTTCGCCGAGGACGAGGGCATCCGGGCCAACACGACCACCGAGTCGCTGTCGGGCCTGCGTCCGGCCTTCCGCAAGGACGGCACGATCACCGCGGGCAACTCGTCGCAGATCTCCGACGGCGCGGCGGCCGTCGTGGTCATGAGCAAGGCCAAGGCGGAAGAACTCGGAGTGACCTGGCTGGCGGAGATCGGTGCCCACGGCGTCGTCGCCGGTCCGGATTCCACCCTGCAGGCGCAGCCGGCCAATGCGATCGTCAAGGCATGCGACCGCGAGGGCATCGCGCCCGCGGATCTCGACCTCATCGAGATCAACGAGGCCTTCTCCGCCGTCGGTCTGGCGTCGACCCAGCAGCTGGGGATCGACCCGGAGATCGTCAACGTCAACGGCGGCGCGATCGCCGTCGGCCACCCGATCGGTACCTCCGGTGCGCGTATCGCGCTGCACCTCGCGCTCGAGCTGAAGCGACGCGGTGGCGGCGTCGGTGCGGCCGCGCTCTGCGGTGCCGGCGGCCAGGGTGACGCCCTGATCGTCCGGGTTCCCAAGGCGTGATGAACGAGATGTCTACGACATCTCGTAGTAGTTTCCTGTCCGATTCGGCACAATGAGGGCCATGCTGTCTTTCTTCGACCTGACCACACCCGCCAAGCGCTTTCGGTTCGTCGCCGTCGCCGAGGCGATCACCTGGGCTGTCCTGCTGGTCGCGATGGTCGTCAAGCGGGTCAACGACGACGACGAGGCGATCGCCAAGCCGGGAATGATCCACGGAGTCGTCTTCGTGCTCTTCGTGGTCGTCGCTCTCCTCACGGCCGTGCAGCTCAAGTGGAACTCCGTCAAGTGGGAGCTGCCGGTGGGTTCGCGCCGGATCGGAATCCCGATCGTGACCCTGCTCGCGCTGGCGTCGAGCATTCCGCCGTTCGGCACGATCGTGTTCGAGTGGTGGGCGCGACGGAACGGTCATCTCGCCGAGCTGTCCACCGACCGCGCACCCAGGCAGGCCACGGCCTGACCGGCCCGACCTCGCCTCCGATCGCCCCGACGCTACGCCGGTCACGCCGCAGCGTCGGGGCGATCTTTGCGCTCAACGGGTTTCTCGCGGCGATGTGGGTGGCGCACATCCCGGTCATCAGTGCGCGCACCGGAGTCGATCACGATCAGCTCGGCGGCCTGCTCCTCCTTCTCGGCGCCTCGGCATTCATCGGGATGCAGGTCTGCGGACGTCTGATCGACCGCCTTGGTTCTCGCCCGGTGACGATCGGGGCCGCGCTGCTGCTGTCAGCGGTGATCATCGCGCCGGTGCTCGCCGTCGATGCGCTCACCCTCGCGGCCGCGCTCGTCGCCTTCGGCTTCGCCAACGGTTGCCTGGACGTGTCGATGAACGCCCAGGCGGTCGTGGTCGAACGGGCCCACCGCCGACCGATCATGTCGTCGTTCCACGGATTCTTCTCGGCGGGCAGCCTGCTGGGATCCGGGGTGGTGGCCGCGACCTTGTGGGCCGATGTCGGTGTCATCCCCACGGTGGCCTGCGCCGCGGTGGCCGGTGTGGGTGTCGTCGCGTGGAACGCACGAGGGCTCGCCGACCGCGAGGTCGGCTCCGACGATGCGAGCCGGCGCGCGGAGTCCACCGCGGGGGGCGCGCCCGCGAAGTGGTGGCACACGGTGGATCGGCGCCGCCTCGTGCTCCTGGCGCTGGTCGCCTTCGCACTGATGCTGGCCGAGGGCACCGCCTACGACTGGAGTGCCCTCCACGTGGTCGAGACCTTCGGTTCCGCCGAAGCCGTCGGCGCCATCGCCTTCGGCGCCTTCAGTGCGACGATGACCGTGGCACGGTTCGTGATCGACCCGGTGGTCGGGTCGGTGGGTCCGGTCGCCGTCGTCCGCTACGGCGGTCTGCTCGGCACCGCCGGCATCCTGATCGCGGTGCTCTCGCCCGTACCCGCGCTCGCGATCGTGGGATGGGGCGTCTTCGGACTGGGCCTGGCGGGATTGATCCCGCAGATCTTCACCGCGGCGGGCAATCTGTCAAGTGAGTCGAGTGGCCGGACCATCTCCGCGGTCGTCGGATGCGGCTACCTCGGCATGCTCGCCGGCCCCGCGGTCGTCGGCTTCATCAGCAGCCGGACGTCGTTGAACACCGGGTTGCTCGCCGCGGTGGCGGCCCTTGTCCTGGCCGTCGCACTCGCACCGGTCGTCCGCCCCGACGGGGCCCGCGCGACCGCTGTAGGGGACGGCGCCCGTTCGCCCGACGCCACCTGATTCCGCGTCGCGGGTCGTGACACACTGGAAGGGTGACGCGACCAACCAATCGTCAGCAGGCCGCAGCCGCGGCCCGACAGCAAGCGGCAGCAGCCATGGCCATGTCCGGCGCAGTGGATCTCGGCGGACTCAAGGAGAGAGCCGAAGCCGAACGCGCGCAGGCGCAACGGGCACAGTCGCAGGCTGCCCACGCCGGTCAGGCACCCGTCCCGGGCGGGCAACCACCGGCCGCCGGTTCGGGTCCCGCGCCGGCAGCGGTTCTCGATGTCACCGAGGAGACGTTCGAGGCCGAGGTGCTCAACCGGTCGATGCAGCAGCTCGTGGTCATCGACCTGTGGGCGGAATGGTGCGGTCCGTGTAAGCAGCTGTCGCCGGTCCTGGAGCGTCTCGCCGCCGAGTCCGGCGGACGCTGGATGCTGGCGAAGGTCGACGTCGATGCGAATCCGCGTATCGCACAGGCCTTCCGGGTCCAGTCGATCCCCATGGTCGTCGCGATCGTGCAGGGTCAGCCGGTGACCGCGTTCAACGGTGTGCGCTCCGAAGCCGAGATCACCCAGTGGATCGACGACATCTTCGCCCAGGTCGGCGACGTGCTGCCGGGCGTCCCCGGCGGGCCGGCCCCCGAACCGGAACCCGAGGACCCGAGGCTGCTCGCGGCCGAGGCGAAGCTGAACGACGGCGACTTCGACGGCGCCCTCGCGGACTATCGGGCCATCGCCGACGCCGAGCCGGAGAATCTCGAAGCCGTGTCCGCGGCGCGGAATCTCGAGTTCATCCTGCGCGCACAGGCGCACGACCCCGCGATCGTGGAGACGGCATCGCCGCGTGATGTCGACGCGCAGCTGGCGGCCGCGGATGTCCTGCTCCTCTCGCAACAGCCCGAGGCCGCGTTCGACCGCATCATCGACGTCGTCCGGGTGACCGCGGGCGAGGAACGCACCCGTGCGCGCACCCGGTTGCTCGAGCTGTTCGAACTCTTCGATCCCGCCGAGCAGTTCGTCGTGAGCGCACGGCGCAAGCT
Organism: Gordonia sp. KTR9; assembly: GCF_000143885.2. Taxonomy (NCBI): domain Bacteria; kingdom Bacillati; phylum Actinomycetota; class Actinomycetes; order Mycobacteriales; family Gordoniaceae; genus Gordonia; species Gordonia sp. KTR9. The sequence continues at coordinate 2,142,025 of NC_018581.1, forward strand.
CGCCAGCGCGCTGTTCTGACGGGGTGAGGCGCGCGCCGCGGGGGCTAGTCCCGCGGCACGAGCCAGATCGCCGAATTGGCGGGGAGCATGACCCGCGCGGAGACGGGACGGCCGTGATACGACGGCCCGTCCGCGGACACCGACCCCATGTTGCCCCGTCCGGCGCCGCTGTAGGCGGCCGCGTCGGTGTTGAGGATCTCGTCCCAGACGCCCGCTGACGGGAGCCCGATCTGATAATCGGCGCGATCGGAGCCGCTGAGGTTGAACAGGCATGCGACGACCGAGCCGTCGGTGCCGTACCGCAGGAAGCTGATCACGTTGTTGGCGGTGTCGTTGGCGTCGATCCACTCGTATCCGAGCGGGTCGATGTCCTGGGTGTACAGCGCGGGTCGCGAGCGGTAGATCCGGTTCAGGTCGGTGACGAGAGCCGAGATGCCGGAATGCAGTTCGCCTTCCCAGCCCTCCAGCTGGTGCCAGTCCAGACTCCGGTTGTCGGCCCATTCGCCGGTCTGCCCGAACTCCTGCCCCATGAACAGCAGCTGCTTGCCGGGGTGGGACCACATGTAGGCGAGGTAGACGCGCACGCCCGCGGCCTTGGCGAACGAATCGCCTGGCATCCGCGTCCACAGGGTGCCCTTGCCGTGCACGACCTCGTCGTGGGACAGGGGCAGCACGAAGTTCTCGCTCCACGCGTACACCAGCGAGAAGGTGATCTCGTGGTGGTGGAAGCTGCGGTGCACCTGGTCGCGTGACAGGTAGTCGAGGGTGTCGTGCATCCAGCCCATGTTCCATTTGAAGCTGAAGCCCAGTCCGCCGAGATCGGTCATGCGGGTCACACCCGGCCACGCGGTCGACTCCTCGGCGACCGTGATCACGCCCGGAAAGTGTTTGTGGACGGTCGCATTCGTCTCCTGGAGGAACTGCACCGCCTCCAGGTTCTCCCGGCCGCCGTGGACGTTGGGACGCCACTGCCCGGCCGGCCGCGAGTAGTCCAGGTAGAGCATCGAGGCCACCGCGTCGACGCGGAGGCCGTCGATGTGGAACTCGCCGAACCAGAACAGGGCGTTCGCGACCAGGAAGTTGCGGACCTCGTGCCTGCCGAAGTCGAAGACGTAGGTGCCCCAGTCGAGTTGCTCGCCGCGCATCGGGTCGGCGTGCTCGTACAGCGGGGTGCCGTCGAAACGGGCCAGCGCCCAATCGTCCTTGGGGAAGTGGGCCGGGACCCAGTCGACGATCACGGCGATGTCCCGCGAGTGGAGATGGTCGACGAGGTAGCGGAAGTCGTCGGGGGTCCCGAAGCGGGCCGTCGGTGCGTAGTAGGACGTGACCTGGTAGCCCCACGAGCCGCCGAACGGGTGCTCGGCGACGGGGAGGAACTCGACGTGGGTGAAGCCCTTCTCGACGGCGTAATCGGCCAGCTCGTGCGCGAGTTCGCGGTAGCCGAGGCCCTGCCGCCAGGATGCAAGGTGGACCTCGTAGACGCTCATCGGCTCGCGCTCGGGAGCGGACCGTTCCCGGCGCGCGATCCAGGCGTCGTCGGACCACACGTGCTCGGAGACGGTGACCCGCGAGGCGGTTGCCGGCGGGGTGCTGGTGCGGAAGGCCATCGGGTCGGCCTTGTCGCGGATGACGCCGTCGGCGCCGTGGACGCGGAATTTGTAGTGGGTGCCGTCGCCGACGTCGGGGATGAAGACCTCCCACACGCCGCTGACCCCGACCTTGCGCATCGGCGCAACCCGTCCGGTCCAGTTGTCGAAGTCGCCGATCACGGTGACGCCGTGGGCATTCGGTGCCCACACGGAGAAGGCGGTGCCGTGCACGTCGCCGTCGGTCGTGGTGTACGACGTCACGTGCGCGCCCAGGACGTTCCACAGCGCTTCGTGGCGGCCCTCGCTGAACAGGTGGATGTCGACCTCGCCCAGACTCGGCAGGAACCGATAACCGTCGGCGACGACGAACTCCGACGTGCCGCCCGCGGGGTCGGGATAGACGACGCGGTACCGGTAGTCCATGAGGTCGGCCATCGCAACGGTGACCACCCACAGGTCGTCGGTCTGGCGGGTCATCGGATGATCGACCCCGCCGATGACCGCGGACACCGACGTCGCGTCCGGGCGCAACGTGCGAAGGATTGTGGTGCCGCCGGGCGCATCGTGAGCACCGAGAAAGGCGTGCGGGTCGGGATGGGTCTGCGCGGCCAGGCGACGGAGGTCGTGGTCGGTGGCGCTCGGGTCCGGCAGGTCCGGCGGATCGGGGTGATCGGTCACGAATACCTCACTGGATCCGAAGGGCGAGTTGCTGTGCGGCGGCAGGGTCGAGGGGCGGCAGGGCGAGAATGTGCGCCACCGCGCGCCAGGGCTCGAGGCGGACGTAGTTGTCCTGGCCCCACCAGTACTCCTCGCCGGTGACCTCGTCGCGGACGGAGAAGTGGTCGTACCACTCGAAGCCGAGCTTCGGCAGGTCGAGCCAGACCGTGGAGTCCTCGGCGCCGAACGGGTTCAGGTTGATCACGACGACGACGCGGTCGCCCGACACCGGGTCGATCTTCGAGTAGGCGATGAGCGCCGGATTGTCGACGTGGTGGAAGTGGATGTTGCGCAGTTGCTGCAGCGCCGGGTGGCGCCGGCGGATCTCGTTGAGCGAGGTGATCCACGGCTCGAGAGACTCGCCACGGCTCGTGGCCGCCTTGTAGTCACGGGGCCGCAACTCGTACTTCTCCGAGTTCAGGTACTCCTCGCTGCCCTCGGTGACGGCGACGTGCTCGTACAGTTCGTAGCCGCTGTAGACGCCCCACGTCGGGGCGAGGGTGGCTGCGAGAGCGGCTCGCAGGGCGAACATGCCAGGTCCGCCGTGCTGAAGACTCGCGTGCAGGATGTCGGGGGTGTTGACGAACAGATTCGGACGGGCCTCGTCGGCGTGGTCGGCGATCTCCCGGCCGAATTGCTCGAGCTCCCACTTCAGCGTCTTCCAGGTGAAGTAGGTGTAGCTCTGGCTGAAGCCGAGCCGTGCGAGGCCGTAGAGGCGCGCCGGGCGGGTGAAGGACTCGGACAGGAACAGCACATCGGGGTGCCGCTTCTTGACCTCGCTGATCAGCCACTCCCAGAAGTTCGGCGGTTTGGTGTGTGGATTGTCGACGCGGAAGATGTCGACGCCGAGCCCGACCCAGTGCAGGACGACCTTCAGCACCGCGCGGTAGATGCCGTTGCGGTCGTTGTCGAAGTTCAGCGGGTAGATGTCCTGGTATTTCTTCGGCGGGTTCTCCGCGAACGCGATGGTGCCGTCGGGCTGGGTGGTGAACCACTCGGGGTGTTCGGTCGCCCACGGATGATCCGGCGCGCACTGCAACGCAAGATCCAGGGCGACCTCGAGGCCGAGTTCACGAGCCCGGCCGACGAAGTACTCGAAGTCTTCTTCGCTGCCGAGCAGGGGATGGATCGCATCGTGACCGCCGTCCGCGGACCCGATGGCCCACGGCGAGCCGACGTCGTCGGGACCCGCGACGAGAGTGTTGTTGGGACCCTTGCGGTTGACCTCGCCGATCGGGTGGATCGGCGGGAGGTAGACGACGTCGAAGCCCATGTCGGCGACGCGGGGCAGGTCCTGGGCGGCGGTGAGGAACGTGCCGTGGACGGGGTTGCCCTCCCCGTCCCAGCCGCCGGTGGAACGCGGGAACAGCTCGTACCACGAGCCGAACAATGCCCGGGTGCGGTCGACCCACACCCGGTGGGTACGGCTCTTGGTGACGAGTTCGCGGACGGGGTGCGCGGTGAGCAGCTCGACCACCTCGTCGGAGATCGCCAGGCCCACCCGGTTCTCGACGCGGCGTCGGCGCGCACGCAGCTGGCGGGCGGCGTCGAGCAGGAGCTCTCGGTCCTCGCCCGCGACGAGTCCGGCGGCGGTGTCGAGTACCTGCGCCCCGGTCTCGATGTCGTTGGCGAGGTCGGCGGCGCCCTGCCCGGCATCGAGTTTCTTGATGACGGCCGAGCGCCATGTGGCGTACGGGTCGCTCCAGGCCTCGATGCGGTAGGTCCAGAATCCGACGGCGTCGGGCACGAAGGCCGCGTTGAAGGTGTCCGGCTCCGGTGCCGGAACCATCCGGACGTCGAAGGACTCGCGTCGGGGAGTCTCGACGTGCAGCGTGACACCGATGGCGTCGTGTCCTTCACGCCAGGCTGTGGTGCTGACCGGGAAGTATTCTCCCACAACAGCTTTTGCCGGCTGCTGGCCTGCTGACACAAGGGGTGCGATGTCGTCGATACCCATGCGCCCGATCACGTGGAGCCTCCTGTCGTCAGCTCCCGTGACTGGCCGGGGTGCGCTGTCGGTCTCGCCTTCGTTGGTATCACCGGTTCCCAACCTAGTGCCCCGCGGACGGGATTGTCTTGTCATGGTCCGCGCGCCGTGTCGGCCGGACGGGGACTGCCGGGGTCGGTCGAGGTCAGCCCACCGAGCGCGCGGGATCGGTGAGCCGGGCGAGAGCCGAGCGGACCACCGCGGGGTCGGTGGTGCGCCACATCGGGGGCAACGACGCGAGTAGATAGCCGCCGTAACCGGCCGTCGCCAACCGGGAGTCGAGGACCGCGACGACACCGCGGTCGTCGACCGAGCGCAGCAACCGTCCGGCCCCCTGGGCGAGGAGAAGGGCGGCGTGGTTGGCCGCGACGGAGAGGAATCCGTTGCCGCCGCGCGCGTCGACCGCACGCTGCCGGGCTGTCAGCAAGGGGTCGTCGGGACGAGGGAAAGGGATGCGGTCGATGAGGACCAGGCTCAGTGACGGTCCGGGGACGTCCACCCCCTGCCAGAGGGACAGCGTGCCGAACAGGCAGGTCGCGGGGTCGTCGGCGAACCGCCGGACGAGGGTGGAAGTGGTGTCGTCGCCCTGGCACAGCACCGGGTGGTCGGTGCGGTCGCGGATTGCGTCGGCCGCTTCGCGTGCCGCACGCATCGAGGAGAACAGGCCGAGGGTGCGACCGCCGGCGGCGTTCACGAGCTCGGCGATCTCGTCCATCGCCCGAGACGATATGCCCGAGCGGTCGGGCCGCGGGAGGTGGCGCGCGACGTAGAGGATCGCCGACCGCGGGTAGTCGAACGGCGAACCGGCGTCGAGGCCGGTCCAGCGGGCCGAACCCGAATCGGACGGAACCGCCTTGCCGCTCGCGGTGACATCGGAGACGTTCGCCTCGTCCGTCACCGGACGGTCGGTTCCGCGCCCCGACGCGGGCAGTCCCCAGGTGGCGGCGAGGGCGTCGAAGGACCCGCCGATCGTGAGCGTCGCCGAGGTGAGGACGACGGTGGCGTCGGCGAACAGCGAGGCGCGCAGCAGGCCGCCGACCGACAGCGGCGCGATGTGCAGAACCGGCCGGGGTTCGGTCCCGCGGCGCGAGGTGTCCAGCGACGCCCACACGACGTCGCGCCGTTTGGCCTCGTCGGGTTCGTCGAACGCACCGAGAACCCGGACGACGGTGTCGTGCATGTCCTCGAGCGAGGTGAGCGCGGCGGATCGGGCGGCGGCCGCGCCGTCGTCGGCGCCGGCCATCCGCACGGGGCCGATGGCGGTGCGTGCCTGCCACAGTCGATCCCGGAGCATGACCAGGACCGCGGTCGCGTCGGCCGGCAGACCGGTCCACTGGCGCATCGGGGCCGCGTCGAGCAGGTCGCCCAGTTGTTCACCGGCGCCCAGGAGGGCATCGGCGGTCTCCTCGTCGACGAGCTTCCCGCACCGGCGCGCGACGAGCGCCACCGAGACAGCCGACAACTCGTCGGTGGCGACCGAGGTCATCCGGTCGACGAGCTCGTGGGCCTCGTCGATGATGACGACGTCGTGTTCGGGCAGGACGTTCGCCGGGCTGGTGGCGTTGATGGCCAGCAGCGCGTGGTTGGTGACCACGACGTCGACCTTCCCGGACCGCCGGCGCGACTGCTCGGCGAAGCAGTCCTCGCCGTAGGAGCAGTTGGCCGCGCCCAGGCACTCGCGGGCGGTGACACTGACCTGTCGCCACGACCGGTCGGACACACCCGGGACCAGGTCGTCCCGGTCGCCGGTCTCGGTGTCGCTGCTCCACTCCCGAAGGCGCGTCACCTCGCGGCCGGTGCGCGACAACTCGAACGGGTCGAACAGCTCGGTGTCCGGCTCATCGGCGGTGCCGGAGTGGATCTTGTTCAGGCACAAGTAGTTTCCGCGGCCCTTCAGGATCGCGAAGGTGGGCTCGCGGCCGATCGGCTTCTTCAGCGCCTTGGCCAGGCGGGGGAGATCGCGTTCGATGAGCTGGCGCTGCAGGGCGATCGTCGCCGTGGACACCACGACGGTCCGGCCGCTCTCGACCGCGTGCCGGATGGCCGGCACGAGGTAGGCCAGCGATTTACCGGTGCCGGTGCCTGCCTGGACGGCGAGATGCTCACCGGTGTCGATGGCGTGCGCGACCGCGGAGGCCATCGCGACCTGGCCGTCGCGGCGACGACCGCCGAGTGCGGTGACCGCCGCGTCGAGCAGGTCGGTCACCGGGGGTGTGTTGGGCATGAGGTGGGTTCCGGTTGTCCTTGCTGTGGTCGCGGTGGAGACGCGGCCGGGTACGGGGTGTTGTGTTCAGACGTATGGCGGTCCCGGTCGGTTCCCTCGATGTCGAGATCGCGGCGGGCTACCCGGTGTGGCTCGACCCGTCGTAGAGCAGGTCGCCCACGAGTTCGACACCTGCCTCCCGCAGCGCCGACAGCGCCTTCGAGGTGGTCTCCGGCGCGACGCCGGCCGTGAAGTTGAGAAGGACCCGCGTGGTGAATCCGGCTGCCACCGCGTCGAGCGCGGTCGCCCGCACGCAGTGGTCGGTGGCGATGCCGACGATGTCGACCGTCTTGACCTTCCGCTCGCGTAGCCAGACGGCGAGGGTCGACCCGTCGTCGGCCGCTCCCTCGAAACCGGAGTACGCGGCGCTGTATTCGCCCTTGGAGAAGATCTCGTGCGCCGCGCCGGCGTCGAACTCGCGATGGAACGCCACACCGTCGGTGCCGACGCGGCAATGGGGCGGCCAGGTGTCGACGTAGTCGGGGTCGTCGGAGAAGTGGTCACCGGGGTCGATGTGGTAGTCGCGGGTCGCGACGACGGTCCGGTACTCGTCGAGGATCGACGTGACCGCCCGCGCGACCGCGGCGCCGCCGTTCACCCCGAGGGCGCCGCCCTCGCAGAAGTCGTTCTGCACGTCGACGACGATCAGCGCGTCGGCGGGCCGGGTGCCGTCGCTGCGTTCGGCGCTCATCCGTTTCTCCTGTCGTCGAGGGGCATCGGTTCCTCCTGGCGTCGGGGCCCATCGCCGATTGCCGGCGTCGATGGGTTGGGACTGTGCGGTTCGGTTCAGCCGAGTTCGTAGCGGGTCGGGACCGCGGGATCTCCATGGGACAGGCCGAGACCCTCCCACGGCAAACTGACCAGCCCGGCCGCGAGATGTGCGCGCGCATCGGCGAGCGACGGCAGCGACTCGACGGGCGTGCCGCCGCGGACGAGGGGGATCTGCAGGTCCCGCACGTGGTGTTTCTCCGGTGCGGGGCGGGTACCACCGGCGCGATAGACGATCTCCTCGACGATCGTGCCGCTGGACCGGGCGGCGCGTACGGCCGATTTGGCGCCGCCGCGCGACTCCTTGTGGCTCGCCCGTTTGGCCACCGGGAGGCCGTCCACCTCGACGAGCTTGTAGACCATCCCCGCGGTCGGTGCTCCGCTACCGGTGACGAGCGACGTCCCGACGCCGTAGGTGTCGACCGGCTCGGCGCGCAGTGAGGCGATCGCGTACTCGTCGAGATCGCCGGAGACCACGATCTTCGTCCCCGTCGCCCCGAGGTCGTCGAGTTGTGCGCGTACCTGGCGGGCCAGCACGCCGAGGTCTCCGGAGTCGATCCGCACGGCACCGAGGGCGGGTCCGGCCACCTCGATGGCGTTGCGCACGCCCTGGGTGATGTCGTAGGTGTCGACCAGCAGCGTCGTCCCGACGCCGAGGGCCTCGATCTGCGCGGCGAACGCGGCCTTCTCGTCGGGCCCGTCGGGTCCGGTGAAGCCGAGGGTGAACGCGTGGGCGGCGGTACCGGCGCTGGGCACGCCGAAGCGCCTCGCCGCCTCCAGGTTCGAGGTGGCCGCGACGCCCGCGATGTAGGCGGCGCGCGCACTCGCGACGGCCGCGCGCTCGTGGGTGCGCCGTGACCCCATCTCGATGATCGGCCGCGACCCGGCGGCGCTGACCATGCGAGCCGCGGCCGAGGCGATCGCACTGTCGTGGTTGAGGATCGACAGGATGAGGGTCTCGAGCAGGACGGCCTCGGCGAACGTCGCGCGGACGGTGAGGATCGGCGACCCGGGAAAGTAGAGTTCACCCTCCCGATAGCCGTCGATGTCGCCGGAGAAGCGGTAGTCCCGCAGCCAGGCCACCGTGTCGGAATCGAGGAATCGTTCGACGACGGCGATCTCCTCGTCGCCGAATCGGAAGGCCGCGAGTTCGTCGAGCACGCGGCCGGTCCCGGCAACGACGCCGTAGCGACGGCCGTCGGGGAGTCGGCGAGCGAAGACCTCGAATGCGCACTGGCGGTGCGCAACCGGGTTGCGAAGCGCTGCCGCGACCATCGTCAGTTCGTACTGATCGGTCAGCAGCGCGGTGTTGTCGATGCTCACAATCGCTTACCCTGTCCCTATGGCGCCTGACGAAACTCGTGCGCACGAGGCTACCCCCGGCGGTACGGCGGTTGCCGAACCCGAGGTCGCCGACGGCGCGCCGGGACTCGACAAGCCGTGGATGACGATCGTGTGGGACGACCCGGTCAATCTGATGAGGTACGTCACCTTCGTCTTCCAGAAGATCTTCGGCTACTCCGAGTCCCGGGCCAATGAACTGATGATGCAGGTCCACACCGAGGGCAGGGCCGTGGTGTCCTCCGGCGACCGTGAGAAGGTCGAGGCCGACGTCGCGAAGCTGCACGCCGCCGGTCTGTGGGCCACGATGCAGCGGGATTCGTGACCGGCCGGTCCGCCTCCCGCACGACCCGGGCACACTGAACGCGTGCGCACCTGGAAACGCAAGGGGCGCGGCGAGACGTTGCGGATCGCATCGCAGCTCGACGCGCACGAGGCAGAACTGCTCGCATCGATGGTCACCTCGATGTGTGAACTGCTGACCGAACGGGCCGATTCCGCACCCCGCGACGACCTCGCGACGCTCACCGGCATCCGTGTCGGTCACCACGAGGCCCCCGACGACGTCACGCTGGGACGTCTTCTCCCGGATTTCCATCGCCCCGACCAGGACGACCAGCTCTCCGCCGAGGTCGTCAACGGAAAGCTGAACTCGGCGCTGCGCAGTGTGCACGAGCCGCAGATCATCGACGCCAAGCTCGGCGCGGCCCGGATCCTGCTCGACACCCTCCCGGCGGGTGGCGGGGACCTCGTCCTCACCCCGGAGCAGGCCTCGGCCTGGCTCACCGCGCTCAACGACGTGCGGCTGGCCCTCGGCGCGATGCTCGGGATCTCCGAGGACACCCCCGACCAGCTGCCGCCGGATCACCCGCACGCAGCTCATCTCGACGTCTACCACTGGCTCACGGTGATGCAGGACCTTCTCGTGGAAGCGCTGATGTGACCACAGCCGGACGACCGGCCCGCGCCGGCAACCGCATCACCGACATCGCCGGCATCTCGGTGGGGCATGCGCATCGTGTCGACGCCGACGCGCGCGTGGCCGGCTCGGCCGAGGCTCCCGACGGTCACGGCTGGGCCACCGGAACGACGGTCGTGCGGGTGTCGGCGCCCGGCGCGATCGCCGCGGTGGACGTCCGCGGCGGCGGTCCGGGTACGCGCGAGACCGACCTGCTCGACCCGTCGAACACCGTGCAGACCGCACACGCCATCGTGCTGAGCGGAGGCAGTGCCTACGGTCTGGCCGCCGCCGACGGGGTCATGCGGGCGCTCGAAGCCGAGGGGGTCGGCCTACCACTCGATGATCGGGGCCACGTGGTGCCGATCGTCCCCGCCGCGGTGATCTTCGACCTGCCGGTCGGCGCGTGGGATCGCAGGCCCGACGCGGACTTCGGGGCGGAGGCGGTCCGGGCGGCGGACACCGAGTTCGCCGTCGGATGCGTGGGCGCGGGTGTCGGCGCCCGGGCGGGCGCACTCAAGGGCGGGGTCGGGACGGCGTCGGTGACGATCGACAGCGGGCCAGCGGCCGGGATCACCGTCGGCGCACTGATGGTCGCGAACCCGGTCGGTGCGGTCATCGACCCGCAGACCGGGCTGCCGTGGGACCTGGGCGAGGCCGCACTCGCCGAACTCGGTTTACAAAGGCCGTCGGTCGCCGACCTCGACCGCCTCGCCGATCTCGCCGCGAAACACACGGTTCTCAACACGACCATCGGTGTCGTGGCGACCGATGCCGTCCTGGACGCCCCGATGACCAAGCGACTGGCGATGTCCGGACACGACGGACTCGGGCGGGCGATCCGGCCGGCGCACTCGCCGCTGGACGGCGACACCGTTTTCGGCATCGCGACCGGCGCTGTCCGGTCGTCGTCGCCTGTTCCGGCGCCGGCGGGCATGCACGCCGATGTCGCGGTCGTCGCCGAGGTGTGCCGGGTCGCGGCCGACGTCGTCCAACGGGCGATCGTCGACGCGGTCCTCGCGGCGGACTCGATCGCATCGATCCCCACCTACGCGCAGGCGGCGCCGTCGGCGTTCCGCTGACCGCGTTCGCGTCGGGCAGAACAGTCGGGGCGGACCAGGCGGGGCGGAATAGGTGTCGCGGCGCCGATGTTGCGTTCCGGAGATCGGCCACAATGGGGACAACCGCGAGAGACCTTGCGGACATCGCTGAACAGGAGAACGGGACACCGATGCTCAAGATCGAGCAGAAGCTGGTCGACGCGATGGTCGCGCATGCGCGCGCCGATCATCCCGACGAGGCCTGTGGGGTGATCGCCGGCCCCGAGGGTTCCGACGATCCGCAGCGCTTCATCGCGATGGTCAACGCCGAGCGGTCGCCCACGTTCTACCGCTTCGACTCGGCCGAACAGCTCGCGGTCTGGCGGGAGATGGACCGTCGCGACGAGGAGCCCGTGGTCATCTACCACTCGCACACCGCCACCGAGGCGTATCCGAGCCGCACCGACATCTCCTATGCGGGTGAGCCCGGCGCCCACTACGTGCTGGTGTCCACCCGCGACCCGGAGGCCACCGAGATCCGCAGCTATCGCATCGTCGACGGTGCGGTCACCGAAGAAGAGATCGAGATCAGGAGCTGAGAATGTCTGTCACCGTATCCATCCCGACGATCCTGCGTACCCACACCGGCGGGGAGAAGCGTGTCGAGGGGTCGGGTTCGACGCTGGCCGCGCTGATCGACGACCTCGAATCGGGCAACGCCGGCCTGAAGGAACGTCTCGTCGCGCCCGACGAGAACGGCACCGCGAAACTGCACCGCTTCGTCAACATCTACGTCAACGACGAGGACGTGCGCTTCTCCGGCGGCCTCGACACCCCGATCGACGACGGTGACGAGGTGACCATCCTGCCCGCGGTCGCCGGCGGCTGAGCGTGGCACGCTACGACTCCCTGATCGACTCGGTCGGCAACACACCGCTCATCGGTCTGCAGCGGCTCTCACCGCGCTGGGACGACTCCGACGAGGGCCCGCACGTCCGGCTGTGGGCCAAGCTCGAGGACCGCAATCCCACCGGGTCCATCAAGGACCGGCCCGCGCTGCGCATGATCGAGCAGGCCGAACGCGACGGCCTGCTGCGGGCGGGCTCGACCATCCTGGAACCGACGAGCGGCAACACCGGCATCTCGCTCGCGATGGCGGCGAAACTCAAGGGCTACGAACTGATCTGCGTGATGCCCGAGAACACCTCGGAGGAACGCCGTTCGCTGTTGCGCATGTTCGGCGCTCAGGTCATCTCCTCGCCCGCCGCGGGCGGTTCGAACACCGCGGTCGCGGTGGCCAAGGAACTCGCCGCGCAGAACCCCGACTGGGTGATGCTCTACCAGTACGGCAATGCGGCCAACGTCGCGGCGCACTACGAGGGCACCGGACCGGAGTTGTACGAGGACCTGCCCGAGATCACCCACTTCGTCGCCGGCCTCGGGACGACCGGGACCCTGATGGGCGTCGGACGGTTCCTGCGCGAACGCAACCCCGACGTCGAGATCGTCGCCGCCGAACCCCGGTACGGCGACGAGGTCTACGGTCTGCGCAACATCGACGAGGGATTCATCCCCGAGCTCTACGACGACTCGGTGCTGACCCGGCGCTTCTCGGTGACGGGCGTCGACGCGGTCGCACGGGTCCGGGAACTGATCGAACTCGAGGGCATCTTCGCGGGGATCTCCACCGGCGCGATCCTGCAGGCGGCCCGCGGCATCGGCAGGCGGGCGCTGAAGGCCGGTACCCGCGCCGACATCGGGTTCGTCGTCCCCGACGCCGGATGGAAGTATCTGTCGACCGGGGCCTACGAAGGTAGTCTCGACGACGCGGAGCAGGCTCTCGAAGGTCAGCTCTGGGCATGACCCCGCTACCGAGGAACTCCTAGGCCATGAGCTCGTACACCCCGCCGGTCGGGCAGCAGCCCACGCGGCGAGCGCGCCCGCTGTGGTTGCGTTCGGCGATCATCACGGTGTGCATCGTCGCGGTGCTGTTCGTCATCGAGGCGATCGACGCGGCGACGCGCTACGACCTCGACCAGAACGGCATCCAGCCACGGCAGGTCGACGGACTGGACGGCATCCTGTCGGCGCCGATGCTGCACGGCGACTGGCAGCACCTCTTCGCCAACCTGATGCCCGGCGCGGTGCTGTGTTTCCTCGTGCTCATGACGCGGCGATTCCTCATCGTCACCGGCATCATCTGGGCGGTGTCGGGAGTCGGGGTCTGGCTGTTCGCGGCGCCGTACTCGGTGACTGTCGGGGCGTCGGGCATCGTGTTCGGCTGGCTCACCTTCCTCATCGTCCGGGGGCTGTTCAACCGCGATCTGTGGCAGATCCTCGGCGGGCTCGTCCTGTTCCTGGTGTACGGGTCGATCCTCTGGGGGGTCTTGCCGTCGGATCCGCTGATCTCCTGGCAGGCACACCTGTTCGGCGCGATCGCCGGTGTGTTCGCCGCGTGGGCGCTGGCTGCGCGGGACCGCCGTAGACCGGCGGTCGGCACACCGGGGGTGGCGCCATAATCGCGGCGGGCGGCCAGGACGCACCCATCGGGATCTTCGATTCGGGCGTCGGGGGACTGACGGTGGCGCGCGCCATCATCGATCAACTGCCGGACGAGGACATCGTCTACATCGGCGACACGGCCAACGGGCCGTACGGACCGCTGACCATCCCGGAGATCCGCCGGCACGCCCTCGCGATCGGCGACGATCTCGCCGAACGCGGCGTGAAGGCCATCGTCATCGCCTGCAACACCGCGTCGGCGGCCTGCCTGCGCGATGCCCGCGAGCGTTACGCGCCCATCCCGGTCATCGAGGTCGTGCTGCCCGCGGTCCGCCGCGCGGTGGTCGCCACCAAAACGGGCCGGATCGGCGTGCTCGGCACGGAGGCCACGATCTCCTCACGGGCGTACCAGGATTCGTTCGCCGCGGCACGTGACGCGGTGATCACCGCGGTGCCGTGTCCACGATTCGTCGACTTCGTCGAACGCGGGATCACCAGCGGCCGGCAGATCCTCGGGCTCGCGCAGGGCTACCTCGAGCCGCTGCAGCAGGCCGGGGTGGACACCGTGGTCCTCGGCTGCACGCATTACCCGTTGCTGTCGGGGGTGATCCAGCTCGCGATGGGCGACGAGGTGACCTTGGTGTCGAGCGCCGAGGAAACCGCGAAGGACCTCTTCCGGGTCCTCACCGAGGCCGACCTGCTGCATCCGCACACGGGCCGCGACGCCACCCGCGTTTTCCAGGCGACAGGGGATCCGGACCTCTTCGCGAAGCTCTCGAACCGATTCCTCGGTCCGGTCATCGGAGCCGTGCAGCACGTGTGAGGAGACGCCGGCGCTTCGCCGCGCAGTTGTGACCCGTATGCCGACGCCCGGGTGCGAAATCGTGGCACAGTGGGGCCTATGCGTCTCACGGTCCTCGGGTGTTCGGGCAGTGTGGGCGGGCCGGGAGCAGCGTGCTCGGGCTATCTGCTCTCCGTCCCCGGTGAACAACCGGTCCTGGTGGACTGCGGCCCGGGTGTGTTCGGCGAACTGCAGCGGGTCACCGATCCCAACGACGTCGCCGTCGTCCTCAGTCACCTCCACGCCGATCACTGTCTCGACCTGCCCGCGATGCTCGTCTGGCGCCGATACGCCCCGGAGCCGGCCAGGCAGCGCGCACCGCTGTACGGCCCGCACGGCACCGCCATGCGGATCGGCTACGGGTCGTCGGAGTTCCCCGGACAGCTCGACGACATCACCGACACCTTCGACGTCCACGAGTGGAGCGACGACCAGGAGGTCACGCTGGGCGGGATGCGGATCCGGGCGATGAACGTCAACCACCCGCCCGACACGTTCGGATTGCGGATCACCGGCCCCGAGGGACAGGTCGTCGCCTACAGCGGGGACACCGCACCGTGTGACGAACTGATCGATCTCGCGGCCGACGCGGACCTGTTCCTGTGCGAGGCGTCCTGGACGCACGCACCCTCCGAACGCCCGCCGGACCTGCACATGTCGGGGATCGAGGCGGGGGAGGCCGCGACCAAGGCCAACGTCCGTGCGCTCGCGCTCACACACGTCGCGCCGTGGTCGGATTCGGCGGAGATCCTCGCCGAGGCCCGCAGTACGTTCTCCGGACCGACCGAGCTCGTCAGCCAGGGACAGGTCTTCGACCTCACCTAGGAGACGGGTTCGCCTCGGTCGTTACAGTGAGACCCGTGACCACACGAGCTGACGGCAGAGCCGACGACGAACTCCGTCCCATCACGTTCACCCGCGGTTTCACCAGCCACCCGGCGGGTTCGGTCCTGGTGGAGTTCGGCAAGACCCGCGTGATGTGCACCGCGAGCGTCACCGACGGGGTGCCGCCGTGGCGTCGTGGTTCCGGGCTCGGGTGGCTGACCGCGGAGTACGCGATGCTCCCCGCCGCCACGCACGACCGGTCGTCGCGTGAGTCGGTCAAGGGTCGGGTCGGCGGGCGTACGCACGAGATCAGCCGACTGGTCGGTCGATCGCTGCGCGCGTGTATCGACCTCGGCTCGTTGGGCGAGAACACCATCGCCGTCGACTGTGATGTCCTGCAGGCCGACGGCGGTACCCGAACCGCGGCCATCACCGGCGCCTACGTCGCGCTGGCAGATGCGGTCACCTATCTTCGTGCGGCGGGCAAACTGTCTGACCCGCAACCTCTTTCGTGCGCGATCGCCGCGGTGAGCGTCGGTGTCGTCGACGGCCGCGTCCGGCTCGACCTTCCCTACGAGGAGGATTCGCGGGCCGAGGTCGACATGAATGTCGTGGCCACCGACGCCGGCACCCTCGTCGAGGTGCAGGGCACCGGCGAGGGGGCGACGTTCCCGCGCTCGACGCTCGACGCGCTGCTCGACGTGGCCGCCATCGGCACCGAGAAGTTGTTCGATGCGCAGCGCGCGGTACTGGCCGAACCGTACCCGGGCGAACTCCCCGGGCGGGCGTGATGTCCTCGGTCCTGCTCGCGAGCCGCAACGCCAAGAAGCTCGCCGAACTCCAGCGCGTCGTCGATGCCGCGGGCATCACGGGGGTCGAGGTCGTCGGTCTCGACGCCGTACCCGACTACCCGGAGGAACCCGAAACGGGCGCCACCTTCGAGGACAATGCGCTGATCAAGGCCCGCGCCGGCGCGAAGGCCATCGGAATTCCTTGTCTCGCTGACGATTCCGGCATCGCGGTCGATGCCCTGAACGGCATGCCCGGGGTGCTGTCGGCGCGCTGGTCCGGCCGGCACGGCGATGACGCCGCGAACAACGCGCTCCTGCTCGCCCAATTGTCGGACACCCCGGCCGAACGCCGTGGCGCGGCGTTCGTGTCGGCCTGCGCACTGGTGTTGCCCGACGGGACCGAGACGGTGGTGCGCGGCGAGTGGCGCGGTCGAGTCCTGCGGGAGGAACGCGGGCCGCACGGCTTCGGGTACGACCCGCTGTTCGCTCCCGACGACGAGATCGCCGACGGCCGGTCGGCGGCGGAGCTGTCGCCGAGGGAGAAGGACGGTCTCAGTCACCGCGGAAAAGCGCTGGCGCAGTTGGTGCCGGCGCTGCTAGCACTCGCGGGGTGACTCCGTTCGGGTCGGTCCCGGTCCGCGGTCAGCTCGCGGTGCCCGTGTAGAGGTAGACCCCCAAGGTGTGTGGCTCGCCGTCGAGCAGGATGTCCATGTCGTCGGCTGCGACCCGCGACATCCCCTGCCGCTCATAGAATCCGAACGTGCACAGCGAGTCGGTGTACAGGTGGAAGTCCGACCGACCACGGTCTCGCAGATGGTCCAGGAACGCACGGTAGAGCGTCGCTCCGACGCCGTGCCCGCGCGTCGAGGAGGCGACGGCGAACAGGGTGAGTTCATCGTCGAGCGACTCGCCGGTCTGCGCGCCCAGCCGATGCGCCACGGCTTCGAAGGCGAAGAGGGCACGTAGGGCCTTCCGTTGGGGCAGACCGAGCAACGCGGCTCGCGCGGTGTGCGCCCACAGAAGCGCGCGGTTCTTCGTCCGCTCGCCGAGGTGCGGCTCGCCGTCGACTCGCCCGAGAATGATCCCGACCACGTGGCCGTCCTTCTCCGCGACGCGACTCCAGGTGCTCGCCACCAACTGCTCGCGGAGATAGATCTCGAGCGCGCTGTCGAGAACGCGCCGACCGTGGACGTATCGGTGGATGTAGAACGCCTCGTCGATGATCTTCTTGACGTCCTCGGCGTCGGTGGAACGGTATGGGCGATAGGTGATGTCGGTCATGATCCCTTCTTTGCGGGTGTGTCGTGGAGTGTGGCTGATGAGGTGGGTGACAACGTCCCCGCGCCGTAGGTGAGGGCGAGGAGGTCTGCTTCGAGCGCGGCGCGGTCGGTGTCGTCGAGGACCGCGCCCCAGAGAGGGGCGGTGTTCGAGCCGTCGGCGGCCGCGATGATCAGTCTCGTGATCGCGGGGTCGAGGCCGTCGTCGGACAAGGCGGCCCGCCAGTGGTCGGCGTCTCGCTGAGCGAGCTCGGCGGGACCTGGTTCGTACATCAGGCTCGCCGCCAGGGCGATCTGATCACGAAGTCCGGCCGAGTCCCTGGCGTCGGCGAAGCTCACCCGGATGTAGGCCCTGGTGAGCCGTCCCGGTGCGTCGTCCTCCTGGCCGGCGACCCGGTCGACGTCGGACCTGAACTGAGCCATCAGGTCGGCCGCGAGTTCTTCGAGAAGGCCCTCCTTGGCGGGGAAGTGATACAGCAGTCCACCTTTGGACACCCCCGCCGCGGCGGCGATCTCGGAGACGGACACGGCGGTACCGTGCCGCGCGATGAGACGAGCGGCGGCGTCGAGGATCAGCCGTCGCGTGTCGGCTGCGGTGCGCCCGGACGTACGTGCCATCTCGGCCTCCTTCTGATCTGTCCCGTCTGAGACTTATTATACCGTCCAGACGGTACAGTTTCAAGAGCAGGCCGATGCGGAGGGGATGGTGGACGCACCCGCTCCGTCGACTGTGCGCTCGATCTCGTCGACTGTGCGTCGTAATTCGTCGACCGTGCGTCGAATTTCATCCGCTGTGCACGGTTGCGGCAGAGGGCATTCAGCTCCCCGCGTGCACACCCAGCATCCGCGCGACCGAGTCGGGCCAGCGGTACTGGGTGGCCCGGTGCCGGGCCGCGCGTTCGCGATCGACGCGAGGCAGACTGAGCACCTGTCGGATCGCACTCGCGAAGCCCGACCCGGAGTCCTCGGCAGCCGCCCCGCACGTGTCGTCGACGAGGCTCGCGACGGCCGACGATCGCGAACCGATGACCGGTGTACCGGCGGCCAGCGACTCCAGTGCGGACAGGCAGAACGTCTCGTGCGGTCCGGGGGAGAGGGAGAGGTCGGCACTGGCAAGGAGTGCGGCGACCTGCTTCCGGTCCGAGAGGTGACCCAGAAATGTCACCGGGAGTCCACGCGCCAGATGCTGCAGCGGCGCTCGCATCGGCCCGTCGCCCGCGATCACCAGGTGCGCGGGCGTCCCTGAGCGGTGGAGCCTGTTCAGCGCGGCGATGCTGCGGTCGGCACGCTTCTCCACCGAGAGGCGTCCACAGTGGGCGATGAGAGCTCGGGTGCCGTCGGACCACCGCGCGCCCAAGTCCGGGTCGAGGTGTCGCGGGTCGAAGATGTCGAGGTCGACACCCAGTGGGGCGCGTACGACGTTGGTCGCCGCGACGCGGTCGAACTCGGCGGCGGCGAAGTCGGTGGTGCAGACGACGGTGTCGTAGTCCCGGGCGGTGGCCGCGTTGGCGCGGTCGGCGAGCGCGCGTGCCGTCGGGCCGGGCGTGATCTGGCCGAGCAGCCGGTCGAGACGCTCGTGGGAGACCATCGTCGAATGGACGTCCCGAGAGCGCGCCCATCGGCCGAAGCCGCGGAGCGTCAGGCGGTCGGACACTTCGAGGGCGTCGGGACGAAGATGGCGGAGTACGTCGGCGACGCGTCGGGCCGAGGCCAGGCGGTAACCGCCCGACGCCGGGATGCGTGGTGCGGCAACGGTGATCCGGGTGACGCCCGAGGCCAGTACCTCTTCGCCGGAGTCGGCCCCCGGAACGATCAGGACGACGTCGTGACCTGCTTCGACGTAGCCGGCACCCCAGCGGTCCACCGCGGTGCGCAGACCGCCGGAGCGTCCGCCGTAGAAGTTCGCGAGCTGGACGATCCGCACGGGGTCCAGTCAGCCGGACCCGGGTGAACAGACGTCCAGCGCGAGGAGATCAGAGGTTGAACTGCGCCTTCACTTCCTGGGTGCGCTTGTGCTCGAACCAGAACGACAAGAAGGGAATCGTGCCGGCGATCGCCGTGATGATGGTCTTGCCCGCACTCCAGCGGACCTTGATCGCCAGGTCGATCGCCATGATGAGGTAGACGAAGTACACCCACCCGTGCACGAACGGCACGAAGTCCAGTGCGTGGTTGTCGAAGCCGTACGTCAGGACGAGTTCGACGACGAGCAGCAACAGCCACACGCCGGTGATCCAGGCCAGGACGCGATACCGCAACAACGCACCGCGGACCTTCTCCACCGGGGCGGCGAGGGCGGGGGTGGTGGATTCGGTCTCGGTCACTGCGGGCCTTTCGATGAGGGAGCGGATCGGGCGTCCGCCGAGTGTTCGTCGGCGGCGCGGAGTTCGGCCAGATAGCGGTTGTACTCGACGAGAGCAGTGTCGTTCGCGCGGTCCGACGACGTCAGCGAGGACGCACTGGGCGTCGTCGGGCGCTCGGGGAGAATCCCCTCGGGAATCTCGGCGATCGAGTCACCGGAACCGACCTTGCGAGCTTCGTCGGGATCGCTCTCCAGGATGACGAAACGCCGGTAGGCGTAGATCACGGCCGCCGCGAACGCCGGCCACTGAAGGGCATAGCCGAGATTGAGACCGGAACCGGAGGCGGACTCGTACCGTGACCATTGCCACCACGCGAGCGCCAGACACACCACGGCGGCCGAGACGGCCAGGACCGTGAGCGCGGGCCGGTGGGTGCGGCGACGGGTGGGGGACATGCCTACGACGGTACCTGGCCTGCGGTGATCAGAACGCGGCCGGTAGGGTGGTCGCCGTTACACTGCGTGACTCGCCGCCTCGGCCGGCGTCACGCCCACGCGCGAGTGGCGGAATTGGCAGACGCGCTGGATTTAGGTTCCAGTGTCTAAGGACGTGGGGGTTCAAGTCCCCCCTCGCGCACTCTGTACTTGTTCGGCGCCGCCCGGCGAGACGGCGACCGTCGGCGAAAGCGGGGCGCGCACATGGTGGACGACACGAGTTCGTCGCCATCGAAGCGGGTCTGGACTTACGCGTTGGTACTGGTGTCGGTCGTCGCTCTCGCGTTTGTGGTTGTCGGCCTCGTGCTTCCGTCACCCGATCCCGAACTCACGACCGCACTGCCCCCGTCGTCTGAGTCCCAGCCGACCGACACCGCCGCACCTGAGACGCCGGATGTGGTCAGTGAGCCGTTTGACCAGAACGCGCCCATCCCCGGATGCGACGTCGTCGAAGTTCCCGACGCGTCTGGCTACACGACGTTTACCGGGATGGGGAATCCTTCGTACGACAATCCGGACTTCCCGTGGTTCAGCGGGCCGAAAGCAACCGCGATGTCCGCCGCGCTCGCAGCAGCGCTCCCGGCCCGCGCCGAGATCGCCTTCGCGGGCCCCAGCCAACCGCTGATCTTTCAGCCGATCACCTCTCTCGGTGACCCGGACCCTGAGCCCCGAGGATCTACCGTCGCCTCGGGAGAAGTGGTCAGTGGTGACGTCAGGGGCACTGTGTCCGTCCAAGTCCAGCGCTCGTCGGACGCGGTTCCGGCATGTGTCGCTGGTCAACTCGACCAGCGTCGCACGCTGCCCGACGGGGTGGTGGTCGACGTCCACGACACCTGGCAGGAAGTGGACGGAGTCCGCGCCCTGAGCCGAACGGCACGCGCGTACGTGCCGGACGGATCATGGGTCACCGCGTGGGCCAGTGACGCAACCGGTACGAACCAGCGGGACAACAGCGGCTCGGTTCCGTTGACGATCGACGACCTGATGCGGATCGTCGTCGATCCGGGGCTACGCGTCAGCACTCCGGTCGCCCCGGGTACACCGGTGCCGATGGAAGACTGTGTCACTGGGTTCGAGTCCTACGAGGGGCCACCCGTGACACGTGAGCGAGCACGCGAACTCGACGAGATACTCGCCACCGTCGATCTGGGCGGCGCACGGTTGCCTCCGATGGTGCCGGCCGGCCGGTCCGCACAAGGCATGCTGTGCACCGGTGTCGAGGATCTCGGAGGTGATGTGGGGATCTATGTCACGATCGTCGGTGGTCAGCCGGTCCCAGCTGGAGAACGCCCGGTTCCGGGCCGCGGCAGTCAGAAGAAGACTCGCACACTTGCCGACGGGACCGTGGTGCAGACAGATGTCACCTGGCAATCGGGTTCGTCGACGACCGACCCGCGGAAACCCATTCGGCGGACGACCCATTCCGTGGTCGTGACCCGCCCGACGGGCACGCGGATCTCGGTCAGTTCCACGGCGGCCTCGCCGAGCGAGCCGATGTCGATTCAGGAGCTCGAGAACATCGCTGTGACACCAGGATTGGAACTCTGACAGATGCGGGACCGAAGTACTCGGGCTCTGGTTGTCGCTGCGGTGGTCGCGGTCGTGACCGTCTCCGCGGCGACGGTGGTGTGGTGGGATCGTGCTCCGACATCGGTCAAGAAGATCACCGGGACCACTGCGAATACGCCAGGTGTCGCCTGGGCCCTCGATCCCGCCGACGACCTCGGTCGTCCGTTCGCCGCGTTCGCCGATCCGCGCGAGGGCACTGCCTTCACGGCCGGCGAGCCCGGGATCATCCGGTCCGGTGACACACTCGTCACCGTCGTCGGAACCCCCAATGAGGGAACAACTCTCGGTGATCCCGTGATGGTCGGCATCGACGCCAGAACCGGAGGGGTGCGCTGGCAGGCTCCGGCTCACGACCTCGTCAGCTGCAGTGAGGTCCCGCTCCACGGCAAGATCTACTGCCACGCACTGCGCAAGGAGTACGAACTCGTCACCTACGACGTCGATTCGGGGAAGTCGGTACGGCGCACGGTGGCCGAGAGCATCTTCGCCATCACAACCACGCCGGACGCCCTGTACGTCGCCGAGGGCAGCGTCGAAGAAGACGACGTGCGAGTCCACTCGGGCACCTTCGACGATGTGTCCGCCCACTGGACCCGCCAGTTCGACCTCGGCGCATCCTACGAAGAGGTTTACAGCAGTGAGGCCCTCACCGTGATCGACGGGGTCGGTCTGATCCGCACCGGAGGCGACGTCGCCCAATTCGATGCCGACTCGGGCGCCGAGTTGTGGAGCAACCGCACACAATGCGTCGGAACCTCGTCGCTGCTGGCGGGCGGGTTTCTCGTCCACGCCGACACCGGTTGCGAGTCCGCCGGTCGTGCGTCCGAGCAGTTGCTGAGAGGTCCGGACGGGAAGGTGATCGTGTCCAACTCACACCCCGCCGTGCAACGACCGGGCTTGGAGTCCGTGACCACCGCCGACCCGGTCTTACTCGGCGACTCCGCCTACGATCGCGAGACCGGCGAGCGCCTGTGGACCAACAGCGATCTTGTATCGGGTGACACCAACGCAACGGGAACGGTGACAGCGGTCGTCGACGGCGTTGCATACCTCCTCGACAGCAACAGCGGCAGCGAGAGTGGCATCGACCTTCAGACAGGCAAACGCTTGTGGCACAACGTGTGGGGCGAGTACACGAACGCCACCGTGACTCCAGACGCGTACCGCGATCGATTGCTGACCGGCAGTGATGGCGTCGCACTGACGGCTGTCGACGTGACCACCGGCAAGGTCGCGTGGACCGCGCCGTTCCTCGCCATCGATGCCGACCCGGAGAAGTTCGCAACGGGCCGAGCGCTCGAGTCCTACGGTGACGGGTGGATCTTCTCGTCGGACCGTCAGATGATCAGGCTCGCACCTCTGTGAGCCTCGGCTATGCCGGAATGACCTCGACAGCATTGTCATCGGCGAAGACGATGTCGTGATCATCGGTGGATATGGCCCACCTCCGCAGCCGGGCCACGTGGTCGTTGTCGATTCGGGCCTCGACGGCGGTGTCATCGGGTGCGAGGTCGGCGAAGTCGTCGACGATCTCGCCCTCGCGGACCGACCCGTCGTCGAGGGTGACACGTACGCGCGCGGAGATTTTCGCGACAGGCCCACCGCCGTCGCCGGCATGGTCGTCGATGGTGTCGCTGTCGTCAGCCTTGCTCATCAGTCGCCCCCTCGCAGTCCCGTGTCACGTACGCAACTCCCACAGTAACAAAGATTTAGGTTGCGATAGTGAACCGCATGGCGCTGGTGCGGTGACAAGACGTCGATCGCCAGGCGCCTCGCGGGTCCTGGCGATCAGGTTGAAGGTACCTCTATCAGTGCGCGGCGTTGTATGCCTCGACGACGTCGTTCGGAATGCGGCCGCGGGCCGACACCTCGTAACCGTTGTCGGCTGCCCATTCGCGAATGGAGGCATTCACCGACGGGCCACTGCCGCCGGAATTCGTCTTCGTCCGTGCTGATGGCGACCGCCGTCGGCCGCCGACCCGAGTCGAGGCCTTGAGTAATTTCGCGACGGTCACCTTTCCCTGTTCGATCTTGTCGAGATTGGCGGAGGACACGTCGAGTTCGTAGTCGACTCCGAGCCATGACCACGAAACCGTTTGCGCGTCTTGGGGATCGAGCTCGCGACCGTCAAGGTCGTCGACAAAGGTCACCGTCTGAATTTTCGACACGGTGTTCACGGTAGTCGATCAACTCGCCGGAATCATGGACGTCCGCATTCCTGGTGTCGGGACTCACGTCGAATAGCCGCGAGATGAGTCCGCCGAATGCGGATCGAATGCGTCAATTCGGGCCGGGAATGCCGAATCGGGGCGGCTCGGGGTGCGGAATGGAGCTTGTCGCGCGCGGCCGTTCTGATCTTCTCGACGCCGACGGTCGAGGGGATTCGCGATTGCGAGTTGTACTGGCACGGGGGGTGGAGTCGGTCGCCATCCGCCGATTCGCCTCGGCGCCCAAGCCGCTCCCGGAGGTGTCGTCGACACGCAGACACATCGACCGGATCACGTGATGCGCGGTCACCAGCCCGTAGGTCATCGGGAGTCCCAGGACGGTCACGAGCAGTCGGGTCGGACGCAGCGGGCTGTCACCGAGGATCGACGGCTCGATGACGTTGCCGACCTCGCGGATCAGGTGCAGCGCGAGCTTGTAGGCGTAATGCGCCGCGGTGATCGGCTTGCTGACCGTGAGCTCGTCGAGGGAGACGGTCTCCCAGGGGTCCGCCCCATGGCCGAGGTTGTGTCCGATGCCCAGAAGTATGTCGAGCGGGGCGCCGCCGAAGACCGGAATCAGCGAGCCGAACAATGACGCGCCCAGTTCGCCGACCGATCGTTCTTCTGCCGGGTCGAGCGGGATCAGGTTGTGGTGGATGCGGATTCCGCGCATGACGCCGAGGATCCGGGTGGTCTCGGCGCGGATCCGCGGCGCATCGGCGGGGTTGTTCTCCTGTGCCTGCTCGGACACGTACCGCACCAGCCGGCCGAGCGTGAGAGAGCCGATCGGCGTGCAGGTCTCGACATCGGCCAGCGCTAGGTGGTCGGCGATCTCGGCCACCATCGGCGGAATCGGGATGTCGAAGCGGACGGTGTCACTCGGACGCCCGGCCTGGGCGCGCTGCTCCTCGGTCACACGTGCGACGCACTGGTCGAGAACGGTCTTCGCGGTGGCGCGCAGGAGGGCCTTCACGGCGAATTCGGCCGAGAAGACGAAGGCGGAGATCAGCCAGTTGTAGGTGACGAACTGTGCCAGGCCGTCGGCGTCGGTGCCGGCGAACGGGCTGCCGAGGTCGGGTGCCGACCCGACGAGGAGCCGTGCGGGGATCAGGACGGTGGTGAACATGTACAGCCACACCGTTTCCACGGCCTGGATGACGGTGATGTTCCCGAGCGGGATCGCCTCGGCGTGTCTGCCGTCGCGGATCTTGAGGAGGTTAGAGACGAGAAGCTGCGAGATGGGGTCGCGGTAGTCGAGTGCGGGATCGTCGTCGTCGGCGCCGAGGGTCAGCGGATGCTCGGTCACGGCGAGGGTCGAGATGTGCAACCGGCTCATGTCACGGTGTGCCGCAATGCGGCTGGCGCGCGCCGACGCCCGCAAGGAGGGCGGCAAGACGTCGTAGACCGACTCGAAGATCGAGTCGTACACCACGGACAGGGTTGTGAAATCACCGCTTGCGCAGCGTGTTTCGGCACCGTCGAGCGACTTCGGCGTCGGCAGCAGCGGGCGGGTCAGGCTGTCGATGCGCTCGAGCCGTTCCCGATAGGTCTCGGTTTCCGGGTCGACTGTCGGAGTCAGCTCGTGGACCGGCGTCGCGCGCAACGGCGACACGGAGAACGGTGCCGTGCTGCCGAGGATCGCGGCCGTGCTCGTCCCGCCGGCGAGGGTGGGCAACGACATCGTCAACGTGAACACGGCAACGATCCGCAGAACCCATGGCTGTACCCGCCGTGCTGCATTGCCCCGACCTGAACTCATGCACCCACTACCCGAATAGTCGTCTGGTACCCCGGCGACAGCGACGCCCGTGCGCCACCGCGGCGTCGTGCGCGACCAGTGCAGTCCGCGAAGGGGAAGTTAGTCGAACGAATCTTAAGGTGCGCGGCGGATGTCCGCGCACCGGGTGACCGGCGGCACTGTCGGTGCGTCGTGCAACGATTCCGAGGTGAGACGTCGAGCGGCATGGTTGTCGGTGGTGATCGCCGCAGTGTCGGTCGCCGTGGGGGCGAGCGCTCTGTTCGTGACCGGGACGGGTATCGACACCGCGCCCGGATCGGGACCACCCGCACCGACTTCTCCCGCCATCGGTTCGTCTGCGTCACCGTCACCGCAACCCCAGACCTCGGCTCCCGCCGCCGATCGTGCGCTGACCGACCTCGCCTCGCTTGACGTGAAGGGTCGCGCGCTCAAGACCGGTTATGCGCGGACCCGGTTCGGCAGGGCCTGGGACGACGCGGTCGACGTGCAATTCGGCCGCAACGGTTGCCGGACCCGGGAGGACATCCTGCGGCGAGACCTCACCGGGATCACGTTCCACGCCGACGGTTGTCGAGTCCTCGCCGGCACGCTGGCCGACCCGTACACCGGTACGACGATCCCGTTCACGCGGGGACAGGAGACGTCGGCGCTCGTGCAGGTCGACCACGTCGTCGCACTGTCGGACGCCTGGCAGAAAGGTGCTGCCTCATGGGCTGCGGGCAAGCGCATCGCGTTCGCGAACGATCCGAGAAATCTGCAGGCCGTCTCCGGGACTGTGAACCAGCAGAAGAGCGACGGCGACGCCGCCACCTGGCTCCCGCCGAACAAAGCGTACCGATGTACCTACGTCGGCCGGCAGATCGAGGTCAAGAAGTCCTACGGACTGTGGGTGACCCCAGCCGAACGCGACGCCATGCGACGGGTCCTCGCGTCGTGCTGAACCCGTCCGGCCACGGGCGGCCGCCTCGTCGGTAGCCTTGGCGATCGTGACCGCGGATCAGGGACGACCCCAGCCACTCGCCGACGACGCGACCGGTCATCCGCTGACCGTCGACACCGTGGTCGCGGCGCTCGGTGCCGATCTGCGGTCGGCGGGATACACGAACGACGGCGTCACCGACCTGCTCGGCACCGACGCCCACGAGGCACTTGTCCGGGGCGTCTGGTGGCCGGCCCTCGCCGTGACCTGCGACGTCACCGGCGAGCACGGTCGGCTCGCCACTCTCGTCCGACTGTTCCTGCTGGGTTCGGACGAACCCGACGACGCGGTCGCCGCGGCTTTTCCGACGTCCGGGACGGACGTGCTGGTCGCCCAGGGCGTGCTGGCACGGGTCGACGGTTCGCGGCTCCGCGCCCGCCTGGACATCCGCCCGCACGCCGACGACACCCGCGACTACCTCGTCGTCGCCGATCAGGACGCCGCGATGAGGCCCGGACCCGTTGCTCGCGACCATGTCCTGGGCATCGGCGGCGCGTCGATCTCGCTGGCCCGCGCCGTCATCCGCGAACCCGTCCGCCGCGCGCTCGACATCGGTACCGGATGCGGCATCCAGGCACTGCATCTCGACGCCCACTGTGAGCAGATCGTGGCCACCGACACCAACGAGCGGGCGCTGGCGCTGGCCGCCGCGACCGCCCGCCTCAACGGGATGTCGTGGGATCTGCGCGCGGGAAGCATGTTCGAACCCGTCGCCGGGGAACGATTCGACCTCATAGTGTCCAATCCGCCGTTCGTCGTCGGCGCGGGTGGACAGGACTACATCTACCGCGACTCCGGCGTCGTCGGGGACGGACTGTGCGAGCAACTCGTCCGCGACCTGCCCGCGCATCTGAATCCCGGTGGTACCGCCCAGATCCTTGCCAACTGGGTGATCCGCGACGGCGAAGCGTGGCAGGAGAGGGTCGGTTCGTGGCTCGCCGGCACCGGACTCGATGCGTGGGTCGTGCAGCGGGAGGTCGCCGACCCGATCAGCTACGTCTCCCTGTGGCTGTCCGATGCCGGTGAGGACGAATCGACCGCCGCGCGACGAGGATCGGAGTGGCTCGAGTGGTTCGACGCCCACGGCATCGTCGCCATCGGGATGGGGTCGATCACCGCCCGGGCCCCGCTGGAGGGAGAAGACCGCGACCCCGACGTCGTGATCGAGGAGATCACCGGCGCAGGCGAAGAGCTGACCGGATACGAGGCGCAGGCGTTCCTGGCGCGACGTCGCTACCTGCGTGAGACCTCCGACGAACAACTGCTCGCGCGGCGTCTGTCGGTGGCGCCGGTCATGCTCGAGGAACACTCGCTGCCGGGTGACGAGGGCTGGCAACAGGTATCGGCGGCTGTCCGGCGGCCCGGCGGGCCCGGCGCCGTGATGGGCGTCGACGAGATCTCGCGCGCGCTGCTCGCCGGCTGTCGGGGACAGGTTCCGCTGGGCGTCCTGCTCGAACTCCTCGCCGACTTCCACGGCGTCGACGCCGATGCTCTCGCCGAGGCCGCGCTGCCCGTGGTCCGCGAAGCGATCGGCCGGGGGATTCTCTACGAGGCGACCTGAGAGTGGTTGCGGCGGAGGCTCAACGAACCGGGAAGGTCGCGTCCAGTGCCGCGGCGAGGTCGGCGACGAGATCGTCGGCATCCTCGAGTCCCACCGAGAACCGCAAGTGTCCCCACTCGCGGAACGGTTGGGGGTAGGCGGCGACCCGCGGCCCGTCGGCACCGACATGCACGATGAGCGACTCGTCGTGACCCAGTGACACCGCCGAGGTGATCGTCGTCAGCGCCGAGACGAAGCGGTTCTGGGTGGCCGGATCGCCGCGGACCGCGAACGCCATCATGCCCCCGAAGCCGCGACCGCCGAATTGTCGTGCCGCGAGGTCGTGTTCGGGGTGCGACGCCAGTCCCGGGTAGCGCACATAGGCGATACGCGGGTCCTCGTCGAGGAAGGCGGCGACCCGCTCGGCGTTGCGTTGGTGCTGAGCGAACCGCAGCGGCAGGGTGATCGCGCCGCGGGCGATCAACCACGCATTGAAGGGCGAGATCACGCCGCCGACGTCGACCATCGCCTGCTCCCGGATCTGTGAGATCAGTTCCGGCCGGCCGAGCACGGCACCACCCATCGCGTCGCCGTGGCCGTTGATGTACTTGGTCAGCGAGTGCACGACCAGGTCGGCGCCGTCGGCGAGCGGGCGGTACAGCACGGGTGGGGTGAAGGTCGAATCGACGAGCAGCAGCGCGCCGGCGTCGGAGGCGATCTGCGCGAGAGCGCCGATGTCGGCGACCTTGGTCGTCGGGTTGGCGATCGTCTCGGCGATCAGCATGCGGGTTCCGGGGCGCAGGGCGGCGCGGGTCGCGTCGAGATCCCCGACATCGACGAAGGTGGCCTCGATCCCGTACTTCCGCGGCAGCAGATCCGACCACAGTTTCCAGGTGGCCTCGTACGTCGTGTCGGATACGACGACGTGGTCACCTGCGGACAGGAAGGTGAAGAACACGGCGTGGAGGGCGGCCACCCCCGAGGCGAGGACGACGGCGTCGTCGGCTTCTTCGAGTGCGGCCAGCTTGTCCTGCAACGCAACCTGGTTGGCGCCGGTGTTGCGCGTGTAGAACAGCTGCTCGGTGCCCGACCAGCTCATCGTCTCGGGTTCGGGCGGCAGGTGATACGAGTTCGCCATCGTGATGGGAGTCCGCACCGATGGGCCCGACGAGTCGTTCCCGGCATGCACACTGCGTGTCATCTCACCCGTCACGGATGCACTCCCATCGGTTCCTCGGTACGTGCCCCGGTTCGACTCGGTCTGGTCCGGTCCGCCTCCGATTGGTCGTCGACGAGCGGTCCGGCTCCCCGGCCGGCGTCCGACGTCTCCGGGGTGGGTACGCCGGGCCCGGGTCCCGGGGTGATCTCGGGTCGGTGCGGACGTATCAGGCGAACCGCCCGAACCGGGAGCTTGTGCAGTTTGTCGACGTGGGCGAAGTAGCGGAACTCGGCCCAGCCCCAGCAGGTGGCGAACACCAGCAGCGCGACGGCGTCCATCGTGACCGTGTCCCACGGGCGGTGCGCGATGTGGATGGGGACCACGACGAGAGCGACGGCCTGGATGACATAGGAGTCGAGGCTGCGGGTCCCGGTCATGACGAGTGGACGCAGCCAGTCGTGATGCCACCACTTGAGTAATAGCCGGAAAAGCCCGTAGACGGCCGGGATCGCGAGATACGCGCCGATCGCCCGCGCCGGACGGAAGTCGAGCTTGTCGGCGACGTACGGCTCGAGGTGCGCCCAGGGGCCGTAGTCGATTCCGAAGTGGAAGAACAACGCCACCGCGAGGGCGACGGCGACGATCGCGACGAGCCACCGGTCGACGAACTCCGGCACCCGCCAGCGCGACCAGTTCCAGCCGATGACCAGGGCGGGGACGAACATGATCTGCCAGCCGGCGACGTTCTGGATGTGCGGGGCGGCCTGATAGGCGCTCAGGTAGAACCACCCGGGGGAGTAGATCAGCGAGAACACGTAGAGACCCAGCGAGGCGCCGAGAACCCAGACCCACCAGCCCCGGCGCAACAGCGGAAAGAGTCCGAACGCGGAGATCAGCAGAACCATGTAGAGCAGCAGGATGTTGCCGCCGCTCGGCAGGTACTGCATCGTCAGCGCGAGCCAGATGCCGTCGCCCCAGCCGTCGACCGGCAGCAGGAGCGTCAGCCAGCGGTGGCCGGCCAGGGCGGCCGCGACCGCGACGAGCGCGATGGCCAGCTGGCACAGATAGAGCACGATGATCCGCTTGGCCAGTCGCTTGTAGGCGAAGGCGAGGCCGTGACGCGTGACCCACCGTTGGTAGACGAGGCCGAGGACGATTCCCGACAGCATCACGAACGCGGACATGCCGTCGACGTAGGGATAGGCGTGAGTCGGAGTGGCCAGCGTCGATTCATGCGCGAAATGCGCAGTGATCATGCTCCAGATCGCCACCCCACGGGTGGCGTCGATGGCCAGGTCTCGTTTCATTGACTTGCACGATAGACAGCACCGCGGCCCGGGGGCATCCCGGGCCGCGGCGAGTCGTGATGAGTTCTGCTCAGGTGTAGAGGTCGGCGATCGCTTCCTTGTGCGCGTCGTGGATCACGTTGCGCTTGAGCTTCATCGTCGGGGTGAGCTCACCGGTGTCGATGGTGAAGTCGGTGTCGAGGATGGAGAACTTCTTGATCGCCTCGGCGTTGGAGACCTTGGTGTTCGCCTCCTTCACCGCGGCGTCGATCTCCGCCTTGAGGTCGGCGTTCTCGACCAGGCCCGAGATCGGGGTGTCGGCGGGCAGCCCGTGACGGTCCAGCCAGCCGGGCACGGCCTCGGCATCGATGGTGATGAGCGCCGCGATGAACGGCTTGTTGTCGCCGACGACGAGGCACTGGCTCACCAGCGGGTGCGCCCGGATGGTGTCCTCGAGCTGGGCCGGGGAGACGTTCTTGCCGCCGGCGGTGACGATGAGTTCCTTCTTGCGGCCCGTGATGAACAGGTATCCGTCGTCGAGTGTGCCGATGTCTCCGGTGTGGAACCAGCCGTCGCGGATGGCGTCGTCGGTGGCGGCCTGGTTCTTCCAGTACCCGCCGAACACGACCGGTCCCTTGAGCAGGACCTCGCCGTCCTCGGCGATGGCGACGGTGACGCCCGGGATCGGTCGGCCGACCGAGCCGACCTTCTGGTTGTCCTCGTTGTTGGCGGTCACCGCAGCCGTGGTCTCCGACAGTCCGTAGCCCTCGTACACCGGGATGCCCACGCCGCGGAAGAAGTGACCGAGGCGCGCACCGAGCGGGGCGCCACCGGAGATCGCGCCCTCACACTGGCCACCCAGGGCGTCGCGCAGCTTGCCGTAGACGAGCTTGTCGAAGACTGCGTGGCGGAGCTTCAGGCCGAGTCCGACCTTGCCGGCCTCGATCGCCTTGCTGTACTCGATCGCCGTGTCGGTGGCCTTGTCGAAGATCGACCCCTTGCCGCCGTCGTAGGCCTTCTGCTTGGCGGAGTTGTACACCTTCTCGAACACGCGGGGCACCGACAGCACGTAGTTCGGCTTGAACACGCCGAGGTCGGCCACGAGGTTCGTCAGATCATTGGTGTGTCCGAGGACCACGCCGTTCTCCACACAACCGACCGCGACGACGCGGGCGAAGACGTGTGCCAACGGCAGGAAGAGCAGCGTCGACTTGCCCTCGCGCATGCCGGCGCCGACCGCGTCGCGGGTCGCGGCGGTCTCGGCCAGGAAGTTCGCGTGGGTCAGGAGCACACCTTTCGGACGTCCGGTGGTGCCCGAGGTGTAGATCAGCGTGGCGGCATCGGACGACAACGCGTTCGCATGACGCTGGTCGAGGTCGGCATCGGCGATCTTCGCGCCGCGCTTGGTGACCGTGGGGAGCGCGTGCTCGTCGATGACCAGGGTTTCCTTGAGGGTCGCCGTCTCGTCGACGACCCGGAGGTGGCGGGTGTAGTGCTCGTGGTTCTCGACGAACAGCAACGTGGCGCCGGAGTCCTCGAGGATCCACTGGACCTGGTCGGGCGCGGAGGTCTCGTAGATCGCGACGGTGCACGCTCCGGCGCGCCAGATCGCGTAGTCCAGGACGGTCCACTCGTAGCGGGTGGAGCAGAGGATCGCGACGCGGTCCCCGGGCTGCACGCCCGAGGCGATGAGACCCTTGGCGACCGCGTCCACCTCGTCGGTGAAGTGCTTGGCGGTGACGTTGACCCATTGGTTGTGCGAGCGCTTGCGGAAGAGCGGCATCGTTGGGCGCTCCGCGCGGTAGCGCAGGATCGTGTCGACGGTCGTCGCCTTGTCGTCGATCGTGAGATCGGACGGGGTGGCGTACTGCTGCTGCATGGCACTCCTGAGACGGGAGAACAAATGGACATTCCGGACATCGGTATGCGTGTGACCGGGGCCGATGGCCGGATGAGTGGCACTGACAGTACCAGTATTCGTGGGATGCATCACACCGGTCGACAATCGTGGTTCATGCCCTGCTCACGGGGCCGATGCGACCTCGCACGGGCACGATGCCGACTTTCTGGTGGAGGGCCACTACAGTTGAGGGCGATGAATGAGACTTCCGCCGCATGAGTACTTCCGATCACGGCGAGCACGACGCCCCGGCCGACCCTTCTGTCGGCTCGTTCGACGACCTCGAAATCGATCCGCGGGTCCGCGCCGCCGTCACCGATGTCGGCTACGAGACGCCGTCGCCGATCCAGGCGGCCACCATCCCGACCCTCCTGTCGGGGCGCGACGTGGTGGGCCTGGCGCAGACCGGCACCGGTAAGACCGCGGCCTTCGCCATCCCCATCCTGTCCCGGCTGGACACCTCGGCGCGGACGCCGCAGGCCCTGATCCTGGCGCCGACACGAGAACTGGCCCTGCAGGTCTCCGAGGCCTTCGGCCGCTACTCGGCGCACATGCCCGAGGTGAAGGTCCTGCCGATCTACGGCGGGCAGTCCTACGGCGTCCAGCTCGCCGGTCTGCGTCGTGGCGCGCAGGTCATCGTCGGCACGCCCGGGCGCGTCATCGATCACCTCGACCGCAAGACCCTCGACATCTCGGGACTCGAGTTCCTCGTCCTCGACGAGGCCGACGAGATGCTGACGATGGGCTTCGCCGAGGACGTCGAGCGCATCCTGGCCGAGACCCCGGACACCAAGCAGGTCGCGCTGTTCTCGGCGACCATGCCCAGTGCCATCCGCCGTCTCGCACAGAAGTACCTGAACTCTCCGCAGGAGATCACGGTCAAGTCGAAGACCGCGACCGCGCAGAACATCACCCAGCGCTATCTGCAGGTCTCCCACCAGCGCAAGCTGGACGCGCTGACGCGGTTCCTCGAAGTCGAGACCTTCGACGCCATGATCGTGTTCGTCCGCACCAAGCAGGCGACCGAGGAGCTGGCCGAGAAGCTGCGTTCCCGCGGATTCTCCGCGGTCGCGATCAACGGCGACCTCGCCCAGGCGCAGCGCGAACGAACGATCAACCAGCTCAAGAACGGTTCGATCGACATCCTCGTCGCGACCGACGTCGCCGCTCGCGGACTCGACGTGGACCGCATCTCGCACGTCGTCAACTACGACATCCCGCACGACACCGAGTCGTATGTGCACCGCATCGGCCGCACCGGTCGTGCCGGCCGGTCGGGCAATGCGCTGCTGTTCGTCTCGCCGCGCGAGCGTCACCTGCTACGCGCGATCGAACGCGCCACCCGGCAGACGCTCACCGAGATCGGCCTGCCCAGTGTCGACGACGTCAACGCCCAGCGGGTGGCGAAGTTCGCCGACTCCATCACGCAGAACCTGTCGTCGGAGAACCTCGACCTGTTCCGCGGGCTGATCGAGAACTACGCGCGGGACAACGATGTCACGATGGCCGACATCGCCGCAGCGCTGGCACTCGAGACGCGGGACGGCGGGTTCCTGATGACCCCGGACCCGCCGCAGTCCGAGAAGCGCCCGGAGCGTGAGCGTGCTCCGCGGCGCCCCGGCGCGAGCTTCGCGACGTACCGGATCGCCGTCGGCCGCAAACACAAGGTCTCGCCCGGCGCGATCGTCGGTGCCATCGCCAACGAGGGCGGCCTGACCCGCGCCGACTTCGGCAACATCAGCATCCGCGACGACTTCAGCCTCGTCGAACTGCCCGACGACCTCGACAACGAGACCCTGTCCAATCTGCGGCACACGAAGATCGGCAAGAATCCGATCGACATCCGCAAGGACATGGGGTCGCCGCGCACACGTGGTGGTGCGAAGCGCGGCGCCGGGGGTCACGGAGGCGGACGAGACGGTCGTCGCGGTGACAGCTGGGGCAAGCGTCCGTCGCCGCGCGTGGCCGGCCGCGGTCGTCATTCCTGACCCGTCGGCGCCCGCCTACCAGAAGTTGCGCACAATTGTGCAGTTCTGAGAGCTGTGTGAGAAAACTTGTCAATCCGAGATCGTTCCGTAACCTGGTCAGCGGGGGTCATCCAAGCGCGGATCATCACGCGGTGGTCGACGCGAGCATGATGAGACACGGATATTTCTAGCAACAGGATTGGTGAGTCACCGGTGTCAGTGGTGAATGCGATTTCAGCAGCAGAGGCAATGAGTCACAGCCGCGAGGGGAACGCGGTCGTCGTGGATGCACGTCCGCAGGTGATGCGGCATCAGGGCAGCCTGCCGGGTGCCCTCGTGGTCGATCCCACCGAGGTGCCGACGCGGTTCGCCCCCACACCCTCGGGCACCTTCCCGGTCATCCGTGACCGCGACACCGAGATCGCCGTGGTGTCGGTCCGATCGGAGGCTCCGCGGATCGCCGAGCAGATCGCCGAGTGCGGCTACACCAACGTGCGCTACGTCGACGGCGGCTACCGCGCGCTGCGTTCCCGCACCAACGGTTGAGACGCCGGTTGGTGATCCGACGCCGTCCCGCGCGACTGCGCGGGTTCCTCTGACCAGCGTCTTGTAGCGTAGGAGTCGCCGGCCACGAGAGGAACACATCGGTATGCAGGATGACGCTCGCGAGATGCTGCGCGATCAGGTCACCCGGCTGATGACGTTCCTGGCCGACCTCGTCCGGTCCCGCTCCGGTGACGTCCACGACATCACCGACCATCCCGGTCACGTCTGGGTCGGTCCGTCCACATCGGTGCCCGTGCGCTCGAATGCCCTTCCAGGCCAGGTGGTGGTGGAGCTCCAGCGCGAGGCGGCCGACGCCGGGTCACCGGATTCTGCGTCTTCCCGGCTCGGCGCCCTCGTCGACGCGCTCGTCGACAATCCCGAGGAGCTCGAGCTCGTCGTCGCCTCAGCGCTGGTCACGGTACGAGATGCCGTGGACGACGACGCCGCGCCGATCGTCCGGGAGCACCTTCTCACCCAGGCGCTCGTCGTCGATCGCGACGAGGACGACACGATCCGGCTGTCCCTCGGCGCGGGTTCGTCGCCGGCCGTGCACGACACGCATCTCCTGGCCGCGGTGGACGGACTCGATCTCGCGGGAGCGGTCAAGATCCGCGGCAAATTGTCCGCGCAGACCTCTGTGCTGTCTCCGAAGACCACCGAGCTGGTGGCCGAGTGGCGCGAGGCGATCGATGTCGACACGGCACGGGTGAGCCTCGAGGTCGAGGCCCGGCCGGCTGTTGTCCTGCGCCGCCGAGGGGTGGAGAGCTCGCTCGCCTTCTACGACGCCATCATCGCCGACCTACGGGACGAGAGCTCGGAGGTGCCGGTCGGACTGGCGCAGCTCGTCCGGCCGATCGAGGCCGCCGACCGACTCGCCGCACTTCGGGCGCCCGGCGTTCTCGAGCCCGCGGAGCTGGTCGCCGATGCGCTGTTCCCGCTGCCGTCCAACGTCGAACAGCGCGACGTGCTCGCCCGGCTCGGCGCCGACAGCGGCGTGGTGGTCGAGGGGCCGCCCGGCACCGGTAAGACACACACCATCGCCAACGTGATGTCGGCGCTGCTGGCGAAAGGTCAGCGCGTCCTGGTGGTGAGCGAGAAGGCTCACGCGCTCCACGTGCTCCGGGACATGCTGCCGCCCGCGCTGCGGGCACTCACGGTGTCGATCGCCGATGTCTCCCAGGACAGTTCCGAGGGCATTGTCGACGCGGTGACCGAGCTCGCCGAACGCAAGGCGTCGTTCACCCCGGGCGTCGCGGACGCCGAGTTAGCGGATCTGGCTGCACGCCGGGATCACGCTCTGCGGCAACGAGATCAGACGCTGCGCGAACTGTGGGACCTGCGTGCGGACGAGACCGAGATCCACGAATGGGTCGCGGGGGACTACCGCGGCTCTCCGGCGCAGATCGTCCGACGGGTGCGGGCCGACGCCGCCGCGTTCGACTGGCTGCCGGGTCCGGTCCACGGCGCCGTTCCGCCGCTGGACTCGGCCGAGTTCGTCCGGCTGGCGGAGTTGCTCGCGAGCACCGGGGGCTCCGATTCACGTCTCACGCAGCGCTTCGTCGACCTGGACGACCACCTGCCCGAGCCGGGGGAGATGGACGCGATCTGTGATCGGATCGCCGCCCGGCCCCGCGAGCCGATGGCCGGTGCCGGGACCCTGATGTCCGTGCTCGACGGGGTCGACAGCGCCCGGCTGGTCCGGATCAAGGACATCTGCGATGACCTGGCGGTGGCCTCCGGCGAGGTGGCCTCGTACCCGGATCCGATCATCGACATGGCTGACCGGCTGCTGGCCGGGCGAGCCGCACATCTGTGGTCGCGTGTGACGACGTTGTCCCCGGTCATCGCCGAGGCGGCTCGCCGGGATCGCGACCTGGGTGCGCACACCGTCGTCGTCGACGGGAACCGGCCCGGGGACGCCGCACTGTTCGACGCCGCTGCCGACTACCTGCGCGACGGCGGACAGTGGCGGGGACGGTTGCGTCGTTCACCCCAGCAGCGCGCACTGGAAGACGCGCCGGTGCGGGCCACGGTGGACGGTCGCCCGCCCCGGGACGAGGCGAACCTCCGCCGGGTCGCCGATCACCTCACCGTCGTCGACGCGACCCACCAGGTGCATCGCATCCTCGCGGACCTGCACGTCCCGGTCGACGCCTCGGGCTCGCGGTCGGCACAGCTCGACCACCTCGTCCGCCTCGACACCCAGCTGACATGGATCTCGCGGCTGCTCACCGGGCGCGAACACCTGGTGCGGGAACTCGAGGCGGTCAGTCCTGGCGGGCCGAGGCCGCGCACCGTCGCCGAGGTGGCCGAGGTCGCTCATCAGGCGCGATCGGTCGCCGCTGCCAACGACGCGGTCCTCGCCGAGCAGGAGCTCGCCGACCATGTGTACGGACTGACGACCGAACTCGAGAAGGGGCCGTCTCCGGAGGGGGACGCGCTGGTCTCGGCACTCGGCACGGCCGACCCGTCCGCGATCCGGGACGCGCGCCGCGCGTTCGCGGCCGCCGCGGCCGAGGCCGAGCAGCAGAACGCCCTCGAGTTGCTCGGACTCCGACTGCGCAGCCGCGCACCCGAACTCGCGAAGACCATGTGGGCGAGCGCGCGGGATCCGATCTGGATCGAGCGCGCTCGGGACATGGGTGCGGCGTGGGCATGGCGGTTCGCCCACACGTGGGCACAGGACCGTAGTGATCCGTTCGCCGAGGACCGGTTGCAGTCCTCGCTCGACGCGATCGAGGTCGACATCGCGTCCCTGACCACCCGTCTCGCGTCCGCGCGTGCCATCCGGGAGTTGCTGGCGCGCACCACCGCCGGCGAGCTGCAGGCCGTTCAGTCCTATCGCGACCACATGATCAACCTGGGCAAGGGATCGGGCAAGCACGCCAATCGCTTCCGGCGCGCGGCGCGCGAGGCCATGGTGGAGGCGCAGAACGCCGTCCCCGCCTGGATCATGTCGATCAGTCAGGTAGCCGAGACGCTGCCGCCGCGCCGCAACTCCTTCGATGTGGTCATCGTCGACGAGGCGTCGCAGGCCGACATCACGAGTGCCTTCCTCCTCTGGCTGGCGCCGCGGGTGATCGTGGTCGGCGACGACAAGCAGTGCGCGCCCGCCGGTCTGGGCGGCACCACACTCGATTCGGCGTTCGCCGAGCTCGATGCCGCGCTGCCCGATCTGCCGACCTACCTCCGCGACGGGCTGACGCCCCGGTCGAGTCTGTTCTCGTTGCTGCGCAGCCGATTCGGCAACGTCGTCGGTCTGCGCGAGCATTTCCGGTCCATGCCGGAGATCATCGAGTTCTCGTCGCGCCAGTTCTACGGCTCCGCGCCGCTGATCCCGGTGCGCCAGTACGGTTCCGACCGGCTCGAACCGCTGCGGGCGGTCGCGGTCGAGGGGACCGCGACGGGAACCGGCAACGGTGTAACCAACGACGCCGAGGTGGCCGCGATCGTCGAGGCCTTACGAGGTTGTCTGGCCGATCCGGCCTACGACGGACTGGACTTCGGCGTGATCGCGTTGCAGGGCGTCAAGCAGGTCGAGGCGATCGAGAAGGCGCTACGCGCCGAGATCGACTCCGACACCTGGCGTTCGCGGCGTATCCGGGTCGGGTCCCCGCCGGACTTCCAGGGCGACGAGCGACGCGTGGTCTTCCTGTCGATGGTCGTCTCGGACGCCGGCGCGATCTCGGCGCTGAGCCGGGCGGAGTCCCAACGCCGAGTCAACGTCGCGGCGACCCGTGCCATGGACCAGCTGTGGCTGTTCCACTCGATCGGTCTCGACGAGCTGCGGCACAACGATCTTCGTTACTCGTTGCTGTCCTATGTCACGGCCAACGAGGGACCCTCGATCGGGGCGATGCCCAGTGACGTCCCCGACGATCGCCGCGTGCCCCCGTTCGACAACCTCCTCGAGCAGCGGGTGTTCAACCGTCTGACGGCACTCGGCTATCACGTGAGCCCGAAGGTCACGGTCAACAACCGGGTCGTCGATCTGGTCGTGTTGGGGGCCGACGCGCGCATGGCCGTCGAATGCGACGCCGACGAGTTCGCCGGGACCGGGCAGCAGGCACGGTCGGATCTGGAGCGTGAGCGTGAATTGCGCCGCTGCGGTTGGCAATTCGTGCGGGTGCGGGAGTCGGAGTTCGAACTCGATCCCGATCGCGTCCTGGATCACGTCGCGACCGTCCTCGACGAGCGCGGATGCAAGCCGGGTTCGCTCGTGGCGGTGCAGAGTCAGGACAGCGCGGTGCGGGACGCCGTCAGGTGGCAACCGATCGACCTCACCGCGGGGGAGTGACGCACCTCTGCCGCCGGGCCCGCCGACGCCGTCGGTCAGCCGAGTGATCTGAGCAGCGCGGGCAGGCCGACCGCGGCCGGCATCCGCAGGCTGTGGGTCACGACGTCGGAGAGAGCGGACGGCGCGGGGTTGAACTCGATGACCGGGATGCCCGCGCGAACCGCTCGTTCGGGCAATGCGGCCGCTGGGTAGACGATCCCGCTGGTACCCACCACGAGCACCACCTCCGACGCGCGAAACGCCTGATCCGCACGCTGCCAGTCCGATTCGGGCAGTGCTTCGCCGAACCAGACGATGCCGGGCCGCACGGCCCCACCGCAGCGCGGGCAGGTGGGCGGGACCACACGGGGGTCGTCCGACGCCGCGCCGGGCTGGTCGTCGGCAGGATCGGGGCGCGCACCGGGTCCGTCGTAAGGGGTCCCGCAGACCGAACACCTGGGGGCGAACAAACTGCCGTGCAGATGGCTGACGACGTCGCTACCGGCCCGTTCGTGGAGGTCGTCGACATTCTGCGTCACGACCATGACGGTGCGTGAGGCGGCGAGTTCGGCGAGTGCGAGGTGGCCGGCATTGGGTTGCGCGGCAAGCACTTCGCGGGCGCGCCAGCGGTACCATCCCCAGACCAGTGCCGGGTCACGTGCCCACGCCTCGGGGGTGGCGAGTTCGGCCGGGTCGAACTTCTCCCACAACCCGGTCTGGACGTCCCGGAAGGTCGCGATGCCGCTCTCGGCCGACATGCCCGCGCCGCTGAACACCGTGATCCACTCCGCGCGGCGCACGAGGTCGGTGACCGCGGCCGGGATCGGTGTACCGGAGTCCGCGCCGGGCGGCCCGGCGAAGGTCATCCGGCGGACTCGATGCAGGCGCGGACCAGGGCGGCGGTCTCGTCGGGGTCGGAGTCGCGGCGGACGAGGAAGCCCTTGGCGAAGCTGAGCTTGTCGCCGTCGTGCCGGGGCACGACGTGCAGATGGGTGTGGAATACGGTCTGGAAGGCTGCTCGGCCGTCGTTCACCGCCAGGTTCACACCGTCGGCCGACATCGGCCCGGTCTTCATCGCGGTCGCCAGTCGCTGGCCGGCGCGGAAGAGCGCGGCACCGATCGTCGGGTCCAGGTCGTCGAGGCCGGCGGAGTGGACGCGGGGTACGAGGAGGGTGTGTCCGCGGGTGATGGGCCGGATGTCGAGAAATCCGACCACGTCGTCGTCGGAGTAGACGATGCGCCCCGGGGATGTGCCCGCGACGATGGCGCAGAAGATGCAACTGCTCATGCGGCCGACTCTAGGTCACTCGCTGTCCGATCATGTCGGGTCACGACGCGCGGCGGGTGCTTCACATCACATAACGTTTCCATAACGGTTGACCGAGCGAAGACTCGGCCATCGGCATACCGCCGGGTATGTTGCCTGGCCTGGCGCTTTTCGGACCCTTCCCATGCCGGTTGACATGGTCCCCTAAGTTACCGGCGCGGTTACTGGCCGGTATACCGACAGGTCACCGCCAAACATGAGGGTTCCCTCACTTTCGTGTGTCATCATAGGAGTCACGTTCACGCCGACGCCGGCTCCCGACGAGTCGGTTGTCGTCAATGCTGTTGTGCAGCAGGCGTGTTCATTTGTTGTACCAGCTAGCTCGGCCCGGCAGTGTCGCCATGGCGGCCGGTCGTGCGCGCGCCGTCGACGAGTCCTTTCACGGCAGCGCACGAAAACCGGGTGCTGACAGCGTTTCTCGTGACCGACGCGAGATCCACACCAACTGCACAACACCCCCGACATCTACCGCACCTACACACTCCGCAAATCCACACTCTGAGACCGACCACCACAGAGGAGTATCCGTGACAGTCGACCAGTTCCGCTCCGGCTCGCAGGGCGCCGCCAACGCAGAGCGCCCCACCACCACGCTCATCGAGCGGCTCACGCAGGGCGAGCCCTATGCGATCAGCTTCGGCGGGCAGGGCGGTGCATGGCTGCCCACGCTGACCGAGCTGGTCGTCGACGCCGACCTCGAGCACCGTGTCGCCGCAATAGTCGATGCCGCCGAACGGCTCGTCGAGCCGGTCGCCGACGAGCTCGTCGTCGCTCGTGTGTCCGGGTTCCACCCGCTCACCTGGGTCCACGCGCACGACGCGGGAGACGACGTCCCCGCCGAGGCCGCTCTCGCCGACTTCACCCTCTCCGGCCCGGGTGTGCTGCTCACCCAGCTCGCCGCCGTGGAGGCGCTCCGCAAGCAGGGTCTGGACACCGCCGTGCTCCCGCCGAATGCCGTGGTCGGGCATTCCCAGGGGTCGCTGGCCACCGACGCGGTCGGCGCCGAGGGCCGGATCGCCGAGTCCGGTCAGGGTCTGCTGCTGGCCGTGGCGCACCTCATCGGTGCCGCCGGCTCGCTGATCGCGCGTCGCCGCGGTCTGGGCGTGACCACCGACGGCACCCCGATGCTCGCCCTGACCAACATCAGCCCGGCTCGCGTCGACGAGATCCTGGCCCGGTACCGGGACGGTCTGCACGAAGACGATCTGGCGACCGCGCCGGTCGTCGCCATCAAGAACAGCCGCACCGCGGTCGTGCTGTCCGGCGCGCCGCGGCACCTCGCCGCGTTCGCCGCCCTCTGCGAGCGGATCGCCGCGACCGAGGCCGACGAGCGCAAGCGCAAGGTCACCGGTGGGGCACCGTTCGCGCCGAAGTTCGACCAGCTGCAGGTGTCGGTCGCGTTCCACCACCCCGCGATGGCCGAGGCCGTCGAGCTGGTCGGCCAGTGGGCCGATCGCTGCGGCATCGACCGGGACCTCGCCACCCGTCACGCCCATGACATCCTCGTCGGCCACGTCGACTGGGTCGCGTCGGTCGACGAGATCGTCGCCGGCGGCGCCAAGTGGGTCCTGGACTTCGGTCCCGGGGACATCGCCACCCGTCTGACCGCATCGCTCGTCCGCGGACAGGGCGTCGGACTGGTTCCGGCGGCCCTGCGCGTCGGACAGCGCAACCTGTTCAGCCCGGGCGGCGTCCCCGAGGTCGCCACCCCGTGGTCGCAGTTCGCACCGACCCTCGTCGAGCTGCCCGACGGCCGCGCCGTCGTCGAGACCTCCTTCACCCGCCTCACGGGTCGTTCGCCGATGCTGCTCGCCGGCATGACGCCGACGACCGTCGACCCGGCCATCGTCGCCGCCGCGGCCAACGCAGGGCACTGGGCGGAGCTGGCCGGCGGTGGGCAGGTCACCGAGGAGATCTTCGCGCGCAACATCGCCACCCTCACCGACCTGCTCGAGCCGGGCCGCGAGGCGCAGTTCAACGCGCTGTTCCTCGACCCGTATCTGTGGAAGCTGCAGCTCGGCGGCAAGCGCATCGTGCAGAAGGCGCGTGCGCAGGGCGCCCCGCTCGACGGCGTGATCGTCTCCGCCGGTATCCCCGAGCTCGAGGACGCCGTCGCGCTCGTCGACGAGTTCGTCGAGGCCGGACTGCGTTTCGTCGCCTTCAAGCCCGGCACCGTCGAGCAGATCCGGTCCGTGGTGCGCATCGCGGCCGAAGTGCCGCACCACCCGATCATCGTCCAGATCGAGGGCGGCCGCGCCGGTGGCCACCACTCGTGGGAGGACCTCGACGACCTGCTGATCGCGACCTACGGTGAGCTCCGCGCCCGCCCCAACGTCGTGATCTGCGTCGGCGGCGGCATCGGGACACCCGAACGCGCCAGCGAATACCTCACCGGCACCTGGGCGGCTGCCCACGGCTACCCGGCCATGCCGCTGGACGGCATCCTCATCGGCACCGCGGCGATGGCGGCCAAGGAGGCGACGACCACCCCCGAGGTCAAGCAACTCCTCGTCGACACCGTCGGTATCGACGAGTGGATCGGTGCCGGTCACGCCACCGCCGGAATGGCCTCGGGCCGTTCCCAGCTCGGCGCCGACATCCACGAGGTCGACAACACCGCGTCGCGCTGCGGCCGGTTGCTGGACGAGGTCGCCGGTGACGCCGAGGCCGTGTCGGCCCGCCGCGACGAGATCATCGCCGCGATGGCCGACACCGCGAAGCCGTACTTCGGCGACGTCGCGGCCATGACCTACCGCGAGTGGCTCGACCGGTACGCGGCACTGGCCGTCGGCGACGCCCGCGGTGAGCAGGTCCCGTGGGCCGACATCACCTGGCAGCAACGCTTCGTGGAGATGCTGCAGCGCACCGAGGCGCGCATGCATCCCCAGGACTCCGGGCCCATCCCGACGATGTTCGCCGAGGTCGCCGCTGCCGCCGATCCGCATGCCGCGATCGACGCGCTCGGCAGCGTGTACCCCGAGATCGACACCGACGTCCTGCATCCCGCCGACGTCGCGTTCTTCCTCGAGCTCTGCCGTACCCCCGGCAAGCCCGTCAACTTCGTGCCGGTTATCGACAAGGACGTGCGCCGCTGGTGGCGCAGTGACTCCCTGTGGCAGGCGCACGACCCGCGCTACGGCGCCGACGCCGTGTGCGTCATCCCCGGGCCGGTCGCCGTCGCGGGCATCACCCGTGTCGACGAGCCCGTGGGCGAGCTGCTCGACCGCTTCGAGGCGCAGGTCGCGGCCGACCTGCAGGCCGCGGGGGAGCGCCCGTCTGCCGTCGCCTCCCGGCACCGCGCCGGATTGGCCGAGGAAGCCGGTGTGCTGACCGCGGTGCTGGAGTCCGACGACGTGAGCTGGGCGGGCCGGATCGTGGCGAGCCCGATCGCGCTGCTCGGCGATCGCGACGCCTGGACCGTGGTCGGACCCGAGCGGGCCGAGCACGCCGTCAGCGGAGCGTTCCTCGAGCAGGTCGCCGCCGATTCCGACTCCGACGCCG
Organism: Gordonia sp. KTR9; assembly: GCF_000143885.2. Taxonomy (NCBI): domain Bacteria; kingdom Bacillati; phylum Actinomycetota; class Actinomycetes; order Mycobacteriales; family Gordoniaceae; genus Gordonia; species Gordonia sp. KTR9. The sequence continues at coordinate 2,185,737 of NC_018581.1, forward strand.
CCCGTTTCGACCTCGTCGTCCCCATCTCGGGCGCCTCCGTACGCATCCCGCTGCTGGCCGGTGAGAGCCTGCGCGACGGTGGTTCGCCGCTGGTCGGCCTCGCCGACGCCTCGGACGCGATGCGCGAGATCCTCACCGTGGCCGCCGGCGGAAGCCTGGCCGAGGTGAACGACGGTGTGTCGGTCACGACTGTCTCCTGGCAGCCCGATTCGGTCGCCGACCACGCCGCGGTCACCGGTTTCTCGCTGCCGCCGCACCTGCGTCCGACGACCCCGACCGCCCCGTTCGGTTTCGCGGTGCCCGACACACTCGTCGGCGCCTGCTGGCCGAGCGTGTTCAGCGTCATCGGCGCCGCGCGGACCGATGCCGGTGATCCGGTCGTCGAGGGTCTGCTCGACCTGGTCCACCTCGACCACGCGATCGCACTGACCGGCGAGATCCCTTCCACCGCAGCCGAACTCACTGTCACCGCGCGCGCCGGCGCAGTCCGTGACGCCGAGGTGGGTCGGGTCGTGGAGGTCTCGGTGGAGATCGCCGGGCCGTCCGGCCCGATCGCGACGCTCGACGAACGCTTCGCGATCCGTGGACGCCTGGGCGCGGCCGAGCTCACCGACCCGGCCCGGGCCGGCGGTGCGCCCGTCGCCGAGCAGTCGGCCACCCGCAAGCTGATCCGGACCGCCACCATCACCGCGCCGAACCGGATGAACGGCTTCGCCGTCGTGTCCGGTGACCGCAACCCCATCCACACCGATGCGGCCGCGGCGAAGCTCGCCGGGCTCGGTGACCCGATCGTGCACGGGATGTGGCTGTCCGCGGCCGCCCAGCAGGTCGTGACCGCGACCGACGCCAAGAACCCGACGCCGTCGCCTCGTCCGCTGATCGGCTGGACCGCCCGCTATCTCGGCATGGTCCGGCTCGGGGATCGCATCACCGTGCGCGTCGACCGCGTGGGCCTCGACAACGGCCGCGAGGTCGTCGAGGTGAGCGCCAAGGTCGGCGACAACCTGGTGATGAGCGCGACCGGCCTCCTGGCCGCGCCGCGGACCGTCTACGCCTTCCCCGGCCAGGGCATCCAGAGCAAGGGCATGGGACTCGACGCACGTTCGCGGTCGAAGGCCGCGCGCAAGATCTGGGACCGCGCCGACAAGCACACCCGTGCGGCACTGGGCTTCTCGATCCTGGCCGTCGTCCGCGACAACCCGACCACCCTCGTCGCCAACGGGACCACCTACAACCACCCGGACGGCGTGCTCTACCTGACGCAGTTCACCCAGGTGGCCATGGCCACGCTCGGCGTCGCACAGATCGCCGAACTCAAGGAGTCCGGCGGGTTCGTCGAGGGCGCCATCACCTGTGGTCACTCGGTCGGTGAGTACAACGCGCTCGCCGCGTGTGCCGGCGTCCTCCCGCTCGAGGCCGTCCTCGAAGTCGTGTTCCAGCGCGGCGAGGCCATGCACCACCTCGTCCCGCGAGATGAGAAGGGGCGCAGCGACTATCGGATGGCGGCCATCCGGCCGAGCCAGTTCGGTCTGGCCGACGCCGAGGTCACCGGTTTCGTGTCCGGCGTGGGCGAGCAGGCCGGGGAGTTCCTCGAGGTCGTCAACCTCAACCTGCTCGGCTCGCAGTACGCGATCGCCGGCACGGTTCGTGGCCTCGAACTCCTCGAAGCCGAGATCGACCGCCGCCGCGTTGAGTTCGGCGGCAAGCGCGCCTTCATCCTGATCCCCGGTATCGACGTCCCGTTCCACTCCAGCGTGCTGCGCGCCGGCGTGCCGGAGTTCCGCGGCAAGCTCGCCGAGCTGCTCCCGGCCGACATCGACATCGACATCCTGGTCGGCCGCTACATCCCGAACCTGGTGCCGCGCCTGTTCAACCTCGGGCGCGACTTCGTCGAGGAGATCGCGGCACTCGTGCCGTCGGATCCGCTGAACGAGGTCCTCGCCGACTGGGATGCCTGGGAGGCGACTCCGAGCGAACTCGCCCGCGTGATCCTGATCGAGCTGCTCGCCTGGCAGTTCGCGAGCCCGGTGCGGTGGATCGAGACCCAGGAACTGCTGTTCAGCGGTCCCGAGCGGAACGGGCTGGCGGTCCAGCGTTTCGTCGAGATCGGTCTGAAGGGCGCGCCGACGCTGACGGGTCTGGCCACCAACACCCTCAAGCTCGACGACTACGCCTCGGCCACCACCGAGGTCCTCAACGTCGAGCGGGACTCCGACACGATCCTGGCCAAGGACGCCGGTCACGAGCCCGACGAGGACGAGATCGACGCTCCCGCGGAGTCCGCGCCCTCGGCAGCGGATGCCGCCCCGGCACCCGCGGCCGCGCCTGCCCCGGCCGCTCCCGCGGCTCCCGCGGGCGGTCCGCGCCCCGACGACATCGCGTTCACCCCCTCGGATGCGGTGAAGTCCGTCATCGCGCTCTGGACCAAGATGCGCGTCGACCAGATCGGTTCCGCGGACACGATCGAGGCGCTGTGCGACGGCGTGTCCTCGCGTCGTAATCAGCTGCTGCTCGACATCGGCGGTGAGCTCGGACTCGGTGCCATCGACGGTGCCGCCGAAGCCGACATGACCGCGCTGTCGTCGACGGTGGAGACCCTCGCCCGGGGATATCGTCCCCTGGGTGCGGTGCTGACCGACGCGGTCAGCGACCAGGTCCGCAAGGTGCTCGGTCCGCTGGGCAAGCGCCAGAACTACATCACCGACCGGGTCGCTGGCGTCTGGCAGCTGGGCCCGGGCTGGGGTCTGCACACCACCGTGGCGCTGGCGCTGGGCACCCGTGACGGCGCGTCCGTCCGCGGTGAGGCCCTGGGCAATCTGCTCGACGGTCCGCTGACGAACACCGACTCGCTCGATGCCCTCATCGACAAGGCCGTCTCCGCGGTGGGTGCGGTCAAGGGCATCCCGGTCGGCAAGCCCGCCGCCGAATCCGGTGGTGGCGCAACGGTCGACGCCGCGGCGCTCGGTGAGTTCACCGAACAGATCACCGGTCGCTCCGGTGCGCTGGCCTCGGCCGCGTACACCCTGCTGGACAAGCTCGGACTCGCCGAGGTCGCCGACCTCGCCGAGACCGCCGCGGACCCGAACGCCGAGCTCGCCGAGCTCGTCAGTGCCGAACTCGGTTCGGACTGGGCCCGTACCGTTGCTCCCGCCTTCGACGCCGCCAAGGTCGTCCTCATCGACGACCGGTGGGCGACGGCCCGCGAGGACCTCGTCCGCCTCTGGCTGACCGACGAGCACGATCTCGACGCCGACTTCGACAAGATCGTCGGCGGGTTCGCCGGAGCCGGTGACACCGTCGCCGACCACGCCACCTGGTGGCAGGGCAAGGCACTGGCCGCCGGAAATGCGGTGCACGGCCGCGTCTTCGGCGCGATCGCGCATGCTGCGGAGAACCCGGAGAAGGGTGAGTACAGCCGCGAGATCGCCGTCGTCACCGGTGCGAGCAAGGGCTCGATCGCCGCGGGCGTTGTCGCCGGCCTGCTCGCCGGTGGTGCGACGGTGATCGCGACGACGTCGCGTCTGAACTCCGACCGTCTGGCGTTCTACAAGAAGCTGTACCGCGAGAACGCCCGGGCCGGTGCCGCACTGTGGATCGCCCCGGCGAACATGGCCTCCTACGCCGACGTCGACGATCTCGTCGGGTGGATCGCGGCCGAGCAGACCGAGAACCTCGGCGGCACGACCGCGGTGGTGAAGCCGGCGATGAAGCCGACTCTGCTGTTCCCCTTCGCCGCACCGCGGGTCGCCGGTGACCTCACCGACGCCGGTGGTCGCGCCGAGCTGGAGATGAAGGTGCTCCTCTGGTCGGTCGAGCGCCTCATCGGCGGTCTCGCCGACGTCCATTCCGACCACGACATCGCGGCCCGGGTGCACGTCGTGCTCCCCGGTTCGCCGAACCGCGGCATGTTCGGCGGCGACGGCGCCTACGGCGAGAGCAAGGCCTCGCTCGACGCACTCGTGCAGCGCTGGTCGGCCGAGGAGTCCTGGGGTTCCAAGACGACGCTCGCCCATGCGCTGATCGGCTGGGTGCGCGGCACCGGGCTGATGGGTCACAACGACGGGATGGTCGACGCGGTCGAGGCTGCGGGTGTGCGCACCTGGAGCACCGAGGAGATGGCGGCGAACCTGCTGACCCTGTGCACGCCGGAGCAGCGTTCGAGCGCGGTGAGCGCGCCGGTCCTGGCCGACTTCACCGGCGGGCTGGACAGCTCGACCGATCTCAAGGCCCTCGCCGCCACCGCGGCGGCGGCCGCCGAGGAGTCCGCGGACACCGAGGACGAGCCGGCGACGACCGTCGCGGCGTTGCCGGCTCCGGCGCGCGCCCCGAAGGCGATGCGTCCCGAGTGGCCTGCGATCGACGCCCGGCCCGAGGACCTCGTGGTCATCGTCGGCGCCGGCGAGCTCGGCCCGTTCGGTTCGGCCCGTACCCGTTTCGAGATGGAGGTCGACGAGAAGCTCTCGGCGGCAGGCGTTCTCGAGCTAGCCTGGAACACCGGACTGGTGCACTGGGATTCGGCGCCGAAGCCGGGCTGGTACGACACCGCGTCGGGAGACCCGGTGCCGGAGAGCGAGATCGCCGAGCGCTACCACGACGAGGTCGTCTCGCGCTGCGGTATCCGCCGCTACGCCGACGACGGGGCGATGGTCGACAACACCTCGCCGCTGCTGACCTCGGTCTTCGTCGACGAGGATCTGACCTTCACGGTCAACTCCGAGGCCGAGGCGCGGGCATTCGCCAGTGCCAACCCGGAGAAGACCAGGGTCGCGCAGAACGCCGACGGCGACTGGCAGGTCACGCGTCTGGCGGGCACCGAGATCCGCGTCCCGCGTCAGTTCGCACTGACCCGGACCGTCGGCGGCCAGATCCCGACCGGATTCGATCCGACCCGCTGGGGCGTCAGCCCCGACATGGTCGAGTCGATCGACCGGGTCGCGCTGTGGAACCTGGTGGCCACCGTCGACGCCTTCCTGTCGTCGGGCTTCACCCCGAGCGAACTGATGCGCTGGGTGCACCCGGGTCTGGTGGCGAACACGCAGGGCACCGGTATGGGCGGCATGACCTCCATGCGCGATCTGTACGTCAACACCCTGCTCGGGGAGGCCAACGCCAACGACATCCTGCAGGAGGCGCTGCCGAACATCGTTGCGGCACACGTCGTCCAGTCGTACGTGGGCAGCTACGGTGCGATGATCCATCCGGTGGCGGCGTGCGCGACCGCAGCGGTGTCGGTCGAGGAGGGCGTCGACAAGATCCGCCTCGGCAAGGCGCTGTTCGCGGTGGCCGGCGGCTTCGACGACCTCGGCATCGAGGGCATCGTGGGCTTCGGCGCGATGTCGGCGACCGCCGACTCGGCGAAGATGACCGCGCGCGGCATCGACGACCGTCGCTTCTCGCGGGCCAACGACCGTCGACGCGGCGGGTTCGTCGAGTCGGCCGGCGGCGGCACGATCCTGCTCGCCCGCGGCGACGTCGCGGCCGAGATGGGTCTGCCGGTGCTGGGTGTGGTCGCGTGGGCGCAGAGCTTCGGCGACGGCGTGCACACCTCGATCCCGGCTCCGGGTCTCGGTGCCCTGGGTGCGGCTCGCGGGTCGCTGTCCTCGCCGCTGGCCCGCGCGCTGGGTTCGCTCGGCGTCAGTGCGGACGACGTGGCGGTCGTGTCGAAGCACGACACCTCCACCAAGGCCAACGATCCCAACGAGTCGGAGCTGCACGAGCGGCTCGCGACGGCGATCGGCCGCGGCAAGGGCGCACCGCTGTTCGTGGTGTCGCAGAAGTCGCTGACCGGTCACGCCAAGGGCGGCGCGGCCGCCTTCCAGCTGATCGGCCTGTGCCAGATCCTGCGTGACGGCGTCATCCCGCCGAACCGCAGCCTCGACTGCGTCGACGACAAGATGGCGGAGTACCCGCACCTGGTGTGGCCGCGCGAGACGTTGCAGCTCGGCGAGCGGTTCCCGCTCAAGGCCGGCCTGCTGACCAGCCTGGGCTTCGGTCACGTGTCCGGACTCATCGCGGTGGTGCACCCGGAGGCCTTCATCGCCTCGCTGAACCCGGAGGAGCGCGACGCATATCGGCAGCGCGCCGACGAGCGCACCCGCCTGGGCAGCCAGCGGTTCCTGCAGTCGATCTGCGGTGGCGAGCCGGCCTACCAGCGCCCGCCGAACCGCCGCTTCGACGAGTCGGTCGACGAGCACGACGCCGAGGCCGGCATGCTCCTCGATCCGCAGACGCGGCTCGACGGTGACGACGTGTACGGGGCCGACGTCTCCGGCGCCGGCGTCACGGCGGCGGGAAGCCGGTGACGCATGGTGTGTCGAACGGTGCGGGCGACTCCGGCGGGATGAGTGTCCTCGGTGTGGGGATCGACATCGTGTCGATCCCGGAGTTCGGCGAGCAACTCCGGCAGCCGGGTACGACGTTCGCCGACCGGTTCACGGTCGGCGAGCGTCGGGACTCGGCGGCCGGGACCGGCGACGACGCCCGGCATCTGGCCGCGCGCTGGGCGGCCAAGGAGGCCGTCGTGAAGGCGTGGTCGGTGAGTCGCTTCTCGCGTTCGCCGCTGCTGCCGCTGATCCGGCACAGCGACATCGAGGTCGTGACCGACACCTGGGGACGGCCGGCGATCAGGCTGTCCGGGGAGATCGGTGAACACCTGCGCGACACGAACGTGCACGTGTCGTTGACCCACGACGGCGACACCGCCGCGGCGGTGGCCATCCTCGAGGGCAGGTAGCCCCACCGGCGGCGCCTCAGACCGCCGTGGACTCCTCCAGGAGCAGATAGCCCGCGAGCATCCGCTTGAGTTCGGCGACGGTCTCGTCGTGGTCATGGCCGTCCTGCACCGAGAAGCTCAGCAGCGAGTAGGCCGTGTGGACGAGCACCTGCGACATCATCTCGCGTCGCTCACGCTGTGACGGCGTGAGCGGCGCGATGATCCGTGCGACCTGTTCGGCGAGCACCCGTTCGTTCAGCGACGCGGTGGCGCGGGTCGCCGGGGTCGACTGGACGGCCAGCCACACCGCGCGTCGCGAGGGATCGGTACGCCACAATGCCGCGAGGTGGTCGAGGAACTTCTCCAGCAGGCTCGGCCATTCCAGGGACGGCACCTCGGAGGAGAACGCCGTGAGTTCCTCGCGCACGTCGACGGTGTCCTGGCGATCCAGCTCGCACACGATGACGTACTTGTTCGCGAAGTACTGGTAGAGGGTCCCGATGGGGACCTCGGCCCGCGTCGCTATCTCCTCGCACGTCAGCGACTCGAAACCGACGTCGATCAACAGCTCCCGGGCCGCCTCGAGCATCGCCTGGAACTTGCGTTTGCTGCGCTCCTGGGTGGGCCGCTTGCGCGGTACCAGCGGTTCGGCGGACTCGGGCATCGGGGCCGGCTCAGACGGACAGGTCGCGGCGCAGTTTGGCGACGTGTCCGGTGGCGCGGACGTTGTACTGCGCCAGTTCGATCGTGCCCTCGGCATCGACCAGGAACGTCGACCGGATCACGCCGGTGACGGTCTTGCCGTACATCTTCTTCTCCCCGAACGCGCCCCACTCGGTGAGCACCTTCTTCTCCGGGTCGCTGAGCAAGGGAAACGTGAGGCCCTCGGCCTCGACGAACTTCGCGAGCTTCGCCGGCTTGTCGGGGGAGATGCCGAGCACGGCGATTCCGGCCTCGTTCAGCTCGCCCAGGTTGTCGCGGAAGTCGCAGGCCTGTTTGGTGCAACCCGGCGTGGAAGCCGCGGGATAGAAGTACACGACGACTTTGCGTCCGGCGTAGTCCGAGAGCGAGACCGGGTCGCCGTTCGCGTCGGGCAGCGTGAACGGCGGGGCCTTGTCGCCCACGGACAGTCGGGTGGTGGTCTCTGCCATGAGAGCCAGGCTAGTGCATGGCCACATGCCCGGATGCCGGGATGTCGTAGCATCGAGACGCTGCCATCTGGCGGTTCGTCCCCGGCCCCGAGAAAGGTCGATCGGCCGGTCGGGGAAGCGGAAAGACAAACGAGAAGCGCCGGAAGGATGCAACGTGGCCGGAGATACCGAACGTATCGAGCAGGACATCGCCAAGGCCCGTGAGGACCTCGCCAGCACGCTCGACGCGCTGGCCGAACGCACCAGCCCGCAGCGGCTCGCCGACGACGCCAAGTCCAAGGCCCTCGCCACGCTGCAGACGCCCGCGGTGAAGTACGCGATCGCCGGATTGGGTGCGCTGGTGGTGCTCATCGTCGTCCGCAAGGTCGCCGCCAGGTGATCCGGTGATCCCGCCGGTGGGGACAGGGACTCGTCCGCGCAGGCCCGTCGGGCGGCAGAAACCGCGCCGACCAGGCGATTTCACTTCTGCCGCGCGGGTCCTGTAAGGTTCCATCTCGCACCGGCAAGCGCCATTAGCTCAATTGGCAGAGCAGCTGACTCTTAATCAGCGGGTTCGGGGTTCGAGTCCCTGATGGCGCACAGAGTTTCAAGACGCCTCGCATTCAGCGGGGCGTCTTGTGTCATCTCAGAAGGTTTTCGGTCGCGCGCGGGTGCTTGATGAACAGCAGGTGAACGTCCGGCGTTTCGCGTGCGCAACACGCCACTCGAACGGATGACCGGCGAAGCGATCGGTGCGATTTCTCGTACACTGGTCGGCGACATCGGGTTCGGAATGTCGGTGTTCGGCGGTTCGGGGTTCAGATGTCAGGTTTTCACAGGTTGCGGGGCAGCGTGACCGGCCGATTCGGGGTCGGGACGCCGACAGGCGGGAGTGAGATGGGGATGGGCCGTACTCGGCGGATGCCGCTGATCATCAGCGGGGTGATGTTGGCGATCGTCGCGCTGGTGACGTCGTGCACGCAGGAAGCGTCGTACTCCGACAACGTCAGCAGTTCCAGTCTTTTCGACGACCTGCTCAAGCCGGGTCTCGAGATCACCGAGTGGGCCGAACGTCCCCTGAACGACAACGCCGTCGGTGTGCAGCCCGGCGCGCCCATCAAGGTGAAGACCAGTGAGGGCACCATCAGCCGGGTGCTGATCAAGAAGTCCGACGGCACTCCCGTCAAGGGCACCCTCGCGGACAACGACACGGTGTGGGTCAGCGACGAGGCCCTCGGCTACAACCGCACCTACACGCTGGAGACCGACGCGGTCGGCATCGGCGGAGCGGTCACCAAGAAGGTCACGTTCACGACCAGCAGCCCCAACAACCTGACGCAGGCGTACCTGACCCCGAGCCCCGGCGAGACCGTCGGCATCGGGCAGCCGGTCGCGGTCAAGTTCGACGAGCCGATCGCGGATCGCCGTGCGGCGCAGCGCGCCATCCGGATCACCACCGATCCTCCGGTGGAGGGCGCCTTCTACTGGATCAGCCCCAGCGAGGTCCGGTGGCGGCCGGCGGAGTACTGGAAGCCGGGCACCAAGGTGCGGGTCGCGGTCAACACCTATGGCATCGACCTCGGTGACGGACTGTTCGGCCAGGAGAACGTGCGTACCAACTTCACGGTGGGACGCTCGATGATCATCACCGCCGACGACAACACCAAGCAGGTCGTCTTCGAGCGTGACGGCAAGGTCATCCGGAGCATGCCGACGTCGATGGGCAAGGCAGGCGACGAGACCGACAACGGCGTCTACCTGATCGCGGACAAGCACGACCACATCATCATGGACTCTTCGACCTACGGTGTGCCCGTCAACTCGTCGAACGGCTACCGCACCCCGGTCGACTACGCGACCCGGATGTCCTACAGCGGCATCTTCTTCCACTCCGCACCGTGGTCGGTGTGGGCGCAGGGCAACACCAACACGAGTCACGGCTGCCTGAACCTGAGCCCGGAGAACGCGCTGTGGGTCATGGAGAACACCCTCCGCGGCGACCCGGTGGTCGTGAAGAACACGACCGGCGGAACCCTGTCGGGCACCGACGGACTCGGTGACTGGAACATCCCGTGGTCGGTGTGGCGCAAGGGCAACGCCGACAACGCCTGACGCCAGACAGTTCCCGGACGCCACCGAACCCGCATCGCGGTCGGTGGCGTCCGTGCGTCGGGCGGAGGATCAGCGCGACGCGACGAGGAACGTACGGCTCATGCCGGTGACGGGTCTCGTCGTCCCGCTCGCATCGCGTCGGTCCCCGAAGTAGCGGATGCGGTATTCACCCGACGCATCCGCCGGCGGACGCCAGGTGATGGTGATCCGCGACGTGTCCGGGCTGCCGGCCGGTCGCGCCCACCGGAACTCTGTGGACCAGTCGTTGTCGTCGGCGACCGTCGTCCACCCGTACCCGGTGCGCCGTTGCACCTCCAGGTAGGTCCGCCCGTTCCGGAAGTCGTTGTTGGGGTGGGCGCCGACGAACTGCACGGTCACCGTCGAGCCGGGGCGGTACCTGGCCTCGGGCTGGCACAGGACGTCGCCGTAGCGGTGGCCCGGTATCGGACGGTCCGCGGGGACCGGTGGCACCAGATCGGGTTGCAGGCCCGACTTGTCGACCGGCGCGGGACCCCGGCCGATCCCGCGTCCGGATGCCATGGCCGCCGCGAGCGCGGCGAACTCCTGGAGATAGGCGGACAGCGTGTATCGGCCGTACTGGGTCTCCCCGCCCTCGTAGTGCTGCAGGTCGTATTCCTCGGGCGTGGTCACGTATTGGGTGTAGGCGTTGGAGAATCCCTGCACGAGAACGTTGTCGAGATCGATCCGCAGTTCGTCGGCGACCACCTGTCGAAGTCGCAGGCCTGCGACGACGGTGACCTCGGCGGGCACGCCGACGAGCACGATCTCGCCGATACGCATGAGCTGCAGCGGTACCACCGACGGGATCCAGCCGGAGGGCGGCAGCAGACCGAGCGGGAACGCGATCAGCTTGGGCGCCTGCATGTCTCGCATCCACGGTGCGATCGGCGGGACGCGATCGCCGCCGAGGGCGGTGACGAGAGGGTTGGTCATGCCCTCGACGAGGAAGGGGAGCGGTTGCTCGTAGTTGTCCTCGCTGCTCGTCGCCACCGCACCGGCACCCATCATCGCCGGAGTCGTGGAAGCCGGCCGGCCGTCGGGGGTGTAGGTGCCCGAGATCGTGACCGATGACATGTCGACGTACCGCACGATCGAGTCGACGCCGCCGCGCGTCATCGGGCGAGCGCTGTCGAAGGCCCGCCGTCCCGCGACGTACTGACGCTCACCGATGAGTTCGCAGTTCCGTCGGTTGTTCGAGGTCGGTCCGTTCGGATGGAACTGTGCCAGCGCGAGATTCGGCGTCATGTCACCGGAGTTGGTCTGGGGGAACGCGGCGACGAACCCTGGTTGTGCACGTTCCCACAGGTGGCTCGCATACCCCTTGTTGTCGCCGGCGATGAGGACGTTGCGGTCGGTGAGGGATGTGCCGTGGGTCGGGAACCAGGTGATGGCGCCGACATCCCGGCCGCCGGAACCGTCGTGCTGCCGTAGTCGCAGCACCGTGACCCGGGGGTCGATCGCGTTCGGGAAATGACGGGTGTCCGACGACGGATTCGCGTCGAAGGCCACCCGGGACCTGTTGCGGCTGGCGTCGTGCAGTTCCTCCCGGCCGAGGGTGAGGCTGCCGGGCGCGAGGTCGTCGTGCGCGCGCACGATCGCGGCGAACATGCCGTCGACCTCGGCGTCGTAGGAGTTCTTCTTGAACCCGAATGCGGCGAGGGAGTACGCGTAGTCCCACGACGTGCCGCCGCACGAGGCGTGGGTGTGCTGCGCGTTCAGGTTCACGTTCGATTCGGTGTAGAGAGACCCGAACCTGGTGCGCAGCTTGGCCATCAGGCCCATGTGATGCGATTGGAACAGACAGGCGAGGTCGGCGGTGAGGAAGACGACGCGTTCACCGGTCGCGCGGTCGACGATGATGTAGGCCCGCGCCCAGCAGCGCTGCAGGAGCCCGGCCGCGACCTGCTCGGGATTGGAGTAGCCCATCATGCCGTGGCCGGCGACCGCGCCGGTGACGTCGGCGATGCCGCAGCCGACGAGGTAGTTCGTCGACCCCGGCGGCGAAGCGCCGGCGCGCCCAGAGGTGAGGGCGGTTCCGAGGCCCGCGGCGGTGGCGGTCGCCGCGGCACCGGCCATCACCTGTCTGCGTGTGAGTTCCACGAGGCGTCCTTCCGGGCGTCGGACGACACCGGCAGACGTGCGGTGTCATCGCGGCAGCACCGCGACGGTGCGACCGCGTGGGCTCCGTCCAGGTCAGGTCGGCGGAGCGTCCGACCTCAGTCCTTGTCGCCGCCGCCAGGGATTCCGACGATGAACCCGATCCCGATGATGATGCACGAGATCAGCGCGACGGCAGGCATGACCCAGTAGGAAGGCATGGAGTGGACGTTACTGCGCACCACCCTGATGTGCCGGGCTTCGGAGACTTTTGAGGTCGAAGGTCCCGGAGGGTCGTCGACTCTCCGTGAATCGCCGTCCCGCCGGGAACCCCGTCAGTCGGCGTCGTCCGCGCGAGCGAACGCGCCGGAGTACTCGCTGACATCGATCTCCTCGGACACCACGGTCTTCTTGTCGTTGTAGACGTCGCGGTCGATCTCGTCGTCGGCGTTGGCCACGAGCATGGCGACGAAGGTGTCCCCGTTGACGTTGAGGAATGTCCGGAAGATGCCCGCGAACCAATCCACGGCGATGAGAATGCCCACGGCTTCGAGCGGGAGGTCGAGTGAGGTCGCGAGAAATGTTGCGATGACCGGGAATCCGCCGGGGACAGTGATCGTGCCCATGTTGAGCAGGATCGCGAGGCCCATTCCGAGCGCGATGTCGCCGACGGAGAGCTCGACGTTGCCTGCCTGGGCCAGGAACATGACGACGATCATGTAGTTGAGAACCGCGCCGTAGGAACCCATGGTGAGGCCGATCGAGAGCGTGAAGTTGGCGATCTTCTGACTCACGCCGATCTTCTCGACAGTGTTCTTGAGGACGGTGGGGAAGGTGACGGCCGAGCTCGTCGTGGTGATCGCGATGGTGGTCTGTTCCGCGAGTTTTCCCGGCAGCCGTGCCGGGTTGAGGCGGGTCCGGGCGGTGACGACCACGACGAACAGCACGAACAGGATCGCCACGCCGAGCGCCGTGGTGCCCAGGTACTTGACGGCGGTGGTCACCACCGAGAGCCCGACGTCGCCGGCGAGTGAGGCGAGAAGGCAGAACACACCGATGGGTGCGATGTACATGACCAGCCGGATCATCGTCAGGATGATCTGCTGGATCTGGTCGATGAACGTCAGGACGCGGTCGTCGCCGGACTTGGTGATCTGCATGCGCAGCGCGACGCCGAACAGCAACGCGAAGATGATGATCGGCACCATCGTGGCCGTGGACATCGCCTCGAAGACGTTCTTGGACACGAAATTGAGGAGCGTGTCCTGCCATCCTGTGGTCTGACCGGCCTCGTCTTCGAGAGTCGGGTCGAGCTCGCCGTCGAACACCATCCCGGCGCCGGGTCTGATCAGCACACTCAGTCCCCATGCCAGTACCGCCGCCACGACCGAGAATCCGAGCATCCACTTGACGGTCCGAAAGGCGATGCGGCCCGTGCCCGCGCCCGACATCGACGCTGTTGCCACGATCACCGACGCGAGAACGAGCGGCACGATGGACATCTGGATCAGGCGGATGAACATGTCGCCGATGAACTTCAGGTTGGCGGCCCACTCACCGACGACCAACCCGAAGATCAGGCCGGCGATCGCACCGAACCCGATCTGTAACGCGGGATGCTTCAACGCCTTCACGGACTCTCCTCGGACGCAGGGTGCGGCCGACAGCCGCGTGTCACGGCCTCTCGCCGAATGTGGGCGAGACGCTAGTGCGACGTCGCTTCGACGGTGTGTCATCGGTTTTACGGCCGGGTTTCGTCGCACGTCGGCGGGCGGAAGAATGCGACTCCTGATGGGAGTTCACCGATCGGACGGCGTCTCGTTCACGAGGCCGGACAGTGCGTCGGCGAGATAGTCGTCCTCGGCGACATTGCCGGGCAGCTCGAGCGCCCGACGGTACGCGTCGGCCGCGCCCCGGTCGTCGCCCAGTTCGGAGAGCGTGAGCGCCCGGGCGATGTGGAAGGGCCGGAAGCGGTCGAGCTGCTTGTCCGACCGCAACCGATCGAGCATCTCGATGCCACGAGCCATCCCGTAGGCGCGGCCGACGGCAACGGCGCCACCGACGCGCACCACGGGCCCGGGATCGTGTGCTTCCAGAAGCCGGTACAGGACCGCGATCTGTGTCCAGTCGGTCTCGGGGGCCGTGGGCGCTTCGGCGTGCACCGCGGCGATCGCGGCCTGGATCGTGTAGGGCCCGGCATCGGGCTGTGCCGCAGCGCTTTCGGCGAGTGTGATGCCCTCGACGGCGAGGTCCCGGTCCCACAGCTCGCGATCCTGGTCGCCCAGCGGAACGGGGCGCCCGTCGGTGTCGAGTCGCGCCGGACGACGGGACTGGGTGAGCAGCAACAACGACAGCAGCCCGGTCGTCTCGGCGCGGGGGAGCAGCGAGCGCAGGGTTCGTGCGAGAGAGATCGCTTCGTCGGTGAGGTCGTCGCGCACGTGCGAGTCGCCGGCCGAGCGGGCGTAACCCTCGGAGAACATCAGATAGACCACCCGCAGGACCCCGCCGAGCCTGGCGGGGAGATCGTCCTCGTGCGGTGGGGTGAACGGAACACCCAGCGCGCCGATCCGTTTCTTGGCGCGCACGATTCGCTGTTGGGCCGTCGGGACCGGAATCAGCAGGGCGTGCGCGACCTCGGCGGTGGTCAGCCCGGCGACGAAACGCAGGGTGAGTGCGATCCGGTCTTCGGCGCGCAGCACGGGGTGGGTGCACGCGAAGAACATTCCGAGTCGTTCGTCGGGCAGTTCCGGTGGCGGCGCATCTGCCGGGTCCGCGAAATCCGGATGCACCGGTACGCGTTCGGTGTCGGCGTGCAGCCGGGCGAGTTTCCCGGCGAGGACGGATTCGCGGCGTATCACGTCGAGTGCCTTGCGTTTGGCCGTCGTCGTCAGCCACGCCTCGGGTGAGTCCGGTAGCCCGGTTCGGGACCAGGTGGTCAGCGCCTGCGCGATCGCATCCTGCACGGCGTCCTCCGCGAGGTCGAGGTCGCCGAATCTCTTGGTGAGAGTGGCGAGTACACGCGCGCGGACGTCTCGGTCGACGGCGGACACCGCCCGGCGGGCCACGGATTCCGCGGACTCCGTGGTTGCCGGGCGGTGGGGAGGACTCGTCATCGATCAGTACGGTGCGAGCGGCCGGATCTCGACGTGACCGCCCGGCGCCGAGCCGGGGCTGCGTCGGGCCCACTCGATCGCCTCGTCGACGTTCGCGACGTCGATGACATAGACCCCGCCGACGAACTCCCGCACTTCCGCGAACGGCCCGGACGACGCCACCACCCGCTCACCGCTGTCGTCGGTGTGCACGACCGCGCGCTCGTCCTCCAGAGCGAACGAATTGACCACGACGCCGGCCTTGGTGATCTCCTCGTCGAAGGCGAAGAACTCCTCGGGGCTCGCGCCCCCGTCCTCACCACACGCCGGATCGTTGACGTGTCCCATGAGCAGCAATGCGTACTTCATCGTTCCTCCAGTTCTCGGCCGCACTTCTCTGCCGATGTGGCCTCGGTGCCGAACCGGATCGGTCCGACACCATGGTGACGTACGGCGATCACGGGTATCGACAGCAAGACGAAAAAAGTTTCGAGACGCCGATCGGCCGAGGACTCGATCGTGTGTATCAGAGGCCAGGAGCGCGGCCTCGCATACGCCTACTAGTTGAAACCGGGCGTCACGATAGCTTCGGGCGTCAAGAAGTTGGAGGGACCGTACATGGACAGTAACCATCGGCCAGGCTGCCATTCGCTTGCGGTATCGCCAGTTTCATCGACGCGAACCCACCGTAGGTCTGTTCGGTAGGTGTTGCCATTCACGACGAGTTCTACGTCCGCGTGAGCAACGGCGGCTGCGACGTGGCGCACGCGGATAATTGTCCAGGCGGTTAGGCTGAGCCCCTTGTAGAGATCTTTGGCCTCCTCCGCAAGCCTGCCAACTGAGGATCGGTTGAGCCTGAGTTCCATGAAGTGGGCGCCTACAGGCCCCCACTGTTGCTTCTGCCACCGCGTTAGGAAGTCAGCGGACGCCGTGGCAACTTCGGACGGATGGTCGGTCGAAGTACCCGGCTCGTACTGGTAAGCATGCCACTTTTCGATCTTGGCCCTCTGGTCTTGGACTATTTTCCAACGACCGATTAACTCTCGCATTGTAGGTGTCGGCTCGACCGGCCGCGTTTGACGTTCGCGCGCTTCTGCCCAGTCGGCCACGGCGAACAGACGGTTCCACGCTTTCGTTGCGACGACATCGTTATCGAAGTTGACGAGGGTGCCGTGCATGATGCCGTTGCGGAAGAGGTCGGTGATCTCCGCCGTGTCGGTCTTATAGAAGCCTTTGACGAATGATTGATGAGCGTGGCTAAGGCCCATATGGTGGCCGGCAACGCTGTCCCACGCCACCATGTCTTCCGCAGGGCGGGCATGCAACCCCTGCCGAGTCGCAGTTTCGAGGTCGTTCACGAAGCCGTCCATCGCGGACAACAGGACGAGAATCGTGCTGTAGTAGCGGCCGTTTTCGTAGTCGTCTAAGGCATTTTGTAGCAGTGGAAGGCGTGGGCGCATCGCTTCGAAGCGCAGCAAGCGGCGCAGCGGAAATTCAATCCTCGTGGCCGTCTTGTAGTACTCGATGAGGCGTTTCTCGGCTGTGACCGCGTCATCTGCGCTGACGACATGTTCTAACGCGCGTAGGTTGAGGTCGCTAGTGAACACCCAATTCCGCTCCCCGAGGAGCGCGTAAAAGGTGTCTACCATAGTCGTAATGTGGTTGTGCTCGCGCCTCAGGTCTCGCAACTGTTGCCGTTGATGTTTCCGTAGCAGAAAGCCGAGCGCCTTGAGCGCAGCCATCTGCTGCTCCATCTCTCTGATAGAGGGAAGGTCGCGCGCTGAGCCGTAGGGGCGCACCCTCCGCGTGTCCGTCATGTCTTGACCGTATAGGCGACCACCGACCCGTGGGACGCGCGGCAACGGCGCCAGCACTACAGACGCAGCGTCGGTCGGACGGACCTCACGCCCCCTGTGGTGGTGTTGCTGGGGCCGATTGAGTGCGCCACCTGCAATGCGCTTGTAGCTCCTTCGGCTGGTGCTTCACATTTCTGCGCAATTAGGTTTCGGTCGCCGGCGTCGGGTGACGTTCGTGGCGAGTCGCGGCCAGGCCCGCGACAGCCTTACACCGAACCTGATCAGCTGGGTGATAGACCGTACGCTCGCAGGATCGATTCTGCGAGATGCTTCGTACTTAAAATGGTCGGTGGTTTCTAGGTGGGCACGTGGACAGATTGACCGGAATTTGCAGTCCGTTTTCAATTGGTACCGTCGCGACGCGTTCGCGAGGCGATGTTGTTCAAGGGGGAAACGGCGACTGCGGTCCAGACGCGCCTCGGCCGGATGATGGCCGATTGCAACGGACTTCACAAATTAAGGCGCTGCCCAAGAATATGACGCGGTCTACTGATTCTCAGCGCGGCAACTAGAGGACGGACTGCCCTTCACTGAATCCAGGGCGCACCGTCGTGGATTAGTATCTCCTGCCCGTTTCGGTGCCGCTTGGTAACGGTCCAGTTCTCTCCCTCGATCAGCGTGGGGTCTAGCGAGATCCGGTCGTTGTAGGCGTTTCCGTCGTCATCGGCGTAGTTGAAGACAATTGACTGATCGCGGGGAATGCCGTCCTCGTTCACGGGTTGGCCGTCGTCATCCTTCTCACCTGTGAGAATTAGGAACTGGCTTCGAGCGACGTAGCCGGGAGGCCAGGCACCGACCGGTCTAGAGAACCGGTGACGTACGAACACGAGCAGACTCGGCTCGCCCTCCGGGGTTGTGTCGTGGGTTGGCAACGGTGGGTCGAAAGTCACGTCGACGTTGCGGGCCATCGAGGGGCCGACGTTGGAGACCTCAAGGCCTGCGCTCATCGTGCCGCTGGGTTTCAGAGAGGCGACCATTATCGGACGGGTGGTGCGCTGGGCCGCTTGCCGGCCGTGGCGCAGGGAACGAACGGCGGTTGTACCCGTCACGACTGCCATGGTTCCCGCAGCTGCCGCTGCGGTGGCCGCCACCCGCGCAGTGGTCCACCAGTGCCAGAAATCCCAGAACCAGCCCACGTTCGGTGTCCTCCGAATCGACCCTTGTTGCATAGCTCGTTGCACCGACGCGCATATAACGCATATAAACAGCGCCCCACCTGCATTTCATCAGGTGGGGCGCTGCTTGTCGTCGGGGTGGATGACGGGACTCGAACCCGCGACAGCCAGGATCACAACCTGGTGCTCTACCAACTGAACTACATCCACCATCGGCGTCGGAAACCTGGGCATACGCGCCGGGCCTCAGAGCCATCAATACTCTAGCGGGTCGGTGCCGTAGAACTCCAATCGGTTACCGGACCAGCGTGTTCACGCGGGGCCGAGGTCCTTGACGATCTCGGCGAGGGCATCGGTGTCCGGGCCGGGAGCGGGTACGAACGCCGCCGCGCGGTAGTAGCGCAGCTCGCGGATCGACTCGCGGATGTCGGCGAGCGCCCGGTGCGCGAGGCCCTTCTCCGGCTGACCGAAGTAGACCTTCGGATACCAGCGTCGGCACAGTTCCTTGATCGAGCTGACGTCGACCATGCGGTAGTGCAGGTAGGCGTCGAGTTCGGGCATGTCCCGGGTGATGAAGCCGCGGTCGGTGGCGATCGAGTTACCGGCAAGCGGCACCGCTCCGGCGGTGGTCACGTGCTCGCGGATGTAGTCCAGGACCAGCTTCTCGGCCTCGGCGAGGGTGACCGTGGACGCCCGCACCTCCTCGGTGAGACCCGACGCCGCGTGCATCTTGGTCACGACGTCCGGCATCGAGGCCAGGGCGGCATCGTCGGCGTGGATCACGACGTCCACACCGTCGCCGAGGATGTTGAGGTCGCTGTCGGTCACGAGGGCCGCGATCTCGATGAGTTTGTCCGACTCGAGTCGGAGTCCGGTCATCTCGCAGTCGATCCACACCAGTTTGTCCTGCACCCGACAACCTTAGCCAACCGCATCCGCAGATCCGCGGGAGATCGGCGCCCGCGGGCTATCGTGTGCTCGTGACCGAAGCCTCCAGTCCCGCCGAGGGCAGTCCAGCACAGGGCAGTCCAGCACAGAGTGTCGCCGCCGGATACGCGTTCACCACACCCACACTCGAACTGGGGGCGGTCTCGGTCTCGGGGCAGGTCGATCCCGAGGCCAAGGTGCGTATCCCGTTGTCGATGATGAACCGGCACGGACTCGTCGCCGGAGCGACCGGGACCGGGAAGACCAAGACGTTGCAGCTGATCGCCGAGCAATTGTCGAGCAACGGCGTGCCCGTCGTCATGGCCGACATCAAAGGCGACCTGTCCGGGCTCAGCCGGGCTGGTGCGAGCAACGACAGGATCATCGACCGAACCCAGCAGACCGGCGACGACTGGCAGCCCGCGGCACACCCGGTCGAGTTCGTCTCGCTGGGTTCGGAGGGGATCGGGGTGCCGATCCGCGCGACCATCACCTCGTTCGGGCCCATTCTGCTCAGCAAGGTGTTGGGACTCAACGCGACTCAGGAATCGACGCTGGGCCTGATCTTCCACTGGGCGGACAAGAAGGGCCTACCGCTTCTCGATCTCAAGGACCTGCGGTCGGTCATCGCATTCCTCACCGGCGACGAGGGCAAGGCCGAACTGAAAGGGATCGGCGGGGTGTCGCGACAGACCGCGGGCGTGATCCTGCGCGCGCTGACGAATCTCGAGGCCGACGGCGGTGACACGTTCTTCGGCGAACCCGAAGTCGATCCCGCCGACCTCATCCGGACGGCGGCCGATGGGCGCGGAATCATCACGCTGTTCGAGCTCGGCACCCAGGCGGCCCGACCCGCCCTGTTCTCCACCTTTCTCATGTGGATCCTGGCCGACCTCTTCGAGTTCCTGCCCGAGGTCGGCGACCTCGACAAACCCAAGCTCGTCTTCATCTTCGACGAGTCGCATCTGCTTTTCGACGACGCGTCGAAAGCGTTTGTGGACCAGGTCGTCCAGACGGTCAAACTGATCAGGTCGAAGGGCGTCGGCGTGTTCTTCTGCTCTCAGCTGCCGACCGACATCCCCAACGAGGTGCTCTCGCAGCTCGGTGCACGGGTCCAGCACGCGTTGCGCGCCTTCACCCCCGACGACCAGAAGGCGCTGCGCACGACGGTCAAGACTTATCCGGTGTCGGAGATCTACGACCTCGAGCAGGCGCTGACCTCCCTCGGCACGGGCGAGGCGATCGTGACGGTGCTGTCCGAGCGCGGCGCGCCGACACCGGTCGCCTGGACGGTGATCCGAGCGCCACGGTCGGCAATGGAGGCGATCGGCGCCGACGCGATCACGGCGGCCGCGAAATCCGGACCGCTGTATGCGAAGTACGGCACGCCGGTCGATCGGGAGTCCGCCTACGAGATGCTCGCGGCGAACACCCTCGGACCTGGGGAGTCCGCCGACGCGCCGGCGCCGGTTCCGGCACCACCGCCTGCGGCCGCCCCGACACCCGCGCCGGAGGAACCAGGGCTGCTGACCGAGGTGCTCACGAGCAAGCCGATGCAGAGTTTCCTGCGATCGGCGGCGAGCGCGGCCGGGCGTGAGTTCAGCCGCGCGATCTTCGGCACGGGGCGTCGCCGGCGGCGCTGACAGCCGTTATTCGGCGCTGAACTTGCGGTAGAACCCGCCGACGATCGGCGCCACCACTGCGCGTGGTGTGTATCCACCGGCGACCGACATCGCCTTCGACAGGCTGCCGGGTACTATGCGCATCTTGTTGTGCGCCAATGCATCCAGACTCATCTCGGCGACCTTGGCCGACGAGTGCCACAGAAAGTCCGGCACGACCTTGTCGACGATCGACGCCTCGTCGGGGGTGGGGGTGTGGGTACGTACCGGTCCGGGTGCGAGGAGGGTGACGTGGACACCCTGCCCGGACACCTCACCGCGCAGCGACTCGCTGAAGCTGTTCACAAAAGCCTTCGACGCCGCGTACGTCGCATTGTTGGGGATCGGCATGTTCCCGGCCGCCGAGCCGACCATCAGGATGCCGCCCGAGCCGCGTTTCACCATCTGCGGCAGCACTGCCAGGGTGAGGTCGTGGACGGCGTTGACGTTCAACCGGACCTGCGCGCGTTCGTAGTCGGCGTCGAGGTCGGCGACCGGACCGAACGTCGCGATGCCCGCGTTGTTGCAGAGGATCGAGATGTCGCGACCGGCGAACTCGGCGGCCAGCACCTCTACCTTCGTCGGGTCGGACAGATCGACGGCACGGACCTCGACCGAGACCTCATGTGCCGTGCGCAGTTCGCCGGCGAGCTCTTCGAGAAGCTCACCGCGGCGGGCGACGAGGACCACCGAGTGGCCACGAGCGGCCAACGCGCGTGCGAGTTCCCGTCCGATCCCGGACGAGGCCCCGGTGACGACGGCGCGGGCGGTGGCGGAGGGCGGCGGTACCGGCATGTCGCAATGGTAGCCGCCGCCTCTCACGTCGAGGCCGACCGTCAGTCGATACCCGCGGCGACCTCGGTGCCCTGGCGGATCGCACGCTTGGCGTCGAGCTCGCCCGCGTAGTCGGCGCCGCCGATGACGTGCGTGGTGACACCGGCCAACGTCAACGGGTCGATGAGATCGCGTACCGATTCCTGGCCCGCGCAGATCACCACGTTGTCGACCTCGAGGACGCGGGTGTCGGTGACGTTGCCCTCGTCGTCGCGGAAGCTCAGATGCAGTCCCTTGTCGTCGATCTTGTCGTATGTGGCGCCGCTGATCTGCTCGACACCCTTCATCTTCATCGTCGCGCGATGCACCCAGCCGGTGGTCTTGCCGAGCGACTTGCCCTGCTTACCGGCCTTGCGCTGGACCAGGTAGACCTGGCGCACCGGGGGGAGCGGCCGCGGCTTGGTGACGAAGCCGGGCTTCTCCGGGTCCTCGGTGACGCCCCATTCCTGTTCCCATTCCTTGAGGTTCAAGGTCGGCGACTCATCGGTCGTGAGGAACTCGCTCACGTCGAAACCGATTCCGCCGGCACCGATCACGGCCACACGTTTGCCGATCTCCCGATGCCCGAGCACCGCGTCGGCGTAGGACATCGCCATCGGGTGGTCGACGCCGGGGAAGCTCGGTATGCGCGGCACGACGCCGGTCGCGACGATCACGTCGTCGAACTTCTCGGCGATGATGGAGTCGGCGTCGGCGCGGGTGTTCAGCCGGACCTCGATGCCGAGCACCTCGATCTGGCGGGTGAAGTAGCGGATTGTCTCCTTGAACTCCTCCTTGCCGGGAATCCTTGAGGCGATGGAGAATTGGCCGCCGATCGCGTCGCCGCCCTCGAACAGGGTGACCTTGTGACCGCGTTGTGCGCCGGCTACGGCGGCCGACAGGCCGGCCGGGCCCGCGCCGATCACGGCCACGCGCTTGGCCTTTCGCGTCGGACCCAGGATGAGCGTGGTCTCGCGACCCGCGATCGGGTTCACCAGGCACGACACGTGTTTGCCGACGAAGGCATGGTCGAGGCAGGCCTGATTGCAGCCGATGCAGGTGTTGATCTCGTCGGACCGACCCTCGCGGGCCTTGTTCGCCAGGTGGGGATCGGCGAGGAACGGGCGGGCCATCTGGATGGCGTCGACGCGTCCGTTCGTGAGGATCTCCTCGCCGAGTTCGGGGGTGTTGATGCGGTTGGCCGCGATCAGCGGGATCGACACCTCGTCGCGGAGACGTTCGGTGAACTTCACGAATGCGCCGCGGGGCACCGAGGTCACGATCGTGGGGACCTGGGCCTCGTGCCAACCGATGTCGGTGTTGATCGCGTCGACGCCGTACTGCTCGGCCTTGCGCGCCATCAGTGCGACCTCGTCCCAGGTCTGTCCCTTGCGGATGAGGTCGGCGATCGACTGGCGCAGGATGACGGGGTAGTCGCGGGGAACCTGTCGGCGGATCTCCTTGATCACCTCGACCAGGAAACGCTGGCGGTTCTCGGTGTTGCCGCCCCATTTGTCGGTGCGATCGTTGGTGTGCGGGCAGAGGAACTGGTTGATGAGGTAGCCCTCGCCGCCCATGATCTCGATGGCGTCGTAGCCGGCTCTGCGGGCGAGCTTGGCGGACTGGCCGAACGACTTGATGACGTGGCGGATGATCGGCTCGGTCATTCGAAGGTGCTTGAACGGGTGGATCGGCGACGGATCGGTGCCGGGCGCGACCTTGAACGGGGTATAGCCGTAACGCCCGGCGTGGATCAGCTGCATGGCGATCTTGCCGCCCTCGTCGTGCACGGCTTTGGTCACGCGCTTGTGGCGGGTCATGTCGACGACGTTGGTCATCTTGCCGCCGGCGAACGCGAGCAGGCCGGTCCGGCTCGTGCCGAAACCGCCGGTGATGATCAGTCCCGCACCACCTTTGGCCCGCTCCGCGAAGTAGGCGGCCAGTTTGTCGGTGTCCCAGAACCGGTCTTCGAGGCCGGTGTGCATCGACCCCATGACCAATCGGTTCTCGATGGTCATGCCGCCGATCTGCAACGGCGTGAACAGGTGCGGATAGTGCTGGTTCGGTTGTGCCGTCGGGGCTGACATGGCGCGACCTTTCATCTCGGTGAACCTTGGTGGGCTGTGTAGTTGGGCTGCGGGCGTTGCGAACTCAGCTCTGGGACAGTTCGCGTTCTAGTCCGTGGATGACCTCGTCGCACCATTCGATGTATCCCTGCTCCTGCCGGATACCGCCACGGAGAACGAGGTACTGGTGCAGCTTGCGACCGGTGAGCGCGTCGGGATCGGGGTAGTAGTCGTCTTGGAAACCGGTGTAGAGCTTGAGCTGTGCGAGATGTTCATCGCGGTGCGCCTTCAGCTCGCCGATGATCGCGGCGAGGTCACCGAATTCCGCGGCCCGTAGCTTCACGCCGATGTCGCTGCGAAGCGGTTGCAGCGGTGTCGGACTCATCGCCCAGTCGGCGAGAGCGTCACGGCCGGCGTCGGAGATCGTGTAGACCTTCTTGTCCGGGCGGCCGTCCTGGCTGATCGATTCGACGCTGACCAGGTCGTCGTCCAGGAGCTTCTTGAGCGTCCGGTAGATCTGCTGGTGAGTGGCCGACCAGAAGTAGCCGATGCTGCGATCGAACTGCTGACCGATCTCATAGCCCGTTCCCGGTCGCTCGGCCAGCGACACCAGAATCGCGTGTTCGAGCGCCATGAGAGCAAAATACCGTGCAACAACGCACTATGCAACAAGGTGTATATGAGTCGAGTTGCATATCAGCGCGGCCTGGGCCGCGGGGGAGGCCCGAACCCGAAGTGAGGCGACGATGACCTCCGTGCCGCAGACTGTTCGGCATGGACGAACCGGAGACGAGGTCTCGGAATCTGCTGTCGTGGAAGCTGACCGACAACGTGGTGGTGGCACCGGAGGAACGGCTGACCTGGCCGCGCACGGTCAGCATCGGTCTGCAGCACGTGGTCGCCATGTTCGGCGCGACCTTCCTGGTACCCGTGCTGACCGGATTCCCGCCGTCGACGACGCTGTTCTTCTCCGGCGTCGGCACGATCCTGTTCCTGCTGATCACCCGCAACCGCCTGCCCAGCTACCTGGGTTCGAGCTTCGCCATCATCGCGCCGGTGACGGCCGCCGTCGCCTCCGACGGTGCGTCGTCGGCACTGGGCGGGCTGGTGGCGGTCGGCGCGATGCTCGTGGTCATCGGACTCATCAGCCATTTCGCCGGCGTCCGGTGGATCGAGACCCTGATGCCGCCGGTGGTGACCGGCGCGATCGTCGCTCTGATCGGTCTCAACCTCGCTCCGGCGGCCAAGAACAACTTCGTCGAGGACCCCGTTCTCGCAACCATCGTGCTGGTGTTGCTGGTCGCCTCCGCGGTCCTGTTCCGGGGCTTGCTCGGACGGCTCGCGATCTTCCTGAGCGTCGTGGTGGGATATGTCCTCGCGCTGGTCCTCGACCGGATCGACAGCGACAACGACTTCATAGACACCTCCGGTATCGGCGATGCGGCGTGGATCGGTCTGCCCGACTTCCAGACACCCACCTTCGATCTGGGTGTCCTGCCGTTGTTCCTCCCTGTCGTGCTGGTGCTCGTCGTGGAGAACATCGGTCACGTCAAGTCGGTGTCGATGATGACCGGCAAGGACTACGACGCCACCATGGGGCGCGCGCTGGCTGCGGACGGACTGGCCACGATGCTGGCCGGCAGTGGCGGCGGTTCGGCCACGACGACGTATGCCGAGAACATCGGCGTGATGTCGGCGACCAAGGTGTACTCGACCGCGGCCTACTGGGTGGCCGGCGGCGCCGCGATCCTGCTGGGGTTGTCGCCCAAGGTCGGCGCCGTGATCGCCGCGATTCCGCCCGGCGTGCTCGGCGGTGTCACGACGGCGCTCTACGGTCTGGTCGGCGTGATCGGCGTACAGATCTGGGTGAGCAACAAGGTCGACTTCTCCAAGCCGATCAACCAGTTCACCGCCGCGATCCCGCTGATCATCGGCATCGCCGACTACACCTGGCAGGTCGGCGACCTCGTCTTCGCCGGAATCTCCCTGGGGTCGGTCGCGGCGCTGGTCATCTATCACTCCATGCGACTCATCGGTCGATGGCGGGGGACGGTCGACGTCGGCAGAAATGGGCAGTCACCACGGGAGACGTAACGGGATGTCGGGGACCGGGCCCGGCAGATCGATGTCGCCGTCGGCGCGATCGTTGAAGAGGTACAGCCACCACAGCGGAGCGGGCGCACCGAGAGGCGGCGGCGGGAGTTCGGGGACGTCGGGCCGGCGCGGCACGTACAGGTCGGGGTCTGCGCCGGTGATGACCTTCACCATGTTCTGGAAGGCCGTTGATTCCGGGTCGTTCCAGTAGGCGCCGTGCGTGACGAGACCCCCATCGACCGTGCGTCCATTTCCGTCGACTGTGCGCCCGTTTTCGTCGACTGGGCGGCCAGTTACGTCGACTGTGCCGGTGTCGAGCCTGATCACGCCGGGCGCGGTGTCGGGGTCGTGGCCGTGGGGGTTCCCGGGGAAAGACTGCACGTAGTGGATCGGGTCGCCGGGAAAGGTGAGCGAGTACCGCTCGACGCCCGCGGGGTGCGGGGTGGCGTAGATGCCGGTGCCCGCCGATGAGGCGTAGACGACCCGGTCGGGGGACAGGCCGAGTTGTTCGGCCGAGCCCACGACCGATCCGCCGTAGCTGTGGCCGATGTAGGTGGTGGTCGCCGCGGGCGCGTGACGAGCGATCTCGGCGTCGAGTTCGGAACCGAACAACTCCAGACGGTGCGCCATCGCGGCGGCGAAGCTCGTGCTCGCCGCCGCGCGCAGGTCCGGCGGCAGGTCACCGTCGAGGTAGAGGAACACCGGGCCGCCCGTACGCGCCGCGAGATCGGTTGCAGCCGTGCGGCTGCGACCGACCACGGTGTCGAGAGTGGTGCCGGTACCGGGGACATAGGTCGCGGTGTTGGTGGTGTCGGACCGCAGCGATCCGATCATCTCGACCATGCGGCCCCGAGGTGTGTTGACGAAGGTGATGAAGGTCCGCTCGACGAGTCCGTCGTCGCCGCGGCGGGATGCTTCAGCGCTCGGTTCGGGCAGGGGGTCGAGCAGCCCCCGCAGAGTCCGAGCTCGGCGTCCCTGTCCGCGGCCGGCCTCGACCTCGTCGGCGAGCGCGTTGCGGATGTTGATCTCGTTGGCCTGGGCACGGATCGCGAACGGGACACCTGGCAGGTTCCCGATGACATGCGGGTTCGCCTGCATCAGGCGGCGCACATCGGCTGGGCTCATCTGTTCCACGACGTCCCGGACCTGGGTCGGCGTCAGAGTCTCCAACAATCGGACCGCCGCGTCGGCATCGGATGCCGTACCGCCCGGCAGCCGGACATCGGGCTGACCGGTGCTCATCGACGCGAGATCGGCGGCGAACCCCTCGAGTCGTTCGCCATAGCGTTCGTCGAGGATGTCCACGGTGTCGAGGGCGTCGGAGACGGAGCCCGCGAGAAGGGTGGCCTGTCCGGCGAGACCGGCGTCGGGGTGGGTGACGGTGCCGTCGTCGAAGACGGTGAAGCCCAGATTTTCTGCCCCTCGGACGACGCCCAGCGCGAAGTCGCGCGCGTGGTCGAGGTCGGCGCCGGCGTCGGTCGCCTCGTCGGCGACCATGTGCAGCACGTTGCGTATCTCGCCGGCATGATCGTGTTCCGCCCAGAGGACCTGATGCGCCGCATCATGCGTGTCACCCGACCACGACGACGCCGAGTCGAAGGCTCGGACCGCGGTATCGATGCCGGCGTCGAGGGACTCCGCGACACCGGACGCCGCAGAACCGGCGTCGGCGAACGACTGCGGACTCCACGCGCGCAACTGCGAGACGGTGGGCCGCATCAGCGGTCCTCGAGGTCGCGGAACCGCGCGCCCGAGCGGACGTCGGCGGCACTCGTCGACGCGTCGAACATCCGCAGCATTCTGCCCATCACGGTTAGGCGTTCGCCGATCGAGTCGACCGCCGAGCGCGCGGGGTGGGCGGTCGCGGACAGTGCCCGAGCGACCCGGCTCGACGGGCCGATGACCGCGCCGATGGCCTCGACATCAGCGGCGTGGATGGCGATCCCGGCAGACTGCCAGACGCGGGCGACCTCCTGGACCTCGGCGGGATCGACACCGAACAGCGAAGTCGCCGAGTCGGTTTGGTCACGTCGGCCCGCTGACAGCGGACCGGATGGCAGGGGCGGAAAACCGGAGAGTGGGCCGGGGAGCGTCATGATCCTCCAGGGGTCGCGACCCACCGATCTGTGGGGCAGGACTATGACGCACGGAGTGGCCTGAACGGTTCCCGTTCTGCCGCGCGCGGTCCGCGACAGACACGTGAGGTGCCCCCGGCAGGACTCGAACCTGCGACCTAGGGATTAGAAGGCCCTTGCTCTATCCACCTGAGCTACGGAGGCTGACCGGCGCGCGCGTGACGAGCGACACGAGGCGTCGGGCAGAGAGAGTCTACGACACGGCCGCCGGTATGCCGTGCGCCACCGCGGGCCAGGTCGAATTGGGATCGCGTCAGTTGCCGGTCCTACAGTTGAGGGATGACCCGCACGTCGACGCCCGCCTCCGCGGAGCAGCATCGCGACGCGATGAACGAACCGCGCGGCGTCGTCACCGCGATCCTGTGGGCATCGGGTTGGCTCGCCGCGATCGTCGCTGTCGCCGTCACCGCGATCTCCGCGGCGTCGGCACTCCGGCTGACCGGCGTGCCCGATCCCGGTCCGCTGACCACGTACGGGGCGCCGGCGCTCACTGCGGTCGGCGAGTTCGCCGCGGCGATCGCACTCGGCTCGGCCGTGTTCGCCGCGTTCTTCGTGCCGCCCCAGGCGAGCGGCGTCCTCGACGTCGGGGGATACCGCGCGATCCGGATCGGTGCGGCCAGCGCGCTGACGTGGTCGGTGTGTGCGCTGCTGCTCATGCCGCTGTCGGCCTCGGAGGTCAGTGGGGCGCCCCTGTCGGAGACGATCCGACCCGCCAACCTGCTCACCGCCTACAGCCAGGTCGCCGAAGTGCGCACGTGGTTCTGGACTGCGCTGTTCGCGCTGGTCGCGGCCATCATCGCGCGGATGACGCTGCACTGGGGTCCGACGATCGCGGTGATCGCGTTCTCCGTCTTCAGCCTGATGCCGTCGGCCCTGGCAGGCCACTCCTCGTCGGGTGGCAACCACGACGTCGCCACCAACAGCCTGATCCTGCACATCGTCGGCGCGACGCTGTGGCTCGGCGGCCTCGCGGCGGTCGTCGTGTACGCCCTCGCCGATGGACACTGGCGTGCCCTGGCGGTCCGACGCTTCTCGCGCGTCGCGTTCTGGTGCATCCTCGTCGTCGGCGCCAGCGGTGTCGTCAACGCCCTGGTCCGGGTGCCGCTGGGTGACCTGTTCACCGACACCTACGGTCGTCTCGTCGTGGCCAAGGTGGCGGCCCTCGTCGTGCTCGGCGGGCTGGGCGCCTGGCATCGCCGGGTGACCATCGCGCAGCTGGACACCGACGAACGGCCCTCGCTGTTCGTCCGCTTCGGACTCGTCGAACTCGCGGTGTTCGCGGCGACCTTCGGTCTCGCCGTGGGGCTGGGCCGGACGCCGCCGCCCGTCGTCGACACCGCGCAGATCTCCGCGACCGAGAACGCCATCGGGTACGACCTCGACGGCGCGCCGACGTTCGTCCGCCTCCTCACCGAGTGGCGCTTCGACCTGATCTTCGGGCTCGCGGCCATCGTGCTCGCCGTCGTGTATCTGCGCGGTGTGATCCGCCTGAGGCGACGCGGCGACGCCTGGCCGGTCGGACGTACCGTGGCGTGGGTCCTCGGGTGTCTGCTGCTGTTGCTGGCGACGTCGTCGGGCTTCGGCCGCTACGCCCCGGCGATGTTCAGCATCCACATGATCGCGCACATGCTGATGTCGATGATGGTGCCGGTACTGCTGGTGCTCGGCGGCCCGGTGACGCTCGCACTGCGGGCACTGCCGCCGGCCGGCCGGGGCAATCCGCCGGGCCCGCGCGAATGGATCCAGCTGGGTGTGCACTCGGCGCCGTCCCGGATCCTGACCCACCCGCTGATCGCCGCGATCATGTTCGTCGGCAGCTTCTACGTCCTCTACCTGGGCGGTCTGTACGAGGCCGTGGTCCAGTATCACGCGGCGCACCTGCTGATGAACCTCCACTTCCTGCTCAGCGGCTACCTGTTCTACTGGCTGGTCATCGGCATCGACCCGGCGCCGCGTCAGGTGTCACCGGTGGCGAAGCTCGGCATCGTGATGGCCTCGATACCGTTCCACGCGTTCTTCGGCATCGCGCTCATGATGACGACCGCGGTCATCGCCGAGGCCTACTACCGTGGACTGAATCTCCCGTGGAACTACGACCTTTTCGACGACCAGCGCGTCGGCGGCGGAATCGCCTGGGCCGCAGGCGAGATCCCGCTGGTGGTGGTCCTGCTCGCGCTTTTCGTTCAGTGGCAGCGCAGCGACACCCGGCAGGCGCGACGCTACGACCGCAACGCGGAACGCGACCACGACGCTGATCTCGGTAGCTACAACGAGATGCTCAAGGAACTCAACAAGCGCGGCTGAGCGCCGACAGGCTCAGCCGGACCCGGTCGGCACCGCGCAGACCGACGATCCGGCTTGGATCAGGGCACTGATGTGCAGCGCATCGAAGTCGAAACCGTCTGCGGCCGAAGCGGATGCGGCGATCAGCGCCGGTGGGCACCGAAGACTCGTCACGAGTTCGCCCGCGGCCGCCAGTTCGTCGACGATGGCGACGTTGAACTCGTTGATCGCCGTCCGAACCGGACCGAGATCCGGTGTCGCGGGCGGCGCCGTCTGACCGGGTAGCTGCCACCGGGCGAACAGCCCGCGCTGTACGGTCTTGCTCGCCTCGATCTGGTCGCGGAACACGCTGCGGACGTAGGCGGGGTCGAGGTCGCGATCGAGCGCCAACTGCGACACCGTGTCGAGGACCACCTGTTCGCGTGCCGGGTCGTCGATCGCCGCGCCGGATGCCCACTTCGTCGCGGCGACGGTGTCGGCGAGTGCGAGTCGGCCGGCGATCGCCTCGGTCAGACCCGTCAACGCAGTCTGTGTACTCGGGGCCGCACCCGAGAGGGGCGGCGCAACCAGCATGATGGTCGCCGCGATCAGACCGACCAGGAACACTCGCATCCGCATTCCGCGAGTCTAGGGCGCCGAGCGCCGGGTGCACCCGAGATCTGTGGGTAACCCGCCGAGTTCTCCACAGCCGCGCTAGCTCGGCGTCTGACGGGGTCGTCGGGGGTGATGCTGATGCGGCCACACCTTCCCGTGGCCGACACCCGTAGGAGACGACCATGTTTGAGACGTACACGACCGTCATCGGAACCGTAGTGTCCGATCCCCGCCGGCGGCAGACGACCACCGGCGAGGACGTGATCTCCTTCCGCGTGGCGTGCACCTCGCGCCGCATCGACAAGAGCACCGGCGAGTGGAGCGACGGGCCGACGCTGTATCTCACGGTCAGCTGCTGGCGACGCCTGCTCACCGGTGTCGGCCTGGCGATCGCCAAGGGGAGGCCGGTGATGGCGCACGGTCAGATCAAGACCAACGAGTACCCGTCACCGGACGGGTCACGGCGCTCCGACCTCGAGATGACCGCGGTGGCCGTCGGACTCGACCTGAGTCGCTGTGTCGTCACCTATCGGGGCACACCCGCCCAAGGGCGCGGAGCCGATGCACCGGTCCCGGCGACCGCCCAAGCAACCCAGGAGTCGGCAGCGTGACCTCTGGGCCCGGGGTTGGTGACGCGGAAACGGTTCAGGCCGAACGGTTCCGGACCAGTCGCCAGTGATTCTTGCCGTCGGCGCGGCGGTAGGCGAGTTCGTCGAGGACGTTGATCGCGATGGCCAGTCCTCGACCGCGTTCGGCGAAATCGTCGGGCAGGCTGACCGCGTCGAGATCGACGCGAGCAGGATTCCCGTCGTCGGAGTAGCGGGCCTCGATCCGATCAGCTGTGACCTCGAGTTCGAGACGCAACGTGACGGTGGAGCCCTCACGGGCGTGTTCGACGATGTTCGCGCCGATCTCGGCGACCGCGAGTTCGAACTGCATGGCGTCCATGTCGTCGATGGGGCACTCGGCGAGGAGGTCGGCGAGCAGTGCGTGGATGTGGTCCATCGTCTCGAGGGAGGTGATCTCCTCGAGGGTGCGGGTCGCGGTGTTCTCGGTCATCGCGGGGTCCTCGATCTCTGGGTGAGCGGGTCGATACCCGTCAGGCCCCGTCGAATGCGGAATCGGCGGACGGGTGCACGCGGAGAACGCGATTGAGATTGGTCAACTCGAGCACCGTGACCACCTGCGGTGTGGGGGCGGCGATCCGCAGGTCGCCGCCGGCCTGACGCGCCACCTTGAGACCGGAGACGAGCGCGCCCAGTCCCGACGAATCGATGAAGTCGGTGCCGGACAGGTCGACGACGATCCTCGACGATCCCGACCCGACCAACTCGTGCAACTGGTCTCGCAGTCGTGGGGCGGCAACCATGTTGAGCCGGCCCTCGGGTCGGATCACCACGGCACCGCCGTCGACGCTGCGGGTTGCGAAATTCGCCATCACTGCCTTTCCTCATCGGGACCGCGGTAACGCACCGCGATGATGACAACGCTCAGGATCACCAGGTCGAACAGTACCCAGAACAGGTTCACACCCACACCGAGAACGGAGATGGCGCCCCGGTACAGCTGCACGATGCCGATCACCGACGCCACCACGAGTACCGCCATCGCGATCAGCTGTGGCCGAACGATGTGCCACGGGAGCGCATCCTGCGACTGTTTGGTCTTCGGGGTCACCGCGAAACCGAGTGGACGGTTCATGTAGACGTTGCGGAATGCCGTGGTACAGGCCTTGATCCACACCGGGAACAGCGCGAGGCTGTACTGCTGACCGCGCCACGTCGGCGTACCCCGGGCGACCACCAGGAACAGCAGTTGATTGACCAACAGGAACGGGATGAGCCGCAGGAAGAAGTCCCAGCTGTAGGCCTGCACGGGCAGGATGCCCAGCACCAGGTAGACCACCGGTGCCGCGATGTAGGCGATGGCCGCGAACCCGGCGAGATAACTCCACATGGTCGCCCAGTACATGAGCCGCTGGGTGATGGTGAGGCCTTTCTGGACCAGCGGGTTCTCCCGCAACATCACCTGGATCGTGCCCTGTGCCCACCGGAGCCGCTGTGTCACCATCGTTTTCAGGTCCTCGGGCGCCAGGCCGAAGGCGAGGTTCTCGTGATGGTAGGCGGAGTTCCAGCCGAGGGCGTGCAGACGCATGCAGGTCGCCATGTCCTCGGTCACCGAGATGGTGGCGAGGGGCAGCATGGGCTGGGCCTCGTCGGATCTCCCGACGTCGACGGCCTCGACCATGGCGCGGATCGATTCGATGGCACCCAGCGGAGACCACTCGCGCTCGGCGAGGACCGCGAGCGCGTCGTAGTCGACCGCGCCGGCGCCCGGTTCCTGTTCGCTCAGCTCGGTGAGCGCCTCGATCGCCTCCAGATCGGCACGCATCGCCTCGACATCGGCGTCGGCGAGGCCGCGCGCCGCCTCGTCGACGCGGGCCTGGAACCGGTAGGTGATGTCGGCCAGCGGTTCCTTCTTCTTCAGCTGTGCGCGTGCGTCTTTGACCGCCGCGTCGACGACATCGAGGGCGGCCGTGACGGTGGGGTTGTCGCGCCCCACCTGTTTGCGCGTCGACTTGAGCACCGACCGCGCGGTGCGCAGGGCTCGATCGATGCCGTCGGCGACGGCGGAGACGTACTGGGTGATGCCCAGCTGCATCAACGCCTCCCGGCGCAGCACCGCGTTGGACCCGCAGAAGAACGCGGCGTTCCAACCGTCCTTGCCCTGCTGGATCGGCCCGTAGAACAGCGGCGCCTGACTGCCGAGCGGGTCCGAGGGCGGGACGTTGACGAAGTACTGCGGCGTCTGGACGAGGGCCATCTTCTCGTCGTGGAAGTAACCGAGCGTCCGGTCCAGGATCTGGGGTTCGGGGATCTGGTCGGCATCGAGGATGAGCAGGAACTCACCGTCGGTCTGCATCAGCGCGTTGTTGAGGTTGCCGGCCTTGGCATGGCGCGGCTTGTCCAACCAGTTCGACGACCGGGTGATGTACCCGATGCCCGCCCGCTCCGCCGCGTCGGCGATCTCGGCCCGGTCACCGTCGTCGAGGATCCATGTCGTGTGCGGATACGTGATCGCCTTCGCCGCGACAGCGGTCTTCATCACGAGATCCAGCGGCTCGTTGTAGGTGGTGATGAAGACGTCCACCGTGGCGCCCTCGGGTGGGGGAGGTGGTTCGGGGCGGTGCTGCAGCCGCCACATCGTCAGACCGAACAGCAACGAGTCGATCAGGCTGTACGTCTCGGCGACGACGAGCGGCACCGCGATCCACCACGCGTCCCAGTTCACCGAGGCCAGCCAGCGCCACACGATGTAGTTGAGTCCGAGGATCGCGGCGGCGACGATCAGCAGGCGCAACCACGGCGACGGCGCCGTCCGTGCGAGGGTGGCCTCCTCCACGCTCTCGCTCATCCGGTCTCGTCACGCCGGATGGCCACGACGGTCACGTCGTCGATCGTCGGTCGCGAGGCCACGAGCTCGCTCACCATCGCGCACACCTCCGAGGGTGTGGCGGTGTCGTCGAAGAGCGCGCGCAGCGCCGCCTCGTCGCCGGACGGCAGCAGGTCCAGCAGACCGTCGGAGGTGATGATCAGCATGTCGCCCGGGCCCAGGTCGACCTGCTCAGTGTCCCAGGTCTCGTCGCGCAGGATGCCGATCGGCAATCCGCCGCCGTTCAGTGACTCCACCTGGCCGCCGACCCGGCGGACGACCGACAGGCCGTGTCCGGCGTCCACGTATTCGAGCCGGCCGTCGTCGGTGCTCAGCCGCGCGTGGAACGCGGTCGCGAAGGTCTCGGTGCCGGCGAAGTCGTCGGCGAGCTGGTCGGCGACCGTGCCCACCACCTGTGCGAGGTCGGTGTCGGTCGCGTCCCGCGCGGCGGCGTCGAGGGCACGGGATGCCGCGCGGATCGCCGACCGGACCGTCGCCGTGAGAATCGCCGCGCCGAGGCCCTTGCCCATCACGTCGGCGACGGTGAACACCAGGCCGCCGCTCCACGGGTAGTGGTCGTAGAAGTCTCCGCCGACGGCGAAGGCGGGCAGGCACATCGCCGCGATCGACCAGCCCGGGACGACGTCGAGGGGCGGCGGCAACAACTGGCGCTGCACGAGCGCGGCGCGTTCCAGGTCGTCGGTGTTGGTGATCTCCCGTTGTGCCCACGCGGCCATCTCGCGGAAGGCCGCGTGCTGGTCGGCGGTCAGCTCGCGCGGTCGGGTGTCGTAGAGGCAGAACGTCCCGACGGGGTGCCCGCCGGGGCCGTACAGCGGATACCCCGCGTAGAAGCGGATGCCGTCCTCGGCGGCGATCTGGGGGATTGCGGCGAAAGTCGGGACCTTCGAGAGGTCGGGGATGATGAGGGCCGGGTCCTCGGGGTGCTCGTAGGCGCGGGCCACGGTCACCTGGCAGACCGTCTGCTCGCGCGGCAGGTCTTGCAGGTCGATGCCGTCGGACGCCTTGAACCACTGTCGATCGCGGTCGAGCAGTGACACCGTCGACATCGGTACGCCGAACACGGCTTTCGCCATGCGAGTGATCTGCGCGAACCGGTCCTCCGGCGGCGAGTCGAGAACGTTCAGCTGCTGCATCGAGTGCAGGCGTGCCTCTTCGAGGTCGGCGTCGATGTGTGCGTCCATCACGGTCACCTGAGTCCTGCTTCCTCGAGTGCGCGCGCCATCGCCGCGCCCGCTGCTGCCGTGCTGCCCAAGTTCCAGTCCGCTTCCTTGTCGTGGTCGAACCAGACGAAGCCGGTGACGTCGTCGGCCTTGTCGAGGTAGGTCACCAGGTCCGCGATCCATTCGGCCTTGGAACCACCGGCTTCCGCCGATCCGACCTCTGTGACGAGTATCGGTTTCTCCGGCGACAAGTTACGAAGCTGGTCCAGCGAACCGGAGAACAGCTCCTCCGGCGGAGTCCATCGATGGCCGGGCACCGCTCCCCAGTTGTAACCGTCTATCCCCAGGACGTCGACGTACCCGTCTCCCGGATACCAGCGGGACAGGGGAGCGTCGTCGGCGAGGGGGACGTTCGGAGCCCATACCCACTTCACATTGCTCGCGTTCTTGGAGGCGAAGAGGTCGTGCACATGCCGCCACGCGGCGATGTAGAGCTCGGGGGGCGTCCCGCCCGCGGGACTCCACGGGTACCAGTCGCCGTTCGGTTCATGCGCGAACCGCAGGTAGACGACCTGGCCCCAGGCGCGGAGTTCATCGGCCCAGCGGTACAGGTAGTCGTCGTGGGTCCCGGCGACGATGGAGGACATCGAGAACGCGCCCCGGTCGTAGTCGTCGCCGCCGAGATGGCGCCACGGCTCCCAGGTGACCACCGGCTCGGCGCCCGCCGCGACCACCGCATCGAGGGCGGCGATCGGGGGGATGGCGGTGAAGTCCTCGAAGAAGAGATTGACGGTCGGCCGTACCCCGACCAGCTCCGTGACCGCGGCGACCTCGGCCGGCCGGAGCGGGCCGCTCGGGGTGCTGACTCCGAACCTCAGGCAGTCCCCGGCCGGGCCGGACAGGGGTGAGATCGTCGTCGGACACTCTCGTGGCGGCGGGCCGCAGGCGATGACACCCATGGAGCCGACCATCACGCCCACAACCACGGACACGATCGTCCACCTGGGTACCCCACCCATCGACCGCTCCCATCTCCTCGACGCCGTGCACCGGCACGGCGTCCTCACCCCAGCCCCTCCCTCTTTCCCCACGACATTGTCCCGGCAAACCGTCTCACTTGCGCGCCGACCCGCGAAAGTCGGCGCACAGCGAACCGGTCGCAGCCCACCGGGCCGCCGCCCGGCAACCGGCGGCGACTAGGCTGGATTCATTGTGTGTGCGCTCTCAGCGCCCACCCCCCGCCTCCGCGGCTGACAATCACACGGCATCGAACAGGTCCTAAGGAGTTTTCACGTGGCTGAGTTCATCTACACGATGAAGAAGGTTCGCAAGGCACACGGCGACAAGGTCATCCTCGACGACGTCACCATGTCCTTCTACCCGGGCGCCAAGATCGGCGTCGTGGGACCCAACGGCGCCGGAAAGTCGTCGATCCTGAAGATCATGGCGGGTCTCGACCAGCCGTCGAACGGTGAGGCCTTCCTCGACCCCGACGCCACCGTCGGCATCCTGCTCCAGGAGCCGCCCCTCAACGAGGAGAAGACGGTCAAGGAGAACGTCGAAGAGGGGATGGGCGAGATCAAGGTCAAGCTCGACCGCTTCAACGAGATCGCCGAGCTGCTCGCCACCGACTACTCCGACGAGCTGATGGAGGAGATGGGCAAACTCCAGGAAGACCTGGACAACAACGACGCCTGGGACCTCGACTCGCAGCTCGAGCAGGCCATGGATGCCCTGCGCTGCCCGCCGGCCGACTCCCCGGTCACCCACCTCTCCGGTGGTGAGCGGCGCCGCGTCGCGCTGTGCAAGCTGCTGCTGCAGAAGCCCGACCTCCTGCTGCTCGACGAACCGACCAACCACCTCGACGCCGAGTCGGTGCTGTGGCTGGAGCAGTTCCTCGCGAGCTACCCGGGCGCCGTGCTGGCCGTGACCCACGACCGGTACTTCCTCGACCACGTCGCTCAGTGGATCTGTGAGGTCGACCGCGGCAAGCTGCACCCGTACGAGGGCAACTACTCGACCTACCTGGAGAAGAAGGCCGAGCGTCTCGAGGTCCAGGGCAAGAAGGACCAGAAGCTGCAGCGGCGCCTGAAGGAGGAGCTCGCGTGGGTTCGTTCGGGCTCCAAGGCCCGACAGACCAAGAACAAGGCGCGACTCTCCCGCTACGAGGAGATGGCCGCCGAGGCCGAGAAGACGCGCAAGCTCGACTTCGAGGAGATCCAGATCCCGACGCCGCCGCGTCTGGGCGACGTCGTCGTCGAGGTCTCCCACCTGGACAAGGGCTTCGAAGGCCGGGTTCTCATCAAGGATCTGTCCTTCACCCTGCCGCGCAATGGCATCGTCGGTGTGATCGGACCCAACGGCGTCGGCAAGACGACGCTGTTCAAGACCATCGTCGGGCTCGAGCAGCCCGATTCGGGCACCGTGAAGGTCGGCGAGACGGTCAAGCTGAGTTACGTCGACCAGAGTCGCGCCAACATCGACCCGAAGAAGAACGTCTGGGAGGTCGTCTCGGACGGACTCGACTACATCGAGGTCGGCCAGAACGAGATGCCCTCGCGGGCCTACGTCAGTGCCTTCGGTTTCAAGGGGCCGGACCAGCAGAAGAAGGCCGAGGTCCTCTCCGGCGGTGAGCGCAACCGCCTGAATCTCGCGCTCACCCTGAAAGAGGGCGGCAACCTGATCCTGCTCGACGAGCCGACCAACGACCTGGACGTCGAGACCCTCGGTTCCCTGGAGAACGCGCTCGAGAACTTCCCCGGCTGCGCCGTGGTCATCAGCCACGACCGCTGGTTCCTCGACCGGACCTGTACCCACATCCTGGCGTGGGAGGGCAACGTCGAAGAAGGCAAGTGGTTCTGGTTCGAGGGCAACTTCGAGGCCTATGAAGCGAACAAGGTCGATCGTCTCGGCGCCGATGCCGCCCGCCCCCATCGGGTCACCCACCGCAAACTGACTCGCGATTAATCCCGGCCCCGTCCGGCACGGGTGACTAGCATCGGCAGATGTGACCTCACTCGTGCCGGACGCGGTGAACCACTACTTCAGGTCGCGGACCGACGGGTCGGTCGGCGCGGCGGCTGCGGACCAGGTGGTCAGACACCTCGACGCCGCGCGGGTCCGTCGCCGGGGGCAGGCGCTCGTCGAGGTGACCGCGGGTGAGGGCGGGACGGTCGAGATCCTCGTCGTCAACGACGACATGCCGATGCTCGTCGAAGCCGTTCTCGCCACCGTCGAGGCGCACGATCTCACCGTCGACCACATGGATCATCCCGTGATGCCGGTACGACGCGATCCCGACGGCACGCTCGTCGCTGTGGACACCGGCGAGACGACCTTCGAGTCGTGGATCGTCGTCAACGGTCTCGCACGACACCCCGGAATCGATCCGGAACCGCTGCGCGACGACCTGCGAGAGGTCGTCTCGCGGGTCATCGACGTCGATGCCGATGCGTCGGAGATGCGCTCCCGCATGACCGAGTGTGCCGCCGGGTTGGCCGATGCGCCGCTGCGCCGGACCGGGGCCGCCGACGCGGATCGCGGTGAGTACGCCGCGCTTCTCGAATGGTTCGCGGGCAACCACTTCCATCCGCTGGGCTATTCGCGGGTGGGGGTGGACGGGTCCGCCGACGACACCCAACGTCTCGGCGTGTGGCGAACCGACTCCATCGACCGTGACTTCCCGTCGGTGACCGACCAGCCGCTGGTACCCAGGGTCAGCCGGGTGTTCGTTGCGACCGGCATCCAGCGTACGAATTTCCCTGTGCTCCTCCAGGTTCCGACGTTCGACGCGAGCGGCGAACACATCGGTGAGCAGCGGTTCCTGGGCACGCTCACCTCGGCGGGCAACCATCAGGCTGTCCTCGACGTCCCGGTGCTGCGGGGCAAGGTGCACGCCGTCCTCGCGCAGGCGGGCGTCGAGGAGGACTCCTATGCCGGGCAGTCGATGATCGAGCTGTTGCAGAACTATCCGCTGGTGGAGATGTTCTCGTCCACCGAGGACGAACTCGAGCGCCGCGTCACCGAGATGCTCGACGCGGTGGCGACCCGGTCCCTGCGGCTGTTCGTGCGCACCAACTTCGACGGACGCACCGCGGTCGCGCTCATCTATCTGCCCCGTGACCGCTACAACACCCACAGCCGGCTTGCCCTCGAACGCGCGCTGGTCGCCGAAGTGGGCGGGACCGCACTGGAATACACGGCGCGGGTCAGCGAGATGCCGTTGGCGTTGCTGCAGGTGCTGGTCTGCATCGACCCGGCGACCGCGGCCGAACTCGGTTCCCTGGACACCGGATCGCCGACGCACGCACGGATGCAGGCCGCGCTGGTCGCCGCGATCCGCGGCTGGGACGAACGGGTCCGTGAACTGGCCGTCGCCGACGAGATCCCGGGACTCGACGGCGGCCCGGATGTGCTGCTGCGCCACCTGTCCTCGTTGTCGGAGGACTACAAGGAACTCCGCGAACCGCGCGCCGCGCTCGCCGACCTCATCCGCGTCGTGGGCCTGCAACCGGGCGAGATCGACGTCACCCTCGACGCGGCCGAGGGTGACGGACAGCAGGACCGGTGGACCTTCACGCTCTACCTCTGCGGAGCGTCGGCAACACTCACCGACGTCCTCCCGGTGCTGCACAGCCTCGGGCTCGACGTACTGGAGGAGCATCCCTACGAGATTCACCGTCTCGATGAAACTGTGTGCTGGGCATACGAATTCAGCGTGCAACTCGCCGCCGGGATGACCGTGGACCTCGACCATTCGGACGATCTCGCGCAACGGTTCACCGAGGCGTTCCGGCGCATCTGGCTCGCCGGCGCGGACGTCGACGCCTACAACGAACTCGTCATCCGGGCAGGCCTGGACTGGCGGTCGGCGGCGATGCTGCGGGCCTACGGGCAGTACCTGCGCCAGTGCGGGTTCTCCTACAGCCCGGCTCACGTCGCCAGTGTCCTCGGCCGGCATCTCGCCATCACCCGCGGACTCGTCGACCTGTTCGTGGCGTCATTCGACCCCGACACCGCCGACGAGGAACGTCGGGAGCAGGTGCGAGACAAGCTCGACGAGGAGATCGGACTCGTGCTGAATCTCGACGCCGACCGCATCGTCTCCGCGTTCGCCGCAGTCCTCACCGCGACCGACCGCACGAACTACTTCGTCGGCGGCCGGTCCGCGGGCACCGACCACAGTCCGGTCATCTCGTTCAAGCTCCGCCCGCGCGACATCCCGCAGACCCCGAAACCCCGTCCGCTGCATGAGATCTTCGTGTACTCACCTTGTGTGGAGGGGGTGCACCTCCGATTCGGCTCGGTCGCTCGTGGTGGTCTGCGCTGGTCCGACCGGCGGGAGGACTTCCGAACCGAGATCCTCGGACTGGCGAAGGCGCAGGCGGTGAAGAACGCGGTGATCGTGCCGCTGGGCGCCAAGGGCGGTTTCGTCGTCAAGCGACCGCCGCCGCCCTCCGGTGACGCCGCGAAGGACCGGGAGGCGCAGCGGGACGAGGGGATCGCGTGCTACCGGCAGTTCATCGCCGGCCTGCTCGACGTCACCGACAACATCGACCTCACGACCGGAGAGGTGATCCCCGCCCGCGGCGTCGTCCGCCTCGATTCCGACGACACCTACCTCGTGGTCGCGGCCGACAAGGGGACCGCCTCGTTCTCCGACATCGCCAACGAGGTGTCGAAGTCGTACGGGTTCTGGCTCGGCGACGCCTTCGCCTCCGGTGGGTCGGCCGGCTACGACCACAAGGCCATGGGCATCACCGCCCGCGGGGCCTGGGAGTCGGTCAAGCGTCACTTCCGCGAAATGGGCACCGACACCCAATCGGAGGACTTCACCGTCGTCGGGATCGGCGACATGAGCGGCGACGTGTTCGGGAACGGCATGTTGCTGAGCGAGCACATCCGGCTCGTCGCCGCCTTCGACCACCGGCACATCTTCGTCGACCCCGTTCCGCAGGCGGCGGCGTCGTTCGCGGAACGCACGCGACTGTTCGGACTGGCGCGCTCCTCGTGGGCCGACTACGACCCGGAGCTGATCAGCGACGGAGGCGGGGTGTGGGAGCGTGACCGGAAGTCGATCCCGATCAGCGCGCAGATGGCCGAGACGCTGGACATCGACGACGGCGTCGACGAACTCTCGCCTCCCGAGTTGATCCGCGCGATCCTTCTCGCCCCGGTGGACCTGTTGTGGAACGGCGGGATCGGCACCTATGTCAAGGCCTCGACCGAGTCGCACGGGAGCGTCGGCGACAAGTCCAACGACCCGATCCGCGTCGACGGAAACGAGGTGCGGGCCAAGGTGATCGGCGAAGGCGGCAATCTCGGGGTCACCGAGCGGGGACGTATCGAGTTCGACCTCGCCGGAGGTCGGATCAACACCGACGCCCTGGACAACTCGGCCGGTGTCGACTGTTCCGACCACGAGGTCAACATCAAGATCCTGCTCGACTCGGCGGTCTCCGCGGGCGAGCTCGACCCCGACGATCGGGATCCGCTGCTGGAGTCGATGACCGACGAGGTCGCCGAACTCGTTCTCGCCGACAACATCTCGCAGAACTCCGAACTCGGGTTCTGCCGGTCCTTCGAGCTGACACGCGTGGAGGTCCACGCCCGGATGCTCGAACACCTCGCGGCCAAGCGGGGCGTCGACCTCCGGCTGGAAGCACTGCCCGAACCGCGCGAGCTGCGCAGGCGAGTCGACGGCGAGCTGCACCGTGGTCTCACCTCGCCCGAGTTCGCCACGTTGATGGCGCACGTCAAGCTCGAGTCCAAATCCGACCTGCTGGCCACCGACCTTCCCGACAACGACGTGTTCGCGCCCCGCATCGCGCGCTACTTCCCGGACGCGGT
This sequence comes from Gordonia sp. KTR9, assembly GCF_000143885.2. Lineage (NCBI taxonomy): Bacteria > Bacillati > Actinomycetota > Actinomycetes > Mycobacteriales > Gordoniaceae > Gordonia > Gordonia sp. KTR9. The sequence continues at coordinate 2,227,907 of NC_018581.1, forward strand.
GCGTGCGAGATACCCCGACGCGATCAGCGGGCATCGGCTCCGCCGCCAGATCGTGGCGACGACGCTGGTCAACGACGTGATCGACCACGCGGGCATGACCCATCTGTTCCGGTTGAGCGAGGGGAGCAGCTGCACCACCGAAGAGGGGGTGCGCGCATACGTGGTGTCCAACAAGGTCTTCGGCATGAACGAGGTCTTCGAGGGCATCCGGCACGCGCCCGCGCCGGTCGAGGCCGTCGACGAGATGATGCTCTATGCGCGCCGGCTGCTGTTCCGGGCCTCGCGGTGGTTGCTCGCCTTCCGGCCGCAGCCCCTGGCGATGGCCGCCGAGATCACCCGGTACGGCGAACGGGTGGCGGCGTTGTCGGCGGTCGCCGGCGACTGGTACGGACCGAGTTCGCGACGCGACGTCGCCGAGCGCGCCCAGACCTACGTCGATCACGGTGTGCCCGAAGATCTCGCCCACACCGTCGCGGCGAGCCTGCACCGGTTCTGCCTGCTCGACATCATCGACGCCGCCGAGATCGCCGACCGCGACGACAACGAGGTCGGCGAGCTGTACTTCGCGGTGATGGAACACTTCGGGCTCGAACAGCTGCTGACGGCGGTGTCGGGACTCGACTACGGCGACCGGTGGCACGCGCTGGCACGGCTGGCCGTGCGCGACGACATGCACGGTGCGCTGCGCGCGCTGACCCTGAAGATCCTCGAGGTCAGCGAACCCGAGGAGAGCCCGTCCGAAAAGATCGCCGAGTGGGAGTCCTCGCACTCCAACCGGCTGAGCCGGGTGCGCAGCGTGCTCCGTGAGATCGAGGAGACCGGGACGACGAGCCTGGCCACCCTGTCGGTGGCGGCGAGGCAGCTGCGCAGCGTGATCCGCTGACGGCTGCACCCGCCGATCCGCCCCTGCCCGTTTTCCGGTCGTCGGGTGTCGTGTCGGCATAGCCTGGGCCCATGACCCGAACCGCACCGCGCATCTGCCCGCTCTGCGAGGCCACCTGCGGGTTGACACTCAGCATCGACCGGGACCGCACGACCGGCCGCGAGATCGTCGTCGCGGCACGCGGTGACGCCGAGGACGTGTTCAGCGCCGGCTACCTCTGTCCGAAGGGCGCGAGTTTCGCGCAGCTCGACAACGATCCCGATCGCCTCGACCGGCCGCTCGTCCGGCGTGACGGCCGGTTCGTCGAAACCGATTGGGACACAGCGCTCGCGGCCGCCGTCGAGGGGCTCGCCGAGGTGATCTCGACCTCCGGCGGCGAGTCCATCGGCTTCTACCTGGGCAATCCGTCGGCGCACACCGTCGCCGGCACGATGTACGCGCCGTTGCTCATCCGGGCCCTCGGCACCCGCAACGTGTTCAGCGCCAGCACCCTCGACCAGATGCCGAAGTAGGCGGCCACCGGTTATCTGGTCGGACATGCGGGGACCTTCGCCGTCCCGGATCTCGATCGCACGGACCACCTCGTGATCATCGGAGCCAATCCGGTGGTCTCCAACGGCAGCGTCACCACGGCCGCGGACTTCCCCGGAAAACTCACCGCACTGCGTCGGCGAGGCGGGCGCCTCACCGTCATCGACCCGGCACGCACCCGGACGGCCAAGCTCGCCGACACCCACCTCGCGCCGCGGCCCGGTACCGACGCGGCCCTGCTGGCCGCGGTCGTGCAGTGCCTGTTCGACGAGGAACTCGTCGCCGACGATCTCGGTGGGATAGCCGCACATGTCACCGGGGTCGACGCGCTGCGTCGAGAGCTGGACCCGTTCACACCCGAACGCGTCGCGCCGTTCTGTGGTGTCGCGGCAGCCGACATCCGGGCGCTCGCGCGATCGATCGCCGCATCCCCCTCGGCTGCCGTCTACGGCCGAATGGGTACCACGACAGTACAATTCGGCACACTGGGCAGCTGGTTGATCGATGTGGTCAACATCCTCACCGGCAACTTCGACCGGCCCGGGGGAGTGATGTTCCCGCTCGCTCCGACGGCGCCGTCGCCGCGTCCGGCCCGCGCCGGACGCGGATTCCGCACCGGGCGCTGGCGCAGCCGGGTGTCCGGCCACGCCGAGGTCGGCGGCGAGTTGCCGGCCGTCGCGATGGCCGAGGAATTCGAGACACCCGGCGACGGACAGCTGCGCGCCCTGGTGACGGTGTCGGGGAACCCGGTGCTGTCGGCACCCAACGGCGGACGACTGGGGCGCGCACTCGACGACGCGCAGTTCGTGGTCTGCGTCGACCCGTACCTGAACGAGACGACACGGCACGCGCACGTGCTGCTGCCGCCCCCGCGTCCGTCGCAGAGTCCGCACTTCGACGCCATCCTGAACAACCTGGCGGTCCGGGCCACCGCTCGCTATTCACCGCCGGTACTGCCGCTACCACCGGGCCGTCCCGACGAGATCGAGATCGTCTCCCGGCTGATCCTGGGACTGTCCGGCGCCGGGGTCGACGCCGACCCCGGGCTCGTCGACGAACAGGTCATCGCGGCGACTCTGGCCAAGGAGGTCACCGACCCGCACTCGCCGGTCGCAGGTCGCGAGGTCGACTCACTCGTCGCGATGCTGCCCGACGCACCGGGACACCAGCGCCGTCTGGACATGCTGCTGCGGGTCGGCGCGTACGGCGACGCCTTCGGCGAGCGGGACGGACTGACGTTCGCGGATGTGCTCGCCGCGCCTCACGGCATCGACCTGGGGCCGATGCGACCGCGGCTGCCCGGGGTGCTCCGCACGGCGTCGGGCAAGGTCGAACTCGTTCCCGATCCGCTCATCGGCGACCTCGCGCGCCTGTGGGCCGCCGTGGTCGCCGACGACCCGACTCCCGTCGGTGACGGCAACCTGCTGCTGGTCGGCCGCCGTCATCTGCGGTCCAACAACAGCTGGATGCACAATCTGCCGGCGCTCACCGGCGGCACCAATCGCTGCACACTCCTGATGCACCCCGACGACGCCGACCGGCTCGGGATCTCCGACACCGCCAAGATCCGTGGCGCAGGCGGGTCGCTGACCGTTCCCGTCGAGATCACCACCGACATCCGGCCGGGCGTCGCCTCCCTGCCGCACGGCTGGGGCCACGATGTCGAGGGCACCCGGCTGGGCGTCGCCGCCACCGAGCCGGGGGTGAACGTGAACGAGCTGAACGACGGCGCGTTGCTGGATCCGCTGTCGGGAACCGTCGTCCTCAACGGTCTTCCGGTGGAGATCGCGCCTGCCTGACCTGGTCGAGGGGTGCGTAGGGTGGACCGAGGCCGCCGCGAGGGCCGGCTTCGACGACACCGACCTGACAGGGGATGACGCACGTGCTCAACGAGGACGCCGGGACCACGACCGCCGATGGATACCTGGTCCGGGTGCCGGTGCGGTGGTCGGACATGGATGTCTATGCGCACATCAACCATGCCCGGATGGTGACGCTGCTCGAAGAGGCGCGCATCCCATGGCTGTTCTACGACGGCCGGCCCACCGCACCCCTGCGCGACGGCTGTCTCGTCGCCGACCTGCATGTGAGATATCAAGCGCAACTGCGTCATTCCGAGGGGCCGATCGAGGTCACCATGTACGTGGAGCGGTTGCGTGCCGTCGATTTCACCGTCGGCTACGAGGTCCGGGCCGCGGGCGCCGACCCGGCGTCGAAGCCGGCCGTCGTCGCCAGCACCCAGCTCGTCGCGTTCGACGTCGCCGCGCAGCGTATCGCCAGGCTCACGCCGGAACAGAAGGAGTACCTCGCCGGATTCCGCCGTGTGACAGGGGAACCCGCCACGCGAGCCGACGGACCCAGCTGATGGAGCGGTTCATCGAGATCGCCTCGTCCGACCGATCCAACGCTCTCGCGTTTCTCGCGCATGCGGTGCGACTCGACGAGACCGCGGTCGTGCGGGTGGTCGCGCGTTCGGATGGTCTGGTCGCATTGTGGGCGCACACCGGATTCGACGTGCTGGCCACGCGTTCGGTGACCGGCCGGGTCGCGCCGGCCGACATCGTGTGTGACGCCTCGACGTTGCGATCGGCCGTCGAGGCCGCCGTCCCCGGGGGCGCCGCCGATCCCGGGTTCTCGCTCGACAGTGCCTGGCGCGGTGCGCTTCCCGCCGCCGTCGGTTTCCGGCACATCGACGACGTCCCCGCGCGCAGCGTCGTCGAACTGTCCCGCGAGGGCGCACGGGTCGCCCGTGAAGAGGGCAGTGGGCACGGTCCCGCAACGGGTCTGCTCGATCAGGACGTCCTGGAGGTGACGTCCGAGGAAGGTGCCCTGCGGGCGGCGGTGAGCATGAGGTCGGTCTTCGCCCTCACCGGTATGGGGTTCATCCGCGACGCGGCCGGACGGGCGGTCACCGAGACCTCCGACACGGGAGCGATCGCCGCCGACGAGCCGGTTCGAATCCGGATGTCCGCGGCGTGGATTCGGATCGACGCCCGCTTCGGGTCGGTGTACCAACGTCGCCACCGCGATCTCGCGGTGACGGTCCTGAACTAGCCCGGCAGGTGGGCGGTCACACCAGCCAGGCCGCCGCGTCCGGCGCGAGCAGGCCGTCGACGAGAGGCGAACTGACGAGCAATAATTCGCCGGGCGGGAGGGGTACCGGTACCTCGCCGGCGTTCAGGGCGCAGATCAGCTGCCCCTCGGAACGACGGAACGCCAGGCATCCTTCGGGAGCGCCGTACCACTCGATGTGCTCGCCGGCGAACTCCGGACGGGACACTCGCAGGTCGATGGCGGCGCGGTAGAGCGACAGCATCGATCCCACGTCCTCGAGCTGGGCTTCGACGGTGAGCGCCTGCCAGGAGGTCGGGATCGGCAACCAGGTCTCGTTCGACGCGCTGAATCCGAACGGTGGCTCGGTTCCCTCCCAGGGGATCGGCACGCGGCACCCGTCCCGGCCGCGTTCGGTGTGCCCGGAACGCTCCCACACCGGGTCCTGCAGCGCGTCGTCCGGCAGGTCGTCGACGTTGGGCAGTCCCAGTTCGGACCCGTTGTAGAGGAATATGGTTCCAGGCAAAGCCATTTCGACGACGAGCATCGCGCGTGCGCGCCGTGTTCCGCGTTCGAGGTCGAGTGCGCCGGTATCCGGATCGACCACCGCGTAGCGGGTGACCTCGCGGGCGACGTCGTGGTTGGAGAGCGTCCACGTGGGTGTGCCCGACACCGACAGCACCGCGTCGATCGAGTTCTCGATCGCCTCGCGGATCGCGCCGGATTCGAACGGCGCCTTGGCGAGCCGGAAGTTGAAACCGAGGTGCAGTTCGTCGGGCCGCAGGTACTCGGCGAAACGCTCGTTGTCGCTGACCCAGATCTCCCCGACGTTGGCCGCACCGGGGTACTCGTCGAGGACCTTGCGGATCTTGCGGTGGATCTCGTGCACCGCATAGTTGTTGAAACGCGGATCGTCGTCGGAGTTCTGCAGGAGTTTGGTCGCCGACAGGTCCATGTCGGGCAGGTCGGCGGGTTTGGCCATCCCGTGCGCGACGTCGATGCGGAAACCGTCGACACCCCGATCGAGCCAGAAGCGCAGTGTCTTCTCCAGATCGGCGAAGACGTCGGGGTTCTCCCAGTTCAGATCCGGCTGTTCCTTCGCGAAGATGTGGAGGTACCACTGGCCGGACGAGCCGTCGGCCTCGGTCACACGTGTCCAGGCGGGTCCGCCGAAGATGCTGTGCCAGTTGTTCGGCGGCTCGTCGCCGTTGTCGCCGCGGCCGTCCCGGAAGATGTACCGCTCCCGTTCGGGACTGCCCGGGGCCGCCTCGAGTGCGGCTCGGAACCACTCGTGCTGGTCGCTCGTGTGGTTGGGGACGAGGTCCATCGTCACGCGGATGTCGCGCTCGTGGGCCTCGGCGATGAGGTCGTCGAACACATCGAGATCGCCGAAGAGGGGATCGATGTCGCGGGGGTCGGCGACGTCGTAACCGTGATCGGCCATGGGGGAGGCCATGATCGGACTCAGCCAGATGGCATCGATTCCGAGGAGTTCGAGGTAACCGAGTTTGTCGATGACCCCGGCGAGGTCGCCGATCCCGTCGCCGTCGAGATCGGAGAAGGAGCGCGGGTAGATCTGGTAGAACACCGCGGACTTCCACCACGAGGTGTCAGACGGATCCAGCTGCGGGACAACGGGCGTTGTGACCGGTGCGTCAGCGGCCACGACGGCCGCGTCGGTGACCGACTCATCGGGGGTCGGCTCGTCGAGCGCATCGACATCGGACTCGATCGCGCCGTCGTCGTACGGCGCGTCCTCGGGCTGGCCCACGTCAGATGACTCGGCGGGGACAACATCTGGTGTCTCGTCGCTCACCGTGGTCATTGTGCCCTACCTGAGTTTTCTCGGAGAAATCCAGGTCAGTCGGCGAGTCGGGCGGCGTGTCGGGAGGGAAACCGCTCTCAGATGGGCGAATTCATCATCGATTGCGCCGCCATCTCCATGTAGTCGATCAACGCTCGGCGGTGCGGGGCGTCGAGGGTCTCCTCGTCGATGGAGGCGATCGCGGTGTGCATGCAGCGCAGCCACGCGTCCCGTTCGATCGGCCCGACGCGGAACGGATTGTGGCGCATGCGGAGCCGGGGGTGGCCCCGCTCGTCGGAGTAGGTCCGCGGACCGCCCCAGTACTGCTCGAGGAACATCCGCATCCGGCGTTCGGCGGGGGCGAGGTCTTCCTCGGGATACAGCGGGCGCAACACCTCGTCGCGCGCCACCTCGGTGTAGAACACAGCGGTGAGGCGCCGGAACGTCTCGGCGCCGCCGACCTCGTCGTAGAAGGTCCGCGCGGGGGTTTCCGGCGCCGGTGGGGTCGGAGGGGATGTGTTGGGTTCGCCAGTCACCTACGCCATTGTCCTCACCCCGGCCGCACCTCTCAACGTCGCGCCGGTTCCAGGGCTCTGAGCTGGCCCGACACCGCGAAACGGTTCCCACGGAGACCGCCGCCGTGATGGACTTGTGCTCGTCGGAGTGGTGGGAGGCGAAAATGACGCACAGATCACACGCGAGGGCGACACACGGCAGGGCGAGGTCGCGGGCAACGGGCGGTGCGACACCGATGCGGGACGTCGACGCCGAGGAGAACGCGACCGGCACCCGCACCTGGACACGTCGTCGGGTGCTGCTCCTCAATGCCACCTACGAACCGCTGACGGCCGTCACGGTCCGGCGTGCCGTCGTTCTCGTGCTGCGCGGTCGCGCGGACCTCGTGCACGCCGACGAACACGGCGGTGCGATGCACTCGGTGGGTACCGCGGTCCCGATCCCGACCGTGGTCCGGCTCCGGAAATACGTCCACGTGCCCTACCGGGCGACGGTCCCGATGACCCGGGACGCACTGATGCGTCGGGACCGGGCGCGGTGCGGCTACTGCGGTGCACGGGCGACGACGATCGACCACGTGGTCCCGCGGAGCCGGGGCGGAACGCATACATGGGAGAACTGCGTCGCGTGCTGTGCGTCGTGCAATCACCGCAAGGCGGACCGACTCCTCGGGGAGCTCGGGTGGGCGCTGCGTACGGTTCCGGTCGCGCCGAAGGGCAGGCACTGGCGGTTGCTCGCGACGATCAAGGACATCGATCCGGCCTGGCTCCAGTACATCGACTCCGGCGCTGCGTGAGGCGTCGTGGAGGCCTTGCAGGGGCGCCCCGGGCGTCTACGACGCGCTGTAGGCCCCGGTGCGCCGGGCGGTGTTCGGTGGGTTAGATTGATCAACGATGACCTGCGCCGACAACCGGGCGGGTCCGGCGCGACCATCGAAAGGGTGACATGGACGTCGACAGCCTGATCGTCCCCATCGGAGTGCCAGTCACGATCGTGACGGTGCTCTTCGTGCTGCTCTGTGTTGTCGCGATGGTGTTCTCCTCCGGGGTCAAGTACCCGAAGGTCAAGGAGTACACCCTCGACCAGCAGTGGGAGCATGCACCGCTTCTCTTCAGTGCCACCGACATCGAACCGATGGCACTTCCGCGGCACGCGGAACCAAGCGACGTTGACGGGAGTTCGGCCAGTGGCAAGTGGTGAGGTTACGCACGCGAATGTGAGCGCCGAGGTCGCGGCCCGTTCGGCCGCCGAGCTGCCGGTGGGCGCGGTGTTCACCAACAGCGGCCGCATCTCCGCGGCTCGCTACCCCGGTGACTCGCCGACGACGCCGCCCTTCAGCAAGCGGGACCTGATCGCGCTCGACGACACGCTCAAGGCCGCCAGCGAGAAGGCCCTCGTCCGTTTCTCGGTGTACATCGGTGACCTCGACGGCGACGTGGAGGCCAGTGCCCGCGAGATCCTCGCGAAGTCGCCCGAGCCCGCGTACGGCACGCTGATCGCCGTGTCGCCGAACTCGCGCGACGTGGTCATCGTCTCCGGCAGTTCGGTCTCCACCCGCGTGAACGATCGTGTGGCGGCGCTCGGCGTCACCGCCGCGGTCACCGGTTTTCGTCAGGGCAACCTGATCGACGGGCTGATCGCCTCGCTGCGGGTGATGGCCACCGCGGCCGCCGCCGGCTGACCCGCCCTTCTGCACAGACCACGAGGCCGCCCCACCTTCCGGTGGGGCGGCCTCGTCGTTGCCGTGGTGTCCGCGTCAGTGGGTGAGGACCTTCTCGTGTGCACCGCGCGCGGTGGTGGCGTCCGACTCGAGTTCGTCGTCGACCATGTTGGTCTCGTCGAACGGGTCCCGGCCCGACAGCACATCGTCGACGCGCTCCTTGTCGACGGTGCTGGTCCACGAACCGACGAGCAGGGTCGCGACCGCGTTTCCGGAGAAGTTGGTGACCGCGCGGGCCTCCGACATGAACCGGTCGATACCGACGATGAGGCCGACGCCGTCGAGCATCTCGGGGCGGTGGGCCTGCAGTCCACCGGCGAGGGTGGCCAGTCCCGCACCGCTGACGCCGGCGGCACCCTTGGACGCGATGATCATGAAGACGAGCAGGCCGATCTGCTCACCGATCGACAGCGGGTCGCCCATCGCATCGGCGATGAAGATCGACGCCATGGTGAGGTAGATGGCGGTGCCGTCGAGGTTGAACGAGTACCCGGTCGGCACCACGACGCCGACCGTGGTCTTCTCCACGCCGAGGTGTTCCATCTTCGCGATCAGGCGGGGCAGCGCGGACTCCGACGACGAGGTCGCGAAGATGAGCAGGTACTCGCGGGCGAGGTACCGGACGAGCTTGAAGATCGAGACACCCGACACCGTCCGCAGCAGCACGCCGAGCACGCCGAACACGAACACCAGGCAGGTGAGGTAGAAGGCGAGCATCAACGTCAGCAGCTGCTGGACTGCCGCCCAGCCGGTCTGGCCCACGACGCTGGCGATGGCGCCGAACGCACCGATCGGGGCCACCCAGAGCACCATCGTCAGCACCTTGAAGACGAGCTTCTGGAAGTAGGAGACCGCGGTCAGGATCGGTTCGCCGGTCCGGCCCATGCTCTGGATGGCGAACCCGACGAGCAGTGCGACGAAGAGGGCCTGCAGCACGCTGCCCTCGGTCAGCGCGGACAGCATCGAGTCCGGGATGATGCCCTGGATGAAGTCGAGCGTTCCGCCGGACTCGTGTGACTCGTCGGCCAGCTCCTGCCCCTTGCCCGACACCGAATCGATGTTCAGGCCGTCGCCCGGCTGGATGATGTTGCCGACGACCAGGCCGATGGCCAGTGCGACTGTCGACATCGCCAGGAAGTAGACGAAGGCGAGGCCGCCGACCTTGCCGACCGTCGCCGCCTTGCGGACCGATCCGATGCCCAGGACGATCGTGCAGAAGATGACCGGCGCGATCATCATCTTGATGAGGCTGACGAACATGGTGCCGAGCACGCCGAGGTCCTTGCCGACGCCGGGCGCGACGAGACCGACCACCACACCCGCGACCACCGCGATGATGACGCCGATGTAGAGCCAGTGGGTACGGTCCCGTTTACCGCGCGGGGGCGCGCCGGCCGTATCGTCAGGCGTGGTCGCGATCGGATCGGAACCTTCTCCGGCCGGTGAGCCGCCGGACCTGCCTCGAATGTTCATCGGTGATTCTCTCCTCATACACCTCGGACAACAGTGATTAGGATTGTGGCCCGACGGGGTGACGCGGGTCACGATTGTGTTCATTACGTTCAGACAGGGAACGAGGTCGGCAGGGATGCGGTGGTACCCGCGAACGCTCGCCGGACAGGTCGCGGCCCTCGCGCTGTCGGTCTTCGCGGCGGTGGTCGTCGCCGAGAGCGTTCTGGCGGCCGTCGATGCCCGCATCGACGCAGACCGAGCGGCGCGGGCCGAGGTGACCGCCGTGGCGGTCAGCCTCGCGGAGTCACCGTCGACCGTCGCGGCGCTGACGTCCCCGGACCCGAGTGCGGTGCTCCAGCCGGTGACCGAACGCGTCCGCGCGGCGACCGGGATCGCCTTCATCACCGTGCTCGCGCCGGACCGGACCCGCTTCACCCACACCGACCCCACGCGGATCGGCGAGCCGTATCTCGGGAGCATCGACGCGGCGCTGCGAGGGCAGACGATCACCGAGAACTACACCGGCACCCTCGGACCGTCCATCCGCACGATCGTCCCCGTCCGCACGCCGGACGGACGCGTCGTGGGGATGGTCGCGGCGGGGATCACGCAACGCACGCTGACATCGGCGTGGCGTGGCCAGCTGCCACTGATCGCCCTCGCAGCGTTCGCGGCCCTGCTCACGGCGGTCGGCGGCGTGTGGTGGATTCGGCGACGGTTGCTACGGCAGACCGGTGGCCTCGCGCCCGAGGAGCTGAGACTGATGTACGACCATCACGACGCCGTGCTGCGGTCCGTGCGGGAGGGGCTGGTGGTGGTGGAGGACGGGCGACCTGCCCTCGTCAACTCCGAAGCGCAACGCCTGCTCGGCATCGAAGCCGACGCGTCGCCCGACGAACTGCCGGCCTTCCTCACCGACGGCGACGAGGAGACAGACGTGACGTATGCCGACCGCGGCCGGGTACTGCTCGTGAGCCGTTCCCCGGTGTCCGGCCGACGGCGGTCGTCGGTGGTGACCATCTGGGACCGCACCGAGCTCGCGGAGGCGATGGGCGAACTCGACTCGATGACGCGGTTCGCCGAGGCACTTCGGTCCCAGGTGCACGAGGCCGCCAACCGATTGCACACGATCGTCGCGCTCGTCGAGATGGGACGGCCCGACGAGGCGGTCCGCCTGGCGACCACCGAGTTCGAGTTGTCCCAACAGCTCATCGACCGGATGACCCAGGCGGTGGCCGAGCCCGCGCTGGTCGCCCTGCTGCTCGGCAAGACGGCGCAGGCGGCCGAACGCGGCATCCCGCTGTCGTTGACCGAGGAGTCACAGGTCAGCGACGCCGGCACCGGCATCCTCACTCCCGGCGAGATGATCACGGTGGTGGGCAACCTGATCGACAACGCACTGGACGCCTGCGACCCGGCCGACCCATGGGTCGAGGTGACCGTCGTCGGGGACGACCGCGTGCTCGACATCATCGTCGCCGACAGCGGAACCGGCATGGACGCCGAACTGTTCGCGCGGGCGACCGCCCGGGGCTACTCGACGAAGTCGGGTGGCGACGCCGCCGGCCGCGGGCTCGGGCTCGCCCTCGTCGCCCAGGTCGTCGCCCGTCGACACGGCACGATGACCGCCGAGAACACCTACGGCTCGGTCATCTCGGTGCGCGTGCGCGCCGACGAGCGGGCGGGCACACCGTGATCCGCGTCCTGATCGTCGAGGACGAACCGGTGATCGCCGAGGCGCACCGGGACTACCTCGCCCGTCTGGGGGGATTCGAGGTCGTGGGCGCCGTGTCCACGGCGCAGGAGGCGCTGCGGATGGCCGGCGCCGGGCCCGTCGACCTGGTCCTGCTCGACCTGGGCCTACCGGACGCCCGCGGGGTGGACCTCGCCTCCGCGCTGTCGGGTGTACGCCCGGCGCCCGATGTCATCGCGATCACCGCACAGCGCGACCTCGCGACCGTCCGGAGCGCCATGTCGCGCGGAGTGCTGCTCTACCTGCTGAAACCGTTCACCTTCGCGGCGTTCCGAGAGAAGATCGAGCAGTACCTGCGATACCGCGAGGCCCTCACCGGTGACGCCGACGCGGTCAGCCAGCGCGACGTCGACCGTGCGCTCGCCGAATTGCGCACGAGCGACACCCGCCGGTCGGCGAAGAAGGGTGCCGCGCCGCAGACCGAGGACGCGGTGAGCCGGGCGGTCCGCGACAGCCCCGACGGACTCACCGCCTCCGAGGTCGCCCGCGCCCTCGGATCGTCGCGGGTCACCGCATGGCGCTACCTGGAGCGGCTCGCCGACGACCACGTCCTCGACCGCGACACCGAATACGGCTCGGCGGGCCGCCCGCAGGTGCGATACCGGTGGCGACGACGCTGACCGCACGTCTGCCGGCTCAGCCCTCCTGTGCGTCGAAGGCGCGTGCTCGAAGCGAGCGTGCCACGCCGTCACGACCCTCGGAGATCAGTCGCTTGAGCGCGGACGGATGGTCCCCGGACAAGAACTCCTCGGCGAGGTCGAGGGCCTGCTGCGACATCGCCCAACTCGGGTACAGGCCGACGACGACGGTCTGCGCGACCTCGCTGGACCGGCGTGCCCAGACCTCCGGTACGGCGGCGAAGTACTTCTCTACATAGGGCTCGAGGAGTTCGCCTTGCCCGGGGCGGGCGAACCCGCCGATCATGGTGCGGGTGTACACGTTCGAGAGCGTGTCGTCCTCGACGGCGCGAGTCCAGGTGTCCGCCTTGGCTTCCGCAAGCGGACGGGCCGCCCGCGCCAGTGCCGCCGACCGCGTACCGGTCGCGGTGTTGTCACGCTCGGCCTCGGCGTCGATGACCGGGGTCGACGCCGGATCGGTGTCGATGGCCCCAGCGGTCGCCAGCGCGGTCACCAGCTTCCACCGCAGATCGGTGTCCACGGCGAGACCGTCGAGGCCGTGCTCGGCGGGGTCCGCACCGTCGAGCAGTGCGCGGGCCACCTCGGTCTCGTCGTCGTTGATCCGGCCGGCCAGCCACGTGTTGACGAACGCGAGCTGATGGTCGGAGCCGGCATCGGCGGCGCGGGCGAGCTCGAGCATGCGAGCGCTGAACCCCGGGCGGCCCGTCGTCGCCGCCCACTCGGGATCGGCGTAGGACTCGATGGCTGTCGTCGCCTGCAGCAGGACGCGTTGCACGACACCGATTTCCGACTCGGCGGCGATTCCCCGACGCACGAGTTCGACGAAATCGCGGGCCCGCATCTCGGCCTGCCGGGTCATCTCCCATGCCGCCGACCAGACCAGGGTGCGTGGCATCGGATCGCTGATGTCGCCGATCCGTGCGGTCGCGGTCGCCAGCGACTCCGGGTCGAGTCGGACCGAGGCGTAGGTCAGGTCGCCGTCGTTGAGCAGCACCAGATCTCCGCGGTGCACGCCGACGAGATCGGCGACATCGGTGCGCTCACCCTCGATGTCGAGTTCGACGCTGCGGGTCTGCTCGATGGCGCCGGATCCGTTGTCGGCGTAGACGCCCACACGCAGACGGTGGACCCTGGTCTCACCGGCGCCGGGGGCGGCACCGTCCTGGACGATGGTGAACCGGGTGAAGGCGCCCGAGTCGTCGACCTCGAAGTCGGGTCGGATGACGTTGATGCCGGTGGTGCGCAGCCATTGGGCGCCCCAGTCCGACAGGTCGCGGCCCGACGACTTCTCCAGTGCGCCCAGGAGATCGGCGAACGTGGCGTTGCCGAACTCGTGTGCGGCGAAGTAGCTGCGCAACCCGGCGAGGAAGTCCTCGAGACCCACATAGGCGACCAGCTGCTTGAGGACCGATGCGCCCTTCGCGTAGGTGATGCCGTCGAAGTTGACCTCGACGGCGGCGATGTCGGGGATGTCCGCGGCGACCGGGTGGGTCGAGGGCAGCTGGTCCTGGCGGTAGGCCCAGGACTTCTCGACGTTGGCGAACGTCGTCCAGGCGCTGGTGTACTCGGTCGCCTCGGACTGGCACAGCACCGATGCGAAGGTCGCGAAGGACTCGTTGAGCCACAGGTCATCCCACCACTGCATGGTGACCAGGTCGCCGAACCACATGTGCGCCATCTCGTGCAGAACCGTCTCGGCGCGACGCTCGTAGAGGTATTTGGTCACGCGGGACCGGAAGACGTAGTCCTCGAGGAAGGTGACGGCGCCCGCGTTCTCCATCGCACCGGCGTTGAACTCGGGGACGAACAGCTGGTCGTACTTGCCGAAGGGGTAGGGGATTCCGAAGTTCTTGTGGTAGAAGCCGAATCCCTGTTTGGTCTCGGTGAACAGTCGCTCCGAATCCATGAACTCGGCCAGCGATGCGCGGCAGTAGATGCCCAGGGGGATGTCGCCGTGCTCGTCGGAGTAGACGTCGGTCCACTCCGCGTAGGGCCCCGCGATGAGCGCTACGAGGTAGGTGCTCATCGGGACGGTCTCCTGAAAGCGATGCACCACAGCGGATGTGGCGGCATCCGGGTCACCGGGAGCTTCCGCGTGCGCCGCGTTGGAGATGACCTTCCAGTCCGCGGGAGCGGTGACGGTCACGGTGTAGGTCGCCTTGAGGTCGGGCTGATCGAAGCACGCGAACATCCGCTTGGCGTCGGCGGTCTCGAACTGGGAATACAGGTAGACCGAGTCGTCGGACTGGTCGACGAATCGGTGCAGACCCTCGCCGGTGTTGGAGTAGGCGCAGTCGGCGACCACGGTGAGCGTGTTGTCGGCGGCGAGGCCGGACAACGGGATGCCGATCGACTCGTCGAAGCCGGACACGTCGAGGTCGGTGCCGTTGAGGGTGGCCGAGATCAGGGTGGGGGCGACGAGATCGACGAACGTCTCACTGCCTTCCGACGCCGTGAACCGCACCGTCGTCGTGGATCGGAACGTCTCGGTCCCGGGAGCGCCGGAACCGTCGGTGAGGTCGAGCTCGATCTGGTAGTTCGACACGTCGAGAATCGCTGCGCGGTCGCGGGCCTGGTCTCTGGTGAGGTTCGGAGCAGTCACGCAGGCCAGCTTATCCAGGTGCGGACGCGGGCGGCGCTCAACGCAACCCGGCCGGGTTCAGGATCGCCCGGGCGATCGCCTCGAGGTCGTCCGCGACCCCGGGGCCTGGACCGCAACCGTGGCGACTCGATGACCTCACAGGTGAAGCCGAAGAGCGCCTGCACGAGCGCATTCGCGTCAGCCGCCGTCAGCAGTCCGTTGCGGGATCGGATCGCGTCGATCCATTCGGCCCGATAGTCCGCCTGAGCGTTCAGCAGTCGCGTCTGCTCGGCGTCGGGAAGGTACATCAGGTCGCGGGTGAAGACCGGCATGATGCGACCGTGTTCGCCCAGCGAATACTCGACGAACACCCGGATCAGCGCGTCGAGTGCATCGCCGGCGACGACACGGTCCAGAGCGTGGCCGGAGACATAGAGAATTCCCTGGACGCCGCGCCACAGGACCGCCAGGAGCAAATCGGATTTGCCGGAGACCTCTTGGTACAGGGTCGCGATGGAGACGTCCGCGGTCTTCGCGATCTCGTCGATACGCACGTCGGGGAATCCGCGCTCGGAGAACAGTCGGGTGGCGGCGTCGAGTATCCGCTCGCGGCGGGCGGCGGGGCGCCGGCGCGCGGGTGGGGTCTGGTCACCGGTGTCCGGACCGGGTGCCCTTGGCAGCTCACAGGTGATGAGCGAGTCCGCCACCGCTCGCTGAACCTGCTTGAGGCGGGCCGGCGGAAGTGAGCCGCGCATGCCGGAGGTGTTGGAGAACACGCTGAGCAGTGCCGCACTCAGCACCTCCGCGGCCGCCGGCGAGAGGTCGGGCCGCGTGGCGACGATGAGCGAGGCGACATGCTCGCTCAGCTCATCGAAATACTCTTTCATCACGTCGAGTTCGGCGTGCTGCAGATGCCGTTGTTCGCGGCGCCACAACGTCGAGACGTCTCGATGCGCGGTGAGGTCGCCGAGCCCGTCGAGGAGAAGGGAGAGCTGGTCGCCCGGCGAACGGCCGCGGCTCTTCGCGTCGGCCATCAGTTGGGCGACGAGCTCCACCTGGGTGGTCAGGGCCTGCGAGAGAATGTCGTGTTTGCCGGGAAAATGCCGATAGACTGCCGGGCCGGTGAGACCGACGGCGGCGCCGATCTGCTCGATGCTGACGTTCCGGAACCCGGCCTCCTGGAAGAGCTTTGTGGCGGCCCGGACGATCTGTGCCGATCTCTGCCCGACGGATCTGGGTACGACCGGGTGGCCGCGCCGATCTGCCCGGATCGGCTGATCCGGATCAGACGGTGGTGGCAGCGACATCCCGGGTCCTGTTCCTCGGCGGTCCATGCACCATCTCACATCACGCGCGGCCCGGGCGGTGCGTATCCCCAGCCCCCGGCCGGCTGTCCGACGCACCCGGGAACAGTTCGGCGCACCGCGATGTTGAGGCGTCCGACGGCGGAACCGGCCGGACGGCCGGCGCCCGACAGACAGCCGACTCTCGAGAGGACGTTCCGATGTCAGTGCAGGCCCAGACCACCGACCGCGTCGATTTCTGGTTCGACCCGCTGTGTCCCTGGTGCTGGATCACCTCGCGCTGGATTCTCGAAGCCGAGCAGGTCCGGCCGATCGAGGTGAACTTCCACATCATGAGCCTCGCTGTCCTCAACGAGGGCAAGGACATTCCCGAGGAGTACCGCGAGGGACTCAAGCACGCCTGGCGTCCCGTCCGCGTCGTGGCGGCCGCCGCCGCCCAGAAGGGGGACGAGATCCTCGCGCCCTTGTACACGGCGATGGGCACCCGCATCCACAACCAGGGCATCAAAGACCTCGACGAGGTCATCGCCGGTGCGCTCGACGAACTCGGTCTCGACGCCTCGCTCGCGGAGGCCGCCGACGGCACCGAGTTCGACGACACCATCCGCGCGAGTCATCACGCCGGCATGGACAAGGTGGGCGACGATGTCGGCACGCCGACCATCCACGTCAACGACGTCGCATTCTTCGGTCCGGTCCTGTCGCGCATCCCGCGCGGTGAGGACGCCGGGACGGTGTGGGACGGTGCGCGCGCGCTGGCGTCGTACCCCCACTTCTTCGAGCTCAAGCGCACACGGAACGAGGACCCGCAGTTCGACTGACCGGTTCGGTTGTGCCGCAACGGACTTCCGCGTCAGAAACGTGGCGGGGGTTCCATGCCGTTGGGAAGTCCGCCGGGCGCGAGGGCGGCGGGATGTGGTGGCGGTGGCACCGCCACCACGTTCCCGCTGCCGACACCGCGGACGATCCGGCGCGGACGCAACAGCATCGCGCCCGCACGGGTCCGGTCGCGGAGAGCGGCCGCGCGCCAGGTCAGCACCGGATGCGACGACATGGCGTTGGTCAAGAAGGTGAAGAAGCCGCGCTCGTGGGTCGCCCGGTCGGCGAACTGGTCGAAGTCCACCGCCGAGAGCATGTATTTGCCCGCGGCCAGGACTCCGATGGCGCCGGGTGCGCCACCGGGTCTGGCGTAATACCCGTAGTTGTCGGCACTGTATTCCTGCGCGCGGCACAGCGCGGCCCCGAGGACCGGGATGTTCATGCCGACGATCGTCGAGAGCTGTCGCCAGTACGAGGTGTGCCCGGCGGCGATGTGGCCGACCTCGTGGCCGATGATGAACTCGAGTGCCTGCGGATCCCGGGCCGCGCCACCCACCTCGAACAGGTCGGAGTACACGACGACGAAGCGTCGGAACCCGTGCCCGGAGGCGAACGCGTTGATCGCGCCGTTGCCGAGGACGACGTAGGCGTCGGGCACGTATTCGAGGCCGAAGCGCGCCGCGGCCTCGACGACCATCCGATGCCCGTCCGGGAACTGGGTCGGCGTCATCTGCACACCGTTCACCCGTGGAGACGCGTAGGTCAGACCGCGGATCACGAAGAGCAGGAGCGGGAACAGCAGCGCACCCAGCAGGAGCTGGTCGAGCATGCCGAGCGCCACGAGCACGATGATCGCCGCGTATCCCAGCACCGTCGCGAGGATGACCACCACGAGTGCGGGGATCTCCCAGGGATGGAGCCGAGGCCTCGCCGCGTAGTGGGCCGGACGCAGCCACCGACGGGCGGGGTCGGTGGGAGCAGGTGGTGGCGGGTCGGCGACACCGGGCACGTTGGGGATCGGCGCCCCGGAGGCGGGCGCGCCGCCGTTCGGCTCGCGGGGGATGGGCAGGGGCGTGTCCACGCCCTCAATCTATAGTGGCGCCATGCGTGTCTATCTCGGTGCCGACCATGCCGGATTCGAACTCAAGAACCAGATCGCCGATCATCTCGCGGCGACCGGCCACGAGGTCGTGGACTGCGGAGCCCATGTGATGGATCCCGCCGACGACTACCCGGCGTTCTGCATCGCCGCCGCGTCCCGGACCGTCGCCGACCCCGGCAGCCTGGGAATCGTGCTGGGCGGCAGCGGCAACGGCGAACAGATCGCTGCCAACAAGGTCCCCGGTGCCCGCTGCGCACTCGCCTGGAGCGTCGAGACCGCACAGCTGGCCCGGCAGCACAACAACGCGCAACTCATCGGAATCGGTGGCCGGATGCACAGCACCGACGAGGCGCTCGCCATCGTCGACGCCTTCCTCGCCACCCCGTGGTCGGAGGAGGCGCGGCACCAGCGTCGCATCGACATCCTCGCCGAGTACGAGCGAACCGGTGAGGCTCCCGAGGTGCCGGCGGCCCCGGCCCAGTAGGCCACCGGCGCAGCCCGTGCCCGAGGGCCACACTCTTCATCGGCTCGCGCGTCGCCAGCAGCGTCTGTTCGGCGGCACGCAGGTCCGCGTCAGCAGCCCGCAGGGGCGGTTCGCCGACGGTGCGGCGGCGGTGGACGGACTGACCTTCCACGCCGCCGAGGCCTGGGGCAAACACCTCGTGCATCGATACCGAGATGATCGCACCGAGCGTCTGGTGCACATCCATCTCGGCCTCTACGGCGCCTTCACCGAACTCCCGGTGCCCGTGCCCGAACCGGTGGGGCAGGTTCGACTCCGAATCGAGAGTGAGACCGCCGCCACGGATCTTCGCGGACCGACGGCCTGTGAGATCTACCACCCCGCCGACCTCGAGACGTTGATAGCCCGCCTCGGTCCGGATCCACTCCGACGCGACGCCGACCCCGGACGGGCATGGGCTGCGATCTCGCGGTCCGCGCGCCCCGTCGGCGCCCTCCTGATGGACCAGAAAGTCATCGCGGGGATCGGCAACGTGTATCGCGCCGAGATCCTCTTTCGTGCGGGCATCGACCCGATGCGTCCCGGAAAGCGTGTTCTCCGTGAGGAATTCGACGCGCTGTGGGCCGATCTGATGGACCTCATGAAGATCGGTGTACGTCGTGGACGCATCCACGTGATACGTCCCGAGGACGATTCCGGCGCGCCGGCGTACGCGCCGAACCGGCCGCGAACCTACGTGTACCGGCGGGCCGGGGAGCCGTGCCGGATCTGCCGAACCCCCGTCCTCGTCGCCGACCTCGAAGCGCGAAAACTGTATTGGTGCCCCGTCTGTCAGACTTAACAAGTTACTGCCCGGTCGGTGTGGGTAGCCGAACCTTAGTAGCATCGTGCAAGACCGTGAGTTCCTTACTCATGCGAAGGGTCGGGGATGACAGAGGGGGCAGTGTGACAATCAGCGAAAGCATCCGGTCTCATGCCGGATTGATCTCGCGGGGCGAGGTGTCCCCACTGAAAGACGTACCTTTCCACGGGGCCGCCGATGCGCCGATCACCCGCCGTGTGCTGGCCGGCGGCGATCTGTTCCCGGAAGCGGAGAAGCGTGTCGTGGCGCACGAGATGCGCGCCGTGTCGGCTGCCGCCCGTGACTACTGCGAGCCGCATGTGCACGACTGCCCGGAGATTAACATCCTGTTGTCCCTTGACCGCCTCGTCTACGAGATCACCCTCGGCGACGAGGTCTACGAGGTCGAGGCGCCGGCGAGTATCTACATCCCGGCCGGACTGGTGCACAGCGCCAACGTGATCGAGGGAAGCGGATTCTTCGTCGCGATCATCGAGACCGCCGACTACGTCGCGAAACCGCCGCCTGCCCAGGCGTCCTGACCCGCGTCGCCATACCTGCGGAGGGACTCTCAGCGAGCCCTCAGCGACCCTGCGGCCGGTTCACACATGCCGGCGCCACGATGGGTGGGTGCAGCAGAGTCGAGGAGTCGGTCCCGGACGACCGGGCGACGCGTCGTCGGCGGTCACCGTCTTCGTGGTCGGTGGCACGGGGGAGTCCTTCGCGGGCGACACCCGGACCGACGTGTCGGGCCTTCTGGCAGGCGTGGCGGACGAACTCGACGACCGCTTAGTCTGTCGCTGGATCGGATACCCGGCGAGCTACGGGCCTGCCCCGGCACCGGGTGGGATGAGTTTCGTCGAGAGCGTTGCCCTCGGCGCATCCAGTCTGCGCGCGGCCGTCCGTGCCTCGACAGGTCCGATTGCCCTGGTGGGTTACTCGCAGGGAGCCGTGGTCATTCGCGCCGCCCTCGCCGACCTGGCCGCCGGCAGCGCGACCGACACGCCGCCCGCCCTGGACCGGGTGATCGGCGTGGGTCTGGTCGCCGATCCGCACCAGCCACCCGGTGTGGTGCCCGGCTGTCGCGGATGGGGCGTGGCCGGCCCCGGAGTCGACCTGCCCGCAGGGGTCCCGGTGCACTGGGTGGGCGCGGCCGAGGACATGATCTGCAACGCGGGTGCGGACTCACTCGTGCGTGACGTCGCCGACCTCACCGGGTCGATGACCTTCGCCGGACTCGGCCGATGGGGCAGGAGTGCGTGGGATGTGCTGCGCGCCAATGACTTGCAGAACGCGCGACGCACCTCCGTCCGGCCGGCGCAGTGGCGTCGCGACCTGGGACGTCTGGCGGCTGCGTGGCGTGAGGTCCGGTGCTACCTGCCGGCGCGGATGCGCATCAGCGGTCTGTGGGTGTCGAATGCCGCGGGCGGTCGGCACACGTCCTACGGGAGCGAACCCTACCGGCGGGCCTCGGTCACCGATCCCGCCTCCACCGGCTGTCAGGTGATCGCGCGATGGCTACAGGTGCAGGCGACGTTCGCCGCCCGCACCGCCGCGTAGCGCGCGACAGGGGCCGGTCACCACTGGTGACCGGCCCCTGTGCTGTCTGTTGCTGACCTAGGTGTTCTGGTACTTCGGTCCGATGGTGTTGCGGACCACGATCGGGGTGTTGCGGGGGACGTTGTCGTACACCCACTTGCCGTACTCGGTGGTCACGTTGATGCAGCCATGGCTGACGTTGCTGCGACCCTGCTGGTTGACCGACCAGGGCGCCGCGTGGATGAAGATTCCGTCCCACGACATGCGCGTGGCGTACTCGACGTAGGTCCGGTAGCCCTCGGCGGAGTCCACCGGGACGCCGTACGTGGACGAATCCATGTACATGTCGCGGTACTTCTCCTTGGTGTAGTAGACGCCGTGGGGGGTCGGGTTCTTGTCGGACCCCATCGAGATCGGCATCTTCTTCACGACCTCACCGTTGTGCCACCAGGTGATGGTGTGGGTGTTGTCGTCGGCCAGCGCGATGTAGCCGGTCTCGGTCTTCACGTTCGGGATGGCCGGGTCGGCGGGCTTCTCCTCGGTCGTCGTCGACGACGGCGGCTGCGGAGCCTCGGGAGTGCTCGGCGCCGGCGGGGTCGGCAGGCCCGGGACGGCGGGGATCTCGACCGGCGGCAGGCCGGGGATCACGGTCACCGGGACGGCGTTCGCGACACCGGGAAGGGCGAGGGCCATCGCCAGGACGCCGAAGACGACAGCCGTGAGGCGTCGAGCCGAGCGGCGGCGCGAGGCGCGCGAGGTCGGCGTTGGGGAGTTCAACACAGGTCGTACCTTCGGTTCGATGGGTCTGTCCGCGCATCGGCCTGAGCGCTGCACCATCGTTACACAACCGTTGTCTTGGGTCCAAGGAGTCGCGCACGCTGAATGACCCCGCGATCGCGAACGGGGAGTACAACGTCGCAAAACCCAAGGTGAGCGTAGCTGCGGGCACTGCGTGTGACGGTCATCACATTCGGGGTGTCGCATGTCCGGACGGCGACGATTGGGACTCATCTTCGTCGAAGTCCCGCCGATGTCAACAGGATCGTTTGTCCCAGTGTTACTTGGGCTTTGGACTTCGTTGGGTTTTCGGTCAGGCGGGTTGTGGGTGCTCGGTCCGGAGATGCCGCGCTGGTTGCGAGCATGCTTCGTCCCGGCAGACGAGCATCACGTCGACGCGGCCGATGCCGGCCTCGGATTCGGTGACGTCTCGGCGTACGTACAGGGGGGCGCCGCAGGAGCCGCACCGGCGCTGGGTTTTCGTGTGGCTGGAGGACATGGGTCAACGGTACGCCTGGTGTGGTGAGGATCACAGGATGGTCGGGTTGCGGTGATCGTGCGCGTGGGTGTGGTCCGGTCGGGTGACTCGGGCTGCGATCTGAGACATCCGGAGCGGAACCGGGTGTGACGCGCGCACGACAGAGGAGCGTCGATGGCGGGGGCGGTACGCGGTGCCCCGGGAAGGAGTGCGCTTCTACATCTCGCAACCTCTCCGGCACGAGAGGTGAGACATTGTAAGGAAAGTCGATGACCAGACTCATTGCAACACTGACATTCGCCGCAGCGGCATTCATCGGAGGCGCGGGACTCGCGAACGCCGAGCCCTGCAAGATGGCCATCGGCAACGGCCAGTTCGCGCCCTGCCCGCCGCCGATCGTCTCGACCGGCCCCGGTGATCCGACGTCGCCCGGACATCCCGAAGAGGAGCCGGCCCCCGAGATCGAGTACGAGTACGTGCCGCTGCCGCTGCCGTGGAACGCGCCCCCGGTGCTCTGACACGGCGCCCTGAAATGCAGAAGGTCCGGAGGCGTGATGCCTCCGGACCCGGTGGAGCGGGTGACGGGAATCGAACCCGCGTAGCTAGTTTGGAAGACTAGGGCTCTACCATTGAGCTACACCCGCGTTGCTCGCGATGGCCGTCGAAAACCCGGTGGTGCGTGCGATCAGTGACTGTACCGGCAGTGGGGCGGGAACCGAAAATCGGGGTCGGTATCGCGGCTGCGGCATACGTCGGGCGTCCCCGGTTCCGTGACGCTTTCGGACACCCGTGCGCGGGGTCGGCAGCGGCGGCACGTACTATCTCTTGTTGGCCCTGATGCGCGGTCGCCCTCCGGGGTGCTCCTCGCGTGTTCGGACCCCGGGATGTGGCGCAGCTTGGTAGCGCATCCGCTTTGGGAGCGGAGGGTCGCAGGTTCAAATCCTGTCATCCCGACTTGATCGATGTGGCCCGACCGGTCACCCGGTGCACGGCCCGCGAACGACCGAACTTCCACCACCGCAGATATAAGGAGTATTCAGGCGTGAAGAGCACTGTCGAGCAACTCACCCCGACCCGGGTCAAGCTCAACGTCGAGGTCCCGTTCGAGGAGCTGTCGGCAGACTTCGACCGGGCCTACCGGTCGTTGGCCCAGCAGATCCGGATCCCCGGATTCCGTCCGGGCAAGGCGCCCGCCAAGCTGATCGAAGCCCGCGTCGGTCGCGATTCGATCCTCGCTCAGGTCGTCAACGACGCCATCCCGGCCAAGTACTCCGAGGCCGTCGCCGAGACCGAGACCAAGGCCATCGGCCAGCCCGAGATCGACCTCTCCGAGCTGAAGTACGGCGAGTCGGTGTCCTTCACCGCCGAGGTCGACGTCCGTCCCGAGATCACCCTGCCCGACTACTCGACCCTGTCGGTCGAGGTCGACGCGATCGAGGTCGACGAGGCTGCGGTCGACGAGCAGCTCGAAGGGCTGCGCGCCCGCTTCGGCACCCTCAAGGGTGTCGAGCGCGGCATCGAGAACGGCGACTTCGTCTCGATCGACCTGGCGGCGACCGTCGACGGCGAGCCCGTCGAGGAGGCCACCACCGAGGGCCTGTCGCACGAGGTCGGCTCCGGTCAGCTCATCGACGGACTCGACGAGGCGCTCATCGGTCTGAAGGCCGGCGAGGACAAGGAGTTCACGACCAAGCTCGTCGCCGGCGATCACGCCGGTGAGGAAGCGCTCGTGAAGGTGACCGTGCAGTCGGTCAAGGAGCGCGAGCTGCCCGAGGTCGACGACGAGTTCGCCCAGATGGCCAGCGAGTTCGACACCGTCGAGGAACTGCGTGCCAGCCTCGCCGAGCGCGTCGAGCAGTCCGCGAAGCTGGAGCAGGCCAACAAGATCCGCGACGCAGTGCTCGAGAAGCTGCTCGAGACCGTCGAGATCCCGCTGCCCGAGAAGGTCGTCGACGAAGAGGTCGAAGGCCAGCAGCACCAGGTCATCCACGCCCTCGGGCACGACGACGAGCAGGTCGCCAAGTTCCTCGAGGCGCAGGGCAAGACCCGCGAGGAGTGGAATGCCGAGTCCCGCGAGGAGGCCGAGAAGTCGGTCAAGCAGCAGCTGCTTCTCGACGCCATCGCCGATCAGCAGGACACCGAGGTCAGCCAGGACGAGCTGACCCAGCAGATCATCTTCACCGCCCAGCGGTACGGCATGCAGCCGCAGGAGTTCATCCAGCAGCTGACTCAGGCCAACCAGGTCGGGGCCGTCTACGCCGACGTCCGTCGCGGCAAGTCGCTGGCCGCCATCGTCGGCGATGTGACCGTCACCGACACCAACGGCACCACCGTCGACACCGCCGAGTACTTCGGTGGCAAGGACGACGCGGAGGAATCCGCAACCGAGGAGTCCGACGCCGACAACTGATCGGCTCCACCGCGGCCATGCGTGCCGCATTGTGATCACGCACATCGCCGGTCCTCGTCCACGAGGGCCGGCGATTGCCGTCGGTCCACCATCGCGCACGAGCCGTTCACGGTGCCGAAGTGGTTCTGCTCTCAGCGAAGTGGCGTGTCCTCGGGAGTGCCCGGGGGTCTCGATTGGTTAGTGTCGGTGAGGACGTCATCAGAGAAGTATTCGATGAGCGTGTGCGTCATCCGAGATGACGCACAGGTCATGACAACAAGGCAAAGGTAGGAACCTGTGAGTGAGCCGACCATCCACACACCCTCGATGAGTTCGGGTATGGCTGGGTTGAACCTGACCGATTCGGTGTTCGAGCGTCTGCTGCGCGAGCGCATCATCTTCCTGGGCACCCAGGTGGACGACGAGATCGCCAACCGGCTGTGCGCGCAGATCCTGCTGCTCGCCGCCGAGGACCCGCAGAAGGACATCCACCTCTACATCAACTCGCCCGGTGGCTCGGTCACCGCGGGCATGGCGATCTTCGACACCATGCAGCTCGCCGAGTGCGACGTCGCGACCTATGCGATGGGCATGGCCGCGTCGATGGGGCAGTTCCTGCTCGCCGCCGGCACCAAGGGCAAGCGGCACGCGCTGCCGCACGCGCGCATCATGATGCATCAGCCGTCCGCAGGCATCGGCGGTACCGCCGCCGACATCGCGATCCAGGCCGAGCAGTTCGCGCTGACCAAGAAGGAAATGAACAAGCTCAACGCCGAGTTCAGCGGTCAGCCGCTCGAGAAGATCGAGGCCGACGCCGACCGCGACAAGTGGTTCACCGCCGAAGAGGCCCGGGAGTACGGCTTCGTCGACAAGGTGATCTCGCGACCGGGCCAGGGATCCACTCCGTGATCGCGTGATCCGACCATCTCCGAGCCACCTCTACTCACTGGAGCATCACATGACCAATTCCCTTTCCTTCGACGGCCTGCCCGCCGAGGTCGCCGCCGGAATCCCTGCGTCGGCCCTGGCGCTGAAGAACATCGAGGCGCGGTACATCCTGCCGCAGTTCATCGAGCACACGCCGAACGGCCAGCGTCAGTACGACCCGTACGCGAAGCTCTTCGAAGAGCGGATCGTGTTCGTCGGGACCCCGATCGACCAGGTCGTGTCCAACGACGTCATGGCACAGCTGCTGGTGCTCGAGTCGCAGGACCCCGACCGTGACATCACGATGTACATCAACTCGCCGGGCGGCAGCGTGCCGGACATGCTCGCGATCTACGACACGATGCAGTACGTGCACTGCGACATCGTCACCGTCTGCCTCGGGGAGGCGGCCTCGGCCGCAGCGATCCTCCTCGCCGGCGGAACACCCGGCAAGCGTGCGGCGCTGCCGAACGCCACGGTCCTGATCCACCAGCCGCGCACCGGTGGTGCGTACCAGGGTCAGGTGTCCGACCTCGAGATCCAGGCCGCCGAGATCGAGCGCATCCGCGATCGCCTCGACGAGATCCTGTCCGGCCACACCGGCCAGGACAAGGAGAAGATCCGCAAGGACACCGACCGCGACAACATCCTGACCGCCGCGGCGGCCAAGGAGTACGGCATCATCGACGAGGTCTTCGAATATCGCAAGAAGTCCATGAAGAAGTAGTTGTGGCAGTACAGAAGTCCCGGTGATTTTCTGCCGCGACATTTGGCCTTATCGGTCGAAGTTCGGGCGGCACGCGGGTACCGTCGGGTTACTTGGCATTCGAGTGTCGATCAAATGACCCATGCCCGGCTGCGTGCGACGCGACGGACCAGACACGACAGTCCGGCAACGAGGAAGTAGGTACAGCGCGAGATGGCACGAATCGGAGACGGTGGCGACCTGCTCAAGTGCTCTTTTTGCGGCAAGAGCCAGAAGCAGGTGAAGAAGCTCATCGCCGGCCCCGGCGTGTACATCTGCGATGAGTGCATCGACCTGTGCAACGAGATCATCGAAGAGGAACTGGCGGAGAACGGCGACGTCAAGCTCGACGAGCTGCCCAAGCCGACCGAGATCCGCGACTTCCTCGAGAAGTACGTGATCGGCCAGGACACCGCGAAGCGAACTCTCGCGGTGGCGGTGTACAACCACTACAAGCGCATCCAGGCGGGGGAGAAGAAGGACTCCCGCACGGGTGAGACCGTCGAGCTGATGAAGTCGAACATCCTCATGCTCGGCCCCACCGGATGCGGCAAGACGTACCTGGCGCAGACGCTGGCGAAGATGCTCAACGTGCCGTTCGCGATCGCCGATGCGACCGCGCTCACCGAGGCGGGTTATGTCGGCGAGGATGTCGAGAACATCCTGCTGAAGCTGATCCAGGCCGCCGACTACGACGTGAAGCGTGCCGAGACCGGCATCATCTACATCGACGAGGTCGACAAGATCGCACGCAAGAGCGAGAATCCGTCGATCACACGCGATGTGTCGGGCGAGGGCGTCCAGCAGGCGCTTCTGAAGATCCTCGAGGGCACTCAGGCGTCGGTGCCGCCGCAGGGCGGACGCAAGCACCCGCACCAGGAGTTCATCCAGATCGACACGACGAACGTGCTCTTCATCGTCGCCGGTGCGTTCGCGGGACTCGAGAAGATCGTGTCCGAGCGGATCGGCAAGCGCGGCCTCGGTTTCGGTAACGAGGTGGCGAGCAAGGACGAGGTCGACACGTCGGATCAGTTCGCCGACGTGATGCCGGAGGACCTGATCAAGTTCGGCCTGATCCCCGAGTTCATCGGCCGGCTCCCGGTCGTGGCCTCGGTGACCAACCTGGACAAGGATTCGCTGGTCAGCATCCTGTCGGAGCCGAAGAACGCATTGGTGAAGCAGTACACGCGCCTGTTCGACATGGACAACGTGGAACTCGAGTTCACCAAGGATGCGCTCGAGGCGATCGCCGATCAGGCGATCCACCGCGGCACCGGTGCCCGTGGCCTGCGGGCCATCATGGAAGAGGTCCTGCTACCGGTGATGTACGACATCCCGAGCCGGGACGACGTCGAGAAGGTCGTCGTGACGGGCGAGACCGTCCGAGACAACGTCCTGCCGACGATCGTGCCCCGCAAGGCCTCCAGCGACGAACGCCGCGACAAGACCGCCTGACGCACAACATCTTTCGCAGACACAAGAGAGCCCCGCCCGAATCCGGGCGGGGCTCTCTTGTTCGTCCTCGACGGCTAGGCGGGTTCCAAGCGGATGACCACGGCCTTGGACACCGGCGTGTTCGACTCCTTGGCCACCGATCCGAGCGGAACCAGCGGATTGGTCTCCGGATAGTATGCGGCTGCGTTCCCGCGCGGCGTGTCGTAGGGGACGACCTCGAAGCCGCGGACCCGTCGCTCCTCGACCCCGCCCTCGCCGTCGAACTCGGAGACGATGTCGACGAGCTGTCCGGCGCGCAGACCGAGGGTCGTGATGTCGTCGGGGTTGACCATCACGATGTGGCGGTTGCCGGAGATGCCGCGGTAACGGTCGTCGTGGCCGTAGACGGTGGTGTTGTACTGGTCGTGGCTGCGGAGCGTCTGCAGGATCAGGCGGTCGGCCGGGATGTCCACCCATTCGAGCGGATGAAGCGCGAAGTTGGCCTTGCCGTTGGGGGTGTCGAACGACCGGGTGTCGCGGGGCGGGTGCGGCAGTACGAAGCCGTCACTGCGTCGGACGCGGATGTTGAAGTCGTCGAAGCCGGGGACGACCCGCTCGATCCGGTCGCGGATGCGGTCGTAGTCGCGTTTGAGCTCCTGCCACGGAACCGGATGGCCGGTGCCGAAGACTCGGGTTGCCAGATCGCAGATGATGGCGACCTCGCTGCGCAGATGCTCGGACACCGGCGGCAGCGACCCGCGTGAGAGGTGCACCGCCGACATCGAGTCCTCCACCGAGACACGTTGCGCCACACCGTCTATGACGTCCCGGTCGGTGCGGCCGAGCGTCGGCAGGATGAGTGCGCTGCGGCCGGTGACCAGATGGGACTCGTTGAGTTTGGTGGACACGTGCACGGTGAGTGCGCAGCGCCGGAGAGCCTCGGCGGTCGCCTCGGTGTCGGGTGAGGCCGACACGAAGTTGCCGCCCATCCCGACGAAGACGCGGACTTTTCCGGCGGCCATCGCGGTGATGGCGGCGACGGTGTCGTACCCGTGCTCGCGTGGGGAAGTGATGCCGAACTCGGCGTCCTGGGCGGCGAGGAAGGACTCTGGCATCTTCTCGAAGATGCCCATCGTGCGGTCGCCCTGGACGTTGGAATGCCCGCGAACCGGGCACAGTCCGGCGCCGACACGGCCGATCATGCCGCGCAGGAGCAACACGTTGGTGCCCTCGGCGATCGTCGCCACGCCGTGCCGATGCTGGGTGAGGCCCATCGCCCAGCACAAGACGATGCGGCGCGAGGTGGCGACCGTTCGCGCGAGCTCCTCGATCTGCGCGCGAGTCACGCCGGTGACGTCGGCGATCTCGTCGAGGTCGACGTCGTCGAGCAGGGCGAGGTACTCCTCGACCCCGGCACACGACTCGTCGAGGAATTCGTGGTCGAAAACCGTTCCGGGCGCGGCTCGTTCGGCATCGCGGAGCAGACGTGCGACGCCGCGGAACAGTGCCATGTCGGAGCCGAGCCGGACCTGCAGGAAGTCGTCGGCGAGTTTGGTACCCGCGCCGACGAGTCCACCGACCTTCTGCGGGTCCTTGAAGCGCATCAGGCCGGCCTCGGGGAGCGGGTTGATCGCGACGATCCGGGCGCCGTTGTGCTTCGCCTTCTCCAGCGTGGCGAGCATTCTCGGGTGGTTGGTGCCGGGATTCTGGCCGGCGATGAGGATCAGGTCGGCCGCCTCGAGATCGGGGACGGTCACCGAACCCTTGCCGATGCCGATCGACGCGCCGAGTGCGGCGCCGGACGACTCGTGGCACATGTTCGAACAGTCGGGCAGGTTGTTGGTACCCAGGCTCCGGGCGAAGAGCTGATACAGGAAGGCGGCCTCGTTGCTGGTGCGTCCCGAGGTGTAGAAGACCGCCTCGTGGGGCGAGTCCATCGCGGCGAGTTCGTCGGCGATGACCGCGTTGGCCTGGTCCCAGCTGATCGGGCGGTAGTGGGTGTCACCCGGACCGAGGAACATCGGGTGGGCCAGACGACCCTGCTGCGAGAGCCAGTAGCCGCTGCGCGTGCGCAGGTCGTCGAGGCTGTGGGCGGCGAAGAAGTCGGGGCTGACGGCGCGACGCGTGGCCTCCTCGGCGACCGCCTTGGCGCCGTTCTCGCAGAACTCGGCGTGCTTGCGGTGTCCCGGCGTCTCCGGCCAGGCGCAACCCGGGCAGTCGAATCCGTCGCGCTGATTGAGCTTGATCAGGGTCTGCGCCGTCCGGAGCGCGCCCATCTGCTCGACCCCGCGCTTGAGGGCGACCGCGACGGCCGGGACCCCGGCGGCGTAGGACTTCCGATGCTTGCGCCGGACCTCGCGCGGGTCATCGACGTCGTGGGTCGAGGAGTTCCGGTCGTGCGTGTTGCTCATGATGTCCATCTTGCCCCCATCGTGTGCCGCATCGCGCACACTGGTCACTGTGACTCAACACACGGGATCGGACACATCGGTGATCGCCGCTCTGGTACTGGCAGGCGGACGCTCGCGGCGGATGGGCAGCGACAAAGCCGCGCTGGACTGGGAGGGCGAACCCATGCTCGCCCGGGTGGTGCGCGTGGTGTCGCAGCGATGCGATCCGGTGCTGGTCGTGGCGGGCGAGACGTCCGCCGCGTTCCGCGGTGTCGACGACATCCGCGACCGTGCGGCGCCGGGTATCGATTCGTCGAAGGTGCACTGGGTGACCGACGAGCAGGAGGGGACGGGTCCGCTGGGCGGTCTCGTCGCGGGTCTGTCCGCGGCTGCCGCGGCGGGCGCCGAGTACGCGTTCGTCTGTGCCACGGACATGCCGCTCATCGCCCCGGAGCTGATCGACGAGCTGCGGCTGGGGATGACGGGCTCCACCCAGGCGGTCATCGCGCGTGACGCGCAGCGGGATCATCCGATGGCGGGGATCTACCGCACGGACGCGGCCGCGCAGATCGCCGATCTCGTCGCGAGCGGCGAACGACGCATGCTCGGCGCGATCGAGGCGCTCAACACCCATCGCGTCGGAGTGTCCGAACCGGACTGGCTCGTCAACGTCAACGCCCCCGAGGACCTGCACCGGTTGCGCGTGTCGCCGGGTTAGCGGGAGCGCGGGTGCACCGACGGGTCCCGGGCGAGGTCCGGCCCGGCGGAAACATAGAATAGCGCCCGTGACATCACCCGACCAGACATCCGCGTTGCCCGACACAGCGTCGTCCCGGACTGCCGTTCCCGAGACCGGGTTGCCCAAGTCCTGGGACCCCGCTGAGCACGAGGCGTCGCTCTACCAGGGCTGGGTGGACGCCGGGTACTTCACCGCGGACGCGGCGAGCGACAAACCGCCGTTCTCCATCGTGATCCCGCCGCCGAATGTCAACGGCTCCCTGCACATGGGCCATGCCTATGAGCACGTCCTGATGGACGCGCTCTCGCGTCGTCGCCGCATGCAGGGCTACGAGGTGCTGTGGCTGCCCGGCATGGACCACGCGGCGATCGCGATGCAGACGATGGTCGAGCGCAAGCTCGCCGCCGAGGGCAAGACGCGCGACGACCTCGGCCGGGAGGCGTTCATCGACCGCGTGTGGGCCGAGAAGGCCGAGATCGGCGGCAACATCGGTGAGCAGATGCGTCGCCTCGGCGACAGCGTCGACTGGTCCCGCGAGCGATTCACGATGGACGAGGGTCTGTCGCGCGCGGTGCACACGGTGTTCAAGAAGATGTTCGACGACGGGTTGATCTACCAGGCGGAGCGACTGGTCAACTGGTCGCCGGTCCTCAAGACGGCCGTCAGCGACATCGAGGTGAGCTACGCCGACGTGGAGGGCGAGCTCGTCAGCTTCCGCTACGGATCGCTCGACGACGCCGAACCCCACATCGTCGTCGCGACGACCCGGCTGGAGACGATGCTCGGCGACACCGCGATCGCGGTGCATCCCGACGATGACCGTTATGCGCACCTGGTCGGCACCGAACTGCCGCACCCGTTCGTCGACCGGATGATCCCGGTCGTCGCCGACGACTATGTCGACCCGGAATTCGGCAGTGGCGCAGTGAAGATCACCCCGGCGCACGATCCCAACGACTTCGCGCTCGGGCAGCGACACGATCTGCCGATGCCGACGATCATGGACTCCTCGGCCCGGATCGCCGACACCGGAACCGAATTCGACGGCATGGATCGGTTCGAGGCGCGCGTCAAGGTGCGCGAGGCGCTGGCCGAACAGGGTCGGATCGTCAAAGAAGTGCGTCCGTACCTGCACAGCGTCGGTCACTCGGAGCGGACCGGCGAGCCGATCGAACCCCGACTGTCGATGCAGTGGTGGGTGGCGGTCGACAGGCTGGCCGCGGCGGCCGGCGACGCGGTGCGCGACGGGTCGACGGTGATCCATCCGAAGTCGATGGAACCGCGCTGGTTCGCCTGGGTCGACGACATGCACGACTGGTGTATCTCGCGTCAGCTGTGGTGGGGTCACCGCATCCCGATCTGGTACGGACCCGATGGTGACGTGGTCTGCGTCGGACCCGACGAGCAGGCCCCCGAGGGTTACGTCCAGGAGACCGACGTCCTCGACACCTGGTTCTCCTCCGGGCTGTGGCCGTTCTCCACGATGGGCTGGCCCGACCAGACCGCGGATCTCGAGAAGTTCTATCCCACTTCGGTTCTCGTCACCGGATACGACATCTTGTTCTTCTGGGTGGCCCGGATGATGATGTTCGGCACCTACGTCGGCAAGGATCTGGGGCCGGGCAACGAGATCCCGTTCCACAACCTGTTCCTGCACGGGCTGGTGCGCGACGAGCACGGTCGCAAGATGTCGAAGTCGAAGGGCAACGGCATCGACCCGCTGGACTGGGTGGAGCGGTTCGGCGCCGACGCCCTGCGTTTCACGCTTGCCCGCGGCGCCAATCCCGGTTCGGACATCTCGGTCGGTGAGGACCACGCCCAGTCGTCGCGCAACTTCGCGACCAAGCTCTACAACGCCACCAAGTTCGCACTGATGAACGGTGCGAAGGTCGGTGAGCTGCCCGACGCGGAGACGCTGACCGACGCCGACCGGTGGATCCTCGGCCGCCTCGATGAGGTGCTCGCCGAGGTCGACGCCGGATTCGAGTCCTACGAGTTCTCCAAGGCCTGCGAGGCGCTCTACCACTTCGCCTGGGACGAGGTGTGCGACTGGTACCTCGAGCTGGCGAAGGTGCAGATCGCCCAGAACGACGAGAGCCGTTCGGAATCCACCGCGCTCGTGCTCGGCGCGGTCCTGGAACCGTTGCTGAGGGCGCTGTCGCCGGTGATGCCGTTCGTCACCGAGGTGCTCTGGAAGACCCTCACCGGGGGCGAATCTCTCGTGGTCGCACCGTGGCCGACCACGTCGGGACGCGAATGGTCGTCGGATTCGGCGGCCCGCGTGGACGATCTGCAACGACTGATCACCGAGGTCCGCCGTTTCCGCAGCGATCAGGGCCTGCGTCCGGGTCAGCGTGTCTCCGTCCAGTTCGACGGACTCGGCGAAGCCGGGCTCGAACCGCTGCTGCCGTACGTGACCTCCCTGGCGCGCCTCGATCCGGCCGGACCGGACTTCGGTGCGACCGCGACCATCGAGGTCCGCCTGAGCGTGGCCACGGTGGTCGTCGCGATCGACACCTCGGGCACCGTCGACGTCGAGGCCGAGCGCAAGCGACTCACGAAGGACCTGGCGGTCGCCGAGAAGGAACTGTCGACGACGTCGGCGAAACTGGGCAACGAGCAGTTCCTCTCCAAGGCGCCGGACCACGTGGTCGCCAAGATCCGGGACCGACAGCGGATCGCGACCGAAGAGGTCGAGCGGCTGAACGCGAAGCTGGCGAGTCTGGCCGGCGCGTGAGTGACGACAACGGTTTCCCCGAAGAGGACCCCGCCGTCCTGGGAATGGATGCGGCGGGTGACCCCCTGGGTCTCTCGGCGATCATGGACGAGGACGAACCCGATCGCGATGCCGAGCCGGCGCCGTTGCGCGTCACCGACAGCGCCGACGAGCTCGCCGAACTCGCCGACGTCGAGGCGGAGCTCGACACCCGGTGGCCCGAGACGAAGATCGAGCCGTCGCTGACCCGGATCGCGACGCTCATGGACCTGCTCGGGTCTCCGCAGCACGGTTACCCGGCCATCCACATCGCCGGAACCAACGGCAAGACGTCGGTCACCCGGATGGTCGATGCCCTGCTGTCCGCGCTGCACCGGCGCACCGGCCGGATCACGAGTCCGCACCTGCAGCGGGTCACCGAGCGGATCTCGGTGGACGGCAGGCCGATCCCCGCCCGCACCTACATCGACACCTACCGGGAACTCGAGCCGTACATCACCATGGTCGACGATTCGTCGACGACGGCGGGTGGACCGCGGATGAGCAAGTTCGAGGTGTTGACCGCGATGGCGTACGCGGTGTTCGCCGAGGCGCCCGTCGACGTGGCGGTCGTGGAGACCGGCATGGGTGGGCGCTGGGACGCGACCAACGTCATCGACGGCACGGTCTCGGTCATCACGCCGATCGCGATGGACCACGCGGACTATCTCGGCGACACGCTGACCGCGATCGCGGGGGAGAAGGCCGGAATCATCAAGGCCGCCGAACCCGATGCCGCCGGGACCGTCGACCCTGTCACGGTCATCGCCGAGCAGAGCCCCGAGGTCATGGACGTCCTGCTGCGCGCGGCCGTGGACGCGGGCACCATCGTCGCCCGCCAGGGTTCGGAGTTCGCGGTCCTCGATTCGGTCATCGCCGTCGGCGGGCAGATGCTCACCATCCAGGGTCTCGGCGGTGTCTACGACGAGATATTCGTGCCGTTGCACGGCGCGCATCAGGCTGCGAATGCCGCGCTGGCCCTCGCTGCGGTGGAGGCGTTCTTCGGTGCGGGTGCCGACCGGCAACTCGACATCGATGCCGTCCGTGCGGGTTTCGCGACAGTCGAGAACCCGGGGCGGCTCGAACGGCTGCGCAGCGCGCCGACGGTGTTCGCCGACGCGGCGCACAATCCGCACGGCGCGGCCGCGCTCGCGCAGGCCCTGGCCGAGGAATTCGATTTCCGTCGTCTCGTCGGCGTGGTCGGCGTGCTCGGCGACAAGGACGCCCGTGGGGTCCTCGAGGCCCTGGAACCGGTGCTCGACGCCGTCGTCGTCACCGACAACGGATCTCCCCGTGCCCTCGATCCCGAATCGCTCGCGGAATACGCGCGCGAGGTGTTCGGCGAGGACCGCGTGGTCGTCAAACCCTTCCTGCCCGATGCGGTCGAGGCGGCCATCGCCTTGGCCGAAGAGGCCGACGGGGAGCGCGTGTCGGGAGCCGGCGTGGTCATCACCGGGTCCGTCGTGACCGCCGGTGCCGCGCGAACCCTCTTCGGTAAGGAACCCTCATGACCCGGTACACCCCACCCACGAACGATCCGTGGAAGGGGTTGCGCGGCGTGATGGCCGGCACGATGATCCTCGAGGTCATCGTCGTGATCCTGGCATTCCCGATCGTGTGGCGCCTCGGCGACGGTCTGACCTGGTTGTCGGGCGGGTACCTCACGCTGGTCGTCATCGCGATGATCCTCGCCGCCGGGGTCCAGGGACGGCCGTACGCGATCACCCTCGATCTCATCCTGCAGGTGGTCCTGATCGTCGGCGGGATCTTCCACTGGTCGATCGCGGTGGTGGGGATCATCTTCGGGTCGGTCTGGCTCTACATCCGCTACATCAAGGCCGACGTCGAGAAGCGTGTCGAGCGCGGGATGCTGCCCGGCCAGGAGCCGATCGAGTAACCGGGAAATCGGGCGGTGCCGCCGGCCCCGGACATGTGACCAGCCGTGTTCGCGTTCATCAGGCCGGGGTTTGGTGGCCGCAAGACCTGTGGCCGGACCGTTATCGCCGAAGCGGGCCGGTGTGGGGTGCTTGCTGCAACAATGGCCCAAGCCGCGGGGGCGACAGGTCGTTCCTCGCAGCTTGTCGAACCCCATTCCGATACACCCGATGTGAGGACATACGTGCAGTTGCAGCTCTCCCGGACCGCCATCTTCGACCGCACCCGCCGCACTGTGCTCCCCGCGGCTGTCCTGGCCGGCGCGGCACTCGCGCTGGCCGTCCCGGCATCGGCCGCCGCGGCTCCGGAGGACGAGCAGCCCCCGGTCGCGATCGCGAACTTCACGGGAGCGCCCGTCGCCGATGCGCCGGTGCCCGTCGGGCCGGGGGAGTACAGCTATGTCGCCACACACGCGATCACCGAGCGCGCCGCCTCGATGAAGGCGCCCGAGGCGATCGCCAGTCTTCCTGTGCCGGCTCAATACCGGCCCGCGAATCTCGGTCTGGCGCAACAGTTCGACCTCGCGCTGGCCGGCGCACTCGCCTCACCGGGCGGATGCGTTCAGGTGATCGTCGATCCGCGCTCCCGCACCGGGAGTCTCTTCAATTACGGTTTCTTCCCGGTTGCGGGTGAGTACTGCTCCTGACCGGTGCGGAATCACGGCCGGTCGATAGGGTGTCAGCGTGACTGAACGCACTCTCGTACTCATCAAGCCGGACGGCGTCGAACGCGGCCTCGTCGGCGACATCATCAGCCGCATCGAGCGCAAGGGCTTGACCCTGGTGGCTCTCGAGCTCAAGACCGCGGGCGACGAGGTCGCCCGCGGACACTATGCCGAGCACGAGGGCAAGCCGTTCCATCCCTCGCTGCTCGAGTTCATCACCTCGGGCCCGCTGGTCGCGGCAGTCCTCGAAGGACCCCGCGCGGTGGCCGCGTTCCGGCAGATCGCCGGCGGCACCGATCCGGTGGAGAAGGCCGTGCCCGGAACCATCCGCGCCGACTTCGCGCTCGACACGCAATACAACCTGGTCCACGGGTCTGATTCGCCCGAATCGGCGCAGCGTGAAATCGCCCTCTGGTTTCCCGGACTCGAGGGCTGAAACGGGGTCTCCAGCTCGACGCGCGCGGTCAAACGCTCATCCTTTGCGGTCATCCGACCGCGGTGTGGGATACTTGTGCAGTTATCGCCGACACACTTTGTCGACGACAACCGGATGACGCGCCCTGGTTCCGGCGCGTCGCGGTGCGGCACTGACGCACCGCGACGCCACGGAACCGCAGCTGACCCCACCGAGTTCGCACTGCTGCCAGCAGCCGAACACTCAGGTTCTGCCTGTGCCCGGTGGCGTGGAAGGCGTCCGGGGACGCGGTCATCGACACAGCAAGAGCGTCGTCGGGTGATCCGCAGGTCGGGTCGTCGTGACGACGCGCAGACCACACAACACCGGTCCGACACGGACCGGGACACAGAGCAGACCCTCGCGTGGCCGCGTCAGCCCGACGCGCCCGGGGGTTCGAGGAGACTGAGTGACCGACAACGGGTCGCCGGCTGACGCGAACGCAGCGTCGGAATCGGCGGAGGAATTTCCCAGCAAACTTCGTGTGCACGCCCTGGCGCGTTTCTTGGGCCTGACGAGTCGACAGGTACTGGCTCACCTGGCGAATCTCGGCGTGCAGACCCGCAGCCCACAATCCAGCGTCGACCGCGACCTGGCGAAAGCCGTGGCGGAACGAGTTCGGGCCGGCGTCGACGAGAACGCCGAGACGCCTGCGCAGACAGTGCCGGCCGACACCCCGACCGAGGCGCCCTCGGCGGAGCCCGCACCGGCCGAGACCGGATCAGCCGAGATCACGTCGGCCGATCCGGAGCCGACCGCGGTCGAGCCGACACCGACCCCCGCGGACGAGCCGACACAGACCCCCGCGGACGACGCCTCATCGACACCGCCGGCGGCCGAGGCCCCGACACTGTTCTCGGCGGCGTCGGCGCAGTACGACGCGCCCGTGGCATCTTCTGCCGGCGAGGCCGACACGTCTGCCGGCGTGCAGCCGCTGTTCCTGCAGCCGCAGGCACCGGCCGAGAAGCCCCGCACCGCCCGCTCGGGGCGCGCCAAGCCCAAGGTCGAAACGAGCGCCAGCGGCGACGCGAACGCCGAGGACGAATCGGCCGGCACTGCCGCCCCTGAGGCCGCCGCGACCCCGGAATCCGGGGATGAACCCGCCAGCGCGCGGGGTCGCGAGGCGTCGGCGTCCGAGGCGACAGCGGGCGAGGCGACGACCGACGATTCGAACGCCGGCAGCTCGACCCCCGATGACACCGACGATTCGAACGGCGACGACTCTGCCGACGATTCGAACAACGACGACTCGAACGGCGACGACTCGGGTTCGGGTCGGAGTCGCCGGCGCCGGCGCGGTCGGCGAGGGCGCGGGCGAGGTCGGGGAGACCAGGGCGCGGACGGCGAGTCCGACACGGACGACTCGGACGCCGACGAGTCGGACACGGACGACGCAGACGACTCCGCCGTCACCGACGGGCGGGGCGCCGAGGCGACCCGCGAGTCCGACAGCACCGCCGGCGAGACCGATTCCGACGACACCTCCGCCGACGACGAGTCGTCCGACGAGTCGCGCTCGGAGGAAGGCCGCCCGTCGGGCAAGCGCACACGGCGCCGCAGCCGCCGGTCGGGTTCGGACAAGTCGGGTGACGCCGAGTCCTCGAGCTCGTCGGGCGACCGTGCCGACGAGGCCACCGACGACTCCGACACCACTGACGAGTCGGACGACGACGCCTCCGGTGACGATGACTCCGGCGATTCGTCGTCGACTCGTCGCCGTCGTCGCCGTCGCCGTCGCAAGGGTGGCGGCGAATCGGAAGAGGTGTCTCCCGACGATCCGCCGAACACCGTCGTCCACGAACGCGAACCGCGCAGCAAGCGCGCCCGTGACGAGGTCCAGGGGATCTCGGGATCGACGCGGCTGGAGGCCAAGCGTCAGCGTCGCCGCGACGGGCGCGATGCCGGCCGGCGTCGGCCACCGATCCTGACAGAGTCGGAGTTCCTGGCGCGGCGCGAGGCGGTCGACCGGGTCATGGTCGTCCGCGAACGCAGCGCCAACAGCCGCATCTCCGGAAACGACGGGCACGAACACGCCGCGGTCGAGGACTACACCCAGGTCGCGGTCCTCGAGGACGGCGTCCTCGTCGAACACTTCGTGACCACCGCGACATCGTCGTCGATGGTCGGCAACATCTATCTCGGTCGGGTCCAGAACGTCCTGCCGGGCATGGAGGCCGCATTCGTCGACATCGGCCGGGGACGCAACGGTGTCCTGTACGCGGGTGAGGTCAACTGGGACGCCGCCGGACTCGACGGTGGTTCGCGCAAGATCGAGCAGGCGCTCAAGCCGGGCGACAACGTTCTCGTGCAGGTCAGCAAGGACCCGGTGGGGCACAAGGGCGCCCGACTGACCACGCAGATCTCGCTGGCCGGCCGCTACCTGGTGTACGTGCCGGGTGGTTCGTCGACGGGGATCAGCCGCAAGCTGCCCGACGTCGAGCGCAAACGTCTCAAGCAGATCCTGGCGAAGCTCGTCCCCGACGAGGCCGGGGTCATCATCCGCACCGCCTCGGAGGGAGTCAGCGCCGAGGAACTCGGTGCCGACATCGCTCGTCTCGAGTCGCAGTGGAAGACCATCGACGAGGCGGTCACACAGGCCAAGAAGGGCGGGTCGTCGAACCCGAAGCCGCTGTACGAGGAGCCCGACCTCCTGGTGCGCGTGGTCCGAGACCTGTTCAACGAGGACTTCAAGAAGCTCGTCGTCGAGGGCGACAAGGCCTGGAACCTGGTCGAGGGTTACGTCGGCTCGGTGGCCTCGGATCTGATGGAGCGCGTCGAGAAGTTCGAGAAGCCGCATGCCGACGCGCCGGATTCGTTCGTGGTGCACCGCATCGACGAGCAACTCGCGAAGGCCCTCGACCGGAAGGTGTGGCTGCCCTCCGGCGGCACGCTGATCATCGAGCACACCGAGGCGATGACCGTCGTCGACGTCAACACCGGCAAGTTCACCGGCTCGGGCGGCAACCTCGAGGAGACCGTGACGCGCAACAACCTCGAGGCCGCCGAGGAGATCGTGCGGCAGATGCGGTTGCGCGACATCGGCGGCATGATCATCGTCGACTTCATCGACATGGTCCTCGAGTCCAACCGGGACCTGGTGCTGCGCAGGCTGACCGAGGCCCTCGCCCGTGACCGCACGCGCCATCAAGTGTCCGAGGTGACCTCGCTCGGCCTCGTCCAGATGACCCGGAAGCGTCTGGGAACCGGTCTGCTCGAAGCGTTCTCGACCACCTGCACCGCGTGCAGCGGCCGGGGCATCATCGTGCACTCGAATCCCGTCGAGGTGAAGTCCGACGACTCCGCACGCGCGGAGGGTTCGGGGTCGAAGCGGTCACGCCGGGGCAAGAAGAAGGCCGACGCACAGCCCGAGGCCGCACCGGCCGTCGCGCCCGCCCACAAGCCCGCCGAACATCCGATGTTCCGGGCGATGGCAGCGCACTCCCACGACGACGAACACGATGAAGCCCACGGCGGACCACACCCCGACGGCGACTCTGCGCATCGTTCCGAGGGTGACACGGCGCCGACGGTCGAGGCGTCCGAGCAATCGGCCGCGGGGGCCGGGACAGACACCTCCGGGGACCACACGGCCGCCGCGCCCGACGTCCCAGAGCCCGTCGTCTCAGCGCCCGTCGTCTCGGAGCCCGCCGCGACAGAGGCTGCCGTCACGGAGCCGGCGGCGACGGAATCGGCGGACGCCGAGTCTGCCGGTACGTCGTCCGACGGTCAGGCTCCGGCGGCCGCACGGCGTCGGCGCCGGGTTGTCCGGCGTCCCGCGCAGACGACCACGGCACCCGAGAACGTGGTGATGACCGCGGTCGACGTGGTCCCGGACACCCCGACCACGACCTTCGGTCCGGTGTCGTCCGGCACCGGTGAGGCGGCCGTCGCGGTCCGGCGCCGGCCGCGCAAACGCAGCGCCGGCCGTCCGGCGGGACCGCCGCCGGCCGAGGACTGACCGGAGTGGGGCAACTGGTCACGGGCCGGCGGTGGGCGAGTTTGACCCGACCACCGACGTTCCCGTAATCTTGGAAAGTCGCCTCCTGCGGAGGGTCTGCGCTGTTCTGCCCGCTTCGGCACAGCAACGGTGCGAATCCCGTCGGAGGCCCTCTGGTGCGAACCGCAGCTTCCCCGGCCACGTGACGGGCTACCCTGCGGCCCGCACCGGCACGCACAACACAAACGCCCCAGGAGCGTCAGCGCCCCGAGGGTCCGAGTAGACGAGTAAGAGGAAAACTTCGATGGCAACGTACGCGATCGTCAAGACCGGCGGAAAGCAGTACAAGGTCGCTGAGGGCGACACTGTGAAGGTCGAGAAGATCGACGGAGAGATCGGCAGCACGGTGAGTCTGCCGGTCGCGTTGGTCGTCGACGGGTCGAACCTGACCACCGATGCCGACAAGCTGGCCAAGATCTCGGTCACCGGCGAGGTCGTCGACCACGTCAAGGGTCCCAAGATCCGCATCCACAAGTTCAAGAACAAGACCGGCTACCACAAGCGCCAGGGTCACCGTCAGAAGCTGACGGTCCTCAAGGTCACCGGCATCAAGTAGTTCGACCAGTTCGAGAAGACCTCAGGAGGACTGACACATGGCACACAAGAAGGGCGCGTCCAGCTCGCGCAACGGTCGCGATTCCAACGCCCAGCGACTCGGTGTGAAGCGCTTCGGCGGCCAGCAGGTGAGCGCAGGCGAGATCCTGGTCCGCCAGCGCGGCACCAAGTTCCACCCCGGCGTCAACGTCGGTCGCGGTGGCGACGACACCCTGTTCGCGCTGGCCGCGGGCGCGGTGGAGTTCGGCTCCAAGCGTGGCCGCAAGACGGTCAACATCGTCCCGGAAACCGCTTCGGTCTGACCCGAGCAACCGGCACGACACAGCCTTTACACAGGGCGGGCAGGGTCATCGCGTACCCCGCCCGCCCTGTTCTTTTTTGACTGAAG
Source organism: Gordonia sp. KTR9 (assembly GCF_000143885.2). Classification (NCBI taxonomy): domain Bacteria; kingdom Bacillati; phylum Actinomycetota; class Actinomycetes; order Mycobacteriales; family Gordoniaceae; genus Gordonia; species Gordonia sp. KTR9. The sequence continues at coordinate 2,269,531 of NC_018581.1, forward strand.
TAAGGAATCTCGATGTCTCGGTTCGTCGACCGCGTGACCATCCATGTCGCCGCGGGGAACGGCGGCCACGGCGTCGCGTCGGTCCATCGGGAGAAGTTCAAACCTCTCGGCGGGCCGGACGGCGGCAACGGCGGCAACGGCGGGTCGGTGCGACTCGTCGTCGACCCCCAGGTGCACACCCTCCTCGACTTCCATTTCCATCCGCATGCCAAAGCCTCCAACGGCAGGCCCGGAGGGGGCGACAACCGCGACGGCGCGAACGGTGAGGATCTCGTCCTCAAGGTGCCCGACGGCACGGTCGTCCTGGACGATCGCGGGACCATCCTCGCCGACCTGGTGGGCGAGGGCACGGTCTTCGAAGCCGCGCAGGGTGGTCGTGGCGGTCTGGGGAACGCGGCCCTCGCGTCGAAGGCTCGCAAGGCCCCCGGCTTCGCGCTGCTGGGGGAGGAGGGGCAACAGCGTTCGCTCGTCCTCGAACTCAAGTCCGTCGCCGACGTCGGTCTCGTCGGGTTCCCGTCGGCCGGCAAGTCCTCGCTGGTGTCGGTGCTCTCGGCCGCCAAGCCGAAGATCGCGGACTACCCCTTCACGACGCTCGTCCCGAACCTCGGAGTCGTGCAGACCGCGGGTGACGTGTTCACCATCGCCGACGTCCCCGGTCTGATCCCGGGCGCCTCGACCGGCCGCGGTCTCGGCCTCGAGTTCCTCCGTCACCTCGAGCGCTGCGCGGTGCTCGCACACGTCGTCGACTGCGCCACACTGGAACCCGGCCGCGACCCGATCTCCGACATCGACGCGCTCGAAGCCGAGCTGGCCGCCTACGTCCCGGCACTCGACGACGACCACGGACTCGGCGACCTCGCGTCCCGTCCCCGCGTGGTGATCCTCAACAAGCTGGACGTTCCCGATGCCGCCGAGCTCGCCGATCTCATCGAACCCGAACTCGCCGAACGCGGTTGGCCGGTGTTCCGGATCTCGGCGGTCGCCCACGAAGGTCTGCGTGAGCTCACCTTCGCGCTGGCGCGGATGGTGCGGGAGTACCGGGAGGCCCAGCCCCCCAAGGTCGCCCGGCGCGCGATCATCCGGCCCAAGGCCGTCGACGACACGGGCTTCACGATCGAGACCGATCCGGACAACGAGGGCGGTTTCATCGTCCGCGGTACCCGCCCCGAGCGCTGGATCGCGCAGACCCAGTTCGACAACGACGAGGCCGTGGGCTACCTGGCCGACCGGCTCAACCGTCTCGGCGTCGAGGACGAACTGGTGCGTCGCGGTGCCGAACCGGGTGCACCCGTCACGATCGGGCCCGTCACCTTCGACTGGGAACCGTCGACGCCGATGGGCGACGACGTCCCGGTCACCGGTCGCGGCACCGACATCCGACTCGACCGCTCCGATCGTGTGGGCGCCGCCGAACGCAAGCAGGCACGACGCCTGCGTCGCGGTCTCCCGGACGAGGACGGCGGGGAGCGGGACCTCCCGTGACCGCCGGGTCCGTCGATCGCGTCCGCGACGGGTCGGTGCGCGACCGGATCGCGCACGCACGCAGCGTGGTCGTGAAGATCGGCTCGTCGGCGCTGACCGACCTCACCGAGGGGCTCGACCGCGACCGGCTCGACGGCCTGGCCGACGCCCTCGAAGCACGGATGAGGGCCGGGTCGGACGTGATCGTCGTGTCCTCCGGTGCCATCGGCGCCGGTATCGCGCCGCTCGGGCTCAAACGACGCCCCACCGATCTGGCCACCAAGCAGGCGGCGGCCAGCGTCGGGCAGTTGGCTCTCGCGCACGCGTGGGGTACGTCCTTCGCGCGGTACGGCCGCACGGTGGGTCAGGTCCTGCTCACCGCCGACGACATCTCCAACCGCAGTCATCACGCGAACGCCCAACGGACACTTGACCGTCTGCGTTCACTGGGTGCCGTCGCGGTGGTGAACGAGAACGACACCGTGGCCACCAACGAGATCCGCTTCGGCGACAACGACCGCCTCGCCGCGCTCGTCGCGCACCTGTCGGGAGCCGACGCGCTCATCCTGCTCTCCGATGTCGACGGCCTCTACGACGGCGATCCGCGCAAGGTCGGGATCGACGGCCGTCGCGCCCGGCTGATCCCGGAGGTCCATGGACCCGAGGACCTCGACGGGGTGATCGCCGGATCCGGCGGCGCGTTGGGTACGGGCGGCATGGCGTCCAAGCTGGCCGCCGCCCGGTTGTCGGCCGACGCCGGCGTGCCCGTGCTGCTGGCGGCTGCCTCGTCGGCGGCGCAGGCGCTGGCCGACGCCTCGGTGGGGACGGTGTTCGCCGCCCGGCCCGAGCGGCTGTCCGCCCGACGCTTCTGGGTGCGTCATGCCGCCGACGCACGCGGTCGGATCGTGCTCGACGACGGAGCGGTCGATGCGGTGTCGCGCAGGCGGCGTTCGCTTCTCGCCGCGGGGATCGTCGGGGCGACCGGCAGGTTCTTCGAAGGGGACGTTGTCGAACTCGTCGACCAGTACGACACGGTGCGGGCGCGGGGAGTCGCGGCCTACGGGATCGACGACGTGACCTCGATGGTCGGCCGCTCGACCGTCGACCTTCCCCCCGAGCTGCAGCGCCCGGTGGTCCACGCCGACGATCTGGTGGTCGTCTCGCGCTGAGGCGCGGACCGCGTGATCAGAAGGTTGCCAGCGCCGGGAGTACGAACCCGGCCTCGTGGTCGATCTTCAGTGTGGCGATGTCGTCTGCACGCGTGACTCCGCGGTTGACGATGATCAGCGGCTTGCCCGCCCGGTGTGTGCGCCGGGCGAATCGCAGACCGGACATGACGGTGAGCGATGATCCGACGACCACCAGCGCATCGGCAGCGTCGACCGCCGAGAATGCCTCGTCCACAACGTCTCTGGCCACTGTCTCGCCGAAGTAGACGATGTCGGGCTTCAGGATCCCGCCGCAGTTCGGGCAGTCGATCATAACGAAGTCGGAGGTGTCGGAGAGGGTGGCGTCGGCGTCGGGGGCGACTTCGATGGCACCGTGCCCGCGGACGCGGCGGGCGAACTCGGTGTTGACCCCTTCGAGAAGCTCGGCGAGCCGATGCCGCGAGATCCGCCAGTCGCAGTTCAGGCAACGGACCCGGCCGTAACACCCGTGGAGCTCGATGACTCCGCGCGTCCCTGCCTTGGTGTGCAGCATGTCGACGTTCTGCGTGAGGACCCGCGAGATCCACCCGCGCTGCTGCAGCTCGGTCAGGGCGAGGTGCGCGCGGTTGGGGACCGTGGCGTCCATGTGCCGCCAGCCGAGGTGGTTGCGGGCCCAGTAGTGGCGGCGGAAGTCGGCGGACGACAGGAACATCTCGAGGGTCATCGGTGTCCGCGGCGGCGAACCGGGGCTGCGGTAGTCGGGGATGCCGGAGTCGGTGGAGATGCCGGCCCCGGTCAGAACCGCGACACGGCGACCGGCGAGGATGTCGGCGGCCAGCGCGATCCGGTCCTCGACGTCGTCGTCGAGCGGTGTGTGTTCGGCGGGGGTGGTGCCGAGCTGGAGACGAGTACGCACCCTGCCCAGGATAAGCGCGACTCAGGCTCCGTCGAGCCGGTCCAGAGTGGCGGTGGTGTGTACGACGAACCACTCCTCCCACCGGTCCGGACTCCACCCGCGTTCGCGGACGAGACGAAGCCAGAGTGTTCGCGACGAGAGCATCCACATCGAGTCCACGGTCTCGTCGTCGGCCGGCCGGCCGAGGATCAGCGAGAGTGCGAACCGGACCTCGTTCCAGCGGGTCTGCTCCCGTTCATCCCGGAGCGTCGCCGCGTCGTCGTCGGTGACGGCGGCCTCGTCGAGTACGTGCTGGATGACCGCCGAGCGAAGGTGCGCATCGCGCAACCACGATGCCGCGGCGCGGATACGTCGAGGTCTGCTGCCCTCGCCCATCGTCTGGTAGTCGGCACCGTCGCGGACCGGGACGCCCTCGTCACGCCGCAGGGCGGCGACGATGCAGGCGTCGAGCAGGTCGAGTTTGTTGTCGAACTGCCGGTAGACCGTGGGACGGGTGAGTCCTGCACGGGTCGCGACCCCGGACATCGTCGTCGCCACCCACCCGTCTTCGCAGAACATGGCGGTGGCGGTGGCGAGGACCAGGGCACGGTTCTCGCGGGCTCGCTCTGTCCGCAGTTCGGATGAATAGGGCCTGACCACGACGATGAGTCTAGACAAAATTGGAAATACACAGTGTAATGTCAATATTCGGTGAGCCGCTCGGGCGTCACCACTCACCGGTGGGAGCAGTGATGGAAGAGTTCGATGTCCCGACGCGACTGGGGCGACTCCGTGTTCGCGATGTGGGCAACGGCCCGCCGGCTGTGTTGTGGCACAGCATGTTCGTCGATTCGCGGAGCTGGGACCGGGTGGTACCCGCACTGGCGGAGAGGCGGCGTCTGTTCCTGGTCGACGCCCCGTGGTGCGGGCAGAGCGAGAAGACCGCCCGGCCCGCCGACATCGCGGCGTGCGCCGATGCCGCACTCGACGTGATCGCAAGAGTTCGCGAACTGACGGGTGCCGCTGCGGTGGACTGGGTCGGGAACGCGTGGGGAGGTCACGTGGGTATGCATGTGGCCGCCGTCGAACCGGCGCTGGTGAACACCCTGGTCGCGGTGAGCGCACCGACCGGTCCGATCGAGCCCGCTCTGCGGCGCCGGGTCAGGCTGTTGCTGCCGTTGTACCGGATGATCGGAGCCCGCGGCCCGGTGTGGTCGACCATCGTGTCCACGCTGTTCACCGAGCGCACCCGCCGCGAGGATCCCGAGGCGGTCGATCTCGTGCGAGAGGCGGTCCGCGTCTCGGGCAGGTCGATGATCCCGGCCATCGAGACCGCGATTCTCCACCGCACGGATCTGGCGTGGGCGGCCGAGAAGATCTCGTGTCCGGTGCTGTTCGTGACGACCGATGACCGTGGCGAATGGACGCCCGAGGAGGCGCGGGAGGTGGCGCGCACCATGCACGATGCGCGTGAGGTCACCGTCCACGAGGCCCGGGTGATCCCGGCGCTCGAGCAACCCGCTCGGACCGCCGGTGCAGTTCTGGCCTTGTGGGAGTCGAACGCCCGACAAACGCCACTTCCGGTGCCGATCACCTGACCCGCGCTGGGGGCGAGAGGTGATCCACACCGGAAGTGGCGATCGTTCGGAAGGGTCAGACCGTCAGGAAACGGCTTCCTCGGCGTGCTTGCCGGTTGGTGCGGGCACCGTCACCAGCGGATAGACGCCGTTCTCGTCGTGCACCTCGGTGCCGACGACCGGGGGATTGAACACGCACAGCATGCGCATCTGCGTGTCGGCGGTCACGGTGTGGCGCTCATGTCCGTTCAGCAGATACATGGTGCCCGGCGCGAGGGGATAGGTCTCGCCGGTCTCACGGTCGAGCAGCGTTCCCGTCCCCTCGACGAGCCAGACGGCCTCGACGTGGTTGGCGTAGTGGAACTCGTTGACCGAGCCGGCCTTGATGGTGGTCTCGTGGAACGAGAAGCCCACCCGATCGCCGCCCAGGACGATGCGCTTGGAGACCCAATTGCCCTTGGGGTCGGCGACATCACGATCGGTACCGGTGATCTCGGCTGTGGTTCGGACGATCATCCGATCACCTCCTTGACTGCATCGGACAGGATGGACAGGCCGCGGTCGAGGTCCTCGCGCGAAATGGTCAGCGGCGGAAGCAGCTTCACGACCTCGTCGGACGGACCCGACGTCTCGGCCAGGAGTCCCGCGCCGAAGGCCTGGGCGCAGACCTTGCCCGCGGCGGTGTGGTCGTCGAAGGCGAGTCCGCGGACCATGCCGCGTCCGCGGGTGGAGATGCCGTCGTAGCGGCTGCACAGGTCGGTGAAGACCTCGTGGATTCGCTCACCCTTGGCGTGGACGTCACGCGTCAGCGCGTCGTCGGTCCAGTAGGTTTCGATGGTCTTGGCAGCGGTGACGAAGGCCGGGTTGTTGCCGCGGAAGGTGCCGTTGTGCTCGCCGGGGGTCCACACGTCGAGCTCCGGCTTGAACAGGGTCAGCGCGAACGGCAGTCCATAACCGCTGATCGACTTCGACAGGGTGACGATGTCGGGCTTGATGCCGGCTTCCTCGAAGGAGAAGAACTCACCGGTGCGTCCGCAGCCCATCTGGACGTCGTCGACGATCAGCAGGATGTCGCGCCGTTCGCAGAGGTCCGACAGCGCACGCAGCCACTCGGCGCGGGCGACGTTCACGCCACCCTCGCCCTGGACCGTCTCCACGATGACCGCGGCCGGCCGGTTCAGGCCGCTGCCGGAGTCGTCGAGCACTCGCTCGAACCAGTGGAAGTCCTCCATGACCCCGCCGAAGTAGTTGTCGAACGGCATCGGGGTCGCGTGGACGAGCGGGATGCCCGCGCCGGCGCGCTTCATCGAGTTGCCGGTCACCGACAGCGATCCGAGGGTCATGCCGTGAAAAGCGTTGGTGAAGCTGATGATCGACTCGCGACCGGTCACCTTGCGGGCGAGCTTCAGGGCCGATTCGACCGCATTGGTACCCGTCGGTCCGGGGAACTGGATCTTGTAGTCCAGTCCACGCGGCTCGAGGATGTGATCGGTGAACTTCTGGATGAAGTTGCCCTTGGCGACGGTTGCCATGTCGAGACCGTGGGTGATCCCGTCGGCCTCGATGTACTCGAGGAGGGCCTTCTTGAGGATCGGGTTGTTGTGGCCGTAGTTCAGCGAACCGGCGCCGGCGAAGAAGTCGAGGTATTCACGACCGTCCTGGTCGGTGATGTAGGAACCCTTCGCGGTGGTGAACACAGCAGGCCAGTTACGGCAGTAGCTGCGCACCTCCGACTCGTGGGTGGTGAAGACGGAATCGTCCATGTGGGTGTCGAGAAGTTGCATTTCTTTGCTTCCTTCTGGTGTGACAGCGTGGGGTTTTCAGATGTGCTCGGCTCGGAGGCGCTTCGTTGCGATGGCCGAGGTGGAATATGTCCCACGGGCGGGGTCGGCTTGTGTTCGAGAAGTCCGGCGGGACAACCGATCACGGAGTCGGCAGACGGTTCGATCTGCACTGGTGCACCCGGTCGTCAGGCGCCGATCTGCGTTCGGCGCAAGCGCGCTCGGGGCGTTCGCCTCAGGGCTCGGGGATCTCCGGCTCGAGCATGTAGAGGTCCTCCGGCTCGTGGGAGTCGGGAAACGCGTTGGCGGGGAACAAGTCTCGGCGCTCGAATCGGAGTCCACGGGCCTTGGCGACCGATCCGAACAGGCGCTGCGACGGAATGTTGTCCGGGCTGATCGTCGTGTGCATGGCCACCATGCCCTGGCGGTTGGCGCGGTCGAACAGCTCATGGAGCATCGTCGCGGCGATGCCGTGTCCACGGACCTCGTCGTCGACGGCGACCTGCCAGACCATCAGGGTGGAGGGGTCGCTCTGCCGACGGTAGCCGGTGACGAAACCGACTGCACGGCCGTCGACCTCGGCCACGATGGACGTGGCGGCGAAATCGTGGCACCACAGGACGTAGGAGTAGCTCGAGTTGACGTCGAGAACCTTTGAGTCCGAGGCGATTTCCCAGAGTCGGGTGCCGTCGTCGACCGTGGGTGTCCGGTAGTCGACGGCAAGGGTGGTTGTTGGGGCCGTTCTTGTTTGGGAAGGGCTCATAACGCATTCGACGTTAACAACGCGTGTCGGGGAAGTCATGTACCTGCGGAAATTGGCCTGCAGAACCACTACCTTGTCCCTGTTCAGGCATGCAATGTGAAGTGGCTCACAAAGACGTGATTCAGGATTGGTTTGCGTGGCTGCACGGGTTGCAGAATGGCCTCATGACGAGGATCATCGCCGGCCGGCTGGGTGGGCGCAGGCTGCGCGTTCCGGGCGAAGGCACCCGACCCACGTCCGACCGTGTTCGTGAGTCGGTGTTCAACATGCTGGCCGCCCGATCCGATCTGGACGGGCTCTGGGTTCTCGATCTCTATGCGGGATCGGGCGCGTTGGGTCTCGAGGCGATCTCGCGGGGAGCCGCGGGCGCGACGTTCGTCGACTCGGGGCGCCGGGCTGCCGCCACGATCGCCGCGAACGTGAAGGCGTGCGGGGTGGCCTCGAACGCCACCGTACATACGCGCGCGGTGTCCGCCTACCTCGCGGGCGAGCCGGAACGGCGCTTCGGTGTGGTGTTCTCCGACCCGCCCTACGACGTCGCCGCCGACCGGATAGCCGAAGACCTCACTCTCCTGACCACACGCCTGGACGACGACGCGCTGGTCGTCGTCGAACGGGCGGCCCGTTCCCGCGGAGAGGTGTGGCCGGCGTCGTACGACGTGGTGGTCGACAAGTCTTACGGCGACACCCGGGTGGAGATCGCCCGCCTGGTCTGACCGGTAGGTTCAGACCATGACGACGGCTGTGTGTCCCGGTTCCTTCGATCCCTTCACCCTTGGTCACCGTTACGTGGTCGAACGCGCCGCGGCGTGTTTCGACGAGGTCGTGATCACCGTGGTGGTCAACCCCAACAAGCGCGGCATGTTCGGCGTCGACGAGCGCATCGGACTCATCGAGGAGGACTGCGCGGACCTGGCGAACGTGCGGGTCGATCGGTGGGAGGGTCTGCTCGTCGACTATCTGCGGCAAGAGTCCATCCACACGATCGTGAAGGGGCTGCGCTCCGCGGTCGACTTCGACTACGAGGTGCCGATGGCGCAGATGAACCGCGAGCTCGCCGACGTGGAGACGATCTTCCTGCTCACCGACCCGCGTTTCGCTCACGTCTCGAGTTCGTTGGTGAAGGAAGTGGCGAAGCTGGGCGGCGACGTCTCGCCATTCCTGTCGGGACATGTGCACGACCGCCTGATGAGCCGGCTGTCAGGCGAACTGTCGGCCTGATCTCGGGACATATCGCGACACACCCCACTCGCTTCACGAGTCACAAGCGCACCATTCGGCACAATAGTCACAGATTCACCAACTGTTGCAACCAGGCAAGCGCCGGATTGGGGTGGCTGTGTACCGGGTATTTGAGGCTCTCGACGAGCTGGTCGCGATCGTCGAAGAGGCACGGAGTGTGCCGATGACCGCAGGCTGTGTCGTCCCGCGCGGCGACGTGCTGGAACTGCTCGACGACATCAAGGACTCCATCCCCGGCGAGCTCGACGACGCGCAGGACGTGCTCGACCAGCGCGACACGCTCATCGGCGACGCCCGCGAGCACGCCGAGACGACGGTGGCGAAGGCGGATTCGGAGTCCGAGGCCGTCCTCGCCCACGCGCGCGCCGAGGCGGACCGCATCCTCTCCGAGGCGAAGGCGCAGGCCGACCGCATGGTCGACGAGGCCAGTGCGCACTCGAGCTCGCTCGTCGAGGACGCCTCCGAGGAGGCCCATCGCCTGCAGACGAGCGCGGCGCGGGAATTCGAGGCCGTCACCGGCCGGGCGCGGGCCGAAGCCCAGCGCACCATCGACGCGGCCAACAACTCCTACGACAAGTCGGTGGCCGACGGCATCGCCGAGCAGCAGCGACTCGTCTCCGAGACAGAGGTGGTCGGTGCGGCGAAGTCCGAGGCGGAGCGGATCATCGACGCCGCGCACGCCGAGGCGGATCGCCTGCGCGGTGACTGCGACGTCTACGTCGACGAGAAGCTCGCTCAGTTCGAAGAGGTCCTGACCGGCACGCTGCGGTCGGTGAACCGTGGGCGGCATCAGCTGCGCACCGGTGCCGGAATGCACGACTACGTCGAGTACCCCCGGGGCGTCGACGAGTCCGCACGGCCGGAGGGTCGTGGTGACGGATCGCGCTCGCGCGAGGCATCGGCCCGCCACACCTACGACCGCGACCACGGTTCGCCGCTCGCGGTGTGACACGGCTGTCGACCGGGCTCTCACGCGCCGCCGGCGTCGGTCGATCATTCCCGGAGGCGAGCGTATGGTAGGCGTCTGTGGCTGATCATGCTGTGACTTCAGAGCCGTCGCGCGGTCCCGGTTCGACTCCGAAGCGCGAGCCGTTCGTGCTGGATGTGCGTTCGCTGGGACGTCGCCCGGGAACCATGTCCGAGGTGCATCGCACCGTGCGGACACCTGAGCGGCTCGGCGTCGAGATGGTCGGAATCCCGGCGGATTCCGACGTCGACCTCGACCTCCGCCTGGAGGCGGTCTCCGAGGGAATCCTCGTCACCGGAACGGTGTGTGGTGAGACGGTCGGTCAGTGCTCGCGCTGCCTCGAGCCGGTCGACGGGACCGTGACGGTCTTCCTCACCGAGCTCTTCGCCTATCCGGACAGCGCCACCGAGCAGACGACCGACGCCGACGACGTCCATCGCATCGCCGACGACCGGATCGACCTCGAACAGTCGATCATCGACGCGGTCGCACTCGAACTGCCGATGTCGCCGCTGTGTTCCGAGGACTGTGAGGGTCTGTGCCAGGTCTGCGGAGTCCGGCTCGCCATCGCCGAGCCGGGGCACTCGCACGAGGTCATCGACCCCCGCTGGGCGGGCCTCGCGAACAAGTTCGCCGACCTCGCCGAGGGCGACTCGGTGTCGGCATCGGACGGCGACACCGCCGAGACCGCGGATTCCGACCGGGAACGACATCGTGACTGAGGTCGTGCGCGAGGGCGGACCGCGAGCCGCGCTGCTCGACGCCCTGGACACCGAGATTCGCGACGACCTCCTCACCCTGGCGCTGACCCACCGGTCCTATGCCTACGAGCACGGTGGTCTGCCCACCAACGAGCGGCTGGAATTCCTCGGCGACTCGGTGCTCGGCGTCGTCATCACCGAACGTCTCTATCTGCGATATCCCGACCGGCCCGAGGGCGAGCTGGCCAAGATCCGGGCGAGCGTCGTCAACATGCACGCGCTCGCCGACGTCGCGCGCGGGCTCGGCGACGAGGGCGGACTGGGCAAGTACCTGTTCCTCGGACGCGGCGAGGAGATGACGGGCGGTCGCGACAAGGACTCGATCCTGGCCGACGGTCTGGAATCGCTGTTCGGTGCGGTCTTCCTCAGCCATGGACTCGAGACGTCACAGCGGGTCATCCTCCGGCTCTTCGACGAACGCATCGATCGTGCCGGTCGTCTCGGCGCCGGACTCGACTGGAAGACCTCGCTCCAGGAGTTGAGTTCCGAACGCGGGTTCGGCCCGCCGCAGTACCAGATCAGTGCGACCGGTCCTGACCACAACAAGGAGTTCACCGCCACCGCGCTGGTCGCCGGCGAGAGCCTCGGCGAGGGCGTCGGCCGGACCAAGAAGGAAGCGGAGCAGCAGGCCGCGGCGCACGCGTGGAGAGTGCTCACCGAGCGCGCCTCCGCCTCGTGAACCTCCACCCCGTGAACGACTCGCACGTGGCGATGCATGCCTGAACTACCCGAGGTCGAGACCGTCCGCATCGGTCTCGAGACCCATCTCGTCGGTCGGGTGGTGGCGTCGACCGAAGTCCTTCATCCGCGTGCGATCCGTCGTCACCTCGGCGGGGAACCGGATCTGATCGGGCGGCTCGCCGGCAAACAGGTGACCGGGGTGCGCCGGCGCGGCAAGTACCTGTGGATCGATCTCGCCGACTCCGCCGACCGGGCGGCGCTGGTGGTCCACCTCGGGATGAGCGGCCAGATGCTGATCGCGCGGACCGGGACCCCCGACCACACGCATCTGCGGGTTCGTGCCGTCCTCGACGACGAGAACGAACTCCGCTTCGTCGACCAACGGACCTTCGGCGGTTGGCATCTCGACGACTACACCCCGGATGCGTATGCGCTCGAGAACGGCGCAGCGCCCGCCGACATCCCGATGTCGGTGGCGCACATCGCCACCGATCCCTTCGACCCCGCCTTCGATGCCGGCCGGGTCGTGGATCGCATGCGCGCCAAGCACTCCGAGATCAAACGGGTCCTCCTGGACCAGACCGTGATCTCCGGGGTCGGCAACATCTACGCCGACGAGGCGCTCTGGCGCGCGCGACTACACGGCGCGCGGATCGCCGAGACGATCAGTCGCAAGAAGCTGCGGGAGCTGATCGACGCCGTCACCGAGGTGATGGCGTCGGCCCTGAAGGTCGGCGGCACGTCGTTCGATGCCCTGTACGTGAACGTCAACGGACAGTCCGGGTACTTCGAGCGGTCTCTCAACGCCTACGGGCGGGCGGGGGAGCCGTGCCGCCGGTGCGGGGCGATCATGCGCAGGGAGCAGTTCATGAACCGCAGCTCGTTCTTCTGTCCGCGCTGCCAGCGACCGCCGAGCCGCGGGAGTGGGAGCAGGCCTTGAGAAGGCCGCGACGGTACAGAGGCTGAGTCGAACCGGGCGCGAATACGGCATCGCACGGATTCGCGCGGGCTTTACGCGTCGGGCGGCAAGCGCCCGGTGAAGGATTCGATGTTCACTCGCGCTTCGCCAAGATCGGTCCCGGCAGCCCCAGCTACTGCAGGTACAGCATGGGCGGGACTTCGGGCGGTCGGATCCCGGCATCCGCTGGACGCGCAGCATCCGTACAAGGGCTGGCACGTTGACCCCCTACCTGTCACGGTCAAGGCGCGAAGGTCGGGGATAGCCCGTTACGAAGTCAAGTAACCGTTGGTGGCCTGGAGGTTCTGATGCCGACCGAACCTTTATAAGTGCGATCGAAGTCATTGTCGCGTCTCCCACGGAGACGTCGGACTGAGCAGATGCTCGGTTCGGGATGGCGCACATCCAACGAGTATCGCTCGTCGATCAAAACTGTCGGTGGTTTCGTACATACTCAAAGTCATGGTCCGGAAGATGACGCCCGCGCAGTTCAGGGCCGCGATGAACAAGCAACAACGCCAACAGAAGCAGGCGATCGACAACCATAATCGTGAGGTCCGCCGTCACAACGCAGCGGTGAAGAAAACGGTGAAACTCTATAACCGCGACATGCGCACTTACAACGCAAAGGCTCGTGCGCACAACGCCCGGGTCGAGAATCAGCGCCGACGCCTCAACCAGGAGATTCAGAGGCTGAACTCTCGCCCGGCGGCCACGACTTTCGTCACCTACCGCTCGTCAGTCGAGACCCTTGCCCAGGCGTACGCGGCGACCGAAGCGAGCGTTTCCGGACGGACGATTTCGTCAGCAGGACGCGAGCTCGTCGACCGAGGCAGCGAGGAGGCTGCGAACAGTGCCTACCTGCTCAATGCGATGCACGGCGACGGCGCGCCTGAGGACGATCCGACCGAGAACCAGCTGCGCGGGCCGAGTATGCAGACTGAGCTCTTGAGGTTCGGGCCGGACCTCGTTGACCGGTGGACAGGTGCCTTGTTCTCCTTGAGCCCGCGCAACCCCGATGCCGCCCGCCACTTTTGCACCAGCGCGCGAGAGGTGTTGATCGCGATGATCGACGGCGCTGCTCCCGACTCCCGTGTCGCCGAGGCCGATCCGTCATGCAGCCGAACCGACAGGGGGGTGCCGACCCGACGGGCCAAGGTTGGCTACCTCCTGCGGCGCAAGGGCATTGACGAGAAGTCCATTGAGGACCTCGTCGAGCAAGACATGGACAATGTTCTCAGCCTCTTCCGCGAGTTCAACGACGGCACTCACGGGCACGCCGGAAAGTTCACGATCACCCAGCTCAACGCACTGCGCATTCGTGTGGAGTCCGCGATCGGGTTCATATACGCCCTCTGCCAGGCTTAATACCCGCCGTCGGTCTTGCAGAGCCTATGGTCACGCACTGAGTGACCACATGGTTTCTGAGGCAGTCGGTCTCGGCTCCCAAGCTCTGTCGGTACCCACCGATACGATGACTCCTCAATGAGGTGCTCGCTATCTGCGGTGCGCCGGGTCTCGAAAGGGAGTGTATGTCGAAGATCGTTACTCGGACTCGGCGCCGCAAAACAGGCGAAGGGGCGACGAATCGCAAGATCAACACGCAGCGGGCTGTGAATTTTCAACCTAAGGCGTACTCGGCGTGACCAGTCTTGATTTGAGCGAATCGTCAGCTGAAGCTTCTGACGAACACGGGGCCGCCAACCTCTCCGTAACGAGTCGAGGCGTCGGTGGTCGTTGGTGGAGTCTGGACATCCACGCGCACTCGCCAGCGTCGTTCGACTACGGCGGTCTCCCTGATGTTCGAAGCGATGCTCCGAAGCCAACTTTTAAAGAGTGGATCCGGGCGTATAGCGACGCAGGCGTCAATGGCATCGTCGTCGCTGATCACAACACGCACGAGGGGATCGAGCAAGCGCGTGCTGCGCTTGCGGAGCTGATCGACGAGGACCAAAGGTTCTCGACACTTGTGATCTTCCCCGGCGTGGAATTGACAGTGACCGGCGGGATACATGCTCTCGCTATCTTCGACCCAGAAAGCCCGGCCGAGATCGTCAACCAAACGTTAACGCTCTGCCAATACAAGGGCACTCGAGGGGCCAGCGACCAAACAGCCGAGGTGACGGTTGGGGCCGCCGCTAAGATCGTGGACGAGCTGGGCGGCCTATTCGTGCCCGCTCATGCGGATAAGAAGCACGGCGTACTCAAGATGGACTCGCGCGAGCTGGCATCCCTTGGCGAGAGTCCCTACATCTACGCTGTCGAGGTAATCGACGACGATGCGCTCGACCTTGTCGCCCCTTGGAATTGGGTGCCGCTGCTAGGGTCCGACGCACACCATCTCACAGTCGATTCACACCCAGACCCGGCCTCGGCCAAGGCGCCAGGCACGCACCTCACACTCGTGAAGGCCGAAACTCTCAACCTTCAAGGCCTGCGACTGGCGCTCACAGATCCGCAAGAGTCGATCCGACGGTGCCTCAAGGACTATGACGACCCAAATGTCATCGACCACGGCCACATCAACTCGCTTGAGGTCAGCCACGAAGGTGCGACGGAAACATATCGATTCGGCCCGTGGATGAACTGCCTCATCGGCGGCCGCGGAGTTGGCAAGTCGACAGTCCTCGAACTCCTCCGGTTGGCCCTGGGCCGGTCCAGCGAATTACCGCAGGGCATCGCAGTCGATCTGGTCAGGTTCGATCCCCAATGCGAGCCGGAGCAGCAGTGGTGGGGTTCCGGAACTCGGATAACTGTCAATTACACGAAGGATGGACGTCCACTGAAGGTGACATGGCTTGGGTCGGACCCTACGCATTCGAAGATCGAACTGTGGGATGGATCTAAATGGGAGGTGCAGGCTGGGCGCGTGTACGACCGTGCGCCGGTCCGTGTCTTCAGCCAGAAGCAGATCTACGAGTTGGCGTCGCAGCCACAGAGCTTTCTCGCCATCCTTGATGACATGCCGCAGATTAGGCGAGCAGAGTGGGACGAGGAGTACGAGGCGCTCCAGCTTCGTTTTAAAGGTGAGAGAAACAAGCTGCGGCAACTGCTCGCTGAATCGGAGAAGGCTGATCGGATTCGTGGCGAACTGGAGGAAGTGCGGGGCCGACTGCGTCACCTCGAGGAAGTCAAAGCGAGTAGTGAGTATCAGGAGCTCGAGACGCTCGAGACCCGACTTCGGCAGTCCGTGTCCGCCGAGGAGGAGGCGGTCAAGATCGAACGCGAAGCCCGTGGTCAGGCGACAATGTTGCGCGGACTTACGACCGAGTTTCTTAATGTGGCTGAATACTCGGACCGCGCGGCGTCCCTCATCCGCGCGGCGGACCTCATGGATGAAGCTTCGCGCGAGTTGAGTACTGCGAGGTCAGCTTGGGAGGCGGGAACGGCGCATCAGCAATGGCAAGCGCGAGTCACTGAGCTCAACACGTGGCTGAGTGACCAGGGCGGGCCCTCACGCGTTGCTCCGGAGCAGACGCGACTGGATCGCCAGCGACAAGCCGAGCTGGAGAAGGAGTTGCGCTCGGTCGAGAACTCTGATGAGCACAGGGCACAACAAGAGTCTGTGATTGATGAGATTCTGACCTTAGTCATAGACAAGCGACGTGAACTCTTTGAGCGCCGAAAAGCATTTACCAATGCCCTGAACTACTCCGGTGGATCCCTCACAAAGGTGGAGGTGTTCCATCAGGGCGACATCGGCAGGCTGGAAGGCTCGCTCCGCGACTTACTCAACTGTCCCGACTCGTTCGACTCGGCATTTGCGAAGGATGGCATCGCGTCCTTCTTGAACTGCCACCAACCGAAGTCCCCGGGATTCGCAGATCACGTCGTCAACTTTAAGGAGAAGCTCGTCGAGCTGGTTGAAGATGGGGTCGGTGCGCAGATTGCATCTGGGTTCAAGGTTGATTCGCGTTTCTACAACAGGTTTGCGAACATCGACACTTTCGATCTTGTAACCGACATCATGCTGTGGTTTCCGGACGACCTCGTTTCGGTTCGCTATCGACTACGTGACGCGGGTAACTTCGTACCCGTCGATCGGGGATCTCCAGGGCAAAAGACAGCAGCATTATTGACGGTCATCCTCCAAATGGGAACGGATCCGTTGCTTTTAGATCAGCCCGAGGACGACTTAGAGAACAAATTGATCCGCCATTTGGCGGTCCAGACCCTCAAGACCATAAAGCGGAATCGCCAACTCATTATCTCGACGCACAATGCCAACGTAGTCGTGACATCCGGCTCGGAGAACATCATCGTCCTGCAACACGGGGATCTGTTGCCAGTGGTTGAGGCAGAGGGGACGTTGCAACGGGCGGCAGTGCGGGAGAACGTCTGTGAGATTCTCGAGGGTGGCGAAGACGCCATCAAGACACGATATCGGCGCTTGATCGGATCCCTTGACTAGCCCGTCAAACACGGCCGCCACTCAGGCGTGCCCCTAGAGCGTCGCGGTCAGCGGTACGGACGTCGCCTGGCTTTGTCGCTGCGTCGCGATCACCCGGCCACGGGTGGTAACAGGCCGGAGGTCGGGTCGCGCCACTTCAGGCTCGGTCTGGTCGCAAGCGACGATCAAGATGCGGGTGGGGCAACATCTTCCCTCGGGTTGCGGTTGCGGACGTAGGGCCTGCACGTCGCCGCCACAGACGACCTCGCGCAGATCACGCAGCCTTTAGTCGAAGCTAAACCTCTCGTCCAGTGCGTGACGCCGCCGCTCGGCTCTCTTGGAGGACCGACCCCAACTCGGAAGACTTGCGTTGCAGTGGTTCTAGGGGCGATATGGGGATCCAGCGTAAGGGGCATCGTGCGTTTCCCAGGCTTTGAGCCGGTGTGGGAGCTGCGACGCGGTGCGGGGGCAATCACTAACTGGGAACAATTCCCGATCCGGAGCTCTTACTATTGTTCGCGATGCCGGCGGCGCCCGCCGGAGACTCTGAGAGGACCCGCCTTCGATGACCACCGAAGCCACTGCCCCCACGTCCGGGGTCCCTGCCGACCAGGTCCACACCGACCTCTGGGTCGAGCGCACGGGCACCCGCCGTTACACCGGACGAAGCTCTCGCGGCGCCGAGGTGCTGATCGGCTCACAGGACGTCGAGGGTGTCTTCACCCCGGGCGAACTGCTCAAGATCGCACTGGCCGCCTGTACGGGGATGTCGTCGGACCGGCCGCTGGCCCGTCGCCTCGGTGACGACTACGACGCGACGATCCGGGTGAGTGGCGACGCGGACCGCGAGAACGAGGTCTACCCGCGCATCGAGGAGATCCTCGAGATCGACCTGTCCGAGCTCGAACCCGAGGCCGCGGCGCGCCTGCTCGTCGTCGTCGAACGCGCCATCGACGCGGTGTGCACCGTCGGACGTACCGTCAAGGCCGGTGCCGAGGTGGATCTGCGGATCGAGACGGACTGACACGGTGCCAGACCAGACCCGGACCGACGACGGCACCGACCGCATCCGGCTGACCGCGCATGTCCACGGACACGTACAGGGCGTGGGCTTCCGGTGGTGGACGCGGTCCCGCGCCCTCGAACTCGGTCTGGTGGGCTATGCCTCGAACCAGGCCGACGGTCGGGTGCTGGTCGTGGCCGAGGGGCCACGAGACAAGGCGCTCGCCCTGCTCGACGCATTGCGGTCCGGCACCACCCCGGGACAGGTGGACCTGGTGGTCGAGCGTGTGGATGAACCGCGCGGGGAGCTCGACGGCTTCGTCGAACGGTGAGCGGAGCCCGAAACACATCGCGATGGTGAGTAGTCTGTACCGTCGTGCACCTCAAAAGCCTGACCCTGAAGGGCTTCAAGTCGTTCGCCTCGGCGACGACCCTGCGCTTCGAGCCGGGTATCACGTGCGTCGTCGGGCCCAACGGCTCCGGTAAGTCGAACGTCGTCGACGCCCTGACCTGGGTGATGGGCGAGCAGGGGGCCAAAGCGCTGCGCGGCGGGAAGATGCAGGACGTCATCTTCGCCGGCACGTCCGGCCGCCCGCCACTGGGCCGCGCCGAGGTGACGCTGACCATCGACAACGCCGACGGGGCGCTGCCCATCGAGTACTCCGAGGTGTCGATCACCCGCCGGATGTTCCGCGACGGGGCCGGCGAATACGAGATCAACGGCAGTTCGTGCCGACTGATGGACGTGCAGGAGCTGCTGTCGGATTCGGGCATCGGCCGCGAGATGCACGTGATCGTCGGGCAGGGTCGGCTGTCGGCGATCCTCGAGTCCCGGCCCGAGGACCGACGCGCGTTCATCGAAGAGGCGGCCGGTGTCCTCAAACATCGCAAGCGCAAGGAAAAGGCAGTCCGCAAGCTCGACGCGATGCAGGCCAATCTGGCGCGCCTGACCGACCTGACCGCCGAACTCCGCCGTCAGCTCAAGCCGCTCGGTCGTCAGGCCGAGGTGGCACGCCGTGCCCAGACCGTGCAGGCCGACCTCCGCGACGCCCGGTTGCGTCTGGCCGCCGACGACCTCGTCACCCGCCGGATGGAGATGGCCGAACACGCCGCCGTCGAGGACGAGGTCCGCCGCAGGCAGGACGAGGTGGCCGCCGAGCTGGACCGCGCGAACGCGGAAGTGGCCGAACACGAACAGCATCTCGCCGAGATCACACCGGCCGCCGCTGCTGCGAACCGTGCGTGGTTCCGGTTGTCGGCGCTCGCCGAGCGCGTCGACGCGACCCGCCGGGTGGCCGCCGAACGCAGCCGATACCTCAGTGAGCCGGTGGGTCAGACGTCTGGGCCCGACCCCGACGAGCTCGACGAGCAAGCCCTCGAGGCGGCCGAACTCGAAGCCGAACTGACCGAGGGCGTCGAGATCGCCGCCGAGCAGCTCGAAACCGCCAGAGAAGTGCTCGGTGAGCGCGAATCGATCGCGGAAGCGGCCGAGGCCGCCCATCTCGCCGCGGTCCGGGCCATCGCCGACCGGCGTGAGGGGCTCGCGCGGCTGGAGGGCCAGGTGGACAACCTGCGGACCCGCTCGGAGTCGGCCGACGCCGACGCCCAGCGCCTCACCGACGCGATCTCGACCGCCGTCGAACGGGCCGAAGTTGCTGTGACGCAACAGGATTCGGCTGCGGGCGAGCTGGCGCAACTGGAGGCCGCCGAACGTGCGCTCGACGAACACCACGAACGCTGCGTCGCCGCGCTGAACCTGTCCAACGAGCGCGTGGCCACCTTGCAGGCCGCACACCGCGAGGCCGAGCACGCCATCGCCTCGTTGTCGGCGCGAGTCGACGCGCTCGCCATGGGACTCGAACGAGGCGACGGTGGCGCGTGGTTGCTGGAGAACGCGCCCGACGGTCTCCTCGGTCCGATGTCGGAGCTGGTCACCGTCGAGCCGGGCTACGAGACCGCCATCGCCGGGGCGCTCGGACCTGCGGTCGACGGCATCGTCACCGTGGACGGGGTCGCCGCGGTGCGGGCGTTGGAGGCACTCAAGTCGGGCGACGGGGGACGGGCCGCGCTGATCTGTGGCGGACTCACCGGTCCGGATCGGCGGGGCGAGATCGCGTTGCCGGACGGGGCGAGGTGGGCCGCCTCGGTGGTCGACACCCGGCCGGAGATCCGCGGCGCCATCGACACCGTCCTGGCCGACACCGTGATCGTCGACGATCCCGCGCAAGGGCTCGAGCTCGCCCGCCGTCTCGGTGTACGCGCGGTGACCCCCGCCGGAGACCGCATCTCGGCGGCGTCGGTCGAAGGTGGCTCCTCGCGCCGGCCCTCCACGCTGGAGGTCCAGTCGGCCATCGACGCGGCGACCGCCGAACTCACCGCGACGCGCCGACGCGTCGAAGAACTGGAGGCGGCGCTCAACGGGGCGCTGACCGAACAGCACGAGCGCCGGGAGGCGGCCGAGGAGGCGCTCGCCGCCCTCCACGAGTCCGACGCCAGCGTCGGAGCGGCATACGAACAGATGGCCCGGCTCGGCCAGGAGATCCGGGCGGCTCGCGCCGAGGCCGACAAACTGACGCGACAGCGGAACCTGCTCGAGAAAGGCCGCGCGGACACCCTGCAATCCCTGCAGGAACTCACCGAGCGACTCCGGCTCGCCCGGGACGAGTCCGACGCGGGGACCGAGATGTCGACCGACGACTCCGAACGCGCCACCGCGTCGGCGGCCGTCGGCGTGGCGCGCAGCGCGGAGATGGAGGCCCGTCTGACGCTGCGGACCGCCGAAGAACGCCTGGCCTCGGTCCGGGGCAAGGCGGACTCGCTGCGCCGCGCCGCACAGCGCGAGCGGGAGGCACGCGAGCGGGCCCGTCGCCAGGACGAGATCCGGCGACAGGCCGCCGGGGTCGCGGCGGCCGTCGAACGCGCCGGCGCCCAGGTGAGTGAACGCCTCGCCGCCGCGGTGGCGTCGGCCCAGGCCGGACGCGACGAACTCGAAGAGATCCGCACCGCGCGCACCGCGACCCTGGACGAGCTGCGGGTGCGGGCAGGCGAACTGACCACCACCCTGAACTCGCTGCGCGACACCGTCCACCGCGACGAGGTGGCGCGGGCCCAGGTCGCGCTGCGGATCGAGCAGCTCGAAGAGCAGGTCCTCGAGACCTTCGCGATCGCCCCCGACGATCTGATCGCCGAGTATGGTCCCGACGTGCCGATGCCCCCGTCGGCACTGGAGATGGCCGAGTACGAGCAGGCCAGGGAGCGCGGCGAGCAGGTCGTCGCCCCGGCCCCGATGCCGTACAACCGGGCGACCCAGGAAGCCCGTGCGAAGAAGGCGCAGAAGGACCTCAACACGCTCGGTAAGGTCAACCCGCTCGCACTCGAGGAGTTCGCCGCGCTCGAGGAGCGGTACAACTTCCTGTCGTCGCAGCTCGAAGACGTCAAGGCGGCGCGCAAAGACCTGCTCGACGTCGTCGAAGACGTCGACGCCCGCATCCTGCAGGTGTTCACCGAGGCCTATGCCGACGTGGAACGCGAATTCGCCCAGGTCTTCCAGACACTGTTCCCGGGTGGCGAGGGCCGACTCGTCCTCACCGAACCCGGCGACATGCTGACGACGGGCATCGAGGTCGAGGCGCGTCCGCCCGGTAAGAAGGTCAAGCGGCTCTCGCTGCTGTCGGGTGGGGAGAAGTCGCTGACCGCGGTCGCGATGCTGGTGGCGATCTTCCGCGCGCGTCCGTCCCCGTTCTACGTCATGGACGAGGTCGAGGCCGCACTCGACGACACCAACCTGCGGCGACTCATCACTCTGTTCGAGCAACTGCGAGAGAAGTCCCAGCTCATCGTCATCACCCACCAGAAGCCCACGATGGAGGTCGCGGACGCGCTCTACGGCGTCAGCATGCGCGGCGACGGCATCACGACGGTCATCTCGCAACGCATGCGCGGAGTGAACATGCCCGTCGGTCAACAGGAGGACACCAGCCAGTGAACACCGGAATCATCATCGGCATCGTCGTCGCGGTACTCGTCGTGATCGCGTTGATCGTGCTCGGTCTGGTGCTGTCGCGCCGCCGGCGCATCTCGCTCACCGACGAACGGCAGCCGGAGGTCGTCGACGGCACGACCCGTCAGGTCGACCGGTCCGGGGGATACCAGGCCGGATCGGGCTTCAGCTTCAGCCGCGGGGAGACCGCGCTCGCCGAACCGCCCCGACGCGAGCCGCAACCCCGGACACCGGAACCCCCGGCGCCCGCGCCCGAGGTGGTGCGGCCCGCGGGGGACCGCACGGACGTGGACGGCCAGCCGGGTGTCGGCGACGACGCCGCGGTCCCGCGCGACTCGATCCGACGCGGCGTCACCGAGGTGTCGCTTCCCGAGCCGGACACAGCAGAGCCGGAGATCGCCGAACCCGAGACACCAGCGCCCGGGACACGGGAGTCCGAGGCGGCGGCGCCCGAGAGCACACTGCCGGAGACGGCCGATCCCGCGGTCGTCGAACCCGAGGTCACCGAACCCGGGGTCACCGAACCCGAGGTCATCGAGCCCGAGCCGGTCACGGCCGAGCCGGAACCGGAGACCGTCGAACCCGAGACGCGGGTGCCCGACGATGTCGCGCAGGCGACCACGGCGCCACCGCTGGACGACATCGCGCCGACGGCCGGCCGGATCGGTCGCCTGCGTGGCCGTCTGTCCCGGTCGCAGGGCGCGATCGGCAAGGGAGTACTCGGACTCCTCGGTGCCGGCGACCTCGACGAGGACAGCTGGGAGGAGATCGAGGACACCCTCGTGATGGCCGACCTCGGAGCCTCGACCACGGCCGTCGTCGTCGAGACGCTGCGTACCGAACTCGCGGCCAATCCGGTCCGGACCGCGGGCGAGGCCCGCGCGTTGCTCAAGCGGGTCCTGGTCGACCAGCTCGACCCGACGCTCGACCGGTCCATCCGGGCGCTTCCGCACGCCGGCCGTCCCGCGGTCGTGCTCGTCGTGGGGGTCAACGGAACCGGCAAGACCACCACGACCGGCAAACTGGCGCGGGTGCTCGTCGCCGACGGACGCCGCGTCCTGCTCGGTGCCGCCGACACCTTCCGCGCCGCCGCCGCCGACCAGCTGCAGACCTGGGGCGAGCGGGTCGGTGCCGAGATCGTGCGCGGCAAGGAGCAGTCCGATCCGGCCGCGGTGGCGTTCGACGCGGTCGACCGCGGTATCGAGACCGGCGTCGACGTCGTCATGATCGACACCGCCGGACGCCTGCACACCAAGACCGGACTGATGGACGAGCTGGGCAAGGTCAAGCGCGTCGTCGAGAAGAAGGCGCCTGTCGACGAGGTGCTGCTCGTGCTCGACGCGACCGTCGGACAGAACGGGCTGATGCAGGCCCGCGTCTTCGCCGAGGTCGTCAACATCACCGGCGTCGTGCTCACCAAACTCGACGGCACCGCCAAGGGCGGCATCGTGTTCCACGTGCAGAAGGAGCTCGGGGTGCCGGTCAAGCTCGTCGGGCTCGGCGAAGGCGCCGACGATCTCGCACCCTTCGAGCCGGAGGCGTTCGTCGACGCCCTCCTGTGAATTCCCGCGGGTGCTGCTGTGAATTCGGGATCTGTGATCGGAAACCTGGTGTTAGCGGTCGCCCGCCGAACCTGAGAGACGGCTCAGAGCCGAACTGGGGCGTTACATGGGCGAAATATAAACCGGCCAGGGGGTTACGCGCCTGAAACGTCGGGGCACCACGGCTGAAACCGACTGCGGACAATCTCTTTGGAGGCGCCGAGCCGTCGGCGCATCCTGAGGAGGTTTCGTAGTGGATTTGGCTCAGTTGCCAAACGAATCGTTTGGCCCGATAGACACGGGCAACACGGCATTCATGCTCGTGTCGGCCGCCATGGTGTTGCTGATGACCCCAGGTCTCGCCTTCTTCTACGGGGGGTTGGCGCGAGGCAAGTCTGTCCTGAACATGATGATGATGTCCTTCGGGGCACTGGCGACGGTGAGCGTCGTGTACGTGCTCTGGGGCTTCTCGATGTCGTTCAGCGATGGTTTCACCGGCAACAGCGACATCGGCGGCATCTTCGCGAACCCGTTCGCGCTGTTCGGGTCGGATCAGCTCATGAACACCATCGGGGAGGGTGACACCGAGCAGTACGTCACCGGCGGACTCAGCATCCCCGCCATCGTCTTCATGGGATTCCAGCTGACCTTCGCGGTCATCACCGTCGCGCTGATCAGCGGTGCGCTCGCCGAGCGGGTGAAGTTCTCGACCTGGCTCGTCTTCACCGTGCTGTGGTCGACGATCGTGTACTTCCCGCTGTCGCACATGGTGTGGGGTGGACTCGTCGGTGGCGGCGGCCTGCTCGGCGCCGGTGAGGACGGTCTGGCCGCCAAGATGTTCGGCGTCGACGAGGAGGGGTCGGCCAATGTCGCACCCATCGACTTCGCCGGCGGCACCGTGGTCCACATCAACGCCGGTATCGCTGCGCTGGTGCTCGTGCTCATCATCGGCAAGCGTGTCGGGTTCGGTCGTACCGCATACCGTCCGCACAACATCCCGTTCGTCATGCTGGGTGCCGCACTCCTCTGGTTCGGATGGTTCGGGTTCAACGTCGGCTCCGAGCTGGGCGCCGACCTCCTCGCCGGACAGGTGTGGGTCAACACCACGGCGGCAACGGCCGCCGCGATCATCGGCTGGCTCGTCGTGGAGGTCATCCGCGACAAGCACGCGACGAGCGTCGGTGCCGCATCGGGCATCGTCGCCGGTCTGGTCGCCATCACCCCGGCCTGTGGTTCGCTGACGCCGGTCGGCTCGCTGATCCTGGGCCTCATCGCCGGTGCCCTCGCCGCGACGGCCATCGGGCTGAAGAACAAGTTCGGTTACGACGACTCGCTCGACGTCGTGGGGGTCCACCTCGTCGCCGGCCTGTGGGGCACCGTCGCGATCGGTCTCATCGGCAAGGACGTGGGCCTGTTCTGGGGCGGCGACTACAAGCAGCTCGTGGTCCAGGTCGTCATCGCCCTCTTCGCACTCGTGTTCACCGGTGTGCTCACCGCGATCATCGCCTTCGTCCTCAAGCCTCTGGGTTGGCGGGTCAGCGATGAGGACGAGAAGACCGGCATCGACGAGGCAGAACACGCCGAGACGGCCTATGAGCTGGCATGACGCTCGAGCCCAATCGCTACTACGCTGATTCCTGTGGAGAGGGATAACTAATGAAGCTGATCACTGCAATTGTCAAGCCGTTCACGCTCGAGGATGTCAAGGCCGGACTGGAGCAGGCCGGAATCCTCGGCATGACCGTCAGTGAGGTCCAGGGCTACGGACGCCAGAAGGGCCACACCGAGGTCTACCGCGGCGCGGAGTACTCGGTCGATTTCGTACCGAAGGTCCGTGTCGAGGTCGTCGTGGACGACGCGGCCGTGGACAAGGTGGTCGACGTGATCGTCGAGGCCGCTCGGACCGGCAAGATCGGTGACGGCAAGGTGTGGGTGTCGCCCGTCGAGTCCGTCGTCCGCGTCCGCACCGGCGAGCGTGGCGGCGACGCTCTGTAGCGAGCCCGTGCTGCGTTGACGAACTCCGGTGAACGGCCCCGTGCCCGACGACCAGTCGGGCGCGGGGCCGTACCATTCGACAGCGCGAATCATCCTCTCTCCCTCACACTTTGGAGGCAGTCGTAAGCGCCGCAGACCTGGCCAAGACCCGACGGCAACTCACCGAATCCGGCCGCTCGGGAAAACTCGACGCACCGGCATTGCGCCAGGTGCTCGTCGACCTGCACGAGTTCTGGCTGACCAGCAAGGGCGCCGAACTCGGCATCAAGCCGCATAGTGGCTTCGCGATCGTCGCCGTCGGCGGACTCGGGCGCGGCGAGATGCTCCCGTACTCCGACCTCGATCTGATCCTGCTGCACGACGACATGCCCGCCGAACGGGTGTCCGAGGTGGCCGACGGTCTCTGGTATCCGTTGTGGGACGCCAACATCCCGCTCGACCACAGCGTCCGGACGGTGCCGCAGGCGATGCAGGTCGCGGGTGACGACGTCACCGCGGCGCTCGGCTTGCTCGAAGCCCGCCACATCGCCGGCGACGAGGACCTGTCCACCCTGCTGATCAGCGGCGTCCGCCAGCAGTGGCGCAACGACATCCGCAATCGGTTCCCCGAGGTCGTCTCCCACGCCCAGGACCGCTGGCGGCGCGCGGGCGACATCGCGCACCGTGCCGAACCGGACCTCAAGAACGGCCGGGGCGGGTTGCGCGACGTGCAGCTCCTGGGAGCACTGGCGATCGCTCAGCTCACCCACGGGATGGCGAGCCTGCGCCCCGACTCGCCCGGCGCCGGACCGCAGGTCGCCTACACCCGGCTCCTCGACATCCGCACCGAACTGCACCGCATCGCCGGGCGTCCCCGCGAGCACGTGCAGGCGCAGGACGCCGACGAGATCGGGGCGGCGCTCCGGATCGGGGACCGGTTCGATCTCGCCCGGGTCATCAGCGACTCGGCCCGCACCGTCAGCTACTCCATCGACGTCGGCCTGCGGACCGCCGGCAACGCCCTGCCGCGCCGCGGACTGGCGAAGCTTCGGCGCTCGCCCCTCCGCCGTCCGCTCGACGAGGGCGTGGTCGAGCACAGCGGCGAAATCGTCTTGGCGCGCAACGCGATCCCGAGCAAGGACCCGGGCCTCATCCTGCGCGTGGCGGCGGCGTCGGCACGCACCGGCCTGCCCATCAGCGCTTCGACGCTGAGCCGACTGGCCGACTACGCGCCGGAACTCCGCGAGCCGTGGCCCGCCGAGGCGCGCAGCGACCTGCTCGTCCTGCTGAGTTCGGGACACCACATGGTCGACCCGATCGAGGCGCTCGACCGCACGGGACTGTGGGGACGGCTGCTGCCGGAATGGGGTGCGGTCCGCGACCTCCCGCCCCGCGACGCCATCCACACCTGGACCGTCGACCGGCACCTCGTGGAGACGGCCGCTTATGCGAGCGCGATGACCACGCGGGTGTCCCGGCCCGACCTCCTCGTGCTCGGTGCGCTCATCCACGACCTGGGCAAGGGCCGGGGTGCCGATCACAGCATCGTCGGCGCAGATCTGGCGGTCCAGGTCGGCAACCGGTTCGGACTCTGGCCGCAGGATGTGGCGATCCTCTCCGACATGGTGCGCCACCACCTGTTGCTCCCGCAGGTCGCCACCCGTCGCGACCTCGACGACCCGGCCACCGCCGAATCCGTCGTCGAGACCCTCGGACACAACCGGGTGCTCCTGGAACTCCTCGCCGCACTTGCCGAGGCGGACTCCTTGGCCACCGGTCCGGGGGTGTGGGGGGAGTGGAAGGCCTCGCTCATCCTCGACCTCGTCCGCCGATCGATGCGACTCATCGACGGGGAGGAGCCCAGCGCGCCGGAACCGCTGACCGCCGAACAGCTCGCGACGGCGGCCGAGGGGGACTTCGCGGTGCGGCTCGTCCGGGCGGACGGCCAGCACACCTACCGCGTCACGATGGTCGCGCCGGACCAGCCCGGCCTGCTGTCGAAGATGGCCGGGGTGCTGGCCCTCGGTGGGTTGCGATCCCACTCGGCCTCCGCGCAGAGTGCCGACGGCAAGGCGATCAACTCCTTCCAGGTGGTCCCGATGTTCGGGAGTCCGCCCGATGCCGGCCTGTTGCGTCAGCAGCTCATCGCTGCCGTCGACGGCAAGATCGACGTCCTCGCGCGGCTCGACGCACGCGAACGGGACTCGCCGATCCCGACGATCGGGACGGTCAGCACGATTCCCGGCACCGTCGTGACGATCGGCGCGAGCGCGGGCAGCACCGATCCCGAGGTGGACGGGGCCGGGCATCCGAAGAACGCGGTGCCCGCGCTGTTCGCCGTCGCACCGCCACGGGTGACGTGGCTCGACGCACCCGCGGGGGAGGCGGTGCTGGAAGTCCGCTCGGATGACCGCATCGGCCTGCTCAGCCGGGTCAGCGCGGTCCTGGAGCAGCGGGGCGCCGACATCCGATGGGCCAAGGTGTCGACTCTGGGCACCACCGGCGTGGACATCTTCGGCCTCCGGCTGGCGACCGACACCGAGGACGCGCGGGCCGAACTGGCCGAGGCCGTCGTCGCGGTCTGTCCGCCTCCGCGGCCGGTGCGCGAGGAAGACGGCGACGGGCCGCAGTCCTACGGCGGGACCGGCCGGTCCGGAGTGCCCATCTCCTAGATGTTCGGTCCCGGGACCCACATGGAAGGATGGGACCATGTTCGATTCCCTCTCCGACCGGTTGACCGGTGCCCTGAAGGATCTGCGTGGCAAGGGGCGGCTGTCCGACGCGGACATCGACCGCACCTGCCGCGAGATCCGGCTCGCGCTGCTCGAGGCGGACGTCTCGCTCGCGGTGGTCCGGTCCTTCATCGCCCGGATCAAGGAGCGCGCCAAGGGTGCGGAGGTCTCCGGGGCGCTGAATCCGGCGCAGACGGTCGTCAAGATCGTCAACGAGGAACTCGTCGGCATTCTCGGCGGCGAGACCCGGCGAGTGCGGTTCGCCAAGAACCCGCCGACCGTCATCATGCTGGCCGGACTCCAGGGCGCCGGTAAGACGACGCTCGCCGGAAAGCTGGGCAACTGGCTCAAGCAGCAGGGGCACACGCCGCTGCTCGTCGCCTGTGACCTGCAGCGGCCGGGCGCGGTCTCGCAGCTGCAGATCGTCGGTGAACGCGCCGGTGTGCCGGTGTTCGCGCCGCATCCGGGCACGAGCGTGGGCGGTGAGGGCACGCTCGGCGTGACCGCGGGCGATCCGGTCTCGGTCGCGCAGGCCGGTGTGGACGAGGCACGCAGCAAACACTACGACGTCGTGGTCATCGACACCGCCGGCCGTCTGGGCATCGACGCCGAGCTGATGAAGCAGGCGTCCGACATTCGCGACGCGACCTCGCCCGACGAGGTGCTGTTCGTCGTCGACGCGATGATCGGCCAGGACGCGGTGACCACCGCCGAGGCCTTCGCCGACGGCGTGGGTTTCACCGGCGTCGTGCTGACCAAGCTCGACGGTGATGCGCGCGGTGGTGCGGCGCTGTCGGTGCGCGAGGTGACCGGCCAGCCGATCATGTTCGCGTCATCGGGCGAGAAGCTCGAGGACTTCGACGTCTTCCATCCCGACCGCATGGCCAGCCGCATCCTCGGGATGGGCGACGTGCTGTCGCTCATCGAGCAGGCCGAACAACACTGGGATGCGCAGCAGGCCGAAGCGGCGGCCGCCAAGATCACGCAGGGCGAGCTGACCCTCGAGGACTTCCTCGAGCAGATGCTGATGATCCGCAAGATGGGCCCGATCGGCAACATCCTGGGCATGCTGCCCGGCGCCGGCCAGATGAAGGACGTGCTGTCGCAGGTCGACGACAAACAACTCGACCGGGTCCAGGCGATCATCCGCGGCATGACTCCCGCCGAACGCGACAACCCGAAGATCATCAGTGCCTCGCGCCGCATCCGTATCGCCAACGGGTCCGGTGTGACGGTGAGCGAGGTCAATCAGCTCGTGGACCGGTTCTTCGAGGCCCGGAAGATGATGGCGCAGATGTCGGGTCGGATGGGCATGGGCGGGATGAACCGCAAGTCCAACCGCAAGAAGGGCAAGGGCAAGAAGGGCAAGGGCCGCGGCCCCACGCCGCCGAAGGTGCGCGGCGGTTTCCCGGGCATGCCCGGGGGCATGCCGGCCGGGTTCCCGGACCTGTCGAACATGCCGGCCGGCCTCGATCAGCTGCCGCCGGGGCTCGAGGGTCTCGACGTGTCGCAGTTCCAGCAGCCCAAAAAGAAGAAGTGACCCGGCACTATCGCGGCACCGACCCGCTGACCGCCGAGCCCATCGAGTTCTGGGTCGACGGTGACACCATCAGTGCCACACCGGTTCCCGACGCCGAGACGGCGGTCGACGGCGGCTGGATCCTGCCGGGCCTCGTCGATGCCCACAATCATGTGGGCATCGCACCCGGCCTCGGTGTCGACATCGAGCAGGCCCGCGGGTTCGCCTATGCCGATGCCCGGGCGGGCACGCTGCTGATCCGCGAGGTCGGGTCGCCGCTGGACACCCACCCGCTCGACGACGATCCCGCGTGCCCTCGTTTCATCCGCTCGGGCAAGCACATCGCGCGGCCCAAGCGGTACCTGCGCGACTACGGCGTCGACCTCGACGATCCGGACGAACTGGCGGCCGAGGTGGCCCGGCAGGCGCAGGCCGGCGACGGCTGGGTCAAGATCGTCGGGGACTGGATCGATCGCGAGGTCGGCGACCTGGCCCCGCTGTGGACGCGTGCGCAGATCGAGTCGGCGGTCGCCGTGGCGCACGAGCACGGCGCGCGGATCACCGCCCACGTCTTCGGAACGGACGCGCTGGTCGACCTGATCGGCGCCGGCGTGGACTGCATCGAGCACGGCACCGGGTTGACCGACGATCTGATCGATCAGCTCGTCGACCGCTCGATTGCCCTCGTGCCCACCATGATCCAGGTCGAGAACTTCCCCGGGATCGCCGACGGCGCCGAGCGCTTCCCGACCTATGCCGCGCACATGCGCGCTCTGCACGCCGGTGCGCCGAAGGTGTTCGACGCCGCGCGCGAGGCCGGAGTGCAGATCTTCGCCGGGACCGATGCGGGCGGATTCGTCGAGCACGGTCGTATCGTCGACGAGATCGAGGCGTTGTCCGGCATCGGCCTGGGTCCCGCGGCCGCGATCGCGGCCGCCTCGACGAACGCCCGGCGCTGGCTCGGCGCCGACGTCCTGGAGGACGGGCATCGCGCCGACTTCGTGGTCTATGCGGCCGACCCCTGCGACGATCTGGGCGTCCTGCGACACCCGCTAGCAGTGGTGTCGTCGGGGCGCCACATCGTGTGAGCAACGACACACGACGGCCTCTGGTTGGCGTTCTTACCGCCACGTAACGTAGCAACGGCGTTGCAACGGTTCTCCTATTTGCGAACCGGATCAGTCCACGCCGGATCCTCTCAGCCTGGGTTCGGCGACGCGGAACCGTCGGAGCCAGGGGTCGAGGGAGGCTCCGGCGGTGTCGCGAGCCCGGACACCGATGAGCCGACACCGATGAGTGACGGAAGAGCGACGTACGGCATGTGGTCGTCCTCGCGGGGTGGGTGACCACATGCCGGTACATCGGCGCCTCCGACCCCGGCATCGCTCACCGCCCGGTCGTCGGATTCGGAGTCCGCGGTCCGGTCTGGCACAATGGCTCGCTGGTTCGTCGGATCCGGCTACGGCCGCCCGACGGTCACACCGATACAGACGCAAAACCGGGTCCGCCATTCCGGGCGGACTGCTGAATTGCGCAGTGACCACACGAAAGAGAAGTAGACATGGCTGTCAAGATCAAGCTCACGCGGCTCGGCAAGATCCGCAACCCGCAGTACCGCATCGTCGTCGCCGACGCCCGCACCCGCCGCAACGGCCGGGTCATCGAGACCATCGGCAAGTACCACCCCAAGGAAGAGCCCTCGCTGATCGAGGTCGACTCCGAGCGCGCCCAGTACTGGCTGGGAGTCGGCGCGCAGCCGACCGAGCCCGTGGCCGCCATCCTCAAGGTGACCGGTGACTGGCAGAAGTACAAGGGCCTGCCGGGTGCCGAGGGCACCCTGAAGACCGCCGAGGCCAAGCCGTCGAAGCTCGACCTGTTCAACGCCGCGCTCGCCGCCGCCGACAACGAGCCCGTCGCCGCCGCGACCACCCCAAAGAAGAAGGCCGCCAAGAAGGACGACGAGGCTGCCGAGGCGCCCGCCGCCGAGGGTGACGCGTGAGCGCAGTCGTCGCCGACGCGGTCGAGCACCTGGTCCGCGGAATCGTCTCCAACCCCGATGACGTCCGGGTCGACCTCGTCACCGGCCGCCGTGGGCGGCTCGTCGAGGTGCACGTGAACCCCGACGATCTCGGCAAGGTGATCGGGCGCAACGGTCGTACCGCGACCGCGCTGCGCACCCTGGTCTCCGGAATCGGCGGACGCGGGATGCGCGTCGACATCGTCGACACCGACCGCTGAGCGAGAACCCGAACACCGAACGCATCGTGGATCTCGTCGTCGGCCGTGTGGTCAAGTCACATGGAATCCGTGGGGAGATCGTCGTGGACGTCCGCACGGACGAGCCCGAGGTGCGTTTCGCCCCGAACGCGGTGCTGCGCGGCCGTCTGCCGCGTGGTGCCGGGGAACGGGACTTCACCATCACAGCCGCCCGGGAGCATTCCGGGCGGCTGTTGGTGTCCCTGGCCGGCGTCACGGACCGGAATTCGGCCGACGCCCTGCGCGGCACGCTGTTCCTCATCGACTCCTCGCAGGTGGAGCCCTCCGACGACCCGGACGAGTTCTACGATCACGAACTCGAAGGCGTGCCCGTGCAACTGGTCGACGGCGCCGCGGTCGGCGTCGTCGAATCGGTCCTGCACCTGCCCGGCGGCGAGTTGCTGTCGGTGCGGACGACCGACGGCCGCGAGGTGCTCGTCCCGTTCGTGCGGGAGATCGTGCCGAGCGTCAGTCGCGAACTGATCGTGATCGATCCACCCGAGGGATTGCTGGATCCGGATTCGATCGACGAGGCGCCGTGATGCGCCTCGACGTCGTGTCGATCTTCCCCGAATATCTCGATCCGCTCCGAGTTGCCCTGCTGGGCAAGGCGATCGATGCCGGACGAATCAGCGTCACGGTGCACGACCTGCGGAACTGGACGCACGACGTCCACCGCAGCGTGGACGACTCGCCCTACGGAGGCGGACCCGGGATGGTCATGAAGCCCGACGTCTGGGGTCCGTGCCTCGACGAGGTGTGCCCCGACGACGCGTTGCTGATCGTGCCGACCCCCGCCGGCGTGCCGTTCACCCAGGAGACGGCCCGTCGCTGGAGCACGGAGAAGCACCTGGTGTTCGCCTGCGGCCGATATGAGGGCATCGACCAGCGCGTCTTCGACGACGCCGCCCGGCGGGTGCGCGTCGAAGAGGTGTCCCTCGGCGATTTCGTCCTCATCGGGGGAGAGGTCGCGGTCATGGCGATGATCGAGGCGACCGTGCGTCTCCTCGACGGTGTGCTCGGCAATCCTCGGTCGCATCAGGAGGATTCGTTCTCCGACGGCCTGCTCGAAGGTCCGAGCTACACACGGCCGGTGACCTGGCGTGGTCTCGACGTCCCGTCGGTGCTCCTCAGCGGCGACCACGCGAAGGTGGCCCGGTGGCGTGCGGAACAGGCCCTCGAACGCACGCGCGCGCGACGACCCGACCTTCTCACGGACGCTGTGGACTCCGCCACGGACCATCCGCGCGATCCGGGCTAGGATTCGCGAGAGATTCGACTCGCAGGGGGTTCGGGGATGCAGGGGTATTCGGCCATGGTCGACGAACTCGACCGGCAGCGCAGCGAACTCGACCGTATTCGGAAAGCGTTGTCTCAGCTGACCTCTCGGGCCACCAGTCACGACCGGCTCGTCGCGGTGACGGTCGACGCGCGTGGACTCGCGGTGGACATCGCGATCGAACCCGCCGCACTTCGACGCTACCGCGCGGATCAGCTGTCGACCCTGCTCACCACGCTGATCGCCGAAGCGGACACCGCCCTGCGCGCCCGATCCGCCGAGGTGCTCTCCACGGCAGCAGATCTGCCGATCGATTACGCCGACGCCCGTCTCGAGCGCGTGGTGACCGATGGCGACTCCTGATCCGGTCCCGGTCGCGGACGCCGACCGCCACCGGGTCGCGGCGGACACCGGCGCGGCCGCCGCACTGGCGCTGCGTGTCGCGGAGGCGACGGTGGGACTCGCGGACGTGCGAGCCCAACTCCCCGCGCTGCTCCGCGACGTCGACGCGGCGGTGGGCGTCGGTGACCCAGCTCGAGCATTCCGGCAGGGTTTCTCGCCGGCGGTCGCGGCGGCCGCCGAGTCCCTGTACGACGCGGAGAACCGGCTCGATGCGCACCGGCAGGCCCTGGTGTCCGGCGTGGATGCGCTCCTCGCCACCGACGCCGAAGCGTCCACGCGTATCGGCCGGGGGGACGTCCGATGATGCCGGACGAGGCCGAGCGGATCGCCGAGAGGCTGGCACCCGGGACGTGGCCGACTGCCGACACCGTCGCCCTGCGCGACTCGGCGCAGCGCGCCCGGGAACTGGCGGATGCACTGGACGGCCTCGCCGGAGCGGTGGCGTCGGCGACCGACTCGTACACGGGGGATGAGGGTGCGGCCGGCCGGTTTCACCAGGCCGTCGTGGACGGCCTCGGACGGAGCGCCGCGGCCGATCTGCCCGGGGCGGCGGACCGGCTTCGCGCACTGGGGACGTCGCTGGACGCCTATGCCCGGACGGTGACCGAGACCCGGCAGCAGATGTCGGTGATCGCGCTGATCGCCGACCGCGACGTGCGGCGCGCGGAGGTGAATTCCGCGATCGGTGACGACACGTGGCGCGTCGAAGCCGCGAGCACGGGCCGGATGGCACTCACCGCCGCCGGCGACGACCACACCGAACGGTCGGGCGAGGCGGGGCAGAGCGCGGGTGCGCCCGCGGCGACGAGCGGCATGATGCCGATGATGCCGCTCGGGGCGATGGGCGCGGCGGGAGCGGTGGCCGCCGGTGTCGGCGGTCTGGCCGGCGCCGCCGCGCGCACCGGCCGCGATGGGGTCGGCGCCGCTGACCTGACCTGGTTGCGGGCGAGAGCCGAGCGACTGCAGACGACGGTTCCGTCGTCGATCGCCGGCTGGTTCCGGACGGCGGTGGGGGTGGGGACCGGTGCACGAGGAACGCGGGTGGTCGTCGTGGGGACCAACGACCCGCAGCCATATCAACGGGCCGGGGTGGAACTCGCCGACGACGAGGCGCTCACCGCCGACGGGCGGGCGCCGGAACTCGCGATTCTCGACCACATGGTGCACACCGGAGTCACGCCCACCGCGATCGCCGCGGCGACCCCGATGGACCCGGCCACCGTCTCCGCCTTGCAGGCCGACAATGTGGTGGTCGTCGGCCCGCGCGTGTAGTGCCGCACCGCGATTTCGTCGGCCCGGGGTGTCTCTGGCACAATAGTCGGGTTGCCTGCCGACGATGCCCCGTCTCCGGGGCCGTCCGCGACTTCGACGTCAGTGACACCGTCGGCAGCGACGCCAACGACTCGGAGCACGAACCGGTCGAGCCCACGGGCCGCCAGGTTCCTCTGCTCAACGTTTTCCGCCAGACAAGGACCACGCCACATGAACACGCTCGATTTCCTCGACAAGCAGTCCCTCCGCGACGACGTGCCGGACTTCGGCCCCGGCGACACCCTCGACGTCCACGTCAAGGTCATCGAGGGCAGCAAGGAGCGCGTCCAGGTGTTCAAGGGCGTCGTCATCCGTCGTCAGGGTGGCGGCGTGCGCGAGACGTTCACCGTCCGCAAGGTGTCCTTCGGCGTCGGCGTCGAGCGCACCTTCCCCGTGCACAGCCCGAACATCGCCAAGATCGACGTCCTCACCCGCGGTGACGTCCGTCGCGCCAAGCTCTACTACCTGCGTGACCTGCGCGGCAAGGCAGCCAAGATCAAGGAAAAGCGCTGACGCGTCTAACCTGACGAGGTGGCCGACACACAGCGACCCCACGACGCCCCCGGCGGCGACCGCGACGAGGACGCCAAGCGTCCATGGCGGTTGAAGACCGACCGGGACGACCCAGCCGACGAGCGCGGCAAGCGTACATCCGGATCGGGTTCGCTCCTGCGCGAAGTCGTGATCATCGTGGGGTGCGTCCTGCTCCTCACCTGGGTTCTGCAGACCTTCATCGGTCGGCAGTACGTGATCCCGTCGGAGTCGATGGAGTCGACCCTCATCGGCTGCGACGGCTGCACGAACGACCGCATCGTGATCGACAAGCTCACCTACCGGTTCGGTGATCCGCAGCCCGGCGACGTCGTCGTCTTCAAGGGGCCGTCGGAGTCGTGGAACGGGGCCTGGGTGTCACCCCGGTCGACGAATCCGGTGATGCACAAGGCGCAGGACGCCCTCTCGTGGTTCGGGTTCGCGCCGCCGGACGAGAACAATCTCGTCAAGAGGGTCATCGCCACCGGCGGTCAGACCGTCGAATGCCGCAACGACGAGGGCGTCGGCGTCAAGGTCGACGGCCGCCCGCTGCGTGAGCCCTACATCGACATGAAGCTCCAGGAGGAGACGGTCGCCTCGTTCGGGCCCGGCGTGGCCGGTCCGGGCAATCAGGTGCCCCCGTGTCTCGGCCCCGACTTCGGTCCGATCAAGGTTCCCGAGGGCAATGTGTGGGTGATGGGTGACAACCGCCTGAACTCGCAGGACTCGCGCTACCACGTCGAGGACCGGTTCCAGGGCACGGTCCCGGTGAGCGACATCCGCGGCAAGGTCCGTTTCATCATCTATCCCTTCTCGCGGATCGGTGGTGTCGGTTCGTTCAATCCGCAGCAGTGATGGGTGAGCCGTGACGACTCGATGGCCTCCGCGTTCGCCCGTCCGTCGCGCTGCGGGCCTGCGGACGTTCGAGTTCGCACTGCACCGCCAGGGTCTCGGGCCGGTGGCCGGTGTCGACGAAGCCGGTCGCGGTGCGTGTGCCGGGCCCCTCGTGGTCGCGGCGTGCGTGCTCAAGCCGACCCAGCTCGCATCTCTGTCCGATCTCGACGACTCCAAGAAGCTGACCGAGCGGACACGTGAGGGCCTGTACCGATCGGTGACGCGCTACGCACAGAGCTGGAGCGCGGTGATCATCGAGGCCGCGGAGATCGATCGCATCGGCATCCACGTCGCCAACATCGAAGGCATGCGGCGCGCGGTGGCGGCACTCGACGTGAAGCCCGGTTACGTGCTGTCCGACGGTTTCGCGGTGCCGGGGCTGACCGCGCCGTCGCTGCCGGTGATCGGGGGAGACGGGGCCGCCGCGTGCATCGCCGCCGCCAGCATCATCGCGAAGGTCACCAGAGACCGCATCATGATCGCCATGGACGACGACCTACCCGGGTACGACTTCGCCATCCACAAGGGCTACAGCACGGCGTTGCACATGTCGCGCATCGACGCGGCAGGCCCGTCGCCACAACACCGCATGTCGTACCGTAATGTCGCGGCACGTGTGGTCACCAGCGCAAACGACAACAGGGATAGGCTGACAGGATGAGTGCTGAGGATCTCGAGAAGTACGAAACCGAGATGGAACTCTCTCTGTACCGCGAGTACAAGGACATCGTCGGGCAGTTCACCTATGTGGTGGAGACGGAGCGGCGCTTCTACCTCGCCAACGCCGTCGAGATGATCCCGCGCAACACCGACGGCGAGGTGTACTTCGAACTCCGGATGAGCGATGCGTGGGTGTGGGACATGTACCGCCCGGCGCGCTTCGTCAAGCAGGTTCGCGTGATCACGTTCAAGGACGTCAACATCGAAGAGCTCGAGAAGCCGGAACTCCGACTGCCCGACGAACCCTGATCCCGCGCCCGCTCTCGGTGAGAGCGCAGCTGTTGACAGAGCCCTGATCGTCCACAGATCAGGGCTTTGCTCGTATTCGACCGGTGATCGAAAGCGGTTCTGCGCGACGCTGATCGGCATGAGTGCTGAACCGCGCGGACATCCCCGCCCCGATCGACGCGGACACATCGGCCGGCTCGGTGAGGATGTGGCCGCGGACTATGCGACATCGCTGGGTTGGACTGTCCTGGAACGCAATTGGCGTACCCGATACGGCGAACTCGATCTCGTCGCGGCCGACGGATCGATCCTGGTGATCGTCGAGGTCAAGACCCGCGCGAGTCGCACCTACGACGATCCGGTCATGGCGGTCACGCCGACGAAGCTCGCGCGGATGCGTCGGCTCGCCCGGTTGTGGCTCGCCGCGCAGGACCGCCGGTGGTCGCAGATCCGGTTCGACGTGGTCAGTGTGCGGCTCGACCAGGCCGTACCCGACGACCTGGCCCGTGCGCGCGTTCGGCATCACCGCGGCGTCTACGTCTGAGCTGAACGCGTCAGAGCTTGCTCAGGTCGGTGCGGATCAGCATCACGTTGTAGTCGCTCCAACGCGATGCGTTGAAGTACAGGTCCTTCGAATCACCCTGCAGCGCGGGGGAACCGGGGAGCATCATCGGTCCGTAGACGACGAGGGCGCCCCGGGGCACGATGGTCTTCGGTGCGCTCCACGGGCCTTCGGGACGGTCCGCGGTGCGCAGCGTGATGTCGTTGTCGCCGTCGAGCATGATGTATTTCTCGAGATAGGGACTCCAGGCGACCGAGAGTTCGGTGACCGGTTGACCGACGACGATCGCGGAGCCGTCGTCGGGGATCGCGGCGATGTCGTCCACCCAGCCGCGGCTCTTCCCCGCCCAGTATTCGTACGCGTCCAGTGACAGGATGTCCGCCGGCCGGAAGCGGGCGAGGAACGCGGCGCCGAATCGCCCGTTCGGCGTGCCGTACTGGTAGACGTACTCCGCGTCGGGGGTCCCGGCCCGGCCGCGGACGTAGGCGTTCTGCTGGAACTTACCGTTGTTGAACTCGATGGGGCGGAACTCGCCGGGAAGTCGGAGTGAGACCGGCGCATTGATGAGGATGGTGTCCTGGTCGGTGACCCAGGTCTGGCCGTTGTCGTCGGAATGGGCGATGGCCGAGAAGTTGGTGACCCAGTTGCCCGGCGAACCCCACGATCGCACCGACATGTAGTTGACGTACTGGCGGAAGCCGTCGCCGTGCGGGAGGGAGATGGCCGCGGTGGGGATGGTCGTGACCTCGACGTTGGAGATACCGACCGACGGGATGAGCTCCTGCGCGTAGTTGGGTTGGCCCGGCGCGATCACCGAACCCGAGGTCACGTCGCCGGCGCGACCGTCGGGAACCGAGAGGCCGTTGGCGAGGTTGTCGTCGTCGGTGCGGAGGAGTACGTTATGTCGCCACTGCTGCCCCGGTGCGTTGCAGTTGCCGAAGGTGTCCCCGAAGGCCATCAGGGTCTGTCCGCGGCCGTTGTCCCAGGCGACGCCGAGATCGGTGCCCCCGATCCCGAACCGGCTGTACGTCCGGTTGGCGCTGAGCGGCCCCGTCACCCAGCCGACGGTGCGGGACTTGGACCCGACATAGGGGACCAGCGGCGCCTGGGGACCCGGGTTCGGGATGCTCGAGCCGCCGGAGGACCCTTCCGAGCCGCTGGAGCCGCTCGATCCGCTGGAGCCGAAGCCGAGGACACTCGATCCGGTGCTCGCGTTGCCGCAGGGTGCGGCGTGGGCGACGCCGGCGCCGGTCGTCAGGGCGATCGCGGTACCGCTGAACGCGATGACCCCGGCGAGTGCCAGCCGGACACTCGTGGTGAGACGGCTCGACACGCACGTCCTCCAGTTACTCTTGTGACAGAAGTGATTGACGTGACTATTGTGACTGGAGTTGTGCACAATCGCGTGTTCGAGGGGGTCACGATCTGGTGTCAGCGCACGAAGTGGCGCCCCTCAGACGCAGTCCGAGCCTGCCAGCCGACACGTTCGAGTTCGGGCGTCTCCGAGTCGTGGGCCGGGTAGCCGATACACAGGTAGGCGACCAGCTTCCACGCGGACGGGAGCGCGAGAGCCGCGGTCACCCGATCAGGTTCGATGATCGACACCCACCCAACCCCGACGCCCCGGGCCCGCGCCGCCAGCCAGAGTGTGGAGATCGCGGTGACGACCGAATACTCCAACGTCTCGGGCACTGTTTGTCGGCCGAGTCCCTGGCCCTGGGCGACAGCGGGTTCGCAGAACACGGCGAGGTGGACGGGAGCGTCATCGAGACCGGCGAGCTTGAGTGACGAATACAGCTGTGCGCGCTCGCCCGTGTAGCCGTCGAGCGCATCGGCATTGCAGTGGGTGAAGCTGTCGCGCACCGCCTTTCGGGCCGTGGTGGACCGCACTTCGACCCAGCGCCACGGCTGGCTGTTGCCCACCGACGGCGCGAGTTCGGCCGCGTCGAGGATCTCGGGCAGCAGATGTGGTTCCAGTGGCTCGCGGCTGAAGCGACGGACGTCGCGTCTCCATCGCAGCAGCCGGTCGAGATCACCGACGAACGCATCGTCGAAAGTTCCGTGGTTCATCGGTTGTCGAGCCTAGTCAAGCGCCTCGGCAGGTAGCGCGGCTCCCTCGCGGACGTTCCCGACGATCGCGTTCGCACCGAGGCAACCTCGAGGCGTGACCATGGGACAACCACGGCCTGATCCACAGATCGGCTGTCCGGGTGGTTCGGGACCGTCCGCGACGCATGGCACCGGCGAGACTGTGCCCATGTTGGGGCAAACACAGTCGGTGGGGCTCAATGCCTTTGCCGCGCGG
Source organism: Gordonia sp. KTR9 (assembly GCF_000143885.2). Lineage (NCBI taxonomy): Bacteria > Bacillati > Actinomycetota > Actinomycetes > Mycobacteriales > Gordoniaceae > Gordonia > Gordonia sp. KTR9. The sequence continues at coordinate 2,309,411 of NC_018581.1, forward strand.
GTGGTCGATGTGCAGGCGAGTGTGAGTTCGGGTCTGCCGGGATTCGCGGTGACGGGCAATCCGGATCCGTCGGTTCGGGAGGCGCGGGACCGGGTGCGGGCTGCGATCAAGAATTCCGGGTTCAGTTTTCCCGAGCTGAAGGTGACGGTGGCGTTGTCGCCGGCCGACATGCCGAAGGTCGGTTCGGGGTTCGATCTGTCGATGGCGGTCGCGATTCTGGCTGCCACTCAACAGGTGTCGGCGGAGAGGCTGTCGTCGACGATCTTCCTGGGCGAACTCGGTCTGGACGGCAGCGTGCGGCCGATCCGCGGGGTGTTGCCGGCGGTGATCGCCGCACGGCAGGAGGGATACCGGCGGGCGGTCGTGCCGATCGAGACCGTCGCCGAGGCGGCGCTCGTCGAGGGGATGGACGTCGGCGGCGCGACGAGTCTCAAAGAGGTGACACAGTGGCTGGCCGGAGACCATGTGCTCGACACCGTGCACGACGCGACGGCCTCGCAGGCGCCACCGATTCCGGACATGGCCGACGTGGTGGGGCAGCAGGAGGCCCGGCATGCGCTCGAGATCGCCGCGGCCGGAGCACATCACGTATTGATGACCGGATCGCCGGGAATCGGCAAGACGATGCTCGCGCGGCGGTTGCCGGGCATCCTGCCGCCGCTGGGTCTCGAGGACTCGCTGGAGGTGACGGCCATCCACTCCCTGGTGGGGGAGTTGTCGCCCGGCCGTCCACTGATCACCGAACCGCCGTTCGTGGCCCCGCACCACAGTTCGTCGATCACAGCCCTGCTCGGTGGCGGCACCGGTTTCGCCCGGCCGGGCGCGGCGTCCAAGGCGCATCGAGGAGTGCTGTTCCTCGACGAGTGCGCCGAGATGAGTGTCAAGTCGCTCGAATCCCTGCGGGAACCCCTCGAGGACGGCGAGGTGCGGGTGCCGCGGCGTGACGGCATGGCGGTCTATCCCGCGCGCTTTCAGCTGATCCTCGCGGCGAACCCGTGCCCGTGCGCGCCCGCCCACGATGTGGACTGCGTGTGCACGGCCGTCGTCCGGCGGCGCTACCTGGGCAAGCTGTCGGGGCCACTGCTCGACCGCGTGGACATCCGGGTGCGGATGGACCCGCCGGGGAACGCCGCGCTGATGAGTGGTGCCGGCGAGTCGAGTGCCGACGTCCGCGCCCGGGTCACCGCGGCGCGGGCCACCGCGATCGAGCGGTGGTCGGAGTTCGGGTGGCGCACCAACGCCGAGGTCCCCGGGTCCGCGTTGCGCCAGCGGTTCCGGCTGCCACCGGACGTTCTGCGGCCCATCGAACTGTTCCTCCGCGACGGCCGCGTGACGGCGCGCGGCGCCGATCGGGCACTGCGGCTGGCCTGGACCCTCAGCGATCTACGCGGATCCGAGCGCCCCGTCGAAGACGATGTCGCGCAGGCACTTCTGTACCGAGACAGAGGAGCGACCTGGTGACCGCCCATCCTCCCGAGTCCATCGCCTGGGCCTACCTGGCGCGGGTCGCCGAACCGCCCTGTGCCGCGGTCATCGCGCTCGTCGACGACATCGGCCCGGTCGAGGCCGCGTCGGCGATCCGCCGGCGCACTGTGCCCGCCGGTCACGACGCGGTGCTCGCCGCGACCGCGGCTCGATTCGATTCCGACTGTGCACCAGATGATCTCGACGCCGCCGAGCGGATCGGTGCGCGCCTGGTGACCCGAGCCGACCCGGAATGGCCGGCCTGGTCACTGCTGGCGCTGGGGCAGGCCGACACCGCGGCGCGCGGTGGTGAACCGCTCGCGCTGTGGGTACGCGGCCCCGCCCGGCTCGACGACCTGGCCGCGGCGTCGGTCGCGTTGATAGGATCGCGCGCCGCGTCGTCCTATGGCGAACACGTCACGCAGACGCTCGCGTCGGGAGTGTCGGCCCAGGGTTTCGCGGTGCTGTCCGGCGGAGCGTTCGGCATCGACGGTGCTGCCCACCGCGCGGTCGTCGCGGCGGGCGGGGTGACCGCGGCGGTGATGGCCTGTGGGATCGACCGGGACTATCCGGCGTCGCACTCGGCTCTGTTGGCCGCGATCGCGCGCACGGGCGCGGTGATCAGTGAATATCCGCCGGGGACGACGGCCGCCAAGCACCGGTTCCTCACCCGGAACCGCCTGGTCGCGGCGATGAGTGGTGCGACAGTGGTGGTCGAGGCGGGGCGGAGATCCGGCGCGGCGAACACCGCCGCGTGGGCGCGCAAGCTCGGCCGGCCCCTCGGCGCGGTGCCCGGCCCGGTCACGTCGGCGACCTCGGTCGGCTGCCATCGGATGATCGCCGACGAACTCGCGGTGCTGGTCTCCGACGTCGCGTCGGTCGTCAACCTGGTGCGCCCCGATGGTGGCGGTGACATCGGCCGCGGCCGCACGAAGCCGACCGACGGGCTCGACGCCGAGCAGCTGCGGGTCCACGACGCCATTCCCGGCCGCGGCGGCGTGGGGATCGACGAGATCGCGTTCGCCGCGGGCCTCGACATCGGCGTGGTGCGGTCGGCGCTCGCGCACCTCGACGTCACGGGACACGTGCAGAACGTCGACGGACGGTGGCGGCTGGCGTGACCTCAGCGGCGGGTGAGGATGTCGATGATGACATGCAGATCTTCGACCGTCGCCTCGTTGAGACGGCCGTGCGCATGGACGTAGCCGATCCCCGCGTACAGCAGTGTGGTGGCGCGAGCGTGTGCCTCGGCCTCGGAGAACCCGAGTTCACGCATCGCGGAGATCGCGATCGAGAAGATCCGGCAGTCGAGCCGGTCGACCGAATCCGCGATTGTCGGATCGGTCTCGGCCCACCGCCGCAGGGCCGACTCCATCGCCCGGCGACGTGGATCGGACAGCAGTCGCGCCAGCGCGTCGACACGTTCGATCGGCGGCAGGGACTCGAGCGACTCGATCCGGGCGGCCGCTGCCGACTGCGCTTGCCGACAGTGCTCGGCGAGCGCGGTCTTCAGCGCACCGATGTCGGTGAAGTGCCAGTAGAAGCTGCCCTTCGTCACACCGAGCCGGCGCTCAGGCGTGAGATCTTGAGGGCGTCGATGCCGTCGTCGACCAGGATTTGCGTCGCCGCCTCCAGCCAGTCGTCGACGCTGAGCCGTGAACCGCGGCGCGGGGTGGATTGATCCACGGGCTGATCCGGCATGGAGTCACCTCTGGTCGGGTCTCACGACGTCTGATTTTAGTAATGGCAAAGTCTCAGATGCACATCGCTTGATCAGTAGAAAACCTTACAACTGCGGATGGGTGGTTCGCTCGGCTAAAGCTAAGGGTCCCCTAAACAGAGGGGCGTAAGGTGACCTCTGAAAAGGGAGGTTCGATGGCGAAACGCGTGAACACGATGACGGTGCTCCGGAGCGAGCGGATCAGTCCGCACTTCGTGCGCCTGTACCTGGGCGGTGAAGGGTTCGAGGACTTCCAGCCGGCAGTCGGCAAGTCCGGGGAACCCGACACCGACATGTATGTGAAGTTCATCTTCGCACCGCCGGGTGTCAGCTACCCGGAGCCGTTCGATCTGCAGGAGGTCCGTGCCAACGAGCCCCCGGAGCGTCAGCCGGTGCTGCGGACCTACACCGTTCGCCGCGTCGATGCGGCCGCTCGTGAGCTCGTCGTCGACTTCGTCGTCCACGGGAGCGAGGGCATCGCCGGTCCCTGGGCGGCCGCGGTCGGCTCGGGCGAGACGATCCGCTTCGTCGGACCGGGCAGCGGTTATCGCCCGCGTGCGGACGCCCCCTGGCACCTGCTGGCCTGCGACGAGGCCGGCCTCCCCGCGGTCGCCGCTGCCCTCGAAGCGCTTCCCGCCGACGCCGTCGCCAAGGTGTTCATCGAGGTCGCCGGACCCGAGGACGAACTCGATCTCGACGCGCCCGCCGGGGCGGAGATCACGTGGGTGCATCGCGGCGGGCCCGCGGGCGAGGTCGACGACTCACTCGCCGGCGACAACGCGCCGCTGATCGAAGCGGTCCGCGCCACGGAGTGGCTCGACGGCGAGCCCCACGTGTTCATCCACGGTGAGGCGCAGGCGGTCATGCACAATCTGCGGGCCTACGTCCGCAAGGAGCGAGGAGTGGGGGCGGCGAACGCCTCCATCTCCGGATATTGGCGGCGCGGACGGACCGAGGAAGGCTTCCGCCAGTGGAAGGCCGACCTGCGGGCCGAGGAGGAAGGGGTCGGCGCCCAGGGCTGACGACGTCCTGGGGATCGGGCATCGATTCGGCCACGACGCCGCGTGTGCGGTTGCACCCGGATGCCCGACACGATGAGGTCGTGACCATGCTCGACGACTTCGCCGACCACCTGCGCCTGGAGAAAGGGCGCAGTGAGCACACGATCCGTGCCTACGTCGGTGGCGCGCGCGCACTGGTCTCGTTCGCCGGTGCCCGGGGTGTCGCGGTCGGCGACATCGACCTCGCCCTACTGCGGGCCTGGCTCGCCGAACTGACCCGGCGGGGAGCGGCGCGTACGACCGTGGCCCGACAGGTCTCGGCGGCGAAGACCTTCTGCGCGTGGGCGGTCCGGGAGGGGTATCTGGCCACCGACCCGTCGCAGCGACTGAAAGCGCCCAAGGCGCATCGGACGCTGCCCGCGGTACTGGCTCCCGCCCAGGCCGAGGCCGCGATCGCGGCCACCAGCGCGGATCGCGCGCCCGACGACCCGCTCGCCCTGCGCGACCGGGCCATCGTGGAATTGCTGTACGCCAGTGGGGTTCGCGTGGGGGAGTTGTGCGGGCTGGATGTGGGCGACGTCGACGCCGACCGGCGGGTGATGCGGGTGATCGGCAAGGGGGACAAGGAACGTTCGGTCCCGTACGGCGAGCCGGCCGCGCGCGCGGTCGACGACTGGCTCCGCGCCGGGCGCCCGGCTCTGCTCACCGACGCCTCGGGGGCGGCGCTGCTCCTCGGCGCCCGCGGTGGTCGGCTCGACCAGCGGATGGCGCGCTCGGTCGTGGCACGCGCGGTCGCCGCGAGCGGCGGGCCGGCGACCGGACCGCACGGACTCCGGCACAGCGCCGCCACGCACCTGCTGGAGGGCGGCGCCGACCTGCGCGTCGTCCAGGAACTACTCGGTCACTCGTCGCTCGCGACGACGCAGATCTACACCCACGTGAGCGTCGAACGCCTACGCGCCGTCCACCGTCAGGCGCACCCCCGCGCCTGAGGCGCATCCGTTCGGCCCGTCCGGCGCGGTCATCCGACCGGTTTGAGCCGGACTCGCACCGCGCCGAGCAGACCCAGGGGGTCCAGGTAGTCCGCTCCGCGCCCGCTGCCGCGCCGAGCGCCCCAATGCAGGCAGACGAGCACCGGGCATCCCGGATGCCCGCCGATCACCGTTCCGATGATCTCGCCGCGCGAGACGTGGTCGCCAGCGTCGACGTCGGCCTCGACCGGCTCGTATGTGGTGATCACGCCGTCGGGATGCGACACCGAGACCAGCGGCCGCCCGGCGACGGTTCCCGCGAACCGCACCCGGCCCGCGCCTGCCGCACGGACGGCCTGGCCGGGCCCGGCGGCGAGGTCGACGCCCCGATGTCCTGGCTGCCACCGCTTCTCGGGCTCGTCGTAGGCCGTCACGACGGTCGGCCGGGGCGCCAGCGGTACCGTGTACGCCTCGCCCGAGTCAGCCGTCGCGACCGGACCGGCGAACCAGAGGGCGGCGAGCAGGATGGCGGCCACGAAGCGTGGCGTTGGAGTTCGCACGGTGGTTGGACGCACCGGAGGCCGAGTGGGATCCGCCGGATCGGCGACCCGATGCCGGATCCGCCCCCCGACGTGGGCGAAGGCGTTTTGGTGTTCGTTCCGTGGCGGCGTAAACTTCTGACCGCACCTCATCGCGCGTTGGTGAGGTGACTTCGCGCGCCTGCATTCAGTTCTGTGCCGCTCGGGGCTTCGACGCTCTGACCAGCACAGTCGACGGACACACGCCAAGTGAGCAGTCCCGGACGGCCCAAGCCGTATCGGGTGGCACTCGGCCGCAGGCGCCAGGGTCGGTACCGACGGTGCCGACGACAACTGCGAGAAAAGGACGATCATGGCTGTCGTGACCATGAAGCAGCTGCTGGACAGCGGCGCACACTTCGGGCACCAGACCCGCCGTTGGAACCCGAAGATGAAGCGATTCATCTTCACCGACCGCAACGGCATCTACATCATCGATTTGCAGCAGACGCTGACCTACATCGACAAGGCGTACGAGTTCGTCAAGGAGACCGTCGCCCACGGCGGCACCATCCTCTTCGTCGGCACCAAGAAGCAGGCCCAGGAATCGATCGCCGCAGAGGCGACCCGTGTCGGCATGCCGTACGTCAACCAGCGGTGGCTCGGTGGCATGCTCACCAACTTCTCGACCGTCCACAAGCGCCTGCAGCGCCTGAAGGAGCTCGAGACCATGGAGCAGACCGGTGGCTTCGAGGGCCGCACCAAGAAAGAGATCTTGATGCTGACCCGCGAGAAGAACAAGCTCGAGCGCACGCTCGGCGGTATCCGCGACATGGCCAAGGTCCCCTCGGCCGTGTGGGTCGTCGACACCAACAAAGAGCACATCGCCGTCGGTGAGGCACGCAAGCTGAACATCCCGGTCATCGCGATCCTGGACACCAACTGCGATCCCGACCTCGTCGACTACCCGATCCCGGGCAACGACGACGCCATCCGCAGCGCAGCGCTGCTCACCCGCGTCGTGGCCTCGGCCGTGGCCGAGGGTGTCCAGGCCCGTGCCGGTGCCGCCAGCGGCGACGCCAAGCCCGAGGCCGGCAGCGGCGAACCGCTGGCAGAGTGGGAGCAGGAACTGCTGACCCAGGCCGCAGCACCGGCCGGCGGCGACGCCGCGGCCGACGCACCGGCTGCTCAGTAGTCCCCACTGCTCTGCAGTCCGGTCCCAACACACTTCCCGAAGGAGGCTCGCCAACGATGGCGAACTACACCGCAGCTGATGTGAAGCGTCTCCGTGAGCTCACCGGCTCTGGAATGCTCGACTGCAAGAACGCGCTGGCCAACAACGACGGCGATTTCGACAAGGCCGTCGAAGAACTGCGCATCAAGGGCGCCAAGGACGTGGGCAAGCGCGCCGAGCGCTCCACCGCCGAGGGCCTGGTCGCGGCCAAGGACGGCGCGCTCATCGAGATCAACTCCGAGACCGACTTCGTCGCGAAGAACGGTGAGTTCCAGCAGCTCGCCGACGACATCGTGAACGCGGCGGCCGCGGCGAAGACGAACGATCTCGACGAGCTGAAGAAGGCTCCGCTCGGCGACGGCACCGTCGATGAGGCCGTGGCGGCACTCTCGGCCAAGATCGGCGAGAAGCTCGAGCTGCGTCGCGTGGCCTACTACGACGGTCCGGTGGCCGTGTACCTGCACAAGCGTGCATCCGATCTGCCCCCGGCCGTCGGCGTGCTCGTGTCCTACACCGGCGAGGGCGCGGGTGCCGAAGAGGCCGCCCGCGGCGCCGCCATGCAGGTCGCTGCTCTCAAGGCGCGCTATGCCACTCGCGACGAGGTCCCCGCGGACGTCGTCGAGAACGAGCGTCGTATCGCCGAGCAGACCGCCAAGGAGGAGGGCAAGCCCGAGCAGGCTCTGCCCAAGATCGTGGAGGGTCGCGTCAACGGCTTCTACAAGGACGTCGTGCTGCTCGACCAGTCGTCGGTCCAGGACTCGAAGAAGACCGTGAAGGCACTGCTCGACGATGCCGGCGTGACCATCAAGGGCTTCACCCGGTTCGAGGTCGGCCAGGCCTGATCGAACTCGCCACACATCGCCCCGTCTCCGCCGAGGAGACGGGGCGATGTGCGTTCACGGGGTCTGTCGCGTCCGTAGCGCTGTCGTGAGTACCGCGATCGCGACGGCGACGAGACCCAACGTCACGAGGGTCGTCCGCAGGGCGGCCAGGAAAGTCCGGGCCGTCACCGACCGCGCCGCGTCCTGGGTCCAGGGCCGCGCCTGCGCCGCGACCGCCGCGATCGCCGGCGACGTCGGGCCGCCCGCGCAGGCCGGCGCCGGTCGTTCCGGATGAGCGGATCTCAGCTGCTCGCCCGCGCAGGATGCGAAACGATCGGCGACCGCCACGTGCAGCACCGGGCGAACCGGTGAGTCCGGCAGCGCCGCAACGAGTTCGGCTCGTACAACCGGAACCGTCTCGGCGGTCTGCCCGGCCACCTGTCCGAAGAAGAACAGGGTGACGACCGCCAGCCCGATCGAGGCGCCGATCTGCTGAACCGTGGGGATCGTCCCGGTTGCCGTGCCCACCGTGGACTCGGTCGTGTCGGACAGGATCACGGCCTGCAACGGTGCGATGAACAGGCCGGTTCCCAGACCGCCGAGTACGAGGGGACCGAGGATGCCGGGCCACGGCAAGGTCTCCGCTGCCGGTTCGATGATGATCGCGAGCCAAACGAATCCGGCTCCGACGGCGAGGGCCCCAGCCGTCAAGGTGTGCGGGGCCGTGAGCCGGACGACCACCCGTGGCGAACAGAGCGAGCCGACGGCAGCACCGATTGCGAAGGGCAGCGCCAGCATCCCGGTCCGGAACGCCGAGTAGCCGAGTCCGAACTGGGCCGAGATCGACACGGTGAAGAAGAACCCGGCGAACACGCTGAAGAACAGAAGCGACAGGAGAAGCCCGACCGTGAACCGGCGGGAGGCGAACAGTCGTGGTCGCAGCAGGGGAGTGCCACCCCGGGCGTCGACGCGCAACTCGTGAAGGGCGAACAGCGCCAACAGGATTCCGGCCGTCCCGATCATCACCCACAGGATCGGGGGCCACCCCATCTCGCGTCCGAGGGCCAGCGGGTACAGCAGCAGGAACAGCGCCGTCGCCGACATGACCACACCCGGGACGTCAACCCGTCCCGGCGTCGGCTCACGGGCGGCGGGCAGGCGGCGGTGGGCGAGCAGGCAGGAGAGCACGCCCAGTGGGACGTTGACGAAGAAGATCGCTCGCCAGCCCCATCCGAGAACGTCGGCGTCGACGAGGAATCCGCCGACCACCGGGCCGAGGATGGCGGCGAGACCGGCCACGGCCCCGTAGACGCCGAAGACCAGTCCGTGGCGTCTCTTGTCGAAGAGGGCCGCGATGAGCGCCAGGGTCTGCGCAGACATGAGCGCCGCACTGACACCCTGTAACCCGCGAAACGCGATGAGTTCACCCGGCCCGGTCGACACACCGCACAGCACCGATGTGACGGTGAAGGCCACCATGCCGATCACGAACATCCGGCGGCGTCCGACTCGGGCCCCCAGTGTCGCCGCGGTCAGCAGGGTGCAGGCGAACGACAGCGTGTACACCGTCAGCACCAGGAGTTGCTGCGACGTCGACGCGCCGAGGTCCCGGGCGAGATCGGGCAGGGCGATGTTGACGATGGTGGTGTCCAGCATCTGCATGAACACCCCGAGCAGGCATCCCGCGAGAGCAGCCCAGGCTCCCGGGCGATCGCCGATCGCGCCGGTCGGCCGCCGGCCCGCCGCGGGGCCGGCGGTCACGGTGCGAGAGCCGGCAGCGAGGGTCGGTAGTCGCCCAGGTCGGCGACCGCCGACATCACCGCGACGAATCGTTCGACGTACTGCGTCACGGACTCATGAGCGATCTCGGTGTCGGGGTACAGCAACGTGATCGAGGTCTCGCCGGAGAACCGGTTGACCCACATGTACACCTCCTCGCTGCTGCCGCGATTACCGAAGAGGCACCCGTTCCCGGCTTCGAAGATCTCGACGCCCGGGAGCTTGCGGACGTCGATGTAGGACACCATCGGGACCGCCCAGCCGGATCGGACCGCGATGCCGTCGCCGGATTCCACGAGTTCGAGGACCCGGTGGAACGATATGTCGGTCAACTCTTTTCCGGACTCGTAGCTGCGCGCGGCCTCCGGTGCCAGCGAGCGGAACGTGGTGTCGTCGTCGACGGTGAGCGGAACCGGGATCAGACTCGTGAACCAGCCCACCGACTTCAGCTCCGCGGCGCCCGACCTCGTGCTCTTCGGCGTCATCCCGAAATACTCACTCCGGCCGGTGAACTCGGCATAGACGAGGGCGGCTGCCGTCATGATCCCGGCGATCATGTTGGCTCCCAGTTCGCGACAGATCTGTTCGAAACGCGCGGCCGTGGGCTCGTCGAACAGGGTCGAGTTCACGATTGCGCTGCGCGTATACGTCTGCCCGCCGGTGCCGAGCGGCAACGGGAAACTCGGCAGGCGCCCACCGTTCGCCTGCACCAGATCGATCCAGCGCTGGACGTGCGGCGATCGACGGGTCAGCCGGCGCGACACGTCGCGCTCGCGCGCGCAGTAGTCGAGGTAGCTGCCGACCGGGGGCAGCTCGACGTCGCCACCGAAGGCCTCATTCATGTAGAGCGACAACAGGTCCACGCAGGTGATCGCCTGTGAGATCCCGTCGGTGTTGAGGTGATCGGCCGCGGCGTAGAGCGTGAACCCGCCCTCCCACTCGATGGCCCCGAAGGTGAAACAGTCCCAGTTGAACGGCCCCGAGGTCTCGTCCTGCACATGCGTCCGCAGCTGCGGGGCGTCGCGGTCGCCGTATGCGACCGGAACCATGTCGACGACTTCCGGGGGCACGAGATGGCGGAGGACCGAACCGTCGTCCTCCATCGAGAACCAGGACCGGAAACTGTCGTGGCGCCGCACGAACTCGTTGACCGCGATCGTCATCGCGGAGACGTCCAGAGGTGCCGAGACGTCGAACGCCATGAGACAGAGCCGGGCGAAACGGAACCCCGCGGACTCGTTGCGCCAGGCCACCCGCAGGTACTCCTCCTGCTGGTGGGACGGCGGGGAGGGATGCACAGGAGCCCGATCGGCATTCGTCACCGAAGCGAGGGAGGCCACCCAGCTGGTCAGGTGACCGGCGCGGGGCTCCCATTCCTCGATGAGGCCGAACTTCATCATGTGTGTACCTCGATTCGCCTGCGGGAAAGTGGATTCGGCGACCGATGCACGACAGGTGCCCGAGGTTCCCCGGACGGTGGAGCGGCCGACCGGGACGGACCCTACCGCACGGTAACCTCGGCGGTCGCCGAAACAGGGACAACCACGGTGTGATGAGACGCTGTAACAGTCCTCGTCTCTCTGTGTCATCGAATGCCGTTGTGGTGCCGGACGATTGACCCATGTGGACATCCGGCGGTGCGTCGGGCACACTGCCGTGGTTGCGTGTGACGCCGGTCGCACCCGGATGAAGGCGAGGGGTATGGACGACGGGTCTGCCGACGTGGATCGGGCGTGGCGCCGGCGCTCGCCGATGCGGGTCGCCGTACTCGTGATCGCGCTGGTCATCTCGACTCTCGGAATGGTGGTGCCCGCCACCGCGTCGCCCGCGCCCGCTCGCATCGTCGCCGAGACGGTTCAGCGCGGAGGCGAGATCGAAGTCGGCGTCCGGTCCGCCGCGATGCGCCGGGTGGTTCCGGTCAAGGTGTGGCCCGCCCGCGGAACCGGGCCCGCGCCAACGCTCTACCTCCTCAACGGAGCGGCGGGCGGCGATGGTGGAAGCAGCTGGTTCGACCGGACCGACATCCGGACGTTCTTCGCCGACGAGAACGTCAACATCGTCGTCCCGATGGGCGGCGCGGCGAGCTACTTCACCGACTGGCAGCGACCCGACCCCGTGCTGGGGAGGCAGAAATGGGCGACCTTCCTCACCGAGGAGCTGCCGGCAACGATCGACGAGCGCTTCGACGGCACCGGACGCAACGCGATCGCCGGGATCTCGATGGCGGGCACGTCGGTGTTCCAGTTGGCCCTTCACGCACCGTCCGTGTACCAGGCACTCGGTTCGTTCAGCGGCTGTGCCCAGACCAGCGATCCGCTCGGTCAGGCCGTCGTCCGGATGGTCGTCGAGGGCCGTGGCGGTGCCAACACTGTGAACATGTGGGGACCGCCCGACGATCCGGCCTGGCGTGCCAGCGACCCGTACCTGCATGCCGAGGAGTTCCGGGGGACGTCGATCTACGTGTCGAACGGGTCCGGGATGCCGGGCCGATACGACACCCTGGACGGTCCCGGTATCGACGGCAACGGCTCCAAGCTGTTCGACCAGATCGCGGTCGGGGCGGTGATCGAGACGGCCACGGCGCAGTGCACGCGGAACCTCCAGCGCCGGATGCGCGACATCGGTGTCCCGGCGACGTTCCACCTCTACGAGGGCGGCACCCACGCGTGGCCGTACTGGCAGGACGAACTGCATCGTGCCTGGCCGCAGTTCGAGGCGGCCCTGCGCGGGTGAACTCTCCCGCGGCGCGCACGACGCGTGTCGCGGGTCGATTCCGGTGAAGACGTACGATAGTTCACCGAACCGACGAGTGAGGAAGCCGATGAGTGAAGCGTCCGACCCCATCCGGCGGGATGGATTCCGTAGGGTCTTGCTGAAGTTGGGCGGCGAGATGTTCGGTGGAGGAGAGGTCGGGCTCGATCCCGACGTGGTGGGCACCGTCGCCGACCAGATCGCCGACGTCGTCAATTCCGGTGTCCAGGTCGCCGTCGTGATCGGCGGCGGGAACTTCTTCCGCGGCGCCGAACTGCAGCAACGAGGCCTCGACCGAAGCCGCTCGGACTACATGGGCATGCTCGGAACGGTCATGAACTGCCTTGCGCTGCAGGACTTCCTGGAGAAGCGCGGGATTTCGACCCGCGTGCAGACCGCCATCACGATGGGACAGGTGGCCGAGCCGTACCTGCCGCTGCGTGCACAGCGGCACCTGGAGAAGGGGCGCGTGGTGATCTTCGGCGCGGGCATGGGGATGCCGTACTTCTCCACCGACACCACCGCCGCCCAGCGAGCGCTGGAGATCAAGGCCGAGGTGGTCCTGATGGCCAAGGCGGTCGACGGTGTGTACGACGCCGACCCGCGCACCAACCCCGACGCCACGATGTTCACCGAGATCACCCACCGCGAGGTGCTCGACAAGGAGCTCAAGGTCGCCGACGCGACGGCCTTCAGCCTGTGTATGGACAACAAGATGCCGATCTTGGTGTTCAATTTGCTCCAACAGGGCAATATCGCCCGTGCAGTCGCAGGCGACCGCATCGGCACCCTGGTCAGCACCTGAACCCGACGCCTGACCCTGAGATCGACGAGAACACCGACTGAACGGAACAAGGACGAACATGATCGACGACGCGTTGCTCGACGCCGAGGAGAAGATGGAGAAGGCGGTCAACGTCGCCAAGGAGGACATGGGTTCGATCCGGACCGGGCGCGCCAACCCGTCCATGTTCAACAAGATCAACATCGAGTACTACGGCTCGATCACCCCCGTGACGCAGGTCGCGAGCATCAACACGCCCGAACCGCGCCTCGTCGTGATCAAGCCGTACGAGGCGTCGACGCTGCGTGACATCGAGACCGCGATCCGCAACTCCGACCTCGGGGTCAATCCGACCAACGACGGCACGATCATCCGGGTCGCCGTCCCGCAGCTCACCGAGGAGCGGCGCCGCGAGCTCGTCAAGCAGGCCAAGGGCAAGGGTGAGGACGCGAAGGTCGCGATCCGCAACGTGCGTCGCAAGGCTGCCGACGAACTCAAGCGCATCCAGAAGGACGGCGAGGCCGGCGAAGACGAGGTCACCCGCGCCGAGAAGGAACTGGACAAGACCACGGCGACCTATGTGCATCAGATCGACGAGCTGGTGAAGCACAAAGAAGACGAATTGCTCGAGGTGTGAACGAGGTTCCGCAACGAGGCGGTGAGAAGAAGTCGCGCGCGGGGCGCGATCTGCCGGCCGCCATCGCGGTCGGCGGCACGCTCGGCATCAGCATCATCGCGATCCTGATCTTCGTACCGAAGGTCTGGTACGGCCTCGTGGCGGTCGCCTTCGCGATCGCCACCTGGGAGGTCGTCAAACGCCTCCGGACCGGTGGATACGCGGTGGCGCTCTGGCCGCTTCTCATCGGCGGGCAGGCCATCATCTGGGCGAGCTGGCCCTGGGGCCCGACCGGCGCGCTCGTCGCCTTCGTGGCGACGGTCCTGGTGTCCATGGTGTGGAAGCTCCTCGGGCAAGGCATCAACAATGCGCCGGTCGACTACCTGCGCGACCTCGCGGTCACCGTGTTCGTCCTGGCGTGGCTGCCGCTGCTCGCCTCGTTCGGCGCGCACCTCGTGGTGCAGGACGACGGCGCCGCGCGGGTGGCCACGCTGATGGTCGTCGTGGTGTGCTCCGACGTCGGCGGCTATGCCGCGGGCGTGATGTTCGGCAAGCACCCGATGGCACCGGCGATCAGCCCGAAGAAGTCCTGGGAAGGCATGGTGGGCTCCCTCGTCGTCGGCACCGTCGGCGCCGTCGGATGCGTGGTGTATCTGCTGGAGAGCCACTGGTGGATCGGCATCATCCTGGGACCGGTCCTGGTGGTCTGCGCGACCCTGGGTGACCTCGTCGAATCGCAGGTGAAGCGCGATCTCGGCATCAAGGACATGGGCACACTGCTGCCCGGGCACGGCGGCATCATGGACCGCCTCGACAGCCTGCTGCCGTCGGCGTTCGTGGTGTGGGTCGTGCTGACCGCACTGCTCTGACCGCGGGCAAGGGCCCCGGCGTCAGCGCTACTTCGCGGCCTTCTTCAGCGCACGCCGCAGCTGCAGCATCCGCAGACCGCCCACGAGCGCCACGATCAGCGCGCCGGCGATGGCCGCGATGAGCAGGCTCACCCCGAGCGGCAGATTCACTTCCCAGAACAGCAGCTCGATCTCCTGCGAGTCGAGGTTCTGCACGATGAAGACCAGGAGCAGGACGAGGATGATCGCACCGATCACCACGCCGAACCAGGTCGCCCGGGTCCGCGTGTGCTCCACATCGGCGACCGTGCGTCGCAGGCGATCGCGGTGGTCGGGGTCGGGGGAGTGCTGATCAGGTGTGTGCGGGTCGCCGGTCGCCGGTACCGGTGCCCCGGCGGGCTGTTCGCCCCACGCAGGTACCGAACCCGTGTGCCGTCGGTCCTCGGGTGTCGTCATCGCTTCATCATGACATGCGACAATGGCGAAATGACCTCATTGCCACTTGTGTTCGACGCGCCCCGACGCGGGCGTCCGCCGACACACTTCGCCGACCTCGACGCCGCCGGTCGCGTCGCGGCGCTGGCCGAGCTGGGGCTGCCGAAGTTCCGGGCCGATCAGCTGGCCCGTCAGTACTACGCGCGTCTCAACGGCAACGTCGACGAGATGACCGACCTGCCCGCAGGCTCCCGCGAAGGGGTGCGGGACAAGCTCTTCCCGCAGCTGTTGACCCCGGTCCGGCATATCTCCTGCGACGACGACTCCACCCGCAAGACGCTGTGGCGTCTGCACGACGGCACCCTCCTCGAGAGCGTTCTCATGCGCTACACCGAGCGGAACACCCTGTGTATCTCGAGCCAGGCCGGATGCGGCATGGCCTGCCCGTTCTGCGCGACCGGACAGGGCGGGCTCGATCGCAACCTGTCGACCGCCGAGATCGTCGACCAGGTCCGTGCTGCGGCTCGTGCGCTGCGTGACGGCGAACTCGGCGAACCCGGGCGCCTGTCGAACGTCGTGTTCATGGGCATGGGCGAGCCGCTGGCCAACTACAAGCGCGTGGTGAACGCAGTCCGGCAGATCACCTCGCCCGCGCCGGACGGTCTCGGGATCTCGGCACGCTCGGTGACCGTGTCGACCGTCGGCCTCGCGCCGTCGATCCGTCGTCTCGCCGACGAGGGCCTCGCGGTCACCCTCGCCGTCTCGCTCCACACGCCCGACGACGAGCTGCGCGACACCCTCGTCCCGGTGAACAACCGATGGTCGGTCGACGAGGTGCTCGAGGCGGCCCGCTACTACGCCGACACCACCGGACGACGCGTCTCGATCGAGTACGCCCTCATCCGGGACGTCAACGACCAGCCCTGGCGAGCCGACCTGCTGGGGCAGAAACTGCACCGTGCCCTCGGGTCACTCGTGCACGTGAACCTCATCCCGCTGAATCCGACGCCGGGCTCGGAATGGGACGCCAGTCCCAAACCGGTCGAACGCGAGTTCGTCCGGCGTGTCCGCGAGCAGGGAGTCTCGTGCACCGTCCGCGACACGCGCGGTCAGGAGATCGCCGCCGCCTGCGGACAGCTGGCCGCCGAGGAGCGCTGAGGCACGACGCAGAAATGAGAAACGCCGAGCGGATCACCGCTCGGCGTTTCTCGTGGATCTGGTGTCGTGGCGGTCAGGACCACTTTCCGCGGTTCATCCACCAGCCGCGGACCGCGAAGAACAGCGTTCCCACGGCGAAGGCGATGAGGTACAGGTCCTCGATGTGGCCGGTGTGGTTGCCGATGATCATCGCGAGCAGGAACAGCGCGAAGAAGATGGCCGCACCGTAGAAGGTCTTGGTCGCCGCACCGTGCCAGCCGAACCGGGCGGACGGGGCATCGGCGGGCTCGCGGCGCCAGCCGGTGTCGATGACCTCGACGTGGCCCCCTTCGCCATGCCCCACAGTGTGCTCCACATCGGTGCTTGCCACAGCCACTCCTCACAGCGCGGACGTCAGATGTCTGACGATCGGTAGTAGTTCTCCGAGCAGCATAGCGGCACACCCCGCCCGCGGGTCTGTCCGGTGCCACCGGCGACGGCGTCCGCCGAATCGGGATGGTCCAGAATGGGTGCGTGCCCACACGTGTGCTGATCCTCGGTTCCACCGGTTCCATCGGCGTCCAGGCGCTCGAGGTGGTCACCGAGCACCCCGACCTCTTCGAGGTGGTCGGCCTCGGTGCCGGCGGATCGCACCCCGGCCTCCTCGCCGAACAGGCCGCCGCGTTCGGCGTCCCGGCCGCGCGGATCGCCGTCGCGGACGCCGCGCGGGCACCGGAACTCTCCGAACGGCTCGGCGGCCGGGTGCTCGGCGGGCCCGACGCCATGTGCGACCTGATCGACGCGGTCGTCGCGGACACCGGGGTGGATGTGATCCTCAACGCGGTCGTCGGGTCGATCGGACTCGCGCCCAGTCTCACCGCACTCCGATCGGGTGCCCGGCTCGCGCTGGCCAACAAGGAGTCGCTCGTCGCCGGAGGCGCACTCGTCCTCGACGCGGCCGCGCCCGGGCAGATCGTGCCGGTCGACTCCGAGCACTCCGCCATCGCGCAGTGCCTGCGCGCCGGGACGGCAGCCGAGGTCGACCGGCTGGTCCTCACCGCCTCGGGTGGCCCGTTCCGGGGGTGGACCCGCGCGCAGCTCGAGGACGTCACCCCCGAGCAGGCCGGCCACCATCCCACGTGGTCGATGGGTCCGATGATCACGCTCAACTCGGCGACCCTGGTCAACAAGGCGCTCGAGGTCATCGAGGCGCATCTGCTGTTCGGCGTCGACTACGACCACATCGACGTCACCGTCCACCCGCAGTCGATCGTGCACTCGATGGTGACCTTCGTCGACGGCGCGACCGTGGCCAAGGCCTCACCGCCGTCGATGAAACTGCCCATCGCGCTGGCCCTGGGATGGCCGGACCGGGTGCCCGGTTCGTCGGCCGCGTGCGACTTCTCGACCGCGTCGTCGTGGACGTTCGAGCCCGTCGACGACACGGTGTTCCCGGCGATCGAGCTGGCGCGGCGCGCGGGAAGCGCGGGGGGCAGCCTGACGGCCGTCTACAACGCGGCCAACGAGGCCGCCGCGGCCGGGTTCTTCGCGGGCGCGATCAGGTTCCCGCGCATCGTCGAGGTCATCGAGGAGGTGCTCGGCGAGGCCGATCAGTGGGCCCGGACGCCAGGTACTGTGGAAGAGGTCTTCGCCGCCGATCGGTGGGCCCGGGATAGCGCTGCGCAGCTGGTCGCGGCCGCATCCTTCTGATCGGCGGCCCTCGTGAGCGGGTACGCCCCGTGATCCGGATGGAGTAGGTACGTGAGTTTCGCGATCGGCGTGACGCTGTTTGCCGTGGCGCTGCTGCTGTCGGTCGCCTGGCATGAGTGTGGTCACATGTGGGCCGCGCAGGCGACGGGCATGAAGGTCCGACGGTACTTCGTCGGCTTCGGTCCCACGATCTGGTCCACCCGTCGAGGCGAGACCGAATACGGGATCAAGGCGCTGCCGCTGGGCGGCTTCTGCGACATCGCCGGGATGACCCCGCACGAAGAACTCGCCTGGGACGAGAAAGACCGGGCGATGTACAAGCAGAAGGCGTGGAAACGCCTCGTCGTGCTGTTCGCCGGACCGGCCCAGAACTTCATCCTCGGTTTCGTGCTGATCATCATCGTCGGACTGACGTTCGGTTTGCCGAATCTCGACCCAGGGCCGACCCCGGCGCGAGTTGCCGAGACGCAGTGCGTGCCGGCAACCAGCACGATCGTGGACGGTGAGCGGAAGGACGCGCCGTGTGCCGCCGGCACCGGTCCCGCGGAGGTCGCTGGACTACTCCCCGGCGACGACATCGTCGCGATCAACGGTCAGCCGGTCGGCCAGGCGTCGGACCTGACCCCGGTGATCCGCGAGTCGACCGGCCCGGTCGCACTGACTGTGGACCGTGATGGGCAGCGACTCGAACTGACCATGACGCCCGAGCCGACCACCGTCACCGTGAACAAGTCGGACGGCACGACGGAGACCCAGACCTACAACATGGTCGGCATCGCCTACGACGTCCCGCCGGGGATGATCCAGTACGGCGTGATCGACATCGTGCCCGGCGCGTTCGCCTTCACCGGTGACCTCATCGTCGAGACCTGGAACGCACTGCTGTCGCTGCCGTCGAAGATCGGTGACCTGTGGACGGCGGTCACCGGCGGGGAACGCGCGCTCGACACCCCGGTCAGCGTCTACGGTGCGTCGGTGCTCGGCGGCCAGGCCGTCGAGCGCGGTCTGTGGGACATGTTCTGGATGCTCCTGATCAGCATCAACTTCTTCCTGGGGCTGTTCAACCTGGTGCCGTTGCTCCCGCTCGACGGCGGGCACATGGCGATCGTCGGCTACGAGAAGGGGCGCGACACCGTGCGGCGCTGGTTCGGCCGCGCCCCCGGCGGTGCCGTCGACTACTACAAGCTGCTCCCGATCACCTATGCGGCGGTGGTGGTGATGGCCGGCTTCATGGTGCTCACGCTCACCGCCGACATCGTCAACCCGATCAATCCCTGGTGAACACATCCGGCGTGAGCCCGCACGACGAACACCTTGTGACCCCGCCCGACCACACCGACACTCCGATTCCCCAGAGGTGAACGAGATGAACGCCCCGACTCCCGCGAACGCCGTGCCGATCGGACTCGGCATGCCCGCCGGGCCACCCCCGGTGCTCGCCCCGCGGCGAAAGACCCGGCAGTTCTTCGTCGGCTCGGTCGGCGTCGGCAGCGACCACCCGATCTCGGTGCAGTCGATGACGACGACCAAGACCCACGACATCAACGCCACGCTCCAGCAGATCGCCGAGCTGACCGCCTCGGGATGCGACATCGTGCGCGTCGCGTGCCCCCGTCCCGAGGACGCGGAAGCGCTGCCGATCATCGCCAAGAAGTCCAAGATCCCGGTGATCGCCGACATCCACTTCCAGCCGAAGTACATCTTCGCCGCGATCGACGCCGGGTGTGCCGCGGTGCGTGTCAACCCGGGCAACATCAAGGAGTTCGACGGTCGGGTGAAGGAGGTCGCCAAGGCGGCCGGTGATGCCGGCATCCCGATCCGGATCGGCGTCAACGCCGGCTCGCTCGACAAGCGCATCCTGCAGAAGTACGGCAAGGCGACCCCCGAGGCCCTCGTCGAGTCGGCGCTCTGGGAGGCCGGGCTGTTCGAGGAGCACGGCTTCGGCGACATCAAGATCTCGGTGAAGCACAACGACCCGGTGATCATGGTGGAGGCCTACCGCCAGCTCGCCGCCGCCTGTGACTACCCGCTGCACCTCGGCGTCACCGAGGCCGGGCCGTCGTTCCAGGGCACGATCAAGTCCGCGGTGGCGTTCGGTGCGCTCCTCAGCGAGGGCATCGGCGACACCATCCGAGTGTCGCTGTCGGCACCGCCGGCCGAGGAGATCAAGGTCGGCGATCAGATCCTGCAGTCGCTGAATCTCCGCCCCCGCAAACTCGAAATCGTCTCCTGCCCGTCGTGCGGACGCGCCCAGGTCGACGTGTACAAACTCGCCGACGAGGTCACCGCGGGACTCGAGGGCATGGAGGTACCGCTGCGCGTCGCCGTGATGGGGTGCGTCGTCAACGGTCCCGGCGAAGCCCGGGAAGCCGACCTCGGCGTCGCATCCGGAAACGGCAAGGGTCAGATCTTCGTCAAGGGTGAGGTCATCAAGACCGTCCCCGAGGCGCAGATCGTGGAGACCTTGATCGAAGAAGCGCTGCGGATCGCCGAGGAATCAGGAGAAACTGGAGACGGTACAACTGTGGGCGCGCCCGTGGTGACCGTTTCGTAGGTCGGCGGAAACCCGGAGAGGAGGAGCGGCGTTGCTGAAGCTACTGGGCGACAAGCCGCTCGGCGCTCGTGATGCGGCTGCCGTCGAACGTGTCCTCACCTCCGACCCGGTGGCGATGTGCATGGTGGCGGCCCGATTCGAGACGCACGGGATCAACCCCCGCCTCCTCGGCGGTGAGCTGTGGACGGCGCACAATCCGGCGTCGTCGCTCTGTTTCTCCGGCGCGAATCTGATCCCGCTCGTCGGGTCGCCGGGCGATCTCGACTACTTCTCCGACCGCGCCGTCGCCGCGCCGCGGGCGTGTTCGTCGATCGTCGGCCGCGCCGAACTCGTGTTGCAGATGTGGGACCAGATCGAGCCGGTGTGGGGTCAGGCGCGAGAGGTCAGACCGGTGCAGCCGCTGCTCGCCCTCACCACCTGCTCGGCGGTACCCGCCGACCCCCTGGTGCGGCTGGTGACCCTCGACGACCTGGACGCGTACATGCCCGCGGCCATCGACATGTTCATCGGCGAGGTCGGTGTCGATCCGACGGCCGGCGACGGCGGCCGGTCCTACCGGCGTCGCCTCGCCTCGCTCATCACCGCGCAGCGGGTGTTCGCGCGGTTCGACGGCCCCGACGTGGTGTTCAAGGCCGAGATCGGCTCGCTGTCCCGCCGGGTCGGCCAGATCCAGGGTGTCTGGGTCGCTCCCGACCGTCGTGGCGAGGGGCTCGGGTTGGGCGGCACCGCCGCCGTCGCGGAGGCCGTCGCCGCGCACGGGCGCATCCCCAGTCTCTACGTGAACGGCTTCAACGTCACCGCGCGGGCAGTGTACGAGCGCATCGGATTCACCGAGGTCGGCACCTTCGCGACCGTCCTCGTCGACTGACCGCCCTGCCGCGTGGCGTCGCGGGAATCCGACCGCGCCACCCTAGACTCGACCTCGATGTGGCGCATGCGAACTCGATGGACCCCGGCGGTGATCGTCGCGCTGTGTGCTGCCGTGACGGTGGCCACGGTCGGCTGTTCGGCCTCCGAGGACGACGGTCCGCGCCGCGCCGCCGAACGCTTCCTCCAGGCCTATGCCGACCGTGAGGTCGCCTCCGCGGCCGCGCTGACCGACGCACCCGGCGTTGCGGAGTCCGCGATGGAGTCGGCCTGGGCCGGTCTGGGTGCCGAGGCGCTCGAGTCGCAGGCCGGTCGGGTTCGCGTCACCGGTGACACCGCCGAGGTGGACGTCGACTACCAGTGGGCGCTGCCGCGGGGTCGCGACTGGACCTATGACGCCACCCTGCGGATGGGCCGCTCCGACGACGGCTGGGCGGTGCGCTGGGCGTCGACGAACATCCACCCGAAACTCGGTGCGGACCAACGGCTCTCGCTCCAGATCGTCGAGGCGCCGCGCGCCACGGTCAACGAGGCCGACGGCTCGGAGGTGATGGTCAACGGCAGCGTCGTCGGCGTCAACTTCGACCCGGTCGACGCCGCCGAACAAGGAGCGTCGATCGCCGAGTCGGTGACCGCCGCGGTGGCGGTGCTGCGCCGGTTCAGCCCGTCGCTCGACGAGCAGACGATCACCGAACAGGTCACCGCGAACCGGCAGCAGTACCCGCTCGCCCGGCTCTCGCACGAGCAGTTCGATCGACTGCGCGACCAGCTGGCGATCCCCGGCGTGGTGACCAATGAACAGGCGGAACTGGTCCCCGAGGACCCGAGATTCGCGCCCGCACTGCTGACCGAGGTCAAGAAGGTCGTCGACTCCGAGGTGTCGGGACGCGCGGGCTGGCGCGTGGTCACGGTCAATCCCAACGGCCTCGACGCCGACGTGCTCGCCGATCACGACCCCGACCCCGCGCCGGCGGTCTCGCTGAGCCTGTCCCGGACGGTGCAGAACGCGGCACAGCGAGCGGTCAATGCCACCAACCGTTTTCAGATCGCGCTCGTGGCCGTGCAACCGTCCACCGGACGGATCCTCGCGGTTGCGCAGAATCCCGCCGCCGACCGGCAGGGTCCCATCGCGACGACCGGTCTGTACCCGCCCGGCTCGACGTTCAAGATGGTGACCGCCGCGGCCGCGATCAGCCGACGCATGGCCACCCCCGACACCCCCGTCGGATGTCCCGGTGCGATCCAGATCGGGCCGCGCCTGATCCCGAACTACGACGGTTTCTCGCTCGGCACCGTGTCGATGCTGCGAGCGTTCGCGCAGTCGTGCAACACCACGTTCGCCAAGCTCGCCAGCCAGATGGGTCCGTCGGACCTCGCGCACGCCGCGGCTGCGATGGGCATCGGTCAGCAGTACGAGATCGCCGGCCTCGACGCCGTGTCCGGGTCGGTGCCGATCGAGAACGAACTCGTCGCCCGCAGTGAGGACGGCTTCGGACAGGGCAAGGTGCTCGTCTCGCCGCTGGGCCTCGCGCTCGTGGCAGCGACCGTCGCGAACGGCACCAAGGCGCCGGTGCCGCAACTCATCCTGGACAAGCCCACGAAGGTCGAGGGGCCGACGCCGACCATGGCGCCCGAGGTCTACGACCAGCTCCGCCCGATGATGCGGGCCGTGATCACGAGCGGTACGGCATCGGTGATCGACGGGCAGGGAGCGGTGTTCGGCAAGACAGGTGAGGCTGAGTTCGCCGGCGGGTCACACGCCTGGTTCGCCGGCTACCGCGGCGACATCGCCTTCGCGACCCTCGTCGTGGGTGGCGGGGACTCGAACAACGCGGTGGCCGTCACCCGCGACTTCTTCGGTGGTCTCGGACCGGGGTACGCGGTGCGCCCTCTGCCCTGACGGGCAGGACCACCCGTCGACCGGCGTGCTCGATGACCTCGACGGGGTGATCGTAGGTGCGGCTGAGCAGGTCGACGGTCATCACCTCGGACGTCGGTCCGCTCGCCAGCAACCGGCCGTCCTTCATCACGGCCACCCGGTCGGCGTAGGCCGCCGCGAGAGTCAGGTCGTGCACCACCAGCAGCACCGCGTTGCCCGCGTCGCGATGGATGCGCAGGATGTCGAGCACCTGCTCCTGGTGGTGGATGTCGAGGGCCGCGGTCGGCTCGTCGAGCATCATCACGGGAGTGTCCTGGGCGAGTGCACGAGCCAGGGAGACGCGTGCCTGCTGGCCGCCGGAGAGCTGTCCGAACGGGCGGTCGGCGATGTCGCCGAGTTCACAAAGCGCCATCGCGTCGGCGATCACGGCGGGGGAGTCGGCGGCGCGCGGTGTCCGCAGCCACGGGTACCGGCCCATCGCGACGACCTGGGCCACGGTGAAGGGCGTGTCGACCCGGTTCTGCTGCGTCACCAGCGAGCGGTGGCGCGCGAGTTCGCGCATCGAGGTCGACGTGACGTCGCGCCCGTCGACCTCGATGTGTCCCCGCTGTGGCGTGCGGGTGCCCGACAGCGCCGACAGCAGCGTCGACTTGCCACATCCGTTGGGTCCGACCAGGGCGACGAGTTCACCCGGCCCGACGTCGAGGGACACCCCGCGGACCACCTCGCGCTCGCCGAGGACGACCGAGACATCCTCTGCGCGGATGCCCAGGACCGTCGTGGCCGGGGTCTCGGCGGTCACCATCCGGCACCCGCGTGACGGCTGCGACGCAGCAGGATGAAGAACACCGGGCCGCCGATCAGCGACGTGAACATGCCGAGCGGGAGGTCGGCGTCACCGAGCATCGTCCGGGCGGCGAGGTCGGCGGCGGTGATGACCAGGGCCCCGCCGATGACGCTGGTGGGCAGCAGGATCGCGTGGCGCGGTCCGACGATGAGGCGCATCACGTGGGGTACCACGAGGCCGACGAAGGCGATGATCCCCGCGAAGGCGACCGCGGCGGCGGTCAACACCGCGGTCAGGATGATCGCCTGGCGACGGACGGCTTCGACGTTCACGCCGAGGGAGGCGGCCTGGATGTCGCCGAGGGCCAGCAGATCGAGTTTGTGGACGAGGAACAGGCAGGCGGCGACACCCGCGACGACGAGTGGTGCCACGACCCAGATCTCGCTCCAGGTGCGTCCGGCGAGCGAGCCGAGCTGCCAGAAGATGATCTGCTCGCGGGCGGCGGTGGTCGCGACGAAGGTCAGGAACGCGATGATCCCGGCGGCGAACGCGTTGACGGCGATGCCGGTGAGCACGAGCATGATCGCCGACGACGAGCCGTCCCGGAGGGACAACAGGTACACCGCCGCCGCCGTGATCAGACCGAACACGAACGCGGCACCGGCGAGAGCCCAATTGCCCGCGGCGCCACCGACTCCGGCGGTCCCTCCGGCCAGCACGATCATCAGGCAGGCGCCGACCGCGGCGCCCGAGGAGACGCCGATGATGCCCGGCTCGGCCAACGGATTCGCGAGCACACCCTGGAGAAGGCAGCCCGCGGCACCGAGTGCGGCGCCGACGAACAGTCCGAGCACGATGCGGGGGAATCGCACATTCCACAGCGCGCCCTCGCCGTTCGGGTGTGACGGAAGCGGTCCCAGGTCGAGGTGGAAGTGGTGGGCGATGCTGCCGAGTACCTCGAGCGGCGGTACCGACACCTTGCCGGTGCCGGCCGACACGATGACGAGTACGACGGTGGCGACCAGCATCACGGCGACCACGGTGAGGTCGCGGACCCGATGCGGTGTGTCACCGGGGGAGGGGAAGGCCGTCGACGCGGTGGTCGGTTCGGTCGCCGGCGCTGTCGTCGTCCGGGTGGGTGCCGGGTCGGTCATGCGTAGATCGACCTCGCGAGGGCGCCGAGCACGAGTCCGACCTCGGGTCCGAACGCCAGGATCTGGGTCTCGTCCATCTGGACGACCCGTGAGTTTCGGCCGGCTTCGGTGTCGGCCACACCCGGCAACGTCAGGACCCCAGCGGGTCCGCCGACCGTCGCCGCGCCCTGGGTCATCACGAGGATGACGTCCGGGTCGGCGGTGATCATGGCCTCGGCGCTGATCGCGGTGAACGCGCCGGTGAGATCGGCAGCCGCACCGGCATCCCGGCCGCCGAGCGCCTCGATCAGGTCGTCGGCGCCCGATCCGGGCCCGGCCAGCAGCAGCAGGTTGCGTCCACGGATGTAGAGGAACGCCATCGTGGGATCTCCGGACGGGTCCGGCACCAGTTCGCGCGCTTCCTCGATCTGGGCGTCGGTCCGGGCGACGAGCTTCTCGCCCGCGTCGGGGACACCGAGCGCGGCGGCGACCGAGCGCATCAGGGTGTCGTTCGACTCGAGATCGCGGGCGGCCGGGAAGACCACAACGGCGACCCCGGAGTCGCGGATCTGGTCGACCGCGGTGGTCGGCACGGTCGACTCGCTGACGAGCAGCACGCTCGGGTCGAGTGCGAGAACGGATTCCGCGTTGAGGCTGTGTCCGCGGTTGGTCACCACCGGCAGCGACCTCGCCGAGGGAAAGGCGGTGGATGTGTCGCGCCCCACTACGCGGGACCCGAGTCCGAGGGCGTACACGATGTTGCCGAGGGTCCCGTTGATGTCGACGGCGATGATCCGGTCGGCGTCGCCGACGGTCACGTCGCCGTACCGGAGTGAGTCGACGGTGGCGGGCAGCCGAGGGGCGGGATTCTCGACGACGGGGGTGACGTCGGACTCCGCGAGTGTGGCGGTCTGCGGACCGGAGCGCAGCGACGCACCCGGCGAGTGCCGGTCTTGCTCGATCGGGGTGACGAAGCATGCCGACAGGCTCAGGACGGTCAGCACCATCACGAGCGCCGCCCGCAACCCCCTGGTCCGCACCGCGTCACCACCTCCATCGTCGGCCCGACGCCGCCGTCGGCTCCTCCCGGCGAGCTTAATGGCGATCGGTCCGTCGTCCGCCCACGGGCCTCGGCGCGACGGGCAGCGATAGTCTGGACGCATGCCAGTTCGTAGTGCCCTCACGCCGGGGATCGTGTCGCCCATCCGGTCCGTGCCCGACTCCATCGAACGTCCCGAGTACGTGTGGAAGCCGACGGTCGACGAAGGGCACGAGCCCTGGGTGCAGACGGCCGAGACCATCGAGAAGATGCGCATCGCGAGCAAGATCGCGGCCAACGCTCTCGCCGAGGCAGGCAAGGCCGTCGCCCCGGGCGTGACCACCGATGAGCTCGACGCGATCGCGCACGAGTACATGATCGATCACGGCGCGTACCCGTCGACCTTGGGCTACAAGGACTTCCCGAAGTCGTGCTGCACGTCGCTCAACGAGGTCATCTGCCACGGCATCCCGGACTCGACCGTGATCGAGGACGGGGACATCGTCAACATCGACGTCACCGCCTACATCCACGGTGTGCACGGTGACACCAACGCGACCTTCCTCGCCGGCGACGTCGACCAGGAGGCCGTCGATCTCGTCGAACGGACCCGGATCGCGACCGAACGGGCCATCAAGGCCGTGAAGCCGGGCCGCGAGCTAAATGTCGTCGGACGGGTCATCGAGTCCTACGCAAATCGTTTCGGCTACACGGTCGTGCGCGATTTCACCGGCCACGGCATCGGTGAGACTTTTCACAACGGGCTGATCGTGCTGCACTACGACGAGCCGAACGTCGACACGGTCCTCGAACCGGGGATGGTGTTCACCATCGAGCCGATGATCAATCTCGGCGCGCTGCCATGGGAGATGTGGGACGACGGCTGGACCGTCGTGACCGCCGACCGCCGGTGGACCGCGCAGTTCGAGCACACCCTCGTCGTCACCGACGACGGAGCCGAGGTCCTCACGCTTCCCGACAACTGAGAGGTCAGGCCGACCACTCAGGAGTCAGGCGGGGAACCGGACGGGCTGCGGTTCGCTGCTCGTCGTGGTCGTCCCGTTGCCGAGCTGACCCTTCCCGTTGAGGCCCCAGCAGTACATCTCGTCGTCGGCGACGGCGCACACGTTCGCCGACCCGGTGGTGACCTCGGTGACCCCGGACAGTCCGTTGACGCGGTCCGGGCTCTTGTCGGGCTGATCGCTGCGCGACCCCCAGCAATAGGCGGAACTGCCGGCGGCTGCGCATCCGCCGTACGCCGCGGTCGACACCTCGGTGGCCCCGCGGACGTCGATCCGGGTCGGGGTCCGCCGGTTCTGCTCGGTGCCGTCGCCGAGCTGGCCGCTGGTGTTCTGGCCCCAGCAGAACACGCCACCGGAGCCGGCCACCGCACATGTCGAGTAGAGGCTCGCGCTGATCGACGCCGGCGAATCGAGACCGAGAACCCGCGTCGGGGTCAGGCGGTCGATCGTGGTGCCGTCACCGATCTGGCCTTCCCGGTTGTTGCCCCAGCAGTACGCGGAGCCGCCGGCGATCGCGCAGCTGGTGGTGTGCGAGGTGGAGACGGCGGTCACGTCCGTCAACCCGGCGACGCGGGTCGGCACGTCCACCGAGCCGGTGCTGCCGTTACCCACCTGCCCGCTGGCGTTGTTGCGCCAGCAGTAGGCGTCGCCGTCGCTGATCGCGCAGATCGTCAACCCGACCGACACCGCCGACACCCGTGACAGGCCGGTCACCTTCGTCGGGAGCGGCACGTTCTGGCCCGGCTGTCCGACGCCGTAGCCCCAGCAGTAGAGGTCGCCGGAACTGATCGCGCAGGTTGTTCCGAGACCGCCCATGCTGACCGCGGACACATCGGAGATGCCGGTGATCGCGACGGGCCGCGGGCGGTCGGTGGTCGTGCCGTCGCCCAGCGTGCCCCGCTCGTTGCCGCCCCAGCAGTACAGCCGGCCGTCGCGTACCGCGCACGTACTGTCCCCGCTGGACGCGATGGAATCGAAGGTGCCGCTGCCGGCCGGGGAACCGGACGTGCTGGGCCCCGACGTCGACGACCCGGCGACCGTCGTCGGGGAATCCGACTCCGATCCGCCGAGGGCGATGGCGGCTCCGACGACCCCGACGACGAGGACGATGACACCGAGGACCGCGGCGATGATCCATGCGGTCCGCGAGCCGGATCCCCGTTGCCCGGGGCCGGGCCCATGCGGTCCGGTCGGATGGCCGAGACGCGGGCCGCCGGGACCGTAGGCGGGGAACGGTGCGTACTGACCACCGCCGGGCGGCGGGGCCCGGTGGGCAGCGGCGGGGTGTACCGGCGCGTGCTGGGTGGGCGGATGCTGGGTGGGGGGAAGCTGCTGGGGGCGACCAGGGGGCTGGTGCTGCCCGAACGGCGGCGTGGACGCCGTCGGTGCGGTCTCGACGGCCCGGGCGAGGGCAGCGGCGAACTCGGAACAGGACGAGAACCGGTCGGCGGGGTTCTTGGCGAGGGCGCGCGCGAACACGGGATCCAGATATCCGAGATCGGGTCGACGCCCGGAGATCCGCGGTGGGGGTGTGTTGACGTGGCCGGCGATCAAGGCCATCGGGGTCTGGCCGGGGAAGGGTTGTGATCCTGTGAGCAGCTGGAAGGTGGTGCACGCGAGCGCGTACTGGTCCGACGCCGGTATGGCCGCCTCGCCGGTGAGGATTTCGGGTGCGGCATAGGCGAGGGTGCCGACGAACAGATTGGTGGCGGTCATCTTGGCGCCGTCCATCAGGCGGGCGATGCCGAAGTCGAGCACGGTGACCCGCGTGATCCGGCCGTCGGATCCCCGCGCGATCACGATGTTCGCGGGTTTGATGTCGCGGTGGATGACGCGCTGTGTGTGCGCGTAGTCGAGGGCATCGGCGACCTTGCCGACGATGGTCACCACATCCGCGACCGGCAGGATCGGTACGGCGGTGAGGTCGTCGCCGTCGAGGTAGGTCATCGAGAACCACGGACTGCCGTTCTCCACGCCGTGCGTGTAGACCGTCACGATGCCGGGATGATCGAGTGCCGCCGCGGTGCGGGCCTCGTTGCGGAACCGCTCGGCGAAGCTGGGGTCGGCGGGATTGGGCGAGATGATCTTGAGCGCCTCGCGCCGGCCCAGGGTCGGATGTTCGACGAGCCAGACCTGTCCCATGCCGCCGTGCCCGAGCAGCGAGAGAACGCGATACCCGGCGAACACGGATCCGGGCTTCACGACCTCCACGTCCGACGACCCCCCATTGCTGTGCACGACTGCTGACCCCTTCGATGGGCCACTGTATCCAGCGCCACCGCGCCGCGAGGCGAACGGTGCGCCGTGTGAACGACGCCACCACTAGGCTGTCCGGGTGGACGCAGTCGGTGGCGCAGTGCTCGTGGGCGGTACGAGCAGCGATGCCGGGAAGAGCCTGATCGTCGCCGGGCTGTGCCGGGCGCTGCACCGAACCGGCGTGCGCGTCGCACCGTTCAAGGCGCAGAACATGTCGAACAACTCGGTGGTCACCCTCGACGGCGGCGAGATCGGTCGCGCGCAGGCGTTGCAGGCCTTCGCGAGCGGACTCGAGCCGTCCACCCGGTTCAACCCGGTGCTGCTGAAGCCGGGCAGTGACCGCCGCTCGCACGTCATCCTGCGCGGCCGCCCGGCCGGCGACGTCGGGGCCGCCGACTATCTTCAGTGGCGGGCACGACTGCGTGTCGTCGTCGCCGACGAACTGGCCGGTCTGCGACGCGATTTCGACGTGGTCATCTGTGAGGGCGCGGGTTCGGTCGCGGAGATCAACCTGCGCGCCAACGACATCGCCAATCTCGGTCTGGCACAGGCGGCTCGGCTTCCGGTGTTGCTGGTGACCGACATCGACCGGGGTGGCTCGCTGGCACACCTGTTCGGGACCACCGCGGTTCTCGACGACGCCGATCAGCGCCTGATCGCCGGGTACGTGATCAACAAGTTCCGCGGCGACCCCTCGATCCTCGAACCGGGGCTCCGCCAGGTGGAGGCGATCACGGGGCGGCCGACGCTCGGTGTCGTGCCGTTCGCCGACGACCTGTGGCTCGACGCCGAGGACTCCCTCGCCGCACCCGTCGGGCGACGCGTCGGGCCACCGCGCTCGTTCACCGAGTCCGGCCCGACGGTGGGCGCCCGGTTGCGTGTCGCGGCCATCCGGTTGCCGCGGATATCGAACTCGACCGACGTCGAGGCGCTGGCCTGCGAACCCGGTGTCGACGTCACCTGGGTCGACGACCCGGCCGGGGTGGCGGCCGCCGACCTCGTCGTCGTGCCCGGTACCCGGGCCACCGTCGCCGACCTCGACTGGGTCCGGGCGCGCGGCATCGGGGAGGCGCTGACCGAACGCGCCGCCCGCGGACGTCCGATCGTCGCCGTCTGCGGCGGATTCCAGATGCTCGGCCGAACACTCGACGACCGGGTCGAATCCGGTCGCGGGCGTGTGCCCGGGCTGGGGTTGTTCGACCTCGACATCGAGTTCGACGCCGACAAGACCGTGCGGCAGGTCACCGGCGCCGGCGGATCGGCCGGTGACCCGGCGTCCGCGGTCGCGATCAGCGGTTACGAGATCCATCACGGACGGGTGACCCGCTCGGCGGAGGACACGTGGATCGTCGACGACCGGCACGGACCGGAGGGTGCGATCCGGGGGGCCCTACGGGGTACGCACTGGCACGGATTGCTGGCGTGCAACGACTTCCGTCGCCGTCTCCTCACCGACGTGGCGACCGAGGCCGGGGTGCGCGGGTTCCGCGTGGCACCGGACACCGATGTCGACGCCGAACGTCGCCGGCAGGTCGACCAGATGGCCGACCTCGTCACCGAACATCTCGACCTTGACGCCGTGACGCGTCTCATCGAACAAGGGCCGCCGCGCAATCCGCCGATCATCCGGCACCACCTCGATGCTCTGTAGGCGCTGCGATCCTGCGAACGGGTTATCGTTGCCCAATGACTGAAGATCACCGTCAGGTGACCGTGAACGGCCTCACCTTCGACGTCCGGATCGGGGGGCCGGAGGCCGGCCCGTGGGTTCTGTTGCTGCACGGCTTCCCGGTGAACGGAAGCTGCTATGACCAGGTTCTGCCGCGCCTGCACGAGTCGGGCCTGCGCACCCTGGTGATCGACCAGCGCGGGTACAGCCCGGGCGCGCGGCCGTCCCAGGTGGACGACTACCACCTCACCCACCTCGTCTCCGATGCGATCGGCGTGCTCGACGCGCTCGGCATCGGCTACGCGATCCTGGTCGGACACGACTGGGGCGGCATCCTCGCGTGGCATCTCGCCGGGAAGTACCCCGACCGGTTCACCGGACTCGTCGTCGGGAGCACCGGGCATCCGTCGGCGATGCGCGACGCGCTCGCCGGCAGCGATCAGCGCGAACGCTCCTCGTACATCCTCGATTTCGTCGCCGACGGGGCAGAGGAGAAGCTCCTCGCCGACGACGGTGCGCAGCTGCGGGCCGTGGGGATCACCGAGGACGAGCTCGCCCCGTTGCGGGAGCCCGGCGCCCTGACCGCGGCGCTGAACTGGTACCGCGCGAACTTCACCGGCGACATCAAGGCGACGATGGCGTGCCCGCCGGTGGAGATCCCGACGACGCTGCTGTGGAGCGACGCCGACACCGCGCTGGGTCGCGAACAGGCACAGGGGAGCGGGCGGTACGTCTACGGCGACTTCCGTTTCTGCGAACTCGCCGGCGTGGACCACTGGATTCCGCAGCACGCCGCTCCGGCCCTCGCCAGCGAGATCGCCCTGCGCTCAACCATTTTCTGAGGGTCTCGCCGACGCCGTCAGATCTCCAGGCCGAGCAGCGCGTTCTCGAGGACCTCGGGCATCGCCGGGTGGATCCAGTACTGCCCGCGGGCCAGCTCGTGTGCGGTCTGTCCGAAGTGCATCGCCTGGATGACCGGCTGGATGACGGTGGGTGCCTGCGGACCGATGAGGTGTGCGCCCAGCAGCCGGCCGGTGCCGCGTTCGGCGATCAGCTTGCAGAATCCGGTGGTGTCCTCCATGGCCCAGCCGTAGGCGACGTCGCCGTAGGCCTGGACCTTGACGGCGATGTCGAGGCCGGCGTCGAGCGCCTGGGCCTCGGTCAGCCCCACCGACGCGATCTGCGG
This sequence comes from Gordonia sp. KTR9, assembly GCF_000143885.2. Taxonomy (NCBI): domain Bacteria; kingdom Bacillati; phylum Actinomycetota; class Actinomycetes; order Mycobacteriales; family Gordoniaceae; genus Gordonia; species Gordonia sp. KTR9. The sequence continues at coordinate 2,341,592 of NC_018581.1, forward strand.
GTGGGTGAACACCGCGGCCGGTACGTACCGATGGTCGAAGGAGTCCAGATCGGTTGCGTCCCAACCCTTCAGGAGGTTGGCCTGGACGACCCGCTGCTCGTGGTTGGCGACGTGCTTGAGCTGGTAGGGCGAGCTGACGTCGCCGAGGGTCCACACGCCGCGGGCGGCGGTGCGGCCGTGTGCATCGCAGCGCACGCGGCCCTCCTCGTCGAGTTCGATGCCGACGGAACCGAGGTTGAGCCGGTCGCCGTTGGGCCGGCGGCCCGTCGCGACCAGGAGCACGTCGGCCTCGAGTGAGGTGCCGTCGGAAAGCCCCACGCGGACACCGCCGTCGGGCAGGTCCTCGGCGTCGGTGATCGTGGTCTCCAGGCGCACGTCCCACTTCTCCCTGGCCACCTGGGTGAAGCGGTTGGAGATGTCGGCGTCCTGCTTGCGCAGCAATGCCGGTCCACGCGCGATGACCGTCACGTGGGAACCCAGCGCGCCGAAGACATGCGCGAATTCCGCGGCGATGTAACCGCTTCCGGCGATGATCAGGCGTTCGGGCAGCTCGGCGAGACGCATCACGTCGTTGTTGGTGTAGTAGGTGACGCCCGAGTCGGCGATGACCTGGGGGATGACCGCGCGCGAGCCGGCCGCCAGCACCACCTCGGCGGCGAGGACCGTGTCGCCGTCCCTCGTGACCAGCCGGTACCGGCCGTCGTCGTCCCGCCCGTCGAACTCCACATGGGAGTCGTAGACGGTGATGTTGTCGCAGCGGTCGACCCGGTACTCCTTGCCGCCCTGCGACAACGGGTCGATGCGGCCGAACACGCGGTCGACGATGCCCGGCCAGTCGACCGAGTCGACCTTGGCGTGCACGCCCAGGCGCGCGCCGTGGGTGGCGATCTCGGCCACCTCGGACGCGTAGACGAACATCTTGGTCGGGATGCAGCCCACGTTGAGGCAGGTGCCGCCGTAGACGCCCTCCTCGAAGATCGCGAGGGTCTTGTCCGCGAACCGGTCGTCGGGGATGGCGTTGCCGCTCCCGGAGCCGATGATGGCCAGGTCGACGACCTGTGTGGCGGTCATAGGGGATTCTCGCTTTCGGTTGAGAGGACGGCGGACAGCCAGTGGTCGACCTCGCGGTAGGCGTGCTCACGAGCATGCGCGACGGAGAGGAATACGTCATGCCGGGCGTCGGGGATCGGCACCGCGGTCACCCGGCCGCCGAGGCAACCGCTCCAGCGCGCGATGTGGGTGACGTCGAGGACGGCATCGGCATGATCGGTGGACGGGGAGTAGGTCTTGGCAAAATGCGTTTTGTCCGAACGTAATACAAGGGCGGGGACGCCGACGTCGATACCGTGGTGCAGGCGGCGCTGGCCGCTGCGCACCGCGTCGAGGAAACCGAAGGTGACCGGGAATCCGCCGAGCGGTTTCGCCGACAGGTCATAGTTCCACTCGCCGTGGGCGCTGTCGTGCAGGCTCTCGCCGTAGGCCTGCGAGAGTTCTTTCGGGATCACCCTTGTCGGCGCGACGGCGGCGACCGCCTTGATCAGCAGTGTGACCGGCAGCGTGCGCAGGACCGCGTCGCCCTGCAGGTCGAACCACGGCGAGTTGAGCAGGAGTCCGTCGACCGCGGCGTGCAGGGCCGGCTCGCGCTGCCGCAACCGGTCGAGCCAGAGCGCGGTGACGAGGCCGCCGGTCGAGTGGCCGGCCACCACGACCCGGCAGTCGGGGCCCACCTCGTCGAGGATGATCCGCAACGAGGCGTTGAGCTCCTCGTCGTACATCGCGAGGTCGGTGGTGAAGTGCGGCGTGTGGTGCGACTGCCGCGAACGTCCGCATTTCCGGAGATCGACGGCATAGAACGCGTAACCGCGGTCGACGAAGAAATCGGCGAGCGGCTCGTGGAAGAAGTAATCGGTGAAGCCGTGGACGTACAGCACCGCGCCGCGTGCGGGTGACGTCTCGGCGCGGCGCACCAGGGTCGCGGTGACCGGCGACTCGCCGTCGGGGTCGGGTCCCAGCGGGAGCACGCGTTGCCGGTAGGCGTCGAGGAATCGGTCGGGCCGCCAGTCGGCGGCGGCGGATACGCTCACGCCAGCCAGCATAGTGACAGGTCACCGACTGCCCAGGTGTCGTGCAGCACACACTTGCGCAGGTCGATTCTGTCGGGGGACGTGCCATGCTGGACAATGGCGGTTGAGAAGGATCGGGTGAGAAGTGCCCGGTCGAGAAGGTGCCATCCGGGACGACGTGCCGCGACGAACTCAGGTCACAGTGTCCCACCAGGTGAAGTGGAGTCCAGGTGTCGAAAACGGAGATCACGACCGACGTCGCGTTGGTGGGTGCGGGAATCATGAGTGCCACGCTGGGAGCGCTGCTCCGGCAGCTCCAGCCCGACTGGTCGATCAGCCTGTTCGAGCAGCTCGACGCGGCCGCCGCGGAGAGCAGCGACCCGTGGAACAACGCCGGCACCGGCCATTCGGCGCTGTGTGAGCTCAACTACACGCCGAAGACGGCCGACGGTGACGTCAACATCGACAAGGCGCTCACCATCAACGAGCAGTTCCAGGTGTCGCGCCAGTTCTGGGCCCACGCGGTCGACAGCGGCATCCTCGGTGACCCGTCGGAGTTCATCAACCCGATCCCGCACGTCGCGTTCACCCACGGCGCGGAGGGGCAGAAGTACCTCCGCAAGCGCTACGACAACCTCGCCTCGCAGACCCTGTTCGAGGGCATGGAGTTCATCGACGACCCGGCCGAGTTCAGCGAGCGGCTGCCGCTGATGTCCCACGGACGCGACTTCGCCGACCCGGTCGCACTGAACTGGTTCGACCAGGGCACCGATGTCGACTTCGGCGCACTGACCCAGCAGCTCCTCAACTACGTCGCGCAGGGCGCCGACATCTACTTCGGCCACTCGGTCACCAACCTGTCCAAGCAGTCCGACGGCAGCTGGATCGTGAAGGTCCGCAACGGGCGGACCGGCCAGAAGCTGTCCGTGCACGCGAAGTTCGTGTTCGTCGGCGCCGGCGGTGGTGCACTGCACCTGCTGCAGAAGTCGGGGATCAAAGAAGCCAAGGGGTTCGGCGGATTCCCGGTCTCCGGTGAGTTCTTCCGCTGCACGAATCCCGATCTCGTCGCCGAGCACCACGCGAAGGTCTACGGACAGGCCGCCGTCGGTGCGCCGCCGATGTCGGTGCCCCACCTCGACACCCGCGTCATCAACCACAAGCCCGGCCTGCTGTTCGGTCCGTACGCCGGCTGGTCGCCCAAATTCCTCAAGAGCGGCAAGATCACCGATCTGCCCGCGTCGATCAAGCCGGGCAACCTGCTCCCGATGATGTCGATCGCGCCGAAGGAGTTCGGCCTGCTCAAGTACCTCATCAGCGAGCTCGCCGCCGGCCCCGCCGACCGGGTCAAGACGCTGTCGGAATTCGTCCCCCGCGCGCTCGGCGCCGACTGGGAGCTCATCACCGCCGGACAGCGCGTACAGGTCATCCGCAAGACCGGCGTCGGTGGGCAGCTCGAGTTCGGCACCGCGGTCGTGGCGGCCGGTGACGGCACGATCGCCGGCCTCCTGGGGGCGTCGCCCGGCGCCTCGACCGCCGTCCCGGCGATGCTCTCGGTGCTCGAGCAGTGCTTCCCCGAGGAGTACGCGGGCTGGACGTCGAAGCTGTCCGGGATCATCCCGTCCTTCGGCCAGAAACTGAACGGCAACCGGGACCTGTACCGCCAGGTCTGGGACTGGACGAACAAGTCGCTGCAGCTGACCGAGCGCAACGAGACCCCCGCCGAGACCGGCCGGCTCGCGCCCGCCACCGCCGGCTGATCTCTCGGAAGATGAAGTCCGGCCGCGTTGTGTGCTAACCACGACACATGATCTCCGTACCGCGGGTGCATCGCGCCCAGGCCGATGACATCGATGCAGCCACGCTGTATCGGATCCTGCGGCTCCGAGTCGAGGTCTTCGTCGTCGAGCAGGCGTGTCCGTACCCAGAGCTCGACGGACGCGACCTCGAGCCGACCACGAGACAGTTCTGGATCACCGACGGTGCAGACCCGCCCGAGAGTGCCGGAGAGGACGCGACCGACGGGGCGGGTACGGTCCTGGCCACGCTGCGACTGCTCGAGGAACCCCAGACCGACGGCGGGCAGGTCTTCCGGATCGGGCGGGTCTGCACCGAGCGGAACCATCGGGGCCGCGGTCTCGTGGCAACCCTCATGACCGCTGCGCTCGACGAGGTCGGGGACCGCCCGTGCCGGATCGAGGCCCAGACCTACCTCACCGAGATGTACGGCAAGTTCGGCTTCGCCCGCGACGGCGACGACTACCTCGAGGACGGGATTCCCCACGTGTCGATGCTCCGCGCCGGGTCGCGATGACCACCCTCGGCGAACTCCCGGCCCCCGCCGATCTGGCTGCCGACGTGCGCTACCCGTTCAGTGCGGTCGTCGGCCAGGAGCAGCTCAAACTCGCGCTCATCCTCTCGGCCATCTCGCCGGGTATCGGCGGAGTCCTGATCCGCGGGGAGAAGGGCACCGCGAAGTCGACGATCGTGCGCGGACTGGGTCCGTTGCTCGGCGTGCCCGGGTCGGTGGCCGACACCGCCGGCCGCGTCGTGGAACTGCCGATCGGGGCGACCGAGGACCGCGTGATCGGCTCGCTGGACCTCACCTCGGTCCTTCGGGACGGCCGCGCGGAGTTCACCCCCGGCCTGCTCGCCCGGGCGCACCGCGGGGTCCTCTACATCGACGAGGTCAACCTGCTCGCCGACCACCTCGTGGACGTCCTGCTGGATGCCGCGGCGAGCGGGCGGGTCACCGTCGAACGCGACGGTGTGTCGCACACCCAGGCGGCCGATTTCGTGCTCGTCGGGACCATGAACCCGGAAGAGGGCGAGCTCCGCCCGCAGCTGCTCGACCGGTTCGGGCTCGCCGTCGACGTGGCAGCGGGTCGCGAGGTCGACGAACGCGTGGAGGTGGTGCGCCGGCGGATGGCCTACGACGCCGATCCGGAGTCGTTCGTCGCCGCCCACGCCGCCGCCGAACACGAACTGACGCAACGCATCGCGACGGCGCGGGCCGCCGTGGGCATCGTCGAGCTCCCGGACCGGGAACTGCGCCGGATCGCCGGGATCTGCGCCCACCTCGACGTCGACGGACTCCGCGGCGACATCGTCGTGGCGCGGACCGCGCTCGCCCACGCCGCCTGGCGCGGAGCCGTTGTCGTCGAAGACGTCGACGTCCGGGCGGCGGTGGAGCTGGCACTGCCACACCGGCGCCGCCGCAACCCGTTCGACGAGTCGGGACTCAGCTCCGACCAGCTCGACGAGGCGATGTCGGCGGGTGAGGACGCGGCCGGGCCCGACTCACCCGACGACGACCCGGGACCGCCGGAGACGCCACCGCCCGGTGGCGGCGGCGAGCCGCCGGCGTCCGAGCCGAACGAGACCGCCACGGCTCCCGGCGCAGCCCACGACACCGACACCGCCGAGGATCCCGGCACCGCGCCCGAGACCGGCGACGGCGAGGTCCCGCAGACCGCCCCCGGCCCCGCGTTCGGCTCCGCGCCTGTTCCGACCGGTCGTCGGATGCCGACCCTGCGGGTCGACGGACTCGGCGACGGGGATCCGGGCCGTCGCTCGAAGGCGCGCAGCCGTCGCGGGCACACCACCCATGCCGTCGACTTCGACGCCGAACGACCGGTCCATCTGTTCGGCACCGTGCTCGCCGCTGCCGGCCGGGCGACACGGGGCGACGACGGGTTCCGGCCGGGCGGCCTGCGTATCGCGGCGCCGGATCTGCGGTCGGCGCAACGGATCGGCCAGGAGTCGAACCTGGTCGTCTTCGTCGTCGACCTCAGCGGTTCGATGACCGCGCGGCGTCGTCTGGCCGCGGTGTCCGAGCTGTGCGTGGAGATGCTGCGTGACTCCTACACCCGCCGCGACCGCGTCGCCGTGGTCGTCGCGCGGGGTTCCGCCGCGACACTGGCGGTGCCGCCCACCAAATCCGTCGAGATCGCGGTGCGTCGCCTCGAAGAGATCCGTACCGGTGGCCGCACGCCGCTCGGCGAGGGCCTGCAACTGGCCGCCGACGTGGTGGAGCGGTGTCGACGGGCGGAGCCCGACCGCCGGCCGTTGCTGGTGGTCCTCACCGACGGACGGGCCACCTCCGGGCGCGACGCGTCAGGACGAAGCGCGATGGCACGCGCCCGGCAGGCCGCGGACGGCATCCGCCGCCGCGGGATCGGGTCCGTGGTCGTCGACTGCGAGCAGGGCATGGTCCGGCTCGGACTCGCCGGCGATCTCGCGGCCCACCTCGGTGCCGACCTGATCCCCATGGACGAGCTGTCGGCCACCGCCCTCACCGGACCGGCACCCGCACGCGGGGCGGCCTGAGCCCTCCGTCCGGCACCGACCCGCCCACCCGTCACCGCCCACCACCCGCTACCGGCAAGGAGAAGTCGAGTGCCCCAGGGAGTTCCGGTCAGCATCCCCGATGACGGGCTGACGACGCGACAGCGCCGCAACCAGCCCGTCCTGGCGGTGCACACCGGCGACGGCAAGGGCAAGTCGACCGCCGCGTTCGGCATGGCGATGCGCGCGTGGAACGCGGGCATGCGGGTCGCGGTGTTCCAGTTCGTCAAGAGCGCGAAATGGAAGGTCGGGGAGGAGTCGACGATGCTCGCCCTCGACCGGGTCCACGCCGAGACCGGCGCCGGTGGACCGGTGGAATGGCACAAGATGGGCCAGGGCTGGTCGTGGCTGCGCGCCAACTCCGACCACGACGACGACCACGCCGCCGCCGCACAGGCCGGGTGGTCCGAGATCGCCCGCCGCCTCGATGCCGGCGAGCACGACTTCTACGTCCTCGACGAGTTCACCTACCCGCTGCACTGGGGATGGGTCGACACCGCCGAGGTCGTCGAGACCCTCGCGCGGCGCCCCGGACGCCAGCACGTGGTGATCACCGGCCGGCGTGCGCCGGCCGAACTCGTCGACGCCGCCGATCTCGTCACCGAGATGCGCAAGATCGCCCACCCGATGGACGCCGGCCGCAAGGGGCAGAAGGGGATCGAATGGTGAGCTCCGCCGGCGGTTCGACGCCGGCCGTCGTGATCGCCGCACCGTCGTCCGGTAGCGGCAAGACGACCGTGACCACCGGCCTCATCGGTGCACTGCGGGCAGCCGGGCACCGGGTGGCCCCGTTCAAGGTCGGTCCCGACTACATCGATCCCGGCTACCACGCGGTGGCCGCGGGACGTCCCGGGCGCAACCTCGACCCGAATCTGGTGGGCGCCGAACGCATCGCGCCGCTGTTCGCCCATGGCGCGGCGGGTGCGGACATCGCGGTCGTCGAGGGCGTGATGGGCCTGTTCGACGGTCGCATCGTCGACCACGACAACGGCAGCTCCGACGACGGCGGCGTCGGGGCCGGGTCCCTCGGCGTGGGTTCCACCGCGCACGTCGCGTCGATCATCGGCGCGCCGGTGATCCTCGTCGTCGACGCCGCCGGGCACAGCCAGTCACTGGCCGCGGTGCTGCACGGATTCCTGTCCTATGACCCCTCGGTGTCGATCGCGGGCGTCATCCTCAACCGGGTCGGTTCGCCCCGTCACGAGATGGTGCTGAGACAGGCCGCCGCCCGGGTCGGACTGCCGGTTCTCGGCGTGCTGCGTCGTCACCCGTCGCTGACGGTGCCCTCCCGCCACCTGGGTCTGATCCCGGCTGCCGAACGCAATGCCGACGCGGTCGCGGCGGTGGACGCGATGACCGCACACCTACGCGGCGCCCTCGACCTGCCGGCCATCGTGGCCGCCGCCCGCGCACGATCGGTGCCCGATGCGACGGCGTGGTCGGCGTCGGAAGCCGTTGCGCCCCATCGCCGGACCGCGACGACCGAGTCGCCGGTCATCGCCGTCGCCGGGGGCGCGGCGTTCACCTTCGGCTACGCCGAGCACGCCGAGATGCTGACTGCCGCCGGTGCGCGCGTCGTCGTGTTCGACCCGCTCGTCGATCGGCTGCCCGCGGATGCGGGCGGCGTCGTGATCGGCGGTGGCTTCCCGGAGGAACACGCCGAGGCGCTGGCCGCCAACGAACTCCTGCGCGCCGACCTCCGTGCGCATGCCGCGGCGGGTCGTCCGATCCACGCCGAATGCGCGGGCCTGCTGTACCTGTGCGCTCAGCTGGACGGGCACCCGATGAGCGGCGTCCTCGACATCCCCGGACACTTCGGCCCCACCCTGACCCTCGGCTATCGCGACGCCGTCGCCGTGAGCGACTCGGTCCTCTTCCGGACCGGCGAACGCGTGACGGGCCACGAGTTCCACCGCAGCGGGGTGGGCGACGGCGCGCACGCACCCGCCTGGGCGTGGCGGGATGCCTCGGGCCGGGCATCGAGGCACGGGGTCACGACGGCGTCGGTGCACGCCTCGTATCTGCATCTGCATCCGGCCTCGATCCCGGAGGCGCTGTGCCGCTTCGTGTCCCGGGCCGCCGAGGTGGCGCCGGCACTGTCCTCCGACCGGGCCGGTGACACCGCCGGGGCGTCGTGATGCTCGACCACCGGCTCCGCGAGACCCTCGACGCGCTCGCCGACCACGGTGCCGACGACCCGGCGTTGCTGCGGGAACTGCTGGAGGCGGTCCTCGTCGTCGGTCAGGGTGTCGAGCTCGACCGGGCGCTGCAGCGCATCGTCGAGGTCGCGGCCGGTCTGGTGGACGCCCAGTACGGCGCCCTCGGCGTGCGCGGTCCCGATGGCGGACTGAGTGAGTTCGTGCACATCGGGATCACCGACGCCCAGCGGGCGACCATGGGACATCTGCCGGTCGGACGCGGGGTACTGGGGCTGCTCATCGACGACCCCCGCCTGCACCGCATCCACGACCTCGGCGCGCACCCGACCTCGGTCGGCTTCCCGGCCAACCACCCGCCCATGCACACGTTCCTCGGCGCACCGATCATGGTGCGCGGGGAGGTCTTCGGCAGTCTCTACCTGACCGAGAAGCGGTCCGCGGAGGACTTCTCCGAGGTCGACGAGACCGTTGTCGCGGTACTCGCGGTCGCCGCCGGTATCGCCGTCGACAACGCGGGCCTCTTCGAGCGGGCCCGCACGCGGCATCGCTGGATGCAGGTCCTCGCCCGGCGTGGGTCGGAGCCATTAGCCGGAATCGCACTGTCGGACACCATGTCCCGCATGTGCGCGGATGTCGCCGACCTGGTCGGCGCCGTCGATGTCTACCTGTTCACCGAGCTGGCCGGGGAGGTGGAACTGCGCGGTCACACCGGGGAGCCGGTGGAGGTCGACACCTTCATCGCGCCGGATGCCACGTCTCTACGGGTGCAGCGCTCCGGGCAGATCGCGGAGTCGCTCATCCGGCGTGGCGCCCGCTGGACCTCGGTGCAGCCACTGCAACGCGCGTCGGGCGCGTTCGGCTGGATGCTGATCACCCACCGCAATCGCCCGTACTGGGATGACGAGGAGATCGCCGGTCTCGCCGGTGTGGCCGAGGTCGCCTCGCTGGCGGTGGTCTACGCCGAACAGCAGCAGATCGCCCGCGATCTCGAGGTGCTCGAGGATCGGCACCGGATCGCCCGAGACCTGCACGATCACGTGATACAGCGACTCTTCGCGGTCGGCATGTCGGTGCAGACGCTGCTCGCCGGGACCACCGATCCCGCCGCCGCCACAGCGCGCCTCGAGCAGATCATGACCGACCTGGACCGCACGATCGCGCAGATCCGCACCTCGATCTTCGATCTGCAGACGGCCTATGGACCCGATGCCGACCCGACGCTGCGACGGCGGGTGATCGACATCGTCTCCGAACTGTCCGGGCACGCGTCGATCTCGCCGAGCGTGGAGTTCGACGGCCCGGTCGACACAGTGGTGCCGGACGCGCTCGGACCGCATATCGACGCGGTCCTGCGGGAGGGATTGAGCAACGCCCTCCGGCACGCGCGGGCCGAGCGCATCGCCGTCTCGGTGACCGCCGACGACGTGCTGACGGTCGAGATCAGCGACGACGGCATCGGCATCGGTGCCGACGTCACCTACCGCGGACTGGAGAACCTGACCCGGCGGGCCGAGGACTGCGACGGGACGTTCAGCGTCCTCACGCGCAGGGGCGGGACGACGCTCACCTGGTCGGTGCCCCTCCTCGGATAGCTCAGGCCCTGCCGTCGCGGAGTCTGGTCGCCATCACCGCGACCTGGGTGCGTCGCTGCATGTCCAGCTTGCCCAGGATGCGGGACACGTAGTTCTTGATCGTCTTCTCCGCCAAGAACATCCGCTCGGCGATCTGCCGATTGGTCAGACCCTCGCCGATGAGGGCGAACACCTCGCGCTCCTGATGGGTCAGCTCGGCGAGCGGGTCCTTCTCGGTCTGCTTGCCGTCGCGCAGCTTGGCCAGCAGTGCGGCCGTGGACCGGTCGTCGAGCAGTGACCCACCACGTCCGACGGTCCGGACCGCGGCGACCAGGTTGTGGCCCAGGATCTGCTTGAGGACGAATCCCGAGGCGCCGGCGAGGACCGCGGCGAGCAGCGCATCGTCATCGGCGTAGCTCGTCAGCATCAGGCACTTGATCCCGGGTTCGGCGGCGCGCACGTCCCGGCACAGTTCGACGCCGTTGCCGTCGGGCAGCCGGACGTCGAGGACGGCGACGTCGGGTTTGGTCGCCAGGATGCCGACGAGGGCCTCGCCGACCGACGCGGCCTCGCCCACCACCTCGATGTCGTCGGCGGTCCCGAGTAGGTCGCGCAGGCCACGCCGGACGAGTTCGTGGTCGTCGACGAGGTAGGCACGAACCGGGGACGGGCTCGGACCGGTGGTGGGCGAATCCGTCGTGACAGGGGCCATGGGTCTGAAAGTACCGGATCCGACGGGTCGCCAACTCGCGACGTCGGACCCCATGCAGGCGGGACTTTTGCCTCACGAGCACCACCCGCCCCGTCGCGCAGAGTGAAACGGTACGACCCCAGCCCCGACCAGGAGAGCACGTGACAACCCTCATCGGACCCCCCGACGCCGACCTCGGCAACCCCGGCATGACCGGCTCGGACCTGCTGCGCGAACTGCTGCCGGTGTGCGAGACCGAGGTCGAGCGCCACATGAAGATGACCCGGGACTGGCACCCCCACGACTACGTGCCCTGGGACGACGGCCGCAACTTCGCGGCACTGGGCGGACACGACTGGGATCCCTCGCAATCCCGGCTCTCCGAGGTCGCCAAGGCCGCGATGATCACCAACCTGCTCACCGAGGACAACCTGCCGTCCTATCACCGGGTGATCGCCGACAACTTCACCCTCGACGACGCCTGGGGCTGGTGGGTGGGCCGCTGGACCGCCGAGGAGAACCGGCACTCGATCGTCATGCGGGACTACCTGGTGGTGACCCGTGGCGTCGACCCGGTCGAGCTCGAAGAGATCCGGATGGCGCACATGACGTCCGGATTCAACCCGTTGCCCGACGACGACGGCCAGCGCGACCACAGCTTCGACATGCTGTTCGCGGTCGCCTACGTGAGTTTCCAGGAGCTCGCCACCCGGGTGTCGCACCGCAACACCGGAAAGGCGTGCGGCGACCCGATCGCCGACCGGATGCTGCAACGTGTCGCGGCCGACGAGAACCTGCACATGCTCTTCTACCGCAACATCGTTGCCGGCGCGCTCGACCTCGTCCCCGACCAGACCATGGCCGCCATCCACGCGATCGTGACCAACTTCCAGATGCCCGGCGCGACGATGCCGAACTTCCGGCGCAACGCCGTGCTGATCGCCAAGGGCGGTATCTACGATCTGCCGCAACACATGTCCGATGTCGTCATGCCGGTCCTGCGGAAGTGGCGCATCTTCGAACGCGACGACTTCGGGCCCATCGGTGAGTACTACCGCGAACTCCTCGCGGACTTCCTGGAACAGATGGATGTGAAGGTGCGCAAGTTCGAGGAGTCGCGCGAACGCGCCCTGGAACGGCAGCGCGCACGCGAGCAGCGGAGACGGTGACCGACGCCGCTGCGGATCAACCGACGCCGCTGTGGATCAGCGGTCCCGGTAGTGTCAGCTCCCATGTCCGAGCCTGACTCCGCCTCGTCGAATGTCCCGGGGCCCCCGCACGTTCCCGGGCCCGACGCCTTCCCCTCCGGAGAGGGGCACTACCTGGTCGGCCTCGACCTCCGCGGACGCAGGGTCGTCGTGGTGGGTGGTGGGTCCGTCGCCCAGCGACGTCTGCCCAACCTCGTGGCGGCGGGCGCCGACGTCCACGTCGTCGCACTCGACCCGACGCCCGCCGTCGAGTCGTTCCCCGGTATCAGCGTCACCCAGCGTCGCTACGTCGACGGGGATCTGGAGGGCGCCTGGTACGCGATGGCCTGCACCGACGACCCCGCCGTCAACGAGGCGGTGGTCGCCGAGGCCGAGCGCAGGCACACGTTCTGCGTGCGCGCCGACGACGCCCGACACGGCACCGCGGTCACGCCGGCGTCCGGCCGCCACCGCGACGTGCAGTTCGGGGTCCTCGCCGGTGGCGACCACAAGCTGTCGGCAGCGTTGCGCGCCGCGATCAGCCGCGCGCTGGCCGACGGTTCACTGAGCGTCGACGACGCCGCCCCGCATGCCGCGGGCGTGGCCCTCGTCGGTGGCGGACCGGGTGATCCCGACCTCATCACCGTCCGTGGTCAGCGGCTCCTCGCCGAGGCCGATGTGGTGGTCGCCGACCGGCTCGCGCCCCCCGAGCTGCTCGCCGAGCTCGGCCCGCAGGTCGAGATCATCGACGCCGCCAAGGTGCCGTACGGCCGTGCGATGAAGCAGGAGGCCATCAACGACGTCCTGGTCGAGAAGGCGAAGGCGGGCAAGTTCGTCGTCCGTCTCAAGGGGGGAGACCCCTATGTCTACGGGCGGGGCTTCGAAGAACTCCAGGCCTGCGTGGCCGCCGGTGTCCCGGTGACGGTCGTCCCGGGCATCAGCAGCTCGATCGCCGCGCCGGCATCCGCGGGGATCCCGGTCACGCACCGCGGGGTCACGCACGAGATCGTCATCGCCTCGGGTCACGTGCCACCCGGCCACCCGGACTCGCTGATCGACTGGTCGGCGATGGGCAAGCTGCGCGGCACCCTCGTCCTGATGATGGCCGTCGAACGCGTCGAGGTCTTCGCCCGGGCACTGCTCGACGGCGGCCGGCGACCCGACACCCCGGTCGCGATGATCGAGAACGGATCGCTGCCGACGCAGCGGCTGCTGCGCACCGACCTCGCCCACGCCGGCGAGGTGGCCGACGCCGAGGGACTGCGGCCGCCCGCGATCGTGGTCATCGGTGACGTGGCCGCGTTCACCGAGGGAGAGCCTGACGGAATCCGGGCCTGACCGAATCCGAGCCCGACCGAATCAATGGGGATTGGCATGTGCCTGCCATCGGCCGGTACGGTCGTTCTCTATGTCGACTCCCGGATCTGCGCACACCGGAACCGTGAACACTGGAACGGTGGATACCGCGCAGTTCCGTCCGGTCTTCGGTTTGCCGATCCTGGTGCTGTCCGGGATGCAGCTGCTCGTCGTGCTCGACGGCACCGTCGCCGCGCTCGCCCTGCCGAGTATCCGCGACGCCCTCTCGCTGTCGGAGTCGAGTGCCAACTGGGTGATCAGCAGCTACGTGCTGGCGTTCGGCGGGCTCATGCTCCTCGGCGGCCGGCTCGGCGACACCTTCGGCCGCAAGCGGATGTTCATCGTCGGTGTCGTCGCCTTCACGCTCACGTCGCTGCTCTGTGGCCTGGCCTGGAACGAGGCCAGCCTGCTCGCCGGGCGAGCCCTCCAGGGTGCGTCGGCGGCCATCGCGGCGCCGACCGCGATGGCCCTGGTCGCGACCACCTTCGCACCCGGCAAACCGCGCAGCCAGGCCTTCGCCGTCTACGCGGCCATGACCGGGGTGGGGTCGGTGGCGGGGCTGATCCTCGGCGGTGTGCTGACCGAGCTGTCGTGGCGACTGGTCTTCCTGATCAACGTGCCGATCGGGTTGATCGTCGTCGTCGGAGCATTTGTCGCGCTGCGGGAATCCCAGGGTGAACGACTGCCCCTCGACGTGCCCGGCGCGGTCCTCGGCACGCTCGGCTGCACCCTGCTCGTGCTCGCGGTGAACGAAGGGCCCAACGGCTGGACGGCGCCGGTCGTGGTCGGCTCGTTCATCCTCGGCGGCCTCGCCCTGGCCGCGTTCATCGTGGTCGAACGCCGCGCCCGGAACCCGCTGCTGCCGTTCTCGCTCTTCGACAACAGCTCCCGCGTCGCGGCGCTGCTCGCGATTCTGCTGGCCAGCATGATCATGATGTGCATGGCGGTCTTCATCTCGCTGTATCTGCAGGGCATCCTGCAGTATTCGCCGATCCAGAGCGGGCTCGCCGTCGTGCCCTTCGCGTTCGGACTGGGCATCGCCGCGGCGATCGCGTCGAAGCTGGCGCTGATGATCCAGCCGCGATGGCTCGTCCTGGTCGGCGGCGCGGTGATCCTCGTCGGCTGTCTGTACGCATCGTCGATCGCGACCGACTCGCCGGACTATTTCCCGAGCATCTTCATCCCGGTCGTCGTCATCGGCTTCGGTGTGGGTCTGGCGGTCATCCCGCTGACCCTGTCCGTGGTGGCCGGGGTGGGCACCACCGAGATCGGCCCCCTGACGGCACTGGCACAGGTCGCGCAGAACCTCGGCGGGGCCGTCGGCCTGGTCGTCGTCGGCGCGATGGTCACCTCGCGCGCGCTGTCGAAGGGTGGCACGACCGCGCCGGTGGAGACGATGAATTCCACACAGCTCGCGGCGCAGGCCGAGGGCTACGGTCTGGCCTTCGCCGCCTGCGCCGGGATCGCCGTCCTGGCCGCGATCGTCGTGCTGTTCATGCGGTTCACGCCCGAGCAGGTCGCCGAGGGGCAGGCCGCGCAGGAAGCCGCCGACGCAGGGGTCGACGCCGAGACGCGCACCCCGGGGCCCGACACCCAGCGATGAGTTGTCGGCGGGAGCACGGTCGGTCCCTTCATGGACGCCAAGAATCTCGCTGAGCTCTACGACATCGACACCCTCGACTGGCAGCCCGTCGCGGCGCGCCTTGCGGCCGGGGTGTCCCAGGCACCCGGCACCGGCGGCCCCGGCCGGCACACGTGGTGGATCGCCACGATCAACTCCGACGGCAGCCCGCACGTCACCGGCATCGGGGCGCTGTGGCACCAAGGGGCGCTGTGGCTCGAGACCGGTCCGACGACCCGGAAGGCGAACAACCTCGCCCGCGACCCGCGCTGCACCCTGTCGGTGGCGCTCGACGTGGCCGATCTCGTCGTCGAGGGTGACGCGCGACGGGTCACCGAACCCGGCGTCGTCGCCGAACTCGCCGAGCTGTGGGCGAACGACGGGTGGCCGTGCCGCGTCGACGAGTCCGGTATCGCCCTGACCGCGGACTTCAGCGCGCCGTCGGCCGGCCCGCCGCCGTGGTGGGTCTACCGTGTGACGCCGCGTCGGGCGACCGTCCTGCAGACCGTGGAGCCCGGTGGCGCGACCCTGTTCGAGTTCGACGCGCAGTAGCGACGCACGTCCCGGGGCCGGGTCAGTCGGTCAGCACGACGATCCGGTCGGGCGCCTCGATCTCGACCCGCTGCCCGGCATCGGCGAGGACCGCGGCCACACCGTCGATGTCGCGCACGGTGCGTCGCGTACGGACCAGCTCACGAGCCATCAGGCCCTTGTAGTGCTTGTTGAAGTGGCTGACCACCTTGCGCGAGCCGTCCGGTTGTTCGGTCATGACGGTCGCCGTCACCGCACCCCGTACCGGCCCGAGCTGGTGGTAGACACCCGACCGCAGATCCACGACGAAGTCGTCGACGGCGTCGAGTGCGGGGGACAGATCCGGCTTCCACAGCGACGCCAGGGTCGGCAGGCCGGGCAGCTTGGAGCCGCCGGAGAGCCGGTAAGCGGGGATCGGATCGGGTGCTCGTACCACGCCGAACAGCGCCGAACCGATCGCCAGCCGGTCGGCCGCCTTCGTCTTGCCCGCCCGGGTGAGCGACCGATGGTCGAGGGCGTCGTAGAGGACGCCGGTGTAGCGCTCGAGCGCCGGCCGGGTCGGGGACAGCCAGAGTTCGGCGTTGCGGTCGACCTCGTCGAGCTGGGTCGCGCCGAGCCCGAGGGCGGTACGACTGGCGTCGAGATCGGCGGCCAGTGCGACGAGGGCCTCGGCGAGCTGTTTGCGGATCGGGTTCAGCTCCGGAAAGGACAGCGTGTCGAGATCCAGGGGAGCCCCGCGGCCGCCGTCGGATTTCGTCTCTGAGGGAGGCAGGATGACGAGCACCGCAACACCATAACTAAGCTGGTTGGTCGTGATCACACGCATGTCGACCCTGTTCCTGCGGACCCTGCGCGACGACCCCGCCGACGCCGAGGTCCCCAGCCACAAGCTCCTGGTCAGAGCCGGCTACATCCGCCGGGTCGCGCCCGGTGTGTACTCGTGGCTGCCACTGGGTCTGCGGGTGCTCAAGGCGATCGAGAACGTCGTCCGCGAAGAGATGAACGCCATCGGCGGTCAGGAGATCCTCTTGCCGGCCCTGCTGCCGCGGGAGCCCTACGACACCACCAACCGCTGGACCGAGTACGGGGACGCGCTCTTCCGCCTCAAGGACCGCAAGGGCGCCGACATGCTCCTCGGACCGACCCACGAGGAGCTGTTCGCGACCCTGGTCAAGGGGGAGTACTCGTCCTACAAGGACATGCCGGTCATCCTGTACCAGATCCAGACCAAGTACCGCGACGAGGAGCGCCCCCGCGCGGGCATCCTCCGTGGCCGTGAGTTCGTGATGAAGGACGCCTACTCCTTCGACCTCGACGACGACGGGCTCAAGACCGCCTACAACGCGCACCGCGAGGCGTATCAGAAGATCTTCGAGCGGTTGCGGATCGAGTACGTGATCGTCGCCGCCACGTCCGGCGCCATGGGCGGCAGTGCCTCCGAGGAGTTCCTGGCCGAATCCGCGGTCGGCGAGGACACGTTCGTGCGCTGCGTGGAGTCGGGATACGCCGCCAACGTCGAGGCGGTCGTGACCCGTGCCCCCGATCCGCTGCCCTTCGACGACCTGCCCGAGGCGGTCGTCCACGACACGCCCGGCACCCCGACGATCGACACCCTGGTCGAGTGGGCGAACGCGACGCTCGACGGCCAGTACAGCGGAGCCGACACACTCAAGAACGTCCTGGTCAAACTCCGTGCACCGGGCGGGGAGTGGGAGGTCACCGGCATCGGCGTCCCGGGCGACCGCGAAGTCGACTTCAAGCGACTCGAGGCCTCCGTCGAGCCCGCCGAGGTCGAGTTGCTCACCGACGCCGACTTCGCCGCGAACCCGTTCCTGGTCAAGGGGTACATCGGTCCGAAGGCGCTGGCCGAGAACGGAATCCGTTACCTCGTGGATCCGCGCGTGGTCGATGGGACCTCCTGGATCACCGGCGCGGATCAGCCGGGCCGGCACTATGTCGGGCTCGTCGCGGGGCGCGACTTCACCCCTGACGGAACGGTCGAGGCGGCCGAGGTCCGGGACGGCGATCCGTCGCCGGACGGGGCCGGACCGCTGGTGAGCGCCAAGGGCATCGAGATCGGGCACATCTTCCAGCTCGGCCGGAAGTACACCGACGCCTTCGAGGTGGACGTCCTCGGCGAGAGCGGCAAGCCGGTGCGCCTCACGCAGGGTTCCTACGGTGTCGGGGTGTCGCGCCTGGTCGCGGTCATCGCCGAGCAGTCCCACGACGACAAAGGGCTGCGCTGGCCGAAGTCGGTGGCGCCGTTCGCCGTTCACCTCGTCATCGCCAACAAGGACGCCGCCGCCGTCGCGGGTGCCGAGCAGCTCGCCGCCGACCTCGACGCGGCCGGTCTCGAAGTACTCCTCGACGACCGGAAGGCGTCGCCCGGGGTGAAGTTCAAGGACGCCGAACTCCTCGGCATGCCGACCGTCGTGGTCGTCGGCCGCGGATATGCCAACGGCACCATCGAGATCCGGGACCGGTTCACCGGTGAGGCCACCGAGGTCGCCGTCGACGCCGCGGTCGACGCGGTGGTGGGGGCCGCCCGCGCCTGATCGATCAGGCGCACCTGTTCGTTCGGGTCTGCCCGGCTACCCGTTCGCGGGAGACCCCGGGAACGCCACCGTGACCGGGCTCTCCTGGAGGACCACCCGCCACCGGGCGGCGCGCACGGCGCTCTCCGAGAGCCCGTCGACGCCGATCCGGCGTCCGGTCTCGTCGTCGGCCTGCTCGAGCAGGGCGCGATAGGCCACCGTGCAGTCGATCTCGGCGCCGAGTGCCGCGCGGGCCGCGGTGGTCGGGTCGGTGACCTCGACGCCGAGTGTGTAGCCGGCGGCGGCCAGCGGTGGCATGTTCCCCGCCGCCTCGATCGCCCGCTCGATCTCGTCGCGGCGGGCCCGGTGCGCGTCCGCGTAGTCGGCGACGGTGCGTCGGCGCGATGCGGCGACGAAGGCGGTGATGACGCCGTAGGTGAAGACGGCGGCGTTCTCCGCCTCGGCGGCGACGGCGAGCGGATCGTCGGGATCCGCTTGCTGCACCGCGGAGTTCGGCGCCGGTGTGTTCAGTGGTGAGGTCATGCCAGTTGCACCTGTCGCATCGATGCGACCGCGGCGGCGACGGAACCCGTCAGCCCGGAGGCGTACCCGCCGGCGGAGAGCGCGACCGCGCGGGCCTGCCCGGCCGCGGCGTCGAGATCGGCGCGCAATCGCGCCAGTGACGGCGGGGCCGACGGGACGCCCGCCGCCGAGGTCGAGGCGGTGGCCGAGGTGACCGGACGATCGAGGGTCGCGGCGACGTCCTGGTCGAGCCGGATGATCTCTTCGCGGAGTGCGCGTGCGTGCTGGGCGCGTTGGTCGGCCACGACCGAGAGAGCGGTCGCGTAGGCGGGCTCGACGGCGACCAGGGCGCGCGCGGTGCTCTCGTCGGCGTTCGCCGACCGCACCAGGGGCACGAGGGTTTCGGCGAGGAGTGTCTCCGCGGAGGGTGACGACTCGCAACCGGTCAGTCCGACGCCGGCCGCCCCGGCACCGACGACGGCGGCGCCCGCGAGGAGTCCGGCCCGCAACGCGGTGCGCCTGTCGATCGGGTGCCGCACGGTCCGTCGCTCGATCGGGGGCATGCTCACCCGGGACATCATGCCAGCAGTTCTCCGCCCGATCGATCCACTACGATGTTCGGAGCAACGTCGTGCGACACCCGGCACGGCCCGACAACTGAAGACGAGGGGAGTGGCATGCCGATCAGCCCGACGCACGTGAGCGAACTCGTCCAAAAGCTTGTCGCCGAACGGGGATTCGACCTCGAGGACGTCACGGTGCGCACTCGCGACGGCCAGGAGGAACTGTCGATCGTGGTTGACCGCGACGGCGGTGGCGACCTCGACGTCCTCGCCGGGCTCAGCGCCGAGATCTCCGACCTCCTCGACGCCACTCCCGCATTCGCCGATCTCGCGTACGTGCTCGAGGTGACCTCGCGCGGCGTCGAGAGCCCCCTGACCCTGCCCCGGCACTGGCGCCGCAACACCGGTCGCCGGGTGGTCATCGAGATCGACGGGGACCCGTCATCGGAGGCGCGCACCGTCACCGGCCGCATCGGCAGGCTGCGCGACGATCCGGCGCCGGCTGTCGAGGTGGTGGTGAACCACAAGGGGCGGATCGCGGTCGAGTCCGTCGACCTCGAGTCCGTGACCAAGGCCGTGGTGCAGGTGGACTTCTCCCAGCCGAGCGTCCGCGAACTGGAACTCTGCGGACTGGAACCGGACGAGATCGAGCTCCGCCGCGCGCCCGCCGCGGCGCGGCCGCTGAACACCACAAATGAACACGACAAATGAACACGACAAGTGAATAGGAGACCGACGACATGAACATCGACATCGCCGCCCTGCGCATGATCGAAGCCGACAAGGGCATCTCGATCGAGACCGTCATCACCGCCATCGAGACCGCGTTGCTGACCGCCTACCGGCACACCGACGGATTCGCCCCGCACGCCCGCGTCGACGTCAACCGCAAGACCGGTGCCGTGCGTGTGATGGCGCAGGAGGTCGATCAGGACGGGAACGTCGTCCACGAGTGGGACGACACACCCGAGGGGTTCGGCCGCATCGCGGCGACCACCGCGCGGCAGGTCATCCTCCAGCGTCTTCGCGACGCGGAGAACGAGAAGAACTTCGGCGACCTGGTCGCCCACGAGGGTGAGATCGTCGGCGGCGTCGTGCAGCAGGACTCGCGTGCCAACGCCCGCGGGATGGTCGTCGTCCAGATCGGCAGCGACGCCAACTCCACCGAGGGGATCATCCCGCCCGCCGAACAGGTGCCCGGCGAGGTCTACACCCACGGCGACCGGATCAAGTGCTACGTCGTCGGTGTCAGCCGCGGAGCACGCGGGCCGCAGATCACCCTGTCGCGGACCCACCCGAACCTGGTGCGCAAGCTGTTCTCGCTCGAGGTGCCCGAGATCGAGGACGGGAGTGTCGAGATCGTCGCCGTGGCGCGCGAGGCAGGCCACCGGTCGAAGATCGCCGTGCACACCGGGGTCTCCGGTCTCAACGCGAAGGGCGCCTGCATCGGGCCGATGGGCCAGCGCGTGCGCAACGTGATGAGCGAGCTCGCCGGCGAGAAGATCGACATCATCGACTTCGACTCCGACCCGGCGGCCTTCGTCGGGAATGCGCTGTCGCCCGCGAAGGTTGTGTCGGTGACGGTCGTCGACGCCGAGCTCAAGGCCGCACGGGTCGTCGTGCCGGATTACCAGCTCTCGCTGGCGATCGGCAAGGAGGGCCAGAACGCCCGGCTCGCCGCCCGGCTGACCGGGTGGCGGATCGACATCCGGTCCGACGCCGCGCCGGCCCCCGAGGCCGGGTCGGAATGACGCGCGCAGCGGCCGATTGTCCTCGGCCCGCCCGCTCGCGCTAGACTGATCGATGGTTCAGCGATCCGCCCCCAGGTCGCCGACCGGTGGCACACCCGTCCGGATGTGCATCGGTTGTCGGCAGCGGGCAGAGGCCGACGAGTTGGTCCGTGTGGTCGCGCAGTTGCGCGGTGACACCCCGACAGTCGTGGTCGATCCCGCGAAGACCATGCCGGGGCGAGGCGCGTGGCTGCACGTGCGGGCGGAGTGCATCTCCACCGCGACGCGACGCCGGGCCTTCGCCACGGCACTCCGGACCCCCGGTCTGACCGTGGACCCGGACGATCTCACCGAACAGCTCGGCGCGATCACCCACCAGAGGAAGGCTCCCCGGAGCCGGAACAGGTAGCAGAAGACATGAGCACACCGTGAAGTCACGATGAGCATGTACCGGACATAAATCGAGGCCGTAGCGGGTGAGCCGCTTGGCCTCCAAGTGAGGAGAGCAGTGGCAGGCAAAGCCCGCGTGCACGAACTGGCCAAAGAGCTCGGCGTCACGAGCAAGCAGGTGCTCGAGCGTCTGAAGGAGCAAGGCGAGTTCGTCAAATCGGCGTCGTCGACGGTAGAGGCCCCCGTGGCCCGTCGACTGCGTGAATCGTTCCCCGGCAAGGACGGGGCGGCCAAGGACTCCAAGTCCGCGGCGCCCGGCCCGCGCCAGGGTGCCAAGCCCGGACCCAAGCCGTCCGGCGGCACCAACGCACCGAAGCCCGGTGCATCCGCAACCCCGGCGGCGCCCGCCGCCGATCGCCCGAGCCCCGGTCCCCGTACCAGCGGCCCGAAGCCGGGCGCCCCCAAGCCGGCTCCCGCACCGGTGGAGACCCCGGCACCGGCACCCGCCGCCCCTGCGGCGGAACGTCCCAGCCCGCAGCCCGCCCCGGCGGCACCCGCCCCGCAGGCCCCGGCCGCGTCGGCAGCACCGTCTGCCCCGGCGTCGACCCCGGGTCCGCGTCCCGGCCCGAAGCCGGGTCCGCGCACGCCGCGGGTGGGCAACAACCCGTATTCGTCGGCACCGGCTCCCGCGCCGCGTCCGGCTGCCCGTCCCGGTCCGGGACAGGGTGGTCCGCGTCCCGGTGGTGGTCGTCCCGGCCCGTCCGGTCAAGGTGGTCCCCGTCCCGGTGGCGGTCGTCCCGCTCCCGGCCAGGGCGGTCCCCGTCCCAATCCCGGCAACATGCCCCCGCGTCCGAGTCCCGGCGCCATGCCGTCTCGCGCGGCCCGTCCTGACGCCCGCCCGGGTGGTCGTGGCGGTGCCGGCGGAGGCCGTGGTGGCCCCGGCGGCGGTGGCGGCTACCGCGGTGGTGGCGGCGGAACCGGCGCACCGGGAGGTCCTCCCGGTGGCGGCTTCCGCGGTCGTCCCGGCGGCGGTGGCGGTGGCGGCCGTGGACGCGGCGGCGCAGCAGGCGCCTTCGGTCGTCCCGGTGGCGCACCTCGTCGCGGTCGCAAGTCGAAGCGGGCGAAACGCGCCGAGTACGAGAACATGCAGGCGCCGGCCGTCGGTGGCGTCCGGCTGCCGCGCGGCAACGGTGAGGTCATCCGCCTCGCCCGCGGCGCGTCGCTCTCGGACTTCGCCGACAAGATCGACGCCAACCCGGCATCGCTGGTCCAGGCGCTGTTCAACCTCGGTGAGATGGTCACGGCGACCGAGTCGGTCAACGACGAGACGCTGGAGCTGCTCGGCTCGGAGATGAACTACCGCGTCCAGGTGGTCAGCCCCGAGGACGAGGATCGTGAGCTCCTCGACAGCTTCGACCTCACCTACGGCGAGGACGAGGGCGGCGAGGAAGACCTCGAACAGCGTCCCCCGGTGGTCACCGTCATGGGCCACGTCGATCACGGTAAGACCCGACTGCTCGACACGATCCGTAAGGCCAACGTCCGTGAGGGCGAGGCCGGCGGCATCACGCAGCACATCGGTGCCTACCAGGTGAACACCCACCTCAACGGTGAGGATCGCCTGATCACCTTCATCGACACCCCGGGTCACGAGGCGTTCACCGCCATGCGTGCCCGCGGTGCCAAGGCGACCGACATCGCGATCCTCGTGGTCGCAGCCGACGACGGCGTCATGCCGCAGACGGTGGAGGCGGTCAACCACGCCCAGGCGGCCGACGTGCCGATCGTGGTCGCGGTGAACAAGATCGACAAGGAAGGCGCCGATCCGCAGAAGATCCGCGGGCAGCTGACCGAATACGGTCTGATCCCCGAGGAGTACGGCGGCGACGCCATGTTCGTCGACATCTCGGCCAAGCAGGGCGAGAACATCGACGCGCTGCTCGAGGCCGTCCTGCTCACCGCGGACGCGTCACTCGATCTGCGTGCCAACCCGGACATGGACGCCCAGGGTGTCGCCATCGAGGCGCATCTCGACCGCGGCCGTGGCCCGGTGGCGACCGTGCTGGTCCAGCGCGGCACGCTGAAGGTCGGCGACTCGATCGTCGCCGGTGACGCCTACGGACGTGTTCGTCGCATGGTCGACGAACACGGCGAGGACGTCCCCGAGGCGCTGCCGTCGCGTCCGGTCCAGGTCATCGGTTTCACCTCGGTCCCCGGCGCAGGCGACAACCTGCTCGTGGTCGAGGAGGACCGCATCGCCCGGCAGATCGCCGACCGGCGCAACGCACGCAAGCGCAACGCGCTGGCCGCACGCAGCCGCAAGCGGATCAGCCTGGAAGACCTGGATTCGGCGCTCAAGGAGACGAGCCAGCTCAACCTCATCCTCAAGGGTGACAACTCGGGTACGGTCGAGGCCCTCGAAGAGGCCTTGCTGAACATCGAGATGGGCGACGAGGTCTCGCTGCGCATCATCGACCGCGGTGTCGGTGGCGTCACCGAGACCAACGTCAACCTGGCGGCGGCCTCGGATGCGATCATCATCGGCTTCAACGTCCGTGCGGAGGGCAAGGCCACCGAGCTGGCCAACCGCGAGGGCGTCGACATCCGGTACTACTCGGTGATCTACCAGGCCATCGACGAGATCGAGAGCGCGCTCAAGGGCATGCTCAAGCCGATCTACGAAGAGGTGGAGCTCGGCCGCGCCGAGATCCGCGCGATCTTCAAGTCGTCGAAGGTCGGCAACATCGCCGGTTGTCTCGTGCAGTCGGGCGTCATGCGGCGTAACGCCAAGGCCCGCCTGCTGCGCGACAACGTGGTGGTCGCCGAGAACCTCACCGTGTCCTCGCTCAAGCGCGAGAAGGACGATGCCACCGAGGTTCGCGAAGGCTACGAATGTGGTCTCACGCTGACCTACTCGGACATCAAGGTGGACGACGTGATCGAGACCTACGAGCTGCGGGAGAAGCCGCGCGACTGATCGCGGCAGCGACCGAACTCGTACGACATCTCGACAGCTGTGGTGCGCGCCGACCGGATTCCGGTCGGCGCGCACGCAGCGCTATGGAAGGAGTCCTGGAATGGCTGATCCAGCACGGGCGCAGCGCATGGCGAAGCGGATCTCGACGATCGTCGCGTCGGCGATCGCGCACGAGATCAAGGATCCGCGCCTGACACATGTGACGGTCACCGACGCCCGGGTGACCAACGATCTCCACGACGCGACGATCTACTACACCGTGATGGGCGAATCCATCGACGCCGAACCGGATTACGAGGCTGCGGCCGCCGGTCTGGCGAAGGCGACCGGTGTGCTGCGGTCGAAGGTGGGCGCGGGCACCGGGGTGCGTTTCACGCCGACCCTGCGTTTCGTCCTCGACACGGTGCCCGATGCCGCGCGTCAGATGGAGGAGCTCGTCGCCCGAGCCCGCGCGAACGACGAACTCGTCGCCCGGCGTGCCGCCGAGGCGAAGCCGGCGGGGGACTCGGACCCGTACCGCTCGGCCGACGACGACGCCACCGGTATCGAAGAGTGAGCGGTTCGTCGAGCGCGGCGATCGCCGCGACGCTGGCCTCCGCGACCGCGGTGACCATCTGCTGTCACGTCCGCCCCGATGCGGACACGATCGGCAGCGGTCTGGCGCTGGCGCTGGCACTCGACCGCCGGGGCGTCGACGTCGAGGTCTCCTATCCGGGGGCAGAGCAGCTCCCGGCCTCGCTCGCCGGACTACCCGGCGGCAAGCTGTTGTGCTCGCCCGCGCAGGTCGTCGGGCACCCGCTGGTGGTGGCGGTCGACGCCGCCAATCTCGAGCGGCTCGACTCCCTCGGCTCGACGTTCACCGCGGCGCAGACCTCGATCGTGATCGACCACCATGCGTCGAATCCCGGTTTCGGGGACCTCGACCTGGTCGATCCGGCCGCCGACTGCACCGCCGTACTGGTGCTCGATGTCCTCGACGACATGGGCGTCGAGCTTGACGCCGACATCGCCACCTGCATATACGCCGGACTCAGCACCGACACCGGCTCGTTCCGGTGGGCCCGACCGGCGTCGTTCCGCGTCGCGGCCCGGTTGTTGGAGACCGGTGTCGACGCGCGCCGGTGGAGCCGCATCCTCTTCGATTCGCATCCGTTCGCGTGGTTCTCGATGATGTCGGGCGTCCTGGCGTCCGCACAGCTCGTGCCGGCCGCATGCAACGGCGAGGGGCTCGTCTACGCCGTCGTCGACCAGCAGGCGCTGGCCGGGATGAGCTGGGAGGAGTCCGAGAGCGTCGTGGACACGATCCGGACCGCGCGCGAGGCCGAGGTGGCCGCGGTGTTCAAGGAAGGCGAGCCGGGCGTCTGGACGGTCTCGCTGCGATCCAAGGACAGCGTCGACCTCGTCCCGATCGCGCGGGCGCACGGTGGTGGCGGGCATCGTCAGGCCTCGGGCTACAGCGACACCGGTACCGCCGACGAAGTGGTCGCCAGGTTGCTGGAGTCGCTCTGAACCTCGCTCGGCAGCCCGACACCGGAGAGTCCGATTCCGCGGACGCTCCCGGGGTCGCGCGTATCGCCACCCTCACCGTCTCGGCGCTCGCGGTCCTCATCGCACCTCCGCTGTATCTTCTGCTCGACCTGGCCGTCGTGGGACGCCTGGGCGGCGAACAGCTGGCTGCTCTCGGTGTGGGCACCCTGGTGCTCTCGATCGTCAGTACCCAGCTGACCTTCCTGTCCTATGGCACCACCGCCCGCTCCGCGCGACGATTCGGTTCCGGTGATCGGTCCGGTGCGGTCGTCGAAGGCGTGCAGGCGAGCTGGATCGCGGTCGCGGTCGGCGTCCTGATCGTCGCCGTGGCGTATCCCTGCGCCCCGGTGGTGATGCGCCTGCTGGTCGGGACGTCGTCGCCGGAATCGGCCGCGGTCGCCGAGGATGCGGCGGGCTGGCTGCGGATCGCGATGTTCGGTGTCCCGCTGATCCTGCTGTCGATGGCGGGCAACGGGTGGATGCGGGGAGTGCAGGACACCCGCCGCCCGGTCGTCTACGTGGTGGTCGGCCTGTCGCTTGCCGCGGTGCTCGTCGTCGGACTGGTCCACGGCATCGGCCCGTTCCCGCGACTGGGACTGGACGGCAGCGCGGTGGCCAATGTGATCGGACAGGGCGTGACCGGGGTGTTGTTCGCCGTGCGGGTTGTCCGCGAGGCGCATACACGCGCCTTTGCGCCGGACTGGTCGATCATCCGCGCCCAGCTGGTCATGGCGCGCGATCTGGTGGTGCGCAGTCTGTCGTTCCAGGTCTGTTTCGTCTCGGCGGCCGCGGTCGCCGCGCGCTTCGGTGTCGCCCAGGTGGCCGCTCATCAGCTGGTGCTGCAGCTGTGGGAGTTCATGGCGTTGTTCCTCGACTCGCTGGCCATCGCCGCCCAGGCGCTGGTGGGGGCCGCGCTCGGTGCGGGCCGGCTCGGCGCCGCCGACTCCGTCGCCCGGCGTGTCACCGCGGTCTCGGTGGTCGCCGCCACCGCGATGGGTGCCGTCTTCGCGGCCGGCGCGACGCTGATACCGCGCATCTTCACATCCGACGCCGCTGTCCTCGACGCCGTCGGTGTGCCGTGGTGGTTCTTCGTCGGCATGCTGCCGATCGCCGGGGTGGTCTTCGCGCTCGACGGCGTACTCCTCGGCAGTGGCGACGCCGCCTTCCTGCGCACGGCGACACTCACCGGCGCCCTGGCCGGCTTCCTGCCGTTGATCTGGCTGTCGCTGGTGTTCGACTGGGGTCTGGCGGGGATCTGGTCGGGTCTGGTGGTGTTCATGCTGGTCCGGCTGGCGACCGTGGTGTGGCGGATCCGCTCCGGCCGGTGGCGTCGGGCAGGTGCGGTCCGCGCCTGACCGCGGCCCTCTGGCACGATGGATCCTCGTGGCTACTCTGTGGGCGATCAGCGATCTGCACATCGCACATCGGGGCAACGAGCACATCATCGACAGCATCCGGCCGACCTCGCCGGACGACTGGCTCATCGTCGCCGGTGATGTCGCCGAACGCACCGACGACATCGTCGACACCCTGCGGCGTCTGCGGGCGCGGTTCGCCACCGTGGTGTGGGTGCCGGGCAATCACGAGCTGTACACGACGGCCAAGGACCCGCTGCAGGTGTTCGGGGTCGCGCGGTACGACTACCTCGTGCAGGCCTGCCGCGACGTCGGTGTGGTCACCCCGGAGGACATCTATCCGCTGTTCGATCCGGGCGACGGCTCCGATCCGGTCCGCGTCGTCCCGATGTTCCTGCTCTACGACTACACCTTTCGCCCGGAGGGCACGGCCAACAAGCTGACCGCGCTCGCGCTCGCCCGGGAACGCAATGTGGTGGCGACCGACGAGTTCCTGCTGTCGCCGGAGCCGTTCCCCACCCGCGACGCCTGGGGACGGGCGAGGATCGAGATCACCCGGCGCCGGCTGCAGGCCATCGATCCGGCCGAGAAGACGATCCTCGTCAACCACTGGCCGCTGCGTCGTGAGCCGTGCGACGCGCTGTTCTACCCGGAGTTCGCGCTGTGGTGCGGCAGCGAACTCACGGCCGACTGGCACACCGAGTTCAACGCGGCCTGCTGTGTGTACGGGCACCTGCACATCCCGAGGACCACCTGGTACGACGGCATCCGGTTCGAGGAGGTGTCGGTCGGCTACCCACGTGAATGGAAGCGTCGCGGACTCCCGAACCCGCTGATGCGCAACATCGTCCCGGGGGACGGACTCGGTGCGGCGGATCTGCCCGAGCACGGGGTCCGGTTCGATCTGCCGCCGGACTATGCCGAACGGGCCGCCGAGTTCCGGCAGCGCGTCGAGCAGCGGCAGGCGGAGCGCCGGTCGCGACAGGCCGATCGAGAGGCGCAACGGCAAGCACGAGAGGACAACCGATGATCGAGCAACTCCTGCCGGCGGGCGTCGCCTCGGCGGAGGCGTTCGCCGACCCGCCGGGTCTGGTCCTGCTGCCCGCCGAACAGAGCCTGATCTCCCGAGCGGTGGAGAAACGCCGCCGCGAGTTCACCACCGTCCGGCACTGCGCCCGGCAGGCGCTGGGCGAGCTCGGCCACGAGCCGGTCCCGATCCTCAAGGGCGACAAGGGGGCACCCGTCTGGCCGGCCGGGATCGTGGGGAGCCTCACCCATTGCGACGGCTATCGTGCCGCGACCGTGGCGTACGCGCTGTCGGTGCGTTCTCTCGGTATCGACGCCGAGCCCCACGACAGCCTCCCCGACGGCGTGCTCGAGCACACCAGCCTGCCGGCCGAGCGGGAGGTCCTCGCGACGCGGTCGGGCGACCTGCACTGGGACCGGTTGCTGTTCTGTGCCAAGGAGGCCACCTACAAGGCATGGTTCCCGGTCGCCAAGCGCTGGCTGGGTTTCGAGGACGCCCACATCACCTTCGAGCAGTCCACTCCGACGTCGGGCACGTTCACCTCGCGGATCCTCATCGATCCGGCCGCTGCGGACGGCGGGCCGCCGCTGCTCGAGTTCTCCGGGCGCTGGCTGGTCGATCGCGGCATCATCACCACCACGATCGCGCTGACCTGACGTGGCCGACGCAACCATCGAGAACGCCGGCCTGCTCGTCGTCGACAAGCCCGCCGGGATGACCAGTCACGACGTCGTCTCGCGCTGCCGGAAGATCTTCAACACCCGCCGCGTCGGGCACGCGGGCACCCTGGACCCGATGGCGACCGGCGTACTGGTCGTCGGGATCGAGAGGGCGACAAAGCTTCTCGGCCTGTTGTCGCTGACGACGAAGTCCTACACCGCGACGATCCGGCTCGGTGCGTCCACGACGACCGACGACCGCGAGGGCGACGTCATCTCCACCGCCGACGCGTCCGGACTCTCCGACGCCGAGATCGCCACGGGGGTGGCCGATCTCACCGGCGACATCGAGCAGGTCCCGGCGAAGGTCAGCGCGATCAAGGTCGACGGCCGTCGCGCGCACGCGCTGGTGCGCACGGGCACCGACTTCGACCTCGCGGCGCGTCCGGTCACCGTGTCCCGCTTCGAGGTGCTCGACACCCGGCGCGACGGGACCTTCGTCGATCTCGATGTGGTGGTGGACTGTTCGTCGGGCACCTACATCCGGTCACTGGCACGCGATCTGGGTGCCGCACTCGGTATCGGCGGGCACCTGACCGAACTCCGGCGGACCGCCGTCGGCCCGTTCACGCTCGACCACGCGCGCACGCTCGACGACGTGCGCGACGAGCCGCATGTCAGCCTCGACATCGACGAGGCGGTCAAGATCTCGTTCCCGCGCCGGGACATCGACGACGACGAAGCCGAGTCGATCAGCCAGGGACGATGGCTGGAGCCGATCGGCCGGAAAGAGATCTATGTGGTCGTCGACCCGCGGGAACAGGCGATCGCGCTGATCCAGGAGAAGGGTCGCCGCGCGAGCTCGGTCATGGTGGTCCGGCCGGCGACCCTGCGCTGACGCCCGGTCGTCGGTCGGACGGTCAGGACCGCGGGACGACGAAGATGGCGCGCGCGGCGATGTCGCCGAGATCGATCGGATCGGCGTCGTCGAGCGACACCGAGATCGTCCCCGCGAAGGGACGTTTCTCGGCGACGGTCACCACGCAGTCGAGCGCGACGCCCACCTGGTCGAAGTAGCGCAGCATCTCGGGATCGGTGTCGGAGATCCGGGCGATGGCGCCGGACGCCCCGACCTCCAGGTCGGCGAGCAGCGCCGCATCCGGCGCGGGGATCGAGCCGTCCAGTGCGGGGATGGGGTCGCCGTGCGGATCCCGGTCGGGGAAGCCGAGTTTCGCGTCGAGCCGAGCCATGAGCCGGTCGGACACCGCGTGCTCGAGGATCTCCGCCTCGTCGTGCACCTCGTCCCACCGGTATCCGAGTTCGCGGACGAGAAAGGTCTCGAGCAGACGATGACGACGCACCATCAGGATGGCCGCGGACCGGCCCTCGTCGGTGAGTGTGACCGCGCCGTACGGTTCGTGCGAGACGAAGCCCTGGTCGGCGAGTTTGCGGATCGCCTCCGAGGCGGTGGATGCGGACACGCCGAGCGACTGGGCCAGCAGCTTGGTGGTGACCTTGACGTCTTCCCACTCCTGGCTGGTCCAGATCACTTTCAGATAGTCCTGGGTCACCTGTGACAGTTCTGTCACCGGACGATCCGATCCCCGAGGCATGACCAAGAGCTTAACCCCACCGCAAACGCGAGTGGCGGTGGTGGTTTGGAACACCGGGTGCCCGTACTCTGGTCGCGTGTTGCGATGGCGAGGTCTGGATGACATCCCCGCGGACTGGGGACGGTGCGTGGTCACCATCGGTGTCTTCGACGGCGTCCACCGGGGACACGCCGAGCTCATCAACGCCGCCACGACGGCGGCGAAGGAGCACGGGGTGCCGTCGGTGCTGATGACGTTCGACCCGCATCCGTCCGAGGTGGTCCGCCCGGGATCCCATCCGCCGCAACTGACGACGCTGACGCGACGGGCGGAGCTGGCCGAAGAGCTCGGCATCGACGTCTTCTGCGTCATGCCGTTCACGCCTGAACTCGCCGCCCGGTCGCCCAAGGACTTCGCCCACGACATCCTCGTGGAGACGCTGCACGCCGCCGTCGTGGTGGTCGGCGACAACTTCACGTTCGGTCGCAAGGCGGCCGGCGACGTGGCCAAGCTCGCCGAACTCGGTGGGAAATTCGGCTTCTCGGTGGAATCGGTGTCGCTGTTCGGTGAACATGCGGTGACCTTCTCCTCGACCTACATCCGTTCCTGTGTCGCGGCCGGTGACGTCGACCGCGCGACCGAGGCGCTCGGACGTCCGCATCGTGTCGAGGGAGTGGTGGTGCGCGGCGACGGCCGCGGCCGCGACCTGGGATACCCGACGGCCAACGTGGCGCCGCCGATGTACGCCGCGATTCCCGCCGACGGGGTCTACGCCGCCTGGTTCACGATCCTCGGCGCAGGCCCGGTGGTCGGCGAGGTCGAGCCGGGGGAGCGCTATCAGGCCGCGGTGTCGGTCGGTACCAACCCCACCTTCTCGGGCCGTACCCGCACCGTCGAGGCGTTCGTGCTGGACAAGAGCGCCGACCTCTACGGTCAGCACGTCGCCGTCGACTTCGTCCACCGCATCCGCGGGATGGAACAGTTCGACGGGGTGGACGACCTGATCACCGCGATGGGTGACGACGTCCTCAAGACCAGGGAGATCCTGGCCGCGGCGGAGAGCTGAGAGTACGCGGCCCGATCGCTGCGCTCCCGGCGCCGATTTGGGTCCGGCCCGTCACGCCGGGTAGCCTGGCCAGTCGGTGTTGCTGCAGTCCGCGGTGGCGCACCGTGGTTGTTTCGGACGCGGTACTGAGAAACAGGAGTATCTCCATGGCTTTGACTGTCGAGCAGAAGAAGGAAATCCTCGCCGAGTACGGTCTGCACGAGACCGACACCGGGTCGCCCGAGGCACAGGTCGCGATGCTGACCAAGCGCATCACCGACCTCACCGAGCACCTGAAGCAGCACAAGCACGATCACCACAGCCGTCGCGGCCTGCTGCTGCTGGTCGGCCGTCGTCGTCGTCTGCTCAAGTACGTCGCCAAGGTCGACATCAACCGCTACCGTTCGCTCATCGAGCGTCTCGGCCTGCGTCGCTGATTCCACGACTTCTACCGGCCGGCCCCCGAACGCGGGGGCCGGCCGGTTTGTCGTATTGAGGTATCCACAGTCGGCGGTGATACGCTGACAGACGGATCGTGCCGAAACTCGAGGCAGTGCGGAACGACCAGCCAGATCGGTCCTCGGTAGTGGCCGCCGGAACCCCTGCCCGGGCAACCCCCGGGCGTGCAGGATTCCGGCCGCTTCGATCGAAGGCCGTCTGAGCACTCATCCGGCGCAGACACGCTGCGCCATTCACCGTGCTGCCGCACATTCTCGGTGCGTTCTGGGTCGGTCCGATCCGCGCGTGCGCTCTCACGGACGTGTCCGCTCGATGCGGCATGTGAGTAGGTGCTGCGCACCTCCGCGATGACCACCCCCAACCGCACAAGCGGCCGATTTCGTGCCGCGTCAGACGGCCGCCACCGGCAGCCGCAACGAAGGGATTCCACCCCACATGACAGATGTGAACACCACCGAAGATTTCGCCGACGACTACGACGACGCGATCACCGAGGCGACCGCCGTCATCGACAACGGCAGCTTCGGCACCCGCACGATCCGGTTCGAGACCGGACGTCTCGCGCTGCAGGCCGCGGGTTCGGTCACCGCCTACCTCGACGACGAGAACATGCTGCTCTCGACCACCGCGGCGTCGAAGCACCCGAAGGAGCACTTCGACTTCTTCCCGCTCACCGTGGACGTCGAGGAGCGGATGTACGCCGCCGGACGCATCCCCGGATCGTTCTTCCGTCGCGAGGGACGTCCGTCGACCGACGCGATCCTGACCTGTCGTCTCATCGACCGTCCGCTGCGCCCGTCGTTCGTCGACGGCCTCCGCAACGAGATCCAGGTCGTCGTGACCGTCCTCTCGCTCAACCCGAACGACCTCTACGACGTCGTCGCGATCAACGCCGCGTCGGCCTCGACGCAGCTCGCCGGCCTCCCGTTCTCCGGCCCCGTCGGTGGCGTGCGTGTCGCGCTCATCCCGACCGAGGAGAACAAGGCCGGCCAGTGGGTCGCGTTCCCGACCGTCGAGCAGCTCGAGGGCGCCGTGTTCGACATGGTCGTCGCCGGCCGCATCGTCTCCGGTTCGGGTGATTCGGCCGACGTCGCGATCATGATGGTCGAGGCCGAAGCCACCGACAACGTCATCGACCTCATCGCCGGTGGCGCCCAGGCGCCGACCGAGGCGATCGTGGCCGAGGGCCTCGAGGCCGCGAAGCCGTTCATCGCCCGCCTGTGCGAGGCGCAGAAGTCCCTGGCCGCCGCCGCGGCCAAGGAGACCGCCGAGTTCCCGCTGTACCCGCCGTACCAGTCGGATGTCTACGACGCCGTGGCCGCCGCTGCCACCGATCGCCTGTCGGAGATCCTGACCATCGCAGGCAAGCAGGAGCGCGACGACAAGACCGACGGGCTCAAGGCCGACATCCTCGGCCAGCTCGGCGATCAGTTCGAGGGTCGTGAGAAGGAGATCGGCGGGGCCTACCGGTCGCTGACCAAGAAGCTCGTCCGCCAGCGCATCCTGACCGACCACTTCCGCATCGACGGTCGCGGCATCACCGACATCCGTGCGCTGTCGGCCGAGGTCGCGGTCATCCCGCGCGCGCACGGCAGTGCGCTGTTCGAGCGCGGCGAGACCCAGATCATGGGTGTCACCACCCTCGACATGGTCAAGATGGCGCAGCAGATCGACTCGCTCGGACCCGAGAAGTCCAAGCGGTACATGCACCACTACAACTTCCCGCCGTACTCGACCGGTGAGACCGGTCGCGTCGGCTCACCCAAGCGTCGCGAGATCGGCCACGGCGCGCTCGCCGAGCGTGCGCTGGTGCCGGTGCTGCCGAGCGTCGAGGACTTCCCGTACGCGATCCGTCAGGTCTCCGAGGCGCTGAGCTCCAACGGCTCGACCTCGATGGGTTCGGTGTGCGCGTCGACCATGTCGCTGCTGAATGCCGGTGTGCCGCTGCGCGCTCCGGTCGCCGGCATCGCGATGGGCCTCGTGTCCGACACCGTCGACGGCGAAACCCGATATGTCGCACTGACCGACATCCTCGGAGCCGAGGATGCCTTCGGCGACATGGACTTCAAGGTCGCGGGCACCAAGGACTTCGTCACCGCGCTGCAGCTCGACACCAAGCTCGACGGCATCCCCTCGCAGGTGCTCGCGGGTGCGCTCAGCCAGGCCAAGGACGCCCGGCTGACCATCCTCGACGTCATGGCCGAGGCCATCGACGAGCCGGACGAGATGAGCCAGTTCGCGCCGCGGATCACCACCATCAAGATCCCGATGGACAAGATCGGTGAGCTGATCGGCCCCAAGGGCAAGACGATCAACGGCATCACCGAGGAGACCGGCGCCAACGTCTCCATCGAGGACGACGGCACCGTGTTCGTCGGCGCCGCCGACGGTCTGTCCGCACAGGCTGCCATCGACCGCATCAACGCGATCGCCAACCCGCAGCTGCCGAAGGTCGGGGAGCGTTTCCTCGGCACCGTCGTCAAGACCACCGCGTTCGGAGCGTTCGTGTCGCTGCTGCCGGGCCGCGACGGCCTGGTGCACATCTCGAAGCTCGGCAAGGGCAAGCGCATCAACAAGGTCGAGGACGTCGTCAACGTGGGCTCCAAGCTCCGCGTCGAGATCGCCGACATCGACGAGCGCGGCAAGATCAGCCTCGTCCCGGTCGACGACGCCGCCGACAAGGCGGAGGCACCGGCTGCCGAGGCAGCCACCGCAGACGCCTGATCTGACACCGAGTAGGTCCTGAAGGGGCCCGTCGTCCACGCGGACGGCGGGCCCCTTCGCCGTGTCGTGGCTCTACCGACGATCGGGTTCGTCGAACCAGATCTCGAACCCGTCGGTCCAGGCCGACCCGGAACCCGCGATCTGCGCGTACAGCCCTTCGATGGTCTGGGCCGT
Organism: Gordonia sp. KTR9; assembly: GCF_000143885.2. NCBI lineage: Bacteria > Bacillati > Actinomycetota > Actinomycetes > Mycobacteriales > Gordoniaceae > Gordonia > Gordonia sp. KTR9. Next base: position 2,376,393 of record NC_018581.1, read on the forward strand.
CGAAATCGCCTGGTCGGGGTTCTGGGTGCCGAAGTTGCCGCTCGAGGAGATCCCGACGAGGACATACCGCCCGGCACGGGTCTCCTGGTACCAGGGCGAGCCGGAATCGCCGCCCAGTACCACCAGTTCGGCGTTGACGAGGCGGTGTTCGGGCGCCGCCTCCTGATGCAGCAGTGCGGTCACGGTGCCCACGGTCGTGCCGGTGCGCTCACCGGTCTTGGCCACCGGTTCGCCGACCTCGGGGTCGGCCGCGGTGGCGAACACCGGGTCGACCTCCCAGTCGTCCTCGATCGCGATGACGGTGTACCCGCGGGGATCGGCGAGCGTGATCGACCCGTCCGGGGTGCCGCCGTCGTCCTTCCACTCCACGACTTCGCCGATGTGCTCGCCGGTGGTCGTGGTGACCTCGTCGCCGATCCCCTCCGCGCAGTGCCCGGCCGTGACGGCGAGACGGTCGCCGTCGGCGTTGGTTCCGAAGAATCCGATGGAGCACAGGCCGTCACCGATCAGGATGCCCTGACCGGCGGTGAGCGTGTCGGCGTATTGCGGGGTGACCGCGGCTGCGGGGGTGGCGGTGCCCAGCGCCGCGGCCAGGGCCAGCAGGGCGGTCGCGGCGGCCACGTGAGGCTTGATCATCGGGTGTCCTTTGCTCCGGAAGTGTGTCTGCTCCCTTGGAGGGACGCCCGGGTCGTGCGGTGTGCCTGCGGGACCCGGAATCATTCGACCGGGCGACGGGCCTCGTGATCGCGTGGCGCGCCTAGACTCTGCAGAGATGCCCGGTGAGGAGAAGCTGCAGCTGACGGTCGCGCGCCGTCGGGACGCCGGCGACGTCTCCGCCACGCGCGCCGTCGCCGAACTCCTGCGCACCGCGCCGGTGATCGGCCGGGCCGACATGACCGTCCGTCAGGCGGCCGCGCTGATGACCGAACGCGGACAGGACTATGTGGTGATCCCGCTGCCGGGCCGACGCCACGGCGTGCTCACCGACGGCGTCATCCGGGCCGAGGTGGTCGCGGCCGGGCGTGGTGTGGACACCCCGGTGGGGGAGATCGTGACGGAACCGGCGTTCGTCGTCGACGCCGGGGCGGCATCGATGGACGTCCTGACCGAACTCGTCGATCGTGACCTCTCGATCGTCCCGGTCTGCGACGCCGCCGGCGACGTGGTGGGTGTCGTCGGGCCGGGGGACTTCGTCGCCGACCCGGCGGGTGCCGGTATCCCACTGCGCGAACAGATCCGCCGCTCGATCGACGTCGAGGAGCTGCAGGGACATGCGCGGCGGCTGCCGCAGTTCGTCGCCGATCTCGTGCGCCGCGACCGGCCGCCGTACGAGATCACGCGTGCGGCTTCCCTGATCGTCGACGCGGTCGTGAGCCGCGCGCTCGATCTCGTCCTGGCCGCACATCCCGAGCTCGATCCATCGGCCTTCACCTGGTTGTCGCTGGGCAGCAATGCCCGCCGCGAACCGGTGCTGAGTTCCGACGTGGATTCGGCTGTGTCCTTCGACGATTCGGCCGTAGACGAGATCGAGCGCTACCGAACGGCCTTCGGCGAGGTCGACGAGGTGGTGCGGAACGCGGGACTGCGGGTCGACGCCAACGGTGCCGTCGCGTCGAAGCCGCTGTTCGCGCGGACACACTCACAGTGGCAGGCGGCCGCGCGGGCCTGGATCGACGACCCGCTCGCCGGCAAGGGCATGATCTTCACGTCGCTGATGCTCGACGGCCGGCCGATCAGCGGGCGCGGTGCGGGTTCGGTCACGCCGGCGGTGGCGATGATCGCCGGCCTGCGACGCGATCCGCGGACGATGAATCTGCTGCTGGCCGAGACCTTGTCGACGCGCGCCCGGCTGCGCTCGCGGCGGGATGTGCTGACCGGGCGCGGCAACATCGTCGACGTCAAGCAGCACGCGGTGACACCGTTGGTCAACATCGCGCGGTGGGCCGCGGCCAGTGTCGGTTCGACCGACGTCGGCACCCGAGGCCGTCTGCGCGCGGCCGCCGGCAGTGAGTTGCTGCCCGACGAGCAGGCGTCGACGCTCATCGAGGTCTTCGATGTGTTGCAGCGCGTCCGGCTGAGATATCAGGTCGCCCAGTTCGACAACGGTGACCCGCCGGGGGACCGGTTCGATGTCCGGCAGTTGTCCCCGCTCGACCGCAGCCTCCTCGGGCAGGCCGTCCGTGAGATCGCCGGTGTGCAGCGTCGGATGGCGAACATGAGCCGCCTGCTTCCCGGATCCGAGAAGGTGACCTGAAACCCGATGTGCCTGATCCTCTTCGCGTGGAACACCCACCCCACCCAGCGCCTGATCGTGGCCGCCAACCGGGACGAGCAGCACCGCCGCCGCACGTTCGCGTTGTCGCACTGGGACGATCTGCCGATCATCGGTGGTCGCGACGCGGTGGCCGGCGGCACGTGGATGGCCGTCTCCGCCGAGGCTCCCGACCGGGTGGCGATGGTGACGAACGTCCGCGTCGGGCCGGCCAGGCGGACCGGCATCCGTTCGCGCGGGCAGCTTCCCGTGGACTACCTGATCGGCGACGACGACCCGAAGGTGTACGCCCACCGCGTGCTCGACGACGCCGCCGCGTACGACCCGGTCAATCTGCTCGTCGCCGACCGGGACGAACTGTGGTGGATGACCAACTGGCCGGAGCCGCGCGCGGAGCGGGTCGCCGACGGCGTGCACGGACTCTCCAACGGTGCCCTGGACAACGACTGGCCGAAGGTCGTCGACGGGGCGACGGCGATGACGGACCTCGTCGCGGCCGACGGGCCGGACGAGCAGTATCTCGCCCTGCTGGCCGACCAGGATCGGCCGGACCCGTCGCGCCTGCCCGACACCGGCGTCGGCCCGCAGGCCGAAGCGGCGCTGTCGTCGTTGTTCATCAACATCCCCGGCTACGGCACCCGGGCGTCGACCCTGCTCCGTGTGGGATACGACGGGCACGGGTCGATGACCGAACGCCGCTACGGCTGGCGGGGCCGACGCCGTGGAACCACGACGCTGACCTTCTGATCAGTTGTGCACGAACGGGTTCGGTGACACGGGGAGGTCGAGCGCGGCACCGACTTCGGCGGTGAACAGCTCGCCGTGCCGTGTGCTCAGGCCCGAGGCGAGCGCCGGGTCGGTCGCGCATGCCTGCTCCGGTCCCGAATCGGCCAGTCGGAGCACGTAGGGGAGCGTCGCGCCGGTGAGCGCCTGCGTCGACGTGCGCGCGACGTTGCCGGGCATGTTCGCGACGCAGTAGAACACCGTGTCATGGACGGCGAAGGTCGGGTCGGCGTGGGTGGTGGGTCGGGAATCCTCGAAGCAGCCGCCCTGGTCGATCGCGACATCGACGAGCACCGCGCCCGGCTTCATCCGGGCGACAGTGCCGTTCGAGACGAGGACCGGTGCCTTGGCGCCGGGGACGAGAACGGCTCCGATCACCAGGTCGGCGTGCACGACGGCTTCGTCGATCGCGAGCCCCGTGCTGTACCGGGTGTGGACCCGGCCGCCGAAGCGGGCGTCGATGGCGCGCAGTTTGGCGATGTCGATGTCGAAGACGGTGACCTGAGCGCCCATGCCGAGCGCGATCTGCGCCGCGTTGACGCCGCTGACGCCACCGCCGAGGACGACGACGTCGGCGGGTTCGGTCCCGGGGACACCGCCCATGAGCACGCCCCGCCCGCCCGCCGAACGCATCAGGTGATAGGCGCCCACCTGAGGTGCGAGGCGTCCGGCGACTTCGCTCATCGGCGCCAGGAGCGGAAGGGCGCCGTCGGCGGTCCGGACCATCTCGTAGGCGATGGAGGTGACGCCCGAATCGAGCAGCGCCTCCGTGCAGGCCCGTCCCGCCGCGAGGTGCAGGTACGTGAAAAGCGTGTGCTCGCGGCGCATCAGCGCGAACTCCGCGGCGATCGGTTCCTTAACCTTCAAGACCAGTTCGGCCTGGTCCCACACCTCGGCGGCGGTTCCCAGGATCTGTGCACCGGCCGCCTTGAAGTCGTTGTCGGAGATCGCCGAGCCCTCGCCGGCGCCGGCCTGGATCACGACGTCGTGACCTCGATGGTGGAGTTCGGTGACACCGGCCGGGGTGATGGCCACCCGGTACTCGTGGTTCTTGATCTCGGTGGGGATGCCGATGCGCATGGTGACTCCGTATGGGTTCGCGGTCTCCTGAATGTTCCTCGATGAACTGATTTCCAGAGTGAAGTAAAGTCGACAATGCCACAATGCGACTGAAGAATATTCTCGCCAGCTGCGGTCTGGCGACGATCGTGTGAAACGAGGGAGATTCGATGGCCGCGACTCCGAAGGATGTTCGGGCCGGTGAGCTGGACGCGACGGACCGAGAGCTGCTGCGTCTGCTCCAGTCGGATGCGCGGATGCCGAACAGCGAACTGGCGCAGCGCGTCGGCATCGCCGCGTCGACGTGCCACGGCCGCTTGCGCAGGCTCGTCGAACTCGGCATCATCCGTGGCTTCTTCGCCGATGTCGACCCGGCTGCGCTGGGGCGTCCGCTCCGAGCCATGGTCGCCGTCAGCCTGCAGTCCGACGCGCGCGGTCAGATCCGGCGGTTCGTCGGCGATATCGCCACCCACGACGAGGTGATCGACGTCTTCTTCCTCGCCGGCACCGACGACTACCTGCTGCACGTCGCCGCCGCCGACACCGAGGCGTTGCGACAGTTCGTCGAACGGCTCAACGGCCGGCCGGAGGTCGCCGGAACCACCACGTCGCTGGTGTTCGAGCACCGCCGCGGCGGTGCCCCGATCTTCTGAACCGGGACGCCACTAGACTGGCCCGGCAACGGTTGGGACGAGGCGGCGTCGACAAGAAGAGGGTGGACATGAGCGGTATCAAGGTGGGCGTCCTGGGCAGCCAGGGCAAGGTCGGGCAGGCGATCGTCGCCGCGGTCGAGAATGCCGACGATCTCACCTACACCGTCGGTGTCGACAAGGGGGACTCACCGGAGTACTTCACCGACACCGAGACCCAGGTCGTCGTCGACTTCACCCATCCCGATGTGGTGATGGACAACCTGAAGTTCCTCATCGCCAACGGGATTCACGCCGTCGTCGGCACCACCGGATTCACCGAGGAACGTCTCGACACCGTCCGCGGCTGGCTGTCCGACAACCCCGGCGTCGGCGTTCTCATCGCACCGAACTTCGCGATCGGCGCCGTCCTGTCCATGCGGTTCGCCGCGCAGGCCGCCAAGTACTACGAGTCGGTCGAGGTGATCGAGCTGCACCACCCGCACAAGGCCGACGCCCCGTCGGGCACCGCCTATCGCACGGCGGAGCTGATCGGGCGTGCGCGGGCCGAGGCGGGTGTCGGGCGGAGCCCCGATGCCACGACGGAGGAACTCGACGGCGCCCGTGGCGCGGTCGTCGACGACGTGCGCGTCCACTCGGTGCGGCTCGCGGGACTCGTCGCCCATCAGGAGGTGCTGCTCGGCACCGCCGGTGAGACGCTCACCATCCGGCACGACTCCCTCGATCGCGCGTCGTTCGCCCCCGGCGTGCTCCTCGGCGTGCGCAGCATCGCCGGTCGGCCGGGGCTCACGATCGGACTCGAAGAACTGATGGACCTCTGACCGATGACCCCCGCAGGCCCACCGGACGAGCCGGCCCACGACGACGACACCGAAGGCGGCGCACCGCGCCTGGGTCCCCGTGCGAAGGACTCCCGCCCGATCGTCTGGATGATCGCGTTCCTCGTCGTGGCGCTCATCGTGTACTTCGCTCTGCTCGGCTGGCGCGGCGTCCAGCTGATCGCCTCCGGCACCGTCGCGGGCGTCGGTCTGGGAGTCGGCGTCATCGCGCTACCGCTGATCGGGGCGTGGCTGGTCTACGCGACGCTGCGGGCGGGGCTCGAGCACCAGAAGCTCGCCGCCGTGATGGCCGACGAGGGCCGAGAACTCGACATCTCCCACCTGCCGCACCGTGCCTCCGGACGGATGGAACGCGATGCGGCAGACGAGCTCTTCGCGCAGGTGAAGGCCGAGTGGGAGGCCGACCCGCACGACTGGCACAACACCTACCGCATCGCCCGTGCCTACGACTACGCCGGCGACCGCACCCGCGCCCGGTCGATGATGAAACGGGCCGTCGCCCAGTACCACGGCCGAGAGCAGTAGCCACATGAGCCGGCTGCTCATCGTCCACCACACGCCGTCACCGGCGTGCCAGGAGATGTTCGAGGCCGTCGTATCCGGTGCGACCGACCCGGAGATCGAGGGCGTCGAGGTGGTCCGCCGTGCCGCGCTCGCCGTCACCGCCACCGACTTCCTCGACGCCGACGGGTACATCCTCGGCACCCCCGCGAACCTCGGATATATCAGCGGCGCACTGAAACACGCCTTCGATGTCAGCTACTACCAGATCCTCGACTCGACGCAGGGACGACCGTTCGGGTTGTACCTCCACGGCAACCAGGGCGCCGAAGGGGCTGTGCGAGCGGTCGATTCGATCACCGCCGGTCTCGGCTGGACCAAGGCCGCCGAACACGTCATCGTCTCCGGCGCCCCGGACAAGGAAGCCCGAGAAGCGTGTTGGGAGCTGGGCGCAACGGTCGCGGCGGGGTTGATGGAGGGGTGAGCAACGGGGGACCGAGACCCGCGAACACTTTACGTTTTGTAGTGTGCGCTCCCGATGGTCGAAGGTCTGCGGTATGGAGGGTATGGACCGGAGACAAAAAACGGGTCACTGACGAGGTATACGTCGCTCCGCGAATGCGTGCATCCGAGATCAAGTTCAGTCTGCACAGTTCTGGCTATCGCCAGTTCGGCTACACGGGCAAGGCCCGCGAGCGGCTCAGGGCAGGCGACCGGCATTCGGTTGCACAGTGGAATCGCGGCGCAGGTATCGACGTGGTGGGCTGGGACCTCTGCCTAGTTCTGATGTTTGCCGACAGCGAATTAAGAAGTGTCCCGGGTGCACTCGGCGACGATGTGCTTCGGATTCCCGCAGGCCCGGAGGGCATTGGCACGGCTGTCGCGATACTGACTGCGCCGCTGAACACTTCAACGGGTGGTCTCGAAAGTGAACCGCTCGCACTGCTGGACCGAAGCATCGGTGAAGCCACCGTTGCTGTTGTGGTGTCCTACGGCCCACTGGATCCGGCGCTTCCCCTCAACCTTCGCTCAGAAACGAACGAGTCGATCCCGTTGAAGATCCCCGGCGTTGTGAATCCTGAGCCGTTTGATTTGAGATTAGGTGAGTTACCGGGTGGAGGTGCGCCACGAGCGATCGAGATTGCCCGCGACGACATCGAGCTGCTGCCTGCTCTGCCGCCGTTCGCCGGGGAAGTGCTGCCTTGGGACGAATGTCCGGATGACGCTGTTCGTGATAGGGAACTGGCATGTGGGCTGCTGGTATTCGGGAGCGATGGTCGGCACCGACTATACGTAGATCAGAGGGCGCGCTGCGATCACTCACGCCTCGGGGCCAACGCTCAGGATTTCATCAATCGTGTCTACGAGAACGGCAGCTTCGACAATGGCTGGGGCTCGATCAAGACCGGTGAACGGTGCACGATCCTGTCGAGCCGTCGCGTCCTGGCCGACAACGGAATTGAGGTAGCGGACGGCGGTACGTTCGACATGCCTTCATTGGACGGTTAGCGCACGCCCGCAGTCCGCGCGTCATCGCATCATCGGCCGTTGCTGGTCCAAGGCCAGGACGAAATGTCCCTCGTTGTGGAGTGGGCGTTGTATTTCGGACCGGTGGACGCGCCGGGTGCCTGAACAGCCGCCGGACAGGTCATCATTCGGATGCGGGCTACACGATCACCATTCTCTCGGTGACCTACGCGAAGTGCTGGCGGTCTCCGGCGACGGACTCAGAATTGACATCATCTTTGGGCGTGGGTGAGCTGGCCAACGTCGCCAGTCGCCGAGTCGTTCCAGAAGGGCCGAGCGGCACTGAAGTAGCTTTGCGAGAGGGACGAGCATCTTGGTGCGCGCTGGCCGCGACAGTCCGGCTGAGTATGTGGAGTAGCTCCGACTGTTCCGCGGAACACTCTGGATTTTTGGGTTGAGGCCCGAAGAATTGTCGGTGCCGCCCGATATCTTGTTCTCGTACCTTTCGTTCGGTTCAGGGGGTTGCGGTGGGGGCCAGTGCTTTTCGTTCGGTCGGGGACGTTGCGTCGATGTTCGACGGTGCGGATCCCGGGTCGTTGTCTGATGAGGTTCTCGAGGCGAGGGTGTTGGGGTATGCCGCGCAGATCACGGCGCTGACAGCGGATTTCCTTGAACTGGTGGGGGAGTTGGACGAGCGGGAGTCGTGGCGGGGGCCGGGGATTCATTCATTGGCGCACTGGTTGTCGTGGAAGGCCGGCATTGCACCGCGAACGGCGCATGAGCATGTGAGGGTCGCAAAGGCGATACGAGAATTGCCGGTGATCCGCACGGCATTTGGCGAAGGCCGGTTGTCGTATTCGAAGGTGCGGGCGTTGACGCGGGTGGCCACGCCGGAGCGTGAGCGGGAGTTGGTGAATGTGGCGCTGTCGTGCACGGCGAGTCAGTTGGATCGGGCGGTGCGGGCGATGGGTCAGATCGATCGTGATCGTGGCGTCGAGGAGGACAACCGGCCGCCGAAGGAGTCGACGGGCCGGTGGAAGTGGAATGTTGATGGGTCGTTGTCGGTGTCGTTGAGGTTGAGTCCGTTGGATGGGGCGCGGTTTCTGGCCGGTGCGGTGCGTGCGGAGTATGAACGCACCCGGACCTGCGACGATCCGGATCTACCCACCGCCGGCAGTGTTCCGCGGAACACCGAACCGGACTCCGAGGTGGTTCCGTCGCGGCGTCGGGATCTGTGGCGGCAGGTGCCGTCGGATGTGGCGCCGGCGGTGGTGGCGATGGCCGGCATGGTGCATGACGGGATCGCGATGCCTGATGTTGCGCCGGGTGCGGAGATCCTCATTCATGCCGGTGAGGGGGTGGAGCAGGCTCATCTCGATGACGGTCCGGCGTTGTCTGAGGTCGAGGTGGCCGAGGCTCGGTGCGGTGCGTCGACTCGAGATGTGGTGAGTCGCAGGGTTCCCGGGCAGCCGGGGAAGCTGGCGTTGTTGGGTGTGGGGCGTCGTAGTCGTGTGCCGACCAAGGCGTTGGTGCGGGCGTTGTTTGTGCGGGATCGGTGTTGTCAGATGCCGGGGTGTGGTCGGACGCGTCATCTGCATGCTCACCATGTGCAGTGGTGGTCGGTGGGTGGGCGGACGGATCCGGACAATCTGATCTTGTTGTGCGGGTCGTGTCATCGGTCGTTGCATCGGGGTGAGTTCTCGATCACTGCGCACGGTGAGCAGCGGTTTACGTTTCACGGCCCCGGCGGGGCCGAGATCGCGGTTGCTCCGCCGACGGTGAGACCCTATGGGTGGCGGCCCGATTGGCGGGTCGGTGTGGAGGCGACGGTCCCGGTCGGTGGGGGTCGGATGGATCTGGGGTACACCACCGAGGTGCTCTACGCGGTGTGGGAATGGAAGGAACGCAATTCTTCTGGTGCCGACATCGAAAGGTCAGCGGCGTAGTCGGCGATGGTCGCCCGGCCGGGTTCGCCGGCAGGCGCGAGCCGGCTGATCAGTCGACCGGATCCACGAAGCCGGCGAGTTCCCTGCTCACCTCGAATTGCCGGACCAGGAACGCCTTCTCGTCGAGCTTCTTGCGCCGCATCCACGTCGTGACCTCGGAATTGCACTTGCTGGCATTGCACGGACCGCAGCACGGCACGACGTTGGCGACGGTGTACCGGCCGCCCCGGGAGATGGCCAGCATGCAGTCGCGCTGCAGGGCGACTCCGACGGCGCCGCAGTACGCGCACCCACCCCAGGCCTGCTGCAGAGCGAGCCACTGGGTGTCGGTGAGGTCGTTGTCACGGGACGCGACCCGCTTGCGACGTCGCTTCGCGTAGCGGTTGGCGCGGGTCGTGCTGCGGGTGGCCACGAGAGCAGACTACCGCGACGGCCACAGGAGTCACAGCAGTCACACGGGATGGGTGGGATCGCTGAGAAGTAGTCGGCACCACGCGTCGTGCAGCCAGGTCGAGAAACGGTCCGGTGTCCATCCGCGGTCCGTCACGAGCATCGAGTAGTACTCGGAGGAGTTCATCGTCCAGACGATGTCGGCGATCTCGTCGACGGTCAGATCCGTACGCGTGGCCCCGGTCGAGGCGAGGTCTGCCGCGAGCCGACGCATGTTCTCCGCGCGCCGCTCGGTGATCTCCTCCCACAGATCCCGCAGGTCGGTGTCGAGGGCCGCGGCGTCCCGCAGGACGAGAAACAACGGTGCGAGCCGTCCTTGGATCGCGGTGACAGCGTGGGCGTAGATCGCCAGTTTCCGGCGCGCGTCGTCCTCGGCGAGCATGCGTGCGACATAGTCGCGCCGCGCGCCGGGAACTGGTTGGTCGGTACCCGACAGCGCGAGTTCGATCAGTTCCCGGAACATCGCCGGTTTCCGGCCGACGACTGTGTAGACCGTGTCGGGCGAGACTGCGGCACCGCGCGCTATCGCGGCGACGGTCGTCGCCGCGTAACCCTGGGACAGGAACAGTCGACGAGCCGTGTCGAGGATGCGCAAACGGGTCTGCGCGGCCGCCGCGCGGCGACGGCTGGTGTCGTACCGGCGGGTGCGCTGACCTGGGGATCGGGATGTGGCCGCCCCGTCGGACCGGCCATTGACTGCGTCGGGCATCGGACCTAGTCTAGGGGCACACAAATTAATCCGATATGTGGAGGCTCGGATGAATTAAGGGGCGCACGATGGCACTCTTCGCATGGACCCAGGACGTCCCGATCGACGCCGAGATGTACGGGGAGATCGCCGACCGCATCGGGGACACCCCGATGCCGGGGCTGCTCGTCCACCTGGCGCTCGAGAATGCGGACAAGAGCGTGAGCTACCTCGACGTGTGGGAGTCCGAGGAGAGCTGCTACGCGTCGCTCGAGAAGGTGGTCCACCCCGCGGTGCACCCGGTTCTCGAGGCTCGGGGCATCCATCCGCCCGGCGAACCGCCGCGCAGGCCGGCCACTGTCCTCGAGGTGCGGTTCGGCGACGGGACGGCGCTGCGCCCGTCGTAGACCCGCGCGTCGGGTGGGGGTGCGGCCTCCGAGCTGTGGCGCGGGTCGGGCCGTAGACTGTCCCCCGTGAGCACGGCGATCCGCGACATGTCATCGACCGGGACCATTCCGACACCGTACGAGGACCTGTTGAGCCTCGTGATGGAGACCGGGACACCGAAGGCCGACCGCACCGGTACCGGGACGCGCAGCCTCTTCGGCCGACAACTGCGTTACGACCTCGCCGAGGGTTTCCCGCTGATCACCACCAAGAAGGTGCACCTCAAGTCGATCGTCTACGAGTTGCTGTGGTTCCTGCGCGGTGACTCCAACGTGCGATGGCTGCAGGACCGCGGTGTGACGATCTGGGACGAGTGGGCCGACGAGAACGGTGAACTCGGTCCTGTCTACGGCGTGCAGTGGCGGAGCTGGCCGACCCCGTCGGGCGAACACATCGACCAGATCGCGGCCGCCCTCGACCTGCTCAAGACCAATCCCGATTCGCGCCGGAACATCGTGTCCGCGTGGAACGTGGGGGAGATCCCGCAGATGGCGTTACCGCCCTGCCACGCGTTCTTCCAGTTCTACGTCGCCGACGGCAAGCTGTCGTGCCAGCTGTACCAGCGCAGCGCCGACCTCTTCCTCGGTGTGCCGTTCAACATCGCGTCGTACGCACTGCTGACGCACATGATGGCCCAGCAGGCGGGTCTCGAGGTCGGCGAGTTCGTCTGGACCGGCGGCGACTGCCACATCTACGACAACCACGTCGACCAGGTGACGCTGCAATTGTCGCGCGAGCCGTACCCGTATCCGAAACTAGAACTGCGCAAGCGGGATTCGATCTTCGACTACGAGTACGACGACATCACCATCGTCGACTACGAGTCCCATCCCGGGATCAAAGCGCCGGTGGCGGTGTGACGTCGGACCTCACGGGGGAGGGGTCGCGCTCGGTGCGACTGGTCTGGGCGCAGGGACGAGGCGGGGCGATCGGCCGGGACAACACGATCCCATGGCGTGTCCCCGAGGACATGGCGCGGTTCAAGGAACTGACGGTCGGACATCCCGTCGTCATGGGCCGCCGGACATGGGATTCGCTGCCGCCGCGCTTTCGGCCGCTGCCCGGCCGAACCAATGTCGTCGTGACCCGCAATGCGGGATGGTCCGCCGACGGAGCGGCCGTCGCGGGATCGGTCGCCGAGGCGCTCGACCTGGCCGGCGATGACCGGATCGGAGTCATCGGCGGCGGCGAGATCTACCGGTTGGCAATGGAGTTCGCCACCGAGCTCTGCGTCACGGAGATCGACGTCGAGGTCGACGGCGCCGACGCGTTCGCGCCGCCGATCACCGACGACTGGGCGGTGGCCGAACACGGCGAGTGGCAGACCTCGACGAGCGGGATCGACTACCGGTTCGTCGACTACCGGCGTGCCCGGCAGGCCTGATGCCGCCGGATCGTCTCTCGCTCGCGCAGGCACGTCGAACCGCCCTGGCCGCACAGGGTTTCGCCGACCGCAGGCCCGCTGGAGCGCCCACCATGACGCACCTGAAGCGGGTCGTCGGCCGGACGCGCCTGTTGCAGATGGACTCGGTCAACATCGCCGCGCGCGCCCACTTCATGCCCCTGTACTCACGACTCGGTCCATACGACCCGGACCTGCTGCACCGCGCCGCCTGGCAGCCCGGACGCGGTCGACGGCTGCTCGTCGAGTACTGGGCTCACGAAGCCGCGCTGATCCCGGTGACCGACTGGCCGCTGTTCCGCTGGCGGATGGACGACTTCGCCGACGGCCGGTACCGGCACACACGAGACGTGATGCGTCGCAATCGATCCCTGGTCGCTGACGTCCGAGCAGTGATCGAGGCCCTCGGCGCGACCACGCCCCGTGCCATCGAAGCGGAACTGGGCATCGAACGCGAACCCGGCGCCGCGGGCAGCTGGTGGCAGCGCGGGGAGGTCAAGCACCTGTGCGAGGCCATGTTCGCCGCCGGTGACCTGTCGGCGGTGCGCAACGGGAACTTCGTGCGCCACTACGACCTCACCGAACGGATCGTCGGCGCCGACATCGTCGCGCAGCGACCCAGCCGTGCCGACGCCCACCGAGAGCTCGTCGGCCGGGCCGCGCAGTCCCTCGGTGTCGCCACCGTCGCCGATCTCGCCGACTACTACCGGATTCGTCCGGCCGATGCGCGACCGGCGGTCGCCGAACTCGTCGAAGCCGGTGCGCTGCATGAGGTCTCCGTGGACGGCTGGCGGGACCCGGCCTACCTGGCCGCGGGTGCGCCGATGCCCCGGCGCATCGACACCTCGGCCATCCTGTCGCCCTTCGACCCGCTGGTCTTCTTCCGTCCGCGGGCCGAGCGTCTCTTCGACTTCCACTACCGCATCGAGATCTATGTGCCCGAACACAAACGGGTACACGGCTATTACGTGCTGCCCTATCTGCTGGGCACCGACGTCGCCGCGCGCGTGGACCTGAAGGCCGACCGCAGGAATCGCACGCTGCTGGTCCTCGGGGCGTACTGCGAGCCGGGGCAACCGCGCGACTTCGTCGCCGAACGGCTGTCCGCCGATCTGCGGACGTTCGCCGGCTGGCTCGACCTCGACGACGTCGTGGTCGCCGGGCGTGGTGACCTCGCGCCCGACCTGCAACGGATGGTGCACGCCGGGTGAGGCAGGCCGGGTGATGCAATGCTGATGACCGAGAATTCACGACCGCGATGGGAGACGAAGCGATGACCGTGTCGTATGAGGGCAACGACTACCGACTGGTGATGTTCGATCTCGACGACACCTTGGCGCCGTCGAAGAGCCCGCTCGACGACAAGATGGTCGAACTCCTGCGTCGCATGCTCGACGTGAGTCTGGGCTGCATCATCTCCGGCGGCAACTTCACCCAGTTCGAGAAGCAGGTTCTCGCGCGGCTCGGCAGTTTCGACAGCGTCGGCAACCTCCATCTCATGCCGACCTGCGGAACCCAGTACGTGCGGTGGTCCGGTGCCGAGTGGGAGACGGTCTACGCCGAATACCTCACCGACGACGAGAAACAGCGCACGCTTGACGTGCTGGAGACCGGCGCGAGAGAACTCGGACTGTGGGCGAGCGAGACGTGGGGTGACATCCTCGAGGACCGCGGCAGCCAGATCACCTTCAGTGCGCTGGGGCAGAAGGCCCCCGTCGAGGCGAAGGCCGCCTGGGACCCCGATGGGGCGAAGAAGGAGTCGTTGCGTGCCTACGCCGCGGAGCGACTTCCGGACCTCGAAGTCCGCAGCGGCGGCTCGACTTCGGTGGACGTCACCAAGAAGGGCATCGACAAGGCGTACGGTGCACTGAAGCTGATGGACATCCTCGGGCTCAGCACCGCCGACATCCTGTTCTTCGGCGACCGGCTCGACGAAGGCGGCAACGACTACCCGGTCAAGGCCCTGGGGATCACCTCGATCGCGGTCCACGGCTGGCCCGACACCCACGCCAAGTTGTCGGCGCTGCTGGACCAGGTCGACCCCGTCGGCTGACAGGCCGGCCGGCTAGGCGACCGGCCCGCCCGCCGGAACGACCCGCTGGGTGCCGTTGGCGACCCGGTAGGACTTCGCGTAGTACTGGCCGGACCGTGGGTTCGTCTTGTCGTGCACGAAATACCAGTCCATCTGCGTGGCCGCCGGGGTCACGGTCAGGACCGAGTAGCCGTGCGCGTCGAACTCGCTCCAACGCACGTGGTGGTTGGTGGCGCCGAAGGCCGAGGACACCGCGACCCCCGCGGTGTTGGCGGGCACGTTCAGCATGTCGTCGATGTTGGTCGACGTGATCGACGTGCCGACCAGTTCCGTCGCGACGCTCCCGCCGCCGGGATAGTTCGCCGGGTCGGCCGGGATGTCGCAGGCCCACGACGAGTGGATGTCACCGGTGATGAACACGACGTTGTCGACACGGTCGCGCCGGAGCGATTCCAGCAGCCGTCGGCGATCGGCCGCGTAACCGTCCCACTGATCGGCGTTGTAGGGGATTCCCTCGCGCGGGACGCCCAGCAGCGCGGTGACCGCGCCGGTCGTCTGCGGGTCCAGCGGCGGGATCAGCACCGGGGCGATCATCACCGGGTTGCCGACGATCTTCCAGCGGGTCTCCGACGACGTGAGTCCGTTGGTCAGCCAGGACATCTGGGCGCGGCCGAGGATCGACCGGGCGGGATCGTCGATCGCCGCCGATCGGGAGCTGACCTGGAGGTCGCGGTAGGAACGCAGATCGAGCATGGACAACTCGAGGAGACGGCCGAAGCGGAGCCTGCGGAACAGGTGCCGGCCGGCGGCGTCGACGGCGGGGCGGATCGGCATCCACTCGGCGTACGCGCGCAGCGCCGCGGCGCGGCGCGCGGTCCAGGAGCCCTCGCCCGGCTGATGGTTCTCCGCACCGCCCTGCCACGTGTCGTTCGACGACTCGTGGTCGTCCCAGATGCAGATGAACGGCACCTCCCGGTGCAACCCGGCCAGATCGGGGTCGGTCTTGTACTGCGCGTGACGCGTTCGGTAGTCGCGCAGCGTGGTGATCTCGTGCCGGGGGTCGTGCGGCCGGACCGTTCCGGTCTTGCCGGTGTAGCGGCCGGTCTCGTATTCGTAGAAGTAGTCGCCGAGATGGACCACCGCGTCGAGCCCGGGCTGCGCGGCCAGATGACGATAGGCGGCGAAGTACCCGGCCTCCCAGTTCGCGCACGAGACGACGCCGAACCGGATCTTCGCGACGTCGGCGCCGGTCGCGGGCGCGGTGGATGTGCGTCCGACCGGCGACACCGCACCGGCGGCCGGACCGGACACCACGGTGAAGCGGTAGTGGTACCGGGTCCGCGGGCTCAGACCGGCGACATCGACCTTCACCGTGTGGTCGGCGTCCGCCGAGGTGCGGGTCTCGCCCGACGCCACGACGGCGCCGAAGCCGGGATCACGGGCGACCTCCCAGCGGACCAGACTCTCCGGCCCGATCCCGGAACCGGGCGCCGACGCCGGGGTCGGCGTGAGCCGTGTCCAGAGGATGACGCCGTTCGGAAGCGGGTCGCCCGACGCGATGCCGTGGCGGAAGACCTCCGCGGACCCGGGTTGCGGAGACCCGTTCCGCGGCGTCCCCGGCGCGGCCTGTGCGGCCACTGCGGGTGAGGCGAACGCGGTGCCGGTCACCACCGCACCGGTGCGCAGAAAACCGCGTCGTGTCGTCATCGCATCCCACCCCCGGTCATCACGCACGCCTGCAGGGACTCTACCCGCGGACTGAGCCGGACGGAGCCCGAAAGTGCGGTACGGAGGCGGTGGGGGAGAATCGGGTACCGCAGGGCACGCGCAGGTGTGGCCGGACGTGAGGGACGACAGGAGACATGCGTGTCCGAATTGGTGCCGCTGAAGGTGCAGATGGTGGCGATGACCCAGTTCACCCCTCCGGAGGACGTGCCGTGGAGCACCGACGCCGAGGGCGGTGAGGCACTGGTCGAGTTCGCCGGCCGGGCGTGCTATCAGAGCTGGGACAAGCCCAACCCCCGTACCGCGACCAATGCCGGGTATCTGCGGCACATCCTCGAGGTCGGTCACCTGTCGCTGCTGGAGCACGCGTCGGTGACCTTCTACATCAGTGGCATCTCGCGTTCGTGCACCCACGAGCTGATCCGCCACCGGCACTTCTCGTACTCGCAACTGTCCCAGCGGTTCGTGCCCGAGCACGACTCCAACGTCGTGGCCCCGCCGGCGATCGTGGGTGACCCCGAGCTCGAGGAGTTGTTCACCGCGGCGACCGACGCGAGCCGGGCGGCCTACACCGAGCTGCTCGCGGCCCTCGAGGCGAAGTTCGCCGACGTCCCCAACGCCATCCTGCGGCGGAAACAGGCACGTCAGGCCGCTCGTTCCGTACTGCCGAACGCCACCGAGACCAAGATCGTCGTCACCGGCAACCACCGGGCCTGGCGGCACTTCGTCGGCATGCGGGCCACCGAGCACGCCGACGTCGAGATCCGCCAGCTGGCGGTGGAATGTCTACGCCAACTGATGCGCGTGGCGCCCACCGTGTTCGGCGATTTCGAGATCGGCACGCTGGCCGACGGGACCGAGGTCGCGACCTCACCATTCGTGCTGGAAGGGTGAGGATCGTCACGGACAGGGAGGCGGTAGCCTTGAACACCATGAACGCAGTCCAGGAACCGCTTCACGAGCATCCCTTCGGGACGAACGTGGTTGCGATGGTCACCCCCTTCCACACCGATGGAAGCCTCGATCTGGACAAGGCCGCGGTCCTCGCCGACCACCTGGTCTCGAAGGGCTGCGACGGTCTGGTGGTGTCCGGCACGACCGGTGAGTCGCCGACCACCACCGTGCCGGAGAAGCTCGAGCTGCTGCGCGTCGTCCTCGACGCGGTGGGCGACCGGGCTCGAATCACCCAGGGCGCAGGCAGTTACGACACCGCCGAGAGTGTCCGGTTCGCGATCGAGTCCGAGAAGATCGGCGCGCACGCGCTCCTCGTCGTGACCCCGTACTACTCCAAGCCGCCGCAGGCGGGCATCCTCGCGCACTTCCGCACGGTCGCCGACGCCACCGCGCTGCCGGTCCTGCTCTACGACATCCCGCCGCGCTCGGTCGTCCCCATCATGAACGAGACGATGCTCGCCCTCGCCGAGCACCCGAACATCCGGGGTGTCAAAGACGCCAAGGGCGATCTGCATTCGGCCGCGGGCCTCATCGCGAGCACCGGTCTCGAGTACCTCTCGGGCGAGGACGCGCTCAACCTGCCGTGGCTGTCGATCGGTGCAACCGGATACGTCAGCGTCATCGGGCACCTTGTCCCGGATCGGTTGCGGGACATGCAGATCGCCGTCGAGAAGGGTGATCTGCACGCGGCCCGCGCGATCAACACCTCCATGCTCCCGCTTGTCAACGCCATGGGCCGGCTCGGCGGGGTCACGATGGTGAAGGCGGCACTGCGCATCCTCGGGCTGGAGGTCGGCGACCCGCGCCTGCCGCAGGTACCCGCGAACGCGGCGCAGATCGAGGAACTGATCGTCGATCTCCGAGCGGCAGGTGTGCTGGTCTGATGACGGACAACGACAACACCGGCCCCGACGCCGGTACCGACCGCCCCCGGACCCGACGCCGGGCGGCCGCCCGCAAGGCCGGCCCGCCCAGTCCGCCGCCGGCCGTGACCACCCCGCCGGCTGTGACCACCCCGCCGGCTGTGACCACCCCGCCCGCCGGTGCCTCGCAGCAGAAGTCCGACGCCAACGCGCCGAAGCACGCGGCCAAGCGTCCGGCGAACCCCGGGTCGAATGCGCGCCGCCCCCGCCACGAACGTGGCGACGCGCGTGGCGGCCGCCGACCCGAACCGGCGACCCCCGCGCCCGTGGACCGGCTGGGCACGCCGCGGCGACTGCCCAAGGGCGGTCTGCGTGTGGTGGCGCTCGGCGGCATCGGCGAGATCGGCCGCAACATGACCGTCTTCGAGTACAACGGCCGGCTGCTGATCGTCGACTGCGGCGTGCTGTTCCCAGAGGACCAGCAGCCCGGCGTCGACCTGATCCTGCCGGACTTCAGGTACATCGAAGACCGCATGGACGACGTCGACGCGGTGATCCTGACGCACGGTCACGAGGATCACATCGGCGCCATCCCGTTCCTCCTACGGCTGCGCAGCGACATCCCGGTGATCGGGGCGAAGTTCACGCTCGCGCTCGTCGACGCGAAATGCCGTGAGCACCGGCTGCGGCCGAAGCTCGTCGAGGTGATCGAGGGGCAGACGACCTCCCACGGCCCGTTCGAATGCGAGTACTTCGCGGTCAACCACTCGATCCCGGACGCACTCGCGGTCGCGATCCGCACTCCCGCCGGGGTCGTGCTGCACACCGGCGACATCAAGCTCGATCAGCTCCCGCTCGACGGCCGACTCACCGACCTCGCCGGATTCAGCCGCCTCGGTGACGAGGGTGTCGACCTGTTCCTCGTCGACTCGACCAACGCCGAGGTGCCCGGCTTCGTGACCCCCGAACGCCAGATCGGCGGGGTCCTGGACCAGGTCATCGGCAAGGCCAAGCAGCGTGTCATCGTGGCCTCGTTCGCCAGCCATGTCCATCGCATCCAGCAGATCATCGACGTGGCGCACACCCACAACCGCCGGGTCACCTTCGTCGGCCGTTCGATGGTGCGCAACATGCAGATCGCGCAGGATCTCGGCTACCTGTCGGTGCCCGACGGCGTCGTCGTCGATCTCGACACCGCGGCGAGCCTGCCGGACCATCGCGTCGTGCTGATCTCGACCGGCTCACAGGGCGAGCCGCTGTCGGCGCTGTCGCGGATGGCCCGCGGAGAGCACCGGCAGATCAACATCCGGGCCGATGATCTCGTCGTGCTGGCGTCCTCGCTCATCCCCGGCAACGAGAACTCGGTCTTCGCCGTCGTGAACGGCCTGGCCAAACGCGGCGCGACCGTCATCACCCAGCAGAGCGCGAAGGTCCACGTCTCGGGCCACGCCTCGGCAGGCGAGCTGCTCTACCTCTACAACGCGGTGCGACCCTCGAATGCGATGCCGGTGCACGGCGAGTGGCGGCACCTGCGCGCCAACGCCGCACTGGCCGTCGCGACCGGGGTACCCGAGGACCGGGTGGTCCTCGCCGAGGACGGCGTCGTCGTCGACCTGGTCGACGGCCGCGCCGACATCGTCGGGCGGGTTCCGGTCGGCCACGTCTACGTCGACGGCCTCTCGGTCGGTGACGTGGGGGAGTCGACGCTCTCCGAACGTCTCGTGCTGGGGGAGGGCGGTTTCATCGCCATCACGGTTGCCGTGGACGTGGCGACCGGCCGTGCGGTGAGCACCCCCGAGGTCTCCGGTCGCGGGTTCTCCGACGATCCCGACGCGCTCAAGGAGGCGGCGAACATCGTCAACCAGACGCTCGATTCGCTGGCGGCCGAGGGCGTCACCGACACGCACCGGATCGCTCAGGGGATCCGCCGGGCTGTCGGACGCTGGGTGTCGACCGCCTACCGCCGTCGTCCGATGATCGTGCCCACCGTGATGGCCGTGGGGGACTGAACCGGCGTCAAGGAACGGATTGCCGGCGATGTCGCTACCGTGGTCGTGTGACCGGTGCGCAGAACGAAAGAGCAGCCCTCGTCGAGACCTTGACGAAGGTGGGCCCCGACGCGCCCACCCTGTGTGAGGGCTGGACAACCCGCGATCTCCTGGCCCACCTCGTCGTCCGCGAGCGGCGGCCGGACACCGGCCCGGGCATTCTCATCCCCGCCTTCGCCGGCCACACCGAGAGGGTTCGGGCACAGGCGGCGTCGAAGGACTGGGATGCCCAACTCGCCCTGCTGGCGTCGGGTCCGCCGATCTTCTCACCGCTCAAGCTGGTCGATCGATTCGCCAACCTGGCCGAGATGTTCGTCCACCACGAAGACGTGCTGCGCGGCGGCGCCGATCCCGACGGACCCTGGACCCCGCGAGTCCTCGCTCCCGAACTCGAGGCGGAGCTCCGGACCCCGGCGAAGACCATGGGCAGGATGACGCTGAAGAAGGTCCCGGGACGTGTGACGCTGCGTACCCCCGACGGCGAGGATCTGGTCACCGCGGGATCGGGCGACGAGGTCGTCGTCACCGGTCGCGTCGGTGAGCTGGTCCTGTTCGCGTTCGGTCGCTCACCCGTCGACGTCACGTTCG
This sequence comes from Gordonia sp. KTR9, assembly GCF_000143885.2. Classification (NCBI taxonomy): domain Bacteria; kingdom Bacillati; phylum Actinomycetota; class Actinomycetes; order Mycobacteriales; family Gordoniaceae; genus Gordonia; species Gordonia sp. KTR9. The sequence continues at coordinate 2,397,107 of NC_018581.1, forward strand.
ACGGCGCCGAGTCGGCGATCAAGGGCGTCCGGGAGAGCTCGCGGGGCCTGTAGGGCGGTCACAACTTCGACACGTACCCCGTTGTCCGTGTTGCCCGTGTGACTGATGTGATCGCTGCCCACTAGTCTGTCGGTATGGCTTCGAAGGCAAGCACGGGTACGCGCGCGTCCTCTTCGCGCGGCGCCGCCGGTTCTCCACGCGGGAGTTCGACGCGTGCCGGATCGGCGCGTGGTGGTTCGACGCGCGGGAGTTCGACAGCGAGTCGGCGCTCGACGAGCGGTGGGGCGAAGGGCGGGGGTTCGAAGAGCAACGGTTCGAAGAGCAGCGGTTCGACGGGCCGATCGAAGAGCGGGGCCTCGACGAGGTCGAAGGCCGGTGCGTCGCGGGGCAGCGCGCGGTCCAACCCACGTTCGGAGTCGGTGGATCTGCATCGTCGATCCGTCGCCGCGGCCGGGGCGTCCGCGGTCGGCAAGGGCATCGGCGCCGGATGGTCGCTGTTCGCGCGTGGAGTCGGCAGTGCCGCCCGGGCGGGGTCGGGCGTCGGACGCGGACCGCGCACCGAAGTCGTCGGGGAGTTCGACGACATGGACGATGCCGACCTGGATCAGGACCTGTTCGACGACGACTCCGGGCCGGACGGGCGTGGCCGGCCCGGGGCCGGCGGTCACAGCCATCGACGGGACGGCATCGCGCTCGGTCTGCTCGCCTTCGGTCTGCTCGTCGGCGCCAGCGTCTGGTTCGGCGCGGCCGGTCCGGTGGGCGCATTCATCGAGGCCCTCATCCGCGCGGTCATCGGCGCCGCGGCCGTGCTGGTCCCGATCGGTCTCCTCGCGCTCGCGATCATCTTGATGCGCCGCCCGGCCGCCCCGGAGCGTCGTGGACGCTACCTGGCCGGCGGGTTCCTGGTCGCTCTGCCGCTGCTCGGTCTGATGCACCTCATCGCCGGGGCACCGGTGGATCTCCCGGGCCGTTCCGAGGCGGCCGGGTTCGTCGGCTTCGCGGTCGGCACGCCGTTGACGGCGGGTGTCACCGCCTGGGTCTCCGTACCGATTTTGTTGCTGTGCATGGCTTTCGGTGTCCTCATCCTCAGCGGGCGGACCGTCCGCGAGGTCGTCGACGCGGCCGCCGGCTACCTCGGCCTCGGTATGGGGCACGACGACGCGCCCTGGGACGACGACGAATGGGATGCCGACGCGGAGAACTACGACAATCCCGACTTCGGCGATCCGGCCGACACCGACGCCGACGTCGACGCCGACCCGTGGGATTCCGGAGCGCTCGATTCGCGGTCCCGGCGCCGCCCGTATTCGTCGAACCCGTACGACAACTACCCGCCGGATTCGGCACCCGCGCGGACCGCGGGACGGACCTCCCGGCGCAAGCCCGCCGAGGTCGCCGACGTCACCCCGCTCGAGGAGGCCGTGACCGAGAATCTCGCGGACGCCCACGAGGGTGTCACCGAGCAGGTCACCGAGGTGATCGCGCCGAGTCCCCGCTCGCGTGCCACGCCCGCCCGACGGGCGGCCGCGCGGCCCGCGCCGCGTCCCGCGCCCGAACCGGAGCCCCAGCGCGAATCCGAGCCCGACGACGAGATCGCCGACGACGAGGCCTTCGTCCCGTCGGACCCGACGGCGGATGGGGACTACCGGCTGCCGCCGCCTGATCTGCTCCTCGAGGGCGATCCGCCCAAGATGGGCAGCAGCGCCAACGACGACATGATCGACCGGATGACCGGCGTGCTCGAGCAGTTCAAGATCGACGCCGCGGTCACCGGATACACCCGCGGACCGACCGTCACGCGGTACGAGATCGAGCTCGGTCCGGGCGTCAAGGTCGAGAAGATCACCGCCCTGCAGCGCAACATCGCCTATGCCGCCGCGACCGACAACGTCCGCCTGCTCGCACCGATCCCCGGCAAGTCCGCGGTCGGTATCGAGGTCCCCAACTCCGACCGGGAGATGGTCCGGCTGGCCGACGTCCTGAACTCGCCGTCGACGCGGAAAGACAAGCACCCGTTGGTGATCGGGCTCGGCAAGGACATCGAGGGCGATTTCGTCAGCGCGAACCTGGCGAAGATGCCGCATCTGCTCGTCGCCGGTTCGACCGGCTCGGGCAAGTCGAGCTTCGTCAACTCGATGCTCGTGTCGCTCCTCAGCCGCGCGACCCCCGAGCAGGTGCGGATGATCCTCATCGACCCGAAGATGGTCGAACTCACCCCGTACGAGGGCATCCCGCACCTCATCACACCGATCATCACGCAACCCAAGAAGGCGGCCGCGGCCCTCGCATGGCTCGTCGAGGAAATGGAGCAGCGGTACCAGGACATGAAGGCGTCGCGGGTGCGACACATCGACGACTTCAACTCGAAGGTCCGATCCGGTGACATCACCACACCGCTGGGCAGCGAACGCGTCTACAAGCCGTATCCGTACATCCTCGCGATCGTCGACGAGCTCGCCGACCTGATGATGACCGCACCCCGGGACGTCGAGGACGCGATCGTGCGCATCACGCAGAAGGCCCGCGCCGCCGGCATCCATCTGGTGCTCGCGACGCAGCGACCGTCGGTCGACGTCGTCACCGGTCTGATCAAGACCAATGTGCCGTCGCGGCTGGCGTTCGCGACGTCGTCGTTGACCGACTCACGCGTCATCCTGGACCAGCCGGGCGCCGAGAAGCTGATCGGCATGGGCGACGGCCTCTTCCTGCCGATGGGTGCCAACAAGCCGATTCGCATGCAGGGTGCCTACATCACCGACGAGGAGATCGCGGCGGTCGTCGACTTCTCCAAGGAGCAGGCCGAGCCGGAGTACACCGAGGGTGTCACCGCGGCGAAGGCGGGCGACAAGAAGGACATCGACAGCGACATCGGCAACGACCTCGACGATCTCCTGCAGGCGATCGAACTGGTCGTGTCGAGCCAGTTCGGGTCGACGTCGATGCTGCAGCGCAAGCTGCGTGTCGGCTTCGCCAAAGCAGGCCGGTTGATGGACCTGATGGAGACCCGGGGAGTGGTCGGTCCGAGCGAGGGGTCGAAGGCGCGGGAGGTGCTCGTCAAGCCCGACGATCTCGCGGGTGTGATCGCCTCGATCACCGGCGGAGGCGACGAAACGGACACTTCCGACACCTGAGGCGGGCGTCTGACCAGGGGTTTCTGCACGTCACCGGGAGTTTGTATAAGGTGACCAGAGATCCATGAGGGGAGTATCCCCAAAGCGGCGTTTCCGTCAATACGGTCACGAACCGCGACGATGCCGATCATCGTCGCGGCCGTGGCCCGGAGCGTCGGCCCCCGTTCGGTGGGAGAGACCTCTGGCTCGTCAGCTCATGCTGCCTGCTGGAGGTTCTTGTAATGGATGTGTCGCTGTCCGTCTGGCTGATCACCTGTGCGGTGATCGTCGGACTGTTCGTGTTCGACTTCTTCACCCACGTGCGTGTGCCGCACGCCCCCTCGCTCAAAGAGTCGGGCATCTGGTCGGCGGTGTACATCTCCATCGCCATCCTGTTCGGTCTGTTCGTCTGGTGGCAGTGGGGATCCACGTACGGCGGTGAGTACTTCGCCGGCTACGTCACCGAGAAGGCGCTCTCGGTGGACAACCTGTTCGTCTTCGTCATCATCATGGCGAAGTTCGCGGTGCCCAAGGAGTACCAGCAGAAGGTCTTGCTGCTCGGCATCCTGATGGCCCTGGTCATGCGCGGCATCTTCATCGCCGTCGGCGCGGCCGCGATCAACGCCTACAGCTGGGTGTTCTACCTGTTCGGCGCGTTCCTGATCTTCACCGCCGTCAAGCTGCTCCGCGAGAGCGACGACCCGGTCGAGCACGAGGAAGACCGCGAAACCCGCCTGGAGCGCTTCGTCAAGCGCTACCTGCGTACGCACGACAGCTACGACGGCGACAAGCTGTTCACCCGCGTGAACGGCAAGCGCCTCGCCACCCCGATGCTCATGGTCTTGATCGTCATCGGCTTCACGGACATCCTGTTCGCGCTCGACTCGATCCCGGCCATCTACGGCCTCACCTCCGAGCCCTACCTGGTCTTCACCGCCAACGCCTTTGCCCTGATGGGTCTGCGTCAGCTGTTCTTCCTCATCGGTGGGCTGCTCGATCGTCTGGTGTACCTGTCGATCGGCCTGTCGATCATCCTCGCGTTCATCGGCGTCAAGCTGGTGCTGCACGCCCTGCACGAGAACACCCTGTCGTTCATCAACGGCGGCGAGCATGTGGCCGTCCCCGAGATCTCGACCGGGTTGTCGTTGTCGGTGATCCTCGGCGTCCTGGTGATCACGACCGTGGCGAGCCTCATCAAGAGCCGCGGGGCGGCCGAGGCACCTCAGGTCGACTCCGCGGATGACTCGACCGATGCCCCGGCGCCGAAGTCGAAGGACGTCTGACCGCTCTGACCCCGGCGGGTGGACGTGGGATCAGGCCGGGAACGGCCCGAACACCTGCGTCCACTCGTCGATGCGGACGGCATCGACGGCCTGATGTGCCTGGAACGGGTCGTTCGCCAGGAACGCCTCGGCCGCCTCGAGGTCGGCTGCCCGGATGACGATGAGTGCGCCCGAGCCGTCGGGGTAGGGGCCGGCGATCAGCACGTTGCCGGCCGAGTGCTCCTCGGCGAGCCACTCGCGGTGCAGCGGCCGGTGCTGATCGCGCAGCGCGGCCTTGGCGGGGCGGTAGGTGTACTGCACGGCGAAGAACGGCATTGTCACTCCTGCTCGATGGTTGCCAGCATCCTGGTGTTGCCCAGGGTGTTGGGTTTGACATAGCTGAGGTCGAGGAACTCCGCGACGCCGGTGTCGTAGGACCGGCACATCTCCTCGAAGACCTCCCGCGTGACGGGAGTGCCCTGGATCTCGACGAAGCCGTGCCGCCCGAAGAAGGCCGTCTCGAAGGTCAGCACGAAGACACGGGAGAGCTGGAGCTCGCGCGCGACCGCCATGAGGCGGTCGACGAGGAGGTGGCCGATGCCCCGCCCGGCGTGCGCGCTGTCGACGGCGACGGTGCGGACCTCGCCGAGATCGGCCCAGAGCACGTGCAGCGCACCGCAACCGACGACCACCCCGTCGACGTCGGCGACCCAGAACTCCTGGACGGACTCGTAGAGCGTGACGAGATTCTTCTCCAGGAGGATCTTGCCGGCGTACTGATCGATCAGTTCCTTGATCCGCGGGACGTCGGAGGTGCGCGCACGACGGATGACGACGTGTTCGGCGGGGGACATGGGAAATCACCTTAGTCCTGTCCGCCGCGGGCGCTCGTCGGCGCGACGCGGACCGCGCCGTCGGCACCGACGCGTCCGCGCTGGGCCGACCTGTGCACCGCGTCCCCGGGGCCTGCCGATACCCTGATGGGCGTGTACATGAGAACCGCCCTGAACTGCGGCACGACGCCGCGATCGGGGGCGGGTTCATGACCGACCGGATCAGGCGGGCCGTCGACGAGAAGGGCATCGCCAATGTCGGCCGCGGGCCCGATCACATCACCGACCCGGTCGACCCGGTTCCGGTGGTCAACATCGCCAACGCGCTCACGGTGTTCCGGATTATCCTGGTCCCGGTGTTCCTCGTGGCGCTGTTCATGGAGTCCGGCGAGTCGACGCTGTGGCGCGCGATCGCGACCATCGTCTTCGGCGTCGCCGCGCTGACCGACCGCTACGACGGGATGATCGCCCGACAGCGTGGCCTGATCACCGACTTCGGGAAGCTGGCCGACCCGATCGCGGACAAGGCACTCATCGGCGGCGCGCTCGTCGGACTCTCGACGCTCGGCATCCTGCCGTGGTGGGTGACCGTGGTGATCGTGGCGCGCGAGTTGTGGGTGACCGCGCTGCGCTTCTGGGTGTTGCGGCACAAGGTGATCCCGGCCAGCCGGGGGGGCAAACTCAAGACCCTGCTGCAGGCGCTGGCCATCGGCCTCTATCTGCTCCCGCTGGGCGGCCCGTGGCAACTCGCCGCCGACATCCTCATGGGACTCGCGGTCGTGGTGACCATCTACACCGGGCTCGACTACACCTGGCAGGCGATCAAGGTCCGGTCCGACAGCGCTGATCGGCAACGCCGACCGTCTGAGCCGCCTCGACGTCCTGTGGGAGGAACCGGCGGCGGTCGCTGAGTTCGACTATCGTCGACCAGACGGTACTGCGAAGGCCCAGCGGTGTCGCGGGAACTCGTCGACGCCGCGGAGCGTTGGGTAGGGAAGCAGACGCGCCGCCGTGAGGTGGGCGCGGCGAGATGTTCAGTAGGGAGGAGACTCGATGGCGAAGCTCTTACGCGAGGCGCTCGGCGACAGCCTGCGTCGGGTCCGCACGCAGCAGGGCCGAACCTTGCGCGAGGTGTCCACCGGAGCGCGAGTGAGCCTGGGGTACCTCTCGGAAGTCGAGCGCGGCCAGAAGGAGGCGTCGAGCGAACTGCTCGCCGCGATCTGCGACGCTCTCGACGTGGAGATCGCCGACCTGCTCCTCGACGTCGGCAGTGCGATGCGTCCGGCGGGTGCCGAACCGGTCGTGGTCGGTGCCGAGCCGATGGGCGAGGCCACCGGGGTGGACGGGGTCGAGGCCGGACTCACCGCCACGAAGGTCGTCATCCCCGCTCCGGCCGGCCGGCGCGACGCCACGGCTCTCGCTGCTGCCTGACCCCCGACCCGTCCGAAGGACGCCGGTTGCACCATCCGAACGACGACACCGATTCAACGGGGACTCACAGACGCTAGATTGGTCACCAGAGTTCTCAGACCCCGGAATGGAGTACGACGAGCATGGCGAACCCGTTCGTGAAGTTGTGGCGCTACCTCTCAGCACTCGGCAACGCGAAGATCGACGAGCACGCTGACCCGAAGGTGCAGATCCAGCAGGCGATCGAGGACGCCCAGCGTCAGCATCAGGCGTTGTCGCAGCAGGCGGCATCGGTGATCGGCAACCAGCGCCAGCTCGAGATGAAGCTGAACCGGCAGCTCGAGGACATCGAACGGTTGCAGGCCAACACGCGCCAGGCACTGACCCTTGCCGACCAGGCCGCCGCCGCGGGCGACACCCAGAAGGCGACCGAGTACACCAACGCCGCCGAGGCGTTCGCGGCCCAGCTGGTGACCGCCGAGCAGAGCGTGGAAGACCTCAAGTCGCTGCACGATCAGTCGCTGCAGGCCGCCGATCAGGCCAAGAAGGCCGTCGAACGCAACGCGATGATCCTGCAGCAGAAGCTGTCCGAGCGTTCGAAGCTACTCAGCCAGCTCGAGCAGGCGAAGATGCAGGAGCAGGTCTCGGCCTCGCTCAACCAGATGAGCGAACTGTCGGTGCCCGGCAACACGCCGAGCCTCGATCAGGTTCGCGACAAGATCGAGCGGCGCTACGCGAACGCGCTCGGCTCGGCCGAACTCGCCAAGAACTCCGTCCAGGGTCGCATGCAGGAGGTCGAGCAGGCCGGGGTCCAGATGGCCGGGCACTCCCGCCTCGAACAGATCCGCGCCAGCATGCGCGGTGACGCGCTGCCCTCCGCCAGTGCCACCGCACCCGGCCTGCAGAAGCCCGCGACCCAGGCCGCGCCGCCGACCACCGAACCTCCCCAGCAGAACTGACGCATCCCGGACGCGCGCACGGTGAACCCGTGCGCGTCGCGATAGTCGCCGGTTCCGATGCCGGGCACGCATTCCCGGCCTTCGCACTGGCCGAACGGTTCCGCGCGGCCGGCGATGCGCCGACCGTGTTCACCTCCCTCGGATGGTCGGATGCCGCGCGACGCCGGGGCATCGACATCGCCGATCTCCCCGGATTACGTGCGGAGGACTCCGACGACGACACCGACGCGGGCGCCAAGCTGAGCGTCCGCGCCGCGCGCATGGCCCGGCAACTGGTCGAGCCACTGCGTGCGACAGGAACCGAGGTCGTCATCTCCGACGTCATCACGGTCGGCGGCGGCTGGGCGGCCCAGCTGTGTGGCCTGCCGTGGATCGAGCTGTCGCCGCACCCGCTGTACCGGCCGTCCCGGGGGCTCCCGCCGGTCGGTTCCGGACTCGAACCGGGCCGCGGCGTCGGCGGTCGGCTGCGGGACACGCTGATGCGGGCCGCCACCGCATCCTCGATCCGGCAGGGCGAACGGCAGCGCCGGATCGCCCGGCGTTCCATCGGACTGGGCGACCTCGACGCGGAACCGTCGGCGCGTCTGATCGCCACCCTGCCCGGGCTCGAGGTGTCGCGTCCGGACTGGCCGGCGGACGCCCATCTCATCGGCCCGCTGGTGTGGGAGCCGACCGACGATCTCTTCTCCGTACCACCCGGCGACGGCGACAGTCCTCTCGTCGTCGTCGCACCGTCGACCGCGCACACCGGTGCCGCCGACATGCTCGGCGTGGCGCTCGACGCGCTGTCGCCGGGGTCGCTGGGCCGGACGGTTCGGGTGGTGGTCTCCGGGCTGCGGAGCCCCGCCGACGCCGATCTCGCGCGGTTCGACGGCGAGCTGATCACCGCCGGGCCGGGCAGGCAGGACGAGGTGCTCACGCACGCGGATCTGCTGATCTGCGGCTCCGGGCACGGGATCCTCGCCAAGGCGATGCTGGCCTCGGTGCCGGTCGTGGCAGTGCCCGGCGGGGGAGATCAGTGGGAGCTCGCCACCCGCATCCGACGTGCCGGCGCGGGCCGGGTGGTGCGCCCGGTCACCACGGCCGCCGTCGCCGAGGCCGTGCGCGCGGTGCTCGACGATCCGGCGCATGCACGTGCGGCGGGTGTGATCGGGGACTCGGTGACCGACGTCGTCGACCCGGTGGCGGTCGCGCGCCGCGTCGTGGGGTCGTCACCTAGGCTGGACCCGTGCGTCTGACCGAGTTCACCGAGCTGATGACCGCCGAATTCGGTGTGCCCTCAGCGGATTCGATACTGTCCGATCACATCCTGATCGATGTCGGCGGACGCACCGGCGCCCAGGCGATCGACGACGGGGTCGACCCGCGCGACGTCTGGATCGCGATCTGCCGCGACTTCGACGTGCCGCGCCATCGCTGGTGACACGCCCCGCGTGTCACACTTGCCATCGAACAGGTGTTCGTTCATTCTGGTGGCCAGAGGCGAACATCAGACGGAACCGCACGGGCCGCGTCTGCGTCTGAAGAGTTGTCGGACCCACCGGCTACCTTCATCCCATGAACGCCCGGACCGCACAGACCGCCCGCCGGAAATCCGGCTCACAACCGAGGAGAACTCCCATGGCACCTGCGTCCCAAGACCGCGAGAAGGCTCTCGACCTCGCCCTCGCGCAGATCGACAAGAACTTCGGCAAGGGATCGGTCATGCGGCTCGGCGAGGAGACGCGCCAGCCGATCGAGGTCATCCCGACCGGTTCGATCGCACTGGACGTCGCTCTCGGTATCGGTGGTCTGCCCCGCGGCCGCGTCGTGGAGATCTACGGTCCGGAGTCGTCGGGTAAGACCACGGTGGCACTGCACGCCGTCGCCAATGCCCAGGCCAACGGCGGTCTCGCCGCCTTCATCGACGCCGAGCACGCTCTCGACCCCGACTACGCCGCCAAGCTCGGTGTCGACACCGACGCGCTGCTGGTGTCCCAGCCCGACACCGGTGAGCAGGCGCTCGAGATCGCCGACATGCTGATCCGTTCCGGCGCGCTGGACATCCTGGTCATCGACTCGGTCGCCGCGCTGGTGCCCAAGGCCGAGATCGAGGGTGAGATGGGCGACAGCCATGTCGGCCTCCAGGCCCGCCTGATGAGCCAGGCGCTCCGCAAGATGACCGGTGCGCTCAGCCAGTCCAAGACCACCGCGATCTTTATCAACCAGCTGCGCGAGAAGATCGGCGTCATGTTCGGTACGCCCGAGACGACCACGGGTGGCAAGGCATTGAAGTTCTACTCGTCGGTGCGTCTCGACGTCCGGCGCATCGAGACCCTCAAGGACGGTACCGACGCCGTCGGTAACCGCACCCGCGTCAAGGTCGTGAAGAACAAGGTCGCACCGCCGTTCAAGCAGGCCGAGTTCGACATTCTCTACGGCCACGGCATCAGCAAGGAAGGATCGCTGATCGACATGGGCGTCGCGGAGGGCTTCATCCGCAAGTCCGGCTCGTGGTTCACCTACGAGGGCGATCAGCTCGGCCAGGGCAAGGAGAACGCCCGAAAGTTCCTGCTCGAGAACCTCGACATCCGCGACGAGATCGAGAAGAAGATCAAGGAGAAGCTCGGCATCGGCGCCACCGTCGACGCCGACGACATCGCACCCGCGCCGGTCGAATTCTGAGGTAAGAAGGCGAGTTCGGGTAGACAGTGAACGAAGCATCGGACCCCGAGCAGACGCGCAGGCGTCGGGACAGCGATCCCGACCGCAAGGGACCCAGCGCATGGGACTCGGCACTGCGGTTGCTCGGGGTCCGCGCGCGTTCTCGGACAGAGATGCGGGAACGGTTGATGCGCAAGGGTTTCGAGGCCGACGTCGTCGATGAGGTGATGGCCCGCCTGGAGCGGCACAACCTGCTCGACGACGAGGAGTTCGCCTCCGAGTGGGTGCGGTCCCGTCACCTCAACTCCGGCAAGGGACGTCTGGCGTTACGGCACGAGCTGCGCACCAAGGGCGTCGACGAATCGATCATCTCCGAGGCGCTCGCCGACATCGACCCCGACGATGAACGGACCATCGCGTCCGGGCTGGTGGCCCGCAAACTCACGCCCTCGGTCGTCGACCGCATCGGTGATGATCGCGCCGAACGCGACAAGGCCATGCGCCGGCTCGTCGGGATGCTGGTGCGGCGCGGCTACTCCCAGTCCCTCGCCTTCGAGGTCGTCGGGGAGGCGCTCAGCGCGCTACGCAGCGGCTGAGCGCCTCGGGTCACCTACCGGTCGGCAGGTTCTCCGACGCGGCGAGTTCCGTCGCCTCCGGGTCCGCGGTCGGTCCGGACGATCGGCGGCCCTGCCGAAGCCGCCGTTCGAGAGCGGTGGCGAAGGTCGAGAGCCCGAAGTTGATCAGGATCATGATGATGGCGACGACGATCAGCGCGGGGATGTAGTTGCCGTAGCGCGATGCCGAGAGCAGGCCGCTGCGCACCACCTCGGAGTACCCGATGATGTAGCCCAGTGCGCTGTCCTTCAACGCCACGACCATCTGCGAGATCAGGGCAGGCATCATCGCGGTGATCGCCTGTGGCAGAAGCACGATACGCATCATCTGGCTCTTGCGCAGACCCAGCGCCATCGACGCCTCGGTCTGTCCCTTGGGCAGCGAGTTGATACCCGACCGCAGGATCTCGGCCATGACCGACCCGTTGTACAGGGTGAGGCCGGTGACCACGGCCGCGAACGCCAGTGCCGACGACGGGAAGATGCCGTAGATGGCGAACAGGAACCAGGTGAACACCATCAGGATCAGCACCGGGATGGCGCGGAAGACCTCCACGAACAACCCCGCGAGGGTCCGCACCCACAGATGGTCGGAGAGCCGGCCGATGCCGAGGACGGCACCGAGCAGCAGCGACAGCACGATGGACACCGCAGCGGCCGCCAGGGTTCGCCACAGGCCGGGCAGGATGTAGCCGGTCCAGGTGCTCCAGGTGACGAACGGCGACCACTTCTCCGCGGTGAACTGTTCGTTGGCGGCGAGGACGGCGATCACATAGATCGCGATCGCGGCCAGGATCGCGAGAAAGCCGATGGCCAGCAGGCGATTTCGAGCCCGGGCGCGTGGCCCCGGCACGTCGTAGAGGACGCTCGAGTCGGCGCTCATCGTTTCACCGCCAGTCGCTTGGCGAGGTAGCCGAAGACGGCACCCTCGCTGAGTGTGATGATCATGAATCCGACCGCGATGACGCCGAAGATGACGAACAGCTGATCGGAGTAGGTCTCGATCTCGGTCTTCATCAGCGCCGCCGCCTCGGCGACGCCGATCACCGACGCGACCGTGGTGTTCTTGGTGAGCGCGATCAGGACACTGCCCAGCGGGCCGATCACCGACCGGATCGCCTGCGGCAGCACGATGATCCCGAAGACCTGGGTGAACGACAGACCGAGGGACCGAGCGGCTTCGGCCTGGCCGAGCGGGACCGTGTTGAAGCCCGACCGCAATGTCTCACAGACGAACGTCGACGTGTACAGGACGAAGGCCAACACGGCGAGCCAGAAGTTGTTCGACTCGATCGTCGGCGCGAACGTGAGTCCCAGGTTCTGGTACAGGCCGATCGCACAGAACAACACCACCAGTGTCAGCGGTGTGTTGCGGACGATGTTCACATAGACCTCGGCGAACCCGCGCATCACCGGCACGGGGGAGACCCGCATGGCCGCGAGGATCGTGCCCCAGACCAGCGAGCCGATCGCCGAGTAGAAGGTCAGCTGGATGGTCACCCAGAAGGCGGGCCACAGCTCTGGACCCATGCTCTCCCACAGAGAGACGTCATTCATCGGTTGCTCCGTCGTTCACTGGAGCCCGGGCGGGCACGGTGTGGAGGGCGAGTCGAGGAAGTCGAGGTCGCCGGGGTCGGGCAGGTACGGGAACTTCGAGTCCGGCCGGTCCGCGCGGGCGATGATCTCGTCCACGTACGGGTTGCCGAGTGCCTTGCGCAGCGCGGCGTTCCACGCGGACTCGCCGTCGACCGCAGGCGCGAGCATGGCGTCGAGAGCCTTGTTCACGGCCTCCTGGGACGCGGTGTCGTCCAGGGCGAGCCCCACGCCGTAGCGCTCGGTCGAGAACGGGCTGCCCGCGGTCTTCAGGGCATCCTTGACGCAGGCGTCCTTGAGGTAGGTCATCTCGACGAGCTTGAACTCGCCCTCCCAGAAGTTGGAGTAACCGGCCAGGATCGCCTCATCGGTGGTCACCGCGTCGACCTTGTCGCGTCGCAGCGCCTCGACGCACGCCGAATAGGAGTCGTATTCCTGCAACTGGACCGCGGGCAGCTGTGCCTTCACGTTCTGCGCCGGCGTCGAGCCGGTCACCGAACAGAGCTTCTTGCCCTTGTCGAGGTCGGCGAGCTGGTCGATCGAGGTGTCGTCGGCGCGCACCATCAGACCCTGGTAGGTGACGAGATACGGGCCGCCGAAGGTCACCTTCTTCGAGCGGGCGGCGTTGATCGAGTACGTCGCCGCGATCAGGTCGACCTCGCCGTTGTCGATCATCGCCTCGCGTCGTGCCGACGGCGTCTCGCGCCAGGTGACCTCCGGATGGGGGACACCGAGGTCGTCGGCGATGTGGTTGACGACATACCGCGACACCGAGGCGTCGAATCCCTCGACGTTGCCGTCCGGTTCGTACAGACCGAGACCCGGCTGATCGAACTTCACGCCCAGCACGACCGAGCCCTCGCGGATGGAGTCGAGCAGGTTGCGGGGTTCGGTGCTGCCACACGCCGACAGCACGGTGGCGAGCAGCGCGCCGACTGCCAGGATCAACCCGGCCGTGCGTACCTGTCTCATGTCAGTGCCCCAGGATCTTGCCGAGGAAGTCCCGGGCGCGATCGGTCGAGGGATTGCTGAAGAAGGTCTCCGGGTCGGAGTCCTCGATGATCGCCCCGTCGGCCATGAAGATGATGCGGTCGGCGGCCTTGCGCGCGAAGCCCATCTCGTGGGTCACCACCACCATCGTCATGCCCTCTTTGGCGAGGGACACCATCACGTCGAGCACCTCGTTGACCATCTCCGGGTCGAGCGCGGAGGTCGGCTCGTCGAACAGCATGATCTTGGGGTCCATCGCCAGCGAGCGGGCGATCGCCACCCGCTGCTGCTGGCCGCCGGAGAGCTGGGCGGGATACTTGTCCTTCTGACTGGCGATGCCGACCCGCTCGAGCAGTTCGAGCGCGCGCTTGCCGGCCTCGTCCTTGCTCTTCTTGCGCACCTTGATCGGTGCGAGGGTGACGTTGTCGAGAATCGTCTTGTGCGAGAAGAGATTGAAGGACTGGAAGACCATGCCGACATCGGCACGGAGCCGGGCGAGATCCTTGCCCTCGGCGGGCAGGACCTCTCCCTCGACGAGGATCTCACCGCCGTCGATCGGCTCGAGGCGGTTGATCGTGCGGCAGAGGGTGGACTTGCCCGACCCGGAGGGTCCGAGGACCACCACGACCTGACCGGCGGGGACCTCGAGATCGATGTCCTTGAGGACGTGCAACGACCCGAAGTGCTTCTGCACCCCGCGCATCGCGATCATCGGCTCGGACCCAGGGTCCGCGGACTTCCTCGGCGAAATGGTCATTGCCGAACCCTATCCGCCGACCTGCGTACGGGTGTCCTGTGGGAGTCGATTTGCCTGCGCCCCGTACCCTCGTAAGGGTGAGTATCGAGTTGTCGGATCGGCCTGAGCAGGCAGCACCCGCCGCGCGTAGCTATCAGGTTCGCACCTACGGCTGCCAGATGAACGTCCACGATTCCGAGCGGATCGCCGGTCTCCTCGAGGACGCGGGGTACGTGCGCGCCGCCGAGGACGACGCCGCCGATCTCGTCGTCTTCAACACCTGCGCGATCCGCGAGAACGCCGACAACAAGCTGTACGGCAACCTGTCTCATCTCGCGCCGGTCAAGTCGGACCGGCCGGGCATGCAGATCGCCGTCGGTGGATGCCTCGCCCAGAAGGACAAGGACACCGTGCTGTCGCGGGCGCCGTGGGTCGACGTCGTGTTCGGCACGCACAACATCGGATCGCTGCCCGCGCTGCTCGATCGTGCCCGCCACAACGACGCCGCCCAGGTCGAGATCCTCGATGCGCTCGAGCGGTTCCCGTCGACCCTCCCGGCCAAGCGGGACTCCGCCTACTCGGGCTGGGTGTCGGTGTCGGTCGGGTGCAACAACACCTGCACGTTCTGCATCGTGCCGTCGCTGCGTGGCAAGGAGGTCGACCGCCGGCCGGGTGAGGTGCTCGCCGAGGTGCAGGCCCTCGTCGACCAGGGCGTCGTCGAGGTGACCCTGCTCGGCCAGAATGTGAATGCCTACGGCATGTCCTTCGCCGACCCCGACCAGCCCCGCAATCGCGGTGCCTTCGCCGAGCTGCTGCGCGCGTGCGGTGACATCGGGGGGCTCGAACGCGTCCGGTTCACCTCCCCACATCCCGCCGAGTTCACCGACGATGTGATCGAGGCGATGGCGCAGACGCCGAACGTGTGTCCGCAACTGCACATGCCGCTGCAGTCCGGGTCGGATCGGATCCTGCGCGCGATGCGCCGCAGCTACCGGCAGACGAAGTTCCTGGGCATCCTCGACAAGGTCCGCGAGGCCATGCCGCATGCGGCGATCACGACCGACATCATCGTCGGATTCCCCGGCGAGACCGAGGAGGACTTCCAGGCCACCCTCGACGTCGTCGAGCGGGCCCGCTTCTCGAGTGCTTTCACCTTCCAGTACTCGCCCCGCCCCGGCACCCCCGCCGCGACGATGGCCGACCAGGTCCCGCCCGACGTGGTCGCCGACCGCTACCGCAGACTCATCGCGTTGCAGGAGCGGATCTGCCTGGCGGAGAACGAGGCACTGGTCGGGACCGAGGTTGAGTTGCTCGTCGTCGCCGACGAGGGGCGCAAGTCGGCGAAGACACAGCGCATGACCGGTAGGGCGCGCGACGGCCGGCTGGTGCACTTCGCACCCGGCACGGCGTCGGGCATCCGCCCCGGCGACATCGTGCACACGCAACTCACCGCGGCCGCGCCGCACCATCTGATCGCCGATTCAGGCGTCCTCGCGCATCGCCGGACCCGCGCCGGCGACGCGCACGAACAGAGCCGCACCCCCACCACCGCGCCCGTCGGCGTCGGGCTCGGACTGCCGGGGGTCGGTGCCCCCGCTCCGGTGCCGGCCGACGCCGGTTGCGGCAGTGCCTGTGGCAGCTGACCATCATTTCGAAGTGAGGCGATGACCATGTCCGACCCCGACAAGAAGCCCGGCCCCGATAAGAAGTCCGACACCGAGAAGAAGTCCGACACCGAGAAGTCGACGTTCGCGGAGTACGAGAGTGACCTGCGCAAGGCCGAACGCCGCGTGGCCGGCGAGATCGATCCGGGAGCACGGGCGGTCGTCGTCGCCGTGGCCGTCGTCCTCGCCATGGTGTCGATGGTGTTGCCGCACACCGGATCGGTCACCGGCCTCGACGTCCTCACCTTCACGCCCGAGGCGGCCGCCGAGCGCGTCACGATCGTGTCGAGGATCTTCGTCTACCTGGTGACGATCTTCGGAATCGTCGTCTCGATGCTCGCGCTGCTGACCCGGCGCTGGTTCCTGGCCTGGATCGCCCTGTGCGGGTGCGCCATCGCGTGCGTCGCCGGGATGCTGGCGTGGTGGTCGCGCAACACCCCGGGCGTCGGCGGCATCGAGCCGCCGTCGGGCGTCGGCATCGGTCTCGTGCTGGGCTGGATCGCGGTCTTCGTGCTCACGTTCCACTGGTCGCGCGTGGTGTGGGCCCGGAGCTCCTACCAGCTCGCGCTCGAGGACGAACGGCGTCGCCAGGCCGCCGAGCAGGAGGCCTACGCCGCCGCGCTCTACCACAAGAAGCCACACCAGCCCTGACCCGGCGAACGCCGGTCCGCCTCAGCGGTCGGTGACGGCGTTCTCCGCGGCGTCGGCCCACTCGCGCCACTGCGCCGCCTGGTCGCGTAGCTTCGCGGCGTCTCGGTCCTTGCCGCGTTCGGCAGCCTTGCGTGCCTGGTCCTCGAGCTGAGCGGCGCGGTCGGCGAACTGCGCCGCACGCGCCAGCGCCTCGGGATCGGTGCGCTGCCACTGCGCGTCCTCGGCGTCGCGGATGCGCTTCTCCAGCGCCCGCGCACGGGCCTCGAGGCTGTGCATCTGGTCACGCGGGACCTTGCCGAGTTCGTCCCACTGGTCGCGGAACGACCGGAACTCGCGCCGGGCGGCGTCGAGGTCGGCAGCCGGGTCGATGGCCTTCTCGGCGGCGTCGAGCAGCGCGATCTTGGCGGTCGCATTCGCGCTGAACTCCGCGTCGCGTTCCGACGACGCCGCGTTGCGAGCTCCGAAGAACACGTCCTGGGCGGCCTTGAACCGCTGCCACAGCGCCTCGTCGGTGTCGCGCGGTGCGCGGCCGGAGGCCTTCCACTCGGCGAGCAGTTCCCGGAACTTCGCCGAGGTCGGACCCCAGTCGGTCGAGCCGGACAGCTCCTCGGCTCGCGCGATCAGCGCCTCCTTGCGTTCCTTCGCACCGGCGCGCTCCCGATCGAGTTCGGCGAAATGCGCACCGCGCCGGCGGTTGAAGGCGTCGCGCGCCTTCGCATAGCGCTTCCACAGCGCGTCGTCGGTCTTGCGGTCGACGCCCTTGATCGACTTCCACTCGTCGAGGATCTCGCGCAGTCGGTCGCCGGCACTCTTCCAGTTGGTCGCGTCGGCGCCGATCTGTTCGGCCTCGGTGGCGAGGACTTCCTTGCGGGCGACGGCATCGGCCCGGGTCTTCTCGCGTTCGGCGCGGATCGTCTCGGCCACCTCGTCGGCGCTGCCGACGATGGCCTCGAGCCGGCGCTGCAGCGCGGCGACGTCACCGATGACGTGCGCATTGGGCAGCTCGTCGAGCAGGTGCTTGGCGGCGCCCTGCGCCTTGCGCGGGTCGCCCGACCGTGCGGTGAGCCGTTCCTCGAGGATTTCGACCTCGGTGGCGAGATCGTCGAACCGGCGTCCGAAGTGCGCGAGTCCCTCTTCGACCGTGCCGGCCTGCCACGAACCGATCTCACGTTCCCCGTCGTCGGTCTTCAGCCACACGACACCCGATTCGTCGATCCGGCCGAAGCGGTGCGGATCGGCGGTGACGAGGTGCGTGACGACCGGCTCCGACGCGACGCCCGGTCGCGGACCGGGTTTGGGGCGCGGACCGGGTTTCGGTGAGGGCGGCGGTGCGCTCTGGCTTGTCGGCTGGCTTGCCGACGTTGCCTCCGCATCGGGTGACGTTCCGGTCGGGGCTGACGATTCGGTCGCGGGTGCCGATTCGGTCGGGTTGGTCATCTGCACGTGTCCTGCCGCTCTGTGGTGCCGCGCGTCACGGCTGCCGGTCGCTGGAGTCGATCCTCGCTGGGCATCCGATGCCCCGCGATCGCCGACGAGTACCGTTCCATTCAAGCAGTTCAGGCCCGTCGATGTGGCGTCCGTGCCGAGTTTGTGGGTCGCGGAGCGAGCGGGCCGAATGTCACGGCGCCGGGAGCGGAGCGAGCGGGCCGAGTGTTCTCGACTAGCGTCGTGGTGTGCTTGTGGCCGTCGTCTTCGTTCCGAGTGCTCCGCTGCTCGTTCCCGAATTGGCCGGTCCGGCCGCGTCCGACACCGAACCGGTGCGTCGGGCCGCGCTCGACGCGGTCGCAGGCGTGGGCGAGCTCGGTGTCGACCGATGGGTGGCTCTGGGGACCGCCGACGAGGCGACCCCCGGCAGCGTCGGCGAGCCGGTGCGGGGGACCTTTGCGCGTTTCGGTGTCGACGTCCCCGTCATCACGGACACCGAAGCCCCGACGGATACGGCGGCCCCGACGGCTACGGCGCTCGACGGCGCAAGGCGCCGGATGAGCCTGTCGGTCCTCATCGCCGGCTGGGTCGCCCAGCGGATGTCACTCGGCCCGCTGCGCGTGTGCAGCGTCGGGTCGACGACGCCGCCCGCGGACTGCGTGGCGCTGGGTACGGAACTGTCCGCGCGCCTCGACGACGACACCGAGCGGGTCGGGGTCCTCGTGGTGGGCGACGGATCGACCGCGCTGACGGACAAGGCCCCCGGCGGGGGTCGTCGGGAATCCGCCGTGGAGCTGAACGACGCGGTCGTCGTCGCGCTCGCTTCGGCGGACACGACTGCGCTGGCGGCGCTCGATCCGCACGAGTGCGATGCCGAGGGCGTCGGTGGCCGGGTCGCGTGGCAGGTGGCGGCCGGGCTCGTCGGTGACCGGCCGGTCCGGGCGGAACTCGACTTCGCCGACGCGCCCTTCGGGGTCGGGTACGTGGTCGCGAGGTGGACCGTCGAGAACGGCAAGCGCCGGTGACTACGCCGCCCGTGCCCATCGCAGTCGTCGGCCCCACGGCCGGTGGCAAGTCCGACCTCGCCCTCGACCTGGCCGAACGGCTCGGCGGGGAGATCGTCAACATCGACGCCATGCAGCAGTACCGCGGAATGGACGTCGGGACCGCCAAGCTCCCGCCCGGCGAGCGCCGCGGCATCCCGCACCATCAGCTCGACGTACTCGACGTGACCGAGGTGGCGACCGTCGCGCGCTATCAGGAGGCCGCACGCGCCGACGTCGACCGGTTGCGCGCCGCGGGGCGGGTTCCGGTGATCGTCGGCGGATCGATGATGTACGTCCAGGGACTCCTCGACGACTGGCAGTTCCCGGCGACCGACCCCGAGGTCCGCCGACGCTACGAGGACATGCTCGACGAGCGGGGAGTGGGCGCGATGCACCGGTTGCTCGCCTCGGTCGACCCGGCCGCGGCGGCGACCATCCTCGACACCGACGCTCGCCGTATCGTGCGGGCGCTCGAGGTGGTCGAGTTGACCGGTGCGCCCTTCGCCGCGTCACAGCCCGTGATCGGCGAGCCGCGCTGGGGCACGATCATCCTCGCCCTCGACCGGGACACCGAGGAACTCGACGACCGGATCCGGCGGCGCACTCGGGCGATGTTCGAGCAGGGCCTCGTCGACGAGGTGGAGGAGCTCTGTTCCCGCGGTCTGCGGCAGGGACGCACCGCGTCCCAGGCCATCGGCTACAAGCAGGTGCTCGCGGCCCTCGACGGCGAGTACGACCTCGCGCAGGCCGAGGAACTGACGTTCATCGGCACCCGGCGGTATGTCCGTCGGCAGCGGTCGTGGTTCCGGCGCGATCATCGGGCCGTGTGGCTCGACGCCGCCGCACCCGACCTCCTCGACCGAGCGCTGCGTGTCGTCGACCCCGACGCCCCGTAGGCTGTTCAGCGTGACTTCCGCCCCGCAGAGCAGTGCGCGCGACGGCCTGCCTTTCGTCAAGGGCCATGGCACCCAGAACGATTTCGTGATCCTCGCCGACCCCGACGCCGCTCTCGCGCTCGACGCCGAGATGGTGGCCGCGCTGTGTGACCGGCAACGAGGGATCGGGGCCGACGGATTGCTGCGCGTCGCACGTTCGGATGCCCTGCTCGCCGCCGGCGTCCTCGACGCCCTGCCCGACGGGGTGTCGGCCGACGACTGGTTCATGGACTACCGCAACGGCGACGGCTCGGTGGCCGAGATGTGCGGCAACGGGGTACGCGTGTTCGCGCACTTCCTGCGAGCATCGGGACTCGTCGACACCGACACGTTCCCCGTCGGTTCCCGCGCGGGCGCCCGGGGAGTCACCATCCATTCGTTCGACGCGGTGCACGCCGAGGTCACGGTCGAGATGGGCGTGGTACGCCTGGACGGATCGTCGGTGGTCCGCATCGGCGACGACATCTATCCCGGCGCGATGGTCGACGTGGGCAACCCCCACCTGGCATGTGTCGTCGCGGACATGACCCCGGCCGACCTCGAGGCGGTCGACTTCGGCGCCGGCGTCACCATCGAGGCCGACGACTTCCCCCACGGCGCGAACGTCGAATTGCTGACCCCGCCCGTCGAGGGCCCCGATGGTGGTCTGAGCGCGCGGATGCGGGTCTTCGAGCGGGGCGTCGGCGAGACGCGCAGCTGTGGGACCGGGCTGGTCGCGGCGGCGCGGGCGGCGCTCGACGTCCGTGGCGCCGATGCGGGGGAACTGCGCATCGGCATCCCCGGCGGTGAGGTCACCGTGTCGATCCGTCCCGACGGATCGACCCTGCGCGGACCGTCGATGCTCGTCGCCGACGGGGTGCTGCGGCCCGGCTGGGCGCGCTGAGCACGATATTCGCGTGCTCGTATCCGGGCGGACATGAGACCATGGACCGCGTATGACCGAATCACGAGAAGACATCATGACCGCAGCCGATCTCGGTGTCCGGGACACCGCGGATCCGACCGGTGCGGGTCCGGCCGGTGCGGACCCGACCACCGGTGAACTCCAACTGTCCGAGCGCGCGTCTCTGCAACGCGTCGCGGGACTCTCCACCGAACTCACCGACGTCACCGAGGTCGAGTACCGGCAGCTCCGGCTGGAGCGGGTGGTCCTGGTCGGCGTGTGGACCGAGGGCAGCGCGGCTGCGGCGAAGGCCAACATGGCCGAGCTGGCCGCGCTCGCCGAAACAGCCGGCTCGCAGATCCTCGACGCGGTGATCCAGCGTCGGTCCAAACCCGATCCCGCCACCTACATCGGCAGTGGCAAGGCCGAGGAACTCCGCGAGATCGTCCTCGCGACCGGTGCCGACACCGTCGTCTGCGACGGTGAACTCACCCCCGCCCAGCTGAACGCGCTGGAGAAGGTGGTGAAGGTGAAGGTCATCGACCGCACCGCACTGATCCTCGACATCTTCGCCCAGCACGCGACCTCGCGGGAGGGCAAGGCGCAGGTCTCTCTCGCCCAGATGGAGTACATGCTCCCGAGGCTGCGCGGCTGGGGTGAATCGATGTCCCGGCAGGCCGGTGGCCGAGCGGGAAGCAACGGCGGTGTGGGCCTTCGCGGTCCCGGTGAGACCAAGATCGAGACCGATCGTCGCCGGATCCGGGAGCGGATGGCCAAACTGCGCCGCGAGATCCGCGGCATGAAGAAGGCCCGGACGACGAAACGTGCTGCGCGCAAGAGTGGTTCGATCCCGACGATCACCGTCGCCGGGTACACCAACGCCGGCAAGTCCAGTCTGGTCAACGCGATGACCGGTGCCGGGGTCCTCGTGCAGGACGCGTTGTTCGCGACCCTGGATCCCACCACGAGGCGCGCCACCCTCGATGACGGCCGCGCCGTCGTCTTCACCGACACCGTCGGGTTCGTCCGACATCTGCCCACCCAGCTCGTCGAGGCCTTCCGTTCCACCCTCGAGGAGGTCGTCGACGCGGACCTGCTGCTCCACGTGGTCGACGGCGCGGATGCCTTCCCGATGGCACAGATCTCGGCCGTCCGTCAGGTCATCAACGACATCGTCGCCGAGGAGGGCGTCACCGCGCCGCCGGAGTTGCTCGTCATCAACAAGATCGACGCCATCGACGGCAACCGCCTCACCGAGTTGCGCGGGGCGCTCGGCTCGGATGCGGTGTTCATCTCCGCCCGCACCGGTGAGGGACTGCCCGAACTCTTCGGGCGCGTTCGCGAATTCGTCGGGCGCGAGGACGTGGAGATGACCATCGAGGTGCCGTTCGATCGCGGCGACGTCGTCTCTCGCGTCCACAGCGAGGGCGAGGTCATCTCCTCCGAGCACACCGAGGCCGGCACGACGATGAAGGTCCGCGTCCCGGCCGCATTCGCGGGCGAGATCGCGGACCTCCGGGTCTGAGGGCCCCGCCGTCCGGGTCTAGTCCGCGTCGAGGTCCTTCTCGACGAGGGTGACGATGGCGTCGAGCGTGGCCTGATCGTCGGCCGTCACGACGACCCGGGTGCCCTTCTCGGCTCCCAGCGTCATGATCATCAGCGCCGACCCCGCGTCGACCGGGTCGCCGCCCTCGAGGCCCAGCGTCACCGGGTTCCCGGCTTCGGCGACCGCCTCGGCGATGATCGTGGCGGGGCGGGCGTGGAGGCCGACGGCGGAGCCGACGGTGGCGGTGGTGCTGGGCATGGGAACTCCTTCGGGTGGGTTGGGGTGTCGCGTGCGGTGGGTTGTGGTGCGATCCGGTGCCGGGGTCCGACCCGGATGTCGCGGGGTCGTGTGAACGTGTCGTCGTGGCGTCAGGCGGCGACCGCCTCTAGTTCGTCGAAGGCGACGGCGTCGCGACTGCGGTGGACCTGCTTGGCCGCGATCACCAGGACGGCGGACAGGACGGTACCGGCGACGAGCGCGACGAGGAACAGCACCCAGTTGTTCATCGCGAAGAAGACGAAGATGCCGCCGTGCGGGGCGCGGAGTTCGACACCGAACGCCATGATCAGTGCGCCGCTGAGTGCGCCGCCGGCCATCATCGACGGGATGACGCGGAAGGGATCGACCGCCGCGAACGGGATGGCGCCCTCGGAGATGAAGGAGGCGCCGAGAAGCCATGCGGCCTTGCCGTTCTCGCGCTCCGGTTCGGTGAACAGGCCGGGACGCAACACCGTGGCGAGGGCGAGCGCCAACGGGGGGACCATGCCGGCGCACATGACGGCGGCCATGATCTGGTACTGCGCGGTGCCTGCGGTCGCCGCGTCGGCGATGCCCGCGGTGGCGAACAGATAGGCGGTCTTGTTGACCGGTCCGCCGAGGTCGAAGCACATCATCAGGCCGAGCACGACGCCGAGGGCGATGGCCGATCCGCCGGACATGCTCTCCAGACCGCTGTTCATCTGCTCGGTCAGCCACGCGAGGGGTTTGCCCAAGACCATGTAGAGCAGTCCGCCGACGATCATGCTGCCGAACAGCGGGATGACCACGACCGGCATCAGGCCACGCGCCCACTGGGGCACCGGGGTTCGAGCGATCCACAAGCACACCACGCCGGCGATGAGACCGCCGATCAGTGCGCCGATGAAGCTGGCGCCGACCGCGAGCGAGACGATGCCGGCCACGAAACCGGGTGCGATGCCCGGGCGGTCGGCGATCGCGAAGGAGATGTAGCCCGCGAGCACCGGGACCGCCAGCCCCATGATCCCCGAGCCGATCGCGAAGCTCACCGCGCCCAGATACTGCAGGAGTCCGCCCGACGGCAGGTCCCAGAGGCTGTTGTTCAGCGCGATGAAGGCACCGTCGCTGAGGGTGCCGCCGTCGTCGAGGGTCGTGTTGGCGACCTCGTAACCGGCGAGGAGGAATCCGAGTGCGATGAGCAGGCCGCCGGCGGCGACGAACGGGATCATGTAGCTCACACCGGTCATCAGCGCCTGGCGCGTGCGGCCGGCGAGGCCGACACCTGATGCCGACGACTCGTCCCCGCCGGCGTCCGTGCCGTCGGCGGTGACCCGCGTCGCGTTCGGGTTGCGTCCCGCCGCGACCGCCTCGGCGATCATCGCGTCGGGCTCGTTGATCGCGCGTTTCACCCCGGACGCGATGACGGGTTTGCCGCTGAACCGGTTGCGGCCCTTCACCCCGACGTCGGTGGCGAAGATGACCGCGTCGGCCGAGGCGATCACGTCCGGATCGAAAGCGGTCGTGGCCGAGGACCCCTGGGTCTCCACCGCGAACTCGACACCGGCCCGTTCGGCGGCGTACTTCAGTGCATCGGCGGCCATGTAGGTGTGGGCGATCCCGGTCGGACACGCGGTGATCGCGACGATCCGCGGCTTCGCCGGTGACTGGTCCGGGGTCTGGTCCGAATCGCTACGGACCGGCGAGCTCTCGGCCTTCGCGGTCGACACCGCCGTGTCCGCGGTCGCCGGGGAAGCGGTTGCCGGGGCAGCCGGAGCCGGCGGCGCGGGATCGACGGCCTCGTTGACCAGCTCGATCACGCGCTCCTCGTTCTCCGCCGCGCGCAGCGAGGCCACGAAGTCGGGCCGGACGAGCGAGCGGGCCAGTGAGCTGAGGAGTTTCATGTGCGCGCTGGCACCCCCTTCGGGGGCGGCGATCAGGAAGACCAGGTCGGCCGGCCCGTCCGGTGCGCCGAAGTCGACCTTGCGGGACAGTCGCGCCATGGCGAGACTGGCCGCGGTCACCGACGCGGTTCGGGCGTGCGGGATGGCGATGCCGCCGGGAAGTCCGGTCGCGGACTTGGCCTCCCGGTCGAGAGCGGCCCGCGCGAGATCGGCGGGATCGGTGGTCCGGCCGGCCGCGGAGAGCGCATCGGCCAGGGTCGTGATGACGGCGGCGGGATCGCCGCCGGCGTCGACGTCGAGACTCACCGTCTGTGCGGTGATGATCTGCTCGGTCATGGGATGTCCTTCGGTGAACGGGGTGGAACAGGGCGGGGGTATCGGGCGGGCGGTCCGGGTTACGGGATGTGGCGTCAGGTCATGCGGGCGGCTCCCGACAGTTCGGTCACCCGGACGCCGGGGAGGTCGAGGTGGTCGGGAGTCGGAGCCTGTGTTCCCGCCAAAGAGGCAGCCGCGGCGCCGTACGCCACCGCAGACCGAAGGCACTCGGCGGGCGAGGCCCCGGTGCTCTGTGCGATGAGGAAACCGGCGAGCGAGGAGTCGCCCGCGCCGACGGTGCTGCGCGGGACGATCGGTGGAGGCGTCGCCGACCAGACGCCTGACGCGGTGACCAGGACGGCGCCGGCGGACCCGAGCGTTGCCAGGACATTGCCGCCGATCTGCTCCGCGATCGTGGTCGCGGCCTCCACCACGGGTCCGAGATCCTTGCGGGAGAGAGCGTCTCGGAGTATCGCCGGGTCGGCGCCGGTCAGCTCGGCGAGCTCGTCCTCGTTGGGTTTGATCAGGTCGACGCGACCGGCGACGACGGCACGGAGCGGAGCGCCGGAGGTGTCCACCGCGACCCGGCATCCGGCGAGGACGAGGTCGTCGGCGATCGAGCGGTACCAGTCATCGGGAACGCCGGGCGGCAGCGAGCCGCAGAGGGTGACCCAGTGCGCGGAGTCGGCGTGAGCGCGGACGAGTCCGACGAGTGCTTCGCGATCCTGCGTCGTCAGGGCGACGCCTGGCGCGTTGATCTTGGTGGTCGTCCCGTCCGACTCGGCGATGGTGATGTTGGAGCGGACCTCGCCGTCGACGGGCACCGCGTCGTAGGGGAGTCCGAGGTCGTCGAGTGCGGTGCGCAGCGGATCGCCCGACCGGGCGGGGAGCAGGGCACGGGTGGACAGACCGGCGGCCGCGACGACGCGGGACACGTTGACACCTTTGCCGCCGGGTTCGGTGCGGACCACGCCGGCACGCTGCACCTCGCCGCGGGCGAGCGGTGCGCCGAGTTCGAGGGTGCGGTCGAGGCTCGGGTTCGCGGTGACCGTCACGATCATGCGATCACCACCTCGACGCCGCGCGCGGACAGGGCCGCCGAGAAGGCCGGGTCGATCCCGGAGTCGGTGATGAGGACGTCGACGTCGTCGATCCCGGCGAACGAGGACAGGTCTTCGCGGTCCATCTTCGAGCTGTCGGCGAGCACCACGACGCGTTGTGCGGCCGCCACCATCGCCGCCTTCACCGCCGCCTCGTCGGGGTCGGGGGTCGACAACCCGTGGGACTCGCTCAGACCGTTGGTGCCGAGGAACGCGGTGGTGACGCGCAACCGGCGGAGTGCGTCCACCGTCTCGACGCCCACGGTGGCTTGGGTGAGACCGCGGACGCGTCCGCCGAGA
Source organism: Gordonia sp. KTR9 (assembly GCF_000143885.2). Taxonomy (NCBI): domain Bacteria; kingdom Bacillati; phylum Actinomycetota; class Actinomycetes; order Mycobacteriales; family Gordoniaceae; genus Gordonia; species Gordonia sp. KTR9. Next base: position 2,423,260 of record NC_018581.1, read on the forward strand.
GCATGGAGGCCGTCGGGATGGGTGCCGGCCAGCAGACCGGCGATGGGCAGGCTGTTGGTGAACAGGGTGAGTCTCCGATCCGGCGCGGTGGCCTCGGCGGCGCGGTAGGTCGTGGTACCGGCATCGAAGAGCACGGAACCGCCGTCCGGCGGCAGGAAGCGGATCGCCGCGCGGCCGATCGCGGTCTTCTGTTCGATCTGGCTCGACTCGCGCTCGTCGATCCCGAGTTCGCCCAGAGCCCGCATGACCTCGGCGCGGACGGCACCTCCGTGGACACGCTGCAGATGCCCGGCACGCTCCAGAACGGCGAGGTCTCGACGGACGGTCTCGCTGGTGACGTCGAATTTCTCGGCGAGCGCGGCCACGGATGCCCGCCCCGCGACGCGCACCTCGTCGACGATCGCCTGTTGTCTCTCCTCGGCGTACACATCGCTCCGATCTGAAGGTTCCAGCCACCCCGCTTGTTGAGGCGTGTTGGATTGGATGTTGTAGTAATTGTGTTTACGCCTGTTTGTGTTGACAAGTCAAGCACTTTTTGTAACGGTGGTCACATCGATAGTCGAGTGAGAGGCAAGACGATGGCGCAGATCCTGACAGGGACCCCGGTGGTCGGCGGACTGGCGCACGGTCCGGCGCTGTGGCCGGGCGAGCGGCCCGATCACTCGCCGGAGACGCTCGGCGTCGGCGTGGAGATCCCCGAGGAGCGCCGCGCCGACGAGGTGACGCGCTTCGCCTCGGCTGCCGGGGCCGTCGCCGCGCGACTGCGCACGCGCGCCTCCCAGAACACCGGGGTGGCCGCGGAGGTGCTCGCGGCGACCGCGGGGCTGGCCGAGGACCGGGGATGGATCGGTTCCGCGACGGCGCTCATCACCAAGGGCGCCTCCGCCGAAGCCGCGGCCGTCGCGGCCACCGAGCAGTTCGCGGCGGTGTTCACCAAACTCGGCGGGCTGATGGCCGAGCGGGTCACCGATCTCAACGACGTCCGCGACCGCGTGCTCGCCGAACTGCTCGGCCTGCCCGAGCCGGGTGTGCCGACACCGCAGGTGCCGTCGGTGTTACTCGCCGACGATCTTGCGCCCGCCGACACCGCCGGCCTCGACCCGGCGAGCACGATCGCGCTCGTCACCCGATTGGGCGGCCCCACCAGTCACACCGCGATCATCGCGCGGCAGCTGGGGATCCCATGCGTCGTCGCGGTCACTGATCTGGCCGAGATCGAGCCCGGCACAACCGTTCTCGTCGACGGAACAACCGGTCGCATCGAGGTCGAGCCCGATGCGGACACGGCCCGGGCACGCGTCGAGGAGGACCGGCGACGCGCCGAGGTCGTCGCCGGCTGGACGGGTCCGGGGCGCACCGCCGACGGCGTGGGTGTGTCAGTGCTCGCCAATGTCGCCGACGGATCGTCGGCACGGGCCGCGGCCGGACACCCCGTCGAGGGTGTCGGACTCTTCCGCACCGAACTCGCCTTCCTCGAACGCGCGGACGAACCGTCGGTGGACGAGCAGGCCGGGATCTACCGTGAGGTCCTCGGTGCTTTCGACGGGCGGAAGGTGGTGATCCGCACCCTCGACGCCGGCTCGGACAAACCGCTCCGCTTCGTGACGCATCCCGACGAGTCCAATCCGGCGCTGGGGGTCCGTGGGGATCGAATCGCCCTGGCGCATCCCGAGATCCGCGCACATCAGCTCGACGCGATCGCGCTGGCCGCCGCCGGCTCGAAGGTCGCGCCGTGGGTCATGGCGCCGATGATCGCCTCGCCGGCGGAGGCGCGTGTGTTCGCCGCGGAAGTCCGGGGTCGGGGTCTGGTCGCGGGGGTCATGATCGAGGTGCCCGCGGCGGCGATCCTCGCCGAGGCCGTGCTCGCCGAGGTGGACTTCGTGTCCATCGGTACCAACGATCTGACGCAGTACACGATGGCGGCCGATCGGATGTCGGCCGATCTCGCCGGGCTGACCGACCCGTGGCAACCCGCCGTGCTCAGCCTGATCGCGGGTGTCGCCGCAGCGGGTGTCCGACAGGGCAAGCCGGTCGGGGTCTGCGGTGAGGCGGCCGCCGATCCGAATCTCGCCTGCGTCCTCGTGGGTCTCGGGGTGACCTCGCTGTCCAGTGCGCCCGCCGCGGCCGCCGCGGTGGGGGCCAGGCTCGGTGCGGTGACCACCCAGGACTGCCGTGCTGCCGCCGACGCCGCGCTGGCCACGTCCGATCCTGCCGCGGCGCGCGAAGCGGCCGCGGCAGTGCTCGACCGTTCGGTCGGCGGAGAGGTCAGATTCGCCGCATCACGGTGACGACCTTGCCGAGGATCACGGCGTCGTTGCCCGGGATGGGATCGAACAGTTCGTTGTGCGGCATCAGCCACACGTTGGCGCCCTGACGCTTGAAGGTCTTCACCGTGGCCTCGCCGTCGATCATCGCCGCGACGATGTCGCCGTTGTCGGCGACGTTCTGCTGCCGGACCACCACCCAGTCGCCGTCACAGATGGCCGCGTCGATCATCGATTCGCCCACGACGCGCAGCAGAAACAGCGAGCCCTCGCCGACCAGCTCGCGAGGAAGCGGGAACACGTCCTCGACCGCCTCCTCGGCCAGGATCGGACCACCGGCCGCGATACGACCGAGGACCGGCACGAAGGTCGGCTCGGGTAGTTGACCGGCCGAGGGGGTCTCCGGCGACGGCGGCTCGCTCGGGGCGATGTTGACCGCACGGGGCCGGTTCGCATCTCGCTTGAGCAGGCCCTTGCGTTCCAGCGTTCGCAGCTGGTGGGCGACCGACGATGTCGAGGCGAGGCCGACCTCGTCGCCGATCTCGCGGATGCTGGGCGGATAACCGCGCTCGCGAACCGAGCGGCGGATCACCTCCAGGACCCCGAGCTGTCGCGGGGTGAGTGAGGCCTCGGCGGCGGCGACGTCGATCGGGGCCTCGTCGTCGACTCCCCGCGCTCGGCCGCGCCTGTCGCCGGTGTCACTCATGTTCGGTTCCTCTCGTCTTCGGAACGTGCAGGTAGATGGCCCGTGGGATGTCCGGTGGGGATGTTCAGCCGGGTCCGAGCCTAGCGGAGTGCAACCCTCACCTCAAACATTTGTTCGATGTGTCGCGAGACTTTGTCGGTGCGCCGTGCTACAAATTCGAACATCAGTGCATCGAACACCTGATCGAAGTTCGAACACCGACGGCACCACACATCACACCAGAAGATCTCACCCAGAGGATCTCGCACCGAACACTCGGAGGGCACCATGCGCACCGACACTCTCGTCGCTCCCGTCCGTACCGACCGTCCCGACACCGTTCGGGCGCGTACCGATCGCGCCGATCGCGTCCGGACCCGTGCCCCGCTGTCCGACGGTCGGCGCCCGGTCGACAACCGGCCGGCAGGCAACCGCCCGGCGGGCGGGTCACCGCTGACCCCGCGTGTCGGCGCCACGAGCTGCGGATCGGCGGTGGGGTCCAGGGGCCGGGGCCCTCTCGCGCCGGACGCCGCGGTGTTCCGTCGCCGTCGCCGCACCGCGGTGGCGGTCCTCGCCGGCGTCGGGCTGGCGTTCGTCGTGTGGGTGTTCGGCGTCGTCGGCCAGAACTACTCGGACTCGATGACCCCTGCCGCCGTGAGTGCGGAGGTCGTCCACGTGCGCGCGGGGGACTCCCTGAGCACGATCGCCGGCCGGGTGGCGCCGGAGATGCCGCGCGAGATCGTGATCGACGAAATCGTCGCGATGAACGATCTGCCCACGAGTGCGCTGCAGGTGGGTCAGCCCCTGCTCACCCCCCGGTACCGCTGAGGCCGGGCGGTATCCTCGATGTCACAGGGGCCGGCCGAGAAGCGGCGGAGCGCACGGATTCGTTGCGTTTCAGCGTCCCGCGACCTGCGTGAGGACACGATGCGCTGCCCCTTCTGCAAGAACGACGACACCAAGGTCATCGACTCGCGTGTCGCAGACGAAGGGCAGGCCATCCGACGCCGCCGCTCGTGCGTGGAGTGCGGCCGCCGTTTCTCGACCGTGGAGAGCGCCGTGCTCGCCGTGGTCAAACGCAACGGTGTGACCGAGCCGTTCAGTCGCGAGAAGGTGATGCGCGGTGTCCGACGCGCCTGTCAGGGCCGACACGTCGCCGAGGACGCACTCGCCCAGCTCGCCCAGCAGGTGGAGGACACGGTGCGCGCCAGCGGATCGGCCGAGATCCCCAGCAACGAGGTCGGTCTGGCGATCCTGGGTCCGCTCCGCGATCTCGACGAAGTGGCGTACCTGCGGTTCGCCTCGGTGTACCGGTCGTTCGACTCGGTGGAGGATTTCCAGCGCGAGATCGACGACCTGAAGTCGGCGTCCGGCGGGCGGGCCGACACCGTCTCAGCCGAGCCGGTCCAGAGCTCGTAGGACCCGTTTCTCCGAGACGGGAAACGCGGTACCGAGACGCTGGGCGAACAATCCCACCCGTAGTTCCTCGACAAGCCACTGCGCTTCGTCGTCGACGATCGCCCGTCGGTGTTCCGGCACCTGTTCGAGTCGTTGGGCCCACCGTTCGACGACTCGATCGATGACCGCCACACCGGCCTGGTCGCGCGCTGCCGACCCGGGCAGCGCCTCCAGACGTGCCTGCGCACCTTCGAGGTAGCGCGGCAGGTTCTCCAGGTGCCGTCGGGCGGTGGCTGCGACGAATCCGTCGAACACGAGGTGGTCGATCTGCTCGGCGACGTCGTCGGCGGCCAGCGAACCGGCGTGCCGGTCGATCGCCGCCCGGACCGGCGCCATTCGTTCGAGCGCCGCGACGGCGAGCGAGAAGTAGTCCGGCGCGGCCTCCGTGATCCGTGGCCGGATACGCTCCAGGAATTCCGAAAATGCTTGTGGCGAGCGAAGAGCCGTCAGCTCGGCGTCGTCGACGCCGGCGACGGTATCCCGGATGGCCCGTCGTGTGCAGTCGGCGAGCAGCGCCTCGGTGTCCGCATACGGGCTCTGGCTCAGGGCGAGTCGCGCCGCCGGGCCCAGGGATCCCGCGATTCGCTTGTGCAGCGGTGGTATCGCCAGATCGAGGAGGGCGACGATGCCGCGACGCAGCAGCCGGTCGCGGGTCTCGGGAGTCGCCGCGTCGACGGCGATGACGCCTCGCGTGCGTCCCTTCTCGTCGGACACCGCGTCGATCGTCGGGTACCTGGTCAGCCGTTGTCCGGCGACGTCGACCGTCTTCTGGTCGGCGAGCGTGCCGATCCCGTCGGCGGTCCAGTTCCGGTACAGCGTGCGTGACACCGTTCTCGGTGCCGCCGGCGTCCGGGTCTGCTGGAGCTCGGACAACGAGTCGGCCCGGGCGATGATCTGTCCGGATCCGTCGGCGACCGCGAAATGCATCCGAAGGTGTGCCGGTACCCGGTCGGTGTCGAAATCGGCTGCGGTGACCGTCATCCCGGTGATCGCGGAGAGTTCGCGAGCGAGCCCCGCGGTCAGCGGTTCCTTGCGTGGGGTGAGCCGGCCGAGGGCCGCCTCGGCGAACCGTTGGGCGGGGGACATGCTCTTGCGCAGCTGTTTCGGCAGGGTCTTGACCAGCGCGGTGGCCAGTTCGGTACGCATCCCGGGGACCGACCAGTCGAAGCCGACCGGGCGGATGTGGGGGAGCAGTGCCTGTGGGATGACGACCGTGACCCCGTCGTCGGGTGCGCCGGGCTCGAACCGGTACCGCAGTTCGAGCCGTGTGTCGCCCTGCTGCCATGCGCCGGGGTAGTCCGTCGGAGCCACCTCGGTGCCACCCGTGACGTCTTCGGGACGCAGGTCGAGCAGATCGGGCTCGGCCCGCCGGGCCTTCTTCCACCAGGTGTCGAAGTGACGTGCGGAGGTGATGTCGGGCGGTAGGCGCCGGTCGTAGAACTCGAAGAGCTGATCCTCGGTGATCACGAGACCGCGGGTGCGCGTGCGGTTCTCGACATCGGTGGCGGCGTCGAGGAGATTGCGGTTGCGCTCGAAGAACCCGTGTTGCGTCCGCCAGTCACCCTCGACCAGGGCGTGCCGGATGAACAGCTCGCGCGAGACCTCCGGGTCGATGGGGCCGTAGTCGACGCGCCGACGGGCGACGAGGGGGACCCCGTAGAGGGTGACGCGCTCGTAGGCCATGGCCGCGCCGCGTCGGGCGGACCAGTGCGGCTCGCTGTGGGTGCGTTTGACCAGGTCGCCGGCGAGGCGCTCGGCCCACAGGGGATCGATCCCGGCGACGGTGTGCGCGAAGAGCCGCGACGTCTCCAGGACCTCGGCGGCCATGATGAAGGCCGGCGGCTTCTTCGCAAGGGACGAGGCGGGGAAGATGAGCAGTGTCGTGTTGCGCGCGCCGGTGAACTCGCGGCCCTCGGTGTTGCGGGCGGCGATGTTGCTCAACAACCCGGACAGGATGGCCCGGTGGACGGCGTCGGCGTCGAGCTCGGTCGCCGCGACCGACCAGTCGAGGTCCTTGACGATCTCGGTCAGCTGTCGATGGAGGTCCTGCCATTCCCGGATGCGCAGGAAGTGCAGGTACTCACGCTCGCACATCCGACGGAAACCGCTGCTGGACATCGCTTTACGCTGTTCGCCGAGGTATCGCCACAGCTCCACGTACGACAGGAAGTCCGACTGGGGCACGACGAAGCGCCGGTGCTGGGCGTCGGCGGCCTCGCGGTGTTCGGCAGGCCGTTCCCGGGGGTCGGGGAGGGACATCGCGGCGGCGATGACGAGAAGGTGATCGAGGCAGCCGAGCTCGTGCCCGGCGATGAGCATCCGGGCGACCCGGGGATCGACCGGAATCCGCGACATCGACCGGCCGATCGGGGTCAGCCGCGGGGGGCCGCCCTCACTCGGGACGGTGATGGCGCCGAGTTCGGTGAGAACACCCATCCCGTCGCGGATCGCCCGGTCGTCGGGCGGTTGGACGAACGGGAACTCGGCGATCTCACCGAGCTTGAGGGAGGTCATCTGCAGGATGACGGCGGCGAGATTGGTGCGCAGGATCTCCGGGTCGGTGAACGCAGGCCGGGACTCGAAGTCGTTCTCGCTGTAGAGGCGGATGCACACACCCGGCGCGACGCGACCGCAACGACCGGCGCGCTGCCGGGCGCTGGCCTGCGACACCGGTTCGATGGGAAGGCGATTGACCTTCGTCCGGGTCGAGTATCGACTGATCCGGGCGGTGCCGGTGTCGATGACATACCGGATGCCGGGCACGGTGACCGAGGTCTCGGCCACGTTGGTCGCCAGCACGATCCGGCGCCCGTCGGAGGGGGCGAACACCTTCTGCTGCTCGGCGATCGACAACCGCGCGTACAGCGGCACGATCTCGGCAGCCGGCCCCTTGCCGCCGACGGTGCGGCGACGCAGCGCGTCCGCGGTCTCCCGGATGTCCCGTTCGGTGGGCAGGAACACGAGGATGTCGCCGCGGCCACCCGCCCACAGTTCGTCGACGGCGGCGTCGATGCCCTGGATCTGGTCGAGGTCGGCGTGTTCGCCACCGCCGGCGTCGTCACCGTCGTCGGGCCGCTCCTGCAGGCTCAGCGGACGGTAGCGGATCTCGACCGGATAGGTGCGGCCCGAGACCTCGATGACCGGGACCGACGCCGAGGGCGTGCTGAAATGCCGTGCGAACCGGGCCGGCTCGATCGTCGCCGAGGTGATGATCACCTTGAGATCCGGACGCCGGGGCAGCAGCCGGCGCAGGTATCCGAGGATGAAGTCGATGTTGAGGCTGCGCTCGTGCGCCTCGTCGATGATGAGGGTGTCGTAGCGGCGCAGCATCGGGTCCGTGGCGATCTCGCGCAGCAGGATGCCGTCGGTCATGACCCGGACGAGGGTGTCGGCACCGGACCGGTCGGTGAACCGTACGGAGTAGCCGACCGCGTCGCCGAGTTCGGTCTCGGTCTCGTCGGCTATGCGTCTGGCGACCGAGCTCGCCGCGATCCGGCGGGGCTGGGTGTGGCCGATCGACCCACGGATGCCGCGGCCGAGTTCGAGGCAGATCTTCGGCAGCTGGGTGGTCTTGCCCGAGCCGGTCTCGCCCGCGATGACCACGACCTGGTGGTCACGGATCGCCGCGGCGATCTCGTCCCGGGCCGCCGAGACGGGGAGCTCGTCGGGGAATCGAAGGACCGGCACGCTCGCCCGCCGCCGGTCGAGACGGGCACGTGCTTTGTCGACGTCGGTGACGAGCTGCTGCCACTTCGGGGCATCGGGACGCGCCGAGAGCCGGTCGATGCGACGCCGCAGCCGGTCGGCGTCGACGAGGCCCACGTCGTCGAGTGCGCCGAGGAGGTCCGTGCGCGAGACGCTCGATGCATCTGTGGACGAGGCACTTCCCGAGGACGGGGAGGGGGAGGAAGACGGGGCCGACATGATCTCTCCAGGATATGGGTCGGTGCGGACCGGAGTTCACCCCAGTGGCCGCGCACGGCGCGCAGACCGGCATCATTGGGGCCATGGCTGATGGTTCGAGCACGGGAACTCCCGGATCGCTGTGGCACGGTTTCGCCGACATGGGGGCGGTGACCGCGAGTGGACCGTTCGTCGTCACCAGGGGCGAGGGCGCACGGATCTTCGACCGCGCCGGCAACTCCTACCTCGATGCGACGGCCGGGCTCTGGTTCACCAACGTGGGCCACGGACGTACCGAGATCGCCGACGCCGTCGCACGACAGCTCGGCACCATCGCGCACTACTCGAACTTCGGTGACATCGCGAGCGACCCGACGCTCCGCCTCGCCGAGGAACTCGGCCGGATCGCACCCGTGCCCGGGTCGAAGATCTTCTTCACCTCCGGCGGCAGCGACTCGATCGACACCGCGGTCAAGCTCGCCCGCCGCTACTGGGTGGAGCAGGGACGCGAGTCCAAGCGGGTCGTCGTCAGCCGCACCAAGGCCTACCACGGGATGCACGCCGCGGGCACCTCGCTGGCCGGCATCCCGCTGAACCACGACGGGTACGGCGAGCTCATGCACGACGTCCAGAACGTCGACTGGGACGACGCCAAGAGCCTGCTCGGACTCGTCGAACGCGTGGGCGCCGACAACATCGCCGCATTCTTCTGCGAACCGATCATCGGCGCCGGGGGCATCTACCTGCCGCCGGAGGGGTACCTCGCCGAGGTGCGCGCCATCTGCCGGGACCACGACATCCTCTTCGTCGTCGACGAGGTCGTCACCGGATTCGGCCGTATCGGTGGCGAATCCTGGTTCGCCTCAGCGCGATTCGGACTCGAACCGGACATGATCACCACCGCCAAGGGGCTCACGTCCGGGTATGTCCCGATGGGTGCGGTGTTCATCGCCCCCTGGATCGCCGAACCGTTCTTCGCCGGCGGCGTGTGGTGGCGGCACGGCTACACATATGGCGGGCACGCCGGCGCGGCGGCGGCCGCCCTGGCCAACCTCGAGATCATCCGGCGGGAGAACCTCCTGGCCGAGGCGACGCGTCTGGAAGGCGATCTCGCCGCGGCGTTGTCACCACTCGCCGACCTCGACTCGGTCGCCGAGGTCCGGACCGGACTGGGCGCGGTCACCGCGGTCCAGCTGGCCGACCCCGCGACGGCCCCGGCGGCGGTGCTGAAGCTGCGCGAACACGGGGTGAGCACGCGGGCCGCCGGGCAAGGTGCGCTGCAGGTCTCGCCCGCCTTCGTGATGACGACCGCCGAGGTCGGCGAACTCGCCGACCGGATGCGCGCGGCGCTGAGCTGACGCACCAGACCACGACATACGACAGGGCCCGGCTGCTGAACGCAGCCGGGCCCTGTCGTTGTTCTACGTGCGGTGGATCAGGCGTTGGCGAGCACCTCGGTGGTCGCGATCGCCTGGGCGACGCCGCTGACGATCGACGCGACCTTGAGCGCCTCGAAGATCGCCTCACGGTCGACGCCGGCCTCGCGCAGGGTGTTCTCGTGTGCGGCGACGCAGTGGCCGCAGCCGTTGATCGAGGACACCGCGAACGACCACAGCTCGAAGGCGGCCTTGTCGACGCCGGGGTTGCCGATGATGTTCATCCGCAGGCCGGGCCGCAGGTCGTCGTACTTGCCGTCGAGGAAGCCGCGACCCCGGTAGAACACGTTGTTCATACCCATGATCGACGCGGCGCCCAGCGCCGCGTTGTAGGCCTCCGCGGAGAGCGTGTCGGCGGCCTCGTCGGCGATCTCGCTGAGCACCTTCGCATTTCGCGTGGCGGCAGCGGTCGACAGCAGGGTTCCCCACAGCTGTTCCTCGGTCAGCGCGGTGGTGCGGCTGATCGAACCGAGGTTGAGCTTGAGATCCTTGGCGTACTCGGGGAGTGCTTCCTTGAGATTGTCGATGCTCATCTGGTCTCCTCTCAGACGCCGGCCGTCATGAGCTCGCCGGCGTCGATCGTCGGGTCGCCCTTCTTCCAGTTGCAGGCGCACAGTTCGTCGGACTGCAGCGCGTCGAGGACACGCAGGACCTCGTCGACGTTGCGGCCCACCGAACCCGCGGTGACCGACACGAACTGGATCTCGTTGTTCGGATCGACGATGAAGGTGGCGCGATCGGCGACCCCGTCGGCGTTGAGAACGCCTGCCGCGGTGGCCAGTTCACGCTTGAGGTCGCTCAGCATCGGGAACGGGAGGGTCTTGAGGTCCTCGTGCTGTGCGCGCCACTGGAAGTGGACGAACTCGTTGTCCACCGAGGCGCCGAGCACCTGGGTGTCGCGGTCGGCGAACTCGTCGTTCAGCTTGCCGAAAGCGGCGATCTCGGTCGGGCACACGAAGGTGAAGTCCTTCGGCCAGAAGAACACGACGCGCCACTGGCCGGGGTGGTCGTCGGACGAGACGGTCGTGAAGTAGTCGTCGGGCTGCTGGGCATTGACCTTGCTGAGGTCGCCACCGATGACGGCGGTGAGGTTGTAGGCGGGGAACTGGTCACCGATGGTGAGCAGGGGCATGTTTCGCTCCTTCAGCTGGTGAATGTAGTGAAATTGCGCGCGAACGAGTTTCGCGAGGTACGAGTACCATCGTGCCGGATTTCGGCCAAAAGCGAAACGTGATGATTAGCACTACACTGATAGGCATGCCCGATAGAACTTATCAGCCGACCGTCGCGGGTCTGCGTGCCTTCGTCGCCCTGGCTCACCGTCGCCACTTCGGAACTGCCGCAACAGATCTCGGTGTCAGTCAGCCCTCGCTGTCGCAGGCGCTGTCCGCGCTGGAGGCCGGTCTCGGAGTGACCCTCGTCGAACGCACCACACGGCGTGTCCAGTTGACCGCCGACGGTGTCGAGCTCCTGCCGCGGGCGATCGCGGTGACCGAGGCCGTCGACGAGTTCACCTCGGCGGCCGCGGGCGCCGGACAGCCGCTGCACGGGGCGCTGCGGCTGGGTGTCATCCCGACGGTGGCGCCGTATGTTCTGCCGACACTGCTGCGCGGGCTCTCCAGGCGGTTCCCCGACCTCGTGCCCCGCGTCGTGGAGGAACAGACCGCGCGGCTGGTCGAACAGCTGCGTACCGGCGTCCTCGACGTGGCACTGCTCGCCCTCCCCGTCGACATGCCCGGCATCGTCGAAGTCCCGATCTATCGCGAGGATTTCGTTCTCGCGCTCCCGTCCGGGCATGCGCTCGCCGGACGCCGCCGCGTCGACCCCACCGCACTCGCGGAACTGCCCCTGCTCCTCCTCGACGAGGGACACTGCCTGCGTGACCAGGCCCTGGAGGTGTGCCGGCTCGCGGGCGTGCGGCCCGACCTCGGACAGACCCGGGCAGCGTCGCTGACCACGGCGGTGCACTGCGTCGTCGGTGGTCTCGGCGTGACCCTCATCCCGCAGACGGCGGTCGCGTCGGAGACGGCGTCGGGCGATCTGGCCACCGCGACGTTCGCGGCCCCTCGTCCGGGTCGACGGATCGGCCTGGTCTTCCGGGCCTCGGCGCGACACGACGAGGCTTACCACGAACTCGCCTCTGTCATCGGCGATCTCGTCGGTGCAACCGGCGCCGTGACCCCGCTCTAGACCGGGTCGCCGGCCGGCTCGATCGACGCGGCGGCGGCTGCCTGCGCGGCGAGGGCCTCCCATTCGTCGACGAGGCTCGAGTCGACATCGCGGACCATGGTGCCCAGATCTTCGACGATCCGCTCGATCTCGGGCGTCACCACGCTCGTCGGAACACCCTGGCGCAGGACGCGATAACAGTCCGACAGATAGCGCAGCAGCACGCCCTCGCTGCGGGCGAGCCCGTACGCGGAGATCAGCTCCGTGAACGTCATGGCCTTCTCCAGCATCTCGCGGAGAACGGATTTCGGCGCAGGCGGGAACGACGACACCCATGGATGGCCGCGACGATAGATGTCGAAGGCGGCGAAGATCTCCTCGGCCAGCGGCTGCGGCCAGGTGATCTCCTCGAGTCGCGACATCCGTTCCTCGTACTCGATCCCGTCGGCCTTCATCTCGGCGATCGCGGCGTCGCGCGCGACCTTGCGCTGCGCGAGCAACAGCGGCCGCGGGTTCTCCAGCGTCGATTCGAGGACGGAGACCACATCGAGCGCGTAGGTCGACGACTCCGGGTCGAGGATCTCGAAGGTCGCCAGCGCGAAGGCGGACAGCGGGTTGGTCAACGCGAAGTTCTCGGGCATGTCGACGCTCAGGGCGATGTGCCGGCCGGTGTCGTCGGGTTCGTCGAGTTGCACGACGATGCCCGCGTCCCGCAGCCCGCGATAGAGCTCGATCGTGTGCTTGATGGTGCGCAGCTGCCGATCGCGCGGCTCGTGGTTGTCCTCGAGGAGGTGGCGTACCGCGGCGAAGCAGTCACCCGGCCGCCCGAGCACCTCGAGCAGCATGGCCGTCGTCATCTGGAAGTGGCTGCGCAGCGGCTCGTCGGGAGCGTCCATGAGCTGGGTGAACGTCTTCTCGCCCCACGACACGAAACCCTCGGGGGGCTTCTTGCGCACCAGCTTTCGCAGCTTCTTGGGATCGTCGCCGGCCTTGGCCACCGCCCGGGCGTTCTCCACGTCGTGATCGGGGGCCTGGGCGACGACGTATCCGATCGTGTCGAACCCGGCACGCCCGGCGCGACCGGCGATCTGGTGGAACTCGCGGGCCCGCAGACGACGGACCCGGCGTCCGTCGTACTTGCTCAGGGCCGCGAACAGCACCGTGCGTATCGGCACGTTGATCCCGACGCCGAGCGTGTCGGTGCCGGCGATGACCTTCAGCAGACCCTGCTGGGCCAGACGTTCCACCAGGCGGCGGTACCGCGGGAGCATGCCGGCGTGATGCACGCCGATACCGGCGCGCAGCAGTTTGGACAGGGTGTTGCCGAAACCGGTGGAGAACCGGAAGTCGCCGATGGCCTCCGCGATCGCCGCCTTCTCGGTCTTGTCGCAGATGCGGACGCTGAGCAGGGCCTGCGCGCGCTCGACGGCGGCGGCCTGGGTGAAGTGCACCACGTAGACCGGCGCCCGGCCCCGATCGACCAGTTCCTCGATCGTCTCGTGGATCGGGGTCATCGCGTAGGAGTGCTCGAGGGGGACCGGTCGCTGCGCGCCGGTGACCTCGACGGTCTCGCGGCCGGTGCGGCGGGTCAGATCGTCGACGAAGAACGACACGTCGCCCAGCGTCGCCGACATCAGCAGGAACTGCGTCGACGGCAGTTCGATGAGGGGGACCTGCCACGCCCAGCCGCGGTCCGGTTCGCCGTAGTAGTGGAACTCGTCGGCGACGAGGGTGCCGATGTCGCTCTCCCCGCCCGCGGCGAGCGCGAGGTTGGCGACGATCTCGGCGGTGGCGCACACGATGGGCGCGTCCGCGTTGACCGCGGCGTCGCCGGTCAGCAGACCGACCTGGTCGGCGCCGAACATCGCGCACAGCTCGAAGAACTTCTCGCTGACGAGCGCCTTGATCGGGGCGGTGTAGAACGCGCGCTCGCCGCGGCAGCGCGCGAAGTACAGCGCACCCGCCGCGACGAGTGATTTGCCCGAGCCGGTCGGCGTCGCCAGGATCACGTGGCTGCCGGCGAGGAGCTCGAGGAGCGACTCCTCCTGATGGGCGTAGAGGTCGAGTCCGTGCCCCGTCCACCAGTCGGTGTACCGCTCCAGGGCGGCGTCCTCGTCGTCGGTGGGGACCAGGACGTGGGGTGCGGGAATCGGGGCGGTGTCCGGGATCAGATCTGTGATCGTGGACCCTCGTCCCCGGGGCCCGCCTCGCCGTCACCGGTGTGCTCGGCCAGGAACCGCTCGAGTTCGGCTCCGAGTTCGTCGCCGCTGGGCAGCGATTCCTCGGCGGCGAGCAGCGATGCCCGTTCCTGTGCGGCCTGGGTGAACGTGTCGTACTGGGTCTCCAGCGCGGCCACCACCGACTCGATCTCGGTGTTTCCCTCGACCTCGGTGTCGACCTGTGCGCGCACCTTCTCCGCGGCGCTGTCGAGAGCGGCGAGCGGGAGGTCGAGGCCGGCGAGTTCGGCGACGGCCGCCAGCAGCCGTGCCGACGCCGCCGGATAGTTGGTCTGGGCGAGGTAGTGCGGGACGTGCACGGACAGACCCGAGGCACGGTAGTCGTGCTCGCCCATCCGCAGCTCGAGCAGCATCGACGCACTGGCCGGCAGTTTCATCGCCGATCCCCAGCGGGGCAGGTCGCCCAGGGCGTCGGGATCGCTGCCGTGTGCCGTGATCGACGGCGGGCGGGTGTGCGGCACGGCCATCGGGATCGCGTTGAGACCGATGACGTCGGTGACACCGAGACCGTCGCTGAGGCGACGGACCGCATCGACGAACTGTTCCCACCGCAGGTCGGGTTCGGAACCGGCGAGGAGCAGGAAGCCCTTGCCGGAGTTGTCGCGGATCGCGTGGAGGGCCAGCGACGGCATCTCCACGTCCGTGAAGGTCTCACCGCTGAACGAGATGGTCGGCCGGCGCGAGCGGTAGTCCATCAGCTCGTCGGAGGAGAAGGTGGCGACCAACTCGGACTCGAGGCTGTCACGCAGGTGCGCGGCGGCCAGTGCGACCGCGTGTCCGGCGTCGGCGAACCCCTCCAGCGCGTGGATCAGTACCGGTCCCGTACCGTCGGTCCGGCTCACCTGCGGAGCGGGAAAGGCGAGTTCATACAGCGCGTCGTCGCGCGCAGGCTGCTCGTCCACGTCGTCCCTCCTTCTGCTGGCAGCTGTCTGAAGAGACAGCTGAACATCCATTGTCTCGCACCCGGGTGCCGAGCGTCATCTGGGTGCAACCACCTCGACACGCCGGTGATTCCCGCGCTGATCCGGGCGGTGTGTCGGAGGGCCTGCAGGGTCGGAACCGATGGCACAGTAGACCGTTGTGACCGAGCCGCGTGCGCCCCGACTGTGCTTGTCCCCTCTGCGCTTGTCCCCTCTGACGGCGGCCGCCTGCCTGGTGGCCGCCGCGGTCCTGCTCTCCGCATGCTCGGTCGCCGGGGAACCCGCGGCGTCCAGTCCGGACCTCTCCGCCCGATCGGTGACGGCCGAGGACTTCCCCGAGGGGGCCGCGAGCAGGATTCCGTCGTCGGCGGTCGCGAACGCTCTGGCCGACGTGACCGGCGCACCGATGCCCGGACAGACGGGCACCCGGGTGTCGCCGCCGGACTGTGCACCGGCTCCCGTCTCCGCCGACGGCGCGGTCGCGTTCCTGGGCCCCGGTCCGGGGGAGCGGTCCACGCTGACCACGGTCGTCGCCGGTGTCGACTCGCCGCTCGAGGACGTGGTCGACCTGGCCGAGCGGTGCCCGCAGACCACGACGACGACATTCGGGGCGTCGTCGACGATCACCACCGAGGTCCTTCCTCCTCCGCCGGGCATGGACGGGGTCGAGACCGCCGCCATCCGTCGCACCATCGTGACCGGCGGCGGCGCCCCCACGACGACGAGTGCCCTCACCCTGCTCGGCGAGCGTGACGGCGTCCGCGTCTACGCCGAATACCGGTGGCCCACAGCGGGCCCGGTGCCGGCGGACGCGGCCGCCGCACTCGATGCGCTCTTCGTCGAGGCGAACGCCGCCGCGTTCGGCTGATTCGTACTCCGCCTGTGCATGACCCGGCCCGGGTTGTCCACAGACTGTGATCGCCGCGGTTGCGGCGTCCGGCGCCGGGTGAAGCTGGCGTCCATGCAGATCCTGGATTCGGGTCCACAGGGCCCCCACGACCCGTCGACGCTGCTCACCTCCGTCCCCGCGCGTCTCGGCTTCCTCCCGGAGCGGTCGATCATCGTGATCGCGTTCGCCGCCGATCGCACCGTGAATGCGACCATGCGACACGACCTCGTCCTCGAGGCCGACGGCAGCCCGACCCGGGAACTCGTCGCCGTCCTCGCCGGGCTGGGCGAGATCACGTCCACCTACGGCGTCGAGGAGATCGTGGTCGTGATCGCCGATGACCGGTACCCCGTCGACGATCACCGCTATCGCCGAATCCTGGCGATGAGCGACCGGTACTTCGGCGAGGTCGGCGGGGTCGCGGCCGGATTCGGACTGGCGGCGTTCGACGCCGGTGCCCGGTGGACGACCATCTGGTGCCCGGAGGATCGGGCCTGGTCCGTCGTCGTGTCCTCGGACGCGGCCGGATGTCTCGCCGACCCGCACACATCCCCGACGGCGATCGCGGAAGCCGTGCGCTCGGGTCGACGAATCCTCACCCGGCGCTCGGAGATGCGGTCCATGCTCGAACCGCTGGACTCCGAGTGCGGCCCATCGCGTCCGCGGCCGGATTGTCACCAGTGCCGCGGCCACGATCTCGATGAGACCGATCGCGGCCGGCCCGACCCCGGTCCCGAGGACATCGAGGAGTCCGCACGGGCGCTGGATCTGGTGATCGGCGCAGTGCTCGGCGCGGACCGGCCGCTGGACTGCGCAGAACTGGACCGGCTGGAGCGGGCCATCCTCCGCCCCGACGTGCGCGACGCCGCACTCGCCCTGTCCGTCACCGAACTCCGGGGCGCGGCCGAACGCCTCTGGCGAGAACTGACCCGGCGCTTGAGTGGGCGCGGAAGGGCAGCTGCCGCAACACTTCTCGCGCATCTGCACTACATCGGCGGGGACGGCGCCTACGCCGGCGTCGCACTCGACGTCGCGCTCGGGTGCGCGGAACCCGGAACGCTGGCCAGGCTGCTGGACAACGCCCTGCGTGCAGGCGTACGCCCGGCCAGGCTGTGGGGCACGATCGACAAGTCGTATGACGCAGCGAAGCGACTCGGCGTCGTCATCCCGGCGGTGACGCTGCGCACCGCCGGGTGACGGTCAGACCTTCGCTGTGTCAGACCTTCTCGACCACCCGCTCGACGAACAACGAGTGCGCCATCTCGGGTGAGAGCTCGAGGCCGTCGTGACCGGGTGTGTCGATGGTGATGGTGCCGGCCGTGTTCGACACCGTCACGCGGGCGTTGGGAACCACGCCCGCCTCACGAAGCGCGGCGATGAGTTCGGTGTCGGACTGCGCGTGCTCCGACAGCCGGCGCACGATCACCGGCACCGTCTCACCCGGCGGGAGGTCGGCGAGGCGGGTGGCGCCGTCGTCGGAACTCGACGCCTCCACTCCCAGAAGTTCCAGGCCCGGGATCGGGTTGCCGTAGGGCGACGTCGTCGGGTACTCCAGCACGGCGAGCAGTCGTCGTTCGACGTTCTCGCTCATCACGTGCTCCCAGCGGCACGCCTCCTCGTGGACCTGGTCCCAGGGCATCCCGATAACGTCGACCAGGAGGCGCTCGGCCAGGCGATGCTTGCGCATCACCGCGACCGCGAGCGAGCGGCCGCGATCGGTCAGTTCGAGGTGCCGGTCTCCGGCGACGCGCAGAAGCCCGTCGCGTTCCATCCGGGCAACGGTCTGCGAGACGGTGGGACCGGACTGGTCCAGTCGCTCGGCGATGCGCGCCCGCAGCGGCACGATGCCTTCTTCTTCGAGATCGTAGATCGTTCGCAAGTACATCTCGGTGGTGTCAACCAGGTCGTTCACGATGCGCAATCCCTTTCGTCCCCGCCAAGATTACCCTGTTTGCGGGCGGTGACCGCGATCTCACCGCGGCCGTGGGCCCGCAGGTGCGATGTGGCGCGGGCCCGCCCGTGTCCGACGCGACATCCGTGGCCGCTGCGCGAGGTGTACCACTAGCCTGAGGTCGTGATCAACACTACGAGTGCCCGATGACGACAGCTGTCATCTGGAGCGAGGACTTCCTGTCCTATCGCTGGGCCCACACGCACCCGATGAACCCGGTCCGACTCGCCCTCACGATGACCCTCGCGCAGAGTCTCGGTGTCCTCGACGGCGTCGAGACGGTCCCGCCGCAGGTCATCGACGACGACGCGCTGACCGTCGTGCACAGCCGCGACTACATCGACGCGGTGCGCGCTGTCGGGTCCGGGACGGCGTCGCTGTCGGGTCCGCTGCTCGAGCGACTGTTCGGGCTCGGCGATGCCGACAACCCGGTCTTCGACGGCATGCACGAGGCCGCGCGGCTGCTCGTCGGTGGCACGCTCGCCGCGGCGCAGACGGTGGTCTCGGGTGCGGCGACGCGCGCGGTCAACATCGGTGGCGGCATGCATCACGCGATGCGCTCGCGCGCCGCCGGATTCTGCATCTACAACGACTGCGCCATCGCGATCAGGTATCTGCTCGACCACGGATACGACCGCATCGCCTACATCGACGTCGACGCCCACCACGGCGACGGCGTCCAGGTCGAGTTCGCGGCCGACCCGCGCGTGATGACGGTGTCGCTGCACCAGCACCCGGCCACCCTGTGGCCGGGCACCGGATGGCCGACGGAGGTGGGTGACGGCGACGCGGCGGGCAGCGCGGTCAACCTGGCCCTCATGCCCAACACCGAGGACCGGCTGTGGCTGCGCGCCTTCCACGCCGTGGTGCCGTCGCTCGTCGCCGAGTTCCGGCCGCAGATCATCATCAGCCAGTGCGGCGCCGACAGCCACCGGGCCGATCCGCTGACCGACCTGTCGCTCACCGTCGACGGCCAGCGCGCGGCGATGATCGCCATGCGCAACCTCGCCGACAAATACTGTGAGGGTCGCTGGATCGCGGTCGGCGGCGGTGGCTACGGCGTGGTGAACGTGGTGCCGCGCAGCTGGACGCACCTGCTGGGGGTCGCCCTCGACCGCGAGGTCGACGTATCGGCGGTCATCGACGAATCCTGGTGTGCCACGGCCGAACAGATCTCCGAGCAGGTTCACTCCGACTATGCCGCCCCGCCCGTTCGGGTCATGGGTGACGGGGGCATCGTCGACTACCAGCCGTGGGCGGGCGACGCCGGCCAGGAGCCACCAGAGGGCGTCGCGCCCAACGCCCAACGCCAGACCGACCGCGCGATCCTCGCCACCCGGCGCGCGGTGTACCCGCTCCATGGTCTCGACCCGGAGGATCCTCGTGACTGACGACGCCACCACCGCAGCATCGGACACCACCGGCGCGGTGGCCGACCAACCCGAACCGCGCAGCCCCTGGGACTACCCGCGGCACTGGATCGCCGACGTGCTGGCCTCCGACGGCGGCGTGGTGCACCTGCGGCCGATCGTGCCCGACGACGCCGACCGCATCGTGGCGTTCCACTCCAAGCTCTCGGAGCGAACGCGCTACATGCGCTATTTCGGTCCGACACCCACACTGCCGCCGCGCGAGGTGGCGCGGATGACGACCGTCGACCACCAGCAGCGGGTCGCCATCGTCGCCGAACTCGGCGGCGAGATCATCGCGGTCGGCATCTACGAAGGACTCGGCTTCGACGGGAAACCCGAATCGGCCGAGGTGGCGTTCGTCGTCGCCGACGAACACCAGGGCCGCGGCCTCGGACCGATCCTGCTCGAACATCTCGCCGGGGCGGCCGCGGAGAACGGCTTCGCCCGCTTCGAGGCCGAGGTCCTCAGCGAGAACCCGAACATGGTCGCCGTCTTCCGCGACGCCGGGTATCAGCTCGCGCGCAGCTTCGACGGCTCGACCGTGCACGTCGAGTTCCTCATCGACCCGACCGAGGCGCTGCTGTCGGTGCGCAACGCCCGGGAACGCGCCTCGGAGGCCCGCAGCGTCGCGAACCTGCTGCGTCCGACTTCGGTCGCGGTCATCGGCGCCTCGACCGACCCGAACAAGGTCGGCAATGCGCTGCTGGCGAACATCATCGCCGGAGGTTTCACCGGACCGGTGTTCCCGGTCAACGGTCCCGCCCGGGTGGCGGAGGACGAGCCCGAGCGGGGGAGGCGAGGGCCCGGTCGTGAACCGCTGCCGGCGCGTCGCCGCACCCGCGAACGACCGCCGTCGGTGCGCGGCATCCGGGCGTACGAGACCGTGCGCGACATCCCCGACCCCGTCGACCTCGCGGTGGTCGCGGTGCCGGCCGCCCGTGTGGACGACGTGCTCGACGACTGTCTGGTCAAGGGCGTGCGCACGCTCGTCGTGGTGTCGTCGGGTTTCGGTGAGTCCGGCGAGGAGGAGGGGCTCGAGAACGAGCGTCGGCTCGTCGCCCAGGTCCGCGAACACGGAATGCGTCTGGTCGGGCCGAATGCGCTGGGAGTGGCGAACAACGACCCGACGGTCGCACTCAACGCGACCCTGGCCCCACGAATCCCGGGTGCCGGGCGGGTCGGATTCTTCTGCCAGTCCGGCGCGCTCGGGATCGCGATCCTCGACACCGCGGCCCGGCGCCAGATCGGACTGTCGACGTTCGCCTCGGCCGGCAACCGCGCGGACGTCTCCGGCAACGACCTGTTGCAGTACTGGGACACCGACGCCACCACCGACGTCATCCTGCTCTATCTCGAGAGCTTCGGTAATCCGCGCAAGTTCTCCCGGATCTCGCGGCGGGTCTCGCGCTCGAAGCCGATCATCGCGGTCAAGTCCGGCCGTGGTGCGATGACACCGGTCCGCGCGGCGCGTTCGGCGGCCACCCTCGACGATCAGATCGCCCGGATGATGCTCGAACAGGCCGGCGTGATCCAGGTCGACACGATCCCCGAGCTGTTCGACTGCGCGGCCGTGTTCGCCTATCAGCCGCTTCCGCGCGGGCCGCGCGTCCGCATCATCGGCAACTCCTCGGTGCTCGGCAGCCTGGCCGCGGACACCGCGCGCAACGGAGGCCTTGAGGTCGTCGACACCGTCGATCTCGGCGCCGGTGCCTCCGAGGAGGAGTTCGAGTCGACGGTCTCGGCGGCGATGGCCGATCCGGGTGTCGACGCGATCATCGTCGTCTTCGTGCCGCCGGTCGCGGTCGGCGCCGACTGGCACGCGCGGGCACTCATGGCGGCGGCGAACACGCCCGACGCCGATGCCGACAAGCCGATCGTCACGACCTTCCTCGCGGTCGACGGCATTCCGCCGGGCCTGACCAGGCCGGGGCCGGGCGGCATGCCGACGAAGGGCTCGATCCCGTCGTACGGCTCACCCGAGCGCGCCGCGGCCTCGCTGGCCCGTGCCTGGCAGTACGCCCGGTGGCGGCTGAGGCCGGAGTCCGTCGTCCACCGCCCCGAGGGCACGGATCCCGAGGCGGCGCGGACGTTCGTGCGTGAGGCCATGGCGGGTGAGGGTGCCGTCGATCGACCGGTCGAGCGGTTGCTCGGACATGTGGAGTCGGCGAAGCTGTTGCGCTGGTACGGCATCGACGTGGTCCCGTTCCGCGAGGTCACCACGATGCACGAGGCGTCGGCCGCGGCGCGTGAGCTGGGACTCCCGGTGGCCGTGAAGGCGACATCGGACAAGTGGCGCGGCCGTCTCGACCGCGAGGGTGCGCGTCTGGACCTACCGGACGCGACGTCCGTGGTGACCGCGTTCGCCGAACTCACCGAGCTCACCGGTGATCGCGTGCTGCACGTACAGAAGATGGCGCCGAAGGGCGTCGGCACCGTCATCCGGGTACGCGACGATCCGTCATTCGGCTCGGTGATGTCGTTCGGTCTGTCCGGGCGCACCTTCGACCTACTGGGCGATCACGGGTACCGCGCCGTCCCGTTGTCCGATCTCGATGCGCGTGAACTGATCGAGGAGCCGCGTTCGGCGCCCCTGTTGTCGGGCTACCGGGGGGAGGAGCCGGCGGACAAGGAGGCGCTCGCCGACCTGTTGCTCCGCATCTCGACGCTGGTCGACGACATCCCGGAGGTCCGCGCGGTGGTCTGCGACCCGATCCTGGCCTCGGTCGACGGTGCGGCCGTCCTCAACGCCCGGATACGAGTGGGTCCGGTGCCCGACAGGCGGGACACCGGACCCAGACGACTCGGTTGACCGAGGACTCAGTGAGGCGACGAGCTGGGCGTGCGGGGACGCTCAGCTCGCGTAGGCGCGCAGGCGCTCGGCACGGTCACCGTGGCGGAGCTTGCCCATGACCTCGCGCTCGATCTGTCGCACGCGTTCGCGCGACAGCCCGAACATGCGGCCGATCTGGTCCAGGGTGCGCGGCTGGCCGTCGTCGAGGCCGTAGCGCATCCGGATGACCTGCTGCTCCCGCTCGTCCAGCGTCGCGAGGACGGCGCGGATGTCGGAGTGCAGGAGTCCGGCGATCACGGCGTTCTCGGCCGACGTGGCCTCGGCGTCCTCGATGAAGTCACCGAGGGGTGCCTCTTCGTCGCTGCCCACCGGCATGTCCAGGCTCACCGGATCGCGGCTGTGGTCGAGCAGGTCCGCGATCTTCTCGGCGGGGATGCCCGATTCGTTGGCCAGTTCGTCGTCGGTCGCCTCGCGACCGAGCTGCTGGTGCAGCTCGCGCTTGATGCGGGCCAACTTGTTGACCTGCTCCACCAGGTGGACGGGGAGCCGGATCGTGCGGCTCTGATCCGCCATCCCGCGGGTGATCGCCTGACGGATCCACCACGTCGCGTAGGTCGAGAACTTGAAGCCCTTGGCGTAGTCGAACTTCTCCATCGCACGGATCAGACCCAGGTTGCCCTCCTGGATCAGGTCGAGGAGCGGCATGCCGCGACCCGTGTACCGCTTGGCCAGCGACACGACCAGGCGGAGGTTCGCCTCGAGCAGGTGGGCACGGGCGGCCTCACCTTCGCGGACGACGACCGCCAGATCGCGCTTCTTGGCGGCGGAGAGCCGCTTCTTGGTCGCCAGAACGTGTTTGGCGTAGAGGCCGGCCTCGATCTGCTTGGCGAGTTCGACCTCCTGCTCCGCGTTGAGGAGAGCGGTACGACCAATTCCGTTCAGATAGACACGGACCAGATCCGCCGCTGGAGACTGGGCGTCGAGATCTTGTTCGGTCATCGCCGGCCGAGTACCCGGAGGGGTGACTTCGGCGAAACCTTTGGTCGGGGTCGAACGTGCAACTGTCGAGCGTGACATGCGGCCTCCTGACTTGAGTGCGTTCACTGGGTCCAACGTCCATGTGCGGCCGATAGTTCCCGAGAGTGCTTCGGAGCAAACCTCGATGAGGCTTGGTGACCTGCGCATTCTTTTTGGCGGCTCGACAACCGGCTGAGAAGTTGCTGAGATGTCGCGCGCGAAGGAACCGGCGCGAGATGGCCGGGGTGGCGGTGACGGACCTGTCGGTCGCGAACGCGTGGAGGCGGCGTCGTGTCAGGCGCGGGGATCGTCGGGTTCGACGACCTGCCCGTCGACGGTGCGGGACAGCTGCTGATCGGTGTCGGTGAGGGCCGGTGGGCCCACGACGTGGTGGTCGGCGCCGTACTTGTACTGCGGGACCTCGCCGCGTTTGCGCGGCGGACGGTCGTTGGCGATCAGGACCGCGGCCCACGGCAGCGGGATGGAGATCGCGACGATCGCCAGCGCCAGGAGTCCGGACCCGGTGATCCCGTAGGCGACCCCGGCGATCAGGAGTGCCGGGACACGAAAAGCCATGAGGAACAGGTACTTCCGCACGCGCGCCCGGTGCTGGGCCTCCAACGAGTCCGATGCGTCGGTGATCAGGTAGGTCTCCGCGCCGGAGCGTTTCGACACGGGGTGGCCGTGCTCGTCGCCGTGCGGTGACGTGCTGCTGTGGCCGTACTGACCGCGACCGGTCTCACCCATGGATTCCCTTTGTTCGAACACTCTCTCCACTGTCCCACTTTCGATGTGGGATTGCACCCGCGCGGATTCTCGACTCCGGTGTTCCGTCGCGCGGCCGTTGACGCACAATGTAGGTATGGGAACCGAAACCATCGAACGCCCGGACCTCGACGAATGGTCCGACACCAAGACCGACGAGCGTCCCGATGCCGACGCGACCGATCGGGATGACGACGACCGCCCCAAGTTCTTCCACTACGTGAAGAAGAACAAGATCGCCGAGAGTGCGGTCATGGGAAACCACGTCGTCGCCCTGTGCGGCGAGACCTTCCCGGTGACGCGGTCGGCCAAGCCCGGGTCTCCGGTGTGCCCGAAGTGCAAGAAGATCTACAGCAAGATGCGTAAGTAGCGGCTGCCCGCACGTGCCGACGCGGTTGGCCGGTCCCGGTACCGGTCAGCCGCGTTCGCGTTCCCGGGGATGTCTGCGGATCGGACCGGAGGACAGCCGGTCGGGCAGGGTCCGGAGTTGTCCGGTGAAGTCCGAGGTCTGCGAATTCACCCAGTGCCGCACCTGGGTGGTGGTCGATGCCTTCGCCGGCCAGAACTGTTGCACGGCGGCGTTGAACTCGGCGCCGATCACGATGCCAAATCCCAGCGAGAACGTGAAGAGCAGGAAGGCGATCGGGGTGGCCAGCGCTCCGTAGGACACCCCGGCCTCGGTGATCTTGGTCAGGTAGATCCGCAGCAGGTAACTCGCGAGCCAGAAGAACACGCCCGCCACGACGGCGCCGCCGATCAGCCGGTGCCACGGCAGGGGATTGGGCAGCGCGAGGTGGTAGAGCGTCGTCAGGACGAACAGCAGCAGCACGGCGACGAAGGGGAAGTAGCCGTAGTCGATGAGGGTGGTGACGAAGGAACCCCACGACTCCGGCACGATCGCCCGGAGGTAGTTCGGTCCGAGGGCGACGAGGGGGAGCAGGAACACCGCCACGCTCAGGAATCCGACGTAGAGGAACAGTGCGAAGAACCGCTGCCACACCGGATTCCGGACCTCGTGCTGGTCGTGGGCGTGGGCGATCGAGGCGATGAAGCACGAGACGGCCGACGATCCCGCCCACAGCGACAGGACGAAACCGACCGACATCAGTCCGATCCGGCCGCGTCCGAGCACGCTGTCGACCGTGGGGGTGATCAGATCGTCGACGACGGTAGGGGTGAAGGTCCGGTCGGCGAAGTCGACGATGCGGGCGTAGACGACGTCGACGGTGTCGGGGCCGAACCAACCGGACACGTATCCGACCGAACCGAGCAGCCCGAGCAGCAGCGGTGGCAGCGACAGCGCCTGCCAGAACGCGGCCTGGGCGGCCCAGCCGATGATCCCGTCGTCCCATGACTTGACGATGGTGCGCCAGATCACGCGATGGATGTTCGGAAGTACCGGCAATGCTGGCCCGGTCGAGGCCTCGGCCCGTACCGGGTCGTCGTTTCCCGGCTTCTGCGGATGATCCGCGTCGTGGAGCACCTCGACGTCGCCGGATGCCGGGGCGGCTCGTGGCGCAGCGCGCAGGGGTTCGGTCGCGGTGTCGTCGAGCGGGGCGGTGATCGCCGCGGACATCGGCGCGGGCGGCGGCACCGGGCGCAGGCTCGGCGCAGCCACCGACGACGTGTCGTCGGCCAGCGGGACCGGATTCCTCTTGCGCGTTGTGATGAGTTCAATATCCCTGATCGGAGGGGCAGTTGGGTACTCGGGTCACCAGGCGAGTCGTTCGGATCGCCCACGAGGGGCGGCTTCCGGGGCCATCTCGGCCCGATGTCGGGATGCGGGAGCTGTCGCCCTTCGGCGGTACCATTGGCGGGTCCCCTTGGGCGCGGGTCCCGCACGCGAGGGGTCATTTCATGTCCGGCAGTACCCGCACCCGTGGAGGAGCAGCACAGAAGGTGACGTCAGCCGAACCCTCCGCCAGCAGCCCGTCCGGGTCCGCGAGTGCCGGACCCACATTCCAGCTCCGCGCCTGGCAGCGTCGTGCGCTGACCAAGTACCTGACGCAGAAGCCGAAGGACTTCCTCGCCGTGGCGACCCCCGGCGCGGGAAAGACGACGTTCGGTCTGCGCATCGCCCGCGAACTCCTCGACGACCGCACCGTCGACAAGATCACCGTCGTGGCGCCGACCGAGCATCTGAAGCACCAGTGGGCCGAGGCCGCGGCGCGGGTCGGGATCGCACTCGATTCCCGTTTCACCAACGCCGCCGGACAGACCAGCACGGACTTCCATGGCGTCGTGGTCACCTACGCACAGGTGGCCGCCCATCCGGCTCGGCATCGGGTGCGCACCGAGAACTACCGCACCCTGGTCATCCTCGACGAGATCCACCACGGCGGCGACGCCAAGTCCTGGGGTGAGGCGATCCGCGAGGCCTTCGACGACGCGGAGCGCCGGTTGCTGCTGACGGGTACACCGTTCCGCTCCGACGACTCGCCGATCCCGTTCGTCACCTACGAACCGGAGGCCGGTGGGCACCAGCGGTCCAAGGCCGACCACACGTACGGCTACGCCGACGCCCTGAAGGACGGCGTCGTCCGCCCGGTGGTGTTCCTCGCCTACTCCGGCGAGGCCAGCTGGCGGGACAGCGCGGGCGAGGAGTACACCGCGCGTCTGGGCGAACCGCTCTCGGCCGAGCACACCACCCGCGCCTGGCGCACCGCCCTCGATGCGCACGGCGATTGGATTCCGGCGGTGCTCACGGCCGCGCACACCCGCCTCGGCCAGCTGCGCGCGACCGGCACGCCGGACGCGGGCGGCCTGGTCATCGCCACCGATCAGACCGCGGCCCGCGACTACGCCGAACTCCTCACCGCCATCACCGGCAAAGAACCCACGCTGGTGCTCTCCGACGACCCGAAGTCGTCGTCGCGGATCGGCCAGTTCGCCGCGTCCACCGACGAGTGGATGGTCGCGGTCCGCATGGTGTCCGAAGGTGTCGACGTGCCGCGCCTGGCCGTGGGCGTGTACGCCACGAGCTCGTCGACGCCGCTGTTCTTCGCGCAGGCCATCGGCCGCTTCGTGCGGTCGCGTCGTCCTGGTGAGACCGCGAGCGTCTTCTTGCCGTCGGTACCGGTGCTGCTCGACCTGGCCAGCCAGATGGAGGTCGAGCGCGACCACGTGCTCGGCAAGCCGCACCGCGAGAGCGACGGCCTCGACGACCAGTTGCTGATCGATGCCAACAAGCAGGAGGACGAGCCGGGGGAGGACGAGCCGAAGTTCCAGTCGCTCCATGCCGACGCCGAACTCGATCAGGTGATCTTCGACGGCACGTCGTTCGGCACGGCGACGTTCGCGGGCAGCGATGAGGAATCGGACTATCTGGGTCTGCCCGGACTGCTCGACGCCGATCAGGTGCGCGCGCTCCTGCGTAAACGGCAGGAGGATCAGGTCACGGCGCGGACGGCCGCCGCGTCGACCTCGGACTCGTCGGCGAGCTCAGCCCAGCCGACCCCGGGCCGGCCTCCGGGGACGACCGGCGAGAACCTGCATGCCCTGCGCAAGGAACTGAACACCCTCGTCGCGATGCATCACCATCGCACGGGCAAGCCGCACGGCATGGTGCACAACGAGCTACGGACCCGGCTGGGCGGACCGCCGACCGCGATGGCGAGCGCCGAGCAGCTCAAGGAACGGATCGCCGCACTGCGCGAGTGGCGCTGACACGACAGAGCCCGGCCGGATGATTCCGGCCGGGCTCTGTGCGTTGGAACGCCCGTGTCAGATCGTCGGAGGTGTCAGACCAACTCGCCGGCGGACTCGACGACGGTGGCGCTCAGCTCGACGAGACGGGCTTCGTGCTCATTGAAGTGGTGGCGGCAGAAGAGAAGTTCGCCGCCCTTGGGCAGGACGGCCCGTACCTTGGCTGCAGCGCCGCAGCGATCGCAGCGATCGGCGGCTGTGAGCGGCAGGTAGATCGGGGCTGTGGTGGCGATGTCAGTCATGGTTGTCGTTCCTCCGTCCCGGTCCGGCGCCGGTGTCCGGTCGCCTTCCCTTCGAGCCGACACATCCGGGCGATGCGTCAACCTCACTCTGTCAGACGCTCGAGGCGTTCGTATTGTTCCGGGGGTGCGCTCGGTGTGTCGTCACTCACCGTTTACATCGCGCAACAACTGAACAACGAATGCCTGAACGCAATGCGACCCGGCCATGGGGGCCGGGTCGCACCACTCTACGTGTTCTTCGCGGGTCGGGTCGGGCCGGTCAGCTCGTCCGGGTGGGGGAGTGCGTTCCGCTTGCGCCCCCATCGGGTTCGGCTGCGGACTCGGTGGCCGGGATGTCGGACGTCGACGCTGTCCCGGTGCCGGACCGGTCCGCGCCCTCGGCACCCACAAGTGCCTCTTCCTGCTCCTCGCGGAAGTGGGTGACCGCGTCCGAGGACTCGTTCTCCCGGTCGCGCAGGTACTCGCGGAGCGAGTAGGCGAAGGCCGCGGCCCAGGCGATGGCGATCACGATGTAGAAGACGTTGCGCACCGAGGCCGGGGCATCGATGAAGTCGCTCTTCAACAGGCTGCGCGTGTTGGTGAGCACGATCAGGCCGCCGACCGAGGCGCCGAGCAGACGCGGCGGGATGTGGCGCACGAGCCATGCCGCGATCGGCGCGGCGATCACGCCGCCGACGAGGATGGCGCCGACCCACGCGAAGTTGATGCCCTGCGAACCGAGGCTGAACAGGAAGCCGAGGCTCGCGGCGACGGCGATGATGAACTCGCTCGTGTCGATCGAACCGATCACCTTGCGGGGTTCGAGGCGGCCGCTGGCCAGGATGGCCGGGGTGCCGACAGGCCCCCAGCCGCCGCCACCGGTGGCGTCGACGAATCCGGCGACGAACCCGAGGGGGCTCAGGAACCGCTTGCGCAGCGGCTTGCCGAGATTGTGGCGGGGAATGCCCTGAAAGGTGAACCGCACCAGGATGTAGAGGCCGAGCAGCAACAGGATCACGGCCATGACGGGCGCTGCGGTCTCGGTGGAGAGACTCGACAGGATCGTCGCGCCGAGGAATGCGCCGATGGCGCCCGGGATCGCGATCCGGCGCACGACCCGCCAGTCGACGTTGCCGAACTTCCAGTGCGAGACACCGGACACCAGCGTGGTGCCGATCTCGGCCAGGTGCACGGTGGCCGATGCGGCAGCCGGGTTGGTGCCGATGGCGAGTAGGAGGGTCGTGGTGGTGACGCCGTAAGCCATGCCGAGACTGCCGTCGACGAGCTGAGCAGCAAAGCCGACGAGGCCGATCAGGACAATCGTTCTCATAGGAGATCTTTCCGGGAAGTCACGCCGTCAGGGGCGTGGAGAGGCTGGGCGGACACGATGCGGCCGCGAGAGATGAAGCGCAGGGTGGGGACGCGGTGTCGGTCCCAGGACGGGGTGGGTCGCGTCACCGACACAGCATCGAGGCCGTACGCAGCAGGTCAACGGCGGCGCGGCGCACCAGCATGGCGCCACGTCTGTTCCCGGTCACTGCGTAAGTCACCGCGTCATCTTATGTAGAGCCAGTTCGAAATCCGACTTCGCGGCCGTGTCGAAATCGTCGCGCGCAGAAACCTTGACAGATGTCGGGTGTGCGGCTAACCGCAGAAGCAGACGCCCCCGGCGCCTGGGAGGCGCCGGGGGCGTGTGTCTGCTGGTTGCGGAGTGCTAGTCCAGGTAGTCGCGCAGGACCTGCGAACGCGACGGGTGGCGCAGTTTCGACATGGTCTTGGACTCGATCTGGCGGATGCGCTCTCGGGTCACCCCGTACACCTGCCCGATCTCGTCGAGGGTGCGGGGCTGCCCGTCGGTGAGACCGAAGCGCAGGCGGACGACACCCGCCTCACGCTCGGACAGCGTTTCCAGGACCGACTGCAGCTGGTCCTGCAGCAACGTGAAGCTGACCGCGTCGACCGCGACCACGGCTTCGGAGTCCTCGATGAAGTCACCGAGCTGGCTGTCGCCCTCGTCGCCGATGGTCTGGTCCAGCGAAATGGGTTCCCGGGCGTACTGCTGGATCTCCAGCACCTTCTCCGGAGTGATGTCCATTTCCTTGGCGAGCTCCTCGGGAGTCGGCTCGCGGCCGAGGTCCTGGAGGAGTTCGCGCTGGATGCGACCGAGCTTGTTGATGACCTCGACCATGTGCACCGGGATACGGATCGTGCGGGCCTGGTCGGCCATGGCCCGGGTGATCGCCTGACGGATCCACCAGGTGGCGTAGGTCGAGAACTTGTAACCCTTGGTGTAGTCGAACTTCTCGACCGCGCGGATCAGACCGAGGTTGCCCTCCTGGATCAGATCCAGGAACGCCATGCCGCGGCCGGTGTACCGCTTGGCCAGCGAGACGACGAGTCGGAGGTTCGCCTCGAGCAGGTGGTTCTTGGCGCGGTTGCCGTCGCGCGAGATCCAGTTGAGGTCACGCTTCTGGGCGGTGCTCAGCTTCTCGCCGGCGTCCATGATGCGTCGGAGACGTTCGGTGGCGAACAGCCCCGCCTCGATCCGCTTGGCGAGCTCGACCTCTTCCTCGGCATTGAGGAGGGCGACCTTGCCGATCTGCTTCAGATACGCGCGGACGCTGTCGGCGGAGGCGGTGAGTTCGGCGTCCTTGCGCGCCTGGCGCAGAGCCTCCGACTCCTCCTCGTCCCACACGAAGTCGCCGGATTTGGCGGCGGCTGCCTCGTCCTTGGAGGCGGCCGCGGCGGTGGCGGGACCCGCGCCGGCGGCCGGGGTCTTCGCGGACTCCTCGTCGTCCGACTCGTCGTCGTCGACCTCCAGGTCTTCGATTTCGACGTCTTCGAGCTCCGCGTCGGGGCCGTCGATGTCGTCGATCGAGTCCGGGTCGTCGGGCTCGGCGCTCGGATCGTCGCCGGACCCCTCAGCGGAGGCGCCCTTCTTGGCGGCCTTCTTCGGCGCTGCCTTCTTGGTCGCCTTCTTCGCTGCTGCCTTTTTGGCGGGCGCCTTGCGGGCGGCGGTCTTCTTCGCAGCCTTCTTGGCGGTCCGCTTGGCCGGGGCGTCGGTCGCGGCGGGGGTCGACTCGGTCGACTCCTCGGCCTCTACATCACCCTGGTGGGTCGTGATGGCTGCCACGTACAACCTTTCGAACTGTCTTCTATGGTGTCGTCCGTCGTCTGTCACCAGACGTGACACGGCAGCACGAGCCGCCGTGGACGAGGTCTTGGTTTCTCGGTTGGAATGACCGGTGACGACCATTGTAACGACATCGCCGTGTCCGGTGTGTCAAAGACCTGGTCAATGCACGCGTGGCGCTAGGTTTTGAGCCCCCGCGAGACCGCCATGGCGGCACCCACGATGCCGGCGGTGTTCAGCAGCACCGCGGGGACCACGGGCGTGTCATTGGTCAACAGCGGAATCCACTTGTCGGACTTGCGGCTGATGCCGCCGCCCGCGATGAACAGCTTCGGCCAGAAGAGGGCCTCGTAGGTCTTCAGGACCTCGGAGACCTTCTCGGTCCACTTCTCGTATGACCAACCCTTCTCGTCCCGGACGCGAGAGGACGCCTGGTGCTCGGCTTCCTTCTTGCCGACCTGGAGATGACCGAGCTCGGTGTTCGGCACGAGGGTTCCGTCGATCAGGATCGCCGACCCGATGCCGGTTCCGAACGTCAGCAGCATCACGACCCCGGCGACGTCCTTGCCCGCGCCGTACGCGTCCTCGGCCATCCCCGCGGCGTCGGCGTCGTTGAGCACCGACACCTGCCTGCCGTCGAGGTGCTTGCTGAAGAGGTCGTAGACGTCCGTACCGATCCAGGCCTTGTCGATGTTGGCGGCCGTGCGCATGATCCCGTCGGTGACGACGCCGGGCAGGGTGATGCCCACCGGTCCGGTCCAGTCGAAATGTGCCACGACCTCGGCCACCTTGTCGGCGACGGCGTCGGGGGTCGCCGGCTGCGGGGTCAGCACCTTGAACCGCTCGCCGACGAGTTCACCGGAATCGAGATCGACGATCCCGCCCTTGATCCCGGAACCGCCGACGTCGACCCCGAAACCGAGGTTGGTCGGAGGTGTCGGATCGTCGGGGTCGGACGATCCAGGGACGGACGTATCGGTCATGGCGGGGCTCCCTGTCGGGGTCGGCGGCAATCGTGGTCCAGGCTATCCACGTGACCCGCCGAACGTGCGACATCGCAACGCATGTCGACACGATCGGCCCGGGCGAGGCGAGAGATCGGTCACCGCGATCGGCGGTGCGGTCGGGCGATGTGCTCACATGGAAGGCGTGGATCAGACAATTCCGGTGGACGAGCTCGCCACGGTCGCCCATGCCGTGGCTCAGGAGGCCGCCGCGCACGTGCGTCGCCGCCGCCCCGAATTGTTCGGCGCGACACCGGGACACGGCGAACCGCCGGCATCCGGGACCCCGGACACGCGATCGTCGACGGTGCGACCGGTGTCGACCACGTCGACGGTGCAACCGGTGTCGACCAAGTCGACGGAAACCGATCCGGTCACCCTCGCCGACACCGAGACCGAACGCCTGATCCGTTCGCTGCTCCGCCGCGCGCGTCCCGACGACGAGGTGCTGGGGGAGGAGGACGGCGGCAGCCGCGCGGTGCCCTCCGGCGTCCGATGGGTCGTCGACCCGATCGACGGCACCGTCAACTTCATGTACGGCGTCCCGGCCTATGCCGTCTCGGTGGCGGCGCAGGTCGACGGGCGGTCGGTTGCCGGGGTCGTCGTCGACGTCGCCCGCGACGTGACCTACGGCGCGACCCTCGGCGGGGGAGCCTGGGCGGCAGACGCGACCGGAGTCCGGCGGACGTTGCGCTGCACGTCGGTCGAACGAGCCGAACTGGCATTGGTGGCAACGGGTTTCGGGTATGACGCGGCACGGCGCAGGCAGCAGGGCCGCATCGTCGCCGAACTGCTGCCCCGCGTCCGGGACGTCCGTCGCATCGGTGCCGCGGCCCTCGACCTGTGCATGGTCGCCGCCGGCGCCGTCGACGCCCACTACGAACACGGTCTGAGCCCGTGGGACTGGGCGGCCGGAGGACTGATCGCCGCCGAGGCCGGTGCGGTCGTCCAGATGCCGCCGCCGGACTCGCGGGCCGACGAGGGGCACATCACCGTCGCCGTCGCGCCCGGCGTGGCCGACGAATTCCTCGCGCTGCTGGACGAACTCGACGCCCGCCGCCCGCTCGCCTGACGGCTCCCCGGCGCACACCCGGCGGCGGGGAACCTCTCGGCGAACCTCAGCAGGGAGCGGAATGCACGGCCTCGACGAGCACCGGGTCGACACCGCTCGCCGGGTTCTTCGGATCCGCCGACCGGAGCGCCTCCAGCGCGGCCTGTGCGTCCTGGGACATCTCGTCACCCGAATGGTGGGTACCGAGCGCGACGTCGACGGCTGTCCCGCGGCGGCCGTCATCGACCAGCTGTGCGCACGGGAACGCGAGCCACGTGGCGGCGGCCGCGGCGCGTCCCGCGGGCCCGAAACGGATCTGCGCGACGCAGTTAAGGTCCCGGTTGGGGTACACGG
This sequence comes from Gordonia sp. KTR9, assembly GCF_000143885.2. Taxonomy (NCBI): domain Bacteria; kingdom Bacillati; phylum Actinomycetota; class Actinomycetes; order Mycobacteriales; family Gordoniaceae; genus Gordonia; species Gordonia sp. KTR9. The sequence continues at coordinate 2,456,625 of NC_018581.1, forward strand.
GGTCATCGGCATAGGGGGTGTCCGGCACCGGGGTGAACCCCTGCGCGGTGAGGTCGTCGGACACCGTGCGGGCCGCGCCGCGTTCGTCGGAGGCGTTGAGGACCCGCACCCCGAAGGTCGACAGCGGTGCCGGCGCGACCCCCAGCATCTCGTCGCGACCGACGACCGTGAGTGCCGGCGGTGCGGGAGGCGCGGGTGCACCGGCCTCCACCGACGTCGGCGGAGTCGGCTGATTGCACGCTGTCGGTACGGATTCGGTGTCGCCGCCGCCCAGCGCGACCGCCCACACCACCACTCCGACGACCATCAGGACGACGACCGTGATGATCGCCGGTGCATAGCGGCGCCGACGGTAGGGTCGGCCCTGCTCGTCTGTCGGATAGCCGGACGTAATCTTCGACACCACCGTGGACTGGCTCCTCACTGGGCGTTGCGTGATCTCGGATCACTGTAGAGGGTGGCCTCGCGGTGGACCGCATGCCTCGCCGGGAGCGAGGTCACCGGAGCGCTCCGAGGTGTCTGTCGGCGCCGGAGCGAAACTTACCGACGAGTTGGGTCCAGCGTATTGACCATGCACGAGGTGTCCACTATGCTACGGGCGCCCGCGCTTCCAGACCCGGGATGCGCCCGATATCGAACCGTGATCGAAATCACGCAATACGTCTGTTCCTCTGGTACGAATCTCGCCCGAGACGACGTTGCACTGACCCCATCGGTAAGACAATCCCGGTGGTGTCGTGCGCAAGAACACCCGGGTGACGACGCCAGCGCCGTCACCGTGAGCGCCCCTCACACTCTCGACAAGTTAGGCACAGAATGGCTACAGATTACGACGCGCCACGGCGGACGGAGACCGAGGACCTCAACGAGGACTCGCTCGAAGAGCTGAAGGCGCGACGCAGCGAGGCTCAGTCCTCGGCGGTGGATGTCGACGAGAGTGACACCGCGGAGTCCTTCGAACTCCCCGGAGCAGATCTCTCCGGTGAAGAGCTGTCGGTGCGAGTCATCCCGAAGCAGGCCGACGAGTTCACCTGCACCAGCTGCTTTCTCGTCTATCACCGCAGTCGGCTGGCCGAAGAGAACGGAAGCTCGCTCATCTGCGTCGACTGCGCCTGAGCAGGTTCGCAGCCAGCGGATGACCGCTGATGAAAGGGGCCGACGCCGAACACGGCGCGGCCCCTTCGTCGTGTCCTGGGTTCAGGCGGTGGGTTCCGGGCGGTCGGCCGCGGCGTCGTCGATGCCCAGCGCCGCGAGGAGTTCGGCCGGGCGGCGGGTGGAGACGAGCCAGTAGGGAGTCGGGTCGTCCGGGTCGTCGAGGACGAGGAGCACCATCGTCTTCACCCAGGACCGGTGGACGAGATAGGCGGCGGGGTCGAGCTGGCGGCCGAGCGCCGCGCTCTTGGCCGACGCCGGGACCGTCGCCCCGCGGGCCACGACGGAACGTGGCAGAACGGCGCGGTGGGCGTGCAGTTCCCCACCCGGGGTCACCCGGATACGGGTACGGCTCATCGTCCACAGCATCACCGCGCACAGGACGCCGGTGGCGACGTACCCGATGATGCTCCAGGCGCTCCCGCGTGCCGACAGCTGGATCTCGTAGCCCACCACGCCGGTGAGGACCACGGCTGCGAGCCACCACCACCAGGGCACGTACAGACGCTCGTCGAACCGATCGGCGGTCGAGTCGGTGACATCGGCGTTGCGCCCGGTGGGTGCGGGGGAGGCGTCCGACGTGCCCCCGGGGTGCTCGGGCGAATGATCTGCGGTCACGTGACCAGCGTAGTCTGCGTCCGTGACCCCAGATCTCCCCCCTGTGCAGCCCTCCGCCGCGGCGCCGATCGCGGTCCGTCGCCTCGACCCCGATCTGCCCCTGCCGACCAGGGCGCACCCGGGTGATGCGGGGGTCGACCTCTATTCGACGATCGATCTCGAACTGCCGGCCGGACGCCGTCAGCTCGTCGGAACCGGGATCGCGGTGGCGTTGCCGTTCGGCACCGTCGGGCTGATCCACCCGAGGTCGGGCCTCGCCGCGCGGGCCGGCCTGTCGGTCGTGAACACCCCCGGGACCATCGACGCCGGCTATCGCGGGGAGATCAAGGTCTGCCTGATCAACCACGACCCGGAGCAGACGATCTCGATCGCGCGCGGCGACCGCATCGCCCAGCTGATCGTGCAGCGTGTGGAGTTGCCCGACTTCGTCGAGGTCGACGAGCTTGACGACACCGCCCGGGGCGACGGCGGTTACGGATCGAGTGGCGGTTCGGCGATTCTCGCCTGACCTCCGCCCGTCGGGAGTCGATTACTGTTTTCCGTGTGTCCGGCGGATCGTTGTCGCCGGCGGTGACGAACGAGGAGTGACGCGATGGCACAGGACGGATCAGAGGAGTTGCGGGTCGGTCAGGCGCGCGGTCCCTACGACATCGACGCGCTGGCCACCCGGCCGCAGGAACTCGAGAACTCCCATCTCGACCTCGGTTCGGTGCTGGTGCCGGTGGTCGAGGGCGGCCAGGTCACCGTCGAGATGTCCGAGGCCCACCAGCCGCAGAACGTGTACCTGGTGACCCCCATCGGCCGGATCTCGGTGAGTGCGTTCGCCGCACCCAAGTCTCCCGGGATGTGGCGCGAGGTGGTGCGGGAACTGGCCGGCTCGCTGCGCGACGACGGTGCCGCCACGAGCGTCGAGGACGGACACTGGGGACGCGAGGTGGTCGCCGAGAAGGATGGCGTCACCCACCGTTTCATCGGGGTCGACGGGCCGCGCTGGCTCGTCCGGTGCGTCGGCAGCGGGCCCACCGCCAACGCCGACGATCTCGCCCGGCTCAGCCGCGCGGTGCTCGCCGAGACCGTCGTCCGACGCGGTTCCGAACCCTTCCCCCCGCGTGACCCACTGCCGATCGTGTTGCCCCCGGTGCTGGCCGAGCAGGTCGCGGCCGCCCAGCAGCAGATGTTCGCCGATCCCGCCGCCGGACAGGATCCCCAGGCCGCCCCCGCGGACCAGGCGCCCGCCGCCGGGAACGACGCGGACTCGACCGAGGAGCCGGGGCCGGTCGCCGGTGGCGCGCTCGACCAGGTCGCGCACGCCACCGTGTACGGCGACAACACCTACCGCGACGACGCCGACACGGCGGTGGCCGACGCGGACGCGCCGCCCGCCTCCGAGCCGGCGGCCGACACCGCGGATGACGACGACCCGCAGCCGCCGTCGTCGGGCTCGGCGATGCAGCGTTTCCTCCGCCGTCGCTGACCCGAGGTCACCGCTCCGGGTCGGTCAGACGGATGAGCCCGTCCCGCGCGCCGGCCCCGAGCAGACCCGGGTCGCGGCCCCAGTCGTCGAGGCTCACCTCCACGAGGGCCGATCGCGGTGCAGCCGCGTGCCATTCACGGGCGACGGCGATCGGGTGGACCGGGTCGTCGGGAGCCGCGACGATCGCGAGCGGCGCCGCGAGTCCGGCGATCTCGGTGCCGACGGGGGCGCGGTAGCCGGCCGCCTCGCGCAACATGGCGGCGAGGCCCGGATGCAGGCGCCGCCACGACCGGGACAGTTCCGTCGCGAGCCAATCCGGGCTGCTGCCGGCCATCGCGGCGATCGTCGCCTCGAGTCCGTCGCGCTCGAGCGACTCGGCGGTGGCGACCGCACTGGCGGCGGCGGGGGCGGTGCGGGCGTCGCCGCTCCAGGCGGGCAGCGCGGCGAGCACCCCGGCGCATCGTCGCCCGCCGTCACGCAGGGCCCAGTCGAGCGCGATCGCGGCCCCGATCGAGACGCCGCCGACCACGATCGAACGATGCGCTCGCGCGGCACGATCCAGCCCGCGGAGGTGACCGTCGATCAGCGACGTCGTCGGCTCCAGGGCGATGAGCTCGATGCCCAGGTCAGCGGCGGTTCCGCCGAAGGCGCGGGTGACGTGGTCGGCGTCCGAACCCGTCCCGGGGATGACGACCAGAGCGGTCGGAGGCGGGCGGAGCAGACCGTCGGTGCCGGGCATCAGAGCATCATCCCCTAGTGTGTCCCGGGGCCCCGCGCAGACCCGAGACCGCGGCGGCCCGGCACCGCGGAATGCCCCCGCGGTCGTCTACGTTGTCACTGGCCGAGGCCGGGGTCTACGCTGGCGGACAGGTCACCGATCACTCGTTCGGCGACCAACGGTCACCGCTCTGCACAGCCCGCGGTGCCGGCCGAAATCCATTGGGAGGGTCGAGATGCCCACTGCCGGCTATCTCAAACGACTTACCCGTCGGCTGACCGAGGATCTCGGTGACGCCGACGCAGAGAAGATCGCCGAGGAATCCAAGGCGACGGGTGCCCAGCGCGCATCCGAGTGCTGCCGAGGTGACGAGGTCACCATGCACGGCGAGCTCCGTGCCGTCGAGACGTGTTCACGCTCGGCCAAGGCGGGTGTGAAGGCCGAGTTCTTCGACGGCTCCGACGTCGTGATACTCAAGTGGCTCGGCCGCAACCGCATCACCGGGATCGAACCCGGCCGCAAGGTCACCGTCCGCGGACGGCTCGCCGAGCAGGACGGGCACAAGGTGATCTACAACCCCTACTACGAACTGCACGGCGTCGACGAGTGACCGACTCCGACTCGACCGCCTCGACGGACTCCGATCCCGACCAGCCGGCCTCGGAGCGGACGACGCCCACGGTTCTCGAACAGATCGGCGGCGTCTCGGGTCTCGTCTACTCGACGGTGCCCGTGGTGGTGTTCGTCCCCGTCAACTCCTTCGCCGATCTGCGCACAGCCATCTATGCCGCCCTCGGTGTGGCGGCACTGCTGTTCGTCGTGCGCCTGGTGCGCCGCGAACCACTAACGCCCGCGATCTCGGGGCTGCTCGGCGTCGCGATCTGCGTCTTCATCGCCGACCGGGTCGGGGACGCCAAGGGCTACTTCCTCTTCGGGATCTGGAGCACCCTGGTCTACGCGATCGTGTTCGCCGTCTCCATCCTGGTGCGATGGCCGCTCATCGGCGTGGCGTGGCACCTGGTCAACGGCGAGGGATCGAGCTGGCGCAAACAGCGGTCCATCCTGCGTGCCTACGACATCGCCACCGCGCTGTGGGCCCTGCTCTTCGCGGCGCGCTACCTCACCCAGTCGGAGCTGTACGACGACGGCGCGACCGGGTGGCTGGCGTTCACACGCATCGCGATGGGATGGCCGCTGACAGCTCTCGTGGTGCTCGCGACGATCCTCCTGGTGCGCCGTGCCCAGCGCGCCGAGGCGGCACGCGCCGAAGCCTCGGCCGACGCCGGGATCACCGCACGATCTGCATAGCCTCGTAGAGGGCGGGTTCGGCCTCGACCGGGGCGATGAAGATCAATTCGTCGCCGCCCTCGATCGGGTCATCGCGCTGGGGGACGATGACCCGGCCGCCACGCAGGATCGCGACCAGTGCCGCGTCCCGGGGGAGCTCCAGCTTGCGCACGGGCTTGCCCGCGAGCGGTGTGTTCGACGGCAGGGTCAGTTCGACGAGGTTGGCCTGTCCCTGCCGGAACGTCATCAGCCGGACCAGATCGCCGACGGACACCGCTTCCTCGACGAGGGAGGCGAGTAGCCGAGGGGTCGAGACGGCGACGTCGACGCCCCAGTCCTCGCCGAAGAGCCATTCGTTGCGGGGATCGTTGACCCGGGCGACGACCCGGTTGACCGCGAACTCGGTCTTCGCGAGGAGGCTGACGACCAGGTTCGCCTTGTCGTCGCCGGTCGCGGCGATCATCACGTCATAGGTCTGCAACTGCGCGTCTTCGAGATTCGCGAGCTCGCACGCGTCGGCGAGCACCCAGTTGGCGCCGGTGACGGCGTCGGTGTCGATGTGGCCGGCGTTGCGCTCGAAGAGCGTGACCTCGTGGGCATTCACCAGCAGTTCGCGGGCGATGGACCGCCCGACCGCGCCGGCTCCGGCGATGGCGACCTTCACTTCGGGACTCCTTCGGCCCGGGTCATCCGGACTCGTTCTGGATGAACGGCTCGGCAGCGAGGCCGCGGGCGTTCTTGAGATTGTCGAGCATGACCGCTCCGTAGATCACATCGTCTTGTTGGACAACGGTTTTGGCATCGGGCAGGACCGCGCGTCCGACGCGGCTGAGAAACACCACCCGAGCCCCGGTCAGTTCCTGGAACTTGGCCACCGAGATCCCGATCCAGGACTCGTCGACGTCGATCTGGGCGATGGCCAGTGAACCGGACGGGTCGCGCCACGCCATCGTCGTCGTCTCACCGAGCGCCGAGACGAACCGTTCGGTCGTCCACGGCACGGTGGCGACCGTCGGGATCCCGAGACGCTCGTACACCTCGGCGCGCTTGGCGTCGTAGATCCGGGCGACGACGCGCTCGACATCGAATGTCTCGCGCGCCACCCGCGCCGAGATGATGTTCGAGTTGTCCCCCGAGGACACCGCGGCGAACGCGTCGGCGTGCTCGATGCCCGCCTTGACGAGGATCTCCCGGTCGAACCCCACCCCGGTGATCGTGCGGCCCGCGAAATCGGGACTCAACCGCACGAACGCGCTCGGATCGCGGTCGATGATCGCGACGTCGTGTCCGCGCTTCTGCATCGCCATCGCGAGCGAGGATCCGACCCGCCCGCAACCCATGATGACCACCTGCACGGCATTCCTCTCCACATGCGGCTCGTCTGCCGCGAGTCGAACCTACCCGGCCCGGCGCCAACGCTCTAGGGTTGCCTGGTGTCCACCGTCTCCAAGGTGTCCGTCGCGACCAAACGCCTCCTGCTCGGCAGGCCGTTCCGCAGCGACACACTAGGTCACACGCTGCTGCCCAAGCGGATAGCCCTGCCGGTGTTCGCCTCCGACGCGATGAGCTCGGTGGCGTACGCGCCGCAGGAGATCTTCCTGGTCCTCTCCGTGGCCGGCATCAGCGCGCTCGCGTTCACCCCGTGGGTGGCGATCGCGGTCGCGGTCGTCATGACCGTGGTCGTGGCCAGCTATCGGCAGAACGTGCACGCCTATCCCTCGGGAGGTGGCGACTACGAGGTCGCGACCGTCAACCTCGGCCCCAACGCGGGTCTCACCGTCGGCAGCGCCCTCCTCGTGGACTACGTGCTCACCGTGGCGGTGTCGGTCACGTCCGCCGCGGAGAACATCGGCTCGGCGATCCCGTTCGTCGGCGAGCACAAGGTGTGGTTCTGCGTCGGCGCGATCATGCTTCTCGCCGCGGTCAACCTGCGCGGCATCAAGGAGTCCGGCGCAGTGCTGGCCATCCCGACCTACGGGTTCATCATCGGCGTGCTGGGCATGCTCGTCTGGGGCTTCACCGAGATCTACGTGCTCGGGCAGGACATCCAGTCCGAGACCGCCGACTTCGGCATCGTGCCCGAGCAGGACAATCTCACCGGGCTGGCGCTGATCTTCCTCGTCGCCCGGTCGTTCTCCTCCGGTTGTGCGGCGCTCACCGGGGTCGAGGCCATCAGCAACGGGGTGCCGGCGTTCCGGAAACCGAAGTCGCGCAACGCCGCGACGACGCTGCTGCTGCTCGGCGCCTTCTCCATCACGCTGCTGCTGGGCATCGTGCTGCTCGCGGGCAAGATCGGTGCGAAGTACGTCATGAACCCCGAACAGGACCTGATCGGGGCCCCTGACGGCTACCAGCAGAAGGCGATGATCGCCCAGCTCGCCCATGCCGTGTTCGACTCGTTCCCACCCGCCTTCTTCTTCGTCGCCACGGTCACCGCACTGATCCTGCTGCTGGCCGCGAACACCGCCTTCAACGGGTTCCCGGTGCTGGGTTCGGTACTCGCGCAGGACCGTTACCTGCCGCGTCAGCTGCACACCCGCGGCGACCGCCTCGCCTTCAGCAACGGCATCCTGTTCCTCGCGATCGCCGCGATCATCTTCGTGGTCGCCTTCGGCGCCCAGGTGACGGCGCTGATCCAGCTCTACATCGTGGGTGTGTTCGTCTCGTTCACGTTGAGCCAGACCGGCATGGTGCGGCATTGGACCCGCTTGTTGCGCACCGAGACCGATCCGAACGCGCGTCGTCGGATGATGCAGTCCCGGGTGGTCAACTCCGTCGGCCTGGTGATGACCGCCACCGTCCTCGTCGTGGTGCTGTTGACCAAGTTCACCGAAGGGGCCTACATCGCGGTGATCGCGATGGTCTCCCTGTTCGTGATGATGAAACTCATCCATCACCACTACGCATCGGTGCAGCGGGAACTCGACCGCGCCGAGGAGGACGACGAAGCGGTCCTGCCGAGCCGCACGCATTCGATCGTGCTCGTGTCCAGCCTGCACATGGCCTCCAAACGTGCACTGCGCTATGCCCGGGCGACGCGGCCGGACGTCCTCGAGGCGATCACGGTCAACGTCGACGACCGCGACACCCGCAAACTCGTCTCCGAATGGGAGGCCAGCGACATCACGGTGCCGCTCAAGGTCATCGCGTCGCCGTACCGCGAGATCACCCGGCCGGTCATCGAATACGTGCGCCGGGTGCGCCGCGAATCGCCGCGCGACGTGGTCACCGTGTTCATCCCGGAGTACGTCGTCGGGCACTGGTGGGAACAGATCCTCCACAATCAGTCGGCGTTGCGCCTCAAGGGGCGTCTGCTGTTCGAGCCCGGCGTGATGGTGACCTCGGTGCCGTGGCAGCTCACCTCGTCGGACCGGCGCAAGGAGGACCGCGCGTACTGGGCGCCGGGCGAGACCCGTAGGGCGCTGGGCGAACCCGAGCGGCGACCGTGACGGGGTCGGGACCGGCCCGTCGTGTCGAGGTCACCGTCGACCGCCCCGCCAACGGTGGTGAGGCGGTGGGGCGCGCCGACGGTCGGGTCGTGTTCGTCCGCGGGGCGATCCCGGGCGAACGGGTGGTCGCCGAGATCACCGACGACCGGCACGACTCGTATTGGCGCGCCGACGCGGTGGAGGTGCTCGACGCCTCGCCGCACCGCGTGCCGTCGCCGTGCCCGGCGGCGGCAGCCGGAGCCGGCTGCTGTGATCTCGGCCACGTGGCACCCGATCATGCCCGGGACCTGAAACAGGCTGTGCTGCTCGATGTCCTGGACCGGGTGGGGCATCTGCCGCGCGACGTCGTCGCCGGCACCGAGCTGGCGAGCACCGGGGTGCGGCGTCTCGCGGGCGCCGACACCGGCTGGCGAATCCGTACCCGCCTGGCCGTGGACGCCCAGGGGCGGCCGGGGCAGTCGGCGTTCCGCGGGCGGCAGGTCGTGACCGAGGTCTGCGTGCAACCCGCGCCCGGGATGCTCGACGGTCTGGCCGAGAGCCGATTCACCCCGCACGCCGAACTCGCCGTGGTGCTCGACGCCGACGGTGCGCGGCACGTCACCGAGCTCGCACCGGTCGAGAGGCCGCGTCGGAGCCCCGCAGGCAGCCGGCGTCGGGCTCAACAGAACCGCGTCCGACGGTCGCGGACCCGGGCCCAGGTGATCGTCGAGGGTGGCGCGAGCGCGGTCCAACGCGTCGGCGGGAGGTCGTGGGCCATCCCGGTCGCGGGATTCTGGCAGGCGCACCGCGACGCACCGCGGGCCTACGCCGAGACCGTCGTCGACCTCGTCGACGCGCACCTCGGGGCGCGGCCGCGGGTGGCGTGGGATCTCTACGGCGGCGCCGGGGTGTTCGCGGCCGCGCTGCTCGACGGCGCCGCGGGTGGTCTGGAGGCCGTCCACATCGTCGACTCCGATCCGGCCGCCCTCGACGCCGCCGACCGCGCCTTCGCCGACGACGGCGACCGCGTGCGCACCCACCGTGGGGAGGTCGCGGCCCGGATCGCGGACCTGGACGACCGGCCGGACGTGGTCGTGCTCGACCCGCCCCGGACGGGGGCGGGCGAGCGGGTGATCGCCGCGGTCGCCGACGCACGGCCGGGCATCGTGATCCACGTGGGCTGCGACGCCGCGCGGTTCGCACGTGATCTCGGACTCTTCGCCGAGCGCGGATTCCGCGTCGCGGAGATCCGCGGTTTCGACGCGTTCCCGCTGACACACCACGTGGAGGCCGTGGCCTGCCTGCTCCCGCCCGCTCACGGGTGAGAGAACGCAGGACGGGGGGTAGCGGGACACCCGCGCCGCGGCCATCCGCCGATCCGGTTCGCGACGAATGCTTCCGTAGACTGACCTGACATGTGCCGGACGTTCTCGGCGCGACAGCCGACCCGGCGTCACGGGGTTATGGAGGAAACGATGGGTGTGCTCGACCGGATCAGCTCGCCGGCCGATCTTCGGCCGCTGTCGGACGAGGAGATGGAGACCCTCGCGTCGGAGATCCGGACGTTCCTGATCGAGAAGGTCGCGGCCACCGGCGGACACCTCGGTCCCAATCTCGGCGTCGTCGAGCTGACGCTCGGCATCCACCGCGTCTTCGACTCGCCGTCGGACGCGATCCTGTTCGACACCGGCCACCAGTGCTACGTCCACAAGATCGTCACCGGACGCAAGGACGGCTTCGATCAGCTGCGCCAGCGCGGTGGGCTCACCGGCTACCAGGAGCGCGCGGAGTCCGAACACGACTGGGTGGAGTCGTCGCACGCCTCGGCGGCACTGTCGTACGCGGACGGGCTGGCGAAGTCGTTCGAGCTGACCGGTCAGCCGCATCGCGCGGTGGTCGCGGTCGTCGGCGACGGCGCCCTGACGGGCGGGATGTGCTGGGAGGCGATCAACAACATCGCCGCCTGTAACCGCCCGGTGGTCATCGTCGTCAACGACAACGGCCGCTCGTACGCACCGACGATCGGCGGTCTCGCCAGCCACCTGTCGGGACTGCGGCTGCAGCCCGGGTACGAGAAGTTCCTCGACGAGGGCCGCCGCGTCGTCAAGCAGGTACCCGTCGTCGGCGAACCCGCCTACGCGGTCCTGCACGGGATGAAGAGCGGACTCAAGGACCTGCTGGCCCCGCAGGCGATGTTCACCGATCTCGGACTGAAGTACGTCGGACCCGTCGACGGCCACGACATCGACGCCGTCGAGTCGGCCCTGCGTCAGGCACGGGACTTCGGCGGCCCGGTCATCGTGCACACCGTGACCCGCAAGGGCATGGGCTACGCGCACGCCGAGAACCACGTCGCCGACCAGATGCACGCCACCGGCATCATCGACCCGGTCACCGGCCGGCCCACGAGCGTGTCACCCCCGGACTGGACCGCGGTGTTCTCCGCCGCCCTGCTCGACGCCGGAGCCAACCGTCCCGACGTCGTCGCGATCACCGCGGCCATGCCCGGCCCGACGGGACTCACCCCGTTCGGTGAGCGCTACCCGGATCGCATGTTCGACGTCGGCATCGCCGAACAGCATGCGATGACCTCGGCGGCGGGTCTCGCCCTCGGCGGCCTGCATCCGGTCGTCGCGATCTACTCGACGTTCCTCAACCGTGCGTTCGACCAGCTGCTGATGGACGTCTCGCTGCTGAAGCAGCCGGTGACGCTCGTCCTCGACCGATCGGGTATCACCGGCCCCGACGGCCCCAGCCACCACGGCATGTGGGATCTGTCGCTCATGGCGATGGTCCCCGGTCTCCGTGTGGCGGCTCCGCGGGACGCGGTCCGGCTCCGCGAGGAGTTCGACGAGGCACTCGGCGTCGCGGACGGTCCGACGGCGCTGCGGTTCTCCAAAGGTGCTGTCCCCGAAGACATCCGGGCCGTCGAACGGCTCGACGACGGCGTCGACGTGTTGCACCGGACCGACCGTGACCTCGGTCCGGCGGACGGCGATGTGCTGATCGTCGCGATCGGCGCCTTCTGCGGACTGGCCGTGGACACCGCCGAACGCCTCGCGAGGCAGGGCATCGACGCCACGGTCATCGACCCACGCTGGGTCCTGCCTGTCCCGACGTCCGTGGTCGAGGTCGCGCGCCGTCATCGGCTGGTCGTCACACTCGAGGACGGGTGCACCAGCGGTGGGGTCGGGTCCGCAGTCGCGACAGCCCTGTCGGCGGCCGAAGTACTGGTACCCGTGCAGATCAAGGGCATCCCGCAGGAGTTCGTCCCGCACGCCTCCCGCGGCGAGATCCTCGCCGATCTCGGGTTGACCGCTCAGGACCTCGCCCGGTCGATCACCGCGACCGTCTCGGGCATGCAGGCCGGCCCTGGCCTGGACCGCGCGATCGAGAACACGCCCGACCCGGCGGAGAGCCGCGCCGAGGACTGAGCTCCCGGCGGTTGAATGCCGGAGAGGTCCGGTTTGGCCGGTGCCGAAGCTGGGCATTTTCTTTCCGTGAGCGACGAATCCGGTTCCGCGGGGATGCATCGCACCGACCCGCCGGTGCCGACCCTCGGGGTCGAGGAGGAGTTCGTCCTGGTCGACCGCGAGACCGGACGGCCGGTCGGACGTAACCGCGAGGTGGCTGCGGCGGCGTCGGCGCGCGGCCTCGACCTCGAGCTGGAACTCACCTCCTCCCAGGTGGAGATCGCCACGCCCGCGGCGGCATCGAGCCAGAAGATCGGCGATCATCTCCACCGGCTACGCGGCATCCTGACGGCGGCCGCCGACGATGTGGGCGTCGACGTCGTGGCCTGCGGGGTGCCGCCACGAGTGCCCGACTCGTTTCCGGTGACCGACACCGGCCGCTACCGCGCGATCGCCGAACGCTACGGCATGCTCGCCCACGAGCAGGGAATCAGCGGTTGCCACGTCCACGTGGAGGTTCCCGACACCGACACCGCCGTCGGGGTGTGCAACTGGCTGCGCCCGTGGTTGCCGGTGTTGCTGGCCCTGGCGGCCAATTCGGCGGTCTATCGAGACGCGGACTCCGGCCACGCGAGCTGGCGATCGGTGCTGTGGTCGCGGTGGCCGGCGGCGGGACCGCCACCACACCTGCGGTCGGCCGAGCACTTCGCCGAGACCGTCGAACTGCTCGTCGCGACCGGCGCGATCCTGGACCCGCACATGCTGTACTGGGACGCCCGGCCATCGGATCATCTGCCGACCGTCGAGGTGCGGGTCGGCGATGTGCAGATGCGGGTCGAGGAGACCCAGGTCTTCGCCACCCTCGTCCGAGCCGCGGTGATGACTGCCCTCGACGACCTCCGGCAGGGGGGACGGCGGTCACGGGCCGGCGCCGTCCTCGATCCGGCACTGCTGTCAGCTGCCTACTGGATCGCCGCCCACGACGGCGTCGACGGAAACGCGCTGGACCCGGCGACGGGGGCGCTGGCATCCGTGTGGACCCGCGTCGACCAGTTGCTCACGACTGTCGCGCCGGCGCTGGACCGGCTCGGTGACCGAGAGCGCGTCCTGCAGGCCCTGGGGCGGGTCCGGCGGGACGGCAACGGGGCCACTCGACAGCGGCGCATCTTCGAGGAGTCGGGGTCTGCGCTGGCCGTCGTTCGGGCGGCCACGTTGCGCCGGCCCGATTGACGGTGGGTTCAGCGCAGCGTCGCCAGGTTCGAAATCGACTTGTGCACATCGGATTCCAGGACCTTGGCGACGAGCCGTCCGACCGCTCCGTTGAGCAGCCCGCCGGACAGCTCGGCGGACAGGTCGAAGTGGGAGCCGTCGACGATCTCGTCGACCTTCATCGCCAGATCGATGTTCACCCCGCCGCGGCCGGTGCCCGACAGCGCGATGAGCCGTGGCTCGTCGTAGTCGGTGACGGTCCAGTGGATGACGTTGCGGAAACCCTTGACCTTGATGAGCGACGAGATCGTGGTTCCTTCGGTGATCGTCTCGGGAACCGGCGACCGCCAGCCGCCGAAGATCGTCATCCATTCGTCGAAGCGCGAGAGGTTGCTCGCGAGCGCCCATGCCGCGCTCGGGTCGAGGTCGGAGTCGATGCCGACGGAGACTGTGGCCACAGAGCTGCTCCCATCCGGAGAAGGTGGTCCGCTCGGGAAGATGACTTCCCCCGGGCGGTTCGGATACTCGGGTGATGGCATTCGGGTCGGGATCGAATGTACGCGACGACCGCGATGCGGGCTGGGCGCAGCGATCCGCGTCGGCGGGGTGCGGCTACTCGCCGGCCGCGGTCGTCCCTGGTCGGGCCGCCTCGAGGAGGGCCTGGGTCAACGCCTCGGCACAGAGGGTTCGCTGCCACGCGCGGGCGCCCGCCGCGGCCAGGTGCGCGTCGAGCGCCTCGGTCGTGATCGGCTCGGGCAGGCCGTCCCAGCACAGTTGCCGGACCACATCGGGTGCGAGCAGGTTCTCCACCGGCAGGGTGTGGGCGTCGGCGATCTCCTTCAGCGCCGGCCGGACCGCCTGCAGTCGTGCCGCGGCCTCCGGATTCCGCTGATCCCAGCGGCTGACCGGAGGCAGGCCCGGTCCGGTCGTCTTGCGCGACGGGAGCTTGCTGTCGGGGATCTCGCGGGCCCGTTGCAATGCCGACAGCCAGATGCCGGCCTGGCGCCGCTGGCGCGGGCCGCCGAAGACCGGCAGCTTCGTGAGGTCGGCGATGGACTCGGGGTTGACGGTCGCCGCGTTGACGATCGCGGTGTCGGGCAGGACGCGTCCGGGCGCCACATCCCGGCGCTGCGCCAGTTCCTCGCGCGCGGTCCACAGTTCGCGTACCGCTGCCAGCGCCCGCGTGGACTTGACGGTGTGGATGTTCGAGGTCTTGCGCCACCGGTCGGTACGCGGCGGTGCCGGCGGGCGGGTCAGGATGTAGGCGAATTCCTCACGCGCCCATCCGTCTTTGCCCTCGGCGGCGAGTGCGGCGTCCATCGCGTCACGCAGTTCGACGAGGACCTCGACGTCGAGTGCGGCGTAGTTCAACCACTCGTCGGGCAGGGGACGACGAGACCAGTCGGCGGCACCATGACCCTTGAGCAGGCCCAGCCCGAGGAATTCCGCCACCATCGCCGCCAGATTGACCTTCGCCAGGCCCAGGAGACGCCCGGCCAGCTCGGTGTCGTACAGCTCGACGCACTCGAAGCCGAGTTCGCGGAGGCAGGGGAGGTCCTGATCGGCGGCGTGCAGCACCCATTCCGGGCCCCGCAACGCGCCGATCACCGGTGCCAGTGCGGCGGGATCGCCGATCGGGTCCAGCAGGAAGCTGCCCGACCCGCGTCGTTTGATCTGGATCAGATAGGCCCGTTGGGAGTAGCGGTAGCCCGACGCGCGTTCGGTGTCGACGGCGATCGGGCCGCTACCCGCCGCGAGAGCCGCTGCCGCGTCGGCGAATTCGGTGGCGGTCGCCAGCACCGGTGGCACACCGCCGGCCGGCCGGAGCAGCGGGGTGATCTCCGGAGCCGGTTCGTCGGTGGCCGGTTCGTCGGGGGCGGGATCGTTCACGTCGCGCCGAGTTCGGTCACCCCGACCGGTGGGAGACCGGCGGCGGAGGCGAGGACATCGCAGAACGCCTCGAGATGGCTGCCGAGTCCGTCCGCGGTCAGCGCGGTCCAGGAGGCCCGCACCTCCAGTTGATGCGCGCGCGGAGGTCCGGCGATGTCGCCGTAGCGGACCGACGTGGTGGAGGTGACGGTGCCGCCGAGTGCGGTCACGTCGACGCGATGGGCGGAACCCTCGGGGGTGGCGGTGGCGCCCACCGGCACGCCGAGCGCATCGCTGATCCAGCTCCACGCCACCTCGGGCAGCAAGGGGTCCATGGCCAGCGCGGCCTCGACCTCGGCCTGCAGGAACGCGACGAGACGCATGGTGCCGTTCCAGGCGTCCTGGCCGGCGGGATCGAAGAGCAGGATGAGCCGCCCGAACGCGCTGCCCTGTGAATCCGTCGGCACGACGTCGAGGTCCTCGGGCGGGCGCACCTCGGCGCCGACGGCGTAGCTGTAAGGCGCCAGGCGCTGCGGCGGGCGGATGGGTCCGACCTCGATCTCGCGGCGGACCCGGGCAGCATGCAGCGACTCCACCGCCGCGCGGAAATCAGCAGGCTCGTCCGGAGCTCCCGAAGAGGTCACCGTTCGACCGTAGGGCGGGGGTGGCCGGGCGCGGCGGAGGCGCGCCGACACCACACGTGCGGGATCGGGGGGGCATGGCAGAGTAAGCGGTGATGTCGAACGCAACTGGTACCCGGGTCCATAGGTCGCACCTGCCGCTCGTCGCCGCGGCCACCGGCGCGACCCCCTCACGCCGTCCGGTGTGGTTCATGCGGCAAGCGGGTCGTTCGCTGCCCGAATACCGGGCCATCCGCGCCGATCACGGCATGCTGGAGTCCTGCTTCGACGCGGAACTGGTCTGCGAGATCACCATGCAGCCGGTCCGCAGACACGACGTCGACGCGGCGATCCTCTTCTCCGACATCGTGGTGCCGCTCAAGGCCGCCGGCATCGACCTCGACATCGTCGCCGGGACGGGCCCGGTGATCGCCGAGCCGGTGCGCTCGCCCGACGCGGTGTCGCGCATCCCGCGCCTGGAGCCCGCTGCGGTCGGTTCGATCGCCCGTGCGATCGAACTCCTGCTGGGCGAACTGGGAGACGCCACGGCACTGATCGGCTTCGCGGGTGCCCCGTTCACCCTCGCCTCCTACCTCATCGAGGGCGGGCCGAGCCGCAACTACGAACGAACCAAGGCGATGATGCACGGGGATCCGGAGACGTGGGCCGAGCTGATGGCACGTCTCGCCGACATCACCATCGCGTTCCTACGCGTGCAGCTCGACGCCGGCGTCGACGCCGTCCAGCTGTTCGATTCGTGGGCGGGCATGCTGTCGGCCGCCGACTACCAGCGTTTCGTCGCGCCACACAGCGCCCGCGTGCTGGCCGAGGTCGCCGAATACGGCGTGCCGCGCATCCACTTCGGGGTGGGCACCGGTGAACTCCTCGCCCCGATGGCACATGTCGGCGCCGACGTCATCGGCGTCGACTGGCGGGTGCCGCTCGAGGAGGCCGTGCGCCGGGTCGGTCCGGGCAAGGCCGTGCAGGGCAACCTCGACCCGACCCTGCTGTTCGCCGGCACCGATGTGGTGGACGCCGAGGTACGGCGGGTCGTCGCCGACGGCGACCGGGCCATCGCGGCCGGGGCGGTCGGGCACATCTTCAACCTCGGCCACGGCGTGCTTCCCGGCACCGACCCGGATGTGCTGACGCGGGTCGTCGAAGTGATCCACAGCCTCTGATGTCCCCGCGGGTCCGGATCGCGATCGTCGGCGGCGGGATCTCCGGCCTGACCGCCGCCTACCGCCTCCGTCGTGCCCTCGGGTCGGACGCGCACATCGACCTCTTCGAGGCCACCGCACGGCTGGGTGGTGTGCTGCACACGGCGACCGTCGGCGACCGGCCCGTCGACGTCGGCGCCGAGGCGTTCATCGTCCGGCGCCCCGAGGCGCTCGAACTCGTCACCGAACTCGGCCTGGCCGACCGGGTCGTCTCACCGACTCCGCGACGTCCCGCGGTGTGGTCGGGGGAGCGGTTGCACCCGCTGCCCAGTCCGGCGCTGATGGGCATCCCGGCCGGGCCGGCGGTGGTCGACGGTCTCGCCGACCCCGCCGACATCGAGCGTATGACCGGCGAACCCGAACGCCCGATGAGCTGGGGGACCGGCGCCGACGCGTCCGTCGGGCAACTCGTCGCCGAACGGTTCGGACCCTCCGTGGTCGCCCGCAGCGTCGACCCGATGCTCGGCGGTGTGTACTCCAGCCTCGCCGGCGACATCGGGGTCCGTGAGGCGCTCCCGGCACTCGCCGCGCGCCTGGACGCGGGCGCGCCGTCGCTCACGGCGGCCGTCGGGGCCCTCATCGCCGCCGGTGCGGGCGCGTCGGGACCCGTCTTCGGTGCACTCGTGGGCGGCTACGCGATCCTCCTCGACGCCCTGCGGACCGCGGCCGGGGTCGACCCCGACACCAGCAGTCCGGTCACCGAACTCGTTCCGTCGGGGGATGGCTGGGAGCTCGACGTGGACGGGGCCGCAGACCGGCGACCGTACGACGGCGTGATCCTGGCGGTGCCGGCCTGGCGGGCCGGCGACCTCCTGCACCGATCCGTGCCGGACCTGTCCGTTCCGTTGCGGACCGTCCGGCGCGCCTCGTCGGTCGTGGTGTCGATCGCGTTCGCGCCGGGCACAGCGCTGCCCGAGCACTCGGGTGTGCTGGTG
Organism: Gordonia sp. KTR9; assembly: GCF_000143885.2. NCBI lineage: Bacteria > Bacillati > Actinomycetota > Actinomycetes > Mycobacteriales > Gordoniaceae > Gordonia > Gordonia sp. KTR9. Next base: position 2,474,568 of record NC_018581.1, read on the forward strand.
GGCACCGGAGAAGGGTTGCGCGCCAAGGCGTTCACGTTCAGCTCACAGAAGTGGGCCCATCTGTCGGGGCCGGACACCTCTGGCGCGGACCGGCCGGTGTCGGTCCGGGCGTCGTTCGGGCGGTTCGGTGCGCCGGTACCGGATGAGGCCACCGAACCCGGGGTCGACGACCGGTTGCGGCGTGCGGCGCTGGAGGATCTCGACGAGGTGTGCCGTGCCGCCGGCGTCGCACCGGTGTCGTCGCGGGTCGTCGACGTGTACGTGCAGCGCTGGGACGACGGGCTGCCGGTCTATGCGCCGGGCCACCTCGCGGCGATGGCGCGGGTGCTGGCCGCGCGCCCACCGCGCCTCGCACTGGCCGGGTCGTCGTACGCAGGGGTCGGGGTACCGGCGTGTATCGGCCGGGCCGGCCGCGCGGCGGCCGAGCTGCTCGACGATCTGACGTGACCTGTCACCGCTGACCTGCCTGGTAGTTGTGTGGGCGGCGGTGGCACGATGGCATCCATGAGCCGCTTGGACTACGCAGAACTCAACTCGACGATCCGCTACCTGATGTTCTCGGTGTTCGCGGTCCGCCCCGGTGAACTGGGTACCGACCGCGATCAGGCCAAATCCGACGCCACGGACTTCTTCAAGTCACTCGAGGACAGCGGCGTCGTGGTGCGCGGGGTGTACGACGTGTCGGGGCTGCGCGCCGACGCCGATTTCATGATCTGGTGGCACGCCGCCGACGTCGAGCCGATCCAGGCCGCCTATGCGAAGTTCCGCCGCGAGACCGTTCTGGGGCGCGCGTGCAACCCCGTGTGGAGCAATGTCGCCCTGCACCGCCCCGCCGAGTTCAACAAGAGCCACATCCCGGCGTTCCTCGCGGGCGAGGACCCCGGCAACTACATCTGCGTCTACCCGTTCGTGCGGTCCTACGAGTGGTACCTGCTGCCCGACGAGGAGCGCCGCAAGATGCTCGCCGACCACGGCAAGGCGGCCCGCGCGTACAAGGACGTCCGAGCCAACACGGTGTCGTCGTTCGCGCTCGGCGACTACGAGTGGCTGCTGGCCTTCGAGGCCCCCGAGCTGCATCGCATCGTCGACCTCATGCGTGACCTGCGTGCCACCGAGGCCCGGATGCACGTACGCGAGGAGACGCCGTTCTTCACCGGTCCCCGGGTAGAGGTGCCCGCGCTCATCGACGCGCTGCCCTGATCCGGGGCACGGTCGCTACTCGGCGGGTTCCAGCTTCAGGCTGATGCTGTTGATGCAGTAGCGGAGGTCGGTGGGGGTGTCGTAGCCCTCACCGGCGAAGACGTGACCGAGGTGGCTCTTGCAGTTCGCGCAGAGCACCTCGACGCGCCGCATACCGAGCGAGGTGTCCTCGACCTCGATGATCTTGTCGCCGGCCAGCGGAGAGAAGAACGACGGCCAGCCGCAATGTGATTCGAACTTCTGCTCGCTGCGGAACAGCTCGGTGTCGCAGGCGCGGCACCGATAGACCCCGACCGTCTTGGTGTCGGTGTACTCGCCGGTGAAGGGGGCCTCGGTACCCGCCTGGCGTAGGACCCGGTATTCGGCGGGAGTCAGGCGCTGCTTCCACTGCTCGTCGGTGAGGTCGGCGAGATTCTCGGTGTCGGTCCGCGGGGTGCTGTCGGTCATGCCTTCCACGGTAGCGCGCGCGTCCGGACCGACTGTGTCAGCGCTGTTTCGACAGGCTGATCGAGTCCTTGTCGCCGGGCTCCGCCGTGCTGTCGAAGGCGTCGGCTCCACCGGCCGGGATGCGCGGCGCATCGGACTCCGACCGGACCGGCGTCACCATGCCGGTCACCCCGTCGGACCGCATGTCGAGGTAGCGGAACAGCAGCGAGCAGAACACCGCGATCATCAGCAGCGACCAGCCCCACGTGACCTTGTTGTACTCGACCATCCAGCCGAACGCGGTCCAGCGGTCGGAGTAGAAGCCGTCGAAGGTCATACACCCGTAGACGCCCAGCCACGCCGGCCAGTTGCGCATCGGTGACCCGGGGAGGAGCACCGTCATGAGCAGCGGGAACAAGAGCATCGAGTAGTAACCCTGGCCGAGCGAGCCGACGAGGAACGTGGTGCACAGCAGCACCCCCGACGACGCCGTGAGCCACAGCAGTTCGTTGGTCTTGCGGTAGTAGCGGTACAGGAACCACAGCGAGAACGCTGCCATCACCACGAATGCCACGCGCAGCAGCAGGATCAGCCACGGGGCGACACCGAAGTACGCGCCGTTGCCCGCGATGGAGCTGTTGTAGTAGTCGCGCGCCTCACCGAGATACGGGACCGTTCGGCTGATGAAGTCGTTCGCATCGACCGAGAGCGGCCAGGCGACGACCGTCAGGACGACCGGGATCGCGATGGTGAGGGCGAACACCCGCCACTGACGACTGAGCAGCGGCAGCAGCATGAGGGGTGCCAGCACCGGCTTGACGGCCAGGGTCAACCCCATCGGTACGCCGGCCCACCAGTCGTGCCGGGTCAGCATCAGCATGAGGAATGCGATCAGCCCCAGCAGCACGAACGAGTTGAAGTTCGTGAAGATCAGTGTGTGCGAGACGGTCTCGGTGCTGAAGAAGAAGAACAGGACCGTCGGCATGACCCACGAGTTCAGCGCGTACCCGAACATCCTGGTGAGCAGGTAGGCGCAGACGAGCAGGGCGATGACGCTCACGGCGATGAACGCCCACCGCGCGCGCTCGTAGTCGATCACCGCGACCGGCGCCATCAGCAGGGTGCCCGACGGCGGGTACAGGTAGTGCGGGTCGACGGTGGCGTAGTTCTCGCCGTAGACAGGCAGACCGTTGAGGAAGTTGAAGGCCGCGTTGTACACGGGCTTGAAGTCATCGGTGCGGTCGCCGTTGACCCCCAGGAACACCGAGCGGTGCACGACCATGAGCAGGCTGATCGGCCACAGGACCATCGGGATGATCCGTTGAGCACTCATCGGGGGGTAGAGATACCTGTCGAGATTGGCCACCCGCGAACCGTACTACGCGCGCCGTCGAGCTCAGAACCCTGCGCGCGGTCCGACCGTCCTCACGTCGGGCAGCCGCGCTGGGTCGGGCCCTGCAGAGGGGCCCGGTCGACATATTCGACGACCACGTCGGCGGCGCAGGCGCTCCGTCCCAGGACCGAGAAGCCCAGACCATCCCAGGTGACCGTCACCGGTTCGGCTCCGGCGTTCATGAACAGCGGGACCAGGGCGGCGGCTCCCTCACCGCCGTTGATGGAGTCGCGCGTCCCGTTGAGGATCAGCGGGTCGGCCGGCAGCGACGTGGGTGGCCGGACCGGATCGCCCGACGCCCAGCCGTTGCATCGGACGAGCGAGAGCGCGCTGTCGGCGCCGGTGAGGGGATTCTGCTTCGACCACGCGTCCACGAGGCCCGGCACTTCGTTCTGGCCGACCGGTCCGGTGACGTCGTTGCAGCGGGAGACCTGGGCGCCGTCGGGCAGCCGGAGGGTCGCGGCGCGTTCGGCGAGGCGGACGAGCGCCGCGGTCTCCCCGCGGTCGGCGGCCGCGATCGCGTCGGCGAGGTCGAGGAGCGACTGCGGCCGGTCCGCGGCGAGTGCCAGTGTCGTCGTGATCGCGCTGAGGGCGGTGGTGTCCGACAGCGACGGGAGGTCGCCCGCGCGTGCCTTGGTCAGCAGGCGGGTCATCGTCGCGACTCCGTTGGAGCCGAGCGCACAGCCGGTCAGCGCCGAACAGCGCTGTGCGAAGCCTTGCAGGGCGACCTGAACGCCCTGTGACTGCGACTGCGCGCGGTCGCGCGCGTTCGCGCCGAACGGCGTCGGGGTGTCCAGGATGATCCGCCCGGCACGTCCGCCGTACAGCGACGCGTAGCTGAGCACGACGTCGGAACCCTCGCCGGTCCCGATGAGCCCGAGGTGTTCGACGCCCCAGCGCTGACGGAGCGACTCGAGGTCCGCGGCTGCGTTCGCCGCCCCGAAGCTCAGCTGGTAGGGGGTGAGCGTCTCCGTGCAACCGTCGGAGGACGACGACCCGGCGGCCGCCAGCCGGGAGATCCGTGCGTCGGTGGTCGTCCCGCGTTCGGTGAGGCCGTTGTTCGCGATCGTGTCGCGTTCCAGTCGGGTCATGCAGTCGATGTCACTGCTGAGCGGGATTCCGCGATGGTCGACCGCGACCACGGGGTGCGACGCGAGCAGTGCCCGGCCCGGCCCGGCCGTCATGACCATCAGGGTTCGGGACGACGGCAGGTCGGAGCCGGAGGTGAGGACGAGCGGCGCGGCATCGGGTGGGGTGTCGGCCGTACGGGCTCGGGTCACCGCCACCGAGATGGCTTCGCCGTCGGGTTTGTCACGGTCGATGGGCGAGTCGTATTCGGCGCATTCGACGGTCACGCCCTCCGGACGTGCGACCCCGTACCGTTCGCTGGTCTCGGCCGCGCACTCGCTCCACTCGAGATCGGTCTTGGGCGCTGCGAGCGCCGGTACCGGTGGAGCGGTAGACGAGGACGGGGCCGGCCCCTGCTGACCGCCGCCCCCCGGGATCAGGTCCGGGCCCCGATCGGGGCCGACCGCGCAGGAGGAGAGGACGATCGCCGCGATCGCGCCGACGACGACACCCGCGAGAGCCCTCGGGCGGGTGCTCGGTCCTACGCCGACGGCCGGGGTGTGCGCTCTTGGCATGTTCGCGAGAGTAGTCAACGTCGACCGAGAAGACCCCGGGCCGGGTGTCGGCGCGTCAGGCGTGGAACCGACGACTCACTGCGTCGAGGAGCGGCCGTGACGGAGCCAGCGGGTGAACACGAAGCCGTCGTCGTCGGTGATGATCGTCGCCGGACGCAGGGCGCGTAGCACCGCTGACCCGTCGGCGGACCCCGAGCCCCCGATGGCCACGATGCGCCCGGCGTTCCCCCCGACCAGGTGCGGGCTCGTGGTCAGGCAGAGTTCGTCGAGGGCGTCGGCCGCCACGAGTGAACCCAGCAGGCTGGGGCCGCCTTCGCAGAGCACACGTGACCATCCGCGATCGGCGCACCGCTCCAGGATCGCCGGTGTCGACACGGTGTCGTCGCCGCAGTCGAGCAGGGTCGCGCCTGCGTCGAGCAGCGCTCGCCGACGATCAGCGGGTGCGCTGGTGCACGTGAGGATGACCGTGTTCGGGTCGGACACGGGCTCGAAGTCGGGTGGTATCGACAGCGATCGGGACACCAGCGCGAGTGCCGGCGCAGGGGCCTGCCCCAACGATTCGCGATGCGCGGCGAGAGCCTCGTCCGGCTGGGGCCGGCCGTAACCCTCGGTCGTCGCGGTGCCCGCGCCTACCAGGATGATGTCGGCGAGTCCGCGCAGCACGCGGAAGACGGCCTTGTCACCGGGTCCACCGAGTCCGCCCGACTTGCCGTCGTAGGTGACGGCCCCGTCGATCGACGACACCATGTTGGCGCGTACGAACGGCGCGGCTGCCCCGGGACCCGACGACGGACGAGGTGGGTAGAGGTAGAGCTCGGCCAACCGGTCCAGTTCGTCATTGGTTGTGACCTGGGTCGCTTTCTGCAGGTGGAACATGTGTCCATCATTCCGCGGATGGCTACTCTCCACACATGGTGGCCCGACTCTGCGATCGCAACCCTGCGACCTCGCCCGACGCACTCATCGACGAGATGGTGCCCCCGTCGACGTTCGACGACGTGAGCTTCGACTCCTACATCCCGGACCCGAACGAGCCGTCGCAGGCCGAAGCGGTGGCCAAGGCGCGCGACTTCGTGGTGCGAGCGTCGAAGGCGCGCTCCGGGAAGAAGGGCCTGTTCTCGCGCAAGTCGCCGTCCCAGGGCGTCGGCCTCTACCTCGACGGCGGTTTCGGCGTCGGCAAGACCCACCTCCTGGCGTCCATCTATCACTCGATGCCCGCGCCGAAGTCGTTCGCGACGTTCGTGGAGGTGACCCACGTGGTCGGCGCGCTCGGCTTCGTGAACGCGGTCGAACGACTCTCGCAGCACACCGTGTTGTGTATCGACGAGTTCGAGCTCGACGACCCGGGCGACACCATGCTCGTCTCGCGGCTGCTCACCGAACTCACCGCCAAGGGCGTCTCGATGGTGGCCACCTCCAACACGCTTCCCGGACAGCTCGGCGAAGGCCGGTTCGCCGCCCAGGACTTCCTCCGCGAGATCCGCAAACTCTCGGCCGTGTTCGAGACGATTCGCGTCGACGGTCCCGACTACCGTCATCGTGATCTGCCGCCGGCACCGGAGCCGCGCAGTGAGTCGGAGCTGACCGCGATCGCCGAATCCACCGAGGGTGCGACCCTCGACGACTTCGACGCTCTGTGCGACCACCTCAGCACGCTGCACCCGTCGAAGTACAAGGACCTCGTCGACGGCGTCTCCTTGGTCTGCATCTCGGGAGTGCATCCGGCAGAAGACCAGTCGGTGGCGCTGCGCCTGGTCGTGCTCGCCGACCGCCTCTACGACGCACACATCCCGGTCACCGTCGCGGGAGCGAAGCTCGACGAGATCTTCACCGACGAGATGCTCGCCGGTGGCTATCGCAAGAAGTATCTGCGCGCGACGTCGCGTCTGCTCGCCCTGTCGCGGTTCGCGGAGTCGGCGGCCTGAACTCCGGGCCGCCGCAACAACGTGCCACCGGCAAACCCACCCCTTTTCCGTAAACCCAGCCGGTCCGAGCGCGGTGGGTTTACGGAAAAGAGGTGGGTTTGCGAGTAGGCGCCAGAACGCTGCGACTACGGAGTCGGATGTATCAACCGCAGACGACTGGTCATACGGAAGGCATCGGGCCGGGAGGCCGTTGCGGCGGTGCAGAAGACGGGCAAGGTGTGCGGTGACGTGAAGGTGACGGCGATGTTCTCGTCGACCAGGATGTCCACCAGGTTGACGAATCTCTGCTGCGCCTCCTCGTCGGCGTCGTCGAATGTCGGTACGTCTGTGACCGTCCAGCGTGGATACGTGCGCGCCCACGTCAAATACTCGATCGTCGACACCGGCTCGTCACACAGTTGCGCAAACGAGGCCTGCAGACACCCGTCACGCTCGGAACGGACCTCGAAACGTCGACCGCGAACAGTGAGCCCGACTGTTTCGGTGGGCTGGGACAGGCGATCTGACGGGGGCACAGTGATCCAGGTTCCCGCGGCGAAGCCGACGGAGCCCCCGCGGGGAGAGGTGCGGTAGTCGGTCTGCTCGTTCAGGTGGTGGACGTCGAGATGATCCTTGATCATCGCGATCCCGGGCTCGAAGAGGTGATGCCAGATGGGGTTCGGCAGCAGATCATCCGGTGCGTAATTCGACGTCGCCAGGACGGTGATCCGGCGGGCGAGCACGTACTCCAGCAATCGGGTGAGGAGACGCGCGTCCCCGGAGTCGTGCACGTGAAGTTCGTCGAAGTACAGCAGCTCGCTGTTGCCGACGACATCGTCGATGCCCAGGCGCAGCGAGTCAGGGTCGTTCCGGTGCTCGTGTACACGGCGATGGAGTTCCTCGAAGAAGCTGTGGAAGTGGATCCGCGTCTTCTTCGGTGTCGGGCTGGCGTCGAAGAAGGCGTCGGCCGGCCACGTCTTGCCCCGGCCGGCCGAACCATGGATATAGAGCCCGCGCGGGCTCGACGAGCGTCGCGTCCGCCGGCGTCCCTCCGGAACGAGGACGGCGAGCCGATCGACGAGTAGCCGTTGCTGAGGGTCCAGCACGATCCCGGCGTCGGCGGCCGCCGCGGAGATCGCGGTGACTACTGCCTGACCCACTGCGGACACCCTGGAATGGTCACACGGAACGCGTGCTGCCTAGGCTGCGCGTGGCCGAAGTCACCAGGCCTGGTCGCGACGTCCGATCGACCCGCCGGCTCACAGCCGCAGTGTGAACACGTAATCGTGCTCGACGCTGTCCCCGAGGGTGAAGGTCTTCTCCCCGACACGCGTGAAGTCCATCTTCGCGTAGAACCGCTGGGCGCGGACGTTCTGCTGGTTGACACCGAGCCACACGACGCTGCTGCCGTGTGATCGGGCACGCTCGAGCGCCGCGGTCATCAGCAGACGGGACGGGCTGGCGCCCTGGCGGGAGTGATGGTCGGGGAGTACGTACAGCTTCGACACCTCGGTGGCCGGCCGTCCGGTGACGACGGCACACACATCGGGGTCGGTCGGTTCTCGGTGGAAGACCAGCGCGTAACCCACGATCGGACCGCCGGCGCCGTCGCGTGCCACCAGGACGTCGGTCTGCGGCTCGGCGATGTGTTCGCGAAAGTTGTTCTCGCGCAAATTGTTCTCGATGAAACCGGAGATGTCGTCGGGGGTCGCGTGCGGTGGGCACGCGAGCGGGAACGTGCGTGCGGCCACATCCGCGACCGAGGCTGCGGCGGCGGGATCGGTCACGAGTTCGACGGCGACGGCGATGTCGTCCACGTCTGTCACGACAGCGGACGAGCGGGGTCGGCGGTCCAGGCGTTCATCGACCCGTCGTAGACGGCGACGTCCTCCCGGCCGAGGGAGCGCAGCGCGAAAGCGGCGGCGGTGGCTGCGATCCCGCCGCCGCAGTAGGTGACCGGCCGCACCGACGGGTCGAGGGCGCCCGCGTTGCCGAACAGCTCGCGCAACTCCTCGAGTGGCCGGAGTCGGCCGGAGTCGTCGACGAGGTCACCGAACGGGACGTTGACACTGGACGGGATGTGGCCGTTCGCGAACGATTCGCGGTCGAGCGCGTTGACCAGCAGGACCGAAGAATCGGCGGTGGCGTCGGCGACCTCGGCGGTGGACACGACGCGCTCGGGTCGGCGATGCGGGGTGAATGATGCTGCCGGATGGGTGACCTCGCCGGTCTCGACCGGCAGACCGGCCGCGGTCCAGGCGGAGTACCCGCCGTCGAGGACGAGCACGTCGTCGAAGCCCTCGAGTCCGAACTGCCACCACAGGCGGGTGGCCCAGATGCCGTTGACGGTGTCGTAGACGACGACGGTCGAGTCGTCGCCGATCCCCAGGCCGCCGATCGCCGCGGCGAATCGGGCCGAGTCGGCTGCTGCGAAGGGCGCTTCGCCGTCGGGATCGCTGAGGTCGGCGATCTGGTCGGCGAACACCGCGCCCGGCAGGTGCCCGGCCAGATAGGTGTCGCGGCCGGAGGCGACATGTGCGCCGTCGGCGTCGAAGGTCAGGTGAACGGTCGCGTCGACGATGCGCAGGTTCTCCTCGCCGAGACGGGCGGCGAGGTCGGGGGCGGAGATGAGCGAGGTCATGACAGATACCGTAGTCCCGTCGTTCACCGGAGAGGTTCGGCGAGGAAGTCCGCGAGGTCGACGGTGCGCGTGCGCGCCCAGTAGTCGACGATCCGCCACGGCAGGACGGCGACGACGCGGCCGTCGGGGTTGCGGTACCAGTTGGTCATCGCCGGGTGCGTCCACACCATCGTCGCGTGGGCGCGGTCGACGGCATCGTTGTATTCGTCGGTGACATCCCGCCGTACTTCCAGTGCGCCCAAACGGTTCTCGATCATCGCGCGAACGGCATCACAGACGTAGCGCACCTGGTATTCCAGGATGCTGATGAAGCTGCCGCCGTGTCCCAGGGCGGTGTTCGGTCCGGTGAGGATGAACAGGTTGGGGAAATCGGGGGCGGTGATGCCGAGATAGGCGTAGGCGTCGTGGTCACCCCACGCCTCGACCGTGTTCTGCCCGCTGCGTCCCACGATGTCCATGGGGTACAGGTAGCGGTCGCTGTGGAATCCGGTCGCGAAGACGATGATGTCGAAGTCGTGTGCGGTGCCGGTGCCGTCGACGAGCCCGCCGGGTGTGACGCGCTCGACACCGTGCGGGACCAGCTCGACATTCGACCGGCGCAACATGCGAAACCAGCCGTTGTCCAACAGCATCCGCTTCCCGAAGGGCGGGTAGTCGGGGGTCGACAGGTCGACGAGGTCGTCGCGGTCGCCCAGCTCGGAGCGCAGGTAGCGGAGATAGAACTCGCGGTGACCGTGATTGACCGCGTTGATCGACGCGGTCTGCTCCGGCCAGTCCGGGTCGACGTGCAGGGTGGAGTGGACCTTGTCGTTGAAGATCCACGACAGTCGTGCGCGATACCACTCGCGATATCCGGGGAGGTTGTCCATCAGCCAGTGCACGTTGTCGCCGACCGGTGCGAAGTAGTCGTCGTTCGGCGCGATCCACTGCGGTGAGCGCTGGAAGATCGTCAGGGACCCGACCCGATCGGCGATCGCCGGCCCGATCTGCATCGCACTGGCACCGGACCCGACGATGGCGACCCGCTTGCCCGTGAGGGCGCCGGGCTCGTCCAGTTCGTCGGGCCACTGCGCGGAATGGAAGATCGGGCCGGTGAAGCCGGCCATGCCCGGGAGCTCGGGAAGCTTGGGACGGTTGAGGATTCCGACCGCGCTGATCAGGATCCGGGCGGTGAGGGTGTCCTGATGGCCGTCGCGGTCACGGACGTGGACCGTCCAGCGCTGGGTGTCGGTGTCGTAGGCGGCCGAGAGGACCTCGGTGCCGAATCGGACCCGGTCGCGCACCGCGTGCCGGTCGGCGAAGGCCTGCAGGTAGCCCTGCACCTCGTCGCGTTTCCCGAAGTGTGTCGACCAGGGGTGGTCGAAGGACGAGATCGAGTACAGGTAGCTCGGTGTGTCGACCCCGGCGCCGGGGTAGTGGTTCTCGTACCACGAGCCGCCGACCTCGTCGTTCTTCTCCAACACGGTGTGCTCGACGCCGGCGGCGGCGAGCTGCGTGGAGATCAGCATGCCGGCCACTCCGGCGCCGATCACCAGCGCGTCGATCGACGTGGCGAGATCGGCCGGCAGGGTCGGGAGATGCCTACCCCGCAGGTCTCCGCGGACGATCTCGGTCATCATCGGCGCGAATTCCGGAGCCACCTGCTCGCCCGCGGTGAACGACATCAGTGCGGCGACGAGGGTCTCGTCGGCCGGCTTCCGCTCGGGACGACCGCGGTCATACCAGTCGTCGAGGGCGTCGACGACCGCCTCGTGGATCTCCTGCTGGATGTCCTCGGCGAGACCGCCCGAGGAGTTGTCGTCCATGCCGCGGCTACGCGTCGGGCGGTACCGGTCCGCCATCCACCGCCGGTCGCCGGTCATCTCCACGAGAACGGCGAGCAGGGTCGGGATGTTGCCGTCGGCGACCGCCGCGCGGATCTCCGCGGTGTGCGGCCGGGTCGACCGTAGGGAAACGGATGTCATAACTGAAACTAACCACTGTTAGTAGTGCCTCGTCAACACCAACTTCAGACACCGATATCGACTATTGACGTCATGATCGTCGTGTGTAAGTGTGGGCTCAGTCATACTAACGATGGTTAGTGATCACGGAGGATGGACATGGATCTCAGCGAAGCAATGCGCACGACGGGCACCTGCCGCTACTTCAGCGAGCGGCCCGTCGAGGACGACGTGCTGTACCGGGCGTTCGACGACGCGCGGTTCGGCCCGCAGGGCGGCAACCGGCAGCCCGTTCGCTGGGTGGTCGTCCGCGACGAGGTCACGAAGAAGGCGCTCGCCGACCTCTACCTGCCGTTCTGGGAGGGCTACTACGCGGCGGTCGTCGAGGGTTCGAAGAAGGTCGGTGCGGTACCCAAGACGGTGGAGAGTGCGAACTACTTCGCCCATCATCTCGCCGAGGTGCCCGCCCTCATCGTGGTCTGCGCCGAGATGGAAGGACTGCACCCCACCGACCACGAGCTCGGCAGGCTCAGCGTCGTCGGCGGGGCGTCGATCTACCCGAGCGTGCAGAACCTCACCCTCGCGCTCCGGCAACAGGGCGTGGCGACCGCGCTGACAACCCTGCTGTGCGCCGCCGAGAACGAGGTGAAGGACCTCCTCGGCATTCCCGAGGGATACCTGACCGCCGCGCACATCGCCGTCGGCTACCCGCGTGACGACTTCCCCCGCAAGCTGACCCGGACCCCGGTCGAGGAGATCACCTTCCTCGACCGGTTCGACAACCGGATGTTCGCGTGAGCGCCCCCGCCGTGGACTCCAGCACCCGCGCACTCACATCGGCACAGACCTCGAAGCTCGGCCGGGCCACCATCGGTGACCAACTACGACGCCTGGCCCGGTCCCAGGGTTCGACACCGGCGATCGTGGCCTACGACGCGCAGGGCGGACGGACGTCGACGTCGTACGCGGAACTCGACGCGATGGCCAATCGGGTCGCGCATGTGCTGCTCGACCTCGGCGTCGGACGAGGGGACCGGGTGGCGGTGATGAGCCGCAACCGGGTCGAGACGGTCGCCACCTACTACGGCGCGCTGAAGGTCGGCGCCGCGTACTCCGGCGTGAGCCCGATGTTCCGGGAAGGCGAAGTCGCACAGCAGCTCCGTCACCTGGAGCCGACGGTGCTCGTCGTCGAAGAACCCCTGTCCGCGCTGGCCGGTCCCATCGCCGACGGTCTCGGTATCTCGGTGCTCGTCGTCGGTGACGACGAGGCGAACTCGTGGAACTCCTTCGACGAGTCGGTCGCCGCGGCAGACGATTCCGAACCCGACTGCGACGTCGACGAACACGACCTCGCGATGATCGTCTACACCAGCGGGACCGAGTCGGCGCCCAAGGGCGTCGAGATCGCCCACCGCAACTACCTCATCTCCACCTCGCCCGCATATACGTGGGGGCTGCGCTGCCGCAACGACGACGTGTGGCTCTACGTCATGCCGTTCCACACCATCGCCGGGATCGGTTCGCTGACGTCGCTGACGCTGCTGGGCGCGACCCTGGTACTGCCCGCCGCGGTCGACCCGGCGACGGCGTTGCGGATGATCCGGGACGAGAAGATCTCGGTGCTGGCGCAGACGCCGACGTTCTTCATCGCGCTGGCCAACCACCCCGACTTCGGTCCCGCCACAGTGGGTTCGGTACGACGGTGCCTCACCTACGGCGGCCAGGTGTCGCCGCATGCGGTCGACGCGTGGGCCGCGGCCACTCCGGAATCGGTGTGGGGCACCTACTGGGGGCAGTCCGAACTCACCCAGCTCGGCTCCGTCGGCTGGTTCCGGCGGCTCGAGGACGTGCCGGATCAGGACCCGACCTGGATCGGCAAACCGGTCGGGCACCTGGAGGTCCGGGTCGTCGACGCCGACGGCAACGACGCCGAGGAGGGCGAGCTGCTGTGTCGCACACCGTCGGTCATGCTCGGCTACTTCAAGGACCCCGAACGCACCGCGCAGGTCTTCGAGGGCGGTTGGGTGCACACCGGTGACATCGTCCGTATCGACGCCGAGGGCAACCTGTTCTTCCGCGATCGGCGCAAGGACATGATCAAGACCGGCGGCTTCAACGTCGCCTCGCAAGAGGTCGAGCGAGTGCTGCAGGCGCATCCCGACGTCGAGCGCGCCGCCGTCGTGGGGTTGCCCGACCCGTACTGGTCGGAGGCCGTCACCGGTTTCGTGGTGCTCCGCGCCGGCGCGGAACACACCGGTGCCGACATCCGCGAGTACTGCCGGACCGACCTGGCATCGTACAAGGTGCCCAAGGAGGTCTACGTCGTCGATGCACTGCCGACCGATGCTCAGGGCAAACTGCTCAAACGCGAGTTGAGGAAGGCCTATGGAACCGGTCAGGGCTGAGGACGACGCCATCGAGGCAGCCGACGATCGCCGGCAGCGGACGGATCGACGGCCACGCCGGCGCCGCGACGAGATCGTCGAGGCCGCCGCCGGTTACTTCGCCGAACACGGATATTCCAACGCCGGGATGCGCGACATCGCCCAGGCCGTCGGTATGCGAGGGGCGAGTCTCTACAACCACTTCCAGTCGAAAGAGGAGATCCTCTACGCCATCGCGCTGCGCATGACCGAGGACCCACAGGAGGACCTGCTGCTGCTCGATGCCGAGGGCGGTCCCGTCGAACGGCTGACGAACCTCATCGAGGCGCACGTCCGGCGACTGGCGCGACACCGGGTGGAACACCTTGTCGCCCTCCGGGAGCTGTCGGCGCTGACGCCCGAGCACCGACGCGTGGTCACCGACTATCGCAAGTACTACCAGCGTCGTATGCGCGATGTCATCGACGCCGGTGCACGGATGGGGCTGTTCGAGGTTCGCGACCCGCACCGATCCGCGGTCGCGGTGCTGGACCTGATGAACGGGATCAGCTGGTGGCTCAACGACTCCCACGATGTCGACCAGCTGGCACGCGACTACGTCGACTTCACGATCGGTGGCGTTCTCCACCACCGTCCGACGTCGTGAGCGGCCCGCTCGCCGGGGTGCGGGTGGTGGAGATGCCCGGTCTCGGGCCGACACCGCACGCGTGCATGCTGCTCGCCGATCTGGGCGCGGACGTCCTCCGGATCCGGCGCCCCGGCCCCGATCTGCCCGGGCCCGACGGCATTCCGGCTGCCGACGCCGGTCTGTACCGGTCACGACGCAGTGTCGACGCCGACGTCAGGGACCCCGCCGACCTGGCCCGCATCCGCGAGCTGATCATGCGCGCCGACATCGTCGTGGAGGGTTTTCGGCCGGGCGTGATGGAACGTCTCGGACTCGGTCCCGAGATCTGCTCCGACGCACCGCGACTGATCTATGCACGGATGACCGGATGGGGGCAGGACGGCGACCGCGCCCCGAGTGCGGGACATGACATCAACTATCTGGCGGTCTCCGGTGTACTCGAGGCGATGGGTCCGGCCGGAGCGCCGCCGGTGCCGCCGCTCTCGCTCGTCGGCGACTTCGGCGGTGGCTCGATGCTGCTCGTCGTCGGGGTGCTGGCCGCCCTGCACGACCGCACGCGTACCGGTCGCGGTCAGGTGATCGACGCCGCGATGGTCGACGGCGCCGGCCTGCTCGCCGCGCTGCAGTGGTCATGGAAGGCGGCCGGACGCTGGGGTTCTCGGGACCAGGGCAATCTGCTCGACGGGTCGGCGCCTTTCTACACCACGTATCGGTGCGCCGACGGCAGATTCATCGCCGTCGGCGCGCTCGAGGAGAAGTTCTGGCGGAATCTGGTCGACACCCTCGGGGTGGGTGATCTGCCCGACCGGTGGGACCGCGCCTCGTGGCCGGTGATCGGCGCCGCACTGCAGGCCCGATTCGGAACGCGCACGCGCGACGACTGGGGGAGCGTGTTCGCCGATGTCGACGCCTGTGTGACACCGGTTCTCGACTTCGACGAGGCTGCCGCGGACCCGGTCGCGGTGCAGCGGGGCTCGTTCGTGCGCGTCGACGACGCGATCGCACCGGCGCCCGCGCCGCGCTTCTCGCGGACTGTGCTGTCCGCCCCCTCCGCACCGTCGGCGGTTGGGCTGGGGGAGATCGTCGACGAGTGGTCGGTGGCGACCGTGACGGCACGCTGATCGCAAACGCAAAACCCCCGGTAAGACCGGGGGTTTTGTCGTGGTGCGCGATACAAGGATTGAACTTGTGACGCTGTGGTCTTCCGGTTAACCGCCTGACCATCGGAAATGGCCCTATGATCAGGTGATTATGGCCATAGTAGCGCATGGACATAAGCACCCTCTAACCGACACGGCTTGCATCAACGCAGTTCACGACGAGTTCATTCGAGTTCACGCGGCGATATGCTCTCACCTGGGATCGGTCAAATAGGGCGGTCTGGTGACGCTTAGGAGCGTGAAGCGTGGTTCGAGGTGCCGGCCGTAAGAACGCCAAGCCCGGGGCGTTCGGGACGGTTCACAAGCTGCCCTCCGGTCGCTATCGGGCGATGTACACCGGACCTGATGGGCGCCGGCACAAGGCGCCCACCACCTTCACGGTGAAGCAGGATGCACGCGGTTGGCTCTCGCTGGTCCAGGCTGACATCATCAGGAAGGCGTGGTCACCGCCCGAGGCTGAACCTAAAGCAGTCGTTCACTTCACCGACTACGCGGCGGCGTGGCTGGAGAACCGCACCGTCAAGGGCCGTCCCATCAAGGCGCGGACCCGCGACCAGTACGAGGACATCCTCGTCAATCGATTACTGCCGACGTTCGGTGACCTTCCGATTGGATCGATCACGTCCGAGGATGTGGCGAAGTGGCACGCGGCTCAGGTCAAACTGAACACTCCGACGCTGACGGCCAACGCCTACAGCTTGCTAAGCACCATCATGAAATCCGCCATGGCGGACTCTAAACACCTCGTGACGATCAACCCGTGTGTGATTCCCGGCGCAGGGCAGGCGAGCCGGAACAAGCGGATCAAACCGGCGACGGTCGACGAACTCGGAGTCATCGTGGGCGAGATGCCGGGGCGGTTCAAGTTGCTGATCTGGCTCGCGGCCTGGTGCGCATTGCGGTTCTCGGAAGCAACCGCCCTCACCCGGGCCGACGTTCACCTTGAGCGTGGCAAGAATGGCGTGACGGTCGCCGGATATGTCGATGTACAGCGGGGCGCCGTCCGAAGCCGCGGCGACGGCCGGCACCAGACCAGCACAAAGTCGGAGGCGGGCACGAGGACCGTGGAGATTCCGCCTCATCTACTGCCAGTCGTCGAGTCGCACCTGAAAGACCACGTCGGTGAGGCGTCCGATGCCCTGCTGTTTCCGGCCGCTCACGGAGGGCTGCTGTCTCCCAACTCGCTGTATCGACACTATTACCCGGCGCGGGCGGCGGCGGGGAGGGATGACCTACGGTTCCACGATCTGCGCCATACCGGCGCGGTCCTGGCTGCATCGACTGGCGCAACGCTCGTCGAACTCATGCGGCGGTTGGGTCACTCCACACCGACCGCGGCGCTCAGGTACCAGCATGTTGTCGACGGTCGAGACCGGGCAATCGCGGCCATGCTGTCGGACTTGGTTTCCGACAAGTAGGCGATCTTAGAAAGCTGACCGGCGAGTCCCGAGATCACCTTCATAGCGGCAACCGGGCGATACCCTTGTCTGGACATGCCGCCCCAGGTGTGTAAATCCGCATTCATTGAGAATCACTGTTGGACAATGGGTTCAACAGTCGTGGAAGGAGTCCAGTGCCGCCGTTTATGTCCATACAGCAGGCCGCAGCGCATCTCGCGGTGAGTCCCAAGACCGTTAGACGCTGGATAAGTGATGACCGGCTAACCGCCCATCGTGTAGGGGCGCGACTCATCCGCATCCCGACCGCTGAACTCGACCGGATGATGGGCGCAGTGGGCCCCGGCGCGTACTAGGTGCATCGCGGCAGATTGGGTCCAGCAGGACATGCACCCTGCTCGGCCTTGTCTGCCGGCGGTCGTGCCGGGAGAGCCCTATGAACATCTGCACAAACGGCTCATTCTGAATGTAGGCGGTATCCGCCGCATCTCAAACCCCGCAGACCGGAGTGATCCACCAATGCCCGAAAAACCCTCCGCCGCAACTGAATACGTGTCAATTTCGGAAGCATCCCGTCGTACCGGCGTGTGCCGCGAGACCATCGCCCGGATGATTCGCCGGTCCCCAGATCAAGTCCCGCATCGGACCTTGGTGACCGCCAGGCGGTACGACATCACCGCCATCGAGCGAATGCTCGGCCGATGACCTCCGAGATCGCCGCCGGCAGGGTCGCCCACCTTCTCCGTGTTCCGCTCCAAGACCTCGTTGCCGCGGTCCGGACGGGCGAAATTGCCGGCCGCGTAGCCGGTTCGACCGCCACCGTCCACGAAGGCGTATCGAAGCTCATCGTGTGGGCGGCGGCGCACCGCGAGACCAGATCAGCAAGAACAGCCACCGAGTAGTAGGAGTCGAACAATGCCGAGTGCCGGCGAGCAAATGATGGGGCGCGGCGAGTGCCCGAATTGCGGGCAGATGGTCCAGCGCCGAAGGGACTTCGCCATCCGCAGGCATCCCGGGTGCGAGTACGTGGACGATCCCTCGTCGGCGTTCCACTTCGCGTTGCTCGACGCCGCGCTGATCCTCTCGCCGGCCGCGACGGCGGCCAACCCGGACCCGGACGGCGTGAACGTGTTCATCGCTCGCGACGGCCGCACGTACGCCGACTTGGACGCGCTGGCCCCCACCGAGCCCGCCATGCGCCTAGGCGACTCCGCGAGATAGCTGCCCCGGACAAGAAAAACCCCCGACGTTAGCCGACGCCGGGGATCTCAGAAACGATCTAGAAGGAACTCGCAATTCCTATGACAACCATAGCATCACCTGACGCCCCGGACACGGTATCTGGGAGCGATAACCGAGCCTTTCTGTTCCGGTGGCAGTCCAAGCTCGCCGAGAATCAGCAAGGCAAGCACTACGTCGGCGTCCTGTTTGCAATCGCCCAGTACATCGACAACGACACTGGCGAAGGATGGGCGTACCGCACGGCGCTGATCGAGGCCACCAGACTAAGCCCCTCGACAGTGAAGAGACACATTCGCGACGCTGAGGCCGATGGATGGATCGTGCGAACCGAGATTGGCAGCAGCAAGCTGCATCGGGCCACCACCTACAAATGTCTCATCCCGCAGTGGGCGGCGGCGTCACCCCGCCCTCATGTCCGAGCCGCATTGAACGAGGACTCAGCGAGTACTCGCGACGGTATCGCTGCATGTTCGCGAGACGCTCGTGAGGCCACGGGGTGTCACGCCAGGTCGAACGGGGTGACAGGCCAGGTCGAACAGGGGGTCAGTAGTGAGCCCCTAGGGGGTCAGTCACGAGCCCCTAAGGGGGTCAGCAGTGAGCCCCCTACTACTCCTGTACTACTCAATACAACTACTCAAAGAACCTCCCCCGGCGCTCCGCGCCCGGGCAGCGTCCCCACGGACGACGAACTACTGAGACGTGGTGAACAGACCTCGGAGCCGATGCCGTGGCCCGGACACGAGACCTTCATCGGCAACCGAGCCCTTCGGGTGGCGGCAGAGGGGAGCGGCCACACCATCGAAGCCGTTGCCCTTGCACTTGAACTCCACGACCGCGACGACGAGACCCGAACTGTCGGCACCCGCAGCAATTGGGGCGCCCGACTCCAGTCGTTCATCTCGGCGCTCGGCAGCGACAGTGGACGGCAGGCGGACATCCAGGATGCGCACACGTTCTACGATCTGGCCGTCGAGCTACTTGCAGCGCGGGCGCTCCCCGACACCTCATCCACCACAACCAACCCGCCCGCCGGCACCACCTACGGTGTCCCCTGGGCTTGCGACGCACACATGCCAATTGCCGCGTCCTGGTGCGATGCTTGCGCCCTAGTGCTGCACCAGCCGTCCGAACATCCGCAGGCGGGCCGCTCAGCCCCGGCAACGGCCGCCATAGGCCCGAGGACGTGCGCCACCGAGGGATGCTCGAACCCTCTGCTCCCGGCATCCATGTCGAGCCTCGACCGCTGCATCAGTTGCGAGGTCGCGAGTCCCGTCGGAAGTGCCCCGTGCTGACCACCTCTCCGATCTGGACCACGTGCCGCTGCGACGGGAGTCACCGCAACATTGCACGTTGGCTCTGCTGTGCGACCGGCGGATTCAAGGTCCAGGGCTCGCCCCTTCTGCGACGTGAGGCCGGCGCGGCGGTCCTCTGCTGGCCCACACGCACAGCCTTCCTGTACCTGACCACCTCAGCTGCCGCCGCGAACTCCCATCGTCCCGGCCGTGACTGCCACGGATGCCTCCTCAGTCACCACGCGGTGACGCTCTCCCCGGAAAGTGAAACCATTGTCCGAGAACCCACCTGACCACTTTGGCCGGCTGCGCGATCGCGTTGTTCAGCTCCACGCCGACATCATTCTTGCCCTCGATGACCTGTCCCGTCTTCAGGCGGAAACCGCCCGACACGTCGGCGCGCTCCAGGCCGTAGTCGACCGTCTCGACAACAGGGTGGCGGCACTAGAGGCCGCACGATGATTGACTACTCCACCCTCGACGCCCACGAGTACATGCCGAACGACAGACGCGGCCCCATCACCTTCCGCGACTACCCGACCGGGATACAGCACCACATGGACTCGCGGTTGCACGCCGATATTGAACACCGCGTTGTTCGCCGCGATGCCACCGACATCGAGGCCGGCATCCTGACCCATCTCGGCTACCTCGACCCCGACCGGCCCCGCCCCGTCGCCCGAATCCGCTGGACGGGCGGCCTTCGACAACTCACGTTCCACGACGCTAAGACCCTCGAACCGATTGGACGCACCCATGACTGACACGACCACGACCTCCACCACAGGTGGCGCCGCATGGGCAGGTGATGCCGGCGAACCGACCCCACCGGCCGACTCCGATGCCGGCCAAAATGCGCGGCAGGCACCGGACCCGACCGACGACCCCGCAACCGATGGCACTGACGACCCGGCTGGTGACGAGCTGGAGGCCCGCAAGTACCGTCGTCGAGCCCAGGCTGCGGAAGGCGAACTCGCGACCGTCACGGCGCGCCTGGAAGCTGCGCAACGATCCCAGGTCGCGGCCTTTGCGGCCGACCTCGCGCAACCGGCAGATGTTCTCGACCCGGCTCTCGGTGGCGTCGACCTCGCGGCGCTCCTGGACGATGACGGCCAGGTGTCCGCCGAACTCGTCGCCGCCGCCGTGGCTGAACAACTCGCTGTTCGCCCAGGTCTCGGAAAGGTGCAGCCGACAGTTCGGGGCACCTACCAGCAGTCCGGCCAGTTCGCGAATCCGCCCAGGCTCACCCCGGCCAAGTCTCCCGGTTGGTCGAAGATGTTGAAGCGGTAGCCCCCTCGAAAGCCCTGGCGCAGAATGTGCAGGTTGGGGAGAATTATCAGTGACGGGTTGAGCGGGACCGCGATTCCTCCCGCTCCCCGTCACAGACCCCCGATCGCCAGCGAGGTTTTCGGCAGGCAGTAGCCGCCGCGATAGTGCAAGGGCGAGAACCACTCTGAAACAACAGGACTCACAATGAGTATGATTCGCAGCGTCAACCCCGGCGCACTCAAGCCCGACGAAGTAGCCGGCTATGTCATCGAACCGGCCCTCAAGGCGTCGGTGTTCGCTCAGGCTGCGACCCAGATGCCCTTCGCCTCCGCCAACCTCCGCATCCCCAAGGTGCAGGACGGATCGGCGGCCTGGACCGCCGAAGGTACCGAGATCGGCGTTTCCGATGCCGTGATTGGTGAGATCGTCGCGCCGGCAAAGGCAATCAAGTCGCTGACCTTCCTCTCGAATGAGCTCGTCGCTGACGGCAACCCCGGCACTCTCGACCTCATCGGCAACGGTGCAGCTCGCGAGATCGCCGCCCAGCTCGACCTCGCCGCGTTCGGAGCAACAACCGAACATGGCCCCGCGGGCATCGAAAGCGTCGTCGGCACCCAGGCACTCGCAGACACCAGCGACCTCGCGAACTTGGACGACATCAAGGCGTTGATCGCCCAGGTGCAAGCGTCCGGCTACAGCCCCGACGTCCTGGTCGCCACGCCGGCCGTGTTCGCCCGGTTGGCGGTCCTCAAGGAGTCTGCCGGTTCAAACCGCGACCTCCTGCAGCCCGACGCGACCGCTGCGAACGGGTACCGGGTCGCTGGCCTGAACATCTTGGTCAGCAAGCACGTCGAAGAGAACCGCATCCACATCTGGGACTCCACCATGGTGATCCTCGGAGTACGACAGGACGCTGAACTGGTCACTTCGACAGACGCGGCCTTCTCCAGCGACCGGACATCTGTCCGCGCCGTCGCCCGCTTCGCGATCGCATTCCCGGCTCCGGAGGCGATCGGATCGCTCACCGTGGCCGCATAGCCTCAGACTTCCCGCGTGCCAGTCACACGCGGAAGCCCCGACCGACGCGTCGGTCGGGGGTCCTCAGGAACAACAGAGCCCGTCGCCTTGCTAGACATGCCGAGGCGCCGGGTTCTGTTGTATAAGAATGTTTTTCACTAAGAACCCCGACACCTACTCCAAGGTGCCGGGGTCTTTCTGTTGCGCAGGTGAGTCAGCAGGCCTCGAGTAGCGTATGTGCGAGCGCGAGTGCCTGTGCCGGCTCCAGGTCGGCAACGATGTCTCCGCCCCGCTCCAGCACGATGAGCGGGCAACCGTCGACCATCTCGGTCGAAACGGTGAGCTGCTGCCCGAGGGCATCGGCTATGACTGGGGCGAGGTCTGTGGTCATCATCGCGGTTGTTCCATCCTGCTACTTCGCCCGATCTGTTGTCGTCGGACGCCGGGAACAGTAGACCACCCAAATACTCAGGTGCGCAACACATTCGAGACATGCAACAAGGACCTGCGTGCCGGCGTCTCAGCAGGCAGCGATGAAGTCGATCCGCCGACCGACGCACGTCTCATAGTCAGCGATAGCCTGCTTCAGCTCGTTGTGCCGGGGCCATAGCCGCTCGAACTCATCCTCGTCGTCGAGAGCCTCGCGCACTTGCCGCTCCAGGTCGCGGACTCGGAGTAGCGCATGGTCGCGGCGCTCGCGGGTGAAGGTGTCGACGTATGCGCGCTCGACACGGTGCCGGCGCTGCTGGGCGCTCTCGCCCACGCGGCCGCGGGTGCGGTCCCACGGGGAGCGTTGCGTCGCCGGAGATGACGGCGTGATTACAAGTAGGACGAGCAGGGATGCGAGACAGATGACGGCGAGCATTGGCGGGAGACCTCCAGAACCATGGTGGGAGTGAGTGGGTGTCGGGTGGCTGACTGTCGCCCGGGGCTCACGCGGCAATAGCCGTGACCGCCACCCGCCGTCCCATGCAGTGCTCGTAGTACCGGACTGCTGACCCGAGGTCGTTGCGGATCTGGATGAACCGCTCGTACGGGTCCTCGTCCTTCTCGGCCTCGTCGTAGCGCGCCGTGAGCCGGGCCAACTCCTCGCGGGCCTCCTTCAGCGACAGCGACGACAACCGGTCCATGTAGCTCAGCTCCGCGGCCTCGCGGCGTGCGGCCAGGCTTTCACCGAGTCGCGGGCGGTGGGTAACGCGGGAGCACCCTGACGAGGGGTGCGGTTCCGGCGACGACGCCGAGACTACAAGGACCAGGATCAGTGCGGCGAACAAGATGACAGCGAACATGGTGGAGACCTCCAGGTAGTGGGGGCGATAGGTGGAAGTGGGTAGGTGGTTGGCGCATCCTCAGGCGGGCGGTCCTCGGCCACCTGACCGATCGCGGTCAGCCACGCCATCGAAACCCACACGGCCACCCGCCCGCGGGCATCGGTCGGCCGGCACTCCTCGCGAGACTCCACCGATCGGTCGGCGTGCAGCCGGCACACCGACCACACGGCGTGGCCGCTGCACGGCCGACCACACGGCCGCGAGTAGGCGGGTGCGGAAGAGCTGGGCGGAGTCCTCGATGACGACCTCGGTCATCGCATCGTCGACGTACGTGGCGAAGTGCTCGGCCTCGGCGCGCTGCCAGAACTCCAGCTCGGTACGCTCGGCAGCACGCTCGGCGCGGACCTCGGCCGCTACCCGGACGAGGATGTCCTTGTACAGAATCCGGGGCTCGACCTCCTCGAAGAACGCGGCCAGCTCGCGGTCGTAACCGATCGCGTACGCCTCGGCGCGGTCGAGCTGGGCATCGCGTTCGGCATAGAAGCTCGCCTTCACCCTCTCGACGAATGCTGTTGCCACGTCAGCGAACCAACCGTGCGACAAGCGCCTCGACCGCTCCAAGGTGATCTGAGACCAGTTCCGGCGCGTAGTCGATGGCATCCTCCAGCTCCCATATGGCACCGACCAACTCGGCGCGCACTGTGGCATCGATGAGGGTCTCGGCCAAGTCGTGGAGCTGGCCGAGGTAGGCGTCGCAGTTCGGGACGTGGGCGCCGATGCCACGGCAGCAGGTGCGGGTGGCCGAGTCGACCGGGTGGTGGGCAGCAAAGGACATGACGCCTCCAGGCGAAGGTGGTGGGAAGGGTTGGCGAGAACCGCCGACCTCCACACCGTACGCACGAAAACTCGTGGCGCGCAACTACTTCCGCAGGTCAACCGGGGGAGGGAGCCCCCTGCCCCGGTCGTGCTACCCGGCACGCAGCACTCTGGTGACGGCCTCGCGCCGAGGTTTTCAGGTGCTGTTAGACAAGAAACCTGAGACTCCCGCGATACGCCGTTAATACTCAGTCCATGGCAAACATGACCAGCTGGCAGATCTTCGGTGCGGTGATTCAGATACTCGGGTCGATCGCGACTCTCGTCGGCCTGGGTCTCGTCGTGCGTGACGTGCGGGAGGTCATCGCGAAGTACTTCGGCCTCCCGAGGAAGCGCGACGCGAACGTGGCACTGGATGCATCAGCGACCGCAACGTTCGAGAGTCACGCGGGTGTCGTAGTGCAGTTCAGGCTCCGAGGCGCCGTCGAAGACAAGCTCGACCAGATCGAGGAAGCGGTTCGCGACTTGCGAAACGGCATGGCGGAAGCAGACGGCCAACGTTGGCGACTGTCATTGCGCGACGCCGAACTCGGACGCCAGATTAGCGAAGCGGAGGCGCGGGCAAGGAGTTACACCGATGACGAGTTGAGGCGACGTAGTGAAGAAGCCAGGACGGTCGGCGCACGCGATGTGACGATCGCCCTGCTGGGCATCGTCGCGACCATCATCGGTCAGATAGTTGCGCTGTGGCCGTTCTGGTGAAGTCTGCTACTGGAGGCGTCGGTTAAGCTCGGCCGACCACTCGGCGGTCTGAATGGCGGCCTCCAGCACCCGCTCTTGGTGCTCGGTGTCGTTGGCTCGGTTCTCGTTCTGGTCGGACATGGGGTCGATGCTACGTCGACCGCGGTAGGGCTGTCGCAGGAGTTTCGTGCACAGCCAACGGGCACCCACGGGTGGCAGGAGCTCAACCCCATCCCGGACGTCCCACGAACCTTGCCTACCTATCGCGTCAGGCCACGACCGATTGCCACCTGACCCGAAGGCAAGGCGGTAACCATGTGGCACCGGCTCTCGATTCGCGAAGTCGCGAGGGGTGGCGCACGTCCCCGGCGTACGACTGGGCTACGGGGAGCAGGCTGGTTAAGGTCGGGCTCTGCGATGACGACCAAGTACCCCGGTGCCGAGTCGAACGGCACTACACCGACGGGGCAGATCGTCAGATCAGGGCGCGACGTCCAAGAAGGAGTCGAGCGGCATCGCGAGATGGTGAGATACGCCGGCGATGAGGGCCGCGGATGGTGGGGTACTGCCGGCAAGCTGGGAACGCACCTCGTCGACGTCGAGTTCGATCAGCTCCGCCAGGTCCCGGGCCATGTCGACATCCCGGTCACGCATGGCCGAGCGGACGGCATCAACTCGAAGATGAAGGGCGCTCATCCGGCGTACCAGCCCATGCGCGAAGCAGGCGTGGAACACGCCGAGGGGGAGTAGGTATAGCGCGAGCGCAGTAGCGCACACCGATAGAATCAATCGCATGGTCACGAGCGGGTCCTGTCCGTTCTGTCCAAGGCCCTGGCTCGGTGTTGGTAGCACCGACCGGGGCCGTTCTGGTTGGAACGGAAGACCACAGTTCACGCTGAGTTCACAAAACAGAAAAGCCCCGGCGTAAACCGGGGCTGACCTGCACTAACTATGGTGCGCGATACAAGGATTGAACTTGTGACCTCTTCCGTGTCAGGGAAGCGCTCTCCCACTGAGCTAATCGCGCGGGTATGGAATTGTGCAGCGTTGGAGGTGGCGACGGGAATCGAACCCGTGTACACGGCTTTGCAGGCCGTTGCCTCACCACTCGGCCACACCACCAGATGCGAGTCGACTCGCGCCGAGCGGATGACGGGATTCGAACCCGCGACCCTCACCTTGGCAAGGTGATGCGCTACCAGCTGCGCTACATCCGCATGCCCACGAGCGATCTTGTGGATCTTGCTGCTCGCGGTGCGAAGAGAAACTTACGCGATGGTTTCCGAACTATCCAAATCGCCTGGTCAGAGGCGCGGGCGAGAGCGAATCCGCAGCGTGTGATTCACCCGCGGGTGCAGATCGCCATGCAGTGACATGGCCCACCGCTGGAATTTGGGACTTCTGCGCAACCCGTGTAATCTTCTGGCTCGTGCACAGGCGCCCCTGGCACTGACAAGAGGCGCCCGACACGGTCCCGTGGCTCAGTGGAAGAGCGTCCCGTTCACACCGGGAAGGTCGCTGGTTCGATCCCAGCCGGGACCACCGAACGACAAGAGCCTCGCCGAATTCCCGGTGAGGCTCTTGTCGTTGGGGGCGCTTCCGCGGTTCGGCACCTACGGTCAGGACGACTCCGGACGACTTTCCGCTATCTCCGGTGTGGACGAGTGCTGCCGGAGATACCGGATCACGTCGTCGTCGATGGGGCCCCGCGCCGAACCGGTCGTGTCGCCGTGAACCTCGGCGTGCAGCCGCTCCATCCGCTGATCCAGTTCGTTCGCCGTGCGGGCCGCCGAGGCGAGCTCCGCCGACAGATGGTCCGGGACACGGCCGTCGTACTTGTAGAAGATCTTGTGCTCCAGCGTGGCCCAGAAGTCCATCGCCACAGTCCGGATCTGGAGTTCGACCACGACCTCGACGGGTCCGGTGGACAGGAACACCGGGATCGCGACGATCGCGTGCAAACTCTTGTAGCCGTTTGGTTTGGGCGCCGCGATGTAGTCCTTGATCTCGATGACCCGGATGTCGTCGTGTGAGGTCAGGGTCTCCAGGATTCGGTAGGTGTCCGCGATGAAGCTGCACGTGACGCGGATGCCGGCGATGTCGGTCAGTTGTGCGCGGATCGAGGGCAGGTCAGGAGAGATGCCCTTGCGCATGGCCTTGCGGAGGATGCTCTCGGGTGTCTTGACCCGCGAGGTCACGTGCTCGATGGGGTTGTAGTGGTGCAGGTGGAGGAACTCCGTACGCAGGATGGTCACCTTGGTCAGGATCTCGTCGACCGCGAACTGGTACTCCATCTGAAACCGGGTCAGGTCGTCCCGCATGTGGGCCAGATGGTCGAGGATCTCCCGGTCGATCGGACTGTCGCTGGATACTGTCATCGCTCCTCCGCGGGTACACGTACCGGTGGACACACAATCGACCACCGACCACCGACCATAGAAGCCCGGACCGTTCCATGGGCGCCGCGACCGGTCGAGCGCAATGGCGGACGGCATCCACGCTGCAGTGCGGCGTTCGATTGATCGGATGAACAAAGCCATCGACCTCAAGTTTCGGCACCGCGGATGGATACGATGCGGCGGCAGTTGTAGCGATCGGTGGCTCACGGCTGCAGGCGGACGCTTGGAGACAGACATGACCACACGCTGGCTGGCTTGCTGGAGTCGCCGCGCTCACATCGGCTGTCGTTGTCGCGTTCGGTGCCGGTGATGCCTCGGCATCGCGCGGCGACTATCTCGCCATTCTGCAGTCGCAGGGGATCTACACAACAATCCCCGGAGCGGCGTCGTGCTTCGACTATCCCGGCGACGGCGCCGGCGGTTGTAGCCGACGTTTCACCACGGCTGACGACGCGCTTCATACCGGCTACTGGGTGTGCGGTCAGTTGGACACCGGCCGTTCGTCATCGTCCATCGCCCACGCGCTGTACGCGGCGGATGGACTGTTTCTCAGCAAGGAGAACTCCGCCATGGTCGTCACCGCCGCGCAGACAGAACTCTGCCGATGAAACGACTCATCACCGGAATGCTGGCCACGATGGCACTGGGTGCGGGGCTGCTCGTCGGTACCGGGCAATCGTCCGCCATCACTGTCGCCGAGCAGGCTTTCGTCAACAAGGCGCGAACCCTACCCACTGCAGCGTGGCCGAACAGTCGCTACACCACTGACGCGGAAATGGTTGTAGGCGGCTACCGGGCCTGTGGCGTCATGGACCGACATGCGGACACTCAGATTGCCGAGCGGGTCTTCTACAACCCTGACGGCAGCTACCAGCCCGCTTACGAACAGCGACTGTTCTTGCTCTACGCGACCCAGGACCTCTGTCCTCGCCACGCATATCGCTACGAGAATTTCTGAGGAGATCACTGATGGCCAGAAAGTCCGTCGCCGGAATAGTCATGGCAGCAGCGGTCATCGGCGCTGTGGCCGGCGTCGGCGGGGCGTCGGCGGCGCCGTCTTCGGTTCAGCGCGAAGGCGGACCCTGCTATCAGCACGAGTACGGCATGGACTCCGCCGACGGCACGCTGTACTGCTCCGCCGAAGTAGCTGGTTGGCGCAGCTACGCCGTAACCCGTGCGCCCAAGGTCCGTATCGGCACCCCCTGCCCGAAACTCGGTGCTCGCGCGATGGTGTATCAAACCGACGGCACCGCCACGTGCCGGCAGTCGAACAGCGCCGGTTTGCGGTGGCAGTGGTAGTTGCCGCACCGGTGTTCCGTGGGTGCGGCGCGGCGATCGGTCGAGCTCAATAAGGACTGCAGCCCTGCACGAACACGGGCCGGTAAGGCCGCCCCGCCACCGTGTCGATGTCGTGAAGAAGTCGTCCCAACACGACGACCGCATCGTCGGCGGCGCGTTGCTGCGGTGCGGCGAGGAGCGCGTGGCCGTACTGCATCGTGTCCGTGGCGACGATCCGTACCCGCCACCCCGAGGCGTCGAGGGGCGGTGACTGGACGTCGCTCAGTACACGGCATGCGGACCGCTGCGCGAGCTTCTCACCGTCGCTCCCCGACGACAGACGGACGAGTGCCTCGGCGGCGCGGCGCTGCTCGGGCCTGAGGGCGGCGTCGTCGGGGAGCGGCCAGAGGTCGATCCGCGGGCGCACGACGTCGGACGGGGTCTCGACCGCGATGCGAATCGGTCTAGCCGGACCGTCGACGGGGCTCGACGAGGTGGCGCGCGTCATCGCGGCCCGCTCGATGCCGTTGTCTGTGCAGGCCACGGCCAGTGTCAGAGTCGCCGCAGCGAGTGCCGGCCCGAGTGTCCAGGGCGCTTTCGGTGGCATGGTGTCGTCCCCAAGGTGATCTCGTCACCCACCGGGATCAACGGTAGCCCGCCCCGAACCGTCGGAACCCGACTGTCTGCCGAACAACCGACCGCTTCCCGCGGCGTTTCGCGTGAGCCATGTCACAATTCGGGCGTACTCTCGCCGCGTGGCCGCGAGGACTGCCGTCGAACTGCCGGAGTCGTCACGCCCTGCGCCCGCATCGGTGTCGACGGCGGCGATCGTCGTCGCGGCCGTCATCGCGATCACGGTGATCGCCTGGCACATCGCGGCATTCCCCATCACCAACCCGTTCTACGGACTGTTCGAGAACGCCACGGACGTCCGCGTCTACCGGGCGGGCGCCGCCACCGTGCTCGACGCCGCACCGCTGTACGACGCCCCTGTCCTGTGGCGTCTGCACTTCACCTACCCGCCGTTCGCCGGACTGGTCTTCGTCCCGCTGGCTCTGCTCACCGAGACCATGGCCGGAATAGTCTGGTGGGCAATCGGTTTCGCCGCGCTCGCGGGCGTCGTCGCGATGAGTCTCCGGAGCCTGAACTACCGACTCGATGCGCGTCTCGGCGTGTTCGCCGTGCTGGTCGCGATCGGGTCGACCGCCCTCGAGCCGATCCGCACGACCATCTGGCTCGGCCAGGTCAACCTTCTGGTGATGGCGTTGATCCTGACCGACCTGGTGTTTCTCGGGAGGTGCTCACAGTGGCGCGGGGTGGCCATCGGAGTCGCCGCCGGACTCAAACTGACGCCGCTGTTCGCCGTCGTCTACCTGCTGGTGACCCGGCAATGGCGTGCGGCCGGCACCGCGGTGGCGACCTTCGCGGCGACCGTGGCGATCGGATTCCTGATCGTTCCGGCCGACTCGTGGGCCTACTGGACCCGTCACCTCGCCGACACGGACCGCATCGGCCGGGCGGATTCACCCGCCAACCAGTCGGTGCGCGGATTCGCGTCCCAGTTGCTGGCCCACTTCGACATCGGACGGTTTGCCGAGCGCGCGCCCGGCGGGCCCGTCTTCGTGGCGCCGACGTGGCTGTGGCTGCCGCTCGCGCTGATCGTCGCCGGTCTGGGGTTGCTCGCCGCGGTCCTCGCTCATCGCGAGTCACGCGACCTTCTCGCGGCGACGATCGTCGGGATGACGATGTGTGCGGTCTCGCCTTTCGCGTGGGGGCACCACTGGGTCTGGTGCGTGCCCCTGTTCATCGTCGCGCTCGACCTGGCCATGAGGCGGGGGAGGACGACGGGCGCGTGGTGGTACTGGCTTGCTCCGATGGGCGTGGTCGCCCTGACGTTCACCTGGTGGCGGCACTGGTGGGACAGCGGGCCCTACCTGACGTCGGATCACGCGATCGCCCTGGGGCTGTTCATGATGCCGCGCGACCCGAACGGCTCCATCGTCGACGACGTGCTCGTCGTGCTGTACTCCGGGTGCTATCCGCTTCTGCTCGCGGTCACGGTGTCCGCGACGCTGATCGACGCCGCGCTCACGTGGCGTCGCCGTCGAACGCCGAGCCTGCCGGCGCCGGAGGACGCCGCTGTCATCGCGTAGCCTGGACGTCACTTTCCGGGCCGAACGAACAGGGTGGGAGACGATGCCGACACCGGGGGCGAGCGAGTCCGGAGTGAACGAGACCTCCACACCGGACCCGGCGCGCAGCGAATCGTCGAATCCTGCTGCCGGGCGCGCCGAGGTCGACCGCGGATCCCGCCGGCACCGCCTGCGAATCCTCGCACGCCACCGTCGGTTCGTGGTGCGCAGCAACCCTCGCTGGCACGGCATCTACCGCATCGCGGTCGGGACCATCGGCACGATCGTCCTGCTCTGCGGCATCCTCGCGATCCCGTACCCGGGCCCCGGATGGCTCATCGTGTTCCTCGGGCTGGGAATCCTGTCGTCCGAGTTCGAGTGGGCGCACCGGCTGCTGAAGTTCGCGCGGGCCAAGTACGACGCCTGGATGGAATGGATCGGCCGCCAGCACTGGTCGGTGCAGGCCATCTTCTGGCTCGGCACCTGCGCGATCGTGATCGCGACCCTGTGGTTGCTCGGAGCCCTGCACACCGTCGCCGGCTGGGTGGGCCTGGACTACAGCTGGCTGGCGAGTCCCGTCTTCGGCTGATCGCGAGGGCCACAAGGTAGGGGTGCACTCCACGACGACGCGGCGCGGATACCATCAGAGTCGCAAACGTCCCGACCCGGACGCGTCTTCGCGTGTCCGCCCCGACCCTAGGAGCGCCCCCGTGCCCGACGACGTCCAGGTGACCAGCCCCGCCACGATCCGTGTGCCGGCTGGGACGACCGCGGGCACCGCACTGCGCGAGGCCGAGTTCCCCAACAAGGGGCCGGAGGCCATCGTCGTCGTCCGTGACGCGGACGGCGATCTACGCGACCTGTCGTGGGCACCCGACGCCGACACCGACGTCGAACCGGTTGCCGCGAACACCGAGGCCGGCCGCAGCGTGATCCGGCATTCGTCCGCACACGTTCTCGCACAGGCGGTCCAGGAGCTCTTCCCAGAGGCCAAGCTCGGCATCGGTCCGCCGATCAAGGACGGCTTCTACTACGACTTCGACGTCGCCGAACCCTTCACACCCGAGGACATCGCCGCCCTCGAGAAGAAGATGAAGCAGATCATCAAGTCGGGTCAGCGATTCTCGCGGCGGGTGTACGCGTCGAAGGACGAGGCCCGTGCCGAGCTGGCCGGTGAGCCGTTCAAACTCGAGCTCATCGACGACAAGGGCGCCGCCGACGACGCCGAGGTCATGGAGGTCGGCGGTGGCGAACTGTCGGTCTATGACAACCTCAATCCTCGTACCGGCGAACGCATCTGGTGCGATCTGTGCCGCGGGCCGCACGTCCCGACCACCAAGTACATCGCGGCCTTCAAGCTGACCCGCAGCTCGGCGGCCTACTGGCGCGGTGACCAGGACAACGCCGACCTCCAGCGCATCTACGGCACCGCGTGGGAGTCCGTCGAAGCCCAGGACGCCTATCTCGAACTGCTCGCCGAGGCGGAGAAGCGCGACCACCGCAAGTTGGGCGCCGAACTCGACCTGTTCAGCTTCCCCGACGAACTCGGGTCCGGCCTGCCGGTGTTCCACCCCAAGGGCGGCATCATCCGCAAGGAGCTCGAGGACTATTCGCGTGCCCGCCATGTCGCGGCCGGATACGACTTCGTCAACACGCCGCACATCACCAAGTCGCACCTCTACGAGGTGTCCGGACACCTCGATTGGTACCGCGACGGCATGTTCCCGCCCATGCACGTCGACGCCGAGTACGACGAGGACGGGGCGGTTCGCAAACCCGGGCAGGACTATTACCTCAAGCCGATGAACTGCCCGATGCACAACCTGATCTTCCGTGGTCGGGGCCGTTCATATCGCGAACTGCCGCTGCGGATGTTCGAGTTCGGCGCGGTGTACCGGTACGAGAAGTCCGGTGTCATCCACGGTCTGACACGCGTGCGCGGCATGACCCAGGACGACGCGCACATCTACTGCACGCGCGAGCAGATGCGCGACGAGCTGACCTCGACGCTGCAGTTCGTTCTCGACCTGCTCAAGGACTACGGCCTCGACGACTTCTATCTCGAGCTCTCCACCAAGGACCCGAAGAAGTTCGTCGGGTCCGACGAGGCGTGGGAGGAGGCGACGGCGACCCTCGCCGAAGTCGCGCAGGCGTCCGGGCTCGATCTCGTCCCCGACCCCGGCGGCGCGGCCTTCTACGGCCCGAAGATCTCGGTGCAGGCGCGCGACGCACTCGGCCGTACCTGGCAGATGTCGACCATCCAGCTCGACTTCAACCTGCCCGAGCGCTTCGAACTCGAGTACACCGCCTCCGACGGAGCCAAGCACCGCCCAGTGATGATCCACCGCGCGTTGTTCGGTTCCATCGAACGCTTCTTCGGTGTCCTGACCGAGCACTACGCCGGTGCATTCCCGGCCTGGTTGTCGCCGGTCCAGGTCGTGGGCATCCCGGTCGCCGAGACGTTCGCCGGGCACCTGCAGGGGGTCGTCGATTCGCTGGCGTCCGCCGGAATCCGTGCCGAGGTCGACAACTCCGACGACCGGATGCAGAAGAAGATCCGCAACCACACCACCGGCAAGGTGCCGTTCATGCTGCTGGCAGGCGAACGCGACGTCGAGGCCGGCGCGGTGAGCTTCCGCTTCCGCGACGGCACCCAGGTCAACGGTGTGCCGGTCGCCGACGCGGTGTCCGTGCTCGTCGAGTGGGTTCGGAGCAGGCGCAACGAGTCGCCCACCAAGGAGCTGATCGAGACCGCCCTGGGCGACGTGGAGACGGTCGTGGTGGCGGGGGCACTCGATGAGTGACGCCGCGTTCGGGGACGCGCCCGGCGAGATCCGGGACGAGGGTGTCGGCGTCGGCGATCGCCTGCAGCGGTTGTGGAGTCCGCACCGGATGACCTACATCGCCGACCCGCAGCCGGCGGAGAAGACCGGGCACCCGTTCCTCGACATCCCGACCATGTCGGACGAGGACGGCCTCATCGTGGCGCGCGGCGAGGCCGTCTACGCGGTGCTGAACCTGTACCCGTACAACCCGGGGCACACCATGGTGGTGCCGTACCGGCAGGTCGCCGACCTCGAGGACCTGACCGCCACCGAATCGGCCGAGCTGATGTCGTTCACCCAGCGGATGATCCGGACCATCAAGTCGGTGTCGAACCCGAACGCCTTCAACGTCGGTCTGAACCTCGGCTACGCGGCGGGTGGCTCGCTGTCCGAGCACCTCCACCAGCACATCGTGCCGCGGTGGATGGGTGACGCGAATTTCATCACGATCGTGGGCGAGACGAAGGTCATGCCGCAGTTGCTCCGGGACACCCGCGGACTGCTGGCCGACGCGTGGCAACGTCTGGGTGACTGACGTACGCGGCGTGATCGGGTGAGGCGATGTCAGACGATGGATGACCGGGAAGCGTCGGGGTGCGACGCACGGCGAGATGGGGGAGGAACTCCGCGATGCTGAGCATTCTGGGTCGGGCGTCGGTCTCGAAGGTGACCCTCCCGATGGGTCGGGCGCTCCTGCGGACCGGACTCACGCCGGACTCGGTGACGGTGATCGGCACGCTCGCCGGCGTCGCGGCCGCGCTCACGCTGTTCCCGATGGGCCATCTGTTCGTGGGCACGCTGGTCATCTGGCTGTTCGTGATGTTCGACATGCTCGACGGGGCGATGGCGCGTGCCCGGGGTGGAGGTACGCGATTCGGCGCGGTGCTGGACGCGACCTGTGACCGCGTCGCCGACGGTGCCATCTTCGCGGGGCTGGCGTGGTGGTGCGCGGTCACCGAACCCCATCACCTGCTGCTCGTCGCGACCCTGATCTGTCTGGTGACCTCGCAGGTCATCTCCTACGCCAAGGCCCGCGCGGAGGCCAGTGGCCTCTACGGCGACGGCGGTCTCATCGAACGGCCCGACCGGCTGATCATCGTGCTCGTCGGCACCGGGCTCACCGGTCTCGGGTTGTGGTGGGCCGTACATGTCGCGATGTGGTTTCTCGCGATCGCCAGCGTGATCACCGTCGGCCAGCGCATGTGGTCGATCGCCCAGTCGCCGGGTGCGCGCGACCTCATCCCGATCACCCCGAAACCCGGGGACACCGCCGAGACCGGTACCGACCTCGGGGACTCCGACCCGCCGGCCGGCTCGGGCGGACAGAACCCACCTGCGGGACAACGATGACCGATTTCGGCGCGCTGGCGGCCGACCTCGGGTACCGGGCGGGCTGGGCCGCGGTCCGATGGGCACCAGAGCGGGCGGCGCGGGCTGTCTTCGACCGTGCCGGAGCCTATGCGGGACGCCGTCGCGGCGGTCCGGATCAGTTGCGGCGCAATCTCGCCCGTGTCCTCGGCGTCGAACCCGCGCAGGTTCCCGACGACCTCGTCGCCGACGCGATGCGCTCGTACGCGCGCTACTGGTGCGAGGCTTTCCGGCTGCCGGCACAGGATCGCGCGACCGTCACATCGACCGTCACGCTCCCCGCGCCGGACCGGGCTCGGCTCGATGCTGCCGTGGCCCGCGGCAAGGGTGTGGTCCTGGCCCTGCCGCACACGGGCAACTGGGACATGGCCGGTGTGTGGCTGGTCCACCACTACGGCAGGTTCGCGACCGTCGCCGAACGACTCAAGCCGGAGTCGCTGTTCGACCAGTTCGTCGCCTACCGGGAGTCGCTCGGCTTCGAGATCTTCCCGTTGAGCGGTGGCGAGCAGCCTCCCTTCGGACGCCTGGCCGATCGGCTGCGCGCCGGCGGCATCGTGTGCCTGCTCGGCGAGCGTGACATCGCCCGGCACGGGGTGCCGGTCACCTTCTTCGGCGGGCGAACCAGGATGCCTGCGGGGTCGGCGCGGCTGGCGATCGAGACCGGCGCAGCGCTGCTGCCGGCCCATCACTGGTTCGAGGAGGCGCCCTACTCCCGGATGAGCTGCGGCGAGCCGATCGACACCTCCGGCGGCATCGAGTCCGCCACGCAGGCGCTCGCCGACGCCTTCGCGGTCAACATCGCCGCACACCCCACGGACTGGCACATGCTGCAGCCGCTCTGGGAAGCGGACTGGACCGACCGGCAGCGCGGCCGTGTGGAGCAGGACGGACCGCCACCGTGATCGGCGGGGACGATCGGGATTCGGGAACGACGACCAGGGGAGTGCCATGCGAATCGGGATGATCTGCCCCTACTCCTTCGATGTGCCCGGCGGGGTCCAGGCCCACGTCACCGAACTCGCCGACGTCTTCCTCGACCGTGGTCACGAGGTGAGTGTGCTCGCCCCGGCCGCCCGCGACACCGAACTCCCGGAGTACGTCGTCCGGGCCGGGCCGGCGCTGGCGCTCCCGTACAACGGGTCGGTCTCCCGGGTGAACTTCAGCCCGAAGGGCTACCTGCGAATGCGCCGCTGGGTCGCCGAGAACGGCTTCGACGTCCTGCACGTCCACGAACCGAACTCGCCGAGCATCTCGATGCTGTCGCTGATGGTGGCGTCGGGTCCCATTGTCACCACGTTCCACACGGCCACCTCGAAGTCGTTGTGGCTGAGCGCTTTCCAGGGGATCCTGCGGCCCTATCACGAGCGGATCGCGGGCAAGATCGCCGTGTCCGAGCTCGCGCGCCGGTGGCAGATGGAGTCGCTGGGCTCGGATGCCGTCGAGATCCCGAACGGCATCAACGTCTCGTCCTTCGCCGACGCGGAGCCCCTCGACGGCTATCCGCACCCCGGAGGGACGATCCTGTTCCTCGGTCGCTTCGACGAACCACGCAAGGGCATCGACGTGCTGATGCGCGCGCTGCCCTCGGTCGTGGAGAAGTTCCCCTACGTGCGAGTCCTCGTCGTCGGCGGCGGCAATCAGGCAGCGTTGCGCCGACGGGCGGGGGCGCTCGCCGAGCACCTCGTGTTCCTCGGACAGGTCGACGACGCGACCAAGGCGCGGGCGCTGGCCTCCGCCGACGTCTACTGCGCCCCCAATCTGGGCGGCGAGAGCTTCGGCATCGTCCTGGTCGAGGCGATGGCGGCCGGGGCGGCGGTGATCGCCAGCTCACTGAACGCCTTCCGCCGGGTTCTCGACGACGGCCGGGCGGGTCGGCTGGTCGAGACGGGCTCTCCGGACCAGCTCGCCGCCGGTCTGGTCGAGCTCCTCGCCGATCCGGAGGCACGCGAGGATCTCGTCGCCGCCGGGCGGGTGCGCGCCGACAGGTACGACTGGTCGCGGGTGGCCGATCAGATCCTCCGGGTCTACGACACCGTCACCGTGGGCGCCGGCCCCGTCGTGGTGTCGGACTGATGGCCACCTGGATCGTTCTCGGCGTGGTGGCCGTGCTGCTCGTGATCGGCTGGGCCTACCACACGGCGAATCGACTCGACCGCCTCAACGTGCGGGTCGACCTGGCCCGCCAGGCGCTCGAATCCAGCCTCGACCGGCGCGCGGTGGTCGTGCGTGCCGTGTCCGCCGAGATGATCGCGGGCGAGGGGACCGCCGGATACCGCAGGTCCGCGGGTGACGACGTCGCCGCGCAGGCGCGGGAACTGGCGCTCCTGGCCGACCTGGCCGAGCGTGCGGCACCGTCGGAGAGGGAGCACGCCGAGAACGCCGTGTCGGCCGCACTGGCGCGGACCGACCCGAATCGTCGGTCCGCAGCGCTCGTCGTCGAACTCGCCGACGCCGAGACACGGGTGATGATGGCGCGCCGTTTCTACAACGACGCCGTGCGCGACACCCGGGCTCTCGCGCAACGCCGGCCCGTCCGGTGGTTGCGGCTCGGCGGACACGCGACGCCCCCGGAGTACTTCGAGATCATCGAGCGCGTCACCCCAGGCCAGGCGGACTGACCCTCGTCAGGGGCGATCGGCCCCTCACCTAGACTGGTGGGGTACCGCCGCTGCGATCGCGGCAGGTCGAGACTGCGACACGAGGAGATCTTCAGTGAGTCACAACGGCGCGACCGTCCCCGAGGTCGGCCAGGGCACGGCCCGGGTCAAGCGCGGCATGGCAGAGATGCTCAAGGGCGGCGTGATCATGGACGTCGTGACCCCCGAGCAGGCGAAGATCGCCGAAGACGCCGGTGCGGTCGCGGTCATGGCGCTCGAGCGGGTGCCCGCCGACATCCGCGCACAGGGCGGCGTGTCCAGGATGAGCGATCCGGACATGATCGACGGGATCATCGCCGCGGTGTCCATCCCGGTGATGGCCAAGGCCCGCATCGGTCACTTCGTCGAGGCGCAGATCCTGCAGAGCCTGGGTGTGGACTACGTCGACGAGTCCGAGGTCCTGACCCCGGCCGACTACAGCAACCACATCGACAAGTGGGCCTTCACCGTGCCGTTCGTGTGCGGTGCGACCAATCTCGGTGAGGCCCTGCGCCGGATCACCGAGGGTGCGGCGATGATCCGCTCGAAGGGTGAGGCCGGCACCGGCGACGTGTCCAACGCGACCACGCACATGCGCAAGATCCGCGACGAGATCCGCCGGCTGACGTCTTTGCCGAAAGACGAGTTGTACGTCGCGGCAAAGGAGTTGCAGGCGCCCTACGACCTCGTCGTCGAGGTGGCCGAGGCCGGCAAGCTGCCGGTCACGCTGTTCACCGCAGGCGGGATCGCCACCCCGGCCGACGCCGCGATGATGATGCAACTGGGCGCCGAGGGCGTGTTCGTGGGATCGGGGATCTTCAAGTCGGGCAACCCCGCACAGCGCGCCGCGGCGATCGTGCAGGCCACCACCTTCCACGACGACCCCGACGTGCTCGCGAAGGTCTCGCGCGGTCTGGGCGAGGCGATGGTCGGCATCAACGTCGACGACATCCCGCAGCCGCACCGCCTCGCCGAGCGCGGCTGGTGAGGATCGCGACCAGATCGTAGGTGGTCAGACGGACCGCCGTCCGCCGCGGCGCCCCCGCCCAACACGCCCGAGACCGAACAGTCGACATGCGTAGCGGGTCAGGGGCTCCGCGGCGGTAGTATCTGCTGATCATGGATGCGGCGACCATCGTTCGAGACGCCTCGGTCTCGGGCACACACATCGTGGGTGAATTGCGGCTCGAGTGGTCGGCCGCGTGCAACGTGGGGCGAGTCCGGGAGACCAACGAGGACGCGGCTCTCGCGCTGCCGGGGATGTACCTGCTCGCCGACGGCATGGGCGGACACGACAGCGGTGAACTGGCCAGCGAGGCGGCACTGCTCACGTTGTCGGAGGCCACCAGCGCCGGCGACCTCAAGGCGACTCAGCTGCAACTCGACGACCTGCTGCTCGCCGCCCAGCGCCGCATCGGCGAGATCGACACCGAGACCGAGCGCCGCGCGGGCACCACCGCGACCGGCATCGTGCTCGTCACCCACGAGCAGAGCCCCCACTGGCTGGTGCTCAACATCGGCGACTCGCGGACCTACCGCTTCCAGAACGGGTCGCTCAACCAGCTCACCACCGACCACTCTCAGGTCCAGGAGTTCATCGACGCCGGCTTCCTCACCCCCGAGCAGGCCCGAACCGACCCGCGCCGCAACGTGATCACCCGTGCGCTGGGGGCGGGCATGGTCGACCCGGTGGCCGACTACTCGAGCACGCCGGCCTTCCCCGGCGACGTGCTGCTGCTGTGCACCGACGGCCTGACCGGAGAGCTGCCCGACGAGGAGATCGGTGACATCCTGCGCAACGCGGCCGACTCCCAGCAGGCGGCCGAGCGACTCGTCGACGCCGCGCTGGCACTCGGCGCACACGACAACGTCACCGTGATCGTCGTGACCGTCCACGAGTCGGTACCGACCCTGACGATGCCCGCGCTCGACGATTCGGCGCCGGGAGAGGCCGCCGGACAGGCACCGGCCCCCGACCCGAGCTGATCGGAGAGCTGATGACCACGGGGCAGGACCGAGCCGCGACCCCCGCAGAACCGGGCGACGCCGCGCTCGATGCCGGGGCGACCTACGTCGAGTACTGCGGCGAGCGCATCGCCCTCGACGCCGACCGCCGGTTCTTCATCGGGCGCGAGGCAGATCTGTCGATCGACGACAATCCCTACCTGCACCGGCGATTCCTGGTGATCCACAACGAGAACGGGCTGTGGTGGCTCACCAACCTGGGTACGCATCTGTCGGCGAGCGTGTCGGCGGGCGACGTCGGGTTCTCGGCGACGCTGGGCCCCGGTGCGCGGATGCCGCTGGTTTTCGGTGAGACGACCATCGTCTTCACCGCCGGCCCCACAACCTACGAGCTGAGCCTGTTCGCCCGCGCCCCCCAGGTGAAGTCGGTGACGCGCCCGGAATACAGCGGGGGACACACCACGCAGGGGGTGCCGACCCTCACCGAGAGTCAGAAGCTGCTGATCATCGTGCTGGCCGAGGAGATCCTGCGACGCGAGGGGACCGGCGCGAGTGCCATCCCGTCGTCGGCGCAGGCGGCCCGCCGGCTGGGGTGGCCGCTCACCAAGTTCAATCGCAAGCTCGACAACGTCTGCGACAAACTCGATCAACTCGGGGTGAGCGGAATGCGCGGCGGGGGTGGCAAACTCGCCAGCAACCGCCGGACCAAACTCGTGGAGTACGCGGTGTCGTCGCGCATCGTCACCCGTGAGGATCTCCCGCTCATCGACGCCGAGGCGGCACGCAACGCCGCCGGCTGAGTCCGGTGTCTCATCACTACCCGTCTGACCTGCGGTTTCGTGGTGGGTAGTTCTCCCCACGGGTAGGGGAGTTCTCCCCATCGACCACCCGGGCGAAAGCTCATAATCTTCATCTCATCGCCGGGACAACCCGGGTGACCACCGGAAGACAATGAGTGAAGAGGAAGCACACATGACTGCGATCGCCCACCAGGCCCCCCAGCACCTGCGCTCGGTCAGCGCTCGTCGCGATGCGGAGGCCATCGCGCGCCGGAAGGAAGCACTGGCGCGTCTCGCAGCCCGCCGGATGCCGTTGCCCGGCCACCAGATCCAGCCGTCGCGCGCGGGTCAGCCGCTGGCACTCGGACATCGTCCGGGACATCCCCACCTGCACCGGGCGGTCACCGTGCCCGCCGCCGAGATCCCCGAGGTGGCAGCGTCATCGGTCGATCGGGCCAAGCCCAATCTCACCTCGCGCGAGGTCGAGGTCCTGCGCACCTGGATGCTGGTCGATTCCAAACCCGCTGTGGCACAGGAGCTCTACATCTCCCTCGGCACGGTCAACACCCACCTCACCCGCATCCGGGCGAAGTACGCCGAGATCGGCCGTCCGGCCCCGACGAAGGCGTCGCTGGTGGCCCGGGCCATCCAGGACGGGATCATGACGCTCGACGAGCTCTGATCGTCGCCTGCGCTTCGGTGGGCAGGGGAGTCCCCACCGGGGTCGTGCGCGATACTGGTCTGCGTGGCAGCCATCGAGGACATACTCCAGGTCGAGCAGATCGAGACCGACATCTACCGCGGCGGTGCGTTCCCGAGCCATCTCCGGCGGACCTTCGGCGGACAGGTCGCCGGACAGTCGCTGATGTCGGCGACCCGAACGGTGTCCGAGGAGTTCGACGTCCATTCCCTGCACGGTTACTTTCTGCGTCCCGGTGACCCGGACCGCCCGGCGGTGTTCCTCGTCGACCGGATCCGGGACGGGCGCTCGTTCGTCACCCGGCGGGTGACCGGCGTTCAGAACGGTGAGGCGATCTTCACCATGTCCGCGTCGTTCCATGTCCGCACCGACGAGGGTTACGAGCATCAGGACCGCATGCCTCCCGCGCCGCAACCCGACGAATTGAACGACCGCCTGGACGAACTGGGCGCGGAGGAACGCGCGGTGTTCAAGGAGTGGGCCAATTTCGACCTGCGCATCGTGCCGCGGGAGAAGATGGTCACGTCATCGTATTTCGCTGCGCAGCAACGGGTGTGGTTCCGCTACCGCCACCGGCTGCCCGACGACACCGTCTTCCACGTCGGCACCCTCGCCTACATGAGTGACATGACCCTCCTCGGGTCTTCGCGGGTGCCGCACCCGGAGTCCAACCCGCAGGTCGCCTCGCTCGACCACGCGATGTGGTTCATGCGGCCGTTCCGCGCCGACGACTGGCTGCTCTACGACCAGACGTCGCCGTCGGCGGGGTCGGGCCGAGCGCTGACCCAGGGACGGATCTTCGACATCCGGGGCAGGCTCGTCGCCGCGGTCACCCAGGAGGGGCTGGCCCGCACCGGCCGCGCGATGCCGGCCGACCAGCACGCGCGGACCGATCGGTGAGCGGGCGGAGCCGACCGCGCATCGGGGTCCTCGCCCTGCAGGGCGACGTGCGCGAACACGTCTTCGCGCTCGAGGCGGCCGGCGCCGACGCCGTGGCCGTCCGACGCCCGGCCGAACTCGACGAGATCGACGGGATCATCATCCCCGGCGGTGAGTCGACGACGATGAGCAAGCTGCTCGGCATCTTCGATCTGTTCGACCCGCTGGCGGAAAAGCTGTCCGACGGACTGCCGGCCTACGGGTCGTGCGCCGGCATGATCATGCTCGCGTCCACGATCCTCGACACGCGGCCCGACGCACGACATCTCGATGCCCTCGATGTGACCGTGCGGCGCAACGCATTCGGTCGCCAGGTGGAGAGCTTCGAGACCGACCTCGAGTTCACCGGCATCACCGACACCGACGGCGCCGCGCCCATGCGCGCGGTGTTCATCCGTGCGCCCTGGGTCGAGACGATCGCCCCCGAGGTCGAGGTGCTGGCGCGCATTCCCGACGGCCCGGCGGCCGGACGCATCGTCGCGGTCCGCCAGGGGAACGTGCTCGCGACGTCGTTTCACCCGGAGGTGACCGGCGACCGGCGCGTACATGAATACTTCGTGGAGATGGTGCGTCGGTAAGATCGTGCCGAACCAGCGGTAGACCACGAGCCCGGCACGCCGGGAACAATCCACCAGGGCGCCCAACCGACAGGGCGACCGAGTAGAGCCAGGAATGCGCCGGATGCGGGCCGCGGCCCGCCGCACGTGCCGGCGCCGGGAAAGGAATCGACGGACATGAGCGGCCACTCCAAATGGGCCACCACCAAGCACAAGAAGGCGGCCATCGACGCCAAGCGCGGCAAGATGTTCGCCAAGCTCATCAAGAACATCGAGGTGGCGGCACGGACCGGCGGCGGCGACCCGGCGGGCAACCCCACGCTGTTCGACGCCATCCAGAAGGCGAAGAAGTCGTCGGTCCCCAACGACAACATCGAGCGCGCGCGCAAGCGCGGCGGCGGTGAAGAGGCCGGCGGCGCGGACTGGCAGACCATCATGTACGAGGGCTATGGCCCCAACGGGGTGGCCGTCCTCATCGAGTGCCTCACCGACAACCGCAACCGCGCGGCGGGCGAGGTCCGGACCGCGATGACGCGCAACGGCGGCAACATGGCCGATCCCGGCTCGGTGTCCTACCTGTTCACCCGCAAGGGAGTGGTGACGCTGGAGAAGAACGGGCAGAGCGAGGACGACGTGCTGATGGCGGTGCTCGACGCGGGTGCCGAAGAGGTCACCGATCTCGGTGATTCCTTCGAGATCGTCAGCGAGCCAAGCGATCTCATCGCCGTCCGCAGCGCTCTCCAAGAGGCCGGGATCGACTACGACTCCGCCGAGGCGAGCTTCCGCGCGTCGGTCGAGGTGGCGGTGGACGCCGACGGTGCCCGCAAGGTGTTCAAGCTGATCGACGCGCTCGAGGACTCCGACGACGTCCAGAACGTCTACAGCAACGTCGACATCAGCGACGAGGTCCTCGCCGAACTCGAGAACGACTGATGACGGCGCCCTACGCGGTGTGTTGATCACCGGACTTGTCCGTCCTCCCCGATAGGATCTCGAACAACTGTTCGCAGAACACGATGCCTGGGAGGGTACGAGTGCGCGTCATGGGCGTCGATCCGGGTCTGACCCGGTGCGGTATCGCGCTGGTCGAGTCGGGTCGGGGCCGAACGGTGACCGCCCTCGACGTCGACGTGGTGCGAACCCCGAGTGACATGGAACTCGCCGAGCGGCTGCTCGCGATCTACACCTCCGCGTGTCACTGGCTCGACGTCCACCAGCCGGATGTGGTGGCCATCGAACGGGTCTTCGCGCAGAACCAGGTGTCCACCGCGATGGGGACCGCGCAGGCCGGCGGCGTGATCGCGCTCGCGGCGTCGCAACGTGATGTCCCGGTCCGATTCCACACCCCGTCGGAGGTGAAGGCGGCGGTGACCGGCAGCGGGCGCGCCGACAAGGCGCAGGTCACCGCCATGGTCACCCGGATTCTCGGCATGCAGACCAAACCGCGTCCTGCCGACGCCGCGGACGCGCTGGCGCTCGCGATCTGTCACTGCTGGCGCGGACCGATGATGGAACGGATGGCCGCCGCGCAGAAGCAGGCCGACGCGGCCGCGGCCCGTCACCGCGCGCGGGTGGCCCAGGCACGAGAGGGGAGTCGCGCATGATCGCGTCAGTCCGCGGACCGGTGCTCGAGATCGCCCTCGACCACGCCGTGATCGACTGCGGAGGAGTGGGTTATCGCGTGCTCGCCACCCCCGCGACACTGTCCCGGCTCCACCGGGGCGACGAGGCGACGCTGCTGACCTCGATGATCGTCCGCGAGGACTCGATGACGCTCTACGGCTTCACCGAACCCGACGCCCGTTCCCTCTTCGCGCTCCTGCAGACGGTGACCGGCGTCGGTCCGCGACTGGCGATGGCCACCCTCGCGGTCCTCGAGCCCGATGCGCTGCGCCGCGCGCTCGCCGAGTCCGACACCAAGGCCCTCACCTCGGTTCCGGGTATCGGCAAGCGGGTGGCCGAACGGCTCTGCGTCGAACTGCGGGACAAGGTCGACCGGCCCACCGGCGAGCCGTCGGGCGGTGTCACGGTCGTCGGCGGCATCCGCGATCAGGTGGCCGAGGCCCTCGTCGGCCTCGGGTTCACGCCCGGCCCCGCCGAGAAGGCGGTCACCGCGGTACTCGCCGAACATCCCGATGCCGACGCGTCGACGGCGCTCCGGCACTCGTTGTCGCTGCTGGGAAAGGCGTCCTAGATGACCGAGGACCCGGACTACGTCGACGATCGCGACGTGAGCGCGATGCCGGTGCGGTCCGACGGTGACCTCGACGCCGGACTGCGGCCCCGGTCGCTCGCCGAATTCGTCGGCCAGCCGCGCGTCTGCGAGCAACTCGAACTCGTGCTCCAGGGAGCCAAGGGTCGCGGCGGGACACCCGATCACATCCTGTTGTCGGGTCCGCCCGGGCTCGGCAAGACGTCGCTGGCCATGATCATCGCCTCGGAGATGGGCGCCGCGATCCGCGTGACCTCGGGCCCGGCACTCGAGCGGGCCGGCGATCTCGCGGCCATGCTCTCCAATCTCGTCGAGGGCGATGTGCTGTTCATCGACGAGATCCACCGCATCGCGCGGCCGGCCGAGGAGATGCTCTACCTGGCGATGGAGGATTTCCGGGTCGACGTCGTGGTCGGCAAGGGCCCGGGTGCCACCTCGATCCCGCTGGATGTCGCGCCGTTCACCCTGGTCGGTGCGACGACGCGGTCGGGGTCGCTGACCGGTCCGCTGCGCGACCGCTTCGGTTTCACCGCGCACATGGAGTTCTACGAGCCGGAGGAACT
The DNA here is from genome assembly GCF_000143885.2 of Gordonia sp. KTR9. NCBI lineage: Bacteria > Bacillati > Actinomycetota > Actinomycetes > Mycobacteriales > Gordoniaceae > Gordonia > Gordonia sp. KTR9. The sequence goes on from NC_018581.1 coordinate 2,519,288, forward strand.
GGTCCGGGTGTTGCGCCGGGCGGCGGCGATCCTCGGCATCGAACTGCGCGACGACGCCTCCGGCGAGATCGCCCGCCGATCACGCGGCACCCCCCGCATCGCGAACCGGCTGCTGCGTCGGGTTCGGGACTACGCCGAGGTGCGCGGCGACGGTTCGATCACCGTGGAGGTCGCCCGCGCGGCCCTCGCGGTCTACGACGTCGACGAGCTGGGATTCGACCGGCTCGACCGGGCCGTGCTGGACGCCCTGATCCGCGCCTTCGGCGGCGGCCCGGTCGGTGTGTCGACGCTGGCCGTGGCGGTCGGCGAGGAGCCGGCGACCGTCGAGGAGGTCTGCGAGCCGTTCCTGGTGCGTGCGGGCATGATCGCCCGGACGCCACGCGGGCGGGTGGCCACGGCAGCCGCCTGGCATCACCTCGGTCTCACCCCGCCGGCAGGTGCGATGAACGCCACCTTCGGGGTGCGTCCGCGCGACGTCGCCGCGGAGACGTTGTTCGACGACCTCTGACCCCACCGGCACCACCTGCGGGGATGACCTCCCCGCAAGACGTGGCACACTGTGTGGAGCACAGCTGAGCTGATGCTGCCCGGATCCGTCCGGACAGGCCGCTCGCTCACGCCGTACATCCCGATACCCGAAGGATTGACTCGCACTCATGGACGCTCTGCTCTTCCCGCTCCTGCTCGCCCTGCTCGCCGGCTTCATGTTCCTGTCGATGCGGAAGCAGAAGAAGCGTGTGGCCGAGATGCAGGAGATGCAGAACTCGGTGTCCACGGGCACCCGCGTCCAGCTGACCTCCGGGCTCTTCGGCACCGTGATCGACGCGAGCTCGCCCGACGTCGTCGACGTCGAGATCGCGACCGGTGTGGTCACCCGCTGGAACCGGCTGGCTGTCATGCGTGTCGTCCCCACCGACGAAGCCGCCGCCACCTACGCGGGCCATGTCGCCCCGGAGATCGACTCCGACGACTACGACGTCGACTCGGTCAGCCTGGACAAGCCTGCCACCGACGACGCACGCGACACCGACAAGTAAGCCGAATCCGCGCCGCGTCGGTTCATGACGCGGCGCGCCCACCTGCCCGCGCGGCCGCCCTGGACCTCCTCTGGTGTGTCCCGGACACCGGGCCGATGGTGGCCGTGCCGGTCGAGATGCCTGTCGGCCGGTTGACGCTCTCAAGGAGACCTGAACAGCTGTGACAACTCCCTCTCGGACTTCGGGGAAGGGCCGGACTGCAGGGAAGCGGTCGCGACCGGCTCGAGAGATCCCGCCGTGGCGCCCGCTCGTGGCCTTCATCGGCCTGCTCGCGGTCGTCTACGGACTGATCTTCTTCACCGGCCCACAGACCATCGAACCGAAGCTCGGTATCGACCTGCAGGGCGGTACTCGCGTCACCCTGACCGCGCGGACCGAAGACGGTAAGGCTCCGACCCGAGAACAGCTCGACCAGGCCAAGCAGATCATCGAACAGCGTGTGAACGGACTCGGTGTCTCCGGTTCCGAGGTCGTCGTCAGCGGTGACAACCTGATCATCACGGTCCCGGGCCAGGACGGCGCCCAGGCCCGCTCCCTGGGCCAGACGGCGCGCCTGTATGTCCGGCCGGTGGTCGGGCAGCCCGTCATGGCGACCCCGCAACCGCCGAAGCCCGAAGGCGCCGACGATCAAGCGGACGCCCTGCCGACCGAGGCCGCGGCAGCCGCGATCGACGAGCAGCGCAAACTGCGTCAGGCCCCCGCGAACGCGAGCCCGCAGCAGCTCGAGGCGCTTCAGCAGCAGATGGCGAAGATGGACTGTTCGCCGACGGCCAACGATCCCCTGCTGGGCAACGACCGCCCCGACCAGTACCTGGTGGCCTGCTCGACCGACGGCTCGGAGGTCTACCTTCTCGGCCCGGAGATCATCGACGGTCGCGACATCAAGAACGCGAACGCCGGAACCGACCCGCAGACCGGCGAATGGGTGGTGACCCTGGAGTTCGAGGGTGAGGCCGCGAGCTTCTGGCCCCGGTACACCGCCGAGCAGGCGCCCAACCGGACCCAGACCGCGTTCACCCTCGACTCGCGCGTCGTGTCGGCGCCGGCGATCAACGAGCCGATCCCGGGCGGTCAGACCCGGATCAGCGGCGGCAGCGCGAGCCCATTCACCGAGTCGTCGTCGAACGAGCTCGCGAACGTGCTGAAGTACGGTTCGCTGCCGTTGTCGTTCACCGCCTCCGATGCCGAGACGATCTCGGCGACCCTGGGTCTCGCCTCGCTGCAGGCCGGTCTGATCGCCGGACTGGTCGGCCTGATCGCGGTGTTCATCTACGCGCTGGCCTACTACCGCATGCTCGGCATCCTGACAGTGCTGTCACTGGTCCTCGCGGGAGCGATGGTCTACGGCATCATCGTCCTGCTCGGCCGCTGGATCGGGTTCACGCTCGACCTGGCCGGTATCGCGGGTCTGATCATCGGTATCGGTATGACCGCCGACTCGTTCGTCGTCTACTTCGAACGAATAAAGGACGAGATGCGCGAGGGCCGCAGCTTCCGGTCCGCGGTGCCCCGCGGCTGGGCGAGCGCGCGCCGCACCATCTGGTCCGGTAACGCGGTGAGCTTCATCGCCGCCGCCGTCATCTACATCCTGGCGATCGGCGAGGTCCGCGGATTCGCGTTCACCCTGGGTCTGACCACGATCCTCGACGTCATGGTCGTGTTCCTGGTCACCCATCCGCTGGTCGTCTACGCGAGCCGTTCGACGTTCCTGTCGAAGCCGAGCGTCAACGGACTCGGGGCGATCAGCGAGGTCGCCCGCCAGCGTCGCGTGGCCGCGCACCGGCAATCGGGTGCGAGTCCCGCCGCCGGCTCCGCCGCCGCGACGGCCGACGCCGATGACACCACGGACGCCACTCGGGAGAAGGGGACGGTGCGATGACCGGGCCGGACAACAAGGCAGCCGGGGACTCGGCCGTCCTCGACGCCGACAAGGCGCAGCCCGGCGCGGACGCCGACTTCGTCGCCGACCGCGACCGGTCGTTCCTGTCCCGGCTCTACACCGGTACGGGTGCTTTCGAGATCGTCGGACGCCGCCGGATGTGGTACGGCGTGACCGCGGCGATCCTGTTGATCTGTCTGGCCTCGATCGGTATCCGCGGGTTCACCCTCGGCATCGACTTCGAGGGCGGTACCCAGATGTCGGTACCGGTCGTCTCCTCGGAGATCACCGCCGAATCCGTGGAGGAAGTCGTCACCGCAGCCCTGGGTGAGGCGCCCGAGTCGGTGCAGACCGCGGGCGCCGGTGGCAGCCAGACGATCCAGGTGCGCACCGAGACACTCGACCTCGCCGAGGCGGAGTCGGTGACCCGCGCGCTCGCCGACGAGTTCGGGCCGGAGCTCGCACCCGCCGAGGTGAGCATCTCGGATGTGAGCTCGACCTGGGGCAATGAGATCACCGAGCGGATGCTGATCGCGCTTGCCGTGTTCCTGGTCATCGTCTTCGTCTACATCGCGGTGCGATTCGACCGGGAGATGTCCGTCGCGGCGATGGGGTCGTTGTTCTTCGACCTGATCGTGACCGCCGGGATCTACTCGCTGGTCGGCTGGGAGGTCACACCGGCGACCGTCATCGGTCTGCTCACGATCCTCGGTTTCTCGATCTACGACACCGTGGTGGTGTTCGACAAGATTTCCGAGAACACCCGCTCGGTCCTGCAGACCACCCGGCGCACCTACGCCGAACAAGCCAATCTCGGCGTCAACCAGACCCTGATGCGGTCGATCAACACCACGGTCATCTCGGTGTTGCCGATCATCGCGCTGATGATCATCGCGGTCTGGCTGCTCGGGGTGGGCACGCTCAAGGACCTCGGCCTCATCCAGCTGGTCGGCGTGATCGTCGGCGCGTACTCGTCGATCTTCCTCGCCGCGCCGCTCCTGGCGACACTGAAGGAACGTCGACCCGACGTCGCCCGGCACACCGAGAAGGTCCTGCGGCGTCGTGCCGCGGTCGAGTCCGGCGTGCCGGTCGGCGACGCGCGACCGGTGCGGACCCACCGTCGAGGCGAGACCGTCGACACCGACGACGCGGACCGGGCGGTCCCGACCGGCAAACGCCGCCGCAACCGCTAGTCTCACCGACGTGACCAGTCGGAGCCGGGAGTTCGTCAGGATCCTGAGCCTCGTCGTCGGGCTCGTCACGGTCGCCGGGTTGCTGACGGCGTGCGGCGACGACGGACCCCCGACCATCGACTACGTCGTCGACGCCCGGATCTCGACCTACAACGCGAACACGGTGGGCGGCAACGCCGATGGCGTGCTCATGGCGACCACCCGGTTGCTGCCGGGTTTCAGTCTCCTGGGCCCGGCCGGTCAGGTCATCCCGGATCGTGACGTCGGCACGGTCACTCAGGTGCCCGGCCGGGTCCCGACCCTGCGGTACGAGTTCCACCCCGAGGCGACCTTCTCCGACGGAGTGGCCCTCGACTGCGACGACCTCCTCCTGGCCTGGGCGGCGATGAGCGGACGCCTCCCCGGGTTCACCCCGGCGACCACCGCGGGCTACCGGGACATCGACTCGGTGGACTGCGCGGCCGGCGACAAGAGCGCGACCGTGACCTTCGCGCCCGGACGTGAGTACCGAAACTGGCTCTCGCTCTTCGGCGCCGGCGCGATGGTGCCGGCACACGTCGTGGCCCGGGTGGCGGGACTCACCGACGTCATCGACCCGATCCGCGCCATGGACCGGGCCGCCATCGGGCGTATCGCGGACGCGTGGAACACCGGCTTCGATCTGACATTCGGCCGGGTCGACCACGCGCACTACCCGGCGTCCGGGCCGTATCGCATCGACCGGTACTCGCGATCGGGCGGTCTGGTCCTGGTGCCCAACGAGGCATGGTGGGGAGACAAGCCCGAGACCTCGCGCATCGTCGTCTGGGGTCGCGGCACCGACGCGACCCGCAGGCTCCCCGAGGGCCGGTTCGACGTCGTCGACGTGACGGCGGGCCTCGTCGACGGCGATGTGGCCGGCTCGGCGGGTGCGGCCGGCCCGGCGTCGCCCGCACGGGCACTCGGAGTGGAGGAGCTGGTCCTGGCCGGTCGCGGCGTCTTCGGTGATGTGCGGATGCGCCGTGCGTTCGCCTCGTGTGTGCCGCGTGCCGACCTCGCGCGCGACTTCGGGGCGGGTGCGCAAGTCTGGAATCTCCGTGTGCTCTCACCCGCGGACAATCTCGCCGGGCAGATGAACTCGGAATTCGGTCAGGCCTACCAGCGGCCCGACATCGAACGGGCGCGGGGACTCGTGCGGTCGGCGACCGGTCAGGGCGCGGGTGTGGATCCGGCAACCGGTGAGACGACCGCGTCCGGAGTCGCGCCGCGGACGGTGCGCATCGGCTACGTCGCACCGACCCCGCGATGGCAGCAGATGACCGCCGCGATCGCGGCGTCCTGCCGCGCCGCCGGCTTCGTCGTCGACGACGTCTCCTCCCCGGAGCTCGGTCCCGATGCGCTCGGGCGCGACGCCGACGTCCTGATCGTCGCCGGTGGCGCGTCGTTCGCCGCGGCCGGGGCCGCCGACCCCAGCCGCGACGCCTACGCCCTGCGCGGAGGCGACCCGCTGAATCTGTCCGGCATCCGGGAGCCGATGGTGAGCCGGGGAGTGGATCAGCTAGCGACGACCGTGTCGGCGCCCGATCGTCTGCGTCTGGCCCGGTCCATCGAGAACGCGACCTGGTCGACGATGCCGTCGGTGCCCCTGTTCGCGGCACCGCGGGTACGGCAATGGAAGGATCGGGTGGGCAACGTGGTGGCCGGCATGGGCCGCGACGGCACCGGATGGAATATGGATCGGTGGACGATCCGTGGCTGAGCAGGGGAGTGAACCGATGGGTGGTGTCGTGCCCGAGCGTACGGCGGAAGCGGTCTCGCGAGCACGGGCGGCCATCGCCGAACATGCCCGCCTCGTCGACGACTTCCCTGCTCCCGGAATCGCTTTCAAGGATCTGACGCCGGTACTCGCCGACCCGGAAGGGTTGTCGACCATCGTCACCGCGCTCACCCACGGCTGCACGTCGATCGATCTCGTGGCCGGTATCGACGCGCGCGGGTTCCTGCTGGGCGGTGCGGTGGCGCGTGAGCTCGAGGTCGGGGTGCTCGCGGTGCGCAAGGGAGGCAAACTGCCGCCGCCGGTCATCGCAATCGACTACAGCCTCGAGTACGGACAGGCCACGCTCGAGATCCCGGCGAACGGTCTGAACCTGTCCGGCCGCCGCGTGCTGCTCGTCGACGACGTGCTCGCGACCGGCGGAACGGCCGTCGCCGCGGCCGAACTGCTGCACCGGGCGGGCGCACACGTCGTCGGGGTCGCGGTGATCATGGAACTCGCCGGTCTCGGCGGTCGGGACACGATCGCACGCGGGCTCGGACCGGACGTGCCCGTCCACGCGGTCGCGCTGGACTGACGGCGTCGACACGATGCCGGCCGGCGCGCGACTAGAATCGGCTGAGCGCGCCCGGGCAGGCCGGACGGCTCGCCGTGTGGCGGCAGACAACCGTGAGGAGGACCGCTGATGCCCGATGAATCCGACACGGCGCAGCGCGGCGTGACCCCCGCGGAGACCGCCGGGACGACGACCGAGAGTGCCGACCGGGCGAGCGGATCGGGCGCGGTGGGCTCCATCCAGCCCGGTGCGTCCTCGTCGGCCTCGCGCCGGGTGCGCGCACGACTCGCCCGCCGTATGACGGCGACCCGCAGCCAGGTCCGCCCCGTGCTCGAACCCCTGGTCACCCTGCACCGCGAGATCTACCCGAAGGCCGACGTCGCGCTGCTGCAGCGCGCCTACGACGTCGCCGACGAACGGCACAGCGGCCAGAAGCGCAAGTCCGGCGACCCCTACATCACCCATCCGCTGGCGGTCGCGACGATCCTCGCCGATCTGGGCATGGACACCACGACCCTCATCGCGGCACTGCTGCACGACACGGTCGAGGACACCGGCTACTCCCTGCAGGCACTGGAGGCGGACTTCGGGCCGGAGGTCGCCCATCTCGTCGACGGCGTGACCAAGCTCGACAAGGTCGCGCTCGGAAGCGCCGCGGAGGCCGAGACCATCCGCAAGATGATCATCGCGATGGCGCGCGATCCGCGTGTTCTGGTCATCAAGGTCGCCGACCGCCTGCACAACATGCGCACGATGCGCTTCCTGCCGCCGGAGAAGCAGGCCCGCAAGGCGCGCGAGACCCTCGAAGTCATTGCGCCGCTTGCGCATCGGCTCGGTATGGCGACGGTCAAATGGGAGCTCGAGGATCTGTCGTTCGCGATCCTGCACCCCAAGCGCTACGAGGAGATCGTCCGGCTCGTCGCCGATCGCGCGCCGTCCCGCGACACCTACCTCGCCCGGGTGCGTGCCGACATCAACAACGCGCTGTCCGGCGCGCGCATCAACGCGACCGTCGAAGGACGTCCCAAGCACTACTGGTCGATCTATCAGAAGATGATCGTCAAGGGCCGCGACTTCGACGACATCCACGACCTGGTCGGAATGCGCATCCTCTGCGAGGAGGACCGCGACTGCTACGCCGCCGTCGGCGTCGTGCACTCCCTGTGGCAGCCGATGGCGGGCCGCTTCAAGGACTACATCGCCCAGCCGCGGTTCGGTGTCTACATGTCGTTGCACACCACCGTGATCGGACCCGAGGGCAAGCCCCTCGAGGTGCAGATCCGCACGCACGAGATGCACCGGACGGCCGAGTTCGGGATCGCCGCGCACTGGCGCTACAAGGAGAACGGCTACCGCAAGTCGGGCAAGAAGTCCGACACCGCCGAGATCGACGACATGGCGTGGATGCGTCAGCTGCTCGACTGGCAGCGGGAGGCCGCGGATCCGGGTGAGTTCCTCGAGTCCCTGCGCTACGACCTCGCGGTGCGCGAGATCTTCGTGTTCACCCCGAAGGGCGACGTCATCACGTTGCCCGCCGGGTCGACGCCGGTGGACTTCGCCTACGCGGTCCACACCGAGGTCGGGCATCGATGTATCGGGGCGCGCGTCAACGGCCGACTGGTCGCGCTGGAACGCACGCTCGAGAACGGCGAGGTGGTGGAGGTGTTCACCTCCAAGGCGCCCACCGCCGGCCCGTCGAAGGACTGGCAGACCTTCGTGGTCTCGCCCCGCGCCAAGGCGAAGATCCGGCAGTGGTTCGCCAAGGAACGCCGTGAGGAAGCGCTCGAGGCCGGCAAGGACGCGATCGCCAAGGAGGTCCGCCGCGGTGGACTCCCGCTCCAGCGGCTCCTCAGTGCGGAATCGATGTCGGCGATCGCGCGCGAACTGCGCTACACCGACGTGACCGCCCTCTACACCGCGGTCGGCGAGAACCACGTCTCCGCACGCCACGTCGTCAACCGGCTGGTCGCCTCACTGGGCGGCATCGAGGACGCCGAGGAGGCGATCGCCGAGCGGTCGACGCCGTCGACGATGCCGACGCGGTCGCGGCAGGGCGGCGATGCGGGCGTGATGGTCGACGGCATCGACAACGTGGTGATCAAGCTCGCCAAGTGCTGCACCCCGGTGCCCGGCGACGACATCCTGGGGTTCGTGACCCGCGGCGGCGGCATCAGCGTGCACCGTACCGACTGCACCAACGCCGAATCGCTGCGGCAGCAAGAGGAACGCATCCTCGACGTGTCGTGGGCCCCGTCGCCGGAATCGGTGTTCCTGGTGGCCATCCAGGTGGAGGCCCTCGACCGTCACCGCCTGCTGTCGGACGTCACCAAGGTGCTCGCCGACGAACGCGTCAACATCCTGTCCGCATCGGTGACGACGAGCCGCGACCGGGTGGCCATCAGCAAGTTCACCTTCGAGATGGGCGACCCCAAGCACCTCGGCCACGTCCTCAACGTCGTACGCAACGTCGAAGGCGTGTACGACGTCTACCGGGTGACCTCGGCGGCCTGATCTCATCGCGGACCGGGCCGCACCGGGAGAACAAAACCCCTGCTCCCCAATCCGAAAGAACCGCATAACCCCTGGTCCCTGAGGTGCGAGGAGCGATAGCGACGAGCCTCGAAGGGCCTGGTGAGGCACGTTGCGACGCCCTTCGTGGCTCGCTTCGCTCGCACCTCAGGGAGCAGAGGGGTTTGCCAGCGGCAACTCTCAGGGAGCGAAGGGGTTGCCAGCGGCAACTCTGAGGAGCAGAGGGGTTTGCCAGCGGCAACTCTCAGGGAGCAGAGGGGTTTGCCAGCGGCAACTCTCAGGGAGCAGAGGTCGGCGACTACTCGATGGTGGCGGTCTCGATGGTCACGGGGAGTTTGGGCTCGCCGTCGCCGGGCTGACTGCCGACCGGGCCGGGGTTGATGCCACCGGCGTAGACCTTGTCGAGCACCGCGAGTCCGGGCTCGTCGACCTTGCCGACGATCGAGTAGTCGGGACCGAGCTCGCTGTCGTTGATGACGATGAAGAGCTGGCTCGACCCGGTGTTCGGGTTCTGTCCGCCCTGGCTGCTGTTGGCGATCGCGATCGTCCCGCGGGGATAGATGACGGGCTGCGAGCCGGTCATCGGATCCGGCTGGCCGACCTTCTGCAGGTCGGTCGGCGGCTCGTCGGGACTGGTCCAGCCGGGCCCGCTCATACCGGTGCCGGTGGGGTCGCCGCACTGCAGGATCTTCAGCTTGTCGCTGGTCGTCATGCGGTGGCAGGTCGAGTCGTCGTAGAACTTGTTCTCGATCAGCGAGGTGACCGCCGCGGTGTTGCACGGCGCGCCGTCGCGCTCGAGTGTGATCGGCAGGTTGCCCTGGGTGGTGGTGAAGAGGGCCTGCTCGGTGCCCGACTTGAGGACCCGCTCGTCGGGCTTGGGGGAGGTCCGCTCGTTCTTCGCGGCCGCCTTCAGCTCGTCGAGTTCGGCCTGATACTGCGGGCGCTGATCAGCCGGGACGGTGTCGGGCACCTGATCGGGCAGCTGGTCGAAGCGGCTCGGGGAGTCCTCGTAGGCGCAGGTCGTCCAGCGTGCGGCCTCACGGTCGTCCATGATCTTCTTCACCACGACGGCCGTCACGCCCGCGACCACGGCCACCACGACGGCGGTCGACACCGAGGCGATCACGATCTTCCGCTTGCGCCGGGCGAGGCGCTCGGTCTCGAGGCGTTCTTCGAGCTTCCGCTTCGCCGCCTCACGGCGCTCCTCATTGCTGGACACGCGGGTGAATCCTCCTGAATCCCGGCACGAGGTGCCGATCTGCTGCCCGCACGGAGTGCCGATCTGCTGCACCGCACGGAGTGCCGACGGTCTGTCGGCATGGCAGTACCGACATCGTCGTGGATGTCACTTACTCGGGGGCAAGTGTGCCAGTTGTACCTGAGAACAGGGTGCGGCGGGTGGCGAGCCATGCCGCCTACGCAACAATGGACTCTCGACGTGTGTGCGTCGTCCTGTCCGCGCCGACCCGAGGAGCATCATGCTCATCACCGGATTCCCCGCCGGGATGTTCCAGACGAACTGCTACATCGTCGCCGCCGAGGCGGGATCAGATGCGGTGATCATCGATCCGGGACAGGACGCGGCTCCCCGGGTCCGGGAGTTGCTGGCCGAACACGACCTCACCCCGGTGGCCGTCCTCCTCACGCATGGTCACCTCGACCACACCTGGAACGCCGCGCAGCTGTGCGACGAGTACTCGATCCCGGCCTACATCCACCCCGCGGACCGGCCCATGCTCGCCGATCCCGGTCTGGGCATCGGACGAGCGCTGGGCGCGATGATCGGGGACGAGGTGTTCACCGAGCCGGAGAAGGTCGTCGAATTCTCCGACGGTGAGCCGGTGGAGCTCGCCGGGATCTCGTTCTCGGTCGACCTCGCGCCCGGACACACGCAGGGCTCGGTGCTGCTCGGTGTCGAGGTCGACGTGCCGGAGGAGGCCCGCGACCAGGCCGGACCCGACACGCCCGCGGTGGTCCCGGTGTGCTTCTCCGGTGACGTACTCTTTGCCGGGTCGATCGGTCGGACCGACCTGCCCGGAGGCAACCACCAGCAGTTGCTCGACTCGATAGCGGCGAAGCTGTTGCCGCTGCCCGCTGAGACACTGGTGCTGCCCGGGCACGGACCCCAGACCACGATCGGCCAGGAGAGCGCGAGCAATCCCTTCCTGGCCGGACTCGACAGCCAGAGCGCACGACCGAAGGGACGACACGGACTGTGAGCGGAGCATTTCAGGCCCCCCGGGGCATCCCGGACTACTTCCCGCCGAACTCGGCGGACTTCCGAAGGGTCCGGGACACGCTCACCGACGCGGCGCGTCGCGCCGGCTACGGGCACATCGAACTCCCGGTGTTCGAGGACACCGCGCTGTTCGCGCGTGGGGTCGGCGAATCGACCGACGTGGTCAGCAAGGAGATGTACACCTTCGCCGACCGCGGCGACCGGTCGGTGACGTTGCGTCCGGAGGGCACCGCGGGGGTGGTGCGGGCGGTGATCCAGCACGGCCTCGACCGCGGTCAGCTCCCGGTGAAGGTCTGTTATGCCGGGCCGTTCTTCCGCTACGAGAAGCCGCAGACCGGTCGCTATCGTCAGCTTCAGCAGGTGGGCGTCGAGGCGATCGGCGTCGACGACCCGGCGCTCGACGCCGAGGTCATCGCGATCGCCGACGAGGGGTACCGGCGCCTCGGTCTGACGGGATTCCGGCTCGAGATCACCTCGCTGGGTGACGACGAGAGCCGTCCGCGATATCGAGAGGCGTTGCAGGAGTTCCTGTTCGGACTCGACCTCGACGAGGCGACCCGGGCGCGTGCCGAGATCAACCCGCTGCGGGTCCTCGACGACAAGCGTCCGGAGATCAAGGCGGCCACCGCGGGTGCGCCGCTGCTCATCGACTACCTGTCCGACGACGCGAAGTCGCACTTCGATCTCGTCCTCGCCCACCTCGACCGGCTCGGCGTCGTCTACGAGATCAATCCGCGCCTCGTCCGCGGCCTGGACTACTACACGAAGACCACCTTCGAATTCGTCCACGACGGCCTCGGTGCGCAGTCGGGTATCGGCGGTGGCGGGCGCTACGACGGTCTCATGCGACAGCTCGGCGCCAAGCAGGACCTCTCCGGCATCGGCTTCGGGATCGGCGTCGACCGGACCATGCTCGCGCTGGAGGCCGAGGGCGTCGCGGGTACCGAGGCGGCGCGTTGCCAGGTCTTCGGGGTACCGCTGGGCTCGGCGGCAAAGGCCGAACTCGTCGGTGTCGCAGGCACTCTGCGCGCCGCCGGGATCAGTGTCGACCTCGCCTACGGCGATCGCGGCCTCAAGGGTGCGATGAAGGCCGCCGACCGCTCGGGTGCGCGGCTGGCCCTGGTGCTCGGGGAGAACGAACTGGCCGAGCGCCGGCTGGAGATCAAGGACCTTGGCAACGGCGAACAACACCGGGTGGCCCTCGACGATGCGGTCGCCGAGGTCCGTCGCCTCCTGGGCTGAGGCTCATTCCACGCCGTGGGTGCCGGACTCGAGGCGTGAGCGTGCGAGCTCGCTGGCCGCGCCACCGAGCGCCAGCCACAGGGCGCTGATGTCGTCGACGAGGTCGGCCCGGGAGACCGGAAGGGTCCCCTCGGCCCACGCGAGAATCGCCTGGGCGCTGCCGCCGATGACGAAGGCGGGGGCGGTCCGGGCCAGCGAGTCGGCCTCGAGCTCGACGCCGTGGATGGTCCGTGCGTGCTCGATGAGGACGGCGGTCAACCCCGTCATCGCCTCGGTGCGTCGTTCGTCCGCCGCGGGTGTCCCGGCGGCCCCGCCCAGCAGGATCCGCGCCTTGCGCCGGTCGGTTCCGAGGACGCCGACGACCGCGTCGACGGCGCCTCGAGCCTGTTCGGAGAGCGGGCGGTCGAGAAGGCCGAGGTAGGCGCCGACGGCCGCATCCACCACCTCGCCGGAGATGTCGTCGATGACCGCGTCGGCCAGGGTGTCGAGGTCGGGGAAACTCTCGTAGAAATAGCGCTTGTTGAGCTGCGCGTCGGAGCACAGACCCGCGACCGTCGCGGCTCGCCACCGGCCGTCGGACATCACCGTCGCCGCGGCATCGACGAGCGCGGCGCGCCGGCGCGCCGCCCGTCCGGCCGCGGATTCGCCGCCGTAGCTGCGGTCGGTGCTGGTCGAACTCACCGGCTCATCCTTCCATCCCGCCCGGCCGGGGCGGCCGTTGACAGCCCGCGACCTATCTGGCACATTCTGGTACCACATTAAGTGGCACAAAATAGTGCCAGTTAGGAGACGTGATGAGTGCAGAGCTGAACACCGCACGAGAGGTCGACGAGGGGAGCCCGACGGAGCTCCAGATGCTGGCCGAACTGCGGACCCTCGCCGACCACAGCCCGAACCGGGCGCGTAGTGAGGCATGGGGCTACCTCCGGGAACTCGGTGAACGCGACGACCGGGAGGCGCTCTCGACGCTCTTCGGTGCCGGAAGCGACCCGCAGGGCCTCGACGGCAAGCTGGAGGGACTGATCGTGGGGAAGCTGTTCGGGATTCCCGAAGCCGCCCTTGCCAACCCGCTGATGAAGATCGATCCGACGTGGCGGGGCAAGTCCTTCGACCAGCGCGCGGGAACCGGCCTCAACCGGTTGTCGCCCATCGCGGCGCTGGTGATGCCGATCATCGCCGCCGGATACCTCGGCCTGCGCCCGGTCGACGGCGAGATGGAGGGATTCCATTTCGAACACGAGCCGAGCCTCGGACTCATCGAGCCGAAGGTGCGTGTACGCGCGCTCGACTACGGGGTCCCGAAGTACAAGAATCCGGGAGTCCGCACGTTCCCGATCCGCAAGACCAGGGACGAGATCGTCGAACTCGTCCCGGGCGTGTACCTCGGCCGGGCACTGCTGTTCCGTGGCACCGGTGAGATCCGCCTGATCGCGTACTTCGCGCTGCGCCACCCGATCGGCAGCCCGCTGTGATCGCACTGCAGGGCGCGCGGGTGTGCGTCACCGGGGGAGCCCGCGGTATCGGTGCCGCCACGGCCGCCGCACTCGTCGAGCGCGGCGCGACCGTGTGGATCGGCGACCGAGACCTCGATGCCGCGACCGCCACGGCCGAGCGACTCGGGCAACGGGCGCGCGCAATGCGCCTCGATGTCACCGATGTCGACTCGTTTGCCGCCTTCGTCGACGCCGCGGCGGCGACGGGACCGATCGACATGCTCGTCAACAACGCGGGTATCCAGCACATGGGTCGCCTCGTCGACCAGGATCTCGCCGGGCTGCACCGTGAACTGGCGATCAACCTCGGGGCGGTCGTCACCGGCACCCACCTCGTCCTGCCCGGGATGATCGAGCGCCGCCGCGGCCACATCGTCAACGTGTCGTCGATGGCGGGCAAGGTCACCACCCCCGGGATCGCGACCTACTGCGCGTCGAAGTTCGGCGTCGTCGCGCTGTCGAAGGCGGTCCGCGCCGAGCTCGCCGGGACGGGCATCACGATGACGACGATCCTGCCGGCGGCCACGCGCACCGATCTGACCGCGGGCGTCCGGTTGAGGTTGCAGCCCACGCTCGACCCCGACGACGTCGCCGCCGCGATCGTCGCCAGCGCCGGTCACGGCCGCGGGGAGGTCACCGTCCCGCGCTACCTCGCGCCGATCGGCATCCTCGAGGACCTCATCCCGTCGCCGATCATGTGGCGACTCAAGCGGTTCGTCGGGGGCGCGGACTACGGCGCGTTCGATCCGGCGCAGCGGCAGTCGTACCTGGATCGCAGTCGGGTGTCCTGAGCGGTGATCGGACGTCAGTCGTCGGGACGGCCGACGACCTCGGCCGCGAGTACGTCCAGGGACACACCGCCGAGAGCCAGTGCGCGCGAATGGAAGTCCTGGAGGGTCCAGTCCGGGTGGAGGCGGAGCGCGTCGGTGCGGGTCCGTTCCCAGACGCGCTGGCCGAGCGCGTACGAGGGGGCCTGACCGGGCCAGCCCAGATAGCGGTCGAGCTCGAAGCGCAGCACCGAGTGGTCCATCGCCACCGACGAGGTCAGGAACGTCCAGGCCTTGTCGGCGTCCCAGATCCCGCCGCCGAGGGACTCCGGTGCGGGCAGACGGCAGTGCACGCCGATGTCGACCACGACACGCGCGGCCCGCAGCCGCTGGGAGTCGAGCATGCCCATGCGGTCACCCGGGTCCTCGAGCCAGCCGAGCTCGTCCATCAGCCGCTCGGCGTACAAAGCCCAGCCCTCGCCGTGTCCGGAGGTGAAGGAGGCGAGCTTGCGCCAGGAATTGAGGTCCGGGTCGACGATCGCCGAGCCGAGCTGCAGGTGATGTCCGGGGACGCCCTCGTGGTAGACGGTCGTCTTCTCCTGCCAGGTGTGGAAGACGGTCTGATCGTCGGGTACCGCCCACCACATCCGGCCCGGCCGGGCCAGATCCTCGCTGGGCTGGGTGTAGTAGATGATGCCGGTCGACGACGGGGCGAGCCGGCATTCGAGCCGGGACAGCCGGGCCGGGAGGTCGAAGTGGGTGCCCGCGAGGCCGGCGACGGCCGCGTCGGAGGTCGCCTGCATCCAGTCGACGAACTCGCCGCGATCGTGGATCTGGTACTGCGGCTGGCGATCCAGCCAGGCGAGCGTCGCCGGCACGCCCTGTCCCGGGAGCAGTCCCTCGGCGATCTCCTGCTGCTCGGCGACGATCTGCTGCAGCCGGGTCATCGCCCACGCATAGGCGTCGTCGGGGTCGGCGTCGGCGCCCAGATACGCCGGCAGGTGCAGCAGGTACCGGTCGCGGCCGACGGCGTCGTCGTCGACGGCGTGATCGAGAACCTCGGTGCGCAGGTAGTGGGCGAACGTCCCGAACGAGGTGCGGGCGGCGTCGAGCGCAGTGGCGAGCGTGCCCGCCAGCGCCGGGTCGGCCGCAATCGGCGCCGTGTTGCCGCCGATGCCGTCGGCCGCCGAATCCGCTTGCCGGGCGACGGCCTCCACCTGCCGGCGTGCCGGCCGCGGACCGTGCCGGAGCCGGTGGGCCAGACCGTCGACGACGCCGGTGAGCGAGGCCGGGATCGCGGTGAGCCGGGACAGGAAGACCTCGCGTTGTTCGCGGGTGTCGGTCGGCATGAGGTCGAAGACGTCGCGCAGTGCCTGCAGCGGCGACGCGATGACGTTGCACTCGCCGATGTGCTCGCCGGCGTCGGCGAGCGCGAGTTCACGACGCAGCGAGGCGCTCATGGTGGCGACGGTGACGCGGTCGATGGCATCGGCGACGTCGGCGCGCGCCAGGGCGGACAGGGTGCCGGCGGCGACCTCGGCGCGTTCGGCGCACCCCTGCGCCGAGAAATCGGTCATCCGGTCGTCGTGCTCGCCGTGACCGATCTCGGTGGCGAGCAGCGGATCGAGCGTGCACAGCCGGTCCAGATGCGCCTCGGCGATCGCGTCGACGGCGGTGGGCTCGCGCGCGCCCGCGGTGTCGGTGGCGTTCACAGGGCGTCGGTGGCGAACGTGTCGCAGCGATCCGGGTCGCCCGCCTGATAGCCGATGGTGAACCAGCGCGTGCGCTGCGCGGCCGAACCGTGGGTCCAACCCTCGGGATTGGAACCCGGACCCTGGATGGTGTCGTCGCCGATGGCCTTCGCGGTCTGGATCACGGTCGCGATCTGTTCCTCGGTGATGGGCGCCAGCAGCGCGTCGGGACCGTCGTCGGCGTGGTGGGCCCACACCCCGGCGAGGCAGTCTGCCTGCAATTCGACCCGGACCGAACCCGATCGCGGTCCCTGCGAACCCATCCGCTGTCCCTTCGCGAGCGCGCCGGTGAGATTCTGCACGTGGTGCCCGTACTCGTGGGCCACGACGTACTCCTGCGCGAGAGGTCCGTCGCTGCCGCCCATGCGGCGGAGCTGGGCGAAGAACGTGGGGTCGAAGTACGCCGTCGAATCGGCGGGGCAGTAGAACGGGCCGGTCGCCGAACTCGCCGAACCGCAACCGGTGTTCACCGCATCGGCGAAGATGACCGTCTGCGGCGCCTGGTACTCGGGCCACAGGTCCGACCACACCGTGTCGACGCTCACGGTGGTCGCCTTGATCCGGCAGATCGTGTTCTCGTTGGCCATCTCGTAAGTGCACGAGTCCAGCTGCTGCTGGATCTGTGCCGCGTCGGACGACGTCCCGGGCGCCGGACCGCCGCCACCGAGCAGGTCGCCGGGATTCACGCCGAAGAACAGCGCGACGATCGTGATGAGGAGCCCCGCGCCACCGCCCAGCGCGATCCGGCCCCCGCCGCCCCCGCCGCCGGAGACGTTGCCGGTGTCGATCGATCCGCTGCCTTGGAAGGTCACGCGGCCATTCTGGCACGATCGGCACCCGCCCCTCGTTGGTTGAGCAGCTGAGGAGCGAAAGCGACGAGCCGTGGCGAAACCTGCCCTCGGTGAGGCAGCGCCGGTATGCGATTGACGCCTCGGGGCACGGATACGGCACCATGGACACCTGGTCTGCGTTTCCGCCGGCCGATTTCGACTCCGGGAAGGATTCTCAGTGCTCCGCACGCATTCCGCAGGTTCGCTGCGCCGCGCCGACGCGTTGCAGACCGTCACCGTCGCCGGGTGGGTCGCGCGCCGTCGCGACCACGGTGGCGTTGTCTTCATCGACCTGCGCGACGCCACCGGGCTGGTCCAGGTGGTCTTCCGGGACGAGTCGGTCGCACCGGCCGCCCACCGGCTGCGCGCCGAGTACTGCGTGGCGGTGACCGGCGTCGTCGAGGTGCGCCCCGAGGGCAGTGAGAACCCCAACCTGAGCTCCGGCGAGATCGAGATCAACGCCGTCGAGCTCGAGGTCCTCAACGAGTCGGCGCCCCTGCCGTTCCAGCTCGACGAGACGCCGGGCGAGGAGGCGCGTCTGCGCCACCGCTACCTCGACCTCCGGCGCGAGGGGCCGAGTGCGGCCCTGCGTCTGCGTTCGCGGGCCAACGCGGCCGCGCGTGGCGTGCTCGCCGCGCACGACTTCACCGAGATCGAGACGCCCACGCTGACCCGGTCCACGCCGGAAGGGGCCCGGGACTTCCTGGTCCCGGCGCGCCTGCAGCCGGGCACGTTCTACGCGCTGCCGCAGAGCCCGCAGCTGTTCAAGCAGCTGCTGATGGTCGCCGGCATGGAGCGCTACTACCAGATCGCGCGCTGTTACCGCGACGAGGACTTCCGGGCCGACCGGCAGCCGGAGTTCACCCAGCTCGACATCGAGATGAGCTTCGTCGATCAGGACGACGTCATCGCGGTCGCCGAGGAGATCCTGGTCGCGCTGTGGAAGCTCATCGGGGTCGACATCTCGACCCCGATCCCGCGGATGACCTACGCCGACGCGATGCGCCGCTTCGGTTCGGACAAGCCGGATCTGCGCTTCGGGATCGAACTCGTGGAATGCGCCGAGTACTTCAAGGACACCCCGTTCCGGGTGTTCCAGGCCCCGTACGTCGGTGCCGTGGTCATGTCGGGCGGGGCGTCGCAGCCGCGTCGTCAGCTCGACGCGTGGCAGGAGTGGGCCAAGCAGCGCGGTGCGCGCGGTCTGGCATACGTGCTCATCGGGGAGGACGGCACGCTCAGCGGGCCGGTCGCCAAGAACCTGTCCGAGGAGGAGCGCTCCGGTCTGGCCGCTCACGTCGGCGCGAAGCCCGGCGACTGTGTGTTCTTCGGTGCGGGAGAGGTGAAGTCGACGCGCGCGCTGCTGGGCGCCGCCCGCGGCGAGATCGCCTCGAAGCTGGGTCTCGTCAAGGACGGCGACTGGGCGTTCACCTGGGTGGTCGACGCGCCGATGTTCGAACCGGCCGCGGACGCAACCGCTTCCGGCGATGTGGCACTCGGGCATTCGGCCTGGACCGCGGTGCATCACGCGTTCACCTCGCCCAAGCCGGAGTCGATCGACGCCCTCGAGTCCGATCCCGGCGCGGCCCTGGCCTACGCCTACGACATCGTGTGCAACGGCAACGAGATCGGCGGCGGATCGATCCGTATCCATCGCCGTGACGTGCAGGAGCGGGTCTTCGAGATCATGGGCATCGGCCACGACGAGGCGCAGGAGAAGTTCGGCTTCCTGCTCGACGCCTTTGCCTACGGCGCACCGCCGCACGGTGGCATCGCCTTCGGCTGGGACCGCATCACCGCGCTGCTCGCCGGTGAGTCGTCCATCCGCGAGGTGATCGCCTTCCCGAAGTCGGGTGGTGGCGTCGACCCGCTGACCGATGCCCCGGCCGCGATCACCGCGCAGCAGCGCAAGGAATCGGGGATCGACGCCAAGCCCGCGCCGCGGGGCGGCGCCGGCCGGCCGGACAGCGAGCAAAAGGGCGCCGCGACGGGCGCCGAAGGTACCTCGGCCTGAGCCGAAATGCGGTGGCCGGACGTGAGTTCGGCCACCGCGGGTCCTTCCGCGGTGCTCGCCACCCGGCGCCTTCCGGTCATCTGTGATGAGATCTCCTCCATGGCGCACAGCGGTGGGACCGAGTCGGCTGCCGGGACCGTGGTGACACGCACCGGCGGGGAGGTCCGTCGGTGACGATCAAGGTCGCCCTCGAACACCGGACGGTGTACTCCTTCGACCGGCCGACCAGGATCTACCCGCACGTCGTCCGCCTGCGTCCGGCGCCGCACTCACGCACTCCCATCGAGGCCTACTCGCTCACCGTCGAGCCCGGTGCGCATTTCCTGAACTGGCAGCAGGACGCGTTCAGCAATTACCTGGCGCGCCTGGTGTTCCCGGAGCCGTCGAACTCCCTCGGGATCACCGTGAGCCTGGTCGCGGACCTCACCGCGATCAACCCGTTCGACTTCTTCATCGAGGACTGGGCCGAGTTCTTCGGGTTCGAGTATCCCGCCGAACTGCGGCGCGACCTGGAGATCTTCCTTCGGCCGGCGGGTGTCACCGAAGGTGAATTCGCCGGTGCACCAGTACATCCGGAGATCGCGAAGTTCGCGGCCAAGCACCGTCCGGCCGGTCGTACGCGCGTCATCGACTTCCTCGTGCGACTCAACGCGGCGGTCCGGGACGCCGTCGGTTACACCGTTCGCCTCGAGGCGGGCGTTCAATCACCGGAGTACACCCTGTCCAGCGCGATCGGGTCGTGCCGGGACTCGGCCTGGTTGCTGGTCGCCCTCCTGCGCGAACTCGGGTTCGCGGCGCGTTTCGTCTCCGGCTATCTCGTCCAGCTGACCTCGGATGTGAAGTCGCTCGACGGCCCGTCGGGTCCCGACGCCGACTTCACCGATCTGCACGCATGGACCGAGGTGTACCTCCCCGGTGCCGGATGGGTGGGTCTGGACCCGACGTCGGGCCTGTTCGCCGGCGAAGGACACATCCCCTTGGCCGCCACCCCACACCCCGTCGGCGCCGCCCCGATCACCGGATCGACCGGTCCGTGCCACGCGACACTCGATTTCACCAACACGGTCACGCGGTTCCACGAGGACCCGCGCGTCACCCTGCCCTACACCGCCGAACAGTGGACCCGGGTGACCGACCTCGGCGCCCTGGTCGACGAGCGGATGGAACGCAACGACGTGCGCCTGACGATGGGTGGCGAGCCGACGTTCGTGTCTATCGACAACCAGACGGATCCGGAATGGCGGACCGCCGCGGACGGCCCGCACAAACGGTTGCTGGCCGGACGGCTGGCCGGCCGTCTGCACCAGGCGTATGCACCGGGTGGGCTGATCCGGCGCAGCCAGGGCAAGTGGTATCCCGGCGAACCGCTCCCGCGCTGGCAGCTCGAACTGATGTGGCGCACCGACGGACTGCCGATCTGGCGGGACCCGCAATTGCTCGCCGATCCGTGGGCGACGCCGGAACAGTGCGCGGCCGCGATCGAGACCGAGACCCACGGCCCGGATCCGGAGAACATCGGCGATGCCGGCCCGGCGCGGGAACTGCTCACCGCGTTCGCCGAGGCGCTCGGGCTCCCGGCCGACCAGGTCGTGCCCGCCTACGAGGACCCGCTGGTGCGCATGCGCGAGCTCGCCGCGATGCCACCCGGTGATCCCGGGACCGACCCGACCCTGCCCGCCGCGCGGTCGTTCGCGCAGGCCGAGATCGCCGTCGACGCCGATTCGACGGAGGGCGACGACGACGAGAGCCTCTCGCCGGCAGTGGATTCCGTCAACCGCAGGCGAGCGCTGATCGCCCGGCTCGACGCCGCCGTCACCGAGCCGAGCGCCCACCTGTTGCCGTTGAGCCGGTCGGAGGACCGGACCGCGTGGCAGAGCGCGGTGTGGACGACCCGGCGAGGACGGATCGTGCTGACCCCCGGCACCTCGCCGGCCGGGTTGCGCCTGCCGCTCAACTCATTGTCGTGGGGTCCGGCGCCGACACTGTTCGAGGCCGACCCGTCCGCACGCCACGAGGACCTCCCGGCCGACCCGTCGGAAGCCCTGGGCCACACCGTGCGCGCGGTGGACCCCGCGCAGTTCCTCCCGCGCACGGCCCTCGTCGCCGAGGTCCGCGGCGGCGTGGTCCACGTGTTCATGCCACCGACCTCGACGCTCGAGGAGTACCTCGCGATCGTCGAACTCGTCGAGGACGCGGCGGCCGCGACATCGACGCCGGTCGTCGTCGAGGGATACGGACCGCCCGCCGATCCGCGCCTCGTCTCGTTGTCGGTGACCCCGGACCCGGGCGTCGTCGAGGTCAACATCCAGCCGACCCATGGTTTCGCCGAGCAGTCCGAATTGCTCGAATCGCTGTACGAGCACGCGCGACAGGTCCGCCTGGGCACGGAGAGTTTCGATCTCGACGGCAGCCACGGCGGCACGGGCGGCGGCAACCACATCACCCTCGGCGGCGTCACGCCCGCGGATTCGCCGATGCTGCGCCGCCCCGACCTGCTGGTGTCCATGCTGACCTACTGGCAGCGTCATCCCGCGCTGTCGTACCTGTTCTCCGGCCGGTTCATCGGCACCACGTCGCAGGCACCGCGAGTCGACGAGGGACGCGAGTCGGCGCTGTACGAACTGGAGATCGCCTTCGCCGAGATCGACCGGCTCGCGGTCAAGAACGCCACCGGCGGGCGATTCGACGGCGCGCCGCCCAATCCCTGGGTCACCGACCGGGCGCTGCGACACCTGCTGACCGACATCACCGGGAACACCCACCGGGCCGAGTTCTGCATCGACAAGCTCTACAGCCCGGACTCGGTGCGCGGCCGGCTGGGCCTGCTGGAACTGCGGGCCTTCGAGATGCCGCCGCACCACCGGATGGCGATGGTGCAGTCGCTGCTGGTGCGCAGCCTGGTGTCGTGGTTCTGGGAGAAGCCCTACCGTGCCCGGCTTATCCGCCACGGCGGTGACCTGCACGGAAAACACCTGTTGCCGCACTACGTCATCGCCGACATCGCGCTGGTCGCCGAGGAACTGCGCGAGGCCGGCTACCCGTTCGAGACCGCGTGGCTGGATCCGTTCACCGAATTCCGCTTCCCGCGTCTGGGGACCGTGCAGATCCGCGACCAGGAAATCGAGTTGCGCAGTGCCATCGAACCGTGGAACACGCTGGGGGAGGAGTCGACCGGAACCGGCACCGCCCGGTACGTGGACTCCTCCGTCGAACGCGTGCAGGTGCGGGTCCTGGGTGGCGAGGACGATCGATATCTGCTGACCTGCAACGGGTTCCCGATCCCGCTGCGTGCCACGGGACGTACCGGCGAACGCGTGGCCGGCATCCGCTTCCGGGCCTGGCAGCCGCCGAGCTCGCTGCACCCGACGATCACCATCGACACCCCGCTGACCTTCGACCTGATCGACACGGTCAACGGCCGGTCGGTGGGCGGCGCGACCTATCACGTCGTGCACCCCGGCGGACGCGCCTACGATCGTCCGCCGGTCAACGCGGTCGAGGCCGAATCGCGGCGCAACGGGCGGTTCGAGGCCGCCGGACACACCACGGGCACCGTCGACGTCGGACTGTTGCGCGAGCGGCAGTCCCGGCAGGCCATCGACTTCGGGGTGCCCGGAATCCTCGACCTGCGGCGGGCACGTACAGTTCTGCGGTGACCTCTTCGCCGGGCAACGCTTCCGCGGTGTTCGACCGCTACCGCGCCGAGGGCCACACGCTCTTCGATCCGGGCCGGCCGCTCGACTCCTACGACGAACTCCTGGAACCCGGTGGGGGAATCCGCCCGGCATGGGCGGACCTGGCCCGCATCTATCAGTTGCGCGGACCCGACCGCCTCCGGGATTCCGCCGCCCGGCTGGCCGCCGCGGTGAGCGACGACGGCGTGGTCTACAACGACTTCGACGGCCGCGACACCGTGACCCGCGACTGGGAGGTCGACGCGGTGCCGCTGGTCGTCGACGGCGTCGAGTGGGCCGAACTCGAGAAGGCCATCACGCAGCGTTCTATGCTGCTGGACCTGCTGCTGCGTGACCTCTATCGCGATCAGAAGACAATCGCCGCCGGACTTGTCGCGCCGGAGATGGTCTTCGGGCATCCGGGGTACATCCGCAAGGCCGCGCGCCTGGAGGTCGCCGGCCCGCATGCCTTGTTCCTGCACGCGGTCGACATCTCGCGAACCCCCGACGGCGAATTCGTCGCCTACCGCGATCGTACCCAGGCGCCGTCGGGCGTCGGGTACGCGATCGTCGGTCGCCGGCTGATGTCGAAGACCTTCCCGCAGCTGTTCCAGGCGTGCGCGCCACGGCCGATGGCCAATTTCGCCGCCACGATGAGGCTGGCGCTCACCGAGTACGCGCCGCCGGGGGTCGACGACCCGACGGTGGCGGTCCTCAGTCCGGGCAGCATGTCCGAGACCGCGTTCGACCAGGCCTATCTCGCCTCGGTGCTCGGCTTCCCGCTCGTCGAAGGTGCCGATCTCACCGTCCGCGACGGTGCGGTGTACATGCGGTCGCTGGGTCGGTACAAGCGCGTGGACGTGTTGTTGCGGCGCGTCGACGCCGCCTACGCGGATCCGCTGGACCTGCGGACGGACTCCCAGCTCGGCGTCGCGGGCCTGGTCGAGGCGATCTCGCGCGGCACCGTGACGGTCCTCAACACCCTCGGCTCGGGCGTCCTGGAGAACCCGGCGCTGCACACCGTGCTGGAGCGTCTGGCGCCGGTACTGCTCGACGAGGATCTGCGGTTGAGGTCGGTCACCACCCACTGGGCGGGAGATCGGTTGCAGCGCGGTCTGATCCGTGACCGGCTGGCCTCCCTGGTGCTGACCAACACGTGCACGGGCGAGGAGTTCATCGGTCCGCTGCTCGCCGCTGCCGATCGCGCCGAGCTCGACGCCCGGATCGAGGCGCAGACGTGGCAGTGGGTGGCGCGCGACCTCGAGGCGTTCTCGGTGGCCCCCACGGTCACCCCCGGCAGTGGTTCCGGCGGTCCACCGGCGACGCTGCGCGCGGCACCGGTGTCGGTCCGCGCCTTCAGCGTCGCGCAGGGTCCCGGCTACGCGGTGATGCCGGGCGGGCTGGGCGCGGTCCTCGCCGACGGGGTCGAGGGTGCTGCTCACCATGTGGTTGCCGCCAAGGACGTCTGGGTCACCAGCACCGAGGTGGGCGGGCACATATCGCGCCGTTCGGAGACGCGCGGCGAGCCGGCCGCCGAGGTCCTCTCGGGCGCGGCGGGCCGTCCGGTGACCCGTGAATACTCCGACGTCGCGGCCGCGGCCAGCCCTCGTGTCCTGGCGGACCTGTTCTGGCTGGGCCGCTACGGCGAACGGACCGAGCTGGTGACGCGCCTGGCCAAGGTGTCCCGCGAGCGGTATCAGGACTTCCAGTACCGCCCGTGGATGTCCGGTACACCGGCGGTGCCGCTGCTGCTGCACGCCGTCGCCACGGTGACGGGCACCGCGCGCTATCTCGACACCGCCGATCTCCTGATGTCGGGTTCGGACCGGCCGCCGTCGCCCGACCAGGTGAACGAGGCGATCGAGAAGATCGCCGACCTCACCGTGTCGCGGTCGGTGCCCGGGACCATCGCGTATTCGGTCGACCGGCTTCTGAGTACGGCCCGGGCGGTCCGGGATCAGATGTCGACCAGCACCTGGATGGTGCTCGCGCCCGTCGAACGGATCATGGCGAGCACGACCCGGCTGGTCGCCCGGTCGCGCACCGACGCCGACGCCGGTGTCGGCGACGCCGCACTCGATCTCGGACCCGACCTGGCCCGCGCACACGACGAGATCCTGCACGGTGTGCTGGCCCTCACCGGACTGCAGGCCGAGTCGATGGTGCACGACCCGGGCTGGATGTTCATGGACGTCGGCCGACGTATCGAACGTGCGGTCACCCTCGCCGACCTCACGCGCGCGATGTTCGCCGAGGCGCAGGACACCGACGTCGAGCAGACGCTGCTGGAGTCGTACCTGGTGGCCAATGAGTCGTCGGTCATCTATCGCCGCCGCAATCGCGGTCTGTACCAACCGGCCAGTGTCGCCGAGCTGCTGCTCTTCGACCCGACCAATCCGAGATCGATGATCTTCTGCCTGGAGCGGATGAACGCCGACCTGTCCTCGGTACCGGAGACCCTTCGGTCGGCCGGTGCCGAACGAGCCGTCCAGGACATGATCGCCGAGCTGCGTCGCGGTGACCCCGCCGACCTGGTGCGCGTCGACGCCGACCGCAGGCGCCCTGAACTCGTCGAACTGATGACGACGCTGCGCACCGGTGCCACCGAGCTCTCCGACCTGCTGACCCGGACCCGCTTCGCCACCCCGCGCCAGGCGCGACCGATCTGGGCAGGTGGGCAGTCGTGAGTTCGCGTGTCTACCGCGTGATGCACCGGACGAGCTACACCTACGACGACGACGTGTCGTCGTCGTACGGGCGTTGTCACCTGACCCCGCGCGACCTACCGGGCCAGCGCGTGCACTCGACATCGCTGGAGATCGAGCCCGAACCCGACGACCGGTCGACCGGGCTCGACGTGTACGGCAACCACGACAGCTACTTCCACGTCCGGACCTCGCATCGCGAGCTCACCGTCACCGCGCGGTCGGTCGTCGAGGTGGATCCCGTGGACCCGGGCGTGCTCCTGAGCCCGGCGGCCCGGACGCCCTGGGAACAGGCACGACCCTGCGTCGTCGACGGCCGGGAGAGCGCCCTGGCTGCCGAATTCGTCCTCGATCTCGATCCACCCGAGATCACCGACGCGGTCCGCGAGTACGCCGCCGGGGTCTTCACCCCGGGCCGTCCGCTCGTCGAGGCCGTCACCGACCTCACCTCACGGATCTTCGCCGACTTCACCTACCGGTCGGGTTCGACGGCCGTCACCACCCGGGTCGACACCGTCCTGCAGCGGCGCGAGGGCGTCTGCCAGGACTTCGCGCGGGTCGCGATCGCCTGCCTGCGGTCGCAGGGCCTGGCCGCCAGGTACGAGTCGGGCTACCTCGCGACCGAACCGCCCCCCGGCAGAGAAAAGGTCTACGGTGCCGACGCCAGCCACGCATGGGCTGCGGTCTGGATGCCCGACGGCAGGTGGCTGCCCTTCGACCCGACCAACGACAAGCTGGTCGACGAACGCCACGTCACGCTGGCGTGGGGACGTGATTACGACGACGTGCCGCCGCTTCGCGGGGTCATCTACACCGACTCCACGAAGAGCCGCATCGACGTTTCGGTGGACGTCAGCCCGGCGGATGGCCTCACGCCAGGCTGAACCGGGCACGGTCTGGTGACCCACCTGGTGATCCGTTCTGCCGCAGTGCATTCGGCAACCGGTTCGGCGATTTGTCAGCTGCGACGTGATACAGATGAACGAATATTGCTGTTGCGACATCGTTGCAACGGGTAGGTTGGTGGGCGACATGACGGTCATTACGGAAAGCCGCATCACCAGCGTGGTGCGGGCGGCAGAGGCGCTGCTGTCACACCGCGCCGGATCAGCAGTGGTCCTCGACGATCCCGAGGACCTCGGTGGCAGCGGACGCACGACGGTGGTGCGGGTCCGGGTCGCCCAGAATCCTCTGAGCCTGGACCGATCACTCGTGATCAAGGCTCTTCCCGAACACGAGGACCCGCAGGCCTTCCATCGGGAGATCGCGTCCTACAAGTACGCGACGGCGCTGCCGAACGAGTCACGCCCGGGCCCGCAGCTCATCGCGTCGGATCCGGACCTGCGCATCATGGTCCTCTCCGACCTCGGCCACGGCCGTTCGATGCTCGAGTATCTCGCCGGCGTCGACCCGGTCGAGACCTCCCGCGCGGTCAGCGCCTGGGGTCAGGCCCTCGGCCGGATGCACGCGGCGACGGTCGGCGGCGAAGGGGACTTCCTCGCGCTGCTGCGCCGCGGACCGTCGGGCATGCACGGACGCGACATCCTGCGCGACGAGGCGCTGCGGTCGATCGACTCGGTGGTGGGGCACGCCGCGGCCCTCGACGTCGTGGTCCCGGACCGGGTGGTGGAATCCCTGCGTACCGCGGCCACGCTGTTCGACGAGGGCGACCACCGTGCGTTCAGTCCCTCCGACGTCGGTCCGGAGAACATCCTGCTGAACGACGACGGCGTGCAGTTCATGGACTACGAGTGGGGCGGATTCCGCGACGCGACCCTCGACATCGCCTATGCGGTCGTCACCATCACCGCGCAGCTGCCGCCCCGGGCCTCCGCTCGTGCCACCGACCTCGAGGTGTCGATGGTCGACGCATGGCGCTCGGAGGTGCATTCGATCTGGCCGGCACTCGCCCACGAGCGGGAGATGCAGCGCAAGGTGCTGCTCGCCCGTCAGCTCTGGGTGTGGCTGTCGACGGTGTGGATGCTGCCGGGCGATCCGGAGGCCGATCACGCCGACGCCGACTTCGACGTGGCCGACTTCGGCGCGTCCGGTTTCACCCACGACTGGGCCCTGCACACGAACGACCCGCGCGTGATCGTCAGCCGCTGGACCGATCTCGCCGCCGCGGCGGGACGTGCGGGTGACGACGAGATCGCCGTGTTCGCGACCGCGATGGGCGTCGCGCTACAGCGCATCTGGCTGGCCTGACCCGCTCGTGGACGGACTGTTCGACCCACCCGACGACCCTCGGGCCGGCTCCGGTGGGCGTGGTGCCGCCGGGGGCCTCACCGCCCCGCCGTCTCCGTCGGCACCCCTGGCGGTCCGGATGCGGCCACAGACCCTCGACGAGATCGTCGGGCAGCAACACCTTCTCGGGACCGGCTCGCCGCTGCGGAAGCTGATCAGCGGTTCGGGCGCGGCGTCGGTGCTGCTCTACGGGCCGCCCGGGACCGGCAAGACCACCATGGCCTCGCTCATCGCGCGAGCCACCGGCGGCCGTTTCGAGGCCCTGTCCGCGCTGACGGCCGGGGTCAAAGAGGTACGTGCGGTCATCGACGTGGCCCGGCGCCGCCTCATCGGTGACGCCAGGTCCGGCGGTCAGCAGACGGTCCTGTTCATCGACGAGGTGCATCGGTTCTCCAAGACGCAGCAGGACGCGTTGCTCGACGCCGTGGAGAACCGCATCGTCCTGCTCGTCGCCGCCACGACCGAGAATCCGTCGTTCTCCGTGGTCGCACCGCTGTTGTCCCGATCCCTGGTGCTGCAGTTGCGGTCACTGACCGATTCCGACATCCGGGAGGTGCTCACCCGGGCGGTCGCCGACCCGCGCGGGCTGGACGGCAAGGTCGAGGTCACCGACGCCGCCTATGACCACCTCGTCGCGGTGTCGGGCGGGGACGCACGCCGGGCGTTGACCGCCCTCGAGGCCAGTGCCGACTCGACCGACCGCATCGACCTCGCCGACGTGGAGACCGCCATCGACCGCGCCGCGGTGCGCTACGACCGGGACGGCGATCAGCACTACGACGTGACGAGCGCGTTCATCAAGTCCATCCGGGGTTCCGACGTCGACGCCGCCGTGCACTATCTCGCGCGGATGATCGCGGCGGGGGAGGACCCGCGCTTCATCGCACGGCGCCTGATGATCCACGCCAGCGAGGACATCGGGATGGCCGACCCGACGGCCCTGCAGACCGCGGTCGCGGCCGCCCAGGTCGTGAACCTCGTCGGGATGCCGGAGGCCAAACTGGCGCTCACCCAGGCGACCATCCATCTGGCGACGGCGCCGAAGTCGGCCGGTGTGGTCTCGGCCATCGGCGCCGCCCTCGCCGACGTCGAGTCGGGCAAGGCCGGCGCGGTTCCGGCCCACCTGCGCGACAGTCACTACCCGGGAGCCAAGAAGCTCGGCAACGGCGTCGCCTACCGATACCCGCACGACGACCCCGATGGTGTTGTACCGCAACAGTATCCGCCCGACGAACTCGTCGGCAGGGACTACTACGTGCCCACCGACCACGGTCTGGAGCGCGAGATCGGGCCGCGGGTCGCGAAGTTGCGGTCGATCGTGCGCGGCGCGGTCTCACGGCGCCGGTCCCGCTGACGGTCCGCGACGACGTCGTCGCGGTCGAGAGTCCCTCCGCTCTGCGGCGACCCGCCGACGGTAGTCTGGGATGTCGCGACATCAACGGCCGCTACCACCAACGGCGAGGACGAGACCCACAGTGCAGACGCATGACATCCGGAAGCGCTTTCTGGACCACTTCATCAAGGCCGGGCACACCGAGGTGCCGAGCGCTTCGTTGCTGCTCGACGATCCCAACCTCCTGTTCGTCAACGCCGGCATGGTCCCGTTCAAGCCGTTCTTCCTGGGTGAGCAGACCCCGCCCTACTCGCGGGCGACCAGCGTGCAGAAGTGCGTCCGGACCCTCGACATCGACGAGGTCGGCATCACCACCCGCCACAACACCTTCTTCCAGATGGCGGGCAATTTCTCCTTCGGCGACTATTTCAAGCGCGAGGCCATCACGTTCGCCTGGACGCTGCTGACCAACAGCGTCGAGGACGGCGGCTACGGGATCGACCCGCAGAAGCTGTGGCCGACGGTCTACCTCGACGACGACGAGGCCGAGGCAATCTGGCGCGACGAGATCGGTGTGCCGGCCGAGCGCATCCAGCGGCGCGGGATGAAGGACAACTACTGGTCGATGGGCGTGCCCGGCCCCTGCGGGCCGTGCTCGGAGATCTTCTACGACCGCGGACCCGACTACGGCGTCGAGGGCGGCCCGGAGGCCGACGAGGACCGCTACATCGAGATCTGGAATCTCGTCTTCATGCAGAACGTCCGCGGTCCCGGCGGCGGCAAGGACAACTACGAGATCCTGGGGCCGCTGCCCAAGCAGAACATCGACACCGGCATGGGCGTCGAGCGCGTGGCGTGTCTGCTGCAGGGCGTGGACAACGTCTACGAGACCGACCTGTGCAAGCCGATCATCGACCTCGCCGCGCAGCTGTCCGGGCGCGCATACGGTGCCGGTTCGCACGCCGACGACGTCCGGTTCCGCGTGGTCGCCGACCACGCGCGGACCTCGGCCATGCTGATCGGCGACGGTGTGCTGCCCGGAAACGACGGCCGCGGGTACGTCCTGCGTCGTCTGCTGCGTCGGGTGGTCCGGTCGATGCGGCTACTCGGTACCGCCGACAATGAGCCCACCATGGGCGCGATCATCGGCAAGGTCATCGACCTGATGTCGCCGTCGTACCCCGAGCTGGAGACGCAGCGCCGGCACATCGTCGACGTGGCGGTGGGCGAGGAGACCTCGTTCTCCAAGACCCTCGCCGCGGGTTCGAAGCTGTTCGCCGACGCGGCGACCGCCACCAAGAGCGCGTCGCGCACGACCATCAGTGGCTCCGACGCCTTCACGCTGCACGACACCTACGGCTTCCCGATCGACCTGACCCTGGAGATGGCGGCCGAGGCCGGTCTCGCGGTCGACCAGGAGGGCTTCACCTCCCTCATGGCCGAGCAGAAGCAGCGTGCCAAGGCCGACGCCACCGCCCGCAAGACCGGACACGCGGACCTCAGTGTGTACCGCGACTTCCTCGACCGCGGGCCCACCGAGTTCACCGGTTTCGACGAGCTCGTGTCGGAGGCGCGGGTGCTCGGCCTCGTCGCCGACGGTGCCCGGCTGCCCGCCGCGTCCGCCGGACAGGAACTGACGGTCGTCCTCGACCGGACGCCGCTCTACGCCGAATCCGGCGGTCAGATGGCCGACGTCGGCACCATCACCACCGGCTCGGGTGTGCGCATGTCGGTCACCGACGTGCAGAAGGTCGGCAAATCGGTGTGGCTGCACAAGGTGCGCATCGACGAGGGCGAGATCGAGGAGGGCGACGAGGTCCTGGCTGCGGTCGACACGGCGTGGCGGCACGGTGCCACCCAGGGGCACTCGGGGACCCACATGGTCCACGCCGCGCTCCGCGAGGTCCTCGGCCCCGGTGCGACACAGGCCGGTTCGCTGAACCGTCCCGGTTACCTGCGTTTCGACTTCAATGCCACCGGTCCGGTGACCGAGGCCCAGCGCCGCGAGATCGAGGAGATCAGCAACGCCGCGGTCGAGGCGAACTACCAGGTCAACACATTCGAGACCGGGCTGTCCGAGGCCAAGGCGATGGGCGCGATGGCGCTGTTCGGCGAGAACTACGGTGACGTCGTCCGCGTCGTCGAGATCGGCGGGCCCTTCTCGATGGAGCTGTGCGGCGGCACGCACGTCGCGTCGTCGTCGCAGATCGGCCCGATCACACTGATCGGGGAGTCCTCGGTCGGTTCCGGGGTCCGGCGCGTCGAGGCGTATGTCGGCATGGACTCGTTCCGATTCCTGTCGAAGGAGCGGGCGCTGCTCGCCGGTCTGGCCTCGTCGCTGAAGGTGCCGTCGGAGGAGGTGCCCGGGCGCGTCGAGCAGCTCGTCACCAAACTGCGCGACGCCGAGAAGGAACTCGAGCGGGTGCGTGCCGAAGCCGCGCGGGCCGCGGTGTCCGGTCTCCTCGACACCGCGACGACCGTCGGTGCCACCCTCGTGGTCGAGGGCCGGGTGCCGGGCCTGGACGCCAACGGGCTGCGTTCGGTGGTGACCGACCTTCGTGGCCGGGTCGCCGACCGCCAGGCGGTGATAGCGCTCTTCTCGCCGAGCGGTGACGGGCCGGAGGCCAAGGTGCCCTTCGTGATCGCCACCACCGCGGCCGCCCGTGATGCCGGGATCAAGGCCGGCGACCTCGTCAAGGAGGTCGCGCCGCTGCTCGGCGGCCGTGGCGGTGGCAAGCCGGACCTGGCCCAGGGCGCCGGCACCGATCCGTCCGGGATCGACGCCGCGCTGATCCGCATCCGTGAGTTCGTCGCCTGATGCCCGACCCGCAAGCCCGGCCCGACGCTGCGCCGCGGACCCGAGGACGACTCCTCGGCATCGACGTCGGGAGCGTGCGGATCGGCGTCGCCGTGTGTGACCCCGACGGCATCCTCGCCACGCCGGTCGAGACCGTGCGTCGGACTCCCACGGGAGCAGACGATCTAGACCGGATCGCCGCCCTGGTCGCCGAGTACGAGGCCGTCGGCGTGGTCGTGGGGCTGCCGAAGACCCTCAAGAACACCGCGGGCGCGGCGGCGGAGACCGCGCGTGCCTTCGGGGACCGTCTCGCGACCCGGATCGACCCGGTGGCGGTGCACTGGCACGACGAACGTTTCACGACGGTGACCGCACAGCAGGCGCTGCACGCCAGCGGCCGGACGGTGAAGTCCTCACGCGCGGTGATCGACCAGGCCGCGGCGGTCGCTATTCTTCAGGGGTGGTTGGATGCACGACGGTGAGTCAGGGGAGCCTCCGGTGACCGACGATCGGCGTCGCACACGCCACCGCGACGGGCAGGGCCGCCGCACCGAGGGCATGGACCCGGAGCGTCTGCGGTACTTCACCCAGCCGGCCGCCGGGTCCCCGCACACGCGGCACCGTCGGCGTCGGACCGGCCCGGAATCCGGGGACTCCGCCGGTCGTCGGCCGGCCCCGCCGCCCGTCCCGCCGGCCGAACAGGCGCGACCGGTCACCGGGACGCCCGGACCGCGCGCGACACCGGTCCGCATCCCGCCGGGACAGGCACCCACGCCGCCCCCCGCCCCGCCTCGACCGGCCCCGCCTCAGCGGCCGCGGGTCGAGGACGACGTCGACACCGACTTCACGATGGCTCGCCCGGCCACTCCCGAACCGCCCGTCCGTGGCGCCCGCAACGAGGGATTCCGTTCTGCCCCCGCCGGATACGAATCCGCGGGGAAAGAGCAGGACGACTACGCCGACCCTGGCCACGGCAACGAGAACTACCGCGACGAACACCACGGCGACGAGCACTACCCCGAAGAGAGCTACGCCGAAGAGAGCTACGGCGACCCGCGCCAGGACCGGCCTGCCGACACCGCGCGTACGGTGCGCGACCCGGGCCCGGTCACCCCTGCACCCGTCCGGGAGGCCGAGGAGCACGACGACTGGTGGGCCGGGGTCGACGACGCCGAGGCAGCGCAGCAGACGCGCCGGGCTCCGCGCCGCAATCGCAGCCGGGGGAAGCGTCGTGCGGTGCTGGCGATCGCGATCGTCTTCATGCTCGCGCTGATCACCGGCGTCGGCTACTACGGCGTGCGCGCGACCGGCCTGCTCGAGTCCCGCAAGGACTACACCAACGCCGCCGGTGCGGGCGACGTCGTCGTCGACATCCCGGACAACTCCACACTCGCCGACTTCGGCCGCATCCTCGTCGACGCCGACGTGGTCGGCAGCGTGCGGGCGTTCGTCGATGCCGCCGGCGGACAGCCGATCTCCGGCGGGCTGTACAAGATGCGCACCCAGATCCCGGCGACCACCGCCGTGGAGATGCTCACCGACGACGGAGCCGAGCACCGTGTCGGGCGAGTGGTGATCCCGCCGGGGCTGCAACTGGATTCGAAGACCGGTATCGACGGCAAGGTCACCCCGGGGATCTTCCAGCTGATCGAGAACGCCACGTCGTTCTCGGTCAACGGTCAGCAGGAGGGTGTGACCGTCGCCGACCTCGAGAAGGCCGCGGCCGAGGCCACGCCGGAGGAACTCGGCGTACCCGAATGGGCCCGCCAGAACGTCGCCGGGATGACAGGCGATCACCGTCGGATCGAGGGGCTGATCGCACCGACCACCTGGGAGCGCGTGGAACCCGATCACACCGCCACGCAGATCCTGCGGGAGATGATCTCCCAGAGCGGGTCGATGTTCGAGCAGTGGGGACTGCTGGACCGCAACAACTCCGGGCTCGAGCCGTACGAGACGCTGATCGCGGCGTCGATCGTGGAGCGTGAGGTCCGCCACGTCGAGGACGCGCCGAAGGTCGCGCGGGTCATCCGCAACCGCCTCGACCGCGACCAGCTGCTGCAGATGGACTCGACGCAGAACTACACCGCCGACATCACGAACATCGATGTGCACGGCGAGGCGTACAAGAACGACAACGAATGGAACACCTACCGCTACAAGGGGTTGCCGCCGACACCGATCGCGGCGGTGGGCGTACCGGCTCTCGAGGCGATGCTCGACCCCGCCCCGGGGGGCTGGCTGTACTTCGTCACCGTCGACACCGCCGGGACCACGTTGTTCGCCAACACCTTCGAAGACCACAAGCGCAATCGCGAGGTCGCCTGCCGCAACAAGCTGGTGGCCACGGGA
The DNA here is from genome assembly GCF_000143885.2 of Gordonia sp. KTR9. Lineage (NCBI taxonomy): Bacteria > Bacillati > Actinomycetota > Actinomycetes > Mycobacteriales > Gordoniaceae > Gordonia > Gordonia sp. KTR9. The sequence goes on from NC_018581.1 coordinate 2,553,676, forward strand.
TGTAGTCAGTGACCAGCGGACCCGCCGTGAACACCGTGCCCGCCGACGTCCGTTCCCCGCACGGCGATCACCGCCGGGCCGCGGTCCTGGGTTCGCCGATCACCCATTCGCGGTCACCGCGAGTCCATCTCGCCGCCTACCGGGCGCTGGGGCTCGCCGATTGGCGGTACGACCGGATCGAGTGCACCGCCGAGCGACTGCCGGGGATCGTCTCCCGTGCCGACGCCGACTTCATCGGGTTCTCGGTGACCATGCCGAACAAGCGCGCGGCTCTCGACTTCGCCACCGAACGCACCGAGCGCGCGGAGTTGGTCGGGTCGGCCAACACCCTCGTCCGGGTCCCGTCCGGATGGCGCGCCGACTGCACAGACATCGACGGTATGTCGGGTGCCCTCGGCGATCTCGCGATCGGTACCGACATCGCCTCCGGGACAACACCTCTCGCCGTGGTCGTCGGGGCAGGCGGAACCGCACTGCCGACGATCATGGCGCTCGACGACGTCGGCGTCACCGACGTCGTGGTCGTCGCTCGAGACGCCGGGCGCGCCGTACCCGTCCTCGACCTCTGTGAACGGTTGGGGATGAGCGGCGACATCCTGCCCTTCGAACCCGGCGAGGCCCTCGACCGCCGGTGCCGCGACTCCGCGGTCGTCGTGTCGACCGTGCCCGCCCAGGCGGCCGCCTGCCTGACATCGGCGGTGGCGCGGGCGCGCAAGGTCGTGGACGTGATCTACGACCCCTGGCCGACGCCTCTCGCGACCGCGGTCGACGCGGCCGGCGGAACCGTCGTCGGCGGTCTGGTCATGCTCGTCAACCAGGCCTTCCGGCAGGTCGAGCTGTTCACCGGGCTCCCCGCGCCCCGCGAGGCGATGATCGAGGCCCTGAGCGCAGACTGACGCCTGGTCGTTCCGAGACCGTCCACAGGATGTGGGGCTTGTGAACCGACCGGCCGCAAGGCGCTGATGTCGCGACATGCTCGGCCCATGGGCGAGTGCGTGATCCTGCTGTGGCTGTCGGTCATCGCCGTGACCGATGCCGACACCCACCGGATCCCGAACGTGCTCGTCTGGCCGGGCATCTGCGGCGCGATGGGCGCGTGCATGGTGCATCCGGGGTCGGCGGTGGCCGCACTGACGGCGGCGACCCCGTACGCGTTCGCGTACGGCATGCGATGGTGCGGCGGCGGAGACGTCAAGCTCGCCGCGGCCTGCGGCGCGCTGGCCCTGCGCTGGGATGCCGCGCTTCTCGTGGTGGCGCTCGCCTCGCTCATCGCGGCGGGCACGGTGGTCACCGACCGGATGGGTCGGCGGGACCCCTCCGGTACGGGTGCGCATCCGCACGGGCCGGCGCTCGTCGCCGCGACGATCGTCGTCGCCGGTCTGCTGTGACAGGAGCTACCCGTGGTTCGGCGGCGCCGCCGTCGGACGGGGCGCGGGAGCATGGAACAATCGTCCACTGTGTTGCGCTGGATAACTGCCGGAGAATCCCACGGTCCCGCCCTGGTCGCCATCGTCGAGGGCATGGTGGCCGGTGTCGAGGTCACCTCGTCCGACATCGGCGAGCAACTGGCTCGCCGCCGACTCGGCTACGGCCGCGGTGCTCGGATGAAGTTCGAGGCCGACAAGGTGACTGTGCTCGGCGGGGTCCGCCACGGCCAGACCATGGGCGGCCCGGTCGCCATCGAGATCGGCAACACCGAGTGGCCCAAGTGGGAGACGGTGATGGCAGCCGACCCCGTGGACGCCGCCGAACTCGAGGGCAGCGCCCGCAACGCACCGCTGACCCGTCCCCGGCCCGGCCACGCCGACTACTCGGGCATGCTCAAGTACGGCTTCGACGACGCCCGCCCGGTGCTCGAACGCGCCAGCGCTCGGGAGACCGCGGCACGCGTCGCGGCCGGCACCGTCGCCCGTAACTTCCTCCGTCAGGTGCTCGGCATCGACATCGTCTCCCACGTCATCTCGATCGGCGCGAGCGATCCGTATGTCGGTCCGCCACCGCGCATCTCCGACCTCGAGGCCATCGACGCCAGTCCGGTCCGCGCCTTCGACTCCGACGCCGAGAAGTCGATGATCGCCGAGATCGAGGCGGCGAAGAAGGACGGCGACACCCTCGGCGGCGTGGTCGAGATCGTCGCGACCGGAGTGCCGGTCGGCCTCGGTTCGCACGTGAGCGGTGAGACCCGCCTGGACGCCAGGCTGGCGGCCGCGCTGATGGGCATCCAGGCCATCAAGGGCGTCGAGGTCGGCGACGGCTTCACCACCGCCCGCCGCCGTGGCAGCGAGGCCCATGACGAGATGGTGCCCGGCGCCGACGGTGTGCTGCGCTCGACCAACCGTGCCGGCGGGCTCGAGGGCGGCATGACCAACGGCGAGGATCTCCGCGTACGCATCGCCATGAAGCCGATCTCGACGGTGCCGCGCGCACTGTCGACGATCGACATGTCGACGGGGGAGACGGCCAGCGCGATCCATCAGCGTTCCGACGTCTGCGCCGTGCCCGCGGCGGGTGTGGTCGCCGAGGCGATGGTCGCACTCGTCGTGGCCCAGGCCGCGCTGGAGAAGTTCGGCGGGGACTCGGTCACCGAGACCGCCGCGAATCTCGCCGCCTATCGGGCTGCCGTCGACGCGCGCCCGCCCCGGGCATGACCCAGCCCCCGGTACCGCCGACCCCGCCCCCGACCCCGACGCGTACGACGACGGGTCGTCGTCCGGCGGCCGTGCTGATCGGCTTCATGGGGGCCGGGAAGTCCACGGTCGGGCGCGTGCTCGCCGATCGGCTCGGCGTCGACTTCATCGACACCGATGTCGAGCTCGTCCGACGGACCGGGCGCAGCATCCCGGAGATCTTCGTGTCCGATGGCGTCGAGGCGTTCCGGACGATCGAGGAGAACGTCGTCACCGACGTCCTGGACAACCATGGTGGCGTGGTGTCGCTCGGCGGCGGAGCGGTCACCACCGCCGGTGTCCGGGAGGCCCTGACCGATCATCGCGTTGTATACCTTCGGGTCTCGCCCGAGCGCGGATACGAGCGCGTCTCCGGGACCGATCGCCCGCTCCTGGCGTCGGCGGACCCTGCCGCCCGGTACGCCGAACTTCTCGCCGAACGGACGGCCACCTACGAGGCGATGTGCACCTTCGACGTCGATGCCGACGCCGACCCCGACACCGTGGCCGATGCCGTCGTCGTCCGACTCGCCCGCGAACTGATGTGAGGAAGCCGAGAATGTCAGTGAATGAACAGCCCGGGAACGATCAGCCCGGGAACGATCAGGCCGGGAACGAACCCGCAGGGACCGAACCGGTGGCCATCCGCGTCAACGCCGGCGCGCCCTACGACGTGATCATCGGCCGGGGACTCCTCGGCGAGGTGGCCGCAGCTGCACAGGGTGCCGACCGCATCGCGATCCTGTACCAGCCGCCGCTGGCCAAAACAGCCGAGCAGGTTCGAGAGTTCCTGGCGGAGAAGGGGTTCGACGCCCATCGGATCGAGATCCCGGACGCCGAGGACGGCAAGGACCTCTCCGTCGCGTCCTTCTGCTGGGAGGTGTTCGGCCGGATCGGCCTCAAGCGCAACGACAAGGTGATCAGCCTCGGCGGCGGAGCCGCCACCGATCTCGCCGGGTTCGTCGCGGCCACCTGGATGCGTGGCATCGGGGTCATCCACATCCCGACCACACTGCTGGCGATGGTCGACGCCGCCGTAGGCGGCAAGACCGGCATCAACACCGAGGCGGGCAAGAACCTCGTCGGGTCGTTCCACGAACCCGACGCCGTGCTGATCGACATCGGCACCCTGGAGACCGTCCCGCGCAACGAGATCGTCGCCGGGCTCGCGGAGGTCATCAAGACCGGCTTCATCGCCGATCCCACGATCCTCGACATCATCGAGGCCGATCCCGAGGCCGCCCTCGACCCGACGTCGGGGGTGCTCCCAGAGCTCATCCGCCGCTCGGTCCAGGTCAAGGCGGACGTGGTCTCGGCCGACCTCAAGGAGTCGTCGCTGCGCGAGATCCTCAACTACGGCCACACCCTGGGACATGCGATCGAGCGCCGTGAGCGCTACCGCTGGCGTCATGGCGCGGCGGTGTCGGTGGGCCTCGTGTTCGCCGCCGAGCTCTCCCGCCTGGCGGGGCGCCTCGACGACGCCACGGCGGATCGGCACAAGGCGATCCTTGATCTCGTGGGGCTCCCCACGACCTATGACCCGGATGCGTTCGCCGATCTCCTGCAGGGCATGGCGGGGGACAAGAAGAACCGCTCGGGTGTGTTGCGCTTCGTGGTCCTGGACGGGCTGGCCAAGCCCGGCCGACTCGAAGGGCCGGACCCCGGGCTGATCGCGGCCGCCTACTCCGCGGTGGCCGGCGGACCGGCGTCGAAGAGCACCTCGGTACTGCTCTAGGACCCGGTGCCGTCAGCCGGCGGTCACGACCGGTGCCGCCTCAGCGAATGCGCTGGGTCGGCGCGTCCGCGTCGGTGGGGGTGCCGTCCTCGTGGCGGGGTGAATCGTCCTCGTGGACCGACCAGTCGTCGTCGGCGGCGTTCTTGTTCTGGTCGCGCCGGACGAGGAACCGGCCGATCGCCGCGCCGACGAAGGCCGGGACGAAGACGAGCAGTGCGGTGAACGACGCACCGGCGATGAGTTCGACGAACAGGCTGGCCTGCCCGATGCCGGCGAGGACGACCGTGCCGAGGATCCAGGAGATCAGCCCGGCGAGGACACCCGCCAGGACGCCGGCCTGCAGCCAGCGCACGGTGAGGTCCTCGTAGTCGTCGGGATCCGGGTTCGCGCGGGCGTCGCGGATACCGTCGTAGCCACCCCACACCAGGGCGATGAGGACGACGGCGGCGATCGCGATGGTGCGCCAGACGGTCGAGTTCAGCGGCGCCTGGACCACTGCGAACCCGAGCAACACGCGGGCGAGGACGTGAACTGCGGTCATCGTCAGACCGCGCACCAACCACGAAGACATGCGCGTCATCTTACGCACGGGTCGCGTGACAGCGGACACACCTGGTCGAAGTGGTCGGGTTCGCGCGGTTCGGACGCCCGCCGTAGCGTGGCGGGGGTGCCGATCATCCATGACACCGGTGGCCGCCGCGACCGGTTGCGTACCGAGCTGCGATCCGCAGCCGACCCGGTCTCGTTCCTCGTCGTCTCCGACCTCGTCAACGTCCGCTATCTGACCGGTTTCACCGGCTCGAATGCCGCTGTGCTGATCGACGTCGACGATCCCGCGGGCGATCGGATCGCCACCGACGGCCGCTACCTCACCCAGGTCGCCGAACAGGTGCCCGACGTCGAACCGATCATCGAACGCGCGGTGGTCCGTGCGCTCGTCGACCACGCACGGACCGCCGGGGCGGGTCGCGTCGGCTTCGAGTCCGACACCGAGACGGTGGCCGGGCATCAGGCGCTGTCCACCGCCGTCGGGGACTCCGGGGTCGAGCTGGTCGGCATGTCCGGGGTCGTGCAGAACCTGCGCGCGGTCAAGGACCCGGGGGAGATCGAACTGCTGCGGGCGGCGTGCGCGATCGGCGACGCCGCCCTGGCGCAGATCGTCGCCGACGGCGTGCTGCGGGCCGGGACGACCGAACGTCAGGTCGCACGTGCCCTCGAGTGGGAGATGTATCGGCTCGGGGCCGACGGCATCGCCTTCGAGACGATCGTGGCGGCCGGCGCGCACTCGGCGATCCCTCACCACCGGCCCACCCACACCGCCCTCGCCGACGGCGATCTCGTCAAGATCGACTTCGGGTCGGTCGTCGGCGGGTATCACTCGGACATGACGCGGACCTTCGTCCTCAGGCGCGCCGCGTCGTGGCAGCGAGACCTCTACGAGCTCGTCGCGACCGCGCAGACCGCGGGCCGGGCGGCGCTGACGCCCGGCGCCGACCTCCGGGCGGTCGACGCGGCGGCCCGGGACGTGATCGACGACGCCGGACACGGCGAGCACTACGTGCACGGTCTCGGCCACGGGGTGGGGTTGCAGATCCACGAAGCGCCGGGAATCGGCAAACTCGCGGCGGGTACACTGCCATGCGGTGCTGCGGTCACCGTGGAGCCCGGTGTCTACCTGCCCGGATGGGGCGGGGTCCGGATCGAGGACACTCTGGTGGTCACCGACGGCGACCCCGACCTGCTGACCGCCACCGACAAGACATTCACCGTCATCTGACTGCAAGGGAACGAATACCACATGGCATCCACCGCCGACTTCAAGAACGGCCTCGTGCTGCGCATGGACGACCAGCTCTGGCAGATCATGGAGTTCCAGCACGTCAAGCCGGGCAAGGGGCCTGCGTTCGTGCGTACCAAGATCAAGAACGTGCTGAGCGGCAAGACCGTCGACAAGACCTTCAACGCCGGCGTCAAGGTCGAGACCGCCACCGTCGACCGTCGTGACATGACCTTCCTCTACAACGACGGCACCGACTACGTGTTCATGGACTCGCAGGACTACGAGCAGTTCTCACTGCCGCCGGCCACCGTCGGCGACGGTGCGCGCTTCCTGCTGGAGAACATGACCGTGCAGGTGTCGCTGAACGAGGGCAACCCGCTGTTCGTCGAGCTCCCGGTCACCGTCGAGCTGATCGTCGCCCAGACCGATCCCGGACTCCAGGGCGACCGCTCGACCGGCGGCACCAAGCCGGCCACCCTCGAGACCGGCGCCGAGATCCAGGTGCCGCTGTTCATCAACACCGGTGACAAGCTCAAGGTCGACTCGCGCGACGGCAGCTATCTCGGCCGCGTCAACTCCTGACCTGTGAAACAACCCGGAACCCGACACAAGGCGCGGCGCCGCGCGGTGGACCTGCTCTTCGAAGCGGAGGCCAAGGGAGTCAGTCCCGCGCAGCTCGTCGCCGAACGCCGCGAGTACGTCCGATCCGACGAGAGCGTCGGCTCGATCCACGACTACACCGCGACCGTGATCCAAGGCCTCGCCGACGATCAGGCGCAGGTCGACGCGGTCATCTCCTCGTACCTGCGGGACTGGACCCTCGAACGACTCCCGGCGGTCGACCGCGCGATCATGCGCCTGGCGACCTGGGAGCTGTTCAACTCTCTCGACGTCGACACGATCGTGGTCGTCGACGAGGCGGTGGAGCTCGCCAAGGAACTGTCCACCGACGACTCGCCGGCCTTCGTCAACGGGGTGCTGGCCAAGATCGCCGAACTCGCTCCGCAGGTCCGCGCGGCCGCGTCCGCCGAGCCCGGTGGTGCCGCACCCGGACGGCCGGAGCCGAACTGATCCGCACCGGGTGTGGCGTAGGTCGCGGGAATTCGTCCGCGTCGCCGCCCGGTGTAGAGTGTCGCGAGACAGACATCCTTTAACGATCCGTCCCGAGAGGCGGAGAAGGAGGTCGGCTGTGGCCAGCCCCGCTCCCAGGGTGCTGCTCGATGCCGCTGACGTGTCGCGCACGATTGCCCGTGTCGCACACCAGGTCATCGAGAAGACTGCTCTGGACTCGCCCGACGCACCCCGCGTCGTTCTCATCGGAATCCCCACTCGCGGAACATCTCTCGCCACCCGGCTGGGTGGCAAGATCGGTGAGTTCGCGGGCGTCGACGTACCGGTGGGTTACCTCGACATCACGCTGTACCGCGACGATCTGCGCGGTAAGCCGCACCGTCCGCTCGAGCGGACGATGGTGCCGGCCGGCGGCGTCGACAACGCGATCGTGATCCTCGTCGACGACGTCCTCTACTCCGGGCGGACGGTGCGCGCGGCGCTCGACGCGCTGCGTGATCTCGGTCGTCCCGCGGCCGTTCAACTCGCGGTCCTCGTCGACCGCGGCCATCGCGAACTCCCGTTGCGCGCAGACTATGTCGGCAAGAACATCCCGACCGCCCGCGACGAGCAGGTCTCGGTGCACCTCGTCGAGCACGACGGCATCGACGAGGTCGTCCTCGGGTCGGCGTCGAGTTCGGCTGCAGCAGAAAGTGATTCGTGATGCGGCACCTGCTGTCGGCCCAAGACCTCAGCCGCGACGACGCCACCGCCCTCCTCGACGACGCCGAACGTTTCGAACAGGCCCTCACCGGGCGCGAGGTTCGTAAGCTGCCGACGCTGCGCGGGCGCACGGTGATGACCGTGTTCTACGAGAACTCCACCCGCACCAGGGTCTCCTTCGAGGTCGCGGGCAAGTGGATGAGCGCCGACGTCATCAACGTCAGTGCCTCGAGTTCCTCTGCGGGCAAAGGGGAATCGCTGCGCGACACGGCCAAGACCCTGCACGCGGCCGGCGCCGACGCGCTGATCGTCCGGCACCCGGCCTCGGGTGCGCCGGCCCAGATCGCCGACTGGACGACGACGCCGGACGGCGACGGCCCCGCGGTGATCAACGCCGGTGACGGGACACACGAGCATCCCACCCAGGCGCTGCTCGACGCGCTGACGCTCCGCCAGCGCCTCGGGTCGCTCGAGGGCAGGCGCATCGCGATCGTGGGCGACATCATCCATTCCCGTGTCGCGCGGTCGAACGCCCATCTGCTGTCGACGCTCGGCGCCGAGGTCGTCCTGGTGGCGCCCCCGACGCTGTTGCCGGTCGGCGTCGACGAGTGGCCGGTGAGCGTCTCGGGAAGCCTCGACGCCGAACTCCCCGCCGTCGACGCGGTGATGATGCTCCGGGTCCAGGCCGAACGCATGAACGGCGGGTTCTTCCCGAGTGCCCGCGAGTACTCGGTCCGATTCGGGCTGAACGACCGCCGCCTGGGACTGCTGCACGACGACGCGGTGGTCCTGCATCCCGGGCCGATGCTGCGCGGCATGGAGATCGGCTACTCGGTGGCCGATTCGCCCAAGGCCACCGTTCTCGAACAGGTCCGCAACGGTGTGCACGTCCGGATGGCGGTTCTCTTCCGCCTGCTCGTCGGTTCGGATTCCGCAGGAGCCCACCTATGACCCCCCTCGACACCATTGCAGGAGTTGGACAGTGAGCGCCTCCACCGGATCCGTACCGCAGACCGGGTCCGTCGTCATCAGTGCCGTCCGCCCGTATGGCGAGGGAGACCCGATCGATGTCCTCGTCGTCGACGGCGTCATCAGCGAGATGGGCTCGGCGGTCACCGCTCCCGAGGGCACCGAGACGATCGACGGCAGGGGTGGCGTGCTGCTGCCCGGGTTCGTCGACCTCCACACCCACCTGCGTGAACCGGGTCGTGAGGACACCGAGACGATCCGCTCGGGCTCGGCGGCCGCGGCGCTGGGCGGTTACACCGCGGTCTTCGCGATGGCCAACACCAGTCCGGTTGCCGACAACTCGACCGTCACCGACAACGTGTGGCGGTCCGGGCGCGAGGTCGGACTCGTCGACGTGTACCCGGTCGGCGCGGTCACCGTCGGTCTCGCCGGCAAGCAACTCGCCGAGATGGGCATGATGGCCGCCGGTGCCGCCGGCGTCCGGATGTTCAGCGACGACGGCAAGTGCGTCGACGACCCGCTCCTGATGCGTCGCGCGCTGGAGTACTCGACCGGTCTCGGCGTCCTCATCGCCCAGCACGCCGAGGAGCCGCGGCTGACCGTCGGTGCCGTCGCCAACGAGGGGCCGACGGCCTCACGCCTGGGCCTGGCGGGCTGGCCCCGCGCCGCCGAGGAGTCCATCGTCATCCGCGACGCCCTCCTCGCGCGCGACGCCGGCGCCCGGATCCACATCTGCCACGCCTCCACCGAGGGCACCGTCGAACTGCTGCGCTGGGCCAAGGACCAGGGGATCGCGATCACCGCCGAGGTGACGCCACACCACCTGTTGCTCGACGACTCGGTTCTCCACACCTACGACCCGGTGAACAAGGTCAATCCACCGCTGCGCGAGGTCCGCGACAAGACGGCATTGCGGCAGGCGCTGGCCGAGGGGATCGTCGACTGTGTGGCCACCGACCACGCCCCGCATGCCGCGCAGGAGAAGTGCTGCGAGTTCGCCCAGGCCAAGCCCGGGATGCTCGGCCTGCAGACCGCGCTGCCCATCATCGTCGAGACCCTCGTGAAGCCCGGCCTCCTCGACTGGCGCGGCGTCGCGCGCGTCATGAGCGAGCGGCCCGCGCAGATCGTCGAACTCACCGATCAGGGCCGTCCGATCGAGGTTGGCGAGCCGGCGAACCTGACCGTCGTCGATCCCGAAACGTCCTGGGTGGTGCACGGTCCCGACCTGGCGAGCCTGTCGGCCAACACCCCGTTCGAGGCCATGACCATGCCCGCCACGATCACCGCGACCGTGCTGCGCGGCGTCGTGACCGCCCACGACGGTGAGGTGACCCGATGACCGCGATCTCCAGGCGTGGGGTGGTGCCGGCGATCCTCGCGGTGCTGGTGATCGCCTCGGTGATCGCCTCGGTGCTCGGATACGGCAAAATCGTGTTCAACGCGTGGTTCATCGGCGTCGTCGCCTTGCTCGCCATCGGCGTGGTCTCGGTGTTCTACCTGCTGGCCACCGGGAATCAGAAGAAGACCGCGGCGCAGGCGGACGCGATCGGTGCACTCCCGGTGACACCCGCAGACCCGGGCGCCGTGCTCAGAGGTCCAGACACCGGCCTCTACCTCGGCAGCACCATGGCGCCGAGCTGGCAGAACCGGGTGACCGTCGGTGACCTCGGTGACCGCGCGTCGTCGGTGCTGACCGAATTCGAGACGGGCATCCTCATCGCACGTCAGGGCGCGAGCGACATCTGGATCCCGCGCGAGTCGATCACCGCGGTCCGGACGGAGCGCGGTATCGCCGGCAAGGTGATGACCGCCGACGGGGTCCTCGCCATCCGCTGGGTCCTGCCCAGCGGCACCGAGATCGACTCCGGGCTGCGCGCCGACGACAAAACGATCTACCCCGGCTGGGTGAACGCCTTCGCCGGGACGCATGACAGTGGACAAGGGGCACAGGAATGAACACAGCGGTCTTGGTGCTGGAGAACGGCCAGGTGTTCACCGGCCGGAGCTACGGCGCAGTCGGCGAGACCCTTGGCGAGGCGGTGTTCTGCACCGCGATGACCGGCTATCAGGAAACCCTGACCGATCCGAGCTACCACCGGCAGATCGTGGTGGCCACCGCGCCGCAGATCGGCAACACCGGCTGGAACACCGAGGACGGCGAGAGCACGGGCAGCGCCGGGAGCACCGGCGTCGACGGTGACTCGGGCAAGATCTGGGTGGCGGGATACGCCGTGCGCAACCCCACCCGACGCGTCTCCAACTGGCGCGCGACGACCTCCCTCGAGGAGGAACTGGACCGCCAGGGCATCGTCGGGATCGGCGGCATCGACACCCGCACCGTGGTGCGCATCCTCCGCGACCACGGGTCGATGAAGGCCGGGATCTTCTCCGGCCCGGCGCTCGCCGACACCGACGAACTCGTCTCCCGCGTGCGCAACCAGCCGGACATGAAGGGCGCCCGGCTGGCCGACGAGGTGACCACCGACAGCGGTTACGTCGTCGAACCCCTCGACCAGCACCGTTTCACGGTGGCCGCGATCGATCTGGGGATCAAGACCAACACACCGCGGATGTTCGCCGAACGCGGCGTCCGCACCCACGTGCTGCCGGCGACCGTCGCGCTCGACGCCATCGCCGACCTCAAGCCGGACGGGGTGTTCCTCTCCAACGGTCCCGGCGACCCGGCCACCGCCGACGACATCGTCGAACTCACCCGCGGGGTTCTCGGCCGGGACATCCCGCTGTTCGGCATCTGCTTCGGCAACCAGATCCTGGGCCGCGCACTCGGCCGCTCGACGTACAAGATGAAGTTCGGGCACCGGGGCATCAACATCCCGGTCGTCGACCACGCCACCGGCAAGGTGTCGATCACCTCGCAGAACCACGGTTTCGCGCTCGAGGGCGAGGCGGGGGAGGAGTTCGACTCCGACTTCGGCCGCGCGCGCGTCAGCCACGTCTGCGCCAACGACGGCACGGTGGAGGGCGTCGAGTTGCTCTCCGGCCGCGCCTACTCCGTGCAGTACCACCCGGAGGCGGCCGCCGGACCCCACGACGCCGCGTATCTGTTCGACAAGTTCGTCACCCTGCTCGAGGGCGACCGTGAGCAAGGAGCGAGTGCCTGATGCCGCGCCGCGAAGACATCAACCACGTCCTGGTCATCGGCTCCGGACCGATCGTCATCGGCCAGGCCTGCGAATTCGACTACTCCGGCACCCAGGCGTGTCGAGTGCTCAAGGCCGAGGGCCTGCGGGTCAGCCTGGTGAACTCCAACCCGGCCACGATCATGACCGATCCGGAGTTCGCCGACGCCACCTACATCGAGCCGATCACGGCCGAGTACGTGGAGAAGGTGATCGAGGCCGAGCGCGACGCGGGACATCCGATCGACGCCGTCCTCGCGACCCTCGGCGGTCAGACGGCGCTGAACACCGCGGTCGCCCTGCATGATCGCGGCTCGCTGGAGAAGTACGGCATCGAGCTGATCGGTGCCGACTTCGACGCCATCCAGCGCGGCGAGGACCGGCAGATGTTCAAGGACATCGTCGAGAAGGTCGGCGGCGAGAGCGCGCGGTCGCGCGTGTGCCACACGATGGACGAGGTCCGCGACACCGTCGCCGAACTCGGTTTCCCGGTCGTCGTGCGCCCGTCGTTCACCATGGGCGGACTCGGCTCGGGTATGGCCTACGACGACAAGGACCTCGACCGGATCGCCGGAGGCGGCCTCGCCGCCTCGCCCACCGCGAACGTCCTCATCGAGGAATCGATCCTCGGGTGGAAGGAATACGAACTCGAGCTCATGCGCGACAACCGCGACAACGTGGTCGTCGTCTGCTCGATCGAGAACCTGGACCCGGTCGGCGTCCACACCGGCGACTCGGTGACGGTCGCCCCGGCGATGACGCTCACCGACCGCGAGTACCAGATCATGCGGGACCTCTCGATCGACATCCTCCGCGAGGTCGGCGTCGACACCGGCGGCTGCAACATCCAGTTCGCGCAGGACCCGCGCGACGGTCGCCTCGTCGTCATCGAGATGAACCCGCGGGTGTCGCGGTCGTCGGCACTGGCGTCGAAGGCCACCGGCTTCCCGATCGCCAAGATCGCCGCGAAACTCGCGATCGGCTACAGCCTCGACGAGATCGTCAACGACATCACCAAGGAGACCCCGGCCTGCTTCGAGCCCACCCTCGACTACGTCGTGGTCAAGGCGCCCCGGTTCGCGTTCGAGAAGTTCCCGGGCGCCGACGACACCCTCACCACGACGATGAAGTCGGTCGGCGAGGCCATGAGCCTCGGCCGAAGCTTCGCCGAGGCCCTGGGCAAGGTCATGCGGTCACTGGAGACCAAGGCCGGTGGCTTCTGGGCCGAGCCCAACCGTCCCGACCCGGCGACCGTCGACCTGCCCGCGCTGCTCGAGGACATCAAGACGCCCCGGGACGGGCGGCTGTACAAGCTGATGCTCGCCTTCGAGGCCGGCGCGACGATCGAGGACCTCTACGAGGCCACCGCGATCGATCCGTGGTTCCTCGCCGAGATCGGCGGGATCGCCGCGCTCGGTGCGGAGATCCGCGACGCCGACACACTGGACGAGGCGTTGCTGCGCGAAGCCAAGTCCACCGGCTTCTCCGACCGTCAGATCGCCGCTCTGCGACCGGATTTCGCCGACGAGGCGGCCGTTCGCGCACGGCGGATCGAGCTGGGCGTGCGCCCCGTCTACAAGACCGTGGACACCTGCGCCGCCGAGTTCGAGGCGAAGACGCCGTACCACTACTCGAGCTACGAGCTCGATCCCGGGGCGACCAGCGAGATCGCCCCGCAGACCGACCGGCCCAAGGTGCTGATCCTCGGGTCGGGCCCCAACCGCATCGGGCAGGGCATCGAGTTCGACTACTCCTGTGTGCACGCCGCGCTCACGCTGTCGGACGCCGGATACGAGACCGTCATGGTCAACTGCAACCCGGAAACGGTGTCCACGGACTACGACACCGCCGATCGCCTCTACTTCGAGCCGCTGACCTTCGAGGACGTGCTCGAGGTCTACCACGCCGAATCGCAGTCGGGCACCGTCGAAGGTGTGATCGTGCAACTCGGCGGCCAGACCCCCCTCGGCCTCGCGCACCGTCTCGAGGAGGCCGGCGTGCCGATCGTCGGCACCAGCCCGGCCGCCATCGACCTCGCCGAGGACCGTGGTGAGTTCGGCAGGGTGCTGACCGCGGCCGGTCTGCCGGCTCCGGCATTCGGAACCGCGACGAGCTTCGACGAGGCCCGGGACACCGCCGCCCGGATCGGCTACCCGGTGCTCGTCCGGCCGTCGTATGTCCTCGGTGGTCGCGGCATGGAGATCGTCTACGACGAGAAGTCGCTGGAGGACTACATCTCTCGCGCGACCGAGCTGACCCCGGACCACCCGGTGCTGGTCGACCGGTTCCTCGAGGACGCGATCGAGATCGACGTCGACGCCCTGTGCGACGGTGACGAGGTCTACATCGGCGGCGTGATGGAGCACATCGAGGAGGCCGGTATCCACTCCGGTGACTCCGCGTGTGCGCTGCCGCCGGTGACCCTCGGACGAGCGGACCTCGAGATGGTGCGGACCTCGACCGAGGCCCTGGCCAAGGGGATCGGCGTGAAGGGACTCCTCAACGTCCAGTACGCGCTCAAGGACGACGTCCTGTACGTGCTCGAGGCCAACCCCCGCGCAAGCCGGACGGTCCCGTTCGTCTCCAAGGCGACCGCCGTGCCGCTGGCGAAGGCGTGCGCGCGCGTCATGCTCGGTGCGTCCATCGCCGACCTGCGGGAGCAGGGCATCCTGCCCGCCACCGGCGACGGCGGAGAGGCCCCGGCGACGGCACCGATCTCGGTGAAGGAGGCGGTCCTCCCGTTCAACCGGTTCCGGCGTCACGACGGCAGCGGGGTCGACAACCTGCTGAGCCCGGAGATGAAGTCGACCGGTGAGGTCATGGGCATCGACGCGGACTTCGGGCGCGCGTTCGCCAAGTCGCAGACCGCCGCCTACGGATCGCTGCCCACCAGCGGCAAGATCTTCGTGTCGGTGGCCAACAAGGACAAGCGGGCGCTGATCTTCCCGGTCAAACACCTCGCCGACCTTGGATTCGAGATCCTGGCCACCGAGGGCACCGCGGACGTGCTGCGCCGCAACGGGATCAAATGCGAGACGGTGCGCAAGCACTTCGAGGCCGCCGAGGGGCAACGCACCATCGTCGACATCATCCGCGCCGGCGAGGTGACCATGGTCATCAACACCCCGTACGGCAACTCGGGCCCGCGCGTCGACGGCTACGAGATCCGCAGCGCCGCGGTGTCGGTGAACATCCCGTGTATCACCACTGTGCAGGGTGCCTCGGCCGCCGTGCAGGGCATCGAGGCCGCGATGACCGGTGACATCGGCGTGCGTTCGCTGCAGAATCGCCACGCCGACCTGGCCGGGCGGTCGTGACGGACACGTCCGGTATCGACGACTTCGATTCGGGCGGCCCCGGTTTCGGGGGCCGCTACGCCCGCGCGGTCGCCGAACGCGGGCGTCTGTGCGCGGGGATCGATCCACACGCGGCGCTGCTCGACGAGTGGGGTCTGTCGGTGGACGTCGACGGGCTGTCGGCGTTCGCCGATCTCTGCGTCGAGGCGCTGGCCCCGGTGGCGGCCGTCGTCAAGCCCCAGGTGGCGTTCTTCGAGCCGTTCGGGGCGGCTGGTTTCGCCGTCCTCGAACGCGTCGTCGCCGCCTGCCGAGAGGCCGGGGCGCTCGTCATCGCCGACGCCAAACGCGGGGACATCGGATCGACGATGGCCGCGTACGCGCAGGCCTGGCTGTCCGAGTCGTCGCCGCTGTGTGCCGACTCGGTGACCGCCTCTCCCTATCTGGGGTACGAAGCCCTGCGCCCGGCCCTCGATCTCGCACGCCACGGGGAGCGGGGGGTCTTCGTGCTGGCGCGGACGTCGAACCCCGAGGGCGCCGACATCCAGCGGGCCCGGGCGGGCGAACGGACGGTCGCGCAGTCGATCGTCGACGCCGCCGCGGCCGAGAACGCCGACGGCACGGCCACGGTCGGTCTGGTCGTCGGGGCCACGCGTGAGCACGGTCTGGGTCTCGCGGACCTCCGGGGCCCGATCCTGGCCCCCGGCCTGGGCGCGCAGGGGGCCACTCCCGCGGACCTGCCGATCGTGTTCGACGGGGCCGACCCCGCATGGCTGCTGCCCGCCAGCTCCCGCGGTGTGCTCCGCGCCGGGCCGGACCCGACCGCGCTGCGGGAGGCGTTCGTCCGAACCCGCGACGAGGTCGAGGCCGCACTGGGCTGACGGTCCGGTCGAGGATCGATCGTCCTGCGACACGCGCGGAGCGTCGCGGATTTCGCACAGATTCCGTCACACCTCTGGCGTCACACGCGTATCACCTGGTGCATGGGCACAATGCAGGTCTTTCGTCGCGTTATCGACCCAGCCCTCTCCAGCCGACCTGCTGACCTGCGAGAACACCGGAAAACGCGTAGTCAGGACGACGACGGGAACAGTGAATCAGTGCTGTGCTCCCGTGAACGCACCGACTGCCCTACAACATGAGAAAACGCCGCGAAAACGGGGGGTCGCACTCGCAAATGCCTGCTCACGTCGGTACGGTCGCATTCGCCGCCAACATTTGATGGCGTCGGCCGGGTGCAGACCCGGCTGACAGGCCGGCGATGGCGACCCAGCCGCGGTCGCACGGCAACAGCGCCTCGGACGCCCCAGGGCGAACGATGCAGTCCCACTCGAGAACGAAAGACGGAGGAACCCCGTGGCCCTTCCCCAGTTGACCGATGAGCAGCGCGCCGCTGCGTTGGAGAAGGCAGCTGCCGCTCGTCGTGTCCGCGCGGAGCTCAAGGAGCGCCTCAAGCGCGGTGGCACCGATCTCCAGCAGGTGCTCAAAGATGCCGAGAACGACGAGATCCTGGGCAAGATGAAGGTCTCGGCCCTGCTCGAGGCCCTGCCCAAGGTCGGCAAGGTCAAGGCACAGGAGATCATGACCGAGCTCGAGATCGCCCCGACCCGCCGCCTGCGCGGTCTCGGCGACCGTCAGCGCAAGGCTCTGCTCGAGAAGTTCAGCTCCTGAGCGTGAGCAACCGAACCGAATACGGCAGCGAGACGAACCCGTGGACCGGACGGTGAACAACCGCCCGAACCACGAGGGAACCGGACGCACGAGGGGTCGACTGATCGTTTTGGTCGGCCCCTCGGCCGTCGGCAAGTCCACCGTGGTCGCAAAGGTCTGCGCCGCGGTGCCCGACGTCTACTTCAGCGTGTCGGCGACGACGCGCGACCCGCGGCCCGGCGAAGTCGACGGCCGCGACTACCACTTCGTCTCGGCCGGCGAGTTCGACCGGATGATCGCCGCCGACGAGCTCCTGGAGTGGGCCGAGATCCACGGCGGGCTGCAGCGCTCGGGCACCCCGATCGCCCCGGTCCTGGCCGCACTGGAAGCCGGTAAGCCGGTTCTGGTCGAGGTCGACCTGGTCGGCGCGCGCAATGTGGTGGCCCGACTCCCCGAGGCGGTCACCGTCTTCCTCGCACCACCCAGCTGGGACGAACTCGTGTCCCGCCTGACCGGCCGGGCCACCGAGACGCCCGAGGCGATCGAGCGCCGACTCGCCACCGCTCGGACCGAAATGGCCGCCCAGGACGAGTTCGATCACGTCATCGTGAACAGCGAAGTCGACCGGGCCGCCGATCAGTTGGTATCCTTGCTGGTCGGACCCGAACAGCCGGCCGCATCCGCGACCTGACCGGCCCTTTCCGACACCCAGACCTCGACGCAGGAGTTCGTGTGAGCACCCCGACCAATTTCGACATCTCCGAGATCAGCGACGCACCGGCGTACGACACGCCGCTGGGCATCACGAATCCGCCGATCGACGATCTGCTCGACCGCGCGTCGTCGAAGTACGCGCTCGTCATCTACGCGGCCAAGCGCGCGCGCCAGATCAACGACTACTACAACCAGCTCGGCGACGGGATCCTCGAGTACGTCGGCCCGCTGGTCGAGCCCGGCCTCCAGGAGAAGCCGCTGTCGATCGCGATGCGCGAGATCCACTCCGACCTTCTCGAGCACACCGAGGGCGAATAGTCTCCGGCGCCGTTGATGAGCACTGCGATCGGAACCCGACGCCGCGTCCTGATCGGCGTCGGCGGCGGGATCGCGGCCTACAAGGTCTGTTCGGTGATCCGGCACTTCACCGAGGCCGGCCACGACGTCCGCGTCGTGCCCACCCCGGCCGCGCTGGAGTTCGTCGGTAAGGCGACCTTCGAGGCGCTGAGCGGCAACCCCGTCTCCACGACCGTGTTCGACGATGTCGACGAGGTCGCCCACGTCCGTCTCGGGCAGGGCGCCGACCTCGTGGTCATCGCCCCCGCCACCGCCGACCTCATGGCCCGCGCCGCCCAAGGTCGCGCCGACGATCTGCTGACCGCGTCGCTGCTGACCGTGCGATGTCCGGTGCTGTTCGTCCCGGCGATGCACACCGAGATGTGGGAACACCCCGCGACGCAGGCCAATGTGGCGACGCTCCGGGCCCACGGCTCGGTGGTGATGACCCCCGCGTCGGGGCGCCTCACAGGTACCGATTCCGGTCGCGGCCGTCTTCCTGACCCGCAGGAGATCGCTCTTCTGGGTGAGCTGCTCCTCGACCGCGCCGACGCCCTGCCGTACGACCTCGACGGTGTCCGCGTGCTCATCAGTGCCGGCGGTACCCGGGAGCCGCTCGACCCGGTCCGCTATCTCGGCAATCACAGTTCGGGCAAGCAGGGTTTCGCGCTGGCCCGGGCCGCGGCACAGCGCGGGGCGAGTGTCACCGTGGTCGCGGGATCGACGTCCGGCGCGGGTGACCCGGCCGGTGTCTCCATCGTGCGGATCTCGACCGCCGAACAACTCGCCGACGAGATGACCAAGCGCGCGGCCGACGCCGACGTCGTGATCATGGCTGCCGCGGTCGCGGACTTCCGCCCGGTCGCCGTCGCCGAGTCCAAGATCAAGAAGGGCGACGAGGGCCCCGCGCCGATCCGGCTGACGACCAACCCCGACATCCTGCGCGGCCTCGTCACCGCCCGCGACGATGGCCGGATCCCGCGCGACACCGTGATCGTCGGCTTCGCCGCCGAGACCGGCGACGAGTCCGGCGGCGTCCTCGACCACGGTCGCGCGAAGCTCGCCCGCAAGGGCTGTGACCTGCTCGTCGTCAACGCCGTCGGCGATGGCAAGGCCTTCGGAACCGAGGACAACACCGGCTGGTTGCTCGCCGCCAACGGCGACGAGACCGCACTGCCCTTCGGGTCGAAAACACTCATGTCGAGTCGGATACTTGACGAAGTGCGCCAACTGGTGCCTGATGGTCGAGGAGCTCGACCGACCGATTAGGTTGGATGTATTCCCCCGGCCAGTCGGACCTGGCCGACACTGCCAGCGGCGCGGCGACCATCGACGCGCGTAGATCTCGAGAGGATCTGATGACCACCTCGTCACGCCTGTTCACGAGCGAATCCGTTACCGAGGGACACCCCGACAAGATCTGTGACGCGATCAGCGACTCGATTCTCGACGCCATCCTCACCGACGATCCGAAGGCGCGTGTCGCGGTCGAGACCCTCGTGACCACCGGACAGGTGCACGTCGCCGGCGAGGTCACCACCACCGCCTACGCCGACATCCCGAAGATCGTGCGCGACAAGGTCCTGGAGATCGGTTACGACTCGTCGACCAAGGGCTTCGACGGCGCATCGTGCGGCGTGAACGTCGCCATCGGCGCGCAGTCCCCGGACATCGCGGGCGGCGTCTTCAACTCGCACGAGAGCCGCAGCGGCATCTCCGAGGACGAGATCGACAGCCAGGGTGCCGGTGACCAGGGCCTGATGTTCGGCTACGCCACCGACGAGACCCCCGAGCTCATGCCGGTGCCGATCGCCCTGGCGCATCGCCTGTCGCGCCGCCTGACCGAGGTCCGCAAGAACGGCACCCTGCCGTACCTGCGCCCCGACGGCAAGACCCAGGTCACCATCGAATACGACGGTGACACCCCGGTCCGCCTCGACACCGTCGTGCTCTCCACCCAGCACGCCGCCGACATCGACCTCGACAACCTCCTGGCCCCGGACATCAAGAAGCACGTCGTCGACGCGGTGCTCGCCGAGATCGACCTGCCCAGCCTCGACACCACCGACTACCGCCTGCTGGTCAACCCGACGGGCAAGTTCGTCCTCGGCGGCCCGATGGGTGACGCGGGTCTGACCGGCCGCAAGATCATCGTCGACACCTACGGTGGCATGGCCCGTCACGGCGGCGGCGCGTTCTCCGGCAAGGATCCGTCGAAGGTCGACCGCAGCGCGGCCTATGCGATGCGCTGGGTCGCCAAGAACGCAGTGGCCGCAGGCCTGGCCAGCCGCATCGAGGTGCAGGTCGCCTACGCGATCGGCAAAGCCGCCCCGGTCGGCCTGTTCGTCGAGACCTTCGGCACGGAGAAGGTCGACCCCGCGGTCATCGAGCGCGTCATCGCGGAGAATTTCGACCTGCGTCCACTCGCGATCATCCGCGACCTGGACCTGCTGCGCCCGATCTACGCACCCACCGCGGCGTACGGCCACTTCGGCCGCACCGACGTCGACCTGCCGTGGGAGCGGACCGACCGCGCGGAGAAGCTGCGGGCCGCCGCGGGACTGTAGCCCCTCTGCGGAAGCACTCTCACTGACACCCAAAGGAGCACGGGTCCCGGCGGCTGAGCTGCCGGTGGCCCGTGTTCTGCCTGTTCTGGGACTCGCGCACCTCGATCGGCCCTTCGACTATCTCATCGACGTCGACCAGGACGAGGCCGCGCAGCCCGGCGTGCGCGTCCGCGTGCGATTCTCCGGCCGGCTCGTCGACGGATACCTCCTCGAGCGGATCGACAAGAGCGATCATCCCGGCAAGCTGGGCTGGCTCGACCGTGTCGTGTCCGCCGAACCGGTCCTGACCCCGCAGCTGGCCACGCTGTGTCGCGCGGTGGCCGACCGGTACGCGGGCACCATGGGCGATGTCGTGCGCCTGGCGATACCGCCGCGGCACGCGCGCACCGAGAAGGAGACGACACCGGAACCGACCGCCGTCGTCGAGACCCCCGAACTCACCGACTGGCACCGGTACCCGCTCGCCGATTCCTACGTCGAGAACCTCGTCGACGGTCATCCTCGTGCCGTCTGGCAGGCCCTGCCGGGGGAGGACTGGCCACGGCGTCTCGCCGAACTCGCCGCAGCAACCCTCGCCGCCGGACGGGGGTGCATCCTCACCGTCCCCGATCAGCGAGATCTCGACCGCGTGTGGGCCGAGGTAGAGCCGTTGATCGGCGACCGCGGTGTCGCGCTGTCCGCCGGACTCGGACCCACCGCTCGCTACCGGCGGTGGCTGGCCGTGCGTCGTGGCGCGGCGCAACTGGTGATCGGTACGCGCAGCGCGGTGTTCGCGCCGGTGGCCGATCTCGGGCTCGTCGTTGTCTGGGATGACGGTGACGACAGCATGTCGGACCCGCGGGCGCCTTATCCGCATCCCCGCGAGGTGGCGGTGCTGCGTTCCCATCACGAACGGTGTGGTCTCCTGCTCGGCGGTTTCGCCCGGACCGCGGAGGCACAGGCGCTGGTGGCGTCGGGCTGGGCACACGATCTCGTCGCCGACCGCGCGACCGTCCGCACCCGCAGCCCACGGGTCCAGGCCATCTCCGACGACGACCGCCAGATCGCCCGCGACCCCATGGCGAGGTCCGCACGCATCCCCGAAGTCGCGTTCGACGCGGCGCGGTCGGCGTTCGCCGCCGATCGTCCGGTGGTGTTCAGCGTCCCGCGGCGCGGCTATGTGCCATCGCTGGCGTGCACGCGCTGCCGCGAACACGCGCGCTGTCGCGCCTGTCACGGTCCATTGCAGCTCGACTCCGACCAACGGCTGAGCTGTCGATGGTGCGGGCGCCCCGAGCGCTCCTTCCGCTGTCCGGAGTGCGGCAACACCTCGGTGCGCGCCACGGTCACCGGTGCGCGCCGGACCGCCGAGGAGCTGGGGCGCGCTTTCGCCGGTGTGCCGGTGCTGACCAGCGGAGGCGACACCATCCTCGACGAGATCGAACCCGGTGCACGGCTCGTGGTCGCGACACCGGGCGCCGAGCCGGTCGCGCCGGGCGGGTACGGCGCGGCGATCGTCGTCGACACGTGGGCGCAACTCGACCGTGCCGATCTGCGTGCCGAGGAGCATGCGGTCCGCCGCTGGATGGCGTTGGCCGCCATGGTCACGCCGCACGGTGACGGCGGTCGCGTGGTGATCGTCGCCGATTCCTCACTCGCACCCGTGCAGGCGCTGATCCGTTGGGACCCGGTGGGTTTCGCCTCCATCCAGCTTCGGCAACGAGTGGAGCTCGGGTTCCCGCCCGCAGTGACGATGGCATCGGTCGACGGACCGACCGGGGTGATCACCGACTTCGTCGAGCACCTGGAGTTGCCGACCGACGCCGACGTCCTCGGGCCCGTTCCGTTGCCGCCGGGGGTGCGCCCGCCGGCCGGCAGCGCCGAGTGGGAGGCCGCTCCGGACGACGAGATGGATCGCATCCTGGTGCGGTTGCCGCGCAAGCACGGACGCCTGCTGGCCGAGGCCCTTGTCGCCGGTCAGGTCCGGCGCAACACGCATCGGCAGACCGGGCCGATCCGGGTGCAGATCGACCCGCCTACGATCGGATGAATGCGCATCGTTTTCGCCGGGACCCCCGAGGTGGCCGTGCCGTCGTTGCAGGCCCTCATCGCCTCGTCGCATGAGGTGGTCGGGGTCATCACCCGCCCCGATGCCGTGTCCGGCCGCGGTCGCAAGGTGATGCGGTCTCCCGTCGGCCGGCTCGCCGACGAGCATTCGCTCGAGGTGATCACCCCGCGGCGGTTGTCGGAACCGGAGGTCGATGATGTACTCCGGCGCTGGGCGCCCGACTGCGGGGCCGTCGTGGCCTACGGCGGGCTCGTGCCACCCGGGTTGCTCGACCTCCCGCAGCACGGCTGGATCAATCTGCATTTCTCGGTGCTGCCCGCCTGGCGCGGTGCGGCCCCGGTTCAGGCCGCGATCGCGGCCGGCGACGAGGTGACGGGAGCCAGCACGTTCCGGCTCGAGAAAGGCCTCGACACCGGCCCGGTCTTCGGCGTGCTGACCGAGACCATCCGACCCACCGACACCAGCGGTGACCTCCTGGCACGCCTGGCCGACGCCGGTTCGGGACTGTTGCTGTCCACCCTCGACGGACTGGAGGCCGGCGAACTCGCCCCCGAACCGCAGCCGACGACCGGGGTGAGCCATGCGCCGAAGGTCGAGGTCGACGACGCGCGGGTCCGGTGGGATCTGCCGGCGCACATCATCGATCGCCTGATCCGCGCATACACCCCCGCGCCCGGGCCGTGGACGAGTCTCGACGAGGCTCGGATCAAGGTCGGGCCGGTGTCGGTCGTCGCGTCGACCGAGGATCCCGGTCTGCCCGATGCGGTGCGGGACAATGTGCTCGCGCCCGGTGTGCTCGCGGTCACCAAGAAGGCGGTCTTCGTCGGAACCGGTTCGCAGCCGGTCACTCTCGGCACCGTGCAGCCGCCGGGTAAGAAACCCATGCCCGCCGCCGACTGGGCGCGCGGTGCACGGCTGACCGACGGGACGGTCCTGCGATGAGCGGCAAGTTCCGGCAGAAAGACCTCGATCCCGCGCGTGTGGCTGCCCGCGACACCCTGCGCGCGGTGCGTGAACGTGATGCCTACGCCAATCTCGTCCTCCCGAAGATGCTGCGGGACAGGAGAATCGAAGGCCGCGACGCCGCCTTCGCCACCGAACTGGCCTACGGCGCCGCGCGGGCGCAGGGGTTGCTGGACGCAGTGATCTCCGCCGCGGCCCAACGGCCCGTCGCCGACATCGACGGCACTGTCCTCGACGTCCTGCGCCTCGGCACCTATCAGTTGTTGCGGACGAGGGTCGGCGCGCATGCGGCGGTGTCGACGTCGGTCGATCTGGTGCGCGCGGAAAACGGGATGGGGCCGTCGGGCTTCGTGAATGCGGTGCTGCGCAAGGTGTCGCAGAAGGACGAGGACCTGTGGGTGGACGAGCTCGCCCCGTCACCCGCGGACGATCTCGTCGGCTACCTGGCCTTCCAGTACGCGCATCCGAGATGGATCGCGGAGGTGTTCCGTGATGCGCTCGGCGGCTCGGCGGGACAACTGCAGGCGGCGCTGGCCGCCGATGACGAGCGACCGCCGGTGCATCTGGTGGCCCGCCCCGGATTCATCACCGCCGAAGAACTCGCCCTCACGAGCGACGGTGAGGTCGGCGACTTCTCCCCGTACTGCATGTATCTCCCGGGTGGTGATCCCGGTGACGTCGCGGCGATCCGTGAGGGGTACGCGGGCGTGCAGGACGAAGGCAGTCAGCTCGTCGCACGTGCAGTGACCGTGGCCGAGGTCGTCGATGACGGCGGGCGATGGCTCGACATGTGCGCCGGTCCCGGCGGGAAGGCCGCACTCATCGGTTCGCTCGCCGAGATCGACGGTGCCCGGCTCGACGCGGTCGAGGTGTCCGAGCATCGAGCCGGGCTGATCCGCAAGGTCGTGTCCGATCTGCCCGTGACCATCCATGTCGCCGACGCACGGTCGAGCGGACTCGACACCGGTTACGACCGGATTCTGCTCGACGCCCCGTGTTCGGGGCTGGGCTCGCTGCGCCGACGACCCGAATCCCGCTGGCGCCGGACCGCTTCCGACGTCGACGAACTCGTCGTTCTGCAGAAGCAGTTGCTGACCGAGGCCCTACGGTTGGTGAAATCCGGTGGCGTCGTGGTCTATTCGACCTGTTCGCCGCACCCGGCCGAGACGACCGCGGTGGTGGCCGACGTGGTGGCGTCGGTCGACGGCGCGCGCCAGCTCGATGCCCGCCCGCTGGTGACGGTCGGCAAGCTGGGCCCGGAACTGTTGGGCGACGGCCCCCACGTGCAGCTCTGGCCGCATGTCCACGGCACCGACGCCATGTTCCTGGCGGCGCTGACGCGTGACTAGCCGCCAGCTCGCGGTCTATCGGGTCACGGCGCTCGCTCCTGCGTAGTCCGCGACCGCCGGCGGTCCCACCGCCTCGTACTCGAGAATCATCAGACCTCCGGTCGTGGCGTGGTGTTCGGCCAGTCGGAATCCGGTTCCGACCCTGTTGCGGCCGAACAGCGTTCGCCCGGAGCCCAACAGGGTGGGCGCAACCACGAGGCGCAGGGTGTCCACGACACCCGCCTCGAGAAGCGACGACGCCAGCGTCGCGCTTCCGTGGACCTGCAGCTCACGGTCGGAGTCTGTGCGCAGGTCCCGTATCGCGCCGATCGGGTCGTCGACCAGCAGTGTCGCCGGCTGCCATGCCAGATCAGTCTCGGTGAGTGAGCTGCTCACCACATACTTCGGCAGTCCGTTCATCCGCACCGTGAACGGGTCGTCGGGATCGGTGATCGCGGGCCAGTCGCGGGCGAACGCCTCATAGGTGCGCCGTCCGAGAAGTAGCCCGTCGGCGAGATCGAGCCACCGCGACGCCTGGCGGATGAACTGCTCGTCCATGTGAGGCACCAGCCAACCGCCCGCGAGGAATCCGTTCGAGGTGTCCTCGTCGGCGGCACCGGGACCCTGGGTGACCCCGTCGAGTGTGATGAACTGCGTGATGGTGATCTTCACTGTGAGACTTCGTGTTCCACGAGCTCGGCAAGCGCGGCGGTGACCGAACCCCAGCCGTCGTAGAAGCCGAGTTCGTCGTGGCGGTCACGGTCAGACGGACTGCGATGGCGCACCACGACGTTGTACTCGGTTCCGTCCGCATGCTCGGCTAACGTGATCTCGGCGGTCATGGCGACGGGTGCTGGTTCGGCGGGACGCCACGAACTGTCGACGGCATTGGTGAAAACCAGACGCTCGCACACGTCCGCAACGAGGAAGACGGCATCCATGTGCGGGACGAAAGTGGTTCCGTCCTCGCTCATCCGGGTCACGAGCGCACCGCCGGGCGCGGGCTCGAGGCGGTCGACACGGGTGACCGTCGGGGCCGGAGTCCACCACTGGGCAAATTGATCGGGTTGAGTCCAGGCGTCCCAGATACGTTGTCGCGGAGCGCGGATCACCCGGTGCAGGGTGAGGTCCAGTTCGGGGTCGATCATCATGTCTCCTCGGTGTCGGTGTCGGTGTCGGTGTCGGTGTC
The DNA here is from genome assembly GCF_000143885.2 of Gordonia sp. KTR9. Taxonomy (NCBI): domain Bacteria; kingdom Bacillati; phylum Actinomycetota; class Actinomycetes; order Mycobacteriales; family Gordoniaceae; genus Gordonia; species Gordonia sp. KTR9. The sequence goes on from NC_018581.1 coordinate 2,579,826, forward strand.
GGTGTCGGTGACGAAGTGTTCGAGTCGGTCGGTGCGTTCGGTCCAGACGGTCCGCTGATGGTCCAGCCAGGTGGACAACCGACGTAGACGACGTCGGTCGAGCGTGCACATACGCGTGCGGCCCACCTTCTTGGTCAGAACCAGCCCGCTGTCCTCCAGTACGCGTAGGTGTTTCATGAAGGACGGCAGAGTGATGGGGAAGGGGTGGGCGAGTTCGCCGACGCTCGCCGGTCCGCGCCCCAGCCGCTCGACGACGGCGCGGCGCGTCGGGTCGGAGAGCGCGCCGAAGATGTCGTCCAAAGGGACCGTACTGTGTGCCATATGGCTAAGTGTTGCAGATGCCATCACTGATCTCAATGGCTAAGCATTCAGACGGTCCCGACCCTGTGGAAAGCGCCCGCTGATGTGGTCGAACTTCGGTAGTATCGAACGTATGCACGAGGAGGCTTCGAACACAACAGTTCGGTTGGACACGGATCATCTGCGGTCCATCGTGAGGGGAATCGGCGGGATGCTCACCGGCGCGGACGAGGCCGAGTCGGTGTGTCGGCTCACCCTCCTCGAAGAGATCAAGTCGGCGTGCACCGCGGCTCAGGTGCGGGAGACCGCGAATCTCGATGACCTGCGCGCGGCGGATGAAGCCGCGCGGAACGTCCCGCACCAGGGGCGCGGTCGCGGCCTGGCCGCCGAGGTCGGTCTGGCCCGGAAGGTGTCTCCTCGCAAGGGGAGTCAGTGCCTCGGTTTCGCCCGCGCCCTGGCGCACGAGATGCCGCACACTCTGGCGGCACTCACCGACGGAGTCCTCACCGAGTGGCGGGCGATGATCCTGGTACGCGAAACCGCCTACCTGATCCGTGAATCGCGCGAAGAGATCGACCGCCGGATCTGTGGTGATCGAACGGCATTGACAGGCGTTTCCGATCGCGAGATCGAGGTCCTGGCCAAACGCCACGCCTACGAGCTGGAACCCGAAGCGGTGGCGGCACGTAAGTCGAAGGCCGGGAAGGATCGTCACGTCACGGTCCGGCCCGCTCCGGATCTGATGACGCAACTGTCGGCGCTGCTGCCGATGACCGAAGGGATCGCGGTGTACGCCGCGCTGAAGAAGCACGCCGACTCGGTGGTCGGGACAGACAGCCGAAATCATGCACAGGTCATGGCCGACACCTTGGTCGAACGTGTCACCGGTCGTTCCGTTGCGGAACCGACGCCGATCGCGGTGAATCTCGTTCTGTCCGAACGGTCTCTGCTCGGCCTGGACGACGCCGCCGCCGAGCTCCAAGGGTACGGACCGATCCCGGCGACCGTTGCGCGGCTTCTGGTCGCCGATTCGGTGACCGCTGCGGGGGAGACCGCATCGACGCTGCGGAAGTTGTACGCAAGACCCTCCGATGGCGCGCTGGTGGCGATGGAGTCACGCGCGCGAGGTTTCCCGCCCGCGCTGGTCCAGTACATCCGGATGCGTGATCAACGGTGCCGAACTCCGTACTGCGGTGCGCCGATCGCCGAGATCGACCACGCCAGACCGCATCGTCGCAACGGCCCGACCAGCGCGGTCAACGCCGACGGAACGTGCGTGATCCACAACCGCGCCAAGGAGGCTCCCGGGTGGTTCTACGACGTCAGAGTCGTCGACGGGGTGCGCGTGATCGACGTGATCACCCCGACCGAGGCCCGACATCGGAGCGTGCCTCCGCCAGCGATCGGACACACGCCGGCAGCGCGGAGTGGTGTCGAGACTCGGCTGATCCAGATACTGGCCGCCTCCTGAGTGTGGATGACCGACGCACGGTGGGGCCGAGTCGTACTAAGTTGTTCGTCGTGGCGGTGTGCCACGACGAGGATTGCTGCAAACTCGGGGGTTTGTATGGCTGAGCGCTTTGGTGTCGAGGAACTGGGTGTCATCACCGGCGTCGGAGATGCGCTGGCTCGGTGTTCCTCGGAGACGCGCGCCCTGTGGACCGGGAAGTCCGCTTTCGGCGACGCCTCGAACGCGATGCCGGCCTCGGCCATCGGGGCTGCGTGCGCCGGCAAGGACGAGACCGTTCGGTCGCTGCTCGGCCGGGCGGCGGCGAGGATGGACCAGGTGTCGCAGACCTGCTACCAGGCAGCCGGCGAAGTCGCCGACACGGAGGAGTCACTGGCCAGCGGCTTCCGTGCGATCACCGAGTTCTGATGTCGCGTCCGTCGCGCTCCATCGTCAACGGCTGGGACCTGATGTCTCTCGATGCTGCGGCCAGTGCGCTCGACACGGCGGTGGATGACCTCAGCGGTCTGACCCAGCGGATGGCCGAAGCGCCGATGAGGGCCGGCGATTCCAGAGGATGGGTGGGGGCCTCCCAACTCGGGTGTGAGAGCCGCACCGACTCGGATCGAGCCGAGATCAACAAACTGGGGGCCGACCTCACGCACGCCGCCAACGTCTTGCGAAACACGTCGGCCGCGATCAGTCCGAATCGCACCACGGCGCTGGTCCGCGCGCTCGGCTTGGAACGCGACAAGTTCAGCGTCGCCGACGACTGGACGGTGCGCGACACCCGCGACTATGCGGCCGAGCTCAAGGGCGTGGAGGCGGGCAGCGCAACGGAGCGTTCCATACTCGATGCCCAGGCGGCACGCTCCGAGGAGGCCAAGACGGCGACCGTCTCGCTCCAGTCCCTGGCCGACCAGATGGGCGAGGACGATCGTAACGGGGCGCGCGTTCTCGCCACGGCCTTCGGTGATGCAGAGGGCAATGCGCCACTGGCGTCCAGCTACTCACCTGGCCAGGCGAGCATCGATGTCCAAGCCATCATGAGTGGTACAGCCACCACCGAGCAGAAGGACCGTTTCTCCCGCGCCACCAGCCTGACCCCAGAGCAGCGATCGGCACTCGCCCGCGGTGACTTCGCAGTAATCCCGAAGGAGCAGTTCGACTACCTGAAGGCGATCTACACGCCGAGTTGGGGTGGCGGACCTCAAGGGCAGCCGCTGTCCCTCGGCGCCCTGGAGTCGTTCGGCGACAAGTACACCGGCGCAGAGCGAGAGACTTTGAAACAGAGTCTCGCTGACGGCGTGTATCTGCTGGGAAACCGGCACCTGCGGACCGGCCAGACAGACTCGAACGTGTTTGCCGAGATCTGGGGGACGGATGCCCCGTTCGTGACCGGCGGGACGAGTCAACTCCCGGCGCCGATCCGGGACGCCCTGTCCGAAGCTGCTGCGAGTAGGGGACGACTGACGGTTCCGGACTCAGGCGCGCACTCCGGCGGCCACAGGTCGGTCACCGATCTGAAGACCTTCGACGACCTCAAGTCGATCATGGGCATCTTGGAGCACCGCTCTGTCGACCCGCCGGGGGGTGCGTACGGCTCGGGGTCCGTGCAGTTGGGAAGCGACGTCGACCGGGCATTGATCGCGAGGGCCAGTGAGATTGCAGCTGCAGGCGCCACGGAATACGCGTCGAATCCAAGCATGTTGAACCACAACATCGTTGGCAAAAGCGAAGTCGAGGGCCTCCTCGTCGACATGCTCGGTGTCGCGGGCGCCGATCACATCGCGGTACACGATGCAGTGATGTCGGCAACCGGTAACCCGTCCAGCAGTTCGATGCCGACGACCTACGATCTCGGCGGCGCCGAACGGTCTTTCAAGGACGCAGAGGCCCTCAAGCATCTGTTGACGTTCGACTGGACTGATGAAGCGGGCAAGGACTCGGACGGAATCAACAGGCTGTTCAACTGGATGCCCGGTGCTGCCTACGCGCCTGATGGTAGTTCTCCCGAAGCGGTGCTCGAGAGCGAACGTGCCGGCAACATTTCGACCGCCCTTGCGCAGTACTTCGGCGACAACAAGGACGCGCTGATTGACATCGGAGACCGGAAACCGGCTCTGGGCGAACTCAACCCCGAGCTGACTCGCACGCTGGCCTCCGCGATCGGCTCGCACACTGCTGTTATGGCAGGCGCCGATCCGCAGCTCTTTCACACGCATGGTGTGTCGGAAGTCGACGCGAGCGACTTGAAGTCGACCTTCGAAGTATTGAATTCGGATGCGACCGCAGGAAGAATCGTCAACTCTTTGACCGCCTTGCAGATCGATGTGATGCAACAGGAGTTCGGAAAAGACCCGCACGACTACGGGCTCGGTGAAGTCACCGGACGCCTCGAAGGAGCCATGATCGGCGGATTGGACGCGCACATCGAGGAAACAAAGGTCGACGGCCGGCACCTGGCTGCCTACGATGCCGCAGTCGTCGGCGCGATGTTCGACAGCGCCAAAGCGCTACTGACTGCTGTTCCGGGTCTGGACCCGGCTGTGAAGGTCTTGATCGACGGCGTGGCGCCCCAGGCGAAGCTGGACTTGTCTGGCCTGCCGGTCGACCCGGATACGGTCAAGGCCGACCCGGAACTCCAACGGCTTCGGACCGAGTTGTTTGAAGACGAGATCGATCCGAACGCGAAGTACGTGCAGATCCTTGCGGGATACTTCGAGACCCATCCAGAACTCGCGGATGATCCCCAGTTCCAAAGTCTGTACTCGCCGGATAGCAACCCAGATTTTGGCGAAATGAAGCGCTCCGGCGTGATGGCCGATGGTAGCGACGAGAGTCGAGCTGCAACCTTCATCCAACAGAAGCTGCAATCCGACATCAACTCATTCGCGCTTCGGCACAACGAGAATTTAGAAGATGCTTACAAGCGTTAGGGGTGACGTGGCGCGTTCGCCGAGACTTCGTCTGGTCTGTGTGTCGGCGTTGCTTCTTACGGCATTGTTCGTTGCCGGCTGTGGTGCGACACCGTTACCTGCCGAGCAGCCGACGAGTGGTTCTCCGGCAGCACCGCCTGGGAAGCGACTACCGCCTGATTTGGATATGTCTTTCCGCTGGAGTCCGACAAATGTCCTTGACCTCACGAGTTCGGAGGGGACGTTTGTCCGCGCGTACACGGAGTCATTCGAACTTGCGTTTGAGGGGCAGTCGATGGAGTGGGGATATCCCGGATTCGCCGCGGCATCGCCACCAGGCACCGACGAGCGAATCCGTCTGGTGGCGAGCAACAGTCAGACCAGTCGAGTGGTGAATACGCTCTTCTTGTTTCCCCTTCGGCGCGAAGACGCGGCTGACCGAAGTCGATTGACGATATGTCGCAGCGAGCTGCTGTCGATCGAGCAACGATCGGACGGTGGCGGGGTCGAGTGGCGCAACGTTCGATTTCCATGGGGGCCTCCGGTAACGATCGAATTCGTGCGCGCGGGACAGAGGCTGCCACCCGCTGATCGACGAGGTTCTCAGACCACGCCCCTCACGTCGATGTTCGGCAGTTGGAAGGCGTCGTACTTCGACCGCTTGGGGGTTGGGCCGGAGAACCGCGCCGACGTCGTCGCGTGCAACGCTTTGCCTCCGAACCCCGACCTCCCGAGACTCGGGGTCGAGACCGGTCCCGAGCCTTGGCCGGTACTGCCACCCACTCCCGGCTGGCCGGCCAACGGTCTCTGAGACTCCGGAGCGCTTTCGTCGGTAGCAACACCGCGTCCTACACTTCGACCATGTGCACCGCCGGTTCCGCGCCCATGATCGCCCCGTCCATCCTGTCCGCGGACTTCGCGAATCTCGCGGCCGAGGCCGCTGCCGTGGCGCGGCCGGGCGAGACCCGGGCCGACTGGTTGCACGTCGACGTCATGGACGCACACTTCGTGCCGAACCTGACCCTGGGACTACCGATCGTCGAGAGCCTGCTGAAGGCCACCGACATCCCGCTCGACTGCCACCTGATGATCGAGAACCCGGAGCGGTGGGCGCCGCCGTACGCCGAGGCGGGGGCACACAACGTCACGTTCCATGCCGAGGCCACCGAGAACCCGATCGGCGTCGCCCGTGACATCCGCGCCGCCGGGGCCAAGGCGGGGCTGTCGATCAAGCCGGGTACCGCGCTCGAGCCGTATCTGGAGATCCTGCGGGACTTCGACACCCTGCTGATCATGAGCGTCGAGCCGGGCTTCGGAGGTCAGAAGTTCATCCCGGAGGTTCTCGAAAAGGCCCGCGCCATCCGGAAGTTCATCGATTCCGAGGAGCTGAGGCTTCTCGTCGAGATCGACGGCGGCATCAACGCCGACACGATCGAGGAGGCCGCGGAGGCCGGGATCGACTGCTTCGTCGCCGGATCGGCCGTCTACGGCGCCGACGATCCCGGACAGGCCGTCGCCGCACTTCGTGAGTCGGCCGCCACCGCACGGGCGCAGAGCCAGGCCTGACCCGATGGACATCGCCGGTGCCATGGAGCGCGCGATCAGCGCGTCCCGGGAGGCGATGGGGGTCAGCTCACCGAATCCGCCGGTCGGCGCTGTCATCCTCGCCGCCGACGGCACCCTAGCCGGCATCGGCGCGACCCAACCGCCCGGCGGACCGCACGCGGAGATCATCGCCCTGCGAGCCGCGGGCGACGCCGCGCGCGGCGGCACCGCGATCGTCACCCTCGAACCGTGCAACCACACCGGTCGGACCGGCCCGTGCGCGCAGGCACTCGTCGAGGCGGGTGTCGCCGAAGTCCACTACGCGGTGAGTGACCCGAACCCGGTCGCCGCCGGCGGCGCCGACACGCTTCGGGCCGCCGGGGTGCGCGTCACCGGGGGAGTCGCGGCCGGCGACGTCGAGAACGGCCCGCTCCGCCCGTGGCTCACCCGGCAGCGTCTCGGGCGGCCGCACGTCACCGCGAAGATCGCCGCCGGAGTCGACGGCCGGATCGCCGCGCCCGACGGCACCAGCCAGTGGATCACCGGCCCGCAGGCCCGCGACCACGCGCACTCGCAGCGCGCTCGCATCGACGCCATCGTCATCGGCACCGGTACCGCGCTGGCCGACAATCCCACTCTCACCGCGCGCACGGCCGACGGCACGTTGCACCCGCACCAGCCCGCCCGCGTCGTCCTCGGTCGCCGCGACCTCCCGGCCGACGCCCGTCTCCGGGATCCGGCGGGCGGCCCGCTGATCCGGGTCGAATCCCACGACCCCGCCGACGTGCTCGCCGCACTGCCGGACGCATTGTGGGTGCTGGTCGAGGGCGGACCGCACATCCTGGGGGCCTTCTTCGCGGCCGGACTCGTCGACGAGGTGCACGCCTACGTCGCCCCCCTGGTGCTGGGCGCCGGACGCGGCTCGGTGGAGATCCCGGGCGTGACCACCCTCACCGACGGCCTGCGGTTCCGCACGACGTCGGTGACGCGGCTCGGGGACGACGTCCTCCTGACACTGTCGCGACCCTCGACCACCTCGCGTGAACGGTGAGCGGCACGACATGCCCGCGGCGCCTTTCGCTCACCGGAATCGCAATGCGACTGACATCTCGGACCGTGCTAGCGTCGATGTCACCAGTTCTCGGGGCGGGGTGAAACTCCCCACCGGCGGTGATGAGGGTGCGGTGGATCCGCATCGTCCAGCCCGCGAGCGCCTGCCACCAGGTAGGGACAGCAGATTCGGTGCGAATCCGAAGCCGACGGTCACAGTCCGGATGCGAGAGAACAGGCGACACGAGGCCGCCCTGTCTGCTCCGAGCGAGCAGGAGGAGTGCGTGTTCACCGGAATCGTGGAAGAACTCGGCGTCATCGCCGACCGCGAGGATCTCTCCGACGCCGCCCGATTCACCGTCCGCGGGCCCGTGGTCACCGCCGATGCCGGTCACGGCGACTCGATCGCCGTCAACGGCGTGTGTCTGACCGTCGTCGACCTCCGCCCAGGTGAGTTCACCGTCGATGTGATGGGCGAGACGCTGCGCCGGAGTTCGCTGTCCGACCTGGGTGCCGGCAGCACCGTCAATCTCGAGCGCGCCATGCCCGCGAACGGTCGTTTCGGCGGCCACATCGTGCAGGGACACGTCGACGGCACCGGAACGATCGCCGCGGTCAACCCGTCGGAGAACTGGACGGTCGTACGGATCGCGGTTCCCGCGAAGCTCACGCGCTACCTCGTCGAGAAGGGATCGATCACCGTCGACGGGGTGTCGCTCACCGTGTCGGCCGTCGGTGGGGCCGATGACGACTCCTGGTTCGAGATCTCCCTGATCCCGACGACACTCAACGAGACCAACCTCGGCGCCGCCCGACCCGGCACCGTGGTCAACCTCGAGGTCGACGTCATCGCCAAGTACGTCGAGCGCCTCCACCTGGGTTCGGACACGACTGGTACTCCTGATGTTGCGGGGGCGAAATGAGCACAACGAGTGAGGTTCTGATGAGCGAGTCGTCGCGAGACGGTGAAGACGTGACCGCAGCCGAGGGCACCGGAGTCGCGTTCGACACGATCGAACGCGCCATCGCCGACATCGCGGCGGGCAAGGCCGTTGTCGTGGTCGACGACGAGGACCGCGAGAACGAGGGCGACCTGATCTTCGCGGCGGAGAAGGCGACCCCCGAACTGGTGGCGTTCATGGTGCGCTACACCTCCGGATACCTGTGCGTCCCGCTCGACGGTGACGCGTGCGACCGGCTCGGTCTGCCCCCGATGTACTCGATGAACCAGGACAAACACGGCACGGCCTACACCGTGACCGTCGACGCCCGCGAAGGCATCGGCACCGGCATCAGTGCCGCCGACCGCGCCACGACGATGCGCCTGCTGGCCGATCCCGACGCCGCGGCGGCCGATTTCACCCGACCAGGCCACGTGGTTCCGCTGCGTGCGAAGGAAGGCGGCGTACTTCGCCGCCCGGGTCACACCGAAGCCGCGGTCGACCTCGCCCGCCTGGCCGACCTCTCGCCGGCCGGGGTGATCTGCGAGATCGTGAGCCAGAAGGACGTCGGCTCGATGGCGCAGACCGACGAGCTGCGGGTGTTCGCCGACGAACACGACCTCGCCCTGATCTCGATCGCCGACCTGATCGCCTGGCGCCGCCGCCACGAGAAGCACGTGGTCCGCGTCGCCGACGCCCGGATCCCCACCCGCCACGGCGACTTCCGCGCTGTCGGGTACTCCAGCGTCTACGACGACGTCGAGCATGTCGCGCTCGTCAAGGGCGACATCACCGGCGAAGCCGACGGTCACGATGTTCTCGTGCGCGTGCATTCGGAGTGCTTGACCGGCGACGTCTTCGGTTCGCTGCGCTGCGACTGCGGGCCACAGCTCGACGCGGCGATGGAGATGGTGGCCGACGAGGGCCGGGGCATCATCCTGTACATGCGCGGTCACGAGGGCCGTGGCATCGGGCTGCTGCACAAGCTGCAGGCCTACCAGCTGCAGGATGCCGGGTCCGACACCGTCGACGCCAACCTCGAGCTCGGCCTGCCCGCCGACTCGCGGGACTACGGACTCGGCGCACAGATCCTGGTCGACCTCGGCGTGCGGTCCATGCGCCTGCTGACCAACAATCCGGCGAAGCGCGTCGGACTCGACGGGTACGGTCTGCACATCGTCGACCGGGTCCCGATGCCGGTGCGCGCCAACGCCGAGAACCTGCGCTACCTGCGTACCAAGCGCGATCGGATGGGCCACGACCTCGTCGGGCTCGACGATCACGCGCAGCCCACCGACGGCGCGTCCGAAGGAGCACCCGCATGAGCGGCCACGGAGAGCCGACCCTCGAACTCGCCGATGCCGGCACGCTGCGTCTGGCCATCGTCTCGTCGCAATGGCACGAGACCGTCTGCGGTGCCCTCCTCGACGGTGCCATCCGGGCCGCACGCGACAACGGCGTGACCGAACCGACGATCGTGCAGGTCGCCGGCGCGATCGAGCTGCCCGTCATCGTGCAGGCGCTGGCCCGCACCCACGACGCGGTGGTGGCGCTTGGCGTCGTGATCAAGGGTGAGACACCGCATTTCGAGTACGTGTGCGACGCGGTGACCGCCGGTCTCACGCGGGTGTCCCTCGACGAGTCGACACCGGTGGGCAACGGGGTGCTCACCGTGCTCACCGAGGACCAGGCGATCGCCCGTGCCGGGCTCCCGGGTTCGACCGAGGACAAGGGCGCACAGGCCACCGTCGCCGCGCTGGCGTCGGCGCTGACCCTGCGCGCGCTGCAGCGCGGCGAGACCCTCCCGGTGGCGGTCGGAGGAGCGTCGGCGTGAGTTCTGCGGACTCCCACCCGGCCGGCACCGACGCGGCCGGGTGGGACCTGGTGTACCGGCCCCGCAACCTGCCGCGATGGGCGATCGTGACAGCCGCGGTGGTGCTCGCGATCCACATCACGTTCGGCCTGCTGTTGACCATCGACGACGTCGGCGTCCGCAATCTCGGCGGCTCCGACCAGGTCGCGATCATCCTCATCGGCGTCCTGATCTCGGCGGCCATCCTGCTGTTCACCCGCCCGCGTCTGCGTGTCGGCGCCGCCGGGGTCGAGGTCCGCAACCTGGTCTCGGTGCGACTCTTCGAGTGGGACCGTGTTCTCGGTCTCACCTACCCGGAGAAGGGTTTCGGGGCGTGGCTGTTGTTCCCGGCCGACGAACACATCACCGTCCTGGCTGTTCAGGCCGGCGACGGCCAGCGCGCCATCGACGCGATGGGCCGGTTCCGCGAGCTGGAGGAGCGCTACCGCGGGACTGTCCGGCCCGGCCACTAGCCTGGAACACGTGGCCGACCCGACTACCTACCGCCCCGCGCCGGGGTCCATCCCGACCGATCCCGGGGTGTACAAATTCCGCGACGAGCATCGTCGCGTCATCTACGTGGGCAAGGCCAAGAATCTCCGGTCGAGGCTGACGTCGTACTTCGCCGACATCACCTCGCTGCATCCGCGCACCCGCCAGATGGTGACCACCGCCGCGTCGGTCGAATGGACCGTCGTCGGCACCGAGGTGGAGGCGCTGCAGCTCGAATACAACTGGATCAAGGAGTTCGACCCGCGCTTCAACGTCCGCTATCGCGACGACAAGAGCTACCCGATGCTCGCGGTCACGCTCAACGAGGAGTATCCCCGGCTGTTCGTCTACCGGGGCCCGCGCCGGCGCGGCGTGCGCTACTTCGGCCCGTACGCGCACGCCTGGGCGATCCGCGAGACGGTCGACCTGCTCACCCGGGTCTTCCCGGCCCGGACCTGCTCGGCCGGTGTGTTCAAACGGCATCGCCAGATCGACCGGCCGTGCCTGCTCGGTTACATCGACAAGTGTTCGGCCCCCTGTGTGGGGCGGGTGGACGCCGAGGAGCACCGGGAGATCGTCGAGGACTTCTGCGACTTCCTCGCCGGCCGCACCGACCTGATGATCCGCAGGATGGAACGGGACATGACCGTCGCCGCCGAGGAACTCGATTTCGAGCGCGCCGCACGGCTGCGCGATGACATCGGCGCGATGCGACGCGCGATGGAGAAGCAGGCGGTCGTGCTCGGCGACGGCACCACCGCCGACGTGATCGCCCTCGCCGGCGACCAGCTCGAGGTGTCGGTTCAGGTCTTCCACGTCCGCGACGGGCGGGTACGCGGTCAGCGCGGATGGGTCGTCGAGCGCAGCGACAACGGAACCGACGGCGACGTGGTGGGGGAGTTCGTCACCCAGTTCTACGGCGCCCAGGTCGATTTCGACGCCACGGTCGACGTCGGGACCGACCGGGCACACGGGGAGTCCATACCGCGCGAGGTGCTGGTCCCGGAGTTGCCCTCCGACGCCGAGGAACTCGAGGAGTGGCTGTCCGGTCTCCGGGGAAGCCGCGTGCGGCTGCGGGTTCCCCAGCGCGGCGACAAGAAGGCGTTGTTCGAGACCGTCGCCCGCAACGCGTCCGAAGCCCTTGCGCAGCACAAGCTCCGGCGCGCCGGCGACCTCACGACCCGTTCGGCGGCCCTCACGGAACTGCAGGAGTCGCTGCTGCTCGATCAGGCGCCGCTGCGCATCGAATGCGTGGACATCTCGCATGTCCAGGGCACCGACGTGGTCGCCTCGCTCGTCGTCTTCGAAGACGGCCTGCCGCGCAAGTCCGACTACCGGCACTACTCGATCCGCCATGCCGCCGGTGAGGGTCACTCCGATGACGTCGCGTCCATCGCCGAGGTCACGCGACGGCGCTTCCTGCGGCACCGTACCGACCGTGACGCACCGCCACCGGTGTCCGGGGAGATCAGCGCCGCCGCCGACACGCCGGCACAGCCGCGGAAGTTCGCCTACCCGCCGAACCTGTTCGTCGTCGACGGTGGTGCGCCGCAGGTCCACGCCGCGGCCGCGGTACTCGACGAGCTCGGCATCACCGACGTCTCGGTGATCGGGCTGGCCAAACGCCTCGAGGAGGTGTGGGTCCCCGGCGACGACGACCCGATGATCCTGCCGCGCAACAGCCAGGCCCTGTTCCTGCTGCAGCGAGTGCGTGACGAAGCCCATCGCTTCGCCATCACGTTCCACCGCAGCAAGCGCAGCAAGCGCATGACCGAGTCGGTGCTCGACGGCGTGCCCGGTCTGGGCCGAACCCGCCGCACCGCGCTGGTGACCCACTTCGGTTCGGTCGCACGCCTGCGTGAGGCATCCTTGGACGAGATATCCCAGGTACACGGAATCGGCCTCACCACGGCGCGCGCGGTCAAGTCCGCGCTCTCCGACGAGGTGCCGGTGCCGGAGCAGACCCCGACCCCGGCCCCGGCGGAGGCCGAGAAGGAGATGACGGTGGCAACCGGTGACGCGGGACGAGGTGTCGATGAGTGACCACACCGAAGCGGAGAGCACGGTGACCGCGGAGCAGACCGGGACCGACTTCACCGTGCTGTTCGTGACGGGGATGTCCGGCGCGGGACGATCCACCGCGGCGAACGTGCTCGAGGACGACGGCTGGTACGTCGCCGACAACGTGCCGCCCTCACTGATCTCGACGATGGTCGGGATGGTGCGGGAGGACGATCCCTCGATCACGCGGCTCGCCATGGTGCTGCGCGCCTCCGACGACAACCTCGCCCACCAACTCGAGCAACTGCGGGACCGTCTCGAACAGTCCGGGATCCGCACCCGACTGCTGTATCTCGATGCCAGCGATCAGGTGCTGGTTCGCCGGTTCGAACAGGTTCGCCGCCGTCACCCGTTGCAGGGCAAGGAGACCCTCGTCGAGGGGATCGCCCGCGAGCGCGCGATCCTGGCCCCGATCAAGAACGTCGCCGACCTGGTGGTGGAGACCTCGGCGCTGACCGCGGCGAAGCTGCGCGCGATCGTCGAAGGCGTCGCGCCCGGCGACACCGAACCCCGCCTGTCGATCGTGGTGCAGTCGTTCGGCTTCAAATACGGGCTGCCCATCGACTCCGATCTCGTCGCCGATGTCCGGTTCCTGCCCAACCCGCACTGGATCGACGAGCTGCGCGACCACAACGGCCGCGAGGCGCCGGTCCGCGACTACGTGCTCGGTCAGCCGGACGCCGACGGGTTCCTCGACCACTACACCGGACTGGTCTCGATCGTCGGTCGCGGGTATCTGCGAGAAGGCAAGCGCTACATGACGATCAGCGTCGGATGCACCGGTGGCAAGCACCGCAGTGTGGCCATCGCCGAGGAGTTGTCGGCTCGTCTGCGCCGCGCCGTCGACGACGCCGGGCTCGCGTCCTACGACGTACGGGTCATGCATCGCGACCTGGGGCGCGAATGAGTTCCGCCGAGCCGCGGATCGTCGCCCTCGGCGGCGGACACGGCCTCTACGCGACGCTGACCGCGATGCGCTACCTCAGTGCCGACATCACCGCGGTGGTCACCGTCGCCGACGACGGGGGATCGTCGGGGCGACTGCGTGCCGAACTCGGACTCATCCCACCCGGTGACCTGCGAATGGCGCTCGCCGCGTTGATGAGTACCCCCGAGGGGCTCGAGGATGGACAGCCCGCCGATCCGGTCGTCCGCCGCCGCCACGAACTGTGGGCCGAGGTCCTCCAGCACCGATTCGGCGGCCGCGGGGCCCTGGCCGGACATCCCATCGGCAACCTGCTCCTCGCCGGACTCACCGAGGTGCTCGGCGACACGGTCGGGGCGCTCGCGGAGTTGCGGGCGATCTTCGGCATCACGGGACACGTGCTGCCCATGTCGACCGTGCCGCTCGACATCGAGGCCGACGTCTCGGGACTCGAGGCCGATCCGCGCATCAGCCGTGAGATCCGCGGGCAGGTCGCGGTCGCCACCACCCCCGGCAAGGTGCGTCGTGTACGGCTGCTGCCGGACGATCCGCCGGCCTGCGAATCGGCCCTCGCGGCAATCGAATCGGCCGATCTGGTGATGTTGGGGCCGGGCTCGTGGTTCTCGAGCGTGATCCCGCACGTCCTGGTGCCCGAGCAGCTGAAGGCCTTGCAGCGCAGCCGTGCTCGCAAGGTGCTGGTGGTCAACCTGGCTCCCGAGCCGGGGGAGACCCCGGGGTTCTCGGTCGAGCGACACCTCCACGTGCTGCACGCCCACGCGAACACGTTCCGCGTCGACCATGTCCTCGTGGACGCGTCGTCGGTCCCGGCCGGGCGTGAACGTGATCACCTCGAGCGTGCGGCCGGATTGTTCGGTGCGGAGCTGAATGTCGGGGACGTCGCGGTGCCCGGCCGTCAGGTCCATGACCCGGCGAAAGTCGCCGCCGTGGTGAACGAACTGTGCGAAGGTGAATTGACCCGTTACTCTGGCCGAGCGGACGCCTGACCCGGGCGATGTTCCGCGACTTTCTCGAGGGACGTGTGGTCTGTTGACAGGAGGACAGGTACCGGTGGCGATGACGGCGGCGGTGAAGGACGAACTCAGTCGCCTGTCGGTGACTCAGGTGAGTTCTCGGAGAGCCGAGGTGTCGGCGTTGCTGCGTTTCGCCGGCGGCCTGCACATCGTCGCGGGTCGCGTGGTGGTCGAGGCCGAGGTCGACATGGGCAACGTGGCGCGTCGCTTGCGCCGCGAGATCCACGACCTCTACGGCTATGCCTCGGATGTCCACGTCCTGCGCGGCGGCGGGCTACGGAAATCGGCGCGCTACATCGTGCGGATCACCAAGGACGGCGAAGGCCTGGCACGGCAGACCGGACTGCTCGACCTGCGCGGCCGGCCGGTGCGCGGACTGCCCGCACAGGTCGTCGGCGGCAGCGTCGCCGACGCCGAGGCCGCCTGGCGCGGAGCGTTTCTCGCGCACGGCTCGCTCACCGAACCCGGTCGGTCGTCGGCTCTGGAAGTCAGCTGTCCCGGACCGGAGGCGGCACTCGCCCTGGTCGGCGCGGCACGGAGGCTCGGAGTCACGGCCAAGGCGCGCGAGGTCCGCGGCGCCGACCGGGTCGTCATCCGCGACGGCGAGGCCATCGGCGCGTTGCTGACCCGCATGGGTGCCCACGACACGAGGCTCGTCTGGGAAGAACGCCGTATGCGGCGGGAGGTCCGCGCCACCGCGAACCGCCTCGCCAACTTCGACGACGCGAACCTGCGTCGATCGGCGCGCGCGGCCGTCGCGGCCGCGGCCCGGGTGGAACGCGCACTGGACATCCTCGGCGACGAGGTGCCCGACCATCTCATCGCGGCTGGGCAGCTTCGCATCACGCACCGGCAGGCGTCTCTCGAGGAGCTCGGTCAGCTCGCCGACCCGCCGATGACCAAGGACGCCGTTGCCGGACGAATCCGCCGGCTGCTGTCGATGGCCGACAAGAAGGCCCGCCAGGACGGGATCCCCGACACCGAGTCCGCGGTCACCTCCGAGCTGCTCGACGAGGCCTGAGACCCGCGGCGGAGCACCACCGGCGTGCGTGACCCGGACCTGCGGTGTGCCGAGCGCAGGGTCGCCTACTAGGCTGGTGGCGACGTGCGCGGAGGCGTGACCACTCAGGTGTGCTCTCGCTGACCGCGCACGCGCGGCCAGACAGGGCTTGACCACCAGGCCCGACCATGAATACCGCTAAGGAGCACAACTGTGACTGTTCGGGTAGGCGTCAACGGATTCGGCCGGATCGGCCGCAACTTCTTCCGCGCCGTCGAAGCGCAAAAAGCTTTGGGCACCACCGACATCGAGATCGTCGCGGTCAACGACCTGACCGACAACGCGACCCTCGCGCACCTGCTGAAGTTCGACTCCATCCTCGGTCGCCTCTCCGACGACGTCTCCCTCGAGGGCGACGACACCATCGTCGTCGGCGAGCAGAAGATCAAGGCCCTCGAGGTCAAAGAAGGCCCGGCCGCGATCCCGTGGGGCGACCTGGGCGTCGACGTGGTCGTCGAGTCGACCGGTATCTTCACCGCGCGCGCCAAGGCGCAGGGACACCTCGATGCCGGCGCCAAGAAGGTCATCATCTCCGCCCCGGCGTCGGATGAGGACATCACGATCGTCATGGGCGTGAACGACGACAAGTACGACGGCAGCCAGAACATCATCTCCAACGCCTCGTGCACCACCAACTGCCTCGGCCCGCTGGCGAAGGTCCTCAACGACGAGTTCGGCATCGTCAAGGGCCTCATGACCACGATCCACGCGTACACCCAGGACCAGAACCTGCAGGACGGCCCGCACAAGGACCTGCGTCGCGCGCGCGCCGCCGCCATCAACATCGTGCCGACCTCGACCGGTGCCGCCAAGGCCATCGGCCTGGTCCTCCCGGAGCTGAAGGGCAAGCTCGACGGCTACGCGCTGCGTGTCCCGATCCCCACCGGTTCGGTCACCGACCTCACCGCACAGCTGTCGAAGACCGCCACCGCCGACGAGATCAACGCAGCGCTCAAGGCAGCTGCCGACGGTCCGCTCAAGGGCATCCTCAAGTACTACGACGCGCCGATCGTCTCGTCCGACATCGTCACCGACCCGCACAGCTCGCTGTTCGACGCCGGCCTGACCAAGGTGATCGACGACCAGGCCAAGGTCGTGTCCTGGTACGACAACGAGTGGGGCTACTCCAACCGCCTCGTCGACCTCATCGGTCTCGTCGGCAAGTCGCTCTGATCCACCCCCAACGACTTTAGGAGTCAACGCCTCATGGGTGTTCCCACTCTGAAAGACCTTCTGGAGGAAGGTGTTTCGGGCAGGGGTGTGCTGGTCCGGTCGGATTTCAACGTCCCGCTCGACGGGTCGACGATCACCGATCCGGGTCGCATCCTCGCGTCCCTGCCGACGCTCAACGCGCTCATCGACGCCGGTGCGAAGGTGATCATCACCGCGCACCTGGGTCGTCCGAAGGGCGAGCCGGACCCGGAGTTCTCGCTGGCCCCGGTCGCCGCCCGGCTCGGCGAGGAACTCGGCCGCAACGTGCAGCTCGCCGGTGACGTCGTCGGAACCGACGCGCTGGCACGCGCGGAAGGGCTCACCGACGGCGACGTCCTGCTGCTGGAGAACATCCGCTTCGATCCGCGGGAGACCTCCAAGGACGATGCCGAACGCGAGGCGCTCGCCAAGGCGCTCGTCGAGCTCGTCGGCGATGACGGCGCGTTCGTCTCCGACGGTTTCGGAGTGGTGCACCGCAAGCAGGCCTCGGTCTACGACGTCGCCAAGCTGCTCCCGCACTACGCGGGTGAGCTCGTCGCCGCCGAGGTCGAGGTGCTGTCGAAGCTCACCGACGAGGTCACGCGTCCCTACGCCGTCGTCCTCGGCGGCTCGAAGGTCTCGGACAAGCTCGGCGTCATCGAGGCCTTGGCACCCAAGGTCGACACCCTGGTCATCGGCGGCGGAATGGCGTTCACGTTCCTTGCCGCGCAGGGGTATTCGGTCGGCACCTCGCTCCTGCAGGAAGATCAGATCGATGTCTGCAAGAGCCTGCTCGAGCGGTTCGGCGACGTCATCCACCTGCCCGTCGACGTCGTGGTGGCCGACAAGTTCGCCGCCGACGCCGAGTCGGACACGGTGGCCTCCGACGCGATTCCGGACGGCTGGATGGGACTCGACATCGGGCCGGAGTCGGTGAAGCGGTTCGCCGCGGTGCTGTCCGGTGCCAAGACCATCTTCTGGAACGGTCCGTCGGGGGTGTTCGAGTTCGAGAAGTTCTCGTCGGGCACCCGCGGTGTCGCCGAGGCCATCGCCGGCGCGACCGGGAACGGCGCGTTCACCGTGGTCGGTGGCGGCGACTCGGCCGCCGCCGTGCGCACGCTCGGCCTGCCCGACTCCGACTTCTCGCACATCTCCACCGGAGGTGGCGCGTCGCTGGAGTACCTCGAGGGCAAGGAACTGCCCGGTCTCAAGGTCCTGGAGAGCTGAACCATGGCACAGCGTAAGCCGCTCATCGCGGGCAACTGGAAGATGAACCTGAACCATCTCGAGGCGATCGCGCTGGTGCAGAAGATCGCGTTCGCGCTGCCGGCGAAGTACTTCGACAAGGTCGACGTGACGGTGATCCCGCCGTTCACCGACATCCGCAGCGTGCAGACCGTCGTCGACGGGGACAAGCTGCTGCTCACCTACGGTGCGCAGGATCTGTCCGCACACGACTCGGGTGCCTATACGGGCGAGATCAGCGGCGCGTTCCTCGCGAAGCTCGGCTGCACGTTCGTGGTCGTCGGGCACTCCGAGCGGCGCACGCTGCACGGTGAGACCGACGAGGTCGTGCTCGCCAAGACCAAGGCCGCGCTCAAGCACGAGCTCACGCCGATCGTGTGCATCGGCGAGGGGCTCGACGTCCGCGAGGCCGGCGAGCACGTGGCGTACAACGTCGCGCAGCTCAAGGGCTCGCTCGCCGGTCTGTCCGCCGCCGAGATCGCCAAGACCGTCATCGCCTACGAGCCGGTCTGGGCGATCGGCACCGGTCGGGTGGCCGGCGCGGACGACGCGCAAGAGGTCTGCAAGGCCATCCGTGAGGCCCTGGTGGACATCGCCGACGCCGACACCGCGGCATCGGTGCGCATCCTCTACGGCGGATCGGTCAACGCCAAGAATGTCGGCGACCTGGTCGGACGACCGGACGTCGACGGCGCGCTGGTGGGCGGGGCCTCGCTGAAGTCCGACGAGTTCGCGACGCTGTCGGCGATCGCCGCGGGTGGCCCCTTGCCCTGACGGGTCATACCCACGCGTACACTGTGGCAGGTTGGCCTCGAGTCGATGCGATTCACGTCGTCTCGATCGGGGGCCGGCCTGCCACAGCTGTATGTAAAGGGCTTTACGGAAGGGCGTTTCGACTCGTGACTGTGCAAGGTGCACTCGACATCGGATTGATCGTGACCAGCGTGTTGCTGATCGTGCTCATCCTGCTGCACCGCGGCAAGGGTGGCGGTCTGTCGTCGCTGTTCGGCGGCGGTGTCCAGTCCAGCCTGTCGGGCTCGAGCGTTGTCGAACGCAACCTCGACCGGCTCACCATCTTCGTCGGACTGATCTGGGTGATCTTCATCGTCGGCGTCGGCGTCGACATCAAACTGTCCGGATAGCATCTCGGGATGCCGCTCCCGGGTGATGCCGGGATACTTGTCGGCATGAGTGAAACCGTCCCCACACGGGGAGTCCCGGACTGGCGCCCGTCCATCTCGATCGTCGACCACATCGTCGTCGACGACGAGGGCCGTGCGCTCACCGAACCTTTGCGCGAGGACATCCGCCTGCTCGGCGGAATCCTCGGTGACGTCGTCCGAGAGCACTCCGGCGCCGACGTGTTCGATCTCGTCGAAGCGGCCCGCGTTGCCGCGTTCCGCGTGCGCCGCAACGAGATCGACCGGAACGAACTCGCGGACATGTTCGTCGATCTGGACATCTCCACCGCCGTCCCGGTCATCCGGGCCTTCAGCCATTTCGCCCTGATGGCCAATCTGGCCGAGGACATCCACCGCGAGAGGCGTCGGGCCATCCACGTCCGGGCCGGAGACCCGCCGCAGGACAGCAGTCTCGCCGCCACCTACCGCAAACTCGCCGCCGCGGGGCTGGGCGACGAGGAGGTCGGCCGGACCCTCGCCGACGCCGCGGTGGTCCCGGTCATCACCGCGCACCCCACCGAGACCCGCCGCCGCACCGTCTTCGAGGCCCAGAACCGCATCACCGAGCTCATGCGGTTCCGCGGCCGCACCGAGCTGACACCGGACGAGGACGCAGAGGTCACCGAGTCCATTCGACGTCAGATCCTGACGCTGTGGCAGACCGCTCTCATCCGACTCGAACGCCTCACCATCCAGGACGAGATCCGTTCCGGGCTGCGGTATTACGATGCGTCGTTCTTCGAGGTCGTGCCGGCCATCAACACCGCGGTGCGTGCCGCGCTGCGCGCGACGTACCCCGATGCGGGACTCGCCGACGAGCCGATGATCCAGATGGGGTCGTGGATCGGCGGCGACCGCGACGGCAACCCGTTCGTGAATTCCGAGGTCGTGACCCTGGCCACGACCCTCGCCGCGCAGACCGCCGTCGGACATCATCTGTCCGAGCTCGAGAGCCTGGCTCAGGAACTGAGCATGTCGGCGCGACTGATCGATGCCAGCGACACCCTGTTCGACCTCGCCGGGGCGTCGGCCGACGATCCGGGCGCCGACGAACCCTTCCGGCTCGCCTTGCGCGCCATCCGCTCCCGCCTGCTGGCGACCGCTCGGGACATGTTCGACGACGACTTCCTCACCTCGAGCGAGGAGTCCCTGATCGACGGCAGGCAACCGTACGGCCATGCGGCCGAGCTTCTCGCCGATCTCGACGTGATCGATGATGCGCTCCGCGCCAACAACGACGACTCGATCGCCGACGATCGGCTGCTCGCCTTGCGAGAAGCGGTGCGCACGTTCGGTTTCCACCTGTCCGGACTGGACATGCGGCAGAACTCCGACATGCATGAGGAAGTGGTCGCCGAACTCCTGGCGTGGGCGGGGGTGCATCCGGATTACGCGTCGCTCGAGGAGTCCGAGCGGGTGAGAATCCTGTCGGCCGAGCTGAGTGCGCGTCGTCCGCTGACCAGCCCCGACGCCGAGCTCAGCGAACTCGCGACCAAGGAACTCGGGATCGTCCGGGCAGCCGCCAGGGCGGTGGCCACCTTCGGACCGGCGGCCGTACCGAACTACATCATCAGCATGTGCACCTCGGTGAGTGACATGCTCGAGGCACTGATCCTGCTCAAAGAGGCCGGACTCTACGACCCGGATGGCGGAACGCCTCGCTGTACGGTACGGGTGGTTCCGCTGTTCGAGACCATCGAGGATCTCCAGCAGGGTGCACAGACGCTGCTCGCCGTCCTCGACGTCCCGTTCTACCGCGCGATGGTCCAGTCCCAGAACGGGATTCAGGAGATCATGCTCGGCTACTCCGATTCCAACAAGGACGGCGGCTACATGGCCGCGAACTGGGCACTCTACCGGGCCGAGCTCGACCTGGTCGACGCGGCGGCGCGGTCGGGGATCCGGCTGCGTCTGTTCCACGGACGCGGCGGCACCGTCGGACGTGGCGGCGGTCCCAGCTACGACGCCATCCTGGCCCAGCCTCCGGGCGCGGTCCAGGGTTCGCTGCGCATCACCGAGCAGGGCGAGATCATCGCCGCGAAGTACGCCGAACCGGTCACGGCTCGTCGCAATCTCGAGACGCTGCTCGCCGCGACCATCGAGTCCTCACTCCTGGACGTGGAGGGACTCGGCGACGAATCCGATTCCGCCTACGAGATCATGGACGACATCGCGGCGAAGGCCAGAGCCGCCTACAGCCGCCTGGTCCACGAGACACCGGGCTTCGTCGAGTACTTCACCACCTCGACGCCGCTGTCGGAGATCGGGGCCCTCAACATCGGCAGCCGCCCGGCGTCGCGCAAGCAGACCGAGAAGATCTCCGATCTCCGTGCGATCCCATGGGTGCTCTCGTGGACCCAGTCACGGGTGATGCTGCCCGGCTGGTACGGCACGGGGTCGGCGTTCGAGGAGTGGGTCGGTGACGACCCGGACCGCCTCGAGACACTGCGCCGGTACTACGCGAAGTGGCCGTTCTTCCGCACCGTCATGTCGAACATGGCCCAGGTGCTGGCGAAGTCCGACATGGGGCTGGCTCACCGGTACGCGCAGCTCGTTCCCGACGAGGAGTTGCGCGACAGGGTGTTCGGCATGATTGTCGACGAACACGAACGGACCATCGCGATGTGCGCGAAGATCACCGGCACCGACGACCTGCTCCACGACAACGCCGCACTCAAGCGGTCGGTCTACAACCGGTTCCCGTACCTCGAACCGCTGAACCTGCTACAGGTCGAGCTCCTCCGCCGTTTCCGGGCCGGGGAGGACACCCCCATCGTTCGACGCGGGATCCAGCTCACCATGAACGGTCTCGCGACCGCGCTGCGCAATTCGGGTTAGAAGATCACTTGAGGTCGGCGGCGGCCGCGTCATCGAGGAACCAGATCGTCTCCTCGGTGCCGCGGGCGCCGGCGGCGGGCCAGTCGGCAGGATCCGCGCCGCGGTGGGCGGCGCCGACCGCCTCGGACTTGTCGGCCCCGGCGACCAGGAACCACACCTGTCGCGAGCGGTTCACCACGGGCAGGGTCAGCGTGATCCGGCGCGGTGGTGGTTTCGGCGAATCCTCGACGGCGACAACCGACTTGGTGGTCTCCGCGGTTGCCGCGGTGTGCGGGAACAGTGAATTGACGTGCCCCTCACCACCCATGCCGAGCAGGTGGAGATCGAAGTCCGGGGCCACACCGTCACTCGACCGGCCGGCGAGGATCGCGGCATAATCGGCTGCCGCCGCCTCGATGTCGTCACCGAGCGGACCGTCCGACGGCGCCATCGGGAACACCCGTGACGGGTCGACGGGAACCTTGTCGAGCAGCGCCTCACGTGCCTGACCCGAGTTGCGCTCCGGGTCGTCGGCGGGGACGAATCGGTCGTCGCCCCAGTAGATGTCGACCTTCGACCAGTCGATGGTGCCGCTGTCCGCGGCGAGCGCCGAGAGGAGTCCGATCCCGTTGCTGCCGCCCGTCAGCACCACGCTGGCGACACCGCGTTCGGCCTGGGCGCGGGTGACGAGGTCCACGAAACGGGTGGCGGCGGTCTCGACCAGTTCCTGCTTGGAGTCGAAGACGAGGGTCTCGGTGGTCATCGGGCGGCAACTCCTTCGGCGTCGTCTGCGAACTCGACCTCGGGCACTCCCTTGAGTGCTTCGACGTACACCTCGTCGGTGTCGAGTCGTCGTAACTCCTCGGCGATACAGGCGGGCAGTTCGCGTCGGCCCATCGCGACGCGCCCATCGGGTTTACCCGGCATCGAGAGCACCGCGTTGTTCTCTTCGTCCACCGCGAGGATGGTCGGGCCGTCGTCGCGGAACAGGCGGATCTCGAAACTCCCACGCCGGCGCCGGGTCGGCACGCGCAGGGTGGATCGTAGCCACCCGGCGAGTAGATCGACCGATGGCGAGTTCTGCGCTCCCGTCACCTGGACCTCGGTGACCGGGGTGTGCGGCGGACGATCGAATGCGGAGGCGAGGATCGCGCGCCAGTGCGTGACGTGGGTCCAGGCGAGGTCGGTGTCGCCGGGGGAGTAGGTCTCGAGGCGCTGCGCGAGCACCGCGAGCGAGTCGTCGGCCTTGCTCGCGTCGACGATGCGCCGATGTCCGAGCCTGCCGAGTGGATCGTCGGCGGGACGCACCGGGCCCTTGCCCGGCCACCAGGTGACGACCGGGGTGTCGGGCAGGAGGAACGGAGTCACGACACTGTGGGGATGGTCGGCCAGTTCGCCCTGCAGCGACAGCACCACCACCTCCGAGGCGCCGGCGTCGCCGCCCACGCGGATCTGCGCGTCGAGCCGTGAGTCACCCTCGCGCACACCCCGGTACACGACGATGACGCGGCTGGGATGCTCGCGACTGGCGCCGACCGCCGCCTCGATGGCCCCTTCCATCGGTTCGCCCAGTTCGACGCACACGACGAGAGTGAGGACGCGTCCGAGACTGAGCGCACCACCCGCGGCACGCACCTCGATGATCTTCTTCGCGACCTTTCCGGTCGACGTGTCGGGCAGTTCGACGATCATCGGGTGGCCTCCTGAACGGAACGGTCGGTGAGGACGTGCGGGCTTCTCGTCACGGCCGGCGCCACGCGCGACCGGTGCGGGCCATCATCTCCTCGGCCGACGGCGGACCCCACGTGCCGGACTCGTAGGTGTCGGGGGAGCCCGACGCAGCCCAGTGTTCGAGCACCGGATCGAGGATGCGCCACGACAACTCGACTTCCTCGTTGACGGGGAACAGCGAGGGCTCACCCAGCAGGACGTCGAGGATCAACCGCTCGTAGGCCTCCGGCGAGGCCTCGGTGAAGGCGGTGCCGTAGCTGAAGTCCATGTTGACGTCCCGGACCTCCATGCTCGACCCGGGGACCTTCGAGCCGAAGCGCAGGGTGATGCCCTCGTCCGGCTGGACCCGGATGACGAGCGCGTTCTGGCTGAGCTCCTCGGTCATCGTCTGATCGAAGGGCAGGTGTGGTGCGCGTTTGAACACGAGCGCGATCTCGGTGACCCGTCGGCCCAGACGCTTACCGGTACGGAGGTAGAACGGCACACCGGCCCAGCGTCGGGAGTCGACCTCGAGTGCGATCGCGGCGAAGGTCTCGGTCGTCGAGTCCTTCGCGAAGCCGTCTTCGTCTTTGAGGCCCGGGACCTTCTCGCTGCCCTGCCAACCGGGTCCGTACTGACCGCGGGCGGTGTTCTCGTCGATCGGCAGGACGTTGCGGGTCGCGGCGAGGACCTTGATCTTCTCGGCCTGTAATTGCTTGGGCTCGAAGGAGATCGGCTCCTCCATCGCGACCAGGGCCATGAGCTGCATGAGGTGGTTCTGGATGACGTCGCGCGCCGCGCCGATGCCGTCGTAGTAACCCGCCCGACCGCCGAGACCGATGTCCTCGGCCATGGTGATCTGGACGTGGTCGACGTAGTGCGAACTCCAGAGCGGGTCGAAGAGCTGATTGGCGAACCGCAGGGCCAGGATGTTCTGGACGGTTTCCTTGCCGAGGTAGTGGTCGATGCGGAACACCGACGACTCCGGGAAGACGTTGTTGACGATCGCGTTCAGCTCGCGGGCGGACTCGAGGTCGTGACCGAACGGCTTCTCGATCACCACCCGGCGCCAGCTGTCGCCCGTCGGGGCGGCGAGTCCGCTGCGTTCGAGCTGCTCGCAGACCGTGGGGAACGCCTTCGGTGGGATCGACAGGTAGAAGGCGTGATTGCCGTCGGTCCCGCGTTCGACGTCGAGCGACTTGAGGGTGTCGCGCAGCCGGTCGAAGGCGGCGTCGTCGTCGAAGGCGCCCTGCACGAAGCGGAATCCCTCGGCGAGGCGTTCCCACACCTCTTCGCGGAATCCGGTCCGTGCGTGCTCGCGGACGGCGTCGTGAACGATGGCGCCGAAGTCCTCGTCGGTCCAGTCGCGACGGGCGAACCCGACGAGAGCGAACGAGGGTGGCAGGAGGCCGCGGTTGGCCAGGTCGTAGACCGCCGGCATCAATTTCTTGCGTGCCAGGTCACCGGTGACCCCGAAGATGACCAGGCTGCATGGTCCCGCGATGCGTGGCAGCCGTTTGTCCTGTGGGTCACGGAGCGGATTGGTCCACGAACCGGACCCGACCGACTGCTCGCCTCCGGCCACCTGCGCTCAGCCCTCGTTCGCTGCGGACAGTTGCTCGGCGGTCGCGCTGAGCAGATCGTTCCACGCGTCCTCGAACTTGCTGACGCCCTCGTCCTCGAGAACCTTGAAGACGTCGGCGACGTCGACGCCCACCGCCGAGATCTTGTCGAAGATCTCCTGCGACTCGGCGGCGAGACCGATGATGGACCCGGTGTTGACCCAGCCGTGGTCGGCGAAGGCGTCCATCGTCTTGCCGGGCATCGTGTTGACCGTGTTCGGCGCGACGAGCTCGCTCACGTACAGCGTGTCCGGGTAGTCCGGGTTCTTCACACCCGTCGACGCCCAGAGTGCGCGCTGGGGCCGCGCGCCCTTGGCAAGGAGGTCGGGGAAGCGGGACTCGACCTCGAAGACCTGCTGGTAGGCCGAGTAGGCGAGGCGGGCGTTGGCCAGTGCGGCCTTGCCCTTCAGTTCCACGGCCTCCGGGGTTCCGATGGCGTCGAGCCGCTTGTCGATCTCGGTGTCCACGCGCGACACGAAGAACGACGCGACGGAGTGGATGCGCGACAGGTCATGGCCTGCCTGGGCGGCGGCGTCGAGGCCGTCGAGGTAGGCGTCGATGACCTTCTCGTAGCGCTCGACCGAGAAGATCAGCGTGACGTTCACGCTGATGCCCTCGGCGATCACCTTGGCGATGGCCGGCAGGCCCGCCTCGGTGGCCGGGATCTTGATGAGCAGGTTCGGCCGGTCGACGATCTTCCACAGCTCGACGGCCTGGGCCACCGTGGCGTCGGTGTCGTGGGCCAGGCGCGGGTCGACCTCGATCGAGACCCGGCCGTCGACGCCGTCGGTCGCCTCGAAGGTCGGGGCGAGGACGTCACAGGCGTTGCGGACGTCGTCGGTGGTGACCGTCCGGATGGTGGCGTCGACATCGGCGCCCCGTGCGGCCAGCTCGTTGACCTGATCGTCGTAGGCGTTGCCCTTGGACAGCGCGGCCTGGAAGATCGACGGGTTGGTGGTCACCCCGACGACCGACTTGGTCGCGATCAGGTCTGCGAGGTCGCCGGAGCTGATCAGGTCCCGGGACAGGTCGTCCAGCCACACCGAGACTCCGGCAGCGGACAGTTCGGCGAGCTTCTCGTTCTGGGTCACGATTCTCTCCTCATGGGGTTGGCTTGTCAGCCGGTGTTGTCTACGGCTTTGTCAGCCGGCGACGACGCGCTCGGCGGCCGCGGTCACGGCCTCGGCGGTGATACCGAACTTGGTGAACAGCACCTTGTAGTCGGCGGAGGCACCGAAGTGCTCGATCGAGACGATCTCGCCACCGGCGCCGACGATGCGGTACCACGGCATCGCGATACCGGCTTCGACGGCGACGCGCGGGACCGACGGCGGCAGCACGTCGTCCCGGTAGCCCTGCGGCTGTTCGTCGAACCACTCGACGCAGGGCATCGAGACGACACGCGCCTTGATTCCCTTCTCCGCCAACGCCTTCTGCGCGTCGACGGCCAGGTGGACCTCGGAACCGGTGCCGATGAGCACGACCTGCGGGTCACCCTCGGAGTCGCTCAGGACATACCCGCCGTTGGCAACGCCCTGCGCCGAGGTGCCCTCGAGGATCGGGATGTTCTGCCGGGTGAGTGCCAGGCCGACCGGATGGTTGCGTCGCGTCAGCAGGTGCTGCCATGCGAACGCCGTCTCGTTGGCGTCGCCGGGGCGCACCACATCGAGATTCGGGATCGCACGCAGCGCGGCGAGGTGTTCGATCGGCTGGTGGGTCGGGCCGTCCTCGCCGAGACCGATCGAGTCGTGGGTCCAGACGTAGATCGGGTCGATCTCCATCAGGGCGGCGAGCCGGACCGCGGGACGCATGTAATCGGCGAACTGCAGGAACGTGCCGCCGTAGGCGCGGGTGGGACCGTGCAAGACGATGCCCGACAGGATCGAGCCCATCGCGTGCTCGCGCACACCGAAGTGCAGGGTGCGGCCGTACGGGTTCGCCGACCACTTCTTGGTGCTGATCGAGGTCGGTCCGAACGACGGTTCGCCGTCCATCGTCGTGTTGTTTGAGCCGGCGAGGTCGGCCGAACCGCCCCACAGCTCGGGCAGCACGGGCGCGAGGGCGCCGAGCACCTTGCCCGACGCGCTTCGCGTCGCGACGTCCTTGTCGCCCACGTTCCAGCTCGGGAGGGCGTCGGTCCAGCCCTCGGGGAGCTCCTGGGCGGTCAGCCGGTCGAACAGCTTCTTGGCGTCGGGGTTCTTCTCCGCCCAGGCGTCGAACGACGACGTCCACGCCTTGCGCTGCTCGGCGCCGCGGTCGATGAGCTTGCGGGTGTGCCCGATGACCTCGTCGCTCACCTCGAAGTTCTTGGCGGGGTCGAAGCCGAGGACCTTCTTCGTCGCCGCGACCTCGTCTTCGCCGAGCGCCGCACCGTGGGCCATGCCGGTGTTCATCATGTTGGGCGCCGGGTAGCCGATGATCGTCCGCAGGCAGATGATCGACGGCTTGTCGATGACCTGGCGGGCGGCCTCGACCGCGGCCTCGATGGCGACGATGTCCTCGCCGCCCTCGACCGTCTGGACGTGCCAGCCATAGGCCTCGTACCGCTTGGCGACGTTCTCCGACAGCGCGATGTCGGTGTCGTCCTCGATCGAGATCTGATTCTGGTCGTAGAACACGATCAGGTTGCCGAGCTGCTGGGTACCGGCCAGCGAGCTGGCCTCCGAGGTCACGCCCTCTTCGATGTCGCCGTCGGAGGCGACGACATAGATGTAGTGGTCGAACGGGCTCTGCCCGGGGGCCGCGTCCGGGTCGAACAGGCCGCGTTCGCGACGGGCGGCCATCGCCATGCCCACCGACGACGCCAGACCCTGACCGAGCGGGCCGGTGGTGATCTCCACGCCGCGCGTGTGACGGAACTCGGGGTGGCCCGGGGTGAGGGAGTCCCAGGTCCGCAGCGCCTCGATGTCGGAGAGCTCGAGGCCGAATCCGCCGAGGTAGAGCTGGATGTAGAGCGTCAGGCTCGAATGCCCGCACGAGAGCACGAAACGGTCGCGGCCGGCCCAGTCGGTGTCGGTCGGGTCGTGGCGCATCACCCGCTGGAACAAGGTGTAGGCCAGTGGCGCGAGGCTCATCGCGGTGCCCGGGTGTCCGCTTCCGCATTTCTGCACTGCGTCGGCCGCCAGGAGCCGGGCCGTGTCGACGGCGCGGGTGTCGAGGTCGGTCCAGTCGTCCGGGTGACGGGGGGTGGTCAAAGCGCGGATCTCGTCTGTGTCGGCCACGATGCTGATTGTCTCCTGTGCCTGCTCGGTGCGATTCGTACAAGTGGCGATCGGTCCTGAGGCTGTCGGCGCTCGGGCGACCGACGCCCGTCGGCGCGTACGGGTCCAGAGTAATCGGCGCCGGGCTCGCACTGCGCGCCGACCGATGGTTACCGGCGAGTTCAGGCGTCCGCGCCGGTCGTGGGCCCGCCCGCGTCGTCGCCGTGCCTCGATTCACGGTTCGCAAAGGCAAACGTCTACCATGCTGTGTAGTAGCCCGCGGGCGTCTGTGCGGGCGGACGAGGAGTGTTCGTGAGGATAGGGGAGCGTGTGAGCGGGGACAGTTCCGCCGCATCTCACTCGACCGACACCGCATCGAATCCGCAGGTATCGACCGATCCGGTCGCACCGGCCGATCAGTCGTGGGCCGGGCGCGTGCGTGCGACGGTGCTCGCCTACATCGCGTTGACCAAGCCGCGCGTCATCGAGCTGCTTCTCGTCGCGACCATCCCGGTCATGCTGCAAGCCGACCGCGGCCACGTCGACATCGCGGTCATCGCCTTCACCCTGATCGGCGGCTGGCTCGGAGCCGGGAGTGCGAACACTCTCAACATGGTGGCCGACGCCGACATCGACAAGAAGATGAAGCGCACGGCCCGGCGTCCGCTGGCCCGCCGCGCCGTCGCGACCCGCAGTGCCCTGATCTTCGGTCTCGTCCTCTGGGCGGCGTCCTTCGCGGTCCTGTACTTCGCCGCCAATCTGCTCTCCGCCCTGCTCGTCTCGGCGACCATCCTCTTCTACGTCGGTGTCTACACGCTCATCCTCAAGCGTCGGACCTGGCAGAACGTGGTCTGGGGTGGTGCTGCGGGCTGCATGCCGACCCTGGTGGGGTGGGCTGCGGTCACCGGCTCGCTGAGTTGGCAGCCGATCGTTCTCTTCGCCGTCATCTTCTTCTGGACGCCGCCGCACACCTGGGCGCTCGCGATGCGCTACAAGGAGGACTACAAGGCGGCAGGCGTGCCGATGCTCCCGGTCATCGCGACCGAGGAACGCGTCACCCGGCAGATGCTCATCTACACGTGGCTCACCGTGGTGAGCTCTCTCCTGCTCATCCCGGCGACGAGCTGGATCTACACCGTGATCGCGCTGGCAGCCGGCGGCTGGTTCCTCGAGCGCGTGCACAAGTTGTACCGCGACACCAAGCGTGGCGCCGAAGTCGCTCCGCTGAAGGTCTTCCTGCAGTCCAACGAGTATCTCGCCATCGTGTTCTGCGGACTCGCGATCGACGCGGTCGTCGGACTTCAGACCATCTCGTCCTACTTCTGAGCCCCGCTCAGATCCCGGCGGGCAACAGCACCGTGGTGCCCGTCGTGACGCGCGCCTCCAGATCGGTGTGCGCCGCCGCCGCGTCGGCGAGTCGGTACCGCTGCCCGACGCGCACCTCGACGCTGCCGTCGACGATCGCCTCGAAGTACTCGCCCGCTCGCCAGTGGAGTTCCTCGGCCGTGTCGGTGAAATGGCCCAGTGTCGGGCGGGTCACCGACAGCGATCCCGCCGGGTTGAGACGCTGCAGATCGAACGGCGGAACCGGTCCGCTCGCCGCTCCGAAGAGCACGACGATCCCACGTATCGCGGTCGACGCCAGTGACTGCTCGAAGGTGTCGGCGCCGACGCCGTCGTACACCACGGGCACGCCGCGCCCGTCCGTGAGTTCACGGACCCGCGAGCTCAGGTCCTCGCCGTAGCGAAGCACGTGGTCGGCGCCAGCCGCCCGGGAGAGTTCCTCCTTCTCGTCGGACGACACCGTCGTGATGACCCTCAGTCCGCGGCGTTTGGCCAGCTGGGTCAGGATCAGCCCGACACCGCCGCCACCGGCGTGCACGAGGATCGATTCGCCGGACCGGGGATGAGCGCTTCCGTCGAGGAGGTAGTGCGCGGTCAGGCCGCGGAGCAGCGACGAACCGGCGACCGCATCGTCGACCGCGTCGGGCACCGGAACGGCTTTCGACGCCGGGACCGCGACGAGCTCGGCGTAGGAACCGGGCGCCGCACACCACGCCACACGCTGACCCTCGCGCAGCGACGTCACGTCCGAGCCGGTCGCGACGACGACGCCGGCGCCCTCGCTGCCGGGGATGTAGGGCGGGGTCGAGGGATAGAGGCCGCGTCGTAGATAGGTGTCGATGAAGTTGACGCCCACCGCAGATGTCCGGACGATCACCTCGTCGGGCGCGGGTATGGGGTCGTCGACGCTGCCGAAGGTCAGGACGTCGGGTCCGCCGTGGCGGGTCACCTGAATCGCTCGCACGACACCGTTCTACACGCCGAAACCGTCCCGGTATGCTGACCCCCATGACGAACACCACCGCCGACGAGAACTCGAGCCAGCAGAAGAAGGTCGATGCACCCACCGAGGTCGTCGCCTCGGTACGCAAGTTCGTCGAGCGCGAAGGTGGCAGCGCGAAGGTGGTTCTCCAGGCGATCGGGGACGCCGGGGTACGGATCACCATGGTGGGCGACGCGAACGGCATCCTCGGTGACCGGGTGGTGCCGGACCTGGCGACCGCACAGGCCGTGGTCGATGCGGTCGACGGTCTCGAGATCGCCGAGTGGGACCGCGACCTCACCTCGGAGACGACGGTGTCGACCTCGCACTACCGCAAGATGGCGGGCTGGGTCGCTCGGCAGAAGCGCTTCCCCCGAGCGCGTAACCGCGCCATCCTCTGAGGCCGGGCGTCGATCAGGCAGACTCGCGCAGCGGGTCTGCCTTTTTCGTGCCTGAGTTACTCACGTCTGTGTTCTTCGCGACCACGAGCTGCCAGGTGGCGCCGATGAGCAGCAGCGCGCTGCCGAACATGTGCGCGATGACGAGAGCGACGGGCAGATCGGTGGCGAACTGGACGAACCCGATCAGGCCCTGGAGCAGCAGGAGCAGCATGAACACCACGGCCGATCGCTGCTGCGGGCGAGCGAAGACGCGGGCGTAGACGAGAGCTGCGATCGCGAGTCCGACGAGGGCGAAGACGGCGTCGGCATGCAGTTGGGTCGCGTTGTCGGGGTCGAGGCCGTTGCGCGGCGCGTCCGCGTCGCCGGCATGCGGTCCGGAGCCGGTCACCACTGTGCCGAGGTAGATCGTTCCCCAGGTGACGAGGTAGACGAGCCAGGCGAGGTAGATACCGAGCCGGCGGGTTGCGGTGGGCGGAGCGTCGGAGTCGGACGACTCGGGCGCGACGGGCGTCGGATACGGCCGCATCCGATAGACCAGCACCGTGGCCGCGGACACCAAGGCCATGGAGAGAAGGAAGTGCAGCGCGACGACCCACGGGTTGAGCTGCGTCAGCACCGTGATGCCGCCGATGACCCCTTGGAAGGGGATGCCCAGGGCGATGAGGGTGACCAGCCACTTGTCCCGTCGCGCCGACCCGGCGAACCGGAGAACGGCCACCCAGGTCGCGATGGCGATGACGATCAGCACCCAGGTGAGCATGCGGTTGCCGAACTCGATCGCGCCGTGCACGCCCAGCTCGCCGTGCGGCACGAAGGACTCGTCGGTGCATCGCGGCCAGGTCGGGCAACCGAGTCCCGAGCCGGTGACGCGGACGGCGCCGCCGGTGGCGACGATGCCCACGTTCGAGATGAGCAGGGCGATCGCCCAGCGGTGCACGAATCGCGCGGTCGGCCGGCCGAAGCCGGGGATGAACCGCCACGGACCGGTCAGCGGACGCGGTTCGTCGGTCGACGCCGGTCGCTCGCCGGACCGGGATGCCGCCGGCGCGTTCGAAGTATCGGATGTCATCGGAATCGGAACCACCTCACCGCCAAGGTGCCGGCCACCGCGGCCCACACCAGCAAGACACCCACCCCGAAGGCGTCGAACGAACCTTCCGAAGCCATCTCGAGCGCCTCGCTCAGGGCCCCCGACGGGATGCACCGCGCGATCCAGTACACGGCGTCGGGGACATTGGAATCGACGACGACGAGACTGCCGAGGCCGATCAACGCGAACCACAGCAGATTCGCCAGGGCCAGGACGACCTCCGCCTTGAGCGTGCCGCCCAGAAGCAGACCGAGAGCCGCGAAACACGCTGTGCCGATCACGAGGACAACCGCGCCGATGAGCAGGCCGACGGGACTCGGTCGCCAGCCGAAGGTCGCACCGATCGCACCCAGGATCACCGACTGCGACGCGACCACCACGAGCACCGCGATCGACTTGCCGACGATGATCCCCCAACGCGGGATCGGGGTGGCGCCGAGCCGTTTGAGGGCTCCGTAGCGGCGGTCGAAGCCCACCGCGATCGCCTGCCCGGTGAACGCCGTCGACATCACCGCCACGGTCAGGATCGCCGGGACGAACAGTGCCGCGCGCTCCGCCGGGCCCGCGCCGAAACCGGTGTCGATCGGCAGCAGGCACAGACCGACGAGCAGCGTGATGGGGATGAACATGGTGAGCAGCAGCTGCTCGCCGTTGCGGAGCAGGAGCTTGAGTTCGAGTCCGGACTGCGCGGCGATCATGGCCGGCAGTGACGCCGGCCGAGGAGCCGGGCGGAACAGGCCGTCGGGGAACGTGCCGGACCGCTGCGCGTCGGTGGGAACAGGTGAGGTCACGGTCGTAGGGCCCGTCCGGTCAGATCGAGGAAGACGTCTTCGAGGCTGCGGGTCTCGACCCGGAGGTCGGTGGCCAGGACGTTGATCTTGGCGCACCACGCCGTCACGGTCGCAAGCACCTGCGGCGTCATCGGACCGATCACGAGGTACGAACCGGGGGTGGCCTCGGTGCAGTGGTATCCCTCCGGCAGGGCCAGCACCAGCATCGACAGATCGAGTCCGCGGGGAGCGGTGAAACGCAGTTCGTTCTCCGCGCCGGTGCTGGTGAGGTCGGCGGGTGTCCCGTCGGCGACGACCCGGCCGTGATCGATGATCGTCACGTGGTCGGCGAGTTCCTCGGCCTCGTCCATCAGATGCGTGGTCAGGAGCACCGATACGCCGTCGGCCCGCAGCCGGTCGATGAGTTCCCACACGACGAGCCGGGCGTGGGCGTCGAGCCCGGCGGTCGGCTCGTCGAGGAAGACCAGCTCTGGCCGGTTGACGACGGCGCACGCCAGCGCCAGGCGCTGTTGCTGCCCGCCGGACAGTCGCCGGTAGGACGTACGCCGCACCTCGGTCAGGCCGAGTGCGTCCAGAAGGAACTCGGGGTCGATGGGATCTGCCGCGTACGCCGCGACGAGGCGCAACATCTCCTCGGCACGCGCTCCCGGATAGGCGCCGCCGCCCTGGAGCATGACGCCGATGCGGCGCCGGAGTGCATCGTTGTCGGCGATGGGGTCGAGTCCCAGGACGCGGACGGTACCGGCGTCGGGCTCGGTGAATCCCTCGCAGATCTCGACGGTGGTCGTCTTGCCCGCCCCGTTGGGCCCCAGGAGAGCCAGGATCTCGCCGCGTCGGAGCGTGAGGTCGAGCCGGTCGACGGCCGTACGGTCGCCGAAACGTTTGACCAGGCCGCTGATCTCGACCGCGGGACCGGCGGAGTCCGACCGGTCCGCGGTCACCTCTCCGAAACCGGGATCGCGGAGCCGACGATCGTTCACCCGATCGTCGTCGTTGATCTGCCGAGAGGTCGTGCTTCGCACACAGGTCAGACTAGGCGCTCGGAGCCCAGGGACGAAAAACGGTGACCCGGCCCACCACGCACGTCGTCATCGGCGCGTCGAGGCCGACCCGGCCGGCGTCTCGTCGTCATCCGGAGCGGACGTGCGCCGACGTCGGCGTCGCGGCGCGCGGTCCTCGAAGAACAGCGCGGTGAGGACCGCGACCATGATCACGCCGGCCAGAAGTCCTTGTGCCAGCACCACTCCGCTGGTGTTCGAACTCGTGGGCATCACCACGATGGCGATGATCGCCGACGCGGCGATCGTCGAGATCCGGAACCAGGCGCCGGTCGCCCACGCGGCCAGCGGGATCACGGCCCACAGGAGGTACCAGGCCTGGACGAACGGGAAGAACAACACCACTGTGGCCATCGACACACCGAGCGCGCCGAGCGGATGGAGGCGGCCGCCGAGCGTGGCGAGCATCCACCGGACGATGAAGAGCGCGGCGACGAGCTGCGCGATCGGCCGGGCGACCTCGAGGATCGCCTGCGTGTGCTCACCGAGGCCCAGGGTCACCCCGATCCGCCCGGTGGTCACCGACAGCAGCGTCGGCATCGACATCCAGGAGCGGACGATCTCACCCGTCGACAGCGTGCCGGTCCAGCCGAAGCCGAGCCCCGTGCCGAGGGAGATGGCCATCATCACGACGCCGAGGACCACCACGTAGAAGGCTGCGGACGCACTCAGCATGAGCACCGACCACCGCGACCGGCCCCACCATTCGCGGACCGGCGCGTGCCGGAGCGCGGGCAGGGTCGCGCCCCACCGCATGGCGAGGGCGATGCCGACGAAGCCCAGCGCGAGCATCGACGTGACCTTGATCATCGCCGACGCCGCGAGCACCGCGCCCCCGGCGATGAGCAACCAGCCCGCGCGGGTGGGGACGAGGGTGCCGGGTCTGCGGAGGCGTTCGGCGCCGTAGATCGCGCGGAAGCTCAACTCGAGACCGACGAGCATCAGCCCGAGCATCAGGGCCTCGTTGTGGATGCCGCCGACGAGATGCAGGATGACCAGCGGGTTCATCGCGCCGAGCCACAGTGCGGCCACCGACGACACCCCGCATCGGCGGGCGAGCCGGGGGAGTGCCCACACGATGAGTGCCACACCGATCAGCGCGACGATGCGGTGCAGGAAGATCGCGGCGGTGATGTTGTCGCCGGTGACCTTGGTGATGCCCTCGCCGATCCACAGGAAGAAGGGACCGTAGGGCGCCGGGGTGTCACGCCACAGGTTGGGTACCGACCGGGTCAGGATGTGGTCGACCCCGAGTCCCCGGACCGGGCTGACCGAGTACGGATCCATGCCGCGGGACGCGATCGCGCTCTGGGCGAGATAGGAGTAGATGTCCTTGCTGAGCAGCGGGGGCGCGACGATGATCGGGGCGATCCAGAGCATGAGGGTCCGGTCGGCCTGGCGGCGGCTCATACGGCGCTCTGGGCTCCGCCCGTGGCGCACCTCGACGCTGAACCGGCCGACCGCGAACCGCCCGAGCAGCAGCCATGCGACGACGAGGGTGATCGCGCCGCCGATGGACAGGGCGAGCGCGGTGCCGAACATCCGTGACGGCAACGACAGAACCCGCATCCCAGCCACCGGATTCTGCAGCACGGGTACTGCGCCGGTCCCGAGGGCACCGATGAGGATGAGGACCGACCCGGTGGCACCGAACAGCTTGATGCGGCGGAGCCTGCGGGTCTCCTCGGCGTTGAGCGGCCCGACCTCGCGCTCGTCGTCGTGCAGGCGGGCGACGGTCTTGCCGTAGTCGCCGCGGGCGGTGTCGGCGGACGCGGCGTCGGCAGGGCGCTGTTTGCGCAGTCCGAGATAGTTCAGCACCGCCAGCAATCGCGTCCACACGAGTCCGAAGTAGTCCGGCACGCGGCGCGGAGCTGTGGTTTCGGGCACACGACGACTGTAATCGGCGGACGTGGGGGCCTCACGACCCCCTGCGATTAGGGCACCCTTGCTGGCAGCTGGGAAGCAATTACGTCACACTCGTGTTGTGAAAACCATGCGGAACGATGTTGTGCTGTCGTCAGACAGCTCCGGCGCCGTGCCATCCGCTGGTACCGGCGCCACGACGACCGGTGGTGCCGACCCGCACCACGACGGTCAGACCCGTGAGGCCGTGGTCACCTTGCTCGTCGAGGACGGCCCGCTCACCGCGGGCGAGATCGGCGAGCGCCTCGGGATCTCCGCGGCGGGTGTCCGACGTCACCTCGATGCCCTCGAAGGCGCGGGGGACATCGAGGTCGCCTCTCCGGGATTCGGCCAGCGCGGTCGCGGCCGGCCGGCGAAGTACTTTCAGCTCACCGCTTCCGGACGCGGCAAGATGCGCCACGCCTACGACGATCTGGCCGGCGCGGCGATGCGCAAGCTCCGCGACCTCGGCGGATCCGACGCGGTCACCGAGTTCGCCCGCGAGCGAGTCGAACGCATCGTGGCCGGCGTCCGTCCCAACACCGACCCGGTGACGGTGGCGGACACGGTCGAGGAGATCGCCGACGCGCTCACCAGCGCCGGATACTCCACCAACACCCGGCAGGTGGGCACCGGCCTGCAGATCTGTCAGCACCACTGCCCGGTGGCGCACGTCGCCACCGAGTTCCCGGAGCTGTGTGAGGCGGAGACCGCGGTCTTCACCGAACTCCTCGGCACGCATGTGCAGCGCCTGGCGACCATCGCCAACGGTGACTGCGCCTGCACGACACACGTGCCGATCCACCCGCCGCCGGGCGGGACCACCGACGAGAGACCCGATCGATCCGGGGCCGTCGCGGTGTCCGATACGCAGCCCGTATCGCGCCGCGCCACCCCGATTCCCACCCCGACCGCCACGACAACCCGAAAGGCCACGCGATGACTGTCACCGATCCGGCCGCCACCCCGACCCCAGCGGCGCCCCTCACGCAAGAGGAGACGATCGCCGCCCTCGGCAAGTACGGCTACGGCTGGGCCGACTCCGACGTCGCGGGCGCGAGCGCCAAGCGCGGGCTGTCCCCGGCGGTCGTCGCCGACATCTCGGCGAAGAAGAGCGAGCCCGAGTGGATGCTCGAGCAGCGCCTCAAGGCACTCAAGATCTTCGACAAGAAGCCGATGCCGGGCTGGGGCGCGGGGCTCGAGGGCATCGACTTCGACAACATCAAGTACTTCGTGCGGTCCAGCGAGAAGCAGGCCGCCACGTGGGACGACCTGCCCGAGGACATCAAGAACACCTACGACAAGCTCGGCATCCCCGAGGCGGAGAAGCAGCGTCTGGTCTCCGGCGTCGCGGCGCAGTACGAGTCCGAGGTCGTGTACCACTCGATCCGCGAGGACCTCGAGAAGCAGGGTGTCATCTTCCTCGACACCGACACCGCGCTCAAGGAGCACCCGGAGATCTTCCAGCAGTACTTCGGGACCGTCATCCCGGCCGGTGACAACAAGTTCTCCGCGCTCAACACCGCGGTCTGGTCGGGCGGCTCGTTCATCTACGTGCCGCCGGGTGTCCACGTCGACATCCCGCTGCAGGCCTACTTCCGGATCAACACCGAGAACATGGGCCAGTTCGAGCGCACGCTGATCATCGTCGACGAGGGTGCCTATGTGCACTACGTCGAGGGTTGTACCGCGCCGATCTACAAGACCGACTCGCTGCACTCGGCAGTCGTCGAGATCATCGTGAAGAAGGGCGGCCGCTGCCGGTACACGACCATCCAGAACTGGTCGAACAACGTCTACAACCTGGTGACCAAGCGCGCCAAGGCCGAGGCCGGCGCCACGATGGAGTGGGTCGACGGCAACATCGGCTCCAAGGTCACCATGAAGTACCCGGCGGTCTGGCTGACCGGTGAGCACGCCAAGGGCGAGGTCCTCTCGGTCGCGTTCGCAGGTCCCGGCCAGCACCAGGACACCGGATCGAAGATGGTCCACCTGGCGCCGAACACCTCGAGCAACATCGTCTCCAAGTCGGTGGCGCGGGGCGGTGGCCGCGCGTCCTACCGCGGCCTGATCAAGATCAACAACGGTGCTCACGGCAGCCGGTCGACAGTGAAATGTGATGCGCTGCTGGTGGACACGATCTCCCGCAGTGACACCTACCCCTACGTCGACATCCGCGAGGACGATGTGACGATGGGCCACGAGGCGACCGTCTCGAAGGTCAGCGACGATCAGCTCTTCTATCTGATGAGTCGTGGCCTGACCGAGGACGAGGCGATGGCCATGGTCGTTCGCGGCTTCGTCGAACCGATCGCCAAGGAACTCCCGATGGAATACGCGCTCGAGCTCAACCGCCTGATCGAGCTCCAGATGGAAGGAGCTGTCGGCTGATGGCCGATCCCACACTCCCCGTGTCCACCCCCGGCTCCCAGGCGCCCGTCGTCAACAAGGGGGAGCTGTTCACCTCGTTCGACGTGAACGCCTTCGAGGTGCCGAGTCCCCGGGAGGAGGCCTGGCGGTTCACCCCGTTCCGTCGTCTCCGTGGTCTGCACGACGGTTCCGCGGTACGCACCGCGGAGGCGAACGTGGAGGTGACCGGGCTTGCCGACGGTGTGACCGTCGAGACCGTCGGTCGCGACGACAAGCGACTCGGCGATGGCGGTGTGCCGTTCGACCGTGTCGCCGCGCAGGCTTATTCGTCGTTCACGCAGGCGACCGTGGTGACCGTCGGCCGCGAGGTCGAACTCGCCGAGCCGGTCACTGTCACGGTCACCGGCCCCGGTGAGGGCGAAACCGGCTTCGGCCACACCCAGGTCCGTCTGGAGGCGTTCGCCCGCGCAGTCGTCGTCCTCGACCAGAGGGGCAGCGGAACGTACGCGGAGAACGTCGAGTTCGTCGTCGGCGACAGCGCGGCCCTGACCGTCGTGAACATCCACGACTGGGCAGACGACGCCGTTCATGTCGCGACACACCACGTGCGCGCGGGTCGCGATTCCGTGGTGCGGCACTTCGCGATCAGCTTCGGCGGCAACCTGGTTCGCCTGTCGCCGATCGTCCACTACGACGCACCGGGTGGTGACGTCGAGTTGTGGGGTCTGTACTTCGCCGACGCCGGCCAGCACCTCGAGCAGCGTCTTCTCGTCGACCACAGTCAGCCGCACTGCCGCTCGAACGTGGTCTACAAGGGTGCGCTGCAGGGCGACACCTCCGGTGATCGGACCCGCGAGGCCCACACCGTGTGGGTGGGCGATGTGCTGATCCGCGCGGAGGCCGAGGGCACCGACACCTTCGAACTCAATCGCAACCTGGTGCTCACCGACAATGCGCGCGCCGACTCGGTGCCCAACCTCGAGATCGAGACCGGCGAGATCGTCGGCGCCGGACACGCCAGTGCCACCGGACGATTCGACGACGAGCAGCTGTTCTACCTGCAGGCGCGCGGCATCCCCGAGGATCAGGCGCGTCGACTGGTGATCCGCGGCTTCTTCGGCGAGGTGATCGCCAAGATCGGCGTGCCGGAGCTCCGCGAACGCCTGTCCGCAGCTGTCGAGCGAGAGCTCGAGCTCGCCGACGCCTGACCGCATTGCGCGCCGGACCACGAACATTCCACAGCCTGAGAAAGAACACACATGACCACACTCGAAATCCGTGACCTGCACGTCGACGTCGTCCAGACCGATACCGACGCCGAGCCCATCCACATCCTCAAGGGTGTCGACCTCACCGTGAAGTCCGGTGAGACGCACGCGATCATGGGCCCGAACGGCTCGGGCAAGTCCACGCTGTCCTATGCCATCGCCGGACACCCCAAGTACCAGGTGACCTCCGGGTCGATCACGCTCGACGGCGAAGACGTCCTCGAGATGAGCGTCGACGAGCGCGCACGCGCCGGCCTGTTCCTCGCCATGCAGTACCCGGTCGAGGTGCCCGGTGTCTCGATGTCGAATTTCCTGCGCACCGCAGCCACTGCCGTCCGCGGCGAGGCGCCCAAGCTCCGTCACTGGGTCAAGGAGACCAAGGAGGCGATGACCGCCCTGGAGATCGATCCGTCGTTCTCCGAGCGCAGCGTCAACGAGGGCTTCTCCGGTGGCGAGAAGAAGCGCCACGAGATCCTGCAGCTGGATCTGCTGAAGCCGAAGATCGCCATCCTCGACGAGACCGACTCGGGCCTGGACGTGGATGCCCTGCGCGTCGTCAGCGAGGGCGTGAACCGCTACAAGGAGCGCGACAACGGCGGCGTGCTGCTGATCACCCACTACACGCGCATCCTGCGATACATCAAGCCGGACTTCGTGCACGTGTTCGTCAACGGGCGCGTCGTCGAGTCGGGTGGGTCCGAGCTCGCCGACGTGCTCGAGGAGAACGGGTACGAGCGGTTCACCTCGGCGGCCAAGGCCGTCTGAGTCACCCGACCGGTCCGAGTCCCTCAGTACAGGAGGTGTACCAGGTGACACTCTCGACAGAGGCAACGACACAGGCTCCCGCGGCACTGGACGTCGACGCGTTGCGGGCTGATTTCCCGATCCTGTCCCGCACGGTGCGCGACGGGAAGCCGTTGGTGTATCTGGATTCCGGCGCGACCTCGCAGCGTCCGGTCCAGGTGCTGGATGCCGAGCGGTTCTTCCTCACGCATCACAACGCCGCGGTGCATCGCGGTGCGCACCAGCTCGCCGAGGAGGCGACCGACGCCTACGAGGACGCCCGCGAGGTCATCGCGGGTTTCGTGGGGGCATCCGCCGACGAACTCGTGTTCACCAAGAACGCGACCGAGGCGCTCAACCTCGTGACCTACACCCTCGGCGACCCGCGGGCCGCCGATGTTCTCGGCGGTTCAGCACTCGGACCCGGCGACACCGTCGTCATCA
Organism: Gordonia sp. KTR9; assembly: GCF_000143885.2. Classification (NCBI taxonomy): domain Bacteria; kingdom Bacillati; phylum Actinomycetota; class Actinomycetes; order Mycobacteriales; family Gordoniaceae; genus Gordonia; species Gordonia sp. KTR9. The sequence continues at coordinate 2,620,847 of NC_018581.1, forward strand.
CCGAGCTCGAACACCACGCGAACCTCGTTCCCTGGCAGGAGCTGTGCCGACGCACGGGTGCGACCCTGCGGTGGTTCGGGGTGACCGATGACGGCCGCATCGACCTGGATTCGCTGACCCTCGACGAGTCGGTGAAGGTCGTCGCCTTCACACACCAGTCCAATGTGACCGGCGCGGTCGCCGATGTGGCCGAGCTCGTCTCACGCGCTCGCGCGGTGGGCGCGCTCGTCGTGCTCGACGCGTGCCAGTCGGTGCCGCACATGGCGGTCGACTTCCGCGCCCTCGGCGTCGATTTCGCTGCCTTCTCGGGTCACAAGATGTTCGGTCCCAGTGGCGTCGGCGCGCTGTACGGCAGGTCGGACCTGTTGAACGCGTTGCCGCCGTTCATCACCGGCGGGTCGATGATCGAGACCGTGACGATGGAGGCGTCGACCTACGCTCCGCCGCCCCAGCGGTTCGAGGCCGGCGTGCCGATGACCTCGCAGGTCGTCGGACTCGGTGCTGCGGTGCGGTACCTCACCGATCTCGGCATGGAAACCGTTGCCGCGCACGAGCACGCGCTGACGGCGCGGGCGCTCGAGCAGCTCGCCGGCATCGACGGCGTACGGATCATCGGACCGCAGACCGCGGAGAATCGCGGCGGGGCCGTGGCCTTCCTGGTCGACGGCATCCACGCCCATGACCTCGGTCAGATCCTCGACGACGAGGGCGTGGCCATCCGGGTCGGTCACCACTGCACGTGGCCGCTGCATCGGCGCTTCAGTGTCGCAGCGACCGCACGCGCATCGTTCGCCGCCTACAACACGTTCGACGAGGTCGATGCACTCGCCGCCGCGATCGTGAAGGCGCAGAAGTTCTTCGGGACGGTCTGAGCCATGCGGATGGAACAGATGTACCAGGAAGTGATCCTCGATCACTACAAACATCCGCACGGCCGCGGACTCCGTGAGCCGTTCGGCACCGAGGTCCATCACGTCAACCCGACCTGCGGTGACGAGGTGACCCTACGCGTCGCGGTGTCCGAGGACGGCTCCCGGATCGACGACGTCTCCTATGACGGGCAGGGGTGTTCGATCTCGCAGGCGTCGACGTCGGTGCTGCACGATCTGATCGTCGGCCGCCCGGTCGGGGAAGCCCTGGCCACCGTCGAGTCGTTCAGCTCCATGATGACCTCACGCGGTAAGGACGCCGGGGACGAGGACGTCATCGGCGACGGGATCGCCTTCGCCGGGGTGAGCAAGTACCCGGCGCGCGTCAAGTGCGCACTCCTGGGCTGGATGGCCTTCAAGGACGCACTCGCGCAGACGATGGACAGCCACGAGACACGAGCGGAGACAGCATGACTGACGACACAGTGACCACCGATACGGTCACCACCGAGACAGCGACCACCGAGACAGCGACCACCGACACCGGCGTGACGGGCACACCCCCGGCACCGGCGACCTCGCTGCCGGCCATCGAGGACGTCGAGGAGGCCATGCGCGACGTGGTGGATCCCGAGCTGGGCATCAACGTCGTCGACCTCGGGCTGGTCTACGGAATAGAGGTGACCGACGACGCGGTCGCGAAGATCGACATGACCCTCACCTCGGCGGCCTGCCCGCTGACCGACGTGATCGAGGACCAGTCCCGCGGGGCACTGGTCAGCAGTGGTCTGTGCACCGAGTTGGAGATCAACTGGGTCTGGCTGCCGCCGTGGGGCCCCGACAAGATCACCGACGACGGTCGCGAGCAGTTGCGCGCCCTGGGCTTCACCGTCTAGCCGACGGTCGGGAACTCCCACGCGCCGGCACTCGGGTCACCATCGGTGACCGGGTGCCGGCGTTTTTCCGATCATGGTGCTGGGCGTGCGAGGAGTTGATCGCATGAGACGTTTCGAGTCGCGAGTCGAGCGGATGATCCGCGAGGCAACCGAACGCGGCGAGTTCGACAATCTGCCGGGCGCGGGCAAGCCGCTCGATCTCACCGACAGTGACGACCCCGACTGGTGGGTCAAACGCAAGATCCGCGACGAGAACCTGGACTCGTCGGCGCTGCTTCCCGCGCCGCTGCAATTGCGCCGGGAGGCGCAGGACTTCCCGGAGTCGTTGCGCGACATCGCCGACGAGGCGGCGGTCCGTGACATCCTCGTCGACTTCAATCGCCGTGTGCGCGAAGCACATCTCGCGTCGCGCCAGATCGCGCTGCCGCACAGTGTCGTCGCGCACACCGTTGACGTCGACGACATGATCAGGCGCTGGCGGGCATTGCGGCGCTGATCGTTAGTGCCCGGGATGCCAGGATTTGAGGTTAGCCTAACCTGCATGCTAGCTTCGCCTCAGGAGCTGCGCGGGTAGCTCACTGGGGAGCGAAGGCAGGGGCCGGTGGCAGTCGCAGTCGGTGCCGCGCGCGATGATCAGCCCGCCGTTTCCAGACACCTTCGCAGTCCCGTCGTGCAGGGCCTGCGCGCGGTCGCGGTTCTGGTGGTCATCCTCGACCATGTCGGAATGCCCGGTTTCCCAGGCGGTTTCATCGGCGTCGACGTCTTCTTCGTGATCTCCGGGTATGTCATCACCCAGATGCTCCTGCGGCGGTCCACCGAATCGCGCGGCGCCTGGTTCCTCGGTTTCTACGCCGCACGTGCGCGACGTATCGTGCCCGCGGCGACCCTGGTGATCGTTCTCACCGTCATCGCGACATTCGAGTTCACGAACTTCGTCCGGGGCGCCCGGGTGTTGCCGGACGCGACGGCCGCGTCGCTGTTCCTCGCGAACTTCCACTTCATCGAGACCGGGTCCGACTATGCCCGGCTCGGCGCCGATCCGTCACCGCTGCAGCACTATTGGTCGCTGGCCGTCGAAGAGCAGTTCTATCTGGTCTGGCCGGCGCTGATGATCGTGGCGATCGGCATCGCCGCCCGGACGAGCCGGGTGACGTTGCGACAGTTGCTGTTCGCTCTTCTGATCGTGCTTGCGGTGGCCGCCTACCTCTACTCGATCGTGCTGACACCGGTCAACGGGACCGAGGCCTTCTTCTCGCCGTTCACCCGTGCCTGGGAGCTCGCGGTCGGCTGTCTGCTCGCCGTCGCGGGCCCGTGGTTGATGAACGCTGTCGCGGATCGGCCGGTCGTGGCCGCCGGGCTCGGCTGGGCCGGGTTCGCGGCCATCGCGTGGTCGGTCGTGGCCCTGGACGGCACCGACGGTTTCCCGGGGTGGGTCGCCGTCGTCCCGGTGTTCGGCACGGCCGCGTTGCTGATCGCCGGAATGTGCTGTCGCGGCACGGTTCCCGTGTCGGTGCTGGGCACCCGCGTGCTGGTCTACCTCGGGAACATCTCGTACTCGCTCTACCTCGTGCACTGGCCGCTGTTCACCCTCACCGCCGCCCGTATCGGCGCCGACTTCACGCTGCCGATGCAGCTGCTCCTCGTCGGTGTGACCGTCGTGTGTGCGGCGGTCATGTACCACGCGTTCGAGAACCCGATCCGCCGGTCGCGCGGACTCGCCGGCCGGCCGTGGTGGAGCCTGGCCGTCATCCCGGTGAGCATCGCGGTCGTGTTCGCGGTCGCAGCATTCGAGCGCTACCGATGGGCGCTCCCCGTTCCCCTTGTCCAACAACTGTTCTGAGAGTTTCACGAAAGGGTCAGCGGATGACCAGGAGAGTCACCGCCACGGTCGTGGCGGTCGTGTCGTTGTGTGTGGCCGTGATGGTGGCCGGGTGCCAGGCGGTGCCTGAACGGCCCGCCGCCGCGACGTCAGAGTCCGAGGCGGTCCCATCGGCGGTGTCCACCGCCGATGTTCTCGCAGCGGTCCGGGCCGCGACCGCGGTGCGAGACCTCCCGCCGACGATCACCACCGACGAGTTGCTCGCCGCCAGCGGTGACTACTCCGATCAATGGTCGATCGAGGGGTGCGAACCACCCCTGGAGGTCAGCCGTCTCGACGACATCGGACCGTGCATCCTCGGTGACACGACCAGCGACCGAACCGTGGCGCTGATCGGCGACTCGGCGGCATCGATGTGGCATTCGGCGCTCGATCTCGTCGGCAAACGCCACGGCTGGCGAGTACTCGCGCTGACCAAGAGCAACTGCGGACCGGCCGCGCTGACGTACTACCAGTGGCAGCTCAAGCGGGCCTACACCGAATGTGACGACTGGCAGGACTGGCGGATGGAGACCATCGCCCGCGAGAACGCCGAGATCGTCGTGATGGCCGGCTGGCACGACGGCGGCAACCAGGGACCCGGGCGGGACACGACGCCGGAGGTGTGGCGCGACGGCCTGGTCTCCACGATCAACGACCTCCCGGCGGGCACGAGGGCATTTCTGCTCGGCGGTGTCCCGCGTCCGTCGCAGAGTCCGTCGGAGTGCGTGGCGGCCAACCCCGCCGACCTCACCCGGTGCGCGGAACCGGCCGCCGACGCCCTCCCGGTCCAGTCGGGGTGGTCGGCCGCCGCGGAGCTCACCGGACAGACTTTCATCGACGTCGACCCCTGGTTCTGCGCTCAGACGTGCCCCGCGGTGATCGCCGACCGGCTGGTGTACTCCGGCAAGTTCCACGTGACGGGCCAGTACGCCCGGCTCCTGTCGGGTCCGCTCGAGGAGATCATGGCGCCCGCGCTGCGCGCGCAACCTTGACACCTGCGCGAGCGGTCAGTCGGTGTCGCCGGCCCATTCCGGCGTCGACATCGCACCCCGCGCCACCACGGCGCGGGTGCGCATGTCGACGGCCTTGATGACACGCGTCATCGCGCCCATCGTGCCGGTGAGATCGTCGCGTCCGCTGAGGTAGCTGCGCTGGGCGGCGATGGGCATGGCGAAGAACGCCTCGAAGAAGGCGATGGTCTGCGAAGGACTCAGCCGCAGTAGCGCGCTGAGCCCGCGCAGACGGAGGTTGTGTACCGCGCGGGCGGACGACGGCCACAGCTCGGTGGCGGGGTCGCGACCCGAGGCAAGAGCGGTGACCACCGCGTCCGTGCACATCAGGGATGTCGCGACGCTGTAGCCGGTCGTCGGGTTCTTGAAACCACCCGCGGCGCCGAACCGGAAAGTGGGATCGCGCCACGGTTGTGGCGACGAGCCGGTCAGCGGGAAGTCGACGTGCTCGACCCGCAGGACCTCCGACGGCATTCCGCCCAGGCGGTCGGCGAGCCGCCGCTGGAGTTCGTCGAGGCCCAGCGCGGGGTATCCGGCGAGGCAGGTCTCTTCGAGGAGATACTCGCCCCCGCCGAGGGGTACGACGTACAGGAACGACGGCAGCGCCCGACGATGCTTCGCGCCGCCCCGCCAATCCATCAGCAGCGCTTCGTGTCCGGCCAGGATCGGCTCGGCGGTCCGGGCGCCGACGACGATCCCGTATGCGGTCTGCCGGGGTGCGTCGTGGGGGAGCGCACCACGACAGTCGACCACCGCCTCGCCGGTCAGGACCTTTCCGTCGTCGAGACGCACACGCGCACCGTCGATCTCGACTACGCGTGCGGCCACGGCCGGAACCCCGTCGAGGGTCAGCGACCGTTGCAGCCCGGGGGTGTCGAAGACGGTGTAGCCGCGGGCGATCTCCTCGAGGTCGCGACCCGCGACGCCGATGCGCGCGGTGCTGGCGGCGATCGCGGCCGGATCGATCCAGTCGGGCAGCTCGTCGGACCAGCAGGCGAACGTGGACCGCCAGATCCGCTCGGGAGACGGGTCGACGAGGGTCACGGACACACCCGCGCGTGCCAGCCGGTGCACGAGGGCCCGCCCGGCCGGCCCGGCCCCCGCGACGATGACTCCAGAACTCACATCCCGTCCTTCGTCGCGGGCGGCGATCCGGACGGGCACGCGCCGTCGGGCAGGAGGCTCACGAACCGCCGGTGGCCAGCATGCCACCGTCGACGGTGAGGGTTTCGCCGGTGATCCACGCCGACTCGTCGCTCGCGAGGAACGCGACGGCGCGGGCGACATCCTCCGGCTCGCCGATGCGCTTCAGCGGATACGAATTCGCGACGCGTGCCTCGTTGTCGCCCTCGGTGAACACCGAGGCGAACTTCGTCCGCACGACCGACGGGGCGATCGCATTGACCCGGATGTTCGGTCCGAGCTCCCAGGCAAGTTCGGCGGTGAGGCGGATCAGCGCCGCCTTCGACGTGCCGTAGGCCGCGATCACACCGGTCGACCGCAGGCCCGCCACGGACGCGATGTTGACGATCGAACCGCCGGTGTCCTTCATCCCCGCCCGGTAGGCCTCCTGGACGAACCCCAGCGCGGCGACCACGTTGGTGTCGAAGGTCTTGCGGTACGCGGAGAGATCGGCGCCCATCAGCGGGCCGGCCAGCGGCGCGATGCCGGTGTTGTTGACGAGGATGTGGATACCGCCCTGGGCGACGGCCGCGGCCACCGCAGCCGACCGGTCGTCGGCGTCACCTGTGTTGGCCGCGCACACCGAGACGGTCGCGCCGGGCACCGACTCACGAATCCGGCCGGCGGCCTCCTCGAGGGGCTCGGCCTTGCGGCTGGTGATGACGACCGAGGCGCCGCGCCGGGCGAGTTCGGTCGCGATCGCCTCTCCGATGCCGCGACTGGCGCCGGTGACCAGTGCCGAGCGGCCCGTGAGGTCGGAGGACTGGGGAAAGTTCTGCGGAATCGGTGTGGAGTGCGTCACGCTCCACACCGTATCGGTCCACCGTGTCGCCGCGGGCGGAGTCGGTGGCGTCGCCGGCGATGAGCGCGTGGTCAAACCAGTGGCGCGGCACCGGTAGAATGGAACGTCGTGATCACCGCGACCGACCTTGAGGTACGAGCGGGCGCTCGGACCCTGCTGTCGGCGCCCGGCGATGCCCTGCGCATCCAGCCCGGCGACCGCATCGGCCTCGTGGGCCGCAACGGCGCGGGGAAGACCACCACGTTGCGCATCCTGGCGGGGGAGACCGAACCCTACGCGGGTTCGATCCGCCGCTCCGGCGAACTCGGCTACCTCCCGCAGGATCCCAAAGAGGGTGATCTGGACGTCCTCGCCAAGGATCGGGTGCTCTCCGCGCGTGGGCTCGACGAGATCCTGCGCGACATGGAGAAGCAGCAGGCGGCGATGGCCGAGGCCGCCGACGACAAACTCCGCGACAAGGCGGTCGCCCGCTACGGACGCCTCGAAGAGCGCTTCTCGTCCCTCGGCGGGTACGTCGCCGAGTCCGAGGCCGCCCGCATCTGCAACAGCCTGGGTCTGCCGGACCGCGTCCTCAACCAGCCGCTGCGCACGCTCTCCGGTGGTCAGCGTCGACGCATCGAACTGGCCCGCATCTTGTTCGCGGCCTCCGACGGCTCCGGTAAATCCGACACCACCCTGCTGCTCGACGAGCCGACCAACCACCTCGATGCCGACTCCATCGCCTGGCTGCGCGGCTTCTTGCAGAACCATGAGGGCGGGCTCGTCGTGATCAGTCACGATGTCGACCTGCTCGCCGATGTGGTGAACCGGGTCTGGTTCCTCGACGCGGTGCGCGGTGAGGCCGACATCTACAACATGACCTGGAAGCGGTACTTGGACGCGCGTGCAACCGACGAGCAGCGTCGTCGTCGCGAACGGGCCAACGCGGAGAAGAAGGCGTCCGCACTGCGCACGCAGGCCGCGAAGCTGGGTGCCAAGGCGACCAAGGCCACGGCCGCCCAGAACATGCTGAAGCGGGCCGAGCGGATGATCGACGCGCTCGACGACGAGCGGGTGGCCGACCGTACGGCGCGGATCCGCTTCCCCGAACCCGCCGCCTGCGGCAAGACCCCGCTGATGACGTCTGGTCTCTCGAAAAGCTATGGCTCGCTGGAGATCTTCACCGGCGTCGATCTGGCGATCGACAAGGGCAGTCGAGTCGTCGTCCTGGGTCTCAACGGCGCGGGCAAGACGACGCTGCTGAAAATGCTTGCCGGGGTAGAGAAGCCGGACACCGGTCGCCTCGAGCCCGGTTACGGGTTGAAGATCGGCTACTTCGCCCAGGAACACGACACCCTCGACGACCAGGCGACCGTGTGGGAGAACATCCGGCACGCCGCACCCGACGCGGGCGAGCAGGATCTCCGAAGCCTGTTGGGCGCGTTCATGTTCACCGGTCCGCAGCTCGACCAGCCGGCCGGCACCCTGTCGGGCGGCGAGAAGACCCGTCTCACGCTGGCCGGTCTCGTGTCGTCGGCGGCGAACGTGCTGCTCCTCGACGAGCCGACGAACAACCTCGACCCGATCTCGCGCGAACAGGTCCTCGACGCCCTCCGGAGCTACACCGGCGCTGTCGTACTCGTCACGCACGACCCCGGGGCGGCTGCCGCTCTCGGCCCGCAGCGCGTCATCCTGTTGCCGGACGGCACCGAGGACCACTGGAGCGACGAGTACCAGGAGCTCATCGAGCTCGCCTGATCGCGGCGATGACCAGGTCGGTACCGGCCCGGTCGGGCACCGTCAGCCGGTGTCCGTGACCGTCGAACTCCCGGCCGACGACTCCGGCGGACCGCAACCGTCGACCGAACTCGATGCCGTCGGCACCCGGCACGTACAGGAAGTTGGCCTCGCTCGGCAGCGCCGGATGGCCCGCGTCGTCCAGGGCGGCGGCGAGACGACCGCGTTCGCGGCGCATCGCCGTCACCCGGCCGGCCAGTTCGTCGGAGGCCGCGAGCGCGAGCGACGCCGCCTGCTCGGCGGCCGCGGTGATCGAGAAGGGGACTTCGTGGCGCCGCGCGCCGCGGATCGAAGTCGCCGATCCGGTCGCGTATCCGACACGCAGGCCCGCGAGGCCGTGGGCCTTGGAGAAGGTCCGCACCACGATCAGATTGGGATGCTCGGTCAGCAGCGTCCCGATGTCGGGCGCAGTCGAGCTGTACTCGATGTAGGCCTGATCGAGGATCACCGGAGTGGACGCGTCGACGGTCGCCAGCAATCCCCGGATCTCGTCGTCGGTGACCACCGATCCGGTCGGGTTGTGGGGACTGCAGACGATGACGGCCGCGGTGTCGGAACCGGCCGCCGCGGCGAGCGCGGTCATGTCGGGGCGCCCGTCGTCGAGCAGCGGGGTCGTGTCGAGCATCATCCCGATCATGTCGGCGAGCAGTGCGAAGCCCTCGAATGTCGGTGCCGGGGTGGCGATTCGAGGTGTCCGACAGCCCGCGGTCCGGAACCGCGCCGCCGAGTCCTGCAAAATCGCCGACAGAACCGCGGTCGCACCCGCGCCGATGGTGATGTTCTCTTCCTCCGAACCGATGTGCTCGGCGACGGTCGTCCGCAGGTGCTCGGGACGGAAGGACGGATAGTGGTGCGCGTCGGCCGAGTGGCGACGCAGTGCGGAGACGACGGCGGGAAGAGGTGGGTACGCGGACTCGTTCCGGTCGCATCGCACGATGTCCGTCGATCGCGTCAGCGCGTGCTCGAGGCCTGCACCCGTCGGATCGGGGAGGACGACGGTCACGAACGCCCGCTCCACCGGATCGCGCCGGCGGCGGCGAAGTCGCCCGCATGGGCGAACGCCGACATCATCACGACGTCTCCGGGGCGGACGCGACCGTCGTCGATCGCCGCGTCGAGTGTCATCGGTATCCCGACCGCGAACAGGTTGCCGCACTCGTCGAAGGTGTCCGGATGTCTCGACTCGGGCAACTCGAGGGCCTCGCGCCAGTTGCGCAGGAAGATCCGGTTCGGCTGATTGGTGACGAGGACGTCCAGGTCGGCGGGTCGAATGCCGATCCGATCGGCCAGCGCGACAGCCACTTCCGGAACCATCCGGTTTCCGCGGGCCAGGACCTTCGCGATCTTCGCCTCGGTGAAGCCCACGTGGATCTGGCCCGGACCCGCCTCCCAGTACTTGCGCTCCGGCTGCGCGACGGCGGTCATGTCCGCCGAGAACTGGCCGAAGGACCGGGATTCGGTGCCCAGCACCGGGTTCCCCGCATCCCCGAGCGTCAGGGTCGCGACCGCCGCCCCGTCTCCGGGAATCGCGGCCTGCGCCTTCACGCGGACCTGCTCCTGGGTGAAGATCTGACCGGCGCTGTTCTGCGCCAACCCGATCAGGGCTTTGCGACCGCCGCCGGCGCGGAGGAGCGCGCCGGCGATCTCGATCAGATGGACGAACGCGGCACAGCCGCCGTTGTGCACATCGAGCACGGTCCGCGGAGCGAGTCCGAGGCGGTGGGCGACCTCGCCCACGCACCCGCGGACCGGGACCTCCGGCAGCTGACTGTGGGTGAGCACGACGTCCACGTCATCGAGGTAACCGTCGCCGTGCCGGTCCTGGAGCCGGCGCGCAGCCGCGACGATCATGTCCGCGGAGGTCTCGCCTTCGGCCGCATGGTGGCGGAAGGCCGGTGCCCGGAACATGACGTTGTCGGCGAGTTCGTCGTCCTCGGCGAACTGCGCGAAGAACTCCGCGGGCACCCGTGCGGCGGGCCGGTAGGTGGCGAGATCGGCGAGGGCGACGGTCGGGGCGATCGCGGTCATGAGCGCATCCATTCGGGGGTCAGCGGAAGTCCGTTGCGGTGGCGGTGTTCGGCGATGGCCGTGAGATTGTCGAGTTCGATCTGGTGTCCGGCGCCGAACATGTCCCACAGGTCGCCGACCCACTCCTCACGACCGGCAGGCGCGGTGTCGGGGTACGGGTTCTCGTCGTAGAACGGGTGGTGGCAGTTGTTCCACAGGACCACCGAACCGGGGCGGTCGAGAACGAGCTGTGCGTCAACCACGCGCATCAGGTAGATCATCCACAGATGCTTTCCCTGATCCCACGCGCAGTGATAGTCGACGGTCATGGCGTCGGCGTTGGCCACCGTGCGGACGTAGATCTTCGTGTCCTCGTTCAGGCGATCGTGTCCGACCCACAGGCCCGGTTCCTCGGTTTCCGTGAAATCCCGTGTGCTGTAGGTCCATTCCTCGAGTGAACGCGTGTCGGCGAGCCACTCGAACAGTTCGCGGGGAGGTGCGTCGACGTATCCCTGGACAGGGCAGTAGTCGCCGAACACCTGGTGATGGGGATACACCGAGCGGACCTTGTCGACGACGAGTGCGGTGTTGGCGGAGCGGGGGTGGGTCTCCACCCGGACCACGCCGTCGAGCGTGGCCGCGGTGTCCCCGAGGTCGGACAGGGCCGAGGAGTGCGTGGTCATGGAGTGCCTCTCGCGATCAGTGGGGCGAACGGGGGTGCTTCGTCGGGATCGGCATTAACGACGATGCAATTCGGTCCGGGACGCGACAGCAGCTCGTCGCACGCCGCACGCAGGGTCTCCAGGTCCGGGGCGGAGCGGACCGCCACGCCGGCGAACATCGCGTCGAGCCCGCCCGCGACGTCGGTGTGACGGAACCTGTTGACGCTCGGCGCGCCGGGGAAGAAGCGGGCCTCGCGGGTGACGCACATGCCGTGCGCGTCGTTGTTGAGGACGATCAGGGTGATCGGCGCGTCGTGTTCGATCGCGGTGTGGATCTCCATGCCGTGCATGAGAAACGAGCCGTCACCGGCGATGACGACGACCCGGCCGCCCGGGATGGGACGGCGCGCGGCGATCGCGGACCCGATTCCCGCGGCGATCGCCCACCCCATCCCGCCCATGCCCAACGCGACGACGAACCGGCCGACGCGGAACCGACCGTCGCCGAACGGGAGGTGGTGGATCGCCGCGGCACCGGTGTTCCCGGCGTCGGCGAACACCGCGCAGCCCGTGGGCAGGGCGTCGCCGATGGTGACGAGCGCGTCCCGCATGCCGACAGCCGTCGCCGACGGGACGACCTCCAGATGCTCGATCGGATGGACCCGGGGTGGGCGAGGTCCGGGAACCCGGTCGGCGAGCGACCGGTGGATCGCGCCGACGGTGTCGGTGAGACGTTGCGTGGCGATGTGCTCGACGGCGGCCGCGGTGCGCGGCGGCGCGCCGCCGAGATGGACGACCGGGATCGTCGCCAAGGCGTCGTCGAGGCCCGCGCGGTCCGTCATCGACATTCGGCAGCCGATCGCCAGGATCAACTGCGCATCGCGCACGGCCCGGTGTGCCGACGGATGTCCCATCACGCCGGTGACCCCGGAACACGACGTACGGCCGATGTCGCGGCCGCCCGGGGAGACCACGACAGCGGCGCCGAGGAGGCCCGCGAGATTGTCGACGGCATCCGCCAGCCCGAGCCGGGATGCTTCCTCGCCGGCCCAGATGCACACGGTCCCGCCGGCTCGCGACACCTCCGCGAGGCGGTCGGCGAGATCGTCGACCGTTGCGGCCGGTACCGATGCGAGGTCTGCCGGCCTCGCCGGTGGCGAATGTGCTTCGGTCCAGGGCGACGTCTGGACGTCTTTCGGCAGGATCACCGCGGCCGGTAGCCCCCGCGCCGTGGTGGCGAATGCCTCGTCGAGGACGCCGTCGAGACGGGAGGGCTCGTCGACCAGCCCGCAGAAGCCGACCACGCCGGACAACACGGCACGCAGGTCGACGGTGTCGGGCGGGTCGAGCATGTCCTGGAACCCGCCGCGTCCCACCGCGGGTGTCGGTGCCGAACCGATCAGGGCGATCACCGGAACGCGGCTGTCGTAGGCCTCGCCCAGTGCCGGTACGACATTGAGTGCCCCGCCGCCCGACGTCGTCAGGACCGCGGCCGGCTCACCGGTGAGCCGCGTGTGCCCGTCGGCCATCGCGCCGGCGCCGAACTCGTGCTTGGCGACGACCGGGGCGAGTCGCGGGTGCCGCACGGCCGCGTCGAAGACGTCTTCGATGTTGGCGCCGTGGACGCCGAAGGCGGTACGCACACCGGCGTCGACCAGTCGTGCGACGACCCGGTCGGCCACCGTAAGAGCCGTGTGCCCGTCTCGCGCGTTCAAACCCTGTACTCCCAGCCCCGAACCGTGGTGCGGCACCGGTCGATTCGTCGATGTCCGAACATCGGACACACTCAGTGCTAATTAGCTTAGCGTAAGCTAATGTCCGGCGGCAGGGGGAGTGACTCGGCGAGTGCCCGGCGCCTCAGCCGACCGGCGTCTCCGGCCAATACCGCTTGCGCAGATCGCCTTTCACGAGCTTTCCGGTGGGCGTACGAGGTAGGTCGTCGACGAAGTCGACCGATCGAGGCGCCTTGTACGCCGCGATGTTGTCGCTGGTGAACGCGATCAGTTCCTCGGCGAGCCGATCGGTGGGCTCGATGCCGTCGGCGAGCTGGACGCACGCCTTCGCAACCTCGCCGAGGTCGGCGTCGGGAACGCCAATCACCGCGACATCGAACACCGCGGGGTGGTTGATGAGGACGTTCTCGGCCTCCTGCGGATAGATGTTGACGCCGCCGGAGATGATCATGAACGCCTTGCGGTCGGTCAGGTACAGATAGCCTTCGTCGTCGACATACCCGACATCGCCCGTGGTGGACCAGTTCTCGTGCTCGGGGTGCTGGGCCTTGCGGGTCTTGTCCGGGTCGTTGTGGTACTGGAAGGCCACCTCCTCGCGTTCGAAGTACACCTGGCCGACCTCACCGGTCGGCAGTTCCCTGCCGTCCTCGTCGCAGATGTGGACCACGCCGAGGAGCGGTTTGCCCACCGAACCCGGATGATCCAGCGCCTCCTGCGGACCGATGAAGGTCGCACCGGCGGCCTCGGTCGACGCGTAGTACTCGTGGATGACCGGTCCCCACCACTCGATCATCGCGCGCTTGACCTCGACGGGGCACGGTGCGGCGGCGTGCACCGCCACCTTGAGGCTGCTGACGTCGTACTTCGTGCGGACGTCGGCGGGGAGCTTGAGCATCCGGATGAACATGGTGGGAACCCACTGGCTGTGGGTCACGCGGTACTTCTCGATGGCGGCGAGGGCCGCCTCGGGATCGAACCGGTCCATCATGACGACGGTGCCGCCCACCGAGTTCGTCATCCCGCAATAGCGCAGTGGCGCAGCGTGATACAGCGGCGCGGGGGAGAGGTAGACGGCGGTGTCGTCGTAGCCGTACATCGGCGCGAAGATCGCGGTGTAGGCGTCGGGCACCTGGTCGACCTGCCCCTCCGGCATCGGTGTCTTGATGCCCTTCGGGCGTCCGGTGGTCCCGGAGGAGTAGAGCATGTCGGTACCGCGCGGCTGGTCGGTGCGCGGCTCGGCCGACGCATTGGCCAGGACCTTGTCGTAGCTCTCGAAGCCGTCGAGGTCTCCACCCCAGACGACGCGTCGCCCCGGACCCGCCAGTGCCTCGATCTCCCCGGACGCCGCCACGGCGTCGACGACGGATGCGCCGGCGAACAGGACCTGCGCGTTGCAGTCGGAGAGGATGTAGTTCGTCTCGGCTGCGGTGAGATGGTGATTGACGGCCGTCACGTACAGGCCGCTGCGCAGTGCCGCCCAGTACACCTCGAAGACGTGGAAGTCGTTGGCCGAGACCACGGCGATGTTGTCACCGCGCCGGAGGCCCAGTGACTCGAGATAGTTGGCGAGCCGGGTCGAGTTCTCGTCCAGCTGGCGGTAGGTCAGTTCCTCACCGGTCGCGGCACGGATGACGGCCGGCTTGTCGGGAGTGGATTTCGCGAAGACTCCAGGGAACAAGGGTGGCGCTCCTCGTGACGAAGGGATGGTCACCCCGAACGACCGTATCTAACGATCGTTCGGGGTGGTGCGAGTCACATTACCCTAGCGCCGTGTCCGATTTCGCAGATCCTCAGTGCGTCGCGAGAAACCTGTCCATGGTGCGTTCCGCGAGGGCGGTGATCGTCAGCGCGGGATTCACCAGACCCACGGCGCCCGGCACGAACGAGCCGTCGACGACCCACAGGTTGTCGTACCCGCGTACGCCGCCGTCCATGTCGGCCGCTGCGCCCATCACCACGCCGCCGAGTCCGTGATACGTGCTCGCGGAACCGAATCCGAGCGCACGCGATGATATGTGAGTGCCGTTCGCGCGGAAGCCGAAGCGGCCCTCGGTGCGTTCGTGGAACCGTGCGATGAATGCATTGCTGCGGCGGTCGAGATCATTGCGGTCGGCCGGGTGGGGGTAGTTCAGCTGTGCGCGCCGCGTGCGGTGGTCGTAGTCGATCGTGCCGCGCTCGTCGGTGTGTGCCTGCACCAGGTGGGTGGTCGCGGCCTTGCCGAGCGGGGCGGGCAGCGGGGTGGCCTGATAGACCATCGAGACCGGCCCGCCGGGCAGATCGTCCTCGTAGATCCGGGCGTAGCCCGGTCCGCCCTGGACGGCACCGAAGTCCTCGCGCGGGTTCGCCCGGATGGTGAGGAAGTCGCCGTTCACGCCGAAGCCGTCACCGATGCGCGACGACAGCCGTGGCAGGCGCCCCTGGGCGCGGGCCTCGACGAGCAGCCGGGTGGTGTGGAAGGAGCCCGCGGCCATGAAGAGATGATCGGCCTCGCTGGTCACGGTGCGTACCGTGCGCCCCTGTTCGTCGAGAACCCTTGCGGTGACGACGAATCCGGCGCGCCGCGACCGGGGCCGGATGTCGAAGACCTCGTGCATCGGCTTGACGGAGACGTTGCCGGTCCGTTCGGCGGCGAGGAGGTAGCTGCGGTCGAGTGACTTCTTGGCGCCGCTGTTGACTCCGTAGCTGAGTTCGCCGGCGGAGACCGACGGGGTGGCCCGGCCGGCGAGTTCGTCGCGGACGATGTCCCAGTCGATGGCGAAGTCGAAGAAGTGCGGTGACGCCCCGTAACGCTCGATGACCTTGAGCCACGAGCGGGCGCCGACGTACTTGGGATGGGCGAGGATGTCCGCGGGCAGCGGCGAGACGCCGAGCCCCGCCTTGGCGCGCGGGTAATAGGTCTGGGCGAGCTGCGCGTAGTCCGCGGCCGCCGGGAAGATGTGGTTGAAGTCCTGGCGGCGGGGGACGGGCGTGAACGAGCCGAAGACGAGTGACCCGCCACCCACGCCCGCGCCGTACACGGCCTCGACGCCGTTGCCCATCACGTGGTCGAGAACACCGGGGTACGGCTCGACCGGGATGCCGCTCGCCGCACTTGCGCCGGCCGGGCTGCCGAACCACGCCGCGCGTTTGTCCGGATTGGTCGTCGTGGCGAAGGTGTTGCCGTCCGGGCGGATCGGCCAGCGGCGACCGCGCTCGAAAACCGTTGTCTTGTATCCGGCCTCGCCGAGGCGTCGGGCCGCCACCGCGCCGCCGAAGCCGGTGCCGATGACAATCGCGGTCTGCCCCGGCGCCGCCTGCGCCGGAGTCGTGGTCGCGCCGAGCGCGGCGAGGGCCCCGACGCCGGCCGCGGAGCGCATGAGGGTCCGGCGAGAGACTGCCGGACCGGAATTGTCGTAGTTCACCACGGAACCTTAGCGTGAGCTAAGTAAGGTTAGGAACTCCTTAACCCTTTGCGCTTCCTGTGGGATGGATCACCACTCGGCTCGTCCCCGCCGACGGCACAGGATGCACATCCGCGAGAGGGCGAGTACGCCGGGCGATAGGCTCCGCGGCGTGACGACGTCGTTGGAGATCGAGGTGGACCGCGACAGTGTGGCGATGGGGGATGACGTCTCGTGCCACGCACGGCCGCTCGCGGTGAAGCCGGGTACGGCGCTGAGTGTCGTGCTCGCATCGGCCGCACCCGAGATCCGTTCCCGCGGATGGGCGTGGGTCGCCGACGTCGACGGCCGGGTCGCTGCCGTCTGGTCGGTCGACCATGGCGTCCAGATGCTCGTCGAGGACCGTCCGGTGTTGGCAGCAGACGTGCCGTCTCGAATCCACTATCGGTACTTCATGCAGATCGATCCCGCCTGGCTGCACCGGCGGCTGGCCGACGGCGCTGCGGCGGATCGGACATCGCTCGAACGCGACTATCGGCCGATCGGTGATCGACGACGAGAGGAGGAAGAGCGTCGCCGGGAGCGGGACTCGCCGGCGCGGTATCTGTCCGTCGACTGCACCGAGGCGTTGCGCGGTTTGGGCGCGGAGTTCGACCTGCACAACGACCGCATGGCGCGCTTCACACTGTTCGGGTCATCGATGCGGGTACTGCGCGCCGACACCATGACCATGACCTTCGACGGTACGAACGGGGTCTTGTCGTCGATTCGACCCGTTGCGGTCGCCGAATGCTGGCTGGTCGCCGTCGCAGGACAACGGGCGCGGCAGGCACGGGGACTGGGCCCGGTCGGCGACGACCCCCGGAGGCCGGCGCCGGAGCTCTGGCCCATGGCGTCGGGGACCGCCGGGACGAGGCGCTGGACGACCAGAGGCACTCCGGTCGTCCAGCTGACGGGTGACGACGCGGTCCGGGCCTACCGGTTGTCGGCGGGCCGGTCGATCCGGGAGGTCGTGGCGATACTGACCGCCGGGTGAGACGTCAGTCGAACGCGCGCACGGACTCTTCGACGAGGTCGAGCACGGCGTGTAGGTCGTCGGTGGGCTGTCCGGTCGCCAGCCGGGTGATCAGGCCGTCGAGCACCAGGTCGAGATAGTTCAACAGGACGTCCGTCGGCACGTCGTCGCGCAGGCGCCCCGCCTGGCGGCCGCGTTCCAGCCGGTTGAGTGTCGCCTGCTCGACCTCGGCCGAATAGGATACCCACTCCGCCCGGAAGCTGTTGTCCGTCCGCAGTTTTCGTGCGATCTCCAAGCGCGTCCCGAGCCAGTCGAAATCCTGCGGCCGGGTGAGCATGTCGCGCATGACCTGCACCAGACCCTGCTCGGCCGCCACATCGGCCATCCGTTCGGCGTCCTCACGCGCGAGAGCGAGGAACAGCGCTTCCTTATCCCGGTAGTGATGGAAGATCGCACCCCGGGACAAGCCGGTGGACTCTTCGATCCGTTTGACGGTCGCGCCGTCGTATCCGTACTCCGCGAAGCAATGCCGCGCGCCGTCGAGAATCTCCCGACGACGCGCGGCAAGCCGGTCATCGCTGACCTTGGGCACGTCGCGTGCCTCCTGTCAGCTCTTGATCATGTTGCGCAGCACGTACTGCAGGATGCCTCCGTTGCGGTAGTAGTCGGCTTCACCGGGGGTGTCGATGCGGACCTTCGCATCGAACTCCACCGTCGAGCCGTCCTCCTTGGTGGCGGTGACGTGCACGGTCGACGGCGTGGTGCCGTTGTTCAGCTCCTCGATGCCGGCGATGTCGAAGGTCTCGGTGCCGTCGAGGCCCAGCGACTTGTGCGACTCGCCCTCCGGGAACTGCAGCGGGATCACGCCCATGCCGATGAGGTTCGAGCGGTGGATGCGCTCGAAGCTCTCGGTGATGACGGCCTTGACGCCGAGCAGGCTGGTGCCCTTCGCGGCCCAGTCGCGCGACGACCCGGTGCCGTACTCCTTGCCGCCCAGCACGACGAGCGGGATGTTCTGCTCGGCGTAGTTCTGCGCGGCGTCGTAGATGAACGACTGCGGTGCACCCTCCTGGGTGAAGTCGCGGGTGTAACCGCCGGTCACACCGTCGAGCAGCTGGTTCTGCAGGCGGATGTTGCCGAAGGTCGAGCGGATCATCACCTCGTGGTTGCCGCGGCGGGCACCGAGCGAGTTGTAGTCCTTGCGGGCCACACCGTTGGCGTCGAGGTACTGCGCGGCGGGGGTGCCGGGCTTGATCGTCGAAGCGGGGGAGATGTGGTCGGTGGTCACCGAGTCGCCCAGCTTGGCCAGGACGCGAGCGCCCTTGATGTCGGTGACCGGTGCCGGCTCACGCTGCATGCCCTCGAAGTACGGAGGCTTGCGGACGTAGGTGGACTTCTCATCCCACTCGAAGGTCTTGCCCGACGGCGTCGGCAGGTTCTGCCAGCGCTCGTCACCCTTGAAGACGTCGGCGTAGTCCGAGGCGTACTGCTCCGGCGAGATCGACGACGCGATGGTCGCCTCGATCTCCTCGTTCGTGGGCCAGATGTCCTTGAGGAAGACGTCGTTGCCGTCGTTGTCCTGACCCAGGGCGTCGGACTCGAAGTCGAAGTCCATCGTGCCGGCCAGCGCGTAGGCGATGACCAGCGGCGGGGACGCGAGGTAGTTCATCTTCACGTCGGGGTTGATGCGACCCTCGAAGTTCCGGTTGCCCGACAACACGGCGGTGGCCGTCAGATCGTGCTCGTTGATGGCCTTGGAGATCTCCTCCGGCAGCGGACCCGAGTTGCCGATGCAGGTGGTGCAGCCGTAACCGACGAGGTAGAAACCGAGCTTCTCCAGGTACGGCCACAGGCCGGACTTGTCGTAGTAACCCGTGACGACCTGCGAACCGGGGGCCATCGACGTCTTGACCCACGGCTTGGAGGTCAGGCCCTTCTCGACGGCCTTCTTGGCGAGCAGTGCCGCGCCGAGCATGACCGACGGGTTGGACGTGTTGGTGCAGCTGGTGATCGACGCGATGGTCACGATCCCGTGGTCGAGGATCATCGAGCCGCGTTCCTCGGAATCGACCCGGACCGGCTTGGTCGGGCGGCCCTCGGCGTTGTTCGCCGCCGAATGCAGCGGCTCGGCGCCGTCGTCGGCGAAGGACAGCGTCGCGGGATCCGAAGCCGGGAAGGTCTCTTCGACGGCCTCGTCGAGCTTGGTCTGCGGGGCCGAGTTGCCGTTCTCCACGTAGTTGTGGATGTCCTTGCGGAATGCGTTCTTGGCGTCCCACAGCTCGATGCGGTCCTGCGGGCGCTTCGGCCCGGCGATCGAGGGCACGACGTCGGCGAGGTCGAGTTCGAGGTACTCGGAGTAGACCGCCTCTTCGGCGTCCTTCTCCAGCCACATGCCCTGTTCCTTGGCGTAGGCCTCGACGAGCGCGAGCGTCTCCTCGCTGCGGCCGGTGAGCCGCAGGTACTTCACGGTCTCCTCGTCGATGGGGAACATCGCACAGGTGGAACCGAACTCGGGGCTCATGTTGCCGATGGTGGCGCGGTTGGCGAGCGGGACCTCGCCGACGCCGTTGCCGTAGAACTCGACGAACTTGCCGACCACACCGTGCTTGCGCAGCATCTCGGTGATGGTGAGGACCACGTCGGTGGCGGTCACGCCGGGCTTCGCCGAGCCGGTGAGTTTGAAGCCGACGACGCGCGGGATGAGCATCGAGACCGGCTGGCCGAGCATCGCGGCCTCGGCCTCGATGCCGCCGACGCCCCAGCCCAGGACGCCGAGGCCGTTCTCCATCGTGGTGTGCGAGTCGGTGCCGATGCAGGTGTCCGGGTAGGCGACGCCGTCACGGACCATGACCGAGCGGGCGAGGTGCTCGATGTTGACCTGGTGGACGATGCCGGTGCCCGGCGGCACGACGCGGAAGTCGTCGAAGGCACCCTGGCCCCAGCGGAGGAACTTGTAGCGCTCCTCGTTGCGCTGGTACTCGATCTCGACGTTGCGCTCGAACGCCTGGGCGTTGCCGAAGGCCTCGATGATCACGGAGTGGTCGATGACCATCTCGGCGGGTGCGAGGGGATTGACCTTGTCGGGATCGCCGCCGAGTTCCTTCACCGCATCGCGCATCGTCGTGAGGTCGACGATGCAGGGCACACCGGTGAAGTCCTGCATGATCACGCGGGCCGGGGTGAACTGGATCTCGATGCTCGGCTCGGCGTTCGGATCCCAGTTCGCGATGGCCTCGATGTGCTCCTTGGTGATGTTGGCACCGTCTTCGGTGCGGAGCAGGTTCTCGGCCAGGACCTTGAGCGCGTAGGGGAGCTTGCCGGTGCCCTCGACGGCGTTCAGACGGTAGATCTCGTAGCTGTTGTCACCGACGTCCAGCGTGCCGCGGGCGCCGAAGGAATTGATACTCACGTCTAAATCCACTCTCCTCATGTGCCGACGGGCTGCGCCGGCGATTACTCGATGATCCACTTGCGGTCGGGCGGTTCCGGCCGGGCGGGCGTCGCTCCCGTTCCGTCGGTGTCCGCGCGGTCTGACGTTCTGCACCGGCGGGCTGCACCGGCGCCATCGGATGTCCGCGAGGGCCACCCGCGACAACATCGTCCAGTCTAACAGTACGAGCGTACTGTTACCAAGCTCGGGCCCGGGACGCGCCGGGCGGACGTGCCGACACCGGAATACCCAGACGACTCCATTGTGTCGTACGGTGCAGGGCGGGGTTCGGCGAGTGGGCACTCGACGCCGACGCGAAACCGGCTGTCAATGTCCGCGCAACCCCGGTGATCTCGAGAGGCAGGGGTGGCGGATGGGTCCGCAGGCGACGACGCTGGTGCTGGCAGCTCCCACGGAGAACAACGAACTCTCCGGACTCGTCGGAGTCGACATGGGCGAACTGTCCCGGGACATCGCCGACGACGGTGTCGCCGGCGCGACCCCCGAGCAACTGCCCCGGATGCTCGAGGTCGTCGAGTACGCCGGGTCCAAGGGCCACGACGTGAGCTTCGTGGTCGTCGATCAGGTGCAGCCGCGGTTCACCCTCTACCGCGACATCGCCAACCAGTTGCAGGATCAGGTCGGTGGCACCGTCATCGTGCTGGGTCCGAACTCGGTCGGCAGCTCGTCGCCCGACTTCAGTCGCGTGGTGCAGGAGCAGGCCACCGACGGACTGACCCTCACCGACCCGGCGGGTGCGGCGCGGCAGATGATCGACACGATGACCGGTCCCAACGTGGACTGGACGATCGTCGGCGTCCTGCTGGTCCTCGTCGTCGCGGCCGGTGCCGTGCTCGCCAGGGTCCGCCGGGTCCGCGCGCGCAAGACCGAGGCCGCCGGCCCGCTGGGGCCCGTGCAGGCGACGGTCGACGCCTCGGACGAACTGTCGTCGCGAGATCGCGAACCCTCCTCCTCCGGTCAGTAGTCCGGCCCCTCGCGCCCTGCTCCGAACCGTCGCTGCGCGGCGCACGATCCGAGCCCATGCCACCTGCATCCGGCCGCGCGCGGACGCTGTCCGGCGTGTCGGGCGGTCTGTTGCCAATTCGAGACCTTGACGACGGTCCGATCTTTCGCCAGTTCACGGCATTTTCGCAGGTAATCACGCGTTTGTAATTCACGAACGCGGTTTTCGCGTGTGGTTGATGTGACGTACGGTTCTGATGTCACGTGTGATGCCTGTGTCCCCTGCAGGGTCCCTTGTGACGTAAGTGCAGTGCGTGATCGCCGCGGTTCTGACAACCCGGACGATCGCCGGGCCGGGGATCGCGAGATCCCCGCACATACCGCGAGGAGTTCCAGGTGAGGCGAGGAAGAACTGGTGCGTCGTGGCCGGCGCGCGTCTCGGCGGCCCTGGCTGTCGTACTCATCTGCGCGGTCGGCGCGGGTCATGCCGACGCGGCACCGAAGAAGACGCCCGAGTCGCCCATCTCCGGGTTGATCAACCGCATCGCGACGGTCAACCAGGACATCGCCGACCTCGACCAGGCGCTCGCGGCCCGTCAGGAGAACGTGAACCGGTCGATCGCCGATTTCCAGAACTCACTCGCGCAGCGGCGCCTGGCCACGGTCGCCGCGCGCGGAGCCCGGACCGAACTCGACCGCTCGAGCAAGGCCGTCGTCGACGCGCAGAAGGAGTTCGACCGCTTCGCGCGTCTGGCCTATCAGCAGGGTCCCGAGCAGGGCTCGATGTCGAACTACGTGTCCTCGGAAGACCCGCAGGCCGTGCTGGACCGGATGAAGCTGATCGACCAGGTCGGCAAGAAGCAGCAGGAGATGATCCGGCGCCTGCAGGTCGCACGCAATCAGAAGGCCAACCGCCTCGCCGCCGTGGAGGCCACCCGCCGGCAGGCATCGTTCGCGGCCAAGAGTGCCGAGCAGCGCAAGATCGACGCGATGGCGGCGGTCACCGAGGCGAAGACGGCCATCGCGACCCAGCAGAAGCGCAAGGCCACGCTGATCGGTGAACGCGACCGGGTGCAGAAGCGCCTCAACACCATTCGCGGATACGTCCCGAAGAAGACGGTCGAGGGGCCGTCGGCGAGCGATCTGCTCACCAACCTGTTCCCGACGGGTCCGTCGGCCGAGGGAGCCCTGAAGGCGCTGCCGGCCACCCCCGCCACCGACAACCAGGCACTCGCCGTCGCGGCCGAGGCCGCCGCACGCCTGGCCCTCGACGTCGGTCAGTCGATCCTCGCGGGTCTCGTCGGTCAACAACAGTTGCCCCAGTCGGAGTTGCTGAACGAACTCGGCATCGGGGGTGCGGACCTCACCGGCAGCAGCGGGGGCGACACCCTCAGTGCGCGACTCGGTTCCGGGAGCCTCGGCACCCTGTTCGGCAGTTCCTCCGGCGGTGGCGGCGGAGGCGGCATGGTCCGTCCCGGACTTCGCGGCCCGCAGGCCGTGGAGATCGCCGTCAACCGCGCGCTCTCGCAGCTCAACGTGCCCTACGCCTGGGGCGGCGGTGACGCCAACGGGCCGACGCAGGGCATCCGGGACGGCGGCGTCGCCGACAGCTACGGCGACTACAACAAGATCGGTTTCGACTGCTCGGGCCTGATGATCTACGCGTTCGCCGGCGTGGGCATCGAGTTGCCGCATTACACGGGCTACCAGTACACCTCGGGTCCGCAGTTCCCGCTGTCGCAGATGCGTCGCGGCGACATGATCTTCTACGGCCCGAACGCGAGCGCACACGTCGCGCTGTACCTCGGTGACAACAAGATGGTCGAGGCACCGCAGTCGGGTGACGTCGTGAAGGTGTCGCCGTTGCGCACCGACGGCGCGATGCCGAACGTGGTGCGTCTGCTCTGACAGCCGACGATTCGGGCGGGGCTCGTGAACGACCGACACCCGCCGAGTCTTCTTGGCACCTTTTCAGTTCACACGGCTAGGCTGGCACAGACACGCGGGGTCGACGCCTGCGCGCTGCGCGATCGCGGCCGCGCCCACGGGCCGACGCATCGTGGTTCGACGGAACAGCAGTCCAGAGGAACAGGAGCACGGGTTGACCGAATCGCACTCCCTCGGCAAGGCGGCCACGGGGGATCCCGCGGCGGCAGGAGCGGACTCGGTGCTGAGCGACGCCGACGTCGCCCTGCTCGAGCGGGCCATCTACGAGGTCAAGCGCGTCATCGTCGGCCAGGATCAGCTCGTCGAGCGCATACTCGTCGGACTCCTCGCGCGTGGCCACATCCTGCTCGAGGGTGTGCCCGGCGTCGCCAAGACACTCGCGGTCGAGACGTTCGCCCGCGTCGTCGGCGGATCGTTCTCCCGTGTGCAGTTCACCCCCGACCTGGTGCCGACCGACCTGATCGGTACGCGTATCTACCGCCAGGGCCGTGAGGAGTTCGACACCGAACTCGGCCCGGTCGTCGCGAACTTCCTGCTCGCCGACGAGATCAACCGCGCACCCGCGAAGGTGCAGTCCGCCCTGCTCGAGGTGATGGCCGAGCGTCATGTGTCGATCGGCGGCAAGACGTATGCGATGCCGGACCCGTTCCTGGTGATGGCGACGCAGAACCCGATCGAGAACGAGGGCGTCTACCCGCTGCCCGAGGCGCAGCGGGACCGCTTCCTGTTCAAGGTCCTCGTCGACTATCCGTCGGTGGAGGAGGAGCGCGAGATCGTCTACCGGATGGGCAACGTCCCGCCGACCGCGTCCCAGGTCCTGGACCCCGAGGCGATGCTCCGACTGCAGCGGACCGCGGCGAACGTCTTCGTCCACCACGCCCTCGTCGACTACGTCGTCCGTGTCATCAACGCCACCCGCCGCCCGGCCGAGCTCGGCCTCAACGACGTCGCGTCCTGGTTGTCCTACGGCGCGTCCCCGCGCGCGACGCTGGGCATCGTGGCCGCCGCCCGGGCGCTGGCGCTGGTCCGCGGGCGCGATTACGTGATCCCGCAGGACGTCGTCGAGATCATGCCCGACGTGCTCCGGCACCGTCTGGTGCTGTCGTACGACGCACTGGCCGACGAGATCGATGCCGATCAGGTCATCGCCCGGGTCCTGCAGACCGTCGGACTGCCGCAGGTCGGCGCGCAGCCCGTGCCGCAGGGGCAGTACCCCGCCGGGCAGGCACAGGCGCCCCACGCCGGGCACGGGCCGAACGGTTATGCAGGACAACAGGTCTCGCAGTCCGCCGGCCCGCTGGACCCGAATTCGGCCCCGGCGAACCGGAATTCGCCTCAGTATGGCGGCTAACCGGGACCTCCCGCGGCTCGGCGCCGGTCTGCTCGACGAGGCGCAACTGACGGCGGCGCTGAAGATGCTCGAGCTCACCGTGCGACGCAAGCTCGACGGCGTGCTGCAGGGAGAGCACCTCGGGCTGATCCCCGGACCGGGTTCGGAACCGGGGGAGGCGCGGGCCTACCAGCCGGGCGATGACGTCCGGCGCATGGAGTGGTCGGTCACCGCCCGCACCACCCAGCCCCATGTCCGACAGATGATCGCCGACCGCGAACTCGAGACGTGGCTCGTGGTCGACGCCTCGGCCAGCCTCGACTTCGGCACCGTCGACTGCACCAAACGCGACCTCGCGGTGGCCGCGGCCGCGGCTCTGGTCCACCTCACGACCGGCGGCGGCAACCGGCACGGAGCGCTGGTGGTGACCGGCGACGACATCGTGCGGGTACCGGCCCGCGCCGGACGCGCGCACGCCCAGAACCTGCTGAAGGCCATCGCCACCGCCCGGCGCAGTTCACCCGGCGTGCGCGGTGATCTCAAGGCGGGTATCGAGGCGCTCCGCCGGCCCCAGCGCAGGCGCGGCCTCGCCGTCGTGATCAGTGACTTCCTCGGGCCCATCGACTGGGAACGGTCGCTACGCGCCATCGGCGCCCATCACGAACTGCTGGCGGTCGAGGTCCTCGACCCCCGTGACCTCGACCTCCCGGCGATCGGGGAGGTCACCCTGGCGGATGCCGAGTCCGGCGAGATCCACGACGTGACGATCACCGAGGACCTCCGGCGCGATTTCGCGGCCGCGGCCGCGGCTCACCAGCAACGGGTACACCGCACGTTGCGGAGCTGTGGCGGTTCGGTCCTCACGCTGCGCACCGACCGGGAATGGATCGCCGACACCGTCAAGTTCGTCGCACGACGCCGCCGCGGGCTGGCGGCGGGGGTGGGGTAGGCCGATGTTGTCCAGTCCCTGGTGGTTGCTGCTGCTCCTGGTCGTCGTGCTGCTCGGCGTCGCCTACGTGTACATGTTGCGCCGCCGCCGGCAACGCGCGTTGACCTTCGCCAACCTCGACCTGCTGAAGTCGGTCGCGCCGGCCGACCGCGGCCGGCTGCGGCACGTGCCGATCGCGCTGCTGATCATCGCGCTGATCCTGCTGACGGTTGCGCTCTCCGGCCCACAGGCGGACCGGAAGGTACCGCGCAACAAGGCGACCGTGGTCCTGGTCATGGACGTGTCGCGGTCGATGAATGCCACGGACGTGTCGCCCTCGCGGATCCACGCGGCACAGGAGGCGGCCAAGAAGTTCGCCGACGAGCTGACCGAGGGGATCAACCTCGGACTGATCTCGTTCGCCGGGACCGCGGCGAGCCTGGTGTCGCCGACACCGGACCACAACGCGACCAAGGTCGCCGTGGACAAGCTGCGGCTCGACGACAAGACGGCGACCGGTGAGGGCATCTTCGCCGCGCTCCAGCAGATCAGCACGCTGAACGCGGTCCTCGGCGGCACCGAAGGGGCGCCGCCCGCCCGCGTCGTGTTGCTGTCCGACGGCAAGGAGACCGTCCCGGACGATCCCGACGACCCGCGCGGTGGCTTCACCGCGGCCCGCAAGGCCAAGGAGGAGAAGATCCCGGTCTCCACCATCTCCTTCGGCACCCGGACGGGCACCGTCGAACTCGAGGGTGACCGGGTGCCGGTCCCCGTCGACGACGACTCGCTGCGCAAGATCGCCAACCTGTCCGGCGGCGACTTCTTCACCGCGGCCAGCCTCGACGAACTGAACAAGGTCTACGAGCAGCTCCAGGACGAGATCGGTTACGAGACCCGTCGAGGGGACAATTCGAAGCCGTGGCTGATCGCGGGTACGTTGTTCGCGCTGGTGTCGGCGTTCGCAGCGCTGGCCATCAACCGCCGGCTGCCCTGAGTCGGGTTGCCGGCGCCGGGATGGAAGCGAGCGGCCCACACTAACACGGCGCCGGGGTCGTCCCGGCCCGAGCGGGCCACCGCGATGCCACCCCCGCAACGAGAACGGATAGGTTGAACACCCATGACGGCAGCTAGCAACGAAGCGCAGAATCCCTCCCGCTCGGTCTTGGTCACCGGCGGCAACCGCGGAATCGGCCTGGCCGTGGCACAGCGCCTGGCCGCCGACGGCCACCGGGTCGCGGTGACCCATCGCGGTTCCGGAGCCCCGGACGGCCTGTTCGGCGTCAAGTGCGATGTGACCGACTCGGAGTCGGTCGACCGCGCCTTCGCCGAGGTCGAGGAGCACCAGGGTCCCGTCGAGATCCTCGTGGCCAACGCGGGGATCACCGAGAACATGCTCCTCATGCGACTGTCCGAGGAATCCTTCGAGAAGGTTCTCGACGCGAACCTCACCGGGGCGTTCCGCTGCGCCAAGCGCGCCACCAAGGGGATGCAGCGCGCAAAGTGGGGGCGGATGATCTTCCTCGGCTCGGTGGTCGCGATGTCCGGTATCCCCGGCCAGGTGAACTACGCGGCCTCGAAGGCGGGCCTGATCGGTATGGCGCGTTCCATCGCGCGGGAGATCGGCTCGCGCAACATCACCGCCAACGTCGTCGCGCCCGGATTCATCGAGACGGACATGACCGCGTCGATGGAGGACCGCTACGTCGAGATGGCCAAACAGGCGATCCCGCTCGGCCGTACCGGCAAGCCCGAAGACGTCGCCGCCGCCATCAGCTTCCTCGCCTCGGACGAGGGCGGTTACATCTCGGGTGCGGTCCTGCCCGTCGACGGCGGCATGGGCATGGGGCACTGACCGATCCGCACCGCGCGGCTGCACGACACGTCAATCAACGTCGATCTCAGGAGCACATCTACGTGAGCGGAATCCTGGACGGGAAGACCGTCCTCATCACGGGCATCATCACCGATGCGTCGATCGCCTTCCACGCCGCCGCCATGGCGCAGGAGCAGGGCGCGACCGTCATCATCACCGGCATCCCCGAGCGGCTGCGGCTGATCGACCGGATCGCCAAGCGGTTGCCGAAGGAGGTGCCGCCCGCGATCGGGCTCGACGTCACCAACGAGGACGACCTCGACGCGCTCGCCGGGAAGATCACCGAGCTGGCGCCGCAGGGCATCGACGGCGTCATGCATTCGATCGCCTTCGCGCCCCGGACGCTGATGGGTCCCGAGGCCAAGCCGTTCCTGGAGGGGCCCGGCCCCGACGCCGCGAAGGCCTTCGAGATCTCGGCGTGGAGCTACGCCTCGCTCGCGCGCGCCGTGCTCCCCGCCATGAACGAGGGGGGCTCGATCGTCGGCATGGACTTCGATCCCCGCACCGCGATGCCGTACTACAACTGGATGGGCGTGGCGAAGGCGGCTCTGGAGTCGGTCAACCGGTACGTGGCGCGGGAAGTGGGCAACGCCAAGAACGTCCGGTCGAACCTCGTGGCCGCCGGACCGATCAAGACCCTGGCCGCGAAGGCCATCGCCGGCACCGCCACCGACGACGCCAAGCAGCTCAACATGCTCAACGAGTACTGGGACGGCGCGTCGCCGATCGGCTGGGATGTCGACGACCCGACTGTCGTCGCCAAGTCGGTCTGTGCGCTGCTGAGCGACTGGCTGCCCGGAACCACCGGTTCCATCGTCTACGTCGACGGCGGGGCCAGCCACAACACCTGGTTCCCGGAGGGCATGACCACCGGCTCATGACCTCGTCAGCACCGGGGAGTTCGGCACCCGCCGACCCCACTCCGACCGATTCGGCTCCTTTCGACGCCGTCCTGTTCCTGTCGTTCGGCGGGCCGGACGGACCCGAGGACGTGATGCCGTTCCTGGAGAACGTCACCCGCGGTCGGGGAATCCCGCGCGAGCGGCTCGAGTCGGTGGCCGAGCACTACCTCCACTTCGGGGGTGTCTCGCCGATCAACCGCCTGAACCTGGAGATGATCGACGCGCTCCGGCGTGAGCTCGACCGACGCGCTGTGGACCTCCCGGTGTATTTCGGTAATCGCAACTGGCACCCGATGGTCGAGGACACGCTGGAAGAGATGTACCGGGCCGGACACCGCCGGATCCTCGTGTTCCCGACGTCGGCGTGGGGCGGTTACTCGGGATGCCGGCAGTACCACGAGGACATCGACCGCGCGCGCAAGGCCCTGGCCGAACGTGTGCCGGCGAGCGCCGGACCCGACGGCACGGTGGTGCTGCGCAAGCTTCCCCAGTACTGGTCGCACCCCGCGTTCGTCGCGGCGGGGGCGGATGCGGTGCGCCGCGCGCTGGACACCCTCGGGCCCGGTGACGAGACGCCGCGGTTGGTGTTCACCGCCCACTCGGTACCGACCTCGGCCGACGCCGCGTCGGGTCCCGCAGCGGACGGTGGGCGCTTGTACTCGCGTCAGGTGATGGCCGCGTCGCAGGCGGTCGCCGACGAGCTCGGCGTCACCGACTTCGACCAGGTCTGGCAGTCGCGGTCGGGTCCGCCGCAGATCCCGTGGCTGGAGCCGGACATCTGCGATCATCTGGAGAACCTTGCCGCCGAGGGAGTCCGGCGAGTGGTGGTGTACCCGGTCGGGTTCATCTCCGATCATCTCGAGGTGATCTGGGACCTCGACAACGAGGCCGCCGAGGTCGCCGAACGCCTGGGCATGGACTATGCGCGCGCCGACACCGTGGGTGCCGACCCGCGTTTCATCTCGATGATCGGCGAGTTCGTGGAGGCCTACGCCGGGGGGCTCGGTGATCTCTCCGCGATGGGGTGCGCCGACAACGGCCGCACGTGCCGGGAGAACTGTTGTGTGCCCGCGGCTCGTCCGAGGTCGTCGGCGAGTCCTGCCGGCCGCGGTCGGTAGAGACGCAGGCAACCCGTGCGGCGTCGTCTCCGAACGCCCGCCGCGGCCATGGGTGCGACAGGTCGGGGACTCAGTGACGCAGCAGTTCGAGGATCGTCTGGTTGACCGCGGCGGCACGCGCCGTCCGGGTCAGCACCTGCAGTCCGCGAAGGGTCGCGTCGCCGGAATCCCATTGTCCGGCAGTGTCGCCGATCTCGACACTGCGTGCGCCCGCGAGGTCGACGATGGCCTCCACCTGCGCGGCCGTGTCGATCAGACGGGTCGAACGCGCGTCGAGGATGTGCGGGGGCAGGGCGACCCGGTGCCGTGAGGTGAGCGCGGCGAGTTGAGTCCGGAGATCGGTCGCGTCGGCCGCCCGGCGTCCGCCGAGCCCGCCGATGATCGAGGTCGCATCCCGAACAGCTTGGCGCAGTTCGTATTCCAGGTCACCGGCGCTGGGGCCGGCGGACACGAGGTGCCCGAGGTCGAGTGCGGCGTCGTAGCGGTAGGCCGACCATGTGCACGAGACGAACGGCGGGTCGGTGGCCTCCGCGGCGGACGCCCGCGCGGTGAATGCGGGCACGAGTGCGAGGGTGCCGGTGCTCGACGCGTCGTCGACGAGCAGCACCTCGCCCGCGCCGAGGGCGGCCGACGTCGCGGGATGAGGCGGCAGACCCTGCGGGTCGCCCGTGGACGGCAGGCGGACCACGAGGCGCCGCGCCGGTCGGAGAAGCGCGAGGAGATCGAGCACGCCGTTCGCCGAACCCGTTGCGGGCGACACCTGTTCGTCCGGTGTTCCGGGCCCGTCCGGCCACCGCACCGCGTGCCGGTCGGCGGATTCCGCGAGTGCTTCGATCACGTCGTCGGGGGAGCAACGACCGGTGAGCCAGGCAGCCGACCATGCGCCGAGTGCACACGTCGGCCACGCGACGGTCGAGGAGAAGAGGCTGCGATTCATCAAGATGCCAGGATACCGCCGGGGCCGACGGCCGGGCCGGGCGTGGCAACCCGGTGGTCGGAGTCGCCGGGGCTTAGGGTGTGTGCGCCACCGAAACGGGTTCCACCACGGCGGCGAGAAGACGGATCGAGAAGGTGGTGTGCGATGGATGACCGATACGGTCGCGACGTGCTCTCTCAGCCCCGCCGGGCGAAGCCGCGTCCTGCGGAGGTCGCGGCGGAGCGAGACCTGGTCGTCGAGGACGCCGCCACCGGATTCTGCGGTGCGGTCGTCGGACTCGAGAAGAGTTACGCCGGCGACCTCGTGCGTCTGGAGGATCGCCGGGGTCAGACGCGGGTGTTCCTGATGCACCCGGGCGCGTTCCTGATCGACGGGCGGCCGGTGACGCTCGTGCGGCCGCGCACCAGGGGCCCACAGAAGCCGGCCACGACGGCGTCGGGTTCGCGCGCCGCCCCCCGTGCCCGTGCGCGTACGGCCCGCGCGAGCCGGATCTTCGTCGAGGGGGTGCACGACGGCACGCTTCTCGAACGCGTGTGGGGCGACGACCTCCGCGCCGAGGGCGTGGTCGTGGTCAGTCTCGACGGCCTCGACAACCTCGACGCGGCGCTCGACGAATTCCAGCCGGCGCCCCACCGTCGGGCGGGGGTACTCGTCGACCATCTGGTCGCCGGCTCCAAGGAGGCACACCTCACCGCCGAGGTGGGTGAGCACGTCCTCGTGTGCGGGCATCCCTACATCGACGTCTGGGAGGCCGTGAAGCCTGC
The DNA here is from genome assembly GCF_000143885.2 of Gordonia sp. KTR9. Lineage (NCBI taxonomy): Bacteria > Bacillati > Actinomycetota > Actinomycetes > Mycobacteriales > Gordoniaceae > Gordonia > Gordonia sp. KTR9. The sequence continues at coordinate 2,652,232 of NC_018581.1, forward strand.
CTCCGTCGACATCCGGGCGTGGCCGCGGATCCCGCGGGGCACGGATTGGAAGACGGGGGTGTGCACCGAGCTCGGCTGGGGCGATCCCCGCGCCGGCTGGCGCCGAGTGCTGAACGGCGTGAGCAGTTTCCGCGACCTCGAGGTCGATCTCCTGCGCTCGGTCGAGGAACTCATCGACTTCGTGACCGCGGCCGAAGAACCCAGCTGACGCCGTCGGCCGGACGCCGCCGGCGGCCCGTCCGGGTCCCGAGCGGCGAGGCCGGTCCGGGCATCTCTGGCAGACTGGACGCGTGAGCGCCCTGCTGTGGTTGGCGGCCGCGATCGTCCTGACGGTCGCGGAGATGTTCGGGGGCGAACTCGTCCTGCTCATGCTGGCCGGCGGTGCACTCGCCGCCGCAGGCGTCGATTTCGTCTTCGAGCCACCGCTCTGGGTGGACGGTCTCGTCTTCGCGCTCGTCTCGGTGCTGCTGCTGGTCGCGATCCGTCCGGTGGCCCGCCGCCACATGCTCAACCGACCCGCGGTGCTGATGAACACCGAGGCTCTCGAGGGACGACCGGCGGTCGTGACCGAACAGGTCGACGCCACCGACGGACGCGTCAAGATCGACGGCGACGTGTGGTCGGCCCGCGCGATGGACCCGTCCCAGGTGCTCGAACCCGGAACCCACGTGACCGTCGTGCAGATCGACGGCGCGACCGCGGTGGTGTTTCGCGCCTGAGACGTGCAGCGCTGCGGCACCAGCAGTGCGGACCGCCGAGAACGACAACGCAGGAAGGTGACCATGGAGTACGAGATCTTCGGCCTGACCGTCCTCGTCTTGCTCGTGTTGCTCGTGGTGGTGATCCTGGTCAAGTCGGTGGCGCTCATCCCGCAGGCGGAGGCAGCGGTCATCGAGCGGCTGGGCCGCTACACACGAACCGTGTCCGGACAGCTCACGTTGCTGTTGCCGTTCATCGACCGCATCCGTGCCCGCGTCGACGTCCGTGAACGGGTGGTGTCGTTCCCGCCGCAGCCGGTCATCACCGAGGACAACCTGACCCTGTCCATCGACACCGTCGTCTACTTCCAGGTCACCAACCCGCGGGCCGCCGTGTACGAGATCGACGACTACATCGCGGGCGTCGAGCAGCTGACCATCACGACACTGCGCAACGTGGTCGGCGGGATGACGCTCGAGGAGACCTTGACCTCCCGCGATTCAATCAACGGTCAGCTGCGCGGCGTGCTCGACGAGGCGACCGGCCGCTGGGGACTCCGCGTCGCACGCGTCGAGCTGAAATCGATCATGCCGCCGCCGTCGATCCAGGAGTCGATGGAGAAGCAGATGAAGGCCGACCGCGAGAAGCGGGCGACGATCCTCTCGGCCGAAGGTCAGCGCGAGTCGGCGATCAAGACCGCCGAGGGAAACAAGCAGTCGCAGATCCTCGCCGCCGAGGGTGCCAAGCAGGCCGCGATCCTGGCCGCCGAGGCCGAACGGCAGTCGCGCATCCTGCGCGCGCAGGGTGAACGCGCGGCATCGTACCTCAACGCGCAGGGTGAGGCGAAGGCGATCGAGAAGACCTTCGCCGCGATCAAGGCCGCCAAACCGACCCCGGAACTCCTGGCCTACCAGTACCTGCAGCAGTTGCCCGAGATGGCGAAGGGCGAGGGCAGCAAGGTGTGGGTGGTGCCCTCCGACTTCGGTTCGGCCCTGCAGGGTTTCGCCAAGTCCTTCGGTGTGCAGGGCGACGATGGCGTGTTCCGGTACGAACCGGCGGACTCACCGCCCTCCGAGGTCGACGAGTCGGAGACCGAGGACTGGTTCTCCCTCGCGTCCGATCCGAAGGTCGCCCAGGCCGTCGCCGAGGCCGAGGCCGTGGCCCGGACCCCGGTGGCCCCCGAGATCACCGCTCGCGCGGCGCGGGCCTCCCGCCATGTGCCGCCGGTGGGGTCCGAGCCGGCCGAACTGGCCGACGGCGCCTGGGCCCAGCCCGAGCAGCCCGACCCCGCACCGACCGAACCCTCCTGATCCGAAGGAACCGGCCGACCGGTGGGTCCGGAGTCAGTGGATCGCGATCCTCGGAGGCGGCCTGAGTCGCAGCAGATGGCCGACGCCCGGCGGTCGCGCCGCGACCGCCAGACCTCAACTCGACCGATGGACTTCGATCGAAGTCTGGCTGTCGAGGTGAAGTCTGTCTGTCAGCGCTGGCTGTGACCAACGCCCGCTCTGGTGGCCGTGACCGCCGCCGGGCCGCAGATGCTGAGGTGGTCGTGCCAGGTCAGTGGGTGAGGAGGTGCTCGACGCCCGCCATCCCGACCGCCCACATCACCGAGGCGAAGGTGCCCATGATGAACTGCTCGGCGGCGTGCGGCGCACGGAGTTCGGGGTAGCGGGCGAGGCTCTTCACGGCGAGGATGATCGCGAGGCCCTCGGGCCACCCGGCCATGAGAGTGGTGACGACCGCGAGACGTTCGAGATATCCGATGACCCGGCCGCCGCGGAGCGGTCCGGCTTCGCCGGCTCCCGCCGGCCCGGGACCAGGGTTCTCCGTCGAATCGGGCGTGTCGGCGTCGTTCCCGGGCTCGTGGTCCGGCGCCCCCGGAGCGTCGGATCCGGTGTCCGGGCGCACGCCGACGCCACCGGCGACGAGAACCGTCCGGACCACGGGTCCACCGCCGGTGACCGCGGCGAGGGCGGCGAGGACCGGGACCGCCGATGCGAGGAAGCCGGTGGCCGGCCCGGCCGCGGCGGCGAGGACAGCGGCCACCGCGGCCGGCATCAGGAGGACGACGGCCCCGATCACGTCGAGCCTGCGCACGACGGCCTCCGGCGCCTCGCGGCGTCGCTTCCGCGTCGCGAGTGACCAGATCGGCGTCGTCAGGGCGGTCACGAGGAGAAGGACGACCGCGGCGATGATCATTCCGATCCTCCGGTCGGGGTGTGTCGGTCCGCTTCGGCGAGCGCGTCGGCGACGAGATCGAGGGAATCGGACTCGAGGTCCCATCCCGCGGCGCGTAGTCGTTGGCTCATCGCCTGCGGGGTGATGTCGAGCTCGGCGGCGGCCTCGACCTGGGTGAGCCCGCGGCGCATCAGTTCGACCGCCTCGCGGCCGGCGGAACTGCGAGCGGTGATGACGTCGGCGATGAGTCGCCCGGCGGTCTGGGCATGACGGCACCAGCGGGTGTCGGTGCCGCGGACGCAGAGCGGGACCCGCTGCCGTTTGGCGGCCTCGACGGCGTCGCGGGCATGGACGAAGGCGGGCCCGCGCCCGGCGCGGGTGGACGGGGGGAGCGGCTCGTCGACCGCCCCGGCGCCGATGCCGACGCTCCAGTGCCCGTCGGCGGTGAGTTCGACGGCCAGTCGGGCGGTGGCCACCGGGTCGGCGAGGATGCCCTGGATCTCGTCGCCCGCGGTGCGTTCGAAGGCCCGCACCGTGTCGACTGCGTCGAGTGCGGCGAGGACGGTGTCCACACGGTCGATGTCGCGGCGGCTTCCGCGCTGGTCGACGGTGAGAACGAACATCGTTCAAGGCTATGTACTTGATCTACAAGAATCAAGCCCTACAACTGGATTGATCAACGCCGGTGACTTGATCGGCGACGATCAAGTCCGAGGGGTTGTTGCTGGCGCGTTCGCCACGGGCAAGCGGGAGTCCAGGACCAGGCCCGCGATGCCGATCGCGAAGAGACCTCCGGTCACCGCCAGTTGAAGCGGATGCGTGTCGCCGGTCAGCGAATCGCCCAGCATCACCACGGCGGCGGTGCCCGGCGCCATGCCGAGGATGCTGGCCACCGTGTACGGCACCGGGCGCACCGACGACAGTGCCGAACAGTAGTTCGCCACCGAGAACGGGCAGACCGCGATGAACCGCAGCGAACCGACCGCCAACCATCCGCGACGCTCCAGCCGGTACTCGACCGCGCGGACCACCGGGCTCTTCAGGTACGGCTGCACGCGATCACGCCCGACGCTGCGGACCAGGGCGAAGGCGGCCACCGCCGCGATCGAGGAGGCGATCATCGCACCCGCGAACCCGACGAGCGGCCCGAAGAAGATCCCGGACATGACGGTGAACGTCGAACGCGGGATCGGGGCGATGGTGATAACCGCATAGGCGAGGAAGAACAACCACACGAAGGCCGGCCCCAGATCGGCGCCCCAGTCGCGCACGCTCGCGACCGAGGGCAGCGGGACGAAGTAGGACCCGGCCAGGACGGCCGCGAGAAGTGCTGCGACAACCAGTGCCCGGCGGATGACCCGACGATCGAATCCCCGGCGATCCGCCGACTGGGCCCGGCCGTCACCGGTCGTCCGGGCGTCCGCGACACCGCCGGCGTCGTCCCCGGTCGCGTCGGCGATGTCTTCGCTGACAGTGGAGGGATCGGGCACCCGGACACTCTACTCTGGACAACAGCGGTGGACCGGTTCCGGCGAGTGCGCCATGTCACGCCGACCTCGACGCCGAGCCGAGCGAGCGATCGGCTAGTGTCGTCTACGCGCTCATCACAGTGCATTCACGGAGGTGTGCTTCCCCACATGCCACAGCAAACTGACCAGCCCACAACGGACCCAGAACTCGATCAGGCCTACCAGACCTGGTCCACGGCCGCGGCGGCCGTTCTGGCGAAGTCGCGACGTGTCGACGTCGACGAGCTGCCCGACACGCCCGAGGCGCTGCTCTCGACCGACACCGCCGACGGGTTGACCATCCGGCCGCTGTACACGCGTCGCGACGAGCTCGCCGAACCCGGTGTGCCCGGCCGCTTCCCGTTCGTCCGCGGCGCCGACCCCGCTCGTGACGTCACCACCGGCTGGCGCGTCACCGAGAGGTTCGGCGACGACGCGACCGCTGCGGAGGATCTCAACGAGCTCATCCTCGAGGCGATGTCCAACGGGACGAGCGGCCTCTGGCTCTCGGTGAGCAGGCCCGGTGACGGGCTCGGGGTCGCCGACCTCGCGACCGCGCTGCGCGGCGTCTACCTCGATCTGGTGCCGGTGACCCTCGACGCGGGCACCGAGGGGATCGCAGCGGCCCGCGAGTTGCTGTCCCTCAAGGAGCAGGCGCAGGCCGCCCCGGTGGCCGCCGCTCCGACCGCGGCCACCGTCCATTCCTTCGGGCTGTCGCCGCTGACGGCCGCCTTCTCCGGCCGACCCACCGTCGATCCGGACGAGGCGACCGGGCTCGCGGCCTCCGGGTTGCCCGTCGGCGTGCGCACGTTCCGCGTCGACGGAAGCGACTTCGCCACCGCGGGTGCCGACAACGGCCTCGAACTGGCCCTCACGGTGGCGGCTGCGGTCGCCCATCTCCGTGACCTCACCGCGTCCGGCCTGTCGGCAGAGGCGGCGCTGGGTCAGATCACCTTCGGCGTCTCGGCCGACGACGACCAGTTCGCCACGATCGCGAAATTCCGTGCGCTGCGCAAGATCTGGGCCCGGGTGGCCGAGGTGCTCGGTGCACCCGAGGCCGGCGGCGCGCTGACCCACGGAGTGACCGACCTGTCGATGTACTCCCAGCGCGACCCGTGGGTGAACATGCTCCGCAGCACCATCGCGGCGTTCGGAGCCGGTGTCGGCGGTGCCGACCAGCTCACCGTCCTGGGTTACGACGCGACCATCCCGGCGGACAAGCGCACCTCGAGTGCGTCGTTCTCGCGTCGTATCGCCCGCAACACCCAGCTGTTGCTGCTCGAGGAGTCCAACATCGGACGCGTCCTCGACCCGGCCGGCGGTTCGTGGTTCGTCGAGTCCCTCACCGACGACCTCGCGACCAACGCCTGGGCGGCGTTCACCGAGGTCGAGGCCGCCGGCGGATACCGCGCCGCGCTCGACACCGGCTGGATCGCCGAGAAGGTCGACGCTTCACTGGCACGCCGCGACACCGAGGTCGCGCACCGTCGGATCTCGGTCACCGGCGTCAACGAATTCCCCAACATCGACGAACGCGCACTGTCGGAGACGACCGGGGCGCCGGCCTCGGCGGTCACCGACGTCGTCACCGGGACGCCACGCCTCGCGCGGATCGGACGCGCCTTCGAGGCGCTGCGGGATCGTTCCGACGTCGTGCTCGCCGAGCACGGCGCGCGGCCGTCGATCCTGCTGATCCCGCTGGGCAGCGTCGCCGAACACAACGGGCGCACCACCTTCGTCGCGAACTTGCTGGGGGCCGGCGGCATCACCGTCGTCAACCCCGGTCCGCTGACCGCGGACAAGGTCGGCGACGCGGTGGCCGGGGCGAACACCCCGATCGCGGTGCTCTGCGGCACCAAGGCGCGGTACGCCGAGGAGGGGCCCGCGGCACTCGCGGCCGCTCGGGCGGCCGGGCTGTCGAAGGTCCTGCTCGCCGGACCGGACCGGGAGTGGCCCGAAAGCGACGATCGGCCCGACGGTTCACTGCGGGTGGGCATCGACGCGGTGAGCACCCTCGGCGACCTCCTCGACGAGCTGGTCTCGACATCCCTGAAGACGGCGGGAGCAACGGCATGACCCAGACCGAACCCGATCTGACACAGTCGATTCCGAGTTTCGCCGGAATCGGGCTGTCATCGGAGCAGCCCGCCGCCCCGGCCGCTGCCGGAGGACCTTCCGGGTCCGCGGCCGCCGTCACCGAGGAACTGGCCTCCGCACACGGCTACTCGGTGGACCAGGTCACCTGGAACACCCCCGAGCAGATCGACGTCACGCCGGTGTACACGCGCGCCGAACGCGACGCCGTCCTCGACGACGCCGAGCATCCGTACCCGCTCGACTCGGTTCCCGGTGCCGCGCCGTTCATCCGGGGCCCGTACCCGACGATGTACGTCAATCAGCCGTGGACCATCCGCCAGTACGCCGGCTTCTCGACCGCCGCCGAATCCAACGCCTTCTACCGACGCAACCTCGCGGCCGGGCAGAAGGGACTGTCGGTCGCGTTCGACCTCGCCACGCATCGCGGCTACGACTCCGATCACCCGCGCGTCGCCGGTGACGTCGGCATGGCCGGTGTGGCCATCGACTCGATCCTCGACATGCGCCAGCTCTTCGACGGCATCGACCTCGGCAGCGTGTCGGTGTCGATGACGATGAACGGCGCCGTGCTGCCGATCCTCGCGCTCTACGTCGTGGCCGCCGAGGAACAGGGTGTGCCGCCCGAGAAGCTGGCCGGGACCATCCAGAACGACATCCTCAAAGAGTTCATGGTCCGCAACACCTACATCTATCCGCCGAAGCCGTCGATGCGGATCATCTCGAACATCTTCGAGTACACCAGCCAGAAGATGCCGAAGTTCAACTCGATCTCGATCTCGGGCTACCACATCCAGGAGGCCGGGGCGACGGCCGATCTGGAACTCGCCTACACCCTCGCCGACGGCGTCGAGTACATCCGGGCCGGGCTCGAGGCCGGTCTGGACATCGACAAGTTCGCCCCGCGACTGTCGTTCTTCTGGGGCATCGGCATGAACTTCTTCATGGAGGTCGCCAAGCTGCGGGCGGCACGCCTCCTGTGGAGTGAGCTGGTCGCCGACTTCGAGCCGAAGAACGCGAAATCGCTCTCGCTGCGGACACATTCGCAGACCTCGGGATGGTCGCTGACCGCCCAGGACGTGTTCAACAACGTGGCCCGCACGTGCGTGGAGGCGATGGCAGCGACCCAGGGGCACACCCAGTCGCTGCACACCAACGCCCTCGACGAGGCGATCGCACTGCCGACGGACTTCTCCGCGCGCATCGCGCGCAACACCCAGCTGCTCCTGCAGCAGGAGTCGGGCACCACGCGGCCGATCGATCCGTGGGCCGGTTCGAACTACGTCGAGTGGCTGACCCATCAGCTCGCGCAGAAGGCGCGCAAGCACATCCGCGAGGTCGAAGAGGCCGGCGGCATGACGCAGGCGATCAACGAGGGCCTGCCGAAGCTACGAATCGAAGAAGCCGCGGCACGCACCCAGGCACGTATCGACTCGGGCCAGCAGCCGCTGGTCGGCGTGAACAAGTACCAGGTCGCCGACGACGAGGAGATCGAGGTCCTCAAGGTCGAGAACTCCAAGGTGCGCGCCGAGCAGCTCGAGAAGCTGGACCGACTGCGCGCGGTGCGCGATTCGGGGGCGGTCGAGGCGGCCCTGGCCGATCTCACGCGCGCCGCCGCGTCGTCGGAAGGCGGCCTGGAGAACAACCTGATGGCATTGGCCATCGAGGCCGCGCGCCATCAGGCGACGGTCGGCGAGATCTCCGAGGCGCTCGAGAAGGTCTACGGTCGGCATCAGGCGGAGATCAAGACGATCAGTGGTGTGTATCGACATGAGGCGGGCGAGGTGAGCAACATCGACGCGGCGATCGAGGCCGTGCGCCAGTTCGCCGAGGCGGAGGGCCGTCAGCCGCGTGTCCTGGTCGCGAAGATGGGTCAGGACGGGCACGACCGCGGCCAGAAGGTGATCGCGACCGCGTTCGCCGACCTCGGCTTCGACGTCGACGTGGGCCCGCTGTTCGCCACGCCCGAGGAGGTGGCCGCACAGGCCGCCGACAACGACGTGCACGTGGTGGGTGTGTCGTCGCTGGCCGCCGGACACCTGACGCTGGTTCCCGCCCTGCGGGAGGCGCTGAAGGAGGTCGGCCGCGAGGACATCATGGTGGTCGTCGGCGGCGTGATCCCGCCCGGTGACTTCGCCGAACTGTACGAGGCCGGCGCCGCCGCGATCTTCCCGCCCGGATCGGTCATCGCCGACTCGGCCGTGGAGCTCATCGGCAAGCTCGCCGACACCCTCGGCCTGGAGCTGCCCGGGGCGACCGCGAACTGATGGCGGTCCAACCTCGACGTCAGATCGACGTCGACGCGCTGGCCGATGCCGTACTGGCCGATCGCCGCGCCGATCTGGCGCGCGCGATCACGCTCGTGGAGTCCAAGCGCGCCGACCATCGGGCGGCCGCCCAGGAGCTGTTGCTGAAGCTGACGCCGCACGCGGGAAAGTCGTTCCGCGTCGGCATCACCGGTGTCCCCGGCGTGGGCAAGTCGACGACGATCGAGGCGCTCGGCATGCATCTGCTGGAGCTCGGTCACAAGGTGGCGGTGCTCGCCGTCGACCCGAGTTCGACGCGCACGCGGGGTTCGATCCTCGGCGACAAGACCCGGATGGGCCGGTTGTCGACGGCGGAGAACGCCTACATCCGGCCGTCGCCGACGTCGGGCACACTCGGCGGCGTGGCCAAGGCCACCCGGGAGAGCATCGTGCTGGTCGAGGCCGCGGGGTTCGACGTGGTGCTGGTGGAGACCGTGGGCGTGGGCCAGTCCGAGGTGACGGTCGCCAACATGGTCGACACGTTCACGTTCCTCACCCTCGCCCGGACCGGAGACTCGTTGCAGGGCATCAAGAAGGGTGTGCTCGAACTCGCCGACGTGGTCGTCGTGAACAAGGCCGACGGCAAACACCTCAACGAGGCGAAGGGCGCGGCTCGCGAGCTCAAGAACGCGCTGAAGCTCATCTACCCGCACGATGCGCTGTGGATGCCACCGGTGCTCACCATGAGCGCGATCGAGAACTCCGGGGTGGACGAGTTCTGGAAGACCGTCGTGCGTCACAACGAGACACTCACCGAGGCAGGGGAGTTCACCGCACGACGCAATCAGCAGCAGATCGACTGGACGTGGGCGATGGTCAACGACATCGTGCTGTCCCGGCTCGGTGACTCGCCCGCCGTCCGAGGCATCCGCGGCGAGGTCGAGCAGCAGTTGCGCGACGGGTCGCTGACCCCGGCGCTCGCCGCCCAGCGGATCGTGGACGCGTTCGACGAGCGCTGAGCGGCCGTTACGGTACTCGCCCCGACGTGCGTTGAGCGGCAGCCGGTTTCATCTGCTCCCTGAGGTGCGTTGAGCGGCAGCCGGTTCCTTTGCTCCCTGAGGTGCGTTGAGTGGCAGCCGGTTTCATCTGCTCCCTGAGGTGCGTTGAGCGGCAGCCGGTTCCTTTGCTCCCTGAGGTGTGAGGAGCGCTGTCCGGTTCCTTTGCTCCCTGAGGTGCGAGGAGCGCTAGCGACGAGCCACGAAGGGTCCGGCGACTCGTCTCACCACGACCCTTCGTGGCTCGCTTCGCTCGCACCTCAGGGAGCAGTGGTGGTTTCGCTCAACTCACCTCAGGGAGCAGCGGTCAGGCAAGCAGCGGCGCGAGCGTCTCGCCGAGAAGCGAGACCCGGCCCGGCACATGGCCGTTGGCGGGTGCGTTCACGGTGACGCCGTCGACCCCGGTGGCCAGGATGTCGGCGTAGCGGGCGGCGACCTCGTCGGGGTCGCCGACGATCGTCGACCCGCGGCGCACCTCGGCCGCCGGTGTGCGCTGCAGGTAGGCCTCCAGCTCGGCATTCGCCTCGTCGTGGGTGGGAGCCACGCACGCCGACGTCTGCACCGTCACGGTGATCTCCGAGCGGTCCCGGCCGAGCCGTTCGCAGTGTTCGGCGAGGGCGTCGAGCTTGCGCGGGATGTCGGCGGGCAAGCACAGCAAGTTCGATTCGTCGGCGTACTGCGCGACCATCCGCAACGTCTTGCGTTCGCCCCCGCCGCCGATCATCACCGGGATCTTCGACAGCGGCGCCGGCACATTGAGGGCTTTCGCGACCCGGTAGCGCTTGCCGTCGAGGCTCGGAGCCTCCCCGGCGAGCATGCCGAGGATGATCTGCAGCGCCTCCTCGAGACGTTCGAACCGGTCGGTGAACGTCCCGAACTCGTAGCCGAGGGAATCATGTTCCAGCTCATACCATCCCGCGCCGATGCCGAGCTGGGCCCGACCGCCGGACACGACGTCGAGTGCCGTGATCGTCTTCGCGAGCAGGGTCGGGTTGCGGTAGGTGTTTCCGGTGACCAGCGACGACAGGCGCACCGTCGAGGTGTGCTGGGCAAGAGCCGCGAGAAGGGTGTAGCACTCGATCATCGGATCGTCGGGCTCGCCCAGCATCGGCAGCTGATAGAAGTGGTCCATCACGAACACGGTGTCGAAGCCGGAGTCCTCGGCTTCGCGTGCCTGCGCGACCACGGTGGGGAACAACCGGTCGGCGGGGACTCCGGGGTAGGTGAAGTTCGGGATCTGGTAACCGAGTCGAGTCACCCGTCCAGACTAGTCCGTGGACTTCTCCGGGGCGGTGCCGACGACCTCGGGAGCACGGCTGCGGGCGAACGCGCCGATCGTCTCGATGAGTTCGTCGAACACGGCGTCCACGTCGACGGAGGTCGCGATACGGGCGTTGGGTCCCGGCGAGGTCATCCACCGTTCGTCGGCAACGGTCATGCCCCGGGTCAGGGTGCCGGCGAGTTCGACGTCGACGCGCGCGGCGCGCGTCTGCACCGTGTCGGGGGCCAGCGCGACCAGCGCGGCGAACGGGTCGTGGAGGTGGGCGATGTAGCCCTCGTCGTGGTCGTCGTGGAATTCGAAGTAGAACCGCAGGGCGTCGACCAGGTGCCGGATCAGCTCGTTGTCGGCGACCGATCGGAGTCCGCGGTCGTCGGTCGGGTCCGGGCACTCGACGGGTGTGCTGCCGGCGGCGGCCGCGAGCCGGACCACGTGGTCGGGGGTCAGGATGACCGACTCGGTGATATCGAGTGCGCAGACGATGGGCTCGGTGGCGCCCGCGGTGCCGAACGCGGCGAACACCTCGGCGGCCGCCTCCGGATCGACGGCGACGTTCCACTCCGAGGTGGGCGTCGTGTTGCCGTGCGTGTGGAAGGCGCCGCCCATGATGACCAGGCGCCGCAGACGAGCCGGTAGGCCCGGATCCCGTCGGATCGCGGTCGCCAGAGACGTGAGCGGTCCGGTCACCAGGCCGACGAGTTCGCCGTCGTGTGCCTGCGAGGCCTCGATCCAGGCGTCGGCGGCGTCGAGATGGCTCGGTGTCGTCGTCGGAGCCGGCAGCTCGGCGTGTCCGACGCCCAGCGGTCCGTGCGTGTCCTCGGTGGTCATCAGAGCCGCGACCAGGGGAGTGGCCGAACCGGTGTGGACCGGTACCTCAGTGCGACCGCACAGCTCCAGCCACGAGAGATTGTTGGCCGTGACGACGTCGACGGGCACGTTGCCTGCGGTCGACGCCACGCCGACGAGGTCGACATCGGCGCGAGCGAGCAGGTAGATCAGCGCGAGTGAGTCGTCGATTCCGGTGTCGCAGTCGAAGAACAGGCGCTGGGTCACCACACAATTGTGCCGGGTGCGGCCCGAAGGTCGGCGCGCCACCCCGCCGGGCCCCTACGCTCACCGCAGCCGGGACGAACGGTCGTCGGCCTGATGAGTCCCGGAGGAGCCGATGGCCTCGACACGACTCGCGCTGGCAGCCCTCGGCGCCGGCGCGATACTCCTGGCGAGCGCGTGCGGCACGGATTCGTCGGATCCGGACGCCTCCTCGGGCAGTGCCGCGGCCTCGTCGAGCGGCGCACCATCGGAGCCCGTCGTCACACCGGTGGTCGGTTCGGTGATGTTCGCCCCGACGCCGTTCGCCGGTTCCGACGGGAACAACCACCTCGTCTACGAGGTCTCGCTGACCAACTACATGCGCACACCGGTGACGATCGCCGGGGTGGGGGTGCTCGACGCGACCGCCGACGACGAACCGCTCCTCGTCCTCGACGAGAACGGGGTCCGCACCCGGCTCAAGCCCACCGGCGCACCGTCGGTGCCGCCGGCCCCGGGAGCACCGGAGGAGTACTCGCAGGTGCTGGCGCCGGGACAGAACGGAGTCCTCTTCGTCCATGTGGTCTTCTCGTCGGAAGCGCCGAAGCAACTCGTCCACGAGGTCTCGGTGCGCGCCGACACGGCACCGCCGGGTATGCGGGAGGTCGACGAACGCATCGCGCCCGTCACGGTGAGCGACTCGACCGTCCCGGTCCTGGGACCCCCGCTCGCCGGCGAACGCTACATCGCCGCCGACGCGTGCTGCGACGCGGTCCGGCACACCCGCGCGATCCTCCCGCTGAACGGGTCTCCCGTCCTCGCCCAGCGCTACGCGGTGGACTGGGAGCAGGCCGACGCGGACGGACGGATCTTCGTCGGTGACGCGAAAGACCCCGCGAGCTATCGGATCTTCGGCGACGACGTGCTCGCCGTGGCCGACGGCACGGTCGTCGCCAGTCGCAACGATCTGCCGGAGCAGACGCCGGGGTCGTTTCCCGCGGATCTGGCGATCGCAGACGCCGACGGCAACAACCTCGTTCTCGACATCGGCGACGGCTTCTATGTGAACTATGCGCACATGCAACCCGGTTCGGTGCGTTTCGCGCCGGGCGATCGCGTACGGCGCGGCGACGTCATCGGCAAGGTCGGCAACAGCGGGAACTCGGTGGCACCACACCTGCATGTGCATGTCATGAACGGACCGGAGTTCCTCGGGTCCCAGGGTGTCCCGAGTGTGACCGAGGAGTTCACCATCACCGGGCGGGTGGCCGACACCGCGGCCTTCGACGTCTCCGAGGGAACCGGGGTGCCGCTGCGGCTCGTCCCCGGCGTGACGGAGAGCACACACGAGGATCAGATGATCCTCGATCAGAACATCGTCACGTTCACCGCAGGCTGACAACGGTTTCCGATCCCGCACATCCGCCCTGCCGCGCCGGCGGGGTGCCGCGGTGACTGGACAACGATGTCATCGTCCGTACGGTCGGACCCATGTCGATTCAGGACTCTGCCTTCGAATGGACGGAAACGAATCGCGAATGGCTGATCGAGAATCCCGCTCGCATCGTCGCTTACGTGATCGTCGCGTTGATCGTCCGGTTCGTCATCCACCGCTCCATCGACCGCGCCACCCGGCCACGGGCCGCCGGCGGGGAGCCGGGCCGGGGTGCGGCCCTCATGCGCGGGCTGCGCTCCAAGTCGGCATCCACCGAACGCAACGCGCAGATCGCCGCGCGGCGGGCCCAGCGGGCCGCGACGATCGGCTCGGTACTGAAATCGACGGTCTCGATCGTCTTGCTCGTCTGGGTCGTGCTGTCGGTGCTCAGCGTGCTGGGCGTCAACATCGCACCGTTCATCGCCTCGGCCGGGATCGTCGGCCTCGCAATCGGTTTCGGTGCGCAGAATCTGGTGCGCGACTTCGTGACCGGTGTGTTCATGCTGCTCGAGGACCAGTACGGCGTGGGTGACATCGTGGACCTCGGCGAGGCGGTCGGCGAGGTGGAGTCGGTGGGACTGCGTGTGACCACCCTGCGCGACATCGACGGCACCCTCTGGTACGTCCGCAACGGTGAGATCGCCCGCGTGGGCAACATGAGCCAGGAGTTCGCGGTCGCGCGCGTCGACGTCCCGGTGGCACCCGGCGCCGACATCGACAAGGCGCAGCAGGTGGCCGATGACGCGGCCCGCACCGCGATCGAGGAGGACTCGACGGACATTCTCGGACAGATCGAGATGCTCGGCGTCCAGGAGGTGTCGTCGGATCAGGTCGTCCTGCGATTGACGGTGAAGACCAAGCCGAACGGCCAGTGGGCGGTGCAGCGACGACTGCGCCGGGCGATCCTGCGGTCGTTCGTGGAGAACTCGATCGACCTGCCGTACTCGCGGGCCTGGGGGGCGCTGGCGGATTCCGTCGCGCCCTGAGGGCTGCGGCGGGACGATTGACCCACAAGACGATCAACCCACAACGAGAAGAACCCCGGCGGTGAGCCGGGGTTCTTCTCGTTGTTCTCGTGGTGTCCGAGGGGGGACTTGAACCCCCACGTCCGTTAATAGGACACTAGCACCTCAAGCTAGCGCGTCTGCCATTCCGCCACTCGGACCTGCGTGCCGCGGTGAGGGTTCCGGCGATCTCTCGCCGGTGATCTTTCGACCCGTCTCGCTGCAGCGGGATAACCCTAACCGAGGTTGCCCGTGTATCCCAAATCCCGTAGGAGTGAGGGGTGTCTACACAGTCTGCGACCGACGAAGTGGTCGATCTGGTCAGTCGATTGATCCGTTTCGACACCTCCAACACGGGCGAGCCCGAGACCACCAAGGGCGAGGAGGAGTGCGCCCGCTGGGTGGCCGAGCATCTCGAGGAGGTGGGCTACACGACCCAGTACGTCGAATCCGGGCGGCCGGGCCGGGGCAACGTGTTCGCGCGGCTCGCCGGACCTCCGGATTCCGAACGTGGCGCACTGCTCATCCACGCCCACCTCGACGTCGTGCCCGCCGAGCCGGCCGACTGGAGTGTGCATCCGTTCTCCGGGGCCATCAAGGACGGTTACATCTGGGGTCGGGGCGCGGTCGACATGAAGGACATGGCCGGCATGGCCCTGGCGCTCGCGCGGCAGTTCAAACGGGACGGCACCGTCCCGCCCCGTGAGCTCGTGTTCGCCTTCCTCGCCGACGAGGAGGCCGGCGGGTCGTGGGGTTCGCACTGGCTCGTCGAGAACCGGCCCGACCTGTTCGAGGGCATCACCGAGGCGGTCGGCGAGGTCGGCGGCTTCTCACTCACCGTCGACCGGCCCGACGGCACGCAGCGGCGGCTCTATCTGGTCGAGACGGCCGAGAAGGGCCTCGCGTGGATGCGACTCACCGCAGAGGCCCGCGCGGGACACGGATCGTTCCTGCACGAGGAGAACGCCGTGACCGAGGTCGCCGAGGCGGTCGCCCGGATCGGACGGCACCGGTTCCCTCTGGTGATGACCGAGTCGGTGAGCCAGTTCCTGGCCGAGGTCAGCGCGGAAACGGGCCTGGACCTGAGTCCCGAGGCGCCCGACCTGGAGACGTCGCTGTTCAAACTGGGCAATCTCGCGCGGATCATCGGCGCGACGCTCCGCGACACCGCCAATCCCACGATGCTCAAGGCCGGCTACAAGGCCAATGTCATCCCGCAGAAGGCGGAGGCGGTCATCGACTGCCGGGTGCTCCCCGGACGCCAGGCCGCCTTCGAGAAGGAGATCGACGAACTCATCGGTCCCAACGTGCGGCGCGAGTGGATCACCCATCTCGATTCCTACGAGACCACCTTCGACGGCGATCTGGTCGAGGCGATGAATGCCGCCGTCCTCGAACACGACCCCCAGGGAAAGACGGTGCCGTACATGCTCTCCGGCGGCACCGACGCCAAGGCATTCGCGAAGCTGGGCATCCGGTGCTTCGGCTTCGCGCCGTTGCGACTACCGCCCGAACTCGATTTCGCGGCGCTGTTCCACGGCGTCGACGAGCGCGTGCCCGTCGACTCGGTTCTGTTCGGCACCAAGGTCTTCGAGCACTTTCTGCGGCACAGCTGAACCCTCACCTAGAGTGAGCAGCACGGCTTCTTCGGCGACCCTGACCTATCGGTCGGAGAATGCCCCGCACTCTTCCGACGCGCGAAACGTGAGAAAGGTGAACACATGTCGTCATTCGACCCGTACTCCCCGCTACCGAGCCTCCCCGGCTTCACCCTGACCTCGGAGAGCCTCACCGACGGGGCCGCGCTGGCCAACGGACAGGTGAGCGGGATCATGGGCGCGGGTGGCGAGGACCTCTCGCCGCAGCTGAGCTGGTCCGGGTTCCCCGCCGAGACCAAGAGTTTCGCCGTCACCGTGTACGACCCCGACGCCCCCACCGCCGCCGGGTTCTGGCACTGGGCGGTCGCCGACATCCCCGCCTCGGTCACGAGCCTCCCCGAGGGCGCAGGCGACGAGGAGGGTTCCGGGCTGCCCGACGGCGCGGTCACCCTCAGCAACGACGCCTCGCTGCGCCGGTACATCGGTGCGGCGCCGCCGCCCGGACACGGTCCGCACCGGTACTTCGTCGTCGTGCACGCCGTCGACACCGAGTCCCTCGGTCTGCCGGAGAACGCGACGCCCGCGTACCTGGGATTCAACCTGTTCTCCCACGCGATCGCGCGCGCAACACTCGTCGGGACCTACGAACAGCCCGGCGAGAACGTCTGACTCCGGCCATCGATGGCCCGGTGGTGCGAGACCGCCGGGCCAACGGTGACCCTCACGGCTGGTTGCGAGCCGCGCAACCGACCGCGTCGGAGATCGAGGCGAAGCCACCTGCCCGCGCCCGCTGTGCGAGGCCGGCGTGGAGCTCCGTCAGCCACACCGGGCCTCCGTAGATGAAGCCGGTGTAGACCTGCAGGAGGTCGGCGCCGGCGCAGATCCGTTCCCAGGCCTGGTCGACCGTCTCGATGCCGCCGACACTGACGAGCGCGATCCGGCCGCCCACCCGGTTGTAGAGCCGGCGCAGGACGGTCAGCGAGCGCGCGGCGACCGGCGGCCCGGACAGGCCACCCGCACCGATCTCCCGGACCTCGTCCGACGAACTGCGCAGACCCTCACGACCGATCGTGGTGTTGGTGGCGACGATTCCGGCCAGGCCGAGTTCGACCGCCAGATCCGCCACGGCGTCGACGTCGTCGTCGACGAGATCGGGCGCGATCTTGAGCAGCACCGGGACGTGAACCACACCGAGTACCGCGGTCAAGATGGGCCGCAGCGAGTCCACGGCCTGCAGATCCCGCAGCCCCGGGGTGTTGGGCGAACTCACGTTGACGACGACGAAATCCGACAGGGGTCCCAGCAATTCGGCCGAGCGCCGGTAGTCGTCGATCGCGTCGTCGACCGGGACGACCTTGGTCTTGCCGATGTTGGCGCCGATGGGCACCGAGACCGGCCCCCGTCGGACATCCATCAGGTGCTGCGCGGCCACCTCGGCACCCGGATTGTTGAAGCCCATCCGGTTGATCAGCGCACGGTCGGCGGGAAGACGGAACAGGCGCGGCGTCGGATTGCCGGGCTGCCCCTGACCGGTGATCGTGCCGATCTCGGCGAAGCCGAATCCGATCTGGCCCCAGGTGTTCACCGCACCGGCCGTCTTGTCGAACCCGGCCGCCAGACCGATCGGGGCGGGGAAGTCGACACCGAAGACCCGTGTGCGCAAGACCGGGTCGTGCTGGGCCAGCAGCTTGGCGGTCAGGAACGCCAGCGGCGGAAACCGTCCGACGACGCGCAGGACCGCGAAGACGATGTGGTGGATCCTCTCCGGATCGACGCGGAACATGATCGAGCGCAGGAGGGGATAGCACCACCGGTTGAGGACGGGAAGTACTCCGGTGGCTCTGCGGGACTTCAGCATGCGCGTGCGCTCCGGGGGTCGTGGCCGTTCTGGTCGGGGGACCGATCGTCGGCCGAGTCGTCGCTGTGGGAGCCGCGTGAACCACGCGGCGGGCGGCGCCGCTTCAGCAGCACTTTCCGGGTGCCGTCGGAGTAGAGCCGCACCCGCGACAGTTCCCAGCCGCCGAACTCGGCTTCGAGGGCCAGGCGCATCGAGGCGGTCACTCGGGTCACATCGGGTGGCAGACGCAACAGGACGCACTCGACGTCCTCCGTGGTGACCTCCCAGCCCTCCGGATAGCGGGAGCCGTGCCGAGCCGAGGTGCGTGCGGGTCGCGTGCCCGAACGATCAGGACTCATTCGGCCCGCTCATCGGTGACCACCTGGAGTCCGCCGTCGCGCGCGGAGAGCACGTAGACGGTGCCCGACTCGTCGACCGCGATCCGGTCGGGCTGCACGACCGAGGCGAACCGCTGGACCTCGGTGGGTTCGCCGTCCGCCAGGTCATAGGCCACCACCTCGTTGTTGCCGGTCGTCGACACCCAGAGCCGGTCCCGGGTGTCGTCGTAGTCTACGGCGTACGGTCCGTCCGCAACCGGGTAGCGAAAGCGCATCACCAGAGGTGATCCGAAGAAGCCGAGGATCTCGCCGTCGCGGGTGTTGGCCACCAGCACCCGTCCGAACTCGTCCACGGTGGAGTTGGTCGCCCCGTTGCCCGCACGAAGAGCCGGCCCGAGTTCGCCGGACCCGGGGTCGACGGGGGTCACCGACGACTGTGCGCGATCCAGCACGACGACCTGCCCACCGAGCTCCCCGGCCGATTCCGGCGCGGCCGTCAACGAGTCCACCCGGACGAACCGATCGACATCGTGCTTCTTCGCGAAGTCGGCGTCGTACACGAGAACGCGTCCGTCCGCCGTGCCGACGACGAGGAAGCCGGTCGGGGTGCGCGTCACCGCGGTCGGCTGGTCGGACTCGAGATCGCCGGTCTGGACCCGGCCCTCGGCGTCGACGACGACGAGCACACCCGGGCCGGCGCCGACATACTCGCCGTCGTCACCCGCCGCCAGGGCGACGAGGCCAGGGACGGCGATGGTCCGCGGAGGCGCGGTCACGTTTCCCGCGTCGTAGCGGAGGATCTGGTTCCCGTCGGCCGAGAGGACGGCGACGGTCCCGCCCGACGTCGCGAGCGCGCGCGCCCCCGCGGGCGCGGGGACGACGGTGCCGGCGGGAGCCGACGCCGAACTCGCCGGCGCCTCGGGTGCGGTCGCCGGCGTCACGGTCGGTACGTCCGGCGTGCCGTCGTCGGATCCGCACGCGGTGATCATGCCCACACCGATCACCAGTGCCGCCGCCGCGGCGACCGGACCGCGCAATCGCGAGACGCCCGTGCGGAACTGGTGAGGGGGCTGGGATGGTCGCGGCGAGGACATGTCCCCATCTTGCGTGACCGCATCCGAACGCCGGTCGGGAGGGTCGAGGCCGTGTCGCCAGTCGGGTCGACCGGGGCGGTCCCAAGTAGCATCGGGCGCCGTGACCGACACCATGACGTGGACCCAGTCGATCGTCCTCGGGGCGTTGCAGGGCCTCACCGAGTTCTTGCCGATCTCGTCCTCCGGACATCTCCGGATCGCCTCCGAGCTGATGTTCGGCGAGGACGCCGGCGCCTCCTTCACCGCGGTCACCCAACTCGGGACCGAGGCCGCGGTCCTCGTGTTCTTCGGCCGCGACATCATCCGCATCGTCACCGCCTGGTTCCGGGGTCTGCGCCACGCCGACGAGCGGAACGTCGACTATCGGATCGGCTGGTATGTGATCTTCGCGACCATCCCGATCGGACTGATCGGCTATCTGTTCAAAGACGAGATCCGCACCACCGGTCGCAACCTGTGGCTCGTCGCGATCATGCTCATCCTGTTCGCCGGGGTGTTCTGGCTGGCCGAACGGTACGGGCAGAAGCAACGGAACCTCGAGCAGCTGACCCTGCGCGACGGCCTCGTGATGGGCGGCGCGCAGTGCCTCGCGCTGATCCCGGGGGTGTCGCGCTCCGGCGCCACGGCGAGTGCGGGTCTGTTCCTCGGGCTCGAACGTGAAGCCGCGTTCCGCTTCTCGTTCCTGCTGGCCATCCCCGCGGTCACCGCGTCGGGCCTGTTCAGCCTCCCCGACGCCTTCGACCCCAGCGGAGAGGGCACGCAGGCCAGCGGATCGCAGCTGCTCGTCGCGACGCTGATCGCCTTCGTCGTCGGCTACGCCGCGATCGCCTGGCTGCTGAAATTCGTCAGCGCGCATTCGATGAACTGGTTCGGCGCCTACCGCATCGTGCTCGGCGTGACGCTGATCGTGTTGCTGTCGACGGGCGTGATCTCGGCGACATGACGCCGCGCCCGCCGCGCCGGACTCCGCGCGCCGTGCGGGCCCGCGCGGCCGGTGCCTATGGTTGTGGGATGACCGTGATCCTTCTCCGGCACGGCCGTTCGACGGCGAACACCTCGGGGGTGCTCGCCGGTCGCAGCGCCGGCGTCCATCTCGACGACCGCGGGCGCGCCCAGGCCGACGATCTGGTTCGACGCCTCGGCGACCATCTCGGCTCCATCCGGGCGGTGGCGCGGTCGCCGCTCGACCGGTGCGCCGAGACGGTCGCGCCACTGCTGGCCGCGCTGGGCACCGACGGGCAGGCGCCGCCCGAGATCGTCGTCGACGATCTCGCGGAGGTCGACTACGGCGGATGGACCGGTCGGTCGATCTCGGAACTCCTGAAGGAACCGCTGTGGAAGGTCGTGCAGCAGCAGCCCTCGGCCGCGGTGTTCCCCGACGGCGAGGGTCTGGCCGACGTCCAGGCCCGAGCCGTGCGTGCGATCCGTGAACTGGACCGGATCCATGGCGGACCCGACGGCTCCGGGGTGTGGATCGCCTGCTCGCACGGCGACGTCATCAAGTCGATCATCGCCGACGCCATGGGCACTCATCTCGATGCCTTCCAGCGCATCGTCGTCGAGCCGGCGTCGATCAGCGTGATCCGGTACGCGTCGTCGCGCCCGTACGTGCACACGGTGAACACCACCGAGAACCTGTCCATACCGAAGCCCCCACCGCCGGCCGAGGACGGGCAGCGGCCCGCCGACGACGCGGTCGTGGGCGGCGACACCGGGGCGGATGTCGCGCCGTCGCCGAACGGGACCGCGACGATCCCGGCGACATCGGGATAATGAACCAGACGACGAAGGAGGTGTGATGTCTCGAGCCATCCATGTGTTCCGGAGCCCGGACCGCTTCGTGGCGGGCACGATCGGGCAGCCCGGTGACCGTACGTTCTACCTCCAGGCGGTCCACGAGGCCCGCATCATCAGCGTGATGCTGGAGAAGCAGCAGGTCCAGATCCTGGCGGACCGGATCGGCGCACTGCTCGACGAGATCCACCGCCGCTTCGGCACCCCGATCCCGCCGGAGACCGACCGGGTCGGCGACCTGAGTCCGCTGGTGATGCCGGTCGATGCCGAGTTCCGGGTCGGCACGATGGGTCTGGGATGGGACGCGGAGTCCGAGGCCGTGGTGGTCGAGCTGCTCGCCGTCACGGAGGGGGAGTTCGACGAGAGCGTCGTGCTCGACGACACCGACGAGGGTCCGGACGCGGTGCGGGTCTTCCTGACCACCGCGGCCGCCCGTGAGTTCGCCGCGCGGTCGTCGAAGGTGATCTCGGCGGGTCGGCAACCGTGCCCGCTGTGCAGCGAACCGCTCGACCCCGAGGGCCACCTGTGTATCCGGACCAACGGCTACAAGCGGGATGCGGAGTTGAGCAAGTCCCTCGACTTCATCGACCCCGATGTCTTCAACAGCCTTGCTGCACAGGGCGATCCGAGCCTTGCGGTCGACGACGACCCCTTGGGCCAAGAGGGGGGCGCACCGCCGCCCGGGGAGTCCGACGACCCCGACGAGCCCGGTGACGCCGACCCCTCCGCGCGTGACTGACGAGCCCGCGGCCGACCACGTCCTCCGCGAAGGCGAACTCACGATCCTCGGCCGGATCCCGTCGGCCAGCAACGCGACGCTCGTGTGCGACGCGGTGCTCGACACGCAGACCTCCGTGCGCTGTGTCTACAAGCCGGTGCGCGGGGAGGTCCCGCTGTGGGACTTCCCCGACGGCACCCTCGCCGGACGGGAGGTCGCGTCGTACCTGATCTCCGAGGCGCTCGGCTGGGACACCATTCCGACCACCGTGCACCGCGACGGCCCGCTCGGGCCCGGGATGGTGCAGCGCTGGGTCGAGACACCCGACAACACCGATCACCCGATCCCGGAGACCGAACCGCGGGTCGACCTCGTCGACCTGTGCCCGGTGGGTGCCGTACCCGCCGGATACCTCGCCGTGCTCCAGGCCTACGACCCGTACGGCGACCCCGTCGTGCTGGTGCACGCCGACGACCCGCGACTTCAGCGGATGTCGGTGCTCGACGTGATCCTCAACAACGCCGACCGCAAGGGCGGGCATGTGCTGGAGGGGCTCGACGGCGGCGTCTACGGCATCGATCACGGGATCTGCCTGCACAGCGAGGACAAGCTGCGGACGGTGCTGTGGGGCTGGGCGGGGGAGCCGGTCCCCGGGCACCTCGTGGCCGACATCGCCGAGCTCGCCGAGAGTCTGGAGACCGACGGATCGGCGCTGCGCGCGCAGCTCGTCGAACACATCACCCCCGACGAGGTCGAGTCGCTGGCGATCCGGGCGATCGTGGTCGCCGAGAGCGCGACCATGCCGCATCCGCCCGGCCATCGGCCGATTCCGTGGCCGCCGTTCTGAGGTGTCCTGAGACGTCCTGAGGCGGTACGGTCCGTCGGGCGCGAGGGGAGTGAACAGCTCGCGCGCCGTGGGCAATACAGTGGACGCATGCAGTCGTGGCCCGATCTCGAACTCCCCGCCGTTCCGGGCAGTGGACCCGCCCTCCGTCTCTACGACACCGCCGACCGTGCGGTCCGTCCCGTCTCGCCCGGGGCGACGGCGACCATGTACGTCTGCGGCATCACCCCCTACGACGCCACCCACCTGGGGCACGCTGCCACCTACGTGACCTTCGATCAGGTCAATCGGGTGCTGCGCGATCAGGGTCACGAGGTCCACTACGTCCAGAACGTGACCGACGTCGACGACCCGTTGTTCGAGCGGGCCGACCGCGACGGCATCGACTGGCGCGACCTCGGTGCTCGGGAGACGCAGCTGTTCCGCGACGACATGACCGCCCTGCGAGTACTGCCGCCACGCGACTACATCGGCGCGGTCGAGTCGGTCAGCGAGGTCGTCGAGGTCGTCGACAAGCTGTTGGCCTCCGGTGCCGCCTACACCGTGGACGACGCCGAGTTCCCGGACGTCTACTTCCGCACCGACGCCACCGAACAGTTCGGGTACGAGTCGGGCTACGACCGCGAGACGATGGCGCGATTCTTCGCCGAGCGCGGCGGCGACCCCGATCGTCCCGGTAAGCGCGATCCGCTCGACGCGCTCCTGTGGCGCGCCGAACGTCCCGGCGAACCGTCGTGGGAGTCGCCGTTCGGACCCGGCCGCCCGGGTTGGCACATCGAGTGTTCGGCGATCGCGCTGAACCGGCTCGGGATCGAGTTCGACATCCAGGGCGGCGGCAACGATCTCATCTACCCGCACCACGAGTACTCCGCCGCGCACGGCGAGGCCCTCACCGGTTCGCGACGGTTCGCCCGGCACTACGTGCACACCGGAATGGTCGGCCTCGACGGCGAGAAGATGTCCAAGAGCCGCGGCAACCTCGTGTTCGTCTCGGTGCTGCGCGGCGACGGGGTGGACCCGGCGGCCATCCGCCTCGCACTGCTCGCCGACCACTACCGCGGTGATCGGATGTGGACCGCCGAGGTCCTCGACACCGCTGTGCAACGACTCGCCCGGTGGCGTGCGGCGCTCGGCGCGAGCACCGGACCCGACGCCGGGCCGGTCATCGCGCGCCTCCGCCAGCACCTCGCCGACGACCTCGACACCCCCAAAGCGCTTGCCGCAGTCGACGGTTGGTGCGCAGACGTGCGCAACGGCATCGGTTCGTCGACGACGGCGCCCGCCGAACTCGCGGCCGCGGTCGATGCGCTGCTCGGGATCCCGCCGGCGCCCGGCGTCTGAGGAGCGCTGTCCTGCGCACCGAGATGTCTGCTCGGCGGCGTCTGGGTAGAGTGCTGGCGTGACGCGCGTGCAAGAGATCCGACCAGAGACCGACGCCGGGGTGTACACCGTCGTCACCCGGACGTCGACCTATCTGCTGGATTTCAGCGAGATGACGCTCCTGCGAGCCCCCGGGGTCGGTGGCACCGACAACGAGGACTGGACGGTCAGCCGGCTCCGGCGTGATTCCGAGGACATCCCGCTGCTCGGCGTGAAGTCCTGTCGCCTGGGAGAATCCGCGCAGTTCTGGGTGCGCGCCGCCGACGATCCCGACGTCCGCACCTGGCGGATCACCACGCCCGTCGTGTCGATCGAGAAGATCGGCTGACCCCCGGCAGCCGGGCTCAGGACCCGAACGGACCCTGACCGCGGCGCTTGAGATAGCGCTCGAACTCGGCGGCCAGTGCGTCGCCGTCGATCTTCGCCATCACCTCGTCCGGATCGACCTCGGCGTCGCCGCGCTCCTCGAGCCCGCGCACGTAGTCGGCGATCTCCTCGTCGTCCTCGGTCATCTCGGTGACCGCGCGTTCCCATTCCTCCGCCTGTTCGGGGAGCGTGCCCAGCGGCACCTCGATGTCGAGGACCTCCTCGACCCGGGTCAACAGCGCCACCGTCGCCTTCGGGTTCGGCGGCGTCGACACATAGTGGGGGACCGCCGCCCAGAACGACACGGCCGGCAGGCCCGCCTGGACGAAGAGGTCCTGGAGGACCCCGGTGATGCCGGTGGGCCCCTCGTAGCGGCTCTCGGCGAGGTTGTAGCGGGCCGCGGACTCGCTGCTGTAGGCGGCGCCGGTCACCGGCACCGGGCGGGTGTGCGGGGTGTCGGCGAGCAGGGCGCCCAGCATCACCGTGGTCTCGACCCCGAGCTCCTGCGCGAGGTCGACGATCTCCGCGCAGAACGCCCGCCACCGCATGTTGGGTTCGATCCCGCGGACCAGCACGATGTCGCGGTCGGCGCCGCGCGGACTGCAGTACGAGATGGACGTCGTCGGCCAGTCGATCCGGCGCGTGACACCGTCGATCTGATTCACGGTGGGGCGATTGACCTGGAAGTCGTAGTATTCATCGGAGTCGATGTCGGCGAGGGGTCGGGCGTCCCATTCGAGTGCCAGGTGCTCGACGGCGCTGCTGGCGGCGTCCCCGGCGTCGTTCCATCCCTCGAAGGCCGCGAGCAGAATGGGTCTGCGCAGCTGGGGAAGGTTCGACGTCTGCTCAGCGTTCACCGATCCAGCCTACGACCGAACACGCAGAGAGGGCGAACTACGCTGTCAACCATGTCCCCTGAACTCTCCGGAACCGATCCTCGCGATTTCGACACGACCTTCTTGTCGTCGATGTCGCGCCGGGTGCTGATCGGCGACGGGGCGATGGGCACCATGCTGCAGGCCGCCGATCTGACTCTCGACGACTTCCGCGGCCTCGAGGGTTGCAACGAGATCCTCAACGACACCCGTCCCGACGTCCTCGAGAGCATCCACCGCGCCTACTTCGAGGCCGGCGCCGACGCCGTGGAGACCAACACCTTCGGCTGCAACCTGTCGAATCTGGGCGATTACGACATCGCGGACCGCATCCGTGAACTGTCGTACAAGGGCACGGCGATCGCGCGCGGCGTCGCCGACGAGATGGGCCCCTCGGCCGACGGCACCGACCGGTTCGTACTCGGATCGATCGGGCCGGGCACCAAGCTGCCCAGCCTCGGCCACACCACGTATGCGGCCATCCGCGACGCCTACCTCGAATGTGTTATCGGCATGCTCGAAGGCGGGGCCGACGCGGTCCTGATCGAGACCTCCCAGGATCTGTTGCAGGTCAAGTCGGCGGTGGTGGCCGCCCGTCGCGCGATGGAGCGGGTGGGTCGCCGGATCCCGATCATCACCCACGTCACGGTCGAGACGACCGGCACGATGCTCCTCGGATCGGAGATCGGCGCCGCGCTGACCGCGCTGGAGCCCCTCGGGATCGACCTCATCGGCCTGAACTGCGCCACCGGTCCGGCGGAGATGAGCGAGCACCTGCGGTACCTGTCCAAGCACGCCCGCATCCCGGTGTCGGTGATGCCGAACGCCGGTCTGCCGGTCCTGGGCCCCAACGGTGCCGAGTACCCGCTGACACCCGAGGAACTCGCGCAGGCCATGGCGCAGTTCGTCGGGGAATTCGGACTGGAGTTCGTCGGCGGCTGCTGCGGGACGACGCCCGAACACATCAGGCAGGTCGCGGCGGCGGTCGCCGAGGTGACCCCGGCGACCCGTACCCCGGAGCACGAGTCGGAGACGTCGTCGCTCTACTCCGCGGTGCCCTTCGACCAGGACGCGAGCTTCCTGGTCATCGGTGAGCGCACGAACACCAACGGTTCCAAGGCCTTCCGCGAGGCGATGATCGCCGAGGACTACCAGAAGTGCCTCGACATCGCGAAGGACCAGACCCGCGACGGCGCCCACATGCTCGACCTCAACGTCGACTACGTGGGCCGCGACGGTGCCGCCGACATGACCGCCCTCGCGAGTCGATTCGCGACGTCGTCGACGCTGCCGATCATGCTCGACTCCACCGAGCCGGAGGTCATCCGGGCCGGTCTGGAGTCGCTGGGCGGGCGCTGCGCGGTGAACTCGGTGAACTACGAGGACGGCGACGGACCGGACTCCCGGTTCACCAAGATCATGCAACTGGTCGTCGAACACGGCGCGGCGGTCGTTGCGCTCACCATCGACGAAGAGGGACAGGCGCGCACCGCCGACTGGAAGGTCCGGGTGGCCGAGCGGCTCATCGCCGACATCACCGGCAACTGGGGCCTGGCCGAGGAGGACATCATCCTCGACACCCTGACCTTCCCGATCTCGACGGGTCAGGAGGAGGTCCGGCGCGACGGCATCGAGACCATCGAGGCCATTCGTCGGCTGCACGAGGCCCACCCCGACGTGCACTTCACGCTGGGCATCTCGAACATCTCGTTCGGACTCAATCCCGCGGCGCGACAGGTGCTCAACTCGGTCTTCCTGCATGAGTGCGTGCAGGCCGGCCTCGACACCGCGATCGTGCACGCGTCGAAGATCCTGCCGATGGCCCGGATCCCCGAGGAGCACCGCGAGGTCGCCCTCGATCTCGTCTACGACCGCCGGCGCGAGGGTTACGACCCGCTGCAGAAGCTTATGCAGCTCTTCGAGGGTGTCTCCGCCGCCTCGGCGCGGGAGTCGCGGGCCCAGGAACTCGCCAAGCTGCCGCTGTTCGAGCGGCTGGAACGCCGGATCGTCGACGGCGAGCGCAACGGGCTCACCGACGATCTCGACGAGGCGATGACGCAGGTGCCGCCGCTGTCGATCATCAACGACACACTGCTGTCGGGGATGAAGACCGTCGGCGAGCTCTTCGGATCGGGTCAGATGCAGCTGCCGTTCGTGCTGCAGTCCGCCGAGGTCATGAAAACCGCGGTGGCACACCTCGAACCGCACATGGAGGCCACCGGGGAGGACGGCAAGGGCCGCATCGTCCTGGCGACGGTCAAGGGCGACGTGCACGACATCGGCAAGAACCTCGTCGACATCATCCTGTCCAACAACGGCTACGAGGTCGTCAACATCGGCATCAAGCAGCCGATCGCGACCATCCTCGACGTCGCCGCGGACAAGCGGGCCGACGTCATCGGCATGTCCGGATTGCTGGTGAAGTCGACCGTGGTGATGAAGGAGAACCTCCAGGAGATCAACTCCCGGGGTCTCGCCGGCGAGTACCCGGTCCTCCTGGGCGGCGCGGCGCTCACCCGCTCGTACGTCGAGAACGATCTCTCGGAGACCTACGAGGGCGACGTGCACTATGCGCGCGACGCTTTCGAGGGTCTGCGCCTGATGGACGACATCATGGCGGCCAAGCGCGGCGGGGGACCCGACCCGGACAGCGCCGAGGCGAAGGCGGCGGCGGAGAAGGCCGCCGAACGCAAGGCCCGGCACGACAGGTCCAAGCGCATCGCCGCCAAGCGCAAGGCCGCCGAGACGCCCGTCGAGGTGCCGGCCCGCTCGGATGTGGCCGCCGACAACGAGATCCCGACGCCGCCGTTCTGGGGGTCGCGGATCGTCAAGGGCGTCCCGATCGCGGACTACATGCAGCTCCTCGACGAGCGCGCCCTGTTCCTGGGCCAGTGGGGTCTCCGCGGTGCGCGCGGCGGTGACGGACCGTCGTACGAGGAGCTGGTGGAGACCGAGGGCCGTCCGCGCCTGCGCTACTGGATCGATCGCCTGTCGACCGAGAACATCCTGCAGCACGCCGCGGTGGTCTACGGCTACTACCCGGCGGTGAGCGAGGGGGACACGGTCCACGTGCTCACCGAGCCGGAACCGGATGCGCCGGTACGGTTCAGCTTCACGTTCCCGCGCCAGCAGCGGTCGAGGTTCCTGTGCATCGCGGACTTCATCCGGTCGCGCGACGACGCGAAGGCGGCGGGCAAGGTCGACGTGCTGCCGTTCCAGCTCGTCACCATGGGACAGCCGATCGCCGACTTCGCCAACAAGCTGTTCGCCGAGGACGCCTACCGCGACTACCTCGAGGTGCACGGCATCGGCGTCCAGCTCACCGAAGCGCTCGCCGAGTACTGGCATCAGCGCGTGCGCAGCGAGCTGACGTTCGGCGACCGCACGATGGACAGCGAGGACCCGAAGAACGCGCAGGGCTTCTTCGACCTCGAATACCGCGGTGCGCGTTTCTCGTTCGGCTACGGTGCCTGCCCCGATCTCGAGGACCGGGCCAAGATGATCGAGCTGCTCGAGCCCGGCCGGATCGGCGTCGAACTGTCCGAGGAGTTGCAGTTGCATCCCGAGCAGTCGACCGACGCGTTCGTGCTGCACCATCCGGAGGCCAAGTACTTCAACACCTGATCGGGGACACGAGATGACGGTTCGGGAGCGGACCGAGGGGCCGGTGCGGATCATCGGGATCGACCGGCCCGATCGGCGCAACGCGGTCGATCGGGCGACTGCCGACGCGCT
Source organism: Gordonia sp. KTR9 (assembly GCF_000143885.2). Lineage (NCBI taxonomy): Bacteria > Bacillati > Actinomycetota > Actinomycetes > Mycobacteriales > Gordoniaceae > Gordonia > Gordonia sp. KTR9. The sequence goes on from NC_018581.1 coordinate 2,681,341, forward strand.
GGCGGATGCGTTCCGCCGGTTCGACGCCGACGACTCGGTGTCCGTCGCGGTGCTCTACGGCGAGGGCGGGACATTCTGCGCCGGTGCCGATCTCAAGGCGATCTCCGAGGGCGAGCCGAACCGGGTGGCACCCGACGGCGACGGTCCGATGGGTCCGACGCGGATGCGGTTGTCCAAGCCGGTGATCGCGGCGGTCTCCGGGCACGCCGTGGCGGGCGGGCTCGAGCTCGCGTTGTGGGCGGACCTGCGCGTGGCGGACGACGACGCCGTCTTCGGGGTGTTCTGCCGTCGCTGGGGCGTTCCGCTGATCGACGGCGGCACGGTCCGTCTGCCGCGCCTGATCGGGGAGAGCCGGGCGATGGACCTCGTGCTGACCGGCCGGGCGGTACCGGCGCAGGAGGCGCTGTCGATCGGGCTCGCCAACCGCGTCGTACCGTCCGGGACGGCGCTGACGGCCGCGGTCGCCCTGGCCACCGAGATCGCGGCGTTTCCGCAGACGTGCATGCGTGAGGACCGGCTGTCGGTTCTCGAACAGGACGGCATGGACACCGATGCGGCGATCGCCAATGAACTGCGCCACGGCATGGCCTCGCTGGCGGCCGACACACTCGCGGGCGCAACCAGATTCGCCGGTGGGGCGGGCCGGCACGGCGAGGGCGTCGGATAGGCGCCGGTCTGGCGCCTAACCGGCCAGCGCCTCCGTCAACTGCGGCACGATCTGCTTCTTGCGCGACACGATGCCCTTGCCGAAGGCATGACCGTCGATGACGGAGACCCCCAGAGCCTGCTCGACGGCCGCGGCCGGCTCGCCGACCACGAGGAGGTCGGAGTCGCAGGCGATCACGTCGGTGATGAGCAGCAGATAGAGGTCGTACCCCGCGGCGTCCTTCTCGGCGGTCATCGCGGCGAAGAACTCGTCGCGCCGGTCGAGGACCTCGGCGGAGTCGACGGTGGTGAGCTGCGAGACCCGCACCGTCTTCGGTCCCATCGCGAAGCTCTTGGAGTCCCGGCCGATGATCGCCGACGCCGGCTCGTCACCGAGTGCGGTGCCCGCGCGGAGCAGTGCGTCGCCGTACTCATCGACGTCGACACCGGCGATTGCGGCGAGCTCCGCCGCAGCCGCACGATCAGCGTCGGTGCAGGTGGGCGAGTTGAACAGCAGGGTGTCGGAGATGATGGCCGAGAGCATGATGCCCGCCTCCGGGCGGGGGATCTCGACGCCGTTCTCCGCATACATCCGGGTGAGGATCGTGCAGGTGCACCCGACGGGCTCGACGCGGACGTACAGCGGCGCCGCCGTCTCGAAGTTGGCGATCCGATGGTGGTCGATGACCTTCAGCACGGTGACGTCGGCGATGTCGGCGACACTCTGCTGTCGTTCGTTGTGATCGACGAGCATGACGTCAGACGGCGCGGCGGTCTCGATCACACGCGGTGCGTCGAGGCCGAAATGCTCCAGCGCGAAGGCGGTTTCGAGGCTCGGATGGCCCAGGGCCACGGCTTCGACGTCACTGCCCAGCGCGGCTTCGAGGCCGGCGAGGCCGATCGCGGCCCCGATGGCATCGGTGTCGGGGTTGCGGTGTCCGAACACCAGGATCTTCGACATGGGACCTCGGCTTTCTCCCTGGGCGACGACGCGTGGGCCCAGACTACGACGATCCCGGCAGATCGTGGGTGTCGTTCCGCGAGCGTGGATCCTCGTCGAGCTGACGCCCGCACCGCGGGGATCGTTCTAGATTGGCCCCATGTCCACGACCGGACGTCCACGCGTGATCCTGGTCGTCTGCTGTCTGAGCATGTTCCTCGTCGGACTCGACATCTCCGCGGTCAACGTGGCACTTCCGTCGATCCGTGCCGATCTCGACGCCACGCCGTCGCAGCTGCAATGGGTGGTCGACTCCTACACGCTGGTGGTCGCGAGCCTGCTCATCCTCGGCGGCGCCACCGGAGACCGGCTCGGACGCAGGCGCATCTTCGGGGTCGGCCTGGTGATCTTCGGGACCGGCTCCGTGTTCTGCGCGGTGTCGCCGACACCGGAGGTCCTCATCGCCGCCCGCGCGGTACAGGCGGTCGGGGGATCGATGCTGAATCCGGTGGCGCTGTCCATCGTCACCGCCGTGTTCACCGAGCCGCGGGCGCGCGCTCGCGCAATAGGGCTGTGGGGAGGCGCATTCGGGGCGAGTCTGGCCTTCGGCCCGGTCGTCGGCGGGGCACTGGTGTCCGGTCTGGGCTGGCAGGCGATCTTCGTGCTCAACGTTCCGGTGTGCGGTCTCGCCGTCGTCCTGAGCAGGCGGTACATCCCGGAGTCGAGGACGCCGCGCGGTCGGCGGACCGACGTGGTGGGTCAGCTGCTGATCTTCGTCCTGCTGTCGACCCTGACCTTCGGGATCATCGAGGGCCACGTCCTGGGCTGGACGTCCGGCGCCATCGTCGGTTGTTTCGTGGTCGCCGCATGCTCGTCGGTGATCGTCGTCTGGTACGAGTCCCGACGCGACGACCCTCTCCTGGACCCCCGGTTCTTCGGCAGTGCGCCGTTCGGCATCGCGGTCGTCTGCGCGGTGATCGCGTTTGCGGCCACCGGGGGGTTTCTCTTCCTCAACACCCTCTACCTGCAGGAAGTCCGGGGGCTCACCCCGCTCAGGGCAGGTCTGATGCTACTGCCGATGGCGGTCGCCTCCGCGTGCTGTGCACCCGTCTCCGGGCGTCTCGTGGCCGCCCGGGGCGCGAGGACGCCGCTGTCCGCGGGTGGAGTCGGGATGGCGGCGGGCGGGTTGCTGCTCCTCGGCGTCGGCCCCGACACCGCGTTCATCCACCTCGGCGCGGCCTACCTCGTGTTCGGCATCGGGTTCGGACTGGTCAACGCGCCCATCACGAACGCCGCGGTCTCGGGAATGCCGCAGACCCAGGCCGGTCTCGCCTCCGCGATAGCGTCCACCGGTCGCCAGGTGGGTACCGCGCTGGGCGTGGCGGTCTCGGGGGCCATCGCGTTCTCGGGAACGGCGGGAGCGGTGGCCGACGACCTGGCGTCGAACGCGCGTCCCTTCTGGGTGGTGGTGACCCTGTGCGGCGTGGCCGTCACGGCGCTGGCCTACCTCGCCACCGGCGCCTGGGCGGCCCGGACAGCGGTACGTACCCGCGACCGGTTCGAGTCCACGTCGGGCATCTGGGCGGCGTGAGATATGACGCGCGGACTCAGGGTCGTTGTGGGGGCGGGTCATGTCCTCGAGATCGCAGCCCGACGCCGTCGGCACCACCACCTACCAGGTAGTCGTTTCAGGCCGCCGTCGAATGGATACGAACCATCGGTGATCGACGCCGACGCGAAGGGAGCGACACATGTCCGATGTGAGTGATTTCTCGGAGACCTGCCGGCGCGTGGCCGACGCCGCGATGGAGGCAGGTGTGCGGATCGCGGTCGCAGAATCGCTGACCGGTGGCAATCTGGCGACGGAGCTGAGCAAGGCGCCGAATGCGGGTACGTGGTTCCGCGGTGGCGTCGTCGCCTATCACAAGGACGTCAAGTACAGCCTGCTCGACGTGCCCGAGGGGCCGGTGGTGAGCGAGACGGCGGCGCGCGCGATGGTGGCGACGACCGCCCGCCTCTTCGACGCCGATCTCGTCGTCGCGGTGACCGGCGAAGCCGGACCCGAACCGGACGAGGCTGCGCCGGGCACGGTGTGGTTCGGTCTGGACCACCGCGGCCGGGTCAGTGCGTCGCGTGAGGTGTTCGACGGCGAACCCGAGGAAGTCCTGGCCAAGACCATCGGACACTCGCTGGCATTGATCGAGTCCTGTCTGCGGTCCTGAATGCCGGATCACGACCGCTACCCGTGAGGTGGTCGTCACGGTCCCACCCGGGACCTACCATGACGCACATGGCCGTCGAGGTGGGAAGCATGCTGCGGCAGTGGCGCTCTCGTCGCTCGCTGAGTCAGCTGGATCTTGCCTACGAGGTCGGCGTCTCACCCCGCCATCTCAGCTTCGTGGAGACCGGCAGGTCACGGCCCAGCCCGGCGCTGCTCGAGGCGCTCGCCGAACGCCTCGATGTCCCTTTGCGAGAACGCAATTCGCTTCTTCTCGCCGCGGGTCACGCACCCCGCTACAGCGAGGAACCGCTGGACGCGGATGCCATGGCGCGCGTGCGCTCGTCGGTGCAGAGATTGCTCGACGCCCACAACCCGAACATGGGCATGGCGCTCGACCGGACCTGGAACGTCGTCCTGGCCAACGACACCGCCCTCACACTTCTCGACATGCTCCCGCGTGACCTGCGATCGGGTCCGGTCAATCTGTTCCGGGTCTCCCTTCATCCGGACGGGTTCGCGCAGCGGACGCACAACTTCGACGAATGGGCGACCTACCTGCTCGACCTGCTTCGACGGATGGCCCGGATCACCGGGGACCAGCGCCTGGCCGACCTGGAACGCGAGGTGTCGGCGTACCCGTCCGTCGCGGCACTCGACGGTCGCCTCGCGCGCGAGCGTGCCGAACCCCGGGACCGGGCGGAACTGCTGGTGCCGTTCCGGCTCGCACTCGGCGACCAGGTGCTGTCGTTCTTCAGCACGCTCACCACGTTCGGGTCACCGCGAGATGTGACGCTCGACGAGCTGACCATCGAGCTGTTCTACCCCGCCGACGAGCCCACCGAACGGTGGGTTGCGATGATGCAGGGGTGACAGACACCGCCCGACCGAGCCGGCCCGCCCCCGTCGGTACGTCCGTCCCCGCGACCTCGCCCTCGGGCGCGCGCCTGCCCGCCGCCGTGCTGTGGGACATGGATGGGACCCTGCTCGACTCCGAACCGATCTGGGACGTCGCGATGGCCGAGCTGGCCGCGCGGCACGGCATCGTCATGTCGCCCCGACTCCGCGAATCCACCCTCGGGAACTCGCTGCCCGACGCGCTTGCCAAGGTGCACGACGCGGCCGGTCTGTCCGCCGCGGAACGGGATCCGGATGCCGACGGGCGGTGGACCCTCGACCGGGTCGCCGAATTGTTCGCGCAGGCCCTGCCGTGGCGTCCCGGCGCGCCCGAAGCGCTGGACCTGGTGGCCGGGGCGGGGATCCCGATGGTCCTGGTGACCAACACGGTGCGGGAGCTCACCGAGGTGGCCCTGGAGACAATCGGGCGAGGACGCTTCGCCACCACGGTCTGCGGTGACGAGGTCGCCGTGGGCAAACCCGCGCCCGATCCCTACCTGCGCGCCGCGGAACTCCTCGGCGTCCCGACGGCCGACTGCCTGGCCGTCGAGGATTCGCCGACCGGTGCTCAGGCGGCGTCGGCCGCCGGATGTCCGACGCTCGTCGTCGAGTCGGCGGCACCGGTCGAGCCGGGTCGGCTGCGGGTCTTCCGGACATCCCTCGTCGGGCTGGACCTCGACGATGTGGCCGACGCATGGACCGGCGGTCTCGCGCGCATCACGACATGCAAAAATGAGGAATCGTGAAGACTTTCGAGGAGCTGTTCGCCGAACTCAGCGACAAGGCGCAGAGCCGTCCCGAGGGTTCGGGTACCGTCGCCGCCCTCGACTCCGGTGTGCACACCCTGGGCAAGAAGATCATCGAAGAGGCGGGTGAGGTCTGGCTCGCGGCCGAACACGAATCCGACGAGTCGCTCGGCGAGGAGATCTCGCAGCTCGTCTACTGGCTGCAGGTGATGATGATCAAGCGGGGATTGACGCTGCAGGACGTGTACCGACATCTGTGACCGGGGCGACCCGGTCCGGACACACCTCCCGCACGACACAGTTCCGCTCCATCACCGCGCCCGCGGGCGCAACCCACGAAAAGGACATCGAGATGCTGCGAGTGGCCGTACCCAACAAGGGTGCGCTCTCCGAATCCGCGTCGGCCATCCTCTCCGAGGCCGGCTACCGACGCCGGACCGACGCCAAGGACCTCACGGTCCTCGACAACAACAACGACGTCGAGTTCTTCTTCCTCCGCCCCAAGGACATCGCGATCTACGTGGCGTCCGGCCGCCTGGACCTGGGCATCACCGGGCGCGACCTCGCCCGGGACTCCGGCGCCGAGGTCGGCGAGCAGCTGGCGATGGGTTTCGGCTCGTCGAGCTTCCGCTATGCCGCGCCGGCCGACCAGCAGTGGAGCGTGGCCGATCTCGCCGGCAAACGGATCGCCACGTCGTACCCGAACCTCGTGCGTGAGGACCTGGCCGGTCACGGCATCACCGCCGACATCATCCGGCTCGACGGTGCGGTCGAGATCTCGATCCAGCTCGGCGTCGCCGACGCGATCGCCGACGTCGTCGGTTCCGGTCGCACGCTGCGCCAGCACGGCCTGGTGGCCTTCGGGGAGTCGCTGTGCGATTCCGAGGCCGTTCTCATCTCCCGGCGCGACGCCGAACTCACCAAGGCCGAACGGCAATTCGTCGCCCGGGTCCAGGGTGTGGTGTTCGGACAGCAGTACGTGATGATCGACTACGATTGCCCCCGTTCACTTCTCGACCGGGCGTCGGTGCTCACCCCGGGCCTGGAGTCACCGACCGTGGCACCCATGGCCGACCCGGACTGGGTCGCCGTCCGTGCGATGGTGCCCCGCAAGGACCACCAGAACCTCATGGACGAGCTGTCCGAGCTGGGCGCGAAGGCGATTCTCGCCACCGACATCCGCTCCTGCCGGTTCTAGCTTTCGGTAGATCCACCAGCCCCTGCTCCCTAATCTGAAAGAATCACAGACCTGCTGGCCCGCCCTGCTCCCTGAGGAGCGCCCGGAGCTTGCGGAGGGCGCGTCACGAAGGGTCTGGCGACCGAGGCTGCGAAACCCTTCGTGACGCTCGCAAGCTCGCTCCTCAGGGAGCGGGGGTCTTTCGTGGTCCACGACGGCCGCCAGGCCGCAGATACTGAGGTGCGAGGAGCGGATTCGACGAACTCCCCGCTCCCTGAGGTGCGAGGAGCGCATTCGACGAACGCCCCGTTCCCTGAGGTGCGAGGAGCGCAAGCGACGAGCCACGAAGGGCGTGGCGACGCATCTCACCAGGACCCTTCGAGACGGCCTCCGCAGGCTCCGGCCTCCTCAGGGAGCAGTAGGCGGCGCGCTCGCTCGCACCTGAGGGGCAGGGGTGGCTGGCTTCGCTCGCACCTGAGGGTCAGTGGGTGGCTGGCTTCGCCCGCACCTCAGAAAGCAGAGGGCGTGGCTACCGCACCGCGCTGAGCATCACCGTCTGGGCCGACCGCCCGATGTGACCGGAGGCGTCGTAGAGGTCGGCGAAGGTGCTGCCGAACCCGTCCGGGCCGGCGATCATGTGGGCGTCGATCCCGACCCACGGTCCGCTCGGGACGCGCGTCAGGTGCACGGTGGTGTCGGTGTTCATCCAGGTCCACTGGTCCGGGCGCAGTCGGGTACCCAGCCCGTTGGCGACGTCGATGACGGTGAACACCGACTCCAGGTCCTCGGTCTTCTCGCCGGCGACGAGCGGGATCGCCGGGCGCAGCCACACCGCGGGAGTCGAGCCGTTGCGTCCCTCGGCCCGGATCGACTCGATGGTGCCGATGAACCCCAGAGTGCCCCAGTCGACGGCCTCGCCGCTGTCGTCGGAGAAACCGATCACCGCTGCCGACTCGTCGGGACCGGGAGCCAGGGGAGCGGGACCGTTGGCGATCTCGGCGGTGTCGGCGACGCGCAGTCGCCAGCCCACCGATCGTGCCGCGGCGCGGAACGACCCGTCGGCCTGCTGCACCTGCAGTTCGGTCTCGACGAGGCTGATCTGGCGGCCGGGCCGGATGACCCGGGCGGCGACCCGGTTGATGCCCAACCCGACCGGCCCGAGGATCTCGGTGGTCACCCGCGTGAAGTGCTGGGCCGGATCGGGCTCGCATCGCAGCAGCGAACGCATCAGGAGGGCCGACGGGGGACCGCCGTGCTGCATGGTCGGCGACCACACGCTCAGCGTGGCGTCGGTCGGACGGAAGTACTCGAAGTCGCCTTCGGAATCAGACCCTGCAGAATTCGTCTGGGCAGAGTCCGACGGGGCGTCGACGGGTTCGTAGTACGAGTTCTCCACGCGGTCACCTTATGACTGTCGGCATAGTCACCCGGTACGGGGGCACCCGGACCCCGGTTCCGGTGTCGGTCAGGCCGCGAAACCCGCCGGTGGACCGGGGTACGGCGGGACTTCGCCCCCGAACTCGGGACAGCGGGCGTGGTGCTCGCAGAACTTGCACAGCCACGACTTCTTCGGCCGGAAATCACCCGAGACCACGGCTGCGCGGATCGCCTGCCATATCGCACGCAGGGTGCGCTCGAAACGGAGCAGTTCGTCGTGGTCCGGGCGATAGATCAACTGCTGCCCGTCGGAGAGGTACATCAGTTGCAACCGGGCCGGAACCACCCCGCGCGTGCGCAGGATCGCGAGCGCATAGAACTTCATCTGGAACAGCGCCTTCGCCTCGTAGGCCTGGCCCGGGGATCGTCCGGTCTTGTAGTCGACGACGCGGATCTCACCGGTCGGCGCGACGTCGATGCGGTCGATGAAGCCGCGCATCAGCATGTCGTCGGCGTCGATCTCGACGTGTTCCTCCACCGCGTCGGCGTCGAAGGCGGTGGGGTTCTCCATCGTGTAGTAGGTGGCGATGAGCTTCTGCGCATCCGCGAGGAACGCCTCCTGCCCGTCTACTCCGACGACCTTCGCCAGTTCCGGGTCGCCCTCGCACAGCGCCGCCCAGGCGCCCTCGACCAGCAGCTCGGCCGAATCCTGGGTGCGGAGTTCGGCCGGGAGGTCGAACAGGTTCTCCAAGGCAGCGTGCACGACGGTGCCCCGGGTCTGGGCGGTCGTGGGTGTTTCCGGGAAGCGGTCGATCGCGCGGTAGCGATAGAGAAGGGGGCACTGCTTGAAGTCGGCGGCCCGGGACGGGGACAGGGCCAGCGGCCGCCCGACGATGCCCCGGCCGTCCGACCCGGGGGTGTCCGGTGCCGTTGCCCGCGTCGTGCTGGTGGAGGTGTCCCCGACTCCGGTCATCGTGCTCACCCTTCGCAGGGTAGGCGCCGGTCCCGACAGGCCGGCGTCCCGACACTCGCAGTCGCCACACCGGAAAGTCGCTCGCCGGTCCGGCGGGGCGACACGAGGCGGGTTCGGCCCACGTCGTCGGGTAACGTCCACACGGCCCACGAACCGGCGCCGAGTCGCGCGGGTTCGGATCGTTCACGAGAGGAAGCACCAGTGCCCACCACCGGACCGTTCGTCGTCGGCGACCGGGTTCAGCTGACCGATGCGAAGGGGCGCAAGTTCACGGTGCTGCTCGACGAGGGGAAGCAGTTCCACACCCATCGGGGTGCCATCTCGCACGACGATCTGATCGGCTCGCCCGAGGGCAGCATCGTCTCCGCGACGAGCGGGACCCAGTATCTCGCGTTGCGGCCGCTGCTGGTCGACTACGTGCTGTCGATGCCGCGCGGAGCCCAGGTCATCTACCCCAAGGACGCGGCGCAGATCGTGCTCGAGGGCGACATCTTCCCGGGTGCTCGTGTTCTCGAGGCCGGTGCCGGTTCGGGTGCGCTGACGTGTTCGTTGCTGCGGGCGGTCGGCGCCGAGGGCGAAGTCGTCTCCTACGAGATCCGGGACGACCACGCCGAGCACGCGATCCGCAACGTCGAGACCTTCTTCGGCGGCCGCCCCGCCAACTGGCACCTGACCGTCGACGACCTGGCGAACGTGGACCAGGACGAACGCTTCGACCGGGTCATCCTGGACATGCTCGCGCCCTGGGAACCCCTCGACGTCGTCCGCACGGTGTTGAAACCAGGCGGGGTCTTGACGGTGTACGTGGCGACCGTCACCCAGCTGTCCCGGGTGATGGAAGCCCTGCGCGAGCAGGAGTGCTGGACCGAGCCCCGGGCGTGGGAGACGCTCCTGCGTGAGTGGAGTGCGGTGGGACTCGCGGTGCGGCCCGAGCACAAAATGCAAGGCCACACGGCCTTTCTGATCACCGCTCGGCGCCTGGCCGACGGAACCACCACGCTGCGTCCGCAGCGTCGCCCCAGCAAGGGCTGATCCCGCCCGCGGTCGCGGTGAAACATCGCGAATACGTTGCGAAGACGCACATTTAACACACCGTCAACACCGGCGATTGCGCGGCAGACGGCGATTCCGCGTCGCGGCCGGTAGCGTAGGGATACGGCGCGAGCATTCCGATCGAGGGATCGGGTGATTGCCGGCGAGAGGAGTCAGCAATGACCGAATCTGACCGCCACGACGCACTGGGGGACCGCGCGGTTCCCGAGAGCGCCAGTGCATCCGACGAGGGCTTCGTCCCCGCCTACACTCCGCCACTGTCGCGGAGCGGCTCGGACCCGTCTGCGCGAGGCGCAGCCGGCCGGCCGGCCGGGGATCTCCAGGAGCGTGTGGACAGCCTCACCGCACGCAACGCGAAGCTGCTCGACACTCTCAAGGAAGCCCGCCAGCAACTCATCGCACTCCGCGAGGAGGTCGACCGTCTCGGTCAGCCGCCGAGCGGGTACGGCGTACTGCTGGACGTGCATCCCGACGCCACCGTCGACGTGTTCACCTCCGGCCGCAAGATGCGGCTGACGTGTTCACCCAACATCGACACCGAGACGCTGACCAAGGGCCAGACCCTGCGCCTGAACGAGGCGCTGACCATCGTCGAGGCCTGTGAGTTCGACACCGTCGGCGAGATCAGCACGCTGCGTGAGGTGCTCGGCGACGGCAAACGCGCCCTGGTCGTCGGCCATGCCGACGAAGAGCGGGTGGTCTGGCTGGCCGAACCGCTCCTCGGCGAGGTCGACGGTGAGGACGGTCTGCGTCGCAAGCTGCGCCCCGGTGACTCGTTGCTCATCGACACCAAGGCCGGCTTCGCCTTCGAGCGGGTGCCCAAGGCCGAGGTGGAGGATCTCGTCCTCGAGGAGGTCCCGGACGTCGGGTACGAGGACATCGGCGGCCTCGGTCGTCAGATCGAGCAGATCCGCGATGCCGTCGAACTCCCGTTCCTGCACAAGGACCTGTTCCGCGACTACCAGCTGCGTCCGCCGAAGGGCGTGCTGCTCTACGGTCCGCCCGGGTGTGGAAAGACGCTCATCGCCAAGGCGGTGGCCAACTCCCTGGCGAAGAAGATCGCGCAGGTGCGCGGCGACGACGCCAAGGAGGCGAAGTCGTACTTCCTCAACATCAAGGGCCCCGAACTGCTCAACAAGTTCGTCGGTGAGACCGAGCGGCACATCCGGCTGATCTTCCAGCGCGCGCGGGAGAAGGCCTCGGAGGGCACACCGGTCATCGTGTTCTTCGACGAGATGGACTCGATCTTCCGCACACGTGGCTCGGGTGTCTCCTCGGACGTGGAGACCACCGTGGTCCCGCAGCTGCTCAGCGAGATCGATGGTGTCGAGGGCCTCGAGAATGTCATCGTGATCGGTGCGTCGAACCGCGAGGACATGATCGATCCCGCGATCCTGCGTCCGGGACGTCTCGACGTGAAGATCAAGATCGAACGTCCCGACGCCGAGTCGGCGATCGACATCTTCTCGAAGTACCTGACCGAGGAGCTGCCGATCCACGCCGACGACATCGGCGAGTTCGGCGGTGATCGCACGGCCTGCGTCAACGCGATGATCGAGAAGGTCGTCGAGCGGATGTACGCCGAGAGCGAGGACAACCGGTTCCTCGAGGTCACCTATGCCAATGGCGACAAAGAGATCATGTACTTCAAGGACTTCAACTCCGGCGCGATGATCCAGAACGTCGTCGACCGCGCCAAGAAGTACGCGATCAAGTCGCAACTCGACACAGGTGCGCCGGGTCTGCGTGTGCAGCATCTCTTCGATTCCATCCTCGACGAGTTCGCGGAGAACGAGGATCTGCCCAACACGACCAACCCCGACGACTGGGCCCGGATCTCGGGCAAGAAGGGCGAGCGGATCGTCTACATCCGCACCCTGGTCACGGGCAAGAGCGCCGGCGCGAGCCGCGCCATCGACACCGAGACGAACACGGGCCAGTACCTGTAACGACCGACACATCCGCCGAGCAGACAGCCGACTCCCACGGGGTCGGCTGTCTGCTCGACAGAACCGCGTGAACAGCGCGTTCAGGCACTAGAGTTGTCGGCGATGAACAACACATCGATGGCGCGTGGACGAGTGATCGTCGACGGTGGGGCACCGCATCCACTGGGCGGGTCCCCGCGCGTCACCCTCGGGCGCGAGCCCGACAACGACATCGTGATCAACCACCCGATGGTGTCGCGCCGGCATCTGGCCATCGAGTGGCGCGGGGCGGCCTGGTGTCTGGTCGACATCGGGAGCACGAACGGCTTTTTCGTCAACGGTCAGCGGATGGCCGAGTTCATGGTGCCGGGCTCGATGCAGGTGCGCCTCGGCGACGTGACGACCGGTCCGGTCGTCGATCTCGTGGTCGACTCGCCGGCTCCCGGTCGCGGTATGCCGCCCCGGCCGGTTCCGCCGGTCTCGCGCCCGATGCAGTCGGGCCATCCCGCGTCGGGTCCCCGCTCGGCGGGTTTCCCGCCCGCCGGAGTCCCGGCCTCCGGGCAGATGCCCGCGCGCGCACCCGGCGGATACGGCCGTCCCGGCGAGCGCGCCGGAAGCGGAGCGGGCGGGCGGGTATTCGGCGGCACGGATCCGATGCCGCAGGAAGTGTTGAACGCGCCGCATCTGCAGGCGCTGCAGCAGAACGTGTCCGCGGTCTACCGGCTGCCCGGCGCGCCGACTCCGCCGGAGCGCGAGTCGATCTCACTGCGCGGGGTCCAGCGGATCGGTCGCACGCCCGACAACGACATCGTGGTCAGCGATGTGCTGGCGTCGCGGCATCACGCGCAGGTGTCCAGCCGCGGGGCCGCCCTCGTCATCGAGGATCTCGGCAGCGTCAACGGGACCTTCGTCAACGGCCGGCGGGTGTCGAGCGCCCCGCTGACCGACGGTGACGTCGTCACGATCGGCAACAGCGACTTCGTGGTGTCCGGCGGAACCCTGATGCGCGGCCAGGAGAGTGCCGCGGTCGCCGACGGGCTCCATGTCCACGGGGTCAGCCTCGTCGTCGACGGCGGGAAGCGGTTGCTGGCCGACGTCGAGTTCAGTGCCAGTCCCGGCACGTTGACCGCGGTGATCGGCCCGTCGGGCGCGGGTAAGTCGACGGTGTCGAGGATCGCGGCCGGACTCAACTCGCCGACGAGCGGCCTGGTCACCTTCGAGAGCCGCAACGTGCACGCCGAGTACGACGCGCTGCGCACCCGCATCGGCATGGTGCCGCAGAAAGACGTGCTGCACCACAAGCTGACGCTACGACAGGCGTTGCGTTATGCCGCGGAACTGCGCCTGCCACCCGACCTCTCGAAGGCCGACCGGGACCGGGTGATCGACGGGGTGCTCAGTGAGCTGCAGCTGACCGAGCACGTCGACACCAGGGTGGAGAAGCTGTCCGGCGGCCAGCAGAAGCGTGCGTCGGTGGCCATGGAGCTGCTGACGGGCCCGTCGCTGCTGATCCTCGACGAGCCGACCTCCGGTCTCGATCCCGCTCTCGACCGCCAGGTGATGGCCACGCTCCGCCGGCTCGCCGACGCCGGACGTGTGGTTCTCGTGGTCACGCACTCACTGACCTACCTGTCCATGTGCGACCAGGTGCTGCTGCTCGCCCCCGGCGGCAAGACATCCTTCTGCGGCCCGCCCGGACAGGTCGAGGGCGAGATGGGCACCTCCGACTGGGCCGAGATCTTCGCCTACGTCGCCGACCAGCCGGACACCGCGCACATGCGGTACCTGGACCGGCACCGCCGCGCACCCGCTCCACCGCCGCCCCAGCGTCCTCCCGGCCCACCGATACCGGTGCCGCACACAAGCTTCCCCCGCCAGTCGTCGACCATCGCCCGACGTCAGGTACGGCTGATCTTCGCCGACGTCGGCTACCTGGTGTTCCTCGTGTTGCTGCCGGTCGTGTTGGGGTTGCTCACGCTGGTGATCCCGGGTTCGAGCGGATTCGCGCGTCTCGAGGTGATCCCCAACGCGCCTCCACCCAAGGACGGCGCGGAGGCGATCCAGATCCTGGTCGTGCTCGTCGTCGGCGCGGCGTTCATGGGTGCGGCACTGACCGTGCGCGATCTGGTCGGTGAGCGCGACATCTTCGAACGCGAGCGTGCGGTCGGATTGCGGCCCGGCGCATACCTTTTCGCGAAGATCGTCGTGTTCTTCGTCGCCGCGGTCCTGCAGACGATCATCATGGTCGGCATCACCTTCGCCGGTCGCGGGCTGCCCGACTTCGGCGGACCGATCCTGCCGCCGCCGCTCGCGTTGCTGGTCGCGGTGGCTGTCCTGGCCTGTGTGAGCACGCTGGTCGGACTGGCCATCTCGTCGGCCGTGAAGTCCAACGAGCAGGTCATGCCGCCGCTGGTCATCGTCGTGATGGTCCAGTTGGTGTTCTGCGGCGGGCTCTTCAAGCTCGACGGCGTCGGGCTGGAGCAGTTGTCGTGGATCTTCCCGTCCTTCTGGGGCTACGTGGCCGCGGCCGGCAGTGTCGACCTCTACAGCATCAATGTCGCCGCCCCGCAGCGGATCACGCTGTGGGAGACGTCGATCGCCCACACCGCGCTGGCGTACGGGGTGCTCGCGGTGATCAGCGCGCTGCTGCTCGCGTTCACCTACTCGCGTCTGCGTCTGAAGAAGCGCTGACGCCTGGTCTCACGAAACGCTGACGCGCGGGTCCGTCCCTCAGGCGTCCCGCATCGTGGCGCACAGCACCTTCCGGTCGGCGTCGAGACGATCGGGGAGTGGTATCGCACTGATTGACGCCGGTTCGACGCGCACGTTCTCGATCCGGTGCCGCCGGCCGCGGTGCCGGACCGTGGCTTCCTGTGCGGCGGTCACATTGGCGACCCAGTCCGATCCGGCGCCGTAGTTCAGGACGACCCAGAATCGGTGATCCGATACGACGGCCATGACCGGCGTGCGGTAGCGACGCCCACTACGACGGCCCACGTGCTCGATCACCGCCATGCCGGGCACCCGTCCGGCCCAGAGCCGCACGACCGGATTGGTCACGTACTTGTTCAGCACGGCGACCAGGCGCATCCGGCGCTGACCCAGCAGCGAGGCGATCCGCGAGGCCGTCCGAGCGACCGCCGACGACAAGGCCATTCGCTTCTCCCGTCACCGCACCGTCCGATCAGTGTGGCGGCACGACGCGGGTGGCGACATCCGGGACAACCCTGAATTCTCCTCCGGTGTCCGGCGGATCTGTCCCACGGCCGCCGGTCAGGCCAGGTGTGGACTCCCACCGGTCGACGTCGGGAAGCGCACCAGGCCGAGTTCGGATTCGGCGGACAGCTGCGGATGACTCGGCAGCACCCGGACGGTGTAGCCGAGTCGGCCCGACGCCGACGGCGGCACGAGTGCGGAGAACACCACCCGGTCCGATGCATCGCGGTCGGGTTCGGGCGTCATGTCGGTGAACGTCGGATCGAGGATGTCATCGTCGTCGCCGACCCGGCCGAGCACGACCTGGACCGCCACCGACTCCGGTGCCAGGTCTCCGAGTGCGACGTGCGCCGTGACGTGGAGGCCGTCCGCGCGCGTCTCGTCCTCGACCCCGGCCACCAGTACCGATGACCATCCGGTCTCCAGCGTCCGGCGGAAGGCCGCGAGGTCGCGTGCACCCGCATACGAGTCGGTGCACGCGGATTCGTAGGCCTTCGCCGCCGGGCAGTAGAGGTCGGTGGTGTAGTCGCGGACCATGCGCGACGCCAGCACTCGCGGCCCCAGTCGGGTGAGCGTGTGACGCATCATCTCCACCCACCGGCGGGGCACCCCGTTCTCGTCGCGGCGGTAGAACAGCGGGATCACCGTCTCCTCCAGGAGCGTGTACAGCGCCTGCGCCTCGAGGTCGTCGCGACGGTGCTCGTCGGCGATGCCCTCCGCCGAGGGGATGGCCCAGCCGTTCTCGCCGTCGGCCATCTCGTCCCACCAGCCGTCGAGAATCGACAGATTGAGCCCTCCGTTCAGCGCCGACTTCATCCCCGACGTCCCGCAGGCCTCCATCGGCCGCACCGGGTTGTTCAGCCACACATCGCAACCCGCGTAGATGGCGCGAGCCATGGAGATGTCGTAGTCGGGGAGGAACACGATTCGGCCGCGCAGTTCCGGATCCTCGGTGAACCGCACGACCTGCTGGATCAGTGATTTGCCCCCGTCGTCGGCGGGATGCGCCTTGCCCGCGATGACGAGCTGCACCGGCCGATCGGGGTCGGTGAGGATGGCGCGCATGCGCTCGGGATCGCGGAGCATCAGGGTGAGGCGTTTGTACGTGGCCGCCCGCCGGGCGAACCCGATCGTCAGCACGTGCGGGTCGAACAGGTCGGCGGTCCAACCCAGTTCGGCATCGGTGAAGCCCCGCTCGAGGCCGCTGGCGCGAGCACGGCGGCGCACCTCACCGACGAGTCCCGCACGTAACTCCTCATGCGTCTGCCAGATGGTCTCGTCGGACAGGCCCGCATACACCTCGGCCGCGGAATCCTCGTCTCCGCCGGCGAAGTCGCGCCACTGAGGGGCCACCCAGGTCGGACCGTGCACACCGTTGGTGACCGCTCCGATGGGGACGTCGGCGGCGTCGAAACCCGGCCAGAGGTCGGCGAACATCTCGCGACTCACCGCACCGTGCAGTCGGGAGACCCCGTTGCTGCGTTGTCCGAGCCGAAATCCCATGTGTGCCATGTTGAACACACCCGGGTCGGCCTCGTCGCCGAGTTCGACGACCGTCGCCGCGGCCAGCCCCGGGAGCAGGCGGGACCCGCCACCGTCGTCGGCGTCGAGATACCGGGCCACGAGGTCCGCGGGGAACCGGTCGATACCGGCCGGCACGGGGGTGTGGGTCGTGAAGACGTTCGACGCGCGGACCACCGCCTCCGCGGTGTCGAAGTCGAGACCGCCGGCCACGAGCTCCCGGATGCGTTCCACCCCGAGGAAGCCCGCGTGTCCTTCGTTCATGTGGAACACCGTCGGCTCGTCCCGGCCGGCGATGCGCATGTACTCGCGCAGCGCGCGCACGCCACCGATGCCCAGCAGGATCTCCTGCGCGATCCGGTGCTCCTGGTCGCCGCCGTACAGCCGGTCGGTCACGGCGCGCAGGGCGGCCCCGTCGGGCTGATCGTCGTTGTGGGCGATGTCGGAGTCGAGGAGCAGCAACGGGATTCGCCCCACGGACGCCACCCACACCTGAGCCGACAGGGTCGCGCCATCGGGCATCGCGACCTCGATGATGACCGGGTCCTCGTCGTCGACGCGGCTGACGCCGCCGCCGGTTCCGTCGTGTTCCCGGCGGTGCAGAAGGGTCAGGGGGAGTTCGGCGGGGTCGTTCACGGGATACCGCTCGATCTGCCATCCGTCGTGGTCGAGGCCCTGGCGGAAGTAGCCGGACCGGTACAGCAATCCGACGCCGATCAGCGGCAGGCCGAGGTCGGAGGCCGCCTTCAGGTGGTCACCGGCGAGGATGCCGAGGCCGCCGGAGTAGATCGGGAGGACCTCCGAGACGCCGAACTCCATGGAGAAGTAGGCGATTCCGGGCGGCACCACCCGGTCCTGTCCGGCACGGTCCTCGCCCGATGATCCCGCCGCGTACCTCTGGAACCACTGCGGTGCGTCGAGATACTCCCGGAGGTCGGCGTATGCGTCGGTCACCCGCGCCACGAAGTCCTCGTCGGCCGCCAGCTCGGCCAGTCGTCGCGGGTCGGCCTCGGCGAGGACCCGGAGCGGATCGCCGGTCGAAGACCACAGGTGCGGATCGATCGTGGCGAACAATTCCTGGGTGGGGAGGTGCCAGGCCCAGCGCAGGTTGTGCGACAACGGCGCGAGGTCCGCGATGCGGTCGGGCAGCGGGACTCGAACGGTGAACCGGCGGAATGCTTTCACGGCGTCGACCGTACTGCGCACATGCGGTGGTTGCGACCGGCGGCGAATGAACCTCTACCCTCGAAGGATGCAGCGAATCATCGGGACCGAGGTCGAGTACGGAATCTCCGCGCCCGGCGACCCGACCGCGAACCCGATCATGACGTCCACGCAGGCCGTTCTCGCCTACGCCGCGGCCGCGGGAGTGCCGCGCGCGAAGCGGACACGCTGGGACTACGAGGTGGAGTCGCCTCTGCGCGACGCCCGTGGTTTCGACCTCGGCCGCGGGTCCGGGCCGGCTCCGATCATCGACGCCGACGAGATCGGTGCGGCCAACATGATCCTCACCAACGGCGCCCGGCTCTACGTCGACCACGCCCACCCCGAGTACTCCGCCCCCGAGGTCACCGACCCCATGGACGCGGTCATCTGGGACAAGGCGGGCGAGCGCGTGATGGAGGCCGCGGCCCGCCACGTGGCCAGCGTCCCGGGCGCCCCGAAACTTCAGCTCTACAAGAACAACATCGACGGCAAAGGCGCGTCGTACGGCACCCATGAGAACTACCTCATGGCGCGGGACACGCCGTTCACCGCGATCATCGCCGGGCTGACGACCTTCTTCGCCTCGCGCCAGGTGATCACCGGTTCGGGACGGGTGGGCA
Source organism: Gordonia sp. KTR9 (assembly GCF_000143885.2). Lineage (NCBI taxonomy): Bacteria > Bacillati > Actinomycetota > Actinomycetes > Mycobacteriales > Gordoniaceae > Gordonia > Gordonia sp. KTR9. The sequence continues at coordinate 2,699,858 of NC_018581.1, forward strand.
TCGGACAGTCCGGCGACGAGGCCGGTTACCAGCTGTCACAGCGGTCGGACTACATCGAGGTCGAGGTCGGGCTCGAGACCACCCTCAAGCGCGGCATCATCAACACCCGCGACGAACCGCATGCCGATCCCGAGCGGTACCGGCGCCTGCACGTCATCATCGGCGACGCCAACCTCGCCGAGACCTCCACCTACCTCAAGGTCGGGACCACGGCGCTCGTCCTCGATCTCATCGAGGCCGGCGTCGACTTCTCCGACATCGAACTCGCGCGACCGGTGCAGGCCGTGCACACCATCAGCCACGACCCGACGCTCACGGCGACCGTCGCCCTGACCAACGGCCGCGAACTCACCGGGCTGGCCCTGCAGCGGGAGTATCTGGAACGCTGCCAGAAATTCCACGAGCAGGAACACTCCGACGACGAGCGCGCCGCCCACGTCCTGCAGACGTGGGCCGACGTGCTCGACCGCCTCGAGCGCGATCCGATGGAGTGCGCCGACATCCTCGACTGGCCGGCGAAGTTGCGCATCCTCGAGGGTTTCCGCCAGCGCGAGAACCTGTCGTGGTCGGCGCCGCGCCTGCAGCTCATCGACCTGCAGTATTCCGACGTCCGGCTCGACAAGGGGCTGTACAACCGGCTCGTCGCGCGCGGATCGATGAAGCGGTTGGTCGACGAGAACGACGTGCTCGCCGCGATCAGCGAGCCGCCGCGCGACACGCGGGCCTACTTCCGCGGTGAGTGCCTGCGCCGGTTCGGTGCCGACGTCGCCGCGGCGAGCTGGGACTCGGTCATCTTCGACCTGGGCGGGGACTCGCTGGTCCGCATCCCCACACTCGAACCGCTGCGCGGTACCGCGGCGCACGTCGGCAAGCTCCTCGACTCGGTGAACTCGGCCGCCGAACTGGTGGATCAGCTCACCACCTGACGTGACGCGGGGCTTGTGCCTCGTTCCGCCACACTTGTCGTCCCCACAGGTAGTGTGGGAGCACACGATTCCGCAGGGTCGAGACACCAGGGATCACCGCCGCGACAGCGACACCCGATCCCGACTCTCCCTCGACCGCGGTAGCCCGCCAAGGGGCGATCGGTTTCAAGGAGGCAGCAGATGGCGCAGGAACAGACCAAGCGTGGTGGCGGCGGCGACGACGAGGGCGTGGGCCCCGATTCCGGCGCCGGACAAGAACGTCGCGAGAAGCTGGCCGAGGACACCGACGACCTGCTCGACGAGATCGACGACGTGCTGGAGGAGAACGCCGAGGACTTCGTGCGCGCCTACGTCCAGAAGGGCGGCCAGTGAGCGACAGGTTCGGTTCACTGCCCCCGCTGTCCCAGTCCCGTTCCGCTTTCGGTGCCGACATCTCGTCGTTCACCGACTTCCTCCGGACGCATGCGCCCGAACAGCTCCCGCAGGCCCAGATCGACCGCGTGGGATCGTTCGCCGGCGGCACGGACGGCGCCGGTGACATCCCGCACGGTACGACGATCGTGGCGGTGTCGTATCCGGGCGGGGTCGTCCTGGCCGGAGACCGCCGGGCGACGATGGGCAATCTCATCGCGACCCGGGACGTCAAGAAGGTCTACATCACCGACGAGTACTCGGCCGCCGGGATCGCCGGCACCGCCGGCATCGCGATCGAGATGGTGCGGTTGTTCACTGTGGAACTCGAGCACTACGAGAAGATCGAGGGCGTCCCGCTGACCCTCGACGGCAAGGTCAGCCGGCTGGCGTCGATGGTGCGCGGCAATCTCGGCGCCGCCCTGCAGGGCCTGGCCGCCATCCCGCTGCTCGTCGGTTACGACATCGATCACGACGACCCGAGCGAACGCGGACGGATCTTCAGCTTCGACGTCGCCGGTGACCGCCACGAAGAGTTCGGTGGGTACACCGCCATCGGCTCGGGGTCGGTGTTCGCCAAGTCGTCGCTGAAAAAGCTGTACCGCCCCGACCTGACCGCCGACGAGGCACTCGCGATCGCCGTCGAGTCGCTGTACGACGCGGCCGACGACGATTCGGCGACCGGCGGGCCCGATCTGGTCCGCAAGATCTTCCCGATGGCCGCGATCGTCGGGGCCGACGGGGCGCGGGAGGTGGACGCGACCGACATCGAGGCGGCGGCGCGCGCCGTCATCGAACGCCGGAGTGCCGAGCACCAGGGGGGTGCACGATGACCTTCCCGTATTACGCCAGCGCCGAGCAGATCATGCGCGACCGCTCCGAGCTCGCCCGCAAGGGCATCGCCCGGGGTCGCAGCGTCGTGATCCTCACCTTCGCCGACGGCGTGCTGTTCGTCGCGGAGAACCCGTCGAACACGCTGCGCAAGACCAGCGAGATCTACGACCGGATCGGTTTCGCGGCCGTGGGCAAGTACAACGAGTTCGAGAGCCTGCGCAAGGCCGGGATCCAGATCGCGGACATGCGCGGCTACAGCTACGACCGTGCCGACGTGTCCGGGCTGTCCCTGGCCAACACCTACGCGAACGCACTCGGCAGTGTCTTCACCGAGCAGGCCAAGCCGTTCGAGGTGGAACTCTGCGTCGCCGAGGTCGCCCGACCGGGTAAACCGAAGCGTTCGCAGCTGTACCGGATCTCCTACGACGGGTCGATCACCGACGAGACACGCTTTCTCGTGATGGGCGGGGCGACCGAGCCGATCGCGGCCGCGCTCAAGGAGAGCTACGAGCCGGACATGGAACTCGGACGGGCCATCGGTGTCGCGGTCGACGCGCTGACGGCTCCGGCCGACAACGGCGGCGGGACCCCGACCGAACGTCGGGCGTTGGCCGCGGGTGACCTCGAAGTCGCGGTCCTCGACCACAACCGTCCGCGGCGCGCATTCCGGCGCCTCACGACGTCCACGGTCGAAGGTCTGCTCCCGGCGGCCGCGACCGCGACCGCCGATTCCGGCGAATCCCCTGGTGAGACGCCGTCCACCGAACAGTGATGAGAACGCTGCGGCTCGCGGCGGCCGGTGCGTGTCGACCGGTCCGCCGCGGCCCGCGCGAGTAGGGTTGGTCAAGTGCAGCGACGAATCATGGGCATCGAGACCGAGTTCGGTGTCACGTGCACCTTCCACGGCCACCGCCGCCTGAGTCCGGACGAGGTCGCCCGTTATCTCTTCCGGCGGGTCGTGTCGTGGGGCCGGTCGTCGAACGTCTTCCTGCAGAACGGCGCCCGCCTCTATCTCGACGTGGGTTCGCACCCGGAGTACGCGACCGCGGAGTGCGACAGCCTCATCCAGCTGATCAACCACGACCGGGCGGGCGAGCTCGTGCTCGAGGACCTGCTCGTCGACGCCGAACAGCGACTCGCCGACGAAGGCATCGGCGGCGACATCTACCTGTTCAAGAACAACACCGACTCGGCGGGCAACTCGTATGGATGCCACGAGAACTACCTGGTCGTGCGGGCGGGGGAGTTCTCCCGCATCTCCGACGTCCTGCTGCCGTTCCTCGTGACCCGCCAGCTGATCTGTGGCGCCGGCAAGGTCCTGCAGACCCCCAAGGCGGCGACGTTCTGCCTGTCGCAGCGCGCCGAGCACATCTGGGAGGGCGTCTCCTCGGCGACCACCAGGTCGCGTCCAATCATCAACACGCGCGACGAGCCGCACGCCGACGCCGAGAAGTACCGCAGGCTGCACGTCATCGTCGGCGACTCGAACATGTCCGAGATGACGACCCTCCTCAAGGTGGGTTCCGCGGCGCTCGTGCTGGAGATGATCGAGGCCGGCGTCGCGTTCCGTGACTTCGCGCTCGACAACCCGATCCGCGCGATCCGTGAGGTCAGCCACGACCCTACGGGGCGACGGCCGGTACGACTCGCCGGCGGTCGGCAGGCCAGCGCCCTCGACATCCAGCGCGAGTACCACGCCCGCGCCGTCGAGCACCTCACCAACCGCCGACCGGACCCGGAGATGGACATGGTCGTCGACCTCTGGGGCCGCATGCTCGACGCGGTGGAGAGCAACGATTTCGCCAAGGTCGACACCGAGATCGACTGGGTCATCAAGCGCAAGCTCTTCGAGCGCTACCAGAACCGGTACTCGATGGAACTGTCGGATCCGAAGATCGCGCAACTCGACCTGGCCTTCCACGACATCAAACGCGGCCGCGGCGTCTTCGACGTGTTGATGCGCAAGGGACTGGTCGCCCGGGCGACCACCGACGAGGCGATCAAGACGGCGGTCAACGAGCCGCCGCAGACCACCCGCGCAAAACTTCGCGGCGACTTCATCTCGGCCGCGCAGAAGGCGGGCCGCGACTTCACCGTCGACTGGGTGCACCTCAAACTCAACGACCAGGCACAGCGGACCGTGTTGTGCAAAGACCCGTTCCGCAGTGTCGACGAGCGCGTCGATCGCCTCATCGCGTCGATGTGAGTGCCCGGGTTACCCGCGAACGCAGCGTGCCTCCGCACGCGGTGAGCGGCCACGTTCTAACCTGACCCGGTGGCAACCCCCAAAGTCGAGCGTCTGCTCAACCTCGTGATCTGCCTGCTGTGGACGCGGCAGTACGTCACCGCGGAGTACATCCGCCGCAACGTTGCCGGCTACTCCGATGACGGGCAGTCCGACGAGGCGTTCAACCGGATGTTCGAACGGGACAAGAACGAGCTGCGGGATCTCGGGATCCCGCTCGTCACCGGCCGGTCGCCGATGGCGGCCGGCGGCGAGGGATACCGCATCGACCGCGACTCCTACGAATTGCCGGAGATCTCCCTGGAATCCGATGAGGCGGCGGCGATCGCCATGGCCGCCGCGCTGTGGGACACGCCGGAGGTCTCGACGCTGTCGCAGACGGCGATCCTCAAGCTGCGGGCAGCCGGGCTCGACGTCCGTTCCGAGGACGATCTGGGGATCACCACGGGCGGGTCGTCGAGATCACTCGGCTCCGAAGAGGTCATCGCGGGCCTGCTCGCCGCGGTCCAGGACAGGCGTGCGGTCGAGTTCCGGCACCGGTCGTCGGCGGCCGCCGCACCGACCACCCGGCGCGTCGAACCGTGGGGAGTGGTGTCGCACCGGGGCCGCTGGTACGTCGTCGGTCACGACCGCGATCGCGACGCGACCCGGACGTTCCGGCTGTCGCGGATCACGGCCGTCTCCGCGGTCGGTGCCGCCGACGCCGTCGTGGTGCCGGCGGGTACCGATCTCCAGCAGATCGTCTCGGCGGCTGTCGATTCCGCTTCTGGTTCCGACGGCCGCACCGCGCGGATCTGGGTCGCGGCCGACCGGGCGTTCGGCCTCCGCCGGGCCGCGACGGCGACCGAGCCCGCCGACCTCGACGGCGACCCCGGCGACATCGTGACCCTCGAGATCCACTCGCTCACCACGGTCGCACGCATGGTCCTGGGTGTGGGCCGCGACGCGGTCGTCCTGGACCCGCCGGAGCTGCGTGACCTCGTCATCGCGAGCCTCGACCGCCTCAGCGGGGTGACGGTCTGATGGCCGCCGCAGCACCGTCCCGCCTCAACCGCCTGCTGGCGATGGTCCCGTACTTCCAGGCCCGCCGCGGCATCTCGATCGTCCAGGCCGCCGCCGAACTCGGTGTGACCCAGGCGCAGCTCACGAAGGATCTCGAACTCCTCTTCGTCTGCGGACTCCCCGGGTACTACCCCGATGACCTCATCGAACTCGAGTTCAGTGAGGGTTACGTGACGGTCGGGTTCACCGCGGGCATGGACCGGCCCCTGCGGCTGACCACCGTGGAGGCCAGCACGCTCCTCGTCGCACTGCGAGCGCTCGTCGAGACGCCGGGCGTCGTCGATGTGGCGGCGGCTCGTCGGGCGATCGCGAAGATCGAGCAAGCGGTGGGTGCGACGGTGCCCGGGGTCGCCGGTGCGTCCGACTCGGCTCCCGATCCGTCGGGGGAGAACCCCACCTACACGACGATCCGCGAGGCCACCAAGCACGCTCGTGCACTGCGCCTTCGCTACTACTCGGCCGGCCGCGACAGCGTCACCGACCGGGTGGTCGACCCGATCCGTCTGCAGGTCATGGATCAGCACACCTATCTCGAGGCGTGGTGCCGGATGGCCGAGGGCGTGCGGCTCTTCCGCTTCGACCGCGTCGACACCGCGTCCGAACTGGACGAACCGAGCCGTCCGCCGGCCGAGGCCGCGTCATCGAATCAGTCGGTGCTGGTGGCCGAGAACCCCGATCTCCCGGCTGTCGAGATCGAGATCGACGCCGACCATCTGTGGGTCCTCGACTACTACCCGCTCGAACCCGTCGAGAAGGTCGAGGACCGGCCCGACGCCGACCTGCCGGTCCGCGCCCGGCTCGTCTACGGCTCGCCGGAGTGGCTCACCCGGTTCCTGCTCGGATTCGGGGGAGCCGTCCGGGTCGTCGACGCGCCGGCCGTCGCCGCGGCGGTCGCCGACACCGCGACCGCGGCACGCAGGCGATATCGCTGAGGACCGCCCACCGCGGGGCCGGGCGGATCATCCGGCCGGGCCAGCTCCCCGCCGGGCGCGTCTCAGGTAGCATTGAACACTGTCTGATCCGAACTGAAGGGTGATCTCATGGGCTTCACGTCATGGTGGCACTGGGCGATCGTTGCCATTGTGCTGCTGATCCTGTTCGGCTCGAAGAAGTTGCCGGACGCCGCCCGAGGTCTGGGACAGTCGCTGCGCATCTTCAAGAGCGAGGTCAAGGAGATGCAGAAGGACGACGACAAGGACTCGCAGGCCACCGCCGACGCGACGCCGGCCGACCCGTCGCGCCGTGAGCTGCCCGCGGGTGACTCCACCCAGCCCGCCACGCAGCGCGACGCCGACGTCAAGAAATCGGCATAGGGGCGCGTCGGAGCATCGCCAGTGCGCACTCTTCCGATTCCCCGACGTCTCGACCCCCGGCAGCGCAAACGAAAGCTCAACCCCGACGGCACCATGTCGTTGGTCGAGCACCTGTACGAGTTGCGCACTCGTATGGTCATCTCGATGCTGGCCATCATCGCCACGACGATCCTCGGGTTCCTCTGGTACAGCCACGGCTTCCTCGGCATCTCCTCGCTCGGCGACATGCTGCGCGGTCCGTACTGTGATCTGCCGCCATCGTCGCGTGCCTCGCTGACCGCCGACGACTCCTGTCGTCTTCTGGCGACCGGGCCGTTCGACCAGTTCATGCTTCGCCTCAAGGTGGCGCTCACCGCCGGTGTCGTCATGGCCTGCCCGGTGTGGATCTACCAGATCTGGCAGTTCATCACCCCCGGTCTCCACGACCACGAACGCCGATACGGCATCCTGTTCGTCGCGATGGCGACGACCCTGTTCGTCAGCGGCGCGGTGCTGGCCTACCTGGTGGTCGCCAAGGCCTTCGACTTCCTGTTGACCGTCGGCAACGAGGTCCAGGTCACGGCCCTGGCCGGTGACCAGTACTTCGGATTCATGCTCAACGTGCTCGTGATCTTCGGCGTGAGTTTCGAACTCCCGCTCCTCATCATCGCGCTCAACGTGGTGGGAGTGCTGACCTACGCCCGGTTGAAGAGCTGGCGGCGCGGCCTCATCTTCACGGTCTTCGTCTTCGCGGCCATCGTCACGCCGGGCCAGGACCCGTTCACGATGCTGGCCCTGGCACTCGCGCTCACCGTCCTGCTCGAGTTCGCGATCCAGTTCGCGCGCATCTTCGACAAGCGCAAGGCGAAGAAGGCGTCGGCCTGGGCGAACCTCTCCGACGACGAGGCCAGCCCGCTGCCGCCGACGAAGCCGATCGCTCCGGCATCGCCGATCCCGGCGCCGGCGAACCATGTCGGCGCCGGCGCCACCCGCACGTCGACGCGGGCGCGCGCGACCTTCGACGACGTCCTGTGACACAACTCGACTCGTTCACGTCGAGACTCGCTTTCCGGCTCGACGACTTCCAGCTCCGCGCGTGCGAGGCACTCGAAGGCGGGCACGGTGTGCTGGTGTGCGCGCCGACCGGCGCGGGCAAGACCATCGTGGGTGAGTTCGCCGTGCATCTGGCGCTGGCCGGTGGCACGAAGTGCTTCTACACCACGCCGATCAAGGCGCTCAGCAATCAGAAGTACAACGACCTGGTGGCGGTCCACGGGGCCGAGTCGGTCGGGTTGCTGACCGGCGACAGCTCGATCAACCCCGATGCGCCCGTCGTCGTGATGACGACCGAGGTCGTGCGCAACATGATCTACGCCGAGTCACGAGCTCTCGACGGGTTGTCGCACGTCGTGATGGACGAAGTCCACTTCCTGGCCGACCGGTTCCGCGGGGCGGTGTGGGAAGAGGTGATCCTGCACCTCGAACCATCGGTTCGGGTGGTAAGCCTGTCGGCGACGGTGAGCAACGCCGAGGAGTTCGGCGACTGGATTCAGACGGTTCGTGGCGACACCTCGGTGATCGTGGACGAGCACCGGCCGGTGCCGCTGTCCCAGCACATGCTCGTCGGGCAGCGGTTGTTCGACCTGTTCGACCCCGCCGACACCGGTCCGGCACGCAAGGCCGGTACCCGGCCCCGGGTCAATCCGGAGCTGAAACGCCAGATCCGGCACCGGATCCTGATGGCCGACGACGAGCGGGAGTCGTCGCGCGGCCGTGGACGAGGTCGCGGCAGCGGACCCCGGCGTGACGGACGGGGACCGGCGCTGTCCCGGCCGAATCTCGTCACGCGTCTCGACCGGGAGGGCCTGCTCCCGGCCATCGGCTTCATCTTCTCGCGCGTCGGATGCGACGCCGCCCTGGCGCAGTGTCTGCGGTCGGGTATCTCGCTCCTCACCCCCGCGGAGATCGGCGAGGTCGACGCGATCGTCGACCGCCATCTCACCGAACTGTCGCCGACCGACCTCGATGTGCTGGGTGTGCACGAATGGCGAGAGGGGTTGCGCCGGGGGCTGGCCTCGCACCACGCGGGCATGCTCCCGACGTTCCGGCACACCGTCGAAGAGCTGTTCGTGCGGGGCCTGGTGCGGATGGTGTTCGCCACCGAGACGCTCGCGCTCGGCATCAACATGCCCGCGCGCTCGGTGGTCCTCGAACGTCTGGTCAAGTACAACGGTGAAGCCCATGTCGATCTGACCCCCGGCGAGTTCACGCAGCTGACCGGGCGGGCGGGTCGCCGCGGGATCGACGTCGAGGGCCACGCGGTCGTCGTGTGGACACCCGAGGTTGTCCCGGAGGAGGTGGCCGGCCTCGCCGGCGCGCGTACCTTCCCGCTGCGCAGCTCGTTCTCGCCGGAGTACAACATGGCGGTCAACCTCCTCGGACGGCTGGGCCTCGACGGCGCCCGCGAGCTGCTGCATCGGTCGTTCGCGCAGTTCCAGGCCGACCGGTCGGTCGTCGGGCAGGCGCGCAAACTGGACGAGGCCCAGCGGGCGCTGCGCAAACTCGACGGCGAGCTGGCGCGCACGGCGCAGGCGCGGGGGCTGGAACCTGCTGAGGCCGAAGCCGATTCGGAAGAAGAGCCCTATGCCGGCTTTCTCGGTTACGTCACGCTGCGCGAGGACATCCGCAGCCGCGAACGCGATCTCAAGTTCCGCAGGCGCACCGACACGCACGACGCCATCACCGCGGACCTGGCCGCGCTCAAACGCGGGCATGTCATCGGCGTACCCGTCGGACGGCACCGCGGTCTGGCGGTCATCATCGAACCGGCCACGCAGGCGCAGGATCCCAAGCCGCTCGTACTGACCGAGGACGCCTGGTGCGGTCGCGTCGGTACCCGCGACTTCGTCAATCCGCCCGAGGTGCTGGGCAACATGCGACTGCCGAAGAACGCCGACCGTCGCACCGGTCGCGGCCGACGCGATCTGGCGTCGGCGTTGCGATCGACCGGCATCGAGATGCCGCGCGGACGGCAGAAGAAGCGCGCCGACGCCGCCGACGACACCGAGCTCGCGCGCCTTCGACGCACCCTGCGTGCGCATCCGGCGCATCAGTTGCCGAACGGTGATGAGTTGTTCCGGCTCGCCGAACGCCGCAACCGGTTGTTGCGCGACATCGTCAACGCCGAGCGCAGCATCGGGGACCGGACGTCGACCCTCGGCGTCACGTTCGATCACATCGTCGGTGTCCTCAGCGAGTTGGGCTATCTCGAGCGCGTCGCCGAATCGACCGAGTCCACCGGCCACACGATGCTGGTTACCGACTCGGGCAAGCTGCTCGGCCGCATCTACAGCGAGAGCGACCTGGTGGTGACCGAGTGCATCCGGGCAGGCGTCTGGGACGATCTCTCCGCGCCCGATCTCGCCGCGGTGGTCGCCGCACTGGTCTACGAGAGCCGGCGCGACAGTTACAGCGGAGTCGATGCTCTTCCGGGCAGCAGCTCGATGCGCGCCGCGATGGCGGCGACGGTCGGGATCTGGTCGCGGGTCACCGCGGTGGAGCAGCGGCATCGGGTGAGCCCGACACGCGAACCAGACACCGGATTCTCTGTCGCCGTGGCGACGTGGGCATCGGGCCGTTCGCTCGGCGAGGCCCTGCTCCTGGCAGGCGAACGCGGACAACTGCTCTCGCCGGGGGACTTCGTGCGGTGGAACCGGCAGGTCGTGGATCTTCTCGAACAGATCCGGCTCGGCGTGGGGTCCGACACCCGTCTCGGTGGGACGGCCCGGGCGGCGGTCAAGGCGATCCGTCGCGGGGTGGTCGCTGCCGAACTCGGCTGATCGTTTCGGCCGAACCCGGCTGATCGTTTCAGCCGAGCTCGGGTGCATGCATCGGTCGGTCGGCGGGTGTCGGTTCACCGGACGACGCGCCCGCGGGGCGCGTGCGATGTTTGCTGATAGTCCCAGGCAGCTGAGGTAACGTTCATCTGCATCCGGTGTCGGCGTGCCCGCCTCGATACCGCCGCGACGTCACAGTTCGCCGACACCCGTCGCCGGGTGAACGGCCGAGTGGGAGGGATTCATGACCGACCCGTACAACCCCAACCCGTCCCAACCGAATCCCCCCGGCCCACATTCTTCCGGCCCCGATCCGCAAGCCGGCCCGCGAGCGTCCGGAGACCAGTCGGGTCCGGACGGCAAGACCGAGATCGTGAACCTCCCCGGCGCCGGCCAGGCCGGCGCACCACCGGCCGACCCGACCACCATGGCGCCGAACCCGGCCGCGCAGACCCCGGGTTACGGCCAGCCGCAACAGGATCCGTATCAGCAGAACCCTTACCAGCAAGCGGGTGGACCTGCGGGGCAGCCTCCCCATTCCGGTCCGGCCCAGTCCCAGCCGACGCAGGTCGGCAACCCCGGACAGTACGGTCAGCCCGGTGGTCAACAGTATGGCCAGCCGGGTGCTCAGTACGGCGCCGACCAATATGGTGCACCGGGGCAGTACGGTGCCCCAGGGCAGTACGGGGCCGGCCAGTACGGGGCGCCCGGACAGGGGCAGTACGGCCAGCAGCCCTACGGCCAGAACCCGCAGGGCGCCACGGGACCGAATGCGCAGAACCCCTACGGCCAACAGCCCTACGGTCAGAACCAGTACGGTCAGAATCCGTACGGTGGCGGCGATCAGTTCAGCGGGATGGCGGCCGGGAAGTCGAACAAGACCGCCCGGACACTGATGTTCGTCGGCGGCGGCGCGCTGATCCTCATCGCCGCGATCGTGCTGATCACCGCGTTCCTCTTTCCCGGGTGGGCACCGAAGAACCTCGACCAGCAGGCTGCGCAGGACGGTGTGCAGCAGATCCTCACCGAGGATTATCAGGCCAGCGACGTCTCCGATGTGCAGTGCCCGTCGGGTCAGCGGGTCGAGACCGGTGCGTCGTTCACCTGCTCGGTCACCGTCGGCGGTCAGCAGCAGCAGGTCACCGTCACGTTCATCGACGACGACGGCCGCTACGAGGTCTCGCGCCCGAGCTGACCGGCGAAGGGCCTCAGCCGGCTGTCACCCTCGGGGGCCTCAGCCGGCCTGGGGCCAGCCGAGGGCCTTGGCCAGCCGCCCCACCGACGCCCCGATTCCCAGTTCCTCGACGAGTTCGGCGAGGGCCGCGGGGTCGGCGGGCTCGGCGGGGAGTACATCCGGGCCGCTGTCGATCGTCTCGGCGTCGGTGCGCACCGAGACGACGATTCGCGCCGCCTGCAGGTAGTCGACCGACGCGAGCAGTGACTTCCGGCTCCGGGTCGGCACCGCTGACGACGGGTCGGCGGCAGCCGCCTCGAGTGCATCGAGGCTGCCGTACTCGCTGATCAGCTTCGCCGCGGTCTTCTCACCGATGCCGGCCACGCCCGGCAGCCCGTCCGAGGGATCCCCGCGCAACATCGACATCTCCGCGTAGCCGATCCCGGCGCGATCGACCGGCACGCCGTACTTCTCGGCGACCTCCACCGGCCCCATCATCTCGGCCTTGGCCAGGCCGCGGCCGACGTACAGGACGCGCACCGGGACCGGATCATCGGCGACCACCTGCAGCAGGTCTCGATCACCGCTGACCACGATGACCGGATCCTCCGCCTCGTCATAGGCGAGCGTGCCGATCACGTCGTCGGCCTCACAACCGACGGCGCCCGAGGTCGCGATACCCGAAGCCGCCAGGACGGCCATGATCATGTCGACCTGCGGGGTGAGCGTGTCGGGCACCTCTTCGACGTCGATGTCCCTGCCTTCGACGTCGGTACCGCCGTCGGGAACCGCCACCCGGTGGGCCTTGTAGGTGGGGATCAGATCGGTGCGGAACTCCGGGCGCCAGTCCAGGTCCAGGCACACCACCAGTCGCGTGGGTCGTTCGCGCACCACGAGATTGGCGATCGTGTCGAGGAAGCCCCGCACCGCGTTGACCGGGCGTCCGTCCGGGCTGGTCATCTTCTCCGGCAGGGCGAAGAACGATCGGAACCACAGGCTCGCGCCGTCGAGCAGCATCAACGAATCCGTCACCCCCACACTCTGTCATGAGTCGGCGGTAGTCTTCGTCGCATGGCATCTGGGACCGGAACAGCACGGGTGGCGACGTCGGAGGCAGGGGCGGGGGCCGCGCCGCTCTTCGGCGCAGAGGTGTACCGCGACCGGGTTCGACGTGCCGCCGAACTCACCCGCGCGGCGGATCTGGACGCGCTCGTCGTCGCTCCCGGACCGGACCTGCGCTACCTGGTCGGGTCACGGGCGGAGACGTTCGAACGGCTCACCGCGCTCGTGATCCCCGCGACCGGCGACGCACGGCTCGTGATCGCGCGCCTCGAGGTCCCGTCGCTGTCCTCCTCGGCGGTGGGCGATCTCGACATCGAGGTGGCCGACTGGGTCGACGGCGACGACGCCCATGCGCTGGCACTGGCCGGGTTGCCCTCGCAGCCGCGCATCGCCGTCTCCGACTCCATGCCCGCCCTGCACGTGATCCCGCTCGCCCGGCACACCGGCGCCACACCGCAATTGGCGACCGACGTACTGCGCGAGCTCCGAATGATCAAGGATGCCGCGGAAATCGACGCACTCCGCCGTGCGGGTGCCGCGATCGACCGGGTGCACGCGCGGATGGGCGACTGGTTGATCCCCGGCCGCACCGAACGGGAGGTCGCCGCCGACATCGCCGCCGCGATCCTCGAGGAGGGGCACACCGAGGCGGCGTTCATCATCGTCGGGTCCGGTCCCAACGGCGCCGATCCCCACCACGAGTTCTCCGACCGGGTCATCGAGCGGTCCGACATCGTCGTCGTCGACATCGGCGGTCCGGTCGAGCCGGGTTACAACTCCGACTCCACGCGCACCTACTGCTTCGACGACCCGCCCGCCGACATCGCCGATGCCTACGCCGCGCTGCTCGAGGCGCAGCGTGCGGCCGTGGCCGCCGTCCGGCCCGGGGTGAGCGCGTCGTCGATCGATGCCGCGGCTCGCGATGTCCTCGCCGCACGCGGCCTGGCCGAGCGGTTCATCCACCGCACCGGGCACGGGATCGGGCTGTCGGTGCACGAGGAGCCCTACATCGTCGGCGGCAACGACATCCCGCTGCGGGCCGGAATGGCGTTCAGCGTGGAGCCGGGGGTGTACGTGTCCGGGCATTGGGGAGCCCGGATCGAGGACATCGTGATCGTCACCGACGACGGCTGCGAGTCCGTCAACAACCGCCCGCATGAACTGGTCCGGCTGGACGGATCGAACTCCTAGGGGTCAGGCCGGCCGCGACTCGCTGAACAACGACGCCGAACCCAGTACGCGGCTCACCCTGATCTCGATCACCACGCGGCGGGGATTCGGCCGGGGTTCCCGGTATCGCTGCGCGTAGCGCTGCTCGGCCGCACGGACCTGGTCGGGTTCGCGGCGGACGGTCGCGGGTCCTTCTAGGGTCAGCCAGCGCGGGCCGTCGACGTTGGTGACGGCGGCATATCCGCCGCGCTCGGTGTTGCGGACCTTCTGATTGCCGTCGGAGGTGATGACCCGGGCGAGGCCGGCGTCGGGATCCCAGGTGAATCCGACCGCGACGGCATGCGGGGTGCCGTCGGCGCGCAGGGTGGTGAGGGTGCCGAGGTGGCGTTCGGTGAGGAACGCGAGGGCATCGGATCCGAGGTCGGCGGCGGTGCGGGGCATGACCCCACGGTAGTGGCGACGGCGCGCACGACCGGTGTCGGGGCCGATGCGATACTGCTAGCCATGGCGTCACGCAGCAAAGGGGCATCAGCGGGTCCGGATTCCGACCCGGTCGGTGCCCTCGTCCTGTTCGGCGGCCGCAGTGAGATCGGCGTGGCCACCGCCGCGCGTCTCGCGTCCGGGCGGACGGTCGTCCTGGCGGCCCGCCGTCCCGACGACCTGGGCGACGAGTCGGCACGACTGCTCGAGGCCGGGGCGGTCGCGGTACACACCGTGGCTTTCGACGCGAACGACACCGACACCCATCCCGCGCTCGTCGAATCGCTGTCCGAACGGTTCGGTCCGATCGGGATCGCGATCGTCGCGTTCGGCATCCTCGGTGACCAGGCCCGGGCCGAAACCGATGTGGCACACGCACTTCAGATCGCGCACACCGATTACTACGCGCACGTCAGCGTGCTGACACCGCTCGCATCGGTGCTGCGCGCTCAGGCCTCCGGGACGATCATCGTCTTCTCCTCGGTGGCCGGCATCCGGGTGCGCCGGGCCAACTACGTCTACGGCTCGACCAAGGCCGGACTCGACGGGTTCGCCAGCGGTCTCGCAGATGCGTTGCACGGCAGTGGTGCTCGTCTGTTGCTGGCCCGCCCCGGCTTCGTCGTCGGCGCGATGACCCGCGACCTGATGGACTCCGGCGTGAAACCGGCTCCGTTGTCGCGCAATCCCGAGCAGGTTGCCGACGCCGTGGCGCACGCGTACCGCAAGGGACGCGGCGAGGTCTGGATCCCGGGGGTGCTACGTCCCGTGTTCTTCGGTATGCGGCTGCTGCCACGCGCGGTGTGGCGGAGGCTTCCCCGATGAGGTCACCGGGGGCAGCCGTCACGTCGACAGTCCCCACATCCGAGTTCGTGGTGGTCGGCATCGGTGCCGACGGTTGGCCCGGCCTCGGTGAGCCGGCACGCGACGAGTTACGCCATGCACGGGTGATCTACGGCGCTGCACGGCAATTGGCGCTCCTCGACGGTGCTGCGCCCCGACTCGGTGCACAACTGCGGCCGTGGCGCTCACCGATGTCGGAGCACCTGGCCGAGCTCGTCGAGACGGGGGGCGTCGACGACGCCCACCCGGACACCGTGCACATCCTCGCCAGCGGCGACCCGATGTTCCACGGGGTCGGCGCGAGCATCGTCGCCCGCGTGGGTGCCGACCGGGTGCGGGTGTATCCGGCCGTGTCGAGTGCGAGTCTGGCCTGCGCGCGCCTCGGCTGGGACCTTGCGACGACCCGGATCGTCAGCGCGGTTCGCACCGAGCCGGGCGTCGTGCTCGGCGAGGTCACCGACGGTGCTCGCGTGCTGGTCCTGAGCCGCGACGAGACCACTCCCGCCGCCGTCGCCGAACTCCTCACAGATGCCGGTTTCGGTGCGTCGGCGATGACCGTCCTCGAGCAGCTCGGTGGCCCCGCCGAACAGATCGCCACCGACACCGCGGAGGGCTGGCACCGCAGGGCCGGCGATTCGCTGAACATCGTCGCCGTCGACTGCGTCGGACCACACCGGACCCGGCTTCCCGGTCGGGCGGACGAGGCCTACGAGCACGACGGCCAGATCACCAAGTCGACGATCCGCGCCCTCACCGTCTGCGCGCTCGAGCCGGCCGGGGCGCAGATCCTCTGGGACATCGGGGCCGGGTCGGGCAGCGTCGCGATCGAATGGTTACGCGCCGACGACCGCGGACTCGCGGTCGCCTTCGAGCGCGACCCCGAGCGCGCCGATCGGTTGCGACGCAATGCCGCTCGTCACGGCGTGGCGCACCGGCTCTCGGTGCGAGGACCGGCTCCCGACGAGCTGGCCGCCGCGCCGCAACCCGATGCGGTCTTCATCGGCGGCGGACTGGACGAGGAGATCCTCGCGCTCGCCTGGGATGCGCTGGCGGATTCGGGCCGGCTCGTGGTGAACGCGGTGACCGTCGAGAACCAGGCCCTCGTGACACAACGGCACGCCGACCAGGGCGGTACCCTGCGACGCCTGTCGGTGGAGACCGTCGCGCCCCTCGGCACGATGACCACCTGGCGTCCGGCCCTCCCGATCGTGCAGTGGTCTGTCGACAAACCGACGACTGGGCTTCCGGACGCTGGTCTCGCGGAGGCTGTCCGATGACCGTGTACTTCATCGGCGCCGGGCCGGGGGCGCCCGACCTGATCACGCTGCGGGGAGCACGGGTGCTGGGGGAGTGCGAGACCTGTGTCTACGCCGGATCGTTGGTGCCCGCGGAGCTTCTCGCACTGTGTCCCGAGGGTGCCGAACTCGTCGACACCGCCCGGATGCCGTTGTCGGACATCATCGATGTCATCGCGGCCGCCGACGCACGGGGGCATGACGTGGCCCGCCTGCACTCGGGTGATCTCGCCGTCTACTCGGCGATGTCCGAGCAACAGCGTGAACTGACCGCACGCGGAATCCCTCATCAGATCGTGCCCGGTGTGCCGGCGTTCGCGGCCGCCGCGGCCGCACTCGACACCGAACTCACCGTGCCGGGCGTCGGCCAGAGCCTGTTGATCACGCGCGTGTCGACACTGTCGACGGACATGCCGCCGGGGGAGGACCTCGCGAGCCTCGCCATGACCGGAGTGACACTCGCACTGCATCTCGCGGCACATCGCGCGGAACAGGTCGTGGAGGCGCTCACCCCGCACTACGGCAGCGACTGCCCCACCGCGACAGTTGCTTTCGCCAGTCGCGACAACGAGCAGATCGTGCGCTGCCCGTTGTCCCGGTTGCCCGAGACCCTGGACGCCGCCGACATCCGCAAGACCGCGGTCATCTTCGTCGGGCGTGTGCTGGATCCGTCGACATCGGACGCCACCGACAGCTACCTGTACTCGCATGCGCGGATGACCAAACTCCGCGCCGACCGCGACTCGTCGCGGTGAACAGTTCCGCCCCGGATCCCACCGAGCACGTGCTCATCCTCGGCGGAACGGGGGAGGCGCGCGCGCTGGCCTCGGGTCTGGCCGAGTCCGGCATCGAGTTCATCAGCTCACTCGCGGGTCGGGTCAACGACCCTCGCCTGCCGGTCGGTCCCGTGCGAATCGGCGGGTTCGGCGGAACCGAAGGGCTCCGGGACTGGCTGCGCAGCAATCGGATTCGTGCGGTGGTCGACGCCACCCATCCGTTCGCCGCGACCATCACCCGCAACGCTGCTCGGGCCGCCACCGATGCGGGTGTCCCGCTGCTGCGGCTGCGCCGGGACCCGTGGGTGCCCGGGGACACCGACACGTGGACCCGCGTACCCGACCTCCCCTCGGCCGCGCGGGAGGTGGACGCCCGTGGCGGACGCGTCTTCCTGACCACCGGTCGCCAGGATGTCGGCGTCTTCGCGGGGATCCGTTCCGCGTGGTTTCTGATCCGGGTCGTCGACGCCCCGACCGGAGCGCTTCCACCCCGCCACGAGGTGTTGCGTTCCCGCGGTCCCTACGACCATGCCTCGGAGTCGAGGCTGTTGCGCGACAACGACATCGACCTACTGGTCACCAAGAACAGCGGCGGATCACTGACCTCGGCGAAGCTGGTGGCCGCGGCCGAACTGGGGATCGAGGTCATCATGGTCGACCGGCCCGCCGAACCCGACTCGCCGGTCGTCTCAGATGTCGGTGCCGCCCGGGACTGGCTCGAGGCGCTGCTCGACTGACTGATCGGCAGTCTCATCGGCGCTGTCCACCGGGCGGTGACTGCGTGGCGTGAACACCAGCGCACCCGCCGCGCGTGGGACCACCCTCGTCGCCGACGACCCGATGATGATCATGGTCCGCATGTCCACGACGGCGGGATCGAAGTCCGCGACCGTGGTGATGGTGAGCTGCTCTTCCGGACCGCCGACGTCCCGACCGAGCACGACGACGCGATCGGGCGACACCGTCTGGGCGAGGGTGTGCTGGAGGGCACCGACCTGCCAGGTGCGGCTCGCCGACCCCGGGTTGTAGATGGCGATCACCAGGTCGGCACCGAGGGCGGCGCGGATGCGCCGTTCGATGACCGACCACGGCTTGAGCCGGTCGGAGAGCGAGATGATCGCGAAATCGTGCCCGAGCGGCGCTCCGACCGCCGCGGCGACGGCGGTGGCTGCGGTGACGCCGGGCACCACGCGTACCGGCACCTCGTGCCACCGCGGTTGCGCGGCGACCTCGGCGACCGCGGCGGCCATCGCGAACACGCCGGGATCGCCGGACGAGACGACGGCGACGCGAGCGCCGCGGCGGGCGAGATCCAGTGCGAACTCGGCGCGCTCGGCCTCGACCCGGTTGTCGCTCGCGTGCACTCGCTGACCCGGGCGCGGGGTGACGCGCTTGAGATAGGTGGTGTACCCGACGAGGTCGGTGGCCGTGGCGAGCTCGGCGCGCACCTCGGGGGTGGTCCAACTGTCGTGACCCGGTCCGAGTCCGACGACGACGAGCTCACCGGGGACCGGCTTCGGCTCGAACATCGGATTGTTGCGGCGTCCGGGGACGACGAGGATGGAGAAGTACGGCACCTCCGCGGGATCCACGTCGGCCGCCGGCAGCACCCGTTCGACCGTCGTGGAGGCGCGTTCGACATAGAACGCCTCGTCGAGACGCCCGGCCTCGCGGAGTGCATCGCGCACCCGCTCGAACGTGCGACCGAGCTTCATCACCACGATCGCGTCCGCGGAACGGAACCGGAAGAGCAGCTCCGAGGTCGACGCCGTACCCGGAACGACCGTCAGGGTCTCCTCGCCTTCGACGAGCGGGACCCCGGTCGCCGCCGACGCCGCGCTGACCGAGGTGACACCGGGCACGATCTCGGCGTCGAAGTGCGGCGACAGGCGCTTGTGCATGTGCATGTAGGAGCTGTAGAAGAGCGGGTCACCCTCGGCGAGGAGGACGACGTCGCGGCCGGCACGCAGGTGCACCGCGAGGCGTTCGGCGCTCTGGGCGTAGAAGTCGTCGAGCGCGCCCTGGTAGCCGCCCGGATGGTCGGTGGTCTCGGTGGTGACCGGGTACATCAGACGTTCCTCGGTCTGGCCGTCGCGCAGGTACGGTTCGGCGACCGACCTCGCGATGCTGTTGCCATGGCGCGCAGAGTGATACGCGATCACGTCCGCGGTGCTGATGAGGCGGGCGGCCTTCACGGTCATCAGTTCGCTGTCGCCCGGGCCCAGGCCGATGCCGTAGAGCGTGCCCTGGCGAGACGCGTTCCCGGCCGTCGAGGTGCCGTCCGGGTTCGTCGAGGTGCTGTGAGAATTCATGGGAGCCACCATCATTCCTGCGGGGTCGCGAGCGCGTTGACCGCGGCCGCGGTGATCGCCGAGCCACCGCGCCGGCCCGTGACCGTGATGAATTCGAGGTCATCGCGCTCGGCGAGTGCCGCGCAGGACTCGACTGCGCCGACGAAACCGACGGGTGCCCCGACGATGGCGGCGGGCCGCGGTGCACCGTCGTCGATCATGTCCAGGAGCGCGAACAGTGCGGTCGGCGCGTTGCCGATCGCGACCACCGCTCCTTCCAGGCGTGGGAGCCAGAACTGCAGTGCGGCAGCGGTTCTCGTGGTTTCCATCTGCTCGGCGAGCGACGGGAGGGTGGGTTCGGACAGGTGGCAGAGCACCTCGTTGTCCGCGGGCAGGCGCTTGCGCGTGATCCCGGAGGCCACCATGTTGGCGTCGCAGAGGATCGGGGCGCCGGCCGCGAGCGCACCGCGCGCTGCGGCCACGACACCGGGCGTCGCGACGACGTCACGCGTCAGGTCGGTCTGGCCACACGCGTGGATCATGCGGACGACCACGGTCGCCACGTCGGGCGCGAAGGCGGAGAGGTCGGACTCGGCGCGGATCGTGGCGAAGGACTGGCGGTAGATCGCGGCGCCGTCACGCAGGTACTCGGTCATGGTGTTGACGAGCCTAACGGCGTCGCCGTTCGTATCCGCCTTCGGGCGTGGCCTGCACCGAGAGGTGTGATCCGGCCGGCGATCCGCAACCCCGGGCACAACCCACCCAGTGTTCGCGTTCGTCGACCGGGTCGCCGTCTTGCACCCGGGCCATCAGGTCGTCCCGGACCGGGGCGTGCGCGGAGGAGCATCCCGGGGCCCCGACGCAGCAGCTGACGGATGCCCAGGGCGAGGCGGCGTCGAAGATCAGGCCCATCGGGGCCAGCACGCGGACGACCGTCTCGGCCACGCCCTCGTCGAGGTCGCACAGCAGGATCTCGCGGTCGGGTGTGAAGACGACCGGCGCCTGGACGGCCGCGATGAACTCGGCCAGCCGGGCCGCCAGCCGTCCCAGTTCGACGACCGCGCCGAGCAGTACCGCCCCGTCGTCCTGGTCGAACCAACCGACGAGCGGTTCTCGGGTCACGTCCGGCGCGGCGTCGGGGTCGTCGCCGATCACGGGGTCGAGTGACGACGCGGCGAGGTCGGCGAGCCGGTGCCGGGAGTCGGCGTCGAGGTCGCGCACCCGCCACGCGCCGGGCGCGACCTCGCGCAGACCGGCGGCCACCGCGATCAGCGCACGCACGATCGCTTCCGAACCGGTGGCCGAGCCGACCGGGACCCCGCCGATGACGATGTCGGCCACGAGGGGAGTGTCCGCCGTGAGGGGAGGGTCGGTCGCGACAGAGCTGCCGGCCCGGATCACCGCGCAGGCGTCCGGCCGCCGGGCGGCGATGTCCCCGCGGCCGTCGTCGATGCCGAACAGGAACCGGCCCGACAGGGACGCTGCGGCCGGGTCGGCGCGCAAGGCGTCGTCGAGGGCCGCGGCAAGGGGCCGTGCGTCGGCGATCCCGCCGATACGGCCCGTGAGCGGGCTGAGTTCGATGTTGCGCACCTTGTCGTGGGTGCTGCTCGGCGCGAGTCCGGCGGCGACGACCGCCTCGGCGACGGCCTCGACGTCGGTGATCCCGCGCACCTGGAGATTGCCGCGCACCGTCAGCTCGAGGTGTCCGTCGGCATGTTCGGCCGCCGCCCGGGCGAGCAGCTCCAGCTGGTCCGGACGGATCCGACCGCCCGGCAGCCGGACCCGGGCCAGCGCGCCGTCGGCCGCCGGATGCGTGTCGAAGACCCCCGGGCAACGGTCGGCGGCGGGCCGGGCTGGCTGGTTCATCCCACCAGCCTACGACCGGCCGGTGGGGTGGCCGTAGGCTGAACGCACCGCGAGCGGGCTGAAGCCGGTGCGATTCCGGCGCGGTCGCGCCACTGTGATCGGGGGCCGGGATCGACCGGCCATCCGGGAGTCAGACCAGTCCCTCGCACTGCACCCGCCATCCACGGCACCGATACGCACCGGGCGCGACAACCCGGCGAGGAGACACGATGATCCTGCTGCTCTCGACCTCGGACACCGATCTGCTCACGGCCTCCGCCGCCCACGACCCGGAACCCGGTTCAGCACTTGCCCCGGTCGCGTACCGCGGGGCCAACCCGTCGCGCATCCTGGTCGAGGACATCCCGGGACTCGCCGCCGACGTCGACCTCATCGTCGTGCGCATCCTGGGCGGCGTGCGCGCCTGGGAGGACGGGCTCGCCGCGGTCGAGGCGACCGGCAAGCCGCTCGTCGTGTGTTCCGGTGAGCAACAGCCCGACCCCGATCTGATGGCGCACTCGACCGTGCCCTCCGGCGTCGCCGCGCAGGCACACGACTACCTCGCCGCGGGCGGCGTCGCCAACATGGTGAACCTGCACCACTTCCTGTCCGACACCGTCCTGCTCACCGGCAACGGCTTCGAACTCCCGCAGCAGACCCCCGCCTGGGGCGTGCTGAAACGGACGCCTTCTCCGCTCCCTGAGGTGCGAGGAGCGCACGCCGAGTCTTTACTGCTCCCTGAGGTGCGAGGAGCGCACGCCGAGGCTTCTCCGCTCCCTGAGGTGCGAGGAGCGCACGCCGAGTCTTTACTGCTCCCTGAGGTGCGAGGAGCGCTAGCGACGAGCCACGAAGGGCCCGCCGACGCCCCCACGATCGCGGTCCTCTACTACCGCGCCCAGCACCTCGCGGGGAACACGCGCTACATCGCCGCCCTGTGTGACGCCATCGAGGCGAAGGGTGCCCGCGCGCTGCCGATCTTCTGCGCGTCGCTGCGGACCGCACCCGACGATCTCCTCGAACTGCTCGGCACCGCCGACGCGCTCGTGGTCACGGTGCTGGCCGCCGGTGGCGCCACCCCGGCCACCGCATCGGCCGGCGGCGACGACGAGGCGTGGAACATCGAACGACTGGCCGCCCTCGACGTCCCCATCCTGCAGGGTCTCTGCCTCACCGGTTCCCGCGCGGACTGGGAGGACAGCGACGACGGCCTGTCGCCACTCGACGTCGCGACCCAGGTGGCGGTGCCCGAGTTCGACGGCCGCATCATCACCGTGCCGTTCTCGTTCAAGGAGTTCGACGACGACGGACTGCCCTGGTACCAGCCGGATCTCGAGCGCTGCGCACGGGTGGCGGGTATCGCCATCGCGCACGCCCGGTTGCGGCGGACGCCGGCCGCGGACAAGCGCGTCGCGGTCATGCTGTCGGCCTACCCGACCAAGCATGCCCGGATCGGCAACGCCGTCGGCCTCGACACCCCGCGCAGCCTGCTGCGCCTGCTCGCCGCGATGCGCGAGGCCGGATACGACATCGGGCCCGAGTCCGGACCGGAAGCGATTCCCGGTCTCGCAGAGGATGATTCGGATGCGCTGATTCATCAGATCATCGCCACGGGCGGCCAGGATGCGGACTGGCTCACCGAGGAGACCCTCGCGGCCAACCCGATCCGTCTGTCGGCGCGGGATTATCGGGCGTGGTTCGACACCCTGCCCGAGGGACTGCGCACGGCGGTCACCGAGCACTGGGGACCCGCACCCGGTGAGCTGTTCGTCGACCGCACCCACAATCCCGACGGCGACATCGTGATCGCGGCACTGACCTTCGGCAACATCGCGATCATGGTGCAGCCGCCGCGCGGATTCGGCGAGAACCCGGTGGCGATCTATCACGACCCCGATCTGCCGCCGTCGCATCACTATCTGGCCTCGTACCGGTGGCTCGCCGCCCACGACACCGGCTTCGGCGCCGATGCGATCGTGCACGTCGGCAAACACGGCAACCTGGAGTGGTTGCCCGGCAAGAACCTCGGCATGTCGGCGGACTGCGGCACCGACGCCGCTCTCGGCGACCTCCCGCTCGTCTACCCGTTCCTGGTGAACGACCCGGGGGAGGGGACGCAGGCCAAACGACGTGCACACGCAGTTCTCGTCGACCACCTGATCCCGCCGATGGCGCGCGCCGAGTCCTACGGCGACATCGCCCGCCTGGAACAGCTGCTCGACGAACACGCCAACATCTCCGCGCTCGACCCGGCGAAGCTACCGGCGATCCGCCAGCAGATCTGGACGCTCCTGACCGCGGCCAAGATGGATTCCGACCTCGGGCTCACCGAACGGCCCGACGAAGAGGTCTTCGACGACATGCTGCTGCACGTCGACGGCTGGCTGTGCGAGATCAAGGACGTGCAGATCCGCGACGGACTGCACGTGCTCGGCGAGCCCCCGCGCGACGACGCCGAGGTCGACCTGGTCCTGGCGATGCTGCGCGCACGCCAGCTCTGGGGCGGCACGTCGGCCCTGCCCGGCCTGCGCGAGGCCCTCGGCCTCGTCGAGGACGGCTCGGCCGAGCGGAGTTCCGTCGACGCCGTGGAGGCCCAGGCCCGCGAACTCGTCGCCGCGTGCGCCAAGGACGACTGGTCGGCGGCATCCGTCGCCGCGGCCACTGCGGGACTACCCGTGGCGGTCGGGGACGTGCTCACGTTCGCGGCCACCGAGGTCGTGCCGCGCCTGCGTCAGACGACCGGCGAGGTCCCGCGCGTGCTGCACGCCCTGGACGGTGGGTTCATCCCGGCCGGACCGAGCGGCTCCCCGCTGCGCGGCCTGATCAACGTGCTGCCCACCGGACGCAACTTCTACTCCGTGGACCCGAAGGCGGTGCCCTCGCGGCTGGCGTGGGAGACCGGCCGGGCGATGGCCGACTCGCTGCTCGAGCGCTACCTCACCGATCACGGCGAGTACCCCGCATCGGTGGGCCTCTCGGTGTGGGGCACCAGCGCGATGCGCACGTCCGGTGACGACGTCGCCGAGGTGCTCGCGCTGCTCGGGGTCATGCCCGTGTGGGACGAGATGTCCCGGCGCGTCTCCTCGCTGGAGCTGATCGGCCTCGAGGAACTGGGCCGCCCCCGCATCGATGTGACAGTCCGCATCTCCGGCTTCTTCCGGGACGCCTTCCCGCACGTCGTCACGATGCTCGACGACGCGGTCGCGCTCGCCGCGGCGGCCGAGGACGAGTCCGACGAGCAGAACTTCGTCGCCGCCCATGTGCGCGCCTCGATGTCCGACCACGGCGACCGGCGACGCGCCGTGACGCGCGTGTTCGGATCCAAGCCCGGCACCTACGGCGCCGGGATCCTGCAGCTCATCGACTCCCGGGACTGGCGCAGCGACGAGGACCTGGCACGGGTCTACACCGAGTGGGGCGGTTACGCCTACGGACGTGACCTCGACGGTGTGCCCGCGGTCGACGACATGCGCGCCGCCTACAAGCGGATCGCCGTGGCGGCGAAGAACACCGACACCCGCGAGCACGACATCGCCGACTCCGATGACTACTTCCAGTACCACGGCGGCATGGTGGCAACGGTGCGCGCACTCACCGGCAAGTCGCCCGAGGCGTACATCGGAGACAGCACCCGGCCCGACTCCGTCCGCACCCGGACGCTGTCGGAGGAGACCAGTCGTGTGTTCCGCGCCCGCGTCGTCAATCCGCGTTGGATCTCGGCGATGCAGCGGCACGGGTACAAGGGCGCCTTCGAGATGGCGGCGACGGTCGACTACCTCTTCGGCTACGACGCGACCACCGACGTCGTCGCCGACTGGATGTACGAGAAGCTCACCGAGTCCTATGTCCTGGACGAGACCAACCAGCAGTTCATGCAGCAGTCCAACCCCTGGGCGCTGCACGGTATCGCCGAACGGCTGCTCGAGGCCGTCGAGCGCGATATGTGGCGCGAACCCCCGGCCGAGCTGCTCGACGCCCTGCGCAACGTCTACCTGCAGACCGAGGGCGACATCGAGGGCCGCGGCGAGGACGTCTCTGCCGGCTGAGTTCGTTCCCTGTGCCGGCTGAGCCTCCTTCCGGTGCCGGCTGAGCTCGTTTCCGGTGCCGGCTGAGCCGCCTTCCGCTGGTTGAGCTTGTCGAAACCACCCCTCGGGAGAAAAATCGCCTCGTCGTTCGTTACCGGTGCAGACCCTGACGTCAACGGGTGCCGGACGGCACCGAAGGACAGGTGAAGCACCATGGCACTCCGCTGGTTCGCGGCCTACGCCGTTCTGGAGATCGCCGCATTCGTCGCGATGGTCATGACCCTCGGATTCGGCTGGGCGGTGCTCATCAGTCTCGCCGCCGTCGTCCTCGGAGTCGTGGTCCTGCGCTGGCAGGGCCGCAAGGTCTTCGGGGAGTTGCGCCGCGCGTCCCGGAACGAGGTGGATGCCCGCGCCCCGCTCGCCGACACCGCGCTCGTCGCCGTGTCGACTCTTCTGCTGGTCATCCCGGGTGTCGTGTCCACCGTGGCCGGGACCCTGCTGCTGTTCCCGCCGATGCGCCGTGTGATGCGACCGGTCGTCGCCGCGGTCGGCGCGCGTCGGGTCGCGACCGCCATGGACCGGGCCGGGGTGTATGCCACCGGTGTCTACGGCCCGGGGCGTGGCGCAACCGTCGTCGAGGGTTCCGTCGTGGAATCCGACACCCCCGAGCCGGGGTCCACCTCGACACCGTTCGGGACCCGAGGCCTGCCGCAGGGTCACTGAACCCGTCCTGATCTGCGCTTGGAACGTGTCGGCACCGCCCGCCGTGCCGACACACGCGCACCCGGACCCCTCGCCACCCTCCACCGACGGCAAGGCAGACTGAACGATCGTGGCAACCCAACTGCTCCTCGGCGGCGCCGTGTACTCACCGACAGCCCCCGACGCGACCGCGATGGCCGTCACCGACGGAATCGTCGTGTGGGTCGGAACCGACGACGTCGGCCGCGCGCTTCATCCCGACGCCGAGGTGATCGATCTCGGCGGACTCTTCGTCAGTCCCGGCTTCGTCGACTCCCACGTGCACCTGACCTCCACCGGACTCGGCCTCGACGGTCTGACCCTGAACGAGGCGTCGAGCCGCACGCATTGTCTGCGGTTGGTGGAGGAGGCCGTGGCCGCCGAGTCCGCCCACGACGCCGGCGACCTCATCTGGGGTCTCGGCTGGGACGACTCGACCTGGGCGGGGGCCGAACCAGACGACGGCCGGTTCCCGACGACCAGCGAGCTCGACGCCGTGGTCGGGACGAGACCGGCCTACCTCGCCCGGATCGACGAGCACTCGGCCGTGGCGTCCACCGCGCTGCGACGCCTGATCCCGGATCTGGCCGACGCCGTCGGCTACCACCCGGAGGAGCCGCTGGTCGCCGAAGCCCACCACCTCGTCCGGGGAGCGGCGCGGCTCCTGGTGACCGCCGCACACCGTGAACGTGCCCAGCGTCGCGCGCTGGACGTGGCCGCCGCCCACGGTGTGGTCGCCGTCCACGAGAACGGCGGACCCGACATCAGCGGCATGGACGATTTCCTGGCCCTCGCCGAACTCGACCATCCCGTCGAGATCCGGCGCTACTGGGGACAGGCGGTCACCGACGCCGATCACGCGCGCGAACTGATGTCGATCACCCGGGCCGACGCGCTCGGCGGCGACCTGTTCATCGACGGTGCCATCGGCTCCCACACCGCGTGGCTCTCCGAGCCCTACACCGACGACCCGCACACCCGCGGGATCAGCTACCTCGACGCCGAGCAGATCCGCGGCCACCTGCGCGCCTGCACGATCGCGGGCATCCAGGCGGGCTTCCACGTCATCGGCGACGCCGCGACCAATGCGGTCGTCGGAGCACTCGCCGAACTCGCCGACGAACTCGGCACGCCCGCGCTCGCGCGTTGCGCCCACCGGCTCGAACACGCCGAGATGGTCACGGCCGCCGACGCCGAGGTCCTCGCTCGCTGCGGCGTCATCGCCAGCATGCAACCGCTGTTCGACGCCGAATGGGGCGGGCCGGGTGATCTGTACGACGCGCGTCTCGGGTCGAGCCGCGCGGCCACGCTCAACGACTTCGCGATGCTGGCCAAAACCGGTGTGGCCCTCTCGTTCTCGTCGGATGCACCGGTCACGGCCATCGACCCGTGGTCGACGATCCGGGCCGCCGTGCACCATCATCAGCCGACCAACGCGATCTCGGCGCGCGGTGCGTTCGCCGCGACGACCCGGGGCGGCTGGCGTGCCGGGGGAGTCAACGACGGCGTCACCGGGACCCTCACGCCCGGCGCTCCGGCGAGCTACGCCGTCTGGGAGGTCGACGAACTCGTCGTCGCCGGATCCCACGAGAAGGTCCAGCGGTGGTCGACCGACCCGCGCTCCCGGGTCCCGGCGCTGCCGGACGTCTCGCCGGGGGCCGTGCTCCCGCGGTGTGTGCGCACCGTGCACCGGGGCCGGACCCTGTACGACCGGGACGCCGGGTGAGCCCGCCGCGGGTCTCGCGGTCCTGGCTCGCACGCACCGCAACCGCCGCGGCCGCGGGCATCGCGATGTGGGCTGCCTTCCCGCCGCGTAACTGGTGGTTCCTCGCGGTCCTGGGACTCGGCCTCCTGTTCGCCGCACTCTTTGTCGGCGCGCCCCGCGCGCGCACGGGCGCCTGGGTCGGTTTCGTCTTCGGCCTGGCGTTCTTCGTGCCGCTGCTCCCGTGGATCGGCGTCTACGTCGGCCCCCTCCCGTGGCTGGCGCTGGCCGCGATACTCGCCGGCTACCTGGCGCTGTTCGGCGCGATCGCCACCGTCACGATGCGGTTGCCCGTGCCGCCGGTGTGGTTCACGGTGTCCTGGGTGCTCGTGGAGGCACTGCGCTCTGCCTTTCCGTTCGGCGGTTTCCCCTGGGGACGAACAGCTTTCAGTCAGGTCGACGGTCCGCTGCTGCCGCTGGCCTCGGTGCTCGGCGCGCCGGGACTGTCGGCAGGCGTCGCGCTGTTCGGCTCCTCGGTCGCCTGGCTGCTCGTGGTCCTCGTCCGCGCCTACCGGCGCACCAGCACCGGCATGACCTGGACCCCGATCCCGGATTCCGACGGCCCGGTTCTCCCCGAACGTTCCTCGGGCGTGGTGCGCATCGCCACCACCGCGGTCGCCATCGCGTTGCTCGCCCCGATCGCGGCGATCGCGGCGACCCCCGCCAGCCTCGACCGGAACATCGCCACCACCTCGGCGCGCATCGGCGCCGTCCAGGGGAATGTCCCGCGCCTCGGCCTGGACTTCAACGCCCAGCGCCGCGCCGTCCTCGACAATCACGTACGCACCACGATGGCCTACGGCGGGGCGATCGACTCCGGACAGACCGAGCAACCCGACTTCGTCCTCTGGCCGGAGAACGCCTCGGACATCTCACCTCTGGACAACGCGGACGCCGCGGCCGAGATCACCGCCGCCTCCGAGGCCGTCGACGCACCCATCCTGGTGGGAACCCTCATCCGCAACCCCGACGGGCGGCCCACCAACTCGGTGCTCGTCTGGGACGGCGCGCGGGGTCCGGTCGCCCGCTACGACAAGCACATCGTCCAGCCGTTCGGTGAGTACCTCCCGTGGCGGCCGTTCTTCCGTCTGTTCTCGTCTTATGCCGACATGGCCGGGGATTTCCGCCCCGGCACCGGACCCACCGTGGTCGACGTGCCCGGTCGCTCCGGGACGGTGACCGTCGGGGTCGCGACCTGCTGGGAGGTCGCCTTCGACCGGGCCGCGCGACAGTCCGTGCGTGAGGGCGCCCAGATGCTCTTCGTGCCCACCAACAACGCGACCTTCGGCCGGACCGAGATGACCTACCAGCAGTTGGCCATGTCACAGGTCCGCGCCGTCGAACACGGACGTGCCGTCGTCGTCGCGGCCACCAGCGGGGTGAGCGCGGTCATCGAGCCCGACGGATCCATCAGCCGACAGTCCGGCGTGTTCACCTCCGACGTCCTGACCGGACGTCTTCCGCTGCACGACGACATGACCCTCGCGACCCGCCTGGGCCCGTGGCCGGAGGTGCTGGCGATCATCGCGGCGGTGGCCGGACTTTTGTTTGCGCTGCGCTCGCGTACTAGGTTCTCACTCAGGCCACGCAGGGTCGCCGCACGGGCGACCGGTGACACGAAGGAGCTCGATGGCATCGGGGATTGACGCCACGGCAGGGCAGCGGCGGCCCGACGACGCGCCGCAACGCGTGGTCGGCGCCGACGGCACGGGCGCACTGGTCGTCGTGCCGACGTTCAACGAACGCGACAACCTGCCGCTGATCATCGGACGTCTGCAGGACGTGCTGCCGGGGGCGCACGTTCTCGTCGTCGACGACTCGAGCCCGGACGGTACGGGCGACGTCGCCGACGAACTCGCCCGCGCCGACGAGACCACGCGCGTGCACGTGATGCACCGCGTCGACAAGGACGGCCTGGGCAAGGCCTATCTCGCCGGCTTCGCGTGGGGACTCGACCGCGACTACGCCGTCATCGTCGAGATGGACGCCGACGGCAGCCACGCACCCGAACAGCTGCATCGACTCTTCGACGCCATCAACGACGGCGCGGATCTGGCGATCGGATCCCGGTACGTCCCCGGCGGCAGACTCGTGAACTGGCCCAAGCGCCGAGAGTTCCTCTCCCGTGGGGCCAACACGTACGCACGACTCGCCCTCGGGGCGGGGGTGCACGACATCACCGCCGGTTTCCGCGCCTACCGCCGCATCGTTCTGGAGAAGATCCAGCTCGACACCGTCGAGTCCGCCGGATACTGCTTCCAGATCGATCTCGCCTGGCGAACCGTGCGTGCCGGATTCGACGTCCGGGAGGTGCCGATCACGTTCACCGAACGCGAGATCGGCGTCTCGAAGATGAGCGGCGGGGTCATGTCCGAGGCGTTCACGATGGTCGCCCGCTGGGGAGTCCAGAGCCGGCTCGAGCGCTGGGGGCTCCTCCGGACGCGCTGACCCTTGTGTGCAGACGAACAGACCCGGCAGGTGATCCTGCCGGGTCTGTTCGTATCGGGGCGTCAGGCACCCGCTATGTCAGTTGGTGATGCCCTTGCGTCGCTGCTTGAGGAGGTCGAGGCGCTCGTTGAGCAGCACTTCGAGCTCTTCCTCACTGCGACGTTCGAGGAGCATGTCCCAGTGGGTGCGTGGCGGCTTGCCCTTCTTCTCCTCGGGCTCGGCGCCTTCGAGGATGGTGCCTTCCATGCCGTTCTTGCACGGCCACTTCGACGGGACCTCCGCGTCGTCGGCGAACGGCACGTCGAAGATCTCGCCGTTGTCGGTGCGGTACTGGACGATGCGTCGTGGCGCGAGGTCGTGGTCTCGATCGGTCTCGTAGCTCACCGCGCCGAGGCGGCTACCCCGAAGTACTCGATCTGCCATGAAGGGTTCCTCTCAACTTCGTCGGATCTCCCGGTCTGCCGGGAGATCTCTGTTGCATTCCTGGTTCGCGCGCAACGCTGCGCACGACTTTCGGGTCGTCAACAGGAATATTCTACGCGCTTTCCCGCGCAGGTTCGTCACCGGCGACGACCCGTGTTGCCCAGCGCCGTCAGTGGGACCGTAAGCGGTACGGTCTCGGTGTGGAACCAGGCACTTCGCACCGGGTGGAGAACGGCGCATCGCCGGGTGTCGGACCCGGCGTTTCGCGCCGCCGTCGGCCGTACGCCTGCGCATGGTGCGGTCGCGCGATGGTCGACTCCGAGCTGGGGCGCCGTCGGAAATACTGCAAGCGTTCGTGCAGGCAGCGGGCCTACGAGCAGAGAACGCTGCTCGAGGGCACATCCATTCCCGACGACGCGGTCATCCTCTCCGCGGCCGAGGCCGCCGACTTCGGCGACCGGATGTTCGCCCTCCGGTGTGCCGCCGAGGACCTCGGCACGGCCGTGGCCGAACGCGCCGACCACGACGTGCTCGCCGGCCTCACCGACACCCTGCTGGATCTCGCCCGGGAAGCCGAGAAGTTGCGATGATCGCGCGCATCTTCGCACCGTCCCTGGTCGTCACCCTGGTGGCGCTGGTCGTCGCCTACCTCTACCTCGGCTGGACCGGACTCGCGCTCTGCGCCATCCTCGGCGTCCTCGAGGTGTCGCTGTCGTTCGACAACGCGGTCATCAACGCGACCATCCTGGAGCGGATGAGCGCGTTCTGGCAGCGCATGTTCCTCACCGTCGGCGTCCTCATCGCGGTCTTCGGGATGCGCCTGCTGTTCCCGCTCGTGATCGTCTGGATCACCGGGAACCTCAATCCCGTCGAGGCGCTCGAGCTGGCCATGAACCCGCCG
Organism: Gordonia sp. KTR9; assembly: GCF_000143885.2. Taxonomy (NCBI): domain Bacteria; kingdom Bacillati; phylum Actinomycetota; class Actinomycetes; order Mycobacteriales; family Gordoniaceae; genus Gordonia; species Gordonia sp. KTR9. The sequence goes on from NC_018581.1 coordinate 2,731,694, forward strand.
CCCGAGGGCCAGACCCACTTCGCCGACGGACAGCCCAGTTACGAGACCATCCTCACCGAGGCGCACCCGCAGATCGCGGCGTTCGGCGGGATGTTCCTCCTTCTGCTGTTCCTCAACTTCGTACTGACCGAGCGGTCGCTGACGTGGCTCACGTGGCTCGAGCGGCCACTGGCCACCCTCGGCAAGCTGGACCAACTCGCCGTCGTGCTCGCCGCATTGGCACTGGTGGTCACCGCCGAGTTCCTGGCGCCCGACGAGAGCCGCGCGACGGTCCTGATCGCCGGCCTCCTCGGCATGGTCACCTACATCACCGTCGACGGATTGAGTTCGCTGTTCATGGAGCCCGATACGGGACGGGACGGTCCGCACCCGGTCACCGTCGCCACCGGCAAGGCCGGGTTCTTCCTCTTCCTCTACCTGGAGCTGCTGGACGCCTCGTTCTCCTTCGACGGGGTGATCGGCGCGTTCGCCATCACCTCGGACCCGATCATCATCGCGCTCGGGCTCGGTTTCATCGGCGCGATGTTTGTCCGGTCCATCACGATCTACCTCGTTCGCAAGGGCACGCTGGGGGAGTACCGCTACCTCGAGCACGGCGCGCACTGGGCGATCGGCGCGCTGGCCGCGATCTTGCTGATCAGCATCGAGGTCGAGATCAACGAGGTGATCACCGGGCTCGTCGGCGTGGCGTTCATCGGCGCCTCCCTCGCGAGCAGCATCCGCGCGAACAGGCGCGAGGCGCGGGCGGCGAGCCCCGATCGTGTCGCCGTCTGAGGTTCGTCTCGGGGTCTTCTCGAACGCGCGATGAACGTTTGAGACACCTTTGGAATCAGCCTGGGCCACCCGCTGTCATCTGTCGGTCGACAGGTGTAGAAATGACGACGTCGGTGACGTGCGTCACGCGGGGGCCGAAGTCGGATGGCTCCGCGGCGAACGTTCAGGTTCTCGGTCGAAAACGCAGATTCGGTGGCTTTCATGGACAGCAAGCAGCAGCAGATGATCCAGTTCGAGACGAATTGGTACTCCTTGGGAGGGGGCTCCTCCCGACAGATCGGCGAGCAGTTCGGTCTCACGGATCGGGACTTCTTCTCGGAGGTCGACCGCCTGGTCGACACCGACCCGCCGTCGGCGTTGACGGACTCGGAGCTGCGTCGTATGCGTGAGGTCATCCGCCGGCGGCTGTGGATGGCCCGCTGACCCGAGAGACCGCGCGCGACCCGGGCCGCCCGGCGCGATGGACCCGCGCCACAGGGGGATAATCGACGGGTGCCCTTCTCCGACGACGATCTCGAAGCGTTCTATCGCGAGATCGAGGCACGCACCGCGTTTCGTGATCAACCGCGCCGCCCGCGCCGCTCCGGAGTCGACTACCCCGCGTGCCCGACGCCCGACAAGTTGCCGTTCGCCTCGCCCGCCGACGCGCGTGAGGGCATCGATCGGCTGCGTCGGCACCTGGTCGGTACCGCGTCAGAACTTCGGTACTACGAGTGTTCGTGCGGCGCATGGCATATCACGAGCTCCGCGCAATTGATCCATCGACGGGTCCCGCCGCCCACGGCGCGTCGAAAGGGTAAGAAGAAGCGGTGACGAACCTCCCCGCCGGCCCGCACGCCCTCGTCGACCTCGCAAGCGACGATCTGCCGTCGGCCGCCGAGACCTATGAGCGGCTGCTCGGACGCGAGGTCGGTGCCGGCGCCGACGGCCGTCGAGCCGTGGGCGTCGGCAACGTCGTGCTCTCGCTGCGGCCACGCGCCGGCGGATCCGACACCCACGACGTCTACTTCACCGTCGACGACGTCCCGGCGACCCGGCGGCTGCTCGGCCGACGCGGTCATCCGCTCGCCGATTCGGCCCTCGGCGCACTCGGTGACACCTCCGCGGTCGGGATAGCCGAGCGTCCCGACCGCGGGGCCGACCCGGGCGGCGACCTCACCGGTCTCGACCACCTGGTCTTCACCTGCGACAACCGGGATGTCGCCGTCGCCCTGTTCGCCGGCACCTTCGATCTCGATTTCCGGCTCGACCAGCCGATCGGGCAGGACGCCCGCCAGTTGTTCTTCCGGCGGGGCGACCTGATCGTCGAGGTCGTGGCGGCGCCTCGCCCGGCGGCCGACCCGGTGCCCTCGTCGCCGGTCTCGCTCTGGGGCGTCGCATGGCGGTCGGTCGACGTCGACGCCACCCACGCGCGCCTGACGGCGGCCGGCCTCGACCTCAGCGAGATCCGGGTCGGACGTAAGAAGGGCACGCGGATCTTCACGGTCCGCCACCGCGAACTCACCTCGCGAACCGTGGTCATCGGTCCCGACTCCTGACAGCGGCCTTCGGCGTCGAAGCGCCCGAAATCCGGCAAACGGTGGGTTTTCGAGAACGCCTGCGCTAATCTGACTACGAATGTTGTCGAATTAGCTTTGTTTCCGAGCCGATGTTGGGGGCCACCATGACCGCGGTACACGAAGAACGGACAGTGACCGAACCCGTAACCAGTGACGTCGTGACGGGTGAGCCTCTGCTCAACCATCGCGACGACGAGATCGAGCTGATCCCGCCGGACTCGCTGACCGCCAAGCTCACGGGTATGTACACGTTCCTCCCGATCAACGGGGCGGCGTTCGTGATGCAGGTGATGCACCCGGTCATCGGCGACGTCGTCGACAAGTACTCGGTCTTCCGCACCGACCCCGTCGGCCGTGCGATCCGATCCGCCGATTCGGTGCTGCGCTGGACCTACGGCGGGCAGGAAGCGCTGGAGGAGGGCAAGCGACTCCGGAAGTTGCACCAACCGCTGCAGATGCGCAATTCCGAGGGCAAGCACATCAGTGCGCTCAACCCGGAGGCCTATGCCTGGGTGATCGCCACCGCGCTGCCGACCATCAAGACCGCCGCGCCGCTGGTGCTGGGCCGTCACTTCACCCTCGACGAGCGCAAGGAACTCCTGCGCGACAACCGGCGGATCGCGAAGATCGTCCAGGTGCCGATGAAGGACTACCCCGAGACCTTGGAAGAGTTCGACGAGTACTTCGACGACTTCATCGAGAACAAGCTGGTCCGGCACCCGGTCGCGCTGGAACTGATCGGTCAGATGCGTGCGGCGCCGGTCATCCCGAAGTCGGTGCCCAGGCCGTTGCGTCCCGCTGCCAAGAAGGCGGCCGCCACCGCATCGGTGCCGTTCCAGAACTTCAACTACCTGACCACCGTCGGTGTCATGGATCCGCGCGTGCGCGAGATCCTCGGCCTCACCTGGACCGATGCCGAGCAGCGACACCTCGAGCGAATCCATCGCAATCTCCGGTTCGCCTACCGCACACTTCCCGAACGCCTGACCTACTTTCCGCTGGCGTACCACGCACGACGCCACCACGACGCGATCCAGGCCATGAAGGTCCGCGAGAAGGCGAGCGCCGCCTACCAGCACCATCCGAAAGAGGCCGGGGCACAGCAGGGCTGAGGTCGGCCGGTCGGTCTGGTCACGTCGTCGGGGGCGTGACCAGACCGACCACGTGGTCGGCGATCGCCAGTGACGACGTGATGCCCGGTGACTCGATACCGAACAGGTTGACCAGCCCGGCGATCCCGTGTGTTTCAGGGCCGCGGATCTCGAAGTCGCCGGGAGCACTGCCGGGTCCCGCGACCTTCGGCCGGATCCCCGCATAGGCAGGAACCAGTGCGCCCGTGGGTAGTCCCGGCCAATAACTGCGTATGGCGCATTCGAACGCGTCGGTGCGGGCTTCGTCGACCGCGTAATCGAGTTCGGCCTCGGCAACCGCCCGTTCGGCGGGCACGGTCAACCATTCGACGTCGGGGCCGAATCGCGTGGCGCCGGCGAGGTCCATCGTGAAGTGCACGCCCAACCCGCCGTCGGCGGGTACCGGATACACGAGGTGCCGGAACGGCGCTCGTACGCCGGACAGTCCGAAGTAGTTGCCCTTGGCGAGAAAGCGCGGCGGGATCGGGCCGTCGAATCCCATCAGGCTCCGAGCCACCTGCCATGCACCGATACCGGCGCAGTTGACCAGTGTCCGGGCCGCGGCCACCTCACCGTCGCGCGTCTGCACGGTGACACCGCCCGGATCGACCCGACCGCCGATCACGGTGCTGCGCAACGCGATCGCTCCGCCGAGTGCCTCGAGGTCCCGCCGCAGCGCACGAACCACACCGTCGACGTCGACGATCCCGGTCGACGGAGACAACAGCGCCGCCACGCCGTGGACCTCTGGTTCGCGGTCGCGCAGTTCGTCGACGCCGACCCGCCGGAGGTCGGCGACGCCGTTGGCCAGTCCGCGCCGGAGTATCCCGTCCAGTCGATCGCGCTGGGTGTCGTCGGTGGCGACGATCAGCTTGCCCGGCCGCGCCCACGACACGTCGTGCTCATCGCAGAAGCGCGTCAACCGTTCCCGGCCCTCGACGCACAACCTCGCCTTCAGGCTGCCCTCGGGATAGTAGATGCCGGCGTGGATGACCTCCGAACTGCGCGACGTCGTTTGCGCGCCAACGGAATCCCCAGCCTCCAAGACGACGACCTCGCGCCCTTGCAGGGCGAACGATCGTGCCACGGCTAGACCGACGATCCCACCGCCGACGACGAGACAGTCGACCTCGACACGCTCCTTCGTCGCGTGCTCGGCCCGGCGAATGCGGGTCACGGCGTACCTCCCTCATCAGACCGGCCCGCGGGCCTCGTGATAGAGCATGCCACCGACAGCTCCACGGGCGCGCTATCCCGGCAAACCCGGCGGCGTGCGGCAGACTGGGGTGATGCGTTATTCGGAGGTTCTCGCGATCGTGCAGGCCGGTGGACGTGGTTCGCGGATGGAGGTGCTGACCGACCGGCGCGCGAAACCCGCGTTGCCGTTCGCGGGCAACTATCAGCTGATCGACTTTCCGCTGTCCAATCTGCATCACAGTCACATCGACGATGTGTGGCTGTGCGTGCAGTACGAGGCCGAGACCATCACGCAGATCGTGGCGGGCGGACGTCCCTGGGACCTGGACCGCACGAGCGGCGGGCTACGCGTCGTGACACCGGAACAGACCGACGCCGCGGAGACCGAAGACGGATTCGCCACCGGTAACGCCGACCTGCTGTACCGCATCCGCGGTCGCATCGCCGCCCACGCTCCGGCCGAGGTCATCGTCATGAGCGCCGACCACGTCTACGACTTCGACTTCCGCGATGCCATCGAGACCCATCGCCGGCACGGGGCCGAGTGCACCGTCGTCACCACCACCTGCCCGCTCGACGAGGCCGCCCAGCACGCCACCGTCAAGACCCGCCGCGACGGGACGGTCCGCGAGTTCCGCTACAAGCCCGAGCGCGCCACCACCCGCACGATCGCGACCGAGATCTTCGTCTACGACCCGGCCGCTCTCATCGAAGGACTGGAGTATCTCGAGAGGCGGACGACGGAGGGTTCGCCGAAGGACGACACCGGACTGGGCGACTTCGGCGAGCATCTGTTGCCCTGGTTCGTCGACCGCGGCAAGACGGTCGCCCATGCGATGCCGGGCTACTGGATCGATGCCGGTCGTCCGGAGACCTACCTCCAGGCACATCGCGACCTCATCTCGGGGTCGATCGACGTCTTTCGCAGCGACCGGCCGATCCTCACCAATCAACCGCAACGGCCGGCCGCGCGTATCGAGGCCGGGGCGGTCGTCGAGGACAGTCTGGTCAGCGGCGGCGCCCACGTGCTGGGAACTGTCCGGCGCAGTGTCCTCGGACCGGGGGTGGTCGTGGAGAAGGGCGCGGTGGTGGCCGATTCGGTGGTCTTCGCCGACGCCGTCGTCGGCGCCGGCGCCTCGGTCGCATGGTCGGTGCTCGACGAACGGGTTCGCGTCGGCCCGAATGCGGTGATCGGCGGGCACCCCCGGACGCGCCCGGTACCCACGGACAAGATCACGCTCGTCGGAATGGACACCCAGATCCTGCGTGGCGCCCGCGTCGCGTTGGGCGACCGCGTCGAGCCCGGCCGCCGCATCCGGTGACGACGATCGAGACCGCACGACACTGGCGAGACCACGATCCCGATCCGTCGACCCGAGCCACGCTCACCGAACTGATCGACGCAGCCGAGGCCGGCGACGACGCTGCCGCCGAGGAACTCGCGTCACGCTTCGGCGGGCCGCTGACCTTCGGGACCGCGGGCCTGCGCGGTGAGGTCGGGGCGGGCGAGTCGCGGATGAACGTCGCCGTCGTCACTCGGGCGACTGCCGGGCTCGCCCGGTATCTGCTCGACACGGTCGGTCCCGACGCGCGCGTCGTGGTCGGGTGCGACGCCCGGCACGGATCCGCCGAGTTCTTCGACGTGGCGACCGATGTGCTTGCCGCGCAGGGGTTCACCGTCTTCGCGCTGCCGCCTCGGCTGCCGACCCCGGTGACCGCCCACGCGACGCGATCGCTGGGCTGCGACGCCGGGGTGATGATCACCGCCTCGCACAACCCGCCGGCCGACAACGGCTACAAGGTCTACCTGGGTGGCCGCGCCACCGACGATGCGGGCCGGGGAGTCCAGATCATCTCGCCCGCCGACGCCGACATCGCGGACCGGATCGCGCAGGCGCCGCCCGCCGACGAGGTGCCGCGTGATCCCGCGGCGGTGATCCACCTCGACGACGAGGTCGTCCGCACCTACATCGAGCGCACCGCAGGGTTACGGACCGACCCCGATCTGTCACCGGTGCGCGTCGTCTTGACCCCGCTGCACGGGGTCGGCGGCTCGGTTGCCCGAGATGTGTTGCGGGCCGCGGGAATCGGCGACATGCATGTCGTGTCGGCGCAGTCGGATCCCGACCCGGACTTCCCGACGGTGCCGTTTCCCAACCCGGAGGAACCCGGCGCACTCGATCTCGCGCTGGCTCTCGCCAGCGACGTCGACGCCGACGTCGTGATCGCCTTGGACCCCGACGCCGACCGATGCTCGGTCGCCACACCCGGTCCCGACGGGCACTGGCGGCAGCTGACGGGTGACGAGATCGGCGGGTTGCTGGGGGAGCAGGCGGCGCGTGACTCGACCCGGCCCGGCGACACCCTGGCGAGTTCGATCGTGTCGAGCCGGATGCTGGGCCGTATCGCCGCGGATCACGGACTGCGGTTCGCGGCGACGCTCACCGGGTTCAAGTGGATCGCCCGCACGCCCGGCCTGCGCTTCGGCTACGAGGAGGCGATCGGGTACTGCACCGACCCCGACACGGTCCGCGACAAGGACGGCATCGGTGCGATGGTCCGGGTGATCTCGCTGGTCGAGGAACTGGCCCGCGATGGCCGTACGCTCACCGACGAACTCGATCGCCTGGCGCGCCGCCACGGCCTGCACGCCACCGCACCGATGACGATCCGCGTCGAGGACACCGCCCTCATCGGCAAGATGATGGGGCGCCTTCGGTCCACGTCCATCGATCACCTCGCCGGGTCGCCGGTGGTGGAGAAACTGGACCTCGCACACGGATCGGCCGACCTGCCGCCGACGGACGGCATCTTGCTGCGGACCGCAGCCGACGACCGCGTCGTCGTCCGTCCCTCGGGCACCGAACCCAAGCTGAAGTGCTACCTGGAGGTCGTGCTCGACTGCCCGGACGGCGTCGTACCCCGTGCGGAGGCCGCCCATCGTCTCGACGCACTCGGCGCCGACATCGCCGCAGTACTCGAGGTCTGAACCGTCTGCGCAGCAGATCGTCAGGGCACTACGATCGACTCGTGCCGCGAACCGATTCCGATCAGCGCCTGCGCGATCTGACCCTGCTGCGTCAGGTCCGCGACCGCATCGATCGCGAGTACGCGCAACCGCTCGACGTCGAGGCGCTCGCGCGCGGGGCGAACATGTCGGCGGGTCACCTGAGTCGGAAGTTCCGTCAGACCTACGGTGAATCGCCTTACTCGTACTTGATGACTCGTCGTATCGAACGCGCCATGACCCTGCTCCGGCGCGGGGACCTGAGCGTCACCGAGGTCTGTTTCGAGGTCGGCTGTTCCTCGCTGGGCACCTTCAGCACCCGGTTCACCGAACTCGTCGGGGTCCCGCCGACTGTGTACCGCGAACAGTCGGCCGATGCGACGGACGGGATACCGGCGTGCCTGGCGAAGAACATCACCAGACCGATCAGGAATCGAGAAGCACAGCGTGGATGAGACTGCCTAGCCTGATCCCATGAACATCACGATCCAGTACACCTTCCTTCCACACACCGACGGCGAGGCGGCCCTCTCCTTTTACCGCGACCTCCTCGGTTTCGAACTCCGCAAGGACGTCGGATACGACGGCATGCGGTGGCTGACCGTCGGCCCGCCCGGACAGCCGGGTACGTCGATCGTCCTGCATCCGCCGGCCGCCGACCCCGGCATCACCGACGACGAGCGTCAGACGATCCTCGAACTGATCGCCAAGGGGAGCTACGGTGCCCTGACGCTGGCGACCGACGACCTCGACGGCCTGTTCGAGAAGCTGCAGGGCAGTGGCGTCGACATCGTGCAGGAACCCATGGATCAGCCGTACGGCGTGCGCGACGCCGCCGTCCGTGACCCGGCGGGCAACCTCATCCGTATCGACCAGGCCGGCTGAAGAATGTGCGGACCCGGTCGATTCCCGCCTTCGGACGCACTCGTCGCCGCCGTCGATGGACAACTCTCCGCGGCCGTGCCCTCCACCCTGGTTAGATCGACCGGGAGTCCGCGGACGCCTCCCGCGCAGCCGAACCCCCGGAACGACACGAGTGCCCCGAACCATGACGACCGTCGACCGGTGGTCGTTGCCCTGATGGAGAGACGATGAGCCCAGCAACGCGCACGGCCCGGCCTGCCCGATCCGCATCACGGTCCGCCGAGCAGGACGGCGCCGCACCGAGTGCCGATGTCCACCCCGCCGACACGCATGACCTCATCCGCGTCCACGGGGCACGTGAGAACAACCTCAAGGACGTCAGCGTCGATCTGCCCAAACGGCGGCTGACGGTGTTCACCGGTGTGTCCGGTTCCGGGAAGAGCTCCCTGGTCTTCAGCACGATCGCCGCGGAATCCCAGCGCCTCATCAACGAGACGTACAGCGCGTTCGTCCAGGGTTTCATGCCCTCGATGGCTCGCCCGGACGTCGACATCCTCGAAGGTCTGACGACCGCGATCATCGTCGACCAGGAACGCATGGGTGCCAACGTCCGGTCGACCGTGGGTACGGCCACCGATGCCAACGCGATGCTGCGTATCCTGTTCAGCCGCTTGGGAACTCCGCACATCGGCTCACCGCAGGCGTTCTCGTTCAACGTCGCCTCGATCAGCGGGGCGGGTGCGGTGACGATCGAGAAGGGCGGCCAGCAGGTCAAGGAGCGCCGGAGCTTCTCCATCACCGGCGGCATGTGCCCGCGATGCGAGGGTCGTGGAGACGTCTCCGACTTCGACCTCACCGCGCTCTACGACTCGTCGAAATCTCTCAACGAGGGCGCGCTGACCATTCCCGGTTACACGATGGACGGCTGGTACGGCCGGATCTATCGGGGCTGCGGCTTCTTCGACCCCGACAAGCCGATCGCGAAGTACACCAAGAAGCAGCTCAACGACCTGCTGTACAAAGAGCCCACGAAGATCAAGGTCGAGGGCATCAACATCACCTTCGAGGGTCTGATCCCGAAGATCCAGAAGTCGATGCTGAGCAAGGACCGTGAGGCGATGCAGCCGCACATCCGTGCCTTCGTCGACCGCGCGATCACCTTCGCGAAGTGCCCGGACTGTGAGGGCACGCGCCTCACGGCGGAAACGCGGTCGTCGAAGATCAAGGGCATCAGCATCGCCGATGCGTGTGCGATGCAGATCAGCGATCTCGCCCAATGGGTTGCCGACCTCGACGACCCGTCGGTGGCACCCCTGATCGCGGCGCTGCGCGATCATCTCGACGCGTTCGTCGACATCGGTCTCGGCTACCTGTCGCTGGAACGCCCGGCCGGCACCCTGTCCGGTGGGGAGGCCCAGCGCACCAAACTGATCCGTCACCTGGGTTCGTCGTTGACCGACGTGACCTACGTCTTCGACGAGCCGTCGATCGGCCTTCACCCGCACGACATCACCCGGATGAACGACCTGCTGCGGGCGTTGCGCGACAAGGGCAACACGGTCCTCGTGGTCGAGCACAAGCCCGAGGTGATCGCTATCGCCGACCGCGTCGTCGACATCGGTCCGGGCGCCGGCACCGACGGCGGCGAGATCGTCTTCGAGGGCACCGTCGAGGAACTGCGGGCCGCGGACACGCTCACCGGGCGCCACCTGGAGGACCGCGCCGCCGTCAAGGACGAGGTCCGTACGCCGAGTGGACATCTCGAGGTCCGTGGGGCCGACGCGAACAACCTGCGCGATGTCGACGTCGACATCCCTCTCGGCGTGCTCGTCGTGCTCACCGGCGTCGCCGGCTCCGGAAAGAGTTCCCTGATCAACTCGACGGTGGCCAAGGAAGACGGGGTCGTCTCCATCGACCAGAGCGCCATCAAGGGGTCGAGGCGTTCCAATCCGGCGACCTACACCGGTCTGCTCGAACCGATCCGCAAGGCCTTCGCCAAGGCCAACGGCGTGAAGCCGGCACTGTTCAGCGCCAACTCCGAGGGCGCTTGCCCCAACTGCAACGGCGCGGGCGTCGTCTACTCCGACCTCGCGATGATGGCCGGCGTCGCCGCGCCCTGCGAGGTGTGCGAGGGCAAGCGATTCCAGGCCGAGGTGCTCGAGTACACCTTCGGCGGCCGCAACATCAGTGAGGTGCTCGAGATGTCGGTCGCCCAGGCGGAGGACTTCTTCGCCGACGGGGACGCCAAACTACCGGCAGCGCACAAGATCCTGCATCGGATGGTCGACGTCGGGCTCGGCTACATCAAGGTCGGCCAGCCGCTGACGACCCTGTCGGGTGGCGAACGTCAGCGACTGAAGCTGGCCAGCCACATGGGGGAGAAGGGTGACGTCTACATCCTCGACGAGCCGACGACCGGCCTCCACCTCGCCGACGTCGAACAGCTCCTCGGACTCCTCGACCGTCTCGTCGACTCCGGGAAGTCGGTGATCGTCATCGAACATCACCAGGCCGTCATGGCACACGCCGACTGGATCATCGACCTCGGCCCCGGCGCCGGACACGACGGCGGCCGGATCGTCTTCGAGGGCACGCCGGCCGACATCGTCGCCGACCGGTCCACGCTCACCGGCGAGCACCTCGCCGACTACGTCGGGGCCTGAGACTGAGGAACGCGCAAGTCCCTGACCTGCAGACGCACAGAAGCGGGCGCTCCTACGGGTTGCGCTGTAGCGAACCCTCCCTCCGCTCCCTGAGGTGTGAGGAGCGACGGCGATGCCCTTGCCCCCGGGGGCGAGCGCCACCCCTCCGCTCCCTGAGGTGCGAGGAGCGCAAGCGACGAGCCACGAAGGGTCCGGCGACCGAGACTGTGAAACTTTCGTAACGCTCGCGCTTCAGCGAGCAGGGCGACGCTTGCACGTTCGCACCCAGTGAGCCGAGCTTCTAACTCTCGGCGTTCACTATCCCACTATGGAGTTGTCAAGGGACGGATCGCGGTCCCGGGCCGGCCGGGTGCGGAAGGTGCTACGCGAAGTGTGATCGGCGGGTGTCAGGCGGCGTTGTCGAGTCGCATGGTGCGTCGGTTGTAGGCGGGTAGTGGTCGTCGTTGTGGGTCGATCGTTGTGGGTGGGACGAGCCAGGGATGCCGGTCGAAGCCCATCACGACGTCCCAGCCGTGATGGTGGACCTGGGTGTGGCAGCGTTGGCAGAGCAGACACCCGTTGTCGAGGTCGGTGGAACCACCGTCGGCCCAGTGCTCGATGTGGTGGACTTGCGTATGCGATGGCGGCGCACCACATTTGATGCAGCAGCCATCTCTGACGATCACGGCTTTACGTAGGTGCGCCGGGAACAACCGCCGGGCGTGCCCCATCTGCAATGGAACCCCCTCACTGTCGAGGACGATCTCGGTCAACGACCCGTCGCACAACAGTCGTTTCGCGGTTGCCTGGCTTACGGATCCAGTCCACGGCAGGGTTGCCGGATCGGCGCCGGCGGCGGGGATGGTCACCAACAGCTGCATGCGGGGACTGCCGATGCTGTCAATGCCCGCACCCAACGCGGCTTGGTCGAGGATCAACTCGAAGGCGTCGGCGCGGCGTTGCTCGGCGGTGCGTCGGTCGTTGGCGCCGTCGGGTTCAGGTCGTGGGCAGGAACGTTCGTCGATCATCGCCAGGAACTTCTCGCCGACGACCTGGGTGAGGTCGGCGCGGATGTCGATACGGCAGTCGTCGGTGGTGTGGACGTTGACGGTGTTCAACGACGAGTCGTCGGCGGCGGGGATGGCGGTGTCGGTGGCGTCGGCAAGGGTGTTGGCGATGGTGCGGGCGTGTTCAAGCACTTGTGCCGGTGTCGCGCCGGAGAGTGCTTGGCCGAGGAGTTCGATCTCGTAGGAACACTTGTCGTTCTCGGAAAGTCCGTCGGGACAGCGTTTGTCGATGTGCGACATCCCGCGGACGATAGCGTCGACGACTTCCGACGACAAGCGTCCGTCAGTGGCGTGACGAGCCAGGGCGGGCAGCGTGGGTAGGCCGTCGACGCTGCGCATGATGCGGCAGGCGATGGCGGGTGCGTGTCCCATCTCGATCAAGAGCTGCCGGGTGGTGCCACCTGCCTTGTGTGCGACTTCGAGTTCGTCGAGTTGTCCTGTGTGGGTGACGATCTGGTGATCGACGGCGTTGCGGATCAACCGCAGCACTTTCAACGCGTCGAATGTTGCTGTGCCCGTGGAGTCGTCGGCGGGCGGTGCGGTCTCGATGAGCTGATCGAGGAGGGTGGTGAGCTCTGGCATGACTCCAAGGTACAGGAACATTCGTTCGATTTCGAGAAGTTTCCACAAGCCTGGGATCGCGAAATAGTCGACTGTGCAGTCGATTTCGTCGACTGGGCGTCGATTCTCGTCGACTGTGCGTAAACCGTCGACAGTGGTGAACTCCCGTCACAGCCGTATCGCGATTCGGGCCGTAAGTCGACGTTCGTCGTCAACTTGCGCTTCTGCGTCCGCGATGCGGAGGAGGCGGGTGTTCGAACGCCAATACTCACGCCCCGGAATGCCACGGCTTGCCTGCCGGGGCGGCGCGCCCAGAGTCGCCTACCAAGCCGGCGAACGCTGTAGGAGTGGCTCAGCGTCGTTCTTCCACCTTTTCGATGGGAGTTGCGTCTCGTCTCTCATCCCTGTGTGGTGGTCATGCGTACTTCGTGGCAGTCCCAGTCGGGGTCGTAGCGTGTGCCACCGTCGAGTTGGAAGCCGTGTTTGCGGTAGAACGCCACGGCCCGTGCGTTGTCGCGTACAACCCACAGGTAGGCCGGGACTCCGGTATCGCCGAGCACCGAGGTCATCAATTCAAGGGCCGCGCCGTGGCCGTGATGACGGGGAACGACATTCAGCGACCACAGTTCAGTCGATGCGGGAGCGACGCGAGCACCAATGCATCCACGAGATCCGCCAACCCAGGGGTTCCTCAGATGCAGTGCGGCCACTGACGAGCCGCACACCGCCCGTCCACGAAGCACTCTCGCCAACTGCACCAGCGGCAGCCGCCGCAGGTGACCCGCGCACGTCCCGTCGTTCCACCGAGTTGTCCCACCGCCGTGGCAGCATGTCGGTTGATGAACGACGGGCGAGGTGAGAGTGGATCGTCGCGATCCGTCTCAGGGGTAACCCCTGGGTGCAATTCACGGCTGGTTCCTGCGTCCGACGCCGGCCCGCACGCTCCACGTGCCACGCGGCGCCGCTGCATCACAGTTCTGGTCACCACACCCGTCGTTCATCACCGACAGCCCTCACGCCGACGCACGACGACGCCGTGACCGAGCCTTTTCTGGACGCGAACGAGGCGGCCGAAGTCGCTGCGGCGTTTTCGCGGACGTATTCGGCCTGGACGTGGCCGGAGGTGCTCACCGCGTTGCGGGCGGTTCTGCCCGCTGACGTGACCACGGACGTGGCCGCACGCATCTTCGACCTCTCACCACACGAACCGCGCCATCCCGCGAGCGTGATGATCGAGGCCCTGCTGCCATGGACACATCTGGCCCCCGCGGTCGGTCAGCCCATCCTGCTCCACGAGCCGGAGTCGACGGGAGCAGTGCTCGACGATCTGCCCGATCTCTACGATGTGGAGCAGTTCGCGCACTGGCTCGACTTCACCGTCCCGGAGCTCGAGTGGTTCGCCGACCGGGGCCAGTGGTTGCGGACCGCGCGTCTTCCGCTGCGGCATTACCGCATCTGGCGCCGTGAGAAACGCGACGGTGTTCGCGTCATCGAAGCTCCGAAGCCACGGATGCGAGAAACGCAGCGGCGTCTGCTCAGACGGCTGGTCGAACGCATCCCGGCACACCCGGCGGCCCGCGGTTTCGTGCCCGGGTCATCGCCCGCTGCTTTCGCCTGGCCGCACACGGACCGGCCCGCGGTCGTGCGCGTCGACCTACGGCACTGCTTCGAGACCATCACCGTCCAGCGTGTCCGTGCGGTGTTCCGGGACGCCGGCTATCAGCCACACATCGCGCGCCTGCTCGCCGAATTGTGCACCACGGCAACACCTGTGGACGAACTTCAGGGACTCGATCGCGAACATGCGGTGCTACTACGGGACCGGCACCTGCCTCAGGGTGCGCCGACCTCGCCGCATCTGGCCAACCTCGTGATGCGACCGCTGGACCGGCGCCTGAACGGCTATGCCCGCCGCAACGGTCTCCGCTACACCCGGTACGGCGACGACCTCGCGATCTCCGGCGACGCGATAAATGCCGACCGTGCGCTGTGGACGATGCTCCGGATCGTCGAGGACGAGCGTTTCACCGTCCACCCGGGCAAGGTCCAGATCATGTACAGCCATCAGCGCCAACGCCTTGCCGGCCTGGTCGTCAACGACCGACCCCAGGTCGCGAGATCCGACTACGACAACCTGAGGGCCCTGCTTCACAACGCGCGCCGCCACGGGGCGTCGTCGCAGAATCATGACGACCACCCGGACTTCCGGGCGCACGTCTACGGACTCATCGCCTGGGTGGGCGCAACGGGGGAGGCGCGCCGACGCCGGCTCCTGGACATGGCCGGCTCGATCGACTGGGACACCTGAGAAAACACCGAAGCATCCCGAACCTCACACTGGGCGCACTTCGGTGTGAGACCACTGTTACCTCTGCCTTCCGCGCCGCGAGTCCAGCCGCAATGCCAAGCCACCAAAGTCCGCACATGGACAAGCAACTGCTCGAAGAGAGCCTAGCCCTCGTCGACCTGCCCGACTCGGGACTCACGGTTCGCTTCTACGAGATACTGTTCGACCGCTATCCCACGGTCCGTGCGATGTTCGGCCGAGACAGCCGCGCCCAGGCCGAGATGTTGCGGAACGTAGTCGTGTCGGTGGTGAAGCATGTCGACGACGCCGAGTGGCTGACGACGACGCTGCATGCGCTGGGGCGTCGGCACGCCGGGTTCGGCGTCACGCGGCCGATGTACACGGCAGTCGCGGAATGCATGATCGCCGCCATGAGCGAGATCGCCGGCGACTCGTGGACTCCGGCCATGACGCTGGCATGGGACCGTGCGCTCGGCGCGGTCGCGACCATCATGCTCGACGGTTACCCGGCAGAGTCCCGGACTCCGGCACGCGCTCCTCGACGCAGCGCCGGCGCGGCCTGAAACCTCCCCGAACGACGGCCGGTCCCGGACTCCGCTCCGATGCGCAGGAGGCGCCCCGCGATACGATCCCGCTCGGAAGTGAGGGCTCGTGACTGCTGCTGGAACCACCCGGAGTTCGCTGGATCGCTACCTGGAGACGCCCTGGGCACGATGGGCGACTCTCGCCGCCTTCCTCATCAGTTCGGTGGTCGCGATCGTCGTCCTGCCGAATCAGCCGCCCGCCCCCTATCGCATCGACTTCGACGTCTACCGCATGGGTGGTCAGGTCCTGCTCGACGGCGACGAGCTGTACGGCGTCCTGCCACCGCTGGCCGAGGGTGCGAGTCTGCCCTTCACCTATCCGCCGCTGGCCGCCGCGCTGTTCTCGGTGTTCACCCTCGTCCCGCTGGCAGTCGGGCAGGCCCTGTTCACGGCGATGTCCATCGGCTGTCTGCTCGTGGTGTGCCGGATCGTGCTGTCGCGCCTCCTCGACCTATCGGCCTCCGACCTGTGGTGGCTCGCAACCGCGGCCGCGACGGTCGGTCTCTGGCTCGAGCCGGTCCGCGACACCCTCAACTTCGGACAGATCAACATCGTGCTGATGACGCTCGTCGTCGTCGACGCCCTGATGGGCCGGGGCAGGTGGTGGAACGGA
The DNA here is from genome assembly GCF_000143885.2 of Gordonia sp. KTR9. NCBI lineage: Bacteria > Bacillati > Actinomycetota > Actinomycetes > Mycobacteriales > Gordoniaceae > Gordonia > Gordonia sp. KTR9. Next base: position 2,748,000 of record NC_018581.1, read on the forward strand.
CTCCTCGTCGGTCTCGCCATCTCGATCAAGCTGACTCCCGCGGTCTTCCTGCTGTACTTCTTCGTCCGGCGGGACTGGCGTGCACTTGGAGTGGCTGCGCTCTCGGCGGCCGGCTACGCCGCACTGGGACATCTGCTGACACCGGACGACTCGACGACCTACTGGACGTCGACCCTCTTCGACACCGACCGGATCGGGAGCCCACACTTCGCGAACAACCAGTCGATCAAGGGTGAACTCGGACGCCTGGGTGCGGAATCCGACCTCGCCTGGTTCCTCGTCTCGCTGGTCGTCGGATTGCTCATCGCCTGGGTGGCGTGGCGTCTGGTGTCCGCGGCACCGGCAGGCCCTCGAACGACGACACCGCACGACGTGGCGGCCCTGATCGCGGTCGCTTTCGCCGCGCTGTTCTGCTCGCCGGTCGCCTGGGACCACAGCTGGGTGTGGGTGGTCCCGCTGCTGATCCTGCTCACCTACCTCGCGACGCGCCCCACGGCGTCGACGATCTGGTGGTGGCTGTTCGGCACCGGACTGGTCATCTTCGCCGTCGCGCCGCACCAGCGCATCCCGCAGCGGTACGACGCCGAGCTGTCCTGGTCTTGGTGGCAGCACGTCATCGGGTCGTCGTACCTGCTCTGGGGCCTGGTGTTCCTCATCGCCCTGGGAGCGTCCGCGCCCCGCGTGCTCGCCGCCCGGAGAGGCGCCGACACGCTCGCACAACCAGCCTGAACACCTCGTCTGCGCGATCCCCTTGAAACAAGCGCTAAAATCCGTTCCAATGGTGCACGGTGATGTAACGCACATCGGATCAACGGGGAGTGGCAGGTTCATGACGAGTCGGAAGAAGCAGATCCAAGGCGTGCTGGCGAAGGCGAGCAGCATGTACCCGAGCTCGGAGCGCCCGCTGGCCGAGCCACCCGCCGGTTCCGACCTCAAGCCGGTCATGGGCGACCCGGGGATCCCGTGGCTCGGGAACACCCTCGAAGCGCTGGTCGACCCGCTGAAGTCGGCGATGGACCGGTTCGAGAAGTACGGCGAGGTGTCGTGGTCGGGTGCGCTGGGCATGAACATGGTCACCCTGGTCGGCCCGGATGCGATCGAAGCGGTCTGGATGAACCGCAAGAAGGCCTTCTCCAGTGAGCTCGGCTGGGAACCGATGATCGGGCCGTTCTTCCGCCGGGGCGTCATGCTGATGGACTTCGACGAGCACATGCAGCACCGCCGCATCATGCAGCAGGCGTTCAGCCGGCCGCGGCTCACCGGCTACCTCGACATCATGACCCCGCACATCGAGAAAACCCTCGCCAATTGGGAGGTGGGCAACGGCTTCAGGATGTACTCGCGCACCAAGGATCTCACCCTGTCGCTGGCGACCGAGGTGTTCATGGGTGCGCACGTGAGCGAGTCCGAGGCCCACCGCCTGGAGCATGCCTTCGAGGCGGCCGTGCGTGGCGGTCAGGCGATCGTCCGCAAGGACGTCGGCAACTGGACCTGGGCCAAGGGGCTCCGAGGCCGCGAGGTGCTGCAGGAGTACTTCCGCTCGGAGATCCCGCTGCGTCGCGGCAACGACGCCGACGACCTGTTCAGCGTGCTCTGCAACGCCGAGAGCGACGAGGGTGAGACGTTCTCCGACGAGGACATCGTCAATCACATGATCTTCGTGATGATGGCCGCGCACGACACCAGCACCATCGCGCTGTCGATGATGACCTACTTCCTCGGCCGCCATCCCGAATGGCAGCAGCGCCTGCGCGAGGAATCCCTCGCCCTCGACAAGCCGACGATCGACTACGACGACGTCGACAAGCTCCCCAGCATGGAGCTCGCGTTCAAGGAGACGCTGCGGCTCAACGCCCCGGTCGGCATGCTCTTCCGGATGGCGATCGAGGACACGGAGGTCTGCGGGCATTACATCCCGAAGGGCACACTGCTCGGCATCCACCCATGGGCGACGATGCTCCGTAAGGAGTGGTGGCCCAACCCCACCCACTTCGACCCCGAGCGTTTCTCGGCCGAACGTCGCGAAGACAAGGTCCACCGGTTCGCGTGGGCGCCTTTCGGCGGCGGCGCACACAAGTGCATCGGCCTGTATTTCGGTGGCATGGAAGTGAAGTCGATCCTGCACCAGATGCTGCTGCGCTTCGAGTGGGACGTCCCGGCCGACTACCGCCCGGAGCTGACCTACGGCACCGGACCGACCCCCGCCGACGGTCTGCCGATCAACCTGCGGCACCGCAAGATCTGACAGCCCCCGAGGAGTGCAAGCGGATCCCCTGCTGCTCCCCGAGCCGCAAGGAGCGCAAACGGATCCCCCTCTGCTCCCTGAGGTGCGAGGAGCGCAAGCGACGAGCCACGAAGGGCCAGCACCGCGAAATCGGTACGGGCCCTTCGTGGCTCGCTGCGCTCGCACCTCAGGGAGCAGGGGGGCTGCGCTCGCACGTCAGGGAGCAGGGGAAGGCTGCCTCGCAGGCGCGGGAACTACCGCCTTACGACGCCGAAAGGATGCTGATCTCGAAGACGAGCGTGTCGCCGACCTCGATGCCCGCCTGGGGGTTTCCGGAGGCGTAGCCGTCGGCCGACGTCATGGCGACGCCCACCTTGGACCCGACCTTCTGCCCTGCGATGGCCTTGCTGAAGCCCGGGATCACGCCGTCGAGCGGGAAGGTGGCGGGGGAGCCGTTTGCGTAGGCGCTGTCGAAGGTCTCGCCGGTGCGGCCGTTCACACCGACATAGCAGACCGCCACCGAAGCGGTCTCTGGCACGACGGCGCCGTCACCTTCGACGAGCACCTTGACCTGGGTGGCATCGACGCTGAACGGGTTCTCGACGGTGATGTCCGGGGCCTGGGTCGCTGTGGACGCGACCATCTGCAGGCTGCCGGTGGTGCCCTGCTCGGTCCACTGCGGTGTGGCGTCGGCGTTCGCGGGTGCGGTCGGGCAGCTCTCCGATCCTGCCGGTGTCTCAGCACCGCCGGTCGCCGCGGTCGCCGTGGGTTCCGTTGTGCTCGAACCGGAATCGGAGTCGGAGCTGCAACCGGCGACGGCCAGGACGAGGGCGGTGCCGAGGACGAGTGTCGCGTTCTTGATGTTCACCCTGGGAACGCTACCCGAGCCGCGACCACTCACCGAGAGCCACGACCGGCGAGAACACGGGCGGCTCGCTCGAGATCGGCCCGCACCGCTCGCGCGGTGGGCCACCGCGCCGCGGTCAGCACCAACCCGCCGATCGCCGGCACCGTCAACACCGCCTCGGCATGGACATCGGTGCCCCCTTCTCGGCTCCCACCGTCACGCTCGGCGAAGGTCAACGTCAGGACCGCGTCGACCGACCGCCACCGCCCGATCTCCTGCCACACGCGATGCGCCTGGCACACAGTCACTTCCATCAGCGGTGACACCCCGGGTACGACGGTGACGTCGGTCCAGCTCGTCCCGGCGTCACCCGCCCGGTCACCGATCGGCCGCAGGTCGTCGACGCGCCGCAGACTCGATTGCCACTCCGGACGATTCGCCGGGTCCGCGAGGTAGTCGAAAGTGACGTCGAGCGGCGCGTCGAAGGAGACCACCGCATCGATGACGGTGACACGGGCGGGGGAGAGCATCACCGGATCAGGTCGGCGAGCTGTTCGACCTCGGCGACGCTTCCCGGCGACACGAGCATCATCGTCACCCCACACGCTTCCCAGACCTTGATCTGTTCGCGCACGTGGTCGAGGTCGCCGACGATCGCCGAGTCGTCCACGACCGCGTCGGGGATGATCTGTGCTGCTTCGTCTTTGCGGTTGTTCCGGAACAGTGCGGTCACCTCGTCGACGACGTCGGAGTACCCCATGCGGCGGTAGACCTCGGCGTGGAAGTTGGTGTCCTCGCTGCCCATCCCGCCCATGTACAACGCCAGGAACGGCTTGATCGCGGCATAGGTGCCCGCACGGTCGTCGGTGACGACGATCTGGGCGGTGGCGCACACCTCGAAGTCCTCGCGGCTGCGTCGTGCTCCGGGGCGCGCGAAGCCCTCGTCGAGCCACTCGTTGTAGGTGTCGGCCATCCGTGGCGTGTAGAACAGCGGCAGCCAGCCGTCGGCGATCTCGGCCGCGAGCGCGACGTTCTTCGGCCCCTCGGCACCGAGCATCACCGGGATGTCGCTGCGCAGGGGATGGGTGATCGGCTTGAGCGTCTTGCCCAGTCCCGATGCGCCTTCACCGTTGTACGGCAGCGGGTAGTGGGGTCCGGCGCTGCTGACGGGGGCTTCGCGGGCCCACACCTGGCGCATGATGTCGATGTATTCGCGGGTCCGGGCGAGGGGCTTGGCGAACTTCTGCCCGTACCAGCCTTCGACGACCTGCGGCCCCGACACCCCGAGTCCGACGATGTGCCGCCCGCCGGACAGGTGGTCGAGGGTCAGCGCGGCCATCGCGCAGGCGGTCGGGGTACGGGCCGACAACTGCAGCACCGACGTCCCGAGCCGGACACGTTCGGTCGACGACCCTAGCCACGCCAGTGGGGTGTAGGCGTCGGATCCCCAGGCCTCGGCGGTGAAGATGCTGTCGAAGCCGGACGCCTCGGCCGCGGCGACGATCTCGGCGTGATGGGTCGGCGGTTGCGCGCCCCAGTAGCCCAGTTGCAGACCGAGTTTCACTGGACAGCCCCTTCGGAGTCGGCAGCGGCTTCGGCGGCGATCTGATCGAACTGCGCGCCCATCGCGGCGGCGACGGCCTGCGCACCCGACAGCGGGCGGACCATGACCATGAGGTCGTCGATCTTGCCGTCGTCGTCGACGTGGATGAAGTCGCACCCGGTGATCTTCTTGCCACCGACCACGGCCTCGAAGACGAGTGCCGAGTCGTGTCCGCCGGCGTCGTTGATCTCGCGGATGTAGCGGAAGTCCTCGAAGACCCGCAGCACGCCACGCAGGATGGCCGACGTGATCGCCTTGCCCGGGTACGGCTTGAACGCGACCGGACTGGTGAAGACCACGTCGTCGGCGAGCAGCGCGCTCATCACCTGCTCGTCACGTGCCTCGACGGCCTCTCGGAACTGCTTCATACGTCGACCTCCCTGTCGATGATTCTGAGTCGACGCTAATGGATGCCGGGCCGGTCGATGTAGGAAGGCGAGGAGCCAGGAGTACGAGCAAGGCCATCGCGAGCAGTGCGATGCCCACCCATCCGACCGCGGTGATCGGTTCGGCGAGCACCACGACGGCCAGCACTGTCGCCACGGCGGGCTCGATCAGGGTGATGGTGGTGGCGGTCGAGCTGTCGATCCGGCCGAGCCCGCGGCTGAACAACACGTACCCGAGGAACTGCGGGACCAGGACGAGGTAGGCGAGGACACCGAGCGTCTCGGGGTGCGCGACCACCGCAGGTACGCCGAGCGCGACGATCGGCAGCAGCAAGACCCCGCCCAGACCCATGACGGTCCCGGCCGCGGCGCCGCGCGGCACGGAGCTGTTCATCAGTCGACGCATCGACCACGACAACCCGGCATAGGTGATCCCGGCGAGCAACCCGAGCCCGACGCCCAGCGCGGCCGACTGATTGCCCGACAGCGCGTCCCCGTGTGACGACTCGCTCCGCGACAACGCCAGCGCCGCGCTGCCGACGATGCCGAGCAGGCAGGCGACCGTCCATCGCGGGGTCAGCTTCCGACCCTCGGCGACCCGTTCGATGACCGCCGACACGAGTGGTGCCGACGCCAGGGACACGACGGTGCCGAGCGCGACGCCGCCGACGCGCATGGATCCGAAGAAGCACAGCGGGTAGATCATCACGCAGATCCCGCCGAGGAGCGCGACCCGCCACTGCGCGGTCACCTGTGACCATGAGCGTCGAATGGCCCGCGCGTTGACAGACGCCTGCAACAGGCCGCCACCGCACATGGCCACGGCACCGATGGTGACGGCACTCAGCGCGGGGGCCATCGCCGCCGCGGTACCCGACGTGCCCCACAGGATGGCCGTGAGCGCCACCGCCAGCATCCCGGCGCGTTCGTTCCTGCGCGAGTCGCTCATTCCCGCGTGTCGATCCGCCCCGCCGGATGCGGGTGCCGCGCGTAGAACTCGAGGTGCCGGCGCGCCGCGTCGTCCCATGTCAGGGAGGCGGCCAGGGCACGTCCCGACACCGTGCGGTCGGGGTCGGGCGTGAGCGACGCCTCGAGGGCGGACGCCAGCTCTCCGACGGTCGAGGCATAGGCGACGGTCTCACCGAACACCTCGCGCAGGATGGGGAGGTCTCGCGCGACGACGGGCCGTCCCGCGGCGAGGGCCTCCATCGCGGCCAAGCCGAAACCTTCTTTGACCGACGGGAACGCGAACACTCGGCAGGCGGCGACGAGCGACGGGAGGTCGTCGTCGGGCACGTTGCCGAGCACGAGCGGTTCGACGTCGAGTTCGGCGCGCCGACGGTCGAAGTCGGCACGGTAGTCCCGGTAGTCGAACAGGGTCTCGCCACCGGCGAAGACGAGCGTCAGTTCCGGATGAACAGTGCGTAGAACGGCATACGCGTCGAGCAGGTCGATGCTGCCCTTGCGCGGTTCGATCCCGCCGACGGCCAGCACGTAGTCGCCGAGCCGATCCGACCAGCGTCGGCGCGCTTCGGAGGCGACGGCATCATCCGACGCCGCGTCGGCGAAGCGTTCATACGCAACGCCGTTCGGGATCACAGTCGGGGTGAGGCCCCAGCCCGATTCGACCTCGTCGGCGACCGCGCGCGACACACAGATCCGCGCATACGGATTGACAACGGCCTTCTCGTGGCAGTCGACGAGGATGGGCGTCGTGAACTGGTCGAGGTGGTGGATGGTGCGGATACACGTCCCTACGGCGTTGGCGCTGATGCAGTCCTGGGCGTGCACGATGTCGTAGGCACCGGGATCGAAGGCCGCCCGCAGGGTGTCGATGGACCGGACGATGCGTTCGGTGATCGTCTCGTTCTCGCGATCGGGGAAGGTGACGAGCCGCACCCGGACAGCCGGATCGACGGCACGAAAGAAGCCCTCGTCGCCGCCGCGGGCCAATGACCACACCGTGACATCGACGCCGAGCCGGGCCATCGCCTCGGCCAGGTTCAGCGTGTGGACCACGCCGCCACGGGGTTTCGTCGAGTAGGTGAGCAGTGCGACGCGCGGTGACGGATTCGGCGCCCCGGTCATCGCTGGTCCGCCGACGTCGTCGACCGGTAGGTGTCCGGCCGGAGTTCGCCGAGATGACTCAGGACCCGCCGGGCGCGGTCGACCTCGGCATCGACATCGACTGTTGCCGTGGCCAATCCACCCTTCGATCGGGTGGTGGCCAAGACGTCGCCGCCTGGTCCGACGACCTTCGCCTGTCCGAGGAAGCGCAGCGAACCCATCACGCCCGTCTGGTTCGACGACACGACGAAGACCTGGTTCTCCGCAGCTCGGGCGCAGTCGTAGAGGTCGAACAGGCGTGACTGCCGGTCGGCGGGCAGGCGAGCGGCACGGTCCGTGACGCTGGCGGGCCATGCGGACAGCGCCGCGATGATCCGCGCCCCGTCGAGGGCCAGCGTGCGCGCCGACTCCGGAAACGTCTTGTCGTAGTCGATCAGCATGCCGAGGCGGCCGACCGGGGTGTCGAAGGCGCCGAACCGGTCACCGGCCGCGTATGCGAGTTCCTCGCCCGCGGGCTGATGGACTTTGCGGTGCGTACCGAGAATTCCGTCTCCGTTGACGCAGACGGCGGTGTTGAACCGCTGGTCGTCGACGGCTTCGGTGTAACCGATACACACCGTCATGTCGCCGGCGGCGGCGGCGATCGCGGCGAGTTCGGGAGCGTCGGGGTGAAGGGCCGGCGGCAGTTCGGCCGGGTCGGGGTGGCGCAGGTCGCCGAGGTAACCGCCGAGCGAGGCGTCGGGGAAGACGAGGAGGTCGACGCCGTCGCGTGCGGCGGATTCGATGATGCCGACCGCTTTGGCGACACCGCGTTCCACGTCGCGTCCGAAGTGCGCGGCGAGGGCGCCGAGGGTGACCGTCCTCATGGGCGAACTGTACCGCTGGGGTCCGATACCGGGTGTGGACTCATGCGCTGCCCAGCCCGGTGACGGTCGACGCGACGGCGACGGTCGTCTCACCGTCGGGCCACCGCAGCCGCACGCCGGGTTCGGAGGTCAGCCGGCCGCAGTCGGCGGTCGTCACCGGGTCAGGCGCGGGGACCGCGGATCGGGCGCCGGCACGGTTGGTGCTGAGCATGGCGTATCCGGGGAAGCAGGTGAGCCACGCGCCCATCGAGGCATCGTCGGGTCGCGGCACCGCCGTCACATCCAGTTCGGCGCCGGTTCCCGACGCTTCGGCGAGCATGCCCAGTGTTCCGACGATGCCGGCCATGCTGACGTCCTTGGCCGACGCGGGTCGGACGTTCGCCAGGTGCGACGCCATGGCGCACAGTTCGTCGCTGCTGCGGGAGCTCGTCGAGTCCCACTGGCGGTCGTGATAACCCGGTCGCCAGGAGCCGCCGAGGTCGGCATGGAGGGTCACGGTGTCGCCGACGGCGCCGCCTCCGGCTCGCAGCGGACGATCCGTCGTGCCCAAGGCGGTCACCGACAACGCCGACGGCACGCCGACCTGGGTGTGTCCACCGAGAACGGGTGTGCGCCACGCCGCCGCGGCCGAGCTGATGCCCCGGATGATGCGGGTCAGGTGTGACGTCGTGGGCGCCCCGACGGCGTCGAGCAGACCGAGTGGTCGAGCACCCATGGCGCTGAGGTCGTTGATGTTGACGAGCACCGAACACCAACCGGCCCATTCGGGATCGCGTTCGATCATCGACGGGACGATCGCGTCGCAGGCGGCGATCACATCGGTGCCGGGCAGCGGAACGCCGTCGTCGCCGCGGAATCCGGCGGATCCCAGTCCGCCGGGCATGTCGGCGAACGGCGCGAGCGCCTCGGCGAGAACCGCTTTCGTCCCGTCGACCGTGCGTTGAACTCGGTCGACCGGGTAGCGCATCTCCCGATGCGACCGCCCTTCGATCTGCGGCCCCGGGCCGTGATCTTGCCAGCCGAGGCGGACGAACATCGGTGCGTACCGATCCTGGACGGTGGCGTCGAACCGCAGTGCACCGAGCTGCTCGACGTGCGCGCACGCCGCCCGGACGAGTGCTGCGCCCAGTCCGGCGGTGTGCCCCGCCTCGGCGACGACGAGCCGACTCCCGAACCACCAGCCGATGTCGGCGTGTGCCGAGCCCGCCCACGGTGTGGGGGCGACCCGCACCCCGCCCGCGATCGTTCCGTCGGGCAGGGTGGCGACGAGGACCGTGGTCCGTGGGTCCTCGTCGGTGTCGTCGAGATCGGTGTGCTCGAAAAGTGCCTGGCGCTCGACGAATTCGTGGTGTCGTAGCGCCCGATACGCCGCCAGTTCCCGGGGGCTGTCCGCAACAGTGATGAGGAACTCGGACCGGGGAGCCGTTCGCGGCAGTCCGGACAGGATCGACAGTTCGCCCGGCAGTGGAGTCGCTGCCGAAACGCGGGGGATGGACAGCATCTCAGCCTCCGACCGTCGGCAGCACGCTGCACGCACCACACGCCGCGCAACCCGCCCGCTGCTCCGACCCGGACATGCCGATGAAGCACAGGTGACCCGCGACCTCACGGCTGATCTTCTCGACGATCGCGGGATCGGGTGCGGGAGCATTGTCGACGTCGACGGCCAGGGTCCCCACGTGACGCCGGAACGGCACGATGAACGGGTACACCCCCATATCGGCCAGTTCCTTGGCGCCGGCGATCATCTCGTCGGTGTCCTCGCCAAGACCGACCAGCAGGTAGGTCGACACCTGGTTGCGGCCGAACACCCGGACCGCCTCGGCCCAGGCCGCGCGGTACTCCGCCATCGGTACCGTCGACTTGCCGGGCATCCAGCGGCGCCGCACGTCGTCGTCGAGCGATTCGACGTGAATCCCGATGGCGTCGGCGCCGGCCTCGCGGAGTTCGGTCAGGACGGCGAGGTCCGCAGGCGGCTCGCATTGGACCTGGATCGGCAGTTCCGGCACCGCCTCCTTGATGGCTCGGACGCACCGGGCGAGGTGGCGGGCTCCGCGATCGCGCCCGCCGCTGGTGCCGGTGGTCATGACCATCTGGGTGACGCCGTCGAGATCGACCGCCGCACGGGCGACTTCGGCGAGCTGCTCGGGCTTCTTCACCGCGATCGTCGAGCCCGACTTCAACGATTCCTCGATCGAGCAGAACCGGCAGCGCTGATCTTCGGCGTAGCGGATGCAGGTCTGGAGAACAGTCGTGGCCAGCACGTTGCGGCCGTGCAGGCGGGCGATCTTCTCGTAGCTGACGCCCTCGGCGGTCTGCAGGTCGTAGAACCGCGGACGTCCGATGGCGCTGACCTCGACACCGATGTCGACCCCGTCGTACAACACTCGGTCACCGTCGAAGACGAACGGACTCTGCGGGTTCCGCGGAATCGCCGCGTGCAGCCCGTCGACCATCAGGTGACCGTCGTCGCTGGGCCCCGCACCGCCACTGCGCTGCAACGGCGGGTCACCGCGAATACCGAGCAACGCCAGGTCCACTCGTGTGGATACCGTCATGGGTACTCTCTTTCTCTGCTCCCTGAGGTGTGAGGAGCGCTAGCGACGAGCCTCGAAGGGTCTGGTGAGCTACCTCGCGACTCGACCCACCGCTCCCTGAGGTGCGAGGAGCGCTAGCGACGCCCCCACCGCTCCCTGATGTGCGAGGAGCGCTAGCGACGAGCCACGAAGGGTCTGGCAAGCTACCTCGCGACTCGACCCACCGCTCCCTGAGGTGCGAGGAGCGCTAGCGACGCCCCCCATTGCTCCCTGAGGTGCGAGGAGCGTTAGCGACGAGCCACGAAGGGTCCCGTGAACCCCCGCGACAATCTGAACCAAAATCACTGCGCAGCAGCCAGATACGGCTGCCCACTCCGTACCGCCTCGACAACGTGCTCCGCCACATACCGCGCGTCGCGATCGATACCGAGGAACCGTCCGGACCCCCAGGTGTGCATCCACGGCAACCCGACGAAGCTGAGTCCGGGAACCTCCGTGATCCCGCGGGTCTGCATGGGCCGACCGCCGCCGTCGAAGGCGCTGGCCTCGATCCACCGGTAGTCGGGCCGGTAGCCGATCGCCCAGATTATGGACGTGACGCCCTCGGCGGCGAGGTCGAGCTCGGACGGATCGACGTCCGGAACCCATACCGGTTCGTACCGAGAACCCTTGGGCGCGTCGATGCCGTGCTTGTCGATGTGACGGTCGATGTCGCCGCAGATCGAGTTGTACACGGCGTCGGCGCGGTCGAGGGCAGCGGTCAGGGTCGGCGCGAACCGCAGCGTCGAGTCCTTGCCGTCGGTGAGGACGCCGTAGAGCTTCATGCCCTCGACGGCGAATCGTCGTAGGTCGATGTCGCGGCCTCCATCGCGTCCGGTGACGTAGTGGTTGGTCTTCTCCTGTGCGGCCCGTCCGCCCGGGTACTCCTGGGTCGGGGTGTCGTAGAGGCCCATGTCCGACAGCCATGTCATGCAGTCGCGGCCGCGGTAGAAGCGCGCGACCCGCGGCGCATTTCCGATCGCGAGGTGCACCTGCCGGCCGGCGAGGTGCAGGTCTTCGGCGATCTGCGTGCCCGACTGTCCCGATCCGACGACCAGCACAGCACCGTCGGGGAGTTGCTCGGGATTGAAGTACTCCTCGGAGTGCACCTGGTGCACTGCCAGATCCAGCGACGGCGCGAACGGCGGCACCACCGGCAGCGGGTATCCACCCGTCGCGATCACGGCCTGGTCGCAGGTGATCGAATGGATCCCGTCGGGGCCGTCGAGTGTCAGCTCGAACCGATCACCGGACAACCGCTGCAGCCGAGTGACTTTCGTGTGCTCGACGAGCGGTGGTTCGAACGTCTGCAACCACCCGTGCAGCCACTCCACGACCTCGTCGCGGGTCATGAACCCGTCCGGTTCCGGACCGTCGTAGGTGTAACCGGGGAGTTTGCAATGCCAATTGGGAGTCACGAGGGTGAAGTTGTCCCAGCGCTTGTCGGCCCACGCATGCACTGCGGTATCGGCTTCGACGACCAGATGCTCGACGCCGGCCTGTCCGAGGTACCAGCTGACCGAGAGCCCGGCCTGTCCGCCGCCGATGACCACGACCGGCACGTGTGCGTTCATAACTGCTCCTCAGTGTTGGCTGGGCCGGGTATCCCGCTGGTTGAGCCGGGCCGGAGCGAAGCGACGCTCGCGTCCCCTCCGCTGGTTGAGCCGGGCCGGAGCGAAGCGACGCCCGCGTCCCCTCCGCTGGTTGAGCCGGGCCGGAGCGAAGCGACGCCCCGAGTCGAAGCCACCTCCGCACCCGGCAACGGCGGGTACATCGAGACCACCTCGACCTCTGCCGAATCGGGGTGCCGGGCGGCGTCGACGGCGATCTCCTCGGCCGACGCCGCCGCGGACGTGCACGCGAAGCCGTACTTGGCGCGGACCCGTGCGCTGGCCTCGTCGAGTGCGGTGGTGGCACGGGACCGGAAGTCGTCGACGCGGTAGGTACCTGGCGCGAGATGGTCGTGCAGCACGAGGCTGGGGGAGTAGTACTGGCGGAACAGTCCGTCGGGCCAGCGCACCTGGACGGTCATCTCAGGCATGAGCGAGGTCCCGCCAGGCGAAATCGGCGCCGGCGTCGGAATCGCTGTCGGTTTCGACGAGCATGCCGTACACCTCGGGCCGGCGGTCCCGCAGATGGAACATCCCGGCACGCATGGCGGTGAAGCTCTCCGCGATGTCCACCTCGGCGACGGCCAGTCCGCTCCCGAGAAGCGTTGTGTCGAGGATGTTTCCGCCCGGGTCGACGATCTTGGCGTTGCCGACGTAGCGCAGCGACCCGAACGTCCCGCTTTGATTAGAAGCCACCCAGAACACCTGGTTCTCCAGGGCCCGCGCGGTGTCGAAGAGGTTGAACCGGTAGGTCCACCGATCGTCTTGGAGGTTCTCGGCGGTCGCGGTGCGCGCGGCCGGCCATGCGGACAGGCTGGCGATGATCTCGGCACCCTTGAGCGCCATGATCCGGGCAGCCTCGGGAAAGGCCTTGTCGTAACAGATTTGGAGACCGATACGTCCGACCGGGGTGTCGAAGACGCCGTATCCGTCGCCCGACGAGTACGACATGTTCTCGCCGAGCGGCTGGTGCACCTTGCGGTAGCTGCCGTAGATGTGGTTCCCGTCGAGGACGGCGGCTGCGTTGTAGCGGGTCTCGCCGTCCTCGCCGAGTTCGCAGAATCCGATCGCCACCACCAGATCGCCGACGATGGACTGCACCCGAGCGATCTCGGGTCCGTCGAGGGAGATCGCCGGCGGCAACGACCGGGCACTGTTCTTCCGGGTGTCGCCGTGGTTGCCCAGCGACGACAGGTATCCGCCGATCGCCGCTTCCGGGAACACCAGGAAGTCGACTCCCCGCGTTCGTGCTTCGCCGACGTACTGTTCGATCGTCGCGTAGTTCTGCTCGAGGTCGCGGGTGAAGTTCGCCGCGACGGTTCCGATGGTGGTCATGTGTTTCGGATCCTCAGACCATGTAGGTGGAGTTGATGATTGCGCCCTTCCGGGCGTAGTGGATGAGCGCGTCCTGCACGTCGAGCGGGTGTGCCGGGATGACACCTTCGATCAGGTCCTCCTCGCGTCCGCCGTGCAGTGCGAGGCCGAAGCGACAGCAGAACACGGTGCCGCCCTCGGAGATGAAGGTCTCCAGCGAGTTGTTGATGTTCTGCTCGCCGGGGAACCCTGAGTCGCCGGTAGTCGGGAATCCGCGTGTGGCAAGGCAATTGATGGCGCCCGGACCGTAGAAGTACATGGCCGACTCGAAGCCCTTGCGAAGTGCGCGTGTGGCCTGCAGGACTGCGACGAAGGACACCGACGACTCGTGTGCGATGCCGTGCACGAGGGTGAAGTAGGACTCACCGTTCTCGGCCTGATAGTCCGGGAAGATCTTCGTACCGCCATAGATGCTCGAGCCCTTGGGAAGTGAGGGGTGCGGGATCTCCGCCAGCGACGCGGCGATGTTCTCGGTGATGGTTTCGTCGAAAGAGGGCACAAGAACTCCTGGGATGGCGAGACGGTGTCTGCAAGTGTTCGGCCGCATGGCGGCTCGACGTGCGAAGGTGGGATCGGGCATCATTGCCCGGAGTGGTTCGACCGGAGATCCGGTCTGATCGAGTAGCGATTGTTTGCTACGACACTCAGTTCACTCGCCACCGATTACCGAATGGTTTCCGGCGGAATAAAGAAACCGCAGAATCGTGTAACACGACCCTGGTCGGTCGACCGACACGCACGGCCCCGGCCGAGCAGACAAAAATGTCCGACGAACCGGTCGGGTCGGGGGTCTGACCGGTTCGTCGGACATACACAGTGTATCCCTCGTGCCCCAGCACGGTCCATCGAGGTATCCGCAATTCTGTGACCTGTTGGATTGCAGATCCTTCATCGCCTCTTGCTCGCTGAGATGCGAGGAACCACCTCTTGCTCCCTGAGGGGCGAGCACCACCATGTGCTCCCTAAGGTGCAAGCAACCACCATTTGCTCCCTTCAGTGTCAGGGTTGTGGAGCCACGTGAGTGGTGATTGGGTTTCGTCCACCGGGTGTTTGGCTCTCTTGCTCCCTGCCACCCCTGCTGGGTTGGTGTTGCCTCATCGTGCCGACATCTGGTGTGACGGACCGGCCGGCGTGACTTGATAGGAGCGTGGCAGCGCCCCTCCACTGAAGTATGTCCACCGACCGGCCCGACTGTCCGCCCACCCTGTGACAGGAAGGCAAGCTCCATGATCGTCATCGGTGCTGATGTTCACAAGCGCTCCCACACCTTTGTCGCCGTCGATGACGTCGGCCGCAAACTCGGATCCACGGTCGTACCCACAACGACCGCCGGTCATCACACAGCACTGCGCTGGGCCCACGATAGGTTCGGTCACGAACTGCTCTGGGCCATCGAAGACTGCCGCAACATGTCCGCCCGCCTCGAACGCGACCTACTCGGCGCAAAGCAGAAGGTCGTGCGGGTCACCCCGCGGTTGATGGCCGAACACCGCCGCACCGGGCGTGAACGCGGTAAGTCCGATCCCATCGACGCGTTGGCTGTGGCGCGGGCCGCCGCCCGTGAACCTGATCTGCCGGTGGCCTCCCACGATGACGTGTCGTATGAGGCCAAAGCGCTGGTGGACTATCGGGAAACCCTTGTGCGGGACCGCACGTCGAAGATCAACCGGGTGTTGTGGCGGGTGCATCAACTCGACCCCGAATACCACATGCCTCGGGGCGGGTTGACGCTGAACAAACACCAGAACAACCTCGCGGCGTGGCTGATCGACCGCCCCGGGATCGATGCCCGACTGGCCCGCCACGAGGTCGCCGCGATCATCGCATTGACCGCTGAGATCAAACAGGTCACCCGCGAGATCACCACCCTGGCGCGCGACGCAGTGCCGACGTTGATGACGATGCCCGGTTGCGCGGAACTGACCGCGGCGAAACTACTCGGCGAATCCGCCGGCATCACCCGCTTCGGCACCGAGGCGCATTTCGCCCGGCACGCCGGAGTCGCACCCGTGCCGGTGTGGTCAGCCAACCCCGGCCGCCACCGCCTCACCCGCTCAGGGAACAGACAACTCAACGCCGCCCTGCACCGCATCGCTTTGACCCAAGCCCGCATGCCCGAGTCCCTCGGCCACACCTACTACCAACGCAAACGCGACGAAGGCAAACCAAACGCGAAGCCATGCGCTGCCTCAAACGACGCCTGGCCCGCGTCGTCTACAACAACCTCACCCTCGACCACCACAACCGCACAACCCCACAACAAGACGCCGCTTGACATAGGAGCTATGAGGTGCGAGGAGCGCAAGCGACGAGCCACGAAGGGTCCACGCAACCAACGGTCACCACCCCGCGTGCCGCACTCGCCATCGACCGCGCCACGAGGCAACCTTGTCCTCATGCTCACCGCGGTTCTGTACGGTCTCGCGACCGCCGTTCCCATCGCAGTCGGCGCTGCAATCGGGCTGCGCTGGAATCTGCCGAATCCGATCCTCGCGACCCTGATGGCGTTCGGTGCCGGGACGATGATCGCGGCGGTCTCGACCGAACTGTTCGAACCGGCTTTCACCCAGGCCGGCACCGGGGTCGCGGCGATGGCGCTGTTCTCCGGCACCGCGGTCTACGTCGTCGCTGACCGGCTCGTCGAAACCAAGCTCGGGTCGTCGGCCATCGGACCCGCGCTGATGATCGGCGTATTCCTCGACGGCGTCCCGGAGAACACCGCGCTCGGCGTCTCGCTCACCGCGGGCGGTTCGCTCGTGCTGGTAGTGGCGATCGCGGTCGGCAACGTCCCCGAAGCGGTGAGCGGGGCGTCGTTGATGCGTCGCGAGCACGACGCCTCGATCCGCTCGGCGCTGGCGATGTGGTTGTTCACCGCCGTCGTCCTGGTTGCGGTCACGGTGGGCGGGTACGCGGTGGCCGACGCCATCTCACCGACCGCGATCAGCGTGGTGCAGGCGTTCGCCGGCGGCGCGACGCTCGGGGTGCTGGCAAACTCGCTGATGCCGGAGGCCTACCGCGAGGGCGGATGGTGGGTCGGCCTCGCGACCGCCGGTGGTTTCCTGCTGGCGTTCGTGCTCGGCTGACTGTGCCCACCGCTCCCTCAGGCGGACCCGCCACGACCCTGACGCGGGTCGTCACTCCGGCAGCAACAAGCCCCGCCACTGCCCGAGCCAGCCGTGTGTTTCACAGTCATGAGCTTGCCGACGGCTGCGGCATGAGGGACTTGGGCGCTTAGTCGTGCAGCACCAGCGAGGTCGTGACGGGGCCGTATCGAGCGAGTGAGTCGACGACGGTCTCCAGGCGAGCTGCGTCGACGCGGCGGATGTCGAAGATCAGGCAATCATCTCCGGTGACCCTCTGGGTGGAAATGACCTATGGCTGGAGCCACGCCTGAACCAACGAGCGCGGAGAACGGTGCGGCTGGGTGCAGTGACGGGACACGCCATCAAGTCTTCGAAACGCAGGTATTGCAATACATCCGGACATGCCTCACGACGGCGTGGAGGGTTGGTATTGACGGAGCATCGCGGCTTCGAGCGTCCCGGTGTCGGGATCGATCACCAGACTCCAATGTCCGCCCCGGATCTGGACGAATCCATGCCGGCACATGCCTTCCCGGGCGGTTGCTGCCAAGTAGTCCTCGACTCCGACGCGGATCTCGTTGGCGGGAGGGTCGTCGAGCGCAGCCACTGAGTCGTGGACCTTCGTTCGGGTGGTCTCGTAGACGACCATGGACGGGTGGTCCACCTGAGGCAGCTCCTCGGCGAAGCGGGCCAGTGCCGGGGTCGACCGGTTGGTGGCACTGAGAGCGAGGAGTTCGTCGCGCTGCAGGATCGCCACATGCGGCGGCGACGGCGCGAAGCCACGAAAGACCCCATCGTCATCGACGGAGTCGGCGAAGTCACGAAAATCCATATTCGAGATCGAGAGGTTGTTCTCGACCGACTGCATCTGTTCAGGTATGACGCGGAAGGTCCGGCCGGGCTCGTGGCCGAAGTCGGTGCGGCCGCAATCGACCACCAGGATCGCCATCTCGGGATGGAACATCGTGACCGAATCAGCAACGAACGCATAGTAGGGCGGGTCGTCACCGATCCGCTCGACAAGGGCCTCGACTGTCAGACCGTCGTTGTCTCGGTGGTCGATACACGTCAGCCCCGCCTCGAAGGTGGACTCGTCGTCCATGCCGCTGTCCACGGGCGCCATCGCGGCCAGAGCGATCTCGCGCCAACGTCGGTCGTCGCTGAAGTCGGTGCGCACCAGTAGCGACACGCCGTACGAGTCGTGCAAGTAGTCATCGAGGTCACGACCGATACCCAACGCGGAGACGATCTCAGCCTCCTCAGCAGCTTCCTGACGGGCCGTGGTTGCGTCCCGAATGTCACCGACGGCGCCGGGCGGGTCTGGCAACCCCAGCTCGGCGAGAACACGATCGGCGTCGTCGGCGGAAATCTCGTTGTAGGAACGCAATTCGACAGTCCACGGCCCGATCGTGGTGCGTGCACGGGGTGAGTAGAGCTCCATCGAGAACCCCACCTCGGGCTCTCCCAGCTTGGTCAGCCAGCGGCGGATCCCGAACTGGGGTGAACTTGCCGTCACGGTCACATCCAGTGCACCCGACAAGGGGTCACCGTCTGTTGGTGACGCGGTGACCTGCATCGGCACCCACCCGATGTGGGTCGGCGGCATGTTCATCAGTTCCTGCATCTTCTGCTGGTGTTCGAGCTGTTCCCGTGACTCGAGGTACTCCTCGAACTCGACTGCCGGCCCATCCCAGGTGAACAGGGCGGGGTCAAAGTCCTCGTCGAGCACCGGCGATTCCATCTGCACCCACTGCTCGCCTTGCCTCCATGAGAGCGCTATCCCCAACTCGGCGTCGAGCACCATCGTGATCGTCGGACCGCCGTAGGAATCGTCGAACTCCACCTGCCAACCCCGCCGGCCCCGAACCTCGGCCTCGATCAACTGATGCGGTTCACTGAAACGCGGTGGCCGTCCCGTCAGTTCCATTGGGGTCCAACTGCGGTACGCGGTGAACAACACCGTCGGAGACACGCCCGTCACTGCGACAAGGCGGTTCGGGTGCTTCGCGGTGTGGACAGCGACGCCATCCCCACGGAATACGTACTCGTCGGTGGCACTCTCGATATAGGAGGGTGACCCGTCAGCGACCTCCATCCGCCACGACGTGGGCGGAGCGAACCACACAGAGCTGGCTGTCCCGTCGCTGGAATACACGGTGCCACGGGCCGTTCGACCCATCGTGCTGTACGACAAACCCCGGATCTCTGGCCACGATGTCATACCGACAACCTAACTGCCGTACCTCGATCCGGCCGCCGTCTTCTGCGCTCTACGTGGTGGTCGGTGGCAGACCTTCGTCGTCGGTGCGGTCGGTCCTGTCGGCGGCTCGTTGCTGTTCGCGCGCGGTCCGACGTTGTTGTTCGGCGCGTTCTCGCACCTGCCGGAGGAACTCCCGGTCTGCCTCAGGGTCCCGCGGAATGTAGCGGCCGGGGTGGTCGTATTCCGGGAACTCACTGGTCGCGCCCGAGTGCTGCCGGCGCGGTCGTTCATCGGCGGTGGGGCGTCCGACCGCCAGCCATACCAGCGCGCCGGCCAGTGGGATCATCACCACCAGCACCACCCAGGCGAACTTGGGCAGCCCGCGCACGGCGGCGTCGTCGGTCTTGATGATGTCGATCAGCGCGACCACCAAGATCACCAGGTAGATCAGCCCGAGATACGGCATGTCTGTCCCCTCTTCTGAGCGTCGGTCACCACATCGGCCGTATCCACAGAGGAGGTCCGTTTGAGGCTCTTGGTTCGTCCAACATAAACCGCTGTCACGATCCGCCCGCCCGGGAGGCGGCGACCAGGGATCTCGGCCTGGCTACGTTCGCTCCCCACGACACCCGGCGACGACGACGCCTCGACGATCCGCGCGGCGAACTCAGTGCGTCTGCGCAGCGTCCGGATCACCCTCAACGTGCCCGTCCGCCAGCTCCGACAACGCCCGGAACACGCGCTTCGACGCCTCGGCCCACGGCATGAGGATGGGGAAGACGTGGAACATGCCGGGTTCTTCGATGGCGTGCGTCGGCACCTCCGACGCCTCGAGCCGTGCGGCGAAGTCGCGTATGCCGTCGCGGAACATCTCGCTGCCGCCCCAGCAGACGAAGGTGGGCGGGAACCACGACGGGTCGGGTTCGGCGTTGACGGGCGAGACCCGCGCGTCGTTCGGCTGGACACCGTGCAGGTAGGGAGTGACCGGGATGCTCCAGGGCAGGATGTCGTATTGGGCGTTCTCGGTGATCGACGGATGGTCGAGGTCGAGATCGATCTCGGGGGAGAACAATGCGAGTGCGCCTGGACGAGGCAGATCGTGGTCGTGAAGGTAGGCAACCAGCGACGCCGCGAGCCCACCTCCGCCGGAGTCACCGGCGACGATGATGTGATCCGGGTCGACGCCGCGGCCCAGTAAGCCCCGGTAGACGTCGGCGGCGTCGTGAACACCTGCGGGAAAAGGAAATTCGGGGGCCATCCGGTAGTCGGCGATGAACACCTCGTGTCCGGCGATGCGCACCAGCGACGCCGCGAAGGCGGAGTACATCATCGGCGAGGTGCCGATGTATCCGCCGCCGTGCAGGTAGAGGATCGTCGCGCCGATCTCTTCCTTGTCCTTCTCGTCGTCGACGTAGGCGTCGGAGCTGGCCTTGGCGCGACACCACAGCCCGGGAACCCCGCCGACGATGTCGTCGGTGAGTTCGACGCCGTCGGTCAGCTCGACGAAGGGCGGCATCACGATGCGGCACAGGTCGTCGAGGATCTTCTCCATCGACCGGAACTCCTCGATCGGCAGTCCCATCGAGTAGCCCATGAACGCGCGGATGGTCTGGCGGGTGACGGACTGGCCGACGTTGTCGAGCAATCCGGATGGGCCCGACCAGGGCTTGCGGAACGGCACCCGCGCGAGGCCGTTGATCATGCTCTGCGCGAGGCCGACGACCGTCAGCGCGGTCACCGGCGCCGACGCGGTCTGGACCTCCGGACGATCAGCCATCACCATGCGCCTCAGGGTAGCGACGCGCGTCTCCCGCGGCTGGACACGCGACCCACCGGGTGGGGCCGCGGCCGCCAGGCGTGGCAGACTACCCGGGTCCTCTAGTCCCCGAGATCCCCGTGAGGCGGCGATGGAGTTCTCAGCCTTCCCGGCTCCGGTCGAGGCCCCCGGCGCGTCGAGCGCCCCCGAGTCCGCGCAGCTCACGCTGGCCGACGCGTGGGAATCGAACCGCTCGATCCAGAAGTCGGCGGTGGGTCGGCTCTTCGCGGCCACCAACTCGGCCCTCTACGTCACCTTGATGGAACGCCACCTCGACTACGGCACCAAACTGTCGGAGACCGAGCTGTCGGTGCGCCTCGATCGCGACCTCGCCGACCTCGAACTCACCGACCAGGCCAACGGCCTCGAACTCGTCAAGATGTGGGCTCGGCAGGGCTGGCTGCACCGCGTCACCGACACCACCGACCCGAACGCCCCCAACCTGTGCCATCTGACCAGCGAGGCGCGGTCGGTCCTGGACTTCATGCGCCGGCAGCGTCGTGAGGATTCGATTGCCACCGGCGGCTCCATCACCGGGATCGCCGCCGAGCTCCGACGCGTCGCCGGCCAGGTCAGCAACGATCCCGACCAGATCCGCTCGGAGATCGAGGCGCAGATGTCCGACCTCGACGCCGAGCTCGCCGACCTCGACGCCGGCCGACGCCCGCCCGTCGACCTGCGCGTGGCCGAGGACGCGGCGCGCACCATCGGCTACCAGATGGAGCAGATCATCTCCGACATCGGCCAGTACGGCACGATGCTCGACCGCATCACCACCGCCCTGCTCGACGACCCGGGCGACTCCGACCTCGCCTACCGCGACCGTCAGCGCCAGCTCTTCGACGACTACGAGGCGCTTCTAGACTCGCCACAGTCCGCGTCGTACCAGGCGTTCTCGCAGATGATTCAGGACCCGGAGCGTCGGGCCCGCCTCAAGCACGACATCGAGACGATCGTCGACAACTTCCCGGCCATGGACGCCGGCCTGCGGTCGGTAATGGACAACTTCTTCGGCCTCGTCACTCAGCAGATGGCCGAGGTCGGACGCACTCGGCAGAGGTGTGCGCGCCGTATTCGACGCTTCGTCGCGTCCGGGACCCTCGAGCAGAGCCGCGGCCTGGCCCGTCAGCTCAACGACGCCCTCGCCACGGCCAACGAACTGCTGAAGACGTCCCTGGCCGACCGTCGGATCGGGTACGAGCTTCCCCTCGCCACGCCGACGGTGAACTCCATCGGCCGGCTCGCCTTCGAGATCCGCGAACACGTACCGCCCGCACCGGCGCTCCCGGCCGCCGTCGACGCCGATCTCACGTCGTTCGCGTCACTGTCCGGCCAGGTCGACACCACCGAACTCACCGACACCGTGAACGCCGCGGTCGCCGCCGGACCCGTCGCCCTCGCCGACGTCATCGGTGGACTCGAGGAGCCGTACCTCGCGCACGTCATCGTGCTGTGGTCCTGGGCGTCCAAACAGCAAGCGGCGGGGGAGAAGGTGCCGATGACCACCGTGCGATTCCGGTCCCTCATCGGAGACGACCACGCCATCGAAGTGCCCGACCTGACCTTCACCGAACCGATTCCGACTGCGGAGGTCGACGCCGAATGACATCTTTGCCCCCTGAGGTGGACGCCGACTCTTCGCTCCCTGAGGTGCCAGGGGACGACCCTCTGCTCCCTGAGGTGCGAGCGAAGCGAGCCTCGAAGGGTCCCGACACCGACCCTCTGCCCCCTGAGGTGCGAGCGCAGCGAGCCACGAAGGGCGCCCCAGAGACCGACGAATTCGCCGGCTTCGACGACCTGCCCACCGTCGCGAACCGCGCGGCGTCGCACACGCCGGACGCACCGCGCTTCGACGGCGACGTCAGCGAGCTGCCCGACCGCGCGTGCTGGGCGCTGCAGAACCTGTTGACCCGCCGCTACATCAGCGGTGACCGGCAACCGCAGCTGTGGTCGTGGGTCTCCGAGTACCAGGACGCCCTGCGCGGCCGCCTCTCCGAACTCGACCTCCGGCTGCGGATCGTCGACGAGCTGCAGGTCGCCTTCGTCGAGCAGGCCGGTTACGACTCCCGCTGGGGCCGAAAGATCCTCAAGCGCGAGACGATTCACACCTACGACGCGATCTTGGCGCTGCACCTGGCCAAGTACGTGCGCGCCGCCCGCGATGAGTCCGTCCTGATCACCCGCGAGGAGATTCACGAGCTGTTCGCCGGCGTCACCAACACCATCGACCGCGACCTCGCGCTCTTCGACAAGCGCATCGAACGCGCGCTCGACAAGATGGAGGAGCTCGAGTTCCTGCGCAAGCAGCGCGACGATGCCGACACCTTCATCGTCAGCCCGGTGATCTCCGCGGTGATGACGGCGTCGGTGATCACCGACCTACAGCGGCAATTCGAGCAGTTCATCGGATCCGGTGACACCGGGGAAGTGCCGCCGGAGGACCTCGCCGACGAGCCGGCCGAGCGCGACGACGACGCGGCCGATCTCGACAACGCCTACGGAGACGACGAAGGAGACGACTGGTGAGCGGGCAGGTCGACCAGTACCACCTGTCCCGGTTGCAGCTGATCAACTGGGGCGTGTTCGACGGATATCACTCGATCCCGTTCAGTCCCAACGGTTCTCTGATCACCGGCTCGTCGGGTAGCGGCAAGTCGTCGTTGCTCGACGCCATCTCGCTGGCGTTCCTGCCGGATCATCGGCGCAACTTCAACGCCTCGGGTGATGCGACGGCGGCCGGATCCTCCAGCGGCAAGCGCACGGTGGGCAAGTACGTGCGCGGCGCGTGGGGCGAGCGGCGCGACGGCACCAACGCCCACCGCGAGATCATGTACCTGCGCGGTACCGGCCCGGCGTGGGCGGCCATCTCGGTCACCTATACCTCCAGCTCCGGCGAGGCCATCACCGGCCTCGTCTTGAAATGGCTTGCCGCGGGCAAGATGACAGATGCCCACAGTTCGTATTTCATCTACGACGGCGACGCCGACATCGTCGAGGCCTGCAACGAGTGGGCCGCCAACAACTACAACTCGGCCAAGTTCCGCGACCGCGGCTGGCGCGGCGGACCCGGCGAGGGCAAGTACCTCTCGACGCTGTACTCGCTCATCGGCATCCGCGGCTCCGACGCCGCACAGCAGCTCCTCGGAAAAGCCAAGTCGCTCAAGAGCGTCGGCGGTCTCGCGCAGTTCGTGCGGGAGTTCATGCTCGACGCCCCGACCAGCATCGTCGGGATCGCCGACGCCCTCGACCAGATCGACCCGCTCGTCGAAGCGCGTGAACTGCTCGACGTCGCGCGCCGCAAGCGCACCATCCTCGGCAACATCGAGGAGGTGCACGAGCGGTACGCGGGGGAGGCGGCCACGTTCTCCGTCCTCGACACCATCGACAACACCACCATTCGCAGCTACGTCAACAACCTGCGGATCCGCAACGCGGAGCCCGAGGTTGCCGACCTCGACGACCAGATCACCCGCCTCGACGGTGATCTCGCCGCGCTGACCACCCAGCACGACCAGCTCCGCCAGGACCACAGCCTGCTGCTGTCCCGGATCGCCACCTCCACCGGCGATCTCGCTCCGCTGCGCGAACAGCTCGGTGGCGCACAGAAACTCAGCACCGAGGTCACCGCCCGACGTAACGCGTACGAGGACAAGGTCTCCGCTCTCGGCTTCACCCCGCCCACGCGGGCCGAGGGATTCTGGCTGCTCCGCGAGGAACTTCAGGAGGAGGCCACCAAGATCGACGGCCAGCTCGACGCCGGTCGCGCTCACTATGCCGAGGCGCTGGCCAGCGAGGTCGCTGCTCGTACCCGCCGCGACGCCGCGATGGAGGAACTCGGCCGCGTCGAGAACGCCGGCTCCGCGCTCCCGCGCACCGAGCACGAGATGCGCCGCGTCATCGCCCACGGCCTGCAGATCGACGAGTCCGAGCTGAAGTACGTCGCCGAGCTCGTCGAACTCGATCCCGACGAGGAGCGCTGGCGTCTGGCCGTTGAGAAGGTGTTGCGCAACGTCGGCCTTCGTCTATTGGTGCCCGACAAGCACTTCCGCGCCGCCCTGCGCTTCGTGAACTCGCACGACATGCGCGGCCGGATCCAGCTGCACCAGGCCGATTCTCGCCCAATGCCGGTCCTCGAGCCAGGGACTCTGGCCTCGAAGCTCCGTCCCGTCGATGCCTCGCACCCGGGTGCGGCCGAGGCGATGACCGTCCTGTCGAAGCTGGGCAGCCACATGTGTGTGGACAGTCCTGGCGAGTTTTCCCAGTACGCTAAGGCCGTCACCGACCAGGGGTTGCGTAAGGATTCGGCAAAGCTCGCGGTGAAGGACGACCGCCAGCAGTTGCGCCGGTCGCAGTACATCTTCGTCGGCGACGTCGCGTCGAAGATCGCCGCGCTTCGCGACGAACTCGACTACGAGGAGCGGGCGTTCGAGGATGCCCGTCAGGATTGCGCCGAGCTCGATCGGGAGCGCAGCGCAAAGGAGAAGCGTCGCGACGCGTATCGCCGTGTGTGCGAGCAATTCACGCAGTGGAACGAGATCGACGTCGACTCCGTCGATGACCGCGTCGACCAGCTCACCGATCAGTACGACCTGCTGATCGAGGAAAACCCCGACGTTGAGGCGTTGCAGCGCAAGGCTGAAGACCTGTGGGAGCAGGTGCGCAACGCGATTTCGCAGGCAGCGCTGGTCAAGGACAAGATCGCTCGCCAGGACTCCCGCCGCACCCAGCTCCTGGACCTCATCGACCGGTTGAAGCCCGAAGACGTCCCCGCCCAGGCGGAGAAGACCCTCGACGGGTTCCGCGAGGACCTTTCGGCGACTCTCGACGTGCTCAACCCGGAGCCGTACCGCCAGGAGATCGTCAAGGCCGCGAGCCGTGAGCGCGACCGCATGCGTTCGGATGCTCGACGCTCCCGCGACGAGCTGGCCCGCATCCTCGACACCTACGACGAGGAGTTCCCGGACGCCATCCCCAACGACAGCGACGACTTCGACGAACGCCTTCACGACTACGTCGCCGTCTGCCGCCGAATCGACGAACGCGAGCTGCCCGCCGCCTACGAGCGGATGCGCCGTCTCATCACCGAGCAGGCGCCGGGCGCGATCCTGGGCCTGCACATGGCCGCCGACGCCGAGGAACGACGCATCGTCGAGCAGATCGAGCGCGTCAACACCGGCCTCGGTGCGGTGGCGTTCAACCGCGGCACCCGTCTGCGGCTGCGACCCGGTCGCAAGAAGCTCGCCGCGGTCGAGGAGCTGACCGAGAAGGCCCGCCAGATCTCGAACCGCGCGACGGCGGTGAGCTTCGGCGATGAGCAGGCAATCCTCGAGCAGTACTCCGACATCCTGCTGCTGCGCGAACGTCTCGCCGGCAATACCCCGGAGGACCGCCAGTGGACGCGCGACGCCCTGGACGTGCGCAACCGCTTCGACTTCTACTGCGAGGAACACGACGCCGAGTCGGGGGAGACCATCCGCACCTACTCCAACGCCGGCGACAACTCCGGTGGCGAGCAGGAGAAGCTGATGGCCTTCTGTCTCGCCGGTGCGCTGAGCTTCAACCTGGCCAGCCCGCACGGCAACGACAACCGGCCCATCTTCGCCCAGCTGATGCTCGACGAGGCGTTCTCCAAGTCCGACCCACAGTTCGCACAGCAGGCGCTGTCGGCGTTCCGCAAGTTCGGCTTCCAGCTGATCATCGTCGCCACGGTCCAGAACACCAGCACGATCCAGCCGTACGTCGACAACGTCGTGATGGTGTCGAAGACCGAGGCTGGGCCTGAGCTGCGGCCAATTGCTACCGCTACTTCGACGGGGATTAAGGCGTTCTCGGAGTTGAGGCGGTCGGGGAGTCAGTTGCCCGTCTAGCGCTGTGCTAGCCGAAGATTCGACGGGCATCCCTGCGCAGTTGAGCCGCCCGCGAGGTGCCCAGTTGCTAGTCGAGCTGTCGACAAAGCGTTCTCTACGCTGGTTAAGCCGTCGACGAGCGCTCCCACTGCCGCTTGAGCCGTCCAAGAGCGGCCCTTCTGCTGGTTGAGCCGTCGACGAGCGCTAGCGAGGAGGCGTGTCGAAACCACCTGGCGACCAGACCTCGGGCGGTTACACCCTCAACCCACTAGTGGTTCCCACAAGATGCGCTCGACGCCGACCCTCCGAGCCGGGTGCATCTAACGCCCATAGGGACGCGTCGGTGCAGTATGCATCTGCGTCCGGGCTTGGGACTGCACTCCGACTAGGTTGATGACATGTCCGACTACTGGGTCGAGTTCATGAGCCTCGACGCCGACGAGAATCAAGCGTCAGATCTCGTTGACGCGCAGATCACTTGGCTGCTCAGCCAGGAGATCATTGCGCCATCAGCAAAGCCGGACGCGTTCTATGGGACTTTCCGCGAAGGCCCGCGATTCGCCGATGCCATGGACCCGGAATGGATTGAAACCGGCGCCGTCGCCGGAGGTCGGTACATCTTGTTCGGTGTGCGGATCAAGAAGGGCTGGCAGATGTCTCACAACATCGGTGGCTTCGAAGGTCCGCCGTGTCCTCGGTGCGGCCACCAGCAATTCGACGGCGGCGCAGCGGGTGCACTCATACTCGACTGGTACGAATCACGGGCAGAACCGACCGTGAACTGTACGAACTGCGGACACATTGATCTGATCGGGAACTGGCCCCACGAGCTTTTCGGCTACTGCAACTACGCCTCTCTGTCTTTCATCAACTGTCCGACGCTCGCAGGGGAGTTCAGCGACGAGCTCCTCGCGCGTCTCGGGAATCGTCCTCGGGCCATCGATGTGAGGCTGTAGACACCGACTCGTGCTTCTTCGACACATCAGACGTCGTGCAACGCGCCACGGTCACTTTGACGACATCTGGCTGCTGAGCGACTGAACCAACGAGTTCAGACACACGCTGACCTGCCGCGCCGCGTGTCTGATTAGGTGAACCTATGAGCAACGCCGCCAACGGTTCCGGCCATCCCCTTCGTCGTTCACGGACGGATTGAGGCCCTGGGCGCTGATGCAGTCGTGGTGCCGACCGACGCAGACTTCGAAGTCGAACCGCACTAGTACCCGCTGTTCGGCGGTGAGCAACCCTCGAAACCCGATACCTAGGACAAGGCCTTCTGTCGCGACGCCCAGGACGGGCACAACTGGTTTGTGAACGTCATCGACCACTCCGCAGCCGTTGGCGCCCAGCTGGCTGATCGCCTACGAGCTGTCCTGGCCGACGTAGCTCGCGCGTTCGAGCCGAGTGGCCACGTCCACCCGTGGTGGCTATGCCCGTCTTCGGCATAGCCGGGGGAGGGAAGGGAGGTCTCAAGGGGCTGGTTATCAGAGACCTCGTCACGTTGCTGCGGAGCGTGGCGGCCGACCGCTCGCTCGATGTGGCTCTGGTGACCCCTGACCGGTCCGTCTACAGCGCACTTCAACATTTCCGGAGAACAGCGACTGCTGTCCATTGGGAGCTCAGCCCCGGACAGCTTCGAGTCGCGAAGGATCTCGGTACCCGGGCACGCGATGGCGACCTCGCGCTGTTTCTCGGTGCTGGGGTCAGCGTGTCTGCGGGGCTTCCGGGTTGGAAAGCACTCCTAGAAGAGCTGGGATCGAGGGCCGGCGTCGACGCCAACACACTGATGAATCTCGAAGACAGTCCGCTCGACCAGGCGGAGTTGATCTCTCTGCGGTTGGGCGACAACTTGGGTAGCGAGATCGCACGAATAGTGAGACGCGCCAAGAAAGTCTCTCTTGCGCATCCCCTCGTGGCGGGACTTCGTTGTCGCGAGGTGGTGACCACCAACTACGACGAGCTGTATGAGGATGCGGTCGAGGCGACCGGTGAACTGAGGCCGACGGTGATCCCCTGGGAAGCGGTCCAACCCCGCCGACCACGGGTGCTCAAGATGCACGGCGAAGTCGGTAGACCTGAGTCCGTCGTTCTCACCCGTCGAAGCTTCGTGCGATATGACGCAAACTCCCGGCCCGCTGGCTCGCTTCTGCAGGCCTTGATGATGACCCGGCACGTGCTTGTCGTCGGCACATCCATGTCCGACGACAACGTCATCAGATTGGCGATCGAGGTCGACGACTTCTTAGAATCCGATGACTCGTTCGGCACGTTCATCGATGTTTCTGAGTCGCCGGCTCGAGCCGAACTCTAAAAGACCCGCTTTCGTTGGCTACATTGCGATGCCGACGGGATGGTCGCCCGCGTGCGAGCCATGGAGATGTTCCTCGACGCAGTGGCCATGTATGCCGCACAGGACGAATCGTGGCTGCTCGATGAGAGGTTCCGCGGGCTGCTTCAGTCCAGTGACCAGACCGCCGCCAGTGAGGTTCGACGAGTTCTCTCTCACGTTCAATCGAGCCCACGGACGCAGCTCCGCCCACTTCGCGACAAGCTCGCTGAGCTCGGTGCGGACCCGCACTGGGACGAGTCACGAACGCTACTGACGGAACTAGAGCAACTCATGCGAGCATCGAAGAATGGGCGACGAGCCACGTACAAGTACGTGGTACTCCTGTGGGCGGTCATCCGAGCCGAGCACGGACACGAAACGTCTGACCAGCTACGAGGACGCACGCGGCGAACTGGCCAAGTTGCTGTCGCCGTTCCGTATCGCGGAAAGTGCTCCCAAGCCGGTAGATCCGTGGTTTGCATTGGGCACCTCGTCCTGGTGGGAAATCCGCGATCTGCCAAGCTCTTCCAAGGTGCAGGACGTGATTCAACGGAACGCACGTGCCGGCCTGTCGGTCAATGTGTACAACCTGGTGCGCCGCGACTCGGTTTTCGCCCAAGAAGCCGTCGAGCGGCTGGTCAAGTTGATTGCCGAAGACGTCGAGAGTGCATCCCTTTTAGAGGACTTGAGGAGGCAGCTGTCGTCGTAGGCCGCGCAGTGAAGGACTGCAGTGGCCGCCTAGGAGCGGTCCTCGCGATCGCGCCCAAACACGCGATACACGAGTCGTTCCTGAGTACGTCCGACGTCTCGATCAGTTGCCAGGTCGTGCCGGTGGTCGGTCTGCATCAGTGACGGCAGCGTGCTTGTCGATGGCATCCGCTATCGCATAGACCTCTGGGTACTCGACCGTGAAAGGTTCGTAACCGCCGCTGTGCCGATGCGCACGTACGAGATAGAAAGCCCACCCTCGAAGCAGGTCGATCCCTGCCCAGTCCGGCACCATCCCGTGTTGATCGAACTCTTGCCGCAGCGGAGCCAGGAGTTCGTATAGTTTGCCCGGGCCTGCGGCCAGACGCTCGTAACCGTTGTAGGTGTGCGCCCACTCGATCAGGACCTGGTCGTAGTTCATGCTCATCTCAGTTCGAAGCTCCTTGTCGATACGAACGACGGACTGACGCCAGACGCTGCACTAATCCTGCCCCGCGCGGCTCACCTGACGCTGATCATCCGAAGATCGCAACCGGACGCGCTTGATGAACGACTTAATCTTCTGCCCAAGCGCACGGTCCCGCTACAAGTGTGGCCGATAGCCAGTCTTCCAAGCTCTCGTGGGTCGCATGCTGCCCTGGACAGAGGTTCGCCTGTAAGTCGTTAGCGCTCAATCGGAACTTGCCGCCGTGTACTCCGTGGCGATACGGGTCCGGACTTCAATTGTTCCTATGACGCCCCAGCCGCAAGCTTCGTCGATGTACTCGTCTGCGTCGAAGTCGCCGTCTCTCCAGCGCGATTTGTCGGCTGGGATCGTATCGGCCTCCGCTGTCACCGAAGCTACTACTTCGTCGTACGTTGCCCAGGACCCGTCGTATTCATACAAGAGCTCGCAACCAAGCTCGGACTGAGCGGTGGCCTCGTCGACGGTCCTCCAATTCCATGGTGCTTGCGGGTCGTCGATCAGCGGGTGCTCTGTCTCGGTCACGGTGTCCTCATTCGGTCGACATGATTACGATTACGGGTAGTTCCCCGGTGCGGCCCGTCTCTCTGCCGTTCGAGACAATACGGCCGACTCGCCCGCCCGACTGAACACCAATTTCAAGGCTGAGACCCGTTCGCCTGCAACAGTTGTGACGAGATGAGCATAGATCGATAGCTGCGACCAATACTGCTCTAGTGTCGTGGCAGAAACGCCAACGTCAGTCTTGTAGTCGACAACAACCAGCGAACCGTCGTCCTCCCGATAGATGAGGTCCGCGATGCCTTCGATAACGGTTGTGCCGTCGGGACCGAGACCAGCGAGCTGCATCTCGCGCCAGTGCTCGCGGTCTGCAGCACGTCTGACCGGCTCGGACGCCAGCGTCGAGCGGATCGTGTCGACGAAGTGTTCAACGTCCTCGATTCCCTGTGTGTATGCGGTCCCGCGGGCAGCCTCGTCGATCAGAGCGTGGTCGGCGGATAGCGGGATTCTTTCCAAGATCGCGTGGAGAGCCGTGCCGTAGGACTTTCCAGAGTCGTGGCTGGCCCTGCCAGCGGGAACTACTTCGGAACCGTTCGCCGTGGGCAACAGACCAGCATCGCGGTACCCGGCAAGGATCGCCCGCGCGTCGAGATCGTCGCTGTGGACGGCGTCCGTCACCGTGTAGGAAGGGCGAATGGATGATGCATCGCGTACTCGTGCGGTTTCTAGAGTCCACTCGTCCCAGCTCTGGCGAACCTCCGAACGCACCGCTTCGTCGTCGCGCCGAACGGGCTCAACAAGGCTGGGTACATCGTTAGGCAACCCATCGAGAGCGGGCGCAAGTATTGATCCCCAGGAAGCGCCCCGCTTTGCTGCGTAGCCGGAGACGGCCAAATGACTCTCCGCCCTCGTGCAGGCAACATAGAGCAGACGTATCTTCTCGGCTTCAGCGTGGACCTTTTCTGCGTCACGCGCAGCGGGATAACCCTTGGTCGTGGCTGACGTGGAGATACACGCTTGAAGTGCGCCGCTGTTGTCGACCAGCACCGGTTCGGGCTGGGTTCGGAATCCACCGCTCATTCCGGCTAGCACGACCATCGGAAACTGTAGTCCCTTGGCGGCGTGGATGGTCATGATCCGCACCGCGTTCACACCAATCTCCGGGAGTACCGTCTCGGCGACACGGGCATTCTCGTCGGCCTGGGTCGCGGCCCAGTCTAGGTAGTCGCGCATGGACCCGCGGTCCTCGGCATACCACGCCCGCGCCTGGTCGATGACGAAACGCAGGCGGCGCCAGACGTCACGGTGACGCGGAGAATCCATGGAGATCTCGAACACCCGCCGGTCGGTGGCTAGTTTGCTCAACAGGGTTGCTGGATTGAGTGACCCCAGCTCATCGGTGACCGAACGCAGATAGGCGAAGGCACGAGCGATAGGAGAGTCCTGTAAGTCATCGGGGGCTTCCGCGAAGATGCTCCAGTAGCCGCCGGCGGCCCTCCACCGCAACAGATCGTCGTCGCCGCAACCGAACATCGGCGTCCGTAGCGACCCGACGAGGGCAGCCTCGTCGGCGGTGTTCGCGAGAGCCCGGCAGGCGAGCAAGAGGTCATGAACCTCCTGCGTCGAATACACGAGACTCGATGCTTCGGAACGGAATTCGATCCCAGCCTCGTCGAGACTCTTCTCCAGGTACGGAAGCACGGTGCGCGACGGGATCAGAATGCAGATGTCCTTCCATTGCACCGCTTGGTGGTCGTAGCCGCTTCCGGTGAAACTCTCCTTGCACCAGCCGCGTTCGACGGCTGTTGCGATGATGCGCGCGACGTCACGGGATTCGCGGGCTCGGGTGACGTCGGCATCCGACAGGGATGCTTCATCTGACACCTGCTCGTCGCTGATGAATACTAACGGGGTCGGGCCCCACTCCGGGTCCCATTCGGGCCGTCCCGGTGCGGGGTCCAATGGGATGTATTCGGCCTGCACGTTATCCGATGGAGTGATGAGCGCGCCAAAGACCCGGTTGACCCAGTCGATGACCGGACGGGTTGACCTGAAATTGGTGGTGAGCTGCACGACATCGGTGTCAGGGGTTTGCTTGCGTGCACCCATGAAAACCGAGATGTCGGCCCGACGGAACCGGTAGATCGACTGCTTGGGGTCGCCGACGGTGAACAGTCGTCCTGGGTGGTCCGGACCGGCGACGATCTTCTCGGCGAGCGCGATCTGCAACGGGTCAGTGTCTTGGAACTCATCGAGGAGCACCCGCTGGTAGCGGGCATGGGCATCGGCAGCGACGTGAGTGTTATCGAGCACTCGGTTGGCGAGTACGAGGAGGTCGTGGAACTCGAGCTGTCCACTCCGCTGACGTTTGGTCGCTTCGTTGAGAACGACTTCGGTGAGATGCCAGACGACGACCTCCACCGCCGCCGCGATGTACGAGTCGACGACGTCGGGAAATACAATGTCGCGGAGATCTTTGACGGCCTGCTGAATTGCCTTGCGCTGAGTCGTTCCTCCGCGCCATGCGGCACCACGACCTACGTTGCCCACCTTTGGGCAAAGCGCGACCATTGGAATCCACCCGAATGCGTCCTGCTCGGCTGCGACCAGTATCCGCCACTCTCGCAGTTCCTCGAGTTTCATCGCGAGCTTGTCCTCGCGGTCCAGGCAGTCGGTGAGTCTGTCGACTATCAGGTCGGTTTCGCGCAGGATGCGATCGACGTCGGCCGGAGCTATCCCAGCGGGTTCATCGCCCAGTTCGAGCCAGTCCCAGGTGCGGTCCAGCGCGTCGGCGAGTTTCTTCACTTGGTCGACGGAGACTCCGCGCGCCATCAGAATGCCGAGCGCATCAACAAGCACTGGGCTGGCTTCATCGGTGTACAGCCGGTTTTGCATTCGGCGCCAACGGCGTTCGAAAGATAGCTCCGATCCCATAGCGTCGACGATCTCAACCCGCGGCGGTACGCCGGCCTCGAGCGGATGTTGCCGGACGATGCGCGCGGCAAACGCGTGCAGGGTCTCGATGGCGGCGACGTCGACCTGATCAAGCGCAGTGTTGGCTCGGTCTGTGTCGTGCTTGGCGAGTTCGACTCGGACTCGCTCGCGGAGTTCAGCGGCGGCCTTCTCGGTGAAGGTGATTGCGGCGATTGTGTGGAGCTCGACTCCCTCGTCCAACACGAGGCTGCAAATTCGGCTCACCAGGGAGTGGGTCTTGCCGCTGCCCGCACCAGCTTCGACGAACAGCGTGGTCGACGTCGCGGTTGCGATCCTGTCGCGTGCGGCCTGGTCGGCCAAGGCGAGGGCGGTCACACTCGGCCTCCATACTTCTGGACGTAGTCGGCTAGTTCGCGAACGTTCTCGAGATTGGCCCAGGCGCGATTCAAACCGCTTCGCCCAAGCAGGTCGATGACCGGCAGATCCCAAAACGTGTCGGCCACCTTGGGCGGGAACTGCCCGTCGCTGATGCAGCGGTGGACGAGTGCAAGATCGTCTGCGAGTGTGGCGACGACGCTGTCGGTCACCGGATATCCGACCGACGTAAACTCGCCTTTCCGGGTGACGAACCAATATCGAGCTTCGACGTTGTCGCCGAATGTGCGGGCGAACAATCCATACACAGGTAGCTGGAACTGCTTGCCACCACCAGTAGGTGTATCCACACTGATTTCGTTGTACTTCTTGTCGACCTTGCCGGTCTTGTAGTCGGTGATGCGAACTCGACCGTCCAGGTGGGTGTCGATCCGATCGATCTTTCCCCGAAACCGGATCATGTTGTTGCCGATGAGTAGTACGACCGTGGCTTCAGTACCAAACTGTTCCTCGGCGTGGGTGGGCTTCCATCCGCTGGCTTTGTCGGCATGGTCGTGGTGGAACCAGTCGGCGAGATCGCGGACGATGATTCCACGGTCTTTCGCCCAGAGTTGTTGGAGCCAGCCGGGGTTGTCGGCCTCGGCGTTGTCGAGAATTTCCTGCGCGACGAGACTCAGTCTGGCGAAGTCGAGCTCGGTCCCTTCGATGGAGTCGATGACGTACCTCTCGAGGATCGCGTGGACGAGGTTGCCTCGTGTCAGCGCATCAATCTGGGCGGCCTCGTCGGGATCGTCGAGAGTCGTCAGCCGGAGTATGTGTTCGAGGAAGAACTGGTAGGGACTTGCGACCCAGGTCTCGAGACCAGTGGGGGACACCGGATGGTCGAAGGTGGAAATGAGTTCGCAGACCTCGGCGAGGTTGCCATTAAAGCGCGTGAACCGGCCGTTGAGTCGGTCGCTACGCATCTGCATGCCGAGGTTGATGACCGGATCGTCGAGCGCACCCCGTCGGCGGTACGCGGGGACGCCGGCTAGCTCACGGAGACGCCACTCGGTAGGGGAGGCCGCAGAGGCACCGATGCGTTCATCTGCGTGCTGCGCAGCGACATCGAAGGACTCCACGGCAACGATAGATGTGGCGTCCTGTGTCTGGCGTTGCCATTCGACGACGTTGACTTTGCGGCCGGCCAGGTCGGTTAGTGCCGGGACAAGCCAGCGGGAGGGTACCTTTTCGGCGCCGCCGCGAAGGCTTCCGCGGGGAAAGGTGGCAATTCGTGCGATGGTTCCCGCGTTCAAGGCGTTCGTGTATGCCCAGAGCTGCTGGTCGACGTGCTCTCGGGCGGTAATGCCCACAAGGTCGGGTGGGAGGAGCGGGTTGTCCGCGCGTCGGCCCGGCACCATGCCCTCGGCAACGCCGACGACGATACTGATGTCGAGTTCTCTTCCCACGCCGGCGCTCAGAGGTGCCACGGTAACACCGATCCTGGAGTTTCCGAGTGTTCCGCGGAACGATTCGAGACGGACCGCGACAGCGGCATGAACACGCGCGGGCGACGGAACCGCGGCGAGGCCGTCTAACAGATCGAGATCGGCAACGGCCTGACGAACCGCGGTCAGGTCCGCATGGCCGACGTCCGAGGTTTGGGTACGGAACGTCACGTCGAGGAGTGAGCCGAGTTCCGCTGCGACAGTGCCCCAGTCGGGCGCGTACCCGGTTGATGCGAGCCGTTTCTGCAAGCGTTGCACGTAGTCGTACAGGGCGATCGAGGAGGGATGGTGTTTCTTCTCTGCAGCAACGTGCATCAGCTTATGCCAGTCATCGCCGCCGACGATTGGTTCGATGTGTCGCGTGAGGCGCTCCAACTGGGGCTGCGATAACGGCTTGTTGTCGACCCGGGGACGTGTGAGTGCGCCGTCGGCAAGAATTGAGAGAAGTTCTCGCCGGGGCATTTTCGTCGTGTCAAGTGAAAGCAGGCCGAGGACACTACGTCCGATCGGACGGTCGACGAGAGTGTGGCATTCGGGGGCATGGAACGTGACGTTCCCCGCGGTCAGGTGCTCCTGAAGTAAAGGTAGATAGGGGTCTTCGGTGGGGTAGAAGATCCCCATCCGGTGACCGGGTACACCGTCAGCCAGGTGCTTGCGAACGAGTCGAACCACCGCCCGGACCTCGTCGTCGGCGTCGGAGGTGTGGATGACCTGGGTGGGGGCGGCAACCGGGTCGGAGGCAACCACTACGCCGACGTTCTCGAGTCGCTCGATCAAGGCAGCGTCAGCTGCAGTGGTCGGCTGTAGGCGATAGGCGATGATCTTGCCGACCTCGGGAAGGTTTTCTCCCGCCGCAGCGTACGCCTCGTGTTGCAGGAAGTATCGGCTGGTGAGGCGTTCGACGGCGATCCGGTACACACGCAGCAAATCTGTGACCAGGGGAGTCTCGTAGGCCATCTCAGGGTGGGAGAGAGTCGTCAGTTCCCACGCTGCTGCAGACAGCGCCCGAGAGGTGGCCGGTTCCTGGGCGACCTCGTGAAATGCGCCTGGAGCATCCATGAGCACCCGCTCAATGGCTGCCTCCAGGAGGGGATAGCGCAACGGCAGTCTCGGCGCCAGCGCAGGTGTCGCGAGTGCGGCCACGAGCTGGGGAACCGTAAGAACGCGGGTGTTCGCAACACCGCCGCGGCGCGCAAGGTGGTGGAGAACGTCACGGGCGGCACCAGGACTGGGCACCACGATAGTGACGAGTGCCAGCGGGGACTTCGCTTTAGCGGCGCAAACAGCGGCGACCAGGGAATCGACCGGGCGCGTCACGAGGTCTCGTCAGCAACGGAGGGTTCGGGGTACTGGCAATCCGTATGGGAGTCGGGTGACGCCAGACTGAACATCCGTCCATTGACGCTCAGTACGCTGTATCGCGAAATCCAGTGTGCGCGTTTCATGACACCGCGGGGCAAGTCGAGCTCCTCGGGATCGTGAGTCCACATCCTCAGGTTCAGGCCGTCGGCGCGGAGGTCGACCATGCCGTCGAGGTGGACGGTTACCGACGCGGGGATGGGGCGCTCATCTAACTCCTGCGCCCTTCGTGCCTGGATGTAGTGCAGGCGGTGTCCAGGAGAATTGGACACGCACCGGCTGGCGGTAGGCTTTCGTCTCGTCGTCAACGCGACCTTCCTTGCCTCAGCGCGAGGGCGAGGACCGACGCGCAGCGTGGGCTGATCAGGCGAGCGGACCAGTCCGTGAAGTTGCATAACTATAGCGACGAGCACCGACAGTCTGATCAGATGACATGCGGCGCAAAGGCTGAGCCGTATTCTCGATCAGCACCAGGTTTGGACGGTGCTGGCGATGGCCGGTGACGTACTCTCGCCGCCTGGGTTGAATCCCCGCCCACCGTGCCGTCGAAGGAGCTGACTTGTCAGATATCGGGTTGCATCTCGTGAACAGCCTGTACCAGCAGCTCATGATCGATGATCAGTGGGCGCTGCGGCGTGAACGAGGCTTCACCTGGTGGTCGTACCGGCTCGCGCAACATGTCGAGGTGAGCCCCCCTTTCATGTCACAGGGTACCGAGGTATGCCGAGTCCGCATGTGGACCGAGACCGTGGGTGCTGTCGATCCGAACTTGGATCCGGCACGGGTGGTGGCTGCGTTCAATACGCATGCGACACTCGACGCTCTTGTGTGGGACCCCGAACGCGCAATGCTCAACCGTTGCAGCACCGGCGTCGTTCACGCAGAGAACTTCGTCTGGCTGAGCGAGGTTCTAGCCACCGCGGCGATACTGCAGAACGCTGCTGCCCACAACCAGGCGCAGG
Source organism: Gordonia sp. KTR9 (assembly GCF_000143885.2). NCBI lineage: Bacteria > Bacillati > Actinomycetota > Actinomycetes > Mycobacteriales > Gordoniaceae > Gordonia > Gordonia sp. KTR9. The sequence continues at coordinate 2,785,616 of NC_018581.1, forward strand.
AACTCGCTCGGATGCTCAACGGCGAGCCTGCGGCGTCGAACCATCCGCGTAGCGGGGTCCGTCCGGTAGGCGACGGCATACTGGACGTCCCCTCACAGGTTGTGATCCGCGAGGGCGCCTATGGCTCGCGTTTTGCCGGTCCGAGGATGGCAGATCTCGGAGGGTTCTTGGTTGAGATGAGGTTCTTAGGATCTGCCGATGAGGAAAACCTCACGTGTGAAGTGCCGTATACGCAGAACGAACCGGTATCAGTAACTTGTCGCGGCACGTCCTTGCACAGAACACAGTGGTGGACCTCGCTGTCCACTCACGGTTTGCGTGCGGCTGGTTCAGTGGCTGACAGTTGCGCTCAGCTACGCGGTTCCCACCGCCAACCACGGTCGTTACGTCGGTTGCTGCCGCACGCGATCAGTGACCACCGAGCTCCACGGAGGCCGAACACAGCGACTTGCCCGAACCGCGCTCCCAACGACCGCGCCTCCTCATCGGTGAGGCCGAACACCGCTCGACTGTCCTCGCTGTAGCTGCCGTCGAAACTTGCGCCTACAGCTTGTGCATACGCCAGTCCGGCGGAATCGAGTTCGTCATCCAGAACCTTGATGCGCGCTGCGTTGTCAGCGCTGAGGGGGTCGGTGTCCGGAAGCACTGCGGTAACCACATGAAAGTCCGGCAGCTGCAGCTGCGGATCCGACCTGTCGGCGGGCCACACAGTGCCGGTCGCCATCGCGGACTCGATGGACACCTTGGTGTTCAGGTAGTTCTGCCAAAGCTGGTCGTCGGCGGCATACTCTGCCAGCTTCGAAACGGTCGGCCAGCTGAAGTCTGAGTGCGAATTCATGAGTCGGACCGCCGAGTGCCGTGCATCGGTGTCGGAGCAGTCCGAGTGTTGTCATCGATTGGCCCGGGATCGTCTACCCCTTGAATGATCACGGCGTACTCGCGTTCCTCGGCGCTCAGCCGATCGAGGGTTGCTTGGACGATCTCAGGCGGCAGATCGAGACGAAGTTCCCAGCGCGCGCTCGGTCCACACCCGATCTCGCCGTCATCGGCGTGCTCTCCCGCCAGGAAGTCACCCCACCTGACGGTGGGTTCGGTTCTCTTGTCGGCGCCTGCTGACTCGGCGAACAGTCGAACTAGCATGGTGGAGGGCGTCGTCAGATAGTCGATCAGCCCGTTGGCGGTGATCCAGTCAGACACGATCTTGGGGGTCGAGTCGTCCGTCAGATCCCATAGCTGAACCGGCATTTCAGGAGCGCCGACAAGAGGATCCAAGCGGGTGCTCGACACCGCCACAGAGTCGGAGATCAACCCTAGCGTCACTGTGTCGAGACCGGACGTCATGCTGCCGGTCTCACAAAATGAGATCGACGCCCATGTCGTCGAGAACTCGATGTCTAAATCGCTGTCAACAGGAAGAAGGCGCAGAGTGTCCGAGGTCGTGCGGAACGGGGCATGGGGCACGTCGTTGATGGTGACGTCCCAATCGTCACGGTCAGGCAGTTGATCGCCAGTTACCCTGACGCGTAGGAACAGTGGCATCCTCGGTGCGAGATCCGGCGCCACGGAGATCGATGACAGCTCGGCTTCATGCACTACTCCCAGACGCTCGTCCTGCTGAATCGCTGCCAGCGGCGTAGTGCCTTCAGGAATCTGTGCGTCGCTTTCGCCGTCGACACAACGAGTAAGGCGGTCCGCGCTTCTGCTCAACCGAACGTGTTCGTGCTCCTGACCGTTCTCTATGTCGGATTTACGGCGCACGATTTCATACACGATCTCCGACAAAAGTCAGTCCTTCCAATATGTGGCGGTCGTTGTTCAACGCCCGAGGGCAGAGATCACGGGTGACACGGCACAGACGTCGCGATTGGGTCTTCGGTCATGTCCAAGCGCGCGGCAGTTCTAGCGCTTGCTCTACGAGGTAGGGGTTGTGGATGGCCCGCTGCATCGACGGCCCCATGCGGCATAAGCGGAGCGCCGAGGTCGAGGCGGCTCGAGTGATCTGTGCGTCGTCGAGGAGTCGTTCGAGGGCGTCGAGGGAGTCGGCTTCAACTGCGACCGTCCCAGGACCAAACTCGTGGTAGTCGCTAGTCGCCACAGAGACCTCGGGATGGTGGCGGATGAGTCTGACGATGCCGAAAGCGTTGTGGAGCTGCGCCTCGATCTCGTTTGCCTGGAGGAATCCCATTACACGGTTCGACCAGTCTTCACGCAGGATCGTTAGGGACTCAGTTCGTGAGATCGATAGACAGGTGATCACTGAATAGGTTCTACCGCTTGTCCCTCGTTTCGAGGTGGGCAGGCAGCTGATAGACCAACTGCGGTACTCAGTAAGAGCAGGGAACGGCACGCACCGACGCAGATACGTACCGACGATGCGAGTGATCTGGCTGGCCTCGGGGAGTTGGTTGAACCTGTTGATCCTGTCCATTGCGCCGCCGAATTGCGCTGCGGTGAAGGATTGGAGTGGAGTTCTATCGCTCGCGTTCACAGCGTCGGGATGCGCAAACCACTCTGTCAGTCGCTGCTCCGCGGACGTGCCGGCGAACAACTTGGTGAACTCGGGCGAGGGTACGATCGGGTTGGCCATCTCGCGGAAGTTCCTCGCGACAAGCGCCTGATTCTGTGCGTCGTGAATCAACGAACGTTCTGCGTTGAGTAGGTGGCGCTTTCGCGCTTTGCTCCCGCTGGGTTGTGCTGCTGCGGCTTGATCGAACCGCAGGTGATACGCCTCGATCTGACCCTCATATGTCCTGTCATGTGTGGCGAAGCGCGTCCTAAAGTCGACGGTTTCCCCGATGTAGCAGCTACCGTCGCGGAACGCGAGCACGTAGTGGCCCACGGGGCTACGCTCGCCGATGAACTCTGATACTGCAGTTCGCGTTAGCAGTGGCGAACTCATGTCGTGAGTGTCTAGCCACCTAGCAAGTTGTTCTTTGCGTCCGTCGGAGCCGCCGTCGCTCCCAAGACCCTCGTCCGTGTAGGGATCCGATGGAAGACTAGTTCTAGCCGTCGAGTTGCCGTGGGAGTGCCAGGTGGGTTCAATGACTACCTCGTCTGGCATGACCCAGTTCGGTGCGACCGCCAGGGCCAGGCCGACAAGGCTGTCGAAGTCTATGGGCTCCGCCTTGCCGTCGGCACCTCGAACCCGGGAGGCCGCGACATCGATCTGGAGGTTTCCAGCGTCGGATCTTACAAGGACGATGGTCACGGGCGAGGCTGGTGCGAGGGCGCGCTTCTCCCACGCGAGATCTGTCAGTACGCTGGCCCAACTCTTGGGCGGTATTGCCCTTATCGAGATTCGACTGATGTCCACGGCCGAAGAGATGCGCCAGCCCAGGCTGAGGAGCGTGTAGACCAAGTTAAGTGGCGTGGGCTCGGATGTATCAACAGCGTCCCCTCGCGTCGGGTAGGACTGGCTCGCCTGTACCCAACCCTGCTTGCTGTCCCAGACCGCGACGGGATCACTGCTGTTTGCGACTCGAATCCGTAAGCCCTCCTCTGAGGGCTCGACCCACGTGGTCATCTCCGTACCGGTGGTCAAGGATTCGAACAGCGCCGGCGTGGAGGGATCGTCAGTATAGAACCCCACCTCGTTTGCGAAGTCGACCTCGTCAGCGACCAGTTCGCTGGGATCGACCTTGTCTGTGCCTTCAGGCTGGGTCAATTGAGTCATCAGGGTCCTCCGTTCGATGCTGCCGGCTCCGCACCTGCGAGGCCTGTGGCGGTGGTCAACCATAGATGTGGCGCGCGAGGCTTCAGGAGGTGGTACGAATGTCCAATTTTACGAAATCAAGCTCCGGCTCTGATCGTCAGACCTATCCGCAGCAACCTGCCAGACTTCACACCTAGAGCGATGCATGTTGCGAGGCGCTCGGTCATTCCCTGGGTCAGCCGGCGCTGCCCGAACTTAGCGATGGTTGCGCGCATCAGTGCCTCCTCGTCGAGGCCGCGGGGGCCGCACGACGTCGCCATCGCGTTGATGATCTCCTCCGGAGCGATCTCCGTCAGAGGACGTGTCATACCGGCTGAAGTCGAGCGGAACCCACGCCATGCTTCTCGGTCGAGTTGCTCGGGCCACACGAAGGTTCCCAACGGGGTGCCGTGAACCAGTGCGCGCGGTACGCAATCGACGATGAGATCTTTACGCGTGGCGCGCAACCGGTCATAGCCGAAGCGGTGTCCAATGCTTCGCGCGAGTCGATCGAGCTCTATCGGACCTTCGATGGACACGGTTTCACGAACTGCGTTGGTGATCGTCTGCTTGACCGACTGGGAGTTGATTCGGTCGAGGTCTTCTCGAGCGCCGAGGGCGGTCGTTGGCGCCTGCATATACCTCGCGCCCTTGCGATCCCAGTCCCGCTCAGTTGCCGTGGTCGTGACTGGTGGGGGTTCGACGGTCGTGAGACTCGCAATGAGGCGCGGCGACTCGGTCGCGACCTCCGACGATCCACTCGAGGGAGGTGCTTCCGGCTTCCATTGCTCCGACGATTCCGCGTCATCCGAGGAATAGTCGGTGGCGGACTGAAGCGAAGCGATCTCCGCTGCGCGAGCGGCGGCTGCGTCAGCGAGCTTCGCCTCGTACTCGCGCTGTTTCTCGTTCGCGTGTCCAACCGCCGCGTCTACCCGTTCCAACACTGAAGTCGGAGAATCGATCCACTCGGGCAACCAGAGCCGCAGCGCTGCGCCCCAGTGCATCATCGGTTCGAGTAGTTGAGGGGTCAGGTCTCGGTCGGCGACTGTTGGGCGGTCTGCCCAGTTGGGGCCGTCGAGCAGTATCGCCACCTGCCAGCGTGGTGAGGTTGGTTCGCGCACGACAAAATCGATGACGAAGTCCGACAATCCGAAGTTCACTTCGACTTCGTAACCACGTTCGCGCAGGGCAGCGCAAATACGTTGCTGAACACGGTCACCGCCGGGATCGCGCCGCGACGCGTCGGATTTGGTGGGAAGTACCCCGTTGGCTGCCATCTCGAGGTAAGCGCGTAGATGGGCAAGGCCCACAGACTTTGTCCGTGCCAAGTCGATGTCAGCGGGATCAAACGATGTGAAGATGAGCACCTTTCGTCGCGCGCGGGTGACCGCAACGTTGAACCGCTTCTCACCGCCCGATCGCGTCAACGGGCCGAAGTTCAGGGGCATCTTCGGATCGTCGGGCTTCTTGGAGAATGCAGTACTGAAGAGAATCACGTCTCGTTCGTCGCCCTGGACGTTCTCGAGGTTCTTCACGAAGATCCCTTCCTCGGCATCGGGGCGTAGTCGCTCCAACACAAGGGGGTCGCCGCTCTCTTCGAGGAGATCCTGAACGAGTGACTGCTGCTGGATGTTGAACGTCACCACGCCCAAGCTCTGGGCTGCGAGGTGTGGCGTCGCGAGTCGCGCTCGGACTTCCGCCACGATCGCTTCTGCCTCGACACGGTTTGTACGGAGACCGGCCTTCCTGTCCTCTCGGTTGAAGTGACCATCGACTCGACGCCATTCGATGCCCGCAGTGTCATCGCCGCCGGGGGAGGGCAGACTCGCAAGACGACCTTCGTAGTACTTCTGATTCGAAAAGTTGATGAGCGACTCGTCCTGGCTGCGGTAGTGCCACGACAACCAAAGCTGTGGGACACCGGATTCGACGCATTCAGTGAGGATGCTCTCGAGATCCTCGGGCGCGACCTCCCCGCTCTCATCGGATTCATCGTCGTCATTGATGCTGACCTGGCCGATCGAGGTGGGCGGCATCTGCTGAGAATCTCCCACGATGACTGCTGCCCGTCCCCGGCCGAGAGCACCAATCGCCTGCGAAACAGGGACCTGGGACGCCTCATCGAACACAACGAGGTCGAACGTGACCGAACCCGGTGGAACGAACTGCGCTAGAGACGCTGGGCTCACGAACATGACGGGCGTCGCAGCGAGGATGTGCTTTCCGTACTGAGTCATCAGATTCCGGAAACTGGCACCACCACGCTTGCGATCGAGTTGCCGCCGCAGCTCGCCGACTTCACCGCGAAGCTCCTTCGCCCGGAAAGGTCGATTCGCGAGCAACGCGGCAGGCAGAGCCTTGATCTGCTCTGCTCGAAGTTCCGCGGCCGAGCGTACGAAGTCGGCGATCTCACCATCTCGAAGCGCTGAATTGAACGCGCTGAGTCCGCCGGCAAGCCGACGTTCCCTCAGAGAGGTCTCGGCGGCCCCTCGAATGAACGCTCCCACAGCATGGGCAGCTGCGACCTCGCCGTTCAGCAGCGCGCCCACGTACTCGTCGAGCTTCGCCTGGCGGAGTGGCTCCAAGCAAGCGGACGTCCTGGACCACACGATGAAGCGGCGCGCATCCGCGTCGGCAGCCTCTTTCTCCCAGATGTCGTTGTCCGACTGCCACGCGTCGAGCCAATGCCGGCCAACGGTCCACCGCGCGAAATCGTCTGGTTGCGTGCCCAGAATCGACATCCACTGCCGCCAGCATTCTGCAACCTGGGTGAGAATGTCGATACCCTGGGCTTCGGGAAAACCATTCGTGCTCAGTAAGTTCCATGCGTTCGAATGGGACCGCGCGTACGTCGTGGTCTCGTCGATGTACATGAACGCTGCTCTCAACGATTCTGCGGCATCCGCTGCGAGCGGGTTCCAGAACGCGGGGGCGTACGCGCCGAGCAGGTCCTGCATCTCGGTCTGGAGTCGTTGGACGTACTCGCGGATCGAGGGCACCGCGCGAAGAAGTCCGACGACTGTAGGAGGAGACAGGTCGACGTTCGAGTGGGTGAACGGCACGAGGTCGCGTGCGAGTTGGTCGGCTCTCTTCTTCTTACCGAAAACACCCTTGCTGGCTTCCTCAGCCTGCTCGGTGAACGCTGCGATGTCACCTGATTCGATGAACATGGCCGTGAAAGTGGCGAGCACCGGCGCGCAGCTCTCATGAAGCTCGGTGATGCCTTTGAACAATCCTGACCGCAATGACCGGAACTGAGGATCGGCCCACCGCTGCAGCATGTTCGAATCGGGCACGTGGAAGCCCACTTGCCGATGTGCCTGAGGCAACAGTTCTTCTATATCGCCCGGCGCCCTGAGTTGCCGAAGGAGGGGGACGACTCCACCAGCGTTTACCGCCGACAGAGCCTGTGACAAGCTGCGCAGCACGGTCGCAACGTCGTCCTGCGATTGAACAGCTCCCGGTCCCACTAGCGACCATGGACTAGCCGGGCCGATGTCCAGGCTGCTTGCGGAGCGCGAGAACTGCTGGAGTGCGCTGACGATCTCGGATTGAGGTACCTGGGGTCTCGCGACGTACGAGTTGGGAACTGGAGCGCTGGCAGGGGCTTCCTCGCTGGCAAGCGCCGAATCGTAGGCATTCCACAATGATTCGCCGGCGGCGTTGCGGCTGTGAATCTTACTCGGGTAGTCGATGAGTGGAGTCATACGGGATTGATACTCAGCTAGCTTTGCGGCCCAACCGTGTTCGTTGTACCTGACCGCATTGTCGATTGCTCGTTTGAGCTGGTCACGAATTTCGTTTGGTCGCTGGTTCTTTCCGTGTAGATCGAGGGTGAAGTCGGACAGGCCGATCTTTGTCAGGCGCTTCTTGACGACGTCCAGAGCAGCCTGTTTCTCAGCGACGAACAGGACGGACTTACGTTCGCTGAGGGCGTGCGCAACGAGGTTGGTGATTGTCTGCGACTTGCCGGTCCCCGGAGGCCCCTCGAGCACGAACGTATACCCCTGCGCAGCCAACGCCACCGCGCGCAACTGGGACCCGTCCGCCGCTATCGGAACCGGGACGTCGGCTTCGTCGACGCGGATGTGCTCGAGAAGGGTGTCGTCTTTCGCGGCGGGGTCTTGGAAGGACTCGCCGGCCTTGTGGGTGAGGTGACGAACGATGGGGCTGACTTCCAGCACATCCCAGCAGTCGGCCAAGTCTTTCCACATCCCGAAGGTGCCGAACTGGCAGATCGACAGAGTCGCAATCTCGTCGATCCGGAAATCGAGTTTGTTCTCGACTAGGGCGGAGCGGATCCCACGCAGCGCGGCGTCGATATCCAGACCAGAGTCGTCGAGTGCTGGTATCTCGAGCGCCGAGATACTGACGTTGTGCTTGATCCTGAGCCACTGCACCAAACAGTGATTGGGCGACGCCACACCAGTTGTGTCTACGACAAAACTGAAGGGGCTCTTGCCCGTGCCGCCGACGATTTTCACAGGCAACAGAAACAGCGGAGCACGAGCCTCCTTACCTGACGGTGTGCGATGAACGAGCGCCCCCAACGTCAAATACAGATTCGCGCTTCCAGTCTCTTCGAACATTGTTCTGGCTGTTCGCGCCAGCTTCTTGAACCGTTGCGTGTAGGTGTCCCGGGTGACGGTGGCATAGACGTTGCGGTCGTCATGCAGGTACTGGAGCAACAATGCCGGGTCGATTTCCGCTGCGCGTCGGGCGCCCTGGAGTTGATGGATGGAACTCAGTTCGTCGTTGGGTGTCAGCGTGATCGCTGTGCCCGCATGCACGAGGTCATCGAGGAGCGCGAGACCTGCGGCTGGCATGTGGAGGTCGATCACCTCCGTCGACGGGCGCAGATTAAGCAGGCGATTCCGGGTGCTCAGGTCAAGGAGCGAGCGCTTCCATTTCTTGACCCGGGCTGGTGCAGTGTCTCGCGGGTCGAGGACCAAGTCATCCGTCGAGTTCGATCGTCGGAGTTCGGCGGGCAGCTCCAACGAGGAACTCAGGTGTGCTGGTGCGACAGGTTCGGTCGGCGCGACCTCGTCGGTGCTGGGGAGCGGGCGAATGCCGTCCTTCCGAGCGGCCGTGATACCGATGACGCCGAGCAACCTGTCCGGCTCTGCGAAGAACCGGCGGCCTGCGGAAATCGCTGCCTTGAAGCCTCCCGCCTCGCTGCTGTCGTAGAAGATTGCATCGACGGGCACAGCAATCCCTGACTCCGCCAGGTTGAGGAGTGCATTCTGATCTGTGAGGGACGGATGGGGGAGACCTGTCTCCTCGCGGAGGAAACCGGCGAAAGCATGACCCTCGGTGATCCATATCAGCGGCCGTATGCCGGCGGCTTCTAGGCATGCGGCATACGTGACCGAAAGGTCGATGCACGTGCCGAACCGCTGCTCGAGAACTTGGGAAGTGGTGCGCACTTTCTGTCCGGTGTTCTCGAAGGATGCTGGAGGATCTATGTACCGAATCCCGCGTGCGCGTAATGCCTCGTAGACCGCGGCCGCAATGAGTGCTGCTCGTTCTCGTCCCCCTTGGTAGCCGCCTAGGGACGCGTCGCCGGTATTTGTCCGCAGGATCTCAGCCGCAGCGTCGAGAACTGACGTCACGGCGTGTGTGTTCGGCTGCACGAAGGCCGCCAGGGAATCGTAGAAGGCAGGTGAGTTAAACCACTCGTTGTGTGCGAGCACCCGGATGGGAACTGTGAGCTGGGCGGTCTCGGTCCACAGACTCTGAACTGTGACCGTGATGGAGGCCTGGTAGCTCTCGTTGAGGTCGCGCAACTCGTCGACGTGCGGCAGGAACGAGCGGAAGTCATCCCACAGCACGTCCGCGCCGGCGGCAACACGTCCGTCATAGGTACGCGAAGTAGACGGGGTGAGTTCGGTACCCCGCCCATGCAAATGAACCGTTGCGGTCAAGTCCGTCATCTCGGCGTCTGAGGTGTTGATGACCTCGAGCGCGGTGATGAGTGGTACGCCATTGTGGACGAGCGCGAGATTGATCGCGGGGTGCGCGTGCAGGACGATACGCAGCCCAGCGTCCTCCGCGACGTGGGTGCGCGTCGGATCGCCAACTTCTACGCTCATGAGGGCTCCTTCGCCGCCCTGAACGGCGGCTGTATTTCGGTCGTCATCCATCACATCCCCGCCGACGGGAAACATATATCAGCGATCACCGACACCTTCTGCCAGTCGCGTGCTTCAGGTCTCGATTCGACGGCCTGGCTTCTAGACAACCCGCCGACGAGACCGCGGCAGCGTTCGGCGATCCGAAGGCTCGCACCACAGGCAGATCATCTCGGGTGCACGTTTGAAGTCCTCGACCCGGGCCAGCGGTCGTCCGCACTGACACCGTTCCGCAGGCTGGTCACTGCCCTGGGCGAGACCGGTCGTTCGTCGTCGAACGACCATCCGAGCGGCGTCCGCCAACCCGGAATGTTGCGTCCGTAGCGAGACCCCGGGAGCATCGGAGAGCAGTGGGCGTGCCGACGACCAGACCACGGAGCCAACGACAGCCATCGACTCATGTACAGGTCTTGCAGGTCGCAGGAAGACCTCCGATCGGGTGAGATGCGTCAGCGCAGTGGGCAGGTCTCCGTTCGATTCGGGGGTGAACCAGATGGAGACTGGCACGCGTTGTGCCGCTTCTCGTAGTGGGGCGAGCAATGGCATCAGGGCTGTGGGGGAGACTGTAGCGCTTCGAATTTCGATGGGGCCGTCAGTATTCTCGATGTCCGCGGATAGCTCGTCGAGGGTGCTGTGAACAGTGGTTGGGGAGGACTCTCTCGCGACTGCACCGCGCCAGCTGACGGTTTCCGAATGCTCGAGAAACTGACGCATGAACTTGTACGTGGCGTCGACCACTTTTCGCTGCCGGTGAATACGACCGAAATCGGCGAGCAGGACGAGTTGCTCCCGTGCACGGCTTGCAGCGACATTGACCAGTCTCGCTCCTGTGCCACCGGCGCTGCCGTTCGCAAACCAGTCATGGAGCCGGAAATTGCTGCCTCCAGCGTCGACGCAGTCGAAGACGACTAGGTCCGCTTCTCCACCCTGGAACTTGTGAACTGTGGAGGCCTCGCCTTGGCTGAGATCCGCAGTAAAAGGTCGCAACAAGGATGCTTGACAATTGAACGGCGTGACGAAAGCTGCGTCGACGTCCGTACTTGCTGCTGCCACCGACGCAGCGACTTGAGCATGCATGAGATTGAAGCGAGACCGCAGACCACCGCGGCGGCCCATCCAAGCATTCAGGTCCGAGGTGTCAATGGCGATCAAGTCACCGACCCCGAACGGTACCCGTGGGCGGGATCGCTCGACGACGGAGGTGGCTGTGACCAGCGGGCTTTCGGCGTAGAAGCCTGCACTCACGGCGTCGGAGATACCGGCACGCATGCGGTGTTGAGTGGTCAGTGCGACGAGGTTCGGAGGGATCTCTCGACGCAGAACACTAGCTGCGATTCCCGATGCCTCGAATGGGCTGTCGTGCAACCACTGATGCGAGGCGGGTGTGTCTGACACCGCGACTGGACTTAGCTGACGGAAGTCTCCCGCGACAACCGTGTGGCCCTCTCCCAGGCCGGCCACAAGCATCGCAAGCGTCGCGGTCAGCATGCTCGCCTCGTCGATGACGATCGTGTCGAAGCGCTGCTCGCTGAGTAGCTCGAGCGTGCACTGGTGTGCGGTCGCAGCGACGAGCGATGCTTCCCTGACGACCTGGCGTCGCACTTCCGCGAGGGCCGTATTGAGTTGACTGGTCAACTCCTTGACCTCTGCGAGGCGCCGCTGCACGCGTATCCGTGCAGTGGAGGGACCAGCGGCCTTTGCGGTCTTCTGAATCTGCGCGCTGAGGTCGGCAGATTCGTTCCTCAGATCGACCAGGCGTCGTGCGATTTCCTGCCCCCGCGCAGCCGCGATCTCCTCCACCAGAACCGGCACGCCACGGTTCGCCAACCCCTGATCTACTGGCTGACCGATTCGCACGATGCGCCCGGGGTCAAAGGCGCTTAGTCGACTGAGTGCGCCCATTAGCGCTACATCGACGGCTGTGTTCGTAGGCGCGCACAAGAGGATCCGTTTGTTTGCGGCCAGTAGGTCCCGGATGAGGACGGACAGTGTGGTGGTCTTGCCGGTGCCAGGAGGACCCCATAGCCAAGTTAGCTTGCAGGACATGCCATGTCGCACGGCTAGGTTTTGTTGCGGGTTGAGTACGTGGTCTGCGGGATGGGGTGCGATGGCGTTTGGACTGGAGGGGGCTGGCCGTGTGACGACCGCGAGGGCTGCGGTTGTGTTGTATCGCTCCGGCTTCTGTAGCAGCTCCTGAAGTCGCGTTCGCTGTTTTGCAATGATCCAGGTCAGGTCTATGCGTAACTTCGCGGCCGGCGAATGCGGCATCTGAGCAGGAACGGACAAGGTCAGCTCTGCGCCGAACACTGAGACGACCTCCACCTCGAAGCTCTGCGTGGTGGATTCGCGTCCGACGACCAGCGTGGCGGAGCTTCCTTCGCGGATCTGCAGGCTGTCCTGCATCTGGTAGACGACGAGGTCGCGGGTCTCCGTCGCCGAGTGGCGACGGCCGTTCGCGAGATGAATCTGCTGCTCGGCGACCTCGCGGACGGCTTGAGAGTACTCGTCGCCCAGTCCGCGAATGGCTTGCTGCGCGATGTCGGTCCATCGCGGATCGACCGGTTGTATCGCAGGTGCGGGTGCAGGTACGGCTTCGTGTAGTCCCGCACTCTCACGGAGATTCGCTAGTTCGATCCGTCCTGCATGCGTTAGCGACCTTCCGTCGGACGTCCGCGGGTTCGGGCGGGCGCGTGGTGTGGAGGGTGCGGCGCCAGCCGGCAGCCAGGCCTGACTGGTCTCGTCGAACTGAGCTACGGGGTGTTCGACATTGAGTAGAAACAGGTCACCATCTGTAACGCCGCGAAGTCCTCGACGGTCGAGTTCTTGCAGGACGGCGTCGCGTCCGATCGGTCCCTCGCGAACAAGCTTCTCGAACTCGATCAAGATGGTTTTCGAACGACCAGCCGCCACAACTCCACCGCCCCTGCTACCCAGCCCCGAACCCGTTAGCGATACAAACACATACTTCGGACATTCCGGGCGGTCGGGTCCGGAATTCGTCCGAACGGACCAGTGGCATCGGCTCGGCGTCCGAGCCGCGGCAGCTCCGCGATCTGACTGCGGCAGTGGTCATGGGCTCTGCGAGCGGAGGGCGATGCATCGTCGGCCGGGCACTAGAGCCCCGGGTGGGTGGGCCGAGGTCGTCGTTTCGCAGCGAAGCGAGACGGCACCAGAGCTACTCAACGGCTTTGTTGAGTAGCTCTAGTGTCCCAACCCGGCAAAGAAGCGATCGAGCGCGCTACCGAAAACAGTCGTGCGGATGGCTTGATGGAGCTCACAAGTGTTTTCGGGCCTGCCGCGCCCTCTGCGCAGTCAGAGGTTCCAAGCGGAAGACCGGCTCAGACCACTAAATTCGACGACGGCGATAATGCCCGGCGGCCAGCATCGAAGCGCAAGCTCAGATCAATTCTCCATCCAAAGGGTAGTCGAGCCCGGTCAGATCACAGATCCCAGACTTGGTCCGGGTCATCGAGCGCCGCGCGAATCTGCCCGAGGTCGCCCAGGTCGGCTAGCGGTGAGCTTTTCGCGATGTCGACGACTCCATTGACCACATCGCGGATGACCTGCGAATCGCCGGAGTCGAGTGCTTTGTCGAGACGCTCGAAGAGTGCGGCGAACGTAGCGCGACGCTCCGTGAATGTCGCGTCGAAGTACTGCCGTAGGACGCCTTCGGCCGCTTTGATCCGAGCGACCTCGGTGCTTTCATAGGCAGCAATGCGGGCCTGCTTGGTGTTCTCGGTCGCGTGAACGGTGATGCACTCGCGAGCAGCGTCGACGAGCTGATTGAGTGCGGCCAGACCGTCGACACCAGCCGGTACTCGTAGCCCAGAATTCTTCGGGCGCAGCACTTCTCCGCTGAGTGGCTTCTTGCTGTCAGTCATTTGTCATCTCGTTCCCGGTGATCGCAGTAGCGCTCGCCGACGCGGTATCACCTGCTGATGCAGGTGCCGCTGACTCTGCTCTTCGTGTATCGGCAGGCCGGTACCTCACAGTCAACGCATGGCCTGCGTCCGTGAGTTCGCCGCCCTCATCCAATACCGGCGTTGTCGCGATATCCATGACGGCCTTGACCAGAATCATGGATTGTTGAAACACAGGCGCATGGACTTCTGGGTCGAACGCTTCGGCCTCGAGTTCGTCGAGCGCATCGGTCGCTTTCTGCGACATATCTGCAAGTAGCTCGCTCAGTTCGTCAACGCGTGCCTCGACTGCTGCAAGCGCGGTGTCTGCGATGCCGAGCTTCTCGATCTCGACCGCAATCTTCGCCTGGTACTCGCGAGCCTGAGTGCTGGCCTTCTTTCCCTTGCCATTGATGACGAATCCCGCAGCGAGTAGACCAGGACCGAAGGTCACGAAGTTGAGGGCGAGTGCACCGAGCGCGACACCGCCACCCCCAGCCGCGAGAGCACCGCCACCCAGCCACGCCAACGTCGCGCTCTCAGCTGCGGCGCCGGAGAGGCCGGAGATTGCAGCGCCTGTGCTGGCAACACCGAACGACGAGATCGCCGTCGTGGTAGCCGCGCTGGTGCCAACCCCGGTCGCGACGGAGCTGATGACACCGCGCACCCATTCGGCCGCAGAAAGATCTAGCGAGCTCTTGCCGGCCACCAGGTTTACGCTGGCCTCGAGTCCGTCTGCGAGCAACTTCTCGTTGTCGCGCACTTTCTTTTCGTTCCGGATCAGGAAGTCGTGCATGCGCAGAACGACATCTCGGAGTGCTGTCTCTTGCTCGGTCCCGTAGCTGACGATTCGATCGTTGACGGCGCTCACGAGCGCCTCGCTCTCGGCACGACGCGATTCGTACAGGCTTCGAGCGGCGTCGAGCTCGCTCTTGGCCTTCTTGATGTCGTAGGCGCCCTTGCCGCCGAGCGCGACGCCGCCACCGCCGGCTGCGGCACCGACCGCGATTGCGACCAGGGGGATCAATGGCAAGACCATAGGGGACCTTTCTCGATGTGGCCATGAGTGTTGCACAGAAGTCGGACAAGTCTGGCGGTTGTGCGTGAACGTTCGATACCTGGGTGCGCGGGCTGGCTAGCGTCCATACGCCCGAGCAGCCGACCAAATCGCATGGTCGATCTCCCACGCGGTGACGTTCCTGCCAAGCTCGGTGGAAACGCTAGCTACGGCGCCAAGGATGAGCCGCTCTGCCTGCAGAGGGTCGACGTCTAACCCGATGCGCGACAACAAACGGAGGACCATCCGGTCTGGCTTGATCCTCTCGTCGTCACCTATGAGCATCCACAGGTAGCCTCGCCGGACCCCGAACTGGCCGTCACCTGGCACCCTTGCCAACGCGTCGTCGACGACCTGCACGTCTTCCGAACGGCTCAGCAGAGCCATGCCATCGTCAAGAGTCTCGACCTGGTGGGAAGCGAGGATCTGTGCGTAGTGAACGGCGGCTTCGGCTTTCACAATGCCGCCTCGAGTCGAGGTCCGCTGACGGTTCGTTACTGCAACCAGTTCGTCGACGTTCAGCGAGGCAAGGCGAGGTAGTGAAAAGGACTCGGCCGGCAGGGGGGCCTCGATGGGAACTAGTGCCTGCGGTATCGCGTAAGCCGCCGCGAATCTGTGTACCAAAGGAGTCACGACGCTGTCGTAGTTTGCTCCGATGCTCCACACAGCATCGAGGACGCAGAGCGAGATACTGCTCCAACGGTGGGTTCGTGGCGAGGGGTCGAGTGCCACGATCGCGTCAATCAGCCGATCGGTCGAATTAGCTTGCGCTGACAATGCGTAACTCCTCATGGGCACTCGGTGTGCTGTCGATGCCCGTATCGGTGAGTCCCCGCGTGTCGTTACGGCGCGAATCCCTTCAGACCGCTTCGTAGGCAACTAGGCTTCGGCCAAGACCCAACACGGGTGTGCGCGACCCCGTAACGCCGTCGAAATTGCAGGCGACACGATGAGGGACTGTGATCGAGCAGGTGCGATGTCGAGCGACCCGACTCGTTTCGCCGAGTAGGCCCACGAAAGGGGAATGCCGATGTCGAGTCTCGCCTGGCTGGACACTTCGCCTGACGACGAACGCCGAATGCGCGAGATCGTCAAGATGTTCAGTGACACCAGCACACTCGACGACCTGGGCATCGGCCAGGTCCGCGACGGCATTGCCGACCTACTGTTTCCCGGAACGTCGACGGTCCACGCTCGGCCACGGTACTTCCTGATCATCCCGTGGATCTTCGAACGAGCAGCGGCCAAGTACACAGGGACGATGGTCGCCTCGAAGGCCAACGACGAGGAACGCAAACTCATCGAGGTTCTGCGCTCGCCGTCACCGGTTCGCGGCATGATCGGCTCTCGAGCAGGCAAGGCCGTCCAGAACCTACCGTCGAGCATCTACTGGTCCGCCTTGCAGCGATATCAGATCCTGCCCGACGCGAAGGCCCTGCGCTGGGATGTCGACGTCCGTCCTCCAGCCGACTTCCCCAAGTCACTCGCCGGTGGACTCGACCTCACCCGCGACGAAGCCGAGTGGCTCCGTGAACGGATCGTGGTCGCCGCGTCCGGCACATACCTCGCGTACCTCCTGGCCAACGGACTCGAGACCGACCCCGGCGAGGTCAGCCAATCCTGGCAGCATCCCGCTCTAGTCGCAGCGCCGAGCGAGCTGAAAGACGCTGTCGAACACGCGCGGCTGTTCTCACTGGTTGTCAATGGCGCCACGCTTATTTACAACCTGCTGATCGCAGAACGCTTCGACGCCGTCAGGTCAGACGACGGGAACTGGACCGACCACTACACCAAACGCCTCACCGACTGGGCCGACGAAATCGACCTCAACCGGACCGAACTGATTAGTTGGGACCTCGACGACTTCTGGACCACCGTCCTCCTCGGCAGGAACGGCAACCCCGTCGCACCCGGCACGATGATCTTCATCAACGAGTGGATTAGTCAGGTGCGTTATCGCGGGCCGCACACAATGTCGACCGATCCCGACATCCGTCAGATAATTGCCGAGCGCGAGCGCAAGAACAAGGGCGAGCAGTCTCGTCTGAACAACGATCGCCAGATCAAGAACTGGGGTGGCTCGTCTGGCTCACCGCGTCTCAACTTCCGCTGGCCAATCGTCCAGACCCTCCTGGCTGACATCAAGGACGGACTTGCCCATGCTCCCGCCTGACAGCCGCACCACGTTGCTGAAACAACTCGTACCGCCTCCGGGTTTCACGTTTGACCACCTCGTTGCCACCACCTTCACCCTCGACCTTGAGAGCGCACTGCTCCCGTGCCTGGCGCTCGCAGGCAGCGCCAAGGTCGAATCCGCAGACAGCGTCGAGACCATCGCAGCAATCCGCGCGAGCATCGCGAGGATCGACATCTTTCACCAGACCGGGCAGGTCGTAGTACCCCGAGATCGGGCGCGCCTGTTCTCGCTTCTCGAAAACTCGATCCACGGCATCACCCGCACCCGCGGCCTATTCCACCCCAAGATCTGGCTGGGCGTGTACACCAACGACGACGGCGAACAATTCGTCCGGCTGATCGTGCTCAGCCGCAACCTCACCAAAGATCGATCGTGGGATGTCGCCCTCAATCTTGACGGCTGGATCACATCCCGTCCGGACGCGACCAACAAGCCCCTCGCAGAGCTATTGCGCTACTTGGGATCCGCAGCCCCGACCAGCTTGAAAGCTGCACGTCAAAACCGGCTCACGGAACTCGCCGAGACCATCCGATACGCCAAGTGGGACTTCCCACCCGACGTGACCGACCTCGACTTCCACGTGTTCGGCCTCCCGAGCCGTCCGCAACCGAAACCGGACTTCAGCGGCTACAAGCACCTGCTCGTCTCACCATTCCTGAAAGACAACGGAATCGAACGCCTCGCTGCCACCTCGAAGAACTCCCTGTCGGTCGTGTCGAGGCAAGAATCACTCGACGGCCTCACCGCAGAGTGGGCCGACTGGATCGACCATCCCTTCGTCTTGAGCCCCACGGCTGGCATTCCAGCAGACGATGAGGAATCAGGTACCGCCGCAACGCTCTTCACCGGCCTACACGCCAAGCTCTATGTAATCGAACGCGCGAGACTCGCACACGTATTCATCGGCTCCGCCAACGCCACACGCGCCGCCTTCGAAGACAACGTTGAGATCCTGGTCGAACTCACCGGCCGCACCAAGACCTACGGCGTCGACGCGCTCTTGGGAACCGATGGATTCGGCTCGATCCTAGAAGCCGCGGAGATAGGCCCCGGCGCCGAGAGCGAGGACGATCCACAAGTCGCGCTCGAGTCATTCCTCCGCTTGGTCGCGGCGGTGCCACTGACCGCGCACCTGTCCCTCGACGACGACGATCACGCTCGTCTCGACATCAGCAGTACCGATCCGTGGCCACACAACTCGGATGTCGCCAAGGCGTCCATTTCGCTCCTTACCGTCGCATCCACAGCGACGACGGTGTCTTCGGGCGCCCAAGTGAGTGTTACGTACTCAGACCTTCACCTCAGCGACGTCACCGCCTTCGTTGTCCTCACCGTTGAGGACGCCCAGGGTCGACGCGGCGCCACGGTTGTCAAAGCCGATCTGGTCGGAGACGTCGGCCGCCGGCTCGACGAGGTCATCACGCACGAGATCAGCAGCCCCGAAGCATTTCGACGCCTGCTCTCGCTGCTGCTCGCTTTCGGCAGTCCGGCCGGCGACGGTACCGACATCGTCGACGCAGGCTCCGGGCAGGGCGGTCGGTGGACGCAACTCGAACAGGGGCTGTTCGAGCAGATGCTGAAGGCATCGGTCGCTCGCCGCGAAATCTTGGATCAGCTCGCTGGGGTGGTCACCTCGATCATCGCCAAAGGCGATCCACACCAGGTACTTCCCGAGGGCTTCGAGCACTTGTGGTCGTCGATTGTCGCTGCGACGGAAATGGAAAGTGGTGCCAGTGTCTGACTTCCGATTCTCGGCCGCACCGTACCTCGCCGAGCTGCGCCCGTTTCAGCGAGCCAGCGTCGACCAAGTCGTCGATGTGCTCTACCGCAGCAAGACGGGCACCCGGTACCTAGTCGCCGACGAGACCGGCCTCGGCAAGAGCATGGTTGCTCGCGGCGTGATCGCTGCCGCCATCGAAGATCTTCAAGACAACGACGAAGTCGGCCGGATCGACATCGTCTACATCTGCTCCAATGCCGACGTGGCACGACAGAACGTCAAACGTCTCGACATCCTTGGCACCAAGGTCAACTTATCGACCCGACTGAGCATGCTCGCCACGGCAACCCATCAGCTGAACACGCCGGTCACCTCGGTCGGTAAGCCCGTCAACCTTGTCTCGCTCACCCCGCGAACATCGTTCCCTGACAGGGGCTGGCGCACCGGCACGCGCGACGAACGATCGCTGCTGTTTCTGATCCTCAGAGACGAACTCGACCTTCGAGGAGCCCGCGCCACAGCCGCCTACCGCATCCTGCGCGGGACCATGGAGTGGACGCGATTCAAGGAGCACACCCAATGGTTTGAGCGAACTTTGGACGACAACGCCCCTGCTGGCGCGTCGCCGCTGGACCCAACAGTGGTCGCCAAATTCCTGGAGCTGGTCCGAGTGCCTGACGTCAACGGGTCTTCGGTCATCGACCAATTCACCGAACTGCTCGACGGTACGGTCGGGAACACCGACGTCCCCGGCGGCTTCACTGCCGCTGCCGACATGGTGATTGCGCTACGACGAACGCTGGCGCGTGCCGGTGTCGAAGCACTCGAACCCGACCTCGTAATTCTCGACGAGTTTCAGCGATTCACCGACCTGCTCCAGGACGATCTACCAGTCAGCGAGTTAGCACAGGAGATGTTTAACTACTCGACCGCACGAGTGCTCCTGCTATCTGCCACCCCCTACAAGCCCTTCGACATCGACGACCCTGCCGACGGAACCGGCTCCACGAGCAAGTCGTCGAACGGATCGCACCGTGAGCAGTTCATGGGCACGCTCGATTTCCTCACTAAGGGACGCACCTACCCGGGCGAAGGAACTCGCGGAATCGCCAAGCTACTAAGCGAGTTCCGCGATGCCGTGACGCGCGGACAGGACCCGTCGGAGCTTCGGGATCGGTTGCGCACCGAGCTGCTCACGGTCATGTGCCGAACCGAGCGTCCGTCGACAGCGAAGTCATCGATGGTCAAGGAACGTCGAGTGCCGGCCTCGGCGGTCACCGCCGACGATGTCAGTCAGTTCATCAAGCTGACCGATCTTGCTCAGTACGTTGGCACGAATCTTCCGATGGACGTGTGGAAGTCGGTACCGGAGCTAGTGCACTTTATGGATGCGTACCAGTTCGGGCGATTCGTCAGCCGAGACGTCGCGGATCCCGAAGTCCAGCGGATGCTTCGCGGCCTGCGGCGCCTCGACCTTCAGGCGATTGAGTCGTACGAGTTTCTGCCGCAGCAAAACCCACGCCTGCAGACTCTGATTGATCAGACCACCGGAATGAATTGGCAACAGATGCTGTGGATGCCGCCGTCACAGCCGTACCTATGGCCGGGCGGACCCTACGCGAGCTTTCAAGCACAAACGATGACGAAGAAGCTGGTCTTCTCTCAATGGTCGGCGACGCCCACCGCGGTGGCCTCCCTGCTGAGCCACGATGCAAGCCGGCGCATCGCGCGAAGCGAGACTGCTGCGCCAAGGAATATCACCACGACCAATGAGAATGTCTCGCAACGACTCCAGTTCAGTCGAAGGGGCACAGACCTCTCCGCGATGGCGTCATTCATCGCGTTCTTCCCGCTGCCCGGCCTCGCCGACCGGGCCGATCCGCTGGCGAGTGCCGGCCCGACCGGCGACGCGGCCGATCGTGAACAAGCCGAGGCGCAACTCGCCAAGCAGCTCGTCTCAGGTCTACCTACGGGCGCTCGCGAATCGACCGCCACGGAGAGCGCCTCTGTGTTGTGGCGGTGGCCTCTCATGATCGCCGACGGTGTTCTCGATGAGGCCCTGGCCGGCACGGCGGCCGGGCTGACGCCCACGGCGGCGATGGCAGGTCGCGTCCACGACCCCGACGATCCCGACGCGCCTGAACACCAAGAACAAACGTCGGCTCTGGAGGACTACGTGGCGCAGGCTGCCGCTGTGCGTCGCGGCGAGCGCGATGGCGACTTGACCACTATCCCGCCCAATCTCGCCCTCCGCACCGCGCAGCTGGCGATGCACTCACCGGCCAACTGCGCGTGGCGCGCCTTGGGTCGGCTGTCCGTGGACACTTCGCAAGTGACGGTCGCAGGTAGGTGGCGCGCGGCCGCAGTCCTCGCGTCTGGTCTGCGCACGCTCTTCAACCGGTGGGAGTCCTCACTGATCCTCGACGAGCTGTACCGCGACGACATCCCGTATTGGCAGAAAGTATTGCGCTACTGCGCAGACGGCAATCTGCAGGCAGTGCTCGACGAGTATCTGTATCATTTGGCCGCGGTCGAGGGTGACAGTGCGATGACCGATGAGAAGCTGATCCGGTTCGCCTTTCACGCGTCCCAGCCGCTGAAGCTCAGCACCGCGATCTACAAGGGCAAGGACCCACTGGGCGGGGACGACATCGACTTCCGCTGCCGCTTCGCCATGCGCTACGGCGACTCCAAACAGGACGACCAGTCGGTGCGCTCCACCGACATCCGCGAAGCGTTCAACTCGCCGTTCTGGCCGTTTGTGCTGGTGTCGACGAGTGTAGGACAGGAGGGTATCGATTTCCATCCGTGGTGTCACAACCTCGTGCACTGGAACGTGCCGGGCAACCCAGTCGACTTTGAGCAGCGAGATGGGCGTGTGAACCGGTTCCGCGGGCATGCGGTCCGACGGAACATCGCGCAGAAGCATGGATCGGAGATGCTGCGATCGGCCAACCCGTGGCACGAGGCATATGACCTTGCGGGTGCTGACGCGCCGCATCCCGAGGTACCGGGGTTGGCTCCTGACTGGGTTTATCCGGGACCGCACAGAGTGTTTCGCGATGTGTTGCCGTATCAGTTGAGTATCGATGAAGCGCGGATCGAGCGGGTGAAGAAGCGGGTCGCTTACTATCGGCTCGCTTTCGGGCAGGCTAGGCAGGAAGATCTGATCTCAGTCGTCGCGGCTACTGGAGTGACGGCGGACGAAGCGACTACTTGGCGGGTCGATCTGCGACCAGGCGCCGGTCCGATCAGCGATTAAGCCGAAGCCGCGGCACAGGAGACCCGCCAAATGCAGTTGAGAACAGCGGGGGAGAAGCCGCACGTCTCTAAGTGGCGGCTTGAAGCAGTCGGTCGGGATGCTGGCGGCGATGGCGTCCTCGGGCAGGAGTCGCCACTGCTTTTCGAACGGGAAGTGCGAGGCAATCGCGAGGGACCGGCATTCTTGAATTCGTCCAAGAGGCGGATTCCTCGCCGGCGTACTAGGCGTCGGCGGCTAGGCGAAGAAGTGCTCTGTTTCCTGTCGTCCGCAGTTGATCCGCCAGTTATTGGTCCGCACATTGAATTGAATCGCCCGCTGGTTGTCACTAGCAACGGATTAGTCCGCACGGTCAGCAGTACGGATCGCTCCGAGGATCTTCACGCAAATGTCTTCCGGTTTTTCGTGCTCCCAGAACCGCAGCACTTGCCACCCAAGGTCGCGCAGCGCATCTGAGTGACGGCGGTCCCTCTCCACGTTGCTCGCAAGTTTCGCGCGCCACCAGTCTGCGTTGTTCTTCGGCTGCGTCGCGTGCAACGGGCACCCGTGCCAGAAGCACCCATCGATGAAGACAACGACCTTTCGTCGCGTGAAGACGATATCGCCGCGGCAACGCATCGATAGATCTGGTCGGTAGTCAACTCGGTATCGAACACCAGCCGAATGGAGCCGGCGGCGGACCTGCAGCTCTACCCGGGTATCGCGACGGGCTTGCCGCGACATGCGCTGTCGCACGATCGCATCGAGTGGCTTCGGATTAATCAAGGGCTACGACCTGATGGTGACACCGAGCGGCGGGTCAGTAATCAACCAGCGCCCCTTGCTGGTAGAGAATCTCCAATTGGCGAACGAGGCCACCAGCAACTTCAGGGTCGCGACTGAGTAGTCCGCATTCAAGATTCAGCCTAGCAGCCGAGTCCGAGAAGTTTGCGCTCGTGACCAGCGCTGAAGTGCTGTCAACAACAACGAGCTTCGCGTGTTGCAGCGGTGTCCACGAGCCCGTCGGCTCGGGCGCGTATGCCCACAGTCGAGCGCCTGCGAGTGCCTTCGGTACGGCCCCGCCGTTCCTCTCCTGCATGCTCCGGTCGAGGACGATCGTGACCGAGACTCCGCGATCGATCGCGTTCGTCAGTGCTTCTACGTACTCGGCTCTCCTCGATGCGGAGTATGTAGCGGCGTAGACCGATCGTTCTGCTCGGTTGATCATGTCCGCGACCGCGAGAGTCGTTCTCCCCTCCACACCTGGAACATTCGGCGTTGTCCAGACAGGCTCAGGGCAAGTGGTGCGAGGGACAGCCGCGATGCCGTCCAGTACAGCTGCGGCAGGGTCAGCTCCTCGCACCGTCGCAATCAACTCCGAGAGCAGAGTTTTGACCTCGGTGCGGTGGAGGGGAAACGCCCTCTGCGCGGCTAAGTGGGGGAGCTTGCGTTGCCGTAGGGCTGCGGCGATGGCGCTCGCCTCATCGCGTCCCAGTATCGCGCCCAGCCGAGCAGCGGCAGACATATTATCGGGCTCCATGCATAGGGGCTAGCAAACCCGGTGTCGCAACGTTCTTGTCTACAAGCAGCCCAAGCAGCAGTCTTCGGTCGAGGAACCGGTTGGTCCGCTCGCAGCTCGTCTCGCTGATGAAGAGGCAGAAGTGGCAGGCCGCCCCGTGGAGGAAGTCCTCCTTGCCGCGCGGTCGACGATGGGAGCAGACCGGGTCGCTCGAACAGCGACCGCCACGGCGGACGGCCTCATGTACCAACGCCTCCAGTCGTTCTGGCCGAGAAAGGTCGACGAGACCGCCGAGGGTTCCCTCGCTATCGGACGCCGTCGTGGTGATGAGCAGGCCCGCCGCGGCAGGCCGGTTGCCGTCCTCCCGCCAGGCGTAGATCCGCTCCGTCAAGCTCGCGGACCCGTATCCACTCGACATTGCTGCCTCCCGGATAAGGAGGTGCGAGAGCGTGTGGACGGCCCAGTAGCGCGGCGCAGGGAACCGGGTGTCGGGATCAATGCTGCTGTCGGACGTTTTGCTGGTGCGGCGCCGAAAATTCAGCGCGTGCGCGTTGCGGAACGTCTCCCAGATCGGAAGATCGATCACTTTCTCCTCCCACTCCAGGACGGCTGTCTCGTCGAATTGCAGGAAGAAGCCCTCGCCACGATCCTCTGTCGCGGGCACCCAAGATGGCCTTCCCTTTTGGGCCAGCGGGGCGACGCGGCTCTTACTATCATCGATGCGGTCAAGAGCGTCGATGCGGGTGAAGCCCACGAAGGCATTTACCTTCTTGAGCTTCTCGATCGCGACGACCTCTTTGACGAGCGGCCGCAGCGTGTCCGGGACATCCCGTCGAAGAGCTCGGAAGTCTACCGCACCGCTGTGCTTTGTGTACTTAACCTCATCGGTGAGCACAACCCACTCCGGTTGGAGGATGTCGGTCGGGTCCGTGCTGGCCGCTTTTGAGGAGCTAGAAGACTTTCCGGCTTTCAGCATTTGCAGGGCGTCCCAGAGAGCGTCGTCTGTGGTCTTTTCGAAGACATCGGTCTGGGCGATGGTGGTGACCAACATGCGGAAAGCCGTGAGCGAGTCCCTGCTCGTGGCTGTGGCGATGATGTTGGGGGGGAGGCCCTCCAGGTGCGGAAGCAGGTCCTCCGAAGTTGCGGACTCTTCGCGAGGCAATGCCAGGAGCCCGACCGTGGATGCGAACCACTGGTTCGCGGCACCGAGCATCATCAGCTTGCCCGGCTGGTCGCACTTGTAGAAGGCGTCCAAGTGAGGATGCCGGCCGCGGCACCGGGGCAGTTTCTCCGCTGCCTTGGGGCCGGTCGCCTCGAGCATGCCGCGTCGCGCGTCACACGAGAGGCAGACAATCTGTACATCCGGACCGATGTTGCTCTTCCATTCCCGCATACGAAGCGATGGGATCGGAGCATTCGGGCACGACTGTCCGCGGTGAACCCACGCGGCATAAGGAAACTCGTCGAGATGCCCGTTGACACAGGCGATCAGGTATCGGGCAGGCACCGCTGCCTGTTCCTTGCCCTTCCGTCCCGTGGTACCCCTGGAACCGGAATCCCACCCTTTGCAGTTCTTGTGCACAAATTGCGCCTGATCCGGCCGGTACCTCAGTACATTCTTGAACTCGAATACCTGGTGGTTTACGGGCGCCAACTGGTTACAGCCGGTGCAGCGCAGCCACTGGGGGAACACTCGTGCCGGGATTCCGAGGTCGATGGCGTCATCGCCGGCCCCGCCGGGCAACTCCGGTGCCCACGGAGCCTTTCGAAGTTGGTCGACCTGGTTGCCCAGATAAGCTCGGACGAGCTCGAGCAGTCGCGGCTCGATGATGACGTCCGCCCCGCCGGCGCGTCGGTCGTAGTAGCGCTGCCAGCTGTCGAGGCCGCTGGGCATGACGGAGAGGCGCGGCAGGTCGACGGTTGCACCGACACCGGATGTGTAGAGCAGCGCGGACGGCCGGAGTGATCCGACCTTGCTGCGGTTCTTCGTGATTTTCGCCTCGACGTCGGCGATCGGATTGAGCTCCGTCGCACCGACACTGACCGGTTGAAGCTCGCCGCCGTCGAGTTCAGCGGGCGTGGTCGCGGTCATTCGCTGCCTTCCTCGGGGAACTGCCATGACGGGGCGCCGGTCTGCTCTCTGAAGGCGAGGTTGTCGCGGCCAGGACTCACCAGCAGGTTGAACTCGGGTTGCACCTCGCGCATGGAGTTGGCAACTACGAAGATCCGGTCTGCGGGTGACGGGACAGTAGTTTCCGGGCTGATGAGAAGTGGCCACTCGATGTGGTCCGTCCGCCTGCGTTCGTAAACGAGCGCACCGGAGTTCTCCTGCGCCTTCGCATGCCACCGGTCAATTCGCTGGAGCAGTTTCTGCCGCATGCGCTCGACCGTCTGCGAGTCGGGTGCCGCGGGCATTGCGCGGGCGACGATCCGGTCGACCAGGGCATGAGCCATCGGCAGCTTGCTCAGGATCTCTCGGGCGCCAGGTTCGGGAGACAGCGAGTCCGACCCGCGTTCGTCGGTGACGCGGATAGCGCTGACGAGCATGCCGGTGAGGCCGCGTTCCATCGCGGTGTCCGAGTAGGGCGTGACGCTGAGCGCCTCGACCTGTGCGTAGAAAGTCTCATGGTAGTGGCGAAAGGACTCGAAGTGCGACATGTCCCGGGGGCGGGACCAGTTCGCCAGCGACACAACCAACCCGGGCTTGCGCGCGTCGCGCCCGACGCGGGACGAAGCCTGGATGTACTCGGCCGTGTTCTTCGGTTGACCGACCACGAGCATCAGACCAAGTCGGGGAACGTCGACACCGACCTGCAACATCGACGTGGCAAGTACGACGTCGTAGGGACGAGGAACCGGCTTGGGTGGTTGCTTCTTCCCGTTGTGGGCGTCGGCGAGAGCCTTGCCGTACGCCGACTTCCCGCGGGTGCTCCAGCGCGGCTGAGCCTGCCCACCCGCAGCTGGGGTCCAGGTCGACGTGAACGGTAGGGCAAGCCGGTCAAGGGTGCGGGCGATCTCCTCGGACGAGATGCGCGCCGTTAGTTCGCCGATCTCGAGCCGTGCCCAGTCGGTGGTCCTGCGCGGGAACGGTTCGGTGTTGCCGGCGACACGGGTGGTCACGTCATCGTCGAGGTAGCGCCTCATGCCGGCGAGCTCGCGGGTGGCGGAGAAGTAGCCGACGGTCGTCATGTACGGATCCGCCGCGTCGCCGTGCTCGTCGAGGAGCTTCTGCCCGGCAAGAAGAAGAACTTCCGACATACGAATCTCAGCGAGGGTCAATCGGATTCCGTGGGCGCAGACGCCGATGTATTTGCGGCCCGGGTCGCCGTCCGAGAGTCGCTTCTCACGTGAGAAGAAGGTGTCGCGAACGTCGAGGACCTGCGGCGGGAACACAGCCACACCGCGTCCATAGAGGGCGGTCACCTGGTTCAGCGCGTTGCGGACTGTTGCGGTGGAGGCAACGACCAGTGGTCGTACTGTCGTTCCGTTCTGGTCGTATGACGAGAGCACGTCGACGGCGTTCTCGAACACGCCGACCGCGGTCCCGAGTGCGCCGGTTATGAGGTGCAGCTCATCCTGGATGATCAGATCTGGTGGCCGCAGGCGCGGCACCGTCGCGATCTGGACGGCAGGGTAGGCTACCCCACCTTCGTCCTTCTTGTTGTGAGAGTTGCCTTTGCAGTTACCCCGGGAATCGGGGTGCCGATAGCCGTGGCGTGGACAGCGGGCGGAGACGTAGCCGAAGAGACTGGCGGCCTCGCCTTCGCGCGCAAGCCGTGCGAACTTGTCGACGGTCGCGAGCAGGAAGGTGGGTGGGTTGCGGTACAGCTCATCGTCGACGGTGGTGATCGGCAGGGCGCCGGAGCCGCCGTCGATCGAGAACGGGCAGATGCCCTTGCGGTCGCCGCAGTGAACTTCGATGCGCTCGGTGGCGCCCACAGTCTGGAGATCCCGTTTGGGGTCGATGACCGACCCGCACCACGGGCAGCGCTGGAGCTGCAACACTGTCAAACCGTGGGTCTTGCCAGTGTCCTCGCGAGCTGTCCTGATCTGTTCCTTGGCATCGGTGTAGCGCTTAGGGCTGACCGCCGACCCGACCCAGAGCCCGATGCTGAACGGTCGATGTCCCCATTTCGCCGCGTCGGATTGGCGGATGAGTTCGGCAGCGCACACGAGTGCCGCGGCGCGTTGGAACTGCTGCGAGGTGAGAAGCCGCAACGTATAGCGCATGAGCACAGCGACGCCGTCACCGCCGTCGAGTGGTCCGTCGTCGGTGTCGATGACGCCCTGCAGGCGGCGGATCGCGAACGTGAAGGCGGCGAGACCGAGGTATGCCTCGGTCTTTCCACCACCGGTCGGGAAGAAGAGAAGCTCGACGTTTGCTGCGGCGCCGCTGCGGGATTCGTTCGTCGGGTCCCTAAGTGTGGGGACTTGGAGGAGGATGAATGCCAGCTGGAATGGCCTCCAGGACGCCGCACTGTCGCCCTTCTCCTCCACTGCTGCGAGAGCACCCTCGATGGAGAGGTCGCTGCGTTCTGACCGAGCGGCGGCCACTTGCGACCGCATTCGCTGGTCCCGCATCGCTCGATTCATGAAACGGAACGCGTCAAGTGCGTCAGAGCTGGTCCTCAGCAGTCTTAATCCGTCTTCCAGACGCGTGACTACCAGTCCTGCCTCCGCAATGGCTTCATCGGCAGTGATCTTGAGGTGGGCGGGCAGCGTGGCGGCGAGCGTCTTCTGATCGTCGAGCCACGTTCGGTAGCCGTCGACGAGCGGCAGGAATGCCCCGTCGACCGCCTCCGGTGTGAGATCCATGAGCAGTCGCATCGAGGTCACCGCAGCCCCTGCTTCGCCCGCGACGGTCTGGGGTACTTCGGCTGTGGGGAGCCACGTGGTCTCCACCGAGGTCGCGCGGCGGGATTCGTCGTCGGCCTCGATCCAGGTGACCGATGCCGTCCGCCCGATCGCGAACTCGAGGCGGTGCCGGTAGTGCAGGTCGAGCCGACGCCGTTCGTCATCGGTTTCGGAGTAATCCGCGTCGAGCACATCGCGCGACGGCAGGAAGACCGGCTCCCCACTGTTGGCTTCGACCCGAATCTTGGTCTGGAACAGCCAGTCTCCGGGCGGAGCGTCCATCCCGGTCACTCGGTCGTTGGACAGCGCCAGTTCGACGATCGTGCGATCACCGTTGGGGAACAGCTCGACCCGTAGTGTCACATCTGCGTCGAGAATGATCGGTGCGAGGGTGGTGTGGGCGAGCTGACCGCGTACGTCGACTTCCGCTGTCTTGGTGACGGGGGAGCGTCGCGCCCACTGCACCTTGCGGCCGTCTTCGTTCTCTCGGCGAAACGTCTCGTACCGACCCCACGAGGCGGTGACGGTCAGTACGCCGCAGTCGCTGGGAACCTGGAACCGCAGGCCCATCGACGATGGGTGTGTGAGCGCACCTTTCGCGCCCTCGTCGCGATCTTCCCCGTCGTCGGAGGACGCCATGTCTTCGTCGGTTGGAACCGGGACTCCCGATTGACCGTTCGTGGTCGGGTCTAGGTCGCTCATCGCCTGTCCGGTCTCTGCCGGGTCCGCACCGACACTAGTCCCGGTGACGCCCCCAAGTGAGGGGTCGATTGTCACGGGGGCGAGCGCGCCGACCATGTAGGCCGCTCGAGGGGTGCCCTTGATCTCCTCGTCAGGACCGTTGCGCGGTCCGAGCAGTTCCTGCTCGACAAGGCTCAAGAGATCGGTCCGGACGGAGGTGGATGCGCTGACGGTCATGAAAACAGTGTGTCCTCTCGGTTCGCGACAATCTGCTCCGGCACGACCTGCCCTTCGGCGCGGGCTCGCTCGTGATTTAACTCAACGAGACGATCGAGAATCTCCACCCGTGCGGTCGGGGACATTGTCCAGCGCTCCATCTGACGATAGGTATGGAATCCATGATCCAACTCAATATCCCACCCATACGCCTTCGTTACTGCGCGATCCACACTCACGTGTGCCGCGCGCAGACGCTCGATCTCTGCGTCACTGTCGATGCGATAGTCGTTGACCAGGTTGTATAGTCCGGTGATTCCGATTTGTCTACGAGTCATAATATCTGACCGAACACTGTTGAGCGCTCGTCCAACGACTTCGAGCTCGCCGATTGAACCGGGAAATGGAAAGGTCTCGAACACATCGGACGGGGTGTATCGGATTGTTGCGCCGAGTGTTGACGAGTACGTCATGACCCATACCTGATGCACCGCCGAACTAAGCAAGGCAAAAAGGCTTCGCGACGCGGTAGGAAACACCACGCAAGAGTCGGCGATAACTTGTTTGGCCGAAGCCAAGACTGGCAAAAAGACCTTGCTGACGCGTGGAATAACCACCGCTTCATCTACTTGTTCGAGAGCCTTGTATAGCGCGGGGCGTTTGTCTGCATACTGCCACCAGCGTTGCGGAAGAGGTTTGCGCAACACAAACGAACCATCTTCTTTCTTGCGCTGACGCTCGGCACGGACTTCCTGTTCCACTATCTTGAATACGCCGAACTCGCGTGCTTGCTCGATTGGCCAATCATGAAAATTGATCACCCAACGAGACGCTGACCTATCAGGGCGGGTTACTAAGTCGTCGGCACCCAAGTAGAGCTGAACGACCCTTTCGTCCGCATCTCCGCTTTTCAGTGTTTGTCGGGCATCTGCGTCCGACAAGATGAACCCCTTGCCTAGAATGTAGGTGCCAACGTAAGCCTGATCGCGGTTTGCAGCGAGCCTCAGGGGAGCACCTCCAACGCGACGGATTGGTTCGAGGACGCTTGAGATGCCGGTGACAGACTGTCCATCCAGCCACCGCGACACGTCTGACCCGACTCGCTGGTTCGTTGCCCAAATGGCGGCAAAACTCAGGGCGGCGGAGATGGACGGCCACGGCGCACTTCGGATTGCGCGGGTAAGCGTGAACTCGCGGTCAGTCAAGACATCCAGTCCCGCTTCGCGCGTGTCGCCCTGCGCGATTGTGTTGGTGCATATCAAGCCAAACGACCCACCTTGGCGAAGGACGATCGCAACCCTTCGGAGGAAGTGCGCGGCCAGATCGGCGCCACCCGGCGCCCCCGGGCTAACCACGTTCACCAACCAGTCTCGAACATTCGCCCCCACTGCGCCCGCAAGCTTCTTGCCTCCGAGGAACGGTGGATTACCGACAACGGCATCGAATCCACCGTGCTCGACGAGTACGTCAGGGGCCTCAATTGCCCAGTGAAGGGGCTTCCATCGCTCGTAATCGGTGTCCACGGAAGGCGTCAGACCGTTCTCGATGCGGTCGAGTAGATTGTCGGAACTCCCGTGGGACCCGTCGGCGGGAAACGACTCCCCAACCTGCCACGAGAGGGTCTTGAACGCGCCATCGAGTTGGCGCCCCGGCTTGCCTCCCAACGGAAGGCCCGCGGCGATCACACCATCTGCGATCATCCGCAGGTCTTCGGTCGCTCGATGGACTTGCTCAAGGAGACGTAGCTTCGCCCGCGCCGACCGCATCGGATCGTGATCCTCAACAGGGCTGGCAAGTTCATAGCGCAACTTCGCAGCGGCGGCGATCTTGGCATCGACGTCGACGAGCAACGATTGGTGCATTCGCGCCGGCTCGGGTGAGATATGCAGGTAGCGCAGCTGGTCGAGGCTAGTTAGGCCGAGCAGTGAGTTTCCGCAAAAGATTTTGTCGTCGACGAATGAAAACGGCTTGGTTTTGTCCATCGATACCAACCAGAGCGAGAGCTTGCACATCTCTACGGCCATCGAGTTGATATCGGCGCCGTAGAGGCAGCGAGCAATCACCTCGCGTAATGCGCGGCGCTTAACCTGGCTAGCGTCCGCGAGGTCAACTTCGCCGAGCATGTCCTCACGAGTCCATGCTTCGATTACGCGCTCGGCGAGATACCGCGCTGCCGCAACAAGAAAGGCACCGGAGCCTGCAGCGATATCCGCGACTTTAAGGTCCAGGATTTCGGCTGCGGGCTTGAGTTTCCATTCCTTGTCGTCGTTTGTCTGGAGGGGGCCAGGCCGATACACCAGAGGCTGGAGTGTATACAGCACAACTTCTTCTGCGAGTGATCGCGGCGTGTAGTGGGCGCCGGCATTCTTGCGCGAGGGTGTCTCCACGACTACGAGGCCGCCAATCGGGAAGACAAGGGGGATGTTCCGGAGATCGCGTCGGATCAGATTGCCCAACCCGACGAGGGTTTCAAGGAGGTCGGCGTCGCCACCGGCAACCGGCGTCAGAAGCCGGACCAACTCCGCTCGTTCGTCAGGGGTGGGCTCCTTCGCGATCAGTTTGGTGAGTGCCGCTGCTGACTTAGTTGTTGCTGCCGGCTGGTTTCCCTTCGTCCACGCCATCAGGGCCGTAGCGACCTTCTTCGGGTCTCCGCCGTACTCGTCCCACAGCTCATTGAGCGTGCCGAGCGGGATCTCCGGCTCTTCGCCGTCTTTGCCGACGAGACCAAGGATGATGTCGTCGGTGACAGTCGCGCAGGAGTAGCCGAGTAGGCCTTCGTAGATGTATCCAATTTGCTCGACGTCGACCTCTTGGAAGGAAATTCGGCGGCGCTCTCCTCCCGTCACGACCGTCTGCACCGAATCGAGTGCGTGCATCATGACGCGGTCGGACACCTTCAGGCGCAAACCGTGGTCGCCCACAGCGTGCAGCCACAGGAATCGATCGGGATCAAGCAGCGAGCCACCGTAAGCGGGCATCCGCATTTCGTCGTAGTTGACGCCACCGTGAAGCGCCTTGCTCACGGCGAGAAGTCGATGCCAGGCGTCGTAGGTCTCGTCTAGCTGCTCCTCGCCGCCAGCTGCCTGTGCCTGAAGGCCGGCGAGGAGGTCCTTGATTGCGTACGACTCCCAGTAGAGCTGCTCGGTGGGCAACATGTCGCGTTCCTCGGCGAAGAGGAGGAACACGATCCGCATCATGACGGTGACAGCCGCTTGATATACGTCGTCGGGCTTCTCGGTGAGTGGATCCGGATCACCACCCTTGGCGGCCTTCAGCCGGGCCTCGGAGAACGCCTGCACCAGAAGTTCGACGGACCTGCGTACCTGCGTGCCGAGGGCTTCGGTGATCGCCTCGGCTTCGAGCTCGCTCCGCTCGAACAGCTTGGTGAGGCGCTGCTCGGTGTCGAGAGTGCAGAATCGACGCTGGTTGATGAGGGTGAAGAACGCGTCCCGGAGGAGGGGCTCCTCGGCCCAGGTTAGCGCGTTGAACATGCCTGAGCCGGTGGGCTTTTCGTCCCTGGCGGACACCAGCGCCCACCATTGGCCGTCGGTGACGATTCCAACCTCGACATTGGCCTTGCGGAGCAGCATTGCCAGCCGGTCGACTTCTGTTGCCGGCCAGCCGTCGAGGCCCGTTTCACGCAAGCCGCCGGGTGTTGGTTCGCAGATGAGCAGCAGCGCCGCGGCTTGTCCGTCGCGGCCCTCGAGACCGGCGGTCGCAGTGACGGTGACCTGTTCTCCCGGTGATTGGACGCTGACGTCGACATCCGTTCGTAGTTCGTCCCATTCGGCGAGCTGGTCGAGGACGGTGTAGATCCACGCGTGGTTCACCTCGGCGTAGGCGGACTTGGACTCTGGGGTACGCGGCTCGGCGGCGAACTTGTCGAGAGCACGCTGCCACCGCGTGAACGCCTGCTTGTAGGTGAGAAGTCGATCATCGGCGTCGCCGAGACGGTCGACGCCGTCCTTCCAGATGTCCTTCAGGACGGGCAGCGCGAGGAACGGTCCCTCGATGTCGACCTGGCTGAGCCAGTCGGAGTGGAAGTCCTGCTTCCGTGAGCTCGTCTTCTTCATCGCAGTGCAAGTCCGTTCTCGATGTCCTTGGGAGCGATCGCGAAAATCACCGCTGCCGGAAACTCCCAGGCACGGATTTCGTCGTAGCGGGTGTCGACAGCATCGAGTTCACGGTCACGTTCGTCCGCGAGCGCGTCGATCCTGCGCCTGATCTCGCGGAGGTCGCGTTCGGATTGACGGCGTTCGTCGTCGAACAACGCCAACTGGGAATCGTCCATCGCCTCCGCGTCGGTGAGCGCATCGCGAAGCGTCTGGCCGAATCGACCGAAGATCTCATCGACACGAGCGCGATCGGCCTGTTTGCGTTCGGCGAGCTGACCGTCGACCGCTCGTCTGCGTCGCTCGGCGCGGTCGGCGATCGCCTGCTCGACCCGCGCGCGCACACCGCTCTCCTCGGAGGAGTTCCACGCGGCGGCAAGCTGGTTCGCGATGTCTGGCGGAACCGGGTTGAGGTCAGTGCGATCGAGCGTCGACTCGAGTATTTCCTCGGCACGCTGCACGCCGACGGCCTGGCGACGGGCGAGGCGGGTGCCGGCGAGGAAGACTTCCTCGTGGAGCCGAAGTCCAGCGCGGCCGACCAGAACCAGGCGCGTCACCGCGACGGCGTATGACTCGTCGAGCCCTGGCACGACCGTCGCGGTGACACGCTGCAGCGACCGATCCCCGCCCCACAGCGCTGCCCGCAGTCGTCGCGTCGAGCGCTGAAGCAGCGGTGACCCCAGGTGCATGTACACGACGTCGGGGTCGCCGCCCTGCTCCCTCGGCTTGAGGACCATGGGGTCGAAGGCAATCGGACGCGCGTTGTCCGGGTCCAAGCGCGTGTAGAGCCCACGGGTGACTTGCTCCCAGGAGGAATCGAGATTCGGCAGTGCGAACACCGGAGCATCGGTGTCCTGGGAACCGACGAGCTTCAGAGGCGGGAGCTGGTTGAGCTCAAACGCAGTCTCGACGACGCGCTGCAGGTTCTCCGGGCGGAGGTGAAGCCGCTCGCGGCTGCTGGCGAGGTCGTTCTCCAGCTGCGCCAGTTCAGCATTAAGGACTTTCTCGCCGCGCATCATGCCGGCGATCGGATCCTTCTCGGCCTTGGCCTTGGGGCGCTCGATGACCTGCCCACCGAACTGTCGTTGAATGTCGGGGGCGATGATCTCGTTGGCGGACCCGAGATCCCGCATGATCTGGTCGATCTTGACCGCTACGCGCGACAGTAGGTCGACGTCCTTGCTCAGCGCCGTGGTGCCGTTGGCATCAGGAGCGAAGTGGTGGATCTCGGGCGCGACGGTCTGGCCGTAGCGGTCGACGCGGCCGATGCGCTGCTCGAGTCGGTTGGGGTTGAACGGGATGTCGAAGTTCACCAGCCGATGGCAGTGGTTCTGCAGGTCGATGCCCTCGCCGGCGGCATCGGTGGCGAGCAGAATACGAATCGGTGTCTTCGCAGGGCTCTCGTTGAACCGCAGGCGGATGAGTTCGCGGGTATGTGAGTCTGTGCCACCTTCGATGACATCAATGCGGTTGTCCTCGTAACCCTGCTGTCGCAGGATGTCTCGAATCCACCTCAGGGTGTCCACGTATTCGGTGAAGATCACGAGTCGTTCGTTATTCCAGTCGCCGTGCGAGCGAAGCTCACCTTCGACGTGCTTCAGCAGCACACTGAGACGGGAATCCGGCCGGCCCTCGAAGCCGTGGCCCCAAGCGCTGAGCCACTCGAGGTCGTCGATGTCCTCGTCGGTGAGCGGGGGGAGCGACTTCTTCGCGTCACGCAGTGCCTCCAATTCGGGCTGATCGAACTTGCCTTCCTCGAGCTCGTCGGCGTCCGGGCCGAAGATCTCGTCGTAGTCGCGGTCAAAGTCGACGTCCAGCCCCTTGGTCCGGGTATCGCGGTAGACGTCGATGGTCTGGGCGAAGGCGACCGGGGAGGAGAAGAAACGCTTCTTCAGCAGCAGCGTTGCCATGTCCTTCGCCGCCCCGCCGGGGCCCTCTTCTGACACCGCCTTGTCGCGTCGCCTGGTGAACGCGAGGAGACGGTCGTATGCCTGGGATTCCTTGTGAACCGGCGCGTACCGCAGCGCCTTGACCTGCCGGTCGAGGAACCCCTTGGAATCCTTGAGGTCCCGCTTCAAGCGTCGGACGGCCACTTCGCTGAGCGCGACGGGATCGATCTTGTTGCCGCGAACGAACCGCTGGGGGTCGATCATCTCCAGCAGCGCAGTGAACGATTCCGTATATCCATTGTGTGGCGTCGCGCTGAGGAACAATCGGTGCTCGGAACGTTCCGCGAGCTCACGGACAGCGCGGGTGCGATGTGAGTCAACGGCGTAGCCGCGGCGCTCGAGTCCAACCTTGGTGGTCCGGACCGGGCTGCTCGGTGCGACATGGTGCGCTTCGTCGACCACGAGAATGTCGAACGCAAAACGCGTGCTAGAGCCGAACGCGTCCCGCAGCTGTCGCTGCGCGCGCTGCCCGGGCAACCATGCCATCGACACGATGATCCGAGGAAACAGCGTGAACGGGTTCGCATGGATGCCGTGGGAACGGCGGACGTCCTTCATCGTGTCAGAGTTGACAACGGTGAAGTCGAGTCCGAACTTCTCCTGCATCTCGTCCTGCCACTTGAAGACGAGACCCGCCGGGCAGACGACAACCACGGTGCGCGCGCGATGCCTCAGCAGCAGTTCCTGAATGACCAGGCCGGCCTCGATAGTCTTGCCGAGTCCCACGTCGTCAGCCAGGAGAAGGTTCGCGCGGGGGCTCGCGAGTGCCCGCTTGAGGGGAGTGAGCTGATACGGCTCGACGTTCGCGCCGCTTCGGAACGGAGCCTGGACCGTACCGTCGTCGGCACTGGTGATCGCGCCCCACCGGAGCGCATCGACACATGCAGCGAGTTTGTTCGGGTCGTCGAACCGTTCCGGGTCCACCTGCTCAGGAAGGCCGCGGTGAGTATGCGCACTCCGGCCGGGCTCGATTTCCCAAACAACGCGGAGTTCGTGGCCGAGGCGATCCTCATCGACGCACTGCAGTGTCACTGAGTGTTGCAACTGGGCCGTGGCGTCGTCGGCGCTGCTGCGGCCGAGGCCTTGTTGCTGGACGTCTGCGACGGCCCACTTGGCACCTCGAATGGTTACGAGTTGACCTACCTCTGGAACGCTGTCAATGATCTTCGTCGTCATCGCGTTTGTAGCCGAATCACCACGATCGGAACTCTAGCCACCCCCGGTGACAGGTCGTAGTAGGACGCGGCCAGACGACACGACCGGAGGACACCGCACGTCGTCGTGGCGGCACCCTTGTGCGATGCGCGACCATGCCGCACGACGGATCTTTCGTAAGCGCAGCCAGCGTTACGACGACTGGCTTTTGTCACAGATTTCCTCGAGGATGTATCGCATGCGTGCGGCGGGTCTGTTCTCTGGCATCGGCGGTTTCGAACTGGGTCTGTCCCGCGGGGGAGTCACGACCGAGCTTCTTTGCGAGAACTGGGCACCGGCTGCCGCTGTCTTGTCACAGCGGTTCGATGCGCACGTGGCTGGCGACATCACGGCCCTGAGAAGCCTTCCTCCCGTAGACGTGGTGACAGCGGGTTTTCCTTGTACAGACCTAAGCCAGGTCGGTCGGAAAGTGGGTATCGGTGGAGCTGAGTCCGGGCTGGTCAATGAGGTGTTCCGTCTCGTCGAAAAGCGGGCACCCACGTGGCTCGTGCTCGAAAACGTGCCGAACATGCTCACACTCCACAGGGGTGCTCCAATCGGTGCAATCACCTCATGGCTTGATCAGAACAACTGGAACTGGGCCTATCGGCTCGTCGATTCTCAGTACTTCGGCGTGCGTCAGCGACGACGCAGAGTGTTTGTCGTGGCATCGAAGAGCGAGGACCCACGTGGTGTCTTGTTCGCTGACGAAGTCGGAGGTTCAGGCGGGCTCAGGTCGCACAAGGCGTACGGGTTCTACTGGACTGAAGGGAACCGGGGTCTCGGATGGGGCGAGGGTGTCACACCGACTCTGAAGGGCGGGTCGAAGTTGGGGATAGCCTCCCCTCCCGCTGTGTGGCGGCCTGCCGGGCCCACCGGCGAAGCAATCGTGAAGCCCTCGATCGAGGCGGGCGAGAGGCTGCAGGGGTTCAGGTCTGGATGGACCCGCGTGGCGGGGAAGGACGGCACTCGCTGGAAGTTGGTGGGCAACGCCGTCACGGCGCCGGTCGCCACATGGATAGGTCGACGGCTGGCTCAGCCTGGAGAGCCCGTGGATGTTCA
The DNA here is from genome assembly GCF_000143885.2 of Gordonia sp. KTR9. NCBI lineage: Bacteria > Bacillati > Actinomycetota > Actinomycetes > Mycobacteriales > Gordoniaceae > Gordonia > Gordonia sp. KTR9. The sequence goes on from NC_018581.1 coordinate 2,823,136, forward strand.
GCGAACTGTACTGTTGCCAGGCACATCCTGGCCCACCGCAGCGGCGCGCGTGGATGGGCAGGCGGAGGCTTGGTGCTTATCCGAACGTCCAGTGAGAGTCCGGAACGGTCAGTCACTGGATGGCCTTCTCACACGTTACGGCACAACTCCTCTCAGCCTTACTGCGACGAGAGGTTTCACCAGGCGGCTGGAAGCCAGCTCGCTACGTCGACGTGCCGACTTCACCTCTGCACTTCACGCGCATGCCGAGTTCTACGCCGACTGATACAGAGTGATCGGTCAGAAGGCTTCGACAGACCAATTCACGACAGTGCCAGGTCGGACACCAATCCGTCTGGCAGCCATCGCCGGCATATCGAAACGGGTATTCAGATGCGGCCTCATCCCTGAGAAAGTGCCCATGGAGATCGACCGGTCTGAGCAAGCGACGGCTTGGACGGGACTGCACTGAGCGACCACTGGCATTCGGTGCCGCTACATTGCAGAGTTAGGAACCGACGGAGGTCATTATGGTCAGTCCAGTTGAATCGAGTCTGCGCGAGGCCATCATGGAGGCGTTGGCCGAGCAGGTCGCGGAGCGTGGCTTCGTCACCCGAGACGAGCTCACGGCGCTGCAAGTGGGTACACAGACGCGTCGGGTCATCGACCGATCCCGAGGTATTTGGAATCCTCGCGACATGGAAGCGACTCTGTCGGTCGTTTCGTCGCCTGATAGCCAGTATTCGGACAGCGATCTAGGCGACCTCTTCCGTTACGACTACCGCGCAGGTTCTTTGGACGGGGACAACAAGAAACTCCGCAGGGCCTACGAGCTCGGAGTGCCCATCATTCTTCTCCGCAAGATCCGAGACGGGGTTTACGTCCCGGTGTTTCCTACCTATGTAATTGCAGACGACACCGACGCTCGGCAATTCGTTCTAGCGGTCGATGAGAGTCTCAGATTCCTTCGCGATCCCCTCGATCCGTCGCCAACGGAGCGCGCGTACGCGGAGCGGGTAACCCGTAAACGATTGCATCAAGCCGAGTTTCGAGGACGTGTCTTAAAGGCGTACGACACCTCTTGCGCAGTCTGCAATCTCGAATACGGCCGATTGCTCGACGCTGCGCACATCACGCCTGATAAGGACTTCGACGGGCACCCGATCGTCACCAATGGCCTCAGTCTGTGCAAGATCCACCACAGCGCTTTCGACTTGAACATCATCGGCATCTCGCCCGACTTCTCCGTACACGTCGCACGCGACGTATTGGACGTAACGGACGGTCCGATGCTCAAGCATGGCATTCAAGAGATGGAGGGTCGGCGTCTTCGCTTGCCCTCGCGCCGATCCGAACGACCGGACCGCGAGCGGTTGGCTCGCCGTTTTGACGAGTTCAACGCGGCTTCTTGAAGCCGTCGCGCCCGTCGCTGAACAGTGCAAACTAGATCTTGCTATTGGTCTCGCGCTCGTACTGAGCTGGCATCGCCAAGATTTGATTACCATCCCAGCGCCACCGCGCCGGCTGATTCCCATACGATCCCGTGTCCTCGCGCACCTGGCATAGCTTCCAGCACCGCGGCACGCACCTTCTCGATCGGATGCCCCAGCATCACGCCGTACTCGACGGCGACGCTCGGCGTCCGCTGATGTCCGGCCACACAGTGCAGCAGCACGGTCCTGCCCTCGGCGCGCAACCCACGGACGGCGTCGGCCGTGTCCGCCAGCACGAAGTCGAGGTTCTGGTCTTCCGCAGAATCGTCCGAATCCATGAGCCGCGACGCGACGAACTCCGTCGCCTTACCGAAACACGCCTGGCGTCGTCCGACACGGCACATCGACACCACCGCATCGGCACGATGGTCGACAGTCGCGTGCGTGCCGAGCAGCACGCCGTCGTCGAACGGGTGGGGGACCACTTCGGTGAATGCGTGCTCGGAGTATGCGACGTCGTCGACCAACGGCCAACCCTTGTCGTCGGGTTCGCCACCGCGGACCGCCAACGTCGCCAGCGCAACCAAGTCGTGCGAGTCGCTGGGACGCCCGTCGCGCTCAGGCCAACCGTGCACGGCACGACGCCAGAACCACGGGACCGCACTTGCGCCCCATCGGGCGCCGAGCAGACCGCCGGCGATTGCGGCGACGGTGTCGGTGTCGTTGCCGATTCGGATCGCGGCGTCGAGCGAGGCTTGCAGGTGACGGCACGACATCGAGTCGGGGACCGGTGTCTGCGTGAACGCTGCAGCCGCCGCTTGCAGAGCGGTGGCCGTGAAGCCATTCGGCGAGAACGACTTCGGAGGCTCGAATTCGGCAGCGTCGAGCCAGGCTGACCACTGGTCGGCCCGCTCGCCGGGTAGTAGGTCGAGCCCGGCACGGACATCGATTCGGCCGCCGAGGACCGCGCCCCGTATGGCCTCACACCACAGGACACAGGAGTCGCCGGCCAGCGGATCGGCGTGGGTGAGGCCGGCGACCAGACGCGCGGCCTCCGCGAGCGTGTCGCGATCGTCGAGGTGGGCGAGCGCCACGGGCGCGGTTCGCATCAGCGCACCATTGCCAGCCGAGTGCGGGTGCTCCTCGGCGTAGGCGTTCGCTTCCTCGTGCATGATCGCACCCGCGCCGACTTCACCGCGGTTGAGCCGGCGCCTCGTCGCGTTCAGCACAGCGCTGGTCTGGATGCCGACGTCGGCGGGGCCGCCGTCGAACCAGCGCAGGAAGTTGTCCGCGATGGCGTCAAGCGCGTCGTCGGTAGTGAGGTCGGCGCCGGTGGCGGCGACATCCGCGATCGCCATGGCCATCGACGTGTCGTCGCTCCATTCGCCAGGTGCGAAGTCGCCGAGGCCACCGCCGAGCATCTGGGGAGGTTCGTCATCCCGCAGAACGCGGGACTCGAACTCGTACGGGACGCCGAGCGCGTCACCGACTGCGGTGGCCAAGAGAACGCCTGCGGCTCGGTCGAGTTGCGCGGTAGTGAGTTTCGTGAGGCTCCTTCGAGTCAGGATGGTTCGACGGCTAGGCGGCGGCCGGGTTCTCGGTGACGACCACGCGGAGCGTCGTCGTGAACGAACTCAGTCCCGGCGTCGGCCGCGCTTGCGGTTGGCGAGATGATACGAGTCGCGGGTCGCCTTCGAGACGTAACCCGCACCTGTAGTGCGGATGTCGGCGGCGAGCCCATCGAGCGCGCCCACCTCGTCGTCGATGGTCTGACGGTCCTCCGGGGGACAAAACGCGGCAGCCTCGGTGAGACGAGCACGCGCAACGCCCAGTGCGGACTCGCCGCCTTCGATGTCACCATGCTCGAAGGCTCGCGATGCACGCAGCTTCTCGGCCTGTCCCTCCTGGTAGAGCTTCTCGGAGTGCACCTTGGGGTCGGGGACGCGATCGCCGAGTTCGTCGCCGGGCACCACGTTGACCGAGATCGGCACGGTCACGGTGTGCTCGGTCAGCGTCGCAGTTTCCACGTAGCGCAGCTCGAGGTCGGCGACCTGGACAAGTCCCAGTGCTGCAAGGCCGTCGACCTTCATCTGCAACAACAGTTTCCGCTGCTCCAGCGAGTGGAGATCGCCGAGCTCGATCATCAGCTCGTGCTCGGCGGTCTGGTGGACCGGGAGGTCGTTGTACAGGGTCAGATGCATTACTTGCGGAACGAATCGCACCGTAAGGGTGACCGCCTGAGCTGCCTTGGCCAGCAGACCGTCTACCTCCCCGGCGATCGCCGCCCCTGCCGCATCGGGGTCGTCGGCAAAAACGTGATTGCCGTTGCCTGCCTTCGCCATCGCAGAGAGCAGTGTCTCGTCGTACCCGCGGCCGTAGCCAAGTGTCGAGGTGACGACCCCGTCGGCGGCGGCCTTGGCGGTGACCGACGCGAGATCGTCGACGTCCCGGATACCCCGGTTCACGTGGCCGTCACTGATGATCAGCACGGTCCCGCCGCGGATGCCGGCCGCGCCGATGCCTCGCCGCACCTCCTGCAGAGCCCGCAGGTAACCGGACGACAGGTCGGTACAGCCACCGCTCACGATCCCCGCGATGGCGTCGGCGGTACGCTGCTTGTCCGAGAGAGGGGCGGCAGGAACCACGACGTCAGCCGCGTCGTCGAAGGTGACAACACCGAAGACATCGGCGGGATCGAGTTGCGCGACAACGCCGGTGAGTGCCTTGCGTGCACCGTCAAGTGGGGCACCGGACATGGAGCCACTTCGGTCGAGCACGATTTGGAAAGCAGTCGGAGTTCTGTTCGTGACGGGTCCGGCGGGTGCTTGCAGTTCGAGCAGCACGGTCACCTCGTCCGCGGCTTCGTGAGCGACGACCTCGACATCGAGCGCAGCAGAGAGTTTCATGTGTCTTCCTTCCTCCGACTCGTCTCGACCAAGGGTCATCTCCAGCTACGGCGACGATGCCGCGACGCGGTTGTGCGCATGTGACGGCGGTATCGGGTGATGATTCATTCAGATCGGGACGAGAACCCCTCATGACTCCTGCATGATTGCATCGACCACCGACAATTCGGATGCCGCGATGCAGGTAGGCGTTCCGGAGCGCAGGCTCAGCCTCTGGCCATGCGGTGCGGCTGCTTTGTCCACTGTCGGTGAATCCACTCGGTAGCACGTCGCGCGGCATAGGCTGCCTGTGGCGAGTCGGTGCGGCGCGACACGATGGCGCGCCTGGGTGCGAGAGCGGGAACGATGGCTGGAGATGGGCAGGTCGCTTCGATCAAGCGACTCAAGTACCGCTATTGGCGGGCATCAGATGCCAAGGACGTGTCTGCGTTTCGCGACTGCTTCGTCCGCTCCGGCGCGCGGATCGACTACGGATCGATGGGCACGTTCGACGATGCCGACGCACTCACCGACATCTTCCGTCGGGTGGCACTGCACAAAAAGGACGGCCGGTTCGCCATCCTCGACATGCACCACGGCATGCATCCCGAGATCACCCTCACCAGCGAGACGACCGCGGCGGGACGATGGTCGTTGCGCTTCCGTCAGGTGAACCTGCTCGACCGAACCGAAACGGTCATGGTGGGGGAGTACGACGACGAGTACATAGTCGAGGACGGTGAGTGGAAGATCGCCGCGTCGACGCTGACCGAACGCTGGCGGATGCGGCAACCGCTAGCGTCCGAGGTCGAGATCACCGAGGGGAAGTTTGTCACGGATCTCAAAAGTTGAAATTGCCCGGCCCTCTTGGCGCCAGACGGAATCGGCTACGCCGGCCGCAAGACCGCCACGAGGAACTCTGACTGCTGATTGAACGGCCGGACGTCCCAGGATTCCAACAGAAGGTCCTGAGCGAAGCCGGCGGTGGCGGCGTTCTCGAGGAACTCGTCGAACGCATAGTCGCGGCCGGCGCCGAATCCGATGATGGCGCGACCGTCGTCGCGGAGATGTGCGCGCAGTCGCTCGAGGACTGTCACGCGCGTGCTCGGGGCGAGGAACGCCATCACGTTGCCGGCCGAGACGATCAAGTCGAACGGTTCGGCGATGCCGCGGGCGGGGAGGTCGAGTTCGGCGAGGTCGTTTACCAGCCAGCGCGGGCCCGGGTGGTCCACTTCGGCGGCCTGGATGAGTACGGGGTCTACGTCGACGCCGACGACGTCGTGTCCGACCTCGGCGAGGTAAGCACCTACGCGGCCCGGGCCGCATCCCGCATCGAGGATGCGAGATCCACGTGCAGCCATTGCGTCGATGAGCCGCGCTTCGCCGACCAGGTCGTTGCCCTCCCGAGCGAGGTCACGGAAACGTTCGACGTACCAGCTCGAGTGGTTCGGATCCTCGGCGACCTTCTGCATCCAGATGCTCTGTTCGACCATGCCCGCATTGTGCCAAATGCAGCGTCGCGTCCCTGCACAGCTAAGACGGCTGTCAACGCGTCGGCACGCACCGTCACTTGGTTGCCGACACACGCCGGTAGTAGGCGTTCGATCCTGGAAGCCAGAGGAGTATCAGTACGGCGAGTTCGACCGCGACCAGTAGAACGTTCAGCGCCTCGGTCACCGGACGGTCGTCGGCCGCCAGTGACGTCAAGCCGAAGACCAGTCCGACAACACCGATGACGGTCGCCATGAGGCGTGCCCACGTGAAGCCTCGCGCGTTGGCGTATGCCATGAACAACCAGAGTCCCGCGGCGGCGAGGCAGAAAGACACGACCAAACCGGCCCCGATGGTTGTCCCCGTCTCGACGGCGTTGTCGATTGCGTCGTAGTTCGACTGCGCGGGTTGAGGACCGAGCCTGACGTAATGCCGCGCACGAACTTCTTCGTTGATGGACTCGACCAGTGACAGGGCGTAGAACATGCCGATCAGCTGGAGACTCGCACCGGTACACATGAGTCCGGCGGCCAGCCACAACGTGTGCGGTATCGAGGCCCCGCGTGTTCTCGACATACGTTCTCTGTCGCTCGTGTCGGTACTCATATGAAGTGACGATAGGACGCCCCGACAGCATCGATGGATCCTGTTACACAGGGGCCTTGGGGATTCTGTCGCGTCCGAAAACCCGTGACTTCAGGCGGGGGGCGTCGGAGTGCTACCGAGCCCCCATCCGCCGACGGTGGCACGCTCAGGACCGTCTGAGTCTCTCAGAGACGTCGGCAATTGCGGCTTCGAAACGCTCACGCCCGCCCGCGGTGTTCAGGCCTCGCATCGAACAATGTGGAACATTGGCCGCCGGCACGTAGATGCCGGGACGAGTGATAGTCGCACGGCGCCAGCCGTCGCGGGCTGCTGCCCCGAGCAGCAACACGATTTCGAGGTTGAGTAGCGAGTCCACAACTTCACGGGTCCACCGAACGCCACGTGCCCGCTCACCAGGTGTCGAACCGCCGTTCTTCACCCCGGCGACCGGGAACGGTACGACGTTCCAGTGCATGACGTCCTTCGAGCGGACCCCGTGACGCGCATACGCTTCCCGGCAATTGCGCGCGGTCCGATCGTTGTTGTCCAGACTTAGCAATCCAGAACCGGTCGCCGACTCGGCCTTTGTCGACGGATTGTCCAGAAGCACCAGCATCCGGGCATCGACACCGCCGGTATCGGGATCGACGTACGGCACCTCGCCCTTACTGAGGCCCTCCGCCTGGGCGATCCGGTCCGCCAGGTCATTCAGGGGAGCAACGTGAGGCGCGCGAATCCGAGCCAGCTTGTCGGCGACAACGTCGGGCTCGGCGTTGCGTCCGTTCACGGTGCGAGCGCTTCTGGTTCCGGCACTACGACGCGATCGCAGGAAAAACGATCACCGAGCCGTTCTTCTCCTGGACCATGTCGATCGTGACCTCCGACTGCCGTCCGGCAATCTGCACCGTCTGCCCAAGGTCGCGCAGTCGACGCGTCGTGTTCAGCAGTTTGTCCACCTCGCCGGAGGAGAACATGACGTCGCGGATTCCGTGCGAACGGTCGAGTTGCAGCGACGACAGGCGAAGCAGAACGCCGTCAAGGCGGCGGTCGATTGCTTCGATGTCATGTTGCTCCTTATGCAGCACCGCAGCGAAACGCTCGAACGGGTTCCCTTCCGACAGTTGCGCGTGCTCAACCGCTTGCAGCACGATGACTCTTCGTTTCATCGCGATAGCAAGCCGGGCAAGCTGAACGTGCACGTAGAACTCGCTGTCTGCAGTCTCTACACCCGGCATCGCCCTAACTAGTTTGTTCAGTTCGACCTTGTCGCTGTCAAACGTCTGCAGTGCTTTCTCCCACTTGGCGATTCGGGACGACGCTTTGGACACGGCGCTGTCGATCGCAAACACTGCCGAGTCAAGTCCCAGGGACACCCCTATTCGCCCCTCGTCCAGGACGATGGAGGTCGCCTTTTGGATAGCACCCCGGCATGCCTCCAGCGCGTGCTGTTCGGACTCCAGGTTGTCAGCAACAAGTTTCTCGAGTAGTTCAGTGATCCTCTCGAGGGTTTTCTGACGCTGCTGGTCAGCGTATGCGCTGACGCCAACGGCGACAGCCATCAGGACCAAGGGCGCCGCGACTGTCAGTGCCGCGGCACCGGCGCCGGCAGCAGCTGCCTTTCCTGCGGTCACAGGGACCATTGTTGCCTGCCCGACGATCCTTGATCCGTCGGTGAGCGCAGTGTGCACCCCATTGGCAGCGGTCGACGCCGCCATCGGTTTCACCATCCCACCCGCTACCTGCGCCGCGAACTTTGCGGGCACCTGCATTCGGTAGAGCGTTTCGCCGCCGTCCGTGACGACCTGCGGCGTGTTCTTAACGAGCTGTGAAAGCTGCTGCGCCAACGGACTCACACCGTGCAGGTGGATACCTTTCGACCGATCGAGCGACTCGGGCGCTGCATGGGCCTCCAGTGTCGTCAGGGGGGTCTCGCTTAACTCGGCAAGAGCTCGACGAAGGCCCGTAAGTCTTTCGGGAGTCACCGCTGCGTCGCTCAAGACGGCGGGGATGTCCGCCTCAGCCGTTGCCAGCGTCCACACCGGCACCTCTACGAGCTCCTTGGACATCGAACCTCCATCTGCGTGGTGACCAAACGAATGTAGCGGACAAGGCCGACACAATCGCAGTTCGTCTGAACGGAGGACAGAGCCTCCGCTCTGGGCCGACCCGCGCGACTAGGGTGCGGAGACTCGAGACCGGCAGTCGGCCGATCACCGTCGGCGAAATCGCGTTTGAAGATGCAAGTTCTCCTAGCGTGCGTCAGATACGCGCTTCTCTGCCTACCTACGCAAGCGAGCGTTTGGGCGTCTGCCCGGCCGCCACACTGCACACTGCCACTCGCCGAGCATGTAGCTCTTCGCAATGCGATCTGGAAGGACAGTTGAGTCTCGTTTCGCCTGGGCTACAGCGGGATATCGGCGATAGTCGCGCGAAGGAACTCAACAGCCGTGTTGCAAACTTCAGCAGTCGGGGGTCGGACTATATCGAATCTGGTAACTGAGGTTCCTACGACCGCGTCGCCGGATCGGACAAAGACTGAGCAACTTCCTTGGCCTTTCGACCCACGAATCACAGCCCTTCCCGCAACCACGATGTCGGGGAGCAAGTCAAAAGCGATGGAGATCCGGTCCTTGTGCCCCTGGAGGCCCAAGCCGGGCCGCACCAAATTGCCAACTGACTGACTGAGCGACGAAAGAGGGTCATCAAGGTAATACCATCGGCATCCACGCGCAGTCTGAAAGTCTGATAGTGCTGCGTCCTCAACTGAATCGGGATCTAGTCCGAACCGAGAAAGCGTAACGCTACTCACGTAGGTACACGGTTCATATGTAGTGCCATTGTTATTTATGCTCCAGCGATTCGGAAACTTGTTCTCGAACGGTAGAGCACGGCCCCGGTCGTCGGTTTGTCTGATTTCGGTGTTTAGTTCTACGGGCTCCGACATCGATGAGCTAGCGGCAACCTCGCCGGCTAGCGGAGTTCCAGAAACACCACATGATGTCAACATGTAAGCCGCGAGAGGGATTACAAACAAACAACTGGTCCGCGAAATTATGGCTCTACGTTTCAATATTCGTAGCGCTTTCAGTATCTGTAGATGAAATTCGCCACGAGGCATCTTTGCATTGGATAGCTAAACTGCGCACGGTCGCGAGATTATGATCGATTTGTTCGGATAGTCGCGCGAGCGCGCCCGATAATGCCTCGAAGAACATGTCGCCTTCGACGCAATCACCGAAATAGTTATACGAATCGATCTCTTTCAGGCTGTTGAACGCGCCGGCTAGATCGCGCGCGGCCTCGTTTGCTGCCGTCTCACGACGTTCCCAAGCTGCACGATCTGAACGCAGAACAGTGCCGGGCCCATGAGGACTCGTTGGCATGTACGGGGCGGGACTGGGCAGCAACGAGTCGTCTCCGAAGGGCGTACTCACAGGCTTCCTCCCCGTTACTGGTCGCGAGCATTGGTCTACCTCGACGAACACACTAGTACGACGTCCCTGGTCGCGACGTCAACCATCGGCCTTGTGAGTTGGCGGACGAACCTTCCCAAACCATCGATGAAACAACTGCAGAGTCAGCAGTTGGCTAATGTCCCCTGTGTACACCACCGCGAGAATCCAAGTTCCATGATCTAGCATCAACCGGCACGGTGATGACTGCGGGGGAGTCCGGTGATGACGACATATGTCGATGAGGTGCGGGCGTATTTGTCCGGTTTCGGTGATCCACCTCGGCTCTACGATGCCCTCCGCGATGCCAGCCTCGCCGTTCCGCTCGACCAAAACAGGCGCCTGTTCACGCTGGTCGAATCCGGTATCCCCTGGATGCTGGCGTTCACAACCCCTGAGCGTCTGCGTGACTTCGCCGAACTCACCGACCGAAACCTCGATGAGGTCCGCTACCTCGACGTTCCCGGTCACGCGCTGATCGACCGCGTCCTCGACCAAGCCCCCGAACCCACCGGCCTCGTCATCGACCCCGCGACACCGTCGACGATGACGTTTCCGCCGAGCCGCGAGCTGACGCCGCACTGCTACTACGACGACGAGGGCGAGGTAGTCCGATGACCGACAATCTGAAGGTCGACCCCGCCGACCTCACCAAGGCCAGCGCCGGCATCAACGGCGTGATCGACGGGCTCGCCGACACCGGCGTCGGGTCCGACTACAGCGCTGCGCTCGGTCGCGGGTACGGCGACCTCGACCTCGACGGCCGCACGATCGGTCACGCCGACCCGAAGAGCGGCCTCGAGGAGTACTGCGACCGCTGGGAATGGGGCGTTCGGGCGCTCGTCACCGGCGCGGCCGAGATCTCGAAAGGCCTCGGACTCGGGGCGAGTCACTACGAGCGTGAAGAGAAATGGGCGGGCGACCAGCTCAAGAACTTCACGATGGACCTGATCGGTGACCCGAGCCTTACGCCGGAGGACGTCAAAGACAAGTCGTGGGGCGAGTTGTGGGAGCACAACAAGAACGCCATCACCGACCCGCAGTGGGCCCTGACGCCCGAGGAGATGGCAGCGCATCGGCAGTTGGGCCAGGAACTCAGAGGAACACTGATCGAGGACCTCGAGACCATCGCCCGCCACCAGGTCGACCCGTCGACACTTGTCACCGACACGATCGACGGCTTCGAGCGTGACGGATTCACCGCGGACCCGCCGAGCAGCGCCGAGTCCGAGCCGGCTGACAAACCGGTCACCAAGTAGGTGGGCCTCTTCGACGCCCTCGAGGGCGGAAAGGAAGTGCTCGGGGGACTGGTCGACGGTGCTACCGAGATACTCGGCGGCGGTTTGCGCGCCGTCGGCCTCGACAGCATTGCGACCGGCGTCGAGGATTTCGGCGACGACGTCGCGAACTCGTTGGGCGCCATGCCCGACGAGAAGAACCTCGACCAGACCAAAGACCCCAAGGAACTGATCCTCGGCGACCCTCCCGGCATCACCGCTCTCGCCGAGAAGTTCACGGGCTTTGCCGGCAACTTCGTCGCGGCGGGTGAAGGTTTACGTGGGATCTCGGTCGGTGACTGGTCCGGCACCGGCGCAGTCGAGTTCCGCGATGCCACTGGACGCCAGGTCCCGCAGTGGTTCGCAGCCGGCGACGCCGCCTCCAAAGCGGCTGCAGCGCTCTCTGGTTGGGCCGGCGTCGTCACCTTCGCGCAGCGGAAGGCCGCCGAGGCCGTCCGCATCTGGGAAGAGGGCGAGCGCAAACGGGACGAGTGGGTCGCCAAGGCCAATGTCTACAACGACGAGCTCGACGACTACAAGAACGATCGTCGCGACACCCCGCCGACACATCCGGGGCCCGACCCGTGGCCCGGATACAAAGCCGAGGCGGAGCGAGTCCTGAAAGTCGGACGCGACCATCGCAACTCGTCGGCCCCGGGAGTCAAAGCCGACCTCAGCGGCGCCGCGAGCATGGCACCACCCATGCCGTCTGCGTTCGACCAGGCACGCATGACTGCCAGCGACGTCGGGACTGCCGGGCTCACCGGCTTCAACCACTTCGAAGCGGGCCTTATCGGGTCGGTCACCGAGGTTGTGAAGGGGCTCAACATGCTGAGCCCGCAGAACCCTTACAACATCGCGAACCCCCACCAGTACATGCGCAACTCGGCGACCATGGTCACCGGGATCGTGCACCAGGTCGCCCATCCCGACGAGTTCGTTCGAAACTTCGCCGGGTCCGGATGGTCGACGGATCCGTCCCAGGCGCTGGGCAACGTCATCGGCAATACGGTCATGATGATCGCGCCGGGACCCAAGGGCGGCAGCCTGATAACCGGGCTCGCGAAGTCAGGCCGCAACCTCCCGACGACGCCGCCGACTCCACATATCAGCCCGACGTCACATCGCCCAGACGCCCCGCCAGCGTCGCCGCACCCGACGCCCGCGCCGCACGGGTCGTCGCCGAACACGCCTGGTGCCAGTCCCAGTGCCGAGCTGCCGGGGCGGCACGGTCCCGACATCCCCGTCGATCACGACGCGCCTCCAGTTCCCAGGGCCGACGGTCCCGCCCCGGAGGCTCCGGCCGCCGAGCCCCCGTCACCGGCCAGCTCGCCGAATCCGGCTCCCACGCCCGATTCGTCTGCGCCACCGGCAGGAGCCGTCGACACTCCGCCCAGCGGGGGATCACCTGAATCGCCTGCACCACGCCCTGACGCTGCGTCCCCGGACCAGCCCGTCGCTGGCGGACCTGTCGACGGCTCCGGCCCACATGCCCCCAATCCCGACACTGCGGCCCCCGCGCCGAAACCCGAGCCCGCGCCGTCGCCTGTTGCGGACGGTCCGGGATCGCAGACGCCGGGACCCGCGGACAATCCATCTGGACCAAGAAACCTGGGCGACGACGACCCGCCCGGACCCAACCGCGGCGACACCACCACGCCCGCGGCCGCGGCCGGTGGCGACAACTCACCCGGCCATTCCACCCCAGGCCACAACGCCGTCGACCGCGACGACGCACCGAACCCAGCGCATCACGAACCGTCGCCGGCCAAACCCGACGAGCCCGTCGTCGACCGGACCCCGATACGGCATGACGAGCCGGCCGGCGGCCACCCGCCAAAAGCCGACGAAGCCGCGCCGACGACACCTCACGCGCGACCAGACACAGACGCGCCTGGTCCACGTCCGTCACCGACGTCGACGCACCCGGATGCGCCGACAACTCGACCCGACATCGTCGACACCCCGACACGCACGCCTGACCAGGCAGACACACCCGCAACCGGGCCCATCGCGCCGGTCGGCGCCCATCATCCAGTGTCGACGCCGCATGCCACACCGGATGCTGCGCAACCGAAGCCAGGCGCGACGCCGACCAGTCCCGGCGCTCCGAGCCGGGCAGATGCTCCAGCGGCCTCTCCGCGCACTCCCGACCACACCCCGGACCGCACACCTCCTGCGCGCACCACGCCAGAATCCACCACACCGCGCGACGTCGACCGTGGACGTCCGGTCCCGTCGAACACCCATCATGTGCCCGAACCAACCGTCCGGAACGCGCCGGAAACCACTCCCTCGCCCCGCAGCGGCCCCGACGATCGGCCGATCCCGCCGGCCGTGATTCCGGACCGCCCGTTCACACCGGAACGCCCCGCTGCGGCCAACCCACGGCCAGCGGGCCCGGACGCGCCGTCGTCCCCGCGCGACCCCGAACCGTCGAACCGACCCGACGGCGACAACCCCGACGGCACCAACTCCACCCCCGACAACGACACCGGCCAACCACACGACGCCGGGCATCCAGATCGCACCGACGCGGGCTCGACCGAACGCGCCGACACCAGCGAAGGCAACGAGTCGCCCGAACAGTGCCGCAGCAACGGCGAACCGGTCAATGTCGCGACGGGCGAGTACTTCCTCCCGCTGACCGACGTCGACCTCCCCGGATTTCTTCCGCTCCGTCTGACCCATCGACACCGATCCCGCTACCGGTGGGGACGTTGGCTCGGACCGACCACGCCGTCCACCTTCGACGCCCGTGCCATCGTCACCGACGATCTGGTGACCATCGTCGACGCTGACGGCACCATGACGAATTTCCCCAAGCCACAGGCAGACTCGGTGTCACGAAGTGTCAACGACACAGACTGGGAGCTACGGGCGACGGCCACGGACGGGTATCAACTGACCCACATCCGGACGCTCGTCAGCTGGTTCTTCATTCCGATCCCGGAACTGGACGGCGCTGATGTGCGAGCGGGGAGCATCGCGGTCTCAGCACTGACCGACCGGCACCGCAACCGGATCCGCTTCGTCTTCGACGAGCACGGAAGACCCTCCGCTGTCGAACATTCCGCCGGCTATCGCATCGACGTCCAGTGCGACGGCGCCCGGATCCTCGGATACCGCCTGGTCGCCGGGGTGGACGGCGTCCCCGTAGACGAGCAGCTGTGCACCTTCGCCTACCATCGCGGCCATCTCGCAGCGTCGACCAACGCCGTCGGCGCGACAACACGTTTCGGGTACGACGACGCCGGGCGAATGACCTGGTGGCGCGACTCGATCGGGATGGAGTACTGGAACCGGTACGACGACCTCGGCCGCGTCACCATCCAGTCCGGCATGAACGGAGTCTGGTCCGGGCGGTTCGACTACCAGCTCCGAACGGCAGGTCCCGGGTCGATGACGACCTACACCGATGCCGTCGGCGCGACGACGCTGTACGGCATCGACGCAGACAATCGAGTGCGGCAGGAGATCGATCCGCTGGGGCGGATCACCCGGACCGACTACAACGACAGTCGGCAACCGATGGTGCTCACCGGTCCGGATGGGCTTCCGACGCGGCTGCACTACAACGCCTTCGGCGATGTCGAACGGATCGTCGGCCCCGACGGCGCATTGACGGAGGTGAGTTACGCAGGCCCGGGACGCCCCGACAGAGTCGTCGAACCAGGTCCGATAACCACGCGTATCACGTACACCGACAACGGAAGTCCGCTGACAGTGACCGACAATGCCGGCGCGGTCACGTCATACACCTACGACGAACATGGTGCGCTGACCTCACACACGGATCCCGACGGTGTGATGGTTCGGTACCGCAACAACTCGGCCGGATTGCCGACTGAGATCACCGACATGCTCGGCAACATGACGCGGATCGCGTACGACGCGTTCGGACGGCCGGTCGAGGTCGTCGACGCCGAGGGCGCCATCACGGTCGTCGGGTACGACGCGATGGGGAATCGGACTAGTCTCGTCGCTCCCGATGGTGGACAGTCGCGTTGGGAGTACGACGGCGAAGGAAACTGCGTCGCTTACGTCGATCCGGTTGGCGCGTTTACTCGTTGGGAGTATGGCCACTACGACCTACCGATCGCCCGGGTCGACGCCGACGGATCGCGAACCACGTTCACCTACGACACCGCACGCAGGCTCGTCGAGGTCACCAACCCTGACAGTCTCGTGTGGAGCTATACCTACAGCGCGGACGGCTCGTTGCAGTCCGAGACCGACTTCAACGGCGCGACAACCACGTACGCCTACGACGCGGGCGGACGACTCGCCACGCGGACGAACGCTGCCGGGCAGGCCGTGGCGTTCGAGTACGACGCGGCTGGTCGTGTCGTCGCTGAACGGTGCTCCGACCCGCTCAACCCTGAGTTCGATGGCGAGGTCACCGGGTACAGCTACGACTCCGCAGGACGGCCCGAGAGTGTCGTCGGTGCGTTCGGGCGGTGGCACTCGACCTACACGGCAGCGGGAATGCCGCAGCTGAGCGGCGTGAACGACGGATCCACGGACTGGGTGATCGAGTCGGGGTGGACCGGCGCAGGTCGCTTGGCATGGGTGACGACGCCGACCGCGGTACACACGCGTTTCGGGTACGACCCGCGTGGCGTGCTCGACTTCATCTCGACCGCTGGCCGTACCTGCGACATCACCACCTCAGCCACGGGCCGCGAGCAGCGTCGACAATTCGAGGGCACGGCGATCGACTCGTCGTGGGATCCGGTCGGTCGGCTCATCGGTCGGTCGGTTGCGACGGTCTCTGCGAATCCGGCGACGCTGAACTTCGGGTCCGGCGATGCGGCTGGTGGGGGACCGGAACGCACTGTCGCACGAGCTGAGTACACGTACCGCCCTGATGGCATCCTGACAACTTCAACGACGACGCTTGCCGAACGCGGCCGGACTGACTACAGAGTCGACGTGCTCGGGCGGATAACTGCGGCAATCAGCCCAACCGGCTCGGAGCAACTGACCTACGACGCGACGGGCAACATCACCGGTTACGGGACCTCAGCGATCGCGTCTTCTGATGCGCAAGCCACCGGCCGACCTCCGTCCCCTGATGCGCGGGAAGCCAGCCAGCCTCCGCGCCCTGAGGTGCGAGGCGGCAGTCAGCCTCTGCCCCCTGAGGTGCGAGGCGCTAGCCAGCCGCCTCCGATCCCTGAGGTGCGAGGCGCTAGCCGAGCCTCGAAGGGCACCCGCTGGCGATACTCCGGCACGCTGCTCGTCGACGACGGCCGTACGTCGTACCGCTACGACCCCGCCGGTCGCCTCACCTCGATGAGTCGGAGGCGGCTGTCGCGGAAACCCGATGTTTTGCAATATGTCTGGGACGCTCACGATCGACTGCGCAGCGTGACCACTCCCGACGCTACGACGTGGACGTACACCTACGACCACTTGGGACGTCGACTCAGCAAAACCAACACAGCAACCGGGGCAGTCACCCGGTTCCACTGGCACGGCGAGCAGATGGTCGAGCAGACGGAGTCGACGCCTGCTGTCCCGGACGCGGACTCCAACGCTGGCCTCACGGCGACTACCTGGACGTTCGCGCCCTACGCGTACACGCCCTTAGCGCAAACTCGCAGCACCAAATCAATCACGGCGTCGGACACCATCGAGTTCGAGGACGGCGCACAGGACGGGGAGGTGAGTCTCAATCTGGGTGCACCTGCATCCGCGTCGCCCAGACCGCGAGAGTGGACCCAGGCCGAGGTCGACCGAGAGTTCTTCGCGATCGTGACTGATCAGATCGCGACACCGACTGCACTCGTTGACCCGCTAACTGGAGAGGTCGCAGGACACTCAGCGAGGACACTTTACGGCGAGAGCACGTGGGTTGGCTCGTCGACGCCGTGGGCGTTCCCGGGTCAGTACGCGGACCCCGAAAGCGGTCTCCACTACAACCGACACAGGTACTACCACCCAGGCTCGGGGCGCTACCTGAGTCCGGACCCGTTGGGACTGCGGCCCGCACCCAACCCTCATACATATCCGACGAACCCCACATTGGCGGCTGACCCGCGTGGTCTGGCCCCAACCAAGGGTTGCGGTGACTCCCGCTCCCGTGACGGCGACTCGCTGGAACGGGACGACAAACAGTCCCCCGAGCGGAGGCTATGGGAGATCACCAAGGACGGCACATCAGAGACGAGGTCCTGGGGCTCCAGAAAGTACTACCAGAGCAAATCGGACGGCCTCTGGTGGTCAAAGGATGATGCTGGTCACGGGAATTCGGTGTGGAAGGTGTACACAGAAGATAAGCGCGGACTGCATTGGTTCAGGGACGCCGACGAGTACGGAGATTTTATCGTGGGCAAACACAAAGGCGATGCCGGAGTCTACATACCCAGAAAGGACCTGCATTGATCACCTCACTCAGCGAGTATGAGTCACTCCTCAACAGCGACGACGTCGAAGATCGGCACCGTGTGGCTCGTGACTCGGCACCGGCGGAGGTGTGGCTCAAAATCATCTCAGAAATGCCCAAGTATCGGCCATACGTGGTTCAGAACAAGACTCTTCCGCTTGACGTTCTCCGGGTTCTTGCGCAGGACGTAGATCGCGACGTGCGTTTCACAGTTGCAATGCGACGGGCTGCGGCGAAGGACGAAACGATTGCCGACCTATTGGCCTCCGATTCCGACGCGGGCGTCCGAGCGGCGCTAGCGAAGAACCCTAAGCTCAGACAAACCGTGTTGCAGCGACTCGCAGGTGACGAGGATGATTGGGTCCGCGAGTGCGCTGAGAACTCTCTCGCACAACGGACGCAATCTTCTACTTGATGACTCGTAGTGGCGTTGGGACTGCAGGCGATCGCAAGCTGGTTTCGAGAACCTGGCGTCGCCGAAGTAGTGAAATGTCGGGGAGCGCCAGAACGCACAGACTGGCTAGGCCGGCATACTGCCGAAAAGTTTTGGGAGGAAAAGTGATTGGACAGTACGCCGACCAAGCCCGCCGGGCCTTGACGGAATACTTCGAAACCTACTCGACATCGACAGTAATCTACATCGAGCTGCCAGACCTTCCTCGTGGTAGGTCCCTCGATAGTTACTTCTCGCTCGACTCCGTTGAAGTGCGCGAGGGAACAGAGATCTATGCCGACCTCGGATATACGGCGTACTTCACGGTTAACCCAACCAGCGTGAAGCTGAGTGACGACCTATTCGCTCTTACGATTGAAGGGGGCGCCTTAGAATTCGGTACCTCTAGCATGCGGCGTTTCTATGAGCAAGGAACTATTCAGTTTTTTGTCATCCCCAATACGCCCATAACCGAGCGCGCACGTGAAAGCGGCGAAGCGAGATTACGAAGCTTGCTCGCAGAGCTTTCCGCGTGACCCTCTTGTCTCAGTACCGTTCCAAACACCAACCGGCGAGCCAGGTCTCAACGAACCTGCCTCGCCTGCCACACCCGTCACAGACCGCCTAGGAAGGAAGAGTTGTCCTGCTGGTCCCGCGAATGGCGAGCAGCGTGGCGGTACCGATCAGGCAGACACCGACGACCCAGTAGGCGGGTGACATGGCGTTCCCAGTCGATTCGACGACCTGGGCCGCCACGTACGGCGCGATCCCCGCCCGTGGCGATGGTGCCGATGTTGAACCCGAGCGAGACACCGGTGTAGCGGGTGGCCCGGGGGAACAGCTCGGAGAAGACGGGAACGCGGGCACCTGCACGACACCGTTGAGCGTCATGTAGACGAAGTAGATGAGTCCGACGACCACGATGCTGCCGGTCGAATCGAGGGTTTCGGCGGAGACTCGCTGGCGACAAAGGTCGATCGCGTCCGCGACGCCGCAGCGCGGATATCCACAGTGCTGCAATCCGTTCCGCGGTAGCGGCTCGTCGGAGCACGCGTCCGGCCCCGAACACGTCTGCAGCGCTGCCTCCGACCGACAAATGCAGACGATCCCACCGACAGAGTAGGTGGGATCGTCGTTGCAGCAGGGTCAGGCGTCAATCACGGATGAACCCCACGCTTGTTGAGCCACGCCTGCGGATCGATCTTGGTGCCGTTGGCGTCCCAGACCTCGTAGTGGAGGTGCGGGCCGGTGGACTGGCCGCGGTTGCCGACGGTCGCGATTCTTTCACCGGCGCGGACCTTCTGGCCGGGACGGACGAAGCTCTGGTCGACGTGACCGAAGACGCCGACGGTGCCGTCGTCCTGCTTCACCCGGACCCACTGGCCGAAGCCGGACGCGGGGCCGGACTCGAGGACGACACCATCGGTCACGGCGTAGATGGGGGTTCCGACCTTGTTGGCGATGTCGACTCCGTTGTGGTGGGTTCCCCATCGCGGGCCGTAGCCGGAGGTCACGGTGCCGCTGACGGGCTTCACAGCCGTCTTGATGCCAGGGATGCCGGGGTTACCGGGGGTGAACACCGACGGCGGCAGGACGTCGCGAGCCAAGTCGTCGATCTCGGGCGGCAGGACCAGACCGGCCGGGAGCTTCACGTTGTCGGGCAACGCGATCTTCGGCGCAGGCGGGGGAGCGGGCTGGGCCGACGCCTGCGCTGCGGTACCGGCCGTCAGGCTGATAGCACCGACGAACGCGGCGAAGGCGCCGGTCCGCACAGCCGTGCGGGTGGTCGAGCGCGAGGCGGCGCGATGACGCCCGGGCCCCGACGCGCGCGGCGTCGAGTCGAGCAGGGCGCGGGTGGCGGGGCGCGTCGTGGTCTGGGCGTTCAGGCGGTGATGAGGCACAGCGTTGTCCATCTCGGGTTGGGTAACGGTTCGGTATCGGCAAGGACACGGCGAGGTTACCCACGCGGACATAAGCAGACCCTGAGAGTGCTCGCTCATCGTCCACAGAATCGCAGTTCACACGCCCAGAGAGATCTGGGTCACACCCGCCGATCTCCGCCGTGGCACCGTGGAACCATGCCCGATCCCGAACACACCCCCGACGGCCACCACATCATCGTCAACGGCCGGAAGTGGCGGGCGACGGATCCGCTGATCCCGGACGAGCGCCGGGCCGAACTGCAGTCGATCCTCATGGCGTGGCGTCGAGACGTGAAACGGACAAAGGGCGCACCTGAGTCGCGCCATGGCGTCCAGGCCGCGAAGGTCGCGCTCGGGGAGCGCGGGACCCCATGGTGGGAGCAGACAAACGACGAGCGTCGGCAGAGGTGGGAGGCCGTCGTCCCGCGACCCGAAGCAGAGGGTTGACCACCTCGCCACTACGTAAGAGCCGTCAGGAGCCTAGCGGCTGGCACGCCGACCCTGCTGGCGAGCCCAACCTCGGAGATCGCCCTCCAATTCTCGCGGCCCTTTGTCGAGTGCCATTCCAGGCAAGATCACCTAGAGGGCCCGCGTCTCTCCATTGACATGCAAGTGGCGACTTGCCTATTGTCAGGTGTGGCCGATGTGTTCCATGCACTCGATGACTCGACGAGGCGGGCAATCCTCGACGAGCTGGTCGAGCGCGACGGCCAGACGTTGTTCGAGATCTGCGGTCGTCTCACATCGCGGCGTGGGCTGAACCTGAGCCGGCAGGCGATCTCGCAGCATCTGGGCGTCCTGGAGTCCGCCGGACTCGTTCACACCGAGAAACGTGGACGCTCCAAATTCCACTACTTCGACCCCGCACCAATCGGCGAGATCACCGACCGATGGCCCACCCCTCGAAAGGTCCTCCCATGAGGCTCACACTGATGTCCATCTTCGTCGACGACCAGCGCAAGGCGCACGAGTTCTACACCCAGATCCTGGGATTCACTACGCGACACGACATCCCGATGGGGGAGAACACGTGGTGGTTGACGGTCGTCTCGCCGCAAGATCCGGAGGGCATGGAGCTCCTGCTCGAACCGTCCGGCCACCCCGCGGTCAAGCCCTACCGCGATGCGCTCATCGAAGATGGAATCCCGTTGGCGCAGTTCGCCGTCGACGATGTTCAGGCCGAATACGAGAGGCTTCTCGGCCTCGGTGTCGAGTTCACCCAGGAACCCACCGACATCGGACCTGCGGTTGTCGCGGTCTTCGACGACACGTGCGGCAACCTCATCCAGATCGCTGCAACGAAAGACGGTGCCCCGCAGTGACTACTGCTGAGTAGCCAGCGGCGGTGCCGTGTCGACCGGCGCAACAGGCGGTTGAGCCTGCCCGGCCGGCGCTTCGAGCGGAGGTATCTCGACCACGCGGTATGGCAACTTCAGCTGTGACTTCTCAACCACAGCGGTCCACGCGCCGATGTTCGTTGCCTTCTTCTTTCGGGACCCGACGTTGTCGTTCCACCGAGTCAACGCAGGAGCGGCGATGTACAGCGGGGCGGCACGATCGTTCGCTTTCGCCTCGAGCAATCGCGACTGACCTTTATGCCGAATGGTCGACCCGCGCATGCGGAGCGGCCCGAACGCGATTTTGAACACGTTGACGATGCCGTACATGGCGTTCATAGACTTGTTCGTGGTGTATCTCGCATCAGCGGGGTCGATGGGGTAGCGGATCTTGGTGAATCGGTCGTACGAGAACTGCAAGCCGGCGAGCGTTGCCTCGCGCACCATCCAGGACAGGCTCAGTTCTGAGGGTTCGGTGATCGCCAAACCCCCGCCGATGTCTGAGTGGACGCCCTCGAACCACACCTGCTTCACATCGATCTCTCCCCGGTCCTCGTCCTTGATCTCCCAGACGCAAGGGTCGAACGTCAGCCGGCGTTCGTCGATGGCGAGTGCCTGCCGTGCGACTCCGACGTTCCTGCCCAGGTTCACATCGTGGAACTTGTGCTTCACCCGAGTGATGCCGGGAACGCCGAGCGCGCCGACGGTGTCGAAGACGCCGATGAACTTGACCGGCACCCGGGTACCCGGGGTGGATGCCGGTCGGTTCTCTGGCTTCATCCGGTAGTACCGCAGGACCGTTTCGAACAGATTCTCCGTCGGGTTCTCGGCAAGTTCGCGCGGCGTGACCAGGCCGACGTGCCAGATCATCCCGGCGAGACTCCGGGCGGTGTACGCACCGCGACTGAAGCCGAAGACGAAGATCTCGTCGCCGGGCTCGTAGTTGAGAGCGAGAAAGCGGTAGGCATCGATCAGGTTGGCATCGAGACCCCGACCGAAAGCCCCGCCGATGACACGGTCGGACCAGCCCGACCCGGTACCGACGCCGTTGACGTAGTGGACCAGCTGCACCGCGCCGCCGTCGGCATCGGTGGTGACGGCTCGGGCGATCTTCTCGACATTCGAAATTCTCGGGTCTTTCGACGACTTCCACGTGCCGTCACAACAGACCACCAGACGCTTCTTCATTTTTCCGACCCTCCACAGGCTCGCGCGCGGCCCACCCGGGTCACACGGTAACCCCTTTTCGCGGCTTGATGCGACGGGTGTCGGTCGTACGGTTTACTGCGGTCATGAGGTTGATGGACGTAACCACGCGCCGATTGACAATCATCTGTGCCGCCGTGTTCGGTGCCCTACTGATCGCGGGACTCGGTCCCGGCCCGGCGACGGCCGCGCCGCCGACAGCCGGCCTCGATCCAGTTCTGGCGACGGCCTACCAGCAAGCGTCGAACTCTGCTCGCGCGCAGGGGGTTCCGCTGTGGATCACTTCCGGGAAGCGAACACACGCCGAGCAGCGCCAGATGTGGCGGGACGCGATCGCGACCTACGGCAGCCCGGCAGCCGCACGACGCTGGGTCCTGCCGCCCGAGCAATCGCCGCACGTGCGCGGCAAGGCCATCGACGTCGGCCCACGAGAAGGCGCCGCCTGGCTCGAACGCACGGGTCACCGCTGGGGCCTGTGTCGAACCTTCGCCAACGAGTGGTGGCACTTCGAGATCGCCACCGTCCCCGGGCTGCCGTGTCCCGCGATGTGGCCCGACGCGGCGGCCCGTGCCGACCGGCTGGGGTGACCCTTCGTGAATGGGGAGGGGTACCGACGGAGAGAACTTCGGGGGAGATGTCGAATGGCGGGCGGCACGGTCGTCATCACTGCACACGGACCGATGAGCGGCCCGCTGGACGAGAGGTCAGATCATGCACTACTCGCTTCTGCTGCACTACCCGGAGATGGACGCCGCAACCCTCGGTGAGGAAGCCCTCGCCCAAGGCCAGGCGGCCTTCTCCGCCTACACCCGCGCGCTTCAGGACGCCGGCGTGCTGGTGAGCGCCGAAGTCCTGCAGCCCTCGGAGGTCACCACGACGCTGCGCAAGGTCGACGGCCGACTCGTCGTGCAGGACGGTCCGTTCGCCGACACCAAAGAGCAGCTCGGCGGAACCGTCGTCATCGACGTCGCCGACCTCGACGCCGCCATCGAGTGGGCAGGTCAGGCACCGCCGATCGAATGGGGAGTGGTCGAGATCAGGCCGGGCGCGACCTACACCGTCGAAGGATCGTGGACCCCCAACGCGTGACCGGACGAGAAGCGCACACCGCAGCCGAACACGCTGCCCGCGAATCGTATTCGCGACTGGTGGCGCTTCTCGCCGCATCCTCCGGTGACCTCGCTCTCGC
Source organism: Gordonia sp. KTR9 (assembly GCF_000143885.2). Classification (NCBI taxonomy): domain Bacteria; kingdom Bacillati; phylum Actinomycetota; class Actinomycetes; order Mycobacteriales; family Gordoniaceae; genus Gordonia; species Gordonia sp. KTR9. The sequence continues at coordinate 2,846,713 of NC_018581.1, forward strand.
GGAGGATGCGCTGGGCACCGCCTTCGAACGGGCACTCGTCACCTGGCCGGCGGACGGGGTACCGGCGAATCCGGAGGGCTGGCTGCTCACCGTCGCGCGCAATCAGCAGCGTGACGCCTGGAAGTCGGCAGCGCACCGCACGTCGACGGTCCTCGACGACACCATCTCTCATGGAGCGACCGCCGTGACCCCGTTCGACGACGTCGACCTCGACGCCATCCCCGACAAGCGGCTCGAGTTGCTGTTCACCTGTGCTCATCCGGCCATCGACGCTGCCGCCCGCACCCCGCTGATGCTGCAGTCGGTGCTCAACTTCGAGGCCGCGGACATCGCGGACGCCTTCGCGGTCGCACCGTCGACGATGTCGCAGCGTCTCGTGCGCGCGAAGCGTCGGATCCGCGACGCGCGGATCCCGTTCGTCGTTCCCGATCGGGAGGCCATGCCGGAACGGCTGCCCGCCGTTCTCGAAGCCGTCTACGGGTGTTTCGCAATCGCGTGGAACGATGCGGACGGCGCCGATCCCGACACCGTCGAATCGATGGCGGGGGAGTCGCTCTACCTGGCCGTCACGCTCGCCTCGCTGCTCGACGAGCCGGAGGCCTGGGGTCTCGCCGCGCTGATCGCGCTGTCGCTGTCACGAGCGCCGGCGCGAACCGGTCCGTTCGTCCCGCTCGAACAGCAAGATCCCGCGACCTGGGACGCGGCACTCATCCGTGACGGCGAAGCGATGCTCCGACGGGCGTCGTCGTTCGGCCGCCCGCACGGTCGGTTCCAACTCGAGGCGGCGATGCAGTCCGTGCACGCCGACCGCGCTCGCACCGGTGCGGTCGACTGGGCCTCGCTGGAGTCGTTGTCGGCGGCACTCGTCGCGATTGCGCCGACTCTCGGTGCGCGCACCGCTCACGCGGCGATCGTCGGACGGGCGAGTTCGCCGCAGGACGGACTCGCACTCCTCGAGCGTCTGGACGGCGAGCCGGGAGTCGCCGACTTCGGACCGTTCCATGCCGCGCAAGCGGATCTGCTCGTTCGGGCCGGTTCGTACGATGCGGCGCGAAGGCACTATGAGCAGGCGGAAGCGCTCACCCGCGACAAGCGCGCGAGCGAATATCTTCGACGGTGTGCACGTGACGCCGGATTGCCGTGAGTCGCGAACTTCGTTGACTGGGTAGGCGTTTCCGTCGACTGGGTAGGCCTTTCCGTCGACTGGGTGGGCATTTCCGTCGACTGGGTAGGCCTTCACGTCGACTGGGCGTCGACCTGCGTCGACTGTGCACATCCGACCCACCCCGCCGCCACCCGATCCGCACAGGGCCGTCGCGTCGCAGCAATTGCGCCCAGGCACTGAGTTGCGTCCAAGCGAAACGCGAAATGGATGTGACTGGAGTTCGCCCCATGGACAAACGCACAGTCAACGCAATCTGACGCACAGTCGACGAATACGTCCACCACCCGAACCGCGGGAATGCCTGAATCTGGCAACGCCGACGACCTAATGTGTGACACGAGACACAACAGTGCCGGACCCTCGCCGAGGGCGTTCACTACGGGTCGAGTCCGCTCGACGAATGGGAGGCAGTCATGACTGCAAGTGCCGAGGTCGCCAGCAACCTGACCACCGAGCCGTATCGCTCGCGACGCAATCACTGGAACAACCAGGTTCGCCGGCACGCGATGATGACCCCGGACAATACCGCGATCACCTACCTCGACACCAACACGACCTGGAAAGAGCTCGACGATCGGTCACGCGCCTTCGGTGCGGCACTCCATCGGCGGGGTGTCCGGTTCGGTGATCGTGTCCTGATGGCCCTGCTCAATCGCACCGAGTACATCGAGGCGATTCTCGGGGCCACGCTGATCGGTGCCATCCCGGTACCGGTGAACATCCGGATGAGTCCGGCCGAGGTCGCCTACCTGGTCACCGACAGCGGAGCCAAAGTCGTCGTCACCGAGACCCTGCTCGCGCCGGTCGCCGACGCGGTCGCCGGGTCGACCGGGCAGATCGACACCATCATCGTTGTCGGCGGCAGCGACAACGACGCCCATCTCGACTTCGAGACCCTTCTCGCCGAGGACGCGTCGGACCTGCCGGAGGTCGACGTACCCGAGGACACCGTGGCGGTCATCATGTACACCTCGGGAACCACGGGAAAACCCAAGGGCGCCATGCTCACCCATCAGAACATCCAGGCGCAGGCGGTGACGACGATCGCCACCACCAACGGCCAATCCGACGATGTCGCCTCGATCGTGCCGCCGCTCTTCCACATCGCCGGGATCGGCGGGTTCGCACCGATCTTCTACCGCGGCGTGCGCGCGGTCCTGCATCCGCTCGGCGCGTTCGACCCCGACACCATGCTCGACACACTCGAACGCGAGAATGTCACGTCGATCTTCATGGTGCCGGCCCAGTGGCAGGCGGTGTGCGCCGCACAGAAGGCGCGGCCGCGCAACCTCAAGCTGCGCACCATGAGCTGGGGCGCGGCACCGGCGTCGGACACCATCCTCAACGCGATGAACGAGTCCTTCCCCGACGCCGCGAACATGACCGCGTTCGGACAGACCGAGATGTCGCCGGTGACCACGATCCTCGAGGGCAACGATGCGCTGCGCAAGCTGGGTTCCATCGGCAAGGTCGTCCCGGCCGTCACCGCGCGCATCGTCGATCCACTGATGAACGACGTCAAACCCGGCGAAGTGGGGGAGATCGTCTACCGCGGACCCAACATGATGATCGGCTACTGGAACAAGCCCGAAGCGACCGCAGAAGCCTTCCGCGGCGGCTGGTTCCACTCGGGCGACCTGGTGCGCCAGGACGAGGAGGGCTTCCTCTATGTCGTCGACCGCGCGAAGGACATGATCATCTCCGGTGGGGAGAACATCTACTGCGCCGAGGTCGAGAACGTCCTCTACGGACACCCCAGTGTCAGCGAGGCCGCGATCATCGGCCGGGCAGACGAGAAGTGGGGCGAGGTGCCGGTAGCAGTGGTGGTGCTGGCCGAGGGCGTCGAGGATCTCACCCTGGCCGAGCTCGAACCGCATCTGAACGAGAACCTCGCCCGGTTCAAGCATCCGAAGGATCTGGTGATCATCGACGAACTCCCGCGCAACGCCGGTGGCAAGGTCGTCAAACCACGGCTACGGGAGGCCTACGGCAGCAAGGACGCCGGGCTGGCCGACTGAACGGTCTTCGGCCCGGCGGTGTGAGCGACCCGGGCCCGGTGAATCGACTGGGCCCGGGAGCGAGTCACTCGGGGTCGGCGAAGCGCGCTTCGCGTCGCGACATCCCGGCGTGTACCGCTTCCATCTGATTGGGTGACCCCATCAGGCCGACCTGGAGTCGGCTCTCCAGCATCAGCGCTCCCGCCGGGTCCGTGCCCGCCCACGACTCGTCGTAGAGCCGCTTGGCGGCGCGGACAGCGTGCGGCGACTTCGACGCGATCTCGTGCGCGAGGTCGAGTGCAGCGGTGAGCGGATCGTCGACGACGCGAGTGACCAGGCCGAGCCGATGGGCCTCGGTGCCGTCGATGATCCGGCCGGTGAACGTGAGTTCCTTTGCCACATCCGCGGACACGAGTCGCGGCAACGTCTGGGTGATGCCCATGTCGGGCACCAGACCCCACTTGACCTCCATGATGGACAGCCGCGCGTCGGGGGTCGAGTACCGGATGTCGGCGCCCAGCGCGATCTGCAGGCCACCGCCGAAGCAGTTGCCGGTGATGGCGGCGATCACCGGCGCCGGGATCCGGCCCCAGTCCAGCGACACTCGCTGCGCGTGGTTGCCGAGCACGCCCGGTTCGCGTTCCAGGAGCGAGTTCACGCTGCCGCCCTGACCCAGACTCGACACGTCCAGTCCGGAGCAGAAGCTCTTGCCCGAACCGTGGACCACGACGGCGCGGACGCGCTTGTCCTCGGCCAGGGTGCCGGTCACCTCGATGAGGGCGTCGAACATCGCCGGGTCGAGAGCGTTGTGCTTGTCGGCCCGGTTGAGGGTCGCGGTGGCGACCCCCGCGTCGTCGATGTCCACGACGATCCGCTGCTCGGTCATCTGTCTACGTCCGATCTGTGGTGGGGTGCTTGATCTCTCGGAGCTGGCGGCCGCGGCGCCGGTAGCGCCAGATGAAGTAGCCGACGCCGACCGCGAGAACCGCGCCGATGATCACGCCCCACGCGGTTGCGGCACGGAAACCGGGCGCCTCGACGTCGAAGATGCGCTCACCGGCATGGGCGCCGTTCCCGCCACCGGCGACCACGGTGAGGGTGAGCAGATTGGGGACCGCGACGATCACGCCGAGAACAGCGAACATGATCGTCGGGACGTTCTTCATCCGTCCGCGGTAGACGAAGGACAGCGTGAAGAACAGCACCGGCACAAAGGTGCAGACGATCCCGAGGACCAGGCCGGTGCCGATGCCGCGACTGAACGAACCCTCGACACGCTGTCCGATCTGACCGGCCCACCAGCGGGGCAGGAATGCCTCGAGAATGAAATAGGTGACCACGAGCAGCGCAGCGATGACGAGTCCGATCACCACCTTCTTGACGACGGCGTTCGCGCGTTCGCCCGCGGTCGGCTTGACCGGCGTCGCGTCTGTCGTCGGGTCGGTCGCCGGCGCCGTACCGGGCTCGCTCCCGACGGGATACGAGGCGGACGAAGGAGTGGTTCCCGGTGGCGACCCGGCGGGCGGCACCGCTCCCGGCGGGTACGCACCTGACGACGGCTGTCCCGGTCCACCCGGCGTCGGGGGATGTCCGGATGGATTCGCCGAGAACGGTTCGTTGCTCATGGGCCGAGTCTATGCGCGGGTGGCGAGCTGACCGCCGAGAAGAGCGGCACGGTCACTCCGGCTCACGGATGCCGCCGTAGATGCCGCGACGGACGATCCATGGCTGCAGGATCGTGTCGACCGACCAGGCGGGGAAGCGGAACGGGCGGCCGTTGGGCGCGAACACCTGCAGACCATCGGCCTGTACCCCGAGCACAGAACCCCACCTTCGCCGCGGCGGAACGTAGCTCCGCACCCGGTCGGGCCGTCCGGCGAGGTCGGCGCGGATGTTGTGCGCGAGCAGGCGATCGGCCCGGTTGCGGGCCGAGCTGCGGAGGTCGTCGGTCGCCGCGACGTCGCCGATCGCGTACACGAACTCGACACCGGGGACCCGTAGTTCGGCCGTCACACGGACGAAGCCCGACGCGTCGAGGACATCCGGCGGCAGCCATTCCGTGTTCGGCGTGACCCGGCCGATGGCCCACAGCACGGCGTCGGCCTCGACCGCCGGCTGTCCGGTCGAGAAGCTCACTGGCCCCGGCGTGATCTCGTCGCAGCCGAATCCGTCGGGCACGGCCGCGCGGTGGCCGCCGTGCACGCCGACACCCAGCCGGCGCAACCGCGCGAGGACCGTGGCCCAGGTCCGCGGATGATGGTGTGGGAGGGCGCGTTCGCCCGGGTGATAGAGATCGATGCGCTTGCCCGGCCAGGTCCGCGCCAGGTTGGCGGCGGCACTCACCGCAGCCGCCCCGCCACCGATGACGGCGATGGAGGCGGCCTCGGCGAACCGCTCGTGCGACGACCTTAGGTCGGCGTCGACGTCCGCGGCGGACTGCAGGTCCGGTTGTCGCCAGAAGCCGTTGCGGACCCCGGTGGAGATGACCAACGCATCGAAACCCTCGACGCTCTCGGAGCCGGCGGCATCGACGACGGTGACGGTGCGGTTGTCGAGATCGGCGGCCGTCAGCGTGCCGTGGACGGTCCGGATACCGTCGAGTTTGCGGAAGCGTCCGAACGGGATTCGGTAATCACGTGCCCAGGCGTCGGGCCGGCTGATCCGCAGACCGAGTTCCTGCCCGCTGACGAGTCCCGGCTTCGACGAGATCCCCACGACATCGACGTGCGAGGCGAGGTGGATCGCGGTCAGCAATCCGGAGTCACCGAGACCGGCGACGACGACGCGCGGTCGGCTCACGCAGAGACCTGACCCGGCGGGTGCGCGGCAGAGCGCGGCGGGCGTGGGACGAAGCGCGGTACCCGGTCGATGACGTCCTGATAGCCGGGGCGTCGCTCGAGACTCCGCTTCTCCATCATCGGGATGCTCGCACCGAGGAACATCGCCAGCATCAGCACCGCTCCCACGAACAGCCACCACCAGTCACCGGGTGAGGCGGCGAGCCCGAACAGGGCCATCGACACCCAGAACATGACCTCGCCGAAGTAGTTCGGGTGGCGCGACCACGCCCATACGCCCGTGTCCAGGACGGCGCCCGGCGTCCGGTGAGCGGCGAAACGACGCAGTTGCCCGTCGGCGACGTACTCGAGCAGCGTGGCGGCGAGTCCGACGACGGCCGCCACGGCGGTCAGCCATGCCACGACGCCGCCGGTGTGGGTGACCGCCACGTAGACCGGGATCATGCCGAGGAACACCTGGACGGTGGGGAAGACGTGGATCGCCATCAGGTCGACGGGCAACTCCGCGCGTCCGGCCCCGGATTTGAGCATCGGATAGCGCCAGTCCTCGTGCTGCAGACCCGGCCAGCCGATCGCCCAGTTGGCGGTGAGACGAATCGCCCAGGCACCGACGACGACGGCGATGACCCAACAGTGCACCGCGTCGATCCCGAGGTCGCCTGCCGCCCACCAGTAGATGAGGAGCGCGGGCGGCACCACACTCCAATAGGCGTCGTAGAAGCTGGAATTGCCGTAGTACCTGCTGAACGCGAAGATCACCAGCGTGGCCAGCAGATCGGCGATCAACGTGTCGAGCCACAGGTGGCCGGTGGCCGGACCCCACATCAGCCAGGCCGCGGCGACCGCGAAGGCGATCACGTAGGCGACGGTGACGCGGACGAACGAACCGGTGCGGCTGATGGCGGTGTCGGTGCTCACGGGCGTGTCCACTCGGTCACAGCTGTTCTTCGATGGACCCGGCGAGTTTCTCCGGCTTGGTGGTCGGGGCATACCGCGCGACGACCGACCCGTCCCGGCCGATCAGGAACTTGGTGAAGTTCCATTTGATGCGCCCGCCGAGGACGCCGGACTTCTGGTCCCGCAGCCATGCGAACAGCGGGTGGGCGTCGGGACCGTTCACGTCGACCTTCGCGAACATCGGGAAAGTCACGTCGTAGGTCAGCGAGCAGAAGTTCTTGATCTCGTCCTCGTCACCGGGCTCCTGGTGCCCGAACTGATCGCAGGGAAAGCCGAGGACGCGCAGCCCCTTGTCGGCGTAGTCGCGGTGCAAGGCCTCCAGGCCGCGGTACTGCGGGGTGAATCCGCACTGCGAGGCGGTGTTCACGATGAGCAGGGGACTGCCCTGGAATTCCGAGAGTTCGACGGGGTTGCCGTCGATACCGGTGGCGGTGAAGTCGTACGCAGAGGTCATGACCCTACGCTACGTGCCGATCAAGCACTTGCTCGGGAGAACCGTCGAAGGACTTCGGATCACTCCCCGAAGCGTTCCGTCCGGATGCGGGTCCGGTCGTGGCCGGCGTCGACCATCCACTGGGCGCAGTTCTCGACGAAGCGGTTCGGCCCGCAGATGAACACCGTCGGCGACGTCGCGGGATCGAGCGTGAGTCCGGCAAGTTCGTCCGCGGTGAGGCGCCCCGGGGGTCGCGTTGCATTCTCGGGCCCGACGCGGGTGTGGATGAGGTGAACGTCCATGCGCCGGTGGTCGATCAGCTGCCGGAACTCGTCCCGGTAGTAGACGCGGTCGGGACTGCGGACGGAGTAGACGAGTGAGAACGGCGTCTGCGGCGCCTCGACCTCGCGACTGCGGATCATCGACATGAGCGGCGCGATACCGGAGCCACCGCCGATCAGCTGGACGGGGCGGTCGTCGCCGGACGGCCACGTGAACCAGAATCCGTGCGGATCGCTGATCTCCAGCGGGTCGCCGGGCTCGACGACGTCGACCAGGTACGGCGACACCTCGCCGTCATGGAGTCGTTCGACGGTGACCTCGACCGAGCGGGTCTCCCGGACGTCGGACAGCGAGTAGGCCCGCGCGGTGGAGTAGCCGTCTTCGGCGGTCAGGCGGATGTCGACGTGTTGGCCGGGCAGCGCGTGGATGGCCTCGGGAAGGGCGAGGCGCAGCGTCCGCGCGGTCGGGGTGATGTCGACAACCGAGGTGACCGTCGTGAGATGCCAGGTCGTCACGAGTAGCGCTGCTCGCGCCAGGGGTCGCCGTACATGTGGTATCCGCGCTCCTCCCAGAAACCGGGTGCGTCCTCGGTCATGAACCGAAGTCGCCGAACCCATTTGGCACTTTTCCAGAAGTACAGGTGCGGCACCAGGAGTCGTGCCGGACCGCCGTGCTCGGCGGCGAGCGGTTCGCCGTCGTAGGTGTCGGCGATCCAGCCGCGCCCGCCGACGAGATCGGCAAGCGGCACATTGGCGGTGTAACCGCCGTGGCAGTGCGCCATCACATACGGTGCCGGCTCCCACGGCAGCGCCTGCAGCAGCGTGTCGAACGAGACTCCGCGCCACCGCGTGTCGAACTTCGACCACCTTGTGACGCAGTGGATGTCGGTGGTGATGTCGTCGTGCGGCATATCCTGGAACTGCTCCCAGGTGAACGTGGCCGCCCGATGGTCTGCCGACTGCACGGCCAGCATCCAACCCTCCGGGGCGACGGAGGGTGTCGGCTCGGAGGACAGGACCGGGAAATCGAGTGTCGTGTACTGCCCTGGTGGGAGACGCCGCGCATCGCGGTCGCGGCGTCCCACGAACCCTCGGTTGACGATGGCCATGGTCGCGCAGTCTACGCGGCTGCGTTCCATTCGGCCCGCTCGCTTCGCTCCGGCGCCGTCAGGAGAAGTCGAACAGCGGCGGCACCGCGACGACCACCGCGGCCGCCCAGACCCCGAACACTGGCAGGTAGTCCGTCTGCCACCGCTCCGTGGCGTCGAACCCGCGGCGGCGACGCACGAAACCGAAGAGCAGATACGCAGCCCACGACAGGTTCACCAGCAGAACGAGGTTGAGGCCCAGGGCCACGGTCTTGTTGGCGGTGAACCCGAACTCCGCGATACGCGAGGCCATGATCGTCAGCATGACCGCGTCGACCGCGAGCGCGGTCACCACCAGTACCAGCTGCAGACGGTCGAAGAGCTCCGGCCGCAGATGCGGATCGCGCGCCGAGATGGCGTACAGAAGCAAGCCGAGAACGAGGACGAGGATCAGGTCGACGAGGATCAGCAACTCGCGGTCGACGTCCACGACGTCGCCGCTGGTCACCATCGCGACCAGCAACACGACGAGCATCACCGCGGTGATCGGCGTGAACACCTTGGTCAACACCGGTGCGATGTTCTCGACCACGCTCTGCTTCGCCTCGACCAGCCAGGCGGCGAGCAGCACTATTCCTGTCGCAGCGATCGGCGCCAGCCACTGGGAGATCACGACGTCGACGTCGATGTCGAGGGCACCGAAGGCGCCGGCGGTCAGCCCCGTGAGCACAGCCGCGCCCAGGCCGAGAAGCGTTGCATACACGACCCATTCGCCGGTGAAGCGGATGAAGTCCATGCGCCGGGGACCCGATCTCCATCGGCCGCCGACGTACGTCACGCCCACCAGGAACCACAGGACGATCGGCGCGTGGATCGCGACGATGGCCTGCGTGGGCCCCTCGTCGACGAAGGGATAGATGTTGACGGTCACACCGGTCACGACGAATGCGGCGGCCACCGCGAGCGCGGTTCGTGTCGAGACCCGGCGTTTCCAGCCGAAATAGACTGCCAGAAACGGCAAGACGAGCAGCGTCGCATTGCGGACGAGAACCCATTCGGGCATGACCTCCAGCGCGATGCGGACCGTGGCGGCCGCCGCGACGACGAGACCGATCACGACGCCGAGCTCGTGACGTCTTCGGCCCAGATCCCCGGCTGGTTCCGCGGTCAGGACCAGCTGTTTCCACAACCTGTCGGAATGCTCGCGGGCGAACTCGCGCGAGAGCGCATCGACTCGTCCCATTCGCTTGACGGCGACCAGGAACGCTTCGTCGTCGTCGAGACCGCCGGCGGCGAGGTCGGCGATCTGACCGCGCAGGTGGTCTTCCATCTCATCGGCATCGGTGGTGGCAATGGCCTGATGGCGCAGGACATATCCGCGCCACCGGTCGATCTGGCTCTCGAGTTCGGTGTCCGCGCTCACGCCAGGCCCTCCGCGGTGGGCGGCAGGGCGACCGTCCGCCACACCTGATCGAGCGCGTCGGCCACGACTTCCCATTGGGACCTGCGCTCGGCGAGGGCGGCCAGCCCCGACGGCGTGATCGTGTAGTGCTTACGCCGTCTGCCGGTGTCGGCCTTGCCCCAGGTCGCCTCGACATGGCCGGCACGCTCGAGCCGGTGGAGCAACGGGTAGAGCATGCCGTCGGTCCATTCCATCCGGCCACCGGACATCTCCCGGACGCGCTTCAGGATCGCGTACCCGTAGGACTCACCCTCGGCGAGAATGCCGAGCACCAGCGGCGTCGCGGAAGCGGCCACCAGGTCTTTCTCGATATACATAGAACCCCTATACCTAGAACTACAAGGAGCATAGCAGCTCTAGGTATAGGGCTGATCCGATCGAGGCCTACCGGGTATCTCCGACAGCTATTTCTATTTCTTGGACAGCGACGACTCCTTGTGCGCCGCCTTCGAACCCGTCTTCGACGACTTGACGATCCAGTACGGCTCGTCCTCGCTGGCCTTGAATTTCTGGCCCTCGAAGGTGAATTCCTTGGTCCGCTTCTCCTCGGCCGTGCCCTCGGTCTCGCCCTGAGACGTGTTCCAGCGCACGGTGTCGTTCTTCTTGATCGCCATGGCGGCAGAGTGCCCCGCCGGCAACGATGGTCAAACCTGCCCCCGCCCGCTCGTCCGCGCTGGGCGACGCGAACCGCACCCGTCGGATCGCTTGCTGTGGAACGATCATCAGGTCGTCGAGCCGGAGGTGCGCATGGGCGTGGAACATTCCGAGAACCATCGGGGAACCGATCCGGCCATTGATGTCCGGGGCCTGCGCAAGAACTTCGGCAAGTTCGAGGCGCTACGCGGGCTCGACCTCCAAGTCGCCCGCGGCGAGGTCCACGGTTTCCTCGGACCCAACGGTGCAGGCAAGTCGACGACGATCCGCGTCCTGCTGGGTTTGTTGCGGGCGGACGGGGGAGAGGTCCGACTGCTGGACGGCGACCCCTGGCGTGATGTCGTGGAGCTACATCGGCGACTGGCATACGTACCCGGCGACGTCGCGCTGTGGCCGACGATGACCGGCGGCGAGATGATCGATCTGCTCGGCTCGATGCGAGGCGGTCTCGACGAGGAGCGTCGTGCCGATCTCGTGGCGAGGTTCGAACTCGACACGACCAAGCGCGGGCGGCAGTACTCCAAGGGCAACCGGCAGAAGGTCGCGATCGTGGCCGCGTTGGCGTCCGATGTCGAGTTGCTCATCCTCGACGAGCCGACGTCCGGGCTGGACCCGTTGATGGAGAACGTATTCCAGGAAGTCGTGCGCGAGGCCACCGACCGGGGTACCACCGTGCTGCTGTCGAGTCACATCCTTGCCGAGGCCGAAACCCTCGCCGACCGGCTCTCCATCATCCGCGACGGGGCCGTCGTGGCGACCGGCACGCTGGCCGAGCTTCGCGGGCACACCCGCACTTCGGTTCGTGCGGAACTGGATTCGCTTCCGGATCCGAATCTCCTGGCGCAGCTGCACGACGTCGACGTGCGCGACACCGGTTCCGGAGGGCATCGCCTGAGCGCGACCGTGGACTCGGACCGGATCGGTCCGGTCATGGCGGTGCTGCCATCCTGCGGCCTGCGCGCCCTGACGGTCGAACCACCGTCGCTGGAGAGTCTGTTCCTGTCGCTGTACGAGACGGGCGATCTTCCCCGAGGCGAACGGTGAGGCGATGACGGCGTCGACGATCGGCACCGCCCCGCTGTTGCGGGCCTCCCTGCACCACGAGGGTCGCAGCTTCCTGCCGTGGATCGTGCTGCCGACCGCTCTCGCCGTGTCCTCGGTCATCGCGTATCCGTTGTTGTTTCCCGACGCCGCGGAACGCTCCGCGTTCGCCGCGACCATCGGCTCGAATCCCGCGCTGGGCCTCATCTTCGGGCCCGCCTACGACCTGTCCACCGTCGACGGTTTCGTCGCGTGGCGCAGCCTCGCGCTCGGCGGATTCGTCGCGGCCCTCGCAGCGATCTTCATCGTGGTCAAAGCCGCGCGCGGACAGGAGGACTCCGGCCAGGCGGAACTCCTCGCCGCAGGTGTGCTCGGGCGCGCCGCGCGGCTGTCGACCGCGATGATCATGGCCGGCATGTGCTCGATCGCGGTGGGGGTCGTCGCGGGTCTCGCGACGTCGCTGTGCGGCGGGGACTGGGAATCGTCGTTTCTGCTGGGAGCCGGGTTCACGGTCACCGGTTGGATGTTCGGCGGCGTCGCGGCGGTGAGCGCCCAGGTGGGTTCGGACGCGCGGGCCGCCACCACGATCTCGGTGTCGCTTCTCGGCGTGCTGTTCGTTCTGAGGGGTTTCCTTTTCTCGGTGAACGCACCCGCATGGACCACGTGGATCAATCCGCTGGGTTGGGTTCAGGAGACCCGACCGGCAACCGGAGATCACTGGTGGCCGCTGCTGCTCGGCGTGATCTTCGTGGTCGTCGTGGGAGCGGCGGCGTTCGTATTGCAGGGCGCGCGGGACTTCGGTCAGGGACTCGTTCCGGCGCGGCCTGGTCCGTCACGGGGCCGCGTCGGCTCGCCTTTATCCCTGGCGTTCCGCCTCAACCGCGCGCCGATCGTGTCGTGGGCACTCGCCTTCGTCGGACTCGGCGTCGTCTTCGGCTACTTCACCAGGTCGGTTCGCGGTCTGCTGACGGCCAACCCGGCGATGGCCCAGATCTTCGCCTCCGGCGCCGCGTCGCCCGCGGACCTGGTGTCGGCGTTCGTCACGACGATTCTCGGTCTGGTGGGGATCATCGCGTCCGTCGCCGGCGTTCAGGTCGTCAACCGAATCCGTACCGAGGAGCTGGAGGACCGCGCGGAGGCGGTACTCGCCACCTCCGTCAGCCGGTCGAGCTACTTCGGCGCCACCACCGGGGTCGCGCTCGTCGTCCCCGCCGTTCTCGTCACCGTCGCCGGCTCGGTCATCGGGATCTTCGCCTCGACAACGGATCTCGACATCGGTTTCGGCGATGTGTTCGTCCAGTCGATTGCCACGATCCCGGCCGTCTGGGCCGTCGTCGGCATCGCGGTCGCAGTGATCGGCGCCCGACCCCACATGCGGCCCGCGATCTGGCTGGGCGTCCTGGTGTCGTTCGTGCTGACGATCCTGGGCCCGAGCTTCAAGCTCCCGGAGTGGGCGCTGGGAGTCAGTCCGTTCCACCACGTGCCGGATGTCTCTGCCGCGCAACCCGACTGGTGGGGGCTGTGTGGGGTGGGAGTGGTCGTGGTGTTGCTGGTCGTACTCGGGTTCGCCGGGTTCCGGCGGCGGGACGTGCCGTAGACGCACCCTGGGGTGCGAGCCCAACCACTCATCCCTGGGGTGCGACCCCAACCACTCATCCCTGAGGTGCGAGCGAGCCCAACTACTGATCCCTCAGGTGCGAGCGAGCCCAACTACTGATCCCTGAGGTGCGAGCGAAGCGAGCCACGAAGGGCCTCGCAACGCGTCTCACCAGGCCCTTCGAGGCTCGTCGCTTTCGCTCCTCGCACCTCAGCCTGGATCCGTGGATGTGTTTAGGGTGTCGATGACAAGAAAATGCCCTTTGAACTGGGATGATTGGTGGTGTTGAGACAACAAAACAACCCAGTCAAAAGGCACTTTCAGTGAAAGTATCGCATAGGTTCACTACCGAGTCCGCTGTCTTCGATGACGACAACCTGGTGTCGCATGCCGGGCTAGTACCGGTGATGCGACTGGCCCACTCGACGGGGTTGGCCTCCCAGCTGGCCGAGCGAGTCGATTTGGGCACCACCCAAGTCGCCTCAGCCGGGGCCAACCTCGACGCGAAGCTGTTGACCGTGATCGCCGGATTCTGTTGCGGCGCCGACAGTATCGACGACCTCAACCTCGTCCGCGCCGGTGGGCACACCCGCCTGTTCGACCGCGTGTACGCCCCGGCCACGATCGGACAGACCCTGCGCGAGTTCACCACCGGTCATGTCCGACAACTCAACGCCGTGATGACCCGGACCTTACCGGCGATGTGCGCGCGGGCAGGGTTGTTACCCACCGACGGCGCCCGAGTGTTTGTCGATATCGACTCGCTGCTGCGCCCGGTCTACGGCTATCAGAAACAGGGCGGCTCCTACGGCCACGCCAAGATCGCCGGACGTGAACTCCTCCGCCGGGGCCTGTCACCACTGATCGCCACCGTCTGCGCGCCCGGTCATCCACCTGTGATCGCCAACGCGTGGCTGCGCGCAGGGCGCGCCGCCTCCGGTGCCGGGGCAGCAAAAATGATCGCCGAAACCATCACCACCGCACGCCGCGCCGGAGCCGCCGGCGAGATCACGGTACGCGGGGATTCGGCCTACGGCTCGGCCGAGGTGATGGCGACCTGCGAGCGTGCAGGAGCCACGTTCTCGCTGGTCCTGCGGACCAACACCGCTATCACCCGCGCGATCACGGCCATCAAAGACGATGCCTGGACACCGGTGCACTATCCCGGCGCGGTCACCGACCCCGACACCGGCGAACTGATCTCCGATGCCGAAGTCGCCGAAACCACCTACACCGTGAAACCCCAGTCGCCTCACCCGATCACCGCCCGACTCATCGTGCGCCGCGTCAAAGCCCACCACCCCGCCAACACCGACACCCTGATGCCCGCCTGGCGGTACCACGCATTCTTCACCAACACCACCGACGACACCGTCACCGCCGACATCAACCACCGAGGCCACGCCATCATCGAGACCGTGTTCGCCGACCTCATCGACGGACCGCTGGCACATCTACCCTCCGGAGTGTTCGGTGCCAACGCAGCCTGGCTGGCCCTGGCCGCCATCAGTCACAACCTCCTGCGCGCCCTCGCCGCGCTCAGCGCAGCACCGGCACTGCGCGCCGCACGCGGGGCGACGCTGCGCCGAACACTCATCGCCGTGCCCGCCCGACTGGCCCGACCAGCACGAACACCCGTCCTGCACCTACCCCGCCACTGGCCAGCACAACACGCCTTCACCGCGTTGTGGACCGCAATAAACACCACCTGACACACACACTCCACACTGCCCAACCACGACCAGGAACCCCAGTGAAAAAGCTGACACAAGGTCAGCGAATACCCGACGCCCACACCACAACCAGACACTCAGCCATCACCAACCACACCCCCCGGATAACCATCCACGGATCCAGGCTCAGGGAGCAACGGGAACTCACGCTACCGCTCCTCACACCTCAGGGGGCAGGAGGGTTACGCACCTGAGGGAGCAGCGGAAGCTCACGCCACCGCCACCTCAGGGGGCAGGCGGGTGTCCGCACCTCAGGGGGCAGGAATCAGCCCAGGGCTGCCGCGAGGCGGCGCCACTGCTCGCGCGGGAAGCCTCGGTGGTCGGCCTGCAGAACCTGCACGCAGACGTGGTCCGCGCCGGCCGCACGGTGCTCGTCGATCCGCTTGCGGATCGCGGCCTCGTCGCCCCAGACGATCAGAGCGTCGAAGAGTCGGTCGCTCGCCGAGGTCAGGTCCTCCTCGGAGAACCCGAGTCGCCGAAGATTGTTGGCGTAGTTCGGCATCGCGAGGTAGCCCTTGAGCCATTTCGTGCCGATCGCGCGTGCTTCGTCGCGGTCGGCGGCGAAGATCGCCGTCTGTTCCGGGGCGAGCAGCGGTCCGTCGCCGAGAGTGTCGCGGGCGATCGAGGTGTGGTCCGGGGTCACCAGGTAGGGGTGGGCTCCGGCAGTCCGGTCGGCCGAGAGCTGGAGCATCTTCGGTCCGAGCGCGGCCAGCACCCGGGCATCGGCCGGCACCGGCTGCGGCGCGTCGTCCAGGCCGTCGAGGAACGCCTTGGTGGTCGCGAGCGGCTTCTTGTAGCGTCCGGCTTCCTGCGCGTCGATCAGCGGTGCGTGGCTGATGCCGAGGCCGAGAAGGAACCGCGGGCCGAACTGCTCGCTGAGGCGCGCGTGGGCCGCCGCGACGTCATGCGGCTCATGCATCCACATGTTGAGGATTCCGGTGGCGATCACAGTGTTGCGGGTGGCACCGAGCAGGTTCTCGACCGCATCGAGGACCGGACCGCCCACGTCGGGGATCCACAGGGCTGTGTAACCCAATTCGTCGAGCTCGGCCGCGGCTTCGGCGGCCTCCCCGGTGTCTCCGTACCGTAGCGGTGAACTCCAGATTCCTACGCCGTCGAATTTCATGCCCTCGACACTACCGATCGAGTGATCGGGTTGTGGCGACGGTCGAATCCGGCTCAGCTGTTCGCCGGTCGACCCGCCGCCGCCTCCAGCCGCGCGTCCATCGCGGCGGTCATCCGCTTGAACAGGTTGATCGCGACGACCCCCGCGACGATGAGGACGACTCCCGCGACGGTGCCGAGTGAGTCGGTGACCAACCCGGAGATGCCGATCGCGAGAACGTAGATCGGCACCCAGCCGAACAAATGCAGGATGCTCTCCGGTTTCTCGTCGGTGGCCCATCCCTCCCGAATCGCAGCACGGTAGGTCGCGTAGTCGGGATAGAACTCGGTGAACGCGATCGCGAAGATCGTGCCACCGATCTGGATGATCCACCCGGTCCAGAAGTTGTTCGGGTCGTCGAGCACCAGATCGCCGAACGCGCCCGAGATCGCGGCGACACCGAACCCGGCCACCCATGCCCAGGTGATGACGTAGTTGATGTGGATGAACAGCGGGCTGTCCCAGAATTCCTTCTCGGTGGTCTCCCGCGCGTACTGGAGGGTGAACGGCTGACGCACGAGGATCGACCCGAGCGCGAACGAGACCAGAGCGATGTTGGTCATCTCCCCGCCCCAGCGCTCCAGCCAGTCGATGACGCCGTCGGAGGCGAACAACGCGATGATCGCCATCGTGCCGAAGTAGGTGACGTCGAAGACTTCGAGGAGCTTCACACTCGTGCCACGCTTGTGACCGCCGATCACCAGCAGGAGCGACAGCGCGAACGCCGACGCCGCGGCTTCCTCGAACCGGCCGGGCCCCGCGAGCAGCGCCATGAGGATCCACGGGGACATACCCGCGAACGGCGAGTTGAGGAACAGCGTCAATGCGTGCCGGGCGCCCGACGTCGGCGGTGGATCGGTCCGCGTCGAGTCGGCCACCGGCGGAGTCGGATCATCGCTCATTGCTGAATTGTGAGGCGCGACGAGGCAATCCGCAGCGCACTACGGCAATCCGCGTCACATTTGTGTGGGGCCGGGCCCGCAGGTCCCGCCCGGACATCCGCACTCATGGCATCCCCGACGACGGCCAGCCGTCTCAACTTCATCGACATGGCGGGCGGTCCATGAGAACTCCGCGATTCGGGTAATTCAGGCGGCGACCGGGGCAAATTCCCCGATGGACACGTTCTTTCACCGCGCAGCGCATAAATTCCGTGGTGGTGTGGGGGAGGATGATCCCGGAGGCGGGAGGGGTGACTCGATGGCACGATCCGCAGGTGACGACCACGGGTCCGCGGGGATGCCCGCCGGAGTCGTTCCCGGCGCTGGGGAAACACCCGGCGACGCCGCCGTTGCCGAACGTCATCGCCTCCTACTCGAACTGAGCCCCGACGCGATCGCCGTGCACCGGGACGGCTTGATCGTCTATGTCAACTCTGCTGCGCTCGCTTTCGCGCGCATCGACGACCGCGAGGCAATGCTCGGCCGTCCGATCGCCGAGTTCGTCCATCCAGAAGAGTTGCCCCGGATGGTCGAGCGGATCGCGTCCATGAGCGATGCGCCAGGTGCCGCGACGAAACCCGAAGAAGTCGTGATGGTGGACGCCCACGGTGTCTCGCGACCGATGGAGGTCATCTCGGTTCGCACCGTGTGGCACGACTCCCCGGCCTACCAGGTCATCCTGCGCGACGTCTCCGCGCACAAGGCGGTCGAGTCGGCTCTCCGCCGGCACGCGATACTCCTCGAGCATGTGAGCAACGCGGTGGTTGCCGTCGACGACCAGTTGACCGTCCTGTCGTGGAACCCTGCCGCAGAGCGGATGTACGGCCGGCGCGCCTCCGAGGCGATCGGACGGAATCTCGACGACGTGGTCGGCGTCCACGTCGATCTGCAGACGGCGGTCTCGCTCGGCAGGGCGGTGGATCAGCTGCATCGCCGTCACGACAACGGACGATCATTTCCGACCCGGACGTCGGTGACGACCATGGACGACGGATTTCTCGTCGTCGTCGAACCGACGCACCGCTCTTTCGTCGAGCGTCTCGGCGTCGTTCTCGATGCACTCCATCAGGCGGTGATCGTCGTGCGCGAGGACGGCGACATCGAACTCGCGAACCCGGCCGCGGCGACAGTGCTGGGCCAGGAGGCGGTCCCGGGATCGGGGATAGACGAGCTGAAACTGGAGTTCGCCGAGGGCGAGTCCCCGATCACGCAGTGTCTGCGCACCCGCGAGCCGGTCACCAACACGACCGCGAAGGTCACGACATCCGTCGGGGCACGCTGGTTGTCGTGCAGCTGCCGACCGATCCCCGACGACGGCACCGACGTGGTCGTCCTCGTGTCGTTCGTCGATGTCACCGACGACTTCCGGGAGCGAACCGACCTCGCGTGGGGCCCTGTCCGCGACCCGTTGACGGGCTTGTACAACCGCTCCGGGATCATCCGTGAGCTCGAATCGCACATGGCCGGACTCGATGCGGAAGACGAGGACGACTCGTGCTGTGTCGCGATCTTCTACATCGATCTCGACAACTTCAAACTGGTCAACGACTCACTCGGCCATGCCGTGGGCGACGAGGTGTTGCACACCATCGCGGAACGGCTGGCGCTGATCACACCCGACTGCGCCGCGGTGGGACGTCTGGGTGGCGACGAGTTCGTGCTCGTATCCACCCTTGGAACAGCGTGCTCAGCTGACGAGATCGAGGCGCAGATCGACAAGATCCGCGGAACGGTGGACGAACCCGTCACGGTGACTTCCCGGTCCGAACCGCTCACTGTCCGGGCGAGTATCGGCGTTGCGACCGTCAATGCCGGGGACGAGTTCACCGCCGCCGACCTCCTGCGCGACGCCGACATCGCGCTGCACCGGGCGCGCAAGGCTTCGCGAGCCAGCTACGTCCGGTTCCAGACCCAGCACCGGGAAGAACTCCAGCGCCAGCAGCGTATCGAAGAGGAACTGCGACGCGTTCTCGAGGCCGACACCGACCAACTCGAGGTCCACTATCAGCCGATCGTGTCGACCGGTGACGGCACCCTCGTCGGACTCGAAGGTCTTCTGCGCTGGCACCACCCGGAGCTGGGCTCCATCTCACCGACCGAGTTCATCCCGCTCGCAGAAGGATCCAACCTCATCGACCGGGTGGGGAACTACGTCTTGGAGACCGCCGCCGCCGAGGTGGCGGCCGTCCCCGAACTGCGCCGGGTGATGTTGTGCATCAACGTCTCCCGGCGCGAACTCACCAACGGGCAGTTCCCGGACCGGCTCCGGGACACGATCACCCGGTCCGGCCTGGACCCCGCCGCGTTCTGTCTGGAGATCACCGAGAGTGCACTCGACCCGCTCGACGGGGACCTGCTCACTCTCTTGCGGGACGTACGCGAGCTCGGAACACAGGTGTCGCTCGACGATTTCGGCACCGGTGCGTCGTCGCTGAGCGAGTTCTACCGCCTACCGGTCAGCGTGCTGAAAACCGCGAAGTCCTTCGTCGACGCCCTCGAGGAACATCCGAGCGCGAAGTCGATCCTCGCCGGCATCGTGACGATGGCGCACGCCGCCGGGATGCGGGTCGTCGCCGAGGGAGTGGAAACGGAGTCGCAGGCCGCGATCGTCGCCGAGGTCGGGTGCGACCTGGCCCAGGGATACCATTTCGGCCGCCCGGCTCCGCTGGCGGAGGTGATCGCGTCCGGACTCCGGATCCGTCCGAATCCCGGTGTCTGGGAGACCGCCTGACCTTCCCGGCGCACGCGTCGACTGCCCCCCCATACTGCGACACGAGACCACCGGCGCGCGCCTGCGATCCGTGTTCGTCTGTGTCCGATAGCGTCAGTCAGGGCGACTCACGCGAGTAGATTGAGCGCCAACGTCGATTACCCGGCGTCCATGCAACCGGACAGCGAGGTCACGGACATGACACACATTCTGCGGTGGGCTTCTCCGACGGTCAGGACGACGCCATGACCGACCAGCAGCGCGAAGTCGCCGAACAACACACTGCCAAGGTCATCGGCGTCACGGTCGCCGCCGCGGTCGGCGGATTCCTGTTCGGTTTCGACAGTTCGGTCGTCAACGGCGCGGTCGACTCGATCGAAGCGGATTTCGGACTGGGCAAGCTGATGACCGGCTTCACCGTCGCGATCGCACTGCTCGGTTGCGCGCTCGGCGCCTGGTTCGCCGGCCGGTTGGCCGACGTCTGGGGTCGCAAGCGCGTGATGCTGCTCGGCTCCGCACTTTTCATCATCTCGGCGATCGGGACCGGTTTCACCCAGACGATTCCCGACCTGCTGCTGTGGCGTGTCCTCGGCGGCATCGGCATCGGTATCGCCTCGGTCATCGCGCCGGCCTACATCTCCGAGATCGCACCGGCCCGATACCGCGGTGCCCTCGCCTCCATGCAGCAGCTGGCGATCACGCTGGGAATCTTCGCGGCGTTGCTCTCCGACGCCCTGCTCGCCGACAGTGCCGGGAGCGCGTCGAGCGACTTCTGGTGGGGTCTGGAGGCGTGGCGGTGGATGTTCCTCGTCGGCGTCGTGCCCGCGGTCGTCTACGGTGTGCTGGCGCTCCTGATCCCGGAGTCGCCGCGATACCTGGTGGGCCGCAACCGCGATGCCGAGGCGGCACGGATCCTGCAGGAGGTGACCGGCGAGGAGAATCCGCTCGAGCGGGTCAGAGAGATCAAGCTGACGGTCAAGCGTGAGGCGAAGTCGTCGATCAGGGACATCACGGGGCCGTCGTTCGGACTTCACCCGCTCGTCTGGGTGGGCATCTGGCTGGCGATCTTCCAGCAGTTCGTCGGTATCAACGCGATCTTCTACTACTCGACCACCCTGTGGCAGTCCGTCGGCTTCTCCGAGGCCGACTCGTTCAAGACGTCGGTCATCACCGCCGTCATCAACGTCGTGATGACCTTCGTGGCGATCTTGTTCGTCGACCGCCTCGGACGCCGCAGGCTCCTGCTCGGCGGTTCGGTGGGCATGTTCATCGGCCTGCTCATGGCATGTATCGCGTTCACCCAACAGATCGGTGAGGGCGAGAACATCACACTGCCCGACCCCTGGGGTGTGGTCGCACTGATCGGCGCCAATTTGTTCGTGGTCGCGTTCGCGGCGACCTGGGGCCCCGTGATGTGGGTGATGCTGGGGGAGATGTTCCCGAACCGGATCCGCGGCGTCGCCCTGGGCGTCTGCACGGCGGTCAACTGGGTCGCGAACTTCACCATCTCGATGCTGTTCCCGCCGATGACCGAAGCAGTGGGCTTGGGGATCATCTACGGGTTCTTCGCCTTCTGCGCCGCGGCGTCGTTCTTCTACGTCTTCCGGAAGGTCGAGGAGACCAAGGGCATGGAGCTCGAACAGATGGATTCGGTGGCAGACGCGCGACTCTCACAGTTCACCGCGGTCCGCGCGGCGAAGGACAAGGGCTGAATGTTCGATCTCCGCGAACTCTCGCGCCGCGTTGTCGCCGCCCCCATGGCCGGTGGTCCGACCACCCCGGAGCTGGTGGTGGCGGCGGCGTCGGCTGGCGGTGTCGGCCAGCTCGCCGCCGGCTACCTGAGCCCCGACAAGGTGCGCGCCGACATCACGGCCGTGCGGGCGGCGGGCACCGAGGTCTTCGGCGTCAACATCTTCGTTCCGGAATCGGAGCCGGTGGACCCCGACGCCCTCGCCCGCTACCGTGCCGAACTGGTGCCGTATGCGCGAAATCTGGGTGTGACCCTTCCCGACGTCGACGACCTGGGCGACGACGACGACCATTTCGACACCAAGATCCGGCTGATGTGCGACGAGCGGATCCCGCTTGTCTCCTTCGCTTTCGGGTGTCCCCGGCCTGAGGTCTTCGCCGAGCTACACCGGCATGGGTGCAGCGTCGGGGTCACGGTGACCACGGCCGCGGATGCCGAGATCGCCGGGCAGGCCGGGGCCGACTGGCTCATTGTGCAGGGTCCGGACGCCGGCGGTCATCGATCGGTCTTCGACCGTCGGATCAGCTCTCCCACACTGCCTTTGCATGACTTGATCGGCGAGGTGGCCGATCGGGTGAAACTGCCGATCGTCGCCGCGGGCGGGATCTCGACGGCGGCCCGGGCCGACGAGATCCGATCCCTGGGACCCGTTGCGGTACAGGTCGGTACCGTTCTGCTGAGAACCAGCGAGGCCGGTACCAAGCCCGCCCATGCGGCCGCACTCGCCGATCCGGAACGAACCGAGTCCGTGGTCACGTGGGCGTTCAGCGGCCGACCTGCCCGCGCACTGCGAAACCTGTTCACCGACAGGTTCTCCGACGTCGCGGTGGCCGAATACCCGGCAGTCAACACGTTGACCGGCGGCATCCGGCGCGCCGCCGCCAACGATCCCGACGGCATCAACCTCTGGGCCGGGAGCGGGTTCCGCGACGCCGTCGAGGAGTCGGCCGTCGATACGATCACCCGGCTCGGCTGATCACGCTCCGAACGAGTTCAGGAACCGTGCGGGTCGCGCTCGTTCAGCGTCGCGACGACCTCGGCATAGTCGCCGCGCGCTTCGCCCCACCGCAGGAACTTCACCCGCTCGACGAGCAGTTCGGTGGCGGTGGGCTGTGAGCCGATGAGGTCGACCACCTCGTCGACGAATTCGTCGAGTGGCATGGCGATGTCGCTCTCACGCTGCCCGGGCAACAGATCGGTGCGTACCGCCGGCGGTACGAGTTCGACGACGTCCACCGATGTGCCGGCGAATTGGAGGCGCAACGACTCGCTCAGCATGTGGATGGCGGCCTTGGTGGCGTTGTAGGTCGGTGTCACCCGAAGCGGGGCGAACGCCAGGCCGGAGGACACGGTCGTGATCGTGGCGGCCGGCCGCGCCTGCAGGTGTTCGATGAACGCGGCGATCAGACGGATCGGGCCCAGCAGGTTGGTGGTGACGGTCGCTTCGGCGGTGTCGAGGAAGCCCGCCGGTGACGACCAGTCCTCGATGCGCATGATCCCGGCCATCGCGACGAGCACGTCGAGATCAGGGTGCTCGGCGATGACCTGTCGTGCGGCCACATCGACACTGTCCGGGTCGGCGACGTCGATCTCCATCGTGTGCAGCCCGGGGTGCTCGGCACGGATTCGGTCCAGGAGTTCGGTGCGCCGCCCACCGACGATGACGGTGTTGCCCTCGTCGTGCAGCCGGGTGGCAAGGGCCAGGCCGATTCCGCTGGTCGCGCCGGGGATGAAGATGGTGTTTCCGGTGAGGTTCATGCCGTCGAGTCTCCGATCCGGCAGGGAGACGATCCAGAGCGCGCTCATCGGGGGATCGCCGATCCCTGGCAACGCGGTACCGGCGCCGCGATACTGACGAGATGGATCGCGATGCGCTGGCCGGGTTCCTCGTGAGCCGACGCAACAGTCTGCAACCGTCGGATGTGGGTATTCCGGCAGGCGCCCGGCGGCGCACGACGGGTCTGCGTCGTGAGGAGGTCGCTCAGCTCGCGACGATGTCCACGGACTACTACACCCGACTCGAGCAGCGCCGCGGCCCACAACCGAGCACGCAGATGCTGTCGGCGCTCGCTCGCGCCCTACGCCTCACCGCCGATGAGCGGGACTACCTGTTCCGGGTCGCCGGGCACAGCGCACCGGACCGGGTGGCTGCGTCGGACCACATCGCACCCGGACTTCTGCGCGTCCTGGACCGGCTGACCGGCACGCCCGCCCTCATCCTCTCGGCGCTGGGGGATACGTTGATCCAGAACGATTGCGCGCGAGCATTGTTCGGCGACAACGACCACCTCACCGGGATGGAACGCAGCGCCATCTACCGGTGGTTCGTGCACCCCGACGACGAGCGCCCCCGCTATCCGGCCGACGACCACGAACGGCAGAGCCGGGCACAGGTCGCCTCACTGCGGGCTGCCTACGGTGTGATGGGTGCGGAGTCACGAGCCGGAGCGATGGTGGCAGAGCTCCGGCGCCGCAGCAGCGAGTTCACCGCACTCTGGGACACCCACATGGTGAGTCGACGCTTCGAGGACCACAAGATCCTGCTCCATCCCGAGGTCGGCGCGATCGAGGTGGATTGCCAGGCGTTGTTCACCGAGGACGAGACCCAGGTCCTGCTCGTGCTGACGGCGGCACCGAGGACCGATGCGGCCGGAAAGATCGAGTTGCTCAATGTTCTCGGCACCCAGCAGCTCCGGCTCGACCCGCGCTGACGGTCCGGCCCGTGACGCGCGCCGACGGCCGCTGCGACAGCGCGCATCGCGGTGGGACTACGGCGAACCGGTCGGACGCGTGTTGATCCGCCTGCCGATCGCGGACACCTGCCGAAGCTGCGCACGCGTCAGCCGATCGATGACGAGTTCGCGCACATTGGCCACATACCCGGGCGCGGTGGCCACCACCTTCTCCCAACCCGACTCGGTGAGAACGGCATTGGTGAACCGGCCGTTCTCCGGGCAGGGGTGGCGCCCAACCCACCCACGTTTCTCGAGTCTTCCGACCACATGCGACAGCCGCGACAGCGAACCGTAGGACAGTTCGGCGAGCTGGCTCATCCGCAAGGTGTGGTCCGGCGCCTCGGACAGAGCAGCCATCACCTCGTACTCGAAGTGTGTGATCTGGGCGTCGCGGAGGAGCTGGGCGTCGAGCGCGTGGGGGAGGTGGGCCAGCGCGGTTGCCACCTGAATCCAGGCGTCCATTTCCTCGTCGTCGAGCCAATTCGGCTCGGGGGCAGTCGACATCTGCGCAGTGTATATGAAGTGAACACATCCGTGATCAGGTTGACGCGTCAAGTGTCATAGCCTAGCCTTCACTTGATTCATCAAGTCAGAACACACTCTCAGTGAGGCGGCTCAGTCATGACCAACCCCATCGTCCGCAGCGCGGGCATCCTCCTCGGACGCGTCGCCCTCGGCGTCATCTTCCTGGCCCACGGCCTGCAGAAGTTCCAGCAGAACGGCTGGACGGGACCGCAGACCGGATTCGACATGATGGGCGTCCCGGCCGCATCGTTCTCGGCGTTCGTCGTCACCTGGCTCGAGATCCTCGGCGGCATCGCACTGATCATCGGACTGCTGACCCCGATCATCGCCGCGCTGCTGACCCTGAACATGATCGGCGCATTGTTCATCGCACACGTGGACAACGGCATCTGGGTCTCCGACGGCGGCTACGAGTTGGTCCTCGCCCTCGGGGCCGGCGCACTGATCCTGGCTGTCATCGGCGCCGGGCGTTTCAGTGTCGACGCCGCACTGGGCTCGAA
Source organism: Gordonia sp. KTR9 (assembly GCF_000143885.2). Lineage (NCBI taxonomy): Bacteria > Bacillati > Actinomycetota > Actinomycetes > Mycobacteriales > Gordoniaceae > Gordonia > Gordonia sp. KTR9. The sequence continues at coordinate 2,872,245 of NC_018581.1, forward strand.
GGTCAGCTGGCTGTCCGCCGACGACTCCCGGTCGCGCGAACTCGCGGGATCCACGCGCTGACGGCCCGCTCGCTCCGCTGACGACGCAGCGCCCCGGCCCCGTTCGGCCGGGGCGCTGCGTCGTTGACATACAGTCCCCGTCAGGGTGCCGAGCGGAATGAGAGACATGACCTGGCTGATGCTGATCGCGGCGATCGCCTCCGAGGTGGCGGCGACCTTGTCGCTCAAGGGTGCACAAACCGAACCGGAGCTGTACGTCGTGGTTGCCGTCGGGTACATGCTCGCGTTCGCACTCCTCGCCGGAGTCCTCAAGCGCGGCATGGGTCGGGGTGGCCTACGGGATCTGGTCGGCGTCGGGTGTGGCCCTCACCGCGGTTCTGGCGACCTGGATCTTCGACGAACCCTTCGGGATCGTGATGGGGATCGGCATCGTGTGCATCGTGATCGGGGTGGTCCTGGTCGAGACCGGTCACCGGCCACCCGTCGACGCCGGCACCACGGAGGCCTGACCGTGGGATATCTGTTCATCGTCGCGGCGATCGTCGCCGAGGTCACCGGCACCCTCGCATTGCGCGCCGCCGCGACCGGCCGTCGGCGTTTCTACGCAGTCGTGGTGGCCGGATATCTGACGGCGTTCGTCGCGTTGACATTCGGGCTGAGGAACGGTGTGCCGCTCGGTGTCGCCTACGGCATCTGGGCCGCCGCCGGCGTCGCGGCAACGGCTGTCGCGGCACACTTCCTGTTCCGCGAGCGGCTCACCCGTCGAATGGTCGCCGGTATCGGCGTCATCATCGTCGGAGTGCTCCTCGTCGAGCTGGGTGCGCTGCACTGACCTGCGGCTCGGAGACTGCCCCCGCTGGGGCCTCGACGGTCAACCGCGTTCGGAATCGGGGGAGCTCACGTCCATCTCGACGTCGGACTCGACGTCGCGTGGATTGTCGAATGAGACGTCGATCTCCTGGAAACCCTTGTTGCGCTGCGCGAGAACCTGTGCCGAGTACGCCGCCTCATCACCCTTCGTCAGGCTGACGTTGTCGGTGAACGGCGTCAACAGCGACCGCGGGTAGAGGTGATCCACCCGCACCGAGTTGGTTTCGAGGCAGAACACGATCACGATCGACGCGATGTACAGGAACGCCAGCAGGCCCAGCACGATCGCGAAGACGCCGTTGGTGGAACTCGCGTTCCCGATGACGTGCTGTACGTAGACCGCGCCGAAGGTCTGGATGATCTGCCAGCCGACCGCTGCTGCGAAAGCACCCGGCAACACATCCCGCACCGACACATCCCGGGCGGTTCCGATCCGGAACGCGACCGTGAACACCAGCGTGCTCAGCGCCACCGACCCGAGGATCGCCAGCCACCGCCCCACGATGCCGAGCTCGAAGGCGGCCGAGACGCCGTTGACGACGGTCAGGCCGATCACCGCGACGCCGATCGTCGACAGCAACAACAGTCCACGTAGGCGGGCGACGATCGGATCCGGGCGCTCGTTGCGCGGGACCGCCCAGATCGTGTTCATCGCGTTCTGGGCGGCGACGGCCACTCCGAGGCCGCCGTACAGGGAGACCACGACCCCGATGACGATCGCAGTGACACCGCCACTGAGTTTCTCGGGCTCCTCGAGTTGTCCGCCGATGACCGGGATCTGGCTCATCGCCGAGTCCAGAATCCGTTCCTGGAGGTCGGGATTGTCGGCCAGGACGATCCCCAGCACGGTCGCGAAGAGCAGCAACAGCGGGAACAGCGAGATGAAGGCGTAGTAGGCGCACAGTGCCGCCAGGTACGCGCCCTGATCGTCGACGAACTTGTAGATGACGGCGAGTGGGAAACCCGTCGCCGGATGGTCCCGCTGGAACCGGTCGACCCGCTCGGTCAACGACACCCGTTCATTCCTCCTCGACGGATCGTCCGCGCTTCTCGCTCAGTCGAACGAGTCATTCACCGGGAGTTACCACGGTGGTGCCGACTGTAACCCGCACGCGGCCTGATTGTCCGACACGCCATCGGATCGGCGATTCACCGAAATGGATCAGCGCCGGGAATGCCGAGTGCCCGGAACGGGAGCCCTAGACGCCAATAGGCGAGACCGGCCAGACCACGTGGGAAGAAGCGTTCCGTGGTCGTGGTCTCCACGACCCCGCGCGAACCGTCGACGTCCCGGATCTGCTGTTCGCGATAAGCCCTACCGAATCTGTTGTCGCGCAGGCGTACTCGGAGGAAGTCCGGCCGTCGCGCATCTGCGATCTCGCCGCGGTGTCGCGCGTCCCGTTCGAGACGGTCCCAGACCGTCGTGCGGCTCGCCTGCTCGCTGCTGCGGGTGACGGTTTCGAACATCTCCTCGCCGGCCCACTCCGGGTCGGTGGGCAGCGGCTCGGCGGGGGACACATCGGCGGAGGCGTTGGCCCAGGAGGCCGGCCCGTCGCCGCGCGCGGACCGTTCGAGGGTGAGTGCCACCGCCTGCGAGTAGGGGGTCAGCCCGCCGTCCGGACGATCGATGATCGCGTCGACCGCTCGGTCGCGGCACACCGCGTCGCATTCGAGCGATTCGATCAGCGGTCGTGCGATCTTGCCACGAATCGGCGTGACGAACCGGACCCACCGGCTGGCCAGGGCCGGGGTGAGGTACGGCAGGACCACCATGATCCGCGGACGCAGGCCCGCGACCTCTGCATACACCTGCATCATGTCGCCGTATTCCAGGACGTCGGGCCCGCCGATGTCCCAGGTTCTGGACGACGGGACGGTCGCGGTGGCCGCCTCGACGAGATAGTGCAGCGCATCGTCGACGGCGATCGGCTGGATCTTGTTGTGCACCCACCGAGGTGTTGTCATCGCCGGTAGACGCTCGGTGAGGTGCCGGATGAGTTCGAACGAGGCCGACCCCGATCCGATCAAGGTGCCTGCCTGCAACGCGACGGTTTCGATCGGCGAGTCGATCAGGATGTCTCCGACCTCAGCACGGGATGCGAGGTGTTCGGAGAGCTCGGTGCCGGACGGGTGCAGGCCGCCCAGATAGACGATCCGGGAGACCCCGTTCTGCTGGGCTGCGGCGACGACGTTCTCCGCGGCACGTCGTTCCTCGGCGGCGAAGTCGGCGTCGGTGCTCATCGAATGCACCAGGTGGTAGACGACGTCGACGCCCGCGAAAGCCTTCACCAGCGAATCGCGATCGGAGAGATCACCTTCGACCACCTCGGCTCCCGGTTCGGACAACCACGGTGCGCCGGACAGCTTGTCCGGCGTCCGCGCCAGCGCGCGCACGCTGTGCCCGCGTGCCAGCAACCGCGGTGCCAACCGGCCGCCGACATAGCCGGTCGCTCCGGTGACCAGACAGGTTCGCGACTCGTCCACCTGACTCCTCTGCTCTGGGATGTGCTTCTCAGGCTAGGGAGACTGTTCGCGTCGTGCCGCCCTATCGGCAGGGTCGGTGCCGGATCGTTCTCTGCGGCCACGGTTCGGTAACGACGCGATGCACAGGACACGTGACCAACCCGCATCAGCCGTCGGCCGGTGAGCCGTCATCCGCTCCCGCCGGCGAGTTCTCGAACCACAGGCACTCTTCCACGAGCCCGGCGCTCTTCCATCCGTCGGCGGTCCGGACCATCGAATGGTGATAGTTTCCGCCGCACGTGCTCAGTTCGGGCATGCCGACAAAACGCATCGGGTTGTAGAACATCGCACGCACGTCAGCACGATCACCCTCGCCGGGGTGGGCGAAGGTGTACTCGATATTGGTGATGAAGTGCTGACTCACCGACACGAACGCGAAACTCTCCTCGAGCCACGCCGCGATCTCGTCCCGGGTGCCCGCCTGACCGAATGGCGTCGACGAGTAGTCGACCACCGCTTCCGGGGTGAACACCGAACGCCACAGTTCCCAGTCCCTGGTGTCGACGGCGCGTGAGTACCTGTACAGCGTGTCCGCGATGCCGAACCGGTCGCTGATCTCTTGCAGATCCATCGTTCTCCAGTCGGTCGATCTCCGCTGTGCCGAGGTGACCCGCGGTCGCCGGCTTCCTCGTCGACGACTATAGACACCAGTCCAGACGCCTGTCAGCGATTTCCGCTGTGCTGCGTGATCGGTCAGCTGGTGCTCGCGAGATCCCGGACGACGCGGAGATCGGCGACGAAGGCGTCGAACGCCTGATCGCGCTGTTCTGCGGGTCCGCGGAGAATCGACGAGGGATGAACGGTCGCCACCACGGACTCGGAATGGTCGGGACCGACATCTCCGTCGGCTCCGAGGTCGAAGCGTTCGCCACGGTGCTTGGTGAGTCGAAAACCGGTGCCCAGCAACGCCTGTGCGGCTGTGGCGCCCAGACACACGACGATGCGGGGCGAGACCGCGTCGAGTTCGGCCAACAGCCAGGGCCGGCGCGCGACGACCTCACCGCGGTTCGGCTTCTCGTGAATTCGTCGCTTCTGACCCGCTGCCCGGGTGTACTTGAAGTGTTTCACCGCGTTCGTGACATAGGTGATCTCGCGGTCGATGCCGGCGGCCTCGAGTGCGCGATCGAACACGCGGCCGGCCGGACCGACGAACGGTTCACAGGCACGATCCTCCTGGTCACCGGGCTGCTCGCCGACGAACATGATCGTCGATCCGGGATCGCCCGCGCCGAACACGGTCTGGTCGGCGTCGCGGTAGAGGTCGCACCCACGACAGGCGCGCGCCGCCGATGCGAGGTCGTCGAGGTCGTGCGAGTCGGGGACGAACTCAGCCGCGCCGACATGCGTCGTCTTTGCTCCGGGATTCACGATGCCTGCCAACCGTGGTCATCGACGAGACCGTCGAGCAGAGCGGACCAGTCGGCGAACCGCGACACCGGCGACCGCGCCGGTGACCACCCACGGCCCGCCCACGAGCAGCGGATCGATCCAGGCATGACTGCCGTCGACGCGGGTGCGGCCATGGCGCGATGACCAGCCGTGGTGGGTGAACTCAGACGCGATGCCGGTCTCGGTCAGTGGGTTGTCCGGTCGGGCGGTCGCCAGGGACGCGAGGTGCGCTTCGATCGACGCCACACGGTCGGCGCCGAGGAGGATCAGCCAGTGCGCCGCGCGACCTTCGCTGTAGCGGTAGGCAGATCGCCGGATCGCGCCGGACAGCCCGCGCGGCGGCGTCGATGTACCGAAAACCGGTGTGAGGAAGGCGTGTTCGTTGGACCGTTCGCGAGGTCGACGCTCGGGCTGGTCGTCCGGGACGGTCCAGTGGACGCCGGGCGCCGGTTCGACGGGCAGTTCGCGGGGAACCGCGGGACGGTTCGCGGTGTCCAGATCGACGCCCCAGCCCGGGATCCGGTCGACGAGGGCGGAGGTGTCGGGATCGTTGGGGCGGTCTGCGGGATATGCGGGCACGGTTCCTCCTCAGCCGGCGTCGGCGACGATGATGGGCTTGATGCAGTCATCGAGCTTCGCCGAGAAGATGTGATAACCCTCTGCGATGTGCTCGAGTGGTATGCGATGGGTGACAATGTCATTCGGCTTGAAGTAGCCGTTGCGTATGTGGTCGAACAATCTGGGCCACTGACGTTTCACCGGACATTGGTTCATGTTGAGAGTGAGTCCTTTGTTCATGGCGTCGCCGAACTTCACCGCACTGAACATCGGGCCGTAGGCGCCCATGACCGAGACGGTCCCGCCTTTGCGGACCGAGTCGATGGCCCAGTTGAGGGCTATCGGGGATCCGCCCTGGAGTTTGAATTTGGCCGCTGTCACGTGCTGGAGGAAATTGCCGTCGGCCTCGGCGCCGACGGCGTCGATGACGCGGTCCGCGCCGATGTTGTCGGTGATCTCCTTGAGGTGGACGATGATGTCGTCGTACTCGGCGAAGTTGTAGGTCTCGGCGTGGGCGAACTGCGCGGCCTGGTCCAGGCGATACTGCAGGTGATCGATGACGATGACCCGTCCCGCGCCCATGAACCAGGCCGACCGTGCGGCGTACAGTCCGACCGGTCCGGCGCCGAACACGATGACGGTCTCGCCCTGCCGGATGTCGGCGAGCTGGGCTCCGAAGTACCCGGTGGGGAGGGCGTCGGTCAGCATGAGCGCATCCTCCGGGTCCATCCAGTCCGGTATGACGCTGGGTCCGACATCGGCGAACGGAACACGCACGAACTCGGCCTGTCCGCCGTCGTATCCACCACAGGTGTGCGAATAGCCGTAGATCCCGCCGACGGCCGTGGCGTTCGGATTCACGTTGTGGCAGTTGGAGTACAGGCCCCGCGCGCAGAAGTAGCACGTTCCGCAGTAGATGTTGAACGGGACCATGACCCGGTCGCCGACACCCACGTTCTGGACCGAGCCGCCGACCGCCTCGACGACCCCGACGAACTCGTGTCCGAAAGTCATCCCCGGGCGGGTGTCGGGCATCATCCCGTGATACAGGTGCAGGTCCGAGCCGCAGATCGCGGCATGGGTCACCCGGACGATGGCGTCGTTGGGATGTTCGATCTGCGGTACAGGCTTCTCCTCGACGCGGACCTTGTAGGGCCCGCGGTAGACCATCGCTCGCATTGTGTCTGGGCTCATGCGCTGCCGGATACCCCGGCGTCCGCGGGACTAATCGCGCTGGAGACACTGCGCGAGAAGACCGGTGTCACGGGCAGGGGTGTACAAAAGGAACCCGAGCCCAGGACAGGCTGCAGGAGGAGATGTCGATGTCAGTGGTGTCATATGTGATCGCCGGATCGGAGGCCAGCGGGGGAGCGGGCATCCAGGCCGACCTGCGCACTTTCGCGCAGCTCGGTACCTACGGGGTGGGGACCATCACCTGCATCGTGTCCTTCGACCCGAACAACGACTGGGCGCATCGCTTCGTACCCGTCGAGTCCGCGGTGATCGCCGATCAGATCGAGGTGGCAACCGCTGCGCACGAGCCCGATGTCGTGAAGATCGGCATGCTGGGCACCCCGGCCACGATCTCCACCGTCGCAGCGGCACTGGCCTCGCGACCGTGGCGCGAGGTCGTCGTCGACCCTGTGCTCATCTGTAAAGGTCAGGAGCCGGGGGCCGCGCTCGACACCGACAATGCTCTGCGTTCGGAGATCCTGCCGCTGGCCACCGTGGTGACCCCGAATCTGTTCGAGGCCGCGACTCTGGCCGGCATGGACGAGCTGACGTCGATCGACGATCTCGGCGAGGCGGCTCGCCGCATCCACGACCTGGGGCCGAAGGTCGTCGTCGTGAAGGGTGGGGTCGGACTCCCCGGCGACGAGGCGATCGATGTCGTCTTCGACGGTACGGACGTCACCGTGTTGCGCGCCCCGAAGGTCGGTGACGAGCGTGTCTCCGGGGCCGGGTGTGTGTTCGCCGCGGCTACGACCGCGGAGCTCACCAAGGGGGTCGACGTTCTGGAGGCGATCCGGACCGCCAAGCAGTTCACGCACGACGGCATCGTCGGCCGTTTGGCCTCGCAGGCCCCCTTCGACGCGGTCTGGCACGGAGGGAAGTAGTGCCCAGGGTCTCCGACGTCGCAGTCGTCGGTGCCGGGATCATCGGCCTGTCGGCCGCTTATCGCCTTGTTCGGCAGGGTCTTTCGGTCACCGTGTACGACGTGGGCCGGCCGGGTCACGGCCAGTCGGCGGGGCAGTCGCGGATCTTCCGGCACGCGCACGACGACCGGCGCCTGGTCGATCTGGCCGTCCGGGCCCGGCACCACTGGGACGTCTGGTCCGATGAGTTCGGGATCCCGCTGATCTCGCCCGACGGAGCCGTGATGCTCGGCGATGCGGTCCCTCGCCGTCGCGGTCTGCTCGAACGGGCCGGAGTGACGGTGGTTCCGCTCGACGCCCAGGGGCTTCGGGAGGTGATGCCCGTGCTGGCGGACTATCAGGGCGAGGCGATGCTCGATGTCGACGGGGGTTCTATCGACACGCGCTCCGCGATCGCGGGACTGAGCGGCCGGTTGTCCGGGACCTTCGTCCACGAGGAGGTTCTCGCGGCGCATTCCGATGGTGACACCGTCACCATCAGGACACCGACGACGGTGGGGGAGCATGGTGCGGCGGTGGTGTGCGCGGGACGCGGAACCGCACCGCTGGCCCGGGGCCTCGGTGTGGCGATCCCGGTCCGATTGGGCGCGCACGTTCGGGTCTCGTTCGCGGTGCGGGACAGCAACCTTCGGCTTCCGACGCTTCAGGACGGCAGTGGACACTTCGGCGCGGACGCTGTCTACGCCGCGGGGTATCCGGACCGGTCGGCGTATGGGCTGGGCATCGCCGACGACATCGACGCACACGACGACGGAACCCTCGACGACGCGACTCGGTTGGGTGAGCTCGCGGACGCAGCCGGCCGCTATGTGGCGACTGCACTGCCGGGCCTCGATCCCACACCTCGCGACATCGTGCACTGCTGGGTGACCACTCTCCCGTGGGGTGACGACGGTGTCGCGCTCTGGCGTACCGGGCCTGTCGTCGCGGTGGCGGGCCACAACATGTTCAAACACGCGCCCGTGATCGGTGAAGCGCTCGCCGAGACCGTTGTCGCAGGGCGTGTTCCGTCCGGGTTTGCGCCCGAGGACAGACTCGGCGGCGTCGCGGACAAGGCATGAGCCTGGTCGACACCGCCACGTGAGTCCTGGTCAGCAGGCCGGACGTGAGGTCGAGACCTCGGCCTGACGTCCGTGGTGCATCCTGGAGACTGCACACCGTAGTCGACCAGAGGAGTACCGGGTGACGACGACGCCGGAGAATGTCGATGTCCTCATCATCGGCGCAGGCATATCGGGCATCGGGGCCGCCCGGTACCTGCGAACCGAGCACCCGGGCAGGACGATCGCCATCGTCGAGGCCCGAGAGTCGGCGGGCGGCACGTGGGATCTGTTCCGGTACCCGGGAATACGGTCGGACTCCGACCTCCACACCTTCGGCTACGCGTTCAAGCCGTGGACCGACAAGCAGGCCATCGCCGACGCACCCCGGATACTCGACTACCTGCACGAGACGATCGAGGAGAACGACCTCGCGCCGCACATCCGCTACGGCCATCGGGTGATCGCGGCGTCGTGGTCGTCCGCCGACGCACGCTGGTCCGTCACCGTCGAGCGCACCGACACCGGTGAACACATCCAGATCAGTGCGCGGTGGATCTTCTGCGGGTCCGGTTATTACGACTACGACGAAGGGTTCAGCCCGGACTTCACCGCGCGCGAGCGGTTCCAGGGACAGATCGTGCATCCTCAGCACTGGCCGGAGGACCTCGACTACACGGACAAGCGGGTCGTGGTGATCGGCAGCGGTGCCACTGCTGTGACACTGCTGCCGGCGATGGCTGAGCGTGCCGCGCACGTGACGATGCTGCAACGGACACCCACCTACATCATCCCGTTGCCACGCGAGGACGCGATCGCGAACACCCTGAAGAAGGTGTTGGGCGACGAACGCGGTTACGCGTTGACGCGGCAGAAGAACGTCGCCCAGCAGCGGGTGCTGTTCGAACTGTGCCAACGGTTCCCGAAAACCGCCCGCCGGATCATCCGAAAGATCAATCAATCTCAGCTACCGGACGACTATCCGGTGGACACCCATTTCAACCCGCCGTACAACCCCTGGGATCAGCGGTTGTGCGTCGTCCCCGATGCCGACCTGTTCCGGACGATCCGGTCGGGCAAGGCCTCCATCGTCACCGACCGCGTCGAGACGTTCACCGAGACCGGGATCAGGCTCGAGAGCGGCGAGGAGCTCGCCGCCGACATCATCGTCACCGCAACCGGTCTCAACATCAAGATCATCGGCGGAATCGACCTCAGCGTCGACGGCGAGCAGGTGTCACTGCCGGACACCGTCGTCTATCGGGGAATGATGCTGTCCGGGGTGCCCAACTTCGCACTCGCCATCGGGTACACGAACTCGTCGTGGACGCTCAAGATCGGCCTCATCTGCGAGTACTTCTGCAAACTCCTCGCGCACATGGACACCGCGGGGTACGACACGGTCTGGGCGGTGGCCGACCCGGACATGCCGACCCGGCCACTGCTCGACTTCGGCGCGGGCTACGTGCAACGAGCGCTCGACACCCTGCCCAAGCAGGGTCCGGAAGCGCCGTGGGTCATGTCCATGAGCTACTACACCGACCGTCGCCTGCTCCGCGGCCACGTGGCCGACGACAATCTGCGATTCGCCGTGGCGGGGGAGCGAACCGTTTCGGCGACCACGGCTGCGCCGTCGTCCTGACCCCGTGTCGGAAGAACGGTGCCGGCGAGTTCGGGACCGTACGCTGACCGCATGGAGTTCGAGGAGACCTTCACCGTGGTGGCCGTGGTGTTCGAGGCGGTCGGTGCGCTCGCGATGATCATCGGGTTCGTCGTCGCGATCGTCCTGGGAGCACGATCCCTGGTCCGTCACGAAGGGGGAGGGGTGGCGTTCTCCGTACTCCGCAACACCCTGGGCGCAGCCATCCTGCTCGGACTCGAGGTATTGGTCGCCGCCGATCTCATCCGCACCATCACCTCCAAACCCTCCATCGAGGACGCGCTGATCCTGGGGATCATCGTCGTGATCCGGACCGTCCTGTCGATGTCCATCCAGATCGAGATCGAAGGGGTACTTCCGTGGCGCCGAGCGCTCCTCACCAGCGGCGGACAACTGCTGGGCCAGGCGGTCGCTCGCGATTCCGCGGCTTCCGCGGCCGCGCGTGAGAACTCCGCGGCCGACGCGCGGCGGACATCGGGCTGACGGCCACGGCCGACGGCTACGTCCGTCGGAACTGCTGCCGGTACCTCGCGGGTGACGTCGCGAACGCGGTCGCGAAGTTCTGCCGCATCGTGACGCTGCTCCCGAATCCGCAGCGACGGGCGATGGTGTCGACGGCCAGGTCCGTGGTCTCCAGCAGCACGCGCGCCGCGTCGAGTCGCTGGGTGAGGACCCACTGTGCGGGGGTGGCGCCGGTCGCGATCTTGAAGTTTCGGACGAAGCTCCGCGTACTCATGCATGCGTGTGCGGCCAATCGCTCGACGGTGAGCGATTCGTCGAGATGCCCCAGCGCCCAGGCGATCACGTCACCGATCGGATTGTCCGCGGCTGTCGTGGGCACGGGACGCCGGGTGTACTGGGCCTGCCCGCCGTCACGGTGTGGGGCCACCACGAGACTGCGCGCCACGTCGTTGGCGACGTCGGCGCCGAGCCGCTCCCGCACCAGGTGCAGGCATGCGTCCACCGCGGAAACCGTTCCCGCAGAAGTCATCACGTCGCCGTGATCGACGTACAGGACCAACGAGTCGAGGTCGATGTCGGAGTGCCGGGACTTGAGCGCCTCCATCGCAGCCCAGTGGGTCACCGCGGTCCGGCCGGCCAGGAGACCCGAGTCCGCAACGGCCACGGCCCCGAGGCACAAGCCCACAATGGTGGCGCCGCGGGCGTGCGCCGCGGTCAGCAGTTCGTCGAGACGGGCGTCGAGCTCCGGCAGATCCTCCGGCCAGGACGGCACCACGACGATGTCCGCCGTGGCGGCGGCGTCGGGACCGGACAATCCACTCAGGCGGTAGCCCTCGGCGAGGGTGACCGCATCCTCGGTGAAACTCCACAGCGTGGTCGTCCACGGCGTACGTGGTGACACCCGGCGCACTTCGCCGAACACCAGCTGGGGTGCGGCCAGATGGAAGCTCGATACGCCGTCGAAGGCGTAGATGGCGATGTGCATACTGGCTCGATTTCATCGGTAGGGGGCAGTTGCGCCACTTCCGACCGTACCCGGTGGTCTCGGAGAATCGAGTCGACACATCGGCGGGCGCACCGGCGAACGCCGACGACACAAGGAGCACATCGTGACAGCATCTCGTCGGGCACTCGTCCTCGTCGACGTCCAGAACCAGTATTTCGACGGCCCGCTCACCATCCAGTACCCGCCGGGCGAGACGAGCGTGCGCAACATCGCGCGGATCATCGACCATGCGGTCGCGAACGCCGTCCCGGTCGTCGTCGTCCGCCACACGCTGCCGTCGGATGCTCCGGTGTTCGCCGAGGGGAGCGATGCCTGGCAGTTGCATCCCGAGGTCGCCCGACGAGTCGATCCGAGTTGGAAGTCGGTGCACAAGAACGTCGGAAGCGTGTTCGGCGGCACCGACCTCGCCGAGTGGCTGCGGGCCGAGCGCGTGGACACGATCACCCTCGTCGGCTACATGACCAACAATTGCGACCTCGCGTCGGCGGCGGGCGCCGAGGAACTCGGGTTCACCGCGGAGATCATCTCCGACGCCACGGGTGCGATCCACATCGCCAATGCGGCCGGGAAGGCGTCGGCCGAGCAGGTCCACAACACGCTCATGGCGGTGCTCAACTCCAACTTCGCCGCCGTCGCCACGACCGACGCATGGCTCGAGGCCGTCACTGCCGGCACCGCACTCGAGAAGGACAACCTCGTCGCGTCGGCGCTGGAGGGGCAGAACGTCTTCGGTGCCTGACCCCCTCCTCGCGGTTCAGGTGGATCACATCCGTGCGTACCGCGCCAGCCAGTAGCAGTACACGCCGTACGCGGCGATACCCACCGCTGCCAACACCATCAAGACCTGGCCGGCCGGCAGGCCCGCGAGAGATTTGACCGCACCGTCGATCCCCGTCGCCTTCGAGGGATCTGCGGTCGCGACCGCGACGATCACCAGGATGCCGGTACCGGCGAGGACGACACCTTTGCCGCAGTAGCCGACCACGCCGGCAACCGTCGCAGCCTTGTCGCCGGAGATCGTGAGATCGTCGAGGAACGATCGGCTCGCTCCCTTGTACACGTGGTAGATCCCGACCCCGATGATGATCAGGCCGGCTGCGACGAGAACGAACTTGCCTCCGCCCGACTGCAGGAGCCGAGCTGTCAGACCGGCGTTCTCCTGACCGCTCGACTTCCCCTGACCTGTCGCGAAACGGATTGCCGACCAAGCGAAACCGACGTAGACGACGGCCAGCGACAGCGCCTTTCCGCGGTCGAACCACTGCTCGGCACCGTCGCTGTCCTCACCCGGTTCGGTCGCGTGTGGCCCCACAATGGCCTCGGCGAGTCGCCACAGGGCGAGGGCGGCGAACGCGACCGCGGCGACCCACAGCACGATTCGCCCACCCGACGAGTCGGCGAAGATGCCCAGGGCCCCTGACTGGTCGGCGTTTCCACCCCCGCCGAAGGCGAGGCGGAGGACGATGTAGGCGATCAGCAGATGGAGCAGCCCGCTGACTGCGTGCCCGGCGCGGGCGAGGCGCTCGAACCACGGGCTGTCGGTGGCGCGGTCCACCGCGCCGGTCACTTGATTGCGGCTCATCGTGCCACGTCCCTTCCGCCGATCGACCGAGCTCGTGCCCGGCCGGTCCCATTGACGTTACGGGGTGCCACCCGACGGCTCAGTTCCCCTGCGAGTTGCGAAGCGCCCGCGCCTGTTCGATGAACTTCTGATCCTTCTCATCGTTCTTGTCCGAGGCCGTGGTGTCCCGCGGCGGCAGTTGCAGGTGCTCCTCGGCGGGCATACCCGCCTGGAGCTGCCGGCCGCGCTCGAGTTCCGAGTCGAACTCGGCGCCGAACAGCAGGGCGAGGTTCGTCAGCCACAACCACAGCAGGAACACGATGACCCCGGCGAGTGCCCCGTAGGTCTTGTTGTAACTGCCGAAGTTCGACACATACAGCGCAAACGCGGCCGACGCGACGATCCACGTGACGATGGCGAGCACCGCACCGGCACTGATCCAACGGAACTTCGGCTGCTGCACATTCGGCGTCGCCCAGTACAGGATCGCGACGATCAGGATGACGAACAGCAGCAGGATGGGCCACCGAACGATGTTCCACACGGTGAGCGCGGTGTCGCCGAGCCCGACGGCGTCACCGATCGATTTCGCGATCGGCCCGCTGATCGCGAGCATCAGTGCCACCGCGGCCGCGAGAACAAGCGCCACGAGTGTCACCAGCAGCATGATGGGCCGCAACTTCCAGATGGGGCGGCCCTCGTCGATCTCGTACATGCGGTTCATGGCGCGGCCGAAGGCTCCCACGTATCCCGATGCGGACCACAGCGCGCCGAGCAGACCGAGCACGAGTGCGAAACCGGCGCTGGGCGCGGCCACGAGTTGTTCGACGGGCCCTCGCAACGTGTCCACCGCCGACGACGGGCCGATGTCGTCGACCATCTGCAGGACTGCGTCGGTCGTCTTCTCGCCCTGGCCGAACACGCCGAGCAGCGAGACCAGCGCGAGCAGCGCCGGGAACAGCGACAGCACCGAGTAGTACGTCAACGCCGCGGCGAGGTCGGTGCACTGGTCGCGCGAGAACTCGCGAGCGGTCTTCTTCAGTACGAAGAGCATCGACGGCTTGGTCAGGTCGGTCGGCGAGTCCGGCTTACGCGGGTCGTCGGGATCGGCCGAATCGGGGTCGTCGCGAACGTCCCGGTCGCCCGCGACCGGATCTCGCTCAGCTGGGTCGGCTGCGTCATCTCGTTGCATCTCCTGCGCATATCCCTCGGGCACGCAAGCCAAACCCGATCGACGTCGTCAACCCCCGCCGGGCGTTCGACGTCAGCGCACGTGAGTGCACGCGTCGTCGACCGCACGTTGCAGATCACGCTGGATCCACCGCGTCACCGCAGCCGGCGTCTCGTCGCGTCGACCGCGGAGGTCCACCGGATCGCCCAACGCGACAACGGGGCGCCCGCCTCCGCTCGGATAGGCGATCCCCGCGGACACCATCCACACCTCGACGTCGTTCCGTAGTGCGCGATGAGCGATGTGTCCGATCCCGGTACCGAGTCGCTGAACCTGGGTGGGGTCGCCCTCGTTGCAGGTTCCCTCCGGGAACACCGCGATGCTGTCACCGCGCGCCATCCGTTCGACGCAGACGCCGATCATCCGACGCCCCGCATCCGCGGCCGCCCGCACTCCGTGGTCCTTGCTGCGGAAGACCGGGATCCCGCCCAGGGTGTCGATCTTCCTACGCTGCTCCGGATCCTCGAACAATTCGTCCTTCGCGAGGACCCGCAGACTGCCGATCCGCCGTCGCAAGGGTGAGCGGAACCCCGCTGCGGCGAGGACCAACGGGTCCCGCTCGGAGACGTGATTGGCCGCGATGAGCATCGGCACCCCGGTGCGAACGGTGCGGTTGAGCCGGTCCCGCGAGCGAAAGCGAACGACCGGCCGAATCCGAGCGGCGAGCACGCCGTACATCATCCGCGCCCGGGCTCGGTCCTGCTGATGGACGAGGTAGTGCTCGTACACAGCCTGCGACTCGGACAGCTCGACCCTCACCTAAGTTACGGTACCGTAGGTTGTGACGGCGCGGTGCGGTTCTGGTCAGTCCGGGACGACGACCGCCCGTCCGCGCAACTCATTCGCGGCGAGTCGTCGGTACGCCTCGAGCCCGTCGTCGAGGGAGAACTTCTCCACGGCAACCTCCAGCACACCGTCGCGAGCGAGGTCGAGTACCTCGATCAGCTCATCCCGAGCGCCCCAGTAGGGGGCGCGCACCGACACCTCGTACGGCTGCGAGAAGAATCCCACCTTGGCAGCGGCGACGCCGTCACCGATGCCCACGATCACGACGTCACCCATCGTGCCGACGACCCCCATCGCGGTGTCGAGCGTCGGTTGGAGTCCGACGAAGTCGAATACGGCTGTGGCCCCGTCGTTCCCGGTGATCGACCGGACATTCGCCACGGCGTCGGCATCGCTGAG
The DNA here is from genome assembly GCF_000143885.2 of Gordonia sp. KTR9. Classification (NCBI taxonomy): domain Bacteria; kingdom Bacillati; phylum Actinomycetota; class Actinomycetes; order Mycobacteriales; family Gordoniaceae; genus Gordonia; species Gordonia sp. KTR9. The sequence continues at coordinate 2,887,886 of NC_018581.1, forward strand.
GACTGTCTCATGGGCGCCCACCTCGCGCGCGAACGCGAGCTTGTCCTCGCTGACATCGAGAGCGATGATCCGCGCCGGGGTCAGGTGCCTCAGCAGCTGAATCCCGATGTGTCCCAGACCGCCGGCACCGATCACGACCGCCGTTGTGCCGCCGACGAGCTTCGGCAGCGATGGTTTGATCGCGTGGTAGGGGGTCAGCCCGGCATCCGTGAGCGGGACCGCCGCGATCGGGTCGAGATCACCGAGCGGCACGAGATGACGAGCGTCGTCGACGATCATGTACTCCGCCATCGCGCCCTCGTTGCCGAGTCCGGGTGGGGCGATGCCGAGTTCGGCGGCGCGAGTGCAGTAGTTCTCGAGCCCCCGCGAACAGAAATGGCAGACACCGCAACCCCACGGGCCGTAGACCGCGACCGCCGTCCCCTCGGTGAGTGTCGTGACGCCACTACCGATTTCGGCGACCACGCCTGCGCCCTCATGCCCGAGCGTCATCGGCAACGGATAAGGGAAACCCTCTGCGGGCATGTTGAGCACGAAATCGTCGGAGTGGCACGCACCCGCAGCGGTCACCTTCAAGAGCACCTGTCCGGGACCGGGTGTGGGCTTGTCGACCTCACGGAGCTCTGGCGGACTTCCTGGCTTGATGATCTGGATGGCTTTCATGCCGGACACCCTTCGGTTCGAGTCGTTCGCGTGCTCTCCCGCCCTCCGGTCTACCCGCGAATGGCCATACGCGCATAGGTCTACGGCGAACCGGACATGAATTCCTGGTCGGACCTCACCATCGCCGCGACGGGCTCCGAGCCGCGCAGCGTACGCACTGCCGGGCGGCCGGCAGCACCTCCAGGCGCTCCGCACCGATCGGTGCGCCGCATGTCTCGCAATGCCCGTACGCACCGGAGCCGACACGATCCAGCGCGGCACCGATCTCGTCGAGCCGAACCCGCGATCGTTCCAACTGGGCAACCAGGTGTCCGCGTTCGACCGCCAGCGTCGAACCCTCCGGATCATGCTCGTCGTCGGCTGCCGCGTCGCTCGTCGCCTCGAGGACGGCAGCAAGGCGGGTCGACAACGACTCGATCAGTGCGGCGGTACGTTCCCTCTCGGCGACCAGTGCATCGCGGGAGTCGACGTCCTCACTCGGGTTCACAGTGCGCCCATCCGACGGCGTCTCGCTCAGGTACCGCAGAAGGTCTTGAAGGTGTCGCTGAACGCCTGCGGGGCCGGTGCCGCGTAGTGAGCCCAGTCCATGCGACGTTCGAACGGATGCGTGACCGCGGTCAGCAACCGGCCGAACGGTTCCAGATCTCCCTCGGTCGCGGCACGCAGGGCAGCATCGACCTGGTGATTCCGTGGGATGTAGACCGGGTTGACACGGTCCATCGCCGCGGCGACCGCCTCGGGCTCGCGGCCGGCACCGGCCAGTGCACCTCGCCACCGTTCGAGCCATGGACCGACGTGCTCGCGGGGAATGAGGCTGGTGATCGGGACCTGGTCGCCGCGGAGCTCGTCGGCCAGCGCCCGGAAGGTGCCCGTCCAGTCGGCGCGCTGGTCGCGCATCAGGGTCAGAAGGTCGGCGATCAGGTCGGGTTCGGCAGACACATCGTCCAGTCCGATCTTCGACGCCATGCCGGTGATGAAATGTCGTTCGTAGCGCGCCTCGTAGGTGGTCAGCACCTCGGTCGCCGCAGTGATCGCGTCGTCGGGCGTCGGCGCCATGAACCTGAGCAGGGTTTCGGCGAACCGGGCCAGGTTCCACTTCAGGACGGCGGGCTGATTCCCGTATGCGTATCGACCGGCATGGTCGATCGAGCTGAACACCGCTGACGGATCGAACGCATCGAGGAAGGCGCAGGGGCCGTAGTCGATGGTCTCTCCGGAGATCGTGGTGTTGTCGGTGTTCATCACCCCGTGGACGAAGCCGACGAGCATCCACTGGGCCACCAGGGCCGCCTGACGTTCGAGAACGGCTTCGAAGAACGCGACGTAGCGGCTGTGGTCGCCGGGTTCCGACGCCGCGGCGAGTTCCGGATAGTGACGGTCGATGGCGTAGTCGGCCAGTTGCTGCGTCAGGTCGGTGTTACGCGCGGCGTATTCGAAGGTTCCCACGCGGAGATGGCTGGCGGCGATCCGGGCCAGCACCGCGCCGGGTTCGGCACCGGTGCGCTGGATGTCGCGCCCGGTGGCCACGACCGACAGCGAGCGCGTCGTCGGGATGCCCAGCGCATGCATCGCCTCACTGACGAGGTACTCGCGCAGCATCGGCCCCACCACGGCGAACCCGTCGCCGCCCCGAGAGAACGGAGTGCGCCCAGAACCCTTGAGCTGCAGGTCCACTCGTCGACCGTGGCGATCGACGAGCTCTCCCAACAGCAAGGCCCGACCGTCGCCGAGAAGTGGGGTGTAACCGCCGAACTGGTGCCCGGAGTAAGCCGTCGCGACGGGGACGGCGTCGACAGGGGCGGCCGCACCCGCCAGGAGCGCGATGCCGTCGTCGGTTCGGAGGGCGTCGGTGTCGAGCTCGAGGTCGGCAGCGAGTGCCTCGTTGACGACCAGCAGGCGCGGTGCGGGTGCATCGGCGCCCTGCCACGGCACGGTGAGTGGCGTCAGCGCATCGACGAAAGTGCGCTCGAAGCCGGCGATCGCGGCACTCGTGCGTGCGGGGGAATCAGGAGAGGCGGACACCCTACCGAGGGTAACCAGTTTCGCCATCGGCAAACCGGGGGCGCGGTCGGAACCGTCCGGTTCGCCGGCCTCGGACGGCCGTCAGACAGCCAGTGCCGCGCCACAGATGCCGCACGCCTCGAAGTTGCGTCGATTCCACCGGGCGATCGGAATGAAGAAGACACTGAACTGTGAGTACTCACGCATCCTCGCCCACTGGGTGGTGTTGTGGCAGCGGGGACACGCACGGGTCTGGCCCGCGCCGAGATGCTTTTGCCTACGGCCATATCCGAACAAGAAGAACACACCGCCATGGTAGAGATCCCGGCGGCGACTGGACGTGTGCGGAAGTTCGGTGTCATCGGCGTCGGGCCATGTGGAGGTTATCCCTCGTGAAACCGCAACGCTCGTAGAGTGCGATGGACGGCTCGGTCGGTGACAGCACCGTCTTGGCGTAGCCGCGGTCGTCCGCGGTCTCGGTGACGCGCCGGACCAGTTCTTCTCCGATCCCGGACCCGCGGAACGTCGGCCGGACATACAGGTGGCCGAGGTAGCCCCATCGGCCACCGGCGGCCCGGCGCGGACTGGGCATCCGGATGTGCTCGGTCAAGCACACCATTCCGATTGCGAGTTCATGTGTCCCGGCGGTCCAGACCGTTCGCCGGTCGTCGCCGAGCCAGGTTGCGACCGCGGCGACGAAGTCCACGTCGCCCTGCCATGGTCCGACTGTGGCATCGGTCTCGCGCGCCCACTCCCACCGAAGTTCGGCCACTTGTTCCGCGCTTCGACAGCGGTGTATTCCCACTCCGTCCCGATCGGTCACCCCCCAAGGGTGACCGATGTTCCGCGTCCGCCGTACGACGACGCCACGTTCTCGCCCGGCCACGCGCGTTTCACTCCGGTGAAGGCGCGGCGTCGATCGGGTTCCGCGACGAGAATGGACACCGTCGGAGGTGCCGTCGCCCACTCCGCGACGTGGCCGTCGCGATGTCGGGAATCGGTAGGCTCGATGGTGACCGAATTGTCGGTCTGATGACGACAACGGCGGGCCGCGGACACGCAAACCGGAGGGAAGCATGGAAGCACTGATACTGATTGCCGTCATCGTCGTGATCGTCGTCGGGGTGGTGGTCTTCGCACAGCAGCGTTCCGGCGCCAACGCGGCCCGCACACTGGACGACGCGAAGGCCGACGCGCGGCAAGCCATCGAACGACTCGGGGGACAGGTGTTCATGCTGGTCGGCGACGGCCCGGCGTCGAAGCAAGCGCTCGCCGACGCGGGGGAGCGCTACACCGCGGCAGGGTCCCAGATCGAGCAGGCCAACTCGCCGACGCAGGCCCGGCTGGCCAAGCAGACCGCGATCGAGGGTCTCTATTACATCCGGGCCGCCCGCGCGGCGATGAATCTCGACCCCGGACCGGCCATTCCCGAACTCGACGGTCAGAAGAGTGCGGGTGCGGTCACCGAGGATCGCACCGTGGAGTTCGAGGGACGACAAGTCGCGGCATCGCCGAATCCGTCGGCGCAGACCCCGAATTACTACCCCGGCGGTCGTGTCGCGGGTCGGCCGGTTCCCGCCGGTTGGTACTCGGAGCCGTGGTGGAAACCGGCTCTGGTGGCCGGCGCCTGGGGACTCGGGTCGATGTTCTTGTTCTCGGCGATGTTCTCCGGGATGGCGGGCGTGCCCTACGACGCGCAGGGATTCGAGAGCGGCGCCGGCGACGGTTCCGAAGCGGGTGCGCTCGAGGGCGGCGGCGACTCCGGCGACTTCGGCGGTGGCGATTCCGGAGGCGGTGATTCCGGCGACTTCGGCGGTGGAGGAAGCGATTTCGGCGGCGGCGACTTCGGCGGTGGATTCGACTTCTGAGCGCTCTCCCTGGGGTCTCCCGGCTACCCTGACGACCGCTCAGGTCGCTGTCGGTGCGGCGACGACGGAGAGCAGCCGGAGCTTCTCCGCGCTCGCGCTACCCGGTGTCGCGGTGTAGACGAGGAGTGAGTGCGAACACCGCGGGTCGACGAGGATCTGGCAACTCAGCTCCAGGAACCCGACCTCGGGGTGCTCGTACCGCTTGAGCTCCCGAGGTGCGATGCCCACTTCGTGCCGTGCCCAGATGTCGCGGAACTCCTCGCTCTCGGCGCGGAGTCGTTCCGCCAGTGACGCCGCGTAGGAATCAGGGCCACGGAGCGCCATGACTCCTCGGAGCCCCGACACGTACATCCGCGAGTAGAACTGATGGTCCTCGGCAGGGTGCAACCGGCGAGAACCGGCGTCGGTGAACCACCGATAGCCGATGCTTCGCGCGGGACCGTCGAACCGCGTGAGGTCGCCGACAAGGGCGACCCCGAGACGGTTCTGGCGCAACGTTTCACCGAGTTCGGTGACGATCTCGGCCGGAGTGTCGTCGAGTCGGTCGAAAATGCGCATCATGCCCGGGGCGACGTGCTCGCGGTCGGAGCCCGCAATCGGCGGCCGGTGGCCGGCGAGGAGGAACAGATGGTCTCGCTCCGCGCGCGAGAGGTGCAAGCCCTGGGCGATGGCGGCGATCATCTGCGGCGACGGCTGCGGGCCGCGCTCTCGTTCGAGTCGCGAGTAGTAGTCGGTGGACATGTGACTCAACGCCGCCACCTCCTCGCGACGGAGGCCACCTGTGCGACGCCGTTGTCCACGCGGCAGTCCCACGTCCTCGGGTTGCAGCGCGGCACGCCTCACCCGGAGAAAGTCTGCGAGGCCGGGTCGATCGATCATGTGGCCATTGTTCCGTGCACGGGTACCGCTCAGCCACGGATCGACAGGCCGTGGTTAACGGTGCGGTCGGCCGCGACACTCGAAGACGTGCGAACGAACCCGGCCCGACGAGGAGCTCAGATGTCACCAGGCAGCAGATACACCCTGACCTTTCCGGACCTCACCGGTCGACGAGCGGTGGTGACCGGCGCCAGCGACGGGATCGGCTGGGAGATCGCGGCGGCCCTCGCCGGAGCCGGTGCGGAAGTGGTCATGCCCGTACGCAATCCGAACAAGGGTGCGGCGGCCGCCACGCGCATTCACGACCGACACCCCGCGGCCACACTCACCCTCGAGCACGTCGACCTGTCCGAGCTGGCCTCCGTCGAGGCGCTCGCCGCACGGCTCCGCGCCGACGGCACACCGATCAACATCCTGGTCAACAACGCCGGTGTGATGACTCCGCCGGAACGGATGACCACGTCCGATGGATTCGAGGTCCAGTTCGGCACCAATCACCTCGGGCATTTCGCGCTCACTGTCGCGCTGCTGCCGGTGCTCCGTGCCGGAAAGGCGCGGGTCACGTCGCAGACGAGCATCGCCGCGAAGCGGGGCTCGATGCACTGGGACGACCTGAACTGGGAGCACGACTACGACGGGATGAGCGCATACCGTCAGTCCAAGATCGCGTGTGCGCTGTTCGGCCTCGAACTCGGACGCCGCAGCCACGCCGCGGGTTGGGATGTGACGAGCACGATCTCGCATCCCGGGGTCGCTCCGACCAGTCTTCTCGCGGCCAGGCCGGAGGTCGGCAGGACGGCGTCAACCGGCGGCCGGCGGATCATCGAGTGGTTGTCGCGACATGGCCTGGGGGTCGGAACGGTCGAAACCGGCTCTCTCCCAGCACTGATGGCTGCCACAACGCCCGAGGTGCCCGACGGTGCGTTCTACGGACCCCAGTGGCCGGGGAACGTGGGCGGTCCACCCGGTGCGCATCCACTCTGGGGGCCGTTCCGTGATCACGGGGCGGCGACACGGCTGTGGGAGGTCTCTGAACAATTGACCCGCGTGAGGGCGAGCTGACGATCAGACCTTGCGATGGCTCTCGATCGGCGAAGTGGTGTGTGCCACCTGCGGACCGCAGTCGACGCAGGTGACACACCGGCAAGGAGCACTTGTGGTGCTTTCCACTCGGAGTCTTGGGGACGAACGAATCAGGGGAAGAGGGTGAGAAAGGTCGCCGCCGAGGTGACACACAGCAGCGCGGCGATCGTCACGCCGGCACGAGCATGATCGGCTATCGGGACTTCGCGCGCGCCTGTCGAGACATCTGCTGTGGTACTCGCCTTCGTCACAAGATTTCCCTCCGATGACCCGATACCGTCCCCGAGAACATTAGGGCCGCGAACGTTCGGGATTCCCCCGGTGCCGCCGGTCGACGCCGCACCGATGCACGAGATAACGAAGTCGTAACAGTCATCTATCCGTAGGTTTGAAATCCGCTCAGGCTGCGGAGATCGCAACCTGACCGCCCCGATCCCGCGGCATCCGTTCGCACGCATGTGCGACAATGTCTCGGTGAGTTCTCAGACAAGAGCCGGACTGACGCCCGGAGATCTGGAGTCGCTGTCCGCCGCACTCGCCTCCGGAAAACGGGCCACGGTGTATCTGCGCGACGCGATGCCGTCGTTGAATCTGGAGGCCGGCGCCTCGGCGCGGGTCGTGTCGATCGACGGTTCGACGGTGACGGTGAGCCCGAGAGGCATCGACGACCAGTTACCGTTCGAGGCCGACGAATTGCGGCGGAACCGGCCGGCGCCGGGCACGACGACGGCCGCTCGCGGGCGCACACCGAAGCGGGCACCCGCGCAGGACGATCCCGCCCCGGTCGCCAAACCTGCTGTGACCCCGACAATTCCCGCTGACGCACCCAAGAAGTCACGGCCCGCGACGGACACACAACCGAAATCGGTGGAGCCGACGCCCCCACCCGCGACGAGCAAACCGCCGCGAAAGTCGAAGCCGTCGACCGCGCCGACGACCGTCACGATCACCGCGTCGGGGGAGAGCACCTGGACGGTGTCAGTTGCGCACGGGACCCGAAAGCAGGGGAAACCTGCCGAGGTCACGGCGGATCGCGTGGCACGAGCGATGCGAGAGCTGGACGACGAGACCGCGATCGCGGCAGTCGACGCCGTGATCGAGTCCGCACGATCCGCCGCCCAGCGTCGCATCGAGGAGCTCAGTCAGGAACTCGAAGCCGCGCGGGCCGCCCTCGCACACCTGGACGGTCCCGGCGACGACGACTGACGACTGGCCGGCTGGGTCGCCTCAGCCCTGCCGGTCCCGAAACCGGTACATCGCGCGGATGTCTCGCGTGATGGCCTTGTCCCTCTTGTTTCGCTTACTCGACCGACGGGCATCGCCCCGAGCCGCCGACCACTCGCTTTCGCGTAGCAGTTTGCGGTAGCGCTCCAATCGACCGGCATCGAGCCGGCCTTCTCGGATTGCCTCCTGCACCGCGCATCTGGGCTCGCTGCGGTGCTCGCAGTCGCGGAATCCGCAGTCGCGGGACAACTCTTCGATCTCGGCGAAGGTCCGGCCGGCCGCGTCCGCAACATCCTGCACCCCGATCCCGCGCAGACCGGGGGTGTCGATGAGCACCTTGCTCCCCGCGAGAGGCAGCAGCTCACGGTGCGCCGTGGTGTGCCTGCCTTTGCCGTCGACCGAGCGAATCTGCCTGGCCGCCATGTGCTCTCGTCCAAGCAGCGCGTTGGCCAGGCTCGACTTGCCGGCACCGGAAGAACCCAGGAGAACGGCGGTACCGGTGATGGCCGAGGCGAGCAGATCGATACCGACGCCGCTGACCGTGCTCGTCGTCACGATCTCGGCGCCCGGGGCGACCGCGGTGACCGCGGCTTCGCCGGCGAGGGTGTCGTCGACCAGGTCGGACTTTGTCAGCGCGATGACCGGTCGAGTGCCGGCGTCGTAGGCCAGCGTCAGCAGGCGCTCGATCCGGCCGACGTTCACCCGGTGCGCCACCGACACCGCGATGATCACCGTGTCGACGTTGGCGGCGAGCACCTGCCGTTCCGAAGTCCGGTCCGAGCTCGCGCGCGCGATCGCCGTCCGCCGCGGCAGCACGCCCACGACCTGGGCCCGCTCATCGTCACGGCGCAGCACGACCCAATCACCGGTGCACACGGCCAGTTCGCGGTCGCCGATGTGGTGGGAGCTGCGGACGGCCCGGACCGGACCCGCTGCTGTCAGGGTGTCGCACCCGCCGCGATCCACTCGCACGACGCGAGCAGGCACATCATCGTCGGCAGCGTGATCGGCGAACAGAGTCGAGAAATGCTCGTCCCAGCCGATGCTGGTGAGCTCGATAGGGGAGGACGAATGATCTGGAGAATTCACTGTGGAGACCTTCGGGTATGAGCCCGCGACCCCGGAAGTTCCCCAGTGCTGCGACAGAGTCGCCTGTGAGGGAACAGATTACGAGGGTCGGAGACGGGCTGGAGAATTGGGGATGGCTCGGATGCTGCTGTCGACGACAGCGATCTCGACGGCAACCATCGACACACCTCCAGGTCTCGAGCTGTCCGTTCTCGGACAGCGCGGCTGACGCTAGCACCGTCCGACGAGGGCCGCCACTGTTTTTCTCGATTTGTATGACGATGAGCCCGGATTCCGGGTTCGACGTCATACAAGTTCTCGCAACAACCGGGGCCTTCGAACTATCGCAGCCCCAACTCCACACCCCGAGCGAGGATTTCGCGACGCGAGGTCATGCCCAGCTTGGACAGCACCGCCGACACGTGATGGTCCGCGGTCTTCGACGAGATGTACAACCGCCGGGCGATCTCCGTGTTCGACAACCCCTCTGCCACCAGACGCGCGACCTCCAGTTGCCGGTTCGTCAGGCCACCCGGGTTCACGCGGGTTGTCGAACGGGGGCGCTGGGGGACTGTGTCGCAGCCCCGTTCGCGCAACATCGCTCGCGCGCGATCTGCGGTACCCACCGCGCCGAGACCGTCGAGCATCGTCACACCGCGTCCGGGATCGTCGGAGTCGATCCAGCACAACGCCGCCGAGAACGGGTCGCCGGCGTCCGTCCACCACCGGGCGGCGTCGGCGTGCCGGCCGTCGATGGACAACTGATACGGCTCCGCGATCGGACCGGTCTGGGTCGACATGCCCAGTCGGGACCGCCAGACGGCGACGCTTCCCGATGCCCACTCGGTTCCGTCGTCGTCGAGAGTGTCCGCCGCGACGACCCGCGCATCCTCGGCACCGGTCATCCAGCTGATCTCCGCGAGAGCGGCCAGGACCGCGAGTCGCCGGAGGGGTTCGTCGATCTGACCGGCCAGGGTCCACGCTTTCTCGATCTCGTGGACATCGAACGGAGCGCCACACCGGAGCGGCACCAGCGCCGTGACCAGGCGCGGCCACAACGTGGCGATCGGCATCCCGTCGGCTTCGATGACAGCTCCGGCGTCCTCGAGGGCACCGTTCCAGTGGCCACGCGTCAGCTGCAGTCGGCTCCGCACCGCGGTCTGCCAGTGCCGACAGATCTGGATGTCGCGCTCGACCGTGAACGGGAGACCGGCGTCGAGGATCCGGTCGGCCGCACGGTACCTGCCCTGTTCGACGTCGAGGCTGGCCACCTGCGAATAGACGGTCGAGGCGAGTTCGTCGAAACCGAGTGTGCGAGCGGCTTCCATGTGCGCGAGAAGCCTGGTCCGCGAATGTTCTTCGCCGCTGGACAGGGCGGCCGAATCCGAGACGACCTGATTCCACAGGCGCAGTTCGTCGTCGGTTGCGGAGGTGGTGTCGGCCAACAGGGTCGCGGTCCCCGACACGTCGCCCCGCATGAACGCCAGAAAGGCGCGCTGGATCTGGGCCTGGCTGTACACCGTGGTCGCCCCGGTGCCGTACGCGATCTCTGCCGCACGGGTCAGGTGTGACTCGGCGCGTTGCCGGTGCGCACTGTAGTACTCATAGACACCGACGGCGACATGAGCTGTCGCCACACCGGTGTCGTCGCCCAGTTCCGTCCACAGCGGGAACGTCTCGTTGACAGTGGCTATCGCATCTCGGAGTCGGCTGACCATGTACTGCTCGTTGGCCAGCGCCAGCAGCAACTCCGCACGCTCGCGCGCCGAGGCGTTGCCCTGGTGCCGCTTCGCGATCTCGTAGTACGCCACGGCTTCCGTGTGCGCACCGCCGCGGATGGCGTCCTCTGCCGCCGCGACGGCATATCGGATGGCACGACCCGAGTCTCGGGCGGCAACGGCGTGATGGGTCAACACGGACGGGTGCACGGTGCCCAACTGCTCGAGCGCCTCCAGCAGCTGTGCATGCAGGTGTGCGACCCCGCCCGGTGGGATGGTGGATTCGATTGCCCGGCGCGCCAACTCATGTCGAAAGACGATGCCATCGGATCGCCACTCCAGGAGTCCGGTGTCGGCGAGACGCTGGAGCGTGGGGTAGTCGATCCCCAGGACGGGCAACGCGGTGTCGGCGACGCGTTCCGGGGACGCCGCTATCAGCTGGAGTGCTTCGAAGTCTGTCGCGCTGACCTTCGTCGTCCGCGCCAGCACGGCGTCACGCACCGACGAGGGGATCGGCAGGTCTGGTTCGCGGGAGACCTCGGTCGCGAAGTACGGATTGCCACCGGTCGCGGCGTGCACCAGCGTGGGATCGAGACCCGTACCCTCGACCAACTCGGCGATCGCCGCGACGCTGAGCGGCGGCAACTCGATGCGGCACACGTCCTCGGCGAGGAGCGCACGCGCCGATGCCTGCGGTTCGAGGTCTCGATGTGTCAGGAGCAGGACCAAGGGCATCGACTCGATACGACGGCACAGGAACCGCAGCACATCGGTCGACGCCGCGTCGACCCAGTGCAGATCTTCCACCACCAGCAGTGACGGTTCGGCACCGAGATGGGCGAAGGTTGCTTCGCAGACCTCGGCCAGCGTCATCGGCTCGAGGCCGATACCGAGATCTTTGACGGGTCCGAGGGGGCGCGGGGTGTCGAGCGGATCGCAAGCCACTCGGAGAACCCGCACATCGCGGGCGGTCGCACACACCTGGGTGACCAGCGCCGTCTTGCCCGCGCCGCTCTCGCCGGCGACCGAGAATGCCGAGCCGGTCGGAAACCGGGCGAATGCCGCCCTGATCTGCGACAACTGCTCGGCTCTCTCCAACAAACGCACCGTCCGAGTGTAGGCCGCGGAACGGTCGAATAGGTGGGTCTACCCATTCATGTACAGGACGCTCGACGAAAGATGGGAGGTCCTCACCGATGTCGCCCCTACACCCGGTGACCGACTGTTGTCAGTGCGCCGGTACCGAATCGGTCACCGACGTCAAGTCGTCCCACACACAGAATGGACAATCCAATGACGACATCCATCACCCCGGACCTCGTCTCGTTGCGCGACAAGCAGCAGAAGGTCTGGAGCAGCGGCGATTACAACCGTATCGCCGCGCTGACCGTGCCGGTCAACGAAGCGACCGTGACCGCGGCGTCGGTCATTCCCGGTGACCGGGTCCTCGACGTCGCGACCGGCACCGGTCATTCCGCACTCGCCGCGGCTCGGCAGGGCGGCGACGTCACCGCGATCGACTATGTGCCGGCGCTTCTCGACATCGCCCGCACCCGTGCCGACGCAGAGCATCTCGACGTCGAGTTCGTCGAAGCCCCGGCGGAGGTCTTGCCGTTCGGCAACGCGGTATTCGACACCGGCATCTCGACGATCGGCATCATGTTCGCCGCCGATCACGAACTGGCCGCGCGTGAACTGACCCGCGTCGTCCGACCGGGAGGGAGGATCGTGGTCACCAGCTGGACCGCGGACGGCTTCGTCGGCGGAATGCTCGCCACCGTCGGCCGCCACGTGACCCCGCCTCCCGGCGCACGTCCCGCCACTCGATGGGGCGATCAGGACTACGTCGCGTCGTTGTTCGGTGATCGCGTGCAATCGGTCGGTTCGCACACCGAGGCGCTGACCGTTCGATTCGTGGACGCGGCCGCGTTCGCGGACCTGTTCCTGGGCTACTACGGCCCGACGTTCGCCGCCGCGTCGAAACTCGACGAGGACGGCAGGCAGGCACTGCGAGCCGACCTGATCACGCTCGCCGAGTCCCACCAGCAGCCGGTGCCCGGCGGGATCTCGATCGACTGGAAGTACCGGGTGGTCGAGGCGGTGCGGTCGTGAACGCTCCTCGCAGACGCAGCACGGTCATCACGCGCCTCGGTGCGGTGACAGCGATCGCCGCAGCCGTCGGTGTGGCGGCACCTCTCGTGACGACTGCATCGGCAGCACCCGCCCGCACCCCGGGCGCGACGCTGACGATCGTCGATCAGAACATCACCGGCGCCGGCAAGAACCGCATCATCATCCAGGGTCTGTACCCGATGACCCGGGCGGACGCAGTCGGATTCGTCACGCACATCAACGATCGGGGCTGCGGTGGCATGCACTACATCGTGCTGGGAGACGACGGGAAGGAGCAGTACCTCTACGATCGCAACTTCCCGGGCACATCAGTGGGTACCGACGGATTCTTGCGGGCGTCCGACCGTGGACTCGAATACCTCCGCCAGTTCGTGGTTCCCAGTTCGGTTCTCGACGAGGACCGGGACGGCGCCGACGAGGTGTTCGTCCGGGTCCGGTTCACCGACGGCGACTGCCGCGCGCGAGTCCAGACCACCAACGTGGTGGCCGGCAGGTTCTGAGCCGACCTCGCCCACCCGGGCACATCCGGGTGGGCGAGTGTCGATTCAACCGGCTTCGGCGGGGTCGACGTCCGTGTCGATACGCATGGCGGCCACCAGTTCCCGATAGAGCTCGTCGGTGGCGAGCAGGCTCCGATGGTTGCCGACCGCACGCACCCGTCCGGCTTCGAGGACCACGATCTGATCGGCGTCCATGATGGTGGAGAGCCGATGGGCGATGGTGACGACTGCTCCGCGGGCCGCTTGTCGTCGGATGCCGTCGGCCACCGACGCCTCGGTGAGCCCGTCGAGTTGGGCGGTCACCTCGTCGAGAAGGAGGAGTTCGGGGTCGACGACCAGTGCTCGGGCGAGTGCGATTCGTTGCCGTTCCCCGCCGGACAGCGTGGATGCGGTGACATCGGTCAGGAGACCATCGGGCATGGAGCGGACCCGGTCATCCATCCGCACGGCCGCCAGGGCACGCCACACGTCGTCGTCGGAGGCCTCGGGTGCCGCGTAGACCAGGTTGTCGCGCACCGTCCCTGGAACGAGCGGGGTGTCCTGTTCGACGTAGGCGATACGGGCGCGCAAGTCGTTGAGTGTCCACTGGTCCAGCGGCCGGCCGTCGAGCAGGATCTCTCCCCGATCGGGCCGTAGGAACTTCAGGAAGAGGGAGAAGATGGTCGTCTTCCCGGCGCCCGACGGTCCGACGATGGCGGTGTGCCCGCGGCGCGGAATCACCAAATCGATGCCGTTGAGCGCGGCTGGGGCGTCGGGCGCGTAGCGGTACACCACGTCGTGGAGTTCGAGCGCGGCGGCGGTCCGGTCGACGTGCGCCGGTGAAGATCCGATCACCGCATCGTCAGATTCCGTTCGGAGGTCGGAGATCTCGGAGATTCGCGCGGCGGCGGCCAGCCCCGACTGCAGCGCAGTGACACTCATGGTCAGCAGCGAGACCGGCATCATCAGCTGAAATGCATAGAGCAGGAAAGCGATCAGGGTGCTGACGCTCATCGAACCGTCCGCGACACGCCAGGCGCCGAACGCCAGGACGATCATCACCGCCAGATTGATTCCGCCGCCGGTGATCGTCCACGCCCAGGCCTCGATGCGGACGGCCCGGATACCCTTGCTCGCCGAGCGGTGCGCGAATTCGCCGATCCGGGCGGATTCTCGCGCCTCGGCGCGACTTGCCTTGACCGTGCGGATCGAGCGGAGGACGCCCTCCAATCGGCCACCGAGGAAACCGATCTCGGCTTGCGCGTCTTGCTGCGCCTTGGCCAGTCCGGGCATCAGCACTGCTGCGGCGGCACCGACCATGATGACGACGGCAATCGTGGTCGCGAACAGCGGGAGGTCCAGAACCGCCATGAGAACGAGCGCCCCGACCATCCCGACCGAGCCGTTGACACCGTTGACGATGCTCGATGTCGTCGCTTCACGGATCAGCAGGGTGTCGGAGGTGACGCGCGCTACCAACTCGCCGCTCGGTCTCCGGCCGAGTTCGGGGATCTCGACACGAAGGAGGTGACCGATCAGGCCGGTCCGGGTGGCCAGGATGATGCGTTCGGCCAGTGTGCCCAGCATGATCGTCTGGATCAGACTGATCACGGATGGGGCGACGAGCAGAACGGCCAGGACGGTGATCGGCGCCGCCAGCGATTCCGAGACCGCCAGCCCGTCGAGTACCCACTTGGTGACCAGGGGGGTTGCGAGTTCGGCTGCGGTAGCGAGTAATCCGAGGAAGACACCCAGCGCGAGGAGCCCGCGGTTCGGGCGCATGTACGACCAGAGGATCGCCAGTTTGGCGCGCATCGGCATGTCTGGGGTCTGCCCGGGATCGGCTGTGGATATCGAAGTCGTCATCGGACAGGCCCTCCGGAGTGGTGCATACGAGTTCTAGATTGACACAGGCCCTCGGCGACATCGCCGTGCGTGCCGACGTCAGCCGCAGCACCCTGCACCGCCATTTCCCCGACCGCCAGTCGCTCGTCGACGCGGCTCTCGTCGAGGCGAGCACCATTCTCGTGGTTGGTCGGGGCCCACCGGCTGTTCGCGGCGGCGCCGCCGCCAGGGGGCCGGCGATGAGTTTCGTCAGGTGGCGTGGTCAGACTTCGCACACACACGATCGGATGAGGCATGAGCAACGTCAACGTATGGGCGTGCGTAGTCGCGGTCGTCGCCGCATTCGTGGCGAGCGCGCGCGCTGTACTACAGCGTTCTGGGCGCACCGGCTGCGGCCGAGGTTCACCGGCCGACCTGGGCGACGCCGGTCGTCGAACTGGCCCGAAACGCTGTGCTCGTGGTGCTCGTCGCCGGCCTGGTCGCGCAACTCGATCCGGATTTCACCGGCGTACTGTTGCTCGCTGCGGGGCTGTTCCTCATTCCGCTCGTGCTGCTCGCCGGCGCGGTGTTCCACGAGGGAGCTGCGATATCAGCAGCAGCAGTACACCTGGGGGACTGGGCCCTGAAGCTGCTCATTCTCGTCCTGATCGTGTCGCTGTGGCGGTGAGAACACAACGGTCCTGGCGCGCGAAATGTCAGGCAGGCTCCAGGGCCCGCTTGGCCTTTTCCAATGCGGCCAGCGTACGCAGCACCGAATCGCGCTTGGCGGTCAAGTCGGACACCTTCGCCTTGCCGCTCAGGCCGGGGTCAGCCTGCGCGACGGCCAGCCGTTCCTCGATCTCGGTCAGCTGCCCCAGCAACGACTGGGCGCGGCTCATGAGTTCCTCGCGGTCGGGTCGGGAGACATCCGCCGGCCGGGCGTTTCCGGACACGGCGTTCTTGGCCTTGGGGGCTGTCGTGTGTCCGCCTGTCCTTGCGGTGGTGGATGCGGATCGTGCGATGCCGCGCTGCCCGGACCGGGCGCGCAGCGGGGGCTGTGTGCGGGTCCGGTTCAGCACTGCCCAGGCTTCACGAGCCGCCACCCGGTGTTCGCGTTCTTCGTCGTCATCGGACGTCAATGACGCGCCCAAGGGTCGTAGACCATAGAAGCCGACGAACTCACGGGCCGCCGCGATGATCTGTTCTGCCTCTCGGCAGCGCCCGCACCGCGGTTCGCCGCGGAGTTCTGCGATGTCGTCGCTGGATGAGCACCACACGCAGGCGCGGGCAGTGGAGTCGGTCACGATGGCATCGGCAGCAGCGAGATTCACGGGTGAATACACTACGGGACAATATCTTTCATTCCGCGACCGGGCTCCGTCCCGCAGCTTTGGGCCTGGATTTGCACTGGTCGTTGCCGCGTCGGACCACGTCCCTCTCCCGCCGGATGGCGGGCGCGCATCACGATCGTCACGATCTGACGCCGGCAGAAGTCACAGTGCTGTTGGAATCATTCCGTCGAGACACCCGTTGGTGCCACCATGCGAGCTATCACCTACGACCGCTTCGGCGGTCCTGATGTCCTGCAACTGACCGACCTCCCCACGCCCAAGGTCGGCCCCGACTCCGTGCTGGTCCGCGTCCGGGCCTCGAGTGTCAATCCGGTGGACTGGAAGGTCCGCGAGGGGTACCTCGCCGAGATCATGGACACCGTTTTCCCAGTGGTCCCGGGCTGGGATGTCGCGGGTGTGGTTGAACAGGTCGGCCTGGACACGCCTGAGTTCAAGGTCGGGGACGAGGTGTTCGGTTATGTCCGGAAAGACGTCGTCGGAGGGGAAGTGGCGGGCGGAACCTTCGCCGAGCTGGTCGCCGCACCGGTGCGCACTCTCGCCCACAAACCGTCGAGCTGGTCGTTCGAGGAGGCTGCCGCTGTTCCCCTCGCAGGCCTCACGGCGTATCAGACCATTCGCCGGGCGGGAGTCCAGGCAGACCACACAGTGTTGGTCCATGCCGCCGCGGGCGGCGTCGGATCCTTCGCGGTCCAGGTCGCTCGCGCTCTCGGCGCACGAGTGATCGGCACCGCCTCAGAATCCAATCACGACTATCTCCGGACCCTCGGGGCCGAGCCCACCACATATGGGGAGGGTCTGGCCGACCGGGTGCGTGCACTCGCACCCGACGGCGTCGACGTCGTCCTCGACTACGTCGGTGGCGACGCACTCGACTCGGTGCCAGATGTGCTGCGGGACGGCGGGACGGTCGCCTCGATCACCGACGCACGCGCGCGGGACGACTTCGGCGGTCACTACGTCTGGGTGCGGCCCGACTCCGCCGACCTCGCGGCGCTGGCCCGTCTCGGCGACACCGGCGACCTCAAGCCGGAGATCGCCGAGGTGTTCGACCTGGCCGATGCCGCCGGTGCCCACGAGAGCAGCCAGTCCGGTCACGTGCGGGGCAAAATCGTGGTCCGCGTTGCCGGCGAATGACAGCGCGGGTGCTCTAGTCAGGCTGGTGGGCCAACCCGGTTGACAACTGCGGGTCACCACAGATCAAGGCATCTCCATCGTCTGGGCGCGACGGATCTCCTCCACAGCCCGGGTCAAGTACGCTGCCGGGTCGACCTCGGCCCGCGCGGCGAGGTCGGCGATGACCAAAAGTGCAGCGGCGGTGGTCTCGGTGTCCAAGAGGCCGGCGGACGACAGCGCATGGGAGTCAGCTGTGTCGCCCACTCCCAACGCCCCGGTCAGCACCAGCGCCAGAGATGCGGGACTGATGGCAGAATTCCATGAGGCGACAGCCCGGCTCGTGGTCGTCATCACCTCGGACACATCGTCGCCGGTGAGCCCATCTGGGAAGGCGGTCTCGAGTAGTTCCCGCAGCATGAGCGCATGCACCTCACGCGACTCGGGGTGCAACGCAAGCAGGTCGGCGGTGGCATCGAACGCCTCGAAGTCGTAGGCGCGTGCAGCACGAATCGCCTGGCCGGTGGTCTGCGCGACCATGTCTGCTATCGACGACCGGTCGATGCGTGACTCGTTGTGAGACATAGGACCACTCTCCCTCATGTGTCCGGCAGCCACCAACCCAGAAATCCACGCCGACGATCAACCCAGGTGGCACTCCACAAGGCGTCGGCCACAATTTCGCGGTGACTGACGGGCGGCTACAGCCGCGCATCTCCTTGGAGCTCGTCAAAGGAAACGTGACCCCGGTGGGGCAGTCGGCGGGGGTAAAGGATGGCGGATTCGCCACCGACATCTACCCGGACGTTCTGATGAACATCATTCATGCGGCCGCGGGCGGCGTCGGATCGCGCCGCCCGTTCTCAGACGACCGGAAGTGTCGCCAAGGCGAGGTCGGAGCCACGGGGTCCGACCGCGCAGAGACCCACCGGTGGTCCACCAACAGGGAGTGGATTGCTCACCGCGGGACGACCGGTGATTCCGGCAAGACATGTCAGCTGGAACGTGCGTGCTCGAGTGTCCTCGATGACCGAGCCGCCAAGGGCCGCACTCGCGCGGGTGGGAGCGGTCGACGACGCAGACGGCAGCAGCAGGATCGTCTCACCGAGCGCGCTGTTGATCCGGTTGCGCGCTGTGGCAAGTGTCCGGTCGGCTGCGGCCAGGTCGGATGCGGTGACCTTCGAGGCAGTCTCGAACCTCGATCGGACGTCGGGGTTGAGCGAATCCCAGTGCCGCGACACCCATTCACCGTGAGCCCGCCATGCCTCCCACCCTTGCCGAGTCTGAAATGCCTTGACCCACAGAGGCAGCACAGCCGTATCGAACCGGATCGCGCGCAGCGGCATCTGGCTGCCCAGCCGCTTGATCCCGGCTCGCACGGCGGCGGCCACGTCGGGACTCGCGAGGTCGATGATGTCGTCGGAGTAGGTGATCGGGAAGTCGACGCGCGAGGGGAGTCCGGGCATGAGCACGCTCGTGGTCGCGACCAGGTCGGCCCGCGAACGGGTCATCCACCCCACGGTGTCGAACGATGGCGCGAGGGGCAGGAGACCGTCACGGGACACCGCACCGTGGGTCGTGCGGATTCCATACAGACCCTGGTACGACGACGGGATTCGGATCGATCCGCCGGTGTCGGTGCCCAACCCGATGGTCGCCTGGCCGAGCGCGACCGCACTCGCCGAACCCGACGAGGAGCCGCCCGGAATGCGGTTCGACGCTTTCGGATTGGGCGGAGTTCCGTAGTGGCCGTTGGTACCGGCCAAACTGTATGCGAACTCGTCTGTGCGACTGATGCCTGCGACAGACGCACCCGCCGCCAGTAGCGCTGCCACCGAGCGCGCCGTCGTCCTCGAGGGCTGTGATTCTCGCAACCATTGCTCGTTGCCCGCGCCGACCCGGTGTCCCTTTATCGTGTAGAGATCCTTCACCGCAACGGACTTGCCCTGCAGGATCCCGACGCCGGTCGGGCGTACCAATGGTTCGCCGTATTCACGCCACACGGTCGGGTCGACGCGGGGCGAGCGGGTTCCCGGAAGCAGTGACGCAGAGCCGGTCTGGGCCGTTACGAGACCCACCGCACCCGCCACGGAAGCGCCGGCAAATCCGAGGAACCCTCGCCTCGTCAAATCCTGCATCAGTTCGATCCCCTTGTCCCAACGGCGTTGTCATGTGAGGGGCGTCGCCCGCAATGATGCAGGCGTGCGCTATGTACCCTCGAGTCGTAGGAATGTTAGGCCATCTAAGGGCTGTCGGCGACCGGAGCACCGAGAGGTTCGGGCGGAGGGGCGTCGATCACCCGCAACCAGATCGGCCGCAGCGAGCTGAGTGCCCCGGGGGAAGACCTCGACAACCGGTTCGCTAGCGGGGGAGCTGGGTCCGGCGGTCGCCTGCGCGGAAGCGACTGGGCGTCGTGCCGTACGCCTCGCGGAACCGGCGTGCGAAGTGGGTGGGGTCGACGAAGCCGTGCTGGTGAGCGAGAGCGGCTATCGAGAGGTGCGGCTCGGACACCAAAGCGGCGCAGGCAGACTCAACACGACGACGGGTGATGTAGGACGAGACCGTCGTGTTGTCGGCGGGCCAGATCTTGTACAGCTGCCGCACCGAGATGTGGTGCGCCGCTGCGATCGCGGCCGGCGACATGGACGAGTCGCGGATGTTGTCATCGATGTATTTCTCGATCACAGCCACGAGATTGCTCTCTGAGGGGGAACCTCCCGTCGCGGCTGCATTCAGAAGCAGCGAGCGGATCAGGGCCACCGTGGGCACATTGAGTTCGGGCAGTAGTGCCGGTGCCGTGCGAGCCAGCATTCCCAGATGTTGGATCTGCGTGACAGCCAACGGGTACAGCGCAACTGAAGGACCGAGGTGAGTGATCGCGCGGTCAATGGTGTTTTCGCTGAGCATCAGCCTTGCTGACAGGGTGTGCAACGCCACGATGGATCCGCGCCGGTTGTTGCGGAAATCCAGCGGCCGTTGGTGGTTGACGACCACCAACGTCGGACTGTCCGACCCGATGAGTTGCGAACGGCCGTCGATTCTCAGCCACCAATCACCCGCGGCGAGAACCGCCACCGACACCTGCCGCAGGTGACCCTTCGCTGCTCGCTCGAGATGAGGAAGCGATGCCATGGCGATGCCGTCGTAGCTCAGAAGCGTCAGGTACGTGTCGAATCCCAACGCCCAGTGTTCGACCGACAGGTCGGGACGGTCGCGGTGCGTACCGGTCAGCGTGAAGCGGTCGGCGATGCCGGGCGGGGTGGCCCGCTCAGACATCGACGGGCTTGCGCTGATGAGCGGCCATGTTTCGCCAGGCGATCGGGGTCATCCCATACATTTCACGAAACCGGCGACTGAAGTGGGAGGGATTGCTGAAGCCCCACTGTTGGGCGATGGAAGCGATTGACTGCCTTCGAGTTTCGGGTCGGTCGAGGTCGGCGTGGGCGCCTCTGAGCCTGCGTGTGATGATCGATTGTTCGAGGCTGATGTCAGCTGCGCTGTAGAGCGAGAACAGCTTTCGTACAGAGATTCCGTGCGCGTGAGCGATGGAGTTCGGTGAGAGAGACGGGTCGCTGAGATGCTGATCGATGTATCCACGGATCCGTGGCAGCAATACCTCAGCCATGGGACCCCGAGCGTAGTCACCGTCGTAGGCCGAGGCCAGCAGTGCCCGAATGAGGTCGATTGTCGTCTCACCGATCTGTTCGGCGTGGGCGCTTTCGGCGAGAGAATCGCCGGCGGCCGTCAGGTTGAGTATCTGCGCGCTGACCAGGTCATGGATGGGACTTGACGCCAAGCGCATGCCGCCTTGCAGAACGACGTGGTGGGGTAGTCCGAGGTCGTCGACGGGCATCCACAGGGCTTGGTTGGCTGCTCGACCCGACCAGCCCATCGTGAAGGGCGAATCGAGATCATTGAGCGACAACTGACCTGGCCCTACCACGACTTGGTGGCCGTGTTGCTCGTGGGCGTGGTGACCCTTTTCTTGAACTGCGATCGATACGTGGTCGGAGCGGCCGGTTCGGATCTGCGTGGCGCTGCGGGTTGCGTGCATCCCGGCCATCTCGAGTCGCAGTATCGACGCGCGCCCGAAGGAGGTCACCGACACCTCGCCATGCGGCGAGGTTCCGTCATCAAGTGTGACCGTGGTGGGCCAGGCAGCGCCGGAGATCGCCTCCAGCGTGGCCTCGTGGCGTTCCGACATGGGTATGTCCGCAGCGCGGAATAGAACGGTCAAGCAGCATCCCTCCATGTGTTCGGCCATGTACCCAGCTGAATGGACGTATGCGCAGATTACCGATTCGGCCGAAAAACGTGGGGTGAAGTGCACGCACAGAACACATTCCTGCGCCCACAACCAGAGCGTTTGTCCGACCGCGACGACGGACGGCCTTGATCTCCGTAATTGGCGCCTACAGGAGCCTCTGGGTTGTCCCTCGACTTTCGTCACATGTGACGTTTTGAGATCGGACTACGACGCCAGTGGGCGAGACCGAGCAACCTATCCATGCGGGCCGGAGCCTATGGGTTGGCATCGTTCGCGGGCACGGCATCTACAGACACGCACACGGCCATCGCAGCCGGCTTCGACGAACGACAACCGACATGCGTCCGGAACCTGCACAGTCACCGGAACATCCAAGGAAGAACATCCAACAAGCCCTGAGAACATCCAACGAGCCCTGGACAGTCGCTCAGGACCCTAAGGATCTAGCCGACTTGTCTGCTCCGCGACGCGTCCCTACAATTCGCCGATAAGATACATTATGTCAAGTAACTGCCTGCTAGTTATCCGATGCACTCACCTGTCCACGCTGCCCTTACCTGCCGACCGATACGGTAGCCAGTCGTTCTACGACTGACTCTCGTGGCTGACGCTACTGGCCGTACGTATAACGCAGGTTGGCGTTGATCAGGTTGCCGATGCGTTGGCATAGGTGACGCAGTTGGCGATCATCCGGTGCAGGCTGCTCGATGAGCAGCGTCCACCGGAGATTGGTACCACTACGCCCGTCGCTCAGATCGAAGACCACTTGAGCATCCGGTCGCTTCGTCCACAACGACGACCACACCACCCGCCTGGGTCGCGCCGCTTCGAGGACCGTCGGCGCAACCTCGTCGTCGTACAGATGCAGCCATGGGCGTGACGGCTGCCTGTTCGGGCTGACAAGGTCATCGAAGACCAAATGCGGCGGTGCTGGCTGGTTCTTCTCCTTCGACGCAATAGCTTCCACACGACAAGACTCGCAGCGAATCGCACGGCGCTGCAACCGCATTATGCAGTGATGGAATATGCAGGGATACCAGGCCAGTACGCCTGGCGGCCGAATGCGCCGTCACCGACGGCACCGCAGACGTGATCGCCTCGGCCCTCATCGGCGTGCCGATGAGGCGCCACGTGCTGCACCTCCCCCGACATCACTGACCCGCTACCAGGGCAGCTGCTGGCGATGTGCCGCTGGCGCTCTATGGTCCTGCACTGCAAGGCCCAAGGGGCCGTCAGTGACTCAGATCTGCGGCCCCTGGGCTCGCAGGGTGTCCACGGAGTCCATCGCCTGCCGCAGTTCGGCGAGCCAGGCCTCGGTGTGTTCACCTACCAGCTTGACCGACCACGCCACCGCGTCGGCGCGCGAACGCGCGACGCCCGCGTC
Organism: Gordonia sp. KTR9; assembly: GCF_000143885.2. Lineage (NCBI taxonomy): Bacteria > Bacillati > Actinomycetota > Actinomycetes > Mycobacteriales > Gordoniaceae > Gordonia > Gordonia sp. KTR9. Next base: position 2,910,939 of record NC_018581.1, read on the forward strand.
CACGAGTGTGTCGAGGACCTGCCGCTCGGACTGTCGAAGACGCGTCATCACCGGAACGGCCAAGTGCGTGAACATGATTCGCTGATCATTGATCCGCACACCCCACGACACCGTGCGCCCGTAGCGTGCCTGCGCCTCGTCGGCGATGGCCATTCGCTGCGTGCGCGTGTCCTCACGGAACCGCGACGCTCGACCCTGGGCGGCCGCTGTGCCGTCACCGTCGGCATCGGGGGCCGCCAGCGTTCCAACGACGGTGATCTCGTCGCGATCGACGACTACCTCGGGGGCGCCGTCGAACCAGTCGTCGGGCAGGCGACCGACGAACCACGCCCGGGCGTCGCTCGCGTCGGGGAGTTCGGCCTGCTGCCACCCGCCGCGACGTCCTCCGCCACGACCCTGTTGCTTGATCATGATCACTCCTCTGATTAGTGATTACATGATTACTCGCTTACGCGGTAATCGCAACGGTCTTCGCTCAGAGCTGACTCCAGCGAAGGGTGTTCGCGGGGTACGTTCGACCCTCAGTGCGCAGTTCCTTCGAGCTGACCCGAGTACATACAGCTACGGGCTCGGCGTCAACGCACTCATGTCCGGCAAATGGCTTTAAAGGAAGCGTCGCCCGCGGCGATGCCGACCGAGCGCCGTTCTGCGCTTCTGCGAAGTTCCCACATCGGCTGTAGGCGTACACGATTCGTATACCTGACCGAGGCGTCGGCACAGACGTTCACCAGTTCACTTGTTTGATTTCTCGGTGAGGAGTTGAGTGATGCCCTGGCGGTATGTCGTGACCGCGAAGTCGGGGAATCGGGTGGCGAATTTCGTCGAGTCGAAGATGTTGTCGTCGCGGTAGCGTGGCAACAGTTCGGAGGCTTCCTTCACAGACTGGTTGAGCAGGCCGCCGAGCGCGAAGAGTTTCTCCGGGATGGTGATGTAGTTGATGTCGCGGTCGGTCACCTCGTCGGCGATCGCGACCATTTCCTGATAGGTGAGCCGCTGTGGGTCGACCGGGAGGTGCCAGGTGTGCCCGTAGGCGTCGGGGGTGTTGCCGATCAGTCCCATGCCGCAGCTGGCATCCGGTGTCCAGATCAGCGTGCGTTTGGTGTGCGCGCTGACCGGCACCAGCGGTCGTTTGCCCTGCCTGATCCGGTCGAAGATCGCGGAGTTGGTGAGGCTCTGGGTTTTGCCGGGTCCGTAGAACTCCGGTGCCCGACAGATGACGGCCTCGATCGTCTCGCGGCGCATCTGCTCGAGGAGCATGTCGGCGATGCGGGCACGCACGGTCGCCTTGCGGCCGACGGGACAAAACTCGGTGTTCTCGACCTGCGGGGTGGAGGTGCGCGGGTACATGTAGGTGTTGTCGAAGAAGACGAGTTTGGTGTCGTGCTTCTGGCAAGCGGCGATCGTGTTGGCCATCATGACCGGGAATTGCTGTTCCCACAGTGTGGAGTCGATGGGCAGCCCGACGGTCAGGTAGGCGATGTCGCTGCCTTTGACCGCGTCGGCGGTGGCGTCGGCGTCCAACAAGTTGGCGGCGACGAGTTGGTCGGTGTCGTGGACCTTTCTCGGGTTTCTGCTGACGAGCCGCAGGTCGTGGGTGATGTTGTCGTGGAGGTAGCGGGTGAGCTCTTCGGCGATCTGGCCGTTGGCTCCCAGGACGGTGTGCATCGGGATCCTCAGCTTCGGTGAGTTGTATTGTGGCGGTGGACGTTTGCTATTTCAGGCCGGGTACGCGCCTGAGTAGGCGCAGCGCCAGCGACGCCACCTGGGCGTAGCGGGCGGGGTTCATACCGTCGGGGGCGCCGACCGGCAGCAGCCGTTCGATGGCGATGGTCTGGGACTCGGTGTATTTGACGATGCCGTGTTCGCCGTGGCGGCGGCCGAGTCCGGAGGCTTTCATTCCGCCCATCGGGGCGTCCATCGATCCCCAGGCCGCGGCGTAGGCGTCGTTGACGTTGACCGTGCCGGCGTGCAGCCGGGCTGCCACGCGGTAGCCGCGCTGCTCGTCTGAGGTCCAGACACTGAAGTTGAGTCCGTACTCGCTGGCGTTGGCCTGAGCGATGGCTTCTTCCTCGTCGGCAACGCGGTACACCGAGACCAGCGGCCCGAAGGTTTCGTGGTCGTAGACCGTCATCGTGTCGTCGACATCGGTGAGGACGGTCGGTTCGTAGAAGAACGGCCCTAAGTCGGGTCGTGCTCGACCGCCGGCGAGCACGCGCGCCCCCTTGGCGACGGCGTCCTCGACATGGCTGACGACGGTGTCGAGCTGTTTCCGCGAGACCAGCGAGCCCATGTCGCCGGAGTAGTCGATGTCGGCGGACAGATTCATCGCCGTTGTCGCCGCGGCGAACTTGGTGGTGAACTCATCCCACAGGACATCCGGAATGTAGATGCGTTCCATGGAGATACACAGCTGTCCGGTATTGGAAAAGCTCGCTCGCACGGCCCCGGCGACCGCTTTGTCGATGTCGGCGTCATCGAGCACGAGCAGCGCGTTCTTGCCGCCGAGCTCCATCGAGCAGTCGATGAGGTTCTCGCCTGCTTGGGCGGCGACCGTGCGGCCGACGGCGGTGGAGCCGGTGAACATGAGGAGATCGGAATTCTCGATGATCGGCGTACCCAGCTCGGCTCCCCTGCCGGTGACCACCTGCACCAAGCCGGACGGCATTCCGGCCTCTTCGAGCAGTTCGACCGCCCACAGCGCGGCATACGGGGTCTGCACGTCGGGTTTGGTGAGCACCGCGTTGCCGGCGACGATCGCGGGTAGCGCGTCGCTGATGCCCAGGGTGAGCGGGTAGTTCCACGGACAGATGATCCCGACCAGCCCCTTGGGGTGATGAAGTTCCCAGACTCTGGTCAGCGCCAATTGCACTCCGCGGCGACGCTTGGGGCGCAGGTACTTTGCGGCGGTGTTGGCGTAGTAACGGGACGCCAGGCACACGTCGAGGATCTCTTCGAACGCGTGGCGCCGCGCTTTGCCGTTCTCGAGCTGGATGAGGTCGAGGACCTCGTCCTGGCGGGCGAGCACGAGGTCGTGGAAACGCATCAGCACTGCGGCGCGTTCGTCGACCGGTCGTGCGGCCCAGGCTTTCTGCACCGTGCGGGCGCGGTGCGCGGCGGCAACCACGTCGGCAGGCGTGCAATGCGGAACGGCACTGAGCACCCCGCCGGTCATGGCGTTGGTGACCTCGAGGACAGCTTCGGGATCGGCTGCCTGCACCCGCCGGGTCAGGGCGTCGAGTCGGTTCGCGTCGATGCGACGGGTGATGGTTGGGGTGACCACTGGGCTCCTCATTTCGCGGGGACGGACACCGGGACGGGAATGTGCAGCGCGTTCTGGCACTCGGTGGCCACGTCCAGTCGCAGCGGCTTGATGGGCGCCAGAGAGCGCACATCGTCGGCCAGACGGCCCGACCCCAACTCGAGGTTCACATCCCTGGGCAGCAGCTTGCTGCCCGCCGACAGAGTGTTGGTCTGGCTGAGTGTCGCGTGCCAGGCACCTTCGAGCTGCGTGTAGGAGACCAGCGTGGACACATTGGTGCCGCTGGGAAACGTCTTCTGTTGCGGGGTGGGCACCGTCAGCGCGATGTCGGTGCCACCGTCGTCGTTGGCCACTCGTCCGGTCACCCGCCGGTGGTCTATGTCGACGTCGATGTCGGTGACCCACTTCGGAAAGCCGTAACCATCATGACCACGTACCTGCGCGATCTCAGTGTTGACCGGCAACGACAGGACGTAGGCGTGCATCGAGTCGTTGGCCAGCGCCGTCAGGGCGTCGACGGTTCCCAGGCCGCCGTGGCGCGCGGGCCGGACCGCGATACCGACGGTGGCCTCGGTGTAGAAATCGATGTCGCACACGTCGTACCGGAAGAACACCACCGAAAACAGTCCGAGCCCCGGAGCGATCTGCAACGGATCGAGCTCATCCGGCAGCCGGGAGCGCAGCGCCTTCATCGGAGCGACATAGACGATCTGTGCCCGAGACATCGAGTAGTAGAAGTTCGGGGTCCGGGTCGGCCCGATCGCCGACTGCACCTCGGTCTTCGGCAGAGCCCGGAAGAAATCGACACTCCGCACGCGCGGGTCCCCGGCCACCTCGTCGAGATCGGTGTTCATCCGGTAGCGGTCGTACAGCCCGCCCTTCGGCACGCTGACGGTACGGCCGCCGAGGTCGACCTCGACCACCTCGATGTTCGGCCCGGCCTTCGACGATGTCATGGCAACTCCCTAGAATGTGTACATTGCTCACATCAGGGTAGAGTGCAATGTGTGCAGCGTCAACATAGTCCGGCCGCAGACCCAGCCGCCCGCATCGGCGGCCTGCCCCAGAGCGGATCACCGGCCCCATGACGACGACAATCAAGACCCGAGCACAATGACTATGAAAGGAGGACCGGCAATGCCCGCGAGTACCAAGAAGAGCTACCACCACGGCGATTTGCGTGCCGCGCTGCTCACGACAGCGATGCGCATGCTCGAGCGCGGCGAATCATTCTCCATTCGCGCGGTCGCCCGCGAGGCCGGCGTCTCCGCTACCGCGCCATACCGACACTTCCCGGACCGCGACGCCCTGGAGTCCGCCCTGGCAGCTCAGGGATTGCGGGATCTGAAGACAGATCTGTCCCGCGATCGCGACCTCCCGGACACTGTGGAACAACTTGCCGACCTCGGTGCTGCCTATGTCGAATTCGCACTGCGCCGCCCCGCGCTGTTTCGACTGATGTTCGGCAACGAATGCGATCACGAGAGCGACGAGCGTGTCGCCGCCGCAGCGGCGGTACACGAGCTGCTGGCGGCAGCCATCACCGGCGTCTTTCCCGATTCCGACCCGATCGACCTCGCCCTCGGCGGCTGGGGCTTGGTGCACGGCATGGCCTGCCTTTATCTGGACCGTAAGCTCGCCAGCCCTTCGATCGACGACACCGTCGCCCAGGTGCGCTCGTCCCTCATCGCCGTTCTCGCGGCCCAGCCAGGAACCGACCAGCGCTGACCCCTCCCCTGTGCACGACTCATTGACTCTCCCGGACATCGGCGTTAGCCTCCATGTAAGCGCTGCATACATTTGAGCGTGTCCGACTCTCGAAGTGCCCAGCACACGGAGGAGACGATTGTGACCGAGCTGCCACCCCCGATAGACCCCGTTCTCGAACCCGAGGCGAAGCAGTTGTGCGAACAGACCGACCCGCATCCCCGGATCTATGAGGTTGCGCCGGAAGAGGGCCGAAAGATTCTCTCCGACTTGCAAAGTGGTGAGGACGTCGAGCGCCCGGAAGTCGACGAGGAATGGGTCGACGTCGACGCCGGCGAGTGGGGAACCGTCCGCACCCGCATCATTCGCCCCACGGGAGCCGCCGGTCCGCTGCCGGTGGTGTTCTACATCCACGGAGCGGGATGGGTATTCGGTGACGAACACACCCACGACCGCTTGTTCCGCGAACTCACGGTCGGTGCCGGGGCGGCCGGGGTGTTCCCGGTCTATGACCGGGCTCCGGAGAAGGGCTACCCCACCCAGGTCGAGCAGAACTACGCCGTGGGCCAGTGGGTGCTCGAGCACGGCGCCGAACACGGCCTGGACACCTCCCGGATCGCGGTCACCGGCGAATCGGTCGGCGGGTGCATGTCTGCGGTGTTCGCAATGATGAACAAAGACCGCGGCGGCATCGACCTCAAAGCCCAGGTGCTGCTTTATCCCGTCACCGACGCCGGATTCGATACCCCGTCCTACCTCCAGTTCGCCGAGGGATACTACCTGACCCGCGATGGCATGCAATGGTTCTGGGACGCCTACACCACCGACCCGGCACAACGTGCCGAAAAATACGCCTCTCCCCTGCAGGCCTCGCTCGAGGACCTCACAGGACTTCCACCGACACTGGTGATCACCGACGAGGCCGACGTCCTTCGCGACGAGGGTGAGCAGTACGCCAACAAGCTGCGCGAAGCCGGAGTCGACGTCACGTCGGTCAGGATCGCCGGCATGGTCCACGACTTCCTACTCCTCGACAGTCTGCGAAACACCAAGGGCGCAAACGTCGCGCGACATCTCGCGATCGATGCCCTGAGGACCGCTTTGCAGTAGCCACGGTCGCGGAGATGACCCGGCTCGGAAGAGATCCGCTGCCTGGAAGGGCGTCGCCGACCTGCCACCACCACGAATCGAAGGAAGGGCACGCATGCCCACACGAATCCTGAACGTCGTCACCAACGTCGGTCACTACGATGACCCCGAACACCCGACCGGCCTGTGGCTCTCCGAACTCACCCACGCCTGGCATGTCTTCGAAGAGCACGGCTTCGAACAAACCCTGGTGAGCCCGCAGGGTGGCGCCGTACCGCTGGAGCCTCGCGCCCTGAAGTTCCCCAACTACGACAAGACTGCCAAGGCCTGGCGCGCCAACCCAGCCAAGATGGCGCTCCTGGAGAACACCAAGCACCCCGACGACATCAACTCCGCCGATTACGATGCGATCTTCTTCACCGGTGGCCACGCGGTCATGTACGACTTCCCCGACAGCCCTGGCCTGCAACGCATCACCCGCGAGATCTACGAGCGCGGCGGCATCGTCTCCTCGGTCTGCCACGGTTACTGCGGCCTGCTCAACACTCGACTATCCGACGGCTCGTACCTGATCGCCGGCAAGAAGATGACCGGATTCGCCTGGCAGGAAGAGAAACTGGCGCGAGTCGACAAGCTTGTCCCGTACAACGCCGAAGAGGCTGCCAAGGAGCGTGGTGCTCTCTACGAGAAGGCCAAGCTCCCGTTCGTCTCCTACGCCGTCGTCGACGGCACCCTCGTCACCGGCCAGAATCCAGGTTCCGCCAAAGAAACCGCAAAGAAGGTGGCTGCCCTCCTCTGACATCGGCGCCCACTGTGCTGACCCTGCCACGCACTGCCATGGCTCTCGGCCACCACCGGGTCCACCGTGTCACCGTGCAAGTGTCCGCGGCTGCTCGACCCCGCCGAGCTTGTCGGGATTGCGCATCGCGTAGACGTGTTCGATCACGCCGTCGACGATGTGGAATGTGAACGCACCCTGGAGTTTTGCATCGAAGTACACGAGCATTCCCGGCTCGTGGTTGAATACGGCCGCCTCAACCCGGTAATCGTCGACAGTGGTCCCGAGCCGCGCGAACCCGGCGAGCAGGCGCGCCACCGGCAGCGCGCCTTGAACGGGTCGTTTGACCGCGGTGGCCTTGCCGTCGCTGTCGGCGGTGAACACCACATCGGGGGCGAGCATCGCCATGAGAGGCTCGATCTCCCCAGACTGGGCGGCGGCCAGGAACTCCGCCACGACCGCGCCGGCGCGCTGCGCATCGACCTGTTCGAAACGCGGCCGGCGCGACTCGACATGCGCCCGTGCGCGGTGCGCGATCTGGCGAACTGCGGCAGCGGACTTCGAGACCATCGTCCCGATCTCGTTGTGGGAGAAGCCGAAGACCTCACGCAGGACGAATACCGCACGCTCGTCGGGGTTCAGGGATTCGAGCACCACCAGCATCGCCGTGGACACCGACTCGGCAAGTACGACGTCGTCGGCCAGATCGCGGTCATCGAGCAGGATCGGCTCCGGGAGCCACGGTCCGACATACTCCTCCCGCCGCCGCGACCGGGACCTCAGGGCGTTGAGCGCCTGGCGCGTGACGATCTTGGCGAGGTAGGCCTTCGGGTCGACGACATCGTCGTCGTCGACCCGGGCCCACCTCAGGTAGCTCTCCTGCAGGACGTCGTCCGCGTCGGCCGCGGACCCGACGATCTCGTAGGCGACGGTGAACAGCAGCGGCCGAAGCTCGGCAAAACACATTGCACGACGGTCGGACTCGCTGACGGGCATGTTCACTCCGCTCCTCATCGTCCTGCCGGTCAGCGCGCGACCGGTTCGGGTTCGGTTGACGTCACCTTCGCCCCACCGAACCAGCTGAACCTACCGGGCCGAGCGGCCTCACGCCGGATGTTCTCCACCGTTCCGCGACACACCAGCTCCTTCGCCCAGGCCGCAACGCGACCGGTCACGACCGCTCGCGCAGGCGAATCGTCGCGGTGCGTGAACTGCAGGGTGGCGGCGTGGCGACCGACGCTGGCGCACTGCGCGACAAAACCCTGGTCGGCAGCGTTCGGCTGCTCACCGCCGATCTTCGCGAGGACGGCATCGGCAGCCTGAGCACCGAGCGGCTCGGCGGCCTGGCAACTCATCCGCAATCTCATGCCCTCGACCGCAACCGCATCCCCGGCGCCGACGATCCGGTCGTCACCGACGGCAACCAGGGTCGCATCGGTGCGCAACCGGCCGATCTCGTCGACGACCAGACCGCTGTCGGCGGCCAACTCGGGAGCCTCGAAACCCGTGGCGAGAATCGTTGCCGCGCTCGACAAGACCATCCGTTGGCCGTCGATCTCGACGCTGACGGTCCGCTCCCCCACCTCGACGGCGCGTCCCCGGTCCACGACGTCGACACCCAGTCGGTTCAGTTGCGTCCGCGTGGCGCGCCGGGCCCGGGCGCTCACCGAGGTCGCGATCCCCCCGCCGCCGACCAGCCGGACATCGTGTCCGGTCTCGGCGAGTTCGGCAGCTAACTCGACTCCGGTGAGTCCCCCGCCGACGACCGTGATCATGTCATTCGCCGCGAGGCCCTCGACGCGTTCCCGTATCCGTTGTGCGCCCGTCCAATCGGCGATGGACAGGGCATGGTCCGCCGCTCCCGGGATCTCCGGAGTGCGACGGCGGGTCCCGATCGCATAGATCAGGTAGTCGTAGTCGAGACAAGCCCCCGAGGCGAGCTGCACCCGGCGCCCGCGCACGTCGATGCGCACGGCGGTGTCGACGAGGACGCGCACGTCGTCGGCCAGCACGTCGTCGAAACCGACCTTCGGATCACCGGTACCCGATACGAACTGATGTAACCGTATGCGCTGCACGAAGAACGGCTGCGGATTCACGACCGTGACGTCGACAGCGGGATTCCGCCGGAGCCGGTTGGCCGCCATCGCGCCGGCGTAGCCCGCGCCGAGGACGACAACGTGCGTCCGATGCCCGTTGGCGTTCGTGTCGTCGAATCCGATGATGTCGGTGGTGTTCATGGTCCTGCCTTCCGTCGGGTGTTCGAGGTGGTCATCCTCGAGACACCGACGGTGTCGCGAATGTGACAGCTACGCGACATCGCGGACCGCACTGAGTCGGACGCGCGGCGACCACGCGCTGACGGGTTACACATCTTCGGGGAAGTCCGCGTCCCTGGAGAGGTCCTCGTTGGCTCGGATGTCTGTCAACGCCGCTTCCAGCGTGTCGGTCACGGCATCAAAACCGTCACTACCCAGAATCAACCGGCGGGGAGGCTGGTCCTGGTCGATGGCAGCGATCACCGCACGGGCGCCGCGTCGCGGGTCGCCGGGTTGTCTACCGTCCATGTCCACGAACGCTGCGCGGATCTGCTCGAGCATCTCGTGGTACTCCGGAATCGGCTCCGACACCGGCTCGTCGGCGAAGCCGGCGTAGGCGTTCGTGCGGAATGCTCCTGGTTCGACTGCCAGCACCGAGATCCCCTGCGCCACGACCTCCTCGCGGAGCGCCTCGGTGACGGCTTCGATGGCGAACTTCGTCGCGCTGTAGTAGCCGAAGCCGGTCGCCGCGACAAGCCCCGCCACCGAGCTCACGTTGACGATCCATCCGTCGCCGCGGGCACGCATGGCCGGCAGTACGGCGCGCGTCACGGAGAGCACTGCGAAGAAGTTCAGCTCGAACATCGCCCGCATCGACGATTCGTCCATACCCTCGATCGATCCGAACCAGCCGCGGCCGGCGCTGTTGATCAGCACGTCGATACCGCCGAAGTGCTCCTCGGCTGCACCCACCGCTCGCTGCACCTGCGCGGGATCGGTGACATCGAGCGGTACGACGAGCACGCGGTCTCCGAACTGCTCGGCCCACGTCACCAACTCGTGCGGACGCCGGGACGTGAGCACAACGCGGCCCCCCGCCTCGAGTGCCGCTTCGGCGAACGCAACCCCGAACCCACCGGGTGTGCCCCCGGTGATGAACCAACGCCGCGTCATGGCTCGATCACCAACCGGCTGATCAGCGCGTCGCGCAACGTGAAGCGGTAGTGCAGGTCGACGACGCCGCCCGGGAAGTCACCCTGCAGGCGCTGCCCGACGTCGACGATCCCAGCGGTCGTGGTTGCGCCGGTGAACTCGGACGTATAGGTGTACTCGCTGACCGAGTCGGCCAGCCATGCTTCGATCTCATCCCGGCCCCGGTAGTCGCGGCCGTCGTCGGTCACGACGGCATCGGCGGCGAACGCGGCGGACGCACGGTCGTCCTCTCGGGCGTCGAGCGCGGTCATGAACGTCTTTATGGTGTCCGGGAGAGCATCCCATTCTGTGGTCATGACCCAACGATGGAGTTTCCCCCTACGGGAAAGTCAACTGTGAACGCCGCAGTTCGTCGGACTGCACCGACATGTTGACCTTCCCCCAGGGGCAGACTGCAGGATGCCCTCGAGTGGTAACACGCGCGACGGATCACAGGAGGACGCGATGGGCGCACAGGTTTCGATCGGCGACTTCGCAGTGATGACGAGCCTGAGCCGGAAGGCCCTGAGGCATTACCACGACATCGGCATTCTCCAACCGACCCACATCGATTCCCGCACGGGCTACCGGTTCTACGACACCAGCCAGGTCGATCATGCGCATATCATCCGCCGGTTCCGATCTCTCGGAATGTCCATACCCGACATCAAGGCGCTACTGAGCACCGACGACGCAGCGGCTCGCACCGAGATCATCGCAACTCATCTCGAGCAGATGGAGGTCCAGCTGCAGCAGACTCGTGACACCGTCGGCGCACTGCGCGAACTACTTTCTCCTGTGCACACCCCCACCGTGGTGGCGGTCCGGCATGAACCCGCGCTCGCCGTATGGTCCATTGGTGCCACCCTCGAGGTCTCCGAACTCGACGGGTGGTTCGCGGCGACGCTGAGTACGTTGCGGAACGCCGTCGCCACGGTGGGAGGCGCCACGTCCGCAATCGTGCCGGGCGGCCTCTACGATCGAGCGCTGTTCGTCGAATCACGAGGTGAGGCAACCCTCTTCGTACCCGCACCGGAGTCCGCGACTCCCCCAGAGGGCATCCGTGCCGAGGTCTTGCCCCGGGCCGAATTCGCGGTGCTCACCCACTCCGGTGGCCATGAGGGCATCGACCGCAGCTACGGGGCCCTGGGGGTCTACGTGAACGAGCATCTGATCAGCGGCCCGGGGCCGATCCGCGAACATTACGTCGGCGGCACACCGTCAGACCCGACATCGATCACCGCGACCGAGATCTACTGGCCGATCTTCAGCACCACTCCACCGCCCGACTGACAGCAGCAGGACCCGCGGTCCCACAACTCGCGGTCCGGCCGCCGGGTCCGATCAGGGAGCCTGCTTCCACCAGGCGATCACGTACAGCGCCAGCGATGCGACGAGACCGCCGAGGACCCACAGCACCACGGAGTAATCGACCCACGACCCGAATGGGGGCGTACCGGGAAAGATGTTGCGCAACGGCAGCACAGCGAACAGCATCACCGCGAACCAGGTGACCATCGGGGGCTGAAATGCCTTGCGACGGCGAACCGTTTGGATCGAGACGAACAGCGTGCAGATCGGCAGGACAACCAGCATCACGCACAACGCGAGATCGAAGGTCAACGATCCGGCCGTTCTCGACGAGGAGATCGTGAAGGCCTTTCCGCCGGAGGAGGGCGTGTCTCCGGCTTCGATGTTCCAGCCGATGAGCGAATCGGTGAGCACGACGTCCGTCGGCAACTCCACGTCGTTCGGCCCGAAGGCCTGAACTGTCACGGAGTCGGACACATAGCTGTCGAACGGCCAGTGTCGGATGTCGCCGTTGCTGTACAAGGTCACCGGCAGGGCGCCCGGGCGGGTACCAGCGGGGAACTGCAATTCAGCGGCCGAGACTCTCGGTGAGACATCGATGGTCAGATCTTCCCTGAGCTCTCCGCGCTCGTCGAGCAGATCGCTGCCGGCATAGACCGAGACGTTGCCCCCGACCTCGAACGCCGCACCATCGACCGAGTCGATGTCCAGATAGACCAGAACCTCGTTGGCAGCGGGTTCGTTCGTATCCGGGTCGCCACCGGCACCGCCTGCTGCGTACGCCACCAGCACCGCGACATACAGAATCACTACTCCGACGACAATCGCCAGACCCTTGACCCAACCCGATCGTCTACCGCTCTCCGCCATACGCCGGCCTCCGTCGTCACCACCGTTCGGCGGCCAAGAGCAGGCGCCGGCTGGACGTGAGTGTATCGGTGATCATGCTGAGTAAGAGAGGTTCTCGTCATCGGAACGGCCCAACGACGCACCTGTGAGCGTCATGGCGCACTCTCGCTGACCAGTATCCCGCGAACGATGATGAAATGAGCGATTCCGCTGGGCCGATTCTGCCGCGAACCATCACCCGTGCCCCCTGTCGATTCATGTCACGGTTTGTTCAGTTTCTCAGCGGCGATCCGTTCGATGCGTGGCAAGGCAACAGCCAGCACCGGCAGATACCCGATCGCCCACACCGGCGCACCGAAACTGAGGACGCAGCCACCCGGCACCGCGATCACCTCGTGACGGGTCGCGTTCACTCCTGCGACCTTCCACGCCCAGGATCGATGTTCCACGAACTCGGTGATCTCGAACGGCAGCGGAACTCCGGCGATCGTCGTGACGGTCCCCCTGGTCCCGAGCGTCAACCCGCCGGCACCTTCCACCTGCGCACCCGAGACGGTGGGACCCCATCGCGGCCAGTCCCGCACATCGACGAGCGTTGCCCACACCGCCTCTGGGGCCAGGTTCATCCGAAGTTCGGCCGTCGGCATCCCGCGACGCCATGTACTGCGAACGCGCAGAGCCGACTTCAGCCACGTGGGTGAAGCTAGGTGGTTCATGAGGGGTCCAGCTCGCCGAGGATGTGATGCAGCATCAGACCATCGTCGCAGAGCAAGCTGTATCGCGCGCTGACTTCTCGGCCCAGCCGGCGCCTCGCATCACGCGGGTGGTGCGCTCCCCCGCCGGGGATGGCATTTCCGCCCGTTCGAGGTCTCGGCATCCGATACTGGTGGCACCCGATCCCCCGCACCGAACTCGAGGAGACCTGATGTCGGTCAGCGAGCCCGCCGCCGGTCGCGGCACGTATTTCGACGACCCGATCACGATCGATGAGCAGACCACGATGATCCCGGTGTCGCGCCGCGGGTTCCGCGGCCGGCCGGTCGCCGTCGGCGCCTATACGGTGACCGGCGGCGTCACGACCTGGACCCCGGCCGTCGACAGCGGTCGAGTGGCACTCATCGGAGTGATCACCGGCCTCGTCGCGGCCACGCTGGGATCGGCTGCAGTCCTGCGGCAACCGCCCTGGCCGCGAATGACCATCGAGCAGAGTCACCCGCCCCGCCACGGATCACCGACAGCGCCCTCCCGTCGTCTGCGGGTGGGCCGATTACACGGGCCGGCCAAGCACTCTTGACGCCGCCTACGCCCGGACGCCTGCTGCGAAATATTGCGATGCGTTGAGCACATCGAGTCTCTAGCGTTCGAGTGATGAACGAGCACGGGAACGAGTGGTTCGAGGACTGGTTTGAGCCAGTCGCGCGCTGGACTCGATGGCTCGATGGCGCGGTGACCGGAGGGCCCGGGGTGCTGCCACCCCATTGGCGGCTCGCCATCGATACAGTGCGGCGCGACATGCTGCACATGCAGACCGGTACGAAGTCCTACACATGGGATTGCGAGTCAGCCCTGTGGAACGTTTACCTCGACGGCAACGGCACACTCATATTCGACATCCGCGACCTCGACGGAAGAATCTGGGTGTGGACGCCCGAACCGACCCCCGCAGATTGTGCTGAGGCGGAAGCGATCAGCTGGACGGCGGGACGCGTGCAAGACGAGCTGATTTCTGACTTGTGGGTTCTGTGGCCGGCGTTTCGAGACGGGCCGCCCATGGATGTACGCACCGTGGAGGGTCGCGCAGTGTGGACCCGCAGCCGCTCGAGCAACGTCGTCGCGTCAGTCGGCGATCTCGCACGCCTGCAACCGAAAGACAACCCCGACCTCCGGCCTACCCGGTGAGACCGACCACTGAGAGGAGACTCGTCCGATGCAAGCCGACACCTACCCCGATGACTGGCGTCCGGCGCAAGCCGACGGCCCGATCGGTCTCGTCGTCAACGGCGAGCTGTTCCTGGTGAGTATCCGGGCTGACGGAGGGTATTCGAGCAGGTGGGTGTCAGGTGCGGGGACACCGCCCGACGGCGAGCGGACTCGACCTCAGCCCCGCGCGACGACCGACCGGCCGCGGACTGGCCACCACAACACCCAGACCGTGATGGCGTTGATCACCGACATGGCGACGTACGGTGCGGTGAACACGAGCAGCTCGGCGGCCGTAAGGGTTGGGACCCAGGCGAATTCGTCGTAGGGCTGCGGATCGAATGTCATGCGTGCGATGTCGGCCACCGCGACGGTCCACACCACGGTGGTCCACAGCAACCCCGTGGTCGCGATGATTCTTCCGGCCAACGGCAGGGCGGTGAGTACTGAAACGGCCAGCCCGGCAGCCACGAGAGCCGGCAGATAGAACAGCGCACCGAGTGTCATCAGCAACGCCCAGGTGGCGGTCACATCCAGCGCCGACGACGGATTGGCGACCTCATTGAGCACTGCCATGGACGCGAACCCGACCACCAGAAGCAGCGGGGGCCCCAAGACCGCACACCGCGTCCAGCGTCTGATTCGGGTCACCCGGCCGATACTCGCACAACTCTCGCACTACCCGTGTCGGCGTTCCCGTCCGTGTCGCCGGTCAGCGGCGATAGATCAGTCATGCACGACGATCGCTGCGACCGACGGTCATCGAACGGTTCAGTGGTCGTGCTCGCCGATCCGGTGCACGTGGATGAGGTTGGTCGAACCCACCGTGCCGGGCGGAGCACCGGCGACGATCACCACCACATCACCCTCACTGAGCCGCCCGATGCGGAGCAGCTGATGATCGACCTGATCGATCATGTGGTCCGTCGTGTCGACGTGATCGACGATGAACGTCTCAGTACCCCAACTCAACGCGAGCTGACTACGCACCGCCTGCGTCGGCGTGAACGCCAACAACGGAAGACGCGAATGCAACCGAGCCAACCGCCGCACAGTATCCCCGGACTGGGTGAACGCCACCAACGCCTTCACCTCCAGGCGCTCACCGATGTCACGCGCCGCATACGAGATCACACCCCGCTTGGTGCGCGGCACATGCGACAACGGCGGCACATCACGAGGACCACCCTCGACCGCACGACAAATCCGGTCCATCGTCCGAACCGTCTCCAACGGATACTTACCCACCGAGGTCTCCCCCGACAACATCACCGCATCCGCACCATCGAGAACAGCGTTGGCCACATCCGAGGCCTCCGCCCGCGTCGGACGCGAGTTCTCGATCATCGAATCGAGCATCTGCGTCGCCACGATCACCGGCTTGGCATTCTCCCGAGCCATCTGAATCGCCCGCTTCTGCACCAACGGCACCTGCTCCAGCGGCAACTCCACCCCCAGATCACCACGAGCCACCATGATCGCATCGAACGCCAACACGATCGCCTCGAGATTCTCGATCGCCTCAGGCTTCTCCAACTTCGCGATCACCGGCACCCGACGGCCCACCCGATCCATCACCTCATGGACCAACTCGATGTCCGAGGGACTACGCACGAACGACAGCGCCACCATGTCGACCCCGAGCTCCAACGCGAACTCCAGATCAGCGATGTCCTTCTCCGACATCGCCGGCACCGACACACTCATCCCCGGAAGCGACAGGCCCTTGTTGTTGCTGACCGGCCCGCCCTCGGTCACCGTGCACACCACATCGTTGCCCTCGACCGCAGACACGGCCAGACCGACCTTGCCGTCATCGACCAGCAGACGATCCCCCGGGCTCGCGTCCTCGGCGAGTTGCTTGTACGTCGTGGAGACCCGATCATGCTCGCCCACGACATCCTCGACGGTGATACGTACCTGTTCACCGGTCTCCCACACCGTCGACCCATCACAACCATCGAAACGGCCCAAACGGATCTTCGGACCCTGCAGATCGGCCAGAACACCGACCGCCTTCTCCGTGGTGTCCGAAGCCTTACGAACGCGCGCATAAACGGCCGCATGATCCTCATGCGTACCGTGGCTGAAATTCATCCGAGCCACGTCCATACCGCTCTCGACAAGCTCTTTCAAACGCTCATCACTCGCGGTGGCCGGGCCCAGCGTGCAAACAATCTTGGTTCGGCGATGCATTCCGGCTTTCTTACTCGAAGGTGTTGTTGCGCAGATCATCACTGCGCATGGTTGTGACACGACGTCCGCGCGACGACACCGTCTCGGCACCCGATCGAGTGCCGAGACGGTGAGAATCATTCTTCCTCAGACTCTTCGGTCGCCGTTATGCGGTTGCGCTACCGTGCGTTTCGCGGGCTCGTGGGACATCTTCTGCGTCGGGGACATCGGTCTCGTCGTCTGTTCCGGCCCGCCGCTTCTTGACGCGCTTGGCCCATGCAGAGGTGATGATCGGGCACACGATTGCGGTGACGACGACCGATGCTGCAACCAGTACCGTGGCCTGTTCGGCCGCTGCTTCGTAGGCGGGATTGGCTTCCGCGATGATCGCCGGCACCAGCGCGGCGTTCCCTGCCGTGGTGGCAGCAGCAAGACCGGCCACTCCGTCTCCGCCGGTCAGTCGGTCGGCGGTCATCAGGACGAGGCCGCCGCCGAGGGAGACGAACAGACCCAAGGCGATTCCGAGAAGTCCCGCCTGCAGTACGGCATTGAGGTTGATGGTCAGGCCCAGTGCGAGCCCGAGGAAAGGCACCATCGCCGGCACCAATGGGGCGAACAGTTCACGCATCCGTGGATCGAGGTTGCCGACCAGCATGCCGAGCGCGAGCGGCAGGATCGCGCCGACGAGTGCCTGCCAGGGGAACGCGGCCAGGCCGGCGATGCCCAGCGTGACCATGGTGAGGAACGGGCCCGACTCGAGCGACATCAGGGAGTAGGCCCCGGCGTCCTTCTTTCGTCCGAACTGGGCCATCAGGGAGATGTAGAGGCCGCCGTTCGTGTCGTTGAGGGCGGCGACGATGGCCAGCACCGACAGGCCCGCGAAAATGCCACTGGCGACCGGGGCTTCGCCGAGGATGCGTCCGGCAATGACACCCACGATGATCGCGAAGACGACCTTCGTACCGAGAAGCACGCCGCCCTTCTTGAGAATATATGGGGTGGAACGGACTTCGAGTGTCGCGCCGAGACAGAAGAAGAACACTGCCAGCAAGGGCGCCAGGCCGGTGAAGAACGCGCCGGTGAACGAGCCGAAGAAGTCTCCGGCGTCGGGGGCGAAGGTATGGATGAGAGCGCCGATGAGCAGCGGCACGAGCATCATTCCGCCGGGAACACGTTCGATGGCACTTCTGATGGGTACGGACATGGTGACTCCTGAAGGGGTGGAACGAAGTTGGGGACCGATCTCGAGGTGTGAGGCGGTGGCGGGTACGGCTGGGCGTCAGCCCATTCCTGGGACGAGCAGCACCTTGCATGCGTCGCCGGTCAGCAGATCGATGGCTTTGTCGACATCGCTGAGCTTCTTGCGGTGTGTGACGAGCCAGTCCAGGTCGAGCCGGCCGGAGTCCAAGAGCAGCAGGCTCTGCTCCCAGGTCTCCCAGAGCCGGCGGCCGAAGATGCCGCGCAGGGTGATGCCCTTCTTGTTGATGAACTGTGCGATGTCGATGTCGACGGGCCGGCTCGGGTGGCCCACGGTGATGACGGTCGCTTCGCGGCGTAGTGCCTCGAACAGGGTGCCGAGTGCGACCGGGGCGCCGGAGCACTCGAACGCGACGTCGAATCCCCCTCGTGCGCCGGTCAGTTCGAGACATCTCTGCACAGGGTCGTCGTCAGGCGCCATGGCGATGACGCCGAGTTTCTCGGCTTGAGCGCGACGGTAGGGATTGGGCTCGACCGCGACGACGTACGCGGCACCCATGAGCTGGGCCAGGTAGGCCACGACCAGTCCCACCGGCCCTGCGCCGCTGACGAGGACCGCACGACCCGCCACGGAGTAGTTCGCGCGCTGAACTGCGTGGACCGCGACTCCTGCTGCTTCCAGCAGTGCACCGGACTCGAAGGACAGGCCCTCGGGGAGTTTCACGCAAATGTCCTGCGGAACGTTCATGTACTCGGCGAACAAGCCGTCGATGTGCATTCCGATGATGCGGGTTCGTTCGCACGTGTGGGCGTCGCCTGTTCGGCAGGCATAGCACCGGCCGCAGATGAGGTGGCTCTCGAGTGCGACACGGTCGCCGACCTCGAGGTCGGTGACCCCGGGTCCGACCTCGACCACGGTGCCGGCACCTTCATGCCCCAGGACAACCGGAAGTGACAGGTTGAACGCCTGCGCCGAGGGTGTCCACTCATAGAGTTCGCGGTCGGTGCCGCACAGTGACGCGGCGGCCACCTCGATCACCACGTGACCGTCGGTCGCTTTCGGATCGGGTGCGTCGGTGACGTATTCGACTCCGCGCTCGGCCGCGGTCTTCAGTACTGCTCTCATGGGTTGGATCTCTTTCTCACAGCTACGGGAAGGTGGTCACGCTGAAGTGGGTGCGGCGAAGCGGCGCAGGATGTCGACGGGACCGACCTGCCCGCCCTTGAGGAGCAGTCGACAGCCTGCAACCGAGGAATCGTCGTCGGCGGTACAGATGGGGCCGGCGGTGACGAACTGCCGAGCGACGCGCAGATAACGAACGTCCATCGCAGCCAGGGCGTGGCTGGAGGTATCGCCGCCGAACACCACGATGTCGGAGGTCAGACTCTGTGTGGCCATCGTCGCCGCGAGTTCGCCCAGCACGGTGCCCACATGTTGGGCCGATACCGTTCTGGTGGTCGAGTACCGTGGATCGCCGGCACCAAGCGTGGTGTGCACCATGACGTTTCGGCCGGCACCCAGCGCGTTCGACACGTCGGCGACGAGCGTTCTGGTCAGCTCGTCATCACGCTCATGCAGCAACCGTGCAGGTACCGGGATCTCGTCCCAACCGTGCTGCCGTGCGTCGTCGAGCTGGCGCGCGGTGACACTCGAGGCGGACGCGCTCACCACCAGGACCGGCCCACCGGCGCGATCGGTGCCGGCACCGACCCCGCCGGCCCCGGCCGACTTCGCGAGTGCGGTCATGATGCCGCCGGAACCGACGACCAGTGCCGGCTCGCCCCGCGACGAATCACGACGCAGCGCCGAGGCAACGGCGTCGAGCTGCGCATCGCTCACCGCGTCGACGACGAACGCCGGGGAGTTCTCGTTGCTGCGCAACGCTTTCCACGATGCATCGAAGGATCCATCACCGTAGGCAGGCAGGTGCAGCGCTTCCGGAACGCGGTGGTCGCCGAACTGGTGGGACAACAGGTTCCGCAGATCAGCGTCCGACATCGGGGTCGACGGATGTGTGGCCATGACCGGATGGCGGTCGAGTCGGTAGATCTGGTCGCCGAACGCCGCGAAATGCTGGCTGAAGGCGGTGAACCGTCCGAAACCGGGTTGAGCCGGCACCACGGGCACCGGCCCGTGGCCGGGGAATCGTTCGTGGAGCAGTTCGATTCCACGTCCGATACTGCCCAGAGTGGGTGCGCTGTCGAACGTCGAACACACCTTGTAGAGGACGACCTCGGCGTCGACCTCGGAGATTCGCGACAGGTCGCCGCGGACCTGCCGGTCGAATGCGGCTCCACCCAGCGAGCGGGCCGGCCCGGCGATTCCGACCACATCGGCGTCGGCGGGCAAGGGCGCGTCCCCGATGGCGAGAACGGCGTCCAACCCGTGAGCGTGTGCTTGTGCGAGGACGTCACCGGCGCCGGTGAGATCGTCGGCGACGAATGCGAAGCGTGCCATCTCAGCGCCCTCCGAACATCTCGACCGCGTGGGCCAGGTGCAGATCCCCGTCGCTCGCGTACGAGCGTGTCGCCTCCTCGAGCGTGACACCGTCGACCGCTGCCTCCCAGGACTGGCGAAGGCTGCGCACGCCGGCCGCGGGCCCGTCGGGGTGGGCCGCCACACCGCCTCCGGCCAGCATGAGCACATCGGTGGTCTGAACCGCGTCGAACGTCGGTCCCGGTGTCGAGACGTTCTGCCCGGAGGACAGCACCGGCAGCGGAGTGATGGTGTCACCCAGGGGGGTGAGCAGTGCCGCGACATTGCGGGACACCTCGTCGTCGGGCTCGTAGAACTTGCTACCGAGACCGCTGACGTGCAGGTGATCTGCACCTGCCAACCGGGCGAGCTTCTGCCACACGGCGTAGTCCACACCCAGCCCGGGGTAGCGCATGGAGGCGGCCAATCCGGCCCGGTGTCCGTGGATCGGGACCGAGCTGAACGACCGGAGCAGTTCGAGGGCGGGTAAACCCATGATCGGGATGTTGAGCATGACGCATCGGCCTCCGCCGTTGACGACGGTGTCATAGCGACGGCGCAGCCCGTACAGATCGCCGGTGATGTTGAACGCGTACATCACCTGGTGGCCGGTCACCTGCTCGGCCTTGGCGATCTCGTCAGTCGCGACCGCAACCCGTCGCTCCAACGGCAGGTACGCCGGATCCGTCATCAGCTCGTCGTCTTTGATGACATCGATCGACGCCAATGCCAGCTCGCGGACGACCAACCGGAACTCGTCTTCGGACAAACCCACGTTCGGCTTGACGATGGTTCCGATCAGCGCGCCCCGGGAGGCGTCGCTGATCAGATTCCTGGTCCCCCCGATCCCGAAGGCCGGCCCGGCGTGCGCCCCGACGAACTCGTCCGGAAGCTCGACGGACTGCAGGCGGCACGCGAACAGCTCTCCCAGCTCGAACAGGTTGCCGGCGATCGCCGTCTGCAAGCTGGCCAGGTCGACACCCACGTTCTCCATGGGGAACTCGATGGTGGCGATCGCCGCCCGGACCTTCTCCGGCTCGTGACGCGACGGCAGCGACGGGCGCACCCGGCCGAGTTCCCGGACATCCGCAACCCGGGCGGCGTGCCGTTCCCGAATCCGCGCGGATTCCCCCGGAACCGGGACGAAGGTGCCGCTCGACTGCTCACCGGCGAGCAACGCCGCGGCAGCGCTCGGGTCGATCTCCGACTCCAGGTAGTAGGTACAGCGAATGATTCGCGAGTCTCGCATCGATGCGGCCCTTCTTCTGATCGCGGTGACCATCGACATCGCCACGACTTTGTACGTATGATTTGTACGTACTTTACGGGTGACATGAGTCACTGTCAAACACGGGAGGAAAGCCGATCACGTCGACGTCCACGACGAAGTTCTACGATCAGCATGTGCAGAACGAGGCAGAAGCGGACCGTCCCGGCATCGATCGGGACGACACCCGGCCACTGCACGTGCAGATACGCGACCTGCTGCACGCCGAGATCACCAGTGGGCGCGCGCGCCCCGGGAGTGCGCTACCCACCGAGCAGGAGCTTCAACAACGTTTCGGCGTCTCACGGAGCGTCGTGCGCCAGGCACTCGGCGCCCTCGTCGAACTGGGCCTGGTACAGCGGTCGCGCGGTCGCGGAAGCATTGTTGCGGCGACCCCCACGCTCCGCCGCCGAGTCCAACGGGCCGGCGGCCTCGACGAGCAAGCCCAATCCCACGGCCAGCAGCTGGTGACACGAGTGCTCTCCGTCGAGACATCCCTGGCGCCTGAAACGGCTAGAGCCGCCCTGGGTTCCGGCCGTACAACCCGCATCGAACGACTCCGCTACCTCGGAGACCTGCCGGTTGCCTACATGACGACATGGGTCTCCGCCGACACCTTTCCGCACTTCACCGCGCAGCTGCTCGAGGGCAACTCCCTGCTCGGGCTCATGCGCGCCCATGGTTACGTACCCGTCGGCGGACCACGACAGGTACAAGCGGTCGCCGCCGACGAGGTCGTGGCAGACCATCTGAAAGTCTCCCCCGGCGATCCACTGCTGTTGCTCGAAGGCGTGACCCGCGACGAATCCGGTTACGGACTCGAATGGTTTCGGGTGTGGCACCGGCAGAACACCGTCTTCGACGTCGATGCGTGGGTCGCTGACACGCACGACACCAAGGCAGTCGACCTCGACGCCGCGAGATCGCTCCTCGTCGAGCTCCAGAACACCGTGTCGGAACTACGTAGGGAACTCGGCAGCGAGGACAGCGCTCCAGGCCCGACCGGTGAGCGGTCCACCGTGGCCACCGATACATAGCAGCCGAATCAGGCGGCAACGAGGACGACCGGGGAAACGAAGACCTTTGGCAGAGAACCCAGCCCCCTCACCACACGCAGCGAAACTTGATGGTTCGAGCGCATGTGATGTGGGTCGCTAAAGCAGTCGTGAGACGAGACGACCGTGCAATAGTTAGGCAATGCTTGCCTTAACTGAGAGTGCTCGTCCGTGGCTGATCGGCGTCTACCGCATCGTCGTCGGTTTCCTTTTCTTCTGTCACGGGACGACGACGCTGTTCGCGTGGCCGATCGAACCGTACGGTGGCTCGACAGCAGAGTTCGGCGCGTGGCCGTCGTGGTGGGCCGCCGCGATCCAGGTGGTCGGCGGACTGCTCATCATGACCGGCGTCGGAACCCGGGTTGCGGCATTCGTCAGTGCGGGAAGCATGGCGGTGGCCTACTTCTGGAAGCACCAGGGCGACGGGCTGCTGCCGATTCAGAACGACGGTGAGTCCTCGGCGCTCTTCTGCTGGGCGCTTCTGATCCTGGTCGTCATCGGCCCGGGCAAGCTGACCGCGCAGTCCGTTCTCGATCGTCTACGCGGCAACGCGATCCCCGTAAATCAGACAGACACAGAGTCGATCTCGGAGCCACCCGAAACGTCGATGGTCCGACAGTAGGACACCGGCAGGACAATGAATCCTGAGCCAAGCGCGCACCGATGAATTCTGCCAGTCGTGAGGGTCTGCCTCGGTGTGGACAACGTCGTCCGCACCGAGGCAGACCGATGTCCACAGACATCGACGACCAGAAGGCAGGCTCACGATGACCGACGCGACCGGGGCGACCCTCACCTATACCTTCGGCGCTTCGCCTGACGCGGTGTTCGACGCGTGGACGACACCGGCGCTCTTCGCGACCTGGTTCGGCGGCAGCACAAACGAGGTGCCCGTCGATTCGGTCGCGCTCGACGCCCGATCCGGCGGCACTTGGGCCGCGACGATGATCGTCGCGGAAGACATGCCCGAATTCCACTGGCGCGGTGAGTACGTGGAGGTCGTGCGACCGAACAAGCTCGTGCTGACGATGACGGACGAGCCCGGTGACGAGCGCGAACTCCTCACCGCGGACTTCATCGCCGTCGATGCCGGTACCGAACTCCGATTCAGCCAGACCGGCGGGAACCTCACGGACGAGCAGTACGACTACGCCGCCGCCGGCTGGCGCGCGGCGTTCGAGACGCTGGACTCGCTGCTGGCCGACTGACCGACCCGCCGGTGTCTCGATCCTGACCCGGGGCTGCGGGCTGCGGGCATCGGACTGGCAGACTTCGTTTCGTCGACGCGACCTCGACCGAAGTCGCGTCGACGAAACGAAGTCCGGGTGTCCGGTCCCGACTGTCGATGGCCTGGCCCGCGCCTACTCCCAGCCCGCGGTCTCCGCCGCCGCCTGATGGGTTTGCCGAAGGAAGTTCAGAACCATGGCGTCCGGATCCTCGGCTTGGCGCACGAGGTGATACGGCAGAACGTATTCCCCCAGCGCGGCATCCCAGCGGGCCGGGGCCTCGACCGCAGGGTGGGTGTCGTAGCCCTCGGGATGCGGGTACGCGTATGCGTAGAAGGCGCCCTCCTCGGCGCCCCCTGGCCAATATCCCGCGCTCGACACCTCGTCGCTGTAAGCCTCGTGCATCACCCAGTCGGGACAATTCGGCACCCCACCGGGATGTTGCGGCGCACTGCGTCCCGAGAAACGCGTGACAGCCAGATCGAAAGCGCCCCAGAAGAAGTGCACTGGTGACGACTTTCCCCGGAACTCGCCGCGGAACGTCGACAACACACGATGAGCACTGACGAGCGACCGCCAGAACCTCGACACGGCCTCTGCGTCGTACGACGAGTGGGCGGTGTCCTCGGCGAACGGGGTCGCCTCGGGCAATTCGACGGGGGTCGCGACGATGTCGATGTCGAAACCCAGATCGGTGAGGTGGGACGTGTACTCGGTGTAGAAGTCGGCCACCGTCCGAGGTTCGAGCTTCATTCGACGAGTGGTTCCGTCGGTCACCAAGAGGAGCAATTCGTGGTCCAGGAAGTCGAAGCGGATCTCGAGACCGCGGCCTCCGACGGCCATCAGCGATGTGGTGAGTCCTCGCGCGTCGACATACAACGGCACCCCCCACCAGTGATTGACCTCCGGACCGAGAGCCAGGCGCGTCTTGCCGACGATCTGGGTCCACAACTGCACTGTGTCCCTGGTATCGATCCACGAATCCACCGGTAGCGCGGGCCATGCCTCGTATTGCGTCTCCATGCCCCTATGATCCCGGACGCGTCAACTCGACGAGCGCGCCCCAGAATGCCCACGAGGTCGGGGCTGGGTGATGGCTACACGGCGGCGCCTGCCACCTGTGGAGTTCGGCAACAGGAGGGTCGAAGGACCGCTTAACCTGTCGGGATCAGAGGCGCCACGCTACGTGTGCGCCATCACCGAGGAGGGCACATTGCCGCGTATCACGTTGGGAGCGATTCTGGTCTTCGTCGCGATCGGGAGCACCATGGTTGCCGCGCTGCTCGGGGCACCGGACTGGTTGATCATCGTCGTACTCACCGTGCTCTTCGTCTTTGCTCTCGTGCTGCCTACGGCGATCCGCGAGTTCGGACGGGATCAACCGACGTCGGTCGGCCGGTCGGGGCTCGGGAACCCGGAGGGTCCGCGTCCGACGCCGACGCGGCGGCGTCGACATGCCCAGAGCTCGGATTCGTCCTCGGGTTGGTTCGGATTCGATGGCGGCTGGTCGGGCGACGGCGGTTCTGATTCCTCCGGCGGAAGCTCGGGTGGCGGAGGAGACTGAGCGGCCAGAGGCGGCTCGGCGACCGGTCGGGGCCGCTGTCAGGTCGTCGACACGATCCCCCGGTGGGCGGCATTGACGTGATCAGAAGAGGAGACCCGGTGAGCACGATCAGAACTGATCTGACGGCAGTTCTCGGCAGGAGCGTCGGTATGGCACTGCAGCGCCGCACGCTGCTACCTCGGGCAGTTTCCGAGGCCATCGCCGGCGAAGGACGCAGTGTTCGTGGACTCACCGTCGTCGTGACCGGCGCCTCGGCGGGGATCGGACGGGAATCCGTACGACAGCTCACCGCGCGCGGCGCGCATGTGGTGGCCGTGGCACGACGTCGGCAAGAACTGAGCGAGCTGTCCGACGAGACCGGCTGCGACTACAGACTCTGCGACCTTTCCGACGAGGCCTCGACCGCTGAATTGATCGACGAACTCCGACAGGAACCGGTCGACGTACTGGTCAACAACGCGGGCCATTCGATCCGACGAACCATCGTCGACTCCACCGACCGGTTGCACGACTACCAGCGCACCATCCGTCTCAACTACCTCGCCCCCGTCCAACTGTCTCTCGGCCTGCTGCCGGACATGATCGACCGTCGGTCAGGACACATCGTCAACGTGTGCACGTGGGGAATCATGGCGAACACCTTTCCCAGGTTCTCGGCCTACGCTGCGTCGAAGAGCGCACTGGCCATCTTCGGCCGGAGCCTCAACGCGGAAAACCCTCACCCACACGTTCGGGCGACGAACGTCTACTTTCCACTCGTACGAAACGAGATGATCTCGCCCACAGCGGAATACGACAACACTCCGGCACTCAGCGTTGACGAGGCCGGCCGGTGGATCGTCCGCGCGATCACCCACCGTCCGACCTCCGTGGCGCCGGCTGCCGTACGTACACTGCTACCGGTCATCGACTATTTCGCACCGACGGCCGCCGACTAGGCGATCGCGTCGATCACCTGACCAGCTGCGGACAGGCTCTCATCCGCTTCTGCGGCAACCGAGCTGTTGCCCGGCATGAAGCCGGAAGAGTCATCGTGGACGATCAGGCCTATTGGAATCACGACGACAGCGAATTGCGCTCATACGGACCGCCGTCCCTATTTTCATTTGTTCCGGTGTCAATTCTCGGTGTGATAGACAGTGGTGAGACCTCAAGGCGGCGAATAGACGATGAAACGACATATGCGGGTAATTCTGGTCCTGATACTGGCAATTGGGATCGGACAATGGTCGCCGGTCGTCGCCGGCGCGGCACCGGGCCCTGGAGGTGCCACGGTCCTGACACTGGACCCGGCGTTTCGGTCGCTACCGATGAACTGGCTCCGCGGGGAGCTGTTCGCAGCACCGAATCACGTTGTGAACGTGCCGTACAACAACTTCCCGGGCGCGACGAACACCCACCGCGGACGAGACAAGCTCAACGAGATGCTGCACGAGATCCCAGGGCGGAAGATCGTGGTGGGCCACAGTCAGGGTGCGCAAGTTCAAGACGACTGGCTACGCACATACGGACCGACCAGCGACATCGACCCCGCCACAGTGATGTTCGTGCTGACCGGTGATCTCGAATCGAAGTACAACGGCTGCGCCAATCAAGGCGGATGCCGGGCCGACTATGGCGGGAACAACTTCCCCGATGACACCCGGTACACCGTCAAGGTCGTTGCGAGACAGTACGACTACTGGGCCGACGCACCCAATCGTGATCTGATGACCGACGCTGCTCGTCGCAACCACAGCGCGTCGAACTCTGTTGGCGGACAGGGCGAAGGCCGACCCGTCCACAACGACTACAGCATGATCGGGCTCGACGATCCGGCCAACAAGACCTTCGTCGAAGGCAACGTCACCTACATCCTCGGGTCGCCGGCCACCTACTACCTGCCGATGGTCACGCAGATGTGGACAACCGCCGCCCGAAAAGCGGTCGAGGACGCCCGACTTCGCCCAGAGGTCGAGAGGGCCTACGACCGGCCGATGGGGGATCCACCAGCACCCTCGGGCACCTGACCCCGGCAACCATCTCGCGTGGATCAGGTGGAAACCGACGTCGAAACGGACGCCGAGATCTACCATCAGTGCACAATCGGACGATGTGGTGAGCGAGGACCGGCATGAAGAAGACTCTGAATTCTCTGTCCGAGAGCGACTATCTTCTCGTCCGTGAGACCAAGAAGTCCCAGATGGCCGGGCTCGACGAGGACGGGCTGATCGACCTCCATTCCCGCATCCGCCGCGCACGCAACAAACACGTCACCTTGTATCGCCGCGCGGGAGCGGAGAAGGTCAAGGCCAAGGGCGGCCGTGGCAGCGCCAAGGCGGCGAATGTCCGGAACGCCGCGAAAGCCGAGGTGTTCGAGGACGCGCTGAGTCGAGTGAGTCGGCGACTGGCTCGGGTCTCCCGCGACGCCGCGCTCGAGTTGAAGGCCGAAAGACTGGCACGCGCGCGTAACGATGAACCAGTGTCGGGCAAGGGCGGCAAACCGCGCAAGAACGCGAGCGACGGTAAGGGCAAGGTGAACTCGTCGGGACGAATCCGTACGGACGACACGCGCGATTCGCCGGGCCGGAAGAAGTACGAGGCGTCGACCATCGCGGCCGGCGCGCGCCGTCAGACCAAGAAGGACCGGCGTCACGACTCCTGACGCCGGCCGGCGTTGACGGTCGCCGATGGTGAGCCGCCCGATCTTGTAGTGACAGTGGGGATATGGCGCCGACTAGTGCTACGAAATCCCGGGCCGCCGAAGGTGCAGCAGCGGGAACGGCCGGCCGTCGGAATCGAGAGGCGAGCGTCCCACTTGTTCGAACCCTCTGCGGCGATAGAACTCCACCGCACCCGGATTCTGTTCGTTGACGTCGAGCTCGTCGATGCCCGCGTGTTCGACCGCATGATCGAGCAGCGCCGTGCCGACGCCCCGCCCGTGGGCGGCCGAGTCGACGAACAACATCTCGAGCCGGTTGTCGGCGGTTCCACTGAAGCCCACGACGACCCCGTCGACCTCCGCGACGACCAGCTCCACCGCCGGGAAGAAGTCCCGCGCGAGTCGATCCGCAAAGCCGTCGATGTCCGCGGGGCTGAGGAAATGATGCGTCGCCTCGACCGCCGAACGCCACACGGCCACGAGACGGTCGGTGTCGCTCGGCTCGGACGGTCGTAGTTTCACCCCACCCGCCGCCGGGGTTTCTGCCGGTGAGCGAAGGGGTCGCCGATGTGGTCGGTCAAGCACGGTCGGCACTGTAGCGGGCGCCGCCGTCGCAGGACAACGTAATACGATCTCCCGCAAACCTCGGCGTCGACGGTCGCGCCGGATATCGTGATGACGACACATCCGCAGGGACGAGGGGTAACAGGTGCTCGAGATCCATGGTCTGTCGAATGAAACGGTCGTGCTCGACGGGGACTGGTTCGAAAAACTCCGGGGTGGCACATCGAAGACCCGGTTGCCGGCGGCCTCGTTCGTCTCCGCGGAGATCACGGAGATCGACCGGCGGAAGAAGCTGTTCGGCGGCGAACGCGAACAACTCCTCCAGGTCACTCTCACCTTCTCGCGTCCGCCGTTCGTCGGCCTGATGACGTCTGCCGACAACCGCGCCAAGGTCGACGCGCTCGTCGCCGGACTCGAAGCCGCCCGCGACGCCGGCTGAGCCCAGCCCCGCGTCATGGTGAACCCGCGCCCCGATCCTGTTGCACGCGAATCAATTCGAGTAGCAACCGGCGGAGCTCCGGTTCGGATTCACCGATGGACGCGATCAGTGCCGGATCGGTTCGCTCGCGCTCGAGCAGGGCGTGATAGACCTCGCTCCCGGCCGGCGTCGAGCTCACGTGCTTGCGGCGCTCGTCGTCGGGGTCGATCTGGCGTTGCACATAACCCATGCGTTCCAGTCGTTCGATGGTGCGGCTCGCCGTCTGGTCGGTCACCCTCGCCTTCTTGGCGATCTCGCGCTGGGTGGCCGGCCCGGCGCTCAACACGTGCAGTACGACGAGTCCGGCGCTGGAGATGTGATACTCCCGCAGCACGGCCTCCCAGGCATGCTCGACAAGTCTCGCCGCCGCCGACAGCAGCCGGCCGGTCGGCCACCCGTCCATCCCGTCGTCCATCGTGTCCTGCCGATTCTCGTTGTCACATCACACAGACTTGCAATTGTTCAGCCTGCTGAACATCATGGTGCTGTCCCCGGCCCGCCGCAACCAACGAACGGAAGCCCCGTGAACCCACCCACCCCTTCTCGGCGAGTCAGTCGCCTGCGATGGATTCTGCCAGCCCTGTTGGTCATCGGATGGCTGGCCCTGGGCTCCGTCGGCGGGCCGTTCGCCGGGAAACTCGGCGACGTGCAGGCCAACGACAACACCTCGTTCCTACCCGCATCCGCCGAGGCCACCGAGGTCTCCCGACTCGAAGCCGACTTCGTCGACTCCTCTGAGATCCCGGCGGTGGTCGTCGCCGAACGTACAAGCGGCATCACCGACGCCGACCTCGCGTTCGTGTCCGACGCCGTGGCCACGGTGGCCGGCACCGACGGGATCTCTGAACGAACGTCGCCGCCGATCCGCTCTCAGGACGGTCAGGCCATCCAGATGATCGTGCCCGTGGACTCCTCGGGCGAGGTATCGGGGAGCATCGAGGCGCTGCGTGCGGAACTCGCGAACGGCCCGCCCGAGGGGCTGTCGCTGTACGTGACCGGGCCCGCGGGCACCGCCGGCGATCTCACCATCGCATTCGGCGGAATCGACGGCCTGCTGCTACTGGTTGCCGGTGCGGTCGTGATCCTGATCCTGATCGTGGTGTACCGCAGTCCCATTCTCCCGTTCGTCGTCATCGTGTCCGCCGTGTTCGCGCTCGGACTCGCGAGCCTGCTGGTCTACGTACTCGCCTCGAACGACGTGCTGACCCTCAACGGTCAGAGCCAGGGCATCCTCTTCATCCTGGTGTTCGGTGCGGCGACGGATTACGCCCTGCTACTGGTGTCCCGCTATCGAGAAGAACTACGCGTGACCGACGACAAGTACGACGCGATAAAGGCCGCGTGGCGCGCCACTCTCGAGCCGGTCGCGGCCTCCGCCGGCACGGTCATCGCCGGAGTCCTGTGCCTGCTGCTGTCGGACCTGAATTCCAACCGCGGACTCGGCCCGGTAGCGGCCATCGGTATCGCGGCGTCCTTCCTGGCCTCGATGACATTCCTTCCCGCGGCTCTGACACTGCTGGGACGCACCGCATTCTGGCCGAAGCGTCCGGTCCTCGATCCCGACTCGGCGCAGCGAGACGACAGCAGCAACCATCGTTTCTGGGGCGCCCTGGCGAACCGGATCGGGCGACACCCCCGCCGCTTCTGGGTGGCCACCACGCTGCTTCTGGTCTTCTTCGCGTTGTTCCTCCCCCAGTTCAAGGCCGACGGCGTCGCGCAGTCCGACACCTTCCTCGTGCCGGTGGAGTCGCAAGAGGGCCAAGAGGTACTCACCGCCCACTTCGACGCCGGGGACGGTTCGCCCGCGGTCATCATCGCCAACGGCGCATCGTGGCAACAGGTTCAGACCGCCGCAGCGAACGTCGAGGGCGTGGCCGAGGTCGTTCCGGTCACCGACCCGGGGGGCGCACCCAAGACCGTCGACGGACGGGTCGCACTTCAGGCGACCTTGACGGACCCGGCTGATTCATTGGCCGCCGAGGAGACCATCGGGCAACTTCGCGACGCGGTCGGGAACGTGAACGGCGCCGATGCGCTCGTCGGTGGCCCGACGGCGGTCGACCTCGACACCAAGACGACGGCCATCCACGACCGGAATCTGATCATCCCGATCGTCAGCATCGTGGTGCTGCTCATCCTGTGTGCGCTCCTCCGCGCGATCGTGGCCCCGATCCTCCTGATGGCCACCGTGATCCTGAGCTTCGCCGCGACGCTGGGAATCTCGTCGATCGTGTTCAACCACATCCTCGGGTTCCCCGGCGCAGATCCGGTCGTACCGCTGTTCGCGTTCGTGTTCCTGGTGGCGCTGGGCATCGACTACAACATCTTCCTGATGACCCGCGTCCGTGAGGAGGCACTCCAGATCGGCACGCGCCGAGGTGTTCTCCGTGGACTCACCGTGACCGGCGGAGTCATCACCTCCGCAGGTGTGGTCCTCGCCGCGACGTTCTCGGCGCTGGCAGTCATTCCGCTGATCTTCCTGGCGCAGATCGCGTTCATCGTCGCCTTCGGCGTTCTCCTCGACGCACTGATCGTGCGGACGCTCCTGGTCCCCGCGCTCGTCTACGACATCGGCCGACCGGTGTGGTGGCCGAGTGCGCTGGCCAAGAAAGAGGACGTGCCGGAAGACAAGGAGCTGGTGGGCCCGTAGGGATACCACGACAGCGGCGCGAGTTCCCGTCGGCGGTCGGTGCTGCCGGTCCAGCGATCAGCGGACCGGCAGCACCTTGTCCACATGAACAGCCGGCCGCGGCGACCGCGGTCTCGGCGACAGCACCGCGTCGACGAGACGACGTGTGACGGGATCGCGGTCCGGAGCACGGAAGTCACGCGCCTCGAACCGGTCGACAACCCGTCCCCCGTCCAGAACCACGACATCGTCGGCAAAAGCCTGTACGACGGCGAGGTCGTGAGCGATGAGCACGTAGTCGACCGATGTCGTCGACCGCAGGTCCGCGAGGAGTTCGAGGATCTCGTCCTGAGTCGTGACGTCCAGAGCCGACGTCGGTTCGTCCAGGATCACCAGGGCCGGCTCGACCCCGAGCGCCTGGGCGATGCCGACCCGCTGGCGTTGCCCGCCGGACAGCTGGTGAGGGTATCGGTCGCCGATGACCGAGGGATCGAGTCCGACGAGATCGAGGAGTTCGTCGGCACGCCGACGCGCTGCCGGACCAGAAGCCACCCCGAGCCGGCTGATGGGCCGCGAGATCTGTCCGCTCACCCGGATCCGCGGATTCAGCGCACTCCCGTGATCCTGGAACACCAGTTGCACGTGCCGTGCGCGTTCGGCATCCCGCAGTCGCGAGATCTCGATCTCGACTCCGTCGCGGTGGATGGTCGCCGATCCCCGGGAGGCCGGTTCGATCCCGGCGAGAATGCGGGCGAGCGTGGACTTCCCGGACCCGGATTCGCCGATCAGCCCGAGTGTGCGTCCGCGGTCCACCCGAATCGACACGTCGTCCAGCGCCGCGAAATCCTCGCTTCGCCCGCCGGTCGCGGGGAACACCTTCGACACCCCGGAGATCACCGCGGCCGGGGCGGTGGCGGGCCTGGATGTCTCACGCTCGCCGAGGTGCGCGTCGGCGGAGAGTTCGGGAACCGCCGAGATGAGCCGCCGCGTGTACTGGTGTCGCGGATCTGTGAGCAACTCGGCCGTGGCGCCGTACTCCACGAGACGGCCGTGCCGGAGAACCGCGACCGAGTCACTCAGGCGTGCGACGACGCCGAAGTCGTGGGTCACCAGCAGTACCGCCATGCCGAGCTCCCGGCGCAGGCCGTCGATGAGGTCCAGGATGTGGACCGACAGGGTCGGGTCGAGTGCGGTCGTCGGCTCATCCGCGATCAGCAGATCGGGCTCGGGCAGGCAGGCTGCGGCGATCATGACCCGCTGCCGCATCCCACCGCTGAGCTGGTGCGGATAACTGCCCAGGACACGTGCTGCGTCGTGGATACCCACGCGCGCCAGCCACTCCGCGGCCAGCTCGCGGGCGTCCGCCCTACTCGACCGACGGTGCAGTCTGATCAACTCGATCAGCTGGTTGCCGATCGTGAACGACGGGTCGAACGAGGTCGCCGGATTCTGGAAGATCGTCCCGATTCTCCTGCCTCGCAGTGTGTTCAGTTGACGTTCCGGCGCACCGACGATCTGCCGCCCGTCCAGTGAGATCGATCCGGTCACCTCGGGCCGAGCACTCGCCGGCAGCAGACCGGCTATCGCGGACGCGGTGACGCTCTTACCCGAACCCGACTCCCCGACAAGGGCCAGGACATGGTCGGCGGGCAAGTCGAGACTCAGGTCGGTGACCGCGTCCACACCGCCGTCGCGGTGGGGAAAGCGAACCGACAGGTGATCGATGCGCAGTAGCGAAGCAGCGGGCTCCGTGGCGCGGGCGGCGACATCGTGGTGGGTGGCGGTCATGGTCGAGGACTCCATCGCGGGTCGAGTACGTCACGTAATCCGTCGCCGAGCCAGTTGAACGCCAGACCGACGACGAGGATCGCGATACCCGGGACGATCGCCACGAACGGGCTTCCCGAGATCAGGACCTTGGCGCCCTCGGCCACCATCCGGCCCCAGTCCGGGGTCGGCGGCTGCACGCCGATGCCGAGTGCACTGAGACTCGAAGCCAACACGATCAGGATCCCGATCAGACTGGTCCAGTAGACGATGATGGTCGCGCCGACGTTCGGCAGGATCTCCGACCGCAGGACCGTCCACGACGACGCTCCCAGACCGACTGCGGCGTCGACGTATTCGAGTTCACGCTGCCGACGCGTCTCGGCGTGCACGATACGCGTGACGTACGGGACGGCTGCGAAGACGACCGCCGAGGCCACCACCCAGACCCCCATCCCGATCACCTCGGCCAGTGCGAACGCGACGATGACGACGGGGAAGGCGAACAGGATGTCGGTGATGCGCATGACCGCCGAGGACAGCCACGATCGCGACCATCCGGTGAGCAGGCCGATCACCGACCCGATCAGGACCGCGACCGAGGTGGCGATCGCGGTCGGCCCGATCGTCGCCCGACCACCCCAGATGAGGCGGCTCAAGATGTCGCGACCCTGCTCGTCGGTACCGAACAGATGACCCTCGGTGCCCGGTGTCAGGTACCGCGACGCCGGATCGCCGACGGTGGGGTCATGGGGCACGATCCACGGCGCCAGCACCGATACGACGATGACCGCCGCCAGCACCGACACCGCGACGAGGAGTTGCCGGTGATGGGTCCACGCCGGGCGCCGCGGCCGACGTCGAGGGACCGGGACGCCGGCGTCGACCGTGCGGTCGACTGATTCCTCGGACAGGGTCACGTCAGCTCCTCAGGCGCGGATCGAGTAGGTCGCCGACGACATCGGTGACGAGGTTGACGAGGACGAACACCACGGTGACCAACATGACGCCGCCCTGGATGACGGGATAGTCGTGCGCACTGATGGCGTTCATCAGGTCGGTGCCGACACCGGGCCAGCTGAAGACGAACTCGACGAACACCGCACCGCTGAGGAGTGTCCCGACCTCGAGACCGGTGGTGGTGACGATGATCGGCGCGACATTGCGCCCCACGTGCTTGACGAGGATCCGCCGTCGCGGCATGCCCTGGCTGCGCAGCGTCCGGATGTAGTCCGACTCCATGCTCTCGATGACCCCGGCACGGGCGAAGCGCGCCAGGATCAGCATGGAGATGAGCGCGGCGGAGAACGCCGGGAGGATGAGGTGATGGAACAGGTCGCCGGCTCCCCCGTCGCCCGAGGCGTCACGCATGCCGGTGGCGGGCAGCACCTTCCACTCCAGGGCGAACAGCCAGATCAGCAGCAGCCCGAACCAGTACACCGACAGGTTGGAGCCGACCTGCACGAGCAGCATGATCGCCCGGTCGACGAACCGGTTGTGGTTGAGTGCAGCCACCGTCCCGATGAACACGCCGAAGACCACGAACACGAGCGCCGCGGCCGCGGTGAGGACGAGGGTGTTGCCGAACGCCGTACCCAAGGTGTCGAACACTGTCGAGCCGTTGATGATCGAGCGTCCACCGCCGTCGGTGAACAGACTCGACAGCCACGTGAGGTACTGGACCACCACGGGGTCGTTCAGTCCGAAGGCCTTCTGGAGGTCGGCCACCGCGTCGGGCGAGAGCACGCCGTGCAGGCTCGCTTTGACGGGATCACCCGGACTGGCCTTCCCGAGGACGAAGACCAGGATCGAGATGACGAACAGCACCGGCACGAGGAGGAGGACGCGGCCCGAGATCCGGAGCGCGAGACGGTGTCTTCGGGCCGCGCGACGGATCGTGGCCAACCGGACCGGCCGCTCCTCCACCGGCTCTCCGGGCTGCGGCGGAGGCGGTCCGGGCCGGGCGACGGTCTCGTTCGTGAACAGGGTCGTCGACATCAGCCCTCCTTCGACACCGGACCGAGGTCGTACCAGTTCGTGTTCGGCCAGACGAATCCGCGGACCTGCGGCGAGATCGCGTAGTAGCGGGTGAAGTTCACCGTGGGGATCACCGCGTGATCGGCGGCGATGACCTTGTCGGCGTTCTGCCAGTTGGCGATCCGGACAGCGGGATCGGCTGTGTACCGCGCGGCGTCGAGAGCACGGGTGATCGCCGGGTAGTCGACGTAGCGCTCACCGCCATTGGCTACAACGGTCGAGTTGAATCCCTCGAGGGCCCACTCCGGGTAGGTGCCGCCGTACTCGCCGAGATGGAAGCCGTCGTCGGGCTGCGGGTTGGAGATGCGCGACGAGTAGTTGCCGCGCTCGAGCGCGACTACCGGCGCGTTGATCCCGACGGCCTTCAAGTTCGCCGAGATGGCCTCTGCCTCGGGCTGACCCGCGAGGTCGGCGATGATGTTGAACGACACCTGACCGTTCCCGACGCCGGCCTCGGTGAGCACCGCTCGCGCACGCTCGGGATCGTAGGAGTAGTTCCGGAGGTTCGCGTCGTATGCCTCGTTGCCGGGATTGAGGAACGACCACAACGGCTGGGCGTGACCGGAGTAGATGTTGTCGGCGAGACCCTGCCGGTCGATGGCGAGCGAGACCGCCTCGCGCACCGAGGGATTCTGCGCCCACTTGTTGCCGAACAGGAACGACACGTAGTCCAGTTGCGCCCCGGTCCCCTTCGGCACCACCGCGCCCTGCCGTTCGAGCAACTCGACATCGGTCGGCTGCACTCGGGTGAGGATGTCGATCTCGCCACTCTGGAACGCGGCGAGCCTGCTCTGGTTGTTGGGGATGGTGCGGAACACCAGGCGCTTGAGCGCGGGAGACTCACCCCAGTAGCCGTCGAAGCGATCGAGAGTGATGTGGTCGTTGATCTTGCGCTCGACGAATCGATACGGCCCCGTGCCGGTCGGATGCTCGGACAGGCCGTCGTTGCCGTACTCCCGCAGGGCCGCGGGACTGAAGATCAGCGGCGAACCGATGGACTGGGCGAGCAGACGGGGAAAGCCCAGGTACGGGCGGTTGAACGTGAACTCGTAGGTGTGATCGTCGACGATGCGGGTGCTCTCGAGGTCGTTGAAGCGCGCCTTGAGCATCGCGGCACTCTTCTCGTCGTAGAACTCGAAGCCGGGGTCGGTGAACCGCTTGACGTTGAAGTCGAGTGCGGCAGCGTCGAAGTCCGTTCCGTCGTGGAACTTCACTCCGCGTCGGAGGTCGAATGTCCAGGTGGTGGCGTCGGGAGTGTGTCGCCACGCGGTCGCGAGCCCCGGTGCCAACTCCGTGACGCCCTGGTCGCTCGACAGCACCTCCTGCACCAGCGGCTCGTAGATGTTCCGTGACGCGCGGAAGGTCTCCCAGAAATACTCGCGCTGCGGGTCGATCGCCGTCGGTTCCGTGTAGAGACCGACCACCAAGGTGTCGGTGGGGTTCTTCGAGGAGATCGAATCACCTCCTCCTCCGCAGGCGGTCGCGATGACGGCGACCGACAGTGTCAGGGCGGCAACGATGACGCCGCGACGACGGATCCGTTCGATGAGCATGGTGCTGTGGCCGTTCCTCGAAGGGGTGCGCCGCGATCGCCAGCGCACGTCGGGGGACGACGCTACGGGGCGGGCGCGTTCTTCGGCATGTCTTCGATTCAACGCGATCCGATGTCGGGCAGAAGGAATATGGGCCTGGTTGGCGTCTCATCTTCGGTTGCCACACACTATGATTCCCAATCTGGACAATCGAATCTCGGCGCGCGAAACAGTCGATTTCCATCGCCCGCACGCCGATACTCGGGCGAGTGACCCTCGAGATCCGGAACCTGTCGACGCCAGAGGAAGTGCGGTCGGCGCTCGGCGCCTTCTTCCGCTCCATGGTGGGACTACCGCCGTTGACTCTCGACGCCGCCACGATCACCGACCCCGGGCGGTACATCGGCGCGCTCGACGAGGGCCGGGTGATCGGCGGAACCGACTCCTACAGCGGGTATCTCGTGGTCCCCGGCGGCACCCGGGTACCCCACGCCGCCGTGACGCACGTCGGCGTGCTGCCGACGCACCGGCGCCGCGGCGTGCTCAGACGGCTGCTCGCAGCGCAGTTCGACGACCTCGCACGCCGTGGAGAGGTCGTAGCGACGCTGCGCGCGTCGGAGGCGGTCATCTACGAGCGCTTCGGCTACGGAGTGGCGAGCAGCGCCCGCTCGGTGCGGGTGGATGCCCGGCGTGCCCGTCTCCGACCCACACATCCGGAGGGAGGCCGGATCGTCCTCGTCGACGACGCGGTGACCACCAGCCGGCTGCGAGATATCGCCGGGCTCGTCGAGTCGCCGGGCTCGATCGGTCTCCCCGAGCCGTGGTGGGAACTCCAGCGTCTGCGTCGTGCGGGTGATCCGGCCTCCGTCCACGTAGCGGTGCATCGCACCGGAGACGTGGACGACGGCTTCGTCATCTACCGCCCCGAGGGCTCCGACCACTGGTTCGAGAGCAGCGAACGGACGATCACGGTCACCGACTTCGTCGCCGCGAACGACTCGGCACGGGCCGGCCTGTGGCGGCACCTGCTCTCGCTCGACCTCGTGGACGTCATCGACATCGCGGCTGTCCCACTTGACGATCCGATCGTGGTCGCGGTCGACGACCGCCGGTCCCTCACGCTCGGGCCGGAACGCGACGAGACCTGGCTTCGACTCATCGACGTCGAGGCGGCGCTCGGTGCACGGGCATACGCCGAGGAGGACCCGGTGAGCGTCGCCGTCGTCGATCCGCAACTGCCGTCCAACTCCGGCATCTACGAGATCGGCTCGAAATCTGTGCGGCGCACCGACGCCCGGCCGGATGTCACGGTCGACGTGTCCGCGCTCGGCGCCACCTACCTCGGCGGCACCCGCTGGCGTCAACTCGCCGCGGTCGGCCGGGTCACCGTGCACCGAGACGACGCGATCCGTCGTCTCGACGTGCTGTTCGGCACCGACCGGCTGCCCTTCTCCGGAACCTCGTTCTGAGGCCGATGCCGATACCGGAACCCGTTCCCCGACAGACTCCCGACAAGAAAGCAGTGAGCACATGACCGACACCGTGGCGCCGACCGCGCCGGTGTACCTGCAGCCCGCAACGGCAACCGACACCGAACTGGACGAACGCTTCACCCCGATCTTCGAACGCATCG
This sequence comes from Gordonia sp. KTR9, assembly GCF_000143885.2. Taxonomy (NCBI): domain Bacteria; kingdom Bacillati; phylum Actinomycetota; class Actinomycetes; order Mycobacteriales; family Gordoniaceae; genus Gordonia; species Gordonia sp. KTR9. The sequence continues at coordinate 2,949,323 of NC_018581.1, forward strand.
CCGCGGGCAACATCGACCGCGAGCGCCACCGCGAATTCGCCCACGACCAGGTGTCGTGGCTCAAGGCCGCGGGCCTGGGCCGGATCCGTATCCCCGTCGAGCAGGGCGGACTGGGCGCATCGCTCGAGCAGACCTTCGCGCTCCTCGCCTCACTGGCCGAGGCCGACGCCAACGTGGCCCACGTCTGGCGCAACCACCTCGCGTTCGTCGAGGACCGGCTCAACGCACCGCAATCGGCCGCCAACGACCGGTGGATCGACAGATTCCTGGCCGGCGAGTTCGTGGGCGGCGGTTGGACGGAGGCCAACAACGGCACCCTCGCCGCGATGGCCACGACCATCCGGCCCGACGGCGATCAGTACCGCGTGACCGGGGCGAAGTTCTACGCGACCGGCAGCCTGTTCGCCGACTGGCTCGACGTCATCGGCCGGACCGACGACGGAGCACTGCTCACCGCCCTCGTCCGCCGCGACCACCCCGGCGTCGAACTCGTCGACGACTGGACCGGTTTCGGGCAACAGACCACCGCGAGCGGCAGCGCGAACTACATCGACGTGCCGGCCGAGGACGGGAACGTCTTCCCGGTCGCCGAGCGGTTCGTGTACCAGGGGCACTTCTACCAGGTCGCGATACTCGCGGTCCTGACCGGGATCATCCGTGCGGCCTTGCGCGACGGCGTGATCGCCCTGCGCTCGCGCGGGCGCAACTACCCCCATGGTCTCGACCCGGTGCCTGCCTCGGATCCCCAGCTGCTGCAGGTCATCGGCAGCGTGTCGGCGCATGCATTCGCCGCGGAGGCGGCTCTGCGGCAGACCGCACGCGAGTTGGATCGCCTCGCCATCGCTCACGCTGCCGGCGACGCCGACGAGCGCGCACTGCGAGTCCGGACTTCCCAGGTGGCCACCGACCAGGCTCAGCTGGTGATCATCGACGCCGCGCTGGACGCCACGACCACCGTGTTCGACGCACTCGGGGCATCCGGCGTCTCGACCACCACGTTGCTCGACCGACATTGGCGCAATGCGCGGACCCTCGCATCGCACAATCCGCGTGTATACAAGGCACGCATCCTCGGGGACTGGGTGGTGAACGGCGCCGATCCGGTGCCCGACCTCTTCGCCGCCGGTCGCGGTGGACAGGGCAACTGACGATGGCCGAGCCCTACCTCGCACTCGGGCTGACCGGCACGGCGGTTCTGCGGCTGCTCGACGATCCGCAGCTGAGGGCCGAGTGGGACGACCTTCCGCTGGCGTTCTCCATCCTCGGGATCGACCGGCTCGACGGCCGTTCCGGTCCCACTGAGGTCATCGTCGACGGGAGTGCTGCCGCGGCAGTCCTTCTGGCGCGCACCGTGGCTGCGCGAGTCCTCGTTCCCGCACCGCCTCGTCGTGATCACCCGTACAACCTCGCCCGTCGCGTTGCATCCCTCGGTCACCTGTCGACCGGACGGAGCGGGGTGGTCTTCGGACCCGAAGATCACGCGGGCGCGTCCGGGGACCCGTGGTCGGTGTCCACCGGCGGGGTAGCTGCAGACACGTCCCCGGCGGGTCGCGCGGTCGCCGCGGCCCGAGCGGTGCGGGCCTTGGAACGTAGCTGGCAACTGGACTCGGTGGTGGGCGACCGCGAGTCGGGGATCTTCGTACGCTCGGACGAGATCGAACACGTCGACGTCGAGGGCGTCTTCCGGATCGCCGGCCCACTGACGGTCCCAGAGCCGCCGCACGGCCCGTCCGTCATCGGGTGGTACGCCGCCGGAGAGCACGACCCCGAGGCGGACGACGCGGTCGACCTCGTGATCGGCGGAAACGGCCCGGTCCGCGTCGTGGAACCAGGTGAGCCACTCCCCGGCGACGCGACGGGCGTCGTCCTCGCGTCCCGCGCCGACACAGACCTCACCGAGTTGCTGTCCACCGCGCGCCGGTGGTTGGCCGACGGTGCTCGTGCCACCGAACGGTCGCAGCCCCTGCGCGCGGCCCTCTCCCTGCCGGCACCCCCGCGCGACCGCGGTCGGCCGGCTTTCGCTGTACCCCAGCCCCATCCGTGGCTGTAGTCGCCACCGACGAGCCCGGTCCGACGCCGGCACCCCGACACAATCCTCAGGAGTACCCATGACCGAGCGCCGCGACGGACACGTCATCCTCGGGATCAACGTGCTGGTCCTCGGCTACCTACCCGCCGCGTGGCAGTCGCCGGAACTCGACGCCTTGTCCTTCGTCGACCCCGCGTACTGGCGGCGGATCCGGGCGGCCGCCGAGCGCGGCACCCTCGACGCCTTGTTCCTCGCCGACGTCCCGGCCCTCGGCGATCCCGCCCACGACGCCAACCCCGCGCACCTCGAGCCGACGGTGAACTGGGGTTATGTCGCCGGGGTCACCGAGAACGTGGGACTGGTGTCGACGGCCTCGACGACGTTCAACGACCCCGTCGAACTCGCCGAACGGCTGTTGTCCCTCGACCACGCGTCGGGTGGCCGCGCCGCATGGAACATCGTCACCAGCCGTGGCACGGCGCCGGCCCGCAACTTCGGCCTGCCCGACGTCCCGCTCCGCGACGACCGGTACGAACGTGCCGCCGAGTTCGTCGACGTCGTTCGCGCGCTGTGGGATTCGGCTGTGACCGGACAGGAGGTGCACCATCGGGGCGACTTCTTCTCGGTGGATGCGCAGCTTCGCGTGCCGCCCTCCCGGCAGGGCTATCCGGTACTCTTCCAGGCCGGCGGCTCGGCCAAGGGCCGCGCACTGGCGGGACGGGTGGCCGAAGGAGTGTTCGCCGCCGAACTGACACGGGACAAGGCAATCGAACACTACCGGCTGGTCAAGGGGCTGGCCCGTGCCGCGGGTCGCTCCCCCGACGACGTCAAGATCCTCCCGGGATTGCTGCTGTCCCTGGGGAGCACGGAAGAGGAGGCTCGTCGGCGAAGCGACGAGCTGCACGACCGCGGCCCCGCGTCGTACTCGCTCGGATGGCTGTCGCAGGCCATCGGCTATGACGCCGCCAAGCTCGAACTCGACGAACCGTTCCCCGAAGACGTGCTGGCCGCCCCGGTGGACCTCCAGACCTTTACCGGCAGTGTGGGTTTCCGGGAATCGATCGTGGCCCAGATCAGGCGGACGAACCCGACGGTGCGGGAATATCTCACACAGACGCGCTACACCGGTTCCGGACATGCCGGTTTCGTCGGGACGCCGGACCAGCTGGCCGATCACATCGAGGACTGGTTCCATTCCGGCGCGATCGACGGCTTCAATCTGCAGCCGGATGTCCTCGTCGACGGCCTGGACGTGATCGTGCACGAGCTCGTGCCGATTCTGCGCCGCCGCGGATTGTTCCGGCACGAGTACGAGACCCACACCCTGCGTGAGCATCTGCGGGCGGCGTCACCGACTCCTGTCTGGGCGCTCTGACTTCTCGCCGAACCCGAGGAGAAAGAACCGCAGCGAGCGCAACGAGTTTCTCGGCGACCGAATCCGCGCATACTCGGTCCCGACCGTTATCACCTCGCGACAATCATCGAAACAGCTGCGCGCCAGCGTTTTCCGACGGCATCGCGATTCGAGAAAGCAGGGAGTCATGACCGCATCCGCGGAGACCCCACCGACCACCGATGCCGGCACGTCCCGGCCTTCTCCGACGGGCCCGGATTCGCCGGCACCATCGCCGACGACGCTGTCCCTCGGTGGACGCAACCTGACGTCCGCGGAAACCACAGGACTGGAGAAGGACGCGCTGGGCACCTGGGGCGTGTTCGCCCAGGGGCTCGCCGCGGCGGCACCGAGCGTCGCGATTGCCGTCGTACCGTTCGCGCTGTACACGGCGGCCGGTAAAGGGGCGGCCTGGGCGGCGATCGTCGGGCTGGTGATCGCTCTGCTGATCGCCGGCACGATCGGTTTCCAGGCCCGCCGCACGGTGTCGAGCGGTTCCCTGGGCACCTACACCGGTAACGGTCTCGGCCCGGGATTCGCGTTCGTCGCGGGCACCAGCCTGCTGCTGGGGTACATCGGTTTCGCCACCACCGGCACCCTCGGCGGCGTCCTGTACGTCGACGCGTTCCTGTTCGAGATCGGATTGGGCAGCGAGGCAACGTGGTTCAAGCTGCTTCTCGTCGTCATCGTCGTCGGAGTCGGCATCTACCTGCCACTTCGCGGAGCGACCCTCGCGGCGAGGTACGAACTCGCCTTCGAGGTGCTGGCACTGGTGTCCATCGCCGTCATCATCATCGCGTCGTATGTCGCCTACGGGTTCCGGTTCGACGCCGAGCAATTGAGCCTCTCCAATCTGGGTGACAGTTCGACATTCGTCGCGGCAGTCACCGCCGTGGGTGCCTATGCGGGATTCGAGAGCGTGGCATCGCTCGGCGCCGAGGCACGCGATGCGCACCGCACGATCGCCCGGGCACTGTTGCGCGTCGTGCTCATCATCGGGGTGCTCTACCTGCTGGCCACCTACCCCCAGGTGCTGCACTTCGACGGTTTCGACGGGGACAAGGCCGTCCTGCCCCAGCTCGCCGACGACACCGGGGTGGCGTGGATCAACCCGGTCGTGAGTGCGGCGGTGGCCATCGCGTTCATCGTCTTCGTCACGGCTGTCACCACCTCGGCCGCCCGGTCACTGTTCACCCTCGCCCACGAGGGAGCCCTCCCGAAGGTGCTCGCGCAGGCGCACCCGCGCTATCGCACGCCGTGGGTCGGCATTCTCCTCGTCGGCGCGGTGGCGCTGGTGTTCGCCGTCGTCGCGACGTTCAGCTCGGCCGGGCGGCTGGTCTTCGATGTCTACGGCGCCTACGTGGCCAACTGGGGCTTTCTGATCAGCTACCTTCTCGTGGTCATCGCGACGCCGATCTGGCTGTATCGGATCAAGGCCCTCACACCGGTGCGTGCCATCGTCTCCGGTCTCGCCGCGCTCGGTCTCGGCTACGTCATCCTCAACAACGTCTACCCGCAGCCCGAGTGGCCGTTCAATGTCCTGCCGCTGGTGTATGCGGCCATCCTGGCCGTCGCGGTCGGCTGGTACCTGTACCTGCGCCGCGCACGCCCCGATGTGGCGCGCCGCATCGGTAGCATCCAGACGCTGTCGGTCGAGGAGCACGCCCGGCTCGCCGACCTCGGCATCGTCGAGGTCCTTCGCGCCGACAGCGACTCCACCACAGACGATCACCGGCGCCCCGACACAGACCACTTCGACGCGGCAGCGCGTCACTGATGTCGAGCCCGGCCGACCCGGGGACCCGGGCGCCGTCCCGAGGTCGGCCGGGGGTCAGGTCTCGGTCGTCTCGACGGGGCTCCGCCGCCGCCGGACGACCCCGGTCGCCACGGTGATGACGGCACCGACGGCGAGGACAACCGCCGACGCATACGGAAGAGCGTTGTCGACGGCGCCCACCACGAGCACCACCGGGATGACCAACGCGGGCCAGGGGACCACGGTCTTCCAGTTGCCCGAGCTCCACCCGAGGATCGAGCAGACCCCCACAGTGAAAAGAGCGATACCGCCGCACAGGATCCATCGCCCGGCAGACTCCAACTCACCGATCGGGTGGAGCACATACTGTTCGATACCCACCCCCACGAGAGCGGCACCCAGGGTGAGCGGCAGATGACCGTAGATGTACCCGTCGGCCCGTCCGCTGCCCACCGCACTGTCGTCGTCTTGGATCTCGACCTTGGCCTCGGCCCCGCCGATGTCGAAGTACATCCACCAGACGGAGGCGGCGATCGTGAACCCCAGGGCTGCCACGGCGGTCGACGACCATGCCCAGTGGCTGTCCTTCATGCCGAGCACGATGGCCGAGATCGACTCGCCGAGAACGAGGATGACGAACAGCCCGAAGCGTTCCGGAAGGTGTTCGAGGTGTAGCGGTACGTCCGGGCCCCAGCGCGTCGCGGCGAAGGGCGCCACCGCCTCTACGAGAATGCCCACCGCCCACAGGATGTAGGTGACCGGTGACGGCATGAACAGCGAGACCGTCCAGATCAGCCCACTCACGATGGTGGCCGCGAGATAGATGTCGACCGTGACGCGCACCTCGATGATGTGTCGCCAAGCCCGGAAATACAACGCTGCCAGGATGACCCGGGTCGTGATGTAACCCACCCCGAATGCCACGGTACCGTCGCCGCCGACCGCGGTCGCGGCACCCGCGGCCATCACCGCGACCGCGAATGTCGCGGCCAGTTTCAGGACCCGGTAGAACACATCGTTGGTGTCGAAGCGGTTGGCGTACAGCGTCGTGGTCACCCACGACCACCACGTGACCACGAACAACCCGGCGAACACACCCACGCCCCGCCAGCCCATGCTGTCGGTGAGCGAGATCGCCAACTGGTGGATGACGAGGACATAGGCGAGATCGAAGAACAACTCGAGCCTGGTGGCCGCCCGGTCCTCCTCCACGCGCAACCGTGGGGGTTCGACGAGCGGGGCCCGCTGGCCCGCACCGCTGCTGTCCTCGCTGTCCCGTACATCAGTCGCGTCGTCGACGCCGGCAGCGTCGTCGTGCCCACCGTCCGGCGGCGACTGCGTACTCTCACCCATCATCGGCGTCCCATCCTCGGCGTGGCGGGCTCGTCCGCTACCCATCCTGCCCTACGGGCGTCGACGCATTCGAGCGACGCCTCGTCGGTGCACTCCGGTACCCCACCGTCGCAACACCCAAACGACAGGGGCAACCCTCGAACAGTGGCCGCCCCCAGCCCCGGTGGGGTCCGGACATCGCGACCTAGGAGGCGAGTCGTTCGTAGATCGTGGCGTTCGCCAGTCCGCCCGCCTCACACATCGTCTGGAGGAGGTAGCGACCTCCACGATGCTCGAGGGCATTGAGCCCGGTGGTCGCGAGGCGCGCGCCACTGGCGCCCAGCGGATGACCGACCGCGATCGCGCCGCCGTTGACATTGACCTTGTCCAAGTCCACGCCGAACTCCCTCGACCATGCGAGCACCACCGGCGCGAACGCCTCGTTGACCTCGAACAGGTCGATGTCCTCGATGCGCAGCCCGCTGCGCGACAATGCCTTTCGGGTTGCCGGGATGATGCCGGTCAACATCAGCAGCGGATCGTCACCCGCGACCGCGATGGTGTGTACCCGGGCTCGGGCACGCACGCCGAGCTCGGCGGCCTTCTCCTCGCTCATGAGTAGTACCGCGGACGACCCGTCGCTGATCTGACTCGCGCTCGCCGCGGTGATCTTCCAGTCGATCTCCGGGAATCGGCGTGCGATCGCCTCGTCGTAATAGGCGGGCCGCAGTCGGGCCAGATCGTCGAGACTGCCCCCGAGCCGGATCCCCTCGTCCGACGTCAGTCCGGCAAGAGCCGCGAGTTCGTTGTCGAAGAGTCCGTTCTTGGTGGCCGTGGCGGCCAGATCATGGGACCGCAGGGAGAATTCGTCGATCTCGCGCCGCGAGATGTCCCAGCGGGCGGCGATCAGTTCGGCCGAGATCCCCTGACCCACGAGCCCCTCCGGGTATCGCTCGTCGAATGCCCGCCCGTTCAGATCGCCGGTACCGGCCGCGGCCGAACCCATCGGAACCCGGGACATCGACTCGACTCCCGCGGCGACCGCGACGTCGTAGGTACCCGCGATGATGCCCTGTGCAGCGAATGCGATGGCCTGCTGGCCGCTGCCGCATTGGCGATCGACGGACACGCCCGGCACCGACTCGGGATAGCCCGCGGCCAGGAGGCCGCGGCGCGCGAGGTTGAAACTCTGCTCGCCCACCTGGCTGACCACTCCGGTGATCACGTCGTCGACGAGTTCGGGGTCGACGCCCGAGCGATCCACGACCGCGCGCAGGCTGTGCGCCAGCAGGTCGACGGGATGGACGTCATGGAGGGCGCCGGTGGGCTTGCCCTTGCCGATGGGCGTGCGAACAGCGTCGACGATGACCGCAGATCTCATGACTGATCCTCCATCAGTTCGCGGGTCGGAAACTCCAGCCGACCCGGATATCCAGCTGACTTTTGTCTGCCATAGTCAGATCTACGCCCTGGCTATGGTTCTGTCAAGTCAGGGTAGGGTGGAGCCATGATGCACCTGAAGGGACCGCTGGCCGAGCGCGACAGCTGGGAGGCCACCGGTTGCTCGATCGCGAAGGCGATCGACCTGGTGGGGACCCGGTCGGCGATCCTCATCCTGAGGGAGGCCTTCTACGGCGCCACCAGGTTCGATCAGTTCAGTCGCCGGGTCGGGATCACCGATGCGGTCGCGTCGGCCCGCCTGAGAGAACTCACCGAGGCGGGGATCTTCACCAAGGTGCCCTACCGCGAAGCCGGGCAGCGTGAACGGTTCGAGTATCAACTCACCGACAAGGGCCGCGACCTGTTTCCCGTGGTGATGTCGTTGATGCAATGGGGCAACGACCATCTGCAGCCCGACGGCGCGCCGCTCACCGTGACCGACAAGGAGCATGCCCCCGTGCGTGTCGGGGTCGTCGCCGAGCCCACCGCGGTGCTCGCACCCGAGGATGTCGAGCTGCGCGTCGCCCGGCACACGCGCTGATTCGCGCAGACAGGAACGGTCGGGATGATTCTCCCCAAGGTGTTCGATCCCCGCTTGGTCACCATCCGCCGTGGCGGGACACTCACCGACGCCGACCATCACTTGCTGGCACTCTGGGCCGCGGCGTGCGCCGAGCACGTCCTCCCCCTGTTCGAGTCGGCGCGACCCGAGGACACGCGACCCCGCGACGCCATCGCCGCGGTCCGCGCGTGGACCAGGGGTGAGCTGGCGATGATGGAGTCGCGAGCCGCGGGCGGACACGCCATGGGTGCCGCTCGTGACCTCCGTGGCGCTCCACGATTCGCCGCATACGCCGCCGGACAGGCAGCGGTGACCGCACACGTTGCCTCGCATGATCTGGGCGCCGCGGCGTATGCGATCAAGGCGGTAAGCGCCGAACACGGCAGCGATGACGCCGGCAGGCGCGAATGCGCCTGGCAGCGTGCACAACTCCCGGACCAACTGCGCGACCTGGTGCTCGCCGACCAGCGCGCACGAAATGACCTGTGCTGGTCGGTGTTCTCCGACGGCTGATTCCGGCACCACGGTCCACGATTGGCTTCCGCCGCGGTAGGCCTGATAGTGTCGGACTCACGCTCGCGCGGTGCTGTAACCCGCATGTCGAGCCAGAGGCCGGGGTGATTACAGAAAACCCCCGGTCTTGTCCAAACTTCCAAGGTCGTACCACGGTTTGCCGCTGCCCCCGCCGGGTATGCGCCCGAGCATGACCTTGCATCGCGACGTCGTCCCCGGCATCCATTGGCTCGAACACGCGCACACGAATCAGTATCTGGTCGAGGACGGTGACCGGCTGGTGCTCGTCGACTGCGGACTCCCCCGGTCGTACGAGCCGCTCCGCAAAGCCGTCCGCGAACTCGGCCGGGACACCGACGCGGTCTCCGATCTGATCATCACCCATGGCCATTTCGACCATGTCGGCACCGCGCGACGCCTGGCGCGTGAGTGGCGGATCCCTGTCCACGTCCATCGTGACGACGCGTGGCTGGCATCGCATCCCTACCGCTACGCACATCAGAACGCCACCAGATTCGGGGTGCCCCTTCGTCATCCGCGTGCCCTCCCGCTGCTCGGGCGCATGGCAGCGGCGGGCGCGCTCACCGTGCGCGGCGTCGACCACATGGACGTGACGACCTTCGGCGACGACGCGGTGCTCCCCGGCGGCGCGCAGGTGGTCCCCACCCCAGGGCACACCTACGGCCATGTGTCACTCCACTTTCCGTCCCGCGACGCGGTCATCGCCGGCGACGCCCTGGTGACGCTCGATCCGTACACCGCAGCGACCGGCCCGCGCATGATCGCCGGGTCCGCAACCGCCGACCTCGATCGCAATCGCACATCGCTCGACGCGCTGGCGGCAACAGCGGCGAAATCGCTCCTGCCCGGCCATGGCGTCCCGTGGCACCACGGGGTGGCCGTCGCCGTCGCCCGCGCGCGTGAGACCAGCGGCTGACCCAGCCGAAGACAGCAGGGCGGGCCGACGCTTCTCGCGTCGGCCCGCCCTGCACGTCGTGGAGACCCGCTCGTCGTCGGGTGATCCGATCTATGCGGAGGCTGTCCGACGGAGCTTCGTGTTGACGAATTCGCCCATGCCCCAGCGTCCGAGTTCGCGGCCGTAACCCGAACGCTTGACCCCGCCGAACGGGAGCCCGGGCAAGGTGGTGCCGTGCTCGTTGACATAGGCCATCCCGACCTCGAGCCGGTCGGCCACCTGTTCGGCCTTGCCGATGTCGCCGCTCCACACCGAACCGCTCAGGCCGAACTCGACATCGTTGGCGAGCGCCACGGCGTCCTCGGCGGAGGCGACCTTGTAGATCATGGCGACCGGACCGAAGATCTCTTCGGAGTACGCATCCATGTCCGGGGTGATGTCGGTCAGGACGGTGGGCTCGAAGAAGGCGCCGTCCCGCTGCACGGGCTTCCCACCCGTGCGCAGCGTGGCACCTTGTTTCACCGCGGTCTCGACCTGCTCGGCCACGGTGTCGCGCGCCGAGAGAGATGACAACGGCCCCATCTGGGTGGATTCGTCCGCCGGATCACCGACCGCGGTCGACTCGAACTGCTTCACCACCCCGTCGACGAAATCGTCGTACAACTCCTCGAGCACGATGAAGCGCTTCGGTGAATTGCACGCCTGACCGGCGTTCGACAATCGTGCCCGAGCCGCGATCTTCGTCGTGCGTTCCATGTCGGCGGAATCGAGGAGGATGTACGGGTCCGACCCCCCGAGCTCGAGCACGGACTTCTTCAGGTTCTCCGCCGCCACCTTCGCCACGGCGGCGCCGGCCTTTTCGCTTCCGGTGAGAGACACACCGCGTATCGCGTTGTGGGCCAGCAATTCTGCGATCTGATCACTGCTCGCGTACACGTTGATGTACGCGTCGGCGGGCACACCCGCGTCGTGCAGGATCTCCGCCATCAGAGCCGACGACGCGGCGCAGATCGATGCGTGCTTGAGGATGACGGTGTTGCCCGCCAACAGGTTCGGCGCGACGAATCGAGCGACCTGATAGTACGGATAGTTCCATGGCATGACGCCGACGAGCGGCCCGATCGGCGTCACCTGCACGATCGACGCGTCCGCTCCCTGTGGATCGAGGGCTTCGGTCTCCAGGAGATCGGGTCCGTGCTCGGCGTACCAGCGATAGATGTCGGCGGCCAGCTGAACCTCACCGGCAGCTTCCTTGGCCGGTTTGCCCATCTCGGTCGTGATGACGGCCGCCAGTTCATCGGCTCGCTTCTCGTACAGATCCGCGGTTCGCGACAGTATCGCGGCACGCTCGGACGCCTCGGTCGAACGCCAGTCCTGGTAGGCAGCCAGCGACCGTTCGGCAACGCCGGCCACCTCGTCGTCCTTCAGTCCGGGGAATTCCCGGTCGGTCACACCCGTGGTCGGATTCGCGGTGACATATGTGCTCAAGGAGCACCTACCTTCCTCTGTCGTTGCATCCCGACTGTCCACAGCCCGGGAGCAGTCGGGTACCCGCGTCCCACGGCCCAAAACCCCGACCGTCGGCGCGCTCTGGTCCCACGACGGTCACGAACCTGTTCTACTATGGCGGCGGTCCGAGTTCGGACCCGTGATCGACCGACACGCGGCGGATGCCGGACGTCGACCTGGGGGTGGGTCGCGACTCGTGATCGGCAGCGTCCGAGGGGGATCGAAGAGTGTCACACTGGCGGCGAGCCGCGGGGCTCGGTTGTGCTTTCCTCATCGCGATCGTCGCGAGCCTCTCGACAGGGCAGCCGGCCGCGGCGACTCCACCGAAGCTCGGCGATTCGGCGCGCATCCTCGCGGTCTCCCCGGAGACTGCGACGCGCACGACGATGACCGTGTATTCGGCAGCGATGAAGCGGCCGGTCCGAGTGAGCGTGCTGGTTCCCCGCGACCGGACCGGACCGCGCCCGACGCTGTATCTACTCGACGGAATCGACGGTGGGGTCTACACCAATTACACCCAGAGTGGATGGACGTTCCAGACCGACATCGCACGTTTCGTCGCCGACAAGAAGGTCAACGTGGTTCTGCCGATCGGGGGTACGGGCTCGTACTACACCGACTGGCGCCGGCTCGACCCGGTGCTGGGGCGGAACATGTGGGAGACCTTTCTCACCGACGAACTCCCGCCACTGGTCGACCGGCGCTTTCGGGGCGACGGACGCAACGTGATCGGCGGGCTGTCGATGGGAGCGCTGGGCGCGATGTCCATCGCGGTGCGCAACCCCGATCTCTACCGGGGCGCCGTCGCGTTCAGCGGGTGCCTCGATCAGGGATCGCCCGAGTTCCGGCAGGCGACCGCCACATCGGTCAGCACGAGGGGCGGAAATCCGGAGAACATGTGGGGGCCGCTCGACCACGACACCTGGGATGCCCACAATCCTGCCGATCACGTGTCCGCGCTGCGCGGCAAGCCCGTGTACGTGGCGGTCGGCAACGGGCTCCCCGACCCGGCACTCGGAATTGCCGGTCTCGCGTCACCCGTCGGCGGCGTCCTCGAGGGTATCGTCGCCCGATGCACCGAGAGCTTCAAACGTCGCGCGGACCGCGCGGGAGTCGACATCACGTATGACTTCCGCGCCGGACTGCACTCATGGGGCTACTGGAACCAGGACCTGCATCGTGCCTGGCCGACCATCGCGCGGGCACTGAACGGCCCGCGCTGACGCCGCGATCGGCCGTTCACCGCTCCTCGAAGGAACTGCTCGCTCCTCAGAGAGCAGCCACGTCAGCGGGCACTTTTCCTCCTCCGAACAATTGAGGTGTCCTCGAGTGCGCGTTTCCGCTCACGGCGCTCCTTGAGTTCTTGGCGGCGTTTCTTGGAACTCGAATTCTTTTCTGCCATTTTTCCTCCATCGGTTGTCGACCACAGGGGCTCTGACCTACCACCTCCGTGACCATAGCCCGGAAAAAACAAAAGTCCAGTCTCGCCGCGCGTTCACCTTTGCCGTGACCGTCACCTACTGGCGTACAAGCGATTTCGTCGCTATCAGACAAACCGAAACCGTCGAACTGGCTTTTATTTTTTTCTCGGCTAGAGTCCATGGCACCGGTCGGACTCGACCGGAAACTATGAAAGGAAGAGTGGCCGTGAAAGCGGTTGTGATGGAGTGTCGGATACGCGTATGCGGGTCTCCGAGTCGGGTGAGAGAATTCGTGGATCGCGCGTCGACACGCGCCCTGAACGCCTTTTCTCACCCCGCCAGATGCTCGGTTGTCGTCGAAGAGTCGGACTCGTTGCTGCTGCGCAGGCAGTGGCACCGCGAGAACGACGTGGACGTGTTCGGGGTCCCGGAGGGTCGAGAGGTGTGCTTCGGATTCGCGGACTCCTCCGGTCGCCTGACCGTCGCGAAAGTCGAGAGCCTGTCGCGCGACATCCTGGCCCACCTCGAGTTGGATCCATGGGTGTCAGACGACACCGAATCGGTGCCCTGGATTCTGACGCTCACCACCGGCGCCGACCCGACGTCCCGGCGTGAGATCGCGACTCGGCACCCGACGCTCGAGATACGGCGACCCGTTCTCGCGTCATCGTGATGCGCGCGTCGCGGTGAGCGCGATCCCCCTCGTCGTCAGGGCGAGTCCATCCTGATCTCCCGTCGCGGATGCACCCGCGACGTTCGTCAGACGGACCGGTCTGCGGTCGAATTTCTGTCGCTCGATAGGGTGCGGGTGGCGACGTGCTCACGCACGTCGCCGTCCCACACGTATCGATAAGGAAGTGGTCGTCATCGTGGCCGTGCTCGACGAGAAGATCAGTGATCTGTACGCGCAGGTCGTTGCGCGAAACCCCGGGGAAGCCGAGTTCCACCAGGCCGTCCGGGAGGTCTTCGACAGTCTGGGTCCGGTCTTGGCGAAGCACCCTCATTACGCGGACGCGGGGATCATCAAGAGGCTGACCGAGCCCGAGCGCCAGATCATCTTCCGGGTGCCGTGGGTCGACGACCAGGGCCAGGTGCAGATCAACCGCGGTTTCCGTGTCGAGTTCAACTCCGCTCTGGGACCGTACAAGGGGGGCTTGCGTTTTCACCCGAGCGTCTACCTGGGCGTCGTCAAGTTCCTCGGGTTCGAGCAGATCTTCAAGAACGCTCTGACGGGACTCCCGATCGGCGGCGGCAAAGGCGGCGCCGACTTCGATCCCAAGGGGCGCTCCGACGGGGAGGTCATGCGCTTCTGCCAGTCGTTCATGACCGAGCTGTACCGCCACATCGGCGAGTACACCGACGTGCCCGCCGGCGACACGGGCGTCGGTGGTCGTGAGATCGGTTATCTCTTCGGCCAGTACAAGCGCATCACCAACCGTTACGAGTCCGGCGTCCTCACCGGCAAAGGACTCGCGTGGGGTGGCTCGCAGGTCCGCACCGAGGCAACCGGGTACGGCGTCGTGTTCTTCGTCCGTGACATGCTGGCGGCCGTCGGCGACGATCTCGACGGCAAGACCGTGGTCGTCTCGGGCTCGGGCAATGTCGCGATCCACGCCATCGAGAAGGTGCAACAACTCGGTGGCCGCGTGATCGCCTGCTCGGACTCGGGAGGTCATGTCGTCGACGAGGCCGGTATCGACCTGGAACTGCTCAAGGACATCAAAAACGTTCGGCGTGGCCGGATCTCGGACTATGTCGACGCTCGCCGCGGGTCCGCCCGGCACATCGGCTCCGGCTCGTTGTGGAGTGTGCCCACCGACATCGCCATTCCCTGCGCGACGCAGAACGAACTGAACGGGGTCGACGCCACCGAACTGGCGAAGAACGGGTGCCGCATCGTGGCCGAGGGCGCGAACATGCCCAGCACACCCGAGGCGGTGCGCATCTTCGCCGAGGCGGGCGTCAGCTTCGCGCCGGGTAAGGCCGCGAATGCGGGCGGAGTGGCCACGAGCGCACTCGAGATGCAGCAGAACGCATCCCGGGATTCGTGGTCGTTCAGTCACACCGAAGAGCGGCTGTCGGAGATCATGACGTCGATCCACGATCACTGCCTGCACACGGCGGACGAGTACGGGGTGCCCGGCAACTACGCGACCGGCGCCAACATCGCGGCGTTCACCCAGGTCGCCGATGCGATGCTCGCACTGGGTCTCATCTGACCCGAAGCCGCGACGCCGGAGATGCACGGACACTTGACCTTCAAGTAGGTCGAAGCCGGATGATCTCCGATCAGACCTCGCGGCGTCGGACCATCTCGGCTATCCACACCGGCGCATACGGCGACGTGCACCCAGGTGACGTCGGATAGTCCTCGAGCACCTTCAACCGCTCCCCGATGTCGATTGCACGGGTACGGAACTCGGGATTCTCGATGCCGATGGTCGCCAAGCAGGTGTTCATCGCCCACTGCAGACGAGGCGGAGCCTGTGTCATCTCCGACTCGATGACGTCGAGCAGGACCGCGAGGTCGAGATCACCGGGGCGCTTGGCCACCCGATCGGAGGTCAGGGCCCAGCCCGCTGCCGCGACACCGGGATCGGGGTCACCCATCCACGCCGTCCGCAGTTCCTCGGCATGCGCATTCTTCTTGACGACATGGTTGACGAACCAATCGTGCACCTTCGGCCGGTCGGCCTCGCGGACCATCGTGTCGAGCGCCGCGGCGTCGAACGACTTCGGGCGGCAGATCAGCAGAGCGAGCAACCGCGCCGCCGTGTCCTCGGTCACCCACAGCGCCGCGGAGAGGTCGGGCTGTATCCGAAGTCGTTTCGCGAGGGCCCTGAGCTTCGTGAGATTGACCCCGTGATCGTCCCCGTGCCGCTCGTTCACCGCCCGGATCTTCGGGTCATCGAGTGTCCGTAGCTCATCGAGGACCTCGGCGAGACTCTGGTGGACGTCGGTACTGCCGGTCATCTCTCTCCCCTCGCGTGGCGCGCACACAGCGTACGACGACGGCCGGCGCACGGTCGTCAGTCCGGATCGCCGGCGAGGATCCGGATGTCGGCGACATCGTATTCGGCGACCGCCGCCGAGAGGATCGCCTGCGCCTGCTCGTCGCCGACCCCGTCACCCCGGAAGGCGTCGACTGCCGACTGCGAGTCCCATCGCTCGAAGATGTTGACACGGCCCGGGTCCGTCGTGTCGGCGCTGATCCCGAAGTCGCGACACCCCGGAGCCCGACGGGCCGCACCGATGACCTCCTCGCATCCGGCGAGGTAGTCAGCCCGCCCCCGCGGGTCCACTCGAAGACTGCCGGCCACGATCACCATGGGTTCCTCCTCCGTCGATTCTCGGTGCGCCGTCCTGCCGGCGTGACCGTCTCCCCACGTGCAGCGGGAACACGAGTACAGACCGGCTCTCCCGAACGAACTCATCGCGCCGATCGACGCGGGCGCACGAGCGCGCGCGACGGCCTACTCTGATCGAATGGCTTTGGTTCTGGGTCCGATCCTCCGGCACGTCGACGAGACCTCCGCGCTGGTCTGGGTGCAAACCGACGAACCGGGCGAGGTCGAGGTGCTCGGTTGCGGCACCCGGACATTCGAGGTGTCCGGTCATCACTATGCGTTGGTCGAGGTCACCGGCCTGGTGCCCGACACGATCACCGAGTACCAGGTCCGCGTCAACGGCGCCCTCGAGTGGCCGCTTCCCGACATGGAATTCCCGCCCAGCGTCATCCGAACCCGGGGACCGGACACCGCGGACCGGCACCGATTCGTGTTCGGGTCCTGTCGGTATCCACGTGCCGAAGACCCGAAGCTCGACCAGAAACTCGGACTCGACGCGTTGGACTGCTACGCCATCCGGATGCGTCATCTCCCGGTCGACGAGTGGCCGGACACGCTCATCCTGCTCGGCGACCAGGTGTACGCCGACGAACTGACCCCGCAGGTGAAGGAGTCGCTGGAATCGAATCGGACGTCCACCGCCGGACCGTCGGACGAAGTCGTCGACTTCGAGGAATACGAGGGCCTCTATCGGCACACCTGGGGTGACCCCGAGATCCGATGGATCCTCTCCACCGTGCCCACGGCCATGATCTTCGACGATCACGACATCCGTGATGACTGGAACACCTCCGACACCTGGCGTCGTCAGATGCGGGAGAAGCCGTGGTGGCAGGACCGTATCCGCGCCGGCCTGGCGTCGTACTGGGTGTATCAGCACCTCGGCAACCTCTCCCCCGCCGAACTGGCCGAGTCCGAGGACTACCGCCGCGTGCGCGAGATCGACGGTGACTGTTGGCCCCACCTGATCGGTGTCGCGGATCGCGCCGACCACGAAACCGACGGAACCAAGGGCATCCGGTTCAGCTTCCGATGGGACCTGGGCAACACGCGGCTCGTCATGATCGACTCCCGCAACGGTCGCATCCTCTCCGGGGGGACGCGAAAGATGTTGAGCGACGTCGAATTCGATTGGGTCGAGAGCCAGGTCGACGACGATCTGGACGGGCTCGACCACCTCGTCCTCGGTTCATCGCTGCCGTGGTTGCTGCCGCCCGTCGTCGGCGATGCGGAGACCCTCAACGAGATCGGCGCCCGGCGGTCGGGGCGTCGAGGGCACCTCGCCGAGAAGATCCGGCAGGGGGCGGACCTCGAGCACTGGCCTGCCTTCTTCGACTCCTTCGTCCGGCTCAGTGACATGATCCGGCGGGTCGCGACCCGCGATCCGGGGCCGGCGACGGTCAGCGTACTGTCCGGCGACGTCCACCACAGCTACGCCGCGCGTGCGACCTTCTCGGACGCGACCACCGCCGACGTCCACCAGCTGGTGTGCTCGCCCGTGCACAACGCGATCCCGCCGTACATCAAGGTGGTGTTCCGGCTGGGATGGTCCAATCGGCTCGCCTCGATCGTCCGACGCTGGGCCCGTCGCGGCGGGTCGCCGGATCTGCCGGTCGCCTGGCGCAACTCTCTCGGCCCGCTGTTCGGCAACACCATCGCGACGCTCTCGGTGGAGGGGCGTTCCGCCGAGGTCACCTTCGAGCAACCCGACCTCGACGGGACGCTGGGTAGGGCCCGAAACATCTCCCTGACCCCGGATCTCGTAGCAAGAGAACGCACATAGCGCGCAGTGTCGCTACGAAATCCCTAGTCCAGGCAGAACTCGTTGCCCTCGGGGTCCTGCAGGACGATGTGCCCCTCGCCGAGCGGTGGGGCCGGATCGTGCCGTTCGACCCGGGTCGCGCCGAGTCCGACGAGACGGTCCGCCTCAGCCTCGAGAGCGTTCATCCGCTCGTCCCCGCGCAGACCGGGTGCGGCACGGACGTCGAGGTGGACCCGGTTCTTGGCCGCCTTGCCCTCGGGGACGCGCTGGAAGAACAGCCGGGGCCCGCGTCCGTCCGGATCGATCACCCCCGACGCGTCGTTCCGGCGTTCCGGCGGGACACCGAACGCATCGAGCGCGGCATCCCAGCTGTCGAAACCGGGTGGTGGGTCCTGGAGCCGATAGCCGAGCACCTCGGCCCAGAATTCCGACAGCGATGCCGGATCACCACAATCGAACGTCACCTGAAATTCAGTCGCCATGCCTCCACTGTGCGCCACCATGAGGACAGCGCGCGTCCTCATTCGACAACGCGGCGCCCGACATCTCAGCGAAGACGTTCGCCGTACACCCGGTCCACCGCCATGACCATCAGGACACGACGGTCGGCGACCATCACCCTGCGGTACTCATCCCAGTCCGGGTGCTCGCCGGCAGCTCGGCGGTAGTAGTCCACGAGGGCCTCGACCTCGGGCCCGTCCGGTTCGGTACCCGGACCTATCAGTGTCACGGTGCCCTCCGCCGTCGCCCAGGTGTAGCGATCGGGGCCGGTGATCTCGAGGGCTGCGCGTGGATCGCGCCGGAGGTTCGCCGTCTTGGCCCGCCCCTCGGTCATCGAGACATAGATGATCTCGGCGTCGCGGTCGTAGAAGGGCGTCACCGGCGACAGCTGAGGAAGTCCCGATGCCTTGATCGTGGCCAGGACACCGAGCCCGCCTTCGGCGAGAAGGTCACGAGGGTCTTACGCAGAGTCGGTCATGCCTGCGGCAACCCGGCGAACATGCCGGCTATTCCGGAACGCCGAACACCTCCGGGCGGCGCGGCGGTGCGCTGTTGCGACATTCTTCAGATCCTGTGTCTTTGCACGTACGATCGACGGCATGCATGTGCGCGAGCTCCTGACCACCACGCCGACGACGACCACCGAGGCACTCGACCTGTTCGACTCTTCCGCCGCGGTCGAACCCGACTTCATGATCGGCACCTGGCGTGGCGCCGAAGTGCCCACCGGGCACCCCCTGGACGGATTCCTGGCCGCAAGCGGCTGGTGGGGCAAACAGTTCGTCGACGCCGAGACCGTGCATCCGCTCCTCTTCCCGACCCGCGACGGTTCGGCTCTGTGGGCGATGAACCCGGCGATCGCGTTCGGCGGACTCGGGATCGCCGAGAAGGCACCCGGGGTCAGATCGCTGTCGTTCGCGACGCCGATCGCGGCGACCCGTCTCCTCAGTGGCACCCGACGAGCGCGTGCCCGTCTGCGCACCACCCGGTACCGCGGCACGGACTCGGCCACGATGGTCTACGACCAGCTGCCGATCAACGACGTCTTCCGCCGGATCTCCGACGACGCCGTCCTGGGCGCCATGGATCTCAAGGGTTCGCCGAAGCCGTACTTCTTCGTGCTCCGGCGCGACGACTCTCTGCGCCTCGTCGGCCACTGACCCTCGCTACCGGTTCCGTATCGGCATGGCCGATCCCAGGTCAACGGGATTGCACGGGCGTTCAATCGACAGGTGGACACCGCACTCACATCCCATCTCCGACACTGTGCCGCGCCGGCCGCCGCGGTTCTGATCGCGGGGGTGATCACGCTCGTCGCGCCCGGTACCGCGCTGGCCGCCCCGCCCATGCCGACCGGGTACTACCGCGGCGATGTCACGAGTGCCCCCATCGCCGACACGGTGTGGTTCGGCAAGAACTTCACGGGCTCGCGAGTCGTCAACGACACAGCCATCGGATGGGCGTTCCCCGGTGCGGTGTACCCGGGCCGCTCGGTGCAGGACGGCGCGCCCGTCATCGTCGTGGACTACTCGGGAACCCCCGTCGGATTCGTGCGTGACGAGCTCCGCGCCGACGGCCGCGGCGGCTACTGGGGTCGTGCGCTCAACGGCACCTCCGAGTTGCTGCGCTTCCACTTGACGCGCTGACCCTCAGGCGCCGACCATCCGCGGTGGTGCGTGGTCCCCTCAGAGTTCGGCCAGCGCCGCGCGGATCTCGTTGGTCGCCGCGACCGCCTCGCGGAGCGCGATCCGGGCCTCGGCCCTGCCATGCTCGGCGGTCGACAGTCGCTGGCGCGCAAAACGCAGCGACTCCTCGCAGCGCGCCAGCTCAGCCCGTAGTTCCTGAGCCCGGCCGACGATCTCGTCCACTTCCGACGACACACCGTCGACCGTCTTCGAGGCATCGTCGAGGTCGGATCGCGCAGCCCGCTCCCCCGCCTCCGCGTCGGCCAGCCGGGCCTCGAGCTCACGGCGTTCGCGTTCGCTGTCGGAGTCGTCCGACGGGGTCGGCTCATCTAGGTCGTCGGCCGTACCTCCCGCATCGTCGACCTCCGGCTCGTCCTCGCCCCGTTCCGGTGACGGCTCCGGCACCACGAACACGCCGGCGGGTCCGAAGCCGCTGTACTCGGCAGACGCGGTGAGATTGCCCCGCAACACCTGCTCGAGTACCTCCTGGTCGGCCACCGCGGCGCGCAGTGTCTGCGTGACCTCTCGAACGGCACCGTCCGCCAGCCTCACCTGACGGTCAGCCGCTGCCCTCGCGACCGCAGTCACCGACGAGCTGATCAGCTCCTGGCGGCGCCGGGACAGTGCCCGCATCTTGTCGACCGCCGAGCGGCGCTGCGCCGCAGTCAATTCCGACGCCAACTCGGCGATGAGCGCACTGTCGTCGGGGTACGCGCGCACCCACTGGTTGATCGCCCAGGCCGATTGCGTGGGTCGCCGCAGCTTTTCGATCCGACCGGCGAGTTCGCGGTCGCCATCCGCCTTCACCTCACGAGCCAGTTCATTCCGGCGGGTCACGAACGCGCCGGGCGCGAGACCGTAGAGCTCGTCGACGATCTCGTCGTAACGGGTCATCAGCTCACCCGCGAACGAGTCGGCGTCGCTGTCGGCATGAGCCGATCCTACGACTTCGGGGGTGATCGGCACCTCACTTCCCCACATAAACTTGAATGGTTCCAGAAAAGCGGGCACGATGGGCGTCATGCTCACCGACGACGACTGCACCCAGCACCTGCGGGCGGCCGGACTGCGGGTCACTCGTCCGCGCATCGCGGTGATGCAGGCCGTCCGGGCCTACCCCCACGCCGACACCGACGAGGTGCTGCGTTCGACTCGCGCACGACTGCCCGAGGTCTCGCAACAGACGGTGTATGACGTTCTGGGCGTGTTGACTTCGGCCGGCCTGATCCGACGTATCCAACCGTCGGGCCACGTGTCTCGATATGAGTCACGGGTCGGGGACAACCACCACCACGTGATATGCCGTACATGCGGGTCCATCGGTGACGTCGACTGCGCAATCGGCGAAGCCCCGTGCCTGACCCCGTCCGACGAGCGAGGTTTCGTCATCGACGAAGCCGAGGTCATCTACTGGGGCTACTGCCCCGACTGCATCCCCGACCGATAACCCCGACGACCGACATCGCACCCACTCTGCGATCGCCGACCCGGCGATCGCAGTTCTCTCCGTGCCCGAAAGGAAACCCAGATGGCCCAGCACGACCCCACGTCCGTCTCCGACGCGCGGGAACACCCCCCGATCGCCGAGGCGAACACCGAGCCCGCGACCGGCGGATGCCCGGTCGCACACGGTAGGCTCAAGCCGCCGACCCAGGGCGGCGCCAACCGCGACTGGTGGCCGAATCAATTGAATCTGAAAGTCCTCCAGCACAATCCGGAGGTCGCGAATCCGATGGACGCCGACTTCGACTACGACTCGGCCCTCGAGACCCTCGACGTCGAGGCTCTGCGCGCGGATCTGACAGCGCTCATGACCGATTCCCAGGACTGGTGGCCCGCCGACTTCGGACACTACGGCGGTCTGTTCGTCCGCATGTCCTGGCACGCCGCGGGCACCTACCGCGTGGAGGACGGACGCGGTGGCGCCGGCGCCGGAATGCAACGATTCGCCCCGCTCAACAGCTGGCCGGACAACGCCAACCTGGACAAGGCGCGCCGCCTGCTGTGGCCGATCAAGAAGAAGTACGGCAAGGCCCTGTCCTGGGCCGACCTGCTGGTCTTCGCCGGAAATGTCGCGCTGGAGTCGATGGGATTCGCCACCGCGGGCTTCGCATTCGGTCGCGTCGACGAGTGGGAGCCCGACGAGGTGTACTGGGGACCCGAACTCGAGTGGCTCGCCGATCACCGGTACTCGGGCAACCGCGAACTCGAGAAACCCCTTGCCGCAGTGCAGATGGGCTTGATCTATGTGAATCCGGAAGGGCCGAACGGCAATCCGGACATCCTCGCATCCGCGGTGGACATCCGCGAGACGTTTGCGCGTATGGCGATGAACGACGTCGAGACCGCCGCACTGATCGTCGGCGGCCACACCTTCGGCAAGACCCACGGTGCCGGTGACGCCGGGCTGGTGGGTCCCGAACCGGAGGCCGCCGCCGTCGAGGACGCCGGCCTCGGCTGGGCCAGCTCACACGGCTCCGGCAAGGGTGCGGATGCGATCACCAGCGGACTCGAGGTGATCTGGAATCCCACTCCGACCACCTGGGACAACGCATTTCTCGAGACGCTCTACGGCTATGAGTGGGAGCTCTACAAGAGTCCGGCCGGGGCCAACCAGTGGCGCCCGAAAGACGGAGCCGGAGCAGGCACCGTCCCGAAGGCGTTCGGCGACGACAGGACTCATCCGTCGATGCTGACCACGGACCTCGCGATGCGGTACGACCCCGGTTTCGAGCAGATCACCCGGCGCTGGCTGGACCACCCCGAGGAACTGGCCGATGAGTTCGCCAAGGCCTGGTTCAAGCTCCTGCACCGCGACATGGGGCCCGCCGTCCGTTATCGCGGGCCGCTGGTCCCGACGGAGACCTACCTCTGGCAGGACAATGTCCCGGTGCATGAGGGACCGGTCGTGTCCGAAGCCGACGTGGCGATCCTGAAGGGGATGCTGCTCGACTCGGGATTGACTGTCGCGCAACTCGTCAAGACCGCCTGGGCGGCGGCGTCGAGTTTCCGCGGCAGCGACAAGCGCGGCGGCGCCAACGGCGGCCGCATCCGGTTGCAACCGCAGTCGGAGTGGGAGGTGAACGAGCCCACCGAGCTGGCGGCCGTGATCGACACCCTCGAAGGGATCCGGGACTCGTTCATCGGTGAGGCCGGCGCGACGATCTCGTTCGCCGACCTGGTGGTGCTCGGCGGTGCGGCGGCCGTCGAGAAGGCCGCGCGGGACGCGGGCGTGGACATCACCGTGCCGTTCACCCCGGGTCGCACCGACGCCTCCCAGGAGGAGACCGACGTCGAGTCCTTCGCGTACCTCGAGCCCAGAGCCGACGGGTTCCGCAACCACATGGCCGAGGGCAGTGATCTCCCGGCCGAGTTCACCCTCGTCGACAAGGCAGCGCTGTTGACCCTCAGCGCACCCGAGATGACGGTGCTGGTGGGCGGACTCCGAGTGCTGGGCAACAACTTCGGCGGCTCATCTGCGGGTGTTCTGACCGATCGTCCCGGCATCCTCACGAACGATTTCTTCGTCAACCTGCTCGACATGTCGACGGCCTGGTCGGCCTCGGATGAGGAGAACGTCTACATCGGTCGGGATCGCGCCACCGGTGAGCAGGTCTGGACCGGTACCCGCGCCGATCTGGCGTTCACGTCGAACTCCCAGCTGCGCGCTCTCGCCGAGGTCTACGCGACCGACGACGCCGCCGAGAAGTTCGTGAACGACTTCGTCGCGGCCTGGGACAAGGTGATGAACCTGGACCGGTTCGACCTCTGATCGAGGCGGCGCACCTCGTCACCACGACGGTCAGAACGTGGCGGCGGCACCCTCGGCGGGTGCCGCCGCCACGGCGTTCGGCATCACCCGGCACGCACGGGCATCCGCAACTATGCTGGCGCTTTCCCTGAAGTGGCGGGTGACCGTCTCGACAGAAGTGAGGACGATGACGATGTCCGGCGAACACAGGTCCCTGGGCCACATCCGACTGACCTCCCACAGCGGCGGGATCGACGCGCCGTCCATCCACTGGGGGGCCGCCACCGCGGCCGAGCGCGGTCCCGTCATCGGGACCACGGGCACGCGTGGGCATCGCAATGTCATCGGCACCCACAGCGGCTCCTACAGCGTGTACCGCGCCCTGGCCGTCGCCGCCGGCGCCCTGGCGCGCGAGCACCGGGCCGACCTCACCAACACCTCGCCCACCGACCACATCGGACCGTATCCGCAGTGGGGTGACCCGCGCGCCATCGTCTCGATGGATCCCTGGGGTGCCACGGTCGCCGAGAGTTTCCCCGACGAGATCGGGCGCGGTTACGACATCCGGCCCACCATCGCGGTGACCAAGGCGCACGTCATCCTCCCAGAGATCGCCGAGGCGATCGAGAAAGGTCGTCTCATCCCCGACGGCGAGGTCCTGCTGCCCAGTGGCGCCGCGCTGGTCACGAAGGCGGCCGTGGAGCCGGTGTGGCATCTGCCCGGCGTCGCCGATCGCTTCGGATGCTCCGAAGCCGAGCTGCGTCGGGTGTTGTTCGAGGAGACCGGCGGCATGTACCCCGAACTCGTGACCCGCTCGGACCTGGAGGTGTTCCTGCCACCCATCGGCGGCCAGACGGTCTACATCTTCGGCGACCCCCGCGACCTCGCCGATTCGTCGGTGGAACTCACCGCACGCGTCCACGACGAGTGCAACGGTTCCGACGTCTTCGGCTCCGACATCTGCACGTGCCGTCCCTATCTGACGCACGCGATCGAGGAGTGCATCCGCGGGACCCAGCGCGGCGGCGTCGGCCTGGTCGCCTACTCCCGCAAGGAGGGACGCGCGCTCGGCGAGGTCACCAAGTTCCTCGTCTACAACGCCCGCAAACGTCAACTCGGCGGCGACACCGCCGATCAATACTTCGCACGCACCGAATGCGTTGCGGGCGTTCAGGACATGCGGTTCCAGGAGCTCATGCCCGACGTCCTGCACTGGTTCGGCATCACCAGGATCCACCACCTGGTGTCGATGTCGAACATGAAGTACGACGCCATCACCGGCTCGGGCATCGAGGTCGGCGAACGCGTGAACATCCCCGACGAACTGATCCCCGCCGACGCCCGGGTCGAGATCGACGCGAAAATGGCTGCCGGCTACTTCACCCCCGGACCTGTCCCGGACGCCGAACAGTTGCGACAGGTCAAGGGTCGGGCGCTCTGATGGCCGGTGCGCCGGACGTGGAGTTGTCGGCTTCCCAGGCCGGTCGGATGCTTCGGTCCACCGCCACCATCCGGAGCCGATCGCGGCAGCTCCTGGAACGAGCACGGTCCGGCGAGTCATCGTGGTTCGTGGTTCGCGACGAGGCACTGGACGCGACGGCCGACCTCGTCGCGGAGACGACGCTGTCACGATATCCCGACGGGGACATTCCTTTTCACAGCCGGTGGCGACACTTCGAGGCCGGCGGCGTCGACCGCCTCGGCGCGATCGATGCCGCCTTGCCCGCGGCCGGCTCGGCCGAGCGGACCCGCGCCCTCGTCGACGTCGTGCTCGTCAGTGTCCTGCTCGACGCCGGGGCCGGTCCCGAGTGGTCCTACCGCGAGCAGTCGAGCGATCTCGTCCTCACGCGTTCGGAGGGACTCGGCGTCGCGAGCTGGGTGGCCTTCTGTGACGGGCTGTTCTCGAGTGACCCGACCGATCCCCTGCGAGTCGACGCCGGCGGTCTGAGCCGGATCAGTGCCGACACTCTCGGCGCCGCCTTCCAGACAGGTCCCGACAATCCGCTCACCGGCCTCCCCGGACGAGTCGATCTGCTGCGCCGACTGGGTGAGACCCTGTCCCGCCGGCCCGAGATCTTCGGTCCGGACGCGCGGCCCGGCGGCCTGTTCGACCACCTCACCCGCGGTGGGCGCTCGGAGGTGTCCGCGGTGGACATCCTGAGTGCCATCCTCGAATACCTGGGCCCGATCTGGCCGTCGGACAACGCGATCGACACCAATCCACTGGGTGACTGCTGGCATCACGACGCCGTCGTCGGTCCGGGTCTGACAGCAGGCTGGGTGCCGTTCCACAAACTGTCGCAGTGGCTGACCTACTCACTGCTGGAGCCGTTCCGGTGGGCCGGTGTCCGGGTGACCGGACTCGACGAGCTCACCGGTCTCCCCGAGTATCGCAACGGCGGACTTCTGATCGACTCCGGGGTACTCGAGCTCCGCGACGAGGGCTGGGCGGATCGCGAGTGGGAGGTCGGCGACGAACTCGTCGTCGAATGGCGTGCGCTCACCGTCGCCCTGATCGACGAGATCGCCGACCTCGTGCGCAAGCGGCTCGGCGCGGATACGACCACCATGCCGCTGGCCTGCGTGCTCGAGGGCGGGACATGGGCGGCCGGTCGAGTTCTGGCGAACCGGATTCGAGATGGTCTGCCGCCCTTGTCGATACGCAGCACCGGCACCGTGTTCTGAGCACCGGCGTCCAGACCACGACCCGATCCACACATCGCTTCACACACTCGACCGAGAGGTATTCATGGGCAGCGTCGCCGTCATCGACCATCCGCTGGTGCAACACAAGCTGACGCTGATGCGTCGCAAGGAAACGTCGACCAACGACTTCCGCCGCCTCCTCGACGAGATCTCGATCCTGATGGCGTACGACGTCCTGCGCGACATCCCGATGCACGAGATCACCATCGACACGCCACTTGAGACCACCACCGCGCGAGTCATCGACGGCAAGAAGCTGGTGTTCGCCGCCGTCCTGCGTGCCGGTGCGGGCATCGCCGACGGCATGCTGACGGTGGTCCCGGGCGCGCGCGTCGGCCACATCGGTCTCTACCGTGACCCGAAGACCATGGTCGTCGTCGAGTACTACTTCAAGATGCCGTCGGAGCTGTCCGAACGTGACGTCGTGATCGTCGATCCACTGCTGGCGACCGGCCATTCGGCCGTCGCCGCCATCGACCGCATCAAGGAATACGGTCCGAAATCCATCAAGTTCGTCTGCCTGCTCGCCTGCCCGGAGGGCATCGAGGTACTGCACCGCTCGCACCCCGACGTGCCGATCTACACCGCAGCGGTCGATCGGGAACTCGACGACAACGGCTTCATCCGCCCCGGGCTCGGCGATGCGGGCGACCGCATCTTCGGAACCGCGTGAGGCCGACGATCCGCGGGTGATGCCCGTCTAGGACACCTGCCAGGCCACTGCGGCACCGATCGCCCCGGTCGCGTTCAGGGCCCAGTGGAGAGCGATGGGCGCGAGCAGGCTCGTGGTGCGCTGCCGGAGCCAGCCCAGCACGAAACCCGCGACCGCGGTCGCGAGCACGGCTCCGGCGATGCCGACGATCTGCGCCATCGTCCCGGCGCCCAAGATGCCGCTCAGTCCTTCGTTGCCCGCGGTGAGCCCCGTCGAGGACAGGATGTGCCAGAGGCCGAAGGCGATCGCGCCGACGACCAGCGTCGTCAACGGGGCGAACAGCCGGCCCAGAACCCCTTGCAGCACACCGCGGAACAAGACCTCCTCGGGGAGAACCGTCTGCAGCGGAATGATCACGAATGCCGCGAGAAGGGCCTCGGAGGTGTCGTCGTACCGGTCGGACAGGAAGAACTCACGCGTGGCCGGGATCGCGACCGCCGTGGACACCACGGCGGCGACCACGAGGACCGCTGCCACGGTAACCGGGATCCCGGCACGCAGCTCCGCGCGGCTCAGGCCGAGGTCCCGCCAGCCGAGGCCGGCGAGACGAGCGATGACCACGGCCACGACGGCGGCCACGGGGACGATCGCCACCGACACCGCACCTTCGGTGAGATGCGCGCCCACGTTCACCGCGACGAGAAGCGCGACCACCACGATCAACAGCGCGACGTCGGTGCGCCGGGAGGGGGTGATCACCCGTCGAGTCTGCCCCACCGCGTCCCTGCGGTGCCGGTGAACGAGACCGCGGTGTCGCAGAATGATGCGGTGCCCGGATCCGCGACCGTCGTCGACCGCCTCGAACGCCATCAGGTGGTGCTGTATCTCGGCGCGATCCTCACCGGACTGGTCGCCGGTGTGGTGGTTCCCGGTCCTGCCGAGTTGCTCGAGGCGGCGATCACGCCACTGCTCGCAGCGCTGCTCTACGTCACCTTCTTGCAGATCCGCCTGTCGGACCTGCTGGCTTCGTGGCGCGACCGCCGGTTCATGGCGGCGGTGTTGCTCCTGAACTTCGTCCTCGCCCCGCTGCTGATCGCGGTGCTGTCCCTCACCCTGCCCGCCGACGACGCGATACGGCTCGGTGCTCTGTTGGTGCTGCTGTGCCCGTGCGTCGACTACGTCGTCGTGTTCGCCGGACTCGGCGGCGGTGACGCCCGTCGTCTGCTCGCGGCCACGCCACTGCTGCTCCTCGCCCAGATGCTGATGACACCGCTCTACCTGCTGGTACTGCTCGGCGACGGGCGGTCGGTGATCGAGCCGGAGCCCTTCCTCTGGGCGTTCTTGATCCTCATCATGTGCCCGCTCGCGCTGGCGTGGGCCACCCAGGCGTGGGCGGACCGGTCCGAGGCGGGCCGCCGAACCTCGGCCGGAGCCGCCACCACCATGGTCCCGCTGATGATGGCCGTTCTCTTCGTCGCGGTGAGTTCTCAGGTGCTCCTTGTCGATTCACGCTTCGCCGAGATCGCCGGCGTCATCCCGGTCTTCGCCGCGTTCCTGGTGATCATGGTCGCGATCGGGCTCGGGGTGACGCGCTCGTTCCGGCTCGCCACGGAACCCTCGACCGCGGTCGTCTTCTCCGGTGCCACCCGCAACTCGCTCGTCGTCCTACCGCTCGCGCTGGCCCTGCCGGTCGGAGCGGAACTGGCCGCCGCGACGGTGATCACCCAGACGCTGGTCGAACTGCTCGGGATGGTCGTTCTCGTGTGGGCCTTCACTTGTGTGGCACGTCGGCGCTGAGGCCACCATCCATCACGAATTCGGCGCCGGTCGCGTACGACGACTCGTCGCTGGCCAGGAACACCACGAAGGTCGACACCTCACGCGACTCCGCGGCCCGGCCCATCGGCACGGTCACCATGTCGTCGGGAATCCCCTCGGTCATCGGCGTCCGGATGAGACCCGGGTGGATGGAGTTCACCCGCACGTTGTGCGGAGCCAGTTCGAGCGCAACCGATTTCGCCAGACCGCGCACTCCCCACTTGCTTGCGACGTAACCGTGCGCCCAGGGACTGCCACGCAGACCCTCCACCGACGAGACGTTGATGATCGACCCGCCGCCCGCATCGATCATCAGATCGGCGACCGCCTGGATACCGAGGAACGTACCCGTGAGGTTCACATCCAGGATCTGCTTCCATTTGTCGAGCCGGAACTTCTGGATCGTCGAGCCGTTCACGATGCCTGCGTTGTTCACCAGGACGTTGACCTTGCCGAACTCGTCGACCGCGGTCGACACGGCGCTCTGCCAGTCCTCGGGTGAGGTGACGTCGAGGTGGACGTAGCGTGCCGCGTCCCCCAGTTCGGCGGCCAGCGCCTTGCCCTCATCGTCGAGGATGTCGCCGATCACCACCTTCGCGCCCTCCGCGACGAGGGCCCGGGCGTGTTCGGCTCCCATCCCCCGCGAACCGCCGGTGATCACTGCAACCTTGTCGTCTACGCGTCCCATGGGGCGCAACGCTACCGCGATGAGATCGAAAATAGAACAGGTTCCACCAAGAAATGGTCTACTGAACAGACAAACGTCCGGACAGGTGTACACCACGCCCGACCGGCGACTACCGAGCCCAAGGAGTACCACGCCATGTCCATCCGGGTAGCTCTCGTCGGAACCGGCAACGTCGGCCGGTTGTGCCTCACCCAGCTGATCGAGGACCCGCGGTTCGAACTCACGGCGGTGTCCGTGTCAACACCGGAGAAGGTCGGAATCGACGCCGCGACGCTGGCCGGAGTGGAGGCGCCCACCGGAGTCCTGGCGGTGGGCGACCTCGACGAGGCGATAGCGACCGAGCCGGACTGCGTCGTGTACTGCGCGATGGGCGACACCCGGCCCGTCGAGGCGTTCGACGACGTGGTGCGCGTACTGGCCGCGGGCATCGACGTCGTCGGTTCCTCGCCCAACACGCTCCAGTACCCGTGGGGCGTGATGCCCGCGAAGGCCATCGCCAAGATCGACGAGACCACCGCGGGCAGCGGGGCCAGCCTGTTCGTCACGGGCGTCGATCCCGGCTTCGCCAACGACCTCATCCCGTTCGTGTTCGCGGGAACCTGCCAGCGGATCGAGCAGGTGCGCTGCATGGAGATCGCCGACTACGCGACCTATGACGGGGCGACGGTGATGTTCGACGTCATGGGCTTCGGCAAACCGCTCGACGAGACACCCATGCTGTTCCTCCCGGGTGTGCTGGGTCTGGCGTGGGGGACGACGATCCGGCAACTGGCCGCCGGTCTCGGCGTCACGATCGACGAGATCGACGAGGTCTTCGAAAGCGAGCCCGCGCCCGAAGATTTCGACATCGCGGCCGGGCACATCGCCGCGGGCACCCGCGCCGCCGTGCGGTTCGAGATCATCGGCAAGGTGGCCGGTGAACCGGTGATCGTCATCGAGCACGTGACGCGGCTTCGGGGCGACCTCCGGCCGGACTGGGCCCAACCCGCCCAGCCGGGCGGGTGCTATCGCGTCGAGATCACCGGCGAACCGTCCTACACCGTCGACATCTGTCCCACGAGCCGCAAGGGCGACCACAATCACGCCGCCATCGTCGCCGCCGCAGGCCGGATCGTGAACGCGATCCCGGCGGTCGTCGACGGACCCGCGGGACTCCGCACCACGCTCGACCTCCCCCTCGTGACGGGTCCTGGGGTTTCGACAGGCTCAACCGGCAGGTAAGAGGTCAACCGGCAGGTAAGAGGTCAACCGGCAGGTAAGAGGTCAACCGGCAGGTAAGAGGTCAACCGGCAGGTCGGACGTCAACCGGCAGGTCGGACGTCAACCGGCAGGTCGGACGTCAACCGGCAGGTTGGAGGTCAACCGGCAGGTTGACGCTCCACCGCCGGGGAGACCTCGGCATGCCTTCGCGCTCAGACCATCCCGGCGTCGTGCATGAGGATCGCGACCTGGACACGGTTGCTCGCATCGAGCTTGGTGAAGATGTGCGAGATGTGCGCCTTGACCGTGGCGAGACTCATGTAGAGGCGTTCGGCGATCTCGGCGTTGGACGCGCCGCGGGCCAGTTCGACGGCCACGTCCCGCTCGCGCGCCGTGAGCTGGTCGACGCGCCCCGCCGCAGAAGATGCACGATGGCCACCGGTGCTCACGACCTGCTTGATCAGGGCGGCGGTCACGGAGGGACTCAGGGCCGGCCGGCCGTCGAGCACGTCATGGATGGCGGCGACGATGTCGTCGGGTGGAGTGTCCTTCAGAAGGAACCCGTCCGCGCCCATCGCCAGTGCGCGGACCACGTAGTCGTCGGCGTCGAAGGTCGTGAGGACGATGACCGCAGGCGCCGAGGACAGGGCTTTGAAGCGGCCGGTTGCCGCGATCCCGTCGAGGATCGGCATCCGTAGATCCATCAGGACGAGGTCCACGGGTCCGGCGCCATGGGTGTCGAGGGCCTCCTGCCCGTTGCTCGCCTCGGCGACGATGTCCAGACCCGAGTCGCCGCCGAGGAGAAGCCGGAGTCCCGAGCGAACGAGCGGGTCGTCGTCGACGATCATGATGCGGGCGGTCATGACTGCCACGGTAGCCACACGTGCAACAGGAAGCGCTTGTCCTCGCTGACCGTCACCGACTGTCGGCCGCCGTGCAACTCGACCCGCTCGGCCAGACCCACGAGGCCGAACCCGGGTGTGGGACGACTCGAACCCATCGACAGCGGTAGCGGATTCTCGACGAGCAGATCCACTCCGTGATCCGGACCGCCGCGGATATGCATGGTCACCGGCGCGCTCGGCGAGTGGCGGCGCGCGTTGGTCAAGGCCTCCTGCACACACCGGTACAACGTCCGCGAGATCGCCGGACTCAGTGAGGTCACGTCGATATCGCAGCGGCTCTCCACCCGCATACCCAGCCGGCGCGCCTCCTCGATGAGCGCGGACAGGTCCGGAACACCTTGCGGTTCCTCCGGAGTGGCGTCACCGGGGCCTTCGCGCAGAACCCCGAGCACCTCCCGCAGTTCGGTCAGCGCCAGGTGTGAGGTCTCCTGGATGGTCTGCGCCGTCTCGCGGATCTGCTCGCCGGACAGGTCCGAACGGTAGGCCAGCGCACCCGCCGACATACTCATCGCCGAGATGCGGTGAGCGAGGATGTCGTGCATCTCCCGCGCGATCCGTGCCCGTTCCAGCGATCGTGCCTGCATGACCTTCGCCTGCTGCTCGGCCTCCGAGGCGAGCGCGCGCGCCCGCCAGCTCGCGAGAAGCTCACGGCGCGAACCGATGTAGAGACCCCACGCAACCATTGCCGCCGTCGCGACCACCGTGACCGTGTACTGGACGATGACCGGATCGCTCGCCTCGGTGGGCGTGGCGAAGAACTCGAGGGCGATGATCCCCGCGCCGACGGACAGCACGGCCTGCGGGATGATCTCGCGCCACCGTCGCCGGGTGGACAGGGACACCATGGCGAGAATCCCCGGTCCGAGCGACGACGACGACATGATCGTCACGATGTTCGTGAAGGTCGTGACCGGTACGGGATGGCTTCGGCGCCACCAGATGACGATGTAGGAGAGCACCCCGAGCGCGAGGTCGGTGATGAACCACCACCTGGCCTCGTCCCAGAGGTACGCCGCGCGCGTGGCGAAGGCGCCGACCGAGATGCAGAGCATCACCGCGAGCCGCCACAGTCGGCCGGTCCACGCCATCGGGGGTTGGTACTGCTCAGGACGCACACCGTCACCGTAGTCGTGCGGCGTCGTCGATCGCGTCCGACCGATGGGTGCCGACCCCTACGACTTTCGGCCGATACGACGGTGTCCGGATGCCCGATGTGATCGTCACCTGCGAAGGACACGATGGACGCCATGATCACTGTGAAGAATCTGACGAAGCGATACGGCGACTACGTCGCGGTCGACGACGTGTCCTTCACCTGCCGGCCCGGGCAGGTGACCGGATTCCTCGGTCCCAACGGAGCCGGGAAGTCGACGACGATGCGGATCATCGCCGGACTGACGCCGCCGACTTCCGGAGTGGCACATCTGTACGGCGTCGACTACCGGATGATCCCGAATCCGGCGACACAGGTCGGCATCCTCCTGGACGCCTCGGCCCAACATGCCGGCCGAACCGGCGCGGAGGTGCTGCGACTGTCGGCCATGACCATGGGCATCGGCCGCGACCGCGTCGACGAGATGCTCGAACTGGTGAGCCTGACCCCGGAGGAGGCCGGACGGCGGGTCCGCAACTATTCACTCGGTATGCGCCAGCGGCTCGGCATCGCCGCGGCCCTGCTGGGCGATCCGAAGATCCTCATCCTCGACGAACCGGCCAACGGACTCGACCCGGCCGGGATCCACTGGATGCGAACCCTGCTGCGCGGATATGCCGATCGCGGCGGGACGGTGCTGCTGTCGTCGCATCTGCTGCACGAGATCGAGATCGTCGCCGATGACATCGTCGTGATCGGCAACGGCCGGATCGTCGCGCAGGGCACCAAGGACGAGCTACTCGCCGGCGCCGGCACGCGCGTCCGGTCACTCGACGACGCATCACTCGGCGACGCGCTGGCGGCCTCCGGGATCACGGTGCAGCGCAACGCTTCCGGTGGCCTCGATGTCGATGCCGAGCCGATCGACGTCGGCCGCGTCGCGACCGCCGTCGGCGTCGTCCTCACCGAGCTGCGTCCTGCTGACGGAGCTCAGCTCGAAGCGATGTTCCTGCAGCTCACCGCCGAAACCCAGCGCGAACACACCACATTCGAAGGAGCAGCCCGATGACCATCGCCGACTTCGGCACACCGCTGCCGCCGGCCGACGTGATCGACGTCGACCGCCCCGGAATCCCGTTCTCCCGACTCGTCCGAGTCGAACTTCGCAAACTCGTCGACACCCGCGCCGGCTTCTGGCTGACGGCCTCGATCGGCGTGATCGCGGCTGTCGTCGTCGTCGCGATGCTCATCGCCAACCGCAACACCCCCGAGAACCTGAACCTCGGACAGTTCTTCGGGATGATGAACATCCCCACGGCCATCATCCTGCCGATCCTGGCGATCCTGCTCGTGACCGGCGAGTGGAGCCAGCGCACCGCGCTGACGACGTTCACGCTCGAGCCGCGGCGGCAGCGCATCGTCGGTGCGAAGCTGGTCGCGGCGCTGCTCACCGCCATCGCGGCGGTCGCGGTCGCGCTCGTGCTCGGTGTCATCGGCAACGGGATCGCCGGTCTGGCGTTCGCCGATCCCGCCGGCTCCTGGGATCTCACCCTCGCAGGCTTCGTCAACTCGTTTGTGTCGCAAACCTTCGGGTTGCTTCTCGGGTTCGGGTTCGCCGCCCTGATCCTGAACACCCCGGGCGCGATCGTCGCGTACTTCGCCCTGCCCACCGCACTCACCGTGGTGAGCCAGCTGGTTCCGTGGTTCAAGGACAATCTCGGGCAATGGGTCGACACCGGACTGACGAACGTGCCGTTCCAGGAGGCCGACTGGGCAACCGGAGGCGAATGGGCGCGGATGCTGGTCTCGGCCGTCATCTGGATCGGACTACCCCTCGGCATCGGTGTCCTGCGAATCCTGAGGTCCGAGGTGAAGTAACGGACGCCGCCCGGTGGCACGACGGTCACGGTCGCCGTAAGCGCCGCTCCCACACCGACGATCGGTGTTACGGTTTCCGGGTTCTCGAGAAAGAGGAACCCACGTGTCGTCCACCGCACCCACCTCGCAGCCACCCGCCGCTCCGGAACCGGACGAACCGCCGGTCCCGGAGCGCGCGGCGGCATCCGGCCCGGCCGACGAACCGAAGCCGTCGTGGTGGCGCCGACGGCTCCACCGGTACTCCTGCGTAGGGCTGACGGTCGCGCTCGTCTTCCTGTGGCTGTCGGTGACACCGTCGCTCCTACCCCGCGGTCCGCTGTTCCAGGGCATCGTGAGCGGGGCCTCGGCCGCCGTCGGGTACGCCCTCGGTGTCGGTGTCTCGTGGCTGATCCGCTACATGATCTCCCGGGACGACCCCTGGCCGGCGCCGATGCGTCGGCTCTGGGCGGCGCTGGGCCTGGCGGCCATCGCCGGAACCGTGGTCATGCTCGTCGCCTTCCAGCGATGGCAGGACCAGATCCGGACGATGATGGGGGTCGATCTGCTGTCATGGACGGCCTACCCGCAGATCGTGCTCATCGCCGTCGTGGTCTTCGCACTGTTGATGACCATCGGCCAGGCATGGGGCGACGGTGTCGCCTGGCTCGTACGAAAGATCAATCGTGTTGCACCTCCCCGCATCTCGGCCTTCGCCGCGGCGACCATCGCGATCATCGTCACGGTGCTGGTCCTCAACGGCGTGGTCGCGAACTACGGGATGTCCGCGCTGAACTCGTCCTTCGCCGCGGTCAACGACGAGACCACCGCGGATTCGAATCCGCCGACGACGCCGCTGCGTTCGGGTGGTCCGGGCTCGCTGGTGACGTGGGATTCGCTTGGGCGCCAAGGCCGCATCTTCGTCTCGGTGTCGCCGACGGTGGCCGAGTTGAGCGAGTTCAACGGCACGCCGGCGATCGAACCGATCCGCGCCTACGTCGGACTCGGATCGGGCAAGGACCTGCGGGCCAATGCCGAACTGGCCGCCGAGGAGCTCGTCCGCGCCGGAGGGTTGCAGCGCAAGCTCATCGCAGTCGCGTCCACCACCGGAACCGGCTGGATCAACCAGGCCACCGTGGACTCCCTGGAGTACATGTACAACGGCGACACCGCGACGGTCAGCATGCAGTACTCCTACCTGCCGAGCTGGCTGTCGTTCCTCGTCGACAAGGAACGCGCCCGTCAGGCGGGGCAGGCACTCTTCGAAGCGGTCTCGGAACGGGTGCGCGAAGTTCCCGAGGCCCAGCGCCCGAAACTGGTCGTCTTCGGCGAGAGCCTCGGCTCCTTCGCGGCCGAGTCGGCGTTCGGGACCATCCCGGCGCTCAGCGCGCGCACCGACGGCGCGTTGTTCAGCGGCCCGACCTTCAACAACAAGCTGTGGGTGGACACGACCGGGTCGCGCGACGAGGGGACCCCGGAAGTCCTGCCCACCTTCGACGACGGTCGGCAGGTCCGATTCATCGCCGACGCTCCGGACCTCGACGAGCCGACCACCGAGTGGGTGTCTCCGTCGGGTCGCGCGGTGTACCTGCAACACGCCTCCGACCCGATTTCGTGGTGGAACCCCCGATTGATCCTGCGTGAACCCGACTGGCTCCAGGAGGAACCCGGCCGCGATGTGCTGTCGGCGATGCGCTGGATTCCGTTCGTGACATTCCTCCAGGTCAGCGCGGACATGGCGGTCTCGGTCGGGGTGCCCGACGGCCACGGACACAACTACCTCTCCGCGATCCCCGCGGCCTGGGCCAAGATCCTGCAGCCACCGGGCTGGACCGAGGCCAAGACCGAGAGACTGATCCCGCTGCTGACCCGGGACTGACAAGCGCCCGCCGGTCGAGCGGAGCAATTTCGGTCGGGCGCGCCGGGTCCCCGCCGTTCCATACTCAGAGGGTGAGCACTTCACCGGCCGACCGCGACCGCCTTCGGCAACTGCTCGATGCGGTGCTGTCCGAGGACAACACGTCGCTCGACGACATGGCGTCGGGTGCCTACGCGTCACCGTTCCATTTCACGCGGCAGGTGCGGCGCGGTGCCGGCGAGGCACCGGTGGCCCTGCGACGCCGCGTCCTCCTCGAACGTGCGGCGTGGTTGTTGCAGCGAGGCCAGTCGGTGACCGACGTGGCCTTCGAGTCGGGGTATTCGTCGGTGGACGGATTCGCGCGCGCGTTCAGCCGGGCCTTCGGGCACAGTCCCGGCCGGATGGGCGCGGTGGGCGAGCACAGCCACTGGCTGCCCGCGCCGAACGGCATCCACTTCCACTCTCCCACCGCGCTTTACATCGACAGCGGTTCACCCACCACCGAGGATGCGGGCAACGTGGTGATGCTCATGGTTCGCCATGACCTCGACGACATCGAGGCGATTCTCGACGCCGCGAAGGGTGTCGACGCCGCGTCGTGGACGGCACCGCGCCTGGCCGGAAACCAACCGCTGTCCTGGAGTGGACCGGAGGAGAATCTCGCTCAGGTGCTCTCGCATCTGGTCGCCGACAAGCTCCCCTGGCTGGCGACGATCGAAGGGGCCGACCTGCCACCCGCGGCGCCGACCGAACCGACCGACCTCATCGAGCTCCACCGCGACATCGCACCGCGCTGGCTGGCCCTGATCCGCGACATCGATCGCCGGGGCGCATGGCAGGACCGCGTCATCGATGCACTGTGCGATCCACCCGAGTCGTTCCTGCTCTCGCAAATCGTCGCGCACGTCCTGACGTTCTCCGCACACCGTCGACTCGTCGCCCGGTGGATGTTGCAGGACGCCGGCATCGACATGACGGCCCCCGCACTCGATCCCGACCCGATCATGTGGCACCGCAAACACTCCGGAGGATTCTGATGACCTTTCGCTACTACACGGCAACCACCCTCGACGGCTTCCTCGCCGACGACCGGGACAACCTCGACTGGCTGCTCAGCCAGCCGCTGGAGAAGGGCGGGCCGATGAACTACGACGACTTCTTCTCCCGGGTCGGTTGCGCCGTCATGGGTGCCACGACCTACAAGTGGCTTCTCGATCACGAGGTCTCCGACGGGAAACCCTGGCCGTACGAGATCCCGACATTCATCTTCACCCACCGTGCGCTCACGCCGGTGTCGGACACCATCACGGTGGTGGCCGGGAACCCCGCAGACTTTCGCGATCGTCTCGTCGAGGCAGCCGACGGGCGGGACATCTGGATTGTGGGCGGCGGAGACCTGGCCGCGCAGTTCGCCGAGGCCGGCATGCTCGACGACGTCATCGTCACGTTCGCGCCGGTCACCCTCGGGTCGGGACGTCCACTCTTCCCTCGCCCCTACGACTTCGAGCTGCAGGACTTCGCACGCAACGGCGCATTCCTGTGCGCGCGCTACTCGCCCGTCGGACCGCGGTCGGCCTCTGCCCCGGTCTGATCGGCCAGGGTCTGACCGGTTTCCGACTCTCGGGCGTGAACTCAGCCCTCGCCGACCGACTTCCGCATGACGTCGGGCACCTCGCCGCGAGCCCACCGCGGCAGGATGAAGATCCCCTCCGACTCGGCGGTCACCTCTCCGCCGACCGAGATCGTTCCGGTGACGAAGGTCTTCACCCCCTCCACCCGATCGACTCGCGCCTCGCCCCGGATCGGCCCGAGCGGCGTCCCACGCAGATACCGCACGGAGAGGGTGCCGGTCATACCGGGCACACGCTGGAACACTGCGGTCGAGCCCAGCAGTTGGTCGAAGACGAGCGCGAGCACGCCGCCGTGGACGAGTCCCGCCGGGCCCTCGTACTGGGGTCCGAGTTCGACCTCGAACCAGCTGTGGTCGGTTTCGTGACGGACCTCGACCGGCGGTGCGATCGGGTTGCGACGGCCCAGCACGGCGTTGCCCCAGGAGCGCTTCGTGCCATCCGCGTTGAACCGGATGCCGAACGAACCCGGCAGCTGATCCTTCCGGAGGATCTCGGCGGCGGCGGCGATGAGTCGCCTCGCCTCCTCGATGTCGGAATCGCCGACCTCGGTGCGTACGGTCGCGTCGATCAGGTCCCGGACGCTGCCCGCGATCGCAGACGCGAGTTCGGCCCGGTGCGCGAGCTCCTCCGGATCGATGTTCTCCTGGATGTATCCGCTCATGGACTCATCTAACAGCCCTCGATGTGTGATGGTCGTCGCAACCCGGGCCGGCCGTCGGAACCGACGCATCGTCGGCGGATCCGATCTCGGACACTCCTGACCGCCGAGTAGGCTCCCTCGCAT
The DNA here is from genome assembly GCF_000143885.2 of Gordonia sp. KTR9. NCBI lineage: Bacteria > Bacillati > Actinomycetota > Actinomycetes > Mycobacteriales > Gordoniaceae > Gordonia > Gordonia sp. KTR9. The sequence goes on from NC_018581.1 coordinate 2,988,429, forward strand.
GACAGACCATGCCTGGAACGATCGCGCCTGGACCGCGTTCGACGTCACCGTCGCCGACCACATCGCCGAGGTCACCCTCACCGGCCCGGGCAAGGGCAACGCCATGGGACCGGACTTCTGGCGGGAACTCCCCGAGTTGTTCGGACACCTCGACACCGATCCCGCAGTGCGCGCGGTGGTGCTGACGGGGTCGGGGAAGAACTTCTCCTACGGTCTCGACCTCGTCGCGATGGGCGGGACACTGTCCGGTGTTCTCGCCGGGGACGCGAAGGCGGCGCCGCGCACCGAGTTCCTCGACTCGCTGCGGAAGCTGCAGGCCGGGATCACCGCGGTCGCCGACTGTCGCAAGCCCGTGGTCGCGGCAGTGTCCGGCTGGTGCATCGGCGGTGGGGTCGACCTGATCTGCGCAGCTGACGTGCGCTACGCGAGCGCCGACGCCAAGTTCAGTGTGCGCGAGGTCAAGGTCGGCATGGTCGCCGACGTGGGCACGCTCGCACGGCTGCCGTTCATCATCGGCGACGGCCACCTGCGCGAGCTGGCGCTGACCGGCAAGGACATCGACGCCGCTCGTGCCGAGAAGATCGGTCTCGTCAACGACGTCGCCGACGATCAGGACGCCGTCCTCGAACGCGCCCGGACGACCGCTCGCGAGATCGCGGACAACCCGCCGCTGGTCGTCCACGGCATCAAGTCCGTGCTCGACCATTCGCGCAGCGCCGCCGTCCACGACAGCCTCCGCTACGTCGCGGCGTGGAACTCGGCGTTCCTGCCCAGTGAGGACCTCTCCGAGGCCATCACCGCCGTCTTCGAGAAGCGCAAACCCGAGTTCAAGGGGCGCTGAGCCGGCGGTTCACCACGCGCGGTACACCTCCCCGGACAGCGGGTGCGTGTTGTCGAGATCGGCCAGGAGTCGCACGCCGTCGAACGGCCTACCGTGCGGCGGTGCGACCGTCACGCCTGAGGCTCGGCGAGACACGCTGTCCACGAATCGGTTTCGGAGTCGGTCACTTGCCGACATCACGCCTCCCACCCAACTCACGCGTGCGGGGTCGTCGGTGCCGTGGCCGCTGCGGTCCAGGGCGGTGACCGCCGCGGTGGCCAGTTCGTCGGCCGCATCGTCGATGATCCGCTGTGCCACCGCATCCCGGTCCTCCGACGCGGCGTCGACCGTCCGCGCGAAGCCGGCGACGCGCGCGACCCGGTCGGGGTCGGCCTGCACCACCATGTACAACTCGGGCAGCGGACCGAACTCCTCCTCCGCGGCCATGCGCAGCGCCGTGTCGGGTCCCCGGCCGTCGAAGGCGCGGAGGGCTGCCGCGATCCCCGAGCGCCCGATCCAGTACGCACTGCCTGCGTCGCCGAACAGGTGACCCCAGCCGTCGACGCGGCACACCCCGCCGCGGCCGACGCCGAGTGTGACCACGCCCGTCCCCACCGCGGTGACCGCACCGAACTCGTCGCTATTGGCGGCCAGATAGGCGGTCACCGAATCATGGGCGAGCGCAACGGAAACGACGCCGACGCCGGCAAGTGCCTCGAGCAGGTCGACCGGGCGAGAGGCGTCGGGGGTCAGGCCGGACACCCCGGCCGCGATCACCGACCGGCCGACCGACTCATCAGCCGCCGGCTGGCCGGCCCCCGCGTCGAGGATGTCCCGCACCGTCGTGGCGATCTGCTCCACGACCGGCCTGTCGGTACGGATCGGCGGTGCCTCGTGGTCAGCGGCACCGCCGGCCGTCTCGATGCGGACGCGGGTACCGGTCTGGCCGCCGTCGATCAGGATGCGCGTCGCGCTGTCACCGGTGAGCATGGATCGCACGCTACCCGGGTGATCGCCGGCCCCGAGAGGGTCGCGCATATCGACGGCATCGTCGACCGCCGAGAGCACCTCGACGGCGTCGGCGGGATGTGCGGGGAGTCGACGCCGAGGCCGGACGCACATGACACACTGGGCGCATGAGTGTGCGGCGCGGACTCGCGGTGAAGATCGGTTCGATCTCCTGGATGCCTCGGTTTCTCCCGCAGATCGTCAAGTGCGACAGCGTGATCCAATCCGTGTCGGGCAACCGGCTCAGCTTGCTCGACATCGGTGACCTGCCGAACATCACGATCCGGGTTCCGGGACGCAAGAGCGGCGCGATCCGGACGACGCAGCTCCTCGCCGCCCCGGACGGGTCGGACTGGCTGATCGCGGGGTCGTACTTCGGCGGCCCGAAGATGCCGGCATGGGTGTTCAATGTCCGTGCTGCCGACGAGATCGAGATCGTCGTCCACGGCGAGGTGTCCGCAGCCGTGCCCACCGAACTGTTCGAGGCCGACCGGGACGCGGCTTGGCAGACACTGCGCACGGTCTGGCCCAACTTCGATCTGTACGAGCAACGCACCGACCGCCGTATCCCGGTGTTCCGGCTGCGGCCACTGACCTGATGCCGATCAGCCGTCGGTGACGAACTCCGGTCGGCTGTCGGTGAGATCGACATGGCCCACGAGATACTGCTCGTCGACCGTCTCGACCCGCGGCCCGTCGGCGTCGTAGTCGGGGGTGTAGGACACCCGCCAGCGCACGGGTCCGACCACATCGACGACCCCCAGACCGGATCCGCTCCGAATGCCCCTGTCCCCCGGTGCATCCGAACCCGGATCGCGGAGCAGATATCGCAGACCGGACAAGTCCCTCGGCGCGGTCCACCGCACACTGCCGTCGACCGCGGAGCGATACAGCCGTTGGGTGCAGCCCTCGACCTGCCGGCCCGCATCGGCGCGGCTCGACGCCGCACACGCGGTCAGGTGGGCCGACACCGCGTCGCTGACGGCCCCGGTGCCGGCGGCACTCAGCTCGCCGACGACCCGCACCGTCATGGGTGCTCGCGGCGTGGTCGGGTGATCGTCATCCGACGCGCGCGCGACGAAATCGGTGTCGCGGGAGCCCCAGCGCTGCGGTCCGGGGAACAGATGGACCGTGTCGCCCTCCTCGACCTCCGCACCGAAGAGCGTCGGTTGCACGACCGCCAGCGAGACGATCCGAACCGCGACCGCGCCGTCGACGACCGCCCACCCGTCGGCGACCCGCGTGGTCCGGATCTCGGTGTCGACCACCCGCGTCCCCATTCGGTACCGCGCCCGGACCTTCGCCTCCGGTTCGCCGTCGGCCGCAGGCTGCACCTCGATGTCGCCGAGAGGTGCGGCAGCGCGTTGTGCGCGCAGGACGTTGTCGGTCAGGAACCGCGCATCGGGACGCGGGTCGATCACGCCCAGAGCGGCGTCGGCGTCGGCGTCGGCAAGTGCATCGAGATAGGTGCGGACGGCGTCGGCCGGGGTGGCCGCCCGCTCGTCTTCGCGGGCCAGACCGACGACGAGCGCGGCTACCAGCACCATCGTCAGGACAACCGCCACGCCGCCGAAGACGATGATCCGTCTCCGGCGGCTCACCGGCGGCCTGTCCGTGGTCCGGCTGGAGCGATCAGGACTCCGAACCGGCCGCCGACCCGTTCCCGGTGAACGCCTCGGTGAGGCGGCCGGCGAGGATCTTCGCGAACTCGGCCGGGTCGTCGAGCTCGCCGCCCTCGGCGATGACGGCCATGCCGTACAGCAGCTTCGCCGTCGGCACGAGCTGCTCGTGATCACCGGCTCCGTAGGCCTTGTTCAGAGCGGCGACGAGTGGGTGATCGGGGTTGAGTTCGAGGGCCCGCTTGGACTTGGGGAACTCCTGCCCCGACGCCCGGTACAGCTTCTCCAGCTGCGGTGACATCGAGAACGTGTCACCGACGAGGCATGCCGGCGATTCGGTCAGGCGCGAGGAGAGCCGCGTCTCGCTGACATCGTCGGAGAGGGTGCTCGTGAGCCACTCCAACAGATCCGCGTAGGTCTTGTTCTGCTCTTCCTTGGCGGAGTCGTCGGTGTCCTCGTCGTCACCCTCGAGGTCGACAGCACCCTTGGCGATCGACTGGAACGTCTTGCCGTCGAACTCCGCGCCCGCCGAAACCCACATCTCGTCGACGGGATCGGACAGGACGAGGACCTCGATCCCCTTGGCGCGGAACGCTTCCATGTGCGGCGAGTTCACGATCTGCTGACGCGATTCGCCCGTCATGTAGTAGATCGTGTCCTGACCGCTCTTCATCCGGCCGATGTAGTCGGCGAGTGTGGTCAGCTCATCCTCGGAGTGGGTGGTGGCGAACGACGACGCCTTCAGGAGCGCATCGCGGTTGTCCGGGTCGTTGACGAGCCCTTCCTTGAACACCCGGCCGAAGGCATCCCAGAAGGTGCGGTAGTCCTCGGGACGACCGGCGCGCATCTCGGTGACCGTCGAGATGACCTTCTTCGTCAGACGGCGACGGATGGCACGGATCTGACGATCCTGCTGCAGGATCTCCCGGGACACATTCAGCGAGAGGTCGGCCGCGTCGACGACACCCTTCACGAAGCGCAGATACTCCGGCATCAGTTCGGCGCAGTCGTCCATGATGAAGACGCGCTTGACGTAGAGATGGATGCCGACCTTGCTGTCCCGCATGAACAGGTCGAACGGCGGCTGCGTCGGGATGAACAGCAGGGCCTGGTACTCGAAGGTGCCCTCGGCCTGCAGCGTGATGGTCTCCAGCGGCGAATCCCAGGCATGGGAGACGTGCCGGTAGAACTCCTGGTACTCCTCGTCGGTCACTTCCGAGCGCGACTTGGCCCAGAGCGCCTTCATCGAGTTGATCGTCTCCGGCTCGACGATCGTCGTCGTCTCCGGCGTCTTCGCCTCGCCCGCGTCCTCGGTGTCGGCGTCGGGGGTCTCCACCGGGACCGTCTTCTCGACGTCCATCCGGATCGGCCACGCGATGAAGTCCGAGTACCGCTTCACGAGCTGACGGAGCTTGGTCTGATCCGAATAGTCGTAGAGGTGGTCCTCGGTGTCGACGGGCTTGAGCGCCAACGTGACCGAGGTGCCCTGCGGCGCGTCGGGGACATCGTCGATCGTGTACGTGCCGTCACCGGTCGACTCCCAGCGGGTACCGGTGGTCTCCCCCGCCTTGCGGGTCACCAGGGTGACCTTGTCGGCGACCATGAACGTCGAGTAGAAGCCGATACCGAACTGGCCGATCAGTTCCTCGGCAGCCGCGTCGGACACCCCGTTCGCACGTGCCTCCGCGAGCGATCGGCGTAGTTCCGCCGTGCCCGAACGGGCCAGCGTGCCGATCAATCCGACGACCTCGTCACGGGTCATGCCGATGCCGTTGTCGGCGACGACCAGCGTCCGTGCCTCCGCGTCCGGGTCCAGGGTGATGTGGAGATCGGAGGTGTCGACGTCGAGGTCCTTGTCGAGCAGGGACTCGAGCCGCAGCTTGTCCAGCGCGTCGGATGCATTCGAGATCAACTCGCGCAGGAAGCTGTCCTTGTTCGAGTAGATCGAGTGCACCATGAGATCCAGCAGCTGCCGGGTCTCGGCCTGGAACTCGTGGACTTCGGGCTGAGCGCTCATCGCAGACCTCCATGTTCTGTTCTCGTGCACCGGGCGGCGGGGATCTGTCGCACCGGTGCGACACGTGGGGACGGACACCGACTTTACCGAGCGGTGGTGTGGCTACCCTGGGTCGGGGACCGACTAACCCGGGCGGCATCCGTGCCGGCCGGGAACGATCAGGAAGCCAGGTGGATGGGCACACCGCGACTGCTGTTGGTGCACGCGCACCCTGACGACGAATCCCTGTGGACCGGCGGCCTGATCGCGCGTCACACCGACGCCGGCGGCGAGGCGGACCTCGTCATGTGCACCTGGACCGACGGCACGATCAGGCACCGCGAACTCGCCGACGCGGTGAACATCCTCGGGATGCCACGACCGCCGATCATGCTCGGCTATGCCGACGACCGGCGACCGGAGTCGGCCCCCGATGCGGAGCGGTTGTGCGACGCGTCGTTCGACGAACAGGTCCGCGCACTGACCCACCACATCCGTGCCCTGCAACCCGACATCGTGATCACCTACGACTCGCTGGGCATCTACGGTCACCCGGACCACGTCCATGCCCATCGGCTCGCGTGCGCGGCCGCGGATGCCGCGGCGTCGACGAAGCTCTATCACCGCGCCGGGCCGGCCTGGCGGGTCCGTTCGTTGTACTTCGCCACGATCCCGGAATGGATGATGGACATCCTCGCGGAGAGCCTCTTCGCGGACATCCCGCGGGCTCAGTTGCCCGGGACGCCGGAGTCCGAGATCGACGTGGTCGTCGACGTGTCGGATCTCGCGGCCCGGAAGCGGGCCGCGGTCACCGCCCACCGTTCGGAGATCCCTCGCAGCCGGGCCATCTCGGGCTTCATGACGTTGCCCGACGACGTCCAGGAGAAGCTGCTCGGCGTCGAGTGTTACCAGCGGCGAGACCTCGTCCCCGGTGGGTGCGACCTGATCTAGGACGGTCGACGAGTTGCCCCACGCCCGCAAACCCACCCCTTTTCCAGATTCTCACCGCGCTCGGACCGGGTGGGTTTACGGAAAAGGGGTGGGTTTGCCGGAATCACTCCGTATCCCCGAAAGGTGTCACCGCTGATCGCAGACCGCTGGCCCGCTGCACGCGTCGATCGACCGCCGCGGCGAGGACCTCTGGCGTCCCGACGATCCGCACGCGCTCGCGGGCTCGAGTGATGGCGGTGTAGAGCAGCTCCCGGGTGAGCAACTCCGACCCCGGGGGAGGAAGGATCACCGTGACCTGCCGGAACTGACTCCCCTGGCTACGGTGGATCGTCATCGCGTGGACCGACTCCACGTCGGCGAGTTGCGTCGGGTGCAGCAGTCGGACAGATCCGCCCCGCCGGAAGGCGACCCGGACGGCGTCGGCTCCCTGCATTCGGCCGTCGGGGTCGGCGATCACGACACCGGTGTCACCGTTGAACGTCGACGTCTGACGATCATTGGCGGTGACCAGGATCGGCTGTCCCGGATACCATCCGGTGTGCTCCGCGCCTGCGGTACCGAGCCACTCGGTGATCCTGGCCGACCATCCGCGGACGCCCGACGACCCTTCACGGTGCGCGCACAACACGCGATGGGTGTCGAGGGCATCGAGAGCGGCTTCGGCATCGGCGTCGCGGGCAGCCGTTCGAAGGGCCATACCCCACTCGACGACATCAGCACGCACGTCGTCGAGGTCATCGGCTGACACGAGCTCGACGTTCGGAACGTCGTCCGCGGTCACGAGTCTCACCACCTCGTCGGCGTCGCCGGAATTCACGGCGGCGGCCACCCGCGAGATGCCACCGCCGAACCGGAACTGCCGACGCAGGGTGATGACGCCGTCGGCGAGGCGATCCGTGTCGGCCGGGTCCAGGTCTTCGCCGGCCGGACCCACCGCTTCCAGCGCGGCCTGCGACGCCCTCACCCCAGCGTCCGAGTCCGCCTGCACCCCGATGACATCGGTCCGTTCGACGAGATCGGCCAGCACCGCACCCGCCTCGACCGACGCGAGCTGATGCGGGTCACCGACGAAGATCACGCGCGCGTCGGGCCGGACCGCGTCGAGCAGCCGGCTCATCGCGGTCATCGACAGCATGGATGTCTCGTCGACGACGATCACATCGTGCGGCAATGTACGCCCGCGGCCATACCTCGGGTTGGCTCCCGGGCGCCAGCCGAGCAGCGAGTGCAGGGTGATGGCGTGCGCCGTGACCGGCACCGTCGACTCCGCCTCCACCGAGGCCTGCAGCTGGGCGGCCGCCCGGCCGGTGGGCGCACACAGTCCGATCCGGAGGCCGGGGCCCTGCAGCGCGTCGAGTACGGCGAGAATGCGTGCGACGGTGTAGGTCTTGCCGGTGCCCGGACCGCCCGCCAGGACGGTCGTCCATCGGGTCGCGGCGACCGCGGCGGCGAGCTTCTGCAGCCGGCCGTCCTCCGGCGAGGTGTACACGGCGGCGATCGCGGCGCGCAGGGCGTCGGCGTCGACGGCCGGTGACGTCTGTGCGCGGCGGGCCAGCGTGTCCCGGATCGTCTGCTCCTGCCGGAAGTACTTCTGGAGATAGACCAGCGGCCCGTCGACGGACCGCCGTACGACCAACGGACGCAACGGACCCGCCTCGCTGCCGGCCACGAGCGGACTCTCCAGCAACGCGTGGAGCATCGCATCCGACGACGGAACCGTGAGAGCCGGGCTGGTCTCGCCGGCCAGGTCACCCAACCGGTCCAGCGCCAGGCACGTCGAACCCAGCCGCACCGCACGTACGGCGAGCGCGGCGCCGAGGCGCGCGGTCTCGGAGACCGGTTCGGCGCACATCGCCACGAGCCGATCGGTGATGTGCACGTCTGCCGCGGCCAGCACACCGGCCTCGTTCCACTCGGCGAGCACACCGGTGGCCCACTCAGTCACCTGCACATCGGAACTGGACATCAGGATGCTCCCGCCAGCGCGTCGGACAGCGCGATGATCAGCTCTGCGGGCAGGTCCCACTCGAACACGCCGCAACCGGGCGGAGTATCCGGACCGGCCATTCCGCGTACGAAGTGGTACTGCACCGGACCGAGATGCCGGACCGGATCGTAATCCTGTACGCGCCAACGCAGATATCTGTGCAGCGCAACGGAATACAGCATCGCCTGCAGTGGGTAGTGGGCCGCGATCATCTCGCCCGCCATCGCTTCGGTGTCGAAATCCTCGACGAGGAGGTCGCCCGGACGGATCCGGTTGGTCTTGTAGTCGACGACGACGTAACGCCCGTCCGGGGTGCGCAGCACCGAGTCGATGCTGCCCGTCAGGAACCCGCGGAGTTCTCGGGCGGGGAGTTCGCGCAGGTGATCGGCGTAGTCCCGCAGCGGGTCCCCGCCGGGCAGATACCGGTCCAGAAGCTCGGCGAACCGCCCCGGGGTCGCCCCACCGCCGCCGGATGTGCGGTCGGCCGGTCCCAGCGGGAGCTCGAAGTCGAGCTCGGCGAGCCGATCGCCCGGTTCGACACCCCAGAGGTCGCCGAATCCGAGTGGGGTTCTGAGAACGCCCGCCAGTGCGGTGACCAGCACATCGGCGTCGATGTCGGCCGGCAGGACCCCCAGGGCGCGTGAACAGAGCTCGCGCACATGGGCGTTGATGTCGGGCGCCGAGGTGTCGACGTACTCGAGGACCTCGTGCACCAGGGTTCCGAACGCCGCACCGTAGGGCAGCCCGTTCATCAGCGACGGCGTTCCGGCCCGGTCGGCGTCCGGCTTCGTCTCGTCGACCTCGGTCGGATCGCCGACCGGCTCGTCGGTCAGGATGTCCTCGGTCGGTTCGCTGCCGGTGGTGACGACCGGGCCGGCGGGCGCACCGGGTGCGCTGTGCGCGACGTCGGCGACGATGGCCGAGTACGACGTCCGACGCCATTCCTGATCGATGCCACGCCGAAACCGTGCCACCCCGAGGGTTGCGGCCTCCCCCTCGGACCGCGGCGGGGCCGCCACCGCGGCTGCCTCGATCCGGCCGGCGGGCTCGATGGAGATCGCCGCGTCGCGTTCGGCCAGGGCGCGAAGCTCGCTCACGCAGGTGGGGTCGTCGTCCGGAATGGGCACATCGGAGGCGACGGACCACACCGATTCGCCGGTCTCGGAAGGGATCCGCGTCGCGGTGCCGCGGCCGAAGATCAGGCGGTGCAGCGGCCCGCTCGTGGTGTTCATCGACGGCGCCCACCACGCGACGACCTGCGACTGCGCCCGCGTCAGGGCCACGTAGAGCAATCGGAGATCCTCACCGGCGGTCTCTTCCGCATAGCGTTTGCGCCGGGCCGCGCGTCCGGGGGCCTGCCCACCGCCGACATCGAGACGCCGCGTACCCGATTCGTCGTGGTAGGTGATGTTGCCGCGGTCGCCGATCCACGTCCCGTCCCAGCCGTAGGGAACGTAGACGATCGGGAACTGCAGGCCCTTGCTGGCGTGCACGGTCATGATCTGGACTGCCTGGGTGTCACGGTCGAGACGGCGGCTCTGATCCTCGTACCGTTGCCGCGCGGACGTGTCCGCGATCCGCTCGGCCAGCCACTCCACGAGGGCGCTGAGTCCCGCCGAGGTCTCCACGACGTGCTTGCTGCACAGCGCGGACACCTGCAGGAGATCGGTGAGGATGCGTTCCCCGTTCTCGGTGGCCAGCACCCGAGCCGCGACCCCATGCGCGTCGAGGAGCCGCTGCGCCATCGCGGCAAACCCGCCTTGGACGAACACTCGTGCAAGCGAAGACATCTCCGCACCGAGCTCGGCGATCGCGGGTTCGCCCGCGGTCGCCACCTGCTCGGTCGACCAACCGAGGAGTGTCGTGAGTGCGGCCAGCCGCACCCGGTCGGCGCGGGAGGGCTGTTCGATGGCGCGCATCACCCACAACCAGTGCTGGGCCGCGGTCGTCGAGAACACGTTGACCCCCGAGCCGATGACCGAGTTGATGCCGCGCGCGGCCAGTTCGCGCTGCAACGGCTCGATGGTGCTGTTGAGCCGCACGAGGATCGCGATGTCGCCCGGGTCGACCAGGCGAGAGACTCCGTCGACCTCGAGCCGAGCCCTCTGGGCCAAGGTGTGCGCGATGTCGTCGGCGACGTCGACCGCGATCCGGGCGCGGACGTCCTTCACCGAGGGCAGGTTGTAGGAATTGCGGGTGGAGAAGTCGTTGCGCAGGAACGCACGGATCCGCAACGGTGGCCGGTCGTCCAGACGGCTCCCCGCGTGCGCAGCGGAGACGGGATGCACGACGATGCCCGGATGTCCCAGCGCGGCTTGGCCATACAGATGACCGAGGGCGTCGACCAGGGCCCCATCGGATCGGCGATTCACGTCGAGCGCCTGGAGGGTGTCGGCGGAGGACACCGCGGCGAGGTAGCTGAGGACCTCGGCACCGCGGAATCCGTAGATCGACTGTTTGGGATCGCCGACGAGGATGAGGCGGCGGTGGCCGTGGAAACAGCGGCGCACGATCTCCCATTGCAGCGGATCGGTGTCCTGGAACTCGTCGACCAGGACGACGGTGAAGGTGTCGCGGATTCGGCGGCACGCACGCTCGCCGACCACCGGGTCGGTCACGATCCGGTGCAGGATGGCCTGCAGGTCGTCGTAGGTGCGTACGCGCGCATCGCGTTTCCGGGTCTCGACGATGCGGCGGACCGCGGACGCGAAACTCACCCGGCGGGCGGCGACGGCGTCAGCCCCGGGCCCATCGGTCGACCCGGACTCGTCCGGCGCCAGGGCAACCGACGCCTGACGCACCGCGTCGCGGGCGATGGCGCGGGCCTCGGCGAAGTCGAACTCCGGTGCGTCACTGGCCCAGAAGCCTCGCAGATACAGGTCCAGAGCCACCTCTTCGGTGAGCTCGTCGACCTCTTCGACGATCGAGTAGACCAGTTCACGCTCACCGAGAAAGCCGAGCGCTTCCAGCATGCGGTTGCAGAACGTGTGGGTGGTCGCGATCGTCGACGCGTCGAAGTCGCTCAGGGCGCGGGCCAGATTGTGGCGGCGCGCGGCCACCTCGGCCGGAGATCCCTGCGCCAGCATCTGCAGCAACGCGTCGTGGTCGGGCACCGGACCGGTCCGGCCGAGCCCGTCGAGCAACTCCCGCACGCGGTCTCGCATGCGTTCGCGCAGTTCGGCGGTCGCGGCCCGACTGAACGTCACGAGCAGCATCTCCGAGATGGGAACCCCCTCGGCGATGTGCCGGGCGGCGAGACCGACGATCGCGTAGGTCTTCCCGGTGCCCGCGCTCGCCTCCAGAACCGTGGTGTGGTCCGGCAGGTCGGCGGTGATGTCGAAGGTGGCCGGGCGTCTCATGTGCCCTCCCGGTGCTGGTTGAGCGGCACCCACACGGTTCGAGCCAGTCCGGCGAACAGCGGTTCTCCCTCGGTCATGGCCAACTCGACACCGCCGATGGTTCGTTGCTCGGGTGCAGGGTCGTCGAGGAGGTCGTCGAACTCGACATCGGCCAGTACGTCTCCACCGAAGGCCAGCTTCACGTAGGGGTCGTTGGCGGGACCGAACTTGTCGTCGAAGGTCCTGCGGGCATTGGCCAGCGAGAAGGTGCTCCGCCGGCCGGGACCGTCGTTCTCGACGAAAGTGCACGCCGGTTCCAACGGCAGCGGCAGCGGGCGACGCAGACCCTCGTCGCGCAGTCGGACGAGGTCGTGGAGCAGCGAGACCGGATCCTCGGGACGCCGGAGCCTGACGGTGCTGGTCCCACCGCCCCGTGCGGCACGCCCGACCAGGACCGCCGACTCGACCGGTCGGGCTTCGGGGTTGCCCTGAGTCGCCGCGGCGGCGACCGCGAGGAGCGTGATCCAGCCACTGAGTTGCTGTTTGGCCTTGAGTTTGGAATAGGTCGCCCGTACCACCGCGGCCGGTCCGGTGTCGCCGAACACGTCGCCGACCGTGCCATGCACCCGGCGTCCGTCGGGCAGGCGGACCAGGACGTCGAGGGTTCTGGGAGTCCCCGACCGCAACGGCTCGACGACGCCGTGCAAGCGGGTCACCGCCCGCGAGATCGCGCGGAGCTCGCGGGTACCGAACGCGAACGGCGGCAGGGTGCCGCGCCGGAGTTCGGCCGCTTCGCAGTCCGCGATCGACACCCCGGTCAGCATCCGGGACAGGAACCGATCGCCGATTCCCCACTTGTCCAGCGGTTCCAGTTCGACGTCGAGCTGGTCGTCGTGCGGCCGGTCGTCGTCGGGAATGCGGGCACCGAGTCTCTGCCGGACGAACGCGACGATCGGATCCACGTGGAAATCGATGAGCGTCGCGAGGTCGATGTCCTCGGTGTCGAAGGTGCGTTCCGGCGCGGGCAGTACCTCGTGTGCGGCAACCACCGGACGCTGCGACGGCTCGCGCAACGCCTCGGCGCCGGCGAGCATCGACGCATCGTGGCTGAACGGTCCCGGAATGCCCGGCACCCCACCGGGAGTGAAGTTCCGCGCATCGAACCCGTGCAGAGAGTGCCGACGGAGAACGCTGGTGCCGGTCAGGCCGGTGAGGGTGTCCGTGAGTTCGCTGACGACCACGGCGGGCGGGATCCGCCGGCCCGACACCGGATCGGCACCGCTGTAGAAAACCAGGAGTGCGTCCTGCGCCGCGCAGATCGCGTCGAGGAAACACTGCCGGTCCTCGTCCCGCGGGTTACGCTCCCCCACCAGCGGATCGACGCCGAGGACGTCGTCTCCGTCGATGCGCTGCACACGCGGGAAGACCTCCGCGTCCACACCGAGGAGCACGATCACCCGATGCGGCACCGAGCGCATGGGCACCATCGTGCAGACGGTGAGTTCTCCGGTGCGGAAGTTCGAGCGCGTCGGCCGGCCCGCGACCAGAGCCGCCAACAGGTCCCGCACGTCTGCCAGGCGCAGTACCTCCTCCGGCTCGACCGGCCGGGTGTCGCCGAAGGCCTCACTCAGCATCCGGATGGCCTGCGCGCGTTGCCAATCGTCGACGGGCTCGGTCGCCGTGAGAGACGAGACGGCATCGATGAGCGTCTCCGCCCAGCGGTGCGCGGGCGCGGCTTCCCGCAGTTCGGCCAGCACCCGTCCGAGGCGGGACAGGAACTCGTCGAACCGGCCGACGAGGTCGATCCCGGTGCTCTCGACGCCGGCCAGCGGGAGTGCGGTGCCGAGCCATTCATCGTCGGACTCCTCGGCGACGACGCCGAGGGAGATGCGATCCAGGCCGGCATCGAAGGTGCCCTGCCGGAAGCGTTCGAGACCGTACCGGGCCCGTTCGGCGACGCCCAGACCCCAGCGGACATTGCTGTGCGCCAACCATTCCCGGATGAGGTCGAGGTCGTCGTCGGTCATCGCGAACCGTGTTCGTACCGGCGGGGCCCCGAGGAGGTCGACGACATCACCGGCGGTCACGCGTCCCGCGGCCAGCTCGACGACCCCGACGATCACGTCGAGGATCGGGTTGACGTGACGGATTCCGCGGTCGGCCAGCCGAACTCGGAGGTCGAAGGCCGGATGCGGCAGTCCCGCCTGACCGAACGCACCACGGATCAGGGGCGCGAAGGTCTCGACATCGGGACACATGATGAGGACGTCGCGCGGCTGCAGCTCGGGATCGTCGGCGAACAGATGCAACAACCGATCCCGCAGCACCTCGATCTGGCGCTCGGGTCCGTGACAGGCGTGCACCTCGACCGACCGGTCCGCGACCGCCGACGACGATGCGAGGCCACCGTGCGCGATGCCGACGGGGCCGGAATCACCGGAGGAGTCGGTGACGTCGGGCGCAGGATCGAGGTCATCGCGGATCCCCGACTGGACCGCGTGTAGCGCCGAATCCGCGACCACCGGCTGCCGCGGCGGATGGTGGACGTCCCGATCCACGATCGGGGCGAGCCGCAACTGCAGTTCCTGCAGATCCCGGGAGAGGCCGGCCAGCAACGGGTTTCGCAGTTCGGGGAGCTCGCGTTCCCCGCGCCTCGGCGGAACCCCCTCGAGGGCATCGCGGTCGACCAGGGCTCCGAGTTCGTCCCACAGGCGCGGACTCGGATGCGGAACGAACAGGTGGACATCATGGTGGACGGCCGCGGCGGCAGCGATCTGACGGAACGACTCGGTGATCCGCGTCGGCCCGAACACCGACAGTCGTTCCGGCAACCCGCCGGCCGCGGGGTCGGCGCGGAGGCGATCGCAGACGGCGGCGAGATCCTCCGCGGGATGCGGTCGGCCGATCTCCTCGCGGACCGCACGCCAGAACGCGGGCTGCCAGGCGAGGTCATCCCGCAGTGGTCGACCGGCGCCGTCGAGGTCGTCACCGGCGGCCCAGTCGGCGATCAGGGACGGCCGCGACCGCCCGTACCGGTCGAACAGTTCGGCCACATGCCGCGCGGTGGCGTAGCGGCGTCCGATCCGGGGCGAGGAGGCATCGCCGGCTCCGATGTGCCGCGCGATGACGTCCAGAGCGGGATCGTCGATCCGGTCGTCGAGGACGCGCAGCACCGGCCACGTCAGCTCGGTCGCGCGCCACGGGTCGTCCGGCGCCGTGAGCGAGGCGGCGGTGTGCAGACGGGTTCCGCCGAGCACCGCGGCGCCGATCGCGTCCGCCAGACGGGACGGCCCGGTGAAGTCGATGTTGGCGGCGATACCGTCGCCGCCGGCACCGGTCCCCAACCGCCGTGCCAGATGCTGGGCGAGCCACCGCTCGACCCCGGCGGCGGGGACCGACACGATCTCCGGACGCATCGGATCGTCCAGCGGATGCGTCAGGACGTCGGCCAGGGCGTCGGCCAGCGTGTCGGTGCGTTCGGCGCGGTGGAGGATCAGCATCGGAAGGGTGTGCCCGTCGGGCGCGGGCCGGTCAACCCGCGACGTCCGACCGGGGTGTGTGGAACCGCACCGGTTCCCCGAGCCGTGCCGACAGAAGTCCCCGGGCGTCGTCGGGAATCGGGGTCGGTCGGCCGGTGTCCGGGTCGACGACGACCATCGTGGTCTCGGCGGTGGCGCACAACGTCCCGGACTGGTCGAACAGGCGCAGGGCCATGACGAACGACGACCGGCCGACGCGTCCGATGCACGTGCGGACGTGCACGGGGTCGGGCGAGTAGTGGACGGGAGCGGAGAACTCGATGTCGTGGCGGACGACGAGGAACGAGAACCGCCGCGGGCGGTCGGGCATCCATTCGATGAACGAACGCACGCGGCTCTCCTCGAAGATCCGGGAGATCTGCACGTTGTTGATGTGGTTGTTGATGTCCATGTCACCCCACCGCAGCGCAACCGGGACGTCGAGGTGATAGTCGGGCCCGGCAGAACCGGCTGCGTGCCCGTCGGGATCGAGGGCGTCGGGATCGAGGGCGTCTGGGTCGAGGGCCACGGCGCAGATCTTAGTGCGGGACACGCGTGCGGCGAACTGCCGGAGTCACCGACGGCCAGACCGTAGACTCACTCGCCGGGGGTCAGAACCACAGGCGAATCGGTGCGCGCACCCCCGGCGCGCGGTGAGGGGCTCGGGTGAACATCGACACGGTACGGGCTCGGCTGCGCCCGGTGTCCGCCGTCGATGTCGACGAGCTCGTCCACCTCGACAGTGATCCCGAGGTCATGCGCTATGTGAGCGGCGGTGCGGCCACCCCGCGCGCCGTGATCGAGGACTGGATGCTCCCCCGTGCCGAGACCGAGCGTCGCAAGTACGGCACCGGCACCTGGATTCTCTGCGACCCCGCCACGACCGCCTTCCTCGGCTGGATCTCGCTGCGCACCCCACGGCACAGCTGCCGGGCCGAACTCGAACTGAGCTACCGCCTCCGCCGCACGGTGTGGGGTCGCGGGCTGGCCACCGAGGCGGCGTTCGCCCTCGTCGCCTTCGCGTTCGACCACCTCGGGACCGAACGGGTCTTCGCCAGCACCGTCGCCCGCAACGCGTCGTCGCGGCGGGTGATGGAGAAACTGGGCATGACGCTCTGCGCGATCCACCTCTGCGACGACGCGGCCGACTCGGCCGACCTGCTGACCATCCACCCGGACCGGGACCGCTCCGAGGTCGAGTACGAGATCCTGCGCGCCGACTGGCAGCAGCGATCGCAGCGCTGGTCGTCGGCCGGCGGTCTCACCGCGTGAGCACAACACCCCTCTGGCCGCGCCCATCGGATCATCATTGACTACCGTTGAGAACATGCACGGTCGTACTCCGGCCCCGGCGCTGCACCGTCACCTCGGGTAGCGCCCCCACCCGGTCCGCCGAAGTCCCGCACGACCGTCGCCCAA
Source organism: Gordonia sp. KTR9 (assembly GCF_000143885.2). Lineage (NCBI taxonomy): Bacteria > Bacillati > Actinomycetota > Actinomycetes > Mycobacteriales > Gordoniaceae > Gordonia > Gordonia sp. KTR9. The sequence goes on from NC_018581.1 coordinate 3,005,085, forward strand.
CGACGTAGAAGGAGATGTCTGGAGATGAGCAGCCCCGCCGTCCAGGCCCCCACTGGAGCAGCCACGACCCGCCGGAAAGTCGTCATCATCGGGTCCGGCTTCGGCGGATTGTTCGCCGCCCAGCGACTGGCCAAGGCCGATGTCGACGTGACGCTGATCGCCAAGACCACGCATCACCTGTTCCAGCCGATGCTCTACCAGGTGGCGACCGGCATCGTCGCCGAGGGCGAGATCGCGCCGGCCACCCGCGTCGTCCTGCGCAAGCAGAAGAACACCGCCGTGCTCATGGGCGACGTGTACGACATCGACCTGGACGCCAAGACCGTCACCTCCCGGCTGCTCGAACGGATCACGGTCACCCCGTACGACGACCTGATCGTGGCCGCCGGCGCCGACCAGTCCTACTTCGGCAACGATCACTTCGCCGAGTTCGCACCCGGCATGAAGACCATCGACCATGCCCTCGAGCTGCGCGGCCGCATCCTCGGCGCCTTCGAGCAGGCCGAGTTGTCCCACGACCCCGCCGAGCGCGCCAAGCTGCTGACCTTCGTGGTCGTCGGCGCCGGCCCCACCGGGGTCGAGCTGGCCGGGCAGATCGCCGAGATGAGCGACAAGACACTCAAGGGCGCGTTCCGCAACATCGACCCGACCGAGGCCCGGGTGATCCTGCTCGACGCCGCACCGGCCGTCCTGCCGCCGTTCGGTCCGAAGCTCGGCGGCAAGGCCGCGGAGCGGCTCGAGCGGATGGGTGTCGAGATCCAGCTCAACGCGATGGTCGTCGACGTCGACTACGACGGTCTGGTCGTCAAGGAGAAGGACGGCACCACCCGCCGCATCGAATCCCAGTGCAAGGTCTGGTCGGCCGGCGTGCAGGCCAGCCCGCTCGGACAGCAGCTCGCCGAACAGTCCGGCGTCGAACTCGACCGCGCCGGACGGGTGAAGGTCCTGCCGGATCTCACGATCCCCGGCCATCCCGAGGTGTTCGTGGTCGGCGACATGATGGCGGTCGACGGCGTGCCGGGCGTCGCACAGGGCGCGATCCAGGGCGGTCGCTACGCGGCCGACGCCATCAAGGCCGAGCTGAAGGGCCAGACCCCGGACCAGCGCAAGCCGTTCAGCTACTACGACAAGGGTTCGATGGCGACGATCTCGCGGTACTCCGCGGTGATGCAGGTCCCGATCCCGGGTATCAAGAAGACGTTCGAGACCGAGGGCTACTTCGCCTGGCTCGGCTGGCTCGCGCTGCACCTCGTGTATCTGGTCGGGTTCCGCAACCGGTTGAACACGCTGATCAACTGGTTCTTCGCGTTCACCACGCGCGGTCGATCGCAGCTCGCGGTGACCGAGCAGCAGGTGTATGCGCGAACCGCGATCGGCCAGCTGTCCGCCCTGGAGAAGGCCGGCACGACCTCGGAGTCAGAACCCGCGAAGACCGACGCCGGGACCGTGGACTCGGGTTCGACCGGCCCCGGGACCACCGGGTCGGTACCCACCGAGGGCAAAGACGCCGACGGCAACGAATCCGAGGCCGAGGCCAGCTGACCCTCCGCGGCCTGCTGACCGCGGAGGGCTACGACACCACGGCCAGTGCGTCGAGCTCGAGGTCGTCGGCCAGCCGGCGCGCAGCGCTGACCGACGCCCCGAGCGCACTGGTGAGGCTGGCACCACCGGCCAGTTGGAGGCGCGCGGCGAACTCGGTCGCGTGCACCACCCCCGGCCGATTGTCCGGGTAGCGGAAGACGCTGCTCGCCGCGCGGTGGCCGGCAGCTGCGGCCGGTGTGCCGTGACCCAGCCGCAGCCGATGCGCCAGCACCACCTCGCCGTCGGTGTCCACGCGCAGTCCCCCTGTCCAGGTGCCCGCCCGATCACGGTCGGCCAGCGTCGTGTCCGTCATCGTGGCCGCCCGGCCGATCTGGACGTGTTCGTGCAGATCGAGGGTGGCGCCGGACGCGAGACCGACCGCGATGTCGGAATGGTGAACCGCGCCGCCGGCGACCACGGTCGGCTGCGGATCAACGCGCAGACGGCCGCCGTCGCCGACCAGGATCTCCCACCGGGCCGACGAGTCCACACGGTCGCGGGCCGGTAGTGCGATGGTCGCCGCGACGCTGCCCACCCGCAAATGTGCACCGGGTTCGACCTCGATGCGGACCACGATCTCGTCACCGCCCAGCGGCGTCGCGGCCGTACCGATGAGCTGCACGTGGCCGGGAGCGGTGACCCGCACGCCCAGTCCCCCGACCGCCCGGTGACGCACGCCGCGGTCGACCGTGGCGACGATGTCGACCTCGGTGCGCATGGTCACCCGGCGACGACCGGGGCCGCCAGCTGAGTCCGGACCCACGCCAGCACGTCGGTCGCCGCGGGATCCTCCGTCAGCGAGATCATCGCGGTCTGGCGGCCGTCACGGACCTTCGCCGCGTCGCGGCGCATGACCTCGAGGTCGGCGTTGACGCGTTCGGCCAGATCGATCTTGTTGATCACCAACAGGTCCGAGAACGTGACGCCGGGGCCGCCCTTGCGCGGGACCTTGTCGCCGCCGGCGACGTCGATGACGAAGATCTGGACGTCGATGAGCCCGGTCGAGAAGGTGGCGGTGAGGTTGTCGCCGCCGGACTCCACGAGGATCAGGTCCAGCGGCGGGTTGGCCTCGACGAGATCGTCGATGGCGTCGAGGTTGGCGGTGATGTCGTCACGGATGGCGGTGTGGGGGCATCCGCCGGTCTGTACGGCGGTGATCCGCTCGTCGGGCAGAACGGCGTTGCGGCGCAGGAAGTCGGCATCCTCGGTCGTGTAGATGTCGTTGGTCAGCACGGCCACCGACAGCTCGTCCCGGAGCTGCCGGCACAACGCGGCCACCAGCGCGGTCTTGCCGGACCCGACCGGGCCGCCGATGCCGATGCGCAGGGCCTCACCGGGTTCGCGCTTGCGGCGCGGCCGGTCGTGGTCGTGGGTGTGCGGCTGCCCGTCGATGAGATGCGGGGGCATGAGGACTCCTCTCGGTTCGCGACGTGCGGCTGCGCGAGGTCGCGGGATCAGGACATGAAGAGCGGCATCGGTTGCCGCTCATGACGTTCGGCGAATATGTCGAGGACCGGGTCGGACAGGTCCGCCAGACCGACCGCGGCCTCGGCGGCGACTCGTTCGCATTCGGCGCCGAGCTCGGCGATCATGATCGACACGTCGGCGGGGTCGAGTGCGAGCAACCGCTGACCGGCGGTCGCCGACCCGCTCATCGTGGTGTAGACGAGGATCAGCGCGGTGTGGAATCCCGACAGGGAGGACACCGCGCCGATGGACCCGCTGATGACCGGAAGGTGCGTCGACGGCCGGTGGGCCGACCAATCGGTGTCCGGCCACATCCGGCGTGCCAGCCGCACCATGCCGCGCCCTTGCGCCAGCGAGGCCTTCCGAGCGGCGGATGACGGTGTGCGCGCGTCGGTCTCACGTTGCGCGCGGGGCACCTCGAGTACGCCGTCGGCCACCGCGGCCGCCACCGAGGCCGCGACCAGACCGCTCGTGGTCACCCGGCGGTACAGAAAGGCCGCGAGATCGCTTGCGGTGCGGATGAATCCGTCGGTGATCGCCTGTTCGACACCGCCGGAGTGCACGTGCCCGCCCACCGGCAGCCGGGAATCCGCCAGCGCGAGCATCATCGCCAGCGGCGCGGAGGTGACCGTGGTCGTGTCGTCGGAACGCATCAGAACAGGAAATACCGTTGCGCCATGGGGAGTTCGGCGACTGGTTCGGACTCCCACACCTCACCGTCGACCGTCACGGTGAACGTGTCGGGATCGACCTCGATCGTCGGGCATGCGTCGTTGTTGATCATGTCTGCCTTGCCGACACCCCGGGTGTTCTTGACCGGGACCAGCCTGCGGTCGACCCCGATCCGGCCCGCGAGGTCTGCGTCGGCCCCCGGGGCCACGAAGCTCACCGACGTCGCGGCCGCGAGTTTCGGTGCGGCGCCGAACATCGGCCGCGGGAAAACGGGCTGCGGCGTGGGGATCGACGCGTTGGCGTCGCCCATCGCCGCCCAGGCGATGGCGCCGCCCTTGATGACCAGATCCGGCCGGATCCCGAAGAACGCGGGATCCCACAGCACCAGGTCGGCGAGCTTGCCGACCTCGACCGAACCGATCTCGTCGTCGAAGCCGTGCGCGCGCGCCGGGCAGATCGTGTACTTCGCGACGTAACGCCGTGCACGATTGTTGTCGGCCCGGCCGTCGCCGGGGAGTGACCCGCGTTTGCGTTTCATGACGTGCGCGGTCTGCCAGGTTCGCAGCACGACTTCGCCGATGCGGCCCATCGCCTGCGAATCCGACCCGATCATCGAGATGGCACCCAGGTCGTGCAGGAGGTCCTCGGCGGCGATCGTGGACGGACGGATCCGGCTCTCGGCGAAGGCGAGATCTTCCGGCACGGTCGGGTTGAGATGATGGCAGACCATCAGCATGTCGAGATGCTCGTCGAGCGTGTTCACCGTGTGCGGGCGAGTCGGATTCGTCGAGGACGGAAGCACATTCGGATAGGCCGCGACGGTGATGATGTCCGGCGCGTGACCACCGCCCGCTCCCTCGGTGTGGTAGGCGTGGATGCCCCGGCCCGCGATCGCCCCGAGCGTGGTCTCCACGAATCCCGCCTCGTTCAGGGTGTCGGAGTGCAACGCGACCTGGACGCCGGTCTCGTCGGCCACCCGCAAGCAGGCGTCGATGGCAGCGGGCGTACTGCCCCAGTCCTCGTGAAGCTTGAAACCCGATGCGCCCGCCCGGATCTGCTCGTGCATCGACTCGGCGCTGACGGTGTTGCCCTTGCCGAGGAGCGCGATGTTCATCGGCCAGTGATCGGTCGCGGCGAGGATCGATGCCAGGTGCCAGGCGCCGGGCGTCACGGTGGTCGCCTTGCTGCCCTCGGCCGGTCCCGTCCCGCCACCGACCACGGTCGTGATCCCGTTGCCCAGCGCCTCGTCCATGATCTGGGGACAGATGAAGTGCACGTGGCAGTCGATGGCACCGGCGGTGACGATCTTGCCGTTGCCGGCGATGATCTCCGTCGATGGTCCGATGACCAGGTCCGGATGCACCCCGTCCATGGTGTCGGGGTTGCCCGCCTTACCCATCGCGACGATGCGGCCGTCCCGGATCCCGAGGTCGGCCTTGATGATTCCCCAGTGGTCGAGCACGACGACACCGGTGATGATCGTGTCGGGGGCACCGTCGGCGCGAGTCGCCCGGCTCTGTCCCATCGACTCGCGGATCACTTTGCCGCCGCCGAAGACCGCCTCGTCCCCGGCGCGCCCGGGCCCACCCGAGAGGTCGTCGGTGACCTCGATGAGCAGGTCGGTGTCGGCGAGCCGGATCAGATCGCCCGTGGTCGGGCCGAACAGTTGCGCGTAGCGGTCGCGTCCCAGGATGGCCATGCGTCACTCACTCTCGTCGCTGCGGACGGCGTCGACCGGACCGCAGGCACCGGGGGGATCGAGGGTGATCCCGTACACCTCCCGGGTGCCGCCGAGCGGGACGAGACCGACGGTCATCTCGATACCCGGCTCGAACCGCACGGCCGTGCCGGCCGGGATGTCGAGCCGACGGCCATGTGCGCGGACACGGTCGAAGACGAGTGCGTCGTTCGACTGCGGGAAGTGCACGTGACTGCCGACCTGCACGGGGCGGTCACCGGAGTTGACGACACGAAGCTCCACGGCGTCGACACCCGCGTTGAGTTCGATGGTCCCCTCGACGGCGATGACCTCGCCCGGCACGATCGTCGATCGCGGGCCGGTGGAATGAGTACCCGACATCTCGGTCCTCTCTGGAATGCTGCGGTTCGGTGAACGGGACGGGGTCCGGCAAGGACCGACCCGCCACTGGTCTCGATCGACGACTCTCAGGCGATCGGGTCGTGCACGGTCACCAGCTTGGTGCCGTCGGGAAAGGTCGCCTCCACCTGGACGTCGTGCAGCATCTCCGGCACACCGTCCATCACGTCGTCGCGCCGGAGCACCTCGCGTCCCGAGGTCATCAACTCGGCCACCGAACGGCCGTCGCGCGCGCCTTCGAGGACGTGGTCGGTGATCAGAGCCACCGATTCCGGGTGATTGAGCTTCAGACCCCGTGCCTGTCGCCGGCGGGCCAGTTCGGCCGCGTAAGAGATCAACAGCCGTTCTTGTTCATGCGGCGACAATCGCACCGGGAGCGCTCCTCGAAAGTGTTCGGCCGGACGGTCGTCTCGAATGGGTCCGGCCGGGCAGTACGAGTCATCCTGCCATGCCGGGGCGGGGTAGGCGCGCCGAGCCGCCCGGGGGTGACGCGGGCCTCAGCGGCCTACTTGACCTCGATGTTCTGCAGTCGCACCTGAGACTTGGCCAGCAGCGCGCCGTCCTGGTCGACCATGTCGACGGCCCACAACTGCTGACGTCGGCCCCGGTGGATCGGAGTCGACGTCGCGGTGACGGTGCCCGCGCGGACCGACCGGAGGAAGTCGGTGTTGTTGTTCACCCCGACGGCGGTCCCACCGATCCCGGAGTCCTGCAGCCACAGGAAGCCACTCATGCTCGCGACGCTCTCGCCGACCGCGCAGTAGACCCCGCCGTGCACGATCCCGAACGGTTGATGATGACTCTCGGTGATCTCCATCGTGGCCACGATCCGGTCAGGACCCGCCTCGACGACTTCGAGGCCCAGGACGCCGTCGAGGCCCTTGCCGAATGAATCCCGGAGAACACCGTCCGCACTGTTCGCAGTCATGCCGTCAACAGTCGCATGCGGCTCCGTGCGTCGCGACAGCGGTCGGCTCGCGACCGGGGAGGCCGCCGGGAACACGGGACACACCCTCCGACGTTGTCCCCGTAGATACCGGAAGGCCCCGCACCTCTGGGAGATGCGGGGCCTTCCGTGCCGTGGACCGGGGGTCTCTGCAGCCCTCAGGACTCTCGCGCGGTCCGACGTGACACTTAATGTAGGCTAGCCTTACCAACGTGTCAAGCGCCGGGGAAATGGCCACGTCAACGGCGTGCCGCTCCGCAAGGGCGTCGCTCGGCACACCGGCACGCAACAACTGGGTATCCAGCGGACCCACAAACGGAGGCACAGCAGTAAAATGCGAAAGATGAATGGCCTGGGCGACCTCGAGCGCGCTGTGATGGACACGTTGTGGGAGAGTTCGACCCCGCAGACCGTGCGGCAGGTTCATGCCGCGCTGTCGCGGGACCGCTCCCTCGCCTACACGACCGTCATGACGGTCCTGCAGCGACTGGCGAAGAAGAATCTGGTGACCCAGATCCGGGACGACCGGGCACACAAGTACGTCCCCACCCATCCGCGGGAGGACCTGGTCGCCAGCCTGATGGTCGACGCCCTCAGCGAGGCCGACGCCCCTGGCTCCCGACACGCGGCACTGGTGTCGTTCGTCGGACGCGTCGGCGCCGACGAGGCGGCTGCCCTCCGTTCCGCACTCGATGAGCTCGAAGCCGCACGAGGAACAAGCGACACCGGTTAGATTCGCGGCACCACCACTCGCAGCCCACATTTAGGAATCACCAGATGACCGCCTTGCTCTTCGGCATCGTCAGCCTGGTGCTCGCCGGACCCGTCCCCGAGGCACTGTCCCGGGCACGCTGGCCGATCCGAGCCCCACGCGCGGCGATGACGCTGTGGCAGGCCATTGCCCTCGCCGCCGTGCTGTCGGCGTTCAGCTGTGGCCTGGCGATCGCGGCGAACATCCTCGTGATCGGACCGGATGGCACCCCGACCACTCACCCGGTCCGCGAGATCGAACGGCTCGGCCTGCCGCTGTGGCTCCTCTGCGTCGGCGTATTCGTCCTGACCCTCCTCGTCGGCGCGCGCCTGTTCTACACGGTGATCCGCGTCGGTGTACGCACCCGCGCCCGCCGGAAGGCGCACCGCCAGCTCATCGACATCCTCGACCGCTGCGACCGGATCGACGACGCCGACGACCCCCTCTATGCCCGCGACGTCCGGATGATCGACGTGGAGCAACCACTCGCCTACTGCCTGCCCGGACTCCGACAGCGCGTCGTGGTCAGCGAGGGCGTGGTGCACCGCCTCACCCGTGACGAACTGGTCGCGGTCATCGCCCACGAGCGCGCCCACCTGCGCGCTCGGCACGACCTCGTGCTCGAGGCCTTCATCGCCTTGCACGAGGCGTTCCCCCGATTCGTGCGGAGCAGTTCCGCGCTCGGCGCGGCCGAGTTGCTCGTCGAGGCACTGGCCGACGACCAGGCCGTTCGGGCGACCGCCCCGACCACGCTGGGTCGTGCCCTGGTCGCCTGTGCCGACGCGGTGGCGCCGCGCGGTGCGATGGCGGTCGGCGGGCCGACCACCCTGACACGTGTCCATCGCCTCCGCGATGACCGTCCCGCCCGGGCCGTCGCCGCCGGCGCCTATGTCGCGGCGGCCGCGATCCTGGTCCTCCCGACCCTTGCGGTCGCGATCCCGTGGCTGACCGAGCTCAACCGCCTCATGTCGGCATTCTGACGACCCGACTCCCCGACAGCCGACTCCCGACAGAAATCGGACCGCGGTCACACGTGGAGGCAGATCGCCGGTTCGGACACCGAGGCAATAGGCTGTCGGCATGAACAACGTCGACTCATCGTCTCCCTCCGCGAAGGCCCAGATCGGTGTCACCGGCCTGGCCGTCATGGGTTCGAACATCGCACGCAACTTCGCCCGGCACGGGTACACCGTCGCGCTGCACAACCGCAGCATCGCCAAGACCGACGCGCTGCTCGAGAACCACGGCGGTGACGGTGATTTCATCCGCACCGAGACAGTCGCCGAGTTCGTGGCCGCCCTCGAGCGTCCGCGCCGGGTGCTGATCATGGTGAAGGCGGGCGACGCCACCGACGCGGTGATCGAAGAGCTCGCCGACGCGATGGAGCCCGGCGACATCATCATCGACGGCGGCAACGCCCTCTACACCGACACCATCCGGCGCGAGGCCGCGATGTCCGCCCGCGGACTCAACTTCGTCGGCGCCGGGATCTCCGGTGGCGAAGAGGGGGCGCTCAACGGCCCGTCGATCATGCCGGGCGGTCCCGTCGAGTCCTACGAGTCCCTCGGACCGCTCCTCGAGTCGATCGCCGCCCAGGTCGACGGCGAGCCGTGCTGTACCCACATCGGCCCCGACGGCAGCGGCCACTTCGTCAAGATGGTGCACAACGGCATCGAGTACGCCGACATGCAGCTGATCGGCGAGGCCTACGACCTCATGCGCAAAGCCCTGGACATGCCTGTCTCGGAGATCGCCGACGTATTCCGCGACTGGAACACCACCGAACTCGAGAGCTACCTGATCGAGATCACCGCGGAGGTCCTCAGCCAGGTCGACGACGAGACCGGCAAGCCGCTCGTGGATGTCATCGTCGACGCCGCGGGCCAGAAGGGCACCGGCCGCTGGACCGTGAAGTCCGCGCTCGATCTGGGCATCCCGACGACCGGCATCGCCGAGGCCGTGTTCGCCCGCGCCCTGTCGAGCGCCACCGACCAGCGCGTCGCCGCTCGCGGTCTGTCGGCGGGGAATCTCGGCTCGGCCCCCGCCGACCGCGAGACCTTCGTCAACGACATCAAGACCGCCCTGTACGCCTCGAAGGTCGTCGCCTACGCCCAGGGCTTCGATCAGATCGCCGCCGGCAGCGCCGAATACGGCTGGGACGTCGACCGCGGGGCACTGGCCACCATCTGGCGCGGCGGCTGCATCATCCGGGCGCAGTTCCTCAACCGCATCCGCGAGGCCTACCACGACGATCCGGCACTCCCGAGCCTGCTGCTCGCGCCGTACTTCCGCGAGGCCGTCGAGGTCGGCATCGACAGCTGGCGCCGGGTGGTTTCGACCGCGACCCTGCTCGGTATCCCGGTGCCGGCCTTCGCGTCGTCGCTGTCGTACTACGACGGTCTGCGCGCCGAACGCCTGCCCGCCGCACTGACCCAGGGCCTGCGCGACTACTTCGGCGCGCACACCTACCAGCGCATCGACAAAGAAGGCACGTTCCACACACTGTGGAGCGGGGACCGCTCGGAAGTGACCGAATAGGAGCCTGCGAACTCAGTGCGATTCATCGAAGGCCACCGGCCGACACACGATCTGACGTACGACGATCTGTTCATCGTCCCGGGCAGGTCGGACGTCAGTTCGCGCTTCGACGTCGACTTGTCGACCTCGGACGGCAGCGGGACCACGATTCCGCTGGTCGTGGCGAACATGACGGCGGTCGCGGGCAAGCGGATGGCCGAGACGGTGGCCCGCCGCGGTGGGCTCGTGGTGCTCCCCCAGGACCTGCCCATCGAGGCGGTGTCCGCGTCCATCCAGTACGTGAAGTCGCGGCATCTGGTCGCCGACACCCCGGTCATCCTCGACCCGGGGGCGTCGGTGACCGACGCGGTCGCGTTGATCCCGAAGCGTGCGCACGGGGTGGCCGTCGTGGTCGAGGACGGCCGACCGGTGGGTGTCGTCACCGAGAAGCGCTGCCGCGATGTCGACCGGTTCGCACGGGTGCGCGAGGTCGCCGACCCCGACATCGTGACGCTGCCCGTCGAGACCCCGCCCCGCGAGGTCTTCGACGCACTCGGTGATCTGCACCTCGGCCTGGCCGTGCTCGTCGAACCCGACGGCCGGCTCGCCGGGGTCCTCAACCGCGTGGGGGCCCTGCGGCACGCGATCTACTCGCCGAACGTCGACTCCGCCGGCTCACTGCGCATCGCAGCGGCCGTCGGCATCAACGGCGATGTCGTGGGCAAGGCTCGCGCGCTGGTCGCGGCGGGTGCCGACCTGCTGGTCATCGACACCGCGCACGGTCACCAGGAGAAGATGCTCACCGCGCTCTCCGCGGTCGCCGACGCCGACCTCGGCGTCCCGATCGCCGCCGGAAACGTCGTGTCCGCCGAGGGCACCCTCGATCTCATCAGCGCGGGGGCATCGATCATCAAGGTCGGAGTCGGCCCCGGGGCGATGTGCACGACGCGGATGATGACCGGCGTCGGGCGCCCGCAGTTCTCGGCCGTCGCCGAATGCGCCTCGGTCGCCGCGGGGCACGGTGCGGCCGTATGGGCCGACGGCGGCGTTCGACACCCGCGCGATGTGGCCCTGGCCTTGGCGGCCGGCGCGTCGAACGTCATGGTCGGCTCCTGGTTCGCCGGTACGCACGAGTCACCGGGTGACCTTCTCGAGGACGCGCACGGCCCCTACAAGGTCAGCTTCGGGATGGCCTCGAAGCGGGCCGTCGCCGCGCGGTCCAGCGGCGACAGCACCTACGACCGCGCACGCAAGAGCCTGTTCGAGGAAGGCATCTCGACTTCGCGGATCCGCCTCGACCCGGAGCGTCCCGGAGTCGAGGACCTCATCGATCACATCTGCGCCGGTGTGCGCAGCACGGCGACCTACACGGGCGCCCGAAATCTGAGCGAGCTGCACGACAAGGTGGTGCTGGGGATCCAGTCGCCCGCCGGTTTCGCCGAAGGACGGCCCCTGCCGGGCGGGTGGTGACGTGGAGATCCTGCTCCTGATCGCGAGTCTCGTCGGGTTCATCGCGCTGACCCTGGGAACCGCCCTGTTCGTGGCGGCCGAGTTCTCGCTGACCGCGCTGGAGCGCTCGACCATCACCGCCGACGTCACCGATCGCGGGGACCGGCGTGCGCGGATGGTGCAGCGCGCGCACTCCACCCTCTCGTTCCAGCTCTCCGGCGCCCAGCTCGGTATCACCATCACGACGCTGATCACCGGTTATATCGCCGAACCGGTCCTCGCCCGGATCCTCCGGCCGCCGCTGAACGCACTGGGGGTCGGCGAGGCGGTCGCCTCGGCGACGTCGCTGATCCTCGCGCTGGTCATCGCGACGTCACTGTCGATGGTGCTCGGCGAGCTGATCCCGAAGAACCTGGCGATCTCGAAGCCGCTGGCGGTGGCACGAGCAACCGCGGGCCCGATGACGGTGTTCTCCGCGGTGTTCCGCTGGGCGATCGACGGACTCAACGGCGCGGCGAACTGGATCGTGCGCCGGCTGGGCATCGAACCGACCGACGAGCTGGCCTCGGCGCGGTCGCCTCAAGAACTCGTGTCGCTCGTGCGGAACTCGGCACGTCGCGGCGCACTCGACCAGCAGACCGCAACCCTCGTCGACCGGTCACTGCGCTTCGGCGAGCTCACCGCGGAAGACCTGATGACCCCCCGCGTCACGATCGACTGTCTCGACCGCGCCGACACCGTCCGCGACCTGGTCATGGCATCGTCGCGGACCGGTCACTCGCGTTTCCCCGTCGTGATCGACGGCGACCTCGACGACCTCGTCGGGGTCGTGCACATCAAGCAGGCGTTCACCGTCCCGCCGGAACGGCAGGCCACCACGTCGGTCACCTCGATCGCCCGGCCGGTCCCACGCGTGCCGGCAAGCCTGGACGGCGACGCGCTGATGGAGCGGATCCGCGCCGACGGCATGGAACTGTGCGTGGTGATCGACGAATACGGGGGCACCGCCGGGATCGTCACCACCGAGGACCTCATCGAGGAGATCCTCGGCGATGTCACCGACGAGCACGACGACGAACGCGCCGACGTGGCCGTCGACGGCAACGGTTTCCTGTGCGCCGGGCTGTTGCGGATCGACGAGCTCTACGACGCCACCGGCTACCATGCGCCCGATGGTCCGTACGACACGCTGGGCGGGCTCGTCATGTACTGCCTGGGTCGCATTCCCGCCGTCGACGACGTGGTGGACCTGCCGCGCCGCTCACCCGGCGGCGAGACCGACGACGACACCACCCAGTCCCCCGATCGCGGCCCGGACGTCGCCTGGCGTGCGACCGTGACACAGATGGACGGGCGCCGGGTCGATGTCGTCGCGATCCGGCCCGCGCCCGCGGAGCAGGACGACGTACAAGGGGCCGCCGGCCAGGACATCCACACGCCGACAACTCAGGAGGAGGACCCACATGGGTGATCTGTGGGCGGTCGGACTGACCGTCGTCCTCCTCGCCGGCAACGCGTTCTTCGTGGGTGCCGAGTTCTCCCTGATCTCGGCACGACGCGACCGCCTCGAAGCACTCGCCGAGAGCGGTAAGACCCGTGCGCGCACCGTGATCTACGCCGGCCAGCGGCTGTCGCTCATGTTGGCGGGTGCACAACTCGGCATCACGATCTGCTCCATCCTGCTCGGCCGCGTCGGCGAGCCCGCGGTCGCGCATCTCATCGAGGCGCCGCTGCATCTCGCGCACGTTCCCGACGCCCTGCTGCACCCCATCTCGTTCGCCATCGCGCTGTCGCTCGTCGTGGTGTTGCACATCCTGCTGGGTGAGATGGTGCCGAAGAACATCGCGCTCGCCGGCCCGGAGACGTCGGCGATGCTGCTCGTACCGGCGCACCTGCTGTTCATCCGCCTGGTCCGGCCGCTGATCGCCTTCTACAACTGGACGGCGAACATCTCGCTGCGACTGCTCCGCGTGGAGCCGAAGGACGAACTGGAGTCGACGGTGTCGCTGGGCGAGCTGGCCGAGATGGTCGGCGAGTCCAAGCAGGAGGGCCTCCTCGATGCCGAGGAGCACGAACGCCTCACCCGCGCCCTGCAATCCGTCGGCCGCACGGTATCCGAGGTGATGATCCCGCTGGAACAGATGCGCAGTGTCGGCGTACAGGTGTCCGGCACCGGCGGCATCGGGCCCACACTGGGCGCCGTCGAGAAGGCGGTCACCGAGACCGGATTCTCCCGGTTCCCCGTCCGCGGACCCGACGGCACCTTCACCGGTTACCTGCACCTCAAGGACGTGCTCGACGAGATCCTGGACGAGCACATCGGACCGGACACCATCATCGGCGTCGACAAGATCCGGCCGCTGCCGGTGATCGACTCGACCACGCCACTCGACGAGGCCACCGGCGTGCTGCGTCGTTCCAGTTCGCACCTGGGCGCCGTGGTCGACGACAGCGGCCGCACCATCGGCATCGTTCCCCTCGCCGATCTGGTGGAGGAATTCGTCGGCAACGTCCGCGACGAGACCCATCGGGTGTGAGTGCGATGGCGAGCACGCGACTGCCCTCCCCGGGCCCGGTTCGCGACGCCACCCTCCTCACCGGCGGGGCCTGGCGATCCCGGCGCGACGCGCATCGTCGGGCGGTCGACGACCTGATCGGCCCCTACCTCGACGCTCGGCGGCGCGGTGCGCGGCATCCGGTGATCGACTTCTTGTTCACCTACTACTCGTCACGCCCCGCACACGTACTGCGCTGGCATCCCGGCTTCGGCGTGACTCTAGAGGAAGGTGAGGAGTTCCTCGGTCTGCGCGGTTACGAGCAGACCGAGGCCGGCGTGCACGTCGGCGAGTTCTACCTCCGGAGCCGGGCCGACGCACTCGCGGCGGCCGTCGACATGCTCGGCGCCACCGCCCGGCGGCCCGCCCGGCTGGGGTGTTTCGGGCTGCACGAGTGGGCGATGGTCTATCGCACCGACCACACCCGGCACGACATGCCGTTGCGTCTGGGACCGGCCGGGACGGACGCGGTCGTCGAGTCCATGCCGTTGCGGTGCACGCATTTCGACGCCTTCCGGTTCTTCACCGATCCGGCGCTGCCGCACAACGACACCATGCTGACCCGGGCGTCACAGATCGAGCACGAGCAACCGGGGTGCCTGCACGCGACCATGGACCTCTACCGGTACTGCTTCACTCTCGCGCCGCTCGTGCCGTCGGACCTGACGCTCGACTGCTTCGCGCTCGCCCTCCGGGCACGTGACCTCGACATGCGCGCGAGTCCCTACGATCTCAGCGATCTCGGGTATTCACCGGTCCGAATCGAGACACCCGCGGGCCGCGCCGAGTACGTCCGCGAGCAATCGGCGATCGCCGAACGCGGAGCGACCCTGCGGTCTCGGCTGTTCGACCTGTGTACGGAGCTCGCGGAGCGCGCACACCACTCGTGACGGGAGGCGCCTGCCGAGCGCCGTTACCGACGAGTAGCATGTATGCGTCGTCATTCGCTCGAGAAAGGCTGCCATGTCTGACCGGATCACCGTCAACGGGTTGCAGGTCGCCACCGTCCTGCACGACTTCATCAACAACGAGGCGTTGCCCGGTTCCGGTGTAGATGCGGATGCCTTCTGGGCCGGCGCGGCATCGGTGATCGCCGATCTCGCCCCGCGCAACCGCGAGCTGCTCGCCGTCCGCGACGAACTGCAGACCAAGCTCGACGCCTGGCACCGTGACCACAAAGACGCCGATCTCACCCCCGGCACCGCCGACTTCGACGAGTACACCTCGTACCTCACCGAAATCGGTTACCTCGCCGAGGTCCCGGCCGACTTCCAGATCACCACGTCGAACGTCGACCGCGAGATCGCCGACACCGCAGGTCCGCAGCTCGTGGTCCCGATCCTCAACGCGCGCTTCGCGCTCAACGCCTCGAACGCACGGTGGGGCTCGCTCTACGACGCGCTCTACGGCACCGACGCGATCCCCGAGTCCGACGGAGCCGAGAAGGGTTCGTCCTACAACAAGGTCCGCGGCGACAAGGTCATCGCCTACGCCAAGGACTTCCTCGACAAAGCCGTGCCGCTCGAACAGTGCAGCTACACCGACGTACGTGCGTTCGCGGTCGTCGACGGCGCACTGCAGGTGACGCTCGACGGCGACAAGACCTCGACCCTCGCCGATCCGACCGCGTTCGTCGGATACCGGGGCGATGCCGGCTCGCCGACCTCGATCCTGCTGCGCAACAACGGACTACACCTCGACATCGAGATCGATCCGTCCTCGCCCATCGGCTCCACCGACCCGGCCGGCATCAAGGATGTCGTCGTCGAGTCCGCCATCACCACGATCATGGACTTCGAGGACTCGGTCGCCGCGGTCGACGCCGAGGACAAGGTGATCGGTTACCGCAACTGGCTGGGCCTCAACAAGGGCGATCTCGCCGAAGAGGTCTCCAAGGGCGGCAAGACCTTCACCCGTGTGCTCAACGGCGACCGCGAGTACACCGCCCCGGACGGCACCACGTTCGATCTGCACGGTCGGTCGCTGCTCTTCGTCCGCAACGTCGGACATCTGATGACCAACGACGCCATCCTCGACGCCGACGGCAACGAGGTCCCCGAAGGCATCCTCGACGGCCTGATCACCTCGCTGATCGGCATCCACGGAATGAGCGACCAGGGACTGCAGAACTCGCGGAGCGGTTCGGTCTACATCGTGAAGCCGAAGATGCACGGTCCCGACGAGGTCGCCTTCACCGTCGAGCTGTTCGGCCGCGTGGAGAAGGTCCTCGGCCTGCCGGAGAACACACTCAAGGTCGGCATCATGGACGAGGAGCGCCGCACGACCGTGAACCTCAAGGCGTGCATCAAGGCCGCCCAGGAGCGCGTCGTGTTCATCAACACCGGCTTCCTCGACCGCACCGGCGACGAGATCCACACCTCCATGGAGGCCGGGCCGATGGTCCGCAAGGCCGAGATGAAGCAGCAGACCTGGATCGGTGCGTACGAGAACTTCAACGTCGACACGGGCCTGCACGCCGGCCTGCAGCACAAGGCACAGATCGGCAAGGGCATGTGGGCCATGCCCGACCTGATGGCCGACATGCTCGAGCAGAAGATCGGGCATCCGAAGGCCGGCGCCACCACCGCGTGGGTGCCGTCGCCGACGGCCGCGACGCTGCATGCGCTGCACTACCACCTCGTCGACGTCTTCGAGCGCCAGGACGAGATCGCCAAGCGCGATCCCGCCCGGGTCGAGGACGTCCTCACCATCCCGCTCGCGCCGAAGACCGACTGGTCCGACGAGGAGAAGCAGCAGGAACTCGACAACAACTGCCAGTCCATCCTCGGCTACGTGGTGCGCTGGATCGACCAGGGTGTCGGCTGTTCCAAGGTGCCCGACATCCACGACGTCGCGCTCATGGAAGACCGTGCGACCCTGCGGATCTCGAGCCAGCTGCTGGCGAACTGGCTGCGTCACGGCATCGTCGGCGAGTCCGACATCGTGGCCTCGCTCGAGCGGATGGCCCCCGTGGTCGACCGTCAGAACGCCGGCGACCCGACCTACCGTCCGCTGGCGCCGGACTTCGACTCCAACATCGCCTTCCAGGCGGCCAAGGAACTGATCCTCGAGGGCACGACGCAGCCGAGCGGCTACACCGAGCCGATCCTGCACCGACGGCGCCGCGAGTACAAGGCGGCCAACCCGGCGGGCTGAGCGACCGCGTTCCGACATAGGCGATACGACCGTGCCGATCCACCGAGGATCGGCACGGCGTATCGTCGTACCCTGCACTGCGCACCGGGTCGCCACGGCCGACCGGGCGAGGGTCGCACCGAGCAGGGAGGGCATCGGCGTTGGCACATCACCGGAGTAGCGGCGGGGAGAGCATCCGCAGCCGCGGCGTGAGCCGAGGTGTCGTCGCCACCCTCTTGTCGGTCCTGCTCGTCGCGGCCGTTGTCGTCACGTGGCAGGACCTCGGTGATCAGATCGATCGTCAGGCCGACGAAGCCGCCGCCCAATGTGTCGAGGGTCGCGAGTCGGTCCCGATCATCGCCGATCCCGACATCGCGCCGGGGCTGGCCGCGGTCGCCCGCAACTTCGGGGAGACCAATCCGGTCGTGCGCGACAAGTGCGTCACCGTCGACGTCCGTCCGGGCGACGCGAAGATCACGCTCGACGGCTTGTCGGGGTCATGGGACACCGAGTCGATGGGCGCCTATCCCGCCGCCTGGGTGCCGCAGTCGTCGGTGTGGTCGGCAGATCTGGCGGCGGCGAAGCCGGATGCGATCGAGGGCAACACCCGCTCCCTGGTCTCGACACCGGTCGTGCTGGCCGTGTCTCCCGAACTCAACGGCGCCCTGGCCGGGCGACTCGACTGGTCTCAGATCCCCACCCTGCAGCGGCGGGACAACTCGCTCACCGACTTCGGCCTCCAGGGCTGGGGGTCGCTGCGGATGGCGATGCCGATCGGGGCGCAGTCCGACGCCAGCGCGCTGGCCGCCCAGGCGGTCGCGACGCGTGTCACCCGGACCACCGGGCCGCTGACCACCGCCGACGCCCAGTCGCCGCGGGTGAGTTCCAGCGTGCGCGCCATGCTCGAGGGCGCCCCCCTCTCTCCGGACGGGACGCCACAGGGCGCGGCGACGGTCATCGCCGACGCGCCGGACGCGGCGCGGGCCCGCATCCACGTCGTTCCCATCACCGAACAGCGCCTGTTCCAGATGACCCGCGGCGACGACCGCGCGCGGCTGGCGGAACTGATCCCGTCCGGTCCAACGCCGATCGCCGACTACCCGGTGGTCCGGCTGTCCGGTCCCGCGGTGACCGACTCGGCAACCGATGCCGTTGCCGAGTTCATCGAGTTCGCCTCGGAGCCGGAGCAACTCCGGTTGCTCACCGAGCTCGGTTTCCGCGGCGACGCCCCGATGCCCGCGCCGACCTCGACCGTGACGTTCCCGCGGACACCGGATCCGATGCCCACGCCCGAGAACGGTGCGATCGTCGCCATCAACCGGCTGGTCTACGGACCGGCCAGCGTCCCGGCGAGCTCGACCGCGTCGACGGTGCCGTCGGGAACCGCGGGCGGCTAGCGCACCGGCCCCGGTCGCTTCGACACGGCTCGTCGCTGCGCTCCTCACCTGCTCAACGAGCAGTAGGGAACGTTCGTCGCTGCAAGCGACCAGGTCAGTTGCTGTAGGCCTCGATGGGCGGGCAGCTGCACACCAGGTTGCGGTCGCCGTAGACCCCGTCGATCCGCCGGACGGCCGGCCACACCTTCGCCCGGCCACCCGCGGACGGGAGGCCTTGCGGGTAGACGGCGAGTTCCCGGGAGTACGGATGATCCCACTCGCCTACCAGCGACTCCGCCGTGTGCGGCGCACCGCGGAGCGGGTTGTCGTCGACGGGCCACTCCCCTCGTCCGACGAGTTCGATCTCGCCCCGGATCGCGATCATCGCGTCGCAGAACGCGTCGATCTCGTCGAGGTTCTCGCTCTCCGTGGGCTCGACCATCAGGGTGCCCGCCACCGGGAAGCTCATGGTCGGAGCGTGGAAACCGTAGTCGGCGAGCCGTTTTGCCACGTCGTCGACAGTGACTCCGGTGGCCTTCGTGATGGCCCGGAGGTCGAGGATGCACTCGTGGGCGACGAAGCCGTCCTCGCCGGTGTACAGCACCGGGTAGTGCTCACCGAGCCGCTTGGCGACGTAGTTGGCGGCGGTGATCGCCGTCAGCGTCGCACGCCGCAGGCCGTCCGCACCCATCATCGCGATGTAGGCGTAGGTGATCGGCAGGATCGCCGCCGATCCGTACGGGGCGGCGGCGATGGTCGCCGAGCCGGGCAATTCGTCGGCGAGCGGGTGCCCGGGGAGGAAGGGCGCGAGATGCTCCCGGACCGCGACCGGCCCGACGCCCGGTCCGCCGCCGCCGTGCGGGATGCAGAAGGTCTTGTGCAGGTTCAGGTGACTGACGTCGCCTCCGAAGTGGCCCGGTCGAGCGACGCCGACCAGCGCGTTGAGGTTGGCGCCGTCGACGTAGACCTGTCCGCCCGCGTCGTGAACGGCACCGCAGACCTCGCGGACGTCGTGTTCGAAGACCCCGTGCGTCGACGGGTAGGTGATCATGATCGCCGCGACCCGACCGTCGTTGGCGTCGATCTTCGCGCGCAGATCGTCGAGGTCGACGTCGCCGTTGTCGCGGCACCCGACGACCACGACCCGCATGCCCGCCATGACCGCCGACGCGGCATTGGTGCCGTGGGCACTCGACGGGATCAGGCACACATCCCGGTCGACGTCACCGCGGCTGAGGTGATACCCGCGGATCGCCAGCAGGCCCGCGAACTCGCCCTGCGACCCCGCGTTGGGTTGCAGACTGACACGGTCGTATCCGGTGACCGCCACGAGCCAGCCCTCGAGCGTCGTGATGAGCTCACGGATTCCCTCGGTGTCGTCGGCCGGCGCGAACGGGTGCAGTTGTGCGAAGCCGGGCCAGGTGATGGGTTCCATCTCCGTGGTGGCATTGAGCTTCATGGTGCAGGACCCGAGTGGGATCATGCTGCGATCGAGGGCGATGTCCTTGTCCGACAGGGCGCGCAGGTACCGCAGCATCGCGGTTTCGGTGCGATACCGGTTGAACGCCGGGTGGGTGAGGAACTCGCTGGTGCGATTCTCGATCGGCTGCGCGAACGCCCGCGGCGTGACGCCGGCGACCTCGAAGGCCCGCAGCACCGCATCCACGTCCGCATCGGTCGTCGTCTCGTCGCAGGCGATGCCGATGGTGTCGGAATCGACCCGGCGCAGGTTGATGCCTTCCTGGCGGGCCCGGGCCACGATGGCATCGGCCTGCCCGGGTGCGCGCACCTCGATGGTGTCGAAGAAGTTCGCGTGCGCCACCGCGAATCCGCCGGCCGCCACCGAGTCGGCGAGCCGGGCAGCGGTCGCGTGGGTGCGTCGCGCGATGGCGCGCAAGCCGTCGGCGCCGTGGTAGGAGGCGTACATGGCGGCCATCACGGCCAGGAGCACCTGCGCGGTGCAGATGTTGCTCGTGGCCTTCTCACGACGGATGTGCTGTTCCCGGGTCTGCAAGGCGAGCCGGTAGGCCAGATTGTCATCGGCGTCCTTGGAGATACCGACCAGACGACCGGGAAGCTGCCGGGCATGCTTCGATCCGACCGCGAGGTACCCGGCATGCGGCCCGCCGAAGCCCATGGGCACCCCGAAGCGTTGCGTCGTGCCGAAGCAGACGTCGGCTCCCTGCTCGCCGGGCGGCGTGCGGAGGGTCATCGCCAGCAGATCGGCACCGGCGGCGACGAGCGCTCCGCGGTCGTGCGCCGCGTCGATGATCGCGGTGGCGTCGAGGACGCGACCCGATGCGCCCGGCACCTGGAGGATCACCCCGAAGAACTCCCCGTCGGGCAGTCCGTACCCGGGCAGCTCGGGATGCAGCGACGCCTCGACGACCTCGATGCCCAGCGGCTCGGCGCGAGTGTCGATCACCGCACGTGTCTGCGGGAACAGGTCGGTGTCGACGACCACGCGCGGCGATTTCGACTTACCCGCACGGCGCATGAGCGTCATCGCTTCGGCGGCCGCGGTGGCCTCGTCGAGCATCGAGGCGTTGGCCACCTCCATCCCGGTGAGGTCGGCCACCATGGTCTGGAAGTTGAGCAGCGCCTCGAGACGCCCCTGGCTGATCTCCGGCTGATAGGGCGTGTATGCGGTGTACCAGGCCGGGTTCTCCAGCACGTTGCGCAGGATGACGCCGGGCGTGTGGGTTCCGTAGTAGCCGAGCCCGATCATCGAGCGGGCAACGGTGTTTCGTGCGGCGAGGTCGCCGAGTTGGGCG
This sequence comes from Gordonia sp. KTR9, assembly GCF_000143885.2. Classification (NCBI taxonomy): domain Bacteria; kingdom Bacillati; phylum Actinomycetota; class Actinomycetes; order Mycobacteriales; family Gordoniaceae; genus Gordonia; species Gordonia sp. KTR9. The sequence continues at coordinate 3,026,406 of NC_018581.1, forward strand.
AGGACCGCACTCTCGCTGAGCGGCTCGGGCAGGGCGCCGAGCACGTCGGAGTCGAGTTCGTCGGCGATGACCGCGGGGATGACCCGGTGGGCCAGCTCGTCGAGGGAGGCCGCGCCGATCGCCTCGAGCATGCGCCGGGTCTCGTCGGCATCCGGACCGACATGGCGATCGACGAAGGCGGCCGACACCTGGGCGGCGGCAGCTGTGGCGGGGTCCGGGGCGTCGGACGGGGTCGCATCGGTGATGGACACGGTGGAGGGCACCTCTCGCAGGCGCCGGTGCGAGCACCGGCTTGCTGACCCTCCCCCTCTGTCATGTCGTCGGCCGCAGCCGATGTGACGCCTGAGAGATTCGGTGCCCCGCAGCGTTGCGCGACGACCTTTCACCGTGGGCGGACGACGGATCGTCACTTTCCAGAGACGTCGTCACCACCGCGGTCCTGGGTGCCTGAGAGTTTGACGGGGAGGTGTTGCTCCTTCGGCGGCCGCCGGCATCTCTGCCTTCGGCGCTCTCCCGCAGCGTAGCGACGCGGACCCAGTCTACGCGGGACGCGGACTAACCGGTGCGACGGGCGCGGTTCTTGCGGCGCGCGGCGAGTTCGTCCTCGGGCGCGGTCTCGCTGACACCACCGTCGGCCCGCTCTCCGGGGAAATCGGCGATGGTGCCGGTCAGCTCACGCATCGCGCCGCTGACCGCGATACCGAACACTCCCTGCCCGCCTTGCAGCAGGTCGACGACCTCTTCGGCCGACGTGCACTCGTACACAGTCGTGCCATCGGAGAACAGCGTGATCCTCGCAAGGTCCTCGACACCGCGCTGGCGCAGGTGGTCAACGGCGACGCGGATGTTCTGCAGGGAGATGCCGGTGTCGAGCAGCCGCTTGACGATCTTGAGGACGAGGATGTCCTTGAACGAGTACAGGCGCTGGCTCCCGGAGCCCGCTGCTCCACGGATCGACGGGACGACCAGCGAGGTGCGGGCCCAGTAGTCGAGCTGGCGATAGGTGATACCGGCGATCTGGCACGCGCTCGGTACGCGGTAGCCGACGAGTTCGTCGGGCACCGTGTCGTCCGGGAACAGGCCCGGGGCGATGTCGCCGAGACTGCCCTGGGTCGGGACGGTGTCGACACGCTCGGTCACCGGACGATCGGGTGACTGGTCGCTCGACGTCGTTTCGCTGTCGACCGGACGATCGCCCACTTCTGACTCCCTCGCAAAGCTCGGATCGGACGCCGCACCACAGTGCCTGACGTCCACGTCCACACTACGCGGTCCAGGCTGTTTCCGGTCGGCCGATTCATCTTCATCGGCCCGTGTCCGGTGCTCGATGTCGCTGATGACGCTATGCGGCGGATGACGGAGGATCAACGCGACTCGCCAGCACGCTCAACCTCAACTTGAGATCGAGACAAATGGTGACCGGGCGGTGTCCGTTCCGTGATCTGGCCCCCCGGCGTCGGAAACGAGCGCGGTCCGTCGCACGGGATGCGCCGACCGGTCAGGCGCCACTCGCCTTGAAGTCGTCCGGGGACACGTTGTCGAGGAACTCCTTGAACTTCTCGACCTCGTCCTCTTTGACCTCGTCGGCCTGAGCCTCGGGGGCCTCGTCGGACTCCTCGTCCGGGATCAGCAGACCCGCCTCGGCGAGCACCTCTTCGTCGGCGATGATCGGGACCTCGGCCCGCATCGCGACCGCGATCGAATCCGACGGCCGCGCCGACACGCGCAGGTCGCCGGTGAAGATCATCTCGGCGTAGAAGGTGCCCTCTTGCATGTCGACGATCCGAACCTCGAGCAGGGTCTGCCCGAACTCCTTGATCAGATTGACGATCAAGTCATGCGTCAAGGGGCGAGGAGGCTCGATCCCTTTCTGCCGCAGGGCGATCGAAGCCGCTTCACTCTGCCCGATCCAGATCGGCAGATAGCGCTCGCCCTCCACCTCGCGCAGCAACAACACCGGCTGGCTCTGCGGGGGTTCGACCCTGATGCCCACCACACGCATCTCGCTCATCTCGCACCTCCCAGACGCCTTGTACGGCGCTCGTTTCAGTGATCTCGACGCTACACCGACTGAGTGGACAGCGGCGGCCGACTCGCGGCGGTTTGGGACGATCGTGGCTGTTCAGTCCGGTGCGGCCGACCGCGCCGGACACCGACCCGCGCGCCCGGAGATCAGTCCAGCGCGCTCTTGACGGCAGCCTTGACCAACTGCGTGTGCAGGGTCACCGACAACGCGGCGATCTCACGCACGAGTTCTTCGGCACGGTCCCGCGCACCCGTGCCCTTGCCCTTGGCGATCGGGTTGGCGATCTGGGCGACCAGGCCCGCCTCGCGGTCCGCGGACACCTTGAACGCCCGCAGATGACGGGTTTCCAGGCCGTAACTGGCCAGGGCGGCCGCCGCCTCGACGAGCCGTACCGCGTCCTCGTCGAAGAACCCGGCCGGCCCGGCGATCAGCAGCCCGTTGCGCTGGAGTTCGGTCACGAAAGCCGAATCGACTCCGGTCCGTTCGATCAGCGACTCACGGGAGACGCGCCCGGCCCGGGCGCCGAAGTCGGTGGCCGGGGCCACGGTCCCGCGGGCCGCGGACAGCACCCGCGTCCCGCCCGGACCGAAGCCGCCGTTCCCGTTGTCGATCGCGTCCAGCTGCTCTTTGATCACCTTGAGCGGGAGGTACCGATCCCGCTGGGCGGTCAGCACGAATCGCAGCCGATCGCAGTCGGCTTGGCTGAACCGCCGATATCCCGACGGTGCCCGTTCCGGGGTCACCAGACCCTCCGACTCCAAGAATCGGATCTTCGAGATCGTGATGTCGGGAAAGTCATCACGCAATTGGGCGAGGACCGTGCCGATCGACATCGATCCTTCGCCGCGGGGGGCCGTGGACGCCGTCACGGGTGTCAGGCGTCTGCTTCGTCGCGGGGACCGCTGAGGAAGACCAGGCGGAACTTGCCGATCTGGACCTCGTCGCCGTTGCTCAGCGACGCGGTGTCGACCGGTTCCCGGTTCACGTAGGTGCCGTTCAGGCTGCCCACATCGACCACCTGAAACTCGTTGTCGCCGAGGCGGAACTCGGCGTGACGGCGGCTGACGGTCACGTCGTCGAGGAAGATGTCGCTGTCGGGGTGCCGGCCGGCCGAGGTCGTCGGCTGGTCGAGGAGGAACCGCGACCCGGCGTTGGGTCCTCGCTTCACGACAAGCAGCGCGGTCCCGGGAGCGAGTCGCTCGACCCCCGTGTCGGCCGGCTCACTCGAGGTGCTGGTCCCGGCATCGAGTTCGTTGATGAACTCCTCCCGGAACACCGATGTGGTCTCCACCGGCGCCTCGAAGTCCCTGTCGTTTTCGCTCACCGCTTCTCCTTCGTCATCGTCAGTGCCAACCGCATAGTCGTCAACCATGTCCTCGGAACAGTCGGAACCGTCCGGGAAGATGCCCGTCGGCTCTCGCCGCGATGGCCGGTCGAATCTACATGACTTGTGCGGCCGGGTAGTTCTGGGCGCGAGATCGTGAGGATCGGTGTCACGTCGCGCCCCTCGTTCCCACTGCCGTAACCGTACCGGTCATGCCGATCGCACCGGCGAGCGAGTCGACTCCGGCATCGTCGATCATATCGCTCCGGGAGCCATCAGCCGGGTCGATCGGGGCACCGGCCGCTCACGGCCACCGGGTACTCAGCCCTCGATGACGGCGCGGTAGCCCGCGGCGTCGAGGATCTCGCCCAGATGTTCGTCGAGGATCGCCTCGTCGGCCGCTTCGATCTCGACCAGCCAACCCTCGCCGTACGGGTCGGAGTTGACCAGTTCCGGCGACGCGTCGAGGGCGTCGTTGACCGCCGACACCGTCCCCGCGAGCGGACCGAAGATGTCGGACACGCTCTTGGTCGACTCCACCTCGGCGAACGACTCCCCGACCGTCACCTCCGCACCGCTCTCGGGCAACTGGACGAAGACCACATCGCCCAGGGCGTCCTGTGCGTAATCGGTGATCCCGACGCGCACCGTGGTCGGTCCGAGTCGCTCGATCCACTCGTGCTCCGCGGTGTAACGCAAGGTCTCTGGCACTTTGCTGTCGGTCACGCGAACCCCTTTCGTTCTCGGTCAGACCCTACTGTCTGCCGAGGCGCCTGCCCGGTGACGCGGCGGCATGTGCCGCACCACCAGGATCGTCTGATACCAGTACAGGACGAAGGACCACACATACAGTCCGACACCCCAGATCATGAAGGCCCAACCGATCGGGTATGCGATGGTCCCCACGATCGAATCGAGTTGTCCGGCAAGGAGCCACGGGAAAGCACTCATGAGCGCGAACGTCCCGGCCTTGCCGATGTAGAGCACCGGGAGCGCCAGCACACCGCGCGACCGCAGCAGCGGCGCCGAGGCGAACAGGAGGACGTCCCGCGCGATGATCACACCGATCAGCCACCACGGCAAGAAGTCCCGGATGCCGAACGCGATCGGGATGATCACGATGTAGAGCCGGTCGGCGGCCGGATCGAGCAGCGCACCGATCCGCGACGACTGATCGAGCAGCCGCGCGATCTTCCCGTCGGCCCAGTCGGAGAACCCGGAGAACATGAGGACCGCGAAGGCCCACCCGTCCGCCTCCTCGACGAGGAGCAGCCACACGAACACCGGGATGAGAGCGAGCCGTAGCACGCTCAGCGCGTTCGGGACCGTGACGATCCGGTCCGGAGCCGGCGTGGTCGCCGCCTCCGGCTCGGTCACCGGAAGATCCCGATGATGCCCTGCAGTGTTTTCGCCCCGCCTGAGGAGAACAGATTGTCGTGCACCATGTAGGTCCACGTGGTCGTCGAGCGGTGCAGATCCGCGGATCCCAGGTCGACACCCTCGGGCGTGATGTCGGCCTCGCGGAAGGTCTCACGCGCCTTCGTGAGAGCCGTACCTGGCAGGTCGGCGAACTCGGCGAGGATCAACCGGTGGAACTCGTCGAGCGGACTCTCCTTGCCCAGCGACCGCAGGTGGATGCTCGCGCGCACGTCGGAGACGAACGCGAGATGGTCGGCCCACGCGCGGTCCAGGTGGTACAGCACGATCTCGCGCGCGGCCTGCGACAGCACTTCTCGGGGTACCGGCGACACCGCCGGGGCCTCGTCGGCGCCGGCATCGGTCGCCGTCGCGTCCGTTCCGGCCACATCCGACACACTCGCCTCGGTCTTGTCGGTCCCGGGCTTGTCGGTCTCTGGCTTGTCGGTCTCTGGCTTGTCGGTCTCTGGCTTGTCCGTCTGGGACTCGGCAGGCGTCTTCTCGCCGGTCAGCTGGGCGTAGCGTTCCGGTTCCAGGTCCGCCAGCTCGTCGAGCGCGGTGTCCGTGGTGAGGATCTGCATCCGTCGCTCCACGATGATGTCGCGCTGCTGGTTCACCAGCTTGTTGTAGCGCCAGGTGTTCGCGTGGAGTTCGAGCATCACGCCCTCGGCGATCCGCTGGGCCTGCTCGATGAGGTCGATGCCCTTGCTGCCCATCGAGCCGTCCTCATTGGGCGACACCGGATCTCGTTTGAACGCGAGGTTCTTGGTGACGACCGGGTCCTCGAGACTCGAGAAGAACACCGACGTTCCCGGATCGCCCTGGCGGCCCGCGCGACCGCGCAGCTGGCTGTCGAGACGTTCGGTGTCGTGCCGGCCCGTTCCGACGACGCACAGCCCGCCGAGTTCGATGACCTCGTCGTGGGCGTCCGCGTCGTCCTTGGAACCGCCGAGGCGGATGTCGGTGCCCCGTCCGGCCATCTGGGTCGACACGGTCACGGCACCCCGTGCGCCGGCCTCGGCGATGATCTTCGCCTCCTCGGCGTCGTTCTTCGCGTTGAGCACCACCGACGGCACCCCGGCCTTGTCCAGGAAGTACGCGAGCTCCTCGGACTCGGCGACGTCGTGGGTGCCGATGAGGACGGGCTGCCCGGTCTCGTGGATCTCCTTGACATAGGCCACGATCGCCTCGACCTTGTTGGCCTTGGTGTCGTAGACGCGGTCGGGCAGATCGGTCCGGACGTTGGGCGTGTTCGGCGGGATCTGAGAGACGCGCAGCTCGTAGAACTGGCGGAACTGTTCACCGGCGGCGAGCGCGGTACCGGTCATGCCGCACACCTTCGGGTAGCGGCCGATGAGCGCCTGCACGGTGATGGTGTCGATGACCTCGCCCGAATCGGTCTGGGCGAGACCTTCCTTGAGCTCGACGGCGGCCTGCACACCGTCGGGCCAGCGCTGCAGCTGCGCCACCCGGCCACGCGAGGCGTTGATGAGGTGCACGCCACCGTCGCGCACGATGTAGTGGATGTCGCGTTCCAGGAGATAGTGCGCGTGCATCGCGATGCTGACGTGCACGAGGGTCGACCCGACGTGTTCCTCGCTGTAGAGGTTGATCCCGCCGAGCTCTTCCTCCACGAACGCCGCACCCTCGTCGGTGAGGGTGACGTTGCGTCCCTCGGCATCGACCTCGTAGTGCTTGTTCTTCATCCGCGACACGACGTCGTGGATCGCCGCGTCGGGCACCTCGGTCTCGGTCGACCCGGCGAGGACCAGCGGTACGAGCGCCTCGTCGACGAGGACCGAGTCCGCCTCGTCGATGATCGCGACGTCGGGTTTGGGTGACACGAGGTCCGATTCGGACAGCGCGAGCTGGTCGCGCAGGACGTCGAAGCCGATCTCGTTGACCGACCCGTAGGTGACGTCCGCGGCGTATGCGCGTCGGCGTTCCTCGCGGTCGGAGTTCTCCGAAACCGCGTGCACGGTGATGCCGAAGACGTCGAAGAGCGGTTTCATCCACTCGGCGTCGCGAGTCGCCAGGTAGTCGTTGACCGAGATCACATGGACCTGGTGCCCTTGCAGCACATGCCCGATCGCGGCGATCGCCCCGGCGAGTGTCTTGCCCTCACCGGTGGCCATCTCGACGATGTCGCCCTCCAGGAGGCGGAGGGCACCCTGCAGCTGAACGTCGAAGGGCCGAAGGTCGATGGCACGGTCGGCGGCCTCACGGACCAGGGCGAGGAACTTCGCGCGGTCGGCGGGCTTCTCCGTGATGTCGAGTTTCTCGGCCTCGGCGCTGAACGCGTCGTCGGCGAGTTCGGCGGCCCAGTCGGTGTGGGCTTCGGCGTCCTTGATCACTCCCAACGACTTCGACTGGTTGCGAGTCGATTGGGCGCCCAGAAGTCGCCACATGCTGTTGCTCAGCTTTCCCACCGAAACATTTCTCCTGATCGTTCCCGGTTTCCGTCGCGACCCGCCCCCTCCCGGCGGCCAGGTCAGCAACAACGGTACGCGGCCGCTGGTCGACCGAGGACGCCGACATTATGATCAGTCCACCCGATTCGGCTCGAGGACTAAGGACGGCCCATGACCAGGACTCGCCGGAACAGGGTTCGTCTCCGCCTCGTGCGGGCGGTGATCGCCGGATCGCTGATCGCGGTGGGCGTGGGTCTCGGTGCGTTCAACGACTGGTGGGTGGCGCTGTTCTTCGGGATCCCGCTGGTGTTCGTCGGGATAGCGATCAGTCCGCGCGCGTCCCGGGTGTCCGAACTGCCGGAGTTCCGGCGCGCGACGTCGCCCGACGCGCCGCAGGTGGAGGTCGAGGCACTCACGCGCAGCAGCCTCACCGCCGACGACCTACAACCGACCATGGTCACCGCGACCATCAACCCACCGAACGACACCGCCTACCGGGCCCGCTGGATCACCTCGATGACCAAGGGCAACTTCCAGTCCCTGACCGAAAGCCCGTTCACCACCCTGCCGCCGGACTCACTCCCGCCGCGCGATCAGACCGACACCCCCGAATTCGACGACCAGCCCGGGCGCTGGGCTCTCGCCTACCCGGTGGTGACCCTGCTCGTGGCCGGCGCACTGCTGTTCGGCGTCGCGGGCGGGTGGCACGTGGAGGGACCCTCGCTGTCGGGTTTCGACTCCGCCCTCGATTCCGACGACGATCCGTCCGCCGAAGAGGAAGCGTCGAGCCTCGCCGACCGGCACCGTCGGATGCTGGAGGCGATCGTCGAATACGAAGGGCCGGAGGCGACGCGCAACGTGCTGGCGCTGAGGTATCAGCTCGACTCCTCGTCGGATCAGGCGATCGTCCTCGACCCGGCAACCGGACGCGCGACGAGCGTCCTCGTCGGGGACGGGTACTCGAATTCCTCGGCGGTGCCGAACACCGACCGGGCGAACAAGACCTTCGACGCCACGGCAATCGACCCGAACGTGCTCGGCTCGGTCGCCGAACCGATGGTTGCGGCCGTCCGTCCGTACTCCACCGAACCCGAACTCGAACGTATCGCGATCGAGCGCGCCGCACCGGACGCGCCGGTGCTCATCACCGGGACGATCGAACCCGGCGAGGGCGTCTTCGAGGACTACACCGTCCAGGCGACACCCGACGGCACCGTCGCCGAGTTCTTCGACCCTGCTGACTTCCAGAAGTCATTCGAACTGGCGCGGCGTGAACTGGCCGCGGCACGCGTCCCGCTGAACGCGCCCGTCATCGAGGAGTTCATCATCCAGGGCATCGCCGACGGCGTTTCTCCGGTGACAGCGGGGCCCATCCAGAACTCGGGCGGCGTCCTGGTCCGCTACCGGATCGCCGACCGCGGCGGCGAACTTGCCGTCGCCCCCGGCTATTTCCCTTCATCGAGCATCTCGGCGGGCCGGTATCGAGCCGACGGCTTCCGATTCGACAGCATCTCCGCGGAGGTCTTCGATCGGGTGCGTGCCGACCTGATGACACGCGCGTCAGTCCCCGAGTACGACCGCGACGCAGTGGGCGCGGAGGTCGAACTCGACCGCATCAGCGACACTCAGGAGTTCGTGATCCGGATGGAGATCGCCAATACCGACGGCGCCGAGGGTTTGTACACCCTGGACGGACGTTTCATCAAGGAAGGCCGGTAACCGGACGGCTCCCCTGGCCAGGGCCTTCATCGCCTCACCTCACGCCTTCGGCGTACCCGCCTCGAGCGCTCTCCGGGTGACGGCCTGCAGTTCGGCCACCGCCGCCTCGGGCGGGTGGAGCACACCGCGGTCGGTCATGGTGCTGACGATGTCGCGGACCCGGCCGTAGTAGGTGGCCTGCTCGGCGGGCGTGGTGCTGGCCGCGGCGTGGTTGTAGAGCTTGAGCGCGGTGTCGAGGTCGTCCTGATCGCCCTGCTCCAGATAGGACGCCCCCACCCGTCGGCCGTTCTTCTCACAGGCGATCCAGGCCCGCCGCAGTCGGGCGACCGACTGCTGGTAGGCGTCGGCGCGCGAGCGGTTCCCCGGATAGTCGTCGGTCCGCAGGGCCATCGCCTCGTCGAGCGCGAGATGGAAGGTCTGCGTCTGGTCGACGGTCACGTCGGTCACGGCCGGGTACCGGAGCAGCATGGCGGGATCGAGTTCGTAACTGCCGTAGGCGCCGAGAACTTCGTCGTGGCGACGCGCTGCCTCCTCCCACAGTCGTTGCGCCGCTTCGTCGGAACCCGCGTCGACGATCCGCGGTCCGCTCGTCGGGGGCCGGGTCAGATCGACGGGCTCGTCCGGCGGAGCACTCGCCGCGGCGGCCCGCGGCTGCTGCCCGGCCGACGTCGCGGTCTTCTTCCTGGTGGCGATGCGTTCGGGCGCGTGCCGCCGGAGACGGGCCAGGACCTCCGCCACCGCCGGGTCCCCCTCCACGACGGCGACCCGCCAGAAGTGCGTCTCCGGCGCGGTGTCGGGGTCGTCGTCGCGGTCACGCGGGGTCCGGTCGGCGGGGACCGGCTTTCCGTCCCGGGTCGCGAAGGTCAGTTTGAGGTACTTCTGCCCGATCACCGTGAGATGTCGAACACGCTCGCCGGTCATGTCCGAGGTGGCGTCCGCCGGCCCGCCCACCGCGACCGTGACCAGTGAGGAGAGCGGGTAGCTGACCAGTGTGCGGTCCTCGTTCCCGAAGTAGACCGTGTCCTCGTCGACGGTCAGCAGGACAGCGCCTCGTTCGCCGAGCCGCCCGAATGCCGCCCCGAGCAGGGAGGCCACGATCGCCGCGCCGACCACCGCCGAGGTGACCAGACCGTCGACCCCGGCGACGTTGAGGGCCACGAGGGCGACCATCCCGGCGACCATGAGGACCCAGGCGGCCGTGGCCGAACGATGATGGCGACCGGTCAGGTACTCGGTCCGACACGTCACCGGGACCATGGAGCGCCCACATTCGTCATATCCATACCCCTGTCCGGTCGGCTACCGTTGTGCACGTGAGCTCCGGCGAACGCCGTCATCCGGCGCAGAGACGTCAACCCGTACCGGGACGTCGATCCGCGCACGACCGTCACCCAGCCCGCGAACACCGCATCAGCTTACGCATGGCCCTGCTGCTCAGCGCGGTGATCATCGCGCTCGGTACGACGATCGTCGGAGCCGGTTCCGCGTCCGCGGCTCCCCCGGCCCCCGACTTTGTCGGCAAGACCTACACCTCGACCGCGGTGACCGGAGAGCAGATCCCCGGCGGCGGACCGCTGGAGGTCAGTTTTCCCGCCGCCAACCGGATCGCCCTGTCGGCCGGATGCAACCGACACATCGGCGACCTCCGCGTCGACAACTCACTGCTGCGCCTGGGCTCCCTCGCCTCGACGATGATGGCCTGTCCCGGGCCGCGCGCCGGCGCCGACACCTGGGTCACCGAGTTCACGAAGGAACCGCTGACCTGGTACTCCGTCGGCCACGCCCTGGTCCTCGTCGGACCGGCCGCGCAGGTCCTGCTCACGGAGAAGGCGTCGTGAACCGTCGGATGCCCGTGACCGTGACCGTGACCGGAGCAGCTGGCAGCATCGGGTACGCCAGCGTGTTCCGCATCGCCGCCGGCGCTATGCTCGGTCACGACCAGCCCGTCGCCCTGCGGCTTCTCGAGCTGCCGCAGGCGATCTCCGGCGCGGTCGGCACCGCCATGGAACTCGACGACGGCGCTTTTCCGCTCCTGACGTCGGTGGACGTCCTCGACGATCCGCGCAAGGCGTTCGACGGGGCGAGTTTCGGTCTGCTCATCGGGGCCCGGCCGCGGACCAAGGGCATGGAGCGGGCCGACCTGCTCGCGGCCAACTCCGACATCTTCGCGGCCCAGGGTTCGGTGATCAACGATGTTGCCGCGGACGATATCCGGGTGATCGTCGTCGGCAACCCCGCCAACACGAACGCCGCGGTGGCCGCCGCGCATGCGCCCGAGGTGCCGGCCGAACGGTTCACGGCGCTGACCCGTCTGGACCACAACCGCGCGATCGCGCAGCTCGCCCGGCGCACCGGCGCGAGTGTCGACGAGATCAGCCGGGTCACCGTGTGGGGCAATCACTCCGCGACACAGTATCCCGACATCTTCCATGCGCGGGTCGGCCGCCGGAGCGGCGCGGACATCGCCGCGGACCGCGACTGGCTCGTCGACGACTTCATCCCGACCGTCGCCCGGCGCGGCACCGCGATCATCGAAGCCCGCGGATCGTCGTCGGCCGCGTCGGCGGCCAACGCCACGATCGACCACGTCCACGACTGGGTTCTCGGCACACGACCGGACGACTGGACGTCGGTGGCGTTGCCGTCTCCGGGTGTGTACGGCGTCCCCGACGGACTCGTCTGCTCGTTCCCGGTGCGCTCGGTCGACGGGCGGTGGCAGATCGTGGAGGGTCTCGACATCAACGAGTTCTCCCGGGCGCGCATCGACGCGTCGGTCGCCGAACTGCAATCCGAGCGCGAGGCCGTCCGCACCCCGTAGTCTTTCTGCTCATGTCGAAGAAGGACAAACCGAAGCAGGCCAAGATCGCGAACAAGGTCTACGAGGCGGAAATGTTCCGGTTGCAGACCGAACTCGTCAAACTCCAGGAGTGGGTCCGCGAGACCGGCGCCCGCGTGGTCGTCGTCTTCGAGGGACGCGACGCCGCCGGCAAAGGCGGAACGATCAAACGGATCAGCGAGTACCTCAGCCCGCGCATCGCGCGGGTCGCCGCGTTGCCCGCACCGACGGATCGTGAACGCGGCCAGTGGTATTACCAGCGCTACGTCGCACACCTGCCCGCGCCCGGAGAGATCGTGTTGTTCGACCGGTCCTGGTACAACCGGGCCGGCGTCGAGAAGGTCATGGGTTTCTGTACGCCAGAGGAGCACTCGCGGTTCCTGCGGCAGACCCCGATCTTCGAGCAGATGCTCATCGACGACGGCATCCTGCTGCGCAAGTACTGGTTCTCGGTGTCCGACGACGAACAGCTCAAACGGTTCCGGTCGCGCATGAACGACCCTGTCCGGCAATGGAAGCTGAGCCCGATGGACCTCGAGTCGGTGTATCGGTGGGAGGACTATTCGCGCGCCAAGGACGAGATGATGGTCCACACCGACACCGCCCTGAGCCCCTGGTATGTCGTCGAGTCCGATGTGAAGAAGCACGCGCGGCTCAACATGATCTCCCACCTGTTGTCGACCATCGACTATGAAGAGGTCCCGCGTCCCCGCGTGTCCCTGCCCAAGCATCCGATCGAGTCGGGCAACTATCACCGGCCGCCGCGCTCGCTGTCCAAGTACGTACCCGACCACGTGGCGACGCTGATCCGCACCGACCACTGATGTGGATCGGGTTCTGCGAGTTCGACTATCTGCTCGGCGATGTTCACTCGCTGAAGCAGAAGCGGTCGGTGGTGCGGCCGATCGTCGCCGATCTCCGCGAGCGGTACACGGTCTCGGCGGCCGAGGTGGGTCACCTGGACGTGCATCGTCGGACCGTCATCGGTGTCAGTGCGGTGGCCGCCGATCGCGGGCACGTCGTCGACGTGCTCGACGCCGTCGAACGGTCGGCTGCGGGCCACCCCGAGGTCGAGCTGTTGTCGGTGCGGCGCCGCGTCGTCAGCTCCGAGGACTTCTGAGGTCCTCCACCACCCCGGCGGCGACCGCGGCCCGACGGTAGGCGGCGGCGAGGGAGTCCACGGTCTCGTGGGCGTTCAGCCCGCTGGGGTTCGGAACCACCCACAGTTCGGCACCGTCCCCTGTGCCCACATCCCACGTCTCGTCCTGCCGTCCCGGCACGGCGTCGCGGCGCCCGAACGCGCTGCGATAGGCGGTGATACCGGCGACGGCGACGACCCGCGGGCCGATCATCCGAACCCGCTCGCGCAGCCGGCGTCCGCCCTCGCGGAGTTCGTCGACGTACAGTTCGGCGGCGGTCGCGGTGGCACGCGGCACGACATTCGTGATTCCCACACCGCGGTCGAGCAGCAGCGCGCGGTCGGCGTCGGACATACCGCGTGAGGCGTCGATGACGTGGCCAACGATGCCGGCCTTGGCGAGCGCCGGGTAGAACCGATTGCCCGGACGCGCGAAATGCGCTCCGGTGGCCGCCGTCCAGAGACCCGGATTGATCCCGACGAACAGCAGCTTGCACCCTTCGCCGACCAGATCGTCGACGGTGCGGTCCTGATAGCCGAGGAGTTCGGCACGGCTGAATCCCATCAGGAGCACCCGTCGGTCGGCCGGACGACATGCCTGCGTGTCAGGACGTCGCCTCCGCCTCGTGCCTGGCCGACACACAGAACTGATTGCCGTCGGGGTCGGCCAGGGTCACCCACGCGAAGCCGGGCATCTCGCGATCGGCGATCTTGGTGGCGCCCGCGGCCACGAGTCGCTCGACCTCCGACTCGAGATCGTCGGTCGTCAGGTCGAGATGGATGCGGTTCTTCCCCGGTGTGGGGTCCTCGACCTGCTGGAACGCGAACAGCGGAGTGCCCTCCCCGACTGCGACGACGACGAAGTACCCGTCGTTCTCCTCGACGATCCGACCGCCGAGCTGGTCGGCCCACCACGTCGCCAGCGGTGCCGGCGCGAGCGCGTCGACGGTGATCATGCCCAGTGCGAGAGTCATGGCAGCCAAGCTACTCCCGGCCACCGACATCCGGGCCCGGTCGCATGGAGGCCGCCGGGCGCGTTCGCCACTACCGCCCCACGGCTGCGGTCACCACCTAGACTCACGCTGATGCCCGAACTCTCCTACACGATCCTGGGTGGCCTCGGGGCTCAGATCGGTTCCGACCCCGTCGAACTCGGCACGCGTAAGCAGCGGGCGACGCTCGCACAGCTGATCCTCGCCGAGGGCGCGCCGGTGCGCGCCGACAGTCTGATCGAGGGCATCTGGGGCGATTCACCCCCCGAGCGGGCGGAAGTGTCGCTCCAGTCCTACATCTCGGGTCTGCGCAAGGCCCTCGAACCACACCGGAAGCCACGGACTCCGTCCACGGTCCTGCTCACCCACGGAACCGGATACAGCCTCCCCACGACCGCCGAGCAGGTCGACGCGCGTCGGCTGACCGCCCGGCTCGGCTCCGCACGCACCCTGATGCAGCGGGGCGACGCGGCCGGGGCCGCACCGCTCCTGGCACAGGTGCTCGACGACTATCGCCCCCTGCTGCCGGAGTTCGAGGGCCTGGCCTTCCGGGACGAGGCCGCCGGACACCTCGACCGCATGGTGCAGGCCGCTCGGGAGATGTCCTTCGAGGCCCGGATGGCCGACGGCGACCACCGTCTGCTCGTCACCGAACTGGAGAGCGAGGTCGCGCGTTCGCCCCTCGACGAGGGACTGTGGGTGCTGTTCGCCACGGCGCTCTACCGTCTCGGTCGCCAGTCCGACGCCCTCGGTGCGATCGCCACCGCCCGTCGAATCCTGGCCGACGAGATCGGCGTCGATCCGGGACCGCGGCTCCGGACCCTCGAGAGCGACATCCTCGACCACGCTCCGCATCTCGACGTGCCGACGGCAGCCCGCCCGGACACCGCGACGATCGCGTCGGACCTCGACGACCCCGGCCCGACGACCCCGCCGGACACCGTTCCCGGCCACGGCGTCGACACCCTCGAACCCGACGAGACGCCGTCGGTCGTGGGCCGGACCGAAGAACTGGCCGCCCTGCATCGCGCAGTGCTCGCCTCGATGTCGGGGCACGGGGGCGTCGTCGTGGTCGAGGGTGAGCCGGGGGCTGGAAAGACCGCGCTGATCGACGAAGCCGGCCGCCGAGCCGCGGGTGCCGCCGATCTGCTGGTCCTGTGGGGACGCTGCGTCGACGACCCGGCCGCGCCGTCGATGTGGCCATGGGTGCAGATCCTCGGTGCGGTGCTGCCCCGGCTCGATCCCGCCGATCGGGAACGTCTCCTCGACAGCTCGCTCGGCCGGATGGTGACCGAAGGCGTCAACGTGATCCCGCCGCCCCGGCAGATGCCCGATGCGGCCGCCCGATTCCAGTTCTACGACCAGGCCGCCGATCTCCTCGACGGAGTGGCCGCGACGGCGAAGCTGATCATCGTGCTCGACGACCTCCAGTGGGCCGACGGTGCGTCGCTGGAACTGTTCGCGCACATGGCCGCACGACGGACCACCGGCGTGACGTTCTTCGCCTCGCTGCGTTCGCCGTCGGCACGACCCGTCGTCGCCACCACGCTGGCGACGCTGGCCCGTCTCCCGGAACACCGGCGCCTGCACGTCGGACCGCTCAGCGGCGACGACATCTCCGAACTCATCCGGCGCGAGACCCGGCAGTGGCCGGAGGTCGCCACCGTGTCGTCGATCGAGCGACGAACCGGCGGCAACGCCTTCTTCGTCCGGGAGCTGGCCCGGATCCTGGCCGATCGCGGGTCCATCGCCGGCACCGCGGTCCCGTCCGGTGTCCGCGACGTGGTCCGCCAGCGACTGGTCGGATTGTCACCCGAGACGACCGAACTCCTCGAGCTGGCGTCGCTCATCGGAACCCGCGTGGACCTCGTCCTCCTGGCGACCGCCGCGAACCGCCCGGTGGACGAGGCACTCGACCTGCTCGAGCCCGCGGGCGGTGCGGGGGTCATCGACCTCGGACCGGATGATCCGTTCGGTTTCGGGTTCAGCCACGACATCATCCGGGAGGCGATCGCGGACGGCATCGCCGCGATGCGCGCGCGACGGCTGCACCTCGCGATCGCCGACGCCCTCGCCGGCAACTCCTCGCCGCATGCGGTGACGAGAGTCGCCCGGCACCTGTGGTCCGCCGGACCGCTGGCCGATCGGGAACGCACCACCACCGCACTGCTCACCGCGGGTGACATCGCCTTGCGCACCTACGACTTCGACGGCGCACGCAGACATCTCGGAGATGCGGCGACGCTCGCCCGCTCGACCGGCGACCAGCAGGCGGAACTCGTCGCGATCACCACCCAGCTGGCCGGCGAGGTCGCGGCGCACGGCTACTTCGCCGCCGACCCCGTCCTGCAGGAGCGCGCCCGGACGCTGGCATCGACACTGGGCGACACCCGCCTGCTCGCGACCCTCGACTACGCACGCTGCGCGGCCCACATCCAGATCGCGGACACCGAGACCGGTCACCGCCTCGCGCAGGACCTGCGTCGGCGCGCCGAACGATCCGACGACCCGGTCGTCACCCACCTGGGCATGCACGCCGCCGGTATCGACGACTTCCACCGCGGGAATTTCGGTGCGGCGCATCGCATCCTGGAGACCTACGCGCCGATCGACGTCGATGTCGAGGGCCTGCGCGACGATCAGCTCGCGATGGCCCGCGGTTTCCGCGCCTGGGCGGCGACGGTGCACCTCGGCACCGATGCCGGCCGGGCGCTGTTCGCGACGATGGCCGACGCCCATCCCGATCCCCGGTCGCAGTTCGGCATGGCCATCTTCGCGGTCGGCGCGGCGTCCATGCTCGGCGACGCAGAGTGGGTTCTGGATGCCGGTCCGGCGATCATGTCCGACGGCGCCGCCGCGCTCGCCTACCTCCGTCGTGGCGGCGAACGGATGTACTGGTGGGCGCGGGCGATGACCGGCGACCTCGACGAGGCACTCGAGCACATCGACCGGCTCGGGGCCGACGACATCGGCATGGAGGACCATCCGCGCACGGGTGAGGGCTACTGGCTGGGCCTGCACGCCGAGGTCCTGGTGGTCGCGGGCAAACTCACCGACGCCGCGACGCTCCTCGACCGGGCCGCGGACTTCGCCGACCGCACGGGCGAACGCTATGCCGACGCACACCGCCTGGTCGTCCGCGCCCGCTACGAGTACGCCAACGGTCGCCCGGCCTCCGTGGTGGGCGCGACCCTGTCCGCCGCGCGCGACACCGCACTCGCACAGGAGGCGGACGGGCTGGTCCGGAGGATCGACGCACTGGCGACGACCTGGGGACTCACCTCTCCCGCCTGAGCGCACCAAGTCCGTCTCAAGTCGCATCCAAGGACCTTCGGCGACCCTTGTCGGGAATCCGGCGCCGACCGGAGACCGACGAATCCTGCCGGACCGCTCCGGCCGCAACCGAGGACCTGCCGATGACCGCAACACCCGCCTCCTCCCCGCCCGAGAACACCGAACGCCTCACCGTCCGAACCCGTACCTCGGTGCTCGCGCAACTCCGCGATCGGATCGCGGGTGACGTCTACGGTCCCGGCGACGCGGGCTACGTCGACGCACGGTCGGGTTTCAGCCGGCTCGACGTGCATCGTCCCGCCGTGATCGCCGTTCCCGCCAACCACTTCGATGTCGTGGAGGCCGTCCGTTTCGCCGTCGAGGAGGACCTGCGCGTCGCCGTGCAGACGACCGGGCACGGCACCGGCAGGCCGGCCGACGGCGGGTTGCTGATCAACACCTCCCGCCTCGCGTCGGTCAGCGTCGACCCGGTCACCCGGACCGCGCGCGTGGGTGCGGGCGCCACCTGGCGGACGGTTGTCGACGCCGCCACGTCATACGGACTGGCGCCGCTGATGGGCTCGGCGAGTGGTGTCGGCGCGATCGGCTACACCCTGGGCGGGGGCTTCGGCTGGCTCGGTCGGCGCTTCGGCCTGGCGTCCGACCACGTGCTCTCGTTCGACCTGGTCACCCCCGACGGCACGCCGATCCGGGTCACCGACACCAGCTTCCCGCACATCTTCTGGGCGTTGAAGGGCGCCGGCGCGGGCGGCCTCGGCGTCGTGACGTCGATGGAGATCTCGCTCGTCGAGGTGTCGACCGTGTACGCGGGCAACCTCTTCTACCCTGCCGCCGACGCCGAGGAGATCATCCGCAGATTCCGGGACTGGGCACCCGCGCAGTCGGACGCGCTGACCTCGGCGGTCGCCATCCTCAACCTCCCGCCCACCGACGACGTCCCGGAACCGCTACGCGGCCGGAGCTTCGCCGTCGTGCGCGGATGCTGGTCAGGCGATCTCGACGCCGGTCGCGCGGTCGTCGACGAATGGCGCGACTGGCGCACGCCCGTCGTCGACATGTGGGATGTGCTGCCGTTCGCCGCGATCGACGCCGTCAGCATGGATCCGACCGAACCGATGCCGGTGATGGTCACCACCGAATGGTTCGACGACCTCCCGGACGTCGCCGTCGACATCGTCGCCGCGAGGGTCCGGCCCGCCCCGGCATCGGCACCGCTGATCGTGATCGGCGAGATCCGCCACGCCGGCGGAGCGATCGCCCGCGGCGCGGAGCACGCGCCCAACGACCGGGCCCGGACGGGACGGTTCCTCCTCGAACTCGTCGCGGCGGTGCCCGACCCCCAGGTGGCGCTGGCGGTCGAGTCGACGCTGCGCGTGACCCGCACCGAGCTTGCGCCGTACGTCACCGGCGCCGCCTATCTCAACTTCACCTCGGGTACCGAACGGGTGGCCCGCGCCGACGACGCGTACAGCTCGGACCACCGACGACGTCTCGACGAGATCAAAGCCGCCCTCGACCCGTCGAACCGCTTCTGCCACGGCGACATCTGACGGGACGACCCGGGCGGGCGATCACGGCCCACTTGCCCCGGCGCGCACTGTGTGCGCTGATGGTCGGCATGACTGATCCGTCCGGACCCCGGTCCCACAGCGCGGACGATGCCCGGCCCCTCCTGGTCGTCGACGGCGCCAACGTCGTCGGTTCGGTGCCCGACGGGTGGTGGCGCGATCGCCGCGGTGCCGCCGAACGACTGCGGACGCGACTCGAGGCCGTCGCCGTCGGTGGCCTCGCGGGACTGCCGGGACCGCTCGAGGTTGTGCTCGTCGTCGAGGGCCGGGCTCGCGGGGTCGAGGCGAGCGAACACGTCCGGGTCGTCGAGGCACCCGCCGTGGGCGACGACACGATCGTCGAGGTCGTCGCCGACTCGAGCCCGCACCGGGAGCGGATCGTGGTCACCGCCGACCGCGAACTGCGGGCCAGGGTCGTGCGATTGGGCGCACGGGCGATCGGTCCCGCCGCCATCCCGCGGTAGTCGGCCGCTCGGCGACGACTGTTCGGCGTCCGCTTTCTCCGACTTGTCACCCCGTCGGCGCGTGATCGACCGATAATCTTCTGAGCGTCGGCGACCGGCCGACCACAGGAGGATTCCATGACCGAAGTAGATGTCCTGATCGCCGGTGCCGGACCCATCGGCCTGACCGCCGCCGTCGAACTACGCAGACGCGGAATCCGTGTTCGCATTGTCGATCCGCTGCTCGAACCTCCGCAGTACGCCAAAGCTGTCGGCATCCAGCCCCGCACGCTCGAGGTGTTCGAGAGCATGGGCGTCGTCGGACAGGTGCTCGACGCCGGCCTGGAGATGCGCGGTCAGCTCGTCTACGTCAACGGAAGTCAGGTCTCACGGGTCGACCTCACGACACCGCCCGATGTTCCCTACCGTTTCCACCTGCTCCCCCAGTACGCGACCGAGCGAATCCTGCGTGAGCGACTCTCCGATCTGGGCACCGAGATCGATCGGGGTACGGCGGTCTCGGCATTCGAGCAGGACGCGGACGGCGTGACCGTCACCCTCACGGGTCAGGACGGGGAAACCACCGTCCGGGCGGGCTATCTCATCGGCGCCGACGGTGCGCACAGCGTCGTGCGCAAGGGCCTGGGGCTGAGCTTCGAGGGCGGCGCCTTCAGCGAGCAGTACATGCTCGGCGACGTCGTGGTGGACTGGTCGATGCCCCGCGGCTACGCCATCCGGTCGATGCACCAGACCGCGGACGGCACCACCGACGACCAACTGGTGTGCATCCCGCTGCCCGGCCGCGGCCGCTACCGGATGTCCATGCTGGTCCCCGACGAGCTGGCGGTCGCACCGACGACCGGCGGAGACGGTGTGGCCCACGGCTTCGAGGGCACCCGCGCGCCGGAGTTGGCCCACATCCAGGCCGTGGTCGACAGGCTCGCGCCCGAACCCGCAACGGTCTCGCACCTGCGATGGTCGTCGGTGTTCCGCATCAGTCATCGGATCGTCGATTCCTACGGCCGCGGACGCGTGTTCGTCGCGGGCGACGCCGCCCACATCCATCCGCCGACCGGCGCGCAGGGCATGAACACCGGCGTGCAGGACGCGCACAACCTCGCCTGGAAACTCGCGCTCGCCGTCACCGGGGTCGCCTCCGACGCGCTCCTTGACAGCTACGACCTCGAGCGCCGGCCCGTCGGCGAGGAGGTGGTGGGACGCACCGTCCGAGACGCTCGCGAGGGCATCGGCGCCGGTTCCACCGACATGGACTTCATCATGCGGCGGGAGGCCCAGCTGCTGATCTCCTACGCCGACAGTCCCGCCGTCGCGGGGTCGACGGTGCCGACCGCCCCGGCCGCGCCACGGGCAGGCGAACGCGCGCCGGACGCGACGGGCCTGAGCCGCGAATCGGTCAATCACCCGGTGCGCCTGTTCGGCGTGCTGGACGGCGTCGACCACTCGCTCATCCTGTACGCGGACGCCGCCGCCGGGACCGGGGACGTCGCGGTTCTCGAATCCCTCGCCGGCGAGATCGCCGCGAAGGCGCACGGCCACATCGACATCCATGTGATCGCGGCCGCGACGGCACAGGTCGGCAGCACCGATCTACCGCTGCTCCGCGACACCGACGGCCGGTTCGCCGACGGCTACCTCCCCGACGGTTCGACGGTGTTCGTCATCCGGCCCGACGGTTACATCGGATACCGCGGCCCCATCGCCGACACCAAGGCCGCACTCGCCTACCTCGAGGGCACGTTCGGGTAGCTCTCGCGGGCCACCCCCGGCACACCGTCCGGCGGGGGCCGATGCCCCGGCACACCGTAACGTTGGGGACCGTGACGAGACGACCGGCAACCGACCGTCCGCTGTTCCGGACCGCGGGCATCCTGGCCGACCGCATCGGCACCTCGGTCCGGCACCGCACCGCCGATTCCCGGCTCGGCCGCGCGATGGGCACCGGCGAGGTGATCTATCTGGTGGCCCCGGCCGGTCATCCGAACTACGGCGACGAACTCATCGCCCGGACGTGGCTGCGACATCTGGCTCGGGTGCGCCCGAACGCCACGGTCGTGCTGGACTGCCACAGCCCCGGTACGGCCACGACGCTGCTGCACGACGCTCATCCGAACATGCTCGTCGTCGACACACTGTGGCAGTTGACCACCTACGCGGCGGACGCCGAACAGCAGGACCCCTGGGAATGGGTGTCGTCCGCTGCGCTCGACGCCGGTCTCGCGCCGCGCGTGACCGCGGGTATCGACCTCCTGCACTCGGCGACCACCATTCACCTACTCGGTGGCGGTTACCTCAACACCGTGTGGCCGCACCACGTTTCGTTGTTCGTCGCCGCCGCCGCAGTGGCCCGGCGATCCGGCGCCCGACTCGCCGCGACCGGTCAGGGACTCGTTCCCGCACTGCAGGGCCGGGCTCGGGCCGCGCTGACCGAGGCGTTCGCCGCATTCGACATCGTGGACGTGCGCGACACCGCGTCGGTAGACGTACTCGACGGCGCCGTCGCGGCACGGCATTCCGGTGACGATGCATGGCTGGCTCTGCACCGGCCCCGACCTCCGCTGTACCGCACCGACCCGCCGGCCGAACGGGGTGTCGTACTCTGCCTCCAATCCGATCTCACCGAGCGTTTCGTCGGGCCACGGGCGACCGGCGTCGAGGCCCTGGCCGATTTCGTGCACGCGACCCTCGACGCCTGGGACGTGCCCGGATCGGAGGTCACCGTCGTCGAAGGAATCCCGGGGCACGACAACGAGGTTCCCTACCTCCTCGGTCCGCGCCTGGCCGGCGCCACCGTCCTCAACTTCCGCGACGTGTGGAGTGGCGGGTTGCCCGCCGGGCATCGAAACACGTGGATCAGTACCCGGTTCCACCCGCATCTCATGGCCGCGGCCGCGGGCGATCCCGGGGTCGCGGTCGTGGCGATGCCGGGGTACTACTCCACCAAACACCGGTCCCTGATCGAGGCCGGCTCGGACTGGACCGTCGTGGATTCCGGTACGTCTGTACCGGACCGACCGGACGGACGCGGCTTCGACGCGGTCGCGCGGGAGCGGGCGGTCGCGGCCAAACTCGCCACGGCCATCGACATCTACCCCGTCCCGCCGATGCTGGCACACCGCATGTGACTCCTCGCCGGAACCTCTGCGGCTTTTGTCTCAATCCACCTCGCCGCGCCGGTCTGCCGCTACAGTGAGCGGATGAGCCGAAAGCCTCTGCGCGCCACCGTCCTCCTCCGTATGACGACGCTCGGTGCGGTGGCCGCACTCGGCCTCGTCGCGTGCTCGCCCTCGGAGACGGCGTCGGGTACGGGATCGTCGGCACCGGCGTCCGGTTCGGGACAGCCGACCTCGGTGCCCGCAGACACTGCTGCGGCATTCCAGAAGGCGGTCGACGACACGCGCGCCGCCGGCGACCTCCCCGGCGTCATCGCCCGGGTCATCTCGCCGGCCGGAACCTGGACGGGGACATCGGGTGTGCGGGCGGCCGGCGGGAACGAGCCCATCGAACCCGCGGACCATACGCGGATCGGTTCACTCACCAAGACGATGACCGCGACGCTCCTGCTCCAACTCGTGCAGGAGGGCCGGGTCTCCCTCGACGATCCGATCGACAAGTATGTCCCGGACGCACCCAACGGCACCGCGACGCTGCGGCAGGTCGCCGACATGACCAGCGGCATACCGTCGTACACCGCCTCCGAGGGCTTCGACCGCAGGTTCTTCGCCGATCCCGAAAGCGTGTGGAGCCCCACCGAACTCGTGGACACCGCGAAGGCGCTGCCACCGAGCTTCCCGCCGGGGCAGGGCTGGCAGTACTCGAACACGAACTACGTCCTGCTGGGTCTGGTCATCGAGAAGGTGCTCGCCAAACCCATCGGCGAGATCTTCGCCGACCGGATCTTCACGCCGCTCGGAATGGACGAGTCCTCATGGCCCGGCGGGTCCGTCGAGATCCCCGACCCACACCTGAACGGACTCACCGATCAGGGTCAATCCGACGGGAAGACGGTCGATTCCACTCGCTGGAATCCATCCTTCGCCTCCACCGCGGGCGCCGTGATATCGACGATCGACGACCTGCAGACCTGGGGCGAAGCGCTGTTCACCGGACAGGGTGTCCTGGATCCGGCGACTCAGCAGCTCCGCCGGGATTCGATTCTCACCTCGCCGCCGCCCAACACCGCCACCTCCGGATATGGCATCGGTATCGGGAACCGCGACGGATGGTGGGGCCACGACGGCGATTTCCCGGGATACAACACCTCACTGTTCCATGACTACGAGTCGGACACGACGATCATCATCGTGATCAACACCGACGATGCCGTCACCGTCGACGGCAAGTCCATGGCCCCGGTCTACGCGGTCCAGGCGGGCCTCGTCGCCGCACTACCCGACTGAGTCCGGCACCTCACCCGAATCGGAACGGGGCCCACTCCGACACCGGTCCCCGCGTAAAGTCGGCGGCATGGCCAGAACAGTCGCGAAAGCCGATGTCGTCGACCGTGCCGGACTGCTCGAGTTCATCCGGCCGCGTCACCACATGATCCTCAGCACCGTCCGATCCAGCGGCAGTCCGCAGATGTCGCCGGTCACCGGCGGGGTCGACGAACAGGGTCGCATCGTCATCTCGACCTACCCCGGTCGTGCCAAGGCCGCGAACCTCCGGCACACCCCCGTCGCGACAGTCGTGGTGCTCTCCGACGACTTCAACGGCGCCTGGGTCCAGGTCGACGGCGACGCCGAGGTGCTCGACATGCCCGAGGCCGAAGATGCACTCGTCGACTACTTCCGCAGCATCTCCGGTGAGCATCCGGATTGGGACGAGTACCGCGCCGCGATGCGGACCCAGGGCAAGTCGCTGATCCGCATCACGCCGACGAGTTGGGGCCCGGTCGCCACCGGCGGATTCCCCGCCGACGTCGCCGCACGACTCGACGCCGACGATCGATGATCGACGCACGCGGCACGACGACGGACCCGATCGGTTGACCGCCGCCGCCGACATCGAGATCCGCGGACTCACGAAAAGCTATGGCGAGCACCGTGTTCTCGACGGCATCGATCTGCACGTTCCCGCGGGCGGCGTGACCGCGCTCCTGGGCCCCAACGGTTCCGGGAAGACGACGACCGTCGGCATCGCCTCGACCCTGTTCCCCGCCGACTCGGGAACGGTGACCATCGGCGGCTTCGACACGGTCACGCAGACCCGGTCGGTCAGAGCGATCATCGGCGTCACCGGCCAGTCGGTCGCCGTCGACGATCTGTTCAGCGGGCGAGACAACCTCGCTCTCATCGCCGACCTTCGCCGGCTGGGCCGGCGCAGCGGGCGGGCACGGACGCAGGAGTTGATCGAACAATTCGACCTCGTGGAGGCCGCCGACCGCCCGGTGTCGACGTACTCCGGCGGAATGCGCCGGCGGCTCGATCTCGCGATGACGCTCGTGGCGATCCCGCGCGTCATCTTCCTCGACGAACCGACCACAGGACTCGACCCCAGGAGTCGTCGGATGCTGTGGGAGACCATCTCCCGGCTCGCCGCCGACGGCGTCACGATCTTCCTGACCACGCAGTACCTCGAGGAGGCCGACCACCTCGCCGACCGCATCGCCGTCCTCGACCACGGACACATCGTGGCCGAGGGAACAGCTGCGGAGTTGAAGAGCCGGGTTCACGCCTCCGAGGTGCGCCTGACGTTCGCCGACCGCGACTCGTTCGACGCGGCGGCCTCGCTGCTCCCGGATGCGCGTCGCGTCACCGACTCACGGCGCCTCGACATCGCGACAGACGACACCGTCGCCACGATCCGGACCACTCTGAACCGGCTCGAGACCGCAGGGGTCCCGGTCGCCGACGTGAGCGTCCATGCGCCGACACTCGACGACGTGTTCTTCGCCCTCACGGGCAACCCGGCTCCCGAGGTCCCCGACCCGGATCAGTCCGGAGCGGGATCATGACGGCCCTGACCCACACGGTGTCGGATTCGCGGGTCATGATCCGCCGCAACGTTCGTCGGCTCCTCCGGTTCCCGGCACTCACCGTGATGCTGGTCGGAATCCCGGTCGTTTTCCTGCTGCTCTTCGTCTTCGTGTTCGGCGGGCAGCTCGGCGCCGGGATGACCACGCAATCCGGTGACAGCGGGCGGGCCGCCTACCTCGACTACGTGGTGCCCGGGATCGTGCTGGTCACCGTCGCGTCAGCGGTGCAGGGTACCGCCATCGTCGTGGCGATGGACATGACCGCGGGAATCATCAACCGATTCCGCACGATGGACATCGCCCGCTCCGCGGTCCTGACCGGTCACGTGGTGGCCAGCCTGCTCCAGGCACTGTTCAGCATCGTCGTCGTCCTCGCCGTTGCGGTCGCGATCGGGTTCCGACCGACGGCCGGTCCTCTCGACTGGCTGGGCGCGTTCGGGGTGACCAGCGTGTTCGCGATCGCATTGATCTGGCTGTCGGTCTATCTCGGACTGGCGGCGAAAAGCGTGGAGACGGCCAGCAACACACCGATGTTCCTCACGATCCTGCCTTTTCTCAGCACAGGTTTCGTCCCGGCCGAGTCGCTGCCCGCCGGGCTGAGGCAGTTCGCGGAGTATCAGCCCTTCACACCCGTCATCGAGGTCCTGCGCGGTACCCTCACCGACGCCACGGTCCCTGCCGGGAGCGTGATCGCGGCACTCGCCTGGAGTGTTGCCATCGGCGGGGCCTCGTACTTCCTCGCGCTCCGAACCTATGAGCGGCGGCGCATTCCCGGATAGGGTCGTCGGCGTGCCCGAGAAGGTCGATTTCAAGAAGACATTCGACACGTACAAGGCCCATCGGGGCCGGATACGTGTGCTCGAGGTACCCCTGATGCGCTACCTCATGATCGACGGGTCGGGAGACCCGAACACCACGCCGCAGTTCGTGGCGACCATCGAGACGCTCTACCCGGTCGCGTACACCCTGAAGTTCGCGAGCCGAGGCGAGCTGGGCCGCGACTACGTCGTCCCCCCGCTCGAGGGTCTCTGGTGGGCCGAGGACATGAGCGCTTTCACCGGTGCTCGCGACAAGGGCCGCTGGAGTTGGACTCTCATGCTGATGATCCCGGACTGGATCGACGACGGACTGCTCGACGCCGCCGTCCTGCGGGTCGGCTCGAAGAAACCACCGCCGCGCCTCGACGGCCTCCGCATCGCATCCCTGGACGAGGGCCTGTGCGTCCAGACGCTTCACCACGGTTCGTTCGACGACGAGGGCCCGGTGCTGGCAGAGATGCACGAGCGGTTCATACCCGACAACGGTTTGACCATGCGGGGCCATCACCACGAGATCTATTTCAGCGACTTCCGCCGGGTCGCGCCGGACAGACTCCGGACGCTGTTGCGCCAGCCGGTGGAACCCGCGACACCGGCCACCGGGATTTCGTAGCGAAAGACGGTATATAGCACGCACTTTCGCTACACATCGCCCCCGGCCGGCGCCCAGCCGAGTGCCGGCCCGAGCCGTCCGGCGAGATCACCCACGATCTGCAGGTAATCGGGTTCATCGAAGGAGAACGGCAACGCGAAGGCCACCTCCGTGGCGCGTTGGAATCCCGCGTGATCATAGAGCTTCTCGGCGAGCTCGTCGGACGGCCCGACGTGGTCCGGCGAGAACAGCAGGCCACGCGGACCCTGCGGGGTGAGCGTGCGCTCGTATCGGCTGTCGGCATAGGCCCGGTATTTCCGGACCTGGCTCGGGGTTGCCGAGTCCGTGGGGATGACCACCAGTCCCTGGGAGACCCGCGCACGGTCGGGATCGATGTGATTGGCGCGGTAGGCGTCGATGTGTTCGGCCTGAATGGTGGCGAAGTCTCGCGACCGTGTTCCCTCGATGGTCACCACCGAGGAGGTCAGGTAGTTGAGCCCCTGCCGGCCCGCCCAGATCGCCGAGCTGAGTCCGCCTCCGTACCAGACCCGATCGGCCAGGCCGGGTGAGTGCGGTTGCACTCGCCGCGAGAAGGTCTCGATCCCGACGGTCCCCTCGAAGTCGCTGACCGGTTCACCGCGCAGGCCGTCCAGCAGCCGCACCACCCGGTCCTTCGAGAAGTTCTCCAGCGCATGGGTTTCGGGATACATCGAAGTCTTGTAGTCGTCGTAGCGCATCGGGACGCCCACGGACACACCTGGATTGAGACGTCCGTCGCTGAGGATGTCGACGGTCGCCAGATCCTCGGCCAGGCGCAGCGGGTTCTCCATACCGAGTGGGATCACCGCGGTGCCCAGCTCGATGCGGCTGGTCCGCACCGCGGCGGCCGCCAGCACTGCCACGGGTGAGGAGATGCCGTACTGGAAGTGGCGGTTGCGCACCCACACGCTGTCGAAGCCGAGTTGTACGGCGAGCTCGATCATCCGCAGCGTTTCGAGGTGGCCGGGGCGAGGGTTGTCGCCGTCGAAGCGTCCGATGGTCAGGAATCCGAGCTTACGGAGGGGTTCACCGCGTCGAGGCATGCGTCGATTCTCACACCGCCACGAGCCGGACGACGCCCAAGAGGATCGGAGTGAGCCGAACTCCGTGGCGCCGGCGGTACCCGACTCGCGTCTATAGTCGGGTCACACCGACCCCGACCGAACGGATCGCCATGTCGACCACAGTCGCGGAGAGGATCGTCGAGGAGCTCGACCGTGCGGGAGTGCGGCGCGTCCACGGGCTACCAGGCGATTCGCTCAACGGTTTCGCCGATGCCCTGCGCAGGAACGACACCATCTCGTGGCGGCATGTCCGGCACGAGGAGTCGGCGGCCTTCGCCGCGTCCGCGGAAGCCGCCCTCACCGGTGAACTCGCGGTGTGCGTGGGAAGTTGCGGGCCCGGCAATCTGCATCTGATCAACGGACTGTTCGACGCACACCGCAGTCGTGTTCCGGTCCTCGCGATCGCCGCGCACATCCCCGCGACCGAGATCGGCACCGGCTACTTCCAGGAAACGCACCCCGAGCAGCTGTTCCGGGAATGCAGTGCCTTCTGCGAGATGGTCAGCACTCCCGAGCAGATGCCGCGCCTGCTCGACATCGCGCTGCGCACCGCCGTCGAGAAGCAGGACGTCGCGGTGCTCGTCATCCCGGGCGAGACCTTCCTCGCGCCGTGCCCGAAGCGACGAGCGGGCGCCCCCATCCGCCACATCCCGCGCGTCACACGTCCCACCGACGGCGAGATCGCGCGTGCCGCTGCCACTCTCAATGCCGCCGAGCGGGTGACCATTCTCGCCGGCGCCGGGGTGAAGGATTCCCACGACGAGGTCGTCGAGCTGGCGCGGGTCCTGCAGGCCCCCATCGTGCATGCGCTGCGCGGCAAGGAGTTCATCGAGTACGACAACCCTTACGACGTGGGAATGACCGGGCTGCTGGGCTTCTCGTCGGGGTATCGCGCGATCGAGAAGTGCGACACCCTGCTCATGCTCGGCACCGACTTCCCGTACGAACAGTTCTATCCCTCGAAGGCGACGATCATCCAGGTCGACATCCGCGGTGAGCAGATCGGCCGACGCTGTCCCGTCGACCTGCCACTCGTCGGTGACGTCGGCGACACCGTCCGAGCGCTTCTGCCGTCGATCACCACCGGCCGCGACTCCGAACACCTGTCGACCTCGCTGGCCCACTACGCCACGGCGCGGCGCCGCCTCGACGACCTCGCCGACAACGACCGCAATCGGGCACCGATCCACCCGCAGTACCTGGCCCGCCTGATCAGCGAGAAGGCCAGTGACGACGCAGTGTTCATCCCCGACGTCGGTTCACCGGTGGTCTGGGCGGCTCGCTACCTCGCGATGAACGGGGCCCGCCGCCTGATCGGTTCGTTCACCCATGGCTCGATGGCCAACGCGGTGTCCCAGGCCATCGGTGCGCAGACCGCCTTTCCCGACCGCCAGGTCATCGCGCTCGCCGGCGACGGCGGGCTGGCGATGCTGCTCGGCGAGTTGCTCACCATCACGCAGAACCGGCTGCCGGTGAAGATCGTCGTCTTCGACAACTCGTCCCTGAACTTCGTCGAGGTCGAGATGAAGGCCGCCGGATTCGTCAATTACGGAACCGATCTGGAGAACCCGGACTTCGCCGCGCTGGCGGAGTCGGTCGGCATCCGAGGCCGCCGGGTCGAGCAGCCCGACGATCTCGCCGACGCGGTCGACGAGTTCCTCGCCCACGACGGTCCGGCCCTGCTCGACGTCGTCACCGCCCGGCAGGAGCTGTCCATTCCGCCGGCGATCACCGCCGCCCAGGCGAAGGGGTTCACGCTGTACGCCCTGCGAACCGTGCTGTCGGGACGTGGCGACGAACTGGTCGACCTCGCCGAGACCAACCTGTTCCGACGTCTGTTCGACTAGGCCTGCCGGTCGACGGCCGCCCGCACACCGAGGGCGGCCTCCGCGACATCCGCGCTCCACGTCGACGCGTCGACCCGGTGAACGGCGGAGTCACCCGCATAGGCACTGGAGATGACGACGTCCGGATCGAGCGTTCCCAGGAGTTCCAGACTCGCCTCGAGCTGGTCCGCGTCGCTGATACCCGGTAGGTATCCGGCGGTCCATCGCCCCGAGGCGTTGCGGTAGAGAGTGTCCCCGGTGAACAGGTACCGGTCGCCGTCGGCGCCTGTCGCGAGGTAGCTCGTGCTCCCCGGGGAATGGCCGGGTGTCGGGATCACCTCGACCCCGTTGTCGTCGATGTGCCGGTCCGCGACGGCAACCCCGATCCGAGCGTGGCCGCCGATCCGGTTCGCTTCGGCGGCCGGCGCGTGCAGCGTCGCCCCGAAGCGTTCGGAGATCGCGCCCAGCTGCGGCCCGGCCTCGTCCTGATGCGACAGGTACTGGTGATCGATTCCTCCGAGCCGCTCGAAGTCGTCGAACTCGGCGTCGGAGGCAACCGAGTAGAAAAGGACGTTCCGGTTCGACGTCCACAGGTAGGCATGTGTGGTCAGTCCGGGAAACGGACTGTCGCTGATGGTTTCCCACAGGTCGGCGAGAACGCGGCGCATCGGTGTCTCCTCGAGTCGGTCGGTATGTCCACCCACGGTGCAACTTCATGTCCGCTTGAAGTCAACGTCCACGACCGCCCGTGCACGAGTCCGCCACCGGGTGATACACATATGAAGATCCGTCTCACCTGTTTGGAGTTCACGTGTCCACTTCGCTGTCGTCCGACGCTCCCGCGTTTCCCACCGCGGTCGGCTATGAGTCCGCGATGGCGAACCGGCGCCTCCGACGCGCCCGGGCGCTGGTCCGCCGCGCCACCGGGAAGGACCTCTTCCCGGAGCAGGAGAACCTGCGCACCTTCGCCGCAGACATGTTCCGCACCGATCCGGTCGCCGAACGGTTCGTCGACGAGGTCTACGGCACGATCGGCGGCGACGCGGCCCGAGCGCTCCTCGACCAAGCACTCACCGACGGCCTCGACAGCATCGACGATCCCCCGCCGGCGCTGGTCGAGTTGTTCGAGGAGTTCGAGGCCGTGCCCGACTGGGTCGACCCCGAGCTGATCGCCGAGGGCGAGGCCATCTGGCGTCGGTGGGGTACCGGCCTGTTCAGTGTCGCCGGCGGGATCACCCTGGAGATGTACACCGAAGCCGCTGTGGCGAAGCCGCTGTCACTGGCCGGCGGTTACGCGGGAGACAACGCGTTGCGCAGGTTTCTGGAGACCTCGCGCTTCTGGATCGACGTCTCGCAACCCGGGGCGTTGCTCACGCCGGGGTCGCAGGGTCGCGCGACGGCCATGCGGGTGCGCGTCATGCACGTGTGGGTTCGTCGCACGGTCGCCGACCACCCGGAATGGGATCGGCATCGCTGGGGCGACCCGATCAGCCAGTCGTATCAATTGCTGACCCTGCTCGGCGGCAGCGTGGTTCCGGCAATGGCCCTGTGGCTGACCGGAGTACAGACGACGCCCCGTGAGATCCGGGTCCTGCTGCACTACCAGCGCTACCTCGGCCACCTGCTGGGTGTACGCACCCAGTGGTACCCCGAGACCATCGCCGACTCGCTGCGATTGCTGGCGTTCGTCACCTCGACCCGCAGCTACGACGCCGGGGACGACGGCGCCGAGCTCATCGAGTCGTTCCCCGCGGCGTTCGCGAAGAGCGGAGCGACCGGCCTGGAGCGACTTCGCGGCCGGTACAACGCGGCGATGTACGCGGCCTATTCGAGCATCTACATGCTGCCCACGACGCGGTTGCGCTATCGGATGCCGAGTCCGGTTCCGGGGGTGCTGGTCATCGTGCTCCGCCTGCCCGCCGTGATCGTCGTCGAGACACTCCGTCGACTGTCACCCCGATTTCGCCGGCTGCACGAGAAGTGGATGTGCCGCCACCGGGAGAACTGGCACGACTGGCAGACCTCCGGGCGTCCCGCCGAGTACGCGCACGGGAAAGGACTCCGGCGCTGACGACAGCACACCGAAGTTACTCCGGAGTTGGACACGAATGCACACACCGTTAGCCTGTTCGGGGTGACGCACACTCCGACGACCACCGCCACGACCGATGATCCCGCCGGGATCGAATCCCGCGTGGGTCATTACTACGTCCTCGACGGCTCGTACCAGGTCGGGCGAGAGAAGGTTCGCGAGTACGCACGCGCGGTCCAGGACTATCACGGCGCCCATTGGGAGCCCGAAGCCGCTGCGGCACTGGGTTATCCGGGACTCGTCACACCGTTGACCTTCACCTCCATCCCGGCCATGGCGGCGAACCGGGAGCTCTTCGAGAAGGTCATCGTCGGATATGACACCTACGTGCAGACCGAGCAGGTCTTCGAGCAGCACCGTCCGATCGTCGCCGGGGACGAGCTGACCACCGACGTCGAGCTGACCAGTGTTCGGCGGATCGCGGGTAAAGACCTCATCACCGTGACCAACACCATGACCGACGCCGCGGGCGAGCGAGTGCACACGATGCACACCACGGTCGTCGGCGTGACCGCCGACGAGGTCGACCCGGAGTTGAGCAGAGCGGTTCGCAAGGTGATGATGCACGACGTCAACATCTTCAGCCACGACGAGTCCGCGCAACGATACGTGAAGACGGTTCGTCCCGACGGCGACATCCGGGCCGCCGATGACACCGGCCGGACGTCGGGAGCCCGCAACTTCGACGAATTGAGCGTCGGCGACGAGCTGCCGGCGCACACCTTCCGGCTGTCCCGCGGCGATCTCGTGAACTACGGCGGTGTCGCAGGCGACGCCAATCCCATCCACTGGGACGAGACGAGCGCGAAGCTGGCGGGCCTGCCCGATGTGATTGCGCACGGCATGCTGACCATGGGCCTCGGGGCCGCCTTCGTGTCCTCGTGGTCTGGTGACCCGGGCGCCGTCACCCGCTACGCGGTCCGCCTGTCCCAGCCCGCTGTCGTCTCGGGCGCCGAAGGCGGCGAGATCGAATACAGCGGTCGCATCAAGTCGCTCGATCCGGAGACCCGAACGGGCGTCGTCATCGTGGTGGCGAAGTCGGGTGGTCGCAAGATCTTCGGTCTCGCGACCATGACCATCCGCTTCAAGTGACTGTCAGGGTCAGTACTCCCCTTTGATGACGAAGTACGATCCACGGATGACGCCGGCGAGCTTCGATTTCTGCCTTGCGAACTTGAACCTGGACTCCAGCTCCGCCGGAACGTCCATACCGTCGGAGAGCTTGAACCCGACGGCCCGCTTCCCGGCCGGGTCGATGCTGTACATGACGTTGACGGCCAGGCCCGACTCGTAGAACACATACGACATACGGAGCCTGGCGTCGTCCGGGCCCACCTCGAAGTCGCTGACCTCGAGCGCGGGCGAGCTGATGGTGATGTCCCGCTCGTTCGCCAGGATCGTGGTCACCCGATCGAGGATGTCGGGCGCATCCGACGCCGGGACGACAGTGAAGTCGTGCCCGTACTTCGTCTTGTAGTACCGGGCCTCGTTGGCCCGTAGACCGGCCAGCGCCTCCGACACGGGTGAACTCTCGAGTCCCGCGGTGGAGACATCTTTGAAGTCGACGACGTGGCCCATGGCACTTCCTTCCCGAACACTGCGTGAGACAGAGTAGAGCCCCCGACCACCGTCGGGGGCTCCATCGGTTCAGCGCGGCTCAGTCCAGCGCGATTCTCATTCGAGGACGAACACCGGGATCTGCCGGTCGGTCTTGGTCTGGTACTCCGCGTAGGGAGGGTAGGCCGCGACAGCGAGCTCCCACCAGTGGTCACGCTCCTCGCCGTCACTCAGCTCACGAGCGGTCAGTTCCTTCACCTCGGTGCCGTCCTGAGCGGTGACCTGAGGATTCGCCTTCACGTTGTGGTACCAGGCCGGATGCTCGGGAGCGCCGCCCTTCGAGGCGACCATCAGGTACTTGCCGTTCTCTTCGACGCGCATCAGCGGGACGTAGCGCTTCTTGCCCGACTTGGCGCCGGTGGTCGTGAACAGGACGATCGGGCGGTCCATCACTGTCACACCGTCGGTGGTGCCCTGCTCGAGGATCTTCTCGGTCTGCTCGCGGACCCAGCCTTCAGGACTCAACTCTGCATTAGCACTCATGGTGGGCAGAACACCACGACCGCCCCGGATATTCCGCGTGCCGACGTGCTCCTCACCGTCCGATGTCCTGGCCCTCCGCTACTGTGGCGACACCCGACCCCTGATCGCGAGTCTCCACCGATGCCCTCACCACGCCGTGCTCTCCTGCCGACGCCGGTCGGCACCGTGGCCGTCGACAGCAACGGCTCCGCCATCGTGCGCGTGGCCTGGCGGGTCGGCACCGACACAGCGACCGACATCGACACCACCGATGCGGTTCTCGCCGAAGCGATCCGACAACTCCGGGCCTACTTCACCGGCGAGCTCACCGACTTCGATCTGCCTGTCGACCTCGACGGGATGTCGGACGCCGCGCGTGCAGTCCTGACGACGCTGCATCGGGAGGTCACCCACGGCGACACCGTCACCTACGGGGAGTTGGCGGCGATGACCTGCACACGGGTCTCCGCGCGTGGCGTCGGGACCATCATGGGCATCAATCCGGTACCGCTGATCGTCCCCTGCCATCGCGTGATCGCGGGTGACGGTCTCGGCGGCTACTCGGGAGGCACGACCGGTCAGGGTCTGGCGACCAAGCGCTGGTTGCTCGAGTTCGAAGGCGCTCTCCCGCCGACACTGTTCTGACGTCGAGCGTCACGTTCGCGACGCCCCGGACAGATGGTCGACGACCAGCGACTGCAGCCTTGGAGCGTCCTGGCCGAGCCACAACGACAGGTGCGTTCCTTCGTCGACGGCTTCGAGGCGAGCATCGGGCAGCGTCTGCGCCGCGTGGACACTCTGATCGAACGGGACGTCGGCGTCGGTTCGGGCGTGTATCGCCAGCACGGGTGCGCTCACCTCCGCGAGCGGTAGGTCGAAGTCACGGAATTGGTCGAAGTCGTTGTCGAAGCCCGCTTTTCGCGACCCCGACACGGTGTCGAACAGATCGATCGCCAGCGTGCGCTGGTCGTCATCGGCGATGATCTCCGCGGTGAGCGCCCTGATCTGCGCACGCGACAGGTCTCCCTCACCGGACAGGAGTGTCGAGATGGCCGTGGACGGCGCCTTCGACACGAGCGTGGTCGCCAGCCACTGACCGAAACGGCTGAAGAGGAGTTTCTCCTCGGATAGTTCGAGTCGTCCGCGCAGGCTGCTCCGCGGGTCGAAACGAGTGCTGACCGCGGCGACGGCGACCATCGATGCGACCCGCTCCGGCACCGCGGCAGCCAGCGAGTACGCGGCGGGTCCACCACCGGACCAGCACATCAGCGCGAAACGCTCGACCCCGAGTGCATCCAGGGTGGCCGCGGCCAGCTCACCCTGCGCTGCCGGGGCGCGCGTGTCATGACCGAGGGGCGTGCCCAGGTAACCGGGCCGCGAGATCGCGATGACACGGTGCGACCCGGCGAGGAAACGAGTCATCAGAACACCCTGGTCACAGCCACCCGGCGACCCGTGCAGGAACACCAGCGGCGGTCCCGTCCCGACGTCGATGCACTCGACCGGCCCGGCCGGCGTCTCGATCAGCCGCGATCCGGTCGCATGGCCGTCGGAGTGTGTGAGTCCCATGAACCTGCCTCCACCGTCGACGTCGGGTGGTGCGACGGTAGCGCCGGTGCGGGCCGTTCGCGGCGGAAGCGGACGAAACCCCTGTGAACAGATGGTGTCGGCGCGCTTTACATCTATGCCATCCGTCCCGAAAACAAGGGCGATGTGCACGATCACCGCCGACCGCGGCCTTCCACCCGCCTCGCCGGTAGTCTCAGATTATTTCGAGACGCTATATGAGACTTCTGAGAGATCCTCAGCCAGATTCCCCGCGAGATCCGCCTCGGTTCATACACACAGTCTCGAAAACGCAGCGCGCCGTGGCGCGGTATTTCGATACTTTTGAGATACGCTGCCCCGGTGACAGCAGATGCAACAGAGTCGTCGGGGATGGCCCTCGGCTATGCCCGCGAAACAGCCGGCGCCCACCCACTCGCGCCGCAGATCGATGCACTCACCGACGCCGGCGTCGATCCCACACGCATCTACACCGACGCGAGCGACCGATCCGCACCTTCCGGCCACCGGCCCGGGATGGCCGCACTTCTCGACTACGCACGTGCCGGAGACATCACGGTGGTGGTCGGTATCGATCGCCTGGGCCGCACCGTGCACGAGGTCATGGAGATCGCCAACCAGATGACCGGGCGTCGTATCGGACTGCGCTCGTTACGCGAGGGCATCGACACCGCCGACCCGGCCGGAGCGATGCTCGTCGCAGTCTTGGCGTCGTTGGCCGAACTCGACGACGCGGGACCGCGGTCGGACCGTTCGACTCCGAGGACGCTGCGCGGGTCGACGTCGACCATCGGTCGTCCGCGCGCGCTCGACGCCGACCAGGTGGCGCGCGCCGAGCAGATGCGCGCGCGAGGGGTCTCCGTACCGAAGATCGCGCAGGAGCTCGGGGTCAGTCGCGCAACCCTGTATCGTACGCTTGCCGAAAGGCGTTCGGTCCGTTGAAGAATCCTGATTCCGACCTGCCCGAGCTCGATATCGTGACCGAACACGGCGTCGTCACGCGGTTGCCCACGTCGTTTCCGATCTACGACGCCGAACTCGACGAGCACCTCGACCCGGACCTGTTCCAGCAGGGTTTTCTCGATGCCGCTGCCGATCTCGATGCCCTCCCGGCGCCCTGGGCGCGACAACTCGCGTCGTCCACGCTCGCCTGCCCGCCCCATCCCGATGACGAGGAGCCGAGCTACACCCGCGGCTATCGCGCCGCCCTGTACGGGCACCTGCGGCACGCCGGAAAGTGAGTGCTGCAAAGGATTCGGCGGTTCACACTGCCCGGAAGGCCGGACTTGCCGCAATCGAACCGGTGCCCGGCAACGGATCTCGCCGCGGTGACGTATCGGTCGTTGGTGAATCGTGATCAGGTGGTGACGTCAACGCCTTCGCGATCTCGCGGTCGGTGCGACCATGGACCGAGGCGGGGTTGGGGTTCGCCGACGCGAACCCAGGCGCAGTACCCACGGGGCGGCGCCGCATTTCGGGGCGGTTCAAGCCGGCGGGCCGCACATTCGGACACTTCTAGGTGGTCGCGCCGTGAACCAATCGACGAACATCGACGGGCGAGTGCTGGGTGAGAACGAGCTCAGCGAACGCGAACTCGAAGCACTGCGAACGGAATTGGACGGGATCGACGATCGATTGCTCGAAGACGTGCGCGCCCGGCTCGAGGTGTGTACCCGCATCGCGCAACTCAAACGGCGACACGCCATTGCCGTGATGCAACCGCACCGCGTCGGAGCTGTGCACGAGCACGCCCACCGGTTCGCCGTCGATCATGACCTGTCCCCGGATTTCCTGCACGCCCTCTACGACCTGATGATCTCGGAGACCTGCCGCGTCGAGGACCTCATCGTGGCGGCCGAGCAACCACGGCCGAACCGCGGTTCGGCGCGACAGGCGAACCCGGATCGGGCCCCCGTCCAGCGCACGTCCGCCGACTCGAGCGCGGAGTGAGGTGGCCGCGGTGCGCACATTGCTGATCGACAACTACGATTCGTTCACCTACAACCTGTACGCGCTGTTGACCGAGGTCAACGGCCAGGAGCCGGTCGTCGTCGCCAACGACGTGCCGTGGGCGTCGGTCGACCTCACGGCTGTCGACAACGTGGTGGTCTCCCCCGGCCCGGGTCGACCGGACTACGTCCGCGACTTCGGGATCAGCGCAACGGCTCTGACCGACAGCGGGCTGCCCGTACTCGGTGTGTGTTTGGGACACCAGGGCCTGTGCCATGTGTTCGGCAGTCCCGTGGTGCGGGCCCCGGAGCCACGACACGGGCGGGTCAGCGCGGTGCACCACGACGGCCGGGGCCTCTTCGCGGGGCTGCCGTCCCCGTTCCGGGCGGTGAGATATCACTCGCTCGCGGTGATGGATGTCCCCGACGTGTTGGAGGAGCAGGCGTGGTCGGACGACGGCGTCCTGATGGCGGTGCACCACCGGGATCTGCCGATGTGGGGGGTGCAATTCCATCCGGAGTCGATCTGCAGCGAGTACGGCCGGGAACTGCTGGCGAACTTTGCCGCAGCGACACCGCTGCGTACGAACCGGCGAGCGACGGGCGTGGCGGTGAGAACGTCGCCGACGACAGGATCTGTTCCCGCAGAGCATATGCCGTCGACGAAGCACGAACACCGCTATCGGGTGCGGTCGGTGCGCGTCGACCGGACCGTGGATGCGCAAGCGCTGTATGAGCGATTGTTCGCCGACGGACCGAACAGCTACTGGCTCGACGGATCGGCGGCCGACGACGAGGACGGCAGATTCTCCGTCATGGGCGACTGCTCGGGACCGCACGCCGAGTATGTGACCTACCGTGTGCCGGAAATGACCGTGCGAGTGCAACATTCGAACGGCACGGTCGAGGTGGTCCGCAGCACCTTCTTCGACTATCTCGGCGCGCAGGTGCGGGAGCGCTCGGTGGCGCCGCGGTCGGATCTGCCGTCGGGGTTCTGTCTCGGTTATGTCGGCTACCTCGGTTACGAACTCAAGGCGGACACCGGTGGACAGTTGGCTCATGCGTCCGAGCAGGCCGATGCCGCGCTGGTGTTCGCGGACCGCGCGGTGGTGATCGATCACGAGGGCGGGTGCGTGTACGTACTGGCACTCGAACCGGTCGAGAATCTCGACAGACCGGATCCCGACACGACTCGATGGTTGCGCGAGACGGCGTCGACCATCCGGGAGTTGCCGCCCCCACTCCCCCGATCGACGACTCCCCCGCTGGTCCCGGTTCCACATGAGGTGCCGATCGTGTTCCGG
Organism: Gordonia sp. KTR9; assembly: GCF_000143885.2. Classification (NCBI taxonomy): domain Bacteria; kingdom Bacillati; phylum Actinomycetota; class Actinomycetes; order Mycobacteriales; family Gordoniaceae; genus Gordonia; species Gordonia sp. KTR9. Next base: position 3,064,897 of record NC_018581.1, read on the forward strand.
CACAACCACGAGACGTACCTGAGGCTCGTCGAGGACTGCCTGGCGGAGATCCGGTCCGGGGAGTCCTACGAGGTGTGCCTGACGAACTCGGCCACCGTGCACCGCACCCTCGACCCCGTGTCCGGGTATTCGTGCCTCCGCGAGATCAGCCCGATGCCCTACAGTGCGTTGCTGCAGTTCTCGGGGCTGTCGGTGCTCAGCGCGTCGCCGGAACGCTTCCTGAAGGTCGCCGCGGACCGCACGGTGGAGTCGAAACCGATCAAGGGCACCCGGCCTCGGTCGGCGAATCCGCTGGAGGACCAGGAATTCCGATGCGCGCTGCGAGCGAGCGAGAAGGACCGGTCGGAGAACCTGATGATCGTCGACCTCGTCCGCAACGACCTCTCGCGCGTCTGTGAGCCGGGCTCGGTGCACGTGCCGTCCCTGTTCGACATCGAGACCTACGCACCGGTGCATCAGATGGTGTCGACGGTGCGTGGGACGCTACGCGAGGGGCTGTCGGCGGTCGACTGTGTGCGGGCGGCGTTTCCGGGCGGTTCGATGACCGGGGCGCCGAAGATCCGCACGATGGAGATCATCGACAAGCTCGAGGCCGGTCCGCGGGGGGTGTACTCGGGCGCGATCGGCTACTTCTCGCTGACGGGAACCGCCGATCTGTCGATCGTGATCCGCACGATGGTCGCCACCGATTCCGAGGTGACGTTCGGGGTCGGCGGTGCGATCGTCGCGCTGTCGGATCCGGACGAGGAGTTCGAGGAGACGATGGTCAAGGCGCTGACCATGCGACGCTGCCTGTCCGTTGCCGACGAAAGCGGGCCATGACCGGATCGACCGCCCCCGAGGCGCGGTCGGTGGTCGTGGCCGGCGGTGCGGGAGCGGTGGGGGCGATGTTCGCGGATCGGTGGCGCGCGGACGGCGCCGACGTGTACGTCCTGGACGCCGCGTTCGGGGACGACATCAGGTCTCCCGGCCCGGAGGCGGAGGCGCGGATGCGCGAGGCCGACATCGTGGTCCTCGCGGTACCGGAGTATGTGGCGCTGGCGGCGGTGGGGACGGTCCGGCCCTTGCTGCGTTCGACGGCGCTGCTGGTGGAGACGCTGTCGGTGAAGTCGCGGTTCTCGGCGGCTGTCGCCCGTCTCGACGGGGTCGACGTCGACGCGGGCGGGCCGATCGTCGGGGTGAATCCGATGTTCGCGCCGTCCCTCGGACTACCCGGCCGTGCGGTCGCGGTCGTCGTCCATCGGGGCGGGCCGGGCGCGGACCTTCTGCTCGACGACCTGGCACGGTGGGGCGCCAGGACGGAGCTCACCACCGCGGACCGGCACGACCGCCTGTGTGCGGCGGTGCAGGCCCTCACCCACGCGACCATCCTGTCGTTCGGGTGCGCGCTGGCCGACCTCGGCGTAGACGCCGACGAGACCGCGACGCTGGCAACCCCTCCGTTCACGACGATGTCGGCGATGCTGGCTCGGATCACCGGTGGGACACCAGAGGTGTACCGGGACGTGCAGAGATCGAACCCGTGCGCGCCTGCGGCGCGAGATGCGCTGGCGCGGGCCGTGTCCCGGGTGTCGGCCGCCTGCGACGATGACGATGACACCGCCGGCACCGAGTTCACGGCGCTGCTCGCCCGGGCCGGTGCATCGCTGGGCGACCGCGGGGACGGATACGCGGAGATGTGTGCCCGACTGTTCGACGGAATGGCATCGTGACCGGCGAGCTGCCCGACCACGACGCCTCCGATCCGGTGGAGACGGCGGTGATCCGCGGGCTGGTCCGCAGCTGGCCGCGCCGTGCGACGGTACGGCGCACCGAACCCGAACTCGACGGACCCACGATGGACGACGTCTTCGACGACGCCTGTTCCGACTATCCCGATTCGATGCTCCCGTTCGACGGGCATCCGGGCTGGGATCGGCTCGACGAGGACATCCGGTCCAGGGTCCGCGCGTGGGCCTGGATCGCCTACAACAAGAACGTCGTCGACATCGAGCAAGACGTGGTGACACCCGGTTTCGGACTGCTGTTCCGGGATGCGTTCGGCACGGGGTTCTCGGATGCGGGCCGGGCGGCGGTGGTGCAGTCGATGGTCGACGAGGAGTACCACACGCTGATGCACCTGAACGCGTCCGCGCTGACCCGCCGGCGGCGCGGCTGGGCGCTGCCGGACGCGGCGCTGCCCGAGTCGTTGACGGTGCGCCGACACCGAGAGGCGCTCGCGCGGGCGGAGTCGGCGCGAGCCGCGGCTCTGACGACCCTGGCGTACGCGACGGTCGCCGAGACCTCCATCGGCGACTACCTGACCCTCATCGCCGACGACCGGACCATTCAGCCGGTACACCAGGCCACCGTCGCCCTGCATCGCCGCGACGAGCGCGCGCACGGCTCGGTCGCCGGTGAGATGATCGGTCTGGTCCACGACCGGCTGGACCCAGACGATCGGATCATCCTGGCGCGCGCCCTGCGTGACGGTGTCGATGCGTTCACTTCCACCGATGGGTCCCTGTGGTCGGCGATCGTCGACGCCGAGCGAATCCCGGACGGCGACACGATTCTCCGCGATGTCGCCGAGGACCCCGATCGCCGTCGAGTCCTGCAGGACTGCAGCGCAGTCGACCGTCTCCTCGCCCGGTTCGGCCGGATCGGCTGAGTGCGCACCGCTACCGTGGGATCGTGAACGTCCACAACCGCGCCCGACTGGCGACGACGGCAGACGCAGCGACGATCGCCGATCTGCTGGATGAGTTCAATCGCGAGTTCGACGAGCCGTCGCCCGGGCCGGTGGCGCTGGCACGCCGTCTGCACGAGTTGCTCTCCGGTGCTTCTACTTTCGCCGTCGTCGCCGGCGCTCCGATCGTGTCGCTGGGACTGGTCACCATCCGCACCAACGTCTGGGTCGAGGGCGGCATCGCGCTGCTCGACGAGATGTACACGACACCCGCCGAACGGAGCCGCGGACTCGGCAGTGCCGTTCTCACCGCTGCCGTCGCCGAGGCGACACGGCGGGGCGCCGGTGAGTTCGAGATCGAGGTCGACGAACCCGACGTCGACGCACACCGCTTCTACGCCAGGCACGGATTCCCGATGCGCGACCCCGCCACCGGCGACCGGGCTTTCGTACTGCGCAAAGAGCTGTCCACCCCGTAAGTCCGATGAGATGCCGCTCGTGCCAGTAAGGTACGGGCGTGGTTCAGCTGACAGTGGGAAGCCATCGCGACAACGCGACGACCGACGTCCTCCTCGCAGCGGAGAAGTTCAACCGCCACACCTTCTGGTGCGGCCAGAGCGGATCCGGAAAGACCTACGCGCTCGGGGTGGTGCTCGAGCAGCTGTTGCTGCGCACCCGACTCCCCTTGCTCATCCTCGACCCGAACGCCGATTTCACGCGTTTGCCGGAGACACGAGGCACCACCGACCCCGCAACGGCCGACGCGATCGCGGCCGCCGACATCCGGGTGCTCCATTCCACCCGGCGCGACGGACCGCAGTTGCGGACACGTTTTCTCGCCCTGCCCCTCGCCGCGAAGGCCGCGGTCCTGCAGCTGGATCCGATCGCCGACGCCGACGAGTACAACGTCCTGCTACACGCCGACGCCACGCTCACCGAGACGTCGGACCAGACCACCTACCTCGAGGCCCTCCGCCGTTCCGACGACCCCGGACACCAACGGCTGGCCAAGCGGATCGAGAATCTCCAGGTTCTCGACTGGGCACTGTGGGCGCGGGGTGGCGTCGCAGCCACCGACATCGTCGACGAGCGACCGCAGGCGACCGTGCTCGACCTGGGCGGCTTCGCCCACCCGGCGGAACCGAAGGTGGCCGCTCTCAGTGTGCTCGAGCACCTGTGGGAACGCCGCGACGAACGACGGCCCGTCCTCATCGTGATCGACGAAGCCCACAACATCTGTCCGCCGCTGGCCACGAGCGCGGTGGAACAGGCACTGATCGATCGCGTCGTGCAGATCGCCGCCGAGGGACGCAAATTCGGCCTCTGGCTCCTGCTGTCGACGCAACGACCCACCAAGATCCATCCCAATGTCCTGTCCCAGTGCGACAACCTGTGCCTGATGCGGATGAACGCCCCGCGGGATCTCGCCGAACTCGCCGACACCTTCGGCTTCGTCCCCGAGCACCTGCTCGCGGAGTCCCCCGGATTCCGCCAGGGCGAGGCGCTCTTCGCGGGCGGGTTCATCACGGCCCCCACCTACACCCAGATGGGTGCCCGGATCACCGAAGAGGGCGGTGCCGACGTCGCGGTGCCGCTGGGTGTCTAGCGCCGACGACAATCCGGCGTGGCGGCAGGTCGACCGCTGCTAGTGTGTTCACCGTCCGTGCGACAGACCGAGGAGGCGATACCCATGAACGATTCGACGTGGGCGCTCCCCTGCGGAGTCACGGTCGGGCGATAGGTCGTCCGGGGAGCGCCGTATGAGCGCACTCCCCGAAAGGCACGACCATGCACTTCACCTCTGAGACCCACCTCGTCGACGGCGTCGTCGAACGGAACTTCGTCCTCGGCGACATCCCGGGCACCCTGTGGACGCCCGCCACGACCTCGTCACCCGTTCCGCTGATCCTGCTCGGCCACCCCGGCGGCCTTCAGCAGATGTATCCACGGCTGTCCGCCCGGGCGCGGCGGGCAGTGACCGACGGCTTCGCCGCGGCGACGATCGAAACTCCCGGCGGCGGTGACCGACCGACGTCGATCGCTGCCGAACACGCCCGTGCCGACCTCCGTCGAACGCTGCACGCCGGCCTTGAGGTTCAGCGCCGACATCGTCGACCGGCTCGTCCTGCCCCTGGTCGAGCAGTCGGTCCCGGAATGGCAGACGGCGATGGACCAACTCCTCGCACTGCCCGACATCGATGGGCCGGTGGGCTATTCCGGGGGCGTCATCTCCGTCGGCGTCCGGCTCGCCGTGACCGAACCCCGGATCGCGGCCGCCGTGCTGTTCGCGGGGAGCTTCATCCCGCGAGCGATTCTCGACGAGGCCCGACGCGTCACGATCCCCCTGCACGTGCTGCTGCAATGGGAGGACGAACACAATGACCGGCAGGCCGCGCTGGACCTCTTCGACGCCTTCGGTTCGACGGAGAAAAGCCTCCACGCGAACATGGGTGGACACACCGGCGTCCCGACGTACGCGGGTGACGCCGCCGCCGGATTCTTCGTCCGACATCTGAGCTGATCGGGCGCCGAGCGTCAGCCCCGTGGACCTGTTCCGTCCCGGTCGGCGCTCGGCCCCAGCGGCCGTCGGTCGAGCGTTCCTGCGGCCGAACCGATCTCCCAGTCCACCGGCCCACTCGGGACAAGCGCGTCGAGCCACGTCGCGACGACATCGACGATCGTTTCCTCCAGGTCGTCGCGCGACCATCCCCGCGGTCGCGACGGCACCGCCGGTTCCCAGCCGAGTTCCCCCCATTCGACGCCGAACAGCCGTCGCTCGTCGTCGAATCGCCGGTCCAGTTCGAACGCGTCCGCACCCTCGAATCGTGCCCAGACATCGAACGGACCTTCGCCGTCTTGGTCGACGAACACATCGATCATCACACCGTCGACCGTCACGCCGCCGGCGACGTCGGACGCCGCCGCGCCGAGGCGTTCCAACGTTGCTGCGACATCTACGGATCGCGTCGCAAGGATGTGTGCAAGGCTGCGTCGGTACTCGGCTGCGTCCACGCCACGAGCGTATGTGGGTCGCCGCCTGCGCACCGCATCGCGCAGTGCGACCTGCCGGCGCATACGCCGACCCGGGAACGGGAGGACCGTCGGTCGCCGCGAAAGAAAAAACCCTGATGAGCGACGCTCATCAGGGTTCTCTGTCGGGCTGACAGGATTTGAACCTGCGACCACTTGACCCCCAGTCAAGTGCGCTACCAAACTGCGCCACAGCCCGTTGCTCCCGCCGAAGCGGAGCGATATAAAGCCTAGCCGACGAGCACGGTCCCGAACCAATCGGCTGGTCAGGGGCCGTTTCGAGGCTTCCCGGTCAGGTGTCGCGAAACGGTGCGATCGGCGCACCGATCCGCGACATCTGCTTGCGGCCTAGACCGTCGAACGCTTCTTGAACCAGATCCACCCGGCGGTCACCAGGACCGCGCCCACGAGGGAGCCGATGATGCCGCTGGGACGGAGTTCGAGTCCGTCGCCGGAGAGCAGACTGATGAGCAATCCGCCGAGGAAGGAACCCACGAGTCCGGCGACCAGGGCGAGACCCCAGTCGACGGTTCGCAGGTTCTTGCCGCCGAGGAGGATCTGCGCGAGGGCGCCGATGACCATGCCGAAAACGATGATTGCCAAGATGAGCACGAGACACCCTAGCCCACAACGCGTGTCATACACCACAGATCCGCCAGAGCTGGACACGTCCACCACCTGAGCGGTGGAGGAACTGTCCAGCCGTGGTGGACCTGACGGCGCCGCGGGTCAGCGCTTGCGGCGTTGCTCCCGCTTGTCGCGGACGCGGACGTTGATCCGAACCGGCGAGCCGTCGAAGTTGAACTCCTCACGCAGCCGCCGCTCGAGGAATCGGCGGTAGCCCGCCTCGAGGAAGCCGGTGGTGAACAGCACGAAGGTCGGCGGCCGGACCGAGGCCTGGGTCGCGAACATTACGCGCGGCTGCCGGCCACCGCGCAGCGGCGGCGGGTTGGCGGCGATGACGTCCTTGAGCCAGTTGTTCAGCGGGCCGGTCGAGATGCGCTTGTCCCACGACTCGAGCGCTGATTCCAGCGCGGGCACCAGCTTCTGGACGGCCCGGCCGGTCGACGCCGAGATGTTCACCCGCCGCGCCCAGGGCACACGAGCGAGCTCGCGGTCGATCTCCTTGTCCAGCTGATACCGACGATCCTCGTCGACCAGATCCCACTTGTTGAACGCGATCACGAGCGCGCGGCCGCTCTCGATGATGAGCGACAGCACGCGCAGGTCCTGTTCGGTGATCGGTTCCGACGCGTCGATCAGCAGGACCGCCACCTCGGCCGCGTCGAGCGCCGACCGCGTCCGCAGCGACGCGTAGTACTCGTGACCGCTCGCGGTCCGCACCTTGCGTCGCAGACCGGCGGTGTCGACGAAATTCCAGGTCTTGCCGCCGAGTTCGACGAGTTCGTCGACCGGGTCGACGGTCGTGCCGGCCACGTTGTCGACCACCGAACGCTCGCTACCGGTCAGCTTGTTCAGCAGCGAACTCTTGCCGACGTTCGGTTTGCCCACGAGCGCGACCCGACGAGGACCGCCGAGAGTCGGTGCCTCCCGGGGGGTCTCGGGCAGCTTGTCCAGGATGATGTCGAGCAGGTCGCCGGCGCCGCGGCCGTGCGCGGCCGACACCGGGTACGGCTCGCCGAGCCCCAGCGACCACAGCGAGGCGGTGTCGGACTCCAGACGTTCGCTGTCGACCTTGTTGGCACACAGGATGACCGGGGTCTTCGAGCGCCGCAGCACCCGTGCGACAGCTTCGTCGGTCGCGGTCGCGCCGACCGTGGCGTCGACCACGACGACGATGGCGTCGGCAGTGCGCATGGCCAGTTCGGCCTGGGCGGCGACGGCCTGTTGCAGGCCCTTGGCGTCCGGCTCCCAGCCGCCGGTGTCGACGACGGTGAACCGCCGGCCCGACCACGACGCCGCATACGACACGCGGTCACGGGTCACGCCGGGGATGTCCTCGACCACGGCTTCCCGACGGCCCAGGATGCGGTTGACGAGCGTCGACTTGCCCACGTTGGGCCGTCCGACGATCGCCACCACCGGCATGTGCTCGACGCCGGACGCGTCGTCGGCGCCCCCGACATCGGTCAGCTGCCAGTCGGTTTCGTCCGACCACGTGCCGTCGCCGGGCAGCGCCGTGAGATCGTCCGAGTAGTTGTCGCTCACCGTTCCACAGCTCCGATCCGGGTCTCCACGAGGCCGCTCAGTTCGTCGAGCACCTCGTCGAGGGTTTTGTCACTGGTGTCGACGAGAGTCGCGTCGTCGGCCGCACGCAGCGGCGACACCTTGCGCGTCGAGTCGAGATGGTCGCGCCGGTTGACACTCGCCAGCACCGCCTCGTAGTCGCTGTCGCGTCCGCCGGCCAGGTTCTGCTTGTGCCGCCGCTCGGCGCGCGCCTCGGGCGTCGCGGTCAGGAAGATCTTGACGTCCGCCTCGGGGAACACCACCGTGCCGATGTCGCGGCCCTCGACGACGACGAACCGTCCTTGCGCATTCTGCTGTTGCAGCGCAACCAGTTTCGTGCGCACCTCGGGTACCGCCGACACCGCGGACACGGCGCTCGTGACGTGCTCGGTCCGGATGGGACCGGAGACGTCGCGACCGTCGAGAAACACCTTGGCACCGTCTCCGTCCGGTATTAGCGCGATGTCGACGCCGGCCGCGACGCGGGCGATCCCGGCTGGATCGTCCAGCGCCACACCGGCATCGAGAACAGCGAGCGTCACCGCCCGGTACATCGCACCGGTGTCGAGGTAGCTGGCCCCGACCTTGGCCGCGAGTAGTTTCGAGACCGACGACTTACCGGTACCCGCCGGACCGTCGATGGCGACGACATGCGTGGTTCCGCCGGCAGACGAGGACACCCCGTCAGTCACAGGCCGACCGCCTTGTACAGGCCACCGACCTCGTCGCTGCCCAGGACGCGCAGGCTGCCCGGGCGCTGCTCGCCCAGTGCCACCGAACCGACATGTGTGCGAACCAGTTTGACGACCGGGTAACCGACCTCGTCCATCATGCGACGCACCACGCGATTGCGGCCCTCGTGCAGAGTGATCCGCACCAGCGACTGCCCCTCGTGGACCTCGATCACGGTGAACTTGTCGACCGTCACCGGGCCGTCGTCGAGGTCGACGCCCTCGCGCATGCGTCGCGCGATCCCGCGCGGGACCTCGCCCTTGAGTGTTGCGAGGTAGGTCTTGGGCACCTCGAAGGACGGGTGCATCAACCGGTGCGCGAGTTCGCCGTCGTTGGTCAGCAGCAGCAGACCCTCGGTGTCGGCGTCGAGGCGACCGACGTGGAACAGTCGCTGGCCCGCCATGACCCGCTCGGCGATCACGTCACCGACGCTGGGACGGCCCTGGTCGTCCGACATCGTCGACTGCCAGCCCTTGGGCTTGTTGAACGCCAGGTACTGACGGGTCTCGTCCATGATCACGCGGGCGCCGTCCACGCGGATGATCGCGGTGTCGGGGTTGATACGCATACCTTGCTCGGTGACGATCTCGCCGTCGACCTCGACACGACCGGCCGCGATCATCTCCTCGGCGCCGCGTCGTGACGCCACGCCGGCCTGGGCGAGCACCTTCTGCAACCGAACGCCGTCCTCGACGTAGTTGGCGCCGGAGCCGTGAGTGTCATCGGCGGGCGTCTGGTGGCGCGCCGGCTTTGCGTTGTTCAGCCGGATCTTGCCCACTTCGACGTTCGGCTTCGACGACCCCTTGCGGTGGGTCTTCTTGGTTCGCGGCTGTTGTGCGGGCGCGCCCTTGCGGCGGTTTCCCGGTGAGCCATCTCGGCCAGCGGATGCCATGTTCTCTCAGTCCTGTGAGTCGGTGGTGGTGCCACCGTCGATGATCAGTTCCTTCGAGTCTGACGGTTGAGAGGACAGTTTGGCGAATCGGGGATCCGCCAGCAGTTCCTCGTCGAGGTCGTCGATCAGGTCCACGTCGGGTAGGAGCGGCGCCAGATCGGGTAGCTCCGACAGGGACGCGAGGCCGAGGCGCTCGAGGAACAGCTCGGTGGTGGCATACGTCGTGGCGTTCGTGGTCGGTTCGTTGCCGACCTCGTTGATCAGCCCGCGTGCGACGAGCGTGCGGATCACGCCGTCGACGTTGACGCCGCGGATGGCGCTGACCCGGGCCCGGGTGACCGGCTGCCGGTACGCGATGGCCGCCAGTGTCTCGAGGGCCGCTCGGGTGAGCTTCGACCGCGCCCCGTCGAGCAGCAGCCGCTCGACGTACGGGGCGTATTCCGCTCGTGTGTAGTAGCGCCAGCCGTCGCCGGCGAATCGCAGATCGAAGCCGCTGCCCGACGCGGTGAGCTCGGACGACATCGCGTTGAGCGTCTCCCGGACCCGCGTGCGGTCCTGGTCCACTGCGTTCGCGAGTTCGTCGGTGGTCACCGGGGTGTCGACGACGAGGAGCACCGCCTCCAGCGCTGAGCGCAGACGATCGTCGTCGAGATACTCCCCGTCACCCTGGAGCGCGGTCTGCTCGGGTTCGGCCGGTCCCGGATCCTCCCCCGCGGCCGCCCTGGTCGCGTCGTATGTCTCGACGTCGGGAACGTGGTCTGTCATCCGTAGTCCTCTGCCTTGTCGATGCGCAGGTCGTCGGCGCCGCGTTCGCTGGTCCACATCACCGCCAGGTCCTCGAGCGCCACGGGTTGTTCGAAGGCGACGGCCCGCTCTCGGAACAGCTCGAGCAATCCGAGAAAGCTGCCGACGATCTCCAGCCCGCTCGCACAGTCCGCGGTCAGATCACGGAAGCTCAACCATGTGCCCGGCGCGGCACTGAGCAGGGACGCCATCCGACGCGCCTGGCCCGGAACGGACACCTTCTGCACGTCGTGCAGGTGGTCGAGGCCGACGGTGGGCACCGGGCGCGGCGTCAGCCCCGTCGCGGCGACCTGGGCGAAGCCGTCGGCGTCGACGCCGAGGGTCACCTCCGGCAGCAGATCCTCGAACCGCTTCTCCAGCGACACCGCCCGTGGGTAGCGCTGGAGCGCGGCCGCCTCGAGCTCGCCGAACAGAGCGGCCACCTGCTTGTACGCGCGGTACTGCAGCAACCGGGCGAACAACAGGTCCCGGGCCTCGAGCAGTGCGAGATCCTCGGGATCGTCCACCTCACCGGACGGAAGGAGGCGAGCCGCTTTGAGATCCAGCAGCGTCGCGGCGACGACGAGGAACTCGGTCGTCGCGTCGAGGCCCATCTCCGGCCCGAGTTCGCGCGTGTAGGCGATGAAGTCGTCGGTGACCACATGCAGCGCCACCTCGGTCACATCGAGGCGGTGTTGTGAGATCAGGTTCAGCAACAGATCGAACGGGCCCTCGAAGTTGCGCAGCTTCACCCGGAAGCCGGACTCCTGGGCGCCTTCCGGCGCCGCCCCTTCTCCGATTGTGGCGGGTTCGGAGGCCGCGGCGTCGGGCGCCACCTGGTCCGTGCCGAGCGTCATGTGCCTTTGACGTTGCGGGCGATGACCTCGCGCGCGAGCGCCCGGTATGCCTTCGCGCCGGCCGACCGCGGCGCCCAGGAGGTGATCGGTTCTCCGGCGACGCTGGTCTCCGGGAACCGGACGGTACGGGCGATGACGGTGTCGTAGACGGCGTCGCCGAACACCTCGACCACACGCGCCATCACCTCGCGCGAGTGCAGCGTGCGGGCGTCGAACATGGTCACCAGGATGCCGCCGAGATCGAGACGCGGGTTGAGCCGGTCACGCACCTTGTTGATCGTGTCGGTGAGCAGCGCCAGTCCGCGGAGGCTGAAGTACTCACACTCCATCGGGATGAGCACGGTGTCGGCGCAGGCCAGCGCGTTGACGGTGAGCAGACCCAGCGACGGCTGGCAGTCGATGAGGACGACGTCGTAGCGGTCGAGCACGGGGTGCAGTGCCCGGCCCAGCGATTGCTCGCGACCGACCTCGGTGACCAGTTGGATCTCCGCGGCGGAGAGGTCGATGTTGCTGGGCAGCAGGTCGAGACCGTCGACGCGGGTCCTCATCAGGACCTCGTCGGTCGCCACCTGCGGCGGCACGAGCAGGTTGTAGACGGTCTGATCCAGTTCGTGGTGCGGCACACCGAGTCCCGCGGACAGCGCACCCTGCGGGTCGAGGTCGACGAGCAGCACCCGACGACCGTATTCGGCAAGCGCCGCACCGAGATTGATGGTCGACGTCGTCTTGCCCACGCCGCCCTTCTGGTTGCAGACCGCGATCACCGTGGCGGGTCCGTGGCGGTCGAGCAATGCCGGTTCGGGAACGTCGCGATACGGCCGCCCGGTGGGCCCGATCTCGTCGACGTCGTGCCCTGCTTCTTCGGTGTCGTTGCCGGGCGACACCTGGATGCTGTACTGATCTCCCGGACGGGCGCCAGACCGCGGTGCGCTCGGAGTGGTCACGTGTCCGCCGCTCCCTTCGCTGTTCGATGCCGCTGCTGTTCGATCACGCTGCTGGTCGGTGCCGCTGTCGCCGCTGTTCGGTCGGGCAGCCGGTCCGCCCGTCGGCGTCCGAGCCTCGTATCAGCCTAGGACATCTGCCCGATCATTCCGGCGTCGGCGCGCCCGACGCGACCGCAGCGGTCAGCGCGCCCGCGGATGGGCGACGGCATAGACCTCGCGCATCGTGTTCACCGTCACGAGTGTGTACACCTGCGTGGTGGTGACCGAGGCATGGCCCAGGAGTTCCTGGACGACGCGGACGTCGGCGCCGCCGTCGAGGAGATGCGTCGCGAAGCTGTGCCGCAGGGTGTGCGGCGAGACCGCCTTGTCGAGTCCGGCACGTTCGGCCGCGGTGACGAGCACCTGCCAGGCGCTCTGCCGCGAGAGCCGGCCACCGCGAGCGTTGAGGAACAGCGCGGGCGTCGCCCGCGACACCAGCGCGGGCCGTCCGCGGACGAGATACGCCTCGAGAGCGTCGACGGCCGGTCCGCCGATCGGCACGAGACGCTCCTTCCCGCCCTTGCCACGAAGGCGAACCGCCCGCATGTCGTCGAGATCCAGGTCGTCGATGTCCAGCGAGGTGGCCTCGGAGATCCGCGCCCCGCAGCTGTAGAGGAACTCCAGCAGGGCACGGTCCCGCAGGCCGCGCGGATGGTCGTCGGCGCCCGCGGCATCGAGGATCGCGAGCACCTCGTCCACCGGCAGCGACTTCGGCAGGCGGCGGGCGGCGCGGGGCGGCCGGACATCGTGCGCGACGTCGGTCGTCACGATCCCCTCGTCCACCGCGAACTTGTGAAACCGCCTGGTCGCGACCAGGGTTCGCGCGATCGAACTGTCCGCGAGGGGCGCGAATCCCGCGTCGGCGTCGCCGCGCCGCAGCTCCACGAGGAACTCGCGGATGTCCTCCTCGGCCACCGTGTCGAGGGCCGAGATCCCTCGTCGGTCGAGGTATCGCCGGTACCGCTCGAGGTCGCGCCGGTACGACGACACCGTGTTGGCCGCCGCACCTCGCTCCACCGTCAGGTGATCGAGGTAGCGCGAGATGTCGGCGGCCAGGGTCACGACCGGCGGCCCCGATCGTCGGCACGACGGTTGCGTAATGCGGTCGGTTCGTCCGGCCACGGGGCGCCGACACCTCGCAGACCGGTCGTCGATTCGCGTGCAGCCGCCGCGGCCAGGATGCCGGCGACGCTGGTCGCGTTGACGATCTCGCCCGCGAACACCTGGGCGACAGCGTCGTCGAGCGGTACCCACTCCACCGTCATGTCGGCTTCCTCGTCCACGCGTTCGGCCGCGTCGAGGTGGTGCAACCCCTCGGCGAGATACAGCCGCAGCGCCTCGTCGGTGAACCCGGGTGAGAGGGCGAGGTCGACGAGGACGTGCCACGAGTCGGCGGCGAGGTCGGCCTCTTCGGCCAACTCGCGCTGCGCGGCGGCCAGGGGCTCCTCGTCGGCCTGGTCGAGCAGCCCGGCGGGCAACTCGAGCAGTCGGCGTCCGAGCGGATGACGGTACTGCCGCACCATCGCCACGCGACCGGCGTCGTCGCGGGCCAGGATCGCGACGGCCCCGAAATGCTCGACGACCTCACGCTCGGCGACGCGTCCGCCCGGCATCTCGACATCGTCGACCCGCAGGGTGATGATCGCGCCGTCGTACACCGTGCGGCTGTCCTTGACCTCGAAGTCGTGGCCCAAGGCGGGTCAGCCCCTGCCGACGGAGTCGTCGAGCGCTGCCTCGCCGAGCCCGGCCACCGGTTCGACCGTGACCGCGTTGACCGCGGCGACCGCGTCCGCGGGAGCGTCGTTCGACTCGTAGTCGTCACCGAGGTCGACCGGGAGGCGCTCGGCGGCCTTGTACTTCAACGCGGCCTCGATGAACGACCGGAACAGCGGATGCGGACGGGTCGGCCGACTCTTGAGCTCCGGATGCGCCTGGGTGGCAACGAGATACGGATGAACGGACTTGGGGTACTCGACGAATTCGACGAGATGCCCGTCGGGCGAGGTGCCCGAGAAGACGAGTCCGGAGTCGGCGATCTTGTCGCGGTAGGCGTTGTTGACCTCGAAGCGGTGGCGGTGACGCTCGGACACCTCACGCGTCCCGTACGCCTCGGCGACGACGGACCCGGCCTTCAGCACGGCGTCGTAGGCGCCGAGCCGCATGGTGCCACCGAGGTCGGCGTCGCCGGCCACGGCGTCGGTTTGATCGGCCATCGTCGAGATCACCGGGTGCGGCGTCTCCGGATCGAACTCGGTCGAGCTCGCCTCGTCGAGCCCGACCGACCGGGCTGCCTCGATGACGACACACTGCAGGCCGAGACACAGACCCAGCAGCGGGATCCCGCGGCGGCGCGCATACGAGATGGCACCGACCTTGCCCTCGATGCCGCGGATGCCGAAGCCGCCGGGGATCAGGATCGCGTCGACGTCGCCGAGCGCGGCCTGCGCACCTGCCGGAGTGGCGCATTCGTCCGAGGGCACCCACTTGATCTCGGTGCGCGCCTTCCAGGCGAAGCCGCCCGCACGAATGGCCTCGGTCACCGACAAGTAGGCGTCGGGCAGGTCGACGTACTTGCCGACCAGCGCGACGCGGACGGTCTCCCGCGGCTCGTGCACGCGGCGCAACAGTTCGCCCCACACCGTCCAGTCGACGTCGCGGAACGGCAGACCGAGCTTGCGGACCACGTAGGCGTCGAGGTGCTCGCTGTGCAGCACCTTCGGGATGTCGTAGATCGACGGGGCGTCGGGGGTGGAGATCACGCCGTCGAGTTCGACGTCGCACATGAGCGCGATCTTCTTCTTGAGCCCCTCGGGCACGTCCCGGTCGCAGCGCAGGATGAGCGCGTCGGGCTGGATGCCGACGTTGCGCAGCGCGGCGACCGAGTGCTGGGTCGGTTTGGTCTTCAGCTCGCCCGACGGAGCCAGGTACGGCACCAGCGAGACGTGCAGGAAGAAGACGTTGTCGCGGCCCACGTCGTGGCGCACCTGGCGCGCGGCCTCGATGAACGGCAGCGACTCGATGTCACCCACGGTTCCGCCGATCTCGGTGATCACCACGTCGGGCACCTCGCCGTCGGCGTCCGGCTCGCCCATCGCCAGCACCCGCGACTTGAGTTCGTCGGTGATGTGCGGGATGACCTGGACGGTCTCGCCGAGGTACTCGCCGCGGCGTTCCTTGGCGATCACCGTCGAATAGACCTGTCCGGTGGTCACATTCGCCGACTGCGAGAGATTGCGGTCCAGGAAGCGTTCGTAGTGCCCGACGTCGAGGTCGGTCTCGGCGCCGTCCTCGGTGACGAACACCTCTCCGTGCTGGAAGGGGTTCATCGTGCCGGGATCGACATTCAGATAGGGGTCGAGCTTCTGCATCGTGACCCGGAGGCCCCGCGAGGTGAGAAGCTGCCCCAGGCTGGAGGCCGTCAGGCCCTTGCCCAGCGAAGAGGCGACACCACCGGTCACAAAGATGTGCTTGGTGTCATGAACATGGCGAAGTGGTCGCAAAAGAAGTGTCTCCCGTCGGCCGAATCGGGGCCGATGCCCTGATTACCTACGGGACTCCAGGGTAACACCACCGGCGCCCGACGCCGCACCGCCACACCGCAGGCGGGCGTGGCGGCCCTTCCGCGAGCGCAGCGAGCCCGTTCTCACGCGGCCGGCCGGCCGTCGACGCCGACCGTGATCGCGGTCGCCCCCGCTCCGGTGCCGTAGGAGCCGGTCGTACCGTCGACCTCGGCGGCCAGGGCGAGGATCGTCGTGATGAGGCCGGTCGGCTGATCGATGTTGTCGACCGTCGAGACCGCGTTGGCCAGCGACGGATCCGAGCGGACGATGGCGATCGGCGACCCACCCGAGGCCGACCCGGTGCGCCCGACGAGTACACCGCCGACCCCGCGTGCCGACATCGCGGCAGCGAAGCGGCCGACGAGCGCGCCCTGCGCGCCCGAGTCCGGTCCGAACTCGTCGCCGGTGACCACGACGACCAGATCGGTCGGGGTGATGGCGTTGTCGGCGTAGTCGATGAATCCACCGTCGCGCAGCGTGCCGAGACCGGTCCGACGATCACCGGACGACGCCGGACGTGCCGTCTCGTTCGACAGCACGAGGGCCCCCAGGAGGTCACCGACCCGCCCGCCGGAGTCGGTCAGTTCGGCGCGGAGCATCGTGCCCGGCGGGATGGTCTGGTCGACGATCGTCCGCAGCTCCTCGGACTTGCCGTCGGTGAGCAGTGCGTCGGTCAGGGCCAGCTGTCCGCCGAAGCGTGCCCCGGCACCCGAGATCGACTCCTTGACCGCGTCGACGTCGGCTTCCGCCGCGTTTGGTGCGGTCACCACCAGAACGGACTGCCCCTTCAACTTGTCCGCGATCAGCCGCGGCGCGATGGCGAGGTCGAAGCTGTTGGAGGCATTGAGCTTTGCGTTGAGATCGTCGCGCTCGTTCTCCAGGTCGCCGATGCGGTCGCGGCTCGTGCCGGTCATCGAGTTGACACGGTCGCCGACGAAACCCGATCCCAGGAACAGTCCCAGGGCGAGCGCGAGAAAGACCGCGACCAGTGAGATCGCGTGCTGTCGTAGCGAGATCATCGGCTACCTGTTCCAAACCTCTCGTGCCCAGTCCAGCAGCGCGTTCCACTGCAGGACGATCCAGTCGGTGATGTCGGTGCCCGCATTCGACAACATCACGGCCGCGATCACGGCCACCAGGGCCGCGAGGACGACACACGCGATGGCCGCTCCCGACACCCGGCTGCGGTACAGCGTGGCGACCGCCTTGGCGTCGACCAGCTTCTGACCGACCTTCAGCCGCGTCAGGAACATCGAGGGATTGCTCTCCCGGCGCGAGCGGTCGAAGAAGTCGTCGAGTGACCCGGGATAGCCGACGGTGACGATCAGATCGGCGCCGTGGTAGTCGGTGAGCAGCAGCGCCAGGTCGCCGGCCGAACCGGCGGCCGGGAACGTGGTGGCGCCGATGCCCAGATCCTGGATGCGTTCGAGCCCGGTCGCATGGCCGTCGGTGTCAGCCGGAAGCACCAGCTGTGCACCGGATTTCAGCGTCGCAGTCTTCATGGTGTCGGGGTCGCCGACGACGATCGCGGGCTTGTACCCGGCCTTCATCAGGGTGTCCGCGCCGGCCCCGACACCCACCATGACGGGCTGATACTCCTTGATGAACGGCTTCAGGGAGCGCAGGTCGGCGGCGCGGTCGGCGCCTTCTCCGACGATGACGACATGGCGGCCCGCGACGTCGACGTCGATCTCGGGGACACCGACGCCGTCGATCAGCAACGGGGATTCGCTGCGGATGAACTCGATGGTGTTGCCCGAGAACGCCTCGAGATGGTCGACGAGACCGGCTTTGGCGCCGATCATGATGTCGGCGATCTCACGCTCGTCGAGTTCGGTGCCGAGAGCCAGTCGTCGTTCCCCGACGAACAGCCGGTCGTTGTGGACCCGCACCTTGGCGCCGTCCTTGACCCGCTTGAAGATGTCCGGTCCCACGTCGTCGAGCAGCACGATGCCGGATGCCACCAGGACCTCGGGCCCGAGGTTGGGATAGCGGCCGGTGATCGACCGCGAGGCGTTGACCACGGCCACGACGTTGGCCTCGACGAGGGCATCGGCGGTCACCCGGTCGAGGTCGACCTCGTCGAGGATGGCGATGTCGCCGGGCCCGACGCGGTTGAGCAGCCGTTTCGTGTTCTTGTCGATTCTGGCGATACCGGTCACGCCAGGCAGTTCTTCGGTGGTACGCGCGAGCAGTGCAGGCATCTTCATGACGGCCATGATCGGCCGAAGGCAGGTCTCAGCCGTGGAGGCGCGCCGTAACAGCAGCAACTTTTGTCACACACGCACCATGTGTTTCACCGTTCGTGACCGGTCAGTTGGCAGCGCGCTCCGTCTCCGCGATCGCCAGCAGTTCTTCGGCATGGGCGCGTCCGGTGTCGGACTCCCCCAGGCCCGCGAGCATGCGGGCCAGCTCGGCGACACGCTCGTCCCGATCGAGCGTGCGCACGCTGCTGGTGACCAGCGCACCCTTCTTGCTCTTGCCGATGACGAGGTGATTGTCGGCGAACGCCGCCACCTGCGGGAGGTGCGTCACCACGATGACCTGGTGCGCCCGGGCGAGCCTCGACAGGCGCTTCCCGATCTCGACGGCCGCGCGGCCACCGACGCCGGCATCGACCTCGTCGAAGACCATGACCGACCCCGACGTGGGTGCGGCGAGGACGACTTCGAGCGCGAGCATCACCCGCGAGAGCTCGCCACCCGATGCCGACTTCGCGATGGGCAACGGGGTGGCGCCGGGATGGGCGACGAGCGCGAACTCGACCTTGTCGGTGCCATCGGCGCCGGCGTGCACAGCGGTGCCCGCGACGGTGACCGCCAGCCGGTCGTCGGGCGACGCCGGGTCCGGGTTGACCGCGACGGCCAGCGCCGAGTCCCCCATCGCCAGCCCCTTGAGCTCACGGGACACCTTGTCCGCCATCGACTTGGCGGCCTTCGCGCGCAGCGTGTGCAACTTCTCGGCCGCGGTCTGCACGGCATCCCGGGCGGACATCGCGGCGACCTCGAGCTCCTCGACCGAGGCACGCGGGTCCTCGAGTTCGGCCAGCCTGGCCTCCGCGGTGCGGCGCCAGTCGATCACGCCGTCGACGTCGGGTGCGTACTTGCGGACCAACGTCTTCAGCTCGGCCTGACGGGCGAGAAGTTTGTCGAGTTCCTCGGCGTCGGCGGGCAGGCTCGAGGTGAAGGCGGTCAGTTCGGCACCGACGTCGGTGATGACGGTGAGCGCCTCGGCGACGCGCGGCACCAGGTCGCGCAAGGTGTCGTCCGCCGCGGTCTCGAGGAGCGTCCGGACCGTTCCGAGGCCCTCGATGACCGACGACCCCGATTCGCCCGCGACGAGATGGTGGGCCTGATCTGCGGCACCCCGGATGGACTCCAGGTCGGAGAGCCGACGGATCGTCGCGGTCAGGTCCTCGTCCTCCCCGGGCGCCGGGTCGACGGCGGCGATCTCGTCGATGCCGAACCGCAGCCGGTCGGCCTCCTGCGCGAGCTCCCGCTGGTTGGCGCGCCGGGTGTCGAGCTCGTCGAGCAACTCCACCCAGGCCGACCGCGCCTTCCGGTACGACTCCAGTGCCGAGGCGGCCTTCGGTCCGGCGAAGGTGTCGAGCGCGGCACGCTGGTGCTCGGGTCGCAGGAGGCGCAACTGATCGTTCTGGCCGTGGATGGCCAGGACCGCGGTGGTTAGTTGACCCATCACGCCCACCGGCACCGAACGCCCGCCCAGATGGGCACGGGACCGCCCGTCGGCGCTGACCGACCGGACCGCGATGACGGTGTCGTCGTCGTCGAGCTCGGCCCCGGTGGAGTCCAAGATCTCGGCGACGACCGGGTCTCGCTGCGCGCCACCGTTGTTCGCGAGACGGAATCGGCCCTCGACGATCGCCTTGGCACTACCGGTCCGGACGCGGGACGCGTCGGCGCGTGCGCCCGACAGCAGGTGCAGGCTGGTGACGATCATCGTCTTGCCCGCTCCGGTCTCGCCGGTGAGCACCGTGAACCCGGGATGGAAGCGCGCCTGCGCCTCTTCGATGACGCCGAGTCCGGTGATCGAGATCTCTTCGAGCACGCCTACGCCTGCCTCCCCCGCCAACCCGTGACCGGGAGGGCGAACTTGGTGACCAGTCGGTCCGCGAAGGGATCGGAGTCGATCCGGATCCATCGCACCGACCGCTCACTGCGCACGACCTCGACCCGCGCACCGGCGGGGACGTCGAGCGCGCGCCGACCGTCACACAGCGCCACCGCCGACCGTCCGTTCTTGTCGACCTCCACCGCTATCCGCGATCGTGGACTCGTGACCATCGGCCGTGCGAACAGCGCGTGTGCGTTGTTGGGGACCACCAGGATGGCCTCCAGATCGGGCCACATCACCGGGCCACCCGCCGAGAAGGCATAGGCCGTCGACCCGGTCGGTGTCGACACCAGCACGCCGTCGGCGCCGAAGGCCGAGACCGGCCGGCCGTCGACCTCGGTCACGAGCTCGAGCACACCGTTGTTGCTCGTGTTCAGGACCGCGACCTCGTTGAGGGCCCAGCTGCAGGCGGTCGGCGGATCCGGGTCGGCCGGATCGACGATGGCGATGTCGAGGGTCATCCGCGGTTCGATGCGGTAGTCCCGGGCGATCAGCTGGTTCATGACCTCGTCGACCCGATGGGCCTCCGCCTCCGCCAGGAAGCCGATGTGCCCGAGGTTGATACCGAGGACGGGGACCTCCGCGGGATAGGCCAGCTCCGCCGCCCGCAGGAAGGTGCCGTCGCCGCCCAGCACGATGACCAGCTCACAGCCCTCGGCCGAGGCGGACTCGGCGGTTGTCACCTCGACGACAGCTCCGAGGGACCGCAGGTATTCGGGATCGACCGGTACGTTCGGGGGACGCGGCGACCCGCCCTCGTTGTTGCGGTACAGCACGTCGTGATCGGGGGCGTCGCGGTCGAGAGTGTCATGGTCGACGACGCGGAGTGCGACGCCGGCGGCCGCACAGCGTCGCGCGATCGCTTCGATGGTGTCGAGAACGTTCTCGCGTCCGGTGTGGGCGACCACCAAGAACTCGCGGGCACCGGTGTGGTCCGGCGCCGAATCGTCGGTCACTGGTGATTCCCTCCATCGAAGTGCGGTCTGGGAAGAGTGCGGTGTCGGAGTTCGGCCACGTCACCGAACCGAGCGATCAGCGCGGACCCGCGGCAACCGCTTGTTCGATCATGGCTCGGAGTTCGTCCGGGGATCCGGTGAGGCGATCCGCGTCGGCCGAGTCCGACCGGTCGACCCTATCGCTCTGTCCCGACTCCCCGCCTGTCCGGTGGTGCTCGTTGTGCAGCCAGAGGAAGAACTCGACGTTGCCCGACGGCCCGGGCAGCGGGCTCGCGACCACACCCCGGGTGCGGAGACCGTGTGCGGCGGCTTCGGTCGCGACCGCCAGTACCGCTTCGGCGCGCAGCGCCGGGTCGCGGACCACACCGCCCGAACCGACCCGGTCCTTGCCGACCTCGAACTGCGGTTTGACCATCGGCAGCAGGTCGGCGTCCGGCGCGCAACACCGGGCCAGCGCGGGGAGCACCAGCCCGAGCGAGATGAACGACAGGTCGGCGACCACGACGTCGACCGGACCTCCGATGGACTCGGGCTCGAGATGTCGGACGTTGGTCCGGTCGTGGACCACGACGCGATCGTCGTTCTGCAACCGCCAGATGAGCTGTCCGTAACCGACATCCGCGGCGACCACCTCACGGGCGCCGCGCCGGAGCAGTACATCTGTGAATCCCCCGGTGGACGCGCCGGCGTCGAGGCATCGACGTCCCTCGACCACGAGTCCCTGCGGCTCGAAGGCGTCGAGTGCACCGAGTAGTTTGTGCGCACCCCGTGACGCCCAGTCGTCTCGTGGACCCTCGTCGACGACGATCGGAGTGTCGCGGGTGACGCCGGTGGCCGCCTTCGACGCGACGGTCCCGTTCACCCAAACCGAACCGGCATCGACGAGTTCACGCGCCTGCTCGCGTGAGCGCGCGAGACCGCGACGGACGAGTTCGGCATCGAGCCGTGCTCTGGTCGCCATGCTCAGGACCGTTCTTCCACCGACGACTGCGCCCCGCTCGGGGTCATCGTCGGTCGACGGCGTCGAGGGCCGCGGTGAGCGAGTCGTGGGCCTGCTCGAGGAGCCCGGCCTGACGTTCGAGTGCCGCAAGGGAGAACGTGTCGCCCACCGACTCTCGGATCTCGTCGACCTGCGCGAGTATCCCGGTGACCTCGGCCTCCACGTCGGGCAGCTCGCCCACGTCACCAGCCGCCCCGAACCCGTCGGCTACCGGATCGAACTGCCGACGCGGCATCGCACCCGGGGTGGGCCGGGACGGTCCTGGGTCAGCCGGGGAAGCGGTCGGGTGATTCATCGTGCACCACGCTAGCCGACGAGTGTGACACCGAGGGATTCGAGCTTGGCCCGTGCGGTTCCCTCCGCGACAACCCGCAACTCGTCCGGATCCGCCGACCCGGCATCGACCGCTTCCCAGACGGCCGCCGCGAGCGCGGGCACCAGACCCGCCTCCGCACCCGAACCGGCGACCCGCACCGTCGAACCGTCCACCTCGACGTCCCACCCGGGTTGGTCGGACACGCGCACGGCGTCGATGTCGACGAACAGGCCCGCGAGATCGTCCAGAACGTAGGTGGGCCGCTGCTCCGGCGGAGCCGCCAGCAGATCGTCGACGGTGCTCACGCCGGTCAGCACCAGAGCACTCTCGATACCGACGGCGTGTCCGCCCTCGATGTCGGTGTCGAGCCGATCCCCGACGACGAGCGGTGCACTCGCACGTGCGCGCGCGATCGCGTCGGCCATCAACGGCGCGGCCGGCTTGCCCGCCACCAGGGGCTCCTTACCCGTCGCGTTACGCAGCGCGGCGACCATGGAGCCGTTCCCCACCAGCAGTCCCCGCTCAGAGGGCAGGGTGGCGTCGACGTTCGTCGCGATCCACAGCGCACCGGCCCGGATCGCGAGCGCGGCCTCGGACAGCTGCGCCCACCCGGTGTCCGGTGAGTGCCCCTGGATCACCGCGGCGGGCCGGTCATCGGCACTTCGTGTCACCCCGACGCCGACCTCGCGCACCTCTTGCGCGAGGCCGTCGGTACCGATCACCAGGGCACGCGATCCCGGTTCCAGATGCTCGGACAGCAGCCGGGCACCCGACTGCGCACTCGTCACGACGAGGTCGTCGGTCGCCTCGAATCCGAGTTCGCGGAGATGGGCGGCCACCTCGGACGGACGACGACTCGCGTTGTTGGTCACGAAGAACCGCGGTATGGCCAGCCGAGCCAGCGCGGCGAGAGCGTTGGGCAGAGCGTGGTGCCCGGCGAACACGGTGCCGTCCAGATCAAGGAGCAGTGCGTCGTGACGATCGACGAGGGTGACGGAATCGGCCGGACCGTCGGCGGTGGGCGCGGCCGGAGCCCGCGACTCCGACGAGTCCGCCAAAGCAGTCAGAGGGTTCGGCACGCCTTCGACGATCGTCGACTCGGAGACGACCACGTCGGTGGTCTCGCGGTCCACTTCCGGTTCGACAACGGGGCCGGCCTCGTCCGCGTGCACGGCTGTGTCGACCGGAGTCGAGGTCTGCGACAGGTCTGCGGTACCCGGAACGGTCTCGATGTTCTCGGCCTCGTCGTTCTGGGTCTCGACATGCTCGATCGCGACGGCAGGTGCAACCGACTCGGCGGACGAATCGCTCGCGGCGGCGTCGCCAGACGAGTCCTCGGCCGGCGCCGGCGACTCCGACAGCGGTTGTTGCTCGACGTCGTGTTCGACGCCCGGCACCGGCGCCGCCTGCGCGTCGCCACCCGCTGACGCTCCGTTCACCGACACGCCCTGAGCGGGCTGATCGTCGTTGGCCAGTTCGGTGAGGCGGTCCTCGGCGTCGGTGACATCGTCGACGTCGGCTGCCGCGGCGTTCATGAACCAGGTGATCGCATCGTCCCGGCGACCGGCCGACTCGAGCGCGGAGGCATACGCGTAGAAGAGGCGAGCCGGACCCGTGCCGAGCTGCCCTGGCTTGAGATTCTCCGCCTGCAGGGTGACGACGGCCTTCTCGGGCTCGCCGAGGTCCATCCGGGCGCCCGCTTCGACGATCCGCATCTCCGTGGCGTCTTCACCCGTCAGTGACCGGCCCTCGTCACCTCGGGCGATCTCGACGGCACGTTCGGGGCGCCCGAGACCACGTTCGCTGTCCGCGATGAGCGGCAGCAGGGCGGAATTGCCGGTGATGCGTTTGGCGGCCCGGAGTTCCGTCGCGGCTTCCTGCCATTCGCCGGCGTTGTAGGCGGCGATGCCGACGGTCTCCCGGACCACGCCGACCCGGGAGGCGCGGGCGCGGGCTGCGCGTGCGTGCTCCAGCGCCTGAGCGGGATCCTCGAGCAGGATCCGCGACACCATCACCAGGTGCCGCGCGACGATCTCGGCGTTGGCCTTGTCGAGTGTCAGCAGGTCACGACGCACCTCGGGATCGAGATCCGAGGCTGCCACGTCGTCGGGTAGCGGCGGCCCGGGCTGACGGCTGCCACGGTCAGACGCCCGGTCACGCCCCGGACGATCAGGACGGCCGCCTCGGCCACCGTCTCGCTGTCCACGCGTGTCCCGCTGTCCGCGGCCCTCGCGGCGCGGACGATCACGATCACTCATAGCTGCCAATCTATGCTCTCGAACCTTGCTGGATGCCACTCGGCGACGACGCCGGCATGGGCGGACGCATGAGAAAGGCCCCGTATCCGACGAAAGAAATTCATCGAATACGGGGCCTTTCTGAAGTTGTGTTCGGCGGTGTCCTACTCTCCCACACTGATTAAGGTGCAGTACCATCGGCGCTGGAGGGCTTAGCTTCCGGGTTCGGAATGGGGCCGGGCGTTTCCCCTCCGCTATAGCCGCCGTAACTTTGTGAAACAACCACACACGATTGCTTATTTATAGCCTCATGTGTTGTTTCAGAAGTACATAGTGGATGCGAACACAACCAGAAACCAAAGAATAGGTTTGTGGTGATGTTGTGGGTGTTGTTGGTAAGTCCTCGGCCGATTAGTACCAGTCACCTGAACACATTGCTGTGCGTACAGTTCTGGCCTATCAACCCCATGGTCTGTAGGGGGCCTTAACCCCGCAAAGGGGGTGAGAAACCTCATCTTGGAACAGGCTTCCCGCTTAGATGCTTTCAGCGGTTATCCCTTCCGAACGTAGCTAACCAGCAGTGCCCCTGGCGGGACAACTGGCACACCAGAGGTTCGTCCGTCCCGGTCCTCTCGTACTAGGGACAGGTTTCCTCAAGTTTCTTACGCGCGCGGCGGATAGAGACCGAACTGTCTCACGACGTTCTAAACCCAGCTCGCGTGCCGCTTTAATGGGCGAACAGCCCAACCCTTGGGACCTACTCCAGCCCCAGGATGCGACGAGCCGACATCGAGGTGCCAAACCATCCCGTCGATATGGACTCTTGGGGAAGATCAGCCTGTTATCCCCGGGGTACCTTTTATCCGTTGAGCGACACCGCTTCCACTTGCCGGTGCCGGATCACTAGTCCCGACTTTCGTCCCTGCTCGACATGTACGTCTCACAGTCAAGCTCCCTTGTGCACTTACACTCAACACCTGATTGCCAACCAGGCTGAGGGAACCTTTGGGCGCCTCCGTTACCTTTTAGGAGGCAACCGCCCCAGTTAAACTACCCACCAGGCACTGTCCCTGAACCCGATCAGGGTCCGAGGTTAGAAGTCCAATACGATCAGAGTGGTATTTCAACAACGACTCCATGAACACTGGCGTGCCCACTTCACAGTCTCCCACCTATCCTACACAAACCGAACCGAACACCAATACCAAGCTATAGTGAAGGTCCCGGGGTCTTTTCGTCCTGCCGCGCGTAACGAGCATCTTTACTCGTACTGCAATTTCGCCGAGTCTGTGGTTGAGACAGCAGAGAAGTCGTTACGCCATTCGTGCAGGTCGGAACTTACCCGACAAGGAATTTCGCTACCTTAGGATGGTTATAGTTACCACCGCCGTTTACTGGGGCTTAAATTCTCAGCTTCGCCACCAAAGTGACTAACCGGTCCTCTTAACCTTCCAGCACCGGGCAGGCGTCAGTCCGTATACATCGTCTTACGACTTCGCACGGACCTGTGTTTTTAGTAAACAGTCGCTTCTCTCTGGTCTCTGCGACCCACACCAGCTCAGACAGTAAATGCCGTCACCAGGATGGGTCCCCCTTCTCCCGAAGTTACGGGGGCATTTTGCCGAGTTCCTTAACCACAGTTCTCTCGATCGCCTTAGTATTCTCTACCTGACCACCTGTGTTGGTTTGGGGTACGGGCCGTGTACCAACTCACTAGAGGCTTTTCTCGGCAGCATAGGATCATGGAATTCACCGCAACGGCTACGCATCACCTCTCAGGCTTCATGAACGACGGATTTGCCTATCGCTCGCCCTACAGGCTTACACCAGTACAACCACTGACTGGCCCCACTACCTTCCTGCGTCACCCCATCGCTTGCCTACTACCAGCCAAGGTCCCATGCATCACCCCAACTCGGCACCCGAAGGCACTCTCGTGAGGATCAGGATGGTTAGTACAACTGATTCAGCATGGGCGCGGATACACGGGTACGGGAATATCAACCCGTTGTCCATCGACTACGCCTGTCGGCCTCGCCTTAGGTCCCGACTCACCCTGGGCGGATTAGCCTGGCCCAGGAACCCTTGGTCATTCGGCGGCAGAGTTTCTCACTCTGCTTTCGCTACTCATGCCTGCATTCTCACTCCCACACCCTCCACCACTAGATCACTCTGTAGCTTCCACGGATGCAGGACGCTCCCCTACCCACCCACACACCTGGCCGGAACCCCGTAAGGCTCCGACGGGCTAAATGTGAGTGCCGCGGCTTCGGCGGTGTACTTGAGCCCCGCTACATTGTCGGCGCAGGATCACTTGACCAGTGAGCTATTACGCACTCTTTCAAGGGTGGCTGCTTCTAAGCCAACCTCCTGGTTGTCTTCGCGACCCCACATCCTTTTCCACTTAGTACACGCTTAGGGGCCTTAGCCGGCGATCTGGGCTGTTTCCCTCTCGACTACGAACCTTATCGCCCGCAGTCTCACTGCCACACTCTCACTTACCGGCATTCGGAGTTTGGCTGACGTCAGTAACCCTGTGGGGCCCATCGGCCATCCAGTAGCTCTACCTCCAGTAAGAAACATGTGACGCTGCACCTAAATGCATTTCGGGGAGAACCAGCTATCACGGAGTTTGATTGGCCTTTCACCCCTACCCACAACTCATCCCCTCCATTTTCA
Source organism: Gordonia sp. KTR9 (assembly GCF_000143885.2). Lineage (NCBI taxonomy): Bacteria > Bacillati > Actinomycetota > Actinomycetes > Mycobacteriales > Gordoniaceae > Gordonia > Gordonia sp. KTR9. The sequence continues at coordinate 3,091,911 of NC_018581.1, forward strand.
ACTGAAGTGGGTTCGGGCCTCCACGACGTCTTACCGACGCTTCACCCTGGCCATGGGTAGATCACTCCGCTTCGGGTCTAGACCCGGCGACTCAAACGCCCTATTCAGACTCGCTTTCGCTACGGCTACCCCACACGGGTTAACCTCGCCACCGAGCACTAACTCGCAGGCTCATTCTTCAAAAGGCACGCCATCACCCACCACCACAAGGGTGCGCAGGCTTTGACGGATTGTAAGCGTCCGGTTTCAGGTACTATTTCACTCCCCTCCCGGGGTACTTTTCACCTTTCCCTCACGGTACTAGTCCGCTATCGGTCACCAGGAAGTATTCAGGCTTACCGGGTGGTCCCGGCAGATTCACAGCAGATTCCACGAGCCCGCTGCTACTTGGGGACACCGTCACGCAAGACCATGTGTTTTCAGCTACCGGACTCTCACCGACTACGGCAGACCATTCCAGGCCACTTCACCTAACACACGATTTTCTGACTCACGCTTCCACAGGCAGATGGAAGAAGACGAACCCCACAACCCCACACACACAACCCCTACCCGGTATCACATGCGCATGGTTTAGCCTCATCCGCTTTCGCTCGCCACTACTCACGGAATCACAATTGTTTTCTCTTCCTATGGGTACTGAGATGTTTCACTTCCCCACGTTCCCCCCACACAGCCTATACATTCAGCTGGTGGTAACACGACATCACTCGTGCTGGGTTTCCCCATTCGGACACCCTCGGATCACAGCTCGTTTGACAACTCCCCGAGGACTATCGCGGCCTACCACGTCCTTCATCGGCTCCTGGTACCAAGGCATCCACCGAACGCCCTTACACACTTACAACAACACCTACAAACAACCCCCACCACACAACCCCTAAGAGTCACGCCGCGAGGACCGAATGTAGACATCACCACAACAAACAAATCATTTTCTGCTAAATCACAGACCAACAAAAGTTGGTTTGAAATAAAGATGCTCGCATCCACTATGCACTTCTCAAACAACACACACCGACCACCGGTCCGCCGCTCCACACCCCATCACAGGATGCCTCAGCACGGCGTCTCAACGATCAGCCCAGAGAAAACGTGTGTTCTCTCAGAACCCCGATAGCGTGTTGGCAGCAACATACCGGTCACCCGGAAAGCTCACCACTGGCACCCGCCCATTGAAGGCCGGCACCGTTGCGTGGCGTGTTTGATGTTTCACCCTCGAACACACACTCACCGCGACACAATCGGCCACGTAATGAGTGTTGTTGTGTGCTCCTTAGAAAGGAGGTGATCCAGCCGCACCTTCCGGTACGGCTACCTTGTTACGACTTCGTCCCAATCGCCGATCCCACCTTCGACAGCTCCCTCCCACAAGGGGTTAGGCCACCGGCTTCGGGTGTTACCGACTTTCATGACGTGACGGGCGGTGTGTACAAGGCCCGGGAACGTATTCACCGCAGCGTTGCTGATCTGCGATTACTAGCGACTCCGACTTCATGGGGTCGAGTTGCAGACCCCAATCCGAACTGAGACTGGCTTTAAGGGATTCGCTCCACCTCACGGTATCGCAGCCCTCTGTACCAGCCATTGTAGCATGTGTGAAGCCCTGGACATAAGGGGCATGATGACTTGACGTCATCCCCACCTTCCTCCGAGTTGACCCCGGCAGTCTCCTGCAAGTCCCCGGCTTAACCCGCTGGCAATACAGGACAAGGGTTGCGCTCGTTGCGGGACTTAACCCAACATCTCACGACACGAGCTGACGACAGCCATGCACCACCTGTACACCAACCACAAGGGAACGACTATCTCTAGCCGCGTCTGGTGTATGTCAAACCCAGGTAAGGTTCTTCGCGTTGCATCGAATTAATCCACATGCTCCGCCGCTTGTGCGGGCCCCCGTCAATTCCTTTGAGTTTTAGCCTTGCGGCCGTACTCCCCAGGCGGGGTACTTAATGCGTTAGCTACGGCACGGATCCCGTGAAAAGGAACCCACACCTAGTACCCACCGTTTACGGCGTGGACTACCAGGGTATCTAATCCTGTTCGCTACCCACGCTTTCGCTCCTCAGCGTCAGTTACTACCCAGAGACCCGCCTTCGCCACCGGTGTTCCTCCTGATATCTGCGCATTTCACCGCTACACCAGGAATTCCAGTCTCCCCTGTAGTACTCAAGTCTGCCCGTATCGCCTGCACGCCTACAATTGAGTTGCAGAATTTCACAGACGACGCGACAAACCGCCTACGAGCTCTTTACGCCCAGTAATTCCGGACAACGCTCGCACCCTACGTATTACCGCGGCTGCTGGCACGTAGTTGGCCGGTGCTTCTTCTCCAGGTACCGTCACTCACGCTTCGTCCCTGGTGAAAGAGGTTTACAACCCGAAGGCCGTCATCCCTCACGCGGCGTCGCTGCATCAGGCTTGCGCCCATTGTGCAATATTCCCCACTGCTGCCTCCCGTAGGAGTCTGGGCCGTGTCTCAGTCCCAGTGTGGCCGATCACCCTCTCAGGTCGGCTACCCGTCGTCGCCTTGGTAGGCCATTACCCCACCAACAAGCTGATAGGCCGCGGGCCCATCCCACACCGCAAAAGCTTTCCACCAACCACCATGCGACAGTTGGTCATATCCGGTATTAGACCCAGTTTCCCAGGCTTATCCCAGAGTGCAGGGCAGATCACCCACGTGTTACTCACCCGTTCGCCACTCGAGTACCCAGCAAGCTGGGCCTTTCCGTTCGACTTGCATGTGTTAAGCACGCCGCCAGCGTTCGTCCTGAGCCAGGATCAAACTCTCCATGAAAAAACAGCGAAACAAAACCAACCCCCACAAGAGGGCCAGCGTTTCAACAAAAATCAGGAAAGCAAAACCTGACCAATATAATCCTCAAAAAAACTGGCATCAAAAAATAAACTCATCAGCGTCACACGACTTGAAGCCGCGTGACACACATCTAAGCAAACCATTCGACGCCACAATAAATGGCATCAAACAATCCACCAACACACTATCGAGTTCTCAAAGAACACACACCCACCAGACGTCTTCGGTATGAAGCCGGCTCCGATGAGCTCTCCCCAGAGCGCGCTGAACGCTCGCGATCTCGTTCTCGGGAGTGGCCCCGCACAGGCGGCCCGAGCGAGTGGCTCGGGCACTTCGGCTTCCCCGGGGCTTGCGGCTCCGGGGGAGTTGCTCTCTGCGGTGCGTCGATTAAGTTACACAGGCGCGAACAACGCGTCAAATCGCCTGGTCAGCGGCCTAGTCTGGCGCCGGCGAAACTCTTCTTGCCGCGACGGACCACCAACCACCGTCCGTGGAGCAGGTCGGCGTCCGCCGGCTGCCACTCCGGGTCCGTGATCTTGGTGTTGTTCACGTACGCGCCGCCCTCCGAGACCGCGCGACGGGCAGCCTTGTTGCTCTCCGAGAGCTTCGTGTCGACGAGCAACTCGATGATGGTCGGACGTGTCTCGGGGTATTCGGCGATCGAGGTCTCCCGGACTGCCGCGGCAAGCGTGCCCTCGTCGAGTTCGTCGAGCTCGGCCCTTCCGAAGAGCGCCTGGCTGGCCAGCTCCACCGCATCCGTGTTGGCCTTGCCGTGGATCAGGGTCGTCATCTCGGCAGCGAGTGCTCGTTGCGCGCGCCGAAGATGCGGGGTCTCGACGGTCGCGCGCTCGAGTTCGTCGATCTCCTCCCGCCCGAGGAAGGTGAACCACCGCAGGTAGCGGACGACATCGGCGTCGGCGGTGTTCACGAAGTACTGGTACCAGGAGTAGGGGCTCGTCAGCTCGGGGTCGAGCCACAGGCTGCCACCGCCGGTCGATTTGCCGAACTTCTTCCCGTCCGACGACGTCACGAGGGGAACCGTCAGGGCGTGCAGCGCCGAGCCGTCGAGACGTCGGGCCAGGTCCACACCGCCGACGATGTTCCCCCACTGGTCGGAGCCACCGATCTGCAGGACACAGCCGTACCGGCGGTGGAGCTCGACGAAGTCGTTCGATTGCAGGAGGAGGTAGCTGAACTCGGCATAGCTCATGCCGTCGGCCTCGAGGCGTCGCTTGACCGTGTCGCGGGCGAGCATCACGTTCACCGAGAAGTGCTTACCGAGGTCGCGCAGGAACTCGATCGCCGACAGCTCACCGGTCCAGTCCAGGTTGTTGACCACCACGGCACCCGTGGGCGTGTCCTCGATGTCGACGAATCGTCGGAGCTGGGCATCGATGCGTCCGGCCCACTCGGCGACGACGTCGGGCGAGTTCATGGTCCGCTCCCCCACGTCACGGGGGTCACCGATCAGGCCGGTGGCACCTCCGGCGAGGACGATCGGCCGATGGCCCGCGAGCTGGAACCGCTTGAGGGTCAGCAAGGGGACCAGGTGACCGGCGTGGAGACTTGCCGCCGTCGGATCGAACCCCGCGTACAAGGTGACCGGCCCGTTCGCCAGCGCATCACCCAGGGCGCCTAGATCGGTGGACTGAGCGATCAGCCCACGCCACCGGAGCTCGTCGAGGATGTCGACGGTTGCGGGGACGTCAGTCGACTCGGGGGGTTCGGCGTTGTCAGCACTCACCCCTCGATCTTGTCATCCGACGAGAGACCCCCGATCGGCGACTACTGCGAGGCGACGATGCGTTCGTGCTCGGCGTCGTCGACCGCGCGCGCCTCGTCGATCAGCATCACCGGGATTCCGTCGGAGTCGATGCGGTACGCGACGTGCAACCGCGGGTTGTAGAGCTCGTCGCCGGCGTTGATCAGCGGACCGTGGTCCTGCGGGCAGGCCAGTCGTTCGCGCACGATCGGGTCGATGGCCTCAGCGCGTGTCGTCACCCCGATCACCCTAGGGCATCGCTCGTCCGCGACCCGGCCCAGTCCAGTTTGCCGGCCACGGTGCGGGTGTACCTGCGGTAACGCCCCTCCTCGTCGCGATACCAGACGCGCGCACCCGGTTTCGGCAGTCCGTCCTCGACCAGGCCGGTGCTCAGCGGACGGAAGGACGCCGACTGCGGGATGTCGTCGACGACGTGGATGAGGTGCGGCCGGGCGTCGGCGCGGTACTCCCCCAGCGCGATCCGCAGCTGCGTGACCGTGAGCGAGTCCGGTTTCGCGTCGGGACGCAGGGTCATCGCTGCGACCACGACCTGGTGTCCGGGTTCGCCGACGCCGTACACGACGACCTGGTCGACACTCTTGAGCCGCGACAGTGCGTGGGTGAGCGGGGGGATGAACACCGGCCCGTCAGCGGTCCGGATCACCCGGTCTGTCGCACCGAGGAAGTACAGGTCTCCGTCGGCGTCGCGCACGAACAGATGTCCCGACACCTCCCACCGGTCACGAGTCGTGAAGACGTCGCGCAACACCGTCCCGTTGGTGTCGAACTTGTGCTTCGCCTTGGCCAGGAGCAGACCCGGCTCCCCCGTCTCCGCCCGGCGGACGAAGCCCGAGTCGTCGATGAGCAACCGGTCGCCGACGATGTCGTAGGCCGCGACCTCGACCGGATTGGTCTCCGGCAACGGCCGGCCGACGGAGGACAGTTTGTCCCCGGACACGTTCGCGAGGATCGCCGAACCGTCGGCGGTCGCGAAGAACTCGAGGATCCGCGCCCGAGGGAAGCTCGAGCACACGTCCTCCCACAGTCCCGCCGACATGCCCGAGCCCATGAACAACCGGATCGGGTTGTGCTGGTTGATGTGGAAATCGGGATCGCGCACGATGCCGCTGAGCATCGACCACGTGTACGACACGACCGTGATGCCGTAGCGCTGTACCTCCACCGAGAAGTTCGCTGGATCGATGCCGTTCGACAGCGCGATCCGCGACCGTCCGACCACGGTCGCGCCCAGCGTGGTGAGCAGTCCCGACGCGTGGTGCAGCGGTGGCAGGCAGTACACGGTGTCGCGGTCGGTGAGCGCCGCCGCCGACGCCGCACCGAAGGCCGACATCGCGAACCGGTGGTTGGTCACCGGCCACGGGACGAGTTTGCCGTACGCCCGGCTGAACAGGATGAATGCGAGATCGCCCGCGAGCCCGGGATCGGGCCGGTACCAGGTCGGCATCACGACCTCGTCGGGGTCGATGCGCTCCATGTCGACGATCGACGTCCCATCGGCACCCTCGATGGCGCGGGAATCGCCACTTCCACCGCCGAGCACCAGAACCCGATCCGAGGCAGCGGTCGCGAGGTCGAGATTCGTGGGATCGGTGACGATCACCGAACTGTCGGCGAGCCGCATCATCTCGCGGACGTCGGCGTCCGCGGCGAGCAGCACCGCCACCGCACCCAGGCGGGACAACGCGGCGATCACGACCAGCGCGCTGGGCCGGGTGTCCATCAGGACGCCGATGTGCTGGCCCGGACGGATGCAGCAGTCGACCAGACCCGCGACCACGTTGTCGATGCGCGCATTGACCTGTGCGTGGGTGAGCACGCGGTTCTCGAACAGGAACAGCTCGCTGTCGCCGCCGCGTTTGGTGTTCTCGGCCATGAGCTTCGAGAGCGAGATGCGCGTCCCGCTCTGGATCTGTCCCAGCCGGAACAGCCGGGGCACGGTCCGCACCGACTCCGAGGCCACCGCCCGCGAGGTCCGTTGCAGGGAGTTGGCCAGACCGAGCAGCTCGCGCGAGGCGGCGGTCCCGGCGTCGGCCACCGAGCCCATTCCGTGCGTGATGCGCGAGGACAGGCTGACCCCGCCGCCGTGCCCCGGCTCCACGAGCGACATCTCGGAGACGAGTTCGGGGCGCGGACCGTTGTCGGAGATCCAGTTCACCCAGTCGGAGGTCGTCGGCCAGGTGTGCTCACCGGCCGCGCTGCCGACCACGAGTCCGAAATGTCCGACCGGCAGGGTCGATTCGTAGACCTCCGCGTCGGGCGCGGCCCGGACGATGCCCCGCACCGCCGCGGGCTGCCCGATGTCGTCGGCATCGCCGACGAACGCGAGGACCGGGCAGGTGATCTCGGCGAGAGAGACCAGATCACCGTTGATCACGAAGCCCCCGGACACCATCCGGTTGTGCGCGACGAACTGCCGCAGCAGTTCGGCGATCGCCGGCCCCGACCACGCGACCCAGCCGTCGGCTTCGAGGAACCGGCGCTGGTCCTCGCGGGGCAGCAGCGCCTCGCGGTCGTGCAGGCGACGCAGGAAATCGATGCGGCTGCGGACCGTCTTCACCGGGTCCAACAGCTGGAATCCGGTGCGTGCCATCCAATCCCGCACCCAGAGATTGCGCGAGAACGCCTTGTCCGCCAGGAATTCGGCGGCCGGTGCCACCAGTCCCGCGGGCAGCCCCAGGGGCAGTGCGGCGAGCACGTCGACCGGGCTACCGAAAGTGATCAGGCTCGCGATCCCCTTGGATCTGCGATACGCCGCGGTCTGGTACGCGAACATCCCGCCCTGGGAGTACCCGGCCAGATGGATGTCGCGCCCGGTCGCCTCGACGATCAGGTCGATCGCCCGACTGATGGCGACCACGTGGTCGGCGAGATTGCGCTCCATCCCGCCCTCTTCGGAGTCCGGCGAGCCGAAGTCGACGACCCACGGTGTGATGCCGTTGCGGTGCAGGATCGACACGGCACCGTTGTGCTCGGTCACGTCATAGACGTTGGCGGACACCATCATCGGCGGCACCAGAACGATGTTCGGGCCGGTCGACGGATCGTTCGGGAAGTACCGCCGAAGCTTGAACATCTTGTGCGTCTCGACCACCGCGAAGGGCGCCGGCTCGGTACCGGTCTCCAGCCCGCCGAAGCGCAACACCTCCAGACCGTTCTGCGCGGTGGCCAGCACCCTGCCGACCATCCCCGCGAGATCGGGGCCCCCGTCCCACACCGCCATCGTGTCGATCCTCCAGTCGTCGGTGTTCCCGGACTCACCGACGAGTCGGTGACTCAGGTCACTGTACCCAGTCGGGCGGGATCAGCGACGCCCGCCGGGCCCAGCGGTCCAGCGTGTTCGAAGATCGGTGGTCGCGGCCGTCACGACCTCGATCTGTCGCCGCACCTGTCCGGGCGCGGTACCGCCGTGTGCGTTGCGCGATTCCACCGAACCGCGCACCGTCAGGACCTCCCGCACCGCCGGCGTCAGCGCCGGATGGACACCCGCCAGCGTCGCGTCGTCGAGCTCGTCCAGGCCGACACCGCGTGATTCCGCTTCGCGGACGCAGGCGCCCGCGGCCTCGTGGGCCACGCGGAACGGCACGCCCTCTCGGACCATCCATTCGGCGATGTCGGTGGCGAGGGTGAAGCCCGCGGGGGCGAGTTCCGCCATGCGGTCGGTGTGGAACTCCAGTGTCGCGACCAGTCCGGTCACCGCCGGCAGCAACAGTTCCAGCTGCGCCACCGCGTCGAAGACCGGTTCCTTGTCCTCCTGGAGGTCCCGGTTGTACGCCAGCGGCTGCGCCTTCAGCGTGGCCAGCAGTCCGGTCAGGTCACCGATGAGTCGACCGGCCTTGCCGCGCATGAGCTCGGCGACGTCCGGGTTCTTCTTCTGCGGCATGATCGAGCTGCCGGTGGACCATGCGTCGGCCAGCGTGACGTAGCCGAATTCCGGTGTGCTCCAGATGATCACCTCTTCGGACAACCGGGAGAGATCGACCGCGATCATCGCGAAGACGAAGGCGGCCTCCGCGGCGAAGTCGCGCGCGGAGGTGGCGTCGATCGAGTTCTCGGCAGGCCCGTCGAAGCCGAGGTCGGCCGCGATCGCCGCCGGGTCGAGGCCCAGCGAGGAGCCGGCGAGTGCGCCGGAACCGTACGGCGACACCGCGGTTCGACGATCCGCATCGGCGAGCCGGTCGATGTCGCGCAACAGGGGTTGCGCGTGCGCGAGCAGATGGTGACCGAGCAACACCGGCTGCGCGGCCTGCAGGTGCGTCTTGCCCGGCATGATCGCATCGGGATGCGCCGCCGCCTGGGCGGTCAGCGCGTCGACGACGTCGAGCAGGCCGAGCGCGACCCGACGCATGGCGGCACGCAGCCACATCCGGAACAGGGTGGCGACCTGGTCGTTGCGGGACCGCCCCGCCCGCAGCCGGCCGCCGAGTTCGGGACCGACCCGCTCGATCAGGCCGCGCTCGAGGGCGCCGTGGACGTCCTCGTCGGACTCCGCGGGCCCGAAACTGCCGTCGGCGACATCGGCGGCAAGGCGATCGAGCCCGTCGAGCATGCCGACGAGGTCGTCATCGGTGAGCAACCCGGCGCTGTTCAGCACCCGGGCATGCGCCTTGGAGGCCTCGATGTCGAAAGGGGCCAGCGCCCAATCGAAATGAGTCGACTTGCTCAGCGCGGCCATCGCCTCGGCCGGTCCACCGGCGAAACGACCGCCCCAGAGCGAACCCTGGTTGGTCGTCCCACCGGTCTCCGGGCCGGTACCGCCGCCGGTGCCCGCACTCACAGATTCAGGTCCCGCTTCGCGGCGATCTTCGACGACAGGCCGTGCAGTTCGACGAAGCCGCGCGCCGCGGACTGGTCGAAGGTGTCGCCCTCGTCGTAGGTGGCGAGGTTGAAGTCGTAGAGCGACTCCGAGCTGCGACGACCCGTGGCCGCGATCGTGCCGCCGTGCAGGGTCAGTCGGATCTCGCCGGTGACGTGCTCCTGCGTCGAGGCGACGAAGGCGTCCAGCGACCGCTTCAGCGGCGAGAACCACAGACCGTCGTAGACCAGCTCGGCCCACTTCTGATCGGTGCCGCGCTTGTAGCGGCCGAGCTCGCGCTCCACGGTGACGTGCTCCAGCTCCTCGTGCGCGCGGATGAGGACCATCGCGCCGGGAGCCTCGTACACCTCACGGCTCTTGATGCCCACCAGTCGGTCCTCGACGACATCGAGGCGTCCGACGCCCTGGGCTCCGGCACGGCGGTTGAGTTCCTGGATCGCCTCGAGCACACTCACCGGCCGGCCGTCGATGCTGACCGGGCGGCCCTTGTCGAAGCCGATGATGACCTCGTCGGGCGAGTTCCAGTTGACCGTGGGGTCTTCGGTGTAGTCGTAGACATCCTTGGTCGGCGCGTTCCACAGGTCCTCGAGGAAACCGGTCTCCACGGCGCGACCCCACACGTTCTGGTCGATCGAGAAGGGCGACTTCTTGGTCACGTTGATCGGGATGTCGTTCTCCCCGGCGAAGGCGATGGCCTTCTCGCGGGTCCACGCGTAGTCGCGGACCGGCGCGAGGACCTGCAGATCGGGCGCCAGGGTCGCGAAGCCCACCTCGAAGCGGACCTGATCGTTGCCCTTGCCGGTGCATCCGTGGGCGACGACGGTGCCGCCGTGATCACGGGCCGCGGTGACCAGGTGCTTGGCGATCAGCGGGCGGGACAGCGCCGAGACGAGCGGGTAACGGTCCATGTAGAGCGCGTTCGAGGTGATGGCGCCGAGGCAGTACTCGTCGGCGAACTCGTCGCGGGCGTCGACCACGACGGCCTCGACCGCGCCGCAGTCGAGTGCACGCTGACGGATGACCTCCATGTCCTCGCCACCCTGGCCGAGGTCGAGCGCCACGGCGACGACCTCCTTGCCGGTCTCCTTCTGGATCCAGCTGATCGCGACCGAGGTGTCCAGGCCGCCCGAATATGCGAGTACGACACGTTCTGCCATGAGGTGAAGCTCCTGTTCTGCGCGTTGACCGAGTCCATCATCGGCCCCGGTGTTCCGACGCCACCGTCCGGGTCTCGGTTGGCGGCGTCTCGTCTGTTGTGGTTGGTGTGGTCTGTCCGCCATGGGGGGCGGAACCGGACATGGATGAGGGGACGGCTACACGAGGCCCTCGATCCGGCGGGCGAGTTCGGCTCCGTCGAGCGGTTCGCGTGCCACCACGAAGATCGTGTCGTCCCCGGCGATCGTCCCGACGACGTCGGGCAGGCGTGCCCGGTCGAGCGCGGCCGCGAGATAGTGCGCGGCACCCGGGGGCGTTCGCAGCACCGCGAGGTTGCCGCTGCTGTCGGTCGACACCAACAGGTCAGAGACGAGCCTGCCGAGCCGGTCGGTCCCGCCGGACACCCCGCGGACGGGCGAACCGTCTTCGGGCACCACGTAGACACCGGCGCCGCCGTCCGCGGCGCGCAGCTTCACCGCGCCGAGCTCGTCGAGATCGCGCGACAGCGTCGCCTGGGTGGCGTCGACGCCCTCCTCGGCGAGCAGCCGCTGTAGTTCGGACTGGCTGCGGACCTGATGCGTGGAGAGGATCTCGATGATCCGCGCATGTCGCCCCGCGCGGGTGGCGGCGAGTCGGCTCTCCGAGGGCTCGGCTCCGGCGGTCATCGTGGATTCCTGGTCATGGTCGGTTCGACGCTCACTGTCGTTCCCCGGTCACTCGTGGTACCGGATCACTGGTGGTCCAGCAGCCAGATCAGCAGGGCCTTCTGCGCGTGCAGGCGGTTCTCGGCCTCGTCGAACACCACGCTGCGGGGACCGTCGATCACCGAGGCGGTGATCTCGTCGCCGCGATGCGCAGGCAGACAATGCAGCACGATCGCGTCGTCCGCGGCATGAGCGAGGAGTTCGTCGTTGATCTGGTACGGCCGGAACGGCGCCGTGCGGTCCTTGCCGTCGGCCTCCTGCCCCATCGACACCCAGGTGTCGGTCACCAGCACGTCGGCACCGGTCGCGGCGGCGACGGGATCGGTCACCAGCTTCACCGAGCCGCCGGTCTGCGCGGCGCGCTTCTCGGCGGCCGCGATGACCACGGGGTCGGGCTGGAAACCGTCCGGCGAGCTGATGATCACGTGCATGCCGGCCGTGACGCCGCCGAGGGCCAGCGAGTGCGCCATGTTGTTGGCACCGTCACCCAGATACGTCATCGTCTGCCCCGCAGGCGCACCCTTGTGCTCGGCGATGGTCTGCAGGTCGGCGAGCACCTGGCACGGGTGGAACTCGTCGGAGAGGGCGTTGACCACGGGCACGGTGGCGGTCGACGAGAGCGCTTCCAAGCGGTCCTGCCCGAACGTCCGCCACACGATCGCGTCGACGAAGCGGGACAGGACGAGACCGGTGTCCTCCAGCGTCTCCTCGCGCCCCAGCTGCGTCGTCCGGCCGTCGACGACGACCGCGTGACCGCCGAGCTGGGCGATGCCGACCTCGAACGAGAACCGGGTTCGGGTGGAGTTCTTGTCGAAGATCACCCCGACTCCCCGCGGGCCCTCCAATGGCCGGAAGTCGAACGGTTTCGCCTTGACCTCGGCCGCGAGTGCGAGCACCTCGGCCTGCTCGGCCGGGGTCAGATCGTCGTCGCGCAGGAAGTGTCTGGTCATGGCTTGTCCCCCTCGTTCGATGTGGCGGCGTGTGCGGCCGCAGCGGTGTCTGACAGGGCCGCTGCCGCGGCGGTGTCGAGCAGTTCTGGCAGTGCGCGCACGAAACCCCGTCCCTGCTCCTCGGTGAGGATCAGCGGTGGGGCCAGGCGTAGGACGTCGGGCGCGGGCGCATTGATGAGGAATCCGGCGTCCCGGGCCGCGGCCTCGACGCGCTGCGAGAGCGGTTGGGTCAGCACCACTCCGAGCAACAGCCCCGACCCCCGCACGTGGGACACCAGCGGGTGCTGCAGATCCTCGATACCGGTCGCGATCGACTTCCCCACCGCTGCAACAGAATCGAGTAGATCATCGGACTCGATGACCTGGAGTACGGCCAGCGCGGCGGCCGCACTGACGGGATTGCCGCCGAAGGTGGTGCCGTGTTGACCGGGCTCGAACAGGTCGGCAGCGGGGCCGGTGGCGATACACGCGCCGATCGGGAGGCCACCGCCGAGCCCCTTGGCGAGCGTCATCACATCGGGCACCACGCCCACCTGCTGATGGGCGAAGAACGTTCCGGTCCGGGCGACGCCGGTCTGCACCTCGTCGAGGATCAGCAGTGCGCCGCGCTCCTCGGTGATCCGGCGTGCGGCCGCCAGATAGTCGGCCGGGGGCACCACGACGCCGGCCTCCCCGAGGATCGGCTCGAGGATCACCGCGGCGGTCTGGTCGGAGACCGCCGCGTCGAGGGCGTCGACGTCTCCGTAGGGAACGAACCGCACGCCGGCGGGCATCGGTTCGAACGGCGTGCGCTTCGCCGGCTGTCCGGTCATCGCGAGCGCACCCATCGTCCGGCCGTGAAAGGCCTTCTCGGCGGCGACGATCTCGGGCCGACCGGTCCGCCGGGCGAGCTTGAACGCGGCCTCGTTGGCCTCGGTCCCGGAGTTGCAGAAGAAGACGCGACCCGGGTGGCCGAACCGGTCGAGCAACTTCTCGGCGAGCTCGACCACGGGCGGCGCGATGTACAGGTTCGACACGTGCCCCAGCGTCTGGAGCTGAGTGGTCACTGCGTCGACGATCGCCGGGTGCGCATGACCGAGGGCGTTCACCGCGATCCCGCCGAGGAGATCGAGATAGCGCTTGCCGTCGGCGTCGGTGACATACGCTCCCGAACCCTCGACGAGGGCGATGGCGGGGGTGCCGTAGTTGTTCATCAGCGACTGTGTCCAGCGCTGCTGCAGTGGAGCGGTCATGCGTCCTCCTCGGGAACCACGACGGTGGTGCCGGTCGAGCTCTCGGTCAACAGTTCGGCCAGTACCGAATGGGCGACACGCCCGTCGATCACGTGCGCGCGGTCGACGCCGCCGGTGACCGCGCGCAGGCACGCCTCCATCTTGGGGACCATGCCGGAGTCGAGCGACGGCATCAGCTCGGTCAGTGTGTCCGTGTCGATCTGGGACACCAGGGACCCGCGGTCGGGCCAGTCCGTGTACAGACCCTCGACGTCGGTCAGCATCACGAGCCGAGCAGCACCGAGCGCCTCGGCGAGAGCACCTGCCGCGGTGTCGGCGTTGATGTTGTGCACCACCCCGTCGCGGTCCGGCGCGATCGTCGAGACGACCGGGATACGGCCGGCGGCCACGAGGTCCAGCACGGCCGAGGTGTTGACCGACGCGATGTCGCCGACGAGACCGATGTCGGTGGGCACGCCCTCGACGAGCACCGTGCGGCGCGTCGCGGTGAACAGATGGGCGTCCTCGCCGGTGATGCCGACCGCGTACGGGCCGTGCGAGTTGATCAGCCCCACGAGCTCGCGCCCGACCTGGCCGAACAGGACCATCCGGGCCACGTCCATGACCTCCGGGGTCGTCACCCGGAAACCGCCCTTGAACTCACCGGAGAGTCCCAGACGTTTCAGCATCGCCGAGATCTGCGGGCCGCCACCATGAACCACCACGGGATGCATGCCGCACGCGCGCAGGAAGACCATGTCCGCCGCGAACGCCTTCTTCAGCGCGTCGTCGATCATGGCGTTGCCGCCGTACTTGACGACGACGGTCGCACCCGCGAGTCGCTGCAGCGCGGGAAGGGCTTCGGCGAGGACCTTCGCCTTCGCGAGGCCGGCGGCCGGGTCGATCGGGTGGGCCCCCGATGTCGTCCCACTCATGACGAGTACGCCGAATTCTCTTCGACGTACGCGTGGGAGAGATCAGTGGTCCGGACACTCGCCGCGGACTCCCCCAGCTTCAGGTCGACGACGACGGTGATGTCCGGACCCGACAGGTCCACATCGCGAGCTCCCTCGACGCCGAAACCGTTCTCGCACATTGGACTCCCGTTGAAGGACACGGCGATCCGGTCGGGATCGATCGTGACCGGCGAGGCACCGACAGCGGCCAGCACCCGGCCCCAGTTCGGATCCGACCCGAACAAGGCGGTCTTCACCAGGGAGTCGCGCGCGACGGCGCGGGCGACGGTCAGCGCGTCGTCCTCGGTATCGGCCCCCATCACCGTGATGACGACCCGTTTGGTGACGCCCTCGGCGTCGGCCATCATCTGGGCGGCGAGATCGTCGCAGACCGCGAACACCGCGTCGTCGAGGTCGGTCTGCTCGACCGGGATCTGGCTGGCGCCCGAACTCAGCAGCAGCACCGTGTCGTTCGTCGAACACGAGCCGTCGATGTCGAGCCGGTCGAAGGTCCGTGCCGTCGCCCTGCGCAAGGCGGTGTCGAGTTGCTCGGGGGTCGCGGCGGCGTCGGTCGTGAGGACCACCAGCATGGTCGCCAGCGACGGCGCGAGCATGCCCGCCCCCTTCCCCATGCCGCCCACGTTCCACCCCTGCGGATGATGCAGCGCAGCCTGTTTGGGCACGGTGTCGGTGGTCATGATCGCGTGCGCGGCATCCGTCCCGCCGGACAGGCCGCCGCCCATGTCCTGGACGATCTCGGTGACTCCGGCAAGCACCTTGTCCATCGGCAGCCGGTCGCCGATCAGCCCGGTGGAGCACACTGCGACCTCGACCGCACCGGTGCTGGTCCCCCAGTTGCTGAGCGCGTCGGCCACGGCCTCCGCGGTCTTGTGGGTGTCCTGGAATCCGCCCGGTCCGGTGCAGGCGTTCGCGCCGCCGGAGTTGAGGATCACCGTGCGCAACCGGCCGGTGGTGAGGACTTGCTGCGACCACAGCACCGGCGCCGCCTTCACCTGATTGCGGGTGAAAACGCCTGCGGCGGAGTGATCGGGACCCTCGTTGAACACGAGCGCGAGGTCGAGCGCGCCGGACGCCTTGATCCCGGCGGCGATGCCGGCGGCCCGGAATCCGAGCGGTGCGGTGACGCCCTGCCCCCGCACGAGGCGGGGATGGTCGCCGGGTGCGCCGCCCTCGATCCGGTCCTGCCCGGTGTCGGTGCTGTCGGTGTCGTGCGATCCGGTCACGGTGCCACTCCCACGGTGCTCAGTCCCTCGTTCTCGGTCCAACCCAGAGCCAGGTTCATCGATTGGACGGCGGCACCGCCGGTGCCCTTGGTCAGGTTGTCGACCGCTCCGACGACCACTAGGGTCTGCGCGCGTTCGTCGACGGTCACGCCGAGCTGTACGGCGTTGGAGCCGATCACCGAACCGGTGGCGGGTAGCCGCCCTTCCGGCAGGACGTGCACGAATTCCTCGTCGGCATAGGCCTTTTCGTACACCGCGCGGGCCTCCTCGGCGGTCGCTGCAGTGCGCGCGGTGCACGTGGCGAGGATCCCGCGGGCCATCGGGGCGAGGATGGGCGTGAACGAGACGGTCACCGGCTGGTCCGCGGCGGCCGACAGTGCCTGGGAGATCTCCGGTGTGTGCCGGTGGACCCCGCCCACCCCATAGGCCCGCGCGGACCCGATGACCTCGGACGCCAGGAGATCGACCTTGGGTGACCGGCCGGCACCCGAGGCACCGCTCACCGCGACGACGGTCACGTGCGGGTCGGCGATGCCCGCGGCGATCGCCGGGAGCAGCGACAGGATCGAGACCGTCGGATAGCAGCCCGGTACCGCGATCCGACTCGCATCCTTGAGCACCTCCCGATTGCCGGGCAGCTCCGGCAGACCATACGGCCAGGTCCCGGCGTGGTCGCCGCCGTAGTACGACGTCCATTCACCGGCGTCGCGGAGCCGGAAGTCCGCACCGCAGTCGATGATGAGCGTGGTCGGCGGCAGCGCATCGGCGATCACCGCCGACGCGCCGTGCGGCAACCCCAGGAAGACGACGTCGTGCCCGGCGAGGATCTCCGGCGTCGTGTCCTGCAGCACCCGGTCGGCTAGCGGGAGCAGATGAGGGTGGTGGGTGCCCAGGAGTGTCCCGGCGTTGCCGCCCGCGGTGAGCGCACCGATCTCGAACTCACCGAATCGCAGACGGGGATGCCCGCACAGCAGCCGAAGGATCTCGCCACCCGCGTAGCCGCTCGCGCCGGCCACCGCCACCTTCACCTTGCCGGTCGAGGATGTCCCTGCACTGCCGGTCGAGGACGAACCCTCGCCGCTGGTTGAGGACGAACCCTCGCCACTGGTCGAGGACGAATTCTCGCCGCTGGTCGAGCGCAGTTCGCCGCTGGTTGAGCTTGTCGAAGCCATGGGATCATTATGCAGCAGGGTGCAAATGAATTCACTCAGGGGTGGGTGTGGATCTGGACTGTCAGCGGAGTCGGGCCCCCACCCGGGCGGCTGCGGCATCGACGGCGGCCAGCTTGGCCTCGTTGGCCTCTTCCTCGGTGAGTGTCCGGTCGGGTGCGCGGAACCGCAGGGAGAACGTCAACGACTTGTTCCCCGCGCCGACCTGCTCGCCGGTGAAGACGTCGAACAGCGCGATGTCCTCGAGCAGGTCGCCGGCCCCGTCACGCAGCGCCTTCTCGACGTCCGCGGCCGGGACATCGCCACCGACGACGACGTTGACGTCCTGCAGCACCGCGGGGAACACCGACACCGACGGCGCCGGAAGTCTCTCGCCCAGGGGCAGCGCGTCGACGTCGATCTCCACTGCGCAGGTTCGCTTGGGCAGATGGGCTCGCTCGAGTATCGCGGGGTGGAGCTCGCCGGCGTATCCGACCGTGCGTCCGTCGACCGTGAGCCGCGCGCAGCGGCCGGGGTGCCACGGGCGGTGATCGTCGGCCGTGAGCTCGACGGTGACACCGGCCGCCCGGCCGATCGTGCGTGCCGCCTCGAAGGCGTCGAGATGGTCGGCGGCGCGTCCCGGACCCCAGGGTCCGGCCGGATCGCGCAGTCCGGTGAGTACGACGCCGACGTGCAGCGGCTGGTGCGGCAGGGAGGCGTCGAGCGCGGCGATCTCCTCGTCGGTGGGACGGCGGGTCACGTCGAGCGCCGGCACCGCGGCCACGTGATCGCCCGCGACGACGACCTGTCCGATGGTGAAGAGCGACAGATCGCGCTGTCCCCGGGCGATGTTGCGGGCCGCCATCTCGAGGAGGCCCGGCAGCAGCGTCGTGTTCAGCTCGGGACGGTCGGACTCGAGCGGGTTGAGGACCTTGACCGTACGTCGCCGTTCGTCGTCGGCCGGGAGGTCCCAGAGGTCGAACACACCCGACGGCATGAACGGGTACGGCAGGACCTCGACGTACCCGTCGAGCGCGAGCGTGCGCCCGATGCTGCGCCGGCGTCGCTGGACCGGTGTCAGACCGGTGCCGCCGGGTGCCCGGGGAACCACGGCGGGGATGTCCTCGAGACCTTCGAGCCGCAGGACCTCCTCCACGAGGTCGGCGCGCTGACGGAGGTCGGGTCGCCAGGAGGGCGGGAACACGTCGAGTTCGTCGGTTCCGGTCACCACACAGCCGACCTCGGTCAGTCGGGTCAGGGTGGTGCCGGGCGGGTAGCCGACCCCCGCGACGCGGTCCGGTTCGTCGGCCGCGATGGAGATCGTCGGCCGGGCCGGGGTCTGGACGTGTGTCTCCGCGAGCGGCGAGGCGACCCGCCCACCGGCGATCTCGACGATCAGCTGCGCCGCGCGATCGGAGGCCACCGCGGTGATCTCGGGATCGACGACCCGCTCGAACCGCTTGCTCGCCTCGGAGGTCAGCTTGTGGCGCTTCGCGGTACGGAAGACCCGAACCGGATCGAAGGTCGCCGACTCCAACAGCACAGTGGTGGTCTCGGACCCCACCTCGGTGCTCGCGCCGCCCATGACCCCGGCCAGCGCGATCGGCCCGGATTCGTCGGTGATCAGCACGTCCTCGGGGTCGAGGACGCGCACGGTGTCGTCGAGGGTGGTGAGCTTCTCCCCCGGTTGTGCCGAGCGGACGGTGACGGTGCCCGTGACCCGGTCGGCGTCGAAGGCGTGCAGGGGCTGACCGAGCTCGATCATCACGTAGTTGGTGATGTCGACGATGGCCGAGATCGGACGGATCCCGGCGACCATGAGCCGCTTCTGCATCCACCACGGCGAGATGGCCGTCGGGTCGACGCCGGTGATCACCCGTGCGGTGTAGCGCGTCGCGCCGGAGTCCTCGTCGATGGCGACGGGCCACGCCGGGACCGACCCGTCGTCCGGCAGGTCCGCCGATCGCAGTCCCGGATCGACGAACGGCACCCCGAAGCTGCCGGCGAGTTCGCGGCCCAGACCGCGCACCGAGAACGCGTAACCGCGGTCGGGGGTGACGTTCACATCGATCGCGGCGTCGTCGAGTCCGAGGACCTCACGGGCATCGGCGCCCGGTTCGGCGGTGCCCGGCGCGAGTACCAGGATGCCGCTGTGATCGGTACCGATCCCCAGCTCGGAGACCGAGCAGATCATGCCGTCGGAGACCCGGCCGTAGGTCTTGCGTGAGGCGATCTCGAACGGACCGGGGAGCACGACACCGGGCAGGGCGGCGACGATCAGGTCACCTTCGGCGAAGTTGCGCGCGCCGCACACGATCCCGCGCGGCTCGGCCTCACCGACGGCGACCGTGCAGAACCGGATCGGCTTCTTGAACTCGGTGAGTTCCTCGATCGTCTCCACGCGACCGATCACGAGCGGACCGGTGATCTCCGGGAACGCCTCGATGTCCTCGATCTCGAACCCGACGCGAACGAATCCCGCGTCGATCTCCTCGGTGGTCGCCGACCACTGCGGGTCGCCGGATCGGAGGACCTCGGTGTACCAGGACTGTGGTGCACGCACTGTGTATCAACTACTTTCGTCGCGTCGTGAGAAGTCGGCGGAGGTGCGGCCGCGTGGTGTCAGGCGGCCGGACCGAACGGGAGGGTGAAACGGATGTCACCCTCGACCATGTCGCGCATGTCGGAGATGTCGTTGCGGAACTGCAGGGTGCGCTCCAGACCCATGCCGAAGGCGAAGCCGGAGTAGACGTCGGGATCGATACCGCTGGCGCGCAACACATTCGGATTGACCATGCCGCAACCGCCCCACTCGACCCAGCCCGGCCCGCCCTTCTTGGCGGGGAACCACACGTCGACCTCGGCGGAGGGTTCGGTGAACGGGAAGTAGCTCGCCCGCATACGGGTCGTCGTCTCCGGTCCGAAGAGCGCTCGGGCGAAGGTCTCGAGGGTGCCGCGCAGATTGGCGAGCGTGAGCCCCTTGTCGACGGCGAGGCCCTCGATCTGATGGAACACCGGCGTGTGGGTGGCGTCGAGTTCGTCGGTCCGGAACGTACGGCCGGGACAGGCGACGTAGATGGGCAGGTCGCGGCTCAGCATCGACCGCACCTGCACCGGCGAGGTGTGCGTCCGCAGGACCTGACGAGACCCCTCGGGCGCGATGTAGAAGGTGTCCTGCATGGACCGGGCGGGATGATCCGGAAGGAAGTTGAGCGCGTCGAAGTTGTAGTGCTCGGTCTCGACCTCCGGGCCCTCCGCGATCTCCCAGCCCATCCCGACGAACACGTCGGCCACCTGCTCGGCGATGACGGTGATGGGATGACGTGCACCCACCGGACGCCGCCCACTCGGCAACGTCACGTCGATGGATTCGGCGACGAGGACCGCCGCGTCGCGCTCGGCGTCGAGGACTGCGGTGCGCGCCTCCAGAGCCGCCGACACCCGGCCGCGGACCTGATTGACCAGTTTGCCCGCCTCCGAGCGCTGGTCCTTGGGAATCGAACCCAGCGCGCGGCGGGCGAGAGCGATCGGCGAGCGGTCACCGAGGTGCGCCGACTTGGCCGCGGCGAGCTGATCGAGATCTACCGCCGCCTCGAAGGCCGCGATCGCCGCGGATGCGGCCGCCTCGAGGTCGTCGGGTCCCGGGAATGCCGTTGCGTCGGCGGAAGTGGCCACGGTGGGCGTGCTCCTCATGCGTCGATCGGTGGATGGTGGGCCACCGTCGTCCCGCTGCGCACGCTGACCCAGCGGCACACCTCGGGTGCCGACGATGACTCCCGTCGAGGGTAGTCGACTACCGCGACGCGCTGACCTGCCGGGAGCCCCGTCTCCGGGAAGCAACTCCCGCCGTGGTCCGGCGACCGGCGGGAACCGCCAGCCCACGAGCGGCGACGGCACACACGAGGCCCACGACCAGCCACCACACGCCTCCACCGGCCAGTCCGGCACGCGCGACCATCAGGATCGCCACGCCGACACCGGCCAGCAGCATCAGCAGGGTCGCATTCCGCAGCGGCCCGCTGCGTCGGGCAACGGGATCGTCCCACCACGGCAGGGGCCGGTTCTCCAGCGGCGACAGCACCCCGACCACCGGGATCATGGCCGCGAGCAGCAGCAGGGTCTGCACACCGACGACGGCCCCGAACGATGCCGACCCGACATCGGCACGGTCGACACCGAGCGCAGCACCGGTCCCGATGATCGCCGCGAGCACCGGCAGATGCCACAGATAGAGCGTCATCGCACCCCGGTTGCCCAGCACCACCCACCACCAGACATTCGGACGGCCGACGACGACCGCGAGGAACCGGCGCACGGCGATCGCGCCCGCGCACAACACGATCGCGTGGCCGGCGAGCAGCAGGCTCGGCGGACTCATGTTGGACAACTGCTGGCCCGGCACGGTCACGAGCGAGACCTCGTACGGCCCCCACGAGACGAGGGCGAGGTCGGCGACGAGCGCGCCGACGGCCACCGCGAGTGCCGTGGCGGGTCGGAGGATCTTCTTGGCGTAGGCGACTCCGAGGACAGCGGGGATCGTCCACACGGTGAGGAAGTTCAGGTAGCCCAGTGCGGCGGGACCGTCCGCCAGTCGGACGGCGTCGACGATCGCCGTACTCCCCCAACAGAACGCCAGAGCGAGCGCCACGCCACCACCGGAGGAGAGCCGTTGCAGAAACGGGACGACGGCCAGCACGAGCAGGTAGGCGCCGAGAAACCACAGCAACTGCACCCCGAGACGCGCGACGACGTCGGCCGCTGCCGAGGCACCGATGCGGGACAGGACGGCGTACACGGCCCCGACGGTTCCGAGGTACCAGAAGACCGGGCGCAACAAGCGCTGCGACCGCCCGAACAGCCACTGCCCCGCCGTCGGGATGTCGGCGGGGCCGCGTGAGGTCCAGCCGAGGGTCGCCGCGGCGGCCCCGGCGAAGAAGAACAGCGGCAGCACCTGCAGCACCCAGGTCGCCGGCTGCAATGCGGGCACGTCGCCGAGCGTGTTGCCCAGATGGATCGCGCCGTCGGCGACCTCGACGGTGAGCATGATCGAGTGGCCGCCGACGACCACGACGAGCGAGACGATGCGGAGGAGGTCGACGACGCGATCACGGTTGCCGGTGAGAGCGTCGAGGTCACGGGTACCCGGCAGACCGGTCGACTCCGGTCGTCCGGATTCGGTGCTGAGCATGCCATCAGTCTCGGCAGCGGCGGCCGCGACGACCTGAGCAGAACTACTCGGTCGGGGTCAGCAATTCCCGTGTCGCCGGACGCCGGCCGGAACGTCTGGACACCACCTGTGCCCGTGGCGGCCCGGTTCGAGAAACCGGACCGCCGGGGCTGTGACGCTACTTGCCGAAGCCGGCTCGCTTGAGCGCGTCGGCCATCGCTCCGCTGGGCGCCGGCCGCCGATCGTTGCGATTCCCGCCTCGATTGGCCTGACCTCCCCGGCCACCCTGCCCGGCCGGGTTGCCGCGACCGCCGCCGCGCTGGTCGTTCTTACGCGGCTGCCCGCCGCCGCGCGGAGAGTCCTCACGCGCCTGACCGCGAGGTGCGCGGGCAGGCTTGCCATCGCTCCCCGGCTCGTCGTCGAGCCGGAGCGACAAGCCGATGCGCTTGCGTTCGACGTCGACGTCCATGACCTTCACCTTCACGATGTCACCGGACTTGACGACCTCGTGGGGGTCGGAGACGAAGCGGTGCGCCATCGCGGAGACGTGGACGAGTCCGTCCTGGTGGACACCCACGTCGACGAACGCACCGAAAGCGGCCACGTTGGTGACCTGACCTTCGAGGACCATGCCCGGGGTGAGGTCGGAGACCTTCTTGATACCGGTGGCGAAGGTGGCGGTCTTGAACTCCGGACGCGGGTCGCGTCCCGGCTTGTCCAGTTCGGCGATGATGTCGACGACGGTCGGACGACCGAACGTCTCGTCGACGAACTCCTCGGGACGCAGCGTGGTGAGGGTCGCGGTGTCTCCGATCAGCGACCGGACATCGGTGCCCACCTTCTCGATGATGCGAGTGACGACCGGATACGCCTCGGGGTGCACGCTCGACGCGTCGAGCGGATTGTCGCCGTCGGCGATGCGCAGGAAGCCTGCGCACTGTTCGAACGCCTTGGGTCCGAGTCGGGGTACAGCGGTGATCTGCTTGCGATTCCGAAACGCGCCGTTGGTGTCACGATGCGCGACAATCGATTCCGCGAGACCGGCGGTGATGCCGGAGACCCGGGACAGCAGGGGCACCGAGGCGGTGTTCACGTCGACGCCCACCGCGTTCACCGCGTCTTCGACGACCGCGCCGAGCGAGCGCGCGAGCAGGGTCTCGGAGATGTCGTGCTGGTACTGGCCGACCCCGATGGACTTCGGGTCGATCTTCACGAGCTCTGCGAGCGGGTCCTGGAGTCGACGCGCGATCGAGACCGCGCCGCGGATGGAGACGTCGAGGTCGGGCAGCTCCTTCGAGGCGTAGGCCGACGCGGAGTACACCGAGGCACCGGCCTCGGACACGACGACACTCGTCGGCGGAGTCTTGCCGGCCGCCTTGATCGCGGACAGCAGTTCCCCGGCGAGCGCGTCGGTCTCCCGCGAGGCGGTGCCGTTGCCGATGGCGATGAGTTCGACGCCATGCTTCTCGACCAGCGCGCCCAGCACGGCCAGCGAGCCGGACTTGTCACGCCGGGGCTCGTGGGGGTAGATCGTCGCGGTGTCCACGACCTTGCCGGTCGCGTTCACGACGGCGACCTTCACACCGGTCCGCAGACCCGGATCGAGCCCCATGGTCGTGCGCGATCCGGCGGGCGCGGCCAGCAGGAGGTCTTTGAGGTTCGTCGCGAACACGGCGACCGCATCCGCTTCCGCGGCCTGACGCAGCCGCATCCGGACATCGAGGGACAACCCGACGAAGAGCTTGGTGCGCCATGCCCATCGCACCGTGTCGACAAGCCAGCGGTCGGCGGGACGGCCCTGATCGGAGATGCCGAAACGGGCGGCGATCCGCTGCTCGTACGGCCCGGGGCCGGCGGGCCGGTCGCCAGCCTCGGGATCGGCGTCGAGAGTGACCGAGAGGATCTCCTCGCGCTCCCCGCGCAGCACCGCCAGGACCCGATGCGACGGCAGCGAGGTGAACGGTTCGGAGAACTCGAAGTAGTCGGCGAACTTGGCGCCGGCCGACTCCTTGCCCTCGCGAACCGCGGTGCGCAGCACTCCCGTCTGCCACATCAGTTCGCGGAGTTCACCGACCAGGTCGGCGTCCTCGGCGAACCGCTCCACCGCGATCGCCCGAGCACCGTCGAGTTGCTCGGCGGTGAAGGTCGACGGGTCCGTCGTCGGGTCCGAGAGCAACGCATCGGCCACGGGCTCGTGGCCGGCCTCGCGCGCGATCTGGGCCTTGGTGCGGCGCTTGGGCTTGTAGGGAAGGTAGATGTCCTCGAGGCGCGCCTTGGTGTCGGCCTCGAGGATGCGTGCGTCGAGAGCGGCGTCGAGCTTGCCCTGCGCGGCGATCGATTCGCGGACCGCCTGACGTCGGGCTTCGAGGTCGCGCAGGTAGCCGAGACGCTCGTCGAGCGTGCGGAGTTGCGCGTCGTCGAGACCACCGGTGGCCTCCTTGCGGTACCGGGCGACGAACGGAACGGTCGATCCACCGTCGAGCAGTTCGATCGCCGCCCGCACCTGGCCGACGCCCACACCGAGCTCGGTGGCGATCGCCAAGGCGATGCGGGAGTTCACGACCGCGGGATCGGGCGCGGGCACCGTCTGCGGTGCGGCGGCCGGCGAGCCGGGGGTCGCGGGCGCGGGTTCGGGGGCGGAGTCGGGTGACACAGTTTCTGACACGATCGCCGACCCTACCGGCCGACTCGGACAGCGGTCAGACGCGACCCGCCGCGCGGTGGACGCGAGCGCTCTCGTACAGACAGATGGCCGCCGCGGCAGCGACATTCAGGCTCTCCGCGCGACCGCGGATCGGAATGGACACGCGATGGTCGGCCGAGCGCTGAGTGTGCGGCGGCAGCCCGTGCGCCTCGTTGCCGAAGAGCCAGGCGACGCGGCCGGCGAGGATGTCGCCGGCGGAGTCCAGGTCGACCTCGCCGTCGGCCGCCGTGGCGAGCAGCGTGACACCGGCCGCGCGAATGGCGTCGAGCGCGTCCTCGACGGACCGCTCGCGCACCACGGGCACCGTGAACACGCTTCCCGCACTCGCCCGGACGCACTTGCCGTTGTGCGGATCGACGGCGTCGCCCAGCAGGACGACGGCGTCGGCGCCCATCGCGTCGGCGCACCTGATCAGCGTCCCCGCATTGCCGGGCTCACGGGCCTCGACGGCGATCGCCAGGAGCCGGGGTTCACCGGCGAGAGCGGACCCGAGCGGAACGTCGAGAAGCGGACAGATCGCGAAGATGCCTGCGGGCGTGGATGTCTCAGCGAGTTTGGACGCGGCACGGTCGGTGATCACCGACACCGGTATGCCGGCCGCCGTGGCGGTCTCGACGAGAGCGCGGTGGCGGTGGTGCTCCTCGTCGGCGATCAGGAGCGCCTCGACCCGTCCGACGGAGAGCGCCGACGCGACGGCATTCGCCCCTTCGGCGAGGAAGCGACCCTGCTCCCGCCGCTCGGCGGCGCGATGCAGCTTCGCATACGACACGACCCGCGAGGATCGCTCGGACAGGATCTCCGTCATCGGAGGCTCGTCCGCGCGACTCGCGGGTCGTGGGTGCTGGGGCGCAATCAGGCAGCCGGGGCGTTGACGTCGGCCGGCAGTGCCTTGCGGGCGACCTCGACCAGACCGGTGAAGGCCTCGGGATCGGTCACGGCGATGTCGGCGAGCACCTTGCGGTCGACCTCGACACCAGCGGCCTTCAGGCCCTGGATGAGTCGGTTGTAGGTGATGTCGTTGGCGCGGGCCGCGGCGTTGATACGCGAGATCCACAGCTTGCGGAACTCACCCTTGCGCGCGCGACGGTCGCGGTAGGCGTAGTTCAGCGAGTGGAGCTGCTGCTCCTTCGCCTTGCGGTACAGGCGCGACCGCTGTCCGCGGTAGCCCTTGGAGGCCTCGAGGGTGGACCGACGCTTCTTCTGGGCGTTGACGGCCCTTTTCACGCGTGCCATGTGTTAGATCCTTTTGCTTGTCAGATGTCTGGGGTCGCTGGCGTCAGCGGTTGAGCAGTCGCTTGATGCGCGGGGCGTCGTTCTCGCTGACGACGGTGGTGCCGTCGAGACGACGGGTGCGCTTGGACGACTTGTGCTCGAGCAGGTGGCGGCGGTTGGCCTTCTGGCGGACGATCTTTCCGCTGCCGGTCACCTTGAAGCGCTTCGCGGTGCCCTTGTGGGTCTTGCTCTTCGGCATGTTCTTCCTTCTCTCGGGCGAACTCGGGCACCGGACCTGGCGAGGTCCGGTGTGTACCGGGTTCGCGTGTCGTGATCTCGGCCGGAACGGTTCGGACTCTCGTCCGGCCGATCGACTCAGTTCTCGTCCGCGGCGGCCTTCGGGCCACCGGAACGTTCACGGCTCTCTTGCGCCTTCTGGCGGGTCTTCGCGCCCTTGTGCGGGGCGAGGACCATCGTCATGTTGCGACCGTCCTGCTTGGCCGACGTCTCGACGAAGCCGTAGTCGGCGACGTCGTTGCCCAGGCGCTGCAACAGTCGGTAGCCGAGCTCGGGACGGGACTGCTCGCGGCCGCGGAACATGATGGTGACCTTCACCTTGGATCCCGCCTCGAGGAACCGGATG
The DNA here is from genome assembly GCF_000143885.2 of Gordonia sp. KTR9. Taxonomy (NCBI): domain Bacteria; kingdom Bacillati; phylum Actinomycetota; class Actinomycetes; order Mycobacteriales; family Gordoniaceae; genus Gordonia; species Gordonia sp. KTR9. The sequence continues at coordinate 3,118,425 of NC_018581.1, forward strand.
ACGTGACCCTTCTTGGTCTCGTAATCGTGGTCGTCGATCTTGGGACGGAGCTTCTGCTCCTTGATGACGGTCATCTGCTGATTGCGACGCGATTCGCGCTGCTTCTGGGCCGCTTCGTACTTGAACTTGCCGTAGTCCATGATCTTGCAGACCGGCGGACGGGCGTCCGGAGCCACCTCGACCAGGTCGAGATCGGCCTCGTAGGCCAAGCGAAGCGCATCTTCAACACGCACGATGCCCACCTGCTCCGAGTTGGGTCCGACGAGTCGGACCTCAGGGACGCGGATGCGCTCGTTGATGCGGGTCTCAGTGCTGATGGGGCCTCCTTGTTCAATCCTGCAGTGGTAACCGTCGCGTCGTGGCGAGGGACGTATGCAAGAGAACCTGCGGGACACCTCAGCAAGGAAGCCCCGGGACTGTTGTCCGCGGGGCTCCGATACCGACCGGTTCGCAACGCGGATGCCATCACTGACACACGTTGCCGCCGATGTACAGCTCAGCATCGAAAGATGCGATCTGCGACGATCGGCGTGAACCGGACCGTGCAACTGCGAGTGACCTCGCGTCGAACGGTGGGAGCGGAACTCCACTTACGACCCCGGCGCATACCAGGGCGGTCGTGCTATGGGAGTCTAACAGCCATGGCCGAGAACTCCTATTCGTCACCTGCACCGTTACCCCCGGAAGGTGCGACGGGTGGCGGCGCCGACACGGAAGATGCAGCGCACACCGATCCGGACAACGTCCGTGACCTGGGCGATATTCCGGCCATCGAGGTCATCACCCGGTCCATCGTCATGCTGATGAGTGCGGCGGCCGAGAAGCTCGGACTGGCCGAGGGCACCCCCGCCGACCGCATCGACCTCCCCGAGGCCCGCACCCTGATCACCGCCCTGGCCGGCATCGTCGACGCGTCGAAGGCCGATCTCGGCATCCATGCCGCGCCCATCCGTGACGGCCTGAAGAGCCTGCAGCTGGCGTTCCGGGAGGCGAGTGCCTACCCGGACGAGCCCGGCGAGGGCCCGGGCGAGAAGTACACCGGTCCGGTTCGCGCGCCTCGGCGGTAGCGGTTCCTGCTGGTTGAGCAGGCGAGGAGCGTAGCGACGAAGCCCGCACTCCTGCTGGTTGAGCAGGCGAGGAGCGTAGCGACGAGCCGTGTCGAAACCCTCTACCCTGGACTCATGACGAATGCCGATGAGCCCGGGGGATCCGACGAGATCGTCGATGCCGAGATCGTGCCGACCGCCCCGGTACCGGGAGCGTTCCCCGATCCGAACTACTCCGACAGCGGCGTCCCGACCTTCGATTTCGTCCGCGACAAGATCGAGAACCGGATCACGACCGCGATCGGTTCCCAGGAGCTCGCGGAGGCCAGTCCGGAAGGACACAGCGTCGACGAGATGATGCGCAAGCGCGACGAGGCCGCGAAGAAACGTCTCGATGAGATCCGCAAGTCGATGGGCAAGTAGGCCCGGCAACACTTACACGGAATCGCCACTTCCCCGCAGACGCACAGGTTGTGACCAGCGCTGCTGCAACGGAAGTGGCGATTCTGTCCGGTGGGTCAGCCGACCGACGCCACCGCGTGGTCGATGTCGACGATCTCGGCCAGGAACTTGCCGGTGTGGCTGCCCGGGGTCGCCGCGATGTCCTCCGGGACACCTTCGGCGACGACGGTCCCGCCGCCTGCGCCGCCCTCGGGTCCCATGTCGATGACCCAGTCGGCCGTCTTGATGACGTCGAGGTTGTGCTCGATCACGATGACCGTGTTGCCCTTGTCGACCAGGCCGTTGATCACGGCGAGCAGCTTCTTGATGTCCTCGAAGTGAAGCCCGGTGGTGGGTTCGTCGAGGATGTAGACGGTCCGGCCCATCGACCGCTTCTGCAACTCGGCGGCCAGCTTGACGCGCTGCGCCTCGCCACCGGACAGGGTCGGTGCCGGCTGTCCGAGCCGGACGTAACCGAGACCGACGTCGACGAGTGTCTTGAGGTAGCGGTGGATCGACGTGACGGGTTCGAAGAAGTCGGCTGCCTCTTCGATCGGCATGTCGAGGACCTCGGAGATGGTCTTGCCCTTGTAGTGCACTTCGAGGGTCTCCCGGTTGTAGCGCGCACCGTGGCAGACCTCGCACGGGACGTAGACGTCCGGCAGGAAGTTCATCTCGATCTTGATCGTGCCCTCGCCGGTGCACGCCTCGCAGCGGCCGCCCTTGACGTTGAACGAGAACCGGCCCGGTTGGTAGCCGCGCACCTTGGCCTCGGTGGTCGCCGCGAAGAGCGTCCTGATCTTGTCGAAGACACCGGTGTAGGTGGCCGGGTTGGACCGCGGGGTGCGGCCGATCGGCGACTGGTCGACCTGGACGAGCTTGTCCAGGTTGTCCAGACCCTTGATGCGCGTGTGACGGCCGGGCACCTGCCGCGCACCGTTGAGTTTGTTGGCGAGCACGGTCGCCAAGATGTCGTTGACGAGCGTCGACTTGCCCGACCCCGAAACACCGGTCACCGCGGTCATCACGCCGAGCGGGAATGACACGTCGATGCCACGCAGGTTGTGCTCGCGCGCACCGACGACGGTCAGCTGCCGCTTGCGGTCGATCGGCCGGCGGATCTCCGGCACCGGCAACGTGTCGCGACCCGCGAGGTACGCACCGGTCAGCGACTTCCGGTTCTTCAGCAGGTCCTTGTAGCTACCGCTGTGCACGACGTGGCCGCCGTGCTCGCCGGCCCGGGGACCGATGTCGACGATCCAGTCGGCCGCGCGGATGGTGTCCTCGTCGTGTTCGACGACGATGAGTGTGTTGCCGAGATCCCGAAGACGGGTCAGCGTGTCGATGAGCCGGCGGTTGTCGCGCTGGTGCAGACCGATCGACGGCTCGTCGAGGACGTAGAGCACGCCCGCGAGGCCGGATCCGATCTGGGTGGCCAGTCGGATGCGCTGTGCCTCACCGCCCGACAGCGAACCCGCCGCGCGCTCCAGGGACAGGTACTCGAGCCCGACGTCGAGCAGGAACCGGATGCGGGCCTGGACCTCTTTGAGGACACGGCCGGCGATGGCTGCCTGCCGCGAGTCGAGCTGCAGCTGGTCGAGGAAGTCGGCACAGTCGGCGACCGACAGTGCACACACCTCGGCGATCGACTTCGGCCCGTACTCCGGGTGATCGAGCGTCACCGCGAGGATCTCGGGGCGGAGGCGCGCACCCTGACATGCGGGGCACGGCACGTCGCGCATGTAGCCCTCGTAGCGCTCCTTCATCTGCTCGGACTCGGTCTGGTCCATGCGGCGCGCGAGGAACGAGAGGACACCCTCGAACTCGGTGTAGTACGACCGGGTCCGGCCGTATCGGTTGCGGAACTTGACGTGGACCTGGTGATCGCTGCCGTTGAGCAGAGCCCGACGCGCCTTAATGGGCAGCTTCTTCCAGGGCGTGTTGATGTCGAACTTCATCTGGTCGGCCAGACCCGACATCAGCCGGAGGAAATAGTCGGCGTTGTGTCCGGTCGACCACGGCGCGATCGCACCTTCGGCGAGTGACATCTCCGGGTCGGGCACGACGAGTTCCTCGTCGACCTCCTTGCGGACGCCGAGCCCGTCGCATTCCGGGCAGGCGCCGTAGGGCGAGTTGAACGAGAACGACCGCGGTTCGAGGTCGTCGATCGCGATCGGGTGCGCGTTCGGGCAGGCCATCCGCTCCGAGAAGCGCCGCTCGCGCTCCGGGTCGTCCTCGTCGAGGTCGACGAAGTCGAGCACGATGATGCCGTCGGCCAGGCGCAGACCGGTCTCGACCGAATCAGTCAGGCGCTGTTTGGCACTGCTCTTGACCACCAGACGGTCCACGACCACCTCGATGTCGTGCTTCTCCTGCTTCTTCAACTTCGGCGGATCGGTCAGCGGGTGCACGACCCCGTCGATGCGCGCACGTGAGAAGCCCTGCGTCTGGAGTTCGGCGAACAGATCGACGAACTCACCCTTGCGGGTGCGGACAACCGGCGCGAGGACCTGGAAACGCGTGCCTTCGTCCATCGCGAGGACCTGGTCGACGATCTGCTGAGGCGTCTGCTTGGCGATGGGCTCGCCGCAGATCGGGCAGTGCGCCTTGCCCGCGCGGGCGTAGAGCAGACGTAGGTAGTCGTAGACCTCGGTGATCGTGCCGACGGTCGACCGAGGATTGCGGTTGGTGGACTTCTGATCGATGGACACCGCGGGCGAGAGACCCTCGATGAAGTCCACGTCCGGCTTGTCCATCTGCCCGAGGAACTGCCTCGCGTAGGCGGACAGCGACTCGACGTAGCGCCGCTGTCCCTCGGCGAAGATCGTGTCGAAGGCGAGGGACGACTTGCCCGATCCCGACAGCCCGGTGAAGACGATGAGGCTGTCCCGGGGCAGGTCGACATCGATGCCGCGCAGATTGTGTTCGCGGGCACCTCGGACGATCAGACGATCAACCACTGCAGTCCTAACATTCTCGAGTCACAGGGCGCACGGCCGGCGCAGGGGCACAGTACCGACGGCCACCGACAGGATCGTCATCACGAGCTCGCCCCGGGAAAGATTCGGAGCCCGACGACCGGGCGATCGGTCTCGCCGCCCGTGTGTCATCGTCGAACCGATAGTCCAGGATACGCGCGCCACGCAAACCCTCAGGGTCACGACCGTCACATTCCGGCCGCCCGCTGTCATAGCCTGTCGGCATGACCTCCGAAGCGACACCGATCAGTGACACCTACACCGGCGATCTCTCCGAGTCGAAGACCCCGCAGCGCCGCACGCTGTCGTCGGCCACGATCGTGAAGTTGTCCGTCGGTCCGATGGACAACAACGTCTACGTGGTGACCTCCCGCGCGACAGGTGATCAGCTGATCATCGACGCAGCCAACGACGCGGACACGATCACCGAGGTGCTCTCGGCTGTCGAGGGGACCCCGAAACTGATCTTCACGACCCATCAACACTTCGACCATTGGCAGGCCCTCGCCGCTGTGGCCGAGTCGACCGGGGTTCCCACCGCTGCCGGACGACTCGACGCCGGCGAACTCCCGGTCGCACCCGACCGCCTCGTCGACGACGGTGACGTGATCGAGGTCGGCGACCTCTCCTTCGAGGCCATCCACCTCGTCGGACACACTCCGGGGTCGATCGCCCTCGCCCTCACCGACGTGAGTGACGGCGGCGAGCGAACCGTGCACCTGTTCACCGGCGACTGCCTCTTCCCGGGCGGCATCGGGAAGACCTGGAAGCCGGAGGACTTCGACACCCTCCTCGAGGATGTCTCGACGAAGCTGTTCGACCGGTTCGACGACTCGACCGTCGTCTATCCCGGACATGGCAAGGACACGACTCTGGGTGCCGAGCGCGGGTCGTTGCCGGACTGGCGCGAGCGCCGCTGGTGACCACTGCGGCGCGAGCGTCGCGGGTGACCACTGTGGCGCGAGCGACGCTCGTGAACACCGGGTGTTTGGTCTTCGTCGTGGACGGTTACCTGTTCATCGGATCGTTCGGCGAGACGTGACCCGGGAGGCCCCGCGAGCGGCAAACTCTTCACGGCACGCCGAGTGACCTGCAGATTCGTCGCGAGGGGGTAGCGTTGAACGGGCCAGAAACGTGCTTCACCCGACGGATCTCGATAGCCAAACCCGACTGAAGAAGGTTGTGACCGATGATTCTCCGCCGTATAGCCCGTCCGCTCCTCGCCTCGGCGTTCGTCGCCAGCGGCGTGGACGCCATCCGGAGCCCCAAACCGATCGCGCAATCCGCGGAACCGGTTGTGGACAAGGCCCGGTCGTCGCTCCCGCCGGAGGTGGCCGGCCGGATCCCGGAGAACACCGAGACGCTGGTCCAGATCAACGCGGCCGCCCAGATCGGCGGCGGCATCCTCCTCGCGACCGGTAAGTTCCCGCGAGTCGCGTCGGTCGTCCTGGCCGGGACACTGATCCCGACCACCGCGGCCGGCACCGATTTCTGGAACGAGGCGGACCCGGTCAGGAAGGAAGCGCAGCGCAACGCCTTCATCAAGAACGTCGGTCTCCTCGGCGGCGTTCTCCTGGCTGCCGTCGACACCGAGGGCAAGCCCTCGCTCGCGTGGCGCGGACGTCAGAAGGCTTCCGCCGTCGCCGCGGCCCTGCCGATCGGTGCCGCCGCCGGGTCGTCGACCTGGGAACACCTCGTCGAACGCACGCACGACGGCGCCGAGATCGTCTCGGAGCGGTCTGCCGACGCCGCGGCGAAGTTCCGCGAGCACGCTCCCGAGATCGCCGAGGCCGCGCAGAAGCGTTCGCTCGAGTTCGCCGAGAAGGCTGCGGACACCGCATCCGACGTCGCCGACCGCATCCGTGACCGCGCCCCGGTTCTGGCCGATGCGGCGCTCGTTCGTTCGTCGGAACTCGCCGACACCGCTCTCGCGCGCTCGTCGGATCTCGCCGAGACCGCCCGCAAGCGAGGCCCGAAGCTCGTCAAGGAAGCGCAGAAGCGAGCCGAGAAGGCCCAGAAGCAGGCCAAGAAGGCGCAGAAGCAGGCCAAGAAGAAGGCTCCGAAGATCGCCGATTCCGCCCGCGACCGCGCGTCGGATCTCGCCGACACCGCGCGCAAGCGCGCACCCGAGTTCGCCGACGTGGCCCGTGACCGCTCCGCCGAGCTGGCCGACGTGGCCCGCGCACGATCGGCCGAGCTCGCCGAGACCGCGCGTCAGCTCGCCGCGGCCGCCGAGGACTCGGCCGATCAGGGCCGCAAGCGTCTGCGCAAGGCACGTCGCTGATCCCTCGGGATCCTTTCGCGCACGAGCACAAGATACGAGCACGACCCTGAACACAACCGATCTCACGACCACGGACGCGGTGCACCCGCCGGAGGATTATCCCTGGGTGCCCGCGTCCGTGGCGCTGAGAGAGGCAGTGCTACACGACGTGCTCGGCCATCCGGCGTTCGGGACCGTTCCGCCCGTCGGCGCCCGGCTGGTCGTCGCAGTCGGATCCAACGCAGCCCCGGACGTCCTGCGACGCAAGCTGGCGCACGTGCCGTCGGCGGACACGATCTGCCTGCGGGCAGTCCACGTCACGAACATCACAGTCGGCCATTCCGCGCATGTCGCAGCCCGCGGCTATCTACCTGCTGCCCCGGTCTTCGCAGGTCAACAGACAATCGGGACCATCGCGGCCTGGCTCGGTCCCGCACACGTCGCGGCACTGGACGCCACCGAACCCAACTACCATCGACAGACAGTGAATACGCGCGACCACCCCTTGACACATGGCCGGCCCGCCACTCTCCTCTCGGACGATCGGCCGCCCCTGCCCACGGATTTCGACCTCTACGTGTCCCGGCACGGCGTGCTCGCCGACCCGGCGACCGGTGAACCACTCCCCTTCGGTCCGCAGGCCGACGTTCTCGCATGGTTGTCCCGAAAGCTCGACGATGTGTCCCTCGCTGCCCCGGCATCGCAGGTGTGCACGCGACTGGCGGCCGATCCTCAGGCGACGACCGGTCGGATCCGGGCCGCCGGATTGTCCCGGCCGTGCGGGTCCGACGATCTGCTGCCGATCGGACACGGCCGATGACCGCGCTCTCTCCGGACACCGATCCCCGGGTGGACGAGGAACAACGGCACCTCGACCGCGTGTACGGCCGCCTCGACCGGATGCGGCGGACCACGCAGCGCCGGTTGTCGTCGACGTTGTCCGAGCGAGGCGGCACCCCGCAGGCCTTGTCCGAGCGCGAGTCGTACGAGCGGATGTACAACGAGGATCTCGCCAAATTCGATGCCGCCGAACACAATCTGTACTTCGGACGACTCGATCTCGAAGATGGCGAAGTCCGGCGCATCGGACGCATCGGTGTCCTCGACGACGGTTTCGCCGACGACGGCGAGCTCGACGCCACCGCAACCGACGCCACCCTCCTGCTCGACTGGCGCGCTCCCCTGGCCCGTCCGTTCTATCTGGCGACCCCAGCGGCGCCCGAGGACGTCGCGCGCCGTCGGCACATCCGCACCCGCAGCCGCAAGGTCCGCGGCGTCAGCGACGAGTCCCTGACCGCCGGCGATGCCCTACTCGACGACTTCGGGCACGGCGACGTCGTCAACGAGTCGGCACTGGTGGCAGCACTCAATGCGGCGCGCACCGGTGAGATGACCGACATCGTCGAGACCATCCAGCGCGAGCAGGACCTGATCATCCGCTCAACCCACCGGGGAGTCACCGTCATCCAGGGCGGCCCCGGCACCGGCAAGACCGCGGTCGCACTCCACCGGGCCGCCTATCTGCTCTACACCCATCGCGAGAACCTCTCGCGCAGTGGCATTCTCATCATCGGACCCAATGACGACTTCCTGAACTACATCGGCCAGGTGCTCCCCTCACTGGGCGAGTCCGGCGTACTCCTGTCGACCATCGGGGATCTGTTCCCCGGCGTGCGGGCGGGCACCGAGGACCCGCGGCCGACCGCGGCGGTCAAGGGTGGACTGCGGATGGTCGACGTACTCAAGCGAGCGGTCCGCGCACAGCAGTCGCTGCCGTCGCGGCCCGAGGCGGTGGATTTCGACAGCTACCGGGTCGAGATCGACTCCGAGCTGATCAAGACCGCACGTGCCAAGGCCCGCGCCACGCGTCGCGCCCACAACCTGTCGCAGAACGCCTTCCTCAAGGCGGGACTCGCCGAGCTCGCCGCGCGGCATGCGGCGACGATCGGATCGAGCCTGCTCGACGGCTCGCAATTGCTCAGTCCCGCCGACATCGCCGACATCCGCGACGACATGAGCCGCGATCCCGACATCCGTGCCGCGCTGTTGCGATACTGGCCGACTCTCACGCCGCAGGCACTGTTGCGCGACCTCCTCGCCGACGAGCGGGCGATACGCAAGGCCACCCCGGGATGGACGGACGCCGATCGTGCTGCGCTGCAGCGGTCGTCGCGGCCGGCCACGACGACGGGCGAGGATTTCTCACCGGCCGACGTCCCGCTGCTGGACGAGCTCGCCGAGCTGATCGGTTATGGCACCGAGGACGCCGAGCGGGCCGAACGCGCACGCTGGCGCCGCCAGCTCGCCGACGCACAAGACGCCCTGGACATCCTGACCGGCTCGGCGCCTCAGGACCTCGAGGACGAACTCGACCCCGAGATCCTGATGGCCTACGACCTGATCGATGCCGAGCAACTCGCCTCCCGCCAGACCGAGACCCGGCGCGCCACCACAGCCGAGCGCGCCTACGGCGACCGGACCTGGACGTTCGGCCACGTCATCGTCGACGAGGCCCAGGAGCTCTCGGCGATGGCCTGGCGCATGGTGATGCGGCGCATCCCGAATCGGTGGATGACGATCATCGGCGACACCGCCCAGACGTCCGACGAGGCGGGCACCCGCTCGTGGGGCGAGGTCCTCGAGCCGTACGTCGCGAGCCGCTGGCAGTTCAAGGAACTATCGGTCAACTACCGGACGCCCAGCGAGATCATGGAGTACGCGGCCCGTGTGCTCGACGAGATCGGCAACGGCGAGAAGGCGCCGACCTCTCTGCGCAGCAACGGGATCGAACCGGTGGCACTGCGCGCGAACGGTGGGTCGCCGCAGGACATCGTCGCCACCGTCCTCCGAGCCGTCGCGCTCGCCGAACCCGAGGGCCTCACCGCCGTCGTGGTCCCCGATCACCTGCACGACGTGATCGATGCGGCGCTGTCGCCGGACGGCTTCGCCCTCACCGACCGCGAGCCGCCCCGGGTGTACACGGTACGAAGCTGCAAGGGCCTGGAGTTCGACACGACGATCGTCGTCGAGCCCGCTGCGATCATCGACCAGTCGCCGCGCGGACTCAGCGACCTGTACGTCGCCCTCACCCGGGCGACCCAGCGACTCGTCGTCGTCCATCGCGACGAGCTCCCCGACGTACTCGGAGACCTCCCGAACGGCTGATCGGCGTGGGAATCGCGTCGCGCTTGATCCCGGTCTCCGGGACATATCGCAACGGGGTCTCGCGGAGGCGGCGTCTCAGGCGTCGCGGTCTCGTGCCTCTGCCTCCGCGATCGCGGCGTCGATCCGCGGTCCGATCTCCCGCAGCGCATCGCTGCCGACGATCCCGAGGTGATCGGCATCGACATCGACGCGGGTGACCCGTCCACGGAGGAACGGTGCCCAGCGCTCGGCCGTCATATCCGGGTCGGCTTCACCGGCGGCAGCGATGACGAGCATCGCGTCGCCGTCGTAGGCACGCGGCCGGTGGTCGACGGTGCGCTCGGCCGACGTCGCCATCCGCTGCAGCATGCGATCGAAGGCAGCGCCGTCGAGCAGGCCCAGTCCGGTGACCCGCTCGCGGATCGCCGCGGCGATCGCGGCCGGATCGTCCGCCGCGGTGACCGTGTCGATGTCGATGACGGCCCGCCACCCGCCGAGCAGGTCCGCGACCGTGGTCCGGGCGTCCGGTGTTCTCGCGTTCGCGGCGCCGGCCGGCGCGTCCTGGGTGGACACCCCGGAATGCGCCGTCTCGTCGTCGATCTCGAGGTCGTCATCGGTGGCGGGATAGCTGTCGAGGAGGGCGAGGACACCGACTTCGGCACCCTGCGAACGTAATTCGGCTGCCATCTCCTGGGCGATCAGCCCACCGATGGACCAGCCGACGAGGTGGTAGGGGCCGTCCGGGGCGATCCGCCGGATCTCGGCCACATACCGTCCGGCGAGGTCGCGGATCGACGCGTCGGCCGTGTCGCCGGCCACGACGAAGGGGTCTTGCAGACCGAAAACCGGCCGATCGTCGAGATACGGGGTCAAGCCGGCGAAGAGCCACGCCAACCCATCGGCCGGGTGAACACAGAAGACCGGCGCGCGGCTGCCCTCCGCACGTAGCGGAACGACCACCTCGCCCCGCGGGACGTCCGTGGCGCCCGGGTCCTCCTGCACGACGTACGCGGCAAGTCGCGCGCCCAGATCGCGCGGCGTGGGTCCGGCGAAGATCCAGGCGACTTCGACGGGCACACCGGTTCGACGACGCAGCAGCGACACCAACCGCACCGCCGACAGCGACGTCCCACCCGCATCGAAGAATCCCTGGCCCGAGCTCGTCACCGCCTGTCCGGTGATCTCCGTCATGGCTTCCGCGACGGTCACCTCCCAACGACCCGTCGGCGCCGTGTCCTCGGTGCCGTTCCGCACGCCACCGTCGGCGGTCATCCGTGCGGCGACCTCGCCGTGGTCGGGCCGGCCGTCGGTCCCGAGCGGAATGCTCTCGACGATGCTGATCATCGTCGGCACGCAATGGGCTGCCAGAGTCTGCGACAGTTCGCGGCGGAGCCCGGGAACATCGAGGTCGTCACGGTCGAGTACGACGCAGGCGCCCACCTCGACGCCGTCATCGGTCGGCAGACCGACAACGGCCGCCGCGGTCACGCCTGTCACCGCGGCCAACGCCTCCTCCACCACATCCAGATCCACTCGTCGCCCGTCGATCCGGGGATGGCGCGCGATCGGCCCCACGATCTCGCGTCGTGACCCCGGTGCGTCGACCCACCGCGCCCGCACGCCCGTCGGGATCAGCGCACCGTCCTCCGCGCGCTCGTACATCTCCCCCGGCACCCGCGGGGGCACCGCCCGGCCGGCGGAGTCGACGATCGCCGACACCCCATCCCCGGCACCGGACACATCGACCTCGTCGACGACGGCATCGACGTCACCGGTGACGGCATCGAGCATGTGCAGGAAGACGTCTCGGATTGCCGTCACCGTCTCGACGTCGAACAGCGCCGCGGCATAATCGATCTCGCCGACCAGCTCGACACCGGAACCGGCGCCGACGGGTCGCTCCGCGAGACCGAGGGTGAGATCGACCTTCGCCGGCGGCGGCCCAGGTTCGACAGCCACCACTTCGAGACCGTCCACGATCAACGGGTGGGAGTCCACACCGATCACCGGGCCACGACCGGGTCCCGGTACGGCCGGCCCCCCCGACGACTCGGCGACGTAGTTGAGCATGACCTGGACGAGCGGCCCGTGAGCCGTGGAACGAACCGGCGCGAGATGCTCGACCAGTGTCTCGAACGGGATGTCGGCGTGCGCGAACGCCGCGAGGTCGGTGTCGCGTACCCGACGGAGAAGGTCCCCGACCGTGTCCGCGACCCGCAGTTCGGTCCGTAGCACCACCGTGTTGACGAACATCCCGATCAGCCCTGCCGTGGCCGCGTGGCCGCGCCCCGACACGGCGGCGCCGACGCTGACATCGTCCACGTCGGCCACGCGCGCGAGTGCGGCGACGAACGCGGCGTGACAGACCATGAACGGCGTCATCCCGTGGGCCCGTGCGGTCGATGCCACTGCCGCACTGCGTCGCTCGCCGAGTTCGAGAGACAGCCGGCCGCCGGTGGGATCGGCGACCGGCGGACGCGGACGGTCACCGGGTATCTCCAGCGCGGCCGGGACGCCGGCGAGCGTCTCGGCCCAGTACGAGTACTGCACGGACATGGGCGAAGTCGGATCGTCGAGGTCCCCGAGCACGTCGCGTTGCCAGAGAGCGTGATCGGCGTACGCGATCCCCGGCACGTCGATCGTCGCGTCGTGGCGGTATCCGCCGAGCACTTCCCCGGCCAGGATCGCCAGGGACGCCGCATCGCCGGCGATGTGGTGGAGGACCAGCACCACCCGATGCGTCGGCGGCGTACCGCTCGACGCCTCCGGTGGTGACGTGGCGATCGCGACCCGCAGCGGCAACTGCGTCGACACGTCGAATCCCTCCGCGCACAACGTCATCGCCTCCTCGGCCGAGCCGGCCGAATCGAAACGCAACGCGTCCGCCGCCGTCGCCGGATCGAGGATGTGCTGTGTGGGCACCCCGTCCTCGCCCAGCGGGTAGACGGTCCGCAGTGGTTCGTGTCGGGTCATCACGGCCACGACCGCCGCACGCAGCGCACCGACATCGAGGAACCCGCGGATGTCGAAGGCGACGGGCATGTTGTACATCGGGGAGGTCACGTCGAACTGGTTGATGAACCAGAGGCGTTGCTGCGCATACGACAACGGGATACGCGGCGGACGGGGGCGCGCGACGAGCGGATGCTCGGCCACCCGACGTCGCATCATGATCCGCGCGAGCTCGCGGACCGTCGGGGTGCGGAAGAGGTCGCGGACATCGAGGTCGACACCGAGTTGCTCGCCGATCCGGGCCACGACCCGCATCGCGGCCAGCGAGTTGCCACCGAGATCGAAGAACGGCACCGTCACCGACACCTCGTCGAGCCCCAGCACCTCGGCGAAGACGAGGGCAACCGCTCGTTCGGCGGCGTCGGCAGGCGGCTCCATCCCGGTCAGCTCGCCGCCCGGTGCGGGCAGTGCTCGACGGTCGAGTTTGCCGGTCGCTGTGAGCGGGACCGAATCGAGGATCACCCACTGGGCCGGACGCATGTACTGCGGCAACGATTGTCGGAGGTGCTCACGGATCGCGTCGAGGTCGACGCTGCCGGCGAGATATCCGACCAGCGCATCGCCCGCCGGACCGCTCCGGACGGTGACGGCCGCGTGCGTCACACCGTCGGCGCGAGCCAGGACGGTCTCGATCTCGCCCAGTTCGATTCGCTGCCCGCGCAGCTTCACCTGGAAGTCCGCCCGGCCGAGATACTCGAGCGCGCCGGAGACGTTCCAGCGCACCAGGTCACCGGTCCGGTAGAGCCGCCCTCCCACCACCCCGGTGGGGTCGGCCACGAAGCGCTCGGCGGTGAGATCGGGTCGACCCGCGTACCCGCGCGCCAGCTGGTCCCCGCCGACGTACAGCTCGCCGACCACCCCGACCGGCGCCGGACGCAGCATGTCGTCGAGCACCCACGTCGTGGTGTTCGCGTTGGGCCGGCCGATCGGCACGAGCACATCACCGGGAGCGAAGCGATACGCCGTCACCTCGACTGCTGCCTCGGTCGGACCGTAGAGGTTGTCGAGGTCGGCCTGCGGTGCCAGTGCGGTCATCGCCTCCGCTACGGCGGCAGGCAGGGCCTCACCCGAGGCGTTGATCCGCCGCAGCGACGACAGTGCCTCCCGCCGCTGCGGATGGTCACCGATGTACTCGACGAACGCCGCCATCATCGACGGCACGAAGTGGACGGACGTGACCCGGTGCCGCTCGATCTCGGCGAGGACGTGGGCCGGGTCGACATGCCGACCGTCCTCGACGATGACCAGGCGGGCCCCGGCTATCAGCGCCTCGAACAGCTCGGGGACGGACACGTCGAAGGTGACCGGTGTCTTGAGCATGACCGCGTCGTCGGGACGCAGCGGAGAACGAACCGACATCCACGTCAGCCGGTTGAGTACGGCACCGTGACTGACGGTGACGCCCTTGGGCGTTCCCGTCGATCCGGACGTGAACAAGGTGTAGAGGGCGTTGCTCGGACGAGGCCGGCGCAGTTCCGGTCGTGGACCGGAGATCGCTGCCTGCGGCGCGCTTCCGTCGACCACGAGCGTCGGCGTGGACAGTGCGGAGAGCGCGGGCGGTCGGACGTCGACCGTCAGGATCATCGCGATCGACGCCGCGTCGACCATCGCCGATACCCGGTCGGTGGGTGTCGACGGGTCGATGCTGACATAGCTGCCGCCCGCCATGATGACGGCGTGGATCGCCAGGACGAGTTCGACGGAGCGCGGGATGCACACGCCCACCGCCACATCCGGCCCCACCCCGCGGGTGGTCAGGGTCTCGGCGAGCCGGGTGACCCGGTCGAGGAACTCGCGGTAGGTCACCGTCCGCTCGCCTGCCGCGAGGGCCGTCGACTCCGGTGAGCGGCGCGCGGCGGCCTCGATCGCGTCGGTGATCGTCGACCACGGCACCGGCAGGTCCGGTCCCGCCACCAGCCCGGCGATCCGCGCGCGCTCGGCCCCGTCGGTCAGGTCGATCGCGCCGACGGGAAGGTCACCTTCCCCGACGATCGCCTCGAGGATCCTGGTCAGCCGGATGATCGCGGTGCGCGCGGTCGGTTCGTCGAACAAGTCGGTGGCGTAGACGATCTCCACCGCCCACGGGCGTCCGGGACGGATCGTCACCGCCACTGTCAGGTCGAGTTGGGTGGTGCCGGTGGATGCTTCGATCGGTTCGAGGACGAGTACGTCCGACCCCACCGCGCCGGATCTGACGACCGGCACCCGCGGGGTGGTGCCGTCCCGGTCAGCGTCGGCCCGGTCAGGGTTCTCCCGGTCATGCAGGACCGACAGCATCACCTGGCTGATCGGGGCGAACGCCTCCGACCGGACCGGGGACAGGCGGTCCACCAGGTACTCGAAGGGCACGTCGGCACGCGCGAGCGCGTTGACGTCGTCGACGCGCACCCGCTCGAGAAACTCTCCGATCGGTGTCCGCGGGTCCACGTCGGTACGCAGTACCACGGTGTTGACGAACATGCCGACGAGGTCGTCGAGCTGCGCGTGCCCGCGACCGGCGACCGGTGTGCTGATCACGATGTCGCGGGTCGCCGACAGCCGCGCCAGCATGATCGACAGTGCCGCGTGGACCACCATGAACTCGGTGGCGCCGTGTGCGCGGGCCGTGGCCGCGATGCGCCCGGTCAGCTCAACCGGGATGTCCGCGGTCACGCGGCCCCCGCGCTGCGACGCCACCGGCGGTCGCGGCCGGTCCGTCGGCAGCGGGAGCAGGTCGGGAACTCCGGCGAGTCGGTTCGTCCAGTAGCTGACCTGGCGACCCAGAACGGACTCCGCCGAGTCGATGTCGCCGAGCGTGTCCCGTTGCCACAGAGCGTGATCGGCGAACTGGATCAGTGGTGCCGCGGCGATGGTGTTCGGCCCGCTCGCTCCGCTCCCGGCGTCGTCGATGGTATTCGGCCCGCTCGCTCCGCTCCCGGCGCCGTTGATGGTATTCGGCCCGCTCGCTCCGCTCCCGGCGCCGGGTTCCGGCGCCCGTCCTTCGGCGCGTGCCAGATACGCACTCCACAGGTCGGCGACGAGCGGGCGCATCGACTCGCCGTCGGCGGCGATGTGATGCAGCACGACGACCAGGATGTGCTCGTCGGGTTGCATCCCATCGCGGCCGACCGCCACGAGTCGGACCCGCAGCGGGAGTTCGGTGGTGACGTCGAAGGTCACGTCCCCGACGAGCGCGGTCGGATCGGCGAGATCCGGTGACACCGCGACGGTCTCCCACCGCAGGCGGGCACGGGCCTCGTCGACCGGCAGGATGTGCTGGCGGGGCTCGCCACCCTGCGCCGGGAAGATCGTTCGCAGGACCTCGTGGCGGGCGATCAGGTCGATTACGGCGTCGCGCAGGGCGTCCCGATCGAGTCGGCCGCGAAGACGGGCGAGCAGCGGGATGGTGTAGGCACCCGATCCCGGGTCGAGCCGGTTGAGGAACCAGATGCGCTGCTGCGCATACGACAACGGGATGAATGCCGGCCGCGGATCGGCCCGGCGCAACGGCGGCGGGCGCGATGCGTCGTCGTAGGCGGCGTCGATGCGACGCGCCAGCCGACGGACCGTGGGCGCCTCGAAGATGTCGCGCACACCCACGCGGACCCCGAAGGCGTCGCCGGCGCGGGCACTGACGCGGGTGGCCGACAACGAGTTGCCGCCGATGGCGAAGAAATCCGCGGTCACCGAAACCCCGGTGCCGGACGAGCCGTCCGACGCCGTCTCGTCGACGCCGAGGACGTCACCGACGATGGCGGCGAGTACCCGCTCGGTGTGGGTCGAGGGCGGAACGCGCTCGGCGTCGGCACTCGTCGGCTCGATGGCCGGGAGGCGCGCACGGTCGATCTTCCCGATCGGGCTGCGCGGCATGGTGTCGAGGACCGCGAGCGCGGCCGGGATCATGTGCGGCGGGAGGTGGGCCGCCAGATGCTCCCGGAGCGCGGCGGTCATCTGTCGCGCCTGGTCCGGTCCGCCCCCGGGATCGACCGGTTCGACATAGCCGGCCAGCGAGGCCACCGGGTTCCCGACGCCGACGACCGCGGCCGTCCGCACCTCCGGGTGAGCGCTCAGGACCGACTCGATCTCACCGAGTTCGAGCCTCTGGCCGCGCAGTTTGACCTGGAAGTCGGACCGGCCGACGTACGTCAGTGCGCCGTCACGGGACCGGCGCACGAGATCTCCGGTCCGGTACATCCGCGTCCCCGGCTCACCGAACGGCGCGGCGACGAAGCGCTCGGCCGTCATCGCCGGCCTTGCGTTATAGCCGCGCGCGAGTTCGGGTCCGGCGAGGTACAGCTCCCCGACGACCTCCGGCGGTACCGGGTGCAGCCACTCGTCCAGGACGACCGCGCTCGCACCGGGGACCGGGCTGCCGAGATGGACCGGCTCGTCGGTCCCGATCGGGGGCGAGGTGACGCTGATGATCGTGGTCTCGGTCGGTCCGTAGCCGTTGTGGAACCCCACGTGCGGGGCCCACCGGTTCTTCTCGGTGTCGGGGACGGCCTCGCCGCCGACGAGTACGTCGGTCATGGGCAGACGGGCGGGGTCCGGCAATGACGCCGCCACCGAGGTCACCAGGAAGGCATGGGTGGCATTGTTCGCCGTGATGAAATCGGCGAGGTCACGACCGCCGACGACGTCGGGAGGTACGACGACGAGCGTTGCGGCGCTGCCATAGGTTCCGAGAACCTCGAGAATGGCGGCATCGAAGGCCGGCGAGCTGATACCCAGCCAGCGCGCCTCGGGCCCGGACCGGTGCCGGTCGCGCAGCACCGCGGCGACGCCCGCGAGTCCTCGGTGCGTCACCAGCACTCCCTTGGGAGTTCCGGTCGACCCGGAGGTGAAGATCATGTAGGCGCCGGAATCGGCGGTCATCGGTCGGAGGGGACGAGGGGGGTCGACGACCGGTCGCCGTCGCAGGTCGCGGACGAGGTCCGGGGTGAGCAGCAACGGCGCCGACGACGTCGCGGCCACGTCGGCGGTGAGTCCCTCCACGGTCCCATCGGTGAGGATCAGCGCGGCGTCCGCGGCGGCGAGGACGCGAGCGATGCGTTCCGCCGGATACCGGGGATCGATCGGGCAATACACCGCACCGGTCTTGGCCACGGCCCACAACGCGAGTTGCGCGGTCGCCGACCGCGGAAACGCGCACGCCACCACGTCCTCCGGGCCGATGCCGCGCTCGACCAGGTCATACGCGAGATGCGAACTCGCCGTGTCGAGTTCGGCGTAGCTCCAGATCTCCTCGCCATCGACGACGGCCGGGTGGGCCGGACGCGTCCGCGTCGCGCCGATGAGCAGGTCGGCGAGGAGCGTCGGATCGGGATCGGGAATGCCGGACACGAGGGGGACCATCTCCTCGTCCCCGGTCAGCACGTTGAGGTCACCGACCGGGCACGTGCCGTCGCCGACCGCGGCCGCCAGCACGCCGACGAAGCGATCGACGAGCCGGCGGGCGTCGGATTCGTCGTAGAGGTCCGTCGCGTAGGTGAGTGAACCGCGCCAGGGAGCCCCCTGCGCCGGGTCGGTGAGGACACCCAGGGTGAGGTCCAGTTTCGCCGAATTGTCCTCGACCGAAACGGGTTCGATCTCGAGTCCGGCGAATCGACCGTCGGGTGTGACGGGAACGGCGAGTTCGGAGGTGGTGAGCAGAACCTGGACCAGCGGTGCGTGAGACGCAGCGCGGACCACGCCGAGTTCGTCGACGACGTCGTCGAACGGCACGTCGGCATGATCGAGGGCGTCGAGATCGACCTCGCGCACCACCCGCAGAAGGTCGGCGAATGCCTGTGCGGGCACGATCGGGGTCCGCAACGCAACGGTGTTGACGAACATGCCGATCAGGTCGTCGGTGTCGCCGTCCCGGCCCGCCGCGGCGGTCCCGATGACGACGTCCCGGGTCCCCGCCAGCCGGCCCAGTACCGCGGCCAGTGCCGCGTGCAGCACCATGAATGCGGACGCGTCGCAGTGCCGTGCGAGTGCGTCCACGCCTTGCGCAACTCGTCCCGGGATGACGAACTCGACCGCGGCACCTCGCATGGTCGGCGTGGCCGGACGAGGATATGTGGTGGGCACATCGAGAAGAACCGGCGCACCGGTGAGCTGCCGGACCCACCACTGCCGGTGCTCGTCCTGCTCGTCCACGCGCCCGGCCGTGCGCACGACGTGATCGGCGTACTGGATCGGCAGCGGCAACCAGTCCGGGGTCCGGCCGTCGCGTCGCGCCTCGTAAGCGATGAGCAGGTCGCGTGACAGCGCTCGACCCGACTCGCCGTCGGCCGCGATGTGGTGGATGCTGATGACCAGCAGCGCACCCGTTCCGGGCTCGACATGTGCTCGGGCACGCACGGGCAGGTCGCGCGTCAGATCGTACGGTTCGGCGGCCACGGCGAGTGCTTCGGATTCAGAATCCACAGTTGCCCAGTCGAATCCGTCCCGGTCTGATGCAGACGACCCCGCATCGACCTCGTGGATCAGCTGTTCCGGGCGCCCGTCGCGGCCGATCGGGTAGGTGGTCCGCAGGATCTCGTGGCGTGCGACCACGTCGGCGAGTGCACGACGTAGGTGCTCGACGTCGACCTGGCCGCGAATGCGGAAGGCGAACGGGATGATGTACGACGCGACTTCCGGCTCGTACTGATTGATGAACCACATCCGGCGTTGCGCACTCGACAGGGGCAGCACGGACGGACGCGGTGAGTCGGACGGACGGGACACCGACGGGCGGCGCAGACCCGGTGTCGCAGTACCGGAGCCGGGAGCGTCGACTCGGCGCGCGAGGTCGCGAACCGTCGGGGCGTCGAAGACGTCCCGGACCCGCACCGTGACGCCGAGCATCCGGGAGACGCGTGCCGCCAGCCGAGTGGCGGCCAGCGAGTTGCCGCCGAGGTCGAAGAAGGTGTCGGTCACCGAGATCGACTCCGAGCCCGACAGTCCGAGCACGTCGGCGAAGACACCGGCAATCGCCACTTCGGTGTCGGTGTCGGGTTCGACCCGCGCGTCGGAGACGACGTCCGGGGCGGGCAGCGCCTTGCGGTCGACCTTGCCCGCGGTGTTCAACGGCAACGTATCCAGCACGACGACGGTGTCGGGCACCATGTACGACGCGAGTCGCCGGGCCGCATGCTCGCGTACCCCGGGAACCGCGGACTCGTCCGGACCAGCGATGTAGGCGACCAGCCGGTCGTCGCGCACCACGACCGCCGCGGCGACGACGTCGTCGGCACCTGCGAGGACGGTTTCGATCTCCCCCAACTCGATCCGCTGCCCCCGCAACTTCACCTGAAAATCAACACGACCCACATACTCCAACTCCCCCACACCACTCCACCGCACCCGATCACCCGTCCGATACAACCGCACACCCACCCCACCAAACGGATCCGCCACAAACCGCTCCGCAGTCAACCCCGCCCGCGACGCATACCCCCGCGCCACCTGCACACCACCCAGATACAACTCACCCACCACACCCACCGGCACCGGCCGCAACCGCGAATCCAACACCCACACCGACACATTCGGCACCGCCCGACCAATCGGCACCACCACCTCACCACCCGAGACCACATACGACGTCACATCCACCGCAGCCTCAGTCGGCCCATACAAATTCACCACCCGCACCGACGGCACCAACCCCCGCAACCCCTCCACCGCACCCACACCCAACGCCTCACCCGAACAAAACACCTGACGCAACGACCCCAACCCCACCGAACCCTGCTGCTGCGCCGACTCCCCCAACGCCTCCACAAACACCGACAACATCGACGGCACAAAATGACACACCGACACACCACACCGCTCCACCACCGACGCCACATACCACGGATCCCGATGACCACCAGGCTCAGCCACCACCACCGAAGCACCAACCATCAACGGCCAAAACAACTCCCACACCGACACATCAAACGACACCGGCGTCTTCCACAACACCACATCCCGCTGCTCCAACCCGAACAACGACTGCATCCACCCCAACCGATTCACCACCGCAGCCTGCGACACCGTCACACCCTTCGGCCGCCCCGTCGACCCAGACGTGAACAACGTGTACACACCCGCACCACCAGGCACCTCCCCCACACCCGACACCACCCCACCCAACAACCCAGCCCCCACCACACCCGACACCCCACCAACCACCACACCATCAACCGAAAGACCCACCCCCTCACCACAATCCACCACCACACGCCGCACACCCGACACCCCACCAACACCACCAGAAGCCACATCACCCGCCCGCACCACCACCACACCCACACCAGCCGTCGACAACATGAACCCCACCCGCTCCGCAGGCGCATCCACCTCCACCGGCACATACCGACCACCCACAGCCACCACCGCATGCACCGCCACCAACAACTCCAACGACCGCGACATCACCACACCCACAGCCGAATCCACACCCACACCCAACCCCGACAACTCCCGCGCCACACCCCCCACCAACCCACCGAACTCCCCATACGACACCACCCGCTCACCCACCCGCACCGCCACCGCACCCACCGACAACCCCACCCGCTCAGCAACCACCGACCCCACCGAACGACCCGACCACCCCAACCCCACCCCAACACCACGCGACCAACCCTCGACCGTCGAACGCATGGCGGCCGGCATCGGATCGAGCGCGGCGGTCGGCAGCGCCGGATCATCGGTCACCGCGTCCAGGACATCCGTCAGCGTGGCCGCGATCACCTCGGCGATCCCGTCACCGACGACGGCCAGATCGGCCTTGACCGTGAGACAGAGGTCGTCCCCCTCCGGCGCGGCGATGAGTGCCAACGGATAATGCGTGGCATCAGTCGTGCTCACGTCGCGGATCTCCAGACCCGAGGTCCGCGACCCCTCCACCACCGTGTCCACGTCCACGGGATACGACTCGAAGACCACGAGGGTGTCGAAGAGCCGCGAGTGTCCGGTGACCGCGGTGATGTCCCCGAGCCCGACGAACTGGTGGTCCAGCATCCGCGCCCGGGCGCGGTGCAGTTCACCGATGAGCCCGGCCAGCGTCTGACGCGGGTCGACGTCGGCGACCACCGGCACCGTGTTGATGAACAGGCCGATCATGCTGTCGGCACCGTCGAGGTCGGCGGGCCGCCCCGACACCGTCTCACCGAAGACGACTCGCTCCTCGCCGGTGAAGCGGGACAGCACGATCGACCACGCCGCGTGCAGCACCGTGCTCGTCGTCGTGCCCAGCCGGCGCACCGTCCGTTCCAGTGCCGTCCGCCGGTCCGCCGTGACCCGGACGGTCACCTCGTGGCGGCGGGGTTCGCGATCACCGCGGGGGTGCACCTGTGGACAGACCAGCGTCGGGCCGACGTCGGCGAGATGCTCGCGCCACGCGTCCAGCGCGGTCGTCCGGTCGCGACTCTCGAGCCATGCGAGGTAGGACTCGAAGTCGCGGGCGGGGGTGATCGCGGGCCGGCCGAGATGTGCCGCGAGCAGGTCGGCGACGAGGACCGGACCCGACCAGCCGTCCAGGATGATGTGGTGGGCCGTGATCACCAGCGTGAGAGCCGGGCCGGTCACCGTGTCGTGGGACACCGCCGAGAACCGGAGCAACGGCGGGGTGTCCAGTGCGAACGGGCGGCGCAGGTCCTCGGCGGCGATCTCCGCGATCCGCGCCGCAGCGTCGGCCACGCTCACATCGGTCAGATCGGCGCCGCGGAAGTCCGGTTCGGTGACCGCGGGATGGTCGGTCGGCGGCACGACCACCACCAACCGGCCGGACGGCGTCCGGGTGAACCCGGAACGCAGGACGCGTTGCCGGACAAGCAGTTCGCGGATCGCCGGCAGAATCGTGTCGACGGGATGATTGCCGTCGAACTCGATGATCGACTGCGTCACATAGGGGTCGGAGCCCACGAGTCGCTCCGCCTCGTAGAACAGCCCGTGCTGCAGCGGGGTCGGGGGCCAGATCGCGTACGGGTCGCGCGTACGTGGTGTCGCCGACCGCGCGGCGAGCACGTGGTCGATCTCCGCCTGATCGAGTCCGCCGATCACGTCGGTCTCACTGGGCCCCGGATCGCCCACGGCGTCCACATACGCCGCGAGCGACGACAGGGCCGTCGCCCATCGATCCGCGATGCCGGCCAGTGCCGACTCGTCGAGCAGACCTTCGGGCGCGGTGAGGTCCACCCGCAACTCGCGACCGTGTGCGGTCGCCGCCGCTGCGACCGTCACGGTGAGCGCGGCCAGCGCCGACATCTCGCCCCGCACCGACGGCGGAAGAGACGGCGCGTCGGGGACCGGAACGAATTCCGTTGCGGTCGTCTGGGTTTCATCGAGGTTCGCACGATTATTCGGCCCGCTCGCTTCGCTCCCGGCGCCATGACCCAGAAGGCCCAGGTAGTTCACCGTGATCGGTGGGAGGGGCCGCGCCCGAAGCGGCGAGTCGGGACGTGACCAGCGCAGCGGTCCGAACGCGATGCCGTTGTCCGGCATGCGGGCCTGTGTGTCCTTGAGCGCCTTCACCATCGTTGCCAGACGACGTCCCGGAGTGACGTCCTCGGCGTTCCCGACCGGGCCGGGCACACCTCCGGTCCACGCTGTCCCCGGGACATCGACACTCACCGGGACGAAGGAGGTGAACCACCCGACCGTCTCCGTCAGGTCGGCACCGGGTGCGATGCCCTCTTCGCGGCCGTGGTTCTCGATCATCATCGACACCGGACCCGACGCCGACTCCGGACCCCGGACCGCGAGCGCGACGGCGGCCGCCAGCACCGTGTCCGGGCGCGCGCGGAACGACTCGGTGACCGTGCCCAGCACCCGCTCGGCGAGAACGGGCTCGACGGTACGGGTCACCGAGACCGTGGTGGCCAGGCGGTCCCGGACGCGGTCGACAGTCCACTCCGGCGGCGACGCGAGGGGCAACTGTGCTGACCACCAGTCGATCTCCGCGGCCCGGTCGACGAGTTCGGCCAGCACGCCCGACCAGCGCCGGAACGAGGTACCCGATGCGGTGAGGGCCGGCGACTCCCCGTTGCGGTACTGCCACCACGCGCGGCCCAGACCCGTCACGATGGTCGGCCACGACACGGCGTCGACGCCGAGATGGTGGGCCGCGACGACCAGTCGGCCGGTGCCGTCGGCGAAGCGGACACCGACTGCGGCGAGCAGGCGCCCGTCGGCGGGCGACAACGTTCCGAGAGCTCGCGCGTGGGCCGCCCGGACGGAGTCGTCCACCGCGGGTGCCGAGGTCGCCGTCCCGGGGATGTCGGAACGGTCGATGATCTCCACCGCGACGTCCCCCGGGTCGCCGCCGCCTGCCAGGACGCTCGGCGCACCACCGGCATCGATCCGCAACGACGCGGTGAGCATCGGGTGGGCCGCGGCGACGGCGGTCACCACCGCCCGCACCGCCGCATCGTCGGCCTCGGCGGGGAGTGTGAGCACAGTGCTCTGCGAGAAGTCCGCGAGCTCGTCCGGTTCGTCGGCCAGTTCGAGCATCCACCCCAGACCTGGGGTCATTCCGACCGGACCGACTGCGCCGCCGGGCAATTCGTCGAGCCCGGCGATCGACTCCGTCCGTGCGACGCGCGCGAGATCACGGATCGTCGACGCCGCGAACACATCGCGTGGTGTGAGGTGCAGTCCCGCGGCGCGCAGCACCGACGTGAGCCGGATGGATGCGATCGAGTCCCCGCCGAGTTCGAAGAACGAACGGGTCATCGGTATGTCCTCGAGCCCCAGCACCGAGGCGACGATCGCGGCAACCGTCTGCTCCGACTCACCGACGGGAGCGGCATCGGAGTCCTCGGCTGCCGACAACGGGTCGAATCGCGGCGCGGGCAGCGCCTTGCGGTCCAACTTGCCGGTACTGCCCAGCGGCGCCTCGGTCAGCGGGACCCACAGAGTCGGCCGCATGTATGCCGGCAGCGACGCGGTCACCGCCTCCCGTGCGCGCGCGACGGAGTCGGCCCCACCCGTTCCGCTGGTGTCCGGTCCGATGAGGTAGCCCACCAGATGATCCGACCCACCCGGGGCGCTCGCGACGGTGACCACGGCCTGCCGGACGCCGTCGACCTCGGCGAGGACCGCCTCGATCTCGCCGAGCTCGATCCGCTGACCGCGTAGTTTGACCTGGAAGTCGCTGCGCCCGAGATACTCCAGGTCTCCGACGCGGTTGCGTCGGACGAGGTCGCCGGTGCGGTAGAGCCGGGCACCGCCGCCCGCGGGATCGGCGACGAAGCGTTCGGCGGTGAGATCGGTGCGGTCGGCATACCCGCGCGCGAGCTGGACACCTCCCAGATACAACTCGCCGGTCACGCCGGCGGGCACCGGACGCAGCCGTCGGTCGAGGACGAACGTCTGGGTGTTCCACACCGGTCGCCCGATCGGCACCATGTCGGCGTCGAGGTTCGGGGTCGCCGCGGTGACCTCGACGGCGGTTTCGGTGGGACCGAACAGGTTCGTGACGCGAACATGTGGGAGCACCGCGCGCGCCGCACGCAGGGTCGCCGGCGGCAACGCCTCACCGGAACAGTAGAGGTGGCGAAGGCTCGGCAGGAGTGGGTGCGCGGCGTCCCGGATCTCATCGACGAAGACCGCGAGCAGTGACGGGACGAAGTGGACCGTGGTGATCTGTTCGGCGTCGATGAGACGGGCCATCGAGCGCGGATCGAGATGTGCGTCGTCGGGCGCGACGACCAGCCGGGCGCCGGTCAGCTGCGGGGTCAGCAGTTCGGGAACCGACACGTCGAAGGTGACGGGCGTCTTCAGCAGGATCGAGTCGTCCGGCCCGATCCCGAATTCGTCCACGCCCCACCGCAACCGGTTCACAACTGCGCGGTGGCTCACCGTGACGCCCTTCGGCCGGCCGGTCGAGCCCGAGGTGAAGATGGTGTAGGCCGCGTGCTCGGGTCGTAGCGTCGACCGGCGTTCGGCGTCGGCGACCGGGGCCGTGTCGAGGTCGACGGGGCTTCCGGCGTCCACCACGACGGTGCGGTCGACCACGTGTGCCGCCGGCGCCCGGTCGTCGCAGACCAGCGCGATCGTCGCGTGCGACGTGTCGACCATGTACCGGGTGCGGTCGGTCGGGGCGTCGGGTGCCACCGGCATGTACTGTCCGCCTGCGGCGAGGACCGCGTGGATCGCGACGACCAGTTCGACCGACCGTGGCATGCACACCGCGACGCAGTCCTCGGGGCCGATCCCCAGATCGATGAGATCCCGCGCGAGCGTGGCCACCCGCGCGCCGAACTCGCGGTGGGTGAGCGTGCGCTCGCCACAGCGCACCGCGACCGCCTCCGGAGTTCGGACGTGGTCGGCGGCCGCGATCGCGCCCGGCACCGTGAGGTCTGCCAACCGCACCACTCGGCCGACCGAGAGTTGTTGTTGGGCGGCCGCTTCGGCCGTCGTGAGAATCGGGATGTCGGCGACCGGGAGATCGGTGTCGGCGGCGAGTGCGGTGAGTGCCGAGGACAACGCCGAGGAGATCATCTCCGCGGTCGCCTGGTCGAACAGCGCGGTGGCATAGGTGATCGAGCCGGCCAGCCCGCCGTCGGCGGTCTCGCGGAAGCCGATGGAGAGGTCGAACTTGGCCGCGGTGTCCTCGAGTTCGACGAATTCGGCGTCGAGACCGTCGAGTGCGCCGAGCGACGGTTCGCCGGTCGTGGCGTGCACGAGCAGGACCTGCGCGAGCGGCTCCACGTTCTCGATGCGTCGCGGGTTCGCCGCGTCGATCACGCGCTCGAACGGGACGTCGGCGTTGTCGAACGCCGCGAGGTCGGCGTTCTTGACACGCTCGAGCAGTGCGCCGACGGTGAGATGCGGCTCGACGTCGACCGACAGGACGACGGTGTTGACGAACATGCCGATGAGCTGGTCGATCTCCTGGCGGCCGCGGCCGGCGACGGGTGTGGCCACCGCGATCCGGGCGGTCGACGTCAGACGCGCGAGCACTGCGGCGGTGGCCGTGTGCGCGACCATGAACAGGGTGGCGCGGCGCGCCGCGGCGCGCCGGCGCAGTCGCGCGACGGCCGCCGACGGCAACGTCCACCGCACCGTGGCCGCCCGTCCGTCGGATACGGCGGGGCGGGGACGGTCGGTCGGCAGCGGGATGACGTCGGGTAGGCCGGTCAGCCGCTCACCCCAGAACCGCAGCTGTCGTGCCATCAGGGATTCGGGGTCCGCGGCGTCGCCGAGCCGACGTCGTTGCCACACGGCGTAATCCGCGTACTGGAACGGCAGGGCGGGCCAGTCCGGCGCCCGGCCCGATCGCCGGGACCGATAGGCCCGGGCGATCTCCGTCGCGAGCACCGGCGCCGACTCGCCGTCGGCGGCGATGTGGTGCAGCACGATGACCAGTACGTGTTCGGTCGCCGACACGGACACGATGCGAGCGCGCACCGGCAGGTCGGTCGTCACATCGAACGTGGCGGCCACCAGTTCGTGGATCTCCTGGTGGACGACCTCGTCGGAGGATGCGACGGCCCGGGGGGTGATCTCGGTGTGGCCGACCGTGATCCGCTCCGCCCAGTCGGTGGGTACGTGCGTCACGGGTTCGACACCGCCCGAGATGGCTCCGGCGGCGACCGCATCGTCGGATGCCACCGTCGGGTAGATCGTGCGCAGCACCTCGTGCCGGTCGACTACGTCGAGGATCGTCGAGCGCATCGCGGGCACGTCGAGGTCGCCGCGCACGCGGACCACGATCGGGATCACGTAGGCGGTCGAGTCCGGATCGAACTGGTTGAGGAACCACATCCGGCGCTGCGCGTACGACAGGGGCACCGGGTCGGGCCTGCGGACCGCCTCGAGTGCCGGCAGGTCGCCGCCGCGGCCGTGTGTGCCGGCGTCGACGGCAGCGGCCAGCGCGCGCACGGTCGGGGTCTCGAACAGCGCGCGCACCGGGATCTCCACGCCGAGAGCGACACCCAGGCGTGCCACGACCCGGGTCGCCGACAGCGACGTGCCTCCGAGTGCGAAGAAGGACGCCTCGGCCGACACCTCTTCCGCGGGGTCGAGTCCCAGCACCTGGGCGTAGACGGCCGCGACCGTCTGCTCGGTCTCCGTCTCCGGCGGGACGTGGACGTCGCCGCCGAAACGCGGCGTGGGCAGCGCCCCGGTGTCGAGCTTTCCGGTGGCCGTCAGCGGGATCTCGCCGATCGGCACGATGACGGCGGGCATCATGTGGGCGGGTAGTCGACGGGCCGCGTGGGCAGCCACGTCGTCGGTGTCGGGTGCCACACCGGCGACGCCGTGCACCCAGGACACCAGGACCGTCTCGCCCGATGTCGGGTGCTCGATGCCGGCGGTCGTCGAGAAGTCCACCGCGTGATGCTCCCCGAGGACGGCGTCGATCTCGCCGAGCTCGATCCGGAACCCACGGATCTTGACCTGGAAGTCGTTGCGGCCCAAGAAGTCCAGTGACCACCGACCGTTCCGTCGGCGCCACCGGACGATGTCCCCGGTGCGGTACATGCGCTCCCCCGGCGCGCCGGACGCGGTGGTCGGGAACGGGGCGGCGACGAACCGTTCGGCGGTCAGCGCCGCTTGGCCGACGTAGCCGGCCGCGAGCGCGGGACCGGCCAGATACAGCTCGCCGGCCACGCCGGCCGGGACGGGATGAAGTCGCTGGTCGAGCACCGCGGCGGTGATCCCGGCGATCGGACCGCCGATGGTGACCGCCGAATCCGGACGCATCGGCCCCGACGAGGTGGCCCAGATGGTGGCCTCGGTGGGGCCATAGAGGTTTCGCATCGAGCGTCCGGGTGACCAGGTCCGGACCAGTTCCGGCGAACAGACGTCACCGGCGACGGAGATGACCTCGAGATCGGGGAATCCCGCCGCGCGCGTGCCCGATCCCGGATCGTCGGATCCCGGCTCGGAGAGCCCATCCGACACCGGTTCGGAGAGCGCATCGGACACGGTGGCCAGTGCGGTCGGGGTGATCGTCGCGTGCGTGACGCGTTCCCGGCGCAGGGTCGCCGCGAGCTCGACGCCGCCGGTCACCCCGTCCGGTACCACCACCATCGTCGACGCGGCTGCCACCGCGACCAGTGTCTCGAAGACAGCGGCGTCGAAACCCGGTGCGGCGAAGCGGAGTACGCGGGCCGCGGGCGTGAGGTCGAATCTGACGCGGGCGTCGGCGACCAGGTCGGCCAGCCCACGGTGCGTGACCTCGACCCCTTTCGGCCGTCCCGTCGACCCGGAGGTGAAGATGACGTAGGCGATCTCATCGGTTCGCGGGTGTCGGGCGGCCGTCTCGACGCCGGTCTCGCCGCTCCCGGTCACGTCGTCACAAGTGTGGTG
Source organism: Gordonia sp. KTR9 (assembly GCF_000143885.2). Lineage (NCBI taxonomy): Bacteria > Bacillati > Actinomycetota > Actinomycetes > Mycobacteriales > Gordoniaceae > Gordonia > Gordonia sp. KTR9. The sequence goes on from NC_018581.1 coordinate 3,147,569, forward strand.
GTCGGCGACGACCCACTCCACTGCGGGCGACGACGGCTCCAGTCCGGCGACCAGAGCGGTCGAGGTGACCCCGAGACGTGCGTCGACGGTGTCCAGCATGTGTCGCAGACGCTCGCCCGGCAGGGCGGGGTCGACGGGGGCCACGGCAGCGCCCGTGCGTGCGACGGCCCAGAACCCCACCGTGCCCTCGAGCGATCTCGGGATGGCCAAGGCGATGACGGACCCCGGCCCGGCACCGCGGGCACCGAGCACACCGGCCAGCCGTCGGGTCCGGACGTCGAGCTCGGCGTAGGTCAGATGCCGCCCGTTCTCGGTGACCGCGATGCCGTCGGGGTTGGCGGAGATCGCCGCGTCCAGCAGGTCGGCCAAGGTCGTCCTCGACGACGCGATTCCCGGGGACGCGACCACCGAGCCCGAGTCGTCGTCGCCGGTGGGCAGGTCGCCGACCGGTGTATGTGGGTCGCCCGCGACCGCTCGCGCGATGGCGACCATTCGACGAAGGAACGCGTCCACGGTGTCGGCGTCGAACAACGCGGCGGCGTAGGTCACGATCACGCGGGTGTCGGCGTCGGCGGGGCGGCCCGGCTCATCGAGGACGGTGACCTGCAGGTCGACCTTGGCCGTGGTGACCGGGGCCTCGATCTCGGCGACGACGAGACCTGGCAACTCGACCTCGGGTCGCGAGGCGTTCTGGAACGCGAGAGCAACCTGGACAAGGGGTGGATGTGCGGTGTTGCGTCCTGCGACGACCTCGTCGACCACGGTCTCGAACGGGAGATCGGCGTGATCGAGTGCGGCCACGTCGATGTCGCGGATGTCGTCCAGGAGATCGACGAAAGCGGCGTCGCGACGCACCCGGCTTCGCAACGCCAGCGTGTTGACGAACATCCCGATCAGTGCGTCCAGATCGCGCTCGCCCCGCCCGGCCACCGGAGTCCCGATGACCACGTCGTCGTCCGCGCCGGACCTGACTAGAGTGACCGCGAGCAGTGCGTGGACGACCATGAACATCGTCGCCCCGTGTCGTCCGGCGAGCTCTCGCAACGCGTTCCAGGTGGCCGCGTCGAACACCGAGGACAGTTCGGCCCCGGTGTCGTCGCGGACCGGGGCACGCGGTCGGTCCACCGGGAGTTCGACGAGTTCCGGTGCACCCGCGAGGCGGGTCCGCCAATAGTCGAGCTGGCGTGCGGCGAGGGACGTGGGATCGGCGGCGTCCCCGAGCTTGTCGTGCTGCCACACCGCGTAGTCGACGTAGTGGACCGGCAGCGGTGCCCAGCCGGGTTCCCGGCCGGCCTGACGCGCTTCGTAGGCGGTCATGAAGTCGGTGACCATCGGCGCGACCGAACCGCCGTCGCTGATGATGTGGTGCACCACCAGGACCAGGATCACGTCGTCGTCGGCGACGCGGAGCAGACGCGCCCGGACCGGCGCGGCGGCCTCGAGATCGAAACCACGAGTGGTGATCTCGGCGATGGTGGCCGAGACGTCGGCCTCGTCCGCGTCGCGCATGTCGATCGGGGGCGCCACCCGAACGTCGTGCCGGGGGTCGCCGACCGGGGCGATCACCTGTTCGGGAACACCGTCCACCGACACGAATCGCGTGCGCAGGACCTCGTGGCGCGCAAGCAGATCCGCGAGTGCGGCAGCGACGACCGCCGGGTCCGGGGCCCGGTGACCGCCGTCGCGACTCGGCGTCGGCGCGGCGCTCAGGCGGAGGACCGCCGGGATCAGATAGCCGGCGCCGCCCGGGTCGAGCGTCTCCAGGAACCAGATGCGACGCTGCGCGGGCGACAACGGCAGCACGCCGTCGCGGTCGACCCGGCGCAGGGGCACATGCCGCGCGGGGACGCCCGTCCGATCGGGGTCCCCGCCGTCCTGCCCGTCGATGATCGATGCCAGACCTCGAACGGTGGGGTCGGCGAACACGGCACGCGCGGAGACGGTGGTGTCGAATCGCTCGGCTGCCCGGGCAGCCACCCTCGTCACGGTGAGCGAGTTGCCGCCGAGATCGAACAGCGACGTGGTGACCCCGACGTCGCCGACACCCAGGATCTCGGCGACGATCGCGGCCAGCGCCGTCTCGGTGGCGGTGGCGGGCGGTTCGGCGACCGCCGGCGAGTTCCCGGACACCACCGGGTCGGGCAGGGCGCCGCGATCGAGCTTGCCGTTCACGGTGAGCGGGAGCCGCGGGAGCCAGACGTATCGCGTCGGCACCATGTAGTCGGGCACCGCGGTCGCCAGGAGTGCGCGAATCTCGTTCTCCGCCAGTCCGACCCCGTCGGTGGCGACCGGATCACCGACCCCGTCGGTGGCGACGAGGTAGCCGACGAGATGCTCGGTGTCGCCGAGGGTGCGGATGTCCGCTCCCGCGGCGTCGACACCGTCGAGCCCCGACATCGCCGACTCCACCTCGCCGAGCTCGATGCGGAAGCCGCGGAGCTTCACCTGGCCATCGCGTCGTCCCACGAATTCGATGGACCCGTTGCGGGACACCCCGACGTCGCCGGTGCGATACATCCGGCTGCCCGGCGGTCCGAACGGGTCGGCCACGTACCGGGTGGACGTCTGACCGTGCCGGTTCAGGAACCCGCGGGTGACCTGCGCACCCGAGACGTACAGTTCACCGGGCACCCCGTCGGGCACGCATGCGAGCCGGCCGTCGAGCACGTGTACACGCGAACCGAGCAGTGGGGTCCCGATGTCGGAGGCGGTCGCCTCGTCGACGAAGGCGCGCGTCAGTTCGCGGCGGGTCATGTAGACGGTCGTCTCGGTCGGACCGTACATGTTGTTGAGTTGCGGACCCGCGACGTCGGCGCCCGAACGGGTCGCCGACCCGTCTGTCTCCCGGTCCGACTGCCACTTCCGGACCTGCTCGTAGTCGAGCAGCTCTCCCGAGAAGTGCACTCGCCGAACGGAGTCGGGCAACCGGCGGCCGTGGGGCGGCCGGACGGCCGCGGCGAACTGATAGAACGACGACGGGGTGAAGTTGACGATCGTCACCCCGTGCCGGTCGAAGGCCTCGACCACGTCGTCGGGGGCGCGTGTGGTCGCGTGATCGAGCACGAGCAGGCGCCCGCCCGCGCGCAGGGCAGCCCAGATCTCACCCACCGACACGTCGAATGCGTAGGAGTGGAACAGCGACCACACGTCGTCGGGCGTGCTCTCCACGACGGCGTCGAGTGCCGTCAGCAGCGCCACCACGTTGTCGTGGGTGACGACGACACCCTTGGGTCGCCCGGTGGACCCGGAGGTGTACATCACGTAGGCGCTCGTATGCGCGCCCACGTGTTCCGGCAGCGGCGGGGGCGGCGTGCCGTCGGCGGCGATCTCGTACTGCGCCGTCAAGTCCTGCGGAGTGCACAGCGGCACGTCCATCTCGGCCCAGGCCTCGACGGTCTCGGCCTCGGCCAGGACGACGACAGGTGACGCGTCCTCGACGATGCCGGTCAGGCGCGCGACCGGATGGGTGCGATCGAGGGGCAGATAGGCGGCGCCGGTCTTGAGGACCGCCAGCAACACCACGACGAGGTCGACCGACCGCGGCAGCGCGACGCCGACGAGGGTCTCCGGTCCCGCGCCGCGGGCAACGAGGGCGTGGGCCATCTGTTCCGATCGCCCGTCGAGGTCACGGTAGGTGAGCGACGCGCCGTCGAGGTCGGTGAGGGCGACGGCGTCGGCACGGCGGCGCGCGGCGATCCGGAAGAGTCCCGGCAGCGACTCGCGGTCGCCGGCGCCGAGGACCTCGGCGAAGCGCCGATCGAGTTCGTCGACGATCTCGGTGGCAGCCGCAGCGAGCTGCGACCCACTCAGCCCTGCGCGCGGCATCAACGCCGTCACCGTCGCACGCAGCGCGGCGTCGGACGCGACGCCGCGCTCGGCCAGGGTGATGGCCGACGCCGACACCCGCCGATGGAGGGCGCGGAAGGACACCGGCCCCGCCGCACCGGTCATGGCCTGGTCGTCGCCCGCGTGGGTGGCGGCGAGCGCGAGTGACCGTAGCGCCGAGGGGCGGTGCGGCGACGATGGGGCGGGCACCGTCGAGGCGCGGGGAATCGAGGCGTCCGACGTCACGCGGGTCCCACACGATTTCGCGGGACCGCACCCGTTCCGGAATCGGTGTCGAGATGCAACACGGCCTCGGCGGCGGTTCGTACACTCTTGAAGACGTCGTCGATGGACCGGTCGGCATCGGCGAGAAGAGTTGCCACGGCGATGGTCAGCGCCTCCGCCGGATCGTCGTCGGGAACCGAGATCGACATCGCGACAGCCGTCGCCTCGAGGTCGGCGAAGGTCACCGTCGGCGCCCCCGCGACGCCGATGACGGTGTCGGGCGCGACCGCCGCGACCGCCGACACGATCTCGTGCAGCGGCCGCGCGTCCTCGGTTCCCCGGTGGTCCGCGGCGGTCCCCTCCTCCCAGAGCGCGAGATCCCCGACCGCGGTGTCCGGCCGTGTCACGATGTCGGCCAGCAGGTTTCGGTACCGATCGGCGAACAAGGCCACGGTGTCGGGGTCGAACAGATCGGTGTCGAAGGCGATCTGCCCGCCCAGGGCCCCGTTCCGGTCGACGCCGTCGGGGTCACCCGGGTAGAGCATGACCTCGAGATCGACCTTGGCGGGGAACGACGAGGGCAGCCGCGGGCGGACGTGCAGGCCGTCGAGTTCGACGTCCGGGAATTCGAGGTTCTGGTAGGCGATCATCACCGAGAACAGCGGATTGCGGCGTCCGCGACGGACCGACCCGCGGTCGGCGCGGGCGAGGTGATCGACGATCTCGTCGAAGGACACGTCGGTGTGCCCCAGGTCGGCGAAATCGTCGGTGTGTACGCGTCGCAACAGGTCCGCGAACGGCTCGTCGAGGCGCAGCTGCGTACGCAGTGGCACCGTGGTGGCGAGCATTCCCACCATGTCGGTCAGGGCGGGATCGTCCCGGCCGGCGAACGGCGTGCCGATGACGATGTCGTCGCTGCCCGCCAGTCGTCCGATCAGGACGGCGAGCGCCGCATGCAGGACGGCGAACTGGGTCGTGTTACCCACCCGCGCCATCTGTCGGATCATCGTCGCGGTCGACGACGGGATGTGGAGATCGACGACGCCACCGAGGTGACGCGGCTCGACGGGCCGCGGACGGTCGGTCGGGATCGTCGCCGGCTCCCCCACCCGGTCGAGACGCCGTCCCCAGTACTCGAGTTGACGCTGTCGTTCGGTGACTCCGTCGGGTCGGGTGGTCTGGAGGCGCTCAGCATGCCAGATCGCGTAGTCCGCGAACTGCACTCGCTGCCCGGCGGCACTGCGCGGTCCTGGCTTGCCCGCGATCCGGGCGGCGTAGAACTCGGCGAGGTCCCGAGCGAGCGGGCCGAGCGATCCACCGTCGGCGTTGATGTGGTGCACGACGAACACCAGCACGTGTCGGTCGGCGCTCAGTCGCAGGATCGTCGCACGGACGGCCGGCGGTCCGGTCAGATCGAAACCGGCGTCGACGACCCCGGCGACCTCGGCGGCCACCCGGTCCCCGGAGGTGGTCTCGAGCCGGTCCCCGGCGAGATCGACCAGCGGAATCCGCAACGCGTGCACGGCATCCGCGGCGGGGATGATCAGTTGTACCGGCGCACCGTCGTGCAGCGGATAGCGGGTCCGCAGCGACTCGTGGCGGGCGACGAGATCGCCCACAGCGCCGGTGAGGGCGGGGACGTCCAATCGGCCGTCGAGTTCCAGGGTCAGGCCGACGTTGTACGCGGGTGACGTCGGATCGGTCTGGTTGATGGACCACAGCCCGCGTTGGACCCCGGTGAGGTCGACGACGTGGGTGCGTTCGCGCGGTGTCAGCATGCGCCCGGCCACCGCCTGGTCGGCCGTCGCCACCGCGGCCACGAAATCCGCCACGGTGGGATTCTCGAAGAGCAGCGACATCGGTACGCGGCGTCCGATGTGCTGTTCGACGCGATAGGCGACCTTGGTCGCCGACAGCGAGCTGCCGCCGAGTTCGAAGAACCCGTCGTGGACGCTGACCTGTCGCACCCCGAGCACGTCGGCGAAGATCTGGGCCACGACGCCTTCGAGCCGGCTGCGGGGCGCGACGTACTCACGTGCGGGCGAGATCTCCACCGCGGGCAGAGCGCGGCGGTCGACCTTGCCTGTGCGGGTCATCGGCAGCTCGTCGAGCACCACCACGGTGTGCGGCACGAGGTGTGCGGGCAGACGGGCGGCAGCGTGGTCGAGGATGTGCTCGGGTGCCGGCATTCGATCGGCCGGAGCGGTCACGTACGACACCAGGACCGTCTCCCCCGCCGGCGTCGATGTGCCGACGGTGACCGCGCTCTCCACGTCGGGATGGCTCGCGAGAACCCCGTCGACCTCACCGGGTTCGACCCGCATCCCGCGGATCTTGATCTGGAAGTCGTTGCGGCCGTGATAGACGATGTCACCGGACGGCGTCCTCGTGACGAGGTCGCCGGTGCGATACATCCGGCCCCCGACGTCGAACGGATCGGCGACGAACCGGGCTGCCGTCAATCCGGGACGACCGTGATAGCCGCGCCCGAGCGCCCGTCCGGACAGATACAGCTCACCCAGGACACCGTCCGGAACCGGGCGCAGGCCCCCGTCGAGGATTTTGACGCCGACTCCGGAGATCGGTCCGCCGATCGTGACCGGCTCCGCCGGCCGTAGGGGCGCGGAGGCGGTGGCCCAGATGGTGGTCTCGCTGGGGCCGTACAGATTCAGCAGGGGGCGACCCGCCGAGTCCCATTTGGCGACCAGCTCCGGCGGGCAGGCCTCACCCGCCACCATCACGACCGAGAGTTCGGGCACCGCTGCGGGATCGAGGGTGGCGAGCGCGGTGGGCGTCATGATCGTGTGCGTGACCCGATGCCGGGCGATGACGTTCTCGAGTTCGGGTCCGGCGAACACATCGGGTGGGCTGATCACCAGCTGGGCCCCCGAACACACCGCGAACACGATCTCCCAGACCGCCACATCGAATCCCGGTGCGGCGACGTGGAGTATGCGCGAATCCGGGGCCGCACCCAGCCGGTGCTGTTGTTCGGCGACCAGCTCGGCGAACCCGGCGTGTGTCAATGTGGCGGCCTTAGGCCGACCGGTGGACCCAGAGGTGAACTGGAGATATGCGACGTCGTCGAGGGAGATCGGCCGGACCCTCTCGGCATCGGCCACCGGGTGCGTCGGCCGACCCGCGATGCCCAGATCGACCTCGAGGTCGTCGAGGACGAGCTGTGCGACCGTGGAACGGGTCTCCAAGGACCCGCTACCGGGTGTAATGCCCTCATCCGTGGCGGCCGAATCCGTCGTGATCAGCAGCACCGCCCCGCTGTCGGCGAGCATCGCGGCTCGGCGCGCGACGGGCAGACGGGGGTCGATCATCACGAAGGCGGCTCCGCTCGCGGCCACCCCCAGCACGGCCAGGACGGACCGGTGTGATCGCGGAATGCTCACGGCGACGACGTCACCCGGACCGATGCCACGCTCGATCAGGACGCGGGCGATCTGATGGGTGGTGGTCGCGACTTCCGACCAGCGCAACGCACCGTCGCCGACGAGGGCCGGTGCGCCGGGGTCGGCGCGGGCGAGGCCGCGCGCCAGCAGACCGGCGAGTGTCTGTTCCGCACGCGCGCCCCGGGCCGGCGACGCCAGGCGGCGCGTCTCGTCCGGCCGCAACAGGTCGATCGAACCGATCGTCCGCGACGATCCGCGCACCATCTGCTGCAGGACGAACTCCAGCCGTCCCGCCATCTCCCGCACCGTGGTGGCGTCGAAGAGATCGGTGGCATAGGCGAATTCGACGTCGTAGCGGTCGGTGTGATCGGTCACCGAGACGGTCACGTCATACTTCGCCGACGGCACCCGCGCATCGAGAACCTCCGCGGACCCGGTCCAGCGCGCGAGCTCGGCCAGCTGGTCGGGCTGCACCGTCAGCGCGACCTGGAACAGCGGCGAGTGCGCCGGAGACCGATGCGGCGCGACCGCGTCCACCACGCGCTCGAACGGGACGTCGGCGCAACTCATCGCGCGGGCGCAGCGGCGATGCGCGGCGGTGACGAACTCGGCGACGGTGTCCCCCGGATGCAGCGTCGTGCGCAGGACGACGGTGTTGACGAACATGCCGACCAGGTCGGCGACCTCCGGGTCGTCGCGACCGGCGACAGCGGTGCCGATACTCACGTCGTCGGTGGCGGCCAAGCGGCCCAGCGTGATCGCCAGGGCCGACTGGAACACCGCGAACGGGGTGGCCGACAACGACATCGCAAGCCGCCGGATCCCGGCGGTCAGATCGGGGCCGAGCACTATGTCCACGTGGGCCCCACCACTCGACATCACCCGCGGCCGCGGCCGGTCGGTGGGCAACTGCAACAGATCCGGCGCCCCACGCAATTCCGCACGCCAGAACTCCAGCCCCTCGACCAGGAACGGCGACGGCGACTCCGGTGTACCGAGGGTCTCGGCACGCTCGACGGCGATATCCGCGTACTGCATCGGCAACGGCGGGAAATCCGGCTCCTCGCCCGCGCGCCGACAGTCGTAGGCGGTCATCAGATCGCGAAGCAGCGGCCGGAGCGACTGCCCATCGGCCGCGATGTGGTGCAGGACCAGCACGATGACGTCGCCGTCGGGATGACCCGTCACCAGCCGGTAGCGGAACGGGATCTGCTCGGCGAGGTCGAATCCCACGTCCGTGATCGCGGAGATCGCGGCTGCGAGGTCCCTCCCGTCGACACCCGTCCCGCTCGCTCCGCTCCCGAGGAGATCGGCGGCCACCTTCGGGTCCAGGATCAGCTGCTCCGGTTCCCCGTCCACGACGGGGAACACCGTGCGCAGGATCTCGTGTCGGTTCACGACATCCAGGACGGCCCGATGCAGCACGTCGGCGTCGACCGGATGCGTCAGGCGCAGCGCCCCGGACATGTTGTAGGTCGAGTCGGCCGGCGACATCCGGTTGATGAACCACAGTCGGGTCTGCGCCTGCGACAGCGGAATTCGTGCCGGACGCAGCGGACGTGACGGGCGTGAGGTGGCCTGGCCGGACTCCGGGATCGCCACCGCACGCGAGGCGAGATCGGCGAGATCGACCGCCTCGAAGACATCGGTCAGCGCGATTCCGAGCCCGTGATCGACGCGTGCGCGGGACACCATCCGGGCGGCGAGCAGCGAGTCGGAACCCAAGGCGAACAAGTTGTCCGAGACACTGACGCCGTCGCGGTCGAGCCCCTCCTCCACGAGCGCCACGATCGCCCGCTCGGCAGGCGTGTGCGGTGGCCGGAAACTCGTTGCGACGGAACCGAGTTCCGGCGCCGGAAGGGCGCGCTGGTCCAGTTTTCCCGATCGGGTGGTGGGAAACGAGTCGAGCACGACCACCCCGTGGGGCACCATGTGGCCGGGAAGCCGGCGGCGGCAGTGTGCGCGCACGACCTCGGCATCCACCACGCCGCAGATATCCCCGAGGCCGTTGGCGGCGTGGGAGTCGTTGCCCTTCAACTGATTGCCGCGAGCGCGGATATAGGCGACCAGGACCGGCGCGGGTCCGAGGTCACGGCGCGCGACCACCGCCACCGCGTCGACGCCCGGTATCGCGGCGATCACCGCCTCGACCTCGCCGGGCTCCACACGCTGACCCCGGATCTTGATCTGTTGATCGGTCCGCCCCAGATACTCCAGCTCTCCGTCGCCGGTCCACCGGACCAGGTCGCCGGTGCGGTACATCCGAGCACCCCCGAGGCCCTGCGGATCGGCCACGAACCTGGTCGACGTCTGACCCGGTGCGCCGACATAACAGTTCGCCAGTTGATCCCCCACCAGGTGCAACTCGCCGGCGACTCCGACCGGGACCGGACGCAGACGGCCGTCGAGGACCCGCACCACCGTGCCCGGCACCGGCCGACCGATCGGAACGACGACCCCATCGGTCGTGATCCGCTGGGCGGTCACGTCGATCGCGGCCTCGGTAGGCCCGTACAGATTCACGAGTCCGGCGCGGCTGGTCGACCGCACCCGCTGGGCGAGCCGGGCAGGCAACGCCTCCCCGGAGGTGAACAGCCAGCGCACATGATCGGGCAACGAGATCCGTTCGTGCGCTGCGTCGCGCGGGCCGGAATCGCCGATCACCCGGCGCCCGTCGGCCTCCGGACCGGCAGGGTCCCGTCCGAGCACCACGTCGAGGTATGCGTCGAGCATGGACGGCACGAAGTGCAGGACGGTGACCCGGGAACGCTCGATGAGGTCGCGGAGGTAGTCGGGGTCGCGGTGACCGCCCGGCGCCGCGATCACCATCCGCGCCCCGACGCGCAACGGCCACAGCAACTCCCAGACCGACACATCGAAGGTCGCCGGTGTCTTGTACAGCACGGCATCCCCGGCGGTGATCGGGTGATCATGCTGCATCCACGCGAGGCGCTGCTCAATCGCCCGGTGACCGACCTCGACGCCCTTGGGAGTCCCGGTCGACCCCGAGGTGAAGATGACATAGGCCGCCAAACCCGCCGGCGCCTGCCGATCTCGGTGCGGCGGTGCGGCCGGAACAGGGTCCGGTGAGACGAGGTCGGCGTGGAGGTCGGCGACGAACTGCGCGTCGACGACCAGACCCGGATCCACCGCGGCGGTGATCGCCCGTCGACGCTCCTCCGGTTCGGCGGAATCGACAGGCACATAGGCCGCACCCAGCCCGATCGCGGCGTAGACGGCGCACACCTGCTCGATCGACCGGTCCAGCGCCACGACGACCCGATCACCACGGCGCACGCCCAGACTCGCGAACCGATCCGCGAATCTCGCGGAGGCCCACGCGAACTCGCGATAGGTGAGGGTGGTGTCGCCGAACGTCACCGCGGGCGCGTCCGGGGTCGAGTCGACTTGGCGATCGAAAGCGGCCAGGACGTGTTCACCGTCCACGCCGACGGCCGGTCCGCCGGACCCCAGGTCGTCCAGCGTCGCCGACTCCCCGACCATCAGGAGGTCGAGGTCTGCGACGGGCCGGTTCGGCCCGGCCACGAACTGCGTGAGCAGGTTCAGCAGGCGTTCCCGGTGCAGGTTCAGTTCGGCCGACTCGTACAGGGCGGGGTTCGCGTGCAGGCCCACTTCCAGCGGCGCGTCCGGACCGGCCGCGAAGACGTTCATCACGAGGTCCTCGACCATCCCGGCGGACAACATGTGATAGCGCACCCGGGCGCCGTCGATGACGATCGGCTTGTCGAACAGCAGCAGGTTGACCAGTGGCCCGAATGTCGTGCCGAGGGTGTCGCCGAAACCGGCTGCGGCCCTGATGTCCTCGGACCGGTAGCGCTGATGGCGGAGACCCGCGGTGATCTCCGCGGTCACGGCCGAGACGACGTCGGCACACGTCGCCGAGGCGATTCCGTCCACCCGCAGGGGCAGCATGTTCGAGACCATCCCGGCCGAGTGCCGGATCCGCGCCGTCGTACGCGCGGTCACCGGCAGGCTGAGGACGATGTCGTCGCTTCCGGACATACGGGCGAGGAATGCGGCGAATGCGGCGGTGAGGATCGCGGCAACCGAGGCGTCGAGGTCCCGGGCACACCGACGCAGTGCCTCGTCCAGCTCGGGGCCGAGCATTCCCGCGGAGACGATCGTCTCGTTGCAGACGCCCGTGGTCGCGGGATGGGCCGCCAGGGTGACCCTCTCGGGGAGTCCGGCGGCGCGTTCGCGCCAGAACTCGCGGTCCTTCTCGAACCTCGTGCTCTCGCGGTACGCGGCGTCGTCGGCGACGACCTCGGCGACGCTGGCACGCCGCACCGGACGGCGACCGGTCCCTGACGATGCCATGTTGCCGGGATCGTCGCCGCCGGGCTCACGATGCCGGTTGTACCGCGCCACCGCCTCGTGGAGGCACATCAGCGCGCCGTACCCGTCGAACGCGATGTGGTGCCCGCGCATGTACCAGTACGTGCGATCGTCGGCGATTCGGATGAAGGCGGCGACGGCGACCGGGTCGGCGAGCAGGTCCACAGTCCGCTGATGGTCAGCGCGCATCCAGTCCTCGGCCGCCGCTTCGGGATCCGGATCGGACCGCAGGTCGACGTCGACGACGTCGAACGGAACGGAGAAGTCGATGTACTGCTGGGGCGTGCCGTCGACCTCGATCACGCGTGTGTACGCCGTCTGCAGGTCACGCGCCGCCTCGAGAACGCCACGACGGAACAACTCCCGATCGAACGGGCGCCCGTCGTCGACGATGTCGAGGTAGTGCGCGACCGTGACCGAGTGGTCGTCGACGAGATTCTCGGCAAACCACATCGCACGTTGCGCCGCGGTCAGACCCAGCAGGTCCGCCCCTCGAGGCGCTCGGGGTGTCCCCGGGCGCCTGTGCCCCCCAGTCCCATCTCGGTGGGACGCAGTGTCATCCATGCCTCGTCCGACGTCGGTTTCGGCGATTGGGTCGCTCGACGAAGACGCCCCCGCGTCCCCCCGCAGCGATCGTCGAACAGCAACGAATCATACGCGGTACATCGCATCGGCTTCCGAAAGTGATACATCCCGCATCATCGGCTGGTTCGTGAGAACCGAAGAAGTCGAAAGCACATGTGACAGATGGGATCACCCGAGTCCAGCAGAGTCACACTGGCCACTCCCGTACCGTCTGGGGCGGTTCGAGACCCCCGAGATTCGGTCGTTCGACCGACAGAGGGATGGAACGACATACCGGACATGGCGTCGCCGGCGCCGGGAGCGAAGCGAGCGGGCCGAATGGGGCCTGGCGCCGGGAGCGAAGCGAGCGGGCCGAACGAGACCCCCGTGGAGTCGCGGAGGCGGAACGGGCAAGATCGAACTCATGTCAGACGTGCAGGTGATCGAGGTCGGGCCGCGGGACGGGTTGCAGAACGAACAGACGCTGCTCTCGATCGACCAGAAGGTCGAGTTCATCAGCCGTGCCGTGGACGCCGGCGTGCGCCGCATCGAGGCGGTCAGCTTCGTCAACCCCAGGCGGGTTCCGCAGATGGCCGGCGCCGAGGAGGTCATGGACCGGGTGCCCCGCGTGGACGGCGTCTCCTATATCGGGCTCGTCCTCAACCGTCGTGGTCTCGACCGCGCCCTCGCATCCGCGGTCGACGAGGTGAACGCGGTGGTCGTGGCCACCGAGGAGTTCAGTCGACGGAACCAGGGCTGCAGCGTCGAGGACACCGTCGCGGCAGCCGTCGACGTCGTCCGGGACGCGCGCGCGGCCGGGATCGCGTCGACGGTGACCATCGCGGTGGCGTTCGGCTGCCCGTTCACCGGCGAGGTCAGTCCGGGCTGGGTCTCCGACATCGTGGCCCGGCTGACCGATCAGGCCGCACCGGACGAGATCGCGCTCGCCGACACAATCGGCGTCGGGGTGCCGGCACAGGTTCGCGACCTCGCCACACGGACCGCCGAACGAGCTCCCGGCATCCCGCAACGCTGGCACTTCCACAACACGCGGAACACCGGCTATGCGAACGCGCTTACCGCACTCGATTCGGGTGCGCGCGCGCTCGACGCGAGCATCGGCGGCTTCGGCGGGTGCCCGTTCGCGCCTGCGGCCACCGGCAACATCGCGTCCGAGGATCTCGTCTACGCACTGGATCGATCAGATGTCAGCACCGGCGTCGACATGCGACAGTTGGTCGACGCCGCACAATGGCTGGGCACAGCCCTCGACAAGGATGTCCCCGCACTCCTCGGACGTGCCGGACCTTTTCCGGCCGCCCGCTGAGGCGGGGACACCTGTCGATGAGCCACGCAGATCGATCGGCCCTCGAGATCGGTGGGCCGCAGCACGACTGCGCGGCGACTCCCGGCGACTACCCGGTGGTGTGCACGATCAGGACGTCGCACGCCGACTTGCGAGCGACATCGGCGGGGACCGATCCGAGAAGCCGGCCGGCGATCGAGTTCAGGCCGCGGTTGCCCACGACCAGGAGGTCGGCCTTGACGTCGCTCACCAGTTGCAGGAGCGCGTCGACCGGAGCGCCCTTGACCGGGCGCTGCACCACGTTCGTCGCACCGGCCTTGGCGGCGCGCTCCTTCGCGGTCCGCAGGATCTCCTCGGTCGGGGTCGACCCGGTGACCTGATATGCCTCGTCCTTGAGGACGTCGGCCGCATCCCCGGCACCGCGCTCGTTCGGGAAGTACGCGCACGCGATCACCAACTGAGCGTCGCCCGCGAGTGCACCCGCACGTTCCACAGCCTTCATCGACGACTCGGAGCCATCGGTACCGACGACGACGGTTTCGTAAGAGCTCATCCCAACCTCCCGACATGAAATCGCCTCGCTGCCCATCAGCGAGGCGTCACCGCGTATCCCCGAATTGCAGGGGTCTTGCATCGGGACACTAGTTTGCCACGGACGTGTCTGTCCCCCGTTCGTGGTGATCGGCACATCAGCTGCGCACCACGGCGGTCCGCTCACCTCGGGCCACTACCACTCTCAGCTGTCCGTTCACACGGCGCGGGCGAACCGGTGAGGCGTCACTTGATCCCGGCCGCGTCCATCCCGCGCATCTCTTTCTTCAGATCGGCGATCTCGTCGCGGAGTCGCCCGGCGAGTTCGAACTGCAGGTCCCGAGCAGCGCTCATCATCTGGTCGGTGAGTTGAGACACGAGGTCGGCGAGTTCGGCCCGGGGCATCAGCGAGACGTCGCGCTTCTCGATGACCCCCGAGCTGCCGGCCTTCGAGACCTCGCCCTGGGCGCGGCGTCCGCGGCTGGAGTTCCGTCCGGAACCGCCGACCGCAACGGTCTCGTCTTCCGCCTCCCGGTAGACCTGGTCGAGGATGTCTGCGATCTTCTTGCGCAACGGCTTGGGGTCGATCCCGTTCGCCTTGTTGTACGCGATCTGCTTCTCGCGACGTCGCTCCGTCTCGTCGATCGCGTTGCGCATCGAGTCGGTGATCTTGTCCGCATACATGTGGACTTCGCCGGACACGTTGCGGGCCGCACGACCGATCGTCTGGATGAGCGAGGTGGTGCTCCGGAGAAAACCCTCCTTGTCGGCGTCGAGGATCGCGACGAGGGACACCTCCGGGAGGTCGAGGCCCTCGCGCAGCAGGTTGATGCCGACGAGGACGTCGTAGTCACCCGATCGGAGCTGACGCAGGAGTTCGACGCGGCGCAGGGTGTCGACCTCCGAGTGGAGATAGCGGACCCGGATGCCGAGTTCGAGCAGGTAGTCGGTGAGGTCCTCGGCCATCTTCTTGGTCAGGGTCGTCACCAGCACGCGCTCGTCACGGTCGGTTCGCTCACGGATCTCGTGGACCAGGTCGTCGATCTGGCCCTTGGTGGGTTTGACAACGACCTGGGGATCGACGAGACCCGTCGGGCGGATCACCTGCTCGACGAACTCGCCGTTGGACTGGCCCAGCTCATACGGCCCCGGGGTGGCGGACAAGTACACGGTCTGTCCGATGCGATCCACGAACTCGTCCCATGTCAGCGGGCGGTTGTCGACGGCCGACGGTAGGCGGAATCCGTACTCCACGAGGTTGCGCTTGCGCGACATGTCGCCCTCGTACATGCCGCCGATCTGGGGCACGGTCACGTGCGACTCGTCGATGACGAGAAGGAAATCGTCGGGGAAGTAGTCGATCAGCGTCGCCGGGGCGCTCCCGGCGGCGCGTCCGTCGATGTGCCGAGAGTAGTTCTCGATGCCCGAGCAGAATCCGACCTGGCGCATCATCTCGAGGTCGTACGTGGTCCGCATCCGTAGACGCTGGGCTTCGAGCAGTTTGCCTTTGCCCTCCAGATCGGCGAGCCGTTCCTCGAGTTCGCGCTCGATGCTCGCCATGGCCTTCTCCATGCGTTCGGGCCCGGCGACATAGTGGGTGGCCGGGAAGATGCGCAGTGAGTCGACCTGGCGCACGACGTCTCCGGTCAGCGGGTGCAGGTAGTACAGCGACTCGACCTCGTCGCCGAAGAACTCGATGCGGACGGCGAGTTCCTCGTACGACGGGATGATCTCGACGGTGTCGCCACGGACACGGAAACTCCCGCGGGTGAACGACATGTCGTTACGCGTGTACTGGACGTCGACGAGAAGCCGCAGCAGTGCATCGCGATCGATCTCCTGACCCACTTCCACCTCGACGGATCGGTCGAGGTACGACTGCGGTGTGCCGAGGCCGTAGATACAGGACACCGAGGCGACCACCACGACGTCGCGCCGGGACAGCAGGCTCGACGTCGCCGAGTGACGCAGACGCTCGACGTCGTCGTTGATCGACGAATCCTTCTCGATATAGGTGTCGGTCTGCGCGATGTAGGCCTCGGGTTGGTAGTAGTCGTAGTACGACACGAAGTACTCGACGGCGTTGTTGGGCAACATCTCGCGCAGTTCGTTCGCCAACTGCGCCGCGAGCGTCTTGTTCGGAGCCATGACCAGGGTGGGACGCTGCACCTGCTCGATCAGCCAGGCGGTGGTTGCCGACTTTCCGGTACCGGTGGCACCGAGGAGCACGATGTCCTTCTCACCCGCGTTGATCCGGCGGGTCAGATCTTTGATGGCGGCGGGCTGGTCACCGGCAGGTTCGTATTCGCTGACGACCTCCAGCCGGGCTTCGGTCCGTTCGATCTCGCCGACCGGCCGGAACTCCGAGTGCGCGATGACGGGGCGTTCTGCTGCAAAAGCCATAGTGCCAGGGTAAACGCGACCTATGACAACGATGTTCCCGCTCGATGCGCCCGCCGACGCCCGATGATTGCGGCGACGAGAACGACCACCGAGCAGAGCGGGATCGGCTGGCCGACGGAGACGAACACGACGACGTCGCCGAGGAGCGCCGCCGGCGCCGCGATCCGGACGACAGTACCCGGGACCGGCGCCTTTCCCTGAGTCCGGCGCGGCACCCGCGGCCACGGCTTGGCGATCGACAGCCAGGCCTGGAATGCGATCAGCGTCGCCATCACGACAGTCGCCGTCAGCAGACCCGGCGTTGCGTCGCCGGATCGCGTCGCCTCGTCGAGCGTGGGCGAGAGCACCGCGATCCCGACGACGAGCTGCCCGACCGTGATCACGAATTTCACGAGTACCCACCAGTGTACGAAGAAGCCCCAGGGCGTCGTCGACGACAGGAGGAACCCGGACATCGCCGACAGGTTGGCCGAGACGACGAGCACCGTGGTGTCCAGGACGTGCGCCGCGACGACGCCGCCTTCCCCGGGATTCAGCATCAGCACCAGCAGGGCGAGCGCCTGACTCATCCAGCTGACCGAGGACAGCACATGGATCCACAGGAGCATCTGCCTGGCACGCCTGGCGGACGATTTCGGTTCGGCGAATCGGCGCGCGGGACCACGGGTCGCTTCGACGGAAGTCATCTGTCGACCTTGCGCCGACCGCCCCGCCTCGCACATCGGTGAGAACTCGGGCTTTCACCCTGAGATCGTCGGTCGTTCTGTCTAGATTCGGTGCATGACCAACCATCGCGGACGCGCGGCCGAGCCGGTGCCCGCATCACACCCGCTGCACCCGCCCAAGCGGGAGGTCTTCGACGTACCCGGGATGACGAACACGGACAACAAGGGTTTCGTCCGGCCAGTCGAGGAATATCGCGTCACCGACTACGGGCTGTACATGTCGCGCCACGCACCCGGACATCCGCGGTTCGATCACCTGGAATCCTGGCTGCTGCCCGCATTGGGACTGCGCGCCAACATCTTCCACTATCAGGGCGGCTACCGGGAGGGTCAGCGCCTGTATCTGGATGTCGGCAGCTTCGCCGGCCCCGACGACGCCGGGCGGTGGTACGCCGAGGACTGGTATCTCGATCTCGTCGACGTACCGGGCACCCCGCCGGTGCTGCTCGACACCGATGAACTGCTCGAGGCGCACCGGGACGGGCTCCTCGACACCGCACAGTGCGTCGAGGCCGTCGAGATCGCCACGCGCGCGCTCGTCGGTACGGCCGAGCACGGGAACGACGTCCAGGCCTGGCTGGACGCCGCGGCGGGCGGCGTGGTGGCCTTCAGCGACCACGACCATCGCCGCGGCGGCGCCCGGTAGATCTCGACAGACCTCAGAGGTCTCAGTAGGTGGGAAGGACGAAACAGGCTCCGTTGCGGATGAAGTCCGGGAGCTGGACGCCGGTACCGACGGTGACCGCTCGCGTCTTCTCCACCCCGTCGAGGGTCGCCTTGAGCACGTATCGACCCGGTGTCGACGGGCGCCACGTCGGCCTGACCTCGACACTCGCGGGCTTCCGGTCGTAGATGGTGACCGTGCGACCGGCACCGACGGATGTCACCTTCAGATTCGACTTCGCCGAGCCGGGGTCACCGACGAGCACGGACAGCTCGTAGGCACACCCCGCGCCGTACACGCCGTAGTTGAACGAGCCGTTGGCCGACGACCCGTAACCCGGGAGGGTGTCCACCGCGATGCCCTGCAGGGCCGCCTCGGCAGGCGCGGCCAGTGCGACACCGGCGCACGTCACTGCACCGAAAGCTATTGCGCCGCCGACAATCCGCGCGCGACCCCTACGTCCCCGACCGACCATGCTGTGCTCCACTCCTGGGCTCGTCCTCGAGCACACCACCACCGCGGAGGCGTGCGACTCACAAGCTAGCAGCGCTCCGCACCGCGCGTAAGCATTTTGGCAACGTTTGTAGTCAGTTTTTGTGCCGTGCGCCTCTCACCCGGCGACGACTCGCACCGTGGCCGGTCTGCCGGGGTCGCACGAGCCGTACAGATCCGGCCCGGCCGGCGCGAATCCACCGTCGGCCAACCGGTCGACCAGGTCTTCGGCGGCAGCGGCATCACGTGCCGTCACCTGCAACTCGACCGCTGCCGCGTCGGTGACGTCGACGGCGGTGGCCAGTTCACCGGCCACCGCCCACAGCCGATTCACCAGACGCGCGGACGGACCGTGCGGATCGGGTTCGGACGCGACGAGTTCAGGGACGGGATCGGCGACCCGGCGACGGCGGACATTCATCTCGAGCGGCACGAGACGCTCATCCCAGACCCGCGCCGCGGATGCCGCCAGATCCTCGGGGGCGCCGGAGTTGTCCAGCCACACGTCGGCGACGGCACGACGCTGTTCGTCGGTCGCCTGCGCGGCGATGCGGGCGCGGGCGTCGGCCTCGGCGACACCGCGCATCGTCGTCAGCCGGTGCAACCGCACGTCGGCTTCGGCGAACACGATGACGACCAGATGAAAGAACGGAGCCGTGTGATTCTCCACCAGCAACGGAATGTCCTGCACCACAATCGCGTCCGCCGGCGCATCGTCGAGCAAGGCTTGCGTCCGCGCCCCGATGAGCGGGTGGGTGATGCCGTTGAGGGTCTGCCGCGACTCGTCGTCGACGAAGGCCTTCGCCGCGAGAGCCGGACGGTCGAGGCTCCCGTCGGTGGCCAGGATGTCCGGCCCGAACGCCTCGACCAGCGCCGCCAGACCCTCCGACCCCGGCTCGACCACCTCCCGGGCGATCTTGTCCGCGTCGATGATGTACGCGCCCCGCTCGACGAACGTCTTTGCCACGGTCGATTTGCCGGCGCCGATGCCACCGGTCAGTCCAAGCCTGATCACGACCCCAGTCTGACAAACGCCTTCACGTTGGAGTACGTCCGGGGCAGTCGCCCTGCACACCATCACGCCGCGGTCAACGAAGCGGCCTCCCAACAGAACGTACGAACTCGTCTGCTGCTACTTGAACGGGTTCAGTGTGCGCCCAAGGTGGTAGCCGATACGTCCGGGGATGGGGCGCATCGCGGCCGCGGACACCTTGTTGACGACGCCGGGGATGCAGACGGGTTTTCCGGCCTTGACCGCGGCCCAACCTTCGCGGACGACATCTTCGGGTTCCTGCCACATGAATCCCGGCAACCGGTCCGCGGCGTCGCGGGTGCCCATGACGTCGTGGAACTCGCTGTGCGTGAAGCCCGGGCACAGTGCTGTCACATGAATGCCGTGCGGTTTGAGCTCCATGTCCAGCGATTGGGACATGTTCAGCACATACGATTTGATCCCGGTGTAGAGCAGGCCCTCCCCCGGGGGCGATACCGCAGCGAGAGACGACAGGTTCACGATCCGTCCCCAGCGCCGTGCTTTCATGTCGGGTATCACGCGATGGGTCAGCTCGGTCACCGCCGTGACCATGAGCTGCAGTTCGGCGGCAACCGATTCCCATGGGGTCTCGGAGAACTTGGTGCTCGAGGACAGGCCTGCGTTGTTGACCAGCACGTCGATCGGCATCCCCAGCTCGTCCGCCCGATCGATGATCGCGGCGGCGGGAGCGGCCGGGTCACTCAAGTCGGCCGCAATGACCTCGGCGAGAACGCCGTGTTGCTGACGGAGTTCGGTTGCGAGCTCGTCGAGCCGGCCTGCCCGTCGCGCCACCAGGATCAGGTCGTGGCCTTCGGCGGCGAGATGTCGGGCGAACGCGGTTCCGATTCCGGCGGAGGCTCCCGTGACGAGAGCTGTGCGGCGGGGAGAGTGTGCGCTCATCGCGGGTCGCCGACGTGGCGGTCCAGGAAGTCGAGCTGGTCGGCGACGATGGTCTCGAAGTACGGGTCGAGGTAGGGCTCGAAATGGCCACAATCGTAGGTGTGCACCTCGCCTTTCGGTATGCGGCGCGCTACAGCCTGGGCTTTGTCGATCGGCGTGACGTCGTCCTTCGCTGCCAGTTGGACCAGCACTGGGACGTTGATCGCCGCTGCGTGACGTCCGGGAGAGTAGAAGGGCACGCGCAGTGCGATCCGGGCGGCGACGTCGTTTTCGGCGAGCAGTTCCTCACGCATGTCCCCCATGCGTTCGACTTGCTCGTAAGCGCCTGGCGAGGTCATCATCGCGACGTCGCCGGGTCGCCCTATCGCGGCCATCCGGTAGGGCGTCCGTCCCGTCCACGCCCGGAATTGATCACGCGCCCCGGCGATGATCAGTCGCGCCACCAGTGTTGGAGACTGGGAGAACGCTGACGCGGGGCCGCTCACGTGCGGAACCTGGACGATCGCGGCGACCACATCGTGGTCGTGGGCAGCCAGTCTCAGGACGTGGCCGCCGCCGAAAGACGACCCCCACGCCACCACGCGCCGCGTGTCGACGCCCTCCAGGCCCCGAACGTAGGCGATTGCGGCATCCCAGTCACCGTGCTGTTTTCCGATGTCGAGAATGCGACGCGGCGACCCGCCACTGGCACCCCAATGGCGGTAGTCGAAGACGAGCGAGGCATACCCGGCCTGCGCGAACCGTGCGGCGTAGGCGTCGAGCCGCAGTTCGCGGAATGCGGCGAAACCGTGAGCGAGGACGACGATGGGCGGGTTCACGACCCCATCCGGGCGGTAGAGCCAGGCTGCGCACTGGACATCGCCGGAATCGAACGTGACATCGGATCGAACGAAGGTGAACTGACGCGTCATCGATGGACCTCCATCAGGTATCTTGAATGGCGTTCAACAAGCTAGCAGCATCTTGAATGCCGTTCAAGACCGAGTGGTGTGGAGGTGGTGTCCGTGGCGCGGAACAAGAGGCCGCAGGCTGCCGACGAGAAGCGCCAGGAGATCGTCGCGGCCGCCCGGAGGCTGTTCATCGAAGGCGGATATGAGGCGACGTCGATGAGCAGGTTGGCGAAGGAAGCCGGGGTGGCGCCCAACACCATCTACTGGTATTTCGATGACAAGGATGACGTGCTCGTTGCAGTCGTGTCTGCCGTCATGGCCGATGTCTGGCCCCAGTATCAGGCAATTGCAGACGAGCCGATCGCCGCTCGGGTGTTGTGGATCGTGCGGCGATTGACCGAGATGAGCGGTCTGGTGACCACAGTGCACTCTCGCGTACCACACTCCTCTGCAGTAGCGGAGTGGCACAACAATTTTCACCTCCTCACGGCCACCTTGTTCCGTGCCGAGCTGGAAACAGCAGGCGTCCCTGCGGAGACCGTCGACGCCGAGGTGATGATCGCCGTCTTCACCGTCGAAGGACTGTTGATGCATACGCAAGACGAAGGCGAACAGCGCGCCATATGCGAGACATTGGCCCATCGGTGGCCATCGGCCACGAGCTAGCCGGGGCGCTGGCCCGGACCGGTGATCAGTACCGGCGCCGCTCCTCCAGGACCTCGAAGGTCCGGCGGTCGGCGGCGGTGTGATCACCCCGGAACCGACCGATGGGTGTCGCCATGATCGCGTCGGCGCCGAACTCGGTGACGCCGAGAAGCCGAATCACGGCCGCCCGGGCAGAGGCCTCGCCGTCGGCAGCGGTGACAGCAGCCAGAACCTCGTGAGGTCTTGCCTGCGCGGCGACGACGGCCCGCATGTACTCGAGGCGCTCGGTGTCGTCGTCTGCCGTGTTCCGACGCCGATCGCGAGGCGACGGGGCCGGGCGAATCGGCCCGTCCCACACGAAGAGTGCGTCGGGAAGCGTCTCCGGTTCGGCGAGGTTGTCGACCTGCAGCAGGACGTCGCCGCGGTCGTTCGCCACCCGCACCAGCAAGCCGGTCGAGTCGTCGAAAACCAGGACGACCGCGCCCGCGCCCGCCCCGACGAGTCGGACCGACCACCCGGGCCGGCCGCCGATGTCCTCAGGGCTCGTCGCGTCGGCGGCCAGCCCGGCACTCATCCTGTGCAACAAAGAGTCCGGGCCCAACAGATCGAGTGGGCTGAACCGAGCACCCAGAAGCGCCATACGGATGTCGCCGTCGAGCTGCTGCATGTGATCATCGACGCGAACGACCGAGGATCGGCCATTCGCGAGGTATATCGGCCTGCCGGCCCTCTCGACGCGCCATCTCCCGCCCGGCGCGTGCTGGAAGTCGAAGACAATCTCCCCGCCCGGCGACTCGCGGACCGTCAATGTACCGGCCACATACACCGATTCGGCGGCCGCATTGCGACCGGCGAGCTCCACCCACGACGGCTTTCTCATACGTACAGCCTAGGACGAATCGGACCGACTGGTTCCACGCCCGCTCGACGGAACCGACTGCCCGAGTGCCCACCGGTGATCAGTGCTGGCGCCGCTTATCCATGACCTCGAAGGTCCGGCGGTCGGCGGCCGTGCCCTCGACTGGGCATCGTTTTCGTCGACTGGGCATCGTTTCCGTCGACTGGGCGTCGCACTGGTTCGAACGCGAAGTCGCCTGCAGCGTGTTCCACGGCATCTCGACCGACCTCGGCACCTCTGCCAGGCGATGAGAAGTTCGCCTCCGCCCACACCTCAGAAGCAGATGGGCGCGAGCGCACAGTCGACAGGATCGGACGCACAGTCAACGGGTTTCGACGCACAGTCAACGAGATCCGACGCACAGTCAACGAGATCCGACGCACAGTCAACGGGATCCGACGCACGGTCGATGCACGACCGCGCCGTCACGAGTGCAGCGTGGAACGACTCGGATCGACCGCTCACGGCCGGCCATCCACGGACACCGCGGACGCAGGAGACCTCGTACCACCCGCGCGATCCCGCATCGGGAACACGCGGGCGGGACGAGGTCTCCGCGGACTGCCGGTCAGCCCGTGACGGCGGCGAGCTCGATGGTCTCGTGCGGCAGTCCCGCCTCACCGACCTTCTCGTTCTTGTTCAGATCGATGGCGACGATCTTCTTCGCCGCCGGATCGCTGACGTAGGCGATGCCCTCCTGGACGACGACGTTCGGCATCGGGGACTGCCACTCGTCCGGTTCGGTCCACGCACCGATCGCCGGGATGGTGGCGGTCTTCGTGGCCGTGTTGACGTCGAAAACGTGCAGGGCGCCGTCGGTTCCCAGGATCACCGCGGAACCTCCGGGACCACGCTCGATGGACCGGAAACTGTACGAGGTGCCGAGATCGACGAGACGGAGCTGACCGGTGCGGGTGTCGGTGAGCGAGAAGCGCGTCGGGCGTTCGAGTTCGGCGTCGGGGTCGGACTTGTAGTCGCCGAGGATGATCGGGGACTCGTCGCTGCCTGCCTGGTTGCCGATCCGGCCGTAGGGGTCGGGGCTGTCCACCTTGCGGATGTCGTTCCCTCGCACGATGAGAAGGCCGTCCTCACAACCGAAGGCGAGGACACCGTCGGCGCCGGCGGCCTCACCGTGCACTCCCGGGCACTGGTCGTTGCGCACGATCTCCTTGCGCTCACCGTCGAGGATCGCGACCCCGCTGCGCGAGTCCTCGTTGCCGACGGTGACGACGACGGTGCCGTCCTCCCGGAACACCGCGACCCCGTGGTGGGGCTCGGGGAGTGTGAACGAGGTCGATGCCGGGTTGCCACGGAGGAGTTCGGCGGGTTCGACGATCTCGACCTCGCCGGTCCCGTCGGTGAAGAGTGTGATCCGGGAGTCATGGGGCACAACGTGTCCGGGCTCCTCGCCGCCGAAGGTCATGTCGGTGAGGGCCGGAGTGGTCGTGTAGTGGTGACCGTGGTCGCCGTGCTGGCGCGTCCAGGTCCCCATGTCGAGAACCCGGAATCCGTCCGACTCGGAGACGAACACGTTTCGGCCGTTGTCGGCGCTGTTGAGTCGGATGAAGCCGTCGACCGGAAGGTCGGCCACCTGCTCGAGCGACTCCGCGTCGAGAACCAGGATGCCGCCGTCGTAGCTGAGCGCGAGACGCGGTGTGGCGCTCTGCTGTTCGACGGCCTTGGCCGAACTGGGGGCAGCGGGCGTCGAGTCACCGGAATCCTCGCTGCCACAGGCGACGAGCGCGAACGATGCGGCGGTGAGGATCGCCAGAGATCGGGTCAGATTTGTCCGTTGTGCAAACACCCGAACAGTGAACAGCTCAATGAAAATGATTGTCAACAATGCATGGATGCAGGTGAGCCCTCGCGTCCGCAGCTATCCTTCCGGACACTCACGCCGGGGGGTCAGGACAGCAACGGTCGCAATCCGTCGAGTACGCGCATGAGCCCGAACTCGAAGGCGTCGTCGGGGGCACCGGGCGCCTGATGGAGCTCACCGACCGCACTCCCGACCCGGTCCGCAAGGGGGAACGCGCCGTCAGGAACGACCGCCGCGAGTTCGGGGCCGACGATCTCCCACCATCGCGCATCGCTCATCCCGGTCTCCACGGCTGCCGACCGCTCCCCGACCGCTTCGCGGGCGTTGCCGGTCACGAAGGCGCCGATCAGTGCGATGATGTTGTCGCGCTGCACATCCGAGATGTCGGCAGACTCGAGCAGCTCGAGCTGTCGCTCATAGCGGGCGAGCCGGTGGGGCCCCAGCACCTGGCGCCAGGGCGTGGCCTCCAGCAGCCACGGGTGAGCGAGACACTCGGCGCGCAGTGCACGCGCGACACCCGCCAGCGACTCCACCACGGTCGGCGAGCTCGAAGGCATTGGCACGTCCGCCGCCACCTGGTCGACCATCAGCGCCACCAAGACGTCACGTGTCGGTACGTAGGTGTAGAGGCTCATCGGCCCGACGCCCATCTCGGCGGCCAGCGCGCGCATCGACACCGCGTCGAGTCCCCCCGCATCGGCGAGGCGGATCGCCGTCGTCACGATGTCGTCGATCGAGACCCGCTGTCGCGGACCGCGCCGCGGACCCTCGACTCCGGCCTCGGCCCGCCACAACAGCCGAACCAGCACGCGTGCGTCATCAGCGGTCGACACGGCGAAGCCTTTCCCGTACGGTGTACCGAGTAGAAACTCCGTACACCGTACCAAGAGGAGCCCCTGCTGACCATCCAGGCCACATATCTGCCGGATCTCCATCAATTCGCCCTGTGGTCGTCACACGATCCCGATGCCGCACACCGTCCGGACTCGTGCCGCCTGGCGGTTCCCGAGGGCCGCGGCCTCGTCGTCCGCGACGTCCGTTGCGAACTCGTCGACGTGCCGACGCTCCTCTCTGCCGGCGAACCGGGCGATTCCAGCGCGTCCGGTCCGGTCGCCGAGTCGGTACACGCCTGGCAGCGCACGCTCGCCGGTGATTTCGCGACGTCACTGCCTCTCGCCGCGCACGCCGAGGTCGACCCCACCGGCACCGCGATGACCACGGCCGAGTTCGCGCGCTCGGCGATGCGCGACTGCCTAGCCGCAGAGGACGCACTACGCATCTCGCTTCGAGCGAGCCTGCGGCCGTATCAGATCCGCGGCGTCGCATGGCTCGCCCGTACCGCGGAGGTCACCGGTGGCGCCGTGCTGGCCGATGAGATGGGACTCGGCAAGACCGTCCAGGCCATCGGGCTGCTGACGCTTCGGGCACACGAGGGACCCCAACTGGTCGTCTGCCCGACGAGCCTCGTGACCAACTGGGCACATGAGATGACCCGCTTCGCGCCGACACTCGACGTGCACACCGGACCTCTCGATCACACCCCGGAGGCGCCCGGTTCGGTCGCCGTGATCTCCTACGCGAGACTGCGGTTGAGCATCGAGGCGATACGCCGGTATCCCTGGGCGACAGTCGTGTTCGACGAGGCGCAGGCCTTGAAGAACCCGCGGACCCAGGTCTCCCGCGCGGCCCGCTCCATCGATGCCCGCGCTCGCATCGCGTTGACGGGCACGCCCATCGAGAACAGTCTCGACGACCTCTGGGCGATCCTCCGCGTCATCGCGCCCGGAGTGTTCCCCCACCGGGCGGTGTTCCGACGCCGATTCACCAGGGCCGTGGACGACGGTGACACCGGAGCACTGCACCGACTCCGGGTCGCGGTGTCGCCGGTGGTGTTGGCGCGCACCAAATCCCGCGTGGCGTCGGCACTGCCACCGAAGATCTCCAATCCCGTTCTCGTCGATCTGACCGACGAGCAGGCGCAGCTCTACGATGCCCATCTCGCCCGCGTGGAAGACGATGGCTTCGGCGATGGATTCGAGAGGCACGGAAGGATTCTCGCCACCCTCACCCGGCTCAAACAGATCTGCAACCATCCCGGTCTCGTCACCGGCGACACCCGAGTGCTCACGGGCCGCTCGGGCAAACTCGATGTGTGCACAGAGATTCTCGGCGACAACCTGCGTACCGACTCCCCCACGCTCGTCTTCACCCAGTACCGCGACACGGGCGAACTCCTGGTCCGTCACCTCGCCGAGCAGTTCGGTGTCGACGTCCCGTTCTTCCACGGCGGTCTTCCACCGGGCCGGCGCGATGAACTCGTCGCCGACTTCCAGGCCGGCCGGGGCCCCGGGGTGATGGTGATGAGTCTCAAGGCCGGCGGCGTCGGACTCACCCTTACTCGCGCGTGCGACGTCATCCATTTCGATCGCTGGTGGAATCCCGCGGTCGAGGCCCAGGCCTCCGATCGGGTACACCGCATCGGTCAGCAGCGTCCGGTCACGATCACGACCCTCACGTCGGCCACCTCTCTCGAGGAGCACATCGACGACCTGCACCGCCGCAAGTCCGCACTCAGCGCGCACGCCGACGACTCCTCGGCCCTCGCCGAACTGACCGGCCTGAGCGACGAGCGGCTGATCGACGTCCTGCGCCGCAATCGGGAGGTGCGATGACCGCCGGCCCACCCGCCGAGTTCGGCTTCAGCCGCTGGGGTGCCGAGATCGTCCGGCTCGCCGAGCCGATCTCGACGCGCTCTCCCAACCCGCTCGCGCCACGCGCCCGCAGTGTCGCCCGCAACGGCGGTGTCACGCTGACGGTCGACGGACGATCGGTCAGCGGTCTGGTCCAACGGGGTGGCGAGGCGTCGGTGGCACATCTCGAATTCGGCCCGATGACCTCGGCCACCGCGTCAGCCCTGCGCGAGCTGCTCGGCGCGTCCACCGAACCGACCGACGACATGTACCACCGGCTGGTCGAGG
Source organism: Gordonia sp. KTR9 (assembly GCF_000143885.2). NCBI lineage: Bacteria > Bacillati > Actinomycetota > Actinomycetes > Mycobacteriales > Gordoniaceae > Gordonia > Gordonia sp. KTR9. The sequence goes on from NC_018581.1 coordinate 3,175,224, forward strand.
CCGCGGCGTGGTCGCCCGCCGGTCTCGATGTCGCCGACTGTTCGTGTCGCGCGCGCGGCGATCGGTGCCTACACATCCTCGCGACGCTGTACTCGCTCGCCGCCGCGGTCGACCGGGAGCCCGCCCTTGCCCTCCGGCTCCGCGACTTCGAGGGATCACTCGACGGCTCGTCCGTCGACGCCGCACCGGATCCCGACGCACCATCGAGTCGGATACCCCCGCGCTGGTCGGCGCTGACCGCCTTCGATGTCAGGGACTACTGGCAGTCCGGGCCTCGCGCCGACCTCCCTCGCTGACCGGAGGTGAGAACGAGAGAAGCCCTCCCGGTTTCCCGGGAGGGCTTCTCTACTACTCGGTGAGCGGGGTGTGTCAGGCGTTGCCCGACAGCTTCTCGCGGAGCGCAGCGAGCTGCTCGTCGCTGGCCAGCGATCCGCCCGCCGACGACCCACCGGTCGAGCTGCTGCTCGACGAGGAGCCTCCGCGGCTCTCCGTCGCCGACGAGTAGTCGGTCGGGGCGTTGGCGGCCTCGGCGGCGGCAGCGGCGAACTTCTCCATCTGGGCCGTGTGCATCTTGTGGCGACGCTCGGCCTCGGCGTACCGGGCCTCCCATGCCTCACGCTGCTTCTCGAAGCCTTCGAGCCATTCGTTGGTCTCGGCGTCGAAGCCCTCGGGGAAGATGTAGTTGCCCTGCTCGTCGTAGCTGTCGGCCATGCCGTACTTCGAGGGGTCGAACTCCTCGGTGTAGTCCTCGTTGGCCTGCTTGAGGCTCAGCGAGATCCGGCGACGCTCCAGGTCGATGTCGATGACCTTGACCATCGCGTCGTCACCGACGGCGACAACCTGATCCGGCACCTCGACGTGGCGCTCGGCCAGCTCGGAGATGTGGACCAGACCCTCGATGCCCTCGTCGACGCGGACGAACGCACCGAACGGCACCAGCTTGGTGACCTTGCCCGGCACGATCTGACCGATCGCATGGGTGCGGGCGAACTGACGCCACGGATCTTCCTGGGTTGCCTTGAGCGACAGCGACACACGCTCGCGGTCCAGATCGACGTCGAGGACCTCGACGGTGACCTCGTCGCCGACTGCGACGACCTCGGACGGGTGATCGATGTGCTTCCAGGACAGCTCGGAGACGTGAACCAGACCGTCGACACCGCCGAGATCGACGAACGCACCGAAGTTGACGATCGAGGACACGACGCCCTTGCGGACCTGGCCCTTCTGCAGCTGGTGCAGGAACTCGCTGCGGACCTCGGACTGGGTCTGCTCGAGCCATGCACGACGCGACAGGACCACGTTGTTGCGGTTCTTGTCGAGCTCGATGATCTTGGCCTCGATCTCCTTGCCGATGTACGGCTGCAGATCGCGGACGCGACGCATCTCCACCAGCGATGCCGGGAGGAAGCCGCGCAGCCCGATGTCCAGGATCAGGCCGCCCTTGACGACCTCGATGACGGTGCCCTTGACGGCCTCGTCCTTCTCCTTGAGCTCCTCGATGGTGCCCCACGCACGCTCATACTGCGCGCGCTTCTTGGAGAGGATCAGACGACCTTCTTTGTCCTCTTTGGTGAGAACCAGGGCCTCGACCTCGTCACCGACGTTGACGACCTCATTGGGGTCGACGTCGTGCTTGATCGACAGTTCGCGAGAAGGGATGACGCCTTCGGTCTTGTAACCGATGTCGAGCAGAACCTCGTCCCGGTCGACCTTGACGATGGTGCCTTCCACGATGTCGCCATCGTTGAAGTACTTGATCGTGGAGTCGATGGCGGCGAGAAAGTCCTCGGCAGTGCCGATGTCATTGACGGCTACTTGCGGCGAGGTGATCGTGGGGGACGACATATGTTGAGTTGCTCCGGACAGGTGTGTAGTAGGTACGATTTCGTCAAAGCTTTGTTGATCGACACCACCTGGACCAGCCTGTCACCGGTCAGGTCAGGTGCGAACCGCGCGTCATAGCGCACACGCGCGTGTAGAAGCCTACTCCAGCGGCAATGTGCTGGGCAAATGACTCGTCGCATGAGTGCGCACCGACGAGCGCCCCGCGGGCGGATGAGATGATCGCCTGGTGGCCCACTCGCTCGAACTCCTCCTCGACGACTCGTCCGACCAGCAGGTTCGTGCCGAATGGGCCGCACTCGCCACGGCGGGATTGCCCCATCAGGGGCGCGTCGCCTCGGCGACCAACCGGCCCCACGTGACGCTCGTGGCCGCGTCGCGGATCGATCCCCAGGCCGATGCGGCGCTCGCCGGGGTGGCCATGCGCCTGCCGGTCGGCATGCGGCTCGGCGCTCCGATCGTCTTCGGCGCCGGCACCCGATCGACGCTCGCACGACTCGTGGTGCCGTCGAGCGAACTCCTCTCGGTCCATGCGCAGGTCTGCCGGCTGTCCGCCGACTTCGTCGAGTCCGGACAGTCGGGCGCCACGGCGACGCCCGGGAGTCGCGGGTCCGCGTTCGCGCATACCGCCCCCGGGCAGTGGACTCCGCACGTCACCCTCGCACGACGGATGGACGCCGAGCAGCTCGTCCGGGCACTGGCCGTCCTCGACCCGCGCGCCGAGATCGTCGGCGAGTTCACCGCGCTCCGCCGCTGGGACCCCGACGAGGGAGCCGACGTGGTGCTCGCGGGGCGGGCCTGCTGAGCGGACGCCACGACAGCGCCGCCGATCACGCCCGAGAGACCCGAACGGCGTCAGGCGGATGCGCGGCCGGAGCCCGGGCCGCCGGGCAACACGCCTAGAAGGCGCCGAAGCCGGGACCTCCGCCGGAATCGCGGACAGGAGCCGGCGCCGCACAATGCGCACTCGGTGCCTGCCCGATAGTGCTCGTGCGCCGCTCGGTCGTGACCGCATCGGCAAGTCTCGTCGCCCACGGCGCACAGATTACCCACTCGGGACCGAAATCCACCGGCTATGACGTGAGGTCGCTACACGGAATACTCGGTCACCCAGTCGACGAGCATCTCGCCACCCGGCACCGTCGGCCCGCCGAAGTTGTCGAGTTGCAGACAGAGGTGCATCGAGCGGGGCGGAAAACGGGAGACGTCGGTGCTCTGCGCCCACAGCTCTCCGTCGAGGTACACCGCGATGCGGCGCGGGGTCCATTCCACCGCCCACGCGTGCCATCTCGTGGCGTCGACCTCCACCCGGTGATGTTCGATGTCGTCCTGCGCTCCGTAGTGCAGGTTGTATTCGACCGAACGGCGGAGCGGATCGATGATCTCCATGAAATCGATCTCGCCTCCGACCGGCCAGTCGTTGGTGTCGGGCCACAGCAGCGCCACCGCGTGCCACGTCGGCGCGGCCACCGAGGACCGCGAGCAGATCTCCCAGCGCCCGAATCTGCTGCCCCCGCCGCGAACGGCCATCCCGCCCGAGCTGCCGTCCGGGCGGGCGGTGATGACCAGGTTGCCGTCCGAGACGGCCACCGCGTCGGGCGTCCGACGGCCGTTGTCGGCGTGACCCGGACCGTCGTAGATCCACCAGTTGTCCAGCGAGGCCTCGGTGTCGAAGGAATCCAGTTTCGACGGACTCCCCCATCCCCCACGCTGCGCCGCGGTGGCGGTGCACCGTTCCGGATCCGCCGATGACGACCCGACGCCGAGCTGATGACCACCGACCAGGGCGAGGACGGCGATGACCGCGAGCGGCAACGCGATCCAGAGGTATCGACGGGACAGCCCTCCGGAGCGACTCCGTTGACGGTGGCGGTTCACCGGCGAGCCCGTGCGTCGATTCGGCCCACGAGATCTCCGTACGCCTGCACCGAATGCTGCCAGGACGCGGGATCATCGAAGGTCGTGTCGCGCATCGTCGCGACGGTGACGAGGGCATCGCGCAGGGCACCGATGTCCCCCGACGGGAAGAACACGCAGCCGTCGTAACCCCGCGCCGCCTCCGTCAGGGACGGTACGGCGGTGATCGCCACGGGCAGGCCGAGGGACATGCCGACGTGCAACGGGCCGCTGGCCGACGATCTCCGGTACGGCAGGACCAGGGCGTCCGCGCCGGCGAGCCAGCTCGCCGCCTCGGCGTCGGTCACGTAGCGGTTGACGAAGGTGATCCGATGGGCGAGCGGACTCGTGCCGATGCGCTGGGCGGGCAGCTCCCACCCTTCCCAGGTCTCCCCGATCACCGTCAGCCAGAACCGTTCCGGGTTCTCGAGGGTCTCGAACGCAGAGATGAGATCCTCGAGCCCCTTGTAGGGCCGGATGGTGCCGAAGTAGGTCAGGTTGGTGCAGTCCGCCGGCGCCACCCGCGCCGGTCGGGAACTCGACGAATACTGCCGGAAGGGCCCGTGCCGTACGACCTCGACGGGTTTCGAGCCGATCGGATAGGTCGTGGCAAGGGGTACCAGATCCGCCTCGGAGTGGATGACGAAGCCGTCGACGAGTCGCAGCAGGAGCGTCATCATGATGCGGGTGTACCGACGCACGAGAGGTATGTCCGCCTCGCCGGTGTCCTGTATCTCATGCATCTCCATGATGATTCGCGATCCGCGGCACCGTGCCACCGCGGCGAGCAACAGATAGCTGTGCGCGACGGTCCCGGTCCACCACTGGAAGGTGACCACGTGCGGGCGACGCCGCCACAACAGCAAGAGGGCCCGGAACATGGACGGGAACCAGAACCAGTCGACCCCGTCGTAGACGTGCATCTCCCGTGGATACTCGAGGTCGGCGATGGGTTCGCCGACCCGTTCCGCGCCCGGGTACATCCGGGTCGGCAGCAGACGTCGCATCAGGACGACCGAAGTGTCGTACCGCGTACCGAGCGCTTCGCTGAGAGCGTGCGTGTAGTAGCTGATCCCGCTCACGAAGTGCGGCCCGGAACCCACGACCATCACCCGCTCGATGCTGGTGTCCGGTACCGAGGGTGCGGGGGCCTCCTCGATCACCAACGGGTGAGTCCGTTGAACCACGTCACCACATCCTCTCCTTGCAGGCACGACGGATCCAGGTGCGGTCCCGTGCATTCGACGATCGAGATGTCCGCCACGCCACCGAACCGCGCGCGGAACGCATCGGCATTCGCCGACGTCGGGACCAGGGTGTCCGACGGGCTCACGTAGAAGCGGATGTTGCTGCCGCTCAATGATTCCACCGGCAGTTGCATCGGATCGACCGCAGCCGGATCGGGGTTCGCGTCCGCGATACTCGTCCGATAGTCGGCAGGCGCCTGGTCGAAATTCAGCGCGGGCCCGATCGCGGCGAGCCCTCGGGGCCGCAGGTCCGGATCTTTCGCCAGCAGGTTCATCGCGGCGATCGCTCCCATCGACTCCGCGAGGAAGAACACGTCGGAGACGCGATACCGGTCGGCCGCCCAGGTCGCCAACTCGGCGTAGTTCAGCTGGGACGCATTGTTTCCGAATGCATTTCCGCCCGCACGACTGGCCACGACCGCGTAGCCCGCGTCCGTGAGATCGCGCACGAGAGACCGGTGCGGGTCATCCTTCTCGAGGATCGACTCGTCTTCGTCGAGCCCGTGGAAGTAGACGACGACGCCTCGTGTGGTCACATCCGCGTCGACGACCCCCACAGTGTTCTCCCCGTCCACGACCACGCGGTCACGGGTGAGGCCGCCGTCGTCGACCGTCGAGCACCCCGTCGACGCGAGCACTGCCGCCAGCATCATGACGAGGCCGACACGGCGCATCACTGCACACCCGCCACTGACTCGTACAGCGATCCGATCCGACTCGCACGCACCGGAGCGGTGTACTCGTCGCGCACACGCTCGGAACCGGAACGCGCCAGCTGTTTCCGCAGGAGGTCGTCCTCGGCGAGCCGGACGAGTGCCGCGGCGAGATCGTCGACGTCCCCCGGTTCGACCAGCAACCCGGTCTCCCCGTCCTCGATGAACTCCGCCGGCCCGCCCGACCGGCAGGCGATCACCGGTAGCTCGCACAACTGGGCCTCCAGCAAGATCATGCCGAACGGTTCTGCGTAGGACGGACAGGCGAGCACGTCGATCGCGCCCAGCACGCCGGCGATGTCGTCGGTGTGCGGGACGACCCGCACCGCCTCACCGAGCAGTTCCGCACCCAGTGCGGTCAGCTCCGACAGGTACCGTCCATCGTCGGTCCCCGGCGAACCCACCAGGGCCAACTGCAACGGGTGTCCCTTCTCCCGGGACCGCGCAACCGCTCTGACCAGGATGTGCAGACCCTTCTCGGGGTCGACGCGGCCGACGGCGGCCACGATCAGTTCGTCCGGGCGTGCCGCGAGCCGTGCCCGCCACGGGGTGTCGGCCGCGCCGTTCCCTTCTCGGCGGGTGTCGAACCGGCGGGGGTCGACGCACTGCGGGATCACGACCACTCCGGCTCGGGCCCACGTCGGCACCTGGTCCCGTGATGCGGCGCTGATGGCGATGGTCGCACCGGACATGCGGATCAGCGCGCCCAGAATCCAGCGCGGGAGACCCGGCGCGACGATCTCGTGGAGTTCGAGCACCGGCCTCGCCCCGGTGAGCAAACCCGCGATCACGCAATCCACGTGCGTCATCAGCAGATTCGAGTGGATCACGTCGGCCTCGGTCTCCCGGACCGAGCGAACCAGCCGGCCGGTCGCCCGGACCGTTCGCCACACGCTGGTCGACAGCGCACGCAGACCATGCCACCGGCGGCCGTCACCGGACCGCAATCCCTGCCGGGCGGGAACATCCAGCGCGTGGAACCCGAGACCCGTCTCGCGCCAGCGCTTCTCGAAAGTCCCGCCTGCGGGAGCGGCGAGGGTCATGTGGATCGCGGACTGCTCGAAGTGCGCCGCGATGTTGAGGAGGCTCTGCTCGGCGCCGGTCACGTCGGGCGACGGAGAGACCGCCAGGACCCTGATCACCGCACCCTCCCTCCCGCGACGATCGCGCCGAAGTCATGTGTCAGCGCGGCGAGCGCAGCGCCGACGCGGTCGGCGTCGACGACGTTGTCGTGGAACGAGACCGACAGCAGACTCGCCTCGCGGGTGTGCAGGCCGACAACCGTCACCCCGTGGGGCCCATCGGGTTCGGAACTGCTCGCGTACACCGGACGGCCACCGGGCGCGAACGGGATGTCGGTGCGCATTCCGACATCGGAGAAGGAGACGACCGCGGGCATGCCCCGGTCGGCAGACTCGGGGATCGCGGTGCGGTGCCGTCGTCCGCCGGTACGCACGGAGGACAGGACCGCCCCGGCCAGGGGCCGGCCCGTCCGCAGACCCGAGCGGATCGACTGCGACACATCCGAGATCGAGGTGCGGTCGTCGATCCGGATCGGCAGCGAGCCGAGGAAGTTGCCGTTGATCCAGTCCCCGTCGAGGTAGGTTCGCAGGTCGACGACGACGTTCGAGATCGGCGCGATGACGATGCCGGCCTCACGCAGCGCCCGGGTGACCGCGAAGGCCATGACCGCGAAGTTGCTGACCTTGCCCGACGCCTCCCGCGCGGCGGACAACGCCTCATCGCGGACCGCACCGTCGATACTGGTGTACAACGTCTTCCGTGAGGGTCGCCAGGGCACCGTCAGACCGGACGCCGGCGTCTCCGGACGATCCGGCCGGTCGGTGAAGGCCGCGCGCAGCCGTTTCGGGTCTCGCCCGAAGGTCGCCCAGGCGGCGGCGAGAACCGGTGCCCGTCCCGACGGGTGCGAGGCCACCGGCTTGTACCCGCCGCCGGACGCCGCGCCGGCCACGGCCTCGATGAGGGCGCCGTTGCTCCGCCCGTCGCCGAGCGCATGCCAGACCACCATCCCGAGATATCCCGGGTACACGACGAACTGGAGCGGCAGGTGCGGGTCGGCGTCCGCGACCATCGCATCCACGACCTCACCGATACCCGTGGTGTCGTCCCACGCCGCGCCCTCGGTCACCATGGCCTCGGTCGGCGCTCCGGGTATCCAGCGCAGCTCGTCGCGGTCGAGTCCCCATCCGATGCGGGCATGGGGATTCTCCTCGGCCACCCTGGCCACCGCCGCCCGGACACCCTCGAGGGGTGGCAGGTCGATGGGGCCGAGCAGCAGGCTCAACACCGTTCCGACCCATGGCCGGTCGCGCCTCTGCAACGCGAGGGGGTCCGTCCGACCGGTGCTGCCGGCCCCGGTGTCACTCGTCACCGCATCGTTCGTCACGGTTCTACTCATCTCAAAGCCTCCTGGTACAGGTAGACCCACGCGCCGGGTCGGTCGTCGACGACCTCCCACCGCGGGTCGGTGGACACGTGGGCGCGCAGGTTCGCTACCGCGTCGGCCGGGAACATTCCGAAATAGGCGCCGTAGGCCCGCATCGGTTCGGACAGCACGAGATACGTCGGGCGGTCCCGTCCGGTCACGACCGACATGAACTGCTGGTAGTCGGTGTCGGACGCGAAACTCCTTCCGCGCATTCCGGGTACGAACATCAGCGAGTGGTCGTAGGTGTCGGTGAACTCGGCGAAGCGCACGTAGTCGCCGGTGCTGCGCTCCGGCCACGTCGGCACCAGCGGCGTGACGTAGGCGGGAAAGACGTTGCCCTCCAGCAGATCCTCGCTTGCCGCAACCTGCGGGGCACCGATCAGATTCGTGTACCAGTTGGCCGAGGACGCCTGCGCGGCCATCACGGTGACCAACAAGAACACCGCGAACGCCGGCACGGATATGGCCGGCCGAGAACGTAATCCACCCACCAGCGCCGGAGCCAGGACGAATGCGCAACCGACCAGCGAGTAGAGGAACACCCGGAACACCGCTTCGCCCCCGTAGCTCTGGCCACCGAGGATCAGGATGGGACTCAGTGCCAGCACTCCCAACGCCCAGACCGGCTGGCGACGTCGCCATCTGATCAGCAGGACGGTCGCGGTGGCGCCCCACATCGACACCGTGAGAAGTCGCATCACCCAGCTCGCGACGACCTGTCCGGCCATTCCGGTGAGTCCCGCACCATTCGTCCGCGCATTGCCCGTGACATCGCTGGAGAACAGCGTGTACTGCGATACGACGTCGAAGTTGTAGGCGAGAACCGCGGCGAGGGCCGCGGCCATCAGCAGGACGACCCACCAGGGCTTGAGTTGTCGCCCCAGCACGAGTAGGCAGGCAGCTCCCAGGACCCAGTACGGGGTCAGCTGATGGGAGATGGCGAGAGCAGCGAAGAGGATCACCAGGGCGAGGGTCCCCGCGGGCCGGGTCCGGGACAGCCCGATGAGAACGAGGATGCCGACCGTGAGGAGGATGGCGAAGGCCTGAGGAGCGAAATAGTCCTGTTCCACCCAGTTCAACGACACCACCAGGAACGTCGCCGTCAGACTCTGGTCACGCGTCAATCGCCAGGCACGCGCCGCGGCGTAGACCAGAGCGGCCAACGCGAGACAGAACACCGGGGTGAATCCGTGCGCGATGTCGATCGGCTCGACGCCGGTGAGATCGCTGAGCCAGGCGGTCAGTGCGAAGAGCCCGGGCCAGCCGTTGTAGACGTCGACACCGTGCGCGAGCGAATGACTCTGCTGGACATGGTCGACAACACCCAGGTGTTTGTAGGTCCATGCATACATCGGCTCCTCGGTGGAGATCGCCCGCGGAAGCCGCTGACACACGACCATCGCGACGATCGCCGTCACCGCCGCGGGCGAATTGCGCTGTCGTATCGCAACACCGAAACCCAGTGCGGCGAGCACGATCGAGATCGCATACGTCGGCGACGCCCCGGCGAGCAGTCCGAACTGGTTGAAGGCCGACGTCGGGATCGTCCGGACGCCGTGGACGAAACACGCCAGGCAGAGCGCCAGCACGACCCAGGGTGTCGCCACCCGGCGCCACGGCGGGCGGACCCGTGCCGCCGACCCCGCCGCTGTCGAACCCGTGGCTGCCGATTCGCGTGCGGTGGTGATGGGCTCGATGGTCGGGGTGGCCGTCATCGCCGCACCGCCCGGGACGCGAGGTACCTGCCACGCAGCAGTCCTCCCACGCTCGTGAGCGCACCGAGGCCCGCCAACAGCGCCGATGGATCCCAGAACCCGGCCATCAGCAGACCTGTCACCGACAAGGTGCAGATGGCCGAACCGAGCGTCGGGACCAGCACCCAACGCGCCGAACCCGGCAGGTATGCCGAGAACGACACCGCGAGTGAACCGGGCCCGGCCAGGACGAACACTGCCACCGCCAGCGCCTGCAGCGCGCCCGGCAGCACCCCGGCCGCCGCCAGCATGCCGATCGCCCCGCACCAGACGGCGGTGCCTGCCAGGCGGCCCGCCAGGATCGTGTTGCCCCGGTCCCCCCACATCTGCTCGCGACGAAAGTCGAAGAGCCCGGCGACCCCGCGCGCACGGTTGCGCAACGGAGTGCCGCTACGCCCGGCGAGTCTGCCTCGCAGCAACCTCCACGGACCACGAACGACGCCGGTCAGCTCCCGCCGGCGTACCGTGGCCAGCTCGGGCTCCGCCGCGAGCGCCGCGGAATGCTCGACGTCGGTGACTGCTCCCAGATGGCGCACACCGACGACGAGTCGTTTGGCGACCATGCCCGTGGTGCGGGGATGCACCAGCATCTTGACGAGCAGGGCGCTCAACCCGACTCCGTAGTCGTGCATCTGCTTGTCGAGTTCGGCGACGGTCTCCCGATGGCTGTGCCAGACGATCGCACCGGGCTCCCTCGCGAGGAGCCGGCCCGACAGAAGGATCCGCACGAAGATGTCCATGTCCTCACCGCTCCCGGCGGGCGACCCGGCGCCGAGCGCCTCGTCGAACCCGCCGAGTGCAGTGACCGCCGCCTTGCGCACAGCGAAGTTGGCGCCCGTCCCGAACTCCGACACGCGAAGCGGGAACAGGTCGTCGTCCGCCGCGTGGTCGTCGAGCCCGTAGAGCGCCGGTTCCCACCGCCGGGCCCAACCGACCCGATGGTCGAACCAGGCCTGCGTCGGCGTCAGCACTTCCACCGACGGCACCATCCCGCAGACGCAGGCCACGCGATAGTCCCGTTCGAAGCCGATCACGAGGCGATCGAGCCACTGCGCGTCGATGACCACGTCGTCATCGGTGAAGGCGACGATGTCGTGGATAGCATGGCGGACACCGACATTGCGGGCGATCGACAATCCCTGCCCGACCGCGTCGACGACCCGCATCGGAAGGCCGGAAGCCGCTTCGACGACGGGCCGGGTGACACCGCTCGTCGGGTTGTTGTCGACCACCAGGATCTCGAACTCCGGGTAGTCGAGTTCGACGAGGCTCGCCAACAGCCGCGCGAGATGGTCCGGGCGGTCCCTGGTGCAGATCACCACCGACACCGCGGGCGAGGTCTCCCGACGCGGTTGCGACACGAGACCGGGCAGTTCACGGGCGCGTGCGCGCAGAATCGACCCGTCGACCGTACCGTCGACGATCGGGACCTGGACGAAGCCGAGAGGTTGACCGTCCCGTCTGACGAGAAACCGTGCTTCGGAGAAGCCGGAGCCGCCGACGATCTCGATCCGCCCGGGCGGGATGTCCCCGTCCTCGACCTGCCCCACCCAGACGGCTCCCGACCACACCGGACCCGCGCCCACGATCTGTCTGACCGGTGTGAGCATCGCCGGTCCAGTGGACGTCTCGGTGTCTCTCATCGCTTCTCCTTCTTCCGAGACGAGCCGCGGGACAACGCTTCGCGACCACGGGCACTCTCACCGAAGTACTTGCGCCCGAACACGATCCCCGCTCCCGCGGTGAGTACTGCCTGATGCGCGAGAACGACCCACGCCGCACCGACGGCTCCCAACGCCGCGCAGCACGCCGGCATCATCGCGAACAGCAGGATCGCGGTGGCACCGCTGAGTACCAACGGCGCCCGAAGACGCCGCTCCGACTGCCGCAGCGCCGCCCACATCAGATACGGCAACCGGATGATCGAGCCCGCGCACAGCACCACGACCACGGCAAGGGTCGTGCCCCTGTCGTAGGCCGGGTTGAGCACATGGAGCGCGGTGGGAACGACTGCTGCGGCGCCGACCGATCCGAGCACGGTCACGACACCCGCACGGGCCATGAGCCTCTTGGCCATCGCGCCGGCCGAGGCGGGCTCCGCGGACGCATGAACCGCCAGCGACACCGCCATCGACGCACCGATGAAGTCGAGGGTGGACACGATCGCGAAGACGAGGGCGAATCGCGCACCGTCTTCGGGACCGGCGAAGAGTGTCACGAGAAATGGAGTGAGGGCGAGAACGCCCAGGTTGAGCCCGGACAACGCGGTCGTACGGCTGACCACGCGATGGAACTCGACCATCGCCTGTCCCGCGGAGATGGTTCCGCTCGTGGGTAGCCCGTCACCGGTGTCGATCAGCCGCCTGATCGACGGCCGCAGCACCACCACCATTCCCGCAGAGGCGATCACCACCGCGAGGGGCACGCTCTGCCACGCGATGGTCGCACAGAGCACCGGCAGCACCACGATCTTGGCGACGCCGTGCGCGATGTTCGACGGCGGTGTCCAGTTCGCCCGCCCGATGGCGATCAGCGTGGCGCTCTGCAATCCGTATGCCGACCAAGCGATGATCCCGACGACGACGACGGCGGCAACCGCGTAGTCGCCGCGCACCTCGGACAGCGAGGTGATGACCACCAGGCCGCTGACGATTCCGGCGACGGTCGACAGCACAGTCGTCAGGCGGAGGCCACGCCGGAACACGGCTGGGCGGTCGCGACCGACGGCGGGCAGGATCGCAGTGTAGGCGTCGCCGACACCCGCGGCGATGACCGATCCGACCGCAGTGATGACCGACAGGACGGCCGTCATCACACCGAGCTCGTCCGGTGCCACGAACCGCGCCGAGAACGCCCAGAAGGCAACCCCGAGAACAGCATTGATCGCCGAACCGATGGCGACCGCAATCGCTTCGCGTTGCACTCGCTGAGCGCCGTACCGTGAGGTCGATGGATGCCCGGCGTCGAGGTCAGCTGACATTGCGGGATCTCGCCCAGCCCGAGTCGCCGCGCGGTTCCGGCGCGGCTGGCACCGGCGGCAGGTTCCGGACCGGGCCCACCGACCGGGCCGACCTGCGCTGATGGGTGAATTCCTGACGGATCGTCCGCAGCACCCGGAGTCCGTCGCGAACCGCGTTGAGGTTGCTCTCTCCGTGGATCCTGTTCGCCTCGAAGCTGTGCACCTCGGCGACCCGAAGACCGCTCACCGCGATACGGACGTTGATGAGTGTCTCGATCTCGAAACCGTCGCCCCACTGCGGATCGGGCTCAGCCGTGGACGGCAGTTGCATGACGCCCAGACACTGCCGCCAGAACGCGTTGTAGCCGTAGCACAGATCGGTGAACCGACACGAAAAGAGGGTGTTCACAATCAGATTGAGTCCCCAGTTCCCCACGCGGCGAACCTTGGTGATGTCCGCGCTGCCGCCGCCGGCCACGAACCGTGAGCCCTTCGCGTAGTCCGCACCGTCCACGAGCGTCGAGACGTACCGCGAGATCTCCTGCGGGTCAGTACTTCCGTCGGCGTCGATCATCACGATGATCTCGCCGGACGAGGCCGCGAAACCGCAGGCCAGCGCATTGCCCTTGCCCTTGCGGGATTGGGTGACGTGTATGCCGTCGGGCCACAGGGCACGACCCACCGCCGCCGTGTCGTCGACCGAATGCCCGTCGACGACGACGATCTCGTCGACGTCCGGTGGCATCCGCGCCGCGACATGCGGCAGGTTCCTCGCCTCGTTCATCGCAGGCACTATCACCGAGACCTTCGGGCGCGGGGTTCCCGGCGCCAGATGGTCCCAGATCCCGGGAACAGCAGAACTCCCCCCGGGAGCGAATTGATTCTCCCCCATGACAAAAACCTTTTCCGGTCGACCAGAAGCGAAGCGCTCACACATGGTCGGTCCGACATGCCGGCAACCGCGGCGGCCTGTCGGACCAGTGAGTTGCGCATGAAGCCCCCGAACTCGGGGCTGGGCGACGCCGGAACCTTTCCCCCCGGAATGGTTTCCCCCCGTGCATCGCTGAATCCAATCTGGCACAGAACCCCTAAGCGCGCAATCGCGACAGTGTGAACAACGCATTTCCGCCCAGTGAGTTAAATCACGGAACCGTTTAACGTTGCGCACCAATCCGTTTGAATGCGCGGTGCGAACCAGTCACCGACAAGGCATCGCGAATCGACCCCTTTCCGCCCGCCGATATGGATGGCCGCGAAATCATTTCTTCCATACCTTCAGGGAATGTTTCCCGGTCGGAGCTGATTTCCGAGAGCACCGGCGACGCGGTTTCGCGATCGCCGTGAGAGCGACGTGAGAGGTGCTGCCGCCATCATCGGGTCATGACCGAAACAACGACACCCGCCACCGACTCATCAGCACCGGGCGCCGACGAGTTCGCCGAACGACTCTTCGGTTCGGCCCTTGCCACCGCCGAGACCTTGAGCGTCTATCTCGGGGACCGGCTCGGGTGGTACCGATGCCTGTCCGAATCCGGCCCCCTCACCGCCGACGGGCTCGCCGAACGCACCCAGACCAACGCGCGCTACGCCCGCGAGTGGCTCGAGATGCAGTGCGCCTTCGGCATCCTCGACGCCGACCTGACGAACCGGCCACCCACCTTCGCGATCTCGCCGGGCGTCGCGGAGGTGCTCACCGACACCTCGAGCCTGTCGTACCTCGGAGCACTCCCGCGCATGTTCGCGGCGGCGGCACGTCATCTGCCGGAGCTGCTCGACGCCTACCGGCACGGCGGAGGCGTCAGCTGGGAGACCCTGGGCGCCGACGCGCGCGAGTCCCAGGCCGACCTCAATCGGCCGTGGTTCGACGCCCGACTCGCTCCTGCGCTCGCCGGCGTCGAACACCTCCACGAGCGGCTGTCGCGCCCCGGTGCCCGTGTCGCCGACGTCGGGTTCGGAGCGGGCCACTCGACCATCGCTCTCGCCCGGGCCTACCCGGAGGCGACCTTCATCGGACTCGACGTCGACGAGGCGTCGGTCCGGATGGCCCGTGCCAACGCCGCAACCGCGGGGGTCTCCGAGCGTGTGACCTTCCTTGTCGCCGATGGTGACGGGGCGGCGGCACACGGTCCGTTCGACGCCGCCTTCGCGTTCGAGTGCCTACACGACATGCCCCGGCCGGTCGAGGTGCTCGCCGCGGTCCGTCGCTCGCTGGCACCCGGCGCCCCGCTGATCGTCATGGACGAGGCGGTGTCCGATGAATTCACCGGCCCCGCAGACGATCTGGACAAGATCATGTACGGGTTCTCGCTGTTCGTCTGTCTACCCGATTCGATGAGTTCGCCTCCGTCGGCAGCCACCGGCACCGTGTTCCGGTCGTCGACCCTGCGGCAGTACGCCGACGATGCGGGGTTCGCCGGCGTGGAAGTCCTCCCCATCGAGGACTTCAGCTTCTTCCGCTTCTACGAGCTGACCACCTGAGCTGGTCGGCGCGCCCGGTGGCCAACGCGGTCAGTGACACGTCGACGGCATCCGAGGGTGTCACCGCCGCACCGGTGGCCACGAAATCGTCCGCCGTCGTGTCACCCAGCGCGTCACGGATGCGGTTCTCGGCCGAGCGGAGTCGCTCGACATCACTCCCGAACGGATCGGACCCGGCCACCCGGCTCGCGCGCCGAATGGCGCCGAGCAGCAGCGCGGCCGGTTCACTCCGTCCGAGCTCCACCAAGACATCGACCACCGAACGCAGGGTCACCCACTGATTGGTCCAGTTCCCGGTCTGTCGCCAGTGCTCGAGTACGTCGACGTAGAGCAGAGCGGCGCGCTCGGTATCGCCGGACCGCGCCACGATCGACGCCCGAGACGCCATCGCCACCCCGAGCAGGTACCGATCGCCGTGACGGCGCGCCGATCCGATGGCGCCGTCGAGAAGTTGCCGCGCCCGGACGGGATCCGTGTCGAGCAAGCACTCGCCCGAGACGTATCGGCACCATGCGGCGACCACGTCCTCCCCCGCGGTCGAGCAGGCGATCTCGAGGGCACGGGCCGCCGGGTAGGAGTCCTCGCCCTGGTAGGAGCGGATGAGCAGGGCGCTGATGTCGGACATGTGCGCCGCGCCCGGCATGGCGGCCACCAGCGCGAGTTCGCGAAACGTACGCGCGTCTCGTAGCGCGGCGTCGAGATCCCCCTGGAAGAGTCCGACGTCGACCAACATCATGTGGAGATAGACGCGGACGGCCGGGCCGGGGTCGGCGGCGAGGCCCTGGTTGGTGCAATGCCGAGCGGCCGGCAGATCCCCGTCGAATCGCGCGCCGCCCGCCGACACGGCCCACACGCCGGCACCGAGCAACCGGGGTTCGTGACGGTCGACGAGGACCCGTGCCCACCCGGTGACTTCCGGGCTCATGGTCAGCTCGAGATAGGGAATCAACCCTTGCAGCATCGTGTCGGCGAGGTCGAGGTCATGAACGCCCGCGTGGTCGATCGCCTGCCGCACGTCGTCGAGCCGGTCGTGCACCAGTCGCGCGGCCTCGAGGTGCCCGCGTCCGTAGACGTCGCATCCCAACGGCCCGAGCCAGTCCGCCACCCACGCGGTGTGCGCACATCGCGCGGCGTCGAGCGCGTCGCGGCCGGTCAGCGACTCCGTACCGTACGCGCGCAACGTCTCCAGCATGAGGTAGCCACCCGCGTCGGTGGACACCATGGACGCCTCGACCAGTTCGGCCACGGCGTCGGCCACGTCCTCGCGGGCCAGCACACCGATGGCCTCCGCCAGGAACTCCGCGTCGTCGAGGCCGAACCGCGAGGGGAAGACGCTGAGCACGTCGAACAGACCGCGTGCCGGTTCACTCAGCAGCGTGTAGGACCAATCGACGAGCGCATGGAGACTGCGGTGCCGAGGCTCGACTCCGTGTGGAGTCCGCAGGATCCGAAAACGCCAGTGCAACCGGGCGACCAATTCGGTCGGCGGGATCGCGCGCGCCTTGGTCGCAGCTAGCTCGACACCGAGCGGCAGCCCGTCGAGTCGCCGGCAGATCTCGGCGACCGCCGGCGCGCTGTTCGGGTTCAACTCGAACCGCGGGTCCCGGGCACGGGCGCGCATGCAGAACAGCCGCACCGCATCAGATGACTCGATGTCATCGGCGGTCGCGTCCACGTCGGGCACCGGCAGCGGATCGAGAACGATGATCTGTTCGGTCGCGAGTCCGAGCGGTGCCCGAGAGGTCGTGATCACCGTGACGTTTGGGCATCGATCCTGCAGCGCGACAACGACTTCGGCCACGGCGTCCAGTACGTGCTCACAATTGTCGAGCACGAGCAGACCCTGCTGCCCGCTCAGGGCGTCGGTGAGTGCGTCCAGGGTCGGGAGGTCGCGCCGCATCGTCGACCCCGTCGCGGACGCCACGACATGCGCGACCCCGTCGGGACTCCCGATCGCCGCCAGCTCGGCGAACCAGACGGGACGATCGCTCACCGACCGTGCGTGCCGACGGACGAGAGCCGTCTTGCCGACGCCTCCGGGTCCGACCACAGTGACCACCCCGCCAGCGCGGATGGTTGCCGCCAAGTCGGCCAATTGTGCCTCGCGTCCGATCAGGGACGCCGATCCGGACTGCGGTGCACCGTCACGCGCATCCGAGGCGGTGACCGTCCGGTCGTGGGCCGGTTTGTCCGGGTCCGGCGCCTCCGGGTCCGTCGCGACACCGCGCGTCCACGATGACGACTCCCCGTCGAGAATGCGGGCATGCAGCTCGCGGACCGACACGGCGGGATCGGTGCCGATGTCCTCCGCGAGACGTCGACGGAGCCGCTGGTACACGTCGAGCGCGTCGGCCGCGCGGTCCATCCGCCACAACGAATCCATGACTCTCAGGTGGAGTCCCTCGCGATAGGGGTGCTCGTCGATGAACGGCAGCAACCGCACATAGGCATCCTCCGGGCGGCCGAGGGCGATCAGGGCGTCGGCCGCCGTCTCGACTCCCAGCACGCGCCGCTCGATCAGTGCCCCGACCTCCGCCCGCGCCCACGAGGTATCGGCGAACTCCCCGAAAGGCCTTCCATGCCACAGAGTCTCGGCCCTGTCGAGCAGATCGATCGCGAGTCGGGGCTCGGTGTCGACGACAGCGCAGGCGCGCGTCACGATGTCGTCGAACAACAGGGTGTCGACGTCGGCCCGATCCACCTGGAGGGTGTAGCCGGGTGAGGTCGTGACGACCCTCAGCCGGTCGTCGACCTGACGCTGTCGCAGGGTTGCCCGCAGCCGGAAGACGAGGTTGTGCAGTGCGGACTCGGGGGTGGCGGGAGCTGCATCCGTCCAGAGGATCTCGGTCAGCCAGTCCACGTCGGCGACCGCGTTGGCACGCAACGCCAGTGCGGCAAGCAGGCACCGGAGACGAGGGGTCCCGAACTGGGGTCGAGGCACGCCCGCGCCGTCCGATGTGTCCACCGGACCCAGCAGAGCGAGACAGACCATGGCCTTATCATCGCAGGATGTCCCCCAACCAGGCGGAATCCGAACAAACGACGTCGACCGGCCCCGGATCGAGCCGACCCCCGAGGATTCTCGGCGACGTCGACTCCGCGACCAGCGACCGTGCCAGCCGGTCGTGGTGGGATCACGACGCCGAGAACTACCACGACGAGCATGGTGATTTTCTCGGCGCGCATGCCGCGGGCGGCGACTTCGTCTGGTGCCCGGAAGGCCTCCGCGAATCCGATGTCCGGCTGCTGGGCGACATCGACGGGCGCGACATCCTCGAGATCGGTTGCGGTTCGGCGCCCTGTGCCCGGTGGCTGGCCGCGCACGGCGCACGTGCGGTGGGAGTGGACCTCTCGCGGCGGATGCTGGGCATCGGGCTCGACGCGATGGCTGCCGAAGGTGTGCGGGTACCGCTCGTGCAGGCCACCGCCGAGACCCTGCCCTTCGCGGCCGAGTCGTTCGACGCCGCCTGCTCGGCGTTCGGCGCGGTGCCGTTCGTCGCCGACTCCGCCGGCGTGATGAGCGAGGTCGCCCGAGTCCTGAAGCCGGGCGGGCGTTGGGTTTTCGCCGTCAACCACCCGATGCGGTGGATGTTCCTCGACGACCCGGGCCCGGAGGGTCTGACCGTGCGGATCCCCTACTTCAACCGCACGCCGTACACCGAGACCGATGCCGACGGCACCTTGACCTATGTCGAGCACCACCGCACGATCGGTGACCGTGTCCGTGAACTCCGTGCCGCCGGCTTCGTCCTCGACGACATCATCGAACCCGAGTGGCCGGACGGTTTCGACCGAACATGGGGCCAGTGGAGTCCGTTGCGTGGCAGCTACTTTCCGGGAACCGCGATCTTCTGCAGTCACAAGGCCCGATAGGGGTCCGCGCGCGCGGACGCCCAAGATCTGCGGAAAACCGCCCCGTGGACACGAGTCGCCGACACAGCGGCGACTGTCCGTTTTCCACGGGCGCTTTTCAGACCGCGCCCCACGGAGCAGCGGAGAGTATCGCCCTCACAGGAGCTTCGACAAGAACTCCCGTGTGCGCTGTTCCTTCGGGTCGGCGAGGAGTTCGCGCGGGTCGCCCTTCTCGACGACGACGCCGGCGTCCATGAACACCAGCTGGTCGGCAACCTCCCGGGCAAATCCCATCTCGTGGGTCACCACCACCATCGTCATGCCCGACGCGGCGAGTTCACGCATCACTTTGAGGACATCGCCGACGAGTTCGGGGTCGAGCGCCGACGTGGGCTCGTCGAACAACATGAGCTTGGGGTCCATCGCGAGCGCGCGGGCGATGGCGACCCGCTGCTGCTGGCCGCCAGACAACTGGGCCGGGTACGCGTCGGCTCGGTCGGACAGCCCGACCCGATCCAACAGATAACGCGCCTTCTCCTCGGCCTCGGCGCGGGACTGCCGCTTCACCTGCATCGGCGCCTCGATCACGTTCTCCAGCGCCGTGCGGTGCGCGAACAGGTTGAAGTGTTGGAACACCATGCCGATGTCGCGGCGCTGGGTCGCCGCGTCCTTGGCACTCATCTCGTAGAGCTTGCCGCTGCGTTCGCGGTAACCGATCAGATCACCGTCGACATAGAGCCGCCCGGCGTTGACGACCTCCAGGTGGTTCACACATCGCAGGAACGTGGATTTCCCCGACCCCGACGGTCCGATGAGACACAGCACCTCACCGCGTGCGACCTCCAGCGAGATCCCCTTGAGAACCTGGACCGAACCGAAGCTCTTGCAGACACGGTCGGCCACCACCATCGGCGGCGGAGATCCGCCGACCATCGGTCCGGCTGTGTGCTCTCTCGGGCTCATGCCTTCTCTCCCCCTGCCGGACCGGCGGCGCCGCCGGGGGCCGTGGCCGCGCCGTCGGCCATCGTCTTGAGCTGGCGCGCGGTGAGTGCGCGCGTCGCCCCCTTGGAGTAGTAGCGCTCCACGTAGTACTGGCCCACCATCAGGACGCTGGTGATGACGAGGTACCACGTCGATGCCACCAGCAACAGAGGGATCGGCTCGAAGATCACGCCGGAGATGTCGCGCTGACGGCCATAGAGGTCGAGGGTCAGCGGCACCGCCGCCACCAGGCTGGTGGTCTTGAGCATGCTGATCAGTTCGTTGCCGGTGGGCGGGATGATGACCCGCATGGCTTGCGGCAGGACCGTGCGTCGCATCGTCTGCGACCACGACATACCCAGCGCGACCGAAGCCTCCGTCTGTCCCTCACCGACCGAAGACACACCGGCCCGGACGATCTCGGCCATATATGCGGCCTCGTTGAGGCCCAGACCGATCACCGCGAACAGGAACGCCGCATTGAGGGTCTGGATGTCGAAGGAGACGAACTGGTGCACGAACGGGATGCCGAGGTCGATCTGTTTGTAGATCGCCGGGAACAGGCCCCAGAACACGAGCTGCACGTACACGGGCGTGCCGCGGAAGATCCACAGGTACACCCACGACGTCCCGCGCAGCACCGGGTTCGGGCTCAGCCGCATGATCGCGAGGAGCACACCGAGCACGATGGCGATCGCCATCGACAGCAGGGTCAGGGCCAGGGTGTAGCCGACACCCGACAAGATGCGCGAGTCGAAGAGATAGTCGCCGTACGTGCCCCAGCTGTAGGCCTCGTTGGTGGCCGCACCGTAGATGAACAGCGCAGCCAGCACGATGATGATCACGGCGGCGATCCACTGCCCGGGACGACGGAGCGGGACCGCCTTGATCGGTTCCGGTTCGGCCGATGCGGTGGGGCCGGCCTGTGGTGACGTCACCTCAGCTCACCGCCCCGTTGATGACGGAGACATCGATCATCCCCTCCTCGAGACCCCAATTGGCCGCGATCTGTTCGTACTGTCCGTTGTCGATGAGGTATTGCACTGCGCGCTGCATCGCGACCGCGAGCGGCGAGCCCTTCCGTATGGCCCAACCGTATGGGGCGGAATCGAAGATCCCACCGGCCGGTTTCAGCCGGCCGTTCGTGCGCTTGATGGCATAGGCGGTGACCGGCGAGTCGGCGGACATCGCGGCCACGCGTCCCAGGATCAGCGCGTTGACCGCCTCGTCCTGGCTGTCGAACCTGACCTTGTCGATCGCGGGCTTTCCGGCCGCGACGCAGGCCTCGCTCTTCGCGGGGATCTCGTCGGTGTCCTCGTACGTGGTGGTCTGGACCGCCACCCGGAGACCGCACGCGTTGTCGGGATCGATGACGTCGTCGTTGTCGGTCGCCTGCGCCCACTGCACGCCGGCGCTGTAGTAGGTCACGAAGTCGACCTGCTTCTCGCGTTCGAGGGTGTCGGTGAACGAGGACATGCCGACCTGGTAGGTGCCGGCCTGGATCGACGGGATGATCGTGTCGAACTGGGACTCCTTGTATTCGGGTACGAGTCCGAGCACCTTGCCGACGGCGTTCATCAGGTCGACGTCGTAGCCCACGATCTTCCCGGACGCGTCCTTGTACTCGTTCGGCTGGTACGGGATGTTGACCCCGACGATCAGCCGTCCGGTGCGAGCGATCTCCGGTGGGACGAGGGCGGCGATCGCCGGCACCTTCGCCACGTCGACGTCGATCGGGGCGACCTGGTTCGCGCGTTCACGGGCTTCGTTGTCCACACAACCCGTCACGACGACCAGGACGGCGAGCAGGACGCCGAGCCAGCGAGCAACCCGCGTCACACCACTTCCCTCCATCCGGCCGAGCGCACCAACTCACTGTAGTTCGCCTCCTGCACCCCGGCTCGCCACCCGCGATTCACGCGTGTTCCGGCCCTTCGAGGCTCGCTCCGCTCGCACCTCAGGGAGCAGAGGGTCACGCCTCCGCTCGCACCTCAGTATCTGCGGCCTGGCGGCCGTCGTGGACTACGAAAGCCCCCTCGCTCCCTGAGGAGCGAGCTTGCGAGCGTCACGAAGGGTTTCGCAGCCTCGGTCGCCAGACCCTTCGTGACGCGCCCTCCGCAAGCTCCGGGCGCACCTCACGCAGCAGAGGGTCACGCCTCCGCGATCCGCCGGACCACCGCGTCCCCGAACTCCGCGGTCCCCGCGCCACCACCGAGATCGCGGGTTGCGGTGTGCGCAAGTGTGTCGGCGACCGCGGCGTCGATCCGGGCGCCGGCCGCGACGAGTGCCGCGTCGTCCGTCATCAGGCCGTAACGCCGGAATCCCATTGCCACCGAGACGATCATCGCGACCGGATTCGCGATGCCGCGTCCGGCGATGTCGGGCGCCGCCCCGTGTGTCGCCTGCGCCATCACCCGGGACTCCGAGCTGTTGACCGAACCCGCGATGCCCAGCGAGCCGGCCAATTCGCCGGCGAGATCGGACAGGACGTCGCCGAAGAGGTTCTCGGTGACGAGGACGTCGAAGTCGGCGGGGCGCCGGACGAGCAGGGCCGCCATCGCGTCGACGTGTTGCTCGGACACCTCCACCTCGGGGAACTCGGCGGCGACGTCGCGGCACGCATCCCGGAACAGGCCGGTGGTCATACGCAGGACGTTGGCCTTGTGCACGATCGTCAGCCGCGGTTGCCGGTCGGTACCCGCGCGCTCGATCGCGGCGGCGCACGCGACCCGCGCGATTCTCTCCGAGGCCGCGCGGGTGATCAGCCCGACCGCGAGCGCCACGTCCGGGTTCGGCATGAACTCGCCGCTGCCGGCCGCCATGTTGCGATCGGCGTAGAAGCCTTCGGTGTTCTCCCGCACGATCAGCACGTCGATGTCGGGCCGGAGCGCCGGTACGCCCATAAAACCGCGTGCCGGACGGAGATTTGCAAACAGCTCGTAGCGGGTACGGAGCGTGGCACCCGGTGTCCGATCGCCGTGGCCGGGCGGGTACGCGGCCGAGTCGTGGGGTCCCACGATCCAGAATCCGAGCTCGTCGAGGGCCGACAGAGTCTGCGCGGGTACCGGGTCGCCGTGCGAGGCGATGGCCGACGACCCGAAAGGCAGCTCCTGCCAGTCGATCTCGATCGACTCCCGTCCGGCGGCAGCATCCGCGATCGCGACTGCCACGGGTACGATCTCCGGTCCGATCCCGTCGCCGGTGAGGACGCCGAACCTCCTGTCGCGCAGGCCCATCAGTGCGCTGCGTCGTCCCAAGACCGACCGAAACCGACCGACACCTCCAGCGGCACCGACAGGGTGATGGCATTGCCCATCTCCTCGCGCACCACCGCTTCGACGGATTCCCGCTCGCCGGCGGCGACCTCGATCACGAGTTCGTCGTGGACCTGGAGAAGCGTCCGCGACGTGAGACCTTCGGCCGCAAGACGCTTGTGCACGTTGATCATCGCGACCTTGATGATGTCCGCCGCGGTGCCCTGGATGGGCGCATTGAGCGCCATTCGCTCCGCGGACTGCCGACGCTGCCAGTTGTCGCTGTTCAGGTCGGGCAGGTAGCGACGCCTGCCGAACAGCGTCGCGGTGTACTCGTTGCGACGGGCCTCGGCGACCACGTCGTGCAGATAGTCGCGCACCCCGCCGAATCGCGCGAAGTACGCCTCCATCTGCTCCTTGGCCTCATCACGACTGATCTTGAGCTGGGCCGCGAGCCCGAAGGCGCTGAGGCCGTAGGCGAGCCCGTAGGACATGGCCTTCACTCGGTGACGCATCTCGGTGGTGACCTCGTCGATCGGCACACCGAAGGCGCGTGACCCGACGAAGTTGTGGAGGTCCTCACCGGTGTTGAACGCCTCGATCAGGCCGGCATCCTCCGACAGGTGCGCCATGATCCGCATCTCGATCTGGCTGTAGTCGGCGGTCATCAGGCAGTCGTAGGGCACGCCGGTCGCGGTGTCGGCGCCGACGACGAAGCCGCGGCGGATCTCCCGGCCCGCCTCCGTGCGCACCGGGATGTTCTGCAGATTCGGTTCGGTGGACGACAGGCGTCCGGTGGCGGCGATCGTCTGGTTGAACGTCGTGTGGATACGCCCGTCGTCGGCGACCGACTTCAGGAGGCCGTCGACGGTGACCTTCAGCCGCGTCGCATCGCGGTGCTCCAGAAGGTGCGCGAGGAACGGGTGCTCGGTCTTCTCGTAGAGAGACTGCAGCGCGTCGGCGTCGGTGGTGTAACCGGTCTTGGTCTTCTTCGTCTTCGGCATGTCGAGCTTGTCGAAGAGGACGGTCTGCAACTGCTTGGGGGAACCGAGGTTGATCTGTTCTCCGATGACCTCGTACGCCGCCTCGGCCGCGGCGCGGATCCGGTCGGCGAACATCCGCTCGAGAGCACCGAAGTGGTCAACGTCGACCGCGATCCCGGCAGCCTCGGCGTCGGCCAGCACGAAGGACAGCGGCAATTCCATCTCGGTCAGCAGGGGCTTGGAGTCGATCCGGTCGAGTTCGGTGTCGAGCGTGTCGGCGAGTTCCTGGACCGCTCGCGCCTCCAGCATGTGCTGCTCGGCGACGCGACCGTCGGAGTCGTCGTCGAGCAGCGACATCTGGCCGTCGCCCGGACCGCCGTCGGCCCGGAGTTCACGACGCAGGTATCGCAGCGCGAGATCGTCGAGGTTGAAGGTTCGCTGTCCGGGCCGCACGAGGTAGGCCGCGAGCGAGGTGTCGCTGGTGACGCCGTCGAGCTTCCAGCCGCGCGAGCGGAGCGCGTGGACGGCCCACTTCGCCTCGTGGACCGCCTTCGACGCGGACGGGTCGGCGAACCAGTCCCCCAGTGCCGCCTCGTCTTCCGGGTTCAGCGCGGTCACGTCGACATACGCCGACGTCCCGTCTGCGGCCGCGATCGCCACGCCCGTCGGGTCCGACCCCACGACGACGTGCGGCGCGGTGATGGCCAGACCGACGCGGCCGGTGCGGGCGTGCTCGGTGAGCCAGCCGGCGACCTCGCCCGCACCCAGGACCGCTCCGTCGAGATCGAACCCTGCTTCGGCCTCTGGCTCAACGGAACTCAGCGTCGAGAAGAGACGATCCCGCAAGACCCGGAACTCCAGGTCGTCGAAGAGCTGGTGGATGCGATCGCGGTCCCACCCGACCATGGCCAGGTCGTCGGGCGACGCCGGCAGCTGCATGTCCCGGACGAGCTCGGTCAGCTGGCGGTTGGTCTGCACCGACGCCAGACGCGCGCGCAACGCGTCGCCCACCTTGCCCTTGACCTCGTCGACATGATCGACGAGCGCGGCGAGCGATCCGTACTCACGGATCCACTTGGAGGCGGTCTTCTCCCCGACGCCGGGTATGCCCGGCAGGTTGTCGCTGGGGTCGCCGCGCAGCGCGGCGTAGTCGGGGTACTGGGCGGGGGTGAGACCGTATTTCTTCTCGACCTCCTCGGGCGTGAACCGGGTGAGGTCGGAGACTCCCTTGCGTGGATAGAGCACGGTGGTCGAGGAGTCGACGAGTTGCAGCGAGTCGCGGTCGCCGGTGACGATCAGGACCTTGTACCCGTCCTCACGAGCCCGGGTCGCGAGGGTCGCGATGATGTCGTCGGCCTCGTATCCCTCGATGGCCAGCACCGAGACCCCCAGCGCATCGAGAACCTCCTTGGTGAGATCCACCTGTCCGTTGAACTCGTCGGGCGACTTGGATCGCTGCGCCTTGTACTCGGGATACATCTCCGACCGGAAGGTCTTCCGGGAGACGTCGAAGGCGGCGGCGATGTGGGTCGGTTCCTCGTCGCGCAGCAGGTTGATCAGCATCGAGGTGAAGCCGTAGACGGCGTTGGTCGTCTGGCCGGAATGCGTCTTGAAGTTCTCCGCCGGCAGCGCGAAGAACGCCCGATAGGCCAGCGAGTGCCCGTCGAGCAGCATCAACACCGGCTGCCTGGTCTTGCCCTTGGCGCCGGCGGCCGCCTTGCCCGTCGTTCCGGTTGCCGTGGCGGGGGTCGTTGCCGGGGAACTCTGCGCTGGACTCACCTCGCAAAGTCTAGTGATGACTCCCGACAGCTCACACCGGCCGGTACATGGCCCACACCTTCGGACCGTCCATCGGCAACTCGAACTCCTCGGTCACCTCGAAGCCGAATCGCTCGTAGAGCGGGACATTGCGGACGTTCGAGCACTCGAGGTAGGACGGACCGTCGATCTGGTCGAGCCGGTGGCGCAAGAGGGTGGTGCCGACACCCACGCCGTGGACCGGGGCGCCGATCTGCCCGAGATACCAGTGGGGTTCCTTGGGCCTGCGCTTGCCGAACTCCGCCTCGAGTTTGGCACCGCGGCTCATCCGGGAACCCATCGCCCGGAAGAAGCCCCACATCGACAGGGTCTGCGCCTTCGCCGACACCTTGTGTCCGGGCGGATCCCACGCGGCGGCACCGACCGGTTGTCCGTCGCGCATCGCGAGGTCCAGCGTCGCGTTCGGCCCGTGGCTGTACTTCAACAGCGTGCGGAACATGACGAGGTGCCGCGACGTGTCCGGTTGCATCCACACCGTCACCGGGTCGTCGGCGAATGCCTGCGCGAGCAACCTGCTGGCGAGTTCGAGGTCTGTCGTGGTCGAGACGGTGACCGGGATCATACGGTCACCTTACGGTCCGAATCGAGCCTGCGGCAGCGCATTGCGATGGAACCAGCGACGGCCCCGTCGCCGCGACAGAAGTTACCTCCGGGAAACGTCGTTGTCGTCACGCGGTGACGATGCTGGCGCTAATGTCCCGCAGGATGACATCGCAACGCGCCGGCACCTGTACGCAGACGCCGCCCCGAAGCGCTCTCGATGATCGCTCAGATGTCGAGAGCCAACGGCCTGTCCCCCGATCCCCGAGGCGACTCACCGCCATCGCCATGCTGCTTCTCGTCGCGGCGTCGATACTGTGCGGCCTTTTCGGTACGGCCACCGCCTCGGCCGCCCCCGGCGACGAGGTCCGCGTCTTCGGCGTGCTGCGCAACGGCACCGAGAAGGTCGAAGGCGTCGACCTCGAGGCCAAGGACGCCTCGGGGGCCGTCGTCGGCACCGCGACCTCGTCGGCCACCGGTGCGTGGTCGATCAACGTGCCGCCCGGCCAGTACACGATCGTCATCGACACCGACTCACTCCCCGACGGCGTCGAGGTCCAGAAATCGGAGCTACCCGTCGACGTCAGCGGGGGCACGCCACGGCCGGTCATCTTCTCCTTCGGCGACGTGCGGACCGGCACCGAGGTGTCGGCGATCTCCGAACTGACGCGGCTGGCCATCGACGGGATCCGGTTCGGCCTGATCATCGCCATCACCGGCGTGGGACTCAGCCTCATCTTCGGCACGACGGGACTGACGAACTTCGCCCACGGCGAGCTGGTCACCCTCGGCGCGGTGATCGCGTGGGTCATCAACGTCAAGCTCGGTGTACAGCTGATCCCCGCGACGATCCTGGCGGTGATCGTCGGCGTCGGCATCGGGATCCTCAACGAACTCGGCCTGTGGAGACCGCTGCGAAGACGACGAACCGGGCTGATCGCCATGCTCGTCGTGTCGATCGGCCTGTCGCTCGTACTGCGCTACCTGATCCTGATCTTCTTCTCCGATCGGGCCGAACCGTTCAACGACTATCAGGCGCAGACCCAGATCGGCTCCGGCCCGTTCGCGATCACACCTGTGAACCTGGCGTGCATCCTCATCAGCATCGTGGTCCTGCTCGGGGTCGCCGTGCTGTTGCAGCGCACCAGGATCGGTAAGGCGATGCGCGCGGTGGCCGACAACAAGGACCTCGCCGAATCGTCGGGAATCGACGTCGACCGGGTCATCCTGTTCGTCTGGGCACTGGCGGGTGGTCTGGCGACACTCGGCGGCGTGATGTTCGCGCTCTCCGAACTCGGCGGCCGGGTCCAGTGGGAGATGGGATTCAAACTCCTCCTGTTGATGTTCGCCGGCATCACGCTCGGCGGGCTCGGCACGGCCTACGGCGCACTGCTCGGATGTCTCATCGTCGGCCTGCTGGTCCAGTTGTCGACCTACATCCTCAGTCCCGACCTGAAGTACATCGGAGGACTGCTGATCCTGATCATCATCCTGACCATCCGGCCCCAGGGCATTCTCGGATCTCGAGCGAGGATCGGCTGACCCATGGACATCATCTCAGCGCTCCAGATCGCGATCGCGCAGCTGATCGGCCCGTCGGCGATCTTCTACGCCCTGCTGGCCATCGGCCTGAACCTGCACTTCGGCTACGCCGGACTGCTCAACTTCGGCCAGATCGCCTTCGCATTGCTCGGCGGATACGGCGTCGGCATCATGGCCGTGAACTACGACCAGCCGTTGTGGCTCGGCGCGATCATCGGCATCGCCGCCGCCGGGATGCTCGCGGTCGTGCTGGGCCTGCCGACCCTGCGCCTGCGTGCGGACTATCTGGCGATCGTCACCATCGCGGCGTCGGAGATCCTGCGGCTGGTCTTCCGTTCGACCTCGACCGACGACTTCACCCACTCCACCAACGGCATCTACGCCTACGCGGGCAGCTTCTTCTCCATCAGCCCGTTCGACAACGGCAAGCAGTATTCGTTCTTCGGGGTCAAGTTCCTCGGCGGCGATCTGTGGTCGATGGTGGTCGGCTGGATCGTCGTCGGCCTGCTGTGCCTGATGGTGTACCTGCTCGTCCGCAGTCCCTGGGGCCGGGTGCTCAAAGCGGTCCGCGAAGACGAGGACGCCGCACGATCGCTGGGTAAGAACGCCTACTTCTTCAAGATGCAGGCCCTGGTGCTCGGCGGTTGTATCGGCGGCCTGGCGGGTGTCTTCAACGCCTTCGCCACCCAGTCGATCAACCCCGACTTCTACTCGACCGCGCAGACGTTCTTCGCCTACGGCGCCTTGATCCTCGGCGGAGCGGCGACGGTGTTCGGCCCGGTGCTCGGCGCCATGCTGTTCTGGTTCCTGCTCGCCGTTCCCGACGCACTGCTGCGGCAGGCCACATCCGGCGACGACCCGCTGCTGAATCTGTCGGCGCAACAGGTCGGTGCATTCCGCTACGTACTGCTCGGTCTGGCGATCATTCTGATGATGGTGTTCAGACCACAGGGACTGCTCGGGAACAAGAGGGAGGTGCAGCTCGATGCCTGACGACACCACACCGCGTCCCGGCCGCCATACCGCCCCCGGCAGCGAACCGGCCCCCTCTGCTGGCCGAGCAGCGTCGTCCGAGCGTAGCGAGGCCGCCGCGTCCGTCGAGGTCACTGGCCGAGACCACGAAGCCGCTCCCGTCCGGGCGACACGCCGCGACCTCACCACGCTCTCCGCGTCGGAGCGGTCGCAGCTGTTCGCCGGTGTCACACCCGAACCCGGCTCGTCCAAACCCGATCCGATCATCGTGGTGGACAACATCTCCCGGACCTTCGGTGGCATCAAGGCGGTGCAGGTCGATCATCTCGAGGTACAGCGCGGCGCCATCACCGGCCTCATCGGACCCAACGGCGCGGGCAAGACCACCTTCTTCAACCTGATCACCGGATTCGACAAGCCCGACTCGGGCACTTGGTCGCTGAACGGGGACTCCCTCGGCCGGATGGTTCCCCACCAGGTGGCCCGCCGCGGGATGGTGCGTACCTTCCAGCTCACCAAGGCGCTCGCGAAACTCACCGTCCTCGACAACGTCCGGCTCGGCGCCACCGGACAGCGAGGCGAGCACTTCCTCGCCGCTCTCGCGCCCTGGGCATGGCGCAAGCAGGAAGCCGAGGTCACCGACCGCGCCCACGAACTGCTCCGGCGCTTCAAGCTCGAGGCCAAGGCCGACGACTTCGCCGGTTCACTGTCGGGCGGCCAGCGGAAGCTCCTGGAGATGGCACGCGCACTGATGACCGACCCCGAGATCGTGATGCTCGACGAGCCGATGGCCGGCGTCAACCCGGCGCTCACCCAGAGCCTGCTCGAGCACATCAAATCCCTGCGCGACGAGGGGGTCACGGTCGTCTTCGTCGAACACGACATGGACGTCATCCGCGACATCAGCGACTGGGTGGTGGTGATGGCCCAGGGCCAGGTCATCGCCGAGTCGCTCCCGGATCGACTGGGCGACAACGAGGCCGTCGTCGATGCGTACCTCGGCGGCCACCACGATCAGGCACTCGAGTTCGACGATCAGGGGCGTCCGGTCGGTGCGACCGCGGTGCTCGCGGAGAAGGTCGAGGCCGCCATCGAGGCCACACTCGAAGAAGGCGGGGATCTCTCGGAGGTCTCCGAGTTGCCACCGTCGGCGCCCGATACGAAGAAGGACGGACGATGAGCACCGAACCCGGGTCCGGGCAGTTGACGCCGGCGCAACTCGCGGCCACCGCCGAGGAACACCGCAAACTCGCCGGCGACGCACTGCTGCGCGCCGACGACATCACCGCCGGTTACCTTCCCGGCATCAACATCCTCGAGGAGTGCAACTTCTATCTCGGGGACGGCGAGATCGTCGGGATCATCGGCCCCAACGGCGCCGGCAAGTCGACTCTGCTGAAGACACTGTTCGGGCTGATCCCCGTCCGCGAGGGCTCGGTCACACTCCGCGGCGACGACATCACCTCGGCGAAGGCGCACGTCCTCGTCGACAAGGGTGTCGGCTACGTTCCGCAGACGCAGAACGTCTTCCCCGCGTTGACCATCGAAGAGAATCTCGAGATGGGCGTCTATCTGCGGCCCAAGACCTTCGCCACCAGGTTCGAGTTCGTGTCGGAGCTCTTCCCGCTTCTGTCCGAACGCCGGAAGGTCAAGGCGGGCGCGCTGTCGGGCGGCGAACGGCAGATGGTCGCGATGGGACGCGCCCTGATGATGGACCCCGCGGTGCTGCTGCTCGACGAGCCGTCCGCGGGCCTGTCCCCCATGTTCCAGGACGAGGTGTTCATCCGCTGCAAGGCGATCAACGCCACCGGCGTCTCGATCATCATGGTCGAGCAGAACGCCCGCCGGTGCCTACAGATCTGCGACCGCGGGTACGTGCTCGACCAGGGCCGCAACGCCTACACCGACACCGGCCGCAACCTCGCCAACGATCCGAAGATCATCGAGCTCTACCTCGGGACCCTCGCGGGCAGCTCGGAGAAGAAGTGAGCCCCACACCCGTTCCGTAGACGTTCCCGCCGACGCGGTGAGCGACAACGGAATACGTGAACGAGTGCCCCAAAGTACCACTCACATGACGAGACCCCCGGCCGGAGCCGGGGGTCTCGTTGTGTGTGGGTTTACTGCGCTGCGACCGAGACGTACTTGCGCGTCGGGGTGAGCAGTGCGTTCTTGTCGTCGAACTCGAGCACACCGTACGAGCCGACACTCGGCTCGCCGGCGGCGTTGAAGGCCAGGTTGCCGGTCTTGCCGACGTAGGCGATCGTCTTGCCGCCGTTCAGCAGCTCCAGGCAGGCCTGGTACGAGTCGCAGTTCTCATCGCCGTTGGTCACGCCGATGATGTTGGCCGCGATCGTCCGACCGTCGGTCGACTTGGCGGCCGTGGCCGCGAGTGCGCTCAGTACGGCAGCGTCGTAGCTCTCACCGGCGTAGTTGAAGTCGATGAGTTCGCTGTCGAGCTCCTTCAGAGCCGCCTGGAAGTCACCGCTGGTCTGAGTGAGCGGCGTGGTGCCCTTCATGCCGGCGAGGAGACCCGGGCCGACCGACTCGCCGAGCGCGTTGCCCATGTTGCCGTCGACGCCGTACACGAGCTTGCCGTCGCTGGGACCGATGCCGACCTCGTGCATACGCGTGATGATCTTGGCGCTCTCCTCGAAACCGATGATCGCGATGCCGTCCGGGTTGAAGTTCTTCACCTGGTCGACCTCGGCGTTGAACGACTGGGCGTTCGGATCGTAGATGATCTTCTGGATCTGGTCCGCCGGGACGCCCGCGGCCTCGAGATCGCGAACCGTGTTGTCGGCCAGTCCCGTTCCGTACGGATCGTTGAGGGCGAGGATCGACACACGCTGCACGCCGTCCTCGGCCATCGTCTGCGAGAGTGCCTGCGCCTGCAGGACATCCGCCGGCGCGGTGCGGAAGTACTGACCTTTGTCCTGGTAGCAGGTGAACTCGTCGGAGGTGTTCGCGGGCGAGAACATGACCGCGCCCGCGTTGGCGACCTTGTCGATGACCTTCAGCGACACCGACGACGAGGCCGCGCCGATGATGACCTGTGTGCCGGCGCTGAGTTCGCGGTCGACGGTTGCGTTCGCCGTGTCGGTGGTGGTGTCGCCGGAGTCACCGGTGACGAGTTCGACGGGCTTGTCCAACACACCGCCCGCTGCGTTGATGTCCTTCACCGCGAGCTCCACACCCGCCTCCATGGGCGGCCCGAGGAAGGCGAGCGATCCGGTCGCCGGGAGCAGGGTGCCGATCTTCAGCGCTTCGGTACTGGCCGGGCCGGGGGTGGCCTTCGGCGGGTTGCACGCCAGTTTCTGGGCGAGGCCGAGGCCCGGAGGGGCCGGAGTGGACTCGACGGCGGCGCTCGACGACGCCTCGGAACCTCCCTCGGAACCCGAGTCGGAACTGCTGCAGCCGGCGACCACGAGTGCTGCCGCGGCGGTCATGACCACTGCCCCGCTCCTGATAAAGCGTAAGGACATCGATGCTCTCCTTGCGTCTGGCCTGCGCGTTCGGCGTTCGGCCTGTGCGTTCGGCGTTCGTCACGAAGGCGGCACCTCGGAGTACAACGGACCGCGCCTCGCTGGAGAAAAGCTAGCGCGATCTTGTTGCGGCTGCGTAAAGACAGTGAAACTGACTTGCGCACACGGTCATTGCGCCTGGGAGGCGCTCGGGATCAGTCGGTCCCGAGGGTCTCCACCACAACCTGCGCAACGGCTTTCATGGTGGTCCTGCGATCCATGGCCGCACGCTGGATCCATTTGAACGCTTCGGGCTCGGAGAGGGCCTGCTTCTCCATCAGGAGGCCCTTCGCCCGCTCGACGAGTTTTCGGGTCTCCAACCGCTCGTTCATGGTCGCGACTTCGCGCTCGAGCTGCTTGAGCTCCTGATAACGGCTCACCGCCACCTCTATGGCCGGAACCAGATCGGCCTTGGTGAAAGGTTTGACCAGGTAGGCCATGGCGCCGGCATCGCGCGCCTTGTCGATGAAGTCCCGCTGGCTGAACGCCGTCAGCATGACAACGGGCGCGAGGCGCTTCTCGGCGATCTCGGTCGCGGCGTCGATACCGTCACGCACCGGCATCTTGATGTCCATGATCACGAGGTCGGGCGACAGCGATTCGGTCAGTTCCACGGCGACCTTCCCGTTCGGCGCTTCACCGACGACGTCGTACCCCTCCTCGCGGAGCATTTCGATCAGATCCATCCGGATCAACGAATCGTCCTCGGCCACCAGAACTCGGTGGGTTGTCGTGGTCTCACCGGCTGCAGTCGTCGCACTGTCGGTCACCGTCACCATCCCCTCCTCCACGTCGCTCACGCCACGTCTGTGTGCCCGCAGAGTACCGGTTGGCAGGCCGCTCGGCCGATCATCTAGAGTTGGTTCCCGGCGCGGGGCAACCCCGTCCACTGGCCCCCGTAGCCCAATTGGCAGAGGCAACGGATTCAAAACCCGTCCAGTGTCAGTTCGAGTCTGACCGGGGGCACCAGACTTGCCTGCTCATCGGTGATTTTCGTGTCTACAAACTGTCATGCAGACATCAACGCGTGGCAGTTGCATGACTTTGAGGTGTCCCCACCTAGGGCTTACACAATGCATGGAGCTGAAAATTCGAGCTCCGCCCCGCTGTAACAGGTGTTACACCGAGCAGACCCTGAAGTGCTGATTGTTGGCTGCCGAGCTGGCCAGAAGTGGGAGACGGCCGACCTTTCCGCGCCGTATTTCACCGGGCAGAGCTACAAAGTCCTGCTCGCCGATGGAGGCGTCCCAGTCGCCAACATCACCTTCGAGCCGAGCTGCCGCAACGCACCAGGACGGGGTAATCTCGTCCTCCATGTGGGGGGAGTAACCACGGGCGGCGGGGATGTTCTCAAGGTTTGACGACATCGATGCCGCGCTCGCGACAGGAGAACATTTCGCCGAACTCGTTCGCGGGTCGACAATCCGGAGACGCGCCTCGCGGACACGCCCGGATGGACACGGGTCGCCTGCTTCTACATCCGTGACCGCTTCCTGACCGGCGTGGTCGGTGCGGGCGAGGCGCGCGCCGTCATGAAATACTTCGCCCCGGCGGCAGACACGCACATCCATCGCGGATCTGCTGTAGACACTGCAATCGAATTTCCGACTGCCGGGCGGTAGACGGACACAGTAAGAAATCCCTGGGTGCTTGTCCCGGATCTCATTTGATCCGTTCCACAGTCCCAGGGGTTCTCGATTCGTCCACTTCGCCTTCGCCAATCAGTGGCCTAGGTGATCGCTCCGGCAATCTTGAGACCGATGAGACCCTCGTCGTCGAACCCGAGTTCACGACATATGTCGTCGGTGTGTTCGGCAAACTGTGGGGCACGGGTGAGCTCGACCGGTGCTCGATCGAACTTAACGGGATTCGCGACCAGTTTCTGCTGCCGGCCATCGGCGTCGGTCAGCTCGACAATCCTGCCGTTGGCTTCGAGCGCCTCATCATGACCTAGATCCCAGGCGTCCTGCACGGGTGCCCACTGGCCGGTCATGCCTTTGAATGCCGACTTCCACTCCTCGAGCGTGCGGCTCGCGATCGTTTTCGCGATCTCGAGCTTGATCTCTTCGTGAGCCGCGACGACCTTGTCCATGGTGTCGAACCTGGGTTCGCCGACGAGATCGGAACGGTCGAGCACTCCGAAGAACTCGTCCCAGTACTTGGTCGGCTGCAGCATCGACAGCTGAATCCAGCGTTCATCCGATGTTTTGTAGTTACCGGTGAGCGGGTTTCCGGGAGCGGCGGTCGTGCGCTCGACCTTGGGCAGCGGGCCGCCCGTGGCCAGCGCGAGATTGACGCTGAACTGCGTCGCCCAGGCACCAACGGCCAACAGCGAGACATCGATCTCGGTGGTCTGTCCGGTCCTCTCGCGCCCGAACAGCGCAGCCGCGATCCCGCCCGCGATCGTCATACCGCCGATGTTGTCCCCGTATGCTCCGGCCGGCATCTGCGACACCGACGTGGCGCCGGGGCCGGTGGTGCCATCAGCACTACCCGCCCGTGCCCAGAACGCAGTCGCGTCGTATGCCCCGTTCTCCGAATCGGGGCCCTCGGTGCCGAAACCGCTACCCGTCACGAAGATGATGTCCGGATTGATCGCGCGGATGTCTTCGAGTGTCAGGCCCAGTTTGCGTCGTGCAGCTGGTAGGTAGTTGGTCAAGAAAACGTCACTCCGCTTGACCAACTCCTCGAGCACGGGCCGCGCTTCCGGTTTGTCGAGCGCGATACCGATACTCCGCTTACCCCGGTTCGGCCCCTCCATGATCGGCGCGAACGACGATCCGACACCGGCGTCCAGCCCCAGGACGCGGACGAGTCCACGCTGGGCATCCCCGGTCTCGGCATGTTCGACCTTGATGATGTCGGCACCCCAATCCGCGAGGATCGCACCGGCCGCCGGCACAAAGGTGAACTGGGCCACTTCCAGTATTCGGACGCCCTCCATCGGACGATGCATGTTCTCCCCTTTCTAGGGATGTAGTCGTCACCGCAGATCTGAACGGTGCAAGCAGGACTACGGCCACGGCTGCCCACACCGCGGGCCGCTTGCGACACGAATCAGGCTCTTTGCCGCGCCGATCGGAATTGTTTCATTGCCCACACGTCCTGATCCTCACCGAAGACGGTCTCACCGCCCACATCGAAAGCGAGCAAAGTGTTCACGCAGACATTGGTGGCACCGGGCAAGACGAATCTGCTCCGAGCCGTCCCGGCAGCAGTCCACTCGTTCCCGTGTTCATCGACGACCGAGATGTCGAGGGTTTCAACCCACGCATTTTTGGGGTCCCTGCCCACAATCCGGTGGCCGCCGACGATCCTGGACACGTCCTCGCCGCGACGGATGTATCCGGAGTGGATGTCATCAGACGTCGCCGTCGGCGCCGAGAAGGTAAGCATGCTGAGGTCCTGGCTCGCGAGCCAGGTGTAACCCACTCGCTGATATCCGCGTTCGTGACGCGGACCCCATGATCGGTCGCGCATCGCATAGCAGTCGACCTCGATGCGTTCCCCGTCCAACACAAGGTGACCGACGACGTGCCCGGTCTGATCATAATGTGACGCCACCGGGTACGGCGGTGCTCCCTTCCGAAGGGGAACAGGCGCCTCGAGCCCGGTGAAACGGAGTTCCAGGGAGATCCGATCACGGTCTTCATAGTGCAGGTCATAGACCATCCCCGGCTCGACAGTGTCGATCCGGGCACCAGTCGGGCTCCGTAACGTCTGTCCGTCGATCGTAGGCATCTTCAATGCTGTGAAGTTCTCGTAGAAGGGAATGTCCCACGGCAGAGTCGCTGATCGGTCCCACATCCACAGACCGCCGGCTGTCGCACCCACATTCTGTCTGATGCTCGTGTAGATCCAGGCTCCGATGTCCCGTTCAGGGACGAAGAACGAGAACCAGAAGGTCTCGGTCTCATAGAAGCTGTCGCCGACTGGATGTAGCTCGTCGTCGATCGCCGTGAACTGTGCTTCTGTCGAGGTCATCGTTTCCTCCGGGTCGTGCACCTGGCTGAGTCGACTCACTTGGACCGCCGTGCCCGCGCACTTTCCTGTGCACTCCTCATCGCGGCGATGCGGCGTCGAACCGGAGCCGCCTCGGCTTCGCCCAGGGACGCAAGTGTGGTTTCTTCCTGCTCGATCTCCTTCTCGAGCAACGACTCCGCGAGTTCGTTGGTCAGGAGATCTTGGTCAGTCCAATCGGACAGGGGGATCTGTTCGATCTGTTCCTCCGCCATGATCAGACTGTCGGCTCGGTGCGGGGGAAGTTCATCAGTTTCCGGCTGTTCAGCTCGACAATCTTGTGGACCTCGTCGTCCGGGACGTCGATCATCAAGTCGTGCACCACTTTTCGCGAATTCGGCCAGTTGGAGTCCGAGTGCGGGTAGTCGCTCTCCCAGGTGATGTTGTCGATGCCCACCAGGTTCCTGTTCACCAGTCCGTGCTCGTCGTCGATGAAGCAACCGAACAGGTGCTTGGCGAACAAATCCGACGGCTTCACCGTCTGGTTGATGTTCTGGTAGAAGCGGTGCTTGTTCCAGGTCTGGTCCATGCGCTCGAGCATGTAGGGAACCCAACCGATGCCGCCCTCGGAGAGCATGACTTTCAGGTCTGGGTGGTTGTGGAACACGGGCGAGAACAGCAGGTCGGCAGTGGCGTACATCGAGTTGCAGCCGAACAGCGCGATCATCACGGCCATCGGCGCCTCTGGTGCGGTGATCGGCGCTTTGCCAGAAGTCCCGAAGTGTACGGACAGCGGCTGCCCGGTCTCCGTCGCGGCCCGGAACACCGGATCCCAGTGATCGGTGTGGAACGACGGGAGTCCCAGCGGCACAGGGTTCTCGACGAAAGAGATTACGCGCGAGCCCTTTGCCGCGGTCCGGTGGATCTCCTTGACCGACTCCTCCACGGACCAGAGCGGAAGAATGATCATCGGGATCAGGCGGTCGGGTGCGGTAGCGCACCACTCATCGAGGACGTAGTCGTTCCATGCCTTGACACAAAGGAGTGCCAGCTCGGGATCTTCGCCCTCGAGGAAGACGGTGCCGGCGAAGCGGGGGAACGACGGGAACGACACGCCTGCGTGGACCCCATCGATGTCCATGTCGATGATCCGGGCTGCGGGGTCGTAACAGCCCGGCAGCATGTCCTCGTACCGGGTCGGTTCCGCACCGAACTCCTCCGGTTTCTTACCGGCAACCGCGTTGAGTCCGATGTACGGATAGATGCGTCCCTCGTAGTTCCACACTTCCGCCAGACGGTCGTTGGGGCCCATCTTCATCTCGACGATCCTGGGTCCGGCTTCGAGGAATTTGCGAGGTAGACGGTCTGCCCACAGCTTGGGGTGCTCGATCAGATGATCATCAGTCGAGATCAGTTGCATGTAATCCTGCAGTGGCATGACGTCCTCCAAGTGACATAGATAACTTAGTCGACTATCACTATGGCAGATGGAATGATCTGTGTCACTATCGTGAAGGCCGCGAGCGTCTCTGTGCGCCGTCGCCTCTGAACTTCGCGAATCAGAATGATAGTCATATATGTCTCAAGTGGATTCGGCTATCAGTCGAACCTGGAGGAGCGCCGCCGTGGACAACAACGAACCGAGCAGGGCCGAATCGAGCAGGCCCCTCCCGCAGCCGACGCTGTCCAGCGCGCAGTTCTGGGCGTCGGGCGCCGACGAGGTACTTCGTGTCGCCAAGTGTGAGGACTGCGGTGCATGGAGTCATCCGATGCCGACCATGTGCCGGGTCTGCCGGAGCCGGGATCTGCGGATGACTCAGACCTCCGGCAGAGGAACGGTGGTCGGGTTCACGGTGAACTCGCAGCAGTGGCTACCGGACCTTCCGCCCCCTTACGTGGTTGCGATTGTCGCCCTCGCAGAGGACGACGGCGCTCGCCTGACCACGAACATTGTCAACTGCGACCCCGGTGACGTCCGCGTGGGCCTGCGGGTGCGCGTTCTCTTCGAGCGGGCGATCGACGGCATCTGGCTCCCGCTTTTCGAACCAGACCCTGAGTTTCCGGATGTCGACGGCCCCCTGCCTGAACCGGTGGACTACTCGGGACTGGTGCGTCCGATGGCGTCGTCGACGAAGTTCGAGGACCGTGTCGCGATCACCGGCGTCGGCCAGTCGAAGGTGGGTCGACGTT
This sequence comes from Gordonia sp. KTR9, assembly GCF_000143885.2. Classification (NCBI taxonomy): domain Bacteria; kingdom Bacillati; phylum Actinomycetota; class Actinomycetes; order Mycobacteriales; family Gordoniaceae; genus Gordonia; species Gordonia sp. KTR9. The sequence goes on from NC_018581.1 coordinate 3,214,181, forward strand.
TGATGGTCGACCCACTGTCGCTGACCGTCGACGCGTGCCTGCAGGCAGTGGCTGACGCCGGACTCGAATTGGAAGACATCGACGGACTGTCCACGTATCCGGGCGCGCACCAAGGTGGCATCTCCGAGGGCGGGATCATGCCGGTGGAGCAAGCACTGAACCTCCGCCCCACGTGGATCAACGGCGGGGGTGACACCCCCGGACAGAACGGGTCGATCGTGGCCGCGATGCTTGCCGTCGCCTCCGGTCTGTGCCGACACGTCCTGTGCTTCCGCACCGTCTGGGAGTCGACCCATTCAACGCTGGTCCGTGCGGGCACATGGCATGAAGGCGGCGGCAGGGCCACCGGAATGACGGAGTTCCGGGCTCCGTTCGGAGCGATGTCCGCCGCGAACTGGATCGCGATGCAGGCGTCGCACTACTTCCACCGATACGGCACCGACAGGGAGACCCTGGGCGCGATTGCCGTGAACGCCCGGACGAACGCCGTCGCCAACCCTGAAGCCGTGTATCGCGACCCGATCACCATGGACGACTATCTCGGCGCGCGCATGGTGTCATCTCCGTTCGGTCTCTACGACTGCGATGTTCCGGTCGACGGTGCAGTGGCCGTGATCGTCTCGGCGAAGGAGACAGTGGCCGATCTCGATTGTGTCCCGGTTTTCATCGAAGCCGTGGGCACGCAGATCCTCGAACCGCTCTCTTGGGATCAGGGAACTCTCACGCACATGCCGCAATCACTCGGACCGGCAGCGCACCTGTGGAGTCGGACCCACCTACGACCGGCGGATGTCGATGTTGCGGAGCTGTACGACGGCTTCACCTTCAACGCGTTGTCGTGGCTGGAGGGTCTCGGGTTCTGCGAGATCGGTGGCGCCCAAGAGTTCATCGATGGCGGTCGCGGTATCTCGATCGACGGTCGGCTTCCCGTCAACACGCACGGCGGACAGTTGTCCGCGGGACGCACTCACGGCTACGGATTCTTCCGCGAGGCGGTCCTGCAATTGCGTGGCGAGGCACCGGGCCGCCAGGTCCCGAACGCCAAAGTCGCTGTCGTCACAGCCGGCGGCGGGGTGCCTGCGGGCGCGGTGCTGCTCCGCAACGAATGAGATCGGTGCGCCGTCCGCACTGACGCGGGCGGTCCACCGCTCCCGCCCTGGTTCGCCCTCTCGCGGCCCTTCGCACTCGTTTGTCGCCGTTCGTATCGAGTTTCCTCTTGTGGCGGCGCCCGTGAGAAGCGTCGCGACGTGGTCCTCCGCTCGGGCTTCGCCAACCGCGGGTCGACAGTCTTCTGGATCACAGTAGATCTTCCTAGTGACATAGATCATTCCTTGCCTTATAGTTGCGAGGCTACCTAGTTATCTAGGTGACCGAAGAAGGCGGCTGGAGACCGATGCCATGGCGCGCAAGTTCTATCGCGCGATGACCTCCAGCCGACTCCTATACCTACCGAGAAGGACTCCCGATGAAAACGTTCAGAGGCTCGCGCTCTGCCCCAGTCGTCGCGGCCGCAGCCGCGGCCGTCGCGCTGACCGGATTGGCAGCGTGCAGCAACGACGACAGCGCCGACTCCTCATCCTCGGCCAGCGTCGCAGCCCCCGAGGGCTCGTTTCCCGGCAAGGCCGCTGCCGGCGATCCGGTGAAAATCGGTCTGATCAACAACGAAGGCGGGCAGGCAATCTCGCAGCCCGAGAACCGAGAGGCTGCCGAGGCAGTCGTCAAGTACGCCAATGAGAACCTGGGGGGCATCGGGGGCCGTCCGATCGAACTGGTCACCTGTAAGAACACCGAGGACCCGAACTCCGCACGCGACTGCGCCAATCAGATGGTCGAGGCAAACGTTTCTGCGGTCCTGGTCACGAGCACCGGATCGGGCGATTCGATGGCGCCGATCATCACCGGCGCGGGGATTCCGTATGTCTCCGCGGCAGGTCAGGCACCCTCTGAGCTCACCAGCGACAACGCCTACATGTGGACGGGCGGGCTGCCGGGCACGCTCCAGTCGATGGCCACCTACGCCGGCGAGAAGAACATGAAGAAGGTGACCGCCTACACCATCGACGTGCCGGCGGCAATCAGCGGGCTGGAGTCAGTGGGTACACCGTCGTTCAAGGCCAAGGGAGTCGACCTCAAGATCGTCCCCATTCCGCCGGGCACGCCCGACGCGACTCCTCAGGTCAGCGCCGGGCTCGGGGACAACCCGGAAGGTGTGATCGTCATCGGCGAGTCGAACCTGTGCACCGCCGCCTTCAAGGCACTCGGCACGCTGGGCACCACGGCCGATCGCATGTCCATTCAGCCGTGTGCGGCGCCCTCGGTTGTACAGGCCGTCGGCTCGTCACTCGACGGTGTCCACGTCTTCTCCCCCGCGGACATCGTGTCCGACGACCCGGAGACCGTTCTCTACAAGAGCGTGATGGACAAGTACTCTCCTGACACCGACACCACCGGCTACGCCGTCATCGGCTACCAGGGCATGCTGGGTTTGGTCCGTGCTGCACAGTCGGTGCAGGGCAGCGACACATCACCCGCCACGATCAGCAAGGCGATTGCATCGGCAAGGGACGTCGTTCTTCCTGCGGGACACGGGATCACGTTCACCTGCGACGGCACTGCCGCACCCGGGATGAAGTCGGTCTGCAGCACCGGCTCGATCGTTTCCACCTTCGAGGACGGCGAGCTGACCGATCCTCAGCTCGTCCAGTAGTTCCAAGTTCTCCTTAACGCCCGGAATCGTTCGAGAGGCTTTCTGATGACCCAAGATCTCCAGTTCCTGTTTTTGGGACTCGGCAACGGCGCCGTATATGCGGCGCTGGCCCTTGCCTTGGTCATGACCTATCGGAGTTCGGGCGTGGTGAATTTCGCAACCGGTGCCATCGCGCTCTACGTTGCGTACACGTACGCCTACCTCCGGGAGGGTGCGCTGCTCATCCCGATCCCGGGTCTGCCGAAAACCCTGGATCTCGGTGGGCCGCTGGGGCTTTTACCGGCTATGGGGATCGCACTGATCATCGCCGGCGTCCTGGGCATCCTGATGTATTTCGCGGTATTCAGGTTGCTCAGGACGGCCCCGGCAACAGCAAAGGCCGTTGCCTCGATCGCCCTGATGCTCGCCGTCCAAGCTCTGCTGGCGGCCAGGGTCGGCACCACCCCGGTGTCGGTGGACGCCATCCTGCCCACTGAGATCTGGACCTTTGGTTCCATTCGGGTCCCCTCGGATCGGGTCTGGTTCGCACTGATCATCGTCATGCTCACCGTCCTGCTGATCCTGGCCTTCCGACTGACCCGGTTCGGGTTGGCTACCCGTGCCGCCGCCGAGTCCGAGAAGGGCGCGATCGTCACAGGTCTGTCGCCGGAACGGATCGCCTACGCCAACTGGACACTGTCCACCATGATCGCCGGTCTCTCGGGCATCCTGATCGCACCCATCGTCCCGCTGATCCCGATCTCGTACACGCTCTTCATCGTTCCTGCTCTCGCCGCCGCGCTGGTCGGCAACTTCAGTTCGATCGGACCCGCAGTGGCGGCCGGCCTCGCCATCGGTGTGCTGCAGTCGGAGATGACCCATCTACAGTCCACCGTCAGCTGGCTACCGCAGGCCGGCATGGCCGAGATCATCCCCCTGATCCTGATCCTCGTCTTCCTGGTGTTCCGCGGAAAACCGCTGCCCTCGCGCGGCGCGATCGTGCAGAACACGCTCGGAACCGCTACCCGACCCCGGAATGTGCTGGTTCCGACCCTCGTCGCGAGTGTCCTCGCGCTCGGCCTCCTGATCCTCACGGACGGCAGCTACCGCGGTGCGGTCATCGTCAGCATCACCCTCGCGATCGTTGCCCTCTCACAGGTCGTGGTGACCGGGTTCGCCGGCCAGATCTCGCTGGCGCAGCTCACACTGGCCGGTGTTTCCGCGTTCATGCTCAGCCGTTTCACAACCGACTGGGGCATCCCGTTCCCCCTTGCACCGATCCTCGCCGCTCTGGTGGCCACCGTTGTCGGCCTCGTGGTCGGTTTGCCTGCCCTGCGGATTCGAGGGCTTCCGGTAGCTGTGGTGACCTTGAGCCTCGCGGTGTTCCTCGAGATGTTCTGGTTCCGCAACAACAAGTTCAACGGAGGCAGCGACGGGGCAAAGGTCGAAGACCCGTCACTGTTCGGATTCGACCTCGGAATCGGTTCGGGCGATTCGTATCCGAGGATCTCATTCGGCATCCTGTGCCTGATTGTCTTGGTGATCACCGCGCTGGCAACCGTCAAACTGCGGACCAGTCGCCTGGGCGCCTCCATGCTTGCCGTCAGGGCCAATGAACGCTCTGCGGCCGCCTCCGGAATCAACGTGTCGCGGACCAAGATGATCGCGTTCGGCGTCGGCGCCTTCATCGCCGGTATCGGCGGGTCGCTCATGGCCTACCAACAGACGCTGGCAGTGCCTGAATCCTTCTCCGCCATGGGGGGAATCGCGATGTTCGCAGTCGTGTACCTCGCTGGTGTGACGTGTGTGTCGGGCGGATTGCTCGCCGGTGTCATGGGAGCCGGAGGAATTCTGTTCATCTTCCTCGACCGAGTCGCCAACGTGGGTGCTTACTACTCGGTCGTGACCGGAATCCTGCTCGTGGTCACCGTCATCTTCAATCCGGAGGGAATCATCTCCGAGATCCAGAAGAACGTCACCTGGGTACGAACGAAACTGACGAAGGCGCCGCAGCGCGACGCGGTGGCCGATCTCGACATCACCGGCGGGAACATCAAGCCCTATGCCGGGCCTGAACGGCCCATCGGTGACGTGCTGTTGTCCGCTGAGGGTGTGAGCGTCCAATACGGGGGTGTCGTCGCGCTCGACGATGTGTCCTTCGATGTTCGTGATGGCGAGATCATCGGTCTCATCGGACCCAACGGCGCCGGTAAAACCACATTCATCGATGCCCTCAGCGGATTCGCCGATGCCACCGGCTCCGTCACCCTCCTGGCCGAGAAACTCGACGCTCTGCCACCGTATCGACGCAGCCGAGAAGGGCTCGCCCGCACCTTCCAGGGCATCGAATTGTACGACGATCTCTCCGTCCGCGAGAACGTCTCCGTGGGCACCACCGCTTCGCAGCACCGGGGACCCGATCGTCCGCCGCTCGACGACGCCGGTCTCGACGACCTCTACGAGGTACTCCATCTCAGTACCGTGATCGATCGTCCGGTGCGGGAACTCTCGCAGGGACAACGGCAATTGGTCTCTGTCGCAAGAGCACTCGCCGGCAGACCGCGCGTGGTTCTGCTCGACGAACCGGCCGCCGGACTCGACAGTACCGAGAGCATGTGGTTGGGCGACCGGCTCCGCGCAATCCGTGACGCGGGGCTCACCATCGTGATGGTCGATCACGACATGGAGCTGGTGCTCGACGTCTGCGATCGCATCGTGGTCCTCGACCTCGGCAGGGTCATCGCCATCGGTACCCCCGAACAGGTCCGCAACGATCGTGCGGTCACCAAGGCATATCTCGGTGCCACCCACAGTGGCGACGTCCCACCCGTCAGCGGTTTTGCACCTCACGACGAGCGCCGCATGACGACCACCGGACAGGAGCTGAAAGCATGAGCTGTGTACTCGCATGTTCCGACCTCGACGCGGGCTACTCCGAAGGACGACCCTGTGTGCGCGGTTTCGACCTCGAACTGCACGAGGGTGAGGTCCTCGCACTGCTCGGCCCCAACGGCGCCGGGAAGACCACGATCCTGATGACGCTGGCCGGACTGCTGCCCGGTCTGGCGGGGACCGTCCGCATCGGTGGACGCGGGGTCAAACCGGGTCACGCACGCAGTGCCTCCAAGGCCGGCCTCGTCCTGGTCCCGGACGACCGCGCCCTGTTCACCGGCCTCACCGTCGAGGACAATCTCAGACTCGCGGTCAGCTCACGCAGGTCGTGGGTTGCACAGCGCGACATCATCCTCGGACACTTTCCCCGGCTCGCCGAGCGTATGAAAGTGCCAGCAGGCGCCCTGTCCGGCGGCGAGCAGCAGATGCTGGCGATCGGACGTGCGCTTGTGCAACACCCGAAAGTGCTCCTCATCGACGAACTGAGCATGGGGCTGGCACCGGTCATCGTAGAACGATTGCTACCGATCGTCCGCACCGTCGCCGACACCACCGGAACCGCAGTCATACTCGTCGAGCAGCACGTCCAACTCGCCCTGGAAATAGCGGACACAGCCCTGGTACTCAGACACGGCAGCAACGTATTACAAGGCGATGCCGCTACACTCGCCGCCTCACCAGAACTCATCGAGAACGCCTACCTCGGGGCCCACGACACCGAGGACGCCGAAGTCGCGAAGTAGCCGACGGAATCGAAGATGCCCGGATCGAATCGATCCGGGCATCTTCGTCTGGGGCGGGTCGCACCCGGCCGCGACGCGTCCGTGCCCTATCCGGTCAGGTCGCCGATCGGACCGGACTCGACAAGCTGCGACAAACAGCCCGGGTCGACATCGAGCTCGTCTGCCAGCGCCAGGCAGGCACCGACGTCCTTGCGGAGAAAGGGGCCCACTCCGGTAACGAACGAGTCGGTGTCACCGAATCGTCTCAGTTGTTCGAGTGCGTACGAGTTGCCGCTCGACTCGCCCACAGCCCGCAACATCAGAGCCGGATCCACTCCGAGCGACGCAGCGAAATGCGCGGCTTGCACCGCGATCTGAGACGACGCGGCAAACAGGAGATTGTTCACGAGCTTCACCTTCTGCGCATCGCCCACCGCATTGCCACACGCAACGATGGCTCTCGCGTAGCTTCTCAGCACTGGATCGACTCCATCAACCGCTACCGGGTCGCCAGCGATCAGGACTGTCAGCGCACCTTGATCGATGTCATCCGCCGTTCCGCTGACCGGCGCGTCCACCAACCGGTGTCCGGCCGCCCGCAGGTCCGTCGAAATGTCTTGCAGCGCATCGACAGCTCCGGTCGCGTGGCTCACTAGCGTGCTCGCCGGACCGAGCGCCTCGAGCAGGCCTTGCCGATGAACCACATCGTGCAGCTGATCGACGGAGAAGAAGCACGTGATGATCAGAGCGACCTCGTCGCCGATATCACGGACCGAGTCGGTGACCGTCACACCCACCTCTTCTGCGGCTGCCCTGACTTCGGGGCGACGCGTCGAGAGAATGACCTCGTGGCCTCCGGCTCGCAACCGTCGAACCATGGGCCAGCCCATCCGTCCGGCCCCAATGAACCCGACCTTCATTGCTGAAACCTCCGATACAACAGCGTGGTTCTTGGTCGGAGCGCAAGCGCTCCGGTAGATATGTTACCTAGTTCACCATGTAATACTGCAGCGGTTTCTGACTCACCACCTAGCTCACCAGGCATACGAAGATGCCGTTGCGCACGGGTCCGTCGGGCGCGACAGCGGCTATGACGTGGGCGATCCGTCAAGCCCGGGGGTCCGTGGTATCGAATCTGGACGAGAGATTTCGACGCAGGATCTTGCCGGAGGGCAGGCGAGGGATCAGATCGAAGGCGAAACCACGCGGCACCTTGTAGCCCGCGATGCGTTCACGTAGGTAGGCAACGAGTTCGGCCTCCAGGTCCGGCCCTGCGCGGCCGGGACTCGTGGGTTCGACCACTGCGAACACACGCTGCCCCATCTCGTCATCCGCGACTCCCAGCACCGCCGCGTCCGCGACATCCGGATGCATGATGAGCGCATCCTCGATCTCTTGCGGGTAGATGTTCACGCCGCCGGAGATGATGAGGTCCGTCCTACGCGCCGACAGGTACAGATATCCGTCGGCATCCAGATAACCCAGATCCCCCAGCGTGTTCCAGCCCTGTGAATTGAAGGCCGCGGCTGTCTTTCCCGGTTCCCCGTGGTATTCGAACCTGGTGACATCGCTGAACCAGATCGTGCCGACCTCACCGGGGGGCAACTCCCGGCCTTCGTCATCACAGATGTGGGGCACACCCAGAACAGCCTTGCCGACCGACCCGGGGTGGGTCAGCCACTCAGCAGTGTCGATCATGAAGAACCCGGTTCCCTCACTACCGGAATAGAACTCGACGATGATGGGGCCGAACCATTCGATCATCTGCCTCTTGACCGCGACCGGACATGGCGCTGCGGCGTGGACGACGACCTGCAACGACGACACGTCGTGTGACGAGCGCACCTCGGCAGGGAGTTTCAGCATCCGCACGAACATGGTCGGAACGAATTGTGCGTGGGTGACACCGTAGGTGTCGATGGCGGCAAGGACATCCTCGGCATCGAACCTTTCCAGCACAATCGCAGTACCACCATTGCGTATGGTACCCATCGTCCAACCGAGCGGCGCGGCGTGATAGAGCGGACCTGGGCTGAGATAAACTCCGTCCGAACTGAATCCAAAGGCGCTTCGCATCATGTGATCAATCGCCAGTCCGGTACCGAACGGATTGCCGGTCATGGTCGGCACGATTCCCTTGGGCTGATCCGTCGTGCCGGAAGAGTACAGCATGTACGCCCCCTCCACGCTGTCCGCGATGGGGCCGTCCGAATACGCCGATGCGGCTGTTGCGAGGTCGGCGGTCCCGTCGGGCCCACCCACGACGTACACCGATTCGACCGCGTCCGCTTGCGCCAGCGCCGCATGAGCAAGGCCGCTCAGCTCATGTGAATACACGAGAATCCGTGCCTGACAATTGGAGACGATGTAGGCCGCTTCGTCTGGCCTCAGATGCCAGTTCACCGGGGTGTACAACAGGCCGGCGCGTTGTGCCGCGAAGACCACGGGCAGCAACTCGACCCGATTCTCCATGAGAACAGCGATGTGATCACCGGGTACGAGGCCGCGGTCGCGGAACAGGTGCGCGATCCTGTTCGATTGTTCATCGAGTTCCCGATAGGACAATCGCGCACCGCTCCCGGCCACGACGATTGCCGGCTTCTCGCCGTGCTCGCGCGCGAGCAGTCCCAGATCCATCGTCGTGGTCACGGTTCACCTGCCGAGTACATCTCGCTCCTCATCAGCCGAAGTTGGCCGCTCGAACATCAGCTTTGCGAACCTTGCCCACCGCGGTCCTCGGCAACGAGTCGCGAGTACCAGGCGTTCCGGCGTCTTCTGCCGGGCCAGGCCGGCAACGGCAAAGTGTTCCGCGATGTCAATGAGTTCGATTCGGGCGCCTGATACCGGAACAACGACGGCAGCAACGACTTCCCCGTAACGCGCGTCCGGGGCGGCGACAATCACACCCTCGGCGACGGCCGGATGGGAGAGGAGAACGTCTTCGAGCTGGCTGGACGAGATCGTCTCCCCACCGCGGATCACCACATCCCTGATCCGATCGGTTACGGTCAGTCGGCCGTTCGCGTCGAGACGGCCGAGATCTCCGGTGCGCATCCAACCTGCGGAGTCGAATGTGTCGTGGTCGAGCTCGGAATCCTGGTATCCGATGAAGCGGTCCGGCCCACGGGTGAGGATCTCGCCGTCGACTCCGTTTACGACCTCGTTCCCGTCCGTACCGACGATCCGGATACTCACCCCGGGCAGGGGGGCACCGTCGGTGGCGATGCGGACATCCAGCGGATCGTCGGCACTACCGACCGTGACGGTCGGGTGCTCGGTGCAGCCGTAACAACGGAAAGCACGGATGCCTGCAGCGTCCGCCCGACGTATCAGACTTTCCGGAACCGTCGCGGCACCCACCAGGAACTCGCGCAGGGACGGCAACTCGACTCCGCTGTCCGCCAGGTCGAGCAGGCCCGACAAGTGGAACGGCGTTCCGGAGGTCGAGGTCACCGAATACTCGCCGATCAATCGAACGGCCTGCGCCGGGTCCCAGGCGTCCATGAAGACCGTTCGCGAACCGGCCACCATCGGGCGCAGATAGCTCACGACCCCCGCGACATGCCCCGGGGGGAAGGACACCAGCTGCACGGCGTCGGGTTCGGCCGCCATCACCGCTGGAGCGGAGTTCAGTTCCGCGAGCAGTGTGCGGTGGGAATGCAGAACCCCTTTGGGTGACGAGGTGGTACCGGAGGTGTAGATCAGTAAGCACACGTCATCGGCGTCAGCCTCCGAGGCGGCGAGCGGCGCCGGGGTGGTGGCGATCAGATCAGACCAGGCCACGCACCCGGCCGGCGCGGCGCCGACCACGACCACATCCCGCAAGGTGCGGACGTCCCGATACCCGCTGATGCGGTCGAGGTAGGACTCCGAGCGCCATCTCTCCTTTGTCACGAGGACGCGCGCCCGGGACTGCCGCAGGATGAAGTCGACCTCGGCGGGGCCGTAGACGTGGACGATCGGAACGAGTGTGGCGCCCAGCAGGAATACCGCCTGATAGGCGATCGCCGCTGTACGCCACCCGGAAGCTGAACCGCCACCGAGTCATCTGGTCGAACCCCCAGGCGAGCGAGCCCGGCGGCCACGGACCGTGCCGCGAGGTGGAGCTCGCGGACAGTCAGGAGACGGGTCCCGTCGAACCCGGCGTATACGACGGGGACCTCATCGTGGCGGTCCAGCGCCGTCCGAAAGACGTCTGCGAGGTTCGTCGACGTCGATTCGTGATCACCGGCGTTCATCTGAGTACCCATGGTCGAGCCGGTCCACGAGAAGCTGCGCAGCGCTGTCACGCAGCTGTTCGGGACGACCGACGAGCACCTGATTCGAGACCGCACGACGCAGCAGCAGGTGAGCCGTATGCTCCCACGTAAATCCGATACCGCCATGGACCTGTATGCAATCCTCCGACACCGAGACGGCCGCATCGAGCGCTGCCGAGGTGGCGAGGTGGGCGGCCAGCGTAGCGTCGGGGTCGTCCGGTGGCATGTCCGCAGCCGCGAAGACCTGACTCCTGGCCCCTTCGGAAGCAACGAGCATGTCTGCACAGCGATGCGAGATCGCCTGGTACGAGCCGATCTTGCGACCGAACTGTTCGCGTTGCCCCGCCCAGTCCACGGCCATCGCCAATGCTCGATTCGCCACGCCGACCGAGTCGGCGGCCATCACCAGCTCCGCGATTCGGCGGGCTTCGGCCAACGACCGTCGAGCGTCGTCGCCCCGCGCCAGCACCTCGACCTCGGTCGCTTCGAAGTCAACGGTCCCGATGGTGGCGGTCAGATCCAGAGCCTCCTGCACCGAGATCGACGCCGCCGCGGCATTGCAGGTCACAATGACCGGCCCGACGCCGTCGTGCGCGACGACTACCAGCTGATCGGCAACCGGAGCCCCGGGCACCTCGCCGACGCTGCCGGTCAACCGGTTCCCGTCGAGAATGGGCAACCGACCTGATTCCATGGACCAACCGCGGTCCGACAACGGGACGACCAGCGCCGCGGTCGCCCCGGCACAGATCGCGGAAACCACCTCACGGCCCTGCGCGGCGACAGCCACCTCGAGGGCGATCACGGTCGGGACGAGCGGGACCGGCGCGAGATTGAATGCAGCCTCCTCGACGGCCGCGCACAGCAGGCGCACACCCGCGCCTCCGCCGCCGAGGTCTTCGGCGGCAGCGAGCCCGGGCAGGCCGAACTTGACCAGTTCGTCCCAGAGCCCGATGTCGTAGTCGTCGTGAGTCTCCGCTCGGGACATCAGCGCCGCTGTGGTCACCGACGTAGAGACGGCCTTGCCGAGGACGGCGCGAAGGTCAGCCTCGTTCTCGTCGGACACGGTCAAGGGTCGGCCGGGAGTGATCGACGCGGAGCGGGTGCCCTCACCCCGATGCGACGGTAGCCCGAGTACCGATTCAGCGATCGTGTTGCGCTGGATCTCGGCTGTCCCGGCGCCGATCGTCGATGCGCGCGTCATGAGGTAGCCGTACGTCCATCGACCACCGTCAACCGCGCCCGGCGACCGGTTGCCGAGCGCTGCGCCGGGTCCCGTCAGGCGCAGGGCGAGCCGATGCAACCGCTGCTCGAACTCGGACTTGACCAGTCTGTTGACCGAGGCCACGGCGCCCGGATCCTCCCCGCGCAAGACCGCCGCCAGCGCTCGCGAGCTGTTGGCTGCGATAACTCTGACACCGGCCTCCATCTCGGCGATCTCCTGCCGGACGATGGGGTCGTCGGCTCTTCCACGACCGATCGCGAGTCGGATGACCTTGTCGACCAGGGTTCGGTAGCGGAACTCGTCGGCGAGGAAGGCAGTGGCTCGTTCATGCCCGAGCGAGGTGCGCATCACGCTCCATCCCTCGCCCTCCTCGCCGACCCGGTTGGCCATCGGGACCACCACGTCGTCGAGGAAGACCTCTGCAAAGTGCGCCGCGCCGGACGCGTCACGCAGCGGTCGCACGTCGATTCCCGGGGACTTCATGTCAATGAGGAGATAGCTGATGCCTGCTGTACTCCGGCCGGCGGGGCCGGTGCGGACCAGCGCGAACATCCAGTCCGCGTGGTCGCCCTGCGAGGTCCAGATCTTCTGTCCGGTGACCCGATAGTTGTCGCCGTCGCGGACCGCTCTCGTTGACAGCGACGCCAGGTCGCTACCCGCACCCGGCTCCGAGAACCCCTGACACCAGATCTCGTCCGCACGCAACAGCGGTTCGAGAAAGCGGTCCTTCTGTTCTTGCGTCCCATAGACGATGAGGGTGGGCGCCACGATGAACGAGATACTGCTCGGGTGCTTCGGCACCCCCGCCGAGGTGGTCATTCGGTAGTAGTCCAGTTGGTCTTCGAGCTCGAGTTCCATGCCGCCCGCGGACCGGGGCCAGCCTGGCGCCGCGAGACCTGCGTCGACCAGCTCCGACTGCCACCGACGTGCGGCGGCAGCACGCTCCTTCGACGTCGCCGGGCGAGGTCGGCGAGCGTAGTCCGCCATCAGCTGCGTCAATCGCTCTCGCCAGTCGGTGATCTCGCCGGACGTTTGTCCTGCTTCCATCGCTTTATTGGCCACCTTTGCCTCCTCGATCCCTCTACCAAGCTAACTTAGTTATACTGCAAAGCAAGGTAGCTTTCGTCGATCGAGGAGAAGAAGACGTGCAAATTCCGTGGAGCGGGCTGCGGATCCCTGTCATGGCCGCACCCATGTTCATCGTGTCGAGCCTGGACCTGGTGATCGCATCGTGCCACGCCGGCGTCATCGGCGCATTCCCTTCCGCCAATCCGCGATCGCCGCACTCGCTGGAGACCTGGCTCGACGCGATTCGTACCGCCGAGGCCGAAACCCTGTCACAAGGAGGCACGTTCGCACCGTTCTGCGTGAACATGCTCGCCTCGTCCGCCGTTGACAAAGAGGCACGAGATGCAGCCCTCGCGACGCTCCGCAAGTACGAAGCACCGCTGATCTTGACCAATATGGGGGATCCTCGCGAGGTCGTCGACGCCGCCCACGGGTGGGGCGGCAAAGTGTTCCACGACGTGACCACGGTCCGGCACGCAGAGAAGGCGATCGAGTCCGGGGCCGACGGACTGATGCTGGTATGCGCCGGCGCCGGTGGACACGCCGGCACGCTGTCGCCATTCGCATTCCTGCCGAAAGTGCGCACGTTCTTCGATGGCCCGATCATGCTCGCGGGTGGCATCGCCGACGGCGCCGGCATCGCCGCCGGCCTCGCCCTCGGCGCCGACCTGGTGGTGATGGGCACCCGATTCATCGCCAGCGCCGAGTCGGGGGCATCGCCGGACCACAAAGAGATGCTGGTGTCCTCTAGAAGCGAGGATGTGCTGTTCACCGAAGCGATCGCCGGGCTCCCCGCCAACTTCCTCACGCAGTCGATCGTTGCGAACGGTCTGGATCCCGCCGACCTGCCGGCGCCGACCGGGCGCCATCGGCCGAATCTCCCGGCCGGAGTCAAGCCGTGGAAGACCGTCTACAGCGGCGGACATTCCACCGCGCTCGTCGATGACATTCCCAGTGTCGAGGCCGCCGTCGACCGACTCGCAACCGAACTCGCAACGGCGTCGAGCAAAGCCGACTGGCGCACCAACCTCGAGCAGCGGGTGGGCATGAACGGATGACCGGTCGACCGGTGGCGTATCAGCCAGAGCCAGAAGACATGGATACGGATCTGCGAATCCGCGAACACGCCGATAGTTAGTGCACTAGGTTGTCGAAGTATCGCCTCTTCTCTGACCTGAGCAGCGCGATGGTATGGCCAGATTTCGGTCGGCACCGCATGCCACTGTTCGGTGATCGAAAAAAAGTGACTCTGCGGCATCCGCTCGACAACGTGCGAAAGAGAGGCAGCAATGCTGGTGGCCGACGAACTGGTACCCCCATCGGTGATGGATCTCCTTCGGGTACGTGGTTCTTCAACTGGGTGGTCACCGCCATCGGCGCGGTGTTCATCGTCCTGGCGATCGTCGACGTGATCCGGCGGCGCCGACTGACGTGGGGTTTCTGTTTCTTTTCAACAGTCTCGCCGTGTACTGGATGGAGACCATCGGCGACTGGGGCCAGATGCTCTTCTACAGCCCGGCGTTCGCCGAACATCATCTCCTCGACTGGCTCCCGCTCAAGACACCATACGATCCGCTTTTCATGCCTTTCGCCTACGCGGTGTACTGGGGCATCCACGCGCTGCTCGTGTTGTGGCTGAGCCAGTGGGTGTCATCGCGATTCGGCTGGAGCATGCTCAAATCGATGGTGGTGCTGGCGATTCCGGTCAACTATGTCTGGGACTTCGTCGTCGAGGGTACCGCCACCGCGATGGGTTGGTGGACGTACGACCCCGGCATCGGGCCCGTGCTCGAGTGGGGGGATGGCGGTGGCCGCATCACCCTTCTGTGGACCATCGGGCTGATGTGTGTGTGGCCCAACCTCATCGCCTACTGGGCCGGCAAGCCTCCGATCCGCGGTCTCAATCACTTTGAGCGGTTCTGCCGACCGGAGCGGTTCACCGCGCCGAAAGCGGATATACAGTCGTCAACAGATGCAGCAGGATCCGCTGAGACCGTCATGACCGCCGTTTCCGTCGATCACGAGCGCAGGACGAAGAAGCAAGAGTTCGACGACCACCTCAACTACGACGCACCATCGCTCGATGGAAATTCGAGCTGATGCGACTGGGCGCGTGGTTCATCAGTTTCCAAGTCACGTTCTTCGTCCTCCTGGTCGTCCCGCTCGTGCTGTTACGCGCGCTGACCGGTGCCGAATCCGTCTATATCCCGTGATCATCAAGGAGTCCAGGTGAAAGATTTGCCCGATGAATTCTTCCTTCCGCCGCAATCCGACGAGGGGTTGCGCAGGGAAACCGCTCGACTGCTCGCAGGATGCTTCGCGTTCATCGTGGTGCTCGGCATCATCGTCGCCCTGACCCAGAACATCGTCATCACGGTGTGATGCGTGGTTGCGTCGAGGTCACAACGCTTCAGACGATTCCCAGTCCTGGTACAACCATCCCCTCCCGCGATCTCGCCTCATGGGGTGCGGAAGGGGATGGTTGTTCGCGTGAATCTGCCGACTGGGCGTCGGGGGGTTGGGCGGGGCGGGAAACGTTGTTCACTCCTGCAGGCTGGCCGCGGACCGCTCCGACGCCTTCGCGACCCTGGCCGACTGGCGTTTGTCATACCGGGCACCGATGTCTTTGTTGTCCGGCTTGAATGTTGCGGAAGCCTCGGCCTCAAGACCCAGCGCATGAGCGGTGGAGGCTCCTGCCCCCTCTTTGAGGAGCCGTAGCATCCGCTGCACCGCGCCGGGGTGACTCTCCGCGATCGAGCCCGCGATCTCGAGTGTCCGCTCCAGCAGGTGCTCATGGTCCACGACTTCGTTCGCCAGACCGATACGAAGCGCTGTGGCGGAATCGACCGGGTCACCCGACAAAATGATTTGGATGGCCGCAGGCAGCCCCACAGCCCGCGGCAGCATCGCACTCCCACCCCACCCGTTGAGCAGTCCGATCTTTGCGTGCGTATCGGAGAACACAGCACGGTCCGAGGCGACGATGAACGAGCAGTTCGTCGCAAACTCGAACGCCCCGGTGTAGCACGGACCGTTCACCGCAGCGATGACCGGTTTACTCACCGCACGGAGAACCTGGGTCGGTGTGGTGCCCTCGGTCCGGGGGGCGGGACCCGACAGCGCCTCGGGCAGATCGACCCCCGACGAGAATGCGCTGCCCGCCCCGGTGATGACGATGACCCGCACCTCGGGGTCCGCGTCGGCCTTCCACAATTCACTCTTGATGGCCTTACGCATCGCGCGATTGATCGCGTTCCGCCGGTCCGGCCGATTGAGGGTCAACAGCGCCACGTGCCCGTGTCGTTCGACCAACAACGGACTCTCGGTTTCGACCTGTTCACTCATACGTCATCCTTCCGAACTGACTGGCTCGACCAGGTTCCCGGAACCATGCCCCGCCGCGGCTCCGCGATCGGGGACATCGTCCTCGAGGTCACTGGGCCTTCCACACCGGTGCACGCTTCTCGGCGAATGCCAACGGCCCTTCCCTGGCGTCTTCGGAGCCCATGAGATTCTGCCACTCCCTCTCGGAGAGAGCCCATTTCGACTTCTCGGCGACGATCTCACCGTTCTCAACCCCCAGTGCGACGCGTTTGCTTGCCTGGACCGACAGCGGCGCGTTCGCAGAGATGCGTTCGGCCAGGGCCAGCGCGGCATCGAGAAGCTCGGCATCGGGCACGACTCGGTTGACGAGTCGGTACTCCTCGGCGGTCGCGGCAGAGATCGGGTCACCGGTGAGCATCATCTCCATCGCGAGTCGATGGGGAATCTGGGCCGGCAGCCGGAACACGCCGCCGGCACCCGCGATGAGACCTCGCTTGACCTCGGGCAGACCGAAGGACGCGCTCTCTGCGGCGACGATCAGGTCAGCCGCCAGCGCCAACTCGGTGCCGCCTCCCAGTGCGGTACCGTTCACCGCAGCGATGGTCGGCTTCGAGACGAAGTGGTTCACGAAGCCGGCGAAACCCCAATGCTCCTTGCCGGGAGCATGCAATCCCTCACCGCGCGAGATGGCCTTCAGGTCGGCACCAGCACAAAACGACTTGTTGCCTGCACCGGTCAGTACGATGACACGGATCTCGGGATCGTTCTCCGCCTCCTCCAGCGCGCCGCCGACGGCGATACTGACGGACGCATTCACCGCATTGCGTGCCTCCGGGCGGTTGAGGGTGATGACGAGAACGTTGTCGCGCCGTTCGACGAGCGCGCCGGGCGTAATCGTTTCCGCTGTCGACATCACTTCACCAGCTCGAGGATCGTGGCGTTGGCCTGCCCGCCACCTTCGCACATCGTCTGCAGACCGTACCGGATATTGTTGCGGCGCATGTGATGTACGAGATCGGTGAGGATACGGGCACCAGATCCGCCGAGCGGGTGGCCCAGCGCGATCGCACCTCCGTTGGGATTGAGGACCTCGTCGGCGACACCGAGCTCCTTCTGCCAGGCCAGCGGCACCGGCGCGAACGCCTCGTTGACCTCGAAGACACCGATGTCGGAGACCGAAAGACCCGAACGCTGCAGGACCTTCTCGGTCGCGGGAATCGGCGCCGCGAGCATCATGACGGGGTCGGCGCCCACAACGGCCGCAGTGTGAACCCGTGCGATCGGGTTCAGTCCGTGCTTCTCAGCTGCCTCTTCGCTCATGACCAGCAACGCGGCTGCGCCGTCGGAGATCTGAGAGGCGTTGCCGGCGTGGATGACACCGTCTTCTTTGAACACCGTCTTGAGTCCGGCGAGCTTCTCTATGGTGGTCCCGCGGCGGATGCCCTCATCCTTGGTGACGGTCCCGTCCGCGTTGGGGACGGCGACAATCTGGCCGTCGAAGTAGCCCGCATCCTGAGCAGCGGCCGCCCGCTCATGCGACCTGGCGGCAAAAGTGTCGACGTCCGTCCGGCTCAGACCCCACTTCTCGGCCATCATCTCTGCTCCGATCCCCTGGTTCGGGTCGACGCCGTAGCGCTCCTGGAACTTCGGTCCGTTCGGACTTCCGCCGACCGAACCCGACAGTCCCATGGTGATCCGCGACATGGACTCCACACCTCCGGCGACGACCACGTCGTAGTGGCCGGCCATGACGGACGCGACGGCGAAGTTGAGCGATTGCTGTGACGAGCCGCATTGACGATCGACGGTGACGCCCGGAACGGTCTCAGGCCATCCGGCCGAGAGCACCGCGGTGCGGGCGATGTCGAACCCCTGCTCGCCCACCTGTCCGACGCATCCCCAGATCACGTCGTCGACCGCGTCGGCCGAGACGCCGGCGCGGGTCACCAATTCGTTCAGTACGAGTGCCGAGAGATCTGCCGGGTGGATTCCCGACAGGCCGCCATTACGCTTGCCGACCGGCGTCCGGACGGCTTCTACGATCACTGCGTTTGTCATGACTGGTCCTTCTGGTTGTATTCGTGTCCCTCAGGCAAGATCGTCTGTCGGTCACAGACCAAGCGAACGTCCGATGATTTCCTTCATGATCTGGGTCGAGCCACCGTAGATCGTCTGTATGCGCGCATCCGCGTATGCGCGAGCCACCGGGTACTCCGTCATGAAACCGTAACCGCCGTGCATCTGCTGGCACTGATAGATGAGCTTCTGCTGCAGTTCGGTGGTCCACCACTTGGCTTTTGCCGCGTCGGTCACATCCAGTCTCTTGTTGTTCAGGAGCAGGATGCAGCGGTCGACGTAAACCTGGGCCATGTCGACCTCGGTCTCTAGTTCGGCGAGCGTGAAGCGATTGGCCTGGAAGGACCCGATCGGGGAACCGAAAGCCTTGCGGTCCTTCACATAGGTGAGCGTGTAGTCGAGAACGGTGCGACAGGAAGCGACCGCCGAGACCGCGATGGACAGCCGTTCCATGGGAAGGTTGTGCATCAGGTGGATAAAACCTTTACCCACTTGACCGATGACATTCTCATCGGGCACCCGGACGTCATCGAAGTTGAGTTCGGCAGTGTCCTGCGAATGCAGACCGAGCTTGTCGAGATTGCGGCCACGGGTGAATCCGGGCATCGCCCGCTCCACGGCAAACAGCGTGAACGCGGAGCTCGCCTTCGCCTCGGGGTCAGTACGTGCCACCACCACGACGAGGTCGGCGTGGATTCCGGATGAGATGAATGTCTTGGCGCCGTTGAGAATCCATCCGTCGCCCTCTCGGCGGGCAGTGGTTTTGATGCCCTGCAGATCGCTTCCGGTGCCGGGCTCGGTCATCGCCACCGCGACGATCAGTTCGCCGGCCGCGAATTTCGGCAACCACCGGGCCTTCTGCTCGTCGTTGGTCAGTTCCAGCAGGTACGGCGCGATGATGTCGTTCTGCAGGGTGAACGCCGGCGCGTCCGAGTCCATGCGGCTAAGTTCCTCGGCGACAATCGCGTTGTACCGGAAATCGTCGGCTACGCCCGCACCGCCGAAGGCCTCGGGTACCGAAAACCCCATCAATCCGAATTTCGCGGCCTCGGTGTAGATGCTCCGGTCGACGATGCCTTCTTGCGACCACCGCCTCAGGTTGGGCACGGCGTAGCGGGTCAGGAACTCGCGAACGGACGCGCGGAACTGATCGTGCTCGGACTCGAAGATTTCTCGCTGCATGTCATCTCATTTCTTGCACTGATGCGTCGGAAACGCCTTCAGGCGAGCCGGGCACCGACGGACGATTGGTCTTTATGGGCACCTTCAAGAAGCTCCAACTCGGCGATCAGCTCGAGGAGTCGACGACGATCGACCTTCAACGACACGTTCCGCGGTAGTTCCGGGAGAACGAAAATCCGTGTCGGTACCTCGTAGGGCGTCAGATGTCCGCGGCAGAACGTCTTGACCTCATCCTCGTCGAACGCCGTTTCGCCGTCGACGAGCTGCACCACCGCCACGGGGACTTGCCCGAGTCGCTCGTCGGCGCGGCCGTATACGGTGGCGTCGAGGACGGCGTCATGATTCCTCAGGGTGGCGGCCACGAGTTCCGGCTGTACCTTGAACCCGCCCCGGACGATGGCGTCGTCGACCCGACCTTCGATGTACAAGAACCCGTCGTGGTCGAGGCGTGCGAGGTCGCTGGTCCGAATCCACTCCCTCCCGCCGGTACCGGCCTGGCCCGAGCGGACCTCGAGACGACCTGACTCGTTGTCCCCCAGGACTTTCCCGTCCTCGGCCACAACTCTCAAGTTCACACCGGGGAAAGCCTTCCCGACACTGCCACGCTTCTGCGTCCACCACTCCCGATACAGGGGCATCGTCCATCCGGCGATGGCGCCGGAAAACTCAGTCGCTCCGTACATGACCAACACCGCGCAATCGAACCGCCGCGTGAACTCATCGGCAAGATCGGGATCGACCACTGTGGTCCCGGCCGTGATCGCGGACAGACTCGAGAGGTCGGCGGGATCGACATCGGCCTGCAGGAGCGATCGCATGGCCGCCGGCGGAAGGCCGGCGACTTTCGGCTTGTGTTCGCGAACGGCGTCGACCCACCCCTCGATCGTGAATCTGTGCAGCATCACGAAAGGTCTGGCCTCGGCGATGTTCTGCAGGACCCCCCAGAGCCCGCCGATATGCACGATCGGCAGGGTCACCAGGGCGATGCGACCCGTGAACATTTCACGCCCCGCCCGGCCTCCCTTACCCGTGTAGCCGTGGACCGCATTGAGGGCGGACTCGAGCTGACGCCAGGTGAGCGGAATGCGCTTCGGGGGGCCCGTTGTCCCTGAGGTAAACATCTCGATCGCGACCGACTCGGTCGGAGGTGTCGCTTGTGGCCGCGGATCGCCGGAGACGGTCTGCGTGACAGACCGACCATCGATGTCGAAACCGGCGGCACCGCACCTTGTCACGGCGCTCGTGAACTCGTCATGGCCCCAGAACGCGTGTCCGGCCAACACACAGTCGGCCGCAGCGTTGGCCAGATCAGAAGACAGCCGCGGAATCGGTTGCATCGGATTGAGGGTGATGATGGTTCGACCTGCGCGCAGAACCGCGATCAGCGCCGCGATCGACGCCGGCCTGTTCTCCAGCACCACCCCGATTCGTGCGTCTTCGCCGCAGCCGATCCGGGTCAGTTGAGAGTCGATCGCCTCGGCGAGCACACGCACGTCGCCCCAGGTCGTCCAACGCCCGTCCTGCTGAATCATCGGCATCTGGTCATCGGCAGCCCACAGCCCGTCCAGTGCGTCTCTAATTGTGGTCATACGCCCTTCCCAACTCGGTGAAGCGCTACGCACGGCAGCGCGCCGGTACGAACGGGCACGGGCTCGGAGAGGACTTCCGTGCCCCAATGACGCCCGGGTACGCTCTATCTGAAAGATAGATGACATGGTTAACTAGGTCAATGTTGACAGGCGCCTCACGCGGTTGCCGACGTCTCGGAAGGAACAGATGGACTTCGCACTCAGCCCCGAGCAGACCGCCCTGGCCACCAATGAACGCAACTGGCTGGCAAAGAACGATCCCATCGCCATCCGGCGCCCCGAGATCGACTCCGAACCGGCACGCGTGGACCCGCGCGCGCTCGCCCACGTGACCGAATCCGGTTTCGTAGGACTGCTCATGGACGACATAGGCGGCAGCTACGTCGACCTACTCGTCCTCGTCGAGGAACACGGACGTGCCGCGAGTTCGGTACCCGTGGCCGAGTTGGCGTTGGCCACCAAGCTGCTGGCCGGAACCGGTACGTTCAGGTCCGTTGCCGAGCAGGCCGCCGAGGGCGAAGCGTTCGTGACTCCCGTCATCGGGTCGCCAGAGGGTCCGGCACTGACGGCCGGCACAACGAGTCGCGGACTGCACATCTCGGGAACGGCGGCGCCGGGGCCGGGACGCTCCGATGCAACCGGGTACGTCGCACTCGCAGACCTATGCGACGGTCGGCGAGTGGCGGCCCATGTGCCTGCAGAGACTGCGGGCGTGTCGATTCGAACGATGGACACCCTGGATCTCACACGGGACTGGACTGCGGTTCACCTCGACGTCGAGCTGGACGAAGGTCAGTGGTGTGTCGTCGACCACGACGTCGCCGACGAGCTACGCGACGCGATGGCACTGTTCCGCGCAGTCGACGCACTCGGTGCGGCCGACCGGTTGTTGGAGGGAACCGTCGAATACGCCCTCTCGCGTACGCAGTTCGGACAGTCGATCGGGAGCTTCCAGGCCATCAAACATCATTGCGCCAACATGGCCGTGGCGATCGAGTCCTCGCGTGCCGCGGCGTGGGCCGCAGCAGTCGCGCTGGACGGGTCCGATTCCGCTACACGCCGTCGAGCCGTGTCAGCCGCGGCCGCGCACGTCGGGACACACGCCAGCGAGACGGCACAGCTCGCACTCCAGGTGCATGGCGGCATCGGCTTCACCTGGGAACACGATTTGCACCTGCTTCTGCGCCGGATCAAGGTCGATGAGGCGCTGGACGGCTCGGTCGCTTACCACCGCCGTCGATTGATCACGACCCGACCTGGGACCGATACGACGACGGAGGAACAATGACATCGAACGAATGGTTCTCAGCGGATCTGAATCTGGGCGATCTGAAGACGGTCATCGCCGAACTGACCGACAACGTCCTGACCATCACGCTCAACCGACCCGAACGGATGAATTCCTTCACCGATGAGATGAGGGTGGAGTTCAGGGCGCTCTGGAAGTTCGCCGGCCTCGCCGACGACGTGCACGCCGTCGTGCTCCGTGCGGCAGGTGACCGCGCATTCAGCACCGGTGTCGACGTCCAGGAGGGGACCTTCATCTCCGACAACCCCTTCAGTCAGCGCGATCCCGGCGAGGACTTGTCCCCCAAACAGAACGGTTGCTGGAAGCCCGTGGTGGTGGCCGCGCACGGCCTCGTCGCCGGCGGTGCGCTCTACTGGCTCAACGAGGCCGACATCATCATCTGCAGTGACGACACCCAGTTCTTCGACCCGCACGTGTCGTACGGAATGGTCGCCGCGCTCGAACCCATCGGCCTCGTCCGCAGAATGCCCCTGGGGGAAGTGCTCCGGTTGGTGCTGACCGGCTTGGACGAGAGGATGTCTGCGACCCGCGCACTTCAAGTCGGGTTGGTGAGCGAGGTTGTCGAACGCAACCAACTGTGGGGTCGCGCGGCGCACTTGGCTCACCGGATCGCCAGCAAGCCGCCTGCAGCCATCCAGGGCAGCATCCGGGCGGTGTGGGAATCATTGGACACGGGGCGCAACCAGGCGCTCGCGACAGCCATGTCCTACACCGTGATCGGAAATCCGCTCGGCACCACCCAGGTGGACCGATCCGCGGTTCCCACCCGCGAATACGAAGTGCGCTAGTCCTGTGCCCAAGCAATGTCATTCGTCCGAGGAGTCACCGTGGATTACGGCATGAGCGCCGAACTCGAACAATTCCGCGAGGAGGTTCGTGCCTTCGTCGCCGAGAACGCACCACCCATCGCCCCCAAGGCCGGAGTCCGCACGCCCGAGAACCGCGAAGAACTCGAGCTGTTCAAGAAATGGACTGGCGCACTCTTCACCGCCGGCTACGCCGGCGCCGGATGGCCTGAAGAGTTCGGCGGCAAGGGGATAGCCCACTCGCTCGAACGCGACATCGTCGTCGACGAGGAGATCGCGCGGGCACGGGCGCCGCAGGGCACCGGCGCCGGGAGTCTGGTCGCCAACGCGCTCATCGACTTCGGGACAGCCGAACAACGTGCTACGTTCCTGCCGCCCATGCGTACCGGTGAAGTTATCTGGTGCCAGCTGTTCAGCGAACCCAGTTCGGGCAGCGACCTTGCGTCGCTGCGCACCCGCGCCGTCCTCCAGGAAGACGGTAGCTTCCGGGTCAACGGCCAGAAGGTGTGGACCACCAACGGCCACTGGGCCGATTTCGGCTATCTTCTGGCTCGCACCGATCAAGATGCGCCGAAGCACAAAGGGATCAGTGCCTTCATCGTCGACATGACCCTTCCCGGCGTCGACGTCAGACCCCTGCGGGAGATGACCGGTACCTCCGACTTCAACGAGGTGTTCCTCGATGACGTGGTGCTGTCGCCGGACGCGTTGATCGGCAACCCCGGTGAGGGGTGGAAGATCGCGAACTCGAGCCTCGCTCACGAACGAACCGGTGTGGCGACGAGCGCAGTCACCCAGCGACAGAATGTCGACGCGCTGATCGAACTCGCGCGTACGACGACCCGGGGAGGACGTCCGCTCATCGAGAACGCCCGGATCGTCGACGAACTCGGCCGGTTGGATGCTGCGGTGGAATCCTTGTCGGCGCTGGTCTATGCCAACGTGAGCCGGTGGTCCCATGGCCACGAGCGGGTGCAGGACGCGCCGATTGCCAAGCTGATGTTCAGTGAGCTGGGGGTAGAGATCGCCGAAGTCGCGCTGGACATTCTCGGCGAATCTGCCGTCCTCGCCGAGACCGATCCGGACGTCGTCGATCACGGCCGTTGGCAGGACGAATTTCTCTATGCACGCGCCTACACCATCGCGGGCGGCAGCTCGGAGATCATGCGCAACATCATCGCCGAGCGGGGTCTGGGTCTGCCCCGCTAACCGGCAGCCCGACCAGCGGCTCCAGTCGAACTCTCCAGCCTACTAATCGGCGCCCACGGCCTTCTTTTATAACTTAGTGTGGTAAGTGTTATACACCGGCTCCACCCTGGCCTTCGCGACAGTGGTGAGATCCGCTGCACGGTATTCAACTCATACACGAACGAGACGTATCAGCCTGAAGTGAGGTCCAGCTGTGACGGATGAGGCACTGGCTCCCGTTTTCGACTCGCGCAATCACGCCGCACGCACTATCAGGACGCCGAAGACCGCCGAACTGGTCGCCCGGAGGCTTCGCCGCATGATCGTAGACGGCGAACTGAAGGATGGCGACCACCTCCCCCATGAGGCCGAACTCATGGAGCACTACTCGGTGAGCCGCCCGACACTTCGAGAGGCAGTTCGCGTCCTTGAGTCAGAACGGTTGGTGGAGGTCCGCCGCGGGTCGCGGTCGGGCGCCAGAATCTGCGTCCCCGGGCCGGAGATCGTTGCCCGGCCCGCCTCACTGCTGCTCGAGTTGAGCAATGCGACGGTCGCGGATGTCTTCGTGGCACGCGAGGCGATCGAACCCGCTGCCGCTCGCATACTCGCCGAGCAAGGTACCGATGCGGATTTCGACGAACTCGAGCGAATCGTCGACGAGGACTTACCGACCGCTTTTGCCGCCGATGCACTCGGCCCGGGCGCGGCCAGGTTCCACCTCAGGATGGTCGAGATGTCGCGCAACGCCACGCTCGGTTTGATCGCGGGCATGCTCGACGAGATCACCGAGCGTCACATGACCGTGGTCACCACGGAGAAGGCACACTCGAACATCGCCGACGTGACCGAGTACCAGGACAGTTACAAGCTGCTCATCCGATCCCTCCGTCGCCTGATCAAGCTGTTGCGGGCGCGCGACGGGGACGGCGCATTCATTCACTGGCAGAACCACATGGTCGCCGCCCGCGACTCGCTGCTCCGCGGGAACGAACAGGTCGAGGTGCGGGACATCCTGGATTGATCGAGGAGTTCTTAGACGTAGCCTTCACACAGGCAGCGAGTACGCGCCGATCGACGGCTGCCAAGCGGCAGCGAGTAGGCCCGGTCGGATGACTCCGACCGGGCCTACTCTGGTGTGAGAGGGTCTAAAGTTCAAAGGGTCAAGCGTTCAGGCCTGCACGCCGCTTCTCCGCACGTAGCTCACCGTTGCGCGAGAGAATCTGCACGGCAATACGGCTCAGATCCTCAGGCGCCGTCGGTAGGACAACCTGGCCGGACTTTCTGCTCGGCAGCGCAATGGTCGCTGTCGCCGGACAGGTCACTTCTCCGCGTTGGCTGGTGCCGCGCAGCTCGACGTCGACAAGGTAGCGGTCGCCTTCGACCCGCTTGTCGGTGACCTCACCGGTGAACGTATGGGTATCGCCCTGGTAATTGAATTTGCGCATTTGACTCGACTGGCGGACAAGCCAACCCTCGTCCCCCATCCAGTCGGTGAGGTAGTGACTGATCCAACAGTCGCGCATCATGCCGTAGTCGTACGCGGCCGGCAGACCGATCGATCGAGCGTACTCACTATCCCAGTGGATTCGCTGAGCGACATCGGGGATGCCGCTCTCGTTCGGGATGTAGAAAGCGCCGATCCGCTGGCGATTCTGGTACGCGAGCCGACCCGTGCACGGGGTGTACGGCGCAAAACCGTATCCGCCCGAATGGAACACGACCATGTCGGTCGTGGTGAGCGGCCCCTTGGCCATGGTGCCCAGACTGTCACCGACGTTGACGTCTTCCCAGTACCGCGTCTCGCTGCCGCGGCAGACCTCCGCGGCATAGATCTCGTCGATGCGCGCAATGTCGTCCTCAGAATACGTCGCCGGGCTGATGGCGTCGTACTTCTTGCGCTTCTTCGACTCGTGACGCTCAGTGTGGATCGTGATCACGCGTTGAATCTGCACGATTTCAGCACGTTGGTTCATCTGCACATGCGAGCGGGTGACGATCAGTGATTTGCCGGCGAACTCGGACTGCTTCTCCTCGACACTCTCGAACCCCTGGAAGGAGTACAGCGTGTCGCCGTCATAGACAGGCCGGTACCAATCGGTGGTGGTTCCGGAAACGAACACATGGATACCCCGAAACGACGGCTTGCGCATTTCCCTCGGAATCGGGTCGGCCAGTAGCGATTGCGAAAGCGCGATGTTGATCATCGGAGGCGCAATCTGTCCGCCCCAACGGGTGTCGAGGCCATAATTCTCGTCGCAGAACAGCGGGTTGTCATCCCCATAGCTACGCGCGAAGTTCCGCATGATGTCGGGGGAAGCACGCGTGTACTGCTCTCGCTGCGTCACCGCGTGGTAGACACCGACCAGATCGTGAGCGCGCTGCACATCAGAGTCTTTGAAGGTGTAGATGGCCGCATCTTCGGCCACCGCGGGTGGCGCCTCTTTTTGTGGGACTGTCATTCGAATCGAACCTCCGTGATTGTGAGCCTGCCTCGACCCGGGGCGCCGCCCCGGGTGGACCGGCAGCCGATGGCGCTCGTGGCCGAACGTGCACGCGAAGAAGGGGAATCTCACTCTGCGAACGAGTTCACCGTATCAACAAAGATAACTAAGTTAAAGAGGACGGCGCAAGGTTCACACCGTGGACGTCTCGGTCAGCCTAGCCAAGACATTTCGGCGGATCAGCTTTCCTGTCTCGGTACGCGGTAGTTCGTCCCAATAGACGATGCGATCGGGAGTTTTGCTGCCGCGAAGGATGGTCCGTACATGGGAACGCAACTCGTCGACCCCGACGTTCACACCCGGTCGTACCACGACGACCGCCTCGATACGCTGGCCCCACTCTTCGTCGGGCACCCCGACCACGGCAACGTCCAGGACTGCGGGATGCCGGTAGAGGACCTCCTCGATCTCCGCAGGAGCAATGTTTTCCGCACCACGGATGATCGTGTCGTCCACTCGACCGCCGATGTAGAGGAATCCGTTGTCGTCGACATAACCTTTGTCCCGGGTGTCGAAGAAACCCCCATCGTCCACAGCTCGACCGATTCCGGCATACTCCGCAGACACCTGTTCGCCGCGTACGCAGATTCTTCCCACGACTCCGACGTCGACGCGGTTGTCGTCTTCATCCCTGATCTCGAGGTCGATACCCGGAAGGACGCGTCCTACGGAGGACAGGCGCGCCCGGACGGAAGGTTCGTCGCTCGCCAGGGCTTCGCGATGGTCGTCGGGACCGAGCACCGCAACGGTTGAACTGGTTTCGGTGAGTCCGTACGCGTTCGCGAATCCCACCTCCGGCCACATCTCCAGAGCGCGTTCGATGATGGCTCCCGGCATCGGGGCCCCGCCGTAGGCGAGGTTGCGCAACGTTGGGAGATGTTTGTCCTCGTCGCTGTCGACGATCCGCGCGAGCATGGTCGGAACCACCAGAGCATTGGTCACATTCTCCGACCTGGCGACCTCTAGCCACTGCTGCGGCGTGAACTGCTCGAGCACCAGTGTCCGCCGTCCGGCGAACAGGTTCGAGATCACGTTCGCAACCGCGGCAATGTGGTACGGGGGGACGCTGACCAGCGCTGCGTCCTCCGCCGCGGCCGAGGCGAACTCGACCGACCCGAACACATACGACGTCAGGTTCTCATGGCGCAAGAGCACACCCTTGGGCGCCGAGGTGGTTCCACTCGTGTAGATGACGACTGCCGGCCCCCCGGTGTCGGCGACCTCTCCCGCCTCCACCTCGGGATCGGTCAGGGGTTCCCCGGAAACAGCAGCGAGGAAGTCGTCGACGGCCATCGCATCGATGCCGACTCGGGCGAGCGTCGCCACAGATTCCGGGCCCACAATCCCCAGAGCGCGAGGATGATTGGCGAGCACCCCTTCGATCTGTTCGGCACCGAGTCGGTAGTTGACCGGAACGAGCGGAACGCCAGCTCGGGCGGCGGAGAACAACGCGATCGGGAACGACGGACCGTTCAACGACAGGTACACGACCGCGTCCGCGTTGGCCTTCCGGATCAGATCGGCTCCACGTATCGACCTGTCTCGGAGCCCGCGTGCGGTGATACCGCAATCCCTGGGACCGATGAGCACGCGGTCGCCGAAGCCGTCCACGGCCATGTCGAGCAGCATCGTGAGATTCATAAGCACTCCATAGTGATTGCGATCGGCGCCAGGACTGTCAGTCCGAGGCGGGCAGTGGCTTGGCCGTCTTCTCCGGCAACACCTTGCCGCCGAACGCCAGGGCGCCGTCGCCGGCTTTGGTGCACAACAGTTCCAACCCGCTGTCGACATCGACATACCGCTTGCCCAGCTTCGCTCCACCGCGATGGGCCGGGTCGATCTCGCCACTGCCGCCAGGGCCCTTGCCCTCGACCATCTCGACCCCACCACATGTCAAGGACGCCGACGTCTTCGGCGCGCTGATGACAATGGCCGTGGTCGAGTCCACGACGCTGGCCAGCAATTGACCGACCTTGAGGTCCATGATTTCTCCTCCATGAATTGTGACGCAATGCACTCGCCACCTCGCGTCATCACTATGGCAGACCATGAGGTCTGCATCACATAGTTAGCATAGTACTATAAGTCGGGGCCGAACAAGCTGCCCGCCAGACAAGGAGATGACAGTGAAAATCCAGGGCAAGAAAGCCGTCGTTGTCGGGGGAGCATCCGGGATGGGCCGCGCTAGCGCCGAGGCGCTCGCGTCGGCAGGTGCAACCGTCGCAATTCTCGATCGCGACGGCAGTGACGGGAAAGAGATCGCCAACGCAATCGGAGGCAGTTTCGCCGCAGTCGACATCCTCGACTACGAGGGTACCGAGCAGCAGCTTGCGGGGGCGGTCGCCGAGCTCGGCGGTCTGCACATCGCGATCAACACTGCGGGCGGTGGCACGGTAAAGAAGACGCTGGGCCGAAGCGGACCACACGACCTGGAGTCATTCCGCAGCGTCGTCGATCTGAATCTGATCTCCACGTTCAACCTCAATCGCCTTCAGGCTCAACACATGAGTGCCAACGACGCCGAGGACGACGAGCGCGGCGTCATCATCAACACATCGTCCATCGCAGCATTCGAGGGGCAGATCGGCCAGGTCGCATACACCGCGTCCAAGGCAGCGATCGCCGGCATGGCCCTGGTGATGGCCCGCGACCTGGGACCGCTCGGCATCCGCGCGATGGCGATCGCGCCAAGCCTCTTTGCGACCGGCGCGACCGCCGGCCTCACCGAGGAGCAAATCGCCCCACTGGTCGCCGACGCCGCCTTCCCCAAGCGCATGGGCCGCCCGGAGGAATACGCAAAACTTGCTCTTGCGATCGTCGACAACCCGATGCTCAACGGCCAGTGCCTTCGCCTGGATGCCGGGCAGCGTTTCGCCCCACGGTGAGCGAGGGCTCGCCGGCATCGCGAGCTTGCCTCGCGTCCGGCGGGCGGGCCGCCCAGTTCGCCGGGGTCTCGGGATTCATATCTAACTGGGTTATCTTTGTAAGATGTCATCGACCCCAGAGCTCGACCAGACCGTGGCGGGAGCCTGTCGACCGCCCCTCCGACAGGTGCTCGACCTCGAACAAATCGACAGTGACACCTCTCTTGGCCACTCGTTTGTCGAAGCATCACGGATCTACGGGGGCCAGGCGGTAGGACAGGCCGTGGTCGCGGCGGCCCGGACCGCGCCCGCGGATCGTCCCGTGCACTCGGTGCATGGGAGTTTCCTGCACCCAGGTGACCCTTCTGTACCTGTGCAGTACAACGTGAATCGGCTTCGCGACGGCGGTAGTTTCACTACCCGCGGAGTCTTGGCGGAGCAGTCCGACCGACCGATCTTCACTGCAACGGTCTCGTTTCAGCGGGTGGAGGGCGGCCTGACCCACCAGGTCCCCGTAAGTGCGCCCGCGCGATCGCCGGAAGACCTGCCCGAGTTCGACGACAGCCTGACCGCCGAGGACGCAGCGGCCGTCCCCTGGTTGTCGCACCTCCGCGGCAACGTCGCTGCGGACTTCAAGTTTCCGGAAGAGTACCCGCGCCTGGCCAACGCGCGCGGCGAGTCGCGTCCTCCGGTTCAGCGAGCGTGGATTCGCGCATCGGAACCCTTGGGTGACGATCCCGTGGTTCACGCGGCGGCGTTCGCTTACCTCTCCGACCTGTTCTTGCTGTCGTCCGCACTCTCCCCGCACACGGTCACCATCGAGGACGACCGACTGCAGCTGGCCAGCCTCGACCACACGGTCTGGTTTCACGAACAGTTCCGCATCGACGAATGGCGCCTCTACGAGCAAGAGGGGTCGTGGATGGGCCACGGCCGAGGGTTGTGCCGCGGCCACCTGTATGACCGCAACGGATTGCTCCTTGCCAGCACCAGCCAGGAAGGTCTACTGCGCCTGCGCTGAGCGCACCTGCGGGACTCGCAAGACTCCAATCGAATCGAAGGTGGCCACAGTGCGGCCACCGGCATCGGCGACCACTCCCCTACCCAGCTGGCGGCCGCTGCCGACGAACACGTTGGCGATACTCATGCGGTGCCAATCGGCGAGGTCTGACGGTGCGGTGAAGGTAACCGTGTGCGCCAGAATGTTTCCCGGAACAGTCCCGCCCGCGGGTACGGCGATGCCGCGGGCTGCGACGGCGCTGTGGATCGCGGGAATCTCGGACGCGTGCGCGATCAAGGCGCGTCCCAGTGTCGCGTCGCCACGCGCCTCGGGGACTCGCATCCAGGCCTCATAATCGGCCGCATCGGCAGTGACCGATTCGCGGATCGCCCATGGGATCAACGCCCTTCTCACCTCCGACGCATGTTCGACGGACTTCGCCTCGGCGGGCGGTACGTCCCGTCGAAAATCATCCGCTTCATCGATCGTCAACATCACCGAAGCCGTGGTGAGAACGTCACCGTCCTGACGGAACACAAGAGCCACGAACGCGAATGAGCGCCCGCTGTGGTGTCGAATGATCTCGACGTCGATTGGACGGTTCCATCGCCCGCCACGGACAAACTGCGTCTGCAGGCTCTGCACGCGCTTGCCGGGTTCACTGCGCTCGGCCAGAACGACCTGCTGTGCCAGCAGCTGACTCCCGAGGACGCCGCCGTGGCCCGAGGGAACACTGTCCACAGCAGTACGACCACCACTCGGCGGGAACCGTACATCGAGAACACGGCGAAGATCGTCCAGATCAAAAAGGGTCGGCAGCCAGCCCGGGCGATAGGGTACATCGGTCGTCGCCGCGCGGCCCGGGTGTTGAACTGTCGTCATATTTCATATCTCCTTGGTTCTTGGAACGGTTCGACGAGGGCGACGAACATCCTGATAGTGCACATAGTAAACTATGTTTAGTTTCTCCGTACTATGCGCGAGTGGGCCGACCACCAACCCCCAGCATCAGACCCGTAGACCCGATAATCACCCGTGATAGATCACTCGACCGCGGATGATGGTGCAGCGCACGGCATCCGATCCAATCGTCAGCGCTCGGTCAAGCGAACCCGCGAGCACAACCAAGTCTGCGGGCCGGCCCACCGCGACGGTTCGCGGCGGGCTCTGTGGGTGCGACAACGGGGCCAGATACATCCGCAGCGCAGCCCTCCGGTCGATGCGTTCGGCGGCTCCGACGATCCGGCCGTCGGGCGCCACCCGTGTCGCCGCGGCCGCGATGACCGACCACGGGTCGGTGGGACCGTACGGGGCATCGCTCGACAACGCAACTGCCACACCTGATTCCATCAGTGTGCGGCACCGGTACAGATCGTGGACATCGTGCGCGTCCAACCTGTCGAGGTAGTCGTCCCCACGGTCGGCGATGAACCCGGGCTGGGTGACGACGGGGATGGCGCGCCGACTCAGTTCGAGTGCGGTCTCTTCGGCAACGATCGCACCGTGCTCGATCCGGTCATCCGGATGCGCACCGACCTCGTCGAGAGCCGCCAGCAGCAGCAACAACGACTCCCGGGTGACGCAGTGCACGGCGACCCCGCGCCGGTGCTCGCGGATCTTGCGGATCTGACGACACAGCGTCGGGAAGTCCGGCAGATCGGAATCGGCCAGCACGATCTTGCAGGGCCCGACGGTGACCGTCGGAGCTGATCCGGTGACCTCCGGTTCCACACCCAGCAAGTGAAGGCC
Organism: Gordonia sp. KTR9; assembly: GCF_000143885.2. Classification (NCBI taxonomy): domain Bacteria; kingdom Bacillati; phylum Actinomycetota; class Actinomycetes; order Mycobacteriales; family Gordoniaceae; genus Gordonia; species Gordonia sp. KTR9. The sequence goes on from NC_018581.1 coordinate 3,246,621, forward strand.
TTGTGGGAGCGCACCGTTCGCATGCTCGGCCAGCAGGTGGGCCAGACTGTCGTCGGGGAGGTCCGGAGTCGCGTCGGTGACCCCGGTGATGCCGAACTGGGCGAGTTCTGCGCCCACTGCCGCCAACCCGGGTGGCCCGGCGCCGCCGATCCGCTCGCGAAGCCAGGTGTCGGCCCGCCACACACGCCCGGTGGGTGCACCCAATGCATCTCGTTCGATCCCGGGGTGGTCACCGGAAGACAGATTCACGATCGCCGCAGCCGCCGAGTTGAAGAACCAGACGGCGCCGCTTCGGTGCTGGAGGCGGACCGGGCGCCGGTCGTGCAGACGGTCGAGAGACGTTCGATCGAGCATACCGGCAACGGTTTCCACATAGCCGAACCCGCGTACCCACCCGGCGTCCCCGGCGGTCGGCGCCGCAGCAAGGGCTGTCGCGAGCTCCGCAGCGCTCGTGACCTGCGGCGGCCCGCATCGCACCGAGGACGTGGCTGCCGCCAGCGCGTGGAGGTGGAGGTGATGATCGTGAAGTCCGGGAATGAGGGCACCCCCGCGGCCATCGACGACGTCAGACCCCGCCGGGTGCAATTCCTCGGCGATCTCGGTGATGACACCGTCCGTGATCGCGACGTCCCGGATACCCTCGGGAAGAGTCACATTCACGATGACCAACCGCGTCACCACGGTATCCCGAGGCGAGCGAGGACGTCGACGGTGTCGCGTCCCGATGCGGGGGCCGCCGAGATCGCCGCCCGAGGCGTCGGCGCGAGCACATCAACGGCCCCCCACTCGGACTCGACGATCCACCGCTCGCGGTATCGGCGAACAGGAGGAGGCGCGGGACCGCCGATCGTGGCCGCCACGGTCGCGCGCATCGATACATCCCACAGGACGCCGCCATTGGTCGCGCACATCGCCAGCGCGGCGGCGGTCAGTCCCGACAACGGGTCGGCGATCGCATCACCCACGAACATCATTCCGGCATCGTCACCGACGACGAGACCCGCCGACGCCGCGACGTCATCGCCGAAACCGATGCGATCCGAATCCCGCCCCGCCGCGGTGATCGATATCCACGTGCCGCCCGAGGCCACGAACTCGGCACTGTCGAGGCCGAATCGACGCAACGCGCGCGGCCGGGAGGCCTCGATGACGATGTCGGCGGCTGCAACGAGGCGGTGCAATGCGTCGCGTTCGCCGGGAAGGGCCGGGTCCAGGACGACGGATTCGTGACCACCATGCAGCAGCCGATAGAACCCGGCGTTGCCACGACGGGCGCCATCGGGTCGTTGCGGGGTCTCGACCTTGACAACACGCGCTCCCGCCAGTCCCAGCAGATGTGCGCACAACGGACCCGACCACAGTGCACTGAAGTCGACGACCAGCATCCCGGCGACCTCCCGCACCGCACCGGCCGGACGCTGAACCCCCCGCGACGCCGCAACGATCTCCTCGTCCCGCGCGACGCCGCCGCCGGCGATGCCGAGTAGCGTCGCCCGTTCGTCGAACTCGGCGCGGGTATGTCCGCCAACCCATTCCTGCACGGCAGGCCAGGGGTCGTCGCCGACATCCCGGCCGACCAGGGCGCCGAGCAGGGCAGGATCGTCGGGGCGGGCGCAGCTCACCGCAACCCATCCGTCAGTGGCGGGTAACAACCGTCCCGAACCGCCGGGCGTGACGGCACCGCACCGGCGAAATCCGGTGAGCGCCGCCCGTTCGGCGAGCAGGGCGGCTCCGTCGAGATCCACCGACCCGCCGCTCGCCGCGCGCACCCAGTCCGTCAGGCGACGCGCCTGTACCGCCGCGTCGCCGAGGGGCAGGATCGGTGGCCCGTCGGACCGACCGGTCAGATGCGGTATCCCGCTTGCGGCCCAAGCACCCAAGGGGTCATGAGAAGCATCGCCGGGCACAGGGAGATGTTACCGTCCGCACGGACAACCAGGAGGGCAACGGATATGGACACCCGCCGCATCTCAATCGACGAGCTCGCCGGCGCACCGATCATGGCGGGCGGCGAACTCTTCGGGTCGGAGGCCACGATTGCCGACCCGGTGGTAGTGGTGGATCTCGACATCCCTGTCGGGGTGAGCGGGCACATCGCGCAAGCCGCGCAGCGCGCATGCGCTTCAGAGGTCATCCTCGTGGGGACCTCTCGCCGACCGATCGACGACGCGATCCACCCCGTGGTGTCGGCGCTAGATCTCACCTACGCACCGGAAGCGGACCACCGTGAAGTCGTCGGCGCTGAGGACGTGGATCTCGCACTCGCCGGTTTCCTCGACGCCGTCCGACAATGCCCGACGGCGGCTCTGGTTGTCGCACAGGTGATTCGCGTAGCCGAACCACTCGACCCGATCCGTGCCCTCGATGTCGAGTCGTTTGCTTACTCGACACTGCAAGGAGGTCCCGAGTTCGGCCGCTGGCTGGCCGCGCGACGCGCCCAGAACCGGCCACTCCCGCCGCCCGCGCTCGACCCCGTCCTGCTCGACCGCGTCGACGACACCTTGCGCATTACCTTGAACCGGCCCGAGCGCCGCAATGCTTACGGCACGGCGCTGCGCGATGCGCTCGTGGAAGCGTTGCGGGTTGCGATCGCCGACGCGACGATCGGCCGTTTGGTCCTCGACGGGGCGGGCACCTCGTTCTGCGCCGGGGGGGACCTCGACGAATTCGGTCACATGCCCGACGCGACCACCGCGCATCTCGTCCGCACCCGCGGTGGGGCAGGTCGGCTGATGGCTGCGCTGGCCGATCGCGTCGAGGTACGGCTACACGGTCACTGCGTGGGTGCCGGTATCGAGATCCCGTCGTTCGCGACCCGCGTCGTCGCGACCCCGGACACGCATCTCCTGCTCCCCGAGGTGTCGATGGGCCTGATCCCCGGCGCCGGCGGCACCGTGAGCGTGCCCCGCCGGATCGGGCGATGGCGGGCGCTTCACCTATTCGTCACCGGCGCCGACATCGATGCCTCGCAAGCACTGTCCTGGGGGCTGATCGATGCCATCGAGGATTGAGCCTCTAGTAACCGGGTCACTGCGGGGTTGCGAGGAATTTGGGTCAGCCGGGTTCAACGCCCCGGCTTGGCCTCGCCCCACTTCCCCGCTGCGAACGGCCGCTCGCCAAGAGGAGCACTGACCGGCACCGTGATACCGCCGACCCGCACCGAACGTCAATGGGGAGCGCCTGTTGTAACCGGTGACCACAACCAGACGGACGCGAAGGGCTAGCACCATCGGTCTACCCAGCATAGAGCAACCCCGACCGCCATGGGGACCGGAGTCTGCTTTCAAATAGAGGTCCTGGTCGGCGGTCCGGTACCTGGCAAGTCGCATGGGCTTGTCCCGCCGCACCGGGTGCCGTAGATGCCGACGTAGCGATTGAGCGTGACTGGTCAGTCGGCTGGGCCGAGACCCATCACGAGGCCCTAGTGCGCACAGCAACAGCCCGACCGACTCTGCGGTCGTCAGGTCGATCAAGCCGCGGATGGATCGGGTCCGTGGTCTGCGACTAGTCCTTCGTCAGCACGTACGGCTGTGAGCAAGAAGTCGACGAGTCTCCGCGCGTAGTCATCGATCTCGGCAAGGATGTGGTGTCTCATACGCGGCGGGGTTGCCTGAACGTGCATCGTGGTGGCCCCGCACAACAGATCGAGGAGCAGCGTCACAGATGTGGATTCTGGCAGCTGGCCGCGATCGATCGCGTTGCGGACGAGACGGCGCGCGGCCAAGATCTGCGACTCTCGCAGCTTGCTCCACGCTTCGGCCACGGCCGGAATCTGCTCTGTCTCAACGGCTAGTCGCATTGCTGCGTGTCCCTCGTCACTGAGGTACTGCTGTAGCAATTGCGTCGCGAGGCTCAACAGATCGCTTCGAACATCGCCGGTTTCGACATACTTCGAGCTACCCAGCTGGTGGAGGGCGTCGACGAGAAGGTCCTCCTTCGTCGGCCATCGCAGGTAGATCGATGCCTTACCGGCGCCGGCCTGCTTGGCGACGGCCTCGACGCTGAAACCGCCCCAGCCGCGCTTCCCGTAGGTTTCCAAGGCCGCTGCCAACACCCGCCGGTCGACGTCGGGATCCCGACGACGACCACTGGGAACACCGCTCTTCATAGAGACCGATCTTGCCATGATCTCAACTCGTGTATTGCCGAACGTATGCGTTCAGTATAGCGTTGTGAACACATCCCGAACGTCAGCGTTCAGTAATGACGAACCCCGGCGGTCGCCACCGTCGCGGACCTTCCGGCTCATGTTGGGCCCAGAACGAATTGCGATTCCGCGAGCGCCGAGCTCGAGCAAAGGATTGATCTTTTATGACCGCTGTCGACGAGACCGCTGGCTGGATGCACGATCCTTCCCCGCAAGCGCTCGGCGAGGCCCTGTCCGGGTTGCGCGCCGGGTTCCGGGAAGAAGGTCCACCCACGTTGCAGACGCGACTCGACCGTATCGACCGATTCGTGGGTGCGGTGTTGGGCGCCGCCGACGAGATCGCCGAAGCTCTCCATGCCGACTTTGGCAATCGCTCTCGGTTGGCCAATCTCGCCAATGACATCGTGGGTGCCATCCGGACCGCTTCAATTGTGCGCGCCAACCTTGTCGACTGGATGCAGGATCGCGCCGTCGAGGGATCTGACAGCGCGGGCACCCCGACATTCATCCAGTCCCGTCCCAAAGGAGTGGTTGGTGTCATCGGACCGTGGAACTTCCCGGTCGGCTTGGTGACGGCGCCGACGATCGAGGCTCTGGGAGCCGGCAACCGGGTCATGATCAAGTTCTCCGACATTCCTGAACGCACAGCGGAGGCGTTCGCGCGTGCTGTTGCCGGCTCGATGGACCCTTCAGAGGTCACTGTGGTCACCGGAGGGATCGGAACGGCACAGGCCTTCTCCAACCTTCGATTCGACCACATCTTGTTCACCGGTTCACCAGGGGTCGGCGCGATGGTCGCGGAGTCGGCGGGCCGGAATCTCGTTCCGGTGACCCTCGAGCTCGGCGGCAAGAACCCGGTGGTCATCTCTCCCGACGCCGATCTTGAGCAAGCCGCGACCCGCATAGCCTCCTTTCGTCTCCTCAACGGCGGACAGGTGTGCCTGTGTCCGGACTACGTCTTCGTGCCGCGTGACCTCATGGATTCCTTCGTCGACGAGTACACCCGCGTCGTCAGGCGTTTCTTCGCCACGTTCGCCGATGATCCTGCAGTGACATCGCTCATCAACGAACGGAACTTCGACCGAATCCGAGGCCTTGTCGATGACGCAGTCGCGAAAGGAGCGACCGGCATCACCATCTGCGACGCCACTGAGTCGGATAGGCTCCCCGATCGCGAAACCCGGCGGATCGCGCCGACGATCCTGCTCGACGTGACCGCCGACATGGCAATCGCAGAAGACGAGATTTTCGGACCGGTCATCGTTGTCTACCCGTACGACGACCTCGATGAGGCAATCAACTACATCGTGCACAAACCCAGCCCACTTGCGGCCTACTGGTTCGGACCCGACGACGCCTCTTACCGCAGGTACATCGAGCGCACGACCTCAGGTGGCGTAACCCGCAACGACATCGGAGCGCACTGGGGGGTCGAAGGCGCCCCGTCGGGAGGCATAGGGCGCAGCGGCCTGGGCGCCTACACCGGATACACCGGATTCACCACCTTCAGTCATCTTCGCACCATCGCGACGAGTGAACGCGCCCGTGGCACAGCCGAATTCGCCATGCCACCCGCCGGCGAGGTGGAGGCCGACGCACTCGCAGCGATGATTTCGCAGGCCAAGGTCGAGATCGAGATGCGCACCGCATCTTCGTGACCTCCCGAAACCCCGGTCTCATCCCGTGTCCAGCAGCGCGTCCGAGACAGAAGATGACACCCGAAATTCATGGCCGCTCGGCCTGCGCCGGTCAGCGGCAACGTCGCGGCCCCGTCAACGACACCGAGGAAGAAGCTCATATGCGCACAATCGCGGCACTTTCCCACGGTCCGGGAACGCCTTTCGTTCTCTCCGAAGTCGACCTCGCCTCCCTGCAGGACACGGAAGTGCTGGTTCGCATCGAAGCAGCAGGCATCTGCCATACGGACGTGTCGTTCAAAGAGTTCTCAGCAGTGAACTCGCCTGCCCTCTACGGACACGAGGGCGCCGGGATCGTCGAGGCGGTCGGCGCCGCGGTCACCGATGTCACCGTCGGCGCCAAGGTTCTCGTCAGCTACAACAGTTGCGGAACCTGCCCACAGTGCATCGCCGGAAACCGGGCATACTGCGAGAACTTCCTTGTCCTCAACGCTTCTGGTTCCCGTACCGACGGCACCAGCACCGTGAGCGTTGACGGGTCTCCCGTCTACTCCTCGTTCTTCGGGCAGTCGAGCTTCGCCCGTCACGCGATCGCCACCCGCGAGAACGTCGTAGTCGTTGCCGATGAAGTGGATCTGACCATCGCGGCGCCGATGGGTTGCGGATTTCAGACGGGTGCGGGATCGGTCGTCAACGTACTCAGGCCCGACTCTTCCTCTGCGGTAGTGGTCTTCGGGGCCGGCGGTGTCGGGATGGCAGCGATCATGGCAGCCCGGGCCGTAGGAGCGCCGACGGTCGTCGCAGTGGACTTGTCACAGCGTCGCCGAGAGATCGCCCTGGACGTCGGCGCCACCCATGTACTCGACGGCGCCGATGGCAATCTGGTCGATCAGATCGTCGAGATCACCGGCGGCGGTGCGACGCACGCCCTCGACACCACCGCTGTCCCTACAGTCATCGCGAGCGCCGCTGCCGCTCTCCGTGCCTTGGGAACGCTGGTAACTGTCGGTATCGGTACGCCTGAGATCACCATCAACATCGCCGACTTGATCAACAGTGGCAAGTCAATCCGGGGGTCCATCGAAGGGGACTCCGATCCTCACTCGATGATCCCTCTACTACTCGCCTGGCATGGAGAGGGAAAGTTCCCAGTCGAAAAACTCATCGACGTGTTCCCGTTCGAGCAGATCAACGACGCGATCACAGGAATGCGCGATGCGGTGATCAAGCCAGTTCTGACATTCACCTGAGTCACCGATGTAGATCAATCTAAAATGTCATCAATGCTCGGGCGTCGACAAACGTCCAGCAGGAGGGACTTGCCCAATGTCTCGAACTCCCATCACCCCTGATCGGTTACGATCCCTGTTCCGGCCGCAAACCGTGGCACTCGTCGGCGCATCCGACAAGTCAGGATTTTCCGCGTCCGCCTACCGCAACCTTGTCGAATTCGGGTACAGCGCAAACACTTTTCTCGTCAATCGCCGAGGCGTGGAAGTCCACGGTCGCCCTTCGGTGCGGAGCTGCAAAGACATCGGCGAAGACGTTGACGTCGCATTCTTGATGGTTCCTCAGGCCGCGACCCTCGATGCCATGACCGAGGCGGCCGAGGCAGGGATCAGCAACGCGGTGATCCTCAGCTCCGGTTACGGCGAGGCGGGTCTGTCCGGCCGTGCGGCGGAGGCCGTACTCGTCCAGCACGCTGAGGACCTGGGCATGGTCCTGCTGGGCCCAAATCACCTCGGCTTCGCCAACCTGATCGATCAGGTGCCTGTCACACCTATACCCAACCTGCCGCGCGTCGCCGGCCACGTGGGTCTGCTGTCCCAGTCGGGCGCCAGCGCCAGCGCAATGGTCGATTTCGCACATCAGGCGGATGCCGACCTGTCCTACTTGGTCACGCTCGGCAACGAGGCGATGATCACCGCCGGCCATGCCCTGGACTTCCTCGTCGACGACGATCACACCAAGGCGATCGCAATCTTCCTCGAGACAGTCCGAGACCCCGTCGTGTTCGCTGAGGCGGCACGTCGGGCGGCCGTTGCCAGCAAACCGGTTGTCGTGCTCAAAGCAGGCAGCAGCGAACTCTCCGCCCGTACCGCGGCGGCCCATACAGGCGCACTCGTCGGGGATGACCGCACCATCGACGCGGTGTTTCGCGAGCTCGGCGTGATCAGAGTCGACTCCATCGAAGACATGATGATCGTCGCAGGTACCGCCGCGAGAACTGGCCGACTTCGCGCGCCCGGTATCGGAGTCGTCTCGATCTCCGGAGGGGCCTGCGACATCGTGGCAGATCGTGCACAGGACGTCGGCGCCACGCTGCCCGCCCTCAGCAAGGACACCGAAACGGCCTTGCAACGAATTATGCCGGACTACGGCACTGTGCAGAACCCATTGGATGTCACAGGAGCGGCGGTGTTCGACCCGAGCATCTTCACCCGAGCAATCGAGGCGATGTCGGCGGACGCGAGCATCGGTGCAGTGGCGGTCATCACCGGACTCCCGTGGGAGGATACGAACGGGCCCTACGCCGGGGGTCACATGCTGGAGGCGATCGGCGCAGCGCAGTCCGACACCCCCGTGGTCGTGGTGAACCAGGTCATGCAACCGATCACCGACATCACTCGGACGGTGATGACCAAGACCGGGATTTCGACCGCTGTCGGCGGCCTGCGACAGGCAGTGGTGGCGCTGCAGAGGATTGCGTGGTGGTCGCAGGCTACCGCCGCGAAGGAAGAAGAACCCGCTGCGATCCCGAAGGTCGACGTACGCGGGGAGCGAGTCGGTTCCTGGTCAGAAGCCGCTGCGCGCGCCGTATTGGCTGATGCCGGTATACCGGTGGTCCCTTCACACCTCGTCACAAGCGCCGACGAGGCAGTCGAGGTCGCGCGGGAACTCGCAGCTCCGGTAGCGATCAAGATCGTTTCGCCCGACATTCTCCACAAGACCGACATCGGCGGCGTCCGTCTGTCCATCCTGGGTGACAACGATGTCGCCGAAGCATTCGCCGCAGTGAGCAACGCCGCCCGGGAGGTGCCCGACGCCGCTATCGAGGGGGTCTTCATTTCCCCCATGCGTTCTGCGGCAACGGAGCTACTCGTCGGCGTCGTGCGCGACCCACAGTGGGGGCCGATTCTCGCCGTGGCCATCGGCGGCATCTTCGTCGAGGTTCTCGCCGATTCTGCGCTGGCGACCCTCCCGATCTCTGTCGACCGGGCCCGCGCATTACTGAGCAGCCTGCGCGGATCCGCCATTTTCGACGGTGTGCGTGGCGCTGCTCCTGCGGACCTGGACGCATTGGCTGCGGTGGTGGCCGACATCGGCAATCTGGCCTATGCACTCGGCGACGACCTCGAGTCGCTCGAGGTCAATCCACTGCGTGTGGACGGGGACACCATCGAGGCACTTGATGCCGTAATCACCTGGCGAGCCTGAGACCGAGGTAAGGAGCTGTAATGCAATCGCTGGAATCACTCGATCCGCGCACACCCGTGATAGTCGGCGTCGGCCAGTTCGCAGAGCGCATCGACGACGGGAACTATCAAGGGTTGTCCGCAGTCGGTCTCGCCGCCGCGGCCGCAGCTGCCGCGCTCGACGACGCCGGATGCGACCAGCGCTCCCTGATCGACCGGATCGGCACGGTGGCCGGTATTCGGCAGTTCGAGAACTCGACGCCGAGAGCACCGGCACCGCTCGGACGATCTGACAACTTTCCGCGATCGGTCGCCGATCGGATCGGGGCGGACCCTGCTCACGCGATCCTCGAGGTGGGCGGCGGCCAGTCGCCCCAACACCTCGTCACCGAGCTCAGTCGCGCCATCGCGCTCGAGGAACTCAGCGATGTCGCGCTGATCGTGGGATCCGAAGCAATCTCCACGGTGCGTCAACTCGCCACCGCAGAGAACAAGCCGGACTTCAGCGAGCGCCGCGGCGGGCAGCTTGAAGATCGAGGCTACGGCCTGAGCGGCCTTGTTCGCCGATACCACAGCACGCACGGACTCACCGATGCACCCAGTCAGTACGCCCTCTTCGAGAATGCCCGCCGAGCCCGGTTGGGCATGTCGACCCGTGAGTATGCGGGTGCAATGGGTGAGCTTTTCGCCCCGTTCTCGCGAGTGGCTGCCAGGAACCCGCTTTCGGCCGCGCCCGTCGAACGTACTGCCGACGAATTGGCGACTGTGTCAGATCGCAACCGAATGATCGCCGACCCGTACCCCCGGTTCGTCGTTGCACGCGACCAGGTCAATCAGGCGGCCGCCGTGATCATCACCTCCGTGGAGGCGGCACGCGAGTTGCACATCCCCTCTGAGAAGTGGGTGTTTATCCACGGGCACGCCGACCTCGTGGAGAAGCCGCTTCTCGAGCGACCCGATCTCAGTCGCAGCCCGGCGGCCACGCGGGCCTCCGAGCACGCGTTGGAACTAGCGGGTATCGACGTCGGCGGGCTGGCTACCATCGACCTGTACAGCTGCTTTCCGATCGCGGTCTTCAACGTCATCGATCGGCTCGGGATCGATCCCGACGATCCTCGTGGACTCACTGTCACCGGTGGCCTGCCCTTTTTCGGCGGTGCCGGGAACAACTATTCGATGCACGCGCTCGCCGAGACCGTGATTCGGCTACGCCGCGAGCCCGGAAGCTTCGGTTTCGTCGGCGCCAACGGCGGCACCTTGAGCAAATACTCCGCGGCCGTGTACTCCACAACGCCTACGGCCTGGCGAGAAGACAGCAGCGCGCGGATCCAATCTGAACTCGACGAAGCCCGCGGAGTTGACGTGGCGACCGTCGCCGATGGGGCGGTCACCATCGAGACGTACACCATCAAGCACGGTCGCGCAGGAAAACTCGGTGTCGTCGTCGGACGCCTCGTCGACGGTCGGCGCTTCCTCGCCACCACCCTCGACGGCGACGAAGCGATGTTGTCGTTACTCGAGTCCGGTGAAGCGATAGGACAAGCGGCATACGTCAGATCCATCGCTCAGGGAAACCGCATCACCACCGATCGCGCCGCCGCGGATAAATGGCTACCGCACCGGAAGGCACGACTGCGATCGGATTATGAGTTCGTGACCGTACACCGCGACGAGCACGTCCTCGAGGTCACCATCGATAGACCCGAAGCGCGAAATGCGCTGACGCCGCGGGCGAACGACGAACTCGACGAGGTCTTCACCGCGTTCTTCGACGATCCTGCTCTATGGGTGGCGATTCTCACCGGCGCCGGAGACAAGGCGTTCAGCGCCGGCAACGACCTGCGCTACTCGGCGAGCGGGAAGCCGATGTGGGTTCCCAAGAACGGCTTCGCCGGCCTCACATCCCGCCGCCATATGACCAAACCGGTTATCGCCGCCGTCAACGGTTTCGCCATGGGTGGCGGGTTCGAGATCGTTCTGGCTTGCCACCTGGTCGTGGCCGACCCATCAGCACGCTTCGCCCTGTCCGAGGTGAATGTCGGACTCGTCGCCGGCGCCGGAGGACTTGTGCGGTTGCCGAGGATGGTGCCCGAAAAGCTCGCGACCGAGATGATTCTCACCGGTAAGCAGATCACCGCGGAAACAGGCCTCGCGTACGGCGTGATCAACCGTGTCTCATCTCCCGGGTCGGTGCTTGACGAGGCCCGCGCACTCGCGCGAGAGATCATGGCAGGTTCGCCGACATCTGTCAGGGTCTCCCTGGCGGTCATGAACGACACCGCCGCGATCCCGGATACGCTCGACGCCGTCGCACACCACTGCAACGCAATGGACGAACTGATGGTCAGCGAAGACATGTTCGAGGGAGTGGCCGCGTTCGGCGAGAAGCGCAGGCCACAATGGCGAAACCGGTAAGTGGCATCCGCCGGCGCCACGATCCGACGGCAGGACGCCGCGGCGGACCCGTCCGCGGCCGGTAAGAGACTGGTGCCAGTCGCTACAGCGACTCTTACACCGGTCTTTGTGGAGTGCCGCGCAGAGGTAATCCCTGGGTGGTGACAGGGCTGAGTCGTCGAGCTGGCCACACCTCCGTAAGTCCGTTCGGCGTTCTGGCGATGGTGGCTACAGTCCTCGTGGAGACCTCCCGCCGGCGGCCAATCGACGACGTGACCCACCCCGTGGTGTCGGCACTCGATCTCATTCATGTGCACCGGAAGCAAACCGATTCGAACCACCGCTCTTGTACTCGCGGTGACGCCGGTCGGTTGATGGCAGCGCTCGCCGATCGCGTCGAGGTCCGGTCACACGGCCGCTGCGTGGGTGTCGGCACCGAGATCACGGCGTTTGCGACCCGCGTCGTCGCGACCCCGGACACGCCTCCGACTCCCCGAGGTGTCGATCGGTTGGTTGCCCTCGAGTCTGCTGATCCACAGTCCTCGCGCAGATCGATCGCCATCTTGTGTGCCGGCTCACAACGGAGCCGTATTCAATTCGGACTGATCCGTGATATCTGGGTCCTGCAGCACCCGCCCTCGGTCACCGCTCACGTCACTTTGACCGCCGCTTTCGCCACCGTCGTCCACGCAGCTGGTCGCTGAAGTCGCAGCGGATCAGCAGGGACAGGTTCACTAGGTGATCGGCGTCGAGCGGACCAGACACCGAGGCCGCGTCCTCGATCGTCACAGCGGACCCGCTGATCGCGGCAGGACACGCGACCATGTTCCGACGACCTAGAACCATGTGCACCAAATGCATCCTGATGCGGTCATTTTCGCTCGGCGACGACCACGCCAGAGGCTGCATCGGCACCGATAGCCAAATTCGGCCCGACCCTGCTCAACATGGACCAGCCGTCGGCGGCAGCCAAAAGGGGCGGCTCGGCGTCGCGGGGTGGTGAGATCGACCACCACCGGGGCCATCTACGTGAGCCCTGGACGGTTGGCGCGATTATGGGGCATCTCGCGAGTTGACAAGTGTGCCGTGGATTGTGACGTGGAGGTCGTGCTCACCCTCTGTGAGCAGGTGTGACTCGCTGGATATTTCGAGTTTCCCGAGCGCCCCTGGAGGTACGACAACATGTACCGAAAAGTGTCCGACGGTTTTGCGCCAAGCGATCGACGCGGTACCGCGGGGCGTTCCGACCGCGGCTGCGGCGGAGGTCAGTCCACTTTCGAGACCGGGCCGAAACTCGATTGTTTCGAATCCTGCTTTCCCCGGGGCGACGCCGGCAACGTGTTCAACCAGGAATCGTGCCACTGCGCCGAAGCTGTAGTGATTGTGGCTGTTTGCCGCACTACCTCTCTTCGTGTAGCCCTCCCAGGTTTCCCAGGTGGTGGTCGCGCCGCGGTTAACTTGGTCGAGCCACGACGGGGTGGTCTCCTGCAGCAACAGTCGGTAAGCGACGTCCGCGTAACCGTTGTCTCTAAGTGTGTCCAACAACATCGGAGTCGATAGAAAGCCGGTTCCGAGGTGGTAGTCCGCTGCGATGACCAGTCCGGCGAGCCGGGCAGCTGCCGCGGGCCTCTCCTGTTCGTCGAGGAGTCCGAAGGCGAGGGCGCGGACGTAATCGTCCTGACGGTCAATGCCGATTCGACCGTCAGGTCCGAGGTATGCCTCTCGCCATGCGAGGCGAATGCTGTCTGCAAGGTCAGTATACCGGCGTTCGTCGTCTGTGCGTTCCAGCACGCCCGCTATCTTTCCCAGGACGCGGGCGGAATGCTCGTAATACGCGGTAGCGACGGTCGCGCCGGAACGGCGAAAAGAATCGACTGCCGATGAAAGGAAAGACTCGCCGGGGCGCATCCATTCTCCCCAGTCGAACCCTTTCTCCACGATAAACTGCTCATGGTGGGCCGACACTCGGCCTCGGCGACCACGCTTTCTGCGGCTCGGCGCCGCCGCCCGGTTGCCCAGGAAGTCAATCCAGCGCTGGGCGGCCGGGTAGGAGGACTCAAGCACAGTGGTGTCGCCATAGTAGGAGTACAGAGTCCAAGGGATGAGGACGATAGCGTCGCCCCAGCCGGCAGAACCGGACAACATGCGGGTGGTTCTGGCCATGCCGCCGGAGAATTCCGAAGCTTCGGCTGGGGCATATATCGGCATGCGCCCGTCGGGCAGCTGCTCGGCTGCGAGGTTTCGTAAGAATCGACGGAAATACGCGTCGATATCCGCAAAGACGGTCCCCGCAGCGGCGAAGACCTGTGCGTCACCGGTCCAGCCGGACCGCTCTCTCGTTGGACAATCGGTCGGTGTGTCAGTGAAATTGGAGCGCATCGACCAGCGCACGTTCTCATACAGCTTCTGTAACCGCGGGTCGGACGCCGTGAACGACCCGGTCTCTTCCAATGCCGTCGAGAGCACGACAAATTCGATATCTTCCGAGGTGAGGTTCGCGTCGAGACCCTCCACTTCTACGAACCTGAATCCGTGGATTGTAAACCAAGGCTGCCACCACATGGTCCGCCCGTCCAATGTGACCTGATCGGTTTGCGGCTTGTGGGGCCAGGCGCGAAACGGAGTCAGATATTTGATATCGAGTTCACCGTCGGCGCCTTTGATCTCGCCATGGTTTAGGCGGACCACTCGTCCCGGCGGCCCAGAGAGCCTGATACGCACCACGCCAGACGCGTTCTGACCGAAATCGACCAACTGCTTCCCAGACGGCGTGCGAATAATCGATGCCGCGGAAAGCCGACCGATCTCGGTGACGCGCTCCACCTCCTCGGCGATCAGCTGGCGCGCCCCGCTCGGCGTGACCGCCGCATGCGGAAACCCCCCGATAACCGTTGCCGGGTCGAGCGCGCTGGGCACGCGAAGGTCTACGACTTCTCCTGCCATGGGGTCACTGCGCACAATCGGTCCCGCGCCCACCTTCCAGGTGGTGTCCGTAACGTATTCGTCCCGTGTCCCGTCGACGTACTCGATTGTCAGCTGGGCCCATCCGGCAAGGCGATCGCCGTAAACACTGTCGTGCTGGAACGCGCCTAGACCGCCTCTGTACCGTCCGTCGCCGAGGACTAGTCCGATCCGGTTGTTTCCCGTCACCAGAGTGGTGGTGACGTCGTAGTCCTGGAATTCGACGTACTGGTCAAACGGAGTCCATCGAGGTACGAGTGCCGGACCGGTCTGATCGTCGCCGTTGACAAACGCCCGATACCACCCGAGCGCCGAAGCGCGAAGGCGTGCCGTTCGGACCTGCCCACGCACAGATATGTCCCTGACAAAGTAAATCGCTCGCCGTTCGCCCCCAGCCGCCGATCGCGTATCGATGATCCAGCGCGGTTCACTTTGCACGTTCATAAAACCTCCTCGAGGTTTGCCCATCGAGCCAACCTCTCATCCGATGCATCACTCTTCATTGGCGAGACGCCAGAGGCAGCGACGCCGTTATACGGGGCCACGGCGCGTCCGAGCGTCGTCATATTACTACGTGCACTATCTATACTGAGTATGGCGCTGACGGCGCCGCGGTCGTAGCGCACGTCGCTGGGCACAAGCGCCGGCGAAGTTTGATGGCGCGGTTGCGAGAGGAGCATCAATGGCACATCCATCAAAGCGGCTGGTTGGCAAGGTCGCATTCATCACCGGCGCAGCCCGTGGTCAGGGACGGGCGCACGTGGTTCGACTCGCGAGCGAAGGCGCGCATATCGTCGGCGTCGACCTCGCGGGCCCACTGCCCGGTGTGCCGTATGACTCGGCAACCGAGGACGACCTCGACGAGACCCGGCGCCTGGTCGAGGAACAGGGCGTGGAAGCACTGCTGTCTCGCTGCGACACTCGCGACCTCGAAGGCCTGAAGCGTGCCGTCGCCGACGGAGTCGCCGCTCTCGGACGTCTGGACGTGGTTGTTGCCAACGCCGGGATCTGCATCCCGGAGACCTGGGACGAAGTGACCCCGAGGAGCTTTCAGGACGTCATGGACATCAATGTGACCGGCGTGTGGAACACGGTCACCGCATCGGCACAACATCTCATCGACGGCGGGGGCGGTTCTATCGTCCTGATCAGTTCCCTGGCAGGAAAGAAGGTGCAGCCCTTTATGGTTCACTACTCGACGAGCAAACACGCACTCGTGGGAATGTCCCGGGCATTCGCAGCCGAACTCGGCCAGTACGACATCCGCGTCAACACAGTCCACCCCGGGGCGGTGAACACTCCGATGGGGTCGGGGCAGATGATTGCGCGCATCGAGCAGACCAATGAGGCGAACCCGCGACTCGCAGGCATGGGAACGACGTTCCTGAACCGGTTCTCTGCCGAGGCCGAGGAGATCTCAGGTGTCGTCGCGTTCCTCGCGTGCGACGAGGCGTCGTTCGTCACTGCCGAGGAAATCTCCGTCGACGGCGGGACACAGCACTTCTGATATCGGGCACCATCCCGGGAATGTCTGTTTCCCGTGCGGTCGGACGCGCGGCAGCACGGGAAAGACCGTTCGACTGATCCGACTGTCAACGTGCTGTCCCCACGCGCAAGCCCAACTCGGACCCACTCCCCACTTAGTCGGTCACTTCGCAGCTCCACTGCGGTTCACCCGATGCCGTCGGCGTCGAATTCCGTAGTGCCAGCTGAACCCGTCGTTCATGATCTCCCCTCTTGCGGCGATGTGATGCCCCCGACCGCACGCGCGGTGATGGCTTGTGTCTAGTTGCGATCGGGGTGCCTTCGGGATAGATGATCGGATCGGTAACCCGCCCAATCGGCGATCGACCGGCCCCTCCAGCTCGTAAGCCTGTTTGACGCCTCCCAGTTCGAAGTTCACCAGACCGGGACAGACGGCGTTGCGACGGATGCCCTTGTGCGCATGGTCCACGTCCAGGTAACGAGTGAACATGACGACACCCCGTGGCCGCGGGTCAGGCATACAGACTCTTGGCGGCACCGATTCCCGACGCCGCGGCGGGCACGACCGCGGCCCTTCCCTGATGCCGATCCACATCCACGCGAAGCCGTTTTGCAATACGAGCGACCGCTCGTATCGCAGAACACGGTTGCCTATCCACACATAGTGTACTAGGTATCATATGACGATGCGACGGACCGGCGAGGACACGAACTGCCGACCGCAGGTTGCACCCTGCACTCGAAGCCAACGGTCCGCGGCGGCGTGCGATCACAACATCTGACGGAAGCACAATGCAGACAATGTGTTTCATTCGTCCGGCCACCGTCACACCGGGCGGCGTTCGACTCCTACGCATCAACCCAACCAAGGAACGGAACGGTGACATGCCGCTATTCTCGCCCAAGGCGTCAGATCGCCCGCTGGCCCAAATCCTCCTGCGGGTATCCATCGGCGGAACGATGATCGCTCATGGCGTAATGCATGGGCGCAGCCTGGCAGGAACATCCTCCTGGTTCGAGTCCATCGGCTTCCGCCTGCCCTCCGCCCAGGCCCGCACTTCCGCGGTCATCGAAACCGGAGCCGGAGCCGCCGTACTCGTCGGGGGCGCCACCCCGCTAGCCTGCTCGGCGGTCATTGGCACCATGGCCGTAGCCGCACGCTCGGTCCACATGCAGAACGGCTTTTTCATCACGTCCGAAGGCTGGGAGTACGTTGCGAACCTTTCGTGTGCCGCAGCTGCACTGGCAGCCATCGGGCCCGGACGCCTGAGCATCGACCGAGCCTTGGGGATCGATGACAAGCTGAGGCCGGGTATATCCACTGCACTGGCTACCGGATTCGGACTCGCTGCAGCAGGTCTGCAGCTCGCCATTTTTCACCGGCCGCAATCAGGCCTGTGATCGTCTGACCGAACCAAGGCGGGAGCCGTCGCCGGCGGAACAGCGACATTTCCAGCCAACGTCTTCGACCATCAACCAACCAGCCCACGCGTTCGGACCCGGCAAGTGCGACTCATAGTTATATTGGTAATACATCTCGTGGTCGGCTGTCGGGCCGGTCCGCAAACGAAGGAGAACCGTGACCGGCCAAGCCAACCCAGACGACATCAGCCTTGATACGGCGCTTGTCTCCTGGATAAGCAGGATCACCGACTCCGAAGTGGTCAAGGTCGAACGCAGACCCGGCGGAGGCCGGCGCGAGGCCTGGTACGTGGACAGCGTCACCCACGATGGCCGCGCCATTCCCCTGTTCTTGCGCTACGACCGCGAGACCCCGGAGGAGAAAGGGGACCCTTTCACACTTCACCGGGAGGCGAAGCTCTACGAGGCGTTCAACGGTACCGGGATACCGATGCCACACGTCATCGGAGTACATCCCACCGAGCAGGCCATTCTCTCCACACGGGTGACCGGCCACCCTTGGTTCTCCGCGCTGACCGACGAAGGCGAACGGGTCTCGGTGGCCTCGGAGTTCATGAGGACACTCGCGGCAATGCACTGCGTGGATCCCCACCGACTCGACCTGCCCGACCAGAACGCCGATATGGATCTACGCGAACTGGTCGACCATGAGATCGATGTGTGGGAAGCCATCTATCGCGGAAGCAGTGCGGAGGACGACCCGCTGATCGATCTCGGCCTGGACTGGCTGCGCCGGAACAGGCCAGCAGCGTCCGGGCCGGTTGTCATCGTTCAGGGAGACACCGGCCCCGGAAACTTTCTGTACGAAAACGGCCGTGTCACCGCGGTACTCGACCTCGAGATGGGCCATCTCGGCGACCCCCACGACGACCTCGCGTGGGTGTCGCTGCGCGCGGTGCAGGAGCCTTTCACCAATTTGCGGGATCGCCTGACCGACTATGCCGATTGCGTATCATGGGACATCGATCTGTCGCGAATCCGTTACTACCGCGTGTTTGCCGAGCTGAGAGTCGTGATACTCGGCCACAAACTCGACTCCGACCGCTCACCGCTGTCCGAGGTCGGCAATCAGCTCGCTTACGGACTGCTACACCGGCGACTACTCATCGAAGCCTTGACCGACGTTCTCGGTCTGACTGTCGACGACCCCGCCGAGCTCGACGCACCGCCCGGACCCGACGACTGGCTGTATAACGCTGCGCTGGAACAGATTCGGCAGATCATCGTTCCGCGCAGCACCGATGACTTCGTCATCTCCCGCAGCAAGGGGCTGGCACGCATCCTCAAGTATCTGCGGCAATCCGACCGGTATAAGGAGGCCGAAGAAGCCGCCGATCTCGAAGACATCCGGCAGATCCTTCCGCAGGATCACGAGGATGTCGCCACCGCGATTGCCGCACTGGCGCAGGCCCATCAAGCCGGGTCGGTGACCGACGCGCAGATAGTCGGCTTCTTCGCCCGCCAGGTGGCCAGGAGCACCGAGGTCCTGCGCCCCGCCATGGGCGTGCTCGCGGACCGCCATTTCGACCCACTGGATTGACTTCCAGCCGCGAAAGCGAGCTATCACGCCGTGCCCTATTCACAAGCTCTCTCTCGTTCGCTACAGTGAGGTAGAGCACATGGTGTGCTTAGTTAGATACGTCAGCGAACCACTGGCTCGGCTAGCCTCTCGCTCGCTCGCACCAGCAGCCATAAGGAATCGACATGGGAAAACTCGACGGCAAGGTCGCCCTCATCACCGGCGCGGCCCGGGGCCAGGGCCGAAGCCACGCGATCGCGCTCGCGGCACAGGGAGCCGACATCATCGCGGTGGACCTCTGCGAGAACATCGCAACAAACGAATATCCGTTGGCGGCACCGGAAGACCTCGATGAAACCCAGCGTCTGGTCGAGAAGGAAGAACGGCGATGCGTGGCCGTCCGGGCCGATGTACGCGAACCGTCGCAGTTGCGGGATGCGGTAGACGCCGGAATCGCCGAACTCGGACGGATCGACATCGTCGTGGCGAACGCCGGTATCTGCCCAATGGGCGCGGAGATCTCGAAGGGAGCCTTCCTCGATGCCGTCAACGTCGACCTGGTCGGCGTGATCAACACCGTCAGCGCGGCGTATCCCCATTTGTCTGCCGGCGCCTCGATCATCGCGACCGGATCCGTGGCGGCGATGGTCAAGGGTGCCACCGACAGCCCTGCCATGGGACCCGGTGGTGCCGGATACTCACACGCCAAACAGGGTGTGGCCCGATTCGTGCACGACCTCGCCCTCCAGTTGGCACCCGAGTCGATTCGCGTCAACGCAGTCCATCCGACGAACTGCAACACCGACATGCTGCAGAGCGACCCGATGTACCGCGTGTTCCGACCGGATCTCGAAGCACCGACTCGCGACGACGCCGAAGTCGCCTTCCCCGCCATGCAGCCGATGCCGATCGGCTACATCGAGCCTGTCGATGTCAGCAACGCCGTCGTCTTTCTGGCGTCCGATGAGTCGCGCTATGTGACTGGTCTGCAGCTGAAGGTCGACGGTGGAGCCCTCCTACCGCACACCGCACCGTACGCGAGCGCATAACACCCGCCCTCAGCATCTGGACCTGTCACCGAGCCACAGCAGCACGTGTCGGCATTCTTTGGAGGATCATCATGACAAAAGACTTTTCCAATCTGTACATCAACGGCGAATGGGTCCCTCCGTCCTCAGGCGAGACCCTCCCGGTAATCAATCCGGCGACCGAAGAGGTCATCGGAACCGCTCCACGAGGTACACGTACCGACATGGTGCGGGCCATCGACGCCGCGCGCACCGCGTTCGATGAGGGTCCGTGGCCCCAGATGTCGATGCAGGAGCGGTCGATTGTCATGCGACGCATGGCTGAGTTGATGGAGAAGCGTTTCGATGACCTCGTCGAACTGAACATCGCCGAGACCGGTGGGACGCGGGCGGTTGCAGAATCGGTGCAGGTCGGCTTTCCGATACAGCACTTCCGAGACATGGTCGAGCGAGTGATGCCCTCGTATCCGCTGGCGAAGCCCATCGCCCCACACATCGGTACCGGAATGGAACAAGGAGTCATACTCCGGGAGCCGTGGGGGGTCGCCGCACTGATCTCGGCTTACAACTTTCCCTTCTTCCTCAACATCATGAAGATCGCGCCCGCGCTGGCATCGGGATGCACCACGGTACTCAAACCGGCGCCGACGACTCCTCTGGAGGCACTTGTCATCGCAGAGATCGCAGAAGAGGCAGGACTGCCGGCAGGTGTGTTGAACGTCGTGCACGGGGATCTCGACGGTGCCGTGGAGCTCACCACCAATCCGAAGGTCGATCTGGTGAGCTTCACGGGATCGGACACAGTCGGCAGGAAAGTCATGGAGCAGGCATCGCCCACGCTCAAGAAGGTCGTCCTCGAACTCGGGGGCAAATCGGCCAACATCATCTGCGACGACGCCGACCTACAGAAAGCCATTCCGAGCGTGGTCGGCGGCATGATTGTTCATGCTGGCCAAGGCTGCGCACTGCTGACCCGTACGTTGGTCCATCGATCCCGCTACGACGAACTCGTCGCGATCCTCAAGGGCGCTCTTGCGGGCGTGAAGGTTGGCGACCCCGCCGAGCCGGACACCGCCATGGGCCCATTGGGTAGCGAGGCGCAACGCCACAAAGTTGAGGACCTCATCCGCATCGGTGTCGAAGAAGGGGCATCGATTGCCTTCGGTGGAGGCCGGCCCCAGGGATTGGACAAAGGGTTCTTCGTCGAACCCACCCTGTTTGTCGACGTCGACAACTCAATGACCATCGCGCAGCGTGAGTTCTTCGGTCCCGTGGGCGTGGTCATCCCGTTCGACGATGATGACGAGGCCGTGCGCATTGCCAACGACAGCGATTACGGACTGGCAGCCGGCATCTGGGCAAACAGTCCAGCACGTGCGTACGGCATCGCAAAGCGCATTCGCACCGGATTCGTGAACGTCAACGGCGGTAGTGGCGGTATCAGCCCCCATGCGGCTTTCGGTGGCTACAAACAGAGCGGGCTGGGTCGTGAGTGGGGCGAGGCGGGCCTCGACGAGTTCTTGCAGACCAAAACCGTCTCCTGGGCCGTCGCATCCGGTTAGAAGCCAATTCGGCTTGGAGGTTGCATCGATACTCGCTGACGAGGGCCAGCGGCAGACGCTAAATCACCGGATTCGTCCGCACACCCTACGAGGAAAGAATAGTACATGAAGGCACACATCGATTTGGACAAATGTTCAGGGCACGCACGCTGCTACCAGGTTGATCCAGACCTGTTCGACATCGACGCCAGCGGTTACGCCCTACGCGCTGAGGTCGATCTGCCGTCAGATGCCGAGGCCAAGGGCCACGAAGCTGTCGCCGCCTGCCCGGAGCGAGCCATCGCCCTGGTGCGCTGACCCACCAAAATCGACCGCTTCTTCTCGGCGGCCTCTTCCACCACTCACCTATCAGCCAGGTTCGAGGCGAACGTGGTGGCTGTCCCAACCTCATGACCCGTGGCGAATCCGACGACTTCGCCTTACGCAAAGGAAGACCATGACCAGCGTAGAGAAACCCGGCACTTGCCCCGTACACTCCATCAACCCATTTGAGGCGCGACCGGCGGGCGAATGGATAGCCCAGTTCGACCAGCTCCGCGATGAGGCGCCGCTTATCAGCAACGAGTTCGGCGTGCCCCACTACATCGTGACCCGGTACGAGGACATGATGGCTGTCTACCAAGATGCGAAGACGTTCTCGAGTAGGGCGGTCAGCGTTTTCGATCCCGAACCCGGGTACAAATGGATTCCGGAGATGCTCGACGGCGACGAACATCGTCAATGGCGTAAGCAGTTGGGTCCACTGTTCTCGCCCAAAGAAGCTGACAAGCTCGAAGACAAAATCCGCGCGCGCGCCATCGAGCTCATCGAGCCGATCGTCAACGGCACCGAGTGCGACTTCATGGAAGCCTTCGCCTTCAAGTACCCGACATCGATCTTCCTCGAACTGATGGGCCTGCCCGTCGAGGATCTCGACAAGCTCATGGTGTGGGAACACGACATCCTGCATGCGACGGGTGACACCGAGGAAGTGACCCGGACTCGGATGGCTGCGATGAACGCGGTGATCGAATACTTCGGGTCGATCATCGAAGCCCGCCGCGAGCACCCGCAGGACGACCTCATCAGCCAGGCGCTGGCGTTCGAGATCGACGGCGAACCGGTGAGCGCGGACGACATGAACTCCTTCTGTCTCCTCATGTTCATGGCAGGTATGGACACCGTGTCGGCGACACTAGGACTGATCTTCCATCACCTGGCTGCCAATCCAGATCATCGGCAGATGATCCTCGACGATGAAGAGCTAATCCCTTCGGCGATCGAGGAGTTCATCCGGGCCTACGCAATTGTGGTTCCCGCGCGGCAGGCCACAAAAGACACCGAAGTCGCCGGCTGCCCCATCCGTAAGGGCGAGATGTTGTCACTTCCACTCAACGCGGCCACTCGCGATGGCAACGTCTACGACGACGCGACCGAAATCATCCTTGACCGAAGCCCGAACAATCACATCGGGTTCGGCGCAGGACCCCATCGCTGCCTCGGTTCGCACCTCGCCCGCCGCGAGCTACGCATCGCACTCGAGGAGTGGCACAAGCGCATCCCGCACTACCGCCTCGCAGAGAACGCTGCACCGATGGAAATGGGTTCTCAGCTCGGGCTCAACTCGGTCCCCATCGTCTGGGACCGCTGAACCGCTAGAAGCGACGAACGAGAGTCCCTGGGTGAGACGGCAGGGCGGCATCCCGCCAGAGACTCTCGCAAGCAGCCGACTATCGCGACGTTGCTCTGCGCAGTGACGCAGCTACTTGATCAACCGAAAACGATCTCAATCGACACCGGGCCGACACCCACTCTCGCCGTTGATCATTCGGCATACCGAATGGTGCGCGGTAGGTGTGCTCACCATGTGAGACACGTGGAGGATCAGATGAGTGAATCGCCCGCGGAAGTGGTCGTTGTCGGCGCGAGTTTCGCCGGTGGTGAGGTCCCTGCGTACGCGCCGTCTCGTGGACTGTCGGAGAGTCCGGTCGAACCGGCATCGATGCCGCTCGCAGAGGCGCTCGCTGAGCAGGTTGGCGGGCTTATCTCGCACCGTGCTGCGTACAAAACGGACACCCCGATCAGGACGACGCGCTGCTCTATCAACTTTCGCACCGTCGGCATCGGCGTACCGACCAACTCTTCGACCCCGACGCAACGGACGGGCCGACCCGACGCACTTTCGCCGACGGCTTCACCGAAGACCTGGGCATGCTCAGAAGCCAGCCAGGCGCAGATCGGCATGAAACTCGATGACACCGGCTGGAACACGGCGTGGTCAGGCAACTACGGATTCGACTACCTGATACGAGCCACCACAACTTCGTCGGACTCGGCGGAAACGTGCGAGACGAGTAAACCGACTTCACCGCCTTCATCGACGGAACCGGTGCCCCGCTGATCGGCGGGGGTTCCCTAGCGAGTACAACGTGAATGGCTGCCGAACCGAGGACAGCAGCGGACACCAGAACCGCGAACGGGACGGCCGTGAGGAACAGTCCGAGGTCGGGAATACAGAACCCGGAGTCGGAACACACGTACTGCTGGCCAGCGTATTCGCGGACTTGAAGGATGGACAGCGTGAGCGCGATTGCCCACAGTATTGCGAAGGGGACTGTGGCGGCCACGCTTCTGCCGGAGATGCGTAGTAGTACCGAGCTGACCAGCAGTGCAGCCGCCGCGAACGCTGCTTTCGTGTGGTAGTCCACCACCAGGTGGACACTGTCGGTCAGAGTCTTGTTCGGCGCTGTCCAGCTGTCAGTCGTCGGGGACAGGACCGAGAACACGGTGAGCCAACGATGAGAAATCCGCGCACTGAAGTCGTTGACCCTGTCGGCACCGAGATGTCCCGGCTGACGCAGCCAACGGCGAAAATCAGCATCGCAAGCCAGCATACGGGGCCGAAGGCCGCCTTCGGTTAACAGGGAAGCTACGACGCGGACGCCGTGCGTCCGGCGGGGACATAGTGCTCCTCAACCGCCTGGGTCGCACCTTCGGCTGGACCCTGCCAGGCCAAGCTGCCGCGTCGGATGACCAGGGCGGAGTCGGCCATCTCCAGACTCCGATGTACGAACTGCTCGATCATCAGGACGGCCGTGCCGGCCGCAGCCGCCGATTTGAGTCCCTCAAAGACCATGTCCACCATCTTCGGGGCCAGACCCAGCGACATCTCGTCAGCGATCACGAGTGGTGGTCGCAACGCCAACGCCCTTGCGAGCGAAAGCATCTGCTGCTCTCCGCCGGAGAGGGTCCCGGCCCGCTGGCCGAGGCGCTGAGCCAGCACGGGGAAGTACTGGACCGCGCGGTCGATGCACTCTGAACGTTGGCTGCGTGGCCGGCTCACCGTGGCGATGCGGAGGTTGTCGCCGACACTTAAACCAGGAAAGATACCGCGGCCCTCCGGCAGGTACATCAGTCCCGCTCGCGCGATCTTGTCCGCCCGCATGCCGACCACCTCGGAACCGGCGAAGACGATCGAGCCCTCGCTCGGACGGACGAGTCCGCACAGTGCCCGGGCCAGCGTCGTCTTGCCCGCTCCGTTGGTGCCCAGGACGGCGGTCACGGAACCGGTGCGGACGTCGAACGACACGTCGTGCACTGCCAGTGCCGGTCCATAGCGGACGGAGAGGTTCCTTACTTCGAGGACGTGATCGGTGGTCATTGGTGAAGTCCTGCCGGTTCGGAAACGGGTGTGTCGGACGTGGGCGTGTCGGGGGTCGCGATCTCGGTGGCGTCACCGAGATATGCAGCCCGAACGGTCGGGTCGCGCCGGATCTCCGCCGGCGTGCCGTGCGCGATGAGCTTGCCGAAGTCGAGAACGTAGACCTCGTCGGACATACCCAACACCAGGTCGACGTCATGCTCGACCAGTACCAGAGCGACCGAGTGTCTGGTCCGCGCGTCCCGCAACACCCTTGCCAGATCCCGTGTTTCGGACTCGTCCAACCCCGACGACGGTTCGTCGAGGAGGACCACCCGGGGATCGGTGATCAGCGCTCTGCCCACCTCCACCCGGCGGGCCACGCCGAGGGGGAGACCAACTGCGAGTCGGTCGGCGTCGTCGGTCAACGACAGATCGTCGAGAAGCGTGTCCACCGCCGCGTCATCGCTCGTCGTCGACATCCGCAGCCCGGCTCCGCGCAACAGGTCGGTCCACAGCCGCCGGGGAGCCGATCGGACCCGTTTGGCCAGGATCAGGTGTTCGCGAATCGTCAGATCCGAGAACAATTCCGGATGTTGAAAAGTCCGCGCAACGCCCATCGTCGCGCGGTGCTGGGGCCCGCTGTGGCGGGTCTGTTCGACGCCATCGAGGAACACCGAACCCGACGAGGGTCGCAAGTACCCCGACATCACATTGAACAATGTGCTCTTGCCGGCACCGTTGGGTCCGACCAGGCCGACGATGGAACTGGGCGCGACCTGCACGCTCACGTCCGCGAGCGCCACCAGTCCACCGAACCTCTTCGTGATGTCGACGGTGGACAACACGGGACCATCGGCCGTCCGGCTCTCGGCGTGCTTCACCGTGCCACCTCTCCCTGTGCCTGTTGCGCTGTCGGCGTGATCATGTCATCACCAGGTGGCGACGTGGTGGACGGGCGGCGGCCAGCACTGCGCCCCAATTGTTTTACGAGACCAGTGATCTGGCGGGACTGAGTCGCGACTACCCCCTCGGGATCGCGGGCGACGAGGATTGCGCCGACGCCGAACAGGACGGTGGGCACGTCACCGAGCGAGTGTGGGAGGTAGGTCGAGAAGATGCCAGGGAAGACAGTGAGCGCCATCCCGGCGAACAGTGCGGCGATGTTCGAACGTACGCCCATGGTGACAAGCACTGCGAGCCAGACCATTCCGAGGATCGCCGAGTAGGTGAGCGGGGTGGCCGCTCCCGCATACAGAGCCATCATGCCGCCGCCGACTCCCGCTGTTGCCGAGGCCAGTACGGCGACCATCAGCTTTGCCTGCACCACGTTGATCGCGATCGATCGCGCACCCGCTTCGCTGGAGCGGACCGCCGCGAGGGCCAACCCCGCAGTCGAGCGTCGAAAGTTGAGTACCACCAGTGCGGCGAGACTGAAGACCACGAGCC
Organism: Gordonia sp. KTR9; assembly: GCF_000143885.2. Taxonomy (NCBI): domain Bacteria; kingdom Bacillati; phylum Actinomycetota; class Actinomycetes; order Mycobacteriales; family Gordoniaceae; genus Gordonia; species Gordonia sp. KTR9. Next base: position 3,273,260 of record NC_018581.1, read on the forward strand.
CGAAGTAGAGGAAGTCGGCATCGGTGCGCAGCCAGTCCGGTCGCAGCACGGCGATTCCGGCGCCGTTGTTCTCGATCCATTCGCGCGTGAACATCATCGTCTGGATCAACAACGCAAAACTCAGCGTGACCAACGCTATGTACAGGTTACCCAGCCGTATGGTGACGAGGCCGATGACGAGTCCGAACAGCGACGTGACCACCGCTGCGGCGAGCAAGGACGGGATGACGGGCCAGCCGAACTCGGTCACTAGTTGGGCGGTGGTCACCGCGCCGATGCCGGCCAGCGCAGCCTGACACAACCACACCATGCCGCCCTGACCGGTGAGCAGGGTGAAAGACAAGAACACGATCGCCATGCAGATGCCCTGCGCGACGAGGCCGACCCAGTAATTGGGCAAGACCTGCGGCAGCACAGCGACGCACACGAGCGCGATCAGTACGCCCGGCGCGATGAGCGGACCCCGGGATCCTTGGGAGATGCGGCGCACGCTGCCTCCCACGGTCTTTGCGGTACCCGTGTCGACAACCGCGATCGCCCGGTCCAGTGCCCCGCCGACACCGGTGTCCTCGTCGGCGCCCCGGCCGGTGACGCGGTAATAGAGCAACACCATGAGCATCAGGGCGAACGGCGTGCTTGCGACGACGGCGGTGGTCCAACTGCTGTCGGATGGCAACTGACTCTGGATCACGGTGGTGAGCCATCCGATGAGCAGGCCGGCGACAATGGCGACGCCGACACTGACGAATCGGGCGATCACCACCGCGGCGAACGCGGCGCTCACCAGGAGGATGAATTGATCCGACGACAACCCGACGGTTGGCGCCACGAGGACACCGGCGACGCCGGCGAGGAATGAGCTGAACGCCCAGACCCCCACCGACACCAGCCGAGTGTTGACCCCGACGAGCTGAGACATCGCTTCCGTGTCGACCATCCCCCGCACCACCAGGCCGACCTGGGTGAACTTCAATGCCAATCCGCCGACGACCACGAGCAGCACCAGCGCACCCATCATCAACACCTGATTGAGGTTGATGGCGACGCCGCCGACTCGGTAGACCGCTACTGGCTCGGGAGCAAGGCCGGGGACCACGGTGACCGCGAGGTCTCCGAAGATGAGCCTGCTGGCCGCGGGCAGGGCCACCGAGAGCCCGATGGTTGCGACTATCTTGATGAGTGTCGATGACCGCCGGATATGTTGAAACAACGCGAAATAGAGCGCGACGCCCAGCAGCGGGCCGCCGATCAACACCGCTATGACGAACGCCGGGAGGATTCCCATGCTTTGCTCGCTGTGCAGGAAATAGTAGAAGCGTGCCAGGAAGAAAGCCATCGGACCGAACGCGAAGTTCAGTACGCCGGCGGATACGTAGGTGATGACCAATCCCGAGGCGACGATCGCATAGATCGAGCCCAGGGCGAGTCCGGCCACCGTGAATTCAAGCATGGGTCAACCCAATCCGTCGATTGTCCATCGATCAGTCGATGTTGTCGCCGCAGTAGGGCGTGTCGACGACCGGTGTAAAGCTCTCCCCGCGGAGTTCGGACACGTACATGCAATTGCCGTAGTTCAAGCCTGGTCCCGCCGGGACGAACTCGGGAAACGAGGCGGTGCCCGCCATCAGACCGTCAGCGTTCCATCCGGTGTCGTCTCGCAGCTTGGTGACGAAGTTCTCGCGGGTGAGGTCGTCACCGGTTAGCCGCAGGCCGTACGCGAAGAGGTCGACGTCGGTGTAACCGCCGGCGACGGCGAACCCCGGTGACCCGGTGAAGCCTTGCCCCTCGAGTGCCGACACCATCGCCTTTGTCGCGTTCGTGCCGAGCTCCTTGGGCTGGTAGTGCATGACGAACTGCATGCCCTCGGCGCCTTGTCGTGCGGACGGGTTGTCGAGGAGCTCCTGACCGTAGCCGGTGCCTGCCATGGCGAGCTTGAGATTGACGCTCTGCTGCTTCAATGCCGCTGCGAGGGCGTAGATGCCGTTGGGGGCGAGGGCGACATAGAGGCCGTCGACGCCGGAGTTCTTGATGGCGAGCGCGGTGGGGCCGAAGTCGGCGGTGGTCTGGTCGATCGATGTGTTGACCAGCGGGACGTCGATACCACCCGACTTGATCGATTCCGCCACCTTCTCGGCGGCAGTCTTGCCCGAAGCAGTGTTCAGCCCGATGGCCGCGGCCTTCGTCACGCCAGCCTTCTTGAACCAATTGCCATACGTTGTGACCACCGAAGCCTCGGTGTTCGCGGGCTGCGTGCCGAAGAAGTTCTCGCCGTGGGCCCACTGCGGTGCTGAATCCCAACTGCCGCCGATCACAGGAACGCCCTGCTGCTCGAGGTAGGCCGCTGCGGCATTGGCGGTGTAGGTCCACGTCATGACGGCGAATACCCCGCGCTGTTCGACAAGAGTCTTGGCAGCCGACTGTGCCCCAGCAGGGGTGGAGGCGGAGTCTCCGATCACCAGTTCGAGTTTGCGCCCGTTCACACCCCCGGCAGCGTTGATCGCATCAATCCGGGCCTTCGCACCGATGTCGGCTCCGACGCTTCCGGCCGCTGCGGGGCCGGTCACGTCATACATCAAGCCGACCTTGACAGTATCGCCCGCGCTGACCGAGCTTCCATCCCCACTGCCGGCATCGGCACACCCGGCCGCGAGCATAGCGGCGACGACGATCGCCCCCGTAGAGCTGATGAGTTTGCGCTTCAACAGAACCTCACTCGTGAAGTGCATCTCCTCCAGGAGACGCGGTGATCTGAATCACGTAGATAGTGATATTTATTTAACGCATTGTCAAGCCACCAGAAGCAAGGGCCTCGAACGACGCCCCCATGGGTCAGGACGGTCCAGGTCTAGTCGGGACCTTGGCACGGCGAACACGGATGCTCGAGTACAACGAGCTGCAACCGCGGCCTGTCAACATGCCATTGGCCCAACTCCCGCGGGTCCACAACAGAACGCGCGCCTGCTGACCGCCATGCAGACGAAGGGGAAGCGGTTCCAACATTTTCAGGCGCCGGTGACCGGTAGCCGAGGCAGGCCGTCCACCCAAGCGCCAGTCGGCAAAGTGGTCGTCACGCTACCTATACGTGTCCGACCCGTCTCGTTGTGTCCCGCGCCAGGACCTGATGCATCCGATGTACTGGCCAGGCGACGAGGCCATCATGGCCCTGCAGTTGAACAGTCGAAAGGTGGCTCGCGAATCCCGACCTGAAACGCGCCGGGCCAGATGACATCCTGGTGATGCGCCGAATCCCCGGGTGACAACAAAGGCGCACGCGACGTTTCGCGACCCCGACCAGGAATCCTCGATCGTTGCATCGTGGCACGTCATGGGATTATCTCACGACGCGTTTCGTGCGACGAGAAGGCCGTCGAGCAGGACATCGACGAACCGGACCATCGGCTCGTAATCCTCTGCAAAATAAGTGATTCCGTTGAGAAGCATCAGTAGGTCGAGTGTGCTGATGTCGTCGCGAACTACCTTTTCTCCCGAGTCGGCGAGTAACAGATCCGCTGCGGCAACGAGACGATGCTTGATTTCACTGTGAGACGGCTTATGTTCGCCGAGAACTGGTTTCAGCGCTTGGGGCATACCACGCTTCTCGCCGACGAACTTAACGAACTCGATGGCCCACTGCCGCAGCGCGTCGCCACGATCCTGGCCGGAAGCGCGGCGGTTTTCTCGACTTCGTCGGGGCTGCGGCCTCGTCGGCCGGCTTGGTCGCTTTGCTGCTCGGAGTGTCCAAGGGAGCCGACTGTGGATGGACCTCGGCACCCACCGTCACTGCTCTCGTGATCGCGGTCGTGGTTCTGCTCTACTGGGGGTGGTGGGAGCTCCGAACCGATCGACCACTCGTCGATCTCGAGGTCTCCGCGCATCGTCAGGTACTGCTGACCAACGCCGCGTCGGTGGTCTTTTCCTTTGCGATGTTCGCCGCGATGATGGTGTTCCCGCAGGTTGTTCAGCTGCCAGCAGCAACAGGCTATGGCCTGGGCGGCTAACTGCTGACAGCCGGACTGGTCATGGCACCCTTTGGCGCCATGCTCCTCGTCTCTGCGCCGATCTCGGCGAGAATCACCACCGCCCGCGGACCACGAGTCAGCCTCATGTTGGGTGCCGTGATCGTCGCCGCAGGCTACGGCATCGGCGTTGTCATGCTCAATGCGATCTCGGAACTGGTACTCATCGGCGCCGTCATCGGTGTCGGAATCGGTGTGGCATTCGGCGCCATTCCTGCGCTGATCATGGCGGCGGTACCACCGGAACAGACCGCAGCTGCCAACAGCTTCAACGCCCTGATGCGCGCCTTGGGCACCGCGGGCGCCAGCGCTGTGGCCGGTCTGATCCTGTCACAGTTGACGACGACCACTGGGCCTGTGGTTCTACCCAGTTCGGAGGCATTCCGGGCGATCATGGCCCTAGGCGCTGTAGGCTCACTGCTGGCCCCTGGCTCTTGCCGCGTTCCTGCCCCGTAACAACGTTTCCGCAGTGCATACTGTCAGCTGGACGCCTGACGCCGTACGACCGTCTGCGCCGTTCAAGATGTGAGTTCAAAGTCGCTTTGTGCAGCAGCATTGATGCAATCAACGCCTCATCGACGGGAGCTGACAGGGCCGGCATGTCAGCTCGCTCGATCCGATGTGTCGACCGGCGGCGAAGTTCGGCCTCGAGGGCGTGCTCACCGAGCGGGTGTAGTCGGGTACCTGAAGGTTCGGCGCCTACGAAGATTCCCAGAGTGGATCGGAGGGCCCGCCGTTCTGGCGGCACCTCATCAGCGATGGGTGTCGGCGGCGACCGGATGTCATCGTGATGACAGTTGGTGGAGCGTCAGCAGGAATCGGGGCAGTTGCTCATCAAAGGTGGCGTTATCGTCACCGACCACCATATGACCAGCATCAACGACCTCGACCTGGGCGTGCGGTATGAGTGCCGCAAGGTCGCGCAGTCCCTGTTCGGTGACTATGTCCGAGTGTGCACCTCGCACAGCAAGGGTTGGCACCGTGACCTTCCTTGCCGCAGCCGCCACGCGATCCGGATCGGTCCGTCGCGCCGGCGGATCCGGAAGAAAGCTCGGATCCCAATGCCAATGCCAACGATCCTCGCGCCAGCGAAGGATTCGTCGGAGTCCATCCGTCGAGGACGCTCGTGGTCGGTGCGGGTTGTAGACCGCAATAGCGTCGGCTGCTGCATCGAGCGATCGAAATCCTTCTCGATGCGCCGCCATGAATTCCATGACGCGCAATGCACCGGCCTCATCGACACGAGGTACCACGTCGACGAGCACGATGGCCCGGACGGTCTCGTGCCCTTCGCCGTCCAGCAAAACCGCTAGTAGTCCGCCCAGCGAGGCTCCGACCACGACGGGGGGCCGCGACAATTGCCCGACCACCGCTCGGAGGTCCGCGATCATCGCATCGGTCGAATAGTCGCCGTCGGGCGCCCAGTCACTCTCCCCATGACCGCGGAGGTCGAAGGCAAGGGTGGACCAACCCGCGGACGCGACACGCCTCGCCGTGCGTCGCCACGAGTGGCGCGTCTGCCCGCCCCCATGAACGAACACCACATCCCCGTAGCTCTGGGGCACGATCGTGTGCTCGCCTCGAATTGCTGTTCCCTCACAACATAGTTCGAGGGCGACTGACGACGCGCGTCCCGTTGCTGAGGAGTAGTTGTCCATCTACTGTTCCCTACTTTCGATTCCGAGCGGCGTCGAAACCGCCCCCGCGCCGACGCGGTAAGAACACGACGGCGCAAAACGAGACCGCGGTCGCGGCGACGGCCAGCACGCCAAAGCCGACGGAGAAGCCACCCGCGGGGCTCATCGGAGAGGCCACCGACATCAGTCCGGTCACGGCCACAGTCCCCACAGCGCCTCCGATGGTGCGCAGGTTCGCGTTGACGCCCCCCGCCTGCCCGGTGTCCGCAGGGTCGACAGACATCACGACAACCGTGGAGATGGCCGGAAAGCAGCCACCGAAGCCGAGACCCATCACCAGGGTCAGGCACCACACCGCGATCGGCGATACGTTCCACAGTCCGAGCGCGAGGAGCGCAAGACCGACCGCCATCGCGCCGATTGCCACCATCCACCTCGAACGCAGGACACGAATGAGTCGGCCCGCCAGGAAACCCACTGTAAACATGCCGAGACTCAACGCCACCATGTAAAAGCCGACGGTCGCACTCGCCAGGCCGAAACCGGCTTGTGCATCCTGGAGGAAAGCGGGAAGAAGCGCGAAGACACCGAAAAGCGTGAATCCGAGAAGCAGCGAGATCGCATGCGAAGCCGCCACGGCCTGGTGCGAGACCATGAGCCGCAGGTCGATCAGCGGACTGGATGACCTGAGTTCCACGGCGATCCAGATCGCACATGTCACGACAGCGATCGCGGTCGCCATGATGACTTGCGACGACATCCAACCCCAGGTGCTCCCCTGTCCGAGTGTTATCAGCAGGGTCGACAACCAAGCGCAGAAGAGCAGGCCGGCCACGACATTGATCTTTGCCTCGGAACGAGGGGCGACGGTGGGCACCACGGTCGCAACAAGGATTCCCGAAACGATGCAGAAAGCAGCAGGAATCAAGAACAACCATGCATACCCGAGATACTGCAGGATCGGTCCGGCGAGAACCGTTCCGATCGCATTGCTGATCCCAGCGACGCCGCCTACCACGCCGATCATCGTCGGAAGTCGCCGGCTCGGAAGGATCGCCCTCAGGATGCCGTAGGCCAGCGGGATCACACCGCCACCGACCCCTTGGAGGACCCGTCCGGCGATAGCCACTGCCGATGTCGACGCGAAGGCTGCGATGACAGCTCCGGCCGTCAAGAAGTACAAGGCAGTGAGATACGTTCGCTTCAGTCCGCGTATGTCCCCAATCCGCCCCATCATCGGCGTGCTGACCGCCGACGACAGCAGGAAGCCTGTCAGTATCCACGCCGCGTCCGGAGTACTCACCTCGAACTTGTCGCGGAGCGCCGGGAGTACGGGCACGAGCATGGACTGCAGGAGCGAGTAGGCGACAACCCCCGCGATCACGGCCGCGACCGCGAGATGGGTACCGCCCGACGGACGTTCGGTCTCGGACTCGTCAGACACCATCGGCAGCCGCTCGGGCCGGCGGGCCCTCAGTGCGCATCGCCGGTGGCAGCGGTCTCGAGATCGGTCAGCCGCACGAGCTTGAGCCGGCGGCGGCCTGCAGCCTTACCTGCGCCCTTCTCCACGGCGTCGATGTTCTTCCAGCCCGTCAGATCGATGCGACGGGCTCCCCGATCGGCGACGAGGTCGGCAACATCAGCGCGGGCGGTGGCCGGAGCGCTGAGCTTGCCGTCGACAAAGTCCGCCAGGACGGCTGCGGCGGTCTCCTGACCGCAGCTGCGATTCATGCCGATGCCGCCGGACGCGCCACGCTTGATCCAGCCGGCGACATACACCCCGCCGATCACCTCGCCGCCGGCCTCGGTCAGGACCCGGCCCTCGGAGTTGGGCACCACGGTCCGCAGCTCGTCGAACGGCAGGTCGGTGACCGGCACGCCTCGGTACCCGATGGCGCGCAGCACCAGCCCCGCCTCGATCTCGGTGTGCTGATCGGTCGGCGCAACGCCGACCGCACCGGCTCCCGACGTGTATTCGTTACGCACGAGCGACACCGTCTCGACCACCCGGCCGCCGCCCAGGGCGATGGGCGAGGTCAGGAACCGGAAGACGATGCGCCGGTTGCCCTCGGTCGTCGGCTTCTCCGCGAACTCGCGCGCGAGTCGGATCTTGGTGGCGATCGTGGAGTCCAGGGAATCATCGTCGAGTCCGGCCCGGGTCGCCTCGTCGAAGACCAGATCGGCGGGGTCGATGACCACGTCGACGCCGTCGACCTCACTTAGTGCCAGGAATTCGCTGTTCGTGTACGCGGCGTGCGCGACACCACGACGCGCGACGAGCACGACCTCGCGCACGTTCGACTTACGCAGCTTCGCCAGGGCATGGTCAGCGATGTCGGTCTTCGCCAGGACCTCGGGGTCGGTGACCAGGATGCGCGCTACGTCAAGGGCGACGTTGCCGTTGCCGATGACCACGGCCCGCTCGGCGGAGAGGTCGACGTCGAGATCGGCGTAGTCCGGGTGGCCGTTGTACCAGGCCACGAACTGGGTGGCCGGGATCGAACCGTCCAGATCCTCACCGTCGACGCCGAGTCGCCTGTCGGTGGCCGCGCCGACGGCGTAAATCACCGCGTGATAGCGCGCTACCAACTCGTCGTGGCTGATGTGTTTTCCCACCTCGACGTTGAGGTGGTAGTCGAAGTTCCGCTTGGCCGCGATCGAGGCGAAGGTCTTCTCGACGCCCTTGGTGAGCGCGTGGTCAGGAGCGACACCTGCCCGTACGAGACCGTATGGCGTCGGGAGGCGATCGAACATGTCGACCTTGACGCTCTGCCGCCGGACAAGCTCCTCGGCGGCGTAGAAGGCGGCCGGCCCGGCACCCACGATCGCGACGTGCAGTGGTTCGTCCGGCAGCGGCGGCGACTTCGTCGGCGACACCAGTCCGCCCTCGACGTCGTGGTCCGTGTAGTAATCCGCGTTGATCTGCAGATAAGGCTCTGTGTGAGAGTCGATCTGGTCGTCGGGCACGATGGCCTCGACTGGGCACTCGTCGATGCATGCACCGCAGTCGATGCACGTCTCGGGGTCGATGTACAACATCTCCGCCGTGAAGAATTCCGGCTCCCCCGGGGTCGGGTGGATGCAATTCACCGGACACACGCTGACGCACGAGGCGTCGTTGCAGCATGGCCGGGTGATCACGTGCGCCATTCGTCTGACCTTGTCTCTCACGGATTGCGGCGTCGGGATACCACTTCCTACAAAATAGCTAAATGAACTAGACAAATCCAGCGGTGTACCCCGGCACCGCTGCTCACTCCATCCAGAAGTCCAGCTCGAGTTCTTCCTCACCAGGGGCGACTCGATAGCCCGACAGGTCGACGATGCCGTCGGCCGCCAGGACCTCGTCGTCGATGAAGCAGTTCCCGGTGGCCTCTGATGACGGGCGGGTGATGATGCTCATCGCGGCGTCGGCCATGATGCCCGGGGTGCGGCTGCGTGAGACCAGCTTCTCGCCCAGGATGTTCCGTACTGCAGCGGTGTCGATCGTGGTGCGCGGCCACAGCGAGTTCACCGCGATCCCGTCCTCCGCGAGCTCGGCCGACAAGCCGATGGTCACGAGCGACATCGCGAACTTCGAGATGGTGTACGCGGTTCCGATCTCCCCGAACCATTTCGGGTCGAGGTTGATCGGCGGCGACAAGGTCAGCACGTGCCCGTTGGCCGAGCGTCGCAGATGCGGGATCGCGGTCTTCGTCAGCAGGAAGGCGCCCCGAGCATTGATGTCCTGCATCAGGTCGTACTTCTTCATGCTGATGTGTTCGGTCGGTGTCAGGTCCAGGGCGCTGGCGTTGTTGACAACGATGTCGATCCCGCCGAACTCTGCGGCCGTGCGTGCAACCGCGTCTGCCACGGAGTCATCGTCACGGATGTCACCGACCAGCGGCAGAGCCTTGCCACCGGCCTCCTCGACTGCCGCAGCGGCGGTGTAGATGGTGCCCGGCAGTTTCGGATGAGGCTCGGTCGTCTTGGCGATCATCGCCACGTTGGCGCCGCGACGGGCCGCTCGAACAGCGATGGCTTCGCCGATACCCCGACTTCCGCCCGACATGATGACGGTGCGCCCTTCGAGCGACCGGTCCTCAGATGCAGGGTTCATGACGATTCCTTCCGTTGGTGTCGCCACCCGGCGCAACTGCTCTGGAATGGGCTCTCCGAGAGTCGCCGCCACGCATTCCAAGTCGCCCCTCCGTGCAGCGTGCGAGACGCCATCAGTGGCATACCGAAATCATAAATCATATTAATCTTCAACCTAATGCCGACCTGGCGATCACGACCTCCCGCCTCACGGGCGCTCCCGACAGCATCCACGACAGGTCGGGTACGGAATCCGGCCGTCGCGGAACTGCCATGTCGTCGTCGATGCACGCGGTGTGACACCTGACCACGTATCACACCCCCAGCCCATCCCCCACTCTCCGCTGCGGGCCGAATTCTTCTGCGCAGAAACAGGATTGAACAGAGCGCCCTCAGCCTTTCGATATCACCCGGCGGTTTGGGACAACCGGCACCTTCTTGTCGATGCATTCGACGGTAGGTCTTGACATCGAGGAGATCGGTGAGTTAGATCACTTTAAATAGTAGACCTATTTAACTATTTACTGTGGGCTGGCCGGTGCTCGCATCTGCACCGAGCCGGCAGTGGCGACCCGCCGAGGACATCAGACGACAGAGGAGGAGTTGCGATATGCCCTCACCCGGGCGAGGCAAACGGATATCGGCGCACATGGTCATCGCGGTGGTGGTGGCCGTTGTCCTGGCATCGTGCGCCGAAACACGCAGCGGGATAGGCGGTTCCGGCCCCGCGGTGCCCTACGGTGCGAACGCGGACGATTATCGGTCGGCCCTCGCCGACACCGAGCCGGTCACGATCTATGTCCAGGCGACCAACCCCGCCGGCTCGCTGAACATCTCTGATCTGGAGATGTACATGAAGACGGTCACCGAGTGGTCCGGCGAGAAGATCACCTTCGATGTGGCGTACTCGAATGCGATCGCCAAAGCCGAGGACGCCGACGACGCGCTCGAGGACGGTCGTATCGACATGGCACTGGTCATACCCGGCTACGAGCCGTCGGAGTTCCCGGTCAGCAACGCCATGGCGAAGGCCACCCTGTTCGCCGACCAGAGCCCGATCGAAGGCACATTGTCGGCCACGAGTTGGATGACCGAGTTCGCCTTCTCCTCGCCCGAGCTGACCGAGGAATTCGAAGAAAAGCGCCTGAAGATTCTCAATCCGGCAAACTTCGTCGGCGGCCCACTGATGTTCTGCCCCCAGTCACGGACCGACCTGTCGGCCTTCAAGGGCACTACGGTGTCCTCCGGATCGACAGAACACAGCGCGCAGGTTTCGGCCCTCGGCGCCTCCCCCGTGTCCATCCCCTACTCCGATGTCTACGAAGGCGTCCAGCGTGGCGTCGTCGATTGCGTCGTCACCGCGGCGACCGGGGCCATCGCGACCAACGTCGTCGACGTCGCGCCACAGGTGACCTTCTCGCCGGATCTCCCGGCGACGTCCAACCCGGCGGTCTGGGCCTTCTCGGCCGACACGTGGAATTCACTGCCGCTGGCAGCGCAACAACTGCTCTGGGACAAGTTGAGCGTTCTGTATGCGGTCCAACTGGAGAAGAGCATGAAGCTGTACGCCGAGGTGTCGCAACAGATCGCCGAAGCCGGTGGCTCGGTGAAGCCGTACACACCGGGCGCCAGGCGATCGATCGAACAAGCGAGTACGGCGCTGTTGGCAGAGTTCGCCGAGTCCGATGCGGTGCCGGATCCGTCGACCTTCCTGGCCGGGGCCAGGGCCGCAGCGGAGAAGTGGAAGCCGATCCCCGCAGAGAGCGGGTACCGAAACGAGGCGGACCTCGCCGGATTCTCCGAATGGTTCACAACGGCGGATCTCGACTTCACCGAGTACGCAGACCGCGTCCACCGCGACGTCTACTTGCCGCACAGGCCGTCATAGCCCAACGCTGACAACACGATTGAGGAACATGAGCAGACCATCCCTGGCCGGGCGCGCTCTGACCCTGGCCGAAACACTCGCTGCCGCAACGTTGATACTGATGATGCTGCACGTGACCCTGAACGCCATCACACGATCGTTCTTCTCCGCTCCGGTGCCGAACACACTCGAGATCACCGAGTACTGGTACATGCCGATCCTCGCGCTCATCGGGTTCGTCACGGCGCAGGCACGTAGAGAGCACGTTTCCATCGACCTCCTGTTCCGCCGGATTCCTCGAGCCGCACAGCGATGGGTCATCGTCGGATCGCACCTGCTGTCGGCGATGGTCTTCGCGGGATTCGCGTGGTACGGCGCGAGCGAGGCACTACACGCCTACGACATCGAGCTCACCGGCGGCGTGTCGGCGCTGACGATCTGGCCGGTCTGGATTCTGGTGCCGGTCTCGTTCGCCGTCCTTGCCGCGCAATTCCTCACCACGGCGGTCCGGTCGATCGCCTCCGCAGAGTACGCCGGCCAGGTCGACCCCGACGATGACGAACTGACTCCCGCCAGTGGCACCACGAGAAGGGCGACGGATGACCATCACTAACAACGAGATGGCCCGGGAGGACTCCTCGGCAAGCGCCCCCGAGTCCGGCGGCAGACCACCGGGACGACGCTCTTGGACCGCCGTCGGTGTCTCGACGACCCTGTTGGCCTGCTTCACCGTTGCGCTCTTCCTCCCCCTGCCCTCGATCACCATCGGTGTGCTCGCGATCTGCACGATGCTCACGCTGATGTTCCTGCGCGTCCCGGTGGCAGTCGCGATGATCGTGCCGTCGCTGATCGCCATGTACAACCTGCGCGGTCCACGTGCAGCGACGGGCGCCCTTGGCTCGTTGCCGTTCGACGCGATCGCGAGCTGGACGCTGAGCGTCGTGCCGATGTTCGTGCTGATGGGCATGCTGCTGTCACAGTCCGGTGTCGCCTCGTCGGTCTACAGCGCGGCACGTCAATGGCTCGGTTGGCTCCCCGGGGGTCTCGCGGTGGGTACCACGGGCGCGGGCGCGGGCCTGGCCGCGGTGTCCGGGTCGTCGGTGGCAACCACCTACACGCTCACCAAAATCGGTGTGCCCGAGATGCTCCGGGCAGGATATGACAAGCGACTCGCCCTCGGGGCCGTCATGGTGGCGGGGCTACCCGGTCAGCTGATCCCGCCGAGCATCCTGCTGATCATCTACGCGGGCGTCGCCGAAGTACCGGTGGGCAAACAGCTCTTGGCGGGTCTGGGTCCCGGACTCGTGGTGGCTGTCTTGTTCGCCCTGATCATCATCGCGGTGGTCGCCGTCACACCGCGACTCGCTGGTTCTCGTGAAGTTCAGAGCCCGGAAGTCACCTGGAAGAGTCGGTTCGCCAGCCTCATTCCGACATGGCCGATTCCGGCGCTCATCGCGATCATCGTGGTGGGCATGTTCACCGGTGTCGTCACCGCCACGGAAGCCGGCGCCTTCGCAGCGCTGTTCGCGATCGTCGTTCTCGTCGTCAACACCCGACACACGAACACCACCTGGCGTCAGCTCTCGGCCGCCTGTACAGGCACGGTCTCGACCGTAGGGGCGATCTTCCTGCTGCTCATCGGTGTCGAGATGCTCTCCCGGATGATGGCGTTGACCGGAATCAGTACCAAGTTCTCCGACGTCATCACCTCGTGGGATCTCTCCAGGGTCGAATTCCTGCTCCTGATGACCGTCGTGTATCTCGTCCTCGGCGCCTTCATGGAATCGCTCCCCATGATCCTGCTCACGGTCCCGATCCTGATCCCGACCTTGACCGCACTGGACATCTCGCTGCTGTGGTTCGGCGCGTTCGTGGTGCTGATGGGCGAGATCGCGATGCTCACACCGCCCGTCGGAATCCTGTCGATGATCGTCTATGCGATCGTCCGCGATCCGTCGGTCAACATGGGTCAGAAGATCACCATTCGGGACGTCTTCGTCTCGGTCGGCTGGTTCTTGCCCGGAGCCGCCGTCGTGGTCGGTGTGCTGATCGCGTTCCCTGAGATCTCGACGTGGCTGCCGGACAGGGGCAGCGGTTAGATCTGACCGTGGCGGTCCCGGTCGCGTTGGTCTCTGACCATGCGATCCGGGGCCGGTTCGGCATGTCTTGGACCGGGACCTACTCGGCCAGAAGACGGATCGACGCCGCGAGACGTTGCGCCTCGCTGGTAGCGTCCGCGAACTGATCTGCCTCCGCGGAGTCGACGATCCGCGCGATTGTCGCACCGACCGTCTCTGAGGCGGCACCACGGCTCACATCGTGGCCGATCTCGCTGGCTACCAACGTGTTCCCCTCCGTGGCAACGAATTTCGTATCCACATTGAATGAGCGGATACCTCGGTCGGCGAACTCGGCCTGCAGGGTCGGACCCGCGTGACGCCCGTTGTGGACAGGACATCGACTCCGCCCCACTCTGCGGAGACCTGCTCGGCAGCTGCGTGCGCACGGTGGCGAGGTCGGTCAGATCCAACGGCACCAGGAGCGTCCGCACGCCGAACCGTCTCGCGAGCTCAGCCGTCTCGGCCGAACTGCCTGGCAGCTTTGCGCGTATCGGGGGGATGCACCGTGACACTGCTGTCCAACGATTCATCGCCCGCCACCGGACGAGCCGCCAACGCCACGTCATAACCACGCGACGAAAGCGCCAACGCAGTCGCTTTCCCGATACCCCGGCTCGCTCCCGTTGTCAGATCTCGCCGCCGCGCAGGATGTATCGGTGTGATCGGCACCGGACCGCGGCCGCTCGAGTTGCCGACCGAGCGGCTCGTCGCCGGAGAGCTCCCCGTCCGCGGCTCGGTCGCCTACACCGTGGTCGATTCCAGAACTGCGGTGGCCGTGCTCGCCGACGGCTACGCCGGAGCGGTGGTGACAACAGTCGTACCACTCGCCGACGCCCCAGCCATGCTCGCGTCGAGCCTGTCAGGCGACAACAAGGAGCTCAAGATCCTTGTGGGACCCGGGTGAGTGCCCGACCCAGTGCGACCGTCTGCACCCCGGCGAATTCCGTACTGCGCGTTCCCGGGAGCGAGGTGAAACCGTGGCAGACGTCCGGGACCACGTGCAACTCGGTCGGCACTCCGGCCTCGATCAGCCGCTGGGCATAGCCGATTCCCTCGTCGCGAAGCGGGTCCAGGCCCGCCACGAGGACGAAGGTCGGCGGCAACCCGGACAGATCTTCGACCCGGGCCGGCGCACCATGATCGCCGAGGTGCCGACGGTCCTTGCCCGCGTACAGATCCCACGACTGCAACACCTTCTCGCGATTCCACACCGGCGTATCGGTGAAGCGCATCGCCGAGTCCGTGTCCGCGCGATCGTCGGTCACGGGACAACCGAGCATCTGAAAGGCAAGGGACGGCCCGCCCCGGTCACGAGCCATCAGCGCCACCCCGGCCGCGATGCACGCGCCGGCGCTGCTGCCGGCGACGGCGAGCCGGCCGGCGTCGAAATCGCCTGCCGCAGCCCATTGCAACACCGCGTAGCAGTCCTCGAGCGCACCCGGGCACGGCCGTTCCGGCGCGAGTCCGTATTCGGGGTTCAGCACCGCGATTCCGAGTTCACGTGCCCAGGAGACGCATTGGGCCTCGATGGCTTCCCGGTCCCCCATGACGAACCCACCCCCGTGGATGTTGATCACGGCCGCGGGTTCCTGGACGCCCGCCGGCCGGTACACGGTGACGGCGACCGGACCGTCGGGGGCCGCGACCTCGATCTCCTGCCGTTCGATGCCGGACAGGTCCAGCGGGGGCGCGCCGGCCATCGCCTGTTCGACCAGCGCACGACCGGCTGCGCGAGCGGCCAGTGGATCGTCGAGTGCCAGGTCCGGAAGATGCGGCGCGATCGCCGCGAGTTCGGGGTGTAGTCCTGTCGTGTCGATCATCGGGGTACCTCTCCTCGAGTTCGGTGCGCGGGCGCGTGGGTGTCAGTGCCGGTCAGGCCGGCTCGGTCGTGACGGGACGATAGAAGGCGAGGAGCAGACCGATCCCCGCGACGAGTCCGCCGACCAGCCCGATGACGAGTCCCCACCAGCCGTCGAGCAGGGGCTCAGACCCGAGCAGGTGATCGAGCGAGAGCCCCCCCGGTCCGGTGACTGCGACGCCGACGGCGACCACGGCGAGGATCATGTTGTACTCCCAGCCATTGCCGTTCACGAAGAACCCGTCGGCACGATGCACGGTGTAGGCGGCGACGAACATGACGGCGACGATCCCGGCCGCGGCGAACGAGGTCAGCAGACCGGCCGCGAAGAGCACCCCCGCCACCGCCTCGGTCGATGCGGCCAGGACGGCGTGCAACCGTCCGGGCCGCATTCCGATCGAGTCGAACCAGCGGCCGGTTCCCGGTATCCGGCCGCCGCCGTAGAACTTGTTGATCCCGTGAGCCGCGACAGTGAGGCCGACGGCCACGCGGATGAACAGCAGACCGAGGTCGATGGCGTCGATCGTTCTTTCCTTTCTTCGGTCGGGCCGAGTTCAGCCCGCGTGATACTTGATGGTCTTGATCTCGGAGTAATCGGCGATACCCGCCTCTCCGAGTTCGCGGCCGAGACCGGACCGCTTGTAGCCGCCGAACGGATCCCAACCCGGCGAGGCCCCGGACCCGCCGTTGATGTGGACCTGTCCGGTCCGGATGCGCCTGGCCATCTCGAAGGCCCGGCCCGCATCCGCGGAGAAGATCGCTCCGCCGAGCCCATAGTTCGAGTCGTTGGCGATCGCAATCGCCTCGTCGTCGTCGCGAAAGGACATCACCGCCGCGACGGGTCCGAAGACCTCCTCCTGCGCCAGCCGGGTCGAGTTGTCGACGTCGGCGAACACCGTGGGCTCCACGAAGAACCCTCTGGCGAAGTCCGGGCGGCCGCCTCCGGTCACCAGCGTCGAACCGGCCGCTCGCGCATCGTCGACGAATCCCTCCACCTTCTCCCGCTGGGCGGCACTGATCAGGGGTCCCATCGACGTCGACGGGTCGGCGGGATCCCCCAAGCGGATCGCGCGCACCCGGTCAGCCAGACCGGAGACGTAGTCGTCGTAGATATCTGCGTGTACCAAGTGACGAGTGGTCAGTGCGCATCCCTGGCCCGATTGGGTCATCACGCTGCCGAGTCCCATGGTGATCGCGGCGCCGAGATCGGCATCGGAGCGCACGATCATGGCCGACTTGCCGCCCAGTTCGAGAAGCACCCGCTTGATGGTCGGCGCCGCCTGGGCGGCGACGGCAGCTCCGACCGCCTCCGAACCGGTGAACGACACGAGATCGACCCGGGGGTCGGTACACATCAGGGCACCGACGTCAGCTCCCCCGTTGACGACGTTGACGACCCCCGGCGGAAACCCAGCCGCCTCGGCCGCCTCGGCCATCAGCGCGGCGGTCAACGGAGTGTTCGGCGAGGGCTTGAGCACGACAGTGTTGCCGCAGGCCAACGCCGGACCGAGCTTGGCGACATTCAGGTGGAACGGGAAGTTGTACGCGGTGATCGCCGAGACCACGCCGACCGGCTCACGGACCTGCGCCGACCCTCCCAGCCACGACGTGCCGTCCGGACGCGGATTGACCTGTAGCGGAAGTGTCGTCACCTCGGGAGCGCGGGCCTGCTCGACGTAGTAGTCGAGATGGGCCAGCGGCGCGAGCAGGTGGACGGGGCGCACCGTGGCCGACGGGGCCCCGGTCTCGAGCGTGATGGCAGCGGCCAGGGAATCCAGACGCGCCCGCAGTTCGTCGGCGAAACGGCCCAGCAGTTCCGACCGCTCGATTCGGTTCATCGTCGGCCAGGGTCCGGAGTCGAACGCACGGCGCGCCGCTGCGATCGCGCGGTCGCAGTCTGCGGCCGTGCCGACCGCGGCGGTGGCCGCCTCTTCCTCGGTTGCCGGATTGATCACCGGCATCCGACGGCCCTCAACACCGTCGGTCCAGGTGCCGTCGATGTAGAGCTGGGTCTTGTCGATCACGGTCGTCTCCATCTAATAGTCTCGATCGATTGAGTTGCATTCCGCCGCAGCGGATTCCAGTGTCGCCGTCATTTCAGCACCAGCGGGTTGAGGGGCGAACCTACGCCACCCACGACCGGCAGCGGTGCCGCGACGAACATGCCGGTGTACACCCCGTCCTCGGCGCAGTCGCGAGCCCAGTCATCGAGGTCGAACAACTCTCCGAGGAGCAGACCCAGATCGCGCAGCGCCGCGATGTGCAGCGGCAACACCGCATCCCCGTCCGGATTGGGCAGGGCCTCGACGGTACGCGTGTCGGTGGCCACCATCGCCACATCGGCGTCGGCCAGCCAGGGAGCAACGGACGGGGCGAGGCCGGCCGCACGGGTTCGCGGCGACCGGTCCGGCCCCAGGAACGCTTCGAGCCAACCCGTCCTGATCAGCAGGATGTCGCCA
Source organism: Gordonia sp. KTR9 (assembly GCF_000143885.2). Lineage (NCBI taxonomy): Bacteria > Bacillati > Actinomycetota > Actinomycetes > Mycobacteriales > Gordoniaceae > Gordonia > Gordonia sp. KTR9. The sequence continues at coordinate 3,291,294 of NC_018581.1, forward strand.
GGCTGGACCGTCACGCCAGCCGCGGCCAGCGTCGATTCCAGTCCGTCGGCGTCCACGACTCCGGTGTAGGGGTCCAACTCGAGGTGCCGAGCTGCGTCGACGAGAACTGCTCGGCCGACGATTCCACCGGCCAGATGATGGACGCCCAGCCGGCGGGCACCCGACCGCGCAGTGGTCAGACCTGCCCAGTAGCCGTTGTACATGGTGTCGTCGGCCGCGACGTGCGCGAGTCCGTCGAGCTGCGTTGCGCCCTGCAGGGGCATGACGACGATGTCATCGGAGGTCTGGAAGCCCAGCGCAGACCGATCACCGACGATGTCGTCGACGGTCGAGCTGGTGAAGGTGTGCAAGGTGGCGACGCGACTGCCGACGACCGGCGATCGCTTGCCGATCGGCAGCGCAAGGGAAAATGATTTTCCGCTGCGAATCTGCCGTCCTGCCTCCACGATCCGGTCGTCGGTCAGCAGGTTGGCGGTTCCGCGTTGGTCCTCCGCGCCCCACCGTCCCCAGTTGTTGGGGGTTCCAGGGCGAGCCCCCACCACCTTGCCGTCGGTCGAGACGGTGTAGGCCGGAGGGTGCCACGCTTGTATCTGCTCATCATCGGGAAGACGCATAGGCGCCATATTAGTTAACTAATTAGACTATTAACAGAGGATCCGGCATGATCGTTCCACACAGTCGGCCAGCCCGCCTGAGCGCTGCCGCCTCCGGTACGAGTAAGGAGGTCTCATGGACCTGCAGTTCGATCGCGAAGAAGTCGACTTCCGTGAATCGGCGCGCGAGTGGTTGACGGCGCACGTCCCCGCGGAGCGACGTCCGGAAGACGGCAAAGCGATGCGCGACTTCGACAACGCCTGGCAGCGGACGCAATACGACGGCGGCTGGGCGGGAGTCTCGTGGCCGCGCGAGTACGGCGGGCTCGGCCTGTCGGTTGTCAAACAGCTGATCTGGTACGAGGAGTACGCACGCGCCCAGGCTCCGTACACCGGGACGACGTTCCCGGCACTGTTCTACGGGGGCCCGACGCTCGCCCTCCGCGGGACCGACGCACAGCGCACCGAGCACCTGCCCAAGATACTCCGTGGCGAGGAGATCTGGTCACAGGGATTCTCGGAGCCGTCGGGGGGATCGGATCTCGCGTCCGTCCGTACTCGTGCTGTGATCGACGGTGATCACCTGGTGGTGAACGGCCAGAAGGTGTGGTCGAGCTATGCCGACGTCGCCGACTACCATTTCTGCCTCTTCCGCACCGATCCTGAAGCCCCAAAGCGCCAAGGCCTCTCGTGGGTGCTCGTACCGCTGGGCACGCCGGGTATCGAGGTCCGCCGGATCAAGACGCTCGCCCGGAACCACCACTTCTGCGAAGTGTTCTACGACGACGTTCGCGTTCCTCTGGCGAATGTGGTCGGCGGACTCGGCAACGGTTGGACCGTCGCCATGAACACGCTCGGATTCGAACGCGGCTCCGCGTTCCTCACCGAACAGCTCGAACTGTCACACGCCGTCGACGAGCTGATCGAGCTGTGCAGGCGGCGAGACTCGCCGTCCGGTTCGGGGCGCGCGATCGACGACGAGAGCATCGCGGTCGAACTCGCGGACCTCCGTGCCAGTGTCGCCGCCCTGCGCGCCATGAGTTATCGAAGCGTCTCGAAGTCGGTCCGGGGTGGCGTGCCCGGGCCCGAGGGCTCGATCATCCGCCTGTATTTCGCCGAGTTGCGCCAGCAGGTCGCCGCTCTCGCGATGAAGGTGCTCGCGGCCGACGGCCTCGAGTTCCAGCCCTACTGGGAGGACGGGTGGTCCGGGCTCTGGCTCTGGGACTTCGCCCGCACGGTCGGGGCCGGTACCTCCGAGATCCAACGCAACATCATCGGCGACCGAGTCCTCGGCTTGCCACGCTGACACCGGCCCCCATCTCGATTGGACAATCATGGATCTACTACTCGACGACGACGAACGCGAGATCCAGGACCTCGCCCGCGACTTCTTCGCGGCACACGCCGGTCCCGCTCAGGCACATTCGATCGCCGCCGGTGATGCGGTCACATCACTCATCGCGAGCAGCGCCGAGCTGGGATGGTTCGGTCTAACGGTCTCCGAAGCCCAGGGCGGGCTGGGACTCTCGCAGAAAGAGCTGGTGCTGGCACACCGCGAGGCCGGGCGTGCTCTCGCTCCGCTGCGCCTGCTCGCCACCACGATCGCCGCGGCCGCGGTCGCCGACGGCGAGGATGTCTCGTTGTTGGCCCGGCTCTTGTCCGGCGACGCCGTGGCAGCGCTCGCCATCCCGGTGACATCGGGATACCTGCTGCTCGACGCCGACTCCGACACCACGATCGCGGTGTCCGTGGGTACGGAGTCGACAACGGTCAGCGCCGTCGCGGTCACCGATGCCGAGCCCGCGGACCTGATCGACGCGGCGACACCGGCACTCAAGATCTCCGCGCTGGGAGAAACCCTGGTGAGCGCAGATGCGGGCGCCGGCTCGCAAGCCGTGCTGGCGGTCGCGGCTGCGCAGGTCGGCATCGCGTCGACATGTCTCGACCTGGCCGTGACCTATGCACGCGACCGGACGGCGTTCGGCAAGCCGATCGGCTCCTTCCAAGCGATCAAACACCGCTTGGCCGACGTCGCCGTGGCCCTCGAGGCCGCCGACGCGCAACTCGCCTTCGCCGCGACCGCTGCTGCCGAGGGACGTGAGGGCGCCGGCTGGGAAGCGTCCGTCGCCAGGCTCCTCGCCACCCGCGCGGCGACCGCTGCGACATCTGCCACTATCCAGACGCACGGTGCGATGGGTACCACCTGGGACCACGATGCTCACCTCTATCTCGAGCGGGCAACAGTGCTCGACCACGTCGGGTCGCGCGGGTCGGCCCTCGCGCATTCGGTCCTCTCGGGCACCGGAGTGACGCCATGAGCCGCGCACGCACCGTGGTCGTCGGTGGCGGCCTTGCCGGGATGCGGACCGCGGAAGCACTGTCCACCAAGGGGTTCGACGGCGAGGTGGTCGTGCTGTCCGACGAGTCCGAGCGTGCTTACAACCGACCCCCGCTCTCCAAATCGGCACTGCGAGCAGACGTGACCTCCGATGACGTCCCGCTACGGATGCGCAAGACCGCGGATTTCGAATGGCGACTCGAGACCCGTGTCGTGGACGTCGACCTCGACTCCCACGTGCTGCGGCTGTCGGACGACACCACCCTGGATTACGACCACCTCGTGGCGGCATCGGGCGTACGTCCGCGACGACTAGATCTGGCCGGCCCGTCGACGGCCCGACACGTGGTCCGTACGGTTGCCGACGCCCGGGCTCTGGCGCAGGCGTTGAGCGGGACTGGTGATGTCGTGATCCTCGGCGCAGGTTTCCTCGGAACCGAACTCGCCTGGACCATCGCCCGATTCGGGCGTGTGGTCACCGTTGTCGCCCCCGAGGCCGAGCCCCTGGTCGGTGCGATCGGCGCGCCGGCCGCAGCAGCTCTGCGCCGGCGCTCGGAGTCCGCCGGTGTGATGTTCCGGAACGGGCGCACCGCGACGCACGTCGTCGGTGAATCCGCACCCCGGGCCGTGGTCCTCGACAACGGCGAAGTGCTCGCGGCATCGGTCGTCATCGAAGCTGTCGGATCAGCACCCAACGTCGACTGGCTTCGATCCACCGCACTCGATGTGACGGCCGGTATCGAGGTCGACGACAGGCTGGGCGTCGTCGGCGCGTCGAACTTCTGGGCGGTGGGGGACGTCGCCTCGGCTCCGCAGGCACTGTTGCACGGCAGGCGTCGGCGGCTCGAGCACTGGACCCACGCGGGCGAGTCCGCACGGCACGTGGCGGCCGCGATCCTCGGCTCGACCGAGCCTTTCGTCTCGGTACCGGGATTCTGGACCGAGCAGGGTGGCATCCGGTTGGACGGGTACGGATTCCCCGGCGCGGCCGACGATCACGTTCTCGTCGCCGGGGACTGGGACGAGGACTTCCTGGCACGCAGCGAGTTCGAGGGTAAGCTGATCGGCTTCCTGGCCGCAGGCTTCGTCAAGGAGTCGGCCCCGCTCATCAAAGAACTGTCGGCCAACGCCGCGGCCGCCCACGCCTGAGGGGTCGGTCCGCCCGGCCACCATATCGATTCGGGCACACCAGAACAGAGAACACCAGAACAGAAAACGACCGCGGTGCCCGCCGAGCGGGCACCGCGGTCGTCGTCTGATCGTCAATTCAACGCCGCAGGGGATGTCGCGGCTGGATCGGGTTGTTCGGACAGACCCGAACGCACCTCACGCATGGCCCGAATCCTCCTCTCCCGCAGTTCGACAGCAGCACGTCGCTGCTCGTCGCTGAGCTCCGGATCGTCGGTTGCAGCCGTGAGCCGCTGTTCTTCGGCGTCGATCTCGGTGTCGAGCAGCTCACCCGCGAGGTCCCGCGTGAGCAGGTCCATGTCGGTCCAGTCCGCGGCCTTGATCTGTTCGATCTGCTCGACTTCGCTGCGGTTGTTGTTCGCCGATGCCTGTGCGCTCATCGCCTCACGCACCGACCCGCGGGAAGTTGAACAGCCTGCGCGCGTTGGTTTCGACCATTTTCTCGACCTCGGCGTCGGGCACGTTGCGCATGGCCTCGGTCACGACCTTGCGACTGTTGGGCCAGTTCGAGTCCGAGTGCGGGTAGTCGCACTCCCAGGTGATGTTGTCGATACCGACCAGGTGCCGGTTCGCGATGCCGTGGTCGTCCTCGATGAAACATCCGTAGATGTGCTCGCGGAACAGGTCCGACGGACGGACGGTCTGATTGATGTTCTGGTAGAAGCGGTGCTTCTCCCAGGTCGCGTCGATCCGCTCCAGCATGTAGGGAACCCAGCCGATTCCGCCCTCGGAAAGAGCGAACTTCAGCCGCGGGTGGCGGTGGAACACCGGCGAGAACAACAGGTCCGCCGTCGCGTACATCGAGTTGCAACCGAACAAGGCGATCATCACGGCCATCGGCGCCTCGGGCGCGGTGATCGGCGGCTTACCGGAGGTGCCGAAGTGCACGCACAGCGGCAGCCCCGTCTCCTCACACGCGGAGAAGACGCCGTCCCAGTGATCGGTGTGGAATGACGGCAACCCGAGCGGAGCCGGGTTCTCCGGGAAGGAGACCGCCTTCGCTCCCTTGGCGGCAGTCCGGTGGATCTCCTGCACGCAGAGATCGGCATCCCACAACGGCAGGATCACCAGCGGGATGAAGCGGTCCGGAGCGGTCGGGCACCATTCGTCGAGCACATAGTCGTTCCACGCTTGAACACAGAGCAAGGCGAGTTCGCGATCCTCGTTCTGCAGGAAGATCGTGCCGGCGAACTTGGGGAATGAGGGGAAGGACAACGCCGCCTGGACTCCGTCGATGTCCATGTCGTTGACGCGCGCCTTCGGGTCGTAGCATCCGGGCAGCATGTCGTCGAAGCGGACCGGTTCCGCACCGAACTCTTCGGGCTTCTTCCCGGCAACCGCATTCAGGCCGATGTACGGGTAGATCTTGCCTTCCATCGTCCAGACGTGCGCAGGGCGATCGGGATCGTTCATCACCTTCTCGATGATGCGCGGTCCGGCCTCGATGAATTTGCGAGGCAGTCGGTCGATCCAGAGGTTGGCCGGTTCGATCAGGTGATCGTCCGTGGAGATGAGCTGCATGTGGTCTTGCAGTGGCATGTGACGTCCTCACGTACTCGGTCGGTCCGACAGCGGCGATCGGTCCTCACTCCGCCCGAGCACCGTCGTCCATCCGGCCTTGCAATAGCTAACTGATTTCGCGTCATAAACTGACACAACTCGAGTGTGGCAGATCACGTCCTCATTCGCCAGTGCCGCCGACCTCGGACCACGGCGGCATCTGTCTCAGCAGAGTCCGTTCATCGGTGGAGCCAGGGGCTCGGAGCTGCTCAGAATCGGCATCATGGTCTCGATCGTCTCGACGAGCAGGTCTCGGAGTTCTCGCTGCCCGGGGTGTCGAATCCACAGCTCGTGGGCGGTGACGAAGGCGTTCAGCAGCGCACCGGCACGGAATTGCCAGACCGGGGACGTCGCTTCCTCGGCGGGTCGCCCATCGGCACGACACAGCAGACGCGCCAGCACATTGTGCTGGCGGTGCGCTGCCCAGAGCCACTGCGCCCACAGCTCGCCCTCCCCGGCCGCAGTCGCGACCAGCCCCCCGGTGTGCTCGGACTGGTCGAGGAATCCGGCTCGCACGGCACTCTCGAGACTCGAACGGAGATCCATTCCGCTGTCGAGCAAGACGGACACCCGCGCCAGGCAATTCGAGATCCGGACCGCGAAACCGGCGGCCAGCAACGCCCCCTTGCTACCGAAGTGCCGGTAGACCGTGCGCGCCGACACGTCAGCCCGCTCGGCCACAGCCTCCATCGTGGTGTCGGCGAACCCGACTTCGGCGAAGATCTGCGCAGCTGCCTCAGCGATCCGACTGCGGGTGGCCGATCGGCGGGGTCGCGCGGACGCCACGGGGTTGGGATCGATGCGGAGTCCGGCGATGTGATCGGGATTCGGCATGCCCGTACGGTGCCACCACCAGCATCATCGGCGCAACGGAGGTCGTCCGGGAAACCGGCCCCGGGCCGGACTGGACCTCTGTGAGCGCAATCACTAGTATTAGTAAGATGATCTATCTTATTCCGGCGGGCGCGGAGATCGTTCGTCGTTCGCCGAGACCCCTTCAGCATCCGCACGGATCGAGCGCCGTACACGAGAAAGGCAACAACCCATGAGTGACAACGCGGCCGCAGTGGCCTCGCCGACTACAGGCACGACGCCTCCGGAGCGGGTCGAGGTGCCCTCGCATGTACCCCAAGAACTCGTTCACTGGGTCGATCATCACAACGACGAGATCGTCCACATCGACCCGATCGGCTTCATGGACGACCTCCGTGAGCAGTTCCGCGTCTTCTACAGCCCTGCGTACGAGGGCTTCTGGGCCGTCACGCGCTGGGAGGACCAGCGTGAGGTGTTCCAGCGCCCGGAGGACTTCTCGAGTTCACCGGTCGGGTTGCCGGGCGGGCCGGGCTATGGCGGACTCAAGATGCTCCCGATCGAACTCGACCCCCCGGAGCACAAGAAGTACCGCGCACTGATCAATCCGGTGTTCGGACCCAAACGGATCGGCCCCATGGAGGACCACATCCGGGCGACCGCCAACGCACTGATCGACGACATCCTCGCCGCCGGTGGAAGCGAAGTCCAGTTCATGGAGGCCTACGCCGAACAGCTTCCCGTGCGGATCTTCACCGAGATGCTCGGTCTGCCGTTCGAGGAACACAAGAAGTTCATCGGGTGGGTGAGCGCGATCCTGCACAGCTCGCAGATCGGCGACGGACTCGCGCGCAAGCGGGAGGCCGGCGGAGAGGTCACCAACTACCTGACCCAGCTGATCGCCGAGCGCGCCGCCGACATCGACTCCGGAGTCGAGAACGATGACCTCATCACCGTCCTCCTCAACAGCGAGGTCGACGGTGAGAAGCTCACGCACGACGAAGTGCTGCGCATGTCCTTCCTGCTGTTCATCGCCGGTCTCGACACCGTCACGGCGGCGCACGGCCTGATGTTCCGCTACCTCGCCGACAACCCTGAGCACCGTGCGCAGATCGTCGCCGATCCCGAGTTCATCCCGAACGCCATCGAGGAACTGCTGCGGTTCAACAGTTTCGTCAACGACGCTCGTACGGTCACGCACGACCTCGAGTTCGCCGGTGTGCAGATGAAGAAGGGCGATCGGGTGTGGCTGCACAGCGGGTCGGCCTGCCGCGACCCGCGTGAGTTCGACGATCCGCTCACGGTGGATTTCCATCGTCGTCCGAACCGGCACCTCGCCTTCGCCGCCGGCGCCCATCGGTGCGCAGGTTCGAACCTCGCCCGTCTCGAACTGCGCATCTCGTTCGAGGAATGGCATCGTCGTATTCCCGAGTACCGTGTGACCCCCGGCGCGGAGCTGCGCATGCATTGCGGTGGAGTCGCCGGTCTGGAATCCCTCCCGTTGACTCTGGGCTGACCCGCTCGAGGCCCGACGCCACGACCCAGATGCCCGGCGAGAGCACTCTCGCCGGGCATCGTCGTGTTCGCGATCAGATCACGACCATCCGCACACGCTACGCGTCATGCGACGACGAAGGGCCAGGGACGCCGGTCCCTGGCCCTCGCGATCACATCGGCTGTTGCCGACGTACCTCAGTTGTCGAAGGCGATGACGCCGCGAATGTTCTCACCCGCGAGCAGGTCGTCGAAGCCCTTGTTGACGTCGTCCAGTGAATAACGTCTTGTCACGAGACCGTCGAGGTTCAACTTGCCGTCACGCGCCATGCGGAGCATCTTCGGGACGTCGGAGTGCGGATTGCAATGACCGAAAAGCGTTCCCACCACGGTCTTCTGAAAGAAGGTGAGCAGCGATCCGGGCAGGACGACGGTGTCCTCCATCATGTCATCGGCCGTTGAGACCAGGACGATTTTGCCGCCTTTACGGGTAAGCGCAAACGCCTGTCCGGTCACCTCTGCCGAAGCGACGCCGGTGGTGACGACGGCGATGTCGACGCCGACGCCGCGGGTCCGTTCCCAGACCTCGGCTTGGGCTTGCTCGGCGTCGGCGAAGACCAGATCTGCACCCTGCTGCTTGGCGAAGTCCCGCTTCCACTCGACGGGTTCGATCACCACGAGCAGGTCGGGACCGAGTGCCGCGGCCGCCCGCACCGCGTTGGCGCCGATACCGCCACAGCCGTAGATTGCGATCGCGTCACCCGGACGAGCGCCGCCGGCATTGACCACGGCACCCCAACCGGTGGTCACGCCGCAGCTGACCAGCGAGGCGTGCTCGAGCGGTGTGTCGTCGTCGATCTTCACCACAGAGCGTTCGTTGACCACGGTGTACTCGGAGAAGGTGCCCACTGCGCCCTCTCCCCCCAGGTCCTGTCCCTCGTGATGGAAGCGAAACCCCCCCGCAGCGAGCTCGCCGGTCATCATGTTCGCGCCGAGGTCACACAGATTGCTCTGTCCGTCGTTGCACCAGCGGCATCGCCCGCAGGCCGGAATCCAGGAGATAGCCACGTTGTCCCCGGGGGCCACCGAGTCGACGCCGTCTCCGACGGCGTCGACGACACCGGCACCCTCGTGGCCTGCGACAATCGGAAACCTGGCTCCCCCACCGACTTTGACATGCTTGTCGGAATGACACAGCCCCGCCACCTTCATCTTGACGCGGACCTCACCGGGTCCCGGGTCATCGAGGTCGAGTTCAAGGATCTCCCACGGCCTGCCCTGTTCGAGGAGCACTGCTGCACGTGTCTTCATCGTCGTCCGTTCTGTCTCTGTGTATGTTCGGCACTCAGCGGATTGCCAGCGCGTTCGGCGGGGAGCCGATGCCACCGTCGATCCACAGCGGGGCCGAGGTGAGCAAGAAGTCGTAGCGTCCGTCGGCTGCACAGGCCTCGGCGAGCGCGTCGAAGTCGAAGAACTCGCCCAAGTGCACCCCCAGCGCGGTGAGAAGTTGAGTGTGCACGAGGTTTTCGGTGTCCGGACCCGGTTGGGGCTCGGTGACCATCGGCGGCGGGAAGGGCTCGACACCCGGGTTGTCGACGGCCACTGCCACGATGCCCGACTCCCAGACGAGCCGCCCGATACCCTCCGCCGGCCCGAGGCCGGGGGTCTCGAAAGCCAGCCGGTGGCTGGCCTCGGCCAGGTTGCGACGGGCACCCTCATCGAGGCCCTTGTAGTATCCGACCCATCCCGTGCGCACGCACAGGATGTCGCCGGTTCGGAGTTCGACGCCCTGTGACCGGGCGATGTCGGCGAGCAAGTCGGCGCCGATCTCGAAGCGGCTGTCCGGTGAATAGTCCACGCCACTGCGTTCGAGATGACGCGGGACGTCGAGCAGCACCCCCCGCGTCACCAGACCTCGCGCCGCCGGCCCGTCGATGCCGAGCTCACCCTTTTCCAGTACGTCCGCCTCGGTGCGTCCGTTGTAGAAGCCGCGTTCGGCCGGATATCCATGATGGCCCAACGCATCCCACTGGCTGCCGGCCTGCGGATAGAAATTGTCGAGTCGGTCGTCGGTGACGTCCTGATAGGTGCTGAACGACTCGTGTTTGAGCGGTTCGCGGCCGAAAAAGGGCGGATCGGGCATCGACAGCGGCATCGAGAGCACGAAGCGCTCCCCGCTGTGCACCAGTGCCGCGGCGGCACGCACCACGTCTTCGGTGATGAGGTTGACGGCTCCGAGTGAATCCTTGGAGCCGTAGTGGCCCCAGGCGGAGCGGATCTTCATCCCCTCCAGGAGGGGGAGGTCATCGAACGGGGGGCGGTCAGAACCGGACATCGCAAGTTCCCTTTCGGTCGGATGGGGCCAGGTGGGCGGACGGGGTCACTCGGGCACCCGGATCTGCTTGACCTCGAAGAAGTGGTCGAGTCCCTCGGGGCCGCCTTCGCGCCCGATTCCCGACTGCTTGTAGCCACCGAACGGCTGCGCCATCGCGGTACCCGGGCTGTTCACCGCCACCACGCCGGCGTCGAGGCGGTCGGCCACGGCGAGCGCGTGCTCGAGATCGGTGCCGAACACCGCTGCGGCCAAACCGAAGTCGGTGCCGTTGGCGATACGCACCGCGTCGTCGACATCGCGGTAGGTGATCAGGCTGATCACCGGTCCGAAGACCTCGTCCTGGGCGACCGCGGAGTCGGGTGCCACGTCGCCGAGCAAAGTCGGAGCGAAGAAGTAGCCGTTCTCCATCCCCGGCAACGACAACCGTTCGCCGCCGGCGAGAACGCGGGCGCCGGTGTCGACGGCCGCCGCGACGAAGCGCTCACACCGCGCAACTGCATCCTCGTTGACGAGTGGGCCGATGACCGTTTCAGCGGCGGCCGGGTTGCCGACCGGCAGCGACGCGAACGCGCCGGCGAGCAGTTCAGACCACAGGTCGAGGCGATCCTCGGGCACCAGAAGACGCGTGAGGGCGGTGCACACCTGTCCCGACTGCCCCAGTGCGAGCGGGATGAGCAAGGGCAACACGGCCGCGGGGTCCGCGTCGTCGAGGATGACCGCGGCACTCTTGCCTCCGAGTTCCAGGGTCATGCGGGCCATGTGGTCGGCAGCCGACTTCATCACCGCGCGGCCGGATGCGGTACTGCCGGTGAAGCTCACGAAATCCACGCCGGGATGTGCCACGAGATGCGCGCCGACCTCGCGACCCGCGGGCAAAACGGAGATCACACCAGGCGGCAGTCCGACCTCGTCGAACACCTCGGCGAGGAGGTAGGACGCCAACGGCGTCGACGGGTCCGCCTTCACCACGATCGAACACCCGGCGAGCAGAGCCGGCGCGATCTTCGCCGCGGCCAGCGCGGTCGGGGCGTTGAACGGGACGATGGCGGCGACGACACCGACGGGCTCGCGGCGGATGACGGTCTTGTATCCGGCGCCGGTGCGAGTCTCCTCGGTCTTCAGCTCGGCGGCCAGATCCGCGACATCACGCCAGATCTGCGACACGGTCTGATTGACGAACTCAGCGAACGAACGCGGCAATCCGAGGTCGGCGACCAGTATCGAGAGGAACGCCTCGGACCGGGCGTCGAGCGCCTCGGCGATGGCCACGAGTGTCGCGGCACGCTCGTCGGGTGCGCGTCCGCTCCACACGGCGGAGTCCAGTGCTTCGCGCGCGGACAGCACTGCTCGGTCGACATCGTCGACGCCCGCAGCGGCCAGAGTGGCGATCGACGTTCCGGTCGTGGGATCGACGACGGTGATCTGTTCGCCGCCGGCCGGCTTCTGCCACTGTCCGGCGACGTAGATCGCGTCCCGGTCCTTGATGGGGTTCGCGGTGGGAGTGGAATCGAGGGTGCTCGTCATGGTTGCTCCTGGTGTGGCTCCGCGCTCACGGCGACGCAGCGAATCGCTTAAAGAGTTATTTCTTTAACGTGATTAAAGCCACAACGGAGGCCGACGTCAAGGGGGTACGAGCGGATCGCTCAGACCGGCGAGGAAACCAGCAGACAGCCGGCCAACGGACCGCCACCGGCGGTCGCGACGGCCAGCTCGGCCCCGGCGACCTGGCGCCGGTCCGCCTGACCGCGAACCTGGAGGCAGGCCTCATGGAGCATGCCGAAACCGTGCAGCCGCCCACCGGACAGATGACCACCCTGCGTGTTGACCGGCAGTTGCCCGCCCAGCGAGATGCGCTCGCCGCCTTCGACGAAGGCGGCACCCTCGCCTCGCCCGCAAAAGCCGAGAGCCTCTAGCCACGTGATGGCGAGGTAGCTGAATCCGTCGTAGAGCAGGGCGACGTCGACATCCGACGGAGACAGATCGGTGCGCTGCCAGAGTCGCTGCGCCGCACCGGTGGCCGCCATCTGAATCATGTCTGGCGACTGATCCCAGTAGGCACTGACCCGCATCCCGGCCCCCACGGCTTCGATGCCCACCGAGGCCTCGGGTCGTGGGCAGGCATCCTTGCGGGACAGGATGACGACGGTGCTCCCGTCGATCGGGACGTCGCAGTCATACAGGGACACCGGATCGGAGATCATCCGCGCACCCAGATAGTCCTCGATCGACATCGGCTCCCGGAACAACGCTTTCGGATTCAACATCGCGTGCTTGCGCTGCGCGACCGCCAATCCGCCGAATTGTTCTCTACTGGCACCGAATTCGTGAAGGTAGCGCTGCATGTACAGCGCCACCCACGGCGCTGCACTGGCAAGGCCGTACGGCATGAAGTACTCGACCGTCTGGTTCAGCGAAGCCCGCGGTCGACCGGTGACGGCCGCGCGTCCGGCGGCACCCTGTGCAGTGGACTCCGTCATCGTGCGATAGCAGAGCACGTGGTCGGCGAGACCGGACGAGATCGCCATCGCCCCTTCGATGATCGGCCCGAACTGGCCCATCGAATGGGGCATCCCGACGATCCAGTCGAGATCGAGGCGCAGCGCCTCCTTCAGCTCGTATACGCTGACTGGCCCGAAGCCCGGGTCGTCGTGCATCGACGGGTAGGCCGACAGTCCGTTGACTTCCGCACGAGTGAGTCCGGCATCGGCCAAGGCCACCCGGGTCGCCTCGACCGTGAGGTCCAGGCCGGATCGTCCGAGGCGGCGCCCCACCGCTGACTGCCCGATTCCACTGATCACCACGTCGGACTCGAAATGATGCATCGACCTCGACCTTTCAACGGTCATGGCGGCGACTGTCCGCACGCCGTAAAGTTAGTATAATCATCTATCGAATTGAGTCGAGTACCGCGACTCGTCGGTACCCGGCGTCGATCGAACCCAGGAGCTTTCCATGACCCCCTCCCGCGATCTGGCCGCAGACCCCCTGGCCGAGAGCCGGGTTCTACCACCTGTCACCGAGGCGAACGCCGCGTTCTGGACGTCAGGACTGACGGGGACCTGGCAACTCCCTCGCTGCTCAGAGTGCCGCAGGTTCATCCACCCGGGACAACCCCGGTGCCCGTACTGCCTCACCGACACGCTCCGCCCGGAGGCCGTCACGGGCGACGGGACCGTGTTCACCTACACCGTCAACCGCTACCCGTGGCTGCCCGGCTGGAAAGTGCCGTTCGTCGCGGCGGTGGTGGAACTCGACGATCAGACCGGCCTCCGGGTCACCGCCAATCTGATCGACGTCGATCCCGAGGACGTGCAGATCGGCATGCGCGTCACCGTCACGTTCATCCACACCCAAGACCGTGCGGTACCCGTGTTCCGTCCGCTCTGACGCCGACGGGCCGGCGACTCGCCGGCCCGTCTCGGTTCGCCTCAGTACACCTCGAGCACGACCGCCCCGGCCTGCCCCCCGCCCGCGCACATCGCGGCGACACCGGTGCCGCCGCCGCTGCGTCGGAGTTGATGGATCAGTGTGGTGAGCATCCGGGCACCCGATGCCGCGACCGGATGGCCGAGGCTGCAGCCGCTGCCCAGCATGTTGACCTTCTCTTCACTGATACCCAGGCGGCGACACGCCGCGATGGGCACCGATGCGAACGCTTCGTTGATCTCCCACACGTCGACGTCGCCGAGATCCACTCCGGCCTTGCGCAGGGCCAGTGGCACGACATCCACGACACCCATGCCCATGAGCGCCGGCTCGATCCCGACCGCGGCCCAGGATCGGACCCGCGCGAGGACCGGCCATCCCTGCGCGGCGGCGAGGTCACCGTTCGCGAGCGTGAGTGCGGCCGCGGCGTCGTTGACGCCGCTGGCATTGCCTGCCGTGATGGAGAATCCCTCGATCTCCGGATGGAGCGGGGCGAGCGAGGCGAGCTTCTCGTAGGTACTGGTTCGACGCGGGTGCTCGTCCACCGCGAAATCGCGGTACGAACCGTCGAGCTGAAGAGCCTTCACCGAGACGATCTCATCGTCGAACAGACCCTCATCGATGGCTGCGATGGCACGCTGATGCGACCGAAGCGCCCACCGGTCCATCGTCTCTCGATCGATGTCCGCGGCGCGGGCGGTGTTCCAACCGACGGTGATCGACATGTCCCGGTTGGGCGCCGCAGGCGAGTCCGGATGCGTGGGACTCAACCAGTTCTCGACGAACTCATCGCTGGTGCCTGGCACCCGCCAGCGCATCGTCGGTGCCGTCGACGTCGACTGCACGCCGCCGGCGATCACGACGTCGTTCATGTCGGCACGAATAGCCGCCGCCGCGTTGCCCACCGAAGCCAGACTCCCCGCGCAGTGCCGGTTGACCGCCTGGCCGGGGACTCGAACCATCCCGTTGGTCACTGCCGAGTGCCGAGCGATGTCGCCCCCGCCCCAGCCGGATTCGGCGAAGATGACATCGTCCACCAGATCAGGGTCGACCGTCGACCGGCGCAGCGCCTCCCCGACGGCCTCGTGTGCGAGTTCCAGCGCGGTGGTATTGGCCAAGGAACCCTTGCGCGCGGTGCCGATCGGCGTTCGAACGGCACTCACAATCACTGCGTCGGTCACTGTTACCTCGTTTCGTCAGCCAGCCACAGGATGCGGCTTCGGGATGTGGGACCTTGTGCGCCAACCCCGATTGGGTATAAAAAGTTAACCATATCCGAAACAGCTCACAGTAGGAGACGACAAGTATGATTCTCGAAGGCGGCTCGGCGATCGTGACCGGCGGCGCGGGCGGGTTCGGCGCGGCCACGGTTCGGCGGCTCGTCGAGGCCGGAATGAAGGTCGTCATCGCCGATCTCGCCGAGGAACGCGGTCAGGAACTCGCGGCGGAGCTATCCGGTTCCGCCGTGTTCCGCAGCACCGACGTGACCGATGAGGAGTCTGTCCGCGCTGCCATCGCGGCCGCCTCTGAGCTGGGTCCGCTGCGCGTCGCCGTGATCGTGCACGGCGGGTCGGCGGCGCGCGCCCGCATCGTCGACCGGGACGGCAAACCCTACGGACTCGAGCGTTTCCGCAAGACGGTCGACATCTTCTTGTCGGGCACTTTCAACGTGATGAGTCAGGCGGCGGCCGCGATGACGGCCAACGAGCCCCTGGAATCGGGACAGCGAGGCGTCGTGATCAGCACGGCCAGCATCGCGGGCTTCGAGGGCGCGCCCGGTCAGACCGACTACTCTGCGGCTAAGGGCGGCGTGATCGGACTGAATCTGACCGCCGCTCGCGACCTGGCGCCCGTCGGCGTGCGGGTCATGTCGATCGCCCCCGGCACGTTCTTCACCCCGGCTTACGGCATGAGCGAGGACGACGCGCAGGCCAAATTCGGTCCGGGCGTCCCCAATCCGAAGCGCATGGGGCACGTCGAGGAGTACGCGTCTCTCGCGCTTCACATCGCCGAGAACGACTACCTGAACGGTGAGGTCATCCGCATCGACGGGGCCCAGCGCTTCAACGCACGGTGACCGATGCCCACGCACCGTCACAGTGGAACGGACGCGGAGACGACATGAACGAACCCGAGCTCGACTCGTCCTTCGAACCGCTGACGCCGGTCACGTACCTCGAGCGCGCGGCCGTGGTGCACGGTCACCGAATCGCCGTCGTGGACGGTCCGGTACGCCGCACTTACGCCGAACTCCTCGAGCGATGCCGTCGTCAGGCCGGGCTGCTCGCCGAACTCGGCGTCGGGCCCGGCGACCGTGTGGCGGTCCTCGCTCCGAACAGCGCGATGCTCCTCGAAGCCCACTTCGGTGTGGCGATGGCGGGCGCGGTGGTGGTCACGCTGAACACGCGACTCGCTGCAGCCGAACTGCGCTACATCGTCGAGCACGCGGGCGCTGATGTCCTCCTTTACGACGACAGCCTGGCCGCAGTGGCCGAGACGCTGGGTGTGGCGACCGCCATGGACTCGACGACCTACGACAACCGCGTGGGCAGCGCAGCGCAACTGCACCGTCGGCTCACCGACGAACGCGGGCCGATCGCGATCAACTACACCAGTGGTACGACCGGCAAGCCGAAAGGCGTTGTCTATCACCATCGCGGCGCCTATCTGCAGGCGCTGTCGATGGCCTACCACGCGCGGCTGGTCCCCGAGACCGTTCATCTGTGGGTGCTCCCCATGTTCCATTGCAACGGGTGGTCGTTCCCGTGGGCTGTCACCGCCGCCGGCGGGACACACGTCTGCGTGCGCAAGGTCGACACCGGCACGATCTGGGAGAAGATCCTCGACGAGGGCGTCACCAGCATGAACGCCGCCCCGACGGTGTTGATCGACCTCGCCGCGCACGAGCGCGCCATCCGCGTCGATCACCCGATGGCCGTGGGTACCGGCGGGGCCCCGCCCTCCCCGTCGTTGTTGAAGGCACTCGCCGACCTCAACATCTCCGTCACCCACCTGTACGGTCTCACCGAGACGTTCGGACCGTCGGTGCTGCGCGAGTGGCAACCGGAGTGGGATGCGCTGCCGTTGACCGAGCAGGCTGTGCTGAAGTCGCGGCAAGGCAATGCCAGTGTCGTCGCGCAATTGCTGCGGGTCGTCCCGGACGGGGACCCGGCCCGAGTCGACGTTCCTCCCGACGGGCAGACCGTGGGCGAGGTCCTCATCCGCGGTAACACCGTCGCCGCCGGTTACCACGACGATCCCGACGGCACCCGCGACGCATTCGGCGGCGGGTGGTTTCGTACGGGTGACCTCGCAGTGGTGCATCCCGCGGGTGAGATCGAGCTGCGGGACCGGCGCAAGGACGTCATCATCTCCGGCGGTGAGAACATCGCTTCCATCGAGGTCGAACAAGCGATGTCGCGTCATCCTGCGGTATCCGAGGTAGCCGTCGTCGGGGCACCGCATGAGCGCTGGGGTGAAGTACCGGTCGCCTTCGTGACCCTCAGGTCCGGCCAGGAGGTGACCGCGGACGAACTCATCGAGTTCTCGCGCACCCACCTCGCCGGATACAAGGTGCCGCGACGCATCGTCTTCACCGACCTCCCGAAGACCGGGACCGGCAAGATCCAGAAGTTCGCCTTACGCCGCCATGTGCAGGACGGCGCCGACGCCACCGGCGTCGGGACCTGACCGGAAAGGGTCGACTGTGACCGAGTCCGTGGTAATCGTCCAAGAGGGCCATACGCTGGTGATCACGATCAACCGGCCCGAGGTCCGCAACGCAGTGGACATGAGCGTGTGCCTGGCGATCGGTGATGCCCTCGAGGACGCCGAACAGGATCGCGACATCCGCACGGTGGTTCTCACCGGGGCAGGTGAACAGGCCTTCTGCTCCGGCGCAGATCTGAAGGCGATCGCCAGGGGCGAGCCGATCATCCCGCCCGGACGGGAAGCATGGGGACTGGCCGGCTACGTCAACCACCCGATCTCCAAGCCGACGATCGCCGCCGTCAACGGCCTCGCGCTGGGCGGGGGCACCGAACTCGCTCTCGCCAGCGACCTCATCGTCGCCTCCGAAAACGCGGTCTTCGGACTGCCCGAGGTGAAGCGAGGACGAGTTGCCGGCGCCGGTGGCGCCTTCCGTTGGACGCGGCAACTTCCCGAACGCCTGGCCCTCGAACTCCTGCTGACCGGTGGATCACTGAGCGCCGAAGCAGCTCTCGAGCACCATCTCGTCAACCGCGTGGTCCCCGCCGACCGCGTCCGGGCCGAGGCGCTGCTGCTGGCCGACGCCATCGGTGCAAACGGTCCGGTGGCGGTACAGGCCACCAAACGGATAGCCAAGGGCATCAGCGACGGTTCCGTACCGGCCGAGGCGGGTTTGTGGGAACACACTGCACGCGAAGCCGCCGCTGTCAACGCCTCCGATGACGCGCGCGAGGGCCTCGCCGCCTTCGCCGAGAAGCGGGCGCCACAGTGGACCGGACGCTGACGAGCGACTGACACGAGCTGCCGGCGAACGATCCGGACGACGACAGTTCACAACCATCACGGGCCGGGCACCTCGGCACGACCGAACGTAAGGAGTAACCAATGACAGGTAGGGTTGCGGGCAAAGTCGCCCTGATCACCGGTGCCGCACGAGGACAGGGGCGCAGCCATGCCCTGGCGTTGGCACGCGAAGGTGCCGACATCATCGCGGTGGACATCTGCGCACAGCCGGAGTGGATGAACTATCCGCTCGCCACGCCCGATGATCTCGCCGAGACGGTGGATATGGTCAAGGGCCTCGACGGTCGAATCAGTCCCCATATCGTCGACGTACGGGACAAGGCCGCCCTCGCCGCCGCCGTCGACTCCGGCGTCGCCGAACTGGGCCGGCTCGACATCGTGATCGCCAATGCCGGGGTGTGCCCGCTCGGGGAGGGCGAGCCCGACTCGGTGTGGCTCGAGACCGTGTCGACGAATCTGACCGGCGTGCAGAACGCGATCGACGTGGCGCTCCCCCACCTCCAGGCGGGTGCATCGATCATCGCGACCGGTTCATTTGCCGGTCTGACACCACAGGGCGTCAAGAACGGGCCCGGCGGCGCCGGCTACTCGTATGCCAAGCGCGGCGTCGCCTCGCTGGTCAATGCTCTCGCGATTCAGCTCGGCCCCCAGAACATCCGGGTCAACGCAGTGCACCCGGGGAACTGCAACACCCCGATGCTCCACAGCGCTCCCATGTACAAGGTCTTCCGTCCCGACCTCGAGGACCCGAAGCGGGAAGATGTTCTGGACGCCTTCGCGACCACCCAGATCATGCCGGTGCCTTATGTGGAGCCCGAGGACATCAGCAACGCGGTCGTGTTCCTGTCCTCCGACGAGTCGCGCTATGTGACGGGCCTGCAACTCAAGGTCGATGCGGGCGCCCTGCTCAAGGCGGGGGTGACCGGCCTGTGAGTGGGCAACCGCTCTCGCCCGGCACCACCCCGGCGGCCGGACCGCACGTGGGGTTCATCGGCGCGGGCAGCATGGGCACCCCGATGATCCATCGTCTCCTCGATCGTCAGGTGCCTGTCACCGTTTCGGTGCGCCGACGCGAGGTCGCCGAGGAGCTGACCGCCGCAGGGGCACACGTGGTGGACACACCCGCCGCTGCCACCCGCGGCCGCGAGCTGGTCGTCGTCTGCCTCTTCGACGAGCCGCAGCTCGAGGACGTGGTGCTCGGTGACGACGGCGTCGCGGTTCACCTCGACGCCGGTGCAACGCTCGTCATTCACACCACTGCCGGACCCCGCCTGATCAGCGCAATCGCCGATGCCGCCGCGCGCCGAGGCGCTCGGGTTGTCGATGCACCGATCAGTGGCAGTGCGACCGACATTCGCGAAGGTCGCCTCACGGTTCTGGCCGGCGGCGATCCCGACGCGGTGGACACCGCCGAGCGTACGGTCACGGCCTATTCCGGTCGGTACCTTCCGACGGGCGGTCTCGGCACCGCGAGCACCATCAAGCTGATCAACAACCTGTTGTTCACAGCCAACGTGCAGATGGTCGCCGAAGCGGCGCGCATCGGGCAGGATCTCGGTGTCGATCCGGCCGTACTCCTGTCGACAGTCAATCAGTGCAGTGGCGCCTCCGACGCGATGCGTCGGATGTCCGCCGAGCGCAGTGTCGCCGCCTTCGGCGAACGCGTCGGCAAATATCTGAGCAAGGACTCTGATTCGGCTCTCACTCTTGCGGCGTCGCTCGGGGTCGAGACCCGGCTGTTCGGGCACGTCGTCGTCGAGGGTCCGCTCGACCTAGGTGTGACCGCGGCCCGATAGGGCCGCCGTCGGGTGCCTCGATCCGGGCACCCGGTCACGGCTCCAGGAGCAATGCGCTCTGCGTGAGGGTCGCGGCCCGGTGCCCGCTCGTGGCGTAGACGCCGGCGACCACGGTGACGATACCGTCCGTGGCGCCGGCGAGCTCGCGATCGAAGAGCAGGATGCTGCCGACGAGATCTGGCCGGTGGACGGTCATCGTGTGCGTGAGGGTGGCCGGAACCGCGGATTCGCGCCAGATCAGGCCGGTACTGTAGGCCACCGGGTCGAGCATGGACAGATCGCTCGCATAGCCGAGACCCGCGATCGCCCGCTCGGGGTCCAACTCGCGCAGATCGCAGTACCCACGGCTCCGTCGCGGCACGCATCCGGTGTGCGCCGCCACCCGCGGCGGGTCATCGACGAACCGCATCCCGGTCCGCTCATATCGGGGAATCGCTGCGCCCGGCACGTCGACGCCACGTACTTCGTGTTGTTCGACAGCCCGCCTGGTGGGGATCGGCGGCATGTCGGTCATTTTCTTCCCCTCGGGCAGATCCACCGCCCCGGCGATCTCCTGGCCGGCGAAAAGCGCCGTGGCGGTGAACAAGAGCTTGCCGCCCTGGTGGCCCTCGACCCGTCGACTCGCAAGACGGCGTCCGGTGAGCAGCCGCTGCACCGCGTAATCGACTCCGCGCTCCTCCTTCCCCGGGCGGAGGAAGTCGATCTGCAGCGACCGCAGGACCGAGCCGCTGACCGTCTCAGACGCCGCGATGACGGCCTGTGCGATGGCATGGCCTCCGTAGAGGCGTCCACCCCCATCCGGGGCCGGCGACCCCGCGTAGCGGTCCACACCGGTCCGTCGCAGTGTGAGGATGTCGTCGAGCGAGATGACGCTCTCCGTGTCGCCGGTCATACCGAACTCGCGTCCCTAATTTAGTTGTATTATATATCTGATTGTGACGTTCGCTGGTCCGAGCCCACCGATGATCGAGGAGTGCAATGTCTGATCTCGACGATCGACTCGCGCTGCTGCGCAGCACGATCGGCGTCCCCGTCCCGGTCGAGGGGTGGAACCGACAGGTCACCGCCGAGTCGGTTCGGCACTTCGCGGCCGGTATCGGCGATGACAACCCTCTGTGGGAAACCGGCGGACGAGTGCCGCCGACCTATCTCTACAGTTGCAGCAGCGTCGGGCGACCGGCCGATGCCGTCCCCCCGGCACCGTCGTCGTACCTGCCGGGATTCGCCGCGCTCTGGAAGGGCGACCGGTGGACGTTTCACTCCGACGTCGAGCTCGACCGTTGCGTGAGGACGACCGTGGAACTGGCCGGCGTGGAGGTCAGGACGTCACGCAGCCGTGGCCGGGTCGTCGAGCTGGAGGAGCGCTACTGTTATCACGTCGACGACACACTGCTCGCCGAATGCCACAAGCGCACCATGCGGTTCGCACGCGCCGACAAGGCACTCCCCCGCGCTGCCGACGCGCCCGCGCCACCGTCATACACGCTTACCGAACTCGACGACCTGATGCGTGAGTCGTTGCGCGAGAGCCACTCCGACTCTCGACCGGTTTTCGGCACCGACGTTCGCGTGGGCGATCGACTGGGCACGCTGGTGAAGGGCCCGCTCACGGTGACTTCCATCATCGCCTGGTTGCTCGGCTGGGGCTCCCCGCTGGTGCTCACCGACCGGCCGGCCCACCGGATGTGGTCGGAGGACCCGGCGTCGCGATTGTTCGGCGAGAACGGGTATCCCGACACCGCGGAAGCCGGACACTGGGACACCGACATCGCGCGACAGAACGGACTCGCGCGCGGCTACGACTTCGGCGCCCAGCGGATCTCGTGGCTCGCACAGCTCGTCACCGACTGGTGCGGCGACGTCGCGACAATCGTAGACCTGGATGCAAAGTTGTTGGCACCGAACCTGATCGGTGACCTCACCCGCATCTCGGGGGAGGTCGTCACGGTCGGTGACGACGGGCGCGTCGAATGCACGGTGCGGTCCCGCAATCAGCGCGACGAGATCACGGCGGCCGCGACCATCGCGGTGCTGCCACGCTGGGCTAGCTGAGCAGATCGATGACCGTGCCCGGTACCACGTCGGTCATGGTCTCCGACACACCGTCGAGGTGCTGACGCCACAGCGCGTCAGCGCCCTCGACGTCGCCCGCGGCGATGAGCCGGTACAACTTCTTGTGCGCTTTGAGCGCGGTGGCCGTCGATTTGGGGCGGCGCATAGTCGACTGCGTTGTCACGAAGTTCTTGCTGGCCAGGTCGATGATCGTGCCGATCATCGAGTCGAACAGCGCCAACGTCTTGTTGCCACTCATCTCGACGACGATCGTGTGGAAGTTCCGCGACAGGAGAGGCAGCCGGCTCTGGTCGGCGAGGGGGTCGGACAGCACACGTTCCGCCTCGGCCAGGTTCTCCTCGAGCCGGCGGAGTCCTTCCTTGTTGGGATCGGCTGCTGCAAGCGCCGCGGCGGGGGCTTCCATCACCGCGCGAGCGACGTACACATCGCTCAACTCGGCGCGTTCGAACTGCAGCATCAGACCCGCGTGCCGTGCGGCCACGTCAGCGTCCGGCAGGCGCACGCGCGCCCCACCCTTGGCGCCGCGCCGCACCTCGATGAGCCTCTCCGACTCCAGAATCCGATACGCTTCCCGCAGCGTGGGGCGCGAGACCTGATACGTCTCGGTGAGCTGGTGTTCGGGCGGAAGGCTGTCGCCCTCGACCAGCTCACCGCGGATGATCTGCCGGCGCAGGTTGGCCGCCACCAGCTCGGCAGTCTTGGGCACGCGGAACCCGCCGTTGGGTACGGCGGCGTCCACCGGCTGCATTGTCATGGGGTGATGGTAACGGACCGCGCCCGAAACTCGCTTAATCTATGACCTCGATCGCGTTTTCCGGGCACGCGTCGGCGCCGGAAATGGCATCCTCCTCCTGCGCCGGGGGCACCAGCATCTCGGTGATCGCGCAGTAGCCCTCGTCGTCCAGTTCATAGACCTCTGGGGCGTACACCGCGCACCGCCCGTGGCCCTGGCACGCGTCTCGGTCGACGACGATCTTCAATGTCTTCTCCTTGTCAGTGGCGGAACGGTGAGTGCTCAGCAAAGCGGATTCACCGTCGGAGTTCGAGGTCGGATTCCTCGCGGTCCCAGGTGTCGGGGGTGACGCCCTCGTTCCTGAGTTCGAACTTCAGGATCTTTCCGAGTGCGTTCTTGGGCAACTCATCGCGAATCTCGACGTACCGGGGCACCGCGAAGTACGGCAAGCGGTCCAACGACCATTCGCAGAGTGCGTACGGGGTCACCGACTCACCCTCACGGAGGGTCACCGTCACCTTGACCTCGTCCTCGGTGAGCTCACTCGGCACGGCGTACACCGCGCATTCCCGCACCGCGGGATGCTGATGGAACGTCGACTCGAGCTCGTAGGACGAGATGTTCTCGCCCCTGCGCCGCAGATAGTCCTTCTTGCGGTCGGCGAAGTACAGCCAGTCATCGTCATCGAAATAGCCCAGGTCACCGGTGTGGAACCACAGGTTCCTCATCACCTCGGCCGTAGCGTCCGGACGACGCCAGTAACCGGCGAACATGATGTTGGGGCGACGGGGTCGCACAACGATCTCGCCGACCTCACCCGCCGGGACCTCACAGTCCTGGTAGTCCACGATCCGGACGTCGAAGTCCGGCCCCCGACGACCCGCACTCCCGGGCGGCGGGGTTGCCGACGCGTCGGCGAGGGTGACGAGCGAGGCCTCGGTGAGACCGAATGCGTTCGAACCGAAGATCTCCCCGCCGAACCGCTGTTTCCATTGCTCCTGCAATGAGGCCGGGAACGGCGCACCGCGCACGACACGGAGCTGACCGAAACACCGCTTCTCCGCCTCCGTCTCGGGGGCATTGGCGACCATGGTCAACATCGCACCGAGCAGCGTCGCAATCCGCGCACCGCTCTCCTCGATCTGACGCCAGAATCCCGACACACTGAACCGCGTGGCGAGGTAGACCCTGCTGCCGATCATCAGCGTGGACAGGACTGCCGTCGATGCCGCGTTCATGTGGAACAACGGAAGTGCCGTCCATGCCACCTCATCGGGCGTCCGGCCGGTCCCGATCAGATACTGACGGGCCAGATTGCACACGTAGTTGTGGCTGATCATGCACCCCTTGGACGGCCCGGTGGTTCCAGAGGTGTAGATGAACATCGCGAGATCGCCGGGTGCGACCGAAACCATCGGCACCGGCGGGTGACCGGCCGAAGCCGCGGTCAGCTCGTCGAGACGCTCAGTGCGCCAGGGCATTTGATGGTCGGTCGCATCCCGGGTGACGACCGTGGTCACCTCGGGTACCCCGTCGGCCACGGCCACGAGGCGCTCGACGAACCGCGACTCGGTGATGACCACGGCGGCGCCGGAGTTCTCGATCTGGTGGCGCAGGAACTCACCCTTGTTCGCGGTGTTGAGCGGCACCCAGATGGCCCCAAGCCAGTTCACGGCGAACCACACCTGCGCGCACTCGACGCTGTTGTCGAGCAACATCACGACCCGGTCCCCGCGCGCGACCCCCAGCGACGCCAACCCGGCGGCGAGTGCGGCGGCGGACTCGGCGAGGTCGGCGTAGCTGTGCACAACGCCGTTGTTCTCGAGGAAGGGGCGGTCGGGCCATTCGCGTGCAGCCCGCTCGAGTAATTCGTTGACGGTTTCCTGTACCCCGCTCGACCATTCCACCGGGGGCGCCTGCGCGGCAGTGGCGTCGGGATGTAGTGCTGTCTCGGTCATCAAAGGTTCTCCTCCTGTGCTGTGGGCACCACAGCTATCGCGGCAGACCCAGAACTTTCTGGGCGATGAGGTTCTTCATGATCTCGGTGGTACCACCGGCGATGGAGGCCGACCGGGATCGAAGGTACGAGGTTTCGGTCACGGCATCCGGTTCGAGCGCATCGATTCCGCTCGACGCCAGCCGGAGCTCACCGAGTGACTGGGTGACCTGACTCCAGGCGAGCTTGACAACCGACTGTTCGGGACCGGGCGGCGTACCTGACTCGATCGCCGACAAGATTCTCTCGCCGTGCAGATCCAACAGGCGCGCACGCGCCGCGGTCTCGCCCAGTTCCCGTGCGACGTCGTCATCGAGCAGCGCGGGATCGATGCGATCGAGGACGTCGCGCACGGTCTGCTGAAGTCGGGCGGCAAGGGCGACGACGCCGGTCCGCTCGTACGCGAGGGTCGTCCGACTGACCGACCATCCCTCTCCTTCGTCGCCCAGGAGTGACGACACCGGGACCCGCACGTCGTCGAAGAAGACCTCGGCGTATCCGGTGGTGCCGTCGAGCTGGACGATCGGACGGCGCGTGATGCCCGGTGTGTCGATCGGGACCAGCAGCATGGTGATACCCGCGTGACGCGTCGTCTCGGGGTCGGTTCGGACCATCAGTTCCATGTGCGTCGCATCCAGACCGTCGGTGGTCCAGATCTTCTGGCCGTTGATCACGTAGTCGTCGCCCTCACGCACAGCCCGGCAGCGGAGTCCGGCCAGATCACTTCCGGCCCCTGGCTCGCTGAAACCCTGGCACCACACCTCGTCGGCAGAGAGGATGGCCGGCAGATGTCGCTGTTGCTCGGGGGTGCCCAGGGCGATCAGTGTGGGCCCCACGTTGTTGATCCCCAGGATGCCGGCCATCGTGGGCGCGCCCGCGGCCGCGAGCTCGCGTTCGCAGTCGACCTGTTGCCGCACCGTGAGGCCACGTCCGCCGTGGGTCTGCGGCCATCCGAGGCCGATCCACCCCCCGTCGAACAGGCGGCGCTGCCAGGCGCGCCGGGCGGCGAAGGTGTCGTCGGCACCCCACTGGTCCCGATGCGCGGCCAGCGCGTCGGCGATGAACGACCGGAACTCGTCGACCACGGGATCGGCCGGCGGGGTCACCATCGCCTCATCGGTCCGATGAACCGTCGGCGCGGATGCCGGGCCGAGCAGCCTGGCCTGCGCCCCGGCCTTACGGAAGGCATGGTGGGCGGTCGACTCCCAGGTGAAGCCGAGCCCGCCGAGGACCTGGATCAGTGCTGCCGATGCGACGCGCAGGGCCCGGGTCGCCTGATGATGCGCGAGCTGCGCGGCCGCGCGCTGTTCTCCATCGTCCGGATCCGCGCCCGCGTCCAGCACGGCGCCCAGATGTCGCACCGCCGTCGCGGCCAGCTCGGTCTCGACGAACACGTCGGCGAGTCGGTGGGACACGCCCTGGAATCGTCCGATCGGCGCACCGAACTGCGTGCGGTCCTTCGCGTGCTCCACCGCCTGGCGCAGAGCTCGGCGGCAGACGCCCACCTGCTCGGCAGAGAGAGCGAGGGTTGCGGCCGCGTGGGCCGCGGACAACGCACACCGGGATGCCGGTCCCTCGAGTACGACGGTGGCGTCGACACCGTCGAAGGAGACGGCACCGAGCGGGCACAGCAGGTCGAGACCGATGCGAGAGGTGACGACCGCGTCGGCGGCCGGCACCATCACCACGATCACTCCGTCGGGCGTCACCGCCGGTACCAGCAGGAGGTCGGCCGACGGACGGAGGTAACAATCGACCCGTCCGGTCAGCGTCACCGTCCCATCGGAGTCGGCCTCGGTGGCGACGACGCTCACCGAATCCTTGTCGGCCCAGTCGGCCGCTCGCCAATCCGCGGCAACGGTCACCCGAGCACTTCCGTCGGCCACCCGACCGAGGAGAGTGTCGTCGTTGTCGTCCCGGTGCAACAGGATCATCGTGGCCGCGAAGGAGGCCGCCAACGGAGTGGGCACCAGCGCCAGACCCAGGCGTTCGGTCGCCGACACGACATCCAGCCATCCACCACCGAACCCGCCACGAGCCTCCGAGACCGGCACCGCGGGCAGTCCCGCATCGGTCAGCACAGACCATGCGAGCTCGTCGTCGGCCTCGGCGCCATCGCGTCCGACCGCCCTCAGGGCATCGTCGTCCCATATCGACGCGACCGCCGCGGACACCGCGTCGGCGAACGCGCGATGATCGTCGGTCTCCACGGTCGACTCGAGCCGGCCGATGGACCCGGCATCCGCGCTCGTGTGAGCTTTAGCGCTCGTCGTCACTGGGCCTCCTGAGTGTTCGCCATCACGTCTAGAATTAGCATAAATAGGTAGATAAAACATAGACTTATCGGGGCTGGACGTCCATACTCGTCCGAGGGCCGGAGTCGGCCGCAGTGGCCCGGTGGCCGGGCGAGGATGCAAGCAGGAGGAGATGACCGTGGGTGTGGTGCTGACAGTTGAGTCCGGTGCGGCCGTGGTGACCCTGGACTGGCCGGAGAAGCGCAATGCGCTCAATCCCACCGACGCCGACGAGATCGTAACCGCGATCGACGAGGCCGGGCGATCGGACGCGGCTCTCGTGATCGTGACCGGCAACGGCGCCTTCTGTTCCGGTGGCGATCTACCGGCCTTCGCCGAGATCTCGGCCACCCACACCCCCGAGCAGGTGCGCGACACGGTCTACAGCCGGATGCAGCGGATCATCCGCGCCTTCCAGCAGTGTCCCCTGCCCACCGCCGCGGCCGTCGACGGTGCCGCGATCGGGCTGGGCCTGGACATCGCTCTGGCCGCCGACATGCGGTTCGTTGGCCCCCGGGGTTGGTTCCGTCAGGGCTGGGCGAACGCCGGACTCATCCACGGTGTCGGCGGCATCGGACTGCTCCGCCGCTTGGACGGTTCGCTCCTGTGGCGCCTGCTCGCCGACCAGGAGCGCATCGACGCCGATCTCGCCGAGCGACTGGGCCTGGGCGAGAAGGCCGAGCCGACTGCGATCGACGCCGCCCGCGAGCGCGCCGTCAAACTCGCCACACATCCCCGCCATCTCCTCGAGTCGTACGCGCGGCTCGCTCGTGAGGACTGGCCGTCGGACAGCCACTTCGACGCCTCCGCAGACATCCAGGGGCAGCTCATCGCCTCCGCCGAGTTCCGCGCGCTGACCGCGCAGGTCCTCGGCAAGTAATCACATCGGTCCGGGAAGGAACGAAGGACACCATGGATCTCGATTTCTCCGAAGACCAGGAGCAGTTCCGCGCCGAACTCCGCACCCTCCTGGAAGCCCGGCTACCCGACGACTGGGTCGGCATCTTCCACGGGCCGGACGACTATCTCGACCTCAGCTTCGACGTCACCCGTGAGATGGCCGAGCGCGGTTGGCTCACCCAGACGTGGCCAGAAGAGTACGGCGGTCAGAACGCCTCGAACTGGCGCCAGGTGGTGCTGCAGGAGGAGGCGTGGGCGTACTTCGAGCCGCGCGGCGGCCAGTACATGGGCGTCAACTGGATCGGACCGGCGATCATCGAGTTCGGTACCGACGAACAGAAGGCGAAGTACCTCCCACGCATTGCCGCCGGCGATGTTCAATGGGCACAGCTCTTCTCCGAACCGGGCGCCGGGTCGGACCTGGCTGCGCTGCGGACGAAGGCGACACCCAGCGGCGACGAGTTCGTCATCAACGGCGAGAAGATCTGGACCAGTTACGGCGACTTCGCCGAGTTCGGCGTCCTCGTCGCGCGATGCGAACAGGGTTCCGAACGGCACGCCGGGCTCGTGGTGTTGCTCATCGACATGTCCACTCCCGGCGTCGAGGTCAAGACCATCTCGACGCCCCTCGGCAAACACAAGCTGAACTCCGTTGTCTTCACTGACGCGGTGATTCCCGCCGACGCCGTGCTCGGGACTCCGGGCAATGGGTGGCGAGTGGCCATGGCGTCGTTGGCCTTCGAGCGAGTCGGTGTGGCCAGGTACGCCAGATCCACCCGCATTCTCGGCGAGCTGGAGCGCCTGCCCGAGGCCGACCGTCCGGACATCCGCCGCGACATCGCCGGCGCTCTCGCCTCCGCGCGCGTGGCCGAGCTGATGAGCTACCTGGTCGTCGACATGAAAGAACGTGGCGAGGTGCCGACCTGGCAAGGTAGCGCTGCCCGGGTCCACAACGTCACTCTGGAACAACGGGTCGCGGCCATCGCCGACCAGGTACTCGGTACCAGTGCACTCGCCGACTCGCACGACACCTGGGCTGTCGAGGGCGGCGAGATCGAGGACTTCGTCCGGCTGGCACCTACCGGGACTGTCACCGCCGGTGCATATGAGATCCAGATGGGCATCATCGCGCAACGCGGTCTGGGTCTGGAGAGGATTCGCTGAGATGGACTTCGTACTTCCCGATCACACTGCCGGGCTGGTCGACGAACTGCGTCGGTGGACACGAGACCGTCCGCTGTTCGAGGTTTCGGAGACCGACGATGCGAACGGCTGGAAACAGTTGGTGGACTTCGGAATCTTCGACCTGGAGGCGCAGGGCGGCGACATGCTCGACGTCGTCTGTGCCATCAGCACGATCGCACGCGCACCTCTGCCGGGCCCGGTTGTCGAAGCCGAGCTCGCGGCCCGCGCCAATCCCGAATTGGCAGACGAGGTCCTCAGCCGTGGCAGCGTCATCACAAGTGTTGGCCCCTGCGCCGCCGACCGGCAGGTCGTCGGCTGGGGAGCACGCGCGGACGCAGTCGTCTCGACCGTCGACGGCACCGCACTCACTCGGCAGCCCTGCCCTGCCGTCCACAACGCCTACGACATGCCGCATGGCTGGCTGGAGGGCTCCGTCGACGGCGCGGACCCGCTCGCGGCTCGCCGTTGGTTGCTCGCCTCCGCCTCCGCACTTGGCCTGGCATCCGGCGCATTCGAGATGACGATGCGACATGCCAAGGACCGCACCGTCTTCGGCAAGCCGCTCGCATCCCGCCAGTCGGTCCAGGTTCGGCTAGCCGAGTGCTCGATGCTCCTGCAGGGTGCCGAGGTCGCCGTGTACGACGCAGGGTGGCGGTGGGCTCGCGACGACGACCGGGCACACGCGTCGGCCGCCTTGACCTGGTTGTACACCCTGGAGGCGACCGGCAAAGTCCTGGCGCACGCACACCAGCTGTTCGGCGCGCTGGGCTTCTGCAACGAGACGGGACTGATACGCCTGAGCGCTCAAGCCCGGTGGTTGCGCCTCTCGGTGCCGGACACCGCCGCAATCGAGTACGTCACCAGTACCCGCACTCGGGCCGCGGGCACTCCGCCGTCACTGGTCCTTCGCGGATTCGACGGCTGATTCAGATTTTTCGCGCTCGCCTCGAGCTCCCGCGGCCACCCGATCTGGTCACGCGGGAGCTCGAGGCGATCGTCCTCGTGGAATGAGCGTGTACTTGGTGGACAGGTACTCGTGGGGGAGCACAGTTCTCGGTGCATTGTGACGTAAGGTCTGTCGATCGCGACTTGGAGGGCGTTCCGATGGCGGTGTCGGTGCGCCGCTCTGCTCACTAGGCGGTTCGTTGTCTAGGCTGCTTGGGTGGGTAACTACGTCGACAGCTGGTTCTCTTACGAGACTTTGCTGACTGCCACGTGGAGTTCGGACGTCGGCGTCGTGGTGACGTCGAGTGTCCTGCCCATGGCGTGGACGCGCGCGCTGAAGCGGATCGGCCGTGACTTGCGTGTTCGCCGCTTCAACGGCGCTATCGCCCATATTCGGTTCAAGGCAGAGCATCTCCAGATTCGCGAGGATGACGAGCAGGATTACGTCTGGCTGTCGAGCGACGTCACCCCTGAGGGCGGCGTGTCTCACAGGATGGGGCATTCCGGTGAAGGGGTGTTGGCCACTGCCGGAGAAGAAGCTGTAGCTGTCAGCTGTGCAACTCTGGTGCAGGACCAGGTTGAGCGGACAGGGATCATGTGGCCCCGCGGCCGCGCGGGAGGCGCCATGGGCGCAGTTCTCATCGACGGGGTAGCAACACGGAGTGGCCGCGACGGCGAGCAAGCGGCGATCGGCTCCCTCCCCGCCTAACTTTCGAACTTCCGTCGGCGGCGGCCTGGGGTGACCTGCTTTTCCTGAGGGAGAATGGTTGGGTCGACGGTAGCTCTGACTGGTTCTCGGCGCTGATTCACGGCGCACCGAACATCGCCGACCGACCTAGTGGCAGCAGCTACAGAGGTACCCCACCTCCCGATCAGGGTGCGTGAGGCGCGACGGGATAAGTGATACCTCGGTTGAGTGCTTCGTCGATCAACTCCTGAGCGGCTACCTCGATTTGCATTCGGATCGCGAGATCATCGGTGGCGTCTCGGGCCGCGACGAGCTTGTCGATTTCGTCCACCAGTTCATCATCATCAAGCAGCTGCCACTCACTTGGCGTGGGAGTTATAACGGGCCCGCGCAACCGAACCGTCGCATCCGCAGTGACATCGATGCCAGGGTCGTCTTGGACGGCGTCCCCGTCGTGGTTGCGGTCGGCGTCGGCCCACATCCCGTCAGCCGATTTCAGTTGCCGGGTCGGGGTGTTCGTGTCGGCCGGCCACGTCTGGATCAGGTAGGCCTCGCAGGGTTCGTCGACGATGTGATCCCAGTTCGCGGCACGCCCGCGTGTGGATACCCGGAGGGTCACTACGCCAGATGCGGGAGCGGGGATGGGGCCCAGGGTCTCAGGACGTCGCCCGTCGACGGTCATCACGTGCAGGTCTTGGGTGGTCGACACCGTTGTCTCCGCGACGTTGTCCCAGGCGTCCAGATCGGCCGGCGGGGCGCTGTCATGGAGTCGACACCGACCGTGGCCGGGCCCGCAGAGATACCGGTGTGGACTATCAGCAACCCGGACCTGGACACGGTGAAGACGTCGGTTTCCGCTGCGATGGTGGTGGGGTCGGACTCGAGCCCGCCGATCTGGAACTGGTGGTTACCTACCTCGACCTCATCCCACGTAGTCATCTAGTCACGCTAGCAACCGCCCTAGACGAAACTGTGTCGCTCGCGCCTGTCAGAGGGCACCGGCACAATCAGCGCAGATCCCCGGCCGCGAGCCGACGAACCTCCAAGGAGCACGATGAACCAGGTCGTAGACCTCGATGACATCGTGGCCATCGCAACGATCACCGCCGGCGTGATCGGCCGGCCACTCTCGCCCGGCGAATCATCCCGCCTGAAAACCGCATGGAATCAGGCCACTCCCCGCACCCTGTCCGCGATCGCTGACCAGCTCAATGAAACACCTCGGAGCGGCTGACGCCGCACAGAACCAACTTTTCTGACCACGATGCATTGACAATAGTTCTGTCACAAGTCCTTTCAGGTGACACGTCGGGGGCCCGGCCCCTCAACCCGCGCTGCGCTCTGCGGCGTTGACCGCCCACCCTCGCCGTGTCCCCAGGGTGGGACGCGACACCGGGTCGCGCAATCGGAAGGAGTCACCATGACCACTCGCACCACCGCCCGCACCCAGTTCCTCTCCGACATCTACGTCTGCGCCCTCGAAGGCGGCATCGGCTACTGGTGGACCTGCATCGAATACCGGTGGAGCACCACCCAACGCGCCGTCATCGAAGACCTCGAGCACGCTGTACACGAGGTCACTCTCGACACGATCGCCCGCGGAATTAACGCCGTCGCCGACGGCTCGGCAGCGGTCTCCGACTACCTACGGAACCTCATCCGAGCGGCCAACCGCAGCAACGACGCCGGCGACGTCGACGCCATCGCCGCCGATGTCATCGCCCAAGCCGGCATCTACGGCGAGGTGATCTACGGATAACCCCGGGAGGGTCGGGCGCACCACTTGCGAGCTGGCGCCCGGCCCTCGACCGCTTGGGTATCGCTAAAACGGATGGACACAAGCCCTGCTCGGTGACGTGGGCAAAAGCTCTGCGCAGCAGGCCGATTGGTGCCCGATGCGGTAGCTCAGCCGGACCATGACATCGATGTCCGCAGCGCCGGCGGCGCCTACAGTAGTGTTGCGACACATGACAATGAAGACGTTCACCACTCGGGCTCTGGTCACCGTCGCCGCACTGTCGGGACTGCTACTCGCAGTCCCGGCGCCGGCATCAGCAGCGCCAGCACCACGGCTCGGCATCCTCGGAGAAGACATCTGGGTCATGGGCAACAACGCCTTGTGCCGCGGCGCCATCCACGTCGGAATCGACACCAACCCCGCCAAGCGGGGTCAGGCCACCATTTCCCTGACCTCACGCGGATTTACCGGCAATCAGCCCGCCTGGGGCCGCAACCCCTCCTGCAAGGTCAACGTGGCGATCGGCTATTGGTCCGGTATCCAGTTCCGCGAACGAGTGGTGCCGATGAACCTCGGTCCCCGACCGGAAGCGCCTGTCCGCGTGAATCTTCGCGGGGTCGGACAAGGCATCAACCTCATGTCCTTCACCACTCACCCGAACCTCAACAAGGGCGTGTCCTACTACGTTCTCATCCCGTAGTCCTCAGACCAACGGGCTCCGATATGCAAAAAGAGAGGGTCTGGTCCGATACGGACCAGACCCTCGTTCATGTTCGCGAACTAGCGAGTTCTCGACTCCTGGGGTCCAGGTAGGGAGGCATACACACCGACTACTGCCACGATGCCTGCGCCCACCGGTACAACGATGGCGACAGGGATGGGCAGCGGGAGCAGTAGGGCAGCCATGACGAGGGCGACAATCAGCACGACGGCAACGAGCAGCGCAGGGGCGCGGCGGGCCCGCCGCGTCTCTGCCGCCTCAATGCCCGCACCCGGGACGCTGGCCGCGTGTCCGAGCAATGCCCCGACGACCACCGCGCCGACCCAAAAGACCCCGATCACCACCCATCCGACAGCCGTGGCCACGACGCCAGTCGGCGCGATCGGAGTGGGGTTGTCGAGAGCCAGAAACATCATCTGGGTATGTCCTTTCGGATCGGGTTCGACGTGCGTGCAGTGTTGCAGAGCCGTGTGACAAGCAAGCGCCGGGCCGCGCGGACGGCATCGACTACAGCAAACATAAGGTTTGCTAGTGTGGCGAAGCGTTCTTCTGAGTTGCCACACCAACCGAAGATCGTTCTCCCAGGACGGGAGGGGAAAGCGGCAGACCCCCCGAACGGTGCAGCCCTCTCCCCTCCGTCCTGGCTTCAGGGTGACGACGTTCGCACGCGAAGAGAGCTGTCGAGGTCAGTACCCGATCTGATGAAGCAACTGTGACACCGGCACTTTCAGCGCCCCAGCAATGCGTGCAAGCGTGATGATCGTCGCGCGACGCGACCCGTCTTCGACGCCGCGCAGCATGTTGCGCTCGACGCCGGCCTCGAGGCCGAGGGCGCGCTGACTGAGCCCGAGTTCCTCGCGGCGCGTCGTGATCGCTTCTCCGAGTGCGCGCAGCAACGCAGGTTCGTCGATGTCGACGGCCATCAAGACTCCTCCCCTGTCGCCCGCCGGACTGGCGGGCACGCTCGGCGTGGCTGAGCCTACCCACGTGGTCGCCGCGGGCGGCAGGGTGACGCCGCGCCCGGACGAGCGACATCGGTCACTGGGTGGGCTTCACGGTCGTCAGGGTCAGCTGGTCGTCGTCGATGTGCTCGTCGAACTCCTCGACAGCCAGCCAATGGTCACAGACGTACTGGTCGCGCTCGGAATCGTCCATCGTTGCCCACTGTGCGGGAAGCGGGCCGACGTAGCGCTGCACCCGGCGGACTAGATAGGACCGCTCGACAACCGCGGTGCGCGCCAGCTCGGGCATCGCTTGCTCGACCAGCCCGACGAGGGCGGCGGCCGCGTCATGTTCAGCGTCGACGCTGCCTGCGAGGTTGTAGGCTTGGCGCCACTGCTCGATGCTTGCGGCGATCGCTCGCGCATGAACGCTCATCGGTGTTGCCGCGCAGGTGTTTTCGGTGATCGTTGTCATGTGTTGCTCCTTCTTTCCTCTGCGTCTTGATGGTTGCCTATAGGCTACCGCTAATGGTTGTCTATAGGCAACCGCTAGGGATGGAATGAGTGAGGAAGCGACGATCATGGGGCACATCATCTCGAAGACGGCGGAACATCGACCGGCGCTGCGCCGCAGACGATTCCGCCACGACAACCCGACCGCGCTGGACTTGTTCTCGGGATTCGGCGGATTCACCCAGGGCATCGAGGCCGCAGGATTCGACACCATCGTCGGGGCCAACCACAACCGCTACAAGGTCGAGGTCGAGGTGCACGAGGCCAACCATCCGCACGTCGAGCACTGGATCGCCGATCTGATCAACACCGACTCCGACACCTATCACTCGGTGCGCGAACTCCCGGCGGCCGACCTGCTGGTTGCGGGGGTGACCTGCACCAACCATTCCCAGGCCAACACCCAGCGTGCCTACGAACAGGGTCTGACGTTGTTCGACCTCGACGACCCCGAGTTCGAGGAACGCGCCACCCGATCCGAGCGGGATCGGGCCACGGCCAACTGCGTGCTGCACTACGCCGATCAGCACCACCCGCTGCTGATCCTGGTCGAATGCACCACCGAGTTGCAGTCCTGGGGACCAGCGGTCCCGGGCCGACGCAAGGTCGGCGACGGGTCGACGTATCGGTGGTGGCTGCGCGAGATCACCAAGCTCGGCTACGAGCACAAGGTGCTCTACCTCAACTCGATGTTCTTCGGCGTCCCCCAGAGCCGGGACCGGCTCTACATCGTGTTCTGGGACCGCACACTGCCCGCCCCCGACCTCGACCACCGCCCCCAGGCGGTGCGGCCCCTGCGATGAGGCTGTCGAGGCGATGTGGGCGTGGAAGACCGGCGTGCCCGCCAGCGGATCGGTGCGCTACGGCAAGCAGTACAACTACCGCTGCCCGCGCTGCTTCGGCGAGGTCTCCCCCACCGCCACACCGTCGTTGACCGCCCTGGACCTCACCCACCTCGGCACCCGGATCGGCGAGCGGACCAAGCCGCTGGCCCCGGCGACCATGGCCCGCGCTGAACGGTGCCGACAGAAGTTCGCCGAGTTCCCCGCCGTGCTGATGCCGGCCAAAGCCCAACGCGGCGTCGAGCGCCACCCGCTGCAACCGATGGCCACCCAAACCTCGCAGCAAGAGACCGCGCTGCTCAGTACCGGCGCCATCATGGTCGCCGCCGGAAACACCTTCGAGCGCCCCGGATCGCAGTGCCGGACCCGAACCCTGGGTCAACCGCTGCGGACCCAGACCGCCACCAACACCACCGGCCTGCTCACACCCCCAGTCGCGATGGCCATCAACAACTTCCAGGGCGCACCACGCGGCCTCGACGAGGCCCTGCCCACCCAGGGCGGCTCGGAAACCCTGAGCATCGTGTCCTCGGGTGTGGTGCCCTTCCGCAAACACACCACCCCGACCAGCCACGCCCAGGCCATGCCAACAGTCACCGCCGAACAGACCCCCGGCCTGCTCACCGCGACCGGCGACCCCGCCCTGCACGCAGGCTGGTTCAAACAGAACGGCAGCACCGGCACCGAAACCGCCGCGCACCCGCTCACCGACCCCCTGGGCACCCTGACCAGCCGCGACACCACCGCCCTGCTGGCCTCCCACTGGCGCGACGCCCTCGCCGACATCCCGCTCGATGAGTGCTTCTTCCGCATGATGACCCCGCACGAGGTCGGCCGCGGCTGCGGATTCGACCCCGACTTCGGCGACCACAAAGGCACCTTCACCGTCTGGGGTAAAGGCCGCGACCAGATCGACGGCTACGGCAACGCCGTCACCCCACCCGTCCCGCTGTGGATCGGCACCCGCCTACGCGAAGTCCTCCACCCCACCAGCGGATGACGACGTCGACCGCCCCGGCACACCGTGGCCACAGTGCCGGGGCACCCGGCCCCGTCCACACGGACGGGCCGCGCTCGGACTGCTCGGAAAGCCTCACCGATCGCTCCCGTTGCTATTATTGCTGCATGATCGACGCTGACCGGTGGGGCGCGATCCGCGACCTGGCGGATCGCCAGTTCGGCCTGTTCACCACCGCCCAAGCCCGCAACCTCGGCGTCGCGCCGTACGTCCTGGCCCGCCTCGCTGCCCGTGAGGCCATCGTCCGGGTCCACCACGGCGTCTACGAGCTCCCCGAGTCCTCGGCCTGGACAACCCTCGGTGACTGGGCGGCACAGTGGTTGGCGCTGCACCCCACCGCAGACATCGACGAACGCCGCACCAACCCTGACAGCGTGGTGAGCCACGCCGCCGCCGCCCAGGTGCTGCGGCTGGGCACGATCACCGCATCCGGGCTCGAGCTGAGCAGCCCGCATCGCATCAACGTTCGCGACCCGTCGGTGCGCACCTGGCGCCGGCCGATCGGTGACCGCGGCCGCGACTGGGACCTCGTCGACGGGCTGCCGGTGACCACACCCGCGCGCGCCGTGGCCGACCTGCTGCTCACCCACGGCGACGGCGGGCACATCGGGACCGCGCTACACACCTGCCTGAGCGAGTCGCTGGTCGACGCCGACGAGCTGATCGCGGCATGCGATCGGGCCGCGTCGCGCTGGAACTACGCTTCGGGCGCCGAGCTGTTCGCCTCGTTGCTCGATCAGGCCCAGATGCCTGCCGGGCCGGTGCTGGTCGGCTGATGCCGTATGCGTCCGAAGAAGCCTTCCGCGCCGGGCTGAAAGCCCGCCTGTCCGCCGAGGCCCGGACGAGCAGGTTCAGTCGCGACGAGCTCGCTCAGACCGTGACCCTCCAGTTGTTCCTGGCCCGGCTGTTCCGCTCCCCCGACGCCGACCAGTGGATCCTCACCGGCGGCAGCGCCCTGCAATTCCGGGCGCCGACCCAAGCCCGCCCCACCGCCGACGCCGACCTGGCCACCCGCCTCGACGCCGAACACATGCAGCACTCGCTGCGCCAGGCCGCCCGCCCCGGACCCGGCGACTTCGGCGAGTTCGACATCACGATCACTCCCACACGCAGTCCCGGATTGTTCGCCGGACGTATCCGCTACAACATTGCCGGACAACGGTTCTCCGACGCCACGCTCGACCTCTCCACCCACCGGGAGATGCTGCTACCGCCCGAGACGATCAGCCCGCGCCCGGTGCTCGCGCTCGACGAACTCGACCCCATGCCCGTCATCTGGATGCAGGCCGCCGCCGAAGCGGTCGCCGACAAGGTCGCCGCGCTCTACGAGCTGACCGGTACCCACGGCGACACCCTCGACCCGCGCCCATTACGTCTGACCTAAGAGATCGTCGCGCTGCGGGCGCTACTTTATTATGCTCACGCGGTCAGTGGACGCTGGCCGGTGACAGAGGAAATTCGACCTGAGTGCAACCCGGCCTCCGTCGCTAACCCGGCGGTGGCCCCCCAGCGACCGGCCCTTATTGACCTGATCTCGCCGCCAAGCGTGCGCGGCTAGCACAATGCATCGGCTCGGGGAACGCACCGAATCTGGTCTGGCCCTAACAGCACGATCAGCCCAGCACACCACGAATTGCCTCCCATTGAGACTCACCCGCCGACGCATACCGCTGGGTGACGAGGACTGAGGAGTGCCCCATCAACTTCGAAACCGTGTCCAGCGGAACACCGCTCTGGACGAGCCGACTCGCGTAGCTATGCCGTAGGTCGTGCGGCCGCACATTGCCAACACGCTTGCGGTTGAGGCCTATACCAGTGAATGCTGCGTTGCCGGCCGCTGTCAGCCCATGGGCGAATGAAGTCCCATTCGGGGGTGTGCCAGCGGCAGTGCGCAAAACAACACCGTAGAGGGGTCGGGAACCGCCACGATAGTCGACCTTTGGGGGTTCACCAAGTCCATCCCGATCTAACCGGTTCATTCAGTAAAGCCACGAGCTTTTCACCGATGGGGACGATCCGTGTCCGACCCGTCTTCGGCGCCTTGAAGTAGTGTTCACGCCGCTCCCACGACCAGCGAAACGTAACAGTCTTGCGTGACAGATCGACGTCGTCCCAGTGGATTCCACACGCCTCACCCCATCGAGCGCCGGTACCGAGCAGCAATTCGAACGTGAACAGGTATTGATCCGCGAGGACGTCTCGGAGTGCGTCTGCCTCTGCGGTTGAGAGCCAACGTTCTGGGGATGGTGGGATTGCAGGGTATTCCAGAGTGGTGCAGGGGTTTGCGTCGATCAACCCCTCGCGCATTGCCGCCTTCATCGACGCGGATAAGACACCTACAGTCTTGCGTACGGTTGACGGCGACAGGCCAGCCCCGCCCTCAGCCTTGGGGCGTGAGAGGTGTCGTACCCACGCCTGAACCGCTGGCCGGGCGATGTCGGTTAGCCTGGTCGCGTCCCATTGAGGGCCTATGTGTTTGGTGATCCGTACGTTGTCCCGACCGAGGGTGGAAGCTTCGACGTTGCGGGTCTTGACCCACCGCTGGCGCCATTCAGCCCAGGTGAGGGATTCCCGGGGTTTGCGGGTTCGGGCATCGTCCTCGGCTGCCTGAGCTCTTCCTAGGGCGGTCTTCTCGCGGTCGAAGGTTCCGGCGCTGCGTCGTCTGCCGTGTTCGTCCCTGAACATGGCCCTATAGGTGCCCGAACGATTCTGCTCAGTCCACGCCACAGCGTCCAACTCCCCTTTTAGGTTCCGGTCCTGGAGCTGCGCATGGCAGCCGTCAAAAGGTTGCGTGGCAGCGCATGGCAAAACGAGTTCACACCTGTCAACCAGTGTGGCCCCAGAGACTAGTCATGTACGTATTCGGTCTCTCACCAGCATAAACCTACGTCTTGACCAGCACGAAACCCGCGTGGTATTGCTCGAGATAAATGGTTTCAAAACCCGTCCAGTGTCAGTTCGAGTCTGACCGGGGGCACAAGAGAGCAACAGGCTCGTAGCTTGTTCGCATGCTTCCGTAGCTGTCATGCAGACATCAATGCGTGTCACGTGCATGACATCGAGGTGTTCCCAACTGAATTGCGTCAGCACACTGACCGAGCCTGCCGTACGACCTCTTCTGGCCGAAACGCTTTCCCCGGCAGGCAGTCCACTCTGCTCGATGGGATTCAGACGTCGACCTGGACCAATTGGAATTTCATCTCAAGCGGGCTACCGAGAACGGCATCACGCCCGCTGAACTGGTCGAGGTTGTCACCCACCTCGCGTTCCACTCGGGTTGGCCGACGGCGATGAGCGCAACCGGTGAACTCCGGAAGGTGCTGCAGCCCCGCCTCTGAGAGGCCGCGGTCGAAGCGCCCCGCCCGGGTGCCGCCCCTCTTACATTCCGCGGGCGGGGCGCAGCATTCCCGGCTGCGGACAGACCCCGCTCGTGTATGGATGCGAACGAAGCGTGTTCGGAGGAATCTAGGGTCTGTGAGATGTGTTTGGCACCAATCCGGAGTCAGGCTACCGTCCACTGAAACCTTGGTTGACCCCAGGACGAGAGGCGCTGGCCCTCGCCTCTCCGGGGCCCCATCGGTCGTCCGGTCGCCACATGGGGCTACATGGGAAATAACTCTCCCATTGTCGGCCTAGGGGTCTTGGGTTCAGTCTGGAACGGCACGGGAAAGCCAACCGACCGCGCGGCGGGAATGCCGTGTGTCGCGGGCCGGATCTTGACTGGCGGCCGACCGGGACTGGCGATTGGCGAGGGGAACAGGGTGTACACATGACAGACCGAGAGCCACATCTTCGCGAGTTGGGCCACTTCCTCAGAGCCCGCCGGAGCGAACTGACTCCAGAAGACGTCGGCCTCCCGACCCACGGCAGCCATACGCGGCGCGTCAACGGGCTACGTCGCGAAGAGGTGGCCGACCTCGTCGCGATCAGCCACGATTACTACACCCGTATCGAACAGGGTCGGCTGGCGCCATCGGCGCCCGTGCTGGATTCACTGAGCCACGCGCTTCGCCTCACACCAGATCAGCGTGACTACGCCGAGAGGCTCGCGCAACAAGCGGACCGGCGCATACCACCGCGGCGCCGCGCCAAACCCATCCGGCCCCAGATCCAGCGACTGCTCGACCAGCTCACCGAGACACCTGCGCTGGTGTTCGGCCGCTATCTCGACATACTGGCCTGGAATCAGCTGGCCGCATCGCTCCTGGCCGATTTCTCGACGATGGCCACTCGCGACCGCAATTACATCCGGATGGTATTCAGCGACCCCACGATGCGGAATCTGTACGCGGACTGGGACGGCGTGGCCCGAACTTGCGTTGCGATCCTGCGGATGGATGCTATCGAGAACCCCAATGATCCCCGGCTGACGTCGCTCGTGGGTGAGCTCTCCATCGCGGACGAACAGTTTCGACATTGGTGGGCCGCCCGACACGTCGCACGACAGGAGTTCGGCAGCAAGACGCTCCACCACCCGGACGTCGGTGACCTGACACTCGACTGGGACACTTTCCGCTACACCGGCGATCCCGATCAGCAGCTCGTGCTGTGGTCGGCAGAATCCGGCACGTCGTCGCACGACAAGCTCCGGATTCTCGCGTCGCTGAGCGCGTCCAGCCCGCGGCCGACCGGCTCGCCCGGCCCGGCCACCCGGGCCGGAGACACGAATCACGAGCAGGACCACAGATGACACACACGCAGGCGACCGAGGTCCTGAACTACTTTGGCAAATGCGACAACTGCCAGTACCCAGCCACCGCTTTCGTTGTAGCCCAGACACTTTCAAACGGCAGCGTTGCTCGCGAACTCATCGCCATATGCGCCCTGCCCTGCGGCTGGCAATCTGCCGTTCACCACACCCCGATGACAACCACCGGGCCACCGCACTGAGAACGTTTGAACCCGAATATCGGCACCACCATTCGCAACCTTCCATCTATCCCCAGCGCCGGCTGACGCCATCTCACCGGGGGAGCGATTCCTCCCAGGAACGAATCGAGCCTGGTTGCACACGCAACGAAACGGGAGCATGAATTCCGACAGCAAAACCACCACACGGAGGCCCTGACCATGGCAACCAACACCACCATCGAACACACCACATTCCGCAACCCAGACATGTACTGGGACATCGCCGCCGACATCTACTACCCACCACACTTCGATGCACACAACAGCTACCCCACCATCGTCAGCGCCCACCCCATCGGCAGCTGCAAAGAACAGACATCGGGAAACATCTACGCCAGCGCACTCGCCGAAGCCGGCAACGTCGTGATCGCCTTCGACGCAAGCTTCCAAGGCGCCAGCGGCGGAACACCACGATTCATCGAAGACCCCGCACAACGAGTCGAGGACTTCCGACGCGTCGCCGACTACCTGACCACCCTCCCCTACGTCGACGCCGACCGGATCGGCGTGCTGGGCGTGTGCGGCGGCGGCGGCTACACACTCAACGCCGCCATGACCGAAAAACGCTTCAAGGCCGTCGCGTCCATCACCGGCGTCAACTACGGACGCATGATGCGCGAAACCCAAGGATCAAACGACGCCGTCATCGCCGCACTCGAGGCCGCAGCCACCCAACGCACCAAGGAAGCCCGCGGAGCCGACAGCGCCGTCGCCGGAATGCTCCCCGACTCGAAGGAAGCCGCACACGACGTCGGTGACATAGACATCGTCGAAGCCTACGACTACTACCGCACCGAACGCGGCGAATCACCCAACGGATGCGTGCTCTTCGAAAACGCCCACGGCGCATCAGCTCTCGGCTGGGACGCCTTCCACCTCGCCGACACCCTCCTCACCCAGCCACTGCTGGTCATCGTCGGCGACAAACAAGGCGCATTCGGCGCCTACCGCGACGGACACGACATCATCAGGCGAGCAGCATCCAAAGACAAAAAGCTCATCGTGCTCGAAAACGTGTCACACTACGACCTCTACGACCAACCCCACGGTGCAGGCGAAGCACTCAAATCCGTGATCCCATTCTTCGCAGAACACCTATAACCCACGCAGCAACCCACCGACACCCGAGAATCCCGCACCTCCCCACTGGGTGCGGGATTCTCGGTTTCGCTGACGACGTCGAACTCAATGCCGAACGGCTCCTTAGTAGTATCGATCATGTCTCTCGATACCGAGTGTGTTAAAAGTTGGACAGTCCTCGACACCGCTATACGGAAACATGCGTGATGCACATCACCACCATGATTTCGGAGGACAGGAACCCGTGACACTCGCCAAACTCGTCCAAGACCACTACGACGGTCTGAATGCCGGGGACACCGACCTCGCCATCAGCTGCTTCGCAAGCGACGTGGCCGCGTCATTCCCTTCCGGCCCGGCGAACGGCACAGCCGAGCTCCGGCCCGTGATCGACGGCTTCATCACGGCATTTCCTGGGATGACGGTGACAGTCCTCGACCAATGGGAGCAAGGAAACGGTCTGGTCGCCGAGGTCGAGTTCAAGGGCACACAGAACGGACCCCTGGCAACGCCCGACGGTGACGTCCCCCCGTCGGGAAGGGACGTAGCGTTCACGCTCATCGATGTCTTCGTCGGCGACAGCAACGGAATCACCGCGCACCGAGTGTATTGGGACAACGCATCATTTCTCGCCCAACTCGGCCTGCTGCCCCTCGCATCATGAGGTCCCGTAGAGGCGCTTCACGCCGCCGCCTACTCATCAGCGTGATCGCGACCGCGATGATCTCGTTCACCCTCGCCT
This sequence comes from Gordonia sp. KTR9, assembly GCF_000143885.2. Taxonomy (NCBI): domain Bacteria; kingdom Bacillati; phylum Actinomycetota; class Actinomycetes; order Mycobacteriales; family Gordoniaceae; genus Gordonia; species Gordonia sp. KTR9. Next base: position 3,334,666 of record NC_018581.1, read on the forward strand.
CGACGGCCGCCGCGGCACCCAGACCGTCACCCACCACGGCCCCGGAGTATCTGGTCATCGGTGCGACGGGCACACAGGCGGTCAAGGTGCTCCGGGCTGACGGAGGCACGCTGACCCCCGTCAGCAGCACTACGGCCGCCGCGGGCTTCTCCCTGGGTTTGATCGGACACCCGAACCGCCGCTTCATCTACGGCTCCGGCGTTGCTTCGGGGACGATTCAGGGCTGGAGGATCAGCAAGGAGGGCCGGCTCGTACCGTTGCCGGGTGGGCTGACCCGGCCCGGCGAACCGGTGACAGGCCTCGGCATCAGTCCGGACGGCAGGTACATGGTCGCCACAGTCGGAGCACTGAAGACGACCATGGTCACCTACCGCGTGTCGGTCGACGGCAGACTGACTCCGATCAGTCGGACCGCCCAACCCCACGCTGTCAGCCCTCTCGGTCATCCGCTCTTCACGCCGGATGGCAAACATGTCTACGTCCCGAGCTTCGTTCTGAACACGATGGACGCGTACGCATTCAGCGATTCAGGCGAACTCACGCACATCGGCGCAACCCAGACGACCGGAATCGCACCCGCCCTGGGCAGCATCACACCCGATGGCAAGTATCTGTACATCACGAACGAGCAATCGCACAGCATCAGTGGTTGGCGGATCAACAGTGACGGAACACTGACCTCGATAGGGGCCCCGTTCGTGGGCCTGATGCCACACGGCATGGCTATCACCCGCGATAGCAGGCACCTGTATTCGCCGATGACGATGGGGATGAGTGTCGGGCAGTTCCGGATCGGAGGCAGCGGGACGCTCAACTCTCTTGGATCGATGCAGGTCGAGCCCACGCGCCCTCCCGCCCGAGTCGTCCTGAGCGAGGACGAAAGCTGGCTCTACGTCATCGATGTCACGTCGTTGTCGACCGGTACGGCGCACGTGACCTCGTTCAGAGTGTTGCCTTCCGGAAGGCTCGCTCGCGCGAACCGGCCACCGATCGACACTGGGCTCGTATTCGCTGACGGCGACACTGCTTTCACCATCATTCCCTCGGGGTAACTTCCGAGACCACGCGGTACCCGGGTTCTGCTTCAGCGGCTACCTGGAAGCAGACACACCAGCCTCGGGATGACGGATGGATGGCCGGCGCCCGGATCACGACGATGGCCGAGGCCGGCGGTGATACATGGACCGACGCACTCGGCGCGGTCGCCAGGTCTGATGCTCGACGCCCATCCGGCCGTCTTCGATTGAGCCGCCCGGCGGGTCGCCGCCGATACAGTTGTGTCGGTCTGTTTCGACCGTCCGAACGGCTCACAACCCGACGGCACCCGTGACGCCAGCAGGGGAGGCGTCCTGGGTGCGGTCTACGACCGTAAATTGGAGATCGGACTCGCCCACCGCACCGGTACGTCATCGTGCACGGATTGAGCGCCCCGCCCAGTGGAACGCGGATCGCCGGATTCTCGATCGGCGGCTGGGTGGAGAGCCGGCGCACCGAATACCGTAGGGCCGCCTGTCGGCCGAGCGGATCATTCTCCGCATCGCAACCGAGTTCCCCGAGTGGCTGTTGACCATCCGCACCCGCTGTTGATCCGACAGGGTGAGGCAACGGATTGAAAACCCGTCCAGTCCAGTGTCAGTTCGGGTCTGACCGTGGGCACCAGGCACACCGAACCCGGCCCGGGGCCGGATCCTGCGTTCCGCGGGGCATGCGGCGGCGGCGACTCGACACTCACCAGGACAGGGACGGCTCGCCATCCGCGACGTCTATCTCGACCTCGCTGTGGTGCACGGTCCGGACCCCGAACAGCCCGCGGAGGAGGTCGTCGGAGTCCACGCCGGTGTGGGCCGCCCAGCGTCGGACGCGGTGTCGTGCACGCGACGCCGCAACAATGACCGACGCCGACGGCGACCCGTCGAAGTCCACCGTCACCTGGCCGCACTCCCCCGGCGCAACGTGGGCGGTGAGGAGCGCGAGCGAGCTCTCCGAGAAGACGACGGGACCGGCGATCTCGGCGACGAACCTGCACCGCGACAACGTCGATGCGTCCGGGCGGCCGATCCGGACTCGCGAATCATGCACCCCGAGCTGGTCATACAGTGAGCCGGCGCGCGGGCCGACGAGCCAGACCGCGCCGTCCACACCGCGCAGCGCACTGCCGACGGTCTGCATCAGCGATGCCGCGGTGTGGCCCTCCGTCGACACCAGTACCACGATGTCCGGGATCGTGTATGACAGTCCGGCTGTTCGCGCCGCCGGATCGGTCACGAGCGGAGCGAGTGCCAGCGCTTCCGAGTTCTTCTCCGAGATCCGTTCGCGCACCGAACGCTCGGCCCAGTCGGGACCGTCGTGCCACGCCACCGCGCGGGGCTCGTGAGCGAACACCGCACCCATCATGAAGGCCCGGTTCGCGAGCTCCCAGTCCTCTCCCCCGTATCGGACGAAGGACGGGTCGAATCCACCCACGTCGTCGAACAACGTACGGCTGCAGGTCATCACCGCGCTGATCAGGTATTTGTAGCTGTCCCAACCAGGGGTCAGCAGGCTGGACGTGCGGTCGTATGCGTCGACCAGCCATCCTGGTTCGCAGTCATGCGAGTTCTCGAGATGACGCCGTCCGCGCAGCCATTCGACCACCGAGTCCGCGACGACCTGACCGAGATCTGCATGTTTGCGTCGCCCGACCACCAGTGCGTCGGGCACCGCGGCGGGCAACCTGACCGCGTGGCGAACGTAGTCAGCTGTCGGGACCGTGTCTGCGTCGAGAAAACACAGAACCGAGCCGCTCGACGCCGCGACTCCCAGGTTGCGGGCGGCCGCCGCCCGAAATCCCTTGTCTTCCTGTGTCACCACGGTGAGGTTCAGCCGGGATGTCCACGCGCTCACGTCGGGCGAGCATGTCGAACCGTCGTCGGCGACCACCACCTCCAGACGATCTGCCGGATAGGTCTGGGCCGTCAGTGCCTCGAGGACCAACCCGAGTTGGTGAGGCTGGTTGTAGTACGGGATCACGACACTCACCAACGGCCGCGGCGAGGAGTCGCCGACGAGGTCCCAGCGGTTGTCTGGGACGATGATCCGACCGTCGTCGAGCTCGATGACCGTCACGCACTCCACCGCCGCCACAACCGCTCGTGGGTTCGGCCGACGTCGACCGCCGTGGGCGACGGCACCACTGCCGAGTCGATCCAGGTGGACGCCGGTCGGACGAACGCACTCTCGATGGCGGACTTCAGCGCGGAGTCGTTGTTCCCGTGCATCGTCACGACTCCCGGTGAACGAGCATCGAGTTCCTCGGTATAGGTGGTGCGAGGGACCAGCGGCCGGCGACCGGCGGAAATCCAGGAGTTGATCGAACCGGACGCCGACATGTGCCGGTGGTAGGCGACCGGAACGGTGACCTCGGCCGACGCCCGACGGAGTTCGTCGTCGGTCAGATAGCCGGTGATGGTGCAGCGTCTGCCCATGTCCGCGGCGACCTTGGCGAGGTCGTCGGCCAGGTCCTCATGCCCGGGTGACGGGGTGCCGAGCGCGACGAAGCCGACCGACGGATCCAGACCGGACATCGCCCGGAGTGTCTCCATGTGCCCCTTCCCGGGATACAGGTAACCGAGCACGCCGACGGTCAATTCGGTTGACTCCGTGGGCTTGTCGACACGGACGGTGTCGAACATCAGCGGAACCACCTCCGGCGTGATCGACGCGTCGACGTACTCCGCGAAGAGCGACGCCTCGTGTCGGCTCGACACGATCACCCCCGTCGCGGATCGGGCGACCGAGCGGAAGAACTCGATGCGTGCCTGCATCGCCGCCCCGTCCGAGGGCTGGGGCAGATCGTGCAGCGTCACCGAGACCGGTCGGTGCAGCCCGGCGATCATGGCGAGCAGGTTGTCACGTGCTCGCGATGGGGTACGTCCGAACAACCGATCGGTGACGTGCACGTGCACGAGCGCGCACTCGGCCAGTCCCGGGGGAACACCCGCTCTGAGTGTGCGCATGTACGCGAGCCGGTGACCGGCACTCTCGGCGATCACCGCATCGAAAACCGATTGCGCATACCGCACCACACCGTGCGACCGAGGTCCGACGACGAGATGTCCTATCGGCCCCGTCACGACAGTCCCAGGATCTCGATGAGGTCGACGTACCGGTCCAGGACGGCATCGATGAATTCGGGATGTTCGGCGTACCAGTGCATCTGGCGGCGGCGAACATCGTCGTCGGACATCACTGCGCCGTCGACGTCCCAGGACGCTCGCGGGGACGCCTCGATACCGAGCGCATCGATGACCCGTCGTTCCAACGGTGCTCGGATGTTGCCGAGCAGATCGCGCGACGGCGGGACCGGGGCCGACGCGCCGAGTGCGTCGAGCATCCGCGCGCCGAGCGTCAGCAACACCCGGTTTCCGGGATGGTTGATCGTGTGGGCGGCCTCGGCCCCGGCAGGGAGCAGGATGTCGGAGATCCCGACGTCACAGTGCCGCCGCTCGCGTACCTCGAGTTGCTCCACACTCCACTGCGCTGCCTCTCGGATGCGGTCGGCCGCGACGTCGACGTCCCACTCGTCGTCATGGCCACGACCGTCCCGCACCGCGAGCACCGTCCGGAGATCGTGGTACGGAACAGCAGCGGGTACCGCAGACGGTTGCGCGGGATGCCGGGCGATGACCTGAAACGGGTACAAACCGCCGTATCGGATGACCGGCCACACGATGACGGACGCCGACGGCGCCATGTCGGCCAGGTCCGGTCCGCCGATCGGCAGACCTCGGTAGCCGGCACGAACCGGCTGGGACACGATGACCGCGGCCCGGCGGACGAGGTGTTCGACCCGGGCGAGGTCGGAGGACTCGAGCTCGTGGACCGGCGGGACGCGCACAGTACGGAACGGCAGGTCCGGCGAGCTCGACAGAACGATCCGCAGTGCCTCGGCCTGGCAGTTCCCCCAGACGACGAGCATCTCCCGATCGTCGGTTCCCGGGGCCTCGGTCACGCCGTAGAACTCGCCGTAGTGCCGGGTCCGACCGTCTGCCGCAAGGTCGTCACTCGACCTCATAGGAGCTCTGGAGCACATGGAGCGTCGCGGTTGTCGTCTCTCATCGTCAGTACTGACTCCCCTTCTGAGCACCCCGGCAACCCGGTGTATCCGTTTCGCCCGCTAACGAATCATCGAATGGATCACAGCCGGCCGGTTCTCGGTCCTCAGACATTCGGAACGCCCCGGGAACCGGACGGGTGTACGACGGCCCCGGTGATCTGATCACCGGGGCCGCCGCCACATCGAGAGTCGCTCGGTCGTCAGAGGGTCCGCGCGATGATCTCCTTCATGATCTCGTTGGTCCCGGCGTAGATCTTCTGGACACGGTTGTCGGCCCAGAGACGAGCGATCGGGTACTCGTTCATGTAGCCGTATCCGCCGAACAGCTGAAGGCACTCGTCGGCCACCACCATGGCGCGGTCGCTGGTCCACCACTTGGCCATCGCGACGGTGGGGATGTCGAGTTCGCCGTTGATGTGCTTGTTGATGCAGTCGTCGACGAACACGCGGCCGATCCGCGTCTCGGTGGCCGCCTCGGCGAGTTTGAACTTGGTGTTCTGGAAACTGAAGATCGGTCGGCCGAATGCCGTGCGGTCCTTCGTGTAGGCGATGGTCTCGGAGACCGCCTTCTCCATGCCTGCCACCGACGCGACCGCGATGATCAGCCGCTCCTGCGGGAGCTGCTGCATCAGCTGGATGAAGCCCTGCCCCTCCTCGGCGCCGAGCAGGTTCGAGGTGGGGACGCGAACGCCGTCGAAGAACAGTTCCGAGGTGTCCTGACCGCGCTGGCCGACCTTGTCGAGCACCCGTCCGCGACGGAAACCCTCGCGCTCGGCCTCGACGAGGATCAGGGAGATGCCCTTGGCCCCCTCGGACACATCCGTCTTGGCGACGACGATGATGAGGTCGGCCTGGCTGCCGTTGGTGATGAAGGTCTTCGAGCCGTCGATGACGTACTCGTCGCCCTGCTTGATCGCCTTCGTCTTCACGTTCTGCAGGTCTGATCCGGTGCCCGGTTCGGTCATCGCGATAGCACCGACCGCCTCGCCGCTCGCCATCTTCGGCAACCAGGTCTTCTTCTGCTCCTCGGAGCCGTACTCCAGGATGTAGTGCGCAACGATGCCGTTGTGCAGGCTGACGCCCCACGAACTGTCCGCGACGCGGGCCTGCTCCTCGATCAGGACCGCCTCGTGAGCGAAGGTGCCGCCACCGCCCCCGTACTCTTCCGGGATCGACATACAGAGCAGGCCGAGGTCTCCGGCCTTGTTCCACAGGTCGCGGTCGACGTGGTGCTGCTCGATGAACTTCTCGGCGTTCGGCTTGATCTCCTTCTCGCAGAAGCTGCGGGCGAGGTCGCGCAATGCGGTGAGATCGTCGTCTTCCCAGGAGGAACGTTCGGCCATGGTGTGCTTACCTATCCACGAATAACAGTGTCAACGGCGAGCGTAACAGTGACTGTTGGCAAGGTCGCGTTGGCATGGCCGAGCCACTTTGTCTCAGCGAGGCGTGCCACGTCCTAGGTACGGCGGTAGATGTAGAGAATAGTTGCGCACGCCGCAACGTTGCGCGACATCAGCCTGGGACGGTCACGCCGGCCGGGCCACGCACATGCGCCGGCTCTTCTACCGACGAAACAGCTTGTTGCCCAACCACACGAGCGGGTCGTAGTGCCGGTCGGCGACGCGTTCCTTCATCGGGATCAGCGCATTGTCGGTGATCTTGATCTGTTCGGGACAGACATCGGTACAGCACTTGGTGATGTTGCACAGTCCCAGTCCGTGCTCGGTGCGGGCCGAGTCGCGCCGCTCGGCCACATCGAGGGGATGCATGTCGAGCTCGGCGACACGCATGAGGAAGCGCGGCCCGGCGAAGTTCTGCTTGTTCTCCTCGTGATCACGCACGACGTGGCAGGTGTCCTGGCACAGGAAACACTCGATGCACTTGCGGAACTCCTGCGAGCGCTGCACGTCGACCTGCTTCATCCGGTATTCGCCCGGCGCGAGACCCTCGGGCGGCGTGAACGACTGGATCTCACGGGCTTTCGAGTAATTGAACGAGACGTCGGTGACCAGGTCGCGGATCACCGGGAACGTCCGCATCGGGGTCACCGTGACGACCTCGTCTTCGGTGAAGGTGGACATCCTGGTCATGCACAGCAACTTCGGGCGGCCGTTGACCTCCGCCGAACACGAGCCGCACTTGCCCGCCTTGCAGTTCCATCGCACTGCCAGATCGGGGGCCTGCGTCGCCTGCAGCCGGTGGATGATGTCGAGCACCACCTCGCCCTCGTTGACTGCGACCGTGTAGTCCTCGAGCCCACCGGCGTCGGTGTCGCCACGCCAGATCCGGAACTTCGCGTCGTATCCCATGTCAGTCCTCCGAATGTCCCTCGGCTCGTTCGCCTCCGGCGCCGGGATGACCGGCGATCTCGTCTGCGGTGTAGTACTTCTCGACCTCCTGGAACTCGAACAACTCCATCAGGTCCGGCCGCATGGGGGTCTGTTCCGTACGCACGACGCTGACTTCGGGAACCGGACCGTCCCCGTCGAGATCCGCGGTGCAGACCAGCAAGGCATTGCGCCAGCTCGAGTCCATCGCGGGGTGATCGTCGCGGGTGTGTCCACCGCGGCTCTCGGTACGCAGGAGCGCGGCTTTCGCGACGCACTCGCAGACCAGCAGCATGTTGCGCAGGTCGACCGCGAGATGCCAGCCCGGATTGAACTGGCGGTGCCCTTCGACCTGCATACCGCCCAGCCGGGTTCGCAGGTCGGCGAGGACACCGATCGCCTCCTGCATCTCGGCCTCTTTCCGGATGATCCCGACCAGGTCGTTCATGGCCTGTTGCAGGTCGGTGTGCAGGGTGTAGGGGTTTTCCGGTTTGCCCTCTGCCGGCGGATCGAAGGGCGCCAGAGCCGACGCCGCAGCCCGGTCGATGTCACCGGCGGAGACCGCGGGCCGCGTCGTCAGCGATTCGACGTACGCCGCCGCGCCGAGCCCGGCGCGCCGGCCGAAGACCAGCAGGTCCGACAGCGAGTTGCCGCCCAACCGGTTCGAGCCGTGCATCCCACCGGAACACTCACCCGCCGCGAACAGTCCCGGCACCCGCGAGGCGGCCGTGTCCGGATCGACCTCGATCCCGCCCATCACGTAGTGACAGGTGGGCCCCACCTCCATCGGTTCGGCAGTGATGTCGACGTCGGCGAGTTCTTTGAACTGGTGATGCATCGACGGGAGCCGGCGCATGATCTCCTCGGCAGGCATCCGGGACGCGATGTCGAGGTACACGCCGCCGTGCTCGGTGCCGCGCCCGGCCTTGACCTCCTCGTTGATCGCCCGCGCGACCTCATCGCGGGGCAACAGGTCCGGGGTTCGGCGGGCGCTGTCGTTGTCGGCCAGCCATTCGTCGGCCTCTTTCTCGGTCTCGGCGTACTGCCCCTTGAAGACCGGTGGGATGTAATCGAACATGAAGCGCTTGCCGTCGGTGTTCTTGAGAACTCCGCCGTCACCTCGCACGCCCTCGGTCACCAGGATGCCCTTGACGCTGGGCGGCCAGACCATCCCGGTCGGGTGGAACTGGATGAACTCCATGTTGATCAGGCTCGCCCCGGCCCGGAGCGCGAGCGCGTGGCCGTCGCCGGTGTATTCCCACGAATTGGAGGTCACCTTGAACGACTTGCCGATACCCCCGGTCGCGAGAACCACCGCCGGTGCCTCGAACAGGATGAAGCGGCCCGATTCGCGCCAGTACCCGAATGCTCCGGCGATGGCGTCGCCGTCCTTGAGCAGGTCGGTGATCGTGCACTCGGCGAACACCTTGATGCGCGACTCGTAGTCGCCGGTGGCGGCGAAGTCCTCCTGCTGGAGCGAGACGATCTTCTGTTGCATCGTCCGGATCAGCTCCAGCCCGGTGCGATCGCCTACGTGCGCGAGTCGCGGATAGGTGTGACCGCCGAAGTTGCGCTGCGAGATCCGTCCGTCGGCGGTCCGGTCGAACAGCGCGCCGTAGGTTTCGAGTTCCCAGACCCGGTCGGGGGCCTCTTTCGCGTGCAGCTCGGCCATGCGCCAGTTGTTGAGGAACTTGCCGCCACGCATCGTGTCCTGGAAATGGGTCTGCCAGTTGTCTTTCGAGTTGGCGTTGCCCATCGATGCGGCACATCCGCCCTCCGCCATGACGGTGTGGGCCTTGCCGAACAGCGACTTGCACACGACGGCAACCGAGTAACCCCGTTCGCGGGCCTCGATGACCGCGCGCAGCCCGGCGCCACCCGCACCGATGACAACGACGTCGTACTCGTAGCGTTCCGGCTCGGCCATCTGGCGCGACTCCCAACGTTGAAAACGGCTGCACAACAGGCGTTGTGTCTCAACAGGTCAACCCACGAACCTCAGGTCCGAGATGGTGTTGCTGGCGACCAGCATGATGTAGAGGTCGGTGAGCACCAACGTGCCGAGCGTGATCCAGGCGAACTGCATGTGTCGGGTGTTCAGTTTGGAGACCTGGGTCCAGATCCGGTACCGCACCGGATGTTTCGAGAAATGCTTGAGCCGGCCGCCGGTGACGTGGCGACACGAGTGGCACGACACCGTGTAGGTCCACAGCAGCAGCACGTTCACGACGAGGATGACGTTGCCCAGCCCGAATCCGAAACCACCGTCCGCGCCGTGGAACGCGACGACGGCGTCGTAGGTGTTGATCACCGAGATGATCACGGCGGCGTAGAAGAAGTAGCGGTGCGAATTCTGGATGATCAGCGGCAGCCGGGTCTCGCCCGTGTACCGGCTGTGCGGTTCGGCGACCGCGCATGCCGGCGGCGACAACCAGACCGAACGGTAGTAGGCCTTGCGATAGTAGTAACAGGTCAACCGGAATCCGAGCAGGAACGGCAGCGACAAGAACGCCAGCGGAATCCACATCGGAAGCTCGGGAAAGGGTGTGCCGAAATGACTGGCACCAGGGACGCACGACTCGCTCAGACAGGGCGAGTAGAACGGCGACAGGTAGTGGTAATCCGCTACGTAATAGGCACTCCGCACGAACGAGCGCACGGTGGCGTAGATGACGAAAGCCGCGAGACCGGTGACAGTCAGCAGCGGCGCGAGCCACCACCTGTCCTGGCGAAGTGTTCGCGCCAGGATCCGCGCGCGACCCGGAGAGAAGACCCCGACTGTGTCCCGCTCAGTCGCGGGGGCGCTCACTTCGTGCGCTCACGCGAATGAAAGCCCAGCCCTTCGTCTTGCGCGCCCAGCCAGGCCGACTCGTCGGACTTGCTGTCGGGAACATAGATGACCTGGTCCCGCCCGAGCTTCGCCTGCAGCGGCGGCGGTGGCGCGTGTTCGAAATCGTGGAGGTCGATCTCCAGACGGTCCAGATCGTTGGACATCCGCCGGACGGCGTCGACATCGCCGTACTGCGTCTGCAGCGTGGTCATGTGATGCCGCAAGACCCCGATACTGCGATGCAGATCCTTCATCTCGGTCGATATCATGGCACATCCCTTCCTGCCTATGTGATGCACAACACAGTACCGGCCGGGCACGTCGAGTCAACGGTCTTGGCCGAACGTGTCGTAGCCCCTACACCGAAGGCCGCCGGATGAACGATGACGACCGAGTTCCCGGGGAGAACCTGCCCCGCGCCGAGCAACGCTGGACGGCATCGGGGTTCGTGCTGGTCGCGATGGCGATCCCGTTCCTGCTCCCCGCGCGCTACGCCGCCGGCGTCTCCTGGCTGCTCCCGGCGATCGAGGGGACCGTGCTGCTGATGCTGATCGTGGTGGATCCCGGCCGGATCGACCGTCCCGGACGGTGGGTCCGAGCACTCTCGATCGGTCTCGTCGTGGCCATCGCCGCAGGGGCGGCCTGGGCTGCGGGACGACTCGTGTGGGACCTCCTGTACGGCAACCCGCAGACCGAGGCGGCGAACGAGTTGCTGGTCGCCGGAGCGCTCGTCTGGCTGCAGACCGTCATCGCGTTCGCGTTCCTCTACTGGGAACTCGACGGCGGCGGTCCGGTGAACCGGCACCTACACCCGGCCGAACGCCCCGATCTCGCGTTTCCTCAGCAGCTCGAGCCGCGGTTGGCAGCACCGGACTGGCGGCCCGTCTTCTTCGACTACCTCTACCTGGCACTGACGAACGCAACTGCGTTCAGTCCCACCGACGTGATGCCGCTGTCGCGTCGCTCGAAGCTCGCGATGGCATCGCAGTCACTGTTGTCGATCGTCATCCTCAGCCTGGTCGTGGCCAACGCGGTCAATCTCCTCGACTAGCCGTGCTACCGGAATAGCGTCGGCGACGTGGCGGTTGAGCCGGCGGAGTTCCCGGACGAGATCGGAGTCGACGATGAGCGAAACACGGGCCACGACCACGACGTCGCCGCAGGTCATCCGAGGCGCCGACCGGTACGTCTTCCGGAGCGAGTGGCTCGACTCCCGCCAGTCCTTCCCGGTCACCGGAAACTTCGACCTGACCGCGAATGCACACGGCGTCCTGCTCGTCCACAACGACGATCGCGTCGACGCCGGCGAAGGTTTCGAGGCCCACTTCCACCGCGACGCCGAGATCGTCGCGTGGGTTCTCGAAGGCGCAGTGGCTCATCGTGATTCGTTCGGCAACGCCGGCGTGATCACCCCCGGCGTCGCGCAGCGGATGAGCGCGGGTCGCGGAATCACCCACACCGAGGCGAACGCTTCCCGGCGCGGCGAAGACCGGGACCTGCGTGTCGTCCAGATGTGGGTTGCTCCCGAGCACGCCGGGGGTGAACCCGGTTACGCCGAGCGCGATTTCAGCGCCGACCTCGCCACCGGCGCGCTGGTGACGGTTGCTTCCGGAATGGCCGGACACGCCACCACCACGGCGATCTCGCTCAAGAACCCGGACGCGGCACTGCACGTCGCGCGTCTCGGACCCGGACAATCGGTCACCCTGCCCCCGGCACCGTTCGGACATCTCTACGTGGCCCGGGGCGTCGTCGACCTCGACGACGGCGCACGACTCGTCGAGGGTGACGCTCTGCGCACGACCGACCACGGCGCCCTCATCGTCTCCACGACAACCGAAGCCGAGATCCTGTTCTGGGAGATGCACACGACGTTTTCCCGCTGACCGTCGCCGGGACATCCCGCAGCTCCGACCTGTTCACTGATCTGCACATGATTTGTTATATTGCTGCCTGTTTGCGGCAGCACCGCTAGGGTGTGAGCCATTCGAACGGTGAGGCACCTCGCGCGCCTCGACGGTCAGGTCACCGAGCGAAAGGACGTCCATGCCTTCTCCGTCGCCCGCAGCACGACTTGCGGCTGAGTTCTTCGGCACCTTCTGGTTGGTGTTCGGCGGATGCGGTAGTGCCATCTACGCCGCCAAGCAGATCGCCCAATCCGAAGACGGCCAGGACACCTTCCAGGTCGGAATCGGATTCCTCGGTGTCGCGCTGGCTTTCGGACTGACCGTGGTCACCATGGCCTACGCGGTCGGGCACGTGTCGGGAGCACACTTCAATCCCGCGATCACGCTCGGTGCCGCCGTCAGCGGTCGCCTGTCCTGGAAAGATCTGCCCACCTACTGGATCGCGCAGGTCGTCGGTGGTCTGCTCGCCGGTCTGATGCTCTTCCTCATCGCGAAAGGTCAACCCGGTTTCGAAGCCGAGGGCAACATGGCCGCCAACGGATTCGGCGAACACTCCCCCGGCAACTACTCTCTGGCCGCGGTGCTGATCGCGGAGATCCTGTTGACGGCTTTCTTCCTGATCGTGATCCTGGGTGCGACCGACGGTCGCGCTCCCGCCGGCTTCGGTCCACTGGCCATCGGCCTGTGCCTCACCCTGATCCATCTGATCTCGATCCCGATCAGCAACACCTCGGTCAACCCGGCACGGTCGACGGCCGTCGCCTTCTTCAACGGCAACGGCGCCCCCGGTCAGCTGTGGGCCTTCTGGCTCGCCCCGCTGATCGGCGGACTCATCGGCGGCCTCCTCTACCCCCTGCTGTTCCAGAACGGCAAGCGCTCGGCCGCCGAGCCGGACCGGGTCGAGACAGCCGACGCCTGATCCCGCCCGTTCCCTGATCCGCAAGACCGCATAAAACCTGTTACTGAGCCAGGCAGGGCGGGGCGAGCGTCGATCACTGCTCCCTGAGGTGCGAGCGAAGCGAGCCACGAAGGGCATCGCAAGGAATCTCACCAGGCCCTTCGAGGCTCGTCGCTGATATGTAGTGCTGCTTTGTCAAGTTCCATGGCGAGTTGGCCTCCTTGCTAGGGGGCTGTAGTGGGGGTTGGCCACCCGCCGCGGTGTGTGGTGGTCGTTACTCGCGACGGTGTTGTCGGACTGATATACGCGGGTTGGTTACCGCTCAACGGTGTTCGACAGGAGATGAAAACGCTGACCGACGGGTCTATGTAAGCGTGCGTACCGTGCACCCAGAGGTGCTGGCGCACATAGCGACGCCGTGGATTCGTTCCCTGTTCACCACAGCACAGTCGCGGCGGGTGGCCAAGATTGTGTGTCAGTGCTGGTTAGTCGTCGAGCACCGCCAGCGACCAGCACCAGCCGGCGAGCTCACGAGCGATCGCGGTGTTGGCCACGCAGGGATGTTTGCTGCGGCGGTCGAATTGTTGCCAACGCTTGTGTAGCCGTCGGTTGCCGGCATGGCCACGGGCGCGGGCCGAGGGTGAGGCGGCCTCCCACCGACGGCGCATGGTCTGTCCGGGCGTGCCGTAGGGCCGCCGGTGTTGCCAGGCCGCCTCGACCAGCAACCGCCGCACGTGGGCGTTCCCGGCCTTGGTGATCGATCCCTGACTGCGGGTACCGCCGGTCGAGTATTCCGAGGGCACCAACCCGGCGTAGGGGCCGATCGTGGCGCCACTGAACCTCGACCAGTCGCCGATCTCGACGGCCAGAGCGAACGCGGTCAGCGTCGACACACCCCGCAGACATGACAATCGGGTGACCACAGCCCGCCACGGATCGGTGGCCGCGGTCTGTTCGATCAGCTCATCGAGGCGGTCTCGGCGTGCGGTCACGCTCAACACCGCGTCCAGGTCGTTGTCGAAGGCGGCTTGCAACAGCGGCAGCTCGAAACGTTGACGCTGCAGCCACTGTTGATGAACACCGGTCCAGGGTTTCCCGCCGGAGTAGACGATCCCCTGGCGCAGAAGCAGTTTGGACAATCGATGCCGCGCCCGCATCAGGTCGCTGCGAGCGTCCTCGCGGGCGCGGACCAGATCACGGGCCGCTTCGGTACCCTCCTCGGGCACACCGACCGCGACTACCTCGCCCAGGCGCAGCAACTTCGCCAGGTGCGCAGCGTCTCGGGCATCGGTCTTGACGCGGTCCCCGGCTGGCCGTTGCAGCTTCGAGGGCGCGGCAACCACACACTCCATCCCGGCCGCAGTGATCGCCCGAGCCAATCCGAAACCCGTCGGACCGGCCTCGTAGGCAACCCGCACAGGCGGAGCCAAGCTGTGAAGCCAGCTCACGATGGTCGCCGCATCGGGAACCAACGTCTCCCGAATCACGTTGCCGCTGTCCTCATCGATGGCGTGAGCGACCACCGAACGTGCGTGAACATCCAATCCGACACTTGTACCCTGAACAATCACCGGAGGCCTCCTGATCTGCAATGTGGTGCTACCGCCGAGTGTGAACTGAGCAGCAGCAACCCACGATGTGTTTGCAGCTTGAGGCCTTCGGCCCCAAGGCCCTCATACCGTCTATCGCTCCTCGCACCTCAGGGAGCAGTGTGTGGTCGCTTCTTTCGGATTGGGGAGCAGTGGGTGGTCGCTTCTTTCGGATCAGGGACCAGTGGGTGCGTGGTTCTTTCGGATTAGGGAGCAGTGTGGTCGCTTCTTTCAGGGAGCAGCGGGGTCGGGTCTTTCGGGTCAGGCTCAATCACACGGTTGCGCTGGCCGATTGAGGCCTGCTGACGACGCGCAAGATCTCTCGTCCCGACCGCAGCCGGGAGATGTTGTCGGTGATGTCGTGCACCCGCCCGATGAAGGTGTCGCGGGTGACTCCCGAGATGTGGGGGGTCATCAGAACATTGGGCAATTCGCCGAACGGCAGTTCCGACGGATCCGCGTGGTCACCGGCGGTCGGATAGCGATACCAGACGTCGATCGCGGCGCCACCGATCACCCCGTCCCGTAGCGCCTCGAACAGATCCCGCTCGACCACGAGCGGGCCGCGGCCCACGTTCACCAGCACACCCGAGGCCCCGAGCCGTCGCAGCTGCGCGGCGTCGATCATCCCTGTCGTGCTCGACGTCAGCGGCGCGGAGACGACCACGACGTCGGACTCCGTCATCAGACGACCGAGATCGGCGGTGTCGCCGTACCATTCGAGCCCGGAGGCGTCGGAGACCCGGCCGGAACCCGTCACCGCACAGGCCCGCGCGCCGAACGCCCCCATCAGATCCGCGGTTCGCCGACCGATGTGGCCGAAGCCGACATAACCGATCATGGCCCCGCGGAGGGTCTGTGGTTGCGGAACGCCGTCTCGATAGACCGCCGACGCCCACGACCCCTGCCGGAGGGCCGCGTCCTGGACGAGAAGGTCGCGGCGCACCGTCACCACCGCGGCGGCGATGTACTCGGCGATCGAGTCCTCATGGTGAAACGTGTTGGCCACCTCGGTGTGCACCGGGAGATCATCGAAACTCACCTTGTCGGTGCCGGCACCGCCGGTGAGCACCAGCCGCAGCCCCGAACCTGCTCGTGCCATCGCCGGCGTCACCCGGCCGCCGACATAGACATCGGCGTCGGCCAGATCGGCCACGAGTGCGGCCTCGTCGAAGGCCGCGTGCCACGAGGTGTCGACACCGGCGGGCAGCAGGCTCTCGAACAGTTCGCGGTGCGGCGCGAAATTGCGTTCGCCCACCACGACTTTCAGGACATCGCTCCGCGACTCCGTCACCGCCTCAGCTCCGCACGAGTGCGGGACGTTTGCTGTCGAAGGTCCAGTCCGGGATGAGGAACTGCATCCCGATCGCGTCGTCGCGCGTTCCGAGTCCTTCGGTGCGGTACAGCTGATGGGCCGCTTCCACCTGCTCCATGTCGAGTTCGACGCCGAGTCCTGGCCGGTCGGGAACCGAGAGATGGCCGTCGACGATCTCGTACGGCTCGGTGGTCAGGCGCTGTCCGTCCTGCCAGATCCAGTGCGTGTCGATCGCGGTGATCTCGCCCGGCGCGGCGGCCGCGACGTGCGTGAACATCGCCAGCGAGACGTCGAAGTGGTTGTTGGAGTGCGAGCCCCAGGTGAGGCCCCAGGCATCACACAGCTGCGCAACGCGCACGGAGCCGGCCATGGTCCAGAAATGCGGATCCGCCAACGGGATGTCGACGGCGTTCGTCCGGATCGTATGTCCCAGCTCGCGCCAGTCGGTCGCGATCATGTTCGTCGCGGTCGGGAGTCCGGTCGCGCGTTTGAACTCGGCCATGACCTCACGACCGGAGAACCTGCCCTCCGGCCCCACCGGATCCTCGGCGTACGCGACCACATCGCGCAGGCGTCCACCGATCCGGATCGCTTCCTCGAGCAACCACCCGCCGTTGGGGTCCAGGGTCACCCGCGCCGTCGGAAAGCGTTCGGCGAGCGCGGTGACGACATCGGCCTCCTCATCGGGCGACAGAACTCCGCCCTTCAACTTGAAATCGGCGAAACCGTAGCGCTTCTGGGCCGCCTCGGCGAGCGCGACGACGCCCTCCGCGTCGAGAGCCTCTTGATGGCGCAGGCGCATCCAGTCGTCGGCCTCGCCGGCACCGTCGGCATAGTCCAGGTTCGTCTTGGTGCGGTCCCCGACGAAGAACAGGTAGCCCAGCGCGGCGACCCGGTCGCGTTGCTGTCCCTCTCCCAGCAGAGCGGCCACCGGTACCCGGAGGTGCTGGCCCACGAGATCCAGCAGAGCCGATTCGACTGCTGTCACCGCGTGGATCGTGATGCGCTGGTCGAAGGTCTGGTCTCCGCGTCCACCCCGGTCGCGGTCGGCGAAGGTCCGCCGGATGTCCTGCAGGACCGCGTTGTACTCGCCGATACCGCGCCCCTCGACGATCGGACGCGCATCATCGAGCGTGGTCCGGATCGGTTCACCGCCGGGGACCTCGCCGACCCCCTGGTTGCCCTCGGAGTCGGTGAGGACCACGAGGTTGCGCGTGAAGAACGGGGCGTGCGCACCGGAGAGGTTGAGCAGCATGCTGTCCCGTCCGGCAACCGGGATCACCCGCATCTCGGTGACGACCGGGGTCGTCGTGGCGCGCGGCGCCGAAGTCGCTGTCGTCATGATTGGTCCTTTCACGTGTGTCAGAAGAAGATCTGTTGCCCGATGAGCAGGGCGGCGCCGATGGCCGACACCGTGATCGACACGGTGCGCAGCCGGTTCCGGTCGAGCACCCGGTTGACGACGCGGGAGGCGACGAAGCCCAGGACGACGATCGGTGTCAGTGCGAGGAATGCCCAGAGGATCTCCGCTCGGAGGCTCCCGGTCGCGGCGAGGGCGCCCAGCGACATCAGACTTCCGACGAGGAAGAACGCACTCATGTTGCTGCGAACGTGTGCGTTCTCCTTGCCGGAGTACACCAGTGCCATGGGTGGTCCACCGATGGACGTCGCCGTGCCGAGCAATCCCGACGCCGCGCCAGCGGTCGCCAGGTTGCGGCGCACAGGTGCCGGCCGCCACCCGACCGACGCGACCGCGACCCCGCCGAGGACGACCGCGGCCAGCAACAGCGACAGCCCACGGGTCGGCAACCACACCAGCAACAGGGCGCCCGCGATGGTCCCGGGGACCCGGCCGATCAGCGCCCACCCGGTACCGCGCAGGTCCAGGCTCCCCCGCTCGCGGATGACGACCAGCAACGTCACGGTCGTCGCGGAGGCGATCAACATGCCGGGAAGCAGCGTCGGCGCCACCAGAGCAACCACCGGTGCCGCGAGCATGCCCATCCCGAAGCCGATCGAGGCCTGCATGCACGACGCCAGGAAGACGGCGACGGCGATGACCACGCATGCGACGACGCTCACGCGGCCGAGGCATTCATGCTGGGCGCACTCATGCCGCCGGCGCGGGCATGCCCAGCGCGACCCGTCCGCGGGGGTGGTAGCACTCGGCGACGTGACCGGCCTGGTGCCCGTCGGCAACGGCCGGCGGGAGGGCGGTCGCGCAGACGTCGGTGGCATGGGCGCAGCGCGTCCGGAAGCGGCATCCCGACGGCGGGTTGAGCGGCGAGGGCACCTCGCCGCTGAGAAGGATCCGCTCACGGCGGTTCTCGGCGTCGAGGGTCGGCGCCGCGGACATCAGCGCCTCGGTGTAGGGGTGCGCGGGATGGTCGAACACGGCTTCGGTGCTGCCCGTCTCGACGATCCTGCCGAGGTACATCACCGCGACCCGGTCGGCCACGTGCCGGACCACGGACAGGTCATGGGAGATGAAGATGTAGGAGATGTCGAGTTCCTGCTGGAGTTCGTTGAGCAGGTTCAGCACCTGTGCCTGTACCGACAGATCCAGGGCGGACACCGGCTCGTCGCAGATGATCACCTCGGGATCGAGCGCCAGCGCGCGAGCGATCCCCAGCCGCTGACGCTGACCGCCGGAGAACTCCTGGGGACTGCGGTGTTCGTCGCTCGGACGCAGCCCGACGAGGTGCAGCAGTTCGCGTACCCGAGCTGCCCGGTCCCGTTTGCGGGGGTACAGATCCTTGTGGGTGCGCCACGGCTCGCCGATGATCTCGGCCGCCGTCATGCGGTTGTTCAGTGAGGCGTACGGATCCTGGAACACCATCTGCACCTTGCGGCGCAGGGCGAGCAGGTCCTTGCCCTTGAGCCGATAGGGATCGGTGCCGTCCCAACGGACGGTGCCGGAGTCGGGACGCTCGAGCATCATCAGCGTCCGTGCGAGAGTCGATTTGCCGCAACCTGATTCGCCCACGAGTCCGAGTGTCTCGCCCCGGCGGAGCTCGAGGTCGATCCCGTCGAGTGCCCGCAGTTGCTTGCGTCCGCCCTTGCCGGACACCGCGAATGTCTTTCCGACGTCGCGCACCTCGAGGACCCGGCTCGTGTCGGGGGTGACCCCGCCCGCCGGAGCCGGGGCCTTGTCGAACCTCGTCGTCGTCTCAGGCATTGTCGATCTCCTCCGAGAAGTGGCAGGCGGCGGCGCGGTCGGCGCCGGTGGCCGTGAGGGTCGGGCGTTGCTGGACGCACCGCGCCCGAGCCAGCGGACACCGTGCCTGATACACGCAGCCCGCCGGGATGGAGTGCAGGTCGGGCGGGGTCCCGCCGATCGACTTCAGGTCGGCGCCCCGTTCGGCACTGACGGGTACCGAATCGAGAAGTCCCTTGGTGTACGGGTGTTTCGGACTGCCGAAGACCTCGGCGACCGGTCCGGTCTCGACGACGTTGCCGGCGTACATGATCGCGACGCGGTCGGCCTGTTCGGCGACGAGCGCGAGGTCGTGGGTGATCAGGACGACCGCCATGTCGTGCTCGGAGCGGAGGCGGCTCAGCAGGGCCATGATCTGGGCCTGCACCGTGACGTCGAGCGCGGTGGTGGGTTCGTCGGCGAGCAGCACCTTGGGGCTCAGCGCCACCGCCATCGCGATCAGCAGACGCTGCCGCATCCCGCCCGAGAACTGGTGGGGATAGGAGTCGACCCGGGACTCCGGTTCCGGGATGCCCACGTGACGCATCAGTTCGATCGCCTCGAGGCGGGCCTTCTTCCTCGACATCCGGCGATGGATGCGGAATGGCTCGGCGAGCTGGGTGCCGACCGGGTAGACCGGGTTGAGCGCGGTCAGTGCGTCCTGGAACACGATCGCGAGTTCGGTGCCGGCGATGTTGCGCCGCTTCGACGGCGACGCGGAGACCAGGTCGACGGAGTCGAGCGTGATCGACCCGTCGGAGACCGACGCGATCGGGTCGAGCAGACCGACCAGCGCCTGCGCGGTCATCGACTTGCCGCACCCGGATTCGCCGAGCAGCGCCAGCGTTTCGCCGCGCCGGGCACGGAAGGAGACATGATCGACGGCGCGGACGGCCCCGGTGGGGGTCCGCAGATCGACGGTCAGGTCGACGACGTCGAGCGCGACGCGGTCGTCGGTACCGGCATCGGGCCGGTCGAGGGCAGGAGCACTCATCGCAGCGCCTTTCGTGAGGAGAAGAACCGCTTGCGGGCGTTCGGGGTGGTCAGTCGCCACCGCTGGCCGGGATCGGTCGCGATCCGCGCCCATGCGGCCAGCATCGTGGCCGACACGGTCGTGATGACGATGGCCAGACCGGGGAAGAACGACAGCCACCAGGCGGTCTGCAGGTAGGTCCGGCCCTGCGACACCATCAGTCCCCAGCTGATGTCGGGCGGCTGGATTCCGATGCCGAGGAACGACAGCGACGACTCGGCGAGCATCACGTAACAGAAGTCGAGGGTGGCGACCGTGAGCAGCGTCGGAAGCAGGATCGGCAGCACGTGACCACGAAGAATGGCACCGCTGCTCGCGCCGAACGTCCTTGCCGCGTCGACGAACACACGGCTCTGGAGCTCGGCGGATTCGGCACGTGCGGTCCGCAGGTAGATCGGGATGCGAGTGATCGCCAGCACCGCGATGATGTTGGCGGCGCTCGGTGAGAACACGTACAGGATCACGACGGCGAGCAGCAGGGACGGGAAGCTCATGATGACGTCGGCGATGCGCATCGCCGTGGTCTCCCGCCACCCGCGGTGGTATCCCGCCCACATGCCGATCGCCGAACCGACGACGCACGAGATGATCACCGCGGGCAGGGAGACCATCAGCGTGGTCTGACACGCGACGATGAGCCGGGCGAGCATGCTGCGTCCGAGCGGGTCGGTGCCCAGGACGTTCATCCAACCCGTGTCCAGGTTGAACGGCGGGAGATTCGACTCGTCGAGGTTCTGGTCGGTGGCGGCGTCACCGACGAGCCACGGACCGAAGATCGCGGTGAGCAGGACGATGGTCAGGATGCCCGCGGCGACCGTCGCGAACTTGTCGCGGAACAACAACCGCCACAACGGCAGCTGCCCGGCTGGCACCTTCTTGGTGGCGACGGAGTCGCCGGTGATGTCGGTCGAGGCGACGGGACTCGTCGTGTCGACGGGATCGGTGACGATGGACATGGTGTCAGAACTCCTCGATGGTCGTCGGCGACTAGACCGTGGCCTTGTCACGAACGCGGGGGTCCAGAAGTGCGAGACCCGCGTCGATGACGATGTTCAGGATGAAGATGCTGATGGCGGTGAGGAGCACCGCTGCCTGCAGGACCGCGAAGTCACGTTGCAGGATCGAATCGATCATCAGCTTGCCGATGCCGGGCCATCCGAAGATGGCCTCGACGATGACCGCACCGTTGATCAGGCCGACCGCGAGATCGCCTGCGACGGTGAGGGCCGGGGCGGCCGCGTTGCGCAGGGCGTGGTGGGTGACGATCCGCAGATCCCCCGCTCCCTTGCTGCGTGCCACCTTCACGTAGGGCGCCGAGAGCGCGGAGACCATGGCACCGCGCACGACCTGGGTGAGTACGCCGAGCGGCCGGATCATCAGGGTCGCGATGGGCAGGACCCAGGCCAGCATCCCGCCGGTCCCCGACGTCGGCAACCAGCCGAACACGACCGCGAAGATCCAGATCCCGGTGATCGCGAACCAGAAGTCGGGGACGCTGGCCGCGGTCATCGACAGCAGGCTCGAGAAGCGGTCGGCGAGGGAGTTCGGCCGGTAGGCCGCCCAGCAGCCGATCACGATCGACCCGAGGATCGACAGGATCAACGTGACGAACGCGAGCTGCAGGGTGGCCGGGAAGGCGCGGAGCGCCATGCCTGCCGCCTCCTGCCCCGTCTTGAGCGACTCACCGAAGTCGAGGTGCAGCACCCCGGTCAGATAGTCGGTCATCTGCTGCCAGATCGGCTTGTCGAGCCCGTTGGCCGCGGCGAACTCGGCACGCTGGTCCGGGGTGGCGGAGACGGGTAGGTAGAGATTGGTGGGGTCGCCGGTCAGCCGAGCCATGAAGAACACGCCGAACAAGACGATGATCAGCGGGATCAGGCTGGTGAACATCCGGCGCCGGAGGAAGGTGAGCATCGGTCATCGCCTCTGTTTCAGTCGTTCTGGGCTGGCGCGTGGGTCATCTCGGCGAGACGCATCTCATCGCCGGTGGCCGAATTGGGCTGGTAGGCAATACGACTCGATTTACCGAGGACCGCTTGCATGTGCGCGATGTAGGCATATTGGCGGATCTCGCGGGGTTCGGCCGCCAGTACCGCGGCGAGCGCATCCTGACGTGCCGCTCCGGTCAGCGCCTCGGCGGCGCGGATCTGCTCGTCGTACGCCGCGGTGCCGTAGGTGCTCTGGTAGCCGTCGGACAACATGTACTGGTCCAGGGTGAACTGGGTGTCACCGGCCTGGTTGCCGTGCATGATCATCAACAGCACGGGTCCCGATCCGGGAACGAACGGCCTTGTCTGGTACTGCATCTGACCGGACGTGTCCATCATCTCGATGTCGACGTCCAGGCCGATCCGGTCGAGGGTGAACTGGATGTTCTCGATGGTCTCGTTGATCTTCGGGAACTGGCCCGTACGCCCGATCAGCCGGATCGTGCGGTCGACCGGCACACCGTCGGCCCGGGCTTCGTCGACCAGTTCCTTCGCACGGTCCAGGTCGTAGGAGGTCGGCTCGAGCCGATCGTTGTACCCGACGATGCCCTTGCCGACCAGCTGGGCCGCGGGGTTGCCGAGCCCCTGGAACAGCGCGCTGACGATACCGTCGCGATTGATGGCGTGATCGATGGCCTCCCGCACCCGTTGATCGTTCAGCGGGGCATCGGTGGCCTGCATGCGCAGCGCCGTCGTCTCGTTGTTGGTGTAGGCGGTGCCGAGATCGCCTGCTCCGTCCTCGGGTCCCAGCGACGTGGCGATGTCCGCCTCGTCGTTGGTCACCATCGCCGCGCGCACGCTGCCCTCGCCGCGCCACTGGTACACCGCGCGGCTGAACTGTGGTGCGTCGCCGTGATAGTTCGGATTCGCCTTGAGCGCGACCCGCTGGCCGGAATCCCAGAAGTCGACCATGTAGGGCCCGGTCCCGATCGGGACGCGGACTTTGTCATCGGCGACGGTGGTACGCGGGACGATCTCGATGAAGGAGAGGCGCAGCGGGAGGATCGGATCGGGCGTTTCCGTCCGGACCTCGATCGTGTTCGGGTCGACGACACTCACCTCGCGCGTGCTGTCGTCGAAGACATAGCCGTTGACGTCACAACCGATAGCGCCGTTGAACGTGCGGCGGATCGAGAACGCAGCATCCTCGGCGTCGAACGGCTGCCCGTTGCTGAATTCAACCCCCGAGGCCGTGGTGAATCGCCAGACGTTCGGCTCCACCTGCCTCCACGCGGTCGCGAGACTCGGCTCCAGGGCGCCGCTGTCCGGGTTTCGTTCGATGAGGGGCTCGGTGATGTTGGATCGGACGACGACGCCGGTCGCGGTGAGGGAGGCATCGCAGGGTTCCAGGGTGGGCGGTTCCTGGGGCAGGACGATGCGCAGGGTGTCCGGGGAGGCGCTCTCGCCGGCGGTCGTGTTCGCGACGCTGCAACCGCTGGCGGCGAGCACGGCCACCGCGGACAGGGTCATCAGACACGCCGCGGGGCGCTTCCGGGATCGCAGGGCTGCGATCTGCATGGGGACCTCCGTTGACAGAGAAGCTGGGGGTGATCTCGCGGTGGGCTCGACCGCGTTTGTGACGGTAGACACACGCTATGAGCGTGGGAATGACGGCGTCAACAGAGCAAAAGCCCAGTAGAAGGCCGTTTCGGCGGCTTTTGGCCCCTCCCGCAGAGCATCCGGGCCGACGCCCGGATCGCTCGAAAACGCCGCTGACCTGACAGTTTTCCTCTCCGGCGTTCCGGCTTCCGAATCGACGACGCCGCATCCATACTGTTTGAGTATCGATCCATGTTATTTGCGTGTTGGACAGGTATCCGTGCCCGCTTCTAGCGTGGAACCCATCCACCGAAGGACCGGTCTGTGTCCTGCACTCCTGGAGGTCAATCATGACGAGCAGTTCGGCCGGTACCGCGACAGCACCGGAACCCGTTGCACCAGAGTCTTTTTCATCTCAGCACGGCTCTGTTCTGCGAGTCGGACCCCTCAAGCCCTCGCTCGAGGAGCGCCTCGCCGACACCTATGGCGCCGAGCGACTGCCGGACGACGACCAGACGCGGGCTTCCTTCCTCGCACGCAATGCAGAGGCGGTGACCGCGGTCGTGACCTCCGGCCGGACGGGGGTCGACGCCGGCCTGATGGCCGCACTGCCGAACCTCGGCGCCATCGTCCACTTCGGCGTCGGATACGACACCACCGACGTCGCTCGAGCAACCGAACTCGGCATCGGGGTCAGCAACACCCCGGACGTCCTCACCGACTGTGTCGCCGACACCGCCGTCGGACTGCTGCTCGACACGATGCGGGGACTCTCCGCGGCCGATCGGTTCGTCCGCGCCGGACGCTGGCCCGCGGAGGGCAACGTGCCCCTCACCCGCAAGGTCTCCGGCACCGACATCGGCATCCTCGGGCTGGGGCGCATCGGGTCCGCGATCGCCCACCGTCTCGAGGCCTTCGGCTGCCGGATCTCGTACCACAACCGGCGCCCGGTGGCCGGCTCCCCGTACCGCTACGCGGCGTCACCGGTCGAGCTCGCCGCGCAGACAGACGTGCTGATCGTCGCGGCCGCCGGTGGAGCGAACACGCGCCATCTCGTCGATCGAGACGTCCTCGAGGCGTTGGGTCCCGACGGCTACCTCATCAACGTGGCCCGCGGCAGCGTCGTCGACGAGAACGCGCTCGTCGACCTGCTTCGGCACGAACGACTGGCCGGCGCCGGCCTGGACGTGTTCGCACACGAGCCGGAGGTACCCGCGGAGCTGCTGTCCATGGACAACGTCGTACTGCTCCCCCACCTCGCGAGCGGCACGGTCGAGACCCGTGCCGCCATGGAAGAACTCACCGTCGCCAACCTCGAGTCGTTCCTCCGGACAGGCGATCTGTCGACCCCGGTCGTCGCCCCGAATCCCGTGCCGCGAAAGGACATCTGATGTCTGTCGTCCTCAGCTATCTCCCGACACCCGAAGGTCGCGGCGCACTTCCGTTCGGCTTCGCCGAGGCCCGGATGCGCGGCACCGACGTCGTGGTCGTGGCCGACGGTGACGATGCCGCGTCCCCGCAGTTCCTGATCGATCTCGAGGAGGCCCGCGACGTCGCGGCGGCCGGCGAGGTGGACTACCGTGTCGCCGAAAACGATCCGGGCCTGTCGCACGCCGATCAACTCATCGACGCGTCCTACGACGACGCGGCCGAGCTCCTGGTGATCGGCCAGCGCAGGCGTTCACCGGTCGGCAAACTGCTGACCGGCAGCGTGGTCCAGCGTGTGCTGCTCGACGCACAGTGTCCGGTGGTCGCGGTCAAGCCTCCGGTACGCGCCGCAGTCTGACCGGCTCTCCGGAGCGTCGGTCTCAGCAGCCTGATCACCACCTATCACCACCTTCCGGCGGAGATCGACCAGCAGACTTCCTTTCGTCGAGGCGACTTCGATCGAGGTCGCGTCGACGAAGTGCGTTCTGCCGGTCCAGTCGACGGGAATCGACGCACGGTCGACGGGAATTGGCGCACAGTCGACGGGAATCGGTTCTCCGAGAACCCAGGTCGCCGTCAGATCCATTCCCGTTCGGGCAGAACGTCTCTCATCAGCCGCGCCAGGGCCGGGTTGGCGTTGTCGGCACGCCAGGCGATGTTCATCTGTACGGGGCGATCGCGGATCGCGGTCACCTCCTTGAAGACCACGCCGTCGGGGTGCATGGTCATCGCTGACTCCGGCACCAGCGCCATCCCCAACCCGGAATGCACCAGCACGAGCATGGTGTGCACCTGGGTGACGTACTGGACGTAGCGGGGCGATGCCCCGACCGCGGTGAACGTACTGATCAGCAGCTCGTTGAAGTACCGAGCGTCCGTGGGCGAGTACATGATGACCGCCTGACCGTCGAAGTCCTCGATCGCCAGGTGCTCGACGTCGGCGAACTCGTGATCGGCGGGCAAGGCGGCGACCAGCCGTTCATGGTGCAGCGGACGAGAATTCACACCGGGCCGGGAGATCGGTGGCCGGACGATGCCGAGGTCGAGATCCCCACGAACCAGCGCCTCGACCTGCGCGACGGTGACCATCTCCCGCAGCACGAGCCGTACGTCGGGCAGCTTCTCACGGGCGGTCTGCATGAGGCGGGGCAACACCGCCCGCGCCGAGGCACCCGTGAAACCGATGTTGACGGTCCCCAGGTCGCCGGCCGGCACGCGGCGGACGGTCAGCGCCGCCCCCTCGGCGAGCGCCACGATCCGCCGCGCGTCGGGAAGGAATGCCGCACCGGCCGCGGTGAGCGACACCGCCCGGCTGCTGCGTTCGATCAGCTGGACGCCGAGTTCGTGCTCCAGCTGCTGGATCTGCCGGCTCAGCGGGGGTTGCGTCATGTGCAGCCGCTCGGCGGCTCGGCCGAAATGCAGCTCCTCGGCGACCGCGATGAAGCAGGACAGGCGCGACAGAGAGAACATCGATCCACTTTCGGCATCGTGGCCCCGTGATCTACGGGGTGGTGTGGATGACGCTAGCCGACGTCTCCGGTGCCGGTCGAGGGTTCATCCAGACCGCGTCCGGTGGTCACCACCGCGGGCTGGAGTTCACGAAGCCGGGATCGATGGACTGCATGTAGCCGGTGTCGTCCCGATCGCGGATGCCGCAGTCGAGGTACTGCTGGTGCAGCGCCTCCAGCGACTCCTCGTCGAGTTCGACACCCAGTCCCGGGCCGGTCGGGACCGGTACCGCACCGTCGACGATGCGGAGGGCTCCTGGCTTGACCACATCCTCGGTCTTCCAGGGCCAGTGGGTGTCACAGGCGTAGGTGAGGTTGGGTGTCGCGGACGCCAGATGCACCATCGCGGCGAGACTGATACCCAGGTGCGAGTTGGAGTGCATCGACAGGCCCAGTCCGAAGGTCTCGCAGATGCCGCCGAGGAGGCGCGACCGCTGCAGTCCGCCCCAATAGTGGTGGTCGGACAGCACGACCGAGACCGACCGCTTCCGCACCGCGGGTTCGAGATGGTCGAAGGCCACGACACACATGTTGGTCGCGAGCGGCATGCTCGCCTGCTCGGCGACCCGGGCCATCCCGTCGAGGCCCGGGGTCGGGTCCTCCAGGTACTCGACGATGCCCTCGAGCTCCGCCGCTACGCGCAGCGACGTCTCCACGGTCCACGCCGCGTTGGGGTCGAGACGTAGCGGCACGCCGGGAAACTCCGCGTGCAGCGCCTTGATCGCGGCGATCTCCTCGTCGGGGTCGAACACCCCGCCCTTGAGTTTGATCGCGGTGAACCCGTACCGGTCGATCATCCGATGGGCCTGTCGGATCAAGCCGCCCGGGTCGATCGCCTCACCCCATTCGTCCGGCAGACCGTTGGTGCCGGCGGCGCCGGGGTGGGCCGCCCATTTGTAGAACAGATACGCGCTGAACGGAACCCGGTCCCGCACGCGTCCGCCCAGCAGGTCGCTCACCGGGCGGCCGAGGGTCTTGCCCTGGATGTCCAGACAGGCGACCTCGAACGGCGAGAAGACACGATCGGTCGTGCTGGCCGTGGTGATCATCCCGGCGACCCCGTCGCCTCCGGTGACCGTCAGCGTCGAGATCCGGGCGTCGATCGCGTCCCGGAGTCGGTGGAGTGCGAACGCGTCGAGACCGATGATCGCCTCGGCGGCGGCCTCCATCCGGGTGAGATGCGCGGTGTCGGCGTAGGTCTCGCCGAGTCCGCGCACACCATCGGCCGTCTCGATCACGATGATCGCCCGGAGTGCGTAGGGCTGGTGAACACCCACCGTGTTGAGCAACGGCGGGTCGACGAAGGCGACCGGGGTGACGGCGACCTTCGCGATCGTCGTGTCGGCCCGTGGAGTCTCGATGGCGGACAAGCCGACCGGCGCCGTGTCCATTGTGTTCGTCGACATGACTTCTCAGACCGCGGCCTGGACGGCGAGAGTGGTTGCCAGCACCGCCCGGCCGGCCGCGGTGATCCGCTCGAGCTCGGCCTGGTGCTCAGGCGTCGGCTGAACCAACGGCGCGCGTACCGGGCCGGCGTTGATCCCTTCCATCGTCACACCGTGCTTCACGAGCGCGACGGCGTACCCCGGCACGGTGTTACGCAGACGGACCAAGGGATGGAAGAACTCTCGCAACAACGCCTCGGTCAACTCGACGTCGCCGTTCTCCAGCGAGTTGTAGAAGGCGAGAGCCAGTTCCGGGGCGAAGGCGAAGGTTGCCGACGAGTACAGGGTCACCCCGATGGCACGGTAGGCCTGTTGCGTGATCTCCGCGGTGGGCAGGCCGTTGAAGAACAGGAACTCCTTGGAGTCCCCCAGCGCCTCTTTCACCGCGATCACGATGCGCGACACGTTGTCGAGGTCCCCGGTGCCGTCCTTGAAACCGATGACGGTCGGCAGCTGGGCGACCTCGATCGCCGACTCCTCGTCGAACACCGCGTTGCCACGGTTGTAGACGATCAGCGGCAGGTCGGTGGCCGCCGCGACAGATCGCGTGTACTCGGCGAGGCCGGCCGGTGGCATCGTCACCAGGTACGGGGGCAGCAGCAGGATACCCTCGGCGCCATTGGCTTTCGCACTCACCGCGAACTCCCGGGCCTGGATGATCGAGCCGCCGGCACCGGCGAACACCGGGACGCGACCCGCGACGGTCTCGACCGCGCACCGGACGATCCGACCGAATTCCTCGAGTCCGAGCGCGTGGAACTCGCCGGTGCCGCAGGCGACGAAGACGCCACCGGGGCCGGCCGCCACCCCGCGGTCGATGTGTTCGGCGAGGCGCCGGTAGTCCACCTCACCGCTGCTGTCGAAGGGTGTGACGGGAAAGAACAGGACGCCGTTGAGCATTGGGACTCCTTGGATGGGGTGTGGTTCAGTCGCGGATGAGTTCGCCGTCGACGCGGCGCCAGATGTTGTCGGGGTTGCCGTCGGCGATCGGCCGCGGCAGCAGTGCCGGCGGAACGTCTTGATAGGCCACGGGTCGCAGGAATCGCTCGATGGCGAGCGACCCGACGCTGGTGGTACGGCTGTCGGAGGTGGACGGATGCGGTCCGCCGTGGACCATCGCGTGTCCGACCTCGACACCGGTCGGCCACCCGTTGAAGAGGATTCGGCCGGCCTTGAGTTCCAGGGCCTCGAGCAGGATGCGGGCATCCTCCCGGTCGGAGTCCACGGCATGGACGGTCGCGGTGAGCTGACCTTCGAGCTCTGCGGCCACCTCTCGTACCTGCTGCGCATCTCGGCACCGCACGACCAGGCTCGACGACCCGAAGATCTCCTGTTGCAACGTCGCCGACGCGAGGAAGGTCTCGGCATCGGTGCCGAAGAGCGCGGCCCGACACGTATTGGGCGCGTTCGACTCCTCCGACCGAGCGATGACGTCCGCGGCGGAGACGAACTCGTCCACACCCGACGCGTAGCTCGCAGCGATTCCCGGAGTCAGCATCGGCGTCGGGGTGGACGCGGAGATCGCTTCGGCGGCCGCAGCGACGAAGGTGTCGAGGTCGGGGCCGTCGACGGCGATGACGAGGCCGGGATTGGTGCAGAACTGTCCCGATCCCATCGTCAGTGAGCCGACGAACGCGCGGCCGAGGCCCGCCGCGTCGGCGCGCAACGCACCATCGAGCGGGAAGACGGGGTTGATCGAACTCATCTCCGCATACACCGGGATGGGTTCGGGCCGAGATGCCGCGGCTGCGACGAGAGCCGTTCCACCCGAACGTGATCCGGTGAATCCCACCGCCTTGATGTGCGGGTCGGTGACAAGTGCGATGCCGAGCTCGGGTCCGGCGCCGTACAGCAGCGAGAACGTACCCGCAGGCATCCCGGTGACGGCGACCGCGTCGGTGATCAGACGGCCGACGAGTTCCGATGTGCCGGGGTGGGCGTCGTGCGCCTTGACCACGACCGGACACCCGGCCGCGAGCGCCGATGCGGTGTCGCCGCCGGCGACCGAGAACGCGAGCGGGAAGTTGCTGGCGCCGAAGACGGCCACCGGCCCGAGCGGTATCTTGCGCTGCCGGATGTCGGCGCGCGGCTGTGGCGTGCGGTCCGGGCGTGCGGGGTCGATCCGGGCGCCGTGCCAGCTGCCCTCCCGCAGCACCGAGGCGAACAGGCGGAGCTGGCCCGAGGTACGACCGACCTCGCCGGTGATGCGCGCCGCCGGGAGCCCGGTCTCGGCGACCGCGCGCTCGACGAGGACCTCGGTCGCGGCGTCGAGGTTGTCGGCGATCGTGGAGAGGAAGTGCGCCCGGTCCTCCGACGAGGTCGCCCGGTAGGGCGCGAAGGCGTCTGCCGCGGCCGCGGTCGCACGGACGACATCGGCCTCGGTGCCGTGTGCGTATGCGGGCAGCAGTCGCCCACCGGTGGTGGGGTCGATGCCGTGGACGGCATTCCCGGAGCCGGTCACCCGCTCACCCGCGATGATCAGCTGGCCGGTGAGGTCCTGCGTCGTCAGCGGTGCGGGTCGGTGCGCAATGGTCATCGTGGTCCCATTCCTTGTGAGTCTGCGTCTGCCGGAGTGGCGGTCGCCGTCGGCGACGGCCTCGCGCCGAGTTCGGCATGTCCCGACCGTAGAGTCGGTCATCCATTCATGTCCAAGTCAATTAGTGACGCCATCAATGCGGATGATGAATCATTCCAGGTGATTCGCTCGCGCCGGGAGCGGCCGACCGATGTCCGATGCGTCATCCGGACGGCCCACGCCGAGCCTCCGGTCGGTCGGAAGACAACCCGTGATGGGACAATCACTACGCCGAACCCGACATAACGCACATTCGCCGAGCCACACCTGATGTGCCGTCCGTCGGATCGCGCTTACCATCCACTCGACGAAAGCGGAATCCAGAACCGATGAAGCGCATTCGCCTGATCGCCGTCATGGCCCTGGCCATCTCGGCACTCACCATCTCCTTCGGCACCGCCAACGGCGCACCCGCGCCCGCGCTGCCGTCCTACCACTCGAGCGCGTCTGCCGACGGGACCTCCATCGTCTCCCAGCTGCGCAACGCGACGTTCGTCGCGGGCGAGCAGGAGCTCCAGGTCGTCGACTCCCGCGGACGGACCATCGAACGGATCGGACTCGTGCTGCCTTTCGACGGCGCCGCGGTTCCGATGCGCGCGCAGGTCTCCGCCGATCGCACCCAGGCGACGTTCACGCCGATCCTCTCCCCTGAGGCGCGCGCCGCGATCGCGGCCGGCGTCCGCCCGGCGTCGGCGAAGAAGGACCGCGCCTACCAGAAGATGATCTGGCACATCACCAATGGCTGGAACCGCGGCGGAAACGTCACGACCGCGATCGGCGCGCTCGCCGGACTCGTCATCGGCTGCATCATCATCGTCGGCTGCGTCTGGGGCGCCGGCGTCGGCGCTGCCATCGGCGCGGTCATCGGCATCAACAACGGCGATCCCCGCGCCGGCCAGTCGATCCTGGACTGGATCAACACGCCCTGAGACCGAGCAGAGACACCGCTGCCCGAGCATCCCACCGGACCGCGGCCTGACACCGAATCCCCAACTCCGCTGAGCGGGGTTGGGGATTCTTCATTTTCGACGATGCGGGAACCCGTTCCCGCTCAGCGGTGCCGAGCGGGAACGAGGCCCGAGTGCCTCTCACTGTGGAGTTGTCAAGGGACGGATGCGGTCCGGCCAGGCCGGGTGCGGAAGGTGCTACGCCAAGTGTGATCGGCGGGTGTCAGGCGGCGTTGTCGAGTCGCATGGTGCGCCGGTTGTAGGCGGGCATGGGCCGTCGTTGTGGGTCGATCGATGCGGGCGGGATGAGCCAGGGGTGTCGGTCGTAGCCGAGGACGATGTCCCAGCCGTGGTGGTGGACCTGGGTGTGGCAGCGTTGGCAGAGCAGACACCCGTTGTCGAGGTCGGTGGAACCACCGTCGGCCCAGTGCTCGATGTGGTGGACTTGCGTATGCGACGGCGGCGCACCACATTTGATGCAGCAGCCATCTCTGACGATCACGGCTTTACGTAGGTGCGCCAGGAACAACCGCCGGGCGTGCCCCATCTGCAATGGAACTCCCTCACTGTCGAGGACGATCTCGGTCAACGACCCGTCGCACGACAGTCGTTTCGCGGTGGCCTGGCTGACGGATCCAGTCCACGGCAGGGTTGCCGGATCGGCGCCGGCGGCGGGGATGGTCACCACCAGCTGCGTGCGGGGACTGCCGATGCTGTCAATGCTCGCACCCAATGCGGCTTGGTCGAGGATCAACTCGAAGGCGTCGGCGCGGCGTTGCTCAGCGGTGCGTCGGTCGTTGGCGCCGTCGGGTTCAGGTCGTGGGCAGGAACGTTCGTCGATCATCGCCAGGAACTTCTCGCCGACGACCTGGGTGAGGTCGGCGCGGATGTCGATACGGCCGTCGTCGGTGGTGTGGACGTTGACGGTGTTCAACGACGAGTCCTCGGCGGCAGGGATGCCAGTGTCGGTGGCGTCGGCAAGGGTGTTGGCGATCGTGCGCGCGTGTTCAAGCACTTGTGTCGGTGTCGCCCCGGAGAGTGCTTGACCGATGAGTTCGATCTCGTACTCGGAGCGCTCGTCGTCGGAAATGGCTGTCGCCGAGCGTTTGTCGATGTGGTTCATCCCGCGGACGATGGCGTCGACGACTTCCGACGACAGGCGTCCGTCGGCGGCGTGACGTGCCAGGGCGGGCAGCGTGGGTAGGCCGTCGACGCTTCGCATGATGCGTGAGGCGATGGCGGGTGCGTGTCCCATCTCGATCAAGAGCTGCCGGGTGGTGCCACCTGCCTTGTGTGCGACTTCGAGTTCGTCGAGTTGTGCTGTGTGAGTGACGATCTGGTGATCGACGGTGTTGCGAATCAACCGCAACACGTTCAACGCGTCGAATGTTGCTGTGCCCGTGGAGTCGTCGGCGGGCGGTGCGGTCTCGATGAGCTGATCGAGGAGGGTGGTGAGCTCTGGCATGACTCCAAGGTACAGGAACATTCGTTCGATTTCGAGGATTTTCCACAAGCCCGGGATCGCGAAATCTTCGACTGTGCAGTCGATTTCGTCGACTGTGCGTCGATTTTCGTCGACTGTGCATAAATCGTTGACAACAGTCGACTGCAGTCACACCCGTTTCGCAAAACCGGACCGAACGGGGCGCAATTTCAGGGTGGGCCGGTTCGAACAGCGTCGCGACACTCGGCCGGGTTTGCGGTCCGCGGCGGACGTGCAGTGTCGACTTGTGAACGCACGACTCGGCCAGAAGGTGTTGTCGGGTAATGCGGGTGGGGACGCGTGTCCGCCGTCCAGGGCGGGCGTCCGGTGTGGCTGACCGCCCACGCAGCAAAACGAAGCTCAGCCACTCACGGATCCCGGAGATTTGAGCGCACACCCAACGAGCGCGACCACCGCACAATCGCGAGCCAGGTTGACCTCCTGCACAGCGAACGGCCGCGTGCGGGTGGGAACCGGGCGGGCACCGCCGTACGCATCATGCTTTACAAATTGACTTGTATGTCTAGACAGCGGACATTGACTTGGTTAATGTCCAGTGCTGTACGTCACAGCCCCGTCCCTACAGGAGCGCCCATGAGTACCGCATCGACCCCATCCACCGCGGACGACTCCCACCTCGAGTGGAAGGACCGCAAGCGCCATCTGTGGCTGCTCGGCCTGATACCACCGACGTCGATCTTCCTGGCGATGGTGCTCGTCGCCGGCTTCAATGCCGTCGGCCACGGCTTCGAGGTCCTCTCGCCCGTCTGGTGGTGGATCGGGCCGATGCTGGTCTATGTCCTGCTGCCCATCCTCGATGTCTTCTTCGGGCCCGACGGATCGAATCCGCCCGACGAGCTGATGGAGCAGCTGGAGAACGACAAGTACTACCGCTACTGCACCTACGTCTACATCCCGTTCCAGATCGCGAGCCTCGTGATGGCCTGCTATCTGTGGACGGCCGACGACCTCAGCTGGCTCGGTATCGACGGCGGGCTCGGTCTCGCCTCGAAGATCGGGCTGGCCCTGTCGGTCGGCGCGATGGGCGGGATCGGGATCAACACCGCTCACGAACTGGGCCACAAGAAGGACGACCTCGAACGCTGGCTGTCGAAGATCACTCTCGCCCAGACCTTTTACGGGCACTTCTTCATCGAACACAACCGCGGGCACCACGTACGGGTCGCAACGCCCGAGGACCCGGCCAGCTCACGTTTCGGAGAATCGTTCTGGCGCTTCCTTCCCCGCAGCGTCTGGGGAAGCCTGAAGTCCTCCGTCGGACTCGAGCGCAAGCGGCTCGAGCGAGCGGGCAAGCCCTTCTGGCACCCGAGCAACGACGTCCTCAACGCGTGGGCGATGTCGATAGTGCTCTGGGGTGCGCTCATGGCGACCTTCGGCTGGGAGATCCTGCCGTTCCTCGTGATCCAGGCCGTCTACGGGTTCTCGCTGCTGGAGACCGTCAACTATCTCGAGCACTACGGTCTACTCCGCCAGAAGACGACGACCGGACGCTACGAACGATGCACACCCGAGCACAGCTGGAACTCCGACCACATCTGCACGAACATCTTCCTGTACCACCTCCAGCGGCACAGCGATCACCACGCGAATCCCACCCGGCGGTACCAGACCCTCCGCAGCTTCGATGACTCCCCGAATCTGCCGAGCGGATACGCGAGCATGATCACGCTCGCCTACTTCCCGCCGATCTGGCGGCGGGTGATGGACAAGCGGGTGCTCGACCATTACGACGGAGACGTCGAACGCATCAACATCGCACCGCATCGCCGCGAGCATGATCACGCTCGCCTACTTCCCGCCGATCTGGCGGCGGGTGATGGACAAGCGGGTGCTCGACCATTACGACGGAGACGTCGAACGCATCAACATCGCACCGCATCGCCGGGGAGTATCAGACTAACGGTGTAAGTGGCGTTTTCGGTTAGTTGTCTTCGCTGGCCGGCATGCGGTCGGCGAAGGTGATGGCGAATGCGTTGAGTGCTGGTTTCCACCGCATTGTCCATCGTTTCTGTCCGGTGCCGGTCGGATCGAGCGACCGGGTCACCAGGTACAGGCACTTTAGCGCCGACTGCTCGTTCGGGAAATGCCCACGAGCCCGCACTGCGCGCCGGTAGCGGGCGTTGAGTGACTCGATCGCATTCGTCGAGCAGATCACCTTACGGACCTCGATGTCGTAGTCGAGGAACGGTATGAATTCTTGCCATGCGTTGCGCCACAACCGGATAGCTGCCGGGTACCGGTGCCCCCACTCGGCGTCGAACGCATCCAGCGCCTCGGCCGCGGCTGCAGCGGTGGGGGCGGTGTAGATCGGTTTGATCGCCTTGGCGATAGCATCGCGGTGCTGGCGGCCGGCATAGCGGAATGTGCCCCGGATCAGATGGATGACACACGTCTGCACCACCGTGTCGGGAAAGACCGCCCCGACCGATTGCGGCAGGCCTTTTAGCCCGTCGCAGACGAGGAAGAAGATGTCGGCTACACCCCGGTTCTTCAGCTCGGTAAGCACCGCCAGCCAGTACTTTGCCGACTCACCATCGCCTTCACCTGCCCACATCCCGAGCACGTCACGATGCCCGGCCAGATCCACCCCGATCGCGGCGTAGATCGGCCGGGGCCCTACCTGCCCATCGCGGATTTTGACATGGATGGCGTCGATGAACAACGCGGCGTAGACGCGTTCGAGCGGACGGGCATGCCAGGTGGCCATCTCTTCGAGCACCCGGTCGGTGATCCGGCTGATCGTGTCTTTGGAGACCGCAGCACCGTAGATGTCGGCGAAATGGGCGCTGATTTCACCGGTGGTGAGCCCACGGGCATACAGCGACAACACCACCTCATCCACATCAGTCAAGCGGCGTTGGCGCTTCTTCACGATCTGCGGCTCGAAGGTGCCCGCCCGATCCCGCGGGACATCGATCTCGACCTGCCCACACGCATCAGTCAGCACGGTCTTCGACCGAGACCCGTTGCGCGAGTTGCCACTCCCGCGACCACGCTGGTCGTGCTTGTCGTAACCGAGATGCTCAGACATCTCTTCATCGAGCGCCGTCTCGAGCACCGTTTTGGTCATCGCTTTGAGCAACCCATCCGGACCGGTCAGGCGGACCCCGGCCTCCCGGGCCTGGCGGACCAGCTCGCGGGCTACCTCGAGTTCATCGACGCTGCGGTCCGCAGGCACCTCGACGATCCCGTCATCGTGTTCATCAGATGGCTCCACAGCCACCAGAGTGTCGGTCATGATGCGACCTTCCTGCCCCCGACACACCGAGGGCGGTAAGGCCACTTACACCGTTCTCACGACAGTCCCCATCGCCGGGAGCGCGTCCTCGCCGAGCACGGGGTGTCGCCGCGATGAGCACATTCCGCTGCCCGGTGTGCGATTACGTCTACGACGAGACCGCAGGCGCACCCCGTGAGGGGTTCCCGCCCGGCACCGCATGGTCCGACGTCCCGGACGACTGGGCGTGTCCTGACTGCGGTGTGCGAGAGAAGGTCGACTTTCTCGCGGCCGAGGGCGAAGCGAGTGGGCCGAATGGATCCGGCGAAGGAGTGTCAGTCCGATGAACTTCAAGCTCTTCCGTTGTGAGGTCTGCGGTTTCGAATACGACGAGGAGCTCGGCTGGCCGGAGGACGGCATCGAGCCTGGCACACGCTGGGCCGACATCCCCGACGACTGGAGCTGCCCGGACTGCGGTGCGGCAAAGGCCGATTTCGAGATGATCGAGGTGGCCCGCCCGTGAGCGTCGCCCGTGCCGGCGGCCCCGGGAGCGAATCGGTGGTGATCGTCGGTACCGGCGTCGCCGGCATCACCGCCGCGGAGACACTGCGTACCAACGGTTTCGACGGGACGATCACCGTGTTCGGAGAGGAGCCACACCTCCCCTACCGTCGGACTGCCCTGAGCAAGAACCTCGTCGCCGGTGACCTGTCGGACACCAAGATCACGCTTCGTCCGCCCGGGTACTGGTCGGAGCGGGGCATCGACATCGTGACCTCGACCCGAGTCGTCGACGTCGACCCCTCGTCGCGACGGGTCCGCCTCGCCGACGTCACCGAGGTCGCCTACGACGCGCTGGTCCTGGCCACCGGCGGACGGGCCCGGCGGTTGCCCGGCCAGTCGTCGCCTCCCTCCTCGTTACGCACCCGGCGCGATGCGGAGGGACTTCGGGAGGCGATCGCGGACGGACCAGTGATCATCATCGGCGGCGGACTGATCGGTCTGGAGATCGCCGCGGCGGTCGCGACACCCGGTGAGGGATCGCGCGTCACCGTGGTCGAGCGCGGTTCATCGCTCCTGTCCCGTGTCGTCCCGCCGACGGTGGCCGAGGCGGTGGCAACGCTGCATCGCGAACGTGGTGTGCGGATTCTCACCGGCGCGGTGCCCGTCGCCACCGGCCCACACTCGGTGACGCTGTCTGACGGGCGCACGTTGACGGGGACGGTGATCAGTGCGATCGGGATGGAACCCGAGCTCGGTTTGGCCCGCAGCGCTGGACTTCCCGTCGATCCGGCCGGCATCGTCGTCGACGATTCGCTGCGAACGGGTGTGCCCGGCGTATATGCCGCGGGTGACGTCGCCGCGCGTCCGCATCCGTTGACCGGGGCGCCGATGCGTGCGGAGCAGTGGCTCACCGCGACCGAGCACGGCAGACTGGTCGCCATGACGATCGCCGCCGACCTCGGGCTGAACGCCGACACCGCCGCACCCGTGCCGCGTGTGCCACTGGCCTGGACGATGCAGTATTCCATCAACATCCAGCTCGTCGGGTGGCCGAACGCGGGAGATCGTGTCGACGTCGAGCCCGACGATTCGAATTCGATCGTCCGCTCGTTCTCCGCCGGTC
This sequence comes from Gordonia sp. KTR9, assembly GCF_000143885.2. Lineage (NCBI taxonomy): Bacteria > Bacillati > Actinomycetota > Actinomycetes > Mycobacteriales > Gordoniaceae > Gordonia > Gordonia sp. KTR9. The sequence goes on from NC_018581.1 coordinate 3,372,634, forward strand.
GACTCGTCGGCGCGGTCTGCATCGGAAGGGGTGGTTCCGGGCGGTCCCTGCGCGCCGAGATCGAGTCCTCCCTCCAGCCGGCCGGCGTCGGCGGATGACCACCCGCAACTACGCACAGGACAGCAAGGCCCTGCTGCGCAACTCGCTGCTCGATGGACTGCACGACCTGCTGCTGGAACGGGACTGGGCGGAGGTGCGCATGTCCGATGTCGCGGCCACCACCGGGGTCAGCCGCCAGACCGTCTACAACGAGTTCGGGTCCCGCTACGGACTCGCGCAGGGTTACGCGGTCCGGTTGGCAGGCCGATTCGCGGGCCATGTGGCGGATTCGCTTGCCGGTTCCGTCGGCGACGTCACCGAAGCCCTGCACAAGGGTTTCGGTGAGTTCTTCGCCGGGGTCGCCACCGATCCGCTGATCGCCTCGCTGCTGTCCGGCGAGGCCAAACCCGACCTCATGAAGCTGATCACCACCGACGCCGCGCCGATCATCACCACGGCGGCCGACCGGTTGGCCGACGCCTTCCGCGAGTCCACCTGGCTGTCGATGCACGACTCCGACGTGGTGCGGATCTCGCGTGCGATCACCCGGATGGCGCTCAGCTACATCGCGATGCCTCCCGAAGGCGATCGGGATGTGGCGTCCGACCTCGCCGCGATCATCGCCCCGGCCGTCGAAGTCGCCCGCGCACGCGTGTGACTATCAGCGGCGCAACAGGTTCCGAGTGCCGCGCCGGATGACCGCGCGATAGAGCCGGTCGATCGTGCCGACTCTCGCGTCCTCGGGGTCGACGAGTTCGTTCTCCGCGATGAGGGACTGCTCGCCGTCGATCGTCTCGCGATCGAACGCCTCGAGTGTCCGCCCCGGCCCGGTCAGCCGATCGACTGCGCGCACGAGTGAATCTTCCTGTGCCACAGCATCGTCGAACACCTGGCCGTCGACGCCCAGATGTTCGGACAACAAGCGCGTACGCATGGACAGAATGGTCTCCCGCAGGTTCCCGTCCGCCGGATCACGCGGATCGGCCTCGATGGCGACGTCGCACTCACTGTCGAATCCCAGCGACCGGTTGTTGAGGTTCGACGATCCGATGCGCAGGAGGACGTCGTCGACGATCAGCACCTTGGCGTGCACGTAGATCGGGTCACCGTCGGCGGTCACCGGGTAGTACGCGCGGAACCGGTCGTATTTGTCGGCGCGCCACAGGAGTTGGAGGAGCTTGTGCCGCGCGCCGTCCATGGCGAGTCGTTCCACCGGGCTGTCCGCGTTCCGGGGCAGCACCAGGACGATCTCGGGCCCCTCGGGCTCGGTGAGACGTTCCGCCAGCGCATCCGCGACCTCCCGGGCCGCCAGGTACTGGCTCTCGATGTAGATGGTGCGGCGTGCCGCGGCGAAAGCAGCGCGGTACAAGAGCCGGATCTCCTCGACCTGGGGCCGGTTGTCGTACTGCGGGATCGTCCGCGCCACCGCGACGTCGCAGTCGGTGAACGTGACGTCGAGATCCGTCGGCCAGATGTCGGGGCCGTCGGTGTCGACGAGGGGCTTGAGGCATTCGCCCGTGGCGGCTTCCCAGCGGTCGAGCGCGACGGAGGCGACCACGCGTGCGGCGTCACCGTCGAGGGCGACGGTGACATCGTGCCACGGACCGTGCGGTCGGCCGTCGGGGTCTCGACGGAACTCGTTGTGTGACAGGTGTTCCGACGTGTCCCAGCGGTTGACGGTCATGTCGATGCCGCCGCAGAAGGCGAACTGGTCGTCGATCACCGCGATCTTCTGGTGATGAGCGGCGGAGACGGGGTGCGCGGCGTCGATCCGGTAGTGCAGCCGGCGACCGGTGAGCAGGTCCTGGACGAAGGGCGGCGCGACTCCGCGCAGGATTCCGGTGAACGCGCCGGTACTCCAGCGCAGGACGTGGATCTCCAGTTCCGGGCGGTTGTCGATGAGCCACCGCAGGAAGTCACCGAGCACGTCCGGGACCTCGTCGTCGGCGGTACGGGGGTCGAGCCTGATGCGGGTGTCCACGTCCCAGCCGATGAGGACGATGCGCCGCCGCGCCTGCATGAGGGCCGACTTCGCATGCAGGAAATAGTCCGCGGCGTCGACGATGCACGCGACGCGATCCGCGGTCGCGATCTCCCGGCACGTGTCCCCCGCACGCAGGATCGGCTCGTGAGCTGACTCGTCCACCGCGTTCTCTCCTTGGATCGCCTTGCGCCCCCCGACCGGCGTCCCATTGTGCCAAGACCGCGTGCGGCCCCTGCGGGCGAGGCCGGGTCGGGTCCGGGCGGCGCGAACGATGCCTACACTCGTCGAGGTGAGCGCCGACCCGACTGCCGACCGACCTGCGGGTGCCGCTGCGCGCACACGCCCGGTACGTCGGCGGGGTCGGCGGACCGCGATCGCCGCGGCGCTGGTCGCAGTCGTCGTCGCCGGCGTCGGCCTGGTCGCGTGGCAGGCCGTGCCCGAACGCTGGTTGCCGTGGGACACCGCCGAATTTCCGCAGGTCGACGCGTCGGAACTCACGCCGGGTCAGCTGCGGATCGTCGAAGCGGTGCGGCGCGAACACGCCGCCCAGCGACCGGGAACGTTCTTCTCCGAGGGCGCCGACGAGCCGTGGTGTGCGAACTTCGTGAGCTGGATCATGCGGGCGGCGGGCAGTCCGCTGGTCAACCCACACTCGGGTCACTGGCGCATCCCCGGCGTGTACACGCTGCAGGAGTACTACGAGGCCGCCGGCCGCTTCGAAGCCGTCGGCGACCGCGCCCCCCGGGTGGGTGATGTCGTGCTCTACGACCGGTCGTCGGGCTTCGGACAGCACACCAACATCGTCGTGGCAGTCGACGGTGAGACCGCCGTCACCGTGGGCGGCAACGAGATGGGCCGCATCCGGATCCACTCGCTGGTCTGGCGATCCGACGGCGGTGTCCTCGGATTCGGTCGCGGTGTTCCCGGGTGACGGCGATGGACTTCACCGGGTTCCCGGAAGCCGCACTCGACTTCTACGACGATCTGGAGATCGACAACTCCAAGGTGTTCTGGGAAGACCACAAGGACGTCTACCGTTCCGCGGTCGCCGAGCCCATGAGGGCACTGACCGACGCGCTGGCCGACGAGTTCGGCCCGGCCAAGATCTTCCGGCCACATCGCGATGTCCGATTCTCGAAGGACAAAGCGCCGTACAAGACCCATCAGGGCGCGTTCGTCGCGGTGGCTCCGGCCACCGGTTACTACGTCCAGATCGGGGCGCCGGGTGTCCGCGTGGGCGCCGGCTTCTACGAGGCCACTCCGGCCCGGCTCGCCGAGTTGCGCAAGTCCATCGACCACGACCGGAGCGGGCCCGAGCTCGAACGCCTCCTGCGGCGGCTCACCACCGACGGCTGGGAGATCGCCGGGGACCGGCTCAAGACCGCGCCCCGCGGATACGACGTCGACCACCCGCGCATCGAACTGCTCCGCCACCGATCGCTGTCGGTGGGCCGGGACTACGGATTCGACGAGATCATCCATTCGGCGGCACTCGTCGATCGCATACGCCGGGACTGGCGCGCGACGGTGCCCCTGGTCGAATGGATCGCGGTGCGGACCGGCAGCTGACCCCCGAGATCGCACCGGTCCGCCCGGACCAATTCACGACGAGTTCTCCGATTCGGCGCGCGCTCAGGGACGGCGCGGGGTGATACTGGCGCCGACCGCGTCCGAGATCACACCCGAGCATCCCGACGACGCGTCGGCGGGAAACGCGGACCCACCCGGATCGCGTGATCGTCGAGAGTTCCTGTCCCGCATCTTCTTTCCCGATGCCTGCCGGCGCAACCCCCCACGTGTGGTGCAGATCCGGGACACTTCGCACCGGAGGACCCATGACCAACGAGATCTCCCGTCCCGAGACGGGGCGGAAGTCCGAAGCTGCCGAAGGTGCCGCAACCCTCGTCATCGGGCAACGCGTCCACGCTGGTATGGAAAGCCGCTACCGCGAGTGGTACGGGAAGATCGAGACCGCGGCCACCCGCTTCCCCGGATACGTCGGGTCGAAGCTTCGGGCCCCCGATCCCAGCCACCCGGACTGGACGGCCATCTACGGGTTCGACTCGGTCAGTCACCTGCAGGACTGGCTCAACAGCGCCGTCCGGCTCGACCTCGTCGACGAGGGCAAACCGCTCTTCGACGGTCCGGCCACCGCCCGCGTGCTGGCGCCGGGTACCGCAGAGCCGGAGACCCTGGTCACCGTCGTGGTCTCGCACCGGGTCGCCGACGCCAAGGTCGACGACTTCCTGGCATGGCAACGGCAGGTCGACGCCGCCGAGAACCGCTTTCCCGGGTTCCGCGGTACCGAGCTGTTCCGGCCGATCGCCGGCGTCCAAGAGGAGTGGACGATCTCCTACCGGTTCGACACCGCCGAGCACCTCGACGCCTGGCTGACGTCCGGCGAGCGAGCCCGACTCCTGGCCGAGGCCGACGACTTCGGTGATTTCACACTGCGCCGGATCGACCACTCCTTCGGCAACTGGTTCTCCCACGGCGACGACGACGCGCCACCGCCGTCGAATGTCAAGACCTCCGTGGCGGTCTGGGTCGGCCTCTACCCCACGGTGGTGTTCCTCACCCTGATGACCGCACCGCTGGGGATGCCGCTCTGGCTGGGCATGCTGGTCGGAAACCTGTTGTCCAGCTTCGCGATGAGTTATCTCACGATGCCCTACTACGTGAACCGGGTGCTGGGGTGGTGGCTGCATCCACGACCGGGAGCGCCCCAACCCCGGACGAACATCCGGGGCGCGTTGTTCATCCTCGCGCTGAACGCGGCCTGGGTCGCGATCTTCTACCTGATCACGGTCCAGGTCTGGACACTGCCGTGAGTCTCGCCGTGACAGCACCGACCGCACGCACACCAACCGAGGAGCACCGATGACCGAGACCGTCCACTACGGACACATCTTCCATCTGGCCGGCAGTCCCGCCATCACCGAGGCGGTCGACGCGTTGGTGTCGATACCCGACGGAGCGCTGGTCGTCGGCGACGACGGCACGATCAAGTTCGCCGGCGAAAAGGCCGACCTCCCAGACGAATTCGCATCGGCCGAGTCGCACGACCATCCGAGCGGCTACCTCATACCGGGTTTCGTCGACACCCACATCCACTTCCCGCAGACCTACGCCGGCGACTCCTACGGCGGCGGACAGCTACTCGAGTGGCTCAACCTCTGCATCTTCCCGTCCGAATCGAAATTCGCCGACCCCGAGTTCGCCCAGGCCGCGGCGGTCGAGTTCACCAGACGACGGGTCGCCGCGGGTACGACGGCGATGATGGTGTTCGGGTCCGCCTTCCCCCACGCCCAGGACTCCCTGTTCTCCGAGACCCGCAAGGCAGGCCTGCGGATCGTCGCCGGCCGCGGTATCCAGACCGTCGGTGGTGACACCGCCAAACCGCTGTTGACCTCGGAGGAAGAGGCCATCCGCCTCACACGGGCCGAGATCGACAAGTGGCACGCGGCCGACACCGGCGACTACCGGACCGCGCTGCTCCACGTCGCGATCGTGCCGCGGTTCTCGCTGTCGGTGACCACCGAGACGCTGAAGAATCTCGGCGATCTGTACGACGAGTACCGCGACCAGGGCGTCTACGTCCACAGCCACCTCAACGAGAACAACCGCCCCGGCACCGGCGAGGTCGACACCACCAAGGAGGTCTACCAGGTCGACTCCTACCTCGACACCTACGACGGCAAGTTCCTGCCCGGATCCGAGGTCGGCGGCAAGAGCCTGCTCGGTCCGCGCACCATCCTCGCGCACTGCGTCCACTGCCAGGATGCGGAACTGGCGCGGATGGCCGAGACCGGCACCTCGATCTCGCACTGTCCGGTGTCCCAGTTGTTCCTCGGGTCGGGGACGATGCCGTGGAAGCGCACCGTGGCGGCGGGCGTGAACATCTCCGCCGGAACCGATTTCGGTGGCGGCGATGAATGGCTGATCCCGCGCGTCCTCGGTGACGCCTTCAAACAGCACATCACCGAACCCGGAGATGCGGGGGTCTCGATGCACCCGGCCGAGATGCTGTTCATCGGGACCGTCGGCGGGGCCCGCGCCCTCGACATGGAGAACCGCTTCGGAAACTTCGATCAGGGGAAGGAAGCCGACTTCCTCGTCATCGAACCAGTGGAGGCCCTGAAGTCCACACTGGACAACGCCGTCCGCTCCGAAGACCCTGATCTCGCCCGCGACCAAACCCTGTTCGGCCTGCTGATGGGCCTTCGCGAGTCGTCCATCGCCGAGGTCTGGGTCCAGGGGCGTCGGGTCACCGTCTGACCGGCGGACACGACGATCGTCACCAACCACGACGCCGCCGGCGACGCAGCCGGCACCGCGATCATCGCGGTGTCGGTGTTCCACGCCGGCCCAGCCGATGACTTCGCACAGTGGGCCGCGACGCTGGCCGCCTCGGCCACCGACTCCGGAGGCTGCCTGGGAACCGCGATCTCGGCGGTGACCGACGGGCACTTCGATCCGGCGGTCGCGACCACGTTCGTCGACGAGGACGCCCTGGACCGGTGGCTCGACGGTCCGCACCACCGCGCGGCGCTGGACGCCGGACGCGCGCACGGCTGGTTACCGGCGACGCCCGTACTCGAGCTCGTCGACGGCCGGTCGCCGCCGCCGGGTGTCGGCGCCTTCCGCCATGACATCGTCGCGGGCGCGGTCGGCGACTTCGTCGCGGCGCAACACGTGTTGACCGACGCGGCAAGCGGCTTCGGCGGCTACGAGGGCACGGCGCTGTTCATCGACGAACAGCGAGAGACGTCGCTGTCGGTGTTGCGGTTCCGCACGGACCGTCAGCTGGCGGCCTGGGTGTCGTCGAGCCGACGCGGCGAAGCGCTCGCCGGGCTGCGTTCGAGCCTGACCCACGACTTCGAGACGATGGCGAGCACGACGGCATTCGGCACCACCGTGCGCACCGACCGCGGCCGAATCCTGCAGACGCCGAACTGGAAGTCGGCGATGATGGTGCTGCTGGTGCTGTACCCCACGGTGATGACACTCTCGAGATTTCTCGGCCCCACCCTCGACCGCTTCGGCGCCCAGCCGTGGCTGGCGCTGTGGCTGAGTCAGGTCGTCAGCGTCTCTCTCATGCAATGGTGGCTGATGCCGTGGGCGTCACGCCCGTTCCGGCGATGGCTCGATCCGGTCGACGGGAACAACCGGCGGAGCAACATCGCGGGGGCGGGAGCGGTCCTGCTCATCTATCTGCTGTGTCTGACGGTGTTCGCCAACGTGACGTGGCTGCAGTTCTGGGATTACGCCGACTCCTGAGTCGTACTCACCCGACGACCCCGTCCACGTAGACCCAGCGGCCCTCCGATCGCGTGAAACGACTGCGCTCGTGCAGGGATCCCCGTTCCGCGCCGCGTCGGTGATACGCGGTGAACGTGACCTCACCCTCGGTGTCGAACGGTGACCCACCGACGCTCGACTCGATGTCGAGGCGGTACCAGCGCATCGACTCGTCCAGCTCGAGCGCGGCGGGACGGGTGTCGGGGTGCCAGCTGGCGAGTAGGTGATTCCGATCTCCGAGCGCGAAAGCGGTGAAACGCGAGCGCATCAACGCCTCGGCTGTCGGTGCGGCACGCTCACCGGCGAGAACGGGTCCGCAGCAGTCGTCGAGCACGAGACCGGACAGACACGGGCACCTCGCGGGGACGTCTCGGTTTGCCGGTTTGCTGGTCACCTCTCGATCTTAGGGGTAGACAGGAGGAGCGGTCGTCCGCGCCGCGGACCCACCGCGCCCCCTGCCCGTAGGTTCTCATGATTGGAGCGACTCCCTTGTCGGACAACGTGTATCGAGTCATCGAAGTGGTCGGGTCCTCGGCCTCTGGCACCGACGACGCCATCCGTAACGCGATCGCCCGTGCCTCTGCGACGGTCAGTCACCTCGACTGGTTCGAGGTGACCGAGACCCGCGGCCACATCGAAGACGGTCAGATCGCACACTTCCAGGTCACGCTGAAGGTCGGTTTCAAGATCGAGGGCTCCGGCGACGCGACACCGTGATCGTCACGGCGCGTTCCTCACGACGCGGGTCTCGCGTCGGTGAGGAACGCGCCGATCTCGGCGGCGACGGTCTGCGGGTCGTCGAGCATGGGCAGGACCGCCGCGCCCGGCATCGGCACGTAACGCCCGCGCGGTAGGAGTTCGGCGAGCCGCGGCCCGTGGGCGGGTGGCATCACGCGGTTGTCGGGCGACCACAGCACGAGAGCTTCGCCCTCGAAGCCGGACAGCGCCTCGGTGCGGCGGATGAGTTCGGCGGCATCGAAATCCGTGGTCGCATACTTCGTGACATCCCGGCGTATCCGGGGATCGGTGAGCACCGGATCCGTCCAGCGCCGCATCTGGGCCGGGTCGACCGGGCCGTTCACCATCCAGCCCCAGAGCATGGGCAGCCGCCGCAACCATCCGATGCGCAACTGGCGTGCGGCAATGGTGATCCCGCCGGGCAGGCGCACCGCGAGCGTCGCCATCTTCCCCGGCAGACCCGGTGGGAAGTTGTCGAACGCCTCGCACGGGAGAACGATCATCCGCCCGATCCGCCGGTCGAGGCCGAGTGCGGTCAGGAAAAGTGCGCCACCCCAGTCCGAATGCACGAGAGTCACCTCGTCGAGGTCGAGCGCGTCGAGTACACCGGCGACGAGCCGAACCATGCCGTCCAGCGTCAGGTCGGCATCGGCGGCGAGGGGAATCCGATGCGACCCCAGCGGCAGGACCGGCCGGATGTACCGAAACCCGCTGGGCAACAACGGGATCACCGCATCCCACACTTCGTGGTCCATCAACAGGCCGTGGAGCAACACGACCGGCGCGCCGACGCCGTCGTCCGCGTACTCGATGACTCCGGCCGGCGTGTCGACCCGCCGCATCGTCGTCGACCGATCCACTCTCGCCTGGTCGTGGTGTTCCATGTCGATCTCCTTGGATCGGATACCCGAGCACGTGGTCTGGAGCTTCTAGAACGATCACTCTAGAACAGATGCTCTAGAATGGCCAGGGTGAAGACGGACGAACGCATCGTGGTCGCGATGACCGAGCTACTCCGCAGGCAGGGTTATGCCGCGACCGGGATCAAACAGGTCGTCGACGCGGCCGGCGCCCCGATCGGGTCCATCTATCACCACTTCAGCGGCGGCAAGCGGGACGTCGCGGCCGCCGCGCTGCGTCAGTCCGGTGCGGCGTATGGCGAGCTCGTCGGTATGCTGCTCGCCCCATATGACGACATCGCCGACGGCATCGAGGCGGCCTTCGTCGCCGCAGCCGACACCATCGCCGAGAGCGGATGGCTCAACATGTGTCCCGTCGCGACCGTCGCCGGTGAGGTCGCCGACACGGAGCCGGCACTCCGGGCGGTGGCCGCGGAGGTGATGGACGCCTGGGTGGACCAGGGCACCGCGCTGTACCGAACACACGGGTTGCCCGAGCCGGAGGCGCGAACGCTGATCCTCGCCGTCATCGCCTCCCTCGAGGGCGCTTTCATCCTCGCTCGGACGCAGCGGTCGACGGCTCCGATCCTCGCTGCCGGACGCGCGATGGGCGGCTACGCGCGGGCGCTGACGGCCGACCCGGAGAACAGCGGAGCTCCCGCCTGACCCGCCGCGTCATCCGGCCAGTGCGACGCCCGGGACGGTCCCGCATTCGGCATGCGGCTTCGCGGAACCGAACCTAGACTTCGGGGGACCATGACGCGCGACCACTCCCCTTCCGGCCGGGGCATCCAATGAGATACACCCAGACGATCGCCGGCACGACCCATGAGTTCGACGGCCTCGTCGAGCTCATGGCCAAGGCGACCCCACGCCGGTCCGGCGACGAGCTCGCCGGCTGCGCTGCGGACTCCGATGCCGAACGGGCAGCTGCCGCATGGCAACTCGCCGACGTTCCGCTCAGCAGATTCCTCGACGAGGCGCTGGTGCCCTACGAATCCGACGAGGTGACCCGGCTCATCGTCGACACCCACGACCGGACCGCGTTCGCCGAGATCGCCCATCTGACCGTCGGCGGTTTCCGGGACTGGCTGCTGGAGATCGCGACCCGGTCCGACGCCGGTGAACGTCTCGCCCGCGTCGGCCCCGGCCTCACGCCGGAGATGGTGGCGGCCGCGTCGAAGATCATGCGGAACCAGGACCTGATCCTGGTCGCCGCGGCGGCGAGGGTCACCTCGGCGTTTCGCACCACCATCGGCCTGCCCGGCCGGATCGCGACGCGGCTGCAGCCCAACCACCCCACCGACGACCCGCGGGGCATCGCCGCGGCCACCCTCGACGGCCTGCTCATGGGGTGTGGCGACGCGGTCATCGGGATCAACCCGGCGTCGGACTCACCGCGCGCGACGGCCGAACTCCTGCACATGCTCGACGACATCCGGCAGCGCTTCGAGATCCCGATGCAGTCCTGCGTTCTGTCCCATGTCACGACCACCGTCGACCTCATCGAACAGGGGGTGCCCGTCGACCTCGTGTTCCAGTCGATCGCGGGCACCGAGGGTGCCAACAAGGGATTCGGCGTGACGCTGGACATCCTGCGCGACGCCGACGAGGCGGGACGGTCACTGCGCCGCGGGACCGTCGGCGACAACGTGATGTACCTGGAAACCGGTCAGGGATCGGCACTCTCGGCCGGCGCGCACCTCGGGACCGGTGGCAAACCGGTCGACCAGCAGACCCTGGAGACCCGCGCGTACGCGGTGGCACGAGTGCTGAACCCGTTGCTGATCAACACCGTCGTCGGGTTCATCGGTCCCGAGTATCTCTACGACGGCAAGCAGATCATCCGCGCCGGCCTCGAAGATCACTTCTGCGGCAAGCTGCTCGGGCTGCCGATGGGTGTCGACGTCTGCTACACCAATCACGCCGAGGCCGACCAGGACGACATGGACACCCTGCTCACGCTGCTCGGTGTCGCCGGTGCCGCATTCGTCATCGCCGTTCCCGGAGCAGACGACGTCATGCTCGGCTATCAGAGTCTGTCGTTCCATGACGCGCTCTACGTCCGTGCCGCACTCGGATTGCGGCCGGCCCCCGAGTTCGAGTCCTGGCTCGCGCGACTCGGCATGACCGACGGCGCCGGACGCATCCTGCCGGTGGACCCGGGCGAGTCTCCCCTCCTGCCGCTGACGGCCGGACGATGACGCCGGCCCGGCCCGCACCCGCGGACGATCAGGCTCCGCAGCCCGACCCCTGGACCGAACTCCGCCGGAGCACGCAGGCGCGGATCGGCCTCGGACGTGCCGGCAATTCGCTCCCGTCGCGGCGGGTCCTCGAATTCCAGGCCGCTCATGCCGCCGCCCGCGACGCGGTTCACGAGCCGCTCGACGTCGAGGGGTTCGCGCGCTCGATCGGCGAACTCGACCTCGATCCCCCGGTCACAGTCACCAGCCGCGCGGCGACACGCAGCGAATACCTGCGCCGACCCGACCTGGGTCGGCTGCCCGAGGATCTGTCGCAGGTCCCACGGGTCGACGCCGAGATCGGCATCGTGCTGGCCGACGGACTGTCACCCCGGGCGCTCGCCGATCACGGCCACGGTCTCCTCGCGGCCCTCCTCCGCCGGCTCGACGGCCGGTACTCCATCGCCCCGCCGGTCATCGCGACCGAGGCTCGCGTCGCACTCGGCGACCACATCGGCGAGGCCCTCGGCGTCACCACCCTCATCGTGATCATCGGTGAGCGACCTGGCCTCTCGGTCGCCGACAGCCTGGGGATCTACCTCACGCACCTGCCCCGACCGGGACGCGCCGACTCCGATCGGAACTGCATCTCCAACATCCACCCGCCCGACGGATTGCACTACGACGTCGCCGCGGCCACGACCGCCGCGCTCATCGACGGCGCCCGACGACTCGGACGATCCGGCGTCGCTCTGAAGGACATGTCGCACAACGGAACACCCGACGCCATCGACGACGCAGAAGTGCTCCCGCACGAGTCGTGAGAGTGGCTGCTGCTCCCTGCGGTGCGAGCGAAGCGAGCCACCTTTCGCTCCCTGAGGTGCGAGCGAAGCGAGCCACCTCTCGCTCCCTGAGGTGCGAGCGAAGCGAGCCACGAAGGGTTCCCGAGCGGCTGCTCACCAGGACCCTTCGTGGCTCGTCGCTAACGCTCCTCGCACCTCAGGGAGCAGGGGCTGTCGCCAACGCTCCTCGCACCTCAGGGAGCAGGGGCTGTCGCCAACGCTCCTCGCACCTCAGGGAGCAGGGGGGCGCCTCAGGTACCGAGGATCTTGGCCTTCTGGGCGGCGAACTCGGCCTCGGTGAGAATGCCCTGCTGATAGAGCGCCCCGAGTTCCTTCAGCGCCGAGATCGTGTCCGTGGGGCGCGGGGCGGGCGCCTGCTGGGGTGGCTGCTGCGGCGGCTGGGAGTACTGCGGTTGGGAGTACTGCTGCTGTGACCGAGGGTCCTGTGCGCCTTGCTGCGCCCACTTGCTCGCCTGGCGTCGGGACACGCGATTGCTCACCGCCGTCGCGGTACCGGAGATGACGGCGGTACGGGCGACGCCGCGGAGAAGTCCTGGCATGTTCTGTCCTTTCGAGGTGTCAGATCGGTTGTCGACGGCGAGCTACGCGGTCGGTGCGGCCGGTGTCGCCTCGTCGACCAGATCGAGCTGTGCGAGCAGGGCATCCACCGAAATCCGGCCCGACGCGACGAGTCGTCCGCCGCCGTTGCGGACAGCGGTGGCGAACGGAGCGGCCCACGCGTTCTCCCAGACGAGGACGGCCGCGCTGGAGCCCGGATCGATGACGGTGGCCGCCTCCGCGAGGTCCGAGTCGTCGAGCAGTGAGGTCGCTGCCCCGTCGAAGACCGCGAACTCCGCTCCGAGCGAGTTGATCTCGAGCCGGGCGACGGTGCCGTCGGCGTCCTTGGTGATGAAGACGATGTCGATCAGCCGCACGATGCCGCGGTCGATGAGATCGATCAGATGCGGAAGCGCCTCGCCGGTCGGCTGCTTGCCCGTCCACTCGACCACGATGTAGTCGATGGGTCCGAGTTCGCGATCTGCCGTCTGGTCGACACCTGCTTGGTCGTCCATTCCTTCTCCTCGTCTGTCTGGTTCCGGCGGTGAGACCGTCGTCGATCGACCCCGGTCACGACCGCAGGTCCACCACCGACCGTCCCGGTTGCGCCTCGTACAGCTCACCGATCTCGCTCGCATACTTTGTCGCAATCGGCTTGCGGCGCAACTTCATCGTCGGGGTGAGCTCGTCGCCGCCGGGATCCCAGGCGGTCGGCACGATGGTAAATCGCTTGACCTGTTCCACGCGGGACAGTGACCGATTCCCGGCACGAATTGCCACCGCCACCTCCTCGACCACGTCGGGATGGGTGGACAACTCGGCCAGATCGCCGCCGGACAGATCGAGCTTCTTCGCGCGCGCGGCCGCGGCATCCGGGTCGAGCACCACGAGCGCCGACACGAAGGGCCGGGCGTCGCCGATCGCGGCCACCTGACCGATCAGCGACGAGGCCGCCTTCATCGCGTTCTCGATATTGGTGGGCGACATGTTCTTACCGGACTCATTGATCATGAGTTCCTTCTTCCGGTCGACGATGGTGACGTTTCCGTCGTCGTCGATCGTCGCGATATCGCCGGTCGACAACCACCCGTCGGCATCGATGGTCTCGGCGGTCTTGTCGGGTTGTTTGCGATAGCCACGCATCACCACCGGTCCACGGACGAGGAGCTCACCGTCGTCGGCCAGCCTCACCTCCACGCCACGCACCGGGGTGCCGACGGTGCCGATCCGCAGATTGTCGTCGGTCGTCATCGTCGAGACGCCGGTGGTCTCCGACATCCCCCACACCTCGAGGACCGGAATGCCCAGGCCCAGGAAGAATCTCAGGACCTCGGGCGGGATCGCGGCCGCGCCGGAACCGGCGAAGGAGACCTGGTCCAGCCCCAACGCGGTACGGACCTTGTGCAGCACCAGACGGTCGGCGAGACCGTACGCGAGGCCACCCGATCCCTTGCCGTCGATCCGGGCCTGGGCTGCCGACGCCCCGGCGCGGAACGCCCAGCCCGCGAGTGCCTTCTTCGCCGGACTGGACTCCTCGGCCAGCTTCGCCTCGATGCCGGCACGGATCTTCTGCCACACCCGCGGCACCCCGAAGAAGAAGGTGGGATGCACGTCGGGAAGCGCTGCGGCGATCTCGCGTGGATCGGGCACGGTCGTGATCTGGATGCCGCGCATCATGTTCGCCGCATGCGAGGACACGCGGTCGGCGATGTGCGCCGCAGGCAGGTATGAGATGGCCCGGTCGTCGAACCCCGCCTGGACGATCTCGGCGAGCGCGGCCATCTCCGCGACGATGTTGCGATGGGTGATCTCGACGCCCTTGGGTGGGCCGGTGGTGCCCGAGGTGTAGATCAGCGTCGCCAGATCGTCGGGATTGACCGCCTGCCACGACGCGGTGAAGTCGAAGCCCTCCGGCGCCGGCGTCTGTTCGACGTCGGCGAGTGAGATCGCGCCCGTCGCCACTCCGTCGACGACGACCGTGGTGGACACGGCCGTCGCCGCGGCCGTGAGCACCGGCAGGAACACCTGCTCGGTGACGACGACCGCGTTCTCCGCGTTTCCGAAGAGGTATTCGACCTGTTCGGGCGAACTCGTGTTGTAGATCGAGAACGGGACGGCCCCGAGATGGAGTGCGGCGGCGTCCACCAGGTGGAACTCGGGACGGTTCGTCAGCATGATCCCGATGGTGTCGCCGCGTGTGACGCCCAACGCCGCGAGTCCACCGGCGATGGCCTCGACCCGGCGGGCGTACTCCGCCCAGGTGATCTCCTGCAGCCCGCCGACGGTGCGGAGCGCGACGGCGTCCGGTCGCACGGTGACCGTCTGCTGGAACGCGGCGGGTAGCGTCGCGACGGCGACGCCGGTCTGATGGGGAAACGTGATGGTCTCTGCAGCGGTCATGAGAGTCCTCGACTTGCCGAAGTGATGTGTTTCACGTCACATTAGCGAGTGGAGGCAGGGGTCATGCACGGATCCGGCGATTGGTAACCGCTTGGCAAAAAACCCAGATCAGGACCGTTTGTCCAGCGAAGGACCGTTGGTCAGCGACTCGAGATTCCAGGCCCCGCCGCCGGTCAGTTCGAGCAGGTCCGTGTGATGCTGATCGGTGGTGCTCCGATGGCTGACCGATACCACGATCGTCTCCGGCAACTCCGAACGGATCAGCGAGTAGAGCGAGTACTCGAGACCCTCGTCGACCGCCGAGGTGGCCTCGTCCATGAACACCGCCTGTGGTCGTGTCAGCAGGATTCTGGCGAAGGCGACGCGCTGCTGCTCGCCCGGCGAGAGCACCTTGGCCCAGTCCTCCTCGTCGTGGAGCCGGCCGACGAGATGCGGGAGGAACACCTTCTCGAGCGCGACCTTGATGGCCTCGTCACCGACGTCGTCGGGCAGGGCCGGATAGGCGACCGCGGTCCGCAGGTCCCCCAGCGGGATGTAGGGCATCTGGGACAGGAACAGCGTGTGTTCCCCTGGCGGCCGGGCGAACTCGCCGTCGATGAACGGCCACAACCCGGCGAGCCCACGGAGCAGCGTCGTCTTCCCCGAGCCCGACCGTCCCTTGACGACGAGCGCCGCGCCCGGCGCGAGGGACAGGTTCAGCGCGGTGATCAGGTCGTCACCGCTGGGCGTCTTGACGTCGACATCGGACAGCGCGACGGCGCGTTCACGATCCACGGTCGTCACCTCCGGCATGACCCGCGAGCGCGCGTCGGCGTCGGCCAGGCCGTCGAGACGGATGATTGCGGCCCGCAGCACGGTGAAGTCGTCGTAGGCGTTCCGGAAGAACGAGAGCGCATCGTGCATCTCGGCGAAAGCCGACGAGGTCTGCGACACGTCACCGAGCTTGATCTGGCCGTCGAAGAATCGTGGTGCCTGCACGAGGTACGGGAACACCACCGACAGCTGGGTCACGCTGAAGTTCCAGCCGACGAACGCCAGTTGGACGTGGATGATCTGCCAGAAGTTCCTGACCACCGCACGGAACCTGGTCATGAGGTTGGTGTGTTCGACGCGCTCGCCGCTGTAGAACGCGACGTTCTCAGCGCCGTCGCGGATGCGGACGAGTGCATAACGAAAGTTCGCGGTGAGGCGCTCGCGCCAGAAGTTCAATCGGATCAGCGGGCGTCCGATCGCGAATGCGACCACGCTGGCGACGAGGACGTAGACCAGCACCAGCCACATCATCATTCGCGGGATCTCGACACCGAACAGGGTGACGGGACCGGAGAGGTCCCACAGGACGATAGCGAACGACACGATCGACACGCACGCGGGCAAGACACCATTGGTCGAGGACCCGCCGCCGCCCCAGAACAGCGACGAACCCGATGACACGACGGTGGTGATGTCGGCCTCGATGCGCTGATCGGGGTTGTCGACGCCGGGATGGATGTCGGCGGCCCGACGGTTCACGTTCGACTCGGTGCGGCGAAACAGCCTGCGGCGCAGCAGACCCGCGCTGAGATCGACGAAGCGGTTGCGGTAGAAGGCGCGACCCTCCATCCAGTCCGCAGTGGCACCCTCGGTGAGCCAGTAGCGCAACCGGATCTCGAATGCGGCGCCCACGTAGATCTCGACCATCGTGCGGACGACATGGAGTGTGGCCAGGATTCCGAAGACGGCCATCGAGTGCCAGAACGCGTCTTCACCCACCTGGAGCATCTCGGCGCCTTGCGGACCGCCCGCGGCCAGACCCTCACCGGCGGTCTGCAGCGAGGTGAAGAGGTCGTTGCTCCAGTAGGAGATGAGCACCGACACCCGGACTCCCAACAGCGCGAGCAAGGTCAAGGCCACTGCCAACCCCCACGCCTTGACCCGTGTCTCCCGGTCGGTGAAGAACCCGCCGATCACCCGCCACAGCGGCGTGCCCCATCGGCTGAACCTCGCCAGGAGGTAGCCGATCACGAGAATGACCGCGGCCGAGATGGCGAACGCGATGGCCAACCATTTCAGACTGGCCCACACCTCGTTGCCCCAGTCGATGCTGTACTCCACGCACACTCCTCGCTACGGACGTCCCGACGGAGACCGGGTCGACATCCCCGGTCGATGTCATCGAGGTTCCGGCCGCCGCAACGGGTTCGGTGACTCCGATGATGATCCGGCGCAGTTTAACCCGCCGTTCACCCGGTGTCCGGGCAACCACGGCGACGTCGCACCGGCCATCTCCGCCGAGTGCGTGGATTGTCGGGTTTCGCCGGCGAGTCGGGCGTCAGCCCAGTGGCCGGAGCACTGCGCCCTGCTGCAGGGCCGCGGTCGAGATCGACTCCGAGAACCGACCGTCGGCGTCGCCGACGGTGACCAGATAGCCGGCGTCGGTGTACTCCACACCGCTCACCTCGAAGGTGAGCCGGCAACCATCGTCGCCACGGAGGAACCTCGACAGCGTGGTGGTCGCCACCTCGCCGCCGGAAGCGTCATAGATGACGACCCGGGCTCCACGGGCAAGGGTGCCCCCACCCGGCACCGCCGCGACCTCTGTCGCACAGTCGGCGACCACTCCGCCCTTGGCGGTGAACTCCGGTGTCGTCAGGAGACCCGCGATGACGGCGGCGATGACGACCACCGCGAACCCGACCATCGCGATGGAGGTCGCGACGATGACCGGGACCCTGGTGCGCCGCTGCCACGTCCGCCGGGGAAGCGGCGGGCCGGGGTCGAGCCACATCTCGTGGGCGGGGCCGTACCCCGGTGTCACCGACTCACCCCGTTCGCGATCCATCAGCTCCCCCGCAGACCGGCGCGGTCACTTCTTGGGCGGGAAGTACTTGATGAGCGCTTCCTGCACGACCGATGTCGCGAGAGTGCCGTCGCGCATCCAGAATCGGCCCGAGCCCATTCCGCGTGACCCGGTCGCGACCGGCGACCGCGTCGCGTAGAGCAGCCAGTCGTCGAACCGGAACTCGCGGTGGAACCACATCGAATGATTCACTGTCGCCGCGAACAGCCGGTCCATGCCCCACGAGAGGCCGTGGGTGGTGATGACCGAATCCAGCACCGTGGTGTCGGAGGCGTAACACATTGCCGCGACGTGCATCACGGGGTCGTCGGGCATCGTGCCGTCGGCCTTCATCCACACCCGGTTGTCGGTCAGCTTCTCCCCCGCGTCCTTGGCCTTCCAGCTCGGGTCGTTGGCGAAGCGGATGTCGATGGGATGCAACGCATTCACGAACGTCGCGATGCGGTCTTCGTAACCCTTGAAATGCTCTCCGAGAGTAGGCAACTCCTCCGGATAGGGCACGTTCGGGATCTCCACCGCATGTTCGAGCCCGGAGGTGTTGTCCTGGAACGCGACCAGCATCGTGAAGATCTCTTCGCCGCCCTGCTTGGCGGTCACCTGCCGGTTGGCGAACGACCTGCCGTCGCGGAAGCGATCGACGTGGTACTCCATCGGCGCGGTGACGTCCCCGCCACGGATGAAATGTGCATGCAGGGCGTGGATGGGCGGATTGCCCCGGGTCAGGCTCCGCGCCGCCGCGACAACGCCTTGTCCGAGCAGCTGACCGCCGAACGTCCGGGCGGTGACCTGCTCGGGGTGGTGCCCGATGAACAGGTCGTCGCCCTGACGTTCGACGTCGAGCAACGCGAGTAGTTTCCCGAGATCTCCGGCCTGGTCCACGGTCATGCCTCACACCCTAGTGGTGTGTCTCGTGAACCCGACCGTCGCGGCTGGTGCACCGCCCCGAACTCCGAGCGGACGAGGTCAGTGGTCCTGCTCGCCGATCCGGTGTACGTGGATGAGGTTGGTCGAACCCACCGTCCCCGGCGGAGCACCGGCGACGATCACCACCACATCACCCTCACTGAGCCGCCCGATGCGGAGCAGCTGATGGTCGACCTGATCGATCATGTGGTCCGTCGTGTCCACGTGGTCGACGATGAACGTCTCGGTCCCCCAGCTCAGCGCGAGCTGACTGCGCACCGCCTGCGTCGGGGTGAACGCCAGCAACGGCAACCGCGAATGCAGACGTGCCAGCCGCCGCACAGTATCCCCGGACTGGGTGAAGGCGACCAACGCCTTCACCTCCAGACGCTCACCGATGTCACGCGCCGCATACGAGATCACACCCCGCTTGGTGCGCGGCACATGCGACAACGGCGGCACATCACGAGGACCACCCTCGACCGCACGGCAGATCCGGTCCATCGTCCGAACCGTCTCCAACGGATACTTGCCCACCGAGGTCTCCCCCGAGAGCATCACCGCATCCGCACCATCGAGCACCGCGTTGGCCACATCCGAGGCCTCCGCCCGCGTCGGACGCGAATTCTCGATCATCGAATCGAGCATCTGCGTCGCCACGATCACCGGCTTGGCATTCTCCCGAGCCATCTGAATCGCCCGCTTCTGCACCAACGGCACCTGCTCCAGCGGCAACTCCACCCCCAGATCACCACGAGCCACCATGATCGCGTCGAACGCCAGAACGATCGCCTCGAGATTCTCGATCGCCTCAGGCTTCTCCAACTTCGCGATCACCGGCACCCGGCGGCCCACCCGGTCCATCACCTCATGGACCAACTCGATGTCCGAGGGACTGCGAACGAACGACAGCGCCACCATGTCGACCCCGAGCTCCAACGCGAACTCGAGGTCGGCGATGTCCTTTTCCGACATCGCCGGCACCGACACGCTCATCCCCGGAAGCGACAGGCCCTTGTTGTTGCTGACCGGCCCGCCCTCGGTCACCGTGCACACGACATCGTTGCCCTCGACCGCAGACACGGCCAGACCGACCTTGCCGTCATCGACCAGCAGACGATCCCCCGGGCTCGCGTCCTCGGCGAGCTGCTTGTACGTCGTGGAGACCCGGTCGTGCTCGCCCACGACATCCTCGACGGTGATACGTACCTGTTCACCGGTCTCCCACACCGTCGACCCATCACAACCATCGAAACGGCCCAAACGGATCTTCGGACCCTGCAGATCGGCCAGAACACCGACCGCCTTCTCCGTGGTGTCCGAAGCCTTACGAACGCGCGCATAAACGGCCGCATGATCCTCATGCGTACCGTGGCTGAAATTCATCCGAGCCACGTCCATACCGCTCTCGACAAGCTCTTTCAAACGCTCATCACTCGCGGTGGCCGGGCCCAGCGTGCAAACAATCTTGGTTCGGCGTGTCACAAGAACACCTTAGTCCTCATCAGCCGTGCATCTCTATGTCGGCGGCGACTTGTCACCGGGACGCCACCAGCTGTTACCGCTGGTGGCGGCCCGCTACCGCCGAGTATGAAATTAACTTAACTTGTTGCGCCCGCGCGTGTTCGGCGACGATCGCCGGCTGTCACCGCACGGACAACGGCAGGGATGCGGGACGGACCGGCGAAGGCAGATCCGATTCGCCGACGAGGAACTCGTCCACCGCACGCGCGGTCGACCGGCCTTCCGCGATCGCCCACACCACCAGCGACGCGCCGCGGTGGGCGTCGCCGCAGACGAACACGCCCGGGGCGTCGGTCTGCCAGTCGCTCCCGCACGAGATCACACCGCGCGGATTGGGTTCGATCTCGAGATCGGACAGCAGCTGGCCGCCGCGCACACCGGCAAAACCGATCGCGAAAAGCGCCAACTCACAAGGGATCTCGAACTCGTCACCGACCGGCGTGATCTCGCGGCGGCCCTCGGCGTCCCGTCTCACCTCCACCTCGGCGAGGACCATCGTCGTGACGTTGCCGTCGTCGTCACCCTCGAATCGTTGCACCGCGACCTGGTGCAGCCGTTCGCCGCCCTCGGCGTGCGCGCTCGAGGTCCGCATGATCAGCGGCCAGGTCGGCCACGGGGACCGTTCGTCGTCGCGTTCGCCGGGTAGTTCCGGGTTGTAGTCGAGCTGCACGACCGAGGCCGCACCCTGACGGTGTGCCGTTCCCAGGCAGTCGGCTCCCGTGTCGCCGCCGCCGATGATCACGACGTGCTTGCCTGCCGCGGTGATGGGTGACGGGCCGTCGCCCTCGCACTCCTTGTTGGCGGGCACGAGATGCTCCATGGCCAGGTGGATGCCGTTGAGCTCCCGGCCCGGCACCGGGTTGTCACGCGCCTCCATCGCACCGATGGCCAGGACCACCGCGTCGTGGGTCGAACGCAGGTCTTCGACCGACAGGTCGGTCCCCACGTCGCAGTTGGTCACGAACGTCGTTCCCTCCGCACGCATCTGGGCGATGCGCCGGTCGATGTCGGACTTCTGCAGCTTGTACTCGGGGATGCCGTAGCGCAGCAGCCCGCCGAGGCGGTCGTCGCGCTCGTAGACGGTCACATCGTGCCCGGCACGGGTGAGCTGTTGCGCGACGGCGAGACCCGCCGGACCGGAGCCGACGACGCCGACCGATTTGCCGGTCGTGGACTCGGGCGGCTCGGGCCCGATGACACCTTCGGCCCACGATTCGTACGCGATCGTCTTCTCGATGCGCTTGATGGTCACACTGCCGCCGGTCGCCTGTTCGGAGATCGACAACACGCAGGCGGCCTCGCACGGCGCCGGGCACACCATCCCGGTGAACTCCGGGAAGTTGTTGGTCGCGTGGAGCCTGCTGCTCGCCGCATCCCACCGGCCGCGCCGGACCAGGTCGTTCCACTCGGGGATGAGGTTGCCCAGCGGACACCCCGCGGTTCCGGAGTGGCAGAACGGGATACCGCAATCCATACACCGGCGGGCCTGTGCGCTGACCTCGTCGAGGACCTTGATCGGGTTGTCGGCGTGCTCGTACACGTCGTCCCAGTCGTGGACGCGCTCGGCGACGGGACGGTACTTCGCCTCTTTCTTCGGGACTTCCAGGAACCCGCGCGGGTCAGCCACGTGCCGCCTCCATGATCGCTGAATCGACGTCGCGCCCTTCGGCTTCGGCCATCCGGGCCGCGTCGAGGACACGTCTGTAATCGGTGGGCATCACCTTGGTGAACGCCAGGCAGCGTCGAGGCCAGTCGGCCAGGATCGACGCGCCGATCGCGGAACCGGTCAGTTCCGTGTGTGTGACGATGGTGCGCTTGAGCCAGGCGAGGTCCTCCGGGTCGGGACGCAGCAGTTCGACCATGGCCATGTTCACCTTCGCCTGATCGAGATCGTGGACGAACGCGATCCCACCCGACATGCCGGCGGCGAGGTTGCGCCCGGTCGGTCCGAGAACGACCACCCGGCCACCGGTCATGTACTCGCAGGCGTGGTCACCCACCCCTTCGACGACGGCCGTGGCGCCCGAGTTTCGCACCGAGAAACGCTCGCCCACACGACCTCTGAGGTACACCTCACCGGAGGTGGCACCGTAGAGGATGGTGTTGCCTGCGATCACCTGATCCTCGGCGACGAACAACGAGTCGGGATCTGGGGTGACGACGATCTTGCCTCCGCACAACCCCTTTCCGACGTAGTCGTTGGTGTCACCGGTCAACCGGATCGTCACGCCGGGCGGGAGGAACGCACCGAGCGACTGCCCGGCCGAACCCTCGAGTTTGACCGTGATCGTGTCCTCGGCGAGTCCGTCCGCGCCGTACCGGCGCGTCACCTCCGAACCGAGAAGGGTTCCGACCGTCCGGTTCACATTGCGCACCGGCAGTTCCAGCGTCACCGGGTGCGCGTCCTCGAGCGCACCCTCGGCGAGCTGGATCAGGGTCTGGTCGAGCGCACGGTCGAGGCCGTGTTCCTGACCCCGCACCCGACGAGTCGGTCCCTTGTCCTCGACCTTGCGGAAGATCGGACTGAGGTCGAGTCCCTTGGACTTCCAATGCGCGACCGCGGTGTCGGTGTGCAGCCGCTGGGATTGCCCGATGGCCTCGTCGAGGGTGCGATAACCCAACCGCGCCAGGTGTTCCCGAACGTCTTCGGCGATGAATCGGAAGAAGTTGACCAGGTGGTCGACCTGCCCGGTGAAGCGTGACCGCAGCTGCGGGTTCTGTGTCGCCACGCCGACGGGGCACGTGTCCAGGTGACAGACACGCATCATGATGCATCCGGCCACGATCAGCGGAGCAGTGGAGAATCCGTACTCCTCCGCTCCGAGCAGGGCCGCGGTGATCACGTCGCGTCCGGTACGCAGCGCTCCGTCGCACTGCACCGTGATGCGGTCGCGCAGGCCATTCAGCATCAAGGTCTGCTGGGCGTCGGCGAGGCCGATCTCCCATGGCGTGCCGGCGTGTTTGAGGGAGGTCAGGGGCGATGCCCCGGTCCCGCCGTCGTGCCCGGAGATGAGAACGACGTCGGCGTGCGCCTTCGACACCCCTGTTGCGACCGTGCCCACGCCGACCGCGCTGACGAGCTTCACGTGGATGCGCGCCTGCGAGTTCGCGTTCTTCAGGTCGTGGATCAGCTGCGCGAGATCCTCGATCGAGTAGATGTCGTGATGCGGCGGCGGTGAGATCAACGCGACACCCGGCGTCGAGTGCCGGGTCTTGGCGATCCAGGGATACACCTTGTAGGCCGGGAGCTGACCGCCCTCACCGGGTTTGGCTCCCTGCGCCATCTTGATCTGGATGTCGGTGGCGTTGATCAGATAGTCGCTCGTGACGCCGAAACGCCCGGACGCGACCTGCTTCACCGCGCTGCGGCGCTCGGGATCGTAGAGACGCTCGACGTCCTCGCCGCCCTCCCCCGAGTTCGAGCGACCGCCGATCCTGTTCATCGCCATCGCGATGGTCTCGTGGGCCTCCGCGGAGATCGACCCATAGCTCATCGCGCCGGTGTTGAAACGCTTCATGATCGCCTCGACCGGCTCCACCTCCTCGAGCGGGACCGGTTCGCGCGCGTCGAGATCGAAGTCGAACAGGCCGCGGAGGGTACCGCCCTCGCGCGAGAGCCGATCGACCTCGTCGGAGTACTTGCGGAAGATCTCGGCCCGGCCGGTCTTGGTGGCGTGCTGCAGCAGGAATATGGTCTCGGGCGAGAACAGGTGCAGCTCACCCTCCCGGCGGTACTGGTACTCGCCACCGACCTCGAGCCGACGGTAGACCTGCTCGGTGGGGTTCTCCGGGAAGGCGCGGTGGTGGCGGATCCGCACCTCCTCGGCCAGCTCGTCGAGTCCGACGCCCTCGATGCGCGACACCGTGCGGGTGAAGTACTCGCGCACCACCTCCGAGGACAACCCCACGGCCTCGAAAGCCTGTGCGGCGGTGTAGGAGCTGATGGTCGAGATCCCCATCTTGCTCATCACCTTCAGCACGCCCTTGCCCAGCGCCTCCAGATAGTTGCCGATCGCCTTGGCACGCGTGACACCGGTGAGCTCACCCTCGGCGATCAGGTCCTCGATCGTCTCCAGCGCCAGGTACGGATTGACCGCGGCCGCGCCGAAGCCGATGAGGGTGGCGATGTGGTGGACCTCGCGGGCGTCGCCGGACTCCACCACCAGCGCGACCCGCGTCCGCTCCTTGGTGCGGACCAGGTGATGGTGCACGGCCGAGGTGGCCAGCAGCGACGGGATGGGCGCGTGATCGGAATCGGTCAGCCGATCGGAGAT
This sequence comes from Gordonia sp. KTR9, assembly GCF_000143885.2. Lineage (NCBI taxonomy): Bacteria > Bacillati > Actinomycetota > Actinomycetes > Mycobacteriales > Gordoniaceae > Gordonia > Gordonia sp. KTR9. The sequence continues at coordinate 3,397,118 of NC_018581.1, forward strand.
CACCAGGGTGGTGTGTCCCTCGGCGATCGCCTGACTGGCCCGCAGGCGCAGATCCTCGAGTGCCGCAGCGAGACCCGCACCGCCCTCGGACACCTCGTACAGCGCGCGGAGCACCTTTGCCGACAGACCGGGGTTGTCGCCGTCGTCGTTGATGTGGACGAGCTTGGCCAGCTCGGCGTTGTCCAGCACCGGCCAGTGCACCATGATCTGCCGGCACGACGCCGCGGTCGGGCGGAGCAGGTTCTGCTCCGGACCCATCACGCGACTCATCGACGTGACGATCTCCTCGCGGATGGCATCCAGCGGCGGGTTGGTGACCTGGGCGAACAGTTCGACGAAGTAGTCGTAGAGCAGACGTGAACGCTGCGACAGGACGGCGACCGGGGTGTCGGTGCCCATCGACCCGAGCGGTTCGTAGCCCGACGCCGCCATCGGGGTCAGGAGTACACGCAGGTCTTCCTCGGTGTAGCCGAAGGAGATCTGGCGGCGGACCACGGTGTCGTGGTTGGGCTGGAAGACGGGCCGGTCGGGCAGCGTCGCGATGTCGAGCAGACCGGCATGCAACCACTCGCCGTACGCCTCGGCGTTCATCAGCTCACCCTTGAGCTCCTCGTCCGGGATGATCCGGCCCTGAGCGGTGTCGACGAGGAACATGCGGCCGGGTTCCAGGCGACCCTTGCTGATCACGTCGTCCACCGAGACGTCGAGCACTCCGGACTCGGAGGCGAGGATGACCCGGCCGTCGCGCGTCTGCCACCACCGGCCAGGGCGCAGGCCGTTGCGGTCGAGGACCGCGCCGACGACCGTGCCATCGGTGAACGTGACGCAGGCCGGCCCGTCCCACGCCTCCATCAGCGAGGCGTTGAACTGCAGGAACGCCCGGCGACGGGGGTCCATGTCGGGGACGTTCTCCCACGCCTCGGGCACCATCATCATCACCGCGTGGTGGACGTCGCGACCGCCGAGGTGCAGGAGTTCGAGGACCTCGTCGAGCGACGCCGAGTCGGAGGCCTCCGGGGTGCAGATCGGGAACGCGCGCTTGAGGTCTCCCGGGATGAGGTCGGTCTCGAGGAGCGCCTCGCGGGCGCGCATCCGGTTCCGGTTGCCCCGCACGGTGTTGATCTCGCCGTTGTGCGCCACGAACCGGAACGGGTGCGCGAGCGGCCACGACGGGAAGGTGTTGGTGGAGAAACGCGAGTGGACGATCGCGATCGCGCTGAGGCAGCGGTCATCTCGCAGGTCCTCGTAGTACAGCGGCAGCTGCATCGTGGTGAGCATGCCCTTGTAGACCATCGTGCGGCTCGACAGCGACGGGAAGTACAGGCCGGTGCCCGCCTCCTCGATCTCCGGCGTCACCCGCTCGGCCTGCTTGCGGAACGGATAGATGTAGCGATCGAGGGTCACCCCGGCGATTCGTTCGGCGCCGGGAGCCGGGTCGACGGTGACGAACAGCTGCATCATGTACGGCATGCACGCGACGGCGGTCCCGCCGACGTCGGCGTGTTCGTGGTCGACCGGGAGATCGCGCCAGCCGAGGACGGTGATGCCCTCGTCGGCGGCGAGCGCCTCGACCCGCTCCATCGCGGCCCGACGGAGGTCGGGGTCCATGGGCAGGAAGCAGGTTCCCGCGGCGTAGCTGTTCGACCCGTCCGCGGCGGGCTCGGGAAGGTCGAAGTCGACGGTGGCGCGCAGCAACTCGTCGGGGAGCTGGATCAGGATTCCCGCGCCGTCGCCGCTGTTGGTCTCTGCTCCGGCCGCACCTCGATGCTCGAGGTTCTCCAGGGCCAGCAGTCCGTCGGCGACGATCGAATGCGAACGGCGACCGTGGATGTCGGTGACCATGGCCACGCCACACGAGTCGACCTCGGCCTCCGGGTCGTACAGACCCTGCTTGGCCGGGAGCGCAGAAAACAGCATCACTACCTCCACTCGAACCGGCGAACGGTTCGCTGCTGAGTGTCCAATGGGACAGCATTGGCCCGTGGAGCATTGCGCGGCGTACGAATGACCGTGCCGAGATCGGTACCGGGCTGAGTCAGAACCGTTGATCGGTCACGGGCTCTGGAACTGTCGGTACCGGGGCGGAGGGATCGCACACCGTGAGATCCGATCCTATCCGAACACCCCGGCGGCCGTCGTCGCCCGAGACCTGTGACGCCGGTGACCGCGGCGACGAGCACCTCGACCGGCCGCTGACGCCGACCGGACGCTCAGGACTTGTCCCCGGTGGAATCGGGATCCGGGTCTGTCGTGTCGTCGGGATCTGTCGTGTCGTCGGGATCTGTCGTGTCGTCGGTGTATGTCGTGTCGTCGGTGTCGGGACTCGGCGACTCCGCGGCCTCGTCGGCGATGGAATCGTCCGTCGGGTGGGACGCGGTGTCCGCGGATGTCTCCGACTCCGGCTCTGTGGCGAGCTGCTCGGTCGGCGTCAGGTCCGCGGGGTCGTCCGGCTCGGTGGTTTCTGAATCGCCGGTTTCGGGGTCGACGGCTTCCGGACCGTCGGGTTCCGCGTCGCCGGCTTCTGGGTCGACGGCTTCTGGGTCGACGGCTTCTGGGTCGACGGCTTCTGGGTCGACGGCTTCTGGGTCGACGACGCCGCTGGTGAGAGCTCCCTCGTCACTGGAGTCGTCGTCGGCCTCAGCCTGCGGTACCGGCGCGTCCGATTCGGCGTCGGTCTCGGTCTGCGCTGCGGCCTCGGTCTGTCCCGGTGTCGCCGCGGTGACGGGCGCGTCTCCGCTCTCATCGGTGTCGTCGCCCTCGGCTACCTCGGCGACCTCGGGATCCGGCGACGTTCGGTCGGGGTCGTCGGCGTCGAACAGGGACGATGCGGTCGCGCCCGTCGCCACCCCGCCGGCGGCGACCGCCGACGTCGCCTCGGGCTCGAGGTCCTCGTCGTACCAGTCGTCGACGTACCCGGCGACGCCCTGTTCCGCGAGCTCGGCGGCACGGTCGTCGTGGTACATCTCCAGACCCTGCTCGCGGCCCTTGGGCGCGAGGACGAAGTAGAGGACGGCGGCGACGAACACCAGCGCCGCGGTGAAGAGGTTCGGCCGGATGCCTGCGATGTCATTGGCGACGGCTGCCCGGTCGTCGCGGAGCAGTTCCACGAAGAACCGGCCCAGGCAGTAGCCCGCGACGTAGAGCGCGAACAGTCGCCCGTGCCCGATGCGGAGGTACCGGTCGACGACCACCAGCAGGACGACGATGAGCACGTTCCACAGCAGCTCGTAGAGGAAGGTCGGGTGGACCACCGCGACGACGACGCCGTTGGAGACGCCGTCGATCAACCCGGGATCGGAGTACCCGGCGGCGTTCTCGCGTTCGTAGATCTCCAGGCCCCACGGGAGTGTGGTCTCGCGGCCGTAGAGCTCCTGGTTGAAGTAGTTGCCGAGACGACCGATGGCCTGCGCCAACAAGATCGGGGGCGCGATGGCGTCACCGAAGGCGGGCAGGCGGATACCGCGGCGACGAGCGCCGATCCACGCACCGACCGCGCCGAGCGCGACCGCACCCCAGATACCGAGACCGCCGTCCCAGATCTTCAGGGCGTCGATCGGCTCCTTCAGGGCATCGGCACCGAAGTACGTCTTCCAGTCGGTGATGACGTGATACAGCCGACCACCGATGAGGCCGAACGGCACGGCCCAGATCGCGACGTCGAGAACCTCGCCGTCTTGTCCACCACGCGCCATCCACCGGCGGTTGCCCCACCAGACGGCGACGATGATGCCGACGATGATGCACAGTGCGTACGCACGGAGCGGAAACGGTCCGATGTCCCACACGCCCTGGGGCGGACTGGGGAGGTAGGCCATCATCGTCGAGGTCGGCGCGATCACGCTGCCACCCTAGCCGACCGGCCGCGGCGCTCCCCGCATCGACCGGAAGCCGCCGTGACGATCAGAACTGCGCGCTCGGGTCAGACCGATGCCCGGCGCGAGCGGACACCCTCGGCCAGTTCGGAGACCAGCGAGGCCAACCGATCCTGCCCTGCGTTCGCCGCGGTCACCAGTGCCGATCCCACGATGACTCCGTCGGCGTACGACGCGATCTGCGCAGCCTGCTCACGGTTGCGAACGCCGAGCCCGACGCCGATCGGGATGTCGGAGTACTCGCGAACCCGTGCGCACAGCTCGGGGGCCATGTCCGACACCGCATCTCGCGCACCGGTCACACCCATCGTGGACGCCGCGTAGACAAACCCGCGGGAGGCGTCGACGGTGAGGGCGATCCGCTCGGCCGTCGACGACGGCGCGACCAGATAGATGCGATCGAGACCGTGCCGGTCGGCCGCCTCGTGCCACTGCGCCCCTTCTTCGGGGATCAGGTTGGGGGTGATCAGACCCGCGCCGCCGGCCTCGGCCAGATCGCGGGCGAAGTTCTCGACCCCGTACTTGAGCACCGGATTCCAGTAGCTCATGACCACCGCGTTGCCACCGGCGGAGGTGATGGCCTCGACCGCGGTGAACACGTCACGGACGCGCACACCGTTGGTCAGGGCCAGGTCGGCGGCATCCTGGATCGTCGGGCCGTCCATCACCGGGTCCGAGTAGGGCACCCCGACCTCGATGATGTCGCATCCGGCGTCGACCATCGTCCGGAACGACGTGAGCGACTCCTCGACGGTCGGGAAACCGACCGGGAGGTAACCGATCAGCGCACTGCGGCCCTCCTCCCGGCAGCGGGCGAACACGGGGCCGAGTTTGGACGGGATCGACTGGGTGCTCATGCCTGCTCTCCGGGCTTCTGGACGTCGGCCGATGCCGAGAGGGTGGCCTCGTCCTGCGAGGGCGGGGTGTCGAACAATCCGAACCAGCGTGCGGCGGTGTCGACATCCTTGTCGCCACGACCGGACAGGCTGACCACGATGATCGCGCCCTCACCCAGCTCCTGCCCGAGTTTCAGGGCGCCGGCGACCGCATGCGCCGACTCGACGGCGGGGATGATCCCCTCGCGGCGGCTGAGCAGGGCGAGCGCGTCCATCGCCTCGGTGTCGGTGATCGGCCGGTACTCCGCACGCCCGGTGTCCTTGAGGTACGCATGCTCCGGCCCGACGCCCGGATAGTCCAGACCCGCTGAGATCGAATGCGATTCGATGGTCTGACCGTCGTCGTCCTGCAACAGGTAGGAGTACGCGCCCTGGAACGCGCCGGGCGTCCCGCCGGTGAAGGTCGCGGCGTGCCGGCCGGTCTCGACGCCGTCGCCGGCGGCCTCGAATCCGACGAGCCGCACACCCTCGTCGTCGATGAACGGGTGGAAGATACCGATCGCGTTGGAACCGCCACCGACGCACGCGGTCACCGCGTCGGGCAGGCGCCCGGCCTTGTCCAGGATCTGGACGCGCGCCTCGAGCCCGACGATGCGCTGCAGATCGCGGACCATCACCGGGAACGGATGCGGTCCGGCGGCGGTGCCGAAGCAGTAATACGTGTTGTGCGCATTGGTGACCCAGTCACGCATGGCCTCGTTGATCGCGTCCTTCAGCGTCGCCGAGCCGTTGTCGACGGCGATCACCTCCGCACCGAGGAGACGCATGCGGGCGACGTTGAGCGCTTGGCGGTCGGTGTCGACCCGGCCCATGTAGATCACGCACTCGAGGCCGAGGAGCGCGCAGGCCGTGGCGGTGGCGACCCCGTGCTGGCCGGCGCCGGTCTCGGCGATGATGCGGTGCTTGCCCATCCGCTGGGCCAGGAGCGCTTGTCCGAGAACGTTGTTGATCTTGTGGGAGCCCGTGTGGTTGAGGTCCTCGCGCTTGAGGAAGATGCGCGCCCCACCGGCGAACTCGGACAACCGCTTCGCTTCGTACAGCGGGGACGGGCGGCCGGCGTAGTCGCGCTGCAAACGGTCGAGCTCGGCGAGGAAATCGTCGTCGGCGCGGACCTTCTGGAAGGTCGTGGTGACCTCGTCGATGACGGCCATGAGCGCCTCGGGGACGTGGCGCCCGCCGTAGACGCCGAAATGCCCGTGCTCATCGGGTTCCATGGAGGTGCGTGTGGTCAGCCCGACACTCGCGGTGGGCAGCGGGGTGGCCCCGGTGACATCGGTGTGGGCGGAATCAGGATGCGCGGTCACTTCATCTCACAGACGATCGGGCCGACAGGATCACGCGGACCGAGACCGGCCCGGACGCGTTGTCAGCGAACAGGTTTCGGGCACGACGGGTGAGTACCCGCGGTGACGAGCTCACGGACCGCGGCACGCGGGTCACCACTGGTGACGAGACCTTCGCCGACGAGTACGGCATCGGCGCCGGCGCCGGCGTAGGCCAGCAGATCGGCGGTACCGCGCACACCCGACTCGGCGATGCGGATGGTCTCGGTCGGCAGACCGGGTGCGATGCGGGAGAAGGTGTCGCGCTCGACCTGGAGGGTCTTGAGGTTGCGCGCGTTGACGCCGACGACCGAGGCGCCGGCCTCGAGGGCGCGGTCGGCCTCTTCCTCGGTGTGCACCTCGACGAGCGCGGTCATGCCGAGGCTCTCGGTGCGGTCGAGGAGCGAGGCGAGCACGTTCTGTTCGAGAGCGGCGACGATCAGCAGAATGACGTCCGCCCCGTGGGCGCGGGCCTCGTGGATCTGGTAGGTGCCGACGATGAAGTCCTTGCGCAGCACCGGGATGTTCACGGCGGCGCGAACGGCGTCGAGGTCGGCGAGTGAACCGCGGAACCGTCGTTCCTCGGTGAGCACGCTGATGATGCGCGCACCGCCCTCTTCGTAGGCGCGGGCGAGTTCGGCGGGATCACCGATGCTGGCGAGCTCACCCTTCGACGGGCTCGCGCGCTTGACCTCGGCGATGACGCCGATTCCGGGCTGGCGCAGGGCGGCCAGTGCATCCTTGGGTGCGGGAGCCTTGGCCGAGGCCGCCTTGACCGACGCGAAGTCGACCACGGCCTCGCGAGCCGCGACGTCGGCTTTCACTCCCTCGATGATCGATTCGAGAACGTTGGGCACGCTCACAGCGACTTGCTCCCTTCCGCTCGAGGTGTGTTCTCAGGGTAGACGGGCCGGTGCGGCCGGTTGCGGCCGGGTTGGCCGATCTGTGACCTCGTCGCGCCGACGGGTGCGCGGCCATGTCCCGGCTCGGGCAGTGAGTTCGCACGCCCAGGCATCCGCGCGTGGCTCAGCGTCGGTCGGGATCGGTGGGGTCGGTCGGGTCGATGCCGGTGTCGAGCGCGTCCCACATCATGCGCTCGTTCGCGCCCGGCGGCGTCGGGTCCGGCGAGTCGGTGTCGTCCGCGGCCCCCGGCTTGCCGGACCCGCCGGTCGTCGTCTCGGGCGCGGGGGTTCCGGTCTCCGTCTGGGCGGCCTTGCGGCGCTCGTAGTCGGCGAAGATCTGGGTCTCGATCTCCTCGCGCCGTGCCGCCGGGGTCGTGTACTTCGACGACCTGGTCGCCCCCTTCGCGACGCGCAGAAGCGCGACCGCCGCGCCCACCGCGCACAGGGTGCCGACGAGGACGACGAGTGCGGCGAGGGGGTTGGTGTCGACGTAGAGCACGACATAGCGATCGGGAATGCTGCCGGCATCTGCCGCATAGTTCGAGTCGGCGCCGCCGGTGATCAGCGAGATCGCCGGGAAGGCGGCCAGCACCCCGCCGACGGCGACGAGGATCGCGACGACGCGAAGCGCCCAGCCGCGCACCGACAGCGCCGCGGCGATGCCCGCCAGATAGACCAGCGCGAGCGGGGTGAGCCACGGACTCCAGTCCCCGCCGTTGACCTCGAACGCGCGCTGCGGGGACAACCCGTCCTCGGCGGAGACGGTGGCCCAGGTCAACCGGCTCGCACCCCAGAACGCAGCCGCTGCGGCCGCCATCAGCACGGCCGCGAGGACCTGCAGTCGGCGGACTGACTTGCGGCGCAACGCCTCGGCGTCGGGCCCTGCTCCGGCACCTGGCTCGGCAGAGGTCATGAGGTCTCACCCACCCGTCGCATCGTCGAGGCGGCGGCGACCGCGTTGAGCACCGCGGTGGCCTTGTTGCGCGCCTCGTTGTATTCGTACTCGGGCTCGCTGTCGGCCACCACACCGCCGCCGGCCTGGACGAACGCCTTGCCGCGCGCGAGCAGTGCCGTGCGGATGGCGATGGCGGTGTCGGCATTGCCGGCGAAGTCGATGTAGCCGACGATCCCTCCGTAGAGCCCACGACGGGTCATCTCGTGTTCGTCGATGAGCTCCATGGCCCGCACCTTCGGTGCCCCGGTGAGGGTTCCGGCCGGGAAACAGGCCGTCACCGCGTCGAGGGCGTGTTTGTCGTCGCGGAGGGTCCCCGACACGGTCGAGACGAGGTGCATGACGTGGCTGTACCGCTCGATGTGCCGGTAGTCGCTGACCTTGACCGTGCCGGGCACGCAGACGCGTCCGAGGTCGTTGCGTCCGAGGTCCACCAGCATCAGGTGTTCGGCGTTCTCCTTCTCGTCCTCGATGAGGCCCTTGCCGAGCAGCTGGTCTTCCTCCTCGGTCGCGCCGCGCCAGCGCGTCCCCGCGATCGGGTGGGTGGTCGCAACCCCGTCGGCCACGGTGACCAGCGCCTCGGGGCTGCTGCCGACGATGGTGAACGGCTTGCGCGCGATCGCATCGGGCGAGCCCGTGTCGCTGTGTTCCTCGGTGCCGGGCATACGCAGCAGGTACATGTACGGACTCGGGTTCGACGCGCGCAGGACGCGATAGACGTCGAGCGGGTCGGCGTCGGAGTCCATCTCGAAGCGCATCGACGGCACGACCTGGAAGGCCTCACCGGCCTCGATCTCGCCGACCAGGTCGGTGACGATCTCGCTGTACTCCGCGAGGGACCGCTGGGCGGAGAACTCCGGGCGCGGGCGGTCGAAGGTCGACACCGTCGACGGCGCGGGTGCGGCGAGTGCCTCGGTCATCCGATCGAGCCGGGCGAGGGCGTCGGCGTAGGCGTGCTCCACCCGGTCATCGGAGCCGTCCCAGTTGACCGCGTTCGCGATGAGGGTGATCGTGCCCTCGTGGTGATCGACCGCGGCGAGGTCGGTGGCCAGCACCATCATCATGTCGGGGAGGCCGAGGTCGTCGACCGTGGTCTCGGGAAGACGTTCCAGCCGCCGAACCATGTCGTAGGCCATGAACCCGACGAACCCACCGGTCAGCGGCGGCATCCCGGGCAGCGGGTCGGTCTGCAGAAGACGCAGCGACTCCGCCAGGACCTCGAGCGCGTCGCCGCCCTCGGGAGCGCCGACGGGCACCGAACCCCACCAGTGCGCCTGCCCGTCGACGACGGTCAGGGCCGACGGCGCGCCGGCGCCGATGAACGACCAGCGGGACCACGATCGCCCGTTCTCGGCGGACTCCAGCAAGAAGGTTCCCGGACGGTCACCCGCGAGCTTGCGGTAGGCCGACAGCGGTGTCTCGGAGTCCGCCAGGACCTTGCGCGTCACCGGCACGACGCGGTGATCACGCGCGAGATCGAGGAACTCCGGAAGAGTGGTGGTGGCGGCCGCGCCGCCGGTGGTGGCGATCATCCGAGCGGCTCGCCGCCGACGCCCCACTGATTGCGCGGCACCTCCGTGATCGTCACCCAGACCGAGTCGGGGTTCTTGCCGGTCGCCTTGGCGTAGGCCTCGGTGACCGCGGCAATCGTCTCGCGTTTCACGCGATCGGACAGTCCCGGCGTCTGCGAGATCTGGATGAGGGGCATGGACGCACCGCCTTTCGAAGGTCTCGAGCTGTGACGAGCACCCGGGAGGTCTCCCCCGGGACTCGCGTCTGGACTTCTATTCTGCTGTGCCCGGCGAGCCCCGCCCGGCGTCGGCCCCGGAACCCGGCGCCGCGTCGATCCCGAAGGTCAGCGACTCGGTGTCGAAGCAACTGTGATTGCCGGTGTGGCAGGCCGCGCCGACCTGGTCGACGACCAGCAGCACGGTGTCCCCGTCGCAGTCGAGCCGGGCGTCGTGCACGTACTGCGAGTGCCCGCTGGTCTCCCCCTTCACCCAGTACTCCTGGCGTGACCGGGAGTAGTAGGTCCCCTTCCGGGTGGACAGCGTGCGCTCGAGAGCGACGTCGTCCATCCAGGCCACCATCAGCACCGTGCCGGTGCTGCGTTCCTGGGCGACCGCGGTGAACAGGCCGTCGGCGTTGCGTTTGAGGCGTGTGGCGAGATCGGGATCGAGTGCCATCAGCGACCTTCCTGATCGGTGCGGGAACGGGCGCGGCGCCTCATCGGACGATGATCCCGGCGTCGCGCATGGCCGCCTTCACCTCGGCGACGGTGAGTTCGCCGAAGTGGAAGACCGAGGCCGCGAGGACAGCGTCGGCGCCCGCCTGCACGGCCGGGGCGAAGTCGTCGATGCGTCCGGCGCCGCCACTGGCGATGACCGGCACCGACACCGCGGCGCGCACGGCCGTCAGCATGCGCAGATCGAAGCCCTGCTTGGTTCCGTCGGCGTCCATCGAGTTGAGGAGGATCTCGCCGACACCGAGGTCCTGGCCGCGGACCGCCCACTCGACCGCGTCGATACCGGTGCCCTTGCGGCCGCCGTGCGTGGTGACCTCCCAGCCCGAGGGCGTGGGCTCCGACCCCTCCGGCACGGTCCGCGCGTCCACCGACAGCACGATGCACTGCGATCCGAAACGCCGGCTCATCTCGGCGAGCACATCCGGGCGGGCGATGGCCGCGGTGTTGACGCTGACCTTGTCGGCCCCGGCGCGCAGCATCGTGTCGACGTCGTCGACGGTCCGGATGCCACCGCCGACGGTCAGCGGGATGAACACCTGGTCGGCGGTGCGCTTGACGACGTCGATCATCGTCGAACGTCCTGAGCTCGACGCGGTGACGTCGAGGAAGGTCAACTCGTCCGCGCCTTCGCGGTCGTAGCGCTCGGCCAGTTCGACCGGGTCGCCGGCATCGCGCAGGTTGGCGAAGTTGACGCCCTTGACCACGCGGCCGTCATCGACGTCGAGGCATGGGATGACCCGGGTCGCCAGCGTCATCGTCGGGTCTCCTTCGGGGTGGTGGCTTCGGTACTCACAGACGTCCTCAACACGGTTCCCGGCGCCGTCACGCCGACCATTCCCGGACCGTGTCGCCGATGACACGCATCAGTCCGGCATGCACGGTCGGCGTACCCGCGACGAGCGACGGCGATGCCACGGTCCACGGTCGGCCCGCGATGTCGGTCGCGACGCCGCCGGCGGCGCGGACCAGGGCCGCTCCCGCGGCGTTGTCCCAGGGGTGCCTGCCGAATGCGATCGCCCCGCCGAACACGCCTGCCGCGGTGAACGCCATGTCGACACCCGTGGAACCCGTCATCCGGATCCGGGCGGCTCGCGTGCTCAGTTCGCGCAGGAGGTCGGCGCGGCGGGTGCCCGGGTATCTGCCGCCGCCGCGTGCGTCGAACGGGCCGAACGCGATGGCGGCCTCGGCGAGTTCCATGTCGGGGACCGGCGGGACGGGCTCGCCGTCGACCAGAAGCGGACCGTCGACGTGCGCGGCGTAGCGACGTCCCACGAGAGGCAACCAGGTCATTCCGAGGGTGGCCTCACCGTCCACGACCAGACCGAGGAGGATGCCGGTGAGCGGCATCCCCGCGGAGTAGTTGAAGGTGCCGTCGATCGGGTCGAGCACCCACACCGGACCGTCCACGACATCGGCGCCGCCGAACTCCTCGCCGTGCACCGGGATCTGGGTGCGGTCGGCGAGCTCGGCCCCGATGTGGCGTTCGAGGTCCAGATCGATCTGGGTGGCGAAGTCGGTGCCGCCCTTGTTGATCGCGCTCGGCGCGCCCTGACCGTCGACGAACCGCTCGACGGAGGCGTCGAGGATCGACCCGGCGATGTCGAGCAGCCGGGGCAGGTCGAGGGAGGTGTCCGCCGCGCTCATCAGACCCCGGCGACCGCGGCCAGCGCCTCCGGCAAGGTGAAGCGGCCCGCGTAGAGCGCCTTGCCGACGATGGCGCCCTCCACACCCTTGCCGGTGAGGCCGGCGATCGCGACCAGATCGTCGATGGCCGAAACTCCACCCGAGGCGACGATCGGGGCGTCGGTCGCCGCGGCGACCTCGGCGAGCAGGTCGAGGTTCGGCCCCTGCAGCGTCCCGTCCTTGGACACGTCGGTGACCACGTACCGCGCGCACCCGTCGCGGTTCAGTCGCTCGAGGACCTCCCACAGATCGCCTCCGTCGGTGACCCAGCCGCGTCCGCGCAGGCGGTAGGACCCGCCGTCGCGGATGACGTCCAGGCCGACCGCGATGCGGTCGCCGTGCTCGGCGATCGCGCGGGCACACCACTCCGGGTTCTCCAGGGCAGCGGTGCCGAGGTTCACGCGGGTGCACCCGGTCGCGAGGGCGGCCGCCAGCGAATCGTCGTCGCGGATGCCGCCGGACAACTCGACCTTCACGTCGAGTTCGCCGACCACGCCGGCCAGCAGGTCGCGGTTGTCGCCTCGGCCGAAGGCCGCGTCGAGGTCGACGAGATGGATCCACTCCGCGCCGTCGCGCTGCCACGCCAGCGCGGCATCGCGCGGCGAGCCGTAGGACGTCTCGGTGCCGGCCGCGCCCTGGACCAGGCGGACCGCCTGCCCGTCGGCGACGTCGACGGCGGGAAGGAGTTCGAGGGTGCTACCCATGGGTGAATCTGTCCTGTCTGTTCTGGATCGAGCGTGAGCGGCTGTGGGACGGGTGGTCAGGCGGGGTCGTGACCGTCGCGAGCCGCGATCAGGTCCGCCCGCGCACGGTCGACCATGCGGTTGGCAACGGTACCGATCGCGGCGATCATCGCCGCCACCGCCACCAGCGCGGCGACGAGCCCGGCGATCGGCGACCAGTGCGCGCACAGCGCGATGATCGGGACGGACGCGACGAGGACCAGCACACCCGCCCCGAGAGCGTAGAAGGCGAGTTTGGCGATCGAGAAACCGGTCGACGCCGACGCGGAGTCCTCCGGCACGGGTTCGGGCGGCGGCCCGCCGTGCCCGTCGCCGAACCCGCCGTCGTGGCCGGGGCGCGGCGTGCCGTCGGTCACGAGAGTCCCCGAACCCAGTTCTCCAGCAGGTGGGCGCCAGCGTCACCGGACTTCTCCGGGTGGAACTGCGTGGCCGACAACGGCCCGTTCTCGACCGCGGCGAGGAACCGGCCGCCGTGTTCGGCCCAGGTCAGTCGGGGTGCGACCAGAGGCGAACCCTCGTTGTCCATCTCCCAGGTCTGCGCGGCGTAGGAGTGCACGAAGTAGAAGCGGGTGTCGGCGTCGAGTCCGTCGAACAGCACCGAACCCGCCGGGGCGTCGACCGTGTTCCAGCCCATGTGCGGCAGCACCGGCGCCGGCAGCTGCGTCACACTGCCCGGCCACTCCCCGCAACCCTCCGCCTCGACACCGAACTCGACGCCGCGCTCGAAGAGGATCTGCATGCCGACGCAGATGCCCAGCACCGGCCGCCCGCCGGCGAGTCGCCGACCGACGATCCGATCGCCCTTGACGGCGCGGAGACCTTCCATGCAGGCGGCGAACGCGCCGACGCCGGGCACGACGAGTCCGGTGGCCTCCAGGGCGGTGGTGAAGTCGGAGGTGACCGTCACCTGGGCCCCGGTCCGTTCCAGCGCGCGCTGCGCCGACCGCAGGTTGCCCGACCCGTAGTCGAGGATGGTGACGTCGACGCTCACAGCGCACCCTTCGTCGACGGCACCCCGGAGACGCGTGCGTCGTATTCGGTCGCGGCGCGCAGCGCACGCGCCACCGCCTTGAACTCCGCCTCGGTGATGTGGTGCTGGTCGCGGCCGTAGAGCACCCGCACGTGCAGCGCGATGCGGGCGTTGAGTGCGATCGACTCGAACACGTGCCGGTTGATGACGGTCGAGTACGGCACACCCGGGTAGCCGCCGATCACGGCGGTGAGCATGTGGTCGGGCTCGCCGGTGTGCACGCAGTACGGGCGACCGGAGACGTCGACGACGGCCTGGGCGAGGGTCTCGTCCATCGGGATCCAGGAATCGCCGAAGCGACGGATGCCCTTCTTGTCGCCGAGCGCCTGACCCAGCGCCTGGCCGAGCACGATCGCGGTGTCCTCGATGGTGTGGTGGCCCTCGACCTCGATGTCACCCTTCGCCTCGACCGTGAGGTCGAAGCTGCCGTGCTGCCCGAAGGCGGTCAGCATGTGGTCGAAGAACGCGATGCCGGTGGAGATGTTCGTCACGCCGGTGCCGTCGAGGTTCAGTTCGACGGAGATCGAGGACTCCCGGGTGGTCCGTTCGACCTTCGCGATGCGCGGTGTCGGGCTCCCTGGTGCGGGGGTGCTCGCAGGGCTGTTGCTCACTGAGTGTTCTCCAGATCTGTGGTGGCGAGCGTGCGGCTGACGTCGAGGAAGGCGTCGTTCTCCGGGGCGAGGCCGATGGTCACCCGCAGATGACCGGCGATACCCACGTCGCGGATCAGGACGCCCTGGTCGAGATAACGCTGCCACGACGCCGCAGCATCCCGGAAGCCGCCGAAGAGCACGAAGTTCGAGTCGGAGTCCACGACGCGGAACCCGAGGCCGGTCAGTTCCGCGACGACGCGATCGCGTTCGGCGATGATCGCGGCCACCCCGGCGAGGGTGTCGTCGCTGTGGCGCAGCGCTGCCCGCGCGGCGGCCTGGGTCAGCACCGACAGGTGGTACGGGAGCCGCACCAGCTGGATCGCGTCGACGACGGCGGGAGCCGCGGCCAGGTATCCGAGACGCCCGCCGGCGAAGGCGAACGCCTTGCTCATCGTGCGGCTGACGACGACCTTCGCCGGGAACTCGTCGATGAGCTCGACGGCGCTCGGCGCCGCGGAGAACTCGGCGTAGGCCTCGTCGACGATCACGATGCCCGGTGCGGCCTCGACGATCCGGCGGAGATCGGCGAGCGGGATCGATCCGCCGGTCGGGTTGTTCGGTGAGGTCACGAAGACGACATCGGGTTCGCGGTTGGCGACCTCGGCGACCGCGTACTCGGTGTCGAGCGAGAAATCGGCCGCGCGCGCCGCGACCAGCCAGGTGGTGTCGGTGCCGTCCGAGATGATCGGGTGCATCGAGTACGACGGAACGAAGCCGAGCGCACTCCGGCCCGGCCCGCCGAAGGCCTGCAACAACTGCTGCAGGACCTCGTTGGAACCGTTTGCCGCCCAAAGGTTCTCGACGCCCAGCCGGACGCCGGTCGCCCGGGTCAGGTACGCGGCGAGGTCGGTGCGCAGGGCGACGGCGTCGCGGTCGGGATAGCGGTGCAGCTCGGCGGCCGCCGCACCCACCGACGCGGTGACGTCGTCGATCAGCGCCTGCGACGGCGCGTGCGGGTTCTCGTTGGTGTTGAGGATCACCGGAACCTTGAGTTGCGGTGCGCCATAGGCACTCTTGCCGCGGAGGTTGGCGCGCAGCGGAAGGTCGTCGACGGTGATCGAGGCACCCGGCGTGACAGCACCCACCACCGAATCGGACGCGGTCACCGGGCGGCGCTCTTCACGAAGCGCTGCTTCACCGCGTCGCCATGACCGGGCAGGTCCTCGGCGTCGGCCAGCGTCACCACCTTGTCGGCGACCTCACGCAGAGCGGCCTCGTCGTAGTCGATGACGTGGACGCCCTTGAGGAAGGTCTGCACCGACAGGCCCGACGCGAACCGGGCCGAACCCGAGGTCGGCAGAACGTGATTGGAGCCTGCACAGTAGTCACCGAGACTGACCGGTGCGTACGGGCCGACGAAGATCGCGCCCGCGTTGTGCACGCGGTCGGCGACCGCGGCGGCGTCGCGCGTCTGGATCTCGAGGTGCTCGGCAGCGTAGGCGTCGACGACGGCCAGTCCGGCGTCGAGATCGTCGACCAGGACGACACCCGACTGCTCCCCCGACAGCGCGGTGGTGACACGCTCGCGGTGCTTGGTGGCCGCGACCTGGGTGTCGAGCGCGGCGTCGACGGCGTCGGCGAGTTCGGCGCTGTCGGTGACGAGCACCGAGGCGGCGAGGACGTCGTGTTCGGCCTGGCTGATGAGGTCGGAGGCGAGGATGCCGGCATCCGCCGAGTCGTCGGCGAGGATCGCGATCTCGGTGGGCCCGGCCTCGGAGTCGATGCCCACCACGCTGCGGCACAGTCGCTTGGCCGCGGTGACGTAGATGTTGCCGGGACCGGTGATGAGGTCGACCGGGTCGAGGACGGCGCCCGGCTCGTCTGCCTGCTCCGTGTCGGTGCCGCCGTAGGCCAGCAGCGCCACGCCCTGCGCACCGCCGACGGCCCACACCTCGTCGACGCCGAGGAGGGCGCAGGCAGCGAGAATGGTCGGGTGCGGCCAGCCGCCGAAGTCCTTCTGCGGCGGCGAGGCGACGACCAACGAGCCGACCCCGGCTTCCTGCGCGGGGACGACGTTCATGATCACCGACGACGGGTACACCGCGTTGCCACCCGGGACGTAGAGACCGACCCGACGGACCGGTATCCACTTCTCGCTCACGACGCCGCCGTCGACGACCTGCGTGCGCGTGGTCGCACGACGCTGATCGGCGTGGACCTTGCGGGCGCGCGTGATCGACTCGCGCAGTGCGTCGGCGACCTGCGGGTCGAGCTCGGCAAGCGCATCGGCGATGACCTGCGCGGGCACCCGCACCGAGGCGGGACGGACACCGTCGAACTTCTCGCCGAAGTCGAGTGCCGAGCTGGTGCCGTTGTCGGCCACCGCATGCACGACCGGTGTCACCGTGTCGAGGACGGCATTGACATCGGTACCCCCGCGGGGCAGAGCACGACGCAACTCGGCGAGTGTCGGCGTGCTACCGCGCAGGTCAATTCGGGCGAGCATGATCTCTCCTGGTGGCTGCGGATTTACCCAACAAGGATACGTGTCGGGTGCCAGCGGGTTTCTGGTGCGGGTTGTCACCGAGAACGTCGGGGCAGTTCGGTCCGGTATCCGGACGAATCTGCCCCGTCCTCTCACACGGCCGCCGACCGTGCGTGCTCCGAAACCCCGTCGCACGACGACGTCGTCCGCGTTTAACGTCCGGCGCGTGCCGGAACCACAGAAGCCGCTACACCTCTGCTGCCTGCTCTGGGCGCACGACGACACAGCCGACGCGCTGACCCGCTACGAGGACACCGTCCTCGACCTGCTCGCCGAGCACGGCGGTGCGGTCGTCAGCCGAGTGATCGGCGCCGGGCACGACGGCACGCCGCACGAGGTGCAGATCCTGAGCATGGCCGACCGCGACGCGCTCGACGCCTATCTCGCCGATCCGCGCCGCGTGGCGCTCGCCGACGAACGGGATCGGGCTATCGCCCGTACGGATGTGTTCGAGGTCGACATCCGAACCGGCGGCACCAGCAGCCTCTAAGGCGCCGGGATGTCCAGCCCGAGGTCCAGCACGGTGACCGAGTGTGTCAGCGCGCCGACCGCCAGGTAGTCGACCCCGGTACGGGCGTAGTCGGCGGCGACGTCGAGGGACAGTCCGCCGGAGCTCTCCAGCTTGGTCTCGGGCGAGCGGGTGTTGCGACGCTGCACGGCCATCTGGGTCGCCCATGGTTCGAAGTTGTCGAGCAGCACCAGCTGGGGTCGCAGTTCGAGGACCTCGTCGAGCTGGGCCAGCGAGTCCACCTCGACCTCGACGGGGAGATCCGGCGCGGCCGAACGCACGGCCTGCAGGGCCGCCGCGACCGAGCCCGCGGCGACGACGTGGTTGTCCTTGATGAGGGCGGCGTCGCCGAGACCCATCCGGTGGTTGACTCCCCCGCCGGCACGAACGGCGTATTTCTGCAGATGCCGCAGGCCCGGAAGCGTCTTGCGCGAGTCGCGGATTCGGGCGCCCGTGCCCTCCACCGCCGCCACCCATTCCGCGGTGGTGGTGGCAATACCCGACAGGTGGGAGATGAGGTTCAGCGCAGTGCGTTCCGCAGTCAGCAGCGCACGCGTCGGGGCATGGACGGCGAGCACCACCGCACCCGGTTCCACCCGGGCGCCGTCGTCGACCCGGGACGTGATCGTGTAGTCGCCCGCGCCGATCACCTCGTCGAAGACCGCCTCGACGACGGGGACGCCGGCGATCACACCGTGCGCGCGGCTGATGATCGCCGCATCGACGACCGCGTCGGCGGGGACCGTGGACGAGGTCGTGATGTCGGGCCCGTACCGCAGATCTTCGTCGAGGGCGGTGCGGATCAGCGCGCGGACCTCGTCGGTGACCGCGGCCCCCAGCTCGCCGCTCGCGGCCTGCCCGACGAAGCCGTTGCCCGTCGCGTTCGTGGAGGGGGTGGAGTTGCTCACTCGCCCGATCCGGGGTTGCCGATCGCGATCATCCGCTCGACACTCTTGCGCGCCTTCTCGGCGACATCGGCGTCGACGAAGACCTCGTCGCGGCCCTCGCGCAGGCACCGGAGCATGGCCGCGGGCGTGATCATCTTCATGTAGGGGCACGACGCGCGGTCGTTGACGGCCTGGAAGTCGACACCGGGTGCCGCCTTGCGCAACTGGTGCAGCATCCCGACCTCGGTGGCGACCAGGACCTGCTTCGCACCCGTCTCGCGGGCCGCGTCGAGCATGCCGCCGGTGGAGAGGATCTTCACCTTGTCCTCGGGTACGAAACCCTCGCCCGCCAGATACAGCGCCGATGTCGCGCAACCGCATTCGGGGTGGATGAACAGATCGGCGTCGGGGTGAGCGTTCGCCTGCGCGGTCAGCTCGTCACCGTTGATGCCGGCGTGCACGTGGCATTCGCCCGCCCAGATGTGGATGTTGTCGCGGCCGGTCTCGCGCTTGACGTGTGCGCCGAGGAACTGGTCCGGCAGGAACAGCACGTCGCGATCGGGATCGATCGAGGCGACCACGTCGACGGCGTTCGACGACGTGCAGCAGATGTCGGTGAGACCCTTCACCTCGGCGGTGGTGTTGACGTAGGACACCACGAGCGCGTCGGGGAACTCGGCCTTCCAGGCCCGCAGTTCGTCCGCGGTGATCGAGTCGGCCAGCGAACATCCGGCGCGCTCGTCGGGGATGAGGACCCGCTTCTCCGGGCTCAGGATCTTGGCGGTCTCCGCCATGAAGTGCACGCCGCAGAAGATGATCTCGTCCGAGTCGACCTCGGCCGCGATCCGCGACAACGCGAGCGAGTCGCCCACATGGTCGGCGACGTCCTGGATGGCCGGGAGCTGGTAATTGTGCGCGAGCAACGTCGCGTTGCGCGCCTTGGCCAGGCGCCGCACCTCGTCCGCCCATTCCTGGGTCGGCTCCACGCCGGTGTAGCCACCGGGGGCGTCGTACCACTCGGCATCGACGAGCCCCGCTGCTGTCACGGCCGCCGGGCGATCACTGGTGATGCTCATTGCCACTCCTCTGGCTGCCCGGCGACGAGTTCCGTCCCCGGGACGCTGGTTCCCCAGATCACGGGCCGTGTGTCCGAGGCAGGTTTTCGACTCATGGTCGAAAACGCTATGCATCGTAACATTCGCCACACACAGGACATTCCCACGACCTGACCGGACGCGGTCGACGGCAGGCCAGGCCGGCCGGTCCGCACCTCACGAGCACATCAGTGCGTCGAGATAGCGCTCGGTGAATCGCGACTGCGCGAGCCGCCCGACGGGGCCGCCCAGACGGGTGAACCACCGACCCGGGCGCGAGAAGGCGACTATGTGCCCGACCACGGTGTCGTCGTCGAGCCACTCCACCCAGAAACGTTCTTCGCCGATCTCGGGATGACCGGGGAGCGTGCCGTAGGCGAAGCCGCACTGGCGCGGTGCGTCGATCACCTCGACGACCCGGCACCGCGCGGTGATCCCGAGTGGTCCGACACCGACCCGCAGGTCGACGTCGGCGCCGACCGTTGCCGCGGAGGTGGACTCATCGACCCCGAAACCGGCACGGCGATGCATGTCCCAGCCGAGAATCCGCTGCCCGGCCGAGGAGAAGCACGTGGCCCCCGATCCCACGACCCGCGAGCGCCGCAGGTGGTGGTAGCCGGGCGGCAGCGTGCCCGAGGTCGCGCCGACCTCGGGATAGGTGAGCGCCGGCCGGTTCACGGTCACCCGGCCCGCACCACCTCGGCGTCGAGCACGAGCGCCAGATCGTCGAGCGAGACACCGAGCGCGCGGGCGAGAGCCGCGATCGTGGCGAAGGCGGGCGTCGGCATGCGTCCGGTCTCGATCTTTCGCAGGGTCTCCGGCGAGATGCCCGCGCCGAGTGCCACATCACCGAGCGGGCGGTCGTCGCGCAACTCGCGGAGACGGGCACCGAGACGACGACCTGCCGCGATCTGTTCCGGGGTCAACGGGTTGCGCACCATGTGGCGATGGTAGCGGCTCCGGTATACAAATACCGACAATACTGGTATTTCTATACCGCACACCGCTACGAGAGGACGAGAATGGTCGAGCTGAAGTCACCCGCCGAGGTGGCCGCCATGGGGGTGACGGGCGCCTTCATCGCCGATCTGCTGGACGACCTCGCCGGCCGCGCCGACGTCGGCGTCAACCTCCTCGAACTCGAGGAACGCGCGCGAGAACTCATCGCCGAGCGAGGCGCGCAGTCCTGCTACTGGGACTACTCGCCGTCGTTCGGCCGCGGACCCTTCCGCAACGTGATCTGTCTGTCGGTGAACGACGCTGTCCTGCACGGCCTCCCGCACGACTACGTCCTCGCCGACGGAGACCTGCTGTCCATGGACATCGCCGTCGCGATCGACGGCTGGGTGGCCGACTCCGCACGCAGCATCATCGTCGGCACCCCGCGACCCGACGACCAGCGACTCGTCGCGGCCACCGAGGAGGCCCTGAGCGCGGCCATCGACGCGGCACGTCCGGGCGGGCGGATCGGCGACATCTCGTCGGCGATCGGCGCCGTCGCCGCCGCGCATGGATACCGGGTCAACACCGAGTTCGGCGGACACGGCCTCGGCCGCACCATGCACGAGGACCCCCACGTCGCGAACGTGGGCCGGGCCGGACGCGGCATGAAACTCCGCCCGGGCCTCACCCTCGCACTCGAACCGTGGTTCACGCTCGGATCCGAGCGCATCAAGTTCGACGCCGACGGGTGGACGATCCGGTCCTTCGACGGTTCCCGCGGCGCCCACAGCGAGCACACGATCGCCGTCACCGACGGCGAAGCGCTGATCCTCACGACGAACGGGGGCGGGTAGTCGAGGTCACCATGTGGCTTCGACACGGCGCCTCGCTTGCGCTCGGAGCCGGCTCAACCAGCAGGGGGCGTCCTACAATCGTGCGCATGCCAGCCGCCGGGTCCGAGCCACCCATCGCCGACGGTACGACCCTCCGGGTGGAAGTCCTGAGTGTCGTGTTCCAGATCCGGGTCCCCCAGATCCGGTTCTCGCCGAACACCGCGCCCGACTCCGGATGCGATTCGGACACCGATGATCCCTCGCTGTGCGTCTTGTTGACGCGGTCGGTCGACGGCCTCTGGACACTGCCGGGCGGCGGGGTCGGCGCCGAGGAGACCCTGTCGGCGAGCGCTCGCCGACTCGTCGCGGACTCCCTCGACGTCCGCGACATCGCGCATCTGGAACAGCTGTCGGTCTTCTCCGATCCGCATCGGGTGCCCGTGTTCCGCACCATCGCCTCGACCTACATGGGCCTTGTGCCCTCTGACGCCGCCGCGACGCCGCCCGACGCCGCGGGCTGGTTCGCCGTGGACGAACTGCCGCCGCTGGCCTTCGATCACACCGAGATCGTCGATGCGGCGCGGCATCGGCTCGCCGCGAAGCTCTCGTACACCAACATCGCGTTCGCCTTGGCGCCGGCCCGGTTCCCGATGTCGGCACTGTCTGAGATCTATTGCGCCGCACTGGGTTATCCCGTGGACACGACCAACCTGCTGCGTATCCTGAGCCGGCGCGCCGTGGTGGTCTCCACCGGCACCGTCGGCAAGACCGGCCGCAGCGGCGGCCGCCCGCCTGCCCTCTATGCCTTCGCCGAGAAGGAGTTACGCGTCACAGATGAGTTCGCGACGCTGCGCCCGCCGATGTGAACGCATCCGCTGACAGCTCATGGTCGTCGAGATCCCCGACACCGAGGTCGGCTGTCCGCGAGGACAACACGCACACGAGGTAGACGAGGGCGAAGGCGAACGGCGCGCAGATGAGCAGCGTCCACGGCTGGCTCGAACCGGCACGGGTCGCGCCGTCGAGCAGGAGTTCCGGCGCGATCCGATACGTCGCATCGACCGGCAGCGCGGTCGGATCGTCGTCGAATCGCAGACCCGCGACCCACATCCCGACCGACGCCGCGATCGCCGATCCGGCCGTGGTCGCGAGTGCCGGCCAGACGAAACCACTGACGCCCCGCCACGACCGGGCCGCGAACCACGCCGCCACGGCGGCGACCGCGCCGTAGGCGAACATCGTCATGGCGAAGGCTCCCACGCCGTCGAAGTCGGCGGGGATGTCGTCGCGGCGGAGACCTTCGAACACGACTCCGGTCGTCGGCGGGGTGACGAGGGCCCAGATCACCCCGGCCACCGCACCGAGCAGCGCGACACCGATGCAGACGACCGCCAGGCGGGAGACCGAGCGCACCGGCGGGTTCACCGGCGCCCCAGCTCGGTCGAGTCGACCGTGCCGTGCCGTGAGCAGCGCGCGTCCCACCCGTCGGGCCGCACCTGGACCACCATCCGGCGTCCGCACTGACCGCAGAAGCGAGGTGGTTCGAGACCCAGCCGGGCGGCCTGCGGAACGGCGTCGGGAGCCTGCAGTTCCAGTTGGAGTCCGGTGAAGACACCGAACCGGCACGGCTCGGCGAGTGGACCCGGGACGGTGTCGATCATGAGAACACGCTACCCATCGCGGCGGACGATCCCGTCAGATCGTGTCGTTCAGCGACTTGATCGGCATCGACAGATCGCTGAGGAGGTCGAGGTCGTCCTCGGCGGGCCGGCCGAGGGTCGTCAGGTAGTTGCCGACGATGACGGCGTTGATGCCACCGAGGATGCCCTGCTTGGCCCCGAGGTCGCCGAGGGTGATCTCGCGTCCGCCGGCGAAGCGCAGGATGGTGCGCGGCAATGCGAGGCGGAAGGCGGCCACCGACTTGAGGGCCTCCGACGCGGGCAGCAAGTCGAGGTCGCCGAAGGGGGTGCCCGGCCGCGGATTCAGGAAGTTCAGCGGCACCTCGTCGGGCTCGAGCGTGGCCAGCTCGGCGGCGAACTCCGCGCGCTGCTCCAGGGACTCGCCCATGCCGAGGATGCCGCCGCAGCAGACCTCCATGCCCGCCTCGCGGACCATGCGCAGGGTGTCCCAGCGCTCCTCCCAGGTGTGGGTCGTCACCACGTTCGGGAAATGGCTGCGCGCGGTCTCCAGGTTGTGGTTGTAGCGGTGCACGCCCATGTCTCGCAGCTGGTCGACCTGCTCCTGGGTGAGCATGCCCAGGCTGCAGGCGATCTGGATGTCGACCTCGTTGCGGATGGCCTCGATGCCCGCCGCGACCTGACTGAGCAGTCGCTTGTCGGGACCGCGAACCGCGGCGACGATGCAGAACTCGGTCGCGCCGGTCTTCGCGGTCTGCTTGGCGGCCTCCACCAGCGAGGGGATGTCGATCCAGGCGCTGCGCACCGGCGAGGCGAAAAGGCCGGACTGCGAACAGAAGTGGCAGTCCTCCGGGCAGCCGCCGGTCTTCAGCGAGATGATGCCCTCGACCTCGACCTCCGGTCCGCACCAGCGCATCCGCACGTCATGTGCCAGCTGGAGCAGCTCGGTCAGCCGGTCGTCGGACAACCGCAGGACCTGCAGGACCTGCTCCTGATCGAGGGGTTCGCCGCGGTCGAGCACCTGGGCGCGGGCGATCGCGAGGATGTCCTCCGACGCCGGGGCGGAGGTGGCGGCGTCGACTGTTGCCTGGGTCACTGGTGATACTCCTTGGATGGATGTTCCACTGCGGGAACGGTTTACGGCGTCCGGACGAGCTGTTCCGATCGCGTGGGCGAAAGAGCGGAGAGCCACTCGCCGTCGAACCAGGACGGTGCGTGGCGGCGGAAGTCGGCTGGTTCGAGATCCGCCGCGCCCGCCGGCAGGACGCCGACGACCGGTACCCCGGTCACCCGCGGAAGGTCGGTGCGGTTGCACCGCATCGCGAGGTCGGGATCGTCCGGCCACCAGCCGATCACGAGTCCGGCCGGGCGTAGTCCACGTGCCCGCACCGCGTTCACGGTGAGTTCGGCGTGGTTGAGCGCGCCGAGGCCCGGTGCCACCACCACGACGACACCGTCGGCGGTGCCGGGCCGCAGGCTCGCCGAGGCGATGTCGAGGATGGTGGCGGTCTCGCCCAGGCGAACCATCACTCCACCCGCCCCTTCGACGAGGACGAGGTCGTGCGTCGCGGCGAGGTCGTCCACCGCGCGGACGATCACCGCCGGATCGGCCAGAGGCATCCCGGCACGGCGCGCGGCGGTGTCGGGCGCGAGGGGTTCCGGGTAGCGGAACGACTCGACGGCGGTCATCACGCCTGCGAGGCGGCGTACCTCGGCGAGGTCACCGGGCTCGTCGGGACCGACTCCGGTCTGGACGGGTTTGCATACGGCCGGCTCCGGCCGTACCGATGCGGCAAGCGCTGCGGTCGCGACGGTCTTCCCGACGTCGGTCGAGGTCCCGGTGACGGCGAGGACCGTGCCGCGCTCCCGGGTGGTCATCGCGCACCGACTTCGCGCAGGGCCGCGTCGACGACGGCGGCCACATGATCGAGGGCCCGCGCATCGAGGTCGGCGCGCACCGTGATCCGCAGCCTGGACGTACCGACCGGGACCGAGGGCGGACGGAAGCAACCGACGAGGACCCCACGGTCCCGGCAGGCCGCCGCAGCCGCGACCGCACGCTGCGGATCCCCGACCACGATCGAGATCACGGCGGCCGCGGGCTCGTCGGCTCCGCAGGCGGAGGCCAGACGACGGGCGTTGGCGCGCAGCCGATCCGGGAGCCCGGGATCGGCGCGCAGGATGCCCAGGGCCGCGTGCGCGGCGCCCACCGCCGCGGGGTTCAGGCCGGTGTCGAAGATGAAGGTGCGGGCGCAGTCGATCAGGTGCGACCGCACCATCTGCGATCCGAGGACCACACCGCCCTGCGCGCCGAGTGATTTCGACAGCACCGTCGTGACGACGAGATCGGGCGCACCCGAGAGACCCTGTTCGGCAACGAGTCCCCGCCCACCCGGACCGCGCACACCGAGGGCGTGGGCCTCGTCGACGAGCAGGACGGCGCCGTGCGCGCGTGCCGCCGCGTACAGATCCGCGACCGGCGCAGGCTGACCGTCGATGCTGTACACCGAATCGGTGACGACCAGCGCCCGGCTCTCGGTGCGCTCGGCGAGGGCCCGCCGGACGGCCTCGTGATCGCCGCGGTCGACGACCACGACCCGGGCGCGGGACAGCCGGCAGCCGTCGATCAATGACGCGTGGGTGCCGGTGTCGCTGACGATGAGGTCGCCGCGCTTCGCCAGGGCGGTCACGGCGCCGACATTGGCCAGGTAACCGGACGAGAAGGTGAGTGCGGCAGGGAATCCGAGGAAGTCGGCGAGATCGTCTTCGAGATCGATGTGCGCCTGGGTGGTGCCTACGACGAGGCGCGACGCCGTCGCACCCCCGCCCCACCGGTCCGCGGCAGCTCGGGCGCCGGCGACGACCGCGGGATGCGTCGACAACCCGAGGTAGTCGTTGGAACCGAGGTTGATCTCGCCGGCGCCGGCACGCCGGACATGCGGGCTGCGATGCAGCCCGGCCACGCTCCGCTCATGAGCGGCCTCGGCGAGCCAGGCCAGCCCGACCTCTCCACCGGTGACGACAGTCGAGTCCTGCTGCGCCTGCACGGACGTCATGACCGCACCCCGGCCAGTTCGCGCTCGCCCACCGTCGCGCACACCGCCGCGGACACCCCGCGCACGATCACCTCGATGTCCTCGGCCGTGCAGATGAACGGCGGCATCGTGTAGACGAGATTGCGGAACGGCCGCAGCCAGGCCCCCGCCTCGACGGCCGCATCGGTGGCCGCGACCATGTCGACCGGGCGATCGAGTTCGACGACGCCGATCGCACCGAGGACGCGCACATCGACGACGCCGTCGAGATCCCGCAGTGGTTCGAGCCCCTGTGCGAGCCCGCGCTCGATGGCCGACACCTGCTCGGCCCAGGGCCCTTCCAGCAGGAGCTCGACCGCGGCGACCGCGACCGCGCAGGCCAGCGGGTTGGCCATGAAGGTCGGCCCGTGTGCGAGTCCGCCCGCCTCCCCCGCGCTGATCACGTCGGCGATCTCGGTGGTGCACAGGGTCGCGGCGAGCGTCAGGTAGCCGCCCGTCAGCGCCTTGCCGACACACATGATGTCCGGTGCGACGCCCGTTCCCGGTTCCCCCACTCCGGCGCCCGGGGCGGCGTCGGCCGCGAACAGCGTTCCGGTACGGCCGAATCCGGTGGCGATCTCGTCGAACACGAGCAGGACGTCGTGGCGGTCGCAGATCTCGCGGAGCGCACGCAGGTACGCCGCGTCGTGGAATCGCATCCCACCCGCACCCTGGACAACGGGTTCGACGATCACCGCGGCGAGCTCATCGCGGTGCGCGGCCACGGTCCGCTCGAGTTCGGCGACGTAGTCGGCCCGGAAGTCGGCCGGCGGCGCGTCGACGAAGATCTGGCTCGCGAGGACGCCCGACCACATCGTGTGCATGCCGCCGTCGGGATCACAGACGCTCATCGGGGCGAAGGTGTCGCCGTGGTATCCACCGCGCCACGTGAGCAGGCGCGTACGACCTGCCTGCCCGCGGCTGCGCCAGTACTGCAGCGCCATCTTGATCGCCACCTCGACCGACACCGATCCCGAGTCGCAGAAGAACACCTTCTGCAGGCCCGACGGAGTGATGTCGACGAGGAGCTGCGCCAGGCGGGCGGCGGGTTCGTGCGTGAGGCCGCCGAACATCACGTGCGACATCCGGCCGAGCTGTGCGGCCGCGGCGGCATCGAGCCGGGGGTGGCGGTACCCGTGGATCGCGGCCCACCAGGAACTCATGCCGTCGACCACCGACCGTCCATCGGCGAGTTCGAGGCGGACGCCGGCGGCCGAGTTCACGATCAGCGGCCGGGTGGTCGCGGGCAGCGCGCCGTACGGATGCCAGATGTGGTCCGCGTCGACGCGACCGATGTCCTCGTGATCCACTTCTGCACCTCCTGGATGCCGATGTCCGGGCCTGGACACCGTCCAGGATTCCTGAACACCGTACAGGCCCTCCTGAACGGTGTACAGGGGTGGGGTGCATGCCCCATCCGCGGATCACTACGCTGACGCGGGTGAGCAACAGTCGGACCGATGTCCTGCGCGCCGCCCGCGACATCCTGGGCGAGCACAGCCTGGCCGACCTGTCGATGCGGCGCCTGGCCACCGAACTCGGCGTCCGCCCCAACGCGCTGTACTGGCACTTCCCCAACAAGCAGACGCTGCTGGCCGCGCTCGCCGACGACATCCTGGCCGCGGTCGCGATCCCCGACACCGGGCTGGCATGGGACGACCGCCTCGATCGGCTCGCCACCGGGATGCGCAGCGCACTGCTCGAGGTACCCGACAGCGCCGAAGTCGTCTCGTCGAGCTGGGCCAGCGGCCTGTCGTCGAAGGCCATCACCGCAGACATCATCGCCGCCGGTTCGTCCGGTGGGCTGTCGGTGCGCGACGCCGAGGCGGTCAGCACGGCACTGTGCCAGCTCGTCATCGGACTCACCATCGAGGAACAGACACGCGCGCAGATGGAGCGCCTCGGCGTCACCGGGCCGTCGGGTCGTGACTTCGGCGGCGAATTCCGCGACGGGCTGGCCATCATCCTCGACGGGGCTCGCACGCGCCGCTCGCGGTGATTCCGCCCGGTCGCACCGAATCACCGGTACAGGCGAGTGTCACAGTCGTCGGAATCGATATTTCACAGCTTCGGCGAGTACATTGCTAGCCGGTCATCACGGCTCGGCCCTCGAGACCGATCTGTCCCCCACCGGAAAGAACACGCCCTGTGGCATCGACGACGCGAGTAGTGGCGCCGACGTCGTCCCCCTCGACGCCGACGACGCCCGCATACCGCACCGACCTCGACGGCCTGCGAGGCATCGCCATCGCCCTCGTCGCCTGCTTCCACGTGTGGTTCGGCAAGGTCTCCGGCGGCGTCGACGTCTTCCTCACCCTCTCGGGATACTTCTTCGTCGGCTCACTGTTGCGCCACGCGATCGCCAGTCAGGCGCCGCACGTCACCTTCCGCGACACGCTCAATCCCTGGCCGCGCCTCAAGCGGCTGCTGAAGAGGCTGCTGCCGGCACTGTTCACGGTGCTCATCGCGGTCACGGTCCTGACGCTGGTGATCCTGCCGCAGACCCGCTGGGCCAACGTCGGGCGCGAGGTCATCGCGAGCGCGCTGTACTACCAGAACTGGTATCTCGCGCAGAACTCCCAGGACTACCTCGCCGCCAGTTCGGCGAACAGTCCGCTGCAGCACATCTGGTCGATGTCGGTGCAGGGCCAGTTCTTCGTCCTGACCCTGCTCGTCGCCCTCGCGTTCGCGGCGCTGCTCAAACTCGGCGCCCGGGTCGCCCGGCCGTTCGCCGACCCCCGGGTCATCAGGTTCCTCGTCGGCGGGGCGGTGTTCGTCGTCGCCCTCGCCTCCTTCTACTGGGCGCACCGCGGCCTGGCGATCAATCAGCCGTACAACTACTACGACACGCTGTCGCGACTCTGGGAACCGCTGGCCGGCGGCCTGCTGGCGATCTGGCTGCCGTCGCTGCGTGTCCCCAACTGGCTTCGCAACATCGCGACCGTCGTCGCACTGGCCCTGATCGTCAGCTGCGGGTTCTGGATCGACGGCGTGAACGCCTATCCCGGTCCGATGGCGCTCGTGCCGGTCGGTGCCACGCTGCTGATCATCTGGGCGGGCGCGACCGCGCTGCAGAAGCCTCCGCACGGCACCCACGCCGTCGCCTCCACCGAGATGCCCGTCACCAACCGATGGCTGGCGAGCCGGTGGCCGGTGTGGCTCGGGACCATCGCCTATTCGTTGTATCTGTGGCACTGGCCGCTGCTGATCTTCTACCTGACCTGGCGTGACAAGAACCATGCGAACTTCCTCGAGGGCGTGGTCATCCTCGCGGTGTCGGTCGGACTCGCATGGCTCACCAAGCTCTACATCGAGGACCCGTTGCGCGGGGGCGGCCGATCCGAGCTGACACGCGGCACCCGGGACGGACGCTCCCGATGGATGTCCTACACATCGGTCGTGACGTCGATCCTCGTGGTGGGCACGCTCGTCACCGGCATCGGCATCACCGTGTGGGAACGCCATGTCGCCAACATCGTCGTCGACACGAAGAATCTCGATCCGAGGTCGTTCCCGGGTGCCCGCGCGCTGCTCGACGGCTGGCCGGTACCCGCCCTCGACCCGCAGCCGTCGGCACTGGAGGTCATCATGGACTTCCCCGAGACCTCCACCGACGGGTACATGAGCGACTTCACCGACAACGAGATCCACGTCGGCGTCTACGGCGACCCCACCGCGACGCGCACCATCGCCCTCGCCGGCGGCTCACACGCCGAGATGTGGATCTCGGCGCTCGACACCCTCGGCAAGCGCAACGGCTTCAAGGTGACGACCTACCTCAAGATGGGGTGTCCGTTGTCGACGAACCCCGTGCCCAAGCAACGCGGCGTGCCCTACCCCGAGTGCTACGACTGGGGACAGCGTGTCATCGACCGTGTCATCGCGGACAAACCGGATGCCGTCCTGACGAACTCGACCCGGCCGCGGGACTACGAACCCGGCGACTGGGTGCCGCCGGACTACGTGCCGATCTTCGATCGCTTCCTCGAGGCGGGTGTGCCGGTGCTCGGTATGCGCGACACACCCTGGCCGAAGAACGCGAAGGGCACCATCGACACGCCGATCTGCCTCGCCGACGGCGGCGACGCCGAGAGTTGCGGATCGAATCGGGCCGCCGTGCTCGCGCCCGAGGACCCCGGCGCCGCACTGGCCGCGACGCGGCCCGACTTCCACCCACTCGACATGTCCGACGGCATCTGCACCTCCGATCGCTGCCCGGCCATCGTCGGCAACATCACCGTCTACAAGGACCCGCACCATCTGAGTGCGACCTACGTCCGCAGCCTCACCGACGAACTGGGTCGGCAGATGGCGGCGCAGCTGCCCTGGGCCGGTCCCGAGGTCCCGTGACGACGCCTGCGATCGGGGCCTGATCGGCGACCGCTCGACAGTCGGCGGAGGCATACCGGTGGGACAGACCACATCCGAGCCGGCCGGCCGCGTCCTGAGATGACCGCCCGCGGCAACGCGACTAGGGTCGACCCATGACGTCGCCGAAGGCGGGTAACTCCGAACCGCCAGCCCCCGGTGAACAGCCGGGCGATCCCGGCTCCACCCCGAAGCCCGCTGTACCAGACCTCGACACCACCTCGACGACAGCGGCGCCACCGAGCGGCGGTGCCACGTCCGACCCGGTTCCCATGCCGTCGGACCCGATCCAGGCCGAAGCACTGGTCCAACCGGAGCCGGCCCCGATCCCGGTGTGGCCGGGTACCCCGTTTCCCCTCGGCGCCACCTACGACGGTGCGGGAACGAACTTCTCGCTGTTCTCGGAGGTGGCCGAGGCGGTCGAGCTGTGTCTGATCGACCGCGAGGGCCACGAACGCCGCATCCGGCTCGAAGAGGTCGACGGCTACTGCTGGCACTGCTATCTGCCCAACGTCGGCCCGGGACAATTCTACGGCTTCCGCGTCTACGGCCCGTACGACCCGTCGCGCGGGCTGCGGTGCGACC
Source organism: Gordonia sp. KTR9 (assembly GCF_000143885.2). Lineage (NCBI taxonomy): Bacteria > Bacillati > Actinomycetota > Actinomycetes > Mycobacteriales > Gordoniaceae > Gordonia > Gordonia sp. KTR9. Next base: position 3,427,829 of record NC_018581.1, read on the forward strand.
CGAGCAAGCTCCTGCTCGACCCGTACGGCAAGGCGTTCCACGGCGACTTCGACGGTGACGCATCACTGTTCTCCTACCCGCTCCCGACGCCGCCCCAGGACAGCGACGAACCCGCGCGCGAGGACACATCGGCCGAGGAGGGCGCCGACACCGGTCTGGACGACGGCGACGAGACGACATCGGAGACGACCGATCCCGGCGAGGCGTCCGATGCCGACACCGACGAGGCCGTTCCGTCCGGAACAGAACAGCCGGACTCCGACGGCACCGCGCCGCCGGAAGGTGAGAATGTCCCGGATGCCGACCCCGAACCGGTCAATCCGATGCCTCAGCTGGACTCGCTCGGACACACCATGGTCTCAGTGGTGATCAATCCCTACTTCGACTGGCAGAACGACCGGTCGCCCAATCGTCCGTATCACCAGACGGTGATCTACGAGGCGCACGTCAAGGGCATGACGGCAACCCACCCCGACGTCCCCGAATACCTACGCGGTACGTATGCCGGGTTGTGCCATCCGGTCATCATCGACCACCTCAAGGAACTGGGCATCACGGCCATCGAGCTGATGCCCGTGCACCAGTTCATGCAGGACTTCGTCCTCCGCGATCAGGGTCTCAGAAACTATTGGGGCTACAACACATTCGGATTCCTGGCGCCGCACATCGAGTACTCGTCCAACCGAGACCAGCCGGCCAGCGCGGTGACCGAGTTCAAGGCGATGGTCCGCGAGTTCCACAACGCCGGCATCGAGGTCATCCTCGACGTGGTCTACAACCACACCGCCGAGGGCAACCACCTCGGTCCGACCGTGTCGTTCCGCGGCATCGACAACGCGGCCTACTACCGGCTCGTCGAAGACGAACCCGAGATGTACATGGATTACACGGGTACCGGCAACAGCCTCAACGTCCGCCATCCACACACACTGCAGCTCATCATGGATTCGCTCCGGTACTGGATCCTGGAGATGCACGTCGACGGGTTCCGGTTCGACCTCGCCTCGACACTCGCGCGCGAACTCCACGACGTCGACCGGCTGTCGGCGTTCTTCGATCTGGTCCAGCAGGACCCCGTCATCAGCCAGGTCAAGCTCATCGCCGAACCCTGGGACATCGGCGAGGGCGGCTATCAGGTGGGCAACTTCCCGCCGCTGTGGACCGAGTGGAACGGCAAGTACCGCGACACCGTCCGCGACTACTGGCGCGGCGAGCCGTCCACCCTGGGCGAGTTCGCCTCCCGGCTCACCGGATCGTCGGATCTGTACGAGGCGACCGGCCGGCGTCCGCTCGCGAGTATCAACTTCGTCATCGCCCACGACGGCTTCACGCTGCGGGACCTGGTGTCCTACAACGACAAGCACAATGAGGCCAACGGCGAGGACAACCGGGACGGCGAGAGTCACAACCGGTCGTGGAACTGCGGCGTCGAGGGACCGACCGACGATCCCGAGATCAACGCTCTGCGCGCACAACAGCAGCGCAACATCCTGGCGACGCTGTTCCTGTCGCAGGGAACGCCGATGCTCGCGCACGGCGACGAGATCGGGCGCACCCAGCACGGCAACAACAACGTCTACTGCCAGGACTCCGAATTGTCCTGGATGGATTGGACACTCGCCGAGGAGAACGCCGACCTGCTGGACTTCACCCGCAGGGCCATCGCGCTGCGCACCCGGCATCCGGTGTTCCGGCGCCGCAAGTTCTTCGGCGGGAAACCGATCCGGTGGGGCGACCAGGCACTCGACATCGCCTGGCTCACCCCGGCCGGCGAAGAGATGACCGCCGAGGACTGGGACAGCGGATTCGGCAAGAGCCTGGCGGTGTTCCTCAACGGAAACGGGTTGGGCGAGAAGGACGAACGAGGCGAACTCGTCGTCGACGACTCCTTCTTCATCTGTTTCAACGCCCACTACGAGGATCTGGAGTTCACTCTCCCGCCGAACTGGTACGGCAACGAATGGGTCGGTGAGCTCGACACCACCCACCCCGTCGGCGAGACCGAACTGACGGCCGCGTCCGGCGAATCGGTGACGGTCGGCGCGCGGTCCGTACTGGTCCTGCGGAAGACCTCGTGAGTTCATGAGCAACCGCCCGACCCCACACGCGACATACCGGCTCCAACTTCACGGCGACTTCGGGTTCGCCGACGCGGCCGGGATACTCGACCATCTGGCCGAGTTGGGGATCAGTCACGTCTACCTCTCCCCGATCGGCACGGCGTCGGCCGGTTCGACGCACGGCTACGACTGGTTGCCGCCTCCGGCCGTGGCCTCCGTGCTCGGCGGTGTCGAGGGATTGCGTGAATTGCGCTCGGCGGCAGCCGAACGCGGGATGGGTCTGATCATCGACATCGTCCCGAACCACACCGGGGTGGCGGACGCGCTCGCCAACCCGTGGTTCGCCGACCTGCTCCGCCACGGGTCCGGGTCGGACTACGCGAACTACTTCGACGCCGACTTCGGCGACGACAACGGTGTCGAGGGAAAGCTGGCGCTGCCCGTCCTCGCCGCCGACGGAGACCTGAGCCCTCTCGAGATCGACGAGGACGGGAACCTGCGGTACTACGATCACGCATTCCCGATCGCGCCCGGCGCCGGCCGGGATACTCGGCCCGGCGGCACGCCACGAGATGTCCACGACCGCCAGCACTATCGGCTCGTCCCCTGGAACAGCGGACTCATCGGATACCGGCGGTTCTTCACCGTCAACGAGCTCGCCGGTCTCCGCCAGGAGGACCCGGAGGTCTACGACGCCACCCATCAGTGGCTGCGCGACTTGCTCGACGCCGACCTCATCGACGGTGTGCGCGTGGATCATCCGGACGGCCTGTGGGACCCGCAGGACTATCTGCGCCGCCTGCGCGCCGACATCGGCGACGACCGCCTCCTCTACATCGAGAAGATCCTGGCGCCGGACGAGCCGCTCGAACCGACCCTGCCGGTCGAGGGCACCACCGGCTACGACCACATGCGCGTCATCGACGCCGTGTTCGTGGCGCCGGCCGGGGTCGCCCAGCTCACCGAGTTGCACGAACGGATCACCGGCGAGTCCGGCGACGCGCGGTGGGTGGAGGCCGCCGAGCACGAACGCAAGCTCAGCACGGTGCGCGAGTCGTTCCCGGCGGAGCTCCGCCGCCTCGTGCGCGCGCTCACCGCGGGCGGTGGCGGATCGCCGGCCGTGGAGCCGGACCTCATCGCCGCCGCCTGTACCGAACTCATCGCCGCGCTCGGGGTGTACCGGGCGGACTATCCGTCGTTGCGTCCACGCCTCCTCGCCGTGGCGACGAGCATCGCCGACGCGAAGCCCGACCTGCGTGCGGCCCTCGATCTCGTCGTGCGCGAGACCGCGGTTCCCGGCGAGGCGACGTCGCGGTTGGCGCAGACCTGCGGCGCGGTGACCGCGAAGAGTGTCGAGGACAGCCTGTTCTACCGCACGGCAAGGCTGGTGTCCGCCCAGGAGGTCGGCGGCGACCCTGCCGATCCGGTGTTGTCGCTCACCGAGTTCCACCGGCACAACACCGAGCGCGCCGCACAGTGGCCGCTGGCCATGACGGCGACGTCGACCCACGACACCAAACGCGGTGAGGACGTGCGTGCGCGCATCGCGGTGCTCGCACAGGTCCCCGACCGGTGGTCCCAGCTCGTCGAGACCATCTGGCGCGACACCGCCGTGCCGGATGACCTGACCGGTTATTTCCTGCTGCAGAACATCGTCGGGGTCTGGCCGACCGACGGTCGGGTCACCGACGAGTTGCGCGGACGACTGGTGGAGTACGCCCGCAAGGCGACCCGCGAGGCCGGACTCCGCACCACGTGGACCGAGGTCGACGAGGAGTTCGAGACCGCGGTCGAGAACTGGATCGGCCAGGTCACCACCGGAGACATCGCGACCGCGGTCTCCGAACTCGTCGATCGGATTGCCTCCGCATGGGAGCAGGAAGCACTCGCGCGCAAGGCGATTGCGATTCTCGGCCCCGGGGTGCCCGACATCTATCAGGGCACCGAATGGTGGGAGGACTCCCTCGTCGATCCCGACAATCGACGACCGGTCGACTTCGGACGGTCGACCGACCACCCCAAGACCAGACTCGTGCGGGACGCACTACGGGTCCGTGCCGCGCACCCGGATGCGTTCGGTGTCTCGGGGACCTATGAGCGACTGACCGCCGACGGACCCGCCGCCGACCACACCATCGCGTTCGCGCGCGGCACCGACGACGGCCCGTCGGTGGTCGTACTCACCGCGCGGTTCACCCACAGCCTCGACGACGAGGCCGCGACCGCCACGTCGATCACGCTGCCCGCGGGATCGCGGTGGCGTGACGAACGATCGGGGGCCGTGTACGAAGGGGCGGTCGACCTGGGCGCCGCGCGGGGCGAGCACCCGGTCGCGATCCTCGTGCGGGACTGACGCGGGTCAGCCGGCCGGAGCGGGAGCCGGCTGTGGTGCCGGCTGCAGTGCCGGCGACGGCTGCGGTGCCGGTGCGCCCCCGGCGCCCGGGAGCGATTGCGACGGATCGATCTGGCCGCTGGGGCTTCCCGGCGGGCCGTCGACCTTCGACACCAGCCACTTGCCGTCTTCCTTGCTGAGGTCCAGGCGGAACACCATCAGGCTCGTGCCGCCGCTCGGCAGCTTGACGCTGCGGCCCGTCACCTCGGCCATCACCACCGTCTTGGCGGTGTCGGCATCGACGGTCTCCACGGCGACCACACTGATCGTCGAGGACACCTCGATGTTCAGGGATTCGACGTTCGCCTCGGTGTCGGCACGCTCCTGCTCGAGGCGGGTGCGCAGTTCCCCGGTCGACAGCGGCCCCAGCAGTTCCTTCGAGTTGCCCGCGTTGTCGGCGTTGAGGGTGGTGACCAGCTTGGTGACGAAGTCGGCCGAGGCCACCTTCGAATCGGCGAAGGCATCGGCCTCCCGCTGGAGGTCGTACGCGCGCCAGCCCAGGAACGCGACGAGCGCGACCAGCGCGAGAGCCACGACGGCGGCGAGGACCTTCTTGATCCCGCGGCCGGTGACCGTGAAGGAGATCTCCCGACGCCCCGCGTCGTCTTTCGGGGACGCGGCCGGAGACTCGCCCTTCTCGGTCGAGGCGTCGTCGGCCGCGGCGGGCTTCGAGACGGGTGTCGAGGAACCGGTCCGGCGGGCGGACTTCCCACGCGGTGCCGGCGACGCGCCGGTACTGCTCGCGTCCGCCGCGTCCGTCTCGTCCGTCGCCGTGTCGTCGTCCGTCACCGCGTCGGTGGGGCCGGATGCGACGGCGGAGGTGTCGGGGGACGCGGTGTCCGCCTCGCTCTCGGTCGTCGGGTTCACGTCAGGGTCATTCCGGTCAGTCATCTACAGGTCACGCAACTTGTCTGTCGTCGTCGAGTGGCCGTCAGTCGTCGAGCGGCCCATCACTTGTCGAGCGGAACGGTACGGGCGTTCGGGTCGTAGCCCGGCGGCGGTCCCGCGGTGTCATCACCGGGCGGCCGCGGCGCGTTGGCCGAGCCGCGGATCTGCTGGCGCGGATCCTCGGTCACACAGTACAGATTGGTCGGGATGGTCAGCTCGAGGATCTGCGTCGGCCGGCGGGGTGTGACCGGGTAGTTGCAGCTCGGGCGCGGGTACACCGATCCGAACGCCCACCATGCACCGTCGTGGAACATGGTGAGGCTCTTGACGCTGGCATCGCGGATGGCGGGGAACAGCGTCGCGAGAGCCGGCGCACGGAGTGCACCCTGCTCGGCGATGTCGACGAACTGCTTGGTCACGTCGGTGATCGGATCGGTCAGCTGGTTGATGGACCCGGCCAGGCTCGTGAACTGCGACGGGCCCCGGTCGAGGAGTTCACGGAGTTCCTGATCGGACGCGGCTGCCGCGTTGACCAGAGTGCTCAGACCGGCCACCGTCGTGCCGAGGTCGGGCTGGATCTGCGCGGTCGTCTTGAAGATGGTGCCCGCGTTCTGGATGAACTTGGTGGTCTCCGGCAGCGCCGTGTACAGCTTCGCGAAGATGGTGCCACCCGAGTCGAAGATCACCGACAGGTCGTTGGTGCCGTCCTCGTTGTACAGCGCGATCTTCAGATTGTCCACGGCGGAACGGAGTTTCGCGGGATCGATCTGATTGATCAGTTCCAGCGAGGACTCGAGCAGCTGCGAGAACGGCACGGTCACCTCGGTCTGGTCGGCCCGGATGACGTCGCCGTCCTTCAGGTAGGGGCCGTCCGAGGTCGCCGGCTGGAAGTCGACGTACTGCTCCCCCGCTGCCGACAGACCCAGCGCCGCCACCGTGCTGTCGCGGTTGATCTTGTACCGGTCGTCGACCGTGACCACGACCTTGACCGAATCCGGTTGCACCCCAACGGTGTCCACGTCGCCGACGCGCGCACCGCGCAGCGTGACGCCCGAGGTCTCCTGCAGGCCACCGGAGATGGGGAACTCGATCGTGAGCGAGTACTTGTCGGCGAACGGCTGCCACCGCAGGACACCGAGAGCGAGGTAGCCGAGTCCGACGACCATCACCAGCACCAGGGCGATGTTGCCGACGAGTACCGAATTCCTGCGCAGGACACCGAACACGCCGCTCATCCGCAACACCCCCTTGTCCCGGTGATCCGCGCCAGCAGGCGGGTCAGTGTCTGCTGCAACGCCGCCGAACCCTCGTCGACGTCCTGGATCTCGGGCAACCTGCTCGCCGAGTCGAATCCGACGCCCGGGCTGAGCCAGTAAACCTTCGACGACACGGCCGCCGCGCTACCCGGCGTGGACTTGACCCACTTCGGCGTGAGCGTGTGCAGGTTGTCGGCCAGCGATCCGAGCGGGCCGGCGGCCTGACGGAGGCCGGCCAGCACGGTCGACAGATGACCGAGCATCTCCACGAGATTGTCCTGGTCGGTGTCGAGGAAATCGTTGGTGGCGGCGGTGACCTGCTGGGTCTTGTCCAGAGTGGTCAGGATCGTGGCGATCTGCCCGTTCAGCGACTCCAGCGCCGGACCCAGCTTGTTGATCGACGCCATGATCTGCGCGCGCCCGTCGGCGAGTTGTCCGGTGAGCACACGCGTGGTGGCCAGCGATCGATCGACCGCGGCCGAACTCTGGTTGAGCTTCCGGATGCCGGTCGTCATGCCACGGATCGCGCCGTTGAGGTCCGACGGGTTCGTCGCGACCGCACTGCTCAGTTCGGTGAGGATGATGGTCAGTGAGTTCAGCGACCCGCTGTCCACGACCCCGCTCATGCTGATCAGCAGATCCTCGACCGTCGCGGCGGCCGACGTCGGGCCGGTGAGGGTGTCACCGTCGACCATCAGACCGTCCTTCGCCTCGATCGGCGGCAGCAACGCGACGAACACGTCGCCCAGGGGCGTCGCCTGGCGCAGCTCGGCGCCCGTGCCCACCGGGAGGTTGGTCTTCTTGCTGACCTCCATCGTCACCACGGCGGTGTAGTCCTTGGCGACGAGGTCGGTGACCTGCCCGACGTCGTTTCCGTTGAGCTTCACCTTCGCTCGCGTCGGCAGGTTCAGCGCGTTGTCGAAGTTCGCGGTCAGCGTGATCGAGTCCCCGATGCCGCCAGGTGCGGGCAGTGGGATCTGTTCGACCGTGAGACTCGGGAGCAGTCCGCAGCCGGTGAGTCCCATCAGGGCGGCGAGCAACACCGCGAGCACGCCGCCCCGGCGGACGCCGCGGCGCGAGGGCGCCGGCGACGGACGCCCGGCCGATCCCGCGCGGTCCAGCGAGTGCATCGTCGCCGTTCTCATTTCGTCAACTCCAGCATCGCCGAGTAGATACCGAGATCGGGCCCGAAGTCCTTGAGCTTGCCCGTCCGGCAGCCGTCCTTCTGCAGATTGATCGCCTCACAGAACTCGGCGAGCAGTTCGTTGTCGACGAGGGACTTGTCGAGCAGCACCTGCGCGCGCCACGCGCCCTGTTCGGCCGAGATGGAGTTACTCAGGTTCTGGAAGAGCAGCGGCCCGACGTCGATGGTCTCCACGACCTGCCGCGAATAGTCGCTGAGGTTCGCGGTCAGCGCCGCGAGCCGGTCGAACGACACCGACATGGTGTTGGTGTTGTTCTGCAGGAACACGGTCGTGTTCTGCAGGGTCTGGTTGAGGTTCCCCAACGTCGCGAGCAGACCCGGCGCCTGGTCGCCCAGCAGCTCCGACACCTCGTTGACGGACTTCGAGAACGCGGTCATCTTCGGATAGTTCTGCACGAGAGTCGTGGTCAGCCCCTCGATGGTCTCGAGGATGTCGACGAGGGCATCGCTGTTGCCCGCCACCACATCCGACGCCCCGCCGAGTTCGTCCAGTGCCGCGCGGATCTCGTCGCCGTTGCCGGTGGCGATGCCGGAGGTGATGTCGATCATCTCCGCGAGGGGGCCGGGTCCGGCGCCTTCGCCCTTGAGGGCGACGACCAGACCGTCGATGGCGTCGAACAGTTCGCCGACCGACACCGGGGCCTTCGTCTCCTTCAGGACCGACCCGTCCTCGAGCTTCGGTCCGCCGTCGTAGGCGGGTGACAGTTCGACGTGCCGGGTGGTGACGATCGAGGTGTTGACGATCGCCGCGGTCGCGTCGGCCGGGACCGGTACGTCGCTGTCGATCGTCATGGTCACCTTCACCCGGTCGCCCTGCGGCTCGACCGCGGTGACCTGGCCGACCGGCATGCCGAGGACGGCGACGTCGTTGCTCACGTAGAGGCCGGCGACGTTGTCGAAGTAGGCCGTGACCTCGATCGCCTGTCCGACCGCCGCCTTCCAGCTCCCCGGGATCATCGAGCAACCCGAGAGCCCGAGGATGCCGAGCAGTGCGACCCCGACCAGCAGGATCGGGCGGCGAAGTCCGTTGGCGCGCATCGTCGTACCTGTCCTCGTGTCCGCGCTCAGCATCCGTCCACCACCCGGGCCAGGCACAGCCAGTTGTCCGGGAAGATGCCCCACGGCAGGTAGCCGTTCGCGTAGGGCCCGTCACCGATGACGTTGTTGGTCAGGCGTGCGGTCACCGGCAGGACCTCCAGCAACTTGCGGAGATTGTTGCGGTTCTTCTCCAGCCCCTGGGTGATCGTGTTCAGGTTCGCCATGATCGGCGCGAACTGATTCGCGTTCTCGCCGGCCACCGCGGTCGCCTGCTCGGTGAGTTCGGCGATGCCGTCGAGCATCCGGGTGACCAGTTCCTCACGCGCGACGATCTTCTGGGTCAGGTCGCGCCCCTGCCCGACGATCACGGCGAGCTGGGCCTGGTTGTCGTCCACGATGCTGGTGATCGTCTTGGTGTCGGCGATCAACTGATTGATCTGGTCCTTGCGATTGGTGATGACCTTCGACATCTGGGTGAGCGCCTCGAAGGTCGGCTCGGTGATGGCCGGTACACCGGCGAGCTGCCGGTTGAGCGTCCGGATGCTCTCGGAGAGCGTCTTGTCGTCGATGCCGGTCAGGATCGGCGCCCCCGCCTCGATGGTGCGCTGCAGGTCGTAGGGCACGGCGGTCTTCCCGATGTGTCCGTCGGGCGCGTCCTCGGGTGAATCCCCCAGCGACACATCGATGTAGCGCTGACCGAGCAGCGTGGACATCTTGATCTCCGCCGAGCCGTTGGCCGTCACCCGGACGTCGCTGTCGACCTTCATGGTGATGGCCACGTGCTGCCCGGCGAGTTCGGTGCCGGTGACCTCGCCGACGTCGATGCCGGCGACGCGGACCTTGTCCCCAGGCCGGATACCGCCGGCCTGGGCGAAGTCGGCGGTGAGTGTCTGCTTGCCCAGATGTGCGCTCGCGAGGGCCGTCACGCCCAGCAACAGGGCGACGATGACGACGGCACCGATCACCCCGGACCACACCCGCCGGTTGTTGCGAAAACTTCTGCGGAACCAGCTCATCGGCACACCACCGAGTGACTCGTGCCACCGATCTTGTTGAAGATCCCGGGCGGGAGCAGGACGTCACCGATCGCGACGTCGAGATCACATGCATAGATGTTCAAGTAAGCGCCCTCACCGAGCACGAGCGGGAAATGACCGAGGAAGACCGGGGCGTCGACCGCCATCCGATCGAGTTTGGCGCCGTTGCTGATCAGCGTGTTGGTGGCGATCCGGCCGTCCGTCGCGGCGTCGGCGAGGCTCTGCCGGCTCTCACTCAGCACGTCGGCGAAACCGCTTGCGGTCCGGCCGATGTCGGTCACCGCGCTACCGAAGGCCGCCGAGTTGGAGTTGAGGTTGGCGATCAGCGCCGACATCGACTCGATCACGGTGCCCAGCTGGCCGCCCTGCCGCGAGAGGTCACGCATCACCACACTCAGGTTGTTGATGATCGCACCGAGCACGACGTCACGATTGGCGGTGTCCTCAGCGAGCCGTCCGACCTCGGCGACCGTATAGCTCAGCGACACCGAATTGCCTTGGAACGCTTGGATCAATCCCTCGGACAGGGCGTTGACCTGCTCCGGGGTGAGGGTCTCGAACACCGGCTGGAATCCGGCCAGCAGGGTGGTGACGTCGAAGGAATCCTCGGAGGGCAGCTGCAGCGTCGACCCCGGGTCGAGAGGTCGGCTCTCCCGGTCCGGGACCAGTGTCAGGTTCAGATACCGCTGGCCGATGAGGTTCTGGTAGCGGATCGCCGCGCGGGTGTTGGTGAACACCTGCTGGTTGTTCTGCACCTCGAAGGAGACCCGGGCGCGGCCGTCGGCGAGTTCGATCTGGTCCACCCGGCCGACGCGGACGCCGGCCATGCGGACGTCATCGCCCGTCGCGAGACCCGACGCATCACCGAAGTAGGTGGTGTAGCTGTTGGTCGATCCCGGCACCGAACGTTCCAGCGTCGAGAAGATCACGTAGGTGACCAGCAATGCTGCGATGCCGAAGATCGTGAACCCGATCAGCGGTTTGCGGATCGACCCCGAAGCCGCGCTCATCGTCCCCCTCCTTGGCCGTCGCCGCCACCGGGCCCGGTGGCGTTCCGCACGTCGAGCGACTGGACGAGCGGTCCCAGCATGATCGTGTCGGCTGCCGACGGGGTGCGGCGCAACACCGTGCCGAGGGTCTTGTTGTCGGCATCGGTGGTCACGTTGCCGACCGGCTTGTTGCGGCGCATTCCGTCGGAGGGATAGATCGACAGCGGACCCGACATCGTCGGCCCGGTCCCCGTTCCCGGCCCGACGCACCCCGGACCGCGCAGGGTTCCGTAGGGGCCGCCGTCGTACACCGGACAGTTCTGCCGGGTGTAGCGCTGGAAGGCGCCGAAACTGACCCCGATGTTGAGCTGTACGTGCCCGTTGGTGCCGGTGAACACCGTCAGCACCCGAGCGGCCAGATTGTTGAGTGCGATCACGCCCTGGGGCAGCGAGTTCGGTTCCAGGACAAGCGCACCCAGCATCCGGTTCAGATCGGTCACGATGCGCTGGCCGCCGTCGCCGTTGCGTGCGAAGAGCAACTGGGTCTGATCGATCAGTCCCTGGCTCGCCGTCAGCACAGCGGTCAGGTCACGCTGCTTCTCCGCGAGCGTCACCGCCGGGATCACACTGCGCCCCAACGTGTCGAGGAGTTGCGGCGCCGACTGCGACAGTCCGGTGAGCGCGGCGTCGAAATTGTCGAAACCGGGAGGCGCGCCCGGCGGAAACTGGGCGTTGATGGAGTCGAAGTAGTTCCGCAACACACCGACGAACGACCCGAACACCGATCCGCCGCCTTTGAGTGCGTCGGCGATGGTGCCGAGGACCTGCGCGAGTTCTTCCGGCGGTACGGCGTCGAGGATCTGCTTCAGCTCGTTCTGGGCGTCCTGCAGTTTGATCGTCTCGAGCGACTTGTCGGCCGGGATCACATCCCCCGCGGACAACCGGTCGGTGCCCACCTCGGCGGGCGGGACCAGTTCGACGGAGTTGACGCCGAACAGGTTCGACGGAACCGTCCGCGCGGTCACCGACGCGGGGATCCCCTCGGCCTGGGCGGGCTCGATGTCGATGCCCACGTTCTTGATCAGCCGGGCGGCGTCGGCCTGCGAGTCGTCGTCGACGGCGATGGACTTGACCGTCCCGACGATGAGCCCGTTGTACCGGACGTCGGCGCCGTTGGAGAGGCCGTCGCCGACATCGACGAGGTCGGCGGTCACGGCCACCGTCTTGCTGAACGTCCCCTGGTAACGCATGAAGAGCAGCACGAAGATGACGAGCAGGACGAGCAGGAAGGCGACGCCCCGCAGCACGTACTGCAGCAGTGAGGGATTACGTCCGTCGGTCGCGATGTTCACGGTCTCCCCCTCATCCCGAGATCTTGATTCCGGGCGAAGTGCCCCAGAACACGAGTGTCATGACCAGATTCGCGAACACGATGACGATGATCGCGAGGCGGATGGCATGTCCGGCAGCAACTCCCACACCTTCGGGGCCCCCTGAGGCGAAGTAGCCGTAGTAGCACTGGATGAAGGTCGTGAGCAGGACGAAGACGATCACCTTGATGAACGAGAACAACATGTCCCACGAGACGAGGAACTGGTTGAAGTAGTACAGGTAGGTGCCGCCGCCCTGACCGCTCTGCACCATGAACATGAACTGGCAGGCGAGGTAGTTCGCGGCCAGCGACACCGAGTAGAGCGGCACGATCGCCAGGACCGCGGCACACATCCGGGTGGTGACGAGATAGGGCAGCGGCCGGATCGCGATCGCCTCGAGCGCGTCGATCTCCTCCGCGATGCGCATCGACCCCAACTGCGCGGTGAACCGGCATCCCGACTGTGCGGTGAACGCGGTGGCGGCGAGCAGCGGCGCGATCTCACGGGTCGTCGCGAATGCGGACAGACCACCGGTCACCGGCGACATGCCGAGCAGGTTGAGGGCGGTGTAGCCCTCGATCCCCACCGTCGCGCCACCCATGATCCCGAGGATCACCATGACGCCGACGGTGCCGCCGCCGACCACGATGGCACCGTTGCCCCACGCCACGTCGGCCAGGAGACGCCAGACCTCTTTGCTGTAGTGGCGGAACGCCAGCGGCACCGCAACGATGGACCGGACCAGGAAGGTGATCAGGTGGCCCATCGCGGCGAGCGCATCACGCGGACCGCGGTACACCGACTTGGCGGCCTCGAGCGGCCGCAGGGCCGGAGGCACATACCGTGACGCGGTCATCTCACACCACCTTCGCCGGGAACAGGATCGTGAACAGCTGCGTCAGGATCACGTTCACCGTGAACAGCAGCAGGACCGAGTTGACGACGGCGGCGTTGACCGAGTTGGCCACGCCGGCGGGCCCGCCCTTCGTCGAGAGGCCGCGATCGCAGGCGACGATCGCCACGATCGCGCCGAATATGACGGCCTTGGCCAACGCGAACATCAGGTCGGAGGTGGTCGCGAAGGACGCGAAGGTGCCGGTGTAACTGCCCGGTGTCCCGCCCTGGAAGTAGACGTTGAAGACGTAACCGGTGATGAACCCGACGAAGCAGACGAAGCCACAGAGCAGGAAGCTGACCACCATGGTGGCGAGCAGTCGAGGCGAGATGAGGCGCTCGATCGGGTTGACGCCCATGACGCGCATCGCGTCGATCTCGTCGCGGATGGTGCGCGAGCCGAGGTCGGCGGCGATGGCCGAACCGACGGCACCGGCCAGGAGCAACGAGGTGACCAGCGGGGCGCCCTGCCGGATCACGCCCAGGCCCGTGGCGGCACCGGAGAACGAGGTCGCACCGACCTGACCGGCGATGTTGGACACCTGGATCGACACGATGACGCCGATCGGGATGGCGACGAGGAGCGTCGGGAAGACCGAGGTGCTGGCCATGAAGGCGCACTGCCGGACGAACTCGCCGAACGGGAAGCGTCGCTTGAAGAGATCGACGAAGAGCGTCCGGAACACCTCGACGAACATGCCGAGCTGGCGTCCGAAGGTGTCGAACGAGGCGACGATATGGCCGTCATACCACGACCGAACCGCCCCCGGTCTCTTGCGACCCACCTCCTCGTCGTCCGAGGTGACTGCGTTAGTGCTCAATCCCTACCCTTGCGTCTCGGCTTACCCGTTCACCGGCCGTCAGGTCGCGATCGCGCTCGTCGTCGCCGACGCGCGTCCTCGTTTCCGCAGAACCTCTTCGCGTGCCCCCCGTGGGCAGGAGCGCCGCGGGTAACATACCCCATTCTCGTGGTCGAAATGTGTCCGGCCTCACAGTAGCGCCCGACTGCGCCTGTCCGAGGTCCGACATACCTTGCATGATGTGACGAATCCCCCGACCGATACCGCTGTTGCCCAGAGCACAATAACTTGGTCGGCCGACCAACGGGAACAAAACCTACCACTTCGTTCCATTGAGGGTCCCTACCGAGCACCGCGGTCGCTGGACGAGATCCGCGTCTGGGCGCCGACGGCGCAGGTCGTCGAGCTCGTGACCACGACGGGGACGGGGTCGGGGCCGAGTCGGATCGCGATGTCGGCGGCGCGGGGTGGGTGGTGGCAGGTCGATGCCGCACCGGCCGCCGACGGCGAGGACGAACTCCGCTACGGCTTCTCGGTCGACGGTGGGCCGCCGCGTCCGGATCCGCGCGCCGTGCGCCTGCCGGGCGGGGTGCACGAACTGTCCGCGCTGTTCACCGTCGACGCCGACACCTGGACCGACGCCGCGTGGGCCGGCCGCGACATCCGGGGTGCGGTCGTCTACGAGCTGCACCTGGGTACGTTCACACCCGCGGGCACACTCGACTCCGCGATCGACCGACTCGACCATCTCGTCGACCTGGGGGTCGACTTCGTCGAACTGATGCCGGTCAACGCGTTCAACGGCGACCACAACTGGGGTTACGACGGCGTCGGCTGGTACGCGGTCCAGGAGAGTTACGGCGGTCCCGCCTCGCTGGCCCGGTTCGTCGACGCCTGCCACGCCAAGGGGCTCGGCGTCGTCCTCGACGTCGTGTACAACCACCTCGGACCGTCCGGCAACTACCTACCCGACTTCGGGCCCTACCTCAGCGAGGGCACGACGTCCTGGGGGTCGTCGGTCAACCTGTCCGATCCGGACTCCGACGAGGTGCGCGCCTTCATCATCGGAACCGCGTTGCGGTGGTTCTCCGAGTTCCACGTCGACGCACTGCGCCTCGACGCCGTTCATGCGCTCGCCGACCACCGCGCCGTCCACATCCTGGAGGAGCTCGCCGCCGCGACCGATGATCTCGCCGCCGAGCTAGGGCGCCCCCTGTCGCTGATCGCCGAGAGCGACCTGAACGATCCCCGCATGATCCTGCCGCGCACCGCCAACGGACTCGGGCTCACCGCGCAGTGGGACGACGACATCCACCACGCGATCCACACCCTGGTGTCCGGCGAGCGGCAGGGGTACTACGCCGACTTCGGCAGCTACGAGTGCCTCGCGAAAGTCCTCACCGGCGGCTTCTTCCACGACGGCACCTACTCGTCGTTCCGCAGACGCCATCACGGGCGGCCGATCCCGACCGGCACGGTGCCCGCCTCGGCCCTGCTCGCCTACACCTGCAATCACGACCAGATCGGCAACCGCGCCATCGGCGACCGTCCGAGTGCCTACCTCGACGGCGGACAGCTGGCGATCAAGGCGGCACTGGTCCTGCTGTCCCCCTTCACCCCGATGCTGTTCATGGGCGAGGAGTGGGCCGCGGCGACGCCCTTCCAGTTCTTCACCTCCCACCCGGAACCGGAACTCGGCCGGGCGACCGCCGAGGGACGCAAGTCGGAATTCGCCGAGCACGGCTGGGACAGCGACGATGTGCCCGATCCGCAGGACCCGGCGACCTTCGAGCGGTCGAAGCTGGACTGGACCGAACTCGATCGGCCCGACCACGCACGTGTGCTCGACTTCTACCGGACCCTGATCGCGTTGCGGAAAGCCGAAGCAGCACTGCATGATCCGACCTTCGGCTCGGTGTCCGTCGACTTCGACGAGGCGGCGGGCTGGTTCGCGATGCACCGCGGCGACTGGTCGGTGGTGTGCATCCCCGGCGATCAACAGGTGACCGTGCCCGTCACCCTCGACGTCGAGTCGGCCTGGGAGCCCGTCCGATCCGACGACACCGGGCTCAGCTCGCCGGGCCACAACGTCATCGTCGGACGCCGGAGTCCGGCCCACAACGATTCCTAGCCCGAAGCCGCGGTACACGCGGCTTCGGGCTATGGAATCAGGCGGGGGTCAGACGGCGTCGCCGCCGTCGATGCTGCCGAAGTCGCCGACCTCGACGTTGCCTTCGTCGTCGACGGCGGTGTCGAAGGTGCCGTCGGCGTCGGTGTCGGCGACGGCGATGTCGGTGTATCCGTCGGCGTCGGTGTCGGCTTCGATGACGTCGATCTCGCCGTCGGCGTTGGTGTCGTAGGCGATGGAGTCGGCCTGGCCGTCGCCGTCGGTGTCGAGGATGGCGTCGGTGGTGCCGTCACCGTCGACGTCGGTGAGGGCGGCGTCGACGGCTCCGTCGCCGTCGGTGTCGACGAGAACGGCGTCGGCGGGGATCTCGGTGCTCATGGTGGTGTCCTTCCAAGTGGTGGAGCGCTGGTGTGCAGTGCTTCTGGGCGGTTCATGTACTTGGAGGCGACCCCGGGCCGGAATGTTCCCGGGAGGTCGGGAGTCGTTCGGATGGCCGACGTCCGGGCTCCCCGTCCGCAAACGCGCCTGCACCACGAAGCACCCCAGGAAACCACCCACCACAGCGCCACCGAGAAGGCGAACTCATCGTCGCCGCGGATCCTGCCGAGGGCGCATCTCAGCGGGGCGGCGTGGGCAACAGACCCCCCTCGACGTTCTACGTGAGGTAGGCGTACGCCGGGGAACCCGGTTCGAGCCGCTCACAGTGCAGGCGGGAGTGGGCCATCCGGTCCATGAGCCCGCCGAGTCCGTCGCGGTGCCCCAACTCGACACCGACCAGGGCGGCACCGGTCTCCCGGTTGTTCCGCTTGACGTACTCGAACAACGTGATGTCGTCGTCGGGCCCGAGCACCTCGTCGAGGAAACGTCGCAATGCGCCCGGCTCCTGGGGGAAGTCGACGAGGAAGTAGTGCTTGAGGCCCCGGTGGACCAGTGAGCGCTCGATGATCTCGCCGTACCGGGACACGTCGTTGTTGCCCCCGGACACGAGGCACACCACGGTGGCGTCCGCGGGCAGCTGCAGCTTGTCGAGCACGGCGACGGCGAGGGCGCCCGCGGGTTCGGCGATGATCCCCTCGTTCTGGTACAGCTCGAGCATCGCCGAGCAGATGGCACCTTCGTCGACGTGGGTGATGTGTGCCGATCCCGGGACAGGCGCGAACCGCTCGTCGGGCACCACCCGCACGGCAGGGGTCGGGGCGATGTCGGCGAGAACCGGGTGGTCGGTGACGGTCGCACCCAGGTCCGACAGCACCCGGTGTCCGATGGACCCGATCCGCTTGACCGCCGCGCCGTCGACGAAGGGATCGATCTCGTCGAGGGTGACCGGTCCGCCGTTGACGAGTGCGGCGCTCAGCGACACCGCACCGGTCGGTTCGACGCCGACGATCGTCACGTCGTCGGAGATACCGCGGAAGTAGGTCGCCATCCCGGCCAGACATCCGCCGCCGCCGACCGGCGCGACGACGACGTCGGGGACGCGACCGAGCTGTTCGACGATCTCGTGCGCGATGGTCCCCTGCCCGGCCGCGGTCCGCGGGTCGTCGAACGCGTGGATCCACACCGCTCCGGTGCGCATCACGTCGTCCTGAGCGGCCGCCGCAGCAGCGTCGTAGGTTTCCCCGACGGCCCGGAGTTCGACGAAGTCGCCTCCGTGCCAACGGATTCGGTCCCGCTTCTGCTTGGGCGTGGTGGTCGGGACGTAGATGCGTCCGTGTACCCCCATGCTCCGGCAGGCGAACGCAACGCCTTGTGCGTGGTTGCCGGCACTGGCGGCGACGACCCCGCGCGCGAGCTCCTCCGCCGACAGCTGCGCCATCACGTTGTAGGCACCGCGCAATTTGTAGGAACGGACCGCCTGGAGGTCCTCACGCTTCAGGAAGATCTCGGCACCGGAGCCGGCCGACAGCCGCGGGCAGATCTCGAGGGGGGTACGCGCCACCGCGTCGGCGATGCGGATCGACGCGGCTTCTATCGCGTCTACCGACAATGCCTGCTGATGGACCGGGACGTGGTGCGTACTCACGACAGCCATGTTCTCACTGTCGGCTCATGTCCAGGTGTCGCGGGTTGCGGTGACGTCGCGACGCCCGGTCGAATCGCGATCGCGGCACATTCTCCCGCTCGGTGGCGTAACACTGGACGGTGCGTGTGAACGCGGCCCGGGCGGGTATCTCCCCCACGGCCGTCCCATTCGCGACCACCGACGGCGACCCAGTCCCACCCACCAGGGAGCAGCCATGATCACTCGTCGAACTCTCGCACCTCGCCCGCGTCGCCTGTCGCGGCTGGCCGCACTCGGTGCGGCCGCCGCATTGGCGGTCGGCCTCGCAGCCGCCGTGGATCCCGCCCCGGCCGCGGCCGCCCCGGTGTGTGCGGGCGCCGGCCAGCCGGCGCGACTCGTCGGCTCGGTCCCCGGTGCGGCGCTCGAAGGTCTGACCGTCGACGCGGGCGGTCGCCTCTACACCACCGACCTCATCTCCGGTCGCGTGTACCGCCTCGCCGGACCGGGAGCACCTGCCGTTCCGATCGCACGCGTGCCGGGGGGTAGCGGAGCGGGTGCGCTGGCATGGACCCCCGGCGGCACCCTGCTGGTCGGGTACGGCGCGGACCCGCGGGTCTTCGTCGGCGACGCGCTGCGGCACGCGTCCATCGCCCGCCTCGACGTCAACACCCGCGCGCTGCGCCCCTGGGTGTCGGGACTCTCGGCGGCCAACGGGATGGATGTGTCGGCCCGCGGAAACGTGTACGCCACCAACGACTTCGGCAATCTCATCGGGCGGGTGAGCCCGAACGGTGCCGTGCAGGGGGCCTGGGGAGCACTGCCGAGCGCCAACGGGGCGGTCCTCGGTCGCGGCGACGGGTGGCTCTACGTGTCGAGGACCTTCGTGAACCCGGGTGTCAGCCGGATCTCCACCGCGAACCCGCGGGTCGTGCAGAATCTGCTCACCGTGGGCGCGCCGTCGACTCCGGACGGACTGACCCTGGATTCGCGCGACCGTCCGATCGTGCCGTTCAACGCGACGGGCGAGATCGTGCGGGTCACCTCGCCGGGCAGCTATTGCGTGCTGGCGGCCGGACTACCGACCTCGAGTGTCCTGTCGTACGGACGGGGGAACCGCGGATTCTCGGCGGGACGATTGTTCCGCGCCGGATTCGACGGGCGTATCTATGAGATCCCGGGCGGATTCGACGCCGGAGCGACGGCTGCCGTCCCGGGCAGGTAGCGCTCACCCCACCACACGGCGAGCAGGGTCAGCCCGCTCACCCACGCGGTCACCTCGAGCGACCCGATGAGCAGGACACTCACCAGCGCGACCGCCGCGGCCGCGACGAGTGCGTGGACCTTGTGTGCGGGCCACAGCACGCCGAGGACATCGACGGTGCGGGATGCCCGCGGCGCGCGATGGCGCGGGTCGACATCGATCAGGGTCGCCATCTCGAATCACTCCCTCACTGCTCGCATGCACCGGACGTGTCGTCGAGTGTAGCGGAAGACGAAGCAAAATGTTCGGCGACCCGAATCCTCGGTCACGGCGACGGGAAGTCGCGCACCCAGGGCGCCCTCATCTCAGCTCAGACAGCTGGGTCCGAGGAGTGCCTTGAGGTCCCCCATCAGCGCCGAGCTCGGCGCGACGCGGAGCGATTCGGTCAGTTTCAGCTGGGTCTGCCGCTTGTCACTGACCAGGGTGACGTGCACGTCGGCCATGCCGGGATGCCGGGTCAGCACCTGCTTGAGGGCGGCCACGCGATCAGGGGTGCACAGGCGCGCCGACAAGGTGAGGGCAACGGGTTTCGTCGCCCCGGCGGTTTCCAGGTCCGGCACCGCGAGGTCGTTCGCGCTGATCATCATGCTGTCGTCACGCAGGTTCACGCGCGCCTTGATCAGGACGATGTTGTCGGCGACGATGTCCATCCCGTATGCGGTGTAGGCGCGCGGGAAGAAGTAGACCTCGACACCGCCGACCATGTCCTCGAGGGTGACCGCGGCCCACGGTTCGCCCTTCTTGTTCACCCGTCGCGTCACCGACGAGATGATGCCGCCGATGGTGATCTGGGCGCCGTCGGCGACGTTCCCCTCGAGCAGGGTCGAGATCGACGTGTCGGTGTGCGCGGCGATCGCATGTTCGACGCCGCTCAACGGGTGGCCGGACACGTAGAGCCCCAACATCTCTCGTTCGATGGCGAGCTTGTGCTTGGTGTCCCACTCCTCCTCGGGCACCTTGACCGCGAACACCTCGGCCATCGAGTCGTCGGCTCCACCGGCATCGCCGAAGAGGTCGAACTGTCCGATCGCCTCGGCCTTCTTGGTGCCGATGACCGATTCGACGGCCTCGCCGTGCACGAGGAACAGGCCCTTTCGCGGATGTCCGAGGGAGTCGAACGCCCCCGCCTTGATCAGCGACTCGGTCACCTTCTTGCTGCAGGCTGTCACGTCGATCTTGCCGAGATAGTCGGAGAAGTTGGTGAACTTCCCCTTCTCCTCGCGCGCCGAGATGATCGACCCGACGACCCCGGACCCGACGTTGCGGATCGCCGCCAGACCGAACCGGATGTCCTTGCCGACCGCGGCGAAGTTCCGCTGCGACTCGTTGACATCGGGCGGTAGCACGGTGATCCCGAGCTTGCGGCAGTCGGCGAGATAGATCGCCGCCTTGTCCTTGTCGTCGCCGACCGAGGTCAGCAGCCCGGCCATGTACTCGGCGGGGTAGTTCGCCTTGAGGTAGGCGGTCCAGAACGACACCAGTCCGTAGCCCGCGGCGTGCGACTTGTTGAACGCGTAGCCGGCGAACGGCAGGACGGTGTCCCACAGCGCGGTGATCGCGGCCTGCGAGAAGCCGTTGGTGCGCATGCCCTCCGCGAAGCCGTCGTAGGCCTCGTCGAGGATCTCCTTCTTCTTCTTGCCCATCGCGCGACGCAGCAGATCGGCCTGTCCGAGCGAGTACCCGGCGACCTTCTGCGCGATCTGCATGATCTGCTCTTGGTAGACGATCAGGCCGTAGGTCTCCGACAGGATCTCCTTGAGCGGTTCCTCCAGCTCCGGATGGATCGGCCGGATGTCCTGCAGACCGTTCTTGCGCTTGGCGTAGTCGGTGTGGGCGTTCACACCCATCGGACCCGGACGGTACAGCGCGAGAACTGCGACGATGTCCTCGAACCCGGTGGGCTGCATCATCTTCAGCAGGTCGCGCATGGCCGCGCCGTCGAGCTGGAACACGCCCAGGGTGTCACCGCGCGCGAGCAACTCGTAGGTCTTGGGGTCCTCGAGCGGAAGTGCGTCGAGGTCGAGGTCGATGCCCCGGTTCAGTTTGATGTTCTCCAGGGCGTCACCGATGACGGTGAGGTTGCGCAGCCCGAGGAAATCCATCTTGAGCAGGCCGATGGCCTCACACGACGGATAGTCCCAGCCGGTGATGATCGCGCCGTCCTGCGCACGCTTCCACACCGGGATCGCGTCGGTGAGGGGTTCTGACGACATGATCACCGCACAGGCGTGCACGCCCGCGTTGCGGATCAGTCCCTCGAGCCCGATCGCGGTGTCGTAGATCTTCTTGACGTCCGGGTCGGTCTCGATCAGCGTCCGGACCTCGGCGGCCTCGCCGAACCGCTCGTGTTCAGGATCGGTGATGCCCCAGACCGGGATGTCCTTGGCCATGATGGGCGGCGGGAGAGCCTTGGTGATGCGGTCGGCGATGGCGAACCCGGGCTGACCGAACTGGACGCGCGCCGAGTCCTTGATCGCGGCCTTCGTCTTGATGGTTCCGAAGGTGATGACCTGGGCCACCTTGTCGCTGCCCCACCGGTCGGTCGCGTACCGCACCATCTCGCCTCGACGACGATCGTCGAAGTCGATGTCGATGTCGGGCATCGACACGCGCTCGGGGTTGAGGAATCGCTCGAAGAGCAGCCCATGCGGGATCGGGTCGATGTTGGTGATGCCCAGCGCCCAGGCCACGAGGGAGCCGGCCGCCGAGCCACGGCCCGGCCCCACCCGGATGCCGACCTCGAGAGCGTGGCGGATGAGGTCGCCGACGACGAGGAAGTAGGCCGGGAACCCCATCTGGATGATGACGTCGAGCTCGTAGTTGGCGCGGCGCAGGTATTCCTCGGGCACCTCGGTGCCGGCGAAGCGACGCTCCGCGAGGCCCTTCGCGACCTCCTTGCGCAGGAAGGTCTGCTGGGTCTCGCCGTCGGGCACCGGGAAGACCGGCATCCGGTCGCGGTGGGTGAAGACCTCTTTGTAGGACTGGACGCGCTCGCCGATCTCGAGGGTGTTGTCACACGCCCCCGGCACGATCGAATCCCACTGCTCGCGCATCTCGGCCGCGGACTTCAGGTAGTAACCGTCGCCGTCGAACTTGAACCGGGTCGGGTCGGAGAGGGTCTTGCCGGTCTGCACGCACAGCAGCGCCTCGTGCGCGGCGGCGTGCTCCTTGGTCACGTAGTGGCAGTCGTTGGTGACGATCGGCTTGATGCCCAGCTTGCGGCCGATCTCGAGCAGACCGTCGCGCACGCGCCGCTCGATCTCGAGTCCATGCTCCATCAACTCGAGGTAGAAGTTGTCCTTGCCGAAGATCTCCTGCCACTTCGCCGCGGCCTCGAGTGCCTCGCGATCGTGGCCGAGCCGCAGACGCGTCTGCACCTCACCGGACGGGCACCCCGTGGTCGCGATGATCCCCTCGGCGTGCTCGGCGATCAGGTCCACGTCCATCCGCGACCACTTGCCGAGTTGCCCCTCGATCGACGCCAGC
Organism: Gordonia sp. KTR9; assembly: GCF_000143885.2. Classification (NCBI taxonomy): domain Bacteria; kingdom Bacillati; phylum Actinomycetota; class Actinomycetes; order Mycobacteriales; family Gordoniaceae; genus Gordonia; species Gordonia sp. KTR9. The sequence continues at coordinate 3,450,637 of NC_018581.1, forward strand.
GACGACAGCTTGAACAGGTTGCGCAGGCCGGTCGCGTTCTCCGCGACCATGGTCATGTGCGTGTACGCACCCGAGCCGGAGACGTCGTCGCTCTTCTGCTCGCGCGTACCCCACTGGATTCGTTTGGTGTCGAAGCGCGAACCGGGTGCGATGTAGGCCTCGATGCCGATGATCGGCTTGATGTCGTTCTTGACCGCGGTGTTGTAGAACTCGCTGGCGCCGAACATGTTCCCGTGGTCGGTCATACCGATCGCGGTCATCCCCAGGCGTCTGGCCTCGGCGAACAACGGGGACACCTTCGCCGCACCGTCGAGCATGGAGTACTCGGTGTGGTTGTGCAGGTGTACAAACGAGTCCGTCACGGCGCCTCTTCTGTCGAGATCAGTCTGTAGATGTCGGTTCAGTCGTCAGATGTCGGTTCGATCGGTGGCCGTCGGGCACGGGAGGGTCTCCGATGACGCTCGGTGTGCCGGGTCCGATTCCGGGTCCACTCTAGGCGCGTGTACCGACACCTCCGGGGTGCCACTCCGGGTCGTGACGCATGGGACAACTGTGGTACCACGGCGGCGCCGGCCACCGGTTCACAGCGCCAGGAACACGACGACGATCGCGATGAGCAACACCACCGCGATGATCGCCAGCGCCACGGGCAGCCGGTTGGCCGCGGGACGTCCCGATCCGGGCGAACCGACCGGCCCGGCGGGGCCCCGGGGTACCGGGCCACGGAGCGCACCCGGCTGGGCCGCGAGGCCCGGACCGCGCGGCGCACCGGGCTGCGCCGGCGGGGTGCCGTCGGGCCGCAGGTGGTCGTTGCTCTGCCGGAAGGGGTTCGACGGCGGATGCTGCCACACCGCCGGATCGGCGCCGGTCGTCGGCCGCGACCCCGGTCCCGGCTGCACCGCCCGGTCCGAACGAGCCGCACCCCGATCCGAGGGCCTGCCCGGCGGCGTCGCCCGCGCCGGGGTCGCTCGCTGCGTCGCCTGGTGTGCCGGGTCCGGATTCGCGGGGCGACCGGGCCGGGGCGGGCGACGTTCGGTGGGCGCCCGGTCGCCGGCCGGGGGACGTCCGGCGGGCGGCGGGGTCGGCCGACCGGGCCGTACGGGCATCTCCGGCGCGGGCCGCGGGCCGGGAGCGGCGCGGCCGGCCACCTGACCGGGAATCCCCCGGATCGTCTCCGCATCGAGGTCGGCGACCGACCTAGGCCGCACGCTCCGCAGGCTCCTCGCCAGGGCGTCGGCGAACTCCCGACAGCTGGCGAAGCGGTCGTCGGGCGTCTTCGCCATCGCCCGGGCGATGACGGAGTCGGCCTCGGCCGGGAGCCCGGGTACGAGGTCGGACACCCGCGGCACCGGCTCTTTCAGGTGAGCCCCGATGACCGCGCCGTTGTCGCGATCATCGAAGGGCACGCGCCCGGTCAGCAGGTGAAACGCGGTGGCCGCCAGCGAGTACTGATCGGTCCGGCCGTCGAGTCGACGACCCGTCAGCTGCTCGGGCGAGGCGTAGGACAGCGTGGCGAGGACCGTGCCGACCGAGGTGAGCGCCTCGGTCTCGTCGGAGAGCTTGGCGACCCCGAAATCCGTCAGCAGGACCCGCTGCTCGTCGAACGACGAGTCCTCGTCGACCTCGGCGAGCAGGATGTTGGCGGGCTTCACATCGCGATGGAGGAGTCCGCGCCGATTGGCGTGGTCGATCCCCCGCGCCACCTCCGACACGATGTGCACCACGCGCCGCGGGGCGAACCGACCGCGTCCGGCGAGTTCTCGCGCACAATCGGTCCCCGGGACGTACTGCATGGCGATCCACAGTAGGTCGGCCTCCCCGCGTTCCGACGCAACGGGATTCGACGCAACAGGATTCGAGGACGACGACGTCGAGGCGTCCGACCTCGACGGGATCGGCACACTGGCGCGTCCGCGGTTGAAGACGGTGACGATGTTGGGGTGGTCGAGCGTGGCCGCGACCTCCGCCTCGCGCAGGAACCGCCGACGGAAATTGCTGTCGGTGAGTCCGGCCGAGGCCTTGAGCACCTTCAGGGCGTCGTACCGGGGCAGTTCGGGGTGCCGGGCGAGGAAGACGGCGCCCATGCCTCCGCTCCCGAGTACCCGGTCGACGCGGTACCCGGCCACGAGTGTTCCCGGCTCGAGCACCCCCTCAATCTAGGCGAGTTCGGCGGGGATGTCGCCCACAAGCGGCCGATCGAACGGCCTGGTCGGCTCGTGGCAGATCAGGTCGACCGCAGGACGTCGAGCGCGTGCTGCAGGTCCTCCGGGTACGACGAGGTGAACTCCACCTGCCGGCCGTCGGCGGGATGGGCGAACCCCAGCGACCGCGCGTGCAGCCACTGACGTTCGAGACCCAGCTTCTTGGCCAGGACCGGATCGGCACCGTACGTCGGATCACCGCAACACGGATGATGCAGGGCCGAGAAGTGAACCCGGATCTGGTGCGTACGACCCGTTTCGAGGTGCACGTCGAGCAGCGACGCCGACGCGAACATCTCCAGGGTGTCGTAGTGGGTGACGCTCGGTTTGCCGTTCGCGGTGACCGCGAACTTCCAGTCGTTGCCGCGGTGACGGCCGATCGGGGCGTCGATCGTCCCCGACGGCGGGTCGAGGTGCCCCTGGACCAGGGCGTGGTAGCCCTTGTCCACGGTCCGCTGTTTGAACGCACGCTTGAGCAGCGTGTACGCCCGCTCGGACACCGCGACGACCATGACTCCCGAGGTACCGACGTCCAGACGGTGGACGATGCCCTGGCGTTCGTGGGCGCCCGAGGTCGAGATCCGGAAACCCGCTGCCGCGAGCGCCCCGATGACCGTCGGCCCGCTCCAGCCGACGGACGGATGAGCGGCCACCCCCACCGGCTTGTCGACGACGACGATGTCGGAGTCGTGGTAGATGACCTCGAGGTCCTCCACCGGCGTCGGCTCGATACGCAGCGGTTCCGCCGGCTCGGGCAGAGTCACGTGCAGCATCGTGCCCGCGGCGAGCTTGTGGGACTTCCCCACCGCCACGCCGTCGACGATCACGTCGCCGTCCTCGGCGAGGGTGGCGACGACGGTGCGCGACAGCCCGAGCATCCGCGAGACGCCGGCGTCCACCCGCATCCCGTCGAGACCGTCGGGCACCGGTAGGAAACGCGATTCACGCATGAGCGCCGTCCTCGGTGTCGGCGGGATCGCGCCGGTCGTGCCGTGCGGCCCACCCGGTACGGCTGCCGTCATAGTCGAAGCCGAGCGCCGAGAGCACGACGAGCAGGATCGCGCCGCACACCACGGCGGAGTCGGCGACGTTGAACACCGGCCACCATCCCACGGACACGAAGTCGACCACGTGTCCCTGGAAGGGTTGCGGTGCCCGGAAGATGCGGTCCATCAGATTCCCGATGGCGCCGCCGAGCACGAGTGCCAGACCGGCCACCCACCACCAGGACCGCAGTCGGCTGCTGTAGCGGATGATCACGAGGACGACCACGAGGGCGATGATCGAGAGCACCCAGGTGTACCCGGTCGCGAGCGAGAAGGCCGCCCCGCTGTTGCGGATGAGACGCAGGGTCACGAAGTCGCCGATGATCTCCACCGGGCGCGCCGGATCCAGCGTGGCGACCGCGATCGTCTTCGTCAGCTGGTCCAGGCCCAGGATGAGGAGTGCGACGCCGAGCACCGCGATGGTCACCGTCGGCAGCCGGCGGCCGTTCCCGCGTACGGACGTGTCGTCGTCGGGTCCGCGGTCTGCCCCGGGTTCGACACTTCCGTGCGGGTCCACGTGCTCTCGATCCGTCAGGGGTTGGTCATCCACAGGATCATTGTCCACGACTCGTCGAATACCCTGGCTACCCGTGTCCCCGCATCCCCGTCGCCTCCGGTCCGTCGTCTCGTCGATCGCGGCGGCCACCGCGTTGTCGGTACTGGTCGCAGGGTGCTCGTCGGACGCCGACGAGACCGCCGGGGCCGCGGCGTCGAGCACGCCGGCGGGCTGTAGCGCCGACTCGCCGTCCCGTGCGGCCGGTGCGGCGCCGGTCCCGATCGCGCCGGCGACGGTGACGATCGTCGACGCGGGCGCCGGTGAGCGCCGGGTGCCCACGACCGCACCGGACGTCACGGCCGCCCAGTCGGTGACGCTGGTGACGACGTCGGAGGTCGCATCACCGGGCAGCGCGGACGCCCAGACCGTCGAAATGCCCCTCGCGGCGCGCTTCGGCTGTACCGATGTCGCCGACCTCGAACTCGAACTCGGCACCGTCACGTCACCGGACCCGACGCTGAACGATGCGTTGGCGGCGGTGGCCGGCGCGAAGGCGGGGCTCACGCTCGGCCCGGGGTACGCGCCGGTGTCCCTGCGGATCGCACCGCCGGAGTCGGCGGGGGGTGAGGCGCGTCTTGCGGTCGAGCAGGCGCTGGTCTCGGCGTTCAACACTGCGGTGGTCCTGCCGACCGAGCCGGTCGCGGTGGGCGCGACGTGGCGGAGCGAACGGGTCATCGCGTCCGCCGCGACCGTCACCCAGACGATCGAGGCACGACTCACCGCATGGGACGGCAACCGGCTCACCATCGACTACACAGCCGAGGAGACCCCGGTGAACTCGGTGTTCGCGATCCCCGGCGGCGGTGACAGTCTCACCATCAGCCGCTACAGCTACTCCGGCGAGGGGACGGTCACCATCGATCTGACGCGCGGGCTGCCGGTGGCCGGCGAGGCCACCTACCGCGGGGCCCGAGAGCTGGTCGGAGCGGACCCGGGCCGTCCGCTGTTGCAGCAGACCGGGCTGTCGGTGGCCTGGCGCTGAACGCCGACGGCCCCGGGCCGCCGACATCGGTCGGCGACCCGGGGCCGCGGATCTTGCTGTGCGAGAGAGGGCCGGAAGGCCCCGTCGCCGACGCCGCCTACTCGGTGGCGAGGCGGATGGTGGTCAGCTCGCGGGCGCGCACATGGCGCTCTCGACCTGATACAGGCCGAGCAGGTTGCACACGGTCTCGTTCGAGAGCTTCCAGCGTCCGTCGTCGTAGACGATGGTCGACTCGGCGTTGGTCGGCGGGTTGCCCGCGGTCTCGATCCGGACCTTGACGCGCGCCTTGTTGGGGCCGGCGCTGATCACGGGGTTGACCAGGACCCAGTCGACGTCGGAGTTCTCGGCACGCGCCTTGACCAGTTCGTCGAAGATCGCCGGGTCCTTCTCCGAGCCCTCGACGAGCTCGACCTTCTCCGCCCGCGGGATGTTCGGGTCGACCGCCTTGTCGACCAGCTCGTTGAGGGCTGCGATCGACGGCGGGTTGCTGCCGTCGGTGATCTCGGAGCCATCCCCGCCGGCAGCGGCGGTGTCGGTGCTGGTGAGCGTCGGTGCGGGCGGCGCGTCGGCGTCGTCGCCCCCGCAGGCCGCGACGGTGGTCATCAACGCTGCCGCGATCATGGTCGCGCCAAGAAATTTCCGATACTTCAACGATCTCCCTCACTGTGATCTCGGGCATGGGGTGCGCCGGTGGGCGCTCTCGTACCGCGATGCCGGACGTGTCTGCCGGGTACGACCCGGCGACGGCCCACACCACTATGCCAAACAACGAGGACCGGGGGTCCCCGGTGCCGTCGACACGCGACGACGATCCGGCCCGCGGGGGCGTCGCCGAGCCGGCAACGCTTGACGGCCCGGCCGGGTTCCGGTGACCCTTGGGCACCATGACAGGCACCCCTCCCCCCGGCACCTCCGCCATCGTGCTGATCAGCACCGGAGGCACCATCGCCGCCCACACCACCGCCGACGGCGCGGTCCCCGCACTCGGGTCCGCCGATCTCCTCACCTCCACCGGGACGCCCGCCACCGGGCCGGCGATCCGTACCGTCGATCTGATGTCGGTGGACAGCTCGGCGATGACCGTCGCCGACCAGTTCGCCGTGGTCCGCGCGATCGCCGACGCGCTCGCCGACCCCGCCGTCCGCGGCGTGGTGGTCACTCACGGGACCGACACGATGGAGGAGACGGCCTTCCTCGCCGACCTGTACGCGGCCGACGAACGGCCGGTCGTGTTCACCGGCGCCATGCTGCCCTCGGACTCCCCGGCGGCCGACGGTCCGTCGAATCTCACCGCCGCGCTGGCCGCGATCGACGACCCGGCCGCCCGCGGTCGTGGGGTGCTCGTGGCGATGGGCGGCCGGCTTCTCCCTGCCTGCGGCCTGTTCAAGGTCTCCACCACCGACCTCGCCGCCTTCGACACCGTGTGGGGTGTCGATCGCGCGGACGGCCCGCCGGTGCCGCGACGGGTGCTGACCGGACCGGTGCCGCCGGGGCGGGCGGCACGGGTCGACGCCTTCACCCTGTATCCGGGCGTGTCGCCGGGCCTCATCGCCGCGTCCGTCGCCCAGAACGCCGCGGGTCTGGTCCTGGCGGCCACCGGTTCCGGGAACACGCACCCCGACATCACCGCGGAGGTGGCACTCGCCGTGCAGCGCGGGGTGACCGTCGTCGTGACGAGCCGTGTCCCGTACGGCGAGGTGTCGGCGACCTACGGCGGAGGCGGCGGCGCCGTCGATCTGGGTCGGGCCGGGGCGATCGTGTCCCCCTGGTTGCGCGCCCCGCAGGCGCGCATGGCCCTGATCGCCCTGCTGACCTCCGGTCACGACCACGGCGCGATCACAGATTACTTTCTCGCACAACACCACTGAGGAACACGGCCGGGCCCGTCGCGCGCGGATCGCCGGTCAGTCGCGGTCGGGAAGATCCCATTCGAGGCTGTCGAGCGGATCCGCCGGACGGAGGTCGGGGTCGTCGACCGCGAAGGTACGCGTGCGTCCGGGCCCGCTCGTCCGTGTCTCGAACCGGACGGTGACGACGCCGTGCCCGCTGCCCTGGACCCAGCCGTGCCCGTGGTCGGGATGGGTCACATCGGCCCCGGGCCCGAAGCGTCCGGCGGGCATCGAACTGCCACCCGGCGCGAACCGCGGGAGTGCGGAGGACGCATCCGTCGTCTGGTCGGCGGGCGGCACGACGGCACCGTCGGCTCGCGGCTCGGTCGGCGCCGCGTCGGCCGCGTCCACCTGCACCGGCACCGCGACCCCGTCACCGGTGTCCGTCACACCGTCGGCGGTGTCGTGGTGGGTGGTCTGGACATCGCTCACATCCTCCCCACCGACGTCGTCGAACAGGGCATACTGCTGTACCGCGGTCAGTCCCGAGAAGCTCACGCCGACAAGGCGAATGGCCCCGATCGACCGCGGATCGAGCGCGAGTCGCTGCGCCGTCCGCTCGAGGTCGTCGAAGTCGGTGGTGGCCGCGGCGGTCGTCGCCGAGCGCGTCAGGATCGACATGTCGGATCTCTTCAGTTTCAGCACGACGGTGCGCGCACCCCGACCGTCTGCCCGCAGCCGGCGGTGAGCGTCGGTCGCGGCTTTGCGGATGGCGGGACGGAGCGCGTCGAGTTCGACGATGTCCTCGGCGAAGGTCGACTCGGCGCTGATCTGCTTCGCGGAGGCGCGTTCGGCGACGGGACGGTCGTCGATGCCGTGGGCGAGACGATGCAGGGCGGGTCCGACGGTGCCGCCGAGCACGGAGGCCACCTCGACCGGCGACATCGCCGCGAGGTCACCGATGGTCGCGATTCCCAGGCGCGCCAGCCGATCGCCCGACACCGGTCCGATGCCCCACAACTTGCGAACCGGGAGCGAATGCAGGAAGTCCAGCTGACCGGACGGCGGGATCACCATCACCCCATCGGGTTTGGCCATCCCCGAGGCGATCTTCGCCAGTTGCTTGCCACTGCCGAGTCCGACAGACGCGGCGAGTCCGACCTCCCTGCGTATTCGGGAGCGGAGCCTCTCGGCGAAATCGCGGGCCTCGTCGACGGTCGCGCCCGCGAGCTCCGCCGGTTCGCCGAACGCCTCGTCGAACGACAGCGTCTCGATGATCGGAACCTCGTCGCGCACAATGGCGAAGACACGTTTGCTGACCACGCTGTACACCGATCCGCGCGGCGGGATCACCACACCGGTGGGTCCGATGAGCCGGCGCGCCTGGTGCATCGGCATCGCCGAGCCGGCTCCGAACACGCGGGCCTCGTAGCTGGCCCCGGCGACCACCCCGCGTCCGCCGGACCCGCCGACGAGGACGGGACGGCCGCGCAGCGTCGGCCGGGTGAGCTGCTCGACGGAGGCGAAGAACGCGTCCATGTCGAGGTGCATCACCCAGCGCGGACTCCGCTCCGATCCCTGGCCCGACACCGCAGCCAGGGGGTGTCCCGACACCGCACCGCCCGGTTGCGGCGGATCGGACTCGAGACGTGACACCTCACCGAGTCTAGTGAGCTGGGGTGACGGTGAAGACGGGGATCAGGGCGGCGTGCGCGGCGAGTTCCTCGTCCGACGAGGTGACCTCGAGACCCGCGGGCAGGAATCGGGCGACCTCCCAACCCCAGCGTCGCAGGTAGTCCCGGATGACCGGCGGGCGACGCCCGGGGTCGAGTTCGGTGAGCGTGACCACGGTGCGGCGACGCCCACGGCGCAGTTCGACGGTCCCGGCCGCGCGCGCGTTCCGCACCCACTGCGTCTCGCCGCGGACGGCGACGAGATACTCCGCCCCGTCGAGTCGCAGCACGTTGACGGGCACCCGCTGTGGCGTGCCGGTCCGCCGACCGACGACGGTGAGCGTCTGCGCCCCGGCCAGATTGACCCCACGGTCGGCGAGCCAGCGGACCACGCGGTTGAACGCGGCATCGAATCCGCTCGGGGCCCTGTAGTGGGAAGTCGCGGTCACGGCCGGCCTTTCGTCGAGGTGTTGTGACATTCGAGAGCAGTGCTCTCGTTGCAAGTATGCGGGCGTGGCCGCGCAAAATCAAGAGCACCGCTCTCGTTTTGTGGCAGGATCGTCGGCATGGCCACCGGACGGAACCGCGCGGAGAACCGCGCGATGATGACCGACGAGATCCGTCGGCTGGGACGAGAACACCTGACCACCTACGGGGCGGCCGGGCTCTCACTGCGCGCGATCGCGCGCGACCTCGGGATCGTCTCCTCGGCGGTGTACCGCTACGTCCCGAGCCGCGACGAATTGCTGACCATGCTCCTCGTCGAGGCCTACACCGACGTCGCGGATGCGGTCGATGCGGCGGCCGACGCCGTCGATGCCTCCCACCGGCGCGACCGGCTGGCCGCCGCGGCCGCCGCGGCGAGGAACTGGGCGCTGGCCGACCCCGCCCGATGGGCCCTGATCTACGGAAGTCCGGTGCCCGGCTACTCCGCCCCCGGCGAGCGGACCATCGGCCCCGGCACACGTGTCCCCGTCCGGCTCCTCCGCGAGTGCGCCGCCGCCCATCACGAAGGACTGTTGCGTCCCGATCTGCCCGCCCCGACAGCGGAGGTCTCCGCGGACATGGCGGCCATCCGGGACGAGTTCGACCTCGACACGCCGGCCGCGGTCCTCGCCGCGGCCACCACGCTGTGGGCGGTGCTCGTCGGCGCGATCAGCCTGGAGACCTTCGGCCAGTACGGGACCGACACCTTCGCACACCCCGAAGCGCTCTTCCGCTCCCAGATCGACCTGACGTTGTCGACGCTCTTCGCCTGAGATCTCACCGGGCCACGGACCGGAGACGCTCCACCCCGACGAGCTTGTCGGGGTTGCGCATCACGTAGACGTGGTCGACGAGACCCCCGGCCAGGCGCAGCGTCAACACGGTCTGCAACCGACCGTCGTAGTAGACCGCGATCCCCGGCTGACTGTTGAACACCGACGCCTCAGCGCGATAGTCCTCGAAGACCCCACCGATCCGCGCGAACCCCGACATCGCGCGTGCCACATCGCGAGCGCCGTGGACCGGTTGGCGGACCGCGACCACCTTGCCGTCGCTGTCAGCGGTGAACACCACCTCCGGCGCGAGCACAGTCATCAGGGTGCCGAGGTCACCCGATTCGGCGATGGCCAGGAACTCGTCGACGAACTCCACGGTGCGAGCGCTGTCCACCGGCTCGAACGCGGGACGGTGCGCCTCGACGTGGGATCGGGCGCGAAGCGCGGCCTGCTGTATCTCACCCGCGGGCCGCGACAGGATCGTCCCGATCTCCGCAGCGCCGACGCCGAACACATCACCCAACACGTGCACCGTACGGTCGACGGGCGCAAGGGATTCGAGGAGGACCAGGGTGGCCGTGGCGATCGACTCGGCGAGAATCGGGTCGCCCGTCAGGTCGTCGCCGTCCAGCCGGATCGGTTCGGGCAGCCACGGTCCCACGTACTGCCCCTCCGCACTCTGGCGCGACTGCAGGGCGTCGAGCGACTGCCGGGCCACTGCTCCGATCCGGGAGCGCCGGTCATCGCGAGGCGTGGACACCGCCGGCTCGCACCGGAGATCCCGGTCGACGATGGCATCGGCCGTGGTGGCCGAACCCAGGATCTCGTAGGCCACGGTGAACAGCAGTGGCCGCAGCGGGTCGGGACGAGCGACCCGCCGCTCCGCGTCGGTGCCGCTCATGTGTGGTGCTGAACCTCTCATCGATGACCGGGGAACGCGCCGCGGCAACCGGACCGACGCCAACGGATCGGTTCGCCGCCACTGCGATGGGGACCGCGGTGGCGCCGCGAGGCAACGGTCCACACCGTACAGCGACATCTCGACATCGCATGGCCGAAAGCGAGATCTCGTCCCGTTCCCGGCGCGGTCACGCGATCGTCGAGGCCAGCGCGCGGCGGACCCGTCAGCCCGCCTTCGTGACGTCGGCCGTCACGCCGTCACCGAGCTCGATGCTGCCCGCGTCACCGTCGCCGGTGACATCGAATCGCACCGCGAGCACCTCGCCGGCGATCAGGTCGGCGTGCGTCCGCGCCCACTCGAGACGCTCGGCGGGCACGACGAAGCGCACCGCGATCCGGTCGGAGACGTCGAGTCCCAGAGTGCGGCGGGCGTCCTGCAGCTCGCGGACCCGGTCCTTGGCCCAGCCCTCGGCCTCGAGTTCGGGCGTGACCGTCGTGTCCAGGACGACCAGACCGTTCCCACCCGGCAGCTCCGCGGTGGAATCGGGTTCGACGGCCACCAGGCGGCGGGTGAACTCGCCCTCGCGTAGCTCGACGCCGTCGGCGACCACCACCTCGGACCCGTCGGCACCGTCGCCCACCGTCCAGTTCCCCGACTTCACCGCCTTGATCGCGCGCTGCACGTCCTTGCCGAGGCGCGGTCCGGCGGCGCGGGCGTTGACCGCGATCTCGTAGCGTCCGTACTCACTGGCGTCGGCGGCGAGAGTCACGGTCTTGACGTTCATCTCGTCCTTGATCAGGTCGACGAACGGCTCCAGCGACCCCGCTGTGGGCGAGGCGACCGTCAGGCCCGGCAGCGGCAGTCGCACCCGCAGCCTGTTGGCCTTGCGGACACTCGACGCCGTCGAGCACACCGCCTGGACCTGGTCCATCGCGGTGACCAGGTCGGCATCGGCCGGGAGCTCGTCGCTCGTCGGCCAGTCCGTCAGGTGCACCGAGCGCTCGCCGGTGAGACCGCGCCAGATGGCCTCGGTCGCCAGCGGGAGCAACGGCGAGGCGAGCCGGCAGGCCACCTCGAGCACGGTGTACAGGGTGTCGAACGCGTCGGTGTCCTCGTCCTGACCGGCCCAGAAGCGCGCCCGCGAACGTCGCACGTACCAGTTGGTGAGCGACTCGACGAACTCGCGGAAGGCGTCGCACGCCCCCGCGATGTCGTAGATGTCGAGGGCCTCGGTCATCGAGTCACGGGTCGTCGCCAGCTTCGCCAGGATGTAGCGATCCAGCACATGCTCCGAGTTCGTCCGCCAGGTCGCCGGCCGCTCGGCATACAGCTGCAGGAAGCTGTAGGCGTTCCACAGTGGCAGGAGCGCCTGACGGACCCCCTCGCGGATGCCTCGCTCCGTCACGACGAGGTTGCCTCCGCGCAGGATCGGCGAGGCCATGAGGAACCACCTCATCGCATCCGAACCGTCGCGGTCGAAGACCTCGTTCACGTCGGGGTAATTGCGCTTCGACTTGGACATCTTCTGGCCGTCGTCACCGAGCACGATCCCGTGCGCGGCGACCGTCTTGAACGCCGGGCGGTCGAACAGGGCGGTGGCCAGGACGTGGAGCGTGTAGAACCAGCCGCGGGTCTGGCCGTTGTACTCGACGATGAAGTCGCCCGGATTGTGTGCCGGGGCATGGGCGGAGTCTCCCCCGTCGAACCAGTCGCGGTTCTCGAAGGGATAGTGCACCTGCGCAAAGGGCATCGAGCCCGATTCGAACCAGCAGTCGAGGACCTCGGGCACGCGCCGCATCGTCGACTTCCCGCTCGGGTCATCGGGATTCGGGCGGGTGAGCTCGTCGATGAACGGGCGGTGCAGATTGTCCGGCCGTACCCCGAAGTCGCGTTCGAGGTCGTCGAGCGAACCGTAGACGTCGATACGCGGGAACTCGGGGTCGTCCGAGACCCACACCGGAAGGGGCGCACCCCAGTAACGGTTGCGGCTGATGTTCCAGTCCCGCGCGCCCTCGAGCCACTTGCCGAACTGTCCGTCCCGGATGTGTTCGGGCACCCAGACGATCTGCTTGTTCAGCTCGACCATGCGGTCGCGGAACTGCGTCACCGCGACGAACCAGGACGGCACCGCCATGTAGATGAGCGGCTGGCCCGACCGCCACGAGTGCGGGTAGGAGTGCTCGATGGTCTCGTGGCGGAGGATGCGCCCGGTTTCTTTGAGATCCTTGATGATCACCGGGTTGGCGTCGAAGACCATCAACCCCTCGTAGGGCTGGACCTGCGCGGTGAAACGTCCGCCCGGATCGAGCGGCTGCACCACCTCGATGCCGTTGGCGGTCGCGAGGTCCATGTCCTCCTCACCGAAAGCCGGTGCGAGATGGACGATTCCAGTGCCGCTGTCGGTGGTCACGTAGTCGCCCAGCAGCACCCGGTGCGAGTTCGGGTGTCCGGCAAAGAAATCGAAGGGCGGTGTGTAGGACAGGTCCTTCAGTTCCACGCCGCGGTGGGTGCCGAGCACCTCCGGGTCGACGATCTCCTTCGCGTACGCCCCGAGCAGCGCCTCAGCGAGAAGATACTCCTGACCGTCACCGGCCCTGACGTGCACGTACGTGACGTCGGGGTTGACGGCGATGGCGAGGTTGGACGGCAGGGTCCACGGCGTCGTCGTCCAGATGAGCGCGTTGACACCGTCCAGCGTCGAGAGCGGACCGTCGGGCACCGAGAGCGGCATCGTGACGGTGACCGCCGGGTCCTGCCGCATCCGGTAGGCGTCATCGAGCTTGGACTCCTGGTTCGACAGCGGCGTCTGCTCGTACCAGCTGTACGGCAGCACCCGATAACCCTGGTAGATGAGCCCCTTGTCGTAGAGCGCCTTGAACGCCCACATCACCGACTCCATGAAGTCGAGATCGAGGGTCTTGTAGTCGTTGTCGAAGTCGACCCAGCGGGCCTGCCGGGTCACGTAGTCACGCCACTCCCCGGTGTACCGCAGCACCGAGTCACGGCAGTACTCGTTGAACTTGGCCATGCCCATCTTCTCGATCTCCGACTTGTCGGTGATCCCGAGCTGGCGTTCGGCCTCCAGTTCGGCGGGCAGACCGTGTGTGTCCCAGCCGAATCGACGGTCCACCTTCTTGCCGCGCATGGTCTGGTACCGCGGCACCAGATCCTTGACGTACCCGGTCAGCAGATGACCGTAGTGCGGCAGTCCGTTCGCGAACGGCGGGCCGTCGTAGAAGACGAATTCCTCGGCGTCGGCTCGATTCTCGATCGACGCGGCGAAGGTCGAATCAGAGTCCCAGTACTGCAGCACCCGCTGTTCCACGGACGGGAAGTCGGGGGCGCTGCGCCCGGTGCCCCCGGTCATGTCGACCTTCGGGTACACCCGTGCGTTCTGGGTGGGGTCGGTCGCGTCGCTCACGCTGGTCTCCTCGTGCCTGGTGATGTCTCATCGGCACGGGGACGCATTCCGGAGGACTGCGCGGTACCACCCCGCTTGCGCCGGGGATCCGGCGCCACTCGACGAACCGCCACGGTGGGTGACCGGACGATCCTGCGGCTGTGACGGGCCGCGCCCGCCCGGTTCTACTGAGGACCCGAGGGCCTGTTCTTCCGGGTGCTCCCCGGTGATGGCCGGATCAACGCGTCAACCAGTGTAGCGACGACCCGTCCGATGGAGCCAGGGGGTTACCCGAGCACCGGGATGCGCAACCCGACCGATCAGTCGGGCGGTGGGTGCCAATTCGGATCAAGCGGATCGAAATCCGCTCGCCGACGGCGCGACGCGGAATCGTCGGGGTGTTCGGAAGAAGTTGCCCAGTCGTCCGGTCCGGCGGCGTCACCGCCGGGCACGTCCTCTCCGACCCACCCTGACTGCGCCGGATCGAACGGGCCTCGACCCGGTGACGGCGCGGCCGGCGGGCGTTGTCCCGACACCGCCGGTCGACCGGGCTGACGTGGCGACTGCGACTGGCCGGATTCTCGGGGGTCGGGCGGCGGCCCGAACTGTCCCGGCGCGCGACGCTGCTGCGTCCACGCAGGCTGATCGACTCCGGGATGCTGCCGTTGCGGAACCCCGCCGGGTGGTGGAGAACCGTAGGGCTGCGGAGTGGGCCGGCCCCGCGGATCGGGGCGTCCACCCGGGGCTGCGACACCTTCAGGGGCTCCGCTGTGTGTCGGGGCGCCCGCACTCGGGGCGTCTACGCCGACCGAGCGCAGATAGTCCTCCAGGTTGCCCTCGCGACGTTCGGGGGCGGGGCGATTCGGGGGCGCGGAACCCTCCGGCGCCGCCATCCCCGGCTCGAACGAGCCGGGCCGGTACGCCACGGTCTCGGAATCGTCCGATGCGGCGGGGTCGGGCACGGAGTACCGGCGGGTGGGCGCATCGGCAGAGCCCTCGGCCGACCCGTTCTCGGCTCGGACCGAGGAGTCCTGGGAGGCGGCTTTCGCCGAACCTTCGTCGGGCGTGTCACGACCGGCACCCGGGACCATGTCCTCGAGTGACCGGCCCGCATCGCCCTTACGACCGGCGAACACATCCACCAGCAGGAAACCGAGGC
The DNA here is from genome assembly GCF_000143885.2 of Gordonia sp. KTR9. Lineage (NCBI taxonomy): Bacteria > Bacillati > Actinomycetota > Actinomycetes > Mycobacteriales > Gordoniaceae > Gordonia > Gordonia sp. KTR9. Next base: position 3,465,646 of record NC_018581.1, read on the forward strand.
CGACGAGACAGACCACGATGCAGGCCACCGCGAGCCACACGGTCCCGGTGATGAGGCCGAGGATGAGCAGCACGAACCCCAGAAGGGTCGCGGCCAGGGCCAAGGTCAGCACATCACCAGCCTAGTGCGCACCGGTTCGCCCAGGTCAGCTGGGTGAGTAGCTGCTGAATCCACCATTACCCGGATCGTTGGAGAACGATTGATCGGGCCGGCCACCCTCGACGGGAGCCGCACTGCCGCGCTGCTGGAGTTCTTCGAGCTGCGATTCGAGGTAGGTCTTCAGACGCGTGCGGTACTCGCGCTCGAAGGTCTTGAGCTGTTCGATCCGGCCCTCGAGAACGCCCCGCTGCTGGTTGATGGTGCCCATGATCTCGCTGTGCTTGCGCTCGGCGTCGCTCTGCAGCGCGTCCGCACGTTCCTGCGCCTGGCGCAGCTGCGCCTCCGACCGCGTCTGCGCGTCGGCGAGGATGGCCTCCGACCGCTGGCGGGCATCGGCGAGCATGGCGTCGGACTTGGTCTGCGCCTCGGAGACCAGCGTGTCGGCGCGGGTCTGAGCATCGGACAGCATCGCGTCGGCGTCCGCGCGGGCGCTCCCGGTCAGACGGTCCGCGGTGTCCTGGGCCAGGGCCAGCACGCGCGCCGCGCGCACGTTCGCATCGTCGTTGGTCGGCTGCGGGGCCGGCGTCGGGGCCGGCGTCGGGGCCGGGGCGGGAGGCTCGGGTGCCGCCGCGGGCTTGGCGAACATCTGCGTTCGGTCGTCCGCCGACGAGCCGGCACCGGAGCGGGCGTCGGCGAGCTCACCCTCGAGCTCCTCGACGCGCTGCTTGAGGTCGGTGTTCTCCTCGATCAGCCGGGCGAGCTCGGCTTCGACGAAGTCGAGGAACTGATCGACCTCATCCTCGTTGTAACCGCGCTTACCGATGGGCGGTTTGCTGAACGCGACGTTGTGCACATCAGCTGGAGTCAGCCGCATGTCGGTTCCCCTCGTGTCTGGTGGTGAACTTGTGTTCAGTTGGCGGGCCGTCCAACCCGGATCGCGCGACGGTGAGTCGTTCGACCAATACAGGTTGTCACTAACTATTCATACCAGTCAAAAATTGTAACTGGCGTCCAATCCTGTCACACGCGAACCGTTGGTTGCATCTCTGCGATGCGCTGTTGAAATGAAACAGTCATCCGAAGATGACTTACAACGGTAGACCATCTCGGTAACGCGGGGTACCCGCCGCCGGACCGGGGCGCCACTCGCGGGCGACGAGCCCCGGTGACCGTCGCAGTGTGGATAGGACGGGACGAGATCAGGATCGGATGAGATGTGCGGCGATCGCCAGCGAATCGGCCAGTGCGTCGGCGCGCAGACCGTTCACGATGTTCATGCCGATGATCACGACGAGCATCACGATCATCAACGACAGGTCCAGCCGGATGGGACCGAGTGGAATCGGCGGGAGGACGCGACGCAGGGCCTTGATCGGGGGATCGGTCACGGTGAAGACCATCTCGATGACGACGACCGCCGCGCCGGTCGGACGCCATTCGCGAGCGAAGGTGCGGACCAGTTCGACGACCAGCCGGCCGAGGAGGAGCAACCAGAAGATCAGCAGGATGTAGTACAAGACGCTCAACAGAATCGCAGCCACGCGTCAAGAGTGCCTGAACATGACGGGCGACGGCGAACCGAGGTACCCGTCGCCGGTCAGGCGTGGTTGTAGAAGCCCGTCTCGGCGATCTTGCGGCGGTCTTCCGGCGACACGTCGACGTCGGCGGGCGACAGCAGGAAGACCTTCGTGGCGACCTTGTCGAACGACCCGCGCAGGGCGAACGCGAGGCCGGCGGCGAAGTCGACGAGGCGCTTGGCGTCGTCGTTGCTCATGTCGACGAGATCCATGATGACCGGGTTGCCGTCGCGGAACCGCTCGCCGATGGTCCGCGCCTCGCCGTAGTCCGACGGTCGGAGGGTCGTGATCTTCTGCAGGGGGCTGTCGGCGAAGACGCGCTCGAGCTCGACGCGTGGGTCGGCACCCATCGAACGCGGTGCGGTGGCGGCGCGCAGGGACGCGCTCGACGAGCGCTGCAGGGGTTCGAGACGAGCGGGCGCCCGCATCGGGCCGTCGCCGGCCGCGCGCGGGGCGGCGTAGGCGTACTCCGCGGCGAGGTCGAAGCCGGCGTCGTAGTGGCGGTCGGCCAGCTCGTCGCGGTATGCCATTTCCTCGCGGTAGCCGGCATCACGGAACGACGGCTCGTAGCCGGGATCGTAGGACGAGTCCCCGTAGTAGTCGTCGCGGTAGGCACGCTCACGAGACCGCTCACGCAGCGGCGGGGCCGACTCCTCGAGGTAGTCGTCCTCGTATTCGCTGGGCGGCACCATGCCGAAGTAAGCCTTGAACTTCTGCATCGTGGTCATTGACGGCCTCTCTGGTAGTGCGACGCCGGTTTCTGCCGTGCCGGGTGGTGCATCTGTGGTCAGTGAGTTCTTTGCGGTTCTTGAGTCACTTGGTTCTGGTGTTACCAATGTGATTACTGAGAGACTAGCGGCCGCTCGCCCATGATCGCGGTTCCGACACGCACGCATGTCGAGCCCGCGGCAATCGCCGCTTCCATGTCACCGGACATGCCCGCGGACAGTTCCGCGGCGTCGTCGAACCGACCCCGGAACGCGGCGTGGATCCGCGCCGTCTCGGCCATCCAGTGCTCGGGCTCGCCGTGTAGCGGCGCGATGACCATGAGCCCGCGCAGCCGGAGCGGCTCCGCGTCGACGACCTGCTCGGCCAGACGTGTCAGGTCGTCCTCGACGACGCCGCCGCGGTGCGGATCGCCGTCGAGGCTGACCTGGAGCAAAATGCCCAGCGGGTCGGCCCGGTCGCCGTCGTCCAGCGCGGCGGCGGCGGCGCGGTCGAGGGCCTCGACGACCTTCGGACGGTCGACCGAGTGCACCGTGCGCGCCCACCGCGCAACCGACCGTGCCTTCTTGGACTGCACCGAGCCGATCATGTCGAAGACGGGGACGTCGCCGGGGTCCGGCGACTCCCAGTCGCCGAGCACGTCGGCCACCTTCCGTCCCGCTTCGGGCTCGCGCGACTCCCCGAAGGCACGTTCCCCGAGCTGGAGCAGCCTGCGGACGTCGTCCGCGGGAAAGAACTTCGTCACCACGAGGAGTTCGCACGATCCGGCCGGACGCTGGGCGGCCTCGACCGCGGCCTCGAGGCGGCGGCGTACGGCCGCCAGCCGGTCCCCCAGTTCGACGGTGCGCGTATCAGATGACCCGGTCATGTCCCCATCCTTCTCGCCTCTGGGGTCATTCCCCGAGCGGGCCCCGCTCGCCGGGACGATCGTCGTTCGTCTCGTCGGAGTCCGGGTTCGGGTCCATCCAGATGACCGACGCGAGGCGTCCGGTGGGCGCGCCGCGGCGATGGCTGAAGAGACTCGGGTCCGAGATGGTGCAGCGCGGATCGACCGCCACTCCCCCGACCCCCGCGTCGAGCAGCTGGCGTCGCAGACCGGCGCGGAGGTCGAGACCGGTGGTGCCCTTCTTCGTCCGAACAGCACTGCCGGGCAGATGCTTTTCGACGTCGGCCTGCATCGCCGGCGGGACCTCGTAGTGGTCACCGCTCGCCGCCGGTCCGAGAAAGGCTCCGATGGACTCGACGCGGGCGCCGAGTTCGACCATCGCGCGCAGAGTGGCGGGCACGATGCCGATCCGGGCGCCGACCCGTCCCGCATGGACTCCCGCGATCACGCCGGCCTCGTCGTCGCTCAGGAGCACCGGGACGCAGTCGGCCGACAACACCGCGAGGGCGAGGCCGGGCGTGGTGGTGACCAGTGCATCGGTGGCCGGCACCGGCTCGGCGACCGGCCCGTCGACCACGGTGACGTTGCGACTGTGGATCTGCTCCATCCACACCACCGAGCCACTGTCCACCCCGATCTGCTCGGCCAGTCGAATCCTGTTGGCCGCCACCGCTTCCGGATCGTCTCCGACGTGATCACCGAGATTGAACGACTCGTACGGTGACACCGAGACCCCGCCGGCACGGGTGGTGATGACACGCCGCACCCGCATCCGCGGACTCAGCGCTTCATGAACGACGGCACGTCGACGTCGTCGTCGTCCAGCCGAACGGTGTTGCGGCGGGGCGGTTCCGGCTCCTGCTCGAACGGATCACCCGCGCCCTTCGGCATGTCCCCGAAGAGCGGATCGTTCTTCGGCGGCGACGTCACGGCGCCGGCCTGGCCCTGCCCGACCGCGGTGCGTCCCGCGGCCGACGGCACATCGGAACGCTTCTTGGGCGTACCGCCGTCGAATCCGGCCGCGATGACGGTGACCCGCACCTCGTCGCCCAGGTTGTCGTCGATCACCGTGCCGAAGATGATGTTGGCGTCCTCGTGGGCGGCCTCCTGCACCTGGGTCGCGGCGTTGTGGATCTCGAACAGGCCGAGGTCGCTGCCGCCGGCGATCGAGATCAGCACGCCCCGGGCGCCCTCCATCGAGGCCTCCAGCAGCGGCGAGTTGATCGCGGACTCCGCGGCCTTGCGCGCACGCTCCTCACCGCGGGCCGAACCGATGCCCATCAGCGCGCTACCGGCGTCGCTCATGACGCCCTTCACATCGGCGAAGTCGACGTTGATCAGCCCAGGGGTGGTGATGAGGTCGGTGATGCCCTGCACGCCGTTGAGGAGCACCTCGTCGGCACTGCGGAACGCGTCCATCAGGCTGACCTGCGCGTCACCGAGCTGCAGCAGACGGTCGTTCGGGATGACGATGAGGGTGTCGCACGATTCGCGCAGGGCGGTGATGCCCGCCTCGGCCTGTCCGCCACGACGCTTGCCCTCGAAGGAGAACGGACGGGTGACCACGCCGACGGTCAGCGCACCGAGCTTCCGCGCGATCTGCGCGACGACCGGCGCACCGCCGGTACCGGTGCCGCCGCCCTCACCCGCGGTGACGAACACCATGTCGGCGCCCTTGAGCAGTTCTTCGATCTCGTCGCGTGCATCCTCGGCGGCGCGGCGGCCGACCTCGGGATCGGCGCCCGCGCCGAGACCGCGGGTCGAGTCGCGGCCGACGTCGAGCTTGACGTCGGCATCGCTCATCAGTAGCGCCTGCGCGTCGGTGTTGATCGCGATGAACTCGACTCCCTTGAGTCCCTGTTCGATCATCCGGTTGACGGCATTCACGCCGCCACCGCCGATGCCGACGACCTTGATGACGGCCAGGTAGTTGTGCGGTGGCGTCATGCGCTCGCCTTCCTTGTGTGGGTCGATCTCGTGGTGATTCGTCTGTGTGGACCTGCTGGTCCACGGTCCGCTCGCGACAAACCCTAAACCTGAACCATAGATTTAGAGTTATGTCAAGTAACTCGTTGTGGTCATGACGCTAGGCATCGAGGGCCCAGGTATCCAGATCCGCCCTCGGCGTGTCGGCAAGTCGCACCCGAATTCCGCCGGAAATCCCGGCTTTTCGTCGGTATTCGGGAACATTCGGCTCCCGCGGCTTAGCTCCGCACCGCCCACGGACGCGAACCCGGGACGACCGGGACCGCCGCGAGATCAGCGATAGGCCGGGAACTCGGGGCTCGACACGTTGTACATCGTCGCCTTGCGGGTGAGCAGATGCGTGAGAGTGCGGGCCTTCTCGGCACCGCGGTCGCTGTCCCCCCACACCACCGTCCGCTTCTCCGACAGGGTGAACTCGATGTCGACCGGTGAGGTCGCGGTGACCCGGATGACCTGCCGCGCCAACGATTCGGGCAGCCCTGCCACCGCCGCGATGGTCTCCTTGGTGGTCGGGTCCGCCGGCCCCGGATTCGGGGTGTCGAGCACCGGGAGCTTGAGGACCTCGGGCGGGACCCCCTGGGTGCGGTCGAAGTCGAGGAACGCGACCCCGGACCTGTCGAGCACGTGGACGTCGTCGCCGTTGTTCACGATCACCACCGGCACCCGCTCGACGACGGTGATGGTCAGCGACGACGGATAACTCCGCTGCACCCGCGCCGATTCGACCGACGGGATCGTGGCGACGCGTTGCGCCACCGCCCGGGTGTCGACCTGCAACAGCGGGGTGCCCGACGGCACGGCCGCGACCCGCAGGATCTCGTCCGCGGGGATCGACCCGTTGTCGCGGACGTCGGTGCCGCGCACCGACATCAGCGGAGTGAGGTAGGCGATCAGGACCAGCCCGACCCCTACCGCGACGACCATGAGCGTGCCGAGGACCATGCGGGACCGGCGGCGCTCCGGCCACCGGATCACGACACCCGCCCCGTCCGGTCGTCGGACTCCCCCGGGCCGCCGACGGCAGATCCGGCCGCATCCGTCTCGGTGGCGGCGTCGGACGCCGACGCCGATTCGAGCGCGGCGAGGATCTCCGGTCCCTGCATGGTGATGTCACCCGCGCCCAGGGTCAGGACGACGTCGCCGGAGCGTGCCAGCCGGGCGACCTGCGCGGACAGACGTGACAGGTCCGGGGCGAAGATGCCCGGTACCGTCAGCTTGTCCGAGATCGTCCGCCCGCTGACCCCGGGGATCGGGGCCTCGCGGGCTCCGTAGACGTCGGCGACGACGACCGCGTCGGCGAGGTCGAGGGCCGCGGCGAACTCGTCGGCGAACTCGACGGTGCGCGAGTAGAGGTGCGGCTGGAACACGGCGATGACACGCCCGCGCGAGCCGTCCGGCCCGCCGCGCGCGGAGACCATGTCCCGCGCCGCCGACAGCACGGCGCGCACCTCGGTCGGATGATGGGCGTAGTCGTCGATGACCTCGACACCGCCGCGCTGTCCGCGGAACTCGAAACGCCGGTGGACGCCACCGAACGAGCCGATCCCGGCGAGGATGCCGTCGAACCGGCCCGGGGCACCGGACCCCGCGTCGGCGGCCGGTGCGCCGACGCGAGCCGCGCCGATCACCGCGGCGATCGCGTTGAGCGCCATGTGCTCTCCGGGAAGCGGAAGGAGCAGCCGGCGGTCCTCGACATCCGGGCGGAGCGGGGAGGTGAAACGGACCGTTGCCGATCCCCCGGACCCGCGCGGTTCCCACGCCAGCATGGTCGCGACGTTGGGGACGGTCGGCGCCAGCGCGGCATGCGTCCCGCGTCCGTATCCGAGGACCTCCACCCCGCGCGCGGTGAGCGACTCGGCGACGCGGCCGGCCAGGGCCGCCGACCCCGGGTCGTCGAGGCACACGATGAGCGAACCGCCTGTCGTGATCCGCGCGGCGAATCGGTCGAACACCTCGACATAGGCCTCGATCGAACCGAAGAAGTCGAGATGGTCGGCATCGATGTTGGTGACCGCCACGACGTCGGGCGTGTACTCGAGCAGCGAGCCGTCGCTCTCGTCGGCCTCGGCGACGAAGACCGGATCACCACCGTGATGGGCGTTGGTCCCCGATTCGTTCAACTCGCCGCCGATCGCGAACGACGGGTCGGTTCCGGCGTGTTGCAGCGCGACGACGGCCATCGAGGTCGTGGACGTCTTGCCATGGGTACCCGCGATCAACAGGCTGCGACAGCCCGCCATCAGCTGGGCCAGCACGCGCGGACGCAGGAGCACCGGGATGCCGCGCGAGCGTGCCGCGACGAGTTCGGGATTGGTCTTCGGGATCGCGGCGTGCGTGGTCACCACGACCGACGGGCCACCGGGGATCTGGTCGAGCGCCGACGGGTCGTGTCCGACCTGGACCCGGGCTCCACGGGTGCGGAGTTCGAGGATGCCGCGACTGTTCTTGGCGTCCGACCCCGAGACCTGACCACCGCGGGCCAGCAGGATGCGTGCCAGTCCCGACATCCCGGCGCCGCCGATGCCGACCATGTGCACACGTCTCAGCTGATCCGGCAGCGCCCCCGACGCCGACGCCGTCTCGTCGCTCACCGTCTCGACGCTCACTGTCTCGTCGTTCGCTGTCTCGTCGTTCGCTGTCTGGTCGTCCGTCGTCTCATCGCTCACGGGACGACCTCCCGCCCCGACGGCGACCGGCACGGAAATTCCGCGCGAGTTCGATCGCGGCGGTGGCCACCGCCGACGCGGCGTCCCGGTGTCCGGTACCCGCGGCGGCGACCGACATCTGTTGCAGCCGCGCCGAATCCTTGAGCAGCGCGGGCACTTCGCGGGCGACCCAGTCGGCATCCACCGTCGAGTCGTCGACGAGCAGTCCCCCGCCGGCCTCCACGACGGGCAGTGCGTTCAGTCGCTGTTCACCGTTCCCGTGCGGCAGCGGGACGTAGATCGCGGGCAACCCGGTCGCCGACACCTCGGCGACCGTCATCGCACCCGAGCGACACATCACCAGATCGGCGGCGGCGTACGCGAGATCCATGCGCTTGAGATATCCGACGGCGCGGTAGGGCGGCGCGTCGTCGACGACCGCGGGGTCGATCGAGTTCTTGGGGCCATAGGCGTGCAGCACGCCGATGCCGGACCTGCCCAGCGTCTCCGCAGCGCCGGACACCGCGTCGTTGAGTCGTTGCGCCCCCTGCGAGCCGCCGAAGACGAGCAGCGTCGGCGCATCGTCGTCGAGTCCGAAGTAATGGCGTGCCTTGGCGCGCAGCGCCGGCCGGTCGAGTTCGGCGAGCACGCCACGGACGGGGATCCCCACGACCGTCGCGTCGAGACCCGAACCGTCGACGGCGGCCAGGACGCGGTCGGCGAACCGGGCACCGACCTTGTTGGCGATGCCGGCCGAGGCATTGGCCTCGTGGATGACGATCGGGATCCGATTGCGCCGGCGCAGGTGCATCTGCGCCGCCAGGTATGCGGGCACGGACACGTAACCACCGAAGCCGATGACCACGTCGGCGTCGACCTCGTCGAGCACCTTGCGGGTGGCGGCCACCGAACCGAGCAGGCGGCCGGGGGTACGGGCCAGATCGAGGCCGGGTTTGCGCGGCAACGGAACCGGCGGGATCAGCTTCAGGTCGTATCCGCGTTCCGGAACGAGATCGACTTCGAGGCCCCGGCTGGTGCCCAGCGCGGTGATGCGGGCGGTCGGGTCGAGTCGGCTGACCGCGTCGGCGACGGCGAGGGCGGGTTCGATGTGACCGGCCGTGCCGCCGCCGGCGACGACCACCGACAGCGGACGGCCGTTCGGCCGCCCTGTCGTATCAGCGTGTACTGCACCCGAACTCACCGGCGTCGTCACTCCATTCAGCCTTTGATCACATCTGCGCGGGACCCGCGTCCGGCGGGTCTCCGGCGGCAGTCGCATGTCCGCGCCGCCGTGTCACCAGCGACCCGCGCCTCGTCCGCTCGCGCCGCGGTAGTCACTCCGCCCGCGGTACTCACTCCGCCCGCGGTACTCACTCCGCCCGCTCGCTCCGCTCCCGGCGCGGGCACTCCCCCGATACCCGACACCGTAGTCCACGCCGCCCCGCGGAGACGGCCCAGGTCGGGCACGTCCCGCGCCACCGCCGCGTCCGGCGGCCGTCGATCGGGCGCCCCCGGTGCTGCCGCCGCCAGCGCGCGGGAACGACCGGCCGTGACGGCGATCGCCGGGCGGGGACTGCGTCGTCTTCGCGGCCCGTTTCCAGGGCAGCGGGAAACGTCGTCGGCCGCGACCGGCGTCCGCCGATGGCGCCCGTCCGCTCGGTGGCCGGCGACGCGTCACCGGTCCTCGAGCACTGTGACCGGCGCCGGCGGCCGCACGCGGGCCTCCCGTGCGTCGCTGGTCCAGTCGGTCGCGCAGCGACTCCGCACGCGTCTGCCGGTAGGCAACCGGCGTCGGGAGACGCAGCCACCGTGCGACGCGGCTCGGTGATCCGCCGGTGAGGGTCGCCACCGCCTCGGGTTCGTGTCTGGCCGCGTTGGCGAGCAGCCCGAGCATCGCGAGGACCGTCAGCGTCGACGTGCCGCCCGCCGAGACCAGCGGCAGCTGGATTCCGGTCACCGGAAGCAATCCGATGACGTACCCGATGTTGATGAAGGCCTGCGCGATGATGAGCACCGTGATGGTCGCCGACATCAGGCGCAGGAACGGATCGGTCGAGCGGTGCGCGATGCGGAAGCCGATGTAGGCGAGGACGACGAAGAGGAACACCACCATGAGGCCGCCGAGCAGCCCGAGTTCCTCGCCGATGATCGCGAAGATGAAGTCGTTGTGCGCGTTCGGCAGATAATTCCACTTGGCACTCGACTGGCCGAGTCCCACACCGAAGACCCCGCCGTTCGCCAGCGCGTAGGTCGCCTGGCGCGCCTGATAACCCGCGCCCTGCGGGTCGTCGACGTTGCCGAGAAAGCTCATCACGCGCTGGGACCGATAGCCCTCGGCGAGGGCGAGGATCACGGCCAGCACGATGCCGGACACCGCGAACGACGCGAACACCTTGATCGGCAGACCCGCGAACCACAGCAGCGCGCCGACGATGATCGCGATGGTGATCGTCGTCGAGAGGTTCGGTTCGAGGATGATGAGCAGGCACACGAGCATGGCCACCGGAACGAGCGGAACCAACAACTCACGCAGCGAGGCGTTGTCCCGCCGCCGGGAGGCCAGCAGGTGCGCACCCCAGATGCACAGCGCGACCTTGACCAGCTCGGACGGCTGCACCGACAGCCCGTAGATGACGAACCAGCGCCGCGCGCCCTGACTGAGCGTGCCGACGCCGGGGATGAGGACCAGGGCCAGCAACACCACCGCGACGAACATGGCGGGGGCGGCGAACCGCCGGAGGAGCCGCACCGGGACGCGCAGCATCAGATAGAACACCACGAGTCCCAGCAACGCGAAGATCACCTGGGTGGCGAACAGACCGTACGCCGACCCCTCTTTGGAGTAGCCCTCGACCGACGACGCCGAGAGCACCATCACCAGACCGAATGTGGTGAGCAGGAACGACATCGTGAGGATGAGCTGATACGACGCGAGCGGTCGGGCCAGCAGATTGCGGATCGCCTCTGCGACGATCGCCGGGACCGACGCGGCGGCCGCAGCACCCGCGGCACCCGCCGATCGGCTCGAGGCGTCACCGGTCGCCGACGCGGTGCCGGCCGCGCGCTTGGTTCCCCGCCGTTCGGCCTTCGTGCCGGTGTCGGTGTCGGTGCCGGCCTCGGTGTCCTCGACGCCGGTGACGCCGTCGGCATCGTCGGGGTCGTTGTCCGCGGCCGGGGTCCGGCTGCTCATCCGACTCACCGTCCGGCGGTGGAAGAGCCGGCGATCCGGCATGCGGCGGCGGCGAAGGCGTCGCCGCGCGCTCCGTAACCGGCGAACATGTCCAGCGAGGCCGCCGCGGGGGCGAGCAGCACGGCGTCGGGGGCGGGTGAGCTCGCGACGGCGAGCGCCCAGGCCTCCTCGACGGCCCGGTCCATGACCGCCACCGATGCCGAGGAGCCCGTACCCGGGAGATCAACCGCTGAGGTGTGGGGACCGGCCTGTCCCGGACGATGCACGTTCACCGTGCCATCGTCTCCTGTGAATACTGTGACTGTTGGGACTTCTGGGGCGTGTCGCGCGATCGCCTCGATCACAAGGTCGCGGTCGCGCCCGATGGCGACCACGCCGACCAGCCGAGCACCCACCGCCGAGAGCATCTCGTCCATCGACGCACCCTTCAGCAGGCCGCCTGCGATCAGGACGACCCGGTCGAAGGCGGCCACGGCGGCTTGTGCGGCGTGCGGATTGGTGGCCTTCGAGTCGTCGACGAAGGCGACACCGTCCCGGGACGCGACGACCTCACCGCGGTGGCCGGCCGGCCGGAAGGCCGTCAGGCCGGCCCGCACCGCGTCGGGTCCGATGCCGACCGCGAGCGCCAGCGCCGACGCGGCCAGCGCGTCGGCGACACCCGACGGGCCGGCCGGCCGCACCGCATCGGCGTCGAACAGGTGGCCGGCGTCGAAGGCGCGGTCGGTCAGCTGCCCGTCCACGACGCCGAGCTGGCCGGGCCGAGGCTCGCCGAGCGTGAAACCGATGCGTCGACCCGTGGCGGGCAGCCCGGACGCGACCGGGTCGTCGAGGCCGACGACACTCACCGCGCCGCGCAGCGCACCCGCCTTGGCGAGCGCATACGCCTCGAACGTACCGTGCCAGTCGAGGTGGTCCTCGGCGACGTTGAGCACGACCCCGGCATGCGGACGGATCGACGGCGCCCAGTGCAGCTGGAACGAGGACAACTCGGCACACAGCACGTCCACCCGCGGCTCGGCCTGCATCGCGTCGAGAACCGGGAGACCGATGTTGCCGCAGGCAGCGCCCGCACGACCGGAGGCCTCGACGATCCCGGCCAGCATCGAGGTGGTCGTCGTCTTGCCGTTGGTCCCGGTCACCACGAGCCAGGTGCGTGGTTCGCCCAGCAGACCCGCCGCGTCGACGCGCCAGGCCAGTTCGACCTCGCCCCAGACCGGGACGCCGACGTCGGCCGCCGCCCGGACCAGATGGTGGGTCGGCGCGAAGCCGGGCGACACGATGACCACCGCGGCCCCAGCGAGCCGAGCGGGATCGGCGAGCAGATCCGACACGGCGATCGCCTCGACGCCGCGCGACACCAGTTCCGCCACCCCGGCGACCGCGGCCGTCGCCGCCTCCCGATCGGCCGGGGACGCCTCGCGGGCGGCGAAGCGGTCGTCGGCGAGCAGCACATCGGCGCCGAGCGTCACCAGGAACCGGGTGGCCGACAGGCCGGCGGTCCCGGCACCGCCGACCACGACGGTCCGGCCGGCCAGGTCGCGTGCGTCGGGTCCGAGCGGGTTCGGATCCGGCACCGGGCGATCAGGCATTGGTGGTCAGGAACTCGCCGTAGAACAGGGACAGCCCGAGGGCACAGGCGATGGCAGTGAGCAACCAGAACCTGATGATCACCGTGGTCTCGGCCCAGCCACCGAGTTCGAAGTGGTGGTGGAAAGGCGCCATCCGGAACACGCGTCGCCCGGTGGTCCGGAAGAAGGCGATCTGGATCACCACCGACATGATCTCGGCGACGAACAGCGCGCCGATGACGACCGCGAGCAGCTCGGTGCGCGTGGTGATCGACAGGCCCGCGAGCATCCCGCCGAGGGCGAGCGAGCCGGTGTCACCCATGAAGATCTTGGCGGGTGCGGCGTTCCACCAGAGGAAGCCGAGGCACGCCCCGCCGCCGGCCACCGCGATCAGCGCGAGGTCGAGCGGGTCGCGCACCTGATAGCAGCCGGTGGTGATCTCGCTGGGCGGCTTGGCGCCACCCGCGCAGGCGTTGACGAACTGGAAGAAGGTGACCAGGACATAGGAGCCCAGGACCATCGCCATCGACCCGGCGGCCAGGCCGTCGAGTCCGTCGGTGAAGTTCACCGCATTCGACCACGCCGCCACCACGAGCCAGCAGAACACCACGAAGACCACCGAGCCGAGCGTGATCGCGTCGATGTCGCGAACGTAGGACAGGTTGGTGCTCGCGGGCGTGTAGCCGTAGTCGTTGCGGAACTGCAGCACCAGGATGCCGAAGAGGATGGCCGCGACGAACTGACCGATCGATTTCGCGGTCTTGTTCAGACCCAGGTTGCGGTGCTTGCGGATCTTGATGATGTCGTCGAGGAAGCCGACGACGCCCAACGCGGTCGCCAGTCCGAGGACGAGCAGGCCGGAGGCGGTCGGCCCGTTCCCGGCGTCGGTGAAGACCCCGACGAGATGGGCACCGAAGTAACCCGCCCACAGCGCGGCGAGGATCGCGACACCGCCCATCGACGGGGTTCCGCGCTTGGTCTGGTGACTCTTCGGACCCTCGACCCGGATCTCCTGCCCGAATCCCTGCCGGGAGAACACCTTGATGAGGACCGGCGTCAGCAGGATCGACACCGCGATCGCGATCGCGCCCGCGAGGAGTATCTGTGTCACCGCGTTGCCCCCGCATCCTCTCCGTACCCGACCGGAATTCTGTCCTCGACCACGATCGTCTCCCCGAACCTGTCCTGTGCCCCGAGCCGGTGTGGTGTCGCCGACCTGCTCGTCCCCGCCCCGCGGGTCACGGTGCCGCCTCCTCGCCGGTCGTCGCGTCGACGACCCGCCATCCCCCGCGCTCCGACCACGCGGCGATGACCGCATCGAGGTCGGCGGTCGCCGTCGCCAGCAGGATCACGTCACCGGCGGCGGGACGCCAGTCCTGGTCGATGTCGGCGAGACCCGCGGCCTCGTCGGCGGTCGCGACGATGCGCGCCTCGTCACCCCAGGAACCCTCCATGACCGCGCCCTGATGGAGGGCGTGAACCGATCGTGAGTCACCCACGCAGAGAGTCTTGTCGACGGCCAGCCGGACCGCCAGGCGACCCAGCAGATCGTGTTCGACGACCCGCTGGTTCTCGGTGAGGCCCGCCGGTGAGGCGAGTTCGGCGATGACCGCCCAGGTACGCCCCGCGCCGGCGGACTCGGCGAGGCGCCGGAGCAGCAGGCGGGCGTCGTCGACCGAGACCGGCGGGTTGCCACGGATGACCGTGACCGATGGCGTCGTCATCACCGCTCCTCGGCCGCCGCGTCGGGGCCGCGGGTGGTCCCCGTCGCCCGCGATGTCGCCGCGCGGGACTCCAGCGCACGGGCGACGACCTCGCGGTCGTCGAACGGATGCTTCACGCCGTTGATCTCCTGACCTGCTTCGTGTCCCTTGCCGGCGACCAGCACGATGTCACCGGGCTGCGCCCACGCGATCGCCGCCTCGACGGCCGCGGCGCGATCGCCGATCTCCCGGACGGGTTCGGCGTCACGGGGTCGCTCGGTCACCGGCACGGCGTACGCCCCGGCGAGCACCTCGGCGCGGATCGCGCCCGGATCTTCGGTGCGGGGGTTGTCGTCGGTGACGACGACGAGTTCGGCGCCGCGCGCGGCGGCCTCCCCCATCAGCGGACGTTTCCCGGTGTCCCGGTCGCCGCCGGCACCGATGACGATGGCGACCCGTCCGGTCGACTGCCCGCGCAGCGTCGTCAGCACCGCGTCGACCGCTCCCGGTTTGTGCGCGTAGTCGACCAGGGCCAGGAAGGGCTGCCCGCGGTCGATGCGCTGCAACCGTCCCGGCACGCTCACCGACGCCACCGCCTCGAGCGCCGTCGGCACCGACACCCCCGCGGCGTGCGCGACGGCGACGGCGAGCAGACCGTTGGCCACGTTGTACCGGCCGGGCAGCGGGATGCGGAGCTCGTGGGTTCCGTCCGGCTCGGAGAACGGTGTGCGTGACGAACCGTCGGGATCGAGCGACGACTCACCGGCGTGCCAGTGGGCCGGCGTCGGCCCGGTGGACACCGTGACCGGCTGCAGATGGGCGGACTCTCCCGGCCGCCGGGCGAGCTCGGCCATCCGTCGACCCCACTCGTCGTCGACGCAGACGACCGCCCGGACGGCATGGGTGGGGGCGGACGGGACGAACAGCTGCGCCTTGGCGTCGAAGTAGGCGCGCATCGTCTGGTGGAAGTCGAGATGGTCCTGCGAGAGGTTGGTGAACGCGCCGATCGCGAAATGCGCACCGTCGACTCGGCCGAGCGCCAGCGCGTGACTCGACACCTCCATGACCACGATGTCGACGCCGTCCTCGAGCATCGCCGCGAGCAGGGCCTGCAGGGTCGGCGCCTCCGGGGTGGTCAGCGAACTCGGCTGGGCGACGCCGTTCACGCGCGTCTCGACGGTGCCGATCAGTCCGACGGAGTGGCCGGCGGCCAGCAGGGCGGCCTCGACGAGGTAGGACGTGGTGGTCTTACCCGACGTGCCGGTGACACCGATCAGCTTGAGCCGCTGCGACGGGTTGCCGTAGACGCGCGCACTGACGTTGCCGAGGACCGTGCGCGGCGCGGGATGGATGAGGACCGCGACGGCGGTCTCCGGCGGCAGCACGCGGGCGAGCTCGGCCCGGCCGGCGGGATCGGTGAGGATGGCCGACGCACCGGCCGCCACGGCCTGGTCGGCGAATCGCGCGCCATGCGTGCTCGACCCGGGCAGCGCGGCGAACAGATCACCGGGCCGGACCTCCTGGGCACGCAGCGTCACCCCGGTCACGGTCGACTCGGCGTCGGCGCCGCCGACGAGGTCGAGCCTGGCCCCGGTGGCGGTGGACAGCACGGACACAAGTGTCGGCGTGACCTCGCTGGGACGGATGGGTCCACCACGCGGGTCTTGTGATCGTCGACGAGACGCCATCGGTGCTCCTCGCCTCCTCGGTTCTTCTCTCGCGGTTCTGCGCTGCGCGAGCGGGTGTGCTCGCCGGTGCTGGTCGGGCGTGACGGATCGGTGCCGGGGTCGGTGGTGCGACATCGGATGGGGCGGGCCGCACGATGCGTCGGCCCTCTCCGGGGGCACGGAATCGCACTCACGATACCGACCCGCCCGGACGGTCCCGGCACACGGTGCGCCCGCGGCCACACGTGTCCGGATCGCCCGACCGGTCGGCGGCGGACGCCGCCGGACTACCGCGCGGTCAGGGTCAGTCGCGGTGTCGGCGCCGACAGCGGCACCTGGGCGCGCTGGAGCATCCACGAGGTGATGGTCGAGAACAGCGGAGCGGCCGACTGACCGCCCGACCCGTCGGAACTACGCCGGGGGTTGTCGAGCATGATCCCGACGACGTAGCGCGGGTTGTCGGCCGGGGCGATGCCCGCGAACGTGATGTTGTAGCGCGAGTTCGAGTAGCAGCCGCACGCCGGATCGACCTGCTGCGCGGTGCCGGTCTTGCCGCTCACCTGATAGCCGTCGACGGCCGCCTTGGTGCCGGTGCCCTGCTGTTCACCCGTCGGATCGTCCTGCACCACCGACCGGAACATGTCCCGCACGGTGCGCGCGGTGGACTCGCTCACGACCCGGACCGGCTGGGGCCGCGCCCGCTGGTCGGGTGTCGACCCGTCGCGCTGTTCGGAGGACAGAATCCGCGGCGGGATACGCAGCCCGTCGTTGGCGATCGCCTGGTACATGGCGGTCATCTGCAACAGCGACATCGAAAGCCCTTGCCCGATGGGCAGGTTGGCGAACGAACCGCCCGACCACTGACTCAGGGCCGGGACCTCCCCCGCGCTCTCCGCCGGCAGTCCCACCCCGGTCCGCTGTCCGAGACCGAACCTCTTGACCATGTCGGCGAAGCGCTCCTCACCGATCCGCTGCGCGAGCATCAGGGTGCCGACGTTCGACGACTTACCGAAGATCCCCGTGGTGGTGTACGGCTCGACCCCGTGCGGCCACGCATCGCGCACGGTCACACCGGCCATCTGGATGCTCCCGGGTACCCGATGAACCGTCTCCGGCCGGGTGATCCCGTATTCGACGGCCGCCGCGGCAGCGATCAGCTTGTTGACCGAGCCCGGCTCGAAGGGGGACGTGACGGCGGGGTTGCCCAAGTCGGCATCGGGCTGCTCGGACAGCGGGATCGACGCGTTGAAGGTCCCGTCGTTCGCCATCGCCAGCACCTCGCCGGTCCTCGCGTCCAGTACGACCGCCGACGCACCCTGCGCACCAGATGCCTGCTTGGCCTTCATGATCTGACTCTGGACGAACCACTGGATGTCGGAGTCGAGGGTGAGCCGCACCGTCGCACCGTTGAGCGCCGGATGCACGTTGCGCATGCTGCCGGGGATGATCGCGCCGTCCGATCCGCGGTCGTAGGTCCGCGAACCGTCGGTTCCGGACAGGATCGAGTCCAGCGACGCCTCGAGCCCGATGAGGCCGTTGCCGTCGTAGTTCACGTCACCGACCACGTTCGCGGCCAGCGACCCCCCGGGGTAGAGACGGATGCTCTGCGGGTCCGCGCCGACCTCGGGGAACTCCTCAGTGATCCGTGACGCGACATCGGGGCTCACCGAGCGGGCCAGGTACACGAAAGTGTCCTCGCCGGTGACCTTCTCGAGCAGATCCGCTTCGCTGATCGACCCGCCCAGGGCCACCGACACCCCCTTCGCGATCTCCTTGAGCCTGGTCTCGACGTCCGGCAGAGCCGGATTCTTGCGATGCTCTTCGTCGATCGTCTTGCGAACGGCCTTGGGCAGGAACGTCAACGATCTGGCTTCGTCGGTGTAGGCGAGCGGCCGCCCGTTGCGGTCGAGGATCGCTCCGCGTTTGGCGGTGAGCACCTGGGTGTACTCGCGCTGCTGCGCGGCTTCGGCGGAGATCGCCCCGGCCTGCACGGTGTGCACGACGATCATCTTGACCGCGACCGCGAGAACCACGAGCAGTACCAGTACTCCCGCCGCGCGCGCACGGAACACGAAGGTCTGCGGTCCCCGGCCGTTCCGTCCGCCGGTCCCCGGACGCTTCGGTCCCCCCGACCCCGCGGCGGGCCGCCGCCCGGGGCGGCGTCCCGGTCGTGCCGGCCCCGCGCCGAGCCGCTCGAAGGTCGCACGTGTCATGGTCGTCAATTGTTCACCGCTTCAACGTGGTTACACCGGATTTGACCCCGGCGGGTTGGAGATGACGCCGGAGACCCGGCGCACGTTGCGTGCCGGGCCGCCGATGAACTCACGGGGCGGGCACCACATTCGGCGCGGGAGTCGGCGTCGACGACGCGGCCGGCGGAACCACGCTCGTTCCCTCCGGCACCGAATCGGTCCCGGACGGCAGCGGATTCGCGCCGGGCGGGGCGGTTTGCGACGGTGCGGGTTGCGACGGCGCCGGTTGTCCGCCGGTCGGTTGCGATGGTGTGGGCTGCGGGGTGGTCGTCGGACCCGCGTCTGGCCCGTCCGAACCCGACCGTCCACCCAGACCGATCGAGTCATCGACCCGGCTCGGGTCGACCTGGTCCGCGGGATCCGGTGCGGTGTCGGGGTTCAGACTCCCCATCGGCCGGCCGGAGGCCGGTACCGGCTTGCCCACCACTCGCGGCCGCCGAGGGTCGTCGACGATCATGCGGGCGGGGTTGTCGGCCGGGATCATGCCGAGACGCGCTGCCTTGTCGGACAATTCGGGCGCCGAATTGCCGGATTCATAGGTGCGCTTGAGGGCGTCGCGTTGATCGATGAGGGACTGATTCTGTGTGCGCTCGATTCCCAGCTTGTAGGAGTCCTGCGCCGCCTTGGTCGACAGCCACAGGCTGAGGCCGAGGCCGAGCACCAGCAGAGCGATGACCGGTACGACGAAGGGGGTGTGCTGCAATCGCTCTCGCAGGGACACCCCGGTCATCGACAGTCCACCGCCGGTACGACGCGACGGTGCGGCACGACCTGCCGCGGTGCGGCGGTGGCGCCGGTCGAGTGCGCGTTGGGCGGCGCGCGACCGGGTCGCCCGCTCGGACTCGATGCGGGTCCGGCGTGACCGTCGGGAGTCGCGGTCGTCGTCGGCACGCGACGGGGCCTCGTGCAGGATGGTCATGCTCAGCCCTTCTTCTCGACTCGTTCGATCGCGCGGACACGAACCGGCGCCGAGCGCGGGTTGGTGGCCAGTTCGTTCTCGTCCGGCCGTTCGGCGCCGCGGGTGACGAGACGGAATTCTGGTGCGGTACCGGGCAATTCGACCGGCAGCCCGGGAGGCGACGTCGATGACGTGCGCGTGGCGAACTCGCGCTTGACGATCCGGTCCTCCAGCGACTGATAACTCATCACGGTGACCCGACCGCCGACCACGAGCGAGTCCAGCGCCGCGGGCAATGCCTCACGCAGGACGTCCAATTCGTGGTTGACCTCGATGCGCAACGCCTGGAAGGTCCGCTTCGCCGGATGTCCGCCGGTCCGCCTGGTGGCGGCGGGGATCGCGTCGTAGAGCAATTCGACGAGACGCGCACTGGTCGTGAACGGCTCCTTGTCACGCTCCCGCAGCACCGCCGATGCGATCCGCCCGGCGAAGCGCTCCTCCCCGTAATCGGAGAGGACACGGGCCAATTCGCCGTGCGAGTACGTGTTGAGCACGTCGGCGGCGGTGAGCGGATCGTCGGCGTTCATCCGCATGTCCAGCGGCGCGTCCACCGCATAGGCGAATCCGCGTCCGGCCTGGTCCAGCTGCATCGAGGACACGCCGAGATCGAACAGCGCGGCGTCGAGAGCCGATTCTCCCGCCGCGTCCATCACTTCGCGGATCTCGTGAAACGTCGCCTGGTGCAGCGAGATCCGGTCGGCGTAGGGGCTCAGTCGCTCACGAGCGATCTCGAGCGCCGAGGCGTCCCGGTCGATGCCGACCACCCGGACGTTCGGAAACGACTCGAGAACGAGCTGACTGTGTCCGCCGGCGCCGAGGGTGGCGTCGAGGAAGATCCGCGGATCGTCGGAATCCAGGGCCGGGGAAAGCAGTTCGACGATGCGAGCGCCCATCACCGGTACGTGCCCGAACTCGCCGGACCGGCGCGGTTCGTCACCTGCATCGACCATGATGAAGACCCCCCATCGGCATGTGTGCGGTATCGGCGGTGGGCGGTTGCTTCGGGTCGGCGAGAGCAGGCGGTCGGATGGAGCGGGGTCCCGACCCGATCACGCACCTGGCGTTGGGGAAGTACGCCAGGGTCGCCACCGGGCCGGGGCCTCGTGCCACCCGAAGCCTCTGGGCACCGAACTCGCCCATCGGTTGCTGTCTCTTCGGTCTGTGTCTCTTCGGTCTGTCTCTTGTCGGCAACCGGCGCAGGTGTCCGGCTACAGGACCGCGTTCAGTGCCGCGGAGTTTGCGGCCGAGAAGTTCTCCTCGTGCCGGGTCTGGTATTCGTTCCACGCGGCCGAATCCCAGATCTCGAGGTGATCGAAGCTGCCGAACACCACGCACTCCTTCGACAGTCCCGCGTATACGCGATGGTCGGCGGACAGGCTGATCCTGCCCTGACCGTCCGGTCGCTGCTCTTCCGAACCGGCGAAGAACGTTCGCTGAAACGCACGCAGATCGGGGTCGTTTCGGGACGCCTCGACGATCCGTGCCGCTATCGCATCGAACTCCTCGGTCCGGTACACCGACAAGCTGTGATCTTGGCCTTTGGTGACCACTACCCCTCCTGCCAGTGCATCGCGGAACTTGGCGGGCAACGTGAGCCGCCCTTTGTCATCCAATTTGGGCGTGTAGGTACCGACGAATCGCACGGACACGTCGACACCTCCTGCCCACCGGGATCTGCGCTTCCTGCGCTGTGGTGGACCGCTTCACCCAGTGATGCCACAGTACCCCACTTTCCACCACTTTCCACCCCCAGCACCCCCCGATTCCCCCACGCTCAACAAATTCGCAGTTCAGAGCAGTGAAACGCGGCAAGTGAAGCACGTGTCGCGGCGCGTCGCCGGCGGAATTCTGCGCTCGTACCCGTGACAAGGGGCGTCTGGCGTTACCAGAGGGGCTGGAATGACCGGGACAAATGCGAAGGTGGGGCATAGTGGGGCGCGCGTGTGGGGAGAAGTGGGGAACGCCGGTGGGGCGTCGTGGGGACCGTCGACCGTGCGCCCGAATCCGTCGACTGGGCGTCCGGATCCGTCGACTGTGCGCCGCGTGATCCGTCCGGTGCCCAGGCGGTGAACGGAAGCATGAAAGAGCCGCGTACCCGTGGGGTACGCGGCCCTTGTCGTATGCGGTTGGCGCGGTGGCGACGCGGTTGTAACCGGGGTCGGTCAGCCGATCGACGAACGCGGAGTCGAGATCAGCGGATCACTCCTGCTCGAACCTGCGATTGAATCGCTCTTCCATGCGTTCCGACAGCTTCCGCTTGCCGCCGCCCGACGGCCCGGATTGCTTCTTCCCGGCCCTGGGCGCCGACGAACCGGAGTCTGCGGTGCCGCTGTCCCCCCAGAGAGCGAAGAGGCCGGCCCCGAACATCACCAGGAAGCCCAGCAGGCTCACTATCGGAAACCCGCCGATGGTGATGTCGACGATGAGTCCGCCGACCAGCATCACCAGGCCGACGACGAAGACCGCTGCCGCCTGCAGGCGACGACGACCGCTCGACCTCCCAAGACGTCGACGCTTGACACTGGACGCAAACTTGGGGTCTTCCGCGTACAGCGCGCTCTCGATTTGTTCGAGCATGCGTTGCTCGTGCTCCGAAAGTGGCACCGACCCTCCTTCTACTGATCCGTGACGCCGACGAAGGTCACCCGCGACCGGAAAGGCGTCTGCGCCTATATCGTCCCATGATACGAGGTGAAATCGACCGCGACCACCATTACTCGCCGTTGCGGATGACCGGCCGGTGCGATAGACGACCAAGTGTGGCCGGATTCACGCCGTCGCCCCGATCTGAAGGGCCTCGGAACCGAGTTTTCCTTGCTCGTAGGCGATGACCATCGTCTCGACCTGTCGGAGGAAATCGAGTACGAGCAGTCGCATCCCCGCCACACTGTCGGGATCGACCGTGCGGATGATCCCGGACTCGATCTTCATCCGAACCGGGGAGAGCGAGGCGAACCGGGCGGCGATCGGCGCCAGCTCTGGTGCGACCACGCCGATGCGGGTCCAGGCGTTCGACGTCTTGCGCCGGATGGTCCCCACCGGCTCATGGACGGCGAGGGCCGCACCCGATGCGCGGAGGGCCACCAGATAGAGCTGACGGAAACGTTCGGCGCCGTCTTCGACGCCGTCAGCGTTGTCGAGGAGCAGGTGCGCACGCTCGAGGAGGTCGCGGGCGCGGCCGACCATCACCGGATCGACGGGTACCGCGTGGGTGAGAGCTGTGGCGCTGCGATGCCTGGCCATGGCGTTCTCCTCCTCGTGCGTGATGTTTGTGTCCGGCGGCAGACGCTTCCCTCGTCCACCGCCGGACCGTGTCGTGGATGTGCGCGAACAGCTTGCGGAGGCACATTCATCGAACATCCGTTCGACAAGTTCAATATAGCTAGCCCGGCGTCGGTGTTCAAGACATCTGTGACCCGAAACCGCCGCCGCGAAGTACAACGCCACCACCTGCGACCCGATTCCTGCCGAGTGTGCATCATCGATAGGACAATTCCCGGAAGTGGCCCGCCATGCGATGCCCGGGAGAGGACGGCGCCGCCGCCCCCGCGCCGGCGACCGGCGTACGCGGGTCGACGACGCCCCACAGGATGACGACGCAGAGAACGGGAGTCCGTTGACGATCCGTCTGGTGAGCCTGACCGGCCAGGACGCCCGGGCCTGGCTCGAGCCCGCACTGGAGATCTACGTGACCGCGATGAACTATCCGCGCGGCACCGAGATCCACCGCGCCGGGCTGTGGCGCGAGCACATGGCCCGGCCCGGATGGCGTGCGGTGGGCGCGGTCGAGACCGTGAGCCCGTACGAGGCGCGGACCATGCCGGCCGCGCGACGTCGGGTCGGTCCGCCGGTCGGCTTCGGACCCGACGACCTGCTCGTCGGGATCGCCTACGGCTACACCGGCGCGACGGGCCAGTGGTGGAATCAGCAGCTGCGGCTCGGCCTCCGCCAGACGGGCCGGCCGCCCGAGACGATCGAAGTGATCGCCCGCGACTACTTCGAACTCACCGAGCTACACGTGCATCCGACCGCCCAGGGACGAGGGATCGGACAATGGCTGCTCGCCCGGCTCCTCGCCGACCGCCCCGAGCGCCACGTCCTGCTCTCGACACCGGAGATCCCCGCCGAGGACAACCGCGCATGGTCGCTGTACCGGCGGATGGGATTCACCGACGTCCTGCGTCACTTCACCTTCACCGGTGACCCACGTCCGTTCGCTTTCCTCGGACGCCCGCTCCCGCTGGAGCTGCAGCCACCGGCCACGGCCCGACGCACCGGAACCGGGAGCTAGCGATGCACGGCATGCGGCGCGACGCCGTCGTCATCGGCGGGGGCCACAACGGTCTGATCGCCGCGGCCTATCTGGCGCAGGCCGGGCGGGAAGTGGAGGTCCTCGAGCGGGACGAGATCCCCGGCGGCGCCGTCTCGACCGTCGAACGGTTCCCCGGGCACCGGGTCGACCGCGGGTCGTCGTCGCACCTGATGATCCGGCACTCCCCCGTCCTCGACGATCTCGACCTGGCCGCGCACGGCCTGCGATACGTCGACTGCGATCCGTGGGCATTCGTCCCGGCGACCGAGACGGCCCCGCCGATCATCTTCCGGAGTGACCTCGACGCAACCTGCGCGTCGATCGAGAATGCCTGTGGCGCAGCCGATGCCGCAGCCTACCGGCGGTTCGTCGCGACGTGGACGCCGCGTGCGCGGGCGGTCATGGACGCGTTCTACCAACCCGCGACGCTGGGCAGATTCGGCCGTGCCTTCGGCGGCCTCGGCGGCACCGCCACCACGGCGCGCACCGGGATCTTCGGCCGGCGGGGCGGCCGGGTGCTCAACCTCACCGCCGAACTGATGGCCTCGGGCGATTCCCTGCTCGACGAGTACTTCGACTCCGAGCAGCTCAAGGCCGGACTCGCGTGGTTCGGCGCCCAGTCGGGTCCGCCCATGAGCGCGCCGGGCACCGCACCGATGATCGGCTTCGCCGCACTCATGCACCGGATTCCGCCCGGTCGCGCGATCGGGGGCAGCGGCGCCCTCACCGATGCGCTCGTCCATCGGATCGGCGCGGACGGCGGCGTCGTCTCGTGCGGCGACCCCGCGGTCTCCGTCGCCCGTTGCGGTGACCACTGGCGAGTGGTCACCCGCAGCGGCGAATCCCGCTGCACCGGGACCGTCATCAGCGCCTGCCACGTGCTGACCACTCTGGATCTGCTCGCCGCCGGCGGTTACGACGCCGGCATCATCGACCGGTGGCGACGCTCCATCGTCGTGGGCAGCGGAATCGGGATGGCCGTGCGGCTCGGGACGACGAGCCTGCCCGACTACCGGGATCTGCCCGGCGACCTGCCCGAGCACGGTGTCCATTCTGCTCTCGGACTGCTGGTCACCGACCGCGCCCACCTCACCAGGGCCCACGCTGCGGCGTCGGTGGGCGAGCTCCCGCCGCGTCCGGCCGTGGTCGCGATGAGCTATTCGGCGATCGACCCGACGCTCGCACCGCCGGGCCGCTCCGTCATCAATCTCTGGGCACAGTGGCATCCGTACCGGCTGGCCGAGGGCGACTGGCCCGCCGCGGCCGACCGCGCCGCGAAGGCGGTCTGCGACGAGGTCGACCGCCACGCACCCGGTTTCGCCGAGTCGATCGCGCACCGGTACATCCAGACGCCGAGAGACCTCGCCGACGAACTGGGTCTGATCGGCGGCAACATCATGCACGTCGAGATGTCCATCGACCAGATGTTCATGTGGCGCCCGACCCCCGACCTCTCGGGCCACCGCGTCCCCGGTGCCGACGGCCTGTTCCTCGCCGGCGCGTCGACACACCCCGGTGGAGGTGTCACCGGCGCCAGCGGGTACATCGCCGCCCACGCGGTCCTGCGACGCGGGCGACGGGGGTTCGGCCGTCGGTCCTAAAGTCTCCGACCATCCGATCCGAAAAGCGCCCCGGACAAGCGCCCCGGGTAAGTGCCCTACGCGAGACCGCCGACAACGATATGACACCGCTGCGCTCGTGCGGGGCGTATCGCCGGGGTGGTTTCCGGGCCGGAGGCCCGACGCGGCGCGGCGCGATCGGTGACCCGCGCTCCGGGCGGGGTCTGGCACGATGAGCACCGTGCGTTCGTCGAATCCCGTACCGGGTGCGCCCGGGTCCCGCCGTGCCCGGCGACTGCTGCCGTCCGCGGTGGCCGTCGCCCTCGTCGCCCTGTCCCCCCTGATGGCCGGTTGTCTCGAGCGGTCGACGACGGTCGGCGACCGCTACTCGGGGAGCGTGGTCGTGGCGACCACCCCGGACAATCCGCGCGGGACACCGCAGTTCGATCTGCCCGAGTCGATGGTCGGGCAGGTCTCGGTGACCGACTACCGGCAGGCGCCCGAGCGACCCGACGACCCGTCGTCGACTCCCGGCGCCGGACCCGAGGACACGGCCGAACCGGAATCCCCCTCCCCCTCCGAGACCGCCGGGAACGACGACGCCGGCGCGGAGGGGAACCCCGACGAGGACGATCCCGCCACCCGAGTGGGCGCGCGGGCAACGTTCAGCGATCTCACCGCGGGACAATTCGCCCAGCTCGGCGACATCGTGGCCGATGCCTACGGCGACACCTCGCTGACGATGGACCTCACCGCCAAACGCAGCGGTGAGGTGGTGCGTTTCCGCGGTGACACCGACCTGACCGAGCTCGTGCCGAACCGCGACTATGTTCAGCTGACCGTCACCTTCGGCGGGCCGGTGACCGCGACGAACGGCGAGCAGGTCGGCGAATCGACCGTGACCTGGACACCCGCACCGGGCGAGCCGTCGGACTTCAGCGCCGACGCCACCTATCCGGATCCGGCGACCGCCGCGGTCAGCAGCTGGTCGTGGTTCGTCGCGCTGTTGTGCGTCGTGGTCGTCCTGGTGATCGTCCGGATCGCCTACACCAAGCGCTACCGCGGACCACGCCCCGGACGTCCGGTCCCGACGACGACAGCTCCGTCGACGATCTCGGGCGAGGGACTCGCCGCTGCCGCCGATCCCGCGTCGGGTCCGGCCTCGGGAACGTCGGCACCGGACCGGACGGCACCGCCCGCCGACAAGTGATCCCGGGCGGCCGCGTCGAAGCCGGCGCGGCGGGACGGGTCCTCCCGATCAGGCCGAAACGTGCAACGCGGCGTCGACGTCCACGCCGAGGCGGCCCAGTACCTCTGTCGTGGCCTTGGCGAAGTTGAGGCTGCAGAAATGCAGGCAGGGCGCACCTTCGGCGATGAGGCGCTGCGCCATCTCGGTGGCGAAGTCGATGCCGACGGCGCGGACCGACGCGCGGTCCTCTTCGGCGCCGTTGCCCGCGGCCTTGGCGAAGCGTTCCTCGACGTCGGGCGGGATCACCGAACCCGACAGCTCGACCATCCGTCGCACGGTGGCCAGCGAGGTCACCGGCATGATGCCGGGGATGATCGGCTTGCTTCCCTGCTCGGGATCGGCGGCCGCGACGCGGTCACGGAGTCGCAGGTAGTGCTCGACGTCGAAGAACATCTGGGTGATGGAGTACTCGGCTCCGGCTCGTAGCTTGTCGACGAGCGTGCGGGTGTCGTGATCGATGTCGGGCGACCGGTGATGGGTCTCCGGGAACGACGCCACTCCCACGTGGAAGTCGCCCAGCGTGTCGATGAGCCGGACGAGCTGCTCGGCATACTCGACGCCGTCGGGATGGGCGACCCACTCGCCGAGCGGGTCACCGGGCGGGTCGCCGCGAAGCGCGAGGATGTTGGTGATGCCCTGGTCGGCGTAGGCGCCGACCAGCGCCCGAAGTTCCGCAACGCTGTGGTTGACCGCGGTCAGATGGGCCACCGGCAGCAGCGTGGTCTGCGCGGCGAGCTCGCCGGTGATACGCACGGTGCGGTCTCGGGTGGAACCGCCGGCGCCGTAGGTCATCGAGACGAATGCCGGGGACAACCGCTCGAAGATGCGCACCGCGCGCCAGAGCCGGGACTCGGCCTCGGCGTCACGCGGGGGGAAGAACTCGACGGAGAACGGGACCGGACCGCGGTGTGGAGCGGACAGGCGTTCGACGATCGAGGGTGCGGGAGCGGTTGGGGTCACTCGCACAGTGTACGGAGCTGGTCGCATAGCCTGGCAGGGTGACCTCCACGATCCCCACGCCCACCTCGCTCGATGCGGTCCCGGGCGCCGTCGAGGCCGAATTACGTGCTTTCTTCGCCGACGCGGTCCCCGCCACCGCCGCGATCGCGCCGGTGGTCGGCGAGGCCGCCGAACTGATCCGGGAGTTCGTCCTGCGCGGCGGCAAGCGCATCCGGCCGGTCTTCGTCTTCGCCGGATGGCGCTGCGGGACATCGTCGTCGGACCGCACCCCCGTCGGGGACGACTCACCCGGCCCGCGTGACGCACTGCGGGTCTGCGCGGCACTCGAACTCGTGCAGGCCTGCGCGCTCATCCACGACGACATCATCGACCGGTCCGACACCCGGCGCGGGCATCCGACGCTGCACCGGGAGTTCGAGTCGCGCCACGCGGACGCCGCGTGGGCCGGGGACCCCGGCGCGCACGGGGTCGCGGCCGCGATCCTCGCCGGCGACT
Source organism: Gordonia sp. KTR9 (assembly GCF_000143885.2). Taxonomy (NCBI): domain Bacteria; kingdom Bacillati; phylum Actinomycetota; class Actinomycetes; order Mycobacteriales; family Gordoniaceae; genus Gordonia; species Gordonia sp. KTR9. The sequence continues at coordinate 3,493,478 of NC_018581.1, forward strand.
TCGCGCTCGCGTGGGCGGACGACCTGGTCCACGGGCACCGGCCGGGGGTTTCGACCGAGACCGGCGTCCATCGTCGGTTGCCCGTCGACGTAGGCGCGACGTGGGCGGCGATGCGGACCGAGGTGCTCGGCGGCCAGTTCCTCGACATCGTGAACGAGGCCGGCGGCGACGACTCGACCGAGGCCGCGTACCGGGTGATGGAGTTCAAGACGGCTGCCTACACCGTCGCGCGACCACTCGAACTGGGTGCACGGATGGCGGGTGCGTCCGAACAGCTCGTGTCGAGCCTGCGTTCGATCGGGCACGATCTCGGGGTCGCGTTTCAGCTCCGCGACGATCTGCTCGGCGTCTTCGGCGATCCGGATCGGACCGGGAAACCGTCCGGCGACGACCTGGTCTCCGGCAAGCGCACGGCGCTGCTGGCGACCGCACTGCAGCGAGCCGATGCAGCCGACCCCGACCTCGGCGCCCGCCTGCGTTCCTATCTCGGGCGCTCCCTGGAGGCCGACGAATTGGACTCCGCGCGAGCCATTTTCGTCGAGGTCGGCGCGGTGGACGAGGTGGAGAACTCGATCGACGAGCTGTTGCGGTCGGCGTTGACCGCCCTCGACGCCGCCGACATCGGCGAGGACATCAGGGCCGAGCTGATCGCGGTCGCGCATCGCGTCGCGCACCGCGAGGCGTGAACGCTCCCGTGACGCGCGCCGCCGCCGGTGGCGCCGGCCGGGGCGATCTCGTCCTCGGTGCGATCGGGTCTGTGCTCGTCTGTCTCGGCAGCTTCGGCGTCGGCGACCCGCCGCGCAACTCCGCCCTCCTCTCCGACCTGGGCCTGAGCTGGATCACCTACGGACACGGAAAGAACGTCTTCGGCACCCTGTTCTGGCTGGGCGTGTTCCTGATGGTGTTCGGCTGGGTCCGGATGGGTCGTCGGATCATCGAAGCGAAGCGCGCCGCCGATCCGGACCCCGTCGCAGACACGACGGACGCCGTGCCGACGACCCGGGTGCTGCGCCGGTGGGTGCTGGTGTGGGCCGCCCCGCTGCTCGTGGCGGTGCCGGTGTACTCCCGCGACGTCTACGCCTATCTGGCGCAGGGCGCCGTGTTCGGTGCCGGTTTCGACCCCTACGCCGACGGTCCCGCTCATGTTCCCGGTCCACTCGTGGACAGTATGGCGCAGGTCTGGGCCACGACGACCGCCCCGTACGGCCCGTTCTTCATGGGGATGCTGCGCGTGGTCACCGAGATCACCGGCGATCACGTGATCCTGGGCGTCCTGGCCATCCGGCTCGTGCTGCTGCCCGGACTCTTCTTGTCGCTGTGGGCGATCCCGCGACTGGCCGAACGGTTCGGGGCCTCCCCCCAGGCCGGACTCTGGCTGGTGCTGTTCAACCCGATGGTGCTGATCCACCTCGTGGCCGGGCCGCACGTCGAGCTGCTGATGATGGGCGTCCTCGTCACCGGGATCGTCCTTGTGGTCGACGGCCGGCACGTGCTGGGCACGTCGGTCCTGGCGCTCGCCGTGTCGATCAAGATCACCGCCGGGATCGCGTTGCCGTTCGTCCTGTGGATCTGGCTGTCGCACATCCGCTCTCGTCGGCCCGTGACGCCCCGCGACGTCGTGACGGTGTTCGTGTCGATCGTCGGGATCGCGGTGGCGGTGTTCGGGGTGTGGACCCTGGCGATCGGTCTGGGACTCGGCTGGCTCACCGGCCTGGGGTGGGCCGACGTCATCATCAACTGGTTCACCATCCCGACCCTCGCCGCCCATCTCGTGACCCTGGTCGCCGCACCGTTCGTCGCGCTCAACCTGCAACCGGTCCTCGAGGTCACGCGGGCGATCGGTTCGGTCGTCCTCGCGGTGACACTCGTCGCGGTGTGGTGGCGGCACCGGCACGACGTCCGCGATGCGGTGGCCGGAATGGCCTGGGCGATGCTGGCCGTACTGCTGCTCGAACCGTCGACTCTGCCCTGGTATTACACGTGGGTGCTGGTGATCGTGGTGGCCTTCGACCTGCCCGTGTGGGTGCGGGCGACGGTCGTAGGAGCTTCGACGTTCCTGCTGATCGTCTTCCAGCCCGACGACGCGATCGTCTTCTACAAGCCGGTCGAGGTGGCGCTGGCAGCAGCACTCGCGGGACTCGCGGCCTGGTCGCTGTCCCATCGGGACCCGTTGCGGCTGAGCCGGTTCGGGCGATGGGCCGGGGTGAGCGGTGGGCCGCCGGACGCATCGGGCGCGAACGGGCACACGGTGCGGGACGGGACAGGTCAGAAGGCCTGAGCCTGGGCCCTCCGGATGACCTCACGCGCGGAGTGGGTGTGCAGCGCCGCGGCGGGATGGAGGCCGAGGTCGTCGTGCTCGGTGAACAGCCACGACATCGCCTCGTCGCGGGTGAATCCGCCGTCGAGGAGCACCTCGACCAGACCGTAGAAGTGCTTGACGACCCCGTCGTCGTCGAAGAACACCGCCGGGATCACCGGATGACCGTTGCGGGACACGGCGAGCAGGTGGTGATCGCGGATGAGTGTCCGGACCCGGTTTGTCGACACGTGTAGCCGGTCGGCGACGTCGTCGACCGACAGCACCTCGAGATCGGCGGGCAGCTTGTCGGGCGAGAGAGGTAGGGAACCCACGCCGAAAGCCTAGCGGGTCATCGGGGTCGGGTGAAACCTGCGGCGTGACGTGCACCGCGTTGCCTGCCCCCGACCGTCCCGGGCGGCAGGTAGATTCGTACACCGTGAACTCTCCCGTCGACGCCATGCTGGGGGCGGTCCTTGAGGACCGGTACCGGATCGACGCGCCCATCGCGCGCGGCGGCATGTCGGCGGTCTATCTCGCGGTCGACCTGCGGCTGGGACGCGACGTGGCGGTGAAGGTGATGGACTCCCGGTACTCCGGCGACCCACAGTTCTTGCGCCGCTTCGAGTTCGAGGCACGCGCGGTCGCCGGTCTGAAGCATCCGGGGCTCGTCGCCGTGTACGACCAGGGCATCGACAACGGCATCGCGTTCCTGGTGATGGAACTGGTCGACGGGGGCAGTCTGCGAGAACTGTTGCGTGAACGCGGCCCGATGCCGCCCCATGCCGTCGTCGCGGTGGCCGCGCCGGTACTGGGCGGGCTCGGCACCGCACACGCCGCGGGCCTGGTCCATCGCGACGTGAAACCGGAGAATGTGCTCATCTCCGACGAGGGCGAGGTCAAGGTCGCCGACTTCGGACTGGTGCGGGCGGTCGCCGAGGCGGGGGTCACCTCGGCGAGCGTGATCCTCGGGACCGCCGCCTACCTCTCCCCCGAACAGGTCGAGTCCACCCACGCCGATGCCCGCAGCGACGTCTACTCCATGGGCGTGATGATGTTCGAACTCCTCACGGGCAGAACACCTTTCTCCGGCGACTCGCCGCTCGCACTCGCCTACCAGCGCCTCAGTTTCGACGTCCCGGCGCCCGGTGACGTGATCGCCGGGGTGCCCGAGGAGTTCGACGAGATCGTGCTGCGCGCAACCGAACGCAACCCCGCCGACCGGTACGTGGACGGCTTCGACATGCAGCGGGCGCTGCTCACGGTCGCCGACGAACTCGATCTCCCGCCGTTCACGGTGCCGGCCCCGCGCCGGTCGGCCGAACGACAGACGATGTCCCGCTACCGAGGCCACGATCCCGCCGGGCACGGCACACGGGTGCAGTCGGTACCCGGTCCGCACACCCCGGCGTCCGAGCCGGTGCGGCCGGCGACCGCCGACACCCCGGTCGAGCAACCGGCGGCGGACCGCGACGACCTCGCACCGCCGTCTCGTCCGGTGAGTCGCCGCAGCCGGCCCGAGGTCGTGGAGCCCGAACTCGTCGGCGGCAGCCGCCTGGGAGCGGTGCTGTGGATCGTCGTCGTGCTGCTGCTGACCGCCGGGCTCGGCGCCGTCGGATTCTGGGTCGGCAGCACGTTCCTGGCCATCGGCTGACCCACTGCTCTACGCCGCCTGACCCGCCGGTCGCGGGCCCGGACCGAAGCGAGGTTCAGCCGCGCAGCATCTCCGCGACGAGGAAGGCCAGTTCGAGCGACTGCTGGGTGTTCAGCCGGGGATCGCAGGCGGTCTCGTAGCGGCCGCCGAGGTCGAGATCCGAGATCTCCTGTGCGCCACCGAGACACTCGGTGACGTCCTCGCCGGTCAGTTCGACGTGGACGCCGCCGGGATGGCTGCCCAGCGCGCGATGGACCTCGAAGAAGCCCTGCACCTCGTCGACGATGCGGTCGAAGTGCCGGGTCTTGAACCCGGTCGACGCCTCGTGCGTGTTGCCGTGCATCGGATCGCACTGCCAGATGACCTTGTGCCCGGTCGCCTCGACGGCGCCGACGATCGCCGGCAGCACGTCCCGGACCTTGCCGTTGCCCATCCGCGCGACGAGCGTGAGTCGACCCGGCACGTTGTGGGGATCGAGACGTTCGACGTACTCGACGGCTTGCTCGGGGGTCGTCGTCGGCCCGATCTTCACCCCGATCGGGTTGCTGACGAGCTCGGCGAACGCGATGTGCGCACCGTCGAGCTGACGGGTCCGCTCACCGATCCACAGGAAGTGGGCCGACAGATCGTAGAGCACCTTGCCCGGACCGTCGGGGTCGTCGGCCAGACGCAGCATGGCGCGCTCGTAGTCGAGGACGAGTGCCTCGTGCGAGGCGAAGATGGAGGCGGAGTTCAGGTTCGAGTCGGTGACGCCGCACGCGTCCATGAACCGCAGACCGCGGTCGATCTCGGACGCGAGCGCCTCGTAGCGCGCGCCGGCCGGCGACGTGCGGACGAATTCACGATTCCAGTCGTGGACCCGGCTCAGATCCGCCTCGGCCTGGGTCAGGGCGCGGACCAGGTTCATCGCGGCGGCCGCGTTCGCATAGGCACGCACCAGTCGCGACGGATCGTGCGCGCGTACCGCCGCGTCGGCCGGGAATCCGTTGACCATGTCCCCGCGGTAGGAGGGCAGACCCAGCGCGTCGGTGTCGGACGATCGCGGCTTGGCGTACTGGCCCGCGATCCGCGCGACCTTCACCACCGGCATGCTGGCGCCGTAGGTGAGCACGACGGCCATCTGGAGCAGCGTCCGGATGTTGCCCTTGATGTGCGGCTCGGTGTTGTCGGCGAAGGTCTCCGCGCAGTCACCGCCCTGGAGGAGGAACGCACGCCCCTCGGCGACGTCGGCCAGCTGCGCGGCGAGTGTCTGGACCTCGGCGGGCATGCAGATCGGCGGAACCGACTCGAGCACGGTTCGCATCTTGCGCGCCTCGTCGGCCGGCCAGCTCGGCTGTTGCACCGCCGGGCGGCTGAGCGCGTCGTCGAAACGCGATTGGAGATCACCCGGGAGCGGAGGAAGCTCGGGGAGCTCGTCGATCGGCACGTCTACGGTCCAGTTCACCACCCGTCCAGGGTAATGGAGGCGGGGCGCACGACCCGTTCGCGGGTCAGACGCGGGTTTTCTCGATCGCCTCCCAGCGGCGCAGGTTGTGCCGGGCGTCGCTCAGCGCGTCGTGTGCGTCCGACGGCGTGGGCGGAAGCGGCGGCCGGCCCGCTGCCTCCCAGTGCTGGCGAAGTTCGCGGGTGAACCGCGGGATCTCACGCGGTAGCGCGGTCATCGGACCCCACAACTGGCAGAGCACGACGTGGTCGTAGGCGCCCACCCAGGCCCACAGCTCGATGTCGGTGCCGTCGGCGGTGAGGAACTCGAGCAGATCCTCACGGATCCGGCGCCGGTCCCGCCACGCGGACGACGACGGCGACGGCAGCTTCGGCAACACGTTGGCCCGCACCCAGTCCCCGGCGCGGCCGGGGTCGAATTCGGTCGACACCGCATAGAACTCGCGACCGTCCTCACCGACGACCCCGATCGAGACCAGCTCGATGGTGGTGCCGTCCTCGATGAACTCCGAGTCGTAGAAGAAGCGCATGGGTCAAGATTCACACACCCTCGCGCCGACCCGCGCACCGCGCACCGTTTCGCCATACCGCCCTCCGGCTGTCTACCCTGGTATTTCGTGCGCTCCAGGTCTGTGCTGGCGACCGCTCTCCTGGCGGCGTCGATCATCGCGCGGCTCGTCTGGGACACGCTGACCGTGAACGGCAGGAACTTCGTGGACCTGCACGTTTACCGCGACGGTTCGGCGGGTCTCGCCGACGGGTCGCTCTATGTCTTCACCTACGCCGGTGAGACCGACTTCGCGCTGCCCTTCACCTATCCCCCGTTCGCGGCCGTCGTGCTGTACCCGCTGTCACTCGTGCCGTGGGACCTGGTGGCGATCGGCTGGCAGCTCGCGACCTTCGGCGCGTTGTACGCCTGCATCGTGCTCGCGTTGCGCCTGTGCGGATCGACCACCGACGTCTACGCCATGGCCGCGTTGTGGACCGCGCCCGCGATCTGGTGCGAGCCGGTGCGGGTCACCCTGGACTACGGCCAGATCAACGTCTTCCTGATGCTGGGCACCCTGCTGGCGGTGTCGTGGGCGCGCAGCGATCGCGGGGTGCTGGCCGGCGGCGCGCTCATCGGTCTGATGGCGGGCATCAAGCTGACCCCGGCGATCACCGGTCTCTGGTATCTGGCCGCCCGCAAGCCCCTGGGTGCGGTGGCCGCCGCGGGCGCGTTCGTGTTCACGGTCCTCGGGTGCCTGCTGCTCTTCCCGGACATCACCCGCACCTATTACGGAACCCTCTTCGGCGACGCCGAGCGCATCGGTCCGGTCGAGGCGGTGATCAACCAGAGCCTGCGCGGCACCCTGTCCCGCTTCGTCGGCTTCGACGTGGGGACGGGCTGGATCTGGATGGTCGGCGTCCTGATCGCGCTCGTGGTGGCCGTGTTCGCCTGGCGGTCGGTGTCCGACGCGCTGGGCATCCTGCTCGTCGTGCAGTTCTTCGGGCTGCTGATGTCGCCGATCTCGTGGGTGCATCACTGGGTGTGGGTCATCCCGCTGGCGATCTGGCTCGTCCACGGCGCCGGATCGCGGCGTCGGGGTGCGCGGGTCGTGCTCGCGATGTGGGTGGCGGTCGCCGGACTCGGCATCCCGTGGCTGCTGCGCGTCACCATCGAGTACGGTCCTCATCCCCCGGCCGCACTCGAGGCGATCTTCGGGGCCGCGTGGCCGGTCGCCACCTTCGTCACCTTCGCCTGGATGATCGCGACTCGCGCCGCGCGCGACGACACCGCGGGCACCCGACCGCTCGACGTGGTCGCCGCGGCGATCATCGTCGACGGCCGGTTGCTCCTCGCGCAGCGGTCGCGCCCGGCCGAACTCGCCGGTCGCTGGGAACTACCCGGCGGCCGCGTGGAGTCGGGGGAAACGCATGCGGCGGCGCTGGTCCGGGAGATCCGCGAGGAACTCGGCGCCGAGGTCGAACCGGCGGAGGGGGTGGGCTCCCCTGTGGCGCTGCCCGGTGACCTGACCCTGCACGCCTATGTGGCACGGCTGCGTTCGGGGACGCCGACGGCGCTCGAACACCTCGACGTGCGGTGGTTCTCCGCCGACGAACTACGACTCTTCGACGTCGCCGAGATCGTCCCGGCCGATCGCGACTGGATTCCGGAGTTGTGCGCCGTCCTCGACGGCACCCCCGTGGGCGACACCGGCTGATCCGCGGCGGCCCGGCGTCGGGTGCGCCTCAGGCGGCGGCGTCGGCCGCCGGCGGATCGACCGGCGGTGCCTGGTTCTTGAGGCTCGCGGCGTAGACGTCGACATACTGCTGACCCGACAGCTGCATCAGCTCGTACATGATCTCGTCGGTGACCGCTCGTTCGATGAAGCGGTTGCCCTCCATGCCCTCGTACCTCGAGAAGTCCAGGGGCTTGCCGATGCGGACCGCCACCCGGGTGGGTCGCGGGAGGACACTGCCGGGCGGGTTGAACTTGTGGGTGTCGATCATCGCGACGGGAATGACCGGAACCCCGGTGTCCATGGCCAGCCGGGCGAGCCCGGTCTTTCCCTTGTAGAGGCGTCCGTCGGGCGATCGGGTGCCCTCGGGATACATCCCCATCAGCTTGCCCTTGTCGAGCTGGCGGCGTGCCGCGGTGAGTGCGCCCTCAGCCGCCTGCGCTCCGGATCGGTCGATCGGAATCTGTCCGACGGCGGTGAAGAACCAGCGCTGGAATCTCCCCTTGAGTCCGGTGCCGGTGAAGTACTCGCTCTTCGCGAGGAAGTAGATCCGTCGGTTGACCATCAGCGGGAGGAAGAAGCTGTCCATCACCGCGAGGTGATTGCTGGCCAGGATCGCCGGACCGTCGGTCGGGATGTTCTCGTGCCCTTCGATGGACGGCCGGCCGAGGACCCGCAGGACCGGGCCGATGAAGATGTACTTGAACGCCCAGTACCACATGAGATTCTCCTCGCCGCGCACACCGACCCGATGACCATCCGCCGGCCGATCGACCCGCGGAGACCGCGGAACCGACGGGTGGCCCGACGCCAAGACCTTACCCGCGTCGAACTCTACCGCCCGGCCGGGACCGGCCGTGGCCTCGCCGGCAAGCTCAGAGCCCGGAGACCGGACGCGACTCGGGGCCGGGTTCGGCGAGGGAGCGGGCGGTCGCCCGGATCGCCTGGCGCGCAACCTCTGCCGCGCCGACGACGCCGGCCGTCTCGCCGAGTTGGGTACCGCGGATGCGAGCGAGCTGGCGGTGCCCGGCGCCGGTGACCTGCCGGGCGTAGTGTTCCCGGGCCTCGTCGAGGAACAGACCCGACGCCGCGCCGACACCGCCGGCCAGCACGATGAGGTCGGGGTCGAAGATGTCGGCGATCATCGCGAGCCCCTGGCCCAGCGACGTCGCGAACCGTCCGAACGCCGCCAGCGCCACCGCGTCCCCGTCGGCGGCGGCCCGGGCGACCCGCCGGCCGGTCAGCGACCCGGGATCGGCCGCGACGTCCGCCGCGAGTTGACTGCGTCCCCAGTCGCCGTCGGCCAGCAACTCCACGACGGTGTCCACCAATGCGGTCCCGCTGCAGTACCGCTCCCAGCAGCCGCGTTTGCCGCAGGCGCAGGCACGCCCGTCCGGGACGATCGTCAGATGTCCGAGTTCCGGTGCCACCCCGTAACTTCCGCGGTAGATCTCCCCGTCGATGACGAATCCCGCACCGATTCCGGTACCGATCGCAAGGACGACGGTGTTGTGACCGCGCGCAGCCGCGCCGAATCGCCATTCGGCCACCGCGGCGGCATTGGCGTCGTGTTCGGCGTAGACCGGGATGCCCACGCGCCGGGTCATCTCCTCGGCCACCGGCGCCTCACGCCAGGGCAGGTGCGGCGCGAACCGGACGATCCGGCGGTCGGTGGTGAGGAAACCGGCGATCGCGAGCCCGACGGCCTTCGCGTCCCACCGGGAGGTCAGCTCGCCGACGAGCCGGTCCAGGCAGTGTTCGAGCGCGGCCGCGGTGGGCGGGGTCTGCGCACGGAGCGTGTCGAGCATCGTCCCGCGGTCGTCGACCACCGACGCGCGCACGCTGGTGCCGCCGATGTCGATGCCGATCGTCAGATCGCCCATCAGTTCTCCTGCCCGGGACCGGGTTCGGGGGGCGGCGTGGCCCGTCGCGGTGTGTCACCAGGATGCGGCGCCGCGGCGTCGCGACCTGCCGGGGCGTTGAATCGCACCGCGATCGGCTCGTACTGGCGTGGCGCCGCCGACGCGGTGGGTGAGGATCGCAGCGCCTCGGCGACGGCCTCGAGCACGGCGATCACCGCCGCGATCAGCCGGGCGACGAGGTCGCCGATCTCCGCGAGCAGCGAGGTGATCTCCCCCGATGCCTCGGCGAGAGCGTGTCCGAGCGGGCCACCGTCGGCGAAGGCCGCGAAACCGGGCCGGGTCCCGGCCGCAGTCCCACCGCCGGGGGCGGCCGTCTGCGGGGCAGGCGCGAAGAGCGCGGCCAGGTGGTCGATCTGGGTGGCCAGTCCGAGCAGCAGGTCACGCACCGGGTCGGCGGATTCGTCTCGACGCTCGTGCGCAGACCCCTCACCGGCCTGGCGGAACGTCTCGTCGTCCGTGCCCATCGCGAACTCTCCCCTTCTCCTGGCCCCGCGGGTACACCCACCCGCATGTCTGTCGTCCGGATCACCGGCACCGTACCGTGCCGGGTCACTCGGTGCGGTCTGGCGAACGTACCCCGCTCGGGCGGATCCATTCCACCATCGCCGTTCCGCGCCGAGAGTGACCGGATCAGTTCTGGGGCCGGGGCCAGACCGACGGATCGGGGACGAACCCGATGCCCAGGTTCGTTCCGTCCCAGTCGGCGTCGACCACCGTGCATCGCCGCAGCACCGACGGCAGGCGCACCGGGTGGCGGAAACCCGCGATCGTCACCAGCAGGTCGTCTCCGCTGCGCCCGAGGGCCAGCGAATCCGGATCGGGTAGGCGCTGCGGCCACGACAGCCGATACACCGGGCCGGCCGGTCCGCCGCCCACGCGTCCCTGCCCCGCCTCGACCTCGGCCGCGGCCGACCCCCGCGGCATGCCGTGCGGCGCCGGCAGCGACACCGCGAGCTTGCGGAGCCGGGCCATGCGATCGATCGTGTCGGCCGACTTCTCGACGACCTGGACGCGGACGGATGGGGAGCCGTCGGCAGCCGCGAGTTCGGCCTGCACCATCTCGGCGATCTCGGCCACGGGCTCGGCGCCGACGCCACCGTTGACCTGGACCGAGGCCAGGGGCAGCCCCATGAGGTCGGCGGCGGCGAGGTGATGACCGGTCAGTCGCCGGCTCCGGTCGTCGGCGGCGAGCACGAGGTGCACCGCCACCGCGTGGGGGTCGGCGAACAGTTCGGCGATGTCGAGGCAATCGCGGTCGATGGCGTCGACGGCGGCCGTCAGCTGGGCGACCACCGGACGTTCGGCGGCCATCGCGAGACGGCGGTGCCGCGGCCAGAACCGATTCAGCGCTTGGCTGAGAACCGCTCCGCCGCGCAGGAATTGCAGTGGGTCACCACACCCGGAACAGTCGACGACGATCCGCTGCCACCGGCCGCTGACCGCCTCGTCCCGGATACGCCGCAGCAGGAGGAAGTCGTCGATCCCCGGCAGCGAGGTGAGCTCGGCGGCGTCGATCCCGGCCAGCGCGCCGACCCCGGGCAACATCGTCTTGCTGCGGCTCACCGTGTGCTCGAGGACGTCGACGAAAGCCGACCACGTGCGTTCGGTGAGGTCCAGCCGGTCCAGGCTCAGCAGGTGGAGGTACTTGGAGACCACGACGGGCTCCCCGGGCCGGCGATACACCCGTGCCCACTCGTGCACCGGCGACCAGCGGTCGACGGTGATGAGGAGGGTGTCGGATTCGGCGGCGGCGAGGCCCGATCGGGGCGAGGGTCGCGCCGCCCGGTTCGCGACGGGGCGCTGGGTCGCGCCGGCGGCTGCGATCGCGGAGACACCAGAGCCCCCCGGACCGAGCACCACGTGGATGGGTGTGAGATCGATCAGCCTTCGACCCTCTTCTTGAGGTCGTTCAGCGCAGCATCGGTGATGGCCTTCTCGGCGCGCCGTTTCAGCTGTCCGATCATCGGCACCTGCAGGTCGACCATGAGTTCATAGGTCACCTTCGTCGATCCCGGAACCTGTTGAGTGAGTACGTAACGCCCGCGCTGATCCTTCTGCAGATCACTCGACACCAGGCGCCACGAGACCGCTGTGGTGTTCGGATCCCATTCGTAGGCAAGCACATACGTGTCCTGCAGGACTCCGGCGTCGAGCATGAACCGGACCTCGGTGGCGCGGCCGGACTCATCGGTGCGCAGCACCTCGACCTCGCGAGCCGCGGTCACCCACTCGGGATAGTGCTCGAAGTCGGCGATGACGGCGAGGATGGCGTCGGCGTCGGCGCCGATGACGATGTCGCGTTCGGTGTGGTCGGCCATCACCGTGTCCCGGCCGCGGACGCGTCTCGTCCTGGTGCGGCGGCCTCGTGCCCGGCCGCCGGCCCACCGATGACACGGCCGTCCTCCAGCAGTCTCTTGACCTCGAAGGAGACGTCCTTGCCCGTCACCCGACGCTGCTTGTTCACCTCGGCCAGCACGTCGGCCCGGGCTCGCGCGTCCTCGGGCAGCGGGCCGGTGGGCTCGGCGTGGAGAAAATAATGAAGGACGAAGCCGTCGAGGACCGCCTCGTTCCAGATCTCCATCGTCCCCGACACCGGACCCTCGACCCGCCAGCGCACGCCCTGCTCGCCCCGGTCCTCGGTGACCGCCAGACGGAGGTCCGGCCACCATTTGCGCCAGTTGGCGGGGTCGCCGATCACGGCGGCTGCCGACGGCGGTGCCGCGGCGACGAAGACCTCGTCGGCCACCTGGATGCTCGTCACGCCCACTAGCTTCACATACTCGCGTCGACGCAGGGTAGTGCACCCGAAACCGACGTCGCGATCAGTCCCGTTCAGCAGCGGGGATACGATTCGGTCACTGATGTCTACTGGAGGGTAACCACGATGGGTGAGTACAGCGTGCCCGCGAAGTTCTCGATCGCCGACGACGAGAACTGCACGAACATCATCTTCGGCCTGGCGGAGCGGTCACCGCAGCACATCGTGTTCCGCCACAAGCAGGGCGACCGGTGGGAACCGGTGACTGCCGCCGACGCCGCCTCCCGGATCTCCGCGATCGCCAAGGGGCTGATCGCATCCGGCGTCAATCCCGGCGACCGGGTGGCGCTGCTGTCGCGCACCCGCCTCGAGTGGAACCTGTTCGACTTCGCGATCTGGTCGGCCGGCGCGATCACTGTTCCGATCTACGACTCCTCCTCCGCGGGTCAGATCGAGTGGATCATGCAGGATTCCGGTGCCGTGGCGATCGTCCTCGAGGACGACGGACATCGCGCCGAGTTCGAGTCCATCGATTCCCTCACCGCGCCGGTCACCGTCTTCCAGATCGACCGCACCGGCGCGCCGGGGGCCGTCGACGAGCTCGTCGCGGCGGGCGCCGACGTCCACGACGACGAGGTCGCAGCCCGCCGGGCCACCGTCAAGGCCGCCGACCCGGCGACCCTGATCTACACCTCGGGCACCACCGGACGCCCGAAGGGCTGCGAGCTCACCCACGCGAACATGCTGTCCGAGGTACGGGCGGTTCTGGCCGGCGACATCCTCGACAAGGTCATCGCCCGCGACTCCAAGCGCCTGCTGATGTTCCTCCCCCTCGCCCACGTGCTCGCCCGGGCCATCACGCTCGTCGCCATCGAAGCCGGCGCGGAGGTCGGGCACACCAGCGACATCCCGAACCTGGTGGACGAATTCGCCGTCTTCAAACCGTCGCTCATCCTGTCGGTGCCGCGCGTCTTCGAGAAGGTCTACAACACCGCACGCCAGAAGGCCCACGACGGCGGCAAGGGCAAGATCTTCGACGCCGCGTCGGACACCGCGATCGCCTACTCGCAGGCGAAGGAGAAGGGGCAGGTCGGCCTCGCGCTGAAGGTCAAGCACGGCGCCTTCGACGCGCTCGTCTACAAGAAGCTCCGCGCCGCCCTCGGCGACGAATGCCAGATGGCGATCTCCGGTGGCGCTCCGCTCGGCGCCCGCCTGGGCCACTTCTTCTCCGGCGTCGGCGTGCCCGTATTCGAGGGTTACGGGCTGACCGAGACCACCGCGGCCTTCAGCGTGAACACCCCGTCGGCATCGAAGATCGGCAGCGTCGGGAAGCCGTTGTCGGGCAACGCCGTTCGGATCGGGGACGACGGCGAGGTGCTGCTGCGCGGCGGAGTCGTCTTCACCGAGTACTGGCAGAATCCGGAGGCCACCGCATCGGCGGTCGTCGACGGATGGTTCCACACCGGCGACCTCGGCACCGTGGATGCCGATGGATTCATCACCATCACCGGCCGCAAGAAGGAATTGATCGTGACCGCGGGCGGCAAGAACGTCTCCCCCGCCGGACTCGAAGACGTCATCCGCGCCAATGCGTTGATCTCGCAGGCGACCGTCGTCGGTGACGCGAAACCGTTCGTGGCCGCACTCATCACGATCGATCCCGAGGCGTTCCCGGCGTGGAAGGAACGCACCGGCAAGCCGGCGTCCGCGACGGTCGCCGATCTCGCCGACGACACCGACCTGCGGGCCGAGGTGCAGTCGGCCGTCGACCTCGCCAACAAGACGGTGTCCAGCGCCGAGTCGATCAAGAAGTTCCGGATCCTGCCGACCGATTTCACCGAGGAGACCGGCGAGATGACGCCGACCCTCAAGGTCAAGCGCAACGTCGTCGTGCAGAAGTTCGCCGGCGACATCGAGGCGATCTACCAGCGCTGAGCCCAGCGCCGGCGGCGTGGGCCGCCTACGCCGGTTGCTCCTCAGAGCAACTGGCGTAGGCGGGCCGCCATCTGGCTCCACTGCCAGTTCTCGACGACGTATCGCCGTCCCGCCCGGCCCATCTCGGCGGCTGCGGCGCGATCACCGAGGATCGACAGGGTCGCCAGGGCGACGGCGTCGACATCGGTGCCGTCGACGGCGGTGCCGGTGACCCCTTCCTCGATGGTCTCCGGGGCACCCCCGGACAGGCCCGCGACAACGGGCACGCCGGACGCCGACGCCTCCAGGTAGACGATGCCCAGCCCTTCCACGTCCAGACCACGACCCCGCGTGCGGGACGGCATCGCGAACACGTCCGCGATGTTGTGGTAGGCGGCGAGCTCGTCGGCGGGCACCGAACCGGTGAAGATCACCTCACCCGCCACCCCCGTGTCGGCGGCGAGGTCGCGCAAGGTCTTCGCATAGGGACCACCGCCGACGATGACGAGCGTGGCGTCGGGAATCGTGCGCCGGATCAACGGCAACGCGCGGATCAGGACATCCTGACCCTTGCGCGGCACAAGTCGCGACAAACAGAGGATCGTCGGCCGCTCCCCCAGGTCGAGACGTTCACGAAACCGCTGACGCAGCACCGGATCCGGGGCGAAACGTTCGGTGTCGACGCCTGGGGGCAGATGTTCCAGGGCCGCGCGGGCACCGAAGGCCGATGCGAAACGGCCGCGGGTGTAGCGGCTGACGAAGGTGATCACATCGGTGTGGCGACCGATGTGACCCAGCACCTGTCGCGCGCCCGGGAGCATCGACCAGCCGACCTCGTGACCGTGTGTGCTCGCGACGATCCGCTGCGCGCCCGCACGACGCATCGCCGGCGCCAGGACGGCCAGCGGTGCGGCCGCCCCGAACCACACCGTCGAGATCTGTTCTCGGCGCACGATCTCGGCGGCGCGCCGCGCGACGAACGGAGTGGGCAGCATGAGGGTCGTCGGGTGCCGGTACACCCGGTATGCCGCCGCCGCGTCGAACTTCTCGTGCGAGTCGCCCCGCCACCGAGGCGCGTAGACGACCACATCCTCCGGGGGCAGCAGCTCCACGAGATTCTGGAGGTAGGACTGGATGCCGCCGGGCCGGGGCGGGAAATCGTTGGTGAGCAGCAACGTCCGGGCCATCAGCCGGCCTGCCGTACCAGCCAGCGCTGCCACCCGGCGAGCAGTTCGGCACGCGTCAGCCCGAGGCTCGAGGCGATCGCCGCGTCCTGGGCCGTGGGCACGGCCGACGCCGCGACCCCCACGTACATCTTCTTCAGTCGGACCTCGTCGAACCGATCGGCGACGTAGGCCGCCAACGACCACGCACTCTGATAAGCCACCTGTGAAGTCTGCCCGTCCATCGCGAAGTCGGCGTCGGCGGGTGGGCCCGCGGGGACGGCGCCGGCGCGCACGGTCGCGGTCAGATCGGGAGCGGCGTCGGCGAACCGCGTGTAGGTGCCCTTGCGGCCGACGTACTCGGCCACCCCCTCGGTGATCCACAGCGGCGCGTCGAGCGCGGTGGAGGTGCGGGCGGCGACGTGCGTCAGCTCGTGCCGGAGCACCACGGCGAGTGTCGGAGGCGCGAGTTCCCGGATCGCCGGGGTCAGGATGATCCGCTGTCCGGTCGCGGTGCGCTGCACCAGGTCGACACTGCTGTACACCGTCGCGGCCGCCGCCGTGTCGGTGGCCGCGCGCCCGTCGGGCACCAGCGCGCTGAACTCGACGTCGGTCGCGGTCGCCACGATGACGGCACGGCGATCCCAGGAGTCGCCCCAGAAGTCACTGACGGCATCGACCGCGGCCGGCAGCTCACGCCGAAGCGCCGTCACCGCCGGTCCGGTTCGCGGGTACGACGCGACCACCGACGTGCCGCCCGCGGTCGCGGTGTCGGCGACCTGGAGACCGGGCAGCTCCCACATCTGGGTGGGCGACGGGTCACGACCCAGCGCCTCGGCATCGGCGACGAGGCGCCACTCGTCGCCGTGGCGGGCGACCACGAACTGGGTGCCGACGACCACCTCGGCCTCGGCGATACCCGGAACGGTCTCGCCGCCGAGCGCGTAGCGCAGCTCCACCGGTGCCACCCACGAGTCGGAACTCCCCCCGGCGTCGAGGAGTTCTTGGAGCTCGCCGGGGACGAGGACCTCCGCCTCCTCGGTGGGCGCGAGCTGATACCGGAACCCTGCGAACCGCAGAGTGCCGGAACGATCGTTGCGCGGCGTGAACCGGCGGGGCGCGAACGTGCTGGTCGCGGTGAGGAATCTGTTCTTGAACGCGGGGGTGGCGGCGGTGTCGAACAGGGTCCCGATCGCCCGTATGTCGCCGGAACGCACGGTCTCGGTGAGCGAGTCGAGCAGCCTGGTCACCCCCGCGGCACGATCACGCTCGTAGACGTTGACCTCGGAACTCGGCGTCGACTCCGCTCCTGCCGATGGGCTCGCTCCCCCCAGCGGATCACCCGTGCCGCATCCGGTGAACGTGCCGACGACGACCAGCGCGACGACCGCCGACGACAGGCCGGCACGCCGACGCCGCGAGATCACCGTGGACTAGAACCGGCGAGCGGAGTTGTACGGGCCTGCCTCGTCGATCGGCACGACCTTGACCGGGACGCCGAAGGTCGAGGCATGGATGACATATCCGTCGCCGACGTACATGCCGACGTGATGCGCGTCCGGGTAGTAGATGATCAGGTCGCCGGGCTTCAGATCGTTGCGGTCGACGGCGGTCCCGCCACCCATCTGCGCCTCGCTCGACCGCGGGATGGTCTTGCCCGCCTGCTTGAATGCCCAGACCATCAGGCCGGAACAGTCGAATGAGTTCGGTCCGGTGGCGCCCCACACGTACGGATCACCGATCCGGGTCAGCGCGGCCTGTACCGCGATGAGTCCGGCCGCGGTACCCCTGGGCACCAGACGCGGATCGAAGTCGAAGGTCGGTCCGCGCAGCGCGGCGAGCTGCTTTCCGGTCATGGACTTGTAGATCGCCCGGATCTGGATCGCCTGGAGCTGCAGGTCGGCCTGTTTCGTCTGCAGATCACCGCGGACCCGCTCGGCGCGGGAGACCGCCTCGGAGGCCGCCACTGCCGTCTGCTCGGCGTCTTTCTTCGCGATCTCCGTGCGTGCGCGAACCTTCTTGATGGCGGTGAGATCCGCCGACGCCTGACGCGAGATCATGTCCAGGCCCGACATCTGGTCGAGCAGTGCCTGGGGCGAGTCGCTGATCATCACCGCGTAGAGGCCACTCACGCGAGCGCCCTGGTAGCTGGCGCGCACGATGGCGTCGACGCGGTTCTGGTGCACCGCCAGCTGGGCGCGGCTCCTGTCGAGCGTCTGCTGTGCCTCGGCCGCCGCCCTCTTGGCCGTGGCCACGATGCCGCGCTGCTTGTCGTACTCGATCTTCGCGTTGTGCATCGCCTCGGTGGTCTTCTCCGCGTCGATGCCGAGCTGCTTGTAGCGGTCGAGCAGCTGATCGGCCGAGCGCGCGGGCACCGCACGGGCGTCCCCGACACCACCGGAGACCGTCGGTATGAGCACGGCGAGCGCCGACAGGACGCAGACCGCGAACATCAGCGGACGCGAACGCATGGGTGGCCGCATGACGCGAGCCCGCCCCTCCCCGATCAGCACGGTCCTACTCACTCCCTCGTGTGTGCTCGTCGATCCTGAGCAACCCGGGCCTCCCGTCACCCGTGCCCCACGTCCCGTCGACCACCCTAGGGCGCCGACAGGCCCCCTGGACTGGTTCGGGCGGATCGCAATCCACGCGATCCGCCCGTCCCGAGACCCTCGTGCTCAGTCTGTCCGTGTTCGGTTGTCGTCAGTAACGACGGATTCCCGTCAGGGTCCACTCCTTGACGGCGTCGCGCTTGACCGGCGTGCCGTAGTTGGACGAGTGGACGAACTGGCCGTTGCCGACATAGATGCCGGCGTGGCCGCCACCGTTGAAGATCATGACGTCGCCCGGCTTGGCTTCGGAGTAGGACACCGCACGTCCGCCGCCGAGCTGGCCGTAGCTGTCGCGCGGAATGTTCTTGCCGGCCTGCTTGTAGGACCAGTAGACGAGACCCGAGCAGTCGAATGCGTTGGGGCCGGCGGAACCGTAGGAGTACGGCGAGCCGATCTTGCTCTCAGCGGCCTTGACGGCCTTCTCACCCGCGGTCAGCTGCGGCTGGCCCAGGGGCGCGCCGCCCTGCGGACGGAACTGCTGGGGAATCTGGTCAGGGGCGATGCCCGGCACGGTGAACTGTCCAAGGTTGGGGATCTCGACCGTGGCCGCGGGCGACTTCTTCACGGGCGTCGCCGGGGGTGCGGGCTTGGCGTCCGGGGCCTTCGCACCGGGCAGGGCCGGGATCTCGAAAGTCCCCAGCGGGGTGTGGACCGGGGCGGCGAGAGCAGGGCCGGCGGCTGCGGCGAGCGAACCGAGCGTGATCGATCCGGCGATCACCGCCTTCTTGGCGACCGTGCTGCCACGATTGGGCTGTTCCAAACGATGTTTGGCCACGAAGCGAGTTCTCCTTCAGATCTTCCTCTACCGCCGACCGAGTTAGCTGTCGGGTTCGGGCCGGAAGAGTGGCCCTACGCGTGTTTCGCGCATGAGGTATCCACTGGACACTCATGCGTGGCAACGCGATTCACCCCGATTCGGAACGGATTCGCTGAGACGCATCCGTGGTGATGCGCTCCGACGAGCCCGCCCGAAGGTTGTGGTTCCCCGGTTCGCCGCAAGGGCGATTGAGCGGTGACTACTGCGGACCACTTCTGTTGAAGCGGGACGCTCCGCAAAGGTCTCAGAAAGGTTACGAAATCGGATGCGCTCTGTCCACTAAGCGACAGACAGCCAAACCTCGGCCGCTTTTCAACCGGCCCTGAGGACCGTCACAGAGGCGCGTCGATCTGGTGCCTGAACTGCGGTTTTCGCCGATCTTGCAGATCGTGCAGCGCCACTCGTCACCATTGCAGCAGCCTGCAGAACGTCGATCGCGAGGTCGATCTCGGCGTCCGCCTCGACCGTCGCCGCCGTTACCGAAACTCCACCTTCGTCGGGCATATCGTCCCAGCTCGGACCGCCAAACAGCACCGTCATCATGCACCCGTCGCAAGCGACGGGACGGGCGGGGCATCGTGCACAGTCGACGTACATGGTGTGATCTCCATCTCATCTGGTGAGGCGGGGCCGTGTCGGCCCTCGTAGGGGTCGTGGTCACCGTGAGAGCACCGCATTTCTCACGTCCAGGTGGAGACTAGGAGCACCCACCGACAAATCCCGTCGAACAGTCGTCGACCCAGCAGTCACACCAGCCACAGGCCGAGTTCGCGGTGTGCCGTCATCGCGATGTCGGTGGATCGAACTAATGTTCGCCGGGTGACGCAGACCAGCGTGGCCGGCTCCTCCGCGGGGCAGCTCACCTTCGCCGACCTGGAGGCCGCCGATCAGGGGGACACCGGCGAGTCGTCGAACGAGTTCAGCGACCGCTCACTCTTCGACACGACCCTCGTCGTCGTAGACCTCGAGACCACCGGCTCCGATCCGGCCCGTGACCGGATCACGGAGATCGGCGCGGTGAAGATCCGTGGCGGCGAGATCATCGGCGAGTTCGCGACCCTGGTCGACCCCGGTCGACCCATCCCGCCCCAGATCGTCACCCTCACCGGCATCACCACCGCGATGCTGACCGACGCACCGCGGATCGAGTCGGTACTGCCCTCGTTCTTCGAGTTCGCCCGCGGCTCGATCCTGGTGGCCCACAATGCCCGGTTCGACATGGGCTTCCTGCGCCAGAACGCGATCCGGCTCCAGCTCCCGTGGACGTTCAGCCTGAGTCTGTGCACGGTGACCATGGCCCGGCGCATCCTCACGCGCGACGAGGCGCCCACAGTCAAGCTCAGCGCCCTCGCCGACCTGTTCGACGTCTCCGTGCGCCCCACGCACCGGGCACTCGACGATGCCCGCGCCACGGTGGAGGTCTTCCACCGGCTCCTCGAGCGCGTCGGCAACCAGGGCATCGCCACCGTCGGCGACCTGACGTCCTATCTGCCGCGGACCGACCCGCGACTCCGGGCCAAACGCGGTCTCGCCGACCGCATCCCCTCGCGTCCCGGCGTCTACCTCTTCCGCGGCCCGTCCGACGAGGTCCTCTATGTCGGTACCGCGGTGGACCTACGCCGTCGGGTCCGGTCGTATTTCACCGGTGGCGACCCCCGCCGCCGCATCGCCGAGATGGTGCTCCTCGCGCAGCGGGTCGACATCGTGGAATGCTCCCACCCGCTCGAGGCTGCGGTACGCGAACTGCGGCTGCTCGGCGCACACGCGCCGGCGTACAACCGGCGGTCGACACAGCCGCACAAGGGATGGTGGGTCACCCTGACCGAGGAGCGGTTCCCTCGTCTGAAAGTCAGCCGCACACCCACCGACGAGTCGATCGGCCCGGTCGGGAATCGCACCGGTGCGGCGACCGTCGCCGATGTGATCTCGACGGCCGCCGGTCTCCGCACGTGTACGAAGCGGCTCGGCGCCAACGGTTACCACTGGTGTCCCGATGCCGACGGGAGGCGACGCCCCGGGTCGTGCCGAGCGGCCACCGCGCAGCCGCAGACGGTCCCCGACTACTCCCCGCGGGTCACCGCGGCCCGCCGACTCATGCGGGGTGAGGCCGACGAACTCCTCGACGGGCTCACCGCACGCCTCGCCGACCTCGCGCAGGCCCACATGTTCGAGACCGCGGCACGCCATCGGGACCGGCTCGCGCTCACGATCGACACCCTCGCCCGGTGTCAGCGACTGGCCGCGTTGTGCGCGATCGCCGAGATCGTCGTCGCGCGGCCCGATGGCGAACGGGGATGGCAGTTCGCGGTGATCCGGCACGGGCGGCTCGCGGCGGCCGGACGCGCGCGACGCGGCGTCTCCCCCATGCCCGTCGTCGACGCGCTGGTCGCCGCGGCCGAGACCGTGGTGCCCGGAGACGGTCCGCTGCGCGGCGCGCCCGCCGAGGAGGTGGGGCTCGTCTACCGCTGGATGACCGAACCGGGCGCGCGGATCGTCGCGACCAGTGAGCCGGTCGCGCTGCCGGCCTACTCGGCCGAACGACGCCTCGACTGGTCGCGATCAGCGCACGACGCGCGCACGGCCAGGCCCGCCACGGAACCTCGCGTGCGACAGGCGAGCTGACCGGCCGCCTGGTCCTGGGGAGCACCACTAGGCTTGCGCCATGATCACTGCCATCGTCCTCATCCAGGCCGACATCCACCGCATCCCGGAGACGGCGCAGGCCGTCGCCGACATCCCCGGGGTCGAAGAGGTGTACTCCTGCGCGGGCGACGTCGATCTGATCGCGAAGATCCGGGTCCGCGACCACGAACAGATCGCGACGGTCGTCACCGGCAAGATCAACCGCCTACCGGGCGTGCTCAAGAGCGCGACACACATCGCCTTCCGCAGCTACTCCAGCTCCGACGTCGAGGGCGGATTCTCCATCGGCGAGAGCTGACGCACCCTCAGGCGGGTGCGGCGAGCTGCCGGCTGAGCTCGGCCCACCGCCGCAGCAGGTCCGCGGCGGAGCCGTCGTCGATGGCCTCGGCGGCGCGGCCCTGTGCCTCCCCGAGCGCGTCGGTCAGTTCCGCCGAACTCATCGGCGCCTCCTGTTCGAACGCGACGATGGCGCCGGCCGAGTTGAGCAGCACCGCGTCGCGGACCGGTCCCGTGGTCCCAGCCAGCAGTTCGCGGGCGATCGCGGCGTTGACCGTGGCATCGCCGCCCTGCAGGGACGACAACTCCACTCGGGCGATCCCCAGATCGGTGGGATCGACGGTCAGCTCGTTCACCTGACCGGCGACGACCTGCCACACCGTCGACGTCGTGGTGGTCGTCAGCTCGTCGAGTCCGTCGTCGCCGCGGACCACGAGAGCGGATCCGCCGCGTTCGGCGAAGGCCCGCGCCAGCACCGGGGCGAGGTCGGCGAACGCGCAACCGATCAGCCCACGCGACGGCGTCGCCGGGTTGGTCAGCGGCCCCAGCACGTTGAAGACGGTCGGGATGCCGATCTCCTTGCGCGGCGGGCCGGTGAACCGGAACGCGGGATGGAACACCGGCGCGAAACAGAACCCGATCCCGAGCTCGTCGACGCACCGCGCCACCGCCGCTGCGTCGAGGGAGATGTTCACGCCCAGCGCCTCGAGCACATCGGCACCACCGCTCTTCGACGACGCCGCGCGGTTGCCGTGCTTCACCACCGCGACACCCGCGGCCGCGATCACGATCGCCGTCATCGTCGAGATGTTGACCGTGTGCGACCGGTCGCCGCCGGTACCGACCACGTCGACCGCCGGACGGCTGACGTCCACGAGCGTCGCGTGCTCGAGCATCGCGCGCGACAGTCCGAGGAGTTCGGCCGGTGCCGCCCCCTTCATCTTCACGCCGACGCCGAAGGCGGCGATCTGAGCTCCGGTCGCGCTGTCGGTCATGATCTCGTTCATCGCCCAGGCGGCCTCGTCGGTGCTGAGGTCGAGGCGATCGATGATCTTGCCGAGGATCTGCGGCCAGCTGAAGTCGGACTGTGTGGTGCTCACGAGGACAGAGCCTAGTGGTGTGTCTCGGAATCAGGTGGCCGGTGTCGAACGCCGGAGACCAGTCGCCTGATTCTCCAGACACACCACCGGTTCCTGTTCAGCCCGGCGGACGCTGGAGGACGGCCCACTCGCGGGCGAATCCGCCGTGTCGCGAGCCGAGGCTGGCCATGCGGGATCGTTCCTGCGACAGATGCATCGCGTCGAGCAACTGGACCCGCGCCAGGACCAGGACCACGAACCCGTCCTCGAGTGCCGGCGGACTCGGCCCCCAGCGGTCGTCGTCGACGGACTCGTAACCGTCGAGCGCGGCCACCGCCGCCGCGTCGGCGCGCCGGGCGGGCGGCACCTCGACGTGGTGACGGAGGATGACCTCCTCGGCCGCGCGCCACGACGAGGCGTCGAGTGCGACCGAACTCGCGATCGCGTCGTCGTCGGACCGGGCGACCACCTCCACCCGTTCGTCCAGCGTCAGCGGCCCCGCCTCGGACCGCGGACGCAGCCGCGAACGGAGCCGCGCCAGGCGGCCCTGCTCGACCACCCGGCCGTTGAGATCGCGGGGGCCGGATGGCGCCGAATTCGACATGAACACACGGTAGCGAGGCGGGCCCGCAGTACGCGCTCATCGGACACGCCGACGGCCGCCCGATAGGGGCTCGGACCTGCGGCGGGAGAATTACCCGGGGGCAATTTCCGACCCGGGTGGCCACCGCTTACTACGAACCGTCATACTTCACATGTGACAAGCGCTGTAGGTACCTCAGGAACAGCCATCACCTCGCGCGTGCACTCGCTGAACCGGCCCAACATGGTCAGCGTCGGCACGATCGTGTGGCTGTCCAGTGAGCTCATGTTCTTCGCTGGCCTCTTCGCGATGTATTTCGTCGCCCGTGCCAACTCGGCGGTCGGCTGGCCGCCGCCGCCGACCGAGCTGAATCTCGCCCTCGCCATCCCGGTGACGACGGTGCTGATCCTCTCCTCGGTGACTTGCCAGATGGGTGTCTTCGCCGCCGAGCGCGGCGACGTCTTCGGCCTGCGCCGCTGGTACGTCATCACCTTGGCGATGGGCACGTTCTTCGTCTGCGGCCAGGCGTACGAGTACTACCACCTGGTCGAGCACGGCACGACCCTGTCGTCGGACGCGTACGGTTCGGTCTTCTACATGACGACCGGCTTCCACGGCCTCCACGTCATCGGCGGTCTGATCGCGTTCGTCTATCTGCTCATCCGGACCAAGCTGTCGAAGTTCACTCCGGCGCAGGCAACCGCCGCAATCGTTGTCTCTTACTACTGGCACTTCGTCGACATCGTGTGGATCGGACTCTTCGTCACGATCTACTTCATCCGATGACACCGGCGACCTCGCATTAGAAGAACAGCCCGTCCCGCTTAGTAGAGAGTCACAGATGAGTTCATCTCCACCGCGTCCGTCGGATAGCGGCACCGAGGTCGGACCCGATGCCTCGGCCCGACGCTCCTCTGCACGCGACGCCGGCCGCCGCGCCAAGACACGACGCAAGCTCCGTCGGCGCGCCACCGGCACCATCGTGTTGCTGGCCGGTCTCGTCATGGCAGGCGTCCTCGCCTCGGTCCTGACCCCCGACCCCCAGGTCGCGGTCGCCGACCAGAGCAACGCCGCGATGATCGACGACGGTCGCAAGCTCTACGAGACCTCGTGCATCACCTGCCACGGCGCCAACCTCCAGGGTGTGCCGGACCGCGGTCCCGCACTGCTCGGGGTCGGTGACGCCGCCGTCTACTTCCAGGTGTCGACCGGCCGTATGCCCGCGGCGCGCGGCGAGGCCCAGGCCCAGCGCAAGCCCGCGAAGTTCACGACCGAGCAGATCGATCAGCTCGGCGCCTACATCCAGGCCGAGGGCGGCGGACCGCAGGTTCCGCGCAACGCCGACGGAACGGTCGCGCAGGAGTCCCTGCGCGGCGAGAGCATCGGTCGGGGCAGCGAACTGTTCCGGTTGAACTGCGCGTCGTGCCACAACTTCACCGGTCGCGGCGGAGCGCTGTCCTCGGGCAAGTTCGCACCGAACCTCGACGGCGTCAACGAGGCACAGATCTACACCGCGATGCTGACCGGTCCGCAGAACATGCCCAAGTTCTCGAACCGCCAGCTTGATCCGGAAGAGAAGAAGGACGTGATCGCCTACGTCAAGTACGCGACCGAGGCAAAGCCCAGCGGCGGACTCGGACTCGGCGGTTTCGGTCCGGTCAGTGAAGGCATGGTCATGTGGTTCGTCGGCGTCATCGCCATCGTCGCGGGCGCCATGTGGATGGGATCTCGAGCATGAGCGCGAACGACAAGGATGTCCCGTCGCGGGACGAACTCGACCAGATGAGCACCGACGAGCTCGTCAAACTCGGCACCAATCTCGACGGCGTCGAGATCATCCACCGGTCCGAGCGCTACACGGTGCCCGGGACCAAGGTCGAGAAGCGCGCCGAGCGTCAAGTGGCCATCTGGTTCACCATCGCCGGTGTCTCCGCACTCGCCTGCCTCGGCATCTTCCTGTTCAACCACTGGGAGTTCGCCCTCCCCGATGACCCGAACTACTGGTGGTACACCTTCAACACGCCCCTCCTGGGCGTGACGTTCGGCCTCTCGGTGTTCGCCATCGGCGTCGCGATGATCCTCATCACCAAGAAGTTCATCCCCGCCGAGATCTCGGTCCAGGACCGTCACGACGGTGGATCGACAGAGGTCGACAAGAAGACGATCGTCGGGCTCCTGCAGGACACCGGCACCACCTCGACCCTGGGTCGTCGCAAGATGATCATCGGCTCGGCCGGTTTCGGTCTCGGCGCCTTCGCCGTCACCGGACTCGTCGCCTTCCTCGGCGGATTCATCAAGAACCCGTGGGCCGAGGGTCCCGACTCGCCGCTGTGGCACTCGGGCTGGTCGCCGATCTACAACCCGCCGGAAGCACCCAACGAGACCATCTACCTGCGGCGCGACACCGGTAATCCGTTCCAGGTCGCCCTGGTCCGGCCGGAAGATCTCGACGCCGGCGGCATGGAAACCGTGTTCCCGTGGCGTCGTTCGGACGGTTTCGGCGAGTCCGAACACTCCCGCCACCTGTTGGAGGAGGGCCTGCACCAGGTCCGAAATCCCGTCATGCTCATCCGTCTGCGTCCCGAGGACGCTGCCCGCGCTGTGAAGCGCAAGGGGCAGGAGAGCTTCAACTACGGTGACTACTTCGCCTACACCAAGGTGTGCAGCCACCTCGGATGCCCCGCATCGCTCTACGAGCAGCGGAGCAACCGCATCCTGTGTCCCTGCCATCAGTCGCAGTTCGACGCACTCGAGTACGCCAAGCCCATCTTCGGACCGGCCGCCCGTGCCCTGGCACAGCTGCCGATCACGGTGAACAATGAGGGTTACCTCGTTGCTGCAGGCGACTTCATCGAGCCCGTCGGACCGGCATTCTGGGAGCGTAAGTCATGAGCATCGCCGAACGCCTCGGCACTCAAGCCGAAGAAGTCGACTCGCGATATCACCTGGCCGCGGGCATGCGTCGCCAGATCAACAAGGTGTTCCCCACCCACTGGTCGTTCATGCTGGGTGAGATCGCGCTGTACAGCTTCATCATCCTGCTGGTCTCCGGCGTCTACCTGTCGCTGTTCTTCGATCCGTCGATGACCCGCGTCGTCTACGACGGCGCCTACCAGCCGCTCAACGGCGTGATGATGACCAAGGCGTACGAGACCACGCTGAACATCTCGTTCGAGGTGCGCGGCGGTCTGTTCGTCCGTCAGATCCATCACTGGGCAGCACTGCTGTTCGCGGCGTCGATCATCATCCACATGCTGCGCATCTTCTTCACCGGTGCGTTCCGCCGTCCGCGTGAGGCCAACTGGATCATCGGCTGCCTCCTGCTGATCCTGGCGATGTTCGAGGGCTTCTTCGGCTACTCGCTCCCCGACGACCTGCTCTCGGGTACCGGCGTCCGCGCCGCGATGAGCGGCATCGTCCTCGGTATCCCGGTGGTCGGCACCTGGATCCACTGGGCGCTGTTCGGCGGCGACTTCCCCGGCGTGATCATCATCCCGCGCCTGTACGTGCTGCACATCCTGCTCTTCCCGGGCATCATCCTGGCGCTGATCGGCGCGCACCTCGCGCTGGTCTGGTACCAGAAGCACACGCAGTTCCCCGGCCCCGGCCGCACCGAGAAGAACGTGGTCGGCGTCCGGATCATGCCGGTGTTCGCCGCCAAGGCCGGCGCGATGTTCGCCTTCGTCACCGGCGTGCTCGCCGTCATGTCGGGCATCTTCCAGATCAACCCGGTCTGGAACATCGGTCCGTACAACCCGGCGCAGGTGTCCGCGGGCTCCCAGCCCGACATCTACATGATGTGGACCGACGGCCTGATACGTCTGTTCCCGGCATGGGAGCTCTACCTGGGCAACTACACGGTGCCGATGTCGAACTGGGTCGTGCTGATCATGACGATCATCTTCGGCCTGATGTTCGCCTACCCGTGGATCGAGAAGAAGCTCACCGGCGACGATGCGCACCACAACCTGCTGCAGCGTCCGCGTGACGCACCGGTGCGGACCGCGATCGGTGCCATGGCGGTCTCGTTCTACATCCTGCTGACGATCGCATGTATGAACGACATCATCGCGTTCAAGTTCCACATCTCGCTCAACGCGACGACCTGGATCGGACGCATCGGCTTGATCATCCTGCCGCCGCTGGTGTACTTCATCGCGTACCGCTGGGCACTCTCGTTGCAGCGCAGCGACCGCGAGGTCCTCGCACACGGCATCGAGACCGGCATCATCAAGCGGCTCCCGCAGGGTGAGTACATCGAGGTCCACCAGCCCCTCGGCCCGGTCGACAGCCACGGTCACCCGATCCCGCTCCCCTACGAGGGTGCGGCTCTGCCCAAGCGGATGAACAAGCTGGGTTCCGCGGGCGCGCCGGGTACCGGTTCGATCCTGACGGCCGATCCGCCGGAGGAGCAGCTGCGCAACGTCGAACTCGAGCACGAGATCGAGGCGGGCGAACGCAAGGCTCTCCGCGAGCTGCAGGCCAAGGGCGGCTACCCCTTCGGCGAGTAGCCACGCGCGAGAAATTCCACGCACGACCCACCGCGGGCCGTCGAGCACCATCGAGTGCTCGACGGCCCGCGGTGCGTTTCCGGGACGTTGCACTCCCCTCCCCCACGTCACGGTCGGCGACAGGTCGTCGATGTGGCACGGTGGACCCCATGCACCGGCTACCTCCCCGAAGTTCCGGTCTGTCCCAGATCACCCGCGGGATGGGCACTCTCGACGCCGAGATCTACGATTCGATCGCCCGCTCCCCGAGCCCCCTGCTCGACGTGACGATGCCGGCACTCACGCGCGCCGCCGACCATTCCAAACTGTGGATGGCCGTCGCCGCCGGTCTGGCCGTGTCCGGGCGTCCGTCGCTGCAGCGCGGAGCCGCACGTGGGATGGTCTCGCTCGCCGTGACGAGCCTGGTGACCAATCAGGGCGCCAAGCGTGTGCGCCGACGGTCACGCCCCGCCCACGGCCTCATTCCGGTGCCACGACAGGGCAGTCGGCGTCCGACGTCGAACTCGCTGCCCTCGGGTCACTCGGCCAGCGCTGCGGCGTTCGCGGTCGGGGTGGGCGTGGAGAATCCGCCGGCGGGCCTGCTGCTGTCCGCCCTGGCGGGGCTCGTCGGGTTGTCCCGCGTGGCGACCGGAGCCCACTACCCCGGTGACGTGGTCGCCGGGCTCGGCATCGGGGCCGCGATCGCGACCATCGGCGCGCGCGTCATTCCGCCCATCACCGAGCCGTCGCTGTCCCTGGCCGCCCCGTCCGTCGTCGACGTGGACCGCAACCCGGACGGGGCAGGTCTGGTCGTCGTCGTCAATCCGGGTTCCGCGGATGGCCGCGGGCGACGTGTCGTCGAGACGATCCGCGGCCGGCTACCGGCCGCCGAGATCGTCGAGCTCGACGAGACCGACGACATGGCAGCCGTTTTCGCCGAAGTCGCGACCCGCGCGACGATCCTCGGGGTGGCCGGTGGCGACGGTACCGCGGCGTGCGCGGCCGGGCCGGCACTCGCCGCCGACATCCCCCTCGCCGTCTTCCCCGCCGGCACCTTCAACCACTTCGCCCGCGACATCGGGTGCGGGACGGTGGACGCCACCATCGAGGCCATCCGCGCGGGGTCGGCGTCCCGGGTCGACGCTATGTGGCTCAATGATTCCCGACTGATCCTCAACACCGCGAGCATCGGCGCTCACCCCGATTTCGTCCGGGTACGCCGGCGTCTGCAGCGGCGGATCAGCCGTCCGCTCGCGACCGCTGCCGCGGTGTTGCACGTCCTCCGCAAAGATCCCCATGTGCGCATCGAGGTGGAAGGCCGTGTGCTCGACGCGTCGCTCTTCCTCGTCGGCAACTCGATCTATCAGCCCACCGGATTCCTGCCGTCCCGCCGTGTCCGGCTCGACGACGGACTCCTCGACGTGCGCATCCTCGAGACCAGCCATCGCTGGGCGACCCTGCGGCTGCTCGGCTCGCTGGCCGTCGGACGCCTCGAACGCTCACGTCTCTACCACGAGATGCAGGTGCCCGAGTTCCGGTTCACCGCGGTAGACGGTCCCGTCGCGGTCTCGCACGACGGGGAGGTCGAGGATTCGTACTCCCACGCCGACTTCCGCGTGGACTATCGCGCCCTCAAGGTGTTCCGGCCCGCCGCCCGCCGGCGGTCCTGACCCGAGCGACACGCCCCGACTGCAGGACACCGAAGCGCCCCACCGGATCACCGGTGGGGCGCTTCGTCTCGGTTCGTGATCGCGCGGTGCGCGTGGGCTCAGTGCTTCTCGGGGCCGACGTGGTACTCGAAGACGAGTCCCGCCGCCGTACCCATGATCACCACCGCGGCGAAGATCGCCAGCCAGAAGTTGCCGGTGGCGAAGCCGACCGCGAAGGTCGAGGCGCCGAGCGCGATCAGGATCGGCCACCAGGAGTGCGGGCTGAAGAAGCCCAGCTCGCCTGCACCGTCCTCGATCTCGGCATCTTCGTAGTCCTCCGGGCGGATCTCGACGCGCCGCGCGACGAACCTGAAGAACGTGCCGGCGATGAGCGTCAGGCCCGCCGCGAAGAACAGGCCGACGACGCCGACCCACTCGATGCCCTTGCTGGTGAAAGCGGTGAACAGGGTGTACGCGACGCCCGTCAGAAAGAAGAAGGCGGTCAGCATCTCGAAGAGGCGTGCCTCGATCTTCATCGTCAGCTCACTTTCTTGGTGCAGTTGGCGAGGGTCGGGTTGTCCCGGTCACCGGTCGCGCCGACGCTGCCGTCGGTGGCGCGGCGGGTGTCGAACGGCACCGTGGTCACCGCTTCGGGCGCCTGGCAGATCGCGGCGAGCGCTTCCGCGTTGGTGGCACCGGGGTTCGACTCACGGAAACGGATGTAGCTGTCGAAGTCCTCCGGGGACACCGCGCGGACCTCGAAGTTCATCATCGAGTGGTACGTGCCGCACATCTCCGCACAGCGGCCGACGAAGGCTCCGGTCCGGTCGATCGACTTGATCTGGAAGACCGGGTCGGTCGCGTTCTGCTCCGGGAACGGGAAGACGTCGCGCTTGAACAGGAACTCCGGCACCCAGAACGAGTGGATGACGTCGGCCGAGGCGATGTTGAACTCGATGCGCTTGCCGGTCGGGAGCACCAGCACGGGGATCTCCGACGACGAGCCGACCGTCTCGATCTTGTCGAACTTGAGGTAGTCGCGGATGTCGTCGTCACGACCGCCGGCCGGACCGGGAAGCTCGCCGTGCTCCCCACCCTCGTCGCTGCCGGCGTGCTCGGTCTCGGCACCGCTACCGGTCTGGGCCTGGACCTCGAACGGGTTGCCGTTCTGCTCGAAGCCGTTGTAGGTGGTGCCGTCGGAGAACTCGACCTGGTTGTAACCGAACTTCCAGTTCCACTGGAATGCGGTCACGTCGACGACGACCTTCGAGTCGTCGTTCTTGCTCTCGACGTTGTTCTGCACGATGACCGTGAAGTAGAAGAGCACGGCGATGATCACGAACGGGATCGCCGTGTAGGTGAGCTCCAGCGGCACGTTGTACGCGGTCTGGCGCGGGAACACGCCCTTCTTCGCGTCGTTCGCACGGTGGAACGTGATCGTCCAGAAGATCAGCGCCCACACCAGGATGCCCATGACCAGCGCCGCGATGACCGACCAGGTCCACAGGTCGACCATCTCTTTGCCATCGGGCGTGACGCCCTCGGGCCAACCGAAACGCATCGCCTCACTGGCGTCGCAACCCGACATCAGCAGTGCGCCGAGGCCGAGAGTGGCGACGAATCCCAGTCGCTTCATCGTCCGCGACGCTGATGAGACACGCCTCGCTCGGGGCCGTCCACCGTGTGCCAATTTCACGCCTTCCTGCTCGCTCACCGGCGCCCTTGCGCCGAGGTGAGTGCATGCCACATGACCTGCACGGGGCAAGGTCTTGCCGTCAACACACAGCAATTCTTGCACCTAGTACTACGCAGCGTAGACCAACCCGGGGACGGTGACGGAATCGGGGCGCGATCCGGTCGTGTCCTCTCGGAATCCATCCCGCACCGCTGTCGGCGACGCGCGAACGACGGCCCGGCCGCGCACTCGCCCCACCCCGCCACGTCGGCGCTCCACCGTGTGCTTCAGGCATACTCGGACGCGATCCGGCGCGGGGTGGAGAACCTGCTGTGGACCGGCAACTGAACGGAGAGAACGAGACGTGTGTGGTCTGCTCGGCCTGCTGACATCCGACGGAACGGCCGCCGAGGTCGTCGAACCGGTGGCGGTGGCCTCGCACTGCATGCGGCATCGCGGACCCGACGAACCCGGCACCTGGCACGACGACGACATCGTGTTCGGGTTCAACCGCCTTTCGATCATCGACATCGAACACTCGCATCAGCCACTCCGCTGGGGTCCGCCCGAGAATCCGGATCGGTACGCGCTCGTGTTCAACGGCGAGATCTACAACTACCTCGAGATCCGTGCGGAACTCGCCAGGGACGAGGGCGCGCTGTTCCGCACCGAGGGCGACAGCGAGGCGATCGTCGCCGCCTTCCATCACTGGGGACCCGACGCGGTCCGGCGGCTGCGCGGGATGTTCGCGTTCGCGATCTGGGACACCGAGAACCGGTCGCTGTTCCTCGCGCGTGACCCGTTCGGCATCAAGCCCCTGTTCGTGGCGTCCGGTCCCGGCGGGCTGATCTTCGGCAGCGAGAAGAAGAGCCTGCTCGAACTGATCGAGCGCGTCGGATTGTCGTCGGAGCTCGATCCCCGCGCGATCGAGCACTACACGGTGCTGCAGTACGTCCCGGAGCCCGAGACCATCCATGCCTCGATCCGGCGACTGGAGTCGGGCTGTCACGCCACCGCGACGCCGGGCAGTCCCCTGTCGATCCGGCGGTACTTCACTCCCCAGTTCGGTGTCCGACCCGTCACCGACGCCACCCGGCAGAAGCGCTACGACGAGATCGCCGACGTGCTCGCCGACTCCGTCGCCAAGCACATGCGGGCCGACGTCACAGTCGGGTCGTTCCTGTCCGGCGGCATCGACTCGACAGCCATCGCCGCGCTAGCGATCCGGCACAACCCGGACCTCATCACCTTCACCACCGGCTTCGAGCGCGAGGGCTACTCGGAGGTCGACGTCGCGGCCGAGTCCGCGGAGGCGATCGGCGCGCGGCATGTCGTGAAGGTCGTCGGGCCGTCGGAGTTCATCGAGGCGATCCCCTCGATCGTCTGGTACCTCGACGACCCGGTCGCCGATCCCGCACTCGTCCCGCTCTACTTCGTGGCGGCCGAGGCCCGTAAGCATGTGAAGGTCGTGCTGTCCGGTGAGGGCGCCGACGAGCTCTTCGGCGGGTACACGATCTACAAGGAACCGCTGTCGCTCGCGGCCTTCGACCGGTTGCCCCGACCCCTGCGCCGGGCGGCCGGCAAGATCTCCGACCGCATCCCCGAGGGAACCCGCGGTAAGAGCCTGCTGCACCGCGGGTCACTCACGCTCGAGGAGCGGTACTACGGCAACGCCCGCAGCTTCGACGACGCGCGGCTTCGCGCGGTGCTCCGCGATTACCGTCCGGAGTGGACCCACACCGACGTCACCGCCCCGATTTACGCGATGAGTGAGGGATGGGATCCGGTGGCGCGCATGCAGCATCTGGATCTGTTCACCTGGCTGCGTGGCGACATCCTGGTCAAGGCGGACAAGATCACGATGGCCAACTCGCTCGAGTTGCGCGTGCCGTTCCTCGATCCGGAGGTCTTCGCGATCGCCGAAGGTCTCCCCCACGACCAGAAGATCTCGCACGGCACCACGAAATACGCGTTGCGCAAGGCGCTGGAGCAGATCGTCCCGGCGCACGTCCTCCACCGCAAGAAGCTCGGCTTCCCGGTGCCGATCCGGCACTGGCTGGCCGGGACGGAGATGTTCGACTGGGCGCACGACACCATCACGCACTCGCAGACCGATCACATCTTCGCCAAGGACGCGGTGATCGCGATGCTCAACGAGCACCGAGAAGGCGTGGTGGACAACAGCCGTCGTCTCTGGACTGTCCTGATGTTCATGGTCTGGCACGGCATCTTCGTCGAGGGCACCATCGTTCCGGAGATCATCGACCACACCTACCCGGTGCGCGTCTAGCACCACCCTGCGCCGACAGCTCGTCCCGGTCTCGCAGCTGCACCGAAACCACATACCCAGATCGCGGATGCGCGCGGCGGCCTCGACGCCCCGGTCTCGCGGGCTGGCGGTTCGCCCGCATCGGGCCGGTCGGGCCCGGTCCGCCGACGAGATCCGTCCGCGCCCTCATTTCACCGTCAGTGCTGTCATCCAGTCGGCAGCAACCGACGAAATCGGTTGTCAACAACTCGATTCGACGTTGGTGACCGGACGGTCGGCGGAACGAGGAGAACACGGGCGAGGTCCGGGCCTCGCGCGCACGTACCGCATCGAGCCCACTTCCCGCTACGTTGTCGCCGAGGCCATGACTCGTTCGGTCACCCCTTGTGCCGCGCCAGGCGACTGTCCAGTCCGTACAGGGCAGGGAGTCCGAGGTTCTCACGCATGGTCGGCCGCGCTTCGGCGGGAAACAGTCCCCGATCGCGCAAGACCGGTACTACATCGTCGACGAACGGTGCGAGACCATCGTGGAGGCTGTCGACCGTCACGATGAACCCGTCGACGGCACCGGCCTCGAACCACTCCTGCAGGAGGTCTGCTGCGTCTGCTGCGGTGCCCACCGAACCGGGATAGGGATCGACGAGACCGCGGGCGATCATGTCCCGTGGTGACCATCCGTTCTTCGCGAGATCGAGAGCATCGGACGACCGGGGGTCCATCGGGTGCGGTCGTGCCGCCGACAGTTGCCGGCTGGTGAGTGGGTCATCGGATCTCGTCGGATCCAGATCGAGCCCGAGGAGTGCGCCCAGAAGGGCCACCCGCTCACTCGCGTCGACCTTGTCATCGAGCGCCCGACGCCGGTCGAGGGCTTCGCGGACGGATTCTCCCAGGGAGAAGCTGGCGAAGGCCACGAACTTGACATCGTCCGCGTCACGACCGGCCTCGACGGCCGCCCGACGGGTCATCTCGCGCTGGGCGCGACTGTCCTCGATCGTCAGAGGCATTCCGACCACGACGTCGGCGTACATCCCCGCCACCTGCAGTCCGTAGCCAGAACCGCCGGCCTGGAATATTACAGGCTGACCCTGTTCCGACGGCGGGATCGGCAGCGGCCCCCGCGAACCGACGTGCTGCCCCTGTAGATTGACGGCCTTCACATGAGCCGAATCCGCGAAAACGCCGGACTGGTCAGGTTCCCCGGCCTCGTATCCCCAGCTGCCCCACAGTGCCTGGACGATCTGCATGACCTCAACTGTCAGTAGCCGGCGCCCCTCGTCTCATGTGTCGACTGGATCATGGGCCGTCGACGCTGACGGTCTGGTTTATCATGAGGATTAGAGGTACGCGACTCTCAGACTCTCCCAGCACCGCCTGAGATCGAACCCCGACGCCCGGAACACGGGCGACAGCATGACCATCACAGCCAGCGCAGCGATTGCCCGGGTCTCGTCCAGGTAGCCCGCCTGCCGACCCGGCCAGGATGGCGCAATCGCTGCCGACTCGACTGATCAGAGGAACTCATGCCTGCCACGCCGTCTGTCCTCGTCACCACCCCCATACCCGAGCCAGGGATGGGCATCCTGCGCGAGAATCTGCGCGTCACCGTCCTCGAAACTCCACCCGTTCACCGAGACTTGACCGAGCTCACGACGTCGGGAGAATTCGAACGTCGTCGTCTCACAGCTCGGCGATCGGTTCGACGAGGAGCTCCTCGAAGCGTCGCCGATCCGTGGAGTGTCGAACTACGCGGTGGGTTACGACAACATCGATGTGGACGCGGCACGGCGTCATTCGATCGTCGTGGCCAACACGCCCGGCGTGCTGACCGACGCGACCGCGGATGTTGCACTGCTTCTGATGCTGTCGACCGCGCGTCGGGTGATCGAGGCCGACGCGTTCGTGCGCGCGGGAAAATTCGACGGATGGAAACCCGAACTTCTTCTGGGAGTTGATTTTTCAGGACGCACATTGGGCCTGGCGGGATTCGGGAGAATCGCTCGGGCAACCGCGCGCCGAGCCTTGGGATTCGGTATGTCCGTTCTGTTCTGCCCCCGCCCACCCGGCGACCGCGTGGTTACCGACGACGAGCTCGGTGAGTTCGCCGGCGTCGTCCAGCACGTCGATTGGCCGACACTGGTGGCGGAGTCGGACTTCTTGTCACTCCATGTCCCACTGTCGGAGAGCACGCACCATCTGGTCGACTCGACAGTTCTATCGGCAATGAAGACCTCAGCGATTCTGATCAACACCGCGCGCGGGCCCGTCGTCGACGAGACGGCACTGGTGACCGCGCTGAACGACGGAGTGATATCCGGTGCCGGTGTGGATGTCTATGAGAACGAACCAGCGCTGGCGCCAGGCCTGGCAGCCGCACCGAACACCGTCCTGCTTCCGCACGTGGGTAGCGCGACTATCGCCGTCCGATCCGAGATGGCCCGGATCTGCGCCCTGAACGCCGTGGAAATCGGGTACGGCCGCGAACCACTTCACCGAGTTGTGTGATGTGATGCGCAACAAGGGCTTCAGTGCGCGAGCTTGAGACCGACGACTCCGCCCACGATCATCAGCAGGAAGAACACCTTGAGCGCTGACACGGCTTGCTCACCGGTGGCCATGGCATAGACGACGGTCAGCACCGCACCGATGCCGACCCACACCGCGTAGGCGGTCCCGACCGGCAGGTCGCGCATCGCGTACGCCAGGCCGGCCATGCTGGCGACCAGCGCCGCGACGAACACGGCGGTCGGACCCAGCTTGCTGAAACCCTCCGACTTGCCCAGTGCGGTTGCCCAGACGGCTTCCAGGACACCGGACACGACCAGGATCAGCCACGACATGACGCCTCCTCCGGGCCGTCTTGTCGCGCACCGGGTACAGCACCCCTCGTCCGGGAGCCCTCGATCGGGGCTCATCTCCAACGTCTCACGCCGGGCCGGGAGTGGCAACGTCAGACCGGTCACCACCCCCCGGCGGACCGGGCTCAGCCGGCGAACGCCGCGCTGATCTCCGCAGCGGCCTCGGCGCCATATGCGCCTTCGATCCGAGCGAGGGCCGAGTTCGAATCCCAGGCCCAGTCCTGCGTCGAGACGGTTTCGAGCACGAGCACCGCGACCATCGACCCGACCTGCGCGGCCCGCTCGAAGCCGAGTCCCTTGGACAGCGCAGACAGGAACCCGGCGCGGAAACCGTCGCCGACACCGGTCGGATCGACCTTCTCCGTCTCCGGCACCACAGGCACGTGGATGCGTGTGCCGTCGCGGTCGACGATCTCGACGCCGTCCTTGCCGAGCGTCGTGACGCGGACGCCGACCATCTCGGCGACCTGTGCTTCGGACAGTCCGGCCTTCTGGCGCAGGAGACCCCACTCGTACTCGTTGGTGAACAGGTAGGTGGCGCCGTCGATCAACGTGCGCACCTGCTCGCCGTCGAGCCTTGCCAGCTGCTGCGACGGGTCGGCGGCGAAGGGGATGCCGGCAGTCCGGCATTCCTCGGTGTGGCGGATCATCCCGGCCGGATCGTCCGCACCGATCAGAACCAGATCGGGCGAACCCACCTCCGCGAAGACCGACGAGAGATCGATGTCCTTGCTCTCGCTCATGGCGCCGGCGTAGAAGGTCGCGAGCTGGGCCATCGTCTCGTCGGTGGTGCACATGAAGCGGGCGGTGTGGTGGGTCTCCGACACCCGGACGCCGCGACAGTCGACGCCGTTGGATTCGAGCCACTGACGGTA
This sequence comes from Gordonia sp. KTR9, assembly GCF_000143885.2. NCBI lineage: Bacteria > Bacillati > Actinomycetota > Actinomycetes > Mycobacteriales > Gordoniaceae > Gordonia > Gordonia sp. KTR9. Next base: position 3,530,673 of record NC_018581.1, read on the forward strand.
GTCGTGGAAATCGGAGCCGACCGCGCCGACGAGTACCGGCGTGCCTCCGAGCTGACCCATGGCGTAGCTGATGTTGGCTCCCACACCGCCGCGCCGGACGACGAGATCCTCCACCAGAAAACTGAGGGAGATGTGTTCGAGGTGATCGCCGAGCAACTGCTCGGAGAACTTGCCCGGGAACTTCATCAGATGATCGGTCGCGATGGATCCGCACACAACGATTGCCACTGGAGATCTCAGCCCTTCATGTGGTTGCCCGATGGATGGTGCCCAGCAGGTGGTGACCCAGGCAGGTGATGACGACTACACAGACAGGTGTCCACGCTACTCACCACCCGGCACACGACAACGGCCGCACCCCCATGGGATGCGGCCGGTGCCGGAAAGCCTCTGACGCGAGTCGTCGCGTCAGTTGAACGAGTCGCCGCAGGCGCAACTGCCGGTGGCGTTCGGGTTGTCGATCGTGAAGCCCTGCTTCTCGATGGTGTCGACGAAGTCGATGGTGGCTCCCTGGACGTAGGGGGCGCTCATCCGGTCGACGGCAAGGGTGACCCCGCCGAAGTCGGTGGTGATGTCACCGTCGAGGGTGCGATCGTCGAAGAAGAGCTGGTAGCGCAGCCCCGCGCAACCACCCGGCTGTACGGCGATACGCAGCGCGAGGTCGTCGCGGCCCTCTTGGTCGAGCAGCGCCTTGGCCTTGGACGCGGCAGCGTCGCTGAGGACGACGCCGGTGCTCGTGGCTGTGCTCGTTTCGTTCTGCACGGTCATGGATGCTCCTGTAAGTGGTGTGGTCCCGGTGCAATGTGGCCCGATGCCGTGGTGGGTTGCGCCCCGCACGTCGTTCGGGATTCACCCCGCTCGCCGGGAGGTCGACCGGTTGTGCCCGTGCGTACAACCGTACTCCTCCCCGTGGTATTCCCGTCCAGTCGGACGGGCGTTTCCGCAAGGTCCGCGCCGTGTGCTGGTCTCGCAGGAGCGCGAGGTCAGCCGCGCGCGTCCCCGAGGTCCGACGCCACCGATTCGGCGAGTGCGGCGAGCTGGTTCTCCGCGTCGGCCATCGCGACCTCGACCGAACCGGCGACGTCGACGATCGCGTGCGCGGCCGCGACACCGGCCGCGGCGATCTCGTCGGCACCCAGGGCGACCTGCCCCGCGAGGACGATCGTCGCGGCACCGGCACCACGGGCGCCGAGCGACGAGGCTGCCGAATGCAGCGCGGAGACGACCTTCCCCTGCAGCGTCTGCGAGTCGAACTTCCCCTCCCCGGTGACGACGATGTCGGCCGCGGCGACCTCGGCGGCCAGGCCGGTCGCCTCGGCGACCACGGTGGCACCGGACACGCGAGTAGCGCCGAGAGCGAGGAGCGCAGCACCGAGGCCACCCGCGGCACCGGCGCCCGGCTCGTCGGCGAGGTCCCGGCCGGCGAGCGCACCCAGGGTGCGCGACCAGTCGTCGAGTCGCCTCTCGAGGAGGGCGACGGTGTCCGGGTCGGCACCCTTCTGCGGACCGAACACGGCTGCTGCGCCCAGCGGCCCCAGGAGTGGGTTCTCCACGTCGGACGCCACGATCAGCTCCAGGCCACAAAGTCGTTCACGGGCGCGATCGCCGCCCCCGAGGGCTTCGACCAGGCCCACACCGCCGTCGGTGGAGGCACTGCCACCGAGTCCGATCACGATCCGGCCCGCCCCACGAGCCAGCGCCGCCGCGACGAGCTCACCGACACCGTGGGTGCCGGCCGCCACCGCGGTTCGCGGCGTCGGCGTGCCACCGAGCTGGTGCAGACCGCAGGCCTGCGCGCACTCGATGTAGGCGGTCGAGGGTTCATCGGGGGTGGTCGAGGGTTCGTCGAGAAGCCACCGGGCAGTGACCCCCGCACCGAGCGGCCCGGTCACCGATTCGCTGATCACGGTCCCGAACCGCGACGCCAGGACGTCGACGAATCCGGGGCCGCCGTCCGACTGCGGGGCCACGACGAGTTCGTCATCCGGCCGTGCGGCACCCCACCCCCGGGCGATCGCACGCGCGGCGACCACCGCGGACATGGTGTCGCCGAACGAGTCCGGCGCGATCAGGATGCGCACCGGGATCCCGTCGCCAACTCCGTCGTCGTAGCACCGCGCGTCGCATCATTTCCGGTCATGAGCACGGAGTATAGGTAGGCGGACAGAACCCGGCAGCGCTCGGCGGAGCCGGGCGGGTCCCACGGGACGACGCCGAGACCCCGGATGCCCCGCCGTCTCCCCGGCTGCGGGAGACGACCACCCAAAAGCGACGACCACGCGTTTGTCTCGCAACACCGATCACCTAGGCTCTACAGGCGTGAAGCTGCCATGGAAGAAGGACGACACCCAGGCGGATTCCGGCGACAGCTCGGTCTCCACCTACACCGCCGACGACGAGTCCGGCACCGACGTCGCGCCCTCCGCCAAGGGCAGCAAGTACACCCCGGGCAAGGGACGCCCGACGCCGTCTCGTCGCCAGGCCGAGAACCGGCGTCGCGGCCCGGTCGCGCCGCCGCCGACGAACCGCTCCGAGGCTCGCGCCCGTAAGAAGGAACTCAAGTCGTCGCTCTCCAAGGAGGAGAAGCGCGCACTCTCCGCCGAGCGACGCGAGAAGCGGCTCCAGCAGCGGGAACGGATGATGTCCGGCGACGAGGCCTACCTCATGCCGCGCGACAAGGGCGCCTCGCGGCGCTACACCCGCGACATCGTCGACGCGCGACGCAACTTCGCCGGGCTGTTCATGCCGTTCGCGATCCTGCTGATCGTGCTGATGTTCCTGGTCCCGCAGGCCGCCGCATTGACGAACCTGATCCTGGTCGCCTTCGTCGTGCTGATGGCCATCGACGGTGTGATCCTCGGCCGCATGGTCAACCGGCGCGTCGCCGAACGTTTCCCCGAGTCCAGCGACGGGGGCTTCAAGCTGGGCTGGTACGCCTTCACCCGCGCGATGCAGCTGCGCAAGATGCGCGCCCCCAAACCGATGGTCTCGCCGGGCGACGAAGTCTGATCGATGACCGATCGCGCAGTGCGCACCCTCGTCCTGGGAGGCGTGCGCTCGGGTAAGTCCGCGCACGGCGAGTCGCTCCTCGGCGACCACCGGCAGATCCGCTACCTCGCCACCGGCCCGCTGACGTCCTCCGACGGGGACTGGATGGACCGCGTTCGGTTACATCGCGAACGCCGCGACGACCGGTACACGACGATCGAGACGACCGACCTCGGACACGCTCTGCGCGCCGCGCCCGACATCCCGGCCCTGGTCGACGATCTGGGTAACTGGCTCACCGCGCAGATCGACGCCGTGCACGGCTGGACCTCGGGTTCGGAGATCGACCTCGACGGCCCGATCGACGACCTCTGCGACGCCCTGGCCGCCATGACCGCCGACGTGGTGCTCATCAGCCCCGAAGCCGGGCTCTCGCTCGTTCCCCCCACCCCCGCCGGACGGGTCTTCCAGGACCTGCTCGGCACCCTCAACGTCCGGGTGGCGCAGGTGTGCGAGCGCGTCGATCTCGTCGTCGCCGGCCGGGTTCTCCATCTCCCGGCCGAACCGCGGCCTGCGACGACCAGCACACCGGACGCCCCGGCGGCGGGCGTCGAGGCGCCGGGCCGGGACACCACCGAGACGGAGACGACCGAGAAGGACACGACCGACAGCGCGGACACCCCGGCGCCGGTCGCGACGACACCGGACCGCGGCGAGCCCGCCCCGGCACCGTCGGACCCGGTCGCCGCGGCCGTTGCCACGGCGCCCGAACCCGTTGCGGGCGTGGGGCTCTCCGAGCGTCCCCGGCCGGACCCCACCGATGCCGAGGTGTTCGCGCCCGTCAGGCCGCCGGACGAGCTGGTCGCCCAGGACGCCCGCAACCGACAGGCGACGCTCACCAAGCCGCCGGGATCGCTCGGTCGCGTCGAGGAGATCGGCGTCTGGATCGCCGCATGCCAGGGCCAGTGCCCGCCCGCACCCCTCACCTCCCCCACCGTCGTCGTCTTCGCCGGCGACCACGGCGTCGCCCGCGGCGGAGTGTCGGCGTTCCCGCCCGAGGTGACCGCGCAGATGGTCGCCAACATCTCCGCGGGCGGTGCCGCGGTGAACGTCATGGCAGGACGCGTCGGCGCGGCGGTCAAGGTCGTCGACATGTCCGTCGACGCCGACACCGCACCCGAACTGTCGCGGTACAAGGTCCGTCGCAGCAGCGACGACCTCCGAACCACCGACGCGATCACTCTCGCGGAGGCTCGCGAGGCCCTGGCCGCCGGGCGCGCGATCGCCGACGACCTGATCGACTCGGGTACCGATCTGCTGATCGCCGGTGAGATGGGCATCGGCAACACCACCCCGGCGACGGTCCTCATCGGCGCGCTGACCCGGCGCGAACCGGTCGAGATCGTCGGTCGGGGAACCGGTGTCGACGACGCCGGATGGATGCGCAAGACAGCCGCGATCCGTGACGGTATGCGCCGCGCGCGCAAGGTGATCCACGACCCGCTCGCCTTGCTGGCCGCCGTCGGCGGAGCCGACCTGGCCGCCACCGTCGGATTCCTCGCACAAGCGGCCCTACGCCGGACGCCGGTCATCCTCGACGGCGTGGTGATCACGGCCGCGGCCATGGTCGCCAACGAGTTCGCGCCGGGGGCGATGCGCTGGTGGATCGCCGGGCACCGGTCGGTCGAACCCGCCCATCAGATCGCGCTCGAGCACCTCGATCTGGTCCCGGTTCTCGATCTGTCGATGCGGCTCGGTGAGGGCAGCGGCGCCGTTCTGGCGTTGCCGATCGTGCAGTCGGCCGCCGATCTGCTCGTCTCGATGGCCACCTTCGACGAAGCCGGCGTGTCCGACAAGAGCGCCCGGGCCGGGGACACCACAGACGACGCCGAGACATCCTGACGCCGAACGGATCCGCCATGATTCCGCCGACCCGGGCGTTCCGTACGGCCGTCAGCTGGTTGACGGTGGTGCCCGTCGGCGGACACGCGTCGGACGCGCCCGATCGGTCGCTGGGTGCGGCGGTGATGGCGTCGGTCCCGGTGGTGGGCGCGCTGCTGGGTGCCGCGTCGGCGTCCGTGGCCTTCGGGCTCGCCCACACCGGACTCCCGACCTTGCTGATCGGCGTGCTCGTCGTCGTCCTGCTCGCCGCGGCCACCCGGGGCATGCACCTCGACGGGCTCGCCGACACCGCCGACGGACTGGGGTGTTACGGGCCACCCGATCGGGTCACCGAGGTGATGCGCAGCGGCACCGTCGGCCCCTTCGGGGTGGCCACCCTGGTCCTGGTACTCGCGGTGCAGTCGACCGGCTTCGCCGCACTCGTCGACGAGTCACAGTGGTACGGCCTGGCTTTCGCCGTCGGCCTCGGCCGGATCGGCGCCGTCATCGGCACCCGGAGGTCGCTGAAACCTGCCCACCCCAACGGTTTCGGCGCCCTGGTCGCGGGCACACAACATCTCTCCGTCGCCGTGTGGCTGGTTCTCGCGCTCGTAGCGGCCATCCCACTCGGACTGTCCGCCAACGGATTCGACGGCGGCCACCTCGAGGTGGCCGCCGTCGTCCGAGGAATCGCGATCGTGCTCGGTGTCGCCGCGTTCGCCTGGTGGTTCACCCGGCATTGTGCGCGCCGGATGGGCGGGATCACCGGTGACGTACTGGGCGCGACCATCGAAGTCGGGGTCGCGCTCGCCGTCGTCGGGCTGTTGCTCTGACCCGCCACGGGACCCGTCACGCGAACGGTCAGCTGCGGTAGAGCTCCGTCATCCAGCCGTGGGTGTCGGCGAACGTCCCCCGCTGGATGCCGGTCAGGGTGTCACGCAATGCCTGCGTCACCTCGCCGGTCTCGCCGTTGTTGATGGTGTAGTCCTCGTTCTCACCCTTGACCCGACCGACCGGGGTGATGACCGCGGCGGTGCCACAGGCGAACACCTCGGTGATGTCGCCCGACGCCACGCCCTTGCGCAACTCCTCGGTGGTGATCTTGCGTTCCTCGACCTCGAAGCCGGCGTCGGTGGCCAGCGTGAGCAGCGACGAACGGGTGATCCCCGGCAGCAGTGACCCCGACAGTTCGGGGGTCACCAGTCGGGCGTCGGCGCCCGAACCGAACACGAAGAACAGATTCATGCCGCCCATCTCCTCGATGAAGCGGCGTTCGATCGCGTCGAGCCACACGACCTGGTCGCAACCCTGCTCGGTCGCCTGCCGCTGCGCGAGGAACGCCGCGGCGTAGTTGCCTCCGCACTTGGCGAATCCGGTGCCGCCCGGCGCCGCGCGGACGTACTCGGTGGAGAGCCAGACGCTCACCGGCTTGATGCCGCCGGCGAAGTAGGCGCCCGCCGGTGAGGCGATGACCGAATAGATGTAGCTCGTCGACGGGGCATTCACGCCCAGGCTCGCCTGCGAGGCGAACATGAACGGACGCAGGTACAGCGACTCCTCGCCGCCGGCGGCGGGCACCCACTCGTTGTCCGCGTCCAGCAGAGCCTTGAGCGAGCCGATGAAATCCTCGACCGGCAGCGCCGGCATCGCGAGTCGTTCGGCACTGCGCTGCAGCCGTGCCGCGTTGGCCTCCGGCCGGAACGCGGCGATCGAACCGTCCGGCTGCCGATAGGCCTTGAGCCCCTCGAACACCTCTTGGCCGTAGTGCAGGACCGTGGCGGCGGGGTCCAGCGCGATCGGACCGTACGGCTTCACCGTGGCACTGTGCCAACCCACCTCGGCGTCGTAGTCGATCATCACCATGTTGTCGGTGAAGTGGCGCCCGAATCCCGGGGCGGACAAGATCTCCGCGCGCCGGCCCTCAGACACCGGGTGCGGGTGCTCGGTACGGTTGAACTCCAAGGTCATGGCGCCATCGTACCGCCGGCCACAAAAGCAATTCCGTGCCCGGTGGGTCACCCCCGGACCCCGGCGTGGCCTCGTGCCAGTGGCCGCAGGTCACACGTGCGACGGCACGAACGGCGGGATCACGACCTCACACGCGAGGTCGCGGCCGCGAACGTCGACCACGACCTCGTCGCCCTTGCGCACACCCGACGCCGTGTCCAGCAGCGCGAGCGCGATGCCCTGTTTCAGCGTGGGCGAGAAGGTGCCCGACGTACAGGTCCCTATCTGCCCCCCGCTCTGGGTGTCGCCCGCGAGACGAACCGCGCACCCGGCCCGCGGCACCCCGCGCCCGGTCGCCCTCAGCCCGTACAGACGACGCGACGGACCGGCCTCTTTCTCGGCCAGCAGCGCATCGCGGCCGAAGAACGACGGCTTGTCCCAGCCGACCGCCCAGCTCGAACGCGCCTGTACCGGCGAGATGTCCGGACCGAGCTCGTGTCCGTGCAGGGCATAACCCATCTCGGTGCGCAGGGTGTCCCGGGCGCCCAGTCCCGCGGGCAGCCCGCCGGCCGCGGTGATCGCCTCCAGCAGGACGTCGAAGACCGCACCGGCGTCGTCCCATCGCGGCACGATCTCGTACCCCCGCTCACCGGTGTATCCGGTCCGGCAGACCCGCACGCGAGCCGGACCGTCGGCCGTCGCCAGATCGGCGTCGGCAAAGGCCATGTACTCCATGTCGGCCGGCAACCCGAGCCCGGTGAGGATGTCGGGCGATCTCGGCCCCTGTACCGCCAGGACGGCCAGGTCGCGGTGCCGGTCGGTGATCGAGATACCCTCCGGCGCAACGGCTTGCAGCTGGGCCACGACAGCCGCGGTGTTCGCCGCGTTGGGCACCAGGAACACCTCGTCGTCACCGACGAGATAGGCGATCAGGTCATCGACGACACCACCGGAATCGTTGCAGCACAACGTGTATTGAGCCTTGCCGGGGACGATCTTGCCGAGGTCGTTGGTGAGCGTCGAGTTGACGAACGCCGCCGCGCCCGCCCCGGACACCAGCGCCTTGCCGAGATGGCTGACGTCGAAGATGCCCACGCTCTCCCTCACCGCCGCGTGCTCGGCGACGGTGCCCGAGTACGACACCGGCATGTTCCAGCCACCGAACTCGGCGAAGGTGGCCCCCAGTGCGGCATGACGGTCGGCGATCGGCCCGGCGAGGAGTTCACTCATGGCGTCCACGCTATCGGGCGATCCGTGCCGCCGGGCGCGGACCATCCGCGCCGGCGGCGGCGCAGAACGCCACGGGTGGTACCGGCCGACCGTTGTCCACGCATGCACCCCGAGACCGCGCGTCCCGGCCGATGAGGTTCGTGGCAGCCCCGCCGCGTCGGCGCTGTGGCAGAGTTGAGCGGGTGAGCAAGAACGACACCGTCGACCGCGCGCGCGGCCCCGAACTCGAACTGTCCACCTCGATCGGCAAGGACGATTCCGCCCTGGTCATCGGCCTGATCAGCACGTCGTCCCCCGACGACGACGCCGACGGCCCCGCCGCCGAACCGACCCTGGCCATCGGTGACGGCATCCTCGACGACGCCCAGGCGGCCGCCATCAGCGCGGCCCTCACCGCGCTCGGGGCCACCGGCTCGCACGGTGAGGTCACCCGGACCGCGGCTCCCGATTCGTTGCCGGTCGATGTCGTCGTCGCCGTGGGCCTCGGCGACGCCGACAACCTCGACGACGCCGATCAGGTCCGGCAGGCAGCGGGCATCGTCGCCCGCGAACTCGACGGACACGAGTCGGTGTCCACCACGCTCTCCGCGATCGACCTGGCCGCCGCGGCCGAGGGCCTGTTCCTCGGCGCCTACCGGTTCGACGAGTTCCGCTCGGCGAAGTCGAAGCCGAAGAAGACTCCGCCGCAACGCATCACGCTGCTCGTCGAATCGAAGTCCAAGGAGGCCAGGGCGGGCCTGGAGCGGGCCGTCGCGGTCGCCGACTCCGTCGCCATCGCCCGCGACTTCGTCAACACCCCGCCGAGTCACCTCTATCCCGAGGAGTTCGCCGCCCGTGCCCGCACGCTCGGGAGCAAGGCCGGCCTCAAGGTCGAGATCCTCGACGACAAACAGCTCGAGGCCCAGGGTTACGGCGGGATCATCGGTGTCGGCAAGGGATCCTCCCGGTTGCCGCGCCTGGTCCGGCTGACCCACACCGCCAAGAAGTCGCCCAAGAAAGTCGCGCTGGTCGGCAAGGGCATCACCTTCGACACCGGCGGCATCTCGATCAAGCCCGCCGCGAACATGGACGCCATGACCTCCGACATGGGTGGCGCCGCCGCGGTCATCGCCGCGACCATCCTGGCCGCCCGCCTCGACGTCGACGTCACGGTCACCGCGACCGTACCGATGGCCGAGAACATGCCGTCGTCGACCGCGCAGCGGCCCGGTGATGTGCTGACGCAGTACGGCGGACGGACCGTCGAGGTCCTCAACACCGACGCCGAGGGTCGTCTGATCCTCGCCGACGCCATCGTGCGGGCCTGCGAGGACGATCCCGACTACCTCATCGACACCGCGACCCTGACCGGCGCGCAGATGGTGGCGCTCGGCACCCGGACTCCCGGCGTGATGGGCACCGACGAGTTCCGCGACCGCGTGGCGGCCCGGTCGGCCGATGTCGGCGAGAACGCCTGGGCCATGCCGCTGCCCGCGGAACTCCGCGCCGACCTCAAGTCCCGCGTCGCGGACCTGGCGAACGTGACCCCGCACCGCTGGGGCGGGATGCTCGCCGCCGGCATTTTCCTGAAGGAGTTCGTGCCGGAGGACGTGCAGTGGGCCCACATCGACATCGCCGGACCCGCCTTCAACACCGGCGGGGCCTGGGGCTACACCACGAAAGGCGGTACGGGCGTGCCCGTCCGGACCATCGCCGCGGTGCTCGAGGACATCGCCGCGAACGGCTGACCGACAGCAACCGGCACCCGCGCACCGGCCCGATGAGAATCGTTACCGACGAGTACGAGCCGAACCGAGTCGGCGACGCACCCTACGGGTAGGGTTGGCCGCGGGGATGAGCGGCTGATCCGCCACTCATCTGCGCGGGCTCCGAACCGCCCCCGACCCCGTGCCCACGGCGCACACACCATTGGGCATCACCTACAGACCACCACGTCGAGTTCAGGAGTTCACAACGATGGCCTTCTCCGTCCAGATGCCCGCCCTTGGTGAAAGTGTCACCGAGGGGACAGTCACCCGGTGGCTGAAGGAGGAGGGCGACACCGTCGAGGCCGACGAACCATTGCTGGAGGTGTCGACCGACAAGGTCGACACCGAGATCCCGGCGCCCACTTCGGGTGTGCTGACGAAGATCATCGCCCAGGAGGACGACGTCGTCGAGGTCGGCGGCGACCTCGCCCTGATCGGTGACGCCGACGAGGCCGACTCCGGCTCGGACGATTCCGGTTCGGATTCCGCCGGCGGCGACGAGCCGACCGAGGCCGCCCCCGAGCCCGAGCCCGAGCAGGCCGCCGAGGAGCCCTCCACCGATGAGGACGCTCCCGCCGAGAAGCCCACGGCCGACACCGGTTCCGGCTCCGCAGAGGGCACCGACGTGCTCATGCCCGAACTCGGCGAATCGGTCACCGAGGGCACCGTCACCAACTGGCTGAAGTCCGTCGGCGACGAGGTCGCCGCCGACGAACCGCTCCTCGAGGTCTCCACCGACAAGGTCGACACCGAGATCCCCTCCCCCGTCGCCGGCACCCTGCTCGAGATCCTCGCGCAGGAGGACGACGTCATCGAGGTCGGCGGCAAGCTCGCCGTCATCGGTGATGCCTCGGCAGCACCGTCGAAGAAGGAGCCCGAGCCGGAACCCGAACCGGAACCCGAGCCCGAGCCCGAGCCCGAGCAGAAGTCGGAGCCGGAACCCGAGCCCGAGCAGGCGCCCGCCCCCGAGGAGGAGCAGAAGCCCGCACCGAAGGCCGAACCGAAGACCTCGGAGCCCAAGTCGCAGGCCGCGGAGAAGTCCGATCCGCCGACCGTCGAGTCGACTCCGTACGTGACCCCGCTGGTGCGCAAGCTGGCCGCGGAGAACAACATCGACCTCAACGCGATCAAGGGCACCGGTGTCGGTGGCCGGATCCGCAAGCAGGACGTGCTCGCCGCCGCCGAGGAGGCCAAGGCACCTGCTCCCGAGCAGAAGCCCGCGGCGGCTGCTCCGTCGGCACCCGCGGCATCGGCCGGGAAGTCCGCATCGCCGGAGATCCGCCCCGAGCTGGCCGAGCTGCGCGGGACCACGCAGAAGATCAACCGCATCCGTCAGATCACCGCCAAGAAGACGCGCGAGTCGCTGCAGCAGAGCGCACAGCTCACGCAGGTCTTCGAGGTCGACATGACCCGCATCGCCGGACTCCGCAAGGCGGCCAAGGAGAGCTTCAAGGCGTCCGAGGGTGTCAACCTGACGTACCTCCCGTTCATCGCGAAGGCCGTCGTGGAGGCGCTGAAGGCGCATCCCAACGTCAACGCCTCGATCGACGAGGACAAGAAGGAGATCACCTACTACGACAAGGTGCATCTCGGCATCGCCGTCGACACCCCGCAGGGACTGCTGTCGCCGGTCATCCACAACGCCGATGACCTGTCGATCGCCGGCCTGGCACGCGCCATCGCCGACATCGCGGCGCGGGCACGCTCCAACGGACTCAAGCCCGACGAGCTCGCCGGCGGCACCTTCACCATCACCAACATCGGCAGTCAGGGTGCGCTCTTCGACACCCCGATCCTGGTCCCCCCGCAGGCCGCGATGCTCGGTACCGGAGCGATCGTCAAGCGTCCGGTCGTCATCACCGGCGAGGACGGCTCGGAGTCGATCGCAGTGCGGTCGATGTCCTACCTGCCGCTGACCTACGATCACCGTCTCATCGACGGCGCCGACGCGGGCCGCTTCCTCACCACGGTGAAGAAGCGCCTCGAAGAGGCCGCCTTCGCCGCGGACCTGGGCCTCTAGCCCGGATCTCCGGTTACGGCACACCGAGGACTCACGATGCGCATCGCCGTCGCAGGTTCGCAGGGGCTCATCGGCAACGCCCTGGTCAACTCGCTGCGCGCGGCGGGCCACACGGTCACCCGTCTGGTCCGCCGCGAGGCACGCGCCGATGACGAGTTCAGCTGGGATCCCGAGACCATCGGCGTGCCGCCCGAGAGTCTCGAGGGCGTCGAGGCGGTGGTGTCGCTCGGCGGCGTGGGGGTCGGAAACGGCCGGTGGACCGGGCGCTTCAAACAGGAACTGCGGAACTCCCGGGTCACGCCGACCGAGGTCCTCGCCGAGGCCGTGCGTGATCTCGGCATCCCCACGTTCGTGAGTGCCAGTGCGTCCGGTTTCTACGGCGACACCGGCAGCCGTCCCGCCGTCGAAACCGACGGTCCCGGAGAGGGATTCCTCGCGGACCTGGTCGTCGACTGGGAGGCCGCCGCCCGTACCAACGTCGGCACCGACACCCGCCTGGTCCTCCTGCGGACCGCACCGGTGTTGAGTGCGCAGGGCGGTCTTCTCGGCAAGCTTCGTCCGCTGTTCAAGCTGGGGCTCGGCGGGCCCATCGGCGACGGGAAGCAGTACTTCTCCTGGATCAGCCTCGTCGACGAGGTACGTGCCATCGAGTTCCTCCTCGACTCCGACGTGTCCGGGCCCGTGAACCTGAGCGCGCCCGGCGCGGTGCCGTTCGGCGAGTTCGCGTCGGCGCTGGGCCGCGCCGTACACCGCCCGACGGTGCTCAAGGTTCCGGCCTTCGCGGCGCGCCGGGTCGGCGGCGAGATGGCCGAGGAAATGATTTTGTTCAGTCAACGCGTTGCACCTGAGGTGCTGACCGATCACGGATTCACCTTCACCCATCCCGGTGTCGACGAGGCCCTGGCCTACGCCACCGGAACCAATCGCCATGACTGATCGTCCGATCCGCGCGAGTACCGAACCGGTCGAGATCCGTCGGCTCGGCGTCCTCGACTACCAGGCTGCCTACGACATGCAGCACGGTCTGGCCACCGAACGCGCGGACGGCCTCCTCGACCACGACGTCCTGCTCCTGCTGGAGCACCCCTCCGTCTACACCGCGGGCAAACGCACCGAGGACTCCGACCGGCCCACGAACGGCGCACCGGTGGTCGACGTCGACCGCGGCGGGCGGATCACCTGGCACGGCCCCGGGCAGCTCGTCGGTTACCCGATCGTCAAGCTCGCCGAGCCGCTGGACGTCGTCGAGTACGTACGGCGGCTCGAGGCAGCACTCATCTCGGTCTGCGCCGGACTGGGCGTGACGACCGGGCGCGTCGACGGCCGGTCGGGCGTGTGGATCACCGACGACGCCGGGGAACGCAAGCTCGGGCAGATCGGTATCCGCGTCGCGCGCGGAGTCGCGTTGCACGGGTTCGCGCTCAACGTCGACCCCGACATGGCAGCCTTCGAGGCGATCGTCCCCTGCGGGATCGCCGACGCCGGGGTGACCTCGCTCGCCCGCGAACTCGCGCGGCCGCTGTCGGTGCACGACATGCTCGACGTCACCGCCGACGCGGTGCTGTCCGCACTCGACGCACCCACTTTCGACGTCACCCATTCCGACACCACCGGCACCCCGGCGACCGCCGCCACACAGTCCGGAACACCCACTTCTGCAAGCGTAGGATCGATACAGTGACCGCGTCCCCCCTCACCCCCGGACCCGGTGCCCCCGAAGCCACACCCTCGGCAACGGCACCCTCAAACCCCGCCCCCGAAGGCCGCAAGCTGCTCCGCCTCGAGGTGCGCAACGCGCAGACCCCCATCGAACGCAAGCCGGAGTGGATCCGGACCCGCGCGACGATGGGCCCGGAGTTCACCGAACTCAAGGGCCTGGTCAAACGTGAAGGCCTGCACACCGTCTGCGAAGAAGCCGGCTGCCCCAACATCTACGAGTGCTGGGAAGACCGCGAGGCGACCTTCCTCATCGGCGGCGAACAGTGCACCCGCCGCTGCGACTTCTGCCAGATCGACACCGGCAAGCCCGCCGCCCTCGACCGCGACGAACCCCGCCGCGTCGCCGAGAGCGTGCAGGCGATGGGCCTGCGCTATTCGACCATCACCGGCGTGGCCCGCGACGACCTGCCCGACGAGGGTGCCTGGCTCTACGCCGAGACCGTCCGCGCGATCCATCGCCTCAATCCCGGCACCGGTGTCGAGAACCTCATCCCGGACTTCCATGCCAAGCCCGATCTGCTGGCCGAGGTCTTCGACGCCCGGCCCGAGGTGCTCGCACACAACCTCGAGACCGTGCCGCGCATCTTCAAGCGCATCCGCCCGGCGTTCCGCTACGAGCGGTCCCTCGAAGTCCTCACCGCCGCACGCGATTTCGGTCTGGTGACGAAGTCGAATCTGATCCTGGGCATGGGTGAGACACCGCAGGAGGTGCAGTCGGCGATCGTGGATCTGCACGAGGCGGGCTGCGACATCCTGACCATCACGCAGTACCTGCGCCCGTCGCCGCGGCATCATCCGGTCGAGCGCTGGGTCAAGCCCGAGGAGTTCGTCGACCATTCCGAGTTCGCCACCGAGGTCGGTTTCGCCGGTGTCATGGCGGGTCCGTTGGTGCGCTCGTCGTACCGGGCAGGCCGGCTCTATGCGCAGGCAATGGCCCACCACGGCCGCGACATCTCACCCGCTCTGGCCCACCTGGCAGCCGAGGGATCGGCAAGCCAGGAGGCCTCCAGCCTGATGGCACGCCTCGCCCGCTGACCCCTCGTGCGGCGTCCGGTGACCTTTCCGGCGGTCGCCGGACGCGCGGACGTAAACTGGCCTCATGGCAAAGGCGCAGGTGAACAAAGAGGTCAAGGCCGAGAAGAAGAAGGCCCGTAAGGCGGCATCGAAGGAACGGCGCCAGCAGCTGTGGCAGGCCTTCCAGATGCAGCGCAAGGAAGACAAACGGCTCATCCCCTACATGGTGGGTGTGATCGTCCTGTCGATCGCCGTCTTCACCGTCCTCGGGTTCGTGCTCGGCTCGCCGTGGCTGCTGATCCCCCTCGGCGTGGTGCTGGGCATCCTGGGCGCGTTCATCCTGTTCGGCCGCCGGGTCCAGAAGAACGTGTACACCAAGGCCGAGGGACAGCCGGGCGCCGCGGGCTGGGCGCTGGGCAACATGCGCGGACAGTGGCGGGTGAAGCAGGCCGTCGCCGGGACGTCCCAGCTCGACGCCGTGCACCGGGTCATCGGCAAGCCGGGCGTCATCCTCGTGGGTGAAGGCTCGCCCACGCGCATCAAGTCCCTGCTCGGCCAGGAGAAGAAGAAGGTCGCGCGCGTCGTCGGCGACACCCCGATCTACGAGATCATGGTCGGCAACGACGACGGCCAGGTCCCGCTGTCGAAGCTCGAGCGGCACCTCAACAAGTTGCCCAGCAACATCGACCGCAAGCGGATGGAGACCCTCGAGGGACGGCTCTCCGCCCTCGGCAGCAAGGCTCCCGGCCCCGGGATGCCGAAGGGGCCCCTGCCCGGGAACGCCAAGATGCGCAGCATGCAGCGGACGGCACGCCGCCGCGGCTGACGCCACACCCGTCGACTGGGCGTCAAATCCCGTCGACTGGGCGCCCGATTCCGTCGACTGTGCGCTGAATCCCATCGACTGTGCGCCCTGCATACGACCAAACCCACCACCGATCTGGACCAAGTCCGATCCGGTGGTGGGTTTGTCGGTGAGTGGTGGGTCCGCGGGCGGCTCGGCGCCTGTCAGCGGGTCCGGACGAGCGCGGTGCCGGTCGCGCGGTCGTGGAGAGCGCGTCCGTTGTAATCGTTGATCAGGGCCGGAACCAGGAACACCATCAGCAGCTGACGGAAGAAGGCCCGAACGATCCCGACGGCAGCCGGGCTCTGTTCGCCGGTCGCCTCCGCGGTGTTGCGTTCAGCGCCGAAGTCGACTCGCGCGACTCGCATCCCGATGACGAGCTGGCCGGGTGTGAAGCCGAACAGCGTCACCGCGAAGACGCCCATGACGAACCAGATGCCCAGTTGGGTGGTGCCCAGGTGGGCAGAGGGAAACCCGACGAACGCCATTGCCAGACCACCGGCGATCAGCCAGTCGACGAGCAAAGCCGCAACCCGTGGCCAGCCGGTCGCCAGCGACCCGGGACCGCTCTCCGGCAGGCCGAGATCTTGCCCTCGGTACTCGTTGTCCACGCCGGTCGCGGGACCGATCTGCGGTCCCGACAGCCAGGAACCCGTGACTCGTCCCATCGGTGATGACTCCTCTCACGCGACCGCGCAGCCCCCTCGGTCCGCGTCGTCGCCGCACTGGGAACCATCGTAGTCGCTGGTTGTGGCGACCCGTCCCGCCCGTTCGGGCCTCCCGCTAGGGTTGGGGTGCGCCGAGTGCGTCGCGCCCCGGACACACCGTGTAGCGAATACCACTCGCGTGTAACACGGGGGAAACACGGACTTAGCGCATGGGCAACTTCGCCTCCATACGGTTGCCGCTGAGATCCGCTGCTGTTTCTCAGTGGCGGATGTGGCGTGTCCCCATACACGGACCACCGATCACGAAGGAGTCACCGCACGGTGTACAGCAGTAAAGAAGAACTACTCGAGGGCATCAAGAAGGAAGGTGTCGAGTACGTCGACATCCGATTCTGCGACCTGCCCGGTGTCATGCAGCACTTCTCGATCCCCGCGTCGGCCTTCGACGAGGACGTCTTCGAGGACGGTCTGGCATTCGACGGCTCGTCGGTGCGTGGCTTCCAGTCCATCAACGAGTCGGACATGATGCTGCTGCCCGACCCGGCCACCGCGCGGATCGACCCGTTCCGCAAGGCCAAGACGATGAACCTCAGCTTCTTCGTCCACGATCCGTTCACCCGTGAGGCCTACAGCCGCGACCCGCGCAACGTCGCCCGCAAGGCCGAGGACTACCTCGCCTCCACCGGCGTGGCGGACACCTGCTTCTTCGGCGCCGAGGCCGAGTTCTACATCTTCGACTCGGTGTCCTTCGGCTCCGAGATGAACGGCACCTTCTACGAGGTCGAGTCCGAGTCCGGCTGGTGGAACACCGCGTCCCCGACCGATCCCGACGGCAGCCCGAACCTCGGCTACAAGGTCCGCCCGAAGGGTGGCTACTTCCCCGTCGCTCCGTACGACCACTACGTCGACCTGCGCGACGAGATGTCGACCAACCTGCAGAACTCGGGCTTCGAGCTCGAGCGCGGCCACCACGAGGTCGGCACCGCGGGCCAGGCGGAGATCAACTACAAGTTCAACACGCTGCTCCACGCAGCCGATGACGTGCAGCTGTTCAAGTACATCATCAAGAACACGGCGTGGCAGAACGGCAAGTCGGTCACCTTCATGCCGAAGCCGCTGTTCGGTGACAACGGCTCGGGCATGCACGCCCACCAGTCCCTGTGGAAGGACGGCAAGCCGCTGTTCCACGACGAGGCCGGCTACGCGGGCCTGTCGGATCTGGCGCGCTACTACATCGGCGGCATCCTGCACCACGCACCGTCGTTGCTGGCCTTCACCAACCCGACGGTCAACTCCTACAAGCGTCTGGTGCCGGGCTACGAGGCCCCCATCAACCTCGTCTACAGCCAGCGCAACCGGTCGGCCTGTGTGCGTATCCCGATCACCGGCAACAACCCGAAGGCCAAGCGCCTCGAGTTCCGTTGCCCGGACAGCTCGGGCAACCCGTACCTGGCGTTCGCCGCGATGATGATGGCCGGCCTGGACGGCATCAAGAACAAGATCGAGCCGCACGAGCCCGTCGACAAGGACCTCTACGAGCTCCCGCCGGAGGAGGCGAAGAGCATCCCGCAGGCTCCGACCTCGCTGGCCGCGGTCATCGACCGCCTCGAAGAGGATCACGAGTACCTCACCGCCGGTGGCGTGTTCACCGAGGACCTCATCGAGACCTGGATCGCGCTGAAGCGTGAGAACGAGATCGAGCCGGTGCAGATCCGTCCGCACCCGTACGAGTTCTCGCTGTACTACGACTGCTGAGCCACTCGGCTCACATCGACTCGGCCCGCTCCGCGATCGCACTCCGATCGCCGAGCGGGCCGTTTCGTTGTACAGCTACCGGCACGTCAATCCGCGCGAGGCGCCCAATTCGACCGGCGCACCGTGCGACGATGAGCCGCATGGGCACACTTCTGACGTCCGACGAGTTCGAGATCCGCCTGCTGTTTGCGGAGTCGGTCCCGGAGGTGATGCAGTTCGTCCGCGACGTGGTCCGGCAACGCGAACCGATCGCCCTCGAACTCGAGGGATCGGCTCACCTCGTGAATCTCGCCAACGTTGCGCACCTCTCGTTGGTCGATCACACTCCCGACGACGACACGCTGGACTCCGATGAGCGAACCACCGTCGTGCTGTCCATCTCCGAGGCGAGAGAGTAACGACGCCACGCACCTCGGGCGCATGGCCGTCGCAGCTTTCCTCTCCGACTCCTGACGTGTGCCGGCCCCGCCCGTAGAACAAGCTCGATCGCGCCGACGATTCGTCTCACGGTGAGACCGTGGAACGGCGATCGCCGAAGCATCGGCCGCCGGCGTGGTGACCCTCACACGTGATCCATATCACTTTTGGGACTTGTTGCCCTGCCGACTCACAAGGTACGACCGTAGTTTGGACGGATGACCCGTGATGTATATGTCGAAGACCTCGTACCCGGCGACCGGATCAGCCTCGAAGGCACCCCTCGCGTGGTTCGCACCACCAGTCGTCTCGACGACAACCAGCTGCGTATCGAGCTCGTGAAGGGCCACGACGATGTGAGCGAGGTCGTGCTGCACCGCACGGTCAAGCTGCAGGTCAACTGAGCCGAGCTCGACAGATCCCGGCCGCTCGGGCGGACCTATGGGTCAGGCTGCCCGGGCACCGTCGAGATCGCCGAACACAGCCTGGTTGTGATCGAACGCCGCCACGGCCTCGTCGACGAGACGATCGATCCCGTCCGCGTCGAGGGGTAGCGCGTCGAGCCGCGCCCGGTAGGCGTCCTTGTAGCGCTTGAGCTTGTCGATCTCGTCGAACGAGTAGAAACTCAGCGCGTCGTCGCCGACGCCGTAGTGCTCCCGCATGCGATGGGCGACCACCTGGCCGCCGCTCAGGTCGCCGAGATAACGCGTGTAGTGATGGGCCACATAGCGCGCCGGATCGGCACGGGTGGACTCGATCGCTGTCACATAACGCCGCACGGCCGGCAACGGCGTCTCGCGCGACGGGTCGATGCCGAACGACGCGAGGTCGGCACCGAGTCGTTGCAGGCGTAGCAGTTTCGGGTCGAGCACGGCGTCGGCGACCGGGTCCCCGGCCAGTTCCGCACCGACGCGCTCGAGTGCCTCGTAGACGAAGTAGAGCTGGATCGCGAGGCGCTGATACTCCCCGGTGTCCAGCCGGCCCGACATCAGATCGTCGATGAACGGAGCATGCTCGGCACGTTCGTGCGCCACCGCGGTCGCCGATCGGAGTCGCGCGGAGATACTCGGGTACTCGGGAACACTCGGGCCGTCGGCGGTCTGGGGTCCGGCCTTCTCGGGATCGGGGGTCATGATGCCACCAGTGATACCACCAGAGTCCGGTGATCGGAACCCGGAAGGTAGTGGGTGTCCATCGAGGTCGCCACGAAGCCGCGCAGGATGACCCGGTCGATGGCGACCAGGGGCCGGTTGCCGATCCGCTTGTCGGTGGGATAGCTCGGCAGGAAGCCCGCACCCGCGAGGTCGGTCCCGTCGACGAGTCCGTTGGTCAGCAGGTTGCGGTACTTCGCGTGATTCCAGGTCGAGTTGTAGTCCCCGATCGCGATGACCCGCCCGGGTGGAAGCTGCTCGAAATGCTCGGCGAGGGTGTCCATGTCGGCGAGCCAGTCCCAGTTCCGGCCCCACAGCGGTGCAGCCGGGTGGATCGCCAGCACCTGGGTCCCCGCCGCCCCCGGCAGATCCGTACGGGCCTGCAGATTGTGCAGCACGGTACCCGGGATGTTGTACCGCTCGTCGAGCGGCTTCTTGCTGAACAATGCGGTGCCGGCCGCGTACGTGTACGGGATCGCGAACTGATGAGGCAGCGCGCGGCCGATCTCGCTGCGCCGCAGGCGCTCCAACGCCTCCGGTGTGACCTCCTGGAGCGACAACAGATCAGGATCGGCGTCGGCGACGATCTTCTCGAGCACACCGAGGTCGCCACCGCCGAAGAGCAGATTCGACGACACCACGGTGAACCGCTCGCCGGCCGGCACGGGCTCGGCGACGACGAGGGGCACCTGTGTGTAGGCCAGCGCGCCGGCCGCCACGACCGCGAGCGCCAGCATGAACCAGCGTCGCAGGACCCCGAAGACGACGATCGCGATCAACCCGGGGATGAGGGCGAACTGCACCCCGCTCGTGAGGTACAGCGCGACGTCGCCGCGCGACGGGTAGAAGTGCAGGAACACGCCCAGCACCACGCCGGCGAGCATCGCCCACCCCAGGACGTACGCGGCCGCCCACAGAAATCTCGTCATCGCTCCCCCAAGTGGTCCGGTGCCCCCCGCCGGATTCGTCTGAGCCCTTTGCGGGCCTGGTCAGTCGCGTCGGCGCGTCAGGCCCCGAAGACCTTGAGCACCACGGCCTTGGCCCGGCGCGTGACCCGTAGATAATTCTCCAGGAATTCGTTGGCCTGGTCTTCCGGCCATCCGGCGGCGAAGGCGATCTGACGCAGCTGTGCACCCGGTCCGGGGAGTTGGTCGATCGGCTTGCCACGGACCAGGACCAGCGCGTTGCGCGCCTTCGTCGCAGTCGTCCAGGCGTCCTTGAGCAGCGCGACGTCGTTCTCCGACAACAGCTCCGCGGCGCCGATGGCGTCCAGCGAGTCGAGGGTCGACGTGTTGTGCAGGCTGCGGTAGCGGTGCGCGTACTTGAGCTGGAGCAGCTGCACGGTCCACTCGATGTCGGCGAGGCCGCCGCGTCCGAGTTTCGTGTGGGTGGCCGGATCGGCACCGCGCGGCAGACGTTCGGCGTCCACCCGGGCCTTGATCCGGCGGATCTCCTTGACGGCGTCGTTGCTGACCCCGCCGGCCGGATAGCGGACGTGATCGATCATGTGCAGGAAGTCGATGCCGAGCGCCTCGTCGCCGGCGACCTGATGCGCGCGGAGCAGCGCCTGGACCTCCCACGGCTGCGCCCACTGCGCGTAGTACGCGGCATACGACGCGAGGGTCCGCACGATGGGACCGTTCCGGCCCTCCGGGCGCAGACCCGTGTCGACCTCCAACGGCGGATCCGCACTGGGACTGCCCAGCATCGACCGCACGTTCTCCGCGATCGTCTGCGCCCACTTGAGCGCCTCGGACTCCTCGGCGTCCCGATCGGGCTGGCACACGAACATCACGTCGGCGTCCGAACCGTAGCCGAGCTCACCGCCGCCGAGCCGGCCCATGCCGATCACCGCGATGCGGGCCGGCGCCCGGCTCCCCCGCTCGCGTTCGGAGATGTCGATGGCCACGGTGAGCGCGGCGTTGAGCACCGCCGCCCAGACACTCGACAGCGCGTTGCAGACGGCAGGCACGTCGAGAAGCCCCAGGACGTCGGCCGAAGCGATGCGGACCAGCTCGGCCCGTCGGTGCGACCGGGCCACGGCCACCGCGCGTTTCATGTCCTGCTGGCGGACGGTCGACGCGATGAGGCCCTTGGCGACGTCCTCGGGTCGTACGTTGCACAGCTTGGGCCCGTCAGGCCCGTCGGAGTACTGGTGGATCACCTCGGGCGAACGCATCAGCATGTTCGCGATGTACTCCGACGTCCCGAGCACCTTCATCAGCCGCGCCGCGACGACGCCGTCGTCGCGCAACAGCCGCAGGAACCAGTCGGTGTCCTCCATGACCTCGCACAGCCGGCGGTAGTTCAACAGACCCGCGTCGGGATCGGGGGTGTCCCCGATGTGCTCGAGCAACTGGGGCAGGATGAGGAGCTGGATCTGGCCACGCCGCCCCGGCGCGTTCGACAGCGCGCGGATGTGACTCAGCGCGCGCTCGGGCTTGGCGTAACCCAGTGCGGCCAGCCGTCTCTCGGCCGAGGTGTCGGTCAGGGTCAGCTCGTCGGTCTTGAAGCGTGTGACCGCTTCGAGCAGCGGCCGGTAGAACAGCTTCTGGTGCAGGCGCCGGACCCGCAGGCTCTGGTGGCGGATCTGTTCGCGCAGCACCCCGGTCGCGTCGAGTTCGCCCTCGCGCCGGATGTGCGCGGCGCGCGCGAGCCACCGGAGGGCCTCGTGGTCGTCGGGCTGGGGCAGCAGGTGGGTCCGGGACATCCGCTGCAGCTGCAGACGATGCTCCAGCAGACGCAGGAATTGGTACGACGCACTGAGATTCGCGGCGTCGTCGCGTCCGACATAACCGCCCGCGGTGAGCGCGGCCAGTGCGTCGACGGTCGGCATCACTCGCAGGTTCTCGTCGACCCGGCCGTGCACCATCTGCAGGAGCTGGACCGCGAACTCGACGTCGCGCAGGCTGCCGCGTCCCAGTTTGAGGTTGCGTTCCCGCTCGGCCTCGGGCACCAGCGATTCGACCCGCCGTCGCATCTTCTGCACCTCGGGGACGAAGTCGGGTCGCTCGGCGGCCTTCCACACCATCGGTTTGACGGCGGCGATGTAGTCGTCGGCGAGCTGCATGTCGCCGGTCATCGCCCGTGCTTTCAGGAGCGCCTGGAACTCCCAGGTCTTGGCCCAGCGCTCGTAGTAGGCAACATGCGATTCGAGTGTCCGCGTCAGCGCGCCGGACTTCCCCTCGGGCCGCAGTGCGGCGTCGACCTCGAAGTAGGCGAGTGAACCGATGCGCATCATCTCGCCGGCGATGCGCGCCGCGGTGCCGTCGGCCGGGTCACTGACGAAGATGACGTCGACATCGCTGACGTAGTTGAGTTCGCGCGCACCGCATTTGCCCATCGCGACGACGGCGAGGCGAACCGAGATCGGCTTGTCCCCGCACACCTCCGCGAAGGCGACGGCCAGTGCCGCGGTGAGGGCGGCGTCGGCCAGGTCGGACAGGTACGCCCCGACCTCGGGCAGCCACATCACCGGCTCGTCCTCGACGGTCGAGGCGACGTCGTGTGCGGCGAGCTGCAGGATCAGGTTGCGGTAGGCCAGACGCAGCGCCACCACGGCCTTCGGGCCGGTGAGCCGGGCCCGGTACACCCGATTACCCTTCTCGATCTCACCCGGCACGGGCTGCGCATCGACCGAGGCGAGCATCAGCCGGTCGACCTCGGCGCGGTCGGGCAACTCGTCGGGGACCAGCAGCCGCCAGCTCGACGGTTCGGCGACGAGGTGATCGGCGAGTGCGTCGGAGGAACCGATGACCGCGAACAGGCGCCCGCGGAACGAGCGCTGTGCGCGGACCAGGGCGTCGATCTCGGACCACTCGTCGCCGACCGCACCGCGCAGCCGGACGAGGGTTCGCAGCGCGAGGTCGGCGTCGGGAGATCGCGACAGCGCCCACAACACGTCGACCGACTCGGGCGTGTTCCAGCCGAGGTCGGCCAGGTTCCGTGGTGCGGAGTCGTCGAGGAGACCCAGGCGGCCCGCGCTGGGGACCGTGCTGCGTCCGGCTCGCCCAGGGAGTCCGGACCGTGCCGGGGGTGGTCCCGATCGTGTTGTCACATCACAAAAGTAGCGACCGGGTCCGCCGAATACGACATCGCGGTCCCGGACCGGGCCGCAGCACCCTTACAGCGGCAGGTAGTTCTTCAGCTCGAACGGTGTCACGAGGCTGCGGTAGTTGGTCCATTCCGTCCACTTGTTGCGGAGGAAGTAGTCGAAGACGTGCTCGCCGAGTGCTTCGGCGACCAGCTCCGAGTTCTCCATCTCCTTCAACGCGTCGGCCAGGCTTCCGGGGAGTTCCTTGTAGCCCATCGCGCGACGCTCGGCCGAGGTGAGGGCCCAGACGTCGTCCTCTGCCTCGTCGGGCAGCTCGTAGTCCTCGTTGATGCCCTTGAGTCCGGCGGCCAGCAGGACCGCGAAGGTCAGATACGGGTTGCAGGCTGAGTCGGGGCTGCGGACCTCGACGCGCCGCGAGGACGCCTTGTTCGGCGTGTAGAGCGGGAGACGGATCAGCGCGGACCGGTTCGCGCCACCCCAGGTCGCCGCGGTGGGCGCCTCACCGCCGTGGATGAGCCGCTTGTAGCTGTTGACCCACTGATTGGTGACGGCGCTGATCTCCGAGGCGTGGTGCAGGATGCCGGCGATGAACTTCTTGCCGGTGACGGAGAGCTGCATCGGGTCGTCGGGGTTGTGGAAGGCGTTGATGTCGCCCTCGAAGAGGCTCAGGTGGGTGTGCATCGCCGACCCGGGATGCTCGCTGAACGGCTTGGGCATGAAGGTCGCCCAGACGCCCTCGTTGATCGCGACCTCCTTGATGAGGTAGCGGAACGTCATGACGTTGTCGGCCATCGACAGGGCGTCGGCGTAGCGCAGGTCGATCTCCTGCTGCCCCGGAGCGCCCTCGTGGTGGGAGAACTCGACCGAGATGCCCATCGACTCGAGCGCCTCGATCGCGTGCCGCCGGAAGTTCGGCGCGGCGTCGTGGACGGCCTGGTCGAAGTAGCCGCCCGAGTCCGCCGGGGTCGGCACCGACCCGTCGAGAGGGGCCTCCTTCAGCAGGAAGAACTCGATCTCGGGATGGACGTAGCAACTGAAGCCGAGGTCGGCGGCCTTGTTCAGCTGCCGGCGCAGGACGTGACGCGAGTCGGCCCAGCTGGGGGTGCCGTCGGGCATCGCGATGTCGCAGAACATGCGTGCCGAGTGGTGCCGGCCGGCCGAGGTGGTCCACGGCAGCACCTGGAAGGTCGACGGATCGGGTTTGGCGACGGTGTCGGCCTCCGAGACCCGGGAGAAGCCCTCGATGGCCGAGCCGTCGAAGCCGATCCCCTCGGCGAACGCGCCTTCGAGTTCGGCGGGGGCGATCGCCACGGACTTCAGATAACCGAGGACGTCGGTGAACCACAGACGGACGAAACGGATGTCGCGCTCTTCGAGGGTCCGCAGCACGAATTCCTTTTGGCGATCCATGGTCGCCGACCTTAGAAGTACGCTGTTAAATCCGTGTTACACGCGCGAATCCAACTCGCTGTGCAGCGGCTTTGCCGACGCCATCCCACATGATGAGACGGCTGGCCGGTCACCTGGGATCCGGCACGGCACAGTCGTACCGCCGGCTCGGTGTCCAGAGTCGCATACGCCGAAAGTCGGGACGCTCGTACGTGTGACCAATCGCATAGAGACGACCGGTCACAACGGGCCGCGCCGGTGAAACAATGGCCTACGTCCGTGTTCAACCCGGGTACCCGCCGCGCCGATCTCCGGCCAGTCGGGACTCGAGGCAGAAAAGAGACAATGATGTCCGATTCCTCGGTCTATGGTGCGCCCGCCTCCGGCCAGTCCGCCAAGCGTCGCGTGACCCGCATCCACCACCTGGCCCAGATGAAGGCCGAAGGCGAGAAGTGGTCGATGCTCACCGCGTACGACTACTCCTCCGCCCGCATCTTCGATGCCGCCGAGATCCCCGTGCTCCTCGTCGGCGACTCCGCGGCCAACGTCGTGCTGGGCTACGACACCACGATCCCCATCACCGTCGACGAGATGATCCCGCTGATCCGCGCCGTCGTACGCGGCGCACCGCACGCACTCGTCGTCGCCGACATGCCGTTCGGCAGCTACGAGATGGGTCCGCAGCACGCCCTCGAAAACGCGTTCCGCATCTTCAAGGAGACCGGCGCACACGCGGTGAAGCTCGAGGGCGGCGAGCGTGTGGCACCCCAGATCGCCGCGTTGACCGCCGCCGGGATCCCGGTCATGGCGCACATCGGTTTCACCCCGCAGAGTGTCAACGGGCTCGGCGGATTCCGCGTCCAGGGCCGCGGGGACGGCGCCGATCAGCTCATCGCCGACGCCATCGCCGTCCAGGAGGCGGGCGCGTTCGCCGTGGTGATGGAGATGGTCCCGGCCGACCTCGCCGGACAGATCACCCGCAAGCTCACCATCCCCACCGTGGGGATCGGCGCGGGCAACGAGACCGACGCCCAGGTCCTGGTGTGGCAGGACATGGCCGGCCTCACCCACGGCAAGACCGCCCGATTCGTCAAGCGCTTCGCCGATGTCGGTGGCGAGTTGCGTTCGGCCGCCGAGCAATACGCCGACGAGGTACGCCGCGGGGTGTTCCCGGGTCCCGAGCACAGCTACTGATCGGGGCGCCTACGCTGGCGTCCATGCGGAACTTCTACCCGGAGATCGAGCCCTACGCCGCCGGTCACCTCGACGTCGGCGACGGCCAGCAGATCTACTGGGAGACGTCGGGCAACCCGGACGGGAAACCCGCCGTCTTCGTGCACGGCGGGCCCGGTGGCGGAACCGCCCCCGCGCAACGCAGGTTCTTCGACCCGGCGAAGTACCGGATCGTGCTGTTCGACCAGCGCGGCTGCGGACAGTCGCAGCCCCACATCGCCGACGGCGCCGACCTGACGGTCAACACGACGCCGCACCTGATCGCCGACATGGAACGGCTCCGCACCCATCTCGGGATCGAGCGCTGGCAGGTCTTCGGCGGATCGTGGGGCTCGACGCTCGGACTGGCCTACGCGCAGACACATCCCGAGCGGGTCACCGAACTCGTGCTGCGCGGCATCTTCCTCCTGCGGCGCAGCGAGATCGACTGGTACTACAACGGCGGGGCCGCGCACATCTACCCCGACCTGTGGGAGAGCTACCTCGATCCCATACCGGTCGACGAGCGCGACGGCGACCTGGTCGAGGCGTACCACCGGCTGCTCACCTCCGGCGATGCCGCGACCGCCCGCGCCGCAGCCCGCGCCTGGACGGGCTGGGAGCAGGCGACGAGCTACCTCCTCCCCCGCCCCGACGAGGGTTCGGACGGTTCCTCGGGAGACGACGCCGAGACCGGGGATACCGGCCGCTTCGACCTCGCGTTCGCGTCGATCGAGAACCACTACTTCGTCAACCACGGATTCCTCCGCGACGGCCAGCTCCTCGACGACATCGACCGGATCGCCTCCATCCCCGGCGTGATCGTCCAGGGCCGGTACGACGTGGTGTGCCCGGCGCGCAGCGCGTGGGACCTGCACCGGGCGTGGCCGGCCGCCGATCTGCACATCGTCGCCGACGCCGGACACGCGTCCTATGAACCGGGTATCCGCCATCACCTCATCGAGGCGACCGACCGCTTCGCGCGGTAGCCGGCGCCGAGGGTCGGCCGAGGTCACTAGACTCGACGGACAGCCGTCGACGACTTCAGGAGGAACAGGTGGCCGCATCCGAGCAGGTCGAGGTGGAGCTCAAGTTCGATGTGGACGCCGGCCACGCAGCCCCCGACCTGCGGGCGCTGCCGGGCGTCGTCTCGGCGACGACCCCCGAGACCTTCTCCCTCGACGCCACCTACTTCGACACCGAGAATCTCGATCTCGCCGGTAACAAGATCACCATGCGCCGGCGCACCGGCGGGACCGACGAGGGCTGGCACCTCAAGCGCCCCACCGACATTCCCGGGGCACGACGCGAACTGCAGGTGGGTTTCGACGAGGCGCCCGCGGACGGCGAGGTCCCCGAGGCGCTGTCGGGCCCGGTCCTGGCCCACATCCGCGCGCGAACGCTGATCCCGGTCGCGGTGATCTCGACGACGCGCACCGTGACCCGGCTGCTGGGTGCCGACGACGAGCCGCTCGCCGAGCTCGCCGAGGATCTGGTGACCGCGCAGTCGCTCCTGCCGGGTGGCCACTGCCAGCAGTGGGCGGAGTGGGAGTTCGAACTGCTCTCCGGCGGCACGCCCAAGCTGCTCAAGGCGGCCGACAAGGCGCTGCGCGCCGGTGGCGGTCGTGAGGCGTCGAGCGCGTCGAAGCTCGCCCGGGCGATCGGCGCGACACCGACCGTGCACGAGCCGCGACTCTCCAAGCGGCCCACCGCACTCGAACTCGTCGTGACCGACATCGCGCTCCACCGCAATTCACTGGTCGCCTACGACCCGCTGGTGCGCGTCGACGCCCCCGACGCGGTGCACCAGATGCGCGTGGCGTGCCGACGCCTGCGCAGCGTGTTGTCGGGCTTCCCCACCGTCCTCGACGCCGAGCGCACCGCACACGTCGGCGCCGAACTGAAGCTGCTCGCCCAGATCCTGGGTGACGCGCGCGATTCGGAGGTGCAGCTGGAGTTGAGCGAGTCGCTGCTGCGTGGCGAGAACGCCTCGCCCGAACTGCTCGCCGAGCTCGCCGGCACCGAGGTCACCGCGCACGACCGGGCACTTCGCGCGGCGCACGCCGCCATGTCGTCGAAGAGGTACTTCACCCTGCTCGACAGCATCGACGGCCTGATCGCCTCGCCCCCTCCGGGTCCCGACGCCGACCTACCGGCGACCACGGTCGTCGACAAGGCGATCGCCCGCAGCCGCAAGCACATTCATCGAGCGCAGGCCCGCCTCGCCGGGTTCACCGAGGGTTCCGACGAATGGGAAGAGCAGCTGCACACCATCCGCAAGCGGGCAAAGCGGCTGCGCTACAGCATCGACGCGACCGAACCGCTCGGCAAGAAGAAGTACCGCGAGGTCGGCTCGGCTGCCAAGAAGATCCAGTCCGCCCTGGGGGATTTCAACGACACCCGGATCAACCGGACGCGACTCGCGGAGATCGCGGCGGCCGGAAACCTCGGTGGCCCGGACATGTTCGTCCTCGGCCGGATCGACGCCCGGCTCGAGGCCGACGGACACCGTGCGATCGCCGCGTACCGTCGGGTCGCGAAGGAACTCTGACCCGCCGGCGCAGCCACAACAGTTCAGACCCGGCGGAACTCCACCGTCCGGCTGACCTCGTCGGCCTTGACGAGTTCCACGACCACGCGGTCGCCGGGCCGGAGATCACCCGCGCACCGCGCCACGACCGGTGGATCGGCCAGAAAGATCTGGGCCGGCCGTCGCTCGGTGGCGCCGGACATCACCACCGCCTCGAAGCGCTCACCCACCCGTTCCCGGAGGATGACGGCCTCGGCGAGGTCGATGCTCGCCCGATCCGCGGTGGCGCCGAGCGTGTCGGCGGACCGCAAGATCTTGGGAAGTGTCGGCAACGCACGCTGCACCCAATCCGGTACCGGCGTACCAGCGGTGACCCCCAGGCACACCTCGGTGGCGAACCGGTCGCCCAGGCGACGCAGGGGCGCGGTGACATGTGCGTAGAGACCACCGATGGCCGAATGCCGCATGAGTGCGTCGTCGACGCGATCGGCTTCACCGGCCCCGGTGAGCGCGAGATAATTGGCGCCCCGCATCAGGCCCCCGGCGGCCGACTGCAGGGCCAGCGTGCTCGGCTCGTCACCCGGCAGGCCCGCCAGGAACCGTCCCACCGACAGCCCGTCCGGCCAGTGCACGCCGAGCGCCCGGGTGGCGGCGCGCAGGTCCTCGACCGCGTCGTCCTCGGCCGGCGGCAGTGTGCGCAGCAGCCCCACACCGGCCTCGGCCATCAACGTGCCCGCGCACATCCCGGCCAGCAGCGACACCTGCGCGTTCCACATGTCGGCGGGTGTGTGCGCCTCGAGATCGAGCCGCCACCCGTCGTCGGTTCGGGTGACCGTCTGATCGGGCAGGTCGAGTTCGACCGCGCCCCGCTCCAGCGCGACCTCGTGCCGGAGTTCGCCGAACGCGGGCAGAGCCGCGATGGACGGATGCAACCGGCCTGCGGTCGCATCGGCCGAGACGCCGGCGTAGTCGAGGCGCGCGACGGACCGGATTCGGGATCGTCGCACCCGCACATCGGCCACCGATCCGTCTCCGTCCACCCGGATCGTCCACAGCACACACAGCCTGACCTGTTCGGGCAGAAGAGAACCCGCGCCCTCGGACAGTTCGCGAGGATGCAGCGGGACCGAGCCGTCCGGAAAGTACACGGTGGTGCCGCGTCGTCGGCTCTCCTGGTCGAGGGCGCCCTCCGGGGTGATCAGGGCCGCGACGTCGGCGATCGCGTAGTCGACGACGAACCCGCCCCCGTCTGCGGTGATGTGCAACGCCTGGTCGAGGTCTCGCGAGGTCGGCGGGTCGATCGTGACGAACGGCAATTCGGTGTGGTCCTCGCGGACATCGGCGTACCGGTCGGCGCCCGCGGCGCCGGATTCGATCAGTTCCGCGGTGGCCCGTGCTTCGGCGAGGGCATCCTCGCCGTACTCCTCGTCGACGCCCAGTTCGGTGCGTATACCGGCGAAGTCGATGTCGGGGGCCGAGAGAATGCGCTTCACTCCCCCAACCCTAGAGAGCACGACGACCCGGGTGGGGCGCGACGCGCGCCGATGGGCACGGCATCGACCGGACGAGAGAGGCGAACGAGTCGGCACGTAAGCCGGATCCTGTACCCGCACGGTCGTGAGACCGATACGGGTGGCGACCATCCATCTGGGCACACCGTCGCCGGGTACCTCGAGCGGCCCACCCGCGGGCTGGGGCGAGCAGCCCTCGTGACGCCCGCGCACACGCACCGCGAGGTGCGTGCTTCGGCCTTGCTCCGGGTGGGGTTTACCTAGCCGGCACGGTCACCCGTGCCGCTGGTGCGCTCTTACCGCACCGTTTCACCCTTACCTGCCTTGCGGCCGGCGGTCTGTTCTCTGTGGCACTGTCCCGCGGGTCACCCCGGGTTGCCGTTGACAACCACCCTGCTCTGCGGAGTCCGGACTTTCCTCGATGCGCGGCGTGGCGGGAAACCGCCCGTTCCGCGCACCGCGGCCGCCCGGCCGACTCGTTCGCGCACTCAGGATACGCCCGGGACTATGAGTCGACGGCACCGGTGTTCTGACACCGGACTGCGACGGTCAGACGCGCCAGTGTGCGGCGTCGTTGACGAGCCGGACCACGGACCCGCCGTCGTCGAAGTACTCGGCGATCGACACCGAAGCGAGGTCGAGGTGCAGCCGGAACAACAGTTCGGGTCCGACGCCGAGTGCATCCTGCAACATCGTCTTGATGGGGGTGACGTGCGAGACCAGCACCACCGTCTGCCCCGGATACCTGTCCAGCAGTTCGGCTTTCGTCTGCGCGATGCGCTCGGCGACCTGCGCGAAGCTCTCCCCACCCGGTGCCGGCACGGTGACGTCGGACAGCCAGGAGCGGTGCAGCTCCGGGTCACGCGCGGACGCCTCGGTGAACGTCAGGCCTTCCCAGTCGCCGAAGTCGTTCTCGATCAGCCCGGCGTGTTCGACGACCTCGATCCCGGTCAGCGCGCCGACCTCCTCGGCGGTGGCGCGCGCACGACGCAACGGCGAGGTCACGATCGCGGCGATCCCGTCCTCACGCACGACGCGCTCCGCGGCCGCGCGGGCCTGGCGTCGGCCCTCGTCGGTGAGTTCGGGATTGCCGCGACCGGAGTAGCGTCGTCCGACCGACAGCGCGGTCTGTCCGTGCCGCAGCAGGATGAACCGCGTCGGCTCCCCGCGCCGTCCCTGCCACGACGGCGCCTTCGCCGCCGAATCGCCTTCGGGCACAGACCCTTCGGCCGTTGCCGTCATGGATCTAGATTCCGGACTCGACAGTGCGCACCAGGATCGCGCCGCACTCTTCGCATCGGATGACCTCGTCGGACTGCGCCGCACCGATGGCCGCGATGGTCCCGCGGTCGAGTTCCATCCGGCACGCTCCGCACCGGCGGGCCCGCAACAGGCCGGCACCGATGCGGCCTCCGGCACGCTGCTTCTCGTACACCGCGAGCAGCGGCGCATCGATCTCGGCCTCGAGGGACTCCCGGCGCTCCCGGGCACGCGACAGGTCCTCGTCGATGGACTCCAGCGACCGGTCTCGCCGGACCCGCGCCTCGGCGACCTTCTCCTCGAGGTGGCCGATGGTCGCCGCCGCGCGGGTGCGTTCGGACTCGACGGCCTCCTGCTGCTCCATCAGCGACAGCATCTCGTCCTCCAGCACGGCCCGCCGACGACCCAGCCCGGCGAGCTCGTGTTGCAACTCCGACAAGGCTTTCGGCGCCAGGCCACCGCCGGTCAACAGAGCCGAGTCCTTGGCTTCGCGGTTGGCCATACCGGTCACCTCGGAGTCGATCCGGCGGTACTCGCGGCCCAGGTCCTCCGCGGCGATCTCCGCGCGCACCAGGTCGTCACGCGCGGCGTCGATCGCGGCATTGTGCTCGGCGATCTCGGCGTCCTCCGGCAGGGTCTTGCGGCGATGGACGAGACGGTTGATCTCGGCATCGGAGTCCGCGAGATCGAGCAGCAGTCGCTGCACGGCGGCGTCGACTTTCATTGCGGTCTCCTCTTCGGCGAAAGTCCCCCTACCGTACGCGGGAGGTGCGGGAGAGTCGGCGGCGGCTCGGTGTCGGTGACTCAGCCCGCACTGTGCAGCGCGAACGGATCGGTCGGGGCCTCGAACACACTCACCGGCGTGCCCAATTCGGCCTCCAGAAGCGCCCCGACCTGAGCGCACCACGGGAACTCGGTCGCCCAGTGCCCGGCGTCGACCACTGCCGGCCCGCCGTCGCGGAGGCTCTCGTCGACCGGATGATGCCGCAGGTCGGCGGTCAGATAGACGTCGACGCCGAGACCGCGGACACGTCCGAGCAGGGAATCCCCGGCCCCGCCGCACACCGCAACGGTCCGCACCAGCACATCCGGGTCACCCGCGGCGCGGACGCCGGTCGGAGTGCGCAGGACCCGGGCGGCCCGGTCGACGAAGTCGCGCAGGGTCATCGGTTCCTCGAGCGACCCGACCCGGCCCAGCCCGACGTCGCTGCTGAGGTCGGCCAGCTCGAACACGTCGAAGGCCGGTTCCTCGTAGGGGTGCGCGTTGCGCAGGGCGCGCAGGACACCGGCGCGCAGCCCTCGTGCCGCGACCATCTCGACCCGCGCCTCGTCGACATGCGTGCGCATCCCGATCTCGCCGATGGTCGGCGACGCGTCCTCACCGGCCTCGAACTGTCCGGTACCGACGACCGTCCAGGAGCAGTCCCGGTAGTCGCCGATCGCCCCCGCGCCCGCGGCGAACATCGCCTCACTCACCTGCTCGACGTTTCCCTCCGGCACCATGACGACCCATTTGTCCATCGCTGCAACCGGTTTCGGCTCGATGGGGACGGTGCCGCGCAGTCCGAGACGGTCGGCGAGCGCGTCGGAGACGCCGGGCCGTGCACTGTCGGCGTTGGTGTGTGCGCACAGCAGCGCGATCCCGTTGCGGATCAGCCGATGAACGATCCGTCCCTTGGGGGTGTCGGCGGACACCGAGGTGACGCCGCGCAGCAGCAGCGGGTGGTGGGCGACGACGATCCCGGCGCCGGCCTCGACCGCGGCGTCGACCACCGCATCGGTCACGTCCACGCACACCAGCACACCGCGCGCGGAGTCGGCGGGGTCGCCGCACACCAGACCGACCGAGTCCCACGATTCGGCGAGGGCGGGCGGATAGGCACGCTCGACCACGTCGACGACGTCGCCGACCGTCACGGACGCGTCAGCGCGGGGTTCCGACTTCACTGTCGATCTCCTCTCGGACCAGCTCGATCGCGCGCGTGAGCGCCCGAACCTGCGGAAGCCGACGGACGGCGAGACGAAGGTGCGAATCACCGAGACCGACGAAGTTGGCGCAGCTGCGCACCGCGAAACCGTGGCGGATCAGACGATGTTTCACCTCGGTGGCGTCGCGCATCTCGACCAGGACGAACGGCGCCGCGGGCTCGGCCGCCACGCGGAGCCCGACGCGCGTGAGTTCGTCCACCATGTCGGCGCGCTCCTCGGCGACCGTCCGCGCGGTCTCGGCGCAGTATCGCTGTCCCTGCTCCTCGACGCACGCGGTCAGCGCGGCGAGCGCCGGGGTCGACACCGCCCACGGTCGGCGCCCGGCGCGCAGCCGGTCGAGCAGGCCGACCGGTCCGAGCAGGTAGCCCGCACGCAAACCGGCCAGTCCGAATGTTTTTGTCACGCTTCGGATCACGAGCAGATCGGGCCAGTCCGCGGAGGCGAGGGACTGCGGTTCGGGCGTTGCGTCGGCGCTCAGCGTGAGGTCGGCGAAGGCCTCGTCGACGACGATGATCCGGCCCGGGCGGCGCAACGCGGCAACGGCCTCGACCGGATGCAGCACCGAGGTCGGATTCGTGGGGTTGCCCAGGATCACCAGGTCGGCATCGTCCGGCACGGTCGCGGCGGTCCCGATCCCGTCCGGTGCGTGCAGGTGCCAGGGTTCGGTCAGCACCACCTGCGAGATCGGGATGCCGGCGGCTCGCAGCACGATCTCCGGTTCGGTGAACGACGGCTGGATCAGCGCCGCATGCCGAGACCCCAGCCGCGGCAGCATCTCGAATCCGTCAGCGGCTCCGGAGAGCAGCAACACCTCCTCGGGGCGGCGGTCGTGTGCCGCGGCGATCGCGTCGACGGCGCGTCGCTCCTGCGCCCCGGTCGGATACCGCGCGAGGTCGTCGAGTCCCGACCGGATGGCGTCCAGCACGAATGCGGGCGGCGTACCACGGACATTCACCGCGAAGTCGACGAGTCCCGGGGCGGCGTCCTGGTCACCGTGGCGTTCCGGGTCGGTGAGATCGGCGCGCGGAGGGTGCGTCTGGGCGGGCCCCGCACCGGCGTGACCGGCGCGTGTCGGCCCATCGGACGCGGACGGACGCGAGGGCCCGGTCTCGACATCGAGCGCGTCGTACCCAGCTGTCATGTGTTCAGACCTTACGTGCACGATGGAGAGGTGACGACGACGCCGGATCCACGCCACCCCGAGACCGTCCTACTCGTCGACCTCGACGGCACGGTGACCGACAGTTTCGCAGGTATCGAGAACAGCTTTCGGCACGCGCTCGCCACGGTCGGAGCACCCGAGCCCGACCCGCGCCTCGTGGCTGGGATCGCCGGCCCGCCGATGATCGACACGCTCAATGCGCTGGGGCTCTCGTCCGAGGTGGCCGACAAGGCGATGCGCGCGTACCGAGAGAGATACACCGAGGTCGGCTGGCTGGAGAACTCGGTGTTCGACGGGATGGGCGAATTGCTCGCCGATCTGGCCGCCGCGGGCCGCACGTTGG
The DNA here is from genome assembly GCF_000143885.2 of Gordonia sp. KTR9. NCBI lineage: Bacteria > Bacillati > Actinomycetota > Actinomycetes > Mycobacteriales > Gordoniaceae > Gordonia > Gordonia sp. KTR9. The sequence goes on from NC_018581.1 coordinate 3,565,505, forward strand.
CGATCGCCACGTCGAAGAACCAGACCACCGCGCGCCGGATCCTCGAGCACTTCGGTCTCGCCGACCACTTCCGCTACATCGCCGGTGCCAGCGACGACGGCACCCGCCGCGAGAAATCGGACGTGATCGCCTCTGCGCTGGAAGAACTCCGGATACCGACTGACCCACAGACCGGGCACGTCACCGGTCCGGTCGTGATGATCGGCGATCGCAGCCATGATGTGCTGGGCGCAGCGGCATTCGGCATCCCAGCGATTCTCGTGCGTTGGGGTTACGCTCTGGGCGGGGAGGAACAGGGCGCGACCTGGGCAGTCGGGTCCGTGGCCGAACTGCGCGACGTCCTGGGTGCGTGATCCGCACCCCGAATCCCGGCTGACGGCGAATCGACTTGTGAGGTAGCAGTGGCTGACGAACTTCACATCTGCTTCGTGTGCACGGGCAACATCTGCCGGTCACCGATGGCGCAGAACATCTTCCGGACCGCACTCGACGACGCCGGGCTCGGCGGCAAGGTGCGTGTGTCCAGCGGCGGGACGAGCAGCTATCACGTCGGCGAACCGGCCGACAACCGCGCGCGGACCGAGCTGGTCGCGCACGGCTACTCCGACGCCCATGTCGCCGCCCTGCTCGGACCCGAGCATTTCGACGCCGACCTCCTGCTCGCCATGGACGAGGGCCACGTGCGCGAACTCGAACGCAAGCGGCTCGGCGACCGCACACGGCTGCTGCGCTCGTTCGACCCCTCCGCTCCCGCCGACGACCTCGATCTCGCCGACCCCTACTACGGCACCACCGAGGACTTCGTGGTGACGCGCGAACAGATCGAGAGTTCGATGCCGGGTCTCATCGACTGGGTACGCGGCGAACTCGGGGTGTCCTGAGCTCGATCCGCACGACACGCGCTGGGCCCGACGGGCGAACGGTGAGCCGCCCTGCTCCCTGAGCTGAGGTGCGAGGAGCGAGCCCCCACCCCGCTCCCTGAGGAGCGAGCTTGCGAGCGTCACGAAGGGTTTCGCAGCCCCGGTCGCCAGACCCTTCGTGACGCACCCTCCGCAAGCTCCGGGCGCTCCTCAGGGAGCAATGGGGTCGCTCCTCGCACCTCAGGGAGCAGGGCGTTGTGGTGCTTTCAGCCGATATGACAGCCTCAGGCCGCCGGGGCCACCAGGTTGTGCACGAAGCGGATCTTCGTCAGCACCTTCTCGGGCAACACGAACGGATAGAGGTCCGGGTGACCCATCGACCGGTTGATCTGGTTGAGCGCCCACGTCAGCGGTAGCCACTCGTCGAGGAGGCGATCGAAGCCGACATCGCCCGGCGGCACACCCTCGAAAGTCGCTCCGGCGGGCGCCATCGCGAACGCCGCCGCGGTGTCGAGGGTGTCGCGGATGTGCAGGTAGTGCGCGAACGTCTCGGCGAAGTCCTCGGCCGGGTGCATCGTCGCGTAGGACGACACGTAGTCCTGTTGCCAGCCCTCGGGGGCGCCCTCGCTGTAGTGGCGGTCGAGAGCCGCTTGATAGTCGTCGTCGGGGTTGCCGAACAGCTCCTCGAAGCCCGGACGACGGTCGTCGGTGATGAGGACCAACTGGTAATAGTGACCGATCTCATGCCGGAAGTGCCCGAGGACGGTGCGATACGGCTCGGCGAGTTCGACGCGCATCTGTTCCCGGTGCACGTCGTCGCCCTCGGCGAGGTCGAGCGTGATGACCCCGTTCGCGTGGCCGGTGATCACCGACTGCTGCGCGCTGGAGAGGAGGTCGAAAGCCAGTCCGGACTGCGGGTTCTCATCCCGCGTCTCGATGGGCAGCCCCAACTCGTCGAGCTCCAGGATGAGACGACGCTTGGCGGTCTCGGTCTGGCCGAAGATGGGCAGCGCCTCGGTGTCGTCGTCACCGGGCCGGGTGCGGGTGAGTCGGCACGACTCGCACATGGTCGGCTTGCCGGTCCACTTCACCATCCAGTTACATTGCGCGACTTTGGTGTTGGCGCAGCGCTCGAGCAGCACGCCGTCCACCTCCGCGCGCGCCTTGTCGTCGAGGACGTGGATCGACCTGGTCTTCAGCCAGAAGCCGAGAGGGCTCCGGCAATTCAGGCACAGGCTGTTCTCGAAGGAGAGACGTTGACCGCAGTTCAAGCAGAGGAAGTCTCGCATTTCGACCAGGCTACCCCGCTCGGTAGCCTGGCGGTGTGCACGTACTGCGAACGATCCTTCGGCCCGGGTGGATTGCCCTCGGTGTCGTGGTCGCTGCGTTCGCGGTGGCCTGCTTCACCCTCCTCGCGCCCTGGCAGCTCGGCAAGAACTCCGACACCGAGCGCCGCAACGACCTGATCCGCACCGCCACGTCGATCGAGACGGCCCCACTGGCCGAGGTGGCGCCGTCGTCGGCCTTCGTGCCGTCCTCCGAGTGGCGGTCGGTCGCGGTGACCGGTCGTTATCTGACCGACCGGCAGGCCCTCGTGCGGCTCCGCAACATCGACCAACGTCCCGCGGTGGAAGTACTCACCCCGTTCGCGGTCAGCGGGTCCGATCGGGTGATCCTCGTCAACCGGGGGTACGTCCGACCCGTCGAGGGTGCGGTCCCCGACATCCCCGCGCCGCCGGCCGGCGAGCAGACCGTCGACGGCCGGATCCGCGCAGCCGAGAGTGTGAGCACGGATCGCGGCGCCCGCGTCGAGAACGGCGCACTGACCGTCGCGACCATCAACCCGGGCCTGGTCGCCGACGCGACCTCGACGCCGATGGACGACTTCTACCTCCAGCTCTCCCCCGACCAGCCGGGGTCACTCGGTGAGATCTCGCTCCCGCAGCTCGACACCGGCCCGTACCTGTCCTACGGCCTGCAGTGGCTCGCCTTCGGCGTGATGGCGCCCCTCGGCGTCGGATACTTCCTGTTCTCCGAGATCCGCGCCCGACGCCGTGCTGCCGCCGAGGCCTCGGCGTCCGCAAGCACGGCAGACGCCACCGCGCCCGGTACCGACTCCGACCCCTCGTCCGCCCCGGCGGCCGCTCCCGGTCCGGCCGCCGAATCGCGCGCTCAGCGCCGCCAGCACCGTCGCGACGAGCTCCGGGCAGCCGCCGGAACCACGATGACCCAGCAGGTCGGCGAGATCGGCCACGGGCCACGGACCGCCGACGAGTCCCGCGACGTTCGCGACAAACTCACCCGGCGGTACGGCGGCTGAGCCGGCGCAACGCGGCCGTCACCCCCGGTCGCGCCAGGGCGACGGCCGCACAGGTCAGCACGGTGGCCCGCTGCACCCGTCGCGACAGGGCGACCGCGGCGCGGAGATCCGCCGGGCCCGGCGCCGGTCCGGAACCCAGGGTCGGACGCACCTCGACGCCGTGCGGGTACACCGTCCGTCCGCCGAGCTGCACCCCGAGCGCACCCGCGAACCCGGCTTCGACGACGCCGGCATTCGGACTCGGGTGGGCACCGCTGTCGCGACGCCAGGCCGCGATCGTCCGGCGCGGAGCACCGCCGAGAATCACCAGCAACGAACCCGCCAGTCGCGCCGGCAGCAGGTTCGCGAGGTCGTCCAGGCGCGCGGCCGCCCAGCCGAAGTTGCGATAACGCCGGCTCCGGTAACCGACCATCGCATCGAGTGTGTTCACCGCCCGGTACCCGAGCACGCCGGGGACACCGGCAAGCGCCCCCCACACCAGCGGCCCGACCGTCGCATCCGAGGTGTTCTCCGCGATCGACTCCAGAGCCGCACGGCACAGACCCGCCTCGTCGAGCGACTCCGGGTCCCGGCCGCACAGGCTCGGGATGAGCGCGCGCGCGGCGTCGATGTCACCGGCCTCCAACGCCTCCGCGACCGCGTCGCCCACCCGGCACAGCGAGGTGCCACCCAGGGCGACCCACGTCGCCGCAGCGGTCACCGCGACACCGGCGACGCCCGTCGCGCGCCGATCCGGCACCGCCGCCAGGACCACCGTCGACCCCACCATCACCCCGACCAGACCCGCACCCGCTCTCCGCGAATCCCGGTAGAGGCGGCGCTCGACCGCGCTGGTCAGCCGACCGAACCCGGCCACCGGATGTCCACGAGACGGATCCCCGAACAGACCGTCGAGCACGAAACCGACCAGCATCCCCGCCGCGGTCACCGCACCGCGCCGGCGATCTGGACGCGGGCGATGAACACGCGGTGGTCTGGGCACCGCGCGATGGTATCGAGCCGGGCCGGTACACATTCAGCCCGCTCGCTCCGCTCCCGGCGCCACGACGATTCGGCCCGCTCGCTCCGCTCCCGGCGCCGGCTGGGACACTTGGCCCCCGTGGCCCGGACACACGCACAGCCAACACCCGGTCGGTACGACATCGACACGGGCGTCGCCGAGCTGAGCCCCGACACCATCGCGGGCGGCTGGCTGCTGACCATCAACGGAGCCCACAGCTCACACATCCACCCCGACGACCCCACCGCGCTCGACTTCGAATATCTGCGACAGATGGCCGCCGTCATCGAGGAACGCCACCCCGCCACCGAACGCCTCCGGGTCCTGCACCTCGGCGGTGCGGCGTGCGCACTGGCACGCCACCTCGACAATCGCTATCCCGACGCCCGCCAGGTGGCCGTCGAGATCGACGCCGAACTCGCACGCCTCGTACGCGAATTGTTCGACCTACCCCGAGCGCCGAAGCTGCGTATCCGCGTCGGCGACGCGCGCGAGGTCGTCGAGGCACTCCAACCCGGCACGCGCGACGTCGTGGTGCGGGACGCCTTCGCCGGCGATCGCACCCCGCGACATCTGACGACCACCGAGTTCACCGAACGCGTCCGCGACGTCCTCACCCCCGGTGGTCTGTACCTCGCCAACTGCGGCGACAGCCGGGACCTCGCCGGTGCCCGCGCCGAGGCCGCGACCGTCGGAGCGGTGTTCGATCATCTCGCGCTCATCGCCGACGCCGCGATGTTCAAGGGTCGACGCACGGGCAACATCGTGATCGCGGGCAGCGATGCCCCGCTCGACCCGTCGGCAACGCTGATCCGCACCCTGCTCAGCGATCCGCTGCCGGCCCAGATCCTCTCCGGAGGTCGAGCGCGGGAGTTCGCCCGCGGCGAGGCGCTCGTCGACGAGGCGTGAACAGCGGGACGCCGAGGCGCGCTGCACGTCGATCTCGGTGAATGGATAGGGTTTACTCGATCCCGACGCCGAGGAACCGAGGATGACGTGAGCGATCCATCGTCGCGGGCGGGGACGACGCTGGGCCCGTACCGCATCGACAGACTTCTGGGTCGCGGCGGCATGGGCGAGGTGTACGAGGCCTTCGACACCGTCCGCGAACGCCGGGTCGCATTGAAACTCCTTCCCCCACATCTGGTGCACGACAAGGATTTCCGCGAACGATTCGAGCGCGAGTCGAAGACCGCGGCGAAACTCTCCGACCCGCACGTCATCCCGATCCACGACTGGGGCGAGAAGGACGGCGTCCTGTTCATCGACATGCGACTCGTCGACGGACAAGACCTGCGCGCACTGCTCTCCTCCGGTCCACTGCCCGCTCCCCGCGCGATCTCGATCCTCGGTCAGGTCGCGTCCGCGCTGGACGCCGCACACCGCGGCGGCCTCGTCCATCGAGACATCAAGCCCGACAACATCCTCGTCGACTCCGACGACTTCGCCTACCTCGTCGACTTCGGGATCGCGCAGGGAACCACCGACAGCCGGCTCACCCAGATCGGGACGGCGCTCGGGACACTCGCGTACATGGCGCCGGAGCGTTTCGGTGACGATCCCGCCGGGCCGAGCTCGGACAACTACGCACTCGCCTGCGTGCTCTACGAGTGTGTGACAGGTCGGCCGCCGTACCCGGCGAAGACCGACCAGGGTCTGATGGCCGCGCACATCACCAAGGAACCGCCGACGATGGGTGGTCCGCTCGACCCGGTGATCGCACGCGGACTCGCCAAAGACCCCGCCCAGCGCTACCCCACGGCGCGCGAACTGATCCGGGCCGCGTCGACCGCGCTCACCGAGCCGCCCGCCCCGTCAGCGCCGCCGACGGTGACACCCCGCATCGTGACACCCCCGCCGATGGCCCCACCAACGATGACACCGCCAAAGTACGCACCGGGCGGGTCCGGCTCGGGCGCCCCCGCGACGCCCGGCGGTCCGGTCCCCTCGGATCGGACGATCATCTCGCCCGGCACGCCCCCACCGGGCCCGGCCGGCGCCGCGCGAGGCTTCTTCTCGCCGCCCGGGAGTCCGGGCCCACCGAGACCTTCCGACCCACCGAGACCATCGGGCCCACAACGACACTCGGGCCCCCAGCCGTTCCCTGGCCCCCAGCCGTTCTCCGGTCCCCAACAGTTCTCCGGTCCCCAGCGATCCCCTGCCGGCCCGTACTTCTCGGGCCCGAATCCCTATGGCGGTGCGCCGACACCCACGCCGCACAAGTCGAACACCGGACGGAATGTCGCCATCGCGGTGGGAGTCGGGCTGGTGGTGATCGTGCTGGCGGTCACCGGGATCGTGGTCGTCCTGGCCGGTTCCGGCGGCGACGACGACACGGCCACCCCGGACACGTCGACCAGCGCGATGCCGGCGGGCACCGTGACGTGCGACTACCCCCAGCGCACGGCCGTGGGCGGAATCACCGAGCCCGCACCGGCCGCGACCCAGCCGAACACCGGAACGGTCGAGGCGCAGATCCCCATCGCGGGCCAGGGCACGATCGATCTGACGCTCGACCGCGCGGAGGCGCCCTGCAACGTCGGGGCGGTGGTCTCGTTGATCAAGTCCGGTTTCTACGACAACAGCAAATGTCACCGCGCTTCGCGGCAGTACCTCATCTGCGGTTCCTCCGGCGGCCGGGAGGGAACCAATCCGGGGTGGACCAGCCCGGACGAGCTGCCCGAGAACCTGCCGTCGGCCGGCACCGACGACGACGGGGTACCGCAGGTCACCTATCCGCGCGGCTCCGTCGGCATCCTCGACCTACCCGACGACGAGGGCGCAACCGGATCGACCACGTTCTTCTTGCTCGCCGACGACACCCGACTCCCCCTGACCTACTCGATCGCCGGCACCATCGACCCGTCCGGGCTGGCCGTCCTCGACAAGGTCCTGGCGGGCGGCTTCACCCCGACCCGCCCCGGTGCCGCGTCGGGCCCGCCGAACCAGAACCTGCTGATCCAGAAGGCCACCGTCAGCGAATAACGCGCGAGCACACCGTGATCCGGTTGCGGTTTGTCCCGGAAACGGTGGGTGTCAACCTGTGTTGAGTCACTAGTTTGTGTTTAGTGCGATCTGGTTGTGTTCGTGGTGCAGGTTGATGCCGACGCGGCTGCGCGGGCGGTGCACGCTGGGACGACGATGGCGGAACCGGTCGGGGTTGTGCGCGTAGTAGGTGTTGAGTGTTGAGGTGCGCACGCTGTGGTGCCTCCGCCAGTTGCCGTCGTGGACTGATTGTGGAGTGAACAAGGCCAGTCCACGGTGGTGGTGCTCGCGGTTGAACCAGTCGACGTAGGACTCGACCCAGTCCCGAGCGCTGTGGATGTCGTCGAAAGTGGTCGGATATGACGGCCGGTGTTTCATGGTGCGGAACTCGGATTCCTTGTACGGGTTGTCATTCGATACTCGTGGACGGCTGTACGACATGGTCACGTTCATCGCCGCACACAGCTGGGCCAGTCGCGCTGACCGCATGACCGACCCGTTGTCGGAATGGATGACGCGCGGAACCTGATCGGTGTCGAATGCTGCAGCAAACAAGCCCGCCGTGATGTCTTCGTCCTCGCGAGGTGCCACGCAGGACGCGATGATCTTGCGCGAGTACAGATCCTGGATCGAGTACGCCTTGTAGCGCTGCCCGACGTAGGTGCCGTTGAGGTCGGTGATATCCCACATCCACACCTGTCCGGGGGCGGTGGCCGCCACGACCGGCACCTGCCGTGGGGAACGTGTGCGCAGGCGTGGCGAGGCAGGGCGGGTGGACTGATCGATCCGGTTGGCAATGCGATACCAGGTGCGCGGCGACGCCAAGTACCGGCCCGAATCCCAGGTGCGGGCGAAGGTATCGAGCACCGACTGCCCCTGGGACCAGCCGGCCCGGATCAACTCGCTGATCGTCGCGACGTCGGCGGAGTTGAGTCGGCTGGGATAGGCCCGGTCTCGTTGGGCGATCGGATGTGACACCGCAGGTCGTGGCCGGCGACGGTAGTGAAACGATCCGCGCGATACCCCAGCGATCGTCAACGCCGACCGCTGGGAATACCCCGAGGCTGTGAGTTCGGCGATCAGGCCGAACCTTATTTCTCGCAGGTGGGATCGTCCGGTGTCGTCCCGGGCTCTTGCGAGTCCAACTCGCGCAAGAGCCCGATAGCTTTTCCCAACGCGGCATTACCGCCTTGCAGGGTCTCGATCTGCCGATGTAACCGTTCGAGTTCGTCGGCATGAGCACGCTGTTGAGCTTCTAATTGTTTCTCGGCTTCGATCGCCCGTCGGATCGCGTCCGGGCGGGTCACCGAGTCACGCGGCACCAGCCCGCGTGCCAGAACACCGGCCAGATAGGCCTGGCGCCATCGGTGTAGCTGATATTTACTGATCGACCTGGCTTTCAGCCACGGCCCCTTCTGCCCCTGTCGAAGAGTCATGTACTCCTCCACAAGAGCTTCGATCTCCTCGACCGTGTAACCCGGTGACATGCTCACAGTGTGCTCCTCCCCATCAGGAGTGACTCACATCCAGAGTGGCAACCACCGGAAAGGCCTGGCGCCATCGGTGTAGCTGATATTTACTGATCGACCTGGCTTTCAGCCACGGCCCCTTCTGCCCCTGTCGAAGAGTCATGTACTCCTCCACAAGAGCTTCGATCTCCTCGACCGTGTAACCCGGTGACATGCTCACAGTGTGCTCCTCCCCATCAGGAGTGACTCACATCCAGAGTGGCAACCACCGATACCGGGACAAAGCGCAACCGGAACTTCGAGACCAGCCGGCTGGACCGCGGCGTGACGATCTCGACGGGCCGCCGATCAGATCACGTAGTTCATCCGACTCAGGATCGCTTGTCCCAGAGCCTGATCGCCGTGCAGTTCCACAGCGGACGGGTCCGCGTCGCGCCGACCACCGGCGAACCGCGCCAAGTTGGTCGCGTCCAGCCGGATACGCACATCGGCTGCGTCGTCGCCGCCGTCGAACTCGTCGACGATGCCCGCCCGGCCCCCGACGGCGATCCGTACCGTTCGCGGGGACAGCCCGGTGATGTCGAAGAGCACGGTGCTGCCCTTCGGCGCATCGGCCCGCTTGCCGACGACGAACGGGAGCGACGCGGCGAGCTCGTCCAGTGCGAACGACGCCGGCGCCGGATCGGCGACCGCGGAACGGTCGGTGCCGTCACGCAGGTCGATCTCGTGCACCCAGCAGTCGAAGATGCGGATTCGCATGAAGCGACCGTAGGTCTCGGGTCCCGCGGGCGTCATCGCCTCGGCGTCGAAGTCCGCCTGCGACATCGCTTTCAGCGCCGCGGTGCGCACGCCGACGATCTCGTCGAGGGCGGCGACCACCTCGGCACGCGGCTTCGGACGGTAGTGGTCGACCCACTTCTCGTTGAACTCGCCGATCGGATTGCGGACGTGATCGAGGGCGCTGACCGTGCGGGTGGCCTCGACATCACGACCCTCGAGCATGCTCTCGGTGCCGACGATGTGGGCGACGATGTCGGCGTTGGTCCAACCGGGCAGGACCGACGGCGATGACCACGCGTCGTCATCGAGCGCGCGGGCGAGCTCACCGAGCGCACCCCACTGGGCGATCAGCGCCCCGGTCACCTCGCCGATCGGAAGGATCGTCGTCCCCATCGTCACTCCTCGGGTCCGTGCCGGCGAAAACGTCGCCGACGGCTCACTCGGGACAACCGTATCGGGGACCGCTCCGCGGATCCCGGAACCCGCCGAACGGGCGACATCGCGCGGTGTCGGCGTCGGTGAACGACCACGGCCCCCTACGCTTGTCCGCGTGTCAGCATCCCTACGCGCCGGCGACCGGCTCGGTCCCTACCTCATCGAGGGCTTGATCGGCCGGGGCGGAATGGGTGAGGTGTACCGCGCCACCGACACCCGCAAGGATCGGGTCGTCGCCCTGAAACTGCTCGGCCCCCAGGTCGCCGACGATCCCGCCTTCCGCGACCGGTTCCATCGCGAATCACGCGTCGCAGCCCGCCTCAACGATCCACACGTCATCCCGATCCACGACTGGGGCGAGATCGACGGGCGGTTGTTCATCGACATGCGCCTGGTCGACGGTCGCGACCTGCGCACGCTGCTTCTCCAAGACGGTCCCCTCCCGGCCGAACGCGCGCTTCGGATCGTCGGCCAGATCGGTGACGCCCTCGACGCGGCACATCGTTCCGGGCTGGTCCACCGCGACGTCAAACCCGACAACATCCTCGTCGACGATCGCGACTTCGCGTACCTCGTGGATTTCGGCCTCGCGCAGGCGGACACGGATACCCGGTTCACGAGCACCGGCACCGCAGTCGGTTCGTTCGGGTACATGGCGCCGGAACGCTTCGGCGACGGCGTCGTGGGAGCGCCCGCGGACATCTACGCGCTGGCATGCGTGCTCTTCGAATGCCTCTCCGGCACACACCCGTTCGCCTCGGCGACCACCATCGAGCGGCTCATCGCCGCTCATCTCACCGCCCCGCCGCCGCGGCTCGGCGCGGCCGTCGACGAGGTCATCGCCCGCGGAATGGCGAAAGATCCCGGGCAACGGCAGCATTCGTCTGCCGAATTGGTCGCCGACGCAGGCGCGGCCCTGCGCTCGGAGCCTCTCGGCGGCGCCCCGACGATCATTCCGGGCGGACCCCCGCCCGCCGTGCCCGTCGCTCCGACCGTGTCCACACCCGGTGGACCGCCCGGTCCGGGCACGCCGTGGGATGCCACCAGAGCCGCGGCGTGGACCGCACCGCCCCGACGGCGATCACCTCTGATCCCGATCATCGTGGCCACGGTCGTCGTACTGCTGATCTGCGCCGGGATCGTCGCGTGGGCGATCGCCACGACCCAACAGGACCAGCCGGCCGGCACCGCCGGTGATGCCGCGCCGTTGTCGACCACCGCCGACGCCACGCTCCCGTCGACGTCGGCCTCGACTGCAACCGGCCCGAGCCCCGGACCGCCATCGGAACCGGGTCCGTCGTCGCAACCCGGCCCCGGGCCATCGGCGGGCGTCCCGCGCACGATCGTCCCCGGCGATCTCGGTCTCACCGTGCCGATGACCCGGCCGGCGTGCGACGGAACGGGAATCGTCGTGGTCGCCAACGCGATCGCACCCGGGAACTACCCCGGCGAGGTGCAGTCCTACCTGAACCGATACCCGGGAGCTAGTTACCTCCGCACCGACCAGTCGTGTCCGTCGCTGAAGCAGGTGAGCGACGTGGGCACCCCGATCTACGCGGTCTACTACGTCGCCGGCCCGACGCTCGACGACATCTGCACGCTGCGCAACCGGATCGGCGGCGCCGCGTATGGCAAATGGCTCGACTACACCACCGACCCGGCATCGCTGATCACCTGCTGACCTTCGGCCGCCCCGGTGTGACGCCGCGCCGAACAAGGACCGAAACTGTCCGCATCATCGGGCACGATGTGATGCATGTTGGAAACCTCCGCGCGGTTGCTGGCGTTGCTGTCACTGCTGCAGACACGACGGGAGTGGTCGGGCCGAGAACTCGCCGAGAGGCTCGACATCACCACCCGCACCGTGCGCCGCGACGTCGACAAGCTGCGCGAACTGGGTTATCCGGTGGACGCCAACGTCGGCTCGCGCGGCGGTTATCGACTGGGCGCCGGTGCGGAGATGCCCCCACTGCTGCTCGACGACCAGGAGGTCCTCGCGGTCGCCCTGGGGCTCGACGCGGTGACAACCGGCGCGGTGGCCGACATGGCCGAGGCGTCGGCGGGGGCACTTGCGAAGCTCCGGCAGGTCATGCCGTCGCGGCTGCGCCACCGGCTCGACGCCCTGCGGATCGAGGCCGTGCCCCGCACCGCACCGGCGAGCGCGGTGTCCGCCGACCGCCTCACCGAGATCGCGACCGCGTGCCACCGCAACGAGCGCCTGCGGTTCGACTACCGGCGCAACGACGGCGAGGAGAGTCGGCGCGAGATCGAACCCTACCGGCTCGTCCGCAACGGAAATCGTTGGTACCTAGTCGGTTTCGACGTGCAGCGCGTGGCCTGGCGATCGTTCCGCGTCGACCGGATGGAACCTAAGGTCCCGACCGGACCGCGTTTCACCCCGCGCGAACCACCCGAGGGCGGCGCCGCGGCGTTCGTGCTCCGCGGTCTCGGTTCGGTGTACCGGCGGGCCACCGCGCGGGTGCGCATCCACGCCCCGCTCGACGAGGTCTCGGCGATGGTCCACGAGTCGTGGGGGGCCCTCGAGTCCGGCGACGAACACAGCTGCGAGGTCACCCTCTACAGCACGTCGCTGACATCGATCGCGCGCTGGATGTACGCCTTCGGAGCGGACTTCACCGTCATCGAACCGGTCGAGCTCCGTGCCGAGTTGGTGGCGGCTGCGGAGTACCACGACCAGGTCGCCGAGCGGTATCGTCGGGCGGTCGACGCGCAGCCGTGACCGCGGTCACACCTCGTGATCTCGCCGTGACACCGGCACCGTGTCTGTCACATGCGAGCCCGTAGGCCGACCCATTCCGTCGAATGTCTCTACCGTCGGTGTCATGCGACTTCTCATCACTGGCGCCACGGGGTACGTCGGTTCCCGATTGGTGTGCGCACTGCTCAAACAGGGACACGACGTGGTCGTCACCTCGCGGGACACCCGCAAGCTCGCCACGTTCGGCTGGTCGTCCCAGGTCAGCATGGTGACCATGGACGCCGACGACCCGGCTTCGGTCAGAGAGGCGATGTCGGACGCGGGGCAGATCGACGCGATCTACTACCTCGTCCACGCCATCGGCCAGGGCGATTTCGCCAACGGCGACCGTGACGCGGCGCGCAACGTGGCCGAGGCGGCCCGCGACTCCGGAGTCGGCCGCATCATCTACCTCGGTGGTTTCGTGCCGTCGGACGACAAGCTGTCGACCCATCTGCAGAGCCGGGCCGACGTCGCCGAGGGGCTCGTCGTCGACGGCGGGCCCGAACTCGTGTGGTTGCGTGCCGCCGTCATCATCGGCGCCGGCTCGACGTCGTTCGAGATCATCCGGTACATGGCCGACCGGCTGCCGGTGATTCCCGAGCCCGGCTGGATCACCAACGAGATGGACCCCATCTCCATCCGCGATGCCGTCCATTACCTGACCGCGGCGTGCGACTCGTCCGTTCTGCCCGCCGGGGACTACGACATCTCCGGCCCCGACAGTGCGCGCTACATCTCGATCCTGCACGAGTACGTGTCGGCGATCCGGATGCCGAGGCTGCGGCTGCCGGTCTTCGGGATCTCGACCCGCCTTGCCGGACGGGTGGGTGGCATGCTCGTGCCGGTCCCCACGTCGCTCACCGAAGAGCTCGTCACCTCGCTCGACCACCCGATGACGGCGTCCGAGCATCGAATCCGCGATCTCGTCCCGCCACCGGCGGGCGGTCTGACGCCGATGCGCGAAGCCATTCACGCCTCGGTACGGTCGCCGTATCCGCGATCGGTGTGCGACCTCGACGACCTGCATCACCTCGCGGACACGGACCCGGCCTGGGCCGGCGGCGATTGGCTGCGGGTCAAGCGCAGCGTCGTCGAGACGATCGGCACGTCCCTCGGAGTGGCGGCCAAGGTCGTCGGGGTCCTCCGCCCGCCGCGCCCCGATGTAGCGTCGTGACCGGTAACCGTTGATCGACCGATTCCCTGACCGATCGAACTAGGTGGTGATGTGCTGGTGACCTCACTGGCGCGCGACCTGTACGAGTCCGTCGCCGCGGACCGAGACCCCGATCCCGGCGCCCACTACGTCCGACGACGCTGGCTGGTCGGCGTCTTCCTCGTCATCGGCGCCGTCGTGCTGGGCGTGTCGCTGCGTGTCGAACCGGGCGACGCGGCGTTCTACCCGTTGACGCTCGCGCTGGCGGCGGTCTGGATCGTCGGCGCGTTTCTGTCCGGCCCGCTGCGGCTCGGTGCCTTCAGCCCCACGCCCTCACGCCCGCCCGGACGCGTCGGCGCGATCGGGCTGGGTGTCGTCGTGGGCGTGGCGGTGGGCGGGGCGTTCCTGGTCGGCGGTCTCGTCGCCAGGATGATCCCCGGCGTCAGCGACCTGGCCAATCAGGTACTCGCCTTCGCCGATTACGGCAGCCTCGCCGTGGTCACCGCGATCACGATGATCAATGGCCTGGCCGAGGAACTGTTCTTCCGCGGCTCGGTCTATTCGGCGGCACGTCCGCACAACCCGATCCTCGTGTCGACGGTGATCTACGTGCTGGTCACCATGGCCAGCGGCAATGTGATGCTCGGCTTCGCCGGCGCGGTGCTCGGCACCGTGTGCGCGATCCTCCGACGCAGCACCGCAGGCATCCTCGCACCCGCGATCACTCACGTCATCTGGGGCGCCGTCATGGTCCTGGCCCTCCCGCCCGTCTTCGCCTGACCCCCTGCTCCCTGAGGTGCGAGGAGCGCAAGCGACGCCCCCTGCTCCCTGAGGTGCGAGGAGCGCAAGCGACGAGCCTCGAAGGGCCGGCGACCCGAGCCTCCGCCCCGGGACACAGCCCGGTTTGGGCGATCGGCGCCGAACCGACTAAATTCGTGTGCGCAGCGCCACGAATGTCGACGCGGCACGCGCGTATAGCTCAGCGGTAGAGCTCTGGTCTTACACACCAGCGGTCAGGGGTTCGAATCCCTTTGCGCGCACCACCCCGATCCCATAGCCCCAACCCGCGCCCAGCGCGACTTCGAGCTATGAAATCGCTAGCGGCTGAGCCACTCCCGCGTGTACACGTCCTGCCAACGCACCGAGATGTTGCGACGGGCGGCGGCGCTGCTCTCGGCGCCGAGAGTCTCGATCAGAACCTCGTCGACGATGTCGCGCACGTCGTCGGACAGCGCGGGGAGGTCGTCGGCGTAGCGGGCGATGAGGCCGACGCGCACGCCGTCGACGGTGTCGCCGGCTCCGTCCACCGACACGAAGACCGTCAGTCGTCCGAGTTCGCGTCGGGTGCGGACGGCGATCAGTTGTTTGACGACGCGGTCGCTGGTGGTGATGCGCAGCCCGTCGGTGGCCAGGGTTCGCGCCGGCCGCCGGATGCGCTGCAGGCTCCCCGAAATGGAGGTGATCAGGCGGTCGACGTCGCTCGCGGGCTCGTCGGCCAGCCGCTGCGTGGCCTCGACCAGCCAGGCGTCGGCGATGTCGGCGGTCTCGGCGTCGCGGATGTGCTTGTCAGGCACCGGCCTCGCCTCCCTCCGCGTTGCCGACGATCGTCGTGGCCGTCGGTGTGGTTGTCGGTTTACCAGGGTTCCACGGTGCCAAACGGGTCAACAGGAACTTCCGGCTGCGTTGGAGGTGTCCGCGCACCGAGCCCGTTGTGATGCGCAGCACCTGTCCGATTTCCTCGAGCGTAAGCCCCTCGACTTCCTTGAGCCACCACGCGGCGCGCGACGTCGCGGGCAGATTGTCCAATTCGGCGCGCAGGGCGTCGATCAGCAGACTCCGCTCCGCCATGTCGGAGGGCAACGGTCCAGCGGCCTCGAGTTCGGCGAACCGCTCGTCGTCGAACGGGACGTCGCGCCTGCGCCGATGGTGATCGGCCGCCTTCCGGTGCGCGATGGTGAACATCCAGGTCCGAAAGCTGCTTCGGAATGCGAAGTCGGGCAATCCTTTCCACGCATCGAGCAATGTCTCCTGGGTGAGGTCCTCGGCAGTCTGCTGACCGTCGACCATCCGCAGCATGTACCGCAGCAGACCCGGCGTCACCCGTCGGACGAGCACATCGAATGCCTCGGTGTCGCCGACAGCGGCCGCGCCCGCGAGTTCGTCATCGCCGAGCTCGGACAGGTCGAGCGACTGTCTGTGAGCCGAATCACTGGGTCCCATGCGTGCAACTCCCCCCGTCCGTCCCGACTGACCTTACAGACGGATCGTGAACAGCCTTTGCGATAGCGCATCATCCGAAGGCGGTCCGTCTACGAAGAAGACACGACGACCGAAGGAGTTCGACATGTCCGCAAGCGCCACCCCGACCAAGGACGCCACGAAGGACGACGCGGCCGGCCTCGACGGGTCGACCACCGGCGCCACCGACGCCGCCGCGGGTCGCGCCCTCGCCCGCCGTGATTCGTCGGGCGATCGGGGACGCACCTCCATCGCCGACATCGTCGTCGCGAAGGTCGCCGGCATCGCCGCGCGGGAGATCGACGGCGTCCACGATCTGGGCGGCACCACCGAACGGGTGGTCGGCCGGGTTCGCGACGTCCTGCCGGGCACGACGGTGAGTACCACCCAGGGCATCGAGGTCGAGGTCGGCGAGCGCCAGGCCGCCGTCGATGTCTCCATCGTGGCCGAGTACGGCGTCGCGATCCATCAACTGGCAGCAGCCATCCGACGCAACGTGATCACCGCGATCGAGCAGATGACCGGTCTCGAGGTCACCGAGGTCAATGTCACCGTGCACGACATCGCGTTCGGCGACGACGAGCAGGAATCGAACACCACCCCGCGGGTCCAGTGATGACGTCGGACCTCCCGGCGGCGCGGACGGATGACGGCGGCTCACTGGCAGATCGCCTCGCCGCCGCCGTGCTCGCCGTCCCGGGCGTGCACGACCTGCACAGCGGTCTGTTCGGGGAGATCGCCACCTACCTACCCGGACATCGGGTCTCGGGCGTGTCCCTCGCCGACGACAGCGGTGAGGTCCACATCGTGGTCGACGCCGCGCACGACTTGCAGGGCGTCGCCGCACAGGTCCGCGACATCGCCGAAACGCTCGCCGCGAGACCGATCTCGGTGACCGTGGCCGACATCAGCGTCAGCTCGAAGCCGAGTCCGCATGAAGGAGAAGCGAAATGAACAACGCAGTGGTGGGTCTGTTCGTCGGCCTGCTCCTCGCACTGGCCGCCGTCGCCGGTGGACTGGCGGGCTTCCTGCTGGCCGTTGTGCTCGGCGCCGCGGGACTCGTCCTGGGTCTCAACCGTGACGGCGCCATCGACCTGGGTGCCCTCCTGCGGAGCCGGGGTCGTGGCTGAGCACACCGGCGGGCCGGTGACGGGTGGCGCCCCCTCCGGGGACGACTCGCCGCCCGGGACACTCACCGTCGCCGACCGCGTCCTCGAGAAGATCGCGGCCCGGGCGGCCCTCGACATCCCGGGCGTCGTCCGCCATCGCGGCGGCGTCGGCTCGGTCCTGGGGGCGATCGGTGAGAGGTCCGCCCTACCCGACGCGACCGTCCATGCGGGCGGCACCAGAATCACGCTGTCCCTCGCCCTCGAGTGGCCGTGTGCAGTCGCCGAGGTGTCCCGTCGCACGCGCGATCACGTCGCCGCGGAGGTCGAACGCCTCGCCGGGGTCGCACCGACACGCGTCGACGTGACCGTGTCCACATTCGAGCCACGACAGGCGATCCGGCGACGCCAACGGGGTTACGTCGACCTGCCACCGGTCGGCGACGACCCACACACCGACGACCTACACACCGAGGCCCCGCGCACGGACCGCGTGCCGTCGGGCACGCCGGACCCGCTGGGCCCGCAGCACGACACCGCGACGCTCACCTCGACCATCAGCACCAACCTGGGGGTACGACGATGACGCAGACCGCACTCGAACCGGATACCGCACGTATGGACAGCGGGCGGAACACCGATTCGGAACACGTCTTCCCGCCCGCGGCCCTTCCGGGAGCCGCGATCGCCGGCGCCGCACTCGGGCTCGGGTTCATCGCGCTCGGCGCGGTGGCCGTGCGCGACATCGCCGTCCGCGCGAACTGGCTCGACGGACGCGAGTGGTCGGTCACCGCCGCCGAATGGATCTCGGACCTGCAGTGGCAGAACTGGATGTGGCCCGCCGCGGTCGGAGCCATCGTGCTGGGTCTGATCCTGTTGTGGGTCGCGGTCAAACCACGGCGCAGGACACATCTCGCCCTCGCCGGCGGCGACGGGATGTGGACCCGCCCCGGGGACGTCGCGCGGCGGTGCAGTGCTGCCGTCTCCGACCTACCTGGCGTACTCGACGCCGACACGGTGGTGACCCGGCGAAAGATCCGGTGCACGGTGTCGGTCCGGCCACAGGGTGTCGACCGCCAGCTGATCGAAGACACCGTCGCTCACACGGCCGCCGAAGTGCGGTCGTCCCCCAAGGTCGTCGTGCGGTTGCGCGTGCAAGGAACGAGGAGCGTCCGATGAATCGTCTTCCCGCCATCGCACATCGACTGTCGGTCGGACTCGTGGCCGTGCTTCTCATCGTCGTCGGTGCGGCGGCCATGGCATGGCGGGTCGGCATCGAGCCGGTGGCCGGATGGGTGGAACGTCTCGACGAGCGCGCCGCTCTCGATGCGGCACAGGCGTCCTGGTGGATCTGGGCGCTGGCCGGTCTCACCGTGATCGCGGTCGGCTGGGGTCTGCTGTTGCTGGCCACCAACATCAGGCCACGCGCCGTCGACGACGCCGTGCTCGACGGTTCCGATCAGACCGGAACGCTCACCGTCGCACCGAAACTGATCGCGAACGCGGCCGCGGCGGAACTGGCCGGCAACCCGTTGTTCCAGAAAGCGACCGCGAAGGCGATCGACGACCGGTCGCGCAGCATCATCCGGCTCGAGGTGTCGGCGAGGCCGACCCGGCGCTTCGACGAGGTCACCGCACCGGTCGCCGACACAGTCACCGCGATCCGGACCGCGTTGGGTGACTCCGGAGTACACGTGCAGGCCTTCGTCCACCTCGATCGGTGAACAGGCAGACACCCGCACCGACCGACGACCTCACCCGAGGTTGTCGTCGAACAGATGAATGAACACATGAGATGAAGGAGAAGAGAAATGGGATTCAGCGACAAGGTCAGCAACAAGGCCGAGGACCTCTCGGGCAAGGCCAAGGAGACCGCCGGCGATGTGACCGGTGACGACCAGCTCAAGAGCGAGGGCAAGGGCGATCAGCTCTCCGCGGCCGTCAAGGACGGCGTGGAGAGCGTGAAGGACGCCGCGTCGAACATCAAGGACAAGCTGTCCGGCAACTGAGATCTCCGCCAGCTCGACAGACGAATCCCGAAGGTGCTCAGCACCTTCGGGATTCGTCTCGTTCTCATGGCCGAACGCGGCCGGTCAGGTCCCCTTGACGTTGAGGATCTGCCGCAGGGTGTGCTCGATGTCCACCAGGTCCACGGCGTCGGCCATCACCTGATCGATGTCCTTGTAGGCGTCGGGGATCTCGTCGACCCACTCGTCGCCGTGCCGGTACTCGATCCCCGTCATGCGGGCCGCGAGATCCGCGGCGGTGAACCGCCTCCGGGCCTCGCTTCGGGAGTACCGCCGACCGGCACCGTGCGGCGCCGAGCACAGGCCTGCCGGATTGCCCTTGCCGCGCACGACATACGACCGCGTTCCCATCGATCCCGGGATGACACCCCGGACGCCCTCATGGGCGTCGATCGCTCCCTTCCGGGTCAGCCAGACGTCCTTGCCCGCGTGCGTTTCCCGCACGGTGTAGTTGTGGTGGCAGTTGATCCGGTCCACTTCCAGCGACTCCGCCCCGGCATCGCGATCACCGGAGACGTTGTCGCCGAACCACTCGGCGAACACCGCGACGAATCGATCCATCATCTCCGCGCGGTTCTCGAACGCGAACCGCTGAGCCCAGGACAGATCCCGCAGGTACGCCGTGAGCTCCGGCGTTCCCTGCGGCAGGTACGCGAGGTCGGCGTTGGGCAGCTTGATCCACCACTGGCGGCACAGCCGCTGAGCGATCTTGATGTGCTTCTGGGCGATCTTGTTGCCGACGCCGCGCGAACCCGAATGGAGGAACAGCCACACCACGTCACCCTCGTCGAGGCACAGTTCGATGAAGTGGTTGCCGCCGCCGAGCGACCCGAGCTGTTCCCGCCACTTCGGCGAATGTGAGAGGTCCACACCGTCGTTCGTCGCCTGCTCGTCGAGCGAGTCGATCCGGGCCCGCGTGAAACCGAACCGGTCCAGACCGCGGTTGTAGTTGCCGGGCGAGAGCGGGATCGCATCCTCGATCTTCCCTCGCAGTCGGCCGAGGTCCATCCCGTCGATGTCCGCGGCGCGCAGTCGCGTCTGCACCGCGATCATGCCGCAGCCGATGTCGACGCCGACGGCCGCGGGGATCACCGCACCGGTCGTCGGGATGACCGTGCCCACCGCAGAGCCCTTCCCGAAGTGGGCATCGGGCATGAGGGCGATGTGCGGGTGCACGAACGGCATTCGGGCGGTCTCGGCCGCCTGGGTCAGAGTGTTGTCGTCCACATGCGATGCGTAGTTCAGCACCTTGGGCGACGACTTGGTCGGCATGGAGGATCGTCCTTTCGTG
This sequence comes from Gordonia sp. KTR9, assembly GCF_000143885.2. Taxonomy (NCBI): domain Bacteria; kingdom Bacillati; phylum Actinomycetota; class Actinomycetes; order Mycobacteriales; family Gordoniaceae; genus Gordonia; species Gordonia sp. KTR9. The sequence continues at coordinate 3,585,930 of NC_018581.1, forward strand.
AGCGCCCGGGTCGACGGGCTCTCACATCACACAGTCGAATCCTCCGGGCGGCAAACGGTTTTCTTCTGCCATGCCGCTCGGCACTCTGATCCGAGGACGGCCGGACCCGATCAGCCGATGACGCCGAGAGCCTTGTCCCAGACCGCGTTCTCGCGTACCTCACCCGGGCCGACCATGTCGGCGAAGACGATCGTGCCGTCTCGATCGACGAGGAAGGTGCCGCGGTTGGCGTAACCACGGTCCTCGTTGAACACGCCGTAGGCGCGCGCGGTATCACCATGCGGCCAGAAGTCCGACAGCAGCGGGAACAGGAATCCCTGCGCCGCGGACCACACCTTGTGTGTGGGCGAGGGACCGACCGACACGGTCACCGTCGTCACGTCGTCGTTCTCGAAGCGCGGTTGCTGGTCGCGGATGTAGCCCAGCTCGCCCTGGCACGTGCCGGTGAATGCGAGCGGGAAGAACACGACGAGCACATTGCGATCGGCTCGTAGCGTCGAGAGCGACACGAGCTGGTTGTTCTGGTCGCGAAGGGCGAAGTCCGGTGCCCGATCGCCGACGGTCAGGGGCGCAGAAGGCAGCGCACCGCTCATGCTTTCTTGCCCGCGCGGGCCTTGGGCTGGACGAGTCGGGCCGCCGACCAGTCGCCGAGGCTGATGGCCGAGGTCTGGGTGAGGCCCGCGGTCGGGGCCGCCTCGGCGATCTCACTCGGGTCGACATAGCCGGACTTGCCGGTCTTCGGCGAGAGCACCCACACGAAGCCGTCTTCGGCGAGCGGGCCGATCGCGTCCATCAGGGCGTCGACGAGGTCACCGTCACCGTCGCGCCACCAGAGGACCACGACGTCGATGACGTCGTCGGCATCCTCGTCGACCATCTCGGCGTCGATCGCGTCCTCGATGTCAGCGCGCAGTTCGTCGTCGGTGTCCTCGTCCCAGCCGAGTTCCTGCACGACCAAGCCTGCGGTCAAGCCCAGTTTCTGGGCGTTGCTACCGTCTGTGGCGGCTACCACCGCGCGTGACCTCCTGAAGATGTGTGGATCTTTGTGTGCGTCGTCTGTGCCGAATCAGCGTACGTTCTCGCACGCTGTTCGCCTGTCAGCATAGGCAACAGCCTAAAGCCTCACATTGCAAGCCGAACGCCGTCAGTGATTTCGGGCGTTTCGCGACAGCCTGTGCACAACCGGTACCCCGGGTGCCACGATCCCAATCATCGCGGGGCGGCGGCGCTACCCGCCGGGACGGTCCGACGTCGTCGACGGGACGGACGGGCGCGGGGTGGCCGAGGAGGCCGCCGGAAGCGGCGTGTAACCGCCGCACACGTCGAGCAGCCGCTGCTTGTCGCGGGACCACTGACCCGACACCGGGTTGAGGCCGGCACTCAGTTCACGACGGATCGCGTTCTCCAGCCGTGCGGTCGATTCCAGGAATGTCCGCGCCGGCGTCGAGACGTCCGCGGGCGCGGTTGCGGTGATCTTGGGACGGATCTGATCGGCGCCGGCGATCAGACTGGCCCGTGCCTTCTCGTCGAGATCGCCGACCCCGGGATACGACTGTGCGACGTTCAGACGGGTGACGAAAGCGTTGAACCCCCGGACCATCACGACCATCGACGCCATCGACTCGCGGCACAGCTCGACCCCCTCGGCCCGTACCTCGGCGGCCGCCGAGGCCGACAGCTCGGAGCGGTAGACCGCGACCTCGCCCGGCGCCGGGGTGCCCGCGCCACCGACCGTCGAGGCACACGCACCCGACAGCGCCGCCCCGAGGGCGATCGTGGCCGCGGTCGCCGACCGGATGACGCGGCCCCGGCGGCGCCCCACCGTTCCCGCTCCTCGCTCCGGCATCCACTCCCCCTACTGGTTAGTAATAGTTTCTGGACGCTACCGCATCGACGCGATCGCGACAGCCGACACGGATCCACCCGGTGCCAAGCCACCCCACATGGGGCACGATGAGGGGAGGCACCGCACAACATCGGAGCGCGGTGCCCGACGCCATGCAGTCGGACCACCACCCCGAGTCCGGCCTGTCAGAGGGAGTAGGCATCACCGTGACCAACCAGATGGACCATGCGACACAGGACGTCTCGCCGAGCGAACCCGCCGGGAACACCGGCCCCCGCTCGAACGGGCGCGCCGCCGGACAACGAGTCCGGGTCATCCGCGAAGGAGTCGCGTCCTATCTGCCCGACATCGACCCAGACGAGACCGACGAATGGCTCGACTCGTTCGACGCCCTCCTCGATGCCGCGGGACCCGGTCGCGCTCGGTACCTGATGCTGCGACTTCTCGAGCGGGCCGGCGAGAAGCGCGTGTCGATCCCCGCACTCACCTCCACCGACTACGTCAACACCATCCCCACCGAGGCCGAGCCCTGGTTCCCCGGCGACGAGGACGTCGAACGCCGCTTCCGTCAGATGATCCGGTGGAACGCCGCGATCATGGTGCATCGCGCCCAGCGGCCGGGTGTCGGTGTGGGCGGCCACATCTCCACCTATGCCTCGTCGGCGTCGCTCTACGAGGTCGGCTTCAACCACTTCTTCCGCGGCAAGGACCACTCCGGCGGCGGCGACCACATCTTCATCCAGGGCCACGCCTCACCGGGCATCTACGCCCGCGCCTACCTCGAGGGCCGGATCGACGAGGCCCGGATGGACGGCTTCCGCCAGGAGCACAGCCACGCCGGCGAGGGCGGCGGCCTGCCGTCGTATCCGCATCCGCGCCTGATGCCCGATTTCTGGGAATTCCCCACCGTCTCCATGGGTCTCGGTCCGATGAACGCCGTCTACCAGGCGCGCTTCAACCACTACCTGCACGACCGCGGGATCAAGGACACCTCCGATCAGCATGTGTGGGCCTTCCTCGGCGACGGCGAGATGGACGAGCCCGAGTCGCGCGGCTTCGCCAGCTTCGCGGCCACCGAGGGTCTCGACAACCTGACCTTCGTCATCAACTGCAACCTGCAGCGTCTCGACGGCCCGGTGCGCGGCAACGGCAAGATCATCCAGGAACTCGAGTCCTTCTTCCGCGGCGCCGGATGGAACGTCATCAAGGTCATCTGGGGCCGTGAGTGGGACTCGCTGCTGCACGCCGACCGCGACGGCGCTCTGGTCAATCTGATGAACACCACACCCGACGGCGACTTCCAGACCTACAAGGCCAACGACGGCGCGTTCGTCCGCGAACACTTCTTCAACCGCGATCCGCGTACGAAGGAACTCGTCAAGGATCTCTCCGACGCCGACATCTGGAACCTCAAGCGCGGCGGTCACGACTACCGCAAGATCCATGCCGCCTACGCCTCGGCGATGACCCACAAGGGACAGCCGACGGTCATCCTCGCCCACACCATCAAGGGCTACACGCTGGGCAAGCACTTCGAGGGTCGCAACGCGACGCACCAGATGAAGAAGCTGACGCTCGACGACCTGAAGGCCTTCCGCGACAGCACGCGGATCCCGATCACCGACGAGCAGCTCGAGAAGGACCCGTACCTGCCGCCGTACTACAACCCCGGCAAGGACTCGCCGGAACTCCAGTACATGCTCGACCGGCGCAAGACCCTCGGCGGCTTCCTGCCGAGCCGGCGCACGAAGTCCAAAGTCCTGAAGGCGGACATGAGTTCGGCGCTGAAGGCCACCGCGAAGGGCTCGGGCAAGCAGCAGGTCGCCACCACCATGGCGCTCGTACGTGTCTTCAAGGATCTGTTGCGCGACAAGGAGATCGGCAAGCGCATCGTCCCGATCATCCCCGACGAGGCGCGCACGTTCGGGATGGACTCGTGGTTCCCGACCCTCAAGATCTACAACCGCAACGGGCAGCTCTACACCTCGGTCGACGCCGAACTGATGCTCGCCTACAAGGAGAGCTCGGAGGGCCAGATCCTCCACGAGGGCATCAACGAGGCCGGGTCGGCGGCCAGCTTCGCCGCGGTCGGCACGTCGTACTCGACCCACGACGAGCCGATGATCCCGCTGTACATCTTCTATTCGATGTTCGGTTTCCAGCGCACCGGCGACAGCTTCTGGGCGGCCGCGGACCAGATGGCGCGGGGCTTCGTCATCGGCGCGACCGCGGGGCGCACCACACTGACCGGCGAGGGGCTCCAGCACGCCGACGGGCACTCCCCGTTGCTGGCCGCCACGAACCCCGCGGTCGTCGCCTACGACCCGGCCTTCGCCTACGAGCTCGGCCACATCGTCGAGCGCGGCATCGAGCGCATGTACGGCGACGACCCGGAGAACGTCTTCTACTACCTGACCGTCTACAACGAGCCGATCAGTCAGCCGGCCAAGCCCGAGGGGCTCGATCCGGCCGGCATCGTCAAGGGCGCGTACCGGTTCCAGAAGGCTCCCGAGGGCAAGCAGCATCCGGCCAACATCCTCGTCTCCGGCGTGACCATGCCCGACGCGCTGCGCGCCGCAGACATGCTCGCGGAGGAATGGAACGTCGGCGCCGACGTCTACTCGGTCACCTCGTGGAGCGAACTCGCCCGCGACGGCATCCGCGCCGACCGCGAGGCGGTGCGCGATCCGGGGGCCGAACCGGCCCCGGCCTACCTGACCGAGTTGCTCGCCGACGCCGCCGGCCCGTTCGTCGGAGTCAGCGACTACATGCGAGGCGTCCAGGAGCAGATCCGGGCCTACCTCCCGGGCACCTACCTCACGCTCGGCACGGACGGCTTCGGGTTCTCCGACACCCGTCCGGCGGCACGCCGGTTCTTCAACGTCGACGCCGAGTCGATCGTGGTCGCCGTGCTCGTCGCGCTCGCCCGAGACGGCAACATCGAGATGTCGGTCGCCAAGCAGGCCGCCGACAAGTACCGGATCGACGATGTCTCGGCCGCACCCGAGCAGACCAGCGATCCGGGTGTCGCCTGAGCGTCGCGTCGACGGACGCGGCCTCGTCTCGCCCACGGTCGGCGACTCCGGCCGGCCGAGGGTCTAGATTGAGGTCGTGTCCGATGCCAGCGTGAACAGGAAGCCACCGCCGGCTGATGTGTTCGGTGAGCGGGGCGCCCATGTACCGGCCCCCGCCACCGTGCACGACGCACTCCCGGACACACTGCTCCGGCGGGTCAAGCAGTACAGCGGCCGACTCGCCACCGAGGCGGTCCACTCGATGCAGGACCAGCTGCCGTACTTCTCCGATCTCGACGCGGCGCAGCGCGCGAGTGTGCAACTCGTCGTGCAGACCGCGGTGGTCAATTTCGTCGAGTGGATCCAGGACCCCGAAGGCAACGTGAAGTTCACGGTCCAGGCCTTCCAGGTGGTCCCCCAGGATCTCGCCCGCCGGATCACCCTCCTGCAGACCGTCGAGATGGTCCGCGTGGCGATGGAGTTCTTCGAGAAGTGGCTCCCGCTCCTGGCCCGCAACGACGCCCAGCTCCGCGCGCTCACCGAGTCGGTGCTGCGGTACGGACGGGAGATCGGCTTCGCCGCGGCATCCATCTACGCCTCGGCCGCGGAGTCGCGGGGTGCGTGGGATTCCCGGCTCGAGGCCCTGGTCGTCGACGCGGTCGTCCGCGGGGACACCGGCGCCCAGTTGCTGTCCCGCGCAGCAGCACTCAACTGGGAATCGGATGCACCCGCCACCGTCATCGTCGGGACCCCGCCGCCGGAACAGAACGTCTCGGTGCCGCTGGCGATCCACAACACGGCCAAGTCCTTCGACCGGTCGGCCCTCTCGGTGGTGCAGGGTTCGGTACTGGTGGCCATCGTGAGCGGTCCGGCCCGTCCGACCGAGAAGTTCGTCGGCGCGCTGCTGTCCCACTTCGCCGATGCCCCGGTCGTCATCGGACCGACGATGCCGAACCTCGGCAGTGCGCACACGAGTGCGACCGAGGCGATGGCCGGAATAGAGGCGGTGGCGGGCTGGCCGAACGCCCCGCGCCCGGTCCACAGTCTCGAACTGCTCCCCGAACGCGCGCTCAACGGCGACGAGTCAGCGATGACCGCTTTGGTGGAATCCCTCGTCCTACCGCTGGCCGAGGGCGGCTCGACGTTGACGACGACGCTCGATGCCTACCTCGACTCGGGCGGCTCGGTGGAATCGTGCGCTCGGATTCTGTACATACATCCAAATACGGTCCGCTACCGGTTGAAGAAAATTTCAGAAATCACAGGACGTGACCCAACTAACCCTCGCGACGCCTACGTTCTGAGGGTCGCGTCGACGGTGGGTCGACTGACACACTTCCGGCACAAATCGCATTCATCAGCCACATGAGTCACACCGGTTTCATGTCCGATTCACCGTTTGTGCTGATAGAAGCCTTAAGAACACGGTTCGGTAACAAATCTCGGACTGGTGACGAACCAGGTGACCTGTAGGTCACCTTTGTGGGAACCCCACAAAAGGCGGCGACAAGGTTCATGCTTCTCCACACCCACATCCCACGGGCAAAGGGTGTTCTCTGGTCACGTGCTTTCGATGCTTGCCCCCGGACAGGGCTCACAGACACCCGGAATGCTCGTGCCCTGGCTCGAACTGCCGGGCGCGCGTGACCAGCTCGCCACCTGGTCCAAGCTCATCCAGCTGGACCTCGAAGGGCTCGGCACCACCGCCACCGCGGAGGAGATCACCGACACCGCGGTGACCCAGCCGCTCGTCGTGGTCGCGGCGCTGCTGGCCTACGACGAGGTCCGCAAGAACGGCGAGCTGCCTGCCGACGCCGTCGTGGCCGGACACTCGGTGGGTGAACTGGCCGCTGCGGCGATCACCGGTGTGATCTCCGCCGACGAAGCGGTCACGCTCGCCGCGATCCGCGGTGCCGAGATGGCCAAGGCCTGCGCGCTCGAGCCCACGACCATGGCTGCCGTTCTCGGTGGCGACGAGGCCGCGGTGCTCGCGCGCCTCGACGAACTCGACCTCGTCCCCGCCAACCGCAACGCGGCGGGTCAGATCGTCGCCGCCGGAGCGGTCTCTCAGATCGACGAACTCATCGCGTCGCCGCCGGAGAAGGCTCGCATCCGCAAGCTCGCCGTCGCCGGCGCGTTCCACACACATTTCATGGCTCCGGCCCAGGAGGCCGTCGCCGCTGCCGCGGCACAGATCACCCCGTCCGACCCCGTCCGCACGCTGCTGTCGAACTCCGACGGTCAGCCTGTAACGGACGGCGCCGACGCGCTGACAAAACTGGTGGGACAGGTGACCAGGCCGGTCCGCTGGGATCTCTGCTCGGCGTACCTGCGGGACCACTCGGCCGACGCCGTGGTGGAACTGCCCCCGGCGGGGACGCTGGTGGGTATCGCCAAGCGCGAACTCAAGGGCACTCCCGCGCTGGCGCTCAAGGAGCCCGGCGACATCACGAAGATCACCGAACTTGGATAGCGGTCGCGGGTAGTCCGCGACCCCCGGAACGTCGGCTGTTAGAGCCGGCGTGTCCAAGCGCGCGGACTCTCCTGTCCGTCATGCGCTCCGGAACCATCAAGTCAACGAAGCTAAGGAAAGGGAACGCCACAGTGGCTGCCACCCAGGAACAACTCATTGCCGGCATCGCGGAGATCATCGAAGAAGTCACCGGCATCGAGCCGTCCGAGGTGACCCTCGAGAAGTCGTTCGTCGACGACCTCGACATCGATTCGCTGTCCATGGTCGAGATCGCGGTCCAGACCGAGGACAAGTACGGCGTGAAGATCCCGGACGAGGATCTCGCCGGCCTCCGCACCGTCGGCGACGCCGTCGCCTACATCCAGAAGCTCGAGAACGAGAACCCCGAGGCCGCTGCAGCCATCAAGGCGCAGGTCGAGGCAGACGAGAACTGATGACTCCCTCTTCCCTCCGCGAGTACTCCACGCTGGGTGGGAACTTCCCGAGTGTGGTGGTCACCTCCATGGTGGCCACCACCTCGCTGGGCGGGGACCTCGACTCGACCTGGAAGAACCTGCTGGCCGGCGAATCGGGAATCCGTGAGCTGACCGACGACTTCATCACCAAGTACAACCTCCCGGTGCGCATCGGTGGTCGTCTCCTCCAGGATCCCGCCGAGGAGGTCACGCGCGTCGAGTCCCGGCGGATGGCCTACGTCGAGCGCATCGCGCACGTCATGAGCAAGCGCCTCTGGGCCCAGGCCGGCGAACCCGACGTCGACAAGGATCGCCTCGCCGTCGTGATCGGTACCGGTCAGGGCGGCGCCGACGCGATGGTCGACGCGGTCCAGGCCATGGAGACCACCGGGAACTACCGCAAGGTGTCCCCGCTCGCCGTCTCGATGGCGATGCCGAACGGACCGGCGGCCGTCGCGGGACTCAACGTCGGCGCCCGCGCCGGCGTGATCACCCCGGTCTCGGCCTGTTCATCGGGCGCCGAGGCCATCGCACACGCCTGGCGCCACATCGTCATGGGTGACGCCGACATGGTCGTCACCGGCGGCGTCGAGGGTCACATCGACGCGGTGCCGATCGCCGCCTTCTCGATGATGCGTGCGATGAGCACGCGCAACGACGATCCCGCGGCCGCCTCACGGCCGTTCGACAAGGACCGCGACGGGTTCGTCTTCGGCGAGGGCTCGGCGATGCTGATCCTCGAGCGTGAGGATCATGCACGGGCACGCGGCGCGCACATCCACGCCCGCCTCCTCGGCTCCGGCATCACCTCCGACGGATTCCACCTCGTCGCCCCCGACCCCAGTGGACAGGGCAATGCACGGGCGATGACCCGGGCCCTGCAGACCGCCGGTCTGCAGCGCTCCGACATCACCCACATCAACGCGCACGCCACGTCGACCCCCATCGGCGACACCGCCGAGGCCGCGGGCATTCTCGCCGCCATCGGCCAGCACGCGGCGGTGTACGCACCGAAGTCCGCGCTCGGACACTCCATCGGTGCCGTCGGGGCGCTTGAGTCGGTCCTGACCATCAAGAGTGTCGAGGAAGGCGTCATCCCGCCGACTCTTAACCTCGAGAATCTGGACCCGGAATGCGACATCGACGTCGTGCACGGTGAGCCCCGCTACGGGCAGATCGAGTACGCGATCAACAACTCGTTCGGTTTCGGTGGGCACAACGTGGCGCTCGCCTTCGGTCGCTACTGAGCACTCCCGCCACACCCCCGACACCCAGGAGACATCGATGACGACCTTGGCTCCCGTTGCCGGCCGCGAAGAAGCCGCCGATCCCCGCGACCCCCTGTTGCGGCTCACCAACTTCTTCGACGAAGGCACGATGTCGCTGCTCCACCCACGCGACAAGTCGGGCGTCCAGGCCGCCGTCGGTCTGGTCCACGGGGTCCGGACGGTCTCCTACTGCACCGACGGCACCGTGATGGGTGGCGCCATGGGTGTCGTGGGGTGTGCGCACATCGTCAACGCCATCGACACCGCCATCACCGAGCAGGCGCCGGTCATCGGCATCTGGCACTCGGGTGGCGCTCGCCTCGCCGAGGGTGTCGAGGCGTTGCACGCAGTCGGCCAGGTCTTCGAGGCGATGGTGCGCGCCTCCGGCTACATCCCGCAGATCTCGGTCGTCGTCGGGTTCGCGGCCGGCGGCGCGGCCTACGGCCCGGCGCTGACCGACGTCGTGATCATGGCGCCGGCCGGCCGGGTCTTCGTGACCGGGCCGGATGTCGTCAAGAGCGTCACCGGCGAAGAAGTCGACATGGAGTCGCTGGGTGGCCCGACCACACACGGCAAGAAGTCCGGCGTCTGCCACATCGTCGCCGACTCCGAGCCCGATGCGCTGTGGCGGGCGCGGCGTCTCGTGTCGACGTTCACCCAGCAGGGACACTTCGACCGCGATCACGCCCGGGCCGGCGACACCGACCTCAAGGCCCTGCTGCCCGAGTCGAATCGTCGCGCCTACGACGTCCACCCCGTCGTCGAGCAGCTGCTCGACTCCGGTGTGGCCGCCGACGGCGAGACGGAGATCTCGAGTTTCGAAGAGCTGCAGGCGAAGTGGGCGCCGAACATCGTCGTCGGCTTCGGCCGGTTGTCCGGACGCAGCGTCGGTGTCATCGCGAACAACCCGCTGCGGATGGGCGGTTGCCTCAACTCCGAGAGTGCGGAGAAGGCATCGCGCTTCGTCCGCCTCTGTGACGCCTTCGGAATCCCGCTCATCGTCATCACCGATGTACCGGGCTACCTTCCCGGCGTCGGCCAGGAGTGGAACGGCGTCGTCCGGCGCGGCGCGAAGCTGCTGCATGCGTTCGCCGAGGCCTCGGTCCCCCGCGTCACGCTGGTGACCCGAAAGATCTACGGCGGCGCCTACATCGCGATGAACTCGCGAGCGCTCGGCGCCACCGCGGTCTTCGCCTGGCCGGGTTCGGAGGTCGCCGTGATGGGCGCCAAGGCCGCGGTGGGCATCCTCCACAAGAAGGCCCTCGCCGCCGCACCCGACGATGAGCGAGAGGCTCTGCACGACCGCCTGGCCGCCGAGCACGAGGCCATCGCCGGCGGTGTCGGCCGCGCTCAGTCCATCGGGGTGGTCGACGAGATCATCGACCCGGCGCACACGCGCAGCATCATCGCCGAAGCGCTTGCGGCAGCACCCGCACGCCGCGGACGCCACAAGAACATCCCGCTCTGACGCGTCGCACCAACGACAAGTGCCCCGGTCCTTCGAGGACCGGGGCACTTCTCGTCTGCGCTAGCCCACCCGCTGCTGCAACCAGGTGACCTCGGCGCCGGCGCCGCCCATGCGGTACTGCTCGAGCGCGTTGTCCCACGCGGTACCGAGTGCGCCTTCGAGTTCACCGGCGAGGCCGGCGCTGTCGGGTTGCGATTCGATCATCGAGCGCAACTGGTTCTCGCCGATGATGACGTCACCGTTGGCGCTCGTGGAGCCGCGCCACAGGCCCAGTCCCGGGACGTAGCAGAACCGCTCGCCGTCGACGCCCTCGCTCGGATTCTCGGTCACCTCGAAGCGAAGCGCCGACCACTCACGTAGAGCCGTCACCAGACGTGCGGCAGTGCCGACCGGCCCTGCCCAGTCGACAGTGGCACGCTGCATGCCCGGCTCGGCATCCTGTGCCGACCATTTCAGGTTGGCGCGCGCATTCAGGGTCGACGACAGAGCCCACTCCACATGCGGGCACAGCGCCACCGGCGCCGAGTGGATGTACACCACTCCTGTTGTCATGTCCGCAAACTGGTTCAGATTGCGCACCTTGTTCACCTCCGTTGTCGACGAGGAACGTCTTCCCCAACACACCTCGCGACAGCGGATATCACACTCGTGAGATCAAGTGTGCCTCATGAGGCACGTGTTGCGCCAGTTTCTAGTGCGAGAAAAATTCAGTTCTGTGACGAGAGTTCATCAACAACACGATCGTTGAACTCGCTCCACAGCGGCTTCGCCCATGGTCCGAACGGCCGGTCGGTCAGCACGACGCATGCGGCGTCGAGAACCGGGTCCACCCAGAGAAACGTCCCGGCCTGCCCGAAGTGCCCGAACGTGCGCGGAGAATTCCGTGTCCCGGTCCAATGCGGCGACTTCTCCGAGCGGATCTCGAAGCCGATCCCCCAGTCGTTGGGGCGGTGCTTGCCGTAACCCGGAACGAATCCGTCGAGACCGGGGAACTGGACCGACGTCAGCTTTCCGAACGTCTCCGGCGCGAGCAGCCGCGGATTCATCAGTTCTCGAGCGAAGACCGCCAGATCCGCCGCACTCGAGCGCGCCGCATGCCCGGCCGACCCGTAGAGGGTCGTCGACGACAACCCCAGCGGCGTGCACACGGCTTCGGAGAGGTAGCGGCCGAACTCGATACCGGTAGCTTCCGCCACGGCCTCGGCGGCCACCTCGAAGCCCGAACTCGAATAGATCCGCTGCTCCCCCGGCGGCGCCTCGACCTCGCGGGTGTCATAGGCCAGTCCGGACGCATGCGAGAGGAGGTGAGCGAGAGTCGATCCCGACGGCCCCGCCGGGTCGTCGAGTTCGACGGCACCTTCCTCGACCGCCACGAGAACCGCGTAGGCCACCAGCGGCTTGGTCACCGAGGCGAGTTCGTAGACGCGAGCGGGGTCGCCGAACTGGTCGGCGACCCCGTCACGGGTGATGATCGCCGCCGACGCGTGGTCGACGGGCCATTCCGTCAGAGATTCAAGGACAGACACATCGGGTCACGTTACCCGGGTGCTCACCAGTCCTCTTCGGTGTAGCGGATGACACCGCGGATGTTCTTGCCGTCCAACATGTCCTGGTAACCCTCGTTGATCTGGTCCAGCCGGTACTGGCGGGTGATCATGTCGGCGATGTTGAGCTTGCCGATCTTGTACATCGACAGCAGCTGCGGGATGTCGAGCTTCGGGTTGGCGCCGCCGAAGATGGAGCCCTGCAGGTTCTTCTGCAGCAGGGTCAGCATGGCGAGGTTCAGGTTCACATCGCTCTCGAGCATGTTGCCCATACCGGTCAGGACACAGGTGCCGCCCTTGGCGGTGATACCCATCCACAAGTCGACGTCCTTGCCGTGGACCTCGCCGACCGTGACGATCACCTTCTGGCACATGCCGCCGTGCGTGGTCTCCGCGATCGCCATGGCAGCCTCTTCGACCGAGGCGAACGCCGCGGTGGCCCCGAACTTCAGCGCTTGCTCGCGCTTCCACTCGACCGGGTCGATGGCGAACAGGTTGCGGGCACCGGAGATCACCGCGCCCTGCAGTGCCGCGGTACCGACGCCACCGACACCGACGATGGCGACGTCTTCGCCCGGGCGCACGTCGCCGCTCCGGGTCGAGGAGCCGTAACCGGTGGGGATGCCGCAACCGCACAGCGCGGCGACCTCGAACGGGATGTCCTTGTCGATCTTCACCGCGGACGCCTCGTGCACGACCATGTACGGCGCGAAGGTCCCCAGCAGCGTCATCGGGTAGACGTTCTCGCCGGATGCGGTCTGGATGCGGAAGGTGTTGTCCGACACGGCTTCACCCTGCAGCAGCATGGCGCCGAAGTCGCACAGGTTGGCCATCCCCGACTGACACGACGGACACTTGCCACACGATGGGATGAACGACAGCACGACGTGGTCGCCGACCTCGAAGTCGGTGACGCCCTCGCCGATCTCGGCGACGACTCCCGCACCCTCGTGTCCGCCCAGGATCGGGAACCCGGCCATCGGGATGCCACCGGTCATCAGATGATGATCGGAATGGCACATGCCTGCGGCTTCCATCTTGATCTTGATCTCGTGGGCCTTGGGATCGCCGATCTCGATGTCCTCGATCGCCCACGGCTTGTTGTGCTCCCGCAGCAGTGCACCCTTTGTCTTCACTGAACTCCTCCGTTCGAACCCGGCGACGTCTCACACCGGGAGGATCTACTCACTCCGACGGTTGCCGCCATGACGTGACAGTCATCACTCAACCACATAATTGGAACGTGTTCTAGTACGTGTTTCCAGGCCGCGCAGTCGCCCGGTGCGATCGAGACGGACGAGACCACGACGACCTGGGCGCGCGTGCTCGCGCCCAGGTCGGAGGGTGTCGGTCTGGAGGGTGGCGTCAGTCGGAGAGGCCGGCGTCCTTGCTGCCGTAACTCTGACGCAGCGTCGGCTTGACGACCTTGCCGCCGGCGTTGCGTGGCAGTTCGTCGACGATGACGATGTCCTTCGGATGCTTGAACCGGGCGAGGTTCTCGTTGAGGTACGGCTCGAGGTCGGCGAGGGTCAGGTCGTCGACTCCGTCGGCCAGCACCACCACGGCCACCGGCACCTCGCCCCACTTCTCGTGCGCCCGACCGATGATCGCCGCCTCGGTGATGCTCGGATGACCGAAGAGCACGTTCTCGACCTCGGCGCAGTAGATGTTCTCACCACCGGAGATGATCATGTCCTTGGCGCGGTCGACGACGTAGAGGAAGCCCTCCTCGTCCGCGCGGACCAGGTCGCCGGAGTGGAACCAGCCGCCGGCGAAGGCGTCGGCGGTGCCCTGCTCGTTCTGCCAGTACCCCTTCATCATGTTCGGGCCCCGGTAGACGATCTCGCCGACTTCACCCTGCGCCACGTCGTTCCCCTCGGGGTCGACGATGCGGGCGGTGACCGCGGGGACGACCTTGCCGATCGAGCCGATCTTGCGCAGCGCGTCCCGGCCCTCGAGCACACAGGTGATCGGAGACATCTCGCTCTGCCCGAAGACAGCGACGTTCAGCGCTTCCGGAAAGGTCTCGTTCATCGCCTTCAGGACCGTGTCCGACGCCGGGGCGGCGCCCCAGCTGATCACCCGCAGCTTGAGGTCGCGCGGCTTGGCCTGCTGCGCGGCGCAGACGGCCTGCCACTGCGCGGGCACCAGGAAGATCGAGGTGGTGCCCTCCTTCTCGATCGTGTCGAGCATGTCGTCGGGGTCGAACGCACCGAGCGGATGGATCACCGAGAGCGCACCCATGTAGAACAGAGGCGCCATCGCGCCGAGGCCGGCGATGTGGAACATCGGCGCGACGCAGGAGCCGATGTCATCGGACCGGGTCTGCAGAGCCTGCAGACAGGTGACGGCCTGCGCCTGCATGTTCGTGTGGGTGAGCATGGCGCCCTTGGGCTTTCCGGTCGTGCCCGAGGTGTACATGATCAGCGCGACGGTGTCCTCGGGAACGTCGATCTCCTCGAGATCCGACGAATCCTCGGCAACCAGCGACTCGTAGTCGAGGTGATTCTCCTTGTCCGATCCGCCGACCACGATGGTGTGCTCGATCGCGCCGGTGGCGGCGCCCGCGGCGTCGGCCAGCGGCGCGAGGAGTGTCTCGGTGACGATCACCTTGGCACCGCTGTCGTTGACGAGGAAGGCGACCTCGGCCGGGCTCATCCGGATGTTCACCGGCACGGGGATGGCGCCGATCAGGTTGGCGCCCAGAACCGCTTCGACGTACTCCGAGCGGTTGAGCAGGACGATCAGGACCCGGTCACCGAACTGCACGCCGCGTCGGCTCAGCGCGGCGGCAAACGCCCGGCTGCGCTCGTCGAGTTCTTTCCAGGTGGTGACGTTGCCCAGGAACTTCAGCGCCGGCTTGTCCGGGGTCATGAAGGCGTGGCGGCGGATCTGGTTGTTCCAGTGGTTGCGGCGCGAACGCAGTGGCTCGGTGGCCAGGTCGCTGAAGGTGTCGACGGTCGCGGTCATACGATCGGTCTCCTCGTTGTCTTCTCTGGTGGTGATGGGGTCGGGACGGGTGGTGTGTGGTTCTTCCGGCGTGGCGCGAAAATCACCGGGAGGCGCCGGCGAAGGCACTGATCGCCGCCTGGAACTCCGGGGACTGGAGCAGTTCGGTCTGGCCGTCGAGTTCTCGCTCGATGGCGGCGTCGAAACCGGACATCGTGTGCGCGTCGAGCGCGGCCTTCGTGAGCCGGAGCGCAGCGGCACTCTTGCCCGCCAGCTTTCGGGCCACAGTGCCGACCACCTCGTCGAGCGCGGCACGGTCGTCGACGACCCCGTTGACGAGTCCGGCCTCGAGAGCTTCTGCGGCACGCAGCTTCTCGCCGAGGAGTGCCAGCTCGTTGGCGCGTACGCGACCGACCGCCGTGGCGAACGACATCGACGCGGCGCCGTCGGGCATCAGACCGATGTTGACGAATGCGAGCAGGAAGTACGACCGCGCCGTCGTGTAGATGAGGTCGGCGCCGAGTGCGAGTGACGCACCGATCCCGGCGGCCGCGCCATCGACGGAGGCGATCACCGGGACCGGAACCGAACGCACGGCACGTACGAGGGCGGAGCCACCGGAGATGATCGCCCGGGCCTGTTCCCGGGTGAAGCCGGACGCGCCACCTTCGGTCGACCGCTCGGCGAACCCCCGGACGTCGGCACCGGCACTGAAACTGCCACCGGCGCCGTCGATCACGACGACGCGGACGTCATCCCGCTTCGACCACTCCGACAAGGTCTCCTCGATCGCCTTTTCGGCCCGGCCGTCGAGGGCGTTCATCCGTTCCGGTCGAGAAATCGTCAGACGTCCGATCCCGGAATCGTCGACGGACGTCACCACTCCGTCGTGCGTGATCTCGTCGCTCACTACCACTCCCCATTCATGCCGGTTCCGATAGACACAGTGCCCCGCATCTGTGCCATCGCCTAGACTACTATCACAATGCGACGCAGATCACGAGAATTCTCGTTAACTTATCAGATCAGTTTGTGCTCCTCTACTGCGGTTTTACTGTCTGGTCCGGAAATCTGTCACGAGAACGTGGTCTCCGGCTAGGCTGTGTCGTCATGACCGCCCGCCCGCAGACGTCACGCCCGGACCCGGGCGTCCGGCGTCGTCGCCCCGCCGACCGGCGACGCATGATCGTCGACGCCGCGGCTAAGGCGTTCAGCGACGGCGGATATCACGCGGTACGACTCGACGACATCGCCGAGGCCGTCGGCATCTCCGCGCCGGCCCTGTACCGGCACTTCCCGAACAAGTACGCACTGTTCGCCGAGACCACCGCCGAACTCGCCACCGGCCTGCGCGACGTACTCGACACCGTCCCCGAGGGGTCCCCGGAGGAATTGCACGCGCTCCTCGAGGCGATCACCGCCACCTCGTTCGACAACCGGCGCCGCGGCGGGCTGTATCGCTGGGAATCGCGGTACCTCGAGCCCGCCGACGTCGCGATCGTCCGCGACGTCGTCGTGCAGCAGCACCGTCGCGTGCGGGCGGCCGCCCGGCGACTGCGGCCATCGCTGAACGACTCCGACGCCAATCTCGTCGCCGCGGCGATGATCAGCGTCGCGGCCAGCCCCACGACGCACCGCGCCGCGCTGCCCGCCCGTGAGGCGACGGCGCTGATGTCCGGCGCCGCGATCGGCCTGCTCGACGTCGGGTTACCCGCCCCCACCGCTCGCGAACGACCGACAGTCACCGGACTCGCCCCCGCCGCCAAACGTGAGGTCATCCTGACCGAGGCCATCGGACTCTTCGCCGCCCGCGGGTTCCGGGACGTCACCATCGAGGACATCGCACACGCGGCCGACCTGCCCGCGTCGGGCGTGTACCGCCACTTCCCGAGCAAGGTCGCGATCCTCGAGGCATCGTTCTGGCGCGCCACCGATCGGGTCACGTCTGCGATCGCCGACGCCCTCGCCGCATCGACGACGCCCCGGGAGGCGATCGTCGCGATACTCGCCGCCTACATCCGGTTGAGCTCCAGCACAACGGATCTGATCTCGATCTACGAGACCGAGATCGGGCACACCACACCAGAGGCTCGCGCCGAACTGCGCAATCAGCAACGGATCACCGTTGACGAGTTCGCCACGTGGCTCACCCGGGACCGCGAGGAGCTGTCGCTCTCACAGGCCCGGTTCCTCGTGCACGCGGCACTCAACGTGGTGACCGACCTGTCGCGCCAGTCCCCGCCGCCCTCACCCGAGCGGATCGAAGCGCTCGCGATGCGGATACTGCTCGGCCCACACGTGGCCGACTGACGCCCCTACAGCACCGCGAAGTCGTCCATCAGCCAGCGGCCGTCCTGTTCGACGAGAGTGACCTTGACCCGCGACTGGTACGGGAATCCCTCGGGAAACTCCTGGGCGGTCTGGGGCGATTTCAGCGTCTGGTCGAGCGTCACCAGCACGACGGCCTTGCCGTCGTCGACGGACATGATGCCGGCGTTGTCGGCCTTCGCGGTCGAGACCGATTCGGCCGCAGTCGATCCGCGTCTCGCGTCCTGCGAGGATTCGATGTAGGTCTGGGTGAAGGCGGGCGTCGAGATCTCCCGGATGCGCCGGTCGAGGTCGGCGTAATCGGCGGAGTTGTAGGTGGAGATCTCGGCCGCGTACCGGCGCGCCGTCTCGAGCAGCGACGACGTGGCGCCGGCCGACGCGCTCGTCTCGGCCCGCTCGTCGGCGTCCACATAGGCCACCGCGAGTACCGCGGTCGACGCCGCGAGGGCGATGACCGCCACGATCAGCGCGATCACGGCCCAGGGCCGGGCGCCGACCGCCGAGGTCCATCCGGTCCACCGAGAGCCACGACGACCGGACGCCGCGGGGTCGATCTTGCGCGGCGTGCGGTCCGCATCGGTGTCGGTGGACTTCGGGTCGTCGGTGGGCGGGTCGTCGGTGGGCGCGGCGGGGTCCGGGCCTGCGGAATCGGTCGCCGCCGAACGGGTTGCGGGACCGGAACCCTCCGAGCCACGCTTGCGACCGGCCTTGCGAGCCGCCTTCTCCGCTTTGGCCTCGGCCTCGGCGCGGTACTTGTCGCGGTTGCTGCGGTTGGCCTGCAGGAACTCGGCGCCGTGGAGAGGGTTCACCTCCGCGGCGTCGCTGGGGGGATTCGCCGGTGCCGAGCCGGGGTCGACGGACTGATCGGACTCGGCACCGGGTGCGGTGCCCCCGGAGTCGGGCTGGTCGGACGTGGAACGCGGCGTCGGCATGCGTTCAATGTAGCGAGACGTTCCCGGCCGGTTCGTCTCGCTGCCGGATCAGTGCCCGACGATCAGAGGCTGCCGAGGTCCAGAGACACCCATTGCTTCGGCTCGAGGAACAGTTTCGTCTGCGGGCCGTGGTCCTTCTCGGCCATCTCCACGTAGGGGTCCACCGCCTGGGGCGGGAGGTAATGCGCCGCCATCTCCTGGAGGTCGGCGCGAGTGCCGGCGACCATGTCGACCGCATCCCCCGACACGGCCACGTACATCAGCCGCGGCGTCACCTCGTCGACCATCAGCGTGAAACGCGCGGCTGCCCGGATGAGCTGCAGTTTGCGCGACTCGGTCCCGGTGAGCAGCCAGGGACGTCCACCCGGCTCGTACTGGTACCAGACCGGGACGGTCAGTGGCGCCCGGCCGGGCTCGGCCTCCACCGACAAAGCCGCGACGTGGGGTTCGGACAGGAACGCTTCTCGTTCGGATTTCGTGAGTGCCATGTGCCGACGGTAGACCGCACCACCGACATCCCGTCCGGGTTCTTTCGACCCGGACGGGATGTTCTGGCTACTTCCAGGGTGCGAGTACCTCGGCGGCGCGCTCGGCGAGCACCATCTGGAAGATCGGCCCGAAACTGACCCGGGCGACGCCGAGTTCGGCCAGGGCCGACTTCGAGTTCTTGGTCGGATGCCCGATCGCGTTGACCGGCAACGGCAGCTCCGCGGTGAGCCGCTTCTGCGTGGCGTCGTCGTGGAAACCGACCGGGTACAACACATCCGCACCGGCTTCGGCGGCCAGCTTCAGTCGCTCGATGGCGCGGTCGACGCGATCGGATTCGTCCCCGACCTGTTTCACGAAGAGGTCGGTACGCGCGTCGATGACCACGTGGACGTCGGTGGCGTCGGACGCGGCCCGCAATGCGCCCACGAAGTCGGCGTGCTCCTGCGCCTCGCGGAGGCGACCGCCCTCGCTGTGCACGGTGTCCTCGATGTTCAGGCCGACCGCGCCGGCCGCGATCAAGCCGTCGATGAGTGTCTTCGGGTCTTCCCCGTAGCCGGATTCGATGTCGACGGAGATCGGGACGTCGACCGCGGCGGTGATCTGCCGGATCCGGGTGGTCAGCTCATCGAACGTGATGCCCTCGTTGTCGGGTTTGCCGATGGAGTCCGACACCGGATGACTCCCGACCGTGAGCGCGGTGAACCCCGCGGAGATCGCGAGATTCGCCGACCACGCATCCCAGACCGTGGGCAGGATGACCGGATTTCCGGGCTGGTGGAGGTCGAGCAGAGTCGTGGCCTTGCTGGAGAGTTCCGTCATGGTCCCTACAACTACGCCGATCGGCGATCGCATTCCACCGCCGCCGCCATCCGGTTGTGGTTTGTCCCGGATGCGGTGGGTGTCAACCTGTGTTGAGTCACTAGTTTGTGTTTAGTGCGATCTGGTTGTGTTCGTGGTGCAGGTTGATGCCGACGCGGCTGCGCGGGCGGTGCACGCTGGGACGACGATGGCGGAACCGGTCGGGGTTGTGCGCGTAGTAGGTGTTGAGTGTTGAGGTGCGCACGCTGTGGTGCCTCCGCCAGTTGCCGTCGTGGACTGATTGTGGAGTGAACAAGGCCAGTCCACGGTGGTGGTGCTCGCGGTTGAACCAGTCGACGTAGGACTCGACCCAGTCCCGAGCGCTGTGGATGTCGTCGAAAGTGGTCGGATATGACGGCCGGTGTTTCATGGTGCGGAACTCGGATTCCTTGTACGGGTTGTCATTCGATACTCGTGGACGGCTGTACGACATGGTCACGTTCATCGCCGCACACAGCTGGGCCAGTCGCGCTGACCGCATGACCGACCCGTTGTCGGAATGGATGACGCGCGGAACCTGATCGGTGTCGAATGCTGCAGCAAACAAGCCCGCCGTGATGTCTTCGTCCTCGCGAGGTGCCACGCAGGACGCGATGATCTTGCGCGAGTACAGATCCTGGATCGAGTACGCCTTGTAGCGCTGCCCGACGTAGGTGCCGTTGAGGTCGGTGATATCCCACATCCACACCTGTCCGGGGGCGGTGGCCGCCACGACCGGCACCTGCCGTGGGGAACGTGTGCGCAGGCGTGGCGAGGCAGGGCGGGTGGACTGATCGATCCGGTTGGCAATGCGATACCAGGTGCGCGGCGACGCCAAGTACCGGCCCGAATCCCAGGTGCGGGCGAAGGTATCGAGCACCGACTGCCCCTGGGACCAGCCGGCCCGGATCAACTCGCTGATCGTCGCGACGTCGGCGGAGTTGAGTCGGCTGGGATAGGCCCGGTCTCGTTGGGCGATCGGATGTGACACCGCAGGTCGTGGCCGGCGACGGTAGTGAAACGATCCGCGCGATACCCCAGCGATCGTCAACGCCGACCGCTGGGAATACCCCGAGGCTGTGAGTTCGGCGATCAGGCCGAACCTTATTTCTCGCAGGTGGGATCGTCCGGTGTCGTCCCGGGCTCTTGCGAGTCCAACTCGCGCAAGAGCCCGATAGCTTTTCCCAACGCGGCATTACCGCCTTGCAGGGTCTCGATCTGCCGATGTAACCGTTCGAGTTCGTCGGCATGAGCACGCTGTTGAGCTTCTAATTGTTTCTCGGCTTCGATCGCCCGTCGGATCGCGTCCGGGCGGGTCACCGAGTCACGCGGCACCAGCCCGCGTGCCAGATCACCGGCCAGATAGGCCTGGCGCCATCGGTGTAGCTGGTACTTACTGATCGACCTGGCTTTCAGCCACGGCCCCTTCTGCCCCTGTCGAAGAGTCATGTACTCCTCCACAAGAGCTTCGATCTCCTCGACCGTGTAGCCCGGTGACATGCTCACAGTGTGCTCCTCCCCATCAGGAGTGACTCACATCCAGAGTGGCAACCACCGATGCCGGGACAAAACGCAACCGGGTAGCGGCCGGCCGGCCGGCGCTACTCACGCCAGAACAGGTGATGAGTGACCCCGCTGGAGCTGGGGACCGACTCGTGGTGGTACCGGTCCTCGAGTTCCTCGGGCGACTCCCAGAGTTTCAGCCCCTCCCCGATCGTGACGGGCGCGACGGCGATGTGCAGGGTGTCGATGAGGCCGGCGTCGAGGAATTCCCGCACGGTGCTCACGCCGCCGCCGATGCGTACGTCCTTGCCGTCGGCCGCGGCCTTCGCCTGCTCGGCAGCCTCGGCGGGTGTCGCGTCGAGAAAGTGAAAAGTGGTGTCGCCGAGCGTGAACGACGGTCGCACGTGGTGCGTCAGCACGAAGACGGGCGTGTGGAAGGGCGGTTCGTCGCCCCACCAACCCTGCCACTCATGGTCGGTCCACGGGCCGCGCTGATGGCCGAACTTGTTGCGGCCCATGATCTCCGCGCCGATGTTGTGGGAGAAGTCGCGCGTGAAGTAGTCGTCGAGGCCCCGCGTGCCACCCGGGTCGGTCCGGTTGGGCCAGCCGGCGGTGGCACCCGCCCATGACATCAGTTCCCAGGGTTCGACGCGGTCACCGAAGGGACGCTCGAACGTCTGGTTCTCCCCCGCCCCGATCCCGTCCTGCGAGATGGAGAAGTTCTGGACTCTGAGTAGTTGCGGCATGGCTTGGCATTCCCGTCGTCTGTCGGCACGAGCAATATATGCGGACGGACCCGGTGGCGCCGGAAAACTCATCGCCGCGGCGCAGACCGGATGATCCACGCCGCGATCGCCGCCTGCGGACCCACGACGGAGGTGACCGATATGGATGACCGGAGGCGGCGACAGCCAAGCAGCGTCAGCCGAGCGCCTGGGCGATGACGTCGGCGACGGGGGTCGACGACCGGCCGATGAGCGACCGGAGATCACCGGAGGTGGTGTCGAGTTCGCCGCGACTGATCCCCGCGTCCGAGCTCGCCAGCATCGCGGCGACCGGCTCGGGCAGGCCCGCGCCGACCAGGCTCGCCCGGTAATCGGACTCCGAGAGGTCGCGGTACTCGACGGTCGAACCCGCCGCCTCACCGATCGCGCTGGCGAACTCTCCGTACGTCAGCCGTTCGTCCCCACCCAGCTCGTAGACCTTGCCGGTCTGATCGGAATCGGCGGTGAGGACAGCCGCGGCCGCGGCCGCGTAGTCGGCACGGGCAGCGGCCGCGAGCCTTCCCTCACCGGCCGCCCCGAAGAGCGTCCCGGTCGATACCGCCTGCGGGATGGCCGCCAGGTAGTTCTCCCAGTACCAGCCGTTGCGCAGGATCACGGTGGAAACCGGCGACTTGCTCAGCCGGGCCTCGGTGGCGACATGCTCAGGGGCCAGGCTCAAACCACTCGTGTCCGCGTGCAGCAGGCTGGTGTAGGCGATGAGTGCGACGCCGTTCTCCTCCGCGGACTCGATCACGTTGGTGTGCTGGGCGACACGTCGGCCCATGTCGGCGCCCGAGATGAGCAGCAGCTTGTCGACGCCGGCGAGTGCGGTCCGCAACGACTCCGGATCGTCGTAGTCGGCGACGCGGACCGAGACGCCCTGCGACGCGAGCTTCGACGCCTTCGACTCGTCCCGGACGATCGCGACGACGTCGGTGGCCGCGACGCCACGCGCGAGTAGTTCCTCGATCACGAGTCCGCCGAGGTGTCCTGTCGCGCCGGTCACTGCTGTGGTCATGGTGTCCTCTTTCTGGGTGGTGGTCGCCCCAGTATGCACTAACTTTTAGTAAGTGCAATACTAAGTGTTAGCGATATCTCGTCGCTTCGACTACCGTTGAGGACGTGACCGAGACCAGCGACGAGTCCCTCGAAGCGAATGTCTTCGCCCGAGACTGCTCATCTCGGACGACGCTGCAGACCGTCACCGGTCGCTGGGGAAGCCTCGTGCTGATGGCGTTGGGAGAGAGCAACTATCGGTTCAGCGCCTTGCGACGACGCGTCGACGGCGTGAGTGAACGCATGCTGTCGCAGACCCTGCAGAACCTCGAGCGCGACGGCATGATCGTGCGCACCGTCCTCGAGGCCATCCCGCCGAAGGTCGAGTATCACCTCACCCCGCTGGGCCGCCAGGTCGCCGACCAGTTGAGCGGACTGATCGAACTCGTGCAGGACAACATGCCCGTCGTCCGGGACGCGCAGGCGCAGTACGACGGGCGACACAGCGGCGGAGACTGAATTCCATCTCGTCGGGTACACGTGGATACGTAGGAGTTCGACGACGAGAGGATCAACCCGATGACGTCACCGGAAGCCGACCTGCCGATCGAGGCAAACGAGGCCGACGCGATCGAGCAAGCCCAGCCGACGGACCCCGACCCCGCCGAGGCGGCGGAGCCCACCGTGCCGTTCGATGCCAACGACGCCGACGCCGCCGAGCAGGCCACCGAGGTCGAGACCGACCCCGAGGATTACCCCCGCGAATAGGGCCGTCGACGCGGAAAGCCCTTCAGCTGCTCAAGCAGCCGAAGGGCTTTCCGCTGTCGTCACCGACCCTGACTCTTCCCCGAACGTCGACCACCACGGTCGTCCCGCTCGAATCTCTGGCGTTGCCGAGCTCCGTAGGTCGCCGCTCTCACGGCGTCGTCATCCTCCATACCGGACCCCAGGGCGCCACCCAGTGTCGCCACCGACGCCACCAACCACGCCATCGTCACCAAGGACGCGGCGCCCACCGGGTGACCGATCTGGTCCGCGACCATCTCCGGCGGTATCGTCCACCATGCTGTCAGGAGCAGCAGAGCGAACACGACCACGTAGAAGACCATCACCCCGATCGTCAGCGTGACGATGGTGGACATGTTGTAGAGCACCGCTCGCTCGCGTTCCTCCCGCGAGGGCGGCCGTTCCCATAGATCGTGCTCGACGATCAGCCAGGCGATCATCGCAGCTATCGACAGAATGGTGGCCACCCCCAGCCGCCACGGGCCCATCATGTCCGACAGCTGCCACATGGTCCCGTACGCCAGACTCACCGCTCCGGTCGCAAACGCCGCCATCATCACCTTCGACATTCCGGCGACGACTCGCCAGGGCCGATTGGCGTAGACCATGCCCGCGAGAAGCCGAAGGCGTGACAGCCTCGACGGCGAGACATACTGGACGACGTCGTGATCTTGCACCCGCTGAAAGCGCTCGTTCTCCGCTCCGGGTTCTGCCGGACCGCGGGACACCTCGGTCACGATCATCCGAGCCAGGTTCCTCGCACGCCGATCGACAAAGGCAGCACCCATACCGGGTATCGAGATCACTCCGAGGCGTTTCGACAGATCGATCTCGGCGATGATCGGGGCCGTCCCCCGCCGACGGGGTAGGTCGGTGAGGTAGATGACGATGTCTTCGGTCGCCGACTCGGGATCGACAGTGTCGACCACTTCGGCGAAGTCGGTGTGCTCGTCGATCGGGTACGCATGACTTCGGGTGGACACCTGCCAACGATCCGTACTCTCTTCGACCGCTGACAGTGATTCGGACAAGTGTTCGCCGATCGACTCCGTCGCACCGGGATCGGCGATCACGAGAACAGACCGTGACGATGATTCTGGGTGCATGGAGGTCGCCTACCCTCCCCTTCCGCCGCCAAACGCATCAGTTCAACGAATTTTCGGGCGATGCGGAGTCCGAGCGGCGGCTCGCCGCAGCGCGACGAGACCGGGACCGGGTGTCCCGTGGGTCTCCTGTGGGTGGCGTGAGTCGAGAAAACCCCCGCCCCCTGCTGGTACAGGTGACGGGGGTTGTTCTGCTCCCCCAACTGGACTCGAACCAGTAACCGTTCGATTAACAGTCGAATGCTCTGCCAATTGAGCTATGGGGGATTGCGCCGGCTCGGTTCGGCACCCGCAGATGCTTCACCAGAACCGAGGTCAGACTCTAGCGCATGGTCGCGCCGGAGAACAAAACGCGCGGTCAGCAGACATCGGTGCGATCGGGCCGGTGTGTCACACCGGCCCGACCACCTGGTCATCGAGGTCAGTGACCGGCGACCACGTCCGACTCGTCGACCACCACGGGCGTGCGCGCCCCCGGTAGGAACCAGTGCGCGATGCACACTGCCGCGAAGAGAAGGTAGCCGAGCGCGACCGCGGGGGCCGCCGCCCACGACACCTCGGGCGCGTGGATCAGGCCGATGAACGACAAGACGGCACCGACCGATGCGGCGATCGCGGCGTAGTGGAATTTCTTCTCGAGGATGAACGTGACGATGGTGCCGAGGACCAGGCCGACGAGCACCGCACCCTCGCCCAGCGTCTTGAGGCCCTCGTAGATCACCCCGGCGCCGCCGAGCGCCTCCATACCCACTTCGTCGGCGGTGGTGCCGGCCGCCGCGAGCGCGTTGTCGATGAGCCCTCGACCCCATTCGGCGAGGTTCGGCAGCAGTGCCGCCACCACCGCGACCGCGTGCAGGCGCGGCACCGCCTGGAAGGCCTGAGCGCCGATGAGCAAGCCGATGAACAGCAGGATCGGGACGATCGCCGGGACCGGCAACAGTGCGTTGAGCACTCCGAACATGCCCAGGAAGCACAACAGTCCGATGGCGACACCGCTCGCGAGGGAGTAGCTCGCGCGCCCGCCCGCGTCCTTCCAGCCGGGATGTCCGATGTAGACCGCGGGCGGGAACGGAGACCCAAAAGCCGCACCGATACACGCGCCGGCACCGTCGGCCAGCAGGACGCTGCGCAGGTTGTAGTTGTCCCCCGCCGCCGCGGCGCTCTCCACGTTGCTCATCGCCTCGGTGAAGTTGTAGACACCGAGCGGTATGGCCGTGCCCAGCAGGGGTGCGAGATCACCGAGTCCGTTGAACAGCAGATCGAAACGCTGATCCGGGATGCCGATCGCGACGTTCTCCACCGCCGAGGTCAGGTCGGGCACGGACATGTACCCGCCGGCCCAGCCGATCGCCGTGCCGACGAGCAGCGCCGCCAGGCCGACCGGGATGTTGCCGGGCAGCTTCACGTCGGTGAAGAACCCGATGAGGATGATCGCCAGCACTGGGAGGCCGATCCACGCCGCCTCCCACATCTGCGCGGCGGGCCGCATCGAGATGAAGGTGATCGAGATGCCCGCCAGGGTTCCCAGCATCGCCGCTCGCGGGGTGAGCTTGCGGACGTAGGGACCCACGAAGGCGCCGATCATCACGATGACGCCGATCATGAACGCCCACGCCAGACCGGCCTGCCACGCCTGGATCGCGTCGTTGGTGTTCAGGTACACCGGCAGCATCACGACGAACACCACGATGAACATGTGCGGCACGCTCGGACCGTAGGGCAGCGCGGTCACATCGTCGCGTCCCTCACGCGCGGCGAGGCGTCGTGCCAGGAAGGTGTAGTACAGGTTGCCCAGAATCAGAGCCACCCCCAGGGCGGGCAGCACGGTACCGAGGACGTTCTCCGCACTGAGACCGATCACCCCGATCATCAGTCCGGTCAGCGTCAGCACGTTGACCAGGATGTTGAACCCGAGACCGAAGAACGCGTTGGTGTCCCCGCGCGTCCACCAGGCGACCTTGGACTGCTGCGGGGGTGACGGCGGGTCGGCCGTAGGGGCTGGATCGGTGGTGGCGCTCATGACTTCCTCCGGGGTGGTCGAGTTGGGAGTACGAGACGCCGGTGTCTCGAGAAGGGGTCTGGGATCGGAGTCGTCGGTCCCGGACGGCTCACGCCGAACCGACGACGTCCTCAGCGGTGGCGGGCGTCAGCAGGGTGATGACGTCCTCGCTCGGTGCGGTCCAGCCGAAGATGCCGCCCTGCGCGGCGATCATCTCCAGTCCGACACGCTGGAACTCAGGGAAATACGAACCGACACAATCGGATACGACGACGCACTCGAAACCTCGATCGTTGGCTTCGCGCGTTGTCGTGTGTACGCAGACCTCGGTGGTCACACCGGTGACGAGCAACTGGGTGATGTCGTTGTCGGCCAGGATCGCCGCCAGCTCCGTCGCATAGAAGGCGCCCTTGCCCGGCTTGTCGATGACGACCTCGGTGTCGAGCGGTGCGAGTTCGTCCACGATGTCGTGGCCGTATTCGCCCCGGATGAGGATGCGGCCGAAGGCTCCCGGATCACCGATCCGCTTGGACGGGAGCCCGCGGTTGAGCTTGGCGGGCGGACAGTCCGACAGATCGGGCAGGTGCCCCTCTCGCGTGTGGACGATGAGCATGCCGGCCGCGCGGGCGGCGTCGAGCAGACCTGCCAGCGGAGCGACGACACGCTGCAACTGACTGACGTCGTTGCCCAGCGTCTCGCCGAAACCACCGGGCAGCAGGAAGTCCCGTTGCATGTCGATGATGATCAGGGCGGTGTGCGCGAGGTCGAGTTCGATGGGGCCGGGCTGCGCGTCGAGTGTGACGGTGTCGGACATGGGGTTCCTTCGGGGACGGTGTCGTCGGACTTCAGGGGGTCGGAACGGCGGAGGTGATCGGGGCGCGTGCCGGCGTGTCATCCGCCGGTCGGGCGCGCGGCTCGTCGAGGAGTGCGGCCGCCAAAAGCAGCACGGCGTCGTCGGTCAGCGCATTGCCGAGGAGCATCGCGCTGTGCGGCCGCCCGTCGGAGGTGAGACCCTGCGGGATGGCGACACCGGTGAGGTCCAGCAGGTTCCCGAAGTGGGTGTAGTGACCGAGCATCGTGTTGGTCGCGATCGGCTCGGCGAGCACCTCGTCGACGGTGAAGGTGCGGCCGATGGTGGGGACCACCAGGACGTCCATCTCCTGCCACACCCGGCCGACCTCGGCGCGCAGTTCCTGCAACCGCTGCAGTGCGGAGAAGGCGTCCACTGCGGTGTATTTCTCGCCGCCGCGCAGTATCTCGCGGACCACCGGGTGGATGTCGTCGGGCCGTTCGGCCAGGAAGCCGGCGAATTCGACGAGCCTCTCGGCGACCCAGGGCCCCGAGTACAACAGTTCCCCCGCGGCGAGGAACGGGGCCAGCGAGACATCGACGATCTCGAGACCCCCGGGCACCGCCAGATGCGCCAACCGCGCCCGGAACGACAGGTGGGCGTCGCGCATGGCATCGTCGCCGAAGAACTCCAGTTCGTCCGGAGCGGGCAGGCCGACGGTGAGGGAGCCGCCGGAGTGGCGGGCTCCCCTGTCACGCGACCAGGCATCCGCGTCGTCGCGGCCGATCATCACGTTCATGATCACGTCCATGTCGGCGATGGTCGAGGTCATCGCGGTGATGCAGTCCAGCGACTTGCAGGCGGGCACGAGGCCGGTCGTGCTGATCAGTCCGCGGGACGGCTTGTATCCGATGATCCCGTTGAGCGCCGCCGGTACACGCCCGGATCCCGCGGTGTCGGTGGCGACGGCGAACGGGACGTCCCCGTGTGCCACCGCGAGCGCGGAGCCGGAACTCGAACCGCCGGAGATCATCTCGTTGCCGTAGACCCCGCGCGGCACGGTGTAGGGGGTACGCGTCCCGTTGAGTCCGGTGGCGAACTGGTCGAGATTGGTCTTGCCGACATACAGCGCACCGGCGTCGAGGAGTCGTTGGACCACCGGGGCGGTGGTCTCGGGGACGTACGCGTACGCGGGACACGACAACGTCGTGGGCACCCCCGCGACATCGATCGAGTCCTTCACCCCGAACGGGACGCCGTACAGCGGTAGGTCCCGTGCGTCGGAACGGTTCTCGAGAGCCGCAGCCGCGGCGATGAGCTCGTCCCGAGGAACCGTGGACAGCCAGGTGCCGTCGTCACCTCGCGCCTCGATCGCATCGAGGACGGCTCGCGCGGTGCGGGTCGGCGACCCGCTTCCGTGGAGGTGCGAGTCGAGTATCTCGGCGACCGTGGGCCCCGTCGTCGGACCGGCAGCTTTCGTCATAACGTCGATTGTCGACAGAATGATGGCGCTTGCGGAACGGCTGTGTGTCGATCGTGTTAGGGCATCGCGTTAGGGCAATGCCGTCGGCGGGTCAGGGCGTGTGCGCGTGCCCGTGAACGTGCTCCGGGGACTCGCCCGCACTCGCGGACACCAGCCCCAGGTAATGCAGATGCCCGTGGTCGCCGAGCGCGGCCACGACCGCTTCGGCGTCATTGCGTTCGAGTGCATCGAGAATCGCCTGATGCCGGGTGAACCCGTCCGCGGGTCCGTGATGGTCAGCTGTCTCGGAACGCAGATTGACCGCCATCGGCAGTTGCAGTTTCAGCAGGATCGGCGCGAGGGTGACGTCGAGTTGGCGGTTCCCGGCCAGCGCGACCACTGCGGCGTGGAAACGACGGTGGGCATCGTCGCGTTCCAGATCGTCACCCGCGCGACGCATCGCGTCGATCGCCTCGCGCACGGGTTCCAGCTGCCGGTCGGGATCGGTCAGCGGTAGCGCGGTTTCCACGGCATGGCGTTCGAGCACCTGGCGGATCTCGAACAGCTGCAGGATGTCCGTCGGCGACCACTCGGCGACCCGGACCCCGCGCCGCGGTTGATGTTCGACGAGCCCCTGCTGCGCCAACAGGCGCAACGCCTCGCGAACGGGAGCCCGGCTGATACCGAGATCTGCACACAGCGTCTCTTCGACGATCTTCTGGCCCGGTTCGAGTGCGCCGCTCAGTATCGCGTCACGGAGCCGCCGCGCGGCGACATCCACCAGGCTCTCCGGCAGGTCACCACCGACCCCGTCCTCGACCGTCATCTGGTACCACTTCCCGCCACACTCGTGCCCGATTTTGCGGCCAGTGTAGCGGCGTCGACAGTCGACCGTTTTGCGCGCACTCGTCTGTCGTCGTTCTTCCGAGGTGCGGTATTGTCCTCCCGCAGGCAGCGACATCTGCGCGGGGAGTTAGCTCAGTCGGTTAGAGCCGCGGACTCATAATCCGTAGGTCGCGGGTTCGAGCCCCGCACTCCCCACTCATCAGCCGCACCGACGGTTCGATTCCGGTTCCCGGACACCGCGCGAGCTCATCGCTCGACGCGACACCAGTACTCGGTCTCGCCGGGGATCGGCGTCAGCCGGACCTCGCCGCCGTCTGGCCGGTCGAACAGTCGAACGCCCGCACCGAGGAAGACCGGGACGAAGAACACGAGGACCTCGTCGAGCAGCCCGTGATCGATCATCTGTCGCGCCACATCGGCCCCGATGACGGTGACGTAGGCATCGCCCGCGATCTGCGCGGCGGTCTCGACCGCCGCGTGGAGGTCGGAGACGAATGTGACGCCGGCGACGGCCTCCGCAGGCGGGTTGTGGGTGAGAACGACTGCGTCCCCGTCGTATTCACCGCCGAACGCGCCTTCGCGGTCGGTGCCCTTGTTGGGATCGTCGCCGCCGAACGACCGGTTGCCGACCAGTAGCGCGCCGGTCCCCCGCATCAGCCGCGAGGCGGCATCGGCGGCGGCCTCGGTCCGTTCGTCGGTCGGGGCGTCGAAGAACGGCGTCAGCCAGGACATGTCGCCGCCGGGCCCGGCGATGAATCCGTCGAGAGATGCCGTCGCCGAATAGATGGTGGTCGCCATGAACTCCTGCCTTCGTTCGGTCGAGTCGGGGTGTCCACGGTGCAGACCTCCGCGGAGGCGGGAACTCATCGGTCTCGCGCTTACGCGCGGATCGATCGCGCAGCTCTCGACGTCGGTGAGCCCGTCAGCCCGCGCCGACGATGGGATCGACGGCCTGTTCCAGCAGGCTGCGACGATAGGCCTCGAGGGCGACCAGATCTCCGAACACCGCGTTGTAACCGTCTGGGTCGTCGCTGGGCGCCATCCGGCGCAGGCGCGACTTGATGTCGGCGATCTGCGTGCCCACCCACACCTCTTGCAGCCGGGCCAGCACGCTCGAGATGTAGCGGGCGATGTTGTCCTCGTCGACCGGCATCGATTCGACGGCGAGTTCGGTCACCAGCGGATCGATGATCGGGTCGTCGACGGCATTGCGCACGGCGTCGACCCAGGCCGCGCCACCCATGCCGGCCGACGTCCCGCCGAGCCCGGTCATCGCCTGGCGGACGATCGCGTAGGCCGGTTCGTTGAAGCACTCGACGGGCAGCGAGTCGAACACCGTGCCGGCGATCGCCGGATACTGCAGCGCCGCCTTCAGCGCTTCTCGCTGCGGCCACAGGCGCGGATCGTTGGGCTGGGGCCGCGCCGAGGTCGGCGCCGACTCCGCCTCTGGTCGGTTTCGGGCGCCGCGCGCATTGCCCCGACCTCCGGATGTGCTGACCCCCTGCGCCTTCCGGATTCTGGCACCCTCCTCGCGCACTCGCCCGAGAACCTGGGAGACCTCTTCCCACCCGACCCAGCCGGCGAGCTGTCGCGCGTACTCGTCGCGGAGAGCGATGTCCTTGATCCGGGCGACCACCGGGACGGTGTCGCGCAAGGCGTGCACACGCCCCTCCGCCGTGTCGAGGTCGTGTCCGGCGAGCAGCGCCTTGATCGCGAACTCGAACATCGGCACCCGTCGCGCGATCAGATCGCGGACGGCGGCGTCACCCTTCTCCTGACGCAGTTCACAGGGATCCATCCCATCGGGTGCGATCGCCACGAACGTCTGCCCCGAGATCGACTGCTCTCCCTCGAAAGCCTTGAGGGCAGCCGCTTTACCGGCGTCGTCGCCGTCGAAGGTGTAGATGACCTCGCCCCGGAAGTACGAGTCGTCCATCATCAGACGCCGTATGAGGGCCAGGTGGTCCTCACCGAATGCCGTGCCACACGACGCGACCGCAGTGGTGACGCCGGCCAGGTGCATCGCCATGACGTCGGTGTAGCCCTCGACGACCACCACCTGATGTCCCTTGGCGATGCTCTTCTTCGCGTGGTCGAGTCCGAACAGCACCTGAGACTTCTTGTACAGCATGGTCTCCGGCGTGTTCATGTACTTGCCGAGGTTGTCGTCGTCGAACAGTTTGCGGGCTCCGAAGCCGATGATGTCGCCGGCCAGGTTGCGGATCGGCCACAGCAGACGGCGGTGGAACCGGTCGATCGGCCCCTTGCGTCCCTGCTTCGACAGACCGGCCGCCTCGAGCTCGCTGAACTCGAATCCCTGCGACAGCAGGGCCTTGGTCATCGTGTCCCAGCCGGCTGGAGCGTAGCCGCAACCGAATCGGACGGCCGCCACCGCGTCGAAGTCGCGTTCCTTCAGGTAATCGCGCGCCGGCTGCGCCTCCGGTGACTGCAGCGCGGCGGCGTAGAACTTCGCGGCGGCCGCGTTGGCCGCCACCAGGCGGGCGCGCGTACCGCGGTCGCGCTTGATGGCGGTGCCACCGCCCTCGTAGTTGATCTGGTAACCGATGCGGTCTGCGAGCTGCTCGACCGCCTCCACGAAACTGACGTGCTCCTGCTTCTGCAGGAAGCTGTAGACGTCACCGCCCTCGCCGCAGCCGAAGCAGTGGAAGTGACCGTGGTTGGGCCGGACGTGGAACGACGGCGACTTCTCGTCGTGAAACGGACACAGGCCCTTGAGGCTGTCGGCACCGGCACGGCGCAGGGCGACGTAATCGCCGACGATGTCCTCGATCCTCGTCTGCTCACGGATCGCCGTGATGTCGCGATCGGGAATTCGGCCTGCCACGCGACCAGTGTAGTGACGCCGCGCGGCCGGCCCGACCTGGTACTCGACACCGGTCGTCCACCCGACCGGGGCCGACGTCCCGGGAGGCCCCCGGCGTGGGCTCCGACTCTGACGACAACCCTTCGGCGCGGCCGACGGAACCGCGGCCTACCCCAGGTGCGCCTGGGCCCCCGAGTTGTGCTTGTCGGTGCGCTCGAGCCGGCCTTCGGTCATGGACGCGATCTGGTCGACGATGACGCGCATGCGGGCGGCGTCGTCGGAGGCGGCGTTCCACCACGGCACGAAGACCGGGTCCAGTCCCCCCGGCGCCGCTTCGGCGAACCAGTTCGCGACCCGGTGGATGCGCTCGCGCTGGCGACGCTGGGTCGCCTTGTGACGTTCGTTGGAGAAGATGAACCGCAGGGCCAGGGTCTTGAGCATCGACACCTCGGCGGCGATGAGTTCCGGCACTTCCAGATCGGCGTCGTAGCGCGACACCGGCCGGTCCCCCACCACCTCGCGGGTACCGGTGATCGCGGCCGACGCGAATCGGCCGATGAACTCGCTGGTCAGTCGCTTGAGTGCGACGTAGGAGTCGAGCGTTCCGTCGAAGACACCCACCGAACGCACGATGTCCATGCGGTGCAGTCGGCCGGCGGCGTCGACCAGCGCCTCGGGGTCGAGGCCGGGAAACTCCTTGGCGCCGATGTCGGCCAGCGCGCGCTGATCCTGCGGATCGCCGAGGGTTCGCAGGTCGATCCGCCCGCCGATCACGCCGTCCTCGAGGTCGTGCACGGAGTACGCCACGTCGTCGGACCAGTCCATGATCTGGGCCTCGACGCACTGACGGGTCCCGGGCGCATCCCGACGGATCCACGCGAGCATCCCGGCATCGTCGTCGTAGGCCCCGAACTTCCCGCCCGGGGTGCGCCGGGTCCACGGATACTTCAGGGTCGCGTCCAGCGACGCGCGCGCGAGATTGAGGCCGACACTCTGCCCGTCGGCGTCGAGCAGCTTGGGCTCGAGTCTGGTCAGGATCCGGAGATTCTGCGCGTTGCCCTCGAAACCGCCGTGGTCGGCGGCCACCTCGTCGAGCGCGCGTTCGCCGTTGTGCCCGTACGGCGGATGCCCGATGTCGTGGGCGAGTCCGGCGAGTTCGACGAGGTCGGGTTCGGCGCCGAGACCGATCGCGATCCCGCGGCCGATCTGCCCGACCTCGAGCGAATGCGTGAGCCGGGTACGGGGGGTGTCACCCTCGCGCGGGCCGACGACCTGTGTCTTGTCGGCCAGCCGGCGAAGCGCGGCAGAATGCAGGACCCGCGCGCGGTCCCGGGCGAAGTCGCTCCGATGATCGGTCCGGGTGCCGGGCAGGCTCGCGACCTTCGCCCCCTCGGGCACGTATCGCTCGACGGCCTCGTCGGCGTAGGTGGCGACCGCCGGGAGGACATGCCCGACGGTCTCGGGCCCATGGCGGGTGCTAGTCAAGCACCCAGCCCCGGGCGACTGCGAAGTCGGTGACCCGCTGCCGGATCGCCACGATCTGCCGCGCGGTGAGGGCGCCGTCGGCATCGAGCAGGAGCTCGGTGAGTTCTTCGGTGAACGCGGCGGCGTCCAGGGAACCACCACCAGCGCGCGGACGACGGCTGCCGCGGTCGTCGTGGCGTCCGCGGTCGCCGCGATCACCCCGCTCGCCCCGATCCCGGCCGTGGTGATCGTCGCGACGATGCGCCCGGGCGCCCGCTTCGTCGGCGGGCGCGGCCTCGGTCACCGCGACGTTGACCGCCTTCGAACCACGGTCGGTCTCCTCGACGTCGAAGGACACCTTCGCGCCGGGCTTCAACGAGTTCTCGTCGATGTCGATGTCGTTGATGTGGAGGAACACATCGGCACCGCCCGATTCCGGCGCCAAGAATCCGAAGCCCCGATTCGCGTCGTAATGAACGACTTTCCCGCTGACAGACACGACTCCACTCACTCTCTCGTCGCATGCACGCCGGACCCCATGCCCTACGTCACGCGACAACTCGCCATCAATTGTGACAGACATCCGCAGGTCAGGCGGAATCGAGAGCGTACGCCCGTGGCGACGCGAGAGCGCTCAGGCGCCGAGGAGCTTGCCGCCGAGATACTCGGCGACCTTGTCGAGCGCGACCCGCTCCTGGCTCATCGTGTCCCGTTCACGGACCGTGACGGCCTGGTCGTCGAGGGTGTCGAAGTCGACGGTCACGCAGAACGGTGTGCCGATCTCGTCCTGCCGGCGGTAACGCTTGCCGATGCCCTGCGCGTCGTCGAACTCCACATTCCAGTGCTTGCGGAGTTCGGCGGCGAGGTCGCGGGCCTTGGGCGAGAGCTTCTCGTTGCGCGAGAGCGGCAGGACGGCGACCTTGATCGGTGCCAGACGCCGGTCGAGCCGCAACACGGTGCGAGTATCGGTGCCGCCCTTGGCGTTCGGCACTTCCTCCTCGGTGTAGGCGTCGCACAGGAACGCCATCAGCGAGCGGGTCAGGCCGGCCGCCGGCTCGATCACGTACGGGGTGTAGCGCTCGCCCGACGCCTGATCGAAGAACGACAGATCCTCGCCCGAATGCTTGCTGTGCGTGGACAGGTCGTAGTCGGTGCGGTTGGCGACACCTTCGAGTTCGCCCCACGGGTTACCGGTGAAGCCGAACTTGTACTCGACGTCCACGGTCCGCTTGGAGTAATGCGACAACTTTTCCTTCGGATGGTCGTAGAGCCGCAGGTTCTCCGGGTCGATGCCCAGGTTCACGTACCAGTCGAAGCGCTGGTCGATCCAGTACTGGTGCCATTCCTCGTCCTCGCCCGGCTTGACGAAGAACTCCATCTCCATCTGCTCGAACTCGCGGGTGCGGAAGATGAAGTTGCCCGGCGTGATCTCGTTGCGGAAGCTCTTGCCGATCTGCGCGATGCCGAACGGGGGCTTCTTGCGCGCGGTGGTCATCACGTTCTTGAAGTTCACGAAGATGCCCTGCGCGGTCTCGGGCCGCAGATAGTGCAGGCCCTCTTCGTCGTCGACGGGGCCGAGGAACGTCTTCATCAGACCGCTGAACGCCTTGGGCTCGGTCCAGTTGCCCGGCTGCCCGGTCTCCGGGTCGTTGATGTCGGCCAGACCGTTTGCCGGTGGGTGCCCGTGCTTGGCCTCGTAGGCCTCGATGAGGTGGTCGGCACGGTAGCGCTTGTGGGTGTGCAGCGACTCCACCAGTGGGTCGGTGAACACCTCGACGTGGCCGGAGGCCTCCCAGACCTGGCGCGGCAGGATGACCGACGAGTCGAGTCCGACGACGTCCTCACGGCTGATGACCATCGCGCGCCACCACTGGCGCTTGATGTTCTCCTTGAGCTCGACGCCGAGCGGGCCGTAATCCCACGCCGACTTGGTACCGCCGTAGATCTCACCGCACTGGTAGACCAGGCCCCGACGCTTGGCGAGGTTGACGACGGATTCCACATTGGACTGGGCGGCCACGGTTAACTGCTCTCCACGGGTTGAGTGTTCGGCTGGGACGGTCGTGCTGACGCTCGGTGCTCGGCGTGCATCCACGAGATACAGGCGGCAACCCGTACAGACTACCGAGCAGGTGTCCCGTTTCCCGAAAGCACCGGCAACCGAGCCCCCTGTCGCGAACCGTAGGGCACACACCGGCGGACCGGAACTGCCAGAGTGGCACTGTGATCGTTCGAGTTCGACGACGCGTCGGCGTCCACGCTCCGGCCCGGTATCGCCGGTCGGTGTCCCTCGCCGCGTCCCTGGTACTGACACTGTCGCTGGTCGCGGCCTGCGGAGACGATCAGACCGCGGAGGTCGATCGGCCTTCCTCGGCACCGGTCTCCACCCCCACCCCCGCACCCCCGATAGACGAGGTCACCCCGGCCGCGCTGAGCGACGCCGTCAGGATCGAGAACGTGATGGCGCACGTTCGCGCCCTCCAGCAGATCGCCGACAACAACGGCGGCAACCGGGCGGCCGGCACATCAGGGTACGACGCCTCACTGGACTACGTCGCCGGTCTGCTCCGTGCGGCCGGTTTCGACGTGACCACGCCCACCGTCGACTACGAGCGCTTCGACGGCGGTCCGGTGAGCCTGACGGCCGACGACCTGAAGGTCGCGACGCGCATCGTCGAGTACTCGGCCGGGACCGGCGACACCCCGGTCACCGCCGCGCCCGTGGCGGTCGCGGGACTCGGATGCGCGAGCACCGACTACCCGGGCTCGGTGCGCGGGGCCGTCGCGGTCATCGTCCGTGGAACCTGCACCTTCGCCGACAAGGCGCGCAACGCGCAGTCGGCCGGCGCGGTCGCGGCGATCATGGTCAACAACGAGCCCGGCCCACTCACGGGTGCCACGCTCGGGCCGGACGACCGCCCGTCGATCCCCGTCCTCGGGGTCTCCGCGGACGACGCCGAACGGGTGCGGTCGGCGCGATCGGTGACTCTCGAGGTCGAGGCGAAGACCACCGCGATCAGCACGCGCTCGCTGATCGCCGAGACTCGCACGGGCACCGCCGACGACGTCGTCATGGCCGGTGCGCACCTCGACAGCGTCGTCGAAGGGCCCGGCGCGAACGACAACGCCAGCGGCACCGCGGCCGTACTCGAGACCGCGCTGCGGCTCGGTTCGACCCCCCGCGTTCCGCATCGGGTGCGGTTCGCGTTCTGGGGTGCGGAGGAGGACGGGCTGGTGGGTTCGGCGGAGTACGTCCGGGGGCTCGACCCCGCCGCCCGTGCGGCGGTGGCACTGTACCTGAACTTCGACATGCTCGCCTCGCCCAACGGCGGCTACTTCACCCACGACGGCGACGACTCCGAACGCGAGGGAGCCGGCGCCGGACCGGACGGTTCCGGGGGCATCGAGCGGACCTTCGAGAAGTTCTATGCCGATCGCGGGATCCCCCTTGCCCCAGACGACTTCGACGGGCGCTCCGACTACGGCCCGTTCATCGCGGTGGGCATCCCCGCCGGCGGTGTGTTCACCGGCGCGGAGAGCCAGAAGAGCGAGGCGCAGGCGGAGATGTGGGGCGGCCGGGCAGGAGAGGCCTTCGATCCCGCCTATCACACCGCGCGCGACACCCTCGACAACGTCAACACCGATCTCCTGGCCGTCAACTCGTCCGCGGTCGCGTACGCGGTGGCGACCTACGCGTTGTCGACCGCGGGAGAGAACGGGGTGCCGCCCGTCGCCGAACGACGACGCGCCGACGGCGGCTGACCTGCCACGACACCCGGACATGGATTGAAAACCATTTCCGTTAGAATGGGCGGATCAAAGGCGCGAGCCAGGCGAGAGGAGCGCGATGTCGACCCAACCATTGGACGGGCCCGACCCGGCCGAGGCGGCCGACGCAGCGGCGCGGGAAGCCGCGGCCGATCTCCTGCGCGCCCTCGCCTCCCCCACCCGCGTCGCGATCGTGCTGTCGCTGCGCGAGCGGGTGCAGTGCGTACACGAGCTCGTCGGGCACCTGGGCCTGAGTCAGCCACTGGTCAGCCAGCACCTGCGCGTCCTGAAGGACGCCGGCGTCGTCCGCGGTCAGCGCAACGGTCGCGAGATCACCTACGAACTCCTCGACGACCACGTCGCGCACATCGTCGGCGACGCCCTGATCCACGCGAACGAGACCAGTGACGGCCGCGCCGTGCCGTCCGAGACCTCCCGAGCGGTGAACGAATGAGCGGGGTCGCCTCGGGACCGCAGCCGGTCACCGGCATCCGCTCGACCCGCCAGCGGGCCGCGATCGCCGACGCCCTCGCCGGCACCGATGACTTCTGTTCCGCCCAGGAACTCCACGAGATCCTCAAGGGCCGGGGCGAATCGATCGGCCTGACGACGGTCTACCGCAATCTGCAGGCGCTGAGTCAGGCCGGGCAGATCGACGTCCTGTGGGACGGCTCCGGCGAGACCCGGTACCGCCATTGCTCGTCGGGACACCACCACCACCTCGTGTGCCGCGAATGCGGAACCACCGTCGAGGTGCAGGCCGAGCCGGTCGAGCGCTGGGCCGCGAAGATCGCCGCCCAGCACGGCTTCACCGACATCAATCACACCGTCGAGGTCTTCGGACGATGCGGTGACTGTCGGGTCGCCGGAAACGACTGAACGAGAACGGTTGTCGACACTCCACCCTGCTCCCTGAGCCGAGGGGGTGGTCGCCTCAAGCAGAGGTCGGGCCCACCAGTCGTTCGGCGGCGTCGACACCCGCGGCGAGCACGATGTGCAACACCGTCAGCAGCGGCACGTCGTCGAGCTGCCCGGCCGGAAACGTGTAGTACTGCAACACATCTGTGGTGACCCCGGCACGATCGGATCGGCGGAGGCTGCCGAAGCTGAGCTGCGCGGCGCACGCCTCGACGTCGTCGCGCAGGGACGGGGTGTTGGGCAGGTCCATCGCCACCATCTGCGTGAGGGCGAGCACGTCGAGCCCATCGGCCAGCGTGAGCACGCGGATCGACGCGCGCGTCGGACCGACCTGCACCACGAGCGAATCGGCGTCGGGACGGTCGACGGGTCCGAGTTCTGCGACGATCTCCGCCGTACGGTCGAGGAGGCCCGCGGCGCCGGTCATGACGGCTTCACCCCGCCGAAACGCCGGTCGCGCGAAGCGTATTCGAGGCAGGCGGCCCACAGGTCGCGACGATCGAAGTCCGGGAAGAGCTTCTCCTGATAGACCATCTCGGCGTACGCCGACTGCCACAGAAGGAAATTCGAGATCCGCTGCTCCCCCGACGGGCGCAGGAAGAGGTCGACGTCGGGCATGTCCGGCTCGTCGAGGTACCGCGCGAACGTCGACTCCGAGATCCGCTCGGGATCGATCTCGCCGCGCGCCGCGCGACGCGCGATCTCACGTGCGGCGTCGGCGATCTCGGCGCGGCCGCCGTAGTTGACGCACATCGTCAGCGTCATCACGGTGTTGTCCCGGGTCATCTCCTCGGCGATCTCGAGTTCGCGGATCACGCTGCGCCACAAGCGTGGTCGGCGTCCAGCCCAGCGCACGCGGACCCCCATCTCGTGCATCTCGTCGCGCCGGCGCCGGATGACGTCGCGGTTGAAGCCCATGAGGAACCGCACCTCGTCGGGACTGCGGGACCAGTTCTCGGTGGAGAAGGCGTAGGCCGACAACCAGCCGACCCCCAATTCGATACAGCCGCACACGGTGTCCATCAGCACGGCCTCACCGCGCTTGTGCCCCTCGGTACGCGGGAGGCCGCGATCGGTGGCCCAGCGTCCGTTGCCGTCCATCACCAGCGCAACGTGCTTCGGTACGAACTCGGCGGGAATGGCGGGTGGCCGCGCGCCGCTCGGATGCGGGTCGGGTGGACGGACATCGGCGCGGAGACTCGCGGCCTTGCGTGCCTTTCCCGAACTACCCGGCCGCAACGCCATCGTCGACCCTCCTCGCACCCGTGTCCACACCCGTCTCCATCAGCCTATGAGGGGCGGTGCGTTCGATCAGCGGCAGGGTTCGGAGCTGACGTTCCAGATGCCACTGCAGATGCGCGGCGGTGAGTCCGCTGGCCTGGCGACGCAGCGACGGAGTCGCGTCGACCACGTCGTCCCACCGACCGCGGAACAGGGCCTCCATGAGGTCGAGAACGCCCGGGGACGGTGTCGCCGATCCGGGCGGGCGGCACGGCAGACAGACGGCGCCGCCCGCGGCGACGTGGAAGGCGCGGTGGGGGCCGGGCGTCGCGCAGCGCGCGCACTCCTCCAGCGCCGGCATCCAGCCCGCGCTGTACATGGCACGCAGCAGGTAGGCGTCGAGGATCAGTTCCCGGGGCCGGCGGTCGTCGGCCAGCGCCTCCAGGGCTCCGACCGTCAGCCGGTGCAGCTGGCGGGTGGGTGCTCGTTCCTCACCCGCGAGCCGTTCCGCGGTCTCGAGGACCGCACAGGCCGTGGTGTAGCGCCCGTAGTCGGCGACGATGGCGTCGGCGAAGGCGTGCAGGCTGTGCACCTGCGTGACCACGTCGAGGCTGCGACCGGGATACAGGTGCACGTCGATGTGGGCGAACGGTTCGAGCCGGGCGCCGAACTTCGACCGTGTCCGCCGGACGCCCTTGGCGACCGCGCGCACGAGACCGTGTTCGGCGGTGAGCAGCGTGATGATGCGGTCGGCTTCGCCCAGTTTGTGCTGGCGCAGCACGACGGCCTCATCACGGTAGAACCTCACCGGGACATTCTCCCACCGAGCACCGACACGACAGGTCCCGACATGCCCGCCGGCCTACCCCGGATCGATGTCGAAGGAGTTCAGCGGGCGCAGCAGCGAGCGCTTCTTCTCCACGTGACCGCCCATCCGGTCCAGGATCGACGTCAGCGCCTCGATCGCCTCGACGATGTAGGGCCCCTTGTTGAGCATCACGCCCTCGGCGCGGCGGCTCATCGCGGCATCGGTGACCTCGGCGCGGGAGGGCACGCCCTTCTTGGCCAGCCCGTCGAGCACCTGGGTCGCCCAGATGACCGGGACATGCGCGGCCTCGCAGAGCCACAGGATCTCCTCCTGCACCTCGGCGAGCCGGCCGAAGCCGACCTCGACGGCGAGGTCGCCACGGGCGATCATGACCCCGACCGAGTCCCAGCGCATCGCCTCGAGCAGCATCTGCGGCAACGACTCGAAGGCTGCGCGGGTCTCGATCTTCAGCACGATGCCCACGTCCGGCGCACCGAGACGGCGCAGTTCGTCGATCAGGTCGGCCACGTCTTCCGGCGACCGGACGAACGAGCAGTTCACCATGTCGGCGTGCGCGGCGACGAACTCGAGGTCCTGCCGGTCGGACGCCGTGAGAGCCGGGATGTGCAACGTCGTGTCCGGGAGGTTGATGCCTTTCTCGGCACGGAGCTTGGTCCCGCCCGGGGCGGCGCGCTCGACGTCGACCACGATCTCGTCGTCGAGCTTCTCCCGGACCCGCCCCGCGATCTTGCCGTCGTCGAACAGCACTCGGTGGCCCGGCATCACGTCGTCGAAGGCCTCGCCGAGTTCGCAGCCGATCCGATGCGGTCCGGTCCGGGTCGCCGGGGTCGGCGTGAGCTCGCGCTGCAACCGGATCTCGTCGCCGGTGCGCACCAGCAGATGCTGTCGCTTCTCCGGCAGTTCGCCGACGACGAGACGGCCCCGCGAGCGGGCCTCGGATCGGCGGGTGTCCGCGCCGTCGGCACCGGGCACCTCGATCGGCATGCCGGTCTCGTAGTAGACGGTGCGATCGCTCTCGGCATCGATCCCCGCCTCGGACACCGCGACCACCTCGAGGCGTCGCCGGCGACCACGGGCGTCACGCAACCTCAGCCGGTCTCCCTGCCCGACGTCTGCGAGTGCGCCCACCGGGATGACCGCGTCGATCCCGTCGGGCAGCCGCGCGCCGGGATCGAAAGGTGTTGTGGCGAACCGCACCCACGACCGCCGTTCCACCGTGCCGTCGTCCGCGCGGACCGGTTTCACCTTGATGACCTCGGGCCCCGGTTCGAGCGGCCCCGTACGCAGTTTCGGGCCGGCGAGATCCATGGCCACCCGCACCCGGCCGGGGAGGGATCGCACGGACTCGATCATCCGCGACCACTCGGCCGGGCCGTCGTGCGCGCAGTTGACCCGCGCGACGTCCATCCCGGCGGCACCCATGGCGCGGACGAGGTCGGGATCGTCGGCGGCCGGGGTCGGCATCGTCACCATCACGCGGGTGGCCCGCTCGCCGCGTGATTCCCCGGGGCCGTCGGCGGTCGCGTCGTGTCCGCCACCGGGATGCACGCGCCCGAGGAGCCGGTCGCGATTGCGGGTCAGGGTTCGCACGCCGCCGGCGAGATCACCCCAGATCGGGTG
Organism: Gordonia sp. KTR9; assembly: GCF_000143885.2. NCBI lineage: Bacteria > Bacillati > Actinomycetota > Actinomycetes > Mycobacteriales > Gordoniaceae > Gordonia > Gordonia sp. KTR9. Next base: position 3,628,426 of record NC_018581.1, read on the forward strand.
CCGGGTGCGCCCCTCGGCCAAGGCGTCCACGGTCTCGATGACCGTCTCGATCCACGAGTAGACGATCGACTCCATCCGGCCGAGACTCGACAGTCCGTGTGCGGACATCGACTCCTGCAGCGGACGCAGGTCATGGCGTCGGACCGCGACGTAGTGCACGAGGTTTCGGGCGCTGTGCCGATGCTGGTCGGCGACCGCGGCGATGAGCGATTCGGCCTGCAGCTCGGCGCGGTCGAGGTCGTCGCGCAGCTCGTGCAGGGCCGTGGACAGTTCGGGGATCGACATGACGACGGGAGTACCCATCCGGCCACGGTGTCAGACCCGGGTGAACGGTCGGGGCGTGAGGGCGCCCGGGGTGTCAGCCGGCGTTGACGATCTTGTCCAGCTTCGGCGGCAGCGTCATGCCGCCCGGATACCGGTGCCAACCCTTGCGGTCGTAGTACTTGGTGCCGAGCAGACCGAGGAGCACCCCGACGAGCAGACCGATGAAGCACTGGATGATCGACCGGCCCAAGCCCGCCGAGAGGTCGGCGTCGAAATACAGGACCGCACGCACACCCAGGTAGATCACATGCATCGGTTCGATCGCGGCGATCCACTCGAAGAAGCGCGGACTCGCCTCGAGCGGAAGGGTCCCGCCCGACGACGGCAGCCCGAACACCACGAAGAAGATCAGGTTGAACAGCAGCCCGGGGTTGCCGAACACCGCCATCATCGCGCTGGCACTCACCCCGACGGCGAAGATGCCGAGCACCGACAGCATCCAGAGCACGAATCCGTTCGGGATCGATGTCCCGACCATGGCGCCGACGGCGATGAACAGGGTCGAGAGCACCACCGCGACCAGGAACATGATCGTCCACTTCGCCGCGAGTGTCGCCCACCGGCTGATCGCGAGCCGCTCACGCAGCTGATAGAACGGCCCGTATTCGATGGGCGTCTGGCCGAGCATGCCGTCGACGACGATGCTGACCATCATCGCCCCGGTGAAGCCGGCGAGCACGAGCAGCAGGGTCAGATAGAACGCCGACAGACCGTTGCCCGCACCGTCGGGGAGCGGCGTCGGCTCGGAGACCTCGACGGCCACCGGGGTCGCGAGTGCGAGCTGCGCCGCGCCGGTGAAGGTGATGTCGTTGCGGTCGAGCTGTGCGCGGACCTGTTCGGTCAGCTGTGTGCCGACCTGCTCGTTGACGCGCGTACGGACCTGGTCGGCCAGGGTGGTGGTGATCGATGACGCGAACGCACCCGAGCCACGGTTGATGAAGATGTCGATGGTCGGTTTCGCCGGTTCGGCGGTGAGAACCGTCGACCGGCCGAGTGCGACAGCACGATTCGTGAAGTTCGACCCGACGACGATGACGCCGTACACCTTGCCGCTGTTGAGTTCGGAGAGGGCGGTCGACCGGTCGGTCCGTGAGACCACGATCCCGTTCTCCGCGGCCGAGGAGATGATGCCCTCGGCGACCTGTTCGCCGAAGTTCTGCTGCGTGGACTGCCCCTCGGCGTTCTGCACCTCACCGCCCGCGTCCTCCTGGACGAGCGCTACCGGGAAGTCGTGCAGGTGGCGCTGCGGGTCGACGACAGCGGCCATGTACAACGCGGCCATCAGCGAGAACATCACCGCCACCAGCGCGAGTGGTGCGAGCCAGAATCGCGGTGACCCCAGCACCCCCGCGATCGTCCGCCCCGTCGGCTGATCGGCGTCCGGCGCCTCGTGCGCTCCCTGACCGAGTGCGTCCCCCGGCTGAACCGGCGACTCGTGCGTTCCCATCGGCGTACCTCCCCGCAGGCCGCCCCGGTCGGCGCCAGGCCGTCAGGACACGCTGCTAGAAACCCAATCGACGCAGCTGTTTGGGGTCGCGTTGCCAGTCCTTGGCGACCTTCACATGCAGATCCAGGTACACCTTGGTCCCCAGCAGCCGCTCGATCTGTGCGCGGGCAACTGTACCCACCTCTTTCAGCCGCGCGCCCTTGCGGCCGATGATGATGCCCTTCTGGCTGTCGCGCTCGACGAACAGCACGGCGTGGACGTCGACCATCGGCGGAAGCTCGGGATCCCGGTCCTCCCGGTCGATGACCTCCTCGATGACGACGGCGAGCGAGTGCGGCAACTCGTCGTGCACACCCTCGAGCGCGGCTTCGCGGATGAACTCCGCCATCAGCACCTGCTCGGGTTCGTCGGTGAGTTCGCCGTCCGGGTAGAAGGCCGGCCCCTCTTCCATGAGGCCGACGAGCACGTCGGACAGCACGTCGAGCTGCTTGCCCGACTTCGCCGACACCGGGACCACCTCCGAGTCGGGTCCGAGGACCGCGGAGAGCGCGAGCAGCTGTTTGGCGACCTGCTCCGGACCGACGCGGTCGATCTTGGTGACCACACCGACGATCGTCGTGCGGGGTGCCATCTCGCGGACCTGCGAGATGATCCAGCGGTCACCCGGCCCGATCGCCTCGTCGGCGGGGATGCAAACACCGATCACGTCGACCTCGGAGTAGGTGTCGCGGACGAGATCGTTCAGGCGCTGACCCAGCAGGGTACGCGGGCGATGGAGGCCGGGGGTGTCGACGAGGATCAGCTGGGCATCGGGCCGGTTGACGATCCCGCGGATGGTGTGGCGGGTGGTCTGCGGGCGATTGGAGGTGATCGCGATCTTCTCGCCGACCAGGGCATTGGTGAGCGTGGACTTGCCGGTGTTGGGACGCCCCACGAAACAGACGAAACCCGAACGGAACTCAGGCATCCGCACGCCCGATGCGCTGTTGCGGTGCACCCGCGGTGTCGGTGAGGACCGCGTACGCCTCCGGGCTGAGCTCGTGCAGGGTGTCCAGACCCGGGTCGTCGGGCGCACCGTTGACGATGACTGCCGCCTCGAAGGTGCGGGCCCCGCTCGAGATCGCGGACGCCACCGCCACCTGCAACCCGGTGAGGGTCAGGGTGCGGGTCCGCACGTCGGCCCCGGCGTAGGTGCGGCCGTCACCGTCCCGAACCGCGGCGCCCGAGGGCGACTCGGCACGCGCCAGCGCACCCCGGGCGAGCACCACGAGCTTGCGATCCTCGTCGGTGAGGGTCTCGGTCACTGGTTCATCCTTGCTCTCGAGTCGTCTGCCCTGTCGCGATCGGCGGAGTCCACAGCCGGGTCGTCGCCGCCCTTGTCTCTCGCCGCGCGCTCGGTTCGCCGTTCGTCCTCGTGGTCGCGGCCCGCGGCACGGTCGGAACGTCCGTGCGATCGGTTCGAGTTGCCACGGTGCTCGTCGCCTCGCGAATCTTCTTCCGCGCCGGGGACCCGTGTCACGAGCACCGTGATGATGCGTTGGCGCCCTTGGCGATTGGGACCGCCCTCGGCCACCAGTTGCAGTCCGTGCGACTCGACCCGGGCGCCGGGCAGCGGCACGCGGCCCAGCTCGAGGCCGACGAGTCCGCCGACCGTCTCGACCTCTTCCTCGGCGATCTCGACGTCGAACAGTTCACCGAGATCTTCCACCGGCAGCCGCGCCGACACCCGGTAGGACCCGTCGCCGAGGTCCTCGACCGGCGCGAGCTCGTCGGTGTCGTACTCGTCGGTGATCTCGCCGACGATCTCCTCCAGCACGTCCTCGATGGTCACCAGCCCGGCGATACCGCCGTACTCGTCGACGAGCATCGCCATGTGATTGCGCTCGCGCTGCATGTCGGCGAGGACACGGTCGAGTGGTTTGGAATCGGGGATGAACTCGGCGTCGCGCATCACGTCGACCACGCGCAGGGTCGTGGGGTCGACGCGCTGGGCGACCGTCCGGGCCACCAGGTCCTTGAGATACACGATGCCCAGGACGTCGTCGGTGTTCTCGCCGATCACCGGGATCCGCGAGTGCCCGGACCGCGTCGCGAGGCTCGTGGCCTGCAGGGCGGTCTTGTCGGCCTCGATCCACACCATCTCCGGGCGCGGCACCATCACCTCGCGGGCGCTCGTGTCGCCGAGGTCGAACACCGACTGGATCATGCGGCGCTCGTCGGCCGCGACGACACCGGAGGCCTCCGCGAGGTCGACGACCTCACGCAGCTCGATCTCGGTGGCGAACGGGCCGTTGCGGAACCCGCGACCCGGGGTGAGGGCGTTACCGATCAGTATCAGGAGACGGGTCAGCGGTTTGAGCAGCACTCCCAGCGCGAACAGCGGGTACGACGAGGCGAGCGCGATCGTGTACGCGTGCTGCCGGCCCAGGGTGCGCGGGCCGACGCCCACGGCGACGTACGAGACGACTGCCATGGCGGCGATGGCCACCGCGAGTCCCCCGCCGACGCCGATCAGCTGTGTCGCGGCGACCGCGACGAGCGCCACGGCCGCGGTCTCGCACACCACGCGGAGAAGCACCACGAGCCCGACGTAGGTCGCGCGTGCACCGAGGATGCCCGCCAGGCGGCGGGCACCAGCGCGCCCCTCCCGGACCATGTCGTCCACCCGGGCGTTCGACACCGTGGACACCGCGGTGTCGACCGCCGCGAACACCCCGCCGACCCCGATCAACACGACTGCGGCCACGATGAACCAGTAATCAGAGGTCACCCTCGGTCCTCCTCGGACCGGGTCGGGGCGCCGGGGGCAGGCGACCCGCCCTCGGGACCGGTGAAGCCGATGTTGGTCAGCAACCGCGAATCGCGGTCGGTCTGTCGTTGCTCCTGGGCACGTCGGTGGCGTTCGGCGTAGAACGCGTCGAGAATCCGGTTCTGCAGCCCGAACATCTCGCGCTCCTCCTCCGGCTCGGCGTGGTCGTAGCCGAGAAGGTGGAGCACCCCGTGGATCGTCAGCATCGCCAGCTCGTGCTCGAAGGACCGTTTCGCCTCGCGCGCCTGCTTCCGGGCGAAATCGGGGCACAGCACGATGTCACCGAGGATCGCCGGGCCGGGGTCGGTCGCGTCCGGCCGCCCGCCGGGCACCAGTTCGTCCATCGGGAAGCTCATCACGTCGGTCGGACCGGGCAGGTCCATCCACTGCACGTGCATGTCCGCCATGGTGTCCTCGTCGACGCACAGCACCGACAGCAGCGCCGCCGGATTGACGTCCATCGCGTTCACCGCGAAGCGTGCGGCGTCGATGATCAGCTCGGCCGGAACCTCGACCCCGGATTCGTTGGCCAGTTCGATGCTCATGAACGACGTCCCTGCGCGGCGGCCCGACGTGCGGCACGGTTGCCGCCGAGTGCCGTGTTGGGCAGTCCTCGCTGCGCCTCCTCGGCCCGTCCGTAGGCGTCGACGATGTCGGCGACCAACCGGTGCCGGACCACGTCCTGGCTGGTGAGCCGGGAGAAGTGGATGTCGTCGATCCCTTCCAGGATCTCCGAGGCGGCGAGGAGTCCGCTACGCGCACCGCCCGGCAGGTCCACCTGGGTGACGTCGCCGGTGACGACGACCTTGGAACCGAAGCCGAGACGGGTCAGGAACATCTTCATCTGCTCACTCGTCGTGTTCTGCGCCTCGTCGAGGATGATGAACGCGTCGTTGAGCGTGCGGCCGCGCATGTAGGCCAACGGCGCGACCTCGATGACCCCGGCTGCCATCAGCTTCGGGATCGCCTCGGGATCCATCATGTCGTGCAGCGCGTCGTACAGCGGGCGCAGGTAGGGGTCGATCTTCTCGCTCAACGTGCCCGGCAGGAAGCCGAGGCGTTCGCCGGCCTCGACCGCCGGCCGCGTCAGGATGATGCGGTTGACCGATTTCGACTGCAGCGCCTGGACCGCCTTGGCCATCGCCAGGTAGGTCTTGCCGGTACCGGCCGGACCCAGACCGAACACGATGGTGTGCTTGTCGATGGCGTCGACGTAGTGCTTCTGGTTGAGCGTCTTGGGTCGGATCGTCTTGCCCCGGCGCGACAGGATGTCGAGCGACAGCACGTCGGCCGGCGACTCCTCGGTGCCGTCGGACAGCATGGACACGCTGTGCCGGACGAGATCGGGTGTCAGCGGGGTCCCCCGGCCGACGAGGTCGACGAGTTCGGCGATGACACGCTCGGAGCCGGCGACGTCGGCGGGTTCACCGGTCAGGGTCACCTGGTTGCCACGGACGTGGATGTCGGCGGGCAAGAGCTGCTCAAGGGTACGCAGGTTGACGTCACTGGCGCCGAGCAGCCCGAACACGACTCCGGGAGAGACTTCGACAGTGGATGTGACCCCAGACCGGCGCGGCTGCGTACGGCTGGATTGCCCGCTCTGGTCGGGGTTGTCGTCACTCACGTATGAAATCACTCCTGGTGTTCTGTTCTGGATGTTCTGATCTGGATGTCCCTGCGCGTCGCGATCGCGGCCCGCAGAGGTGTGGTCAGTGTATCGCGGTGCAACAGCCGATCAGCAGGCAATATTTCCGTCAGATCCCCAGCACCCGGATCGTCTGCCGCGTGCACACGCTGCGTGGGTCGACGAAGGCGTCGTGTCCCTCACCGGGAACGGCGAGGAACTCCGCGGACTGTCCGCGCTCGATCGCGGCGTCGACGTACCGCCTACTGGACTCGATGGGGATGAGTTCGTCGGTCTCACCGTGTATCGCCACGACGTGGGCGTCGACGACGGGCGCCAGCAGCGGCGAGGCGTCGCGGTACCGGCGCGGCGACTCGCTGAACGGCCGACCCATGAACGCCCGCACCGACTCTCGGTCGGCCGCACCGACGGTGTCGAGCACGGCCGCCTGGGCGACGACGGTGGTGATGGTGGCCGTTGCGGTGCGCGCGCCGAGCTGCCCGACGGCCCACACCGCGAGCTGGCCACCCGCCGAATGCCCCACGACCGCCGTCGAGGAGAAGTCGACGCCACCGGCCGGGAGCAGGTCACGGACGGGTCCGTCGAGAGCACCGAGCGCGTCGATGACATCGCGGCCGGTGTTCGGCCATCCGCCGCCTTCCTCACCGACCCGCCGGTATTCGATGTTCCACACCGCCGCCCCACGCTCGGCGAGCATGCGGGCGATGGCGGTCTGCGTCGTCGAACCGAATTCGACGGACCAGGAGCCGCCGTGCACGAGTACGACCAGCCGCGCGGGCGACGTCGCGTCGAGACCGTCGGAGGGCACGTACAGGTGGCCGAATTGTGAAGGCGCCGGGCCATAGTCGATCTTCGTTCGACGCACGGAGCGGCGTCCGACGACGCTCATCGCGTCCACCGACGGGTGAGCACCCCGATCGCGCCGAGAGCCACCGCGGCTGCCGTCGACGTGCGCAGCACCTCCGGGCCCAGCACGACCGACTGCGCACCGAGCGCGGTCAGGTCCGCGATCTCTCCGCCGTCGAGACCGCCCTCGGGCCCGACCACGAGCACGATCTCGGCGGCGTCGGCGAGGGGTAGTCGCGCGAGGGGCTGCGCGGCCTCCTCGTGTAGGACGGCGACGACGCCGCCCCTGGTCACGACGTCGGCGCAGCGGGCACGGACGTCGATGGTGGTCGCGAGGTCGGTGACCTCCGGAATCCACGGGCGACGACTCTGCTTGGCGGCGGCCGACGCCGCGGCCCGCCATTTGCCGACGCCCTTGTCCGCCTTGCCCGTCCATCGCGACACGCACCGCAGCGCCTGCCAGGGCACGATCACGTTGACGCCGGCCTCGGTGGCGAGGTCGACCGCGAGCTCGGAGCGTTCGGACTTCGGCAGCGCCTGCACCAGCGTCACCTGCGGGGTGGGGCGTGCCTCGAAGGACAGGTCGTGCACGGCTGCGACCAGCGTGTCCTTGGCGACGATCTCCCGGATCTCGCAACCGGCCACCGAACCGGCGCCGTCGCCGACGAGGATCCGCTCGCCGACCCCGAGCCGGGCGACGGTCACGGCGTGACGGCCCTCGGGTCCGCTCAGGGTCAGATCCGCCCCGGGCGCGGGCACGGAATCCGCCCAGAACAGCGGAGGACTCACCGCACACCCGCCGTCCGGGCCGAGCACCCGCGCCAGGACCCCACCGCCACGCCGGGTCTACTTCCCGGCGAACGCGTTGCGCAGCCGCGAGAAGAGGCCGCCCGGCGCCGCGGCAGCCGAGGTGTTGACCACCTCGATCTCGTCGGCGGCGATCTTGCGGTACTTCTTCAGCGCCTCGGTCTGTGCCGCATCGAGCCTGGTCGGTACGACGACGTCGAGGTGGACGTGCATGGTGCCGCGCACGCCGGAACTGACGTGCGGCATGCCCTGTCCCCGCAGTTTCACGATCTGCCCCGGCTGGGTGCCGGGTGCGACCGTCACGGTGACCGGGTCCCCGAGAATGGTCTCCACCTCGAACTCGGCACCGAGCGCCGCGTCGGCCATCGGCACCTTGACGGTGCAGTGCAGGTCGTCCTTGTCGCGCAGGAACACCTCGTGCGGACGCTCGGAGACCTCGACGTACAGGTCGCCCGCGGGACCGCCGCCCAGACCGACCTCACCCTGGCCGGTGAGACGCACGCGCATGCCGTTCTCGATCCCGGCGGGGATACGCACGGTCATGGTGCGCCGCGAGCGGTAGCGTCCGTCGCCGCCGCACTTGTGACACGGATCGGGGATGACCTCGCCGACGCCGTGACAGGTCGGGCACTCGCGCACGGTCATGACCTGGCCGAGGAACGAGCGCTGCACCGACTGGATTTCTCCGGCGCCCTTGCAGATGTCACAGGTCACCGGCTTGCTGTCACCGTTGGTGCCCGAGCCGGTGCACACATCGCAGAGGATCGCGGTGTCGACGGTGATCTCCTTGGCGACCCCCTTCGCGCACTCGGCGAGATCCAGGGTCAGGTTCACCAGTGCAGGCTCGCCCGGCTGGACCCGCGACTTGGGCCCGCGACCCGAACCGAACCCACCGCCACCGCCGAAGGCGCCGCCGTTGCCGAAGAACGCCTCGAAGACGTCGCCGAATCCCCCGCCGCCGCCACTGAAACCGCCGAAGCCGCCCGCACCGGCGCCGGCCAACGGGTCGCCGCCGGCGTCGACGATGCGTCGCTTCTCCGGGTCGGTCAGCACCTCGTAGGCGGTGCTTACCTCTTTGAACTCGTCTTCCTTGCCCGGATTGACGTCGGGGTGCAACTCGCGCGCCTTCTTGCGGTAGGCGCGCTTGAGTTCCTGATCACTGGCGCCCTTCGCCACACCCAGGATTGCGTAATAGTCACGTGCCACGGTTGTAGTGATCCTTCGGTCTCAGTTGGTGCCTGGCGGCGTGTGCTCTGACGATCGCGCGGGACCCGTACGGGGAGCCGTCCCGACCGCCGATCATCGACGCTGCTTCGCGCGCGGCCGCCGTCGTCCACGTAGCGGGCCGCCGAACAGCGGCCTGCCGAGCGGCGGTCATGGGAAATCTGCGGTCATCGTTCGGCGAGCACCTCGCCGATGTACTTGGCAACGGCCGCCACCGAGGCAATCGTTCCCGGGTAGTCCATCCGTGTGGGGCCGAGCACACCGACGCCGCCGAACACGGTTCCCGATGCACCGTACCCTGTCGACACCACCGAGGTCCCACGCAGGTTCTCGGTCCGGGTCTCCTCGCCGATCTGCACCGTGACCTGGCCCATGTCCTGCGTCGTCGCGAGGATCTTGAGCACGACCACCTGCTCCTCGAGTGCCTCCAGAACGGTGTCCATACCGCCGACCACGGGCGTGAAGTCGGCTGCCGAGCGGGCGAGATTCGACGTGCCGCCGAGCACCAGCCGGTCGTCGCCGCGTTCGACGAGGGTCTCGACCAGCACGGTCGCGATGTTGAGTACCGCACCGCGCAGATCCTCGGGCGCGGAGTTGGCGAGCTCGGCCACCGCGGCCGACGCGGCTTCGAGTCGTTTGCCGTGCAGTGCGGCCGAGAACAGATCGCGCAACCGGGCGATCTCGTCCTCGTCGTGGTCTTCGTTCAGTGCCACCATCCGCTGTTCGACCCGGCCGTTGTCGACGATGACGACCAGCAGCAGACGCGATGGCGAAAGGGTGACGACCTCGAGATGACGCACGGTCGCCGCCGAGAGCACCGGGTACTGGATGACCGCGACCTGCCGCGTCAGCTGGGCGAGGAGCCGCACGGACCGGCGGAGCACATCGTCGAGGTCGACGCCGGAATCGAGTACCGAGAGGATCGCGCGGCGCTCGGCGGCCGACAGCGGTTTGATCTCGCTGATCCGGTCGACGAACATCCGGTATCCCTTGTCGGTGGGCACCCGGCCGGAGCTGGTGTGCGGCTGGGTGATGTACCCCTCCGCCTCCAGCACCGCCATGTCGTTGCGGACGGTGGCGCTCGACACTCCCAGCTGATGACGCTCCACGAGCGCCTTCGAACCGATCGGCTCCTGCGTGTCGACGTAGTCGGTCACGATCGCACGCAAGATCTCGAAGCGACGATCATCGGTGGTAGACACGCGGTACACCTCCTGACTCGGACCCCTGTCATACAGTTGGGTGCGTTCCATAGTACGAAACGGGATCGCGATCACCGTGTCACGGCGTGGTGTCGCGCACTGACCGTCGACGCGTCGCCGAAGAGCAGCAATCGTCGAGGACGGGCGTCGGAGGAGTTCGCATGATCTTCAAGGGGGTGCGGGAGGGCAAGCCCTACCCCGACCACGGGTTGTCGACGCGGGGCTGGGCCAAGATCCCGCCGCGACAACTCCGGCTCGACCAGCTGATCCCGATCACCAAGGTCCTCGCCCTGGACAAACTCCTCAGCGAGGACTCCACCTTCTACGGCGACCTCTTCGCCCACGTCGTGCGGTGGGAGGGCGAGCTCTACCTCGAGGACGGGTTGCACCGCGCGGTTCGGTCGGCGCTGCGGAACCGCCACATCATCCACGCGCGCACGCTCGACCTCGACGCCCTGGACCTGACCGAGACGGCCAAGCCGCTGGACCAGCAGCTCGAGGACACCGCCGAGATCCCGGCACGTCGGCCGCCGACCGCACCCGATGGCGCGGGCGCGCACCGTCGTGGTGCCCGATCGACGGGATGGACGAGTCCGCCTCGCCCCGATCAGAGTTGGTAGCCGTACGCCTGGTCGCGCATCAGCCCCAGAGCACGCGGCGGATCACTCCGTCGGCAAGCAACCGGCCCGCGTCGGTGAGCACGTAGGCATCGGCGCTCGCGCTCAGCAGACCGTAGGCGCAGAGCTGCTCGGCATGCGCGGTCTCGGCGTCGTCGAGGAGATCGCGCGGCAGCCCGCTCCGGCACCGCGTGGTCAGCATGACGGCCTCGAGGTGCCGGTCCTCGGCGGTCAACTGCTCTGCCGACGCGATCGGCAGAACGCCCTCCGACAGCGACTTCGAGTAGCGCGCAGGATGTTTGGCGTTGAGCCAACGGACACCGGCGACATGGGAATGCGCCCCGGGACCGATGCCCCACCAGTCATGGCTGTGCCAGTAGGCGATGTTGTGGCGGCACACCGAGTCGTCGCCGCGTGCCCAGTTCGACACCTCGTACCAGTCGAGGCCGTCGGCGCGCAGGCGGCGGTCGAGGATCTGGTAGCGGTCGGCGAGGACGTCGTCGTCGGGAGCGGGCATCTCCCCACGTCGGATCCGGCGCGCCAGCGCGGTGCCGTCCTCGACGATCAGCGCGTAGGCGGACACGTGGTCGACACCGGCATCCAGCACGGCGTCGACGGTGGCATTCAGGTCCGCGTCGGTCTCGCCGGGCGTTCCGTAGATCAGGTCGAGGTTCACGTGGTCGAATCCGGCCGCCCGTGCCTCTCGCGCGGCCGCGACGGCCCGGCCCGGGGTGTGCGTGCGGTCGAGCAGTCTCAGCACGTGCTCGGCCGCCGATTGCATACCGAGCGAGATCCGGGTGAATCCGGCCGACCGGAGGTCGTCGAAGAACTCGGCTGAGGTCGACTCCGGGTTGGACTCGGTGGTGATCTCGACGTTGCCGGACAGATCGAAGTTCGCCCGGACCGCGTCGAGTAGCCGCGTGAGACCGGCGCCACCGAGGAGCGACGGTGTGCCGCCGCCGACGAAGATCGTCGAGACCGGGCGGCTCGGCGTCAGCATCCGCGCCGCGGTCTCCAGCTCGCGGGCGACCGCCTCCTGCCACGAGTCCGGCGAGGACGAGGACCCGAGTTCGCCGGCGGTGTAGGTGTTGAAGTCGCAGTATCCGCACCGGGTCGCACAGAACGGGACGTGCAGGTAGAGCGCGAGGGGCACGTCCGGGTCGACCTCGGCGCAGGCGGCCGCGACCAACGATTCCGCCGGCGCTGCGAGGTCGAGGTTCATCCTTCCCATCATGCCGATCGCACCGACATGCCGGAAATCGCCGGTCCCTCCGGGAACAGATTCCCCCATCCGCGGCGTTGTGCCGCTCAGGTAGGGACCGTCCCGCCCGGTTTCCCTCATGATGATGGAAAATAACCCCAAGTAGACGAGCCGATGCGGAGCGTGGCACTATGGACCGCGTGATTTTCCCCGGGGTGTGGCTCGCAGCTCGACGCCACATTGATCTCAAGCGCGTCAACAGCGCTTTCTGTCGCATCTAGCGACGTCTCGGCCCCGAATCGTCCCTGTTCAGACAGGGGATGCCGGCACGTTTCAGCCCGTAACTCGTGCAACGAACGCCGGCCCTGTGCGCCGGCACAGGAGAGTTCATGACGTCCACCACCGACGCCCCGGCCGCTTCCGGCCCGGGTGCACCGAACGAGGCTGCCTCCGCAGCTCCTGCCGCCGGGAAGCCCGCGCGGCCGGCCCGTAAGGCCCGTCCGGCCAAGCGCCGTGCCGAGGGCCAGTGGAAACTCGGTTACCGCGAGCCGCTGAACCCGAACGAGCAGGTCAAGAAGGACGACAACCCGCTCAACGTGCGCGCGCGCATCGAGAACATCTACTCCAAGCAGGGCTTCGACTCGATCGACAAACAGGATCTGCGCGGCCGGATGCGCTGGTGGGGCCTGTACACCCAGCGCGCCGAGGGCTACGACGGCACCTGGACCGGCGACGAGAACATCGACATCCTCGAGGACAGCCACTTCATGATGCGGGTGCGCTGCGACGCCGGCGCGCTCAACGTCGAGCAGCTGCGCACCCTCGGTGAGATCTCCACCGAGTTCGCCCGCGACACCGCCGACCTCTCCGACCGCGAGAACGTCCAGTACCACTGGATTCGGATCGAGGACGTCCCGACGATCTGGGAGCGCCTCGAAGGTGTCGGGCTCAAGACCACCGAGGCGTGCGGCGACTGCCCACGCGTCGTCCTGGGTTCGCCCCTCGCCGGAGAATCCCTCGACGAGGTCCTCGACCCCACCCCGGCCATCGACGAGATCGTCCGCCGCTACATCGGCGATCCGAAGTACTCCAACCTGCCGCGCAAGTTCAAGACCGCGATCTCGGGCCAGCAGGACGTGGTGCACGAGATCAACGACGTCGCCTTCGTCGGCGTGGTCCATCCCGAGCACGGCCCCGGCCTCGATCTCTGGGTCGGCGGCGGACTGTCCACCAACCCGATGCTCGCCCAGCGCGTCGGCGCCTGGGTCCCGCTCGATGAGGTGCCCGATGTGTGGGAGGCCGTGGTCGCACTCTTCCGCGACTACGGCTACCGACGGCTGCGCGCGAAGGCCCGCCTGAAGTTCCTCGTCAAGGACTGGGGCATCGAGAAGTTCCGGCAGGTGCTCGAGGACGAGTACCTGGGCCGCAAGCTCATCGATGGTCCGGCACCGGAACAGCCCGAACGCCCGATCGACCACATCGGCGTGCAGAAGCTGCGCAACGGACTCAACGCGATCGGCTTCTCCCCCATCGCCGGACGCGTCTCGGGCACGATCCTGACCAAGGCCGCGGAAGCCGTCGCCGCGGCCGGGTCCGACCGCGTCCGCTTCACCCCGTACCAGAAGCTGATCGTCCTCGACGTCCCCGACGACAAGGTGGATTGGCTGATCGACGAGCTCAAGCCGCTCGGCCTGCACGGCCGGCCGACACGTTGGCGCCGGAACCTCCTGGCGTGCAGCGGTATCGAGTTCTGCAAGCTCTCCTTCACCGAGACCCGCAAGCGTTCGCAGGTCCTCGCCCCGGAACTGGACGAGCGGCTCGAGGACATCAACGCGAAGCTCGACGTGCCGATCACGGTGAACATCAACGGTTGCCCCAACTCCTGCGGGCGGTCGCAGATCGCCGACATCGGTTTCAAGGGACAGCTCGTCGAGGACGCGGACGGCAACCAGACCGACGGCTTCCAGGTCCACCTCGGGGGCAGCCTCGGGCTGGATTCGGGTTTCGGTCGCAAACTGCGTCAGCACAAGGTGCTGGGCACCGAATTGGGCGATTACATCGAGCGCGTGGTCCGCAACTTCGTCGACCAGCGCGAAGAGGGCGAACGGTTCGCGCAGTGGGCCGTTCGTGCCGACGAGGAGGCACTGCGATGACCATCGAGACCACCACCAGGGCACCGGGACGACGCTTCAGCGAAGACCAGCTGCGCGACATCGCGGAGAAGGGCGCTGCGGACCTCGGTTCCGACGCGACCCCCGAGGAACTGATCCGCTGGACCGCACAGACCTTCGGCACCAACTTCGTCGTCGCGTCGAACATGCAGGACGCGGCCCTCGTCGATCTCGCCGTGAAGAACATCGACCGCGATCTCCTCGACGGCGACCCGGTCAAGGTGCTCTTCCTCGACACCGGCTACCACTTCGCCGAGACGATCGGCACCCGGGACGCCGTCGAGCAGGTCTACGGCGTCGAGATGGTGAACCTGACACCCGAGCACAGCGTCGCCGAGCAGGATGAGCTCTTGGGCCGCAACCTCTTCGCCCGCGACCCGGGAGAATGCTGCCGCCTGCGCAAGGTCGTGCCGCTGAAGGCGGGCCTCGCCGGTTACGACGCATGGATCACCGGGATTCGTCGCGTGGAGGCGCCGACGCGGGCCAACGCCCCGCTCATCTCCTTCGACGAAGGCTTCGGACTGGTGAAGATCAATCCGATCGCGGCCTGGTCCGACGAGACGATGCAGGACTACATCGACTCCAACGGAGTGCTGGTGAATCCGCTTGTCGACGAGGGATATCCCTCCATCGGGTGCGCACCGTGCACCGCCAAACCCGAACCCGGATCCGATCCGCGCAGCGGCCGCTGGGCCGGTCGCGCCAAGACAGAATGTGGGCTGCACGCATGACCGTGACCGAAACACCGTCCGTTCCGCAGGCATCCGGCGTCGTCGCCGAGGCCGACGAGTTCACCACACTCGACGCCTTGGAGTCCGAGGCGATCCACATCTTCCGTGAGGTCGCGGGCGAGTTCGAGCGTCCGGTGATCCTGTTCTCCGGCGGCAAGGACTCGACCGTGCTCCTGCACGTGGCGCTGAAGGCATTCTGGCCTGCGCCGCTGCCCTTCTCGTTGCTGCACGTCGACACCGGCCACAACCTGCCCGAGGTCCTCGAGTTCCGCGACCAGGTCGTGGCACGGCACAACCTGCGGTTGCACGTCGCCAAGGTCGAGGACTACCTCGCCGACGGGCGCCTCACCGAACGCCCCGACGGTGTGCGCAACCCGCTGCAGACGATCCCCCTGCTCGACGCGATCACCGAGAACCGTTTCGACGCGGTGTTCGGCGGCGGTCGTCGCGACGAGGAACGGTCTCGCGCGAAGGAGCGGATCTTCTCGCTGCGCAACGCCTTCGGCCAGTGGGACCCGAAGCGCCAGCGCCCCGAGCTGTGGAACCTCTACAACGGCCGCCACGCACCGGGTGAGCACGTGCGGGTGTTCCCGCTGTCGAACTGGACCGAGCTCGACATCTGGCGCTACATCGCCCGGGAACAGGTACTCCTCCCGTCGATCTACTACGCCCATGAGCGCGAGGTGTTCCAGCGCGACGGCATGTGGATGACCTCAGGGGTGTGGGGCGGACCGCGCGAAGGTGAAGAGCTGCAACGCCTGTCGGTTCGCTACCGCACCGTCGGCGACGGCTCGTCGACCGGAGCGGTGCTCTCGGACGCCGCCGACAACGAGGCCGTGCTCGCCGAGGTCGCCGCGTCGCGGCTCACCGAACGAGGCGCGACCCGTGGCGACGACCGGGTCTCCGAGGCCGCCATGGAAGACCGTAAGCGCGAAGGATATTTCTGATGAAGCACGCCCCTGATCTCCTCCGCATCGCCACCGCGGGCAGCGTCGACGACGGTAAGTCGACGCTCGTCGGCCGGCTGCTGTACGACACCAAGTCCGTGTTGGCCGATCAGATCGATGCCGTCACGAAGGCATCGGTGGATCGTGGCCTCGACACCCCGGACCTGTCCTTGCTCGTCGACGGGTTGCGGGCCGAGCGCGAGCAGGGCATCACCATCGATGTCGCCTACCGCTACTTCGCCACGCCCGCGCGGTCGTTCGTCCTCGCCGACACTCCCGGCCACGTGCAGTACACGCGCAACACCGTGTCCGGGGCGTCCACCGCGCAGCTGGTGATCCTGCTGGTCGACGCCCGGACCGGCGTCGTCGCCCAGACCCGCCGCCACGCGGCGGTGATGGCGCTGCTCGGCGTCCCGCAGCTGGTGCTCGCGGTCAACAAGATCGACCTCGTCTCGGATCAGGCGTCGGTGTTCGCCGAGATCTCCGCCGAGTTCGCCGAACTCACCCGGTCGCTGGGCTGGACCGACGAGCAGGTCACCGCCATCCCGGTGTCGGCATTACACGGCGACAACGTGGCGATCCGTTCGGAGACCACCGCGTTCTACGACGGCCCGACACTCATCGAGCATCTCGAGACAGTGCCGAATCTGGTGGAGCGCAAAGACGTCGGTCTGCGCTTCCCCGTGCAGTACGTCATCCGTCCTCGTACGCCGGAGTACCCCGACTACCGCGGATACGCGGGTCAGATCGCCGCCGGCCGGGTCTCCGTCGGCGACGAGGTGGTCGTCCTGCCGTCGGGGCAACGGACCACCGTCAGCCAGATCGACACCGCCGACGGACAACTCGCGACCGCACACACCGGACGCAGCGTCACCATCCTGCTCGCCGACGACGTCGACATCTCGCGCGGCGATCTGATCGCCGCGGTCGCCGACGCTCCGGAGCCGTTGCAGCAGTTCACCGCGACCGTGTGCTGGCTGGCCGAGAAGCCGTTGCGGGCGGGCGCGCGACTGCTGCTCAAACACGGCACCAAGACCACCCAGGCGATTGTCAGCGCACTCGACGCGCAGTTCGACGAGCAGAACCTCGCGCTCGTCGACGCCCCGGACTCAGTGGAGCTCAATCAGATCGTGCGCATCTCGGTGCAGACCGCCGAGCCGATCCCCGCCGACGACTACCAGGTCAACCGCGAGTCGGGCAGCTTCCTGCTCATCGACCCGCAGGGCGGCAACACACTGGCCGCGGGGCTCGTCGGCGACGCACTGGCGCCGCTGCATCTCAAAGAGCTGGTGTGACACCGACTCTCGTTCTCGTCGCACACGGCAGCCGCGATCCGCGCTTCGGCGCGACCGCGCGCCGTGTGCGCGACGCCGTGGCGGCGCAGCTGCCTGGCGTCGAGGTGATCCTGTCCTACCTCGACCTCGACGAACCACTCGTCGGTGACGTGCTCCGGGGGCTGCGCACCTCCGCGGGCGGCGATGGCGACACGATCGTCGTGCCGATGCTGCTGTCGGCAGGCTTCCACCACAAGATCGATCTCCCCTCGATCATCGCCGCGAGTCACCCGTCCGCCCGCCAGACCGAGGTCATGGGGACGCGATCGCTGACCGGCGCCATGGCCGATCGGCTCGTCGAGGCCGGTCTGGGACCACATGACGGCGTGATCCTGTCGGCGGTGGGTTCGTCCGACCCCGATGCGGACCGTTCCGTCCGTCTCCGGGCGCTCGAGTTGTCGACGCGACTGCACCGGCCCGTGGAAGTCGTCTTCGCGACCAAGCTCGGCACCGGCGATCGTGTGCTGGCCTCCGCGGTGCGCCGCCTGCGCTCCGGTGGAGCCCGCCGGATCGCCCTGAGTCCGTACTTCCTTTCGGCGGGGTTGCTCACCGATCGGGTCGAGCGCGCCCTCGATTCCATCGTCGACGAGACCCTCGTGGCCGGGCCGCTCGGCACGCACCCGGATGTCGTGGACGCGATCTGTTCGCTCTACCGACTCAACGCCCGGACCACGGTGCCCGCCGGACATCCCGCCCCCTGACCTCGGCGTGGCATACAACCCCGACTCCTCGTCCGAGTGAACTGCCCATCGACTCCCCTACCGCGCAAAGGAGACCGAGTCGTACTCGGCGAGCTGTTCGACGAGCGCTGCACGGTAGGTGGCGACGTTGTCGACCTTGATCTGCTCATACCCGCGCACCATGTCGGGTAGCGAGGCTATGGCGACTGCACGGTCATGATTGTCCACGTCAAGAGTGGAGAGCAGGGTCGAGATGACCTCGCGGTACTCGACGATGAGCTCTCGCTCCATCTTTCGGATGTGGTGGTAGCCGAAGACGTCGAGCTTGCTACCACGTAGCCTCCTCATCCGCGCGAGTGTTCGCAGGGTGGGGTGTGCCCAACGACCCAGAGCCAGTTTGTTCTTCATCCCCATGGCCCGGAGTGCTGGTGGATGCAGCCTGATCTGGGTGGTGGCATCCTCGCCGAATGTGTCGCGCAGCGTTGCTGCGAACTCGGCATCGAACGCGAGTCGAGCGACTTCGTATTCGTCCTTGTACGCCATGAGTTTGAACAGATTTCGGGCGACGGCTTCGGCGAGTGGTGAGCCCGGCCCTGGCACCACCTCGGTTTCGGCCTGGAGAACACGCCGGACGACGTCGGCGTAGCTGCGCGCATAGTCGAGATCCTGATAGGCGATCAGCTCGTCGACACGGACCGCGACGAGGCGGCTGAGTTCGCTCCCGCTCACCGCTCCGGTGGTGTCCGCAAACCGGAGGGCATGAGTCGACAACGGTGGCGGTGTGTAGACGACGCGTCGGGTGGCGTCGATGGTCATCTGGAGTGCATCAGGGTCATGAACGGCTTGCCGTCCACGACGGAATGCCTGCAGGTTGGTGTCGACGGCTGCCCCGTTGAGGGTGATGGCCTGCTCGATGGCGTCCGCGGAGATCGGTAGCGCCCCGGCCTGATACGCGGCCCCGACCATCACCATGTTGGTGTACTGCTCGTCGCCGAACAGATCACGCGCCAGGGTGGCGGGATCGAGATAGATCGCTCGATGCACTTTGCTGTTGATCGCGTCGCGGATCAGGGCTGGTTCAGGGAAGGTGACCGAGGTGTCGATCACCATCTGCCCGGTGGGGACCTGAGTCGTGGACACGATGGCCTGCGTGGAACTCGTGTCGACGACCTTCAAGTTCGTCGGGTCGGTACCCACGAGCGTGTCACACACCAGATAGAGCCCACAGGCGCCCTGGGACAGTTTGGACCCTTCTTCGAAGGGATCAGCGGCGATCTTGAGGTCGGAGACCACCGCTCCGCCCTTCTGCGCCAGCCCTGTCTGATCGAGGCTCCGCACGTGACGGCCGTCGATCACTGCTGCGGTGGCCAGGATCTGGGCCACGGTGACAACGCCTGTGCCACCCACGCCGACTATCCGCACACCGAACTCTGCGTCCGAAAGGTTCGCCTGTTCGGGAGCCACCAGCGTGGCGACGTCGATGTCGGGCGCGGACTCGAATTTCTGGGCCGTTCCGGGGGTGACGGTGACGAAAGACGGGCAATCACCGTTGAGGCAGGAGTAGTCGAGATTGCACGAAGACTGATGGATCGCGGTCTTGCGCCCGAACTCGGTGTCCACCGGTTGGACAGACAAGCAGTTCGACTTTTCGCCACAGTCACCGCAGCCTTCGCAGATCCGCTCGTTGATCAGCACCCGTGTCGTCGGCGTCTCCGACTTGCCGCGCTTCCGTTTACGACGCTTCTCGGCCGCGCATTCCTGGTCATGTACGAGCACGGTCACGCCAGAGAGCTCAGCGAGTTCGCGTTGCACCTCGATCAACTCGTCTCGATCGCGGATCTCGATGTTCCGAGGAAGGCGAAGGGATTTGATCCTGTCCCGATCCTCGGTGGTCACGACCACCTTGCGGACACCCTCTGCGAGGAGAAGACGACAGATCTGGTCGAGCGGCATGGCGCCGACCGGGTCCTGGCCGCCCGTCATCGCGACAGTGGCGTTGTAGAGAAGTTTGTAGGTGACGTTGACCCCAGCGGCAACCGCGGCGCGCAGCGCGAGACTTCCCGAGTGCATGAAGGTTCCGTCGCCGACATTCTGGACCAGGTGGCTCTCGGAGAGGAAGGGCTGCATTCCGATCCACTGGGCGCCTTCACCGCCCATCTGGGTGAGGCCGATGACATCGCCTACCTGCTTGTCGTCCATCATCATCACCATTGCGTGGCAACCGATCCCGCCACCGACGAGACTGTCACCGGTGACCTTCGTCGACGAGTTGTGGGGACAACCCGAACAGAAGTATGGCGTGCGATTGAGAAGCGGCAGGGCGATCGTCGAAGGCTTGGGCGCGGCTTTCCATGCTCGAGCGGGCTCGATCAGGTGCTCGTCACCGAGCCGTTTGGCCAGCGCGCGCGCAACGAGGTCGGCATCGAGTTCGCCGAACGCATTCAGTAGCTGCCTGCCGCGAGGATCGGTCTTGCCCACGATGACCGGTGAATTGGCCCGTCCGTAGAGGATCTCGCGCATTCTCGCCTCGAGGAACGATCGTTTCTCCTCGACGACGATGACCTCCTCGAGTCCGTCGGTGAAGGCTTCGACGATCGCCGGATCAAGCGGGTAGATCATTCCGATCTTCAGCAGGCGTATGCCGTATTTGCTGAGGTCGGAGTCGTCGAGGCCCAGGATTCGCAGCGCCTCACGTAGGTCAAGGTAGGTCTTGCCGGCTGCGACGATCCCGATACGGTCGCTGGGTCCGCGGGCGGTGATGTGATTCAGCTTGTTGATGCGTGCGTAGTCGAGTGCGCGTGGGAGTCGGTCGTAGACCATGCTTCGTTCGAGCGTGAGCAGGTACGGACCGACCAGGTTGGCGTTGGGGACATAGGTACTGGGGCCCAGATCGCCGAACCGAGGGTCGACACGGTCAGGGTGAACCACGGCGGTGGTCGCACCGTCGGCGACGGCCGTGACGATCTTGAGCGCCGACCACAGGCCGGTGAATCGGGACAGGTACGGGGCGTGAAGTCCGAAGTCGAGGACTTCCTGAGCGTCCGCGGGATACAGGGTCGGGATGAAGAGATCTTCGAGAGTGGCTTCAGAAGCGCATGCCAGACTCGACGACTTGCCAGCCGGGTCGTCGCCGACGATGGCGACGGCTCCACCGGTCGGCGAGGTGCCGACCAGGTTCGCGTGTCGGATCGCATCCGACGCCCGATCCAGCCCAGGCGATTTCCCGTACCAGTAGCCGGTGACACCGTCAGTGGTGAGATGACCGACCTGGCCGGCGGTTTGAGTGCCCAGGACGGACGTGGCAGCAAGTTCCTCGTTGACTGCGGGCTGGTGAACGAAATCGAGGCCCTCGAACATCTTGCGACGACGTGCGATCTCCAGGTCGTATCCCGCAAGCGGGGAACCTTCGTATCCGGAGACGAACGTGGAGATGTTCAGTCCGCGGCGTTGATCGAGTCGGGCACGGTCGCGAAGATTGCGGACAAGCGCTTGGATACCGGTCAGGTAGACCAGCCCATCATCGAGAACGTAGCGATCGTCGAGGCTGAAATTCTTGGCGGCAGTTGACAATGGTGTGACGGACACGGCAATGAGGTCCTTTGTGGTGGATCAGGTGGGCGTGGTGGCTGCTGCGGACCCGAGAGTCTCGATGAGATCCTCGAGGGTGGGTGCAGCGTGAATGGTCTGAGCCAGCCAGTCTTCCCGCAGCTGGGCGTCTTCGCAGTGGTCGACAACGTCTGGCACGGAGTGGAAGGGGATGACACAGATGCCGTCACGGTCAGCGACGATGTAGTCACCGGGGCGTACGACGTTGCCCTGCAGTACTATCGGAGAGTTGATGGCCAGCGTTTGGTAGCGATACCGGGCGGCTCGGGGTGTTCGCGTCTGACTCCAAGTCGGGTGGCCCGTCTCTTGGATGGAGTCGGTGTCCCGAATCGCGCCGTCGACCACACATCCAGCGATGCCTGCCTTCTGTGCCCACATCGCCGAGAGCCCTCCGACCACTGCCGCATCAGTGGCACCTGAGCAGTCCATGACCGCCACGTCGCCGGGGCTACCCAGCCCGTAGAGATCCCGGTCGCCGAACTGCAGTCCCCGACCCTTGACCCGGTTGCCGGATGCGTCTGCGTCGAGTCGTCCGTAGCGCAGAGTGATTGCCGGCCCGCAGATGCGGCTGTCCGGCGACACGGGCGTCAGAACGGAAGCAGCGATGACCGCACCGACGCACAGTTCGTCGAGCGCGTCGGCGACTGCCGAGCTCATATCGGGCAGAACGAGCAGTCGCCGGGACAAGTCGTCGCCGTGGCGCTGAATGTGTTCGGTTGCGATCAGGACGTCGTCGATGTTGCCTGGTCGTCTGGCGCGTTCGGGGATGGTGCTCATCTGGTCGTCTCCGCCTTCAGCGACGGACGGCAGGGGCGCCGGCGTTGCTCGTAGGCCGTGATCTCGTCGGTGTGGCGCTCGGTCAGCCCGATGTCGTCCTTGCCGTTGAGCAGACGCCAACGGGTGTCGGGATCGAGGTCGAACACGTCGACACGATCGCGAAAGGCGATTGTCCGCTCGACGAGATCGACGGTGATCGGAGCGTCGCTGTCAGCGTCCAGAGACGCCAGCATTCGTTCCACGTACTCTGTCGGCATCTCGACGGTCAGCAGACCGTTCTTGAGCGAGTTGCCTCGGAAGATGTCTCCGTATCGAGGAGCGATGACGACCCGGAACCCGTACTCCTGCAACGCCCACACGGCCCATTCACGCGACGATCCGCAGCCGAAGTTCTCTCCGGCGACCAGGATGGTCGCACCCGAGTACCTGCCCTGGTTGAGAACGAACGCGGGGTCCGTCCGCCAGTCGGCGAAAAGCGCTTCTCCGAGTCCGTCTTTGCTCACGCCTCCGCAGAAGCGCGCGGGGATGATCTGGTCGGTGTCGATGTCAGAGATGCGAAGTGGGACACCGGTTCCACTGTGTGTGCTGAACTCACGCATGGGACGGCTCCAAGAGGTCGGCGGGACTGCAGATGTGTCCGGCGATCGCGGTTGCCGCGGCGACTGCAGGAGAGACGATGTGGGTACGCGTGCCGGGTCCTTGTCGACCCTCGAAATTTCGGTTGTTCGTCGAGGCCGTCCGCTGGCCTGGACGAAGTCGGTCTTCGTTCAGAGCCACGCACAGCGAACACCCGGAATAACGCAAAGACGCGCCGGCTGCGCGGAATATGTCCTCGAGGCCTTCTTCGATCGCTTGCCGTCGAACGACGTCTGACCCGGGGACCACCAGGACCTCGAGACCGGCAGCGATACGGCGGCCGCGCCAGACCTCGGCGACCTCGCGAAGGTCCTCGATTCGACCATTGGTACACGAACCGATGAACACGGCATCGACGGTGACATCGATCATCCGGGTTCCGGGCTCCAGGCCCATGTAGCTCAGCGCACGTTCTGCGGCGCGACGCTCTCGTGGGTCGGTGAACGACTCCGGCGCCGGGACCTCGCCGTCGAGTGCGACCGTCTGCGCGGGGTTGGTGCCCCACGAGACACGCGGCGCGATCTGCGCTGCGTCGAGGAACACCTCCTTGTCGAAGACCGCGTCGGCGTCTGAGTGCAGCGTCGACCAGTACTCGGCCTCGGCGTCGAACTCGGCTCCCCGCGGCACATGCGGTCGGCCCCTGAGGTACTCGAATGTCGTTGCGTCCGGCGCTATCAGGCCGGCACGAGCCCCGGCTTCGACCGACATGTTGCATACGGTCATGCGGCCCTCCATCGACAGCGACCGAATGGCCTCGCCCTGATACTCGATAACGTGGCCCTGTCCACCCGCGGTGCCGATGTGCGCGATGATCTCCAGGATCAGGTCCTTGGCCGTGACTCCCTGACGGAGCTGTCCATCGACCACCACCCGCATGTTTCGCATGGGTGACATGGGCAGGGTCTGCGTCGCCAGCACGTGTTCGACTTGACTGGTGCCGATGCCGAAGGCCAGTGCCCCGAATGCGCCGTGGGTCGAGGTGTGGGAATCACAGCAGACGATCGTCATTCCCGGTTGGGTCAGGCCGAGCTCTGGGCCGATGACGTGGGCGATACCCCGCCTGGGGTCGCCGCGGTCGAACAGGGTGATGCCGAAGTCGGCGCAGTTGCGCTGCATGTGTTCGATCTGTGCGACGGCCGCGGGATCCGTGAGAGTCCGCAACACCTCGTCGGTGGGGTTCTGATGATCGATGGTCCCGAGCGTCAGGTCGGGACGTCGTACCTGGCGCCCTGCACGCCGGAGGTTCTCGAATGCCAGCGGGGTGTTCACCTCATGGAGCAGGTGCATGTCGACGAAGACCAGATCCGGCTCGGTCTCCGACGAGCGGACGAGATGTTCGGCCCAGATCTTGTCGGCGAGGGTTTTCGGCATACGGTTTCCTTCCGCGGTGAGGGTGCGCAGCGCGATGCGGTGAGAGCGCACAGCCCGGGCTGGGGCTGACTGCAACGACTCGTTGACGCGACCAACGGTGTGACTCACACCATAGAAAGTGCTATACCGATAGCAAAGCTCAAACAAGATTTCTATGCCAAGTGATCAACAGCCGGGGCGGCTACCGCCTATTTGTGAGCATTGTGACTTCAGAAAGGATTGTCATGACCACGTTCGACAAACTCGATCTGGACCTGTTGCGCATCATCGTCGAAGACCCCAAAGCGGGGGTCCGCGAGTTCTCACGCAGGCTCAACATCGCCCGTAACACGGCGCAGTCACGCATCCGGAAGCTGGAGGACGCAGGCGTACTCGTCAGTTGGCGGCCACAGATCAACCTCTCGCCGCTGGGTTACACAGTCATGGCCTTCGTCCACGTCCACATCGCACAGAACAGAGTCGACGAGACCCTTGAGCGGCTCGCCGCGATCCCCGAGCTCATCGAGGCCAACACTGTTTCAGGCGAGGGTGATCTCCTGTGCCGCTTTGTCTCTCGTGACAACGCCCATTTCGAGACCGTGCTCCGCGCGGTCTTGAAGACAGACGGTGTGCTGCGCGCACGCAGTGAGATCGTGCTCAACCGCCACATCTGGCCCCGAACCATCCCGATCATCGAGAAAGTGCGAAACGAGCTCTGAACTGTACGAGCCGTCGAACGCGCCTCGAGGACTTGCGGCCTGACCGCTTGGTTGCAGTCGTCCCACACGAGTGGTCCAACTGTGCGCGAGACCGGCCTCGGATGATCAGGTGGTTCAAATCGGGAGCGCATCAGCAAAGTCGGCTGAACATTTGGTCGCTTTGCTCGACCTTGGCTTGATCATGTGACTGCAGTCACTCTTCAATGACAAGGCGTACGACACCACTACTCCGGTACGTGGCGGTGGCCCGACACAACCCGCCCGCAGCCGCCGGATGCATTCGAAAGGACCTCCTCGATGGTCTACACCGTCTCGATCCTGGCGCTGATCGCGTTATTCGCGATCGGCACCATGACGCCCATCAACATGGGCGTTCTTGCCTTCGCCGCTGCTTTCATCATCGGCGGCACCCTGTCCGGACTGTCCATGGACGATGTCTTCGGGTTCTTCCCCGGCGACATCTTCACCATCATCGTCGGCATCACACTCCTGTTCGGCATCGCTCGGGTCAACGGCACCGTCGACCTGATGGTCCACGGAGCCCTCAAACTGGTCCGCGGCCGCCGATGGGCGATCGTCTGGCTGATGTTCTTCCTCGGAGCCGGGCTGATGACCATGGGATCGGTACTGGCGGTGGGCATGCTCGCTCCCATCGCCATGCCGATCGCGAAACGCCACAGAATAGACCCCCTCCTCATGGGCGGCATGATCAGCCACGGCGTACTCGGCGCAGCATTCTCGCCCATCACCGTCTACGGCGCCTTCACCAACGGCTGGCTGAAGTCCGCCGGACTCCCGACCAATCCGCTTGCGCTGTACCTCACTCCGCTGACCCTGAGCTTCCTGCTCGCTTTGGTGCTCTTCGTGGCGCGCGGGCGGAACCTGCTCCGCTCGGGTCCAGACGACGTCATCTCCGCCGAAGAGGTGGATTCCACCTTCATCGGCGACAAACCGGCGCCGCAACCGCGCGGCGGTGAACTCGTGTCCGCCGGCGCCGCCGCCGGCCAGCAGGCGGTCACCGCGCGACCCGGAGCCGGACCGTCCGTCATCACCACCGGTATGCCTGACCGTGATCCGAACGAACACCACGAACCGGCCGACCGACTGAGCGAGATCGAGGGAACGCGGTTCACCCCCATCAGGGTCATCACTCTGATCGGCATGCTGGCCCTGTTGCTCGGCTCCGCGGTCTTCAGCATCGACGTCGGCGTCTGCGCCATCGTGATCGCCGCCATCTTGCTCGTGATCGCTCCCAACAAGCACAAGCCTGCAGTCAACAACGTCACCTGGTCGGCAGTACTACTGGTCACCGGCATGCTCACGTACATGAGTGTGCTGAGAGAGAACGGCACCCTGCAGTTTCTCGGCGACGCCGCCGCCTCGCTGAACTCACCTCTGCTGACGGCACTCATCCTGTGTTACGCAGTGGCTGTCGTCTCAGCGGTCGGCTCGTCCATTGGAACTCTCGGGATCGTTCTGCCCCTGGCGGCTCCGCTGCTGATGTCCGGAGACATCAAGATCACCGCTTTCGTCGCCGCGGTGTCGTTCGCCGCAGTGATCGTCGATGTGAGTCCGCTGTCCAGCAACGGGGTCATGGTTCTCGCCAACGCGCAGGTTTCTGATCGAGATGCTTTCCAGCGCACGCTTTTCAAATACACCGCCTACATTGCACTCGTCGCACCGATCCTCGCCTGGACGGTGGTTGTCCTACCCTCGGCACTGCTCTGAACAGTGCGGACCGGGCCCGGGCAAGGCACGCCGCGACCGGCCCGCCGAGACAACAGGGCCGGGTTCGAGCACTCGAACCCGGCCCTGTTGTCGCCGCAACTGCGTGCCGATCGACGAGGCCCCTCCGATGCTCGCGAGGCCCCGTCAGGACACTTGGTGGAGCTGCTCGTCCAGCCAGCGACGAACGCTGTCGTTGTGCTCGCCGAGCCGCGGCGGTGCGGAATGGCTGTCGCGAGTGCCGGCTTCGTGTCGATCATCGACCCGAATGGGTGAACCAGTCAGTTCGACGGGGCCGATATCGGGATGGTCGACCTCTATCACCAGGCCTTGCGAGCGGGTCTGCTCCCACTCGTACACCTGTTCGAGACTGCGGACTTTTCCAGCCGGGACCGCGGCATCGGCGAGACGCTTCAGCCAGTGGTCCGCATCGGCCGTCGACAACCGGTCGTTGATGAGCTCGTCGAGAGCGGCAACGCTCCTGACCCGCCGTTCGTTGTCGGCGAACGTGGGGTCCGCTGAATCGAGCCCGATCACGTCGCAAAAGCGTTGCCACGTCGCCTCGTTGCCGACCGATATCTGCACAGGACCATCGGCGGTGTGAAACATCCCGTAGGGAGCGATCGATGGATGACGGTTGCCCTGTGCTCGAGGTGACTGCCCGGCGATGGTCACGCGTGTGCCCTGATACGCGTGTACACCCACGACGCCGGCGAGCAGACTTGTGCGCACAGTTCGGCCCCGCGGCACGGGACGCCGCGCCGCGTCGAACAGGGCAGCGGCGATGGCGAATGCCCCGTTCATCCCGGTCAGTAGATCGGCGATGGGAACGCCGACCTTGGTGGGACTCGAAGGGTCGGGTCCGGTGAGGCTCATCAGGCCGGCCTCGCCTTGCACGATCTGATCGTAGCCCGGCCGCTGTGACTCAGGGCCATCGTGTCCGAATCCGCTGAGTGAGCACAAGATCAACCGAGGGTTCAGTTGACGCAACGTGTCTTCGTCAAAGCCCAAGCGCGCGAGCACTCCTGGACGAAAATTCTCGATCAACACGTCGGCGACGCGAATGAGGTCGCTCAGTAGTTGCTGTCCTGGACTGGATTTGAGGTCCGCGGTCACCGACTCCTTGTTACGGTTGCAACTCAGAAAGTAGGTCGAGATCGGCTCATTCCCCACGAAAGGGGGTCCCCATCCGCGGCTTTCGTCGCCATGTGGCGGTTCCACCTTGATGACACGCGCGCCGAGATCGGCAAGCATCATCGTTGCATGCGGTCCTGCCAGGGCCCTGGTGAGATCGACGACGATCACACCGTCGAAAAGCCCCTGCTCCCCGCCTGTTGAGACCTCTGCCGTCATCGGCGTTCGAACCTTGCATCGCGCCGGTTGAAGAATGCGTCGAGCGCCTCCTTGTGGTCGTGGGTCCGAAACATCCGGATGAACCGCTCGACCTGCAGCTCGTTGCCCTGCTCACCACTGAGGTCAAGGGCCTCATTGGCCGACTGCTTGGTCAGCTCTACGGACAACGGCGCGCGGCTTGCAATGCGATCAGCCTTGGCCAGTGCGGCCTCCATCAACTCGTCGGGCTCATGCACCTCCGACACCAATCCCCAGCGCAGCGCCTGCTGCGCGGAGTAACGATCGCCGGTCAGCAGGATCTCCTTGGCCGGTGCTAGGCCGATCAGCCGCGGCAGTCGCCAGAACGACACGATCAAACCGACATTCACACCCGCTGCCACGAAGAAGGCGTCCGTCGATGCGATGCGCAGATCGCACGCCAGAGCGAACTCCAGACCACCACCGATAGCCCCCCCGTTGATTGCCGCGATGACCGGGACACGAAACCCGTCGATGCGATCCAGTACTGCTGAACCCTCGTCGATGTAGCCTCGGATCTCGTTGTCTGTCAACGACTGATCCTCGCTGAGGTCGCCACCGGCGGTGAAATGCTTTTGATCACTGGCGATTACCACCACCCGGACATCGAGATCCTTCTCGAGATCGTCGAAGACGTCCAGCAGAGCTCGACGCAGCCTTGCCGTCAGCACGTTCGCCGGCGGTGTGCGCATGGTGATGACTGCCACATGTTGCCCGTGCATATGGACTGTCGCGGCCGGATTGGTGTCGACCGTGGAGTCATCCACGTCCACAGCGTGTCTACTCATGGGTGATAGAGCCTTTCCATTTCGTGTCTGTAGGAGTTCGTTCATGCGGGATTGGTGAGTGCGGCCCCCTCGGCCACTTCGGCGACGCCGCGGTTGACGAGTTCGTCGATCTCGGCTTCGGCGAACCCGCTTGCGGCAAGCACCTCACGTGTGTGCTCGCCCAGTAGTGGAGCTGTACGTCGGACCTCGGCCGGGGTCTGCGACATGCGCAGAGGCACCGTCAGATGGCGCACCTGGCCGAGAATCGGGTGACTGGTTGTTGTCGTCACCCCACGGTGTTGCATGTGCGCATCGGCGTGGACCTGAGACACGTCATAGATCGGCCCGCACGCGACTCCGTGCGCGCGAAGGACACCCACCCAGTGATCGGTAGAGCGCGATTGCAGGTGCCGGCCGAGTTCTGTGGCCAGTTGTCGTTGATTGGCCATGCGCTGCGGGTTGGACCCATACTCTTCGATCTCCAACAGGTCGGTGCGATGTATGGCGCGGCACATTGCCTCCCAACCGCGTTGGTTGGCTGCACCGATCGCGATGTGGCCGTCCGACGTGGGTAGTGCCTGATACGGAGCCGACAGGCGATGTGCCGATCCGGTCGGCGCCGGCACCTTTCCCTCCGCGAGCCATTCATTGGACTCCCACACGGTGGTTGCGATACCGGCTTCCAAGAGCGAGGTGTCCACGAATTGGCCTTCGCCGGTCGCCAGCCGGTGGATGTAGGCGTTCAGAACACCGAATGCCCCGAACAGTCCGGCATTCAGGTCACACACGGGAACTCCCACCTTGACGGGTTCTCCGTCGGGGGTTCCGGTGACACTCATGATCCCACTCATGGCCTGGGCCACCAGGTCGAAGCCACCCAGGTCACGGTACGGCCCGGTGGCACCGAAACCCGAGATAGAGCAGTAGACCAGCTCGGGATTGATCGCGCTCAAGGTGTCGAATCCCAGTCCGAGTTTGTCCATCGTCCCGGGTCGGAAGTTCTCGACGAGGACGTCGGCAGTCCGGGCGAGCCGACGAACCACATCGGCTCCCGCAGGGTCTTTGAGGTCGAGCGAGATCCCTCGCTTGTTGCGGTTCATCGCTACGAACGCCTGCGACGCCTCGATATCTGAAGTCGCCGACATCCGACGGGTGTCATCGCCGGTCTTCGGACGCTCGATCTTTATGACGTCAGCTCCCATGTCGGCCAACAGCATTGAGCAATAGGCGCCGGCCATCACCTGAGTGATGTCGAGAACTCTTACTCCGGCTAACGCGCCCGCCCTTGTTGTCATGACTTGCCTCCTGTGCCGTATATTGGTACGGTGTGCTTGCTGGCGATACGAAACTATGGCATCAACCACAGGAGGACGTCAATATGAGCGCGGTGACGCACGCGTTCCGTGTGTTCGAAGCGGTGTCTCAGTGGCAGCCCGTCGGGGTGTCCGCGCTCGCGTCTGCGCTGGACATGAGCAAATCAACCGCCCAACGAGCACTGCGCTCGCTCGCCGAGGAGGGGTGGATCGAACCAACGCAGTCGGATTCGACGAAATGGACGATCACGACGAAGGCCCTGGTGTTGGGAAGTCGACACTCAGGCACTACGAGTCTGCGTGAGCTGACCCGCCCGACGATGAAGCACCTGCTCGAAGAATGCGGCGAGACCGTGCACCTTTCCCTGCGGGACGGGCGGCACATGATCGCTGTCGAAATCCTGGAAACCTCGTCTCCCGTGCGTACACACGCACAGGTGGGAGATCGATTTCCGTTGCATGCCACTGCCTCTGGCATCGCCGTCATGGCTTCGATGAATCAGGCGGAGTCGAGCGCGTTGCTGACCGGGGCGCCGACGCTAGAACGATTGACGGCCAACACCCCTACATCACCAGACGATGTCGAGGCCCGAGTCGAAGCCGCTCGCCGCCAGGGATACGCAGTGACCGACGGCACCCGACATGAAGGCATCTCGGCCATCGCCGCTGCGATCCTGGATCGCACCGGACAGCCAGTTGCTGCACTGAGCATTTCGGCACCGTCGCATCGTCTGGCCGTGTCGGATCACGTCGTCGTCGGTGAATCGATCAAGAACGCGGCAGCCCAGTGCTCAGGGATATATCTGCGATGAAGAGACCAAAGCCGACTCCGTACGTTCATTCGGGGTTCTCACCACATGATGCACGACCGACGCAGGATCGAGTTTATCTGTGAATGAGAGCAATTCAGCGTTCATCGACGAGATGGATGCGGGAATCATCCGCTCGCTGTTCCATCGACCACGGGCAACCGTGGTCGGTGTCGCAGAAGCTCTAGCGGTCTCGAGGAGCACGGTCCAGACGCGTCTGGCTCGCCTCGAGGCAATGGGGATCCTCGGCTACGGAAGCCTGCACCGCATACCGGCCCTGCTCGGGTACGGAATCACGGCGTTCATCGCCATTGAAGCGCGGCAATCTGACTCCGATCATCTTTGTGCTGACCTTCGGCGTATACCCGAAGTGGTCGAAGCGTACGCCATGACAGGTGCCGACGACGTTCTCTGCAAAGTGGTCGCCCGCAGTACCGCCGACCTCGGACGGATAGCCCGCCGCATAGCCGAATGCGATGTTGCGCAACGCGTGAGGACGTCGGTCATAGTTGCTGACGTTCTCCCCCACCGGCTCGAACCACTCCTGGATGCGCATACGGAGCACAACAGGTAGGCGGGTCGACATAGCGGTCCATCGAGACGTCGGCGAGGCACACGGGGTCGCGTTGCCGCCGGCCCGCCAATTTGCGTGCGCCAAAATGCAAGTCGCTGCGCGAAATTCGAAGTAACGATGACATGTGCCCGACCGAGGATGTTCTGGAGAACTGCTCGTCGGTGGGCATGTTGACGCGACCAGAGGTCCAGTTTCGATCCCGGGCAAGCAATTTGACCAATTTCTGCCCAGGGGGTTGCCGGAGGAGCACGCCTTCTCTCATAGTGAGATGCACGTGCGTGATGTGGATCTCAAATCAAACCTGAGGTTTCTCTGCTCACCACCGTGCGCCTGACCGAGGAGCCGCGCTCCCGGTTCTTCACCCATTCTCCGAGGAGCAATCGTGGACGTTTTACACAGCTGCATCGCGATGATCGGCATCGTGGTGCTCATCATCGGATTCAAGATAAACGCGGTTGTCGCGCTGTTACTCGGTTGCCTTTACCTGGGTTTGACTGCCGGACTCGGCATGGACGCGACCATCGCCACCATCGCCGGCGGATTCGGCGAGATCATGACCGACGTCGGGCTACTCATAGGGTTCGGCGTTCTCCTGGGCGCACTGCTGTCGAGCCTGGGGGCAGTCCAACGCCTGACACACCTCCTGCTCGACCTCGTCGGGCCTCGCCGGTTTCCCTACGCGATGACCGCCACGTTCAGCACGGTCTTTCCCGCGATATACCCGGAGGCCCAGCTTGTCCTCGCGGCCCCCCTGGTGCGAACGGCCGCCCCGAAGCTCGGGCCCAACGGCTTAGGCCTCCTTGCCGGCGCGCAAGCCATCGGCATGGCTGCCGGGTTCATGTTCGTGGTACCTGGACTGGTCGCTGTCACAGTCTCGGGCCTGCTGGGCGCGTCCTTGGGAACGGTGTTGCTCTTCGGCTTGATCGTCGGTCCGGGAGCCGCCCTCATCACCGTCGCGATCTGGTGTTTGCTGGTTCGCCGGGGTTTCTGGAAGCCAGAGACGGACGAGATCGTGAGCACCGCCGGCGACATCGAACTCCTCGAGGGTGAGTCGGGCGCTGAAGATGGGCGTTCTGACGGGGAAGACGGCCAGTCCGGCAGCGGCTCAGGGGCCCTTGCCGGCGTGCAACTCGAAACACGCCGACGCACGCCGCCGATGACCGTGATGCTGATGCCGATTCTCCTGCCGCTGGCGCTGATCGCCACTTCGTCCATCGCATCGGCGACAGGTGTCGAAAGCGGACCTCTCATCTGGGTGGGGAACCCGATCCTCGCGCTGTTCATCGGGCTGATCGGCGCCTACGCCATCGCCCGCATCACCCTGGGTGGCGAACAGACCGAAAAGGTAATGAGCAAAGGGCTCAGCACCACCGGCCAAGTGCTGCTCATCACCGGCGTGGGCGGGTCTCTCGGCGCCGTGCTGGCCGAAACCGACCTCAAGAACACTCTCGGTTCCCTTTTCAGCACGCAGACCGGAGCGTCCGCCATCACGGTGGTGCTAGTAGCGTTCGGCGTCGCCGCGCTCCTCCACCTGATCATCGGCTCGGCCTCGGTGGCGGCGATCACTGCGGCGGGCATCTTGGGTCCGATCATGGGGGACCTCTCCATCAACCCGGCTGTCCTCGTCCTCGCAGTATGCGCGGGATGTCTGTTCGCCGTGCAGGTCAACAGCAACATTTTCTGGATGTTCCAAACGGTCATGAGAGTGACCACCGGCGGCGCACTGAAGGCCCTCACCCTCAACACCTGCATCTGCTCGCTGGTCGCTCTCCCGATGGTTCTGGTGCTTGCCGTATTCACGTAGCGCCGGATCGCGCGCGTCAGACGGGAACTCGGACACGGTGACTGAGCGCAACCGGTGAAATCGGCTCAGAGACGAGGGCGGTGCCACCGGTAGGTGGCGTCGCCCTCGCACTGGCAGATCCGCCCGGATCCCCGACCACGTGGCGGGTTGACGTGAACGTCAACCGGGATCCGACACACCAAACCTCCGCCGCCGGGGCGCATCGAGGCGCTGCGCTTCGGCCCCGCGAGTATCAGACCGTGACCAGCCAGGCGATCACGACGAGAATGAGCAGCGCCAGCAGGGCCAGGGTGACGGGCGAGCGCAGTAGCTTCTTCACAATCCGGTCCCGTCGTCGTCGGCGAAGCGGCGTCGGTCGACCAGCGTGGCAGCGGCGTCGACCAGGAGACTGAGCACGTAGGCGATGGCGATCGCCACGGGGATGACGACGGCTACCGTCACCAGCAACTGGGGCACGAAGGACAGGCCCGTGAGCCACTCCTCCACGCTGTCCCACCAGGCGAAGAACGCCGACACCTCATCACCCCGTCATCCGAGTACCCGATCGCGTGAACAGCGGTTCTGGCTGTTCGCGCGGCTGCGGTTTCGTGGTCCGTGATCACTGCCACCGCCCGGCTCCCGTGAGCCAAGTGGCGTCGGTGAACGCCCGTCGCAATGATAGGACCCATGTCTGTCGCAGATGACTCCACCGTAACGTCCTTGCCGACCTCGCCGACGCGGGCGTCCGGCACTGCGGCCGACGCCGACGTCACGCCGGTGCCTTCGCCGACGCCGTCGCCGTCGCACACGAGCGCGTTCCCACCCATCGGCGACTACGCGTTCCTCTCCGACACCGAGACCAACTGTCTCATCGCGCGCAACGGATCGGTGGAGTGGATGTGTGTGCCCCGCCCCGATTCGCCGAGCGTCTTCGGCGCCATCCTCGACCGAAGCGCCGGTCATTTCCGGCTCGCGCCCTACGGTGTGAACGTCCCGGTGGACCGGCGCTACCTGCCCGGCAGTCTGATGGTCGAGACCACGTGGCAGACCGACACCGGGTGGATCATCATCCGCGACGCACTGGTCATGGGTCCGTGGCACGACAACGAGCGTCGTTCGAAGACGCACCGGCGGACCCCCACCGACTGGGACGCCGAGCACATCCTGCTGCGCACCGTGCGCTGCGTGTCGGGCACCGTCGAACTGCACATGAGTTGCGAACCGGCCTTCGACTACCACCGCGGGACGACGAAATGGGAGTACTCGGGGCCGGCCTATGGCGAAGCGATCGCACACGCCAAGGACACCGACGCCGACACGCCCACTCTGAAACTCACCACGGATCTCCGCCTCGGACTGGAGGGTCGCGAAGCGCGGGCGCGCACCCGGCTCGTCGAGGGCGACAACCGCTTCGTCGCACTCAGCTGGTCCCGCCAGCCGGCGCCGCAGAACTTCGAGGAAGCGGCTCAGAAGATGTGGGCGACGAGCGAGTCGTGGCGTCAGTGGATCAACATCGGCAGCTTCCCTGACCACCCGTGGCGTTCGCATCTGCAGCGTTCGGCCCTGACACTGAAGGGCCTCACCTACTCCCCGACCGGCGCACTGCTGGCCGCCGCGACCACCTCGCTGCCCGAGACACCGCAGGGCGAACGCAATTGGGACTACCGCTATGCGTGGGTGCGTGACTCGACCTTCGCGCTGTGGGGTCTGTACACGCTGGGCCTCGACCGGGAAGCCGACGACTTCTTCTCCTTCATCGCCGATGTCTCGGGCATCACCAACGGTGAACGCCATCCGCTGCAGGTGATGTACGGCGTCGGCGGCGAGCGCACTCTCGAAGAGGAAGAGCTGACGCACCTGTCCGGTTACGACGGCGCCCGGCCGGTCCGCATCGGCAACGGCGCGTACAACCAGGCGCAGCACGACATCTGGGGCACCATGCTCGACTCGGTGTACCTGAACATCAAGTCACACGAGGCGGTGCCCGAGACCCTGTGGCCGGTGCTGAAAGCACAGGTCGAAGAGGCGATCACACACTGGAAGGACCCCGACCGCGGTATCTGGGAGGTGCGCGGGGAACCGCAGCACTTCACGTCGTCGAAGGTGATGTGCTGGGTCGCCCTCGACCGCGGGTCGCGTCTGGCCACCATGCACGGCGAGCAGGCCCATGCGACCAAATGGGCGGCGATCGCCGACGAGATCAAGGCCGACGTCCTCGCGCACGGCGTCAATGAGCGCGGGGTGTTCACCCAGCGCTACGGCGATGACGCCCTCGACGCCTCGCTGCTGCTCGTCCCGCTGCTGCGATTCCTGCCGCCGGACGATCGTCGGGTGCGCGCAACGGTTCTCGCGATCGCCGACGAACTCACCGAGAACGA
The DNA here is from genome assembly GCF_000143885.2 of Gordonia sp. KTR9. NCBI lineage: Bacteria > Bacillati > Actinomycetota > Actinomycetes > Mycobacteriales > Gordoniaceae > Gordonia > Gordonia sp. KTR9. Next base: position 3,664,219 of record NC_018581.1, read on the forward strand.
ACTGGTGCTGCGTTACCGGGTCGAGGAGACCGACGACGGCCTCACCGGTGAGGAGGGAACCTTCACGATCTGTTCGTTTTGGCTCGTCTCCGCGCTTGTGGAGATCGGTGAACTCGATCGTGCGAAGACACTCTGCGAGCGTCTGCTCTCCTACTCGAGCCCGCTGAAGCTCTACGCCGAGGAGATCGACGCCAAGACCGGACAGCACCTCGGCAACTTCCCGCAGGCGTTCACCCACCTCGCGCTCATCAACGCGGTGATGCATGTGATCCGTGCCGAAGAGGCAGCCCACCAGGCCACCTTCCAGCCCGCGAATCACTGAGCGGCACCGGCCCGAACCCGATCTACGCGCCGGACGCCGCCGTCGGGCTCAGAGCCGCATCGATGAACGTGCCGATCTCGTCGACGCCGCGCCGGGCCTGCGGAAGGAAGTCGCTGAAGAGGGTCCAGGCGTGGCAGGTGTCGGGATACACCGAGAGCACACTCCGCCCGCCCGCCGCCTGGATCGACCGGTTCAGCCGCACCGCGTCGTCGAGCAGTATCTCGGAATCGCTGGCCAACAGGAGGATCGGCGGCAGATCCCGGAGGTCGGCGAATACCGGCGAGGCGAGAGGATGGTCCGGGGCGGTGCCGCGGAGGTAGGCGCCGCCGAGGTTGCGCAGCGAGCGCTCCGTGATCACCGGGTCGGATTCCCCGTTGGCTGCGACGCTGTCACCCGTGGCCGTGAAGTCCGCCAGCGGAGACACGGCCACCGCCGCGGCCGGCATCCCGTCTCCGTTCTCCCGCAGACGAAGCAGCGCGGCGAGGGTGAGTCCGCCGCCGGCCGAGTCTCCGCCCAGGACCGTGCGATGGGCCCCGTGTTCGGTGATCACCGCGGCGGTGACGGCTGCCGCATCGTCGACCGCGGCCGGAAACGGATGCTCGGGCGCGAGCCGGTAGTCCGGCACGATGACCGGCACCCGCGCGGACCTCGACAGCTCCGACGCGGCGTACCGGTATCCGTGCGGACTGCCCATCACGTAGCCACCACCGTGGAACCACACGAGGACACCGTCACCGGACACCGGACCCGCCTCGACACGAAGCGCCGGCACCCCACCGACAACGACCTCGGTCACCGAGACATCCTCGGCCGGTGCGGTTTCGAGCATCATGGCGTCGAGATTGCGGCGCAACTCCGCCACGCCCAGCCTGCCGTCGCCGAACACCGCGGCGAAGCGGTCGAGGGCCCGCGCGAGCGGCTCCCGGCGTTCACTGTCGATCGCATCTGTCGTACTCACGAGCGGGTGCCACCGAGAGCCGCATCCACCGGCGGCAGCGCCGCGTGGGTACCGAAACTGCGCGCGTGGTAGGTCAGGGGTGCGACCGTATCGCTGGCCACGTCGAGAACGCGGCCGAACAGGATGATGTGATCCGCGACCTCGCTGGTCTGCATCACCTCTGCCGCCAGCCAATGCTGGACGCCCGCGATTCGCGGCACTCCGGCATCCTCGCGCCACGACACCCCGTCGAACTTGTCGGCGCCTTTCCGGGCGAACTTTCCGGCCAGTCCCGACTGCGAACTCCCCAGGACGTTCATCCCGAAGAATCCTGAGCCCAACACCAGGCCCAGCAACTCGGATCCACGGTCCAGCGAGACCAGCAGCGAGGGCGGTGTCATCGACAGCGAGGCAAAGGCACTCACGGTCGTGCCGTGCGGACGCTGCCCGTCCATGGCCGTCACCACCGCCACCGGCGTACAGACGGTGGCCATGGCGTCCCGGAACCTGGCGATCAGGTCACCGTCCTGCTGAGCAGCCATGAGAGTGTCCTTTCGTTGTCGCAGTCGTCAGACCGAGAGGTTCTTACGGAGGAAGGCGCCGGCTTCGTCGGCCGCTTGGATCCCCTCGGGAAGGATCGACGAGAACAGCGGCCAGACATGAACCATGTCGTCGTAGAGGGATGCCGAGGCCGAGCCACCCGCCTCGACGATCTTGGCGGCCGCTCGTCGCGAATCATCGCGCAGCACTTCACCTGATCCGACCATGAACAGGGCCGGGGGGAGGTCGTTGAGTTCGGCGAACAGCGGGGAGGCCAGCGGGTCGGCGGGATCGTGACCCTGGAGGTAGGCCTCGCTGACGTTGCCGATCGACCCACGGGAGACGGCGATGTCCTTACCGTCGAATTCGTCGATGCTGTCGCCGCTCGCGGTCAGGTCGAGCAGCGGTGAGATGAACACCGCTGCAGCCGGCAGACTTTCACCCCTGTCGCGCAGGGTGACCAGCGCCGAGAGGACCAGTCCGCCTCCTGCGGAGTCGCCGCCGGCAGCGACATTCGACGCACCGTACTCCGCGACCAGCGCGGCGATCACGTCGACGGCGTCATGCGCGGCGGCGGGAAACGGATGCTCGGGGGCACGACGGAAGTCGGCGAGCACGACCGAGACGCCCGAAGCCCGCGACAGGTTGTGTCCGAGTTCCTGAAAGCCACGGGCACTGCCCATGATGTTGCCGCCACCGTGGAACCAGACGAGGACCTTGTTCTCGACTGCACCCTTGGCCGCAACCCGCAGCACGGGAACGCCACCCACCTCGTCCTCCCTCGGTTGCACACCTTCGGGAAGTTCGAATTGCAGGAACAGGCGGTCGTAGGCCTCGCGTAAGTCATCAACCGTCGCTGTCGCGGGGTCGGGGAAGCCCTCGAGATACATCTTCTCGACACGTTCGAGGGCAGGGGTCCTGGTCATGATTCCTCCGAGTGGTTCTGTGTCGCCACGCGAATCGCGCTCGCGTGGCGACGACTAACTGATCTTCTGTCTGGGTTCGAGCGTTTACATGTCGAATCGGCGCTGTGAAGTCGCGCGGTCACAACGCATCGACGGCCAAGTCCATGACCGAATCGTCCACGTCGCAGGCGCTCCGGGCATCGGCGATCACCACCGGAAGCACGTTGCGGGCGAAGAACTTTGCCGCGCCCACCTTGCCCTCGTAGAACGATCGGTCACTGCTGCGGCCGAACTCCGACCGTTGCAGAGCTTCCTCCGCGACGTCGCCGGCACGAAGAAGCAACCAGGCCACCACGAGGTCACCGAGCATGAACATGAGTCGCGTCGCATTCAATCCGACGCGGTAGATGCCCTTCGCACGGCCGTCTTCGGATCTCGGATCAGAGGCCGTCAAGTCGGCGAGCATCGCGGTCACGACGTCGCGGACGGCCTGGGTGGCCTCGGCCAGCAAGGCGCTCGCGTCGGCCGGCACGCGTCGGCCTTCCCGCGTGGCGAAGACGGTGATCTCCTCCAGCAGGTGGTCGAGCGCGACTCCCCTGTTCCTCGCGATCTTGCGGAAGAACAGATCCTGCGCCTGCATCGCCGTCGTGCCCTCGTACACGGTGTCGATCTTGGCGTCGCGCACGTACTGCTCGACCGGGTAGTCCTGCAGGTAGCCCGAACCGCCCAGGGTCTGTAGCGATTCGGTACCGAGTACGGTCCACGACCGCTCGGACCCATACCCTTTGACGATCGGGAGCAGCAGGTCGTTCACCGCCTCGGCCAAGCGGGTGTCCGTGCCTTCGGCGGAGCCGATCGCGATCTCGTCTTGCCATGACGCCGCATACAGGACCAGAGACCGCAGACCCTCGGCATAGGACTTCTGCGTGAGCAGGGAGCGACGGACGTCAGGATGCGCGGTGATGGGAACGCGTGGGGCGTTCGGATTCGATCCCGCAGCGAGATCTGCACCCTGGACGCGAACCCTGGCGTATTCGAGGGCGTTGAGGTATCCCGTGGACAGCGTGGCGATCGCTTTGCAGCCCACCATCATCCGGGTGTCCTCGAGTACGTCGAACATCTGGTTGATACCGTCGTGGACCTCACCGAGGAGCCACCCGCGAGCCGGCCTGTCGGCGCCGAGCGTCATCTCGCACGTCGCCGAGACCTTGACACCCATCTTCTTCTCGATCCGGGTCGCATACACCCCGTTGCGTTCACCGGTGAGGTCACCGGTCGCGACGTCGAAGTGGTACTTCGGCACCAGGAACAGGCTGAGGCCCTTGGTTCCCGGTCCACCCGCACCCTCGACTCCGACGGGACGGGCGAGCACGAGGTGGAGGATGTTGTCGGCCAGATCGTGCTCGCCGGCGGTGATGAACCGCTTCACCCCCACGAGGTTCCACGTACCGTCCTCGTTGGGGGTTGCCGTCGTCTTTCCGGCGCCGACGTCCGAACCGGCATCCGGTTCGGTGAGCATCATCGTCACTCCCCAATGCCTCGATGCGACCATCTCGGCAATCCGCTTGTCCCGGTCGGTCCCTCGGCGCCACACCACCCGGCTCCCGGTCGGAAACGCGAGGTAGGTCCACAGGGTCGGATGTGCCCCCAGGACGAACTCCGCGAGCGCCCAGTTGAGCGAGCTCGGCGCGGCGGTGCCGCCGAGCTCGGGCAACACCCGAAATCGCCACCACTCCGAGTCGAGCCACGTCTTGTAGGTGGATGCGTACGACGCCGGAACCGTGACGGTTCCCGTGACCGGGTCGAATGTCGTCTCCGCGCGGTCGGACTCCTCGAAGGACTCCGCGAGGTGGTCTCGCGCGAGCTGCTCCACCTCCCGCAACGCCAGGCGGGCCGTATCGGCGTCGACATCCCCGAACGGTCCGACACCGAAAACCGCGTCGCGACCGAACAACTCGAAGAGATTGAACTCGATGTCGCGCAGATTGCTACGGTAATGCCCCATTGTCGATCACCTCCTCACTTGCCGATCCCATGACCGCACATGCAACCGCGATGCCCGGATCACCTGCGGCCGGCGGCTGTCTGCTGTGTCAGTCCTTCGCCTGTGCATAGATCGGCAGGAGCACGGCGGCGGAGTCGACGAGCATCTTGGGATCGACGAGCAGATGCTGCGTCGCCACGTGCATGTCCCGTACATAACGGCCGAGTGTGCTGGTCGAGCCGATGCTCTTGCTGCCACCCCACCGGTGCGCGAACTCGACCACGTCCAGCGCGACTTCGTGCACCCACGACAGCATCTGGGTGACTCGCGCAACGTGCTCGGGAGTGATCGGGTCACCCGCCGCCACGGTGGCCTCGGCTGCACGGGTGACGTCGTAGACGTAGAGCCGGGCAGCGCGCAGGTTGGCTTCCTTGCGTGCGAAGTCGATGCGGAAGAAATCGGCTTCGCCGACCGGCATCGTGTAGTTGGGGCGCATCTTTCCCGTGGTCAGATCCGCGACCAGTTCCAGTGCGCGGGTCGCGATCCCGAGTGCGATCGACGCGTGCGGCAGACCACCGGCCAGTTCGTTGGTCAGCTGGTACATGACCTCGGGCCGAGTCGGTGTGCCACCGAAGGTCGGCGTCGTGTACTCGGCCGGGACGAACTGCTTGGTGACCCGGTAGTCGTGACTGCCGGTGCCCGCCAGACCCCAGACGTCCCAGTTCGTCGAGAACTCCACCTGGTCCTTGGGCATCAAGGCGATGCGCGCTTGCGGTTGCCCGTTCTCACCCAGGATCGGGTTGCCGTTCTCGTCGGCGACGACGAACCCCGCCCCGATCCAGGTCGCGTGGTCCGAACCGCTCGCGAACGAATAGTCACCGTCGATGATGTAGCCGCCGTCGACCTTGACTCCCATGTGACGGGGAAGGAGCTGACCGGCGGCGATGAACGGGCGATCCGCACCGAAGACGGTCGCGGCGACCTCCGGTGCGAGGTATCCCACGACGCCCGCGGTGCCCCACTCACTGGCCATCCAGGCCCACCCCACCGAGGCGTCGGCCTTGGTCACCTCCTCGAACACGCGCATGCCCTCACTGGGCAGAAGACCTCCGCCGCCCAGATCCTCGGGGATCAGCATTCCGTGCAATCCCAGCTCGACCAGCGCATCGGCCACCGGCTTGGTGATGGTGCGTTCCCGTTCGATGGCCGCGGCCTCGTCACGGATCAGGGACGTGATCGATCGGGCGCGCTGAAGGTAGTCGGCCTCTTTCGAGGACGTGGCGGTGGTGTCGGGGCTCAGAACTTCGGTCATGACCATGCCTTCCGTACGGATGTCCATCCGGCGTGCCCACGTCGACTTCCTTGGACGCGACCGGTGTTTCTTGAACTCTCGGTGCTCGACGTTCGCTGCTCGAACGACCGGATGTGATTAAGCTAACATAGTAAGTACTAATGTCAAGCATCAATTTTGCAGGTGAAGCGGTTATTGACCGTCGAGTCAAGCCATAGTAAGCATTAACACCAGGTCTTCGAAGCAACAGCAGACCGAGCCACACACCACTGTCGAATTCGCGATCGGGCGACACCATCGAGGAAGCAGGGATTCCCACCATGCGCATCGGCACCGTTCTCGGCCATGGCCGCAGTTTCGACCAGATCGCCACCGAGACAGCTGATTACGAGTCGGTCGGACTCGACTCCGCAACTCTCGGGGAGGCCTACACCTTCGACGCCGTGTCTCAGCTCGGATATCTGGCCGCGCGGACGACCACGATCGAGCTCGCCACGGGCATACTCGCGCTCGATGCGCGAACCCCCGCGACCTTGGCGATGACCGCCGCCGGACTCGACTACGTGTCGAAGGGGCGGTTTCGCCTCGGGATCGGCGCCTCCGGACCCCAGGTCGTGGAGGGATTCCATGGCGTCGCATTCGAGCACGCAGTGGGAAAGTCTCGCGAGATCATCGACATCTGCCGCACGGTGTGGCGGCGCGAACCACTCCGCCACGATGGCCGCCGATTTCAGATACCGGTTCCGCCCGAGCGCGGAACCGGCTTGGGAAAGCCCCTCAAGTTGATCAATCATCCTGTACGATCGGACATCCCGATCTCGATTGCCGCGCTGGGCGAGACCATGGTCGCGCTGACCGCGGAGCTGGCGCAGGGGTGGGAACCGATCTTCTTCTATCCCGAGAAGATGCAGGCGGTCTGGGGAGAGGCCCTGCGACGCGGTCAGGCGGCTCGCGATCCCGCTCTGGGTGATCTCGACATCATCGTCCGGTTACCGTTCGCCATCGTCGACGACGATTCGGCGTGGCTGGATCGTGCCCGACCCCAGCTCGCGCTCTACATCGGCGGGATGGGATCGCGTGAGAAGAACTTCTACAACTCGTTGGCGCGACGGTACGGATTCGACGCGGAGGCCGGCGCCATCCAGGACCTGTTCCTGTCCGGACGCCACAAGGAGGCCGCAGCGGCCGTGCCCGACGAACTGGTTCGCGCGACATCGTTGATCGGGCCGGTGTCCTACGTCGCCGAACGCGTCGCCATGCTCGAGGAGCTCGGCGTCGGCCTGCTGAACGTCGTCCCGATGGCTGACACACATCCCGAACGCCTCGCCGCGGTCGAGTCTCTCCGTGACCTCGTCGATCGAACAGACCCCCCTGGAAAGCAGGAGTCATGACCCTCACCATCACGCCGAATCCGCAACTCGACCGCGAGACCGTGCACAGCGTCGTCTCGGCGGGCAATGTCGCCTGCCTGTTGCCGGTCCTCTACCAGCTGACCGGTGAGGAGAAGTGGTTGTCGGCCCCGTACACCCCACGGTCACCCAGGGGGTTCGAAGAGCTGAACGACGGCGGTCTACCGCCGGAGATCCGCGCCGAGATCCACGATGCGGTGACCGACGCGGTCCTCGATTGGTGCAACGGGAAGCCACCGGCCTACCCGTCACCGTCCGGCGCGGAGCTCGCCCGCCTGATGAGCACCGCCATGGGTGAGTCGATCGGTGCGGAGTACTCGCCGATGGTGGCGGAGCAACTCGGCTTCGCCCCCTATCAACCGGTCGACATCGGAAGCCGTATCCAGGACTCGCGCAACGACTTCCATGTCGTGATCGTCGGTGCGGGAATCTCCGGTCTGGTCTGCGCGATCAATCTGGAGAAGGCGGGCATTCCGTACACGATCTTCGAACGAGACGAACACCTCGGCGGCACGTGGTGGGCCAACCGCTATCCCGGTGCTCGCGTGGACATCCCGAGTGACCTCTATTCGTTCTCCTTCCACCCGAAGAACTGGTCGGAGTACTTCGCCAGGCGGGACGAGATCTTCGACTACGTCTCGGACGTGGCCCGGGAACACGGCATCGTCGAGCGGGTTCGGCTGCGGCACACCGTGGACTCCGCGGTGTGGGACGACGCGGACCAGCGGTGGGTGCTGTCGGTCACCGGCGCCGACGGCCGACAGCACGACGTCGGCGCGACCGCGCTGGTGACGGCCGCCGGACTGCACAGCACGCCGAACATCCCCGCGTACCCGGGTATATCGGAGTTCACCGGACAGATCGTCCACTCCGCGCAATGGCCCGCCGACGTGGACCTCACCGGCAAACGCGTCGCGGTCGTCGGAAGCGGAGCGAGCGCGATGCAACTCGTCGTCGCCATCTCCGAGCAGGTCCAGTCGATGACGATCGTGCAGCGCCAACCTCAGTGGATCACTCCGAACGAGCACTACTTCGCGCCGTCGGATACCGCCAAACACTGGTTGTTCGACAACATCCCGTTCTACCGCGGCTGGTACCGCTTCCGCCTCTACTGGCTTTACACCGAACGCACCTTTGCCGCGCTTCCCGTAGATCCGGACCGCGCCGCGAAGGGGAAGCAGGTCAGCTCGCTGAACGATGCCTTCCGGGCACACTTCACCGCCTATCTCGAACATCAGCTCGGCGGCGACGCTGATCTGATCCGCCGAACGACCCCTGACCATCCTCCGTTCGGCAAACGGCTCCTCATCGACAACGGCTGGTTCGCCACCCTGCGCAAGAGCAACGTCGAGCTGCTCACCGACCGCGTCGAGCGACTCACGCCGACAGGAATCGTGACAGCCGACGGCGTGGCACGCGAGATCGACGTGCTGATCCTGTGCACCGGTTTCCAGCAGCAGCGATTCCTGTTCCCGATGGAGATCCGCGGCCGGGAAGGAACGTCATTGCGGGAGAGCTGGTCTGACGACAACGGTCGCGCCTACCTGGGAATCACCACACCGGGCTTCCCGAATCTCTTCTTCCTGTACGGGCCCAACACCAATCCTCCCGGGGGCAGCTACATCACCATCGCAGAGGCCCAGGTGCGCTACATCGTCGAATCGATCTCTCGACTGGTCACCGATGATCTGGCCTCGATCGAATGCCGTCCCGAACCCTACGAGCGATACAACGAGGAGCTCGACGCCGCGAACGACGCCATGGTCTATGCCATGGACGGCGTCGACAGCTACTACCGCAACACCAGCGGCCGCGTGGTGACCAATTCGCCGTGGCCGGTTCGCGAATACTGGAGCCGAACGACCCACCCGGAGCCGAGCGACTTCGTGAGCACCCCGCTCCGCTGAACCTCAGCCTGCTAGTGTCTCGGCGGCGGCATGGTCGCCGTCGAGCGCCCGGTCTCATGAAACGCCGGTGCTCGTCGAGCGTGCGTCGGATTTCGTCGACCGTGCGTCAAATCCCGTCGACTGGGCGTCTCCGGAGGGTCGAGGACCGGAAGTCAGTTCACCGACCGCGCTCGCCCATCCCAGAAGGGCGCGCGCAGCTCGCGTTTGAGCACCTTGCCCACGGCGTTGCGGGGCAGCACGTCCACGAACAGCACGTCGACCGGGGCCTTGAAACGAGCGAGGTGTGCACGACAGTGAGCCAGTACGTCGTCGTCGGTGATGACGGAGTCGGGTGAGGCAACCACCACGGCCACCGGGCTCTCTCCCCATTTGTCACTCGGCACGCCCACAACCGCTGCGTCGGCGATGCCGTCTATGCCGAAGAGGACATCTTCGATCTCGCGCGGGTAGATGTTCTCCCCGCCGGAGATGATCATGTCCTTCACCCGGTCGGAGATGAAGAGAAAACCCTCCTCATCGAGGTGGCCCGCGTCCCCGGTGTGCAGCCAGCCATCGACCAGCGTCGTACGGGTGGCGTCGTCAAGACCCCAGTAGCCGCTCATGAGCTGCTCGCCGTGAACGAGCACCTCGCCCACCGCTCCGGCCGGCAGTTCGACACCGTCCCGAGAGACGACCTTGACCGCGGACCCGATCACCGGCCGACCGGCCGACGCCAGGTTCCCGGGATCCGAACGCAGCGCGCGGCGGTGGTCTTCAGGCGCCAGGACCGTTGCGACAGCGCAGCATTCGGTCATCCCGGCAGCCTGGTCGTAGTCGCGCACCACCCGGATGGAACAGCCACCCGCGGTATAGGCCAGATCTGCAAAGGCCGCGCCGGCATGGAACATCGGCATCATGCACAGGGTGCGCTTACGATTCGCGTCGAGGGCGAGTTGGATCTGCCGGGAGAACCGCACCCAGAGCCGCGGCGTGGTCTTCGTGGACCACGGCCAGACGACATCCCGCGTCGGTGACGATGTACTCCCACTCCGGCGGCGCCAGTCGGAAATTGAGCGGCACGGGCACCACACCCGCACGGGATGCGCCGAAATACAGCGTGATGCGACTACGGCCGGTCGAGGAGCGTCAGCCCGGCAGTCCGCTGCGCAAAGCGGTCGAGATCTGCTCGTGGACATCGTCATCGGTGAAGCGAAGGACGGCGTCCACCGCCTTCGACGAGGTGTCCGGATCGACGTATGACCGTGCCAGCGCCGTCGAGATCGCTCGACGCCCCTGCCGTAGGCACTCGACGCCTTCGCCGACGACGTCGTGATCGAGACCCAGATCGCGCGCGAGAACGTCGGTCGCGTGGATGTTCCGCGTCAATCTCTCGGCGTTCCAGTCGATCCGGTCGACGATGTTGTCGAGGGCCTCGATGACCGCGGCCAGCTCCAGCCGGGCGGTCGTGTCGGTCAGATCCCCGGCGACGCGATGGGCCAGGGTGTCGCGGATGGTGGCGAAGACCTGACTCGGTTCGGTGGAGTAGACGGTCATGGTCAGAGTCCCCATTCCTTGTCGCGCAACATCTTCGACAGCCATCCAATGCTGTAGTAGACGCTGTGCGCCATGTTCGAGTAGCGCAGTTCGTCGCGCTCCCCGCGCGAGTAGATGTCGACGGCCTGCAGGCACCCGACGGCCGTCTTGGTCAGCGACTGCACCGTCCACCAGGTGAGCGCCGCCGGGGACGGTCGCCAACCGCCCGCCGCCTCGTACTCGTCGAGGAAGGGTTCGAGCTCGATCAACTTGCACAGCAGGGGCGAACGTCCCCTCGAGGTCCGCTGCGCGAACCACGCGATGTCGGCGGTCGGATCCGAGAAGTGCGCGGTCTCCCAATCGAGCACCCCGGTGATGGAGCCGTCGGCGATCACCAGGTTGCCGATTCGGAAATCGTTGTGGACGAGCGAGACCCGGCCCGAGACAGCGTCCCGGCGATGATCGAGCCAGGCGAAGGCGAGGTCGAGGACCGGGATGGGGATGTCGACGACCTCCCGATAGACCTGCGACCACTTGTCGTTCTCCGTCTTCCCGGTGTCGCCCGGCGCCGGGACCGGTCCCAGGACGGTCAGACCCATGGTCTGCGGATCGGCCGCGTGCAGACGCGCCATCTCGCGGGCGACATCCCGACCTAGTTCCTCCCGCACCGCCGGGTCCGGGACGATCCGAGAGATCGTGGGTGGCATCGGGATCTGCCCGTGGACCTTCTCCATCGCGAACCATCCGCGGGCGTCGCCGGTGGGCACGACGGACGCGACCACTTTCGGGACGCGCATCCCGATCGCGTCGGCGGCATCGAGCAGAGCGACTTCGCGGGCCACGTCGTAGTCACCGACGATGCCGCTGACGGGTTGCCGCTTGACGGCATAGGTGACCGCCTGCGGGCCCCCCGGGCCATCCCAGGTGACGGTGACGAGGTAGGTCTCCCAGGAGTTGCCCTCCCCGCGCTTGTCGACATCGGTGAGACGCAGCGTGCCGTCCGCGCCGATCGCGCGATCGAGTTCGGCGGTGAGATCGTCGAGGAAGCTCTCGATCGTGTTGGTGTTCATCGTGGCCCCGGTCTGTCTCACGCGTGTGCACTCGCACGTGCCGGCCAATACGCGTCACGCAGCGGCTTCTTGTAGAGCTTTCCGGTTGGCAGGCGCGGCATCTCGGCGATGAAGTCGAATGATTTGGGGCACTTGAACTTCGCCAGGCCCGCCTGACAGAAATCCGCCAGACGTACGGCCAGCTGACCCTGATCGACGTGCGGATCCACCGGTTGGATCACCGCTTTGACGGCCTCGCCGAAATCCTCGTCGGGCACGCCGAAGACCGCGGCGTCGAGCACTTCGGGGTGGGTGACGAGGAGATTCTCCACTTCTTGCGGATAGATGTTCACCCCGCCGGAGATGATGACGAAGGCCTGACGGTCGGTGAGATAGAGAAAGCCGTCCTCGTCGAGGTATCCGATGTCCCCGATCTTCGACATCGTGCCGTCGGCGTCCCGCGCCTCGGCCGTCTTGGCCGGATCGTTGAAGTACTCGAAGGTCGCGCCGACGCCGCGGAACCAGATGGTTCCGGGTACTCGCGGCGGGCATTCGTTCCCGTCGTCGTCGAGGATGACCGGTTCACCCATGAAGGGACGTCCCACGGTTCCCTGGTGCGCCAGCCACTCCTCGGGTGTGCAGCCACAGATGCCGTTGGCCTCGGTGCCGCCGTAGTACTCGTAGATGACCGGACCGAACCAGTCGAGCATGGCCTGCTTGACGGCGACCGGGCAGGGTGCGGCCCCGTGTACCACGACCTCGAGCGACGAGAGATCCTGTTGCCGTTCCTGTTCGGGGAGCTTGAGCATGCGCGAGAACATGGTGGGGACCACCATGGAGTGCGTGATCCGATGCTGTTCGATCAGGTCCAGATACTCGCGCGCGTCGAACCGTTTCATCACGACGACCGTGGCGCCGAGACGGATTCCGATGGCGACCGACGACTGTGGTCCGGAGTGGTAGAGCGGAGCGGGAGACAGGAAACGCATGCCCTCCCGTAGATGGAAGACCTTTCGGCCGAAGTCCTCGATGTCGAGAATCTGCCCTGGATGTGCGTCCGGCAGGCGACGCTTGATGGCCTTCGGGCGGCCCGTGGTGCCCGAGGAGTAGAACATCGGGGTGCCCAGTCGCTCGTTCTCACCGGGAGCGTCGTCGAACCCGGCGACGGCCTCGGCAAAGGACTCGAACGGGTGCGGGACCGGGACGACCTGATCCGCGTCGACGAGGAGCCAGCGACCCACCGCAGGGCAGAGTTGCGGCAACTCCTGTGCCACATCGAATTTCGTTGCCGTGGTGATGACGAGCTTCGATTGCGAGTCGTTGATGATGTACGCGGCCTCGGCAGCGGACAGGAACGAGTTGACCGGCGTGTAGAACAGTCCGCTGCGCTCGGCGGCGGACATCGCCACGATCATCTCGACGTGATTCTCCATGAACAGGGCGATGTGGTCGCCGGGCTCACAGCCGTGCGCCCGCAGGAGCGCGGCGAGCCGATTGGCGCGCGAGTCGAGGTCCCCATACGTGAGGACCTCGTCGCTGCCCGCCATGATCACGGCCGGGCGGTCGGGATGTTCGACGGCATGACGTCCGGGATACATAGGAACTCCTTCTACGGGCGGATCGGTCGCAGGAACTCGGCCACGGCCCATCCACCGTGGCCGTCGGCGAGATCGACGGTCATCTGGCCCATCCGCACGGCGCGGTCTTCGGTGCGCTGGGTGACCGGGACGAAGTGGCGGATCGACCCGTCGACGACGATCGTCGGGAGCCCCTCGGCCTGGATCACGCCGACGTGCCGGCCCGTGTACGTGGATTCGCCTGCGTAGTCGGTGAGCACGCGGTAATCGGTGATCGGATGGGCGACACCGTCGGTGGTCAGAACGGCTCCCGCCGACACCCTGACCCCGGATTTCTCGTATTCGCCATAGGCGCTGAACGCGGTACCGTCGGCCAGCCAACCGGCCACCCATTCCCCGGTGTACGAAGCCCATTCGCGAGGACCCCAGGAATGGTCCCGGAACGAGGTGACCTTGTCGAGAACCCACTTCCGGGTGCCGACCCGGATGGTTCCCGAGAGGTGACCGAACTGCTCGTAGTGATCGCTGGCGAAGGTCGAATCGCCAGGCGTGCAATCGCCGTCGCCGTCACTGTTGATCACGAACATCGGGCTCGAGGCCTCATAGGTGAGCTCGATCTCGCAATCCTCGGCGGGCGCGTTCTTGAGCGCGATCCGCCCGTTCTCCGCCATCAGGGACGGATGGGTGACGCGGGCCACCGAGTTGCGATAGGTGATCTCCGCCTTCCGGGTGGGCTCGGTGAACTCGATCTCGAGGCCCTGTCCGGCGAAGCTGTCGTTGGTGTCGCGCGGCGTACGCCCCGCACGGAACGCGATGGCGCCGCCCGGCAGCGTCAGTTGCACGGAGGTCTCGCTGTAACCGAGGTTGGGACGATTACCGATCCGGACGAGACCGCCCAGCTGAGAGACGGGATCGACGAAGTTGAAATAGACACTCTCGTTGAAGTTGTGGATTCCGACGGAGTCGTGTGTCCCCTCGGCGTCGGCGCCGTACTTGCACACGGTGAACGGCTGGCTGGTCATTGTGCTCCTTGGTCTTCGACGATCAGCTCAGAAGCGCTGCGCCGGCGGCGGGTCGAGCGGGGGGAAGACTGCGGGTCGGCGTTCCAGAAAGGACATGACGCCCTCGCGGGCGTCGTCGGAGTCGACTCGTCCGGCGTAGGTGCGGGACTCCTCGGCCGCAGCCGGGCCGGGGTGCGTGTGCAGCCAGGCGTTGGCGAGCAATCGTCGCGACAACGCCACGGAGGTCGGCGACGTGTCCTCGACGAAGATCCGCGCGTACTCACGGGCGGCCGACATCACCTGATCAGCGGGCACCACCTTCGTGAGGTACCCGGCCTCGTACGCCTCCGCCGCATCGAATACCCGGCCGGTCAGCAGCCAGTCGGTGGCACGACCGAGTCCGACGAGTCGCGGCAGGAACCAGGACGACGCACCTTCCGGGACGACCCCGCGCTGAGTGAACACGAACCCGAATCGGGCGTTCTCGCTCGCGACGCGGATGTCCATCGCGGCGGCGATCGTCGCCCCGCCGCCGATCGCGTGCCCGTTGAGGGCTGCGATCACCGGCTTGCACATCGCGAACAGCCGCTCACTGATCCGGCCGGCCGGTTCGCGATAACCGGTAGGGGTATGACCGTCGATGTCCTCGACGAGTGCGCGCGAGAGCGTCTCGGGCCCGTCCAGATCCGCCCCCACCGAGAACGACTCGCCGGCGCCGGTGACGATGACCGCCCGGACCTCGGGATCCCGGTCGGCACGATCGAGGGCATGGAGCACATCGACGAGCATCTGGACCCGCATACCGTTGCGGCGGTGCGGGGCATCGAGAGTCACCACGGCCACGCCGTCGGCGACCTCGTAACCCACTTCCTCGTATCGTCTGTCCATTGCATGCTGTGCCGCAGGCGGATTCGTCACAGTCCGCCGCCGCAGACGAGTACCTGTCCGGTGATGTAGCTCGACTCCGGACTGCACAGCAGGTAGACGGCACCGGCCGCCTCCTCGACCGTCCCGGCGCGTCCGAGGGCGATCCCCTTGGTCGCCGCATCCATCACCGCCGGGTCCATTCCGACCCGGATGTCGCGGTCCTCGACCTTGATCGTCTTCGCCTCGGTGGTCACCGACGTCAGGCGCGTGCTGATCACTCCGTAGGCCACCGCATTGGAGGTCACGTTGTAGCGACCCCACTCCTTGGCGATGGTCTTGGTGAGGCCGACCATCCCCGCCTTGGCCGACGAGTAGTTCGCCTGGCCGGGGTTTCCGAGCAGGCCCGAGGTCGAGGAGATGTTGACGACCTTGCGGCAGGGAACCGGGCCCTGCTCACGCTCGCGCTTCACCGCCGCGCTGATGATCGGCTGGGCGGCGCGGAGGATGCGGAACGGGGCGGTCAGGTGGACATCGAGGATGTCCGCCCACTGCTTGTCCGTCATCTTCTGGATGACGTTGTCCCAGGTGTAACCGGCGTTGTTCACGATGATGTCGATTCCGCCGTAGTTGTCCACCGCGGTCGTCACGAAGTGATCGGCGAACTCGGGGTCGGTGACGCTGCCGATGCAGGCGACAGCCTGTCCGCCGGCCGACTCGATCTCGGCCACAACCTCTTTCGCGGGCTCCGGATCGAGGTCGTTGACCACCACCCGTGCGCCCTCGGAAGCGAGTTTCACTGCGACGGCCCGCCCGATGCCCCGGCCCGAGCCCGACACGAGTGCGACTTTGTCCTGAAGTTTCTGCACGCTCACGTGCTGCCTCCCAAAGGGTTTCGGTGTTCTCGCGGTCGACGCACCCTGCGCTTCGTCCACGATTGTGGGGTATGTGACCCCAGTCACTGTGGTGAATGCTAACTTCAGTTGCAGACGCAAGTCAATAGCGCTTTTGCTGGTGATATGTGGATATTGTTAGTGACGACTCTATGTGATTAGCTTGCCCCACGACTGCTCGACGAAACGAAAGCTGGACCCATGACCAACGTCTGCATCAGCGGTGTCGGGATGATGCCGTTCACCAAGCCCGGCAAGAGCGAGACCTACGACCGGATGGGCGCGACCGCCGCCCGCGCGGCGCTCGCCGACGCGGGGCTGGACTACACCGACGTACAACAGGCCTATGTCGGCTACGTGTACGGCGACTCGACCTCCGGCCAGAACGCGCTCTACGAGATCGGGTTGACCGGGATTCCGGCGGTGAACGTCAACAACAACTGCTCCACGGGTTCGAGCGCATTGTGGCTGGCGCGTCAGGCGGTCGCCTCGGGCACAGCCGATTGCGTACTCGCCCTCGGATTCGAACAGATGCAGCCCGGCGCGCTGGTCAACGCCTACGGCGATCGCCCGAGCCCCACCGCACGCGGCGAGGAGATCGCGCTGTCACGCCCCGGTGGCGACGCCGATGCGCCGATGGCGGCCAAGATGTTCGGCGGCGCAGGTGTCGAATACATGGACCGACACGGCGTGACGTCGGAGGTCTTCGGCCGTGTCTCGGTGAAGGCACGCACGCACGCCGGCCGGAATCCGCTGGCCGTGTTCCGCGACCCCATCGACCTCGACACGGTGATGTCGTCGAAGCAGATCTGGGGACCCCTCACCTTGCTGATGTGTTGCCCGCCGACCAACGGCGCGGCAGCGGCCATCGTGTGCAGTGAGGAATTCGCCCGCTCCCGCGGTATCGACTCGAGCGTCCGCCTCCGCGCCCAATCGCTCGTCACCGACGTGGCCGGAACCTTCGACACCACCGACATGATGCGGGTCGCCGGCTATGACATGACCGCCAAAGCCGCCGCGGAGGTCTACGAGCAGTCCGGCGTCGACCCCCTCGACATCCCCGTCGTCGAACTGCACGACTGCTTTTCCACCAACGAGGTCATCACCTACGAGGGGCTCGGCCTCACTCCTGAGGGCACGGCCGAGAAGTTCATCCTCGACGGCGACAACACGTACGGCGGTCGCGTCGTGACCAACCCGTCCGGCGGTCTGTTGTCCAAGGGACATCCGTTGGGCGCCACCGGACTGGCCCAGTGTGCCGAGCTGGTCTGGCAGCTGCGAGGTCAGGCCGGGGAGCGTCAGGTCGAGGGTGTGCGAATCGCGCTGCAGCACAACCTCGGGCTCGGCGGTGCGTGTGTCGTCAGCCTGTACGAGAAGGTGTCCTGATGCCGCTCGACCGGACGATCCTCGACGTCGTGTCCCCGACGGTCGTCGCCGACGTCGAACGCGGCCGTATCCGCCAGTTCGCCACGGCGATCGGCGAAGACGATCCGGTTCACCACGATCGCGACGCGGCGGTCGCCGCCGGCCATCCCGACGTCCTCGCGCCGCCGACCTTCCTCTTCGGTCTCGAGTTGGAGAACTCGGATGTGTTCGGCGACCTCGCCGCGCACGGCGTCGATCTGGCGACGGTGCTCCACGGCGAACAACGCTTCAGGTACTTCGCCGACGTGCATGCGGGCGACACGGTGAGCTTCGAGACCCGCTACGTCGACACCTACTCGAAAGCCGGTGGCGCTCTGGACTTCTTGGTCCGACGCACCACTGTGAGGCGTTCCGACGAGGTCGTCGCCGAATTGGAGAGCGTGAGCGTGATCAGGAATCCGGAGGGTACGAGATGAGCACACCGATGTCCGGCGACGTCGTCGGAGTACTCGAACCCGGCGCGGTGACGCGTACGACTCTCGCGTTGTTCGCCGGCGCATCCGGGGACCACAACCCGATCCACATCGACATCGACTCGGCCCGGGCCGCAGGCATGGACGACGTCTTCGCCCACGGGATGTTGTCCATGGCCTATCTCGGGCGCCTGCTCACCGCGCACTTCCCGCAGAGCAGCATCCGGGAGCTGTCGACCCGGTTCACCGCGATCACCCCGGTCCTCGCCGAGCCGGTCCTCACCGCCACGGTCAAGGAGCTGATCGCGGTCGCGGACGAGCAGCGCGTCGTACTCGATCTCGACGTCCGGCTGGCGGATGGGACCCGGACGCTGTCCGGCACGGCCGTCGTGGCTTGGTCCGGTCCCGACCGGGACCCGAATGCGACACTTACTCCATGACCGACACCACCCACGTCGCGCCTCCCTCCTCGAGCCGAGGTGAACACCGAGCAGGACAGATCGTGCGGGCCGCGACCCTCCTGTTCCAAGATCTGGGGTACCAGAACGTCAGCATCGACCAGATCGGCTCCGCGGTGGGTCTCACGGGACCGGCCATGTATCGGCACTTCAAGGGAAAGTACGCAATCCTGGTGCAGGCGTTGCGCAGCCAGGTCGCCTTGGTCGAGGAGCTCACCGATCGCGCCGATCGAGAGGGCACGACCCCGCAGGAGCGTCTGGATCTGTTCCTCGACGGACTGTCCGACATCACCGCCAACGGCGACGAAGCGACCCTGTGGCGTCGGGAACAACGACATCTGCGCGAAGCCGACCGGGCCGAGTTCCAGGAGGACTTCCGGAAGAACCGGGATCGCATCGCCGCAAAGATCGCCGCGGTCCGACCGGAGACGGCCAGGCAGGATCGGGAGCTACTGGGTTTCGCCGTGTTGACCATGTACTCCAACACGCCCAGCATCCGCGGCAATCTGACGCCCGAGCGCCTGATCGCCGTCCAGCAGACGATCGCTCGCAAGATCATCGGTTGCCGACTGCCGGCTGTCGACGCCGACTCCGTGCCGGCCCCCGTGCTGGTCCATCGCAAACCCGCCGGGCGGCGGGAGAGGATTCTCACGGCGTCGACCGCCCTGTTCGACGAGCGCGGCTTCTACGACGTGCGCATCGACGACATCGCGAAGGCCTCAGAGATGTCGGTGGCGACGCTCTATCAGCACGTGACCGGCAAGACCCAGGTGCTCAAAGCGATCTTGGAGCGCGGTGCCGAAGGATTGCTGTACGTCACCGCCGAAGCACTGGCACATGCGACGACGCCCGAAGAAGTCCTCAGATCGCTTGTCGACACCTACATTCACCAGGCACTCGGCGTTCACGGACGCATCATGCACATTCTCGCCGCGGACCTTCTCTACCTCTCCGACGACGAACAGTTCCGGCTGCGCGAAACGCAGCGCGAGTACGTCGCCGAGTGGATAGAGGCGATCTGCGCGATGTCCGACGAGGTGACCGTCGACGACGCGCGCGCGCTCGCGCAGGCGGCGATCTCGGTCATCACCGACGTCAGCCAGAACCCGGAACTCAAGACCCGTCCCGGCCTCGCCGAGCAGCTGTCGGCGCTCGCCCACGCGATGGTCGTTCCCGAGGGTCTCGAACCCTCGTGATCCCCACATGTCGAAGGGATGTCTGCCTTGTCCTCTCCCGAATCTCGTAGTGCCGTCGTCGTAGGGGGCGCCTCCGGTATCGGAGCCGCCATCGCGCGCGCACTGGCCGCCGACGGCGCTGCCGTCACCGTCGCCGATCGCAACATCGGACTCGCGAGGACCCTTGCCGCCGAACTCGGCTCGCCACACGACGCAGCGACCGTCGACGTGGTGGACGAAGAGTCGGTCCGTGATCTGTTCGAGTCGGTACGGTCTCGCCGCGGGCACCTGGACATCGTCGTGAACAGCGCCGGACTCAGCGCGGCCGGAGCCGTCACAGACCTGCCCATCGACAAGTTCCGCCGCGTTGTCGACGTCTGTCTCACCGGCGCGTTCGCGGTCATCAAACACGCCGCACGCACGATGGACGACGGCGGGGTCATCATCTCGCTGTCATCGTTGAACGCTCGGCAGCCGGGAACCGGCATGAGCGCGTACTGCTCGGCCAAAGCGGGGCTCGCGATGCTGACCCAGGTCGCCGCACTCGAGCTCGCGGGGCGGAACATCCGCGTCAATGCGATCGCGCCGGGGATCGTGATGACTCCCCTGACCACACCGTCGATGTCGGTGCCGGGCCTCGAGGACGACTACCTGGCCAACACCCCGCTCGGGCGATCGGGAACCCCCGAGGAGATCGCCGAGGCCGCGGTCTACATGACTCATGCATCCTGGCTCACCGGAGAGAGTCTCGACCTCAACGGCGGCGCGCACCTGGTCCGCTACCCGGACCTGCTCAAGCACTTTCAGGCCTCGGCCGTCTGAGTACGGCCGTACCAGATCGCCCGACGAGCGCTATCTGCGCACGGTACCCACGCCGCGCTGCGCGGCAAGGCGTACCGGCGCGTTGTCCGTACCGTAGCCGTCGTAGCCGCCGAACCGCTGGACGAACTCGAAGAACACCGTGCCGACCGTGCGGGTGTAGAAGTGGATGAAGTGTCCCCCGTCGGGGCTGCGGTCGTAGAGCAGGTTGAGTTCACGCAATTCGGCAACGGTGGCGTCGGGCAGGCCGAACCGTCCCGACAGGTAGTCGTAGTAGTTGTCCGGCACGGTCAGGAACACCAGTCCGGCGGCCGAGGCCGACCGAGCCAAGGCGATCACGTCCGAGCACGCGAACGCCACGTGCTGTGGCAGTCCGGCGTCGTCGAGGATGTGGGGAGCGACGTTGAGCGGCAACCGCACCGACGAATCCGCGTTGCGCAGCACCTGGCTGCGGACCAGGCCCGTGGGGCCCGGTACGTCGGCGGGGGCATCGGCGGTCATGCCGAACACACTCGTGAGGAACAACCGGCCGTCCTCGGCGGTCTGCCACGGATGGGTCAGGTTCACATGGTCGATCGCGCCGACGAAGCCCGGATCGGCATCCGGCAGACCGCGTTCGAACTCCGCGACCCACGCCGGAATGCCCTCCCCCGCAGGCTCGGTCACCCAGAAGAATCCGGTGCCGTCCGGCGCGATCGCACCGCCGAACGGCTGTTCGGCGGCAAATGTGCGTCGGTAGGCGACCGGTGCCATCAGCTCGGCAGCCCGTTGAGAGGTGGCATCGGCATCCGGCACCTGGAGCCCGACGGCCGCGACATGCGCCACCTCGTCTCGTGCCTGTTGCTCGTTGAGCACGACGCGCGCACCACCGGCCGACCACAGCGACACCGGCTTGGTGCGATGCCGGCCGCGCGGCGTGAATCCGAGTTGGCCGAGCAGGACCTCGACTTCGGTCATGTCCTCGGCCTTGAGCTCCACGAAGTCGAACCCGGTTGGCGGTTTGGCGTCGGTGAGGGTCGACGACACCTGGTCGCGTAGCCACAACAACGACCGCAATGCGTGCACCGCGGTGTGGCCCGGGTCGGTCTGGCGGAAGGTGTCGTTGAAAACCTCGAGCGACAGCGGGCCCGTATAACCGGCGGCCAGGGTGTACCGCACGAACTCGGCCAGGTCGAAGGCACCTTCACCGGGGAACAACCGGTGGTGACGACTCCACGACAAGACGTCCATTTTCAGTGCCGGGGCATCCGCGAGCTGCAGGTAGAAGATCTTCTGGCCATCGATGTCGGCGATCGCCGCCGGATCGTGGCCGCGGGAGAGAACGTGGAAGCTGTCCAGGCAGATACCCACTGCCGGATGGTCGGCGAGTTGCACGATCCGCCAGGCCCGGCGGTAGTCGTCGATGAACCGGCCCCAGGCCAGCGCCTCGAAAGCGATGCGGATGCCGTACCCGGCAGCCAGGTCGCCTATGCGGCGCAATTGGTCGGCGGAGACCTCATCGGAGTCGATGGTGGCGGTGGCGACGTTGCTGCAGACGAGTACGGTGTCGATACCGAGCCGCTGCGCCGTGGCGAACGTGGCGCCGGCGCGGCGCATGTTGTCGGTGAAGGTCGTCTCGTCGACGCCCTCGAGGTCGCGCAGCGGCTGATAGAGGTCGAGGGACAACCCGAGGCGACGCGCCAGATGTCGGATCTCCTCAGGCGAGTGCTCACTGGCGATCAGGTCGGGCTCGAAGATCTCTACGCCGTCGAATCCGGCATCGGCACAGGCGTGCAGCTTCTCGACGAGCGATCCGGACAGTGAGACCGTGGCGATCGACGCCTTCATCTTTCCTCCTGTGATGGGTGCCACTTCCTCCTCAATGTACCAAACAGTTAATTGAGTCGGAAGGGTTGCTCAGGCCGCTACCGGGTCCCCAGTAAGCTCTCTCGACATGGTCGCCAAACCGAGAGCCGAGCTGCAGCGTGATGCCGAGCGCACGCGAGCGGAGCTGTTGGAGGTGGCCACCGAAGTGTTCGCCGAGTCGGGATATTCCGGGGCGCGAGTGGACGAGATCGCCGAACGCACCCGCACCACGAAGCGGATGATCTACTACTACTTCGGCGGCAAACAGCAGCTCTATCTCGCCGTACTGGACAACGCATATCGCGGCATCCGCACTGCTGAGCAGCGTTTGCGGGTTGATCACTCCGATCCCGTGGTCGCGATCCGCAGGCTCACCGAGGTGACGTTCGACCATCACATCGCCCACGACGCGTTCATCCGCCTGGTCTCCATCGAGAACATTCACCGAGGAGAGTTCGTCCGACAGTTGCGCGAGCTACCCGAACTCTCCCGGCCGGCGACGTCGCTGCTCGACGAGATCCTGCGTGCCGGACGCGAAGCCGGCGCGTTCCGTGATGACGTCGACGCCCTCGACGTCCACCTCGTGATCAGCTCGTACTGCGTGTTCCAGGTCGCCAACCGCTACACATTCGGCTACCTCTTCGACGTCGACCTCTCCGAGACCTCGCAGCGCGCCCACCTGCGTCGCATGCTCGGTGACATGGTGGTCGGCTGGCTCACCAGCCGCCCATAACTTCGCCGTCGGCGAGTCCCACCTCACATTGGTGTCTTGACGCGACCCGCACCACAGTGCTGTACTTTCCGTACGTACTAGTTCGTACATTAAGGAAGCGCTTGATGACCTCCAAATCAGACGCGGGACGGCCCTACCTGGTGGGCCTCGTGGGCACCGGTGTGGGCCCCTCTCTGACTCCCGCTCTGCACATGGCCGAAGGCCGTGCGCAGGGCCTGGACTACGTGTACCGGACGATCGACCTCAACACATTCGGGGTTGCCCCGCACCGGATCGGCGACGTGCTGTCGTGGGCGCAGACCCTCGGTTACGACGCACTGAACATCACCCATCCGTGCAAGCAGCTCGTCATCGAACATCTCGACGACGTCGACGAGACCGCGCGCACGCTCGGAGCGGTCAACACCGTGGTCTTCGACGGCGGGCGGACCGTCGGGTACAACACCGACACCACCGGATTCGCCCACGGCTTCGCCGAGGGGTTGCCCGCGGCGCCGATGGCCGCCGCCGTGCTGATCGGCGCCGGCGGCGCCGGCTCGGCCGTCGGCGACGCGCTGTTGCGGATGGGTGTCGCCCACCTGACAGTCGTCGACCTCGACGTCGACCGGGCCGCCACGCTGGCCTGGCAACTCGCCGACCGACACGCGTCGGCCCGCGTCGACGCGTCCTCGCTCGACAAGCTGTCGGTGCTGCTGCCCGACAGCGACGGCGTCGTCCACGCGACGCCGACCGGCATGGCCGAGCACCCCGGACTGCCGTTCGATGCCGCCCTGCTGCACCCCGGCCTGTGGGTGGCCGACATCGTCTACCGGCCCATCGACACCGCGCTGCTGCAGGCGGCCCGCGCGGCCGGTTGTCGGACCCTGGACGGCGGGCACATGGCCGTGTACCAAGCCGTCGACGCCTTCGCCCTGATCACCGGACGTACGCCGGACGCCGAGAGAATGTCGGCCCACTTTCGCGACCTCGTCGCTCGAACCGCCACCTAGACCCCTCACATCCAGCACCATCTCGTTAAGGAGCAGCCGATGACCAACGACGCCCCGTCGACGCCAGACGAGCCAGACGGACGAACACCGAAACGCGCCGCGCTGGCCAGCTTCATGGGCAGCGCAGTCGAGTACTACGACTTCTTCCTGTTCGGATCGGCTGCCGCACTGATCTTTCCGCACGTGTTCTTTCCGTCCGACGACGAAGCCGCACTGGTGATGTCGTTCGCGACGTTCGGATTCGCCTACGTGGCGAGGCCGGTGGGCGCGTTCATCCTCGGTCATTTCGGTGACCGGATCGGTCGCCAGCGCGTGCTGATGTTCACGCTCGTGCTGATGGGCCTGTCGACGTTCCTGATCGGCTGCCTGCCCAGTTTCGAGACGATCGGCTGGGCCGCCCCGGCCCTGCTGGTGATCTGTCGGTTGATGCAGGGTCTGTCGGCCGCGGGAGAGCAAGCCGGGGCCAGTTCGCTGACCCTCGAGCACTCACCCGATGACCGACGCGCGTTCTTCACCTCCTGGACCCTGACCGGAACCCAGGGCGGACTCATCCTCGCCTCGCTCGTGCTGATTCCGTTCGTTTCCCTGCCCGACGAAGCCAAGTACAGCTGGGGCTGGCGCGTGCCGTTCTGGCTGAGCGCTGTCGTGGTCGTCGTCGCCTACTTCATTCGCCGCCAGCTGCACGAGACACCTCAGTTCGCCGAGGCCAAGGCAGCGGGGACGATCGCGCGGGTGCCGCTGGTGCCGCTGCTTCGCGACCACTGGCGTGACGTACTGCGCGTGATCCTCTGCGCGTTCATCGCCGCGGTGTCGACGGTGTTCGGCAACCTCGCGATCGCCTACGGCAAAGAAGTGGGCCTGGATACCGACGTCACGTTGTGGCTGGTCGTGGTCGCCAACGTCGTCGCACTCGGCACCCAGCCGATGTTCGGAATCCTCGCCGATCGCATCGGACGCAAGCCGGTGTTCGTCTACGGCGCAGTCTCTTCGGCCGTGCTGATGCCGTTCTACATGCTCTCGATGAGCGGCGACAACAATCTGCTGACCTTCGCACTCGCGGTGGCCACGTTCTCGTGCGGTTACGCCGCCGCCAACGCGGTGTGGCCCTCGTTCTACGGCGAGATGTTCTCCACGCGGGTTCGTTTCTCCGGCATGGCGATCGGCACTCAACTGGGCTTTCTCGTCGCCGGGTTCGCACCCTCGATCGTCACCGCGCTGGGCGGGGTGCGGGAAGGCGGCTGGGTGGTGATCAGCATCTTCACCGCGGTGGTCTGTCTCATCTCCGCCGCCGCGGCGCTGACCGCACGCGAAACCAAGGACGTCCCCACCACGATGCTGGGTCACAAAGTTCCAGAATCTGCCAAAGATCTTGTCCACCACTGATTTCCAGTACCGGCTACAGTAGGCGCCCGATCCCTCGCGCGGCGACCTGCAGGGCTCCGAGCAACCGTTGGCGGTCGCGTTTGAGAGTGGGTACCACCACTCCGATCGCGGCCGCCACGGTGTCGTCGGAGACCCGTATCACCGGTACCGCCATCGAGCACGCCCCCAGTGACATCTCCTCGACGGTGGTGGCCACGCCGTCGCGCCGCACCTTTTCCAGCTGTGCCACAAGAACGTTGGGCGCGGTGACGGTGTACGGCGTCACCCGGGTGGGGTTCGCCAAGGCCTGCCGCTCGACATCTTTCGAGGCGTGCGCGAGCAAGACTTTGCCCACGCCGGTGCAATGCAGGGGCAGTCGACTGCCCACCGTACTGACAATCGGCACCGACGCACGGCCCGCCATCCGCTCGAGATACAACACCTGGGCGCCATCGAGCACGGCCAGGTGCACGGTCGCCAGCGTGGCTGCGTAGACGTCGTGCAGAAACGGCTCCGCCACCTGCTTGAGCCTGCCCTCGACCGGAGCCTGCAAGCCGGCCTCCCACAACAGCCTGCCGATGACGTAGCGTCCGTCGTCACGACGGTCCAGCGCCCCACCCGCGACCAACTCCCCCGCCAGCCGAGAAGCTGTGGGAAGCACCAGGTTCGACCGCTGCGCGAGCTCGGTCAGTGTCAGCGCACGGTGCCCTTCGTCGAAGGCGCCGATGATCGCGAGCACTCGCGACGCCACCGTGGCCCCAGGCACCGAAGTGTTTCCGGCCATTTGTCCAGTCCTTTCACTGAGCGGAAGTATAGTCTTCCGTTCGCGAGCCAGGAATAGTTAGCCTCACGGTCATGACAGTCCCTATCGACACCAATCCCGACAGTGCGTCGACGAGCCAGGCGGAGATCAATGCCGAGATCTCCGCCATCGAAACCGGTTATCTACAAACCGGTGTCGAGGAGACTCAGCCACGTCTGGACTACGCGCCCTACCGCAGTAGCCTGCTACGCCACCCCACCAAGAACCTCCATCACGCCGATCCGGAGACCATCGAAACCTGGGCGCCGGTGTTCGGAGCGCGAGACGTCCATCCACTGGAAGCAGATCTGACGATCCAGTGCGACGGTGAGCCGATCGGCGAGCGCATGGTGGTGACCGGACGCGTCGTCGACGGCGAAGGGCGACCGGTGCGCCGCCAGCTCGTCGAGATCTGGCAGGCCAATTCGGCCGGCCGCTACATCCACAAACGTGACCAGCACCAGGCGCCGATCGATCCCAACTTCACCGGCGTCGGGCGGTGCCTCACCGATGACGACGGCACCTACCGATTCACCACGATCAAGCCGGGCCCATACCCGTGGAAGAACCACCGCAATGCCTGGCGTCCGGCACATATTCACTTCTCGTTGTTCGGACAGGCTTTCACCCAGCGGATGATCACCCAGATGTACTTCCCGGGTGACCCCCTGTTCGCCCTGGACCCCATCTACCAGGCGATCACCGACCAGAAGGCCCGCGACAGGTTGGTCGCGGCCTACGATCACGACGTCACGACCCATGAATGGGCCACCGGATACCGCTGGGACATCGTCCTGGCCGGCCCGCACCGCACGCTTTTCGAGGAGGACTGACATGGGCACACTGCTGACCGCGACGCCGGGCCAGACCATCGGCCCCTTCTATGGCTACGCCCTCCCGTTCGAGCGTGGCAACGAGCTGGTTCCGCCGGGCGTTCCGGGTTCGATCCGATTCCACGGCCTCGTCACCGACGGTGCGGGTGAGCCGGTGCCCGACGTGATGCTGGAGATCTGGCAAGCCGACAGTGACGGGAAGACCCCCCGATCGAGCGGGTCGTTGCACCGCGACGGGTGGACGTTCACGGGTTGGGGCCGGGTCTCGACCGACGACGAGGGCCGCTACAGCTTCACCACTGTCGAACCCGGGCCGACCGATCCCGGCCGTGCACCGTTCATCGCCATCACCGTGTTCGGCCGCGGCTTGCTCAACCGCTTGTTCACCCGCGCATACGTGCCCGGCCCCAACCTTCTCGACGAGCCACTGTTGGCAGGCCTGCCCGAGGATCGCAGGCAGACCCTGATCGCCGAGCGCGACGCA
Organism: Gordonia sp. KTR9; assembly: GCF_000143885.2. NCBI lineage: Bacteria > Bacillati > Actinomycetota > Actinomycetes > Mycobacteriales > Gordoniaceae > Gordonia > Gordonia sp. KTR9. The sequence goes on from NC_018581.1 coordinate 3,691,748, forward strand.
CATGGGCTGCGGTTCGACATCCGACTGCAGGGCGAGAACGAAACCGTCTTCCTGCGCTTCTCGGCCGGTGAGTGACCTGTTCTGGCCGGGTGATCACCGGGCCGGAGACGTGATGAGCGCCGCCGCCTTCCTCGACGCCATGGTGGGCGCCGAGAATGTCTGGTTGGCAACACTTGTCGACTCCGGCATCGCGCCCGGCACCGCCGCAGCCGATCTGTCCGACCTGATCCGGCCCGATGACCTCGACCCGATCGCCAGAGCCGCCGAGCGTGACGGCAACCCGGTCACCGGCCTCGTCGCGCTGATGCGGTCCCGCGTCGAAGGCGAACCATCCCGCTGGCTACACCGCGGCCTGACCAGTCAGGACGTGCTGGACACCGCACTGATGTGGTGCCTGCGTGACGCCCTGGAGACCATCAGCGATGACATCGGTCGGCAGCTCCACGAACTGATCGAACTGACCGAGACGAACCGCGGCAGGCCGATGCTGACCCGGACCCTGACCCAAGCCGCTCTGCCCGGCACCGTCGGCCGCAAGTTCGCCGTCTGGCTGACCGCGATCCTCGACGCCGCCGACGGTCTGAAAGCGTTGCCCGCCTTGCCCATCGCCGCGGGTGGCGCGGCCGGAACCCTGGCCGCGACCACCGAGCTCGCCGGATCTCCGGAGGCCGCGGTGTCGTTGACCCGATCGTGGGCGGACGGTCTCGGACTGGCGGCGGGCGATCCCTGGCACACCACCCGTTCGGTCATCACCCGAGCCGGCGACGCGTTGGTCGGCTGCTGTGACGCCTGGGGGCATCTCGCCAACGACGTCGCCGCCGCAATCCGGGCCGGTGAACTGTCCGAGGGATCTGCCGGTGGCTCATCGACCATGCCGCACAAGAACAATCCGGTACTCACCGTGCTACTGCGCCGGGCCGCACTGACCGCTCCCCCACTGGGGGCCACCCTGCACGCGGCGTCCGCGGCCAGCGTCGACGAACGCTCCGACGGCGGATGGCACGCCGAATGGGCCACGCTCGCCACTCTGACGCGTCGCACCGTGGTCGCCGCGGCGGAGGCGGCAGACCTGCTGGCCGGGCTGCAGGTCGACACCGATCGAGCTGCCGAGAACCTCGCCGATGCCCAGGGCATTCGCGCCGAACAGCACAAGATGGCCGAATTGACCGGCAGGGAACCCGCACCCGACTACCTGGGCGCCTCCGACATCTTCATCGACAACGCGCTGCAGCGCGCACGCGACTACCTGAAGGACACACCATGACCATCGACGACGACGGCATGATCGTGCGTCGCGAGGTGCTCGGCGACGATCACGTCGACCGCGCACTCGCGGCCACCACGGATTTCACGGCCGACTTCCAGAACCTCATCACCAGGTACGCATGGGGTGAGATCTGGACACGGCCCGGACTGGACCGGCGATCACGGTCGATGATCACCCTGACCGCGTTGATCGCCCGGGGCCACCACGAGGAGTTGGCGATGCATGTGCGCGCCGCTCGACGCAACGGGCTCACCGACGACGAGATCAAGGAAGTGCTGTTGCAGAGCGCCATCTACTGCGGTGTGCCCGATGCCAACACGGCGTTTCGGATCGCGTCCCGGGTGCTCGCCGAGGACGGCGAAGAGCACGGGAACCAGGGCGACGGCACCTCCGCCGGCTGAGAGCGTCGTCCGCTCAGTCCAGCCGCCAGTCCTCGTACGCGCGCGGGTCGTTGATCGGTTCGACGTGCACCGTCACGTTGAGATCCTCGACCGCGGCACGGAGTTCGTTCTCGATCTGCTCGGCGAGGTCGTGCGCGCGCTGCACCGACCAGTCACCGGGCACGAGCATGTGCAACTGCACGAAACGTTCATGACCCGCCTCGCGGGTGCGGATGTCGTGGAAGTCGATCCGGTCGGCGCGGTGCGCCGCGAGGACCCCGTCGATGGTGGCGCGCTCGTCGTCGGGCAGTGCGGAATCCATCAGTCCCGCACCGGATCGCCACACCAGCTGCCCGCCCACGACGAGGATGTTGACGGCCACCGCGATGGCGATCAGCGGGTCGAGCGGTAGCCAGCCCGTGGCGGCCACCAGGAAGACGCCGACGACCACCCCGGCCGTCGTCCACACGTCGGTCATGAGGTGCTTGCCGTCGGCTTCGAGGGTCATGGAGCGATGACGGCGTCCGGCACGGATGAGCACCCACCCGACGACCGCATTGACCGCGGTCGCCGCGACCGAGATCGCCAGTCCGACGCCGACCTCCTCGAGCTCCCGAGGATCGAGCAGGCGGTCGACGGCCGTCGCGATGATGACGACCGCCGCGACGACGATCATCACCCCCTCGAACACCGCCGAGAAGTACTCGGCCTTGGTGTGCCCGAAGTTGTGGCTCCGGTCCGGTGGCTTCGCCGCCACGCGCAGCGCCACGAAGGCGCCCACCGCCGCGACGAGATTGACAACGGACTCCAGTGCATCGGAAAGCAAACCGACCGAGCCGGTGACCCGCCACGCGATCAGCTTGAGACCGATCACGACGATCGCGGTCACGATGCTCAGGACCGCGAACGCCGACAGGTCGCGGCGAGGGCTGCGCGTCGTCGTCACGGCCACACCCCGGTCAGGCCGCGAGTCCCCGGCGCCGCAGCAACGGGTCGATCCGCGGTCGACGGCCGATCAGACCCTCGTGCGCGACAAGCGGATCCACGCTGTCGCCGCGGGAGAGGGTGGCCTCGGCGAACCGCCGGCCGTTCTCGCGCTGCAACCCGCCTTCGGCGAGGAACCACTGTTCGGTCTCGGCGTCGAGCACCTCTGACCAGATGTAGCTGTAGTACCCGGCGGAGTAGCCGCCGCCGAAGATGTGGTTGAAGTACGAACTCCGGTAGCGCGGCGGGATCAGGTCGGTGTGGAGTCCCGCGGCGGTGAGCGCCTGCGACTCGAAGGCCTCGACATCGGAGACCGCCTCGGCCTCCGACACCGACAACCGATGCCAGGCCAGGTCCAGCGACGACGCGGCGAGGTATTCGATGGTGCCGTGCGCCGACTCGGTTCCCGCAGATTCCCTTGCCGCCTCGGCCAGTTCGGCCGGAATCGGCTCACCTGTCTCGTGATGGCGGGCATAGTTGCCCAGTACCTCGGGGTGCAGTGCCCACATCTCGTTCACCTGCGACGGGAACTCCACGAAGTCCCGCGGCACCGACGTCCCGGACTGCGACGGGTACTCGACCGACGACAGCAGTCCGTGCAGTGCATGCCCGAACTCGTGGAACAGGGTGGTGAGCTGATCCATCGTGAGCAGACACGGTTGCCCGGCGTCGGGTTTCGTCAGGTTCAGCACGTTCACGATGATCGGCTGGGTGTGCAGGACCGACGACTGATCGACGATGTTGTTCATCCATGCCCCGCCGCGTTTCGACGGACGGGCGTAGAAGTCGCCGAGGAACAGGCCGATGCCCACGCCGGCGTCGTCGCGCACCTCCCACGCGCGGACGTCGGGGTGATAGAGCGGCAGATCGGTGAGCTCGACGAAGCGCAGCCCGTACAGCTTGTTCGCGGCGTGGAACACGCCGCGGGTCAGCACCGTGTCGAGTTCGCAGTAGTCGGCGAACCCGTCGAGCGGCACCGCTGCGTGCGTCCGCTTCTCACGGTCGAGCCAGTACGTGAGATCGGCGGGACCGATGGTCGCGTCGCCCGCGAATTCGGTGAGGCGGGTGAGTTCGCGGCCGCCGGCGCGCATGGCCGACGCGTTGAGTTCCCGGAGCATGTCGTCGACGGCTCCCGGGTCGGGCGCGGTCTGTTCGGCGATCACGAACTCGGCGTGGTCGCGGTATCCGAGCAACTCGGCGCGACGCGCCCGCAGGCGGACGATCTCGAGGACCAGTTCACGGGTGTCGTGCTCGTTGCCCCGAGCACACCGGTTCACCGAGGCGTCGAAAACCCGTTGTCGCACATCGGCGTTCGTCAGCTCGATCAGCACCGACTGGCTCGTCGGCAACTCGAGCGTGATGAGGTGTCCGTTCTCGTGTCCCGCCTCGACCGCCGCGCGGCGGGCGGCCGCGATCTGTCCGGCCGACAGGCCGTCGAGTTCGGATTCATCGGCCACGAGAACCGCCGAGTCGTTGGTGTCGTCGAGGATCTTCTGGGAGAACGTGGTGGTCAGATAGGCCAGCCGAGAGGCGATCTCGCGCATCTCCTGCTGCTCGCCGGCGGCGAGTCCGGCACCGGCGCGGACCGATTCCCGGTACCTCTTGTCGAGGAGGCGACGCTGCGGCTCGGTGAGTCCGAGCTCGTCGGCGCGGGTGTGGAGATCGGAGATGCGCTCGAAGAGAACCGGATTCATCGCGATCGTGTTCGCGTGATCGGTGAGGAGCGTCGAGAGCTCCTGGGAGATCTCGTTGCGCTTCGGGTTCGTGTCGGGTCCCACCAGATTGAAGAAGATCCCCGATGCGCGGGCCAGATCGCGACCGGACAGCTCCAGCGCCTCGATCGTGTTGACGAAGGTGGGCGCCGCGGGGTCGGCCGCGATCGCGTCGACCTCGGCCACGTGCGAGGCCATGGCGGCGGTGAACGCGGGAAGGAAGTCGTCGTCGGAGATCGACGCGAAATCGGGGAGATCGTAGGGCAGACCGCTCTGTGCCAGTACCGGATTCACGTTCGCCGCGTCGTGCGCTGCGGTCATCGTCTCGCCCCACTCATGGTCTGCCCGCCCATCACTTCCCCTTCGGCTTGTCACCCACCGCGTCGGTGGAGAGCGCGGCCACGAACGCCTCCTGCGGGACGTCGACGCGACCGATGGTCTTCATCCGCTTCTTGCCCTCCTTCTGCTTCTCGAGCAGCTTGCGCTTACGGCTGATGTCACCGCCGTAACACTTCGCGAGCACGTCCTTGCGGATGGCGCGGATGTTCTCGCGCGCGATGATCTTCGAGCCGACGGCGGCCTGCACCGGGACCTCGAACTGCTGGCGCGGGATGAGCTCCTTGAGTTTGATCGCCATCCGGTTGCCGTAGGCGTAGGCGGCGTCTTTGTGGACGATCGCACTGAAGGCGTCGACCGCCTCGCCCTGCAGCAGGATGTCGACCTTGACCAGGTCGGCTTCCTGCTCGCCCGCCTCCTCGTAGTCGAGGCTGGCGTAGCCACGGGTGCGGGACTTCAGGGCGTCGAAGAAGTCGAAGATGATCTCGGCCATCGGCAACGTGTACCGCAGCTCCACACGCGTCTCCGACAGGTAGTCCATGCCGCCGAGTTCGCCGCGGCGCGACTGACACAGTTCCATGATCGCGCCGATGAACTCGCTCGGCGCGATGACGGTCGTCTTGACGATGGGTTCGTAGATGTGCCGGGTCTTGCCCTCCGGCCAGTCCGACGGATTGGTCACCACGTGCTCGGAACCGTCTTCCATCACGACGCGGTAGACCACGTTGGGGGCGGTCGAGATCAGATCGAGGTTGAACTCGCGCTCGAGTCGCTCGCGGGTGATCTCCATGTGCAGCAGGCCGAGGAATCCGCAGCGGAAACCGAACCCGAGTGCGACCGAGGTCTCCGGCTCGAAGGTGAGGGCGGCGTCGTTGAGCTGTAGCTTCTCGAGCGCCTCGCGCAACACCGGATAGTCGGAGCCGTCGAGCGGGTACAGACCCGAGTAGACCATCGGCCGCGGCTCCCGGTACCCCGTGAGCGCCTGCTCGGCACCGTGCCGGGCGGTGGTGACGGTGTCACCGACCTTCGACTGCCGCACGTCCTTCACACCCGTGATCAGGTAACCGACCTCGCCGACACCGAGACCCTTGGTCGGTTTCGGTTCCGGGGACACGATCCCCACCTCGAGAAGCTCGTGCGTGGTGCCGGTCGACATCATCAGGATCTTCTCCCGCGGCACGACCTTCCCGTCGACGACCCGGACGTAGGTGACCACGCCGCGGTAGGTGTCGTAGACCGAGTCGAAGATCATCGCGCGCGCCGGAGCGTCGGGGTCGCCCACGGGGGCGGGCACCGTCCGGATGACCTCGTCGAGCAATTCGGTCACGCCGACACCGGTTTTGCCCGACACGCGCAGCACGTCCTCCGGCTCGCACCCCACGATGTGCGCGAGCTCGGCGGCGTAGCGCTCGGGGTCGGCCGCGGGCAGGTCGATCTTGTTGAGCACCGGGATGATGGTGAGGTCGTTCTCCATCGCCAGATACAGGTTGGCGAGCGTCTGCGCCTCGATGCCCTGCGCGGCGTCGACGAGGAGCACAGCCCCCTCACACGCCTCGAGCGCGCGGGAGACCTCGTAGGTGAAGTCGACGTGCCCGGGGGTGTCGATGAGGTGCAAGACGTAGTCCTCGTCTCCGGCCGGGGACTTCACCGTCCAGGGCAGACGCACGTTCTGCGCCTTGATGGTGATGCCGCGCTCGCGCTCGATGTCCATCCGGTCGAGATACTGCGCCCGCATCTGCCGTTCTTCGACGACGCCGGTGAGCTGCAGCATCCGGTCCGCCAGCGTCGACTTGCCGTGGTCGATGTGGGCGATGATGCAGAAGTTCCGGATACGTGCCGGATCGGTGAAGGTGGTGTCGGCGAAGTTGGGAATGGGAACTACTCCTCGAACGAGAACTGCGGTAGAGAACGGGCGCGGATACAGGTTGTGGTCCAGTTTCTCATGACCCGCCGACGCACCGCGCCCGGCCACGTTTCCCTTCGAGACGGCCCTCCGCAAGCTCCGGGCCTCCTCAGGGATCGGGGAAGTCCGCGAACACGCGGTGAGGCGCTACGGTGGCAGCCGTGTCCGCGTCCACCGTCACCACCATCGAGACCGACGACGTCGCCGCCGAGGTTCACCGTCCGGGCAGCCCGGCCCGGGCCACGCTCGTCCTCGCGCACGGCGCGGGGGGCAACCGTGACGCCGTGATCCTCCGCGCGCTGGCCGAGGAGCTGTGCGACCGCGGATACGTCGTGGCCCGCATCGACCTGCCGTACCGGCGGCGCCGGCCGAAGGGGCCGCCCAGCCCGTCCACCTCACCGGCCGACCGCGACGGCATTCGCGCCGCGTGCGCGATGTTCCGCGGTGAGTCCGACGGGCCGCTGATCGTCGGCGGGCATTCCTACGGCGGCCGGCAGGCCTCGATGGCCGTGGCCGAGGACGGGGCCGACCTGGCCGACGGCCTGTTGCTGACGTCGTATCCGCTGCATCCGCCGGGAAAACCCGACCGGCTGCGCACCGAGCACCTGCCGTCGATCACGGTCCCCACGCTCGTGGTCCACGGCAGTACCGACCCGTTCGGCACCACCGACGAGATGAGCCGCGCGGTCGGCCTCATCGGTGCGCCGACGCACGTCGTCGAACTGGAGAAGGTCGGGCACGACCTCAATCCGAAGAAGAAGCCGACCGCCTCCCTCACCGCCGACGCGGTCCGGGATTTCCTGATGCCCCTGTTCCCGTCAGACCGAGGAGATGCGTAAGTGACGATCCGCGACGCCCGGCCCGACCTCCGGCCGACCACCGATCTCGCCCGCACCATCAGCTACTCCCCCGACCTCGACGGGGACGCCGATCCCGGCGAGATCGTGTGGACCTGGGTCGCCTACGAAGACGACCCGAGCCAGGGGAAGGACCGGCCGGTGCTGGTCGTCGGCCGCGACGCCCGCGCCGGACGACCCGACTCCGTGCTCGGTCTCATGCTGTCGAGCAAGGACCACCGATCCGGCGGCAACTGGCTTCCCGTCGGATCGGGAGCGTGGGATCCTCAGGGCCGGCCGAGCTTCGTGCGACTCGACCGGGTACTCGTCGTCGACGACGACGGAATCCGCCGGGAGGGCGCGATCCTCGGTCGTCCGATGTTCGACGCCGTCGCGAACGAACTGCGCGAACACCACGGCTGGCGCTGACCGGCGTGAATCCTCAGGCGAGCCTGGTGATCTCGACGATGACGTCGAGGTCGGTGGCACCCCCGCCGGTGTAGATCCCTTTCAGCGGCGACACGTCGGCGTAGTCACGGCCCACCCCGACCGACACATGCTGTTCGGTGATCGGCGTGTCATTGGTGGGGTCGTAACCCCACCAGCCACCCGTCCACGCCTCGATCCAGGCGTGGCTCTGCCCCTGCACCGTCTTGTCGATCTCGGCGTCGGGTTCGGGATGGAGATAACCGGATACGTACCGAGCAGGGATGCCGAGACCACGGAGCATCAGCAGGGTCAGGTGCGCATAGTCCTGACACACGCCCTTACGATCGGTCCACGCATCGACGGCCGTGGTGTGCACCCCGGTGGTCCCCGGCACGTACTCCATCTCGGTGTGGACGAACCGGCTCACCTCTTCGACCGCCTCCTGCGGCGTCAGGCCCTTGGTCACTCTCTTGGCTGTCGACAACAGCTGCCTGTTTCTCGCCACGAATTCTGTGTACGAGAGCATTTCGTCGTACCGGTCTTTCACGGCGTCGCCGTTGATGTCATCCCACGACGCCTCGTCGTCCTCGGACGGACGATGTCCGCGCTCGGTCTCGACGACCGACAGACCCGACACCTCGAGCTCGTCATGCGGCGCATGCAGATCGAATGCGGTGACCGCCGTGCCCCAGTAATCGGTGTAGCGGTACGACCTCGTCGCCGGGACCGTCTCGACCCGGTTCACGATGACGTTCTGCCGGGTGTCGCTGCGCGGGGTGAGCCGGGCTTCGTTGTACGACGAGGTGACAGGACTGTGGTAGGCGAAACCGGTGGAATGGACAACACGCAGACGCCAGCTCACAGCTCACTCTCCTCGATGACATTCCCGTCGCTCACCCGGGCGTCCGCCCACGAGACATAGGGCGACACATGGAAATACTGTTTCGTCACGGCTTCGTTGACCGCGCGGCAGGTGTCCTGCAGGTCGACGAGCCGGTCCTGCAGATCGTCGAGCAACTTGCCGGGCTCGAGGAACTCCAGTGAACTGCGCGCGCGGCCCAGGAGCAACTGGGCCTCCGCCTGCGCACCGACACGGCTGGGCCCCTTCTCGAGCTGACCCAGGTTGTGTTCGGCGACGCTGAGGGCGTGGAAGATCGACCGCGGGAACAACCGGTCGAGAAGCATGAACTCGACGATGTTCTCTGCGTCCAGCACCCCTCGGTATGTCCGTAGGAACGTGTCGTGCCCGCCCGCACTCACGAGCACGTTGACCCACGCCGGCGACGACGTCCGATCCCCGGCGCGCGACAACAACATCCGGATCGTCATGTCGACCCGCTCCACCGACCGGCCCAGCAACAGATACCGGTAACCGTCGTCGTGGCTGAGGGTGGCGTCGGCCAACCCGGCGAACATCGCCGCCCGGTTCTTCACATACGACAGGAACTCGTGGGGACCGAGACGGCGCGAACGACGTTCGGCGGCGTCGAGCCCGTTGTATGTGGTGTTCAAACACTCCCACAACTCGCTGGAGGTGACTTCGCGTGCGCCGCGGGCGTTCTCACGCGCCGCGCGGATCAGGTCGACGATCGATCCCACCGCGTCGGCGTCGTAGGCGACCCGTTCGGTCAGCGACCAGACGTCGAGTTCCTCGTCGTCCTCCGGCGCGGTGAGCCCGAGTACCTGGATGATCAGCCGTGCCTGCCGGTCGACGTCGACCGTGGTGTCCTCGAGGATCTGGTGGATCGCGACGTCGAGAATCCGCGCCATGTCGTCGGCGCGCTCGACGTATCTGCCGATCCAGTACAGCGACTCGGCGTTCCGCGCCAGCATCATCGGACATCACCGTCCTCGCGCTGCGTCATCGAGCCGGACTGGGACATCGAGCCGGACTGGGTCATCGAGCCAGACTGGGACATAGAGGCAGACTGGGACATCGGGGTCAGCTGCTGCGTCATGCCGCCCAGGTGCTGCGTCATGGCACCCTGCTGTTGCTGCTGGGTCTGCGTGTGGACCGGATCGGGGGCGCTCTCGGCGGGCCGGGCGGCGGCGACACCGCTCGTCGTGACGACCTTGGCGCCCGACAGTTCGCGGTCTCCCTCGGAGGTGCGCGAGGCCAGCACCCAGGTGTCCTTGGAACCGCCACCCTGGCTCGAGTTCACGACGAGCGATCCCTCCGGCAGCGCGACCCGGGTGAGCCCCCCGGGCAGGACCCACACGGACTCACCGTCGTTGACGGCGAACGGACGCAGGTCGACGTGACGCGGGCGGATGTCGTCGCCGATCTTGGTCGGCACCGTCGACAGCTGCACGACCGGCTGGGCGATCCATCCGCGCGGATCGTTGCGGACCTTGCGTGCCAGCGCATCCAGTTCCGCCCCGCTGGCGTCGGGCCCGAAGACGATGCCGTAACCACCCGATCCCTCAACGGGTTTGACGACGAGCTCGTCGATGCGGTCGAGCACCTCCTCGCACTCGTCGGGCAGCCAGCACCGCAGCGTGTCCACGTTCTGCAGGCTCGGCTTCTCCCCGAGGTAGTACTGGATGATCTCGGGGACATAGGTGTAGATCAGCTTGTCGTCGCCGACGCCGTTGCCGACGGCGCTGGAGATCACGACGTTGCCCGCGCGGGCCGCGTTGAGCAGACCGGCCACGCCCAGCATCGAATCCGGACGGAACTGCATGGGATCGAGGTAGTCGTCGTCGATGCGCCGGTAGATGACGTCGACTCGCTGCTCACCTTCGGTCGTGCGCATGTACACGACGTTGTCGCGGCAGAAGAGGTCCCGGCCCTCCACCAGTTCGACGCCCATCAGCCGCGCCAGGAGCGAGTGCTCGAAGTAGGCGGAGTTCGCCACGCCCGGGGTGAGCACGACGATGTTCGGGTCGGCCTCGTTGAACGCCGCCGACGCGCGCAGTGCGCGGAGCAGATGACTCGGATAGTCGGCGACCGCGCGCACCTTGTGTTTGGAGAACAGGTCCGGGAAGACGCGTGCCATTGCCCGCCGGTTCTCGAGCACATAGGACACACCCGACGGCGACCGCAGGTTGTCCTCGAGGACGCGGAAGTCACCGTTCTCGTCGCGGATCAGGTCGATGCCCGCGACGTGGATGCGAACACCGTTGGGCGGCCGGATGTTTGCGGCCTGCCGGTGGAAGTGCTCGCAGGAGTGGACGAGTCGCTTGGGCAACACCCCGTCACGCAGGATCTCCTGCTCGCCGTAGATGTCGTCGAGGAACAGTTCGAGGGCCTGTACCCGCTGGGTGATGCCGGCCTCGAGCTTGTTCCACTCGGCCGCCGAGATCACCCGTGGCACAACGTCCAACGGGAACGGACGTTCCTTACCGGAGAGCGAGAAGGTCACGCCCTGGTCGAGGTAGGCACGTCCGAGGGCTTCCACACGGGCCTCGACCAGGTCGGACTGATCCTCGTCGGCCATCGCCTTGTAGATGCCGCGGTACGGCGTGCGCACCTCGCCGGCGGCGTCGAACATCTCGTCATATGCCTTGCCGTACGGGCCTTTTGCGTATCCACCGAAGTTGCCGGTGAAATTGTCCACGGTCGTCGACTTCGCCGACTTGCCACCCGAACCAGCGCCCTTCGCCGCGCCGTTACGTCCGGATGCAGCACGGCCTGATGAGTTCGAAGACGCCGACTTCGGGGCTGCGGACTTACGCGCAGCCTTCTTGGTAGGCGCACTTGTCGATGCGGGGGTCATAAACTGCCATGGTGCTACAGAATGTCGAAATCGGCACGACGTCGCCCGGCCGTGTCATCGACGAGGTCCCGAACGTCGCGCGGAGGTCGCCGATCAGGATGATCGGCGCGCGGCGATCACCCGCCGTTTGACCCTCCTGAGTACGTTCGCCGCGCGGGTCCGCGCACGAGGACCCACCTTGGGCAGTGGCGCCGCGAGCACCATCGCCGCGATCGTGTCGAGTGCGACGTCGAGCACCTCGCCCTCCGACGGCGACGGTACGTCCGTGGCGTCGTGTTCCGCCGACACCACCAGGTCGGCGAGGTCGCCGGCGACGTCGTAGCCGGCCTCACGAACCGCCGCTACCATCCGCCGGGACTCCCCCGCCGCCCATTCCCGACTCTTGTCCGAGAGTCCCTGCGGAGGACCGGACGGCGCCTCGAACAGGATCTCGCCGATCAGCTGACCCTTGATGATCCGCTCGTACCGGCGCCATTCGATGACCTCGGGCTGCAGCCGGCGGTTGAGCCCGCGCAGGAACTCCGCCTGCGGCGCGGACAGGGAACTGTTCAGGCTGGGGACGGGAATGCGCAGCGGTGTGGGGTCGATGCCCATCACCCCCAGGAACCGGTCCCACAAGGTGTCACCCGGCGCGGCCCCACGCCCCGGCACGGTGACCACGTGCACACGCTCGGGGCCGACGAATCGAGACCAGCGCTCGAGGATGCCGATGTAGTCCTGGAACTCCCAGAACGGCTCCTCGTCCATGGCATCCGCCGTGACGGGCTCGCCGTTGCTGCGCCCCTCGGACGCGAACGCCACCGAATCGACGAACTCGTCGAACGAGGCCCGGCGCTGGTTCTTGACATTCTCCTGCCACACGGAGGGCAGCTGACGGCCCAGGTCGCGGACGGTCGCGATCACGTGGACCTCGTCGGCGAAGGACAGATCGGTCATCAGCCGTTCGATCTGGTCGACCGTCGCTGTGCTGTACAGCTCATGGGAGAGCAGGGAGATCTGCGGCCAGGCGCGGATCTGACCGAGCAGCTTCGGCCAGGTGCCGGCGAAGGCGGGATCGACCCAGTCGAGGTATCGCTCGGGCTGCAGGTGCACCGCGGCGTGGAAGTGATCGGAGATCACATTTCCCGGGTACAGCAGTCCGGACGACTGCAACGCCAGGTCGCGGTTTCGCCAGAGGCGATCCTGCAGATGGGTGGTCCCGGTCTTGGGGAGGCCGATGTGCACATAAACGACGGACATGATGAGTCCACCGTAGACTTTCGTTCACGATGATTCTTATCGTGCGGCGCGAGCACGGGGTGTGTCGGCGGCGTGGATTTTGGCGGGCTGACCCCGACTGGTAATGTTGTGCGCTGTTGCGGTGACGCCGTGGAGATGCTTCACGCGCCGACGCCGCCCGGTGCGAGTTCGACCTCCCAGGCCGACCGCCCGACCCGAACAGACAGACGTATCCACCAGCAACGACAGAGGTAACACGCGTGGCAAACATCAAGTCTCAGATCAAGCGCAATCGCACCAACGAAGCGAACCGCCAGCGCAACCAGTCGGTGAAGTCGGCCCTTCGTACCGCGATCCGCAGCTTCCGTGAGGCTGTCGACTCCGGCGACAAGGCGAAGGCTGCCGAGCTCGGCCAGACCGCCAGCCGCAAGCTCGACAAGGCTGCCAGCAAGGGCGTCATCCACGCCAACCAGGCCGCAAACAAGAAGTCGGCCATCGCCCTCGCGGTCAACAAGCTCTGATCTGACACCGACCCCGGTCGGCCCGACGGGTTGACCCGTCGCCATCTCTTCATATCTCCGCTCACCCCGGCAGCGTCCACGCAGCTGCCGGGGTGAGCGGCGTTCTGTCAGGTGGGTCAGCTGCGTCGACGCCCGTCGGGCCTGAGCTCGGCGACCGTCGCGACCGCATGGGTGAGGCTGTAGTCGGGGTCGGCAGCCTGCCCCTTCACATCGGCGTTGAGCGCGGCCACCACGCCGATCGCGCGCGCGATCGACTCCGAATCCCACGCCTTGGCCTTCGCCTGCACGTTCTTGACCCGGTTGGGCGGCATGCCGAGCTCTCGGGCCGCATCGAAGTGGTTGATCGACCCCATCGGCCGGATGCGTGCGATCGCATGCACGGCCTCGGCGAGGGCGTCGGCCAGCAGCACCCGTGGCACTCCGTGGTGCAGGGCCCAGGCCAGGGACTCCAGCGCGCCCGCGCGGTCGCCCGTCACCGCACGGTCGGCCACCTCGAAACCGGTCACCTCGGGACGACCCTGGTAGTACAACCGCACGGCGTCGCGGTCGACCTTGCCACCCGTATCGGCCACGAGCTGCGCGCACGCGGCGGCCAGCTCGCGCAGTTCTGATCCCACGCCTTCGACGACCTGCTCGACGACGTCGGCGCCGACCTTCACGCCCAGTGACCGGAATTCGTTGCGCACGAATGTCATCCGCTCCGACGGCCACTTCGGGGCCGTGGTCTCGTGTTCGACGGCACCGGCCTTCTTGAGTGCGGGGACCATCGACTTGGCCCGCCCTCCGCCGTGGTGCACGACCATCAGGGTGATGCCCTCGGGCAGTGACGACGCCGTCGCGACGATCAGCCCGGCCGGCTCCTTGCCCGCCTCGGCGGCGGCCTCGACGACGACGATCCGCTCCTCGGCGAACAAGGACGGACTGAGCAGTTCGGCGAGTTCGTGTTCGCTCACATCGCCGGCGCGCACCCGGGTCACCGGAACGGGGGTTCCCGCAGCCTTCGTCGCGGCGTCGACCACCGCCGAGATCACCCGGCCGGTGAGGAAGTCGTCGTCTCCGAGCAGCAGGTGCAGGCGATCGGTCACGGCGACAATGGTGCCAGACGAACCCGACACGATCGCCGGACCGCCACCAGGTCGGCCGAATACGACAAAGTGGACAACGCCTGTGGCCGAATGAATCGGGGTGATCGCGGCTCGTTACGGTGAGCTTCTGCCAGAGGTCCACCGACATTTCAGGGAGTCGCCCGCGTGACTGTCGAGCATCCCGGCACCGACACGGGTGCCGACACCGACGAGGGATACCAGCGCGGCCTCACCGCCCGCACCGTGCAGATGATCGCCATTGGCGGCGCGATCGGCACGGGACTGTTCTACGGCGCGGGTGGTGCGATCGAGAAGGCGGGACCCGCACTCATCCTGGCGTACGCGCTCGCCGGGCTCGCGATCTTCATCGTGATGCGCGCCCTCGGCGAACTGCTCATCTACCGGCCCGTCTCCGGGGGCATCAGCGAGTACGCCGACGAGTTCCTCGGCCGCTTCGCCGGTTTCAGCCAGGGCTGGACCTACTGGGCCGTGTGGACGACGACGTGCATGGCCGAGATCACCGTGGCGGGCAAGTACATCAACTACTGGTGGCCGTCGGTTCCGGTCTGGGTCACCGCCCTCATCGCGCTCATCGTGCTGTTCGGCGCGAATCTGATCTCGGTCGGGGTGTTCGGTCGCGCGGAGTTCTGGTTCTCCGCCATCAAGGTCACCGCCATCCTCGGCATGATCATCGTCGGCATCGGCGTGCTGCTCCCGATCGCCGGACTCGGACCCGAGACCGGGCCGTCGGTGACGAACCTCTGGAACGACGGCGGCTTCTTCGCGACCGGGTTCAGCAACGCCCTGCTGAGCCTGCAGATCGTGATGTTCGCCTATGTCGGTGTCGAGCTCGTCGGCGTGACCGCGGGCGAAGCGCAGAACCCGCGCGTCACGCTGCGCAAGGCGATCAACACCGTGCCGTTCCGCATCGGCATCTTCTACGTCGGCTCACTGATCGTGATTCTCTCGGTCCGCAGCTGGAAGGACTTCCAGGAAGGCGAGAGCCCCTTCGTCTCGGTGTTCTCCTACATCGGCATCCCCGGCGCGGCCGGCATCGTCAACTTCATCCTGCTGACCGCCGCCCTGTCATCGTGCAACTCCGGCATCTACTCCACCGGTCGCATGTTGCGCTCCCTCGCCCACACCGGCGACGCCCCGCGCCAGCTGACCTGGCTCTCGAGCCGCAAGGTCCCGGCCGCGGGCATCACCCTGAGCGCCGCGGTCATGGCGATCGGCGTCGTGGTGAACGTCATCGACCCCGAGCACGCCTTCGCCTACATCACCGCGGTGTCGACGGTGGGCATCATCGTCATCTGGTCGACGATCCTGCTGTGCCAGATGGCGTACCGGCGCAAGGTCGCGCGCGGCGAACTGCCTCGCTCGGACTACCGGGTGCCCGGCGCCCCGGTCACCACGTGGCTCGCACTCGGCTTCCTCGCGCTCGTGTTCGTCCTGCTGTTCTTCGACCGCGACGGCCGGATCGCGCTCGTCGTCGGGGCGGTCTGGTTCACCGCCGTCGGCATCGGCTACCTGGTGTGGAACCGTACCGCGGGCGAATTGGCCGACCGCGAGGTCTGACCGCCGAGGTCGGCCGGCGCATCGACGCCCTCACCCAAATGGCGACCACACGTCCACACTCGCCCAGCTCACCCCGCCGAGGGTGCGCGCGCAGGCGACCATCCACCACAGCTCGGGCGCGAGGGCGCGCACCAGCAATTCGCCCACGAGCGCCCCGGGCCCGTCGGGCGGCCCGATCGCACCGACGAGTGCGGCGAGGGTGCCGACCACACTGATCACGGCGACGACCGGCGCGACGAGGAGGTTCGCGACGATCCCCACCACCGAGAACGTTCCGGTCACCACGACGACGATCGGCGCCGTCACCACCTGGGCGGTGACCGCCATCGCGATCACCTCGGCCACGCCGGGCGGACATCGCCACTCGCGTAGCCGATCCCGGAGTCGCGGCGCCCACACCACGATGGCTCCGGTCGCGGCGACCGACAGCGCGAACCCCGGCTGCAGCGCCAGTTCGGGCCACCACAGCAGGCCGCCGACGACCGCCGCTCCCAACGCCGGAACAGCCTGCGCTCGACGAGAGGCGAACAGCGCCAGCACCCCGACGGCGCCCATCAGGGCAGCACGCAGCACACTCGGCGACGGGCGGACGAGAACGACGAACCCCAGGATCACGACCAAGCCGACGATCGCGGCGGCCCGCGGCGGGACACCCACACTGCGTACCACCAGAAGTGCTGCGCCGCACACGATCGCGAAGTTGCTGCCGCTCACCGCGGTGAGGTGACTGAGTCCCGCGTCGCGGAAGTCCTCGCGTAGGCCGTCGTCGAGGGAGCTCTCGTCGCCGAGTACGAGCCCGGGCAGGAGTCCGGCCGCATCCGCATCGAGTCCTCGTGCGGCCAGCGTCTGCAGCCGCTCTCGGATCGCACCGGCCACCTCCTGGTGGCCGGGCGGTGGTCCGACCGGCCGGGGCCGCTGTGCCGTCACCGTCGCCACGAGAAGTGAGTGTGCGGGCGGCGGTCGTACCCGAACGATCGTCACCACCCGCTGGCCGGGCAACAGTCCCGACCACTCCTGCACATCACCCATCAGATCGGCAGCAGCCGGTCGAACTCGTTGCGATCCGATCTGTTCCACCCCCACCCGGACGCGCACCCGCCCTGCGGACGGTTGTCCGACGATCGTCGGGTCGCCGCGCACGGTCAGCACGACCGTCGCCTTGCCCGTCGTCGTCGCCAGCGGATGTTCGGTGCGGGCCTCCTGCCGAAGGGCCAGCGAGGTCGCGCACACCGCCGCGAGTCCGGCGACCACGACAACCAGACCGACCGTGTCCCAACCGATCCGACCGGCGAGGCAGGCCACCGTGCCGGCGAGGGCGACCGCGCCCGAGCAGATCGCCAGCGCGAGCGTGTACGCCGTCGGCACCGCGAGCCCGAGCGCCGTCACCGACCACACCGCCGCCGCCGGCACCAGCAGGCGGTAGTCCACCCCTCACACCGTCACGAGGTCGCGCAGTCTGGCCAGACGTGCCGGACCGATCCCCTCGACCTCGGCGAGCTCCTCCACGGAAGTGAAGCGTCCGTTCCGTTCCCGCCACGACAGGATGGCCTTCGCGGTGACGGGTCCGACTCCGGGCAGCTCGTCCAGGTCGGCCTCGGTGGCGGTGTTGAGGTTCACGAGTCCACCGGTGTCCGGCGTACTTTCCGCACCGCCGGCGGGAGCACCGGCACCCGCCGGATTTTCCACTGCCGGCGGGGATGGCGCGCCGGCAGCCCCGACGACGGCACTGCGCAACGACATCTGTCCTTCGCCGCCCGCATAGCCGACGAGGATCTGATCGCCGTCCCGAAGCACCTGCGCGAGATTCAGGGACAGGAGATCGGCATTCTTGCGCACCCCACCCGCCCGGTCGATCGCCTCGGCGACCCGCGCCCCCGGCGCGAGGCGCACCAGCCCCGGCTTGTGGACCAGCCCGACGACACTGACGACCATCTGCGCCGGAGTCGGCTCGGCCGGCGTCGCAGGCAACGATGAATCCGGCACCTTCGACGTGCCGGCCACCGCACCGAAATCCACCACGGGCGCCGACTCCGAACCACGGAAGAGCCCGAACGCCGCCACCGCGCAGACGACGACACCGACCGCGATCAGTGCGAGGGCGGCCGGCGGTGCGACCGCGAAGCGTCGTCGAGGGAAGGGATCGTCGGCGTCGTCATCGTCCTCGGTGTCGACGTCGCCAGGGTCCGTTCGCCGACGCGGCGATCGCGCCGGCGGGGTGTCGAGCCAGGTCGGCATCCCGCCGATCCCCCACCCGGGGTGCTCGAGCTCCCCGACCGGTCCGGCCGGGTCATCGGTCTCCGTTGCGCGCGCCGGGGAATCGGGATCGATCCCTGCCGCGCCGTTCCGGCGGCCCGGCAGCTCGGCCACCGGCGCCAGCCGGTCCAGCGGATTCCGCCGTCCTGATGCGCTCATGACGCCACACGGTAGGTCCCGTCACCACCACTTCTTCACGTCCGGACGGGCGAACACCGGAATCTGTGGACGGTCACTGCGACCTGTGGATGGTGCCGGACGGGCGGGCCTGCCCGTTCTCAGTGCTCCTCGAGACCCTCGATCGGGTCGAGGTGCGCGGCGATGACGACGCCCACCGCGCCGGGGCCGACGTGGGTGCCGAGGATGGGTCCGAGGTCGACGATCAGTTCGGAGGTCACCACCCGCAGCTTGGCGTGGACCGCGGCTCGCAGTTCCTCGGCGACGTCGGGGCTCTGGCAGTGCTGGATCCCGACCGTCACCGCGCGGCCACCCGCGGAGTCGACGGCGGCGTCGACCATCTTGTCCAGCGCCTTGGAGAACGTACGATGACGCTCCCTGAGCGTCAGGGTGCCGTCGACCATGTGCAGGATCGGTTTGATCGACAACGCCGACCCGAACAGCTTGCCCGCGGCACTGATCCGGCCGCTGTTGCGCAGATTGTCGAGTTGCTGCACGCACAGCAGTGAGTCGACCGTCGCGGCCTGCCGGATGGCGGACTCGTACACCCGGTCGCGGTCGGCTCCGCCCGCGGCGGCCTGGGCGGCCGCGACGGCGGTGAAACCGACTGCGAGACCGACAGATCGGGAGTCGACGACACGCACCTGCCCGGAGAACTTCTCCGCGGCCATCCGGGCCGAACTCCACGTTCCCGACAGCCGGCGGGACATGTGGACGGCGACAACCCCGTCGCCCTGACTCGCCTCGAGCGCGGCGTCGAAGTGTTCGGACAGATCGCTGGGGTTCGCGCCCGATGTGGTCACGCCCGGCGTCGACACGATGTCGGTGGGGATGTCGTCGACGCCCTCGCGGTAGTCCTTGTCATCCACCGTGACGTGCAGCGGGACCTGCCGGATCCCGTAATGCTCGGTCACCGACCGCGGCAGTCGGGACGAGGAGTCTGTGACGACGACGACAGGCACGCGTCTACGTTAACGGGTTCACGCGCCGAGCTCACACGGGCGTCGCCGTCGGCCCCTCGATGTCGCGGTCCCTGCTCCCCCGGACCGCGTCGATGACCGGGGAGACCAGCTCGGCGATCCCGCGATGACACTCGAATCCCCAGTGGATCCCGTCCGGGTTCATCTCGACCTCCGGGTCGTCGAACGAGTCCCGGGTGACCGGGTAGAAGTCGACGCACGGCAGCGAATGGCGCGACGCCCACCGGGACATCGCCGCGGTCGTCGGGATCCGGCCGGTGTGGACGTTGCCGTAGTACGGACTGCGGTGGGTGGGCGGCAGGCACACGACGATCGGGAGATCCGGTCGCAACTGGGTGAGCGCCGCCCGGATCTTCTCGAGGTATTCGATCGTGACGCGCGGCGGCAATGCGAGCGGCCACCCGAGGCGCGCGCCCCGCGGCTGGACCCAGGCGTAGGCCTCACGGATCTTCTGCCGCAATCCATTCGGCCGGATATAGCGGATCTGTTCCCGGAACGCCGTGGGCAGTGGCGACGGCAAGGTGTCCATCCCGCCGAACGCGAGCACCACGACATCGGCACGGGGCACGGTGGCCCAGATGTTCGGATCCTGGGTGAGCGCCCACCAGACGTCCCGACTGGTCCAGCCGATCCGGCCGAACAGCCGCACCGGCGAACCGGTCGCGGCCCCCACGAGCGTCGGCCAGATACGGGAGTCGTCCGCGGGCAGACCGCCCTGCGGGCCGTAGTAGGCCAGCGAGTCGGACAGGACCAGCACGCACCGGTCCGGCGCGTCGGGGGACCGACGAGGACCGCCGGCAGTCCCGCTCATCGCAGGACCGGAGTTCACTGCACCGCCGGGTCGGAGTCCTCGGCGGACGCGTTCCACACGTCCAGGCGCCATCGCGGCAGTTCGCCCGGCATACCGTGACCCGACAGCTGCACCCAGCTTGTGTTCGCGAGGCCTCCGAAGGCAGGCCAGTTCTCGACCGGCAGTCCGAGGAGTGCCGCCGTCATCGCGGCGATGACGCCGCCGTGGGCCACGAGCACCACCGGAGCCTCCGGATTGTCGCCGACACCCCACTCCGGCAGCTGCTCGATCAACTCGTCGACCAGCGGGGTGGAACGTCGGGCGACGTCGACGCGACTCTCACCGCCCGGCGGCGTCCATGTCGCGTCGTCACGCCAGATGGCACGGGCCCCCGGCATCGCGGCATCGACGTCCAGATGGGTCAGCCCCTGCCACTCACCCAGATGCGTCTCGCGCAGGCGGGCGTCGGTGGTCACCGGCAACCCGGTGCGCTGCGCCAGCGCCTCGGCGGTGTCACGTGCCCGCCGCAGATCCGACGACCAGATCACGACCGGTTGTCGCTTGGCGAGCTCCACTGCCGCCGAATTGGCCTGCTTCACACCGAGTTCGGACAGATCGGTGTCGAGCTGGCCTTGCATCCGACTCGCCGCGTTGTATTCGGTCTGCCCGTGCCGCAACAGGATCAGGCGTCGGACCACCGGGGTGAGACGTTCGACCGCGGTGTCATGTGAATCCGGACCGCCACTCACGACAGCCCTTCCACCTCGACCACCGGACAGTCCTTCCAGAGGCTCTCCAGCGCGTAGAAGCGCCGCTCGTCGGTGTGCTGGATGTGCACCACGATGTCGGCGTAGTCGAGGAGCGCCCAGCGACCCTCGCGTGTGCCCTCACGCCGCAGCGGCTTGTGACCGGCCTCCCGCAGCTTCTCCTCGACCTCGTCGACGATCGAATTCACCTGACGCTCGTTGTCCGCCGACGCGATGACGAAGGCGTCGGTGATCACCAACTGCTCCGACACGTCGATCACCGTCACCTCGTGGGCGAGCTTCTCGGCCGCGGCCAGGGCGGCCACCTTGGCCATCTCCAGCGCTTCAGCTGACGCAGTCACACTTGTCCTCTCATTCGCTTACGGCCTGTTCGCCCACGGCCCGGCCCGATCGATCGGTACCGTCCGTCGACTCCCCCGGCCGGAACTCTTCGGCCGGGAGCTTCTCGGGGCGGTTGGCCCCCGGCAGAGCGGGGGCGGAAACGCCCGGTGACGACGCCCGAGGCGCACGATACAGCTTCCGCTTCGCGATGTACTGGACGACGCCGTCGGGCACGAGGTACCAGACGGGCCGTCCGAGCGACGCGCGCGTCCGGCACTCCGTGGACGAGATCGCCAGAGCCGGGATCTCCAGCAGGTGAAGGGTGTCCTCGGGCATCGCTTCGAGGTGGTGCGCCAGGTGTGTGGCGTCGAGTTCGTAACCCGGCCGGCTGACGCCCACGAACCTGGCGAGCCCGAACAGTTCTTCCCAGTCCTGCCACGACAGGATCGATTCCAGCGCATCGGCACCGGTGATGAAGTAGAGCTC
Source organism: Gordonia sp. KTR9 (assembly GCF_000143885.2). NCBI lineage: Bacteria > Bacillati > Actinomycetota > Actinomycetes > Mycobacteriales > Gordoniaceae > Gordonia > Gordonia sp. KTR9. Next base: position 3,713,490 of record NC_018581.1, read on the forward strand.
GGCCTCCGGCAGCAGCGCCCGAAGATCGCGGAGGGTGTCCACGGTGTAGGTGTCGCCGTCGCGATCGATGTCGACGCGGCTCACGCTGAACTGCGGATTCGACGCGGTTGCGACGACCGTCATGAGGTATCGATCCTCCGGCGGACTCACGGTCTCCTGCTCGCCGATCTTCTGCCACGGACGGCCGGTCGGGACGAAGATCACCTCGTCCAGCGAGAACCGGTGGGCGACCTCACTGGCCGCGACGAGGTGCCCGTTGTGGATCGGGTCGAACGTGCCGCCCATCACGCCGATACGGCGCGCACGTGGGCGGTCGGGTGACATGGACGGTCAGTCTACGCGTCGGGCGCTGATCGAAAACGGCGGCGCTGCTCAGATCGGCAGGAGGTCGGCGATGACCGTGCCCAGTTGCGTGGCGTTGCGGCATTCGAACATGTCGATCACATCCGCGTAGTCGGTCGCGACCGAGTCCCCCGTGCCCCAGTGCTGCTTGGCCTCCGGGTTCAGCCAATAGGCGTGGCGGGCACGTTCGACCAGTTCCGCCAGGGCGGCTGCGTGGGGGTCGTGGTAGTTGTTCCGGCCGTCACCGAGAATCAGCAACGCACCCCGGTGGGTCAGCGAGTCGCCATAGTCGGCGACGAACCCGGCCAGCATGTTGCCGTAATCGGAGTGACCGTCGCGGGTCGAGATCCGCGCGGTGGAGATCATGTGGTGCATCGCCGCGCCGAAGTCCTCCTCGCCGTGGTCGAAGTAGTCCGTCACCTCGTCGACGGTGTCGACGAACGCGAACACCCGCACCTTCGAGAACTGCTGTCGCAGTGCGTACACCAGCCGCAACGTGAACTGACTGAACCCGGCGACCGAGCCCGACACGTCGCAGATGATGACGAGTTCCGGACGCCCCGGCCGTGGCTTGCGGTGGCTGAGTTCGATGGGCACGCCTCCGGTGGACATCGACGCGCGCAACGTCTTCCGGACGTCGACCGCGCCCCGATGAGCTCGGCGCCGACGAGTCTCGAGCTTCGCGGCCAGCAATCTGGCCAGCGGTTCGATGGTCTTGCGGATCTCGACCTGTTCCTTGGCACCCGCCGACAGGAAGTTGACGTTCTCCGGCAGGGCCGGCACCGCGTAGGCGCCGACCTTCTCGCGACCGTTGCGGTCGGCCATGCGTCGCTGCGTCTCTCGCTCGATCGCCGCACGCAGATCGCCGGCCTTCTGGCGCGCCGCCCGCCGGTACAGCGGTTCGGTGCCGGCTCGTCCGCCGTCATCACCGCCCGACTCGCCGGCCATGGCCGCCGCGATCTTCGCGATCAGCGTCTGCGGGCTCACCGCGTTGATGGCCTGGTAGGCCGAGAACGCCTCGCCGCGCGTCGATCCGTATCGCCCCAACTCGTCGACGATCATCGCGACGGCCTGATCGAGCCGGCCGTCGCCGGCTGCCGCGTCGTCGGCGAGCATCTCCGCGAGCGCGTCCCGCACCGCGTCGATGTCGAGTCGGCCGTCGGGCGTGCGCGGCAGATCCTCGGTGACGGTGCGCATTCCGGCACCGACCGGGAACCACAGGTCGAAGACACGGTCGAACACACCGCGATGAGCATGATCGACGAGCAGCGTCGTCGCCAGGCCCTCCCGCAGCCGTGGACGTTCGAGGAGGTCGAGAACCTCCATCGCACCAGCCGCGTCGATCAGCGCCGACGGCCCGACCACGATCCCGCGTCGGCGTAGTTCATCGACGAAGTCGGTGAGGTGCGCGACGAGCGGAGCCGTCATCAGCCCAGCTTGAGTTCTTTGAGGGCCGTCTTGAGGTCCGGTCGGTGTTTGAGGACCACACCGAGCGTGCGGGCGATGAGCCCGTCGTCGAATCCGCCCCCGCTTCGCGCAGTTGCCTTCTCGCCGGCTCCCAGCGCCAGCAGCGTGTTGGCCCAGTCGATGGTCTCGGCGACCGACGGCTTCTTGCGGATGTCCAAGGTGCGCAGGACACCGACGATCCGCACCAGTTCGGCGCTGAGCGAGTCCGAGAGAGTGGGCACCCGCGACGCGAGGATCTCCTTCTCGCGCTCGGCGTCCGGGAAGTCGATGTAGAGGTAGAGACACCGGCGCTTGAGCGCCTCGGACAGTTCGCGGGTCGCGTTCGACGTGAGCAACACAATCGGACGCCGTTGCGCGGCAACGGTTCCCATCTCCGGAATGGTGATGGCGAAGTCGCTGAGGACTTCCAGCAGCAGGCCTTCCATGTCGACGTCGGCCTTGTCGACCTCGTCGATGAGGAGCACGGTGGCACCCTCGCGCGAGATCGCCTTCAGCAACGGCCGCGGCAGCAGGAACTCGTCGGAGAAGATGTCGGCCTTGGCCTCATCCCAGGCGCGGTCCCCCGTCGCCTGGATGTGCAGGATCTGCTTGGCGTGATTCCACTCGTAGAGGGCGCGGGCCTCGTCGATGCCCTCGTAGCACTGCAGTCGGATGAGTTCGGCGTCCGTGGCCGCCGCTATGGATCGGGCCAGTTCGGTCTTGCCGACACCCGCGGGCCCCTCGACCAGAAGCGGCTTGCCGAGCCGATCGGCGAGGAAGGTCGACGTCGCGGTGGCGTCGTCGGCGAGATAACCCGTCGCCCGCAAACGCCCGACGACGTCGTCGACACCCTCGAACGAGGGCACGACGGCCGGTCCCGAACCCGTGTACTGAGCAGTCCCCTCGCCCGGGGTGGTGCCGCTCATCAGGCGGGCCGCACGTGGCCGTTGCCCCAGACCACCCATTTGGTCGAGGTCAGTTCCGGCAGACCCATCGGGCCGCGGGCGTGGAGCTTCTGGGTGGAGATGCCGATCTCGGCCCCGAAACCGAACTGCTCGCCGTCGGTGAAAGCCGTGGAGGCGTTCACCATCACCGCGGCGGCGTCCACGCGCCGGGTGAACTCGTCGGCGGCCGACAGGTCGGTGGTGATGATCGCCTCAGTGTGGCCGGTCCCGTAGGTGTCGATGTGGGCGACAGCCGCGTCCAGGTCGTCGACCACCTTCATGGCGATGTCCATCGACAGGTATTCCTTGGACCAGTCGTCCTCGGTTGCCGGCTCCATGCCCGGCTCGTCGCCGTGGATGACCACACCCTGTGTCTGCAGGACCGAGGTGATCCGCGGCAGTGCGTCGGCGGCGACAGCCTTGTCGATGAGCACGGTCTCCGCGGTGTTGCAGACGCTGGGCCTGCGAGTCTTCGAGTTGAGGATGACACGCGCCGCGACGTCGAGGTCGGCGAGTGCGTGCACGTAGACGTGGCAGTTGCCGACACCGGTCTCGATCGTCGGCACGGTCGCATTCGACACCACGGCTTCGATGAGCCCGGCGCCACCACGGGGGATGACCACGTCGACGAGTCCGCGCGCCCGGATGAGTGCGGTCACGCTGGACCGGTCGTCGCTGGGCAGCAACGAGACCGCATCGGCGCTGACGCCCTTCGACGAGAGGGTCTCCCGCAGCACGCGGACGAGTTCGGCGTTCGACGACGCAGCGGACGACGAGCCACGCAGCAGGACCGCGTTGCCGGACTTGAAGGAGATCCCGAATGCGTCGACGGTGACGTTGGGCCGCGCTTCGTACACGATGCCCACGACACCGAGGGGTACACGGAGCTGGCGCAGCTGCAGGCCGTTGGGGAGGGTCTTGCCCGCGGCCACCTCGCCGATCGGATCGGGCAGCACTGCGACCTGCCGCAGACCGTCGGCGATCCCCGCCACGCGCGACTCGTCGAGCCGCAGACGGTCGAGCAGGCTCGCCTCGGTGCCGGCTTCTTCGGCACGCGCGATGTCCTCGGCGTTGGCGGCGAGGATGGTCTCCGTCGCGGCCTCCACGGCATCGGCCGCGGCGAGCAGGACCTCGTTCTTGGCGGCTGTCGTCAGACCGCTCAGCGAGCGGGACGCCGACCGGGCCGCTCGGGCGAGTCCGAGAACGACCTTCTCGATGTCGGACTTCTCGCCGGCGGACTTCTCGGAGCCGGGCCCGCCTCCTGCGACGGACTGCTCTGCGGTGGGTGCGCTCATCAACATCCTCGACTTCGCGGTGGTTCCGGGCGGCATCGCCGGAAAGTGCCGTTCTCAAGAGTAGCGCCGGCCGTTCGGAGTACCCAACGAGATCTGGTACCCGACGATAGGTACCGGTCTCCGCTCGTCAGGCGAGGGCGAGGAACAACTTCTCCAGTTCGGCCTCGGTCAGCGGCGGTTGCTCACCGTCAACGGTCTCGATGCACTGTCGCATTCCCGAGGCCACGATCTTGAAGCCCGCGCGGTCGAGCGCCCGCGACACCGCGGCGAGTTGGGTGACGACGTCTTTGCAGTCGCGGCCCGCTTCGATCATCGCGATCACCCCCGCGAGTTGTCCTTGCGCCCGGCGTAGGCGATTGAGCACGGCACTCATCGCTTCTTCACCAACGGCCATGTGCGGCCTCTCGTCACCGGCCATCGCGGCCTCCTCGGGATCGGGCACCACCGAACGTCCGGTTGGATGCGGAATTCTTGACGCCAACATACCCCCTTGGGTATGTTGGCCGCCAGATGCAATACCCCTGGGGGTATAGACGGAAGGAAGCCCATGACGCCCGAACCGGCCCTGACCGAAGACGAAACGACACCCGGCACAACGCGTCCCGCACCCGGAGCGCTCAGCCGATGGGGAGCGGCGATGGTCGGCAGGGCGACATGGGTGTTCGGCGTGTGGGTGCTCCTGCTCGTCGCCCTCGGCGCAGCGGCCCCGTCGGTGTTCTCCTCCCTGGCGGGCGCGGGCTGGCAGGCAGACGGATCCGAGTCCGTCCAGGTCCGCGAGCTGGCCCAACAGCACTTCGGCGGGAACTCCTCGGCCGCGGTGCAGGTGGTCGTCCATTCCGACAACACACGCATCGACAGCGCCCCGGTACAGGCGGTGGTGTCAAAGATCGCCGATCTGGCCGCGACGGATGGCCGGTTCGCCGAGGTCATCCCACCACAGCCGGGCACGTCGATCAGCCCTGACGGTCACACGGGAATCGTCATCATCGGCGCCGCCGCCGACACCGACGACATGGTGCGCGCCGTCGACGAGCACAAGGCGGAGCTGACCGGACTGTCCACCGACGGGATCGAGGTGTACCCGACGGGCGCCTCCGCCTTGTGGAGCGATTTCAACAAGGCCAACCACGACGCCATGATCAAGGCCGAACTGTTCTCGTGGCCGGTCACGCTGACGATCATGGTCCTGGCATTCGGGTCGCTCGTCGCCGCCGGACTGCCGCTGCTGCTGACCATCGCCGGTCTCGTCGCCTCGGCGGGCGGCCTGGTCCTGCTGAACCAGGTCACACTGATCTCGGTCTGGGCGATCAACTTCGCGATGATGTTCGCGCTGGCGCTGGGCATCGATTACGCGCTGTTCGTCGTCTCGCGGTTCCGCGACTCGATCCGGGCACACGGCGAGGACATCCGCGCCGCGGTGGCGGAGACCATGGACACCGCGGGCAAGGCGGTGTTGCTCTCCGGCATCACTGTCCTGGTCAGCCTGTCCGCGGTGCTGCTGGTCCCCGCGCCGGCAGTGCGGACGATGGCGGTGGGCATCATGCTGGCGGTCGTCTTCGTCCTCGCGGCAACGCTGACCCTGCTGCCCGCTGCACTCGGGAAACTGGGCGGCAAGGTCGATGCGGTGTCGCTGCCCTACGCACGTCGCCAACAGCACCGGTCACCGGTCTTCGCCCGCTGGGGAGGCTTCCTGCACCGCCATCCGTGGACCGTCACGGTGGGATCGCTCGCCGTCCTGATCGCACTGTCGATCCCGGTCTTCGGATTGAAGGTGGCGATGCCGTCGATCAGCGTCGTCCCCGAAGACGCCCCGGTCCGCCAGGGCTACGCGCTCGTCGCGTCCGAAATGGGCAGGGGCGCACCGGGGGTGCTGCAGATCGTTGCCCCGGCAGCCGAGGCCGCGCAGAGCGCCGAGATCGCCGCGGTCTCACCGGGTATCGAGATGGTCACCCCGCCGATGCCAGCGGCAGACGACTCGGGATACGTCTTGCTGCAAGCGATTCCGTCGGTCGATCCATCGGACTCGCGGATGGGGCCGGTTGTCGAGGATCTCCGTGCTGCTCTACCCGACGGCTCGCTCGTCGGCGGGGCGCCCACCGAGAACCTCGACCTGCAGCAGGCACTGAACGACCACTTCCCGCTCGTCGTGACGGTCATTCTCGTCCTGGGCTTCCTCCTGCTGCTGGTCTCGCTGCAAGCACCGCTGATCGCCCTGATCGGCACCGTGGTGAGCCTGCTGTCGACCGCCGCGGCATTCGGTGTGGCGAAGCTCATCTTCCAGGACGGGTACCTTTCCGACCTGTTGGGTTTCACACCCCAGGGCTTCCTCGACGGGTGGGGACCGGTGTTCTTCTTCGCCATGATCTTCGCGATCGCGATGGACTACACCGTCTTCCTCCTCGCAACGGCCAAGGAACACCTCGAGCGTTCGGGGCATCCGGCGACCGCCCAGGTGGACGGGATGGCTCACTCAGGACGCATCATTTTCGCCGCGGCCGCGGTCATGGTGGCGGTGTTCTTCACCTTCGCATTGGCCGAACCGCTTCCCCCCAAGGAGATGGGCATCATCCTGGGTGTCGCGGTTCTGCTCGACGCCGTCCTCATCCGTCTCACTCTCCTCCCGGCGTTGCTGCGGATCACCGGCCGGGCCGCGTGGTGGACGCCCGCCTGGTTGCGGCGGGTACTCCCCTCGATCAGCTTCTCGCATTGAACCCACCCGAACCGGGTAGACCATCGACCTGAACGGTCGGAGAGAAAGGAAACACGATGTCACTTGCACTGGCCACCACACTGACTGTCCCGTTCGACGAGGCGGTCGAACGGACTCGGACCGCACTCGCGGACCAGGGGTTCGGTGTCCTCACCGAGATCGACGTCCAGGCGACGCTGAAGACAAAACTCGACGAGGACATGGAGCCGTACCTCATCCTCGGCGCCTGTAACCCACCCCTGGCACACCGTGCGCTGAGCGTTCGACGACAGATCGGACTGTTGTTGCCCTGCAACGTCGTCGTCCGGGCCGACCCGGACAACCCGGGCAGCACTCTGATCGAAGCGATGGATCCCGGTCTCATGGTGCAAGTCTCGGGTGAGCCAGGACTCGAACCGGTCGCCCGTGACGCCGCAGAGAAGCTGCGCGCCGCGATCGACGCCCTGTCCACACAGTCCTGACCACCGGGCCCCCGCCCCTACCGAGGAGTTCTCATGACGGCTCACTTCGACTTCTACTTCGACCCCGTGTGTCCCTTCGCCTGGGCGGCCTCGCGGTGGCTCACCGACCAGGCAGGCGCGCACGGCGCGACCGTCGACTGGCATGTGATGAGTCTCGCGATCCTCAACGAAGACCAGGAACCGGACTCCGACGAGCAACGTCGGCAGCTCGACACATCCCGGCGACTCGGTCGTGTGTTCATGGCGGCCGTCGAGAAGGGCGGTGCGGAATCGGTCGAACCCCTGTACGCCGCGATCGGCGCCCGGTTACACCATGCAGGCGATGAGATGACGCCCGCTGCGGTTGCCGAGACCCTGGCCGCGGACGGCCTCCCCGCGGAACTGTCCGACGCAATGGACGACGAGTCATTCGACGACGCACTGCGGGAGTCGCACCGCCGAAGCCAGGATGCGCTGGGCGAGACCGGCGGCAGCCCGATCTTGGGTGTCGACGGGACGCACTTCTTCGGTCCCGTCCTCTCCGACATCCCGACCGATGACGAAGCGAACGCACTCTTCTCGTCGCTGGTGACGCTCGCGGGCGTGTCGGTGTTCTCACAGGTGAAGCGGCCTGCGGGAGGACCTCCGACGTTCTCGGACTGAACTCGGCGCGCATCCCGCCCGTCACCCGCCTACTGTGACGCCGGTACGGATGTCCGACGACGGGAGTATCGCGAAGTGGCGTGGCTTGTCCTGGTGACCGCGGGTCTGGTCGAGATCATCTACATGGCAGCCCTGGAGAAGTCGAACACCTTCACACGCCCGCTGTGGACGGCCGTGTTCGTCGTGGGCGTCGTCATCAGCATGGCCGGTGTCGCCTATGCGATCCGTTCGATCCCGCTCGGCACGGCCTATGCGGTCTGGGTCGGGATCGGCGCGGTCGGCACGGCGATCTACGGCATCCTGTACCTGCGCGAACCCGCCGGTCTCGCTCGCCTGGGATGTATCTTCCTGATCCTGATCGGGGTCGTCGGACTGAATCTCCTGCACAACACGGCGGGCGCGGAGGCGCACTGACGCTATCCCCCGCACCGCAACGCCTCGGACAAGACGCGACGTGATGGTTCGTCGATCGCCAATCCGTAGGCGGCGGTGACGATCACGAACTGGATTGCGTACTGGCACCAGAAGCCCGTCGCGGGCGGCATCCATCGCGCCGGTTCCGAGTCGCTCTTGTCCTGATTCGAATGCCCGTCGACAGCAACGAGATTGGCCGGATCGTTCGCGAAGTCCAGTCTCTTGGCGGCCGTCCACGACCACGCACCCATGTCCCAGGCGTACGACAGCGGGACGATGTGGTCGATCTGTACCGCAGACGCGCCTCGGTCTCGTCGGAAGACGACGAAGTCGCCGGTGTAGGGACTCCGCAGCTCGCCGACCAGCACCGCGCGCGGGCAACTCGACACCGGGCCGGCGTCGACCTCGCGCAGGTCTCGCGCCAGAACGTCGTTGCGCGTGTCGCATCCGTTGGCACTCCCGGGTACGGACGCGGCGTCGGACCAGGCACTGCCGAACGCGGACCGGTCGTAGTCCTCGCGGTCGGTACGGCTCGCAGAGACCGGTATCGCGGCCAGGGACGCTGCCGCCTCACTCGCCATCGCTCGTATCCTCGGACCGACGTCGGGATCGGCCCGAAAACCGTCGACGCCGACCGCGACCGCCACCGCTGTCACGACGACAGCGACCAGCGCCGCCCACCGGCGCGTCGGCCAGGACGGCGCGTTCCGCGGATTCGAGAGCATCCATCGCACCCGCATGCGCAGGCGCCGCAGTGCCGGCGAACGCAGCCGAAGATCACGCACCACCATGCATGCTCAGACGCACGCGATGCGCATCCGGTTCCGTCGGGAACGCGGTCGCGCGCAGGTGCCGCAGATCGTGGCGCCCCGCGCAACGGCGCACTACGACTGAGCGCCGGTCGTGTCCGTCAGGACTTGTCGAGGTACGCGATCTTGTGCGGGACGAGGATGCCGTCGACGAGGTCGGCGAGAGGCCGATGCTCGAGCAACGTGATGTCCTCGCTCACAACGTCTTCCGCGAGTTCGCGCGCATCTTCGATGACCTCGACGTCCTCGAGCAGCGAGAGGAACCGCAACGAGGTGTTCACGCCCGACTGCAGCGACCCGAGCAGATCGCCCTCCCGCCGCTGTTCGAGATCGACTCGCGCGAGTTCGAATCCGTCGTTCGATCCCGCGACGGCACGCAGGCGGTCCATCGACGGAGACGTGTCCCGGGCGTTCGTCATCAGCAGGCACAGTCCGGCATGCCGACCGCGCCCCACGCGACCGCGTAACTGGTGCAGCTGGCTCACGCCGAAGCGATCGGCGTCGACGATGACCATCGTGGTCGCATTGGGTACGTCGACACCCACTTCGATGACGGTCGTCGACACCAGGACGTCGATCTCGCCCCGGCCGAACGCGTCCATGACGGCGTTCTTCTCGTCGGCGGGCAACCGGCCGTGCAAGAGTTCCACCCGCCGGTGTGCGAACGGTCCGGAGACGAGGGCCTCGTACTGCTCGAGCACCGACGTCGTCTTCGGGCCCTTCTCCTCGTCCCCGTCCGGTTCGGGTTCGGGACCGTCGCCGATGCGCGAACAGACGACGTAGACCTGGCGACCCTCCGCGATCTCCTCATTGGCGCGCGACCAGACCCGGTCGACCCACGAGGCTCTGCTCGTGGGCACCACGGAGGTGGTGATCGGCTGACGGCCGCGCGGTAGTTCCCGGAGTACCGAGGTGTCCAGGTCGCCGAAGGCTGTCATGGCGACGGTTCGCGGGATGGGCGTCGCGGTCATCACGAGGAAATGCGGAATGCGTCCGTTGCGCCCCTTGCCGCGCAGGACGTCTCGCTGCTCCACACCGAATCGGTGCTGTTCGTCGATCACGACGAGGCCGAGGTCGAAGAACTCCACCTTGTCCTCGAGGAGCGCATGCGTCCCGATCACGATCCCCGCCTGCCCGGTGACCACGTCGAGCAGCGTTTCGCGCCGGCCCTTGGTCTTCATCGAACCCGTCAGCAGCGCGATTCGCGTCGCACCTTCGGCGGCGGTCAGCTCACCCGCCTCGGCGAGGTCGCCCAGCATCGTCCTCATCGTCCGATGATGCTGAGCGGCAAGAACTTCCGTCGGCGCCAGGATCGCGCACTGAAATCCGTTGTCGACCACCCGGAGCATCGCGAGCAACGACACGAGGGTCTTGCCGGAGCCGACCTCACCCTGCAGCAATCGGGACATCGGCTGCGCGCGGGCGAGATCCTCGGCGAGCTCCTCCCCCACCTCGACCTGACCATCGGTCAGCGTGAACGGGAGTCGGTCACGCAACTTGTCCTCGAGACCGCCGGGGACACGCGGACACGGTGGCGCCGACTCATTCCGTCCCGCCAGCCGACGCTGGGCGAGCACGGTCTGGATGGCCAGCGCCTCGTCGAACTTCAGCCGATGGGACGCGATCTTCACGTCGTCCTCGGACTCGGGCAGATGGATCTTGCGGATCGCCTCGTCGGTGCTCACAAGCCCCCGCGCCCGTCGTTCGGACTCGGTGAGCGCATCGGGGATCGGCGCACTCTCGCTCAGCACCCGCCGGACCGCACCGAGGATGTCCCAGGTCTGAATGTTCTTGTTGGCCGGGTACATCGGCAGGATGTCCCGGTCGAACATCGTGATCAGCGGATGGTCACCGTGCTCTCCGGTGACCTGCTCCTCGATCGCGTACATCTCGGTCAGCATCTTGGAACCGACGACGTCCTCGATCTCCGGGTCGCCGTCGGGAAGGATCATCCATTCCGGATGGGACAACTGGATCTGGTCGCGGAAGTACTTGACCGCGCCGGCCATCATCACCCGCGCACCGGGACGCAGCAGTCCCTTGATCCGGTAGGGGTTGAAGAAGCTGGCCTCGTAGACGTCGTTGTCGTCGGTGATCTTCACCTTGAGGAACGATCCCTTGCGGCTCCTCATCTTGATGAGATCGGACTTGGTGATCCGCCCGACGATCGTCAGCCACTCGCCGGGCTCGGGACGTTCGTGGTCGGCCACGTGGCCGCGTCGTATGTATCGGCGCGGCGTGTACCGCAGCAGTTCGCCGACCGTGTGCACTCCGACGGTGGCGAGTTGTTCGGCGGGCTTGACCCCCAGCACGTCGGCCAGCGAATCCGACAGCATCAGCTCCGTCACTCCACACCCACCTGGACGAGATCGGTGCGCTGCCCGGTGCGATACACCGCCAGCTCGATACCGGGGTAACTGCGCCTCATCTGTTCGGCGACGGCCTCGAGGGCGGCCTCGTCGACGTCGACGCCGGCGAGCACCGTGACGAGTTCGCCTCCGGTGGAGAGCATGAGGTCGACGAGGGCGGTGCACGCCGACGTCTGATCCGGCGCGACCACGAGCACGTCGTCGCCGATCAACCCCAACACGTCGCCGACGTCGCTCATCCCGGCCAGCGTCATCATCCTCGTGGTCGCCGACTGCAGCGAGCCCCACCGCGCACCGGCCGCGGCCTCGGCCATCGCGTAGGCGTCGACGTCGGGCACCTCACTCGGATCGTGCACGGCGAGCGCCGCCAGGCACTGGGTCATCGAGGACGTCGGCAGCATGAGTACCGAACGCTGGGTGGAGCGCACCTCGGTGGCCACCGTGACGAGATCCTGAGATGTCAACGCCCCGTTGGCCATGACGACGACATGCGCACTGTCGGTGTCGCGGATCGCCCGCCCCAGGTCGTGGGCGGACAGACCCTCGTCGGCGCGCAGCACGACCGCGCCGGCCTCGCCGAACAACTCGGCCGCACCGTCACCGGACACGACGACCACCACCGCACGCTTGTGCCGAGGCGGGGGCTCCGACGAATCAGCCTGTGCCCGAATGGCGTCGAGCGCGAAGCAGCTGATCCGGACGTCCGAGAGCCGGCCGATCCCGGCGCCGGCCTCGACCGCCGCACCCGGATCGCAGGTGTGGACGTGCACCGAGAAGCGTTCGCCCTCACCGCTGGAACTGTCGCCGACGATCACCACGGCATCACCGAGGTCGTCGAGCCGGGCGCGGAGTTCGGCGATCTGCTCACCGGCCGCCCCGTCCAGGAGGTACATGACCTCGAAGTCCTGGTCACTGCCGTCGACGCAGCTGTCGTCCGGCCCGTGTCCGAGCGTGGTGCTGTCGGTGAGGATGCCCCGGTAGCGGCGCCGGCGGTGGGAGACGCCGGTGATCACCTTGACCATGGCGTCGACGATCGCGAGGAATCCGCGTCCGCCCGCATCCACCACACCCGCGTTCGCGAGCACCGACAGCTGTTCCGGAGTGCGTTCGAGCGCCTCGGCGCAGTCGTCGGCCACCGCGCGCACCTGGTCGGCCGGCGACTCGCTCTCGTGTGCCGCGGCCGACTCGGCGGCCACCCGCACGAGGGTGAGGACCGTGCCCTCACGCGGCTCGCTCACGGCGCGGGTCGCGGCGAGCGAACCGAGCCGGAGACCCAGCGTCGACAGTTCGGCGAAGGTCAGCGCGTCGGTGTCGCCCAGGATCTCCGCACCGTCGGCGAAGCCGACGAGGACCTGGGACAGGATGATCCCCGAGTTGCCGCGCGCCTGCGCCACCGCACCGTCGGCCATCGCACGCGCCACCTCGGGCAGGGATGCGTCGGGCGGGGTCTTCTCCACTGCCTCGGCCGCCGCGCGCATCGTGAAGAGCATGTTGCTGCCGGTGTCCGAGTCCGGGATCGGGAAGACATTCAGGTCGTTGATCTCACCGCGCAGCGACTCGAGCTGGTCGACCGAGGCACGGGCCCAGTCGCGCAGCAACTGCGGGTTGACGGTGCGGGCGATCACACGGTGACTCTTTCTTGCAGACGCGGCGCGCGACGGGCAGTGCTCTCGCGGGCGACGTGACCGGCGGGTGAGGTTGTGTGCAAGGCTACTCGGGGTGTCCGACCGTGCGACGCGACCGAGCTGGACCGCGTGCCGGGATCGACCCGGATTTGGTCACGCCCCCACGACCTGGTTATCCTTGCAGGGTTGCCTTTCGCCTCGGGCGTGCACACCTCCAGGTGGTGCCGATCGATCCGAGAGGCTGACCACAGACCATGATCATCTACCAAGGGAGTTCGACGATGGCTGCCGTCTGCGATATTTGCGGCAAGGGCCCGGGCTTCGGCAAGTCGGTGTCTCACTCGCACCGCCGTACCAACCGACGCTGGAACCCGAACATCCAGTCCGTTCGCGTGGAGGTCGCCCCCGGCAACCGCAAGCGCAAGAACGTCTGCACTTCCTGCCTGAAGGCCGGCAAGACCGCAGCTGTCTGATCTTCCGCACCCCCGCGGGTGCAGAAGCCGAGACGCGAGACCCGGTGCCGCGAGCGCAAGCTCCCCGGCGTCGGGTCTTTGTCGTGTGCGCGATAGGGTTTCGCACATGGCCTCATCGAACCACGCCGCCCCCACCGCAACCGCCGCCGAGGCGGACACCGACGCCCTGGTGACCGAACACAACGGAGTACTCACCCTCGCGGTGTCGACCACGGGCGCGGGCAACTCGCTCGACGACGCGGCGGTCGCCGCGGGCACACAGGCGCTGCGCGAGGTCGCGCGCGGTCAGCGCGACGTCGGTGCCGTCCTGCTGGTCGGGCCGGGCAAGAACTTCTGCGCCGGTGGGAACGTCCGCGCCTTCGCCGGCGCCGACGACCGTCCGACCTATCTCCGCGAGATCGCCGACAACTTCCATCGGCTCGTCGGCGCCCTCTACGAGGCCGACCGACCCGTCGTCGTCGCGGCCAAGGGCTGGGCCGCCGGCGCCGGCATGTCCCTGGTTCTGCACGCCGACGTGGCCATCGGCGGTTCGTCGACCAGGCTCCGGCCCGCCTACCGCGGCATCGGGTTGACCCCCGACGGTGGACTCACGTGGACACTCCCGCGCGCCGTCGGCGCCGCCCGTGCGCGACAGATCATCCTGACCGACCGCGTCATCACCGCGGAGGAGGCCCAGCAGTGGGGGCTGCTCTCGGAGATCGTCGCCGACGACGAGGTCGAATCCGCCGCGCGCACGGCAGCCGAGACCATCGCGTCGGGCCCCCGCGCCGCCGACGCCGCCACGAAACATCTGCTGGCCGTCTCCGCCGACACCACGCTGATCGAGCACCTCGCTCTCGAGGCCCGCTCGATCTCCGAGCGGTCCGGGCTGCCCGAGGGCATCGAGGGTGTCGACGCCTTCGTCGGCAAGCGTGCACCGGACTTCACCCGCGGGCGCGCCGACACTGCTCCCTGATCCCAGAGAACCGTCAGACGCGCTGGCCCGCCTGCTCACTCAGGTACGAGGAGCGCGAGCGTCGCCCCCGGCTCCCTGAGCTGCGAGGAGCGCGAGCGTCGCCCCCTGCTCCCTTCAGTGTCAGGGTTGTGGAGCCACGTGAGTGGTGATTGGGTTTCGTCCACCAGGTGTTTGGCTCTCTTGCTCCCTGCCACCCCTGCTGGGTTGGTGTTGCCTCATCGTGCCGACATCTGGTGTGACGGACCGGCCGGCGTGACTTGATAGGAGCGTGGCAGCGCCCCTCCACTGAAGTATGTCCACCGACCGGCCCGACTGTCCGCCCACCCTGTGACAGGAAGGCAAGCTCCATGATCGTCATCGGTGCTGATGTTCACAAGCGCTCCCACACCTTTGTCGCCGTCGATGACGTCGGCCGCAAACTCGGATCCACGGTCGTACCCACAACGACCGCCGGTCATCACACAGCACTGCGCTGGGCCAACGAGACGTTCGGTCACGAACTGCTCTGGGCCATCGAGGACTGTCGCAACATGTCCGCCCGCCTCGAACGCGACCTACTCGGCGCAAAGCAGAAGGTCGTGCGGGTCACCCCGCGGTTGATGGCCGAACACCGCCGTACCGGGCGTGAACGTGGTAAGTCCGATCCCATCGACGCGTTGGCTGTGGCGCGGGCCGCCGCCCGTGAACCTGATCTGCCGGTGGCCTCCCACGATGAGGTGTCGTATGAGGCCAAGGCGTTGGTGGACTATCGGGAAACCCTTGTGCGGGAACGCACGTCGAAGATCAACCGGGTGTTGTGGCGGGTGCATCAACTCGACCCCGAATACCACATTCCTCGGGGCGGGTTGACGCTGAACAAACACCAGAACAACCTCGCGGCGTGGCTGGTCGACCGCCCCGGGATCGATGCCCGACTGGCCCGCCACGAGGTCGCCGCGATCATCGCGTTGACCGCTGAGATCAAACAGGTCACCCGCGAGATCACCACCCTGGCGCGCGACGCCGTGCCGACGTTGATGGCGATGCCCGGTTGCGCGGAACTGACCGCGGCGAAACTACTCGGCGAATCCGCCGGCATCACTCGCTTCGGTACCGAGGCGCAGTTCGCCCGGAACGCCGGTGTCGCACCCGTGCCGGTGTGGTCAGCCAACCCCGGCCGCCACCGCCTGACCCGCTCAGGGAACAGACAGCTCAACGCCGCCCTGCACCGGATCGCTTTGACTCAAGCCCGCATGCCCGAGTCCCTCGGCCACACCTACTACCAACGCAAACGCGACGAAGGCAAAACCAAACGCGAAGCCATGCGCTGCCTCAAACGACGTCTGGCCCGCGTCGTCTACAACAACCTCACCCTCGACCACCACAACCGCACAACCCCACAACAAGACGCCGCTTGACATAGGAGCTATGAGGCGCGAGGAGCGATAGCGACGAGCCTCGAAGGGTCAGGGCAGGCGCCAGTCCACCGGCTCCGCGCCGAGATCGAGCAGTTCCTCGTTGGCCCGGCTGAAGGGCCGGGAGCCGAAGAAGCCGCGCGAGGCCGACAGCGGCGACGGATGCGCCGACACGATGGTCGGTACATCGGGAAGCCATTTCTCCAGACCCGCGGCGTCCCGGCCCCACAGGATCGCGACGAGTGGTTCGTCGCGAGCCGCGAGCGCCTTGATGGCGCACTCGGTCACCGTTTCCCAGCCCTTGCCACGATGGGAGGCCGGTTCGCCGGGCGCCACCGTGAGCACACGGTTGAGCAGGAGCACACCATTGTCCGCCCAGGGCGTCAGATCACCCGTGGTCGGTGTCGGGTAGCCGAGATCCGCACAGTACTCGGTGTAGATGTTCGTCAGTGAGCGAGGGATCGGACGCACGTCGGGCGCCACCGAGAAGCTCAGTCCGACTGCGTGTCCGGGCGTGGGGTACGGATCCTGCCCGACGATCAGGACGCGCACGTCTTCGAAGGGACGCGTGAATGCCCGCAGGACATGTTGTCCCGCAGGCAGATAGCGGCGCCCCTCGGTGATCTCCGTGCGCAGGAACCGGCCCATCTCGGTGATGAGCGGCTCGACCGGGGCCAGCGCCTGCGCCCAACCCGGGTCGATCAGTTCGGCGAGGGGTTTGGGTGGTGCGGTCACTCGATTGCCTCCGTCGTGCGTGGTCGTCAGTCCAGTCGTTTGAGCGCGGTGCGGTAGTGCTGTGCGTTCTGGAAGTACATCTCACAGTTGAGTTCGGTGTGCCCCTGCGGGACCTCGTAGCCGTCGCGCAGCCGTGCCGGCACACCGAGCGCCATCCGTCGCGGCGGGACGTCGAACTTGAACGGGACCACCGCGCCGGCGCCGACGATCGCGCCGTCGCCGACCGTCGAGCCGTTCAAGACCACCGAGCCCGATGCGATGAGGCAGTCGTCACCGATCGTCGCGCCCTCGATGTGGGCGTTGTGGCCGACGACGCACCGCTCGCCGATCACTGTCGGTTCGAACACCGTGCAGTGGATGACGGTGCCGTCCTGGATGTTGGTGCGAGCACCGACGGTGATGGTCCCGTAGTCGCCCCGCAGGACCGCGCCCGGCCACACCGACACCCCGTCGCCCAGGGTGACCGCGCCGATCACCACCGCGTCCGGGTGCACGTAGGTATCCTGTCCCAGGACCGGTTCTCGATCGTCGAGTGCGTAGATCGCCATGACGGCGACTCTAGTGGGGCGTCTCGCTAGTCACCGGTCGGGTCGGCGAAGGACTGCCACCCGTGCAGGTCCGGTCCGTCGGGCCCGCCGACGCGCCGGCCGTCGATCCAGACCTCGGGCGCCGACGACGACCTCGCACCGACCGAGCCGATCGCACTCCAGCCCGGGGGCACCGACGTCGCTTCGAACGCGGCGAGCAGGTGATGGTCCTCGCCCCCCGCGAGAACCCACCGCGCGACGTCCACCCCGAGCCGGTCTGCCGCCTCGGCCAGATCGGGGCGTCGCGGCACGGCATCGTAATCGACGGTCATCGTGAGCTCCGCGGCTCTCGACATCGTGAGCAGTTCTTCGACCAGACCGTCGGAGATGTCGGTCATGGCGCGCGCGCCCGCCGCTGCGGCGACCGGCCCCTGGGTGAGGTCGGGAGCCGGCACACGATGCAGCGCAACGAGTTCCGGCCAATCCTCGTCGGCGGCACGCGGATCGGACAGCACCGCGAGCCCCGCCGCGCTGGCTCCGAGCGGACCGCTCACGGCAAGGACGTCACCGGTTCGCGCGCCACCCAGCGACACCGGGCGGCGGTCCTCCAGGGCACCGACCGCGGTGACACTCACCACCACCTGACCCGCGGCGACCAGATCACCGCCCAGTACCCGCGCGCCCAGGTCGTGCGCCGCACGGACCACGCCGTCGTTGAGGTCGAGGACCACGCCGACCGGCGTTTCCGCCGGACATGCGATGGATACGACGAGACCCGTTGTGCGACCACCCATCGCGGCGACATCGGCCGAACTCTGCACCACCGCGCGGGCACCGACCTGTTGTGGCGTCGACCAGTCGAACCGGAAATGGCGACCCTCGACGACGGTGTCGGTGCTGATCACCGCCGACCCGCCGATGTCGAGAACGGCTGCGTCGTCACCTGATCCGATCACGATGTCCTGCGTGGGCTCACCAGATGTCGCGGATGCGGTCAGCGCCGCGATCACGGCACGCTCACCGATCGCACCGACCGTGGCGGTCCGGTCGATCGGGAGATCGGACCGACCGGTCTCGTCGAAGGTCACTCGTCGGGCCTTTCCTCTTCCGGTCGCGCGCGCACGGGGTTGTCGGTGACAATGTGTGCCACAGTGTATGGGCCGCCGGGCGAGACCGGTTCGGAGCAGACCCCGGGTCGGCCGACGGCGTCGTACACTGCCCGACGATCGTGCACGCGCCGAGCCGCCGGTATCGACAGCCCGTGTCGGCGATGTGCCCCAGATGATGGTGGCCCGGGTACGACACAGACGGAGAGGATGTCCGTGGTTCAGGCATACATACTGATCCAGACCGAGGTCGGCAGGGCCGCACTCGCGGCGGCGACCATCGCCGAGATCGCCGGGGTCGCCTCGTCCGAGGAGGTCAGTGGGCCGTACGACGTGATCGTCCGGGTCGATGCGGCCGATGTCACGCATCTGACCGAGAACGTGGTTCCGCAGATCCAGAAGGTCGACGGGATCACCCGTACCCTCACCTGCCCGGTGGTCACGACCACACGCTGACCTTCGGCGGCCGCCGTCCGCGCGCATCTCCGGGCGACAGGTCCCCGCGCGCGGGTCCGACAATCGGACTCCTACTGTTGTGGGGTGACGTCAGCAGGTTCGGATGACACTCCGCAGAGCCCCCTCGGCAGCGATCCCGACGACCCCACCGAGGACACCTCGCGGTACGGCGGCGGCGGGCGGCTCAGCCCGGCACTCGTCGCGACGCTGGTCGCCATCCCGGTGATGGTGCTCGCCGGGTTCATCGTGTTCGCCGCGCTGCGTCCCGACCCGGTGACCCCGATCGAGTCCTACGACTCCGCCGGCCCGGTCGCCGAGGGGTGCAGCCGACTCCTCGCCGAAGCACCGGAGACCTTCGAAGGATTCGGCCCGAAAGAGGTGTCCGGCGACAGCGCGACGTGGCCGGCGACCGGCTCTGGCGACGACATGACACTGCGGTGCGGGGTGACCCGGCCGGCGGAGCTGTCTCCCACGAGCAATCTCCAGGAGATCCACGCGGTCGGTCAGGCCGGCGTCCAGTGGTTCATCACCGACACCGTCGACGGCTCGGGCCAGGCCTACGTGTGCGTCGATCACCGGCCGTATGTCGCGATGTGGATTCCGGCGAATGCCGGCAACGGACCCATCACCGACATCTCGGGCCTGATCGACCGCACCCTCGAACGAGGACCGCTCGACTTCGGCTGATCCTCCGAGCCGGGGAGATCAGTCCCGGTAGATCTCCGGCTTGGTACTGCGGCCGAGCAGCGAGTCGACGGCGTCGGCCACCGACATCCCCTCGTGGCAGACCTGGTGGACCGCGTCCGTGAGGGGCATCGGCACCTGATGCCGCTCGGCCAGCGCGCGCACCGACGAGCACGACTTGACGCCTTCGGCTACCTGTCCGTTCGTGGCCTCCTGAGCCTGCGCCATGGTGGCGCCCTCCCCCAGCCGTGCACCGAACGACCGGTTGCGGGACAACGGCGACGAGCACGTCGCAACGAGGTCCCCGATCCCGGCCAGGCCGGCCAAGGTCTCGATCTGCGCGCCCACCGCGACACCCAGGCGGATCGTCTCGGCGAGCCCGCGCGTGATGATCGTCGCCAACGTGTTCTGACCGAACCCGATGCCGCTCGCCATCCCACAGGCCAGCGCGATGACGTTCTTGGCCGAACCGCCGATCTCGCATCCGACGACGTCGGTGTTCGTGTACGGCCGGAAGTACCGCGTACTGAACGCACTCTGCAGAGTCACCGCCCGCGCCTCGTCGGCGCAGGCGATGACCGTCGCCGCGGGCTGCCCCTCGGCGATCTCACGGGCCAGGTTCGGACCGGTCAGCACCGCGATCCGGTTGTCGTCGACGCCGGTCACCTCGGCGATGACCTCGCTCATCCGTAACAGCGTGTTCGATTCGATGCCTTTGGCGAGCGACACCAGGGACGCATCCGAACCGATGTACGGGGTCCACTGCGTCAGGTTGGGGCGCAACGACTGCGAGGGCACACCGCAGACGACGATGTCGGCACCCATCAGGGCGTCGACCGCCGAACTCGTCGCCGTCAGAGCACCGGGCAGCGTGATCCCGGGTAGGTAGTCGGCGTTGACGTGCTCGGTGTTGATCGCCTCGGCGAGCTCGGGGCGTCGGGCCCAGATCACGGTGTCCGTCCCGGCATCCACGAGCACCTTCGCCACCGAGGTTCCCCAGGAACCCGCTCCCATCACCGCCGCGCGCACCGCAACCTCCCACCGGGCAAGCCCAATTCCACATCCACACCGGCGGCCTCCTGGCCGTGGCGACCCTGCTCACCCTAGTGCCCTCCCCGGTGTGACCGACCCGGAATGTCACCGGCCATCGGTCGGTGCATCATGATGGTCTGCATGGAACACGGCACTGTCGGCGCGGACGCCGACCCGACGATCGTCGACGCCGGGGGCAGCGAGCCCGTCGCGCCGACCGTCGCGGCTGTGCTGGCGGTGAAGAGCCTGCATCGCGCGAAGTCGCGATTGGCCGCAACCCTGTCCACCGCGTTCGAAGGCGATGATCCGGTCACCCGCGGCTCGCTGGTGCTCGCGATGTTCCTCGACACCGTCGACGCCCTGCGCGGCGCGGGGATCTCCCGCATCGTCGTCGTCAGCCCCGACGACGAGGTCCTCGCCGCGGCGCGGCGTTCGGGCATGCGCGGCCTGCGGGAGTCGGCGGCTCCTGCGGCTGCGGGACTCAATGCCGCATTCGTCGACGGCGCACGATGGGCACGCGAGGCCTGGCCCGAGTCGACGGGCATGATGTACGTCCAGGCGGACCTGCCCGCCGCGACGAGCACGTCGATCACCGCCGTGCTGCGTGAGGCACAGCACCATCGATCCAGCTTCCTCACCGACCGCGACGGCACCGGGACGGTCCTGTTGCACGGAACCGTCGCCGACGACGCGGCACCGCGCTTCGGCCCCGGTTCCGCGGCCGCACACCGATCGGCCGGCGCCGTCGAACTCGATCCCGCGGGCCGGAACTGGCCCGACCTGCGCACCGACGTCGACACCGCGACGGACCTCGCCGTCGCCCGCGAACTCGGTCTCGGACCACACACCACCGCTGCGCTGCGTCATCTCTGACCCGCACACGGCATCGATCCCGGTCTATCCGGCGGGCGTGTACGCCGAGGACCGAGATGGGTCATCATTGGGGGGTGAGCCCCGCCGACGACGACTCCTCCAAGACCACCACCACGTTCACCATGTCACCGATACCCCACGCACCGCCGGCCGCCACCTTGGTTCCCGACGAGTCCGCCGACCTGCCCGAGGACCGCTACCTCAACCGGGAATTGAGCTGGCTGGACTTCAACTCCCGCGTGCTCGCGCTCGCCGAGGACACCTCGTTGCCGCTCCTCGATCGCGCGAAGTTCCTCGCGATCTTCGCCTCGAATCTCGACGAGTTCTTCATGGTCCGGGTGGCCGGGCTGAAACGTCGTGACGAGACCGGCCTGTCGGTTCGGTCCGCGGACGGGCTGTCGCCTCGAGAGCAGCTCATGCGGATCGCCGGCCGTGCCCAGACCATCGCCGACCGCCACGCGCGCGTATTCCTCGACTCGGTCCGACCGGCGTTGGCCGACAACGACATCTACGTGGTGACCTGGTCACAGCTCACGGACGAGCAGCAGGCGCGGATGACGGACTACTTCCAGGACGAGGTCTTCCCGGTCCTGACGCCGCTGGCCGTCGATCCCGCTCACCCGTTCCCGTACATCAGCGGGTTGTCGTTGAACCTCGCCGTGACGGTCCGCGACGTCAACGAGAGCGGCGAGCATTTCGCGCGGGTCAAGGTCCCCGACAACGTGAACCGCTTCATCCGGGTCGACCGGTTGTCGCCGTATCGGGGCACCGACGACAAGGCGGCCAAACGCGCGGTGTATCTGCCGCTGGAGAGTCTGATCGCGGCCAACCTCGGCAATCTGTTCCCGGGGATGGAAATCGTTGAGCACCACGTGTTCCGGATCACCCGTAACGCCGACTTCGAAGTCGAGGAGGACCGGGACGAGGATCTGCTCCAGGCCCTGGAGCGTGAACTCGCCCGGCGCCGGTTCGGCTCCCCGGTGCGGCTCGAGGTGGCCGATGACATGACCGAGCACATGCTCGAGTTGTTGCTGCGCGAGCTCGAGGTGGACCCCGCCGATGTCATCCAGGTGCCCGGACTCCTCGATCTGTCATCACTTTTCGAGATCTACGCGCTCGACCGCCCGCACCTGAAGGACCGCCCGTTCGTCCCCGCCACCCATCCGGCGTTCGGCGAGCGGGAAACACCCAAGAGCGTGTTCTCGACACTGCGCGACGGCGACGTGCTCGTGCACCATCCGTACGACTCGTTCTCGACGAGCGTCCAGCGATTCATCGAGCAGGCCGCGGCCGACCCCCAGGTACTCGCCATCAAGCAGACGCTGTACCGCACTTCCGGCGACTCCCCGATCGTCAACGCGCTCATCGACGCCGCCGAGGCCGGCAAACAGGTCGTCGCCCTGGTCGAGATCAAGGCACGCTTCGACGAGCAGGCGAACATCAAGTGGGCACGCAAGCTCGAGCAGGCCGGCGTCCACGTCGTCTACGGCCTCGTGGGACTCAAGACCCACTGCAAGACCTGCCTTGTGGTGCGTCGTGAGGGCTCGACGATCAAGCGGTACTGCCACATCGGCACCGGGAACTACAACCCGAAGACAGCACGGCTCTACGAGGACGTGGGCCTGCTGACCGCCGCACCCGACATCGGCGCCGATCTGACCGACCTGTTCAACACCCTGACCGGTTATTCACGCAAGCAGGAGTACCGCAACATCCTCGTTGCGCCGCACGGCATCCGGGCCGGCATCATCAAGCGGATCCACCGCGAGATCGAGCTCTTCCGCGAGGGGGACACTCGAGCGCGGATCCAGCTCAAGGCGAATGCCCTTGTCGACGAGCAGGTGATCGATGCGCTCTACCGAGCCTCCCAGAGCGGGGTACCGGTCGATGTCGTCGTCCGGGGCATCAGCGCCCTGCGGCCCGGGGTCGAGGGTTACAGCGACAACATCCACGTGCGGTCGATCCTGGGGCAGTTCCTCGAGCACTCGCGAATCCTGTACTTCGGTGCGCAGAACCAGTACTGGTTCGGCAGCGCGGACATGATGCATCGCAATCTGGATCGGCGCGTCGAGGTGATGGTGAACGTCCGTGATGAACGTCTGGCCGGCGAACTCGGCGACATCTTCGCCTCCGCGCTCGACCCCCGAACCCGCTGCTGGGTTCTGCATTCCGACGGGAGCTGGGTCGCCTCACCCGCCGAGGGCGAGGAGGTGCGCGACCATCAGCGACAGATGATGCGGCGCAATCGACGTCGGCCGGAGACCAGTTCGTGACCGGCACCGACGCGTAACCTTCGGCCTCTACCATCACCACCGATATGGCGAAGAAGACGAATGAGGTGTGGGCCGCGGGCGGCGTGGTCTGGCGGCCGGGGGTCTCCGGTTCCGCCGAGACCGACGGTGTCGAGATCGCGGTCGTCCACCGCCCGAAGTACGACGACTGGACGCTGCCCAAGGGAAAGGCCGAGCCGGGCGAGACGCTCATCGACACCGCGGTGCGCGAGATCGCCGAGGAGACCGGACAACACGTCGTCCTCGGCAGGCACCTCGACGACGTCCACTACGACCTCGGTGGCGCGCGCAAGCATGTGCGCTACTGGTCGGCGCGGGCCATCGACGGGGCTTTCGTCGCCGGCAGCGAGGTCGACGATCTGCACTGGCTCTCGGTCGACAGGGCCCGGGAGGCCTTGAGCTACCCGCTCGACCGCACGATCCTGGAGGAGTTCGTGCGACTACCCGCGGACCTGCACACGTTTTTGTTGGTCCGGCACGCCAAGGCCGGCCGGCGCTCGACGTACAAGGGCGACGACCGGTTGCGCCCCCTCGACAAGCTGGGCCGGGCGCAGGCCGCCGCCCTCGTCCCGTTGCTGCTGGCGTTCGGGGCGGGCCGCATCCACTCGGCTGATCGCGTGCGATGCGAGCAGACCCTGGAACCGTTGCGCGACCGCCTCGGCGTCGAGCTGCATGCCGAGCCGGACCTTTCGGAGGAGACGTACCGGACGAATCCGGCAGCGGCGCAACACCGGATCCTTCGACTCGCGGCCGACACGACGTCGACCCTGGCGGTCTGCAGCCAGGGCAAGGTGATTCCGCCCCTCATGGAGTGGTGGGCCGACCGGGACTCGATCTCGCTTCCCAAGGCGTCCAATCGCAAGGGGAGCGTATGGGTTCTGTCCCTGTACGACGGCCGCCTCGTGGCGGCCGACCACATCGCCGGACCGCTTCCCGCAACCTGAGTCGGAGTCGGCACGCGGACGACACCGCCTCCGGTGATCGTCCGAACACAGCTCAGCCCCCGGCGGGGGAAGTACGCCGGGGGCTGAACTGTGGTTGTCGACCGCGGTAGTCCGCGGGTCAGCGACGGGTGGTCTTCTTGGCTGCGGTCTTCTTTGCAGGAGCCTTCTTGGCCGGAGCCTTCTTCGCGGCCGTGGCCTTCTTTGCCGGCGCGGCCTTCTTGGCCGGAGCCTTCTTCGCGGCCGTCGTGGTCTTCTTGGCCGCCGTGGTCTTGGCCGGAGCCTTCTTGGCCGCGGTAGTCTTCTTGGCCGCCGTGGTCTTGGCCGGAGCCTTCTTGGCCGCGGTGGTCTTCTTGGCCGCGGTGGTCGCCTTCTTGGCGGCGGTCTTCTTCGCCGGCGCAGCCTTCTTGGCTGCCGTGGTGGTGGTTCCGCTGCCGCGCTTCACAGCCGGACCGGTGGCGGACAGCTTCTGCTTGCCGGCCACAACGGCTTTGAACTGAGCTCCCGGACGGAATGCCGGAACAGATGTTGCGCGGACCTTCACGGTCTCGCCGGTCCGCGGGTTGCGGGCGACGCGCGGTGCGCGCTTCCGCTTTTCGAATACGCCGAAGCCGGTGATCGTCACGCTCTCGCCCTTGTTGACTGCGCGCACGATCGTGTCGACGACGAGCTCGACCGCTTCTGTCGCAGTCTTGCGATCCGCGTCGAGCTTCTTGGTCAGCTCATCAATGAGCTCCGCCTTGTTCATGAGTACCTCCGCAAGCTGATCTGACCGAGTTTCGGCCAGCTACCAACACACGGTAAACGTCGGATGTGAAAACGTCCATCTTCCACGCCAATTAGGATGCCGTGTTGCGAAATGGCATGGCAGCTCACGACGGTGCCGCCGCGACGGGATCGCCCCGCCGCGGCAGCGAGAAATCAGCCCGCCAGGGTGCGCGGCTTGAAGCCAGGCCGCGTCGACTCGTACTCGGAAATCGCGTCTACCTGGCGCAACGTGAGGCCGATGTCGTCGAGACCCTCCATCAGACGCCACCGCGTGTAGTCATCAATTGCCAACGGCACCACGAGGTCTCCAGCGGTGACCGTCTTATCGACAAGGCTCACCGTCAGTTCGAGGCCCGGAGTCTCCTCGAGCCGCTTCCACAGCAGCTCGACATCGGACTGCTCGACCTGGGCGGCCACCAGACCCGCCTTGCCCGAGTTGCCGCGGAAGATGTCGGCGAAGCGGGACGAGATCACCACGCGGAAGCCGAAATCGGACAGGGCCCAGACCGCGTGCTCACGCGAGGAGCCGGTGCCGAAGTCGGGGCCGGCGACCAGGACCGACCCGCGGCTCCAGGGCTCGTTGTTGAGGATGAAGTCGGGATCGGTTCGCCAGCCGGCGAAGAGACCGTCTTCAAAGCCGGTGCGCGTCACCCGCTTCAGATAGACGGCCGGGATGATCTGGTCGGTGTCGACGTTGCTGTGGCGCAGCGGGACGCCGATGCCGGTGTGTTCGGTGAACGGTTCCATGAGAATGCCCCTGTTCGAATGATGTGGCCGGGATGTGGTTCGGACCGTGACTCAACCGAGATCGGCGGTCGCCGGCAGTGAGTCCAGATCGGCGGGCGCGGACAAGGTGCCGCGCAGGGCGGTGGCCGCCGCCACTGCCGGTGACACGAGGTGGGTTCGACCACCCTTGCCCTGGCGCCCTTCGAAATTGCGGTTCGAGGTCGACGCGCACCGCTCACCCGGGGCGAGCTGATCCGGGTTCATGCCCAGGCACATCGAGCACCCGGCCTGCCGCCACTCGGCGCCGGCGGCGACGAAGATCTCACCCAGTCCTTCTTCCTCGGCCTGCGCGCGTACGCGCATCGAGCCGGGGACGATCAGCATCCGCATGCCGTCCGCGACCTTGCGCCCCTTCAGGATGTCGGCGACCTCGCGCAGATCCTCGATCCGGCCGTTCGTGCACGAGCCGACGAAGACCGTGTCGACCTTGATGTCGCGCAGCGGCGTTCCGGGCTCCAGGCCCATGTACTCCAGCGCCTTCGCCGCGGCGCCTGCCTTGACCTCGTCGCCGTAATCGGCCGGGTCCGGTACCGCGGCGCCGAGCGGCGCGCCCTGGCCCGGGTTGGTTCCCCACGTGACGAAGGGGGTCAGCGTGGAGGCGTCGATGTGCACCTCGGCGTCGAAGGTGGCGTCGGGATCGGTGCGCAGGCTGTCCCAATAGGCAACCGCGGCATCCCAATCGGCACCGGCCGGGGCATGCGGGCGCCCCTTCAAGAACTCATAGGTGGTCTCGTCGGGCGCGATCATCCCCGCCCGGGCCCCTGCCTCGATCGACATGTTGCACACCGTCATCCGGGCTTCCATGGACAGCTTCCGGATGGCCTCGCCGCGGTACTCCAGCACGTAGCCCTGTCCGCCGCCGGTGCCGATCTTCGCGATGATCGCGAGGATCAGGTCCTTGCTCGTCACACCGGGCGGCAGCTCGCCGTCGACGTTGATGGCCATCGTCTTGAACGGCCGCAGAGACAGGGTCTGTGTCGCGAGCACGTGCTCGACCTCGCTGGTGCCGATTCCCATCGCGATCGCTCCGAAGGCGCCGTGTGTCGACGTGTGGCTGTCGCCGCAGACGACGGTCATGCCGGGCTGGGTCAGGCCCAGCTGCGGCCCGACGACGTGGACGATGCCCTGCTCGGCATCACCCATCGGATGCAGGCGGATGCCGAACTCCTCGCAGTTGCTGCGAAGTGTGTCGACCTGAGTGCGCGAGACCGGGTCGGCGATGGGCTTGTCGATGTCCATCGTCGGGACGTTGTGGTCCTCGGTCGCGATCGTCAGGTCCGGTCGCCGGACCGGTCGCCCGGCGAGACGCAGGCCCTCGAAGGCCTGCGGACTGGTGACCTCGTGTACGAGGTGGAGGTCGATGTAGATCAGGTCGGGATCGTTGGTGCCCGACGCGTCGGCGCCACCGGGGACCACGACGTGATCGCGCCACACCTTCTCGGCGAGAGTTAGCGGCTGGGCTGGGCTGTTGCTCATGGCTGCACTCGTTATCTGTCTCGGGTTCTTCGGACTCTGCACGCGGTCTCGACGTTCTGGCTGGCTTTCGAACGTGCATCTCACTATTTGGACAGCTAGTATCGTCCTATGGGAAAGGATACCGCATCTGCGGTCAGCAGCGGAATCGGCGTGCTCGACAAGTCCGTGGCGGTGCTGCACGCGATCGCCGAGGCCCCGTGCAACCTGTCGGAGCTCTGCGAACGAACCGGCCTGCCGCGGGCGACGGCGCACCGGCTCGCGGTCGGGCTCGAGACCCACCGCTTCCTCACCAGGGACGTCACCGGGCGCTGGCAGCCCGGCCCCGTCCTCGGCGAACTCGCCTCCTCGGCACACGATCCCATCACCGAGTCGGCCCTGATGGTCCTCCCCCGGCTCCGCGACATCACCGGCGAATCGGTCCAGGTCTATCGCCGCGAAGGAGCCGAACGCGTCTGCGTCGCCGCGATGGAACCACCGACCGGACTGCGCGACACCGTGCCGGTGGGCACCCGCTTCCCGATGAGCGCGGGGTCGGCGGCGAAGGTCCTGCTCGCCTGGGCCGATCCCGCGACCCAACGTGCGCTCTTGCCGGACAGCATCTTCAGCGAGCGCGCGCTCCACGAGATCCGCCGCCGCGGGTGGGCGCAGAGCGCAGGCGAACGCGCCGCCGGAGTGGCGAGTGTGTCGGCTCCCGTGCGCGACGGCAACGGTGACGTCGTCGCCGCGATCTCGGTGTCCGGGCCGATCGACCGCATGGGCCGCCGGCCGGGTGCGCGCTGGGCCGCCGATCTGCTCGCCGCCGCGGACGCCATCCACAAACGCCTCCAGGCGGCACGCCCCTGACCCAGAGCCGTTGCACCCGGTGCCGTTCCGATGCACCCGTCGGTGGGCTAGCGTCGGGGAATGGGAGTCAATCAACGCAGTCAGATCGTCATGTCCGAGGCCGAGATCACCGAGTTCGTCGCGCGCAGCCGGACCGCCACCCTCGCCACGACCGGACCCGACGGGAACATCCACCTGGTGGCGATGTGGTACGGGATCGTCGACGGCGACATCTGGTTCGAGACGAAATCCAAGTCGCAGAAGGCCGTCAACATCCGCCGCAACAGCCGGTGCTCGGTGATGATCGAAGACGGCGACACCTACGACACCCTCCGGGGCGTCGCGTTCGAGGGCAACGCGGAGATCCTCGACGACCCCGACTCGTGCCTGAAGGTCGGCATCAGCGTCTGGGAGCGCTACACCGCGCCCTACACCGAGGAATCGCGGCCCTTCGTGGAGCAGATGATGAACAAGCGCGTGGCCGTCCGGATCAGACCGTCCCGCACTCGTTCCTGGGATCACCGCAAGCTCGGCATCCCCGAGATGCCCGCCTCCGGGAGCACCGCCGAGTTCCTGTGACCCGACGACGGTGACAGACGCCGACCCAGCTCCGTCCGCGTCGCGCTGTGATCAGCGTGACTCAGACGAGATGGCCTGTGGCGCATAGCAAAACACCCTCCCCCTGCAGTGCAGAGGGAGGGTGTTTCTCGTAGCCCCGACGGGATTCGAACCCGCGCTACCGCCTTGAGAGGGCGGCGTCCTAGGCCGCTAGACGACGGGGCCATGGGAACTTCCGGCGATCAAGACCTTAGCACGGTCTCGATCTCCTTCTGTCCGCTGGGGTACCAGGACTCGAACCTAGAATGGCGGTACCAGAAACCGCTGTGTTGCCAATTACACCATACCCCATTGGCGTGGTTCTCCTTGCGGAAAACTGCCGAGAAAGAGAGTATCAAAGGGTTGCCGGAAGTCCACAAACGTGCAGCTCAGACCCCTTATTCGGCTGCAATCCGCCGGGCCGAGGCCAGCCTCGCGAGCGTCTTGTCGCGACCCAGGATCTCCATCGACTCGAACAGCGGAGGACTGATCTGCGAACCGGTCACGGCCACGCGCACCGGACCGAACGCCTTGCGCGGTTTGAGTCCCAGATCGTCCACCAGGGCGGCGTTCAGCGCGTCCTGCAGCGCGGTCGTGGTGAAGGAATCCAGCGACTCGATCGCGGCGATGGTGGCGTCCAGAACCGGCACGGCGTCGGCACCCAGGTTCTTGCTCGCCGCCTTCTCGTCGATCGTGAAGTCGGCGTCCGAGACGTAGACGAACCGGATGAGATCCCAGGCGTCACCCAGGACCTGGATGCGCGTCTGCACCAGTTCGGCCAGAGCTGCGAAGGTCTCGTCGTCGGCGGTCTCGGCGAGCTTGCCCTGCGCGACGAGATACGACTTGAGCCGGGCGGTGAAGTCGCCGAGGTCCAACCGGCGGATGTGCTCGGCGTTGATGGCGTCGGCCTTCTTCTGGTCGAAGCGCGCGGGGTTGGAATTGACCTGCCGCACATCGAAAGCCGCGATCATCTCGTCGAGGCTGAAGACGTCGACATCACTCTTGTAACCCCAGCCGAGCAGCGCGAGGTAGTTGAGCAGGCCTTCGGGGATGAACCCGCGGTCGCGGTGGTGGAACAGATTCGACTGCGGGTCGCGCTTGGAGAGCTTCTTGTTGCCCTCCCCCATGACGAACGGAAGGTGGCCGAAGGACGGAACCGAATCGGCGACGCCGATGCGGATCAGCGCGTCGTACAGTGCGAGCTGGCGCGGGGTCGACGAGAAGAGGTCCTCGCCGCGCAGCACATGCGTGATCTTCATCATGGCGTCGTCGACCGGATTGACCAGGGTGTAGAGCGGATCGCCCGAGGCGCGCGTGAGGGCGAAGTCCGGCACGGTCCCGGCCTTGATGGTCGTCGTACCGCGCACGAGATCGTCCCACGAGATGTCGGTGTCCGGCATGCGCAGTCGGACAACGGGTTTGCGCCCCTCGGCCACGTACGCAGCGCGCTGATCGGGAGTCAGGTCGCGGTCGAAGTTGTCGTAACCCAGTTTCGGGTCACGGCCGACGGCGCGATGACGGGCCTCGACTTCCTCGGGTGTGGAGAAGGCCTCATAGGCCTCGCCCGCTGCGAGCAGCCGGGCGACGACGTCGGCATGGAGTTCCCGACGCTCCGACTGCCGGTAGGGCCCGTAGGGTCCCCCCACCTCGGGCCCCTCGTCCCAGTCGAGTCCCAGCCAGCGCAGCGCGTCGAGGATCGCCGCGTAGGACTCCTCGCTGTCGCGCGCGGCATCGGTGTCCTCGATGCGGAAGACGAAAGTGCCGGCGTCGTGGCGGGCCTGGGCAAAGTTGAACAGCGCGGTCCGCACGAGCCCCACGTGCGGCGTCCCCGTCGGAGACGGACAGAATCGGACGCGCACACCCTCAGTACTGGTCATTGGCTCAGGGTATCGAAGCCGTGCCACGCCCCGGACATGCCCGCCGTCAGGCCCGGTGCGCCTCGCAGAACTCGACGAGGACCCGATTCACCTCGGCCGGCTGTTCGAGATACCCGAAATGACCGGCTCGTTCGATCTCGACGTATTGCGCGCCCGGAATGGCCTCGGCGACTTCGCGCGCCAGCTTCGCCGGCAGCGTCCGATCGTCGGCGAAACCGACGACCAGGGCGGGCCGGGTGATGCCGCGGTAGGCCGCGAGGCGGTTGGACTCCTTGTTGTGGAGTTCGAGCTGCGCACGCACACCCGGGGTGATCGTCTGCGGGGAGAACCCGATGATGTCGAGCCAGTCGCGCGCGGTGCGGTCGTCGTCGAGCGTGTGTGGCGACAGGTTCAGATGGGCGGTGATCGCGGCCTCGTACTCGGGCGGCAGCTTGATCTTGTTGTCGTAGAGCGCCCGCTCCCCGGCCGAGATCGCCTCCTGCAGTGGAGTGTTGCGGCCATAGGTCGCGACCATCACCGCCGCTTTGACCACATCCGGCCGCGCCAGCGCCAGCTCCTGGGTGATCCGGGCGCCGAGCGAGGTACCGATCACGATCGCCGGACCGCGACCGAGGTGCTCGATCAGGGCGGCTGTGTCGGCGACCATGTCGTCGAGCGTGAATCCCTCGGCACACTCCGATGACGGGGCGACACCGCGGTTGTCGAAGGTCACCACGGTGAATCCGGCCTTGACCAACGCCGGTTCCTGGTGGGCCTTCCACACGCGTCCGGGGCTACCGGTCCCCATCACCATGACGACCAGCGGGCCCGAACCGGCCACGCTGTAGGAGATGTCGATGCCGTTGACTCGTGCCGTGCTGGGAGCTGTCACTTGTCCACCACCGGGTTGGAGAGCGTACCGATTCCTTCGACGGTCACCGAGACGCGCTGGCCGGCGACCATCGGCCCCACACCTTCCGGGGTGCCCGTGAGGATCACGTCACCCGGCAGCAGGGTCATGACGCGGGAGATCCACTCCACGATCTCACCGACGTCGTGGAGCATCAACGACGTCCGGGTCCGCTGCTTGACCTCGCCGTCGAGTTCGGTCACGAGTTCGACATCGGCCGGGTCGAACGCGGTGTCGATCCACGGACCGAGCGGACAGAAGGAGTCGTAGCTCTTCCCCCGGGTCCACTGCCCGTCGGCCTGCTGGTGGTCGCGGGCGGTCACGTCGTTGGCGACCGTGTAACCGAGGATCACGTCCTTGGCCTGCGCGGCCTTCACGTCCTTGCACGCACGTCCGATGACGATCGCCAGTTCACCTTCGTAGTCCACGCGTTCCGACGACGGCGGGCGCACGATGGGCAGCTCGGGCCCGATGATCGAGGTGTTGGGCTTGAGGAAGATCACCGGATCGGCGGGCGCCTCGCCACCCATCTCCGCGGCGTGCGCGGCGTAGTTCTTCCCGATGCAGATCACCTTGCTGGCCAGGATCGGTGCCAGAATCCGCACATCTGCCGCCTTCCACGAGCGGCCGGTGAACGTCGGCGTGCCGAAGGGGTGCTCAGCGATCTCCTTCATCACGGCGTCGTCACCATCGCCCTCGACGGACACGAATGCCACGCCGTCAGGACTCGCAATTCGACCTAAGCGCATGTCCCAGACCTTATCGCACCGTCGATCCCACACGTTGGGAGCCGAGTTGGCAGACCTCCGAGCCGGTTTTAGAATGTGGACGCAGAGTTTCATATATTGAGATCCGCACCACGGGCGTCCGTCTGATCAGACTGCGAGGTGAGCAGAACATGACCCATGTCGACGACATCACCACTGCCAGAAGGTGGGTCATCCTCGGCTGCTCGCTCCTCGCCGCACTCACCACGACGTGCGTGGTCAGCGGTGTCGCCTACCTGATCCCGGCGCTCCACACCGACGCCGGACTCTCATTGACCGAGGCGTCGACGCTCGCCGCGATCCCGACCATCGGCCTGATGGCCGCGACGATCCCTTGGGGGATCCTGTTGGACCGCTACGGCGAACGCCGCATCCTGTTGCTGTCGCTGTCGATCTCCCTCAGCGGCGCGATCGCGGCCGCGGTCGCCGCGGCGGCCGACGCGTCGTACCTCGTCGTGGGCGCCGCACTCTTCGTGGGCGGTCTCGGTTCGGGAGCTGCCAACGGGGCCAGCGGCCGCATCGTCGTCGGCTGGTTCCCCGCCCATCAGCGCGGGACCGCGATGGGCATCCGACAGATGGCCCAGCCGCTGGGAATCGGCGTGTGCGCACTCACCATGCCGGTCGTCGCGGCGAGCTCGGGACCTGCTGCGGCACTGGCGATCCCAGCGATCGTGACTGCCGCAGGCCTGGTCGCGGTGATCATCGGCATCACCGACCCACCGCGCCGCACCACTCCCGCCGCGGTGGTCGACGACTCTCCCGCGCGTGCGAATCCCTACCGCGGCAACTCTTTCCTCGCGCGTGTCCACATCGTCAGCATGCTGCTCGTCATCCCGCAGTCGATGCTGTGGACCTTCGTACCCACCTGGCTCATCGTCGCGCACGGATGGTCACCGGCCGGCGCCGGCACGCTGATCACGGTGACCCAGGTCATCGGTGCGCTGGGCCGGATAGTCGCCGGACGATGGTCGGATGCCTGGTTGTCGCGGATGCGACCCGTACGGGTGATCGCGGTCGCCGGTGTCGCCGCCATGTCCGCGCTGGCGATCGCCGACTGGTTCGACAGTCCGCTGGCACCCGCCCTCATGGCGGTGGCGAGCATCATCTCCGTCGCCGACAACGGCTTGGCGTTCACCGCCATCGCCGAATACGTGGGACCGGAATGGAGCGGGCGCGGCCTCGCCGTCCAGAACACCGGGCAGTATCTGGTCACCGCGGCCACCACACCGCTACTGGGGGCACTGATCGCGGCGGTCGGCTTCCCCATCGCGTTCGCGGCGACCGCCCTCGCGCCGCTCGTCGCGACACCGCTGGTCCCCCGCGATCGGTCGCCGGGAGCCGACGACTTGGTGGACGCGTGAATGCAGAGCTGTTCTGACAGAACGGGATGCGCGAACGTCCTGTGCTGAATACCAACCCGACCGATGAACCTCATCTCGACTGGTGGACTTCGATCGAAGTCCACCAGTCGAGTTGAGGTCTGTCGGTCGCGAGAGTGGTCGGCGCGGGGGCCGGAACTACAGCCGCTCGCGGATGCGTGCCCCGATCTCAGCGGTGCCGAACGTGCCGCTGCGATCGGCGAGGTCGTCGGCGACGGCCTTCTCGATCCGGGCGGCGGCGTCGAGGTCGCCGAGATGCTGGAGCAGGAGTGCGACCGACAGGATCGCGGCGGTCGGATCGGCCTTGCCCTGACCGGCAATGTCGGGAGCCGACCCGTGGACGGGCTCGAACATCGACGGGTTGGCACCGGTGGCGTCGATGTTGCCCGATGCGGCCAGTCCGATGCCGCCGCTCACCGCAGCGGCGATGTCGGTGATGATGTCGCCGAACAGGTTGTCGGTGACGATGACGTCGAATCGCCCGGGATCGGTGACCAGATAGATGGTCGCCGCGTCCACATGGCAGTAGTCGGTCGTCACGTCCGGGAACTCGGCGCCGACCTCGTCGACCGCGCGACTCCACATCGACCCGGCGAAGGTCAGGACGTTGGTCTTGTGGACCAGCGTCAGCTTCTTGCGACGTTGCTGCGCGCGCTGGAAAGCGTTGCGCACCACGCGCTCGACGCCGAAGCGGGTGTTGACGCTGACTTCGGTGGCGACCTCGTTCGGGGTGCCGACCCGGATGGCACCGCCATTGCCCGTGTAGGGACCCTCGGTCCCCTCCCGGACCACCACGAAGTCGATGTCGGGGTCACCGGCGAGCGGCGAGGAGACACCGGGGAAACGACGCGACGGGCGCAGGTTGACGTGGTGGTCGAGGGCGAATCGCATGGTGAGGAGCAGCCCGCGCTCCAGCACACCCGACGGCACCGATGGATCTCCGATGGCGCCCAACAGGATTGCGTCGTGACGGCGGAGGGACTCGAGGTCGTCCTCGGTCAGCAGTTCGCCGTTGCGGTGGTAGCGGCGCGCTCCGAGATCGAACTCGGTGGTGCTGACCGACGGAACGACCGCCTCGAGGACGCCGAGCGCCTCCCCGATGACCTCGGGTCCGATGCCGTCGCCGGCGATGACTGCGAGTCTCATGCGAGGTCGACCTGTTCGATGAGGGTTGCCGAGACCGCGTCACCGATCGCGGCGACGACGTCGTCGTCGACGACACTGCTCACGCGCAGCATCATCGTGGCGCCGCCGCCCTCTGCGTCCTGCGACAGGCCGGCGGCGAGGATGTCGACGCCGGCGTTGCCGAGCAGCGTGCCGATCTTGCCCAGCGAACCCGGCTGGTCGGCGTAACTGACGATGAGGTT
Source organism: Gordonia sp. KTR9 (assembly GCF_000143885.2). Classification (NCBI taxonomy): domain Bacteria; kingdom Bacillati; phylum Actinomycetota; class Actinomycetes; order Mycobacteriales; family Gordoniaceae; genus Gordonia; species Gordonia sp. KTR9. The sequence goes on from NC_018581.1 coordinate 3,748,742, forward strand.
GTGGCCTTCGGCGCGGAGGTCGAAGTTGCGGCCGTTGATGTTGACGATCTTCTCGACGAGACGCGGCTCGGTGAGGGTGCCCGACACGTTGTGCACCGAACCGTCGGCGAAGACGGCCTTCACGTCGACGACACTGCGGTGGTTGGGGCTGTCCGGTGCGGTGGTCACCTCGCTGGTGACGCCACGGCTCTCGGCGACGGCCGGGGCGTTGACGAACGTGACGGGCTCGTCGAGCACGGCGGAGAACAGGCCACGCAGCGCCGACAGACCGAGCACCTCGACGTTCTTCGCGGCCAGTTCGCCGCGGACATCGACGACCAGCGACGTCGGCGGTTCCTTGCTGATGGCACCGACGAGGACGCCGGCCTTGCGGGCGACCTCGAGCCACGGCGCGACCTCTTCGTCGACGGCGCCGCCGGTGATGTTGACCGCGTCGGGGACGAAGTGTCCGGCCAGCGCGAGCCGCACGCTCTTGGCGACGTCGGTGCCGGCGCGGTCCTGCGCCTCGCTGGTCGACGCACCGAGGTGCGGGGTCACGACGACCTGCGGGAGCTCGAACAGCGGCGAGTCGGTGCAGGGCTCGGTGGCGAAGACGTCGAGTCCGGCGGCGCGGACCTGACCGGAGGTGATCGCGTCGGCGAGGGCCTGTTCGTCGATCAGGCCACCGCGGGCGGCGTTGACGATGACCACGCCCTTCTTGGTCCGGGCGAGCTGCTCGGCGCCGATGAGACCCAGGGTCTCCGGCGTCTTCGGCAGGTGCACGGTGATGAAGTCGGCGCGCTCGAGCAGTTCGTCGAGGCTGACCAGCTCGATGCCCAGCTGGGCCGCGCGGGCGGGCGACACATAGGGGTCGTAGGCGATGATGTGGGTCTCGAAAGCGGCCAGCCGGGCAGCCACGAGCTGACCGATCCGGCCGAGCCCGACGACGCCGACGGTCTTGTCGAAGATCTCGACGCCGTTGAACGACGAACGCTTCCAGGTCTTCTCACGCAGGGTTGCGTCAGCAGCGGGGATCTCACGCGACGCCGACATCAGCAGCGCGATGGCGTGTTCGGCGGCAGTGTGGATGTTCGAGGTCGGGGCGTTGACGACCATGACGCCGCGCTCGGTGGCCGCGGGGACGTCCACGTTGTCCAGACCGACACCCGCCCGGGCGATGATCTTCAGCTTCTTGCCCGCGTCGAGGACCTCGGCGTCCACGGTCGTCGCGGAGCGGACCAGGATGGCGTCGGCGTCGACGACCGCCTCGAGCAACTTGGGACGATCCGGACCGTCGACCCATCGCACCTCGACACCGTCACCGAGTGCTTCCACGGTGGACGGCGCCAGCTTGTCGGCGATGAGTACAACCGGGCGGCCAGCAGAGCTCACAGTCATTTCTCCAGATTCGGGGAGTGCGGTTTCACGATCGGCGATGCGGAGTGTCGGTGACGACTCCGTACGACAGCTTAAAGGTGTGGTAGGTGCCGCCGAGCACGTGGCCTACCCCGAATTCGGAGTCCTGTCCTCCTGCATGGGTAGAGTGTGACCCGCATTACGGTTACCTTGCATGGAGCATCACGGAAGTGTTGCAAACCGACCGCGGGTCGATCCCACGCAGCCGTGAGCGCCCGGGGGGACCGGTACGGTGTGCTTGCCGCCAGTTTCGAAGTCCCGACGGGTGGCCGAATGCCCGTGACCGAGAACTGGTTGGACCCGAGAAGTGGAGTGCGGATGACGAAGAAGCTGACAGTGCTGTTGGCGGTTTTGGCTGCGACGGTGCTGGCCGGCTGGGGAGGGGGCGTCGCGGTCGCCGCACCGGCGAAGATCTTCCTTGGAGGTGGCTCCGGGATCCTGGTGCTCAAGGGCGGCAATTCGGCGGCGGCCTGCACGATGACCACCATCGGCCGCTCGAAGACCAACAAGCTCATCGGCGTCACCGCGGGACATTGCGGCACACCCGGTCAGAAGGTCTACTCCGAGACCTTCCAGGATCGCGGCCAGGCGGGCACCATCACGTACACCGCTCCCGATCTCGACATGGCGATCATCGAATTCGACGCCTCGCGCGTCGTGCCGCTGCGTACCGTGCGCGGCGTGACGATCCGCTCGGTCGACCCGAAGCCCCTCGCCTTCCCGACGATCGCCTGCAAAGAAGGCCGGACCACCGGCAACACCTGCGGTATCGCCTGGTTCTCCGATGGCGACGTCCACGTCAGCCAGATGTGCGTGATCGAAGGTGACTCCGGCAGCCCGGTCGTCGTCGGCGATCGCCTCGTCGGAATGGTCAACGCCTACTACTTCCTCGGCTGCCTCGGCCCCGAGACCGGTACCAACATCCAGCCGATCCTCAAGCGGATCGCTTCGCTCGACGCCTACCGGGGCTTCCGGGTCGCCTGACGACTCCGAGTCCCACCCCCACCGACGCCCCGGATGATTCTCCTCCGGGGCGTCGTCGTGTTCTGGGGCGGATCTCGTGCATCCGTGAGTGGATCGTCGTGAGCGGGACGGCGCCGCCCGCGGCGATGGGCGCGTCGTTGTACCGACGAGTGCGACGACGTCGGTGACTCGGATCCCGCGTTCCCGCCCAGCTCCGATCGCAGCGAAGTCATTTGTCGCGAAGACAGGCCGGGACAGCTGCTCGACGGCGGCACGACCGCCGGCCGGGTCGGAGCACGAATAGACGATATGGTCGCCCGGGATCTCGATGGCCGCATTATCGATGTAGTCACCTGGCTTGCCATCAAAGGCGTTGTCTCAGTTGATATTGCGAGTCGGCGAAGCCGAGTGTCATCGCCAAGTCGCAGTCGATGGCCCGAGACCGCCGGACGCGGGGGTGCTGGTGACCGAATCCTCGAACCCGGAGCGGCAGCCGAGATCACCGATTTGTCCGGACTCGGCCGATAGTGTCTGGACAGCAGGCCCGGCGCGGCACCCCGGCACACATCCAACCGTTCGGGGGATGGCGGTAGGTCGCAATCCTCGGCATGGCCGGCCGCGCTGCGCCGCCCATCGCCGGCGGGCGGCCTAGGTGTACTAACCACGGACGTTAGGTACGGCGTGGCGGGATGACATGACGAAGACCTCCGAGTGAGAGTGCGAACTGCCTAGGTAACGCACCCGCTCAACCGGAGGTCTTCGTGTCCCACCGTAACGCCCCGCTGACCGAAACAGGTCGTCTGCGTCTGGCCAAGTGCATCGTTGAGGACGGTTGGTCGATCCGCCGTGCCGCTGAACGCTTTCAGGTCGCCCCGACGACCGCCCAACGCTGGGCCCGCCGCTACCGCGGCCACGGGCCGGCCGGGATGGTCGATCGCAGCAGCCGCCCGCATGTCAGCCCCAACCGCACACCGACCCGCACTGAACGCCGCATCATCAAAGTCCGTGTCCTGCGCCGCTGGGGACCCGCACGCATCGCCTACCTGCTCGGCCTTAACCCCTCGACTGTGCACCGAGTGCTGTCTCGCTACGGCCTGGCTCGTTTGCGCTGGCTGGATCGCCCCACCGGGCGGGTTATCCGTCGGATGAAGTCGGCAACCCCAGGTGAACTGGTGCATGTCGACGTCAAGAAACTCGGCAAGATCCCCGCCGGCGGTGGCTGGCGCAAACTCGGCCGCACCGCCGGCCGCCGTAACAGTCGCGCCGACAAGAGCAGCGGGAAGCAGAACAAGTACCGCAACCCCGTGCGCGGTTATCACTTCCTGCACACCGCCATCGATGCCCACTCACGGTTGGCGTACTCGGAGATTCTGGCTGATGAACGCAAAGAGACCGCCGCCGAGTTCTGGCTGCGTGCCCAGCACTGGTTTGCCGAGCGCGGTATCGAGGTTCGGAAAGTGTTGACTGACAACGGTTCTTGCTACAAGTCGCATGCATTCGCCGATGCGCTCGGGCCATCGATCATCCACCGCCGAACCCGGCCGTATCGGCCGCAAACCAACGGCAAGGTCGAACGGTTTCACCGCACCCTGGCCGACGAATGGGCCTACGACCGGCTCTACACCAGCGACACCGAACGCTGCGCACAGTTCCCGATCTGGCTGCACCACTACAATCACCACCGCGGTTACAATCACCACCGCGGTCACACAGCACTCGGAGGACAACCACCAGCCAGCCGCGTACCCAACCTCTCAGGTCAGTACACCTAGGGACCGCTGTCGACGAACTTCTCGTCGTCGAGCCGTTGGACAGCACGACCGTCCGCCAGCTCGATTCGCGACCCGGCATTCATCCAGTAGAAGCGCAACATCGAATACAGCGCCGTGCCGCCCGGCGTGTAGCAGGGCGCGTCACCCAGCGCGTAGGGTCTGGACGTTTCCGTCGTTTCGATGAGCACCACATCGCGCTTCGGCCATGAGCCGATCCTTTCGGCGTCGATGCGAGTGATGTCGTCCCAACGAAACGACGTTTGCGACGAAGTTCGATTGATTTCCAAGGCATTCATGTCGAATGTGATCCTCGGCGGCCCATGTTTGTGGCGCGCATACTCGCCATAGATCGCGGCAATGACGATGACGCCGACAGCCACTGGAAAGAAAGTCCGCTGACCGGGTGTCAGCGACAGGGCGAGCTTCCCGATCGGGACGAGTGCCACGAACACGAGGCCGCCTGCGGCCCCCAGAGCGAGCGCCACACGGGATAGACGATCGAAGATACGATCGTATCTCAGCGTGATAAGTCCGACGGACGTGTCGGCATTCGGTTTCACCTGTTCGAAGACACGCGTTCGCAGCCCTCCGGCCAATAATGCGCACACCGCGAGCGCAAAGGTCACGGCGACAAACACCGTCGGCGCATCCTGCGACCGAAACGCCGTCACCAACAAAGCGACCACCGCCGGTGCCATCAGCGCGACGAACAAAACACCGGTGACACGGCCACCTCGCCACTCAGCGGGTCTGGGAATGTTTGTCATGACGTCCTTTATCGTAAGTGCGAGATACGGATGCCGCGCCCAAGCGGGTTCGTGTGGCTGAGTCACGATGTTGGTGACGGGCACACCGCTTCGCCGACCTTGGTTCCAACCAACCCGAATATCCAGCTGCCGGCCATCGAACCGACCGCCGCACCGCCCACTGCGAGCGGACCTCCCGCGGAGGAAAATCCGCCGCCGGCGACACCGCCTGCGTATCCGCCGGCGACTCCGAGCGCCGCCGAGATACTGGCAACGCACTTGTCCTCGGCCACCACCACGTCGTAGATGCCGACGCCGATCGCCAAGGCGGGACCACCGTACTTGGCACCGACACCAATGTTTTCGACAGCGGCGGCCGAAACACGCGGAATACTGTGACCGTCGGCTGCGTACTTGTCGACCCCGCTGAGGGCGCCCCCGATGGTCGTCTCGATCGGATGCGTGAAAAACGGGCTGCTGGCCGGAATGTCTCCTGTGCGGCCGTCCGGCGTTGTGACCCGACCGCTCTTGTATCCGTCCGCCCACTCCTCCACATAGGCCGTCGTTCCGTCTGCCCATGTGGTCGAAAGCCTCTTGGTGCCGCTGAGGTCTTCCCACGAGTGCGCAGTCGAGATCACCTCTCCATCTCGCCCGTAATGCTTCACAGTCGTTTCAGAGAGCTTCATCGATGGCATCGACGCCCGATACGGATTCCATTCAGTGATCACCTGACGAGTGCCGTCCTGCATGTAGAGGACCTTGTGCCGACCTTGATCGTCCTCGAATTTTTCGGTTGCTCGTACCGTCATCGCCATGTCCTCGGCACGCACCATCAACTGTTGCCGGAGGCCGAAGAGTGTGCCCGGGTTGGGCACTTGATCAGTAGGGGCCACAAGCCCGGGGATGGGGACGAAAGTGTTCGCAGTCGGATTCGTCCACCCATGCTTGCCCGCCGCGGATTGGATCGCTTGTGCGACCGAGTCATCAGCTGCATCGACTGCAAGCAGGAGGCGGTTGACCTCCCCCTGCTGCCTGTTCGCTTCTTCAGCGAGACGGTCGGCTTCCTCGAGAGTCAGCGCGATGGGATCGATCAGAACCACCCACGCGTCCGTGACCCACAGTTTGCTCGCGTCGACGGCATCAGCCTTGGAAAGGAGGTCTGTTCGCGCTTTCCCAAGCGTGTATGCGCCCTCCGAAAGCGCCGAACCCACCGATGCCGCAAATGACGCCAGGGCGGTGGCTGAGTTGCCGGCCCGTCGGAACGCTGCCGTCCCGGCATCGTGGCTCTCGCCGGTCCACGCCCTCAGCGAGGGCAGACTCTGACACGCTGTGTATACCGACCCCACGTCGGACTCGACCGACGTTCCCGCTGCGGCAACCAACTCGCCACCCCCGGAGAGTGACCCAGGATTCCAGCCGGTCAATTGCGGCCGAGTTGGCAGCATGTCACTTTCCCCCGGGACCGAACTCGAGTCTTTCGAATGTCCCGGCGAGTGCCTCGTCCTCGACCTCAAAGGTGTTGCCGGCACCCCGAACTGCGGCGCCGATGGCGGTAATGCTCTCGGAGATCGACTCCGCCCGCGAGCGGAGTTCCATTGCGACGAGTCGTGCGGCCCACTGTGTCGACGATCCGTCGACACAGTCGGCAGCACGTTGGGCCTTACCTCCGAGATCAGCTGTCACAAGAGCCGAAGCAGCGTCGTCGGCTTGGTTCGCAAGCGAACGGAGCACGTCTGGATCTACCCGCATCACACCCCCATTGATGTTCGTAGGCGACCGTAGCAGTCCCCGCCACGCCACGTCGCAGGCCATCCACAGCCGATCCCGGTCGTTGACGACGCCGCCGACCAAAGCCTGCGCCGGGGAGGGACTCCCAGCGCCAACTGACCGCTAGCCAGATCCACCCTTTTTCGGTATTTCCTCCCCCCGAAATCCCGGTGGGTTTGACGAAAAGGGGTGGGTTTGTGGAAACGAAAGCGGGCCCGCACCTTCCGGTGCGGGCCCGCTCGTCGTTGCGACTCAGGCGGTCTCGGTGATCGGGCGATCCACCCAGCTCATCAGGTCGCGCAGCTTCTTGCCGGTGACCTCGATCGGGTGCTCGGCGTTCTCCTTGCGCAGACCCTCGAGCTCCTTGTTGCCGCCCTCGACGTTGGCGACGAGGCGCTTGACGAAGGTGCCGTCCTGGATGTCGGTGAGGATGCCGCGCATGCGCTCCTTGGTGTCGGCGTCGATGACCCGCGGGCCCGACACGTATCCGCCGAACTCGGCGGTGTCGGAGACCGAGTAGTTCATGCGGGCGATGCCACCCTCGTACATGAGGTCGACGATGAGCTTGAGCTCGTGCAGCACCTCGAAGTAGGCCATCTCCGGGGCGTAACCCGCCTCGACCATGACCTCGAAGCCGGTCTTGACCAGTTCCTCGGTGCCGCCGCACAGCACGGCCTGCTCGCCGAAGAGGTCGGTCTCGGTTTCTTCCTTGAAGGTGGTCTTGATGATTCCGGCACGACCGCCGCCGATGGCGCTGGCGTAGCTCAAAGCGAGTGCCTGACCCTCGCCCTTGGGATCCTGGTGGACGGCGATGAGCGCGGGAACGCCCTTGCCGTCGACGAACTGGCGACGCACGAGGTGGCCGGGGCCCTTGGGGGCGACCATCGCGACGGTCACGTTCTCCGGCGCCTTGATGAGGCCGAAGTGGATGTTGAGGCCGTGGCCGAAGAACAGCGCGTTGCCGTCCTGCAGGTTCGGCTCGATGTCCTCGGTGAAGATCGAGGCCTGCGAGGTGTCGGGCGCCAGGACCATGATCACGTCGGCCCATGCGGCGGCTTCGGAGGCGGTGAGCACCTTGAGGCCCTGCTCCTCGGCCTTGGCCTTGGACTTGGAGCCCTCGCGCAGGCCGATCACGACATCGACGCCGGAATCGCGCAGCGACAGCGAATGCGCATGGCCCTGGCTGCCGTAGCCGATCACCGCGACCTTGCGACCCTGGATGATCGACAGATCCGCGTCGTCGTCGTAGAACAGTTCGATGGCCACTATGTTTCCCTTCGATATGTGGTGTCCTCGGTGGATTTCGGAATCCGCCGGGGACGTAATTCTCTTGTCGCTCATCGCCGGTGCTCAGATGCGCACCACGACAGCGGGATTCTCTGTCAGCGGTTGGCCGACATGCTCTTCGGTCCTCGACCGAGGGTCACCGCACCTGATTGCGCGATCTCCCGGATTCCATACGGATCGAGCATCCGCAGAAGTGCTTCGAGCTTTTCCGACGTACCCGTGGCCTCGATGGTGAGCGACTCGGGCGAGACGTCGATGACCTTGGCGCGGAACAGATTCACGACCTCGATGACCTCGGTGCGCACCGTCGAGTCCGAGCGCACCTTGACCATCATCAGCTCGCGCGAGACCGAACTCCCCGGGTCCTGCTCGACGATCTTGATCACGTTGATCAGCTTGTTGAGCTGCTTGGTGACCTGCTCGAGCGGGAAGTCCTCCACGGAGACCATGATCGTCATCCGGGAGATGCCCTTGAGTTCGGTGGGGCCGACAGCGAGCGACTCGATGTTGAACCCGCGCCGCGAGAACAACGCCGAGATGCGCGCCAGGACGCCGGGCCGGTCTTCGACCAGGACGCTGAGGGTATGGGTGGTGCTCACTGCTCGTCCTTCTCGGTTGCGCGGTCGGCCGGTGCGTTCTCGACCGTCTGATGGCCGTCCATCGTCTGGTGGATCTCCACCGGACCCGACGCCGACTCCTCGTCGTCGAACAGCGGCCGGATGTTGCGTGCGGCCATGATCTCGTCGTTGCCGGTACCGGCGGCGACCATCGGCCAGACCTGGGCGTCCTTGCCGACGATGAAGTCGATGACCACCGGACGGTCGTTGATCTCCCGGGCCTTCGCGATCACCTCGTCGACGTCTTCTTCCCGTTCGACGCGGAATGCCACGCAGCCCAGCGCCTCCGAGAGCTTGACGAAGTCCGGGATCATCCGCGAGTGGGTCGACAGATCGGTGTTCGAGTACCGCTCCTCGTAGAAGAGCGTCTGCCACTGACGAACCATGCCCAGGTTGCCGTTGTTGATCAGCGCCACCTTGATCGGGATTCCCTCGATCGCGCAGGTCGCGAGTTCCTGATTGGTCATCTGGAAGCAGCCGTCACCGTCGATCGCCCACACCTCGGCGTCGGGGTCGGCGGCCTTGGCGCCCATGGCGGCGGGCACCGCGTAGCCCATCGTGCCCAGACCGCCGGAGTTGAGCCACGTGCGCGGCTTCTCGTAGGAGATGAACTGCGCGGCCCACATCTGGTGCTGGCCGACGCCCGCGCAGTACACCGCGTCCGGTCCGGCGGCCTTGCCGAGGGCCTGGATGACGAACTCCGGCGACATCGAACCGTCGGTCTGACGGTCGTAGCTCAGCGGGTAGGTCCGTCGCAGGTTGTCGAGGTAGGACCACCACTGCGAGATGTCAGGAGTCGAGCCGCTGGTCGCCCGCTCGTCGCGCAGGGCCTCGGTGAGCTCCTCGATGACCGCCTTGCAGTCACCGACGATCGGCACGTCGACCGGCCGGTTCTTGCCGATCTCCGCAGGGTCGATGTCGGCGTGGATGACCTTCGCGTTCGGCGCGAACGACGACAGCTGGCCGGTGACCCGGTCGTCGAAGCGCGCTCCCAGGGTGATCAGCAGGTCGCTGCGCTGCAGACCCGCGACCGCCGCCACCGTGCCGTGCATGCCCGGCATGCCCAGGTGCTGCTGGTGACTGTCGGGGAACGCGCCGCGCGCCATCAGAGTCGTGACCACCGGGATACCGGTGAGCTCGGCCAGTTCGAGCAGTTCCGCCGACGCGTTCGCCTTGATGACACCGCCGCCGACGTAGAGCACCGGCGACGTCGCGGCGTTGATCAGGCGGGCCGCCTCGCGAACCTGCTTGCCGTGCGGCTTGGTGACCGGACGGTAGCCGGGCAGGTCGATCTGCGGCGGCCACGAGAACGTGGTCTGCGCCTGCAGGATGTCCTTGGGGATGTCGACCAGGACCGCGCCGGGACGACCGCTCTCGGCGATGTGGAACGCCTCCGCGATGGTCTTCGGGATGTCGATCGCCCGACTGACCAGGAAGTTGTGCTTGGTGACCGGCATGGTGATACCGGAGATGTCGGCTTCCTGGAACGCGTCGGTGCCGATCAGCGCGCGTCCGACCTGGCCGGTGATCGCGACGACGGGCACCGAATCCATCTGGGCGTCGGCAAGCGGGGTCACCAGGTTGGTGGCACCGGGACCGGACGTGGCCATCATGACGCCTGCGCGTCCGGCGACCTGGGCGTACCCGGTCGCGGCGTGGCCGGCGCCCTGCTCGTGACGGACGAGGACGTGCCGGACCTTCTGTGAGTCCAGGAGCGGGTCGTAGACCGGCAGGACCGCGCCACCCGGAATGCCGAAGACGACCTCGACACCGAGTTCCTCGAGGGAACGAACCACAGACTGGGCGCCGCTGACGCGCTCGGGCGCAACGGTGTGCTGGTTTACCGCACGGAGGTTGCCCGCCGCCGGAGACTGCTGCCGCAGTCCTGCGTTACGCGACGGCTCGGTGCGGCCGGCGTCGGTGCGTGCTGTTGGTGCGCTCACTGCACGATCCTCATCTTGGTTGTGGAATCCGATATCGGTGATGGAAGTACCTGGCATGAAAAAACCCCCGACAGCTTCCGCTGTTCGAGGGTGGCGCGTCGATGCCGGTTGGGGGTCTGCGAGGTGACCGGTCAGGCGAAGACGCGCCAGCCGATTACTACGAGGATCCCGTTCTGCATCACGCGTTCACGGTAGGACTGTGTTCGGTTCTGAGTCAAACTCCGGACCATGCCGTCCCACACTGTGGGAACGCACAGGTCGTGCCGGTCGCTTCCGCAGTGCCCATCGGGTCCGGCGCGACGAACCCGTCGACAGGGAGACTCCGACGAGGTTGGCACAATGGACGGGTGCCGACAGATTCCACCGACCCCGCAGACCCGAAGACCGCCACGACAGACCCGAAGACCAGCACGGCCCCGGCCGACGACGACGTCACGTTCGACTACCCGGTGACGTTCCGTATCAATCGGATCGCCTACTTCACGGTCCCGATGGTCGCCCTGGTGGTCGTGCTGCTGGTCGGCGCCTCTCCGTGGTTCACCTTCGCCCTGGTCGTGCCGGTGGTGCTGTGGCTGTGGATCCACCGGCTGCGGACCGTGGTCACCGAGGACGGCCTGCGCGCCGTCCGGATGTTCTCCACGACCGAGATCGCCTGGCCGGAGGTCGCGGGGCTGCAGTTCCCGAAATGGAGTTCGGTGCGGGCGGTGCTGACCGACGGCAGTCGAGTCCGTCTGCCCGCCATCGGTTTCCGTGATCTCCCGGCGTTGTCGATCGTCAGCGGCGGTCGAATCCCGGACCCCTTCGAGGCGGCCCGTTCCGCCGAATAGTCGTCGGCGGCACGCGCGATCGGAGAGCACCGCCGCGCCTTCTTCTGATCTCGTTCCCTCATCTCGTCGCCCGGCGTGGCGGCGATAGAGTGCGGCCGTGGAGCACGCCCGAACACTCGACGCCGGTGAACTCGACGAACTGATCTCGGCAGGACGCCTCGCAGACGCCGGGACGATGCTGTCAACGCTGCCGGCGGGCGACATCGCCGCCCTGCTCGACCGGCTCCCCCACAAATCCCGCGGGGTCGCGTTCCGCCTGCTGGCCAAGGAACTCGCGGTCGAGGTGTCCGACGACCTGTCCGCCGGCTCGCAGCGCCGCCTCATCGACGATCTCGGAACCGCCGAGGTGGCCGCCGCCTTCGACCGTCTCGACCCCGACGACCGCGCCGAGTTGCTGGACGAGCTGCCCGCGGGAGTCGCCAAGTCGCTGATCCAGCAACTCTCCCCCGCCGAACGCGACATGACCGCCGTCGTCCTCGGCTATCCGAGAGGTTCGGTGGGGCGCCGGATGAGTCCCGAGTTCGTCCACGCGCGCGAGGACGAATCGGCCGGCGACGCCCTGGCTCGCGTGCGCGAACGCGGACACGCCGCGGAGACGATCTACACCGTCCCCGTCCTCGACGGTTCCCGTTCCCTGTGCGGTGTGGTCAGCCTGCGCGATCTCCTCCTGGCCGATCCCGCCGACTCCGTCCGCGACCTGATGAACAAACCGATGTTCGCGCATGCCGACGACGATGCCGAGGCCACCGCGCAGCGGTGCGTGGACCGCGGAATTCTCGCGATGCCGGTCGTCGACAACGACCGGCGCCTGGTCGGAGTCCTGACCATCGACGACGCCGTCGAAGTCGTCGAGCAGGCCCGCGACACCGACGAGGCTCGGGCCGGCGCGCGCGAACCGCTCCGCGATCCCTACCTGTTCGCCTCCATCCTGTCGATCACCCGAGCCCGGATCGTGTGGCTGTTCGTCCTCGCGGTGTCGGCCATCCTCACCGTCAACGTCCTGGAGATCTTCGAGGGCACCCTCGAACAGCGGGTCGCGCTGGCCCTGTTCATCCCCCTGCTCACCGGGATCGGCGGCAACACCGGTTCGCAGGCGGCGACGACCGTGACCCGCGCACTCGCCACCGAGGAGGTCGCCCCACGCGACGTCGCCCGCGTCGCCGCCAAGGAGGTCCGCGTCGGACTGACCATGGGCGCACTGCTCGGACTGGCCGGCTTCACCGTCGCCGCACTCGTATACGGCCTCGACATCGGTGTGGTCATCGGTTTGACGATCCTGTCGGTGTGCGCGCTGGCCGCGACCGTGGGCGGCGTGATGCCGCTGGTCGCGAAGTCCATCCGCGTCGATCCCGCGGTCTTCTCCACCCCGTTCATCTCCACGTTCTGCGACGCCACCGGGCTCCTCGTCTACTTCTCGATCGCCAAAGCGGTGCTGGGGATCTGACACCGCCGCGACGCGGCGCCGGCGAGGTCGTGCCGGGCACGTCCGAATCGTTTTGTTCCCCCATGTCACGGCGGAGTAGCCTGACTTCTCGGCGCTCCCCCACGCCCACCCTCAGCGAGGCGGCGCCCGTCAACACAGCCTCGTCCCGGCCACAGCCCGTGGGAAACAACACCCGGGGTCGCGGTGTTGAGCCGAAGAGTCCGGCGCCGGTCCGTCATCGCACGTCCGATCGCGCCGGGCCCACCCGAGCCAGACGATCGATTCGAGGAAGCCATGCCTGCCCTGAGGTCACGCACCACCACCGTCGGCCGTGAAGCCGCCGGCGCCCGCTCCCTGTGGCGCGCCACCGGGATGACCGACGACGATTTCGGCAAGCCGATCGTGGCGATCGCCAACTCCTACACCCAGTTCGTGCCGGGGCACGTGCATCTGAAGGATGTCGGCGACATCGTGGCCGAGGCCGTGCGGGCTGCCGGTGGCGTGCCTCGCGAGTTCCACACCATCGCCGTCGACGACGGCATCGCGATGGGTCACGGCGGCATGCTCTACTCGCTGCCCAGTCGCGAGATCATCGCCGACTCTGTCGAATACATGGTCAACGCCCACACCGCGGACGCGCTCGTGTGTATCTCGAACTGCGACAAGATCACCCCGGGCATGCTCAATGCCGCGATGCGCCTGAACATCCCGACCGTGTTCGTCTCGGGCGGACCGATGGAGGCCGGCAAGGCCGTCGTCGTCGGCGATGTCGCGCACCCGTCGTCGGATCTGATCACCACCATCTCCGCGTCGGCCAACAGCGACGTCGACGATGCGGGCCTGAGCGAGGTCGAGGCGGCGGCATGCCCGACCTGCGGATCGTGTTCGGGCATGTTCACCGCCAACTCGATGAACTGCTTGACCGAGGCGCTCGGGCTCGCCCTGCCCGGCAACGGCTCGACCCTGGCCACGCACGAGGCACGTCGCGCCCTGTTCCGGCGCGCCGGCACCGTCGTCGTCGACGCCGCGACGCGCTGGTACCGCGACGACGACGCGTCGGTGCTCCCGAGGAACATCGCGACGCCGACCGCCTTCCGTAACGCCATGGCACTCGACGTCGCGATGGGCGGCTCGACCAACACCGTTCTGCACATCCTCGCCGCCGCGCAGGAGGGCGAGGTCGCCGACTTCGACCTCACGGTCATCGACGAGATCAGCCGGAACGTCCCGTGCCTCTCGAAGGTCTCGCCGAACTCCGACTACCACATGGAGGACGTCCACCGGGCAGGCGGAATCCCGGCCATCCTCGGCGAATTGCGGCGCGCGGGTCTGCTCGACGACACCGCCTCGACCGTCCACACCCCGACGATGGCCCAGGCGCTCGACGACTGGGACATCCGCGGCGGCAAGGCGATCGACGAGGCCGTCGAACTCTTCCACGCAGCACCGGGCGGCGTCCGCACCACCACCCCGTTCTCGACGGCCAACCGGTGGAGTTCGCTCGACACCGACGCCGAGGGCGGATGCATCCGAGACCTCGAGCACGCCTACACCGTCGAGGGCGGGTTGTGCGTGCTCCGCGGCAACCTCGCGCCCGACGGGGCGGTCCTGAAGACCGCGGGCATCGACGAGGACCTCTGGCACTTCGAGGGCCCGGCCCGCGTCGTCGAGAGCCAGGAGGACGCCGTCCAGGTCATCCTGTCCAAGACCATCCAGGCCGGCGAGGTCCTCGTGGTGCGTTACGAGGGTCCCGCGGGCGGCCCCGGAATGCAGGAGATGCTCCACCCGACGGCCTTCATGAAGGGCACCGGGATGGGCAAGAAGTGCGCCCTCATCACCGACGGCCGGTTCTCCGGCGGATCGTCGGGTCTGTCGGTCGGCCACATGTCTCCCGAAGCCGCGTCGGGTGGTGCCATCGGGCTCGTCGAGGACGGCGACCGGATCCTCATCGATGTCAAGACCCGCCGTCTCGAGGTCCTCGTCGACGACGACGTGCTCGCCGAGCGCCGCGCCAAGATGGAGGCCTCCGAACGTCCGTGGCAGCCGAAGGACCGCCAGCGCACGGTCACCACCGCGCTGCGCGCCTATGCCAAGCTCGCGACGTCGGCCGACCGGGGCGCGGTGCGTCAGGTCGACTGACCCCTCACCACAGAATGCGGGGTACGTGTCGGATTCCGACACGTACCCCGCATTCGTTGTCCGCTCGGGTCACACCAGTGGATTGCTGCCGTTCGCGAGCACCCAGACCGCGACGGCCGCGGCCGCGCCGACGATGAGCCAGAGGAACGAGCCGACGAACGGCCGCCGCGCCCAGCCTCGGGGATAGTCGAGCGAGTACAGACCCGGTCCGGTCAGGATGACGACCGCCGCGGCCACCGCGAGGAAGAGCTCGAACTCGACTCCGCCGGCAGCGGCGAAGAACGAGAAGCCGTCCGCCATCGACATCTTGAAGGCCGCGGCGACGAGCATCGTGCCGAGGATCGCCGACGCCCCGATCGGCGTCAGGAGGCCGAGGATCACCATGAGTCCGCCGATCGTCTCCGACAGGGCGCCGACGATCGCGAGGATCTGCGCATAGTCGGCGGTGAACCCGGCGTCGACGAGCATCGACTCGAATCCGCTGAGTCGCGGGCCGTTCCACAGTCCGAAGAGCTTCTGCAGCCCGTGGGCGCCGACCAGACCGCCGAGCGCGACGCGCAGTACCAGCAGACCCAGGTCGATCGTGCCGCGCCGCGACTTCGCGAGGGCTTCCTCCAGGTCGTCGTCGGCCGCCGCGTCCGGCCGGACGTCGGTGTCGTCGTCGGTTCGGCGACGGCCGAACCGACGTCGCGCGCGAGGCTCGTCGTCCACTACCTCGGTGGCCGCCGACTCGTCGCGGGCACGGGTGCGGGATGACGCATCGTCGTCGTCATCGAGGAAGTCGTAGCGCGCGGTGCCGGCCGGCGGGAGTGCGGGCTCAGGGGTGGTGACCGCGTCGTCCGCGGGCTGTACACGTGCGGGTCCGGGAGGCGTCGCGAACTGGACGGTCTCGAAATCGTCGTCCGCCGGCGCTGCGGGGCCCGGGGCCGGTGCGGCGGAGCGTGGGGGCGTTGCGGCAGGCCTCGAGGTCGTCGGCGGCCCCGCGGCGGCGGGGCGGGTCTCCACGTCGCCGGGATCGAGGTCGTCGAGGTCGTCCACTCGCGAATAAGGTGCCGGCGACCGACGGGCGTGCCGGTTGTAGAAGTCGTCGCGGTCGGTCACCGCCGGTGGTGTCGGCGGACCGGCCTCGGGACGCGCGGCCCCCGGGCCGGTTCCCGCGCCGGGCACTCCACCCCCGGCACCCGGGACCGGAATCTGTCCGGTCGGTTCGTCGTAGGGACTCGTCGCCGGTGTGTCGCGCCCGCTGGTGCCCGACGTGTCGCGTTCGCTCACACGCCCGACTCTAGAGGCTCGCGCACCGCGGCCCTCGCACCCCGGCGGGGTGAGTCGGGGCACCACGCTCGGGCACCACGAGCCGGGGCACCACTACTGTGGACGCCATGTGGAAGGGGCGCCCGACGGGCACGCGCGGTCATGCCGGCCGGCCGAGTTCACCCGCCTCGGCGGATCGACGGGTACGGGTTCGCTGGCGCACCCTGCTGACGGTGCTGACCGCGGTGGTCGTCCTGGTCGGCGGCTGTGCGGATTTCACCGCGCAGGACAACCAGCGCGAGGCCGGCGCGTTCAGCCCCAACAACCGGCCGAGCGGCCAGCCCGAGCCGACTCCGCCCCCCGAGACCCCTCGGGAGACACAGCCGCCGCCGACCGGTCCGTGCGTCGACCCCGACCCCGCGGTCATCGCCACCTGCCTCGCGTCGACCGGCGGTGTGATGCCCGGCGACGAGCAGGGCGAGGTGACGGTCGTCGCCGAACGCACGACCGGAAAGATCCTCACCACCAAGCGCTACGGTCCTGCCCGGACCCTGGGCGAGGCGCCGGTCGACGCGTCCGGTGACGGCGGTCTGATCGATTTCGCCTTCTCCCCCACCTACTCCCAGGACCGGTTGATCTACGCCTACATCACGACCCCGTCGGACAATCGGATCGTCCGCCTGGCGCCGGGTGACGTGCCCAAGCCGATCCTCACCGGCATCCCGAAGGGCGCCACCGGGAACATGGGCGCGATGTACTTCCGGTCGCCGACCGAACTCGTGGTCGCCACTGGCAATGCCGGGAATCCCGCGGCCGCCGACGATCCGTCTTCGCTTGCCGGCAAGGTGCTGCTGGTCACCTCGTTCACCTCGGGCGCGAGTCCCCGTCCGGCGATCCTCGCGTCCGGTTTCGGGTCCACGGTGTCGTTGTGCCCCAACGCTTCCACCGGGACCGTCTACGTCGCCGACCAGACGGCCACCGAGGATCGCGTGCAGGTGCTCGAAGAAGGTGGACCCAAGGTGCTGTGGACCTGGCCCGACCGGCCACAGATCGCCGGGTGCGGTGTCGCCGCCGGCAGCATCTTCGTGTCGACGACGCGGACGCAGCGCATCGAGGCCATCAACGAGCCGACGCGTGAGGAGCCGACGATCACCGCACCGGCCGTCGTGCTCGAGCGCCGGTACGGCGCACTCGGCCGGATGGCCGCGCTGCCCAACGGGTTGCTGCAGGTGGCGACCGTCAACAAAGAAGTGGGGACACCGAAGCCCACCGACGACCGCGTGTTCCGCTTCCTGCCCGCCGGGGGCGGCAACGACCGGACGTGAGCTCTGCTCTCAGTTACCGCGGACCCGCACACCCTCTGTCCCCGAGGTGCGAGGAGCTATAGCGGCCCCAACCGCTCCCTGAGGTGCGAGCGAAGCGCCCCATTGCTCCCTGAGGTGCGAGCGAAGCGGCCACCTTCTGCTCCCTGAGGTGCGAGCGAAGCGAGCCGCGAAGGGCTCCGAAACCTGCGTCACCAAGCCCTTCGTGGCTCGTCGCTATCGCTCCTCGCACCTCATAGCTCCTATGTCAAGCGGCGTCTTGTTGTGGGGTTGTGCGGTTGTGGTGGTCGAGGGTGAGGTTGTTGTAGACGACGCGGGCCAGACGTCGTTTGAGGCAGCGCATGGCTTCGCGTTTGGTTTTGCCTTCGTCGCGTTTGCGTTGGTAGTAGGTGTGGCCGAGGGACTCGGGCATGCGGGCTTGAGTCAAAGCGATCCGGTGCAGGGCGGCGTTGAGCTGTCTGTTCCCTGAGCGGGTCAGGCGGTGGCGGCCGGGGTTGGCTGACCACACCGGCACGGGTGCGACACCGGCGTTCCGGGCGAACTGCGCCTCGGTACCGAAGCGAGTGATGCCGGCGGATTCGCCGAGTAGTTTCGCCGCGGTCAGTTCCGCGCAACCGGGCATCGCCATCAACGTCGGCACGGCGTCGCGCGCCAGGGTGGTGATCTCGCGGGTGACCTGTTTGATCTCAGCGGTCAACGCGATGATCGCGGCGACCTCGTGGCGGGCCAGTCGGGCATCGATCCCGGGGCGGTCGACCAGCCACGCCGCGAGGTTGTTCTGGTGTTTGTTCAGCGTCAACCCGCCCCGAGGAATGTGGTATTCGGGGTCGAGTTGATGCACCCGCCACAACACCCGGTTGATCTTCGACGTGCGTTCCCGCACAAGGGTTTCCCGATAGTCCACCAACGCCTTGGCCTCATACGACACCTCATCGTGGGAGGCCACCGGCAGATCAGGTTCACGGGCGGCGGCCCGCGCCACAGCCAACGCGTCGATGGGATCGGACTTACCACGTTCACGCCCGGTACGGCGGTGTTCGGCCATCAACCGCGGGGTGACCCGCACGACCTTCTGCTTTGCGCCGAGTAGGTCGCGTTCGAGGCGGGCGGACATGTTGCGACAGTCCTCGATGGCCCAGAGCAGTTCGTGACCGAACGTCTCGTTGGCCCAGCGCAGTGCTGTGTGATGACCGGCGGTCGTTGTGGGTACGACCGTGGATCCGAGTTTGCGGCCGACGTCATCGACGGCGACAAAGGTGTGGGAGCGCTTGTGAACATCAGCACCGATGACGATCATGGAGCTTGCCTTCCTGTCACAGGGTGGGCGGACAGTCGGGCCGGTCGGTGGACATACTTCAGTGGAGGGGCGCTGCCACGCTCCTATCAAGTCACGCCGGCCGGTCCGTCACACCAGATGTCGGCACGATGAGGCAACACCAACCCAGCAGGGGTGGCAGGGAGCAAGAGAGCCAAACACCTGGTGGACGAAACCCAATCACCACTCACGTGGCTCCACAACCCTGACACTGAAGGGAGCAAAGGACCTGCAGCTCACTCGAATCAGGGAGCAAAGGACCTGCAGCTCACTCGAATCAGGGAGCAATGGACTTATTGCCCATTCGGATCAGGGAGCGGGGCGAAGCTCGCTCCTCAGGGAGCGGGAGTTCCGCGGTCAGCCGTCAGGAACAGGCCGCGATGACCAGTTCTTTCACGCGAGCCGGGTCTGCTTGTCCGCGAGTCGCTTTCATGACATCGCCGACGATCTTGCCGGCGGCCTGGACTTTTCCGCCGCGGATCTTCTCGGCGATGTCGGGGTTCGCGGCGAGGGCGTCGTCGACGGCCTTCTGGAGAGCGGAGTCGTCGCGAACCACCTCGAGACCGCGGTCGGCGACGATCTGTGCGGGTTCACCCGCACCGTCGAGGACGGCGGTCGCGACCTGCTGCGCGAGCTTGGTGGTGAGCTTGCCCTCGTCGACCATCCCGATGATCTCGGCGACCTGGCCGGGCGTGATGGGCAGGTCGGCGAGTTCGACTCCACGCGAGTTCGCTTGCTGCGCAAGGAAGGACACCCACCATCCGCGTGCGGCCTCGGGTGATGCCCCGGCGTCGACGGTGGCGATGATGAGGTCGACCGCGCCGACGTTGACGAGGTCACGCATCACCTCGTCGGACACTCCCCACTCCTCCTGGATGCGGGCACGACGCAGCCACGGCAGTTCCGGCAGGGTCGCTCGGAGTTCCTCGATCCACGCCGAGTCCGGCTGCACCGGCGGCAGATCCGGCTCCGGGAAGTAGCGGTAGTCCTCCGCGGTCTCCTTGCGACGGCCGGCCGAGGTGGTGCCGTCGGTCTCGTGGAAGTGCCGCGTCTCCTGGACGATCTCACCCCCGGCCCGCAGGATGGCGCCCTGGCGGCGCATCTCGTAACGGACGGCCACTTCGACGCTCTTGAGCGAGTTGACGTTCTTGGTCTCGGTGCGGGTGCCGAATTCGGTGGCGTCCTTCGTCTTCAGCGACAGATTGACGTCACAGCGCATCGACCCCTGGTCCATGCGCACGTCCGACACGTCCAGCGATTTGAGCAGATCACGCAACGCCGACACATACGCCCTGGCGACCTCCGGCGCACGTTCCCCGGCACCCTCGATGGGCCGCGTGACGATCTCGACGAGCGGCACGCCGGCGCGGTTGTAGTCGAGCAGCGAGTGACTGGCCCCGTGGATCCGGCCCGTGGACCCGCCGATGTGCAGAGACTTTCCGGTGTCCTCCTCCATGTGGGCGCGCTCGATCTCCACCCGCCATGTGGTGCCGTCACCGAGCACGACGTCGAGGAAACCGTCGTAGGCAATCGGCTCGTCGTACTGCGAGATCTGGTAGTTCTTCGGCTGATCCGGGTAGAAGTAGTTCTTCCGCGCGAACACACTCGACGGCCGGATGGCGCAGTTGAGTGCCAGGCCGATGCGGATCGCGGACTCGATGGCCTTGGCGTTGGCGACCGGGAGCGAGCCGGGGAGGCCGATGCACACCGGGCAGACCTGGGTGTTGGGGTCGGCGCCGAACTCGGTGGGGCACCCGCAGAACATCTTGGTCGCGGTGCCCAGCTCGACGTGCACCTCGAGGCCCATCACCGGATCGAAACCGGCGAGGACGTCGTCGTAGTCCAACAGGTCGACGGCTGCGGAAGTCATGGCAGTCAGTTTATGCGGCGATATCCCAGGGGCACGTTCAGGGTGATCACCGATGCCGGAAAGGTGCGCCCGCTCGTAGCGTCGACGACATCGACGGACAACGTCGCAACGGACGCCCACCCAGGAGGACGAGATGACCACCCCACAACCCGCCTACACGGGCCCACGCCTGATGCGTTCACGCACCAATTCCTGGCTGGGCGGTGTGTGCGGCGGCATCGCCGAACGCTGGGGCTGGGACCCGACGCTCGTCCGCGTCCTGTTCATCCTGTCGATGCTGCTGCCGGGACCCCAGGTGCTGCTCTACCTGGCACTCTGGATCATCATCCCGCGCGAGCCCGCCGCGACGGCCGCGCCCGTCGCCTGACGCGGCCACCGAGCTCAACCGAAGATGACCCGGATCTCCTTGTACTGATCCAGCGGCACGGTCTTGAGTTCGCCGAGCGCCTCGTCGAAGGTGATCCGCGCGATCTCGGTGCCGTGCAGGGCGACCATCTGCCCCCAGCCCTTCTCGGCGACGAGGTCGGCGGTCGCCATCCCCATCCGTGTCGCCAGGACCCGGTCGTAGGCCGACGGCACCCCGCCGCGCTGGATGTGCCCGAGAACGGTGGCGCGGGTCTCGATGCCGGTCCGCTCCTCGATGAGCGGGGCGAGCACCTCGGCCACACCGCCGAGCCGGGGGCGGTTGAAGCCGTCGAGGCCCTTGGTGGAGTGGGCCTCCTTCATCTCCGGGAGGGTGAAGCCCTCGGCGACGACGACCATCGGTGAACGGCCGCGCGACTTGACGCTGGTGACCCAGGCGCAGATCTGGTCGAGGCTCTCCGGATTCTCCGGGATCAGGATCACGTGCGCGCCGCCCGCGATCCCGGAGTGCAGGGCGATCCAGCCGGCGTGGCGGCCCATCACCTCGAGCACCATGCACCGCTTGTGCGAATTGCCGGTGGTGCGAAGCCGGTCGATGGCCTCGGTGGCGATCTCCACGGCCGTGTTGAACCCGAACGTGTAGTCGGTGGCGGCGATGTCGTTGTCGATGGTCTTGGGAACCCCGACGATGTTGATGCCGTCGTCGAACAGTCTCTTCGACGCCGCCGCTGTGCCCTCGCCGCCGATCGCGATCACGCCGTCGATCTCGAGGTTCTTCAGCACCTTCTTGATGTTCTCGGGTCCGCCGTCGGGTTCGGAGTAGGGACCGAACCGGCTCGTGCCCAGGATGGTGCCGCCCTGGTTGGACAGGCCGCGTACCGTCGACCGGTTCAGTTCGACGATGTCGCCGTAGACGAGTCCGGCCCAGCCGTCCCGGAACCCGACGAACTCGTGGCCGTACACGGTCTCACCTTTGAGCACTGCGCCGCGGATCACCGCGTTCAGTCCGGGGCAGTCTCCCCCGGACGTCAGAATGCCGAACCTCTTGGCCATCTGGTGAGACCACCCTCCCTGTCGTCATCCGTCGAACCTGCATCATCTCCGGAGCCTTGACGTCATCTCCGGGACACGGCCGGTGCCGAGCACGCGGCACGAACATCCCCAATCTAGTGCCCCGGTGAGCCGGGCGCTGGCCGCGAAATCACTTGATGCCGTTCTCGTAGGCGAACACGACCGCCTGGGCTCGGTCCCGGAGTCGGAGTTTGTTCAGGAGGCTGCTCACGTGCGTCTTGACCGTCTGTTCGGTGACGAACAGGTCGGCACCGATCTCTGCGTTGGACTTGCCGTCCGCCACCAGATCGAGGACCTCGCGTTCCCTCGGGGTCAGGGTGTCGAGCTTGTCGTCCCGCGACGGTCGACGACGGTTGGCGGTGACCTCGGTGATCAGGCGCCGCGTGATCGACGGCGCCAGCAAAGCCTCGCCCGCGGCCACCACCCGCACCGCCCGCACCAGCTCGTCGGCGGGTGCGTCCTTGAGCAGGAAGCCCGAGGCACCGATCCGCAGGGCTTCGTACACGTAGTCGTCGATGTCGAAGGTCGTGAGCATCAGCACACGCGTGGGCGGTTCCGACGACGACGCGAGGATCTGTTCGGCCGCCCACAAACCGTCCTTGCGCGGCATGCGCACATCCATCAGGACGACGTCGGGACGGACGCGGCGACACACCTCGACGGCCTCGACCCCGTCGGCGGCGTCGCCGAGGACCGAGAGATCGGGCTGCGCGGCGAGCAGAGCCGAAAAGCCCTGACGCACCATGGCCTGGTCATCTGCGATGACTACGGTGATCGGCACGCCGTTACGCTACCGTCGTCGCGACCGCGGCTCACCGGAACCCGACGAGGTCACGATCGGCTCGGGAACGACGACCTCACGTCGCGGCGACGCCGGGATTCGGGCGCGTACCTCGAATCCCCCGGCCGGGGTCGGCGAGGCGATGAGCGAACCGCCCACTGCCTGAGCACGATCGATCATCCCGGGGATACCCACACCGCTCCCACCGATCTGCAGCGGCTCGGCGGTCGCGGCAGTGTTGACGACGGCGACGTCGACGAGGCCGTCGTCGGTCCGCGACACCTCGACGTCCACGCGTCCGCCGGGGGCGTGTCGGGTCGCGTTGGCCAGCGACTCCTGCACGATTCGATAGATCACCAGGGCAGCCGATTCACCGACCTCGTCCGCGTCGACGTCGAGTACGAGCGCGACCTCGGCGCCGGCGCGTCGTGTCTCGGCGACCAGCGAATCGAGTTCGCCCAGGCCCGGATTCGGTGCCGGCGAGGCGTCCGTACCCTCGACGCGCAGGACCCCGAGCAGTTGCCGGACCTCATCGAGGGACGTACGTGCCGCGTCGGCGATCGCGTCGAATTCCGCTGCGGCCGAGGGACTCACATCCGGCAGGCGATATCTCGCGGTCTGCGACATCACCACCACCATCGACATCCGGTGAGCGACCACGTCGTGCAGGTCCCGGGCGATGCGTGCCCGCTCCTGGAGAACGGCTGCCTCTGCTTCGGCGGCCTCGGTCTGCTCGGTGCGAACCGCCAGCTGCCGGCGGGAGGCCATCAGGCCGCGCAACAACGCGACCACGACCGCGAGCACGGAGATCCCGAAGACCCACCCGACGCGCGCGGTCGGCTGCACGGCGAACGCGATGACGATGGAGGTCGAGACCCAGACCACCGGAATCCACCGCAGCGGGCACTTGAGAAAGGCCATGAACGTGAGGACCAGCAGTTCGATGAGATGGGTCACCTGGATCGTCAGCTCCCACGTACCCCGAACCGGGACGACGATGCCGATCAGTTGCGCGGAGACCACCGAGATCGCCCATCCCAGCAGCGGGGCCGACCACGCGAGGGCGATCGGCAGGGCGGCGAAGGCGGCGACCACGGGGAGCACGAACACCGGCATGGAGTGGGTGATGGGCAGTGTCGGCCAGGCGACCGAGTACATGACGAGCGCCACGAACAGGAAGAACCAGTTCAGGCGCGACGAGAAGTAGTGCCGCACCGCGGGGTCCTGGGCCACGGGTGCGGTCGACACCCATTCCAGTGAGGACGCCCCCACCGCGCGGAGCTTCTTACGGTATCCGAACATGCACTCACCCTAGGCCCGTCGACCACCCGAAGACCTCATACTTTCGAGGGAGACGACCCGATACCGGCGTACGGGTCCGGCGCCGGCGGACCGGCCTGGGGACGACCTCGGACGGCTCCGCGGAGCGATGTGCCGGTCGGGTCCGACCTCATAGCGTCGATGACCATGACCGGATCACAGGACTTCCGAAAACCACCTTCGGACAACGGCTTCCACGGTTCCCTCGATTCCTTCGCACCGGGCCGCCGGCGGCGCTCGCACTGGTGGGCCGCGATGCTCACCCTCACCGCGCTCCTCGCCGGGCAGTGGGTCTCGACCGCGCACGCCGTGGCGGGTCCGCTTCTCAGAGCGACGAGCACGTCGGTGGCGGCGCCATCGGACGATGCGCACAACCCCTACGCGGCCGTGGTCGTCGCCCTCGTGGGACCGCACCCGGCCACCGCGGTGACGCTCCTTCCTCCGACCTTCGTCGTGGCGCAGGGATACTCGCCCCGGATCGTCGACGGATACCCGGTCGACCCGGACGGGGACTGCTCGTCACCGGTCCCCCTGCCGGCGCAGTTCACATCCCTGTGTCGCACCCATGATCTCGGCTACGACCTGCTGCGGGTGGCCGAGCGAGACGGTGCACCGCTCGGCGCGTGGGCCCGGATCGCGCTGGACCGCATGCTGATCGACCGGATGTACGCCTCCTGCGGCTCGCCCGCCTGCACGATCGCCGCGCACGGGGCCCGCATCGGGCTGGCGTGGAACACCTGGCGTCAGTACGGCGGTCCCCCGGCCCGGGGCGAGTCGCTGCCCGCGCTGGTCGGCACGACCATCGAGCGCGCCCTGGTCGACCCCGACGAGTACGAGGTGCGGCGATGACGTCGCACCGGGACGCGCGGTGGTTGCGCGACAGCACTTTCCGATCGTGGCCGCACCCGGCCGTCAGTGTCACCGCCACGCTCGGTCACCTCGTCGCGCTCTACCCGGGCACACTGCCACGCGACGCGACGACGACGGCGATCCTGACCGTTGTGCTCAGCGCTTTGGGAGCGTGCACCGGCATGATTCTCGCGCGGCGTACCCGTCGGCAGCCGGAGGAACAGGCCCGACGCGTCGTCTTCGGCTCGTGCGTGGTGATCCTCGGATGCGCGGTCGGCGTAGCGCTCTGGTGGCAGAACCTCATCCGGTCGGCGGTCGACGCCGCACCCGCGGGTCTCGGGTGGTGCGCTGCGGCGGCGTTGCCGTCCGCGCTGATCGTGGCGGCGATCGTGGCCGTCCCGCGGATCACCGCGATGGCCGCTGCCGGTGGCCTCGCACTCACGGCCGGATTGCTGGCGCCCGCCGACGCCGGGGCCGACGGGCAGCCGTTGCCGGTCTCGTCGTCGGCGCAGCAGGATTCGGGTATCGTGCTGCGCGGCGAGCTCAGGGACGGCCGATTCGACGATGCCGCAGCGGAACTGACGCGGACGTGGGCGGTGTCGGACGGACCCTCGGCGCGCGCGGTCGTGGTCGCGGTGCCGACCGGATCGGGGTGGGTCGATTCCGCAGCCGTCGACGGTTACGCCAGCCGTTTCGCCGACGATGTCCGGGTTCTCACCCTCCCGTACGCCCAGGTGCCGTCCTGGCAGGCCTTCCTGTCCGACCGGACCAGGGCCGCGGAATCGGCGATCGCCGTGGTGTCGGCGCTGGCGACCGTACTGGATCGTGTGCCCGAGCACGAACGTCCGCGAGTGGTTCTCTACGGGCAGAGTCTCGGCGCCGTGGGTGCCGACGCCGCCCGGGTGTGGCTGGAGAACGAACATCCCGCGCTGCTCGACGAGACCGTGCTGGTCGCGCCGCCGGCGGGCACCGTCGCCGCGGTGTCCCGTACCCCGCGAGCGGTCCTCGCCAATTCCAGCGATCCGGTCGTGCGCTGGTCGTTCGCCGAACTGTGGCGACCGCACCGGGCGACCGGCGACACCCACATCCGTGGTCCGCGGGTGCCCGACGCACCGTGGCTACCCGTGGTCAGCTTCGTGCAGACGAGCATCGACCTGCTCGGCGCGCTCGACGGGGCGGCCGGCGTCGGCCACCGATACGGGTCGGAACAGGCCGGGCCGCCACATCCGTTGCGCGGCTGACGGTCCGCCGGCCGGCACACCGATGAGCCGTGCAGTGCCGGTCAGACGATCGGGCCGCGAGCCGCTTCGTAGGAGGCGCCGACCCGGTACAGGCGGTCGTCGGCGAGGGCGGGAGCCATGATCTGCAGACCGACGGGCATCCCGTCATCGACCGACAGGCCCGAGGGCACCGACATCGAGCCGATGCCGGCGAGGTTCACCGGCAGCGTGCACAGGTCGAACAGGTACATCGCGAGCGGATCGTCGACCTTCTCCCCGATCGGGAACGCGGTGGTCGGCGTGGTCGGCGAGATCAGCACGTCCACCTTCTCGAAGGCCGTGGCGAAGTCGCGCGAGATCAGGGTGCGGACCTTCTGCGCCTGACCGTAGTACGCGTCGTAGTAACCCGACGACAAGGCGTAGGTGCCGATCATGATGCGGCGCTTGACCTCTGGGCCGAAACCGGCTTCGCGGGACAGCGCCATGACCTCGTCGGCGGAATGCGAACCGTCGTCGCCGACACGCAACCCGTAGCGCATCGCGTCGAACCGTGCGAGGTTCGACGACACCTCCGACGGAAGGATCAGATAGTACGCGCCGAGCGCGTAGGTGAAGTGCGGGCAGCTCACCTCGATGACCTCGGCGCCACGCTCGGTGAGCAACTTCACCGCCTGGTGGAAGGAGTCGAGTACGCCCGACTGGTAACCCTCGCCCTGCAGTTCGGTGACGACACCGATCTTCACGCCCTTGAGGTCCTGCTCGGCGCCCTCGCGGGCGGCCGCGACGACGTTGGGGACCGGGACGTTGATCGACGTCGAGTCGCGCGGGTCGTGCCCGGCGATGACCTCGTGCAGCATCGCGGTGTCGAGAACCGTGCGGCCACACGGGCCGCCCTGGTCGAGCGACGACGCGCAGGCGACGAGGCCGTAGCGCGAGACGGTGCCGTAGGTCGGCTTGACGCCGACGGTCGCGGTGACCGCGGCCGGCTGGCGGATGGAGCCGCCGGTGTCGGTACCGATCGCCAGCGGGGCCTCGTACGACGCCAGTGCCGCCGCGCTACCGCCACCCGAGCCGCCCGGGATCTTGGTGAGATCCCACGGGTTCCGGGTCAACTGGTACGCCGAGTTCTCGGTCGAGCTGCCCATGGCGAACTCGTCCATGTTGGTCTTGCCCAGGATCGGGATGCCCGCGGCGCGAAGACGTTCGGTGACCGCTGCGTCGTAGGGCGGAACCCATCCCTCGAGGATCTTGGAGCCGCAGGTCGTCGGCGCGTCGGTGGTGGTGAAGACGTCCTTGAGTGCGATGGGCACACCCGCGAGCGCCGATGGGGTCTCGCCGGCGGCGATCGCATCGTCGGCCGCCTTGGCGGCGACCAGCGCTTCGGCACCGCTCACATGCAGGAACGCGCCGAGCTGGTCGTCGATCTCGGCGATGCGGTCGAGGTGGGCCTGGGTGACCTCCACCGAGCTGACCTCGCGCGCGCCGATCTTGGTGGCGAGTTCGGCGGCGGACAACCCGGTCAGATCACCAGCGGGACGCGGGGTTGCGGCACTGGCCTCGGGACTCACTGTTCTTCTCCCAGGATCTGCGGGACGGCGAAACGGTCCTGCTCCACCGCCGGTGCACCGGACAGGGCGGCGTCGGTCGTCAGCCCGGGGACCACGACATCCGGACGCAGCACATTCGCGAGTTCGGCCGGGTGAGCGGTACCGGGCACGTCGTCGGCTGCCACCTCCGACACCGACGCGACGTGAGTCAGGATCGAGTCCAGCTGCTCGGCGTAGACATCGAGTTCGTCCTCGCTCAGGGCCAGTCGTGACAATCGCGCCAGATGCGCGACCTCATCCCGCGATATGGACTTCGGTTCGCCAGCCACTGCAGCGTCCTTCCTCACATCACTGTTCGTTCGTCTGTCGTCATCTGTGCTCGCCTCATCGCGTCGTAGACACGGCTCGCACAACGTCTCCAGACTATGGGAACCCACGAGAGGGACTCACCCCAGCCACCGGTTGCGCCGCGGGCGCTGCGCGCGGCACGCACGCGGGTGCGAGAATGTCGCACGTGTCCTACCTGTTGCGGGTCTACCTCGAAGACCGGCCGGGCAGCCTCGGCGTGCTCGCCGTGCAGCTCGGCTCGGTCGGTGCAGACATCCTGTCACTCGAGGTCGTCGAGCGCGGCAACGGCTACGCCGTGGACGATCTCGTCGTCGAGGTGGCGCCCGGTTCGCTTCCCGACAGCCTGATCACCGCGGCCGAGAAGGTCAACGGTGTCCGCGTCGACTCGATCCGGCCCTACTCCGGTGTCCTGGACACCCACCGCGAACTCGAGCTGGTCGACCGGGTGGCCACCGCCGGTCGTGACCGGCTACAGGTCCTGGTGGACAACGCACCTCGGGTGCTGCGCGTCTCGTGGGCGATGGTGATCACCCCCGCCAGCGGCGGCGTGCTGCAACTCTTCGGCTCATCGGGAGCCCCGGAGACCCCGTTGACCAGGGCCGACTGGCTTCCTCTGGAGAGAGCCACCGAGCTCGACGCCGAGGGTGACTGGGTTCCGGGTGCGTGGCAGGAGATGGACACCCGCCTTGCCGCGGCGCCGCTGGGTTCGGAGTCGAAGGCGATCCTGCTCGGACGCATCGGCGGGCCGGACTTCCGGCCGTCGGAGGTCGCCCGGCTCGGTTACCTCGCCGGGATCGTCAGCACCGTCCTACGCGCCGAGAGTTAGTCCCGACGGTCGTCGGGCATCATGGACATATGACGTCCATCACGCTGGTTCAGGGCGACATCACGACGCAGTCCGTCGACGCGATCGTCAATGCCGCCAATTCCACCCTGCTCGGTGGCGGCGGGGTCGACGGCGCGATCCACCGGCGCGGCGGCCCGGCGATCCTCGCGGAGTGCAAGGAGCTACGCGCGGGCGCCTACCGCCGCGGACTGCCGGTCGGCGAGGCGGTGGCCACCACCGCGGGAGACCTGCCTGCGCGCTGGGTCATCCACACCGTCGGACCGGTCCACTCCTACGACGAGGACCGCTCCACCCTCCTCGTCTCCTGCTACCGCGAATCACTTCGTGTCGCAACCGAACTCGGGGCCACCACGATCGCCTTCCCGGCGATCTCGACCGGCGTCTACGGCTGGCCGATGGAGGACGGCGCCCGCAAGGCGGTCGACACGGTCCGTGCCGCGGTGCCGGACACCTCGATCGAGGAGGTCCGGTTCGTCCTCTTCGACCAGCGCGCCTACCGAGCGTTCGAGGCCGCACTGGCCTGATCGGTCACTCCGGGCTGCCGGTCTCCAGCAATTTCTTGAACGCGTCCTCGTCCAGCACCGGCACGCCGAGCTGTTCGGCCTTGTCGGCCTTGGTGCCCGGCGACTCCCCCACCACCACGTAGTCGGTCTTCTTCGACACCGAACCCGACGCCTTGCCGCCGCGCTGCAGGATGGCCTCCTTGGCGCCGTCGCGCGAGAAGTCCACCAGCGATCCGGTCACGACGATCGTCTTGCCCTCGAGGGTCCGCGGGATCGACTCGTCCCGCTCGTCTTCCATGGAAACGCCTGCGGCGCGCCACTTCTCGACGATGTCCCGATGCCAGTCGACGGTGAACCAGTCGTGTATGGACTGCGCGAGGGTCATCCCCAGCCCTTCGACGCCGGCGAGCTGGTCGATGTCGGCGGCCTCGATCGCCTCGAGCGAACCGAACTCGGTGGCCAGGGCCCGGGCCGCGGTGGGCCCGACATGGCGGATCGACAGCCCGACCAGCACGCGCCACAACGCCACGTCCTTGGCCTTGTCGAGGTTCGCCAGCAGCCTCTTGCCATTCGCCGAGAGCGCCCCCGCCTTGGTGGTGAACAGGTCGGTGCGGACCAGATCGTCGGCGGTCAGCGAGAAGAGATCACCCTCGTTGGTGAGCACACCCGCCGACAGCAGGGCCGACGCGGCTTCGTAACCGAGCGCCTCGATGTCGAAGGAGCCCCGGCCGGCGAGATGGAAGAGCCGCTCGCGCAGCTGAGCCGGGCAGCTCTCCTGGTTCGGGCAGCGGAGGTCTGCGTCGCTCTCCTTCTCCGGTCGCAGCGGCGTCTGGCATGCCGGACACAGCTCCGGCATCTCGAACTCGACCTCGGTGCCGTCGCGTAGATCGACGACGGGCCCGAGGACCTCGGGGATCACGTCGCCCGCCTTGCGGATGGTGACGGTGTCGCCGATCAGCACGCCCTTGCGCTTGACCTCCGAACCGTTGTGCAGGGTCGCACGCGAGACCGTGGACCCGGCGACGAGCACGGGTTCGAGGACCGCGAAAGGGGTGACGCGGCCGGTGCGCCCGACGTTGACCTGGATGTCGGAGAGCTTGGTGGTGGCTTCCTCGGGCGGGTACTTGTAGGCGATCGCCCACCGCGGCGCCCGCGAGGTGGAACCGAGGCGTCGCTGCACCCCGAAGTCGTCGACCTTGACCACGATGCCGTCGATCTCGTGCTCGACGTCGTGGCGGTGCTCGCCCCAGTAGGTGATCTTGTCGATGATCTCCTCGGCGCCGGACACCTTGGTGGTGTGCGTGGACACCGGCAGACCCCACGCGCCGAGCGCCAGGTAGGCGTCGTGCAGGGATGCCGGGCGCCAGCCCTCGGTGTGCCCGATGCCGTGGCAGATCATCCGCAGCCTGCGACGGGCCGTGATCTGCGGGTTCTTCTGGCGTAGCGATCCTGCGGCCGAGTTGCGCGGATTCGCGAACGGCGCCTTGCCCTCCGCCACGAGCGAGGCGTTCAGCGCCTCGAAGTCCTCCACGCGGAAGAAGACCTCACCACGCACCTCGAGGACGTCGGGGATCGGGTACTCCGCGGACTCGGTCAGTCGCATCGGGATGTCGTCGATGGTGCGCGCGTTGAGGGACACGTCCTCGCCGGTCCGGCCGTCGCCACGGGTGACACCCCGCTCGAGGACTCCGTTGCGGTAGACCAGCGCGAGGGCCACCCCGTCGATCTTGAGTTCACACAGGAAGTCCGCCCTGGCCCCGGCGTCGGCGAACACCCGGTCGACCCAGGTGCGCATCTCGTCGTGGTCGAAGACGTTGTCCAGGGACATCATTCGCTCGAGGTGGTCGACCGGGGAGAACGCCGTCGAGAAGCCGCCACCGACGAGCTTGGTGGGTGAGTCGGCGGTCGCGAGTTCCGGGTGCGCGTCCTCGAGTGACTGCAGACGCCGCAGGAGCAGATCGAACTCGCCGTCGGTGATGACCGGCGCGTCCTTGACGTAGTAGCGGAACTGGTGCTCGCGAATCTCCTCGGCGAGGGCGGTCCACTCCTCGCGCAGATCGCCCTCGGGCCCCGACTGCTCGGTGACCGGCTGACCCGACTCCGTTGTTTCTGCCACGTTCCGAGGGTATCGGAGCGTTAGGACAGGTCCTGTCCTTCGTGGCACTGACACATGTCATCGTCGTTGACGCGACGACCGAGCTGCGCCAAGGCTGATCCTGGCCGTAAGGCTGAGCCTGTCGCCCTGCGTCCTGGATCAGAACACCAGCTGTCACAGGCCTGTTGTCACGAGACACCTGGGGGTCTGGTCGTCCATTGCACACTGTGGAGTTGTCAAAGGTCGTGTGGCGTCGGAGTCGATGCCGGAGGGTCTGAGGGGGGGCGGTCAGACGGGCGCGTCGTCGAGTCGCATGGTGCGCCGGTTATAGGCCGGGCGGGGTGAGCGTCGCGGGTCGACGTCGGCCGGCGGGATCAGCCAGGGATGCCGGTCGGGACCCATCACCACTTGCCACCCGTGGTGGTGGACCTGAGTGTGACATCGTTGACACAGCAGGCACCCGTTGTCCAGATCGGTCGGGCCACCGTCAGCCCAGTGGACCAGGTGATGTACTTGTGAATGTGCTGCTGGTGCACCACATTTCACACAGCACAAGTCCCGCACGATGATCGCCTGCCGCAGATGGTGCGGAAACAACCGCTTCGTGGTGCCCATCCGCAACGGCACGCCCTCGGTGTCGAGAATGATCTCGGCGACTCCGCTGTCACACGACAACCGCTGCGCTGACGCGGCCGATATTGCCCCGACCCACGGCAACCGTGCCGGATCGACGCCGTCGGCTGGAACGGTGACCAGCACTTGGGTGCGTGGTGCTCCGGCGGTGGTCATCGCCGCGCCGATCGCCGCCTGATCCAGCAGCAACTCCAACCCGTCCGCGCGGCGTTCTCCGACACTGCGACGATCCTCGGCTCCGTCGGGTTCGGGACGCGGACCGGATCGTTCGTCGATCATCGACAGAAACTTCTCCCCGATCACCGCACTCACATCCGCGCTGATCGCGACCCGCCCCTCCTCGGTCACCCTGGTGTGCACGGTGTTCAACGACGCATCATCAGCCGCCGGAACCGTGTCGGGATCAGCGTCTGCGACACGCACCGCGACACCCCGTGCGCGGGTGTCGATCTCCGCGGGAGTGGCACCGGAGAACGCCAGCGTGAGCAGTTCGGTCTCGAACGCCCGACGGTCGTCGTCGGAAAGCGCTGCTGCAGCGCGTCGGTCGATGAGAGCGATCCCTCGAACGACCGCGTCGACGCACTCGGCAGCCAGGTACCCGTCGGCGGCGCAGTCGGCGACCTTCGGCAACAAGGCCAGGCCGCCGGCGATCCGCACACCACGGTGGGCGACCGATGGTGGCATCCCCATCTCGATCAGCCACGACCGTGTCGTCGATCCCGCACGGGCCGCCGCACCCGACGCGTCCAGAAGAGCTACGTGCACAGCGATCTGATGATCCAGCACGTTGCGCAACACACGCAGTTCGTCGAGTCGGTCGAACACCGCGCGACCACTCCCGTCCTCGGGCGGTGGAGCGAGGAAGACGAGGGTGTCGCGGAACTCGGTGATCGAGGGCATGACACCCAAGGTACTCGCCAGAACGTTCGACGACGAGATTTCTCCACAACCCCGCTTCGACCAATATGACTGCGCTGCAATTGATATCACTCACGCCTCAGCGGTGAACCGTGGTGGACTGTGGTGGACTGAAACCTCACCAGTCACATTGCCGCCGAAGGCACCCTGAAGCCGCGCAACCAGGAACGCCTGCAGCCCCCAGAGTACGAATCCGAGTGCCGACATCTGTGCCGGTCAATCCGGGACTATGAAGAGGTTCTCGGAGAACGACTCGTTGAGTATCACGTTTCTGAGCTCTTCGGTACGGCCGCTGCTCTCGGCTCGCAGCGGGATGCCGGTGTTGGCGTCGAACGCAACCGCCACCGGGCCGAAGATATAGGGAGGAAATACGAACTCCCACGCTCGGCGCCCGCCTACCTCGGTGACCGTTCCAAGACCGGTGGGATCGATCACCAAACGAAACGAGGTCAACTGATCCCAGCGACGATGAATCGCGACCAGCTGATCGGGCCACGTACTGGGTGCATAAGGCCCGCGGTGCCAGAGGCGCCCCGAGGAATCGCTCACCGAGAGCAACCCGTCGTCGTCGGCCTGCCTCACTCCCTCGAACGGCGAGTACCAGAACTCCACCTCGAGGCGCTCCTCGCTACCGCCCTGATCCTCGGAGAGCACCATGGTCGCGTGGACGGTCGACTCGCCGGCCGACCGATACAGCTGGTGCACCTCGCTCCAGGTCGCTCGCTCCCCCAGCAGCGGAACTCGGGGCGGCATCTCGTGGGCGTAGGGCGCCTGAGGCTCCGTGGTGGTGGGCACCAGAGCGACGGTGAACTCCGCGGACTCGATCAGCTCCTTGGTGACAGCAATCCCGGTGCGCCGCTCGGCAAGTGCGAAACTGGCCTCGATGTGGAAGAACTCGTCTCGGGGTTCGTCGGTCTCCTCGAGCTCGAATCCGCCGACTTCGGACATCAGGTCGAACACTGACGACGATCCGGTGGTCGTAATCGACCTGGCCCGGTCGAGATCCCGGGAAGGGAACATCGGCTCAAACGAAATCTGTTGCCGCCCATCGCGCCACCACACAAAGCGTGAGTTTGCGTTGACGTTGCTGAAGTGGCTGACGATCTCATGGTTGTCGATGACGGACTTGTACAGGTCATCTGTGACGCCGAGGTACTCACTGTTGTGCTGAATCAGCAGCACCCACCCGCCGCCGATGTCGGCAACCCCCACGGTTTGCACGGCCTGCGACATCATGGGAGCCAGGCCCAACAGTTCGAACTCCGTCGACCGTTTACCGAACCCCTCCAAGCCGACCCCGTGGGGACGTCGGCTGTAGGCGGACAGAGCATCAAGGACACCGTCAGCAGTGGCATCGCGAATCAGGCTGACAACGTGGCCGTTCGCTCGCCAGCCGGCGAACTCTTCATCGTTGAACCACAGAAAGTCCCGGTAGGTTGCCGCCACTGTTCCACCATCTCAGGAATCGCTCTTGCTGATCGAGAGGACTGTCCGCTTCACAAGGAATCGAGCTTGGCCAGCGACCGCTTCGGTGCGATCTGGCGGTAGCTCGTGTCGAGGAGTTCGGCGACCTCGTCCCAGTCGGTGTCGTCGTCGAGGATCAGGCCCACCCAGCCGGCGGGGCCGAGGTAGGCGGGCAGGAAGAATCGCGGATCGTCCAGCAGGGCGGGCCGTTCGGAATCGTCGGCGAGGACCAGGATCGACTGGTCGTGACGGATCTTGCTGCCCTTGACCCCGCCGCCGTAGTTGCCGAACATCTTGCCGCAGCGGAAGGTCGGGCGGCCGTGCGCGACGACCTCGGTCGCGTCGGGCAGCGCGAGCGCGATCGTCCGTACGCGGACCAGGTAGGGGTCCGCGTCGTCGAACATGATCGGGTGCGGCATACCGACGAGGATAGGTCTGCGAGGTCGGGCCTGCAGGGGTTTCAGAGTGCCGACGGATCGCTGCCGAGTAGCTGACCGGCTTTCGCGGTGACCGCAAGCGCCGTCTTGGCCCAGCTCGTCGACGCGCCGGCCAGACCGCAGGTCGGGGTCACGATGATGTTGTCCGACAACACTTTCCGGCTCAGACCGATGCGATCGGTGAGCGCGGCGAGTTCGGTCGCCACGTGTTCGGCGGCCAACGGGCGATCGGGTGCGGTCGACGGCACGCGTCCCGCGAGCAGCACGCCGCCGCGATCGACGAGCATGCCGATGCCGTCGAGATCGGCCGGGGAGGGCTTGGTCAGGTCGATCGAATAGCCGACGCCGGGAAGGTGTTCGATCAGTTCCCATCGCGGTCTGCCGCAGTCGTGCAGGATCACCGGTGCGCCGACATGGTCGATGAGTTCGGTGAGTGCACGGGCCACCTCGACCACCGGTATCGCCCGGATGGGGTCGAAGCGCGTCAGCGGCTTCACCGTGCCGTCGATGACCTGACCGATCATCGGCTCGTCGAGCTGGACCACCACGCGCGCGCCGAGCCGGCGTTGTACCTCGGCGACGTGCGCGCGCACGCCCTCGGCCGTCGACTCGACGATGTCGCGGACCGCGCCATGATCCTTGAGGACTCGCTGCCCGTTTGCCAGCTCGACCGACGCCGACGTGGTGAACGGACCGGCGACCTGCACCTTGAACGGGCGTCCGGTGCCGACGAAACCCGCGGTCTCCCAGAGCTCCTCGACGACGTCGAGGTCCTCGGCGAGGAGGTCGGATGCACGCCGTGCCAGGCGGGAGTGGCGTTGCGCGAGACGGTATCCCCACGTCGCGGTATCCATCGGCAGATCGACGAGGATCGCCGCCATCCGGCCGATCAGATCCGAGCCGATACCTCGGCCGGGGAGTTCGACGAGGTGTGTGAGGTCGAGTTCGCCGTTGACCACCTCGGCCGCGGCTCGCGCGTCGGTGCCCGGCATCGATCCCACACCGGTGCCCACACCGGTGGGCAGAGCCGATGATCCGGTCACGGAGTCGGCACGACAGTCGGCTGCGACGAGGTGGTGGCGATCCGCCCGCACCCGACGACCTGGTCGCCGCGCCGGGCATCGGGCAGGTACAGCACCGCGGCCTGACCGCGGGCGACGCCGGTGAGTGGCTCCTGCAGGACGATCTCGATACCTGGTCCCCCGTCGATCGTGGTCGCGGTCGCGCGCACCGGCGCGAGTCCGCCGTGGGCGCGGACCTGCACCATCGCGTCGAAGGGCTCGCCGGGAGTGACACCCGAGGTCCAGACCGCGCGGGTGGCGGTGATCCCCCAGACCTGCAGGTCGGCTGCCGTCCCGACGGTGACCGTCCCCGAATCGGGATCGATCTCGGTGACATAGCGCGGCTTGCCGTCGGCGGCGGGCGCCTCGACCCCGAGGCCCTTGCGCTGACCGATGGTGAAACCGTGGACTCCGTCGTGCTCGGCGAGACGCTCACCCGACGCCGCGTCCACGATCGCCCCCGGCCGAACACCGATGCGGGCACCGAGGAACGCGCGGGTGTCGCCGCTCGGGATGAAGCAGATGTCGTGGGAGTCCGGCTTGTCCGCGATGGCCAGCCCGCGGCGGGCCGCCTCGGCTCGGATTTCGGTCTTCGGGGTGTCGCCGATCGGGAACATCGCCCGCGACAACTGATCACGCGTCAGGACGGCGAGCACATACGACTGGTCCTTGTCGGCGTCGACCGCACGCCGTAGCTCCCCGTCGACGAGCTGGGCATAGTGGCCGGTGGCCAGCGCGTCGAAACCGAGGGCGACCGCCTTGTCGGCGAGGGCCGCGAACTTGATCTTCTCGTTGCACGTCAGGCACGGGTTCGGTGTGCGTCCGGCCGCGTAGGCCTCGACGAACTCGTCGATCACATCGTCTTTGAAGCGGTCGGCGAAATCCCAGACGTAGAACGGGATTCCGAGGACATCGGCCGCCCGGCGGGCGTCGGAGGCGTCCTCACGTGAACAGCATCCGCGCGACCCCGTGCGCAGCGCACCCGGAGCCGTTGACAGCGCCAGATGAACACCGACCACCTCGTGACCGGCCTCGACCGCTCGTGCCGCGGCGACCGCCGAGTCGACGCCGCCACTCATCGCCGCCAGTACTCGCATCAGGAGATCCTTCCGCCGGGGACCGATACCAGGCCCGCGGCTCGTGCCCGGTCGACGACCCCGTCGATGACCGCGGCGACCGCGTCGATGTCGGCGTCGGTGGTGGTGTGGCCGAGGGAGAACCGCAACGACGACCGTGCGTCGGCCATGTCCAGCCCCATCGCGAGGAGCACATGACTGGCCTGCGCCACCCCGGCGGTGCAGGCCGATCCGGTCGAGCATTCGACACCCTTGGCGTCGAGGAGCATCAGCAACGAGTCACCCTCGCATCCGGCGAACGACACGTGCACGTTGCCCGGGAGGCGGCCGGCACCGTCGGCCCCGTTGCGCACCGCTCCGTCCACGCCGAGCAGGACCTCGGTCAACCGGGTCTGCAGCGCCCGCAGGTGGGCGGTGTTGGTGTCCAGGTTCTGCACGCACCACGACAGCGCGGCGGCCATGCCGACCGCGCCGGCGACGTCCTGCGTTCCCGACCGGACGTCGCGTTCGTGGCCGCCGCCGTGCAGCAGCGGCACACACCCGACGTCCCGACCGAGCAGCAGGGCGCCGACACCCTGCGGCCCGCCGAACTTGTGGGCGGCCAGGCTGAGCGCCGAGAGGCCGCTGGCCGCGAAATCGACCGGCAGATGGCCGACGGCCTGGATCGCGTCGGAATGCACGGGGATGCCGAACTCGGACCCGAGCGCGGCGATCTCGGTGATCGGCTGGATCGTGCCGACCTCGTTGTTGGCCCACATGACCGAGATGAGAGCGGTCTCGTCCGCGTGCGCCTCGAGCTCAGCACGCAGGTCGGCCGGCGAGATCACACCGTCGGCGTCGACGGGTAGCAGTACGAGATCGGCGCCGGCCTCGTCGGCGAGCCACTGAGCGGGGTCGAGGACGGCATGGTGTTCGACCGCGGAGGTGATGATCCGGCGACGGCGCGGGTCGGCGTTCCGCCGGGACCAGTAGATGCCCTTGACCGCCAGGTTGTCGGACTCCGTCCCGCCCCCGGTGAACACGACCTCGGACGGCCGGGCGCCGACAGCCGCGGCGATGGCCTCGCGCGCCTCCTCGAGCCGACGGCGCGCGGTGCGGCCGGATCCGTGCAGCGACGAGGCGTTACCCGGTTGGGCGAAGACGGCCGTCATCGCCTCGACGGCTTCGGGCAGCATCTGCGTCGAAGCGGCGTGATCGAGGTAGACAGGCGCCTTCACGGGCGGTCGGCTTGGCACGGGCATCGCTAGCAAGGATAAACGCGCTTAGGTCGCCGACAAATTCCGCGATCGGGCCGCCGATCGCCGGCCTGCCGACCCGGTAGCGGCCGCACGACGCCGAACGCGCACGTCGGGAGGTGTGAGGCCACTCCGGCGACCGGTCGCGGTCAGACCCGCTCGAGATAGAAGTACAGGTGACGGCCGTCGATGACGCCGCCCTTACCGTTCATGATCCCCATCACCGTGGTGTCGTCGACCCGCTTGAAGTGGTCGATGACCGGCTGGCCGTCGTAGACCATCGACGCGGTGATCTCGCCGCGGAACTCGATCGCCCACAGGCTCGCCTCGCCCTTGCCGAGCTTGGTGTTGGAGAAGAGGTTGCCGTTGTCGTCACGGCACACCAGAGGCTGGACGTCGCTGCGCGAGGTGAAGGTCTTGCCGAACCAGTTGGCCTTGGCGAGCGTGCCGTTGATGGCGTGTCCGGTGGTGAACTCGCCACCCTTCCAGGCGCCGAGCATCTCCTCGGGCCGGAGCGTCGACAATCCGGCCCAGACGGTGTCGAGATCGGCGTCGTCGACCCGGCCGTCGACATCGCGGAGTTCGAAGAACTTGGTGCGCGCGGCTTCTCGGGTTCGGGTGGACGTCATCGTCGCCTCCTGGAGGTACGCGGTTATCGTCCACAGACCTGCGGACGGCTACCGGTGAAACCTATATGAGAGAACGGGTGATGTCACTTTCCGCGGCGGCGGGAAGGCCCGCCACGACGCGCTCGCATCGACCCGCCAGCTCGCGACGATCCCGGCCGGGCGCCTCGGGTGGGTGGATGACCATCGTGACGGCCAGGCCACGTGCCCGCAGAACCCGCCGGAGGGTGTCGGCCGGGGTGTCGGCGCCGATGAAACTCGGCGCCGTCGCGGTGGTCCCGTCGGTGCCGACGAATCGCAGCTTCACCGGCACCACCGGGACATCCGCGTCGATCGCGGCCTGGAAGAACGCCGGGCGGAACGCGCCGCCGGATCGACCGCAGTAGGTGGTGCCCTCGGGGAACACGATCACCGACGAGTCGCGGTGCAGGCGTCCGGCGACCTCGCCGACCGTCTCCGGTAACCCGCGGAGTGTGCCGCGGTCGACGGCGATGACGCCGAACCTGCGCGCAAGGGAGGACACCACCGGCATCCCGACGACATCGGATTTGGCCACCACGTGCGCGGGGCTGATCAGCGCGAGTGCGAGCACGTCGAGGAAGGAGATGTGATTGGCGACCACCAGCCCCGCTCGGGCAGGGTCTGCTCGGCGGTCCTCGACGTCGACGGAGATCCCCAGGGCCGCCAACAGTGCACTCGATGCAGGGGCGCGGAGCGAACGTGGCGGTCGTCGACGCAGACCCGCCACCGCCCGAGCGGTCAGGACGGCCCAGACGATCCACATCGCGACCGCCGCGAGCCGGCACAGGCGCCACCCGACGATCGTCGCGTCGGCGATCGCGTCGAAGCGCCGCGCCACCGTCGGGCCGAGGCATCCTTCGCCGCAGGTGCTGATCGGGAACCACGGATGCGTGAGCGCGCCGGACGGGCGGGCCGGCGGACACTGTGAGTGGCCGCGTCGCGGACCAGCCGTGCGCGGTGAGACCGGACCGGCCAGCAGCGCGGTCATCGTGCCGCGCCCCCGGGCTCCGGCGCGGCATCCATGCGGGGCGAGCCGAGCCGTCTGGCACTCGATCGCAGCCGGTCCAGGTAGCGCTTGTTCGCGCCCTCGCGGTCGAGCAGGGTGAGGAAGTCCGCGACGTCGAAGACGTCGTCGACCGCCGGTTCGCCGCAGATCCGGGCACCGAGGCGCAGGTATCCGCGCATCAGCGGCGGCATCGCGACCGTGTCCGAGGGCACGATGTCGTCGAGCAGGCGTCCGCCCACGCGTGCCGGCACGAGCGGGTGGGCCTGACGCAGTGCATCCCGATGCTCGTCGCGCAGTCGATCCCGCAGGGCGCGCAGCGACGACCCCGGCAGCCACTCCCCCGGACTGTGCAGCGGCACCGACACGCACCCCATCAGGTAGCGCAGGTCGGCGTCGTCCATGTACTGGAGCAGCGCCGCCCACATCAGCGCGGTCACCGAGCCGTCGCGGTACCCGGAATGCACGCAGGCACGCCCCAATTCGACTGTGGCGGAGACGATGTCGTTCATCTCTCGAAGATCGAACTCGGTCGCCGAGTACCACCCGCCGGCGGCGATGGCCCGGGCCGGGGCGAGGACTCGCGCGCATCCGACGACACCGTCGTCGGTGTGGCGGACGATGAGGTGCTCGCAGAAGGCGTCGAAGCGGTCGGCGTCGCGACCGGTGGCCGAGTCACCGATGCGATCGGAGAAACCGGGTTCGTCGGCGAAGACGCGGTACCGCAACTCTTGTGCGGCGACGATGTCGGCGGGGTCGTCGGACACGAGGACGCGGATGGGCCCCGCGGTGAGCAGGGTCCTCGGCTCGGCTCGCGTGAACGGTGCGCGCGAGACGTGGCTGGTGCGGACTGGCGACTGCATGGCGTTCATGACTCGAATGAAAGCCAGACCGGGCATCGGCGGGACCACCGCAGTGTGTCGTGTCGGTGCGGGTTCGGTGAACTCGGGCCGCCACCGGGTGAACATGACCCGCGACGGCCACGAGCGGGTGAACGACCCCCGAACGCACGGTGACCCCCGACGCGGGGTCGGGGGTCACCGGGTTTCTGAGCGGATCAGCGCATGATCACTTGCGCTTCTTGACCTCTTCGGTCAGCTGCGGCGCGACGTTGAACAGGTCACCGACGATGCCGTAGTCGGCGATCTCGAAGATCGGAGCCTCTTCGTCCTTGTTGACGGCGACGATCGTCTTCGAGGTCTGCATGCCGGCGCGGTGCTGGATGGCGCCCGAGATGCCCAGGGCGACGTACAGCTGCGGCGACACGGTCTTGCCGGTCTGGCCGACCTGGAACTGGCCCGGGTAGTAGCCGGAGTCGACGGCCGCACGCGAGGCGCCCACAGCGGCACCGAGCACGTCGGCGAGTTCCTCGACGACCGAGAACTTCTCGGCGCTGCCGACACCGCGGCCACCCGAGACGACGATCGACGCCTCGGTCAGCTCCGGGCGGTCGCCGCCGACGTTCGGCTCGACCTTGGTGATCTTGACCGCACCCTCGCCCTGAGCGGGGACCTCGACGTCGACACGCTCGCCGGCGCCGGCCTGCGGAGCCGCCTCGACACCACCGGGGCGGATCGAGAAGACGGGCACGTCTCCCTTGGCCTGCGCGTCGACGGTGAAGGCGCCACCGAAGATGGAGTGGACGCCCACGCCACCCTCCTTGACGTCGACGATGTCGGCGAGGACGCCGGAGCCGAGACGCACGGCCAACCGGCCGGCGATCTCCTTGCCGTCGGCGGTCGCCGCGACCAGGATCCCGGCCGGCGAGGCCGACTCGGCGATCGAGGCCAGCACGTCGACCTGCGGGGTGATGAGGTAGTTGCCCGCGTCGTCGGACTCGGCGACGTAGACCTTTTCCGCGCCGGCCTCCTTGAGGCCGTCGAGGATGCCGTCGGCCGAGCCGGGCTTGCCGACCACGACTGCCGACGGGGTGCCGAGAGCGCGGGCGGCGGTGATGAGCTCGCTGGTGACCTTCTTCAGGGCGCCTTCGGCGTCCTGCTCCACGAGCACGAGTACTTCTGACATGGTGGTTCTCTCCTGAATGTCTGGGGGTTCGCCGGTGGTCTGCGTCGAGAAGGTCAGATGATCTTCTGGCCGACCAGGTACTCGGCGACCTTGGTGCCGCCGTCGCCTTCGTCGGTGACGCGCTCACCCGCGGTCTTCGGCGGCTTCGGGGTGTTCGCCGTCACGACCGAGCCGGCGTTCTCCAGGCCCACGTCGCTCGCCTCGACGTCGATCTCGGCGAGGGTGAGGACGGTGACTTCCTTCTTCTTGGCGGCCATGATGCCCTTGAAGGACGGGAAGCGCGGCTCGTTGATCTTCTCGTTGACGCTGACGATGGCCGGCAGGGTGGCCTCGACGTGGAAGATGCCGTCGTCGGTCTCGCGCTCGCCCTTGAGGGTCTCGCCCTCGAGGGTCAGCTTGCGCAGGTGCGTCAGGTGCGGGAGCTCGAGGTACTCGGCGATCATGGCCGGGATGGCGCCGACGCGACCGTCGGTGGCCTCGTTGCCGGCGATGACCAGCTCGACACCCTCGACCGTGCCGAGTGCCCGCGCGAGCACGTATGCGGTCTGGACCGCGTCCGAGCCGTGCATGAGGTCGTCCTTGATGTGGATCGCCTTGTCCGCACCCATCGACAGCGCCTTGCGGATGGCGTCGGTCGCGCGCTCGGGTCCCGCAGTCAGGATGGTGACTTCACCGCCGTCTGCCTCCTTGATCTTCAGCGCTTCCTCGACGGCGCGCTCGTTGATCTCGTCCAGGACGGCGTCAGCGGCTTCACGGTCCAGGGTGTAGTCGTCGTCGGACAACTTGCGCTCGGACCACGTGTCGGGAACCTGCTTGATCAGTACGACAATGTTTGTCATGGGTCTTCGTCGACCTCCTGCATCGGGTTCGGCAACTTACCGGCGGGTAAGGCCATGGGTCCCCACCACTTTAGCGTCTCCTATCCTCTCACTAAACATCGACTACCTCACACAATGCGGCGACCGTTCGCTCGCTCGGTACGACGGACCCGGTGACCGGCGGGGCATGCCCTAGTCTCTCTCAGATGACTGACGCAGACCTCGGATCGTCGCGCGGGACGGCAACCACTGGTCTCGAGGCGCTCGACACCGACGAGCAGCTCGCGCTCACCGGCGAGCGCACGGTCCCGGGGATCCCCGCCGAGAACTACTGGTTCCGGCGCCACGAGATCGCCTATCGCCACATCGCCGACCGGTGCGCGGGCCGTGACGTCCTCGAAGCCGGGTCCGGCGAGGGTTACGGCGCCGCGATGATCGCCGACGCCGGGGCGTCGTCGGTGGTCTGCGTCGACTACGACACCGTCGCGGTCGAGCACACCCGTCGCCGCTACCCCGAACTCGTCGTCCACCAGGGCAATCTCGTCGACCTCCCGCTCGACGACGCCTCGGTCGACGTGGTGGTCAACTTCCAGGTGATCGAGCACCTCTGGGATCAGCCACGTTTCGTCGCCGAGTGCCACCGCGTGCTGCGCCCCGGCGGGCTGTTGCTGATGTCGACGCCCAACCGCATCACCTTCTCCCCCGGTCGCGACACACCGCTCAACCCGTTCCACACCCGTGAGCTCGACGCGGCCGAACTCACCGACCTGCTTCTCGGCGGGGACTTCGTGGTCGACGCGATGCTGGGCGTCGTGCACGGTCCGCGGCTGCGGGCGCTCGACACCAAGTGGGGCGGTTCACTCATCGACGCCCAGATCGAGCGCGCGCTCGCCGGCGAGCCGTGGCCGGACGAGCTGACCGCGGATGTCGCCGGCGTGGTCGCCGAGGACTTCGAGGTCGTCGACTCGGGCGAGTGCGACATCGACGCCTCCCTCGACCTGTTCGCGGTCGCGTTGCGGGGCTGAGGGGTGGCCACCGGTACCGCGCCCGTTCCCGGCCAGTTCACGCTGGTCCTGCATTCGCATCTGCCGTGGCTGGCCAATCACGGCCGCTGGCCGGTCGGCGAGGAGTGGCTGTATCAGTCGTGGGCGGCGTCGTATCTGCCGTTGGTCGACATGCTCGAGCGTCTGGCCGCCGACGGCTTCACCGATCAGCTCTCCCTGGGCATCACGCCGGTACTGGCCGCGCAGCTCGACGACCCGCACTGCGCGTCGTCGATGTACGAGTGGCTCGCGGACTGGCAACTGCGGGCCACCCAGGCCGCGATGTCCCGGGACGCCGACCGTGCGGCGGCCGGACGCCGCGAGTACCTCGACGCCCAGCGCGCTCTCGACACCTTCGCGAGCCGATGGCGTCACGGTGCGTCGCCGCTGATCCGCGGGCTGGCCTCGAGCGGCGTCGCCGAGATCCTGGGCGGTCCGCTCGCCCACCCGTTCGCGCCGCTGCTCGATCCGCGATTACGCCGCTTCTCGCTCGATGAGGGGCTCGCGGACGCGCACGCGCGCTGGGGTCTCGACCCGTCCGGCATCTGGGCGCCCGAATGTGCCTTCGCGCCGGGGATGGAGACCGAGTACGACCGCGCGGGCGTGCGTCACTTCCTGGTCGACGGACCGGCATTGCAGGGCGACACCGCGCTCGGGCGCCCCGTCGGTGATGCCGCCGTCATCGCCTACGGGCGTGACCTGACGGTGAGTTACCGCGTCTGGTCACCCAAGTCGGGCTATCCGGGCCACGCCGCCTACCGCGACTTCCACACGTACGACCACGAGACCGGGCTCAAGCGGTTCCGCGTCACCGGCCGGACCGTGTCGGGCGAGGACAAGAAGCCCTATGACCCGGCACGGGTCGACGCGGTCCTCGACCGGCACGTCGAGGACTTCGTCGCGCACGTGCGCACCCGCCTCGTCGACGAGTCCGACCGGATCGGCCGCCCGGCGCTGG
The DNA here is from genome assembly GCF_000143885.2 of Gordonia sp. KTR9. Classification (NCBI taxonomy): domain Bacteria; kingdom Bacillati; phylum Actinomycetota; class Actinomycetes; order Mycobacteriales; family Gordoniaceae; genus Gordonia; species Gordonia sp. KTR9. Next base: position 3,793,641 of record NC_018581.1, read on the forward strand.
TCGTCGCGGCGTTCGACACCGAGCTGTTCGGCCACTGGTGGCACGAGGGGCCGGTCTGGCTCGAACGCGTGCTCCGCCGCCTGCCCGAGGTCGGGGTCACCGTCGGAACACTCGCGGGCGCGACACGAGCCGGGTTCGTCGGTGCACCGTTCGACCTTCCCCGGTCGTCGTGGGGGTCGGGCAAGGACTGGCGGGTGTGGAACGGCCCGGCCGTGCAACACCTGGTCGACCTGAACGCCGAGGTCACCGAGACGGCCCTCGACGCCGTCGCCAAGCTGCGGCACCGGGGCGGCGAGCGCAGTCGCGTGGCCGATCAGATCGTGCGGGAGGCGCTGCTGACCGTGTCGTCGGACTGGCCGTTCATGGTGTCGAAGGACACTGCCGCGCAGTACGCTGTGTCGCGAGCTCACACGCATGCGCACGCCACCCGCGAGATCAGCGACGCGGCGATGCGAGGCCGCGACGACGCTGCCGAGACGCTCGCCGCGAACTGGTCGCGCGCCGACAATCTGTTCCCCGCTCTCGATGCGCGCCGTCTGCAGACCACGCTGACCGCCGACGGGATCGGCACCGAGACCGGCGATGCCGGAACCGGCGCCGAGACCGGCCGTCCAGCGGACATCGGCCCAGGGGGGATCGACACCGAGGGGGAAATCGGATGAGGGTGTTGTTCGTGTCGTGGGAGTACCCGCCGGTGGTGGTGGGCGGACTCGGCCGGCACGTGCATCACCTGGCGACCGAGATGGCGGCCGCGGGTCACGACGTGGTGGTCCTGACGCGTCGACCGTCGGGAACCGATGCGGTCAGTCATCCCACGACGGACACCGTCGTCGAGGGTGTGCGCGTCGTGGCGGTCGCCGAGGATCCGCCGGAGTTCGAATTCGGGCAGGACATGATGGCCTGGACGCTCGCGATGGGGCATGCGTTCGTTCGGGCGGGGCTGCGGATTCTGCACGGCGCCGGGAGCGGAGCGAGCGGGCCGGATCCACACGGCGCCGGGAGCGAAGCGAGCGGGCCGAATCTGCACGGCGCCGGGAGCGGATCGGCATCGCGGTGGGTGCCCGACGTGGTGCACGCGCATGATTGGCTGGTCGCCCATCCCTCCATCGCACTGGCCGAATTCTTCGATGTGCCTTTGGTTTCCACGATCCACGCGACCGAGGCGGGGCGGCACAGCGGCTGGGTGAGCGGCCGGACGAACCGTCAGGTGCATTCGGTGGAGTGGTGGCTGGTGTCGGAGTCCGATGCTCTCATCACGTGTTCGGCGTCGATGCGCGACGAGGTGAACCGGTTGTTCGGGTACGACGCCGCCGACATCACGGTGATCCACAACGGCATCGACATCCGGACGTGGCCGTTCGCCGAGCGTCCGCGGACGGGCGGACCGGCCGAGTTGTTGTTCGCGGGACGGCTCGAATACGAGAAGGGCGTGCAGGATCTGCTGGCCGCGCTCCCCCGTATCCGGCGCAGCCATCCGGGTACGACGCTGACCGTCGCCGGTGACGGCACCCAGCGAGACTGGCTGATGGAGCAGGCGCGCAGGCACCGGGTCAGCAAGGCGGTGACCTTCGTCGGCCCGGTCGACCACGGTGAGCTGGTGACGCTGATGCACCGATGCGACGCCATCGTTCTGCCCAGCCGATACGAGCCGTTCGGGATCGTGGCGCTGGAGGCGGCGGCGACCGGCGCGCCGCTGATCGTGTCGACCGCGGGCGGTCTGGGTGAGGCGGTCCGCGAGCCCGACACCGGACTGACCTTCGAGCCTGCCGATGTCGCCGGTCTGGCGGCAGCGGTCCGTGCGACCCTGTCCGATCCGGGCGCGGCGGCGCAACGGGCGCTGCGGGCCCGGGCGCGGCTCACCGCGGAGTTCTCCTGGGCCGAGGTCGCCGAGCGGACCGCGAGCGTGCACCTCGCGGCGAAGCGTCGGGTCCGGCATGCAATCGGACGTCCCGACATTCCCGAACGTCCTCTGCCGGAACGGGACCCGGGCCAGGCGTAGCCCTTCGAGGCTCGCTTCGCTCGCACCTCAGGGAACGGGCAGGCCGCACACCCGGAGCCTGCGGAGGGCGTCACGAAGGGTCACTCCCGTTCGGCCGCGGCCTTCTTTCGTTCGATGTCGGCGAGGGCGCGTTCGAGTTCGGCGCGCTCGGCCGCGTTCGACGCCCAGTCGTCCATCCGGTTCTTGACCACCCGGGCGGGCGCGCCGACCGCGATGGCGTAGTCGGGGATCACGCCCTTGACCACCGCGTGCGAGCCGAGCACGCATCCGCGGCCGACGATGGTGTTGCGCAGGACCGACACCTTGGCCGCGACCCAGGTGTCCGGGCCGATCCGAACCGGGCCCTTCACGATGCCCTGGTCTTTGATCGGCAGCGTGATGTCGTCCATCTTGTGGTCGAAGTCGCAGATGTAGCACCAGTCGGCGATGAGGGTGGACCCGCCGATCTCGAGGTCGAGGTAGGAGTTGACCACGTTGTTGCAGCCGAAGACGGTCTTGTCGCCGATGCGGAGGCTGCCTTCGTGACAGCGGATGGAGTTGCCGTCGCCGATGTGTACCCAGCGCCCGATCTCCATGCGGGCGAGTTCCGGTGTCGCGTGGATCTCGACATTGCGCCCGAGGAACACCATGCCCCGCAGCACGATGTGCGGATTGGCCAGGCGGAATCGGGCGAGACGGTAGTAGCGCACGAGGTACCACGGTGTGTACGCGCGATTGCGTTTCACCCAGCGCAGCGAATCGAGGGTGAGGAAACGCGCCTGGTCGGGGTCGCGGCGTCGGCCTGCGCGCCGGCGGGACCGGTACGAGGCATTCCACATGGTGGTCATGACGAGAAACCCTAATCGACGCGATTTTCGCGCACGATAGGCTCACTGCTGGCACGTCGGGTGCCGGTTCGATGGCATGTCCGGTGCCTTGGTTCGACGACGACTCCGGACACGACGACGAGGAGCAGGATGGCTTTCGCACGACCGCAGGTGTCTCGACGCCGCCGATCTGCGCTGACCCGCCTGCTCGTCGCGCTCACGGCCGTGTGCTCGCTGGTCCTCGCCGCCTGCTCGGACGGCCACATCGATGTGCGTTCCGTCCCGAGCGTCGGCTGGCCCAGTTACGGCGGTGTCCCGGGGAACGCCAACTTCGCGTATGCCGATGTGCCGGAAGATCTGACGCTGAGCTGGACACGCCCGACCGGGGGTCCGGTCACCGCGCCGGTGACCATCTCGGGCAAGGGCAACGTGGGTGTGACGTCCAATGCGGCCGAGGGTTGCAACGTCCTCGTGCTCGACAGCCGGTCGGGACGGAAGAACTTCTGCAAGGACATGCGCGCCGGTGTCGAGATCAGCGCGATGCTCGTCGACCAGTACGACCAGCCCTATCTCGGTGAGGAGACGACCTTCCTCGCCTTCAACGCCGGCGGCGCCATCCGTTGGCGCGCGGGCGTGATCGGCGTGCCGCTCTCGGCGAAGTTCGCGGCCCCCAGCGCGGTGCTGGTCGTCACCACCCAGGGACAGATCCTGCTGATCGACACCCAGCGCAACGAACTCCTCGCTCCCGAGGTGAACCTGCGCGATGACGCCGATCCCGCGCAGCCGCTCCGTGGCTTCGGAGACTGCGTGCGCAACGGGCCGCAGTGCGCGATTCCCGCTCCCGCCGCCGTCGACACCGAACGAGAACGTTTCTACCTCAACTTCTTTCCCGAAGGCGCCGCGACCTCACAGATCCGCGCCATGAAATACGGCGAGGTCGCCGGCGCGCGCGAGGTCCGCACCGCCTGGCAGGCCGACGTCCCGAGCGGCGTCGTCGGGACCCCGACGCTGTCAGCCGACGGCGCGACCGTCTACGCATTCTCACGCGACGGCAAGATCGTCGCGCTGAACGCCGAGGACGGATCGACGCGGTGGACCTACGACATCGGCGGGCACGGTTTTGCGACGATGACCGTCTCACCGGACGGCCTGATCATCCCCACCGGCTCACTGGGCGCCCCGCTGACCCTGCTGCGCGACCAGGGCGACCGAGCCGAACAGGTCTGGCAGCGTACCGATCTGGCGACGGTGAGCCTGTCGGCGCTGACCCAGCAGCAGACCGCGTGGACGGTGGCGCGCGATCCGGGCAAGGACACCCTGTCCCTGGTCGAGGTGTCCACCGCCGACGGCGCGACGAAACGCACTCTCCCGCTGCCTGAATCGCGCGGCTTCGCGACCGGGGTCGCGGTGTCCTACTCCGGACAGATCGCCACCGCGACCAACCTCGGAGAGGTCTACTTCTTCGACAGCAAGGCCAACCTCGAATAGTCGCCGGTAGACCGGCGAAAGCGGTCTAGAACCGGACTCCCGGCTCACAGATGAACGCGACGCCCTTGCGTCCGATCCGGGTCAGCACCACCGACAGCGAGCGGGAGCCCCTGGGCTTGAGCTTCTTTCGCAGCCGATCGGGGTCGACGTCGAGTCCGCGGACAAGGATCTCGAGCGAGCCGCAGTCCAGCGCGGCGAGCGCCTTGCGGAGCGACTTCTCGGTCACCCCCGTCTGCTCGATCACCCGGAATCCGCGCGCTCCTTCGGGGACGGAAGTGCCGGTCAGGTAAGCGATCTGCGGATCGAGCTGCCATAGTCCGAACCGGTGGGCGTAGTGCCTGACCAGCCCCGCCCGCACGATCGCCCCGTCCGGGTCGACGATCCATTCCCCGACCTCACCGGCGGGCACGTCGTCGTCTTCGCGATCGGTGATCTCGACCTCGGCGACCGTACCGTCAGGCCTGGTCCGCAGGACGGTGGCCCGGCGACCGGGCTCCACACCCGGCCCCGACCACAGGCACGCCTCCCGCACGCCGCCGTCGAGCGAGGTGACCTGGACCTCGCCGTCGAAGCCGAAGCGGTTCCGCAGCATCTGATGATCCAGTCCGGGAGCGCATTTCACGATCATCAGGCGGCCCGGATAGGTGGTCAGCAGCTCGAAGAGCGGTGGCGTCAGCTGATCGAGCCGGAAGGTCCGGCCCGCGTCCGACCGCCGTGCCGGGTCCGCGAGGAGCACGTCCGCGGTCGATGTCGGGGTGAGCGCATCCGCGATCAGCAACGTGGCGTCGGGCACGTTCGCCCGCGCCATCGCGAGCCGGACCCGATCGATGTCGCTGCCGATGACACCACGAATACCGCTGACAAGCACCAGCTCTCGAAGTTCCGCGCCGATCGAGCAGGTCAGGTCGTGCACCACCGACCCCGGGAATCGTCCCGCGACCTCGGCGGCGCGGTACGCGGCGACCACCGACGCGGTCGCCTGCTGTCCGGCGTCGTCGGTGAGCAAGAGGCCATCGGCGTCACGCAGCTTCGAGCGCGCTCGCCGGCGGCACCGCACCGTCTCGATGAGCGCGGCATCGTGCGGCGCGTACCGGCTGCGGACCTCGGTGATGTCGGACAGCATGGTCGACGGGGTGAGATCGAGTCCGGACACCGTCTCGAGCGCCTTCTCACCGTGCCGCGACCGCAGGAACGCGACGTCGTCGAGACTGAAGGAGTAGCCCATGATGCTTGCAGGCTACCGTCGGGCTCACGGCCGCGGTCACACACCATCTGGGCGACGTCCGACACATCTGCGACGATGGCGATGTGAACGTCCACGACGACCTGCCGCACCCGCCGCGTCGGATCGCGGTGGCGGGCGTGTCCGGGGTCGGCAAGACGACCACCGCGCGTCGCATCGCCGCGGTCGTCGACGTCCCGCACGTCGAGATCGACGCGCTGCACCACGGACCCGGCTGGACTCGCAGACCCGAATTCCTCGACGACGTACGGACATTCATCGACGAGGGCGCCTGGGTGACCGAGTGGCAGTACGGCGACGCGCGACCACTGATCGCCGAGAACGCCGACATCATGGTCTGGCTCGACCTCCCGTATTGGACGACGACGTTCCCCCGCGTCGTCCGACGCACGATCCGCCGCCGTGTTCGCCGGGAACCGCTGTGGAACGGCAACACCGAGCCGCCGATGAGGACCATCCTCACCGACCCCGAACACATCATCCGATGGTCGGTGAGCCACCGGCACACGTATGCAGAACGGGTACCGCGTCTCCGCAACACCCATCCCGACCTGCGGATCGTCCGGCTGCGAACACAGTCCGAGGTCGACGCCTGGATCGCCGGGCCGCTCGCCAGGGCCCGGCGGACCTGACGGGGTTCCGCCTACTGCGGCTTCACACCCGTCACCACGACTTTGTAGAAGAATCCCGTCCTGCGGGTTTGCTTCATACGGTGGCGTTGGTTGGTTAGCATTCGTGCAGCTTATTTGCGTTGGCTAGCGCTGGGGCGAGTTGGGACTACTGCGGGCGCTACGCTCGATTCATGGCTGAATGGGCGTGTCACTGGGTCAAGGGCGACACATACGAGATCGTCAACAACCTTGGCCGGACGGCCACAGGTGTGCGTCTCTCCACCCACGGTCCGATGGTTGCGGCGGGGACTCGTGACTGGTCGCGGGAGTACGGCGACATCGAGGCCGGTCGCGCGATTTCACAGAAGTTCAAGACTGGGATGGGCCGCCGCAGAGAGCAAGCGTTCGTTCTCGTCGAGTGGAACGACGACAAAGGGCGACACTCCCAGGAGATACCCTTCGACTAAGTTGCGACGGGCTCCGACAGTAACTCGCCCGGACGACAGCGCTGTGTCGGGTACGCCCGATATGATCCGCTGATGTCACAGGCCCCTCCCCCTTGGCCGTCCACTCCTGGATGGCACCGCGACCCCGAGAACCCCGCAATGCTGCGGTGGTGGGACGGGTACCAGTGGACAGCCAACCGGCATCCGGTGCAGCCACCAACGGCACCCCTCCCGCCGTATCCACCAGCCCCGAAGTCGAGCGCCGCGAAGCCGCTCCTGATCATCGGCGGGTCACTCCTCGCGTTCTTCGTGCTTGTGGGGTCGTGCACTGCGCTCGTGTCAGCTGGAGGTAGTAGCAGCACCTCCTCGTCGTCCTCGTCGCGGACCTACGAACCGCCGCCGAACACGACTGCAGCAGCGGCCGCGTCGCGGTCCGCGGCGGCCGAGCGCCAGCGTCGCGACCAAGAGCGGCAACGCCTGACGAACAAGGCGTCCTACCGAACGGTCTCTTCTCGCGACTGGCAGCTCGTTGCGAAGAATCCAGACGCGCACAAGGGAGAGCTCTACGTAGTCTATGGACGCGTCGTCCAGGCGGACGCGGCGACCGGGACGTTCCAGATCCGAGTCAACACCGACGGGCAACAAGTCGGCGTCTACGACTTCGACATCAACACGATCGTGACTGCCGGCCTGGCATCGTTCAAAGAGGTGGTCGAAGACGACCTCGTGGCGTTGTGGGTGGGCGTCACCGGGTCGGAGACCTATGACACAACCATGGGCGGTTCTGTCACAGCACCGAAGGTCGAGGCCAATATCGTCGAGGTCTACGGCAACGCCGGGTAGCTCCGCGACACGGATGAAAGCGCCCCCACCCGTGATGAGTGGGGCTTTGTTCGTTGAGCGGTGACCGCCCCGAACTACTTTGTCAACACTGTTGCACTTTGTCAGCACGGTTGCTGTAGTTGAGATACAACACCAGCGAAGAGGTGAGCATGGACCCACCAAGTTGGACCGAGATCATCGGACTCCTAACCATCCTTCTGGGATGGGCGGAATTCTTCCGGAGGATCTCAGAGGCCCGAAAGTCCGAGAAGCCGCGCAAGCGGAAGAAGGGCAAGTAGGGAGGATGGCCCCGGGGCAGCCGGGGCCATCCGCCACCCAGTGTCCCACTATATGGAGGGTCCGAGAAGCCATGAACAAACAGAACATGACGAGCGTGACCGTGTTCGCGATCGGCGCCGCAGCGCTAGCGGTGACGCAACAGCCGGCCGCGGTGTGGTTGGCGTTCGGGACCGCGGCGCTGGCCACGCTGATCGTCGCGACGAGGCAGCGGCGTCATGCCTGAGCCCGAACGGTTCATGGCGGCGTCGGAGGTGGCCGAGTGGTTGAGTATCGATCGCTCGGCCATCAGCCGGTACAAGATGCCCGAACCGGATGCGCTAATCGGGAAGACGCGAGGGTGGCGGCGCGAGACCATCGAGCGATGGAACGCGGAGCGGCCGGGTCGAGGTGCGCGCACCGACTTACACGACTAGGCGGGGGCTAGCCGCCCCGTGTCGGGCGGGCAGCCGGACGTTGCGATGATGCGAACGGACCGGACATCCATCTGACCGAACGGTTCGCTGCGAAGGGAGCGCAGACGGAGTCAGTCGATCGATGTGCTTCCCACCCCGTAGTAGCCCAAGTGTTCGGAGTGTGAGCGTGAGTTCTGAGTCGTACCGTAGCAGCTAGACCAGAAGCGAAACAAGCTGGCGGAGGCCGAAGAGAAGGCGCGCAAGCTACAGAGCAAGGTCGCAACGGCCAGGACTAAGGCCGATAAGGCGCGCAGCGAAGCACAATCGACGAGATCCGACGCGACCCGCAAGACAAAGCTGAGTCAAGCGACTCGGTACGACAAGGAATCAGCCAACGCAGCAAGGGACCTTGAGCGCGCCAACAAAGCCGTGACAGCTGCCTCGAAGGCGGCCCAGACTGCGCAGGACCGTCTTAGCCGCGAGGAACGCACCGAGGAATCTCGACGGAAACGGCACGAGGAACGTGCGCAAAGGGCATCCGATCGTGATCGGCGGGAGCTCGATGATCGGTTATCAAGAGCAGAGTCCGCTATCGAGAACACTATTCGCGCTGTTCAACAGCCAAAACCAGAGAAATTGCGGGTCCTGTGGCTCGGGGCATCATCCCTCGGTGACCTCAGGGTCGGACGCGAGTTGAAGATCATTCGGAAAATGGTTCAATCCGCACAACACCGTGAATCGGTCGAGATCGATTCACGGACAGCGGCGACTATCGATGACCTCCTCGACGGACTCACCGAATTTCGGCCGCATGTGGTTCATTTTTCCGGCCACAGCGATGACGACCTAATTGAGTTTGAGCGGGACGAGGACGTCATCCACGAGGGAACGGTCGTAAGTGCAGAAGCATTCGCGAATGCCGTCTCGTCGGTAGACGATCCCCCCAGTTTAGTTCTGCTGAATTCCTGCAATTCGGCGGCTCAGGCCGAGTTGCTCGTTGATGGTGTCGTTCCATTCGCGATCGGAATGACCGACGAGGTATTCGACGCGGACGCGATCGCTTACGCCGGACGCTTCTACGGGACAGTAGCGAACGGTCAGTCGATCGCCGCAGCTCACAGGGTTGCAAAGTCGAAGCTCGAGATGGACGAGGACCTTAGTGGTGATGAACTGCCTCAGCTGTTCGTTGCAGACGGCTTCGATGCAGAATCCACGCGACTCGTAGAACCACCGGATGCCTGAGACGGATCGAAGATCGATCCGGTCCCCGGCGCTCTGCAGGTTCGATGGCTGTGGGCGAACAGCAACGGCGCCTGGACCGCCGATGTCGTGGGGCCGAGGTTCGCCCGACTCCGGGAGCGCGCCGCACTGACCTACTCGCTGCACGACCTCCGTCACTTCTACGCGAGCGGCCTGATCGCGGCCGGCTGCGACGTGGTGACCGTGCAACGCGCGATGGGCCATAAGGACGCCACCACGACGCTGAACACCGACAGCCGCCTTTGGCCGCGGGCCGAGGATCGGACCCGCAAGGCTGTGGCGAAGATGCTGACTGAATCTACTGCGGGCGGTATCCGATGGCATCGGCTCTGAACAGCCTGTTTAGGGCTTCACACCCGTCACCACGACGTTGTAGAAGAACTTTGGCGGCACGATCTTGCGCAGCACGTTCTCGTCGAGCCAGGTGAGGCGTTTCCATCCGCCGAAGGCGAACCGAGCCCAGCCCCACCCCAGCTTCTCCGGCGGCACCGCGGCTTCGAAGGTGCGCACCGGCCAGCCGAGCATCGCGGCGGCCAGTTCCTCGGTGGCGGTGTCCACCTTGTGCGCACCGGCGGCGCGGGCGATGCCGGCGAGCTCGTCGGGATCGAAGGTGTGGATGTCGACCACGGCCTCGAGCGCGGCCGCGCGGGAGGATTCGTCGAGTTCCTCCTGCGGGCGCCGCCATCCTTGCAGCGGGCCCAGCTTGGTGATTTTCGTCGTGGCGAACCACGTCGCGCGGCTCATCCAGCGTGCATAGAAGTCGCCGATCGTCGACGGCTCACCCGCGAAGATGAACCGACCGCCGGGCTTGAGCACCCGCAACACCTCACGAAGTGCCTGCTCGACGTCCGGGATATGGTGCAGCACAGCGTGTCCGACGACGAGATCGAAAGTGTCGTCGTCGTAGGGGATCTTCTCCGCGTCGGCGACGCGACCGTCGACGTCGAGCCCCAGGTTCTCCGCGTTGCGCAGCGCGACCTTGACCATGCCGGGCGAGAGGTCGGTCACCGATCCCTTCGCCGCGACCCCCGACTGCATCAGGTTCAGGAGGAAGAAGCCGGTGCCGCAACCGAGTTCCATCGCGCGGCCATACGGGAGGGGCTCATCGGTGGCGACGGCGTCGAAACGGCCACGCGCGTAGTCGATGCACCGTTCGTCGAAGCTGATCGACCACTTCTCGTCGTAGGTCTCGGCCTCCCAGTCGTGGTAGAGCACCTGGGCGAGCTTCGTGTCGGTGAGTGCCGCCTTGACCTGCTCCTCGGTGGCGTGCGGGTTGGGAGCCGGATCAGTGCCCGGCGTGGCATCGGTGGTCATGATCGCTTCCTGTTGCGTGGTGGTGTCGGTGATGAAGTCGGGGATCGCGGTGACTCCGCCGGCTCAACGGCCGACGAATTCCGCCTTCCCCGGGCCGTTCTCGGCGAACGACGCCATGCCGATGGCGCGGTCCTCGGTCGCGAACAGCGGGGCGAACAGCTGCTCCTCGATCTTGAGTCCGGTGTCGAGGTCGACGTCCAACCCCTGGTCGACGGCCTTCTTGATCGCCGCGAGCGCCACCGAGGCGGCGCCGGTGAACTGCCCGGCCCAGGCGAGCGCGGCGTTGTAGACCTCGTCGGGCGGGACGACCTCGTCGACGAGTCCGATGGCCAGCGCCTCCTCGGCGTCGACGAAGCGCCCGGTGTACATCAGGTCCTTGGCCTTCGACGGACCGATGAGACGTGCCAGCCGCTGGGTCCCGCCGCCGCCCGGGATCAGTCCGAGCAGCACCTCGGGCAGGCCGAGCTTCGCGTTGTCGCCGGCGATGCGACGGTCGGCACCCAGCGCGACTTCGAGCCCGCCGCCGAGCGCGTATCCGGTGATGGCGGCGACGGTCGGCTTGGGGATCGCGGCGATCGCGCCGAGATCGCGTTGCAGACGACCCGCCACCCGGCTCATCTCGGCGTAGCCGATGTCTCGCATCTCGGTGACGTCGGCGCCGGCCGCGAGGATCTTCGGGCCGCCGTAGACGACGACCGCGTTGATGTCCGTGCGCACGGCCGCCTCCTCGGCCGCGGCGGCCAGTTCGGCCTGCACCTGCCGGCTCAACGCGTTCATCGGTGGCCGCTGCAGCAGGATGGTGCCGACGCCCGGATGAGCGTCGGAGCACTCGAGGGTCACGAACTCAGGCATGGTCGAAGGCTACCGGTTGGTAAGTCCCGTCGATGCCCCAGCCCGGAGACGCGGCCCGCAGAGTCCGCCGCCGCGGACGCCGGAGTCATACAGTGACGGTCATGGCGAAAACGTCGGCTTCCGCAGGTGATCCCATCGAACTCGAGGTCGGCGACCGCACCGTCCGGTTGTCGAGCCCGGACCGCGTCTACTTTCCCGAGCGCGGCGAGACCAAGCGCGATCTCGCCGAGTACTACCTGTCCGTGGGCGACGGGATCGTGCGCGCCCTGCGCGACCGCCCGTGCATGCTGCACCGGTTTCCCAAGGGCGTCAGCGGCAACAAGGTGCACCAGAAACGCGTCCCGGCCGGCGCCCCCGACTGGCTGGAGACCACCGAGATCTACTTCCCGCGGTTCGGCCGCACCGCCGACGAACTGTGCGTCACCGAATTGGCGTCGGTGATCTGGGCGGTGCAGATGTCGACCGTGGAGTTCCACCCCTGGAACTCGCGTCGCGCCGATCCCGAGACCCCCGATGAATGGCGAATCGACCTCGACCCGATGCCCGAGTGCACGTTTCCGCGGGTTCGCCGCGTGGCGCACGTCGTCGAAGAGGTGCTCGACGAGCTGGGCATGCGCGGGTTCCCGAAGACCTCGGGTGGTCGAGGCCTGCACATCTATGTCCGCATCGCACCGGAATGGGGCTTCCCCCAGGTCCGACGCGCGGCGCTGGCGTTCGCGCGGGAGGTCGAGCGCCGGGCGCCCGACGACGTGACGACGACGTGGTGGCGCAAGGACCGTGACCCCGCCGCGGTCTTCGTCGACTACAACCAGAACACCCGCGACCACACGATGGCCTCGGCCTACTCCGTGCGCGGCAACGAGCGAGCCACCGTGTCGACACCGATCACCTGGGCCGAGATCGACGACATCGAACCCGACGACTTCACGATCGCCACCGTGCCGGCCCGCTTCGCCGAACTCGGGGACCTCCACGGCGAGATCGACGACGTCGCCCACCGCCTCGACACGCTCATCGACTGGGCCGACCGTGACGACATCGGCGACGACGAGGGCGCCGAGGTCATCGATATGGATCGGTGACCTCGCGCAACGACCGCATCGCCGCCTCGAGGGCGGCGAACTGTTCGGCACCGAGATGCTCGCGCCACTCCTGCTCCTGCACCTCGACCTCGCGGGCAGCGACCTCACACAGCCGCACACCCCGATCACTCAGGGTCACCAGGCGGGCGCGGCGGTCGGTCGGGTCGGGCACCCGGGTGAGGTAGCCCGCGGCTTCCAGCTGGTCGACGATGCCGCCCGCGGTCTGTTTGGTGACACCCGCCTGCTCGGCGAGGTCGGTCAGCCGCATCGGCTCGGGCGCCAGCCGTTGCAGCACCCGGGACTGCGCCGGGGTGATGTCGCCGGCCCCTTCTTCGGCGATCCGTGCCAACACCCGACGCTCGGTCGCGCGGTGGGCGATGAACATCAGGACGGCGATCTGCGGCTGGTCGTCGGACACCCCATTGACGTTAGTACGAAGACCTGACTAATATCAGTCAGGGAACCTGACTATCGATCCGTGGTGGGAGCGATCATGGACACCGACCTCATCTGGCAACACATCGACGAGCAACGGCTCGAACTCGCCGCGCTGATCGAGACCCTCACCCCCGAACAACTCGCCACCCCGTCGCTCTGCGACGCGTGGACGGTGCGCGACGTCGCGGTCCACCTCACCCACTCACACACCTCACCGATACGCGCGATGCTCGCTGCATGCCGGTACGGGTTCCGGTTCGACACGATGATCCGCGAACTCGCGTTGCGCGACCACACCTCGGCCGACGAGGCGGCCGACACGTTGCGCGCCATGGTCGGGTCCCGCCGTCATCCGATCGGGACGACCCCGATGGCACCGCTCCTCGACTCGCTCCTGCACGGGCAGGACATCACGGTGCCCCTCGCCATCGACCGGACGATGCCGCCCGACGCCGCGACGGCGTGTGCCGCCTACCTGTGGTCGACCGGATTTCCGTTCCATGCGCGGCGACGCAACGCCGGACGACGGTTCGTGGCCACCGACAGCGGGTTCGCGGTCGGCGAAGGTGAAGTCGTCGAGGCACCGATTCGCGACATCGTGATGCTGTTCGGCGGGCGGTCCGGCGCCGCCGGGGTGCTGGCGCCCTCCCCCTGAGAGCGCCTGCGTCAGAGCGTGATGTCCGGCGGCTTCTGATCGCCGAGCGTTCGGAAGTACTCGTCGGAGTTGGGGAAACCGAGGCCGGCGAGTCCCGCGCCGGGCGTGACGTCGGGCAGGACCGGTTCGATGACGCGCTCGGCGTCGAGCAGTTCGTCGATGCTCGAGAACCCGGAGACGTAGTTGAGCTGCGACCACGTCGGCGGCATGAGGAAATGCGCGCCCGCCGCCCATGAGTCGATCGCGACCCGGGCATTCACCCACCTCGCGACCTCGGCTTCGGTGGTCTCGGCGTCGGCATGCTGCCCGTCGGGCATCGCCGCCAGGAAGAACCGGGTGTCGTAGCGTCGCTTCTCGTTGACCGGGGTGATCCAGTGGGCGAGCGGCCGCAGCAGATCGGCACGCAGCGTGAGCCCGCGCGAGGTGAGGAACTGCGCGAACGACAACGACTTCTCGACGAGGCGTCGCCGATCGTCGGCCAGGCCGGCAGGGTCGGCGAACGCGCCGTCGGCGTCCGTCGCGAGCAGGACGCCGCACTCCTCGAAGGTCTCGCGGACCGCAGCGCACACCAGCGCCTGCGCGGTCTCGGCGTCACTGGCGAACTGCGTGGCCCACCAAGCTGCGTCGGGACCGGTCCACGCCAGGTCGGCGTCGGCGTCGCGCTGGTCCACCCCGCCGCCCGGGAACACCGTCATGCCGCCCGCGAAGGCCATCTGCTTGACGCGGCGTTGGAGGAACACCTCGATGCCCTCGGCGGCGTCGCGGACGAGCACGACCGTCGCGGCGTCCCGCAACGGCGCGGACACGACTCCCGGACCCGGTTCCGTCGACGTCATCAATTACCTCCTGCTGCTCGCCGATGGCCGCCCGCGCGGCGCCGTCGCCGCGCGAAGTACCGACCGTCGACCTTGTCCAGAACGATCTGCTGCCGAAAGGCGGCGGTGAGATTCTCACTGGTCAGCACCTCTTCGAGCAGACCCTGTGCCACGACGCCACCCTCGGACAGGATGAGTGCGTGGGTGAAACCCTCGGGGATCTCCTCCACATGGTGGGTGATCAACACGATGGCCGGGGCGTCGGGATCGGCGGCCAGACGCGCGAGACGGTCGACGAGCTCTTCGCGTCCGCCGAGGTCGAGGCCCGCGGCGGGTTCGTCGAGCAGCAGGAGTTCGGGATCGGTCATCAGCGCGCGCGAGATCACGACGCGCTTGCGCTCACCTTCGGACAGCGTGCCGAAGCGGCGGTCGGCGAGGTGCTCGGCACCCATCGATTCCAGCGACTCGACGGCCTGCGCGCGGTCCATCGCGTCGTAACTCTCCCGCCAGCGGCCGAGGACCGCGTAGCCCGCCGAGATCACGACGTCGCTCACGATCTCCTCCGGCGGCACCCGGTCGACCAGCGACGGACTGGAGACACCGATCCGGGTCGACAGTTCGCGGATCTCCACCCGGCCGAGCTTCTCGTTGAGCACGAAGGCGGTTCCCGAGGTCGGATGGATCTCCGCGCCGGCCAGCCGGATCAGCGTCGTCTTGCCTGCGCCGTTGGGTCCGATGATCACCCATCGTTCGTCCAGTTCCACCTGCCAGGACAGCGGGCCGACGAGGGTCTTGCCGCCATGGACGACGGCGACATCGCGAAAATCGATCAGGAGGTCGGGATCGGAATCGGTCACTCCCCCATCCTGCACCACGACCCCGCGTCCGGACGTGTCGACTCTCGGCGCCGTCGAGGTGATCGGGAAACCCCACAACCGCACGGGAATAGGAACGGGCGTGCTCACGGTTGACCTCATTCGTGACGTCTTCGAACCTCCCCTTGTCGATCCTCGACCTCGCGCAGATCGGTCCCGACGAGACGGCTCAGCAAAGCCTTTCCGCCAGTGTCGAACTCGCGCAGCGCGCGGAAGAGTGGGGCTACCGTCGGATCTGGTACGCCGAGCACCACAACATGCCGACGATCGCGTCGTCGGCGCCGGCCGTGCTGATCGCTCACGTGGCGGCGCACACCTCGACCATCCGCCTCGGAGCCGGTGGGGTCATGCTTCCCAACCACGCCCCGCTCACCATCGCCGAACAGTTCGGCACACTGGCCGAGCTTCATCCCGGACGTATCGACCTCGGTCTCGGACGCGCCCCGGGCAGCGATCAGCAGACCTTCACCGCGCTCCGACGGACACATGCCTCCGCCGAGCGTTTCCCGCACGATGTCCTGGAGCTGCAGGCGTTCCTCGGCGACGAGTCCCGCATCGAGGGCGTCCGCGCCACCCCCGGCGCCGGAACGCACGTCCCCCTCTACATCCTGGGCTCCTCGCTGTTCGGCGCCCAGCTGGCCGCCGCGCTCGGTCTCCCCTATGCCTTTGCGTCCCACTTCGCACCGCAGGCCCTGACCGAGGCTGTTGCGCTGTACCGCCGCGAATTCCGGCCCTCCGAGGTCCTCGCAGAGCCGTACGTGATCGCGGGTGTCGGGGCCATAGCGGACGACGACGGCGACCGCGCGAAGGAACTACTCCAGATCTCGAAACGCCAACGAGTGTCGCTGCTCTTCGGCCGCGGTCGCACCTTCACCGACGACGAGGCAGATGCCATCTTGTCGATGCCGCAGGGCCGCCAGATCGACGAGATGTCGACCTACACGGGCGTCGGCACACCCGAGCAGGTTCGCGAGTACCTGACCTGGTTCGCCGGCCATGCCGATGCCGACGAGCTGATCGTCGCGTCATTCGCACCCGACCGCGAGTCCTGGATGGCGACGTTCGGTCATCTGGCCCCGGTGAACACACCGTTGGCAGCTGCCCGGTAGTCGCTCAGGCCAGCCGAAAGTCCTCGAAGTCGAAGCCCGGCACCACGATACAGCTGACCAGCGACGGCTCGTCGCCGGCGGGCCGGGCCCGTTGCCACACACCCGGCGGCACGAGAGCCTGAGGATGCTGTCCAGATTCGATGTCGGGCCCGACGAGAACGGTGGCCGGCTCGCCGGGGGCGTCGGCGTCGCCGCCGAGGTCCAGTTCGACCGGGGCGCCGCGATGGTGCAACCACAACTCTGCGCCGCGGACCGTGTGCCACGCGGATTCGTCGCCCGGCATGAGGACGAAGTAGATCGCGGTCCCGGCGGCGCGGTCGCCGGTGTACGCCCCCGGCAGCGCGTCGCGCGGGATCTCGACCTCGCTTCGCCAGGTCTGCCGGTACCAGCCCCCTTCGGGGTGGGGCTGCAGGTCTAGTTCACGCACCCAGTCGGGCAGTTCAGCCGAGCTCATCCGTGCTCTCCGTCCGTCTCCCCATCGTGACGCACGACCTCGGCGATCACGGTCACCGATCCGGGCGCTATCTCGGTGAAGCCGGCATCGCGCACGGCCACCGCCGTCCCGTCCGCGTCTGCGGCGAGGAGCTCGCGCCAACGCTCGGAACCGGACTGGCGAACCACGAGCGGGCACTCGTCCGATCGCCATCGAATCGTTTCCTCGGTCGTCAGCAACTTCGCGGCGAGCATCGACGCGTGCCCGACCTGCGCGGCCAGTTTGCCGACGGTCATCTCCAGGTCCGGACTGGTCCACAGCACGACGCCGCGCCCGGGAGGTTCGCCGGACAGCGCCCCCTCGACGTCGGTCCCGCCGATCTGCAGCTTCGCGACACGGCGGTCGAGGTCGCCCACGCGTCCGGGTACGAAGGCGCGCGCCGATGCGCCGCCCTGGGTCGCGGTCACACCCCAGACCTCTTGCGCAGCAGCCCATTGCGCTCCACGCGCGCGCCGCGCGATCTTCCGGATGCGCGCATTGCACCAGTCGTCCATCGCCGAGGCCCACGGCCCCTCGCCGGCACAGCGTTCGTCGAGGCACAGCAGCGCGACGGCTCGCGCCGCAGCGGTCAGCAGTTCGGTGCGGTCGGGAGGATCGTTCTTCTCGATCCGCAGCACCATCGCCATCGCCAGGACGTCAGCGGGATCGGACGGGTCGTCGCCGCCACCGACATAACCGGCCAGCCGGCGATGATCCGCGGCGATCGCCTCGACATCCATGGAGAGCGGACGCACTCAGCCCAGCGGCACCCGGCGATAGACACCGTCGGCAGCGTCGGCCGCCTCGATCTCGTCGCGGGAGACACCCAGGATGAACAGGACCCCGTCGAGGAACGGGTGATTCAGCGTGGTGTCGGCGACCTCGCGCAGCGCCGGCTTGGCGTTGAAGGCGATACCGAGTCCGGCGACGCTGAGCATGTCGATGTCGTTGGCGCCGTCACCCACGGCGATCGTCTGCTCCATCGGCACCCCGACCTGGTCGGCGAATGACCGCAGCGCGTTCGCCTTGCCCATCCGGTCCACCACTTCGCCGACGACGCGGCCGGTGAGCTTGCCGTCGACGATCTCCAGCGTGTTGGCCCGCACGAAGTCGAGTTCGAGTTCGTGCGCCAAGCCGTCGATGACCTGGCGGAAGCCGCCCGACACGAGTCCGCAGTGGAATCCGAGCCGGTGCAGCGTCCGGATCGTCGTGCGCGCGCCGGGAGTCAACTCGAGCGACTTGGCGACATCGTCGAGGACACTCGCATCGAGTCCGGCCAGCGCTTTGACACGTTCGTGAAGGGACTGCGCGAAGTCGAGTTCGCCGCGCATGGCCGCCTCGGTCACCGCGGCCACCTCGGCCTCGCGACCCGCGTGCGCGGCGAGCATCTCGATGACCTCGCCCTGGATGAGGGTCGAGTCGACATCGAAGACGATGAGCCGCTTGGCACGCCGGGCGAGCCCGCCACGCTCCACCGCGATGTCGACCGCGTTCTTCGCGGCCACCTCGGCGAGGCCCTTGCGGAGGGCCGCGTCTGCCGCGACACCTCCTCGACCGGCGACGCTGACCATCAGCTCGAGCCCGGTGAGCGGATAGTCCGCGATCCCGCGGATCGAGTCGATGTTTCCGCCCTGGCTCGCCAGTTTCGCGGCCACCGCGCTGAAGGCGGCGGCGGTCACGGGGCTGCCGAGGATGACGACGGCGTGCGATGACGGTGAACGGCTACCGGGGTCCACCCCGATCTCCACCCGGACCTCGAACCCGATGGACGCCATCGCCTGTTCGACGACTTCCTGCAGCGCCTCGGGGTCGCCGTCGGAGGACACCAGAACCCCGAGTGTCAGCTGCCCCCGGATGACCACCTGCTCGACGTCGAGCAGTGCAACGGCCTGACCGGCCAGGGCACCCATGAGAACAGAGGTGACACCTGCCCGGTCGGGACCGGTGACGGTGACCAGGACGGTCGTACCGGAACTGGCTGTAGAGTCGTTGCTCACCGGTCAGCGCGGGTCGGGGTCCGGAGACCCCTCGTGCGTTCCCACGGTGAACGGCTCGCGGCGAGCCTCTTCCATCTGACGATCCTTGCCCGCTTCGTGTCCCGGACCCACGTGCGCCTCGGCACGCATCCGGTCGATCATGTGCGGGTAGTGCAGCTCGAACGCCGGACGCTCCGACCGGATGCGGGGCAGCTCGGTGAAGTTGTGGCGCGGCGGCGGGCAGGAGGTGGCCCATTCGAGCGAGTTGCCGAAGCCCCACGGGTCGTCGACGGTGACGACCTCGCCGTAGCGGTAGCTGCGGAAGACGTTCCACAGGAACGGCAGGGTCGACAGGCCGAGGATGAAGGCGCCTGCGGTCGAGATCATGTTCAGCGTCGTGAACCCGTCCGACGGCAGGTAGTCGGCGTAGCGGCGCGGCATGCCCTCGTTGCCCAGCCAGTGCTGGACGAGGAAGGTCATGTGGAAGCCGATGAACGTCAGCCAGAAGTGGATCTTGCCGAGGCGTTCGTCGAGCATGCGCCCGGTCATCTTGGGGAACCAGAAGTAGATGCCGGCGTAGGTGGCGAACACGATCGTGCCGAAGAGCACGTAGTGGAAGTGCGCGACCACGAAGTAGCTGTCGGACAGGTGGAAGTCCAGCGGCGGGCTCGCGAGCAGGACGCCGGTCAGACCGCCGAAGAGGAACGTGACGATGAAGCCGACCGAGAACAGCATCGGTGTCTCGAACGTCATGTGACCTCGCCACATCGTTCCGATCCAGTTGAAGAACTTCACGCCGGTGGGCACCGCGATCAGGAACGTCATGAAGGAGAAGAACGGCAGCAGCACGGCGCCGGTGACGTACATGTGGTGCGCCCACACCGCCGCCGAGAGTGCGGCGATGGCGAGGGTGGCGTAGATGAGGCCCGAGTAGCCGAAGATCGGCTTACGCGAGAAGACCGGGAAGACCTCCGACACGATGCCGAAGAACGGCAGGGCGATGACGTAGACCTCGGGGTGTCCGAAGAACCAGAAGAGGTGCTGCCACAGGATGACACCGCCGTTGGCCGGGTCGTAGATGTGGGCGCCGAACTGGCGGTCGACCTCGAGACCCATCAGCGCCGCGGTCAGCAGCGGGAAGATCAGCAGGATCAGGACGCTGGTCACCAGGATGTTCCAGGTGAAGATCGGCATGCGGAACATCGTCATACCGGGTGCGCGCAGGCAGATCACCGTTGTGACCATGTTGACGCCACCGAGGATGGTGCCCAGACCGGAGACGGCCAGACCCATGATCCACAGGTCGGCGCCGATGCCGGGGCTGTGCACGGCGTCGGTGAGCGGCGTGTAAGCGGTCCACCCGAAGTCGGCCGCGCCACCGGGGGTGATGAAGCCGGCGACCGCGATGGTCGAGCCGAAGACGAACAGCCAGAAGCCGAGTGCGTTGAGTCGCGGGAAGGCGACGTCGGGCGAGCCGATCTGCAGCGGCAGCACGAAGTTGGCGAAGCCGATCACGATCGGGGTCGCGTACATCAGCAGCATCACGGTGCCGTGCATCGTGAAGAGCTGGTTGAACTGCTCGGTGGACAGGAACTGCATGCCCGGCATCGCGAGCTCGCCACGCATCAGCAGGGCCATGAGGCCGCCGATGAGGAAGAACGCGAAGCAGGCGGTGATGTACATCATGCCGATCAACTTGTGATCGGTCGTCGTCAGCAACTTGTAGATGAACGAACCCTTGGGCTGATAGCGCTCCGGGAACGGACGCACTGGAGCCACTTGCGTGGTGGGTTGGTCTACCGCGGTCACAGATCCTCCTCTTGCCCGAAACCCACTCCGAACCCCTTCGGACGTGGGTCGGCACATGAACAAACCGAGCGCTGGTTACTGATCCTAAACCCTCACCGGTGCCCGAGCCGAACGGGTCCTACGATCTGTCGTATTCGATGCCGGAGCCGCCGGATCGGCAGTGCTCATCGGCGGTTTCTTCGACGACGCGCCAGGCTCTCGGAGCTGCCATCCGGGCGCCCTCGTCCGGTGCCTGGATGTGCCCGTCCGAGCCTACGCCGGAGGCCGCGGGGCCGGTGCTAGGTTGGGCGGGTGCAACGCAGGGTCACGGTCGCGAACGAGGCTGACAGAAGTGTCGACGCCGCCACCGGCGGCACCCGCCTCTCCCTCGTCCGGCGCCTGGGCCTGGCGACGACGATCGGGTTGACGGTGGTCGCGCTGGCCGCCTGTTCGGGCGAACAACCGCTGACCACCCCGGACGGCTCCCCCATCTCCACCGTCACCACCCGGGTGGCCGAGGTGAACATCGTCTCGGCCGACCGCGACTACGCGACGACCTGCCTCGCACCCACCGCGCCGGATCCCGGCCTGCCCGATGTCGAACGCATCGTGGTCACCGACCCGGCCGTTCTCGACGCGCTGTGCGCGCTCGGCCTCGGCCCACAGGTCGTCGCGGTGGCGGCCGAGCCCGGATCCGTCCCGGCGTATCTCGGTCCGCAACTGACCTCGGTCCCGGCCATCGGGTCGGCCCCCGACGCCGCGGCGGTCGCCGACGCCGGCCTCGTGCTCACCACCGCCGACACCGCGGACTCGGCCCGCGCGTTCACCGGCGTCCGTGCCGTCACCATCCCGGCCGACGGCACGTGGCAGGAGAAGTTCCAGGCGGTCGCCGATGCGGTGAACCGCAGCGAGGCGGGTCGCAACCGGCTCGCCGAGTACACGACCGAGGCCACCAAGACGGGCAAGCGGATGGATGCCGCGCACACGCAGGTGTCGCTGGTGAGGTTCGGCGACGACACGGAGACCATCGCCGGCATGGACTCCTTCGCCGGGCAGGTCCTCGGCGACATCGGCGTCCAGCGCCCCGGCCCGCAACGCGTGCCCGACTCCTTCCCCGTCACCGACGAGAACTTCCGTGACGCCGACGCCGACCTCATCTACGTCAGCTTCGAAGGAGAACGGGGCCTCGCCCACGGGGAGGACGTCCTGCTGAGCGACGAATGGCTCAGCCTCGGCGCCCCCGTGTGGAAGCGCGTCCTCGCCGTCGACGACACCCTCTGGTACGAGTCATCGGGGCTCGCCGCGGCGTGGCTGGTCCTCAACGACGTCAAGGGATCTCTCGACGGGAACTCCTGACCCGTTTGTCCTCAGGTATCGCAGTTCGTTGCGGCACGCGCTACGACTCGCTACATCTGCTGGGGTTGTCGCGGTCACTTCAGATCACCGGCGTCCAAACCCTCGCCGGGCCGACGGAGACACATCAGGATCGGCGCATGAGTGTCACCGACGAATACCTCGCGAACAACGCCGACTACGCCAAGACCTTCACCGGCCCGCTGCCCCTGCCTCCGTCCAAGCATGTGGCGGTGGTCGCCTGTATGGACGCGCGCCTCGACGTGTACCGAATTCTCGGACTGAACGACGGCGAAGCCCACGTCATCCGCAACGCGGGAGGCGTGGTGACCGACGACGAGATCCGGTCGCTCGCCATCAGTCAGCAACTCCTCGGCACCACCGAGATCATCCTCATCCACCACACCGACTGCGGCATGCTGACCTTCACCGACGACGACTTCAAGCGGCAGATCCAGGACGAGATCGGACAGAAGCCGGCCTGGTCGGCCGAGGCGTTCGGTGACCTCGACGAAGACGTCCGCCAGTCGCTCACCCGGATCCGGAACAGTCCGTTCGTCACCAAGACCACGTCGCTGCGCGGATTCGTCTTCGACGTGGCGACCGGACTCCTGCGCGAGGTGTCCTGACCCGAGTACCTAGTCGTCCGTCGAGTCGCCGCCCTCGGAGCGCTGAACCGCTTCGGGGGCGTTCTCACGGGTGGCCATCCCACCGTCGCGTCCGTGGTCACGCGGGCCGGGCGGATCCTTCTCCACTTCCTTGTCAGAAGCCTCTGACCCGGAGGTCTTGTTGCTCTCGGACTGTCCCATCGGTACCTCCGTGATCGTGCCGGCCGGCGTATCGGCTGCGAGGATCGTCGATACCCGGGACATCGTGGGGACAAACCACCGGCCGACCACTGTCCTGCCGACCACGGTCCGACCCGGACACCGTCGGTCCGCGACGGCGACCGGTGTCGGGGGCCGCGGCTAAACTGGCCGACGATCCTCGATGCCATACGACTCCCCATCCAGCGGGCGGACTCCCCCGGACTCCGCCCCGAAGCCTCATCGCGCCGCGACCCTCCACGCCCTCTGGCGGCCGGGCGTCGGCATGGCGGTGTGGATCGACGGCGATCTGTCCGACCTGCCATCGTCGCTGCGCGACGTTCTCGACGGCCGGCGGTTCCGCAGCGAGATCCCCGTCGTCGACGCCGACGGTCGCCGGCGGTTCGTCCCCGCCGCGACGCTGGGCATGACGTCGGGGGTCACGCTGCTCGACTCGTCGCGTGCGGTCGCGGTGACCGGCGACGTCCGGTGGTACCGCTATCTCCTCGACGGCGTGCGGTCGTTCGTGCGGTCCGGCACGGTGGTGCCGTCGGTGCTGCAGGTCGCAGGGGAATGGATGGTCCGCTGGGTCGTCATCGCGACCCCGACGTGGCGCAGCTGGCATGCGGTCGTCGTGGGAAGCGCGCCGGACGCATTGCTGCACAACGGTTCCGCACCGGCCCTCGACGACTTCCTCGCCGAACTCGTCGACCACGAATGCCGTTCTGCCATCGCTCGTTCCGCACTTCGTCTCGGCGAACCCCGACCCGCGTCGCCGATCGTTCGGGCCCTTCTCCCCGACGCGGACCCCCGTCCGCCCAGCTCGCCCGAACGCCTTGCGGCCGCCGCGGGCGGCTGGTCGAGGTGGAACTCCGGCGCCCCACGAGACGACCGGTCGCTGATCTTCCGTCTGCACGAGCCGGAGTACGACGATCTCGCCGAGAACCAGTGGGACGACGCGTGGGACGACGACTCCGTCCCCGAGCCGAGCCGAGCCGAGGTCGCCGAGAGCTCGCGGTGGCGACTGCAGGTCTGCCGTCGGAGCATCGACGGACAGGTCGAACCCGTCGCACCGCACCGGCTCGACGCCCACGAAATCGACGAGCTGACAACCGAACTGGCGACGGCCGTCCGTGAGTTCCCGGATCTCGGCCGGGCCGATCCCGACCGCGGCTCGCTCGACTTCCTGCTGCCGACCGAGGTCGCCGAAGAACTATTCGCCACCGGCGCGGCGGCACTGGGGGCGGTCGGCATCCCGGTTCTGCTCCCCCGGACCATCGCCGAGGTCCGTCCGAGCCTGACCCTGCGTGCGCTCGCGCCGCCCGGCGGCGGGGCGCCGGCGGCGATGGTCGGTCTGCGGGAGATCCAGGAGTTCGAGTGGCGCCTCGCCCTGGGCGACACATCCGACGCGATCACGCTCACCGACGCCGATCTGGACGAGCTGTCCGGGCAGAAGGGCGACCTGGTCCGGGTGCGCGGGGTGTGGATGCGCGCCGAGGGTGCCGCGCTCACCCGGGCGGCCGCGTTCGTCGCCGCCCAGCGCGCACTGGCCGCGACCGAACCACCGAGCGACTTCGGCGAGCTGTTCAACCTCGTCACCGGCGAATCGGATCGGCTGCCCGTTCCGGTCTCGCGCGTGGAGGGCCTCTCGTGGCTCGACGACATCGCCGACAGCGGCGCCCTCCGTCCCGAATCCATCACGCCGCCGGCGGATCTGGCCGCCACCCTGCGCCCCTATCAGCAGCGCGGGTTGGACTGGCTCGCCCATCTGTCGGCGCTGGGCGTCGGGGGCGTACTCGCCGACGACATGGGTCTGGGCAAGACCCTGCAGGTCATCGCCCTCGAATGCCACGAGCGGACCGGTTCGACCGGCTCGTCCGACGCCGACCCCACGAAGCCGACGCTCGTCGTCTGCCCGATGTCCCTGGTCGGCAACTGGGCGCGGGAGTTCGCGCGTTTCGCGCCGACGCTGCGGGTGGCGATCCACCACGGACCCTCCCGTGAGTCCGGGGCCGCCTTCGCCGGGATTCGCGACTCGGTCGACGTCGTTGTCACCACCTTCGCCATCGCGGCACGCGACCACGAGCTGCTGTCGTCCCGGCCCTGGCATCGGATCGTGGTCGACGAGGCCCAGCACCTCAAGAACGTGAACACCATTGCGGCCAAGGCAGTTCGGACGGTGCCGGCCGATCACCGACTCGCCCTCACCGGCACCCCGGTCGAGAATCGACTGGAAGACCTCCGCGCGGTCATCGACCTGGTCAACCCCGGCCTGCTCGGATCGGCATCGGTCTTCCGGGCGCGCTACGCCGAACCGATCGAACGGGACCGCGATCCGTCGGCGCTCCGACGGCTGTCCGCGATCACCCGCCCCTTCATCCTGCGCCGCGAGAAGTCCGATCCGGCGATCGCCGCGGACCTCCCGGCGAAGGCCGACTTCGCCGTCCGCGCCAACCTCACCGTCGAGCAGGCCGCGCTCTATCGCGCGGTGATCGACGAACTGATGGCGGCACTCCGGGACAAACAGCAGCGCACCCTGCGACGCCGCAACGTGCTGGCCGCACTGACCCGCCTCAAGCAGGTGTGCAACCACCCCGCGCATTATCTCGCCGACGGCACCGACCTCGTCCGCGACGGCGAACACCGTTCCGGCAAGGTCGAACTGCTGGCCGACATCGTTTCCACGGTCGCCGACGAGGGCGACCGCGCTCTGGTCTTCACCCAGTTCGCCGCCTTCGGCGACATGCTCTCGTCGTGGCTGAGTTCGGAATTCGGTACCGAGATCCCGCTGCTACACGGCGGTCTGGGCCGCACCGAGCGCGACCGCCTCGTCGCCGACTTCCAGTCCGACGACGGGCCGCCGGTCCTGCTGGCGACCTTGAAGGCCGGCGGCACCGGACTCAACCTCACCGCCGCCAACAACGTCATCCACGTCGACCGCTGGTGGAACCCGGCCGTCGAGGACCAGGCCACCGACCGCGCCTACCGGATCGGCCAGGAGCAGAAGGTGTCGGTGCACCGGTTCGTCTGTGTCGGCACCATCGAGGAGCGTATCGACGACATGATCGCCAAGAAGCGCGAACTCTCCCGGCTGACGGTCGCGGCCGGCGAGAACTGGGTGTCCGACCTCGCCGATGACGAACTCTTCGAGCTGTTCCGGCTGCGAGAGGAGGCCGTCAGCGAATGACGGTGCGCAAGAAGGGCACGCAACGCCGGGGCGAACGGGGCACGATCGCGGTCCGCGGTTACGGCCTCACCTCGTGGTCGCGCGCCTTCGTCGACGTCGTGGAGGGACGCGGAGCCGACGGCGAGTCGGTCGCCGACAGCCGCCGCATCACCAAGGCGCGCAGGTATTTCCGTGATCGGCATGTGCGCGGTCTGCGGATCGGCGCCGGACAGGTGACGGCCTCGGTCGAGGGCACACAGCTCGAACCGTTCGATGTCATCCTGACCACCCGCACCGTCGACACCGCCACGCTCGCGACCCTTCTCCGCGAGCGGGCCGCCGTCGACGAACTCATGTTGCTGACACGCGGCGAGCAACCGCCGACGTTGGGCGAGCTGTTGGTGCCCACCGAGTCCGCCGACGTCGAGACCGACTGCACCTGCCCCGACGAGGCCCCGCGGTGCATCCACGCGCTCGTCACCTGCTACGAGGTCGCCGCCGAGATCGACCGCACCCCGCTGACCCTGCTCACCGTCATGGGCACCGACCTGCGGGCACTGCTGGCCGAGATCGATTCGCGCCCCGCGGAAGCACGGACGTCGGACGACGCCGGATCGTCGGACTCCCTGCGACCCGACGACTACTACGGCACCACGTCGACGCTGCCGGCGCTCCCGTCGCCGTCGCGGATGAATCCGCTGACCGCGCTCGACGGCGGGGAGTTGCGCGCCGCGTTGCGCGCGACCGGCGTGGCGCCCGCCGACATCGCCGAGACGATCGACGAACTCGGCGACCTCTACGACCGCCTCACCGCCGACGATTCGTAGCGTCAATGCGCGCCATGTGCGCATTGACGCTACGAAATCCCCAGGGGGACTAGAAGTCCCAGTCCTCATCCTCGGTGTTGACGGCCTTGCCGATGACGTATGAGCTGCCCGACCCGGAGAAGAAGTCGTGGTTCTCGTCGGCGTTGGGCGACAGGGCCGACAGGATCGCCGGGTTCACGTCGGTCTCGTCGCGCGGGAACATCGCCTCGTAACCCAGGTTCATCAGGGCCTTGTTCGCGTTGTAGCGCAGGAACTTCTTGACGTCCTCGCTGAGCCCGACCTCGTCGTAGAGCGCCTCGGTGTAGTCGCTCTCGTTGTCATACAGCTCGAACAGCAACTCGAAGGTGTAGTCCTTGAGCTCCTGACGACGCTCCGGGGTCTCGACCTCGAGCCCGCGCTGGTACTTGTAACCGATGTAGTACCCGTGCACGGCCTCGTCGCGAATGATCAGACGGATCAGGTCGGCGGTGTTGGTGAGCTTCGCGCGGCTCGACCAGTACATCGGCAGGTAGAAGCCGGAGTAGAACAGGAACGACTCGAGCAGCGTCGAGGCGACCTTGCGCTTCAGCGGATCGTCGCCACGGTAGTAGTCCATGACGATCCGAGCCTTGCGCTGGAGTTGCTCGTTCTCCTCCGACCAGCGGAACGCCTCGTCGATCTCCTTGGTGGAGCAGAGCGTGGAGAAGATCGAACTGTAGCTCTTGGCGTGCACCGACTCCATGAACGCGATGTTGGTGAGTACCGCCTCCTCGTGCGGAGTGGTCGCGTCCGGGATCAGCGACACCGCGCCGACCGTGCCCTGGATGGTGTCGAGCAGGGTGAGTCCGGTGAACACCCGCATGGTGAGCTGCTTCTCGTACTCGGTGAGCGTGCCCCACGACGGGATGTCGTTGGACACCGGCACCTTCTCGGGCAGCCAGAAGTTGCCGGTGAGGCGATCCCACACCTCGGCGTCCTTCTCGTCGGGGACGCGGTTCCAGTTGATCGCCGAGACCCGGCTGACCAGCTTGATGGGTGCGCCGTCGGCGGGGCTGTGGCTTTCGGTGGAGGTCATGACTCTTCCTCGTCTAACTGGTCAATTTGAAGTCTGGAAGTCCTGAAAGGTGGCGCCTCGCAGCGGGTCACAACATGCAGCTGACGCAGCCCTCCACCTCGGTCCCCTCGAGCGCGATCTGACGCAGGCGGATGTAGTAGAGCGTCTTGATCCCCTTGCGCCATGCGTAGATCTGCGCCTTGTTGACGTCACGCGTCGTGGCGGTGTCCTTGAAGAAGAGCGTCAGGCTGAGACCCTGGTCGACGTGCTGCGTGGCCGCGGCGTAGGTGTCGATGATCTTCTCGTACCCGATCTCGTACGCGTCCTGGTAGTACTCCAGGTTGTCGTTCGTCATGTACGGCGCCGGGTAGTAGACGCGGCCGATCTTGCCTTCCTTGCGGATCTCGATCTTGGCGGCGACCGGGTGGATCGAGCTGGTCGAGTGGTTGATGTAGCTGATCGAGCCGGTCGGCGGGACTGCCTGGAGGTTCTGATTGTAGATACCGTCGCGCTGGACGGCGGCCTTCAGCTCACGCCAGTCGTCCTGCGTGGGAATGTGGATTCCGGCCTGGCCGAACAGATCCCGCACCTTCTGGGTCTGCGGCTCCCACACCTTCTCGAGGTACTTGTCGAAGAACTCGCCGCTCGCGTACTTGGACTTCTCGAAGCCGGTGAAAGCCCGCCCTCGCTCCTTGGCGATCCTGTTCGACGCGCGCAGGGCGTGGAACAGCACCGTGTAGAAGTAGATGTTCGTGAAGTCGATGCCTTCTTCGCTGCCGTAGAAGACGCGCTCGCGTGCCAGATACCCGTGCAGGTTCATCTGTCCGAGTCCGATGGCGTGCGAGTTGTTGTTGCCGTGCTCGATCGAGGGCACCGACGTGATCGAGGTCTGGTCGCTGACCGCGGTGAGTCCGCGGATCGCGGTCTCGATGGTCTGTCCGATGTCGGGCGAATCCATCGTCTTGGCGATGTTCAGCGACCCCAGGTTGCACGAGATGTCTTTGCCTACTTCGGCATACGACAGATCGTCGTTGAAGGTCGACGGCGTCGACACCTGCAGGATCTCCGAGCACAGATTCGAGTGGGTGATCTTACCGTCGATCGGGTTCGCCCGGTTCACCGTGTCCTCGAACATGATGTACGGGTAACCCGACTCGAACTGCAGCTCGGCGAGGGTCTGGAAGAACTCGCGGGCCTTGATCTTGGTCTTACGGATGCGGCGATCCTCGACCATCTCGTGGTACTTGTCCGTCACGTTGATGTCGGCGAAGGGAACGCCGTAGACACGTTCGACGTCGTACGGACTGAACAGGTACATGTCGTCGTTGGCCTTGGCCAGCTCGAACGTGATGTCCGGGATCACCACACCGAGCGAGAGCGTCTTGATGCGGATCTTCTCGTCCGCGTTCTCACGCTTGGTGTCGAGGAAGCGGTAGATGTCGGGGTGGTGCGCATGCAGGTACACCGCGCCCGCACCCTGCCGGGCGCCGAGCTGGTTGGCGTAGGAGAAGGAGTCCTCGAGCAGCTTCATGATCGGGATGACACCCGAACTCTGGTTCTCGATCTTCTTGATCGGCGCACCATGCTCACGGATGTTGCTGAGCAGCAACGCAACTCCGCCGCCCCGCTTGGACAGCTGCAGCGCGGAGTTGATCGACCGGCCGATCGACTCCATGTTGTCCTCGATACGCAGCAGGAAGCACGAGACCGGCTCACCACGCTGCTTCTTGCCCGAGTTGAGGAAGGTCGGCGTGGCCGGCTGGAAGCGCCCTTCGATGATCTCGTCGACGAGATTCCGGGCGAGGGTCGTGTCGCCGTCGGCCAGGGTCAGTGCCACCATGCACACGCGATCCTCGAACCGCTCGAGGTACCGCTTTCCGTCGAAGGTCTTGAGGGTGTAGCTCGTGTAGTACTTGAACGCGCCGAGGAAGGTCGGGAACCGGAACTTCTTGCCGTAGGCGTAGTCGAAGAGCTCGTTCACGAACGCGCGGTCGTACTTCGCGAGGACCTCGGGCTCGTAGTAGTTCTCCTCGATGAGGTAGTCGAGCTTCTCGTCGCGGTCGTGGAAGAAGACCGTGTTCTGGTTGACGTGCTGCAGGAAGTACTGGTTCGCGGCCTCGCGATCCTTGTCGAACTGGATCTTGCCGTCGGCGTCGTACAGGTTGAGCATCGCGTTGAGCGCGTGGTAGTCAAGCTCTCCGGGATCATGCCCCGCAGGTCCGGGGTGCACGCCCGACTTGCTGGCTGAAGTGGTGTCCGAGACTGCGGCGGTGGGCGACACGACAGATGACTCCTGCGGGTAGTGGGCCGGTGAAGGCAGAGTAGCGATGGTGTACGACAGGCCTGGGAACGCGCGGAGCGCCAGGTCAGGCGGGCGAGGCGCTCAGCGACACATCGGCCGCGAACGCCGGACTCAGGGCGAACTCGGCGAGCCCCGCGCGCACGCGGTCGACGTCGTCGGTGGTGCCCATCAGTTCGAATCGGTACAGGTAGGGCACCCCGCACTTTCGTGCGATGACGTCGCCGGCGTAGCAGAACTCCTCACCGAAGTTCGTGTTGCCCGCCGCGATCACCCCCCTGATCGAGGATCGATTGTGTTCGTCGTTGAGGAAGCGGATGACCTGCTTGGGGACGTAGCCGCCGGGTTGCCCCGTCGCCTTGCCCCCGCCGTAGGTCGGACAGACCAGGACGTACGGCTCGTCGACACGGAAAACACCGGTCCGATCGAGGAGCGGGATGCGCTCGGCGCGCATGTCCAGCTTCTGGACGAACCGGTGGGTGTTCTCCGATACGGAGGAGAAGTACACGATCAACGGCGATGTCGCTGCCGCCATGTCTCCTCCAACCTGGTCGTTCTCGGGATCTCGCCCGCCGGAGATCATCTCCGGCCGGGCACTGTCGGTATCAACGCCGTGACCGGCGTGACCATTTCCTCGATGACTTCTCGATGCGGCGCGATCCGGCTTCCCCGTCGGATCGCCTCTGCACCGCCAGTCGGGCGGCCGTCGTCACCGTCATGGTGACGACGGATCAGGCAGCGGCAGTGGCGAGCGCCTTGATGCGGTCGGGGCGGAAGCCCGACCAGTGCGCGTCGCCGGCGACCACGACGGGCGCCTGCAGGTAACCGAGTGCCATGACGTAGTCACGCGCTTCGGCATCCTCACTGATGTCGACGATCTCGTAGGACAGACCCTGCTTGTCGAGGGCCTTGTAGGTGGCATTGCACTGGACGCAGGCCGGCTTCGTGTAGACGGTGATTGACATTCGGAGGTGCTCCTCGGGTCGTAGGAATCGCCAGTGACGTGCGGTTTTCCAGCGTGAAGATGGTGATCTGGATCACCATCTCGGCAGCTACGTCGAGGAGTCGAACCGCTTCTCGTCTTGTGCCTGACTGGTAACGCAAACACTACACCTAGTGGCTGACATTTCTGGTCACCACAAGGGGTTGTGAATAACATTGATGGAAGACATGCAGGTCGGAGCGGTGCACGATCACAAATCCGGGCGTGTCCACCGCATGTTCGGCGTGTCGCTCACAGGTTGTCCCGAGGCGGTCCACAACGTGTCCACCGACCATCCACACCCGAGCCGGTCGCACCCCCGGACACGACGACGCCGCGCCGGGCAGAGCCGGGCGCGGCGTCGGAGTCGGGAGAGGGTCAGGCGTTGACCGTGACCTCGTCGACGAGCCGGGAGACCGAGGCGACGATCTTCTCGACGACCGCCGGATCGCTCAGGCCCCCCTCGGGAAGAGCGGCGACCTGCAGGCCCAGGTCGGCCTCCTCGATCGCACGACCGCCGGCGATGCCGACCGACTTACGGGTGTCCTCCCGGGTCCACGCGCCGCCGTACTGCCCGAGAGCCGCGCTCAGCACCGCGACGGGCTTGCCGGTCAGCGCACCGGTGCCGTAGGGCCGCGACAGCCAGTCGATGGCGTTCTTCAGCGCAGCGGGGATGGTGCCGTTGTACTCCGGGGTGGCGATGAGCACGCCGTCGGCCGAGCCGACCACCTGGCGCAGCTTAGCCACGCCCGCGTCGAGCTGATCCTCTACATCGACGTCCTCGCTGTAGAACGGCAGCGAGCCCAGGTCGTCGACGACCGTGATGGAGACTCCGGCGGGCGCGTTGTCCGCGGCCACGTGGGCGAGCTGGCGGTTCACCGACGCTGCGCGCAGGCTTCCGACCAGCGCGACCAATTCGACGACTCGTTCAGACATGTGATTCCTCTCGATGGCACAGGGGTCCACGGGCGTCCGCGGGACCTTGTCTACGACCTGCAGCAACCGGACCAGGGTCCGATTCATTCCGGATCTGGTCAAGAGTTACGCTCATCACGTGCCGAATGGGCCCGACCACTCACCGCTCCACATCTCGCTCAACCCCTCGGGGACCGAACGTGCCGATGCCGCACGCAACCGGCGCCTGCTGCTGGCCGCCGCGAAGAACCTGATCGATCACCACGGCGCGGCCGCGGTGACGATGGAGGCGGTCGCGCGCGAGGCGGGTGTGGGCAAGGGCACAGTGTTTCGTCGCTTCGGCAGCCGGACCGGCCTCATGCTCGCCCTCCTCGACCACAGTGAGTCCGAGATCCAGCAGGCCTACCTGTCCGGCCCCGAGCCGCTGGGCCCCGGCGCGCCCCCGCTCGACCGCCTGCTCGCCTACGGCCGCGCGCGCCTCAAGCTGACCTCCGACCACCTGGACGTCCTGCTGGAGGCCGGCGCGGGCGCCGAGGACTTCATGAGCCACCCGGTGGCCCGGACGTCCACCCAGCACGTGCAGATCTTGTTGCGTCAGTTGGGTTTCGACGACTCACTCGACTTCCTGGCGCTCACCGTCCAGGCGCCGATGTCGGCGAGTTCGGTGCGTTACCTGCTCGTCGACGTCGGGCTCGACCTCGACACGATCACCCGCCAGTGGCAAGAGATGGTCACCGCGCTCGTCACCGGACACCACCGGGACTGACCCGCGGGTTGCGCGCTGTCCACGACATCCGCCCGGTCCGGGCCGTCGCGGCCGGGGTCGGAGACACTCGTCGCGCGCCGGGACGCCGGGACACCTAGCCTGGGTTCCTGTGAAAGCAGTGATCATCGGCGCCGGTATGGGCGGAACCTCGGCGGCCATCGCGTTGCGACAGCTCGGGCACGAGGTCGAAGTGTACGAACAGGTCACCGAGAACCGGCCGGTGGGCGCGGCGATCTCGGTGTGGTCCAACGGGGTGAAGTGCCTGAACCACCTGGGCCTGGAGGCGGAGACGGCCGCACTCGGCGGCATCGTCGATTCGATGAGCTATGTCGACGCGTTCACCGGAGAGACGATGTGCCGCTTCAGCATGGCACCACTCATCGACGAGGTCGGCCAGCGACCATATCCGATCGCCCGCGCCGAACTACAGCTCATGCTGATGAACGCCTTCGGTCATGACGAGATCCGATTCGGCAAGAAGATGGTCGCCGTCCACGACGGTCCGGAGCGCGCCACCGTCGAGTTCGCCGACGGCACCACCGCCGAAGGTGACGTCGTCATCGCCGCCGACGGTGCGAAGTCGCTGGCCCGCGACCATGTGCTCGGCCACACCGTCGAACGCCGCTACGCGGGATATGTCAACTTCAACGGGCTGGTGCCGATCGACGAGGAGATCGGGCCGGCCACCGAATGGACCACCTACGTGGGTGATTCGCGCCGGGTGTCGGTGATGCCGGTCGCGGGCGACCGTTTCTACTTCTTCTTCGACGTCACCATGCCGGAAGGGGTCCCGTTCGAGCGCGGTACCGCACGCGACGTGCTCGCCGGGGAGTTCGCGGGTTGGGCGCCCGGGGTCCAGAAGCTGATCGCCACGCTGGATCCCACGACCACGAACCGGGTGGAGATCCTCGACATCGATCCGTTCCACACCTGGGTCAAAGGACGCATCGCGCTGCTCGGCGACGCCGCCCACAACACCACCCCGGACATCGGCCAGGGTGGTTGCTCGGCGATGGAGGATGCGATCGCGCTGCAGTTCGCCTTCCGCGACCACGCGGCCGATCCGGACGCGGCACTCGCGGCCTACGAGGCGTCACGCACCGAGCGGGCCGCCGACCTCGTGCTGCGCGCGCGCAAGCGGTGCGACGTCACGCACGGCAAAGACCCGGAGGCGACGGCGGCCTGGTACAAGGAACTTCGATCCGAGGACGGCACGAACGTCATCCGCGGCATCGTCGGCAACATCGTCGGCGGTCCGCTCACGTAGGGCCGAGCGGGAGGTTGCCCTCGGTCAGCCTCCCGCCGACGGTCCCTCGGTGCGCTCCATGCCGGCCTCGAGTCCGACGGTCTCCAGGCCGTCGTGCGCGACGAGCGCGTTCTCGCGTGACAGGGTCGGCCCGGGCGCGAGCAGGGCCACCACCGACCACGGAGCGCGGGACGGTGAGTCCCCCACTCCGAGAATCCCGCCGGTCTCGAAGTCCGGGATGCCGAACCGAACGCCCGAATCATTGACGTAGAACAGGGATTCGGTGCGCGCGCTGTCCGCCTCGTTGCCGGTCACCTGCAGATACTCGCCCGAGCCCGGCGGCAGGTAGACCGCGTCGAGGTTCGGCCCGGCACCGTCGGACGACGTCAATCGGACCGGCACCGCGTCCGAGTCGAGCGGGAGTCGGCGACCCGCGAGCAACGATGTCTGCGCCCGGGGTTCCCCGGAGCCACGGGTCCAGGTGCGGCACAGCGTCGGATCGCCACTCACGTCGAGCAGCTCCGGCGCGACCTCGGGAAAGTCCGAGACGGGTTCGGAACGCACGGTTCTCAGCGCGGCGAGCTGTCCCGGGGCAACGGTGGCGACGGGCGAGGCATCGGAGTCGGCCAGTCGCAGGAGCTCGGCGGTCGGCGCACTGATCTCCTGGACCCCGTCGCGCAGGACGAGATGGTAGGTGGTCGTGTCGTCGACACCGACCGATTTGACGACGCTGCCGATGCTCGCCCCGTCGACCGCGCCCGGTTGCCCCGCACCCGGGATCTGCGGCACCGCAAGCGGATCGACCAGCGGGAAGGTGTTCAGCAGGCCGGTCGACATCTGTCGCGGCGTGACCCCGTCGAGCCCGAGGGCCCGCATGACCGGCGCGCTCCCGGTGTCGACCGAGGCGCGCACCGGGCTCCAGACACCGTCCCGGAACAGCTGATACACCAGGAAGGTCTCGTCACCGGCGTCGACGAGCACGGCATCGGCGGGACGCGCCGCGCCGATCGACTCGCCCAGGCGCGGGGTCTCGGCGATGACGGTCTGTTCGATCGCCTCGGTCGGCGCCTCCGACACCGTCGACGAATCGCACACCGTCCAGGTCGAGGAGTCCGGGTGGGCCGACCGGGGCAGGGCGGCCGGCGCACCGGGGATGCCCAGCAGGGGCCCGCGTGGATAGGGCTTGAGCTTGTTGTCGCCGACCGATGTCGGCGACTCCGAACTTCCGGTCACCAGCCGCGCGGAGGCGAGGTTCAGCACGGGATGCAGAGTGTCCTCGATCAGGACGTAGGTGCTGCCGCTGTTCTTGCTGACGATGATCGTGGCATCCCCGACCGAGCCCTGGGGTCGGATCAGGCCCCAGATCCCGCACCCGCCGAGGACCAGCAGACCGAGGACCGTGCCGACCACGAGGGCCTGCAACTGGGAACGCATGGGATCGTGCAGCATCCGGACGTCGCGGCGCACCAGCGCGTGCTCGAGCCGCTTGATCAGGAAACGGTAGCCGTTGACCTGGGCTTTGGTCGTCAGCTGACGTGCCACGACTCCCCCTGTCCGCACCCATTCCACGCCGTCGGTCCTGGTCCGGAGGCGGGCGGGTTGTGATCTCCTGCGGCATACCCCCTGCCGCGCGGTAGTAGCCTAACCGACAAACATGCCCCTGACGTGTGGGGCTCCACCGCTTGTGCACTCAGTCGGTGGGCGGCACGTGGCAGTCGGCAGCGGTGATCGAGGGGGTCGCAACCGTGGAACGCAACACGCGTGGGATGGCACTGCCCACACTCGTCGTGATCGAGGTGATCCTGGCAGCCGGGCTGATCATCTGGACCGTGTCCGGCAGCGTGTGGGGCGCAGGCGCGCTCGGTGTCGCCGTGATCGTCTCGGCAGGTCTGGTGCGGCTCGGCGGCCGGCCGTCGGTGTTCGGCCGGATCGTCGCGCACATCTCGTTCTCGTGGTCGCGGATGCGCCGCGACCACGCCGATCTGGCGCCGGCGCCCTTCGACATCCCGTTGCCGGCACCCGGCACCCACGCCGCGGCACGACGTTCACCGGCTC
The DNA here is from genome assembly GCF_000143885.2 of Gordonia sp. KTR9. Taxonomy (NCBI): domain Bacteria; kingdom Bacillati; phylum Actinomycetota; class Actinomycetes; order Mycobacteriales; family Gordoniaceae; genus Gordonia; species Gordonia sp. KTR9. Next base: position 3,829,832 of record NC_018581.1, read on the forward strand.
CGACGACCATCGGCGCGCGGTGGGTCGGCGACACCCTCGTGACGGTGGTCCGGGTCGACCCGGGAGGTCCGGCCGTGACCTACCTGACCCCGGGGCACAACGAGATGGGCGACGAAGCGGGGCAGGTGATCCCCCTCGGGGTCCTGGCCGAGTGCATCAGCCCCTACGACATCCGACTCAGCTCCATCGAGGTCATCAGCCACGGTGTGCGCGTGTGGGGTTCGGGCGTCGCGCCGGCCACCTACGACCGCACCCTGGGCCCGCTGTCGGCGACGGCCCAGCGGTCGGTGCTCGTCGTCCTGCGCCTCAACCCGCTCGACTGCGCCGACGCGGTCGCCCGTCGCGGCGGCGGCGCGACCGGCGCACTGCGCACCGCGACCGTGACCACCCGCCGCGTCGCCAAGCGGCTTGCCGGGCAGGGCTTGTCGACGACGATCCTGTCGGCGGCGCAGATCACCGCCATCGCCACGCAGCTGACCGAGGGCGCGACCCTGGACTCACTGGCGGAGGAACGCGACTCGGTCGGCGTGGCCGGACTGCGGATGCGCAGCGCGGCCATCGAACCGGCCGCACTCACCGACGTACTACGTGGCATCTGGGTCAACTCCGCGGTCTCGACAACCGTCACCGTCCGGTTGCGTCCGCGAGCGACCGAGGGCAGGCGCCGCAGTGATCTCACGACGGTCGAGGTCTCCGGGATCGTCCGCTTCAACGAGTTCCCCGCCGCACGGCGCGCACTGACCGAGTGGCCCGCCGGGCTGATCCCTCTCGACGGACGCCAGTTCGACGCTCTCGCAGCCAGTCTCCCCATCTCGACCCCGACGCGCCTCGACCGGGCTGTCCCGGTGCTCGCGGGAGCCGAGGCGGACGCGTTCCTCGCCTCGGCACGCCTTCCGGCCGGTGGTTGCGGACAGCTGATCGGGGCCGATCACGCCGGTCGCGCGGTCGCCACCCGGCTCGTCGGGCCCGGAATTCCGACGGTCACGGTCGCCGCGGGCATCCACGTCGTCGCCCAGATCGCCCTGCGGGCAGTCGCGGTCGGCGCCGCGGTGCGCGTGCACACCGACCGCCCGCACCGGTGGACCCCGGTGGTCACCGCCGTGGGCGATCCGAGTGCCCTGTCACTCTCTGGTGACCGTACCCCCGCGCGCCCGGGCCCGGCCCTGATCATCGTCGACGGGGTCAGTCCCCCCTCGCCCCAGCCCGACACCACCCGGATGATCGTCGTCGCACCGGGACTCGGCGAGCCCGCCGACGGTGCCACGGTCGCGCTGCGTCAGAATCCGCGCACACCACAGGACATCTCACTGGACACCGGAGACCGGCCGACCCTGGTCACGATGGTCGCGACCCCCGATGAATGGACCCTGATCGGCGGCTACCCCGAACCCGCGGCCGCCGCGCCGGCGGTACCCGCCCGGGGCTGATCTGCCCAGCGCCGAATCCCGCGCTGCGATCGGCTCATTCGGCCGCGGTCGCCACCGTCGAGGTCAGCCCGGGGTCTGCGGTGACCGCAGCCGGCACCAGCGCGCGGTAGAAGACCGCCCGGGCCGACGCCGCGCGGACGATGACGTCCGGGTCGTCGTCGGTGATCCACATCGCCCGTCCGGCCGTCACGGTCAGCGGGGTCCCGCCCATGGGCCGGACCTCCACCGCACCGCTGAGCACGGCGAGGATCTGCGGACCCGGCATGTCGAAGCAGATCGACGACGCGTGATGAAGTCCGGTGCCGTCGAGCTCGACACGCGACAGCCGGAACTCGGGGGCGGGGGTGAGGTAGACCCGCTCGGCACCGATCGTCCGGACCTGAGGTGTCAGGTCGGCGACGTCGACGGGGGTGAAGTCGAGGACACGCAAGAGTTCGGGGACGTCGATGTGTTTGGGCGTCAGACCGCCGCGCAACACGTTGTCGGAGTTCGCCATGATCTCCACACCCGCACCGCGGAGATACGCGTGGAGGTTGCCGGCGGCCAGATAGAGGCCCTGGCCGGGTTCGAGATGGATGTTGTTGAGCAGCAACGACGCCAGCACACCGGGATCGTTGGGGTACGCCTCGCCGAGTTCGCAGACCGTCCGCAGTTCGGCGACGAACTCGGTCTCGCCCGCGCTGAGGACGGCGACCGCGCCGGCGAGCACCGCCGGGACGAGTTGGCGGAGCAGGGACTCAGGCAGGGTCAACCACGTCGTGAAGAGCGCCCGTAAGCCCTCGGAATCCGGTTGACCGGCCAGCATCCCGAGATAGGGGTCGAGTTCGCTCACCTGCAACGCACGGAGCAACCGGATGGTGTCCTCCGGTCGGCGGAAACCGGCCAGGGCGTCGAACGGGGTCGTGGCGACTATCAATTCGGGTTTGTGCCACGGATCGCGATAGTTGCGGTCGCGAGCCTCGAGGGCGACGCCGCGGGAGTTCTCGCGTTCGAACCCCGCGCGCGCCTGCTCGGCGGACGGGTGGGCCTGCAGGGACAACGGCTCCTCGGCGGCGAGCACCTTGAGGAGGAACGGCAGACGCTCGCCGAAGGCGGCGGTGCTCGCCGGGCCGAGTGTGCCGATCGGATCCGCGTCGATCACGTCGACGAGGTCTTGCTGGATACCGGCAACGTCCACACACCGGGCCGAGCCCGCGGGATGGGAACCGAACCACAGCTCTGCCTCGGGGTGCGCCGACGGCACGGGCCTGCCCTGCATCGACGCGATCGCCGTCCGCGAACCCCACGCGTAGGGCCGCACCACACCGTCGATAATCCTCATTGCATCGCGTTCCCAACCAGGCGGAGGTACACCGCCGCCATCTCGACCCGAAGTGCCACGATCAGGAAGTCCAGTACATCCCCCGGGCCGTCGGCCACCGGATCCTCGCCCGGCGCCGGGCGCCGGTCGTCCCATTCCCGGCCGTCCGTGCCCCCGGCGGCCGAAGTCTGCTGTGCACGATCGGCTCCGACGAGCAGATCGATCTCGCCCAGGCCGGCGACGCGCTGACGCGTGAACCACTCCCGCCGGCCGGTCGAGATGACCTGGACTCGCGGGGCGGGAGTCGGCGGAGGTCCGTCGAAGTCGGGATCGTAGAAGATGGAGTCCGCGGGTGGCCCGCTGTCCGGGCGCGCCCCGAGCAACTGCACCATCCGCGAGACATCGGTGAGTTCGGCTGCGGCGCTGACGATCCCGGACACGCCGACGAGACCGGCGACGGCGTGACGGGCGATGGCCGCACCGGCCGGGCTGTCCGCCGTCCAGACGGTGGGGCGCCCCTGGACACGCAGGGCCAGCGACTTCGCGCGGTTGTGGAAGGCATCGCGCGAGGGATGTCCGGTGGAGGCCTCGTCGTCGAGCGCGTCGGCGAGGTCGTCGAGCACGGGCACGGCTCCGGTGAATCGGACCTGCGTCAACGCCCCGAACACCGCGAGCAGCGCTGCGGCGAAGCCGACGAACCGGAAGCGGGGTTCGATGTCGAAGCGGGGCGCGAGGTTGATCCCGTTGCCGCCCAGCGCATCCTGGAGTGGTCCGGCCACGGGCGCGACCACCACGACCTCTGCGCGCCGGCGCAATGCCCGCGCGGCGGCGTCGGCGAGCGCCATGTCCCCGGCGTCGTCGCCGGCGATGATCACGACGTCCAGCGGCCCGATCCACCCGGGCAACACCGGACCGCTGACCACCGGGACGTCCACCCGGGCGCCGAGCGTGGCCACCGCGAAGTCGGTGGCCCGATGGGACACCCCGCTGGACCCGTGGACCACGACCACGCTGCGCGGACGCAGATCGGCGAGCGGCGCGAGCACGCCTTCCCGAACTGCTTCGGCGACGGCGCGTATCTGAGCACCGGCGAGTGCGACCGATCTCAGCAAACCGTCGACATCAGCCGAGATCAGCTCCTCGGCGTTGTCGAGGTCGGGGGAACCGGTTCGCATGCCACCAGGGTAGCCAGGTCGCGGAGTCGGCGCCCACGTACTCGGCACAGTCCGGGCAACACCGGACTGGGTCGACGCCGAACAACGCCCGGTCGACGAGAAATGACGCCCAAGGTCCACGCCCCCCGCGCGGTGGTGACCGGTCAGTCGACCGGGTCCGGTAGTACCCGGAGATGTCCGCGACGCCCCGGACGCGGCCGGGTCTGGTGCCGCGGCGCCCCGGCGGGCTGCGGCGGTGCGTCGACCGGGCCGGCACGATGACGCCCCGAACGACGGTCCTCGACGGCGTCCCGGTGAGCGTCGGCGAAGTGGGTGTCCTCAAAAGCATCGAGTGCGTCGATCGGACCGCGATCGACATAGCGCGGGCGTCCACCACCGGCGACGGCTCCGGCCTCCCGGACCGCCTCGGCCAGGGCGGTCAGCTCCTGATCCTCGGCCGGCGGTGCGGAGAAGCCACGCTCGCTGCGCAGCATCTCCCAGCCACGCGGGACGGTGATCCGTCGTGCGTGGTCGTCGCACAGGTCCCACGAGTGCGGCTCCTGCGACGTCGCGAGCGGACCGATCACCGCGGTCGACTCGGCATAGACGAAGGTCAGGGTAGCCACCGCGGATCGGGCGCAGCCGGGTCGGCAGCACAGTCGGGGAAGCTTCACGTGACGAGATTAGCCCTCGTCGCTCGCAACCACGTCGACGACACGCTCACCGCGCGGGCCGCCGGAGAACACACGGGCGGCCAGAGGAGACACGGGCTCGCCCGACCTCCTACACTCTCGCCATGCGTATCGACCCGAAGCCGACTCCACGTGGCTCCTCCGGCCTGCCGGAGGCGCGCCGCGGTCGGCGGCGGGTGGGCCGTCACCGAGACCGTCGCGGACGCGGACTGCGCTCGCCGTTGCTCCCGCAGGGTGTCCCCGCCCACAACAGCCGGTCCGACGAATTCGACGCGGTGGCGCTCGAGGCCTTCGCCGAGATCGACGCGCAATGGCACGACCAGATCGCCGGCCTCGACATCGCCGTCGACGAGATACCGAGGCTGCTGCCCCGCGACCCGGAGACCGTCGAGTGGCCCGACGAGGTGACCGCGGACGGCGCAGTCCCGCTCGCACGGCTGATCCCCGCCGGGATGGATGTGAACGGTGCGCCGACGCGTGCGCAGATCATCCTGTTCCGCCGGCCGCTGGAATCCCGCGCCAAGAAGGGCACCGAGTTGCTGGACCTCATCCACGAGGTCCTCGTCCAACAGGTGGCGACGCACCTGGGTGTCGACGAGGACACGATCGACCGCGGACCAGAGTGATCCGCGGTCGAAGTGCCGCGGGGGCCGTTCGGCCGACCGCGGCGAGATGATCGGTGATGTCGAGCGATCCCCGTTCGGGGACCCGACTCAGATGATGCCGCGCTTGAGGCGGCGGCGCTCACGCTCCGACAGGCCGCCCCAGATTCCGAAGCGCTCGTCGTTGTGCAGCGCGTACTCGAGGCATTCGGACTTCACCTCGCAGCCCTGGCAGATCCGTTTGGCCTCGCGCGTCGACCCACCCTTCTCGGGGAAGAACGCCTCGGGGTCGGTCTGCGCGCACAACGCACGGTCCTGCCACTGATCCTCGACGGCATCGAAGAGATCGTCGAAGTCGTTGGGCACCAACGAGAGATGGCGACGGCCCGGGTCCGTGTCGTCGACAACGGGCCCGAGTGGCGAGCCGGCATCGGTCCCGGCACCGACGGCCGACGAGGTGGCGGTGCCACCGATCATCGAATCGTCAACGGGGCCAAGGGTGTTGAATTCGGCGATGAATTGCGGGCGATTCTGTGGTTCAAGCGGATTGCCGATCGGGTTTTCCAAAGCCATCGTCGGCGCCTCCTAGCTCGGGATGTTGGTAGTTTCTGCGTCCTTTGCGAACACGGCCTGTGTGCCGCACCCACCACTGTTGCCACACCACTTGTACTACGGATGCGGAAACACCCACATCAGACGTACACACACAGCGCCCGAGCGACGGCCCGCGAAGTGCCGGAACCGACCCTCACCCGAGTTCGAACATACAATCGAATCCGTTGAAGTCCAGCGGTTTTCGATCCAGAGGTTCTCGATCTCAAACTCGGAATGACACTGATGTGATTACACACGCCCGGAGCGGTCGCGGTCAAGTTGAAGTCAAAGATTCTCTGTTTACCACCAGGATCCGACAACGGTGTGACTCGACACGACGTTGACCTCAACCCGACGTCAAAGTCACACCGACCCCGGCGCCGGTAGGACTCATCCCGACCGCGCCGACAGCGCCTGACCGCCCTCTCACACCGCGCACTACAGTGGCGGTGTGAAGGAGTACCTGCTGTGAAGGTGACCGTACTCGTCGGGGGCGTCGGAGGGGCACGATTCCTCCTCGGTCTGCGCGAATTGTTCGGCCCGACGGCGTTCCCCGTCCCCCAGGACGACGCGTCCGGCGCCCAGGCGAGCGAACACGAGATCACCGCGATCGTGAACGTCGGCGACGACGCGTGGATGCACGGCGTCCGCATCTGCCCCGATCTCGACACGTGTATGTACACCCTCGGCGGCGGGATCGATCCCGAGCGCGGATGGGGCCGGCGCGACGAATCCTGGCACGCGAAGGAGGAACTCGCCGCCTACGGCGCCGACCCGGACTGGTTCGGCCTCGGCGATCGCGATCTCGCCACGCACCTGATCCGCACCCAGATGCTCGATGCGGGATATCGGCTGTCCGATGTCACCGCCGCGCTGTCCCGGCGATGGAACCCCGGCGTGCGGCTCTTACCCGTGACCGATGACCGTCACGAGACGCACGTCGTCGTCGCCAAACCCGACGGCGAGGACGACGAACGGGTCGCGATCCACTTCCAGGAGTGGTGGGTGCGCCATCGCGCCCAGATCCCGACCTTCGGCTTCGCACAGGTCGGTTCGGACGACACCACTCCGGCTCCCGGCGTCCTCGACGCGATCGCCGACGCCGACGTGGTGCTGCTCGCACCGTCGAACCCGGTCGTGAGCATCGGCGCGATCGTCAGCGTTCCCGGGATGCGCAGCGCGCTGCGCCAGACGAAGGCCCCGGTCGTCGGCATCTCACCGGTCATCGACAACCGCCCGCTGCGCGGCATGGCCGACGAATGCCTGTCGGTGATCGAGGTCGAGTCCTCGGCCGAGGGCATCGCCGGACATTACGGCGCCCGCAGCGGCAACGGGATTCTGGACGGATGGCTGATCGCCGAGGGCGACCACGCGTCCGTCGACGGCATCGCCGTCGGCGCCGCCCCCCTCCTCATGACCGATCCCGCGGCCACCGCCCAGATGGTGCGCGCGGCGTGCGCACTCGTCGACGTCCCGCTCCCCGATTCGAACAAGGGCCGCGCGTGACCGCTCGCCCCGACCATCGTGCCCCGGGCCACCTCGAGATCCGTCCGGTGACCGGCCTGCCCGAGTTCACCGCCGGCTCTGACGTCGCCCGCGAGATCCTCACCGCCGCACCGTGGCTCGAATCCGGTGACGTCCTGGTCGTCACCAGCAAGATCATCTCCAAGGCCGAAGGCCGGATGGTCGACGCGCCGAGCGACCCCGAGGCGCGGGACACGTTGCGCCGTCACCTCGTCGACCAAGAATCGGTACGCGTGCTGGCACGCAAGAACCGGACCCTGATCACCGAGAACCGCCTGGGCCTGGTGCAGGCCGCGGCCGGGATCGACGGCTCGAACGTGCGCAGCGACCAGCTCGCTCTGCTCCCGGAGAACCCCGACCGCAGCGCGGCGGAGCTCCGGCGAGCCGTCGCCGACGCCACCGGCCTCGACGTCGCGGTGATCATCACCGACACGATGGGCCGGGCCTGGCGGACCGGGCAGACCGACGTCGCCATCGGCGCCGCGGGTATCGCCGTCACCCATCCGTACGAGGGCGGAGTCGACGATTACGGAAACCCGTTGATCGTCACCGAGATCGCGGTGGCCGACGAGCTGGCCGCCGCGGCCGACCTCGTGAAGGGCAAACTCGCGGCCGTCCCCGTCGCGGTCGTCCGTGGTTTCGCACCGGCCGAGAACGGGACCACCGCCGCCGACCTGATCCGGCCCCACGACGAGGACCTGTTCCGTCTCGGTACCGACGAGGCGATCGCGCAGGGACGCCGCGAGGCCGTCCGCACCCGGCGGTCGGTGCGGACCTTCGCCGACCGGCCTGTCGACCCCGAAGAGCTGCGTGCTGCTCTCGGCGAGGCGCTCACCGCCCCGGCCCCCCACCACACGCATCCCGTTCGCTTCGTCTGGCTGCGGTCGGATTCGCGGCGCCGCGAGCTGCTCGACGCGATGGCGCACGAGTGGCGCACCGATCTCGAATCGGATTCCAAGACAGCCGAGTCCATCGAAAAGCGGCTGCGGCGCGGCCAGATCCTCTACGACGCACCGGAACTGGTGATCCCGTTCCTGGTTCCCGACGGCGTCCACGAGTACCGCGACGAACGACGCAACGCGGCCGAGCACACGATGTTCACCGTGGCAGCGGGCGGGGCGGTCGCCACCCTGCTCACCGCACTGTCGGTCCGCGACATCGGCAGCTGCTGGATCGGCTCGACCATCTTCGCCGCGCCGACGGTGCGCCGGGTCCTCGACCTCGACCCGGGCTGGGAACCACTCGGCGCGGTCGCCATCGGCCATCCCCTCGAGCCGTCGGGGCTGCGCGAGCCCGCCCCGACCGCGGACTGGGTCGTCGAGCTGTGACCGCCGAGTCGCTGCACGCATCCGCCGTCGAGGCCCTCACCCGGTGGGAGACACCCGATCCCGCGCAGGACACCCTCCGGCACACGTACCTCGCCTTCCTCGCGGCGTCCCCGGAGGGATGCCTGCGAGCCAGCGCTCCGGGACATCTGACGGGTTCGGCGATCGTCTTCGACGCCACGCGCCGCCACGTCCTGCTCACCCTGCACCCCCGGGTCGGGAAGTGGATTCAACTCGGCGGGCACTGCGAACCGACCGACGACTCCATCGCCGACGCGGCGCTGCGTGAGGCGCGGGAGGAGTCGGGCATGCCCGAACTCGTGCTGGACACGCCAGACCCCGCGGATCCCGGCGGGGGGATCGTGCATCTCCACACCCACCCGATCACCTGCTCGCTGGGGGTCCCCACCCGCCACCTCGACGTCCGCTATCGCGTGGTCGCCGCTCCGACGTCCGACGGCGGACTCCCACGCGTCGTGCGCAGCGACGAGTCGGTGGACCTGCGCTGGTGGCCGGTCGACGCCCTGCCGGACGACGCCGGAGACGACATCGCGACACTTATCGGCGCGGCCCTACGGGACGGACGGCCGCGCTAAACGCGGAGGTTCTTCCCCACCGTGACCACACCGCCCGCGCTCACCGAGAACCGCTCGCGGTCGGCGCTCACGTCGACACCGAGTTGCTCGCCGTCGCCGACCACGACGTTCTTGTCGAGGATCGCCTTGCGGACGACCGCGCCCTTGCCGACGCGCACGCCGGGCATCAGCACGCTGCCCTCGACCACCGCCCCGTCCTCGACGATGACGTTCGACGAGAGCACCGAATTGCGCACCGTGCCGGCCGAGATGATGCAGCCGGACCCGACCACGGAGTCCTCGGCGACGCCGCCCTGGACGAACTTGGCGGGCGGGAGGTTGTGCGTCTCACCGCGGATGGGCCAGCGGCCGTTGTACAGGTTGAAGATGGGATGGACCGACACCAGGTCCATGTGCGCCTCGTAGAACGCATCGACGGTTCCGACGTCACGCCAGTACCCGGTGTCGCGCTCGGTGGCACCGGGGACCTGGTTGTCCTTGAAGTCGTAGACGAATGCGGTGTCGCGATTGACGAAGGCCGGGATGATGTCGCCGCCCATGTCGTGATCGGAGTCCGAGTCGGCGGCGTCGGCTCGCAGCGCGTCGACCAGCGCCTCGGTGGTGAACACGTAGTTGCCCATCGACGCGAACGTCGAGTCGGGATCATCGGGAGTGCCCGGCGGGTCGGTGGGCTTCTCCAGGAAGCGGGTGATCTTCCCGCTCTCGTCGGAGTCGATGCAGCCGAAAGCCGTGGCTTCCGCTCGCGGCACGCGGATCCCGGCCACCGTGACGTCGGCGCCGGATTCGACGTGCGCGGCCACCATCTGCGACGGATCCATCCGGTACACGTGATCGGCGCCGAAGACGACGATGTACTCGGGACGTTCGTCGGTGATGAGGTTCATCGACTGGAAGATCGCGTCGGCGCTGCCGGTGTACCAGCGCGGTCCTAGTCGCTGCTGGGCCGGGACCGGCGTGATGTACTCGCCGTGGAATCCAGACGTCCACCAGGTCTGCGAGATGTGCCGGTCCAGCGAATGCGACTTGTATTGTGTCAGCACGCAAATGCGTTCGTAACCGGCATTGACCAGGTTGGACAACACGAAGTCGATTAGCCGGTAGGCGCCGCCGAAGGGCACCGCAGGTTTGGCACGGTCCATCGTCAGCGGGTACAGACGCTTGCCTTCGCCGCCTGCGAGGACGATGCCGAGGACGTGCGGCTCAGATCTCACTCCCCCAACTTAACCGCGATCGAACCCGTCGGCCAGATGACCGGGCGGGAAGAATGGGCGTGTCCCGGCCGCGGCCACCGTTTACCGGCACCGATGGCGAACTGCGCGCGATGGCACTAGCGTCGAGATCATGCGGGTGGCGATGATGACACGAGAATATCCACCTGAGGTCTACGGCGGTGCCGGTGTCCACGTCACCGAATTGGTCCGCCATCTCCGCGATCTCATCACCGTCGACGTGCACTGCATGGGTGCCGAGCGGGAGACCGCCGCGGTGTACACCCCCGACCCGGGGCTGGCCGGGGCCAATGCGGCGATCACCACGCTCTCGGCCGACCTGCGGATGGCTGTCGGCGCGGCCGACGCCGACGTCGTGCACTCCCACACCTGGTACACCGGTCTCGCCGGGCACCTGGCCGCCCAGCTCTACGACGTGCCGCATGTGCTCACCGCGCATTCGCTCGAACCGTCGCGTCCGTGGAAAGCCGAGCAACTCGGCGGCGGGTACCGGGTCTCGAGCTGGGTCGAACGCAACGCGGTCGAGTACGCCGACGCCGTCATCGCGGTCAGTTCGGGTATGCGTACCGAGATCTGCGACACCTACCCACGCCTGGACCCCGAGCGTGTCCACGTGGTGCGCAACGGGATCGACACCTCACAGTGGTATCCGGTCGACGACCCGTTCGGGCCCGATTCGACGCCCACCGCCCTCGGGCTCGACTCGACCCGGCCCATCGTCGCGTTCGTCGGCCGGATCACCCGGCAGAAGGGCGTGGCGCATCTCGTCGCCGCCGCCCACCGTTTCGACCCGGAGATCCAACTCGTCCTCTGCGCGGGCGCGCCGGACACCCCGGAGATCGGCGCCGAGATCGAGCGGGCCGTCGGTGAACTGTCCGCGTCACGCCCCGGCGTGCACTGGGTGCGCGAGATGCTGCCGCTCCCGCGTATTCGCGAGATCCTGACAGCGGCAACGGTCTTCGTGTGCCCGTCGGTGTACGAACCGCTGGGCATCGTCAACCTCGAGGCCATGGCCTGCGGTACCGCGGTGGTGGCGTCGGATGTCGGCGGCATCCCCGAGGTGGTGCGCGACAACGTCACCGGCCGCCTCGTGCGGTACGACCCCGTCGATCCGGCGGCCTTCGAACACGATCTCGCCGAGACGGTGAACGCGGTCAGTTCCGATGCAGCCGCGGCCGCGGCGATGGGCGCGGCCGGCCGCGAGCGCGCCGGCGCCGAATTCTCCTGGGCGACGATCGCCGAGCAGACCTTGGGGATCTACGAGTCCGTCCGGCGCTGACCGGGGTGTCGCCCGCGGGCCGGCCGGCAGGTGGTCATCACGACCGACACCGTCACCGGCACGCGTCCCGTCCCCGCGAAGGCATCTGCCCGCGAGCGGATGTCGGCCTCCTCGGAGTGAAATGCCGAGGGCCCCATGGCGACCAGGTCACCGACGGTAGCGGCGTCGACGCTCGCGGTGTACCGCAGGGGTGATTCGTCGACCAGCTCGAAACCGTCGTCGAGTGCGGCGTGGAGACGTGCGGATTTCGCGGAGTCCACCCGCAGCATCCCCATCGGTTCGATGAGCTCGGCGAGGTGGTCGGGTCCCGGACTCACGATGATCAGTGCGCCATCGGGCGCGAGCACCCGGGCGAACTCGGGGGCGTTCCGGGGCGCGAACACCGAGAGCACCACCGAGACAGCGTCATCGACAACCGGCAGTCCTCGCCAGACGTCGGCGACGATCGCCGCGAGTGAGTGCGGGCCGCGGGCGATGGCCCGCGCGCAGTACTTGGACAGGTCGATGCCGATCCCGGCGACGGAGGAGCGTTCGACACCGCCCGCCGCTGCGCCCGCGTCGACCGCGGCGCGAAGATAGTGTCCGCCACCGGCGCCCGCGTCGAGAATCACGGGCCTGGCGAGTCCGCTCGCGAACTCGGCGGCGCGTCGGGCGACGGAATCCACCACGGCGCCGAAGAAACCGGCGTCATGCACCCGCGCCCGCGCGGCGACCATGGCCGCGGTGTCGGCGCGCAACGCGCCCGACCGGCCGTCGAGCAGTGAGACATAGCCCTGCCGCGCGATGTCGAATGAGTGAGCGGCGGGACAACGCAACGAGGTGGCGTCGACCGAAAGGGGCCCGGCGCACACCGGGCATCGTAGGATCTCGACGGTCGAGTTGAGGCCATGCGCCCGGTGCGGTGTCGGTGTGTCCGCCCGGGCCTCATGGGAACTGCCCTCGTGGGGCATGTTCAGCCGGTGACCCCGCGGAGTTCCTCGCCCAGCGCGGCTGCTTCGTCGGCGGTCAGCTCGACGACGAGTCGACCTCCACCCTCGATCGGAATCCGGACAACGATTCCACGCCCTTCTTTGGCCGCTTCGAGGGGGCCGTCCCCAGTACGTGGCTTCATTGCCGCCATTCTCAAGCTCCCTTCAAGGTCCTTGCTCCGAACATGATACGTGCCCGCGTCTCACACGATTGCCAGTGCGCGACACGCGCGCCGCGCAGAACCCGGTGTGCGACTACCCCGGGGCCGTCGGCGGGCCCGACCGCCAGGCTCCCGCGGCGTTCTCGGCGCCGTCGGCGGCCGGGTCGTCCGGATGCGTCCCGGGCACCGGCTCGCGGTCGCGCAGGCGCGCGATGACCGAGCGGAGATCGTCGACCTCATGCGCGAGACGCGCCAGCGCCCAGTCGACTTCGGCCTGCTTGTAGCCGCGCGGTGTCTGCGCGAAGCGCAACGCGCGGACGTCGTCGCCGGTGATCCCCACCGACGGCAGTCTGGTGAGGGTCGTCTCGGGCTCGACCGGCGGCAGGTCTTCGCCACGTCCGAACACGAACCAGACAACGGCGAACACGACCGCGACGACGAGCCCCATGATCAGCAGGTACAGCAGCAGCGTCTGCATGAGATCCATCCTGACAGAAGCCGCCGGACGAGGGTCCGGCACAGCACAGACCCGACGACGGCTCGCTCTCGGTGCAGGTGCGCGGCGTCGCCGGGTCGGCGTCTGGGACGCGTTAGGAGGCCATCTCCTCGGTCTTCGCGTCCAGGACCCGCACGGTGTTCATCGGCGGACGATCCTCGAGGTAGACCTCGGTGGTGTGCGGCGTGAACGACCCGTCGGGCTCGGCGGTGAACTGGGTCAGCCCGACGCCCGAGTCCCCGATACCGCATCGGCGCATGAGGGTTCCGACGATCTGCCGGCTCATGACCCCCAGTTCCACCAGCGGGCGGTTGCGGTGAGTCCGGACGCCGAGGTTCACCTGACCGATTCCGGCGAGGCCGTAGCGGTCGTAGGTGTCGATGAGCAGCCCGATCTCGACCCCGTACCCCGGCGCGAACGGTACCGACGACAGCAACTCGCGGGTGCCGGCGTACTCGCCGCCCAACGGCTGCAGGACGGCGGTGAGGTCGGGTTTCTGGGAGGCAAGGAGGGGGCGGGCGACGAGCTCGGTCACACGGCCGCCGCCGTTGGCGTCGTGCGTACCTCCGGTGCGCAGCGGACGCCGGTAGTAGCCCTTCACGAGCTGGATCTCGGGGTTGACCAGAAGCGGGCCCAGCATCTTGGGCACGAACATCGGATCCGGGTCGATGAGGTCGGAGTCGACGAAGGCGATGATGTCGCCGGTCGCCACGGCGATCGAACGCCACAGCACCTCACCCTTGCCCTTCACCGGGTCCAGCTCGGGCACCGCCTCCTCACGGGTGACCACCTGGGCGCCGGCGGCGAGCGCACGCTCGGCGGTGGCGTCGGTGGAGCCGGAGTCCAAGACGATGATCTCGTCGACGAGGGTTCCGTACAGCGGCATGATCGTGGCGATGACGTCGGCGACGGTCTCCTCCTCGTTCAGCGCGGGGAGCACGACCGAGATCGTCCGGCCGCGCTTCTCCTCCACGAGTTCGTCGATCGTCCACTCCGGCTGTTCCCAGGTGTGGGTTGCCGACCAACGCTGCTCGGTTCCCGGGGCCTGTGCGACTGTCGGCCACACCGCGGCCTTGTCCCGGCTGCTGACGGTGCTGGGCTTACGTCGCTTCTGCTGCTTGGTCATGCGAGTCCCCTGACTGTTCGGGCGGGTGGTCTCGTTCCCGCGATGGCAGCGACCATGTCGACCACACGACGAGTGGCTGCGACCTCGTGAACGCGGAAGATCCGGGCGCCTTGGGCGGCGGCCAGACTCGTCGCGGCCAGAGTCCCTTCCAATCGTTGCGCTAGGTCTGTACCCAGAGTCTCCCCTACGAAATCCTTGTTGCTCAGTGCCATCAGCACCGGCCAGCCCGTGTTAACAAGATCTTTCACACCGCGTAACAGAGCCAGCCCGTGGTGAGTGTTCTTGCCGAAATCGTGCGTCGGATCGATAACGATGGAGTCACGACGGACCCCGGCCGCGAGCGCCCGGTCGGCTGCGGAGGTCACCTCCCGGAGCACATCGGCCACCACGGCGTCGACGGAATCCCCGTAGGAGACGCGGTGCGGCCGCGTACGCACCACCGCGCCGCCCGTGTGAGAGCAGACGATTCCCGCGCCGCGTTCGGCGGCGACGGCGACCACCTCGGGATCGAACCCCGCCCAGGTGTCGTTGATCAGGTCGGCCCCGGCGGCGCAGGCCTGGTCGGCGACCTCGCTGCGCCACGTGTCGACGCTGATCAGCACGTCCGGGTGGCGGTCGCGGATCCAGGAGATCATCCCGACGACCCGGGCTGCCTCCGTCGCGGCGTCGACTTCTCGACCGGGTCCGGCCTTGACCCCGCCGACGTCGATGATGTCGGCGCCCTCGGCGACCACCCGGTCGACGTGCGCCTGGGCGGCGGTGTCGTCGAAGCTCGCACCCCGGTCGTAGAACGAGTCGGGCGTGCGGTTGACGATCGCCATGACCAGCGCGCGATCGGTCGGCACCCGACGCCCGCACAGCGTCGGCGACACCGGCACGTCTGGGGTCGGACTCACCCCTTGGGCACCTTGGCCGCGGCGACGTCGTCGGGGTAGCCGTCGTAGAAGTCGGTGTATCCCTTCTCCTTGCCGAGCAGCACGTAGAGCCGTTCGGCCTCGGCGTCGGTGTATCCCTCCTTGCGGAGCTCGACCTTGCGGTTCTTGAAGGTCGAGGTCTGCTCGAAGTCGTCGACGACCCGCACGAACAGCGGTACCGCGTAGGACGGCAGCGCGTCGTAGAGGTGCCGGGCGAACGCGCTCGGATCGAGCTCGGCACCCTCGCGCAGCTTGATCGCGATCATTCCGGCACGACCGTCGGTTCCCGGGACCTCGACGCCGTACGCCACCGACTGGGCGACGGCCTCGTAGGAGTCCACCGCACCTTCGACCTGGGTCGTGGCGACGTTCTCCCCCTTCCATCGGAAGGTGTCGCCGAGCCGGTCGACGAAAGCGATGTGCGCGAACCCCTGATCGCGCACGAGGTCACCGGAGTTGAAGTAGGCGTCACCGTCCTTGAAGGCGTCGCGGATGATCTTCTTCTCGGTCTCCTCCGAGTCGGTGTATCCGTCGACGGGTACCCGGTCACTGATCTGGGCGAGCAGCAGACCGGTGCCGCCCCGGCCGACCTTCACGAGCCGACCGTCGTCGCCGCGCTTCGGGTTCCCCTCCTCGTCGTACTCCACGATCTTGTACGGGAGCGGGCAGAAGCCGGCGGTCTTGTCGACGCTGAACGCGTTGACGAAGGCGAGGTTGAGTTCGCTGGCCCCGTAGAACTCGACGACACGGTCGACGCCGAATCGTTCGCGGAACTCGTCCCAGATGTCCGGGCGCATGCCGTTGCCCACCACCGTGTGCACGGAATGCTGGCGGTCCGTGGGCTTCTCGGGCTGGGCGAGGAGGTAGCGGCACAACTCGCCGATGTAGCAGAAAGCCGTCGCGCGGTTGAGGATCACGTCGTCCCAGAACTTCGACGCCGAGAACGACCGTCCGATGGCGATGCACGCCCCGGAAGCGAGGACCGAGGACAGCGACACCGACAGCGCGTTGTTGTGGTACAGCGGCAGCGGCACGTACATCGTGTCGCTGTGGCGCAACCGGACGGCCAGACCACCGATGCCGGACAGGCTGGCCAGCCACCGGTTGTGGCTCATCACGCTCGCCTTCGGCATCCCCGTGGTGCCGGAGGTGAAGATGTAGAAGGCCTTGGTCGACGCGGGCAGCTGCTCGGTGACCTCGGGGTTCTCCCCGGAGAGCCCCTCGGCGGCGGCGTCGAATTCGGCGAAGTCGTACACGTGCCGAGGCAGGACCGACTCCGGGATCGACTCGAAGGCCTCCGCGCAGTCGGGATCGTGGATGAGGACCTTCGCCTCGAGCAGTCCGACGCTGTGCTCGAGCACCTCACCGCGCTGGTTGTAGTTCAGCATCCCGGCGATCGCGCCCAGCTTGACGGTGGCGAGCATCAGCAGCAGGTCGGTGGTGCAGTTCTTGGACAGCAGCGCCACCACGTCACCCTTGCCGACGCCGTCAGCAGAAAGCGCTGCGGCATAACGGTTCACCCGGCGGTTGGCCTCGCCGTAGGTCGTCGTGCGGCCCTCGAACCGCACGAAGGGCCGGTCGGGGTGTTCGGCCGCGTGCTTCTGGAAGACCGAACCGATCGTGCGCTTGGCCTCGGGTGGGCGTCGGATGAGCCCCGGTGCGTGCTTGATCATCCCGGTCGCGTGTGGCGCCATCTTCACCACACCACGAAGAAGGTCGGGGATACCGACCGTCTTCTTCACACTCTGCTGCCGACTGTCCTGCTCGACCTCTGGGGACATCTGCCCTCCGCTCTCCCGCTGGCGTTTCGAGTGCCCCGCGCACCCTCGCGCTACCTTACCGGCCGGTAGCAAGGCCTCACCGGGCCGTTGCCAACTCCACCGCGTCGGACACCGAGCGCGTGATGAGCAGTCGGTCGAGCGATCGACGGGCGACGAAACCGGTTGTCGACAACTCTCGCAGCCAGTCGAGCAACGGCGCGTAGAAATCGGAAGGATCGAGCAGGACGACCGGCTTGTCGTGCATTCCGAGGTATCCGCCGGTCCAGGTCTCGAAGAGTTCTTCGAGCGTCCCGATACCGCCCGGCAGGGTGATGAACCCGTCGGCGCGCTCGTCCATGAGTCGCTTGCGCTCGCGCATCGTCTCCGTGACGACGAGTTCACCCGACCCGAGATCGGCGACCTCGTGTTTCATCAGCGCCCGCGGGATGATGCCGACCGTGTGGCCGCCGGCCTCGCGAGCGGCGTTGACCAGCGCTCCCATCATGGAGATGTTCCCGCCACCGGAGACGACCACGTGCCCCTGCTCGGCCAGTGTCCGCCCCACCTCGGCGGCGAGATCGAGGTAGGGCTGGTCGACGGGACCGGACGCGCAATAGACACAGACAGCACTCACCGGGCAATCGTGCCATCGCGGCCCGGCGAGGTCATATCGGCCCTCAGGGCGTGGCTGCTTCGATGGCGGCCACCACGTCATCGGGATCGTCGACCACGGTGAGCAGGTCGAGATCCTCCGGCGAGATCATCCCGCGCGCGGCGAGGACGTCGCGCATCCAGGCGAGGAGCCCGCCCCAGAAGTCACTGCCCACCAGCACGATCGGGAACCGGACGACCTTCTTGGTCTGCACGAGGGTCAGCGCCTCGAAGAGCTCGTCGAGCGTGCCCATCCCACCGGGAAGGCAGACGAACGCCTGCGCGTACTTGACGAACATCGTCTTGCGCACGAAGAAGTAGCGGAAGTTCATGCCGAGATTGACCCACGGGTTGAGGCCCTGTTCGAAGGGCAGCTCGATGTTGAGTCCGATCGACTCCGCCCCGGCCTCGTGCGCACCCCGGTTCGCAGCCTCCATCGCACCGGGTCCGCCGCCGGTGATGACCGCGTAGCCGGCCTCGCCCAGCGCCCGGCCGACGCGCACGCCGAGCGCGTACTCCGGCGAATCC
Organism: Gordonia sp. KTR9; assembly: GCF_000143885.2. Taxonomy (NCBI): domain Bacteria; kingdom Bacillati; phylum Actinomycetota; class Actinomycetes; order Mycobacteriales; family Gordoniaceae; genus Gordonia; species Gordonia sp. KTR9. The sequence goes on from NC_018581.1 coordinate 3,848,158, forward strand.
GGATGCAGTCGCGCCGAGCCGAAGACCGTCACGGCCTCGGCGACCTCGCTCATCGCGTCGAATCCGGCGACGAACTCGGACTGGATGCGCAGGACGCGCCAGGAGTCACGCATGGTCCGGTCGGAACGACGCGCGGCGTCGCGCGGGTCGACCCATTCCAGCAACCGGCGGTCGGTGGTCTTGCCCTGCTGGTCTCGACGGATCCGGATCGGTCCGACGTAGCAGGTGTCGGCGTCCCCGGCCTCGTCGGCCTCGTTGACGGCTGCGGCGGGATCGGGCGTGGTCGACATGGCGGTCACGCTAGCAGCGCCGCCCGGACCGGACGGTCTCGCCAGGTCAGGACAGGTACGCGCGAAGCAGTTCGGTCACCGCGCGGATCTGCTCCACCGGCACTCGTTCGTCGACGCGGTGCGCGAGGTTGGGGTCGCCGGGACCCAGGTTCACGGCCGGGATCCCGAGCGCCGAGAACCTGGACACGTCGGTCCAGCCGTACTTCGCGCGGAAGCGCCCGCCCGCGGCGTCGACGAGCGCCGCGGCCGCCGGATGCGCCAGCCCGGGCAGGGCGCCGGCGGCGGAATCGGTGACCTCCAGCCCGAGGGTGCCGTCGGCCAGATCGGCGGCGAACACCTCGCGCACGTGATCGAGCGCCTGGTCCACCGAGCGGTCCGGCGCGAAGCGGAAGTTGACGTCGACGTGCGCGGCGTCCGGGATCACGTTACCGGCGACGCCGCCACCGACCGCGACCGCGGACAGCCCCTCGCGGTACTCACAGCCGTCGATGTCGACCCGGCGGGCCCGATAACCCGCCAGCGTGGTGAGGACACCGCCGAGTTTGTGAATGGCGTTGTCGCCCATCCACGACCGGGCCGAATGCGCACGGGTGCCCGTCGTCGACAGACGAACCCGCAGCGTTCCCTGGCACCCCGCCTCGATGAGCCCCGCGGTGGGCTCGCCGAGAATCGCCACGTCGCCGGCCAGCCACTCGGGGAGCTCGCGCTCGATGTCGTTCAGGCCGTTGAACTCCGCCGCGATCTCCTCGCAGTCATAGAAGACGAGTGTCAGATCCGAGGCGGGCTCGGGCAGCGTCGCCGCGAGGTGGAGGAACACCGCGTCACCGGACTTCATGTCGACGGTCCCGCATCCGTGCAGGACGTCGCCCTCCTCGGGATGGGTCTCACGACGGTGTGGGAGGTTGCCCGCGACCGGCACGGTGTCGAGGTGTCCGGCGAGGATGACCCGCTGGGCGAGACCGCGATCGGTGCGCGCGAGAACGCGGTTGCCGTGCCGGATGATCTCGAAACCGGTTGTCTGCGTTCGCAGGGCGGCCTCGACCGCGTCGGCGATGGCGGACTCGTTGCGCGACTCGCTCTCGATGTCGACCAGTGCGGCGGTCAGGTCGACGGGGTCGGCGGTCAGGTCGAGATCGGGAATGCTCACCCCTTCACCGTAGTGAGCCCACCTCCGCGGCGCCGAAGGAGACGCTGAACTTCACGCACCAGAGAAACACCGACGGATAGTCACCCAGGTCGACGTCGGCGGGGATCTCGTAGACCTGGTTGCCCTTGTTCCCCTTGATCATGCCGAGGTCGACGTGCGGGACCCCGGCGGCCGTGCGCCAGCCACTGAATCCCTCGACGACATCCCCCTGCGACAGCCACACGTGGACGTCCGGGCCGGTCGTGGTGTCCAGGTTCTCGATCGCCAGGACCCGCGACCCGCCCGGTTGCTCGATGATCGAGACCGTCCCGGAGGTCGAGTGTTCGTGGCTGATCAGATCGCCCCGCGAGACCACCACCGGTCCGGCGGGAGGCGCTTGCCCCGGCGCCGACGTCGTCGGGGTGACCGCCACGGGGATCGCGTCGTCGACCTCGGTGTCGACGAAGATCAGCCACGGCTGGAAGACGGCGGCTCCGACGGCGAGCGCCGCAATGACCACGACGCCGAGCCCGCCGAGCACCCACGGCCAGCGCCGGCGTCGGCGCCGTGGTGGTGCGGGTGGCTGCGGATGACCGGTCATGGTGGCGACCCTACGAGCGGCGCACTACGCGTGACCAGGTCTTTGGGCCGAATGGATGACGACGGGTCGGCGCCGCGGCGTCGGTGGCGGGGCGTGGACGTCCGGCATCGATCACCTAGACTCACGTGTCGTGACTTCTACTGGCGCACACGCAACTGGCATCGCGACCGTGATCGACGGGGGTTCGACTCCGGGCGTCGTCCTCGACGTCTGGTTCCCCGAGCCCGAACTCGACGGTGTCGAGACCGCGGAGACGGTGACCCTCGACGAGGAGTCGACGCCGGCCCACCTCCGTGAGCTGGTGGGAGTCGACGAGGCCCGCGGGGTGAAGACCATCGCGGTCCGCACCGGGATCGCCGACATCGCCGCCGCACCCATCGACGCCTACGACGTCTACCTGCGACTGCACCTGCTGTCGCATCGGCTCATCACCCCGCACGGCGCCAACCTCGAGGGCATCTTCGGAATGCTCACCAACGTGGTGTGGACCAACCACGGCCCCTGTGCGGTCGAGAACTTCGAGTCGGTTCGGGCGAAGCTCCGCGCGCGTGGACCGGTCACCGTCTACTCGATCGACAAGTTCCCGCGCATGGTCGACTACGTCGTGCCCGGGGGCGTCCGCATCGGCGACGCCGACCGTATCCGCCTCGGTGCGCACCTCGCGGCCGGCACCACCGTGATGCACGAGGGCTTCGTCAACTTCAACGCCGGAACCCTCGGTTCGTCGATGGTGGAAGGTCGCATCTCCGCGGGTGTCGTCGTCGGCGACGGCTCCGACATCGGCGGCGGCGCATCGACGATGGGCACCCTGTCGGGTGGCGGCAAGGAGATCATCGCGCTGGGCAAGCGGTGCCTGCTCGGCGCGAACTCCGGCTGCGGCATCCCGCTGGGTGACGACTGTGTCATCGAGGCCGGTCTCTACGTCACGGCCGGCACCAAGGTCACCGGGCCCGACGGCACCCAGATCAAGGCGCGCGACCTGTCCGGACAGTCCAACCTGCTGTTCCGTCGCAACAGCCTGACCGGCGCGGTCGAGGTCGTGCCGTGGAAGGGCGACGGCATCGCCCTCAACGAGGCCCTGCACAAGAACGACTGAGTCCCTCGGAGGGATCGCCGCTCACTGGCCGGATCGGCGATCCCGACGTATGGTGGGCTCATGAGCACATCGAACAATCGTTCGACGAACGACACCGAGAACGAGGTCCTCGGCGCAGGCGCCGGAAACTCCACCGAGAAGGATCCCGACGACTGGGTGACCGGTGACGAGCCGATGACCGGGGCGCAGCGCAGCTACCTCGACACCCTCGCGCGGGAGGCCGGTGAGACGATCTCGGCCGACCTCACCAAGGCGGAGGCCTCCGAAGAGATCGACCGATTGCAGAAGAAGAGCGGGCGCGGCTGACCAGGCCGGGACTCAGCCGGCCAGACGAGCGACCGCCGCACCGATGCGTTCGTCGGTGGCGGTGAGCGCCATGCGCACATGGCGTTCGCCTGCCGGCCCGTAGAAATCGCCGGGGGCACAGAGGATTCCACGCGCGGCGAGCCAGTCGACGGTCTCCCGGCACGGTTCATCCCGGGTGGCCCAGAGATACAGGCCCGCCTCTGAGTGGTCGACCCGGAAGCCCGCGGCCTCGACCGCACCCTTCAGCAGACGACGGCGCGCGGCATAGCGTTCGCGCTGCTCGTCGACATGGGCATCGTCCCGCAGCGCGGCGGTCATCGCCCCCTGGATCGGGAACGGCACGATGAGTCCGGCATGCTTGCGGACCGCGAGGAGTTCACCGATGAGCTCGGGGTCGCCGGCGAAGAAGCCCGCGCGATACGACGCCAGGTTCGAGATCTTCGACAGCGAGTGAACCGCGAGCAGCCCGGTGTGGTCGCCGTCGCAGACCCTGGGGTCGAGGATCGACAGCGGCTCGCCCTCCCAGCTCAAGCCGAGATAGCACTCGTCGGAGACGACGACGGTTCCACGCTCGCGTGCCCACCCCACGACCTTGCGGAGATGGTCGAGGCCGAGAATCCTGCCGGTCGGATTCGACGGCGAGTTGATGAACATCAGGGCCGGGTTCATCGGTCCCAGGGCGACGGTCGAATCCGCGCGCACCGGCCGGGCACCCGCGAGCAGGGCGCTCACCTCATACGTCGGATACGCGACCTCGGGGATGACCACGTCGTCGCCGGCACCGAGCCCGAAGGTCGATGCGAGCCCGGCGATGGCCTCCTTCGTCCCGATCACCGGGAGGATGCCCGTCTCGTCGAGCGACGTGACGCCGTGCCGTCGGATCAACGATTCCGCGGCCGCTTCGCGTAACTCGCGCGTTCCGGTCGTCGTCGGATATCCGGGGAACGTCGAACTGTCGGCGAGTGCGTCGCGGATGAGGGCGGGCACCGGGTCGACGGGTGTGCCGACCGAGAGGTCGACGATGCCGTCGGCGTGAGCCTGGGCTGTCGCCTTCGCGCCGGCGATCGTGTCCCAGGGAAAGTCCGGCAGGCGTCCGCTCACACGAGTGGAGGAGACACGCAACGGTGCGGCCGCACGGGAGACGGAGCTGCTCATGCGGAGCCGGTCAGTCCTCTTCGTTCATCGGCGGGAGGCCCTTGATGAACGCCGGATCGGCATCGGTCTTGCCGACCTTGCTGGCACCGCCCGGCGAACCGAGGTCGTCGAAGAAGTCGGCGTTCGCGCTGACGTAGGGCTCCCACTCGTCGGGAACATCATCCTCGTAGAAGATCGCCTCGACCGGGCACACCGGCTCGCACGCACCACAGTCGACGCACTCATCCGGCTGGATGTAGAGCATGCGTCCACCCTCGTAGATGCAGTCGACGGGGCATTCCTCCACGCAAGCCTTGTCCAACACGTCGACGCAAGGCTCCGCGATGATGTAGGTCACCACTCACTCCTTCGCTAGGGAAGATCCGGGTCGGCGCGACGAGAAGCGCGGTTCGGCGTCGAACAGCACTCCGGCATCGGCGCCGGTGCGGCCCGAGGGCTGGTCGAACCGCACCCCACAGTATCCGCCCCGGTGGACGCTGCGACGAAATCGGCCCCCGTCGAGAAGCACCTGGATCGCCCTTCGAGTAACGAGGATCACACTCGGGCGGCAAACCCGACGTCCCGGGTTTCGCTCAGCGTGCCGCCAAACCTCGACGCCACGGCGGTCGGCGGGCAGTCTCGGGCACATGATCGTCGTCGACGAATCCGTCCTCACGGGCCACCGCCCCGTGGGCGCATGCGCTCGGGTGCCGCACCGACCCACGGCGCGGTCGATGTCGATGTGCTGTTGCTGAACCGATCGGCCACACCACATCCATCGACCTCGCAAGGATTCGCCATGACCTCCACACTCGCCCGCACCGAATGGGCATCTCCGTCCTCGACGCCGTCCCTCTCCCCCGCCCGCCGTGCGCGGAACTCCTCGTCGCTCCGTGAGCGTCCGGTGACCGCGGCTCCGCGCGCCCTCAGCCACCTGCCGACGCGGCTACGGCCCGCCGACCTCCTTCGCATCACCGATCAGGGCGTCGCGGACGTTCTCGACGGCCGGCACGACGCACTCCTTCCGGAGGTGTGGGACGAGCGGCACCGCTGGTCGACACGTCTGCACGCCGACGACGACGTCGACGTGTGGCTGATCAGCTGGACGCCGGGTGAGGCCACCGAACTCCACGACCACGCCGGCTCGCTCGGCGCGCTGACCGTCCTGTCGGGAAGCTTGCGCGAGTACCACTGGACGGGGGACGATCTGGCGGTGCGCATCCTCGACGCCGGCGACCAGGCCGCCTTCCCCCTCGGGTGGGTGCACGACGTCGTGCGAAATCCGGTTGCGGCCACGCCGGACTCGTCGCCGAACGAGGAGCCCGTTGCCCTGGTGACGCCCACGCTCAGCGTGCACGCGTATTCACCGCCGTTGACCGCGATGTCCTATTACGACATCTCCGAGGGCGGACACCTGCGCCGCAACCGGACTGTTCTCACCGACGAACCCGAATGACCGGGACGCGGCCGACCAAGACCATCGACGACGTCCTCACCGAGGCACGGGCCCGTCTGGACCGCGTCGACGCCGCGGCTGTTCCCGCCGAACTCGCCGCCGGTGCCGTGCTCGTCGACATCCGGCCTGCTGCCCAGCGCGCCGAGGAGGGCGAGGCGTCGGGGGCTCTCGTGATCGAACGCAACGTCCTCGAATGGCGTTGCGACCCGCAGAGCGACGCGCGGATCGACCAAGCCGTCGACCACGACGTCCGCTGGATCATCCTGTGCTCACAGGGATACACCTCCAGCCTCGCCGCGGCGGCGCTGCAGGATCTCGGGCTCCATCGAGCGACCGACGTCATCGGCGGGTTCGAGGCCCTCGCACCCGTTCTCGACTGACCCTTCGAGGCTCGCTTCGCTCGCACCTCAGGGAGCAGAACAGTTCCGCTTCGCTCGCACCTCAGGGAGCAGAACAGTTCTCAGGCGACCGCGGGCCAGGGACGGGGTGCCGGTCGGGTGTCGACGGCGAGCCCGGTCACCGGGTCCGCGAGTGCGGCGACGTGATGGGTCAGAGCCGGGTCGATCCAGTCGGCACCGTTCAGGACATAGGGCGGCTGCGCGGTGATGCGTTCGGCGAGAACGAAATCGGACTCCGCGGTGCGTGCGGCCAGGGCGTCGAGGTGGGGCCACGGGCGCTCCGGATTGACATGATCGGGCGTCAACGGCGACACCCCACCCCAGTCGTCGACGCCCGACGCGATCAGTGCCGCGCATTCGGCGGGCGACACCAGATTCGGCGGCGCCTGGACCCGCATGTGCGGACCGAGGACGATCCGGGCGACCGCGACGGCGGCGAGGAACTCGGTCATCTCGGCATCGGGGGTCGAGCGCATGGCGGTGTCCGGCTTCGCGCGGAAGTTCTGCACGATCACCTCCTGGATGTGCCCGCCCCGGGCGTGCACATCGGCGATCGCCAGCAGCGATTCGGCTCGCTCGGTGAGGGATTCGCCGATCCCGACCAGGATGCCGGTGGTGAACGGAACGCGTGCGGCGCCCGCGTCGCGCAACACCTGCATGCGGACCAGGGGGTCCTTGTCGGGACTTCCGTAGTGCGCCTGGCCTTTCTCGGTGAACAGGCGGCGTGACGTCGTCTCCAGCATCATGCCCATCGACGGCGCGACCGGCCGCAGCCGGAGCAGTTCCTCGAGGCTCATCACCCCGGGATTGAGGTGCGGCAGCAGTCCCGTCTCCGACAGCACCGCGACCGCCGCGGCACGCACATAGTCCAGCGTCGAGGAGTAACCGCGTTCGGCCAGCCATTCGCCGGCCTGCGGCCACCGGTCCTCGGGCCGGTCACCGAGGGTGAAAAGAGCTTCCTTGCAACCGAGTTCGGCACCTCGTCGCGCAAGGTCGACGACCTGGTCGAGTTCCAGGTAGAGGCCCTCCCCCGCGCGTGCGAGCTTCCCGGGGACCGTCACGAAGGTGCAGTAATGGCAGCGGTCGCGGCACAGCCGGGTCAGCGGGATGAACACCTTGCGGGAGTAGGTGATCTGACGCGGCCTGCCGGCCGCCTCGAGTCCTTCGTCGCGGATCGCCCCGGCGATGGACTGGAGTTCGGCGAGGTCGTCTCCCGAACAGGCCAGGAGCGCCTCGGCCTCGTCGAGACCGATCGGCGCCCGGTCGCGGGCGGCGGCCAGCGCCGCACGAATGGTGGTCTGGTCGGTCATTCCTCCCCCTCCTCGGGTGTTCCGGTGCGGATGTCGCCGGGATCTGGTTCATACGGCTGGGGGTCGAAGGTGCCGTTGCGTTCCCGGAACGAGGCCGCGGTGCCCGGCCAGAGCAGGGTCAGGCGACCACTGTCGGGGTCGACATACCAACTGTCACAACCGGTCAGCCACACCGTCGACTCGCTGCGCGCGTCGATCTCGCGCGTGTACGCGTCCTCCGCCGCAGGCGAGACCGCCAGGGTCGCGACTTCGTTGTCGGCCATGTACTCCAACGCACCCACGACGTAGTCGAGTTGCGTCTCGATCATGTAGATCGCCGAGTTGTGTCCGAGTGCGGCGTTCGGCCCGTCGAGGACGAACATGTTGGGAAATCCGCTGACGACGGTCGAGGCGTAGGAGGTCATACCCGCGGACCAGTGCTCCGACAACCGCCGGCCGGCCCGTCCCGTGATGCGCGACGCCGCGGGAGGCCGCGCGGACTCGAAACCGGTTGCCATCACCAGCACGTCGAGGTCGTAGGTGTGACCGCTGTGCGCAGTGGCCTTGGACTCGGTGACCGACGCCAGTGCGCTCGGCTCGAACACCACGTTGGACCGCTGCAGCGCCGGGTAGAAGTCGTCGCTGAGAAGTATTCGCTTGCAACCGATCTCGTAGTCCGGGGTCAGCTGCTCACGGAGGTCGGCGTCGGCCACCTGCCCGTGCAGGTGGTCACGGGCCCGCGCCCGGATCTCGTCGATGTCGGGATGCAGCCCGAGCCGCTGCCGGAATGCCACGTCGGCCTCGGCGAGGAGTCGGTCGCGCACTTCGGAGGCGACGACGGGATCGAGCATCGCGGCGCGCTCGTCGTCGGTGTAGCTCCGGTCCGCCCGAGGCACGACATACGGTGCGGTGCGGCAGAAGACGACGAGCTCCTCGGCGACGTCGGCGAGGTGCGGGACCAGCTGGACCGCCGACGCGCCGGTCCCGACGACCCCGACCCGCTTCCCCGCCACGGCGACCTCGTCGTGCCAGCCGGCCGTGTGGACGACCTGCCCCGGGAAGGTGTCGAGTCCGTCGATGTCGGGGATGCGCGCCTCCGACAGCCGCCCCACGGCCAGGACCAGCGTGCGCGCACAGAACGTGGCGGACCTTCCGTCCGGCGCTGCCGCGGTGATCACCCAGTGCGCGGCCCGCTCAACCCAGACAGCTTCGCGCAGTTCACGATTGAGTTCGATGTGATCGGCCAGCCGTTCGTCGACGACGATCTGCTCGAGGTAGCCGCGGATCTCGGCACCGCGCGGGAACCGCGTCGACCAGTCCGCGGGTGGCCGGAACGAGAACGAGTACAGATGTGCCGGGATGTCGCAGGCGATACCGGGATAGGTGTTGTCGCGCCACGTGCCCCCCACTCCGTCGGCCCGTTCGAGCACGACGAACGATTCCCGCCCGCGACGCGCGAGTTGCGTTGCCATCCCGAGGCCGGCGAAGCCCGCGCCGATGATGACGACATCGACGTCGTCCATGGTCAGCGGGGGCTGCCGCGTTGCGGTCGACGACCCGACCGCGGAGGGTGTCCCACTCACGCGGACACCTGGGGCAGCGGGAGTTGCCGATCGGATCCGGGCTCCTCGTAGCGGGTGGTGCGCTGACGCGGTGTGCGTCCGGCGCGCGCCGCGATGTCGACGACGGCGGCGGCGTCGAGCACGCGACCCGCTTCCGGGCCGGCGGCCGGCATCAGCGCGCCGTCGAGCAGCAGACCACCCAGATCGTCCGCCCCGCCGCGCAACACCAGATCGACGGTGGCGGCCGGGAGTTTCGTCCAGGCCACCTGGAGATGGTCGAGGAGGCCCGCGGACATGAGCCGGGCGACGGCATGCAACGCGCGGGTCTCCCGTTCCGACGCCGTCCGCGAGGCGGAGCCGGCGAGGTGGGGAGGAACGTTCTCGGGCAGCAGCGGCATCAGGATCAGCTCGCTGAAACCGCCCGTGCGACGCTGTATCTCGAGAAGCAGGCGCAGATGTGCGATCTGGTGCGCGGGCGTCTCCACGTGTCCGTAGAGCATCGTCGCGGTGGAGAAGAGGCCCACGCGATGGGCTGTCTCGATGACGTCGACCCAGCTGCCGACCGGTGGGGCCGAGCCGGAGGGTGACAGCGTCGCCCGGACGGTGTCGTCGAGGATCTGGGCGGCGGTCCCCGGCACCGATCCCAGGCCCGCCGACCGCAACCGCTCGAGATGTTCGGCGACGGACACCCCGGCACGCTCGGCGCCGTCGACGATCTCCGGGGCCCGGTAGGCGTGCAGGTGCAACCCGTCGGCGGTACCGGTGATCTCCTCGACGAGCCGGACGTACCCGTCGGCCGGCAACTCGGCGGGCAGTGGACCCTGCATGCAGATCTCGGTCGCGCCGAGCCCGACCGCCTCGGCCACCAGCTCGTCCAACCCCGGGTCGTCGGGCCCGAGACGACTGACGACGCCGGTGTCGAAGTTGCGGTTGACCACGAAGGTCAGCGCATCCGGGTCGGTGACGTGACGGCGCACGGAGTCGGCGAGATCGCACAGTTCGTCGAGGTGCGCGCCGCAAGCGCCGAGCAGCGCGACCCAGCCGTCATCGTCGAGGGCGTCGGCCCCGAGTGTCGGGTCGTCACGAACACGGCTCAATGCGGCCGTGACGCGCTCGTTCGGGGCCAGGATGTCTTCGGCCCACGCGCGCAGAAGCATGTCTCTCACTCTAACGCCGCCCGCCGCAGTGCAGCGCAGAGCGCCCCCGCGCAGGTGCGGTCAGTCGGGCTCGGGCAGCCGACCGGTCCAGGCCAGCGCGGCGCACGGCCCGACCCCGAGGACGAGGAGCAGCAATGTCTGCACCAGGTAGCCGCCGCTGATCGAGAGCACGACATCACCGCCCGGACCGGGGAGCCCGCCGGCGATTACGACCACGAGTCCCCACGCGGCGAGTGGGCCGTACCGCCACGGGGTGGCGGTGAAGGCGGCCGCGAGCCAGAGCAGGACCGCGTTGACCACACCGGCGACGAGGGCGGCGACCGGCAGAGCGACGCCACCGAAACGCTGATAGGTGAACGCGACGCCGAGGAGTCCGATGGCGAACCCGTCGACGATCAGGAATCCGAGGAGGACCCGGTCGAGGACGGACCCCGGCGCGGGGCGAGTGGAACGTGTCATCGGCTTCATCGATCCCGGGTCTCAGTCGATCCCGGCGAACAGGTCCGACTCACGTGCGCCCGGGTCGTCCGGGGCATCGAGCGACTCGTGGCGTTCCGGTTCGGTGAGGATGTAGTGCTCCGCGCTCGCGATCGGCTGCAGGATGTTGTTCGACAGCGCGTATTCGGTACCCGACGCGGCGACGGTCACCTGGGTGGCATGGGCGGCCAGGGCGGCAACCTTGCGGTCGAGGTACGCACTGATGTCGATCTCGGTGGTGATGTCGGCATCGGGGTAGCTCGGCAACTCCCCCGCACGGGGCATCCGCCAGTCGTCGGGCACCGTGACGGCCCGGGCCAGACCGGACTCGAGGGCGCTGCGTTCGGTCACCGACTCATAGACCTTCACGGGGCCCCGGCCCAATTCGCGGGCGCGGGCGACCGCGGCCGCGGTGACCTCGTGCACGAGCTTGTGGTCGGGATGTCCGTACGTCCCCGAGGCGTCGTAGCTGACGACCACCTGGGGTGCGAACTCGGTGAGCACATCGACCAGTGCGCGGACCGGTTCGTCGAACGGTGCCCGCACGAGTGCGCGCGGGTGGTTCGCGGACGGCGCGCCGGCCATTCCGGAATCCCGCCAGCGTCCGGCGCCGCCGAGGAATCGCGGCCGCAGCGGGGCCCGGCCGTCGGGAGTGAGCTCGGCCAGGGCCCGTGTCAGTTCGAGGACCCGGAAACCACCGAGTTGGTCGGCACCTCCGTCGGCGACCAGTTGGGCCCACTCGTCACCGATCACCTCGCCCTCCTCGCCCAGCGTGAAGGTCAGGACCCGCACGTCGACGCCCTCCGCGAGATACCGGGCGATGGTGCCGCCGGTCATGATCGTCTCGTCGTCGGGATGCGCGTGGACGAGCAGCAATCGGCGACCGTCCGAGGTACCGGTCACGACAGCTCCCAGTCCACCGCGGTCCCGAAGATCGAGACCTGGATGGGTCCGGTGAGCGGGACGTCGCGCACGGCGGACGTGGTTCCGACGACCATCGAGTCCTGGTACAGCGGCAGATAGACGGCCTGGGCGGCCAGCAGCGGTTCGGCCTCGTTCAGCGTCGGCACCGGGTCGTCCTCGGAGAGCGCGGTCCGTGCGAGCTCGATCAGACGGGGGTCGCACAGTCCGGAGATGTTGCTGGCGTAGCTGTCCCCGGGATCGCCGCCGCTCGGCGCGATGCTGGTGGGGGTCGGCGGCGTCGCGGGCGACGGTTCGGTGCCGGGTTTGGGCTGGTTGCAGTCGACCTGCGAGGCGAGCGATGCCGCCGGCGGCACGCCGAGCCCCGACCACCCGACCACCAGGTCGACGCGCTTGTTGGTGAGGGCCGAACCGTACAGCTCACTGTTGGGGAGTGTGACGACCTGCGCGCGCACCCCCGCGCCGCGGAGCTGGTCGACGATGCTCGACGCGGCCGACGTGGTCCGTGGATCGCCGGCGACCGCGCCGACACGCACGATGAGGTCCTGACCGTCTCGCTGGAACGCCAGGATGCCCTCGGGCAGCTCCGGCACCTCGGCCAGCCCTTCGATCGGGGCCTCGCCCGAACCCGGGACCGGGGATGAACCGGACGGGGACGGGGAGGGGGACGAGGACTGCGACTCGGACGACGGCGACTCGGACGACGGCGCGGGCACCGGGGACGCGGAACCGACCGGTTCCGGCGCGGCGCGACGATAACCGGCGCCGGCCAGCAATGCGTCGATCTCGGCCGGTCCGGCACGCGGTCGGTCCACCGGCGAATAACCGGGGTCCGACGGCGCGAAGACCGTGTTGGCGTACGGCTCGACGACCCAGTCCCCGGCACCGGCGAAGGTCGTCAGCCGCGGGTCTATCAGCCCGAGGATCGCGCGCCGGACCTCGACCGAGCTCATCGCGTCGGTCCGGGCGTTCACGCTGACGCCCAGCGATCGCGCTGTCAGGCTGCGCGCGGTCTCCAGACCGGGCAGGGCGGTCAGTTCGGCGTCGGTGGCCGGCGAGGCACCCAGGGCCACGACGGCCGAATCGCCGGAGCGCACGGAGTCGAGCATCTGGGCCTCGGTGCCCGCGCGACGCAGCACGATCTGATCCAGCCGCGGCGGTGTCACCCAGTAGCGATCGTTGCGGGCGAGCCGGACCTCGTCCCGGGTCTTGTCGATGCCCACGATCGCGTAGGGACCGGCCGACACCGGCTTGCCGGTGTCCATCCCGGTCTGGAAACCCGCGGGCGCACCCTTCAGCACGTGGCTCGGCAGCAGCCCGGTGAAGAGCTCTCGCCAGGCCGGATACGGCCGCTCGAACCGCACCTCGACGACCTTGCCGCCCTCGCTGGACTGCACCGAATCGATGAGTCGGTAACCGGCCGGAGCCACGACATTGGGTTGCCGGGACATCTGCTGCCACAAGAAGTTGAAGTCGTCACCGGTCACCGGGAGGCCGTCGGACCATTGGGCGTCGGTGTGGATGCGGTAGGTGACCGTGAACGGCGCGCGCGACGTCACCTCCGCGGAGGTCACGAACGAACGCTGGAGCTCCCACACCGTCCCGCGCGGTGTCTGGACCGGGGCGAAGGCACTGGGCAGCGTCATCGCCGCGACCGCCGTGGTCACCGGGTTCTGGTCCGCGGCGATGTGCGGATTGAACCCCGAGCCGACCGAGTCGGTGGCGATGTAGATCGTCTTCTCCACCGGGTACTCGGTCGGGGTGGGCGGTGGCCCCGTGTCGCGGACCGGGGGCGGCGGATCGGACATGCACGCCGTCAGCACGACGAGCAGCGCGACACCGCACGAGAGCACACCGAGGATCCGGCCACGGACCCGGTTCGCGGCCTCGCGGCCAGGACGTGGTCTCGCGCGATTCACCTCGGATACCCCCATGACAAAGAAGCTGCTCGGTCCGTCAAGACGTGTCGAGGCCACCGCCCCGATCGCCGGCCGCGGTCAGGATCCGACGGCGGCGTCTCGGGACTTTGCCCGCGAACGCTCACGTGCCCGCGTGTTCGAGTCGAGGTGCACCTTACGCACCCGCACGACCTCCGGGGTCACCTCGACACACTCGTCGGCGGCACAGAACTCCATCGCCGCCTCGAGGTCGAGCTGCATCGGCTTGGCGAGGGTCTCCATCACGTCGGCCGAGGACTGCCGCATGTTGGTCAGCTTCTTCTCGCGGGTGACGTTGATGTCGAGGTCTTCCTGACGCGGGTTGATACCCACGACGTGACCCTCGTAGCTGTCGTCGCCCGGGTTGACGAAGAACGTGCCGCGATCGGCCAGTTGGATCATCGCGAACGGGGTCACCGTGCCGGCGCGGTCGCTGACGAGCGAGCCGGTGTGGCGGGCGCGGATCTCGCCGGCCCAGGCGTCGTATCCGTCGAAGACGGCGTTGGCGATACCGGTGCCGCGCGTCTCGGTGAGGAAGTCGGTGCGGAAACCGATCAGGCCTCGTGAGGGAACGATGAACTCCATCCGGACCCACCCGGTGCCGTGGTTGTTCATCTGCTCCATGCGGCCCTTGCGGGCGGCCAGCAGCTGGGTCACCGCACCGAGGTACTCCTCGGGGACGTCGACGGTCAGGTGTTCGAAGGGCTCCTGCACCTTGCCGTCGACCTTGCGCGTGACCACCTGGGGCTTGCCGACGGTCAGCTCGAAACCCTCGCGGCGCATCTGCTCGACGAGGATCGCCAGCGCGAGCTCACCACGTCCCTGCACCTCCCAGGCGTCCGGGCGGCCGATGTCGAGCACGCGCAGCGAGACATTGCCGACCAGCTCGGCGTCCAGGCGCGACTTGACCATGCGGGCGGTCAGCTTGTGACCCGAGACGCGGCCGGCCAGCGGCGACGAGTTGGTTCCGATCGTCACCGAGATGGCGGGCTCGTCCACGGTGATCCGCGGGAGCGGCTGCGGGTTGTCGACGTCGGCCAGCGTGTCGCCGATCATGATCTCCGGCATACCGGCGACGGCGACGATGTCGCCGGCCGATGCCGACTCGGCCGGTGCCCGCTCGACGCCGACGGTGGCGAGGAGTTCGGTGATCTTGGCGCGTTCGACGACGGCCTCGCCGTCGACCTCGCGGCACCAGGCCACCTGCTGACCCTTGCGCAGGGTGCCGTTGTGGATGCGGACGAGCGCCAGACGACCCAGGAACGCCGAGGCGTCGAGGTTGGTCACGTGCGCCTGCAACGGGGCCTCCGGGTCACCCTTGGGCGCCGGGACGTGCTCGAGCAGGACGTTGAAGAAGTCGTCGAGGTTCTCCCCCGACGGGACCTCGCCGTTGGCGGGCTGGACGGTGCTGCACTTGCCCGCGCGGCCCGAGGCGTAGAGCACCGGGAGTTCGAGGACCAGCTCGGCGGCCTTGGCGGCCTCGTCGCTGAGGTCCGAGGCCAGATCGAGCAGCAGGTCCTGCGTCTCGTCGACGACCTCCTGGATGCGGGCGTCGGGACGGTCGGTCTTGTTGACGACGACGATCACCGGCAGCTCGGCGGCCAGCGCCTTGCGGAGCACGAAGCGCGTCTGCGGCAGCGGGCCCTCGGAGGCGTCGACGAGGAGCACCACACCGTCGACCATCGACAGACCGCGCTCGACCTCACCACCGAAGTCGGCGTGGCCGGGGGTGTCGATGACGTTGATGACGACCTCGGTGCCGTCCGGCTGGCGCCGGTGGACCGCGGTGTTCTTGGCGAGGATGGTGATGCCCTTTTCACGTTCGAGGTCACCGGAGTCCATCACCCGGTCGACGACCTCGGCGCGCTCGCCGAAGACGCCGGACTGGCGCAGCATGGCGTCGACGAGTGTGGTCTTTCCGTGGTCGACGTGCGCGACGATCGCGACGTTGCGGAAGGTGGGGGCAGCGCTCACTGGCTCTCTTTCGTGTGGGTGGGGACCTGCGGCGGCGGCCGGCGCTCGGCTCGACTGCGGAACGTCGGCGACGCTCGCATCCGAACGGCTCTGACCGGCGCGGGGAGCAGATCACCTAGGGATTCAATGTGACAGAGTATCGGCTCGGACGGTGAGACCGCGATCACAGCACCCGGAAGCGGTCTAGTTAGGGTCTGCTAACCTCGCCGTATGGGCAAGGTCGACCCGACCAAAGTGGGCTCTCTGAAGCCCAAGAAGAAGTGCTGCCGGAGTTCCACGCGCTGCGTCCGCTGTCCGGTGGTCATCCACCGGATGCGCAAGCTCGACACCTCCGACATGTCGAAAAAAGAACTCCACAAGGCGCTGAAGAAGGCGCGCGCGGCCTGAGCCCGACCTCACCCCGGCGGGATGTCCCCCTCGCGTTCGGCGAGCCGGTCGTCGTCGACCGATCGGACCGCGACGGCCACCGCGACGAACGCGATCCCGACCGCCTCGAGCGGCCGCGGGACCTGTCCCAGCGCGAGCAGGCCGATCACCGACGCGGTCACCGGTAGCAGCGCGAGCAGAATGGCGAACCTCGCCTGGCCGACCCGCCGCAGCACCACCTGGTCCAGGGCGTACGGCACCGCGGTCGACGCGATGCCCAGCAGGAGGCCCTGGGCCAGCACGACCGGCAGCGCAGCACCCTCGCGCACCGCGTCGGCCACCCACCACGCGAGCGGCGCGGTGAGCAACGCGGCCACCGCGAAACCCGTCGCCAGATCCTCGACGCCGGCGCCTCGCGCCGCCACGCGCTTGCCCAGGACGATGTACCCCGCCCAGCAGGCGGCCGCGGTGAGCGCCAGGACGACGCCGATCGCCGTTCCCGACCACCGGACATCGGCGATCAGGACCACGCCGACCGCCGCCAGGACGAGGGCGGCGACATCGCGACGCGTCGCCGAGCCCAACGCGGCCACCACGATCGGCCCCAGGAACTCCAGGGCGACGGTCGTTCCCAGCGGCAGATGCGCGAGCGCCTCGTAGAACGCGATGTTCATCCCCGCGGTGATCAGCCCGAAACAGGCCGCGAGGCGCAGTCGCCCCCAGCGCCACGCGGTCCGGGGCGGCCGCACCCACAGCAGCAACACCAGGGCCGCCCCGGCGATCCGCAACCAGGCGACCGCGGCCGGGGCGATGACATCGAACAGGCCCACGGCGACAGCCGCCCCGAGGTACATCGACGTCGCACCGACGATCATCAGACCCGGCGGGACGAGCAGGTCGCGTCGCGTCACCGGCACGGCCACGTCCGTCCCACCGCGCGCGTCGTCACGGCCCGATCACCGCGACCCGCTCGGGCACCAGACGCATCCGCACCCGGTCACCGATGGCCACCGAAGTGTTCGTCACGGCGTCGATCTCGCCGATCGGGGTGTCGATGCGCACCCGCGGACCGGCCGGGAGTTCGGCGACGAGCACGACGGTCGCCGCCGCGTCCTCGACCTCTCCGGAGGACAGTGGGCCGACCGACACCGACTCGGGCCTCAGACCGAGCCTGCGGGAGCCGTCGGGAAGGTCCAGCGGCATCCCACCGAGCACGGTGTCGGCCACGCCCGACCGGACCTGGGCGTCGATGACGGTGGTGGCGCCGAGGAATCGCGCGGTCCACTCGTCGACCGGGCGTCGCCACAGCGCCGCCGGGGCGTCGGTCTGGATCATCACCCCGTCCCGCATCACCGCGATCTCGTCGGCCATGGTCGCGGCTTCGGTATGGTCGTGCGTGACCACCATCGTCGGGACGCCTGCCGCTCGGACGATCTCTGAGATCTCCACGGCCAGTTCATCTCTCATACGACGATCGAGGGCCGCGAGCGGCTCGTCGAGCAACAGCAGACGCGGGCGGGGGGCCAGCGCGCGCGCAAGTGCGACCCGCTGCGCCTGGCCGCCCGACAGGGTGTCGACGAGACGCGTGTCGTAGCCGGCGAGGCCGACGACGTCGAGCATCTCGCCGACTCGTTCGGCGATGGCGCGGCGCGACCAGCGCCGCATCCGGAGTCCGTATCCGATGTTCGACGCGACGCTGCGTCCGCCGAACAATTGCCCGTCCTGGAAGACGACGCCGAAGTCCCGGCGATGGACCTCGACACCGGCGAGGTCGACACCGCCGAACCGCACGGTTCCCCGGACCGGTGACTCGAGCCCGGCGATCGCCCGGATCAGTGTGGACTTTCCGCACCCCGACGGGCCGAGGATCGCGGTCACGAGCGAACCCTCTCCCCCGATGCGCCAGGACAGGCCGTCGATGACGGTGTCACCCCCATAGGCGACGGTGAGGTCACTGACTTCCAATGAATTCCCCGAGGTCACAGCAGTGGAACCTCCAAGCGCGGACGGAACGCCTCGACCACGACGACGGCGAGCACCGTCGCGACGACCAGGACCACCGAGGCGGCCATGGCGGTCGCGAGGTTGTCGGCGCCCGGCCGGTTCAGGGCGGACCCGATCAGCACGGGCAGGGTGGTCGTGTCGGCGCGTGCGAGAAAGCTGGTGGCGCCGAACTCGCCCAGGGCCATGACGAAGGCGAAACCGCCGGCTGCTCCGATCGACCTGCCGACGATCGGCAGGTCGACCGTGGCGAACACCCGAATCGGTCTGGCCCCCAACGTCGCCGCCGCATGCCGGAGCCGGGCGGGAACCGATTCGAGGGCGGGCATCATGATGCGGATGACCACCGGTATGGCGATGAGCGCCTGGACGAGCGGGATGACCGCGGGTGACGCAGCGATCTCGTACGGTAGCGATGCCAGCACGATCAGGTATCCGAATCCCAGTGTGACAGCACTGATCCCGAGTGGCACGAGCGAGATGGCCGACCCGATCGCCCCGACCAGCCCGTGTGCCCGGTGCAACGCGACGGCGGCGAGGGTCCCGACCGCCAGAGCGATCGCGGTCGCCGCGGTTGCGGTCACCAATGAATAGCGCAGACTCTCCAGCGGTGTCACGCCATTGACCGGTTCGGCCAGTGCGCGATAACCGGCGAGCGTCCAGTCGCCGTGCGCGACCGGCCGGACCGACCGCACCACCAGCACCAGGACGGGCCCGACGAGGAGCAGCGCCGTCCACACCCCGACCGCCCAGACGGCCGGCCGCGTCCACCGGCCGCCGGCGACCCTGCGGTCGCGTTCGGTCCGTCGCCCGGCGCCACCCGATCCTCGGCCCGCCGGGTCGGCGAACACCCGCGTCAGCAGCAGCGCGGCGAGGACCACGACGATCTGCAGCATCGACAGCGCGACCGCCTCGGGGATCCGGAAGTACCCGATGGCCTGGGTGTAGATCTCGGTCTCCAGGGTGCGCAGCTCACCGGCGCCGAGGATGATCACGACACCGAAACTGGTGGAGCAGAAGAGAAAGATGAGCGCTGCGGCCGAGGCGATCGCGGGCACGAGTCGCGGCACGACCACGGTCAGCGTCGCCCGTATCCGGCTCGCGCCGAGCGACCGTGCCGCCTCCAGCAGCCGTGGGTCGAGGTTGCGCCAGGCTGCGCCGACGACGCGCACGACGACGGCGACGTTGATGAAGACATGCGCCGCGAGCACGGCCGGTAGCCCGGACTCGATGTGCAGGAATGCCAACGGGCCGGACAGCAGTGAGCGGAACGCCACGCCGACGACGACCGTCGGCAGCACGAACGGCACCGTGACCACGACGGCGAGGACGACCGCGGTGGTCCCGCGGACCCGGGCGAACAACCACGCGATGGGTGCCGCGGCGGCGAGTGCCAGGACGGTCGAGGCCGCCGCCTGCCCCAGGGTGACGCCGAGAAGTCCCAGCGCGTCGGTGCGTTCGAGCAGTTCGCCCAGGCCGGTCCCCGAGTCGCGGGCGATCGACACGGCGCGCCGGACGAGCGCGACGACCGGCCACGCGAACAGCACCACGATGAACACAGCCGGGATCACCCACAGCGCCACCGGTCCGGCAGCCCGGGTGGTTCGGGTCACCGCCGTCGCGGCTCGGGTCACCGAGGCATCACCGGCCGACCGCGGCACGCCACTGATCGAGCCACATCTCGCGGTTCTCCGCGATCGTGGCGGGCGGCAGCGACGACATCCAGGCGGGCACCTCCGCGCGCGCCGGCCACCCTTCCGGGAGCGGCGTGTCGCGCTGCACCGGGTAGACGTACATCGACGACGGAAGTTCTTTCTGCACAGTGGGACTGAGCATGAAGTCGACGAGTTTACGTGCGCCGGTGGAGTTCCGGGTGCCCTTCAGGACGCCGATGTACTCGACCTGGGGGAAGCAGCTGTCCAGCAGCGCGCTCGTCCCGGGCGTGGCCGCCGGCGACGAGGCATAGGACAGCACGATGGGTTTGTCGCCGCGGCCCTCGCCGGCGGTGAAGAGCTGGTTGTAGGCGACCTCCCACCCCGAGACGACCGTCGCACCGCCACCGACGACCTGTTTCCAGTAGTCCTGCCAGCCGTTTCCGAGCGCACCGACCGTGGTGAGCAGGAACGCCGTACCCGGTGACGATGTCGCGGGGTCGGTCACCACGGTGAGCGCGGCGAACTCCGGCCGGGTCAGGTCGCGAAAACTCGCGGGCGGGGTCAGCGACCTGGATTCGAACCACCCGTCGTCGACGTTGAGGCACACGTCGCCCCGGTCGACAGCCGTCAGCTGCCCCTCCGCGCCGGGCACCGCATAGTCCGCGGCACCGTCGGCCGCGGCGGGCGACTCGTAGGACTCCAGGGCGCCGGCGTCGATCGGCCGTGAGGCGAAGGTGTTGTCGATGCCGAAGACCGCGTCCCCTTTGGGTGCGCCCGGTGTCAGTGACACCGTCGACGCCAATTGCCCCGCATCGCCGGATTTCACGATCTTCAGGGTCAGACCGGTCTCCTGGCGGAACGCGTCGAGCACCGACTCGGGAAGCTCGAAGGAGTCGTGGGTGAGCAGCGTGACCTCGGCACCCGACGACGAGTCGTCGGCGCATGCACTCGCGGTCGTCGCCACCAGTGCGATCGCGGCCGCGGCGACGACCGCGCGCGTCAGTCGCGATCTCCCGCGTCGACGACCCGGCAAGCCGTCGGTGCGCAGCTCGTTCACATCAGACTCCTGTTCGACCCGTCCGTGTTCCCCGAATTCTCTTCATCCAACCAGGTTGCCGACAGGGTGCTCGATTCGACCGACCGGACATCACTTCAGTAACAATTGCATCAATAACCACATAAACCTCACCCGTAACGCCGTCACGGCCTGGACATTGGAACCCGCAGGGGGCTTAGAATGACCCGCGACGACTCGGGTGAGAGGATGGACTGTCGCGACCCGACACCCGGGCGGATGACACGACCACGAGGCGCAGCACGGCTCTCCCGCCGGCGCCACGACCGTTAGGACACACCAGTGCGTTTCTCCCGGCCACCGAGGTTGCGGCCCGGCAATGCCCCGCATCGAATCCGGACTCGTCGCCTCCTCGTCGCCGTGTCGGCGCTGGCGGTGGCCACCTCGCTCGCCCTGCCGGTTGCCGCACAGGCCGCACCAGCCCCGAAGGTCGATCAGCGCGTTCTGGACTCGCTCGGCGCGTTCGCACCCGCGATCATCGGTTCGGTGGCGACACCCGGACCCGACGGCAAGGTCTCGGCCGATCTGCTCCGTCAGGCCCAGTCGTTCGCCAACACTCCCGGGATGCCCGGCGAGGTCAGCAAGATCTGGCGCTCGATCGCCGACTTCCTGGGCGAACCCGGCCGCAAGCAGGCCGCGCGTGAACTCGCCGCCGAGCGCAAGCCCGGCGACCCGGAGATCCCGCAGGGCCCGAACGCCCCGAAGATCCAGGAATTCCTCTACCCGACCTTCGGCCTCGGCTGCATCCCGGGTGGCGGTTCGCTCGGGCGCGCCCTGGTCACCGCGGGACCGCAGGAGGCCCCGGCTCCCGGCCCCAAGCGCGGCGAGAGCGGCTACGTCTACACCTCGCTCGGCACCGGCCCGGCCATCGACAACAAGGCCGCACCCCTCACGGTGAGCTGGTTCAACGTCGACACCGGCCGCACGGGCATGACGACGCTGAAGCGCAATCCCAAGATCAACGTCCAGGAGGGACCCGGCACCTTCACCGGTATCTCGCGGACCGGCAAGGGCCGTGTCATCTCGGCGATCCACGGCAACGTGACCACCAAGACGAAGGGCAAGGTCGTCTCCTGCACGATCGTCCCGGTCATCGGACTCGCGATCATCTGACTCTCCCCCTCTCACAGACGAAGGCACCCCGGCACATCGCCGGGGTGCCTTCGTCGTGACACCGATGTTCGGACAGTCACCACCCCCATGGCGTACAACTAGGTGTCGCCACCAGTCGTGAGGAGTTCTCGATGGGACCCGTGCTCGGTGAGCTGTTACCCCTTGCGGTCGGTGTCGCGGTGTCGCCGATCCCGATCATCGCGGCGATCCTCATGCTCCTGGGCCGCCACGCGCGCACGACGAGTATCGGGTTCGCGGTCGGATGGCTCGTCGGCATCGTCGTCGCGGTGGTCGTGTTCGTGGCGCTCGGCAATGCCGTCGACATCGGCGGTTCGTCGTCGGGCACCGGCTGGGTCAAGATCGCGCTCGGCGGTGTGTTGCTCGTCGTCGGCCTGCGTCAGTGGCGTTCGCGAGACGCGGTGTCCGCGACGCCGAAATGGATGTCGGCGATCGACGAGATGCGGCCGCTGACCGCGCTGGGAATCGCGTTCGCGCTGGCGGCGATCAATCCGAAGAACCTCGTACTCTGCGCGGCGGCGGGGGTCACGATCGCCTCCGGCGCGCTGTCGGCGTCCGGCGACGTCGTCGCCGTTGCGGTGTTCGCACTTCTGGCCTCGACCTCGGTCGTGGTGCCCGTCGTCGGTTTCCAGGTCGCGGCGGCACACCTGCGCGGCCCCCTCGACCGCCTGAAGTCGTGGCTGCAGGCGAACAATGCGACCGTGATGGCGGTGCTGATCCTGGTGATCGGAATCGTGTTGATCGGCAAGGGAGTCGGCGCGGCGAGCGGATAGGCACACCGAGGACACGGCTCGCCCGGCCACAGGCGAAGACGCAGGTCGCCGCGGGTTCGGTCTCTCGCTGATCGCGCCCGTGTCACAGGTCGGACTCGCGACTTGCCGCGGCCGCCGCCCGCGTGGTCTCGTGTAACTCGAGTCCCATCTGTCACACCCGACACACGTGGCGGGTGCTCGGTTGTCATCACCGGGGTTGCCATAAGGAGAGCCATGTCCCTCACGTCTCGGTTCACGCGCACCGACGCCGACCGTCGCGTCACCCGCAACCGCGCAATGCGACGCTGCGGTGCCGGACTCATGGGTGTGGCGATGGCGGCGGCCACACTCACCGCCACGTCGGCACCCGCGGCGGCCGAGCCACTCATCCCGGCGAACATGCTGGGTGCGCTGTCGATCCCGTTCGACGCCGAGCTGGCGGGCGCGATCCGTCTGCTGAAGGCTGCAGGCGTCGACCAGATCGCCGTTCAGGCCGCGCAGACGATCATGGGCAGCGCCGGGCAGCTGTCGGTCGAGGACATCGCCGGTCGTGCGGGAGCCCTCCCGTTGCCGGCCGCCGCCGAGGGTGCACCCGCGTCGGCCGCCACTCCCGCCGCCGCGCCGACCGATCCCATCGCCCTGCTCCGCACGCTGGGGATCCAGACACTCACCCCGTCGGTGTCGCCGTTCTGCACCGCACCGACCGCCGACAACCCGCTCGGTCTCGTCACCGCCGGCGCGGGAGCCGTGGCGGGTCCGTGGCCGATGAAGACCGATCCGCTGACCCAGCTCAAGCCGCTGCTGGACATGATCCCCGGCGTCAAGCTGCCCGAGAAGCTGAACCTCGTCGACAAGGGAGAGACCGCCTATGCGTTCGTGCCCGCCTCACCCACGGCCGGCAGCGGCGGCACCATGCAGGTCGCCTGGTTCAACACCAGCACCCTGCAGGGCGGATTCGCCGATCTCGACCCGATCACCGATCAGACCGCGCTGACCGCACTGCCCCTGCTGTCCGGGGTTCGCCTGGCACCGGTGAAGACCGGCAGCGGCACCATCCTGTCCGCGGTCTTCGGCAACGCGAGCAACGGCACCCAGAACTGCTGGTTCCTACCGGCCGTCGGCGTCGTCAACGCCTGAGCCGCTACGCCTTCGGTACTCGCCTCCTCTCACAGAACGAACTGACGACACATGAACCCCCACGGCAACGCTTCGAAACCCCGGAGTGCCCATCTCGCCCGTGCCCTCGCGGCCGCTGCGGCCCTGACGATCGTCGTGGCTCCGGCCGCGCTCGGCCTGACGGCGACGGCCGTCGCCGAACCGACCCCGGGGACATCCGCCCCTGGGACGTCGACACCGGGCACATCCGCCCCGGCCTCGGAACCGTCGACCGCGGACGGGGCCGCCCCCGCCGACGACAACGCGGGCACCGTCGACACCCGGGGTCCGGGACAGGCCCCGGGCGCGGTCTACGCCAATCGTGAACTCTCCCGGGCCCGTACGGTCAGCGGCGCCGCCTCGGGCAATGACTTCACCTACTGGAGCACCGGCGCGGACGGCAAGGCCCATCTCTCCTCCGGCGTGCTGATGGTGCCCACCGGGCGCGCCCCGGCCGGCGGCTGGCCGATCGTCGCCTGGGCGCACGGTTCGCGCGGCATCGCCGACAGATGTGCGCCGTCGACACGGCCCACCGCGGAGGACACCGAGGAGCTCAAGCGCTGGCTCGGACGTGGCTATGCCGTCGTCAGTACCGATTACGCCGGTGTCGGTACGCCCGGCACCCCGCAGTACTACGACCTCGAGGCCACCGCTCGCAACATCGTCGACGCGGTGCGCGCCTCGCGTGACATCGCCGACAGCCTGTCGCGCTCGTGGGCGGTCGTCGGCGAGGGACAGGGAGCGGCGGCCGCCATCACGCTCGCCCGGTTGGCCCCGACGATCCAGGGCGGCAAACTCGACTTCAAGGGTGCCGCGGCCAGTTCGATCCCGGCCCAATTCGGTTCGCTGGTGGCCAATCTCGGCCCGTCGTCGGCCGCGATGCCGTCCGGGCTGGCCGCCGACGCGCTGTACACGCTGAGCGCGATCCGCAACGCGCAGTCCGACATCGACCTGGACGCCTACCTGACCGACGCCGGGAAGAAGTGGATGACCAGGGCCGCCGCCTCGTGCGCGACCGAATTCGTCCGCGAGGTCGACGGTCTGGCGATCGGCTCGCTGTTCACCAAACCCCTGTCGGGGAACACCGAACTCACCGCGTTGCTCACCAAGGCGACCGAATTGCCCACCCGTGACTTCGAGCGTCCCGTCCTGATGACCCAGACACTGCAGGACACCTCCGTCGTCGTGCCGCTCACCCTCAAGTACCTCAACGACGCCCGGGCCGGTGACACCAAGGTGTCGGCACGCACGTACCTGACACTCGACGGCGCGCACTCGAAGCGTCTCTCCGACACCGACATCCGTGGGTTCGTCGCCCGAATCCTGCGGTGAATCGAGCATTCCGGATCGCCTATGCGGCCGCCGCCGCGACAGCGACGATCACCGGGTCCGCCGGTGGCCGGCGCAGCGCCGAGATCACCAAGCCGCTGCCGATCGTGCTGCTCGCGGCACGGGTGGCCGCAGGTGCTCGACGTCGCCCGGTGGCCGACACCGTCGCACTGGCGGCCGTACTCGGGTTCTCGGCCGTCGGCGACCGACTGATGCTGCGGGAGGAGTTCGAACACGACGACCCGGTGGCGAAGGATCGATTCCTCCGCAGGGGCGCAGCCTCTTTCGCGGGTGCGCAACTGAGCTACACGGCCGCGATGTGGCGCGCCGGCGCACGACCGTCGGTCCGTACCGTCGCACCGCGGGTGAGCATCCTCGCCGAATCGGCGACGGTGCTGGCCCGCCACCGTCCGGCACTCCTGCCGGTGCTGGGTACGTACGGCAACACGCTCGCGACGATGTCGGCGCTGGCGTCGGATGTACCCGCACCGCAACCGCGGATGCGTGCCGGCGGATGGTTGTTCCTGCTCTCCGATCTCGCGATCATCAACCGACGGCACTTGGTCGGCGATCCGCGACTCCGGGTGGCCGGCGAGGCCTGGGTGCTCGCGAGTTATTTCACCGCGCAGTACCTCTTGGTCGGCGGACTCGCCGACCGGTAGGTCACGCGACCGCGCGACCCGAACACGTCGAGTACTTCGGGTTGGTCATCGGGAAGAACGCGAGCGCACCGATCTTCTGCCGGATCGTGAAGGCCACGGGGCCGCTTCCCGGGTGGATGTCGACCTGCCACTTGACCGTGTACCCCCGGCCGGGGACCGTCGTGACACCAGTCCGTCCGGTGCGGAGATTCCGCCACGACACCGACACCTCGTAGGTGTATTCGAGTGCGACGCGCTGCGCGCGGTCGGTGCCGATGAGCGCGATGACCGGGCCGGGGAGGCCGTCGGCCGGGTGCTGGATCTCATTGAACACGTCGACCCGGACCTTGACCGTGCCCGCGGGCCACGGGTTGACGCTGTCGCACCGCAGCGTGGTGACGTAGTTCGCCCCGTGGTCGGCCGGTGCCGCCGCGGCGACACCGGTGCCGAACAGCGTCACCGCCAGCCCCATCACGGTTCCGACCACAATCGCGACCGTCCCCCAACCGATGCGCCGGGCCCTGCTGTTCCCGACGCCGACCGTGTTCTCCCCGCTGATCATGGAGGCAGTCTAGAGCCGTGCACGGGTGACGTCTGCCAGAATCGATCCATGCCGAAGATCCAGATCGCCCAGGAACCCGCGGCCGACGAACTCCTCTCCAGCGATTCGTTCGCCCTCCTCACGGGAATGCTGCTCGACCAGCAAATGGACGTACGATTGCACCCATGACCAGCCCCCACAAACTCCGCGCCCTTGTCGGCGCTCGCGTGTCCGTAGTCCAAGGTCCACAAAAGGTGTCCCACCTGGCGCAATTGGAGACCGCGACCAAGTGGGCCGAGGCCAAAGGCTACGAGATCATTGGAGCGTTCGAGGACCTTGGGGTGTCCGCTGAGAAGCGTCCCGAGGACCGTCCAGACCTCGGACCTTGGCTGTCCGAGGAGGAAGCGACTAAGTGGGACGTCATCGTCTGGTCAAAGATGGACCGCGCATTTAGGTCCACTCGCCATTGTGTCGACTTCGCCCGGTGGGCCGAGGAGCGACACAAGGTCGTCGCCTTCGCCGACGACGGCCTCACTCTCGACTACCGGCCCGGTGTCGATAAGGGCATCGACTCGATGATGGCCGAGTTGTTCGTCTATCTCGGTTCGTTCTTCGCTCAGCTCGAACTCAACCGATTCAAGACCCGAGCCCAAGACTCACACCGCGCGTTGCGCCAGATGGATAGGTGGGCATCTGGGGTGCCCCCGCTGGGGTTTAAGGTCATCGACCACCCGAGCGGCAAGGGTCGGGGCCTCGACACCGACGAGACCGGCAAGGCTCTACTTAGGTCGATGGCCAGCCGACTCCTTGACGGCTGGTCGTTCATCCGGATTGCGGCATGGCTCAACGCGCCGTACGCGGATCCCCGGTGCGATCCCGACCATATCCCCAGTTGCGAGTGCCGGGACTCTGCGGCGCTGACGAACATGGACCGGACCAGGATTGCGAAAGGCAAGCCCGCGAAGTCGCGACCTTGGACCGTGAACACGGTGATCGACGGACTGACCTCGCCGCGTACTCAGGGATTCAAGATGACCGGGCGCGGCAAGCAGGCGATGGTTGTACTCGACGCTGAGGGCGAGCCGATCCGGCTCGCTCCCCCGACTTTCGACGCGGATACATGGAAACAGGTCCAGGACGCCGCGCAGCTCCGAAGGAACAACCGCAGGACTCCGAGTGGATCGACCAACCCCATGCTGGGGATTGGCTACTGCGGGTGCCAAGGGTGCAAAGCGTGTGGAGACGGACCATGCGGGGCCTCGTTGGCCCAGCAGCGCACCCGGAAGACGCGAGCCGATGGCTCGGTCTACGAGGGCCGGTTCTACCGGTGCGGACGCACACCGCTCAACTGCAACGGAGTGATGGCCAAGGCTGATGACGTGGACTTTCAGCTAGCGCATGAGTACACCTATCACCTTGGACACGAGCCAGCCACTAGGCGTGTGTTCGTCCAGGGCGAGGACCACTCAGCGGAGTTAGACCAGGTCAACGCAACTATCGAACGGTTGCGGATGGAGTCAGACGCCGGCCTTTTGACGACGCCGGAGGATGAGACCCAGTGGCTCGCCCGGATGAAAGCCCAAGTAGCCAAACGCGATCAGCTCGCGTCGGTCCCGGTTCGTGCAGCGGGTTGGGTCAGCGAGGAGACCGGCCAGACGAAGCGCGAAGCGTGGCTAGCTGCCGACGAACCCGGAAGGCGACAGCTCCACATTGACGCTGGCTTGCGGTATGTACTCCGTCGCAAACCTGAGCGGAGCGGCATTGACAGGATCGAAGACTGATCTAGCGGCGGAGACTCGGACTACCTATCGAAGCCCATAGCGACGATAGGGCGAAATCGTCTCGCGTCCACATCTCGATCGTCAATCAAAGTCGCTCGTCCGCCGGGTTCAACGTGTGATCTTCATCACTCCGAGGCCCGGGGGGAACCCTCCATTTGGGAACTGAAACCTACGCAATACGACTCATTCTTACGCATTACGACACATATGACCGCTCAGCGTGATCACACGTGTGTGATTCACAAGTTCTTGTGTCACCCAAACTGTCGGACCCCAGGTGTAGTGTCTGCAGTGTCCGGAAAGCACGATGCCCCCGCCCTGGGGGCAGAACCGCCAGACGGGGTGACATCGTGGTTGCATTTCTGAGGTGCCTTCGCGACGTTACACCGGCTCAAACCAAATCGCCGCAAAATGAGGCGAGACGGTGGGGTGGGTCACAGTGCCCGGAGTTAGGAAGAGGCCCCATGGCTTCTCGTCAGACGCGTACGCGTCGCACTGTCACTATCCGCGTGCCGGTTCGGCGGGTCACTCGCGTGACCCGCGTTACCCGCACTATCACCGTGAAGCCCTCGAATGGCTAAGCGCGGAGGTAAGACCTCCATGAAGATCGGGCGCAGCGCCAAGACTGGTCACTTCGTGACCGTCGAATACGCGAAGAAGCACCCGAACACGACGGTGATTGAGACCGTCAAGAAGAAGTAGCCGCAGGTCTGGAGAGGGGTACGAGAGTGCCCCTCTCCACCTGTCTTTAGTAAGCCTCAGCCGCCCGCCGAGAACGGCACCCGGGCACGGGGTGGGGTCAGCTTCGGGACGAGCACGGCTACCCGTGAGTGCGAGTTCACGCCCAGGGTTTCCCACTCGTCGTCAGTGATCTCGAGCTTGCCGCTCGAGGACAGGTCAGCGCGCAGCATGTACGCGTAGTTGCCATCGGTCTCCGAGAAGTACCCCTCTGGGTTGCGGACCAGTCGCAGCACCGCATCGGCTTCGATGTCGACGACGTCGGCCAGGTCGATACGGCCGTCTGCGATTCGGCCGGCCAAGTCGGGAATCCGACGCACGATCATCCGCTCGACCTGAGCGAGTCGACGGTTGATCAGGGTGATGGTCTCCGGCTCAGGGTCTTTCGCCCAGAGCGTGGTGACGTCTTCGGCGGTTGCATAGGCCACTAGAGGTGTCCTCCTGTCAGGGTGTGTCGGTACATCTCCGACACCGGTAACCGGGTGTCGAAGTCGTCGGGTAGGGGTCCGATCACGGACCGGAACTGTTGGGCCAGCGCGGAGTAGTCGGGAGCTGCGGGAGCCGCCCGACTGCTGCGGCGTCTGGTCCGGGGCATTGCCTTACTCATCGGGTGTTGCCTCCTCGAAGTTGAGTCGCGCCAGGAGCGCCGCCAACGCGGCGCGGGCGGTCTGAGCGCCTGAGAACGCCGGGTGCAGCACCGGCTGTCCGTAGCTGCCCTTTGCGACGAGAGGGGCCTTATCGGCCTCTTTGTCGAGCCGGTCGATTGCGTCGGCCATCTTGCAGGCGTCGAACAGAATCCGGATTTTGTGGGGTTCAGCGTCTAGGTCGAACTCGTCCGTAATCGACTTCCACAGCTTCTTACCCTGGTAGCCGAGTCCCTTCGGCTGTCGCAGCGTCACGACGCCCCCTCAGCAAGATCAGCAAGGTACTCATCGGCTGTCCGCTTGCCCTTGGACATGTTCACGCTGGCGCAGCAGGGAACCAGGTTGTCGACGCGGTGCAGCCCTCCGCGTGAGAGCGGCGTCATGTGGTCCAGGTGCCAGTTGTCTCCTAGTGGCAACCCGGTGTAGTAGCACCGGGCGGGGTCTATCCCTTCGATGTCCCAGTGGGCCAACAGCTTCTCCGGGTGAATGCGATCAGCATCCCCGTCCCGGGCGACAGCACGGACATGACCTTTGCGTACTCGTTCGGCAAGCGAGTGCGAGTCCCGATACCGCTTGGCGATCTCGTGTGAGCGAGCGCGGTTAGTTGCGTTCCATCGGCGAACGCGCGCCGCGACCTTCTCGGGGTTGCGGCGCTGGTAGTCCGCGACCTGGTCGTTCTTACAGCCGCGACACGTGCCGTTGAGACCTCGGTATCCGTCAGCTCGCGGGGCGAATTGATCCAACGGCAGCGGGTCGGCGCAGGTGTTGCACTGCTTCAATCCTTGTTCGTAGAGCGCGTCACGGCGCTCGCGTTCGACGCGGGTGATGCCCGCCATAACTACTCCTAAGTGGTTCTATTTTCTGGGCCTAACGTGCGATGACCAGCGGGTTTATCGGCATTTGAGGGTCTAAGTTGCAGGCGGTTTTGCGGCCGGATAACCACCCGGTCAAGAACGGGGGGTAGAGGGGTAACCCCCCTGGGGTACCTAGTCGGGTGTCAGCTCACGGTGGGACGATGCACAGGTGATGCCACCACTCGAACCACTGGAACCGCCCACAGGCGACGTAGTGCCTTATCCAGGCGAGATCCTCACGCTCAGTGGTGATCGGTGGCTCACCCAAGGCGCTGAGGTAGTCCGTAGGCCACACGGTGTGCCGGTCGACGTTCTCGACAACACACGCGCGTACTGGGAAGGCAGAGCAGCCAAGGCGGGATACACCCTGGACCAGCTACTGGGGTAGGCCCGGTCAGCCAGAGCCGGGTCTACACCGGACACGTACTGAGCAGCTTGTGTCGCCCTTCCGGCTTGTGTCGCACCGTTCGGCAATACTGCGGGCATGACATCTGCAGCCAGCGACTATTACGCCGTAACCGATCAGGTCATCGAACTGGCCCGTGGCCTGGCGCTGACCGGCAACATAGACACAAGGGATGTTGAAGCCTTGTTGGATGTGTCGCCTGGCCTACTCACCCGCGTCACGACGAATCTCGCGTGCGCCGAGTACTTGCTAATCGCACAACACCTCGGGTTCAACCTGGCTGACGACCGGATCATCGTGGCTCTAATCGAGCCACTGCAGGAGTTTGAGATCATCAAGGCCACTCACTGTGAGACCGAGACCACCGTGCGGGACGTCATTCTCGGGATGCAGGCATTCACGAAGAATCAGACGACGATCTCCGAGGCTGTGGTCCCGTTGTACCGGTCTGGCGCAGCTTCGCCGAGCGCGCTAGTCCTGAACGGCGCGATGCCGGTCATCCACGCCCTCATGCAGAAGTGCATCTCGTTGGCAAGTGATCCATACGTGGTGGGCCTGACAGACGAAGGACGGGCGACCAAACTTGATCAGACGATTGCCAGCATTCGAACCGAGTTGTCGACGTACTTGAAGCCTCACTAGCGCCCCCGGGGAGCCGTCGGTGACAGCTCCCCGGGTTTTTTCAATTGCTACACAGCAGATCTCGGATCAGGCAGCGCCGTGCAGGCGCACGATGCCGGCCGGGTTGGCGAACCCGAAGCCGATACGAGACACCGCGCGGATCTGGGTCGCGTCCTTGCTGAACGCGGCATCCTTGGACTGCACGACCGTGGTGCCGAGACGACGGACGGTCATCACCTGAGTCGAGTCGAGCGCCCACGCGTTACCAGCGGAGACCGCAGGCGAGACGAGAGCGACCAGACCCGCGAGACGGATACCGTCGTCAACGGTCTCCAAGAGGCTCTGGTTCGAGCCGGTGCCGGTCTTGGCCTTCGACAGCGCCAGCGCCACGTCGGGGGCAAGCACGATGTGGGTCAGGGCGGCACCGTTGGCCATCGCCTGAGCCTTCGCGTCGTGGACGTAGTCCAGCGTGGTCCAGCCTGCTCCGGTGTCGACGACCTCGACACCCGCGAGCGAGAGCAGACCCGACGGGCCGTTGGTGACGGTGCTTCCGAAGAACGCAAAGTCGACCTTCTTGGCGATGTCGCGGGCGAGAGCCTGACCGGTCATCTGAGCGACAGCCGGATCGGTGTCGTCGACAGCCTCGTTCGAGAGCTGGGTGAGACCAGCCACCTTCGACGGGACCACGACGACCTCGTTAGTCTCGGGGTCGGTCAGGTCGATCTCAGTGTTCTCGGCGTACCAACCGGTCTCCGGATCAGCGACCAGGACCGGGAACCGGATCTGGTGCTTGCTGGTGTTGACGACGGTCGCGGCCTGGAAGGCGACCGAGGTCTCATCGACCACGGTGTCGATGAGCTTGCCGTAATCCTCAGGGGTGAAGGCGTTTTCGAGGGTGTTGTTGAGAACTGCCATGGTGTGTTGTCCTCCTATGGACATGAAAGAAGCCCGCGAGCGGTGGCCGCTCCGGGCTTGTGGTTTGCGGATGTCGCCCGATCACGGATCGGGGTCTTGGTTGCGGCTCAGCCGCTTAACGTGGTCGCTGCGGTCGTCTCAGACGCTTACGCGGCGACCGAAACTCATCGGGTGTGTTGGGCAACCGGCGTTGTGTTGCCGGTCTGGAACATCGACCCCCACGTCGGGGTCGGTGCCTCAGGCTTCGGCGGCTGGCCGGTGCCCTGCGACGGATCGAACGCGGGTGCGTTCTTACGGAGTCCGGGACGCTCGGCCAGGAGCGCGGCGACGTCGGCAGACACCTTCGCGGTGTCGACGTCTCCGGACTCGGTCAGGAACTCGGCCAAGTCTTTGCCCGAAAGCGTGAACAGATCCCCGGCTTGGGCCAGGTGCTCGGCTGCGACTCGCTCGATCTCAGCGCGTTGCATCCGCTCGATTCGAGCGGTCGCGGTTGCCAGCTCCTCACGCGAAGAGTCGCGCTCGGATCGGTATCGGTCCCGGGCCTCCCTGAGGCCCTGAGCCGGGTCGGGGGTACCCGGTGTACCTGAGTCGGGTAAAACTCCGTCTGCGTCGATCTGGGATCCCGTGGCAAGGGTCGTGGTCTGGTCGGTCATGGTGTGATCTCCTCTCGTCCACGGCGGTTGCCGTGGAATGGCGAGAGCCCCGGCCGATGTGGCCAGGGCTCTCGGTTAGTGCGGTTGTCGAACGAACGAGACGCGTCAGATCCGCGCCGCCTCGTTCGCGAACGGATCGGGAAGCGTGTAAGCCGGGTTTGGCGTCGCGGTTGCCGGGTTCGTTCTGGTGGTTCGCTTCTTGACCGGTTCCTGCCCCCAGGCGGGGCCGTTGGTCATCGGATCGGTACCGATACGGACCGGTGCAGGAATGGAGCCGGTAGGCGTGCCTCCGTTGCGGCCCTCCTCGCGGATGACAGGCCAACCCCCCTCATTTTCGAGGGGAGTCGAGATCTGGTTTGTTGCGATTGGGGGGATCGAAACCGGTGGACCCCCGAAGGGGTCCTCTATAGAACAACCCTTATGGGTTGTTCTCTGAGTAGGTGCATGAGTAGTTAGGCGGTCATCTGCGAGGGGAGTACTCCCCTCGTCCGTGAGGGGAGTAGACCTCATCTGCGAGGGGGGTTCCGTAACTCCCCTCGTTTCTGAGGGGAGTTGGTATCGAGCTGGAACAGACAGCCGATACAGCGACGAACGTTTGTATGAGTTGCCACGCTCAACTACGACAAGCCAGCCGGCATCAACGTTCTTCTTGATGTGACGCCGTACGGTCTCGACTGAGGAGCCCGTGATCTCGGCCAGCGTGCTCTGGGACGGATAGCAAGTCAGGTCTTTGAAGTCGGCGTAGGTCTGTAGCGCGGCCATCGTGGACCGCGTCTGCCTCAGGCTGGTATCGGGGTTGCGAAAGTACAACCGGGACCACTCAAACGCGTTCACGCGCACCCCAGCCGTCATCAGCGAGGCCGCTGGACCACGCTCGGACAGCGTCACGCTCAGCGCGGAAATCCTTGTACTGTTCTGCGGTGATTCCAGTGTCCTGCATCATCAGCAGAAACTGGTGATCAAACCCGACGCGCTCTCGCAGCGCGTCAAGTTCCTGACGTAGTTTGTTGCGTTCAATCCTGTAGCGCGCCGAGTCGGCGCGAAGTGCGCGGATCTTCTCTTGCCACTCGATGGGCAACTGATCGAAATCCATTGTTCCTCCTGGGTTGTCGCGGCACCTGGCCGCTTTGTTGTTGATAGAGCTGCCGCGATGTGCAGCCCAATCTCCTGCCAACGGCGTCTAACCGCTGGACTCTGAGCGAAGGCTCAGCAGGTCTGTTTGGTGTCCTCGAACACCCCGGCCGCGTACAGCTCTGCGAGCACGCGGGCTACCTCGGCAGGTTCGACGGGAACGCCGTTGTTCTGAAACTGGACGCCAGCGCGCTCGAATACGCGGACAACAGTCAGCGCGGCTGACTTGCCGACGCGGCGTCGCTTCTCGTTGTCGGCTCGGCATCGGCGGCAGAAACCGCCGCCGTCTCGGTCGGTCGATGATCGGATCTCGTGCCCCTGAGGGCACTTGTTGGCGGGCATCGTGCCCCCTTTCTCGTGAGTGCTCATGCAAATAGGTCAAAAGAACGCGGCCAGAACGCATCTGAACGTTCTGACCGAAAGATCAGGGAACCCCCGGTCTGCCTGAACATGGACAGACCGGGGGTGTTCCCCAGGAGATAGGAACCGCGTTGGCTGCAGGCGTACGCGTTCCAACCCGAGGACACGACCAGACCGTCGTGGTAGTTCCCCGGGAAGTCGAGCGGTCGGCGAGAGGAAAGGATCACAAACCCGAACCGACCGCTGAGGAGACCCGAGAACGGAAGGTCTCCGATTGCGGCGCTCTCCCGAACGGGATCAGGGAGCGGCACGCAAAGCCGCGCGGGAGGATCTAGCCCCCGCACTAGTAGGGGTATTTCTGTGACACCCCATCGGGCAGGTACTAAGCCCGTTGGACCTGCACCCTCTGACGCTTCAGCGCGCGTTCCTTACGCTTGCGAACGGTCGCGGCGCGGCGCTTGCAGTCTGCGGTGCCGCACCGCTTGGGAGGCCGACCAGCCTTTGGGCGGTACTCACCCCTGAGCCATTGTCCCCGGATCAGGCACCACGAGCACTGGCACACGGCCCAGTCTTCGGAATCAGGCTCGGCCCCCAGCTCACAAACCCACTCGCCCGCGTCAGGCATAGGCAGGCTCTCCCCGCAGATCTCGCAGCGAGTCGCCCAGGTCGTCTTAGGGCGACTGTCGACATCGCGGATTTGGTAGCCGTGTCCCGAGTTGAGCAGGTCCCCCACGAGATCCGGGTTACCCGGTCGCACCCCGCGACCTTTGATCCCGGGGTCGTCTTCTGACCCGAACCAGAGGTCGTTGAACTCGGTATCTCGGTCAGTCCCGAGCGCGATCAGCGGATCATCGGTGCGTATTCCGGCCGACGGGTGAACGTCCGCATCGGTGAGGGCGACGCTCCCTAGCTGTGGCAAGAAGTCGTCTGCAGCGGCGCTCACGCCGCCCCCGCGTTACGGGCGTGCGGTCGCACATAGACGGACACCTCGGTCGCGCCGTACATAAACCCGGGGTTATCGAAGGTCTCGCGCGTCGCCAAGACCAGGCCGTGATCCTCAATGTGCTTTCGCACTGGCTGGTCCATCCGGTGTTCTCGTCGGACAAGCGGACTTCTCGCCACTTCCACTCGGTTGCTGTCGCCGCTGGCGACCAGGCAGCACGGACGGACTACCCCGAAGGGCGGCAGAGAGGCGGCGTTATCCGCCTCCCCGCGCCCGATCACCGACCATCCCATTTTGCGGATACGACCTTGCCGCGCTCAGCTTCTGCCCGGTTGATCATCTTGACGATCCGGTCCCAGTCCTCGGGCGCGAAATGGTACGAGGTGCTGTGTCCGACTTCGTCTGGCACACCGAGCGTGACTTCTCCGGTGGTGAAGTCGATACCTAGGCCTACCTTGCCGATGCTGGCGTGTAGCTCAGCATCCCCCAGGACCTGAACTTCTCTGTCGTAGTTGGTCATTCGTTCTCTTCCGTGTGTGGCAGCTTGCCCGCTGCCTGGGTCGACCCGTCTGGGTCTCCGCCATCTCTGACCCTTTCAGGTTCTCATACGGTTCATACGGTGTCAAATCGTACGGTACTGGTGTACCGTCGAAGTATGCAGATCGAGACACTGAACACGCCCTACGTCATCGAAAAGGGTGAGGTAAATGGCCAAGTTGTACAGCTGACCATCCGCGCCGTCGAAGGAGCGGCCCTTGGCTACGACGAGGTCAAAGAGGCGACGGGCCGACTGCTCGACTACTTCAGACGGTCAACTCATACGGATAAACCGTCTGACGACGCGACGTCGCACAACGCTGCTGAGGCCGTGCACGAACTGGTCGCGGCGTACACGGAGGGCAAAGGCCGAGTGTCGGACGAGTACCTGGTCCGACTCGCTGCCGCTTATGAGGCGTTGGTACCCGAGGGGCGTGGTGTCTCGGCGAAGCTCGCCAGCTACCTCGGAAAGCCGGTGCCGACCGTGAAGGGGCACATCATGCGTGCACGGAAAGAGGGGTACCTCAGCGAGGCGTTCGACGGTCGCGAAGGCGGCGAGCTGACAGAGCCAGCTCGCAAATTGCTAGGGGAACTAGCTCACGTCTCAATCTCCCTGAGGCCCGAATCTCGCGCCAAGCTTCGCGAGGACATTCGGAAGCTTGAAGAGGAGTAGAACCGTAAGCTCATCCGCATGGACGCCAAGCTCTGTATTGCCCAGGACCCGGAAGCGGATGCACTCATCTCCAGAGACCCGTTCGCACTGCTCACTGGCATGCTTCTTGATCAGCAGATCCGCCTAGAGGTGGCGTTCTTGGGGCCGCTGAAGATCCTTCAACGCATGGAGGCCGGCGGTTTACAAGGTGTTGGCACATCTCAGCAGTTCCCGATGGAGCGGGCGTTCGCCGGGCCGGCCAAGATCCGCGATCGGTTCGGCACGATGGACCCGGTCGAGATCGCCGACGCCGACCCCGAGGCGTTCGCCGACCTGTGCGCCACACCCCCGGCCATCCACCGCTACGGACGCTCGATGGCCGGTCGGGTCCAGGCACTCGCGAAGGTCGTCGCCGAGGAGTACGGCGGGGATGCCGCGCGCATCTGGACCGAGGCCTCCGACGGTGCGGACCTGATGAAGCGGCTGCGCGCACTGCCCGGGTTCGGCGACCAGAAGGCCAAGATCTTCGTCGCCCTGGTCGCCAAGCAACTCGACGTCAAACCGTCCGGCTGGACCAAGGTCGCCGGGGATTACAGCAAGAAGGGATTCCGCTCGGTCGCCGACGTCACCGGCCCGGAGTCGCTGCAGAAGGTCCGCGACTTCAAGAAGGCGGCAAAAGCCGCGAAGGCCGCGCAGGCCTCGGGCACCGACTCCTAGCAGCGACACCGTCCGCCGGAATCGCGCAACCCTCACCCCGAACGCACACCGGTTGGCCTAGGGTCGGACACCATGGAGTCCCTTCCGGATCGGTCTCTCCCCGACCGTCCCGTCCCCGGTCGACGCGAAGTCGAGCGTCGTCAGGCTGCGCTCGATCCCGGCCGTGCTCTCGTCGAGATGCCCTTCCGAATCGGATTCGCCGTGACCGGCGTGGTGTTGAGCGCCGCCGAGTCCGCCGTCACGATCGCCCGGGTCACCGCCAGCAGCGTCCAGCACGAACTCGCGCTGGCCGTCGGTGTCGACGCCGACGAGTTGGGCAGTGCCCGCACGCCGCTCGCCCTGCTGAACCAGTTGTCCGAACTACTCGGACCCGACCGGCCGTTCGGGCGCATCCTCGCCAACGGCGGGCCGCTGGAGCGGTTGCTGAACCCGGGCGGCGTCATCGACCGTTTGACCGCGCCCGACGGCCCGCTCGAGAAGCTCACCGCCAAAGGCGGGCTCCTCGATCAGATGGCCGACGAACGCGGCATCCTGATCCGGCTCACCGCCAAGGACGGCCCCCTGGACCGGTTGACCCGCCCCGGCGGCGTCGTCGACCAGTTCACCGAGAACGAGGGCATCCTCGAACGCCTGACCTCCGAGGGCGGGATCGTCGACAAGCTGACGGCACCCGACGGTGTGCTGGAGAAGGTCACCGCGGCCGGCGGCATCCTCGATCGTCTCGCCGCCGACGGCGGGCTGCTCGATCAACTCGTCGGTGAGGACGGCGCGGTCGAACGGGCCATCGCCCCCGGCGGGCCGCTGGACCGGATCACCGAGCTGACCGAGGTCATCGGCCAACTGGCGCCGAACCTGCTCGCGATGCAGGACACCGTGCACGAGCTGGCCGAGACCGTCGACCTGCTCAACCAGACGGTCACTCCCCTCGGCGGCCTCGCCGAACGACTCCCCAAACGACTCACCCGTCCCCCCAAGGGTTCTGGCGGCAACGGCAACGGGGACGCCGCTCCCGCCGACTCGAACGGATACCCGCGGGCCTAGCCTCCGGACACTGCACGCGCAGCCACTCAGAACGGCGGCGGGTTGTCATCGGTCTTCGGCTGACGGTTGGCCGCCGCGGTCCGGGCATGTCGATTCGCTTCGCGCTGTGCCTGGTTGCGGGCGCGTTCTTCTCGCCGCTTCGCGTGTTTCGCGGCGGTGCGTTCGGTGATCGTGCGCGGTGGTCGGCCGTGCCGGTCGGGCACGATGACCCGCGGTGTCGGTGGGGCTTTCGCGGCTTGTTCGAATCGGATGCGACGCAGGTTGGGGAAGAGGTCTTCGAGGGTTTCGGCCTCGCCGGGGATCACGAAACCTTCCGGCGTCACGAATTCGGTGACCAGCCGGCCCTGCTCGTCGCGGTACTGCACGTCGGTCCAGTCACCGTGGGTTTTGTGGAGATGCCCGGCACGGCATTTCGCGTTGAGGTTCTCACTCGAGGTCGCACCGCCACGTGCGGGGCGGGCGTGGTCGTACTCGGCGACGTGATCGACATCGGCGGTGAACGCCGACCGCGTGCAGCCGGGTTCGGTGCAGTAGCCGTCGCGCACACGCACGAACTGCGCACACGCACTGGTCGGCCGATACGGATCACCCGGCAACGCACCCGGGAACACGATCACACTGGCGGCGTCCGGCCGTGGTGCGGCGGCGTTCGCGGTCCGCGTGCTCACATCGTCTGCGGCGGTGACGCGGGTGGGTGGTGTGCGTATCGGGGTGACCGGGGCCAGGGTGGCGTCGGGCCGGGCGGCGAGGTCGCGCACATGCTCATCGCAGATCACCCCGTGCCCGTCGACCCACCCGGGCCCGGACCCACCGGCCAGCGTGTCGGCGTCGGTCACGACGTGGATCACGATCTCGGTGCCCGACTCCGCGGCGGTCAGGTCAGGAGGTGTTGCGGTGCAGTCGGGTTCGCCACATGCGCACGCGAACACCGACCGGGTGAGCAACGCGCACATGGCATCGGACTTACGTTGACCCAGGGTGCGCCCATCCCGATCACACACCGATGCGGCAAGCGCGCGCACCGACGCCTGGCAGGCCCGAACGTTCTCGGCGGCCATGACCGCGGTAATCTCGGCGGTGCCGTCGCCATGGTTCTCGGTCCACACGCCACGGTTGTCGAGCGCTTCGCGACGCCGTTCGCGGACCGCGTCGGCATCGTGGCCGAAGACCAATCGGTCGATCATGTCGCGCAGACCCGACGTCGACCACGACCCGCCCCGACCGCGCAGCAAGTCGGCGATCGATTCATCGAGAACCTCGATGATCCGGCGACTGTCGGGGTCGTCGGGATCGAGATGGTGATCGTCGGACACCAGGTGGGTGCGACTGATGATCTCGCGGATCTGGTGCGCGGCGATGATCCCGTCGCGCAACGTCTCCAACACCCGGGGTAGCCGATCACGAAGACACAGCGCGTCGTCGACCAGCGCCGCCGCACGGTAGCGGGTGATACCCGCTTCGCGGGCCACCCGGGCGACGATGTCGCCGAATCCATCAGAGACATAACTGGAACCGGTCGGGGTCAACAATCGGTCACACAGCACCAGGATCGTCTGGTAGCGGCACCACGCCAGATACGACTCCCCAGCCCGCACAGCACCCAGGCGTTGCATGTGTGAGACCGTGTCGGCTTCGGCCGGGCGGGCAGCATCGACCCCGGCGAGAAACTCGCCCGGTAG
This sequence comes from Gordonia sp. KTR9, assembly GCF_000143885.2. Classification (NCBI taxonomy): domain Bacteria; kingdom Bacillati; phylum Actinomycetota; class Actinomycetes; order Mycobacteriales; family Gordoniaceae; genus Gordonia; species Gordonia sp. KTR9. The sequence continues at coordinate 3,888,200 of NC_018581.1, forward strand.
ATCCGTCCACGCCCCCACAATGCCCCCCAAGACGCTGCAACCCGATCGAATCGACCGGTCGAAACTGATACTTCCAAGGTAAACCCGACCACCGACAAGTACGTGCGCGCACGACGATCGGCCCTCGATATCTGCGGCCCGCCATCGGGAAGCACTGCGAGACGCTGCACGGTTTTGTTGTGTCCGTGAGCCTTTCGCTTGCGAGCGTCACTCCGGTCCCTGAGGAGCGAGCTTGCGAGCGTCACGAAGGGTCTCGCAACCTCGGTCGCCAGACCCTTCGTGACGCGCCCTCCGCAAGCTCCGGGCGCTCCTCAGGGAGCAGATGGGGTTTGGGTTCTGCTCGGATCAGGCTGCTCAGGGAGCAGGCGTGGGTGTGGGTTCTGCGGCTCTTCGGATCAGGGAGCAGAGGGGTGGCGCTTCCGCAAGGTCCGGGCGCTCCTCAGGAGGCAGACCGGCTGACACCCAGCGCTCGGCCCAGCAACTCCACATACCGGTCCACATCCCCCATCACCTCGGGACTCGTGGTCACCGAGAGGGCGATGCGATCACCGATGCCGTGCACGCCGTGGGTCAGTCCCTGGGCGGGTGACAGCGCGGGAAATCCGGTCGTGAACAGGATCTCGCCGCCGTCGAGATCGATGTCGGCGGCGCCACGGTCCACCGACGACACCACCGTGACGCCGGTGACCGTCTCCGGCGGGGTCTCGAGGTCGACAGCCCCGATCCCCCATCGGGCCAGGATTGCGGGGGTCGACTCCGACGCGCGATGCTGTGCGAGCCGCACCGGGTCCGCCTCGGCCGCGCGGGCGGCGGCGACATCGGCGCCGATGAGTCGCGCGCGCTCGACCAGATCGTCGACGTCGACGTGCAGGTCGACCGCAGCATTGCGGAAGTGGTTGCGGGCCTGCGGTTCTCCCGTTCGCCCGATCGTCAGCTCGACGCCTAACCGCCGCCCGGTCTCGCCCAGGTACTCCGGTAGCGCTGCCGAGATCGCGGCGAGTACCGCGACCGTGACCGGTTGCCCACGGCGGGTGAGATGGGCGCGGTCGAACACCAGTACCCGAAGGGTCCGTCGCGGTCTTGGTGGGGTGTTCAGCCGTGTCGGCGGGTATCCCGACGGTCCAGGCGCAGACGCCGGGGCCAGGCGCGCCACACGGAACCCTCGCCGAGCCGTGGTGACGAACTCGCCGGGGAACCGGAGGACGCCGCCGAGAAAGGTCCCCGCGTCGACCAGCAGTTCGCGACCGGACGAACGCGTAGACGCCGGCCGTCGCGGTGTGGCGGGCGCAGTGAACCACTCGCGCACGATCTGAGACGCGCGGCGCCCGTCGCCCAGTGCGTGACACATCTGCACGACGACGACGTAGACGTCGCCTGCGGCGCCCGGGGCGTCGACGACAGGACCGAACAGATGCGCCCGCCACGCCGCCCGCGTGGGGTCGAGTGGCCGGGCGATGAGCCCGGCGATCTCGGCCAGGCACGACGACCAGGTCCGGCGCGTCGAATCGACACGGACCTGGTCGTCGGCGGGACTGACGGATTCCCAGTACGGCCGGTCGACCGTGCCCGGCACATCGCGGATCCGGAGGCACAGGTCGTCGACGAGCGCGGCGCGGAGCCGGAGTCGCGCCGCACAGTCCTCGACCGAACTGCTCGGTGCGGCAAAGCAATACACCAGGAACTGGTCGTTCGGGATACGGCGCGACATCCAGTACGACGCCGCGTCCGCGGCGGCCATCCTGTGCATGACCGCCAGCGTAGCGGCGCTACTTCTGCCCGGCGCTCCAGGCGTAGGGCAGGTCGGTGCCGTTGAGCACGTGGTCGCCGACCGCCTGCAGCTTGAAGATCAGCGGGTTGTGCACCGAGATCACTCGGGCATTGCGCCAGTGGCGGTCGAGGCGCAGACGCTCGGAGGTGATCGACGCGCCGCCGACCTCGAACAGCTGCGTGGTCGCATCGAGCACGGTGGGGATGACCGCGGCCTGAGCCCGGGCGACGTCGAACTCGACGCGGTCGAGCAGTTCGGCGTCCTCCCACCCGGCGAGAGCAAGCTCATCGAGCTCGTCGGCGATGTCGAGGACCAGCGTGCGCGCGGTGTAGGCCGCGGCCGAGAGACGACCGATCACCTGCTGCACCAGCGGATCGTTGCGCGGCAGGTCGGCCGTCGAGTGGGTGAAGGTGCGCGTGCGGTTGCGCACCCACTCCACGACGTCGTCGGTCGCACGCGCCGCGATACCCGCGAGCACCGAGAGCTGCACCAGCTGCAGATACGACGTCGCGTATGTGCGCCCTTCCCCGCCGTAACCCGGACCGAGAACACGCTCGGCCGGAACCTCGACACCGGCGAACTCGGTGGTACCGCTGGCGGTCAGGCGCTGACCGAAACCGTCCCAGTCGTCGTGCTGGGTAACGCCGTCGGCGTCGGCGTCGACGAGCACCGAGACCCGCTCGCCGTCCTGGTCGGCGGCGACGAGGATGTGGTCGGAGTACAGGCTGCCGGTGCTGTAGTACTTGGTGCCGTCGAGCCGGAACCTGCCGTCCGGGCTCGCGGGGTCCGAAGTGAGCCGAGTCTGATAGCGGTCGATGGCACCAACGCCGGGTTCGGTGATCGCGTTGCCGACCAGCGTGCCCTCACCGACCTTGCGCAACCACCGCTGCGCACCCTCGTCCGGCAGGGCGGCGAGCTGGTCCTCGACGAACGACCAGTGCACCCGCAGGGCCTGCGGCAGATTGGACTCCGCGGCGGCCAGGTCGATGAGCAACCGGAACAGCTGACGGATCGACGCGCCGTATCCGCCGAGTTCCACCGGCACGCGCAGCGCACCGAACTTCGCCTCCCGCAGCCACGAGACCTCATCGTGCGCAAGCCTGCGGTCGTCCTCGCGCTGCACGGCGCCCTCGGCGATCCGGGCGAAGATCGGCGCGAACACCTCGTCGAGCCGCTCGTCGCTCGTTCCGTCGGAGGCGCTGCCAGAAGGCCTCGTGGTGGGCACAGTGGACGTCATCGGTGGTCCTTTCGATCGCAATCCGGTCGGCGACAGTCTGGTCCGAACCGCATCGGCCGACCACGGTTGTAACCGCGCTGACCGCAACACTGACGTTCCCGGCGGGACCGCCGCACACTGGCGCGGGACATTCGTGGACACCTCCGATGAGACCCCGGTCACGTGGTGTGTCAATGTTTGGTATGCCAACAACGCTCGTTGATATCGATCCGAACACCCCTGTCGTCGTCGGCGTGGGACAGGCGTCGGAACGCCTGACCGATCCCGGCTACGAAGCTCTCGGCGAGGCCGACCTCGCCGCCCGGGCTGTGACCGCCGCATTCGCCGACTCCGGTGGCGATGTCGCCGCGTCGATCGACACGATCGCCGCGATCCGGTCGTTCGAGATCTCGAGCCCGCTGTCGTCGTCACCAATGGGCCGGCCGGACAACATGCCGCGTGCGGTGGGCAACCGGGTCGATGTGGACCCGCGACGCGCGGTGCAGGCGGTGACCGGTGGTCAGACCCCGCAGACGATTCTCACCGAGCTCGCCGGAACGATCGCCGCCGGAGACTCCGAGGGCGCAGTCGTGTTCGGCGCCGAGGTGATGTCGACCGTCCGTCATCTGATGTCCCAGCCGGAGGACAAGCGTCCGAGCTTCGCCGAGGAGGTCGGCGGCCAGCTCGACGACCGTGGTTTCGGCTTGAAGGGCATCATCACCGTCGCCGAGATGCGGCACGGCCTCGCGTCGGTGCTGCCGCAGTACGCCTTGCTCGAGAACGCCCGCCGGCACGCCTCGGGCCTGGGCCGCGACGCCTACATCGCAACGATGGGTGAGTTGTTCGCACCCTTCACCGAGGTCGCCGCCGCCAACCCGCATTCGGCGGCACCGACAGCGCGCACCGCGGCCGAACTGGTCACCGTCACCCCCGAGAACCGAGTCGTGTCCGATCCCTTCACCCGGTACATCGTGGCGCGCGACCAGGTGAACCAGGCCGCGGCGGTCGTCGTGATGTCGGTGCGGGCAGCGCAGGCCGCCGGTATCGATCCCGCGAAATGGGTATTCCTGCATGGGCATTCGTCCACCGTCGAGCGGCCGGTACTGGCCCGTCCCGAACTCGGCTCCGCCCCCGCGGCTCCCGCGGCGGTACACCACGCGCTGCGGGTCGCGGGACTCGAACTCGACGACATCTCCGTCGTCGACATCTACAGCTGCTTCCCGATCGCGGTGTTCAACGTCCTCGACGGAATCGGGATGGCGCCCGACGACCCGCGCGGGCTGACCGTGACCGGCGGGTTGCCGTTCTTCGGCGGCCCGGGCAACGACTACTCCCTGCACGCGATCGCCGAAGTCGTCACCCGGGTCCGGCGATCACCGGGCGAATTCGGCCTGGTGGTCGCCAACGGCGGGGTGCTGAGCAAGCATGCCGCCGGGGTGTATTCGACGACGCCGGCACCCTGGCGTCCGGACACCAGCGGCCCAGTCCAGGCCGAGCTCGACGCGGTGGCAACCGTTCCCACCATCGCCGACGCCGACGGCCCCGCGGTGATCGAGACCTACACGGTCATCCCGCAGAAGAGCGGCCGCCGCACCGGCGTGGTCATCGGCCGGCTCGTCGACTCGACCTCCCCGGAGGGGCTCGGCGCGCGGTTCGTCGCCAACCTCGATTCCGACGACGACGAGTTCTTCGAGCTCCTCCTCACCTCCGACGATCCGGTCGGCACGCCGATCGTGGTGCAGTCGTTCGACAAGGGCAATCGGGTGGCCCTGACCGCTTCGGCCATGGACTCCCGGCATCCGGTTGTCGCACCGGCTTTCCGCGATTCCTACGAGCACGTGGAGATCCGTCGGGACGGCCGGCTGCTCGAGGTGACCATCAACCGCCCGGACGCACGCAACGCCTTGAATCCCGCGGCCAACGCCGAACTCGACTCGATCTTCGAGGCGTATTTCGCCGATCCCGACCTGTGGGTGGCCATCCTGACGGGCAAGGGAGACAAGGCATTCTCCGCGGGCAACGACCTGGCGGCGACCGCTGGCCCGGCCGCACTGTCGGTGCCCAAGAACGGGTTCGCCGGCCTGACGTCACGGCGCAGCCTACCCAAACCCGTGATCGCCGCGGTCAACGGCTTCGCGCTCGGCGGGGGCTGCGAGATCGCGATGGCCTGCCACATCGTCGTGGCCGACGAGGACGCCTCGTTCGGCCTGCCCGAGGTGAAGGTCGGACTCGCGGCGGCCGCCGGCGGGCTGGTCCGCCTGCCGCGGATGGTGCCACCGGCACTCGCGCGCGACATGATCCTGACCGGCCGCCGGATCTCGGCCGCCGAGGCCGCGGCCGCCGGCCTGGTGAGCCGGATCGCCCCCGCCGGAAAAGTTCTCGAGACCGCTCGCGGGGTGGCCGAGGAGATCCTCGCCGCCTCACCGACATCCGTGCGGGCGTCGATCGCCACCATGGAGCAGTCCGACGCCATCACCGACACCGTCGACGCCGTCCACGCCAGCACCTCGGTGCTCGACTCGCTGGTGATCAGCGGCGACACCCTCGAGGGGATCATGGCGTTCGTGATGAAGCGGACCCCGAACTGGAAGGGCCACTGAGGACTCAGTCCGAACCACTCACACGAGGACGAAAGCACACCGAAAACGCGCGGATGGTCGCCGGATGCTGAACACTTGGTCGGCGGCCACTCCGAAGGCGCTCCGCGTACCGGGTGGCCGCTGTTACGACACATCAGTCGTGTCCAGAAAGGCGGCACACCATGTCCGGTCGTAGTAAGGCAAGCGGAACCACGACATCCACACGTACTGCTCCACAGACCTCGTACCGTGTGGACCCACCTGACTGGACATTGCCCCGGGGCACCATCGTGCTCCTCACCATCGCCGGCCTCGTCGTCGCGGTCGCCGGCATCAAGTCGGTCGCTTCCCTGGCCGCGCCGGTCTTCCTCGCACTGATGCTCACCGTCGCCGTCCAGCCGGTCCCGACCTGGTTGCGCACGAAAGGCTTGCCGCGCTGGGCGGCGTTCCTGACGACCGTGCTGCTCGTCTACGGCATCTTGATCGGACTCTTTGCGGCGCTGGTGTTCTCCGTCGCACGCCTGGCATCGATCCTCCCGCAGTACGACGACAAGTTCGATGATCTCGTCACCAGCTTCCAGAACTTCCTCACCAGTCACGGCGTGAGCCACGACAAGGTGCAGGACATGATCTCCCACGTCGACACCAGCAAGGTCGTCAGCGCGGTGACCGACGTGCTGGCCAGCACGTTCAGTGTCGCGTCGACACTCGTACTCGTCCTCGCGCTGCTGCTGTTCATGGCCGCGGACTCGGTCGGCTTCGACGACCGGATGAACGTCCTGGACCGGATGCGTCCCGACATCGCATCGGCGTTCCGCTCCTTCTCGCAGGGGACGCGCAGCTACCTCTGGGTGTCGACGGTCTTCGGCCTGATCGTCGCCGTACTCGACAGCGTGGCGCTGGCGTTGCTGTCCATCCCCCTGCCGATCCTGTGGGGACTGCTCTCGTTCATCACCAACTACATCCCGAATGTCGGGTTCATCATCGGTCTCGTCCCGCCCGCGTTGCTGGGCCTCCTCGACGGCGGACCGACCAAGATGCTGATCGTCATCGTCGTCTACAGCGCCATCAACGTCGTCATCCAATCGGTGATCCAGCCGAAGTTCGTCGGCGACGCCGTGGGACTGTCGACCACACTGACCTTCATGTCCCTGCTCTTCTGGGCATGGGCGATCGGGCCGTTGGGGGCGATCCTCGCGGTACCGCTCACGCTGCTCGCCAAGGCCCTGCTGATCGACATCGACCCCGCGACCCGCTGGGCGGACGTGCTGCTGTCGTCGGGCGGGAAGCCCGGCGTCGAGACACCCGACGACGAACCCGACGACGAACCCGCCGACGAACCCGTAGGGGTCGCGAAGACTCCGGACACGAAGGGGCAGGATCCCACCCTCTGACCGGCCGCGGGCGTCACACTGGAACCGGAAAGGTGAGGCGGGCTACGCGCCGCGCCGATCATTGGGTAGATTCCCTTTCGACCCCCATCTGACCACAACCGTTTACAGATAGGTTGCGCACCGCTCATGGACATGAACTGGTCTCCGGACGACGCTGCGTTTCGCGACGAGGTCCGCGCGTTCCTCGACGAGAAACTGACCCCCGACCTGCGCGCGGCGGGCACGCTGCGCACCAGCGTCTACTCCGACCACGAGGCCGCGATGGAGTGGCAGGCGATCCTGCACGAGCGTGGCTGGGCCGCTCCCGCTTGGCCGGTGGAGTACGGGGGTTGCGACTGGTCGCAGTCCCAGCACTACATCTTCAGCCGGGAGTCGATCCTCGCCGGCGCACCCTCGCTGTCGCCGATGGGCATCCGCATGGTGTCCCACGCGATCATGGCCTTCGGCACCGACGAGCAGAAGAACTTCTTCCTGCCGGGCATCCTCGACGGCAGCGTGTTCTTCTGCCAGGGCTACTCCGAACCCGAGTCGGGGTCGGACCTCGCGTCGCTGTCGATGGCCGCGGTGGACGATGGCGACGACCTCGTCGTCACCGGTTCAAAGATCTGGACCACGCACGCATCGGAGGCGAACTGGATCTTCTGCCTCGTGCGTACGTCGCGCCAGGAACGCAAGCAGCAGGGCATCACCTTCGTGCTCATCGACATGAACTCGCCGGGTATCGAGGTGCAGAACCTGGTGTTCGCGTCCGGCGAGCAGGTGCAGGCGCAGGTCTTCTTCGACGGTGTGCGCGTGCCCAAGAAGAACGTCCTCGGCAAGATCGACGACGGCTGGACCGTGGCCAAGTACCTGCTCGTCTTCGAGCGCGGGGGCGGCGCGGCGGCTCCGGCGCTACAGGTCATGGCCGAGCAGCTCTTTCGTGACGCGGCATCGGTGACGGCCCCGAACGGCGGTCCCCTGTCCGAGGATCCGGCGTTCGCGGCCAAACTCACCGACCTCCAGGTCCGCGCGAAGATCCTGGAGGTCCTCGAGTACCGGGCGCTGGCCGCGATGAGTTCGGGCAAGGACCCCGGTTCGATCGCGTCGATGCTGAAGATCCTCGGGACCGAGCTGAGCCAGGAGATCACGACGCTGAGCCTGGAAGCCGCCGGCCCCCACGGACGCGTCTTCCAGCCGCACGCCACCAAGCCGGGCGGACCCATCTTCCAGTACACACCGCCCACCGACGGCTATGTCAGCGGCGAACCGTGGCAGGCCGTCGCCCCGCTGCACTACTTCAACGACCGCGCGGGCTCGATCTACGCCGGCAGCAACGAAATTCAACGAAACATCCTCGCCAAAGCCGCTCTGGGTCTCTGACGGGTCACAGGAGATAACTGATGGACTTCACACTCACACCCGAACAGCAGCTGCTGTCCGACGGTCTCAACAAGTTCCTCGACGCACGGTACGACCTGCAGGTCAGTCGCGACGCGGCGAAGGTCGGCGAGGGTTGGCAGCCGAAGATCTGGAAGGCCTTCGTCGAGGACCTCGGCGTCGTCGGCGCCTGCCTGCCCGAGGACATCGGCGGATTCGGCGGCGGCCCCGAGGAATTGATGGTCGTCACCGAGGCGCTCGGCCACGCTCTGGTGGTCGAGCCGTTCGTCGACTCGGTGGTGCTCGGCGCCGGGCTGCTGCACGCGACCGGCAACCCGGCCGCCCTCGAAGCCGCCGGCCGGATCGCCGAGGGCGAGGCGCTCAGTGCCCTCGCCGCGCTCGAAGACGGCTCGGGCGGGGTCCTCTCCCGCATCGAGACCAGCGCCGATCGCGACGGTGACGAGTGGGTGCTCAACGGCACCAAGGCCGTCGTCACCACGGCGCCGCTCGCCGACTACCTGATCGTCAGCGCCCGCACCGCGGGCGAGCCACACGATCCCGCGGGAGTCTCGCTGTTCCTGATCGACCTCGCGGGCGGCGGTCCGGACGGTCTCGAACTGCACACCCTGCGTACCATCGACGACCGCCAGGCCGCCGACATCACGTTCGACGACGTGCGTCTGCCCGCCGAGGCACTCATCGCCGACGACAACGCGATCGAGATCCTCGAGAAGGCCTGGGACACCGCGACCGCCGCAGTCGTCTCCGAGGCCGTCGGACTCATGCGCAAAGTGTTCACCGACACCGTCGAATACTCCAAGCAGCGCGAGCAGTTCGGGGTCCCGATCGGCAGCTTCCAGGTGTTGCAGCACCGCATGGTCGACATGCACCTGGAGCTCGAACAGTCGGTCGCCGCACAGTACTTCGCGATCCTGTCACTCGAGGGCTCGCCCGCGGAGCGCGCAGCGGCGGTCTCGGCCGCCAAGGCGACGGTCAGCCGTGCCGCCCGGTTCATCGGCCAGAACGCGGTGCAGCTACACGGCGGCATGGGCATGACCGAGGAACTGGCGATCGGCCACTACTTCAAGCGGCTGACCGCGATCGAGTACGAATTCGGCACCGCCGATGCCCATCTCGCACGCTTCGCGAGGGCCGGCGCGCAGATCGACGCCTGACCGGCACTGCCGGCGATCCCAGGGGGCTCAGCTGTCGGTCCAGACCGGCTTCCGCTTCTGCAGGAATGCCGACATGCCCTCCTGCGCATCGCAGGTCATCGCGTTGGTCGCCATCGTCTCGCCCATCTCGTCGTAGGCGGTGGACTCGTCGAGCTCGATCTGCCGGTAGAACGCCTGCTTGCCGATGGACACCGTCCGCGCACTCGAGCCGGCGATGTGCAGTGCCAGGTCGCGCACTGTGTCCTCCAGTTCGGCATCGTCGACGGCGCCGCTGAGAAGTCCCCACTCCGCGGCGGTCTCGGCGTCGACGGCCTCGCCGGTGAGCAGCATGTGCATGGCGCGCTTGCGTCCGATCGCCCGGGACAGCGCGACCATGGGAGTCGAGCAGAACAACCCGATGCGCACGCCCGGTGTGCTGAACTGTGCGCTGCGTCCCGCGACGGCCAGGTCACAGGTGGCGACGAGTTGACACCCCGCGGCGAAGGCCATGCCCGCGACTTCGGCGATGACGGGCTGCCGTACGTCGTGGACCGTCCGCATCAGTTCCGTGCACGTCGCGAACACGGCCCGCTCGTCGTCGAGAGTTCGGTCGACGAGTTCACCGAGGTCGTGCCCGGCGGAGAACGCGAGCCCGAGCGCCCGGATCACGATCACACGCACGCGCGGGTCGTCGTCGAAAGCACGCAGCGCAGCGGTGATGGCTCGCATCGTGCTGGTGGACAACGGGTTACGACGTCGCGCGTCGCCCAGGGTGATCACCCCGAGGGGTTCGGCGACGTCCGTCGACACCGCATCGCGTGCGGTCTGATCGGTCATGTCCGGCGGCCTCTCTTCCGTTCGTCATGTGCGCCGACGATATGGCAACACCAGAGAACGCGAAGCCACTTTGATGGTTGCGTCCTGTCTTGGCCGTTACCACACTCTTCTGGCCGATCACCCTCCGCCGACGCCGCGAGGCAGGGCGCACTCGCATGATCTCTGCGACGCGAGGACGCGAGCGTTTGTGATCTCGAGCACAGTGCGGACTGGGCCATCGCGCCACCCGTTTCCAGACCCCCCCAGAAAGGACCAGGTAGAGCGCTGCGCTGAGTTGCGTTTGGGTTTCAGGGCGTCGGCGGAGCACTTCGATCCGCGCGAGCTGGTGGAGATCGCGGTCGCGGCCGAGAGCACGGCATGGATTCGGTTGCGGTGAGCGATCACTTCCAGCCCTGGCGGCATAACGGCGGGCACGCGCCCTTCTCCCTCGCGTGGGTGGCGGCGGTCGGTGAGCGCACCAAGCGGGTGCAGATCGGCACCTCGGTCATGATGAAACTGTCTCGCCTGGCACCGGCCTAACATCAGGATCTTCACTATTACACCCGACGACGGATTTGCTGAATCACCTGGGAAAAACTGCGCACTATCAACTGCTCGAGACGTGCCCGCTCGCGCCCGGAGCTTCGACCTGAGGTGCGACACGCATAAACTCAGGTCAGGCGCGCGTCCAGACCGATCTGTTCGGGCAGGCCAAGGTGATCGCGCAGCGTCGCGCCCTGGTAGTCGTCGGGGCGTAGGCCGCGGCGACGCAGGACAGGTACAACCTGGTCAACGAAGTCATCCATGCCATCGTGCAGGTCGTCGATGAGGACGGTGAAGCCGTCGGCGGCGCCTGCCTGAACCCATTCCTGCAGCGTGTCAGCGATCTGTTCGGCGGTCCCGACCACGGATGGCAGCTGGTCGAGCACGCCGTGCCCGAGAATTTCGTGCGGCGTCCGCCCTTGGCGGGCTAGTTCGAGGGCGCGGACCGCCTGGGGAGCTCCGGGATAGGGGCGCAGGGCCGAGATCTGTGCGCTGGTAAATGGCTTGTCACGATCGGCAGCATCCAGGCGCAGTCCGAGAATGGCCGACAACTGAACTAAGCGTTCCTCGATGCCGGCGGCTTCTTCGAGCACCATGCGCCGCTCGACAGCCTCCTGCAGAGTGGGGCCGACGGTGAGGGCGAAGAAGGAGAGGAATTTCACCTCGTCCGCGTCCCGGCCGGCCTCGACAGTCATCGACCGCATCATGTCGCGTTGAGCCTTGGCCTCGCCCACGGAGGACGGCTGGCCGATGATGCCGTTGGCATAAATGCTGGCGGCCTGTACGCCGAGGCCGCTGGCGAAAGGCATGAAAATCACCGGCTGTCCCTGCTCGGATGGCGGGATCTGCAGCGGTCCCCGTGAAGCGACGTGGCGACCCTTCAGATTGATGGGGCGGATGTGGGAGGTGTCGGCGAACCGTCCGGTGGTCTTGTCGGGGGCGCCCGCGGCTCTGCCCCAGCTGCCCCACAGCGCCTGCGTGATCTGGATGGCCTCGTTGAAGCGTTCGTACTTTTCCTCGCGCGACGGAACGGGGCGACCGTAGTTGGCGAAGGCCTCCGGTTCATAGCTGGGGATGGCCTGCCAGCCGGCACGGCCATGACTCATCCCGTCTAGCGCCCTGAGTTGCCGGGCGAGCGTGTACGGCTCGACGAACGAGGTCGACATAGTGGTGACCAGGCCGATTCTTCGTGTGGCGGGAGCGATCGCCGCCAGCGTAAGTGTGGGCTCCATCGTCACGATGGGCGGTCGCGATTCGAGGTCCCCCCAGATGAAGACCCGGTCAGGAATGAAGAGGTAATCCAGTCCGCCGCGTTCGGCCGTTTGCGCAACGCGCACGAACGTTGTGACGTCGGTGTACGCATTCGGATCCGCCGCCGGCATCCGCCACGCCCCCGGGTGGCTGCCGTGCATCTCGCCCAGCACCGCTCCGAGCAGGAACGAGTTCTTACTCATGACAGTCAATGTCCTTACGTCGTTCGTCACCGAGAGGCGATCGTTGGTGACAGAGACAAGCGATGCCGCCTCAGCCGAATAGGAGGTAGTCTCCATTTGTCACTCAATGCAATTTATGGAGAGACACTCCGCTTTGTCAACGAGGAGGTTCGTGTCGTGAGTGAGACCACAGCATCGAGCGGACGGAGGCCTCGCTCGGACAAGCTACGCAACCGCTCTCACATCCTGCAGATCGCAGAGGAGTACTTCACCGAGCACGGCGTCAACGGTTCGCTCGACGCGGTCGCCAAGCGCGCCGGCATCGGCGCGGGCACCCTGTACCGGCACTTTCCCACCCGGGAATCGCTGCTGGCGGCCCTGCTGCAGGCGCGCGACGAGGAACTGGGCTGCCGCCGGGAGGCGATCCGTCAGGAACCGGACGCCGCGGCGGCCCTCACTCTGTGGCTGGAAGCCCTAAGCGAGTGGGCCACCGCCTTCGATGGCCTGCCCGAACCGCTCCGTGAGGCCCTCTGCGAGAAGAAATCCCCACTGACCGTCACCTGTGAGGACTTCATCAGCGTCACCGACGAGTTCCTGCGCGCAGCCCAGCACGACGGCAGCGCGCGCACGCAGGTACGGGGCCGAGAACTGTTCCTGGGCGTACTCGCGATGAGCTGGGTGAGCAGCGCCGCCATGGCCGACGAGTCCTCACCGTCAGCTTTGCACCATTTGCTGCGCACCGGTTGGGAAGCGACCGCCGGAGCCGCCGACCGATGAGCACCGAGCTGGGCTGCGACACGCAGTTCAGCGCTTTCACGTTGGTGTTCGGCTCGACGTCGGAGATTCCACCGCCAATCGGGAAACTCGGTTTCGAGCTGCGTAATCCGTTCGAATGAAAGACAATACGCCGGTACTCACTACGGCGCTTGGCGACCCACTACCCGGCGCGAAATCCGTCGATCGTTACGGCGCGCGGTGGCGAGCTCGAGCCGTGTGCGGCGAGGTGGCCGTGCAGATGATCCAGGCTTCGACAGCGACCTGACCGCCATCAACACTCGTTCGGATGCTTCACAGCACAGTTGTTTGCTCCATGGCAGCCGCCCTGGTGGCGCCCACTCGACCTTCGGCAGGCGAGCATCGGCGACATCGTCGCGCTGGAGAAGACCGGCTGCAACATCAGAGCGACTCGGCGTCCGAGTCGACGCAACACCAAAGACTGCCCATCCCACGCCTCCCCTCCGGTTAGCGCCGACCCGGCAGAGCAACTCCGTCGCCCGGTCCCCCTCCCGCGCAGCCGTTGCAAGGTCACCATGTCCATTGAAACAGTTCCTTCTACTGAACCACTTGCGACGTCACGCCGACCGGCATCGACCGAAACCAAGCCGAATCGAGAAGTAATCTATCGTCGATTTCACAGCGGCGCGAATCTTCAACTGCCGAATCCACTTGTGGAGGATTGGAATCGGCAGCTGCAGGCGCGGTGCCGCGGACTCGCCGTCAACGACTTCTTTGCACAGCGTGGCCGGGCGAAAGGGGGACGACAAGTGCGCGAGCGCCGCGAGCGCAATGCAGTGGCAGTATGCCGCCCCGTGATCAAGCTATGTCGCGACTATGCCGCTTCGCGTGCAGGAACCCTACGGGGTGTGGGGCGGACTGACGGAGGACGAACGTATGGACATCTACTACGGCGCAAGCTCGCCCCGAACATGCGCGCGCGGGCACAGGTTCGTAACAGGCCTTCGCACCGAGCAGTGGGATCTCGACCCCTTTGGCCAGTGCACTCCATTTGGGATGGGGCTGAACCATGAGGCTCTCGTTCGACCCGGTCTCGCGCATCCGGGCCTGTACCGCGTCCGAGCGATGCCGGTGGGGCCGTCCGTCCTACGACGACAGGTGCGACGAGCACGAGGCGATACTCACGGCCGTCGTCGCCTGCGACTCGGAGGCGGCGAGATCGCTGATGCTCGAACACATGCGGCGCGATCACGGAAGAGCGCGTGCGCGGTGCCTTCGGGTCCCGGAACCACTGACCCGCGGGGCCCATGGCGGCGGTGTGAGCAGGGCGAGGGATGCCGCGGTCGCCGGTTCGATGATCGACGCCAGCTGAGCGCCGGATTCGACGGCACCGGCGGTCAGTTCCCGGAAGCCACCCCACAGGAAGATAGCGCGCTGACGGTCCATCGGGATCACGCCCGCCGCGGCCATCGTCGGGGTCGAGGTGAGACCGACGAAGAGCTCGATCCACGCTTCCAGCGCCTCGTCTTTGACCGGCTGGGCCGCACTGCCGAGCGCGGGCAACTCCCGAATCCAGCTCAACGTGAGACCCGGATAGCGTTCACTCGCTGCGACGTATGACGACACCGCCTGCCGCACTTGATCTTCGATGGGCGCTTCGGAATCGACGCGACGCGCGATCTCGGCGATCATGAACTCGTTGGTCACCGTCAGCAGCGCGAAAAAACACGACTGCTTGTCCGCGAACTCCTGATAGAACGACCGCCTCGAGGTCCGCGCGACCCGCACGATGTCGGCGACGGTGGTCTCCCTATAACCCGCCTCGACGATGCACTCGAGCATCGCCGCGAGCAGCCGATCCCGGGTCGACGCCCCAGCCGACGAGATCAGCCAGGGCGGCGGGAGCGGGCCCGATCCAGAATTCACACCGTCGAGCATAGGCCCCTGGTCTGACCCGGTACGTACGCGTACCGTTTGCTGGTACGTGAACGTACCAGCAGCAGCTGCAGCGAGAGGACCCTTAGGCTCGTGAACACCCCGACCCGAAGCGATGGGGCGGTTCTCCCGCCCACCACGTCGATCCCGTCCGCCATCCAAGGGCTCGGCGCGGTCGTGTCGCGCCGACACTTCTTCCGCCATCTCCACGACCGGCACGGTTCGGCGTTCACCGTGAACCTGCCCGTCTTCGGTCCGTCCGTTGTCATCTCTGATGCCGCGATGGCGCGCGAGCTGTTCACCGCGGGCGATCAGGTCGAGAACGTCCAGCCCAACCTCGGACGCATCCTCGGCACCGGATCGATGTTCGCGCTGGAGGGCGCCCGGCACCGCGCGCGACGCAAGCTGCTCACCCCGCCGTTGCACGGCAAGCCGATTCGGTCGTACGAACAGATCGTCGTCGACGAGGTCCGCGCCGAGACCGCGACGTGGCGCCCCGGGGTCGAGTTCGCCTGCATCGAACCGATGATGCGCATCACCCTGAACGTCATCCTCCGCGCCGTCTTCGGCGCGGAGGGCACGGATCTCGACCGACTCCGCGACATGATCCCGCCGATGGTGACCGTCGGTTCGCGGGCCGCGACGGTACCCCCGCTGCCCCTCCCCCTCCGGCCGATCGACCCCAATCACCGGTACGCGCGTCGCAATGCCGAATACCGAGAATATGTCAGCGGACTGATCACCAAGGCACGCAACGATTCTCACCTGGACGAGCGCACCGACATCCTGGCGATCATGCTTCGCAGCACCTACGACGACGGCAGTCCGATGACCGACGACGAGATCGCCGAGGAGCTGGCCACCTTGCTCGCGGCCGGGCACGAGACCACGGCAACAACCCTCGCGTGGGCGCTCGAGCGGCTGCGGCGGCACCCCGAGGTGGTGCGCGAGCTCGTGGCCGAGGTGGACGCCGGCGGACACGACTACCGCCACGCGACGATCCTGGAGGTCCAGCGCAGCCGACCCGTCATCGACTTCGCCGGCCGGCACGTGGTCGCCGACCATCTCGACCTCGGCGACTGGCGGATACCCAAGGGATACAACGTGCTCGTGTCCATCGCCCTGCTCCACGACGACAGCAGCGAATTCGCCCGGCCCGAGGTCTTCGACCCGACCCGCTTTCTGGGCACCAAGCCCTCGTCGGCGTGGCTCCCGTTCGGCGGCGGGACCCGACGGTGCATCGGGGCGGCGTTCGCGACCATGGAGATGGACGTCACCCTGCGGACGTTGCTCGAGCAGTTCGAACTGCTGCCGACCACCGCCCGCGCGGAGCGCTGGTTCTCGCGCGGGGTGGCCTACGCCCCGTCCCGCGGCGGTCGGATCGCGGTCCTGCCCCGCTGACCCACTCGGCCGCAGGCACCCCCAACGGTGACGGGTCCCACATTTCTGCTGTGACCTTTGTCATCGAACGCGGCCGAACACGTATGTCCGAACACCCCCGCCGAATTGCGGTATGCGCTGGGAATTCACTGTAAAGCTAACAGCGTTATCCGGGCGTTATCCGAATCGCGCTGGTCAGGGGTTCGACGTGACCCAGCCGTTACCGAACCCGTATGGTCGCCCACGGTCCGAGATCAACTGCCCTGCCAACCCCAGGGCGGTGAGGAGGAACGAAGACCATGCGTATGACCAAGACCCACATGACCAAGCTCGTCGCCCGCGCCGCGATCGTCGGCGCACTGACTGCCGCGCCCTTCGGGATGCTGACGTCCACTGCGCACGCGGCAGGCAACTGGGACGCGGTCGCTCAGTGCGAGAGCGGCGGCAACTGGGCCACCAACACCGGCAACGGCTACTACGGCGGTCTCCAGTTCTCGATGAGCACCTGGCAGGCCAACGGCGGAACCGGCAACCCGGCAGACGCCTCCCGCGAGGAGCAGATCCGCGTCGCGGAGAACGTGCTCGCCACGCAGGGCCCCGGAGCCTGGCCGACGTGCGGCGCCAACCTCTGACGCACGCACTTCTGACCACCGCACCGGCGCGTCACATCCCGTGATGTCGCAGCACCGGTGACAGCAAGGCCGGCGGGTCCACCAGGGACCCGCCGGCCTCGCTCGTCTTTCAGGCTCCTACGTCACCGTCGGGGTGTCGTCGCCGGAGTCGCCGACCGTCGTGTCCAACGCGCTGACCGCGATGCCGTACGGCAGGAACCGCACGTTGCGGCGCGGATCGGTGTTGCTCTTGTTGGCACGCAAGGCGTCGAGTTCGGTGGCGTAGACCTGCTCGACCCGGGCACCGCCGTCGTCGTCGACAACGAAGACCGCCCAGACTCCGGAGCCGGCCTCCCCCGTGGTCTCTTCGCGCGGCTGCGGCTTGGTACGAGTCCGGCCACGCGAGGCCTCGTCGAAGAACATCGAGAAGGCTGCCGGTCCCGCCTGCCCCTCGAAGAGCTTGCCGAAGACGTCACGCAGTCCCTCCCCGGCCTCACGTGCGAACCGGTCGAAGTCCTCGGGGCCGAAATTGAACGATCCGCCGGAACCGCTGTTGTCGGGCATGGTGCCACCTTTCTCCGTTCACTCTGACGAGCGTCGGGCAACACTGCCCAGTGTCCTCAGAAATCAGCGGCTCCGCCACCCGGCCCTCACCGATCAGCAGGTCCGCCATCCTCGGTCCCGGTCTCGTCGAGCCGCTGATGCAGACGCGCGCGGACGTCGTCGGCCGAGTAGGACTTCCGCTGCCGCTGATCCCGCGCGACCATCGCCCCGCCGGTGGCCACCCCGACCGCGCCCGCCAGTCCCAGCCATTTCCAGAAGTTCCTCATGCGGGCAGGATAGGTCGCGCGGCACGCGGACGCATTAGCCTTCTCTCGTGCCCAGCAGCAGAATTCTCTTCGGCCGAGACCGCGCCGACTCCGGGATCTCGTTGACCGACGCGCTCGACGCCACCCGCACCGGCGACATCTGGCTCTTCCGAGGCCATTCCGGGCCGGACCGGGCCATCCGCACCCTGACCAACGCGCCGGTCAACCATGTCGCGATGGCGGTGTGCATCGACGACCTGCCGCCGCTGCTCTGGCACGCCGAACTCGGCGATCGGCTGACCGACGTGTGGACCGGGTCGAATCATCGCGGCGTTCAGCTACATGACGCGCGCGAAGCCGTGGAGCAGTGGATGATCCGCTACAAGCAGGCATGCTGGTTTCGCCAGCTCACCCCCGAGGCCACCCCGGATCAGGAGAACGCTCTGCTCAAGGTGATCGCCGAACTCGACGGGACCCCGTTCCCGACGACCGCACGACTCGCCGGACGGTGGTTTCGCGGCCGGGTGCCCAACTCGACCGACCTCGTCCGGGGCATCCCCTACCTCGACCGCAAGGTCCGTCAACGACGCGACGAACGGCAGCAGCGCCGCAGCCAGAAGACCGACGGCGTCGGACTCGAAGCCGCCTACTGCGCCGAGGTGGTCGCGATCACCTATCGCGAGATGGGCATCCTCGATGCCTCCAAGGACTCCAACTGGTTCGACCCCGGGCGATTCTGGAGCGGCGATCAACTTCCCCTCCATCCGCCCCACGAACTCAGCTCGGAGGTGGGGGTCCGCCTGGACTGACCGTCCGGCGACTAGATCGTCATCGCCTCGCGCACAGCAGTCTCGGCAGCCGAGCCGCCGTCACCCGACGACGTGACGCGTCCGCTCTCCAGCACGTAGTACCGCTGCGCCGCCTCGAGTGCGAAACCGATGTGCTGTTCGACGAGGAGCACTCCCAGTCCGCCACGCTGGGTGAGCGTGGTGATGGTCTGCTCGATCTCGGCGACGACCGAGGGCTGGATGCCCTCGGTCGGCTCGTCGAGGATCAGCATGCGAGGCTCGGTGATGAGCGCGCGAGCGATCGCCAGCTGCTGACGCTGTCCTCCGGACAACAGGCCGGCGCGTCGTCCCAGCAGTTCCGTGAGTGCCGGGAACATGTCCAGCATCTCGGCGACCAGCTCCTTGCCGCGCTTGCGGCCGTCGGCCACGACCTGCAGATTCTCGGCGGTGGTGAGGTGCCCGAAACTCTGCTGGCCCTGCGGCACATAGGCGATGCCGTGCCCCACCCGGGCGCTGGGGCGCGCCCGGGTGATGTCGACGCCGTCGAAGGTGATCGACCCCTTGGTCGTCTTGACGAGTCCGACGGCCGCGCGCAGCAGGGTGGTCTTCCCGGCGCCGTTGTGTCCCATCACCGCGACGACGCCGTCGGTGGGTACCTCGATGTCGACCCCGTGGATCACCTCGGTACGACCGTAGCCCGCGTGGACTCCGGAGAGTTTCAGCATGATTCAGCCCTTGTCCTGAGTCGATTGTGTGGGGGTGCCCGCCACGTCGGCGTCGGTCTCGGCGGCGATCTCCTCGAGTTCCTCGCCGCCGGCGGCGGTTCCGAGGTACACCTCCTGGACCTTCGGGTTCGCCTGGACCTCGGCCACCGTGCCCTCGGCGAGCACCCGGCCGCGGGCGAGCACCGTCACCGAGGTCGCGAAGGACCGCATGAAATCCATGTCGTGTTCGACGACCACCACGGTGCGTTCACCACCGATGCGGCGCAACAGGTTCCCGGTCTCCTCGCGCTCCTCATGGCTCATGCCGGCGACCGGCTCGTCCAGCAAGAGCACCGAGGCGTTCTGCACCAGCAACATCCCGATCTCCAGCCACTGTTTCTGGCCGTGCGCGAGCACGCCTGCCGGGGTGTCGGCGAGGTCCTGCAGACCGATGGTCTCCAGCGCCTCGGCTATCGAGTCGGGGATCTGCGTCGGCCGACGCCGCAGCATCGTCCACACCGAACGCCCGGCACCCGCCGCGATGTCGAGGTTCTGCAGCACACTCAGTTCCTCGAAGACGCTGGCGGTCTGGAAGGTCCGGCCGACACCGAGACGCGCGATCTGGTGCACCTTCTTGCCGACGAGTTCGACACCGGACTTCTGGATCGACCCGGTCGGCTTCACCAGACCGGTGATCGCGTCGATGATCGTGGTCTTCCCGGCACCGTTCGGTCCGATCAGGAACCGAAGGTCACCCTGCAGCAGGGTGAGGTCGACATCGGAGACCGCCTTGAATCCGTCGAACTCGACACTGAGACCGCGCACCTGGAGGTAGTCGCTGTCCATTCCGGCATTGCCGCCGGCGACCGGCAGGTGTTCGACGACCGTCGATTCTGTCTCGGTCATGACGACGCTCCTACCTTGCTGACGCTGTGCTCATCGATGTCACCGGTCGGGGTCGGGTCCGGCGTTCTTCTCCGACGCCACTTGACCAGTGCTCCGAGCCCGGCCAGCCCGGCCGGGAAGAAGCCCACGACCACGATGAACAGGATGCCCTGGGCGTAGGTCCACCCGGACGGGAAACTCTCCGACAGACTCGTCTGCGCCCAGGCCACCGCGATGGCGCCGAGGACCGGACCGAGAAGCGTCGTGCGCCCACCGATCGCGACGCCGATCAGGAACGCGATCGACGGCACGATCCCGACGTCCGCGGGCGAGATGATGCCGACGATGGGGACGAACATGGCACCCGCGATGCTGGCGAACAGCGCAGCGATGGCGTAGGCGACGACCTTGACGTTGGCCGGGTCGTAGCCGAGGAACCGGACGCGTTCCTCCTGGTCGCGGACGGCGACCAGCAGTTCGCCGTATCGGCTGTACATCAGCTGACGCGTGATGGCGACGACGGCGAGCAGGATGGCCGCGGTGATGAAGAACAGCAGCTGCCGATTCACCGGGTCGTTGAGCGCGAGACCGAAGAAACTGCGAAAGCGGTTGAGCCCGTTGCTGCCACCAGTGGTCTGCTGACCGATGAGCAGGATGGCGAAGGCCGCGGCCAGCGCCTGGGACAGGATCGCGAAATACGCGCCCTTGACCCTCCGTTTGAACACACCGAGGCCCAGCAGGATCGCCAGGAACGTGGGAACCAGCAGGATGCCCAGGATCGTCACCAGGGGCGAGGCGAAGGGCTTCCAGTACCCGGGCAGCTCGGTGATCCCGGCGATCTGCATGAAGTCCGGCACGTCGTCGCCGCGGAGTTCGGCGTCGGAGATCTTCAGGTGCATCGCCATGATGTACGCACCCAGACCGAAGTACACGCCCTGGCCCAGGGTGAGCATGCCGCCGCGTCCCCACGCCAGGCCGATGCCGACCGCGACGATGCCGAAGCACAGGAACTTGCCGAGCAGGTTGAGCCGGAAGTCCGACAAGACGGCCGGTGCGACCGCGAACAGCAGGATCGCGGCGAACCCGAACCCCGCCCAGACCTTCCAGGAACCGCTGAAATAGTCCTTCACACAAGACTCCTCGACTGGACCGTGAAAAGACCCTGCGGCCGGATCTGCAGGAAGATCACGATGATGACGAACACGGCGACCTTCGCCACCGACGCCGTCGTGTTGTATTCGATGAACGAGTTCAGGACACCGAGGGCGATGGCCGCGATGACCGCGCCCTTGATCTGGCCCAGACCGCCGATGACGACCACCAGGAATGCGTCGATGAGGTACGTCATCCCGGTGTTCGAACTGGTGGAGCCGATCAGAGTCAGCGCCACGCCCGCGACGCCGGCCAGTCCCGACCCGATGAAGAACGTCGTGATGTCGGTGCGACGGCTGGAGATCCCGCTCGTCTCGGCCAGATCGCGGTGCTGGACGACGGCACGGATACGACGGCCCATCGGCGTGTACTTCATGGTGACCGCGATGGCGGTCACCGCCACGATCGCGAGCAGCATGATGAACAGACGCGTCTTGGGGACGACCGCGCCGAGGATGTCGACGCCGCCGGACAACCACGACGGCGCGACCACGTCGACCGCCGGTGCGCCGAAGATGTCCCGGGCGAGTTGCTGGAGGATCAGTCCCACGCCGAAGGTGACGAGGAGCGTGTCCAAGGGTCGGTCGTACATACGCTTGATCAGGGTGACCTCGAGCAGGACCCCCATCAGCCCGCCGACCAGGAAGCCGATGACGAGCGAGACCAGTAGGGACACCCCGGCATCGGAGATCAGGTACTCCTGCACCGAGTAGGCGGTGTACGACCCGGCCATGATGAACGACCCGTGGGCCATGTTGATCACGCCCATCTGCCCGAAGGTCAGAGACAGGCCGAGAGCTGCGAGGAGCAGAATCGAACCGAGACTGAGCCCGGTGAAGAGCTGTCCGATAACGGTTTCCACGTGACTTTCCGTTCGTCGTCGGCGTGCGCCGCTTACTCCAGGGAGGGGCCGTACGCGACCCGTCCCACGTCTCGAGACGCGGGACGGGTCGTCGACGGTGTCAGTTGCTCAGGCCCTCGGCCCACGGGTACGACTTCAGGTAGGGGTCCGGCTCGATCGGCTGACCCGAATCCCACACGCTGTAGATCAGTCCGTCGCCGCGGATCTCACCGATACGCGCGGTCTTGGTGATGTGATTGTTCTCGCCGTCGATCGTGACAAGTCCCTCCGGGGCGTCGAAAGTGACTCCACCCGCAGCCTTCTGGACGTCCGCGACCGCGAAGGACTGGGCCTTCTCGACCGTGTTCTTCCACAGGTACACCGAGACGTAGGCGGCCTCCATCGGATCGGAGGTCGGCTTGTTGGCGCCGTAGGCGGCCTTGTAATCACGGACGAACGATGCGTTCGCCGGGTTGTCGACGGTCTGGTAGTAGTCCCACGCGACCAGCTGGCCCTCGATGTTGTCCACACCGATGCCGCCGACTTCCTCTTCGGCGATGGATACCGAGACGACGGGCATGGCCTGCGGGGTCAGTCCGACGTTCTTGTACTCGCGGAAGAACGCCACGTTGGAATCGCCGTTGAGAGTGTTGAACACGGCGTCGGCGTCGGCGGTACGGACCTTGTTGACGATGGTCGAGAAGTCCGTCGAGCCGAGCGGGGTGTAGTCCTCACCCTTGATCTCGATGCCGTTGGCCTCTGCGTATGCCTTGATGACCCGGTTGGCCGTCTGCGGGAACACGTAGTCGCTACCCACCAGGTAGAGCGACTTGACGCCCTTTTCCTTCAGGTATTCGAGCGCGGGCACGATCTGCTGATTCGTGGTCGCACCGGTGTAGAAGATGTTCGGAGACGATTCGAGTCCCTCGTACTGCACCGGGTAGTACAGCAGTGAGTTGTTGTCCTCGAAGACGGGCAGCATCGCCTTGCGGCTCGATGACGTCCAGCCGCCGAACACCGCTGCGACGCAGTCACTGGAGATCAGCTTCTCGGCTTTCTCCGCGAAGATCGTCGGCTCGGACGCGCCGTCCTCGCCGATGAGCTGAAGCTGCTTGCCCAGGACGCCGCCGTTGTCGTTGATCTGGTCGACGGCGAGTTTGATCGAGTCGCGAACGGTGACCTCGGAGATCGCCATCGTTCCCGACAGGGAGTTCAGCGACCCCACCTTGATGGTGCTCCCGGAGGTGTCGACACACGATTCGGCACTCGACGCCGATTCATCGCTGGCCGAGCTGCCACACGCGCTGAGGACCAGCGCCACCGCGGACAGGGCCGCGGGGACGAGAATGCCGTACCGCCGCCGGCGTGAGCGGGTGGTGGCGGGCGGCGGGGTGTCCGTCGGCGAAGAGCCGGACGGCAACGGAACAGACGGCATCGGCGAAGCCTTTCTCACTACGTCTCAGGTCCACTCAGGTGGGGGCACGACGAACACGCGGCATGTCACCGCATGACCCCCGATGAGATACGCGCCGCAAGAAGCTTGCGATCTGGCGTATGGGGGGTAAACGTATTTTGACTTTGTTACGCCGGCGTGACGTGAGATGAAATCGATGTTTCCGCTTCCGGATGCGTCACCGCGGCCGGGCGTCGCCGAATTCTGTTGCCTTCATTGATGATTCAGAGAGGTCCGGTTTGACACGACGGCCCGCAGGCGCTAGTGGGCGAAGGATGCCTCGATCTCGGCGCGGGTACGCTCGGGGTCAGATCCGAGCTCATATCGGGGAAGGGTGTGCGGGACGGTGGTTCCCGGCGCCACACGGCGGCGCGCGGCCGCGAACTCGGGAGCCTCTCCCATCGTCAGATGCGCGGAGTTGATGATGCTCCACACCACGCTCCGCCGGGCGCGCCGCTCGATCGAATTGGGCGCCCGGTACATGATCAACTCCCTGGCCCAGCGAGGCATCGTGTCCCGGATCGCCCAGTCCACGGCCGCCTGGGCGGGGTTGCGCACATTCAACCCGGTCGCCATCGCATTGCCATGTGTCAGTGCGAGTTTCGGCAGATACTCCGTAAGACAGGCAAGGGTGTCGGCCTTGGTCGTGGGCAGGTCGGTACCACCGAGCGCATGACCGACCCGTACGAATTCCCGGTAATAGCAGTCGAGCTGGTCGCCACGCAGCGGCTGCGGGTGATAGATCTCGTGCGCGGTCGCGATACCCCAGACGACCGTCGCGTAGTTCCATCGCAACCAGGCCGGATCGTCGGCGTCGTAGGTCGCACCGTCGGGCCGGACGCCCTTGATGGTGTGGTGCATCGCGCGCACCGTTCGGGCCAATCGCTCCGCCGACTCCGTCGAGCCGTATGCCGTCCCCATGAAGAAGGCCAGCGAGTGCCCGAGCCTGGTCATGGCGCCGTCGGGGTCGATGGACAGGGTCGGGGTACCGTCCTCGCGCCGCCGGACCAGTCGCGAGTGCTGCACGCCCATCCAGAAGATGCTCGGGTCCAGACGCTCGAGGTACGACGCGCACTGCAGGCCGAAGATCAGCGCGGGCGTGTGCGAGTGGACGTACCAGGTCGCGCTGTCCGGGCCGAACCAGCCCGGGTCCCCCGCGGGATTCTCGAAGTCCATCCCGCGGAAGAACTTCGCACGCACGTGGGCGTCGAACTTGCCGTTGAGCCAGGAACCGACGAACTCGTGCGGGAGCGGAACGGGTACCCAGTCGGTGGACGGCAACCGGAGAGGAGCCATGGACACAGTCATCGGAGACCTTCCGCTCGGGGCGACCTTTGGAGACGGTCGTGTCCAGACTAACTCTTTGGCTACGGGTGTGACCAGATCTGGCCCGGCCGGGTCACCGCCGACTATGGTGAGACGATGTCCCTACCGACCCGCTGGGCTGGCGTGCCGCTCGCGGACCGGCGCGCAGAGCGTAGGTCCGACCTGATCGCGGCCGCCTTCGACATCTTCGGGGGCGGCGGCGCCGAGTCCGAACTGTCGGTCCGCTCGGTGTGTCGCCACTGCGGCTTCAACACCCGGTACTTCTATGAGAGCTTCACCGGCACCGACGAGCTGCTGGGCGCCGTGTACGACGCCACCGCCGCGGAACTCGGCACGGTGGTCGCCGCGGCGATGGGCGAGGCGGATCCCTCGGTCCGGTCGCGCACGCGCGCGGGAATCCGTGCGGTGCTGGGCCATGCCTCCTCGGATCCGCGTCGCGGCCGCGTGTTGTTCACCGCCGGGGTCACCAATCCTGTTCTTGCCCAACGGCGTGCCGTCACCCAGGCGATGCTCCGCGACATGGCGTTCGCCGAGGCCGACGCCCGGGACGCCGACCCGCTCACCAGTCGGGTCCGAGCCGCGATCTTCACCGGCGCGATGGCCGAACTGGTGCAGCAGTTCTTGGCCGGGAGCCTGGGCGACGATCTGGACCGCGTCGTCGACGAGGCGATGGCCACCCTGCTGCCCACCCGGATTCCGTAGCGACAACGCGCGCCAAAAGCGCATTCCCGCTACCGAATCGCGGGTTCTAGGCGTTTCATGAGACCGCGGTCGAGGGCGCGGATCATGATGAGGCACCCGAGACCGGACAGCACGAGCCCGGTCGCGAAGACCGCCGGGAACCCGAACAGGTCACCGATGATCCCCGCGGCGAACCCGGCAGCGCCTTGTACGCCGACCACGGCGCAGGCGAACAGGGTGTAGTCGCTGCCCTCGTAACCCTTCTGGCACGCGTCCATCATCAGTGTGAAGACCGCGACAGTCGCCGCCCCACCCAGGATGTGCTCGGCGAGACTGGCGGTGACCACGAGCCAGAAGCCGCCGACCCCCATCGACGCCACCAGATACAGACCGAGACTGAGCGTCTGGGTGACACCGCCGACGAGCAGCGCGTGCCGCCGGCCGTAGGTGTAGGCGAGCCACCCGCCGAGGGCTGCCCCGCCGAGGGCCCCGGCCGACGACAGCGCACCTTCGACGAGTGCGATCTGTCCCAGCGTGAGTCCGATGTCGGACATGAACGGCCCGACCAGTGCCGACGCCATCGAGTTGCCGAATTTGAACGCGCCGACGACGAGGATGAAACCGATCACGCCCGGGCGTCGGAGCCGCGACCACCACCCCGTCAGCAACAAACGCGGCGACACCGAAGTCGACGCCGACGGCACATCGCCGGCTCGCGGCCCGGGTTCACGCGCGAGAAACCACACCCCGACGGTGACCGCGAACAGCAGCACCGACATCACGACGAAGAGGGCACGCCACCCGGCGAGTGAGAACAGCCAGAGCAGGCCGCCGCCCCCGGCGATCATGCCGATCCGGTAGGCGCCCACCTGGATTCCGTTGCCCAGACCACGCTGACGCGGCTCGAGCATCGACACGGCGAGGCCGTCGGTCGCGATGTCCTGCGTCGCCGAGAGCAGGTTGATGACCGCGATGCCCACCAGCAACCACACCAGGGTCCCGGACAGGTCGAGGCACGCCAGCACCAGCGCGACGACTGCCGACGACAACTGCAGGGTCAGCAGCCATCTGCGCCGGGTTCCGTAGGCGTCGACGTAGGGCGCCCACAGGAACTTCAGGCCCCAGGGCGCGAACAGCAGTCCGTAGACGCTGATCTGGGTGAGCGAGTAACCCTCCTCGCGGAGGATGACGGGTATCGCCTGGCTGAAGAACCCATAGGGCAGACCCTGTGCGAAGTAGAGGACTGTGAGCAACACGAGGGTGCCGACAGCGAGCCGACCGGAGCGCGGGGTCGACATGGACCGCGGACTCGACATGGGTGACATCATGCCCCACGCGGCGTCGGCGGGTCGGCGCAGACGTGTTCGTGTGCGGGCGGCCGGCTAGCCGTTCGCGTCTTTCGCGAACGGTGCCGCCGCCTTGCGCGGAGACCGTCCGGGTCTGGGCCGATAACCGCTCACGATGGACATGCGGTTGAACGCGTTGATGGTCACCGCCGCCCAGATCAGCACCGAGGTCTGTTCGGTGTCGAGGATGTCTGTGGCCCGGTCGTAGGCCAGGTCGGCGGCGTCGTGCGCGGGCAGCTCGGTGACCAGTTCGGCGATCTCCAGGGCGGCCTGTTCGACATCGTCGAACAGGTCCGGCGCGTCGCGCCACCCCGCGATGACGTCGATCTGCTGCGTCGACAGACCTGCGGAACGGCCCAGTTGCGCATGCAGATCCATGCAGTAGGCGCAGCCGTTGAGTTGGGAGCACCGCAGGTTCACCAGCTCGACGAGCGAGCGGCTCAATCCGATCGCTTCGGCGGCCGCGGCGACCTCGGCCGACACCGCGATCAGCTTTCGATAGACCTGCGGTGTGGTCTTGTCTATTCGCACCCGTTGCGCAGGCATGGCCCAACAGTAACCGCCCGCGGTCGCCGGCCCACGAACCGCTGCGTCAGCCGAGGACGTCCGGGAACAGCACCCACCCGTCTGACCACACGAAGTCCCCACGCCGTCTGGGTAGGACTACTCACCCGCGCCGGGACGCGGTCGGTCATCGTCGGAGCATGACCTCTCCCAGCAGCATGTTCGGCGGCGATCCGGGTACTGCCACGCTCGCGCGGATCTCGACCGAGTTCGACGCCATCGCGCGCCAGATGTCCACCGTGTCAGCCGAATTCGCAGAGCTACGGCGCATCGTCGCCGAGCCGCTCGAACCCGCCCGCGAGACGGGCACCGCCCCGCAACCCGCGCCCCGGACACCGACGCAGATCCAGACACCGCCTCCCGGCTTCACTCCGCCGACGGTGACGGCGTGGGCCCCGCCGGTGCCACCGTTCTCACCACCCCATCGGCCCCCGGCCGCTCCCCCGAATCCGGCGGCGGCCGCGGTGTCACCGCAGATGCCTCGTCCGACGACCATGCCGTCGTACCGACCGCCCGGACCGTCGGCCGGCCCGCCGCCTCGACCACCCGCACCGTCGATGTCCGACCGTATCGGCGCGGCCGCCGAACGCGGATTGATCGGCAAGATCCTCGCCACCGCCGGCGTCGGCGTGACGCTCATCGGTGTCGCACTGCTCCTCGTCCTGGCCGCGCAGGCCGGAATCCTCCGTCCGGAATTCCGCGTCGCCGGCGGCGCGGTGCTCGCCGCCGCACTCGTCGCCGGCGGAATGTGGCTGCGCGGCCGCACCGACGGTCGAATCGGTGCCATTGCCCTGACCGCCACGGGAATCGCAACCGGCTACCTCGATGTCCTCGCCGCGACGAAGATCTACGAGTGGCTACCGATCGTCCCGGGCCTCGGCGTCGCCGGCCTCGTCGCGGCGGGTGGTCTCGTGCTGGCCCACCGGTGGCGCAGCGAACACCTGGGCCTGTTGGTCGTGGTGCCACTGATCGTCCTGGCACCGGTCCTCACCGGTGGACTGGACACGACCCTGATCGCGTTCATGGTGGTGCTCTGCGCCGCGTCGGCGTGGGTCCAGCTCGGTCGCGACTGGATCTGGTTGCACGCGGTGCGGCTGGCCGCCCCGACGATCCCGCTCACCCTGGTCGGCCTCTCCGGCCTCGTCGGATGGGGTGCGCCCGGGGGCTCCGACCCGGTCTTCGCGACAGCTGTCGTCGTGGTCGTCGTGCTGGCAGTCGGCGGCGCCCTGCTGGCCATGCCCACCACGGCGTTTCCCGAAGCGATGGCGGGCCTGGCGAGTGCGACCACCATCCCGGCACTGTTCGCCGGGTCGGCGATGCATCTGCCGGGCGCGGTCATCCTCCAGGCCTCCATCGCCCTCGCGCTCATCGGCACTGTGCTGATCGGTTCGGCACTCTCGGGCACCCGCGCCCGGTTCGTGCCCGACACCGTCGCCCAGACCTGGTCCGCCACTGCCCTTCTCCTGCTGTTCGTCGCGGTCCTCGAGACCTTCGACGGCACGGTGGCGGTCGCCGTACTGCTGGGACTGGCCACGGTGACCGGTCTCGTGGCACGGACGTGGTCGACGACCTCGCGTGTGCTTCTCGCCGGCAGCTCGGTCATCTGGGCGATCGGTTTCGCGGCCCTGCTCCACGCAGCGCCTCCGTACGTGCTCGCCGACGCCGACCTGATCGGACGCGATGCGAACCTGGAGATCGTTGTCGCGAGCCTGTTCGCGGCTGCTGGAGCGCTCGTCCTGGCTGCGGGCTGGGTGCGCCTCACCGACGAGGCGCTTTCTCGCGCAGCCCACATCGCCGCCGGGATGGTCGTCGTCTATGCGCTCACCGTGATCAGTGTGACCGCAGGTGTCCTCATCGGTGGGCCAGACGGGTTCCTGGCCGGACATGTTCTGGCGACCACCTGCTGGATGGTGCTCGCCGGCGCGGCGCTCGCATATGCCCGACGTCGCAGCGGCGCGGCACGCACCGCCGCGGTCACCGGAGGCCTGGTCCTCGTCGCCGCGGCGATCGCCAAGCTGTTCCTGTTCGACCTGGCCACCCTCGACGGCATCTTCCGCGTCATCGTGTTCATCGTGACCGGACTCATCCTCCTCGGACTGGGCGCCTGGTACGCACGCGCCCTGCAGGAGAATCCTTCGGAGCCGGATTCGTGACAGCCGCCTGACCCTGTCGATGACGGACTAGGTGGTCGTACGAACCGGCGCGGCCACGTCGACCTCGGTCGTCGCATCGTGGGCGGGAGGTCGACGATCCGGGGCGGTCCGGACATGCGTCAGGTACAGCGTCAGCCCGACGAAGGTGAGTCCGCCGACGAGATTGCCGATCACCGTGGGGATCTCGTTCCACACGAGATAGTCGGCGATGGAGAAGTCGCCACCCATCATCAGACCCGACGGGAAGAGGAACATGTTGACGATCGAGTGCTCGAAGCCCATGTAGAAGAACAGCATGATCGGCATCCACATACCGATGACCTTGCCGGGCAGCGACGTCGACATCATGGCGGCGACGACGCCGGTGGACACCATCCAGTTGCACAGCACACCGCGGATGAACAGCGTCAGCATGCCGGCCGCCCCGTGCTCGGCGTACCCGACGGTGCGGCTGTGCCCGATCTCGCCGAGCTGCTGCCCCACTTCGTCGGGTGCGACGCTGAACCCGTAGGTGAGGATGACCGCCATCATCACCGCGACCAGGATGGCGCCGAGGAAGTTCCCGACGAACACCAGGCCCCAGTTGCGCAGCATCGACCGGACGGTCACACCTCGACGTCTGTCGAGCAATGCCAGCGGCACCAGCGTGAACACGCCCGTGAGCAGGTCGAATCCCATCAGGTAGAGCAGGATGAACCCGACCGGGAACAGCACTGCCCCCAGCAGCGGCTCACCGGTTCGCACCGTGACCGTCACCGCGAACGCCGCGGCCAGAGCCAGGATCGCGCCGGCCATGAATGCTCTGATCAGCGTGTCGCGGGTGGACATGAACGCCTTCGACTCGCCGGCGTCGACCATCTTCACCGCGAATTCGGACGGTTTCACATAGGACATGTGGTTCTCCTCGAATTCCTCAGTTTGTCGGGCCCCATGGAACCGAGGTCACATGACCGTCCGGTGTCATCGACGAGTCGCCCTGTTACACCGACCTCACTCCCGCCACGTCGCGGTGTGAAATTCAGATGACGCCGGCCGCGCCGAACCACATGTCGTTCGTGTGAACACTGCCGAATGTTGCTGCGTCGACTTGGCACCGCGCGCGCCGATGGGCAATGTGGATGTGGTCCAACACTATCGATGGAGATGACGATGACCACCCCGATCATGCCGAAAGCCGATGCCGCAGAGCTGATCAACGCCGCACGGATACGCCAGGGACTCACCTGGGCGACGATCGCCGAGAAGATCGACGCCCCCCTGGTCTGGACCGTCGCGGCGTTGTTGGGCAAACACCCGGTCCCGGCCGCGAAAGCCACCGCCGTCGTGGAATTGCTGGGTCTCGGCGAAGGTGTCGCGGAGAGCCTGCGTCAGCAGCCCACACGTGTGGCCGACGAGGCCGTGGCGAGCGATCCCACCATCTACCGCTTCCACGAGGCGATCGCCGTCTACGGGCCCGCGCTCAAAGAACTCATCCACGAGGAATTCGGTGACGGCATCATGAGCGCGATCAACTTCAAGATCGGTTTCGAACGCCGGCCGGACCCGAACGGCGACCGGGTGATCGTGACCTTCGACGGCAAGTTCCTCGACTACAACTGGTGAATGTCACCCGTCAGCGATCGCAGCGCGAGCATCATCGAGGCGTACACGGCCGGTTCGGTGGGGTCGAAACCCAGAACCGTGCGGATACGCTCGATGCGCTGGTAGAGACTCTGCCTGCCGATGTGCAGCGCCGCGGCCGACCGAGTCGCGCTGCACCCGTTCGACAGATGCACCGCCAGCGTCCGGACGAGGTCGGACGACGAGCGTTCATCGTTGGACACCAGCGGTTCCACCAGTGACCGGAGCTCTGCGCGGACCGCGGGGTCGAGCATACGGACGGCATCGTCGGCGAGCAGTTCGCGAGAGGTGAACACCCGGCGATCCGTCCCGAGGCGAGCAGCGGTCGACGCCGCGAGCCCGAGTTGTCGCCCGCACCGGCGCAGCGATTCGGAGAGGACGGCCGCCGTATCCGTGCCCGGCCCGAGATCGTCCAGGCGGCAGGGAGTTCCGACCACGACGGTGGCGCCTGGCAGCCGGTTGCCCCGTGGTACCAGTGACGACACCACTCGGTCGACCGGATCGGGAGTGCCCTGGCCGCCACCGGCCGGCACCGCGACCAATGCGTACACCGTGGCGTCGACGATGCTGCGCGCCACCGAATCCAGCGCGGCCCCGGCGACCGCGGCGTCGGCCATCCGCGGGTCGGGAGCTTCGGCTGCCAGGGGCACCACCACGGTGGGTCCCGCCACGGACACCCCCGCGCCGGCCAAACGTGTCCGCAGGTCCGCGGGCCGCATGGGCCTGCCGTCGACGAGATCTT
This sequence comes from Gordonia sp. KTR9, assembly GCF_000143885.2. Lineage (NCBI taxonomy): Bacteria > Bacillati > Actinomycetota > Actinomycetes > Mycobacteriales > Gordoniaceae > Gordonia > Gordonia sp. KTR9. The sequence goes on from NC_018581.1 coordinate 3,920,184, forward strand.
CGACGAGCCGCGCGGCCAGGGCCGATCCGCGGACACCGGTACGGGTCAGGCCGACCGCCACGGGACCGGCAGCCGCGCGCAGCAGGCTCTCGGCGAACGGATTCGGGCCGGCGTCGGCACGCTCGCCCACGACCAGCCGCGCCATCGGACGCCCCTTGCTGAGGACCACGGCCTCGGCCACGGCCCGGTCGACGATCCGCCACGCCGCTGAGTCGTCGTCGACGCCGTGTGCGGACAGCAGCGCGTCGGAGGTGGACACGAGAACGACCGGGGCACCGAGGATCTCGGAGAGATGACCGAGCATGGGTGCGACGCCGGCACCCGCCGCCAGGTCGTCGTGTAGGGCGTCGACGAGCGTGGAGCGAAGACGCAGTTCGTCGACCTCACGCGCGGCGATCGAGGTGTTGACCGCGCGGCACACATCGATGAACGGGACCACTGCCCGCAACTCGATGATCGGCAGCCGGGCCACCGAGCCGGCCCTCACCATCTCCTCGGGCACGCTCTCGAACGTGCGGCCCACCTCGATCGCCACCGCCGCGACGCCACGCTGCGCGAGGTCCTGGACGTAGTGTTTGCGGGTTCCCGCGTCCAGCCCACGCAACCCGAGTCCCGTCGTCAGCAACAGCTCGCCACCGGTGAGCAGCGGTCCGATCTCGTAGATCTCGCTCGAGTGCACCCACCGCACCGGCGCGTCGAGGTGCTCGTGGCCGCTGAGAATCCGAGGCTCGGCCGCGGCCAGCTCGTTGTCGAGGATCTCTCGCAGCGTCGGCGTGACGGTGTTCGTCGAGTGTCGGCCGGATGTCATGAACCGAGACACTATGCACTGGCCACGTCCTCTGCAGGGCGACGATCTGTCAGTTGCGGCTGCCGATGCCGCACGGCACTCTCGACTGCATGACGCTCTCGCTCCCCGACCGCGCCGGTCTCGACCTCTCCGGGATGCTCGATGTCGCCTACCAGCAGGCACGTCAGGGCCTCGCCGAGGGCGGCATCCCGATCGGCGCGGCCCTCTTCGCCGCGGACGGCACCGTGCTCGGCGCGGGCCACAATCGGCGCGTGCAGGCCGACGACCCGTCGGCACACGGTGAGACGGATGCGTTCCGCGCCGCAGGGCGGCAGCAGGACTACGCCTCGACGATCATGGTGACAACTCTGTCGCCGTGCTGGTACTGCTCGGGTCTCATCCGTCAGTTCGGCATCGGCACGGTGGTCATCGGCGAGCACACCTCCTTCTACGGCGGCGAGGACTGGCTGCGCGATCACGGGACGGAGGTCATCGTGCTCGACGACGAGCGATGCACGACGATGATGTCGTCGTACATCGCGGCGAATCCCGCGGTGTGGAACGAGGACATCGGGATCGCTCCCGCCGATGCGACGGAGCGGAAGGCATGACCGACAGCCCCGTCCTCACCGTCGACCTCAGCGAGTGGCACTCCGGAGGAGCTGCCGCACAACGGGTGTGCGCCGCCGTCGACGAGTCACTGCAGCGCGCCGGGTTCCTCCTCGTCACCGGGCACGGGCTCGATCCCGAGTTGCCGCGGTCCCTTCGCGCGGCGGCCCGACGCTTCTTCGCTCTCCCCACCGACGTGAAGACCAAGTACTCCGTCGGCGTCGGCGGTCGCGGCTGGATCGGGCCGGGCAAGGAGGCCAACGGCTTCTCCGAGGGCACCGAGACTCCGCCGGATCTCAAGGAATCATTCACCTCCGGCGCGCAGACACCGGTGGGCACATCCGAGATCGACGATTACTGGTTCGCTCCGGACGTGTGGCCGGACGAGACACCCGAACTCCGGGAACTGTTCACCGCGTGGACTTCTCAGATGAGGAAGCTGTCCGATGACCTGCTCGGGCTGATGGCCGCCGCGCTCGGCCTCGCCGGTGCGGACAACCCGTTCCGGAACCTCGCGTCGAACCCGACGTGGTCGTCCAACATCAACCACTACCCGCCGCTGCACGACGTCGGACATCCTGAACCCGGCCAGTTCCGCATCGGACCGCACACCGACTTCGGCACCGTCACCATTCTCGACCGTGAGCCGGGCGCCGGTGGGTTACAGGTCTACAGCGAGCAGTCCGGCTGGGCCGACGCGCCGTGGAACCCCGAGGCCCTGACCGTCAACATCGGCGACATCCTCGAATACTGGTCGGCCGGACGCTGGCCCGCGGGTCGGCACCGCGTCCTCCCACCGCAATCCGACGCACCGGCCGAGGACCTCGTCTCGCTGATCTTCTTCTACGAGCTCGACCACGACGCGCTCGTCTCTCCCCTCGCCCCGCCTGTCGGGCGCCGCGCCGGACTCGAGCCGGTGGTCTCGGGGGACTTCATCAGGCAGCGCCTGGACGCGATCACCGTCGGCTGATCCCTGATCCCAGCGGGGTTCGGGCCTGGTTCCGACCGGAAATCGACCGCCGCGCACGGGGCAGCGTGTGCCCGGTTGCGAGCGCGTTCTCCCGGTCAGGCCCGCTCGCGCATCACCCCGACGTGACGGACCGTCCCGGAGATGCCGGGGATCTGCCTCACCGGCGTCCAGGTGCGCATTCCATCGGTGCTGTCGGAGTACAGATATCGCCCGTTCCGGTAGGCGTCGAGGTACATGCGCCAGGCACCGTTCGGAAGCTGGACGACCGCCGGCCCTTCGACGAGGAGACCCCAGTTGCCCGGCGGCACGAAGCGGTAGGGCCCCAGCAACGACGTCGCGACCCCGTGCTGGATGAACTTCTTCGTCTCGTTCTTGGTGAACGCGTGGTAGGTCGGGCCGACCTTGATGACCGTGGTGTCGATGTGATCCGCACCGATGCTCAACAACGGGACGGGCGGGCTCCAGATACGCAACCCGGGATCGAGCGCCGTCATCACATAGGGGACGAAGCCACCCCCGGTGGACATCGACAGGATCACGCTGACCCGGCCACCCTCGACGAACCACTCGGGAGCCCAGGCCTTGGTCGTGAAGGGCGACAACGAGGGACCGTCGCTCGAACCCGCCGACCCGGACGAGCCGGGCCCGCTCGACGAGCCGAGACCCCGGCCGTCACCCGTGCCCGGAAGGAACGCGCAGCACAGCGGCACCGGCCAGTTGTACAGGAAGCTCCAGTTCACGCGGTCGCGGCTGCGCGCGAAACCGATGCTGGCCCCGTCGGCGGTCGTATACGTCACGTAGTACCAGCCGTCGGTGTGCCGGAAGATGCTCGCGTCTCGGACGTACCCCGTCGGCGGCCGATAGGCGGACTTGCGCACCATGCGGTACTCGAGGCCGTCGGTGGACTCGTACACATCCATGTCGCGCGCACTCGAATTGCTGAACGCCACCATCGTGTAACGCCAGCCCGAAGGGGCGGCGTCGCTGCCCGCCGGTGTCGGGACGAGCAGTCCGGCCACCGACAACAACACCACGGTCACGGCGGAGAGGACGGTTCGTCTGGAAAGAGTCACCGGTGCAGTATCGACGACGATCGGCACGCGATGTGCAACTTTCGCCCGGAAGGTCGATAAGCGTCCGCCGTGCCGCCAGCCGCACGGACCACCAGTGCGAGTCCGTGCGGCCGGCGAGGATCACGGAGTCCGCTGGAGACCCCGGCGTCTCTAGCTGCCGTTGGCGTACAGCGCCAGGAGCGGACCGATGAACGCGAACAGGACGGTGAGACCGATATCAGACGAGGACACTGAACACCTTTCGACATGAGTCAACTTCGACTGCCGGTGAACCGGACTGCTCACCGACCAGATCACACACTCCCACGGCCGAGTGTCGTTTGTCAGGCAAATGAGCCACAAACCCGTTCCCGCGCAGTGTAATTGAGCGATACCGAACGGCCGGTCGTCTCAGTCAGGCGTCCAAGTCGGTCCGTCGCCTCGACGCCCGCAATCGCCTGTCGAGATCGGCCATCAGATGCGTGGATCGCGACGCCCCACCGCGCGGTTCCGGGTATCGGCACAACACGTCGACGAGTTCGGGCGGCGTCCGTCTACACACGGCCTCGATCGCTTCGTCGCCTACACCGGGGTCGTTGCCACTCTCGAGTTCGGCGATGAGCGCCCGGTTCGTCGGCGCCCGCAAGATGTGCCCGACCTGGTGCGCTTTCGCGATCGGATGCAGATAGGCGGCCGCCGCAGCGTCGCCGGCGGCTTGTGCGGCCAGTCGCGCGACTTCCGACGGCGCATCCTTCGCAGCCCGGTGCGCCGCAAACGCCGTAGTCCGCTGCAGCGCGGATCTCTGTGCACCGCCGACGAATTCCCGCGCCGCCTCGATGGCTGCGCGCGGCCGCTCATCACCGGGCAGCGCTCGCTCGAAGACCGGCAGTACTTCTGCAGCCCACTCCGTTGCATAACGCACGACGACGCGCAGGTCGTCGTCGGTCAACTCGAAGTCTGCCATCGGCCGAACGCTAGCAGCGTCCTCACCCGGTCGTGGACAACCCGTCGGCACCCGGGTCGCGGAGCATCGAATGTACGACGAGACCCGTGTCGACCGGAGTCGTTGCGGTGACGACGAACCCGACGCGTTCGTAGATCATCACATTGCGATCGTCGGAGGTCTCGAGCGCGACCAGTGCACCCGGAGGAGTCTTGTCGTCGAGCACGGCCAGCCCGGCGCGGACCAGCGAGCTCCCCAGACCCTTGCCCTGGCTGCCCGGTCGGACACCGAGTGTCACCAGGTGCCATGCGCCCGCCGGAGGCGCGGGTGTCTCAGCCCCGGTGACCGCGGCCAACCGGTCGCCGTGCAGGTCGGCCACTTCTGCCTGGAACTGCTCGTCCGGCGCCGGCACATCCGGGGGCAGCAGAGCGATCACGCCGCACCGATCCGTGGTGACCAACACGACGCCGTGGTCGAGGGCATATCCCAGATACATCCGTTGAAGTCGTTGCAGCCGTTCATGATAACGGTCCTCGGGAATGGACCATCTGGTCCAGGGATAGGCGTCGAAAGCGGCGGCGAGAGTGCCGGCGGCATCGTCGAGATCCGCGATGGTCGCATGGTCGATGGAAATGTCACTGCCCTCGAAGGTTTGCGTCGGGTGTCGGGTGGTCGGCGGGCCACACTACCGCGTAATCACATTCGGTCGACAACGATTTTCTCGCGGCCCCGCGGGAGATCCGCTGTGCGCAGGTCAGAAACACCTGAGAGTCCGCGTCGAGCTTGTCAGGAAATCCGCAGGATATCTGTAGCCCTGTTCACATGAGGTCCGGGCATCGTGGTGCCGTGAACACGCCTCAGACCCCCACGCCGCAGACCCCCGACCACGATCCGATCACCGAACCCTTTGTGCCGCCCCGCGGACCGGCGCAACCGCCGGGTCCTTGGTTGATGAATCAGCACATCACCCCGCCGCCCACGTCGCCCCTGCCGCCGCCGGCGATGCCACCGGTGTCGCGGCCACGCGCCGGGGTGACAAGGCCGATCATCGTGACCGCGTTGCTTGCCGGGCTACTCGGTGGCGCCGTCGGCATCGGGGGCAGTGCGCTGCTCGGGCACGACGCCGCCTCGGTTCCGGTCCTCAGCTCGCAGTCGGCCGCGGCGGCCAATGTCGCGGACGCGCAACCCGGTTCGGTGACCTATGCCGCGAGCGTTGCGTCGAAGTCGACGGCCGACATCAAGGTGCAGACCGCGAACGGCACCTCCGTGGGCAGCGGGATCGTCCTGTCCCCCGACGGATATGTTCTGACCAATCATCACGTCGTCGCAGGCGCCGGTTCCGGGAGCACGATCGTCGTCACCACCGGCGACGGACACCAGCACAAGGCGACCGTCACCGGGACCTCCCCGTCGTACGACCTCGCAGTGATCAAGCTCGAGGGAGCATCCGGACTCACCCCGGCGGCGCTCGGCGACTCGGACGCGCTGAAGGTGGGCCAGCAGGTGGTGGCCGTCGGCAGCCCCGACAGCCTGTCCAACACGGTGACCTCCGGCATCGTCAGCGCGCTGTCGCGCACGGTGACCGCCGGGGACGAGAGCGGTTCGTCGCTCACCGTGTACAACGGCCTGCAGACCGACACCCCCATCAACCCGGGCAATTCCGGTGGGCCACTGGTGAATCTGCAGGGACAGGTGATCGCGGTCAACTCGGCGGTGGACACCGGCCAGGCCGCGTCCGGCGGTCCGCAGTCCTTCGGGCTGGGCTTCGCCATCCCGATCAATACCGCCAAGCGCATCGCGAATCAGCTGTTGCAGGACGGCCAGGCGACCAAACCGGTTCTGGGCGTGTCGGGTTCGCTGTCGGCCGGCGACCAGGCCGAGGGCGCGACGGTGTCATCGGTGCAGCAGGGCGGCCCCGCCGCGGCTGCGGGAATCCGGCAGGGCGATGTCATCACCAAGATCGGGGACACCACCGTCGCCGATTACGCCGACCTCATGGCGCAGATCCTCACCCACAAGCCCGGTGAGACCGTACCGGTGACCATCGGTTCGGGCTCCGATGCCCGCACGGTCGAGGTGAAGCTGGGCAGTGCCGTCGACAAGCAGGAGACGACGGTGCCGGAGTCCGGAAGCGGATCGGGCGGCTCTCCATTGCCGTTCGGCGGCAACCCCTTCGGCCGGATCCCGTGACGTCAGCTCGGTGAGAGTTGCTGGGCGAGCATGACGATGATGTCGCTGGGGCCGCGCACGTAGGTGAGTTTGTACAGGTCCTCGTAGGTGGCGACGCCGCGCAACGGATGACACCCGTGCCGCGCCGCCACTTCGAGGGCTGCGTCGATGTCGTCGACCGAAAACGCGACGCGATGCATCCCGATGTCGTTGGGCTGGGTGGGCCGGGTCTCGACGGCCTCCGGGTGGATGTACTCGAAGAGTTCTAGGCGCCCGTGCCCGTCCGGGGTCTGCAGCATGGCGATCTTCGCGTGATTGCCGTCGAGCCCGACGGCGGTGTCGGTCCACTCCCCGCTCACGGTGTCCCGGCCGATGACGTCGAGACCCAGGTCGGTGAAGAAGGCGATCGCGGCGTCGAGGTCGCGCACGGCGATGGCGACGTTCTCGAATTTGATGGGCATGACCGCCACGCTAGTGGTCGCCCCCGACGAATACGACCTGTCCGGTCTTTGGGCATCAGTTGAATGTGAGACGGGGAGCCAATGGCGCGTGAATTCAGCAATAGGTATCGCTGAGCGATACCTATTGCTGAACGCTCAGCCGCGGTACTTGGTGAGCAGCTCATGCGGAAGGTGGCACGCGCTCTCCGGGAAGCGCGCGAGCCGGTGCTGGTGCTCCTCGGCACTCCGCACGTAGTTCGTCAGCGGGAGCACCTCGACGGCGATGCGATCCGCGTCGTCGCGCGCACCGATGAAGGCTCGCGCCTGTTTGAGGTGCTCTGGCCTGTCGGAGTACACGCCGGTGCGATACTTCTCGCCGACGTCGGGACCCTGTCGATTCACGCTGTACGGATCGATGATCTCGAAGAGGTGCACCACCAACTGCTCGACGCTCATCACGCCCGGATCGAACTGGGTCCGCACGCATTCGGCGTAGCCGTCGTACTCACCGTCGAGGGTGAGGGTCGTGCCGTTGGCCCGGCCGGCCTCGGTGAACGTCACGCCCGGCAACGTCGCGACGAACGCCTGCACGCCCCAGAGGCACCCGCCCGCGAGGTAGAGCTCTTCGTTCGGCGCGGCGGAACTCATCGTTCGATCAGACGTTGAACCGGAACTCGACGACGTCGCCATCTTTCATGACGTAGTCCTTGCCCTCCATGCGGACCTTGCCGGCGGACTTGGCAGCGGCCATCGATCCGGCGGCGTCGAGGTCGTCGAAGGAGACGATCTCGGCCTTGATGAAGCCCTTCTCGAAGTCGGTGTGGATGACACCGGCCGCCTTGGGGGCGGTGTCGCCCTGGTGGATGGTCCAGGCCCGCGATTCCTTCGGACCGGCCGTGAGATAGGTCTGCAGACCGAGCGTGTGAAAACCGGCCCGCGCCAACGATGTCAGGCCCGGCTCGTCCTGGCCGATGGAGTCCAGCAGCTCCTGCGCGTCCTCCTCGTCGAGTTCGAGGAGTTCGCTCTCCACCTTGGCGTCGAGGAACACCGCATCGGCCGGTGCGACGGCGGCACGCAGTTCTGCCTTCTTCGCGTCGTCGGTCAGCACGCCCTCGTCTGAGTTGAAGACGTAGAGGAACGGCTTCGCGGTCATCAGGTGCAGCTCGCGCACCGACGCCAGGTCGAACGAGTCCTTCTGCGAGAACAGCGTCTTTCCGCTGTCGAGGAGCTCCTGCGCCTTCTTCGCGGCCGCCAGGGTCTCGGCCAGGTCCTTGTTCTTGCGCGCGTCCTTCTCCAGGCGCGGGATGGCTTTCTCCAGGGTCTGCATGTCGGCCAGGATCAGCTCGGTCTCGATGACCTCGATGTCGGCGAAGGGGTCGACGCGACCGTCGACGTGGACGACGTCGCCGTCGTCGAAGACCCGGACCACCTGGCAGATGGCGTCGGCCTCACGGATGTTGGCCAGGAACTGGTTGCCCATGCCCTCGCCCTCCGATGCGCCCTTGACGATGCCGGCGATGTCGACGAAGGACACCGTGGCGGGCAGGATCCGCTCGCTGCCGAAGATCTCCGAGAGCCGATCGAGCCGACGGTCCGGCAGTTCGACCACGCCGACGTTGGGCTCGATGGTCGCGAACGGATAGTTCGCCGCAAGCACGTCGTTACGGGTCAGGGCGTTGAACAGGGTCGACTTACCGACGTTGGGCAGACCGACGATTCCCAGGGTGAGACTCACGGGCGCCCAGTCTATCGGCAGGCGGTGCGGCGTCCGCCGGGGCGTGGCGTCCAGCGCCTCAGTCGCGGTCGAGCAATCCCTTCACCGGGTTCGGCGGATCCTTCGGCGGGTCCTTGTCCGGAACGCCGACCTGCGTCGTCACCGGGGTGTTCGTCGGTGGCAACGATTCGCCGGCCCGCTCGGCGATCTGCTCGTTCAGGTAGCGCAGGACGACGGCCAAGGAGGCCACCGCAGGCACCGCGAGGAACGCGCCCGTGATTCCGAACAGCGTGCCGCCGAGCGTCACCGACAGGAGCACGATCACCGCGTGCAGATCCATGGACTTGGACTGCAGCCACGGCTGCAGCACGTTGCCCTCGAGCTGCTGCACCGCGAGGATGATGCCGAGCACGATGAGCGCGGTGGTCAGCCCGTTGGACACCAAGGCGATCAAGACCGCGAGGGCCCCGGCGACGAATGCACCGACGATGGGGATGAAACCGCCGAGGAAGGTGATGACCACCAGCACACCGGCGAGCGGGACACCCAGGATGAACAGGCCCAGACCGATGAGCGCGGCGTCGACGAAGCTGACGATCGCCTGCGTCCGGATGAAGCCCCCGAGGCTGTTCCACATGCGGGTCAGCACCTCGCCGAGGTGATTGCCGGAGGGCTTGCCGACGGTGCGGTCGAGCCACGGCACGAACTTCGGGCCGTCCTTGAGGAAGAAGAACACCAGCACGAGCGCCGTGAACATCGTGATGAGAACCGAGGTTGCGGTACCGACGCCGCTGAACACGCCGGCCGCGATCGTCGAGGCGCTCGACTGGAGCCGGCCGGTGATCGTGTCGACCATGTTGTCGAGCTGCTTGTCGTCGAAGTTCAGCGGCGGACCCTGCACCCATTCCTGCAGACGTTCCACACCATCGGTGGCACGACTTGCCAGTTCGGGAGCCTGATCCACGACCGACGGCACGATCAGCCCGACCACCCCGCCGAGGACCCCGAGTCCGACCAGCATCATCAACAGCGACGCCCCCGCGGCCGGGACCCCGTGGTTGCGCATCCACCGGACGGGCGGCCACAGGATGGTGCACACGATGATCGCCAGCAAGATCGGAAGCAGGATCACCCAGAACTTGCCCAGCAGCCAGAAGAGCACCCAGGTCGCGGCGGCGACCAGCACGATCTGGAGCCCGACCGTCGCGCTCGAGCGCAGGCCCGACATCATCACCTGGGCGCGAGTCGGGTATGACTTCTCCCCGCCGCCGAGCACCGCGTCGCCGCCGAGGACGGCATCGGCACCGAGCTTGCTGGTCTCTTGTCTCGCGTCGGCGGACGTGTCGTCCGCGCGCTTGTCGTCCGAGCTGTCGGTCACCCGAGGATCCTCACACATCGCGGTGACAAAGCGACATCGACGCGGCGACGATCGGCCGAACATGCGATCGGCCGACGACGCGATCAGCGGCGGCGGAGCTTTCGCCCCAGGAAACGGACCAGCGAGTTGATCGCCTCGAGTTCCGCGTCGACGTGATTGAAGACGGCCGGGCAGTCCCCACCCTCGCCGGTCCCCCCGCCCGATCGCGGTGGGCGGTCGCCGTCAGCCGACGAGAGTGCGTGCTCGGCACACCGCGGCGACGGCTCGACCGGCGGAGGCACGACACCGAGTTCGGCCTCCTCGGCGCACACACGCCTGATCGTCTCGGGGCCGTAGAGGCCCATCATCATCTCCAGCCCCCATGCGGGGAGTCCGGTGAGCGGGAGGTCGTCGTGCCGGCTTCGTCGGCGGCCATCGAACCGGGTCGTCATGGCGCCATGGTGCCACAGAGATGTTACCCAGATCACAGTTTTCGCCCGCTCGGTGGGACGGATGCTGTCGTGTCCGAATCCCGCCAGACCGCGTCGCCGCCGGGTGACACAGTGAACGGGTGACCACAGGCACCGCAGCAGAACCCGACACCGGAGGTGGCGCGCCGGACTTCGACCGGTGCTACCGCGCCGTACAGGCCCGCGACGCCCGTTTCGACGGACAGTTCTTCGTCACGGTCCGCACCACCGGAATCTATTGCCGGCCGTCGTGCCCGGCCCAGACGCCCCGGCCGGGCAACGTCGCGTTCGTTCTCACCGCCGCGGCCGCCCAGCAGCAGGGCTTCCGCGCCTGCCGGCGTTGCGCACCCGATGCCGTGCCCGGGTCCCCGCTGTGGAACATCAACGCCGACATGTCGGCTCGCGCGATGCGGCTCATCGCCGACGGTGTGGTCGAACGCGAAGGCGTCGAGGGCCTCGCCACGCGCCTGCGGTACTCGCCCCGACATCTCACCCGAGTGCTGACCCGGCATCTGGGCGCCGGGCCGCTCGCGCTCGCGAGGGCACACCGCGCCACCAACGCCCGCGTGCTCATCCAGTGCACGACGATGCCGATGACCGACATCGCATTCGCCGCCGGGTTCGCGAGCGTCCGCCAGTTCAACGACACCGTCCGCGCGGTCTTCGGACTTACCCCGACCGAACTCCGTCGACTTCCCAGCCGGAAGAGAAATCCGAACGACGACAACGATTCCGCCCCGGGGAGCGTCACCCTGCGCCTGCCGTTCCGCGCGCCGTACCGATGGCCGTGGATGCGGTGGTTCCTGCACGCACACGCCGCCGCGGGCGTCGAATCGGTCGTCGACGCCCCGGGCAGCCCACATGGCTGGCGCTATCGGCGGGTCCTCGCACTACCGCACGGCCCGGCCTCGGCGGAGGTGGAACCGCGAGACGACCACGCCGTCGTCTCGCTCCGCGGACTCGACATGCGCGATCTCGGTGTAGCGGTCAATCGGATACGTCGTCTGCTCGACCTCGACGCCGACATCACCGCCGTCCAGGACGCGCTCGCCGCCGACGACACGATGCGACGACTTCTCGACCGGGCGAGCGGGCTCCGGGCGCCCGGCAGTCTGGACCCGGCCGAGACCATCATCCGGACCATGCTCGGTCAGCAGGTCAGCCTCGCCGCCGCCCGCAACCAGATCGACCGTCTCGTCGACGTCCTCGGTGAACCCGTCGGCGACTCGCTCGCCGTCGCGTCCGAAGCATCGACGGCAGATGACGATCCACCGTCGAAGTCCTTTCCGACGCCGAGCGTCATCGCCGCCCGCGGACACGAGGTCCTGCGCGGGCCGAGGCGCCGGGTCGACGCCGTGATCGCCGTCGCCGAAGCGCTCGCCGAAGGTCGGATGGAACCGCATGTGGGGGTCGATGCGTCTGATCTTCGTGCCCAGCTTCTCGAGTTGCCCGGGATCGGCCCCTGGACCGCCGACATCGTCACGATGCGGGTCACCGGCGATCCCGACGTCCTGCTCACGAACGACCTCGTCGTGGTCCGCGCGGCCGCCGACCTCGGAATCGATCTGCGGGACACCGGGCACTGGGCACCGTGGCGCTCGTACGCGACCATGCACCTCTGGCGACACCGACTCGACGCCGCCGGACAGGTCGTGTGACGAGCAGACTTCCGACGACCGCGTCGCGGTTCGGTCTCCGTACCGATGACGACCTCACCGATCCCCGCCGTACCGATTCCCCAGCCGTACCGATCTCTCAGGAGTGACATGTCCGCACCGACCACCACCCCCGACACCTCCGGCTCCATAGCGAGCGGCACCGAACCAGCCGACACCGAATCCGCCGGCACCGTCCCGGCCGGTCACGAAACCACCGGTCCCACAACGACAATCGGTATCCATGCCACCGTATCCACACCCAACGGTCCGTTCACGGTCGTCGCCGACTCCGACCACAACGTCCTGGCGTCGGGGTGGACCGACGACCCCGCCTATCTGACGGCACTCGTCCACCGCGCTCTGCGGCCGGGATCACTACAGCCATCGGCCGAGCTGGGCGAGATCACCGACGCGGTGTCGGCCTACTACGCCGGCGATCTCGCCGCACCGTCGCGCATTCCCGTCGTCCAACGCTCCGGAGGGGTGTTCCTGGGCCCGGCCTGGGACGCCCTGCGCAAGGTCGAGGCCGGACACCCCGTGACCTACACGCGCTTCGCCGAACTGGCCGGGCAGCCGGCGGCGGTCCGGGCCGCGGCCGCGGCCTGCGCCCGCAACGCGGCCGCGCTCTTCGTGCCGTGCCACCGGGTGAAGCGCAGCGACGGCACCCTCGGCGGTTTCCGGTACGGCCTGCCCACGAAGCTGTGGCTGCTCGACTTCGAGGCAGGGGCAAGCGACGCTTCGGACGAGCACTAGCCGGCGCTGAACCCCGACGGTCTGACCGAACTTGTCGGGGGTGTCCGACACCATCGACGACATGACTGCTGCTGCGCTCTCCCTCGTCGTCGGCCTCGTCCTGGGCATCGCGCTGGGTTGGTGGGCGCATGCCGCCCGCAGCGCCGCCACCGTGTCCGCCGCTCGCGCCGAGGTGGAGATGCTGCGCGCCGGCCGGGAGGACGTCGCGTCCTCGCTGTCGTGGGCAACCGAGGACGCGGCCCGGCGGCAGTCGTCGGCGATCAGCAGTTCGGTCGCCCACATCGTCGAGCCGTTGCGCGCCAACCTGGCGCAACTCGCCGACGAACTGCGCAGGGTCGAGAACAACCGGATCGGCGCCTACGCGGGCCTGACCGAGCAGGTGCGCGGAATCCACTCGGCATCGGTCGCGCTGAACGATCAGACCCGGCAGCTCGCCAACGCGTTGCACAGTCCCCACGCACGCGGCCGGTGGGGGGAGGTCCAGCTCGAGCGTGTGGTCGAGCTCGCCGGTATGACCAAACACTGCGACTTCAGCACACAGGTGTCGGTCACCGACACGTCCGGCGCCAACGGTTCGGGGAACGGCCGGGGTTCCACCACACTGCGCCCGGACCTCGTCGTCCATCTCGCCGGCGGCCGCGACATCATCGTCGACGCCAAGGTGCCCCTCGACGCCTACCTGCGTTCGGCCGAGGCCACCGACTCCTCCACTCGCGACAGACTCATCGGCGAGCATGCCCGCGCATTACGCGCCCACATCGCACGACTGTCCGCCAAGTCCTACTGGTCCGCCTTCGACAACACGCCGGAGATGGTGGTGCTGTTCCTGCCCGGCGACGTCGTCCTCGAAGCCGCTGCGCGCACCGATCCCGATCTGCTCGAGTTCGGCTTCGCCCGCAACGTGGTCATCGCCACCCCGACCACCCTCATCGCCCTGCTGCGCACCGTCGCGCTCGGCTGGCGTCACGACGCGATGGCCCGCGACGCCGCGGTCATCCACGACCTCGGTCTGCAACTCCACCAGCGGCTCGCCGGCGTCCTCGGTCATCTCGGCTCACTCGGCACGTCCCTGCAGCGCACGGTCGACGCCTACAACTCGACGATCGGTTCGGTCGACAGCCGGCTGGGCGTCACCGCCCGCCGTCTGGCCGAGCTCGACGCCCTGGGCGACGTCCCCGAGGCCCCGCGACCTCCAGTGATCCACGACACCTGCCGCGCCGCGGGGGCGGTGGTCACACCTGGGACGACGACGGAGCCGGCACCGACGCCACGGCCCGGGGGTGGAACGAATTCCGTCGACGAACCGGTACCGTGACCATGTGCCTTCCCCGCAACGTCTCCAAACCGCGGTACCGCTGGACCAGCAGTCGGTACTGCCCGCGGTCCGCGGTGTGCCGTGGTGGGGCGCCGTTCTCCTGGGTACCGGGATCACGGGCCTCGGCGCGGCCATCGACGCCGGCAGCAACGATTCGCTCGGGTCGATCTACAAGTTCTGCTACCTCGTCGGCTGTGTGATCGCCGCACTGGCCGTCCGCCGCCGGGCGCTGTTCACCGCCGCCGCGCAGCCCCCGCTCATCGCGTTCTTCGTCAGTATCGTCACCCTCTACGGCCTCAACTCCGAGCAGGCATCGTCGGGTCTGAAGAGCTTGATCTTCAACGTCCTGCTGCCGATCGCCGCAGACTTCCCGTGGATGTTGACGACGTTCCTGGTGACGCTGGCGCTCGTGCTGGCCCGGTGGTTCCTCACCCGCGACCCCGCCGAGTCCACGAACCGTAGGACCCCGAACCGCGACAAGTCGGGCCGCAACCCGACTACCAAGGCCACGACCACCAAGGCCACGACCGACAGCGGCACCGACCGTCAACGCGGACGCGCGACATCGCATCGCCGTGCCAAGGGAGCCGGATCGGCCGCGGATACCCCGCCGGCGTCGCCCGCCGACAAGACCCGATCCGCCGAGCAGGGCGCGCCGCCCGCTCCCCCGGCGGAGTCGCCCGCCTCGAGGACCACCCGCGCACCGAAACCGCAGGCCCCGAAGACCCAGACCGCTCCGGGCAGCCGTCGCAAGCCCCGCACCAACGGCGCCCCCGACCGGCCGTCTCCGCCATCTCGCTCGGCGAGTGCTTCCCGTTCCGCGTCGGGCACACAGCGACCGACGGTCGCCGATCTCGCGGCGCCCGACCTCACCCCGTCGGACGCCTCGCCCGCCCCACCGCGCCGCTCGGACATCCCCACCTACGAGTCGGCCACCGACACGCCCCCGGCCGGGGTCGGCGACACCCGGTCCTGAGGTCTCAGCTCTCGACGTTGAGTTCCAGCCATCGCCCCAGGCGACGGGCCGCGGCGTCGACGAGATCGGGCCACTCCATCGCGCCCTCGTCGGCGTTGTCGGTGACCGCCTTGACCAGTCGGCAGGGCACGCCGAACTCGGTGCTCACATGCGCGACCGCGCACCCTTCCATGTCGACGAGGTGTGCGTGCCGCGCGAGTTCTCGTCGACGAACCGGATCGGCGACAAAGGTGTCACCGGAGGCCAGCACGGTGCCATCGCCGCCGGGAAGCTCCCAGCGATCGGTCATCTCATAACCCATCGCCCGTAGCTCGGTGCTGCTGATGTCGTGCTCGAGCACTGCCGACGGCAGGAAGAGGCCCAGCTCGGCGTCGCCGGTGACGCCGTCGCGCAGGGCACCGGCCGTGCCGATGTTGATGACCTCGGTGACCGGTGGGCCGCCGGCCAGCTCCCGGCTCAGAGCCATCGTCGCCCGCACCTTGCCGATGCCGGTCACGAGCACCCGCGTGCCGGGTGGCACATGTCTGGCCTCGGCACGCGTCGCCGAGACGACGAGGACACTCTGCAAGGGACCACCGGTACGACTCACGCCGTCGATTATCGCGTGCGTCATCCACGCGCGAGCGCCGAGGACGCCCGCGCCGCCCGGCCCAGCGATGACCCGTATCCGGGACCGTGGCCCGCGGCGTGCACGGCGAGCGGATGCAGTTGATGGACCTCGACGCGGTCCTGCCAGCCGGACACGAGCGGGTGGGCGTCCCGGTACCCGTCTACGATCGCGTCGAGGTGCGGACACCCGAACAGCGCGAGCATCGCGAGATCGGTCTCCCGATGAGCGCCGTGCGCGGCCGGATCGATCATCACGACACCATCGGGAGTCCACATCACGTTGCCGTTCCAGAGATCGCCGTGGATCCGCGCGGGCCCCTCGTCGTCGTCGAACACGCCGCCGGCGATCAGCTCACACGCGTCGCGGACCGCGTCCTCGTCGGCGGCGGTGAGGTTTCCGGCCTCGCGGGCGGGAACCAGATAGGGTTCCACCCGTTCACGGGCGTAGAACTCGCCCCACGACTCGTATTCGACGGAGCTGAGCGCCCGCCGACCGATGAAGAGCTGGCCGGAAAACGGCGTTCCCGCCGAATCGGCAGGCGGAGAACCGAAGTGCGGAGCGCCGGCGTCGTGCATCCGAGCGAGCGCGGCCCCGAAGTCCCGCGCGGCCGCGCGCGTCGGACGTCCGGGTTCGAGGCGTTCCAGCTCGATGGTGTCCTCACCGGCCGAGATCACCCGTACGACAGGTGCTCCCGCCTCGGCGAGCCAGCGTAGTCCGGCGGCCTCGGCCGCGAAGAAGTCCGGATGACCGCCCGGCGGACCACTGTCACGCAGCGTCTTGACGAAGGTCGGGGACACGGGCTCACCGGGGCGAATGCTCGTCGGCCGCCTTCGCCTCGAGGCTCTTGGCGCTCACCCGGGCGAGCCGGTCGAACCGATCGTTGGCCACCCGCATGGCGATCTCATAGGGCAGTGCGAACTTTCGCGCCCACCAGTATCCGAAGCGGATGTCGAACGAGGTGTAGACCAGGAAGCGGTTCTTGCGGACACCCTTCAGGATCGCCGCCGCCGCGACGTCCGGCGACACCGCGACTTTGTGGAAACCGTTGATGGCGGCCTTGACCCGGGGATTCTCGCGGTCGAGGCCGACGATCTCGACGGAGTCCACCAGCGGTGTGTCGACCCCGCCCGGGCACACCAGGGAGACACCGATCCCGTGGCGCCGCAGGTCGAATCGCAACACCTCGGACACGCCGCGCAGACCGAACTTGCTGGCGCTGTAGGCGGCGTGCCACGGCAGGGCCAGCAGGCCGGCGGCCGACGACACATTGACGATGTGACCGCCGCGGCCTCGCCGGATCATCTGCGGCACAAAGCTTTCGATGATGTGGATCGGCCCCATCAGGTTGACGTCGACCAGCTTTCGCCAGTGGCGGTGTTCCAGGTTCTCCACCGTCCCCCACGCCGAGATGCCGGCGATGTTCATCACCACATCCATGACCCCGACCTCGGCGTCGACCTGGCGGGCGAAGCCGGCCACCCAGTCGAAATCCGAGACGTCGCCCGCGACGTGATAGAGAACCGTTCCGTCGGCCGCGGTGATGGACGCGACGACCTCGTCGAGCTGGTCGGCGTGAAGGTCGGTGAGCACGAGTTCGGCGCCCCGGGCGGCGGCGGCCTGCGCCGTCGCCCTGCCTATTCCGCTCGCCGCGCCCGTGATGAGGACCTTGCGGCCGCGCAGCGACGGCACCGGGGTGTCCATGAACAGCAGCTCTCTGAGACCCATGACGCGAGGTTAGCCGTCCGCCGCGGCGGACCTCAGCCGATCGGCGGATCGGCAGGTCGGGCCCGCCTTCGCGGGACCCGACCCCGCACACTCAGCCGATCGGCAGCTTCCCGTCGAACAGTCCGTAGACGATGGTCAGCATCGCCTTGAGCACCTGCGCGGACACGTCTTGCCCCTGAGTCATCAGCAACCGTGCCACCGCTTCGGGATCCTCCGTGGCGAGAAGCTGCTCGACGAACGGGATCACCGAGGACAGTCCACTCGCGTCGTCGGTCGGCGTCGACGGCGCCGGGCCGGCTCCGGTGGCGGCGTTCCCGTTGACGTAGTTGAGGATTCCGTCGGTGATGGCCATGGCGTACTTGACCTGGCCCTCGCGCGCGGCGAGTGCCCTGGCCTCCCCCGGGTTGGCCAGGTTGCCCATCTCGATGAACACCGCCGGCACCTTGGTCAGGTTCACCGCCGCGATGTCGGAGCGGGTCTGGATGCCGTCACGGACGCCGGCGTAGTTGGCCGACGGGAACCCGGCCTTGACGAAGGCGTCCCGCATCGTCGTCGAGGCCTTGCGTCCCTCGCCGGACTGCACGCGATCGACAGTGGGGTCGGGCACCGGGAGCGACGGCACGATCATGTGGAAGCCCTTCTTGGACTCGTCGGCTCCCCGCGCGGTCGAGTCGGCGTGCAGACTGACCGCGACCGCGGCGCCGGAACGGCTGGCCGCCGCGGCCCGTTCGTCCACACACCCGCCCCACCCGGTGTCGTCCGGGCGACTCAGGACCACCCGGGCCCCCTGACTCTCGAGACCTGCTTTGACGAGCTGCCCGATCTGCCAGTTGACGGTGTGCTCCCGGGCGCCGTTGACGCCGGTGGCACCGCTGGTCTGGCAGTCCTTCTTGCCGCCGCGCCCGTCGGGCACCTGCGCCCTCAGGTCGTGGCCGGCCGCCGAGGCCTGGTGGCCCGGGTCGAGGAAGACCGTCTTGCCCGCGAGGGCCGTCCCGCGTGCGGGGGCCGCATCGGCGGCGGGCGCAACCAGGTTCGAGGCGACCACCGTCGACGTGGCGGCGGCCACCGCGAACGCGATGGTGGTCAGGCGTTGTGTCGTCGTCTTTCGGAACATGCTCTGTCGAGGCCGTGACGCACGCAGATGCGTGATCACTTGCCTCACTCCCTCCCATTGAGTACCACTGGTCACACTGGTCACAGACTTAACAGTGAAACAAATGAACCGGGGAATCCGAAATGGTCGTCCTGGCACAACCGGTTTTCGTTAGGGAGATGTGACTTACGCATCGGCGTGTACGTGACATGCCCGGCGCGTCGCGGGTCAGTCCACCAGGTGGCGAAGGATCCCGAGGATCCCGTTCTCGTCGGCCGCATCCTCCGGACGCGCGACGGCGGCCTCGAGTTCGGCATTCACCGTCGCCACATCGAGGCCGCGCCCGATCGCGACCAGGTCGGTGGTCGGGCGCCGGTCTCCCCACGGCTCGCGCAGCACCCGCACGAAACCGCCCACACCGTGCACGACGAACCGCTGACGGTGCCGTGGCACATCGAAGTGGACGACTCCCTTGATCCGGAAACAGCCGGCCGGCGGCCGTTCGAGGAAACGGGCGAGGCGCCGCGGGTCCATCGGCCGGTCGCTGGAGAACGACACCGACTCGTACGCCGCGTGCAGATGCTCGTGATGATCGTTACCGGCGTCCGCCAGCAACAGCTCGTCGAGGGTCAGCTGACCGGGACGAGTCTGTTCCACCTCACGACGGGCCACGTCGAACAGCAGCTCCGGGTCGATCGCGGCGTTCCGCGTGGCCAGGCGCGGAGCGGTTGTATTGAGCTGTGCGACAAGCTCTTCGACAGCACGCAGGGATTCCTCCGGGATCAGGTCGACCTTGTTCACGAGAACGAGATCGGCGATCGCGACGTGACCGTCCAGCTCCGGGTGCGTCCGACGTACCTCGTCGAGATGCGCCGCATCGACCACGTACACCAGTCCGCCGTAGCGCAGCCGAGCGTCGGCCACCGACGTCACCATGCGGATGAGCGACTTGGGTTCGGCGATCCCGCTCGCCTCGATGACGATGGCATCGAGCCCGACACTCGGACGGACCAGCGACGCCAGCGCGTCGGCGAGGCCGTCGGCGTCGACGGTGCAGCACATGCACCCGTTCCCGAGGCTCACGGTGCCGTCGGCCTGCGCCGACACCAACAGTGCGTCGATGTTGACCTTGCCGAAGTCGTTGACCAGCACCCCCAGGCGTGTGCCGGTGATCCCGGCGGACCTCAGCAGGTGGTTGAGCAACGTCGTCTTCCCCGAGCCCAGGTACCCGGCCACCACGACGACCGGGACCGGGCCGCGACGTTCGGGTGTCCCCGCGGCGCTCATCCCAGGCAGTCGGGACAGATCACGGCGAGGTCGCGTCCGTCTCGATCGGGATGATTGGCGACATTGCTCGTCGGACGGCCGCAGTCGACGCACCGGCCGAGCACCTCCGCGTGGTCGGAGAACTCCACGCCCATGCGATCGTCGAAGACGTACAGCGATCCCTGCCACAGCCCGTCGTCGCCGTAGCGCTCGCCATAGCGCACGATCCCGCCGTCGAGTTGGTAGACCTCGGAGAACCCGCGGTGACGCATGACCGTGCTGAGGACCTCGCAGCGGACCCCGCCCGTGCAGTAGGTGACGATCGGCCGGTCCTTGAAGTGATCGAAGGCGCCGCTCTCGATCAGCGGCACGAAGTCCCGGGTCGTGCGCGCCTTGGTCGTGACCGCGCCGGCGAATCGTCCGACCTGCGCCTCGATCTCGTTGCGCCCGTCGAAGAAGACCACGTCGTCACCGCGGGCGTCCACGAGCTCGTGCACCTGCTCCGGGCTCAGCCTCGTCCCCGTGCCGACCACGCCGTTCTCGTCGACCTCGATCTCGTCGGGAACCCCGAAGGTCACGATCTCGGGGCGGACGCGCACGCTCAGCCGCGGGAAATCACGGCCGGTGCCGTCGGACCACTTGATGTCCGCTCCGGCGAACCCGGGGTACGCACGGGTCGTCCTGACGTACCGTTTGACCGCGGCGATGTCGCCTCCGACGGTGCTGTTGATCCCGTGGCGTGACACGATGATCCTGCCCCGGACCCCGAGCGACTCGCACACCGCCAGCTGCCACAACCGGATGGCCTCGGGATCCGGCAGCGGGACGAAGACGTAGAAGAGAACGATCTTGGGGGTCGGCACAGTGCAAGGGTACGTAAATCAGCGACCCCACCCCGAATCCACATCGGGGTCCCGCGACCGCCGATTCCTGCGCGTGATCTGCGCTACCGCGGCAATCGGGACGCTGATCGTTTCGGTCGCGCTCGCCGGCTGCTCATTGCCGTCCGAGTCGGGCCCCTCTCGAATCGTCATTCCGCCCACCGACGAGTTGTCGACGGTGACCGAGACCGAGTCCTCGTCGACGACTTCGACAACCGGAGAGGACACGGCACAGAATCTGCCCGATTGGACAATCGGACGGGTGGTGGCGATGGCCCCGCGCGTCGACAATTCGCGTTTCCATCAGGGCTCGGTGACCGAGGATTCACCACTGCAGGACTCATCCGGTTTCCATTTCTCCACACCGGACCGGGCGGTGAATTGCTCCACCGGCACCAACGGTTCGTCGGCACTTGCGTGCCGCATCGACGACGAGCGGGACGACGACCCGACTCGACCTCCCTCGTCTGCCCCGGCGGCCTGCGACTGGGAGCGGAATCTCGCCGTCCTGGGACCGGACGGGCCGCAGCGTGGTGCGTGCGCCAATCGATATCCGGTTCTCTATCGGAGTTCGATTGTGGACTTCGGCCGCACCATTTCCATATCGCGCTTTTCTTGTCTCGTTGAGACCGTGGGGATGTTTTGTCTCGAATCGCGATCCAAATCAGGATTTGCAATCACCCCGAACGGTTACCAAACGATCTATGCGGCAGATCGCGCACCTGAATCGTTGGTGAGCGTGTCCCCCGAGGAATCGGACGAATCGTCCCGGCGGACGGGTGGGGCAGACCCCACGGACGAGACCACACCGACATCGAACCGGACCGCCACTCCTCGTAACCCGACGTCGCGGACCAGCACCGAGCCGACTCGCTAACAATCGGTCGTGTCTCGACTTCCCTAATGCTTTCTAATGATTTATGGTCTAGGCGGGGGTTCTCAGCAAGTACTCATGGTTTGAGTCTAAGCTGTGCACAGTTGGAATAGATCAAAACGGGGGGACGCAGGTTTTGGGACCTCGCGCGTCCGTCTTGGTCGGATGACACAATTCGAGGGGACAAGTATTTCATGGCGAAAAAGGAAATCGTTCAGGTCATCGACGATCTCGACGGCAAGGTACTGGATCAGTACGAAACCGTCCGGTGGTCGCTCGATGGAAAGAACTATGAGTTCGACACATCGTCGAAGCATGCGCAGCAATTCCGCGATTCGCTGTCGAAGTACCTCGACATCTCCCGTCAGACCGGCCGCGTGACCAAGCGTGCAGCAACGGCCTCGACTGCGACCGGAAGCGGCCGCAACAAGGAGACCACCAAGGCGATTCGGGAATGGGCCATCAAAGAAGGCTACGAACTGAGCGACCGCGGCCGTATCCCGCAAAGCATCATCGAGGCGTTCGAAGCCGCACACTGATCGGTCAGACCTGACCGTCACCGACGACGAGACCTACTGCCCGGCCGCACTTCGCGCGCCGGGCGGTAGGCGTTGGGAGGGCTGTTCACGGTGAGGTCCTTCACCCCGCTGTCGGCTCCCGTGGACCCGGTTCGTGCGCTCGAGCGCATCTCGTGGCTGCTCGAGCGTCGTCGAGAGAGCACCTACCGCGTCGAGGCCTTCCGCCGCGCCGGGCAGGCGGCGGCCGGGCTGGATCCGTCCGAACTCCATGCGCGGGCCGTCGCCGGCACCTTGACCGCGATCAAGGGCATCGGCAAGACCACCGCGGCCGTCATCGCCGAGGCCATCGACGGCGAGTTGCCGGGGTACCTCGCACGGCTGCAGAGCGAGGATCCGCCCACCGCCCCGGGCGAGGCCGAGAACCTCGTCGAGGCCGTGGTCGGTGACCTGCACGCCCATACCGAATGGAGCGACGGCGGGGCGCCGATCGACGAGATGGCTGCCGCCGCGGAGGCGTCGGGTCACGACTGGCTCGCGATCACCGACCATTCGCCGCGCCTGACGATCGCGAACGGGCTCAGCGCGGAGCGGCTCGCCTCTCAGATCGAGGCGATCGATGCCTGGAACGCCGGTCACACAAGCGACTTCCGTCTCTTTCGTGGCATCGAGATCGACATCCTCGACGACGGCGCGCTCGATCAGTCCGACGAGATGATCGCCCGGCTCGACGTCGTGACCGCATCTGTGCATTCCAATCTGCGGATGGCACACGATGCCATGACCGCCCGGCTCGTCGCCGCGGCCTCCGACCCCCGGGTGCACGTCCTCGGCCACTGCACGGGCCGGCGGGTGCTCAGCGGGAGGGGCCACCGTCCGCCCTCGACCTTCGATGCCGAGGCC
The DNA here is from genome assembly GCF_000143885.2 of Gordonia sp. KTR9. Lineage (NCBI taxonomy): Bacteria > Bacillati > Actinomycetota > Actinomycetes > Mycobacteriales > Gordoniaceae > Gordonia > Gordonia sp. KTR9. The sequence continues at coordinate 3,943,264 of NC_018581.1, forward strand.
GTCTTCGCCGCGTGCGCGGCCCACGACACCGTCGTGGAGATCAATTCCCGGCCGGAGCGGGTCGACCCGCCCGACGAATTGATCGCGATCGCCCTGGACGCGGGATGTCTGTTCGCGATCGACTCCGACGCACACGCGCCCGGACAACTCGACTTCAAGATCCTCGGCGCCCAGCGGGCCGCGGCGCACGGGATCGATCCCGAGCAGATCGTCACGACGTGGTCGTCGGAGCGGTTGTCGGAGTGGCTCTCTCGATGAGCCGGCAGAATCGGGTGGGAAATGCGCCGCGCTCGGTCGTCAGCTCAGGGCGCCGACCCGGTCCCGGATCACCGGCAGCACGCCTTCGGCGAACCAGTGCGCCTCCTCGATGTGCGGGTATCCCGACAGGATGAAGTGTGAAAATCCTTCGGACTCGTATTCGCCGATCAGCCCGGCCACCTCGTCGTAGCTGCCCACGAGTGCCGTGCCGGCTCCGCCGCGGATGAGGCCGACGCCCGCCCACAGGCCGGGATGGATCTCGAGTGCGTCGCGACGGCCGCCGTGCAGTTGCGCCATCCGGCGCTGGCCGGTCGAGTCCGAACCCGAGTGCAGGGCGAAGGCCGTCGCGATCTCCTCGTCGGAGATTCCCTGCAGCAGGGTGTCGGCGACCCGCCACGCCTCCTCCGAGGTCTCGCGCGCGATGACATGGAGTCGCACACCGTATTCCAGTGACCGGCCGACCGTCGCCGCGCGGCGCGCCACCTCGGCGATCTTCTCCCCCGCCACCGCGGGCGGTTCACCCCACGTGAGGTAGACCTCGGCCCGCGCAGCGGCCACCGTCAGCGCCGGATCCGACGAACCGCCGAAGAATATCTGCGGCTTGACGGCCGGCGGGTCCGGCAGGAACGCCCCGGCGATCTGATAGAACTCACCCTCGAAATCGACGGTTTCACCGGCCCAGAGTCCCTCGACGATCTGCACGAACTCGTCGGTGCGCGCATATCGGCGGTCGTGGTCGACCCAGTCACCGAAGCGTCGTTGTTCGACCTCGTCGCCGCCGGTCACGATGTTGACCGCGATTCGCCCACCGGAGAAACGCTGTAGCGTCGCGGTCTGCTGGGCGGCGAGGGTCGGTGAGATCAGGCCGGGACGGAACGCCACGAGGAACTTCAGCTGGTCGGTGTGCGTGATCGCGGCCGCGGTCGTGAGCCACGCATCCTCACACCAGGTTCCGGTCGGGGTCAGTACGCTCTCGTAGCCGAGCCGATCGGCGGTGCGCGCGACATCGATCAGATACGGCAGTTCCGGCGCCCGATAACCCGGCGGATGACGCTTCGTCGCCGACGCGTGCGACGCTCCGACGATTCCGCGACTGTCACCGGCGGTCGGCAGAAACCAGTGGAAATGACTCATGGGCGTGTTCCCTTCCTACGGGTGGACGGGCCGGTGTTCTGGGTGGTCTCGGAGATGGGCGTCCGGTCTCCGAACGACCCTCAGGACTGAGGCGCGCCGAACAGCGGTGCGAGAGACGCGTCGTAGCGGTTGTCGACGAACTTCGCGACGTCGACCTGCCCCTGCAGCTGCCCGGAGTCGGCGAAGGCGTCGGCGAGAGTCTGCTCGGACGCCACGACGCTGTCGTCGAGTGCGATGGCCGGACGCAGGCTCCGACCCTGGGCGATCCTGCCTGCCCGCGGGTCGATTCCGACCTCGGCCGAGTATTTCTCGGCCCATACGTCGGGGTTGGCCTTGGCCCAGTTGGCGGCACGCGCGATACCGAGGGCCAGTTCTCGTACCGCGGTGTTGCGCCGCGGATCGGCCAGCGCCTCGTCGCCGGCGATGCCGAAGCCGAAGCCGTTGGACACGCCTTCGGCGGTGACGAGCGTCTTCGGATTGTTCTCGAGCTGGACGATCGCGGTGTACGGGTCCCAGATCGCCCATGCGTCGACATTGCCGGATGTGAACGCCGACAACGCATCTGCGGGCTGCAGGAAGACCGGCTCGACGTCCTTGCCGGGCCCCAGGGTCAGATTCACCTTGTTCAGCTGGAGCAACAGGTGTCCGTGTGCCGAGCTGCCCTTGGCGACGGCGACCTTCTTGCCCTTCAGATCGGCGACGGAGGCCAGTGTCGAGTTGCCCGGGATCAGGATCGCATCGCCACTGGCATTGTTCGCGTAGCCGGTGACGATCTTGACCTTGGCGTTCGCCGCTGCGCCGAAGATGGGCGGTGTGTTCCCGGTGACGGCGAAATCGATCTTGCCGGCGGTCGCCGCCTCGATCTGGGGCGGGCCGGAGGTGAAGGTGGAGAACTCGACGGTGAACGGGAGCTTCTCGAGTTCGCCCGAGGCACGCAGCAGGGCTTCCGTGCCGCCCTTCTGGTCCCCGACACGAAGGGTGAGGTCCTGTAGGGAGGCGACGTCGACCGTGTCGTTTGCGATCGACTCGGCGGTGTCCTCGCGCTGCACGCATCCGGCGAGGCCCAGAGTGAGGGCGGCGGTGGCCAGGACGGCGGCGAGCACACGGCGCCGGGGCCGGGATGCGCGCACGGAGAGATGGGCGTCGGTCATCGGAGTGCCTTCGGTTGAAGCGGATGGGTGGTGAGCGGGTCAGTGCGCGGGATCGGCGACGCCGAGGGCGGTCAGCAATCGGGCTCGCAGGCGCGGGATCTCGGAGTCGGCGTCGTCGGGGTCGCCGGTCTGCCGCGGCCGGGGCACGGCGAGGTCTTCGACGATCTCGCCGCCGGCCAGGACGACGACACGGTCGGCGAGCCGCAGCGCCTCGTCGACATCGTGGGTGACGAGAAGTGCGCCGAAGCCGTTGTCGCGCCAGAGTCTGATGAGCAGTTCGTGCATCGTGCGCCGGGTGAGGGCGTCGAGCGCGCCGAACGGCTCGTCGAGCAGCAGGAGCTGCGGACGTGCCACGAGGGCACGGGCGAGGGAGACCCGTTGTGCCTGGCCGCCGGAGAGCTGCGCCGGCCAGGCACCCGTCTTGTCGCTGAGGCCGACCTCGTCGAGGGTGCGGCGCGCCCGTTCCCGGGCCTCGGTCTTGCCGACCTTCTCGCGGACGAGGCCGAAGGCGACGTTCTGCAGCACGGTGCGCCATGGGAAGAGCCGTGGTTCCTGGAAGGACACCGCCGGGTGACCGGCGGTCCGCACGCTGCCCGACTCGGTGGTCGACAGCCCGGCGAGCAGTCGCAGAAGGGTCGACTTGCCACTGCCGCTGCGTCCGATGAGCGCGACGATCTCGCGTGCGCCCACTCGCAGCGAGACGTCCCGCAGCACGACATTGTCCCCGTAGCGCAGGCTCGCGTGCTCGACCTCCGCGGCGTATGACACGGCGCCGGCACGCTCCTCGGCGAGCGGAACCTCGAGATCTCGGGTGGCGATGGCGGTCATGGTCGGGCCTCCTCTACTCGGGGTGTACGGGCTGCGAGCGTCACCGGTTCTGGTATCGCGTGGTGTAGCGCTCGAGCGCACGCACGATGGCGTCGGTGATCAATCCCACTGCGGCATAGACGATCAGGCCGAAGAAGATGATGTCGGTGCGCAGGAAGTCGCGCGCGTTGTTGATCAGGTATCCCAGTCCGGACGTCGCCGCGATCTGTTCGGCGACGATCAGGCTGAGCCACGCGATGGCCAGGGCCTGTCGTAGGCCGACCAGGATCTGCGGCATGGCGCCCGGGATGATGAGATCCCGGATCGTGGTCAGTCGTGAGAAGCCCAGCACGCGAGCGGTTTCCACCAGCCGGCCGTCGATCTGGCGAATCGCGGCCGACGTGTTCAGGTAGAGCGGGAACAGAGCGCCGAGGGACACGAGCAGGACCTTGGGCGTCTCACCGATGCCGAACCACAAGATGAACAGCGGGATGAGACCGAACAGCGGAAGTGCGCGGATCGCCTGCATGTTCGGGTCGATGGCCGAGTCGGCGATCCTGCTCAGGCCCACCAGCAGACCGAGGCCGATTCCGACCGCGACGCCGATGGTCAGCCCGATCGCGACTCGCTGGGCCGACGCCGCGATGGCATCGACGAGCTGCCCGTTGGCGAGAACCTCCCATCCGGCCTCGGCGATCAGCGACGGAGCGGGCAGCTTGTCCTGCGGGATGACCCCCAGTGCGCTGCCGACCTGCCAGAGCACGAGGACGGCGATGGGCGACAACGCACGCAGGATCGTGTGCAGCCGCGACGATCTGCCCGACTTGGCGGATGCCGACGAGGCGTCGGTCGAACCCGGTTCCACCGCCCGCGGGTCGCCGGGCGCGCTGATACTGAGTGTTGGGTCGGCCACGTGCGGCTACGTTACGAATCGGGAAACACTCGCGACACCATTGAGTTCAGCCTGAGCACAAGTAGGCCATGGATCCGCTGTTCGCGTACCGACGAGCGGTCAGCCCCGTCTGATCGTGATCCCGGTCATCCCCGACGCCGATCCGGTCAGCTCGATCACCGGTCCGCCCGGACGCGTCGGTGCGCCGGCCTTGTCCTTCACCTTCGACCACCCGGACAGTTGCAGGTCGCCGTATCGGATCTCGTGATCGTGACCGATCCGGAGCTTCACGGTGGTGGTGGACACCTGGAATTGCAGCGTCGTCGACGGCCCGGGGAACGACGCGTGGGTGAAGTCCAGATCGACGGTGCCCATGCTGCCGGTGACGAGGGTCGACGGCGGGACGTGCCAGGTCCCCTTGCGTCGAACCGTGTCCCACTCGGCCTCCAGGTGCAGAGGCGACGTCGGCGGCACGGCGACGGCCGGCATCGTGGTCACGGCGTGGGTCGGATCGTTGAACAGACGGCCGGCGTTCGGCAGGTTCTCCAGGACCGCCCGCAGATCGGCTCGGGTCTTGGCGGTGTACACCAGGCCCGAACGCTCCTCGAACTCCGCGATCTCCAGGTATCCGGACGAGAACGCGTCATTGAGCAGGGTGACGGCTCGTTCGCGTTCCGGGTTCCCGACCCGTAGATCGTCGTCGGGGAGGCGGTCGACCATGCCTGCCACTTTATTGCACCGCTTCGCGACGGTGTGTCGCACCGTTTCGCGGTGGTCCTCGCGGCCACCGGGGCACGGGTGCGGCCCGGTCAGTTCCGCGGGATCGGCGGCGCGGCGTCGGGTGCCATCAGCGCGCCGATCTGCGAGAAGATCGGGTTGCCGCCGTTGTCGTAGGAGCCGTCGGGTCCGAATGCCTCGGGCTCGTACGTCACCGACACCGCGATGGCGATCTTCTCCGCCGGCAGATATCCCGCGACCGCGGAGTACCCGTTGAACAAGGGGTTCTGCACGATCCAGTCACCGGTGAGGACGACGCCCATCCCGTAGGTGTATCGGTCACTCATCGGCATGCACGTTGCGCAGCCGGCCAGTGGGCGCGCCACGTCACGCGTGCTTGTGGAGACCATCGTGTCGTAGGACTCCGATGCCAGTGTCTCGCCCGCGAAGAGTTTGCGCGCCGTCGCCTCGACGTCGTAGATGTTCGATGTCTGGATGGCGCCGTGGGTGATGCTCCACGACGGGTTCCAGCCGGTGGTCTCCTCGTAGAAGGGAGTCGTCGGCGGGAGGTTCAGAATCCCGCGCCGCTCTGAGGAGTAGGCGTGCAGGGCTGGTTCGGGGATCACCGCGGTCAGATCCGAGACGGTGTTGCCGAGGTCGAGCGGTTCGGAGATCCGCTGCCGGAGCAGATCGGCGACCGATTCACCGGTGATCTTCTCCAGGGCCAGCCCGAGGATCACGTAGTTGGTGTGCGCGTAGTTCCAGTTCGTTCCCGGCTCGTAGAGCAACGGCTTGTTCACGGCGTAGGACAGCATCTCCTCGGTGGTCCACGCCTTGAACGGGTTCGTCAGTTCCTCGGTCTCGAACGCATCGTTCCCGAGCACGAAGTCCTGGTACCCGGAAGTCATCGTCGCCAGTTGCCGGAGAGTGACCTTGTCGCTGTTGGGGATCTGGGGAACCCACTTCGCGATGATGTCGTCGATGCCGACGGCCTTCTCGTCGACGAGTTGCAACAGCACCGCCGCGACGTAGGCGATGGCGACGGATCCGTTGCGGAAGTGCATGTCCGGGGTGGCCGGGATGCCGGTCTGGGATTCGCCGAACGCCTTGGTGATCACGTCCCGGCCGTCGTCGGTGACGCGCACGATCGCCGCCTTCAGGTGCTTGGACTCCATCAGCCCTTCGACGATCCGCTCGATCTCCGCCGCCTGCTGTGGGTTCGACGACGCGGCCGACGAGGACGCGCCATCGGAGCCGCTGTCGGTACCACAAGCCGCCAGCGCGATCGCCAGGACCGCGACAATCAGCATCGACCAGCGCTTTTGCATCCCCGCATTGTCCCACGAGCACCGAACCCCTGTCGGTGCCTTCGCCATTTCCGGAGTACCGTCGTGCTGGTCGGTGGCACCGGCGGAGGAGGTCGACGATGACAGCAGGACACGCAACGGGCCCGGCGTCGGGACCGATGCCGGCCGCGTTCATCGGGCACGGCAACCCGATGAACGCCCTGGAGCGCAACAGGTACACCGAGGCCTGGACAGCACTGGGCGCGTCGGTGCCGAAACCTCGTGCGATCCTGGTGATCTCGGCGCACTGGTACACCAACGCCACTGCCGTCACCGCGATGCGGCGACCGCGGACGATCCATGACTTCTACGGATTCCCACAGGACCTCTTCGACGTCGAGTACCCCGCTCCGGGAGACCCCGAGGTCGCCGAGATGGTCTCCGATGTCGTCAAACCCACGTGGTGCGGCCACGACGTCGACAGCTGGGGCATCGACCACGGGACCTGGTCGGTTCTCGTGCACACGTTCCCGGATGCCTCGGTACCCGTACTGCAGTTGTCGCTCAACGCCTTCAAGGACCTCGAACACCATTACGAGCTGGGTCGCCGACTCGCCCCGCTCCGGGAGCAGGGCGTGCTGATCATCGGCAGCGGCAACATCGTGCACAATCTGCGGGCGGTCGACTTCGGAAGGTCTGACAGCGGATTCGACTGGGCCCATCGCTTCGACGACGCCACACGCGAAGTGTTGCAGGACAATCCGTCGAATGTACTGAGCCTGGACGGGCATCCCGACTTCGACAGATCCGTGCCGACTCCCGACCACTATCTTCCGCTGCTCTACATCGCCGGACTCGCCGGTGACTCACCCCTGGACCTGCTCGTGGATGGTCATACCGCCGGGTCGATCTCTATGGCCGCCTACACGCTGGGGCTCGAGGTCGAACCCCCGGGATCCGGGATCGGTGGACCGGCCGCCGAACTGCCCCAGGGGTTTCCGACACTCGATTCGAACCTGTGAGCCTCAGGCCGCCGCCAGGAAGTCGTCGATCTGGTTGATCGCCGAGGACGCACCTTCGACGACTCCCATGTCGAGCACCTTCTGCAAGGCCTCGGCCGAATCGTAGGTGCTGATGAACGTGGCGACCGTGGTGCCGTTCTTCTCGGTGAAGGCGTAGGAGTTGCGGGACTCCGGCATGTCGGTGATCGGGTTGAGGTCCGCGTCGGCGAAGCCGTCGAGGAAGGTGAAGCCGTGGGGTTCGTCGACGGACTCGACCTTCCAGTAACCGCCGAACTTCTCGCCCTCCGGGCTGGTCATGTAGTAGGTCATCCGGCCACCCGGACGCAGGTCGTGATCGACGACGGTGGCCGGGTAGGTCGGCGGACCCCAGATCTTCTCGAGCTGGCGCGGGTCGGCGTAGATCTGCCACACGCGGTCGATCGGCGCCGCGAATTCGGCGTTGATGGTGATGGTGCGGGCGTCGAGGTCCGGCGTCACGTCGATGACAGGCATTGTTCAATCCTCCGATGGTGTTGTGGGTGAGGGTGATTCGATCGAGAGCAGATCGTCGATGCGGGCGATACGACCGCGCCACACCTGTTCGAGCTCGGTGAGCATCGCTGCCACCGAACGCACTGCCGCGACGTCGCCACTGGCCAGCTGCTCCCGCCCGTGACGACGTTTGGTGAGCAGGCCGGCCTTCTCCAGGACGGCGACGTGCTTCTGCACGGCCGCAAAGCTCATGTCGTATTTCGCGGCCAGTACCGAGACCGAGTGTTCACCGGCGAGCACACGTCGCAAGATGTCGCGACGGGTGCGGTCCGACAGCGCGTGGAACAGGGCGTCGGCCCGGTCCTCGTCTGTCGGTTCGCCTGCGTTCTCGGCCACATCTCAAACATACAACCAATCGGTTGTATGTCAAGAGGCTGTTGCGATCACGTCGGGCGCAACCATGGCCACTCTCGTTCGGTGGGCCTTGACTTGTCCCGACCACGCCAGCCTGCGCACGCCGTGGCGACACTCCCGTTCGGCACGGCTACACCAGAAACGAAGGACACCCACACGTGACCCGTCAGCTTCACCTCGGTGGATTCTTGATCGCCTCCCCCGTCACCCACTCGCACGCCGCATGGCGTCATCCCGGCTCGGTGACGGACTACTTCGGGCCCGACCACTATCACCGGGTGGGGCGCATCCTCGAACGCGGCAAGTTCGACTTCGCCTTCTTCGCCGACCTGCTCGCCGCACCGGTCCGATTCGGCGGCGATCAGTCCGAACCCTTCCGGCGGGGCACGCAGGCCGCGGCGACGATCGACCCGAGCCTGGTGGCGGCGAGCATCGCCGCGGTCACCACCCGACTCGGCATCGCGGTCACGAAGTCCACCACCTACTTCCACCCCTACGAGCTCGCGCGCGTCTTCGGCTCCCTCGACCACCTCACCCGCGGCCGCATCGCCTAAGACATCGTGACGTCGCTGTCGCAGGCCGAGGCCCAGAACTTCGGCTTCGACGACCACGTCGGACACGACGAGCGGTACGTGCGCGCCGAGGAGTTCGTCAGCACGGCGATCAAGCTGTGGTCGAGCTGGGACGCCGACGCCGTGACCGCGGACAAGGAGTCCGGCGTCTGGGCGGATCCGTCGAAGATCCACACCGTCGACCACGAGGGCACGCACTACCGGACGCGGGGGCCGCTCAACCAGCCCCGCTCACCGCAGCATCGCCCGGTGCTCATCCAGGCGGGATCGTCGAACACCGGCAAGGACTTCGCCGCGCGATGGGCCGAGGCGATCTTCGAGATCGACCCGACGCCGGAGGGTCGCCGTGCCTACTACGACGACGTGAAGTCGAGGGCCGTGAACTTCGGCCGAAATCCCGACCACGTCAAGATATTCCCGTCCTTCATCCCGTTCATCGGTGAGACCGAGTCGATCGCCCGGGAGAAGCAGGCGTTCCACAACGAGCTCGCCGACCCGATCTCGGGCCTGATCACCCTGTCGGTCCACACCGACCACGATTTCTCCGCCTACGATCTCGACGCCCCCGTCGAAGACGTTCAGGTGAGCGGCACCCAGGGGCTGTTCGACGTCGCCCGACGCCTCTCCGAGCGCGACAGACTCACCCTCCGAGACATCGGCAAACTGTATGCGCAGGGAGTTCTGCTGCCACAGTTCGTCGGTACGGCCGCCGACGTCGCGGACCAGATCGAGGAGTCCTTCACCGGCGGCGAGGCCGACGGATTCATCGTCTCGAGCGCCCAGACCCCCGGCACCTTCAACGACTTCGTCGACTACGTGGTCCCCGAGTTGCAGCGCCGCGGACTGTTCCGCACCGAGTACGAGGGCGCGACCCTGCGCGAACACCTCGGGCTCGGGAGCGCCGAGGAGGACCTGCCCGCGGACATCCGCGGGGTCGACACCCGGCTGGCGGGCTGACCTCAGCGCTCGGTGACCCGCCCGCCGTCGACGTCCCAGTGCCGGTCGACGTGCACGTTCTGCAGCATGCGCCGATCGTGTGTCACGAGAAGCACTGCGCCGTCGTAGGAGTCGAGGGCGGACTCGAGTTGTTCGATCGCGGGCAGGTCGAGGTGGTTGGTCGGCTCGTCGAGCACCAGGACGTTGGTGCCACGCGCCTGCAACAGTGCGAGGCCGGCCCGGGTGCGCTCGCCGGGCGACAGGTCTCCCACCGGACGGTCGACGTGGTCGGCGCGCAGACCGAACTTGGCGAGCAGAGTCCGCACGTCCGCGGTGGACAATTCGGGAACGAGGGCCTCGAACCGTTCGGCGAGCGGCCGGGGCCCGGTGAATTGACCACGCGCCTGGTCGATCTCACCGATCGCGACGTTGGCGCCGAGCTGGGCACTCCCCTCGTCGGGTTCGACCCGCCCGAGGAGCAGTCGCAGCAGCGTCGTCTTACCGGCGCCGTTGTGGCCGGTGATGCCGATGCGCTCGCCGGCGTTCACCTGCAATGACACCGGACCCAGTACGAAATCACCCTGCCGCACAACCGCTCCGTTGAGTGTGGCGACCACCGAGCTGGAGCGAGGCGCGGAGCCGATGGTGAACTCGAGCACCCATTCCTTGCGCGGTTCGGCGACCTCGTCCAGCCGCGCGATCCGGCTCTCCATCTGCCGGACCTTCTGCGCCTGCTTCTCACTCGATTCGGTTGCGGCGCGGCGTCGTATCTTGTCGTTGTCCGGCGCCTTGCGGATGGCATTGCGGACGCCTTGACTCGACCACTCCCGTTGCGTCCTCGCCCGGGACACGAGATCGGCCTTCTTGGCCGCGAACTCCTCGTACTCCTCGCGGCGGTGACGCCGGGCGACGGCCCGCTCCTCCAGGTAGCTCTCGTAACCGCCTCCGTAGACGGTGTTGGTGTGTTGCGCGAGATCGAGTTCGAGGACCCGGGTGACGCTGCGCGCGAGGAACTCTCGATCGTGACTGACCAGGACGACGCCACCGCGCATCCCGGCCACGACCTCCTCCAGTCGCGCGAGACCGTCGAGGTCGAGGTCGTTGGTCGGTTCGTCGAGGAGCACGATGTCGAACCGCGAGCACAGCAGCGCGGCCAGCCCGACCCGCGCGGCCTGACCGCCGGACAGATCCGTCATCAGGGTGGCGTCCGGGTCGATGACGCCGTCGCCGAGCCCGAGATCGGCGAGGACCGCGGGCAACCGCTCGTCGAGATCGGCGGCCCCGGTGGCCAGCCAGTGGTCGAGCGCGGCGGCATACGTCTCGGCCGGGTCTCCCGAGACCGTCACGTCCGGGTCGGCCAGCGCGTCGGCCGCGGCGTCCATCGCCGCGGTGGCCTCTGCACAGCCGGTCCGCCGGGCGACATATGCGCGCACGACCTCGCCGGGAAGTCGCTCGTGCTCCTGCGGCAACCATCCGACGAAGGCATCGGCCGGCGCTCGCGTCACCGTGCCCTCCAGCGGCGCGAGGTCACCGGCGAGCACCCGCAGGAGAGTGGTCTTCCCGGCACCGTTGGCGCCGACCACGCCGACCACGTCCCCGGGTGCCACCGTGAGATCGAGGTGATCGAACAGGACGCGGTGGGCATATCCCCCGGCGACGTCCTTGGCAACGAGCGTGGCGGTCATCGGTCCATGGTCGCACCACGTCGTCGACCGCCCGGAGCCGGCAGACCGGCCCGCGGTTTCCCGACCTGCCCATCGGGTACCCGCCCGCATGACCTCAACTCGCGAGACCCGACACTTCGACGTCGTCATCGTCGGCGGCGGAAATGCCGGCCTCAGCGCAGCGGCGCGGCTGCTGCGTCTGGGCTTTCCCGATGTCGCGGTGATCGAACCGCAGGCCGTCCACACCTACCGCCCGCTCCTCTCCTACGTCGGCGGAGGTCAGGCGACACTTCGGGAGGCCGAACGCACCCAGCGATCGGTGACGCCGGACGGGGTGACCTGGGTGCGCGACACGGCCGTGGTCGTCGACGCGGGGAAGCGGACGATCCGCTGCTCCTCGGGTGCCGACATCGGCTACCGGGACCTGATCCTGGCCGTCGGACTCGTGCCGGATTGCGACGCGATGCCGGGAGTCGATCTCGCGATCGCCGACCGTGCGGTCGCCAGCAACTACCTCGACCGCGCCGAACAGACCTGGGACCTGGTGACCTCGATGCCGCGGGGTGGCCGCGCGGTGTTCACCGTCCCGCGCCCACCCGTCAGCTGCACCGGCACGACCCTCAAACCACTGTTCCTGGCGGCAGCCCACTGGCGACGCGCGGGCATCCTCGAGTCCCTCGACATCACCTTGATCGTCGACCGGCCGCATCTGCTCGGCGTCGACGGCCTCGACGCCCGCCTGTCGGAATGCCTCGACGAGCTCGGGGTGCGTGTCCTGCTCGACAGCACCGTCCGGTTGCATCCGGTCGATCGCCGGGTCACCGTGGTGACCGGCTCGGAGACCCAGGACGTGCAGTACGACATGTTGCATCTCGTCCCGCCTTTCCGGGGCGCCGACCTCGTGACCGACTCGGGTCTGGCCGGCACTCGCGACCGGGGACTCGTCGACATCGATCCCCACACGCTGCGCCACCGCACCCACGCATCGATCTGGGCTGCCGGCGACGGTGCCGCGATCGCCACCGACCCGTCGGGTGGCGGGCTGCGGCGCCAGGTCGCGGTACTCGTCGACAACCTCGCGGCCGCGCGCGCCGGCGAAGAACTCACCACCTACGACGGGTACACCGTCGCGCCGATCGCAACCGACGCCCACCATCTGATCGCCGCCGAGTTCGACCGCGACGGAACCATCACCTCGTCGCTGCCGTCGGTCATCGACCCACTGAAGCCGCGTCGGAGCGCGTGGGCCTTCGACCGCTACGTGCTGCCGCGGTTGTACTGGAACGCGATCTTGCGCGGACGCGTGTGAACCCACGTACACACGGTCGATCGGTTCGGAATCGAGAAGCCCTGTTCCCCGCCGCGCACTACCGTGGAAACACCTCGGCCCCGGGGTGACGACCACGAGAGGAACGCGAATGGGCAACTCGGGAGGATTCTCCGATCAGGAACGTGCCGCGATGAAGGAGCGCGCCGCGGAACTCGAGAAGGAGAAGACCCGCGGGCGTGGCAACAAGAGAGCGGCCGAGGAACTCGATCTGCTCGCCAAGCTCGAGAAGATGGACCCGGCCGATCGCGCGCTGGCCGAACGCATCCACGCGATCGTCACCGCGACCGCGCCGGACCTCGCCCCCAAACTCTGGTACGGGCAGCCCGCGTACGCGCTCAAGGGCAAGGTCGTGTGCTTCTTCCGCAGCGGCCACGACGACAACGAGCGCTATTCCACGTTCGGATTCACCCAGAACGCACACCTCGACGACGGCGGTTTCTGGTCCACGTCGTTCGCTGTCAGCACCGTGGACGCCGAGGTCGAGAAGACGATCACGACGCTCGTCGCCAAGGCTGTGAGCTGACCGTTCGAGGACCGCGGGCAGGTCATTGGGGCCCACCCCTGGCCAAGAGGACTGCGACACGGTATATTTCGACGGGTGTTGACTTCCTCAGAAGAAAGATTGGGGGTCCACGTCGTGCGCGGTGAGTGCTGATGCGCCTCCCGCCCACGACTGGAATTCCTCCCCGCCTCTCCCCCTGGCTCCGCGCCCGTCAATTCGCGGTGCCGCCCTCCATGATCGAAGCCGCCACCGCTGCGCGCCGCGCCGGTGACTGGATCGGCGCCTGCGCCGCAGCGGGTTTCGAGCCCGATATCGACCTTGCCGACATCCGTCGAAGGTGCGGCCCCGACCTGGCCGAACACCTACGGGACAACCTTCTCCATCTCGCCCCCGACCTATTGCGCTGGCATCTGCCGCGAACAGGTCCCGCAGGACACCTACGACCCGGCCTCACCATCGCCTTGGCACGGTACGAGCCAGAACACGGAAATCGTTTCGGCACAGTGGGTTCGACGTATCTGGTCGCACGGACCGCACCGCGATGGGCCGACGCGGGCCAGCGAGTGTCGCTGGCCATGTGGGACGGATCGACGCCCGACCCACACCCCCACCCTCGACCCGATCGCAGATACCGGCTCGACCTGCACCGCCACCTGTGGGACGTCCGGTACACCGGTGAGCTCCGAATCCGTTGCGGCGCTGACTCTTCACCGTCGACGCCGATCCTGTCCCCGCCTCCCGACCTGCCGGACGGCTGCGCCGTCGAACGGTGGGCGGCCGAAGCCACTGTGGTGCTCCGCGCCGAGGGGCACCGGTCCGGGTGCGTGCGGATACGGCTCGGAACACATGGAGATCTGTTCCTGCACAATGATATCGACGACCCCACCGCTGCTCACTGGGTGAACGACCCGCCGCCAGGGGAGATCCCGACGTTCCCGGTTCTGCCCGACGCCGCGACCAGAACGCTCCCGGACCTCGAGTTGCTCCGACACGGCGCCATCACTCCCGATCGGTTGCACCCTCTGGTTGCGGCCGCATTGACGCCCGACTCCCCTTCGTCACCCCATCGTCGAAAAGCGCTTGTCGACAATTCCTATCAGGAGGTTCGATGTCGCGGCGAGCTGCATCGCATCGGGGTCGCGAACGGAGTCCTGTCGGCATTGGATCACGACCGCGACGAGATTCGCCGCGAGGGGATGCTGGCGTCCCTCACGGGCACGCCCTTACCCTGTCTGGAGGCGATCGACCGCGCCCATCGTCGGCCCGACTGTCTCACCGGGGTACAGGAACGACTCGACTTCGGCGACATCGATGGCGCACTCGCAATCGTCGAGCACCTGCTCGGCCCTGAGGCGATCCTGCGGAACGGACCGTTACGCGACGCCGTCGAACGCGCTCGCGCTCAGCTGGAGATCCACGACGCCTATCGCGCCGGCAACATAGATACTGTCCCACAACCCATTCCCGGTGGACCCCGCCGCCGCGGCCACACCGGCCGACGTAGACGCGCACGTCCACGACATGCGACTCATCGCTGACGCCGATAATCCTTTCCCTTCCACAACCCGTAGGTGAACCATGCCCGCACATGCCTCGACCACACTCCCCCGGACCACCGAGTCCGAACCAGACGACGACAACGTTCAGACCGGCAGCGATCGATCCGGCAGCGCTCAACTCGACAGGGCCGCCGGATTACTCGCGCTGCTCGAGGAGACGACCACCGAGCAGCGGTCCCATGACCAGCTCGAGGCGCTCACGCTCGCCGTGGCCGCCGACCTCCCGGTCCTGCTGTGGGGTGAACCGGGAATCGGTAAGACCGCGGCGCTGACGCAACTCGCCGCGTCCCTGGATCTCCCCCTCACGACCGTGATCGCGAGCGTCCACGAACCGTCGGACTTCTCCGGACTACCCATCGTCGGCGACGACCCGGCGACTCGGGGCGTTCCCATGGCGCCGCCCGACTGGGCCGTCCGACTCGCCGACGCGGGCCGCGGACTGCTCTTCCTCGATGAGCTCTCCACGGCACCTCCCGCGGTGCAGGCGGCGCTCCTGCGACTCGTGCTCGAAAGACGAGTGGGCGCACTGCAACTGCCTCCCGAAGTCCGGATCGTTGCCGCCGCGAACCCACCGTCGTCGGCGGCGGATGGTTGGGAGTTGAGCGCACCGCTGGCCAACCGATTCGTCCACCTGCACTGGACGCACGACCACGAGGTTGTCGTGCGCGGTCTCGGAGGCACCTGGCCCACGGCGACATTGCCGACCCTGGACCCGGAGAAGTTCCCCAGTGCTGTTGATTTCGCCCGCCGCGCCGTGTGCACACTCCTGGCAGCGCGGCCCGCGCTGGTCCACAAGCTCCCGGGAAGCCAGACCCGTCGGGGCGGCGCCTGGCCATCGCCGCGAAGCTGGGCCGCGACGGTGCGACTGATCGCGTTCGCCACAGCCGCCTCCGCGTCATCCGACGTGCTGTCGCTGCTCATCCGCGGCACGGTCGGCGACGGGCCCGGCTTCGAACTGCTGGCGAGTATCGATCACATGGACCTCCCGGACCCCGAAACGCTGCTCGCCGATCCGTCCGCGGCCACGCTCCCCGATCGAGGCGACCTGCGTCAGGCCACACTCGATGCTGTCGTCGCGGCGGTTCGGCGCCGACCCGACCGCGACCGGTGGGACGCCGCATGGGAAGTGCTGGCCGTCGCGGTGCAGACCGGCGCTCCCGACCTCGTGGTGGTCCCGGCGACCACCCTGGCGAGCCTGCGCCGGGACGACTGGCAGATCCCCAGCACGATCGACCAGCTGGCCGGGGTGGTGTCGGTGTCTCGCGCAGCCGACGACGCCGCCGAGCGGGTCGCCGCTCGACCCGGGCGGGGCCGGATGCGATGACGATGAGGGAGGCACCGGCGTCGACGGCATCGGAGTCGATCTCGGACAAGATCTACGCGGCTCGTCTGCAAGCGGTCCGTGCCCGGCCGTACATGGCATCCGCGTTGTACGCCCTGCACCTCGTCGAATCGCCGCGCGTCCCGACCATGAGCGTCGACCGTCACTGGCGCTGCTATCTGTCGCCCGCCTTCGTCGCAAGCCGACCCGAGGAGGAGATCGCAGCACGCCTGGTACACCTGGTCTCTCATCTCCTCCGGGATCACGCCGCCCGAAGCGACCGGTATGCCGACGACCACGGCTCCGACGGTCCGTCGGAACGGCTGCGGATGAACATCGCCGCCGACTTCGAGGTCAACGACGACGTATACGGGGACGGACTCATCACGCCCGACGACGCCGTTCACCCATCCGCGCTCGATCTGGACACCGGATTGCTGATGGAGGACTACCTCCGGTGGTTCAGCCTGGGCCCGGGAACCGATGAGATGGCCTGGCTCGAGTGCGGTAGCGGAAGCGACGGCCGTCATCGGGACTGGGAAGTGGGACCGGATGGCGCCGACGGTCTGAGCGATCAGGAACGCGAAGCCGTCCGGTTCGCGGTGGCGACGTCGATCTCCGACCGCGCAGGCGACGTGCCGGCCGGCTGGCGGCGGTGGGCACGCGACGCCGTGCACCCGCCACAACCCTGGCAGGCACTACTGGGCGCCGCGATACGAGCCGCGGTGTCGACCTCCGGTGTCGGAGACGACTACACCTTCGGGCGGCCGGCGAGACGGTCGGTGGCGCTGCCCGGCGTGATCGTTCCCAGCCTTCGGCGCACGCCACCGAAGGTGAGCGTCGTCATCGACACCTCGGGGTCGGTCAGTGATGCCGAACTCGGCAGCGCCCTGCTCGAGGTCGCCGCCATCTCGCGCGCCGTGAGCGGCCGGCGTGACCGGCTCACCGTGGTGTCGTGCGACGCCGCAGCGCATGTCGCGCAACCCATCTGCGGTGCGGAGCACATCCCGCTGAACGGCGGCGGTGGAACCGACCTGCGCACCGGGTTCGACAGCGCCCTGCGCACCCGACCCGACGTCGTCGTCGCACTGACCGACGGCCACACCCCGTGGCCGAGTCACCGGCCCGGCTGTCGCACCATCGTCGGCCTCTTCGCGCGCGACCACCGTGCGTATGTTCCGCTCACCGGTTCGCCCGTCTCCCGATTCGGGGGCGGTGGCGCCCATCCCGTCGGGTGGTCGGCGCCACCCGACTGGGCCCACGTCGTGCGCATCGGCGAGCCGGGTCGGTGAGCGAGCCCGGTTCGGCGGTCGGGCCGCGACCGGCGGACTTCAACTCGACCGATGGACTTCGATCGAAGTCCAGGAGTCGAGTTGAGGTCTGTCGGTCACGAGGCCGAGGCGCGCTGGTCACCGGGCTGCAGGACTACTCTGACCGCCATGATCACCGCAGTGCACACACTGATCTACTGCGACGACCCGGAGGCCGCACGCATCTTCTTCCGCGACGTGCTCGGCTTTCCGCACGTCGACACCGGCGGTGGATGGCTGATCTTCAAGACCGGCCCCAGCGAGATGGGCGCCCACCCGAACGCGTGGGAGCACGAAGGGACAGCCGGACGCACCGACCAGAAGTTCGACGTGTCGTTCATGTGCGACGATCTCGAGTCCACGATGCGCGAACTCTCGGCGCGCGGCGCGGAGTTCGCCGGCGCCCCGACCGACGAGGGGTGGGGCGTCACCGTCGGACTCAAGGTTCCCGGCGTCGGCGAGATCACCCTGTACGAGCCGAAATATCCACCGCCCGCGCTCCGGTGATCCGTCGGGACCGCTGGTCGAGCGTGGCTCATTCGGTTGCATGAAACGCGACGATCCGGCACGTCGCGCGCGGTAATCTCCCGAGGTCACCGAGCGCATAGGAGCCGACCGTGGGCAGTCCCTACGACCCTAACCAGCCGACCGCCATGGGTCCGCAGGGGCCGCAGCAACCCGGATGGCCGCCCGCCGGCGGTCACCAACCCGGCGGTCACCAACCCGGTGGGCCGCAGGCGGCTCCGGGTCAGCCCCACTCGGGGCCGTACGGTCAGCAACCGTATGGTCAGCAACCCTTCGGACAGCAGCCATACGGCCAGCCGTACAACCAGCAGTTCGGCCGGCAACCCCAACCGCCGACCTCTGGCGGTGGCAAGAAGTGGTGGATCATCGGAGGCGGTGGACTCGTCCTCGTACTGATCGTCGTCGTGGCGGTGGTGCTGGCTCTGACGCTGAGTGGTGGCGACGACGAGCCGTCGGTTCCCACCGCCTCAGCACTCGAGCTGGTCCTGCCCGAAGACCAGTTCCCGGACATCACAGGCGATTTCACCACCGAGACGGGTGCCACCGACGACGATGGCAGCACCGTCGACAATGAGAAGTGCAAGACGCTGGTCGACTCCCAGCAGACCACCGGAGAACGCGCCGAACGCGAGCTCACCGAGACATCGTCGTCGAGCGAGATCCTCTTCGGCCTCGACAACTACAGCGCGGACGTCACCACACCGGCCGACAGCAGCTACGACGAATTCGACGAGATCCTCTCCGCCTGCTCCTCTTTCACGCTGACTCTCGACGACGGCGACGTCCCGGTCGCACTCACCCTCGAGAAGGTGGAGCTGCCCATCGACGGCGACTACAAAGCAGTTCGCATGACCGGCGCGTACGAGGTCAGTGGGTTCGAGCTCAATCTGGCGGGAATCATCGTGATCGGCGAGGAGCGAGGCGTCTCGTTCTCGGTCACGCACAACACCGTCGACGACACTCCGCCCGCCATGGATTCCGAGGTCAGCAACAACCTGGCCGAGATGTTCGCGGCGCAGCGACAGGTCATCAAGGACGCCGCTTAGGCGGCACAGCAGGGTCACCGAGAACCTGGGCCAGCGCGACCGGGTCGTCGAAGACGCTCATGTGCCAGGCGCCGGCACGAACGACGAATTCCGAGTCGGGGATACGACGATGCATCGCCTCCATCGATCCGACGTCGGACACCGTGTCGTGTTCGGCCGCAACCACCGTCGCCGGACACGCTATCGAGGGTGTGCGTCGCGAACAGTCGAAGCCCGCGATCGCGCGCAACGCCGACGCCCAGGATGCCCGGTCCGCGGTGGCCACTGCCTCCCGCGCATACCGGACGACGGGGCCGTCGGCCTGCAATTCACCTGTGCTGAACCAACGTCGGAGTGTGCCGTCGACATCGACCGAGCCGGCCTCCACAGCGGCGGCCACTGCGTCGAAAGCCGGGAAGGGAGTGTCTCGGGTGCACAGAAGCGTGAGGCGCGACACGAGATCGGGCCGCGTGATCGCGAGTTCCAGGGCGACCTGTCCGCCGAACGAATGCCCCACCACATGCCAGGGCCCTTGCAGCTCAGCCGAATCCGCGACCTCCGCGGCCAATCGAGCCTGCAGGTCGGCGTCGGCGTAACCGGGTGGCGGAGTGATCTCCGGAATGTTCACGTGTCCGCGCTCGGACAGCTCGGCGCGCACCGCGTCCCACACCGCCGGCGACAACGGGGTCCCCGGCAGAAGCAGCCAGGTCGACGGACTCGCAGACGGCACACTCACTCCTGTGGCGCATCGATGATGGGCGGTGCGTTCCGCGAGGAGGGGTCGACCGACGTCGCAGAACTTGCCTGCACCCTACGTCGGACAGATCGCCGGCACCTCGGGATGTGGATGTCGTCGAACCATTGCGATATCTGTCAGTATTCACTAACGTTAGCGACGGCCGACGAATCTGACACAAGGAGTCATCATGGGAGCACCCGTCGCGTTCTTCGAGATCACCTCGAAGGACCCCAGCCGCCTCATCACGTTCTATCGCGAGCTGTTCGATTGGACTGTCGAAGAGAGCCACGGACCGGAGTACTCGCTGGTCGACACCGGTGCGGGTGAGGGCGCCGTCGGCGGCGGCATCGGTGCCGTGTCCGACCCGGCCGGAACCGGCGGGGTGAGTGTGTACATGCGCGTCGATGATCTGCAGGCATCCCTCGACCGGGCCGAGACACTGGGCGGCACCGCACTCGTGCCGCCCACGGAGCTGCCGGACGGCTACGGCCGCTTCGCGATGTTCGCCGACCCCGACGGCAATTCGATCGGGCTCTGGACGTGACCGACAAGATGCCGGGCGTCGACGAGGCCCTGCGGGCGATGGCCGAGCCCCGCCGCCGCGCCATTCTGGAACTCGTCTCCGGCGAGGAGCTGTCCGCGGGCGACATCGCCGCACGGTTCGACGTCAGCCGTACCGCGATCTCGCAGCACCTCACGGTTTTGAAGGACGCCGGGCTGCTCGCCGAGCGGCGCGAGGGAACCCGGCGCATGTACCGCGCCCGACCCGAGGGCATCGATCAACTGCGCGACCTGCTCGACGACATGTGGGCGTCATCTCTCGACGTCGCGCGGCAACTGGTCGAGGCCGAACGCGGACTGACCGCCGACGACGACGAGGTGAACCGTGCCGGGTGAACGCAGAGTCGACGAATCCCCCAGCGGTGGCGGCGGTTCCGTTCTCCCGCTGCGGCGTCCACCGATACGCCAGTCGACCACCGTCCGCAGCGACCTCGACCACGTCTTCACCACCTTCGTCCGAACCATCGGGGTCTGGTGGCCGTTGCAGCCCATGTCCATCGGCGGGGATCGTGCCCGCACCGTGACGATCGACGAATACACGGGCGGGCGGGTCTTCGAGACCTGGGACGACGGCACCACCGCCGAGTGGGGCCGTCTCGCGGTGTGGGAGCCCCCGAACCGTTTCGTCATGTCGTGGTTGAACACCCCGGAGCCGACCGAAGTCGAGTTGGCGTTCACCTCCCTCGGCCCGGCCCTGACGCGAGTGTCCGTGGAACACCGCGGCTGGGAGCGCCTCAGCGAGGATCAGTTGCGCGAAGACTGCGCCGCGCCAGGCGGTTACAGCTCCGGCGCGTACTCCAACGGCTGGGCCGCCGCTCTGGCGGCATCGGTCGCCGTCATCGAATCCACACTCACCTGAACAAAGGAAGCCCATCCCATGTCGCACTTCGTGTACAAACTCGTCCCGCCCAGGCCCACCTTCGGGCCCGGCGACATGTCCGACGACGAGGCCGCCGTCATGGGCCGGCACGGCGCGTACTGGTCGGGGCTGCTCGCCGACGGCACCGCGGTCGTCTTCGGACCCGTCGTCGACCCGGCCGGGAACTGGGGGCTCGGCATCGTCCGCGCGGACTGCGAAGACGAGGTCCGGGCGATCAGCGCCGCCGACCCGGCCATCACCTCGGGCCTCGCGCGCGTCGAGATCCTCCCGATGCCCGTCGGCATCGGACGGGACTGATCGGACCCGGACAACGACGAAGCCCGTCCCGACATCGGTCGGAACGGGCTTCGTCCAGTGGAGCTAAGGGGACTCGAACCCCTGACCCCCACACTGCCAGTGTGGTGCGCTACCAGCTGCGCCATAGCCCCGTATTTTGTTGTTCCGCCCTGTTCAAGGGCACTGGCGAAGTTACACCATCTCGGCGATGGCAACCAAATCGCCAGGACTCCGGCCGGGGAGGTCCGGGCCGGAGTCCTGGACGATCAGAGCTCAGGAGTTGCCACCGCCCAGGATGCTGTCGAGCCAGGCATTGCCCTCCAGCACGCCGTCGACGGGCTTGCCGTCGTGCAGCACGGTCGGGGTGCCGACCTGGCCGCCGGTGGCCTTCGACAGTTCGTCGGTCGACTTCTGCGCGTTCTCCTCGGCCTGGGCGACCTTCGCGTTGTCGGTGATGCAGGTCGCGGTCGCCGGCGTCGCACCCTGCTCGGTCGCCATCCGAGCGAGTTCCGGGCTGGTGATGTTGCCGGTGCCGTCCTCGGGCGGCTGCGCGGCGAACAGTGCGCTGTGGAACCGGAGGAACAGATCGGTGTTCTGTTCGTCGGCCACGCAGGCCAGCGCGCCGGCGGCTCGCGAACTGTAGTCACCGGTCGCCGATCGCGAGTTCAGGAAGTGCAGCGTGTGGTAACGCACGCGGAGTTTGCCCTCGGTGACGGCCTTGGTGATGGCCGGCCCGGACTGCTGCTCGAACACCTTGCACACCGGACACATGGGGTCCTCGAAGACGTCGATCAACGGGGCGGTCTCGGGGCCGACGATCATCGTCGAACTCGACGCCAGCGCGGCCTGATCGGTCTCACCCTCGCCGCGTCCGCTCCACCAGATCCCGCCGATGACGAGCCCGGCGATCACCAGGATCGCCACACCGCCGAGCACGTACGTCATCGTGTTCGACGGCGCGCTCGGCTGATACTTCGAGTTGGACGTGCGGGGCACCGATGCTCCCGGCTTGCGCTTCTTGCTCACATTCCGACAATAACGGCGGCGCGCTGAAAATTGTCTGAGGGATCGTCGGGGCCGGGGCGGGCCCGCAGGTCAGCTCCCCAACGCCGCGTCGACGACCTGTTGGGCCTCCTGCTGGACCTGCGCGAGATGGTCTGTGCCCTTGAAGGATTCGGCGTAGATCTTGTAGACGTCCTCGGTACCCGACGGGCGTGCCGCGAACCAGGCGTTCTCCGTCGTCACCTTGAGGCCACCGATCGGGGCCCCGTTGCCCGGCGCCGACGTCATGATCGCCGAGATGGGTTCACCGGCCAGCTCGGTCGCCGTCACCTGCTCCGGCGACAACTTCGACAGCACCGCCTTCTGCTCCCGACTGGCCGGCGCGTCGATCCGCGCGTAGGCCGTCGTCCCGTACTGCTCGGCGAGTTCGGCATACCGCTGCGACGGCGTCTTGCCCGTCACCGCGAGGATCTCCGACGCCAGCAACGCCATGATGATGCCGTCCTTGTCCGTCGACCACGGACTGCCGTCGAACGTCAGGAACGACGCGCCTGCGCTCTCCTCGCCGCCGAAGGCGACCCGACCGTTCAGCAGGCCGTCGACAAACCACTTGAAACCGACGGGGACCTCGAGCAGCGGGCGGCCGATCCCGGCGACCACCCGGTCGATCAGCGACGACGAGACGAGCGTCTTGCCGACGGCCGCCGACTCCGACCACTGCGGACGATGCGTGAACAGGTAGTCGATCGCGACCGCCAGATAGTGGTTCGGGTTCATCAGGCCGGCGTCGGGTGTGACGATGCCGTGGCGGTCCGAGTCGGCGTCGTTGCCCGTCGCGATGTCGTAGGAGTCGCGGGCCGAGATCAGCGAGGCCATGGCATTGGCCGACGAGCAATCCATCCGGATCTTGCCGTCGGTGTCGAGTGTCATGAACGAGAACGTCGGGTCCACGGTCGGGTTCACGACCGTCAGATGGTCGAGGTTGTACCGGAACGCGAGGCCGGCCCAGTACCCGACCGATGCCCCGCCCAGCGGATCGGCACCGATCCGGACCCCGGCGTCGTGGATCGCCTGCATGTCCACCACCTCGCCGAGTCCGTCGATGTAGTTGAGCAGGAACGAGTAGTCGTGGACGTGCTCGCCGCCGCGGGCACGGTCGAACGGGATGCGCGCGACACCCTCGAGTTTCCGCTCGAGAAGCTCGTTCGCCCGCGCCGCGACCACCGAGGTGATCGACGTGTCCGCCGGCCCCCCGGTGGGCGGGTTGTACTTGAACCCGCCGTCGCGGGGCGGATTGTGCGACGGCGTCACGACGATGCCGTCGGACAGCACGCCCGGGTTGTCCCGGTTGAACATGAGGATGGCGCGACTGACTGCCGGGGTGGGAGTGAACGAGTCGCTCTCGGCGGTGTAGACGGTGACCTCGTTGGCCGCGAGCACCTCGAGTGCGGTGCGCCAGGCCGGGACCGAGAGAGCGTGGGTGTCGAAGCCTATGAACAGCGGTCCGGAGATCCCGGCCGAACGGCGATAGTCGACGATCGCCTGCGTCGTCGCGAGGATGTGGGCTTCGTTGAACGCGTTGTCGAAGCTCGATCCACGGTGCCCCGAGGTCCCGAACACGACCTGCTGCAACGGGTCCGACGGATCGGGCGTGTTGTCGTAATAGGCACGCACCAAGGCGTCCACATCGACGAGGTCTTCGGGCAGGGCCAAGGTACCAGCGCGAGGATGTGCCATGACCGCGATTCTGCCACCCCGCGCGCCGTTCGCCCGGTTGACGAACCGATCCGTCCGGCCGCGGGAACCGAATCGCTACGGTGAGACGAACGTCGACGCCGCATCGGAGGAACCCGCACACATGCTGATCTCGGGATTGTCGGGGCTGTTGTCACCCGAACGCCGTTCCCCCGGCCTGCTCGTGCTCGTCCTCCCCGGCGGCACGGACAGCAGTCACAAACCCTTCAGTTCCTGGCAGCCGTCCGCGCTGCGCATGTACCCGTTCACGTGGTCGCTGCGACTGCGTTTCGGCCGGTCGGTGCGCGTCCGTCAGGTCGGCTACCGCGTGTACGGCTGGAACGGCGACGAGAACTCGCCCATGCTTCCCGCCCGTGCGGCGCTCGACGAGATCTGCCGGCGTCACCCGGGCGTGCCGGTCGTCGCCATCGGACATTCGATGGGCGGACGTGTGGCCGCGCACCTCGCCGCCGACCGTCGGGTCATCGGCGTCCTCGGGCTGGCGCCGTGGTGGCAGTTCGCCGACTGGCGGCACATCCAGCCCGGTGCCCGGGTCGTCGCCGTGCACGGAGACGCCGACACCCGCACGCTGGCGAAGCGGACCCGCAAAGGGATCGACGAGCTGTCGGCCCTGGGAGTCGACGCCGAGTTCATCCCGGTGCCCGGCGGCGGTCACGCCATGCTCGACCACATCGGGCTCTGGCAGCGCAGCGCGCTCGACTTCGTCGGCGAACGACTCTCCGCTCTGCGCCGCGCCTGATCGGTCGGCGCCGTTCGGTCAACGCTTCGGGCGGGCTCCGGCCAACTCGTCGATGTACCCGGGATGGAACTCGACGTACTTCTCCCCCGCGAGCACATACAGCGGGTCGTCGCCGGTCTCGCCGTAGGCCTGTTTACGGAGTTCGGTGCGCATGTTCTTGAACGTCGAGGTGTGCTCCAGCGCATCGACGATCCGGACGAACAACGGCACCGCATACGCGGGCAGACCGTCGCGCACATGCCGGGCCAGCCCGTCGGCGTCGAACGTCTCGCCCTCGCGCAGACTGATCGCGGCCATTCCCGCCTTCCCGTCGACGCCGGGAACCGGCACACCGAAGACGACCGCCTCCTCGACGGCCGGATGGGCGTCGAGCACCGCCTCGACCTCGGTGGTGGCCACGTTCTCGCCCTTCCAGCGGAAGGTGTCGCCGATGCGGTCGACGAAACCGATGTGTGAGAAACCCTGATCGCGGACGACGTCACCGCTGTTGAACCACTTGTCGCCCTTACGCTTCGCGTCGCGGACGATCTTGCGCTCGGTCGCCTCCGGGTCGGTGTACCCGTCGAACGGCACACGCGAGTTGATCTGCGCCAGAAGCAAACCGGTTCCGCCCCTGCCGACCGGTTTCACCCGCCCGTCGGGATCGCGCAGCGGCTCCCCGGTCTCCTCGTCGTATTCGACGATCGTGTAGGGCAACGGCGAGAACCCGGCCGTCTTGGACAACCCGAAGACGTTGATGAAACCGATGTTCGCTTCACTCGCCGCGTACAACTCGACGATGCGGTCGATACCGAATCGCTCGGTGAACGCGTCCCAGATGTCGGGGCGCAGACCGTTGCCGACGGCCAGCCGGAGTCGGTGCGCGCGATCGGTCGGCTTCGGCGGTTGCGCAAGCAGATAACGGCACAGCTCGCCGATGTAGGCGAACGCGGTGGCGTCGTTCTCGATGATCTCGTCGATGAACTTCGACGCCGAGAACTGCCTGCCGATGGCCAGGCAGGCACCGGACGCGAGGACCGACGACACCGAGATCGTGAGAGCGTTGTTGTGGTAGAACGGCAGCGCGGTGTACATGACGTCGTCACCACGCAAACGGATTCCCAGACCGCCGATGCCGTTCATCGCGACCAGCCAGCGATAGTGGCTCATCTTGCTGGCCTTCGGGTAACCCGTTGTGCCCGAGGTGAAGATGTAGATCGCGGTGGAGCCGACCTCGATCGATTCGGTGACCGGTCGGTCGAGCGGCGAACACCGTGCGGTCAGCGTCGTGAGCTCGGCGAAGGTGTACTCCTTCGCCGGGCGGCACCCGGCCGGCACCGACTCCAACGCTTCCAGCAGATCATCTTGGTAGAGAACCACTTTCGGCTCGATGAGCCCTAGGCTGTGCTCCAGCACCGCGCCGCGCTGATTGAAGTTCAGCATCCCGCAGATCGCCCCGATCTTGACGATCGCCAGCATCGCGATGACGACGTCGGGATGGTTTCGCGACAGCACCGCGACCACGTCACCGCGACGGACACCTTCCCGGACGAGGAAGTCCGCGAGCCGGTTCGCATGGGCGTTCGCCGCGCGGTAGGAGATCGACGACCCCTCGAACCGGAGGAAGTCCCGATCGGGGTACTTCTGCACACTCTGCTGAAACCGCTTGCCGATGGACATCTTCGTGGTCGGCGGTTTGGGCAGCATCTCCGGCAGCGTCCGCAGGATCGTCCCGGCGTCACCGCGTAGCGACGCGACTCCCGACACCATGTCGGCCAGCCGGATGTCCGGCAGGAGTCCCGTTCCCGACGCGTGATCAACCATGTTTCCAGCCTCCCCGATGTGTTGGACGACACACACCCTAGCCGGAGTTGAGCGTCAATGAAACAGTGGGGATGATTCGTTTCATCGACGTCGAGGCTTGGCGAGTTCTCGGTGACCGGCCACACTGTCCTGATGACCGATACCTCGCCGCGACCGACGAGCGAACACCCCGCCGGCCCCCTCGACGGCGTCACCGTCATCGAGTTGGGCACGCTGATCGCAGGCCCCCACGCCGCACGGTTGCTGGGTGACATGGGCGCCGAGGTCATCAAGATCGAGGCGCCGGGCAAGCCCGACCCGATCCGCACCTGGGGGCAGGCCGAGGTCGACGGCCATCGGTTCTACTGGACGGTCCACGGACGCAACAAGAAGGCGGTCACGCTCGACCTGCGGTCGGATCGAGGTCGAGACCTGTTCCTCGATCTCGTCGAGCGTGCCGACGTCGTCGTCGAGAACTTCCGTCCCGGAACACTGGAGCGGCTGGATATCGGCCCCGAAGTGCTGTCCGCGCGCAATCCGGGCATCGTCGTGGTGCGTGTCTCGGGTTATGGCCAGACCGGACCGGATTCGACGCGCGCCGGGTACGCCTCGGTCGCCGAGGCCGCCAGCGGGCTTCGGTACCTCAACGGGTATCCGGGACAGCTCCCGCCGCGGTTGGCCCTGTCCCTGGGCGACACTCTCGCCGGCATGTTCGCCGCGCAGGGCGCACTCGCCGCACTGTACCGGCGGTCGGTGACCGGCAAGGGTCAGGTCGTCGACACCTCACTCATCGAATCCTGTGTGGCCGTGCAGGAATCGGCCATCGCCGACTACGACGCCGGCGGTGTCGTGCGCGGCCCGTCGGGTACCCGGCTCGACGGCATCGCGCCGTCGAACCTCTACCCGACCAGCGAGGGCACCCACGTCATCATCGCCGCCAATCAGGACTCGGTCTTCGCGCGGCTCTGCGCGGCGATGGGGCAGCCCGAACTCGCGACCGACGACCGGTTCGCCGATCACGCCGCTCGCGGACGCAACCAGGACGAGCTCGACGCACTCATCGGCGACTGGTCGCGGCAGTTCACGCCGGAGAAGCTGACCGAGGTGCTCGGCGCCGCGGGAGTGGTTGTCGGACCGGTGAACTCGGTTGCCGAGGTGGTCGCCGACCCGCATCTGCGGGCGCGCGGGATGATCGCCGAACACTACGACGAACGCGCGCAGCGCACCGTGCTCGGGCCCGGCGTCGTGCCGCAGTTCAGCGACACTCCCGGTGGTATCCGCAACGCCGGTCCCCCGGCCCCCGGCTGCGACAACGAGGACGTCTACGGCGGGTTGCTGGGGTTGTCGGACGAGGAGATCACGGCGTTGCGAGCAGCCGGAGTCATCTGAGACTGGGCTACGGTCGTGGCATGTCACTGGTCGCGACCGGGCTCTCGCGCACCTTCGGCCGGCACACCGCCGTCGCCGAGGCGAGCCTCGAACTCAGATCCGGCAGGATCAGCGGGCTCGTCGGGCCCAACGGCGCAGGCAAGACGACCCTGCTGCTGCTCCTCGCCGGCCTGCTCGCCCCCGACAGCGGCACGATCGTGGTCGACGACGCGGCGGTGGACCCCGCGGACATGCGCCGGTTGACCGGGTGGATGCCGGACATCTTCGGCACCTGGGAGAGCCTCACGGCGCACGAGATCCTGACGACCTTCGGCAAGCTGTACGGAATGCCCACCACCCGGGCCCGTCAGCGCGCCGGTGAACTCCTCGAACTGGTCCACCTGACCGATCTCGCGGCGCGGCCGGCGCACGAGCTGTCGCGCGGCCAGAAACAACGCCTCGGCTTCGCACGTGCGCTGGTGCACCGACCCCGGATTCTGCTGCTCGACGAGCCGGCCTCCGGAATGGACCCGCGGTCCCGGATGGACTTGCGCGGCCAGCTCCGCCGGCTCGCCGACGACGGGTGCTCGATCCTGGTGTCCTCCCACATCCTCTCCGAGCTGGAGGAAATGGTCGACGACGTCGTCCTGATGACCGAGGGCCGGACCCACACGGCGCCGAGTACCGCCGGTGGGGTGTGGCGCATCCGGCTCGTCGGGCAACCGCCGGGGCAGGCGCAGGAAACGCGCTTCGACGACGAGACCGCCGCCGCCCGGCACCTCGCACAACTGGTGGCCTCCGGGGCGGCGGTCAGCGAATTCGCGCACGTGTCGACCGGCATCGAAGACGCCTACCTCGCACTGGACCCGGAGCGCCGATGACCACGACCACGCTCCCGACGGACGACTCGCGACGCACCGGATTCTCGTCGTGGTGGCGGATGGTCGCCGTCATCGTCGAACTCGAGTTACGTCAGCGACTGCGGACGACGAGATGGAAGGCCTCGCTCATCGTGGCCTTCGTCGTGACCTCGCTGGCGGTCTTCGGGTCCATGTACCTGGCCGTGGGGGTGTTCGGCGGCACCTACACCGGCTGGGCGTCGAATCTCTACGCGCTCTTGCTCGGATTCCTGTTGCTGCTCGGGATCATCGTGGCTCCCACGCTGGCGGCGACCACGATCAACGGTGACCGCAAGGACGCGACCCTGGCCGTGGTCCAGGACACCGGGATCACCAATTGGCAACTGGCGCTGGGCAAACTCATCGGGAGCTGGGTGGCGGGCATCGCCCTGGTCGCCGTCGCCGCACCGTACCTGATCTGGGGCCTGGTCGAAGCGCCCCAGTCGATCTGGCGCAGCGTGCTCGGCATCGTCGTCCTGGCACTCGTCTTCGCGTCGTATGCAGGCATCGGACTCGGATTCTCCGCGGTGACAGCCCGCCCGGCGGGCTCCGCGGTGCTGACGCAGTCGGCCGTCTTCTTCCTCCTCCTCGGCCTGCCGGTGGCGTTCGGTCTCCTGTATCCGACGACGGCCCAAATGCATTCGGTGATCCGTACCGACACCACGGTGACGGACCCATCGAGCCCGACGCCCACCTGGACGTGCCAGGAGGTCACCCGCGAGGAAGAGTTCCACCACCACGAACGCATCTGGTGGCTCCTCGCCCCGAATCCGTTCTTCATCGTGGCCGACGCCGTGTCCACGACACCCGAGAATCCGACGAGGGCCTCCGACAGCATCGCGCAGGAGATCTCGCAGACGCTGTCGGCGGTGCGGGCGGGCCCGTACATCGGCCCCCGCACGTGTGACGACATATCCTTCGGTTACGTCGACCAGCAGGCCCCCACCGGACACATCGCTCGCGAAACAGCCCACCAGACCTCCGAGATGGGGGACTCGTGGTACGTCGGACTGGGGATCTACCTGATGCTCGGCGGCCTGGGATATCTCGTCGCGGCACGACGTTTGCGGATACCCGCCGGCAAGCTGCCGCGCGGTGTCCGGATCGCATGAGCGCCGGCCACGGCACCGCCGGGTTCCAACCGGGGTACGACGCCCTGGCCGATCTGTACGCCGAGACGTTCCCCTCGCCGTTCACGAACATCCTGCAACGCCACGCCTTCGACGCGTTCGTCGAACACGTCCGCGGCAGCGGTGTCACCGGAACAGTGGTCGACGTCGGGTGTGGGCCGGGCCTGCTGACCGCCGAACTCGCTGCACGCGGATTCGATGTGGTCGGGGTCGACCCGAGTACATCGATGCTGCGAATCGCACGGTCGACGCACCCCGCAGTCGGATTCGTCTCCGACGACGCCCGTCTCGGGGCGCCGGAGCTCGCCGGCGTCACCGTCGCGGCAATCCTGGCCCGGTTCAGTCTGATCCATGTGCCACCCGACGCCGTACCCGAGGTGTTGGCAGGCTGGGCGGGGCGGATGGACGCGGGCAGCGTCGTCCTGGTCGCCGGGCAGGCGAGCGCCGACGAGGGCATCGTCGACTTCGATCATCGGGTGGCACCCGCGTGGCGATGGCACTCGGACCGCATGTCCGCCGCACTGGCCGACGCCGGATACGACGAGGAATGGCGAACGGTACACCGAGCCGACGACGATCACCGCTTTCCCGAGTTCCACGTTCTCGCCCGGCGGCGGTGAGCGACGGCTTCGAGATCGGCTGAGCCGTCCAGCCCCCGAACTAGAAAGTTCGGGCAACCGAAACTATAGTGTCGGCATGCCCAAGCCCGCGCGTCGTCGGTTCCTCACCGCAGGGGCACTCCTCGCCGCCGTCTGCACGGTCCTCGCCGGTTGCACGCTGTCGAGCCGGCTACCCGACGAGAAGGTCGTACTCACCACGTTCACCGTGCTCGCCGACATCGCCTCCGAGGTCGCCGGCGATCGCCTCGAGGTGGAGTCGATCACCAAGCCGGGAGCCGAGATCCACGGCTACGAGCCCACCCCAGGTGACATCCGGCGCGCCGCGACCGCCTCGCTGGTCCTCGACAACGGGCTCAACCTCGAAGCCTGGTTCGCGCAGTTCGTCGACGGACTCGACGTCCGGCACGTGGTCGTCAGCGAGGGCATCGAGCCGATCGACATCGCGTCGGATGCCTACGCGGGCAAACCCAATCCACACGCGTGGATGAGTCCGGTCAACGTCCAGATCTACGTCGACAACATGGTCCGCGCGTTCACCGAGCTCGACCCCGACGGCGCCGCCACCTTCGAATCCAACGCGGCCGCATACAAAAAACAGCTGCAAGAGGTGCAGACCGACCTCACCTCCGCCCTGGCCGGGCTATCCGCCAACGAAAGGGCGCTTGTGACGTGCGAAGGCGCGTTCTCCTACCTCGCCCGCGACGCCGGACTCACCGAGCGCTACATCTGGCCGGTCAACGCCGAGCAGCAGGCGACGCCGCAGCAGGTCGCCGAGACGATCGACTTCGTGCGGGCCAACCGCGTCCCCGGCGTGTTCTGCGAGTCCACGGTGTCCGACGCCCCGATGAAGCAGGTCGTGAACGCGACCGACGCCCGTTTCGGCGGGACCCTGTACGTCGATTCGCTCTCCGAAGCCGACGGCCCCGTACCCACCTACCTCGACCTCATCCGCCACGACGTCGCGACCATCGTGTCGGGCCTGACCGGGAGCAATACGTGAACGCCTCAGCGACAAGCGGTTCCGCCATCGAAGTGACGGACGTGACCGTGCGGTACGGCGGCATCCTCGCCCTCGACCACGCGTCGGTACGCGTGCCGGCCGGCCAGGTGTGTGGCCTCGTCGGCATGAACGGTTCGGGCAAGTCGACGCTGTTCAAGACGATCGTGGGCTCGGTGACCCCGACGACCGGCACGGTCCGGCTCGGCGGCCGGACCCCCACCGCAGCGCGTCGTGCCGGCGCGCTCGGCTACGTACCGCAGTCGGAGGACATCGACTGGAGCTTCCCGATCTCGGTCCGCGACGTCGTGATGACCGGTCGCTACGGCCACCTCGGGTTCACGCGCCGACCGAAGCGGGCCGACCACGACGCCGTCGACGAAGCCCTGGCGCGCGTCGAACTCACCGACTTCGCCGACCGCCAGATCGGCCGGCTGTCCGGCGGTCAGCGCAAGCGGGCCTTCGTCGCCCGCGGCATCGCGCAGGAAGCGGGGATCCTGTTGCTCGACGAGCCGTTCGCCGGTGTCGACAAACGCACCGAGGCCACCATCACCGCGCTACTGCGCGAACTCGCCAACGCCGGGACGACGATCCTGGTCTCGACGCACGACCTGCAGGTCCTGCCGGAGCTGGCCGACGAGGCGATCCTGCTGATGCGCCGGGTGATCGCGCAGGGCGCGCCGACCGAGGTGATCACCGCGGAGAATCTCGTCCGCGCGTTCGGTCTCGATCCCCTCGCCCGACCGACTTCGGAACGCCACGGCTCCGAGCATCCCGAGGAGGTCGCGTGAACATCGTCGACATCCTCCTCGACCCGTTCGCGTACGCGTTCATGACCCGCGCCCTGTGGGCGACGCTGATCGCCTCGGTCGTGTGTGCGCTCCTGTCGTGTTGGCTCGTGCTGATCGGCTGGTCCCTGATGGGCGACGCCGTCTCACATGCGGTGCTGCCGGGCGTGGTGCTCGCCTACATCGTCGGCGTCCCGTTCGCCATCGGCGCGGTGATCTTCGGTTTCCTCGCGGTGGCACTGATCGGCGCGGTCCGCGATGGCGGCCGGGTGAAGGAGGACGCCGCCATCGGCATCGTCTTCACGACCCTCTTCGCCTTCGGACTGGTCCTGATCTCGGTGACGCCGAGCCAGACCGACCTCAACCACATCATCTTCGGCAACCTGCTGGGTGTCTCGACGTCGGACCTGGTGCAGATCGCGATCCTGGGCGCGATCGTCGCGACGCTGCTCCTGCTGAAGCGGCGCGACTTCACCCTCTACGCCTTCGACCGCACGCACGCCTTCGCGATCGGCCTGAGCCCGCGGCTGCTGGGCGCAGCCCTGCTCGCGCTGCTCGCCCTCACCGCGGTGACCGCCCTGCAGGTCGTCGGCATCGTGCTGGTAGTCGCGATGCTCATCATCCCCGGCGCGACCGCGCGACTGCTCACCGATCGCTTCGGCCGGATGCTGATCATCGCGCCCGCCATCTCGGCGATCTGCGGTGTCATCGGCCTGTACGTCTCCTACTACCAGGACACCTCCCCCGGCGGGATGGTCGTCCTGGTCCAGGGCATCACGTTCTTCGGTGTCTACCTGTTCAGCCCGACCCACGGCGTGGTGACGAAGCGACGCAAGCATCGCGAGAGTGCGACCCTCGACGCGCTGAGCACCGGGTAGCCGACCTGCCCGTAGAGACGACGAAAGCGCCCCACCTGAACAGGTGGGGCGCCTTCTCGTGGAGCTGTCGGGAATTGAACCTGTGCTAGAACCTCGTAGATGTCGAGCAGCAGTCCTGTGGCCTCTAGTCGCAGTGAGTCAGTCAGATTGAGTGGTGCTCAAACGGGGTCAGCGCGCCCCGAAGATGGCCAAGACTGCCCCGTGGCTGGGCGCCGACGCACGTGCATTTGCACACACGATCAGCTATGTACCGACGGGGGCGTGGAGTAAACAGCAGCCGTGTACCCATGGTCTACACCGATAGTGTGTGACTACGCTGCGCTCAGATAGCGTGTGGCTTCGAGTCAACATTACCTAGGCGGCGCTCAGGTCCCACAAGAGTCACAGAGACCGCGATATTGCTCCAACTGCTCTATTGCCCGACACCTCCTCGAGTCGACATCTCTACCGCACAGCATCACCAGTGGGCTTTTGCTCTAGTACAGTTGCGCCGCCTACATCGACGCAAACCTATCCACGAGGTGGTCGACTATTGTTTGCATCGTGTACCGAGCTAGGGGGTCTTGTGAGTACGGCGGAGGATAGGAGTTTCCTGTCACGCGACGATGTAGCGCACCTTCTCGTTGACTTCGACGGCGTTTGCTGGTGGTGCCGCTCCCGTCCAGCGACGACGGGAGAGCACAAATACAAAGCGTCAGACCTCGTTCGACTCATGAGCGGGGATACGCTCTTGTGGGGCGACGACACTGGGCAGCGGAGAGAGATCCGCGGTAAGTCTGGAGTCAAACGGGACCGATACGGAGTAGTGAAGTTTCCCAAATCGATGTGCGACCGGTGCAATAACGCGCGGTCGCAACCGTTCGACCTTGCTTACGACACATTCTCCGACTATCTCGTGACTCACCCTTACGCGCGCCACCTACCAGGAATCGGATTCGCCGACGTTTATGGAATGGGCTGGCAGCCAACGGTATTAAACCTCGCTCGATATTACGCCAAGCATTTTGGCTGCCAGATGGTCCGCACGGGCATCGAAGTCCCTCAGTCGGTTCGCGATTTCTTGAATGGAGCAGACGACATGATAGACGCCCACATGGCCCTCGTCACCACGGACTCAATCCATGATTCTCCCGCCCGTAAAGGTTTGACGATAAGCCCGGGTGCAGTGTTCTTGAAGCCCGACTACTCACGTGTGGATGGTTGCGTGTTCGCCTGCTATGTCGGATCTATCGGCGTGCGCTACGAATGGCGGAGAACGGGAATTCCAGACAATAATCGATCCCAGTTCTTCCACCACCCGAACCCTTTGATCAACTGTTTCGCGAATGAGACTCAGGTAGTCCACGGGGAACCACGCCCCCAAGGGAAGATCGCGCGATTATTTCAGTGGTTGAATAAGCCATCTAACTAAGGTCTAGTCACATCCCGAACACCAACTCTCAGAGTCCGCTCGCTGGTCAGCGGCTCTTACTGCGGCCGAGGCCGGGCGAGATCTCTTACCGCGGACGTTGGTCAGGAAAACCTGAAGAAGCCTCCGTCGAGTTGACTACGCCTAAGCGATATAAGGAACGGACGAGTACGCCCGCGGTTACGGTGGTACACCGAGCATCACCCCCAATCGGCGACGGGCGGTAATAATGACGACGTGCTGATCGAACAGCTTGTGCGTACATTGAAACAATGCTCAAACAGGTTCGGCCAGCAACAGGCGGATACCCAGCACGGCAGGGCGCGGGTTATTGGATCAACTACCGGCCCCAACAGGAACTGCATACGCGGTGTCTATGTACAACGCAGCCGTCCTTCACTACATACACTTCGACCTAGCGCTCTCCAGGAAACTTGGTTTGCTCGTAGTGTTTCATCTGAGTCGCGCTCGGTGATACGAGCTGGCCCCGAATCTCGTTTCGCCTCCTCGCCTTGTCACATGGTTCAGGATCGCGACCAATAGTGCCATGACTTCGCCGGCCGTCGACCGCTGGCCTGTCGTCGTGGCCGAGAGGGTCTATCGGCTCATGGTTGATGGTGAGCTAGAGGTGGAGGGCATCGCGGCGCAGTACGGGCGCAGCGCGTCCTACGGTCCAACTATTGCGTCCCTTCTGAGTTTGAGCTGCCCAGCAATCCGAACTAGCGAACCACCTTTTCCAACCTCTCTGACTGACAGAAACAATCCTGAGTCAGTCATCTTTTCGACAACTTCAGCTCTCATACTTTCAGGGAACCCAAGCAACTCAGCAATTATTATTCCACCATCGTAGGTCCTGACTTTGTAGTCTAGACCCTGAGCACTGGACGATTTTCCAGCGACTTCGGTGATAATTCCGCGGGCGACTAGAGCTGCTATCGCGACCGGATCGTCTATCGCTATTGTCGAGCTCTTTTGAGAATTAGACCGTTCCGCCTCTGCTCGTGCGGTCGTTCCCATGCTCTCGCGGTGGAGTTCCCTCACGAGTTCGAGCACTTCCTCGACCATCGCGTCCGGCGACCGCTTTGGAACCTCCGGTGGCGGAGCAGTATCCCTGATGGCTAGGAAACGTTCCAAGAATGATGGCAATACAGCTGCGACTATCCCAGCCTTTGTGTTCCATTCGACGTCTGCCGCCCTAGCTATTGACGCCAGTATCTTGGTGATCCCCTCTTCATTTAGGAGGTTCGCTTGAAACTGTTTTAGCGGACTAGTAAGTTCGGTGGCTTTCTCGAAGTCTACAAGGCACGGTGCTACACGCAAATCATAATCGGAGCCCATTTGTCTAGATATTGCGCCCGCTTCAAAGTTCAGCCAAGGCGCACTCTGATTCGCGCGAGTGACAACTACAATCGCGAAGCTGGTTCCGTCCAACTCATTCTTGATATCGTCCAAACCGCGCGCTCCAGCTTCTATGTCAGTATCGGAAACAAACGGAGTTACGGTGTCGAAGAGCTGATTAACCAATTCATGCCATATCAGTGCAATATCTTTGGAAGGATCGCCCGACCAGCTGATGAAAACCTTAAGGTCTTTTGCCACAGGGTCACGGTAGCACCTGTTGACGACTGCGGAGTGCGGGAAATTCGGGGATGAAGGCAGGAACAGGTATAGGTCGTACGTAACCCAAGCGGCCAGTCGTTCTGTGGCCACAACTGCCGCGCTGCAGATCGCCGAGATTTCCAGTTGTCCATGCAACCGTCTTCGACCTACTATGACTCACCCCGTTTGGGTCCTTCCTCTGGCCAGTCCTCGCCCGACACGAACGGAAGGTTGACTCGGCCTATGGCAAAAGGCGCCTGCCCAACTGGGCCCATAGTTGGTGCGGGCCCTTCGGCGCCTATTCTGTTTCAGCCAGCGGTGGCTATCTCGACAAAGCCGGACGGGCGCAACACAGACAGCCCGAACTGGCCTGGACCAGCACCACCTTCTGGTTGCGAGACGCGCACCATTGCGATCCCAACCGAAGTAGCCGAGCTGTTGGCCCCCATCACGGACCAGCGCGGTCGTGACGAACTGCTCTGGTCCCGACCCGATGGCACACCGATACGACCACCCATGACAACGCACTGGTTCACCAAGGCCGTCGAACGACTACACGCCGCCGATCCATCGTTCCCCGCGTCCCCCGCGCACGGCCTCCGACACACGGCCGCATCCCTGATAATCCGCTCCGGGGCGCACATGAAGACGGTTCAGCGTCAGCTCGGCCACAAGGCCGCGACCATGACGCTCGACCTGTACGGCCACACCTGTTCGACGACGACCTCGGCGACATCGCCGACCGCATGGGAGCGGCACTGCGACACGCCGACGAAACGGGCCGTGTCCAGAATGTGTCCAACGCAATTTCTGCCACCGACCGCTGCACGCAAAAAGGCGCCCCACCTGCGATAACAGGTGGGGCGCCTTTGTGGAGCTGCCGGGAATTGAACCCGGGTCCTCCGTCGTGTTGTTAGGGCTTCTCCGTGTGCAGTCCGCTATGTCTCTACTTGGATCTCCCGGTCACGCGAACAAGCCGAGATGACGATCCCAGTCGCTGTTTGATGTTCCGACCTCACCCGCGACCGGCGAGGACGGTGAGCTCCCATAGATGATGCCGGCATCCGGGTCTGGGAGCATAACCCGGGCCGACAGACTAGCCGGCGCTACTTAGGCAGCGAGGGCGTAGTCGCGCTGATTGGAATCGGCGCTTAATTGGTTGCTGCGACGCTTACGGTGGTCTCCAGCCTGCACCGACACGCTTCCCCTATCTCGACGCACGAAGTCGAAACCGATCAGCCCCGAGTAGGACCCGCCGACGGAAGTCAGCGAGCACTTCAGTCTAACAACTCGTTGCGCAGAGTTCATTCCCGTTTCCCCGGCGCGCGTCCGCGGCGGTCACCGTCGGCGGCAAAGGCCATGGGAGCGAAGGCGGTGACCGTTCGGTCCTCCCAGTCGTCGGCGACACCTCCCGTGCGGGCGCGCTCGGCGACGAGCGCCCCGACGATGCCGTCGACCAGCACTTCAGGCTCCATCGACGACGCGAACTGACCGTTCCGTTTGCCCGCGTCGAGGACTTCCCGGAGTTCGGAGCGATGCCGCGCCAGCACCTGCCGGAAAAGGACGCCGAACTCGGGATCGGAATCGGTCAGCAGGGCGGCCATGCCGCCGAAACCGATGCCGTCGACCACCATCGACGCCGCGTGGCGCACCACCCAGCGGAGCCGGGCCTCGGCGGACAGGTCCGCATCGGGCGGCTCGACCACCGCGACCTCCAGCAACGCGGCGCTGAGCATCTCGTTCCGGTTGCGGTATCGGCGATAGATCGTCGTGCGCGCCACCCCGGAGTGAGCGGCGACGCTCTCGACCGTGACTCCCGCCGGTCCGCGGGTGCGGAGCAGTTCGAGGGTCGACCGGACGATTTTCGTGCCGCTGTCGCCTGCCACTCGTGATCACCTCGCACTTCCAGCCACTCCGGATCCGATCTCTGGCACGAATGATACCGCGCGGCGAAACGCTACACGTAGCGTAGCGCTACAGTGTGTGTAGCGAATCGGGTCGGGACCACTCAACGGAAGGAGTTCGTCGTGCGCGCAACACCTCGATCGACATCTTTTGCTTTCACCGGATACTTGATCCTGCTGCTCGCGTTTCTGTTTCTCGGGTTGTTCGTGGTGGCGTTGGCCGATGGCGTCGCCGCACCCGCGTGGCCGTTCGGCGTCGGGATGGCGGTCCTCTTGACGACATCTGTCGCATGCTTCCGGCATCAGTCGGTGCTCAGCCGTCGATCACGCTTCTCGGGCGGCGACATCCTCTCCGCCGACCCGATGACACCACTCCTGCGACGAGCCGACATCGAGCGCTACGAGCGCACCTACCGCCCGAGTGCCGACGTCTCGACGATGCACCGGACCGAGCAGATCAGCGCCGACCGCGCCGCGTGACGCCGACGACCCGCGCGAAGGGCGAGGTCGGATGAGCTGCCAGCTCATTCACAGCTGCCCGCCAGGCCCGGCCCAGGCGCCGCCGGGATCGTGGAGACCTCGTGAGCCGAGGACGGACTTCGGCCGACCGACGAGAGCGAGACCGAGATGACCTCCCCGACCCCCGGCGAGCACGAACCCGACCACGCCTCCCCCGCCCCGCGACCGGTGGCCCCGAAGACCGCCCCGGCCCGGTCGGCCCTGATCGCCGGCGCAGCCGGACTGGCCATCGTCGCGGGCGGACTGGGGTTCGGCGCCGGCTACATCACCGGCGATACAACGTCTGACCGGCCGACACCGGCCGCCGTCTGGCAGCAGGGCGACAACGGCCCGGGAATGGGAGGTGGACCGCAGATGGGTGGAGCGCAGCAACGTCAGCCCGAGACGAGCGGCTGACTCACCCCATCCCCTTCACGCGACGACCGACCTCACGCTCGACCTCACGCTGGGCGGTCCGCTTGGCGATGTCCTGGCGCTTGTCGTGGGCCTGCTTACCGCGCGCGAGTGCGAGCTCGACCTTCACCTTGCCGTCGTTGAAGTACATCGACAACGGCACCAGCGTGAGATTGCCGTCGCGGATCTTGCCGACCAGGTTGTCGATCTCGCGGCGGTGCATGAGCAGTTTGCGTTTGCGCCGCACAGAGTGGTTGGTCCACGAGCCGTTGCCGTACTCGGCGATGTGCAGGGCATGGAGCCAGACCTCGCCGTCGTCGATCGTCGCGAACGCGTCGACCAGCGAGGCCTTGCCTGCGCGGAGGCTCTTCACCTCGGTGCCCACGAGCACGATCCCGGCCTCGTAGACGTCGAGGATGGCGTAGTTGTGCCGGGCTTTCCGGTTGGACGCGATCACATTGCGTCCCTTTTCCTTCGGCATGCACTCACCTCCTCGACTCGATACCGGCCGACCTGCGGACGACCCACGTGTTGCTGACAGCCGACAATCCGAACCGTCGGCACGGACGGATCATTCCCGGACATAGACACGAAGCGTGACATACGCGGTCGCGCCGGCCAACACAATTCCGCCGAGCACCAGGAACGGTGCGACGAACAGCACGTCGGTCAACTCGATCCGGGCGAAGAAACTGACCCCGTACAACTCGCGTAACGCGTTGTCGAAGAAGAACTTCTTGGCCAGCAGCAGACCGCCGATGGCCAGCACCGAGCCGACGAAGGCGGACACCACCGCCTCGAGGAGGAACGGCAGCTGGGTGTACCACCGGGTGGCGCCCACCAGGCGCATGATCGAGACCTCGGTCCGTCTGGTGAACGCAGCGACCTGAACGGTGTTGATGATCAACAGGATCGCCGCGATCGCCAGTACCGAGGCGATGGCGAACGTCGCGTTGCGGACCCCGTCGAGCACGCTGAAGATCCGCTGCACCAGTTTGCGGTCGTCCTTGAAGGCGTCCACGCCCAGGTCTTTCCGGTCCGCGTATTTGGTGAGCACCGCATCGAACTGCCCTGG
This sequence comes from Gordonia sp. KTR9, assembly GCF_000143885.2. Taxonomy (NCBI): domain Bacteria; kingdom Bacillati; phylum Actinomycetota; class Actinomycetes; order Mycobacteriales; family Gordoniaceae; genus Gordonia; species Gordonia sp. KTR9. The sequence goes on from NC_018581.1 coordinate 3,983,472, forward strand.
GTCGGACACCCGCACACGCAGGGAGGCGGGCAGCGTGCCCTCCACGATGTTCTCGGCGAGGTCGGGGTTGTTCGCGAAGATCTCCTTGGCGCGCTTGAAGGCCTCGTCCTTGTCCAGGTAGGTCACCGAGGTCACGCCCGGCTCGTTCTCGAGCCCGCGACGCAACTGGGCACACGGGTCGGACTCGCACTGCGGATCCCGTTCGGTCACCTCGGGATTGAGGTAGAACTCCATCTCCACGCGGTCGAGGAAGATCTGCTGACTCTTGTCGGCCATCTGGATCACCAGCAGACCGCCGCCGAACATGCCCAGCGTGATCGCCGTGGTGATGATCATCGCGATGGTCATGGTCGCGTTGCGGCGGAGTCCGTTGAGAACCTCGCTCAGGATGAAATTCGCTCGCATGCTTGCTCAGACAGTCCTTGGGTCGTGGGTGTGTGATTGCCGGGCGCGGTCGGTCAGCCGATCCCGTACACACCTTGGGGGTCGTTGCGCACGAGCTGTCCGTTGTCGAACTCGAGGACCCGCCGGCGCATGGCGTCGACGATGTGGCGGTCGTGGGTGGCCATCACCACGGTGGTGCCCCGACGGTTGACGCGGTCGAGGACGTCGACGATCTCCTCACTGGTCTCCGGGTCGAGGTTTCCGGTCGGCTCGTCGGCGAGGAGCACCAGCGGCCGGTTCACGATGGCGCGCGCGATCGCCACGCGCTGCATCTCGCCGCCGGACAGCTCGTAGGGCATGCGATCGTGCTTGCCCTCCAGACCCACGTACTCGAGCACCTCGGGCACGACACGCTGAATCGTCGATTTCGGCTGTCCGATCACCTCGAGCGCGAACGCGACATTCTCGGCGACGGTCTTCTTCTGCAGCAGCCGGAAATCCTGGAACACGCACCCGATGGACTGCCGCAGCTTCGGCACCGCGCGCGCCCGCAACCGGTTGACGTGGAACTCGCCGAGATACACGTCGCCACTCGTCGGACGGTCCTCCTTGAGGAGGAGCCGGAAGAACGTCGACTTGCCCGATCCCGACGGACCGATCAGAAACGCGAACTCCCCCTTGTCGACCTCGAGGCTCAGATCCTTCAGAGCGGGTCGACTGGACGCCTTGTACTGCATCGTGACGTTCTCCAGCTTGATCACGGTGTGCCAGTGTAACGACGACTCCTGAGAGCGTGTTCAGGCGCGACATACCGGCGCGGCCGCACGCTTGACCAGCCGTTTCCGGCCTCGTCAGCGTGTCGGGACCGTCGTGGTCGGGGTTTGTCCGCCGAAATTCGGGAACGGGATGTTCGGCAGTCCCGGGATGGTCTCGCGGCTCGTGCTCGGCGTCTGCGACCCCGTTCCGTCGGTCGAGGTGCCGTCCGTGCCCTCCACGCCGCCTGTCGTGTCGGTCGTCGACGGTTCGGTGCTGGTGGTGGTCGTCGACGACGTGGTCGGCGGTGGCTCGTAGGTCGGTTCGACCGTCTGCGAGGTCGTCGGGGCGGGTCGGGCGGGAGCCGGGGCCACGACGCCGTAGCGCTGCGAGGTGTATCCGTACAGCACGCAGCACGCCAGGAACACGGCGACGAGGATCGCGGTGCTCGTGCGGACCCGGGTCCGTGCGATGTGACCCCAGTCGAACCGCCGCCTGCGGTCGGGGTCGGCCGGCGACTCGGCTGGTGGCGGGTCCTGCGGAGGGATGCCCTGCGTCGGGATGATCTGTGTCGGGTCGTCCGCGCCGGGGATGGGCCGCTCGGGGTGGTTCTCGCCGGACCCGTGCCGGCCCGGGGTGTTCGGTGAGTCCACCATCAGTCTCCCCCGTCCCGGTTGCCCTGGTCGGCCTGCGTTGCCGGTGGCCCTCCGGCGGCGCGTACCTCGCGAGCCGGCACGTTGATTCCCTCACGTGCCAGCGCGCGGATGATGTGGACACGCAACGCACGTCCCACCTCGAACTGTTTGCCCGGCAGGGTGCGCGTCACCATGCGCACCGTGATCGCGTCGAGCTCGAGGCTGATGACGCCGAGCGACGACGGTGCGTCGAGCAGGATGTCGTGCCACCGCGGCAACGCGTAGAACTCGCGGCCGACCCGATCCAGCGTCTCGTTGACCATCCCGATGTCGGCTTCGGACGGAACCGGGACGTCGACAACCGCGCGCGCCCAGTCCTTCGAGAGGTTGGTGGCCTTGACGATCTGCCCGTTGGGAACGGTGATGACCTCTCCTTCGGCGGTGCGCAGCTTGGTCACCCGCAGCGTCACGTCCTCCACGGTGCCCTCGGCGGGCGAATTGCCGGTCACGGTCAGGTCGACCACGTCGCCATAGCCGTACTGCTTCTCCGCGACGACGAAGAACCCGGCCAGGATGTCCTGCACGATGCGCTGTGCACCGAAGCCGAGTGCGGCACCGATCACCGCCGTGGGCCCGGTCAGCCCGGTCAAGGGAATGCCGAACACCGACAGTGAGTGGATGATCACGATGATCGCGATCACCACGATCAACGTCCAGGCGACGACGTCGACCAGCGCCCGACGATGCTTCGCGTCCTCGGTCTGCACGATGAGATCGCTGGTCGAGAACCGCGAATCCACACGCGAGGCGTATTTGTCGGCGAACCATCGGATCAGACGGGCCAGCAGGACCGCGCCCAGGATCCAGATCACGATTTCCAGGCCGCTGGTGACGAGCCAGACATAGACCCGACCGAGGAGGAGTTCGGTCGGGCTCGGCGCAGCGGCCAGCAGCAGATCGGCGGGTGAGGCGATCACGCTTCGGCGGTCGCCATCCGCCAGCGGATCCCGGCCTCGATGAACTTGTCCAGCTCGCCGTCGAGCACCGACGCCGGATTGTTGTCCTCGACGCCGGTCCGCAGGTCCTTCACCATCTGGTACGGGTGCAGGACGTAGGAACGCATCTGGTTGCCCCAGCTCGAGCCGCCGTCACCCTTCAGCGCATCGAGCTCGGCGCGTTCCTCTTGCCGCTTGCGGTCGAGGAGCTTGGCTTGCAGGACGCGCATCGCCGACGCCTTGTTCTGCAGCTGGCTCTTCTCGTTCTGACACGTCACGACGATGCCGGTCGGGATGTGCGTCAGGCGGACCGCCGAGTCGGTCGTGTTGACCGACTGCCCACCGGGACCCGACGACCGATAGACGTCGACCTTGATGTCGTTCTCGTCGACGTCGATGTGGTCGGTGGTCTCGACCACCGGCAGCACCTCGACCTCGGCGAACGACGTCTGCCGCCGGCTCTGGTTGTCGAACGGACTGATGCGCACGAGTCGATGGGTGCCCTGTTCGACCGAGAGCGTGCCGTACATGTACGGGGCCTTCACCGCGAAGGTCGCACTCTTGAGGCCCGCCTCCTCGGCATAGGACGTGTCGTAGACCTCGACGCCGTAACCCTTCTGCTCGGCCCAGCGGATGTACATACGCATCAGCATCTGCGCCCAGTCGGCCGCGTCGACGCCGCCGGCGCCGGAACGGATGTTCACGACCGCGTCGCGCGAGTCGTATTCGCCGGCGAGCATCGTCTTGACCTCCATCGCCTGGATGTCGGTCCGCAGGCTCTCGCGCTCGGAGTCGGCGTCGGCCAGCGCGGTGACTTTGTCGTCACCTTCTTCGGCCTCGGCCAGCTCGTAGAGCACCGGCAGGTCCTCGAGTCGCTGGCGCAGCTCGGAGACCTTCCGGAGTTCGGACTGCGCGTGGGACAGCTCGCTGGTCACCTTCTGGGCATGGTCCTGGTCGTTCCACAGGTCCGGGTCAGAGGCCTGCATCTCGAGTTCGTCGATGCGACGACGGAGCTCCTCGAGATCGAGCACCTTCTCAACGGTGGTCAAGGTGGCGTCGAGGGATTCGAGGTCTGCGGTCACGTCGGGATGCACGGTTATCCAGAGTACCGACAGTCCGGCGGGTGAGCGCCCGGGAGGATCAGAGTGGGCCGGGCCCCTGCTCGGGCATCACCCCGAACCGCCACGACGTCGCGGCCTTCTGCGGTTTGTAGAGGACCGGCAGATCGTCGCCGATCTGGGGCCACGGGTCACCCGCACCGAGGACGAGCGTCCCGTACACCTCGGTGGGATTGGTCTCGGGACCGACGATCGTCCCGGAGATCGTGCAGAACCGGTCGCCGTTCTTGTCGGTGGCGCTCGTGGTCGGATCGTCGTCGCGGTCGGAGACCCCGACGATCGTGAACGTGCCCTGCACGAACTGGGAGGCCTTCGCCGCCGACATCGGCTGCGGATTGCGCCCGCGCTGCCACTGCACCACCAGCACCACGATGAGTGCCGCGATCAACAGGGTGAACGTCACGGTCAGCCACATGAGAGCTACCCTACCGGGCATGTCCGTCCCTCCCGGCCCGACGAAGTTCAGCGACGACGTCGAACTCGCACTCTCACTCGCCGACTCCGCCGATGTGCTGACGATGGACCGGTTCGGGGCCGTCGACCTCCGCGTCGACGACAAACCAGACCTCACACCCGTGTCCGACGCCGATCTGGCCTGCGAGACGATGATCCGCGAACGGCTCGCCGCACGCCGGCCCGCGGACACCGTCCTCGGCGAGGAGTTCGGCGGCGACGCCACGCTGTCCGGACGGCAATGGGTCATCGATCCCATCGACGGCACCAAGAACTTCGTCCGCGGTGTCCCGGTGTGGGCGACGCTGATCGCGCTGCTCATCGACGGCGTGCCGACGGTGGGCGTGGTCTCGGCACCGGCACTCCACCGGCGCTGGTGGGCGGCAACGGGTCTCGGCGCCCACGCCCGATTCGGCGACGACGAGGTGCGACGCCTGTCGGTGTCCGGGGTCGCCGACCTCGGATCGGCGAGCCTCGCGTTCTCGAGCCTGTCCGGCTGGGCCGACCGCGGTATTCGCGACCGATTCATCGACCTCACCGACCGGGTGTGGCGCGTGCGCGGCTACGGGGACTTCTTCAACTACTGCCTCGTCGCCGAAGGCGCGGTCGACGTCACCGCCGAACCGGAGGTCTCGCTGTGGGACCTGGCCCCCCTCGACATCCTGGTGCGTGAGGCGGGCGGACGGTTCACCGCCCTCGACGGCACGCCCGGACCCGCCGGCGGCAGCGCGGTGGCCAGCAACGGACTGCTGCACGACGAGGTCGTGGAGGCGCTGCGCGCCTGAGGTGTCGAAGGCGCTGCGCGCCTGAAGTCGTGGAGTCGCTGCGCGCCTGGGGGGCACTTCAGTCGGTGAAGGTGATCCGTACCGAGATCGGGTCACTCTGGAGCGCGCGGATGGTGGCCGACGTCAGACCGGCGAACAGCGGGCTGGTGGCGAAGGTGCGCGCCCGCGCGACCACGTCGTCGTCGGGTACGAACTGCGCTGTCCCCGTGCGCCAATGACGGCCGTGGCGGATGCGCACCGTCGGGTTCGCCGTGATGTTGATCCCCCATCCCGACCGCGTGCCGTGCTGGCTGATGACCCAGGCCCCGTCGGAGTCGAAGGCGGCCGACACCGGAACCCTGCGGGCCAGACCCGTCTTGCGGCCGACGGTCTCCAGGTCCGTCGCCAGGTGGGTGCCGATCCCGAGGCGATTGAGCGCGGCCACAGCCGGATTGGCGAGGTAGCGTCCGACGTTGCGCTCGAACCGGAACTTCCGGACCGCCCTGGCATCGCGCGACTTCACGTTCCGCGTGCTTCGCAGCGCGCCGATCCCGTTGCGCCGCACCGTCGTCACCGCGGTCCGCCAGAGCGGACGGGCCGGGTCCGGGTCTTCGCCACCGGCCATCCGGTGCAGTTGGTCGGTGTGCCACTGCAGGTCGAGTGCCCCTTCCAGAGACCTGGCGGTCGCGGTGCCGGACAGTCGGGACGGAACCGGCAACCGCTGCTGCTGCGACGTCAGACGATCGAGGTCGCCGGTCATCACGTCGAGCGCTGCGGTGGGTGTGGTCACCGTCGGTCGCCCGATCCCGACGAGGTCGCAGGCGCCGTCGGCGATCGCGGCCGCCATGGCTGTCTGCGAGCGGAAGCCGCCGGTGACGGCGAGCGGGATCCCCGCGGCGAGTTCGCGGACGGTGACGGCGTACTCCAGGAAGTACGCCTCCCTCTCGCGAGTGCTCGCCGACTGGACGGGCCGCCCCATCATCGCGGGCGACTCATAGCTGCCGCCGCTGATCTCGATGAGATCGAGCTGTTCGGACGCAAGCAACGCGATCACGGTGCGCGACTCGTCTTCGGAGAATCCGCCACGCTGGAAGTCCGCGGAGTTCAGCTTGATGCCGACACCGAAACCTGGCCGGACTGCAGCGCGCACCGCACGGACGACCTCGAGGGCGAAACGAGCCCGGTTCTCGATGGAGCCGCCCCACCTGTCCTCGCGTCGGTTCGCCAGCGGCGACAAGAACTGTGACAGCAGGTATCCGTGGGCGCCGTGGATCTGCACCCCGTCGAAACCCGCCGCCTCGGCCACCGCGGCGGTGGTCGCGAATCGCGAGATGATCTCTTTGATCTCCGCGTCGGCGAGGGCGCGCGGGGTCGGCACCCCCGGGATGGCGAGGCGAACGGCCGACGGAGCCACCACACGGCCCTCGGTCGTCAACGGATTGGCTTGTCGCCCCGGGTGATTGATCTGCATCCAGATGGGTGATCCACCGTCCTGCGTGGTCTTCGCCCAACGCGTGAGCGCATCGAGATGCCGGTCGTCCTCGACCACGACGTTCCCGGGCTCCCCGAGATACCGCCGATCCACCATCACATTGCCGGTGACGACCAGGCCGTAGGAGCCCGCCGCCCAGCGCGAGTAGAGACGCTCCAGACGATCGTCCGGGCCGGCACCCGCATCGCCCAGACCCTCGCTCAGGGCTGCCTTCATGATCCGGTTCGGCAGGACCTGACCCGAAGGAAGCGTCAGAGGTGCTGCCAGTGTCACCGTGTCGGTCATCTTCATCTCCTACGACTGGATTGCGTGTGCCCCGGGGACAACCCCGGTTCTATACCGATTGGTCTACTTCCGAGGACCCTAGTAGACCGATTGGTATACTGCAAGGAGCGGCCGGTCGCCCGGTGGGCCCGTGACGGACGAGGGAGTGGCATTCGATGGCAGCGCGAGACCAATTGATCGAGGCGACCGCGGATCTCATGCGACGGCACGGTGTCGCGGGCACCGCCGTCTCGGACATCCTCGAACACAGCGGCGTCGCCCGCCGATCCATCTATCTCAACTTCCCGGGCGGCAAGTCGGAACTCATGGCGGCCGCCACGCGCAGCTCGGGCGGCATGATCACCGCACTCCTCACCGAGATCGTCGCCGAGGCCGACCCGATCATGGCGTTCGCCGACATGTGGTCGGCAGCGCTGTCCACCACGGACTTCGAGGGCGGGTGCCCCGTGGTGGCCGCCGCACTGGGCCGCATGTCGGCACCGGAAGCCGCGGCCGCCGCAGCCGACGTCTTCGACGAGTGGCGGGATCTGATCGAGCGTCGGCTCCGCGACGACGGCATCGCGCCCGATGCGACCGCCTCCCTGGCCACCACGATCGTCGCGGCGATCGAGGGTGCGGTGGTCCTGTCGGAGGCCTCACAGTCCACCACCCCGTTGATCCAGGTGGCCACCCACCTCAACGAGCTCGTCGCCGTCCACCGGGCGCACCCGGGGGGCGCCGGCGATCGATGAGGCGGAGACCCTTCGTGACGCGCCCTCCGCAAGCTCCGGGCGCTCCTCAGGGAGCAGGGCGGGCCAGCGGTCTGTGGTTCTTTCGGATTAGGGAGCAGGGCCCCCAAACCCACTCAGACCTGCGTGGCATGCTCCTTCTCCAGCACCGTGAACTCGGTCGCGTCGGCCTTCATGTCGGCCAGTCGCCCGTAGTGGATCCCGCTACCGGCGTCGGACAGGATCGCCTGATGGATGGGCACCGCGACGCGGGGCGCCATCGCGCGCAGATAGTCGACCGACTCACTGAGTTTCATCCACGGCGCGGCCGACGGAAGCGCGAGCACGTCGACGTGTTCGAACGGGATGTAGAACGAATCGCCCGGATGCATGAACTGTCCCGGCTGCTCGGCGGTGCCGAGGACGTAGGCGACGTTGTCGATGACCGGGATCTCGGGGTGGATCACCGCATGCCGACCGCCGGTGAAACGTGCGGTGAGCGAGCCGATCTCGATCTGGTCGCCGCTGCGGGCGGCCGTCCACTCGCCGGCCACGGCGTCGCCGTTGAGTTGACTCGTCGTCTGCGGGTCGGCGTACAGGATCGCGTCGGGGTTGGCCGCGACGAGGTCGGGCAGCTTCGCGACGTCGCAGTGGTCGGGATGCTGATGGGTGATCAGGATGGCGTCGAGACCGCTGATGCCGTCGAACCCGCGCGAGAAGTTCCCCGGATCGAAAAGCACCTTGGTCCCGTCGATCTCGACGAGCAGACAGGAATGGCCGAAGTGGGTGATCTGCATATGTCCACTGTGCACGCTCGCGCGCGCTCACACAGCGGCACGCTCACACCACGACCGGGAAGAACCCCCAACCGACCACCGCGTCGAGAATCCGCGCGAGACCGTAGGCCAGCCACACCCCCAGCAGAACGGCACCGACCGGGCCGAGCACGAGGTCGCGCCACCCCGACAGCGGCGACCCGCGACGGCGCACCAGCGTGAGGGCCGCAGCCACCACGGTGGTCGCGGTCAGCACCAGGAACACCGGCCCGAACACGTTGAATGTGAACGCTGACCCGACGTCGCCGTGCATGAGTGCCACCCAGCTGCGGGTGAGTCCACATCCGGGGCACGGGAGGCCGGTCATCACCGCGAACGGGCAGAGTTGCGGTCCGGCGTCGACGCCGCCCGGGGTGAACACACAGGCAGCTCCGAGTGCGGCGGCACCGACCACGGCGACGGTCGTCGCGCCCACCACCTGATTGGCCGATAAGCCCTGTTCGCGGCGGTGATCGAGGGTCATGCCGCCAGCGTAGCGGGTGCCTGGACGGGTGGGGTCGGCCAAGTGCGTGACAAACTTCTTACTCCGAAGTAAGGTTGGGACTTACTACCGAGTAAGATCGGTCGCATCGACCTTGTCCACCCACGCATGTGGATCCACGCAGAGACCCCTACCGGGGCGACTGGAAAGAAACGGCTGGTGATCATGACAACTCACACCGAACCGCGCGACACCTCCGCAGTCGGACGCAACCCGCATCCGCGCAACTTCATCGGGACCGCGATGCGCGTCCTGACCACGGTGACCGGGTCCGAGTTCGCCGAGAAGTACAAGATCCGCGAGCCGATCAACCGCATCGCCTACCAGGGCACCAAGACCGGATTCCAGACCCTCGGGGCGGCGAACCGCGCGTTCAAGGCAGCACAGGGCGGTGGATCGGGTCAGGCCAAGCGACTCACCAGCGCACCCAAGGACTACTTCAACCTCACCCCCGACGACGAACAGCAGATGATCTCGGAGACGGTGAAGGAGTTCGCCACCGAGATCCTGCGCCCCGCCGCCCACGATGCCGACGCGGCGGCCGCCGCACCCGAGGACATCGTCAAGCGGTCGGCCGAACTCGGCATCACGATGATCAACGTCCCCGAGGAGTTCGAGGGCGCGGCCACCGAGCGCGGTGTCGTCACCAATGCGCTCGTCGCCGAGGCAATGGCCTACGGCGACATGGGACTCGCGCTTCCGCTGCTCGCGCCGAGCGGTGTGGCCACCACGCTCACCAACTTCGGCACCGACGAGCAGCAGCGCACCTACCTGCCCGACTTCGCCGGTGAGAACGTGCCCCAGGCGGCCGTCGTCATCGCCGAGCCCCGTCCGCTGTTCGACGCCTTCGCCTTGAACACCAAGGCGACCCGCGTGCCCAGCGGCTTCCGCCTCAACGGCGTCAAGTCTTTCGTCCCGGCCGCCGGTTCCTCGGAACTGTTCATCGTCGGCGCCCAGCTCGACGGCAAGCCGACCCTGTTCATCGTCGAATCCGACAGCAAGGGCCTGATCGTCGAAGCCGACCCGGGCATGGGCGTGCGTGCCGCGGGGATGGGGCGCCTGCTCCTGCAGGACGTCGCCGTCCCGGCAAGCGCGATCATCGGCGGCGAGCCCGACGCCGCGGCGACGGCCTACCGCGACGTCGTGCGGTTGTCCCGCCTGGGCTGGTCGGCGCTGGCCGCCGGCACCGCGCGCGCCGTCCTCGACTACGTCATCCCCTACGTGAACGAGCGTGAAGCGTTCGGCGAGCCCATCTCCAACCGTCAGGCGGTCGCCTTCATGGTCGCCACGATGGCGACCGAGGTCGACTCGATCCGTCTCGTCACGCTGCGCGGTGCCGCCCGCGCCGAGCAGGGCCTGTCCTTCGCCCGCGAGGCAGCACTCGCCCGCAAGCTGACGATCGACAAGGGCCTGCAGATCGGTCTCGACGGCGTCCAGCTGCTCGGCGGCCACGGTTTCACCAAGGAGCACCCCGTCGAACGCTGGTACCGCGACCTCCGCGGCGCCGGCATCGGCGAAGGCATCGTCGTCCTCTGACCGCGTTCGGAATGCAGCGAAAGAACCTCTCATGAGCATCAATCTCGAACTCCCGAAGAAGCTGAACGTCACCGTCGACCAGGCCCATCAGGCGGCGGCGGAGATCTTCCGGCCCATCTCCCGCAAGTACGACCTGCGCGAGCACGACTACCCCGTCGAGCTCGACACCCTGGCGAGCCTGTACGACGGCCTGTCCGAGACCGGCCAGGCCGGTGCGGGCGCCGACGGCGGTCGTAGCCAGCAGAAGAAGGAGAAGCCGAAGTCCGACGGCGCGGTGGTCAACGGCGGCAACATGCAGTCCGTGGTCAACGTCATCGAGACGTCGTGGGGCGACGTCGGTCTCATGCTGAGCATCCCCTACCAGGGACTCGGCAACTCGGCGATCGCCGCGGTCGCCACCGACGAACAGCTCGAACGATTCGGCAAGGTGTGGGCCGCGATGGCCATCACCGAGCCCGGTTTCGGTTCCGACTCGGCCGCCGTCTCCACCACGGCCACGCTCGACGGCGACGAGTACGTCATCAACGGCGAGAAGATCTACGTGACCGCGGGGTCGCGCGCGACCCACATCGTCGTCTGGGCGACGGTCGACAAGAGCGCCGGCCGGGCCGCCATCAAGAGCTTCGTGGTTCCCCGCACCCATCCGGGCGTCACCGTCGAACGTCTCGAGCACAAGCTCGGTATCAAGGTCTCCGACACGGCCGCGATCCGCTTCGAGAACTGCCGCATCCCGAAGGAGAACCTGCTCGGCTCACCCGAGGTCGACACCAAGAAGGGGTTCGGCGGGGTCATGCAGACCTTCGACAACACCCGTCCGCTGGTGGCCGGCATGGCCGTGGGTGTGACCCGCGCCGCGCTCGAGGAGCTGCGCCGGATTCTCGACGAGGCCGGCATCGAGGTCGACTACGATCGGCCTGCCGCCGACCAGCATGCCGCCGCGGCCGAATTCCTGCGGATGGAAGCCGATTTCGAGGCCGCTTACCTGCACACGATGCGGGCGGCGTGGATGGCCGACAACAAGCAGCCGAACTCCACCGAGGCGTCGATGTCGAAGGCCAAGGCCGGACGCACCGCCACCGACGTCACCAACAAGGTCGTCGAACTGACCGGCACCCTCGGGTACTCGGAGCGGCTGCTCGTGGAGAAGTGGGCCCGTGACTCCAAGATCCTCGACATCTTCGAGGGAACCCAGCAGATCCAGAACCTGATCATCGCGCGGCGTGTGCTGAACAAGAGCAGCGCCGAACTCAAGTGATCGGCTGACACACAACGCCTCTCGGCCCCGCGACGACACTCTCGCCGCGGGGCCGAGCCGTTGGCGCGAACCGGCTGTCAGGCGAGCCAGACGACCCACATGCCCGTCGCGCACGCGGTCACTGACGCGACGAGCGTTCCGACCGCATATGCCCCGGACCTCCACCGCTCCTCCCGCTGCGCCAGCCGCACCGTCTCGAACGCGGCCGTGCTGAAAGTCGTGTAGCCACCGCAGAACCCGGTTCCGGCGATCACCTGCCATTCGTGTGGCGCCCCGTGAAAGACGACGAGGCCGGCGAGCATCCCCAGCAACGCGCAGCCGCTGACGTTGATCGCGAACGTGCCCCAGGGCGTCGTCGTCGGCCATCGGTTTCTGACCGCTCCGTCGACGACGAACCGGGTGACCGCACCCAGCGCACCCGCCATCATGACGGCCAGCGCGATCACGCCCGCGCCACTCGGGAGGCGAGCGCGATCCCGCACGCTGCCGCGGCGAGACCGAGGACCACGCTGACGACCGCGTAGGACAACGCGGTCACCACCGCCGACGCCCGTGTCAGTTCGGTGATCTCCAGCGCGAACGTGCTGTAGGTGGTCAGCGCCCCACAGATGCCGGTGCCGCCGAACAGTCGTATCCGCTGGCGCCATCCCTCGTCGTGGCCGAGCCGCGCAAGCAGTTCCAGCAGCGTCCCCAGGACGAACGCGCCGATGATGTTGACCCCGAACGTCGCCCACGGCCAGTGTCCCTGCTGGGCGGGAAACGCTCCCTCGGCCCAGTACCGCACGCCGGTGCCGACGAGTCCCCCGGCGAAGACCCAGGCGAGCGCATGCACCCGGAGGTGCAGCGGACGTTCGTCGGGATCGACGGGGAGTTCGCGGTGCTCGTCTCGGTGCACGCGCCAAGTCTCCGCTACACGACGATCACATACAACACGATCAGATAGATCGGGACCAGCACGTCGAAGAAGAAGATGGGGCCGGCGTTGCCCGCCTTGAAGTTCCGGTGGATCACCATCTCCCGCACATGACCCACCGCGGCACCCAGGTAGAACACCGAGAACGCGATGATGGTGGCCAGGGTGAATTCGTCGCCGAAGCCCGACGCGATCACGCCCAACACACCCGTCGCGAGGCTGGCGAGCCCGACCTCCCACTGCCACGGGGTCTTCGGTGGCCACCCGATGGACTCCGCGATCGGCTCACCGACGAACATGTGGCCGCACCCGGTCATCCATCCCTGGACACCGATCATCCACAGCACCGAATTCTCGAGCAGATCCCGGCCCAGGTCACCGCCGGGGGTGAACGCGTCGATGAGCGTGGTGATGATCGTGCCGACGATCCCGACGAACGGTACGAGCCGGATCGCGTTGCGTATCAAGGCGTCGAGCATGCTCAGCCCCTGAGCTGATCGGCCAGCGCCGTCAGCACGTCGGGGTCCTCGATGGTCGAGGGCACTGTGTACTCTTCATGATCCGCGATCTGCCGCATGGTCTTCCGCAGGATCTTGCCCGACCGCGTCTTGGGCAGCGCCGGCACGACGGTGACGTCCCGGAAGGTGGCCACCGCCCCGATCTCGTTGCGTACCAGGGACACCAATTCGCTTCGCAATGTCTCGGAGTCGATGTCGACACCGGACTTGAGCACCACGTAACCGCTGGGGCGCTGCCCCTTGAGGTCGTCCCGGATGCCGATGACCGCACACTCGGCGACGGCCGGATGCGACGCCACCACCGCTTCGATGCTGCCGGTCGAGAGCCGGTGTCCGGCAACGTTGATCACATCGTCGGAACGGCCCAGGACGAACACGTATCCGTCCGCGTCGACGTAGCCGGAGTCGCCGGTCAGGTAGTAGCCGTCGAATGCCGACAGATACGACTTGCGGTAACGCTCCTCGTCGCGCCACAAGCCGGCGAGGGTCCCGGGCGGCAGCGGCAGGCTGATGACGATGTTGCCCTCCTCCCCCGCTCCGAGCGTGTTGCCCTCGGCGTCGACGACGCCCACCCGATATCCGGGCACGGGCACCGTCGGCGAACCCGCCTTGATCGGCATCGGCTCGAGCCCACGGAGATTCGCCGCGATCGCCCAGCCGGTCTCGGTCTGCCACCAATGGTCGACGACCGGGACCTTGAGGACGTCGGACGCCCAGGCGAACGTGTCGGGGTCGAGGCGCTCACCGGCTGCGAACAGGGTCTGCAGGGACGACGTGTCGTACTTCGCGAGTTCGGTGGCTTCTGGGTCCGCCTTGCGGATCGCGCGGATCGCCGTCGGCGCGGTGAACAGGGCCTTGACACCGTGATCGGCGATGACCCGCCAGAACGCGCCGGCGTCGGGGGTGCCGACCGGTTTGCCCTCGTACATCACCGTCGTCGCCCCCACGAAGAGCGGCGCGTAGACGATGTAGGAGTGCCCGACGACCCATCCGACGTCCGACGCCGTCCACCACACGTCACCCGCGCCGATGTCGTAGATGTTCGTCATCGACCAGGTCAAGGCGACCGCGTGCCCGCCGTTGTCGCGGACGACTCCCTTGGGCTTCCCGGTGGTTCCCGAGGTGTAGAGGATGTAGAGGGGATCGGTCGCGGCGACCGGTACCGGGTCGACCGGTTCGGCGGTGTCGGTGACCTCATCCCAGTCCAGCCAGCCGGCGTGATCGGCGGCGCTGCCGGTGATCTCCGGACGATCCTTGACGATGACGGTGCGCGGCGGTGTCGCCGACATCTCGATGGCCTTCGCCACCATCGGCAGATACTCGACCGTGCGTCCCGGTTCGAGGCCTCCCGACGCCGTGACGACGGCGACGGGCTCGGCATCGTCGATGCGCGTGGCGAGTTCCCGGGCGGCGAACCCACCGAACACCACCGAATGCACCGCACCGATCCGCGCGCACGCGAGCATCGCGATGGCCGCCTCCGGGATCATCGGCATGTAGATCACCACGCGGTCTCCGGCCGAGACACCCTGCGCGGTCAGCACTCCGGCGAATCTGGCGACCACATCGAGCAGCGCCGCATAGGTGTAGTGCCGTCGCTCCCCGGTCATGGCCGAGTCCCAGATCAGCGCCGTCCGCCCGTCGTTGCCGTCAGCGAGATGCCGATCGAGCGCGTTGTGGCAGGTGTTCAGCGTGGCGCCGGGAAACCAGCGGTAGAACGGGGCGTCGGAATCGTCGAGCGCCGTGGTCGGCGGGGTGTACCAGTCCACCGCTTCCGCGGCGGAGAGCCAGAACGCCTCACGATCATCGCTCGCCTGTGTGAACGCCTCGCTGTAGCTGCCCATGGCCTTCCCTTCGCCGTCTCGTCGTGGCCCGCACCCGAAACCGCTGCAGGGTGCCGCATCGCCCTTCGAGGGTATCGGTGTGATCGTCGCCACGACACGTGATCTGCGGTCCTGCGCCGACCGGCCGTCGGCTCGCGGCGAACGGTCAGTACAGGTACTTGCGGTACTGCTCGTCGGTCTCGCGGTCGTCGACCAGCGGGACATCGAGTTCGGGCATGACCATCCGGGTGATGGCGGCCACCGTGGGCAGCGTGCGGGGAGTCCAGGTCTCCGGTTTCCACAGATCCGCACGCAGGAACGCCTTGGAACAGTGGTAGAAGACTTCGTCGACGTCGATCTCCACCGCCAGGATCGGACGCTTTCCCTTGACCGCCAGGGCGTCGAAGTAGTCACCGTCGTCGACGACGCGGGCGGCCCCGTTGACCCGGAGGGTGTCGTTGCGGCCGGGGACGACGAAGATGGTGCCGGCGTGCGGGTTGCGCAGGATGTTCAGATAACCGTCGACGCGCCTGTTCCCGGGACGTTCCGGAATCGCGATGCGGGTGTCGTCGATGATGTGCACCACCTTGCCGGCGGGGTCGCCCTTGGGTGAGACATCGACGCGTCCGTGGGCGTCGGCGGTGGCCAGGAACACCACGGGTGAGGCGGCAAGCCACGCCCGATCGATGTCGGACAGCGTCGGCCTGACCTTGTCGCGAACCACGTCAGCCGGTTCGCCGACGATCTCCCGCAGCCTCGCCTCGTCGGTGATGTGCATGCGGACATCGTGTCATGTGGGTGGTGCTACGCAGGTCCCGGCGCCGGCGTCGGCCAGCGGAGATTCCATCCGATGCCGCGGGAGTGCTCGGTGAGCCCGGACCGCCGGCGGAGATGGACCGACCCGTCGGTGACGATGAGGGTGCGGTCGCCGTCCAGCCGTCCGGCGAGGCGGCGGGCGGTCCAGCCCGGGCGGGCGCCGCCCCCTCCGAGGACGACGGCCCCTGCCCCGACGCGTTGCGCGGCCCGATGCAGGACCGCCGTCGGGTCGCCGACCTCGCTTCTGGTCGACACCGTCCGCGCACCGTGCCATCTCGCGAGCTCGGCCGCGGTCCGCAGGCACTCGTCGACCCGCGCCTGTCCGGAGAGCAGGTAGGACTCGTCCTTGAGGGCGTCGTGGAGGGCGGTGCTCGCTTCCTTCCGGCGGCCGCGGGTGGCGCAGATCAGGATCAGGTCGCCGGACTCGCCCAGCAGGCGAGCCGCGACCTTCACCGCCCGCAACGAGGCATCGCCACCGTCGACGCCGACGACGACCGGGTGGCCGAGCCCTCCGCGGCTGCTCGCCGTGGCGTCGCGTACCTCCCGGAACGTGGTCATCGAGGCGAGAGTGGTTGGCAATTCCCGGGTTTCGAGAGTTTCCCATCGCCGGGGTCGTGTCCTCAGCGTCATCATCGTGTCCTCCTGGGTCAGCGATATCAGCTGCTCACAACGCTATGGAGGCAACAGATCCGCGTCGCCATCCCGCGGGTTGACCCGTACTCCACCCCAGGGTGGAGATCGGAATCCACCGTCGGGCGGACGTTCGGCTGTGACGCGGAACTATCCTGGAACGGTGACGGGCTTCACAGCGAACGCAGGCGCAGGGCTGCAGCGCCGCATCGAACGGGCCGGCGGCGACTATCCCCCGCTGTATCCCGCTGTCATCCTGTCGTCGAGCCTGGTGGTCACCGTGGTGTCCACAGCGCAACGCATTCCGTTCGAGCAGGTCTGGTGGGTGATCGCGGCCCTGGTGCTCGCGGCGGTGACGCTGGTGATGGATCTGTCGCTGCCGCCGACCTCGTACGCGTGCTTCGGCATCATCACCAGTTCGGTCTGTTTTCTGATGATCCCGACGCCGACCGACGCCGCACCACTGCAACTCGTCCTCATGGCGGCGATCGCGGCCGCGATGTATCCCCTGTTCACCGGCATCGCCGTGATGATCGTGTGCATCGCGGTCATCGTCTGGTTCGGCGCCTTCGGCGGCCTCGACTCACCGGCGCTCTACGCACTCGGCGTCGCCTGCGGATGGCTGATCGGCTACATGGTGCTGATCCAGAAACGACTGGCCGACAACCGGGCTCGCGTACTCGCCGAGCGAGCCGACCGCGCTGCCGGCGACGAACGACGCCGGATCGCACGCGAGATCCACGACGTCATCGCGCACTCCCTGTCGATCACGATGCTCAACGTCACCGGCGCTCGGCGCGCCCTCGAACAGGATCGCGATGTCGAGGAGGCCCTGGATGCGCTCTCCGACGCCGAACGCCAGGGCCGGCAGGCCATGACCGAGATCCGCGCCATCGTCCATGTGCTGGGGACAGCCGGACCCGCGGGAACGACGGCCCCGTCGCCGGGTGCCGACGATCTGGTCCGGCTGGTCGAGGACTACCGCAAGGCCGGAGTGGACATCGACTTCACCGTCGCCGGTGACGTCACCGAGCTCCCGCGGCCGGTCGGCGCGGCGCTGTACCGCATCGCCCAGGAATCGTTGGCGAACGTCGTCAAACACTCGGCGGGCAAGCGCGCGTCGGTCTCGGTGTCGGTGTCCGATGCGGTCGCACTGACGGTCGAGAACCCCGCGGCCCAGGGCCGTCCACGACAATGCGACGGGACCGGCATCGAGGGGATGACCCAGCGCGCGAGACTGCTCGGCGGCACCCTGGACACCTCCCATCGCGCCGGCACGTGGTCGGTGCGTGCGACGTTGCCCGCCCGGTCGATCGCCGACGGGGTGCCCGTATGACGACCAGCGGACCGGCGGAGGCCCCGGCCGACCCGATCAGGGTCCTGCTCGTCGACGACCAGGAACTCATCCGCACCGGATTGCGTCGCATCCTCCGTCCCCGCGACGGCTTCGACATCGTGGGTGAGTGCGCAGACGGGTCCGAAGTCCTCGCCGGGATCGCCGAGCACCGACCCGACATCGTCCTGATGGACCTGCGGATGCGCAATGTCGACGGCATCACCGCCACCGAGATGGTCCGGACGCTGCGGGAACCGCCACCGGTGCTGGTCCTGACCACCTTCGACGACGACGTACTCCTGTCGCGGGCCCTGCGCGCCGGAGCGGCCGGGTTCATCCTCAAGGACTCGCCGGCCGAGGCGCTGATCTGGGCGGTCCGCGCCGTGGTTCGCGACGGGGCGTTCCTCGACCCCGCGGTCACCGAACGGGTGCTCCAGGGTTTTCGACGATCGGGCCGCGAGCAGGTGACCACCGCCGCCCCCGGGCTCACCGACCGCGAGACCGACGTGCTGCGACTGATCGCCCGTGGCCGGACGAATGCGGAAATCGGTACGGCCCTCGGCATCTCGCTGGTGACGGTCAAGAGCCACGTCAATCACATCTTCACGAAACTCGACCTGCGCGACCGCGCGGCGGCGATCGTGTACGCCTTCGACCGCGGTCTGGTGATCGCCGAGTACGACTGACCCGCGCCGATCAGTCGTTCGCGTCGAGCACCTCGACGTCGACCCCGTCGACGAAGCGGTACGGTCCCGCCACGAGCAGACCGCCGAAGTGCTTGCGCAGACGGGACATCTCGGCACGGACCGTGACCGTGCGGTCGTCGACACCGAACAGATGAGTCGACAACCGGGCCGCGGTGACGCCCTCGGGATGGCGCGCCAGGAAGGTGAGTATGTCACCGTGGCGCGGCGAACACCGGTGCGTCCACGCACCACTGGCGCCTTCGACGGTGACCTCGACGTTGCCGCCACCCGGCGAGCCGGTCGGCACCCGCAGGACCACCCTGGTGGTCGCGCGGTGCGACGTCTCCGCGACTCGTACCAACCACCCACCGGGTAGCGCCTCGACGTCGCACTCGCCGAGCGCGTTCACGAAGATCCGGCCGGGCCCGAGGCGCGGTGGCAGGATGAGCCTCGATCGGGGGGACACGGTGTCGACCGCCGCGACCCAGCCGTCGGTGTCGACCGCCAGCGCCGGGCCCGGCATCCGCGCGAGGATCGGCGCGGCAACCGCCCGCAGCGAATCGAGACGGCGGTGGTGGCTCTCGCGGAGTTGCGACTCGGCGAGACGGGCGACCGCATGCACGAGCGCCAGGGTGGTCGGATGGATGGTGGCGGCCGGACCGCTGACATCGACGACACCCAACGTCTCGCCGGTCCGTGGGTCCTTGATCGGCGCACCGGTGCAGGTCCACGAATGGTGGCTCCGCACGAAGTGCTCGGCCGAGAACACCTGAACCGAACGACCGGACATCAGTGCCGTACCGATCGCGTTGGTCCCCACGGACCCCTCGGCCCAGTCCGCACCCTCGACGAATCCGAGATCGTCCGCGCGCGTGAGCACCTTCGACGACCCGCTGCGCCACAGCACGTGCCCGTCCGCATCCGAGACGACCAGGATGTTGTCACCGTCGGCGATCAGCGAGTCGAGGCCGCGAGCCAGCTCGTCGACGACTTCGGCGAGGCCGGAGCGTCGGCGCCGATCCTCCAGCTCGTCGAGCCGCAGGGTCCGTTCGCTGACGCAGGCCACGTCCGGGTCCAGGCCGGCACGACGGAGCCGCTGCCACGAGTCGTCGATGACGCCGCGCGGACGCGCCGGCATGCGCCCGCCCGACATCGCGGCGTCGTGAACCGCGCTGAGAACGGACGCGAACTCGCGAGGATCGTCACCGGCGTGCACCGCGGGCTCCAGGTCGGAGACCGACTCGTAAGCGTTCATCCCCTTGATTGTGCGTCACGTCACACACAACGACAACGCGCCCCTTCCCTCGCAACCCCCTGCAACCCTTGCCGCCACCCGGCGCCGGGGCGTCTGCTGTCCACAACCCGCTGTGTTCCACATCACGATCGCGGGCACACACCTGAGGCCTGAGGAGGCATCATGACCCAGACACTGGAACCGGTCGTCCCGCTCGATCGCACCCCCCAGCAGCGGATCGAGACCTGGCTGCGCGAGTTCGAGTCCGCGCTCGGCGCGCTCGACATCGCGAGGGCCACGAACGCCTTTCTGACCGACAGCTACTGGCGTGACCTCACGGCGTTCACGTGGAACATCAAGACAGTCGAAGGCCACGAGCAGATAGCCGACATGCTGACCGCTCGTCTCGCCGACACCCGGCCGTCGAACTTCACCACCACCGAACCGGCCACCGACGACGGCGACGGGGTGGTCTCGGCGTTCATCGCGTTCGAGACCGCCGTCGGACGCTGTGAAGGACACCTGCGCATCCGACGCAGCGTCGGCAGTCCGGACGTCGGCGGAGAAGACGTCGGCGAGGAGGACAAGGCCTGGACGCTGCTGACGACGATGCAGGAGCTCAAGGGCCACGAGGAGCCGGCCGGCCCGAACCGCCCGCTCGGCGCCGTGCACGGTTCCGACCCCGACACCCGTTCCTGGGCGGAGAAGAAGGCCGACGAGGACCTGGCACTCGGTCGAACCACGCAGCCGTACGTCCTGGTCATCGGCGGCGGGCAGGGCGGCATAGCGCTCGGTGCGAGACTTCGCCAGCTCGGAGTCCCCTCGATCGTGGTCGACCGCCACGAACGTCCCGGGGATCAGTGGCGCAAACGGTACAAGTCGCTGTGCCTGCACGACCCGGTCTGGTACGACCACCTGCCGTACCTGCCGTTCCCCAGCAACTGGCCGGTCTTCGCACCGAAGGACAAGATCGGTGACTGGCTGGAGTTCTACACCAGGGTCATGGAGGTTCCGTACTGGAGCAAGACCACATGCCTGTCCGCGGCCTACGACGACGCGGAGGCCCGCTGGACCGTCGAGGTCGACCGCGACGGAGAGCGCCTCACACTTCATCCGACGCAACTGGTGCTCGCGACGGGAATGTCCGGCAAGCCCGCGGTCCCGTCTGTCCCCGGGCAGGATGTGTTCGCCGGCGAGCAGCACCACTCGAGCGCGCACCCCGGCCCCGACGGTTATGTCGGCAAGAAGGTCGTCGTCATCGGCTCGAACAACTCCGCACACGACATCTGTAAAGCTCTGGTGGACAACGGCGTCGACGCGACGATGGTGCAGCGCTCCTCGACCCACATCGTGAAGTCCGACTCGCTGCGGTCGATCGCCCTCGGCTCGCTCTACAGCGAGGAGGCGGTTGCTTCCGGGATGACGACCAAGAAGGCCGATCTGACCTTCGCGTCACTGCCCTACCGGATCATGCACCAGTTCCAAGTACCCGTATACGACCAGATCCGCGAGCAGGACAAGGACTTCTACGACCGACTCGAGGCGGCCGGCTTCCGACTCGACTTCGGCGACGACGACTCCGGACTCTTCATGAAGTACCTACGCCGCGGGTCCGGTTACTACATCGACGTCGGTGCCAGCGAACTCATCGCCGACGGGACGATCAAGCTCGTCCACGGGCAGCTCGACCACCTCACCGACAACGCCGTGGTACTCGCCGACGGCACCGAGATCGAGGCCGACGTCGTCGTCTACGCGACCGGCTACGGATCGATGAACGGCTGGGCCGCCGATCTGATGGGTCAGGAGGTCGCCGACCGCGTCGGCAAGGTGTGGGGGCTCGGATCCGAGACGACCAAGGACCCAGGGCCCTGGGAGGGCGAGCAGCGGAACATGTGGAAGCCCACCCAGCAGCCGGGCCTGTGGTTCCACGGGGGAAATCTCCATCAGTCACGGCACTATTCGCTCTACCTGGCGCTCCAGCTGAAGGCCCGATACGAGGGCATTCCGACACCCGTCTACGGACTCGCCGACGTGCATCACCTGAGTTGAGCTGGATATGAGAAATGCCCCGCAACCTGGGGTTGCGGGGCATTTCTGAATGTTGTGTTCGGCGGTGTCCTACTCTCCCACACTGATTAAGGTGCAGTACCATCGGCGCTGGAGGGCTTAGCTTCCGGGTTCGGAATGGGGCCGGGCGTTTCCCCTCCGCTATAGCCGCCGTAACTTTGTGAAACAACCACACACGATTGCTAATTTATAGCTTTCGTGTGTTGTTTCAGAAGTACATAGTGGATGCGAACACAACCAGAAACCAAAGAATAGGTTTGTGGTGATGTTGTGGGTGTTGTTGGTAAGTCCTCGGCCGATTAGTACCAGTCACCTGAACACATTGCTGTGCGTACAGTTCTGGCCTATCAACCCCATGGTCTGTAGGGGGCCTTAACCCCGCAAAGGGGGTGAGAAACCTCATCTTGGAACAGGCTTCCCGCTTAGATGCTTTCAGCGGTTATCCCTTCCGAACGTAGCTAACCAGCAGTGCCCCTGGCGGGACAACTGGCACACCAGAGGTTCGTCCGTCCCGGTCCTCTCGTACTAGGGACAGGTTTCCTCAAGTTTCTTACGCGCGCGGCGGATAGAGACCGAACTGTCTCACGACGTTCTAAACCCAGCTCGCGTGCCGCTTTAATGGGCGAACAGCCCAACCCTTGGGACCTACTCCAGCCCCAGGATGCGACGAGCCGACATCGAGGTGCCAAACCATCCCGTCGATATGGACTCTTGGGGAAGATCAGCCTGTTATCCCCGGGGTACCTTTTATCCGTTGAGCGACACCGCTTCCACTTGCCGGTGCCGGATCACTAGTCCCGACTTTCGTCCCTGCTCGACATGTACGTCTCACAGTCAAGCTCCCTTGTGCACTTACACTCAACACCTGATTGCCAACCAGGCTGAGGGAACCTTTGGGCGCCTCCGTTACCTTTTAGGAGGCAACCGCCCCAGTTAAACTACCCACCAGGCACTGTCCCTGAACCCGATCAGGGTCCGAGGTTAGAAGTCCAATACGATCAGAGTGGTATTTCAACAACGACTCCATGAACACTGGCGTGCCCACTTCACAGTCTCCCACCTATCCTACACAAACCGAACCGAACACCAATACCAAGCTATAGTGAAGGTCCCGGGGTCTTTTCGTCCTGCCGCGCGTAACGAGCATCTTTACTCGTACTGCAATTTCGCCGAGTCTGTGGTTGAGACAGCAGAGAAGTCGTTACGCCATTCGTGCAGGTCGGAACTTACCCGACAAGGAATTTCGCTACCTTAGGATGGTTATAGTTACCACCGCCGTTTACTGGGGCTTAAATTCTCAGCTTCGCCACCAAAGTGACTAACCGGTCCTCTTAACCTTCCAGCACCGGGCAGGCGTCAGTCCGTATACATCGTCTTACGACTTCGCACGGACCTGTGTTTTTAGTAAACAGTCGCTTCTCTCTGGTCTCTGCGACCCACACCAGCTCAGACAGTAAATGCCGTCACCAGGATGGGTCCCCCTTCTCCCGAAGTTACGGGGGCATTTTGCCGAGTTCCTTAACCACAGTTCTCTCGATCGCCTTAGTATTCTCTACCTGACCACCTGTGTTGGTTTGGGGTACGGGCCGTGTACCAACTCACTAGAGGCTTTTCTCGGCAGCATAGGATCATGGAATTCACCGCAACGGCTACGCATCACCTCTCAGGCTTCATGAACGACGGATTTGCCTATCGCTCGCCCTACAGGCTTACACCAGTACAACCACTGACTGGCCCCACTACCTTCCTGCGTCACCCCATCGCTTGCCTACTACCAGCCAAGGTCCCATGCATCACCCCAACTCGGCACCCGAAGGCACTCTCGTGAGGATCAGGATGGTTAGTACAACTGATTCAGCATGGGCGCGGATACAC
This sequence comes from Gordonia sp. KTR9, assembly GCF_000143885.2. NCBI lineage: Bacteria > Bacillati > Actinomycetota > Actinomycetes > Mycobacteriales > Gordoniaceae > Gordonia > Gordonia sp. KTR9. The sequence goes on from NC_018581.1 coordinate 4,007,067, forward strand.
GGGTACGGGAATATCAACCCGTTGTCCATCGACTACGCCTGTCGGCCTCGCCTTAGGTCCCGACTCACCCTGGGCGGATTAGCCTGGCCCAGGAACCCTTGGTCATTCGGCGGCAGAGTTTCTCACTCTGCTTTCGCTACTCATGCCTGCATTCTCACTCCCACACCCTCCACCACTAGATCACTCTGTAGCTTCCACGGATGCAGGACGCTCCCCTACCCACCCACACACCTGGCCAACCACCCGTAGGCAGAAGGCGGGCTAAATGTGAGTGCCGCGGCTTCGGCGGTGTACTTGAGCCCCGCTACATTGTCGGCGCAGGATCACTTGACCAGTGAGCTATTACGCACTCTTTCAAGGGTGGCTGCTTCTAAGCCAACCTCCTGGTTGTCTTCGCGACCCCACATCCTTTTCCACTTAGTACACGCTTAGGGGCCTTAGCCGGCGATCTGGGCTGTTTCCCTCTCGACTACGAACCTTATCGCCCGCAGTCTCACTGCCACACTCTCACTTACCGGCATTCGGAGTTTGGCTGACGTCAGTAACCCTGTGGGGCCCATCGGCCATCCAGTAGCTCTACCTCCAGTAAGAAACATGTGACGCTGCACCTAAATGCATTTCGGGGAGAACCAGCTATCACGGAGTTTGATTGGCCTTTCACCCCTACCCACAACTCATCCCCTCCATTTTCAACTGAAGTGGGTTCGGGCCTCCACGACGTCTTACCGACGCTTCACCCTGGCCATGGGTAGATCACTCCGCTTCGGGTCTAGACCCGGCGACTCAAACGCCCTATTCAGACTCGCTTTCGCTACGGCTACCCCACACGGGTTAACCTCGCCACCGAGCACTAACTCGCAGGCTCATTCTTCAAAAGGCACGCCATCACCCACCACCACAAGGGTGCGCAGGCTTTGACGGATTGTAAGCGTCCGGTTTCAGGTACTATTTCACTCCCCTCCCGGGGTACTTTTCACCTTTCCCTCACGGTACTAGTCCGCTATCGGTCACCAGGAAGTATTCAGGCTTACCGGGTGGTCCCGGCAGATTCACAGCAGATTCCACGAGCCCGCTGCTACTTGGGGACACCGTCACGCAAGACCATGTGTTTTCAGCTACCGGACTCTCACCGACTACGGCAGACCATTCCAGGCCACTTCACCTAACACACGATTTTCTGACTCACGCTTCCACAGGCAGATGGAAGAAGACGAACCCCACAACCCCACACACACAACCCCTACCCGGTATCACATGCGCATGGTTTAGCCTCATCCGCTTTCGCTCGCCACTACTCACGGAATCACAATTGTTTTCTCTTCCTATGGGTACTGAGATGTTTCACTTCCCCACGTTCCCCCCACACAGCCTATACATTCAGCTGGTGGTAACACGACATCACTCGTGCTGGGTTTCCCCATTCGGACACCCTCGGATCACAGCTCGTTTGACAACTCCCCGAGGACTATCGCGGCCTACCACGTCCTTCATCGGCTCCTGGTACCAAGGCATCCACCGAACGCCCTTACACACTTACAACAACACCTACAAACAACCCCCACCACACAACCCCACAAAGAGAGTCACGCCGCGAGGACCGAATGTAGACATCACCACAACAAACAAATCATTTTCTGCTAAATCACAGACCAACAAAAGTTGGTTTGAAATAAAGATGCTCGCATCCACTATGCACTTCTCAAACAACACACACCATGAAGCTTCCGGTATCTCCGCATCCCATCACAGGACACCTCACGAACACCCTCAACCCCACAGCTAGGTCAGAGACAACACTGGTGTGTTCCCTCAGAACCCCGATAGCGTGACGATGAACCCGCCGGCCCTCACGAGCACTGGCAGTCACCCCGCACCGACACCAGAAAGCGCCGAGCATGGATGTGTCTGATGTTTCACCCTTGAACACACACACGCCGCAGAACAAACGCCTGCTGAAACATGTGTTGTTGTGTGCTCCTTAGAAAGGAGGTGATCCAGCCGCACCTTCCGGTACGGCTACCTTGTTACGACTTCGTCCCAATCGCCGATCCCACCTTCGACAGCTCCCTCCCACAAGGGGTTAGGCCACCGGCTTCGGGTGTTACCGACTTTCATGACGTGACGGGCGGTGTGTACAAGGCCCGGGAACGTATTCACCGCAGCGTTGCTGATCTGCGATTACTAGCGACTCCGACTTCATGGGGTCGAGTTGCAGACCCCAATCCGAACTGAGACTGGCTTTAAGGGATTCGCTCCACCTCACGGTATCGCAGCCCTCTGTACCAGCCATTGTAGCATGTGTGAAGCCCTGGACATAAGGGGCATGATGACTTGACGTCATCCCCACCTTCCTCCGAGTTGACCCCGGCAGTCTCCTGCAAGTCCCCGGCATAACCCGCTGGCAATACAGGACAAGGGTTGCGCTCGTTGCGGGACTTAACCCAACATCTCACGACACGAGCTGACGACAGCCATGCACCACCTGTACACCAACCACAAGGGAACGACTATCTCTAGCCGCGTCTGGTGTATGTCAAACCCAGGTAAGGTTCTTCGCGTTGCATCGAATTAATCCACATGCTCCGCCGCTTGTGCGGGCCCCCGTCAATTCCTTTGAGTTTTAGCCTTGCGGCCGTACTCCCCAGGCGGGGTACTTAATGCGTTAGCTACGGCACGGATCCCGTGAAAAGGAACCCACACCTAGTACCCACCGTTTACGGCGTGGACTACCAGGGTATCTAATCCTGTTCGCTACCCACGCTTTCGCTCCTCAGCGTCAGTTACTACCCAGAGACCCGCCTTCGCCACCGGTGTTCCTCCTGATATCTGCGCATTTCACCGCTACACCAGGAATTCCAGTCTCCCCTGTAGTACTCAAGTCTGCCCGTATCGCCTGCACGCCTACAATTGAGTTGCAGAATTTCACAGACGACGCGACAAACCGCCTACGAGCTCTTTACGCCCAGTAATTCCGGACAACGCTCGCACCCTACGTATTACCGCGGCTGCTGGCACGTAGTTGGCCGGTGCTTCTTCTCCAGGTACCGTCACTCACGCTTCGTCCCTGGTGAAAGAGGTTTACAACCCGAAGGCCGTCATCCCTCACGCGGCGTCGCTGCATCAGGCTTGCGCCCATTGTGCAATATTCCCCACTGCTGCCTCCCGTAGGAGTCTGGGCCGTGTCTCAGTCCCAGTGTGGCCGATCACCCTCTCAGGTCGGCTACCCGTCGTCGCCTTGGTAGGCCATTACCCCACCAACAAGCTGATAGGCCGCGGGCCCATCCCACACCGCAAAAGCTTTCCACCAACCACCATGCGACAGTTGGTCATATCCGGTATTAGACCCAGTTTCCCAGGCTTATCCCAGAGTGCAGGGCAGATCACCCACGTGTTACTCACCCGTTCGCCACTCGAGTACCCAGCAAGCTGGGCCTTTCCGTTCGACTTGCATGTGTTAAGCACGCCGCCAGCGTTCGTCCTGAGCCAGGATCAAACTCTCCATGAAAAAACAGCGAAACAAAACCAACCCCCAAAAGAGCCGGCGTTTCAACAATAATCAGGAAAGCACAACCTGACCAAAATAAACCTAGCAAAAATGTGACACCCAGACGGGGCCGAGCGCCACACAAAACAAACATCTACATCCGCAAAGGATGCACGATGCCAAAAATGGCATCAGACAATTCATCATCACACTATCGAGTTCTCAAAGAACACACACCCACCAGCTACCCACCCCAACCAGGGCTCTCACCAGCAGACTTGCATGTCAACCTACCAAGCCACCCCGTCTCCGAGGCAACTCTTCCAACCTACCAGACACCATCTCCGGCCCGCAACTCCGAAGAAATTCCGGACTGAAGGAGATCTGGCAACCCCAACCAACCCAGCCAAGACACAAAGTCCCAACCAGAACAATCAGGGGCGGTCAGCCACAAACCCGATCTCCACTCCCCGAACCAGACCCTTCCAGGCCCTCCGGGGCGGCGCCGTGGCGCGCTGACTCGACATAAGTTACGCACCACTCCACTCGGCGTCAAATCGCCTGGTCACAGGCGGTCTGGAGCTCGTGTCACCGGCATACCCGTGCAGACTTCGTGCGGCTGTCCCCGCCAAACCGGTCGATCGGCACCCGGGGCGGCAGGGCACGTGATCGGCGGCGGCCTTCTCGCCGTCGACCGGGATCAGCAGATCGGATCACCCGACCTCGACTCGAAACACCTCGAGTCCGGCGGGCGAGTCGACCGGTGTGAGTGCGCCGGCCTCCCCTCGCAGGATCGTCGTCGCCGAGAGGACCTCGCCCACGAGGTTCCGCCAGATAGCAAGAACCCCCGCCCGGGAGTCCCGGGCGGGGGTTCTTGGTGTTGGTAGCGGGGACAGGATTTGAACCTGCGACCTCTGGGTTATGAGCCCAGCGAGCTACCGAGCTGCTCCACCCCGCGTTGGTGAACACAACGTTACACAGCGGTTCGTCAGCGATGCAAATCGATACCCCAACCGGTGGCGACCTGGGCAAACACCAGTGACGGCGGTCACTTCGGGCACGTAGCCGCAGGTCGGCGTCAGGTCGCCGAAGGCTGCCGGCGTGCGTCCGCGAATGTGATGCCGGTCACATCGGGCGTACACTCGGCACACGAGAGGCCACCGCCGAGGAGGAACCATGAACACGCACCGTTTCCACCACGAGAGCCACGGCAATCATCCGATGAGCTTCGTCGGTTTCGTCCTGGCGCTGGGCGGGTTCGCCATGGCCGCACTCTGGCTGGTCCACATGGCCGTCGGCAACGTGGGTACCGCGATCGTCTGCGGTCTGCTGATGGTCGCCGCGTTCGCCGCCGCGGTGTCGATCTTCTTCTCGCTGGGTCATCGGCACCATCACAGTCCGGTACTCCCCGACAACACCCCCAACGAAACCGAGCGCTACCTGCGGAAGTATCGCGGTTAGCGATACCTCGCGCACGTAGCGCTCGGTGACAGGGCGACCCTCGACTAGTTGGGTGCCGCCAGTGACTCGTACCTGGCAACAGCCTGGCTCAACTGGTCGAGCGCCTGGCCGTATGCGGCGAAGTCCCCACCCTGCTGAGCTTGGCGCAAGGCCGTGATGGCATCTCCGATGGCCTTCGCGGCAGCATCGCGCTCTGGCGAATCACCTTGCTGCGGTGGCTCATTCGGTGTGGGCGTGCCTGTGTCGGGCGTCCCGGCCTGATCCGGCTCGGTCGGCTGCTGATCGTCGGGGACCACCCCCACGGCGGGTGTGATGCCGACCTGCCGCAGTGCCTCGCCGGTCGTCGGCGCATAGCCGATCCGCGCCTCACGCTCGGCAGGCTCGTAGCGGGTGATCACCCGGAACAGGCGGGGGAATGCTTCCTCGCCCTGTGCCTGCGCGTACATCGGGACGACGTAGAGGATTCCGTTGTCCCCCACGGGCAGCGTCAGGAGATTGCCGAATGTCACCGTCGCCGTGTTCTCGAGCGACTTGAGCGATTCGGCGACACGTCCATCGGTCTTCATCGGGTTGAAGGCCTGTTTCGGACCCGACCGCTGGGCGTTTCCGGGCAGCTGCTTGACCGTCATCTGCCCGTAGTTCTCGGGGTTCGACGAGACGGTCACGTAGGCACCGAGGATCGGCCGATTGAGGCGGGTGAGAACCGAGGTCAGCTGGAACGTCGGCTGTCCGCTCTCCGGGTCGGAGGCCACGAAGTAGTACGGCGGCTGATCGAGTCCGCGCTGATCGGCATCGGGATCGGTCGGATCCGCGGGCACCGACCAGAATTCGCTCGCCTGGAAGAACGTCTGCGGCGAATCGACGTGGTAGCGGGTCAACAGCGACCGCTGGATCTTGAAGATGTCCTCGGGATACCGGACGTGTTCCCGCAGCGACGTCTGCGCGTCGAAGTCGGCGCGCGACTTCACCGTTCCCGGGAAAACCTCCATCCACGTCTTCAGCACCGGGTCCTCGGAGTCGAACTGGTACAGCTCCACCTCACCGGTGTAGGCGTCCACGGTCGCCTTCACCGAGTTGCGCACGTACGACACGGTCTTGTTGACCTGGGTCCGGCCGGTCTGGCCGGGATTGAGGTCCTGGGCATCCGCGGTCGCACTCTGCAGCGAGGTCGGCTGCGAATACGGGTAGTTGTCGAGAGTGGTGTAACCGTCGACGATCCACTTGATCGAGCCGTCCTCCATGACCGCGGGGTACGTCTTCGAATCCACCGTCAACCACGGCGCGACCTGTTCGACGCGGTCGCGGGGGTCGCGGTTGTAGATGATCTTCGACGCCGAGTTGATCTCCCCCGACAGCAGGAAGTTGCGCTCCGCGTATTTGGCCATATAGAGCACCCGGTTGAACCAGTTGCCCAGCGACACCCCGGCCGGCCCCTGATAGGTGTACTTGTCGTCACCGATGTCGTGCTCACGCGCCTGTCCGTCGTCGGAACCGACGATCGCGTAGTCAGGGTCGATCTTCGCGAGCAGCTCACCGAAGTAGATGCGGGGCTGGGCCACCTTGATCGGGGCGTCGCGCTTGTACTCCTCGGACTGGTAGTTCGAGGTGTCGCTGACGTAGTAGAACGGGTCGCCGCCGCCGTCGATGTCGTTGACGTCGCGCGACTCGTTCACCCGGTTGGCGGGCGCTGCAACGAACCCGTCCCCGTGGGTGTAGACGAGGTGCTTGTTCAGCCAGTTCTGCTGGTTCTCGAGGTAGCGACTGGGGTCCAGCTCGCGCACCGCGACCACGAAGTCGCGCAGTTCGCCGTCGATGCGATAGCGGTCGACCGCAAGTTGGGTCGGGAATCCGTAGAAGTTCTGCCGCTGTTGCTGCTGGATGAATGTCGGCGACACGACGTTCGGGTCCAGGACGCGGACGTTCGACAGTGTCGGCACGTCGCTGTTCACGAGTGCCGGTGTGGCCGGTCGGGAAGTCCAGTCGTTCTGGGTGACGACCTTGTCCGGCCCGATCCCGTACGCCTCGCGCGTCGACGTGATCGCGCGGTCTATGTATTCGGCTTCTTTCTGCGCCGCGTTCGGCTTGACCGAGAACTGCTCCATCGTGAGCGGCCAGCCGACCCCGATGAGCAACGCGGAGAACAGCATCAGGACGGTGGCGAGTGCCGGCACCCGGAGGTCGCGGAGCACGATCCCGGCGAAGAACGCGACCGCACAGATGACCGCGATCGCCATCAGGATGAGTTTCGACGGCAGCACCGCATTGATGTCGGTGTAGCTCGCGCCGGGGAAGATCTCGGCTTTTCGTTGACTCGACAACAAGGAGTATCTATCGAGCCAGTACGCGGCCGCCTTCAACAGCAGGAAGGTGCCGGCCAGCACCGCCAGCTGGATTCGTGCCGCGGTGGTGACCGTACCGCCGCCCTGGCCCAGACGGATTCCGCCGAAGAGGTAGTGGGTGACCAGGTTCGCCAGGAAGGCGACCACGACCACGACGAACAACAGGTTCAACACGAACCGGTAGAACGGCAGGTCGAAGGCGTAGAACCCGATGTCGAGGTTGAACTGGGGATCGGTCCGCCCGAACGACTGCCCGTGCAGGAACATCTGCACCGTCGCCCAGGATCCTTGCGCGACCAGGCCGGCCAGCGCGCCGATGATCACCGCCGGGACGATCGCGAACCAGCGGACCTTGCCCATGATGGCCGTGCGGTAGCGCGCGAGCGGATCGTTCGGTCCCGCGGTCGGGACGAACACCGGACGGCTGCGGTACGCCAGGGACACCGCGCCGAAGATGATGGCCCCGACGACGATCGTGGTGACCGCGAAGAGGATCACACGGGTCCAGATCACCTTGGTGAAGACGCCGGAATACCCGACGTTGGAGAACCAGAGCCAGTCGGTCGCGAGACCGACCAGGCGTGGCCCGACGAGCAGCAGCACCAGGACGGCCACGCCGAGCCCGATGATGATCTTGCTCCTGCGTGACAGTGTCGGCATTCCCGCCGGCCCTCGGACGCCCACCAGACCCACTCTCCAAAGCTCTCAACCCGGACACCACCCGCACACGATTGCCTGCTGGGCGTGGTGCCCACTGTACTGGCACCACCCGGGTGACCAACTCACTCGGGGCGCCCGCTCAACGATCGCGACACGTCGGTGGTTCCCTCGCGGCACGGCGGGGTCGTCGTCGTGCGGCACTGCGAGGCAAGATGAGCACGTGCCCGGCGACTCGAACACCCCTCGTGCCTTTTCCACCGACGACCTCGGCAGTGCCCTGAGCGAGATCATGGAACACGTCGACACGCGCGGCTGGGGACAGCCGCCGTCGGTGTTCGCGCTGGCACCCACCGCCCTGCTCGCCGAACGTCTTCCCGACGTCATCTCCGCGGACGGCCCGGTCTTCACGCCCGTGGAGGAGGATGTCGCCGACCTCGACGAATTCCTGGCGTCGGCGATCTGGCCCCCGGCGGTCGCCGGCGCCGCGGTGGCCATCGAGATCATCATCGTGGAGCCCGAGGACGACGATGACCTCACGCCGCGCTACGTCGTCACCGAGACCGGCGAGCAGCACCCGGACGAGGAGGTCGCCCGCCTGGTCGTCGGGGTACTGCGCAACGGCACCGACCTGGCCCTGATGCGGCTACGTCCGATCCCCGACGAGGAACCCGAGCTGCTCACCCATCCGCAGCTGGCCCTCGAACTGCGGGCAGCACTGCACGACACCTTCGCCCCCGATGAGCCGGAGACACCCGGGCGGAGCTGACCCGCGGGTGCCGGTGCCGCGTCAGCAGGTCGGCGCGGGACGTCCCGCGCCGATCGCACCCAGCGCGTCGACCGCGCCGTCCAGGGTGTCGACCTTGACCAGCTCGAGTCCGTCCGGTCGCTCGGAGACCGCTTCGGCACAGTTGCGGGCCGGGACGAGGAACACCGTCGCGCCGGCGTCGCGTGCGGCGCGGGTCTTGTGCGTGATGCCGCCGATCGGTCCGACCGCGCCCTCGTCGGTGATGGTGCCGGTGCCGGCGATGAACTTGCCGGAGGTCAATTCGCCGGGACTCAGCTGGTCGATGACCGCGAGTGCCAGCATCATCCCGGCCGACGGCCCGCCGATGTCCCCCACCGTGTAGGTGACCTCGAGCCGGGGATCGGCGTTGACGACCTCCGGGACGACACCGAGATACCCGTCGTCGGGGTTCGCGGGATGCTTGCCGAGCGTGACCGACACGGTCTGCCGGGCGCCGGCACGGATGATCTCGAGCGGGAGCACGGTTCCGGGCGGGTTGTCACCGACGACCTTCCGGAGCTGTTCGCCGGTCTCCACCGGCACACCCCCGGCCGCCACGACCTCGTCACCGGCGCGCAGCACCCCGACCGCGGGCCCGTCCGGTCCGACGCTCGCGACGCGCAGCGCCGTCGGCCGGTCCAGGTAGCGGAGCGCGGCGACCGTCGCGTTCTCCTCCGAACCCGTCATCTGCTGGGCGTTCTCCTGCTGCACCTGTTCGGTGGTGCGGTCGGGCGGATAGACCTGATCACGGGGAGTGAGGGAGTAGGTGCCCGACAACCACATGCCCAGCGCGTCGAAGAGGGAGAGCCCATCCCGGACGGAGACGGTGGTGAGATTCAGGTGTCCGGTCGTCGGATCGGTTGCCGCCCCGTCGATCTGCACGACCTTGCGCTCGACGACCGCGCCGTCGTCCTCCACCTTCGTCGTGCCGAGAGTGTTCAGCGTCGGTCCGGGTCCGAGTGCGGCGTAGGGCACCTGCACCTGTGTGCCCACCACCAGCAACGCCAGCAGGACCACGGTGGAGACCGCGGCCGCGGCGATTCTCCGGAAGCGGGGGCTCGAACTCATTCCGCACACGATAGTGCCCCGCGGCGACGACGAGCCTGCCGCGCCGAGACGATGAGCCGACTGTGCCGAGGCAGCATGAGCCGACTACGCGCAGGGCGAACAGTCGTCGCCGTTTGCGCGCCTCACCGGGCGGTACGGTGGAACCCATGAGTGATCTGCCCTTCGGCTTCTCGTCGTCCGATGACGGCGACGACGACCGCGCCAAGAACAGCGGTGACAAGAACAAGCCGGGCGGCAATCCCGGCGGCAACCCGTTCGGCGGGTCCAATCCGTTCGGATTCGGGGGCGGCCAGGGGTTCGGAGGCGGGCCGGGCGGCGACTTCGACCCGTCGAACTTCGACCCCAACATGATCGGCCAGATGTTCTCGCAACTGGGCAACATGTTCAGCGGCATGGGGGCGGGAATGGCCGGCGGCGGGGACGGCCCGGTGAATTACTCGGTGGCGACCAATCTGGCTCGGCAGCAGATCGGTTCGTTCACCCCCATCCTCGAGAAGGAGAACACCGCGTCGGCCGACGCCGTCCGCCTCGCCGACGTCTGGCTCGACGACGCGACGAACTTCCCCAGCGGGGTCACCCAGACCGTGGCGTGGACCCCGGTCCAGTGGCTCGAGGAGTCCATGGACACGTGGAAGGGTCTGTGCGATCCGGTCGCCGAACAGCTGGCCCGGACCTGGCAGGACAACCTCCCCGCCGAGGCCGCGCAGTTCGCCGGCCCGATGATCGGGATGCTCACCCAGATGAGCGGCATGGCGTTCGGCACGCAGCTCGGCCAGGGCCTCGGACAGCTCGCCAAGGAAGTGCTGACGTCGACCGACGTCGGCCTGCCGCTGGCGCCCGAGGGCATCGCCGTCCTGCTTCCCGAGGCGATCGCGAAGTTCGCCGAAGGTCTGGAACAGCCGGCGCAGGAGATCATCGTCTTCCTCGCCGCGCGTGAGGCCGCACATGTGCGCCTGTTCACCCACGTGGGCTGGTTGCGTCAGCGACTGCTGACCACCGTCGAGGAATACGCCCGCGGCATCAGTATCGACTTCAGCGGGATCACCGACGCCACCGCCGGGATCGACCCGACCCAATTGCTCTCCGACCCTTCGAAACTCGAGGAGCTCATCAACTCGTCGACGTCGTTCGAGCCGACCACGACACCTGAGCAGAAGGCAGCACTCGGCCGCCTCGAGACCCTGCTCGCCCTCATCGAGGGCTGGGTGGAGCAGGTCGTGACGCAAGCACTCGGCGATCGGATCCCGAGCACCGGCGCACTCACCGAGACCATGCGCCGCCGGCGCGCCTCGGGCGGGCCGGCCGAGCAGACGTTCGCGACCCTCGTCGGTCTCGAGCTCCGACCCCGCAAGGTCCGCGAGGCGTCGGAGCTGTGGCGTCGCACGCTGGAGGCGACCGACGTCGCGACCAGGGACGGCGTGTGGGCTCACCCGGATCTGCTGCCCGATTCCGACGACCTCGACAATCCCGCCGGTTTCATCGATCGTCTCCTGGCCGGCGACGAACTCGACGACCCGATCGCACAACTCGAGAAGACCATCGCCGACGAGAAGGCGCGCGGCGATGAGCGCAAGCGCCCCGGTCCCCAGACACCCGAATCCGGAGGCGACCCCGGTGACGACTCGGCGCAAGGCGGATCGTAGATCCACACCCTCGGTGGATCCGGCCGTGTTGTGGATAACCTGCTCACCGAACGTCACTGAAGGCGTCCGGCTGGCAGAGTTGCCGCATGTCGCCAGCCCGGACGAGTTCCAGCGCCATCTCGGCTCCCACCCGCGCGGATCGTTCGACCGCTCTGCCCCGGCTGCTACCGGGTACGCCGATTCTCGTTCAGCCCGGGAACTCGGTCCGGGTCGGGATCGATCCGGCCGACAGCCTGCTCCTCGAGTTCGACGCCGCGGTGTCGGCGCATTCCGTTGCCGCGCTGCTGCGGTCGCTGGAGGACACGTGCACGACGGACACCTTCGCCCGCCGCGCCCGCCGCGCGGGCCTGCACGACGACGACCTCGACCTCGTCCTGAGCAGTCTGGTGGCGGCCGGCCGCGCGGTCGTCGATGTCGATCGCCGCACGCCGGAATTCCGCATCCTGATCCACGGTCAGGGACCGATCAGCGAGCAGCTGACGAGTTCGTTGGGTGGCACGGGCAGATCTGCCCGGCGGACCATGCGCCGACTCCCCGACGGCTCGCTCGACGCCATCGACACCGACCTGGTGATCCTGACCGACTTCGTCGTCCACGACCCGCGGGTCGTCTTCGCGCTGACCCGCGCCCGGATCCCCCACCTGCTGGTCCGGGTGCGAGACGGGGTGGGCATAGTCGGGCCGCTGGTGTTGCCCGGTCTGTCCAGCTGCCTGATGTGCGCCGACCGGCACCGGTCCGACGCGGACCCGGAGTGGCCGGCATTGGCCGTGCAACTGATCCGAACGTCGGGACAGGCGAGTCCGACCATCCTGGCGATGACCACCGCCATCGCGCACTCCCAGATCGAACGGCTGGTGGCCGCCGTGCACGACGAGCGGCCGAGTTCGGATCCGCCGCCGGTCCCGCAGCTGCTGGATCGCGTGCTGGAGGTGCGCGACGACCCGACTCGACTGGACATCAAGCGGTGGTCGCCGCACCCGGACTGCGATTGTCGTCCCGTACCGGATTCACGAGCCAGGTCGTCTAATGTGTGACGCGGAAAGGATGCTATGACCGACATCACCAAAGGACAGGGTCGCCGAAACGCGAAACTGGCTTCTCTTCCGATCGGTATGGCCGGTCGGGCCGCTGCCGGTTTCGGCAAGCGCATGGTCGGCAGGGACCGAGACGAGGTCAACCAAGAGCTCCTGGAGAAATCCGCCGAACAGCTTTTCGCCGTCCTCGGCGAACTCAAGGGCGGCGCCATGAAGGTCGGGCAGGCGCTCTCGATCATGGAAGCCGCCATCCCCGACGAATTCGGCGAGCCCTTCCGCGAAGCCCTCACCAAATTGCAGGCCGACGCCCCGCCGATGCCGGCGGACAAGGTCCACAAGGTGCTCGACCAGCAGCTCGGTACCCGCTGGCGCGAGCGTTTCCAGGACTTCTCCGATGTGCCCGCTGCCTCTGCGTCCATCGGACAGGTCCACAAGGGGGTCTGGTCCGACGGTCGCGAGGTCGCGGTCAAGGTGCAGTATCCCGGCGCCGATCACGCCCTGAAGGCCGACCTGAAGACCCTGTCCCGCATGTCCGGACTCCTGCAGCGCCTGTCCCCCGGCACCGATGTCAAGGCGATGATGGACGAACTCATCGACCGGACCGAGGCCGAACTCGACTACCTCGGTGAAGCCGACAACCAGCGCGCCTTCGCCAAGGCCTACGACGGTCATCCCGATTTCCTCGTCCCCAAGGTCGTCGCGAGCGCACCCAAGGTCGTCGTCTCGGAGTGGGTGGACGGCGTTCCTCTGTCGAAGGTCATCACCACCGGTGACCAGAAGACCCGCGACGATGCCGCCGCGAAGATGGCCGAGTTCGAGGTCAGCTCCCCGTATCGGGTCGGGCTCCTGCACGGCGACCCGCATCCGGGCAATTTCTTCCTGGCCACCGACGGACGTTTCGGTGTCCTCGACTTCGGTGCGGTGGGTCACTATCCGGACGGTCTCCCGCCCGAGACCGGCCCGATCCTGCGACTGGCGCGCGACCAGAAGTACGACGAGCTCAAAGAACTCATGATCTCGGCCGAGTTCATCCGTCCGTCCCACGCGAACAAGGTGACGAGTGCCGACCTCGAGGCCTACCTGCGTCCGTACGTCGATCCGCTCTTCTCCGAGTCGTTCCACTTCACGCGGAAGTGGATGCAACGGGCCGCGGGCAAGGCCACCGACGTCCGGGGCGAGGTGTACAAGACGTCACGAAACCTCAACGTGCCCAAGCGATTCGTGATGGTCTTCCGCGTGCTCGGCGGTTGCGTCGGCATCGCCTCGCAACTCGAGGCGCACGCTCCCTACCGCGCCATCATGGAGGAGTGGGTTCCCGGCCTGGGCGACTGACCCCGCCCCCCGGCAGACACGACACACAGAAACGACACCGACGCCGCGAGCATCACTGCTCACGGCGTCGGTGTCGTTTCGTTCGTTGTCGTTGTCACGCAACGTTCTTGCGCGGGCGGCCGCGGGGGCGCTTGCGTGCGATGACGGCGCCTCGTTCGAAGATCTCGCCGCCCCAGACCCCCCAGGGTTCGGACCGATCGAGTGCGGCCTGCAGGCACTGGGTCCGCAGCGGGCACTCGGCGCACATCGCCTTTGCACGCTCGAGGTCACGGGGGTCTTCGGCGAACCACAGATCTGCGTCGGCGACCTGGCAGGGCAGGTCGAGCCGGGCGGTCGCTGCGCGGTCCGCCGACATACAGGACTCGAGTACGCATTCGACAGTCATTGGGATTCTCCACATCTGCTCGTTTGGGGTGTTGAACCCGAGTCCTCGATGTGGCTCTGTGTCCGAGACCCCTAGCGGGGCGGAGATTCGGATGACAGAAAAAAGAGGGCCACGGGTGTCGCCTCTGCGATTCGCCCGTGGCCCGGATTGTCTCGGAGATCTAACTCCGGGAACTTCGGAACAGAACGGGGAACCGACGCGGCGCGGGTGCTGCTGCTGCGGGCGGTGCGATTCGCGCTACGCGCGCTTCGGCTGCCAGGTGCAGAGCCGCCGGAGGGAGGGCGACCGGGCGTGCAAAGCTCGTGCACGCTCGGGCGACCGGCATCCAGGAGCGGGTGCGACCGGTACGCGCGATGGCGGGCTGGTTCGGCGTCGCCGCATGCGATGTGGTCGCATACGCGCTCGCCGCGCTCAGTTTCGCCGCAGACTGGCAGATGCCGGCCTGGCGCACGATGATTCCGTTCACTGATCCGCTCCTTTCTGGTCTCGTGGCTTTCCGCGTTGTCGTCGGTCGTCGGTGATTCTGCTGGGGCCGCGTGACGGACGCACTCGGCCGATCCCCGTACTGACGGAAATCAGACTAGACGCTGGGCCGAAACACGCACAACCTATTTTTGACCTGCAGTTTTGACGAGGTCGAGGATGTCCTCGCCGTACTCGTCGACCTTCTTGGCCCCGATCCCCGAGATCGCCACCAGCGCAGCGGTATCGGTGGGCCGCTGCTCGGCGATCGCGGTGAGCGTCTTGTCGGAGAAGACGACGAACGCCGGAACCTTCTTCTCCAGGGCCCGCTCGCGACGCCACTCCTTGAGCGAGACCAACAGCCCCTCGTCGAGGTCCGACGGGCATCCGGCGCACCGGCCGAGCA
This sequence comes from Gordonia sp. KTR9, assembly GCF_000143885.2. Classification (NCBI taxonomy): domain Bacteria; kingdom Bacillati; phylum Actinomycetota; class Actinomycetes; order Mycobacteriales; family Gordoniaceae; genus Gordonia; species Gordonia sp. KTR9. Next base: position 4,022,125 of record NC_018581.1, read on the forward strand.
GTGTCGCGGTCGAATCCATCAGCCGTGAACCGCAGACCCGGCACGTCGGTCCGCGGCGGGGTGTGCGCTCCTTCGCGATCGGCGAGGCGGGTGAGTCGTCGGGAACGAGGTCGGCGAGGAACCGTGACCGCCGGCGGGCGCGGCCTCCCTCGTTGCGGGCGAGCGCCCACGACAGGTGCAGGTGCTCGCGGGCGCGGGTGACGCCGACGTAGAACAGCCGGCGTTCCTCCTCGACCTCCTCCCACGACCCCTTGATCGCCTGACTGATGGGCAGTGACCCGTCGGTGAGTCCGACGAGGAACACCGCATCCCATTCGAGTCCCTTGGCCGCATGCAGCGACGACAGCGTCACGCCCTGCACGGTCGGCGGATGGCGCGCCTCGGCGCGGGCCGCGAGCTCCGCCGACAGCTGCGGCAGTGTCAGCCCGGGGTTCTCGGCCACCATGTCCTCGGTCAGTTGGACCAGCGCCTTCAGCGACTCCCAGCGGCTGCGCGCCTGAGTACCCGACGGCTCTTCCGCCGTGAGCCCGAGTTCGCCGAGGACTGCTCGCACGACGTCGAGGATCTCCACGTCGGGCCTGACCTCGCGACCGGCGACCGTGGCGAGCTGCCGCATGGCCTGCCGGACCTCCGTGCGCGCGAAGAACGCCTCGCCGCCGCGGACCTGGTACGGGATGCCCGCCTCGGTCAGCGCCTGCTCGTAGTTCTCCGACTGCGCGTTGACGCGGTACAGGATCGCGATCTCCGCGGGCGCGACCCCGGCACGGATGAGGTGTTTGATCTCGATGGCGACAGCCGTTGCCGCGGCGGGCTCGTCGTCGTACTCGGCGAACTGCGGTGCCGGGCCGGCGGGTCGTTGTCCGACGAGGCGGAGCCGGGTGCCCGCGATCCGTCCTCGGGCCGCACCGATGACCCGGTTCGCGAGGTCGACGACCTGGGGAGTGGACCGGTAGTCCCGCTCCAGGCGGACGACCGTCGCCTCGGGGAACCGGCGGCTGAAGTCCAGCAGATGGTTGGGGGACGCGCCGGTGAAGGTGTAGATCGTCTGGTTGGCGTCACCGACGACCGTCAGATCGTCGCGCTCGCCGAGCCAGGCGTCGAGCAGACCCTGCTGCACCGGGGTCACGTCCTGATACTCGTCGACGACGAAACACCGGTACCGCGAACGGAACTCGTCCGCCGCTCCCGGTTCGGCGGTGAGGATCTGCGTCATGTAGATGAGCATGTCGTCGAAGTCGAGCAACCGGTCGCCGTCGGGTGAGACCTTAGCGTCCTCGTAGTGCCCGTACACGGCAGCGACCTTCGCCGGCGGCGCCGGGGACTCGCGGCCGAGCCGGCCGACGGCCTCGACATAGTTCTCCGGTGAGATCAGCGAGGCCTTGGCCCACTCGATCTCCGACGACAGGTCGCGCAGGGTGTCGGTGGCGGTGTCGAGACCGGAGCGCCGGGCCGCGCGCGAGATGAGCGGGAACTTGTTGTCGAGGAGCTCCCATCGTGCGTCGCCGAACGCCCGCGGCCAGAAATACCGCAACTGGCGCATCGCAGCGGCGTGAAAGGTCTGGGCCGCGACGCTGCCCCCCGAACCGCCGCCGACACCGAGACCGCGCAACCGGGTCCGCATCTCCCCGGCTGCCCGTGCGGTGAACGTGACCGCGAGCACCTGACCGGGATTGACCTGCCCAGTGTCGATGAGGTGGGCGATCCGTCGGGTGATGGTCCGCGTCTTGCCCGTACCCGCCCCGGCCAGCACACACACCGGTCCGCGCGGCGCCAGGACCGCGGCACTCTGTTCGGGGTCGAGCCCCTCGACCGCGCCTCGACTCACCGGCGACGAGGCACGAGGCGAGGACTCGGGGTTCGCAGCAGAAGTCGGGTGAGGCACGGCGTCCACTATGTCACCAACCACCGACGCCGCCCGCAGGGGAGAACGACGCAACCGGGAACAGCCGGCCCGGACATGGTGTTATGAGACCCATGAGCAACGTGATCGACGACGAGGCCGGCGCCCGCACCTCCGACACCGGCGAACTGACCATGTACACGACGTCGTGGTGCGGATTCTGTGCCCGCCTCAAGACCGGCCTCAAGAGCAGCGGCATCAGCTGGCAGGAGATCGACATCGAGCTGAACCCCGACGCCGCGGAGTTCGTGGGCAGTGTCAACGGTGGCAATCACGTGGTGCCCACCGTCCTCTACGCCGACGGCACCACCGCCACCAACCCCTCCATCGCCGACGTCAAGGCCAAGCTGGCCGTCTGACACGCTGGGCATCTCGCGGAGCCCTTCGCTCCGATTTGTGACCCTTCGTGACGCGCCCTCCGCAAGCTCCGGACGCTCCTCAGGGGGCGATGGGGGTCGCATCTTTCATCCTCAGGAGCACTCCTCAGGGGGCGATGGGGGTCGCATCTCTCATTCTCAGGAGCAGGGCAGGCGGCCGCGCTAACCGGCCGCCCAGGCCTCGATCATCGACCGCGCGATAGAGATCGACCCGGGAAGACGCAGGCGGTCGGCGTCGTCGGAACCCGGCGCCTCGGCGCGCGACCCGCCGTCGCCGCGGGCCAGTGCCTCCCGGACCTCGTCGCGGTGGAACCACTGCGCGTCGCCGATCTCGCCGTCGAGGAATGCCAGTTCGTCGGCCGGGTCGCCGATCGCCGCGAAACCCAGCATGAGCGATCGCGGGAACGGCCACGGCTGGCTTCCCAGGTAGCGCGGTTCGCGCACCACGATCCCGACCTCCTCGTGCACCTCCCGCAGCACACACTGTTCGAGCGACTCCCCCGGCTCGACGAAACCGGCCAGCGTCGAATACCAGCCGGCCGGCCACACCGCCTGCCGGCCGAGCAGGATCCGATCGGCGCCGTCGTGGACGACGGTGATGATCGCCGGGTCGGTCCGCGGGAACTCGTCCCGTCCGGAGTCGACGCTGCGCCGGACCCAGCCGCCTCGCGCGGGCTGGGTGACCGAACCGTCGACCGGTGAATGACGGGCGGTCTCGTGCCAGTTCAGGATTCCCAGCGCGGTGGCGAGCAGGCCCGCCTCGTCGGCGGACAGCCGCGTCGCACCGCGTCGGGCGTCATCGGTCGGTCCGTCGATGTGGTCCACCCGCCGTGTCCACAGGTCGGCTCCCCCGTCGCCGTCCGCTGCGTCGAACCCGAGGATGACCGCGTCCGCGGGCGGCGCCTGGGCGACGGTGGTGGCGGCGACCCAGTGCAGCGCACCGGCATCGGTCACCGGGTAGCGACCGGCCGCGTCGATCAGCAGCACCTTCGCCGTCGGCCAGCCGGCGGCCATCCGTGGCGCGTCGTCGCGGATCGCGTCCGCGCGGTCGAACACCGCTCGCGACAGCAGGGGCGGTTCGGGCAGCTCGAAATGCACTGTCGCACAATCCTTTCTCGGATACAGCGGATCGGTCAGTCGTCGTTGGGGCTCTTGCGGACGTACAGCAGACGGTCGCCGACCTCGATCTGCTCGACCGCGCTGTCGTCGACGCGGTGCAGCACACCGTTCCGTACGACGCCGAGGACGATGTCGCGGGTGTGGCTGGGCGATCCGCCGGTCTCGGTCGGGTCGACCTCCCGTTCGGCGATGGCATACCCGGCGTCCGGGGTGAGGAGATCCTCGATCACCTCGACCACCGACGGGGTCATCGTCGCGATCCCGAGCAGGCGGCCGGCGGTCTCCGACGACACCACGACCGAGTTGGCGCCGGACTGACGCATCAGATGGGTGTTCTCCGACTCCCGGATCGACGCGACGATCTTCGCCCGCGGATTGAGTTCGCGGGCGGTGAGCGTGGCGAGGACCGCGGTGTCGTCGCGGCTGGTGGCCACGACGATGCTCGTCGCGTGGGCGACACCGGCCAGGCGGAGGACGTCGGACTTGGTGGCGTCGCCGCGCACCGTGACCAGCCCGTCGGAGGCGGCCGCCTCGAGCACGGTGGCGTCGGCGTCGACGACGACGATCTCGGAGGGCTTGATGCCGTCACCCCGCATCGCGTCAACCGCGGTGCGGCCCTTGGTGCCATAACCGATGACCACGGTGTGATTGCGCACGGTATTCCTCCAACGCTGGATCTTGAGCGCCTGGCGCGACCGTTCGGTGAGCACCTCGAGGGTGGTACCGATCAGGACGATCAGGAACAGCACGCGCAAGGGCGTGATGATGACGAGGTTGATGAAACGGGCGAACGGCGTGATCGGCGTGATGTCGCCGTAGCCGGTCGTGGAGAGGGTCACCGCCGAGTAGTACAGCGCATCCAGATACGACAGCTCGTTGTCCTGGGCGTCGCGATAACCGGCGCGATCCAGCCAGACGACCACCGAGGTGAACAGCAGCGCGAGGGTTGCCCAGAAGACGCGCCGGCCGATCGCCCGGCTCGGACTCTGCTGCAGTTCGGGGATACGGACGACACCGACCAGGGCATGGTCGGGCCGGTTGGCCAGCTCGGTGCCGCCGAAACGTCGGCGCAGGCGGCTAGCCACCGGCGCGCTCGCGCCCGTCGAGTTCGCTCACACGCTGCAATGTAGCCCACCGCGGCGCATCGCAACTCATCTGGCGGGACCAACCTCTCGACGCGGACCTCATCGGGCGAGCTTGGCGGCGAGGGTGGCCTCGTCGGGCAGATCGTCGGCCTCCAGGGTGTGCCCGTCGCGCACGTAGTGGAACGCGGCCCGCACCTTGGTCGTCTCCACCCCGGCCAGTTGCGCCCACGCCAGGCGATACGCGGCCAGCTGGATGAACAGCGACTCCCGGCGGGCGGGCTCGGGGACGACGCCGGTCTTCCAGTCCACCACCGTCCACGAACCGTCCTTCTCGGCGAAGACCGCGTCGATCCGTCCTCGCACCACGATCCCGCCGATGACGGTTTCGAACGGCACCTCCACCTCGGTGGGACTGCGATTCGCCCAGGGCGAGGACAGGAACGCCGCCCGGAGCTCCTCGAGATCGGCGTCCGGACTCGCGGTCGCGTCTGCCGCGCCGGGCAACTCGTCGATGTCGAGGAGTCGTGTCGCCCCGAACCAGCGTTCCACCCACGCGTGGAAGGCGGTGCCGCGCCGCGCCATCGGGTTGGGCCGGAACGGTGTCGGGCGGCGCAGCCGACGGGCGAACTCGGCCTCGTCGGCGTCGAGTTCGACGAGCTGGCTGACCGACAGGTGGGTCGGCAGGGACACCTCGACGAGTGCCTGATTGGCCTGGTGGTGCTCGGCGAGCAGGGCCGACACCTCCGCTTCCCATGCGCCGATCTCGTCCGCCGGATCGGGCGGCGGAGCGGTGGCGGACCCGGCGTCACCGGCCGGGGCGTCGAACAGGGCGGGCGCTGCGCGTGCGGTGATGGCGTCGGTGACCAGGTCGGCCGCCCGCTGCACCGAGTCGCGGCGTCCGCCGAGCGGATCGCGCGGCCACGGCGCCGCGATCGCGCGCTCGGCCAACGGGTTCGGGCTGTCCGGTTCGGGTGGCGGCGTGCGCACCGCGACCGACAGACCGGTCGAATCGACGCTCGGGTCAGTGATGGCCTCGTCGATCCCGACCATCAGCTCCTCGAAGAAATCCGATCCGCCGCGCGGTTTGTCACCGGTCTCCGACCAGTGGTGCGCCGAGACCAGCAGGTCGTGCCGAGCACGGGTGAGGGCCACGTACAGCAGCCGCCGATCCTCCTCGAGACGCCGTTCACCGATCGCCGCCTTGTGGTCGGTCAGGGCGTCCTCGAGCTGTTTGCGGTCGGCGACGGTGTCGATCTTCAGGAGCGGAAATCCTTCCGGCGCACCGTCGGCCGATTCGGCCGGGATGGCCAGATCGCCGCGCAGGTCGGCTGGTAGTTCACGCGCGCTGCCCAGCCACGTGGTGTCGGCCTTGGCGCTGGGGAAGATGCCCTTCGCCAGGTGCGGGATCGCGACGACATCCCATTCGAGCCCCTTGGCCGCATGCACGGTGAGGATCTGCACGCGCTGCTCGGCCACCTCGATGCGTCCCGGTTCCAGGCCCTTCTCGATGGTCTCGGCGGCATCGAGGAAAGCCAGCAGACCGGGCAGGTTCGCGCCCTGGCGATCGGCGTAGTGACTGACGTAGTCGGCGAAGGCGTCGAGATGTTCGCGACCGGTGATCGCGCCCCGCATGCGGCGTGCACGGATCTGCGCCTCGACGCCGACACCGATCGTGTTCTCCACGTCGGCGACGAGTTCGGGCAGCGGCTGACCGATGCGGCGGCGCAGTGACTCCAGCTGCGCGCCGAAGGCCCGGATGCGCGCGTAGCCCTCCGGGCTGTAGTCGGTCGGCTCGCCCGGGTCGACGACGGCGTCGGCGATGCCCGCCCGGTCGACGATCTCGGTGGGCAGCACGGCGTCGAGGGCCGCGTCGAGCGCCTCTCTGCTGGTGACCACCCCGCCCGCCTCGGCGAAACTCTCCGCCGCCAGGGTGGTGGCCCGCCGCCACAGCGCGGCGAGGTCCTTGGCGCCCAGCCGCCAGCGTGCCCCGGTGAGCAGGCGCATGACCGCGGTCCCGGCCATCGGGTCGGCCATCACGCGCAGGGTCGCGACGATGTCCTCGATCTCCGGGACATGCAGCAGCCCGCCGATGCCGACCACCTCGGTGGGGATGCCCCGACTCTCGAGCTCGGCGGCCAGTGGTGCCGAATCCTCGTTGCGCCGCACCAGGATCGCGGTGGTCGGAGGTGCCACCTCCGCGGCCTCCGCCGCTCGGTACCGTTCCTCGATCGCGTCGGCGATCCAGTTCCGTTCGTCGACGACGGTCTCGGTCAGGGCGATCGTCGCCGTTCCGTGCGGGGCGTCGGGGCGGGGCCGGAGCACGCTGACCGGGATACCGCGGCGTCGGAGCTCCTCGGAGATCTGGTTGGCCAGCCGCAGGCCCTGGGCCGCATTCCGCCAGCTGGTGAGGAGTTCCAGGCGCCGGGCCGGGGTCCCGTCGGGACGCGGGAAGTCACGCGCGAACCGCGGCAGGTTGGCCGCCGAGGCACCTCGCCACCCGTAGATGGACTGGATGGGATCGCCGACCGAGGTGACCGCGGCCGGTGCGCGCCCGTGCCCGCCGAACAGCGTCGACAGCAGCACCCGTTGCGAGTGACCGGTGTCCTGGTACTCGTCGAGCAGGACCGCGCGGAAGGCGGTCCGTTCGGCCGTCACGACTTCGGGATTGGACACCACCAGCCGCGCGGCGAGCGACATCTGGCTGCCGAAGTCGAGCGCGGACTGTGAGCGCATCGTCTCCCCCAGCGCGATCACCATCGGGATCAGCTCGCGGCGCTCGTCGATGACCTCCTTGACCTTCAGCAGCGCCTGAGTCGGTTTGTCGCGCTGCTTGGGACCTTTCGGAAGGGTGTCGACGAGGTCGTACAGCGTGGAACCCGCCTGGGCGAGGTCGGCGATGTCGACGAGGTGCTCCGACATCTCGCCGTACAGCTTGAGGACCGCCTCGGTGACACTCGCCGGCACCTTCTTGGTGTTCAGTTCGCCCGGCCAGGCGGACACGAGTGAGAACGCCAGCTGCCAGAGCTCGGTCTCGGTGAGCAGGGTCGACGACGGTTCCACCGGCAGGAGCAGCCCGTAGTCGGCGATCAGCCGGCCAGCGTAGGCATGGTAGGTGCTCACCTCGGGGTCGGCACCGCGCAGCCGGGCGGCCAACGCGCCGTCGGGATCCCAGTTCCGCAGCGCCGGCGACCCGGCGAGCATCGAGAGCCGGCGCCGGATCCGGGCACCGAGTTCGCTCGCGGCCTTGCGTGTGAACGTGAGGCCGAGGATCTCGTCGGGGGCCACGAGCTGGTTGGCCACCAGCCACACCACACGCGAGGCCATCGTCTCGGTCTTGCCGGCACCGGCGCCGGCGACGACGAGCATCGGTTCCATGGGTGCTTCGATCACCGCGACCTGCTCGGGCGTGGGATCGGGCAGGCCCAGCGCCGCCGCCAGTGACTTCGCCCCGACGATCGGACGCTCGGTCCGGTCCTGGAGGTCAGTCATCGGTCACCGCCTTTCCGGGGATCTGCGCGGGACAACTGGTGGTGAGGTTGCAGTGCACACAACCGGGATTGGGTGTCGCGGTGTACGTCGGTCCGATGCTCGCCCGCGCCGCGCGGCGCACCACCCCGATCCACTCGTCGAGCAATTCCGGCGTGAGCGGCGGTTGAACACGTTCGGCCGCACCGGAATTGCGGTTCGCGGTCGACACGTAGACCAGTCGTGCACCGCCCGGGGCGGCATCGCCGAACTGCGGCACCCCGCCGTGCGCCAACGCCACCTGGTAGGCCGCCATCTGGGCGTGCTCGTCGGCGTCGGCCTTGGTGATCGGGTTCTTGGAGGTCTTCACGTCGACGACGACCGGCCGGCCGTCGGCATCGGTCTCGAGCCGGTCGACGCGCCCGCGGAGACGGACCGCGGGCTCGTCGGACTCCGACCCGGGGTCAGCGGGAATGGTTGCGTCGACCGGCAGTTCGACACCCACCTCCTCGAGCTCGGTGCGTGAGATGCGCAGCCACTCCCGGAAGTGCCCGAGCATGCTCTCCGCACGTTCGAGTTCGCGAGCCGAGTACCAACCCGCCCCGGTGTCGACCCGCTCCCAGATGCCGCGCAGCGCCGCGGTCACCTCGGCCGGGTCGAGTTGACCGGCGACTGCCTGCACGAGTGTGTGCACGAGGCTGCCGGTCAGTGCCGGGGTGCCGTCGCCGTCGCGGCCGCCGTTGCGTTCGAGCACCCAGCGCAGTGAACAGCGGGTCAGTGCATCGACATTCGACGGGGACAGCGTCAGCGCCCCCGACTCCGGCGTCCACACCGGCTCGTCGGTGCTGGGCGCGGCGAGCCCGAACCAGTCGCGCGGATGCGCGCCCGGGATGTCGGAATCGGCCAGCTCGGCCAGCAGGCGCGCCGCGGCCTCGGTGCGAGGCGCGTCGGGCTCGTCGGCCCCGGCGATCACCGCCGATCGCAGCGTGGCGACCAACGAGGGCAACGAGAGCACCCGGTCGACGCCGGGATCGAGTCGGATCTCGGCGCGGGCGGACTCTGCCGGATCGTCGGCATCACCCACCAGGTCCGCGAGTTCGGTGATGAACCGCGACGGCGACGCGTCCCCGCTGCCGTCCTCGACCGCGGTCACGAGCAACCGGCCACGCGCCCGGGTGCAGGCGACGAGGAAGAGCCGGCGCTCGTCGGCGAGCGCCGTCGCCCCGCGGGCAACGGTGTCCACGGCGTCGGCGGCCATGCCGTCGAGGATGTCGACGAGTTGCCCGGTCTGGAGAACACCGCCGCGGCTGCGCAACGACGGCCACAGCCCGTCCTGGACGCCGGCGACGGCGACGACCTCCCATTCGCGTCCGACCGCGGCGTGTGCGGACAGCACCGTCACCGAGTCGGTCGTCGCGGTGGCTGTCCGGGTGTCACGCGGGATCTGGAGCTGGGAGAGGTAGTGCACGAATCCGGCGGGCCCGGCCGCGGGCAGGGTGTCGGAGAAGTCCGCGGCGGATTCGAACATCGCCATGACCGCGTCGAGGTCGCGGTCGGCCTGCTCGCCGGCCGGACCGCCGCGAACCGCCGACGCCGCCCATCGCCGCTCGAGTCCGGTGGCCTGCCACGCCGCCCACAGGGTCTCCTCGATCCCACGACGCGCGTCGTGGACACGCTGCGCCGCCCCGACGACGTCGAGCACGCGGGCCAGCGGCGCCGCCTCGGTCTCGGTGAGCCTGCGGCGATAGCGCGCGCCGACGTCCGGATCGAGGATCGCGCGGGTGAGCGAGGTGAGTGAATCCGGTTGTCCCGCCGGGTCGTCGGCGTCGTCGAGGCGTCGCACACCGCGCCGGAGCCGGCGCATCGCACCCGGGTCGGCGGCGCCGATCGGACCCGACAGCAGGGTCAGCGTGTCCTCCGTGGTGAACAGGTCGGTCGTGAACGGCTCGGGTGCGAACGGGGCGGGGTCCGGCGTGCCGGGGTCGGACGGTTCGGCGGCCGCCCCCGGTGCAGTGCGTGCGGCGACCGCGCGCAGCACCAGCATCAACCCGATGACCGCACGTTGCCGGTGCAGCGGCAGGTCGCTCGCGGGAGTCGTCAAGGGCACGCCCGCGGATCGGAAGGCGCGGCGCAGCGGCGGTAGCGCCAGGGACACCGACCGCACGACGACCGCCATCTGCGACCACGGCACACCGTCGAAGAGATGGGCACGCCGCAGGAGGTCGGCGATGGCGGTGGCCTCCTTGGCCGCGGACCCGTACACCCGCACGGCGGCCGCGCCGCCCCCGTCCGTGGGTGTCCGGCCCGGCGCATCGGGTTCCTGGACATCCGCATCTGCCACCGGCCGCGGATAGGGATGCGGGCGGGCACCGGGCAATCGGGCGGCGATCGCGCGACCGAGCCGGGACAGTTCGGGTCGGGCGCGGAAGTCGTCCTCGAGGAGGATGTCGTGCGGGCTGCCCGGTTCGGCCAGGCCGTCGGCGAAGCGCGGACTCGCACCCCGGAACCCGAAGACGGACTGGTCGGTGTCGGCCGCGATGATCGTCGACAGCGTACCGGTGCCGACGAGCGTGATGAGCTGCGCCGCTTGCGGATCGAGATGTTGCGCGTCGTCGACGAGCAGGTGCCGGATACGGCGGCGCTCACCGCTCAGCAGCTCGGGGTCGGTGGCGAAGGCCGAGAGGGCCGAGCCGATCAGCTCGGCCGCGTCGACCGCGGGCGCCGAGGCACCCGGGGTCTCGAGGCCGACGGCCCCGCGCAACAACATGTTCTGCTCGTACTGCGCATACGCACGAGCGGCCGCGACCCACTCCGGGCGCTTGTGCGTGCGTCCCAGTGCGGCAAGCTCTTCGGGACCCACGCCGCGTTCGGCGGCCCGCATCATCAGGTCGCGCAGGGCCTGGGCGAAACCGTCGGTGCCCAGCGCGGGCCGCAGGTGCGAAGGCCAGTACCCGGCGCCGTCCTCGATGTCGCCGGCGAGCAGTTCACGCAGGACGACGTCCTGCTCGGAGCCCGTGATGAGTCGTGGCGGCGGGTTGTTGTGCGCTTGGGCCTGTAGACGGAGGATCGCGAAGGCATAGGAGTGCACGGTCCGCACGAGCGGCTCGCGCAAGGCGCCGCCGAGGACCCGGCGGCCGCTCGACCCGGCGGAGAGCACGCGCCGGGTGATCTCCTCGCGCAGTGCGACCGCGGCGCGCCGGCTCGACGCCAGGACGAGGACGGACTCCGGATCGGTGGACGGATCGAGCAGGCGGGCCACCGCGGCATCGACGATCAGCGCCGTCTTCCCGCTCCCCGGACCGCCGTGCACCCGCACCGGACGCCAGGCCTGTTCCTCGTCCGCCGGTCGGCTCGTGGGCGGGTCGATGACCTGGGTCACCGACGGCGGCCAGTGCCGGGGCCGATCCGTCTGGTCGGGGGCCGCGACGAGTCGCGCACGCAGCGCGCTGCGCTGGGTCTGGGCGCCCGGTCTCCGACTCATGTCCCCATCGAATCACGGCCCACCGACGCTGTTCCCGACGCGCCCGCCACCTGCGTCGGATCCCGCCGCACGGCGTACGGCAGGATGGACGGGTGGCAGCTCTCAACACCCATGTCTTCGGCAGCGGTCCTGCGGTTCTCGCCATTCACGGGCTCACCGGTCACGGCCGCCGCTGGGCAGCGCTGACCGACCACCTCCCCGGCGTCCGTCTCGTCGCGCCGGACCTGATCGGTCACGGCCGGTCGCCGTGGCGCCCGCCGTGGAGCATCGAACATCAGGTGCGGGCGCTGTCCGCCGTGATCGACGACCACATCCCCACCGATGAGCAGCCGGTGGTCGTCGTGGGTCACTCCTTCGGCGGCGCGCTGGCGCTGCACCTGGCCAACCGCCGCCCGGACGCGGTCAAGGGCCTCGTGCTGCTCGACCCCGCGCAAGGCCTCGACCCCGAATTCGCACTCGAGGCGGCCACCGACAGTCTCGACAACTGGGACTACGCCGACACCGACGCCGCTCGGTCCGCGAAACGCGCCGAGGGCTGGGCGGCCGTGCCCGACGCCCTCATGGAGGCCGAGCTCGCCGAACACCTCGTCCCCCGGCCGCGGGGCCGGGTCGGATGGCGGGTCAGCGCACCTGCCGCGGCGGCGTCGTGGAGCGAGATGGCCAGACCCGCGGTTCTTCCGCCGCCCGGGACACCGACCCATGTGGTGGTCGCCGACCAGGTGCAGCCTCCGTTCGTGCGGCCGGCCTTCCTGGATGCGTGCGCGAGCGAACGCGGCACCGAGGTCACCGTCCACCATGCCGACTGCGGGCACATGGTGCCGTTCCTCGAACCCGAGCGCTGCGCCTCACTGATCCGATCGCTGCTCTGAGACAGCATCTTTCGCGACGGTCGTGTCGCGACCGGCTCGACGGGACGAGGGGAGGGTGGCGACGATGGCGGCCATCACCGAGGAGCAGGTGGAACAGATCCGCTCACTGGTGTCGGCGATCCCGGCCGGCCGGGTGAGCACCTACGGCGACCTGGCCGCCGCGGCCGGGTTGTCCAGCCCCCGGATCGTCGGCTGGATCATGCGGACCGACTCCGCCGATCTGCCCTGGCACCGGGTGGTGCCCGCCAGCGGCCGGCCGGCTCCTCACCTGGTGCACCGACAGCTCGAACGTCTACGGGCGGAGGGAGTTCCGATCACCGACGGGCGGATCCGCCTCCGCGAGTGTCGCTGGGACATCTCGGTGTGACGCGCACTATCCCCGCCGGGTCGCGGCGGTCCGCCGGTACGGACTGATCGCCGCGCGCATCCGCGTCACGATCAGGTCGACGATCCGCGGGTCCGGTCCGAGCGGTGCGGCGACCGCGTCCGCGCCGTAGGTGCTCAGACGCTGGTGGAACAGACCCGGGGCGAGGAGGTGACTGGCGATCACGACTCGGCGGCCCGTCCGCCGGGCCCGCTCGACGGCGTCGGGGACCGTCGGCGTCGCGGTCGTGATGAACCCGACCTCGACCCGCCCGCCGATGAGCGACTCCAGTTGCCGCGCGGCCAGATGAACCTGGCCGCAGGCACTCTCGTCCGACGAACCGGCGGCGGCGAGCACGACCGCATCGCCCGGTTCCCAGCCCGCTTCGACGAGGCGGAGGCGGGCGACCGAGGCGATCGCCGGATCGGGTCCCAGCGCCCGGGTGACCACCGTGTCGTCCCGGCCGGCAGCCGAGACGTGTTCGGGCAGGTCCTTGCGGACGTGATACCCCGAGGCCAGGAATGCCGGGACCAGGACGGCCGGGCGATCCAGATCGGCGATGACCTCGCTCGGCGTCGGCCCGAGGACGTCGACGAACGCGGTGCGGGTCAGTCCGATCCGGTCGCTGACCGCCTCGGCGATCTGGGCGATCACGTTGACGCCGTGCGGATTGCGGGTGCCGTGCGCGACCAGGACGGGGCTGTACCCCTGCAGCCGGTCACCGTGCGGAAGCCGTACATGGTTGTCGTGCATGTGTTCTCGCTCCCTTCCTCACTCGTCTTCGGCGTCGTACTCGAGGTCGACGGCCAGTCGGTATCCTCGTTTGACCACGGTCTGGACCATCTTCGAATCACCCAGCGCGGCGCGGAGTCTCGCGACGGCGACCTCGACCGCATGGGTGTCGGAGCTGTCGCCGGGCAACCCGGCGAGCATCTCCTGGCGGGACACCACGCGGCCCGGGTTGCGGGCCAACAGCTTGAGCAGGAGCAGGCTCGTCGCCGACATGTCGCGGAGCTCGCCGTCGACCACCACGGCCTGTCCGCGAATGGCGGTGTCGTGACCGGCGACCCGCAGCAGGTGGCTGCGCCGCGGCAACTCGTCGGTGATCAGGCGCGCGAGAGCACCGAGCCGGAACCGGCGCGGGTAGATCGTGGGGATCTGCAACGCCTCCAGCGGACTGGCCGTGACCGAACCCACACACATGACCGGCACCGCGGTCCGCAGCGCATGGATGAACTGTTGCAGCTTGCCGAGTTCCTTGGCGCGGGTCAGGATCGATGCCGCCGCGGGGGCACTGGTGAAGGTGATCGCGTCGAGGTCCCCGCGGATCACCGCCGCGATCATCTTGTCGATGCCGGCCACGTCGGGATGCATGTGCCAGCGGTACACCGGAATCGGCACCACCTGCGCACCGGCGGCGCGCAGCACCGTGCAGAAGTCCGGCAGCGGTTCCCATTCGCTGGTGGCGCCGTGTAACTGCACGGCGATCCGCACACCCTCGACGCCCTCTTCGAGCAGCTTGTCGAGCACCTCGGAGGAGGACTCGCTCTCCGGCGACCACTCCTCACGCAACCCCGCCGCACGGATCGCCCCCTTGGCCTTCGGGCCGCGGGCGATGAGCCGGCTCTCGGACAGCGCACGCAGGACGGCCTCGGCGTTGCCCCAGCCGTCGGCCGCCTCGACCCACCCGCGGAAACCGATGCCGGTCGTCGCGACCATCACCTCCGGCGGGTTCCCGATGAGTTCCTCGGTCACCCGCTCGAGTTCGGTGTCGTCGACCAGCGGCAGGATACGGATGGTCGGGGCGAGCATCACCTCGGCGCCGCGTCGTTGGAGCAACGCGGCGAATTCCTCCGCGCGTCGTGCCGCGGTGATGCCGATCGTGAAGCCGGCGAGCGGTAGCGGATCCGCTTCCGGGGAGCCTGCGCCGGCGGGGTCTGCACCGGTGGGGGTCATGGTGTTCACGCCGGGAAGAACACCTCGACGATGCGGTTGACGACACGCACTCCGTAACTCGGGACCGACACCGTCTCGTCGTCCAGGCAGACGCCGGTGCGCAGTGCGAAGATCTGCTTGCCCAGCGGCGAGGCGACGGTGGGTTCTCCCCCTCGATCGCCGGTGAGCCCCCGCGACAGCACCGCGGCGCGGCCGAAGGGGTCGATGTTGCCGATGGCGTACAGGCGTGAGCGGCCGGGGGCCGCCTCGCGATCCGTCTCGGCGGCCGGCAGGCGGAACAGCGCGGCCTGCACACCCTCCGGACCGAGCACGGCGACTCCGCGTCCGACGATCAGGTCGTCGATCGGACAGGCACGCACCCAGCTCCCCTCGCGCACCCCGACGGTGGCGTCGGCGGACGTGGTCTCTGCGGACATGGTGTCGGCCTCCCCTGGCGCGATGGTCATGTGGGCACTCCTTCTCTCACCGGTTCGGTGCTCGCCACATCGGTGCCCGATGCATCCGTCCCCGGTCGGACCGACGGCATGTCGAGCAGCACCGGCGCCTTCCGTTCGTACTCGGAGAACCGGATGGTCGGGTCGACGACGTCCGGCGCGTTCACGAACGAGACGAACCGCTTCAGCTTGTCCTCGTCCGCGAGCACTGCCGCCCACTCGTCCTGGTAACCGCCGACGTGGCGGGCCATCGCGTCCTCGAGTTCGGCGGCGAGTCCCAGGCTGTCCTCGCAGACGACGTCCTTCAGATGGTCGAGGCCACCCTCGAGCGACTCCAGCCACGGCGCTGTGCGCTGCAGTCGATCGGCGGTTCGGATGTAGAACATGAGGTACCGATCAATGTAGGCGACGAGGGTCTCGTCATCCACTCCGCTGGCGAGCAGGACCGCATGCTTGGGGCTCTGGCCTCCGTTACCGCCCACGTACAGGTTCCAGCCGTGCTCGGTGGCGATCACGCCGACGTCCTTGCCCCGGGCCTCGGCGCACTCGCGGGCACATCCCGACACGCCGAACTTGATCTTGTGGGGCGAACGCAACCCGCGGTACCGCTTCTCCAGCAGCACGGCCATCCCGACCGAGTCCTGTACGCCGTACCGGCACCAGGTCGACCCGACGCAGCTCTTCACCGTCCGCAGGCTCTTGCCGTACGCCTGCCCCGACTCCATGCCCGCGTCGACGAGGCGACGCCAGATCTCGGGCAGCTGGTCGACGCGCGCGCCGAACAGGTCGATGCGCTGACCACCGGTGACCTTCGTGTAGAGACCGAAGTCGCGGGCGATCTCACCGATGACGATCAGCTGCTCGGGTGTGACCTCGCCGCCGGGCATCCGCGGCACGACCGAGTACGACCCGTTCTTCTGCATGTTCGCGAGGAAGTGGTCGTTGGTGTCCTGCAGGGCGGCCTGCTCGCCGTCGAGGATGTGCTCGCTGGAGGTCGAGGCCAGGATGGAGGCGACCGTCGGCTTGCAGATCTCACAACCCTGACCGGTGCCGTATCGCTCGATGAGTTCGGAGAACGTCCGGATGCCCGTGACCGCGACGATCTCGAACAGTTCGGCGCGCGACTGGGCGAAGTGGTCGCACAGCGATTTGCTCAGTTCGACCCCGGACGCGGCGAGCAGCTGCTTGATGCTCGGCAGGCAGCCACCACAGGTGGTGCCGGCGCAGGTCTCCTTCTTGATGTCGGCGATCTCGCACGCACCCGCCGCGATCGCCGAGCAGATCGTGCCCTTCGAGACACCGTTGCACGAGCAGATCTCCGCGTCGTCGGGCAGTGCATCCATGCCCACCGCCGCGCCGCCCTCGGGCGCGATGAGAGCTGCCGGGTCACCCGGGATCTCCCGGCCGACCATCGGCTTGAGCATGGCGTAGGCCGATGCGTCGCCGACCAGGATTCCGCCGAGGAGCGTCTTCGCGTCGTCGCTGACGACGATCTTGGCGTACTTGCCCGCGACCGCGTCGTGATAGGTGATCTCGAGCGCGTTCTCGGCGGCGCCGAACGCATCGCCGAAGCTGGCGACGTCGACGCCGAGGAGCTTGAGCTTGGTGGACAGGTCGGCGCCGGGGAACTCGGCCGTGCCGCCGAGCAGGCGGTCGGCGACCACCTCGGCGGTCGAGTACCCGGGGGCGACGAGTCCGTAGCAGCGGCCGTCGACGGCGGCTACCTCACCGATGGCGTAGATGTTCTCGTCGTCGGTGACGCAGCCGGCGTCGACGAGCACGCCGCCGCGCTCGCCGACGGCCAGGCCCGCGTCCCGGGCCAGCTGATCGCGCGGCCGCACGCCCGCCGAGAAGACGACCAGCGACGCCTCGATCGACGACTCGTCGGACAGTGTCACCCGCAGGCCGCCGTCCTCGGCGTCGGCGATCTCCGACGTGCCGACCCCGGTGTGGACCTCGAGTCCCAGATCGGTCACGAGATTCTTCAGGATCGCGCCACCGCCCTCGTCGACCTGCATGGGCATCAGGCGCGGAGCGAACTCCACGACATGCGGGGTCATGCCCAGGAGCTTGAGGGCGTTGGCGGCCTCGAGCCCGAGCAGCCCACCCCCGACCACGACGCCCGTCGCGCCCGGACCGGCGGCCTCGGCCGCGGCCCGGATGGCGTCGAGGTCGTCGAGGGTGCGGTAGACGAAACACCGATCGTTGTCGTGGCCGGGAACCGGCGGGACGAAGGCGTAAGAGCCGGTGGCGAGAACCACCGCGTCGTAGTCGATCTCGCGACCGCTCGAGGTGACCACCCGCCGGGCGGACCGATCGATGTCGGTGACGGTCTCGCCCAGATGGGTGACCACACGATCGTCGCCGGCGTACGTGTTGCCCTCGAGGGCGAGCGAATCACGTAGCCAGGCACCGACGTACGAGGACAGTCCGACACGGTCGTAGGCCGGATCGAGCTCCTCGCTGACGATCTCGATCCGCCACCGGTCGGTCGCGTCACGCTCGCGGAGCGCCTGGACGAAGCGGTGGCCGACCATGCCATGGCCCACCACCACCACCGTTTTGGTGGTGCGCGTTGCGGTTTCGCTGTTCACTGCTCTTGACTCCCTTGCCTCGCCGGTACCCGTGTCCTCGACGGATCAGGCCAGCGCTTCTTTGGTTGCCTGCTTGTCGGTGCCCTCCGATGCGACACCGCTGGGTCGGACCTCGTCGCCTGCGGCGGGAACGCCCTCCGGGGTACCCGCGATCGGCAGATCCGTGGTCTCCCCGATGACGATCGGCCGACGGGCGTAGAACCACCAGGTCACCACCGCCGCCATCACGTAGAAGCTGAGGAACACCCAGAAGGCTTGTGTTGCCGACTGATTGGACTTGTAGCTGGCGCGCAGCACGAGGTTGATGCCGACGCCACCCAGGCCACCGGCCGCGCCCGCGATCCCGATCAGCGCGCCGGACATGCTGCGCGACCACTTGGTCCTGCCGTGCGAGTTGAGGCCGCTCAAGGACTGCGCCTTGTGTTCCCAGATCGTCGGGATGATCTTGTACACCGATCCGTTGGCGATCCCGGACAGCAGGAACAGGAGGATGAACCCGACGATGAACGCAGCGAGCACGCCACCGCTGATGACCTTGCCGTTGGCGTCGGCAGACATGCCGGCGACCACCAGGATGGAGGCCGACGCGGCCATCGCGATGAAGCAGTACAACGTCACCTTGCCGCCGCCGATACGGTCGGCGAGCTTGCCGCCGTAGGGTCGCACCACCGATCCGAGAAGCGGTCCGATCCAGGCGATCTGGGCTGCGGCCAGGGCCGGCTTGGCCGCCCCCGCCGAGGTGAAGCTGATGTTGAGGACCTGGCTGAACGCGAAGCCGAAACCGATGAACGAGCCGAACGTGCCGACGTAGAGCAGGCAGATCAGCCAGGTGTCGCGGTGCTTCAGACAGTCGATCATCGCGCGTCCGCTGGCGGTCTGGTGGTCGAGGTTGTCCATGTAGATCGCGGCGCCGACGCCGGCGACCGCCAATGCGACGAGGTAGATCGCGCAGACGATCTCCGGCTTGTCGGCGAAGAGCCAGATGACCAGCAGACCGATGACCTGGACGACCGGGACGCCGATGTTGCCGCCGCCGGCGTTGAGTCCGAGGGCCCAGCCCTTGAGCCGCTGCGGGTAGAACGCGTTGATGTTGGTCATCGACGACGCGAAGTTGCCGCCACCGAAGCCGGTGATCGCCGCGACGGCGAGGAACCAGCCGAATCCGAACTCGCCCGGATTCATCATCAGCATCATCGTGAGTCCGGTCGGGATGAGCAGCACGACCGCAGAGAAGATGGCCCAGTTGCGGCCGCCGAACCGGGCGGTGGCCTGCGTGTAGGGAATCCGCAGGCACGAACCGACGAGGGTCGCGGTGGCGGCGATGATGAACTTCTGGTCCATGCTGATGCCGTACTCGGGACCCATGAACAGGGCCATCACCGAGAACAGCGACCAGATCGAGAAGCCGACGTGCTCGCAGATCACCGACCAGATCAGGTTGCGCTTGGCGACCGCGGCGTTGCCGTTGTCCCAGGCCTCCCGATCCTCGGGATCCCAGTCGGTGATGGTGTGGTCTCGTCTCAGTTGGGCTTTGAGGTCTGCGAATGCCAAGGCTCCGCCTCCGATGCTGTGGTGGTCTCTGGTGTCACTGCCGTGCACTGAGCTGGACGTGCAGTGGTGGCTGTCGTGTGGGACGCCGACACCGATGTCGTGCGACTCGAGACCAAGTGTGGAGGGGGCGTGTTGCGCGGATTTGCCGCGAGGTGACCACATGGTCACGTTGTCCTCACTCCGTCACAACGACGGTGTGAGAACCCTGTCAGCAGTCAGTCAGGGCTGTGAGCTGCGATTATACGAGTAAACGTACATGTTCGACGACTCGCTGCAACCCGGGCAGTGCGCCCGAGGTCGACCGCGGGTGCAGGGCGTGGACGGCCAGCCGGAACATCGTCGCCCGCAGCATCATCTGCGGCCACTCGGGCTGATCGGACCATCGCTGGATGAGTTCGGTGTCGGCGCCGCCCCAGGCGAGGGCGTCGACGACCGCGACCGCCGCCGCCCACGGGGCCGGTCGCCAATACGGGACGATGTCGGTGATCCCGGGAGCCGCGGCGCCCGCGAAGAGGACCGTGCCGAACAGGTCACCGTGCACGACCTGGGACGGCAGATCCACCGGCTTGCGGAGTTTCGCAAGGGTTTTCAGCATGTCGACGCTCTGCACGCCGTCCGGCGCGGTCGGCTCGGCCATGCCCGCGGCGCGGGCCGACCGCAGGGGCACGTCCTCCCAGGCGGCGCGGTCGGCGGCGGTGAAGACATCGACGTCGGTGTGCGGCGGGGCCGGCGGCTGCAGCAGGAACCGGGGCCGCTCGAGCGAGGCGGTCGCCTCGTGCAGGCGGTCGGCCACCAGGACGACCTCGTCGTGCCGCGGCTCGGGTGTCCCCGCGATGTAGGTGTCCGCCCGCCACCCGGACACCACGTATCGGCCGTCCGTGGCGCGGAAAGGACGCGCGATGCGCATGCCCTCGACGAAGAGGGACTCCCGGACCGACGCCGACCACGCGGCACGCGCGTGGTCGGGGACCAGGGACAGCACGACTTCGCCGACACGCCACCCGCCGGCCCACGATTCCCCCATCGCGATGGGTGGGTGGGCGGTGAGCCCGAACGTGTTCAGCACATGTTCGGGCGGCTCGACGGTGTTCACGTTGGCCAGATTACCGAGCGTGGGTGTCCGTTTCCGGAAGGCACGCGGCAGTCACGTGCGCAGACACCCGGATCGACGACCGAGATCAGTAGACCGGGAGCGTCTTGTCGACCTGGTTGGCCCACGCGGTCACGCCACCCTGCAGATGCGTCGCGTCGGCGAAGCCGGCTCGCTTGAGCGCGGCGAGTGCCTCCGCGGACCGGATACCGGTCTTGCAGTACAGGACCGTGGGGCGGTCGTGGGGCACCTTGGCGAGACCTTCGCCGGAGAGGATGTCGCCCTTCGGGACGAGCGTGGCGCCGTCGATGCGGACGATGTCCCATTCGACGGGCTCCCGGACGTCGATGATCGCCAGCTTCTCCCCCGCGTCGATCTTCGACTTGAGTTCGACGGCGGTCAGCGTCGACCCGGCCGCGGCGTCGGACGCCTCCGAGGAGACGACACCGCAGAAATCGTCGTAGTCGATCAGACCGGCGACGCGTTCACCTTCGGGATCCTTGCGGATCTTGATGGTCCGGTAGGTCATGTCCAGCGCGTCGTACACCATCAGACGGCCGAGCAGCGGTTCACCGATACCGCAGATCAACTTGATCGCCTCGGTACCCATGATCGAGCCGATCGAGGCGCAGAGGATGCCGAGGACACCGCCCTCGGCGCACGACGGCACCATCCCGGGCGGCGGCGCCTGCGGGTAGAGATCGCGGTAGTTGAGTCCGCGACCGTCCGGGGCGTCCTCCCAGAAGACCGATGCCTGGCCCTCGAAGCGGTAGATCGAACCCCACACGTAGGGCTTGTGCGCGAGGACCGCGGCGTCGTTCACCAGGTACCGGGTCGCGAAGTTGTCGGTGCCGTCGAGGATGAGGTCGTACTGCGAGAACAGTTCGATCGCGCCCTCGGGCTCCAGCCGCTGGTCGTGCAGGTTGACGGTGACGAACGGATTGATCTCCAGGATGGAGTCCCGTGCGCTCTCGGCCTTCGGCCGGCCGATGTCGGACTGGCCGTGGATGACCTGGCGCTGCAGATTGGATTCGTCGACGATGTCGAATTCGACGATGCCGATCGTGCCGACCCCGGCCGCGGCGAGGTAGAGCAGCGTCGGCGAGCCGAGGCCGCCGGCACCGATCACCAGCACCTTGGCGTTCTTCAGACGTTTCTGACCGTCCATTCCCACATCGGGGATGATCAGGTGACGGCTGTAGCGGGCCACCTCTTCGTTGCTCAGCTCCGCGGCCGGTTCCACCAGCGGCGGCAGCGACCCTGTGGGCGACCCTTGCGACGACACGAACGCCTCCATTGTTCAGGCTGACTACGGACTCCTGGCACAACGACCGGGCCCGCAGCGGCATTCCCGGGTCAGCGGGTCGGGAAAGGCCACGGGTTGGGTCGGCACACGAAGGTGCGGTTGGCCTTCATCTGCGGATCGAGGGCCATGATCTCGGAGTTCGCGACGCCGAAGGACTGCTGCATCATGATCGGCGCGAGCGCACCGTCCTCGCGGCACGCCTCGTGGGACTCGTAACCGATGCCGTGCCCGACCTCGTGGTTGATGAGGTACTGCCGGTAGGCGACGTCATCGCCCTGATACGACAGGGCACCGCGCACCCAGCGGGCCTCGTTGAGCGCGACCCGGGCCTGCGGCGGGTAGTAACACGAGGTCTCCAGCCGGATCTGATAGCCGCAGAGCTCTCGGGTCGTGCCGGTGGAGGTGAGGGTGATGCGCAGGTCGGGCTCGCCGCGGTCGACCCGACGGAAGGACACGCGGCCGTCACCGATCCAGCTGCGCGGGTTGGCCAGCGTCGTGTCGACCATCTTCGCGAAGGTCGGGTCACCGCCGTAGTCCTGCGGGTCGAGACCGTTCTCGACCTCCACCGTGTAGGTGTAAACCTGCCCGCCGGAACCGATGGGCGGACCGCCCCCACGCAGGACCCGATAGGTCTTGCGGGCCCGCTCGGTGAACGGACCACCCTGCGGCAGCGTCCCGGCGGGCAGCGCGGCCGCCTGGATGTCGCCGGTGGGCGCGCCGATCGGGCGGGTCTCCTTGCTGATGTCGGTGTTGCGTGCCGCGGAGTCCGGGCTGGCGGCGGCGGCCGGCTCGAGCGCATCGGTACGGCCGTCCCGGACGGTGACGACGATCAGTGCGATCGTCAGGATCGAGAGCACCGGGATGGCGTACGCGCGCCAGCCGTAGGTCGAGACGAATCGCCCGAGCGCCGACTGCTTCTTGTATCCGGGCTGCGCATCGCGGTCGACGCGGGGTCGTCCGCTGTCGTCGGTCGGGTCCCAGCGCGCTCGTAGCGGCTGGTCCGGTCTGGGGCGTCCCGACGATCTCGGGCCGACGTCCTTGGCACGCACCCGGCCGCGTTCGGGTCCGGGGCCACCGTCCTCAGTGCGGCTCACCGGTCAACTTTCTCACAGCAGACCACCGATACTGCGCAAGAAGCTCCCCCGAGTACTCTCTTGGGCATGTCGACCGCAACCAACGCATCCGCCGTGCCGGGACGCAGCACCCGCCTGCCGCGCAGCGCACGACGTATGCAGTTGCTCGACGCGGCCAGTGAGATCTTCGTCGAACGCGGTTACCACGCCGCCGGCATGGATGAGATCGCCGTGCACGCGGGAGTGAGCAAACCCGTTCTGTACCAACACTTTCCATCCAAGCTCGACCTGTACATCGCGGTCGTCGATTCGCATGCCGAGAAGCTGGTCAGCGACGTCAACACCGCCCTGCGGACGACGACGGACAACCGCCGCCGCGTCCGCGCAGCGGTCCAGGCATTCTTCGATTTCATCGACCAGGACAACTCGGGCTACCGGCTGATCTTCTCCTCCGACGCCTCCGACCCCGCCGTCATCCGCCGGGTGGAGGGCGCGACCGAGGCCTGTGTCGACGCGGTGTACGGGCTGGTCATGCACGACTCCGGACTCGACCCCTATCGTTCACGCATGCTCGCGTCGGGGCTCGTCGGCGCCAGCCAGGTCAACGCCCGCTACTGGCTGGAGGCCAAGCGCCCGGTCGACAAGCAGACCGCGGTCGACACGACGGTCGCCCTGCTGTGGGGCGGGTTGTCGCATTTCCCGCGCCAGACCGCCGCTGCCGACGCGGAACCCACCGATCCCGAGGCGGGCGGCGCCGGGAGCGGGCCTGATTCGAACGGCGCCTGACGCCGGCCGACGACACGAGAAAGGGGCCTGTACGCCATCGGCGTACAGGCCCCTTGTCGTCGAGCTATTGCCGGCCGGTCAGGAACCGAACCCGACGCGCCGGTTCTCCGATGCGCCCACCTCGACATAGGCGATCTTGGTGACCGGGATGAGGTAGCGGGCGCCCTTGTCGTCCACGAGGGACAGCAGTTGCTGCTTGCCACCCAGTGCCGCCTCGACCTCCGCAAAGGCCTTGTCGCTGGTCAGGGTCGACGCGATGGTCAGCTCCCGCGGGCTGTCGGTGATGCCGATCTTCACTTCCACGGCCATGTGCCGCCCTCCTCGGTGTGTCATCAACGCTGGTCTAACAACGCTTGCCGCACAAGGCTAGTGCAGCCGGGCCACGGCCGGACAGGCACTCCGCTGAGAGCGAAACGCCACCGGCCGGAACCACGGAGGTCAGGTGCGGCTCAATCGAGTCCGAGATCGGCCATCCGGTCGGCGTGTTTGCTCGCGACGACGTCGAAGAATCCCGCGACGCCGGTCAGCGAGCTGGCTCCGGCGAAGAGCAGATCGGTGACCTCCTCCTCGGCGGCGAGGACCCATTGCGCGTGCGTGATCGCCTCGCCGAGCAGCCGACGGCCCCACAGGACCAGCGCCGACTTGATCGACGGGTCGGCCTCGACCGCCGCACGGACCTGCTCCCGAGCGAACTGCGAATTGACGGTCTCCGACATCACCTCGGCCATCACGGACTGCGAGTCCGGCGGCAGCATGTCGGCGAGTTCGGCGTAGAAATCGGCGGCCAGTCCGTCGCCGACATAGGCCTTGACCAGCGCCTCGTACCAGGTCTTCGGCGTGGTCGCGCGGTGATACTGGTCGAACACCGAGCGATAGCGCTCGACGGCCTCCGCGGCGCCGAGCCCGGTCATCGCCTCCACCCGCTCGGCGAGCCGGTCGAAGTGTCCGACCTCCGACGCCGCCATCCGGGCGATCGCGATCCGGCTGGGCACATCCGGCGCCATCGCCGACTCCTCGATGAGCCGGTGGAACGCGGCGAACTCGCCGGCGAGCAGCACGGCGAACAGCTTCCCGATCGCCGAATCCCGCATCTCGACCGACGCCACCGAGGTGGACGTCGCAGGTGACGGGATCGACTCGGAAGGGTCGGATGCAGGCGCCATGAGATGATGGTAGCGGGCCACGGGCGGGCACCAAGTACACTCGACGGCGGTGCACTCCGACGGGACCCCCCGTCGCTTGCCCGCTGAGCTGCGCGAGAGCGCGTGCTCGCCGGCGCGAGCGTGTGGATGTGGCGACGGCGTTGCTCGCGAGTCGACTCGCGGGACGTGCGAGTTCCCTCTCGCGATACCCGGTCACATCCCCGGTGCCACTACGACATATGCGCGTGCACTTTCGAGCCCTCTCCGTGCGCGCACCGAAACACATCGCGCGCAGACCGGCCCAGAAAGGCACACAACCGCACATGAGCGATTCCGCCGTGCAGACGACCATCGTCGACGACACCCATACCGCACCCACCTTCGCCGAACTCGGCGTCGACGAGCGCATCGTCTCCGCCCTCGCCGCAGACGGCAAGACCCACTCCTTCGCGATCCAGGAACTCACCCTGCCGCTCGCCCTCGAGGGACACGACCTGATCGGTCAGGCCCGCACCGGCATGGGCAAGACGTTCGGCTTCGGCATCCCGCTGGTGCACCGCCTCGCCCACGCCGCCGCCTCGGGCGTGCGGCCCCTGGACAACACCCCGCGTGCGCTGATCATCGTGCCGACGCGTGAGCTGTGCGTCCAGGTGACCGGCGATCTCCAGGTCATCGCACCTGCTCTCGATGTCACGCTGGCCGACGGCACCACCCGCCCGCTGAAGATCACCTCGATCTACGGCGGACGTCCCTACGAGGCCCAGATCGCCGAACTGCAGTCGGGCGTCGACGTCGTCGTCGGCACGCCCGGCCGCCTCCTCGACCTCGCCCAGCAGGGTCACCTCGTCCTCGGCAAGGTGTCGATCCTGGTGCTCGACGAGGCCGACGAGATGCTCGACCTCGGCTTCCTGCCCGACATCGAGCGGATCATGTCCGCACTGCCGACACCTCGGCAGACCATGCTGTTCTCGGCGACCATGCCCGGCCCCATCGTCACCCTGGCCCGCACCTTCCTGAACCGGCCGACCCACATCCGGGCCGAGAACGCCAACGACTCCGCGGTCCACGACCGCACCAAGCAGTACGCCTACCGGGCACACGCCCTGGACAAGGCCGAGCTCGTCGCCCGCATCCTGCAGGCCGACGGCCGCGGGGCGACGATGGTCTTCACCCGCACCAAGCGCACCGCGCAGAAGGTCGCCGACGATCTGGCCGAGCGCGGCTTCAAGGTCGGCGCAGTCCACGGCGACCTCGGTCAGGTCGCTCGCGAGAAGGCGCTCAACCGCTTCCGCGACGGCACCATCGACGTGCTGGTCGCCACCGATGTGGCCGCCCGCGGCATCGACATCGACGACGTCACCCATGTCATCAACTACCAGTGCCCCGAGGACGACAAGACCTACGTGCACCGCATCGGCCGTACCGGTCGCGCGGGCCGCACGGGTATCGCGGTGACCCTCGTCGACTGGGACGAACTGCACCGCTGGGAACTCATCGACAAGGCCTTGAACCTCGGTATCCCGGACCCGCCGGAGACCTACTCGACGTCGGAACACCTCCGTGCGGATCTGTCGATCCCCGAGTCGAAGACCGGCCGCATCGCCGCACCCAAGCCACCGCGTGACCCCGACGAGACCAGGGAGACCCGCGAGGACCGGGAGCCCCGCAAGCGCTCGAACCGCACCCGGCGACGCACCCGTGCCGGGAAGCCGGGCGGCGACACGACGACCGCGGAATCGGCTGCCGAGTCCACCTCGACCGAGTCCGCCGCCTCCGCCGACGCGACACCGGCCGACGACGCCGCGCCGGCCGCTGACGGCACCACGAAACCGCGTCGGCGTCGCCGCCGTCGCGGGGGCGCCAATCGCCCCGGCGGGTCGGAGTCCACCGCAGCGGTCGCCGACTGACCAGCGGCTGACCCGCGTGGCACGAGTCAGGCCCGAGCGGCGCCGACCGATCGATCTCGCGGTCACCGCGGCCATCGTGGTCGTCGTCGCCGCCCTGTGCGTCACCGCCTGGGCCCTCAGTCCGGTCCGCCACACGACGAGCGTGCAGGCCGAGGACGAGCCCGCCGCGGTCGCGCAGGCGGAGACCGTGCCGGAGCGCTTCGTCGCCCGGTGGCGGGCCGACTCCGACGCCACCAGCGCCCCGGCCATCGGCACCTCGGCCGTGGTCACCGGCAACGGCGGTCGGGTGGTCGGGCACGACCCGGCCACCGGCCGTGAACTCTGGTCGTACAGCCGCGATCTCGATCTGTGTACCGTCGGCACCGCCTGGACGGCGAGTTCGGACCTGGCGCTGGCCGTGTACCGCAACAGCCGGGGATGCTCGGAGGTGACCGCACTCGACGCGGGCACCGGGAGCCGGGAGGGCGCACGCACCAGCGACGCCGACCCGGACATCCGGCTCGCGACCGACTCGGGGTACGTCGTCGCGCAGGGGTCCCGGCGGATGGAGACCTGGGGTTCCAACCTCGTCCGCGGTATCGAGTACGGGCGGGTCGAGGCACCTGTACGTCCGGAGGACGCGCCCGACCGCGAAGACTGCGAGTTGTTCTCCTCGGCGTTGTCCGGAGATCGCGTCGCCGTCATCGAACGCTGCGCCGACGACCCCGGGTACCGGCTGACGGTCCTCGGCGCGGTGCTCGGGAGCGATGAGAACGTCGAGCAGTACGGGTCGACCCTGATCACCGGGGACGTGAGCGGACCGCCGCCGGTACTGATCGCGATGTCGTCGTCGGGTATCGCCGTCTACGACGGCGGGGCCGCGCCGGCCGAACCACCGACGATCGGCGCCGAGAGCGGACCGGCGATCCGGCGTTTCGACACCGACGGCAACGCGGCCGGGACCAACACCGTCGCGGGCGACGCGACGCCGCCGGCCGGGAGTGTCCCGATCTCCTCCGACGGGATCGTCACCTACTGGACCGGCAAGGCGACGGTCGTCCTGAACGCCCAGACGCTCAACCCGATCTATCAGGTCCCGGGCACACTCGGACCCGGCCAGGTGATGGCCGGGCAACTCCTGCTGCCGAGCGCGACGGGGATCAGCGTCCGGGACGTGGCGACCGGCCGTGAGATCCGGTCCATCCCACTGGCACGAAGCGAACCGGCGGCGCCGGTGGTGAGTCTTCGTGTCCTCGGCGACTCCGTGATCGAGCAGCACGGACCGCGCATCGAGGCCTACGGTCCGGGCTGATCGGCGACCTCAGACCTCGAAGGTACCGACCTTCTCGCCGGCCTCCCAGTGCTTCCACAGATTCTCGGCGAGCGCGCGATATGCCGTGGCGCCCTTGTTCTTTCGGCCCCGCATGACCGATGTCCCGGAAGCCGAGGACTCCGCGAAACGCACGGTGCGCGGGATCGGCGGGTCGAGCACCGGCAGGTCATAGCGGTCAGACACGTCCGCGAGGACGTCACGACTGTGCGTGGTCCGGGCGTCGAACAGGGTGGCCACCGCGCCCAGCATCGTGAGGTTCGGGTTGGTGATCTGCTGAACCTCCCGGACGGTCCGCAACAGCTGACCGACACCACGATGGGCGAGGGTCTCGCACTGCAGCGGCACGATCACCTCGTCGGCCGCGGTGAGACCGTTCAGGGTCAGCACACCGAGCGACGGCGGGCAGTCGACGATGACGACGTCGAAATCCTCGCTCACCTCCGCGAGCGCCCGCTTGAGCGCGTACTCCCGCCCCGGACGCATCAGCAGCAGCGCCTCGGCTCCGGCGAGATCGATGGTCGCCGGCAGCAGGGTGACCTTGTCCTCGGTGTCGAGGAGGACGTCGGCGATCTCCTCGTCGCCGAGCAGCACGTCGTGAACCGAGGAGGTGAGCTGGTCGGGCTCGTGCCCGAGCGAGAAGGTGAGACAGCCTTGCGGGTCGAGGTCGACGACGAGCACCGAGACGTCGAGGTCGGCGAGGGCGGCGCCGAGGGACTCCACCGTGGTGGTCTTGGCGACCCCACCCTTTTGGTTGGCAATCGCGAGGATGCGCGTCATGCGCCCTACTGTACGACCGCCCGGGCCGGGATCGTCGGATGAGAGTCCGGGCCGATTGCGCGGCGGCTTCGCCACGGCTCCCCGGTCTGTGGGGCCGCCCTCGTGGAAGACGTCAGGTAGGGAGCGGCCCGTCAGCGTTCGGGTTCGAGGTCGTCGGCGAGCCAGCGGATGGACGCCGGGCTGAACAGCATCACCAGCACGGCCAGCGCCGCGAGCGCCAGCGGCACCCCGAACACCGGCCACCCGCTCGTGAACAGGTAATACGCGACCGGCAGCAACAAGATCTGGGCCACCATCGCGATCGAGCGTCCCCAGCGCCGACCGACGAGCAGTGCGAGCCCGCCGACGAGCACTCCGCCGCCGATGATGCCGAACCAGGCCGCGGTGCCATAGCCACTGATCGTGGCCTCCTCGTGCCCGGCCAGACCGCGCACCACCAGGATCACCGCGACCACAATTCCGACCAGACCCTGGACCGTGGTCACCGCACCCGCGATCTTGATCTGGCGCGGGGTCACCGATGGATCGGTGTCGGACTCCGGACGGCCGTTCTCGGTGCTCACCGCCCCAGGATATTTGGTGCGCTCGCACGCCCCGCCCCGGGTGTGCACACCGGTCCGATCACGCTGCGACACCGCCGCGATTACGCGCGGGCGGGGCCGACCCCATATCCTCGGGTGTCGTGCGCGTCATGCTCATCGTCAATCCGTTCGCCACCGCGACCAGTCCCGCGGGCCGCGACGCGCTCGCGCACACCCTGAGCGCGCACTTCCACCTCGACGTCGAGCTCACCACGCACCGCGGGCACGCCTTCGAACTCGCCGCGCGCGCCGTCGCCGAGGATTTCGACACCGTCATCGTGCACGGCGGCGACGGATCGGTGAACGAGGCCGCCAACGGACTCCTCGACCCGCCGTCGACGAGCGACCCCGACGGTCGACGCCCGTCGCTGGCCGTGATCCCCGGCGGCAGCGCCAACGTCTTCGCCCGGACGTTGGGGATCGACCCCGATCCACTTCTCGCGACGCAGCAGATCATCTCGCTGCTCGACACCGGACAGAGCCGCCGCATCGGTCTCGGACACACCGACGACCGGTGGTTCCTGTTCAACACGGGCATGGGCATGGATGCGGTCGTCATCCACGCGATGGAGGACAAACGCCACGCGGGCAAGACCGCGACCCCGGCCCGATACCTGTGGACCACGATCAGCAGCTTCCTGAAACAGTCCGGGTCGTCGGCCACGTTCGACGTCGAGATCCCCGGGCGCGACCGGATCACCGGCGCCCGTTTCGGTTTCGTGTCGAACACCAGCCCCTGGACCTACCTCGGACCGCGCGAGATCCGCACCAATCCCGACACCGGTTTCCACACCGGACTCGGCGTGTTCGTGGCGACCTCCACCGGCGTGCTCCGCAATCTCCCGCTGGCGGCCCGGCTCCTGTCCCAGGCAGATCCCAAGGCGCGCCACCTCTTTCGGGACGACGATGTCGACGAGGTGTGCTTCCGCGCCGAGGCGCCGATCGATGTGCAGATGGACGGCGACTACATCGGGGCGTTCCGCGACTTGCGGTTTCGTCACCGCCGCGAGGCCCTCACGGTCATCGCACCGCCGATCAGCAGCGCCGACACCACGACGTAGGGCAGCGCGGCGACGGCGAACAGTCCGGCCGGCCCGAGCCACACCGACCCCAGCGCCCAGCCGGCATAGGCCAGGATCGCGACGACTTCCTCGCCCATCCCGGCCAGCGAGGTGACGGTGGCCCGCGACGTCGAACTCAGTCGGTCCTGCAACGCGGCGTCGGCGACGACCCGCGCCCAGCCCAGGATTCCGAACGCGACGGCGATACCCAGCGCACCCACCGGATGCCCCCACAGCGACGCCCCGATCAGCATGATCGCGCCCAGACCCACGGCGGGCCCGATCGCCGCGACCGACCGGAACCGTCCCGCGGCGAGCGCTCCCCCGATGTCGCCGATCGAGACCACGATCATCAGCAGCGCGATCGCGCCCGGATCGGTCCCCGGGGCGCCGACCGCGTCGGCGTTCTCCGCCTCGCCCACGAATGCCCCGATCAGCAACGGCAGGTACTCGTCCAGCGCAGCGACCCAGGTCAGGGCCACACCCAACAGCAACATCCGCCGCGCCACCGGCTGTGTCCGCAGCGAACGCCTGCCACTGCGCACGATCGCGAGCCAGCCCGCTCCCGGGTCCGCATCGCCGGGGTCGGGTCCATCGGACTCCGACGTGTCCGCCGGGGTGCCGTCCCGGCCGGCGCGCGTCTCGGGCAGCATCGCCGACATCAGCGAGCACAGCAGGCATGAGACGACGCTGGCGATGCCCACCGCCTCGTAGCCGCCCCAGGAGAACAACGGCGCGGCCAGGGCGGTGCCGCCGATCACCCCGAGGGCCGCGGCGGCCCGCATGAGTCCGGACAGACGCGCGTAGTCACGCGCGCGCCCGAGACCGGCGAGCTCGTCGTAGACCAGGGCCTGGGTCGTGCCGGAGCGCAGCGAACCGCCGAGGGCCCACAGGACGAATCCGGCGGCGAAGGCGAGAAACGACGGCGCCGCCGTCCACAGCGCGAAGCCGGAAGCAGTGATCAGCGGACCGGCGGTCAGCAGCTTCCGTCGGGACATCCGGTCGGCCAGCACACCGGTGGGGACCTCGACGATCACCGACGAGACCGACCAGACGACGAACAGTGCCGAGATCTCGGCGGGCCCGAGGCCGGCACCGGGGACGCCGGGGTCGGCGAAGAGGACGGCGTAGAGCGGGTAGAACGGGATGAGGTCTTCGAGGAGGGCGGCACCCACCGCCGCGGCTGTCAGCCTTCGGCGGGTCCGTTCATGCGGTGTGGATCAACATCGTCGGCGCATGTGGTGAAGAATACCCCGGAGCGTCCGACCACGTCACGGGCAATTTTCGCCGGCGACAGGGGCGCGACCAGCAGAAAGTCATCGACAGCACCGGCGCGAGACGAGTAGGCTACTACAAGGCCGTGAGACAGACAGCCTGGGCCCCCCTCTGGGAGTCCGAGACCGAAGTGCTAGGCGAGCGACGTGATGTTGCCCACGTGTTAAGCAAACCCATTGACTTCGGCTCGATTCGTGAAAGTATTCACAAGCAACAACGCGGAAACATTTGGTGCGCCGCGTGAACTGAGAGTTACAGCCAACAATCACCAGTTAGACGATCGAGTGGTGCAAACGCGCCCGAAGGAGTAGTGGAATGGACTGGCGTCACAAGGCCATCTGTCGCGACGAGGATCCGGAACTGTTCTTCCCCGTGGGGACCAGCGGCCCGGCCATCGCGCAGGTCGCCGACGCGAAGCTCGTCTGCGCACGGTGCCCCGTCACCGCCGACTGCCTGTCGTGGGCTCTCGAGTCCGGTCAGGATGCCGGGGTCTGGGGCGGCATGAGCGAGGACGAGCGACGCGCACTCAAGCGCCGTACCGCACGTACGCGTACCCGGAGCAGCGTCTAGGCCCTCGCGGCCGGCCCTGTTCCGGATTCGAAAAAACCCGGCCACGGCCGGGTTTTTTCGTGTTCGCGCCTCGCCGCGTCCGGCGAAGCCGGTGCCGCCCAACCGCTTCGCGATTTACGCGCTCAGGAGCGCAGCGGAATGTACACACCCACTTCGGTTCCCGCCCCGCCAGGATTGGCGCGGATGTCCAGTTCGCCTCCGAGTTCGATCGACACCAGGGTCTTCACGATCTGCAGGCCGAGATGATCCGAGGTGGCGAGGTCGAAGTGCTCGGGTAGCCCGGAACCGTTGTCGCGGACGGCTATTCGCAGACCACGTACATCTCGTTCGGCGACGACCGAGATCTCGGCGTCGTCGGGCGGCGCCCCGTCGAAGCCGTGTTCGATCGCATTCTGGATGAGTTCGGTGAGGACCATCACCAGTGGCATCGCGAGTTCGGCGGTCAGCACGCCGAGCCGATCACGATGGCGCACAGCCACCCTCGCCTCCCCCGACGCGACATCGATCAGGATCGGGACGAGCCGGTCGACGACCTCGTCGAGGTCGACCTCCTCGTCGACACTGCCCGACAACAGCTCGTGGACGAGTGCGATGGACGCCACTCGCCGGACCGCCTCGTTGAGGGCCTCGCGTGCGTCGGAGTTGGATGTGCGCCGCGCCTGTAGTCGCAGCAGTGCCGACACCGACTGCAGATTGTTCTTCACCCGGTGGTGGATCTCGCGGATGGTCGCGTCCTTGCTGATCAGTGCGCGATCGCGCCTCTTGACCTCGGTGACGTCCCGGATCAGGACCACGGTTCCGGTGACGTCCCCCCGCGGACGGAGCGGGACGGCGCGTATCAGGGCCGTCGCGCGTCGCGCATCGGCCTCCACCCGCATCCCGATGTCGCGGTAGGGACCGGTCGGGACCTCGGTCACCCCGGCCGCGATGTCGAGCATCAGGGCGACGTCGTCGGCTTCGAACGGTTCGGTGATGAGCTGTTTGACGACGTCGGACAGGTGCGTGTGGTTGAGTTCGGCGGTCCACCCCATCCGGTGGAATGCCGACAGCGCGTTCGGGCTGGTGTAGGTGACCATGCCCTGGCCGTCGAGCCGCACGAATCCGTCACCGGCCCGCGGAGTCGACAATCCGCGCGGATTGCCCTCCTCGTGCGGGAAGGTGCCGTCGGCCACCATCTGGCACAGGTCGTCGGCGGAGTCCTGGTATGCGAGTTCGAGCGGCGACGGCAGGCGTGGGTGCGTGAGATCCACCGCCCGGGTCGCCACGGCGATCACCTCGCCGTCGTAACCGACCGGGACGGCTTCCTGACGCATGGCCGTCGCACCGGACCAGGTCGGGTCCTCGTCGCGCAGGATGCGGGAGGAGGTGAAGGCGCGCAGCACCTGCGGGTGCGCCTCGGTGTCGATGACGCGGCCGACCTCATCGGTCGGGAAGACCGTCGAGGCCGTGTTGGGACGGCACTGCGCGACGGTGACCACCGCCCCGGCCTCCGTGCGCACCGACAGCAGGAAGTCCGCGAAGGACAGATCGGCGAGGAGTTGCCATTCGGCGACGAGTCGCTGCAGGTGGGCGGCGGCCGAGTCGGACAGCGTGGTGTGCTCGGCGAGGAGGTCGGAGAGGGTCGACATCTCAGGAGACGGCGACGTCGACCGGCCGGCGGGGGCGCGACACGGTCACTCGAAGACGGCGATCACATCGCCGGCCTGGATCACATCGCCGACCTCGACCTTGACCTCGGCGATCGTGCCCGGCTCCTCTGCCAGCACGGGGATCTCCATCTTCATCGACTCGAGCAGGACGAGCGTGTCGCCGACCTCGATCTGCTCGCCCGCAGCGACGCGCACCTCGAGGACACTCGCGACGATCTCTGCCACCACGTCTTCTGCCATGCACCTAAATTAGCCCACGGCGTCGTACCCGGACGGTCCGGTGCCGGGGGCGTGCGCGGAGGTGTTTTTGGCGCATGGGAGAATCCCTGAGACACTGTGATGTCCCGATCACCAGGGATGTCTTCCCCGGATGACACCAGGGATGTCCTCCCCGGCCGATGCCAGGGTTGTCTCAGCACACGGCTGAAACCCGTACACGGCGGACCCGCCCCAGGCGGCACCCGCCCCGCAACGAAGGAGATGCGTCATGGGAAAGCGTGGACGCAAGAAGCGCGCTCGTAAGAAGAGCGCTGCCAACCACGGCAAGCGCCCCAACGCCTGATCACCGCTCACCGCGGTCTCGGCGAACGAGCAGAAAAAAGCCCGGGAACGGCCATCAGGCCGCCCGGGCTTTTTCGTGTGTTCTGCGTTGTCCGGTGTTCGTCGGGGTCAGCGCTCGGATTCCGAGACCTCGTGCACGATGACGGTCTTGCGGATCTCGATGCGCAAACGGTCGCGCAGCCCCTGCGGGGCCTGATCGCCGCCGCACTTGCGATTGACGAGCGCTTTGAGCTGCTGCTCGATGCCGTAATGCGCCAGGCAGGACGGGCAGGAGTCGAGATGGCCCTGGAGTCGTTCGCGCGCGTTCTGGTCGCACTCGTTGTCCAGCAGGAGCCAGACGTCGGCGATGACGGCGGAGCAGTCGAGCTGGGTCAGCTCCGGATCGACGTCGCTCATCGGGCCACCTCCGCATCCGTCGCACGTGCGGAACGGTTGAACCCGCGCTCGCGCGCCACGTCGGCCAGCAGCTCACGCAGCTGTCGGCGTCCGCGATGCAGTCGGGACATGACGGTACCGATCGGGGTGTCCATGATCTCGGCGATCTCCTTGTACGGCAGGCCTTCCACATCGGCGTAGTACACGGCCATCCGGAAGTCTTCCGGCAGTTCTTGCAGCGCGGCCTTGATCTCGTCGTCGGGAAGGGCGTCGAGCGCCTCGATCTCCGCCGACCGCAACCCCTGTGAGGTGTGTTCGGCGGTCGCGGCGATCTGCCAGTCGGTGATCTCGTCGGTCGGGTACTGCGCGGGCTGACGCTGCTTCTTGCGGTAGCCGTTGATGTAGGTGTTGGTGAGAATCCGGTAGAGCCAGGCCTTGAGGTTGGTGCCCTCCCGGAACGAGGCGAACGCGGTGAACGCCTTGATGTAGGTCTCCTGGACCAGATCCTCGGCGTCGGCGGGATTGCGGGTCATCCGCAGCGCGGCACCGTACATCTGGTCGAGCAGCGGCAGCGCGTCGCGCTCGAACCGCTCGGTCAGCTGCTCCGGCGATTCGCTCGGATCGGCCCGGCGGGGTGCCTTGGCGGTACCGGACCGGCCGGTCGCCGACTGTGCCGGGCCGGACGACCCCGGGCCGGACGACTCTGTGTCGGATGCTTCTGTGTCGGACACTACGATCCCTTCGATGGGAGGCATCACGGAGATGTTGTCGATCAAGCTTACCGACCCGTCCCCCACCGAGAGTGACCTCGGCTCGGTGCGCTGCGGGAGCTCCATCACGGCCGCTGTGCTCATATGCCTCCCGACCTCCTTCGTGTCCGTTTCCCTACGTCCGCTGTCCGAACAGTCCCAACAGAGCGCGACGGGCGGTTTGTTCCCGGGACGCCGTTGCGATCGCGGCGGGCCGATCCCGGCGGAGGCCTCTCGCGCCACCCCCGCGACCCCGCTCACCACCAGGAGGTAACCGACGATGGCATCCACTCCGGCGATCGCCGCACTCGAACATGCTCGGATCGCCCACTCCGTACACCGGTACGCACACGACCCGCGTTCGGAGGCCTACGGCGCGGAGGCCGTCGCCGCACTCGCCGACACCCTCGGGGTGCGGCCCGAGCAGATCTTCAAGACCTTGGTCATCGAACTCTCCGGCGGCGGGCGATCCGGTCTGGCCGTCGCGGTGGTCCCGGTGCCCGGCAAGCTGTCGCTGAAGTCGGCGGCGGCCGCGCTCGGTGCGTCGAAGGCGACCATGGCCGAGGCCAAGGCGGTCACCCGGACCACCGGTTATGTCCTCGGCGGTGTCTCGCCCGTCGGTCAGCGCACCCTGCTGCCCACGGTGATCGACTCCTCGGCCACGGGGTTCGACCGCGTGCTGTGCAGCGCAGGCAAGCGCGGGCTCGAGATCGAACTGGCCCCGGCGGATCTGGTGTCGGTCACCGAGGCCGTGGTCGCCGACATCGCCGCCGCCTAGTCGCCCCCACTAGGGCAGCATGGACACCATGTGCGGACGCTATGCGGTGACCACCGACCCGGCGAAGCTCGCGGCGGAGATCGACGCCGTCAACGAGGTACCCGAACCGGCGGGTGAGGACTCCACCGATCTCGATGCCACTCCCCGCCCGCCCGGCGTGAACTACAACGTGGCACCGACGACGACGGTGATGACCGTCGTCAAGCGCCACTCGCCCGACGATCCCGACGACGATCCGTTGTTGCGGGTGCGGGCGATGCGCTGGGGACTGGTGCCGCCGTGGGCCAAAGAGGTCGGCAAGGGGCCGCTGCTGTTCAACGCCCGCGCCGAGAGTGCGGCGGAGAAGAGTTCGTTCCGTTCGTCGGTCAAGTCGCGGCGCTGCCTCGTACCGATGGACGGGTGGTACGAGTGGAAGAAGGGTCCGGTCGACAGCAAGGGCAAACCCACCAAGATCCCGTTCTTCATGTCCCCGCAGGACGGGACCCGGCTCTTCATGGCGGGCCTGTGGTCGGTCTGGCATCCCAAGACCGACGCCGACACGGCCGAACCGGCCCCGCCGCTGCTCAGCTGCTCCATCCTCACCACCGATGCGGTCGGCGAGCTGCGCGACGTGCACGACCGGATGCCGCTGATCATGGCGTACGACAGCTGGGATGCCTGGCTCGATCCGGATGGCCGGGCGCCCGACGAGCTGTTCGCGCCACCCGCCCGGTCACTGGTCGACGCCATCGCGATCCGCGAGGTCGCCCCACTGGTCAACCGGGTCGCGAACAACGGTCCGGAGTTGCTCAACCCTTCGTGACGCTCGCAAGCTCGCTCCTCAGGGACCGGTGGACGCTCGCAAGCTCGCTCCTCAGGGAGCTGTTGTGAGACAAGCCTTCCCGCCGGCGCGCCCCGGTGCGCTCAGCTGAACTCGTAGTCGCGCAACGGGAACGAGTTCATCTCGCGCAGGGTGCGCAACGTCGATGCCGGCCGCAGGAGCGTCGCCTCGCCGTGCTGGTTGAAGTAGTAACTGCGTGAGGTCGCGCAGTCCCCGTTGTAGAACACCGACGACTGCAGGCGGTCGGTCACCTCGTCGAGGAAGGCATCGTTGGCCGCCTCGGTGACCTCGAAGGTGCGTTGCCCGCGGCGACGGAGCTCACCGAACAGTCGCGCGATGTGCTTCATCTGTCCCTCGATGGTCGTGAAGTACGACAACCCGCTGTAGGAGTACGGGCTGTTGAGGGACAGCAGGTTCGGGAACTTGGGGACAGTCACGCCCTCGTAGGCCTGGAAACGGTTCTCGCGCCAGAACTTCCCGAGGTTGCGCCCGTCCCGGCCGATGATGTCGAATGCCGGGAAGTTGACGTCCCAGAGGTT
Organism: Gordonia sp. KTR9; assembly: GCF_000143885.2. Classification (NCBI taxonomy): domain Bacteria; kingdom Bacillati; phylum Actinomycetota; class Actinomycetes; order Mycobacteriales; family Gordoniaceae; genus Gordonia; species Gordonia sp. KTR9. The sequence goes on from NC_018581.1 coordinate 4,059,671, forward strand.
GAACCCGGTGGCGAGGACGAGGGTGTCGATCTCGGTGCGCGTGCCGTCGGCGGCCAGGATGGCATCGGCTTCGAGACCGGCGATGCCGCTGGTCTCCAGCGTCACGTTCGGCTTGGCGAAGCTGGCGAAGTAGGTGTTGGAGAAGGTCGGGCGTTTGCATCCGAAGTCGTAGTCCGGAGTGAGCTTCCGCCGCAGCTCCGGGTCGTCGATCTGCGCGCGCAGGTGGGCCTTGGCCAGTCGGGCGGCCAGCTTGTTGCCCGGCTTGACCTGCTTGTAGTGCAGGACGCCGAACACCATCAACAGTTCCAGCAGCGACGAATTGACTCCTCGCGCAGCGCGTTGGGTGAGCGGGATCCGGCGGAACAGCCGCTGCACGACCGCGGGGATCGCGAAGTCGATCTTGGGGACCACCCAGATGGCGGTGCGCTGGAAGACGGTCAGGGTGTCGGCACGGGCGGCGATCTCCGGGATGAGCTGGACGGCCGTGGCGCCGGTGCCGATCACGGCGACCTTCTTGCCCGCGAAGTCGAATCCGTCGTCCCAGGCAGCGGTGTGCAGGATGGTGCCCGCGAAGTTCTCGATCCCGGGGAAGTCGGGGACGTGCGGCTGTGACAGGAATCCCGTCGCGGTCACCAGGTAGCGGGCGGTCCGCTCACCGCCGTCACCTGTCCGGACACGCCACAGCTGATCCTCGGGGTCCCATGACGCGGACTCGACGCGGGTGCCGAACTCCATGTGCCGCTTGAGGTCGTATTTGTCCGCGACGTGGTGGGCGTAGCGCTTGAGCTCGGCGCCCGGCGCGAACAGTCGGGACCAGTACGGATTGGGTTCGAACGAATAGGAGTAGGTGACCGAGGCGATGTCGACGGCCAGTCCGGGGTAGTGGTTCACGTGCCACGTGCCGCCCAGATCGTCTTCGCGCTCGAGGATCGCGATGTTGTCCAAGCCCTGACGCTTGAGTTCGATCGCGGCGCCCATCCCGCCGAAGCCGGCACCGACGATCACGACGTCGAGTTCTGGTTGCATCCGACACACCCCCAACTTGCTACACTGCGGAAGTTAACTGTTACCACCAGTAACCGTAACTCAGCACACAGCGCTGGACCAGGGCCGCGGCGGTAGCGTGTCGGCTGCCATGTCTGACCGTTCGAGTGTCCCCGCCTCCTCCTCCGCCCCTTTCGGTGCATCGTTCGCCGCGGCCGTCTACGCCTTCACGGTGATCATGCTGGGCACCACGCTGCCCACGCCGCTCTACGCGATCTACGGCGAGGAACTCGGCTTCGGCGTCACCACCACGACCGTGATCTTCGCCGTGTACGCGGCCGGGGTCATCGCCGCGCTGATCGGTTTCGGACGCTGGTCCGACGTCATCGGTCGCCGCAAGATGCTCATCGCCGGTGCGATCCTGTCGGCGGTCAGCGCCGTGGTGTTCCTGACCGCGGGCCCCGTCTGGCAGTTGCTGCTGGGCCGCGTGCTGTCCGGGCTGTCCGCCGGCATCTATGCCGGCGCCGCCACCACCGCCGTCATCGAACTCGCCCCGGCCTCGTGGCGGGGACGCGCGCCGGCGGTGGCGACCGCCGCCAACATCGGCGGCCTGGGCCTGGGTCCGCTGATCGCCGGCCTCCTCGCCGAGTACGCACCGGCCCCGCTGCACACCCCGTTCGTGCTCGATCTCGTCTTGCTGGTCCTCGTCTTCGTCGGCATCTGGCGACTCCCCGAGACCGTCGACGTCGTCCCGGGCGTCCGGCTGAGCGTGCAGAGACTGTCGGTGCCCGCCGACATCCGCGGCGTGTTCGTCCGGGCGTCGATCGCGGCCTTCGCCGGGTTCGCGGTGATGGGCACCTTCACCTCCGTGATGCCCTCCTTCGTCACGAACATCCTCGGTATCGACGACCACGCGTTCACCGGATTCCTGGTGTTCGTGCTGTTCGCGTCCTCGGCACTCACTCAGATCGTCATAGGTCGGATGCCCACCGAGCCGGCGCTGATCGCCGGCTGCGCCCTCCTCATCCTCGGAACGGGCCTGTCGATCCTGGGGCTGGTCGCCGCGTCGACCCCGGCGCTGCTCGGCGGCGCGGTGATCTGCGGTGTGGGGCAGGGCATGTCGTTCAGCAAGGGCCTGGCGTCGGTGGTCGCCGCGACGCCGGCCGGACGCAAGGCCGAGGTCACCTCGACCTACTTCGTCGTCGCCTACGTGGCGATCTCCATCCCGATCGTCGGCCAGGGGATCACCGCGCAGTACTGGGGTCTTCGGCCCGCCGGGATCGCCTTCAACATCGGAGTCGCCGTGCTGGCCCTCGTCGCGCTCGTGCTGACCATCGTGTCCGTCAGGAACCTGGCACGCCCGACTCGTTGAGCACCGACACCAGCCTGCGGAACCGCACGCTGCTGACGAGATCCTCGACGAGGACGACGTCGCCCTCGGTATTGGCCAGCGGGACACACCAGTTCGGATACTGGCTGCTGTCGGTGCCCGGCTGGTTCTGAATCCGCCGCTCCCCCACCGCGTCCACCAGAGCGACGCTCAGCAGCACCGACGGGGTCCGTGCGATCACCGCGTACAGGGCGTCGACGACCTTGGGATCTGTCAGCGGGGTGTCCCGGGAGAGCAGTCCGCGCTCGTAGGCCAGTTCGAGTACCGCATCGCGTTCGCGCGCGTCCCGGGCCCGCTCGGCGTCCTCACCGGAGGCGAGCAGGCCCAGCCGCGATCGCAGCGTGATGTGGTCGCCCGCCAGATATCCCACGGTCGGCGGCAGGTCGTGCGTCGTCACCGAGGTCAGGCACAGCTCGCGGTAGTCCTCGGGCGGGATTGCCGCGTCGGGTCCCTGTTCGAACCAGAGGATCGAGGTGCCGAGGATTCCGCGCTCGCGGAGCGAGTCCTGCACCGACGGCTCGAAGACCCCGAGATCCTCGCCGACGACGACCGCGTCGGCGCGTTGCGCCTCGAGCGCCAGGATGCCGATCAGTGCTTCGCTGTCGTAGTGCACGTAGGTCCCGTGAGCCGGACTGCTCCCGTCGGGAATCCACCAGAGCCGGAACAGTCCGAGGATGTGGTCGACGCGCACACCTCCCGCATGTCGCAGGACGGTGCGGATCATGTCGCGGTACGGCTCGTACCCGGCCTCGGCGAGGCGCCGGGGATGCCACGGCGGCTGGTCCCAGTCCTGTCCCTGCTGGTTGAAGCCGTCGGGCGGCGCTCCCACGGTCGCCCCGGAGGCGAGCACGTCGCCCAGCGCCCACGCGTCGGCGCTGTGCCGTGCGACACCCACCGCGAGATCGGCCATCACGCCGATCCCCATGCCCGCGGAGCGCGCCGCATGCGCGGCGGTGGCGAGCTGTTCGTCGCAGATCCACTGCAGCCACATGTAGAAGTCGATGCGCCTGGCCAGCTTTCGGCGCTTCTTCTTCATGTACGCGCGGTCGAGGAACTTTCCGTGCCAGCGCGGGTCGTCGGCGTCGTAGCGTTCGGCGAGTGCGCACCACGTCGCGAAACGCTTGAGGCCCTTGCCCTCCCGACGCCGAAAGTCGCGGTAGGCGCTTGCACGCGCGGGTACGAGCGGGACGCCGTAGATCAGTTCGAGCGCCTCCATCTTGGCGCGGAAGGACTTGTTGCGCCGGATCTTGTCGGTCGCGGTGTTCTCGGTGAGGAAACTGCGACCCAGCGCCTTGACCCACTTGCGCTGCGACTTCGACAGCCCGTCCAGTTCGGGGATGTCGGTGATCCGGATATAGAGCGGATTGACGAAGCGCCTCGTCACCGGCAGATACGGGGACGCCTCGATCGGCGCCTGCGGCTGGGCCGCATGCAGCGGATTGACCTGGACGAAGTCGGCGCCGTACGCGCTCGCGGCCACCTCGCAGATGCCGGCGAGATCCGCGAAGTCGCCCACGCCCCACGAATCCGCCGATCGGATCGAGTACAGCTGCGCGGCGAGTCCCCACCGTTTGCGGCCGATCAACCGGTCCGCGGTGTGCAGGCGACGCGGCGTGACGATCAGCGGCGCACTCGACGCCGACGAGTCGTCGAGGTCGAGTGCCTTGATCTGGTGATACCCGGGCGGCAGGTCATCGGGCACGGCGAACGTCGCGCGGCCGACGAGGGCGTCGTCGACCTCGCGCGGTTCGACCCAGACGTCGAGCTGTGGAGCCGCGACGTCCTCGCCGGTCTCGCTGACGATCCACACCTTCACCAGATGACCGTGCGGGACGTGGACGGCGAACGTGGCGCCCGAGCCCTCGGTCACGACCGTCACCGCCGGGACGAACTCGCGCCACGGCTGTTCGTCGATCTCGCGGATCGACTCCTCGATCTCCTCGGGCGACCCCGCGGGCACCTCGAGCGCCCGCAGGACCGCGACCAGTGTCTCGGGGTCCACGTCGTGACGCTTCTCGCCCCAGCCGACGTAGCTGGTGGCGACGCCGTAGCGGTGAGCGAGTGCGGTCAACCGATCGAGGTTCACATCAGCCACCCGTGCATGATCGCAGCATTTCCACGCGCTCGCCGTGCGCGCCGCGCGGTTCCCGCCCGAGGCACGGCGCTCACCCGAACAACACCCCCGGATTCAGCAGACCCCGCGGGTCGAGCGCCGCCTTGATCGCCCGCATGGTCGCGAGGTCGGTGGCGTCGCGACCGAGGTGCGTCCAGGCCACTTTCGCGCGCCCGATTCCGTGCTCGGCACTGATGCTGCCCCCGTTGGCGGCCACGATCCCGAACACGGAGTCGGTCACCGCGGTCACGTGCTCGGGCGGAACGTCGAGCAGGTTGACGTGGATGTTGCCGTCCCCGACGTGCCCGAAGAGGATTGGCCGGCAAGGGAATGCGCCGTCCGCACCGACTCGGGACAGTTCCGCGAACGCCTCGGGCAGGGCTCTGATGGGCACCGAGATGTCGAGCTTGACGACCGGCGTCGAACTCGACCGGGCGATGGCCTCGGTGTGGCCTTCGCGGGCGGCCCAGAGCGCGCGGGCCGGAGCCGGTTCCAGGACGGCGTCGACGATCCCGGGGGTGGCGGCGAGGAGTTCGGCTGCCGCCGACTCGATGTCACCGGTCCCCGACAGCTCCACGAGCACGTAGTAGGGGCCCGGCGTGGTGGTCGGTCGCCGGTGCCCGTGGTCGGAGACGAGTGCGACACCCGCTTCGGTCATCAGTTCGGCGGCTTCGACGGTCAGCCCCGCCGACGACGCGGCCCCGATCAGGTCGATGGCGTTCTCGACCCGCTCGACCGACGCGACCGCGACCGTGGCGGCCGTCGGCGGCGTGACGAGCCTGAACAGGACGCGGGTGATCACCGCCAGGGTTCCTTCGCTGCCGGCGAGCAGGGACGGCAGGTCGTATCCCACGTTGTCCTTGACCAGCGAGGTCCACCGGCGGAGGACTCTGCCGTCGGCGAGGACCGCCTCGATCCCGAGGATCTGCGACCTCGCGTTGCCCCGGCGGATCATCCGCGTCCCACCGGCATTGGTCGCCACGACCCCGCCCGCGGTCGCGCTCTGGCGCGAGGCGAGGTCGATGCCGAAGGAGAGACCGGACTCCCCCGCACGCCGGTCGATGGACTCGACGGTCGCGCCCGCCTGGACGCCGACGCACCGGCCCACGGTGTCCACCTCGTCGATGTCGGTCATCCGCACCGTCGACAGCACGATCCGCGGATCGCTCGCGCCGCCACCGGGCGGCGGGACGGAACCGCCGACGAGCCCGGTGTTACCGCCCTGCACGCAGATCCGGATGCCCGAGCGGTCGCATTCGGCGATCACGCGCGAGACCTCGCCGGTGGTGCGGGGCCGGACGACCGCGTCGGCCTCACCGCGGTACCGGCCGGTCCAGTCGGTCAGGAAGCCCGCCGTCGCGTCGGCGTCGGTCAGGACATTCGCATCGCCGACGATCTCGCGAAGGGAGGTCAGGACGCCGGAGATGTCCGCCGGACGTCCCGGACCGGAACCGATCCCAGGAGTACCGACGTCCTCACGATCGCGGGAAGGCATCGAGGATCGGGGTGTCGCCGTCGTTGAACTCGATCACCTCGTGCACGGCGGCGGGATGGTCGAGGACGGCCGCCGCCACCTGGGCGACGTTGTCACGGCTCACCTCGTCCCCCTCGACCCGATCGCCACCCAGAGTGATACTGCCGGTCCCGGTTTCGTCGGTCAGCCGGCTGGGTCCGAGGATCGTCCACCGGAGCTCGGTGGACTTCAGATACGTGTCCGCGGCCGCCTTCGCCTCGGCATAGGCGTGGAACGAATTGTCTTCGGGCACGCCATGGTCGGGGCCCGCGCCGAAGTAGGACACCATCACGTAGCGGTGCACCCCCGCGCGGACGGCGGCGTCCATGGACCGGATCGCGGCATCACGATCGACGGAGTACGTCCGTGCCGGATCCCCGCCGCCGGCGCCCGCGGTCCACACCACCGCGTCGTGGCCGGAGATCGCGGTGGCGATCCCGGTGGTGTCGAGCGTCTCGACGTCGGCGACCACGGGCACGGCGCCGGTGTCCGCGACGTCCTCGGCGTGTTCGGGGTTCCTGATGATCGAGGTCACCTCGTCACCGCGGGCGGTCAGTATCCGGGCCAGCCGCAGTGCGATCTTGCCGTGTCCGCCGATGATCGCCACTCGAGTCACTGGATGCTCACTTTCGGTTGCTCACTTGTGCGGTCGCCATGTCCTCGTACCCAATCCAACGTACGCACATGCACCGGGCACCGACACGACTCCGCCCCGGCGCCGGCGTTCCGAGGGAACGCGGGCCGGGGCGGAGTCGAGCGGTGGGTCCGAGTGACCTCAGACGCGGGTGTGTCCGCGCCGCCCGGTCACCAGCTTGACGAGGAACAGCAGGATGCACGCACCCGCCAGACAGGTGATGAAGCTGAAGATCCAACCGGCACCTTCCACGTCGACCCCGAACAGGGTCAGCAGCCAGCCGCCGAGGAGCCCGCCGATGACACCGACCACGATGTTGAGGATGATCCCCTGCTGTGCATCGGTCTTCATGATCTTGCTGGCGATCCAGCCGGCCAATCCGCCGATGATGATCCACGCGATGATGCCAATTCCCAGCATTACTGCCTCCTGAGGTCGTCGTTGATCCGATGAGCGAATCATCCGATCGCAAGATCGTTCGATCTGCTACATCCGTCAACGTACCCAGAACGGCGACGCTCAAACCGGCACCGAGAGAAACGTGTACACATCGAGACCGGTCCTGTCACCGGATCGAGACCCGGCACCGGGGAATCCTTCTCAGGGGCAGGTCACCTTGATCTCGTAGGACTTGGTGACCGGTTCGGTCGGGTTGGCGAGATCGACACCGGATGCCTCGCCGGTCACCGTGTAGGTGTCGCCGTCCTTGGTGACGTCTGCACTGCCGCCGCCTGCGCCTTTCTGGTAGCCCAGGGTGACTCCGTCGAGTGAGCCGAGACCCACGGACTCGACCTCGGGGGAATCGCCCGACGTCAGCACGACCCCGATACCCGAGGCCCCCGAGCCCGCACCGATCCCGATCGTCACCTTGCCGGCGGCGTCCGTGCACCCGACCGTCTTGTCCGCCAGTTCCAGTTCCTGACCGTCGACGGTCACCGTCGCCTCCGCGTCGGTGCCTGCCGATGCCGAGTCCGAGTCGTCGGAACCGCACGCGGTGAGGGCGACGGCCAGTGCCGCGGCGCCGAGAACCGAAGTGATGTGGACTTTACGCATGGTGGGAACCCCTTGAGGAGGAATCGAGACGCCGCCCGGTCGGTCGGCTGAGACGAATTTAGACGCTTGAGCTGGGCTTCGGCGTCAGTTGATCGAATGGGACGCGGGAACTCGGGAGGGTCGCGGAGAGTTTGGCGCCGGCCTCGACCATGACCGCGCGAGTGAGGTCGCGGAGCTGTTCGTAGTGTCCGTGGTAACCGTATTTCGCGTGCAGGCTGGGCCAGGACGTGAAGTCGGCTGCCGCGCCGATCGCATTGCCCTCGTGCACATAGGTCGGCAGGACGTTCTGGATCGTGGCATCCCGCCGCAGTCGCCGCACCGTGTCCTGATGGAGAGCCGACGACGCCCGGTACTTGCTGATGACGACCCCCAGTTCGACGATGTCGCGTCCCAGTTCGGCGCCGAAATCCGCGACCTGACGCTGGATGTGCGGAATCGCATAGGTGGACAGCACATCCGGGATGGTCGGGATCAGATAGCCGGCGGCCATCGCCAATCCGTTGAGGCTGAACGGTCCGACATTGGGCGGACAGTCGATGAGGATGTAGTCGTAATTCCCGGCGATCGGTTCCAGCGCGCTCCGCAGGACCTCCACGGCCGCCAGGTGGTCGTCGGCGGTGACCCGATGGGCGCTCAGCTCCTCGGCCAGCTCGATGAGGTCCAGCGAGGACGGCAGCAGGTCGATTCCGGTGAGTCCACTCACGGTCGAGACATCGCGTTGCACGCTGCCCTCGAGATCGAAGGTCCGGGTGCCGTCGAGCACATCGGCGAACAGCGTGGCGACGGTCTGACGCCTGGCGTTGCACGCGAGCCAACGCTCCTGGCCGATCGTCATGGTCGTCAGATTGGTCTGCGCGTCCAGGTCGACGAGCAGGACCTTCTTGCCGAAGACACCGGCGAGGAAGTCGGCGAGGCCCCCGGTGAGCGTGGTCTTCCCGACCCCGCCCTTGAGGCTGATGGTCGCGATCACCGTCGGCATGGTGTCCCCGGTCTGTTCGGTCGTCCTGGGTCGCGAGTCAGATTACCGACCCCGTGCCGAGGCCACCGGGTGTTCGCTCCCGCGCCATCCGACGTCGACGTACCCGCAACGTGCGAAATAGACGACCATCTCGATGTACACCCTCATTCTGCGGGTATTCCGATGATCTGTAACAATGATTCGGTGAGCATTGACCGGCGATATCCATGAAATGGGTCGGCCGATTCAGAAGCACAGTGAGAAACTCACTCGACACACATTCATGAGAATTCGCCGAAATGCGATATCCCGCGAACACCGACGACCATGCATCTCGATTGTCTCGACCGAGATCATCCCGCACGTTGAGCTCGGCCCGGGCTCAGAACCCACGCGAAAGGACAACCGCATGAGTATCCGAGTCCGAAAGGTCACCGCCGGCCTGGCGGTCTGCGCCGCGGCGGCGATCGGCGCCGCCCACACACCCGATGCCGCGGCCGCGCCGACCGACGTCACCGCAACAGCGTCCGCAGCCGGGAACACGGTCACCCTGACGGTCACGAACAAGGCCGCGAAACGCATCGGCTGCGAGATCGTCGGCGTCCCGGCGGGCGGCGCCCCGACGAACGTCGTCTTCGGGTACCAGACCCCCGAGGAGCTCGGCGCGCTCATCACCCCCGGGTCGTCGAAGTCGTTGCCGCTGCGAATTTCTCAGGGCACGCCACCCGCCCCCACCGGATCGACGACGATCCCGGACGGCACCTACGACATCTACTGGGGCTGCACCACGATCACGTTGCCGCCGGGCACGGGCGCCACCGAGGAGTTCTGGGGCACGAACCCGCCCCTGACCGGCATGACCCCGACGGTCGCCGCACCGATCCGGGTGACGGTGCCGGGCGGCGCAGCAACACCCCCGGCCCCGGGTCCCGATGCACCGGCGACTCCCGGTCAGCCGATCATCCCCGGACTGCCGGCCATCCCCGGACTCCCCGAGATCGAGTTGCCGGAAGAGATCTGCACGACCTCGTCCTGCGTTCCCACCGGCTGACCCGCCCGGCGTGACCGCCGGTTTGGGCATAGCACTTCCGGTACCCGGGTGCGGTTGTGCATACTTCGACCATGTCAACAACCGATGTCACGCCTCTCCATCTCGCCGCCGAAGGCGGCGGGGCGGCTCTCGACCAGGTCTTCCTGATGTCCGCGGTGGCCGCGGTCGTGTCGATCGGTCTGCTCTGGATCGGTTACCTGCACCGCACTCGTAAGATCACCTGGCTGACCACGCTGTCGGAGTGGGCCGGGCGCCGCGTGAACCGCCCGCCGTGGGCTGCCCTGCCGATCTTCCTGTTCACCAGCACGATCATCTGCGCGCTGTTCGGCTTTCTCTGGGACGTCAGCCTGCACATCGGCGACGGCCGCGACGAGGGGCCGCTCGCGAACCCCGCGCACTACTTCATCCTGGTGGGCCTGTTCCTGCTGTTCATCTCCGGCATGCTGTCGGTGTTCCTGCCGTTCGACAGACCCGGCCGCTCGGCGATCCGGATCACCCGCAACTGGTACGCCCCGGTCGGTGGAATCCTGTTGGCCGGCTGCGGTTTCTACGCGCTGCTCGGATTCCCGCTCGACGACGTCTGGCACCGGATCTTCGGCCAGGACGTCACGCTGTGGGGCCCGACGCACCTCATGCTGATCGGTGGTGCGGGTCTGTCGCTCATCGCTGTCGTGATCCTCGACCGTGAGGGCCGGGCCGCCATGGGCCCCGATGCGCCGCAGGACGGACGGAGTCAGTGGCTCGTCCGCTGCCTGGCGTTCGGCGGCCTGGTGATCGGCATGTCGGTGTTCCAGATCGAATACGACTTCGGCGTCGAGCAGTTCCGCCTCGTCCTGCAGCCCATGATGATCGCCGGTGCCGGGGCGTTCGCCCTCGTCGCCGCCCGGATCAGCCTCGGGCCGGGTGCGGCACTCGTCGCGGCGGTGTTCGCGATCCTGTTGCGCGGGGTCGTCGCCGTCGTCGTCGGACCGGCTCTGGGCGCCCCGATCAACGTGTTCCCGCTCTACCTGGGCGCGGCGGTGGTCGTCGAACTGCTTGCGCTGACCCCGCTGCTCAAGCGCCGGGTGCTCTTCGGCGCGGTGGCCGGTCTGGGCGTCGCGACTCTCGGACTCTGGATCGAGTCCTGGTGGATCGCCGCGGCCTATCCGTTCCCGTGGGTCACCGGCATGTGGGGCGAGGCACTGATGATGGCCGTCCCGGTGGGCGTCGTCGCCGGTCTGTGCGGCGGAATGCTCGGCATCGTCAGCGTCGGCGAGCGACTCCCTCGCCGTTGGATCAGCGTCACCGCCGTCGTGCTCTCGGTGCTGGTGATCGGCGGCGCCGTCGCCAACGGACTGCGGGTTTCCGTCCCCGCGGACACCAGTGCACGCATCGTCCTGACCCCGGCCGGCCCGAACGCGGCGGCCGACCAGAACGTCACGGCCGAGGTCTTCCTCGAGCCCACCGATGCGCTCAGCGACGACCCCGAGTGGGTCACGTTGATGTCCTGGCAGGGCGGGATCGACAACGACCGCGGCATCGTCATCGACCAGCTCGAGCGCGTGGGTCCCAACCGGTTCCGGTCCACCGAACCGATGCCGGTGTCGGGTTCGTGGAAGACCATCCTGCGCGTGCAGGACGGGACCACCATGGCCGGCGTCCCGGTGTACCTGCCGGCGGACCCCGCCATCGGTGCGGAAGGTGAACCCGCGCAGCAATCGTCGACGAAACCGTTCGTCGCCGAGATCTCGATCCTGCAGCGCGAGCGCACCTTCGACTACCCGTCGTGGCTGTTCGGCGCCGCGTCCCTGGTGGTGCTCGTGTGTTCACTCCTGCTCATCGCCGCGCTGTCCTGGGGAGCCGGCCGGGTGAACGCGCGTGAGGCGACCTCGGGCGCGCGGAAGCCAGAACTCCAGCCGCAGCCGTGATCGGTTCCGCGGCCGGCCCCGCCGTCCACCACCTCGCAACGCATCCACTCGTGCTGGCCCTGCCGGCGGTGATCCCCGCGTTCCTGGTGGTGGGTGTCATCGTCACGATCGCGATCATCGACCGCCGCCGCGGGGACGACGACGGCACCGACAGCAACACCGACGACGCACCCGACGACACCGCTGCCGATCGCGCCACCCACCCCGAGCCCACCGCTCCCCCGACCCGGAACGAGGCCGATGACCCCGCCCGCGAGGCCGACTGACGCTCTGCTCGCCCACGGGCTGGGTGGTTCGGAGTACCTGCCGGTTCCGCTGACCGCGGTGTTGATCGGCGGCGCCTGGGCGTTGACGATCTCGTTCGCGGTCATCGCCTTAGCCTGGCGCACACCACGTTACGGGCGACCGGACGCCGGTCGAGAGCTGCCACCATGGGTGACGAAGACCGTCGACAACCGCTGGGTTCGCGGCGTGATCAGCGGCCTCGCCGTGGTTCTCACGGTGTGGCTGATCGTGTCCGCCTTCGGGCCCGACACCGACGACAATCCCCTGCCCGGCGCATTCTATGTGCTGCTCTGGGTCGGAATGACCGTGCTGTCGGCGCTTCTCGGACCGGTCTGGCGACTGCTGTCGCCGGTCCGGACCGTTCTGCGGGTGGTCCGGAAGGTCGCCGGCCCACGAGTCGTCGGGCTCACGGATTATCCGCGCCGGCTGGGGTGGTGGCCTGCGGCGGCGGGCCTGTTCGCCTTCGTCTGGCTGGAACTGGCGTCCCCCGACCCGAGTTCGGTGTCGTCGGTGCGGATCTGGCTGATCTGCTACCTGGTGATCACGCTCGCCGGTGGCGTCGTCTACGGGCTGCGCTGGACAACGGACGCGGACCCGTTCGCGGTGTACAGCACAGTGGCGTCACGACTCTCGCCATTCGCCCGGAACAGCGAGGGCCGGGTGATCGCGCGGAGTCCGATGAACTCGCTGCCCACGTTGCCGGTGCTCCCGGGCACCGTGACGGTCCTCGCTATCCTGCTCGGCTCCACCGCATTCGACAGTTTCTCGGCGATCCCGCTGTGGCAGGACCTCGTCGCCGAGGGAGCCGACGGCAGCCGGACGATCGCCACGTTGTACGCGACCGCCGGTCTGCTGGTGTTCGTCGGTGTCGTCGCGGTGACGTTCTGGACGGCCGCCCGCGCGGTGGGCGGCGTGCAACCGGACCTCCGACGCCGCCTGCCGGGACTGATGGCGCACTCGCTCGTCCCGATCGTGATCGGCTACATCCTCGCGCACTACCTGCAGTCGCTGGTCGAGCAAGGCCAGGAGGCCGTCCTCGCGCTGGGCGACCCGCTGGGACGGGGCTGGAATGTGTTGTGGCTCAGCGATGCCCACCCGGTCTACGTGATGTCGGATCATCCGACCGTCACCGTGACACTCAAGGTGGCGTTCGTGCTCGGCGGACACCTGCTCGGAGTCGCCGCGGCGCACGACGCGTCGTTGCGGCTCCTACCCCGCCGGCACCAGTTGACCGGACAGCTCACCATGATGGTGACGATGGTCAGCTACACGTTCCTCGGCCTGTACCTGCTGTTCGGGGGATAGGGCCGAGGTTCAGTAGGCGGTCGGCGGCGTGCCCTTCTTGTTCGAACGGAACAGCATGTAGCCGCCGTAGAGGGCGAGTGCGATGAGAGCGATCCAGAAGAGTCCCTCGAGTAGCGGGCCGAGGACGGCCAGCGCGATCAGCGCGACCGCGATGACTCCCAGGACCTTCCAGAAGGTCATGCCGGTGGTGTTCGTCGATGTGCTCATGGGCCCAGTCTGCGCTCGCCGAAGACGGAAAGCGATGGTCGGCGGCACTTCTGGGGCGAACTTCAGGGACTTCCCTGAGGGAGCCCCTACCGGTGGAACCCCTACCGCGCGAACCAGGCCTCGGCGTTGCCGCTGAGCGCCTTCTCGATGCGCAGCGCGGACGTGTCGGTCAGATCCGACGGCAGTTCATCGGGTGCGAACCACGCGACGTCGGAGTTCTCGTCGTCGGCGGGCCGGGCATCGCCGTCGACGTACCGCGCGAGGAAGCAGACGTCGAGATAGCGGGTCTGGTCGCCGTTCGGGTAGGTGATCAGCGGAGTGACGTCGATACTGGTCAGTCGGACGATCTCGGCGGTGACCGCGGTCTCCTCGCGTACCTCGCGCAGGGCGGCCCGCGCCGGTTCCTCACCCGGTTCGAGGACGCCGGACACGACGGCCCACTGCCCGTTGTCGACGCGCCGGGTCAGCAGCACCCGCCCGGAGTCGTCGAGGACGACGACGCTGACGCCGGACAGCCAGAGTTCGCGGTGACCGACCTGTGCTCGCAGATCGCGGATGAATTCGGGGATGGGCACCCCCACATCCTGCCCGTCGAGGTCGGAGATCGCCGGGTGGTGCGGGTCGGACCGCGAATTCCGCGCCGCGCACAATGTGACGCATGAGGATCTCTCGACGCGCCGCAGGGATCGCACCGTTCCAGGCGATGGAGTTCGCGAAACGGGCCGCCGAACTCGAGGCGGCCGGTCATTCCGTCGTGAAACTGAACATCGGCGAGCCCGACTTCGGGGCGCCGCCTGCGGTCCTCGCCGCGGCCCGCGAGGCGACCGGGCGGTCGCTGGCGTACACCGGCGCCCTCGGACTACCGGAATTGCGCGAGGCCATCGCGGACTTCTACGGCCACCATTTCGAGGCCCCGGTGGACCCGGCGCGGGTGGCGGTCACCGCGGGCGCGTCGGCGGCACTCCTGATGGCCTGCGCGGCACTGATCGACCCGGGCGACGAGGTCCTCATCGGCGACCCGTCCTATCCGTGCAACCGCCAGTTCGCACACGCCTTCGGCGCGCAGGTGAGGCTCCTGCCCACGACCCCCGCCAACCGGTTCCAGCTCACCACCGCCGAGGTCGACGAGGCGTGGACGGACTCCACCCGCGGGGTCATCGTGGCCACGCCGTCGAACCCCACCGGCACGTCGATGCCCTACGAAGAACTAGTGGCGATGTGCGACCTGGCTGCCGCGCGGGACGGATGGTCGATCGTCGACGAGATCTACCTCGGCCTGTCCGATCCCGCCGCGGACGGGAGGCCGCCGCGCAGCGTCCTGGCCACCGAGTCGCCAGGGATCGCCCAGACCGTGGTGGTCAACAGCTTCTCCAAGTACTTCGGGATGACCGGGTGGCGGCTGGGATGGTGCATCGTCCCCGACGAACTGGTGGGAGTGCTGGAACGGCTGGCGCAGAACTTCTACGTGTGCCCACCGACACCGTCGCAGTACGCGGCGATGGCGTGCTTCACCCCGGACTCGCTCGCGGTCGCCGAACACAACCGCCGCGAGTTCACGCGGCGCAGGCAACTCGTCGTCGACGGACTCGCCGACATCGGTCTCGATGTGCCGGTCATCCCCGACGGCGCGTTCTACGTCTATCTCGACGTCAGCTCCACCGGGTTGACGTCGACCGAGTTCTGCGACCGGGCGCTCGCCGAAGCCCACGTCGCCATGACCCCGGGCAATGACTTCGGGGTCGCGGCCGCGGACCGATACGTCCGGCTGTCCTACGCCGCATCCACCGATGACCTGTCCCTCGCCCTCGAACGGCTTCGCACGTTCGTCGGCGCCGGTCGCGAACCACGTCGATGAGGAGAATCCGTCACATGAACACCCGACCCCCGGGCACCGTCCGTTCCGACCTCCTCGCCGAGGCGGTGGGTCCGATCCTGGCGGCGCGCACCGAGGGCGATCCGCGGGTCCCGGGTGTGGTCGCGGGCGTGACGACCGACGAGGAGACGGTGTTCCTGGGCGCGGCCGGCGTACGTGCCCTCGACGACCCACAGCCGATGACCGTCGACTCGGTGTTCGCACTGTTCTCCGCGACCAAGGCGGTCACCGCGACGGTGGCGCTGCAGCTCGTCGAGGACGGGGACCTCGACCTCCACGCACCGGCGCGTTCCTATGTACCGGACATCGGCGAGCTGCAGGTGATCGAGGGCTTCGACGACGATGGCCGGCCCCGTCTCCGCCCGCCGGCGTCCGATGTCACGACACACCAGTTGCTCACGCACACCGCCGGTTTCGGCTACGACTTCTTCAACGAGACCTACCGCCGACTGACCTCGGACCACGGCGTGCCCGCCGTCGCCACGGCGACCGGGGCGTCACTGCGAACCCCCCTGCTGTTCGATCCCGGCACGAACTGGGAGTACGGCTCCGGCCTGGACTGGGTCGGACAGGTCATCGAGGCCGTCGCCGGGCGTCGACTCCGCGAGGTCATGCACGAGCGGGTCCTCGCCCCACTCGGCATGTCCGACACCGGATTCGCGCTCTCCGACGACGCCCGGAGCAGACGTGCCGTCCTCCACATGCGCAAGCGGGGCGAGCTCGTGCCCAACCACCGGTGGGAACAGCCCGCCGACCCCGAGATCGACATGGGCGGGCAGGGCCTCTGGTCGACGGTCCCCGACTATCTGACGTTCCTGCGGATGTGGTTGCGCGGCGGCCGATCCGACGGCGGCGAGCAGATCCTGCGCCCCGACACCGTCGAGCTCGCGCTACGCAATCAGATCGGGGACCTCGCCGTCAGACGACTCCCCGGCGTGATACTGCCGTTGAGTCACGACGTCGAATTCTTCCCCGGCACACCGAAATCGTGGTCGTACCCGTTCATGATCAACGATGCCGACGCGCCTACCGGGCGCCCGGCCGGGTCCCAGTCGTGGGCCGGGCTGGCCAACCTCTACTACTGGATCGATCCCCACACCCGGCTCGGCGGCTTCTGGGCGACGCAGATCTTCCCGTTCTTCGATCCTGCGTCGGTCGACGGATACCTCGACTTCGAAGCCGCCACGTACCGGGCCCTGACGGACTGACCTCGCGGGGTGACCGTTGACCGTGATGAACTCCAGTCACATTCGTTGTCGGAAAATGTGGTGAACAGTGGTGATTCTGGGTTCGCTCGAACTGGTGGGGAATCGCTTCTGGGGCAAGTCTGTGGCCAGTCGGACGTGAGAGACAGTTACCGGTTTGGGAGTCACGTCACCAAGTGGCTTCGACTCGGCTCCTCGCTTCGCTCGGTGCCGGCTCAACCAGCGGGGGGTCGGGTGCCGGCTCAACCAGCGGGGGGTCGGGCGCGGGCTCAACCACCAGCGGGGGGTCGAACACCGCGTCAACCAGCGGGAGTTCGACGGCAGCTCACCAGCGGGGGTCGCTTCGCTCGGTACCGGCTCAATCAGCGGGGTCGGGTCGACTGACCGCCGCCCCCCCAGAATTCTGGGACGCTCGCGGGCCCAGAACTCTGGCGCGCGGATTTCCCGCGTTCGAGGGATGGCGGGAACAAAAGGGGCTCAGCCATTCTGAGTCCCATGGAGCAGCCGGTCCCGGCGCTCCACCGACACACGCACAGCGTTCATCCGCACGTCCCGATCCCGAAGGAATCATCGTGTCCATCACCTCCGAACCCATCGACTCCACCGACTTCGACGCCCTGCTGTCCGCGGTCGCCGGCCCTGTCCTCACCGCGACCGACGAGGGCTACACGGGCGAACTGTCCGGCTTCAACCTCGCGGCGATCCCGGCGGCCGACGTGGTCGTCGGTGCGACGAATGCCGCCGACGTCGCCGCCGCCGTGCGGTACGCGCGCTCCAACGGATTGCGTGTCAGCGCGCGGGCCACCGGGCACGGTTCGCCCATCGAGGGCCGCGGCACGGTGGTCGTCACCACCTCTCGGATGACCGAGATCAGCGTCGACCCGGTCACCAGGACCGCTCGCGTCGGCGCCGGCGTGCGGTGGCGCGACGTGGCCGCGGCGACCGCGCCACACGGCCTCACCGGGCTCGTCGGCTCCTCGTCGTCGGTGGGCGTCGTCGGGTACACGCTCGGCGGTGGCCTGAGTCCCCTCGGTCGGCAATTCGGTTACGCCGCCGACCATGTCCGGTCGATCGAGCTCGTCACGGCCGACGGAATCGTCCGCACGGTCGACGCGTCCGCGGGTTCGGACCTGTTCTGGGCACTGCTCGGCGGACGCGACGGCTTCGGCATCGTCACCGCACTCGAGTTCGAATTGTTCGATCTGCCCACGGTCTACGGCGGCGGGATCTTCTTCGCCGGTTCGTCGGCGGGCGACGTCCTGCATGCGTGGCGTGAGTGGGCACCGACCCTGCCCGAGGAGGCCGGCACCTCGGTGGCCATCCTCCGGCTTCCGCCGGACCCCAACCTGCCCCCGCCCCTGCAGGGCCAACTCGCCGTCCACGTGCGTTACACGCACACCGGCGACCCGGCCACCGCGGCCGCGCTGCTGGCGCCGATGCGATCGGCGGGGCCGGTCCTGCTCGAGAACGTCGACGTCCTGCCGACCGCCGCGCTCGACGCGGTGCACATGGACCCGCCCGGCCCGATGCCGAGCGCTGAACGCGGCTGCCTGCTCACCGGTTTCCCGGCGTCGGCCGTGGACGCATTGCTCGCGGTCGCCGGCCCCCAGGTGGCGAGCCCGCTGGCCATCGTCGAGATCCGACTCCTCGGCGGCCGGTTGCGGGCGCCGCAACGAGTGCCCAACGCCGTCGTCGGTCGCGAGGGCGCGTTCTCCGTCATCGCCATCGGCGTGCCCGCGGGCCCGTTGGGTGACCAGGTCGGGGAGCATCTCGCCGCCGTGAACGAGGCGCTTGCCGCCCACTCGTGCGGAGCTCTGCTGAACTTCTCCGGGCGGACCGCCGCCGAACGCGACGCGCTCTGGTCGGCAGACCAGCGAACCCGGTTGGAGACCATCCGCCGGCGGCACGATCCGACCGGCGTCCTCCGACCGGGCGACCCCACTATTGTGGGATAGACATCCGCCGCAGCTCACGGCCACAATTGGCGGATGACATCGAGTCTGACCGCCGAGCGTGTGCGTCGCGACATCGAGGTCGTGGCCCACGCCGGCCTCGGTCTCGACGACTTCTTCGCCGAAACCGTCGCGTCGCTGCGCCGCGCGGTGCCGGTCGACGCGGTCTGCATCGGCACCTTCGATCCCAACACCGTGCTGCTCACCAGCGCCCGCAAATACGGTTCGCTTCTCGGCGAGGATCACCGGGATCCGGACTGGGGGCTCCTCGAATACGGGCAGGTCGAGCCGTCGGCGTTCCGGGAGATGGTTTCCGCCAAGCGTGACGCGGTCGGACTCAATCTGCTCAACCGGGGCGCAACCGAACGGTCGAACCGGATGTCGCAGTTGATGATTCCCGCATACTGCTTCCACGACGAGGCCCGGCTCGTGTTGCGGGACGGCGATCGGGCGTGGGCCGGGATCGCGATGTTCCGCAGCGGCGCGGGGTGCCGGCCGTTCGATGCGGACGAGGTCGCCTTCCTGGGATCGCTCTCCCGCACCCTCGCCTACGGCGTACGCGTGGGGTTGTTGAGCAGTGTGGTGAGCGGGCCCGAGCGAAGCGGACCGAGCGTGTCACCGGCGGCGGGTCACGGCCCGGCGGTGCTCATCATCGACCGCAACAACGAGATCGTCCAGATGAGTGCCGGGAGCCAGGAACGCATCGCCGACCTCGCGTCCGGCCCGAACGGCGCGGCGGTGATGAACCCGATCTACGGCCTGATCGGGGCCGCACGCCGCTACGGCTCGGGTGAGTCCACCGTTCCGCCGCGTCTGCGGGTGCGGGGCGCCTCGGGCATGTGGCTCGTCATCCACGCATCTCCCCTGTCGTCGGCCGACGGCCGTGTGGGCGAGGTCGTGGTGACGATCGAGGAAGCGCGTCCGCCCGAGATCATCCCGCTGGTCGTCGAGGCGTTCGGACTCACCGCCCGCGAGCGTGACGTCACCCAAATGGTGCTGCAGAGTGTGGCCACCAAGGACATCGCCACCGCCCTGCACGTGTCGGCCTACACGGTGCAGGATCACCTGAAATCCATCTTCGACAAGGCCGGCGTCCGCAGCAGACGCGAACTGATCGCGCGGATCTACTTCGACCAGTACGCCCAGCGCCTCAACGATCCGCTGTTGCCGTCCGGGTCGTTCGCGTCCTCCGACAGCGAGCGGTAGCAGCCCCTCCCCACTCCGGACCCGTCCCGTGCACACCGCACGTGGCGGCTTCTTTTCGTCGTCTCACAGTGAGACGTTTGTAATCCACGTCACAGGGTTGTATCGAAGGCGCTCCAGTCCATGCGGGCCGGCAATCCGCCGGCTCTCCACCGAGGAGGCGCACTTTGAGCAGGCAGAGCTTGACAAAAGCCCATGCGAAGATCACCGAGTTGTCCTGGGAGCCCACCTTCGCCACCCCGGCCACCCGGTTCGGTACCGACTACACCTTCGAGAAGGCCCCCAAAAAGGACCCGCTCAAGCAGATCATGCGGTCGTACTTCCCGATGGAGGAAGAGAAGGACAATCGCGTGTACGGCGCCATGGACGGCGCCATCCGCGGCAACATGTTCCGCCAGGTGCAGGAACGCTGGCTGGAATGGCAGAAGCTGTTCCTGTCGATCATCCCGTTCCCCGAGATCTCCGCGGCTCGCGCGATGCCGATGGCCATCGACGCCGTCCCCAATCCCGAGATCCACAACGGCCTGGCCGTGCAGATGATCGACGAGGTTCGTCACTCGACGATCCAGATGAACCTCAAGAAGCTGTACATGAACAACTACATCGACCCGGCCGGCTTCGACATCACCGAGAAGGCGTTCGCCAACAACTACGCCGGCACCATCGGTCGCCAGTTCGGCGAGGGTTTCATCACCGGCGACGCCATCACCGCGGCCAACATCTACTTGACCGTCGTCGCCGAAACAGCCTTCACCAACACTCTTTTCGTCGCCATGCCCGACGAGGCCGCCGCCAATGGCGACTATCTGCTGCCCACCGTGTTCCACTCCGTCCAGTCCGACGAGTCGCGACACATCTCCAACGGCTACTCGATCCTGCTCATGGCACTCGCCGACGAGCGCAATCGTCCGCTGCTGGAGCGGGACCTGCGCTACGCGTGGTGGAACAACCACTGTGTCGTCGACGCGGCCATCGGCACCTTCATCGAGTACGGCACCAAGGACCGTCGCAAGGACCGCGAGAGCTACGCCGAGATGTGGCGTCGTTGGATCTACGACGACTACTACCGCAGTTACCTTCTGCCGCTGGAGAAGTACGGGCTCACCATCCCGCACGACCTCGTCGAAGAGGCGTGGAACCGGATCACCAACAAGCACTACGTGCATGAGGTCGCCCGCTTCTTCGCCACCGGTTGGCCGGTCAACTACTGGCGCATCGACGCCATGACCGACAAGGACTTCGAGTGGTTCGAGGAGAAGTACCCAGGCTGGTACAACAAGTTCGGCAAGTGGTGGGAGAACTACAACCGTCTCGCCTACCCCGGCCGCAACAAGCCGATCGCCTTCGAAGAGGTGGGCTACGAGTACCCGCACCGGTGCTGGACCTGCATGGTCCCGGCACTCATCCGCGAGGACATGGTGGTCGACAAGGTCGACGGCCAGTGGCGGACCTATTGTTCCGAGACCTGTCACTGGACCGACGCGGTCGCCTTCCGCGGTGAGTACGAGGGCCGCGAGACACCGAACATGGGCCGTCTCACCGGGTTCCGCGAATGGGAGACCCTGCACCACGGCAAGGATCTCGCCGACATCATCGAGGACCTGGGATACGTCCGCGACGACGGCAAGACCCTGATCCCGCAGCCGCACCTCGACCTGGACCCGAAGAAGATGTGGACACTCGACGACGTTCGGGGCAACGTCTTCAACAGCCCGAACGTGCTGCTCAACGAGATGTCCGACGAGGAACGGGACGCCCACATCGCGGCCTACCGCGCCAACACCAACGGGGCCGTACCGGCCTGAGTCGCGTCGACCCTTCGTGACGCGCTCTCCGCAAGCTCCGAGCGCTCCTCAGGGAGCGGGTGGATGTCCCGCACGCTCCGAGCGCTCCTCAGGGAGCGAGTGGATGTCCCGCACGCTCCGAGCGCTCCTCAGGGAGCGGAAGGGGACGCGCTCTCCGCAAGCTCCGAGCGCTCCTCAGGGAGCGAGTGGATGTCCCGCAAGCCATTCACTGCTCCCTGAGGAGCGGAGCGTCACGAAGGGTCCTCGCACCCGAGTTCGAACTGGAGACACCGTGGCCGATACACATCGCATCAACTTCGCCCCCGTCGACATTGAGATGGAGGTGGGCGAGGACGAGACCATTCTCGACGCCGCATTCCGGCAGGGAATCCATCTCATGCACGGGTGCCGGGAGGGCCGGTGCTCGGCGTGCAAGTCCTACATGCTCGACGGCGACGTCCAGATGGACGACTACTCGACCTTCGCCTGCAACGACGCCGAGGAAGCCGAGGGTTACGTCCTGCTCTGCCGCACCTACGCCTACAGCGACTGCGACATCGAGTTGCTGAACTTCGACGAGGACGAGTTGCTGGGCGGGGCACCGATTCAAGACGTGCGCACCCGCGTCGCGGCAGTCGAATCAATGACCAAGGACATCGTGTCCCTACGGCTGGACGTCGTCGAACCGGCGACCTTCGAGTTCAAACCCGGCCAGTACGTGGACCTCTCGATTCCCGGAACGCAGGAGAAGCGGTCGTTCTCGATCGCCACCACACAATCGACCCCGGACAAACTCGAGTTCCTCATCAAGAAGTATCCGGGCGGCGTGTTCGCCGGCATGCTCGAGAGCGGACTCGAACCGGGCACCGAGATCATGGTCAACGGTCCGTACGGGTCGTGCACCCTCCGTAGCGGGCATGTGCTCCCGCTCGTCTGCATCGGAGGCGGCGCCGGGATGGCACCGCTGCTCTCCCTCCTCCGCCACATCAGCGAATCCGGGATCCAACGTCCGGTGCGCTTCTACTACGGCGCCCGCACCGCGGCCGATCTCTTCTGCCTCGACGAGATCGCCTCTCTCGGTGAGAAGATCGCCGACTTCGGGTTCACCGCATGCTTGTCCGAGTCCGCCGCCGACGCACCCGCAGGCGTCTCGGTGGCCGAGGGCAACGTCACCGACATCGTCAACGGATGCGAATCCGACCTGTCCCGAACGGAGGTGTACTTCTGCGGACCCCCGCCCATGGTCGACGCGGCGTTGGCTCTCGCCGAACAACATTCGGTGCCGCGTGACCAGATCTTCTACGACAGTTTCACCAGCCCGGCATTCGACTAGTCCACCCCACCCCGACAGCCGCCGAAACCCCCGAGGAGCGCGCAGTATGTCCGCACCCACCGCACCCAAAGCCAGTCAGCGGGAACGCAGTTTCCCGTCCATCGAGTTCACCGACGCCGAGGCCGGCGCCAAGGACTTCCCCAGTTCCAAGAGCCGCAAATACAGCTACTACCAACCGGCCAAGAAGCGCGCGACGATGTATGAGGACGTCACGGTCGACGTGCAGCCCGATCCCGAGCGGCACCTCAGCCAGGGCTGGATCTACGGCTTCGGCAACGGTCCCGGTGGATACCCACAGGAGTGGACGACGGCGAAGTCGAGCAACTGGCACGCCTTCCTCGATCCCAACGAGGAGTGGGACCAGACGATCTACCGGAACAACTCCGCGGTCGTCCACCAGGTCGACCTGTGCCTGCAGAACGCCAAGCGGGCACGCGCATACGATTCCTGGAACTCACCGTGGCTGAAGTTCATCGAGCGCAACCTCGGCGCCTGGATGCACGCCGAGAACGGGCTGGCGCTACACGTGTTCACCTCCATCCAGCGGTCGGGTCCGACCAACATGATCAACACCGCCGTGGCGGTGAACGCCGCCCACAAGATGCGTTTCGCACAAGACCTCGCACTGTTCAATCTCGATCTGTCCGAGGCCGAGGAGGAGTTCGACGGCGAGGCACACAAAGCGGTGTGGCAGGCAGCACCGGAGTGGCAGCCGACCCGCGAGGTGGTCGAGCGTCTGACGGCGGTCGGCGACTGGTGCGAGCTCCTCTTCGCCACGAACATCGTCTTCGAACAGCTCGTCGGATCGCTGTTCCGCTCGGAGCTGGTCATGCAGGTCGCCGCCCGCAACGGCGACTACATCACCCCCACCATCGTCGGCACCGGTGAGTACGACTACGACCGCGACCTGGCCTACACCAGGAGCCTGTTCCGAATCCTCACGCGCGACGACGAATTCGGAGACCAGAACAAGGAGCTGTTCGCCCGGTGGCTCGCCGTGTGGGTGCCCCGGTGCCTCGAGGCGGCCCGTGCGCTGCAACCGATCTGGTCCCAGCCGGCGGACAAGTCGATCACCTTCGCCACCAGCCTGGACGCGGCAACCGCCAAGTTCACCGACCTACTGACATCAATCGATGTCGCCATCCCCGAGGAGTTGACCAAGTGACCATGCAATTCGGTGCGGAGACCGAGTTCTCCAACATGTGCGGCGTGACCCTGATGAACACCCCGATCGGCCGCGTCGTCGCCGACGTCATGGGCGCGAAGGACGGCGTGGAACTCACCGAGTACCCCTCGATGATCCGCGTGGACGGGGTCAACCGGCTCGAGTTCGACTACGACGAACTGACCGATGCGCTCGGTCAGGACTTCGACGGCTCGATCTTCGAGGAGATCAGCTCGACCCACTACGGGCGGATGGTGCACCTCGACGACCGGACCTTCCTGTTCGCCAGCCCCGAGGATGCCGCCGAGTACATCGGTTTCGACCTCACCGCCCAGAGCTGAGCCGCGACCGCGAGTCCACCACCGCGCCTGCGTCGTGACCGCCGGCGGACGCTTCCCGGCGGTCACGACGCATACCAACCCACCCCGATCTCGCGCCCGTCGTCAACGACTTTCGCCACACAGCCCGCCTCACCGCCGAGACCACAGCCCACCATCTTCAGGAGCACACGATGTACGAGAAGAACGGCGACAAGTACTTCATCGTCGACGCCCATGTCCACCTCTGGGACGGACGCGAATCAAACCAGCGGAACATTCACGGCAAGCAGTTCATCGACTGCTTCTACGACTACCACCGCAACCTCAGCCCCG
Organism: Gordonia sp. KTR9; assembly: GCF_000143885.2. Classification (NCBI taxonomy): domain Bacteria; kingdom Bacillati; phylum Actinomycetota; class Actinomycetes; order Mycobacteriales; family Gordoniaceae; genus Gordonia; species Gordonia sp. KTR9. Next base: position 4,084,239 of record NC_018581.1, read on the forward strand.
AGGAGGAGGTGTGGGACTACGACACCTACACCTACTACGGTCCGGATCGGCTCATGCGTGACCTCTTCGAGGACGGGCCGGCCGACCACGCGATCTTCCAGGCCACCATCCTGAAAGACTTCTATGTCAACGGTTTCGCGCAGGTCGACGACAGCCTGAAGCTGTGCGAAGACAACCCCGGCCTGCTGACCTACAACCACGCCTACGATCCCCGGCACGGCGAGGCGGGCCTCGAACAACTGCGCCGCGACGCAGAGACCATGAACCTCAAGGGCGTCAAGCTCTACACCGCCGAATGGTTCGGGGACTCACGCGGTTACAAGCTCGACGACGCGTGGTCGCGGCGCTACCTCGAGGAATGCATCAAGCTCGGCATCAAGAACGTCCACGTCCACAAGGGCCCGACGATCCGGCCGCTGGACCGCGACGCCTTCGACGTTGCCGACGTCGACAAGGTGGCCACCGATTACCTGGACCTGAATTTCGTCATCGAGCACGTCGGTCTGCCGCGGCTCGAGGACTTCTGCTGGATCGCGACACAGGAGTCAAACGTGTTCGGTGGCCTGGCCGTGGCCATCCCGTTCATCCACACCCGGCCGCGGTACTTCGCGCAGATCATCGGCGAACTCCTGTACTGGATCGGCGAGGACAAGATCCTGTTCGCCAGCGACTACGCCCTGTGGACTCCGCAGTGGCTGGTCGAGAGATTCGTCGACTTCCAGATCCCGGCAGACATGACCGAGTACGCGCCGATCACCGTGGAGCAGAAGAAGAAGATCCTCGGCCTCAACGCGGCGGCGCTCTACCCGCACATCGAGGTGCCCGAGGAACTCCGACTGCCCACCAGCGCAGCCGATCCGGATGCCGAGGTGGCGGCAGGCGCAAAGGATGCGGTGAACGCATGACCGCGTTGGACCATCGTCCGGCGCCCGGCGCCGGACACGCGACCCGCCTCGAGGCCGACGTCCTCGCCGCGCTGGCCACGGTGCTCGATCCCGAACTCGACGAGCCGATAATCGATCTCGGCTTCGTCCGGTCGATCCGGATCGACGACGCCGGGGTGACGGTCCATCTGCGCCTGCCGACCTCGTTCTGCTCGCCGAATTTCGCCTACCTGATGGGTTCGGACGCCCTCGACGCACTCGAGGACATCGATGGAATCGGTCAGGTGCGGGTCCTGCTCGACGACCATCACGACAGCGACAAGATCAACACCGGCCTCGACGCCCACGCGGGGTACCGGGGCACGTTCGGGGTGGAGGCGCTCGACAGTCTCGACGAGCTACGACTGACGTTCCGCCGCAAGGCACACACCGCCGCGATGGAACGCTGCGTCGCGGCCGAGATCACCTCCGGACGCGTGCTGGTGTCCGAGGTCGACCGCCTTGCGCTCCGCGATCTCCCCCGCGGTCACCGGAAGTCGGCGTTGCTGCGCCGGCGGATGGAGCTGGGACTCAGCGTCTGTCCCAACAGCCTGGTCGTCGTCGACGAGGAGGGCCGGCCGTTGCCACCCGAGCAGGTGCCCATGCGCCTGCGATTCGCCCGCTCGGTGCGGATCTCGATGGAGGGCAACAGCCACTTCTGCCGCGGCCTGCTCGCCACCCGCTACGCCGACGACCCGGCCTGCGACGGCCAGAGCGGGCCCGTCATCACCGACCTCCGAACCACACACGGCAGCAGCACACGAACGGAACAGGAGTAGACAATGCGCGCAGTACAGGTCGTGGGTTACCACGACAAGTTGCAACTGAACGACGTTCCGGCGCCGGTGGTGACCGGCCCGCTCGACGTGATCGTGAGGATCGGCGGCGCGGGGGTGTGCCGCACCGACCTGCACATCCTCGAGGGCCAGTGGGAAGAGAAATCCGGTGTGGTGCTTCCATACACGATCGGACACGAGAATGCCGGATGGGTCGATGCGATCGGGGACGCGGTCACGAACGTGGCTGTCGGCGACAAGGTGATCCTGCACCCGCTCATCACGTGCGGCCTCTGCCGGGCTTGCCGGTTCGGCGACGATGTCCACTGCGAGAACAGCCAGTTCCCCGGCATCGACACCGACGGCGGGTATGCCGAGTACCTGAAGACCACCGCTCGCAGCGTCGTGCGGATCGACGACTCACTCGAACCCGCCGCCGTCGCCGCCCTCGCCGACGCGGGCCTGACGGCGTATCACGCCGCCGCCAAGGTCGCCCGCATGACGCGGCCCGGTGACACCTGCGTGGTGATCGGCGCGGGAGGACTGGGCCACATCGGGATCCAGGTCCTCGCCGCCATCTCCGCGGTCCGGCTCATCGTGGTGGACCGCAACCCCGATGCCGTCGGACTCGCGCAGCAGATCGGCGCCGACGTCGGGATCGTCGCCGACGGTTCGCACGTCGAGAAGGTCCTCGAACTCACCGGCGGGCACGGCGCCGAGGCCGTGCTCGACTTCGTCGGAGAGGGCGGGGCCACCGCCGAGGGCACCGCGATGCTGCGGCGCGCCGGCAACTTCTTCGTCGTCGGCTACGGCGAGAACATCGACGTGCCGACCATCGATGTGATCTCCACCGAGATCAATTACATCGGCAACCTCGTCGGGTCCTACAACGACCTCGGGGAACTGATGGACCTCGCCGCGCGGGGAAAAGTCACGCTGCACACCAGCACCTACGCCCTCGACGACTTCCAGCAGGCGCTCGACGACCTCGACGCAGGCCGGGTCCGCGGGCGGGCGATCCTCGTGCCCTGACCTCCCTTCTCCGCGCCCTGAGGTGCGGGCGCAGCACCGCCCTCTGCTCCCTGAGGTGCGAGCGCAGCACCGCACTCTGCTCCCTGAGGTGCGAGCGCAGCACCGCCCTCTGCTCCCTGAGGTGCGAGCGCAGCGAGCCTCGAAGGGAAGGGACACAACGGATTCACCGCAGTACACAGCCGAGAACAACGAACGAAAGGCAGGACGACCATGGCCAAGGAGTTGCGCTACAACGCCGAAGCGCGGCTGCGCCTCGAGCGAGGGGTCAACGCACTCGCCGACGCGGTCAAGGTGACGCTGGGACCGAAGGGACGCAACGCCGTTCTGGAGAAGCTCACCGGCCCCCCGACCATCACCAACGACGGGGTGACCATCGCCCGCGAGATCCAGTTGCGCGACCCGTTCGCCAACATGGGCGCCCAGCTGGTCAAAGAGGTGGCGATGAAGACCAACGGGGTCGTCGGTGACGGCACCACCACCGCGACCGTGCTGGCGCAGGCGATGGTTCGCGAGGGTCTGCGCGCGGTCGAACAGGGTGCCAACCCGATGCGCGTGCGGCGCGGTATCGAACGTGCAATCTCGACTGTGATCGAGTCGCTGTCGGAACAGTCCGTCGCACTCGGCGGTCGCGGAGACCTCGAGCGCATCGCCACCCTCGCCGCCAGTGATGACGAGGTGATCGGGTCGGCGATCGCCTCGGCCGTCGAGTACGTGGGCCGCAACGGCGTCATCACGACCGAGGAGAGCGACGCGCTCGGGCTCGGCGTCGACGTGGTCGACGGCATCGAGTTCGACCACGGGTACATCTCGGGCTACATGGTCACCGATCACGAACGGATGGAAGCCGTTCTCGACAACCCGGTGGTCCTGCTCACGAACAAGAAGATCACCACGGTGCAGGAGATCATGCCCAGCATCGAGGCGGCCAAGCGCGCCGACCGTCCGCTGCTGGTCCTCGCCGAGGACGTCGACGGTCCGGCACTGCAACTCCTCGTCGGCGGCAACATGCACAAGACGATGCAGTCGGTGGTGGTCCGCGCCCCGGGCTTCGGCCATCGGCGCGTCGCCGAACTCGAGGATCTCGCCGTGGCGCTGGGTGGTCATGTGATCGCCAAGGACACCGGCCTGGAGTTGTCGGAGGTGTCGGCCGATCATCTGGGCCAGTGCGACCGGGTCACCGTCACCGAGGATGCCACGACGATCGTCGGCGCACGTGGTGAGCAGAGTCTCGTCGACGCGCGTGTCGCCCAGCTCGAAGCACAGCACGCCCGTGCCCGGATCGACGCCGACCGCGACAGCCTGGAGCTCCGGATCGCGCGGCTGACCGGCAGGGTTGCGGTGATCCGGGTCGGCGGGGTCACCAGCGTCGAACTCAAGGAACGCATGCTCCGTGTGGAAGACGCGCTCGCAGCCACTCGTGCTGCAGTGGAGGACGGCATCGTCTCCGGGGGCGGGACGGCCCTTGCCCAGGCGCACCGGGCCCTGGACTCGCTCGCCGACGTGTCGGGTGACGAGGGCGTCGGCGTCGACGTGGTCCGCCGATCCCTGGCCGAACCCCTCTTCTGGATCGCCACCAACGCCGGGTTCGACGGCGACGAGGTGGTACGCGTCGTGACCGGACTGCCGCTGGGCCATGGCTTCAACGCGATGAGCGGTGGCTACGGCGACATGTTCGACGAGGGTGTCATCGATCCGGCGAAGGTCACCAAGGCCGCGCTGGAGAGCGCGGCGTCCATCGCCGCCCTGTTGATCACCACGGAGACCGCGGTCGTCGAGGAGGTCCTGACTCATCCGGGCGCCATCGAGGCACCCGGCTTCGGCGACCTCGCCGAGGGGATGGTCCGGCCGTCGAACATCTACTAGAGCGCGCATCACCTGAACCGCCACCGGCCGGCCCACGCCGGTCGGTGGCCACCGACCCCGGCGGGGACGTCACCGCACAACGGTGACGTCGGGCCGGTCGCGACCGGAATTCGTTCTCGGCGTCGATCGCGGCCGGCCCACTGCCGAGCCGGGGTCGGCTGCGCGCGGACACATGCGTGCCCGGAAGCGGGTCGGTTCGCCGGATCGGTACCAGGTTCGACGCCCGCGACCAGCACTTACTCTGTACACTGCGGATGATGTGAGACGTACATCACAGTAGGGAGTTGTCCACCGCGGTGAAGCATCAGCCCACAGCCCAGGCCCGGAATTCGACCACCTTCGTCGCTCGCGCACGCGAACGCTTCCTGAGCGACGACGGAATCCCCGACGACCGCATCGACGGCACGGTCCGAGACGCCATCTCCACCTCGTGGCGGCGCTCGCGGTCGTTCAAGGTGCAGGCAGACCGCCTCGAATTGCCTTTTGTCCGTGAACCGAACACCGACAGCCCCCTCATGAGCGCCGCGCGGCCGGTGCTCGATCAACTCGCCGTCGATCTGTCGGACGAACCTGTGAGCATCATCCTCACCTCGCCCGACGGTGTCGTGCTCTCCCGCGCGGCCGGCAGCGGTGAACTGCTCACCCAACTCGACGCCGTATCCCTCGCTCCCGGTTACAGCTACAGCGAGGAACACGCCGGCACCAACGGGATCGGAACCGCACTGGAGACGAGGCAGGCGACACTCGTCACCGGCGCCGAACACTATGCGGGCTGCCTCGCCCAGCTGAGCTGCGCCGGGGTCCCGATACGGAATCCGTTCTCCGGCGGCATCGTCGGCGCACTCGATCTCACCGGCTGGGTGGAAGAGGGCGGTTCACTTCTTCTCTCGCTGGCCAAGTCGGCCACCGTCCAGATCGAGCAACAGATGCTGACGAACGCCAGTGAGCGCGAATCACGGCTTCTCGCAGCCTATCTCGCAACCTGCCGACGGGCTCCCCAGATGATGGTCCTCGCACTCGCCGCCGACGTCGTGCTGATGAACCGCCGCCTCCGTCAGAGCATCGATCCACAGGACCAGGTGTCGATGCTCGAGCACGCGGTGGACCTGACCCTCGACACCGGCGCCGCCCGACGCGTCAACACCCTGCCCAGCGGCCGCACCGTCCGGTTGGCACCGGTCGCCGAGTTCTCCGACAACGACGCCGGCATCGCGGTCTTCCACGTGCACCTGATGGATCCAGGGTCGTTTCCCGAGCCACGGCGCCGACCGACGACGGCAGCCACGCTGCCCGGCATCGTCGGCCGCAGCTCGTCATGGCGAGAATGCTGCGATCGCATCGCCCAGCACGTCGGAGCCGGCCGCTGGATCGCGGTGTCGGGCGAGCGCGGGAGCGGCCGGGCTGCGGTGCTACGCGCGGCCGCGGGCCAGTACCGCCGTGGCACCATACGCGTCTTCTCCGCCGAGGACTTCTCCGACGCCGACACCCTCGACAGTTTCGGTACCGAGATCGAGCGCGACGACTTCGCCATCATCCTGCGCGACATCGACGAGTTCGACGACGACATGCTGTTCGACGTCGCCGACGTGCTGCAGGGGCGCGAACACGCAGGATGGCTCGGAATAACCCTCGGCAACGTCGACACCTTGCCCGCCCTGGGCGCGACCCTGCTGCCGTTCTTCTCCCACACCGTGGAGGTGCCGCCACTCCGGCACCGCATCGAAGACCTACAGGTCCTGGTACCCGCCATCCTCCGACAACTCACCCGGGGAAAGGAACTCCCGGTCGCCCCGGACGCGATGCGACAGCTCAGCAAGTACACCTGGCCCGGCAACGTCGCCGAACTGCGGCAGGCCCTGCGCGACGTGGTCACCCATCACCGGTCCGGGACGATCACGGTCAAACAGCTTCCCCCGACCTATCGGGCGCAGAGCCGACACACCCTCACCCGCATCGAGGCGCTCGAACGGGACGCCATCGTGCGCAGCCTCGAGGAGAACGGTCACAACAAACTGGCCGCCGCCCACGCGCTGGGCATCTCCCGCGCGACGATCTACCGAAAGATCAAAGAGTTCGGCATCGACGTGTGACGGCGCGACCCGGCGTCGTCGGTCCGCACGCAGCCCGGCGCCGAGCCGAGCCGGGGTGTGTCGTCGTGTCCTGGTCCGGCCGGGGCATGATGGACGAGCGGCGGACATTCAGATACCGGCGCCCGCCGCCCGATCGACGAGGAATTTGCGATGAGCACACCCATGTCCCGCCGGGACCTCGAGTTCCTGCTGTACGAATGGCTCGATGTCGAGTCCCTGACCTCGCGCGACCGGTTCGCCGCGCACTCACGCGAGACCTTCGACGCCGTACTCGAACTCAGCGCCGACATCGCGATGAAGTGCTTCGCACCCGCCAACAAGATCGGCGACGCCAACGAGCCCTACATCGGCGACGACGGCAAGGTCGTGCTGCCCGACGAGATCGTCGCCGGGCTCGCCGAGTACCGCAAGGCAGGCCTGATCTCCGCCTCCTTCGACGAGGAACTCGGCGGCATGCAATTGCCGACCGTCATCCGCCAGGCATCGGCCGTGTGGTTCCAGGCCGCCAACGCCGCCATGTCGTCGTACAACTTCCTCACCATGGGCAACGCCAACCTGCTCGCCGAATACGCCACCGAGGAGCAGCGCGAGACCTGGGTCCGTCCCCTCGTCGAAGGCCGCTTCTCCGGCACGATGTGCCTGTCCGAACCGCAGGCCGGGTCGTCGCTGGCCGACATCACCACCAAGGCCGAACCCGCAGGCGACGGCACCTACCGGATCACCGGCACCAAGATGTGGATCTCGGCCGGCGACCACGAACTCACCGAGAACATCGTCCACCTCGTCCTGGCGAAGATCCCCGGTGGTGGCCCCGGCGTCAAGGGCATCTCACTGTTCATCGTGCCCAAGTACCTCGCCGACGGGACCCGCAACGACGTCGCGCTCGTCGGCCTCAACCACAAGATGGGCAACCGCGCCACCACCAACACCCTGCTCAACTTCGGCGACGGCACGTTCGCCGCCGACCCGACATCCGGCGCTGTTGGTTACCTGGTCGGCGAGGAGCACCGCGGCCTCTCCTACATGTTCCACATGATGAACGAGGCGCGCATCGGTGTCGGATTCCTCGCCACCGCACTGGGTTACGCCGGTTACCGGGCCTCACTCGAGTACGCGAAAGTGCGCACGCAAGGCCGGCCCGTCGACCAGAAAGACCCCTCGACCAAGCCGGTCCCGATCATCGAACACGCCGACGTGCGCCGCATGCTGCTCGCCCAGAAGTCCTATGTCGAGGGCTCTCTCGCGTTCGGGCTGTACTGCAGCACCCTCGTCGACGAGGCGGCGACCGCGACCGACCCCGCCGAACGCGATCGGTTGAACCTGTTGCTCGAGGTGCTCACCCCGATCGCGAAGAGCTGGCCCTCCCAATGGTGTCTCGAGGCCAACAGCCTCGCGATCCAGGTCCACGGCGGTTACGGCTACACCCGCGAATTCGACGTCGAACAGTACTACCGGGACAACCGGCTCAACCCGATCCACGAAGGCGCACACGGCATCCACGGACTCGACCTCCTCGGGCGCAAGGTGATCATGCAGGGCGGCGCCGGACTCGCCGGCCTGGCCCAGACCATCGAGACCACCGTCGGACGCGCACGTGGGGTCGACGGACTCGCCGATCACGCCGAGGCGCTGCACTCCGCGGTGGACCGCCTGGTGAAGGTGACCGCCCACATCTGGTCGGCAGGCGACCCCAAGCTGTCACTGGCCAACGCGACCGTCTACCTGGAGACGGCCGGACACATCGTGATCGCCTGGATGTGGCTCGAGCAGCTCCTCGCGGTCGGCACCCGGACCGGCGATTTCTACGACGGCAAACGTGCTGCCGCGCAGTACTTCTTCCGGTATGAGCTCCCCAAGACCGGTCCCCAGCTCGACCTGCTGACCGCCCTCGACCGCACGACTCTCGACGTCGAACCCGCCTGGTTCTGACGCCTTTTCCTGCCGGCCGGCGCACCGCGTCGGACGTCTTGCCGAGTACCCAAGGGAGACAACGATGTCCGTGATGGATCTGTTCGACACCACCGGCAAGGTGGTCATCGTGACCGGCGCCTCGTCCGGGCTGGGGGTCTCGTTCGCGCGTGGCTTCGCCGAGGCCGGCGCGGACGTGGTGCTCGCCGCCCGGCGGGCGGAGAAGCTCGCCGACACCGCCGCGGCGGTCGAGGCGCTGGGACGCAAGGCGCTGGTGGTGCCCGCCGACGTGGCCGACCCCGACCAGTGTCAGCGCGTCGTCGACGCCGCGATGGAAACCTTCGGCAAGGTCGATGTGCTCATCAACAACGCCGGTGTCGGGACGGCATTCCCCGCGACCCGCGAGACACCCGAACAGTTCCGCGGGGTCATCGACGTCAACCTCAACGGCTCCTACTGGATGGCCCAGGCCTGCGGGCGGGTCATGCAGCCGGGTAGCGCGATCATCAACATCTCGTCGATCCTGGGCATCACCACGGCCGGCTTGCCGCAGGCGGCCTACGCCGCGAGCAAGGCAGGAGTCATCGGTCTCACCCGCGATCTCGCCCAGCAGTGGGGCGCGCGCAAGGGCATTCGCGTCAACGCCATCGCCCCCGGTTTCTTCGAGAGCGAGATGACCGACACCTATCAGCCGGGGTACCTCGACTCCCAGATGCCACGGGTCCTGCTCGGCCGGACCGGACACGGGGAAGAGCTCGCGGCCACCGCGATCTGGCTGGCCTCGGCCGCCGCCGGATACGTCACCGGCCAGACACTCCCCGTCGACGGCGGGATCACGGTCACCTAGCGCGACGTCGGTCCGACGGCGACACCGGCTCTTCCACAACTAGACTGACGGCAATGGACCCCTCATCTGATCCACCGCTGCCGGCGCACTCCGAGGTACACCCGACCCTGCGCGAGCCGGCGAACCGGGTCGATCCGCGCGCCAAGACCCTGTGGCGCATCGGCCCTCTCGTCCTCGGTGTACTCGGCGTCGTCGCCGCCGTCGTGGTGGCCGTGGTCGTCGACGAGGCGCGTTGGGCCGCGGTGCTCGGGGCCATTCTCATCGCCGTGCTCGCAGTCGTCTACACCGCTGTCGTCCCGGTGTGGCGCTACCGTTTTCACCGGTGGGAGGTCAGCGACGACGCGGTGTACTCGCAATCGGGCTGGTTCGTCCGGCACCGCGTGATCATCCCGATCGCCCGAATACAGGTGGTGGACACCGAGGCCGGCCCGTTCGAGCAGCTCCTCGGGCTGGCGACGCTCACCGTCACCACGGCGTCGTCGGCCGGCACCATCCACATCGCCGGCCTCGACGCCGAGGTCGCGCGGACGACCGCCGCCGACCTGACCATCCGCACACAGGCTTTCACCGATGACGCGACCTGAGCCGTTCGCCGTCGACGGGCCCGACGACTGGCACCGGCTGTCGCCGTGGATGATGGCGGTCAAACCCGTCGAACTCCTGCCCTCCCTGGTGCCGGTCGTGATCGCGCTGGTCTTCGCCGGTTCGGGCGCACCGCTGTTCACCCTGATCGCCACGGCGGTGATCGTGCCGTTCGTGACGGTGGTGCCCTGGCTGACCACGCGCTACCAGGTCACCGATGAACACGTCCGGGTGCGCAGCGGACTGATCACCCGCAAGGTCGCGACTGCGCGCCGGGACCGGATCCGCAGTGTCGACCTCACGGCCTCCCCGGTGCACCGCGTGCTGAAACTGCAGAAGGTCAAGATCGGCACCGGCGGTGACGACGAGTCGTCGACGGTCGTCCTCACCGCTCTCCCCGTGGACCAGGCGCGGGCACTGCACGACAACCTGATGGCGACGCGCACCCACCGGGGACTGTCATCGCCGGCCGACGGGACACATCCCGACGATCCGGCCGCCGCGGAACCCGAAGCCGAGGTGCTGGCCCGGTTCCAGACCTCCTGGCTGCGCTACTCCCCCTTCTCGGTCGCCGGGCTCGCGCTGGCCGCCGGCGCGGCCGGCCTCACCGCGCAGATCGCCAACGACGCCGGGGTCTTCGACGAGGGGATCGGCATCGCGCGCGACGCCGTCGACGCGGTGCGCGACACCGCGATCGGATTCGTCGTCCTGGGGGCGTGCCTCCTCGTGATCATCGTCGGCGGCGTCCTGTCGGTCCTGGGGTACGTCCTGAACTACTGGAACTTCCGGCTCCTCCGCCATCCCGACGGGACCCTGCGCACCGAACGCGGACTGCTCACCACCAACGCGATCAGCTTCGACGAGCGGCGTATCCGTGGCAGTCACCTCACCGAGCCGGTACTCATGCGGCCACTGAAAGGTGCTCGGCTGCAGGCGATCGCCACCGGCAGCACCAAACACCCGCTGCTGCTCCCGCCGGCACCCATCGACGAGGCCATGCGCGTCGCCGGACTCGTCACCCACGAACGGGCCGAGCTGACCACACCGCTCGTCGGACACGGCACCACCGCCCGGTTGCGCCGCCTCAACCGCGGATTCCTGTGCGGGGCCGCGGCACTCATCGTCATCGGCATCGCCGTCGTCACCCGCGCGATCCCGGCACCCTGGCTCGTGGTGGGAGTCGTCGCAGTCCTCTTCTCGACCGCACTCGGCGTCGTCCGCGCCCGTCATCTCGGACATCGGTTGACGGCTCGCTCGGTGGTCATCGCCCCGCCGAGCGTCGCCCGGCAACGCGTGGTCGTCGACCGGGACGGCGTGATCGGCTGGGCCAGCCGCACGTCGCTCTTCCAACGCCGGGGCGGCGTGACCACGCTGATACTCGCCACGGCCGCGGGCGCCGAGCACTACGCGCTCGTCGACGTCGAGGAGGAGACCGCGGCGGCCGTGGCCCACGACGTCTCGCCCGACTGGATTCGCCCGTTCCTCACACGCTGATCTCGACGGTCAGTACAGGGGCAGGCCGGCCGCGGCGGCGAGCAATCCGAGCACCGCGCAGACGCCGAGGGTGCGGAGCACGGACTGCTTGAGCGGATAGATGAGGACGAAGGCGATCACCGTGATCACGAGCGCGAGCGGCCGCAGCGTGTCGAGGTGCGGGACCGCGAGGTGCAACGGTCCGGCGGTGACGACCGTGGTGTCGCGGAAGAGCGTGTGCAGGGCGAAGTAGAGGGCGAGGTTCGCGATCACGCCCACCACCGCCGCGGTGACGCCGTTCAGCGCGGACGTGAGATGCCGGTTGTTGCGCAGCTTTTCGATGAACGGTGCACCGAGGAAGATGAACACGAAACTCGGCACGAAGGTGACCCAGGTGGTCAACAGCGCGCCGATGGTCGCCGCGACCCAGGGATCGAGTCCGCCGGGATCGCGGTAGGCGCCGAGGAACGCGACGAACTGGACGACCATGATGAGGGGGCCGGGCGTCGTCTCGGCCAGTCCCAGTCCGCGCACCATCTCGCCGGGGGTTACCCAGCCGTAGACGTCCACCGCCTGCTGGGCGATGTAGGCCAGGACGGCATAGGCACCACCGAAGGTGATGAGGGCGGTCCAGGTGAAGAACGTGCCCTGCTGGGTGAACACACTGCCCGTCCCGGTGGTTGCCACGACGATGCCCATCGGGATGACCCAGGCCAGCACACCGACGCCGAGCACGATCGCGGCGCGACGCCAGCTCGGGGACGCCGTGTGGATCGCGTCGTCGGCGATGACCGGCGCCGGCCCGTCGTCCGATGTCTCGGCACGGGCGGTGACGTGGTGGCGGCCGGTCAACCAGCCGACGAGGCCGGCCGCCGCGATGACGATCGGGAAGGGAAGGGCGAAGACCGCGAGCGCGATGAATGCGGCGACGGCGATGGCGATCTGGATACGCCCGGTGAGTGCCCGCTTGCTGACCCGGGTGACCGCCTGGGCGACGATCGCCAGCACTGCCGGGCCGATACCGGCGAACAGCGCGGCCACGATGGTGGTTGCCCCGAACGCGACGTAGACGGCCGACAGTCCCAGGATCGCGATCGCGCCCGGCAAGACGAAGAGGATGCCGGCGATCAATCCCCCGGCGGTGCCGTTGAGCAGCCAGCCGACGTAGATGGCGAGTTGCTGCGCCTCGGGTCCCGGCAGCAGCATGCAGTAGTTGAGAGCGTGCAGGAACCGGCGCTGACCGATCCAGCGCCGATCGTCGACCAGCGCGCGCTGCATCACCGCGATCTGGCCCGCGGGGCCTCCGAAGGTCTGCAGCGAGATCAGGAACCACGCCCAGGTCGCGGTTCGCAACGACACACCCGCCGACGGATCGACCACTGCGCCCGTTCCACCGGCAGCCGACTCACCGGCCACCGGCTCCGACGGCACCTCCGACCGCCTGGACGAATCCGAACCTCCGGGCAGACCGGATCTCTCCGACATCGCCACACCCAACCCTCTCTCGCATGCCGCGGGCTTCTGGTGCCACGGCCGTCGTGCACTGCAGCAGATGCAACCACGGTTACAATTGAGTTGTCCAGGGTTTGATGCAGGGTGAGCGGCGGGTCACGACATCGGTTGCCGTTGCATGATCTGATGGACATGTCGAGGAGGTGATCGGTGACCGAAGCCTGGGTGATGCTCGTGTACCGGGTACCGCGGGAGCCGTCGACGCCGCGAATCGCGATCTGGCGCAAACTCCGCAGGTACGGCGCATACCAGCTGACCGACGGGGTGGTCCTGCTGCCCGCGAGCCCCCGAACCCGCGAACAACTCGAATGGGTGGCCGAGGACGCGGTCAGCGCCGGCGGCTCGGGCGAGGTCTGGGAGGCCGCGCCCACCAATCCGGCTGAGCTCGAACGGATCCGGACCGAACTCCAGGAGGCGCGCGGCGCCGAGTACGCCGAGATCGTGGCCGAGGCACAACACGTGGCCGAGCACGCCGACCCAGCCAAACAGCTGGGCGCGCTGCGTCGCAGGTTCCGCGAGATCACCCGCCGGGATCATTTTCCGACCGAATCGCGCGAGACCGCCCGCCAAGCGCTCCGCACCCTGGCCGACCAGGTCGTCGAGGCCGAACCGGCGCGGCCGTCATGAGGTGGGCGACGCGCGCCGGCGTCCACATCGACCGGGCGGCCTGCGCATGGCTCATCCGCCGTTACGTCGATCCCGCCGCGGAGTTCGTCTTCGTCACCGATCCCACCGAAATCCCCTCGGATGCCACCCCTTTCGACATGCGCGGGGTCGAGCTGGGCCATCACGACGGCGACTGCACCTTCGAGACCATCCTGCGCAGGCACGACCTGGGCGACCCCGTCCTGTGGGCGATCGCCGAGATCGTCCACGAGGCCGACATCGAAGACGACCGGTACGACGCCCCGGAGGCACCGGGACTCGACGTCGTCCTCCGCGGGTTGTCACTCTCCGGCGACGACACCCGGACACTCCAGGTCGCCGACGCCATCTTCGACGGCCTGTACGAGTACTACCGCCAGCGCACCCTCACCGGCCGCGAACCGTCGTGAGCAAGTGCTCCACGGGGCGCGGTCGCGGTAGATACACAGACCGCTTCCGAGTGGCACTCACGATGCCCGCCGGTGCCTTGTGGACCCTGCTCGCCGTGCATCGGGAGGGTCGGCCAGGTCCGAGTAGGACAGGGGCAGCCGGGTGCGTACCCGCTGCGCCAGGTCCGGCAGGTCCAGCGCCTCGAGATAGACCGCCCACGCGGCGGCCGGCATGCGCGCACAGAGATCCCCGTCGAGACGGACCTCCGGCCGCCGACGCTGAGCCGCGGCCACTCGTGACCGGTCTGCGGCCGTGAAGATCTCGGCCGGCGTGGTGACGAACATCGCGCTCTCTTCCCCCGAAAAGTTCAATCAACTGCATCTCCTAGTGTGCCATCCTGCATTTATGGGGGAAACACTACGGGTGCGCTGTGACGGATGCGGGGCCGAGATATCGGTGAGGATCACCGGCGGACGAGGGATATCCGCAGTTCAGCGCGCCGCACGCATCGACGCAGTGCTCGGAGCGGCCGGATGGTCGACCACCGGTCTGACCGACTTCTGTCCCGACTGCATCGACACCGACCCGGAACCTACCGCCGGAACCCGGCCGCACCTGACCATCGTGCGCGACCAGCCGTCGGCGTGGGCCGACCGCGATCCCACCGCCGGGACGCCGACACCGACCGACTGAGACGATTCGCCAAAACCGTCCGACCCGCTTTCGCGCTGTGGTAGACATCACACCAGATGAGTCAACGCTGACTGTTCTCGGTCGGCCGAGATCGTGTCGACGAAGGGGTCGTGGGGATGACGGACGCCAATTCCAACTCGAAACTCAACTCTCCGAACGGTTTTCCGCGTCGATCCGTGTTGCGCGGATCGGCGGCCGCCGCGGTGCTCGCCGGAACCGCGGTGGCGTTGCCGGGCGTCGGCGTACCCACCGCACGGGCGGTGCCTCGTCAAGGCCGCGGGCGCGGTCGCGACGTCGCGATCTTCGGCGGCGGGATGGCCGGCTTGTCCGCGGCGCACGAGCTCATCGAACGGGGCTTCGCGGTCACGGTCTACGAACCGTCCCGGCTCGGAGGCAAGGCCTACAGCCACGACGTCCCGGGCACCGCGCGGGGCGGGCGCCTCGCGCTCCCCGGCGAGCACGGTTTCCGCTTCTTCCCCGGCTGCTACCAACACGTGCCGGACACCATGGAGCGAATTCCGCTGGGCGCGAGCAATGTTCGAGATCGGCATCTCGTCGACGTCGAGTCGGCGGTGATCGCTTTCGACGACGCCGGATACGCGCCGACCACCGCCCCGGCATCGATCATGGGTTTTGTCCAACACGCGTCCGAGATAGTGACGCTGGACAACCTGCGCAACGCGTTCATGACCGGGCTGAAGTTCGTCGTCGATGTCCCGCCTCCCGAACTCGCCTTCTTCGTCACCCGCGAGCTGATCATCGCGACGAGCTGCACCGAGCGCCGGATCGGCCAGTGGGAGAACCAGTCCTGGATGCAGTTCGTGAAGTCCAAGGGCAAGTCTCGGGCCTACCAGCGATACCTCGTCGGAGCGCTCACGCGAGCACTCGTCGCGGCCAAACCCGACACCGCGTCGGCCCGCACCATCGGCCAGATCGGACTCGCCCTGGCCACGTCGGCGACCGGACTGGTCAGCGGCTACGACGCCGGGCTCGTGCACGGCGGAGTCGACCGGATCCTCAACCGCCCCACCAACCATGCGTGGATCGATCCCTGGGTAGCCCACCTCCGCCGTCGTGGCGTCCGGTTCGAGATGGGGACCGGTCTGGCGCGGCTGACTCTCGCCCGCGGCCGGATCAGCGGTGCGCAACTCGCGTCGGGCGCGTCGGTGGATGCCGACTGGTACGTCGCCGCGATGCCGATCGACCGGCTCCGTCCGCTGCTGTCGCCCGAGCTGATCAGCGCCGACCCGTCGCTGGCCGGGATTCATGCCCTGAAAGACGACTGGATGGTCGGCATCCAGTACTTCCTCTCCCGGCGCGCCGACATGCCGCCGAGCCACATCGCGGCGCTGGGTACTCCGTGGGCGCTGACCGGGCTGTTCCAGGCCCGTCCGTGGAACGTCGACTTCGCGCGTACCTACGGGGACGGCCGGGTGAAAGACTGTCTGTCCATCGACATCTCGGAATGGGAGAAGCCGGGCATCCTCTACGGCAAACCCGCCAGGCAATGCACCCGGAACGAGATCGCGCGCGAGGTGTGGGCACAGATGAGCCGCGCGATGAACTCCGGGTCGCGAAAGATCCTGCGGTCGGAGGAGATCGTCACCTGGTCCCTCGACCCGGGCATCACCTGGTCGCCGTCGATCGCCAACGCCACCCCGCTGATGGTGAACACCGCAGGCTCGTACAAGAACCGGCCGAACGCCTACACATCCATCCCGAATCTGTTCATCGGGGGCGACCACGTCCGGAGCAACATCGATCTCGCCACGATGGAAGGCGCCAACGAATCCGGGCGTCGGGTGACCAACGCGATCATCGCGGCCGCCGACAGCCCCGCCCGCGCGGCCACCGTGTTCCCGCTCTGGGAGCTGCCGATGCTCGAGCCGCTGAAACAGATCGATCGCGATCGCTACCGGGCGCGACTCCCGCACATCCTCGACGTCTGAGGCCGTCGATAATCAGCGACGCTCCGAACTACGATGCCTCCGTGACCACCTCCCCCGGCGCCGCCCGGCGCGCGCGGCAGCAACGCAGCGGGGTCACCCAGACCCGCATCCTCGATGCCGCGATCCGCGTCCTCGTCGACAGCGGGTACGCCGCCGCCAGTACGGTCGCGATCCAGAACGAGGCGGGCGTCAGCCGGGGCAGGTTGTTGCACCACTATCCCTCGCGCGACGCGCTGCTGATGGCGGCCGTCGGACACCTCGCCCGTACCCGGATCGCCGAACTGCCCAGTCGCGTGGACTGGCCGGCAGATCCGATCCAGCGCATCGCGCTGGCCACCGACGTCGGGTGGTCGACCTTCCACCAGCCGTATTTCGTCGCGTCGATGGAACTGTGGGTGGCCGCGCGGACCAATGCCAATCTGCGTACGGCGCTGCTACCGACCGAGCGTGAGATCGGCCAGACCGTGCGACGCGCGGTGGCCGGTTTCCTCGGTCCCGAACTCACCGCGTCGCCGCGTTACGCCGATCTCTATCCGCTGCTCCTGACCAGCATGCGCGGCGCGGCGACGACCTACCTCATCGACCGGCGCGACCCGACGACCGATCCCCACCTCCCCCTGTGGCGGGACCTCACCCGCGTGTACCTCCTCGGCGACGCCGGGGTCACCCGGTCCGCCGAGTCGTCGCCTCAGTCCCCCGAGTCCGCCACGTCCCCGGACGATGCCAGCGCCTCGAGCAGCCGGTCGACGAACGGGACCTGAGCGGGATTGAGCCTGGTCCGCGCGAGATCGGTCGAACACCACTCGGCGCGATCGATCTCCGGGAACGCCCGCATCCGGCCCGACCGGGGCGGCCACATCAGATCGAACGTGTTGCTGACGACAGACGCAACGTCGAGGTCACCCGCCACGCCGAAACCGATCACCCGCTTGCCGCTCTTGAGCGTCACCTCGCCGAGTTCGATCGGCCGGCCATCCGGTACCGGGCTCCCGATCTCCTCGGCATACTCACGCCGGGCGGCGGCCCACTCGTCCTCCCCCGGTTCGACGAGCCCCTTGGGCAACGACCACGACCCCGCATCCGGCTTGCGCGCCCAGATCGGGCCACCGGGGAACACGAGGAGGACCTCGACGCCGGCGCGGTCCGCGGGCGCCCGGCGATAGAGCAGAATGCCCGCGCTGCGGCGGGAAGCGGTTGCGGTCACCGATATATCTTGCCGGAAACCCCGCCGATACACGGCTGCTCAATTCCGGAAACCTGCGAGCCGTAGAAATCGACCCATGTCGGTTCTGGGCGTCATCAAGAACGGGAAGACCGCCGCGCATCCGGTGGACGAGATCCCACCCTTCGTTCGTCTCTTCCCCCTCGGCCTGCAGCATGTGCTGGCCATGTACGCCGGAGCGGTGGCGGTACCGCTCATCGTCGGTGGGGCGATGGTGAGCGCGGGTCAGCTCCAACAGGGCGACATCGTGCACCTGATCATGGCCGACCTCTTCGTCGCCGGCATCGCGACGATCCTGCAGGCGGTCGGCTTCTGGCGGTTCGGGGTGCGCCTCCCGCTGATGCAGGGCGTGACCTTCGCCGCCGTCGGACCGATGATCACCATCGGGACGTCGTACGGCATCACCGCCATCTACGGTTCGGTGATCGCGTGCGGCGTGTTCATGATCGCGGTCGCACCGATCGTCGGACGACTGATCCGCTTCTTCCCGCCGCTGGTCACCGGGACCATCATCCTCATCATCGGGGTGTCCCTGATGCGGGTGGCGGCAGGCTGGTTCGGCGGGGGCACCGCCGCGGGTCCCGACTTCGGCGACCCGAAGAACATCGCCTTCGGCTTCCTCACCCTTGCCGTCATCATCGGCATCGAGCGATTCGCGCCCCCGGCGATCCGGCGGGTGTCGATCCTGCTCGGCCTGGCGGCCGGCACCCTGATCTCGATCCCGTTCGGGATGACGCACTGGGATCAGGTCGGCGAGTACCCCTGGCTCGGCATCCCGCAGCCGTTTCAGTTCGGCGCACCCACCTTCGAGATCAGCGCGATCGTCTCGATGATCATCGTCGGCGTCGTGATCATGACCGAGACCACCGGGGACATCGTCGCCGTCGGCGAGATCGTCGACAAGAAGATCACACCCCGCAAGCTCGCCGACGGCATGCGCGCCGACGGCCTGGGCACCGCGCTCGGCGGCGTGTTCAACACCTTCCCGTACACGGCGTTCGCCCAGAACGTCGGCCTCGTGGCGATCACCGGCGTGAAGACCCGCCACGTCGCGACCTGCGCGGGCATCATCCTGGTCGTCCTCGGCCTCCTGCCGAAGATGGCAGCGGTCATCGAGGGCATACCCCTGCCGGTGCTCGGCGGCGCCGGGGTCGCCCTGTTCGGCATGGTCGCGGCCAGCGGCATCCGGACGCTCGCCAAGGCGAAGCTCAACAACACCAACATCCTGGTCGTCGCCATCTCGGTGGGTGTGGCGATGCTGACCGAGGCCAAGATCTACTACACCGACCGCGAACTCGGTGAGGAGCCGGTCAACGTCGTCCTCGATCTGTACGCCCAGTTCCCCGACTGGTTCCAGACCATCTTCCATTCAGGGATCTCCGCCGGCGCCCTCACCGCGATCGTGCTGAACCTCCTGTTGAACACGCGGAGTGTCTCCGCCGATCCGGTCGATTACCACAACACCGGGGACATCGCGGTGGTCGGCACTCCCGATGGAACAACCGACCTCTCCGGCGCCGACGGCGTTCGTGCCGCCGCCTTCGACCCCCGGGACGCGCTGGCGGCCGCAGACCCCGACACCCCGGCGGACACCCTCCGCTATCTGGCCGAACACGCCCCGTCGCTGCACCCGTTCATCGTCACCAATCCGGCGACGCCCAAGGACCTGGCCGACCACATCAAGAGCCTCGGCGACCCGAAGGTGTTGCGGCTCTTCGACACCTGGGACGGTTACACCTCAGGCGGATTCTCCCGGCGCGGGTCCTGACCCGGCTTCGTCCCCCGAGGCACGGGCGTCACCCGTGCTGCTGCTTGGCGTAGTTGCTGGCGCCGTAGAAGTCGACGAGGACCACGGGATCGTCGCCGACCACCCAGGCGTCGTGACCGGAGGGCAGGGACGTGATCTCCCCGGGTCCCGCGTCGAACTCGGTTCCGTCGGCCATCACGACGTGCAGGACGCCGGCAGCGTGGTACTGGAAGTGGGGCGCCTCGCAGAGCTCGGTGCCGGCGATCGGTTTGACGTCGACCGACCACCTCCAGCCGGGCTGCAGGGTCATCCGGCCGATGTCCGAATGCCCCACGCTGACTATGTCTATCTGGCCGTGCCCGAACGTGCGTACCTCGTCGGGTTCGGCGAAGGCTCGGTGTTCGGTTCGGTGCTCGGTGCTGGTCATGATCCCTCCCGGTGATCGCGTGCTGGACGCCCGACCAGGACAACGCTAGGCCCGCGACCTTGCGGTTGTACTGCGACGACCGCACGATCGCGCATCGAAGCCCGTCGGTCGTGGATCCCCCGCGAGGGCTCCGGTTCGGCCTATCGTGGAAGCCATGTCCTCCAGACAAGATCCCGACCCGGCACACGACGATGCGGACATCGTCGACCCCGATCTCCCGCACGAGTGGCCCCACGATTCCGCGTTCGCGTTCGGCGATTCGGCACCGATCGGCGAGACCGACCGACTCGCTCGCGAACGCGCGGCCTACGACGCGGCGAGTCACGGAAGCGACGTCAATCGTGGCCACGCGCTCGGCGGTTCGGCCGGCAGCACCGAGGGGCAGTAGATGGAGGTGTTGTCCAGCCGGGTGCTCCTGCTCTCGGCCGATCCCGAACGCCTGCAGTCCTTCTACCGCGACCGGCTCGAGCTGCCGGTGCACCGCGAGTATCCGGGTGGCGTCGTCTTCTTCGCGGGCAACGGACTCATCGAGATCTCGACGCACATGGCGACCGACGCACCCCCTGCGACGAGCGATTCCGTTCTCTGGCTGCAAGTCCGCGACGCCGAGGCCGTCGCCGAGCAGTTTCGGGAGCGCGGCGTCCCCGTCACCCGCGAACCGCGCACCGAGCCCTGGGGTCTGATCGAGATGCACGCGAGCGATCCGGACGGCCGCACCCTCATCGTCGTCCAGATCCCCGCCGATCACCCGTTGCGCAAGGACACGCGATAGCCGTCCACACCGCTCACCGCACGCGGCAGGACGTCCGGCGGACCCGGGCCTCCGGGTCGATCGGCGACCGAGGTCGCGGACGCGCCATGACAGACTGGACGCCATGAGTTCCTGGAACGCGCCGACGGTCAGCGGAGGACACGATGCGCCCGCCGGACGCGGCCTGGACGCGACGGTGGAGCTGCCGGGTTCCAAGTCGATCACCAACCGTGCACTCGTCCTCGCCGCCCTCGCCGATGGACCGTCCACCGTCCGCGGAACGCTCCGGAGCCGCGACACCGATCTGATGCTGGCCGCGCTGGAGGCACTGGGCGCCGAGATCAGGATCGACCCCGCCAGCGAGACCACCGTCTCTGTCGTACCCGGACCCCTCCACGGTGCCGCGGTGGACTGCGGCCTCGCCGGGACCGTGATGCGTTTCCTCCCTCCGGCGGCCGCCCTGGCCACCGGTCGGGTGTTCTTCGACGGCGACCCTCATGCGCGCGAGCGGCCACAGACCACGATCCTCGACGCACTGCGCCGGCTCGGCGTCGCCGTCGACGGTGATCGGTTGCCGTTCACCATCGACGGCAGCGGGACCGTTCCCGGCGGCGAGGTCACCATCGACGCGTCCGGGTCCTCGCAGTTCGTGTCGGGACTCCTGTTGTCGGCGGCCCGATTCGACGCCGGCGTCGTGGTCCGGCATGTCGGGCCGGCCGTCCCGTCGACCCCGCACATCGACATGACCGTGGACATGCTGGCGACGGCCGGAGTCGTCGTCGACACCTCGCGACCCGATGTCTGGAGTGTCGCACCCGGACCGATCGCGGCCGTCGACTGGACCGTCGAACCCGACCTCTCGAACGCCGCCGCATTCCTCGCCGCGGCGGCCGTGACCGGCGGAACCGTCCGGGTGCCGTACTGGCCCGCCGTGACCACCCAACCCGGCGCGCGGATCGCGGACGTGCTGGCCGCGATGGGTTGCGCCGTGGAGCATCTCGACGGCACGCTGTCGGTTCGCGGACCCGAGGTACTCAAGGCGGTCGACCTCGACCTCCGTGACATCGGCGAGCTCACCCCCACCATCGCCGCGCTGTGCGCGCTGGCCGACGGGCAGTCGGTCCTGTCGGGGATCGCCCATCTCCGCGGGCACGAGACCGATCGGCTCGCCGCACTCACCACGGAGATCACCCGCCTGGGTGGGACGTGTGCCGAGACCGACGACGGCCTCCGCATCACCGGCACAGCCGGCGCCCCCTTGCGCGGGGGTACGTGGGAGTCCTATGCCGATCATCGGATGGCGACCGCGGGCGCGATCATCGGCCTCGTGACGCCCGGCGTGGTCGTCGCCGACATCGAGACGACGAGTAAGACGCTGCCCGACTTCCCCGCCATGTGGCAGAGAATGATCGAGGGCCTATGACCCGACGGGAACGGGCCTCCCGGTGAGTCGCCGGGCCGCGAGTTACGACGAATCCGATGTCCGGGTCCGTCCGGGCAAAGGCACCAGGCCGCGCACCAAACAGCGGCCCTCGCATGACGACGCCGAGCAGGGGATGGTGGTGTCGGTCGATCGCGGCCGCTGGGGCGTGGTGCTCGGCGGCGACCCGGCCCGACGCGTCGTCACCATGCGGGCTCGCGAGCTGGGGCGCACGCCGATCGTCGTCGGCGACGACGTGTCCGTGGTGGGCGACCTGTCCGGCCGTCCCGACTCGCTGGCGCGGATCGTCCGGGTCGCTGATCGTCGAACTGTGTTGCGCCGCACCGCAGATGACTCCGATCCCTATGAGCGGATCGTCGTGGCGAACGCCGACCAGCTCCTCATCGTGACCGCCATGGCGGATCCGCCGCCGCGCACCGGGTTCGTCGAACGCGCGCTGGCAGCGGCGTATGTGGGCGGCCTGTCCCCCATCCTGTGCCTGACCAAGTCGGACCTCGCCGATCCGTCCGAGTTCACCGCGGCCTTCGCCGATCTCGACCTACCGGTGGTGTGCGCGGGTCGCGACGACCCGCTCGACGAGATCCTCGCGACGTTGCGCGGCCGGATCACCGCGTTCATCGGCCATTCCGGGGTGGGCAAGTCGACACTGGTCAATCGCCTTGTGCCGGACGCGTATCGAGCGACCGGCGTGGTGTCGGGAGTCGGCAAGGGCCGGCACACCTCGACACAGTCGGTGGCACTGGCACTGCCCGAGGACACCGGCCCGCGCGGCTGGGTGATCGACACACCCGGCATCCGGTCCTTCGGACTCGCGCACGTCGGACCCGACGACATCGTCGCCGCCTTCGACGATCTGCAGTCCGCCATCGCCGAATGCCCCAGGGGCTGCACCCATCTGGGCCCGCCGGCGGACCCGGAGTGCACACTGGACGAGCTCACCGGTCACTCGTACCGACGCGCCATGGCGGTGCGCCACCTGCTGGTGGCGGTCAGCGGCGGCGAAGGTGAACCGGTCGAGGAGCCCCGGTCCCCGGAGTCCCAGCAGCCGCACTGACGGTGCGAGCCGTCAGCGCCGACGTCGACGGGCGCGCAGCTCGCGGATGGCGGTCTTGAGACCGTTCGCGCGCGGCGTCATCCCCGCGAAACGCTTCTCCGACGCGGTTTCCGGCGCGTCGTCGGGTGTCGCGCGTAGGAACGAATCGGGCAGCGAGAGCTTGTTGATCGTGCGCAACGTCTGAAGGTATTGCACGACAATCGATCCGGTCGTGTACGGGAGATCGTACTTGTCACACAGCTCGCGCACCCGGACGCCGATCTCGGCGTACCGGTTGCTCGGCAGGTCCGGATACAGATGGTGTTCGATCTGATAGCACAGGTTGCCGCTGAAGAACGCCATGGCGGGGCCGGCGTTGAAGTTCGCCGTGCCGAGCATCTGCCGCAGGTACCACTGACCCTGCGTCTCGTTCTCGAGCGTGTCCGCGGTGAACTTCTCCGCGCCGTCCGGGAAGTGCCCGCAGAAGATCACCACGTAGGCCCACAGGTTGCGGATCAGATTCGCGGTGAGGTTCGCCGTCAGCGTGTGCTTGAAGTTCGGGCCCGACAGCGTCGGGAACAGGAGGTAGTCCTTCGCCAGCTGCTTACCGACCTTGCGTGCGAAGACCTTCAGCTGCGGGAGAGCCACCTCTCGGGACTTCTTCCCGGTGAGCGCGTCCTTCAGGTCGAGGTCGTGCAGGCCGATGCCCCACTCGAACAACGCGGCGAGCACGATGTTGGTGAGCGGCTGGAACAGCATCTTGGGCTGCCAGGGCTCGTCGCGAGTGACGCGCAACGTCTTGTACCCGACGTCGTGATCCATGTCGAGGACGTTGGTGTACTTGTGATGGATGTAGTTGTGGGAGTGCTTCCAGTGCGGGGAGGCGCACACCATGTCCCACTCCCAGGTGGTCGAGTGGACCTCCGGGTCGTTCATCCAGTCCCACTGCCCGTGCATCACGTTGTGCCCGAGCTCCATGTTCTCGATGATCTTCGAGAGCGCGAGGGCACCGGTACCGAGCAGCCAGAGGGGCCTGGAGCGGCTGCCCAGCAGCGCGGCGCGACCCGCGACCTCGAGGGCGCGATGCGCGAAGATCGTCCGCCGGAGATATCGGACGTCACGCATCCCGCGG
Organism: Gordonia sp. KTR9; assembly: GCF_000143885.2. Classification (NCBI taxonomy): domain Bacteria; kingdom Bacillati; phylum Actinomycetota; class Actinomycetes; order Mycobacteriales; family Gordoniaceae; genus Gordonia; species Gordonia sp. KTR9. Next base: position 4,108,675 of record NC_018581.1, read on the forward strand.
TCCGCCTCGATCTCGCGACGGAGCGCGTCGAGCTCGGCGCCGAGTGCTTCCACGTCGGCGTCGGTCAGGTGCGCGTACTCGTTGATGTCAGTGATTGCCATTACGCCTCATTATGCCCTCGCCGTCCGCACATGCGGCTTGTCCGACAAATGCAACCGTCTGACCTGCGCGGATCAGGCGGCCTCGTCGTCGCGGCGGACGTTGCCCTCGGACACATCGGCACGGCCCGGACGGCTGCGCAGCGAGCGGACCAGCTTGTCGCGTCGACGGGAGCGCAGGCTGTCGATCGCCGAGCGCAGCCCGCGGCGGGCACCGGTCGTCTCGTCGACCGTCGCCTGCAGTCGGGCACCGTCGGGGAGCCCCTGCTTGAAGCGACGTTCCGACGCCGTCTCGGGCGCATCGTCGGCGGTCGCGGAGAGGTACTTGTCCGGGAGCGACAGTTTGGCGATCGTCCGCCATGCCTTCGCGTACTGCACCGGGAACGGTCCCGAGGTGTAGGGCAGGTCGTACTTGTCGCACAGTGCCCGCACCCGCACCGCGATCTCGGCGTACCGGTTGCTGGGCAGGTCCGGGAAGATGTGGTGCTCGATCTGGTACGACAGGTTGCCGCTCATGAAGGCGAGGGCGAATCCGGCGTCGAAGTTGGCGCTGCCGAGCATCTGGCGCAGGTACCACTCGGCCTGCGTCTCGTTGTCGATGTCCTGCCTGGTGAACTTCTCCGCGCCGTCGGGGAAGTGTCCGCAGAAGATGACGGCGTTGCTCCACACGTTGCGGATCACGTTGCCGAGCGCATTCGCGGTCGCGGCCTTGGCGTACGCGCGGCCGTACCCGACCTTGTGCCCGGTGGCGGCACTCACCAGCGCCGGATACGCGAGATAGTCCTTGGCGACCTGCTTGCCGATCTTCGACAGCACATCGTTGCGATTGCGCCGGAACTCCTCCTGCGCCTCGGGGGTCTTGCGCTTCTTGCCCAGCTCGAGGTGCTGCACGGCGACCCCGTACTGGAAGGCCAGGGCGAGAATGGTGTTGTAGACCAGGTTTCCGTAGTTGAACGGACGCCACCGCTGATCGCGGGTGACGCGCAGCAGACCGTAGCCCACGTCGTCGTCCATGCCGAGCACGTTCGTGTACTTGTGATGGATGTAGTTGTGGGTGTGCTTCCAGTGCGCCGACGGGTCGGTGTTGTCCCACTCCCACGTGGTGCTGTGCACCTCCGGGTCGTTCATCCAGTCCCACTGCCCGTGCATCACGTTGTGCCCGAGCTCCATGTTCTCCACGATCTTGGCGACGCCGAGCGTGCACGCACCCGCCCACCACGCCGATCGACGGGTCGAGCCGAAGAGCAGAACACGACCGGCGACCTCCAGGCCGCGCTGGAAACGAATCGTGTTGCGCAGGTATCGCGCATCGCGCTCGCCGCGGTCGGCCTCGATGTCGGCGCGGATCGCGTCGAGCTCCGCTCCCAGAGCGGCCACGTCGGATTCGGTCAGATGTGCGTATTCGGGGATGTCGGAGATCGCCATGTGTGGTTCCCTTCGCCGGTGGTCGGTCGCGCGCATTCGAGGTGCGCCGGTGACCGCTGCCTACGCCTACGTTTCCGTAACTTACGCAAGCGTAGGTTAGCGACGGCGATGTGTCCAGCGAGTGTGACGAGGGCTTCGACGGGCTCATCCGGCCCCGGACATCCGGCCGCGGGACGGATCAAGGCCCAGTCGACGCGAATTGACGCACAGTCAACGAAAAACGACGCCCAGTCGACGGGAAACGACGCCCAGTCGACGAAGGGGCCTCAGGCGGGGGCCGTCACTTGTTGCGGTTGGCCTCATAATCGTCGCGGAACAACTCGAAGCCGATGAGGTCTTCGAAGACTCCGTCGGACCGGGCGGCGAGCTTCTGGGTGCCGAACTCCCGGAAGCCGGCGTTGCGGGCGAGCTTCTTGCTGCCCTCGTTGCTGTCGGCGGCGAAGAGGGTGAGGCGACGGAAGCCCAGCTTGTCGAAGGCGTACCGGACCGCAGCCGGGAATGCCTCGGCGAGAACGCCTTTCCCGCGAGCCTCCGGATGCGTGTAGAAGCCGGCCTCGGCCCCTGTGACCTCGTCGATGTGCAGCAGCGTGATGTCGCCCAGATAGGCGTCGGTCTCGCGGTCGGCCACCGCCCAGGTGCATGTCGTACCCTGCGCGGCGGTCCACCACTTGCGGAGCCGCTCGGCCGCGGCATGTTCGAGTTCCAACGGATCGGGGCGTGCGAACAGGTACTTGCGCGATGCCGGGTCGTCGAGCGTCTCCCGGATTCGCGGGTCGTCGGTCTCCGCCAGCGGCCGGAGACGGAACCGATCGGTCTCGAAAACGTCTGTCCGCCAGTCGGTCTTCGGGTGCTGCGGATCGTTTGCATGAAGCGATCCCACCCAGGCGTCGCGGATGTGGCCACGGACCTCGACACCGTTCTGTACCGCGGCGTCGAGGCGGAATCCACACGAATGGGCCACCCGCAGCGCGTCGATGTTGCCGGCCACCGTCGTCCAGCGGACGACCTCTTTGCCGGCCTCACCGAACGCGTAGTTCACGGCCAGCAGGACGGCGCGCTTCATCACGCCCCACCCGCGCGCGTCGGGGTGCAGGTCGTAGCTGAGTCGGGTGAGCGGGCCCTCGCCCTCGATGTCGACGGTGCCGACGAACCGGCCGTCGAACTCGACAGCCCACAGCATCCGGGTTCCGTCCGCCCAGCTCCGAGGCGCATAGGCGAGCGCGAACCGCTCCGCCGCCGCGCGGCTGTACGGTGCCGGGATCGGGGTCCACCGCATCATGGCCGGATCTGCCGCCAGCTCCACCATGCGATCGAGATCGCGGGGCTCATGCGGCCGCAACGTGACCCCACCGTCACTCAGGACGGGGATCTGGCTGGGGACCGAAGCCTCAGCTCTCACGGGTGCCTTCGCCGGCGTTTCCACGGGCCGGTGTCCTCTCGCCACGCACGTCGTTCACCCTACCGGGTCACCGGTCGGTACGAGCGGCTCGCGGCGAACTCCCCGGTCAGACGTCGAGGGTGCAATCCCCCGCCGCGGCGCTGACGCAGGTCTGGATCCGTTCGCCCTCGACATGCTCGACGCCCGAACGCAGATCGCGCACACATCCTTTGTCGAGCATGACCACGCAGCTCTGACAGATCCCCATCCGGCATCCGAAGGGCATGATCGCGCCCGCCGACTCCCCCGCCTCGAGCAGGGTGGTCGCGCCGTCGACGGCCGCCGACTTCCCCGACCGCGAGAACGTCACGGTCCCTCCCTGGGCCCCGACGACGCCGCGTTCGAGCGCGAACCGCTCGATGTGCAGGCGTTCGGCCAGATGGGCCTCCGAGTAGAGGCGCTGCAAGCCGTCCAGGAACCCGGCGGGTCCGCACGCCCAGGTCTGGCGCTCGCGCCAGTCCGCGCAGAGAGACGGCAGGACCTCCGGCGTGATCTGCCCGTCCGAGCGCGTGTACTGCACGTGCAGGTCGACGATGCCGTCGGCCGCCAGGCCACCGAGCTCGTCGGCGAACAGCAGGTCGGCCGGAGTCGGCGTCGAGTGGATGAGCCGGATGTCGGTGTGCTGACCCCGGTGCCGGACGGTGCGCAGCATCGAGATGATCGGTGTGAGACCACTTCCCGCGGTCACGAAGAGGACCTTCGCCGGCAGCGGGTCGGGCAGCACGAACTCGCCGCGAGGTGCGGCGAGACGAACGACCGTCCCGGGCGTCAGGCCGTTGACCAGGTGGCTGGACAGAAATCCCTCGGGCATCGCCTTGACCGTGATCGAGATCGTCTTGTCGTTCGCCGACGAATCGGGGGTCGAGGTGAGGGAATAGGACCGCCATGCCCAGCGGCCCTCCATCAGCACGCCGATGCCGACGTACTGTCCCGGCACGTAGTCGAAGGAGAAGCCCCATCCCGGCCGGATGCGGATCGTCGCGGTGTCCTCGGTCTCCCGGGTCACCGAGACGACCTTGCCGCGCAGTTCGCGGGCCGACCACAGCGGATTCGCCAGGTGGAGGTAGTCGTCGGGAAGCAGCGGCGTCGTGATCCGGGTGAGCGCGGCTCGCGCCCATTGCGCGCCGCGGCTGCGGGCCGCGACCCCCGAAACCGGTTCCTCGAATCGCTCGAGCAAGCCCATCTCACTAACCGCCTTCGACGTCGGGAGCGTGTCGGACACACAGTAACCTACGGAACCGTAGGTTGGCGTGCCGGCTCAGAGCAGTTCGAGCAGGAAAGGCAGCTCCTGGGTGGCGTACCACGCGAGGTCGAAGTCCTCGACGTCACCGACGGCGAGTTCGGCATCGAGGTCACCCATGTCGGCGGCGTCGATCACCACGACCGCGGCCCGGACCTTCGGCTCCGCCTCGGCGACGTCGACGTGAACGGACGCGATCGCCGACAGCGGTACGGCACCGGAGACCTTGACGACCGCGTCGTCGAGATCGGGACGCGGTGTCACGTCCTCGACATCGGCCGCGACGACCACCCGCCGCGGCGGCAGGCGCGGGGTGTCGCCCGGCGAGGTGACCGCCTCGTCGGCGGCGAGATCGGCGTCGGCATCCACATCGCCCGGCTCCGGCGCCTCCCCGGCGAGCAGGCGCAGCGATGCCCGCGCGGCCTCGCGCAACGCGACCTCGGACAGCTCCTCGTCGTCCCCGGACACGAAGGCCTCCCGGAGCGCGGGCGTGAGCGCGAAGCCGGTACCACCGAGCGGCCGGAACTCGCCGTCGGTGGTCAGTCGCGACACCATCGCCAACGTCGCCGGCAGGTACACCCTCATTCGTCGATTGCTCCTGTCGGCTCGCGGTAGGGCTGGGTCAGCTCTTCGTAGGACTCGTACACGTAGTCGGCCATCGCCGGCAGATCGGCGATGACACCGCGGTCGGCGACGAAGGCGAAGTGCAGTTGGTCACGGTACTCGACGATGCTGATCGCCAGTGCACGCTGCGACACGAGGGTGGGGATCGAGAACATCTGCGACACCGGTGCGCCGAGGACGAACCGGTCCGGGACGGGGGCGGTGCTCATCGCCACCGGCACGTTGTAGGCACGACTGTTCAGCGACCGGAACGCCCGCGAACTGAACTCCGGGAAGGGCACCGCACCGAGCTCCGGGAACAACGGACTCGGGCCGAGGGTCATCCGTCGTGACGACTGCGCGTACCGATCCGCCAGTCCCGCCACCTGGGACAGCCGAACCACCGGATTGCTCTCTCCCACCGGCAGATCCGTCACGAAACTCGGCTTGCCCACGCCGATCCACCCGGGTTCGGGCTCGGCGGTGCGCTCCACTCCCGGATCGCGCGCGGACAACGGGACCACCACGCGCACCGTGTCGGCGGGTACCTCCGCCGGATCGAACGACAGCATCCACTTGCGCATGACCCCGGAGATGATCGCGAGTTCGACGTCGTTGATCGTGCACCCGTGGTGTTCGGCGACCTTCGCACATCCCCGACGCGGCAACCCGGCGGTCGTGATGGATCGGGTCGTCGTGCCCGGATTGTTCAGCGGGCTGCGCGGTGCGGAGTCGCTCAGCTGCGACACCACATCTCCGACGCGTCGCACAGTGGTGCCCATCGCGGCGCGCATCTCGGACACGATCCCGTTGCCGTGCAGCATCGTGTCCACCAGGTCGCCCGGCCGCGCGAGTGCCTCGGCCAGCGCGCCGACGACGAGGTTGGTGCCCCCCGGTGGCGACCCGGGCATCCACAACTCCTCGGGCAGCGGCTCGGCCGCCTCGGCGCCGTCGCAGATGACCTCGCTGATCTCGCGACTCCCGTGCTCGTCGATCAGGCATCGGTGCGACTTGGTGAGGATCGCCAGCCGGCCGTCGGCGAGACCCTCGATGAGGTACATCTCCCACAGCGGTCGGGTGCGGTCGAGGGGCCGGGACATCACGCGGGCGACCAAGTCGTCGAGGTCGACACTCTCACCTCGACGGGGCAGGCCGGCACGACGGATGTGGAAGTTGATGTCGAAGTCGGGGTCGTCGACCCAGACCGGGCGAGCGAGCCCGAGGGTCACCTCGCGAACCGTCTGGCGGTACCGCGGGATGAGCTGCAGACGGTTCTCCACCAGCGACACCAGACGCGAGTAGTCGAACATCGGCTCGCGCGCCGCACGTTCGGACGGCTCGGAACCGCCCGCGGTGTCGCGCTCGGCCACGGGCTCGACGATCAGCAACGCCCCGAGGTGGGTCGTCGAACGCGAATCGTCGAGGAAGTAGTACATCGCGTCGCGGGGCGACAGACGGGTGACCACGTCGCCGATCCTAATCGCCGATGCTGGGTTTCGTGGTCGGCGCAGCGCGATGGCCGCGCGATGAACGTTCGGCCACGCGCACTGTCAGCCGAACTCGAGCGCGACCAGTTGCCAGCGGTACTCGACGCGAACCAGCGAGCGCCGGCCCACGGGCACGGCACCTCGGACCCGGATCGGCTTGCGCTCGATACGTCCGGCGAACGCCCGGGTCCGTCCACCGCCCTCATATGACCCGAACACCTCGGCAGCGCTGGGATCGCACAACTGGACATGCACCCGCCGCAGCACGTTCCCGGTCGGGACCTGCGTCGCCGAGGGCGCCGGTCCGGTCGCGGATGTGCCGGAGCCGGATGCCTCGGGAATGCGGAAGGCGTCGTGCCGCACGAGCGCCGCGATCTGGTCGGCGACCGCCGGCGCCACGACATCGCCGAGGTGGGCGATCGAGCGGCGTCGGTCGAGCACCTCGAAGAGCACCCGGGACACCGCCACGGTGAAGCGGCGGGCCTCGGCGGCGGCCGACGCGGTCTTGCGTGCCGACGTCGTGCCGGGGGCGACTGCCGGATACGGACGGGGTGAGGGGACATGGGCAACCGTGCGGATTGCCGTCACCACCGGACCGTCGGGCTCGTACGGCGGGGCCGGACGAACCCGGACCCGCGGTGTCTGCATCGGCCGGGGCTCGTGTGGCCCGGATGTGCCCGTGTGGGCGAGGTCAGGACCCGTGAGGAGTGGACGCATGGGGATTGGACGCACCAGGCGCCGTCCCGGTTCCATCAAGCACGAAAAAAAATTGCCGGCGGTCGACCCTCGGAGAATCCGGGGCCGACCGCCGGCGGCCGACTGTTCGTCAGCGGCGCTGTTTCTTCGACTTCGGGGGCTTGGGCCGTGCCCCCTTCGCGCGAGCCGCAGCACGACGCTCGCGTCGGCTGGCGGATTCCGCCGCGCCCGAGAGCTCCTCTTCCTCGGAATGGACGACCGTACCGCCGCCCTCCCCCGGACCTGAGTACGTGACCGCCGGGTCACCCGACTGGGACGGAGCCCGCAGGGCGGCCGGGGCCTGCGCACCCGAGTCCGCGACCGGGGCCGCGGGTACGGGCGCCGGGGCGCCCGCGCCGACTGCCGCTCGCAGATCGGCCGCGCTCGGGAGCGGTTGCTGCTGGGCCGGCTGCTCGGTCTGCACCTGCGCGTTGAACAGGATGGTCAGCGCTTCTTCCTTCAGGCCCTCGAGCATGCCGTGGAACATGTCGAAGCCCTCACGCTGGTACTCGACGACCGGGTCGCGCTGGGCCATCGAACGCAGGTGGATGCCCTCGCGCAGGTAGTCCATCTCGTACAGGTGGTCTCGCCACTTGCGGTCGAGCACGCTCAGCAGCACGCTGCGCTCGAGCTGGCGCATCGCACCCTCACCGGCGATCGAGTCGATCTGCTTCTCGCGGGCGTCGTAGGCGGCGCGCGCGTCGGCGACGAGCCTCTCGCGCAACTCTTCGGCCGAGATGTCATCGCGCTCACCGTATTCGGACTCGCCGACGACATCTTTCGGCTCGAGCTCGATCGGATACAGCGCGCGCAGGGCGGACCACAGCTCGTCGAGATCCCAGTCCTCGGCGTAGCCCTCGGCCGTCGCGCCGTCGACGTAGGCTCCGACGACGTCGGAGACCATCTCCTGGACCTGCTCGTGGTGATCCTCGCCCTCGAGGATCGTGCGGCGCTCGGCGTAGATGACCTTGCGCTGCTCGTTCATCACCTCGTCGTACTTGAGCACGTTCTTGCGCATCTCGAAGTTCTGCTGCTCGACCTGCGTCTGAGCGCTGCGGATGGCCTTGGTGACCATCTTGGCCTCGATGGGCACGTCGTCGGGGAGGCGGTTCATGATCGCCTCGAGCGCGCCGCCGTTGAACCGGCGCATGAGTTCGTCGGCGACCGACAGGTAGAACCGTGACTCGCCCGGGTCGCCCTGACGGCCGGAGCGACCGCGCAGCTGGTTGTCGATACGGCGCGACTCGTGGCGTTCGGTGCCGAGCACGTAGAGCCCGCCCGCCGCGCGGACCTTCTCGGCGTCCTTCGCGGCATCGTTGCGGGCGACCTCGATGGCCTCGTCCCACGCCGCCTCGTACTCGTCCGGGGTGTGCACCGGGTCGAGTCCGGCCTTGCGCAGCCGGGTGTCGGCGATGATGTCGGGGTTGCCGCCGAGCACCACGTCGGTGCCGCGACCGGCCATGTTGGTGGCCACGGTCACCGCACCGAGCCGACCCGCCTCGGCGATGATCTGCGCTTCCTGCTCGTGGAACTTCGCGTTCAGGACGCTGTGCGGCACCTCGCGCTTCTTGAGCTGGCGTGACAGGTACTCGGAACGTTCGACGCTCGTCGTACCGATCAGGACGGGTTGGCCCGCCTCATGGCGCTCGGTGACGTCGTCGACCACGGCGGCGAACTTCGCCTCTTCGGTCTTGTAGATCAGGTCGCCCTGGTCCTTGCGGATCATCGGCTTGTTCGTCGGGATCGGCAGCACCCCGAGCTTGTAGATCTGGTCGAACTCGGCGGCCTCGGTCTCGGCGGTACCGGTCATGCCGGACAGCTTCTCGTAGAGGCGGAAGTAGTTCTGCAGCGTGATCGTGGCCAGCGTCTGGTTCTCGGCCTTGATCTCGACGCCCTCCTTCGCCTCGATGGCCTGATGCAGGCCCTCGTTGAAGCGACGCCCGTCGAGCACACGGCCGGTGAACTCGTCGACGATCATCACGTTGCCGTTGCGGACGATGTAGTCCTTGTCGCGCTGGAACAGCTCCTTGACCTTGATCGCGTTGTTCAGGTAGCTGACCAGGGGCGAATTGGCGGCCTCGTACAGATTGTCGATGCCGAGGCGATCCTCGACGAACTCGACGCCGGCCTCGTGGACGCCGACCGTCTTCTTCTTGATGTCCACCTCGTAGTGCACATCGCGCTCGAGGAGCGGTGCGATCCGGGCGAACTCGGTGTACCACTTGCTCGACCCCTCGGCCGGGCCGGAGATGATCAGCGGCGTGCGGGCCTCGTCGACGAGGATCGAGTCGACCTCGTCGACGATCGCGAAGGCGTGGCCGCGCTGGACGAGATCCTCGAGGGAGTGCGCCATGTTGTCGCGCAGGTAGTCGAAGCCGAACTCGTTGTTCGTGCCGTAGGTGATGTCGGCGGCGTAGGCCTCGCGACGAGCGGCCGAACTCATGCCGGTCAGGATCACCGCGGTGTCCAGACCCAGGAACCGGTGCACGCGACCCATCCACTCGGAGTCACGTTTGGCCAGGTAGTCGTTGACGGTGACGACGTGGACGCCGTCCCCGGCGAGTGCGTTCAGGTACGCCGGGAGCACACAGGTGAGCGTCTTGCCCTCACCGGTCTTCATCTCGGCGATGTTTCCGTAGTGCAGCGCCGCGCCACCCATGATCTGGACGTGGAAGTGCTTCTGGTCCAGGACTCGCCACGCGGCCTCGCGGGCCACCGCGAACGCCTCGGGCAGAAGCTCGTCGAGCGACGCCCCGTCGGCGATCCGCTCCTTGAACTCGTCTGTCTTGGCACGCAACTCGGCGTCGGTCAACGCCTCGACGTCATCGGACAGCGTCTCGACGTGCGATGCGATCGCATCGAGTCGCTTGACCATGCGGCCTTCGCCGACACGCAACAGCTTGTTCAGCACCGTGGATCGAGTCCCTCACCTGTAGAAAACACACGGAATCCGGCCCGCGCGAACGCACAGACCGGATCCCATGGTAGCGATGTGAGCTGAGCAGACCCTGATCGGACCGTCAGGTGGGTCGACGAGGTGGACGTCGGATGCCCACCGGGTGACCGCCGACAGGTGCCCGCCCGGGGTTCACGTCAACCTGATGAGCCCGTAGTCGAAGGCGTGTCTGCGGTAGACCACGGACGCCTTGTCGGTCTCCTTGTCGTGGAACAGGAAGAAGTCGTGACCGACCAGCTCCATCTCGTAGAGCGCGTCGTCGACGGTCATCGGAACCGCGGTGTGTTCCTTCACGCGGACGATCTGACCTGGCGTGTGATCCTCCACGCCGTCGTCCCACTGATCGGCGGCACGTGCGGAATCGGCCCCGGGATCACCGACGAAGCCGTCGACCGAGAGCTGATTGTCGCGCAGGGGCGGGGCACCGATCTCGGTGGCTTCGGCGACGGAGAGCGGCCGGCGGTTGCCGTGGTGGACACGCCGCCGGTCCTTGACCCGGCGTAATCGGGATTCGACCTTGTCCAGCGCGTGCTCGAGCGCGGCGTAGAAGTTCTCGCCACAGGCCTGCGCTCGCACGATCGGCCCCTTGCCCGTCGCGGTGATCTCCACCTGCTGACAGACCTTGGACTGTCTCCGGTTGCGTTCGTGGTTCAGCTCGACGTCGAATCGGTAGATGGTCGGATCGAATCGCTCGAGGCGAGCGAGCTTGTCACCGACGTAGATGCGGTAGTGGTCGGGGATCTCGACGTTGCGGCCGCTGAACACGACCTTCGCTGTTGGTTCGGCTGGATCGTCGGATTCCTTCGTTCCCGGTGGGCGGACGAAGGCGAACTCTGGGTCGTAGGAATCGTTCTCGGGTTGCCGGCGGTCGGGCGCGAGGCCCTCCTCCACGGTCGGTCGTGGGTCGGCGGTTTTCGGTTCGCGCTGGCCTTTGCGGTGGATGACTGTGGACATTCAACTACCTCCTGAATTGTCCCGAAACCGGTTGAACCATCGTGATCTGTTGTCGCACTGATGATTCGAACAGCATCGAGGATGTGTCCATGTCAGCTGACAGCTGACACTCTGGCGACAGGGGCATCACCTCCGGCAGAAGCGGTCGTGGCCGGCACCGGCCTCGAGGGCCACCGGCAACCTGCTGTACCCCCGACCGTAGCCGCAAGTTCCGGTATCGGCCACGTTTTGCCGGTGCCGCGTCGGCATGTCGGGACGATCGGGGTAGAAGGTCCCGGTCGAGCCCCGCACGCCGGTTGTCCACACCTTCGCTCGGGGCCCGCCACCGCGGTGCGGAGTGTTCTACCGTCGGCGCGTGACATGGCGGCGGGAGGTTTTCGACGCGGGTGCCGATCTGGTGTTCCCCATGCTCTGCGGCGGGTGCGGACGCCCGGGATCCGGGTGGTGTCGGCGGTGCGAGGCAGCGTTGTCCGACGCGCCGGTCGCCGCTCATCCGCGGATGGAGCCGGGCGTCGCGGTGTGGGCGCTGGGCCGGTACCGCGGTCCGCACCGGCAGGCGATCATCGCGATCAAGGAACACGACCGGCGCGATCTCGCGCGGCCACTCGGCGCCGCACTCGCACGCGGTATCCGCGTGCTCGCCGGCTGGGGCGAGCTGCCCGACGCCGACCGGATGCTGTTGATCCCGGCCCCGACACGTCGCATGACCGCCCGACGCCGCGGTGGAGACCCGGTCACCTCGGTGGCGACGCATGCGGCACCGGTCCTCGGCCGACGTGTACAGGTGGCACCGCTGCTGAGGACCTCGGCGACGGCACGGGACTCCGCCGGACTCGACGCCCGGGCGCGTGCCCGCAATCTCCGCGGTGCCGTGCGGCTGCGCGCGGGCGTCACACCCACCCGCGGGGCCGCCGCCATCCTGGTCGACGACGTGCTGACGACCGGCGCGACCGCGGCCGAGTCCGTGCGCGTGCTGTCCGAGAACGGGATCGACGTCGTGGCGGTCGTCGTGCTGGCGGCGGCCTGACTCGCGTCGGCGCGACAGGAGCGCCACCTGACATGGATCCGCGCTGGGGGGGCGACGCGCGCCTCAGGGCAGGACCGGGATCGCGCCCTCGATCATCGCCGGCTCGACCTCGGTCCAGTACTGGTCGGGTTGTCCGTTGCTGCTGCCGAGCCGGAGCACCCCACGTTGATCGCCCACGTAGATCGTGGACGTGTTGGCGACCACCGCCCGCACCGGCGGCGACACGTTCCCGCTCAGCAGACCCACCGCCGGGGTGCCGTCGATCGACAGCTGGACGACCGGCGATTCCGGCGCCTCCCGCGCGATCATCAGCGTCGTCGGCGACGCCCAGTCCACCGAGACCGCGCGATTGCCGATGTTGTAGGCCGCGATCCGCGGGCTCGTCAGCGATACCTGGCCCTCGGCGTTGGTCGACAGAACGGCGAAGACGATCTGGCCGCCGACCACCAGCGCGGCCCGCACACCGTCCGGTGCCACCTGCATCTCGGTGATCGCCCCGCGCGCCACCGTCGGGATCGACGATGCCTCGACGGGCACCGTCTGGGTGCCGTCGTCGTCGCGTTGCCACTGGACCGGCCTGCCGTCGACGACGACCCAGACGGTGTTCTCGTCGGCACCGAACGACGGCCGGGTGATGGAGGAGCCACCCACGATCGGTCCGACGTCGCCGCCGTAGTCGCCGATCACCAACTCGAGCCTGCGGTCGGGACCGGACGGGCCACGGACCGCGGCAACCCGTACCCCGGTGTCGGAGATGGTCGCCGAACGCACGTCGCGTGCGGCCCCCAACGGCCCCTGGACGGCCACGGTCGCGGTGTCGGTCACCGCGCGCAAGGCTCCGCCGGCGACGATGTTGAGCCCGACGTCGGTCGCCGGCACGGAGTTCGGGTCGAAGGCGCGCACGTCGGCGGTCTGCCAACCCGAGGCGCGCTCGGCGGCCAGCGGGGCGCCGTCGGCGTCGATGACGTACGGCCCTGAGATGTCGGCGCCGTCGAGGGTCCAGATGATCTGTGCCGCGAGCACGGTCCGGTCCCGGGTCGGCGCGCTCCCGATGCCGTCGAGGTCCACCCGTACCCCGCCGCCGGCCAGGCCCACCACCGGGCCCCGCAGTGCGGCGTCGTTGGGGAAGCCGCTGTCCACGGCCGCCGCGAGATCCGACGCGGGACCGGCGATCAGCCGGTTCATCAGGACGGTCGGGTCGGTGGCCTGTCCGGCGTAGAGCCAGCGCGGGTCGGGCACCAGCCGGCGCCCCGTGCGGTCGCTGAAGTACAGCGACACCGGGCGGTAGGTGTTGTCGAACTGGTCGCGGTCGATCATCGTGCCGTTCGGCAGCGGCCCGTCGATCCGCCACTGGTCGCCCGAGCGGGTGAGGCTGATGCTGGTCTCCACGCGCCCCGAGGCGGGCAGCAGCTGGCCGTCGGACTTGAGGGTCCCGACGTTGTCGCCGATCAACCGCATCCGCACCGAGTCCTCGTTGCGCTGGTCGACAAAGGTGTTGATCTCGTCGACGATCAGCGCGTCCCCGCGGTCGTCCCACTGCTGGGACGCGACCGGGGTGAGAAACGCCCGTGCCGCGCGATGCGCCGAATCGGGGTCGACGGTGGACTTGAGGAAGGCCCGCACCAGCGCCTCGGGATCCATGTCGGACTGTGGCACCGGGACCGCGTTGGTCGCGCCCTCCCGCTCGAACGACTTGATGGGCTGCGGTGAGGAGTCGTTGGGGATCGCACCGCATGCGGCGAACAGGAGCAGCGCCGCGACGGCCAGTGCCACCGCGAGAACGCCGCGGGATGACCGGGTCATTCGGCACCCACTCCCGGGCCGGCCGGAGCGCGCCCGCCGGCCTTCGGGGTGGACGTGCGTTGCACAGTGCCCACCGACTTGAGTGGCAACGGCGAGCCGAGGACCTTGTGACCGCGCACGAGCGGCAGGGTCAGGCGGAAGCACGCACCCTTGCCCGGCTCGCCCCACGCCTCGAGCCGACCCTGATGCAGGCGGGCGTCCTCGATGCTGATGGCCAACCCGAGCCCGGTACCGCCCGAGCGTCGGAACCGGGACGGGTCGGAACGCCAGAACCGGTTGAACACCAGCTTCTCCTCCCCCGGACGCAGGCCGATGCCCTGGTCGCGCACGGTGATCGCCACCGCGTCACCATCCGAACGCATGGTGAGCGTGACCGGTTTCCGCTCACCGTGGTCGATGGCGTTGGCAAGTAGGTTGCGCAGGATGCGCTCGACGCGACGCGGGTCGATCTCGGCCAGGACCGGTTCGGCCGGGAGGTCGAGGATGAGCTCGGTGCCGGTCTCCTCGGCGAGATGGCCGACCGTGGCCAACGCACCGTCGATCGGGATCGCCATGTCCATTCGCTCGGCGGCCAGTTCGGCCATACCGGCGTCGTGGCGGGAGATCTCGAGCAGCTCGTTGAGCAGCGTCTCGAATCGATCGAGTTCCTTGTCGAGCAGCTCCACCGAGCGCTTACGGACCGGGTCGAGTTCGTCTCGGCCCTCGTAGAGCACGTCGGAGGCCATCCGCACCGTCGTCAGCGGGGTGCGCAGCTCGTGACTGACGTCGGAGGTGAACTGGCGCTGCAGACCGCCGAACTCCTCGAGGTGGGTGATCTGCTTGGACAGGCTCTCGGCCATGTCGTTGAACGACATGGCCAGGCGTGCCATGTCGTCCTCGCCGCGAACCGGCATTCGTTCCTTGAGCCGCCCGTCGGCGAAGCGCACCGCGATCCGGGAGGCCGAACGCACCGGGATGACGACCTGCCGCGAGACCAGCCAGGCGATCGCGGCGAGGAGCCCGAGCAGCACGATGCTGCCGGTCAGCAACGTCCCGCGGACGAGATCGAGCGTGTTCTGTTCGGCGGTCAGCGGAAACACGAGATACAGCTCGAGGCCGGGCACCGAGGCGTTCGTGGGGCTGCCGACGATCAGTGCCGGCGCCCTCCCACCCGTCCCGTCGGGGACCTGGGTGTACTGGTAGGCCACCTGCCCGCCGCGCACCATGTCGCGCAGGTTCGACGGCACTTCGGCGGTCGGTCCGACCCCGCTGGCGACCCCGTTGTCCGAGCCACCCGGAACCAGGAGCACGGTGTCGAAGGCGCCGACAGTGCCCGACGCCTGGCCGGTGTCGGCATCCCGGTCGGTGAGCAGTGATCGAGTCTGGCGCAGGCGGTTCTGTACCGACATGTTGCCCGCGCCGCTCGAGAGATCACGTTCCACGGAGATGCGGGCGCGATCGATCTCCTCGGTCGCCGCCGCCAGCTTGACGTCGAGCAACCGGTCGGTGATCTGGGAAACCAGGACGAAGCCGAGGATGAGGAGCACGACGACCGACAGCACCAACGTGGACACCACGACCCGCAACTGCAGCGAGCG
This sequence comes from Gordonia sp. KTR9, assembly GCF_000143885.2. Taxonomy (NCBI): domain Bacteria; kingdom Bacillati; phylum Actinomycetota; class Actinomycetes; order Mycobacteriales; family Gordoniaceae; genus Gordonia; species Gordonia sp. KTR9. Next base: position 4,124,018 of record NC_018581.1, read on the forward strand.
CCGCCAGATGTGCCCGAAGGCACGTCCGACAGCGCCGGCGGTGCGGGTGAAGCGTCCGAGAGTGCTGTTGACCCGTCGTCGAGATCGCCCGATCACGGCGGGCCGGCCTTGTAGCCGACCCCCCTCACCGTCAGGACGACCTCGGGGTTCTCCGGGTCGGTTTCGACCTTGGCGCGTAACCGCTGGACATGCACGTTGACGAGTCTAGTGTCCGCCGGATGCCGGTATCCCCACACCTGTTCCAGGAGGACATCGCGCGTGAACACCTGCCGCGGTTTGCGGGCGAGGGCGACGAGCAGGTCGAACTCGAGAGGGGTCAGCGAGATCGGCACACCGTCGCGGGTGACCTTGTGCGCGGGCACGTCGATCTCCACCGGTCCGATGGACAGCAATTCGGCTGGTTCCTCGTCGGTCCGGCGCAGTCGAGCACGCACCCGGGCCACCAGTTCCTTCGGCTTGAACGGCTTCACCATGTAGTCGTCGGCGCCGGACTCGAGGCCCAGCACGACGTCGACGGTGTCGGACTTCGCGGTCAGCATCACGATCGGTACACCGGAATCGGCGCGCAGCACCCGGCACACGTCGATGCCGTTCATGCCGGGCAGCATGAGGTCGAGGAGCACGAGGTCCGGACGGATCTCCCGGACGGCGGTCAGGGCCTGCGTCCCGTCGCCCACCACGAAGGGCTCGAAACCCTCTCCGCGCAGCACGATCGTCAGCATCTCGGCGAGCGCGGCGTCGTCGTCGACGACAAGGATGCGGGGCTTCATGTTGTCAATGGTGACATCACCGTGATGAAACCGTGGTGATCGACGCGCCGGGACCGGCCTTCTGACCCGATTGGTCACTCGCACCTAGACTCCCCCGCGTGGGTCATTTGATAGCCGTCGAAGGACTCGACGGCGCCGGCAAGAACACTCTGGTCACCGGTCTGATCGACCGGTGGTCGACGGCCCGGCTGCGGGTCGCGACATTCACCTTTCCGCGCTACGGCCGGTCCGCGACCGCCGACATCGCCGCCGAAGCCCTCCACGGTTCGCACGGTGACCTCCGCGACAGCGTGTACGCGATGGCCTTGCTGTTCGCCCTCGACCGGGCAGGCGCGGCCGACGACATCCGTGCCGCCACCGAAACCCACGACATCGTGATCCTCGACCGCTATGTCGCTTCCAACGCCGCCTACAACGCGGCGCGGCTCGGGCAGGACGCCGGCGGTGAGGTGGTGCGCTGGGTCGTCGATCTGGAGTTCGGGAGATTCGGCATGCCCGTCCCCGACCGCCAGGTGCTGCTCGGCGTCTCACCGGAGGTGGCGATGAGCCGCGCCGCGGCGCGCGCCGAGCAGGACGCCACTCGCGCCCGGGACGCCTACGAACGCGACGACGCACTCCAGCGCCGCGTCGACGCCGTCTACCGCGAGCTCGCCGACTCCGCCTGGATGTCGCCCTGGTACCGGTTCGACGGAGAGAACATCGACGACTTGGCCGATGATCTCGGCACCGGCCGGACGGCACCGACCGAATGACACGGTCGATGCTCTCGCCGCACCGTTTCGATAGCCTTGGGCCAACGATTTCGGAAGGCGTTCGATGACCTATCAGCCACCTCCACCCGGTGGCGGACCGCCGCCGTACGGTCCGCGAGGCCCCGGGCGGCAGGGGCCGGGTCAGCAGGGTTCAGGTCAGCAGGGTCCGGGTCAGCAGGGCTTCGGACGTCGCCACCCCGGTCCACCGGGACCCGGTGGGTACGGCCCACCCGGCCGCGGACCGGTGCCGCCTCCCGGCGCCTCGTATGGCCGTCCCCCGTTCGTACCCGGACAGTACGGCCCGCACGGGCCCGGGGGCACTAGCTTCGGCGGCCCGCCCGGGCCTCCGCCGCGGCCTCCCCGCAACACCGGCGTGATCGTCGCGTGGGTGCTCGGCGGCGTCGCGGTGGTGGCGGTGATCGCACTGGTGGTGACCGTCGTCGTGACCAGGTCGTCGTCGGACGACTCCGTGGTCGCCGGCGCTTCGACCCGGTCGTCGGACCCGACCTCGACGTCGAGCGACCCGTCCCCGAGCGGGACCGGGTCGGAGCCGGAGTCGGCCGATTCCGCCGCGCTGACGGAGATCCGCGCGGCCCTCCTCGCCTACATCACCGCCCGCAACGCGCGCGACGTCGGCCGCATGCGCGCCGCGGTGTGCACCCAGTCTCGGGACCGGATCACCGGTGCACCACCCTCGGACGGCGGAGACATCGTCCTCGACGGGTTCCTCGACACGGTCTTCGACGGCGACGTCGCCCAGTCCGAGGTCGTATCCCACCTCGAGAAGGGCACGGGGAGAACGGCTTCGGAGAAGTCGAAGGAGCGGTTCCTCAAGGAGCAGGGTTCGTGGATCTACTGCCCCGACGCCGAACCCGACATCGGCGCCTGAATCATCGGTACCTGATCACCGGCACCTCGATCGCCGCCTCGGTTGTCGGCACCGAACCGAAAAGGGAGCCCCACCGGCACGGTGGGGCTCCCTTTCTAGCTACTGAATCAGTAGCGGTAGTGCTCGGGCTTGTACGGACCCTCGACATCGACATTGATGTACTCGGCCTGCTCCTTGGTGAGCTTGGTGAGCTTGCCGCCGAGCGCCTCGACGTGGATCCGCGCGACCTTCTCGTCGAGATGCTTGGGCAGTCGGTAGACCTCGTTGTCGTATTCGTCGTTCTTGGTCCACAGCTCGATCTGGGCGATGACCTGATTCGAGAAGCTGTTGCTCATCACGAACGACGGATGGCCGGTCGCATTGCCGAGGTTGAGCAGTCGCCCCTCGGACAGCACGATGATCGACTTGCCGTTCTCGAAGATCCACTGATCGACCTGCGGCTTGACGGTGATGCGCTTGGCGCCCGACCGCTCGAGTCCGGCCATGTCGATCTCGTTGTCGAAGTGACCGATGTTGCCGAGGATCGCCTGGTGCTTCATCGCTCGCATGTGCTCGAGGGTGATGACGCCCAGGTTGCCGGTCGAGGTGATGACGATGTCGGCGTTGCCGATCGCATCCTCGACGGTGACGACGTCGAAGCCGTCCATGAGCGCCTGCAGCGCGTTGATCGGGTCGATCTCGGTGACCTGGACACGGGCGCCCTGGCCGGCGAGCGACTCGGCGCATCCCTTGCCCACGTCGCCGTAGCCGCAGATCAGCACCTTCTTGCCGCCGATGAGGACATCGGTACCGCGGTTGATGCCGTCGATCAGCGAGTGACGGGTGCCGTACTTGTTGTCGAACTTCGACTTGGTGACCGAGTCGTTGACGTTGATCGCGGGGAACGCGAGGTCGCCGGCGGCGGCGAACTGGTACAACCGCAGGACGCCTGTGGTGGTCTCCTCGGTGACTCCCTGGACCGATTCGGAGATCGCGGTCCACTTGCCCTTGTCGGTCTCGAATCGCTTGCGCAGCAGTTCGAGGAACACCTTGTACTCGGCCGGGTGATCGTCTTCCGCGGGCGGGACCACGCCGGCCTTCTCGAACTCGGCGCCGCGCAGCACGAGCATCGTCGCGTCACCGCCGTCGTCGAGGATCATGTTCGCCGGCTCACCGGGCCAGGTCAGCATCTCCTCGGCCGCCCACCAGTACTCCTCCAGGGTCTCGCCCTTCCAGGCGAAGACCGGTACACCCTTCGGCTCCTCCGGGGTGCCGTTGGGGCCGACCACGATCGCCGCGGCGGCATGGTCCTGGGTGGAGAAGATGTTGCACGACGCCCAGCGAACCTCCGCACCGAGCGCGGTCAGGGTCTCGATGAGAACGGCGGTCTGCACGGTCATGTGCAGCGAGCCGGAGATGCGAGCCCCCTTCAGCGGCAACACGTCTGCGTACTCGCGACGCAGTGCCATGAGTCCGGGCATCTCGTGCTCGGCGAGCTCGATCTCCTTGCGGCCGAAGTCCGCGAGGGACAGGTCGGCCACCTTGTAGTCGATTCCGTTGCGGCTGTCGGCCTTCAGCTCGTCCTGAGCAGTCGTCATCTGATCCCCTTGTCGTTCGCGTCGGGCGCCCGGCGATGCAGGCGCGTATGCGTTCGCTCCAGGCTATCGGAACGACCTGGGGGTTCCGAGGGGCAGGGGCGTCAGAGCTCAGGTGTCGCGAGAGGGGTGGGGCCGCGTCGCACGCTCGTCGTCCTCCCGGATGATGTCCGGGTCCTCCGCCAGCCCCTCGACCTCGGGCCGGCGCCGCAGGAACACGATGCTCGCGACGAGACCACCCCACACGATGGTGATCGACACGATGAGCATGACGATGGCGATTCCGCTCATCGGACGGTCTCCTTCGTGGTCGGGCCGCCCGCGCGACCCGCATCGGACAGTGGCGGCCAGGGCAGGAAGTCCGGTTGATCACGACCCTTCCACGACGGCAGGGTCAGAATCACCGCCGCGACGACGACCAACGCGATCGTCCCCCATCCGAAGACGCCGAGATACCAGGTGGGATAACCCTCATAACCTTCGTCGATGACCGACCAGACCTTCTGGACCAGCATGATCGTCAGGAAGATCGGGGCGACCACCCCGACGAGCGCGAGCCAGATCTTGCCCACCTTGAACGTCGACACCGCATTCAGGTGCTGACGCAACATGTCTCCCTGACGCAGCACCCAGACCAGGATGACCGTCATCATGATCGCGGACGCGACGACACCGACGTTGTTGGCGAACATGTCGACCGTGTCGAGAGCGATGAGTCCCGAGGTCGTCGAGAACAGCGCGATCGAGATCAGGCCGCAAACGCTCGACACTCCGACCGCGGCCTTGGTACGACTGATCCCCCATTTGTCCTGGAGGGCTCCGGACACGCCGATCATGAGGGAGATCAGCGACGTGAAGCCCGCGACGACAAGGGACCCGAAGAACAGGGCACCGAAGAACGCAGCTCCGGGCATCTCGGAGATCACTGCAGGAAACGTGACGAACGACAGGATCGGCCCCGTCAGCCCCTCGAGGTCCGACACCGCCACCTGCTGCTGATACGCGAGGAAGCCCAGCGCGGAGAACACTCCGATGCCGGCAAGGATCTCGAACGACGAGTTCGCGAACGCGACGACCAGCCCCGAGCTGGTCATGTTCGCCCGTCGGCGCTGGAACGACGCGTAGGCGATCATGATCCCGAACGCGATGGACAGCGAGAAGAAGATCTGGCTGTACGCCGCAATCCAGACGTCGAGATCCTTGAGGGCATCCCATTGCGGGGTGAAGAGCGCGTTGAGCCCATCGGCCGCACCGGGCAGGGTGATCGCGCGGATGACCAGACCGGCGAATCCGACGAACAGCAGCGGAATGAAGACGATGTTCACCTTCTCGATTCCGTTGGCGACGCCGAGCAGCAGAACCGCGAGCACCGCGAGCCAAACGACGACGAGCGGTAACGCGACGCCCCCGACGATGGTCGTCGAGATCCCCGGATCCCCCACCTTGAGGTAGTCCTGGGTGAAGAAGGTCGCCGGGTCGTCGCCCCAGCTCTGGTTGAACGAGAAGAAGAAGTAGCTGGCGGCCCAGGCGATGACCGCCGCGTAGTAGACACCGATGACGAACAGCAGACCGGTCTGAAACCAGCCCAACGTCTCGACCGGCTTCCTGATCCGGCGGAAGGAGAGTGGTGCCGTTCCGCGGAAGCGGTGTCCGACCGCGTAATCCAGGAACAGGACAGGGATACCTGCGGTGAGCAGGGCGACCAGGTACGGAATGAGGAATGCGCCGCCGCCGCTCTCGTAGGCGACGCCCGGGAACCGCCAGATGTTGCCGAGCCCTACCGCGGAACCGATTGCGGCGAAGATGAAGCCGGAGTTGCGGGTGAACTGCTCCCGACCACCTCCGACGGTGTTGGCAGATGCCACCGCTACCTCCTCGTCGAGATCTGCGTAGCCCGGGACATGGCGTCCCGAAACCTGTAGGTGCTGACGCTATCGCACGACTCGGGGCCCGCGTGGGGGTTGGCGCTCGACGCGCCCGAACGCGAACGGGGACCCCACGGGCGTGGTGCCCGGTGGGATCCCCGTCCGGCGTCGAGCGGTGGGATGGTCCGTCGATCAGACGAGACCGCGGAAACCCGTGCCGATCGCGGCGTCGGTGTCCTGCATGACGCGGCTGGCGTTGGTGACACCATGCTCGAGCGAGGTCAGCGAGTCACGGGACTGGGTGAAGATCCGATCGAATGCGCCCTGCGCGTCGACGTAGGCGGCTTTCGCCTGCTGCGAGTTCCAGTTTCCGTCGAGTGCGGCGACCTGCGCCTTCAGCTGGGTGTTGAGGTCCTCGAGCCGGGTGAAGGCAGCCCGGAGGCCGCCGCTGAGATCGCCGAGAGCGGCGAAGTCGTAGTTGATCGAGCCGTTCATGGTGGTTCCTTTCGCAGAACGTGAAGTGCGGGATGCGGGCCGGTGTCAGACGCTGGTGTTCAGTCCGCGCGCCGCCGCCGCGTCCTGGTCCTCGTATCCGGCGAAGCCGTTGGTGAGCTGGGTCTTGATCTGTTCGAGCAGCTGGTTCATCGTCAGCGCGGCCTTGTTCCAGTCGGTGTGCGTACCGTCGAACGCGACACCGGCCGAGCCCTGCCATGTCGGCGTCGCATTGCCGGCGTGCTGGGCGATCTGATTGATGACAGCCTTCATGTCCTCGACAAGACTGCCTACCTTGGCTGCGGTGGCCTGTCCGTCCGCGACGTTCACGGTGACGCCGGCGCCGCCGCCTGCTCCGGGCAAGTTCAGCATGAGTGCTCCTCCTGTGTAACGGCACCGTTTGGCGATGCCCCCGTTGGTATCCGTGACACAGATACCCCTGACAGTTGATTCCCGCGGCGGTCTGTTCCGCGGAATCCCCCGATGCGGATCATGGCATCCATTTCCCGTCGGGCAGGGTCTCTATCAACAGGCTGATCGCCTGTGCGATTCGATGACCCGTTCCCGGCGAGAAGGTGGTCCACACCCGACCGTCCGGGGACTTGCTGGGACTGGACACGATTCGACCCCGTTCGGTGTCGAAAATTGCCACAGCTCCAGAAGATTGAGCGAATCGTCCATCCTCGTTCATCGAGGCGACGATCTCGGTGCGCGTCCGGCAGGACGCGAAGGCGGCCGACACGATGGCGGCGTCGGCCGGGTTGGCGCCCAGCGCGTGCAGGGCGTCGGTCGTCTCGACGCCGGTCCGGCACCGTCCGAGCCTGTCGACGACATCGGCGGACGGAGCCGAGAAGGCTGTGAAGTCGGCCGGCGACGCCTCGTCGGATCCGGATGAGGCGAATTGCGCTCGAACGGCAGTCGCGAGCGCGTCGACGTCCGGGACATCGACGACCGTGACGTCGACGCGAGAGCCGGTCCGCGCCGCGAGTACGTGGTCGTGACCGTTGCGCGCCAGACAGATTCGTCGGACGAACCCGTCGGAGTAGGAACGGATCTCGATCTCGCGCTGCGGTTGTGCCAGCACGCGCAGCACCGTGGAGGCCCACGGGGTCGGTTCACCGTGCTCGACGAGGTCGAGCGACGCGATCGTCGCGTCTGCGTCTGCGTCTGCGTCGGCTTCGGCTTCGGCTTCGGCTTCGGCGAGTGCGCCGGATTCCGTGTCGGCGCCGGGAACCTCGCCGAGGTCGCCGAGGTCGAGGACGACCGGCCAGGTCTGGACTCCGAAACGTTCGCCGAGCCTACGCAGAATCGCGGCGTCGAACGCCATCCCGGCGTCGTACGTCACGGGCATCATCGGTGTTCACCCGGGGCGCCGAGCATCAGTGTCTCCGACAGATATCGCGGATCGACGTCGGCGTGGCCGCCCCTGTCCGGGGCCGAGACATAGTGCGCGGCAGGGCGATCCGACGTGGCCAGGTCGGCCCACGTGGCCCCCTGTTCGGTGGATTCGGTTGCCGAGGACGTCGACTCGTCAGGCGAGTCGAGATCGGCGGCGTCCGCGCTGATCGTGCGGACGACCGCCCCGCGGTCCGCGGTCGCGACGCCCGGGGCCACGGGCGGTGGCACGCCGGGACCCGAGCCGGGTGCCGACGTTACCGGTGCGCCGCCGGGAGTCGTCGTGGCCACCTGCGGTTGGACGCCGGCCACGATCGTCGGTGCGTACCTCAGCTTCTCGGGCGGTGGTGTGAACACTCCCCCGACGCCCACGGGCATCGCGGCGATCGGCGGCGCGGTGGACACCGGAGCCGGAGGTGGTGCCGACTCGCGCGTCGCCGCCGCCTGTTCGGCCGCGAGTGCGTCACCGGACACGAGCCCCGGTGCCGGCCGCGCCGATTTCCATGGCGTGGCGACCGGTTCGGTGGCACTCTCATAGGTCTGCATCACGCGTGCGGCGCGCATGCGTTGGTGCGCGACCGCACGCTCGGCCTGGGCGGCTGCCCCGGCGATGATGGGAGCGATCGCGGTGGCCGTGGTGGCAATCGTGTGGAGCTTCTCGACGACGTCGACCTCGGCGAGGTCGGGCATGTTCAGGCGTGCGACGGTGATTGCCGCGGCCTGGGATTCGGCACGCGCGGCATTCTCGACCGCCTCGGACGCGACTTCGGCGAACCACGGTGCCAGCCGTGTGAGCTTCTCGAATGCCGCACTGGAGTGCGCGGACTGCCAGTGCACGCCGAGGCGTGCCAGTACCGCGGTGAATTCGACCCCGGCCTCCCCGATCTCGGTCGCGAGGGCCGCCCACGCCATACCGGCCTCCGCCAACGGTGCGGGGCCCGGGCCGGCACCAAGGTCGGCGGCCAGTTGTTCGGTCGGACGTGCGTCCCAGTTGACTCCGGTGAAACCGATCACGAGTGCCTCCCTTCGGGCGCCGGTGCGATGTCGGTGGCGAGCGACGTTGCTGAGCGGGTGGTTCTGACGACGCCTACAGCGCCACTCGGAAGGCGTCCGACGCCTCGGCGTCGCCCTCGATGAAGCCGGCAGCCTGTGCACGCAGCACGGCCGCGATCTTCCGCATCTCGAGAACGCCGGTCGCGGTGTCCTTTTCGAAACTCGCGGCAACCGCACTGAAACTCGCCGCGGCCGCGGCCGACACCTCGTCGCGGCCCTGCGCCGCGACCGTCAGCGAGCGGCCGGCGCCGGTGAGCGCCAGTTCCAGACGATCCGCGATCCGGTCGAGGTCGCTTGCCGCCGAGATCAATTCGGCGGGTTCGACGCGGAGTTGCGAGCTGCTCATACTTCCTCGTTTCGTTTCGGACCGGGCACACCCAGTCGGAGTTCGATGTCCGGACTCGGATCGCTCTCGGCAGCTTCCTCGTAGCCGATGACCGCCGGCGCGACCTCCGGCGAGTCGCCGACCACGCGGCGGCCGTTGTCCTCGGTGACGAGATAGTCGGGTACGGCGTGCTGATCGTCCGACGCGCCCGCGCCGCGGGCTCCGGCCGCGCCCATCGGGGCACCGCCCATCGGCATCGCCGCGGGCGTCGCCGTCATCGGCCGGGCGCTCGACGCGCCGCCGAGCGCGGGTTCGGAGAGCGAGAAGTTCGTCGGGACGGTCGGGCGAGAAGCGCTGAGCGGCGTCATGACTCCGCCGACGCCGCCGATGCCGCCGCCACCACCGCCACCGCCTCCCCCACCGCCGCCACCGCCGCCTTTGGCTTTCGGTGTCAGCGCTGCCGGGACAACGGCGGACGACTCGTGGTCGACGTTCAGCATCTTGCTGATCGGTTGCATGAGGGAGGTCGGCAGTTCGGTGGCCGTGGACATGGCCGGCGACACGACGTCGAGAATCGAGCTCGCCAGCGTGAACGGAGATTGTCCGGCGCCGGCGGTGGGTGCACCGGTGACCGCGACCGGCGCCCCGTTCACCGCCATCGCGGTTGTCGGGCCGAGTAGCTCCGCCCGTGTGACTGCGACCGCGGCGGTCGCCTGAGACAGTCCGATGGAGGCGAATCCGGCCGCGGCCGCGAAACCCGCACCGACTGCCGGTGTCATCATCATCGGGACCGCCATACTGGTGATCTTCGCGATGGTGGCCGCAATGATCCCCTGCACCACCGCGAGTCCTTTGGCGACGATCGCGGCGGCGGTCTTGGTGTCCAGCGAGATCCCCGATCCCTGCGTCGCCAGAGCCGAGCTGTTGGCCCCTGCCTCGGCGGTCTTGGCGCCGGCGCTGACCGCGCCCTGCCCGGTCCACAGCTGATCGGCGAGCTTGAGGGCACTCTGCCCCATCGTCATCGATGTCTCGAGCACCTTGGTGAGGCTCTCGAAGATGATCGTCGGATCGAAGCCCCCGCCGGAGAGATCACCCGTGCCGAATCCGCCCAGCAGATCGGTCATGGGTTTGATGAACATGTCGAGATTCGGCGGTTGCAGCGGAGGCAGGCCCGGCATCGGCGGCAGCGGCGGCAGGACAGGAAGCGGCGGCAGCCCCATCCCGCCGAGCACGTCGGCGACGGTTCGGTCCAGGATCGGCCCGAGGGGCGTCGCCTCGATCATCTGTTGGACCGTCATGTGATTCAGCGCCGGCACATCCGGGATACCCGGCAGTGGTGCCGGCATCGGCGGTGGGACCGTCACAGCACCGAGCGGATCGCCGCGGCGCTCGAGGCGTCAGTGCCCTCGAACTCGGCGAGGCCCGCGGCAGTCGACGCGGCCGTGGCGGCGTGTACGGCGGCGAGTTGTCCCACCGACATCAGGTGACTGGCCTGCGCCGCGATGAACGCGGCGAGGAACTCCTGACCGATGAGTCCGAAGACGGGAACCATCGCCGCGGTGTTGGCCGCGGCGTCGATGGACCCCGCGGTACCGACGGCGGTCGCCATCGCGGCATTCGTGGCGGCGAAGCCCTCGAGCACCTCCGGCGTCACCTTGACGTTCGTCATTCTCGAACCCCCTCGTGGTTGTCAGTCTGATGGAACGATCTTGTATCGGCCGGGTCCGTCATTCGGCCGGACGAGCGGCCAGCATGTCGCCGAACGATTCGTTGAACTCCTCGGTCACCGCGGCGATCCGGGCGTAGACCTTCTGCGCGGCCAGGGCGGCGGTCGTCACAACCTGGTCGGCGAGGCGGCTCGCGCCGAGTTCGTTGGCGCCGTGGGCGAATCGCAGATCGACGAGCGCGCCCTTTCCGTCCACCTCCGCGGTGACCAGTCCGTCGGCGGACGTCTCACGCACCGTGATGGCACGCAACTTCTCCTGGTAATCGTGCAGGCCGTCGAGCTGACGCTGCGCGCGCGCCTCGAGTTCGTCCATTGCCCAGTTCATCGCTGCAACCACGACGCGGGTGCGTCGGCTTCCTCGTCGTCGCGCCATTCGGCTCGCGCGAGATCGTCCGGACGCGGCAGCTGCATCTCCTGCACGAGGTCACGGTCGATGCCGGAGGCCAGGAGGTTCTCCCGAAGTCGGATACCGGCGGACATCGCCGCCTGCTGACACAGCCGAAGGATGTCACCGGCGAGCAGCGCCGGGTCCTTGTCGAGCTCGGACGGCTCGATACGGACCGCAACGGGCAGTCCCTGTGCGGTGGTCCGGACGCCGAGGCCGCCGGATCGGGACCGTGCGGTCGTGAACTCGTGCATCACGGCCCACGGGTCGCCGGCGTCACCGTCGACGGAATCCCGAGGATCATCGGAGTAGGTCATGGAAAGCTGCACCCCCTTCACGCCGAATAAGACGCAGCCGGGGCCCCTTTCGGTTCCATCGAATTCTCGTTCGATGGAACCAGACCTCCCACATGCGGATCCGTGAAGATCCGCGCACCCCGCTGCGCACATGTGTGGAGTGCCTGATACTGCCATACTCGCGTGAACGCCACCACACCAGCGATGCGGGATGCCAAACGTGTGCGGTGAGACGGTCTGTGGATGTCGTCCGGACCTGGACCGCGGCCTTCGGTAGACTCCCGCAGGACGCAGCCGGGGTTGATCGACAAACGGGGTGGATTCGCTGCTCGCCTCGCCGAACTTGCAGCTACGCGATCGGCGCCCGGCCGCTTGACCAGAGGATTCCCCGATGACGTACGAGAACTCCACGAGGCCCGACCGAACAGGGCCCGAGGGCCCGAATGCCGATGCGCCGGCCCCGCCGCCGTGGCTGCAGTTCGCGCCGCCGCCCGCCGATCCCGGCCCGCCGCCACAGTTCCAGGCGTCTGCTCCTCCGTATGGCAGCGGATCGCCGGCCGGCCGGCCGGCACCTCCACATCCAGACGTCGACACCGACCCCGTACCGCCGATGTCCGATCAGCCCGCGTCCCCGCCACCGCCGACCGGCGCATTCGGCCCGTCGATGCACCCCGGGGCTGCGCCCACCGATCCCCGTCCGGCCAACGGGACCGTTCCGCCGGAGTTCCGTCCCGAGGTCCCACCGGCCACCAATCCCACCGCTCCCCCGTGGCCGCCTCACGTACCCCCGGGCCCCAGATCGGATCACTTCGGCCCAAACCAGTTCGGCCCAGACCAGTTCACCGGCCCGGCACCGACGCCCGGAATGTCGCCGCACCACGTCGACCCACGTTTCGCTCCACCCGGTTCACCCGTGCCCGCCCCGCATCCCGGCGATCCGGGGCCGGCTCATCAGTCGGTGCCGCCGACCCCGGTCGGTCATCAACCGCCGCCGCACGCCGGTCCCGTGCCGGTGGGACCAGGCCCCGCGCCTGCCTTTCCCGGACAGCCGATGCAGCACGGATACGGGCCGCCTCCCGGAGGCCCGTCGCTCGACGAGGTGGCCCTGATCCGCAAGGCTCGTCGCGCACCGAGCCGCGGGTGGCGCCGGGCGGTGCACACGCTGTCGGCCGGCGCCATCAATCCCGGTGAGTCGCAGGGCGACATCGAATTCCAGCAACTGCTCGAGCGGGTGAACCGACCGGTTCGCGGGGACTACCGCATCGCCGTGCTGTCCCTGAAGGGCGGCGTCGGCAAGACGACGACCACAGTCGGTCTCGGCTCGACCTTCGCGTCGTTGCGCGGTGACCGCGTGATCGCCGTCGACGCCAATCCCGATCTCGGCACTCTCGCACAGCGGATTCCGCAGCAGACCCGGTCGACGGTCCGCGACCTGCTCGCCGACGAGAACGTCTACCGGTACTCCGATGTCCGGGCACACACCTCGCAGGCACCGAGCCGTCTCGAAGTCCTTGCCTCCGAACGAGACCCGGCGATGGCCGAGGCGTTCAACGAGGAGGAGTACCGCGGCGTCATCACCGTGTTGCAGCGCTTCTACAACATCATCATCACCGACTGCGGTACCGGCCTGAGCCACTCGGCGATGAACGGCGTCCTCGACCTCGCGAACACGATCATCCTCGTCAGCTCACCGGCTCTCGACGGTGCTCGCAGCGCGGGGGCAACCCTCGACTGGTTGGAGGCGCACGGGTTCGGACACCTCGTCTCGCGCGCCGTCGTCGTCCTGAGTTCGTCGCGGCCGGGTTCGTCGACCATCGACACCGATCAGCTTGGCCAGCACTTCCTCACGCGATGCCGCGCCGTCCACAAGATCCCGTTCGACGACCATCTCGCCGAGGGCGCGGATGTCGATCTGGAACTGATGTCGAAGCCGACCAAGCGGTCGTTCGTCGAACTCGCGGCGACCATCGCCGACGACTTCTCCGGCGGACCCGGATATCGGGAGGAGCCGTTCCTCCGGTGACCGGCGCCTGACTCCGGCCGTCTCAGGACGCCCCGGCCCGCCGGTCTCGGCGCGCCGTCCGCCATCGCCGCGCCAGGTGGATGAACGTCGGCACGACGATCGTGAGCACCGAGGCGATGATGAAGATCTCGATGTTGTCGCGGATGAGGGGGACGTTGCCGAGGAAGTAGCCGAGCAGGATGATCCCGGCGGCCCAGGTGAAGCTGCCCAGCACGCTGAAGAGGGTGAACGTCCGGTGCGACATCCCGCTGAACCCGGCGACCAGCGGGGTCAGCGTGCGGACGATCCCGATGAACCTGCCGAAGAACACGGTGAGTGGCCCGAAGCGGTCGAAGTAGTGGTTCGTCTTCGCGAGGTACTCCGGCCCGATGGTGCGCATCAGCTTGCCCTCGACCACGCTGCGACCCACACGTCGTCCGATGAAGTAGCCGCACTGGTCGCCGAGGATCGCTGCCAGCGGCACGGCGAGGCACAACAGCCAGAGTGGTGCGAACGGCTCGGGCTGCGCGGCGAACACACCTGCGGTGAAGAGCACCGAGTCGCCGGGGAAGATGAACCCGACGAGGATGCCGGTCTCCACGAAGATCAGCACGCAGAGACCGATGAGGCCGCCGGTGGCCACGAAGGACTCGATGTCGAAGGGATTCATCGAATCCAACAGTAGTGTCGTGGCCGGTACGTCGAAGTCCCGCGGCGCCGCGACGCGCAACGCGTCGCCGAGCATTCAGTTCCCGGTAACCCCCCGTCACCACCGCCGCGTCCGGACCCGACGCGCACGACGGCCGAGGATGCGGTTTACTCGACCCCTGAGGCGTACAACGGACGTTGCTACGTACCGGCCCGTCGCCGACACGCGATCTGCCAACCGCACGAGCGACACCGAGGGGAGAGACAGTGCCCACGAAGCACCGGGATCCGTCCCCGAACACGACTTCCGGTCCGACGCTGCGTCCGGTGTCCGACACCGACGTCCGCATCGAGTACCACACCATCCACGGCTACCGCCGCGCCTACCGGATCGCGGGCAGCGGTCCCGCCCTGCTGCTCATCCACGGTATCGGCGACAATTCGTCGACCTGGGACGAGGTCATCCCGATCCTGGCGCAGCACTACACCGTCATCGCGCCCGATCTCCTCGGGCACGGGCACTCCGACAAGCCTCGCGCCGACTACTCGGTGCCGGCCTTCGCCAACGGCATGCGTGACCTCCTCGTCGTCCTGGGGATCAGCAAGGTGACGGTCGTCGGCCACTCGCTGGGCGGCGGCGTCGCGATGCAGTTCTGCTATCAGTTCCCGCGCTTCGTCGAGCGACTCGTCCTGGTCGCGGCAGGCGGGGTCACCCGCGACGTCAATCCGGTCCTGCGTCTGTTCTCGCTGCCGGTCGTTCCGCAGGTGCTGTCGGTGCTTCGCGTCCCCGGTGTGGTCCCGGGTCTCACGACGCTCGCGAAGGCGATCGTCGCCGCACCGTTGCCGTCGGTGTTTCCCTCTGCGGCGACACCCGCGCATCTCCTGGCCGACCATGAGGACCTCATGCGGGTTCTCGGCGGGCTCGCCGACCCCACCGCGTCGGCGGCTTTCCTCCGCACGCTGCGCGCGGTCGTCGACTGGCGGGGACAATCCGTGACGATGCTCGACCGCTGCTACCTCACCGAGCGACTGCCTGTCCTGCTCGTGTGGGGCGACCAGGACATCGTGATCCCCTACCACCACGGCGAGCTGGCGCATTCGGCGATCCCGCACTCCGAATTCGAGACCTTCGCCGGCTCCGGGCATTTCCCGTTCCACGACGACCCGGATCGGTTCTGCCGGATCGTCATCGACTTCATCTCACGGCACGCGCCGGTGGAATTCGACCCCCTCAACTGGCGGCATCTGATGTCCGAGGGCGCCCATCCCGAACAGTTCGTCGGCGACGACGACACGGTCGACGAAGTGCTCGAGGCCTTCGAAGACGAGCGCAACGCCACCTGACCCGAAACACACACGCGTATGCCACCATTGCTGGATGACCTACCCGGGTAGTGGCGATCACGGCACACGTCCGTTGCCGCACCAGCCGAATGCCTACGACTCCAGTCCTGGATTCGTGCCTGCCCCCGCCGACTACCCGGCTCCCAACCACTTCGCGAGCCCGGGTGTCTCTCCCGGGTACGGCTGGCCCTACCCCGACGCGGGCGCGGCGGCGCTGCCCGAACCGCCACTCGTGGTCATCGGAGACATCACCTGCACGCAGCACTACGTGATCACGCCGTCAGGCACGTTCCCGCTGGCGGGTTCGCACTGGGAGGTCACCGACATGTCCGTGTCCTCCGAACAGATGTCACAAACGGGCCTGGTGCTGGCGCTCGTCGGCTTCTTTCTGGTCTGCTTTCTGAGTCTGCTGTTCTTGTTGATGAAAGAACGGCGCACGACGGGCCACATCCAGGTACGGGTCCGGGGCGCGGGCGGCGCGATGCACGTCACCAACATCCCGGCGACCTCGCCCTGGGTGATGAGCGACGTGTCCGGTCGCGTGTACTACGCACGCCAACTGGCCGCCGTCGCATGAGTCGAGTCGCCTGACCGGCTGCCCGCCCACCCGTTCGACCCGAGCACGACGTTCCACCCAAGTCACGAGGAGGATCCACCCGATGACCACACCAGAGAACTCCGGCAACAAGCCCGACGATCCGTTCGTGAAGCAGCCACCACCCGCCGACCCGGCACCGACCTACGGCACCGACCCCGCCGCCGGGCAGCCGGGGAACACCGACTTCGGTACAGCCGGATTATCGCAACCCGGGTTCGAAAGTCCCCACTACGGCGACCAGCAGTACGGCAACCAGCAGTACGGGGGTCAGCAGTACGGGGCACCCCAGTACGGGGGCCAGCAATACGGGGCACCCCAGCAGTACGGAACACCCCAGCAGTTCGGGGCGCCGCAGGGCGGATACCCCGCGGCACCGGGCTACGGGTACGGCGGCGCACCCGACCCGACCGCGCCCTACGGCCGGGACCCGGCCACCGGTGAACCGCTGTCCGACAAGTCCAAGCTGGTCGCCGGCCTGCTACAGATCTTCCTCGGCAGCCTCGGCGTCGGCCGCTTCTACATCGGCGACAACACCACCGGCGCGATCCAGCTCGGCCTGACCATCCTCGGCTACATCACCGCGATCTTCATCGTCGGGATCTTCATCGTCTTCGGTGTCGCCGTGTGGGCGCTGATCGACGGCATCATGATGCTGACCGGCAACGTACGGGACAAGAAAGGTCTCAAACTCGGCAATTGAGCCGGGCTCCCCGCATCGAGCAGAACCGCCCCTGAAGCCCGCCCACCAGAGAGCCACGGCCGACATATCGTCGCCGGTCGGTTCCTAGAGGGCGGATTTCAGGGGCGGCGTGCGTCAACCCCCGCAGCAACCGATGGAGCCGCGCACGTCGCGGGTCACCGTGTTGCGTGCGGCGAGTTCGCCGTCGGCGGGATAGTCGACGCCGACCAGGCACAGCCCGCGGGCCTCGGCGACGGGGACCTGACTGCTGCGTTCCCGCTCATCGAGAAGTCCACGGCACCAGGCGATGTCGCGCCGGCCGTCGCCGACGCTCGCGACCGCCCCCACCAGCGAACGCACCATCGACCAGCAGAACGCGTCGGCGCTGACCTCACCGACGAGCACACCGTCGGCGTCGCGGGTCCAGGCGAACCGCTGCAGATCCCGGATGGTCGTCGCCCCCTCGCGCCGACGACAGAAGGCCGCGAAATCGTTGAGTCCCAACAACTCCGACGACGCGGCGTTCAGTGCGTCGACGTCGAGCGGCCGGCGCCAGGTGGCGGTCGTGCGTGCGACCACCGGCTCGGCACCCCACCGCGCATCGGTCAGCCGGTAGCGATAGTGGCGACGTAACGCCGAGAACCGGGCGTCGAAATCCTGCGGGACGACGCGCACCGCCCTCACTCGGACATCGTCGGGACACATCTTCGCGAGACGCCCGACGAGCGTCGCGGGGTCGCCGGCGATCGATCTCGTCTCCAGCGCCGACCGCGGGACGTCGGCGTGTGCGACCTGCCCCGTCGCATGGACACCGGCGTCGGTGCGGCCCGCCACGGTCAACCGCACCGGTACCCGCAGCACCGTCGACAACCTGGTCTCGAGCTCCTCGCAGACGCTGCGCTGACCGATCTGCCGTGCCCACCCGGCGAAGTCGGTTCCGTCGTAGGAGATGTCGAAGCGGAGACGACAGAACCCGCCGGCACCGGGATCCGGGCCGACGGGTTCGGTCTGCGATTCTCGAGTCAGTCGACTACTTCTTGTCACCGTCGACGTCGGCTCCGGCTGCCTCGGCATCGGGAGCGGTAGCCGCGGTCGACTCGTCGTCAACAGCCTCGGCCACGGCCTCGGCATTGGCGACCTCGGCATCGGTGGCGTCGGCCTCGACGGCCTCCACCACGTTCTCCGAGCCGTCGGTGGCCGCTGCGGTGTCGTCGCCGACGACCTCTTCGGTGGCGTCGAGCTTGTCCTCGGCGGCCTTCTTGGAGGCGGCGACGCGGGTCGCGCGGCTTGCCTCGCTCGAGGCGGTGGTCTCGCGCACCAGCTCGATCACGGCCATGGGGGCATTGTCGCCCTTGCGCGGCAGCGTCTTGATGATGCGGGTGTAGCCACCGGGACGATCGGCGAAGAACGGGCCGATCTCGTCGAACAGCGTGTGGACGACGTCCTTGTCACGGATGTCCTTCAGCACCTCACGACGGTTGGCCAGCTTGCCGGCCTTGGCGTGGGTGATGATCTTCTCCGCGTACGGACGCAGGCGCTTGGCCTTGGCTTCCGTGGTGGTGATGCGGCCGTGCTCGAAGAGCGAGGTGGCGAGATTCGCCAGCATCGCCTTCTGGTGGCTGGCCGACCCGCCGAGGCGGGCACCCTTGGTGGGCTTGGGCATTGTCTTCTCCTAGGAGGACCCCGCATCACTCGATGCGGAAGTCAGGGTTGGGCAGTGACAGCTACCGCCGCGTCGAAGCGACTACAGCTGCTCGGTCTCCGCGAAATCCTCACCGGAATCGGCGTCGAACGACGCGTCTTCCGACCACGTGCCGGTGGCCGGGTCGTAACCCGCGACCTGCGACGGATCGAAGCTGGCCGGGCTGTCCTTGAGGGACAGACCGAGCGCGTGCAGCTTGACCTTGACCTCGTCGATCGACTTCTGGCCGAAGTTGCGGATGTCGAGCAGATCCGACTCGGTCCGGGCAACCAGCTCGCCGACGGTGTGCACACCCTCGCGCTTGAGGCAGTTGTAGGAACGAACGGTCAGCTCGAGATCCTCGATCGGCAGGCTGAACGACGCGATGTGGTCGGCCTCCGCCGGCGACGGCCCGATCTCGATGCCCTCGGCCTCGACGTTGAGCTCCCGGGCGAGCCCGAACAGCTCGACCAGGGTCTTGCCCGCCGATGCCAGCGCGTCACGCGCACTGATCGAGTTCTTGGTCTCCACGTCGAGCACCAGACGATCGAAGTCGGTGCGCTGCTCGACACGGGTGGCCTCGACCTTGTAGGTCACCTTGAGCACCGGCGAGTAGATCGAGTCGACCGGGATGCGGCCGATCTCGGCACCCGACGCCTTGTTCTGCACGGCCGGCACGTAGCCGCGGCCCCGCTCGACGACGAGCTCGATCTCGAGCTTGCCCTTGTCGTTCAGGGTGGCGATGTGCAGATCGGGGTTGTGCACGGTGACACCGGCCGGGGGCACGATGTCGGCTCCGGTGACGGTGCCCGGACCCTGCTTGCGCACGTACATGGTGACCGGCTCGTCCTCATCCGAGCTGACCACGAGGCCCTTGAGGTTCAGGATGATGTCGGTGACGTCTTCCTTGACCCCGGCCACGGTGGTGAACTCGTGGAGCACACCGTCGATGCGGATGCTGGTGATGGCAGCACCCGGGATCGAGCTGAGCAGGGTACGACGCAGCGAGTTGCCGAGGGTGTAGCCGAAGCCCGGCTCGAGCGGCTCGATGACGAACTTCGAGCGGTTCTCGGCAAGGACATCCTCGGTGAGGGTGGGTCGCTGTGAGATGAGCATTTCTTGGATATCTCCTTTGGCCGACCGCTATATGACGGCCTCGAGGGTGAACCGAACAGCTGTTGCTGTCGGGCGGTGTGTCTTACTTCGAGTAGAACTCGACGATGAGCTGCTCGGTCAGCGGGACATCGATCTGAGCACGCTCGGGCACGCTGTGCACGAGGATGCGCAGGGTCGACGGCACGACCTGGAGCCAACCCGGAACCGGACGATCGCCGACGAGCTCCTTGGCGATCTGGAACGGGACGGTCTGCAGCGACTTCGGGCGGACGTCGATGATGTCGTACTGGCTGACGCGGTAGCTGGGCACGTCGACCTTCACACCGTTGACGGTGAAGTGACCGTGGCTGACCAGCTGGCGGGCCTGACGACGGGTCCGCGCGATGCCCGAGCGGTACACGACGTTGTCGAGACGGGTCTCGAGGATCTTCAGCAGTTCGTCACCGGTCTTGCCGTTGCGACGGTTCGCCTCTTCGTAGTAGCGGCGGAACTGCTTCTCCATGACGCCGTAGGTGAAGCGGGCCTTCTGCTTCTCCTGGAGCTGGAGCAGGTATTCGCTCTCCTTGATCCGCGAGCGGCCGTGCTGGCCGGGCGGGTAGGGGCGACGCTCGAATGCAGCGTCTCCACCGATCAGGTCGACGCGAAGACGACGAGACTTCTTGGTTGCGGGGCCGGTATAACGAGCCATGTTTCTCTGTTCCTCCCTTTCCCGCTAGACCCGACGCCGCTTGGGCGGACGGCAACCGTTGTGCGGCTGCGGGGTGACATCGGAAATGGTGCCGACCTCGAGGCCGGCTGCCTGCAGGGAGCGGATCGCGGTCTCACGACCCGAACCCGGTCCCTTGACGAACACGTCGACCTTCTTGACGCCGTGCTCCTGGGCCTTGCGCGCAGCGTTCTCGGCCGCGAGCTGAGCCGCGAACGGGGTGCTCTTGCGCGAGCCCTTGAAACCAACGTGGCCCGACGACGCCCAGCTGATGATGTTTCCGCTGGGGTCGCTGATCGACACGATGGTGTTGTTGAACGTCGACTTGATGTGCGCGTGGCCGTGCGGGACGTTCTTCTTATCGCGACGGCGGGTGCCCTTCTTCGGGCCTGCGCTACGTGACTTCGGAGGCATTACTTCTTCTTCCCGGCGATGGTCTTCTTCGGGCCCTTGCGAGTGCGGGCATTGGTCTTGGTGCGCTGTCCGCGGACAGGCAGGCCACGGCGGTGGCGCAGACCCTGGTAGCAGCCGATCTCGATCTTGCGACGGATGTCGGCCTGCACCTCGCGACGCAGGTCACCTTCGACCTTCACCGAGGCTTCGATGTATTCACGCAGCTTCGAGACGTCTGCGTCGGTGAGATCCTTGGCTCGCAGGTCCGGGCTGAGGCCGGTCCCCTCGAGGATCTCCTTGGAGGTGGTGCGCCCAACTCCGTAGATGTAGGTCAGTGCGATCTCCAGCCGCTTCTCGCGGGGGAGATCCACACCAGCAACACGTGCCATGTGGCGGATTTCCTTTTCGATTTCTCAGAGGTCTGCTCCCAGTCCGTCCCGCGAGCTGGTGCCGAACCGTATGTCCGGCCTCGTGGGCTCCGGCCTCTGATCCGGAGGTAGGCGGTGACGCGTCTGTCGCCGCTGGTGCTGGGAGGTCCTTGGATATTCAGTTGTCGATCTTCAGTTGTTCTGACTCAAGCGACCCGGAGGGTGCGCGTGATCAGCCCTGACGCTGCTTGTGACGCAGGTTCTCGCAGATCACCATGACCCGACCGTTGCGGCGGATCACCTTGCACTTCTCGCAGATCGGCTTGACGCTCGGCTGAACCTTCACGTCAATCTCTCCTGCTCGGCTCGCCCGCGCGCACGCCGAAACGGCCGCACACGTGGGTGTCGGTCTCCTCCCGGACGGATGTCCGAGAAGTTTGTCCCCGGCAACGCCGGGAAAGTCCTACTTGTAGCGGTACACGATTCGCCCACGAGCCAGGTCGTAGGGCGAGAGTTCCACGACGACCCGGTCCTCGGGCAGGATGCGGATGTAGTGCTGCCGCATCTTGCCGCTGATGTGGGCGAGAACCTTGTGTCCGTTTTCCAGCTCAATACGAAACATCGCATTGGGCAGGGGTTCGATCACTCGACCCTCGACCTCGATGGCCCCGTCTTTCTTCGCCATGTCCTCCGCGATTCCTGGCCGCGTCCGCGACATCTGATGATGCTGCGGCGGTTGGCCGGATTGAATCAGTGTTTGTCCGTTAGGGTGTGGGCACCGGTCCGCGAGGACCTGCACCCGGTGTACGCCGGCCCGGACCCACGTGCTGACACGCTGAGGCCCGGCACGCGATGCGCACCGACGGACCATGTTACGCGAACGAGCAGGCCAGGCCAAATGCGTGCTTCGCGCCACCGAGAGGGGCCGCCCCGGATGGGCACTGTCGACGATTATCTCGACGGCCTCGACCCCGCCGACCGCGACGTGATCGGCCGCATCTACGACGTGGCTCGCGGTACGGTCCCCGACACCGTTCAGGGCAAGGGATACGGAATGCCGGCCCTCACCTATCACGGGAGCCCGCTCCTGTCCGTGATGCGCACCAAGAAGCACATCGGGCTGTACCCGTTCAGCCCGGAGGCGGTGGACGCCGGACGGCCGCTCCTCGCCGGGTTCGACGTGGAGAAGGGCACCGTGCGTTTTCAACCCGATACCCCGCCGCCCGACGACGCGATCCGCGCGATGATGGCGTTCCGTCGCGATCAGATCGACGGATGAACGGACGTTGCTGGCAGACTGTCCGCCATGCTTGCCTTCCTGGTGCGTACCGTGCTCACCGCGGTGGCCCTGTGGGTCGCGACGCTGATCGTTCCCGGTATCGACTTCGTGGGCGGTTCGACGACCGCCGAGAAGGTCGGAATCGCGCTGGTCGTCGCCGTGGTCTTCGGTGTCCTCAACGCGATCATCAAACCCATCGTGCAGATCATCGCCATCCCCTTCTACATTCTGACGCTCGGGTTGATCCACATCGTCATCAACGCGTTGATGCTCGAACTCACCGCATGGATCACCCGCAACACCACACACTGGGGGCTGGAGGTCGACGACTTCTTCTGGTCGGCGATCTTCGGCGCGATCGTCGTGTCGGTGGTCGGCTGGCTGCTGGCGCTGCTGATGCGGGATCCGGTCGACCGATGAACGGCGCATCTCGCGGTGCGGCACGACGCCCCGCTCTCCGGACGATGTCGGCTCTCGCGGCCCTCGCCGCCGTGGTCTCGGTGGCGGCGGGGTGTGGCAGCGACACCGGCGGCGAACCACGATCGGTGACCGTCGTCGGGTCGGGACAGGTCAGTGGCGTACCGGACACCCTGCGTGCCGACATCGGTGTCGAGGCGAACGCGTCCGACGTCACGACGGCGCTGAACGAGACGAGCGCCAAGGTCACCGCGGTCACCGACGCGGTCGTGGCTGCCGGGGTCGAGCGCAAGGACGTCGCCACCCAGCAGGTGTCGGTGAACCCGCAGTACTCGAGTCCCGCCCCCGGCGGCTCGAGCCAGATCAGCGGATACCTCGCCACCAACACGATCCGGGTGACCATCCGCGACATCTCTACGGCGTCGACCGTGCTGAGCGCCGCCGCGACGGCCGGCGGGGACAACACACGCATCAACAACGTCGCCTTCGCCATCGACGACGACTCGGAGCTCCTCGAGAAGGCACGGGAGGCCGCGTTCACCGATGCGCGTGGCCGCGCCGAGCAGTACGCCGGTCTCGCCGGCGATTCCCTCGGCGATGTCCTCACGATCAAGGAGAGCACGAGCGGCCAGGAACAGCCCGTCGCGCCGGGCACGTTCGAGCGGGACGTGGCGGCGGCACCCGTTCCCGTCGAACCCGGCGAGCAGGAGCTCACCTTCACGGTCACGGTCACGTTCGCGCTCGACTGACACCGCGGCCCGTCCGGCGGTCGTGCCCTGACATCCTGGACCGATGCGTGCCGTTCTCCAGCGAGTCAGCCGAGCCAGTGTGAGCGTCGACGGCGAGATCGTGGGTGAGCTCGACATCCCGTCGGGCACGGCGGGCCTCGTCGCCCTCGTGGGTGTCACGCACGACGACACCGCCGACCACGCGCTCCGGCTCGCCGACAAGATCTGGCGGCTGCGGATCTTCGACGGCGGCGACGGGCCAGAACGAGCCGCCGCCGACCTCGACGCACCGATCCTCGTCATCAGCCAGTTCACGCTCTACGCCAACACCGCCAAGGGCCGTCGACCGTCGTGGAACGCAGCCGCGCCCGGCGCCGTCGCCGAACCGCTGGTCGAGGGGGTCGTCGAGGCATTGCGGGCTCTGGGCGCCACCGTGGCCACCGGACGCTTCGGCGCGCACATGGAGGTCGGTCTCGTCAACGACGGTCCGGTCACGCTCGTGCTCGACGTCTGAGACCGCCGGGACGGACGGTCTCACGACTATCGTCGGAGTCGTGGGACGAATCACCGCACGCCGCCGCGTCACCCGCATCCGTCGCGATGCGGCACCGACGCACCGTGCCGACACCCTGGCCGTCGAGGAACCGCTCGAGATCCGAGTCGGCGGGCGCTCACTCACGGTCACCATGCGCACCCCCGGCGACGACTTCGAACTCGTCGCCGGCTACCTCGTCTCCGAGGGCGTCGTGACCACCGGCGCGGACTTCTCCACGGCGCGCTATTGCGCAGGCACCGACGCCCAGGGCGCCAACACCTACAACGTCGTCGACGCCACGCTCGCCACCCACGTCCCGCCTCCCGGACCCGATCTGGTCCGCGTCAACACCGTCACGAGCGCATGCGGGATCTGCGGCAAGGACTCCATCGCCGCGGTGACCACCGCCTCCGTCCACGACCCCGCCGCGGACACCATGACCGTCGCCGCCGGCACCGTTCTCGACCTCCCCGACCGGTTGCGCGCCGAACAGAACGTCTTCGACAAGACCGGCGGCCTGCACGCCGCCGCGCTCTTCGGCAGCGACGGGCAGCTCCTCGCCGTGCGCGAGGACGTCGGCCGGCACAACGCGGTGGACAAGGTGATCGGGTGGGCTGTCCTCGCCGACCGGTTGCCGCTGTCGAACACGATTCTGCAGGTCTCCGGACGCGCGAGCTTCGAACTCGTCCAGAAGGCCGCGATGGCGGGAATCCCGATGCTCTGCGCGGTGTCGGCGCCCTCGTCACTCGCGGCCGACGCCGCCGACGATCTCGGCATCACCCTCGTCGGCTTCTCCCGCGGAGAGTCGATGGTGATCTACTCGCGACCCGACCGGATCTCCCAACAGGGCGCGATCACCGAAACGGTCGCGGTCCCCCACTGAGGTCGTCGTCGCGGCGCGGCGGCGTCAGCCTTCTCGCGACGCCGCCAATCGGACCAGTTGACCGGTCGTGGCGTCCGGCAGGTATGCCCGCGAAATGGCCACCCCGATACGTGGGAGGTCGGATTCGTCACGGAACGCCAGGTAGACCGGCTCGTACCGGGGGTTGAACTTCTTCTTGAAGGTGTGCAGCGACCGGAACCCGTAGTACGGCTCGAGTGCGGCCCCCAGCGTGTCGAGCAATTTGTCCAACGGCTCGGCCTCGAAGTCGCCGGTCCGGGCCAGCGGGGCGCCCGACAGCGAGATGAACTGCGCACCTTCGTCTTTGAAAGCGACCGCCGACGATGCGATGAGATATTCGACGACCGGGCCGAACCCGTCGGTGCGGCGCCTCATGATGTCGAGTGTCCAGCCCGCGATGTCGCCGCCCGGAGCGAACACCGGCAACCACGAGAGCACGCCGTGCACGTTGCCCGTCGGGTCCACCGCGAGTGCAACCCTCACCGCGGGATCCATGGCCTCCTCGACACTGCCCAGGGTGAAACCCATCTCGGGTAGGCCCTTGTCCCCCACCCATTCCTCCGAGATGGCGCGCACCTGGGTCTTGACGGCGAACGACTCGTCGGCGAGCGAGACCATGCGCATCGAGATGTCCTGCTTGGCAGCCTTGTTCATCGCCGACCGCACGTGTTGCCACGGCTTGCCCTTGAACTCCAGGCCCGGCAGGTCGACGATCGTGTCCTCCGCGATCTGCACACTTAGCCACCCGCGCTCGGTGACGATCTCCGACGTCGCCGAACCGATCGAGAACCAGCAGGGCGTGGCGCCGGCACCTTCGGCGAGTTCGACGAAGGCGTCTACCGCGTCACGCAGCCGGTCGGGCGCACACACCGGATCGGCGAGCGCCACCATCGTGCCGACATGCTTGCGGTAGGTCACCACGGACTGATCGTCGAGGTCGCGTGCGTCCCCGGTGAATTGGTAGCTGTTGCCCGGCCACGTCGTCATCCACGACATGGTGCCGCCGCCGTGCACGCGGAGCAGCTCCCCGACGCGGCCGACCGGGTCGTCGACCTCGCCGGAGGTACCGACCTGACGTACGCGCCACGGCACCGCGAAGGCGAACCGGCCGGGTATGAGGATCGCGAGGACCACCACCCACAGGAGCGTGGTCCCGAGCGTCACCGCGCCTTCCGACGACACGTCGGTGAAGACGACGAGGACCACCGCGAGCACGGTCGCGAGGACGTTGAGCGCACCGAGGACGACGGCCACCCACCATGCCCATCGTTTGCCGCGCCGCAGCTGGTCGGCGATGAGCACGTTGACGACGAGGCCGATCAGCATCGTGAACAGCGAGTCGTCACCGGAATCGGTGGGTCCCAGCGGCCCGCTGCCCGGAAACAGGAAGACCAAGAGGTTCGCGACCGCGATGACCAGCAGCGCGGCGCACCCCAGCATGCGGACCTCACGCCGCGTGCGGGGAACCCAGCCGCGCTCGTTGGTGGCGAAGAACTTCTCCCCGACGACCATCATGATGACCGTTGCGAGGACGTATTCGACCGAGGCGAGGGTCCCCTCGAACAGGAACGCGATCGAGACGATCGCCCCCAGCAGGACCCGGACGCGCAACCGCCACGGCGAACGGACGGTCGCCGAGGCCACGGCCACGGCCGACACGACCAGCGCCCCAACGCCGGTGGCACGCGAGTCCGCCAGTTGTTCCGCCCAGCGCCAGGACGTGACCTCCGATGACAGCAACCACAACAGCAGGACGGTCAGCAGACACGAGACCAGGTGGCCGGCGACACCGACCAGAATGGCCCGCACGGTGCCCAATTGCCACTCGGCCCAACCCATTCCGACGATCACGGCCACCACAGCCAGCAGGTACAACCAGGGCCCGGGCTCGACGAACGCGGACGTGACGGGCGTCCACCATGGCCCCTCCCGAAGAGCGGGCAGCCCGAACGCGACATCCCGATACCAGGATTTGTCCGATGCCCGGCCCCACAGCGAGCCGGTCGTCGCACCGACGATCAGCAGGGCCGTCGCGAGGGCGATGGTGAACGGAAGCCGGCGCACGACGATGAGCCAGGACACGTCAGAATGCATGGTCAACGGTACGACGAGACGGCCGCGCCCACACGGTCATCGCCCATGATCAGTCACTCCGCAGGCGTCGCACACCAGCGTTCGTCATACCGGCGGCGCCAGACGACGGGCTCGTCGTGGATGTGGAGGACACCCGGATCGAGCCCCAGACCTCAACTCGACTCCCAGACCTCGATCGAAGTCTGTCGGTCGAGTTGACGCCTGCCGGTCGCGGGACCGATGGCCATCCTGCGCGTAGCGCTCAGACTCAGGCGGGGCGATTGGTGAGGATGCGCGGGCCGTCGGCGGTGACCGCGACGGTGTGTTCCCAATGTGCGGAGCGCGATCCGTCATCGGTGACGACGGTCCAGTCGTCGTCGAGGACGGTGGTCTCGGTGGTGCCGAGCGTCAGCATCGGCTCGATGGCGAGCGTGGACCCGATGACGAGCGTCGGCCCCTTACCCGGCTCACCCTCGTTGGCCAGGAACGGGTCCATGTGCATCTCGCGGCCGATCCCGTGTCCGCCATAGCCGTCCACGATGCCGAATGCCCGACCGAACTTCTTCTCGGCGGCTCGAGTGCCGAGTTCGATGGCATGGGAGATGTCGGTGAGACGTGCACCGTCGACCATCGCCGCGATACCCGCCTCCATCGACAGGCGCGTCGCCTCGGACAGCTCCTCGTCCGCGGCGGAGAGTGCCCCCACACCGAAGGTCCAGGCCGAGTCGCCGTGCCATCCGTCGAGGATCGCACCGCAGTCGATCGACACCAGATCGCCGTCGGCGAGAACGACCTCCGCAGACGGGATCCCGTGGACGACCACCTCGTTCACCGAGCTGCAGATGGAGCCGGGGAAGCCGTGGTAGCCCTTGAACGACGGCACCGCGCCGGCTCCCCGGATCACGGACTCGGCCACCTCGTCGAGATCGAGGGTGCTCACCCCCGGTTTCGCCGCATCGCGTACCGCGACCAAAGCGGCCCCGACGACCGCACCGGCGGCAGCCATGGCGTCGAGCTCGCCCGCGCTGCGGAACGGGACGACACGCTTGCGCTTACGAAACCCCATGCGTTACAGCGATTCCTCGGTTGTCAGGAAACGCGGGTCAGGAGACGCCGGCGCCGAGCGCGCTCAGGACGCGCTGGTGGACGCCCTGGATGTCGCCGACCGCGTCGATGGTCTTGACCTGGTCGCCGTAGTAGGCGAGCAGCGGCGCGGTCTCACGGGTGTAGACGTCCATCCGGTTGCGGATGACCTCTTCGGTGTCGTCGGCGCGACCACGCGCCAGCATGCGCTCCACGACGACGTCGGTGTCGACGACGAACGAGAGCACCGCGTCGAGCGAGGCGTCGAGGTTCGCCAGGATGTCGTTGAGGGCGTCGGCCTGCTCGGTCGAGCGCGGGAAGCCGTCGAGGATGAAGCCCTTCGCCGCGTCCGGCTCACCGACGCGGGCGCGGACCATGTCCACGGTGATCTCGGACGGGACGAGGTTGCCGGCGTCGAGGTACTTCTTGGCTTCCACACCCACGGCGGTGCCCTGGGAGATGTTGGCGCGGAAGAGATCGCCGGTCGAGATGTGGGGAATCCCGAGTGCTTCGCTCAAGAGTTCCGCCTGGGTGCCTTTACCTGCTCCGGGCGGGCCGAGGATGACAAGTCTCACTTCAGGAACCCTTCGTACTTGCGTTGCATCAACTGACTGTTGATCTGTTTCATCGTGTCCAGACCCACGCCGACCATGATCAACACGGCCGTACCACCGAACGGCAGGTTCTGGACGTTGCCGCTGTTGCCGATCTCGAGGAACAGGTTCGGGAGTACCGCGATGATACCGAGGTAGATCGAGCCCGGCAGAGTGATGCGACTGAGCACATACCCGAGATATTCGGCGGTCGGGGCACCCGGTCGGATGCCCGGGATGAACCCACCGTACTTCTTCATCTCGTCGGCGCGCTCTTCTGGATTGAACGTCACAGCCACGTAGAAGTACGTGAAGAAGATGATCATCAGGAAGTACACGGCGATGTAGACGCCGTTGCTGGGGTCGGTCAGATACCTGGTGACGTACTCCTGCCAGGTCGATTGCGTCCCATCGGGATTGCGCGTGAGTTCGACGATCAGCTGGGGCAGGTACAGCAGAGACGAGGCGAAGATCACCGGGATGACGCCGGCCTGGTTGACCTTCAGCGGCAGGTACGTCGACGATCCGCCGTACATCTTCCGGCCGACCATGCGCTTGGCGTACTGCACCGGGATGCGCCGCTGGCCCTGCTCGATGAAGACCACGCCGGCGATGATGATCAGCACGGCGACACACACCAGCGCGAAGACGAGTCCGCCGCGGCTGTTCAGGATGGAGCGACCCTCGGCCGGGATGCGGGCGGCGATACCGGCGAAGATCAGGAGCGACATGCCGTTGCCGATGCCGCGCTCGGTGATGAGCTCACCGAACCACATGACGACACAGGCGCCGGCGGTCATGACGAGCACGATGATCGACAGACCGAAGATGCTCGAGTCGTTGAGCACCTCGCCGCTGGTCGCACAGGACTGCGGAAGGAGCTGGCCGCGATCGGCGAGGGCCACGATGCCGGTCGACTGCAGCAATGCCAGAGCGACGGCGAGATAACGCGTGTACTGCGTCATCTTGGCCTGGCCGGCCTGGCCCTCCTTGCGGAGCTGCTCGAACCGCGGGATGACCACGGTGAGCAGCTGCACGATGATGGCCGCGGTGATGTACGGCATGATGCCGATCGCGAACACCGACAGCTGGAGCAGTGCGCCACCGGAGAACAGGTTGATCAGGGAGTAGACCGAGCTCGACTCACCCGAGGAGACCTCGTCGAGACACGCCCGCACGGCCTGGTAGTCCACGCCCGGGGACGGGACCGTCGCACCCAGCCGATACAGGACGATGATGCCGAGAACGAAGAGGATCTTCTTCCTCAGGTCCGGCGTCCGAATGGCCGCGAAGAGGGGGGAAAGCACTAACTCCTCCTAGGAACGACCACGCGAGGCGTACGTCCCGGGTCGATGCGACCCGGTCCCCGTGTGCTCGGCAATCGACGATGATCTTTCGGGATGCGGCGATCTTGCGGTGTCCGGCGGGACAACGTCTGAGACTCTAACAGTCACACCGAAACGCCCCGGTCGGGCGGCAGCGATGCTGCCGCCCGACCGCGGTGTGTGTCCGTCAGAGTTCGGTGACGCTGCCGCCGGCAGCGGCGATCTTCTCCTTGGCGGAAGCGGTGAACTTGTCGGCGGTGATGTCGACCTTGACCGACAGGTCGCCGTCGCCGAGAACCTTCACCAGCTTGTTCTTGCGAACGGCGCCGGCCGCGACGAGCTCGTCGACGCCGATGGTGCCGCCCTGCGGGAACAGGCGTGCGATGTCGCCGACGTTGACGACCTGGTACTCGATCCGGTTGCGGTTGGTGAAGCCCTTGAGCTTCGGCAGCCGCATGTGGATCGGCATCTGGCCACCCTCGAACCCGGCGGGCACGTTCTTGCGTGCCTTGGTGCCCTTGGTGCCGCGACCGGCGGTCTTACCCTTGGACCCCTCACCGCGACCCACGCGGGTCTTGTCGGTCTTCGACCCCGGTGCGGGGCGAAGGTGATGGAGTTTGATGGTCATGCTTGAACCTCTTCGACTGTCACGAGGTGACGAACCGCGTTGATGAGGCCGCGGTTGATCGGCGTGTCCTCGCGGGTGACGGTCTGGCGGATGCCCCGGAGTCCGAGGGTCCGCAGGCTGTCACGCTGATTCTTCTTGGTACCGATGGTGCCCTTGACCTGGGTGATCTTCAGCTCTGCCATGATCAGACTCCCTGTCCTGCACGGGCGCGCAGCATACCGGCCGGAGCGACGTCCTCGATCGGCAGACCGCGGCGGGCCGCGACCTCTTCGGGACGCTGCAGCATCTTGAGTGCGGCAACGGTGGCGTGCACGACGTTGATGGCGTTGTCCGAGCCGAGGCTCTTGGCGAGGACGTCGTGGACGCCCGCGCACTCGAGCACGGCACGCACCGCGCCACCGGCGATGACACCGGTACCGGGGCTGGCCGGGCGCAGCATGACGACACCGGCGGCCGCCTCACCCTGGACCGGGTGGGTGACGGTCGCGCCGATCATCGGCACGCGGAAGAAGTTCTTGCGAGCTTCCTCGACGCCCTTCTGGATCGCCGCCGGGACTTCCTTGGCCTTGCCGTAGCCGACACCGACCATGCCCTGGCCGTCGCCGACGACCACGAGAGCGGTGAACGAGAAACGGCGTCCGCCCTTGACCACCTTCGAGACGCGGTTGATGGTCACCACGCGCTCGAGCTGGTTGCGGTCCTGGTCGCGGCCGCCGCGATCGCGACGGTCGCCGCGGCCACCGCCGCGACGGTCGTTGCCGCCGCCCTGGTTGTTCTGGTTGTTGTCGTTACCGGCGGGTCCGTTTCCGCCGTCACGCTGACGTCCGGGCATCAGAGGTTCCCTCCGGTCATGTGGGTGTAGCTGGTGAAGATGGTCATCAGAAGCTCAGGCCTCCCTCGCGGGCGGCATCGGCGAGCGCTGCGATCCGGCCGTGGTAGTCCTTGCCGCCACGGTCGAACACGACGGCGTCGACGCCGGCGGCCTTGGCGCGGGCGGCGATGAGCTCGCCGACCTTGCGGGCCTGCGCCGACTTGTCGCCGCCTGCGGCACGCACGTCGGCCTCGATCGACGATGCCGCGGCCAGCGTCTTGCCGGCCAGGTCGTCGATGAGCTGGACGTGGATGTGGCGCGAGCTACGCTTGACCACGAGACGCGGACGGGCCGGGGTTCCGCTGACCTTCTTGCGGAGGCGGAAGTGGCGGTTGGCGGTCGCCTTGCGACGACGCGTCGACACGTCCTTGCCGACGGGCTTGCGAACTGTCTTGGTAGCTGTCTCACTCATGGCTTACTTACCCGTCTTTCCGACCTTGCGACGGATCTGCTCACCCTCGTAGCGAATGCCCTTGCCCTTGTAGGGGTCCGGACGACGCAGGCGGCGGATGACCGCCGAGATCTCGCCGACTTGCTGCTTGTCGATACCCGACACCGAGAACTTGGTCGGGGACTCCACGGCGAACGTGATGCCCGCCGGGGCCTCGATCGGCACGGGATGGCTGTAACCGAGCGCGAACTCGAGGTCGCTGCCCTTGGCCTGCACGCGGTAGCCGACACCGAAGATCTCCATCTTCTTGGTGTAGCCCTGCGTGACGCCCACGACGAGGTTGTTCACGAGTGAACGGCTCAGGCCGTGGAGCGCGCGGCTGCGACGCTCGTCGTTGGGGCGGGTCACGACGATGGAGTTGTCCTCCTTGGCGACCACGATGGGCTCGGAGACGGTGAGCGAGAGCTCACCCTTGGGGCCCTTCACGGTGACGTTCTGGCCGTCGATGGTGACGTCCACGCCCGCGGGGATCTCGATGGGGTTCTTTCCGATACGCGACATTGTGTTACCTCCCCCTACCAGACGTAGGCGAGGACTTCGCCGCCCACGCCCTGGTTGGCTGCCTGGCGATCGGTGAGCAGGCCCGACGACGTGGAGATGATGGCCACGCCGAGGCCGCCCAGAACCTTGGGCAGGTTGGTGGACTTTGCATAGACCCGGAGGCCGGGCTTGGAGACGCGGCGCAGGCCGGCGATGGAGCGCTCACGACTCGGGCCGTACTTCAGGGAGACGACGAGGCTCTTTCCGACCTCCGCGTCTTCGGTGCGGTAGTCGGTGATGTAGCCCTCGCGCTTGAGGATCTCGGCGATGTTCACCTTGATCTTCGACGAGGGCAGTGTCACCTCGTCGTGGTACGCCGAGTTGGCGTTACGCAGACGCGTCAAGAAGTCTGCGATCGGGTCAGTCATGGTCATGGGTGACCGTCAACCTTTCTCGTAGCGGTTCCCATACAGCGCCGGACGCGGGGACATCCCCGTGACCTGCGGTGGGCCTTCCACGAAGTGGATAGTTGTTTCTGAAGGTTCTCGCCGCCGATGCCCTTGGCTTTTCGCCGGCACCGGAGACTATTCAGTTGTGTCCCGGACACCTGAGGTGCACAGGCAACCGGTCTAGTGTAGGGAACTCGCAGCGTAGACCCAAATCGGCGCCGGTCATCGGCCGCGGGCCTCGGGCACCATCGAGGGTATGGACCGGCGTCAGCTACTCAGATCAGGACTCCTCGGGGCCGGGCTCCTCGGAGTCACCGGCACCACGGTACTGGCCGGCTGCTCCGGCGACGAGGAGACGACCACCACACCACGCGGCGGACCGAACCGGTCCGCGACGGTCCCACCGGGGGGCGTGTCGAACGTCGAGACCGTCGCGTCGGGACTGAACGTGCCCTGGGCGCTGGCCTTCCTGAACGGCGGCGACGCGCTGGTCACCCAGCGTGACGACGCGACCGTCGTGCGGGTGTCCCCTCGCGGCGAGGTGCGGACGGTCGGCGAGTTCGGCGACGCCGCGCCGCTCGGCGAGGGCGGGCTGCAGGGGATCGCGATGGCGCCGGGCGACGAGAGCGCGGTGTTCTTCTACTACACGACGGCCGCCGACAACCGGCTGGTGCGCCTGCAGTTCGACGGGACCCGGCTCACCGGCGCCCGCCCCCTGATCACCGGACTCGACGCGGCCTACAACCATCACGGCGGAGCCCTGGCCTTCGGTCCCGACGGCAGCTTGTTCGTCGCGGTCGGCGATGCCGCGGTGCCGGAGGTCGCCCAGGATCGCGCAGCGCTCAACGGCAAGATCCTGCGGGTCGACCGCGACGGCCGTCCGTGGCCGGGCAACCCGTTCGGCAACGAGGTCTATTCGTACGGGCACCGCAACGTGGAGGGTCTGGCCTTCGACGGTGCGGGGCGGCTGTGGGCGAGCGAGTTCGGACAGAACAGCCGCGACGAGCTCAATCTGATCCGCCCGGGCGGCAACTACGGGTGGCCGGAGGCCGAAGGCGACTCCGACGATCCGCGGTTCGTCGCGCCCGCCGCCACCTGGACCACGCGTGAGGCCTCCCCGGCCGGGCTCGCCATAGTCGGGAACCGCGCGTACATGGCGGCACTCCGCGGTCGGCGACTGTGGGAGATACCGCTGGCCGCCTCGCCCGAGGGCACCTCCGACGTGCCCGCGAGCCTCCTCGCCGGCGAGCCGGTCGGCCGCTTCGCCGACGAGTTCGGACGCCTGCGACTCGTGGCCGCGGCACCGGACGGCTCCCTGTGGTTCGGCACCAGCAACACCGACGGTCGGGGCAGGCCGACGGACGGCGACGATCGTCTGCTCCGCATGCGGATCGGTTGAGACGACACCTCACGGTTTCCGACGTCACGCGGTGACTCCGTGGGTCGATGTCCCGATCGTCGCGTGGTCTTCCTCCGCCGCACCGCCCCGGATGTGATGGAGAGTGGACAACGAACCGGGCTCGATCCACCCGAACGCCGTATCGACGTCGCGTCGCGATGCCATGGTGGTACACGTGGACTCGACTCACCTGCCCGAACTCGTCGACCAGCTCCTCTCCTCGGCACGTGAGGCGTCGAGCCGGAGGGCCTCTCATACGTTGCACGGCAACTCTTCTCGCCACCTCCGCCAGACCGTGATCGCGCTGGTCGCCGAGGCCTCGCTGTCGGACCACGACAGCCCCACCGAGGCCACGGTGCAGGTTCTGCGCGGACGCGTCGTCCTGACCTCCGCGGATGATGACCCCGACATCCACTGGGAGGGCGCCGAAGGCGATCTCGTGACGATACCGTCGACGCGACATGGCCTGACGGCACAGGAGGACTCGGCGATCCTGCTGACCGTCGCGACCCGGTGATCGCGGCGGCCCGACGGAATTGTCAGGGCCTCGTGTTCTGATGATCGCACCCGTCGAACAAAGGAGCGATCCATGTCAGACCACGCTGCCGCGATCCGAGGTCTGCCCCGGTGGCATCCCAATCCGCTCATCCGATCGACCATCGAGACCATCCGGCGCTGCGGCTGGCAGGTGACATCGGTCGGCGAGGTGGACGACGGGTTCGACATCCGGACCCGGTCCGGTGCCGAACAGTCCCTGCCGGAGTGCGGCTACTCCTATACCGCCGGACTGTCGCTGCACTCGATTCCCGAGCTCTCGATCTACGGTGTCGATCCGCTGACGGCGACCCACATCCTGAACGAGCTGGGCGCACTGCTGCACCGGGAGGACTGGCGGGATCTCGTCGCCGCGCAGACCGACATCCCGCTGCAGACTGTCGCCGTGACCGTTCGACTCATCGAGCAACTCGATCACGACGAGCTCCTCCTGGCCAATCTCCTGTTCCCGGACCATCCGAAACTGCAGGTCGTCTGGCCCGACGACCACGGCCACCTGCCGTGGGAAGACGGTTACACGCTGCTCCCGATGCATCAACCGGTGAAGGGGATGCCGCAGCTCCTCGATCCCCCGTTCGGGGAACCGCGCCTTCTCACAACCGAATACGGGCCGGACCGGGCCCGCCCACGAAAGGGTCGTCGTATCTCGGGTCACTGACCTGCGGCCGAGGGAGGTCCGGCGGCATCCGGGGAGAGGTGTGTCCGTGTTGCCCCGGACAAACGGACCTCCGAGGTGCAACCATGGGTGGCCGGGGGCCAGAACAGACCACGGGGGCACGTGGAAAGGCAGGTCGGCGTGGCGTACCTCCCCGTCGTGGTCGCTGTCCTCGTCGCCCTGGTCCTCGCCGTCGCCTTCGTCGCCGTCATCTACCGGCGCCCGCAGCGCGGGCTCTTGGTGCTGGCGGCACTCACACCCCTCGATGGCCTCCTCGACATCGCTCCGGTTCCCGGCATCGCCTCCGCGTGGAAAGAAGGCGTCCTCGCCCTCACCCTCATCTGCGCGGTCAACCGTCGCGTCCGGCCCACCGAGCGCACGGGCCCGCCGCTGCACATGCCGTGGTGGCCGGCCGCGGCCGTGCTGGTCGCGTTCGGGGTGGTCTCGGCGCTCTACGTCTACGGACCCATCGGGCTGTACGGCGTCAAGGTCACCTTCTTCTACCTGTTCGTGGTCCTCGCCCTCTGGCTGACCCCGTTCGACGCGCTCGATCGCGACCGGCTGGTCTCGATCATCATGGCGCTCGGTGTCCTCACCACCGTCGTGGGCATCGGGCAGCAGATCCTGGGTCCGGCGCGGCTGGTCGAACTCGGCTACACCTACGGCGAGCAGGTCCGGTCGAGCGGCCCGCTTTTCCGCACCTTCAGCACGTTCAATCAGCCCTTCGGCTTCGGACTCTTCGTCATGCTCGCCCTGCTGGTCGGCGGGGCGGTCGCCCTGTCCGACACCGGACGCCGGCGCAACCAGTTGTTCCTCGTCTGCTGGCCGGTCATGGCGATCACGATGGCCACGTCGGTGGTGCGGGCGGCGATCCTCGGCCTCGTCGTGGGGGTTGTCTGGCTCGCCGCACTGCGCTTCCGCCGCCTCATCGCCCCGCTCCTCGCACTCGGCGTCGTCGCCGTCATCTCGCTGCCGTTCCTGCCCTCGAGCATCACCAAGGTGTTCTTCTCCTCGAGCAGCCTCAGTCAGCGTGGTTCCGGGTGGGGTGAGATCTTCGCGAGCATCGGGGTACACCCGCTCGGAACCGGTCTCGCGTCCAGCGGGTCGGCCGCCGACGCGCTGTCGGCAGCCCGGGGCGACACGTCCCAGACGATCACCGCGGGCGCCGGCGGTACCGTGCAGCAATTGTCGAAGAACTATCAGCCGGACAACTACTACGTGAAGCTCCTCCTCGAACTCGGGCCGATCGGATTGTGGTTGTTCCTGGCGCTGATCGTGACCGCGGTGATCTGGTGTGTGCAGTACTCGCGCCGGATGCCCGACCCGGATGGAGCCTTCGTCCTGGGTGTCAGTGCGTCGATGGTCGCGGCGATGGTGGCGTGCCTGGTGGCCACCTACTTCGAGATCTTCCCGCTCGACTTCTACTTCTGGTTACTGTTGGGAGCTGCTGGATGCGCGACTGCACAACACGAATCACGTACGGTGCGCTTGCACTTCGCCCCGGAGGCAGCGGAGTCCAGACCTACATCCGCGAACTCCTGAGGGCGCTGCCGAACCATCTGAACCGCACCCCCTTGTCCGCGGTCGTCCAGACCGACGCGGTCGGTGAACTGCCGTCGTCGATCGCGCCGGTGGAGCGTCCGGTCGCCGACGGTGTCCGGCGCGCACTGTTCGGTGTACTGCCCACCCGGTCCGGCGGGGTGTTCCACGGCCTCGACGTCGACCTGCCGATCATCGGTCCGGACACGACGGTCGCGACCGTCCACGACCTGTCGGTGCTCGACATGCCGTCCGCGTCGAGCAGGTTCCGCGCCGCGGGCGAATCCGTACTCGTCCGCACGACACTTCGTCGCGCCGACGTCCTGATCGCCGTCTCCGAGTTCACCGCCGAACGGATCCGCGAGACGTGCGGGCGGGAGGCCTACGTCACCGAACTCGCGCCCGCCGAGTGGGCGCGGCCGCCGTCGGACGCCGACGTCGAGCGCGTCCGGGCGAAATACGATCTGCCCGAACG
Source organism: Gordonia sp. KTR9 (assembly GCF_000143885.2). NCBI lineage: Bacteria > Bacillati > Actinomycetota > Actinomycetes > Mycobacteriales > Gordoniaceae > Gordonia > Gordonia sp. KTR9. Next base: position 4,161,511 of record NC_018581.1, read on the forward strand.
CTTCGTGATGCAGATCGGCACCGTCGAACCCCGCAAGAACGTCGAGCTGGTGGCGGCGGTGGCGCGGCGCCTCGACATCCCGTGTGTGCTGGGCGGCGCCGGTTCGACGGGGCCCGATGCGCCGTCGTCGGCGGTTGGGCTCGGCTACGTCGACGTCGAGGACCTGCCGTCGCTCTACGCCGCGGCGACCGTGACCGCCTACGCCTCCTTCTACGAGGGGTACGGCCTGCCGCCGGTCGAGGCGATGGCGTGTGGGGGCGCCGTCGTCGCGAGCGCGGTCGGCGCGCTTCCGCAGGTCGTGGGGAACGGCGCGACCCTGGTCGAGGGCCACGACGAGGACGACTGGGTCCGCGCCGTCGAACCCCTCGTCCGCGACGATGCCGCCCGCGCCGAGCTCGTCGCCGCCGGTACCGCGGTCGCGTCGGCGCTGACCTGGGACACCACCGCCCGCCGGACGGTCGAGGCCTACCGCGCTGCCGGCATCGACCCACCCGCTCCGGGGGTGCCGTGAGCCCTGATGTCACCGGCCCACTGCCGTCCGACGTGGTGGTCGAACAGCAGGCCGAAGCCGAATGGCAGACCCGGGCGACCGGCGCCGGGAGCGGGCCGAAGACCGCGCCAACCGACGACACCGGCCCGCACCCCGCCTCGGATGCGCGGGCCGCCACCCGGGCGACGATCGCAATGCTGGTGAGTCGCCTCGTGATCGCCGCGCTCGGCTGGGCCGGAAGCGTTCTCGTCGCGCGCACGCTGTCGCCGGAGGATTGGGGCACCTATTCGTTCGTGTTCGCCCTGCTCGGTCTGACCGCGATCTTCACCGATCTGGGGGTCGGCCGCGCGGTGATGGCCCGGCTCATCTCCGACGATCCCGACGACGTGGCGAAGACATCGTCGGCGTTCATCGCACTACGGGTCGTGCTCGGCTTCCTCGGCTACCTGATCGCCGTCGCCTACGTGATCGTGCTGCAGTACCCCGGTGACGTCATCCGCGCGACCGCCGTCGCGGGTCTCGTCGTCGTGTTCGCCACGCCCGCACAGGCACTCACGGTCATCTTCCAGAGCAGGCACCGCCTCCTGCTCACCGCGATCGCCGAGAGCCTGGGGCAGGTGTTGCAGCTGGCCCTGACGGTCGCCGCCGTATTGGTCGCGCCGGTGCTGCTGGTGTTCGTCCTCGCCCCGGTCGCGAATGAGATCCTCTCGCTGATCATCAAGGTCGTCGGCATCATGCGCCGGTCGTCGGGGCTGCGGCCGTCGCGGATCGTCGAATGGTCGCGCTGGAAACCGATGCTCTCCGACGCGCTTCCGCTGGCACTCGGTCTCGCGCTGACCATCGCACTGCAGAAGGTCGACGTCCTGCTGCTGAGCCTGCTCGACTCGCTCGACGCGGTCGGCATCTACAGCATCGGGTACAAGTTCTCCGACATCATGGACACCCTCATCCTCGCCGCGATCGGCCCCGTCAGCACGCTTCTGGTGGCCGCGTGGCCGAGCCAACCGGCGGTCCTGCGCCAGCGATGCCGAAGTGCGGCCGCCGTCTTCGCCGCGAGTGGCGCGGTCGCCGTGGCCGCCTTCTGGCCGAGCGCCGGGCCCATCATCGGACTCCTGTACGGCGACCGGTTCGTCGTCGGCGCGAACGCCGCCCGGTTCCTCGTCCTGGGCGCGGCGATCACGGCCTTCATCGTGCTCGGCATCTTCCTGCTGGCGTCGACCGGTCACGCGAACCGCTACCCGTGGATCGCGGTCGGCGGCCTGGCCCTCAACGTCGCACTCAACGTTGCCCTCATCCCGCGGTACTCCTACGACGGAGCGGCCGTTGCCACCGTGATCACCTTCGCCGCCGCGGCGGTGGCGCTCTGGGTGGTGATCGGCCGGACACTGCCGATCACCGGTCTGCTCCCGCTCGGCACGCTCATCGTGTTGATCGCGCTCACCGCGGCATCCTGCGCACTCGGGGTCCGGTTGACGGATTCGGTGCCGTGGCCGGTCGTCTCGGCCGGCGCGGCGCTGATCGTCGCCGGGCCCGCCGTCCTGCTGATCCGGGCGGCGACCGCGCCTCCCGGCCGACACACGAAGGTGGTCCGATGACCGGTTCCGCATCTGAACGCCCGATCGTCTTCGTCGCGCACACCGGCCAGGTCTCCGGGGCGGAGAAGGTGATGCTCGATCTGATCGACGTCGCGGTCGATCGTGGTCACCCCGTGCGGGTCGTCAGTCCCGACGGCCCGCTGCCCGGACGACTCCCGGCCGGGGTGGACCACGTGGCCATCCCCCCGCTCGGTCTGAGTGGGGAGCGCGGCCTGGCACGTCTCGCGGGTGCGGGCCGGCTCGTGCTCGATTGGATACGGGCCGGGCGCATCCTTCGCCGGGTATCACGGCCCGCCGGCACGTCGACCATCGTCAACTCGTTGTTCGCACTCCCCGCCGCACGCATCGCGCGACCCGCGGGAAGGATCTCCTGGCTCGTGCACGACACCCTTTCGTCGGGCCGGCAACACGCGGTCGTCCGCGTCAGCGCACCGGTGATCAGGCGCGCGGTGGCGGTGTCGGAGGCGACCGCGGCACCTCTCACCGAACACGGTCTCCCGGTCGTCGTCGCCCACAACGGGGTGACCTGGCCGGTCCCCGCCCTCCCGACCGATCTGCACGACCCGCCGGTCGTCGGCATGCTGGCCCTGCTCACGCCCTGGAAGGGGCATGCCGTCGCGCTCGACGCCGTCGCCGCGCTACCGGATGTCGAACTCGAGTTCGCCGGCGGATCGTTCCCCGGCGACGCCGATCATGTTGCCGCACTACGAGATCGGGCCGGAAAACCAGATCTCGCCGGCCGCGTCCGATTCCTCGGCCACACCGACCTGCGGACCGCGCTGCAGCGGTGGGATGTGGTGCTCTCGGCGAGCGTGACGCCGGAGGCCGGGCCGCTGTCGGTACTCGAGGCGATGGCCTTCGGAAAACCCGTGATCGGGACCGACCACGGCGGCACCACCGAGTTCCTGCGCAACGGTGCCGGGGTCCTCGTCCCGCCGTCGGATCCCCCCGCGCTCACCGCGGCGATCGGACGCGTCCTCGACGACGCCGACCTCCGCCGCGCGTTGATCGCAGAGGCTCGGCGCCGTATCGCGGACGGACACGACAAATCGGCGACCTTACCGCGTATGCTCGACGAGTTGTTGTCCGGCCGAGAAGAAGTCCGCGGCCGGCACCTGTGACGCGCGATGCGCATCTCGTCAGATAGGCACCATCCATGACACGGTCCCTGCACGGTCGGGCCACCCGATCGGCACTCACGTACGTGTGCATCCTCGTTGCAACCCTCACCGCCATCGTATGGGTGCGCAGCGACGCCCATTCGGCACCGGCCGCGTGCTCACTCGCGGGTGGCGATCACAAGGTGGCGGCCTCCCCGGGAGCCGCTCTGCTCGCCGCGTCCGACGCCGATCTGAACCGAGAGCTGTCGGTGGCCAAGGATCTCGGCATGTGGGCGGTGCGCCTCGACGTCGACTGGTCGGTCGTCGAACCCCGCCGCGGCCAACGCAACTGGGCCCCCATCGACCGGGTGGTCAACGCCGTCGTCGCCCACGGCATGTGCCCGCTGGGCCTGGTGACCTACACCCCGTTGTGGGCGGCGCGCGCGTCCGACTTCCCGCGCAACAGTCACTACCGCCCGGCCGACCCCAACGTCTTCGCCTCCTTCGCCGCGGCGGCGGCGCAGCGGTACGCCGAATCGATAGCGGTCTGGGAGATCTGGAACGAGCCGAACCTGGCGAACTACTGGCTTCCGCGTGCGAACGCAGGAGAGTACGGCCGCCTGCTCGCCGCGTCGTACGCGGCCATCAAGAGCGCGGTCCCGGGCGCCGCGGTGGTCTCCGGTGGTCTCGCGCCGGGCGTCGACAACGGCCGCGACATCGCGCCGTTGACATTCGTGCGCACCATGTACCAGAGCGGGTTCAACCGGTCTCTGGATGCGCTGGGCGTGCATCCCTACACCTATCCGGCGCTGCCCAACGACCCGGCCGCGGCGTCGTGGAGCACCGCGGCGCGGATGTGGGACATGCGCGATGTGATGGTCGCGGCGGGTGACGGCGACAAGAAGATCTGGATGACCGAGTTCGGCGCGCCGACCGGTACCGGCACCAACGCGGTCTCCGAAGACGTTCAGGCGCAGAGCATCGCGATCGCCATCGGCGCCCAGACCGACGCGCCGTGGCTGGGGCCGTTGTTCGTGTACTCGCTGCGGGACGCCGGCACCGACCCGAACAATCTCGAACACAACTTCGGACTGGTACGACGCGACTGGTCTCCGAAGCAGGCGTACACGATGCTCGCGTCGCGATGACCGGCGAGATCGTCTGTCGCCCACACGCCACGCCCGTCCGCCTCGACCACCGTCATCCGGGTCGTTGGCTATGGTGAACTGACAGCTGATCGAGCACTGCAATGTCCGGGGATGGTCGGGGGGTATCCGACACCACAGGAGTTACGCGCGTGACCTCCAGCTTCGATGCCGCCGGGCGACGCGATGCGCCGCCCTCGGTCGACCTGTTCGGGCACTTCCGTGACCTCATCCGCGTAGCCGTCCCCGCGATCCTGATCGGCATCATCGTCGGCGCTTCGGTGTTCGCAATGCGGACCGCACTTGTCCCGAAGGAGTATTCGGCCACGGTCGTCACCGAGATCACGCCCGCCGGCACGATCATCCCCGGCGACGCATTCGTCGAACAGCTGCGTGCCCCGTTCGTGGCGCTGTCCACCGACGAGAACGTCCTTCAGCAGGTGCTGACCCAAGTCGACACCGGATGGACCCCAGGCGAGTTGAGCTCGCATGTCACCACGACTCCGGGCACCGCACCCACGCTCTTGGACTTCACCGCCACGGCGCCGACGAGCCAGCAGGCCGAGGACGTCGCCCGCGCGATGGTCACCGCCATCTCCGCCGCATCCCTCTCCACCCATGCGCGCGACATCACCCGGCAGATCGACCAGCTGCGCGCGCAGGTGACCGCCGAGCGCGTCCGCAACCGCGCGCTGCCCGACCGTAGTGACGCGAAGGTCGAATCGGACGCCACCCTCGCCGATCTGGACTCCCAGCTCACCCGCCTGCAGAACTCGTCGACGGACACGCTGACGATCCTCGCGGCACCGTCGGCGAGCGAGATTCCCGTCAGTCCCAAGCCCGCACAGGAGGGCGCGGTCGCCGGGATCGCCGCGACGATCATCGCGGCCGAACTGCTGGTGCTGTTCCGTGGGCGGGTCGGCCGTAAACCGAATCCGATCTGGGCGCGCCGCGCCGCGCACCGGTACGGCGCGCAACTCACCTACGGACGGCGAGGTGAACCGGCGTTGCCGTCGACGCTGCTGCCCGCGTTCGCACAGCGTCACCGCCGAGCACAGATCGCACTGATCCTCACCGGTGAGCACGTCGACGCCGATCGCCTGGTCGGCGATCTCGTCCCGCCCGCGGACGACGCGGCGACCGGGCATCATCTGCGCGTCGCGCAGCACCCTCTCACCGACGCCTGGTGGCAGCGCGTCGACCCGGGAGACCTCACGCTCGCCGTCGTCGTCGTGTCGTCGTCCGGGCGCGATCGCAAGGCCGCCGACCAGGCCCTGTCCCAGCTCGCGACCATCGGGTCGACCCGACATCTGATCGTGCAGCGCACGGGGAAGCAACCTTCCGCGCCTGCCTTGTCCAGCCCCGCCGACGCGGTACCCGACGAGAGCGTCGGGGGCGAGACCGCCGGGGACAGCGCAGCATCCAGAACCGAGGCCGCCACACCCATGTCACCTGCCGCATCGCATGACGATCCCGGAACGACGTCACACGATTCCGACCGGTTCCGAACCGCTTCGGGAGATGTGGGCAGCAATGCCCGGTGACCGCATCGCCGTCGTCCACGAACGACTCACCGAGATAGCCGGATCCGAGCACGTCGTCGAACAGCTGGCCGCGACGTGGCCACGCGTCGAGGTCCATGCGCCGATCGCCCGGCCCGCGGGTGTCCCGGCCGGGTTGACCGAGCCGCCGATCACCTCGTCGCTGAATCGTGCCTACCGCCTGCTCGGTGAACGCAGCTACGCGCCGCTGCTCCCGCTGATGCCGCTGGCGTTCCGGCGGATGCCGTTACGGGATGCCGACGCGGTCGTCACCAGCCATCACGCCTTCGCCACGCAGGCGGTGCACGCGACGCAGGCCCCCGTCATCGCCTACGTGCACAGTCCGGCCCGCTGGGCGTGGGACCCGTCGCTGCGGGCCGGCGAAGGCGGTGGCGCCGCCGGCGCCGCGATCCTGTCGGCGCTGTCGGTCGCCGCCCGGCGCTGTGAGGTCGGGGCCGCTCCCCGCCTGCACACCGTCGTCGCGAATTCCTCCGCGGTCGCCGAGCGCATCCGCGAGCACTGGGGACGCGAGTCGGTCGTCGTGCACCCACCGGTCGACCTCGACGGCTTCACCCCCGATCCCGCCGTCCCCCGCGAGGACTTCTACCTCCTCGCCGGCCGGCTGGTCCCGTACAAGCGGCCCGACCTCGCGATCGCGGCCGCCGCCCGCGCCGACGTCCGCCTCGTGGTCGCCGGGGACGGCCGGGCCATGGAGCAGTGCCGAGAACTCGCCGGGCCGAAGACGACGTTCCTCGGCCGCGTCCCCCACGACACCCTGCTGAACCTGCATCGCAGCGCCCGGGCGGTCCTGATGCCGGGGATCGAGGATTTCGGGATCGTGCCCGTCGAGGCGATGGCCACCGGCACCCCCGTCATCGCGCTCGGGGAGGGCGGCGCGCTCGACACCGTCGTGCCCGGCTCGACCGGTCTGCTCATCGAGCCCGGCAGCGACGACGAGATCGTCGAGCGTCTGGCGGCCTCGTTGCGCAACTTCGACGTCGACGACTACGACCGTTCCGAGATCCGGGCCTGGGCTGAACGATTCCGGCGCGAACGGTTCCGCGACGAGATGCGCGAGGTCGTCGATGCGGCGATCTAGGAACCCCGGGGCAGCCGGGCTCCAGCGCGCGTCCGTACTGGACCGTGCGCTGGCCACGTCCCGCACGATCTCGGTGACCGGTCCGATGGCGCCGCTGGACCTCGATGTCATCCGCAGCCGCCTGGCACGGGCCTGGACGCCGAACTCGAGACTCAGCCTCGTCCCCGACCCGGCGTCGGCCGCCTGGGCGCACGACGTCGAGACCCGGCCACAGGTGTGCAAACGTCCCGACCTCGCCGACCTGCCGGTCGGCGACATCATGACGCACCTGCGCAATCGTCCCGAACCGCTGCCCCGGCTCGAGGTGCTGGTGTGCGGGCAGTGGCTGGTCATCGACCACACCCACGGGATGGGTGACGGCCGCCTCGGCGTCGAACAGATCGCCGGTGTGGCCAGCCGCCATGAGTTCCCGATGACCGAACGCTTCGAACGGTCGTTGCCGTCCGCCGCGGCGTGGCAGGCACTGCGCCGACATGTGCTGCGTCATCCGCGACGTCTCCGCGACATCGTGCGCCTGCGCGCAGCCAACGCCGCGCCGCCCACCGACGCACCGCTGCGCACGATCACCGACTGGCGCTCCACCCGCTGTGCCGTCACCGCCGCCATGCGCCCGTGCCAGACGGCCGAACTCAAGCGGGCGATCGCCGACACGGGCGTCCGGATGTCGTCGGCGGCGGTGACCGTCGGACTGTGGCGCGCCGCGCTGGCCGCGCAGGGCGTCCCCCTCGACGACCGCACCCAGATCCTCTTCGACTGCCGCCGCTATCTCGACGCCGAGCACGCCGAGGACCACGGGAACTTCGCCGTGGGCATCCCGCTGCTCTTCCCGCCCGACGCGACGCCGATGGAGATCGGGGACCGTATCCGCGCGGTCGCCGAATCCGGCTGGCCCGCGGCCATCCTGGCTGCCGGTGAACTGCGGATGCGGCTGCGCCCGTCGACACCGGGCGAGGGCACGGTCCCATCCCGGGTCGAGGTGCCCGACCGGTTGCGCCTGTCGGTCAGCGATCTGGGCCGCGTCGGGATCTTCGGCGACCTGCCGTGGGAGCCCGCATCGGCGTCGCACCACCTGTTCGCCTACGTCGAACCGGACGGGCCGGACGCGGCGAGCATGCTCGTCAGCGAGATCGACGGTTCACGGAGCTTCACGACGACGTTCTGCAGCGACTTCGTCGGGCGCCCGGTGATCGAAGCGGCCCTCGACCACCTCTGTGAGGATCCGGTGTCGCTGCTGGATCGACTGCTCACACGGTCATGACGGTGGCGTCGCGGCACGTCGGGCGCACGCCCGTGCTCGTGGCCCTCCTCGTCGTCACCGTCCTGGTCGCCGCCGCGTGCTCGTCGGCTCCCGGTCCTGCCTCCGACGGCGGGTCGCGAGAGTTCGCGGCACCGGTCGGGGCATCGGCGGGCGACCTCGTCGGCGCACCGGTACCGACCGACGCCTACATCGCGCTGCGGCGCCTCGTCGATCGCACCGTTCGCTTCCGCTATCTGTCGACCGATCCGGCCGGCGATCGACTGGTTCCGGTCTCGGCCGCGGCCTTCGTGCCGCGCGGCCGCGCACCGGCTGGTGGCTGGGAGATCCTGGCGGTCGGGCACCCGACGACCGGCACCGCGGGCAACTGTGCCCCCTCGCTCTACGGGAACCTGCTGGGCACCATCGGTCTCATCGCGTCCCTGCTCGAGCAGGGTTTCGTCGTCGTGCAGACCGACTACCAGGGACTCGGAACCCCTGGACCCCACCGCTACCTCGACCCGGCGCCGGCAGCAGACAACATCATCGATTCGGTCCGGGCTACCCGCACGGTCGTCGACGGCACGAGCGACCGGTGGTGGGGTTTCGGGGTGTCGCAGGGCGGTCATGCGGTGTTCCACGCCAACGAGATCGCGGACACCTACGGTCGTGGGCTACGCCTGCGCGGCACGGTGAGCATGAGTCCCGCGCTCGACGTCGCGCCGCTGGCGGACTCGATGGCCGCCGGCACCCTCACGCCCGAGCAGATCGCGTTCCTCCCGCTCGTACTGACCGGGCTGAAGACGATCCACCCCGAACTGGTCATCGACGACTACGTCCACGGACCGCTGCAACAGGCCTTCGGGGTGTTCCTCGAGTGCAACGACGCCGCGCTCGTGCAGAAACAGGCCGTCGTCGAACGGACCCGACCCGAGGACTACCGGCCGGTCGACGACGCGGCCACCGAGGCCCTCCGGACGTGGCTGCGCGAGGTGAGTCTGCCCCGGGGGCGGGCATCGGCCCCGATGCTCGTGGCCTACAGCGACTCCGACGATGTCATCCCGGCCCCGTGGACCGCGGCGGCCATCGACCGGGCCTGCCGTCTGGGTGATGACATCACTGCGCTCAGGGTCAGCAACCAGGCGCACGGCATACTCGACATCGGTTCCGCGGCCACCGACTGGGTCGGCGCCGTGCGATCAGGACAGCGACCGCCGAACACGTGCGCGTGAGCTGGATGTTCTGCCCGGTCGAACCGGGCTGCGAGAGGAGTGACGATGAGCGCGAGCACCGAGGACGGTGACAACACGGTGAACCCCGTCGACGACCCCACTCCCGACTCCGAGACGACCGCGGACGCCGACCAGCTGGCCGCGCTCTTCGACACCTCACCCGAGGCCGGCCTTCTCGCCGTGCTCGAGGCGGTCCGCGGGCGCAATCCCGACATGGCCAAATCGCTCCACGCGGTCCTGTCCGATCCCGAGCGCATGCGCGCCCTGAAGGACAGCGGGCTCCTCGACGACCCGCCGACCCACGGCCTCGACGAGACCATCCGACTCACGATCGACGCCGTGGGTGTTCCGCATGTCGCCGTCAATCTCATCACCCCTGAGGAACAGGCAACTGCAGCGATCGCGTTCCGGTCCGGGACACCCGACGGCCCCAGCACCCGGACGCTGGTCAACTCGCTCTGCGTCCTTCCGGTGGTCAGCGGCTCACCCCTCATCATCGACGACATCGCCGACCACGCCCTCCTCGCCGACCACCCGACCGCCGTCAGCGGCGAGGTGACCGCCTACCTGGGCATCCCGCTCGCCGACGACGACGGACATGTCATCGGTACGTTCTGCGCCTGGGATTCCGAACCGCATCACTGGTCCTCCGCGGAGGTACAGCTCATGTCCGATCTCTCGATCCTGGTCCAGGAGCTCATCTTCGGGAAGTGAGCGCCTCCTGACCCCTCTGACCTGCCGTGGAGCAACCGGTGCCCAACACGTGCCCGGTAGGCGCACGCGAGACGGTCCGGTGCACCTACAATCGTCGGCACGGGGGGCTGTTCGGATGGAGTGGACTTGTCGACCCGTGTTTCGCAGGCCGAGATCCCGCAGACGACGACGCGCGCCCCGGTGCCCGCGACCGCGGGAACGAGACGCACTTTCCATGAGCTGATCCGCGACGATCCCCTGAGCACGATCGTCACCGTGTCGATCGACGTGGTCTCCGCGTCGATCGCAGTGGCGATGGGGATCTGGTGGGTCAACAGCGGCGCCGGCGCGAGCCCGCCGCTGTGGACGCTCATCCTCTTCGTGCCGATCCTCGTCGTCATCTTCGCGTTGCGCGGGGTGTACCGGCGAGGACTCAACCGCCGGTTCCTCGACGAGGTCGGCGGGGTGATGACCGGGTGCACGATCGCCGCGATGATCCTGCTCTGCTCGCTGCTCCTCTCCTTCTCCGACGACCGGCCCGGCGCCGCGGTCACCAAGGTGTGGGTGTCGGCGCTGTTCTGGGTTCCGTTCGGCCGTCTCATCCGCGACACCATCCAGCGGAGTCTGCGCAAGAGCGGCCACCTGCTGTCCCCCACCTTGATCATCGGCGACGGGCCGATCACCGCACAGGTCGTGGGCCGCATGGTGTCGGCACCCGAGCACGGCCTCCGGCCGGTGGGGATCCTGGCGGCCGGCGCGCCGCCCCGCGCCGATCGGGACGAGGGCCCGACCAACGAGATCGCGCAGCTCGGTGGAGTGGACGAACTCGACCTGGCGATCCGTGCCACGAAGGCCGAGGTCCTGGTGGTGGCCTTCGCGGTCACCAATGTCGAAAGACTCACCGCCGCTGTCCGTATCGCCCACCGGCACGGCGTCAAGGTGTGGATCGTGCCGCGGATGTTCGACGTCGTCGGACGACGCAGCCGGGTGGACCACATCGGCGGCCTGCCCTTGATGTCGGTCCCACACACCAACCCGCGCGGGTGGCAGTACCGGACCAAACACATCGGCGACCGGGTGATCGGGGCCCTGATCCTGGCAGCGATCTCACCGCTGTTCCTCACCCTCATGCTGCTCGTCCGGTTGAGCTCGCCCGGGCCGATCTTCTTCGCGCAACCGCGAGTGGGTCGCAACGCGCGGGTGTTCGACTGCCTGAAGTTCCGTTCGATGCGGCCCGAGGACCCCGACGCGGAGAAGTTCCGTCCCACCGAGGGCAGCGCTCCCGGCGGCGTCGAGGGGGTCGACCGGCGGACCAAGATCGGCAAGATCATGCGGTCGACGTCGATGGACGAACTGCCCCAGTTGCTCAACGTGATCCGCGGGGACATGAGTCTCGTGGGTCCACGACCCGAGCGTCCCGAGTACGTCTCGTTGTTCGAGGTCCAGATCCGGCGGTACGGCGAACGCCACCGGGTGAAAGCCGGGGTCACCGGATGGGCGCAGGTGCACGGCCTTCGCGGCCAGACCTCGATCGCCGACCGCGCCGAGTGGGACAACTACTACATCGAGAACTGGTCGCTGTGGCTCGACATCAAGATCCTGCTCCTGACCGTGCTCGCGGTGCTGAAGAAGGCGGAGTGAGGCTGGGCCACACCCAGATCAGACGACGCGCACTCAGGGCGAGGGACGCCGGGTGTCATATCCCGCGCGATAAGGCATGCGCCCCCGATCATCCCGGACGGTGACGATCAGGGTGCGGGTGACGACGGCGAGCAGGATGATCCCGCTGACGATGGCAAGGACCAGTGCGGTCATGGCGACCCTCCTGACGCTCGAACACGGTGTGCCGGCGGTTCATTCGCCGATCACGTGATGGTGGAGGATGCCGGCGGGCATCCGTGGACTCGATTGCCCGCTCATGGTGTCGCGACGGCGCCTGCCGGCGCCACTGGTTTTTTCTCGGGGTGCATCTACTCGGACGACAGTCGGCGGGGCGACGGTGGCGACACGAACCACAAACGTCGGTCCGGACCGAGGCGGGCGTCCCAGCCTTGTGTCGATCGACCAGCAGGCACCCCGACATGAGAAGAGTTGGCACAATGGACACCGTGCTCACGCTGACCGCCGGAGAGAACCGTCCACTGCCCTCGCCGGCGGTGACCGTCTCGGTGCGTTCGGCATCGCCGGTCAACACCTCGGCGATCCTGCTGACCGACGCCGGGCGGGTCCGCTCCGATGCCGACCTCATCTTCTACAACCAGCCCGCCGGACCCGGCGTCGGCTATCGCTCCGAGGGCTCCGCCGACATCGTCTCCATCGACACCGCTGCCCTGCCCCGTGAGATCGCGCGGGTGGTCGTGGCCGCGAGCCTCGACGGCACGGGACCCACCAGTTTCGCCACCGCCGGTGCGCTCACCGCTACGGTGACCGGCGGAGGCACCGACCTCACCTTCAGCCCCGCCGGCCTCACGAGCGAAGCGGCGGTCGTGTGTCTGGAGATCTATCGTCGCAACGACGTCTGGAAGGTACGAGCCGTCGGACAGGGTTACGACTCCGGTCTCGCCGGACTGGCGACAGCCTTCGGCATAACCGTCGACGACGAGCCCGCTCCACCACCTCCGCCCGGCCAACCCCCGCGCGTGACCGATCCGCAACCGTGGCCGCCTCCGACGGCAGCGCCTGCGACCGCGCCACCTTCGACGCCCGGACCGCAGGCGTCGCAATGGAATTCACCGTCCACACCGCCGCCTCCGGTCACCGCCCAACCACAGGGAGTCCCCATGCACAGCGATCTGTTCGCGCCGTCCCACGCCGAGGTCACCGGGCAGGGGATCCAGAAGCAGGGCAGCAAGATGTGTCGGGTCGGACTCTCCGGTGAGGTGATGGCCCGGACCGGCTCGATGGTGGCCTATCAGGGAAACCTGAAGTTCGAGGCGCTCGGCTCCGGCGGGCTCGGCCGGATGATGCGTCAGGCGGTGACCGGTGAGGGCGTCCCGCTGATGAAGGTCACCGGGCAGGGCGACCTGTTCCTCGCCGACGCCGCGTCGGACGTGCACCTCATCGACCTCGACGGGTCCGACGGCCTCACCATCAACGGCGCCAACGTGCTCGCGTTCGACTCGTCGCTCTCCTACGACATCGCCCGCGTGCAGGGGGCCGGGGCGATGAGCAACGCCGGCCTGTTCAACTGCGTGTTCACCGGTCGCGGCCGGATCGCCATCACCACCGACGGCACCCCGGTCGTCCTGAACGTCGACGCCGCGACCTACGCCGACCCGCAGGCCGCGGTCGCGTGGTCGTCGAGCCTGCGCACGTCGGTGAAGTCCAACGACTCGTTCAACCTGGGCACCCTCATGGGTCGGAGCACCGGCGAGCGGTTCACCCTCGAGTTCTCCGGGCGCGGTTTCGTCGTCGTCCAGCCGTCCGAACTGCCGCCCGGCGGATTCGTCGGCGGCACCGGTGGCGGAGGCTCTGCGGGGTCCGGCGCCGGCGGCATGCTGGGCGGCATCCTCGGCCGCTGACCGACCAGGATTTCGTAGCGAAAATCGGTGCTATACACCATCTTTCGCTACCGAATCCGACGGGAGGGTAACGTCGACACCATGCCCGAAGCCAGTGCGACCGTCCTCGTCCGACAGCCCCTCGCCACCGTGTGGGAGTACTGCCTGATCCCCGAACACGTCGCGGCGCTGACGCCCGGCGTGATCGGCGTCGAGACCGTCACCGACGGGCCGGTCACGGTCGGGACCGTCTGGCGCGGCCAGATGAAGGGGCTCGGCCGCGCCGTCGACTGGACCGGCGAGTTCACGCGGGTGGATGCGCACACGGCCACCGAGTTCTCCTCCACGGAGTCACCGCTCGAGTTCGCCATCTCTGCCACGTTCGCGGAGGTCCGCCGCGGCGTCGAACTGACCTACCGCATCCGCAACGCAGGCGTCGGCGGGGCTGTCGGGAAGCTCGCCGACGCGCTGGCGATCCGCGCGTATCAGCGGTCGCTCTCCGCGAACGCGAAGAAGCTTCCGCGCCTCGTCGACGAATGGGCCGCGACCCGCTGACAGCAACAGCCCCACTTCGCGTGAGCGAGGTGGGGCTGTTGCTGAATCGGCAGCTGGAATGCGCGCTATGAGCGCATTGATGCTACGAAATCCGAGGGGTGAAAGTCACCAGCTGGACTTCTGCACACCCGGCAGCTCGCCGGCGTGTGCCATTTCGCGCAGGCAGATACGGCACAAGCCGAACTTGCGGAACACCGAGTGCGGACGACCGCACTTGTTGCACCGGGTGTAGCCCCGCACGGCGAACTTGGGCTTCTTGTTGGCCTTGTTGACCAGAGCCTTCTTTGCCATGTCAGTTGTCCTTAACGTTGTTGTCCTTGAACGGGAAGCCCAGGGCACGCAGCAGCGCGCGGCCTTCCTCGTCCGTGGTGGCCGACGTCACGACGGTGATGTCCATACCGCGGGGCCGGTCGATGTTGTCGATGTTGATCTCGTGGAACATCGACTGCTCGTTTAGGCCGAACGTGTAGTTGCCGTTGCCGTCGAACTGACGGTCCGACAGGCCGCGGAAGTCGCGGATACGCGGGAGCGCGATGGACACGAGGCGGTCCAGGAACTCCCACATACGGTCGCCGCGCAGCGTGGCGCGGGCACCGATCGGCATGCCCTCACGCAGCTTGAACTGTGCGATGGACTTGCGTGCCCGGCGGATCTCCGGACGCTGACCGGTGATCTTGGCCAGATCCTCGACGGCGCCGTTGATCAGCTTCGCGTCACGGGCGGCGTCGCCGACGCCCATGTTCACGACGACCTTCACGACGCCCGGGATCAGCATCACGTTGGGGTAGTCGAACTCTTTGTTCAGCGTGTCCTTGATCTCCTCGCGGTAGCGAGTCTTCAGGCGCGGCTGGATCTTCTCAGAAGTGGTCATGTCAGATGTCCTTCCCGCTCTTGCGCGAGATCCGGACCTTCTTGCCCGTTTCTTCGTCGACGCGGTAGCCGACGCGGGTCGGGTTGCCGTCGGAATCCACGACCATCACGTTCGAGACGTGGATCGAGGCTTCCTGGGTCACGATGCCGCCGGAGGAGGCACCGCGCTCGTTGGCCGACGCGGCGGTGTGCTTCTTGATTCGGTTGACGCCCTCGACGAGAACTCGCTGCGTCTTCGGGAAGGCCTGGATGACCTTGCCCTTGGCGCCCTTGTCCTTGCCCGAGATGACGATCACGGTGTCACCCTTGTGAACCTTCATGTCAGATCACCTCCGGTGCCAGCGACACGATCTTCATGAACTTCTTCTCGCGCAGCTCGCGGCCGACCGGGCCGAAGATGCGGGTACCGCGGGGGTCGCTCTCACCCTTGAGGATGACGGCGGCGTTCTCGTCGAAGCGGATGTAACTTCCGTCCGCACGACGGCGCTCCTTGGTGGTGCGCACGATGACGGCCTTGACGACCTCACCCTTTTTGACGTTGCCGCCCGGGATGGCGTCCTTGACAGTGGCGACGATGACGTCGCCAATGCCGGCGTAGCGCCGCGAGGAACCGCCGAGCACGCGGATGCACAAGATCTCCTTGGCACCGGTGTTGTCGGCGACTCGCAGGCGGGATTCCTGCTGAATCACTCGTTAGTCTCCTTGACCTGGCTTCTTATGTACGGCGGATTTCCGACCCGACGCACACGGTCTGTTGCCATCGAACACACGCCTGCCTGGGGTTTTGGCCAGACTGTGACACCTGGACCGTCCGCCCCAGTGGGTTCGTGAGCCGATTCGCGACACATCGGTGCCGCAGGCAACCCCACAAGTGTAGGGGAATGCCCAGGTCCGGGCCAAATCGATGCCCCTGCCATCGGCCCCGGGTTTCGGATGGCGCCGGGCCGGGAAAGTTTTTTCGGTCACTGACCAATCTGCGGTGCACCGCCACGCGAAGCACCCATGAGACGAGATCGACCAAAGATACAAGCCCGCCCGGCGCAACCAGCGCGCGCCGGGAGGGAGCGAAACACGGGGGGCGTGTCAGCACCGGGGGTATCTCGGCTGCCGATCGTGAGCCGAACGATCACCAGGCTCCCCGGCTCCGCAGTTCAGTCCGACAACCGCGGGCCTGACGGCGAGTTCACGACTCCGGGCCACCCGCCCCGAGTTCGTGGACCGGAGTTCGAAACCCACTCACATCCGGGTTCGACGCTGCCGTGCGGGCGCACTCACAGGGGAGGCACGCGTGACCACAGACGACGCGGTCCGGAACACCATTGCTACCGACATCGACACCGGCCTGACGATCCCGATGACAGCCGCACAGCGCGGCATCTTCTACGCCCAGCAACTCGAGCCGGACGTGCCGATGACCATCGACGCGTACGTCGAATTCCGCGGCGACACATCGGGTCCGCGGGCCGGGGACGGTGCCGACCCCCTCGTGGACGTCGATCCGGACATCATGCAGCGGGCGGTCACGCTGACCGAGCGCGAGACCGAAGCCCCCATGCTGAGGCTCATCCCCACCGACGACGGCGAACCGCTGATGGTGATCGACCGGTCGCAGGGCGTGGTGCTCGGACGTCAGGACTTCTCCGACGCGGCGGACCCGCGCGCGGCTGCACTGGCCTGGATCGATCGCAGACGAAGCGCCAGTTCAGACGTGTTCGCCGATCGGATCCTCGAGACCCATCTGCTCAAAATCGGCCCGGGACACTCGATCTGGTACTGCCACGGGCACCACATCGGCTTCGACGGTTATGCCGCGATGTACATGATGTTGCGCGTCGCCGCGCACTACACGGCGATCGTGAACGGAACCCCTCCCCCGATCGCGGACACCGCGTCGATGCTCGACATCGCCGAGTTCGACCGTGAGTACCGCGCGTCGTCCAAGTTCGTCGAGGACCGTGAGCACTGGGCGTCGCATCTGGCCGACATGCCCGAAATGACTACTCTCACCAACCTTTCGGCATCCGCCGCCCCGCTGTCGGACGTTCGCTCGGCGGTCCTCGACGACACGCTCGTCGCCCGCATCCGCGAGCTGGGCCGCACCCACCGGGTACGGCCTGCCTCGGTCATCACCGCCGCCGTCGCCGCCTACGTCGCGCGGTACACCGACCGCGACGAAGCGATGTTGAGTCTCCCGGTCGCGGCTCGCGATCGCGATGTCCTCCGCACCTCGGCGGGTCTGACCTCCAACGTCATCCCGCTGCGCATCGCGCTCGGCGACGACACGGCCACGCTGGCCGATCTGCTGAGATCGGCCAACTCCGAGATCAAGGTCGCCGTCCGGCACCAGAAGTTCCGGCATGAGGACATCACCTCTCAGATCCTCGGGGCGGCCGGCGCGCGACGAGGATTCTTCGGCCCGCTCGTCAACGTCATGCTGTTCTTCCAGCACATCGACTTCGGCCCGCTGGAAGGCGAACTGCACGTCCTGTCCACCGGCCCGATCGAGGACCTGTCGGTCAACGTCTACGACAGCCTCGACGGCGGCATGACCCTGGACCTCGAGGCGAACCCGAACATCTACCCGGCCGAGGAGATCACCACCCATCACCGGCGCCTGGTGGACTTCGTGACGGCGTTCGTCAGCGCACCGGACGACACGAGGGTCTCGCACCTGCACGTTCTCACCGACGCCGAGCGCGCGACGCTCCCCGAGCACATGACCGGGGAACAGGTCGACCACGGCGACACAACGCTCGTCGACCTGCTCGACGGGGGAGCCGCCGCCCACCCCGACGCCACCGCGGTGACCGATGCACAGGATGGGCACTCGCTCACCCATCGCGAGTTCGCCCGCGCAGCAACACAGATCGCTGCGGCGCTCACGCGTCGCGGGATCGGCCCCGAGAGCGTCGTCGGTGTCCAACTGCACCGCAGCACCGACCAGGTCCTGGCTCTGCACGCCGTCATCCGTGCCGGCGCCGCGTTCCTGCCGATCGACCCGGCCGAACCCGCCGATCGCCTCGGCCACATTCTCGAGGTGGCCTCGCCCGATCTCGTCATCACCGACGCGGTGCTCGCCGACCTGCGCGCCGACGAGGACGCCGATGGGGCCGCTCCGGCGCGCCCGGGTCCCGACGCGGCCGCATATGTGCTGTTCACCTCGGGCTCCACCGGAAAGCCCAAGGGCGTGGTCATCACCCACCGCGCCATCGTCAACCGCCTCGCGTGGATGCAGTCCCGCTATGCACTCGACGCCGATGATCGGGTGCTGCAGAAGACCCCGTCCACCTTCGACGTGTCGGTGTGGGAGTTCTTCTGGCCCTTCACCACCGGCGCCGCGCTCGTCGTGCCGAGTGCCGACGGACACCGCGACCCGTGGTACCTGCGCGACGTGATCGCCGAACACCGCGTCACCACCGTGCACTTCGTCCCCTCGATGCTGGCCGCCTTCACCGCGGCTCTCGACACCGACGACTCCTCGATGCTGGCGAGCCTGCGTCAGATCTTCACCAGCGGTGAGGCTCTGACGCCCTCGACCGTCGGCGCCACGGCGACGCTGACCGCCGCGCCGATCCACAACCTCTACGGTCCCACCGAAGCCGCGATCGATGTCACCCATCACGACGACTGCCGCGCGGACCTCTCGGTGATCCCCATCGGTTCCCCGGTGTGGAACACCAGCGTCCACGTGCTCGACCACCGCCTGCGGCCGCAGCCGCCCGGCGCGATCGGCGAACTCTATCTCGGCGGTGTCCAGCTGGCCCGCGGCTACCGGTCACGCGCGGACCTGACCGCGTCGCGTTTCGTCGCCTCGCCCGAGACCCCGGGCGAACGGCTCTACCGCACCGGCGATCTCGTCCGCCTGAACGCCACGGGCGAGCTGGAGTACCTCGGCCGCACCGACTCCCAGGTGAAGATCCGCGGCCAGCGCGTCGAGCTGGGTGAGATCGAATCGACGCTCAGTGCCCTCGACGACGTCACCGCCGCCGGCGTGGTGATCCGCGACGACCTGGTCGCCGGCGAAGCCGCGATCGTCGGCTACGTCACCGGCACCGGACTCGCCGACCGTGACCTGCGTGCCGAACTCCGCACCGCGCTACCGGATCACATGATCCCCACCGCGATCATGGTCCTCGACTCCCTGCCCACCACCGCCAACGGCAAGCTCGACCGCCGCGCCCTGCCCCGGCCGGACCTACGGACCCACCGCGAGTTCGCGCCCGCCCGTACCGCGCTCGAACGCCTCGTCGTCACCACCGTCGCCGATGTGCTGGATCTGGAGGACGACGCATCCGGCCGCCGGTCCGGGCGTTCCCCGCATGCCGGGTCGGCGTCGGTCTCGCTGAGCGACAACTTCTTCGAGATCGGCGGATCGTCGCTGTCGGCCACGCGGATGGCGTCGCGCCTGTCCCGGGCGACCGGCAACCGGATCGGGATCCGCACGGTGTTCGACGCCGACGACCTCGCCGGCATCGTCGCCACGCTCACCGACCTCGGCGTCGACTCCGACCATCCGGCCGCCACGGGTCCCACCGGGGCCGACGACACCGCCGGCCGGACCGCATCCGGAGCCGTGCCGCTGTCCCCCGCCCAGCACCGCCTGTGGCTGGCGACCCGACTGGACCCGGCGTCCGCGGCCACCTACAACATGCCGTTCACCGTCCGCTTCGTCGGCGCCCTCGACACCGATGCGCTCCGCGCGGCGCTCGTCGACGTGGTCCGCCGACACGAGCCGCTGCGCAGCGTCGTCGCCGAGATCGACGGTGTGGCATGCATCTCCGCGGCCGATCCGGATACGGTCGACGTCGACCTGCCGGTCCTCGCGACCGCCGACATCGCGCAGTGCCCGGATCGCGACTTCGCCTCGATCCCCTTCGACCTGGCCGCCGAGATCCCCGTTCGCGCGCGCCTCGTCCGCACCGCCGACGACGATCACCGCCTGACGATGGTCGTCCATCACATCGCGGCCGACGGCTGGTCGCTGGCACCCCTCGCCGGTGACCTGGCCACCGCCTATCGAGCACGTCGCGACGGGAACGAGCCCACCTGGGCCGAACTGCCGGTCACCTACTCGCAGACCAGCGCCGCGCGTCACGCCTGGCTCGACGAGAGTCCCCACGCCGCGGCCGAACTCGACTTCTGGCGGAGCACGCTCGACGGGTCGCCGGGCGAGACCGAACTGCCCCTCGACCGGCCCCGGACCCGGGACTCCGAGGTCACCGGCCGGTCCGGCTCGTCGGTGACGTCGACGATCGACACCGACACCTACGGCGCGATCCGGACCGTCGCCGCCGATGCCGACGCCACCGTGTTCATGGTGCTCCACGCATCGGTCGCGCTCCTGCTGCGATCCCTCGCGCAGACCTCCGATGTCATCGTCGGCACACCGGTGTCCGGGCGCGGCGAGGCCGACCTCGACGACCTCGTCGGCATGTTCGTCAACACGCTCGCGTTGCGCACCGACGTCGACAAGGACTTGCCGTTCGCGGATCTGGTCGCCCGGGTGCGGGACACCGACCTGAACGCGTTCGACAACGCCGACATGCCGTTCGACCGTCTCGTGACGGAGCTGAACCCGGTCCGTTCGGGCAACGTCCACCCGTTCTTCCAGGTGTCGCTGGCCCTGGAGGACCGCTCCGCGATCCGCCTCGACTTCGCCGGGCTCGCGGCGACCGCGTCCCGTGTGGACACCGGCCGCACCACCTTCGACCTGCAGTTCACCTTCACCGAGGTGCGCGGGGCGACCGGCGAACCGACCGGACTCACCCTCGAGATCGGTTATGCCACCGCACTGTTCGACCGGGACACGGTGGCCGGGCTGGGCTCGCGCCTGATCCGTCTGCTCGACGCCGCGACCGCCGACCCGGGCACACCCGTCGGCGACCTGCCCGTCCTCGACCTGCACGAGCGTCTCGACCTCGTGCCGGCCGTCGGCGAGGGCAGCCGCCCCGTGGAGCACCTGACGCGGCTGCTGTCCGCGGCCGCGGAGTCCTCGCCGCACCGCATCGCGGTCACCGACGGCACCCGGTCGCTGACCTATCGAGAGCTCGACGCGGCGTCGAACCGGCTCGCGCGGTTGCTCATCGAGGGCGGGGCCGGTCCCGAACGTCATGTGGCCGTGGCCCTCCCGCGTGGCGTGGAGTGGATGACCACGATGTGGGCGATCGCCCGCACCGGCGCAGCCTGGGTCCCGGTCGATCCCGCCTACCCGGCGGCTCGCATCGAACACATGCTGACCGACTCGGGGACGCAGCTGCTCGTCACCGACAGCGCGTCCGATCCACGCGCCGGCGGCGAGATCACGACCGTCGTGCTCGACGACCCGGCCACCCGCGACCGCATCGACGCCGAATCGCCCGCCCCCGTGGCCGATTCGGACCGCCTCGGTGTCCTCGACGTCGACCAGCCCGCCTACCTGATCTACACCTCCGGCACCACCGGCACACCGAAGGGCGTGGTGGTCAGCCACCGCGGACTCGCCGACTTCGGCGCGCAGCAGGTCACCCAGTACGGGATCACCCCCCGGAGCCGGACGATGCACATGGCCTCGCCGAGCTTCGACGCGTCGGTGCTGGAGATCCTGATGGCCGTCTCCGCCGGGTCGACGATGCACATCGTCCCGCCGGGAATAGTCGGCGGCGCCGAGCTCGCCGAGCTCATGCGCGAGGCGCGGATCACGCACGCGTTCCTGACCCCGTCGGTGTTGACGACCATGTCCCCGGACGACGTCCCCGACCTGGAGGCTCTCGTCATCGGCGGCGAGCACCCGAACTCCGAGGTGGTGCGCACCTGGTCGAGCGGCCCGCAGCTGTTCAACGCCTACGGTCCCACCGAGACCACCGTCGTCGCCGCGGTGTCGTCGCCGATCAGCCCCGACTACACGACGCTCACGATCGGCCGGCCCATCCGCGGCATCTCCGCGGTGGTGCTCGACGAGCGCCTGCGCCCGGTGGCCCCCGGCGCGATCGGCGAGTTGTACATCGCCGGTGAGCATCTCGCCCGCGGTTACCACGGTGTCCGGCCCTTGACGTCGAAGCGGTTCATCGCCAACCCGTACGGCGATCCCGGTGAGCGGATGTACCGCACCGGGGACCTCGTGCGCTGGACCCCCGACCACGAACTCGAGTTCCGCGGGCGCGCCGACCACCAGACCAAGATCCGCGGGCATCGCATCGAACTCGGTGAGATCGATGCCGCCCTCGTCGCCGACGATGCTGTCCGTGCCGCCGTCACCACCACGCACGGCGAAGGCGACCGCGCGCATCTCGTGTCGTACGTGACGGTCACCGACGGCGAGCACGGTCAGGCCGCGGCGGTGCGGGACCGGTTGGCGCAACGGCTCCCTCGGCACATGATCCCGTCCGCCATCATCGAACTCGACGAGATCCCCACGACCCCGATCGGCAAGGTCGACCTCCGGGCACTGCCGGCGCCGGAAGCCGCGTCGGTCGGCGGAGACGTCGCGTTCGTCGCGCCGCGAACCCCGATCGAGCGGGCCGTCGCCGACCTCATCGCCGAGCGTCTCGAGCTCGAACCCGGCACCATCGGGCGCGATCACGACTTCTTCGATCTCGGCGGCAACTCGCTGCTGGCCACCCAGATCGTCGGCGCGCTCGAGAACCTCACCGGGCGTCGCATCCCCGTCCGCGAGGTCTTCGACCACTCGACCGTCGCCGGCATCGCCCGGCTCGGCGGCACCGACACGGGCGACACATCTGTCGTCGAAACGCGCACCCTGCCCGACCTGCGGCACGATCCGGACCGCCCGGCCCATCCCGGGCCCGCCCAGCAGCAGTTGTGGTTCCTCAACCAGCTCGCGGCCGGTTCCGACGCCGGTGAACGCCGCGTGGAGGTCGAGAACAGCTCGCCGACCGCCGATTACGCCATCGCCTTCGCTCTGGATCTCCGCGGCGACCTCGACGTGGCAGCGCTGTCCGGCGCACTCCGGTACGCCGTCGGACGCCACGAGATGCTGCGCACGGTCTACCCCGAACACGACGGACGACCCGTCCTCGACGTGCGTCCCGTCGACGAGGCGCACACCGACCTCACCGTCGCCGAGACGACCGCGACCGACTGGCCGGAGCTCGCGCAGGCGCTGGCCCGCCGTCCGTTCGACCTCACCGCCGACGTGCCGCTGCGGGTCGCCCTGCACCGGATCGACGGCGACGCGGCACACCACAAGCTGACCCTCGTCATCCACCACATCGCCGCCGACGGCTGGTCGATGGTGCCGCTGCACCGCGACATCACCCGCGCGTACGCCGAGCTGCATACCGCCGCCGAGAACGGCACCGAACCCACGGTCACCACCACCCCCGGGGCCCTGGACTACCGTGACTACCTGCGCTGGCAGGCGCAGTACCTCGACACCCGGCCGGATCTGGCCGAGCGGTGGCGAGAGGACCTCGACGGCCTCGATGTCGGACCGATCCTCGTACCCGACGCACCGGCCGGGGTGGCCCGGACCGCGGGTGTCGTCGAGGTCGAGTTCGACGCCGGGCTGCGCAACCGCCTCAGCGCCCTGGGCAACGGCCGGGCGACCGAGTTCATGTGCGTGCACGCGGTGTTCGCCGCCCTGCTGCACCGGCTGAATGCCGACCCCCAGGTGCACGTCGCCGGCTCGGCATCGGACATCGTCATCGGCACCCCGGTCGCCGGACGCGCCGACCCCCGCCTGGCCGAGATCGTCGGCATGTTCGTGAACTCCGTCGTCCTCCGGACCCCGGTCGACGGGAGTCAGGGGTTCGCGACATTACTCGACTCCGTCCGCAACCGTGATCTCGAAGCACTCTCGGCCGCCGACATGCCGTTCGAGCAGATCGTCTCGATGCTCAATCCGCCTCGTACGGACCGGCATCCGGTCTTCCAGATCGCCCTGGCCTTCGACGCCGGAGTCTCCGACACCCTCGAGCCGGACCACACCAGAGTGGACCTGCCCGGCCTGCAGATCGTCGCCGAGGAGATCGACACCGAGGGTGTGCGATTCGACCTCGAGCTGCGAATCCGCAACGGGCGCGCGCGGTTCACCTATGCGACCGACGTCCACAGTTCCGAGCGTGTCACCGAACTGGCCCGGATGTTCGTCGACCTCGCGCGTACGGTCGCCGCGGACCCGTCCACACCTCTCGACGACCTCGCCGTCGGCGACGATCTCGCGAACACCATCGACGCCGATGTCCACGACGACCGGACCGTCGAGCCGAGACACCTCGCCGACATCATCGCCGACACCGTCATCGATCACTCCGATCGAGTCGCCATCGAGGACGGCGACCGCACCCTCACCTACGCCGAGATCGACCAGATCTCCGCTCGCTGGGCCCGCGTGCTGCGCGATCTCGGGGTCGGACCTGAGGACGTGATCGCGATCGCCGTCGATCGCAGCCTGGAGTCGGTGATCGCCACATGGGCGGTGGCCAAGTCCGGTGCCGCCGCCCTGCCGGTCGACATGCGCTACCCGGCCGAACGGATCGCGCACATGATCGCCGATTCCGGGGCCATCCTGGGCATCAGCGGCTCCGATCACCGCCGCGATGTGCCGCACGACATCTGGTGGCTCACCCCGCAGGACCTGTGCACGAGCGAGCGCTCGGCGTTGGGTTCCCCGGTGCGGCACCCGGATTCGGTCGCCTACATCGTCTACACCTCGGGATCCACCGGAAAACCCAAGGGCGTCAGCGTGACCCATCGCGGCCTGGCCGCGTTCGCGGCGAGCCAGCGGGAACGGTACGAGGTCGGCCCCGGTGACCGCACCCTGCTGTTCGCCTCGCCCTCGTTCGACGCATCGATGCTGGAGTTCCTCCTCGCGGTCGAGTCCGGCGCGACGATGGTGGTCGCGCCGACCACGATCTACGGCGGAGACGAACTCGTCGAGTTCCTCGACGAACGGGAGGTGACCCACGCGTTCATCACCCCGTCGGCGCTCGCCGCCGCCGCGCCGCATCCGCTGCCCCACCTGCGGACCCTGGGTGTGGGCGGCGAGGCGAGCACCCCGGAGCTGGTGGCGCGCTGGGGAACCGGCCGACGCTACATCAACTGCTACGGACCCACCGAGACGACCATCGTCGCCGCGATGTCGACGCCACTGCACCCGGGTGACCCGATCACCATCGGCACACCGGTCCACGAGTGCACCGCACTCGTCCTCGACCACCGGCTGCGCCCGCTGCCCGACCACGTCCCCGGCGAGCTCTACCTCGCCGGACCGGGAGTGGCACGCGGCTACCTGGGCCGGCGGAGCCTGACCGCCGGACGATTCGTGGCGTCCCCGGTCGGCCGCGGGTCCGTCATGTACCGCACCGGCGACATCGTCCACCGCGATGCCGCGGGCGCGCTGACCTACCACGGACGCAGCGACAACCAGGTGAAGGTTCGCGGTTTCCGCATCGAACTCGACGAGGTGAGCGCCGCGCTGGCGGCCGTCGACGGAGTCGACTTCGCCACCACCGTCGTCCGCGGCGAGAGCGCATCGGCCACCCTGGTCGGATACGTCACCAGCTCGGGCGGGACCCTGGACACCGCAACGGTTCTCGAGGACATGCGCCGCAGGCTCCCCCGCCACATGGTCCCGTCCGCGATCGTCGTGCTGGACGAGATCCCGTTGACCGGCAACGGCAAGCTCGACCGCCGGGCGCTGCCGGAACCCTCGGCGAGCAGCATCTCGTCCGCCGGCCGCGCGCCGCGGACCGACGCCGAGACCGCGCTGGTCGAGATCGTCGCCGACGTGCTCGGGCTCGCCCCTGACGAGGTGGGGGCCACCGACGACTTCTTCCTGCTGGGCGGCACTTCGCTGCAGGCGACGACGCTGGTCAGCCGGATCAACCGGGCGTCGATCGACGGCCGGCTCCGCGTCCGGGACGTGTTCGACAACCCGACCGCCGAGGCGCTCGCCGGCCTCATCAGCCTGCCCGAGGACTGGGAAGCCACCGCCGACGACGCGACCGGCCGCCCGGTCCGACGGGACGCGTTCCCGCTCGCACCGGTCCAGCGCCGCCTGTGGTCGCTGGCGGTCGCCGACCCCGCGTCGACCGAATACCTCATGCCCTTCGTCCTGCGACTCGCCGGCGACGTCGACGTCGACTCCCTCCGAGGGGCACTGACCGATGTCGTCGCACGGCACACGAGCCTGCGGACGGTCTTCGAGGCCGCGGACGGCACCCCGTCCGGCCGGGTGCTCGACGACCCCGAGGCCGTCGTCGGCGCGCTGACCCCGGTCGCTCCCGCGGACACGGACGCTCTCATGAGCGAGATCGCGCGTCTCGCATCGACGCCGATCGACCCGACCACCGAGGCCCCGCTCCGGGCGTCCCTCCTCGTCGAGCCCGGCACCCGGGACGACGATCCCGCGCATGTCCTGATGCTCGTCGTGCACCACATCGCGGCCGACGGCGCGTCGCTGCCGATCCTCGTCGGCGACCTGGCCCAGGCCTACCGCGAACGACGCGCCGGCCGCGCCGAGCCCTGGGCGGCAGCCGAACTCGACTACCGCGACCACGCCGTCGAGAGTGCGGCAGCGCCCGCGGCCGGAGAAGAGCTGGGGTTCTGGACCGAGCACCTCGCGGGTGCGCCCGCCGAGAGCACGGTCGAACCGGTGACCGGTGGGCGACGCGAATCCGGCGCCCGGTCGGTGAGCCTCAAGCTTCCGGCACACACCAGGGCGGGCCTGACCGCCTTCGCCCGGGAGCAGTCGACGACTCCGTTCTCCGTCATGCACACCGCGCTCGCGATCCTGCTGCACCGCCTCGGGGTCGGTGACGATCTGGTGATCGGCAGCCCCGTCGACAACCGCACCGGGATGGCCGGCGTCGACCGCGACTACAGCGGCGTGGTCGGCATGTTCGTGAACATGGTGCCGCTGCGGAGCCACCTGCGCAGCGCGGAGACCGTCGCCGCGCTCGTCCGCCGTACCCGCGACTCCGACATCGACGCCCTCGATCACCGGGGCGTGCCGTTCGACGACGTGGTGTCCGCGCTCAATCCCGAACGCGCACACGGACGCCACCCGATCTTCCAGGTGGCGCTGTCGGTGCACGACTTCGCCGGCGGCGCACCGACGCCGGTCGGCAGCGCGGACTCCCTCGCCGGGGCCGCCGTCCCGATGGACGCCGGACTCCTCGCCGAGGTGGCCGAATTCGATTCACTCGCAGCCAAGTTCGACCTGCAGTTCACCGTCACCGGCCTGGGTGCCACCGATGCCGACACCGACGCCGCCGTCCAGATCACCTATGACGCCGCCCGATACGGCCACGACGACGCCCAGATGCTGGGGACACGTCTGATGCGTGTGCTGCGCGGGATGCTCGGCGATCCCGGGCGCGCGATCGGCGACATCCGCATCACCGACCCACTCGAGGTCGCCGAACGCACCCCCGCTCTGGGCCCGCGCGGCCAGGCGCCGACGACGCTGGACGTGCTGATCGCCGACGCCGTGCGACGTCACCCGGACGGACTCGCCGTCATCGGGCAGCCCACCGGGGACGGCGACGCCCCCGAGACACTCACGTATGCCGAACTCGACGCCCGCTCGAACCGGCTGGCCCGGGTGCTGCTCGGCCGCGGGGTCGGCGCCTACGCACGGACGGACGACGAGCCGGGAACCGTGGGTCCCGACGTCCGGTCGTCCCGGGAGCCGGTGGTCGCG
Organism: Gordonia sp. KTR9; assembly: GCF_000143885.2. Lineage (NCBI taxonomy): Bacteria > Bacillati > Actinomycetota > Actinomycetes > Mycobacteriales > Gordoniaceae > Gordonia > Gordonia sp. KTR9. The sequence continues at coordinate 4,189,208 of NC_018581.1, forward strand.
ATGGCGATCAGCCGTTCCATCGATTCCCTGGTGGCGATCTGGGCGATCGTGAAGGCCGGCGCCGCGTATGTCCCGATCGACCCGGAGTATCCCGCCGATCGGATCGCGCACATGCTCGACGACAGCGGCGCGCAGCTGCTCGTGACGACGTCGTCCGCCTGGGAACGCATCCGGGAGAGCTCGGCCGGAGACGACGTACCGACCCTGGTCCTCGACGCGGCGCCGACCCGGACCCGGATGAAGCATTCGTCGCCGGCACCGATCACCGACGCCGAGCGGGAGTCGACGATCCGTCCGGATCAGTTGGCGTACATCATCTACACATCGGGGTCGACCGGTAAGCCCAAGGGCGTGCTGGTCCCGCACAGCGGCTTGCGTGCCGTGCACGACGAGCTCGCCGAGCGCATGAATCCCGGACCCACGTCACGCGTGTTGCACTTCGCCTCACCGAGTTTCGATGCCTCGGTGCTGGAAATGCTCCTCGCGTTGGCCGGTTCGTCGGCGCTGACCATCGTGGAACCGTACGTCTACGGCGGTACCGCGCTCAGCGACGTGATCAGTGCGCGCCAGGCGACGCATGCGTTCATCACCCCCGCCGCGGTCGCCAGCATGGATCCCGCCGCTGTGCCGTCCCTGCGCGCTCTCGCAGTCGGTGGCGAGGCCTACGGGGCCGATCTCGTGCGGCGCTGGTCGCCAGGTCGCACGATGATCAACGTCTACGGCCCCACCGAGACGACGATCATCACGACCGGCAGCCGTTCGCTGACCCCGAACACCCCGCTGACCATCGGCACGCCCAACAACGGCGTCGGCGCGCTCGTCCTCGACGATCGACTGCACCCGGTGCCGCCCGGCGTCACCGGGGACCTGTACCTGACGGGTGTCCAGCTCACGCGCGGTTATCACCGTCGACCCGGGCTCACCGCCGTGCGTTTCGTCCCGGCTCCGATGGTCACCGGACCGCGGTTCGCCGGGCAGCGGATGTACCGCACCGGAGACCTGGTCCGCTGGACCGCCGACGGGCAGCTCGCCTACGTCGGCCGCAGTGACACCCAGGTCCAGGTCCGCGGGTTCCGCATCGAACTGGGTGAGATCGACGACGCGCTCGCCGCCGAACCCGACGTCGACTTCGCCGTCACGCTGGTGGACGGCACCGGAACCGCGGCGATCCTGCGCAGCTACGTGACCGCGACCCGCGGGTCCGATCCGGACCCCGCGGATCTGCGGCGCCGGGTGGCGCGTCGTCTGCCGCGGCACATGGTGCCCGTGTCGGTCTCCGTGCTCGACGACATCCCGCTGACCCCGACCGGCAAACTCGACCGCGCGGCGCTGCCGACGCCGGCCGTGTCCGCCTCGGGGAGAGCGCCGGCACCCGGGACCGAGGCGACCGTCGCCCGCGTCTTCGCCGAGGTCCTCGAGGTCGACATCGACGCCGTCGGCGCCGACGACGGGTTCTTCGACCTGGGCGGCAACTCACTGATGGCCACCGCGGTGACCAGCAGACTGACCGAACTCACCGGGCACCACGTCGCGGCGCAGACGCTGTTCGGGGCTCCGAGTCCCGCCGAACTCGCCGACCTGCTCGACGGGGAGGCGGATCCGAACCGGACCGACGGTCCGTCGACGTCGGGCCTCGACACACTGCTGCCGCTGCGCCGCGTCCCGGAGAACGCCGGAAACGACGCTCCCGCACCACTGTTCGTGGTGCATCCGGCGATCGGCCTGTCCTGGAGCTTCACCTCGCTGCTTCCCCACCTGCCCGCCGACCGCGCGGTCTACGGCCTGCAGCATCCGGCGCTGGCCGGCGACCCGTGCCCGCGCACGATCGCCGACCTCGCCGAGGTCTACGTCGCGCGCTTGCGCACGGTCGCACCCGAGGGGCCCTACCACCTGCTCGGCTGGTCGCTGGGCGGGTTGATCGCCCACGAGATGGCCGTTCAGCTGCAGGAGGCCGGCGAGACCGTCGAGCAGCTCGTCCTGCTCGACAGCTATGTCGTCGCCGAACGGCCCGACCTCGACACCGAGGCGTCGATCGCGGAGCTGATGCGCGAGTTCGGACTCGACGTCCCCGACGACGTCACCCCGGACGGCGACTCCGCCGAACCCACGGTCGCCGACGCGTTCCGGATCATCTCCGCCGCGGGCGGAGCACTCGGCGGTCTGTCCGAGGAGACCCTCACCACCGTCCACGAGGTGTTCCGGCACGCGTCACCGCTGGCGCGGAACTGGCAGCCCCGCGTCTTCGACGGTGACCTCACCTTCGTCACCGCGACCGTGGACGCCCACGACGGTCCACCCGCCGCCGCCGGCTGGCACACCAAGGTCACCGGTCGCGTGGTCGAGATCGAGGCCAGCAGTACCCACGCGCGGATGTTGCTGCCGGAGAACGTCTCCGAGTGGATGACCGCAATCGAGGCTGGCCCGGGCACACCGGGAATCGCAGCACAGGAGGAGGAATCATGACGAACCCGTTCGACGACACCGAGGGGACCTTTCGCGTCCTCGTCAATCACGAGAACCAGCATTCCCTGTGGCCGGACTTCGCCCCCGTTCCCGACGGCTGGCGCGTCGTGTTCGGTCCGTCGGGTCACGACGAGTGCCTGGAGTACGTCGAGGAGAACTGGCGAGACATGAGGCCCGCCAGTCTGATCCGGTCGATGGAACGTTCACAGAACACTGAAAGGGAGGTCACACATGGGGCGGCACAGTATGGCTGACACGACCTCGGCGGACACCGCATCGCCGGCCACGACTCCCGGCGGAATGTCCACCGACACGGTCACCCCCGCGCCGAACGCCCTCGAACTGCGCGGCCTACGAAAGACATTCCGCACCGGCCTGTTCGGCCGTGGCCGCCGCGTTCACGCCCTCGACGGCCTGGACCTCACGGTGCCCGCGGGCACCGTGCACGCGCTGCTCGGACCCAACGGGGCGGGCAAGACCACGACCGTCCGCGCCGTGGCGACCCTGATGAAGCCCGACGAGGGCACCGTCGTCGTCGACGGGGTCGACGCCATCGCCGATCCCGGTGCCGCCCGCAAGATCATCGGCGTCTCCGGCCAGTACGCGGCCGTCGACGGGAACCTGACCGGTTTCGAGAACCTGCGGATGGTCGGGCAGCTCTACGGACTGTCGCGGGCCGAGGCCTCCGGGCGGGCGCGCGAACTGATCGCCGACCTCGCGCTCCAGGACGCGGCCGACCGACCGATGCGCACCTACTCCGGCGGCATGCGCCGGCGGCTCGACCTCGCCGGTGCCCTCATCAACCGGCCGTCACTGGTGATCCTCGACGAGCCGACCACCGGGCTGGATCCGCGAGGTCGCCGACAGATGTGGGAGGTCATCACCGAACAGGTCGCGGGCGGTGCGACCGTACTGCTGACGACGCAGTACCTCGAAGAGGCCGATGCGCTGGCGGACGAGATCACCGTCATCGACCACGGCAGCATCCGGGCACAGGGCAGCGCCGCCGCTCTCAAGGCCTCCACCGGCGCCTCGATCCTCACCATCGAGGTGCGTTCGGACGACGGCCACCACGACGAGCTGGTCGCCACCACACTCGCCGAGGTCGGACTCGGGATGCCCGAACGACTCGACGACCCGGACCGCACCGACGCACCCCTCGCCGAGCAGACGGCTGCCGGAGTCACGAAGTGGTCGGTACCGGTCGACGAGGGAACGCGCAGCGCGGTCTCCGCCGTCCGGGCACTGGATGCCGTCGGCATCGACGTCGTCGACGCCACCGTCGCGACCCCGACCCTCGACGACGTGTTCCTGGCGCTCACGGAGCGGAACACGCAGGCGAGCGACGGCAGCGGTGACCGCGGTGCCGGAGCACAGGCGACGGCCGACGCCGACACCACCGTCATCCCGAAGGTGTCCGACGCCGATCCCGACCTCTCCCACGCCCCGACGACCCGATCGGATCGACTCCATGCTCACTGACACCGCAGTACTGGTCGAGCGGAACCTGCTCACCGTCAAGCGAATTCCCACACTGCTCATCAGTGCCACCATCCAGCCGCTGATGTTCGTGTTCCTGTTCGCCTACGTCTTCGGCGCGACCTTCGGCGGGGGCTCCTACCGCGAATTCCTGATGGCCGGCATCTTCACCCAGACCGTGGTGTTCAACGCGGCCTTCACCACCGTCGGTCTGGCGAACGACACCTCCGACGGCATCGTCGACCGGCTGCGGTCGCTGCCGATGTCCCGGCTGGGCGTCATCAGCGGTCGGGTCACCTCCGACATGCTCCTGGGCGTGGTCGGTCTCGCGGTGATGGTCGCCTGCGGCCTGGCGATCGGATGGCGCGTGTACGGCAGCGCGGGCGACGCCGCCCTCGCCTTCGGCATCATCGGCCTGTTCGCGCTCGCCATGGCGTGGGTGGGTGCGGTGACCGGGCTCGCGGCGCCGAATGTCGAAGCCGCGCAGAGCATCGGCTTCCTGTGGATGTTCCCCGTCACCTTCCTGTCGAGCGCCTTCATCTCCGCCCAGAGCCTGCCCGGGCCGTTGCGTGCGATCGCCGAGTGGAATCCGGTGACCGCAGTGGCGACCGCCTCCCGGCAGCTCTTCGGCAACGAGGCGCCCCCGACCTTCCCCGAGGCCACCGGATGGGTCGCCGACCACGCGGTCGGCTACTCGGTGGGTTCGGCCCTGGTCATACTGGCGGTGTGCATACCTGCCTCGCTCATCCTGTACCGCCGCTCCGCGAATCGATGACCTCCGAGTCAGCGCTGTGCGAATTCACGATCGGCATACCCGCGATCAACGATCGGCCGAGAAATCCCCATGTGTTCGTTACCGTGGACCAGTGACACCGGACGATGGCAGCGCGGCCGCCCACGCGCACCACGGACGCGGGGGCGAGGCAGGGATGTTGCGGGAACTGCTGGCCGCGGCCGCGGCGGGCGATCGAACCGCGTTCTCCACTCTGTACGACCTCACGAGTTCGCGCATCTACGGTCTCGCGTTCCGGGTCGTGCGCGACCGCCAGTACGCCGAGGAGATCGTCCAGGAGGCGTACCTGCAGTACTGGCAGAAGGCTGCCGAGTACCAGCCCGGGCGCGGGTCGGTCATCACCTGGATGATGACCATCGCCCACCGGCGGGCCGTCGATCGTGTGCGCTCCGAGGAGCTGCAACAACAGCGGATGTCGCAGTACGGCGCGGTGTCGGTGGAGACACCGCGGAACATTCCGCTCGAGGTCGTTGTGCAGACCGACGAGGCGCGTACGCTACGAACATGTCTCGGTACGCTCACGGAACTGCAACGGAGCTGCATCGAGATGTCGTACTTCGGAGGCCTGACCTATCCCGAGGTCGCCCGGCACACCGACACCCCCTTACCCACCATCAAGTCTCGGATTCGAGATGGCCTGCGTCGGTTGAGAAATTGCCTGAGGACGCACGAGGACGCCTGAACCCACAATGACCACACCCGATACGACGTCCGGGGACCGCGGGTCCGCCTGGCTCGACGATCACGTCGAGCTCTTCGCGGTCGGCGCGCTGACCCCCGACGAGACGACCCGAGCCGAACAGGAACTAGCCGCCCTGTCTCCGCAGCGGCGCGCGGCCTACGACGCGCAGATCACCGACATCCACGCGGCCATGGCCGGTTTCGCGACGACCTATGCGCTCGACGCGCCGCCCGAACTCCGGGACCGGGTGTTGCATCACGTCTTCGAGGGCGCGGCGCTCAACCCGGAGGCCTACATGCCCGCGGGCATCGATCCCGGCCCGCAGAACGCGAGCGGCGCCGCCATCGATCCGGAACCCGCTGCCGCTCCGGCCGGCACGGACCGATCCGGGGAGACCGACCTCGTGCCACCGCCGCCGATCGAACTGCGGCCCCGCGAATCATCCCGCGGCCAACACCGGGCCGATGGCAACACACCGCGTCCGGCACGCGCCACCGCGATCCTGGCGGCGGCGGCCGTGACGGTGGCAGTGGCGCTGGGAGCGGGCGTGCTCATCGGTCGCACCACCGCCCCGGAAACCTCCACCTCGACGACGGCGCTCAGCGACTCCCAGCGCGAGGTGCTCGGAGTGCTCACCGCAGCCGACGCGTCGGTGACCGTCGAACCACTCGCCGACGACCGCGGGACCATCGCGGTGGTGACGTCCGAGTCCGCCGATCAGGCCGTCGCGCTCCTGCGGGATCTGCGCACTCCGATCCCGGCCGACAGCACCTACCAGTTGTGGTTGGTGGGCGGTGCCGACCAACCCGTGCCGGCCGGCCTGATCCCCGGCGACGACACCGCCCCCGTGGTGGTGAACGACGTGGGCGGGTCGAGCGTGCTCGCGGTGACCATCGAACCGGCCGGCGGCTCGCCACAGCCGACGACGCCGATCCTCGCCCAGGTCGCCCTCTAGTCCCGGCGTGATTCGATCCTTCGGGTGACAGTCGTAGCGTTCTGTTCCCCGACGACGATCCATAGACTGAGGAGCCGTTCGGTGCGTCGGCGAACGGGTGCGTCTCGAGAACGAGTGGGTGCGGTGTGAACGGAAACGGTCGTCGACCTCTCGACGGTTGGAAGCTGCTCGCCGGGGTGATGACGGTGTGTGCGGTCATCGCGGGCCTCGCGACCGCGCCCGGGGCGCCGGCTTCCGCGGCACCGCCGTCGGCTCCCGACGGTTCCCGCATCGTCGACTCCTACCGCGACGGCGCACAACAGGTGACCCTGCTGGTCCACTCCGCGGCCATGAACCGAACGGTTCCGGTCACCGTTCTCACTCCCCGGGACCGCTCCCGGCCGGCCCCCACCTTCTATCTGCTGAACGGCGCAGGTGGCGGTGAGGACTCCGCGACCTGGGACGCACGGACCACCTACAAGCGGTACTTCGGCGACAAGCACGCCTACGTCGTCACGCCGATCGGTGGCGCCTACTCGTACTACACCGACTGGCAACGCGACGACCCGGCGCTGGGCCGCAACAAGTGGCAGACCTTCCTCACCAAGGAACTCCCACCGCTCGTCGACGACGAATTCGACACCACCGGGGTCAACGCGATCGCCGGGATCTCCATGGCGGGGACATCTGTGCTCAACCTCGCCATCGCGGCCCCCGGGCTGTACCGGTCCGTGGCCGCCTTCAGCGGGTGCGCCCGGACCAGTGATCCCGCCGGGCAGCAGTACATCCGGCTGGTCGTCGAGGACCGCGGCCAGGCAGACATGACCAACATGTGGGGACCTCTCGACGGTCCCGGATGGCGGGCCAACGACCCCTACCTGAACGCGGCGAAACTCCGTGGCAGCAAGGTCTACATGACCACCGGCACGGGAGCGCCGGGAGTCCACGAAAAGCTGGCCGACCCGAGCATCGCGGGCGACGGCTTCACACTGGCCAACCAGGCGATCGTGGGCGGCGGGATCGAGGTCGCGATCGACATCTGCACGCGGCAGATGGTCGAGCGCATGCGTTCGCTCGACGTCCCGGTGCACGTCAACTTCCGCCCGGCCGGCACCCACTCATGGGGCTACTGGCAGGACGACCTGTACCAGACCTGGCCGCGGATCGAACGCGACCTGCGATGAGGTCCGGCCGGCGTCCGCGTCACCCGACTCGGCCCATCGGTCGGGAACTCACCACGCGTCGAGGCCCGTGTATCCGTCCTGCAGAGCGCGAGCGAAGAGATGAGTCTTGGTCGGCGCACCCCGTCCGACGGCGGTGTACTTGGCACGGATTCGTGCAAGGTGCGTGCTGACCGTCGACGCCGAGATGAACAGGCGCGCCGCGGCATCTTCCTTGGAGTCGGCGGCGAGCCATGCCAGCAAGACCTCGATCTCGCGGTCCGACAGGCTCGGTCGAGGGATCGCGGCGCCCACCTCCCCGCTCCCCCGGTAGTCCGCCAGACGCGCAACGGGCTTGTGCCCCATCAGGTCCGGCCCATCGGCACGTCGTGGTGCCGGCAGGGCGCCGGTCGCGAAGATCTGTGTGGTCGCCGTCATTGATCCCATCCCCTTTTCGATCAGCGCATCGCTGACGTCCCCCGCGCCGCACGCTCCACGCGTTCTCATCGTTGTCCCACGGTAGGTCGGCCGTGGTGTTGGTCGGTAGACCCAGAACTGGGGACCTCGGCCCGTCCCAACCGATCTCGCATCCGATTCCCCATTTGCTCCCCTCCTCTGTCTTCTGGTCGGCATCCCCGACCTCCGGGCAGTGTCACCACTCGCGGGCGGTTCGCACTCCGCTCACCGCCGGCGCCCCCGAAAGTCGTCGGAGACCGCTCCGCTGGTCCGTCGGCGCCGCTGCGGCACCGGCAACCAGCCGTCTTCGACCGCACGTTTGAACAGGTCCACCTTGGTGTGCGTAGGCCTCCCCGCATCCGCGTATTTCTGGCGAATCCTCTTGAGGTATTCGTTGACCGTCTCGGCGGACACCCCCAGGGCGGCGCCGACCCGAGCCGAGGTCTCCCCGGATGCGTAGAGCGCCAAGACCTTCTGCAACTGAGGAGACAGGTCCACCGCGGCGAGCTCCGGATCGCCGTCGATGGCTGCGGCCCACTCCGTGGTGAGAACCGCCCTGCCCCGGGCCGCCGACCGGATCGCATCGATGATGACCGACTCGTCGGCCGATTTGAGGACCACGCCGAGCGCTCCGGCCCGAGCCGCCGACCGCAGCAGAGCCGGATGCTCGCCGGACGTGTAGACGACAGTGGCGACCCCGGCGGCGGACAAGGTGGTGACATTCTCGCGAGGCGTCGTGCCGTCGTCGAGGCGCAGGTCCAGGAGGACGACGTCGAGGGGCATCCCGCCGAGCACACCGTCGACTGTCGAGGCAGCGCAGACCAGCGAGATGTCGGCGATCGGGTCGAGCACGCGCTCTATCCCCCAGATCGGCGATCGATGGTCGTCGACCATCCCGACGCGGACGAGCGACCCGCCATCCTCCGACGGTCCTGTCGTCATCGCGTTCACCCCCTCGGAACCCGTCGGCGCGATCGGCCGCGACAGCTGCGCCTGCCTCACGACGACCCGGTTCTCAGCAAGTACACAGCGTTTTGCGACGTTGTACTCAGCGAACGTATCCGACGAGTCGGACACAATCCCCCGTCGACGACCTCACCAGCGACGATCTGTCCCAATCTGGAACCGTTTGTGTCCACATTCTTGGGGACATCGCCACCTCGCGACATCCGCGACCGTGCAAGACTAGAACATGTTCTAGAAATCGCGATTCAGGCCCGTCCGCGCCGTCGACCGGTCGCGATCCCACCCCGAGAAGGAGAACAGGTGAGCGCACCTTCGACCCACGACGTCCTCGGCACCACGGTGACGATGCCGGTCGAGATCCGGCACGCCCGGTGCTTCGTCGCCGGGTTCACCGCCGACACCGCAGCCGTCACCCGGGCCATCGACGCCCAGTCGGCGCGGCCCGGCATCCTCCGGCCGCTGCGCATCCGGCCCGGTCGCACGATGTGCATGCTCGTGTTCGTCGACTACGTCGACGGCGATCTCGGACCGTATAACGAGTTCGGGGTGTGTTTCCTCGTCGAGGACCCGACCGCCCCGCCCGCCTCACCGGTCCGGGCAGTGCGTTCCCTGCTGAAAGGCGACGCGCGTGCGCTCGTGCACCGCCTCCCGGTCGACGGCGAGTTCACCCTGGCCGCCGGCAGAGGCATCTGGGGCTTCCCCAAGACGCTCGCCGAGTTCGACGTCGACCACTCCTCGGCCACGAGACACGGCCGGCTCGTCGCCGATGACGCGCTCATCGCCGACCTGAGCGTGAAGCCGGGGATCAAGGTCCCCGACTCCACCGCCGACACCGTGTTGCACGCCTACTCACAGCTCGACGGCATCACCCGGATGACACCGTGGCGCCTGACCTCCACCGGCGGAACCCGCACCCGGATCGGCGGTGCGCGCCTGACCCTCGGCGACCACCCGATCGCCGACGAACTGCGGTCGCTGCGGCTCGGCCGACATGCGCTCATGTCCAGCTCGGTGGACCGGATCACGATGCGTTTCGAGGACCCCACGCTCGTCTGAGGGCGCCGGCGGCTCCCGTGGACGCGGGTCTGCGGACGCCCGGGCCGCGGTCGCGGACAATGGATCCATGAGCAATCTGGAAACGGACCCCGTCGAGGTCGAATGCCGCGCCGGGGCCGGCATCGCCTCGGGTTCGGGCCTCCTCCACATGGACGTACTCACCGCCCGCGACGTACCGCTCGGCGGGCCGCGCGCGATGACCGTGCACCGGACGCTGCCGCAGCGGTCCCGGTCGCTGATCGGGGCCTGGTGTTTCATCGACCACTACGGTCCCGACGACGTCGCGAGCAGCGGCGGGATGGACGTTCCGCCGCACCCCCACACCGGACTCCAGACGGTCAGCTGGTTGTTCACCGGGGAGGTCGAGCACCGGGACACGATGGGCAACCACGCGATGGTCCGCCCCGGCGAGATCAACCTGATGACCGCCGGACACGGGATCGCGCACACGGAGGTCTCGACACCCGACACCACGACTCTGCACGGCGTGCAGCTGTGGGTCGCCCTGCCGGCCGACAAGGCCGACACCCCACGCGACTTCGCGCACCACCGGCCCGACGCGCTCGACCTCGGCGGAGTGACCGCCAAGGTCTTCCTCGGAGACCTGTTCGGCACGCGCTCGCCGGTGCACACGTTCACGCCGCTGACCGGCGCCCAGCTGGACTTCGCGCCCGGCGCCACGGTCGACATCGACGTCGATCCCACCCACGAACACGGCATCCTGGTCGACACCGGGGCCATACAGGTCGCCGGAACCGATGCGGCACCGCTGTCCCGCACCGAACTGGGCTACCTCGGGCTCGGCGCGCGACGGATCACACTGACCAACGTCGCCGACACCGACGCGCGCGTCGTCTTCCTCGGCGGCGCACCGCTGTCGGAGGACATCGTCATGTGGTGGAACTTCATCGGTCGCACGCACGAGGAGATCGTCGCCTACCGGGACCAGTGGGAAGCCCACAGCGAACGGTTCGGGCAGGTCCACGGTTACGTCGGATCGACCCAGTACCTGCCCGCCCCGCCGCTACCGCATTCGCGTCTGCGCGCCCGGAACAACACACCCGGGCGCGCCACCCCTTGAACCGAACAGACCGCAAACCCACCACGGATGCACAAACGCGCTCCCGATTCGGGGGCGCGTCTGTCCATCTGTGCTGGGTTTGTCGACCGGGCGACTCTCAGCCGGCCATCACGCCGTGCCGAGCAACCTCGCGAAGTTCGCGATTCCCGCGGCCTCGACCGCCTGCTGCCGGCCGCCGGCCGCATCGGATGCGATCGACGGTCCCCGGGCGGGGGCGTCCACCGGACCCGCACCGCCCCGCGGCGTGAGAAGCGACGCGAGTTCGGCTGCGGCACGGTCGATGCGGTCGTTCAGCGAGGCGGTGTCCCCACCGGCGCCCGCCCAGTCCGCCGATGCGGCGTAGACGCCGGTCGGCAGGACGACGGTGCGCAGGTAGGCGAACAGCGGTCGCAGTGCGTGATCGAGCACCATCGAGTGTCGTGGGCTGCCACCGGTCGCGCCGATCAGCACCGGCTTACCCGCCATCGCATCGATGTCGACGAGATCGAAGAACATCTTGAACAGCCCGCTGTAGGAGGCGTTGAACACCGGCGTCGCCACGATCAGGGCGTCCGCGCCCTCGACCGCGTCGAGCGCCGTGCGGGCCCCGCCCGAGGCGAAGCCGACCGTCATCGCCTGGCCGAGGTCCCCGGCGAGGTCACGCAGGTCGACGATCTGGACGTCCGCGCGCCCCGACCCGAGTCGTTCGGTGACCGCCGCGACCATCCGGTCGATGAGCAGTCGCGTCGACGACGGTTCGGACAGGCCCGCGTTCACCGCGACGATCCGCAGTGCGGTCACGACGACACCTCCACACCTTCCTCGACATCCCGGCGCGCGGCGACGAGCGACGAGTGCGTCGGCGCCTCGGGAACGTCGGCGGGGCGACCCTCGGCGAATCCGGCCCGCAGGTCCGGCAACACCTCGCCGAGCAGGTCGAGCTGCTCCAGCACGGTCTTGAGCGGAAGTCCCGCATGGTCGACGAGGAACAACTGACGCTGGTAGTCGCCGAAGGTCTCCCGGAAGGTCAGCGTCTTGTCGACGAACTCGGCCGGGCTGCCGACGGTCAGCGGCGTCTGCGAGGTGAAGTCCTCGAGCGACGGCCCGTGGCCGTACACCGGCGCGTTGTCGAAGTACGGACGGAATTCCCGCACCGCGTCCTGCGACTTCGGCCGGATGAAGAACTGCCCGCCGAGTCCGACGATGGCCTGATGGGCCTTGCCGTGTCCGTAGTGCTCGTACCGTTCGCGATAGAAGTTGATCAACCGCTGGAAGTGCTCATTCGGCCAGAAGATGTTGTTCGCGAAGAAGCCGTCGCCGTAGTAGGCGGCCTGTTCCGCGATCTCGGGACTCCGGATCGAGCCGTGCCAGACGAACGGTGCCACATCGTCGAGCGGACGAGGGGTCGAGGTGAAGGACGTCAGCGGGGTGCGGAACTGTCCCTCCCAGTCGACGACGTGCTCGGTCCACAACCGGTGCAGCAGGTGGTAGTTCTCGATCGCGAGTGGAATGCCCTGCCTGATGTCCTGCCCGAACCACGGGTACACCGGACCGGTGTTGCCGCGCCCGAGCATCAGGTCGACACGCCCGTCGGCGAGGTGCTGCAGCATGGCGAAGTCCTCGGCGATCTTCACCGGGTCGTTGGTGGTGATCAGCGTGGTCGCAGTACTCAGTTGCAGGCGCTGGGTCTGCGCCGCGATGTAGGCGAGGGTCGTGGTGGGCGACGACGAGAAGAACGGCTCGTTGTGGTGCTCGCCAAGTGCGAACACGTCGAGACCGATGTCCTCGGCCTTCTTCGCGATCTCGACGATCGCCTTGATCCGCTCGTGCTCGGTCGGCGTCGTACCCGTGGTGGGGTCGACGGTGATGTCGCTGACGCTGAAGAGTCCGAACTGCATGTCGCGCCTCCTTGTCGTGGTTACGCAGACCATAACCGGACCGCGGTCCGATTAATTCCGGAGGGCGGTGAGTTAGTGTTGGCTCACTGCGGAGTACGCAACCCAACCGAGGAGAGTCGCATGAAGATCCGGAAGTCCGTCGCTGCCGTCACCCTCGCCGGGGCCGCGTTGTTCGTCGTCACCGGTTGTTCGGAGTCCACCGACACCGTCGACGAGGCCACGAGTGCGGTGTCGACGGCCGTCGAGTCCGCTGCCAGCCAGGTCGAGACCGCCGCCAGCTCCGCGGTCGACGAGGTCACCGGGCTCAGCAACGACGACGCGCAGGAAACCCTCCGCCAGGCCATCGATCCGGCCACCTCGTCCGAGGAGCTCGACGACGTCATCGACGTCACCAACCCCGCGACCAAGCCGGCCGCCATGGCGTTCGCGAAGGGTGCGTCCGCGGCGGGGTACACCCCGGACGCGTTCTCGGTCAAAGAGGTCACCGAGGACGGAGACAAGGCCACCGCGACCGTCGCCGTGAAGAGCCCGCATTCGCCGGCACCGGTCGACATCCAGCTCGGCTTCGTGAAGGTCGACGGCGACTGGAAGCTCAGTGGTGACGCCATCCAGCAGCTGATCAGCATGGGTAGCGGCCAGCAAGAGGGCAACTAGACCCCCGGCCCACGTCGCCTCCTCGCCTACACTCGGACGGGTGCGGTTCCGCCCCGGCGCCGGACGGCGAGGAGATGTACGTGCGTACCGATCATCCCACCCAACCGTTCGCTCCGCCGGTGACCGAACGGCATGAGCGGTGGCCACTGGTCAACGATCTCGACGACACCGAACTCCCGGACGCGACCGAGCCGGAGCCCGAGCGCGTCGTCGTCGCCGCCGGAACTTCTACGCCGGACTCACCGGTCCCGACCAGGATCGACACCGCGGCGAGACCGACTCCGCGGTCGGCGACCCGAGTGCAGACCAGGCCTCCCGCACGTGAACATGCCGCACTCCCGCCCGTGGGCGACTTCTGGGACCTGCAGAACGCCGGCCCGGTGTCCCTGGCCGCGATGCCGTTACCGGCCGGACCGGTTCCGCCCCGCCCGGCGCCCTACCTGACCCGGCCCGTCGGCGGCCGTCCCGTCGCTCCGGCCGCATCGCTGGCGCTGACCACCGGCCTGATCTCGATTCCCCTGACGCTCGTCCTCGGCCTGGGAGCGGTTCTCGGTCTGGTCGCCGTGGTCTCCGGGGCCGTCGCCGTCAGACAGGTCCGTCGCGCCCCCGCGGAGCGCAAGGGAACCGGCCGCGCGATCACCGGCATCGTGACCGGCGCCGGCAGCATGGTCGTCGGTGGCCCGATCCTGCTCCTCGTCCTCTTCCTCGCCGGACTGTAGTAACACAAGAACGCCCGCGCCTCGGCTGAGCAGCGCCCGGGCAGATGGACGCCACAGAAACGACGAGACCCGCCGTTCGGCGGGTCTCGTCGTGGTATCGGTGTGTCGGGGACTAGCTGACTGCGCGCAGCCGCGGCCTGACCGAGGCCACCTCGCCGCGTTCGCGACCGAGCCATGCCTGGATCTCGCCGATGACCTGCAGCCTGGCGTCCACCGGGTCGATGTCGGCGAGCGACGGCATGCAGTGCATCAGAGCGGCGTAGAACGCCGAGGTCGGCGACATGCCGTACTCGGCGAGCACGTTTCCGTAGTCTTCGACGCGATCGGCGAGTTCACCATAGGTGAGAGCCTCATCGCCCAGCCGAACTGCTGTCAGATGGGGCGTGATCGCCCCTCGGTTCTGGATGTCGTCCAGAAGTAGCTGGTCCATGATTACTGCCTTCCCGCCCGTGGAGCGTCGATCGCCGTGTCCGCGCCTCCCCTGACGTTGGCACCGAGCGATCCTTCAACCCAGTGTGCCCTACCTCATTCAAGTAGTAGAACACTGGCTCAACATGTGTGGGATATTCCACAACAATTCCCGTAACTCTGCTGTACTTCGATGTTACGGCTGTGACTGCAGTTGAAACAGGAACCCAGTGGGTTGCTTCGTTACCTGTTATCCACATGCAACTGTCCCGACATTCAAGCTAGTCCGACTTTGCAGATCGCGAGTGTCGAACCCCCGAACCGAGGCTCAGGCGTCGCCGCCCTTGTCCGCCTCCATGGCCTCGATGAGGCTCTTGGGCCGGAGGTCGGTCCAGTTCTGCTCGACATACTCCAGGCACGCCGCCCGGCTGTCCTCGCCGAAGACCTTGGTCCATCCGGCGGGGATGTCCGCGAAGGTCGGCCACAGCGAGTGCTGGTTCTCGTCGTTGACGAGCACGTAGAAGCGGCCGTCCTCGTCGTCGAATGGGTTCGTCATGGGTGTCCTTTCTCCGTTGGCGCGGCGACTGTCGTCACCCGCCTGCATTTGTTGTTGTCGAACGTAATGGCTCTCGGCCGGGACGTCGGCGAGGTCAGGTCGATGATGTCACGCAAATCCCCTCATTCCGGTCCCCGACCGTCCGTGGCGTCGATCCGCGACAGCTGGGCGTCGAGAGTCGGCCCGATGACCGCCAGCGCGTCGGCGTTCGCCATCCCGAGGTGGTGTGTGGCGACGTCGACGTTGTCGATCGCACCGGTCACGAACGGCCGCCAGGCACCGGCCAGCAGGGACGGGTCGTCCTTGTCCTCCGTGGCCGTGAAGACGTGCATGTCGCCCGCGAAGACGTCCGGCCGGTAGTCGAGGACCACCTGGGTGGAGGAATCGAAGCTGTCCATGATGCGCTCCACCTGATCCTCCGCCAGCAGACCCATGCCGGAGATCTGCTGCCGGATGATCGCGGTGACCTCCTCGGAGGTGGACGCCTGCACGTCGTCGCCGAGATCGAAGAGATCCCGCCAGCCGCCCAGGACGTCGACCACCGTCGACGCGTCGGGCTCGATGGTCTCGGCGACGGTGGACCCCGGTGCGGCGCCGGACTCGGCGACCCTCCCGGACGCGTCCTCGTCGGTCGACGGACGCTCGTGACCGACGATCACGGGCTCGTCTTCCGGCCGCGAGTCCATGATCCCCAGGTAGGCGACGCTCTCACCGAGTTCGACGAGGTGGGTGGCCATGGCGTGCGCGATGACACCGCCGACGGACCAGCCGAGCAGGTGGTACGGGCCGCTCGGCTGGACGCGGCGGATCTCCTCGACGTAGCGCCGGGCCAGTGCCCGCGCGTCGGTCACGCTCGGTTCTCCGGTCACCACGTGCGGGTCCTGCAGCCCGTAGATCGGCCGATCCCGCAGGTGGGGTGCGAGCCCACCGTAGAACCAGGCGAGGCCGCCGGCGGGGTGCACACAGAACAGCGGCGGCCGCGATCCCTCGCCGCGGAGGGTGATCACGACGTCGCTGCTCACCGAGTTGCCGTCGGCCAGTCGTCGGGCGAGACCACGCACGGTCGGATCGTTGAACAGCCACGCGAGCTCGATGTCGAAGCCGTTGCGGTCGCGTAGCGCGGCCGCGACGCGAGTGGCCGACAGCGAATTGCCGCCGAGGTCGAAGAAGCTGTCGGTGGCCCCGACCCGCTCGACGCCGAGGATCTCGGCATAGGCGTCGGCGATCGCCTGCTCGACCGGGGTGGCCGGCGCGACGAACTCGACGGTGGCCACCTCGGGTGCGGGCAGCGCCGCGCGGTCGAGCTTGCCGACCGGGGTCAGCGGGAACTCGTCGAGCACCGTGATCGACGCGGGCACCATGTGCGCGGGGACCTGCGCGGCCAGCAGGTCCCGCAGAGCGTCCACCTGGACGCCGTCCCCGACGACATAGGCGGCCAGGCTCGACGCCACCGAACTCGGTGTCCCCGACGCCCCGACGCCGACGACGACCGCCGAACGCACCTCGGGCGCCGACCGCAGCACCGCCTCGATCTCGCCGAGCTCGATGCGCAGTCCGCGGAGCTTCACCTGGTCGTCGCTCCGACCGGAGTACTCGAGCGTGAGTGCGCCCGAGCGCGACTCGCGCCACCGCACGACGTCGCCGGTCCGGTACATCCGGCGTCCGGACCCCGCGTACGGACTGGCGACGAATCGCGAGGCGGTCAGGTCGGGCTTGTCGAGGTAGCCGCGCGAGAGGGCGGGTCCGAGGACGTAGAGTTCCCCGGCCACGCCGACCGGCACCGGTCGCAGGTGTGCGTCGAGCACCAGGAACTCGACGCCGGGCAACGGGCCGCCGAGGCGGACCGGGTCGCCCGGTGTCGCCGCCTCGCCGACCGCGATCATGATCGTCGTCTCGGTCGGGCCGTAGCCGTTGTGGATGCGGGTGTGCGATGACCACTCGTCCATCACCGACTGCGGAACCGCCTCGCCGCCCGCGGACACCGCCTGCAGGCTCGGCAGCACAGCCGGGTCGAGCGTGGACAGCACCGACGGGGTGAGGAAGGTCGTGGCGACCTCGTGTCGCTGCATGAACTCCTGCAGCTCCGCACCGCCGACCGCCGTCGACGGGCGGTAGACGAGCGTCCCACCGTTGATCGTCGCGAGGAGGTATTCGAGCACGGAGGCGTCGAAACTCGGGGACGCGAATCCCAGGACGACCGCCCCGTCTTCGGTGCCCATCGCCCGCGACTTCGCGACGGCGAAATTCCGCAGTCCCGAGTGCGACACCGCGACACCCTTGGGGCGACCCGTCGACCCCGAGGTGTAGATGACGTAGGCGACGTTGTCGACGCGGACCGGACCGGCCAGCTCGGCCGGCTCCACCGTGACGTCCGGGGTGGCGTCGAGTTCGGCCAGCACCGAGGCGTCGTCGAGCCGGATCCACTCGAAGCCCTCGTCCGGCAGCGCCCCGACGCCGGCGACCGACAGACCCATCCGGGCGCCGGAGTCCTCCACCATGGTCGCCACCCGTTCGGCAGGGTAATCCGGATCGATCGGGACGTACCCGCCGCCGGTCTTGGCGACCGCCCAGATCGCGACCAGAAGGTCGACGGACCGGGGAATCGCCAGTGCCACCAGCACTTCCGGACCGACGCCGCGGTCGATCAGCCAGCGCGCCAGGCGGTTGGACCGGGCGTGCAGCGCGGAGTACGACAACGTCGCGCCGGTGGCGTCGACCACCGCGGTACGACGCCGGTACCGCGTACCGGCCTCGGTGAACAGCTCGCCGAGCAACACGGCGTCGGCCGCCTCGCCACCGTGCACCGGCACCAGGGACTCGGCCTCCCCCGGCAGCAGGATCGGCGCCGCGGCCACCGGAGCGGTCGGGGTCGCCGTGAGCGCGTCGAGCAGGTTGACGAACCGGGCCGTGAACCCGGCGGCAGTCGAGTCCGCGAACAGGTCGGTGGCGTATTGCAGTGCGCCCGACCAGCTCTCGCCCGACGCGGCCTTCGCGACCGAGAACAGCAGATCGACCTTCGCCGGCACTTCGCCCGCATCGAGAGCGGTGACCGAGATCTCGCCGAGATCGGCCGACAGCGTCTGTCCGGCCAGCTCGGGCACCACGCTGCGATCCAGGGTGAGCCACACCTGCGTGAGCGGGGCGAAGGCCTCGGAACGGACCGGGTTGAGCCGGTCCACCAGGGTCTCGAACGGGAGGTCGGCGTGCGCGAAGGCGTCGAGGTCGACGCGGCGGACGCGACCGAGTACGTCGGCGAACGTGTCGGCCCCCGAGTGTGCGGTCCGGAGGACGAGGGTGTTCACGAACATTCCGACGAGCGGGTCGAGCACCGCGGCGCCCCGGCCGGCGATCGGCGTGCCGATCGCCACGTCGTCGGTCCCCGACAGGTCGGCGAGCAGGATCGCCAACGCCGCGTGCAGCACCATGAACGGGGTCACCCCGAACTCGTCGGCGATGGTGTCGATCCGCGCGGTGACGTCCGCCGGGATCGTGAAGGGCACGCGTGCGCCGCGCTGCGAGGCGACCGCGGGACGAGGCCGGTCGGTCGGCAGTTCGAGCAGGTCCGGCATCCCGGCCAGTTGTGCGGCCCAGTAGTCCAACTGGGCGCCCATCACCGACTCCGCGTCGTCGACGTCGCCGAGGGCGCGGCGCTGCCAGATGGCGTAGTCGGCGTACTGGACGGGCAGCGGCTCGAACCGCGGCGGCGCCCCGGCGGCCCGCGCCAGGTAGGCGGTGGTGAGGTCGGAGACGAGCGGACCCAGGGATTCGCCGTCGGAGGCCACGTGGTGCAGGACCACCGCGAGGATGTACTCCGTTGTCCCGGAATCGGTTCCGACCTCGATCAACCGGGTCCGCACCGGCCAGTCGACGGTCAGGTCGAAGCCGGCGGTAACCGCGGAGAGTACGACCTCACCCCCGTCGCGACCGTCGGCAGCCGACACGAACTCGTGGTCGAGCCGACCCGTGATGTCGGAGACCGGGGCGATCGACTGGACCGGCCGGCCACCGGCCTCGGGGTAGGTGGTGCGGAGGATCTCGTGACGCGCGACGACGTCGGCGATCGCCGCGCCGAGTGCCGCGGGATCAAGGGCGCCGGTCAGACGCATCACGGCCGGAATGTTGTAGGCCGCCAGCGTCGGGTCGAACCGGTTGATGAACCACATCCGCTGCTGGGCGTACGACAACGGAATCCGGTCGGGACGCGGGCTCACCGCGACGATCGGCGGGAGTCCGCCGGTACGGTCGCCGAGGCGTTCGGCCAGCAGTCGCGGCGTCGGCGCCTCGAAGACGTCACGCACCGTCACGTCGGCACCGAGGGCGTCACCGAGCCGGGCGGCCGCCCGCATCGCCGACAGCGAGTTGCCGCCGATCTCGAAGAAGTTCGTGGTGGCGCCGACGTTCTCCTCCGACATCGACAGCAGTTCGGCGAAGACCGCCGCCACAGCCGTCTCCCGCGCACCGACGAGCGGCACGATCGCGGCGGCGTCGACGGTCGGCGCGGGCAGCTGCTGTCGCACGACCTTGCCCGCGCTGCTGAGCGGCATCTCGTCCAGCAGCATCCACATCCCGGGCCGCATGAACTCCGGAAGCGCTTGCGCCACCGAGTGTTTGACCGTGTCGAGGTCCACCGAGGCCGGCGTCAGGTAGGCCACCAGCTGCTGGCCGGCCGGGGTCTCGACGACGGCGGCCGCGGCGTACACGACCCCCGGCGCCGAGGTGAGGGCCGACTCGATCTCGCCGAGCTCGATCCGCTGGCCGCGCAGCTTCACCTGGAAGTCGGTGCGGCCCTGGTATTCCAGCTCGCCGTCGGCCCGCCAACGGACCAGGTCACCGGTCCGGTACAGGCGAGAACCCGGCTCGCCGTACGGGTTCGGCACGAAGCGTTCGGCGGTGAGAGCGGGCCGCGAGGTGTATCCGCGTGCCAGCTGGATGCCGCCGAGGTACAGCTCGCCGGTGAATCCCGGTGCCACCGGCCGCAACCGGTGGTCGAGGACCAGCGCGGTGGTGTTCGCGACGGGTCGCCCGATGGAGACCGAGTCGCCCGACACCCGTGCGACGGTCGCGTAGATCGTCGCCTCGGTCGGCCCGTACTGGTTGTGGATCGGGGCGTGCGGGATCAGCTCGCGCACGGTCTCGGCGACGCTCTGCGGGAGCGCCTCGCCACCCGTGTGCAGGAAACGCAGCCGTGAGAGCCCCCGCAGCTGTCCGGGATCGGCGACCTCGGTCAGTACCGCGAGCATCGAGGGCACCAGCGTCGCCGACGTCACGCCGAAGTCGGCGAGATACCGCAGTACGGCGACCGGGTCCCGATGCGCACCGGGCTCCATGACCACGAGTCGGCCTCCGGACAGCAGCGGGCGCAGGATCTCGCCGACCGACGGATCGAAGGTCAGCTCCAACACCTGCAGGAACACGTCGTCGGGCCCGAAATCGTAGGCGCCGCGGTCGTGGTCGAGGTGTGCGCGCAGCGTCTCGTGGCTCACCGTGACGCCCTTGGGCCGACCGGTCGAGCCCGAGGTGAAGATGGTGTAGGCCGGATTCGCCCCGTCGACCGCCGAGGCGCGTTCGGCGGAGCCGAAGAGCGGTGCCGACCCGTCCGTGTCGTCGTCGACGGTCACCACGGGCACACCGGGGTCGAGCGCCTCGATACCCACCGGGGTCTGTCCCGGACCGACCAGGACCGCCGCGACACCGGCGGTACGCGCCAGATAGTCGATGCGGTCGGCCGGTGCGGCGGGGTCCATCGGCACGAACTGCCCACCGGCGACGAGGATCGCGTGGACGGCGACGATCATCTCCACCGACCGCGGGATGCAGACCCCGACCGCGACCTCCGGCCCGACCCCGAGACCGACCAGCCGTCGGGCGAGAACGCTCACCCGGCTTCCCAATTCGGCGTAGGTCGACTCCCCTGCCGGGCCCACCACCGCGATCGCGTCGGGTGACGCGGCGACGCGCTCGAGGAGGAGATCGGCGACATGCGAACCGGCCGGACTCAGTTCCGGGCCGGTCGCCCAGGTGTCGAGGCGGGCCTCGTCGTCCGCCGACATCGGCGGGATGTCGGCGATACGCGTCTGCGCATCGTCGGCGATCGTCCGCAGGATCCGCACGAGGGACCGCGCGAAGACGGCGACCTGGTCGTCGGCGAAGGCGTCGGGCAGGTAGGTCAATCGGACCGCGATACCCGATGCGGTCGGTGAGGTCGCGAGGTTGAGGGGATAGTGCGTGGCGTCGGAGACCTCGACGTCCCGGATCGACAGTCCCACCGCGGCACTGGCGGCGCCGTCGGCCAGCGACTCGTTGTCCACGGGATAGGACTCGTGCACGGTCAGGGTGTCGAACAGCTGCGGACGCCCGACGGCGGTGAGGATCTCGGGCAGGCCGATGTGCTGATGATCGAGGACGGCGGTCTTGTCCGACTGCAGCCGGCCGAGGACCTCCGCGATCGTGGCGTCCGGATCGACGTCGACGACGGCGGGCAGGGTGTTGATGAACAGGCCGACCATCGACTCGACGCCGTCGAGTCCGGCGGGACGGCCGGAGACGGTCTCGCCGAAGGTGACCACCCGGTTGTCGGTGAGCCGGGACAGCAGTACCGCCCACGCGAGCTGGAGTGCCGTGGCCATGGTCGACCCCGACTGCCGCGCCGTGCGCTCGAGCCCCGAGACCAGCTCGGGTTCGAGGACCCAGCGGTGCTCGCGCGGCAGATGCGCTGCCGCGGTGTCGTTTCCGTCGTCCTCGACGGAGGCAGCGGTGAGGCCGGGGGCGACCAGGGTGGGCTCGTCGACCGGCTCGAGGATCCGTGTCCACGCGGCGAGACCGGCGTCGAGATCGGCATCGGCGATGCGCGCGAGGTAGTCCGCGAAGTCGGTGCGCTCGCCCGTTCCCCGACCGGTGAAGGGGCTGCCGGTGGCGTACAACGCGAGCAGGTCGGCCAGCACGAGCGGACCCGACCAGCCGTCGAAGAGGATGTGGTGGTTGGTGATGACCACGCTGGTCCCCTGCGCGTGCCGCACGACCACCGCACGCAACAGCGGCGGATCGGCGAGGTCGAACGGCTCGGTCCGCTCGGCCGCCGAGACTTCGTGGACGGCGGCCCGGAGACCATCGGCGTCGGTGGCGGGCACGTCGATCACGCGCCAGCGCAACGGCACCGTTTCGGGCACCACGGTCACCACGTGCCCGCTGGGCACGCGCACGAAGCCCGACTTCAGGGCGCGGTGGTGATCGAGCAGTGCGACCACGGCGGTGCGCAGCCGCTCGAGATCGACATCGCCGTCGAGGTGCAGGACCGCTTGGGTCACATACACATCGAGCTGGTCGGTACCTGCGAGTTGCGACTGGAAGTAGAGTCCGCGCTGCAGTGGCGACAGGGCCCAGACCGCAGCGCCGGGGAATCGCTCCGCCACCGTGTCGAGGTCGTGCTGCGTCACCTCGGCACCCGGGACATCCGCCGGTGAGAGACCGACGTCGACGCCGTCGGCGACGAGGCGGACGACGTCGGCGAGTTCGGCCGTCCACCGTTGCGCGATGTCGCCGACGTCTGCCGGCGACAGGATCGCCGCGGGGAACTGCAGATCCGCGGAGAGCACTCGCCCGGCCGGGGACGCGCCGGTGCTCGCGTTGACCGTCAGCACGCTCATCGCGGCCACCCCGTCGGACACGGTGGCGGGCAGGAACGGTGCGTCGGGTGCGGGCAGGAACGGCGTGCCGGGCGCTGCGGCCACGTCGGGCGTCGTCGGCGACTCGCTCCGTCCGGTCGTGCCGCGGGTTCCGAGGTAGTTGAACGCGATCGTCGGCAGCGGACGCGAATGCAGTTGTGCGGCCGCATCATCGGTGGTGTCATCGCCGGCGGCGTACCGCAGGAGGCCATAGCCGATGCCGGAGTCGGGCATGCCGAGGCGTTCTTCCTTGGCCGCCTTGACCGCGTGGACGACGTCGTCGGCGGGATCGATGGCGAGCGGGGCGAGCGAGGTGAACCAGCCGACCGTGCGCGACAGGTCCGCGCGACGCGGCTCGGGGCCGGCCAGCAGGACGTCCTCGTATCGACCGTGCCCCTCGGTGAGCACGGTGACGGGTGCGGTGTCGGCGATACCGCGATCGCGCTGCCAGGAGCGGACCGCGCGGGCCAGCGTGGCGAGCAGGACGTCGACCACCGACGACGAGAATGCTTCGGGCACGGTCGTGGTCAACGGATCGACGATCGCCGGATCGACGCGGTGGACGATCGAGGTCAGGGTGCCGTACCGATCGCGGTCGGGCTCGAGCGCCGCACCGAAGTCGGTGGGGGCGACCGGCGAGCGGTCCAGCCAGTACCCGGCTTCGGCCCGGCGGGCGCCGAGCTGCGAGGTGAGGGCCCGTTGCCAGGCACGTTGCGAGGTCTCCTCGGCACGCACCGCCACCGGTTGCCCGGCGGTCAGTTGCGCGTGGACGGTGAGCAGATCCTCGATCAGGATCGGCCACGACACCGCGTCGACGCCGAGGTGGTGGAGTACGAGCACGATTCGTGCGGGTCGGCTCGACTCCGCGTGGTCGGAGTCCGCGGGTGCGGCGCCGGTGACGATCGTGGCGGCGACGAGTCGCCCGGCGGCCGGGTCGAGGCGTCGGGCCGCCTCGGCATGCGCCTCGACCAGTGCCTCGGCGAACCCGGGCTCGCCGGCGGCCGCGCCGGTGGTGGACGCGACGATCGAGGCGTCGGCGTCGAACGGCGTTCCGGCGGTGAGGATCCAGGTGTCACCGACGGACTCCAGGCGTGCACCGAGCATCGGGTGTGCGGCCACGACCGCCCCGAGCACCTCGCCGAGATGCTCGACGGTGAGTCCCGGGGGCGCGGTGAGCACCATCGACTGGTTGAAGTCGGCGAAGTCGGCCGGTGTCCGCGCGGCGTCGACGAGCCAGGAGACGATCGGCGGGAGGTCGACCCGTCCAGCGGGTTCCCCGGCGGGCTCGGCCAGCATCGGGGCGCGGTCCCCGCCCGCCGACGCCACACGCGCCATGGCGCGGATGGTCTTCTGTTCGAAGATCTCTCGAGGCGACAGAGGCAATCCGGCCGCCTTCGCGGCGGAGGCCAGCTGGATGGACATGATCGAGTCGCCGCCGAGCGCGAAGAAGGACTCGGTCACCGAGACGGTGTCGAGGCCCAGCAGTCCCGCGACGATCGCGGCGAGGGTCTCCTCGGCGGTCGTCGCCGGTGCGACGTACCCGTCGGCGGGTGTGGTGAACTCCGGCACCGGCAGTGCGCGCCGGTCGAGCTTGCCGCCCGGGGTCACGGGCAGCTCGTCGAGCACCATCGCGGAGTGCGGGATCATGTGTCCGGCAAGGCGGTCCGACGCCCCGGCGAGGACCGCGTCGGCATCGAGGCGCCCGTCTCCCGCGGTGTCGTCGCCCACGAGATAGGCGACGAGACGTGTGCGCCCGTGTTCGTCGTCGACGCCGGTCACGACCACCGAGCCGACGCCCGGCTGATCGCCGAGAACGGACTCGATCTCGCCGAGTTCGACTCGCTGCCCGTTGATCTTGACCTGATGATCGGCGCGTCCGGCGAACTCGATCTCGCCGGCCGCGGTGATCCGCACCAGATCGCCGGTGGCGTACATCCGCCGGCCCGGCTCGCGGGCGAACGGGTCGGCCACGAAGGACGATGCGGTGAGGCCGGGCCGGCCGAGGTAACCGCGCGCCAGCGAGTCGCCGGTCGACAGGTAGAGCTCACCCACCACACCCTGTGGGACCGGATGCAGACGGCCGTCGAGGACATAGGCGGCGAAGCCGCGGACCGGTCGCCCGATGGTCACCGGCGCGCCGGGCTCGGACCGTCCGGTGGTCGCCCAGACGGTGGCCTCCGACGGCCCGTAGAAGTTGAACATCCGGCGCGTGGATTCCGGTGTGGCCCACCGTGCTATCAGCTCGGGCGGGCATGCCTCGCCCCCGGTGACGAGGTTCCGGACGAAGCGGCCCCGCCGCGGGTCGACGGTCGCCAGCACGGTGGGGGTGATGAGGGTGTCGGTGACCCGGTCACGTTCGAGGATGCGCCCGAGTGCGTCGCCGGCGTATTCCGAGGCAGGTGCGACGACGAGGGTGTGCCCGACCGCGATCGACCACATCATCTCCAGCACCGACGCGTCGAAGCTCGGTGAGGCGACGTGCAGGACACGGGTGTCGGGGGCCTGCGCGGGTGTCCCGGTGACCTCGGTCAGCGCGGCGACGAAATTCGCGATGCCGCGGTGCGGCACGCCGACGGCCTTCGGGCGGCCGGTGGAGCCGGAGGTGTAGACGAGGTAGGCCAGGTCGTCGAGTCGCACCGGCCCGCGACGTTCGGCGTCGGTGACGGGTCCGCCCGGGACGGCCGGGTCGTCGAGCGAGGCGAGTTCGAGCCATTCGCAGGATGATTCGCCCAGCCGGCTCCGCGTCGACGCGTCGGTGAGACCGAGCCGGACACCGGAATCGGACACCATGAACGCGATGCGATCGCTCGGGTAGGCGGGGTCGATCGGCACGTAGGCGGCACCCGCCTTGATCACACCGAACACCGCGACCACCGATCCGATGGATCGCTCGAGTCCGACGGCCATCACGTCACCGGGGCCGACTCCACGCGAGATCAGCTGTCGCGCCAGGCGATTGGTGCGCTCTTCGAACTCCGCGTAGGAGACCTCCGCACCGTCGTGGACCAGCGCCGGACGGTGGGGGTCGAGGTCCCGCCGCGAGAGGAGCTCGGTGAGGGTCAGCGGTTCGGTCACCCCGCCGTCCGCGGCGGGCACGGCCTCGCCGACGGAGTTCCGGCTCGGTGCGCTGAGCGTGGCGGCGTCGATGCCGACGATGTCGATGTCACCGACGGGCAGCGCGGGATCGGTCGCCATCGCGGCGATCACCTGCAGCCAGACCTCGGTGAAGCGGCGGATGGTCGCGGGGTCGAACAACGAGGTCGCATACAGGAAGTCGGCCCTCATCGGCGACGATCCGGTGCGTTCGGACACCGAGACCGTGAGGTCGAACTTGGCGATCGGTGAGGCGACCCCGAGCGGCTCGGCGCTCAGACCCGACAGCTCCACCCGGTCGATCTCCTCCGGCCGTCCGCCGGCGGCGACGAGGGTGTAGGCGATCTGCACCAGCGGCGGGTAGGCCGTGGACCGCTCCGGCGCGAGTTCCTCGATCAGATCGTCGAACTGCACGTCCGCGTGCGCGAAGGCGTCCAGGTCTGCGGCGCGGATCGTGGCGATGAGATCGTCCATCGTCGACGCCGGGTCGACGGCCGTGCGCAGCACGAGGGTGTTGACGAACATGCCGACGAGGTCGTGGAGCGCGGCGTCGGGACGGCCCGCGATCGGGGTACCGATCACGACGTCCCGGGTCGAGGCGAGCCGGGCCACGGTGACGGCGAGCGCGGCGTGCAGAACCATGAAGAGCGTGACGTCGCGGCTGCGCGCGAGGTCGTCCAAGGCGGTGGCGAGTGCGTCGTCCACGGTCACCGACTCGACCGCCGCCGCGGTGTCGAGGACGGCCGGTCGCGGGCGATCCATCGGCAGATCGGTCACCGCGGGGAGGTCCGCGAGGACGGTGCGCCAGTGTGCGAGCTGACGACCCATCGGCGTGCCCGGATCGTCGGCGGCGCCGAGGTATTCGCGTTGCCACAGGGCGAAGTCCGCGTACTGGACCGCGGGCGCGGCGACCGCTGGCGCGCCGTTCGTACGGTGCAGGTACGCGCCCAGCAGGTCGCGCACGAACACCGGGGTCGACTCGCCGTCGAAGGCGATGTGGTGCACGGTGACCACCACGTCCACCACGGTCTCGTCCCGACGCAGGTACCGGACCCGGAGCGGTGGGTCGGTGGCGACGTCGAAGCCGGTCGTCGCCGAGACGAACAGGTCCTCTTCGGTGTCCGCCGCCCGCCAGTCGAGGCGTGCGCGGGCCGTGTCGGGATCGGTGACGAGCTGGATCGGGCCGTGCTCGTCACTGGGATAGGTGGTGCGCAGGATCTCGTGGTTGGCGACCACGTCACCGACCGCGGCCTCGAGCGCGTCGAGATCGAGGGTTCCGGTCAGACGCAACGCCATCGGGATGTTGTAGGCGGCCGAGGCGGTGTCGAACTGGTTGATGAACCACATCCGACTCTGCGCCGTCGACAACGGCAGCCGCGCGGGTCGCGGCATGGCGGCGACGCGCGGGACGCTCCGCCCGCGCCCGGACACCAGGCCGGCCAGATCCCGCACCGACGGGGCGTCGAACAGGTCGCCCACCGACACGTCGACGTCGAGCAGGTCGGCCACGCGCGCCGCCACCCGGGCCGCGGACAGCGAGTTGCCGCCGAGGTCGAAGAACGACTGCGTCACGCTGACGCGATCGACGCCGAGCACATCGGCGACGATGGCCGCGATCGAGGTCTCGGCGTCGGACTCGGGCGCCGCGAACTCCTCGACGGTGAGTTCGGGGACCGGCAGCTGCCGGCGGGCGACCTTGCCCGCGCTGTTCAGCGGCAGATGCTCCAGCGTCATCCACACCGTGGGCCGCATGTAGGCCGGAAGCGCCTGCGCGACAACTGTTTTCACCGCGTCGACGTCGACTGATGCGGGCGAGACATAGGCGACGAGATGGGATTGTCCGGAGACTTTCGCCACGGTGGCGGCCCCGTGCAGGACGCCCGGCGCCGACATGAGGACGGACTCGACCTCCCCCAGCTCGAGTCGCTGTCCGCGCAGTTTCACCTGGAAGTCCGTACGGCCCAGGTACTCCAGCTGCCCGCGCGCATTCCAGCGCACGAGGTCGCCGGTGCGGTACAGACGCTCTCCGGGTTCGCCGAAACCGTCGGCGCTTCCCGCCGCATCCCCGCGTGCGGGGGCCGCGAAGGGGCTGGCGACGAAACGTTCGGCGGTCAGCGCGGGTTGTGAGGCGTAGCCGCGCGCGAGTTGCACTCCCCCGAGGTACAGCTCGCCGGGCACGCCCGAGGGCACGAGCTGCAGCCGCGAGTCGAGGACGAAGGTCGTGGTGCTCGGGACCGGGACGCCGATCGGCACCGACGTCTCCCCCGCCCGCACCTGATGGGCGGTCACGTCCACGGCCGCCTCGGTGGGGCCGTACAGGTTGTGGACCTCGTTGTGCGGCAACGCCGCCACCAGCGCCTGCGCCACCGGGGCGGTCAGCGCCTCACCGGAGGTGAACGTCAACCGCAGGGACGACAGATCGCTCACGCGGTCGCCGAGTACGTCCAGGAAGACCGACAGCATCGACGGCACGAAGTGGATGACCGACACCTTCTCGGCCGTGATCACCTCCGCCAGATATCGCGGATCACCGTGACGTTCGGGTTCGGCCACCACCAGGGTGGCCCCGACCGCGAACGGCAGGAACAACTCCCACACCGACACGTCGAACGTCACCGGCGTCTTCTGCACGAAGACATCGGAATCCTTGATCGAGTACCAGTCCCGCATCCATTCCAGGCGATTCACGATCGCCGAATGCGACACGGTGACACCCTTCGGCCGACCGGTCGACCCCGAGGTGAACAGCGTGTAGGCGGCGTCGGCGGACTGTAGTGGCGCGCGACGTTCGTCGTGGGTCACCGGTGGGGTGGCGAGGTCGATCTCGGTGGTCGTGTCGACCACGACCGCGGTGACATCGGCCGGCAACTCGACGGCCGAGTCGGCGGTGACGAGGGCCAACCGTGCGCCCGCGGTCTCGAGCATGTACCGGGTGCGGTCGTGCGGCGCGTCGATGTCGAGCGGCACATAGTGACCGCCGGCGGCGACGACGCCGTGAACGGCGACGAGCAGCTCAACCGAACGCGGGATCGCGACCGCCACGGCGACGTCGGGTCCGACACCGATCGAGATCAGATGACGTGCCAGTGAGTCGACCCGCGCCCCGAACTCGGCGTAGCTGACGCGACGCGAACCGAACACGATGGCCGGTACGTCGGACCTCGTCGCCACATGCACCACATCGGTCACCGTTGGGCCTCCATCTCGCCTCGTCGCCTGCCGTCTCGTCCTGCGTTCCCCATTCCCCCCGAGTGTTCTGTTCGGTCAGTCATCCCCACCGGCACCATCGCCACCGGAACCACCGTCACCGTAGCGACCGTCGTACCCACCGCGACCGTTGTACCCGACCTCGCCGTCGACGGCACCGTTCTCGCCGCTTCCCGCCTGCGTGACGGCGGCCTGCCGCGAACCGATGATGCCCGGCAGGGTGGCGCCGGTCGGCCGCGTCGCGGCGCCCGCCGACCATGCCAGTACGCGGTCGCGTTCGGCGGGCGTCACCAGGGGACACTCCCCGACCGCGGCGTCCGGCCGGGCGGTGAGCCCGTCGAGGAGCGTAACCAGGCGCTGCGCGAGCAGCTCGACGGTCCCCTCGTCGAACAGGTCCGTCGCGTACACCATCGACGCCGACCAGGACCGGTCCGGACGGGCGACCACCGCGACCGTCAGGTCGAGCTGGGCCGTCGTGACCGGCGATTCGAGTGCCGCCACCCGCAGACCCTCCGCCTCGAACACCGGGGCGGCGTTGCCCGCGTTGGTCAGCGTGAGCATGACCTGCGCGAGTGGCGAGAACGCCCTCGACCGGGTCGGGTTCAGACGTTCGACCAGTGTCTCGAACGGCACGTCGGCGTTGGTGAACGCATCGAGGTCGACGACCCTGGTGTCCTCGAGCAGTTCCGCGAAGCTCATCGCGGGGTCGACCTCGGCGCGCAGGACCAGGGTGTTGACGAACATGCCGATCAGCTGGTCGATCTCGGCGCGCCCTCGACCCGCGATGGGGGTGGCGACCGCGATGTCGTCGGTTGCGGTGACACGGGCGAGCAGCACCGACAGTCCCGCGTGCACCACCATGAACGGCGTCATCCCGCGCTCACGCGCCAGTGCCGTGATCCGCGTGGCGACCTCGTGCGGGATCTCGAAGTCCACCCGCGCCCCCCGCATCGACGCCACGGTCGGGCGAGGCCGGTCGGCGGGCAGCTCCAGCACATCGGGCACCCCGGAGAGCTGTCGCAGCCAGTACGACAGCTGCCGGCCGACCACCGACGTGGGGTCGTCGACCGCGCCGAGCTCGCGTTGCTGCCACAGCGCATAGTCGGCGAACTGGACCGGCAACGGCGGCAGCTCCGGTGTCCGGCCGGCGGCACGGTCCCGGTAGGCGGTCACCACGTCGGCCATCAGCGGCCGCATCGACTCGCCGTCACCGACGATGTGGTGCAGCACGGCGAGCAGCACCCAGGAGCCCTCACCGCGTCGCCACAGCCGGATCCGCGCCGGCACCTCGGTGGTCACGTCGAAGCCGGCGGACAGCGCGTCGAGCAGCTCTGCCTCCGTGGCGCATTTGACGAGCGTGGGCAGTGCCGCCGGACCGTCGGCGTCGTGGACGACCTGCGTCGGCCGACCGTCGACGGCCGGGAACGTGGTCCGCAGGATCTCGTGCCGCGCGACGACGTCTCCGATCGCCGCGCCGAGTGCCTCGACGTCGAGCTGCCCGCCGAGTTCGACGCCGATCGGCAGGTTGTACGCCGCCGATGCCGGGTCGAGGCGGTTGATG
This sequence comes from Gordonia sp. KTR9, assembly GCF_000143885.2. Classification (NCBI taxonomy): domain Bacteria; kingdom Bacillati; phylum Actinomycetota; class Actinomycetes; order Mycobacteriales; family Gordoniaceae; genus Gordonia; species Gordonia sp. KTR9. Next base: position 4,220,014 of record NC_018581.1, read on the forward strand.
AACCAGATCCGCTGCTGTGCGAACGACAGCGGGATCTCCGCCGGTCTCGGCTCGACCCGGGTGACCGGTGCGCGCAGACCGCCGCGATGCTCGCCGAGGGCGGCCAGTGCGCGCGGAGTCGGGGACTCGAACACGTCCCGCACGCCGATGTCGGCGTTCAGCGCGTCACCGACGCGTGCCGCCAGCCGGGTCGCCGACAGCGAGTTGCCGCCGAGGGCGAAGAAGTCACCGGTCACCGACACCGTGTCGACGCCCAGCAGGTCGGCGAAGACGGCGACCACACGTGCCTCGGCCGCGGTCTCCGGTGCGACGAGGTCGTCGGCCTCGATGTCCGGTGCCGGCAGCGCCCGCTTGTCCAGCTTGCCGGTCGGGGTGAGCGGCAGGTCCGCCAGGACCGTGATCGTCGCCGGGATCATGTACGACGGCAGTCGATCCGCGAGATGATCCCGGAGTTCGCCGGTGTCGAGAGCCGGTGTCGCGGTCCCGGCACCCGGTTCATCCGACGCCGGGACGACGTAGGCGGCCAGTGCGGTCGCGACCGATCCGCCGACCCCGAGGACCACCGCGGTCTTCACCGCCGGATGCGAGGACAGCGCGTTCTCGATCTCGCCGAGTTCGATGCGCAGGCCGCGCAGCTTCACCTGGTCGTCGGAACGTCCGAGGTACTCCAGAACCAGCTCGCCGGATGCCGAGCGCACCCACCGGACGCGGTCGCCGGTGCGGTACATGCGATCGCCGGGCTCGCCGAACGGAGACGCGACGAACCGTTCGGCGGTCAGCTGCGGGCGGCGCAGGTAGCCACGTGCCGTCGACACACCGGTGGCGTATAGTTCGCCCGCCATCCCGACGGGCACCGGGGACAGGCGCTGGTCGAGGACCAGCAGGCCGGTGCCCGCGACCGGGCCGCCGATCGTCACCGGCTCGTCCGAGTCGAGCGGACCACTGATCGTGACGGCCACCGACGTCTCCGTCGGCCCGTAGGCGTTGTGGAACGCGACCCGGCGCGCCCAGGTGCGGACGAGTGCGGCCGAGACCGCTTCGCCACCCGAGGCGAGCAACCGCAGTGCGGGCAGATCGTCGGGGTCGACGGTCGCCAGCACGCTCGGTGTCAGGAACACGTGCGTCAGCTCGTGCTCGCGGAGGAAACCGGTCAGCACTTCACCGCCTACGACCTCGTCCGGGCGGTAGACCAGCGTCGAACCCGAGGTCGAGGCGAGCAGCCATTCCAGCACCGAGGCGTCGAAACTCGGTGAGGCATAACCGAGTACACGCGAACCCGGGTGGATGCCGAACCGCTGCGTCTCGGCGACCGCGAAGGCGTGCGCACCGCGCTGGGTGACCGCGACCCCCTTGGGGACACCGGTCGACCCGGAGGTGTAGATGACGTAGGCGAGCGCATCGAGGCGTGGGGTTCCCACCATCTCACCGGGCGCGAGCGGACCGCCCTCGATGTCGCGGACGGCCTCGGCGAGAGCGGAGATCTCGATCCAGTCGACGTCACCGGGGGCGGCGGTGCCCTGTTCCGGAGCTCCCTGTCCAGAGGCGATCACCAGGCGCACACCGGAATCGGTGACCATGTGGGCGATGCGGTCGGCGGGCAGCGTCGGATCCACCGACAGGTATGCCGCACCCAGCTTCGCCAGCGCCCACTGCCCCACCAGGCGGTCGACGGTGCGACCGAGCGCCAGTCCCACGACCGTGTCCACACCGATCCCGCGACCGATCATCCACCGCGCGAGTCGATTCGAGTGCTCATCGAGTTCGGCGTAGGTGAGGGACGCGCCGGTGCCGTCGGTGACCGCGACGATGTCCGCGTGCTCGGCCGCGACGTCGGCGAACACCTCGCCGAGCAGACGCGGTCGCGGCGCCGCCGGACCGTTCACCGGCGTGAGTTCGGCCGCGGCGGAGGCGTCGAGCAGTGCGATCGCCGAGGTCGGCAGATCCGCATCGTCGACGGTCGTCCGCAGGATCTCGCGCAGCGCCGCACCGAAGACGCGCACCTGGTCGTCGCTGAAGGCCGACGGCAGGTACTTGAGCTTCAACAGCAGGCGGTCGCCGGACGGCGAGGAGGCCAGGTTGAGCGGGTAGTGCGTCGAGTCACCGGCGTCCACGCCGACGATCTGCAGTCCGCCGGCCAGCGACGTGTCCGCCGTGGACAGCGAGTCGGAATCCACCGGGAACGACTCGAACACGGTCAGCGTGTCGAAGAGGGCCCCGATCCCGGCCAGCGCGGTGAGGTCGGCGAGGCCGACGTGCTGATGGTCGAGGACCGCGACCTTGTCGGCCTGCATCGCGGCGAGTACGTCGCCGATCGGGGCGGCCGGGTCGACGTCGACGACGCTCGGGACCGTGTTGATGAACAGGCCGACCATGCCCTCGACGCCGTCGAGGTCCGACGGGCGTCCCGACACGGTCTCGCCGAAGGCGACCACCTGGTTGCCGGTCATCCGCGACAGCAGTACCGCCCAGGCGAACTGGAGGATCGTGCTGACGGTGACGCCGCGTTCGCGGGCGAGCCGGTTGATCGCCGCCGTCGTGCCGGCGTCGATCCACTCCTCGTGGTCACGCGGCAGCGAGGTGGTCGTGGCCTCCTCGACCCCGGACACCAGCGTCGGCTCCTCCAACGGCGCGAGGACGTCCCGCCAGGCGGCGAGACCCACGGCCGGATCGGCGGCGGCGAGACGACGGACATGGTCACCGAAGTCGGTGTCGGCGGCGATGGTTGCGGTGTACGGGCCGACCCCGGCGTACAGCGCGAGCAGGTCGGCGAGAACCAACGGACCGGACCAGCCGTCGAGCAGGATGTGGTGGTTGGTCACGATCAGGCTCAGCGTCGTGTCGGACCCGGCGCCGTGCTCGACACTCACGAACCGCACGAGCGGCGGCTCCTCGAGATCGAACGGCGTGATCCGTTCGGCGTCGGCGATCTCGCGTACCCGTCGCGCGGCCTCGTCACCGTCACACCCGGGCTCCAGGGACACCTCGGACCACGGCAGGTCGACGCGCGGCGGCACGACGGCCACCAGGGCGCCGCCCGCCGTGCGCAGGTATCCGCTGCGCAGCACGCGATGATGCGCGACGAGTTCCTCTGCCGCCGAACGCAATCGCGCCCGGTCGACGTCCCCGCCGAGATGCAGCACCGCCTGGGTGACATAGACGTCCACACCCACGGCACCGTCGTCGGCTCCCACCGCGTCCCGGACCGCCATCTGCGACTGGAAGTACAGACCGGCCTGCAGCGGGGTGAGCGGCCAGACGTCCGCGCCCGGGAACCGCACCGCGAGTGCGTCGAGCTCGGTCTGGGTGACGGGCGTACCCGGTACATCCGACGGTGACCGGCCCGGGTCGCCGACGACGGCGACGTGCTGCGCGAGCGCGGTGAGCTCGTCGGCCCACAACTCGGCGAGCGCGGTGATGTCGTCGGTCCCGAACAGTGCCGACGGGAACGTGAAGTTGGCCGTGAGGCGCCGGGCATCGCCGTCGCTTCGCGTACCGACGTTGACGCTCAACGGGTTCAGCGCGATCATCGCGCCGGACACCGACGGCGGCATCCCCGGTACGCCCGGCGCACCGGTGAACGGGATGACGTCCTGCGCGGGTTCGGCGGCGGGGCGTCCGGCACGGCCGGCGCCGAAGAAGTTGAACCCGATGCTCGGCAGCGGACGCTGCGCGAGCTCGGTGTCCGCGCCGTAGCGCAGCACACCGAAACCGAGACCGCCGTCGGGCTGCCCGAGGCGTTCCTCCTTGGCCGACTTCACCGCGTGGGTGACGTCGGTGGACGGATCGACGGCGACCGGGGCGATGGTGGTGAACCAGCCGACCGTGCGGGACAGGTCGACCGCGCGTTCGCCGTCGGCGGTGACGATCTCGTCCTTGCGACCGTGTCCCTCGACCAGCACTGTGACGGGTGCGACGTCGGCGATGCCGCGCGCGGCCTGCCACGCCCGGACCGCACGTGCGAACGTACCGAGCAGGACGTCGTTGGCGTTGCCGCGGAACGCTTCCGGCACCGAGGTCAGCGCCGCCTCGGTCACCTCCGCGTCGAATGCGTGGACCACCGACACCTCGGTGGCGAACCGGTCCCGCGACGGGTCGAAGGTGACCCCGAGGTCGGTGGGCCGGGCCGGGAGCCGGTCGAGCCAGTACGCCAGCTCGGCGGACCGCCGGTCGGTCTGCGCGCCGACCGCGTGGGCCCACGCCCGCTCGGACGTCGCCTCGGCACGCAGGGCGATCGGCTGCCCCGCCGACCGCTGCGCCCATCCGGTCACCAGGTCCTCGACGATGATCGGCCAGGACACCGCGTCGACACCGAGGTGGTGGATCGCCAGGACGATCCGGCCGACGCCGTCGACGTCGGTGACGATGCCCGCCGCGACGAGCACACCGGTCGACGGATCGAGGTGTGCCAGCGCCTCGGCATGCGCGGCACGCAGATCGGCGTCGTGGCCGGGACTGCCCACCGGTGCGGCCGAGGACTCGGCGAACACATACGGCGCGATGCGACCATCTGGGGTCTCGTCCGAGCCGGCGACCAGCCGCGGGCGATCGCCGTCACGGGTGAGACGCGCGGACAGCATCGGGTGCACCGCGACGAGCTCGGACAGCAACTCCGACAACGCGTCCACGGTGAGACCCGCCGGCGCGTGGAGCACCCGGTACTGCGAGAAGTCCGCGTAGTCGGCGGGGTCCGCCGAATGCTCGATCATCCACGACATCACCGGCAGCAGCGGCAGGTCGCCGTGCCCACCGCCGGCGGGTTCGTCGAGCGCCGGCAGGCGATGTGCCTCCCCGGCCACGATCCGGGCCATCGCCCGGATGGTGCGCTGCTCGAAGATGTCTCGTGGCGTGAGCGTGAACCCGGCGGCGCGAACCGCCGAGGCGAGCTGGATCGACATGATCGAGTCGCCGCCGAGCGCGAAGAACGACTGGGTGACCGAGACGCGTTCCAGCCCGAGCAGGCCGGACACGATCGTCGCCAGGGTCTCCTCGGTCGCGTTGGCCGGTGCGACATAGTCGGCATCGAGCCCCGCGAAGTCGGGTGCGGGCAGGGCACGGCGGTCGAGCTTGCCCGCGCTGTTCAGGACCACGTCGTCGATCGGCATCCACAGTGTCGGACGCATGTACTCCGGAAGTGCCTGCGCCACCGCGTCGCGCAGGACCTCGAGGTCCACGGTCGACGGCGCGACATAGGCGACCAGATGCTGTCCGCCACCCGGTGCGTCGGCCACCGTCACCGCGGCGTGCACGACGCCGGGGGCGGCCGCCACGACGGACTCGATCTCGCCGAGTTCGATGCGCTGGCCGCGCAGCTTCACCTGGAAGTCGGTGCGGCCCAGGTACTCGATCTCCCCGTCGGTGTTCCACCGCACGAGGTCGCCGGTTCGGTAGAGCCGTGAGCCGGGCCGGCCGAACGGGTCGGCCACGAAGCGCTCGGCGGAAAGTCCCGGTTGCGCGGCGTACCCGCGTGCCACCTGGTCGCCACCGAGATACAGCTCGCCCGGGACTCCCGTCGGGACGGGGTTCAGTCGCGCGTCGAGCACATGCGTGGTCGTGTTCCACACCGGCACGCCGATCGGCACGATCGACGGTGCCCGGGTCACGTCGGCGTAGGCCACCTCGACCGCCGCCTCGGTGGGACCGAACAGGTTCACGATCCGGACGTGTGGCAGCAGCTGGTGCGCGCGGGCCACCACCGCCGGTGGAAGCGCCTCACCGGAGGCGAAGAGCCACCGGAGGGTCCCCAGGCGGGAGATCGTCTCGGCCGGCACGACATCGAGGAACACCGACAGCATCGACGGGACGAAGTGCACCGAGGTGGCACCGCTGCGGGCGATCAGGTCGGCGATGTAGAGCGGGTCGGCGTGACCGCCCGGTTCGGCGATCACCATCGTGGCCCCGGTCAGCAACGGCGCGAACAGCTCCGGCACCGAGACGTCGAACGTGTAGGGCGTCTTCTGGATGATCCGGTCGCCCACGGTCCAGGGGTACTCGTCGAGTCCCCACCACAGCCGGTTGGCCACGGCGGCGTGGCTGACGGTCACGCCCTTCGGCCGCCCGGTCGAACCGGAGGTGAAGAGGGTGTACAGCGCATCGTCCCCGCGGATCGGCCGGACGCGTTCGGCGTCGGTGACCGGCGGCGCCGGATCCACCGCACGCCCGGAATCGACGGTGACACGCCGGATCCCGTCGTCGAGGCCGGACAGGTCGGCCGCCACGGGACGCGGTCCGACGAGGAGGACCCGCACACCCGCGGTCTCGACCATGTAGCGCACGCGGTCACCCGGAGCCGAGGTGTCGATGGGCACGTACCGGCCGCCCGCCGCGGTCACCGCGTGAACGGCGACCACCATCTCCACGGAGCGATCGATGCAGACCGCCACCGCGACATCGGGTCCCACGCCCAGCCCGAGGAGTTCGCGGGCGAGATCGGCGACCCGGGCGCCGAATTCGCGGTAGGTGAGCTCACGGTCGGCGAAGGTCAGCGCGATCGAGTCGAGCGACCGCGCCCCGCGAAACGAGAGCGCATCGGCCACCGATCCCGCCGGTATGGCGGTCTCCGTACCCCGTGACCTCCGGAGTATCTCCTCGACCTCGGCGGGTTCGAGGAGTGCGGCGTCGGCCACCGGATCGTCGGTGTGCGCGGTGAGTTGGTCGAGCAGTCCGACGAACCTGCGCGCCAGCTGGGCGACGGTGTCCTCGTCGAAGAGGTCCCGTGCGAACACCAGCGACAGCGGCCAGTCCCCGTCACCGTCCGGAACGGACACACCGATCGTCAGGTCCAGTTTCGCCGGCGGGTCGGCCGGTGGCATCGGTTCGATCTCGAGACCCGCGACCGAGGCCGGCGCGGTGTCCGCACCCATCTCGGGCAGCGCCGTCTGGCCGAACGTGAGCATCACCTGGGCCAGCGGGGCGAACGCCTCGGACCGGACCGGGTTGAGCCTCTCGACGAGCATCTCGAAGGCCACGTCGGCGTGGGCGAAGGCTTCCAGGTCGGTGTCGCGCGCCTGCTCCAACAGCTCGGCGAACGACATCGACGGGTCCACCCGGGCCCGCAGGACAAGCGTGTTGACGAACATGCCCACGAGCGGGTCGAGGACACGCTGACCGCGTCCGGCCACCGGGGTGGCGATCGCCACGTCCTCGCCGGCCGACAGACGCGCGAGCAGCACGGCCAGTGCCGCGTGCACGACGATGAACGGGGTCGCGTCGACCTCGCGTGCGAGTTCGCGGACGCGCTCCCCGATCTCGGCCGGGATCGCGGCACCGACGCGGCCTCCGCGCTGCGAGGCCTGCAGCGGCCGCGGCCGGTCGAACGGCAGGTTCAGCACCTCGGGGAGATCGGCGAGTTTGTCTGTCCAGTAGGCCAATTGGGACCCGACGACCGAGCTCGGATCGGTCCCGTCGCCGAGCACCTCGTGCTGCCAGAGGGCGTAGTCCGCGAACTGGACCTCGAGGGGCTCGAAGTCGGGTTCGGTTCCCGACACCCGGGCGTCGTAGGCGGCGAGGACGTCGACGAGCAACGGATTCATCGACTCGCCGTCGGCGGCGATGTGGTGGACGACGACCGCGACCACGGCACGCTCGGCATCGACGTGCCAGACCCGCACGCGGATCGGCCAGTCGGTGGCGACGTCGAACCCGGACATCACGGCGGTCTCGAGTCCGCGCTGATCGGCGGCGATGCCCCAGTCCAGGCGATCGGCGATCTGGTCGGCCGGATGGACCAGCTGATGGGCGACCCCGTCGACGGACGGGAAGGTGGTCCGCAGGACCTCGTGCCGTCCGACGACGTCGACGATCGCGCGGCGCAGCGCCTCGGTGTCGAGAGTGCCCCGCACCTGCAACACGAACGGGATGTTGTACGTGGGCAACGACGGATCGAACTGGTTGATGAACCACATCCGCTGCTGGGCGAAGGACAGCGGTACGAGTTCCGGACGGTCCGGACGGGCGACGACCGGCGGCAGTGCCTCGGCGTGTCCGGACACCTCGGCCACCAGCGCACGCACCGTCGGCGCCTCGAACAGGTCGCGCACCGAGGTCTCGACGCCGAGCACCTCGCCCACCCGGGCGGCGACGCGGGTCGCCGACAGCGAGTTGCCACCGAGGTCGAAGAACGACTCGGTGACGCTGACCTGCTCGATCCCCAGGACGTCGGCGAACACCGCGGCGACCGCGGCTTCCTCGTCGGTCTCCGGTGCGACGATCTCGCCGACCTCGATGACCGGCTCGGGCAGCGCCGCCTTGTCGAGCTTGCCGACCGGGGTGAGCGGGAGCTCGTCGAGCACCGCGACCGAGGCCGGCACCATGTGCGCCGGGAGTCGTTCGCCGACAAATGCTCTCAGCTCCGCCGGATCGACGTCGGGTCCGGCCGGTGTCCGGGCCCCGACCACGTAGGCCGCCAGCGCGGTCGCGACCGAACCGCCGACACCGACGACCACGGCCGAGCGGACCGCCGGGTGCTCGGCGAGCACCGCCTCGATCTCACCGAGTTCGATGCGCAGACCGCGCAACTTCACCTGGTCGTCGCTACGGCCGGAGTATTCGATGACCGGCGCGCCGGTGGAGTCCTGCTTCCAGCGGACGATGTCGCCGGTGCGGTACATCCGGTCACCGGGGTGACCGTGCGGGTTCGCCACGAACCGATCGGCGGTCAGACCGGGGCGGTCGAGGTATCCGCGCGACAAGGCGCCGCCGTTGACGTACAGCTCACCCGTCACACCGACGGGCACCGGACGCAACTGCGCGTCGAGCACCATCAGGCCCACGCCGGCGAGCGGGCCGCCGAGCGAGACCGGCTCCCCCACGGCCATCGGCGCACTGATGGTGACGCCGATCGTGGTCTCGGTCGGGCCGTACAGGTTCTGGATGCGCCGGAACGGCGCCCAGCTGTCCTTCAACGTCTGCGGCACGGCCTCGCCACCGGCGTAGACGACCCGGAGCGCCGGGACCGCCTGCGGTTCGATGGTCGCGAGCACCGTCGGCGTCAGGAACGTGTGGGTGATCGCCTGCCGCATCATGAGGTCCTGCAGCGGCGGACCGCCGACGGCGTCGGCGGGACGATAGATCAGCACGCCGCCCGAGACGGTCGCGAGCAGGTACTCGAGCACCGACGCGTCGAAGCTGGGCGAGGCGAATCCGAGCACCCGTGAGTACTCGTCGGCACCCGAGCGGCGGATCTCCTCGGCGGCGAAGTTCGCCAGACCCGAATGCGTCACGGCGACACCCTTGGGGCGCCCGGTGGAGCCGGAGGTGTAGATGACGTAGGCGACGTTGTCCACCCGCACCGGTGCACGACGATCCGATGAGGTGATCGGCGCGTCGGAGAGCGCCGCGATCTCGGCGGACAGCGTCGCATCGTCAAGACGGAGCCACGAGAAGCGTTCGCCGGGAAGCGTTCCCGACGCCTGAACGGCCAGTCCCAGGATCGCGCCCGAGTCCTCGACCATGTTCGCCACCCGCTCGGCGGGGTAGTCCGGGTCGATCGGCACATAGCCACCACCGGTCTTGGCCACCGCCCAGATCGCGGTGAGCAGATCGGCGGACCGGCCGATCGCCAGCGCGACCAGCTTCTCCGGGCCGATGCCCTGACCGATCAGCCAGCGCGCCAAGCGGTTCGACCGCGCGTCGAGGTCCGCGTAGGACAACCAGACGTTGTCGGCGTCGACGACGGCCTGGCGGGGTCCCCACTTCGCGGCGGCCCGGGCGAACAGTTCGCCCAGGACGACCGGCTCGGTTCCCGGTCCCCCGGTCACGACCGCGTCGGAGTCGGCGATCGACACCGTCTCCCGTTGCGGCTCGGATTGCGCTGCCGCGCGGGCCAGTTCGGCCGGCGACACGGTGTCACCGAGCGCGATCTTGGCCAGCGGGGCCTCCAGGTCGGTCAGCGCTCCGTCCAGCAGGGCGGTGAGCTGATCGGCCATCCGCGACACCGTCGACTCGTCGAACAGGTCGGCCGCATAGGTGATGGTGCCCGACCAGTCCGTGCCCGACCCCTCCGGCTGGGAGATCCCGACGAGCAGGTCGACGCGTGCCGGGATCCGCTCGGTGGTCACCGGACTCACCTGCAGGCCGGCGATCTCGCCCACCGACAGATCGGAACCGGCGAGTTCGGGCAGGGTGGATCGGTCGAAGGTCAACCACACCTGGGTGAACGGCGCGAACGCGGCGGAGCGTTGCGCGCCGGCGGCGTCGGCGACCACCTCGAAGGGGACGTCGGCGTTGGCGAAGGCCTCGAGGTCGGCGTCCCTGGCCACCTCGAGCAGGTCGGCGAAACCGCGGGCCCGGTCGACCCGGGTCCGCAGCACGAGCGTGTTGACGAACATGCCGATCAGCGGATCCAGAACGCGCTGACCACGACCCGCGATCGGGGTACCGATCGCGATGTCCTCGGTCGCCGACAGCCGCGAGAGCAGTGCGGCGAGCGCCGCGTGCACGACCATGAACGGTGTCGTGCCGGTCTCCTGCGCGACGCTCGCGATCCGGTCACCGACGGCGGCCGGCACGGCGAACGACACGCGACCACCGCGCCGCCCGGCACGTGCCGGGCGCGGCCGGTCGGTCGGCAGCTCGATCACGTCGGGCAGCCCGGCCAGACGATCGGTCCAGTAGGCGAGCTGGCGGCCGACGACGGAGTCCGGGTCGTCCGGCGAGCCGAGCACCTCGTGCTGCCAGATCGCGAAGTCGGCGAACTGGACCTCCAGCTCCCCGAACTCGGGATCGGTGTCGGCCGACTCGGCGAGATAGGCCGTGACCACATCGGTCACCAGCGGCGTCATCGACTGACCGTCCGAGGCGATGTGGTGGGTGATGACGGCGAAGACGTGCTCGTCCGGGGCCACCTCCCAGATCCGTGCGCGGATGGGCCACTCGGTGGAGACGTCGAAGCCCGCGGACACCGCGGCCTCGATCTCCGCCTGCGAGGACACCTCCTGCCAGTCGAGACGTGCGGCGACCGACGATGCCCGGTTGATCTTCTGGTACGGCATGCCGTCGGCCGACGGGAACGTGGTCCGCAGCGACTCATGCCGGGAGACCACGTCGATCAGCGCGGCGTGCAGCGCCTCGGTGTCGAGTGCCCCGGACAGTCGCAGCACGACCGGGAGGTTGTACGCCGACGAGGTGGTGTCGGCCTGGTTGACGAACCACATCCGCTGCTGGGCGAATGCCAGCGGCACCCGCTCCGGCCGCGGTGCGACGGAGACGATCGGTGCTCGCGCCGCACCGAGATCGGTGCTGGCACGGAGCAGTTCGCGGACGCTCGGGGCGTTGAACAGGTCGCGCACCGCGATCTCGGCACCCGTGACCTCGCCGACTCGTGCCACGAGTCGCATCGCCGCCAGCGAGTTGCCGCCGAGATCGAAGAACGAGTCGGTCACGCTGACGCGGTCCACCCCGAGGATGTCGGCGAAGACCTCCGCCACCGCGGCCTCCGACACGTCGGCCGGCGCGACGTACTCGCCCGCGGTGAACACCGGTTCGGGCAGCGCGCGGCGATCGATCTTGCCCGCCGTGTTGAGTGCGATGTCCTCCACGGGCATCCACACCGTCGGCCGCATGTATCCCGGGAGCGACTCGGCGACAACCGCCTTCACCGCATCGAGGTCGATGCTCTCACCCGGCGCGCCGGCGAGGTAGCCGACGAGGTGTTCACCACCACCGGGCACGGTCGCCACGGTGGCCGCGGCGTGCACGACGCCCGGTGCGGAGGCGATGACCGCCTCGATCTCGCCGAGCTCGATGCGCTGGCCACGCAACTTCACCTGGAAGTCGGTGCGGCCCAGGTACTCCAGGACGCCATCGGGGCGGCGGCGCACCAGGTCGCCCGTGCGGTACAGGCGAGTGCCGGGCTCACCATAGGGATCGGCGACGAACCGCTCCGCGGTCAGATCCGGGCGCGCGGCGTAGCCGCGGGCCAGCTGCACACCGCCGAGGTAGAGCTCCCCGGGCACGCCGGGCGGCACCCGCCGCAACCGCGAATCCAGCACCACGGCAGACGAATTCCAGACCGGGATGCCGATGGGCACGGTCGGGTCGTCGGCGGCGACGGAGTGGATGCGCTCGAAGGTGATCTCCACCGCGGCCTCGGTCGGGCCGTACAGGTTGAAGAACCAGGCGTCGGGCCACAACTCGCGCACCGGCGCCGCGACCGCGGGCGGCAACGCCTCACCGGTGGTGGACACGATGCGGATGGTGTCGAGTGCAGCGAGCTGCTCGCGGTCGACGACCTCGAGGAAGACCGAGAGCATCGACGGCACGAAGTGCACCATCGTCGTACCGGTGCGGGCGATCTCGTCGGCGACCTGCCGCGGGTTGAGATGGCCGCCGTCGGCGAGGACGACGACGCGCGCGCCGATCGCCAACGGCGCGAACAGTTCCGGCACCGAACAGTCGAAGGTGTACGGCGTCTTCTGCATCACGACGTCGTCCGGGCCGATCGGCAGGGCGTCCAGACCCCACCACAGTCGGTTCAGCACGGCCGCATGCGACAGCGTCACGCCCTTCGGACGTCCGGTGGACCCCGAGGTGAACAGTGTGTAGGCGGCGTCGTCGGCGCGCAGTGGCGCGAGACGGTCGTCGTCGGACACCGGGGACGCGGCCGCCGAATCGACGTCCAGGAGCGCCGAGGCATCGACGGTCATGACCTGCACACCGACCTCGGTCGCGGCGCCCACCGCGCTCCGGACCCCGTCCGCGTCGGCGACCAGCAGCACCTTGGCACCGGCGGTCTCGTACATGTACCGCACGCGATCGGCGGGTGCGGCCACGTCGACGGGGACGTACTGTCCACCGGCCGCGACGACCGCGTGGATCGCGACCATCATCTCCACCGAACGCGGGACACACAGGGCCACAGCGACATCGGGGCCGACTCCGGCGGCGATCAGATCGCGGGCGAGCGTGTTGACCCGGGCGGCGAACTCGGCGTAGGAGACCTCGCGGTCGCCGAAGACGAGCGCGGTGGCCTCGGGGGTGCGCCGCGCCTGTACCGCGACGGCGTCACTGACCGTCTGCACGGGTGGCAGGTCCACCCGCTCGCCCCATTCCGCGGACTCGGTGGTGGCCGTCGTCTCGGCCGCGACGAACGGCGCATCGCCCACCGCCTTGTCGGGCGCCGAGGTCAGCGCGTCGAGCAGGCGGATGAAGCGTTCGCCGAATTCCAGCATCGTCGGCTCGTCGAACAGATCTGTCGCGTAGTCGAGGTTGACCGGCCAGGTCTCCCCGGCGGGCCGGGAGGAGACCGTGATCCAGAGGTCGATCTGCGAGGAGACCATCACGTCCGCATACGGGGTCACCGTGATCCCCGCCGCGTCGCCGAGCGCCTCGGCGGCGGTTGCCGACGGACTGAACGAGAACATGACCTGAGCGAGCGGGGCGAAGGCCTCGGAGCGCACGGGACTGAGCCGGTCGACCACCGTCTCGAAGGGGACGTCGGCGTTGGCGAACGCGTTCAGGTCGACGTCGCGAACCGCCGACAGGAGCTGCTCGAACGGCTGCGCGCCGTCGATCAGGGTGCGCAGCACCAGCGTGTTCACGAACATGCCGACCAGCGGGTCGAGCTCGGCCTGGCCGCGCCCGGCGATCGGGGTGCTGACGACGATGTCGTCGGTGGCCGACAGTCGTGCCAGCAGGACCGCCACCGCGGCGTGGAGCACCATGAACGGCGTGACGTCGGCGCCGCGTGCCACCTCGGTGATCCGCTCGCCGATCGCGGCCGGGATCTCGACCCGCGCGCGGGCGCCCCGTCCGGAGGCGACCGGCGGTCGCGGACGATCCGCGGGCAGTTCGAGCACGTCGGGGACACCGGCGAGTTGCTCTGCCCAGTAGGCCAATTGACGACCGACGACCGAGTCCGGGTCCTCGACCGAGCCCAGCACGGTGTGCTGCCAGATCGCGTAGTCCGCGAATTGCACGGCGAAGGGCGGGAACTGCGGCTCGTGCCCGGCGACGCGGGCGCTGTAGGCGGTGACGAGGTCGGACACCAGCGGTGCCATGGACTCGCCGTCGGCGCCGATGTGGTGGAACACCACGGCGAGCACGAACTCGCCGGGCTCGACCGGCCACAGGCGCGTGCGCAGCGGCCATTCCTCGGTGACGTCGAATCCCCTTGTCACCGCGGCGAAGATCTCGTCCTCGGAGTCGACGACCTGCCAGTCGAGCCTGCCGGCGACCGAGTCCTGCGGATGCACGAGCTGGTAGGGCACACCCTCGACATCGGGGAACGTCGTACGGAGGACCTCATGCCGACGTACGACGTCGCCCAGTGCGGTACGCAGCGCCTCGACGTCGAGGTCGCCGGACAGCCGCAGCACGATGGTCATGTTGTGGGTGGGTGCACTCGGATGCAGGCGGTTGAGGAACCACATGCGCTGCTGCGCGAACGACAGCGGAATCCGTTCGGGCCGTGGTGACACCGCCACCACGGGCGCGATCCGGGAGCCGCGACCGGTCAGCGCCGCCACCAGCGCGCGGACCGAGGGCGCCTCGAAGACGTCGCGGACCGAGACCTCGACCCCCAGGGCGTCGCCGACGCGGGCGCTCACCCGCATGGCCGACAGGGAGTTCCCGCCCAGGTCGAAGAAGCTGTCGGTGACACCGACACGGTCGACCTGCAACAGTTCGGCGAACACGCCGGCGACCGCGGTCTCCTCGGGAGACTCTGGGGCCACGTACTCGCCCGCGGCGAACTCGGGCTGCGGCAGCGCCCGTCGGTCCACCTTGCCCGAGGTCGTCCGGGGCATCTCGGGCAGCGCCATCCAGACGGTCGGACGCATGAACTCCGGCAGTCCGCGTACCGCGGCGGACCGGACGGCGTCGAGATCGACGTCGTCTCCCGGACGACCGGCGACGTAGGCGACGAGCTGCTCGCCCCCGCCGGGCGCGGTCGCGACGACGACCGCGACGTGTACGACACCGGGTGCGGAGGCCAGCACCGACTCGATCTCGCCCAGCTCGATCCGCTGTCCGCGGAGCTTCACCTGGAAGTCGGCGCGTCCCAGGTACTCCAGGACGCCGTCGGTGTTCCACCGTGCCCGGTCCCCGGTGCGGTAGAGCCGTCCGCCGCGCGGGTCGAAGGGATTGGCGACGAAGGTCTCGGCGGTGAGGCCCGGACGGGAGGCATAGCCGCGTGCCAGCTGCGGTCCGCCGAGGTACATCTCGCCCGGAACGCCGGGGGGTACCGGACGCAGTCGATCATCGAGGACGTACACCGTGGAGTTCCACACCGGTGAGCCGATCGGGATGTTCGGCGCCGGCGCGTCCACGCGGCCGTAGGTGATGTCCACGGTCGCCTCGGTCGGACCGTACTGGTTGTACAACCCGAGTTCCGGGAGCAACCGCAGCAGGCCGCCGGCCAGCGCGGGGCTCAACGCCTCGCCGCCGGAGAAGATCCGTCGCATCGATCCGAGGTCGGCGTCGCCGGCGCCGGTCGCACCGTCGAGGAACGCCGCGAGCATCGACGGGACGAACTTCGCGGTCGTCACGCGGTGACGTTCGATGAGCCGGGCCATGTAGACGGGGTCCCGGTGCCCACCGGGTTCGGCGACGACCACGGGGGATGCGGCGTGGATGCCGCCGAAGTAATCCCACACGGATGCGTCGAAGGTGTAGGGCGTCTTCAGGAGGAAGACGTGCTCGCCCGGTCCGTTCGATTCGCTGAACCACTCCAGGGTGTTGCGGAGTGCGCCGTGGGTGACGGTGACGCCCTTCGGACGTCCCGTCGAACCGGACGTGAAGATCGTGTAGACGGCGTGACCCGGCAGCACGCGCCGACTCCGGTCGCGGGCTCCGACCGGCGCGACCGCGAGGTCGACGGGTCCCGAGGCGTCGACGACGACCACCGGCAGGTCGATGTCCGCGAGCGCTTCCGGCCGGTCCCGACCGGTCAGGACCAGGGCGACGCCGGCCGTGTCGAGCATGTACCGGGTCCGCTCGACCGGGGACTCGGTGTCGATCGGCACGTACTGGCCGCCGGCCGCCACGATCGCGTGCACGGCCACCATCACCTCGACCGATCGGTCGATGCAGACGCCGACCGCGACATCCGGACCGACTCCGAGCGAGATCAGTTCGCGCGCAAGCGTGCTCACGCGTGCCGAGAACTCGGTGTAGTCGACGACGCGATCGCCGAAGAGGATCGCGGGCCGGTCGGCCGCACGCGCGCGGGCGTCGGCGACCAGGTCGACCACGGTGTGGTCGCCGCTGATCTCGACCTCGGTTCCGCGAGACCACGCCGCGACGTCGAGGCCCTGGGTCTCCGACACCAGCGCGAGGTCGGCGGTGAGCTCGCGGGGCCGACGGGCGACCGTCTCCAGGATGTGCACCAGCACGTCGCCGAAGACCCGGATCTGGTCGTCACCGAAAGCGGCGGGAAGGTACTTGAGCTGCAACGACACCCGGCCGCCCGCCGCGGCGGTGATCAGGTTGATCGGGTAGTGCGTGGTGCTGCGCGAGTCGACGTCCGCGACGACCAGGCCATCGGTCAGCCCGTCGGGCACCGTGTCCGGCGACGACAGCGCGTCGGTGTCGATGGGGAACGACTCGTGCACGGTCAGCGTGTCGAACAGCTGGTTCGTCCCGGTGAGGGCGGTCAGCTCGGCCAGACCGAGGTGCTGGTGGTCCATCACCGCCACCTTCGACGACTGCAGCCGGCGGAGCACCTCGACGATGGTCGACGCCGGGTCGACGTCGACGACGCTGGGCAGCGTGTTGATGAACAGACCGACCATGGTCTCGACACCGGGCAGATCGGCCGGGCGCCCGGAGACGGTCTCGCCGAAGACGACGACGCGACTGCCGGTCATCCGCGACAGGAGCACGGCCCACGCGAACTGCATCACCGTCGCGACGGTGACGCCCTCGGTCCGGGTCAGTTCCTCGAGACCCGCGGTGGTCTCCTCGTCGAGCATCACCCGGTACTGACGGGGGAGTTCGTCGTCGGTCGCCTCCAGGCCGGGCGCCACGAGGGTCGGTCCCTCGACGGGTTCGAGCACCTCTCGCCAGACGGCAAGTCCCGCATCGCGATCCGAAGCAGCCAGTCGCCGCACGTGATCGGCGAAGTCGAGACCGGTCGCGCCGGTCTGGCCGGTGTAGGTCTCGCCGGTGGCGTAGAGCGCGAGGAGGTCGGCCAGGACGAGCGGACCCGACCACCCGTCCATCAGGATGTGGTGGTTGGTCACCACGAGATGCGCCTGATCGCCGTGCCACACCAGCACGAATCGCACCAGCGGCGGGCGACCCAGATCGAAACGCGTGAGGCGTTCGGCGTCGACGATCCGCTGGATCTCCGCGGCCACCGTGTCACCCGGTTCGTCTGCCGGGAGTTCGACGACCCGCCAGGGGATCTCGACCTCCGCGGGAATCACCGCGACGACGGCACCGCCACCGGTGCGGAGGTAGGCCGAGCGCATGACCCGGTGCCGGGCGAACAACTGCTCGGCCGCGCCGCGCAGGCGCTCGCCGTCGACCCGGCCGCCGAGCGTCAGGACGACCTGGGTCACGTAGACGTCGACCGCACCGGCGTCCGCGCCGGCGGCTGCCAGCTGGGCCTGGAAGTACAGACCCTGCTGCAACGGGGTCAGCGGCCACACCGCCGAGCCCGGGTACGTGCGGGCCAGGTCGTCGAGATCGCGCTGGGTCACGTGCGTACCCGGGACGTCCGACGGGGACAGACCGATCCGGGTGCCGCGGTTCACCAGGTCCGTGAGAGCCGACAGTTCGGCCGCCCACAGCTCCAGCAGGTCCGCGACCTCGTCGGCCGCGAACAGCGCCTGCGGGAAACTCGCCCCGGCGACGAGCCGGCGGTTTCCCTGCTCGTCGTGCGCCGTGGTCACGCTGACCCCCAGAGCACTCAGCGCCACCATCCGTCCGGACGCCGACGACCCGAGGATCGGAGCGTCCGGCGCATTGGTGAACGGCAGGGGCTCGGATTCGGAAGCGGCAGCGCCGCCGCCGGCCCCGAAGTAGTTGAAGGAGATGCTCGGGAGTGGACGTGCGGCCAGCTCGGCGGACTGTCCGTACCGGAGCCAACCGAAACCGATCCCGTTGTCCGGCTGCGCGAGTCGCTCCTCCTTCGCCGCCTTCACCGCGTGCACGACGTCGGCGCCGGGGTCGAGGCGCACCGGTACGAGCGTGGTGAACCAGCCGACCGTCCGGGACAGGTCCGCGCGGCGCGCCGCCTCGCCGGTGGCGAGCACCTCTTCGTATCGGCCGTGTCCCTCGGTGAGGACGGTGACCGGTGCGGTGTCGTTGATCTCGCGGCGCGACTGCCACGATCGGACCGCCCGGGCGAAGGCGCCGAGCAACACGTCGTTGACGTTGCCGCCGAATGCTTCCGGCACCGTGGTCAACACCGACCGGGTGACCGTCGGCGAGATCTCGTGCGAGATGTGCCGTTCGGTCGCCATCCGGTCCTGGTCGCGGTCCAGCGTGACGCCGAGCGGGGTGGGTCGCGAGGGCAACCGGTCCAGCCAGTGATCCACCTGATCGGACCACGATCCGGACTTCGCGGCGAGGGTGTTCGTCCACGCCTGCGCGCTGGTCTGTTCGGCGCGCAGCTCGATGTCCCGACCGTCGGAGAGCTGTGCCCACCCGGTGATCAGGTCCTCGATGAGGATGGGCCACGACACGGCATCGACACCGAGGTGGTGGATGACGAGCAGGACCCGGCCGACGCCGTCCCGATCGTGGATCAGCGCGGCACGCACCAGGCGCCCGGTACTCGGATCCAGGGTGGCCGAGACGGTCTCGAATGCGGTGCGGACATCGACGTCGAACGCCTCGGTGCCGGTCGCGGCGGTGCTGGTGGCCTCGATGACCGCGTCCGCGGCGTCGAACCGGCCACCGGCCGACGATCGCCACTCCCCCTCGACGAGTTCCAGGCTCGCGCTGAGCATCGGGTGGCTCTCGACGGCCGCCGAGAGCAGGCCGGCCAGCGACGCGACGTCGAGTCCGGCCGGCGCCCGCAGAACTGCGGCCTGCACGAAGTCGGCGAAGTCGGCTGCGTCCTGGGCGTGTTCGATCATCCAGTGCACGACCGGCGACACCGCGAGCGAACCGGCGCCCGCCTGCTCGGACTCCTCCAGCATCGGCAGCCGCGCCGCATCGTCGTCGGCGGCCGCGGCCATCGCGCGGATGGTGCGGCGTTCGAAGATCTCCCGCGGCGACAGGTCGAGTCCGGCGGCGCGGGCCGCCGACGCGAGCTGGATCGACATGATCGAGTCGCCGCCGAGAGCGAAGAAGGACTCGGTGACCGACACCCGATCGAGCCCGATCAGGTGGGCGACGATGGACGCGAGGACTTCCTCGGTCGCGGTCGCGGGTGCCACGTGGACGTCGGTGTGGACCCCGAAGTCCGGTTCCGGCAGCGCCTTCCGGTCGATCTTGCCGGCGGTGTTGAGTTCGAGGTGCGGCAGCCGCACCCAGATCGTCGGCCGCATGTACTCGGGCAGTTCGGCGGCCACGGTCGACTTGACCAGGTCGAGGTCGACGTCCGCAGGGGCGACGTAGCCGACGAGGTGATCGGCGCCGGTGGGCGCCTTGGCCACGGTCACCGCGGTGTGCACGACACCCGCGACGGTCGCGATCACCGATTCGATCTCGCCGAGCTCGATACGCTGGCCGCGCAACTTCACCTGGAAGTCGGTGCGGCCCAGATATTCCAGGGTCCCGTCGGCACGCCACCGCACGAGGTCGCCGGTGCGGTACAGGCGTGAACCGGGCGCCCCGAACGGGTCTGCGACGAACCGCTCGGCGGACAGGTCGGGACGCGCCGCGTAGCCGCGCGCGAGCTGGACGCCACCGAGGTAGAGCTCGCCGGGAACCCCGGCCGGGACGGGCCGCAACCGGGCATCGAGCACCCAGGTGGACGTGTTCGCCACGGGGGTCCCGATCGGGATGAGCGCGGGCGCCGACGAGACGTCGGCGACGGCCACCTCGACCGCCGCCTCGGTGGGACCGAAGAGGTTGACGATCGCGACGCCCGGCAACACTGCCGCGACCTTCGCGACGACCGCCGGCGGCAGAGCCTCACCGGAGGCGAAAACCCATCGCAGCGAGGACATCTCGGCAAACCGAGCAGCCGGTACGAGATCGAGGAAGATCGACATCATCGACGGCACGAAGTGGACCGAGGTGGCCTCGGTGGACACGATCAGGTCCGCGAGATAGTCCGGATCGGTGTGGCCACCCGGGCGGGCGACGACCATGGTCGCCCCGGTCAGCAACGGACCGAAGAGCTCGGGCACCGAGACATCGAAGGTGTACGGCGTCTTCTGCACGATCCGGTCGCCGACCGCCCACGGGAACTCACCGAGTCCCCACCAGAGGCGGTTCATCACGGATGCGTGCGAGACCGTCACGCCCTTGGGGCGACCGGTGGACCCGGACGTGAACAGCGTGTACGCGGCGTGGTCGCCACGGAGCGGGGCCAGCCGTTCGGCGTCGGTGACCGGCTCGGCCTCACCGACCGCCTTCGAGGCATCGACGTCGAGGACGGTGACCAAATCGCCGAGACCCTCGATGGCCGACGGTCGGGCACCCGACGCCGACAGCACGAGCCGCACCCGCGCGGTGTCGATCATGTACTGCACGCGGTCGGCGGGAGCCGCGGTGTCGATCGGGACGTACTGTCCGCCTGCGGCGTGCACGGCGTGTACGGCGACGACCATCTCGACCGACCGGTCGATGCAGATCCCGACCGCCACCTCGGGCCCGACCCCGAGCCCGATGAGTGTGCGTGCGAGATCGGCCACGCGCGAACCGAATTCCCCATAGGTGAGTCGGCGGCCCTCGAACTCGATCGCGACCGTGGCGGGGTCGGCGGCGATCCGCGCGGCGACGGCCGCGGGGATGACGGGTTCGCCGAACTCCTGTGTCGCACCGACGGACCAGTCGTCGACCTGTGCGCGGTCGGTCCCGGAGACGAGTGCGAGATCCCCGACCGCGCGCGTCGCACGGCCGGAATCGGTCATGTCCCGCAGCAGGGCCACCAGCCGACCGGCGAGTTCGCTCACCGTATCGGCCTCGAAGAGATCGCGCGCGTAGATGACGGTTCCCGTCCACGGCCGGCCGGGCACGTCGGCGGCGACCGCGAAGGCCAGGTCGAGCTGTGCCGACACCTCGGGTGGTTCGACCGGTGTGATCGTGAGTCCGGACAGGACTGCCGCGTCGGAACCGGAGGCGCCACCGGCGGCGGGCTGGTCCAGGGTGAACAGGACCTGCGCGAGCGGCGCGAAGGCCTCGGAACGGATGGGGTCGAGGTGTTCGACGAGGGTCTCGAATGGGATGTCGGCGTTGGTGAACGCGTCGAGATCGGTTGCGCGCACCTGGGCCAGCACCTCGTCGACCGTCATTCCCGGGACGATGCGGGAGCGGAGCACCAAGGTGTTGACGAACATGCCGACGACCGGGTCGAGGACGCGCGATCCACGACCGGCCACCGGGGTGGCGATCGCGATGTCGTCGGTGGCGGACAGTCGCGCCAGCAGCACCGCGAGCGCGGCGTGCACGACCATGAACGGCGTGACGCCGTGGGCACGTGCCGCGGAGTTCACCGCGTCGGCGACCTCGGCGGGGATCTCGAACGCGATGCGCCCGCCCCGTGTGGAGGCGACGGCCGGGCGGTCGTGATCGGTCGGCAGTTCCAGGACGTCGGGCAGTCCGGCCAGGCGTCCGGTCCAGTGGGCGAGCTGCCGGCCGAGGACCGAATCGGGGTCGTCGGCCGAACCGAGCACCTCGTGCTGCCAGATCGCGTAGTCGGCGAACTGGATCTCCAGAGGCTCGAAAACCGGTGCGTCCCCGGCACTTCGGGCGACGTAGGCGGTCACGACATCGGCGACGAGCGGCTTGCGGGATTCACCGTCGGAGGCGATGTGGTGGGTGACGACGCCCAGCACGTGGGTCTCGGCGTCGACCTGCCACAGGCAGGCCCGAACCGGCCACTCCCGGGACACGTCGAACCCGCGGGTGACCGTGCGCTCGAAGTCCTCGGCCGTCGTGACAACGGAGAACTCGAGCCGCGCGGGGACCTCGTCGGCAGCCGAGACGCGTTGGAACGGGCCGTTGTCGTCCTGGGCGAACGTGGTGCGCAGGACCTCGTGACGGACCACGACGTCGACGATCGCCGCGCGCAGTGCCGCCACGTCGAGGTCACCGACCATCCGGACGACGGTCGGGATGTTGTACGTCGGCAACGTCGGATCGAACTGGTTGATGAACCACATCCGTTGCTGGGCGAAGGACAGCGGGATGCGGTCCGGCCGCGGGGACGCCGCGACGACCGGCGGCAGGGCCCGGCCGCGCTCGCGGGTGCGCGCCACCAGCTCGCGCACCGTCGGAGCGTCGAAGATGTCCCGCACCGACACCTCGACCCCGAGGGCGTCGGAGATCCGGGCGGCCAGCCGCATCGCGGACAGGGATGTGCCACCGATGGCGAAGAAGTCGTCGGTCGCGCCGACCCGGGCGACGTCGAGCAGCCCGGCGAAGATCTCGGCGACCTCGGACTCCTGGCCCTCGGCCGGGGACACGTACTCGCCGGCGGTGAACTCCGGTGCCGGAAGCGCACGACGATCGACCTTGCCCGAGGTGGTCAGCGGCATCCGGTCCACGACCATCCACGTCGTCGGCACCATGAACTCCGGGAGCCCGCGCCGCGCGACGTCCTTGACCGTGTCGGCGTCGAGCTCGACGCCCGGTCCGGCCGCCAGGTAGGCGACCAGCTGCTCGCCGCCCCCGGCCGGGGCGGCGACGGTCACGGCGGTGTGCACGACACCCGGCGCCGATCCCAGCACCGACTCGATCTCGCCCAGTTCGATGCGCTGACCACGCAGCTTCACCTGGAAGTCGTTGCGGCCCAGGTATTCGAGCTCACCCGCGGCGTTCCAGCGCCCACGGTCACCGGTGCGGTACAGCCTCGCGCCCGCCGGCCCGAACGGGTCGGCGACGAAGGTCTGGGCGGTGAGCCCGGGTCGTGAGGCGTACCCACGCGCCAGCTGGACCCCGCCCAGGTACAGCTCGCCGGCCACTCCGACGGGGACCGGACGCAGGCGTGCGTCGAGTACGCGCACCGTCGAATTCCAGACCGGGGTACCGATCGGGATGTTCTGGGCCGGCGGCCGGGTGACGGCGCCATAGGTGATGTCGACGACGGCTTCGGTGGGGCCGTACTGGTTGACCAGCAACGCATCCGGGAGCGCGGCGGCCAGTCCCGACGCGAGACCCGGGAGGAGCGCCTCGCCACCGGAGAAGATGCGGCGCAGGCCGGCGAGCCTCTCGATGCCGACACCGGTGGCGCCGTCGAGGAAGGCGGCGAGCATGGAGGGCACGAATTTGACCGTGGTGACACCGTGGCGCTCGATGAGCCCGGCGAGGTGACGCGGGTCGCGGTGTCCGCCCGGTTCGGCGACGACAACCGCCGAGGCGGTGAACACCGGACCGAAGAACTCCCAGACCGAGGCGTCGAAGGTGTACGGGGTCTTGAGCAGGAACCGATGCGGCCCTTCGCCGTTCGAGTCGCTGAACCATGCGAGGGTGTTGCGCAGCGCACCATGGGTGACGGTGACGCCCTTCGGCCGTCCCGTCGATCCGGACGTGAAGATCGTGTATACGGCGTTGTCCGGATGCACGACACCGAGACGGTCGGCATCGGTCACCGGAGGCACGGGCGCATCCGGCAGCGCGGCCGAGGCGTCGACGCGCAGGATCCGGCCCCGGAAGTCGTCGAGGACGGCGGGGACCGGCCCGGGGCCGACGACGACGGTCGACACACGCGCGGTGTCGAGGATGTACTGCCCGCGTTCGGCCGGGCTCTCCGTGTCGATGGGAACGTATTGGCCACCGGCCGCGACGATTCCGTGCACCGCGACCATGATCTCCACCGAACGGTCGAGACAGACGCCGACGGCGACATCGGGACCGACACCCGCGTCGACGAGCTCGCGGGCCAGCAGCGAGACGCGCGCCGCGAATTCGGTCTGGTCGACCACGCGGTCGTCGAAGATGACCGCGGGCGCATCGGGAGCCGACGCGGCGTTCGCCGCCACGAGATCGGCGACGGTCTGCGGTGCCCCCACCTCGACCCGCGCGCCCACCGCGAAGTCGTCGAGACGCGACGACTCGGCAGGCAGCACGAGGTCGGTGTCGCCGACGGGACGAGACGGTGCGCTCAGCACACCGGTCAGAATCGCGACGAGCCGCTGGGTGAGGGTGTCGATCGTCGAGGGGTCGAAGAGGTCGGTCGCGTAGATGACCGAACCGGCCCACCGGCGTCCGTCGTCCCCGCGGTCGATCGCGAAGTTCAGGTCGACCTTCGCGCCCGGAGCCTCCTGCGGCAGCGGTTCGAAGCTCAGGTCGCCGACGGATCCGCCCTGTTCGGCGTCGATCGCGAAGTCGGCCGAGGCCGACTGGTCGAACGTGAGATTCACCTGGGCGAGCGGGGCGAAGGCCTCCGTCCGGACCGGGTTCAGCTTCTCCACGAGCGTCTCGAACGGAACGTCGGCGTTCGCGAAGGCATCCAGATCGGTCGTTCGCACGCGGTCCAGCAGGGACTCGAAGGACTCGGTGCCGTCGACCGGGACCCGGAGGACGAGCGTGTTCACGAACATGCCCACGAGCGGGTCGAGGGACGCCTTCCCGCGCCCGGCGATCGGGGTACCGATGACGATGTCGTCGCCGGACGAGAGCCGCGCGAGCAGGACTGCGAGGGCCGCGTGCACGACCATGAACGGGGTGACCGCCCGCTCGGCCGCCACCCGTTCGATCGCGGTCCCGACCTCGGTCGGGATCTCGAAGTCGAACCGGGCGCCGCGCTGCGACGCCACGGCCGGACGCGGCCGGTCGGTGGGCAGTTCGAGCAGATCCGGCGCACCGGAGAGCCTGCTGATCCAGTGGTCGAGCTGGGCGGCGATGAGCGAGTCGGGGTCGCCGGCCGAGCCGAAGACGTCGTGCTGCCAGAGCGCGTAGTCGGCGAACTCCACCTCCAGCGGGGCGAACACCGGATCGCGGCCCTCGGCGCGGGCGCCGTACGCGGTGAGCAGGTCGGCGAGCATCGGTTTCATCGACTCGCCGTCGGCGGCGATGTGGTGGACGACCACCACGAAGACGAATTCACCCGCGCTCACCGGCCACAGGCGGGCGCGGATCGGCCAGTCGACGGTGACATCGAAGCCGTCGGTCACCGCGGACTCGATCTCGGACTGGGAGCCGACGACCGCCCAGTCCAGCCGGTCGACCTCGTCCGGACCGTCGATGCGCTGGTGGGGGACGCCGTCGATCTCGGGGAAGGTGGTGCGCAACACGGCTTGTCGTGCGACGAGGTCGGCCACCGCGGCCCGCAGCGCGTCGGTGTCGAGGTCGCCGCGCAACCGCAGTGCGATCGGGATGTTGTATGCCGACGACGCGGCCTCGAACCTGTTGATGAACCACAGGCGTTGCTGTGCGAAAGACAGCGGGACCCGCTCCGGGCGCGGCGACACGACCGTCACCGGCGGCAGACCGGATCCACGTCCGGACACGGCCGTCACCAGATCACGGACCGACGGCGCCTCGAACACGTCCCGTACCGACACCTCGGCGCCGAGCGCATCGGCGATGCGGGAGGCGAGGCGGGTCGCCGACAGCGAATTGCCGCCGAGGTCGAAGAAGCTTGTCGTGACCCCGATCTCGTCGACGCCGAGCACCTCGGCGAAGACCTGCGCGACCGCGGTCTCCTGCGGGCCGGCGGGCGCGACGACATCCTCGACGACGGTGGCCGAGTCGGGTACCGGCAGGGCCTCACGATCGAGCTTGCCGTTCGCCGTCAGGGGCAGGGTCTCGAGGTCGACGATCTGGTCCGGGACCATGTACGACGGCACCGCACGGCCGGCGATTCGCCGGACCTCGGCGACCTCGACCGCGTTCTCCGTGTCGCGGACGAGGTAGCCGATGAGTTGCTCACCGCGGCCGGGGATGTCGACGACACGCGCGGCCGCCGCACTCACACCCGGCACGGCCAGGAGCGCCGCCTCGATCTCACCGAACTCGATCCGGTAGCCACGCAACTGGACCTGAGCGTCACCGCGGCCGAGGTACTCGATGTCCTCGCCCACGCGGCGGGCCAGATCGCCCGTGCGGTACATCCGGGATCCGGGCTCACCGTAGGGCGAGGCCACGAAACGTGTCGACGACAGCCCGGCACGTTTCAGGTACCCCTGCGCGAGTTGCCCACCGGTGACGTACATCTCGCCGACGATGCCCTCGGGCACCGGACGCAGACGGTCGTCCAGTACGTGGATGGCCAGCGAGCCGAGCGGGCGGCCGATGAAGCTCGCGTCGTCGGCCGTCACCGACTGCGGGTCGAGCGGACGGAAGCTGACGTGCACGGTCGTCTCGGTGATGCCGTACATGTTGACCAGCGACGTGGTCTCGCCCGGATGGTCGTCGAACCAGCGGCGGACCTGTTCGAAGCTGAGAGCCTCGCCGCCGAACACGATGTAGCGCAACGACAGTGCGGTCCTGCGGCGCCGGCGGGCCTCGGCGAGCTGATAGAACGCCGACGGCGTCTGGCTCAGCACGGTCACGTGTTCGCGCGCCAGCAGGTCGAGGAACTCCTCCGGAGCCCGGGCCAGGTCACGGTCCACGAGCACGAGACGGCCGCCGGTCAGCAGCGGTCCCCACAACTCCCAGACCGAGAAGTCGAACGCGTACGAATGGAACATCGTCCACACGTCGGTCTCGTCGAACTCGAAATCACCAGCGGCGGTGTCCATCAGCGTGACGACATCGCGATGGGTGACCTCGACGCCCTTGGGGCGCCCCGTGGAGCCCGACGTGTAGATCACGTAGGCGCGCGAATCGGGATGAACCGCAGCGGTTTCCGGACTCGCACCGGCACCGTCGGCCACGAGCCGCCCGACCGGCACCACCGGTGTCGCCCCCAGTTGCGACCACAGCTCGAGGTCCGCGGTCGTGTCGTCGACGATCACCGCGCTCGGTGCGGAATCGTCGACGATGAAGCGCAGACGGTCGACCGGGTTGGTGGTGTCCAGCGGCAGGTAGCCCGCGCCGCAACGCAGCACACCCAGGATCGACGCGACGAGATCGATGCCCCGGGACGTCGCCACGGCGACGAGATCCCCGGACCGGACGCCTCGTGCCCGCAGGGACGCGGCGATCGCCGCCGACCGCCGGCCGAGTTCGCGGTAGTCGACCGAGGTCTCGGTGTCGGTGACGGCCGGACGCTCGGCATGTGCGACCACCGAACGGCCGAACAGTTCCACCAGCGACGAGTCGGTGTTCGCCGTGCGGGTGACCGGCGGTGTGATCTCGCGGCGGTACTCCGCGTCGTCGAGCAGCGAGATCGCCCCGACCTCGATGGCCGGATCCGCGACGACACCGGTCAGGATTCGGACCAGCGCATCGGAGTACACCTGCACCTGTCGCTCGTCGAAGGCCGCGGGCAGGTACTTCAGTTTGAGCTCGATGCGGTCGCCGACCACGCCGGTCACCAGGTTCAGCGGATAGTGGGTCGAGTCGGTCGCGTCGAGATCCTCGATCCCGATGCCGCCCGCGTCGGCCCCCTGCTTCAGCGACTGGGCGTCGACCGGGTAGGACTCGTGCACCGCGAGGGTGTCGAACAGCTGTCCGCGGCCGACGAGGGCCGTCAGCTCGGGCAAGCCGAGGTGCTGGTGGTCGAGCACCGCGACCTTCGAGGCCTGCAGCGCGTCGAGGACGTCGGCGGCCCGCGCGTTCGGATCGACATCCGCGACGGCGGGCAGCGTGTTGATGAAGAGGCCGACCATCGTCTCGACGCCGTCCAGATCGGCTGGGCGACCGGAGACGGTCTCGCCGAAGACGACCGACTGCTGCCCGGTGATGCGCGACAGCAGCACCGCCCAGGCGAACTGCATCACCGTCGAGACGGTGACCCCTCGTGCACGCGTGAGATCCTCGACGGCAGAGGTGATCTCGGCCGGGAGCAGTACGCTGTGGTCGCGCGGCAGCTGATCGGAAGTCGCCTCACGGCCCGCGCCGACAAGCGTCGGCTCGTCGACCGCGGCCAGTACCGAGCGCCACGCCGCCAGACCCGCGTCGGTGTCGGATGCGGCGATGTACCGCAGGTAGTCGAGATAGTCCCCCTGCGCACCGGCCTCGGCGGCGACGGTGCCGGTGTAGGTCTGACCGGTGGCATACAGCGCGAACAGATCGGCCATGATCAGCGGGCTCGACCAGCCGTCGATCAGGATGTGGTGGCTGGTGACGACCAGCGTCGACCGCGCGCCACTGCGGACGAGGACGAACCGCATGAGCGGGCCGGATTCGAGATCGAACGGCGTGACGCGCTCGGCCTGGGCCACCGCGGCGACACCGCTGTCGCCGTCCCGGCCGGCACCGGCCCCCGGCGTGTCAGTCGATTCGATATCAACTGTCCGCCAAGGGATGTCGACCGTATCCGGAACAACCGCGACGACCTCACCGCTGGGGACGCGCACGAAGCTGGACCGCAGCACACGGTGGCGGACGAAGACCTCGCGCACGGCCTCGGCGAGACGGTCGGCGTCGACGTCGCCCTTGAGCGTGACGACCGCCTGCGCGGTGTAGACATCCACCGCCCCGGCCTCGCGGCCCGCCG
Source organism: Gordonia sp. KTR9 (assembly GCF_000143885.2). Lineage (NCBI taxonomy): Bacteria > Bacillati > Actinomycetota > Actinomycetes > Mycobacteriales > Gordoniaceae > Gordonia > Gordonia sp. KTR9. The sequence continues at coordinate 4,248,617 of NC_018581.1, forward strand.
CGGCGAGCTCGGCCTGGAACTGCAGGCCCCGCTGCAACGGCGAGAGCGGCCACACGTCGGCACCCGGATACCGCCGGGCGAGGTGATCGAGATCGTCCTGGGTGACGCGTGCGCCGAGGACATCCGACGGCGAGAGCCCCGGGTCGCCGACGCGGGCGACCTCGTCGACGATCGTCGCGAGTTCGGAGTCCCAGCGCCGTGCGAGGTCGTCGACATCGGCAGCGGTGAGCACCCCCCGCGGGAAGGTGAAGCCGGCGACGAACTCCCGGCCGTCCTGGCCGATCGCGGTACCGGCGTTGATGCTCAACACATTCGGGACGACCATGGCGCCGGTGACCGTGCCCGGGAGTCGCGGTGCCGCCGGGTCGGGCAGGAACGGCATGCCCGCATCGTCCGCGGCGGCGTTCTCGCCGGCGGATGCGGTCCCGGCGACGTTGCCGAGGTAGTTGAATCCTATGCTCGGCAACGGCCGACGAGACAGCTCGGTGTCGCCGTAGCGCAGCAGTCCGTAGCCGATTCCGTTGTCGGGCTGTCCGACCCGCTCTTCCTTGGCGACCTTGACCGTTTGCACGGAGTCGCCGCGCACGTCGATGGCCAGCGGTGCGATGGTGGTGAACCACCCGACGGTCCGGGACAGGTCCACGGTCCGCGGATCGGTTCCGTGCAGCAGAGCTTCTTCGTACCGGCCGTGGCCCTCGAGCAGCAACGTCACCGGCTGGTCATCCGCGATCTCCCGGGCCTGCTGCCAGGACCGGACCGCGCGCGCCAGCGCCGCGACGAGGGCGTCGTTGACGTTGCCGCGGAAGGCGGTCGGCACCGTCGTCAGCAGCGCCTCGGTGACCGCCGAGCCGACGGTGTGCACGACGGTGTCGGTGGTCGACATGCGGTCACGTGCACGGTCGAGGGCACCACCGAGGTCGGTGACCCGTTCCGGCGACCGATCCAGCCAGTAGCGCAACTCGTCCGAGCGTCCGGCCCGCTGGGCGTCGAGCGCCGCGGTGAACGCACGCGCCGAGGTCGTCTCCGGTCGCAGCGAATACGCCTGGCCCCCTTGATGCTGCGCCCAGGCGGTCAGCAGGTCCTCGATGATCACCCGCCACGAGACGGCGTCGACACCGAGGTGATGGATGACGACCACGAGACGCGCATCGCCGTCCGGGGCGCTGACCAGCACGGCTGCGACCAGCCGCCCGGCGGTCGGGTCGAGGCGGCCGGAGGCGTCCTCGAAGGCGGCGACGACGGTGTCGGAGAAGCCGGGTTCGCCGACGGGCGCCGAACTCGTCATCGCGGTCACCGCACCGGGTTGCAGCGGCGCGACGCCGGTGTGCATCCGCCAGTCGCCCGCGCTCCCGCCGGGTTCGACCGAGGCACCCAACATGGGGTGGACGTCGACCACCTGCGCCAGGAGTTCCTGCGCGATCTCGACGGTGAGCCCCTCGGGTGCGGTCAGCACCATCGACTGGGAGAAGTCGGCGAAGTCCGAGACGTCGTCGGTGTGTTCCAGGACCCAGGAGACCACCGGCGGGACGGTCATCGGACCGACGCCGCCACCGGGCAGTTCCGCCAGGGCGGGTACCCGGTCGCCGCGGGCGCCGACGGCACGGGCAATGGCGCGAACCGTCTTGTGCTCGAAGATGTCCCGCGGTGAGACGTCGATACCCGCCGCGCGGCAGGCCGACGCGACCTGGATCGACATGATCGAGTCGCCGCCGAGGGCGAAGAACGAGTCGGTGACGCTGACGCGTTCGAGCCCCAGCAGGCCGGCGATGATCGAGGCGAGCTGCTGCTCGACCGCGTTCTCGGGCTCCACGTGGTCGGATTCGACCTCGATCGTGGGCGCGGGCAACGCACGGCGGTCCAGCTTGCCCACCGGGGTCAGCGGGAGCGCGTCGAGGACGGTGATGCTCGCGGGCACCATGAACAGGGGCAGCCGATCCGCGAGATGCTCGCGCAGCGAAGCGATCTCGACGGTGTCGCGGGGCACCACGTAGGCGGCCAGCGCGGCCACCACCGACTGTCCGCTCGCGGCGAGTCCGCCGTCGGCGTCGACCCCCACGACGACCGCGGAGGCCACGGACGGGTGATCGGTCAGGACGTTCTCGATCTCACCGAGTTCGATGCGCAGACCGCGGAGCTTGATCTGGTCGTCGCTGCGTCCGACGTAGTCGACCGTCAGCGCGCCGTCTCGGTCACGAGCCCATCGCACGATGTCGCCGGTGCGATACATCCGCTCCCCCGGCTCGCCGTGGGGATCGGCGACGAAGCGCTCGGCGGTCAGACTCGCGCGGTCGAGGTAGCCGCGCGCGAGAGCCGGTCCGCTGACGTAGAGTTCGCCCGCCACCCCGACCGGCACGGGACGGAGCCGACCGTCGAGCACCAGCAGGTCGATGCCGTCGATGGGAGGCCCGATGTACAACGGTTCGCCGGCGTGCGTCGGCGGGGCGACGGTGATCACGATCGTGGTCTCGGTCGGGCCGTACACATTGCGGAAGGCGACGAATCGACTCCAGCGGTCGCGCAACGTCTCCGGTACGGCCTCGCCGCCCGCCCACACCGATTCCAGGTGCGGGAGTTCGGCGGGATCGAGTGACGACAGCACCGTCGGGGTCAGGAACGTGTGGGTGATCCGCTGTTCGCGCATGAACTCCGCGAGCGGCGCGCCGGCCACCGCGTCACGGTGACGGTAGACGACCGCCGCGCCCGCGGTGAAGGCCAGCAGATACTCGAGGACGAAGGCGTCGAAACTCGGTGAGGCGAACCCGAGCACACGCGATTCCCGCGTGACCCCGGACCTCTTGACCGCCTCGGCACCGAAGTTCGCGAGGCCGCCGTGGGTCACGGCCACACCCTTGGGCAAGCCGGTCGACCCCGACGTGTAGATCACGTAGGCGGTGTCGTCGGTACGCACCGCGACGCCGCGATCCAGGTCGGTGACCGGTGCGTCGTCGTGTGCCGACACGGCGTCCACGTCGGCGTCGAGGTCGATCCAGCGCCCCCCGAAAGCACTCACGTCGGCAACACCGGTCCGGGTGAGCCCGATGGTCGCACCCGAGTCCGAGATCATGTGTGCGACACGGTCGGCCGGGTAGTCCGGGTCGATCGGCACGTATCCGGCACCGGTCTTGGCGACTGCCCAGATCGCCTCCATGAGGTCGACCGAACGCGGGATCACCAGTGCCACCAGCGTTCCGCGGCCGATGCCCTGGCCCAGCAGGTGACGAGCCAGCCGGTTCGACGCCGAGTCGAGTTCACCGTAGGTGAGGGTGCGGTCGGGGTCGACGACCGCGGTGCGGTCGGTTCCGCCACGCCGGACCGCGGCGGCGAACAGCTCCGCCAGCGGCACGGCCGGGATCGCGGGTCGGCGGCCGACCGGGGTGATCATGTCGCGCTCGGCGGTGTCGAGCAGGTCAGCGTCCCCGACCGGCACGGTCGGATCGGTGACCAGCTCGTGCAGCAACCGGGCGAAACGGTCCATCATCCGCGCGACCGTCGCCTCGTCGAACAGGTCGGTGGCGTAGTTGACGCGACCGATCCAAGACCCGCCGCGTCCGCCGCGCAGACCGACCGTCAGGTCCACCTTCGCCGAGTTCTCCTCGGTCTCCACCACTTCGACGGCCAGGTCGTCGATGTCGGCGACGAGCGTGGACGGATCCGCGGGCGTGGGGTCGACGGTCAGCAGGATCTGGGTGAGCGGGGCGAACGCCTCGGACCGGGACGGTGCGAGCGCGTCGACGACCGCCTCGAAGGGCGCGTCGGCATGTGCGAACGCATCGAGATCGGTGACCCGCACCACGTCGAGGAGGTCGGCGAACCGTTGCGCCGGGTCGACCACGGTCCGCAGGACCAGCGTGTTCACGAACATCCCGACCAGCGGGTCCAGAGCGGCGTCGCCGCGACCGGCGATCGGGGTGCCGATGGCGATGTCGTCGGTGGCCGAGAGCCGCGACAGCAGTACCGCGAGTGCCGCATGGATGACCATGAACTCGGTCACGCCGCGCTGGGCAGCGAGCTCGCGGACGAGACCCGCTGTCGCCGAGTCGATCTCGAAGCCCACCTCGGCGCCTGCCATGGACGCGACCCTGGGACGCGGGCGGTCGGCGGGCAGCTCGAGCACCTCGGGGAGTCCGGCCAGCGCAGAGCGCCAGTAGTCGACCTGAGCCGACACCCGCGAGTCCGGGTCGTCGATCGAGCCGAGTTCACGACGCTGCCAGAGCGCGACATCGGCGAACTGCACCTCGAGCTCGGCGAAGTCCGGCGAACGCCCCTGTGAGCGCGCGACATACGCCGTCACGACGTCGGTGACCAGCGGACGCATCGACTCGCCGTCGCCGGCGATGTGGTGGATCACGATGAGGACGATGTGTTCGAGGTCGTCGACGCGGTGGACCCGGATCCGGATGGGTCGCTGCACTGCGACGTCGAAGCCGCCGGCGGCAGCCGCGAAGAGCTCGGACTCGTCGTCGACGATGGCCCAGTCGAGTTCGGCCCCGACCCCGGCGACGTCCCCGATGACCTGTCGCGGAGCGCCGTCGATCGACGGGAACACCGTCCGGAGTACTTCCTGACGCTCGACGACGTCGACCATCGCGGCACGCAGGGCCGCGAGATCGAGCTTGCCGCGCAGGCGCAGCGCGATCGGGATGTTGTAGGCCGCGGACGCGGTGTCGAACTGGTTGATGAACCAGATCCGTTGCTGCGCATACGACAGCGGGATCGCGTCCGGTCGCGGGGAGACCGCCGTCACCGGCGGGAGGCCGGGCACGCGGTCGGCGACACGCTGCGCCAGTTCGCGCACGCTGGGAGCGTCGAACAGGTCGCGAACACTGACCTCGACGCCGAGTGCGGCACCGGCCCGGGCCGCCACCCGCATCGCGGCAAGCGAGTTGCCGCCGAGGTCGAAGAAGGAGTCCACCACCGAGATCCGGTCGGCGCCGAGCACTTCCGCGACGACGTCGGCGAGAGCGCGCTCGGCGGGGGTCGCCGGCTCGACGACCTCGGACTCGACGACGGTCGGTGCGGGCAGCGACCGGCGGTCCACCTTGCCGGAGGCATTGCGTGGCATCTCGTCGAGGACGACCCACAACGTGGGGCGCAGATGCGCGAGCAGTCTCTCGCCCGCGAAGGCACGGATGGCCTCGACGTCCACGGTGTCACCCGGGTGACCGGTCAGGTAGGCCACGAGCGCATCGCCCGCGGGAGTCGTGGTGACCGCCGCGGCCACCGAGACCACGCCCGGCGCCGCCGCCAGCACGGCCTCGGTCTCGCCGAGTTCGATGCGCTGACCGTGGATCTTCACCTGGAAGTCGGTCCGACCGAGGTACTCGATGTCTCCGTCGGCGCGCCAGCGGGCGAGGTCGCCGGTGCGGTACAACCGCGCACCGGCGGGTCCGGCCGGGTCCGCGACGAACGACTGGGCGGTGAGGGCCGGTGCGGACGCATAGCCGCGGGCCATCTGCGCGCCACCGAGGTACAGCTCGCCCTGCACACCGGGCGCGACCGGGCGCAGACGTGCGTCGAGGATGCGTGCGGTCAGGCCGGACGCGGGCCGACCGACGGTCACGACGTCGACGGGCTCGGTCAGCGTCGCGATCGTCGCGTCGACGGTCATCTCGGTGGGGCCGTACTGGTTCACGATCACCGCGTGCGGGGCGGCCGCGAGGGTCTGCTGGGCCACCGCGGGGGTGAGTGCCTCACCGCCGGTGAAGATCTGGCGCACCGAGGACAGACCGGTGGCGGGATCGAAGGTCTCGTCGAGGAACACCGCGAGCAGCGACGGGACGAACTGCACGGAGGTCACCCGCTCGTCGGCGATGACGCGGGCCAGATGAGCCGGGTCCCGGTGGCCGTCGGGCGCGGCGACAACGGCGGTCGCGCCGGCGACGAAGGGCCAGAACAACTCCCAGACCGACGCATCGAAGGTGTACGGCGTCTTGACCAGCACCCGTTCGTCCGCCGGGTCGCCGGTGTAGGCGCCGAACCAGGACAGCATGTCGTGCAGGCCGCGATGCGTGACCGTCACGCCCTTGGGCTGCCCGGTCGATCCGGACGTGAACAACGTGTACACCGGATGTCCGCCGCGCAGGGGTGCCACACGGTCGGCAGTTGTCACGCGAGCCGAGCCGGCGGTGGCGAGCGAGTCGAGATCGACCGTGACGAGAGTCCCCGGGTTCGACAGTGACTCGGCCCAGCCCGGGATCTCGCCGCCGACGACGACCGTCGACGCCCCGGAGAGCGCGAGCTGCCGACGCACGACATCCGCCGGCGCCTCCGGATCGAGCGGCACGTATGTGCCGCCGGCGAGCACGATCCCGTGGATCGCCACCAGCATCTCGACCGATCGCGGCACGCCGACCGCGACGGGCACGTCGGGTCCGACCCCGTCGGCGACGAGGCGCCGCGCGAAGGCGTGGACCAATGCACCGTACTCGGCATAGTCCAGAGTGCGGCCGTGTGCCCGGATCGCCACCCGGGAAGCATTGCGAGCGAAGGACTCTGCAAGTGCATCGGCGACCGTGACGGCCGGCTCCGGCAGAGCAGCGGTGTCGGCACCGCCGCCCCAGCGGGCGAGCGCCTCGTGTTCGGCTGCGGTCATCAGGTCCGCATCGCCGACGGGAGCCGAGGGGTCCGCAGTCAGCGTGTCGAGGAGGCGAACGAACCGGTCGGCGAAGAGACGCACCGACTCGGCGTCGTACAGGTCGGTCGCATAGAGCACCGATCCCTGCCAGTTGTCCCCGTTGTCGGCGATCCCGACGGTGAGATCGACCCGCGCGGACAGGTCCTGCGGTTCGACGGGGGTCACGGCCAGTCCGCCGCCCTCCCCGATCGTCAGCGTCTGGGAGGCCAGATCGGCGATGGCCGACTGGTCGAACGCGAGCCACACCTGGGCCAGCGGTGCATAGGCCTCCGTGCGCAACGGGTTCACCCGTTCGACGACCGCCTCGAACGGGATGTCCGCGTTGGCGAAGGCCTCGAGATCGGTGCGGCGGATGTCGTCGAGCAACCGCCCGAAACCGGCCGCAGGGTCGACTCCGGTCCGGAGGACCAGCGTGTTGACGAACATGCCGACCATCGGGTCGAGGATCGACTGCCCGCGACCGGCGATCGGCGTGCCGACGGTGACGTCCTCGGTTGCCGACAGCCGCGACAGCAGCACCGCGAGCGCCGCATGCGCCACCATGAACGGGGTCAGCCCGCGATCGCGCGCCAGACGGGCGACACGCTCCGAAACATCCTGCGGCACACTGAACTCGATGCGCGCGCCGCGCTGCGAGGCCACCGCCGGACGCGGTCGGTCGGTCGGCAACTCCAGCACGTCGGGCGCCCCGTCGAGCTGCCGCGCCCAGTACTGCAACTGCGCACCGATGAGCGACGAGTCGTCGGTCGCGGATCCGAACACCCGGCGCTGCCACAGGGCGACGTCGGCCATCTGGACCGGCAGCGGCCGGAAGTCGGGCGCGTTCCCGGCGACCCGCGCGGTGTACGCGGTGATCAGATCGGTCACCAGCGGTGCGAGGGATTCACCGTCGCACGCGATGTGGTGCACGACCATCCCGAGGACCGCCTCGGAATCTGAGATCTGGGAGAAGCCCACGCGCACAGGCAGTTCGGAGACGAGATCGAATCCGCCGAGCATCACCTCGGGCAGGGCCGATTCCGGCACCTCGCGCCAGTCGAGCATCGCGGCCGCCGACGACGGCTCGTGGACGAGCTGAGAGGCGTCGCCGTCGGCTTCGGGATAGGTGGTACGCAGGACCTCGTGGCGGGTCATGACGTCGAGCAGCGCCTGGCGCAGGGCGTCGGCGTCGACGCCGCCCTGCAGCCGCAGGACCATCGGGATGTTGTAGGCAGGCGATGCCGGATCGAACCGGTTGATGAACCACATCCGCTGCTGTGCGAGCGACAGCGGGATGCGGTCCGGGCGGGAGGCGACGGGTTCGATCGGGGGCAGTCCCGGCCGCTTCGAGGCTGCGGCGAGCGCGAGGTCCCGCACCGTCGGGGCGTCGAAGAGGTCACGGACCGTGAGGTCCACGCCGAGCGTCTCCGCGGCGCGGCCGACGATGCGGGCGGCCAGCAGCGAGTTGCCGCCGACGTCGAACACCGACTCGACGACGCTGATGTCCTCGAGACCGAGCACCTCCGCGAAGATGTCCCGCAGGGCTGCCTCGGTGTCGTTCTCGGGCGCCACGAATTCGGTTGTCGACGCGAGCACGGGGCGCGGGAGTGCGCCGCGATCGAGCTTGCCGTTCTGGGTCAGCGGCAGCCGCTCGACCGCCATGACGACGTCGGGGACCATGTACTCCGGCACCAGGGTCGCCACACGCCGACGCACGAGTTGTTCGTCGACCTCGACGCCCGGCTCGGGAACCACGTAGGCGGCGAGGATCTCACCCCGGTCGGACAGGTCCACGACGCTGGCCGCACCGGCCGAGATCCCGTCGAGGCCGACGAGCGCGGCCTCGATCTCGCCGTATTCGATGCGGAAGCCGCGGAGCTGGACCTGGGCGTCGCCGCGACCGAGGTACTCGATGTCGTCACCGACGCGACGCGCCAGGTCGCCGGTCCGGTACATGCGATCACCGGAACCGTCGGGCGCGAACGGGTTCGCGACGAAGCGCGTGGCACTGAGCCCGGCCCGCCGGAGATAGCCCTGCGCGAGTTGTGTTCCGGTGACGTACATCTCGCCGATGACACCCTCGGGCACCGGTCGCAGTCGCGAGTCGAGGATGTGGATGTCCAGCGACGACAGCGGTCGCCCGATGAACGACGCGTCACCGGCCGACACCGCGTCGCGGTCCAGCGCGCGGTAGCTGACATGCACCGTGGTCTCGGTGATGCCGTACATGTTGACCAGCTGCGCGGGATCCGCCGGATTGTCGTCGAACCAGCGCCGGACCTGCTCGAAACTCAGCGCCTCGCCACCGAACACGATGTAGCGCAACGCGAGTGACGCCTGCCTGTGTCGCTGTGCGGCGATGAGCTGGTAGAAGGCCGACGGCGTCTGACTCAGCACCGTGACCCGCTCGGTCTCGAGGAGATCGACGAAGGCCTCCGGGTCCCTCGTGGTGTCCTGCTCGACCACGACGACGCGTCCGCCGGTGACGAGGGGACCCCAGATCTCCCAGACCGAGAAGTCGAAGGCGTAGGAGTGGAACAGCGTCCAGACGTCGTCCGGGCCGAACGAGAACTCCTCGGACGCGGCCTTCATCAGCGCGACGACCTCGCGGTGCGACACGACCACGCCCTTCGGCTTGCCCGTCGAACCAGAGGTGTAGATCAGGTAGGCCGGCAGCCGGTCGTCGAGCGAGTCGGTCCGTGCTGCCCCCTCTGCTCCCTGAGGAGCCCCGGAGCCTGCGGAGGGGCGTCTCGAAGGGGCCGCACCACGGATCACGTCCTCGGTCGTGACGAACCGGACGTCGATGACATCCCACGTCGCGGCGAGCTCGGGGTCGGCGAGCACCAGCAGCGGCGCCGCGTCGTCGATGATCGACTGTGCGCGGGCGACCGGCTGGGAGCGGTCGAGCGGCAGGTACGCCGCTCCGGTCTTGAGGACGGCCAGCAGGGCCACGATCAGGTCTGTCCGGCGTGGGAGCGCGACGCCGACGAGGCTGCCCGGGCCGGCACCGGCCGCGCGGAGTCCGTCGGCCAGCGCGTCGGACCGCTCGTCGAGCTCGCGGTAGGACAGCACGGCGCCGGTCGCGTCGCTGACCGCGGGCCGATCGGCGTGGCGCGCGACGGCGGAGCGGAACAGTCCGGGCAGGGACCCGAGATCGGTGCTGCCGATCAGTCCGAGCGCCCGCTCGCGGATCAGCGCGATCGCGCGCCGGGTGGCGTCGGCGATCTCGGCCGGCGCACGTCCGGGCGCGGCCTCGGTCTGGGTGACCCCGGCGCCGACCGCGGCCTCGGTGTCGAGTCCCTGGGCGATGAAGACGCCGGCCGTCGCCGACACGCGCGCATACAGCTCGCCGAACGTGACCGGGCCGGACGCCGCCTCGTAGGCGGTCTCGGAGGGTGCGACGCCGGCCGAGAAGGCGATCAGGTGCAGTGTCGAAGGCCGCGAGCCCCAGGTGAGAGAGATGTTGGAGGCCGTTGAATCGACATCGGTCACGTCTGAGTCATTCCTTTGGTCGACTGCACTGCTTCGTTCCCGCGGGACCCGGCTCCCGACATCGCGCCGTCCACCACTCGGAGTGCGTTGGCGCGGAGTTCGCCCAGCACATCACCGAGCGCATCGGGCCCCGACACCGCCAGGCCCGGCAACAGGCTCATCAGCGCGGTGGTGAGGGCAGAGTCCGGGTCGGGAAGAGCGGCAGCCATCGCATCACTGATCGACGACAGCACCGCGAACGTTACCTCTGCCCCCTGGTGCACGGCAGCGACCGCATCGGGCTGTGCGGCCACGGCCCGGGCGACGAGATCGGGCAGTGCGACGGCGAGTTCGGCGTCGGCGACCGCACTGGCCGCCGTCTGCTCGGCGGCGGTGGCGATGTCGATGTCCCCCACCAACACCTGCGGGTTCTCCGACACCTCCTCGAGGACGCGCAGATAGCGCTGCGCGTACGTCTCGACAGTGCCCTTGGTGAAGATGTCGGCGGCGTAGATCAACTGGCCCGTCATTGAATCAGCGTCCTTTGCTGCCGGTGCAACGAAGTCGTCCGGGAACAACGTGAGCTGAAGATCCACCTTGGCTGGGGTCAACTGCTCGGATACCGGCGCGATCGTCATCGAATCCATGTCGAGCGTGGGGATGGTGAAGTTCTGGTAGGCGAACATCACCTGATAGATCGGGTTGTAACTGGTGGGCGGCGAGGGAAGTACAGATGACACGATCGTATCGAACGCGATTTCGGCGTTCGCCATGTCGGCCAGATCCTCGTCGCGGACACGCTGCAGGAGCTCGGCGAACTTCTCCTCGTCCTGGAGTCGCGACCGCAGGGCCAGCGTGTTCACGAACATCCCGACCACGCCGTCGAGTTCGGGCTGACCCCGCCCGGCGAACGGCGTGCCGATCACGATGTCGCGCTGGGTGGTCAGCCGGCTCAGCAACACCACCAGTGCGGTCTGCATCACCATGAACAGCGTCGCGTTGTGCTGGCGCGCGACGGCCTCCAGCTTGTGCACCAGGCCGCCGTCGATGTCGAACCGCACCTCCTCGCCGACGAAGGACGGTGTCCGCGGGCGGGGGCGATCGGTCGGCAACTCCAGCCGGGCCGGCGCGTTGCGGAGCCGGTCGGTCCAGTACGCGAGCTGGCGGCCCGCCTCGGTCGTCCCGTCGGGTCCGGAAACGGCGAGGGCCTCCTGCTGCCACAGCGTGTAGTCCAGGTATTGGACCGCGAGCGGCGGCCAATCCGGCCGACGACCGGCCACCCGCGCCGAGTACGCGGTCATCACGTCGGTGGCCAGCGGCAGCATCGAGGCGCCGTCGGCGGTGATGTGATGCACGACGAACACCAGGATGTGCTCGGTCTCGGTGAGCCGCAGCAACATCATCCGCAGCGGCGGTGCGACGGTGACGTCGAAACCGCGTCCGGTGAAGTCCGCGATCACCGGGACCGGATCGCCGTCGACGTCGACGACGCTGCGCTCGAGCAACTCCAGCGCGGCATCCCGATCGAGCACGAGCTGGATCGGCTCGCCGTCGACGAGCGGATAACGCGTCCGCATCGACTCGTGGCGCTCGATGAGGTCCTCGATCGCGGCGCCGATCGCGTCGGTGTCCAGCTGTCCGGACAAGCGCAGCGCCATCGCGACGTTGTAAGCCGGCGACGCCGGATCGGCGCGGTTGATCAGCCACATCCCGCGCTGCACTGCCGACAGCGGCGCCCGGTCTCCGTGCGCACGTGCTGCCAGACGCGGACGGCGCGACGGGGTCCCGTGGTCGCTGGCGAACGTCGCCATCGCCCGCACGGACGGCGCATCGAACACCGCGGCGACCGGGATGTCGACCTCCAGGTCGGCCGACAACCGAGCGGCCACCTTCGTCGCGCTCAGCGAGTTGCCGCCGAGGTCGAAGAACGACTCGGCCACGCTGATCCGATCGACGCCCAGCACATCGGCGAACACGCGGGCGATCACCCGTTCGGTCTCGGTGCTCGGCGGCACGAATTCGGCGGTCTCGATCACCGGGGCGGGCAGCGCCTTGCGATCGACCTTGCCCGCCGAGTTCAGCGGCATGGTCGACAGCGGCATCCAGATCGTCGGCACCATGAACTCCGGCACGGTGCCGTTCAGGTGCGCCTGGGCGTCGGCCGGGGTGACGGAGTCGGGCGAGTAGTAGGCCACCAGGCTCTGTCCCGCGGCCAGATCGGCGACCGTCACCGCCGTGTGGACGATGCCGGGCACCGACATCAGCGCCGACTCGATCTCGCCGAGCTCCAGTCGCTGACCGCGCAACTTCACCTGGAAGTCGTTGCGGCCCAGGTACTCGATCTCCCCTGCCGGGCTCCACTTGCCGAGATCGCCGGTGCGGTACAGCCGCGACCCGGGCGGGCCGTACGGGTCGGCGACGAAGCGTTCGGCACTGAGCCGGCCCTGCGACACGTATCCGCGGGCCAGCTGGACGCCGCCGAGGTAGATCTCGCCGGGCACACCGACCGGCAGGGGCCGCAGCCGGTGGTCGAGGATGTGGATCGTCGTGTTCGGCACCGGCCGACCGATCGGTACGACGGTCTCCGAGCCGCGGACGTTGTGTTCGGTGACGTCGACGGCCGCTTCGGTCGGCCCGTACAGGTTGTGCAACCCGACGGCGGGCAAGGCGGTGCGCAGACCACCCGCGGTCGAGGCGGTCAGGGCCTCACCCGAGGTGAACACCTGACGCAACGAGCTCAGCTCGGCGAGCCGGTCCGCGCCGACGACGTCGAGGAAGGTGGACAGCATCGACGGCACGAAGTGCAGCGTCGTGACGTCCTCGCGCTGGATGATGTCGACGAGATAGGACGGGTCGCCGTGTCCGCCGGGCACCGCGACCACGAGTCGGGACCCGGAGATGAAGGGCCAGAACAGCTCCCAGACCGACACGTCGAATGTCACCGGCGTCTTCTGCAGCACCACGTCGCGCTGGGTGAGGGTGTAGTGCTCCTGCATCCAGTCGAGTCGGTTGACGATCGCGCGATGCGACACGACGACGCCCTTGGGCCGTCCGGTGGAGCCGGAGGTGAAGATCGTGTACGCGGCGTTCTCCGGTCCAAGGATTCCGCGACGCTCGTCCGGCGTGAAGGTTCCGCCCTGCGCATCCGAATCGACCGAGGCGTCGACCGAGGTGACGGTCACGCGGTCGGCGAGGTCGTCGATCACGGCGGGGCGAGTCCCCGGCCCGACCAGTACGCGCCGTGCACCGGCGGTCTCGAGCATGTAGTCGGCACGATCGACCGGCGCCTCGGTGTCGAGCGGCACGTACTGGCCACCGGCGAGCACGATCGCGTGCACCGCGACCAGCAGTTCCACCGAACGCGGGATGCACACGGCCACCGCGACATCCGGACCGACGCCGTCGTCGATGAGCTGACGGGCCAGAGCCGTTGCCCGCGTGGCGAATTCGGCGTAGGTGAGTTCACGGTCGGCGAACACCAGCGCGACCGCGTCGGGGTCCTGCCGGTACCCGGCGAGCAGCGCGGAAGCCAGATCGGGCGCGGTCAGCTCGTGCGAAGCGCCGCGTGACCACCCCCGAACCGTGTCCACCTCGGCCTCGGGGAACGCGAAGAGGTCGTCGACGCGCAGTGTCCGGCCCGCATCGTCGGCCTCGAGCGAGCCGGCCATCGCGGCGAGAACGTCGTGGAGGTAACGCGCGAACCGTTCGATGGTGGACTCGTCGAAGAGATCACGCGCGTATCCGAACGCCACCGAGATCTGGCCGGCGTGGTCACCGGTGTCGGAGTACTCGACGACGCTGAGTGAGAGGTCGTACTTGGCGAACGGGGCACGCGCGTCGATGAGGCTGATCCCTGCCTCGTCCTCGAAGAGCCGCTCGACCTGGTCGTGCTGCATCACCAGTTCGACCTGGAAGAGCGGGGAATGGGCCGTGGAGCGCCGGGCCCCCACCGCGTCGACGACCTGCTCGAAGGGGACGTCGGCGTTGCTGAGAGCTTGCGCGCGAGTGTGATTGGCCTCGTTGAGCAGACTGGTGAGATCGGTGTCGGGGTGCACCCGGGTGCGCAGCACGAGGGTGTTGACGAACATGCCGATCAGGTCGGTGAGCTCCGGCTCGTCCCGACCCGCGATCGCGGTGCCGATGGCCACGTCGTCGCTGCCGCTGAGGCGCGACAGCACCACGGCGAGCGCGGCGTGGAAGATCGCGAAGACGGTCACACCGTGCTGGGCGGCCACCGCGTGCAGCCGGGCGACGGTGTCGGCGTCGAGCAAGGTGTCGACGAAACCGCCTGCGCCGGAGGGCCGGATCGGTCGTGCCCGGTCGGTGGGCAAGGAGATGAGTTCGGGCATCCCCGCCAGTTCGGTGCGCCAGAAGTCGAGCTGCGCCGACATCAGCGAGGTCTCGTCGGCGGCCTCCCCCAGGACCTCGCGCTGCCACAACGCGTAGTCGGCGTACTGCACCGGCAGCGGACGCCAGGCGGGCTGCTGGTGGGCGAGCCGGGCGGCGTACGCAGTCAGGACGTCGGTGATCAGCGGACCGAGCGAGGCACCGTCGCCGATGATGTGGTGCATGACGACGATCAGGACGTGGTCGAGCGTTCCGTCGGGCGCCACGGCGCGGAAAAGTCGTGCGCGGACCGGATATTCGTAGTTCAGGTCGAAGCCGGTCACGGCGAAGTCGGCGAGTCGGCGTTCGGTGTCCACCGGCGCCACGTCGACCACGTCGAACAGTCGGGCCGCGGCGGCCGCCTCCGCCGAGTGGATGAACTGGAAGGTCTCCCCGTCCTCGTCCGGGAACGTGGTCCGCAATGGCTCGTGTCGCGCGATGACGTCGTCGATCGCGGCGGCCAGCGCGGCGGCGTCGACGTCGGCGCCGAGCCGGACCGCTCCCGGGATGTTGTAGGCCGCCGAGGTCGGGTCGAGCCGGTTGATGAACCAGAGACGACGCTGGCTGAATGCCAACGGAATCCGGTCCGGGCGCCGCTGCGGCAGGAGCTCCGGCCGGCGGCCGGCGGCGTCCTCGGTGACCGGTGTCGCGACCCGGATGATGTCGCCGAGGCTCTGACTCTCGAAGACGTTGGCCAGCTTGATGTCGAGGCCGGCGACGGTACGCAGCCGCGATGCCAGCCGGGCCGCGGTCAGCGAATCGGCACCGAGCGCGAAGATGTTGTCCTGCAACCCGATCGGTTCGATGTCGAGCAGCTCTTCGACGATCGCGACCACTTCGCGTTCACGCGGGGTCGACGGCGCGACGTAGGCGATCCGTTCGTCACGCGCGAACACCGGAGCGGGCAGCGCGTGCCGGTTCAGCTTGCCGTTCGCGGTGAGGGGCAGCTCGTCGATCAGCATGACGACATCGGGCACCATGTACCCGGGCACATGGGCGCGGACCTGCTCACGGATGGCGGATTCGTCGAGCCCGCCACCGGTTTCGGTGACCGCGTAACCGACGAGCTTCGCCCCGCCCGCCGAGGCCGCGTCGGTGACGACCGCGGCCGCCGCGGTGACCCCGTCGACCGCGCGCAGCGCCGTCTCGACCTCTCCCAGCTCGACCCGGAAGCCCCGCAGCTGCACCTGCGTGTCGGCGCGCCCCAGATACTGCACGTCGGTACCGATCCGCCGGCCGAGGTCGCCGGAGCGGTACATCCGCCCGCCGGTCCCGTGCGGGTCGGCGACGAACCGGGTTGCGGTGAGTCCGTGGCGATGACGATATCCGCGCGCGAGTTGGTCACCGACGACGTAGATCTCGCCGACGGCGCCCTCGGGCACCGGACGCAGGCGGTTGTCGAGAACCCGAACGCCCAACGAGTTCAACGGACGGCCGATGAGGCTGGCGCTCTCGCCGCGCACGAGATCGGGATCGAGCGGACGGTAGGTGACATGGACCGTCGTCTCGGTGATGCCGTACATGTTGACGAGTTCGATCTCGTCGCCGAACGACTCGTACCAGTTGTGCACCTCGTCGAAGCGCAGTTCCTCGCCGCCGAAGACGATGTAGCGCAACGCCAATGGCGTCCCGGTCCGGCGGCGGACGTCGGCCACGATGCTGAACGCCGAGGGCGTCAGGGATGCGACCGTGATCTGCTCGTCGGCGAGCAGCTGCAGGAACTCGGCGGGCGCGCGGGCGACCATCCGATCCACGATCACCGCGCGTCCACCGGTGAGCAATGGCCCGAAGATCTCCCACACGGAGAAGTCGAAGGCGTAGGAGTGGAAGACCGACCAGACGTCCTCGGGCGTGAAGTCGAAGTCGGCCGACGCCGCGTCGAGCAGCGTGACCACGTTGCGGTGCACGATCTCGACGCCCTTGGGTGCCCCGGTCGATCCGGAGGTGTAGATGACATAGGCCGTCGCCTCGGGCGTCGCCGGACCGCGCGGCACTTCGACCGCGGCGGCTCCCGGTGTCTGCGCCTCGGCGAGGAGCCGGCCGGTCTCGACGACCTCGCACTCCCCTGCCCATCCGGGCCGGTCGCCGTCGGAGACGACCAGGCACGCCGGGGCGGCGTCGTCGATGATGTAGCGCAGGCGTTCTTCCGGGTTGCCGGTGTCCAGCGGCAGGTATCCCGCGCCGGCCTTGAGCACGGCCAGCATGACGACCACGAGGCTCGTGTCGCGCGCCGTCGCCACACCCACCAGATCGCCCGCCCCGATCCCACGTGCGACGAGCGAGCGCGCCATCGCGTCCGAACGGCTCGCGAGTTCGGCGTAACTCAGGGTCACACCGTCGGCGTCGGAGACCGCACCCCGATGACGGTGGGCGGTCGCGACCTCGTCGAACACCTCGACCAGGGTCGGTGTGGTCGCCCGCGGCAGTGACTGCGGGAGTGCGTCGAGGAGCCGGTGATCGCTGTCCACGAGCAAGTCGACATCGGCGACGGGGGTGTCGAGCGCCTCGCTCGACAGGAACCGGTCGAGGAACGTCAGGAATCGCCCGTGCAGCGCTTCGAGTTCGGCCGGTGAGTACAGGTGCGGGTTGCCGTGCAGGTCGACGACGAGCGGGGAACCGGGACTCGACTGATACAGGTTGATCAGGAGGTCCTCGAGGATGCCCGACGTGAGGATGCGGTACTCCATGTCGGTGCCGTCGATGGCGACCTGCTCGTCGAAGAACACCATGTTGATGGTGGGTCCGAACGAGACCGAACTCTGGTCGAGACCGGCGTCGCGACGGATGTCGTCGGACCGGTACCGCTGGTGGCGCAGCGCGCCGGTCAGTTCGAGCTGCGCGGTCGCGATCAGCTCGCGGACCGACTTCGACGACACCTCGCGTAGCCGGATCGGCAGGATGTTGGACACCATGCCACCGGAGATCTTGATCTTGGCGGTGGCACGGCCGGTGACCGGAAGACTCAGGACGATGTCGTCGTGGTTGCTCATCCGCGCGAGGAACGCGCCGAACGCCGAGGTCATCACGACCGCGAGGGAACTGTTCAGCTCCCCGGCGAGGGCCTCGTACCGGCGCTGCCGATCCGGGTCCAGGGCGGCGCCGGCGACGACGTTGTCGAACGACAGCGACCCGGAGGTCCCGACCTTCGACAGCGTCACCCGCTCCGGCAGATCCGCGACGCGTTCGAGCCAGTGTGCGCGGTCGGTCTCCCGCCGTGTGCTGCCCTGGTAGGCCTCTTCATAGGCGACGATGTCGGCCATGGTGGCCGGCGGCTTGTCGCGCGGCTCCTCGCCCCGGCGGAGAGCGTTGTAGCGGTCGACGGTGCGACGCATGATCGACAGTGCGGCATAGCCGTCGATGATGATGTGGTGGGCACGGTTGTACCAGAACGTGCGCTCGTCCGAGATGAGCAGGATCGAGACGATGATGAACTGGTCGTTGAGGAGATCGACCGGCTGCCGGTACTCCGCCTGCATCCATTCCATCGCCGCCGCGACCGGGTCGGGCTCGCCACGGAAGTCCAGGATGTCCACGGTCTGGTCGAAGTCGACGTCGACGTACTGCATCGGGATGCCGTCGATCTCGGTCAGACGGACGAACGGCGACTCGACGAGTTTGCCGACCTCCACACAGCACTGTGCGAAGAGTTCGACGTCCAATCCGCCCGGCGCATGGCGGATGTCCACATACTGAGCGATGTTGACCGAGTACTCGGACGACAGCGACTCGGCGAACCACATGCCGCGCTGCGCCGCGGTGAGCGGAAGGACCGCAATGGTCTCGTCCACGTCACCCGGCGTATCAGCACGGTAATCGGCGATTGCCACGTCCTCTGAACACTCCCTCGCTAGTCCTGCAGTCGATTAGACCTCACGACACTGCCGTTGGTAATCGTTCAGACCCTCCACATCGGACGCCGACACAGAATCTCCATCCTATTTCACGCGAGGGGGTCTGATGAAACCGGGATGCAGGGCCAGCCTCTGTGAATGCCATCGCCGTACCCACCTTCCTTGTTACGCCCTTGGGCGTGCCCGCGCGTGGCGAGGGGACGGCGCCGATATCCCGTCCGATCCCGCACAAGAGCCACTGACCAGCGCCGATGTGCCGACGGGGGATGTTGACACGCTCGGCATCGACCCCATTGGGGCCATACCGGGTGTCATTCGTTACCCCGACGGTATGGGATCGGTTCGTGATCATCGGTCCCTCGCGGCTTTCCGATAACCGCGAAGAGCCGGATAAATGGAAATGACCAGAATCAGCACGGTCCAAACAGCGACTTTCGTGAGATTCTCGGCGAGTGGGCCACCCGCCGCGAACGCCCGCATCGTCTCGATGGCCGGTGTCATGGGCTGATTCGCGACGATCGGTTGCAGCCACTCCGGATAAGCACTGATCGGGGAGAAGCCGGAGTTGAAGAACATCAACAGACTCGAGGCCAGACCGAGATACGGCACGATCGGCGCCCCCGGGCGCGCGCTGACGGCGAGTGCCAGCGTCAGGGTCGCGAAGGCGGTGCCGTAGGCCAGCGCGACCAGCACGAGCCCGATCGCCGAACCCAGCCCCTGCGTGAATCGGAATCCGATGAGGTGGCCGGCGGCGAGGAGGATGAGCGTCGTGACCAGGATCCGCACCAATTCGGACATCACCCGCGAGGTGAGGTCCGCCGCCCGGTGGATCGGCAGGACATACAGCCGGGCGAGCAGTCCGGTCGCCCGCTCCCGGTTCAGTCGGGTCGCCGAGGCGATCGAGCCGAACATCGCGCCGACGAGGATGACCAGCGGCACAGTGCCGTACGCACTGTTCTGACCCGTCGCCGACCCGATCGCGTCGCCGAGCACGACCTTGAACATGAGCATGCTGAGCGCCGGGAACAGCAACGCCTGCATCAGCGTCGGGACGTCGCGCACGAACACCACGATCTGTCTGCCGGCCAGCGGCAGACTCTGACGCCACCACGCCCGGAACGAGGACTCCGTCGGCACGTCGGTGGGCGCGGTCGTCAGAAAATGCCGCTGCGCGGTCGATTCCGCGGTGGAGGCGCCCACTCCGGCGGCGCTCATCAGCGAGTCCTCCGCGTGCTGACGGCCAGCAACGCCAGTGCGGTCGCTGCCAGCCCCGCGCACCACCACAGCGACGGCTGCAACTGGTGCCACGTGGCGGTCCCGGCGTCGAGGGCACGCATCGAGTCGGCGAACTGCGAGATGGGCTGGTTGCGCACGAACGGCTGAATCCACTCCGGGAACTGCTCCAGCGGCACGAATCCGGTGGACATCATGCCCAGGATCAGGGTCGGCAGGGCCAGAGCCTGGCTGGTGGCCTCCGGGCTGCCGGCGACGAGCCCGAGACCGTCGGCCGCCCACGAGAACAGGGCTCCGATCAGGAAGGCCAGGCCGAACAGACCGAGCGTCCCCCAGACCCCACCGCCCGGCCGCCAGTCGATGATCAGGCAGGCGACGGCCGCGCATATGAGCGAGATCACCAGCAGCACACCGTTGGTCGCGGTCCGCGCCAGCATCGGGATCAGCGGCGACATCGGCATCACCCGGAAGCGGGTGTTGATTCCCTGCACCCCGTCGAAGGCCGCGCGCATCGCCGCCGAGGACGCGGCGAAGTTCACCGACTGCAGCACGATGATGGGCATCAGGAACTGGCCGTAGTTCACGCCGGGCGCGACCTCGACGATGCTCCGCAGCGGCACGTAGAAACAGATGGCGAGAAACGCCGGCGAGATGAAGGCGAAGATGACCTCGCCGCCCCGGAACACCTTGGAGATCCCGCGCCCCGACAGCGCCCACCACTGCTGCACGGGTCGCACGCGCGGCTCGATCAGCGTGGTCGTCGGAGACCCCGACGTCGCCCCCGACCGCAGTACGTCAGAAGTCGTCATGTCAGGTGGAACTCCGGTCCCGCCGCGGGTCGGTCAACGCCAGGAACACCTCGTCCAGCGAAGGCCGGCGCATCGCGACGTCGGAGAGGGGGATACCCGCGGCTGCCGTCCGTTGGATGACCTCGACGAGCGTCTCCGGACCATCGGGGGCCGGCACCGCGACGAAGTGGTCGTCGGCGCTCTGCACGTGGTCGGCGATGAGGTCGGCCAGGGTGTCGCGAAGTCGGGCACGGTCGGCCGGGTCGGCCGGCGTGACCTCACAGTAGGCCGCACCGGTCGATGCCTTCAGCTCGTCGGAGGTTCCCTCGGCGATGACCCGGCCCTTGTCGATGACGACGATGTTGTCGGACAGGACGTCGGCCTCTTCGAGGTACTGGGTGGTCAGCAGGATGGTGACGCCGGAGTCGCGGAGCTTCTCGACGAGCGACCACACCTCCAGTCTGCTGCGCGGATCCAGCCCCGTCGTCGGCTCATCGAGGAACACGATCCTCGGTGCGGTGACCAGTCCGCAGGCGATGTCGATCCGGCGGCGCATGCCGCCCGAGTACTCGCGGACACGTTTGCCGCCGACGTCGGTCAACGAGAACGCATCGAGCAGTTCGTCGGCGCGTACCCGCGCGGCCGACTTCTCCAGGCCCAGGAGGCGTCCGAACAGCACGAGGTTCTCGCGGCCGGTCAGCGCCTCGTCGAGTGCGGCGAACTGGCCGGTCAGCATGATCGACTTCCGGACCGAGGCCGCGTCGTGCGAGACGTCGTGGCCGTTGACCGTGGCGCTCCCGCCGTCGGGCTTGAGCAGCGTGCAGAGCATGTTCACCGTCGTGGTCTTGCCTGCGCCGTTGGGTCCGAGCAACGCGACGATGCTGCCCGCGGGGACGGTGAAACTCACATCCTCGACCGCAACCATGTCCTTGAACTTCTTGTGCAGGTTCCTCGCCTCGATGGCGATGCCTGCGGAGTCACCGGGCGCAGGTTCCCGCACCGGGTCGGCGACCGGGAATGCGACGGTGTGCGACTCCGACCCGTCGACGGGTCCTCTCTGCCACTCGGGGACCACCCGTCCCGCCACGCCGTTCGGCGCCGGCCGGACGACATGTCCGTTCCGTTCGGCGGGTGGGGGCGGCGGGGTCGTCGGGACCGGCGGTGGCGCGTAAGCACGGGCGACGGGCGACGGATTCAGCCGCGACTCGACGGGGCGCGTGCTCACCGGCGGGCCCGCGGCTGTGGGTGCGTCAGCAGCGCGCGCCTCGGCAGTGGGTGCCGCGTCGGCGGACGCGGGATCGGCCGGCTCGGAGTCGACGGGCGGGCCGTCGGTGGGTGCGGAGTCGGTGGGTGCGGACTCTGCGGAGTCGGTGGGTGCGGACTCTTCGGCCGGGACGGTCACGTGCCCGTTGGGCGACGGCTCGGCCGCATCACCGTCCTCGGCGGTGGGGGGCGCGGGATTCGACCGCTCGGCGCGCCAGCGTCGTAGCTGCTCCTCGACCGGGTCCGGGAGTACGAACGGGTCTTCGGGCAGCGGCGCAAGAGGCGAATCCTGCCGTTGATGACGCGGCGCGTAGGACGCGACGGAGGGTCGCTGACCACTGGCCTCGGACATGTCTTCCTCTACGCGTCGACAACAGGGCGGCAACATGGACAACCGGAGCGTCGCACGTCGTCGGCCACCGATGGGACGGCGGCAAGGATCTGACGCTAGGCATCCACGACAACAAACTTACGCACGAATCAGAGTTCCCGACGAATTTGACTCGGTCTGTCCTCCACGAATATGTCGTGCGGTCGGGGTCGAATGGTTACGTCGTGTCCGCGACCTCGCACGACGTGGCCTTTCCTCCTCCTCGCCGCGTTCGACGCACCCGCGGTGCGTGTATCGCTCGACCGACGAGCCGCACGACTGCGCCGACATGGACTTCGGTCACGCGTCGTCGCGCACCCTCTGGAAGAGTGTTCTCATGACCACCACATCTCCCGAGCGCGAGATCCTGACGTGGGAGCTCAACGGCGTGGCGTGCCGTGAGCTCGCCCAGCAGGTCGCCGACGACGCGTTCGCCCCGGACATCATCCTCGGCATCGCCCGGGGCGGCCTGATCCCGGCCGGCGCCCTCGCCTACGCCCTGGACTGCAAGCTGATGATCTCGCTGAACGTCGAGTTCTACACCGGCGTCGGCGAGACACTGTCCGAACCCGTGATGTTGCCGTCGCTTCTCGAGTCGAGCGGCCTCACCGACCAGCGTGTTCTCGTCGTCGACGACGTGGCCGACACCGGCAAGACCCTCAAACTGGTCAACGACTTCTGTCAGGAGCAGGGCCGGGTCGCCGAGGTCCGCAACGCCGTGCTCTACAAGAAACCGCACACCATCACGGTCCCCGACTACACCTGGCGTACCACCGACAAGTGGATCAACTTCCCCTGGTCGGTGCAGGGCCCGATCGTGACGGTGCAGCGATGACCGCGGACAAGACCGGCGCGGAGACCACGGTGCGCGACAATCCCGAGGAGAACCGGTACGACATCCTGGTCCAGACGCCCGGCGGCGAGACGTTGGCCGGCTTCGCCGAGTACCGCGACCGTGTCTCCGGCACTCAGGACGCCCCGTTGACCGCGCGGGTGTTCTTCCACACCGAGGTCGACCCCGACTTCGGCGGACGCGGCCTCGCGACGATCCTGGTGACCGAGGCCCTCGACGACGCCCGCGCACGCGACCTCACGATCGTGGGCGTGTGCCCCCTGGTCGCCGCATTCCTCAAGAAGCATCCGGAGTACGCCGACGCCACCGCACCGGTGACTCCCGCCGTCCTGGAATGGCTGCGTACCGGCAACGCCTGACCCGCGACGTCACCTGCCCGAGGCCGGCGTCTCCCGCGCCGTATCGGCGGAGACGATCATGCGGTGGTCGAACTCGATCCGGTCGGTGCGATGGTCGGCGTCCACGCCGACCGAGGCGAGCACGTCGCGCCCCGGCGGCTGGATGCGGATCGTCACCCGCCCGTCGTCGACCTCGTCCAGCAGTTCGGCGACGGCGACGGCGAGCCGTTCGCGCGCCGTCGCCGCATTCGCTTCGTCGAGCGCCGCGAGCCCACCGTCGTCGAGAAGGACCACGCGAACCCCGCGCTGTCGTGCGCGCCACGCCGCATCCCGGACCACCGGGAGGTCGAGCCCGGAGGCACGGATGCCGTCGCGTAACTGCGCCTCGAGCAGGCGGGCCATGACGACCTCGTCCGCGGTGAAGGACTCACGGTTGGCGATACGGGTGAGGACGGGACGCGCCCGTTCGTCGAGGGCGGCGAGTCGCCGGTCCCGCACCTCGGTGGCCGCCGCCGCGGCGGCGTCGAGCGCCACCTGACGTTCGTTGGCCTCCCGGAGTTCGTAGATCTGCCTGGCCATGGGGCGCAGCATGACGGAGAACAGCGAACCCATGATCATGATCGCGTAGCCGGGCAGGGTGATGGACAGTCCCCAGAGCGCCCCCGCCGTCGAGACCGCGCCCCACACGGCCGCGATGACCGAGATGCAGGCGCTGGCGAGCCACGCGGCCAGGGGACGGCCGCGCACCGCAACGAAGGCCAGGATGATCACCGACGCGCCCATCGGCGGCCCGGTCTGCATCACGTGCGATGGCGGAAACGGCAGCGAGAACAGCGTGGCGGCCACCGCCGCGACGGCCAGCCCGGCGACGGCGATGGTCGTCGACGTGGGCAGCGGATCGCCCGGGGAGTCGAGAATCGACACCCCCGCGACGACGAACAACACGAAACCGGCGAACAGTCCGATCCACTGCCACCACCCGGAGACGGTCGAGTCGGCGTACAGCGTCACGGCGAAGTAGCCGCAGGCGAGGACCCCCATCATCAGCCACAGGGGCCGGGAGCCGATCCCGAAAGCGTTCACGACCTCGCCGCGCTGAGCGCTGTCGACGCCCCGGGCGCATTCGCGTCTCACGGCCGCTCCCACAGGATCTGCACCGTGGTCCCCCGGCCGGCGCGGCTCTGCACCCGCGCATGGCCGCCCGGTAGTCGTGCGAGACGGCCACGGATGCTGACGGCGATGCCGAGCCGGCCGGCCGCCACCGCGTCGGGGTCGAACCCGACACCGTTGTCGACGACCGCCATGCTCAGCGAGTCGGGTCCGAGCTGCACGATGACGGCGCATTCGGCATCGTCCCCAGCGTGCCCGGCGACGTTCCGCAGCGCCTCCGACATCGCCTCGACGACCGCGTCGAGGACCTCGACCGGATAGGAGACCGCCTCGGGCCACCCATCGTCCCCGTCCGCGTCGCCGTCCACGACCTCGACGTCGAACCGTTCCGACACGTCTGCGGCCGCCGACCGTATGCGTCGGATCACCTCGACCTCGCTCGCGGCGACCGGATCATCCGGCCCCGGGACACGCGCGAGTTCTTCGAGAGCCGACGCGGCCTGCGCCGCCAGCCGATCATCGGGACGGCCGGGCCGGACGGCGAGCAGTGACGCGATGACCCGGTCATGGACGATGGCGTCGAATCGCTCCTTCTCCACCTCGCGGGCCGAGGCGGCGGCGACGTTGGCCGCGGTGCGGTAGGTCTCTTCGCGTGTCTCGTCGAGTTCGCGCCCGGTCCGGGTGGCCACCAGCACCACCGCGAGGAAGACGCCGGTGAACATCAGCGACCACAGGATCTCCACCGGCGCGTCGGAGGTCACCTCGCCGAACCGGCCGAGCTGCTGCGAGAGATGCGCGAGGGTCGAGGACGCGACGAGACCGAGCACGGCCAGACGCGGGTGCACGAGCATCAGGACCATGCTCGGCATGCCGCAGAAGGCGACCATCCACTGGGCCGTGCCACCCGGATCCGCCAGCGTCGAGCCGTTCCATGCGACGAACCACAACCCGAGCCCGAGGATGTAACCGACCCACGACGTCAGCGCCAGCGGCGTGAGCCATGCCGTGCCCGGCCGAAAGGTCGCCGCGATCAACAGGATTCCGGGTCCGACCGACAGCAGGATGCTCAACGGTGGCCACCAGGCGTCGGTGAGCGGCGCCGAGGCGAGAATCGCCGCCACGGAGACCACCGGGTAACCGATGAAACCCAGACCCAGGAACCGTGCCCCCACCCGGCGAACGCGATCCAGGTCCGGCTCCGCCGAGTCGGATTCGAATGCCCGCCGGACCCAGGCGGGTCGTGCGCGGGATTCGGCTGTCGCGAGATCGGTGGTGGGCATCGCATCTCACCCTCACACCGTTCGGCTCAGCCGGTCAATCCCCCGTTGAGACCACCCTTCGTGACGCTCCTCCGCAGGCTCCGGAGCTCCTCAGGGATCGTGGGCCGACCTCCGCAGGCTCCAGAGCTCCTCAGGGATCGGCCAGACGACAAGCGGCCCGCTCCCCAGGGGGAACGGGCCGGTGTCGGTAGATCTCGTTGGGAGAAGGCCTACTTGGCCTTCTCCAGCACCTCGACGAGACGCCAGTGCTTGGTCGCCGACAGCGGGCGGGTCTCCATGATCCGCACACGGTCGCCGACGCCGGCATCGCCGTTCTCGTCGTGGGCCTTGACCTTGCTCGTGGTCCGGATGATCTTGCCGTAGAGCTTGTGGCTCTTACGATCTTCCAGCTCGACCACGATGGTCTTCTGCATCTTGTCGCTGACCACGTAGCCGATGCGCTCCTTGCGGCGTGCGCGCTCCTCGGTCTGGGTTTCGGTCACCTTCTGGTCCTCACTCATGCGTCATCACCATCCGGTCCGGACGCCAGGCCCAGCTCCCGCTCACGCATCACGGTGTAGATGCGCGCGATCTCGCGACGCACGGTCCGCAGGCGACGGTTGTTGTCGAGCTGGCCGGTGGCCATCTGGAACCGAAGGTTGAACAGTTCTTCCTTCGACTCTTTCAGGCGATCGACCAGATCAGCGTCGTTGAGCTCACGAAGCTCGTTCGCAGCAACTCCGAGTGCCATCAGAACTGCTCCTCTCTGGTCACGATCCTGGTCTTGATGGGGAGCTTGTGCTGCGCGCGACGCAGGGCCTCGCGAGCGATCTCCTCATTCGGGTAGGTCATCTCGAACAGCACGCGACCCGGCTTGACCGGGGCGACCCACCACTCGGGCGAACCCTTACCCGAACCCATGCGGGTTTCGGCCGGCTTCTTGGTCAGCGGGCGGTCCGGGAAGATGTTGATCCAGACCTTGCCGCCACGCTTGATGTGCCGGTTGATCGCGATACGAGCGGACTCGATCTGACGGTTGGTGATGTACGCGCCTTCCAGAGCCTGGATGCCGTAATCGCCGAACGTCACCTTGGTGCCGCCCTTGGCCTGCCCCTTGAGGCTGGGGTGGTGCTGCTTGCGGTGCTTGACCCGACGGGGGATCAACATGGCCTAGCCCTCCTGCTTCTCAGCCGCACCAGCGGTGGCCTCGGCGGGAGCGGCCTCGGCCGCGCGAGCGGCGTCGGTGCTCGTCGCAGTGGTGCCCGAGGCACCGCTACGCCGGGGCCGGCTGGGCCGGCGCGGACGGCGATCCTCGGCCGCCGGAGCGGCCGCGGCCAGCTCACGACGTCCACCGACGATGTCGCCCTTGTAGATCCACACCTTCACGCCGATCCGGCCGAAGGTGGTCTTGGCTTCGTAGAGTCCGTAGTCGATGTCGGCGCGCAGCGTGTGCAGCGGCACGCGACCCTCGCGGTAGAACTCACTGCGGCTCATCTCTGCGCCGCCCAGACGACCCGAGCACTGGACCCGGATGCCCTTCACGTTCGGCTGACGCATCGCCGACTGGATCGCCTTGCGCATCGCGCGGCGGAACGCCACACGGTTGCTCAGCTGCTCGGCGACGCCCTGGGCCACCAGCTGGGCCTCGGACTCGGCGTTCTTGACCTCGAGGATGTTCAGCTGGACCTGCTTGCCGGTCAGCTTCTCCAGGTCGCCGCGGATGCGATCGGCCTCGGCGCCACGGCGACCGATGACGATGCCCGGACGCGCGGTGTGGATGTCGACGCGAACCCGGTCACGGGTGCGCTCGATCTCCACCTTCGCGATGCCGGCCCGCTCGAGCCCCGTGGAGAGGAGCTTGCGGATGGCGACATCCTCTTTGACGTAGTCCGCGTACTGCTTGTCGGCGTACCACCGCGACTTCCAGTCGGTGGTGATGCCCAGACGGAAGCCGTGCGGGTTGATTTTCTGGCCCACTGTCTAGGCTCCCTTCTTCTTCGGCTGACGCGAACGGCCACGGCCGCCGGCTGCCTTCTCCGGCAAGCTCTCCACGACCACGGTGATGTGGCTGGTGCGCTTGCGGATACGGAACGCGCGACCCTGTGCGCGCGGCTGGAAGCGCTTGAGGGTCGGACCCTCATCGGCGAACGCGGTGGCGACGACCAGGGTCCGGCGATCCAGATCCAGGTTGTTCTCCGCGTTGGCGACGGCACTTGCCAGGACCTTGTACACGGGCTCGGACGCCGACTGCGGGGCGAACCGCAGGATGTCGAGGGCCTCGTCCACGTTCTTGCCGCGGACCAGGTCCAGGACACGACGAGCCTTCATCGGCGTGACGCGCACGAACTTGGCGGTCGCCTTTGCTGTCGGATTATCGGTCTGCGTAGTCATTACCGGCGCTTCGCTTTCCGGTCATCCTTGATGTGACCCTTGAAGGTACGGGTGGGGGCGAACTCGCCCAGCTTGTGCCCGACCATCGAATCCGAGATGAACACCGGCACGTGCTTGCGTCCGTCGTGGACGGCAAAGGTGTGACCGATGAAGTCGGGAATGATGGTCGAACGACGGGACCAGGTCTTGATGACCTGCTTGGTGCCCTTCTCGTTCTGGACATCCACCTTCTTCAGGAGGTGGTCGTCGACGAACGGGCCCTTCTTGAGGCTGCGTGGCATTCTCTTACCTCCTCCTGTTATCGCTTGTTCTTGCCGGTACGACGGCGACGGACGATCAGCTTGTCGCTGGCCTTGTTCTTGCGGGTGCGGCCCTCGGGCTTACCCCACGGGCTGACCGGGTGGCGACCACCGGAGGTCTTGCCCTCACCACCACCGTGCGGGTGGTCGACGGGGTTCATCACGACACCGCGGACGGTCGGGCGCTTGCCCTTCCAGCGCATACGGCCGGCCTTGCCCCAGTTGATGTTGCTCTGCTCGGCGTTGCCCACCTCGCCGACGGTGGCGCGGCAGCGCACGTCGACGCGACGGATCTCGCCGGAGGGCATACGCAGGGTGGCGTAGCTGCCTTCCTTGCCCAGCAGCTGGATCGACGAACCCGCACTGCGGGCCATCTTCGCGCCGCCGCCCGGGCGCAGCTCCACGGCGTGGACCTGGGTACCGGTCGGGATGTTGCGCAGCGGCAGGTTGTTGCCGGGCTTGATGTCGGCGGTCGAGCCGCTCTCGACGACGTCGCCCTGCTTCAGGCCCTTGGGCGCGATGATGTAGCGCTTCTCGCCGTCGACGTAGTGCAGCAACGCGATCCGCGCGGTGCGGTTCGGGTCGTACTCGATGTGAGCGACCTTGGCGTTGATGCCGTCCTTGTCGTTACGACGGAAGTCGATCAGACGGTAGGCACGCTTGTGGCCGCCACCCTTGTGACGAGTGGTGATGCGGCCGTGAGCGTTTCGGCCACCACGCCCGTGCAGCGGACGCACCAGCGACTTCTCCGGGTGGTCACGGGTGACCTCGGCGAAGTCGGAGCCGCTGGCCCCACGACGACCCGGGGTCGTCGGCTTGTACTTACGAATAGCCATGAGTCTCTAGTCCTTCTCGAAGGCCCCGGTCAGCTGACCGAGCCCCCGAAGATCTCGATGGGCTTGCTGTCTGCGGTCAGCGACACGATGGCGCGCTTGGTGGACTTGCGCTGGCCGTAGCCGGAGCGGGTCCGCTTGCGCTTGCCCTGTCGGTTCGCGGTGTTGACGCTGGCAACACTGACGCCGAAGATCTTCTCGATCGCGATCTTGATCTCGGTCTTGTTGGACTCCGGGTGCACCAGGAAGGTGTACACGTTGTCCTCCATGAGCCCGTAGGACTTCTCCGAGATCACGGGCGCCAGGATGATGTCGCGCGGGTCGGCAATGGTCGACATGTCAGGCCTCCTCTGCTGTCTTCTCGACGGCAGCCTTGGCATCCGCCGTGTTCTGCTCGATGAAGGCATTGAGCGTCTCGACGCTGAACACCACCTCGTCCGAGTCGAGGACGTCGTAGGTGTTGAGCTGATCCGGCGCGATCGGCAGCACGTTCTGCAGGTTCGCCACGCTCAGCCACGCCGTCAGGTCCTCGCGGCCGAGGACGACCAGGAACTTGCGACGATCGGAGAGGCTCTCCAGGAACTGGCGCGCCGACTTGGTCGAGGGCTGCTGCCCCGAGACCAGTTCGGTGATCACGTGGATGCGCTCGTTGCGAGCGCGGTCGCTCAGCGCACCGCGCAGGGCGGCCGCCTTCATCTTCTTCGGTGTGCGCTGGCTGTAGTCGCGCGGCTGCGGGCCGTGGACGGTGCCACCACCGGTGAACTGCGGCGCGCGGTTCGAGCCCTGACGCGCACGGCCGGTGCCCTTCTGGCGGTACGGCTTGGCGCCACCGCCGCGGACCTCGCCGCGGGTCTTGGTGGAGTGCGTGCCCTGGCGTGCCGCGGCCTGCTGGGCCACGACGACCTGGTGCATCAGCGCGATGTTGGCCGGGGCGTCGAAGAGTGCGGCGGGCAGGTCAACGGTTCCGTTGGTCTTGCCGTCGGCGGTCTTGACGTCCAGCGTCAGCTTCGTAGCGGTCTCGGTGCTCACTTGGCACCACCCTTCACTGCGTCGCGAACCATCACGATGCCGCCCTTGCGACCCGGGATCGCTCCCTTGATCAGCAGGAGACCGGCCTCGGCGTCCACCTTGTGGACGGTGAGGTTCTGCGTGGTCACCTTGTCGTTACCCATGCGGCCTGCCATGCGCATGCCCTTGAACACACGACCCGGGGTGGCGCAGCCACCGATCGAGCCCGGTGCGCGGTGCACACGGTGGGCACCGTGGCTGGCGCCCAGACCGGCGAAGCCGTGGCGCTTCATGACGCCGGCGAAACCCTTGCCCTTCGAGGTGCCGGTGACGTCGACCAGCGCGCCGTCGGCGAAGATCTCGGCGGTCAGTTCCTGACCGACCTCGAACTCGCTGATGTCGTTGACGCGGATCTCGGCCAGGTGGCGGCGCGGGGTGACCCCGGCCTTGCTGTACTGGCCGGCGACCGGCTTGGTCACCTTGCGGGGATCGATCGCGCCGTAGGCGAGCTGGACGGCGGTGTAGCCGTCACGGTCCGCGCTGCGGAGCTGGGTGATCACGTTCGGGCCGGCCTGGATGACAGTGACCGGGACGACGCGGTTGTTCTCGTCGAAGACCTGGGTCATGCCGAGCTTGGTGCCCAGGATTCCCTTGGTCGAACTCTGATTGCTCATGATTTATCTCGCCCCCGTCCTACTGGATGTTGACGTCGACGCTGGCCGGGAGGTCGATGCGCATCAGCGCGTCGACCGTCTTCGGTGTCGGGTCGAGGATGTCGATGAGTCGCTTGTGGGTACGCATCTCGAAATGTTCGCGGCTGTCCTTGTACTTGTGCGGCGAACGGATGACGCAGTACACGTTCTTCTCGGTGGGCAATGGCACCGGGCCGACGACGCGTGCCCCGGTACGGGTCACGGTCTCCACGATCTTGCGCGCCGAAGCGTCGATCGCCTCGTGGTCGTAGGCCTTGAGCCTGATGCGGATCTTTTGTCCCGCCACGCTGTGTCCTCTTCCGTCAGTTGTTCTCGACAGACAAACACCGCGTGATCCGGACCGAGCTCTCGCCGGCTGAGCACATGACCACCGTGTGAGATACGGCAATCGACGCTGTTCATCTGTCGTTGTACGTTGGCTCGTACCTGTACGAGCCTGGTTGCTCCGGCACCCGCAGTCGGGCGTGTCGGGACCGTGAACCGATATCGGCGCACGCGTTACACGCCCAGTCCCCGTAGACCGGGCCTGGGAGTCATTCACCTGTCCGCGACCGCTGGGCTGGCACACGGCACAACCTGCGTCCGCCGGTCAAGGCAACCCGAACAGTATGCATCAGGTCGGGAGCACGATCAAATCCACGCCGGACGCCGACACCGGGGAATGAACTGACTCATGAGTAAGATACCGGCATGAGTTCGACGAACCCCACCTTCGCCCTGCGCAAGAGGCTGCCGGCCAATCCTCTCGGGAACGTTCTGTTCTCCCTCGGGATGGTCGCGAAGGTCCCCTACTTCGGCACCGTCCTACCGCTCGTCCAGGAGATGGAGCCCGGCTACTGCAAGGTCACCGCGCCCAACTGGTTCGGTGTCCACAACCACATCGGCACCTTCCACGCGATCGCCGCCTGCAATCTCGCCGAGGCCGCGATGGGGATGCTGATGGAGGCCACCACACCGACGTCCCATCGCTGGATACCCAAGGCGATGCAGACGAGCTACCTGACCAAGGCGACGACGCGCTTGACCGCCGAGGCGCGGCTCGCCGAGCCCGTCGACTTCGATGCCATCACCGCCGGCACCGACGTCACCGTGTCGGTGAGCATCGTCGACACCAGGGGCGTGGAGGTCGTGCACTGCGACATCACCACGTGGGTGACCCCGAAGTAGCGGCCCCCGCCCGGGGTGCCGTCGGGCCCCCGGCCTCCTAGGGTGGGAGGATGCCTCCGCCCGGTGCGCCAGAGCACCAGTGGCATCGGAGTGCGGCAGCGACGAGGAGGACCAGCGACCCATGTGCGGAATCTGCGGTGAGATCCGGTTCGACGGCACGGCCCCGGATGTCTCGGCTGTCGATGCCATGACCTGCGAGATGACCCGCCGAGGCCCCGACGGCTCCGGCGTCTTCTCGAAAGGTTCTGTCGCGCTGGGCCATCGGCGCCTGAAGATCATCGACCTGACCGAGAAGGGCAGTCAGCCGATGATCGACCCGACGCTCGGCCTCGCCCTGGTGTTCAACGGCTGCATCTACAACCACCACGAACTGCGCGCCGAACTGGAGGGCAAGGGTTACACCTTCTTCTCCCACGCCGACAGCGAGGTCATCCTCAAGGCGTTCCACGCCTGGGGTCCCGATTGCGTCGACCACTTCATGGGCATGTTCGCCTTCGCGATCGTCGACACCGACACCGGCGTGGTCACTCTCGGCCGCGACCGGCTCGGCATCAAGCCGCTCTACCTCGCCGACACCCCCGGGCGCCTCCGGTTCGCCTCGTCGGTGCAGGCGCTGCTGTGCGCCGGTGACGTCGACACCTCGATCGATCGCGTGGCGCTGCACCATTACTTCAGCTTCCACGCCGTCGTGCCGGCGCCCCACACGATCTACAACGGCATCCGAAAGCTCCCGCCCGCGACGGTTCTGACGATCCGGCCCGACGGCCGGCGTACCGAACGCCGCTACTGGGAACCGGCGTTCGAGCCGCACCCCGACCGCCGGGACTGGGACGAGAAGCGGTGGCAGCACGAGCTGCTCGACTCGCTGCGGACCTCGGTGCGCAGGCGCATGGTCGCCGACGTACCCGTCGGGGTGCTGCTGTCCGGCGGCGTCGACTCCTCACTCGTCGTCGCCCTGCTCGCCGAACAGGGCCAGACCGACCTCGCCACCTTCAGCATCGGATTCGACTCCGCGGCCGGAGAATCGGGAGACGAGTACGCCTATTCCGATCTCATCGCAGACACCTTCGGCACCGACCACCACAAGATCCACATCGGGACCGACCGGTTGTTGCCCGCGATCCCGGACACGGTCGCGGCCATGGGTGAACCGATGGTCAGCCACGACTGCGTCGCGTTCTATCTCCTCTCGCAGGAGGTCAGCAAGTCCATCAAGGTCGTCCAGTCCGGGCAGGGCGCCGACGAGATCCTCGGCGGGTACAGCTGGTATCCCCCACTTCTCGACGTGACCCGCGAGAAGACGACGCGCGCCTATGCCGACGTCTTCTTCGACCGCGACGACGTCGACATCCGCGGCATCCTCGCCGACGACTATCTCCCCGAGGCCGGTTACGACCCCAGCTTCGAGTTCGCCTCGGCCCATCAGTCCGCACCGGGCGCCGCGACCGCCGTCGACGCGGCGCTTCGCCTCGACACCACCGTCATGCTCGTCGACGACCCGGTGAAGCGCGTCGACACGATGACGATGGCGTGGGGACTCGAAGCCCGCGTCCCGTTCCTCGATCACGAGTTCGTCGAACTGGCCGCCACCTGTCCCCCCGATCTCAAGCTCGCGCACGGCGGCAAGGGCGTGCTCAAGGAGGCGAGCCGGGCGCTGCTGCCGTCGGCCGTCATCGACCGCACGAAGGGTTACTTCCCGGTGCCGGGGATCCGCCACCTCACCGGCGGTGTCCTCGACCTCGTCTCGGACACGCTGCGATCCAAGGCCGCCCGCGACCGTGGGTTGTACCGGCCGGCGGCGCTCGATCGACTCTTCGCCGACCCCAACCGGATTCGCACCAGGCTCGACGGCAACGAGCTGTGGCAGGTCGCGCTCCTCGAGATGTGGTTGCAGACCATGGAAGCGAACGCACGACGGTGACCTCGCTGCGTTTCGACGACCGCGGATGGAAGACCTACGGCGCCTCGCTCTCGCCTGACGGGAGCGCGTTCGCCTACATCGTCGACGAAGGGACGGGGTATCCACGGGCCGCGCAGCGCTCGCTCTCCCGGGACGGTGTCGGCGAGTTGCGGTGGGTCAAGCTGCGGTCCACCGGGCCCGTCCGGAAGGTGGTGCACTCGACCGACGGTCGCTGGCTGGCCGTGGAGATCGCCCCCAGCGGCGGCGAGCACCACCAGGTCTGGGTCGTCACGACAGATCCCGACGACGACACCGCCCACCGCATCGCGGCGACGCGGCCCGACGGCCGCTCGTTCGGCACCGTGGGTCTCGTCGGATGGGACACCGATTGGGTTCTCATCACGGCCATCGACACCGACGGCACCTCCCACGCCCTACGCGTCCATCCGGGAACCGCGACGACACTCACCCTGGATCAGCGCGTCGGCAGTGTGCTCATCGACTCGTGGAAGGGCGCCACCCTCGTCCGGGTCGGTCCGCGCGGTTACCACGACATGTTGCTGCTGCGCCGTCAGCCCGACTCGGGCGACGACGAGATCTCGATGACCCCTCTCCTACCGCAGGATCCAGGCGCGGTCACCGATCAGGGCTACGTCCTCGATCAGGGTTTCGACCACTCTTCACTGGTCTTCGTGCACGCCCCGAACGAACCGACACGCGACCTCGACAGCGTCCAGGCGCTGGTGCGCAGCGACTTCGACGCCAAGTTCCCACGACTCCTCGGTGTCGAGGTCAGCAAGTTCGGGGTGCGGTTCCGGGTGATGGCCCAGCGCGTCGACATCGGACTCGATGAGTTCGCGGTCAGCCACGACCAGTCGACCGTCGCGCTGCTGTGGAATGTCCAGGGGCGCAGCGAGCTGCAGATCATGACCCTGCCCGATCAGACCCTGCACCCACCCATCGACCTGCCCGGCGAGGTGGCCTCCGACCTCTCCATCAGTGCGGCGGGTTCGGTGGTGACCGTGACGGTGTCGAGTCCGCAACATTCCCCCCTGGTCCACCTCGTCGATGTCGCCAACCGGGCCGTGTATCCCGTCCGCGACGACGTCATCACGGGTGAGGGACCCTCGTGCCTGCTCCGGCCCGAACTCCTCGAGTTCTCCGCGCGCGACGGTATGCCGCTGTCCGGCTTCCTGTTCCGCGCGCGAGACAAGACGGGTTCGGTGACGCCGGGTCCCACCCTCCTGTACTTCCACGGCGGCCCCGAGGGGCAGTCGCGACCGGATTACCAGTTCCTGTTCGGCCCGCTCGTCGACGCCGGGATCACGGTCTTCGCCGCGAACGTCCGCGGGTCGTCGGGATACGGCCGGCTGTTCGCCCATGCCGACGACCGGTACGGGCGGTACGCCGGGATCAACGACGCCGCGGACTGCGCGGAGTTCCTGTGCCGACAGGGAATCGCCGACCCCGATGCGGTGTACTGCTCGGGTCGTTCCTACGGCGGCTATCTCACGCTGGCATGCCTCACGTTCCACCCCGAGCTGTTCGCCGCCGGGATCGCGATCTGCGGCATGAGTGACCTCGAATCGTTCTTCCGCAACACCGAACCGTGGATCGCGGTCGCGGCCTACACCAAGTACGGGCATCCCGAGTCCGACCGGGAACTTCTCGCCGACCTCTCGCCGATCCACCGGATCGACGCGGTCCGCGCACCACTGCTCGTCGTCCACGGGGCGCACGACACCAACGTCCCGGTGAGCGAGTCGCAGCAGATCGTCGCCGAACTCCAGGCACGCGGGGCGGTGGCCGAGATGCTGATGTTCGACGACGAAGGTCACGAGATCGTCAAGCGACACAATCAGCATCGGCTCACCGAGGCGGTGGCCGACTGGATCGCGCGCCACCCGTCCCGCCCCGGATCGTCGCGATGAACCGGCGCATGACCGACCGGCTGCTGGATCAGCTCGCCGAGACGCGCACCGGCAACGCACGTGCGAACGTGCTGGAGGAGATGCGTCGGTTGATCCTGTCCGGCGGCGCGCCGCCTGGCACCCAGCTCCCACCCGGCGAGATCGCCGACGCTTTCGACGTCAGCCCGATCCCGGTCCGCGAGGCGCTGAAAACCCTTGTCGGCGAGGGCCTCGTGGTCCACCGGCAGGGGGTCGGATATCGCGTGAGTCAACTGTCCACCGAGGAGCTGCGCGAGATCTACTTCGTCCGTGGCACCCTGGAACAGGCCGCGCTCGCCCGATCGGTCGGCCTCATCGACGAGTCGTCGTTGCAGACCGCCCGCGCCCGTCACGCGGAATTGCTGGCCGCGGTGAAGTTCAACGACGGCAAGGCGTTTCACGACATCTCTCGGGAGTTCCACCGCGCGCTGACCGCGCCGTGCGCGATGCCACGCTTGCTCAACATGTTCGAGGCGACCTGGAACCTCACCGAACCGTTCCAGGTGATGAGATCGGTGACAGCCGATACCCAGAACGCACTCAACACCGACCACGCCGACCTGCTCGCGGCGTTCGCCGACCGTGACACCGCGTCGGTCCTCGACGTCGCCCGTCGTCATCACCAGCGCCTCGAGAGCGCCGTCATCGAGACCGCCGCACTCCTCGACGTCCGCCACGACTGACACCCGGGTCATCCCCGGCGGAATATATCTGCCAGTTCATCGTGGGGTAACAAAGCGTTCCTACATTCTTCCCATCAGCGCCGCCAGCACGACATCCGACCCCCACCGCTGATCGGAAGACCAGGAGCACCCATGTCCACACCGCCCACCGGGAACCCCGGGCCGTCGCCTGCGGCCCCGTCGGTTGCGTCCCACTCCGGCGCCGCCGGCGAGAGCGTCATCAAGTCCACGTATGACGACCGGCTCACCAACACCGATCTCGCGCCACTGAAAGAACAGAAGTGGACGTGGTACAACATCTTCGCCTTCTGGATGTCCGACGTGCACAGCGTCGGTGGATACGTGTTCGCGGGCAGCCTCTTCGCCCTGGGCATCGCGGCGTGGCAGGTCCTCGTCGCACTCCTGGTGGGCATCATCGCCGTCAACCTCCTGTGCAACCTGGTCGCCAAGCCCTCGCAGCTGGCCGGCGTCCCCTACCCCGTGACCACCCGGGTGTCCTTCGGCGTCAAGGGCGCGAACATCCCGGCGATCATCCGCGGCGTGATCGCGGTCGTCTGGTACGGCATCCAGACCTACCTGGCGTCGGTCGCCTTCGGCCTGCTGGCGCTGAAGTTCTGGCCGGGCCTCGAACCCTGGGGCGACGTCGAGCAGCACGGCTTCCTGGGCCTGTCCGCGCTGGGCTGGGCCGGCTTCATCCTCATGTGGGTCCTGCAGGCCCTCGTCTTCTGGAACGGCATGGAGACGATCCGCAAGTTCATCGACTTCTGCGGTCCCGCAGTGTATGTCGTGATGATCGCGCTGGCGGCCTACCTCGTCGTCGAGGCCGGGTGGGACAACGTGAGCCTCGACCTGTCGGTCGGCGACGGGCTCTCCGGCTGGTCGTCGATCACGATGATGATCAGCGCGTTCGCGCTCGTGGTCTCGTACTTCTCCGGACCGATGCTCAACTTCGGTGACTTCTCGCGCTACGGCCGCACCTTCGGCGAGGTCAAGAAGGGCAACTTCTGGGGACTCCCGGTCAATTTCCTCTTCTTCTCACTCCTGGTGGTGTGCACGGTGTCTGCCGCGGTCACCGTCATCGGTACCGACGAGGACGGCAACATCATCACCGATCCGGTCCACATCGTCGATCGCATCGACAACACCACCGCGGCGGTGCTCGGCGTGCTCACCTTCGCCATCGCCACGATCGGCATCAACATCGTCGCGAACTTCGTCTCGCCTGCCTTCGACTTCTCGAATGTGGCGCCCACCAAGATCAGCTGGCGGACCGGCGGCATGATCGCCGCGGTCGGCTCGGTGCTGATCACCCCGTGGAATCTCTTCAACAATCCCACCGCCATCCACTACACGATGGACACCCTCGGCGCGGTCATCGGTCCGCTGTTCGGCATCCTGATCGCCGACTTCTACCTCATCAAGAAGCAACGGATCGAGGTCGACGATCTGTTCACGATGGAGCCCGAGGGCACCTACTGGTACCGCAACGGCTGGAACCCGGTTGCCGTGGGCGCCACCATCATCGCGTCGGTGCTCCCCATCAGCGTCGTCATCTTCGGCACGGTGTACCAGGCCAGCTTCACCTGGTTCATGGGCGCCGCTGCGGGCATGCTCCTCTACTGGCTCGGGATGAAATTCGTGCCGGCGCACCTGATCTACGGACGCGCGGCGATCGCGCGGATGACCGGCGACATCGAGGTGACCGACACGCAGGCCGCCCCCGACGGCCCGGTGGCCGCGGAGTCCGCGTCCGCCGTTCCGGAGGGCAGCGCACGCAGCTGACGCACTGGTGAACGACCGGGCCGCGCGAGGACATCGCGCGGCCCGGTCTTTTGTCGGTGTCCGTGTGATGTCGACCGGGCACCACCTCGTCACCATCAGCAACCATGCCATTGACAAATGGCACAGTTGCTGATGGTGTGAGCTGATGCACACCACGTCGACGCCCACCCCGTTGCCGAGCGAGGCCTCCACGCGGGCAACGCTCACCGCCCACGCGACGAGGTGGGGTCTGGGCACGTTCACCGGGGTGATCCCGCTGAACCCGCTGGGTATCCGGCTCTCGCGTGGACTCATCGCCGCGATCATGCGCACGCTCGGGCGTACCCCGTCCGGGACGACCGTGCTGAACGTCGAGGAGAACGGGATCTCCGGGGAATGGGTCCTCGGTCCGGGAGTCCGACGCGGGCGAGCCGCGATCTACTACATCCACGGCAGCGCGTTCACGATCTGTTCGGCACGCACGCACCGCTCTCTCGCCGCGCGGCTGTCGCTGGCCACCGATCTGCCGGTGTTCGTCGTCGACTACCGACTGGCACCCGAGCACCGCTTTCCCGCGGCCGCCGACGACGTCGCCGACGGATTCGACTGGCTGCTTCGACAGGGCTTCGCACCTGGGGACATCGTCGTCGCCGGCGACTCCGCGGGTGGACACCTGGCCTGTGATCTGACCCTCCGGCGGGCGGTCGCCGACGTCGAGCAACCCTCGGCGGTCATCCTGTTCTCTCCGCTCATCGACCTCACCTTCGGCCTGGCGCGCGATCAGGAGCGTATCCGGCGGGACCCGGCGATCACCGCGGCGGCAGCGGCGCGCCTGGTGGGCCTCTACACCGGTGACGCGGCCGCCGACGACCCACGACTCTCGCTCGACTTCACACCGGCGCGACACCTTCCGCCGTTTCTCGTCCAGACCGGTGGTGCCGAGATGCTCAGCGCCGACGCGCGCCACCTGCACGATGAACTCCGCGCGCACGGCGGTGACAGCCGGCTGGAGATCTGGCCGGGCATGATGCACGTCTTCCAGGCCCTCCCTCGCCTGGGCCCCGAGGCCGACGCCGCGCTGCGGCGGGTCGGCGAGTTCCTGACCGACCGAGCGGCGGACCGGCACGCACCGGCGCCGGCCACCTCGGCTGTGCGCATCGTGTCGGACGCGTCATGATCACCGCAGTCGACGGCATCCGGCACCGATTCGTCCGGAACCCGTTGTCGCAGAATGCCAGAGCTGTCGTGACCGGCGCCGGGAGCGGCATCGGTCGCGCGTTCGCACTCGAACTCGGCCGGCGCGGAGGCGAGGTCATCTGCGCCGACATCGACGAGAGAAGCGCCGACGAGACCGCGTCCCTCGTCACCAGCCGGACCGGCCGCGTGGCCCACGCCTTCGGTTGCGACGTCGCGGACCGGAATGCGGTGGGCTCACTGGTGGCGTTCACCCGTGACACCTTCGACGGTCCGCCGACACTCGTCATCAACAACGCGGGGGTCGGCATCGGCGGCCGCCCGGTCGGCGACATCGGGTTCGACGACTGGGACTGGGCTCTCGGGATCAACCTCTGGGGCGTCGTGTACGGATGCGAACTCTTCGCACCCATGCTGCGCGCGGCAGGCCGCGGCGGGATCATCAACGTCGCGTCGGCGGCGGGTTTCGCCGCAGCGCCCGTGATGGCGCCCTACAACGTGTCGAAGGCAGGCGTGGTCTCGTTGAGCGAGACGCTCGCGGCGGAACTGGCACACTCCGGCGTCGGTGTGACGGTGTTGTGCCCGACCTTCGTGAAGACCAATGTGGCGCGGGACGGCCGGATCACCTCTGACGCACAGGATCTCGCAGGGGCGCTGATGCGCTGGACCGGGGTGTCGGCGGCCGGGGTGGCCGCGTCGACACTCGATGCCCACGATCTCGGCCGACTGTACGTCCTGCCTCAGCTGGATGCCCGGGTCATCTGGCATCTCAAACGACACTTCCCCGCGTCCTACGTCCGCGGGCTCGGACTCCTCAACCGTCTCCTGCCGTCGTCCTGACGCGTCAGACCTCAGCCGAACGACCACTCGAAAGGACTGTCATGGCCATCGACCTCGACAACATGCTGCAGAAGATCAAGGACCGTCAATGGGCTCTGGCCGACATCGACTGGGATGCACCGGGGGCCGAACTCATCGAACCGGACCTGCACGCCAAGCTCAAACCCTTCATGAGTGACCTCATGTGGATCGAGAACGTCGGTGCGCGGGGCTTCGCGGCGATGGCGAAGAAGGCGCCGACCCCGACGCTCAAGAGCATCTACGAGCATTTCCACGCCGAGGAGCAGAAACACGCCAATGCCGAACTGGCACTGATGCGGCGGTGGGGGATGCTGGACGGCGACGAGATCCCGTCGCCGAATGTGAACGTGCAGTTGGTGATCAACTGGCTCGACCGGCACT
This sequence comes from Gordonia sp. KTR9, assembly GCF_000143885.2. Classification (NCBI taxonomy): domain Bacteria; kingdom Bacillati; phylum Actinomycetota; class Actinomycetes; order Mycobacteriales; family Gordoniaceae; genus Gordonia; species Gordonia sp. KTR9. Next base: position 4,289,292 of record NC_018581.1, read on the forward strand.
CCGACGACATGTCCCTGTCCTTCCTGGGAACCGTGATCCCGATGCTCGAGGTCGCGCTCGACGGCGCCCTCATCAAGTTCATCACCGACGAGGTCAAGGACCCGGTGGCCCAGGAGGTGTTCAAGCGGATCAACTCCGACGAATCCCGCCATCTGGCAGTCGACTTCGAGGTCATGGAGATCCTCGGGCATGCGGGGCTGCGCAAGCGGACGATCGACTTCGTCGGCGGATGGGTGAAGCCGACGTTCCTGATCGGGGCACTCAGCTACGTTCCGCTGCTGAACAAGATGCGCGACAACATCGTCGCGATGGGGGTCGACGAGGAAAGGCTCTACAGCGCGATGAAGCGCTATCGGGCAGTGGGCGATCGAAGTGAATACGTGCGGCGTCTGCCCATGTTCCAGGTGGTCGCATACCACGGCGCGGCGGTGATCAACCGGCGAAATGTGCCCTACCACCTGTTCGCCGACTCGATGGTGAAGCTGACCGACCGCATCCCGTTCGGCCTGGTCCACCGAACACCGACGTGGTCGCAGGAACTGACCTATGAGCCGACGGCCTGAGGGGGTGGCGATGCACACCTCGGTGGCCGTCATCGGCGCCGGTTTCGCCGGTATCGGCGCGGGAATCCGCCTCCGGGATCGCGGGATCGACGACTTCGCGATCTTCGAACGCGACGACCGGGTCGGCGGTACCTGGCGCGACAACACCTACCCGGGGGCAGCGTGCGACATCCCGTCGCGCCTGTACTCCTACAGCTTCGCCCCCAATCCGGAGTGGTCACACACCTACTCGCGGAGTGCCGAGATCCTCGACTACATCCGCTCGATGGTCGACGACTCCGGGATCGGCCGCCACATCCGGTTCGGCCACACGGTGTCGGGGCTGGAGTACTCCGCCGAGGAAGGTCTGTGGACCGTCACCTTCGCCGAGGGACACGAGCCGGTACGGGCACGCGCCGTCGTCCTCGCCTCCGGGCCGCTCGCGAACGCCTCGTTACCCGACATCCCCGGCATCGAGGACTACGCGGGCCACAAGATCCACAGCGCGCGTTGGGATCATGACTATGAGTTCACCGGGAAGAAGGTCGCTGTCGTGGGCACCGGGGCCAGCGCGGTGCAGATCGTTCCGGAGCTGGTGGACCGGGCTGCCTCGGTGAAGGTCTTCCAGCGCACGCCGGGCTGGGTCCTGCCCCGTGCCGACGCCCGGACCCGCGAGGCCACCAAACGGCTCTATCGCTCGATTCCGGGCACCCAGCGTCTTGCGCGTTCGCTCTGGTTCTGGGGTCACGAGACGGTGGCACTGGGGGTCGTCTGGAACACGCCCCTGACCCGCGTCGTCGAGGCGGTGAGCAGGCTGCACCTGCGGTCCCAGGTCGACGACCCGTGGCTGCGCAGGCAACTCACTCCGGACTTCGCCGCGGGATGCAAGCGACTGCTCATGACCAGCGACTACTACCCGGCCCTCCAGCGACCCAACTGCAAGTTGGTCACCTGGCCGATCGCCCGGATCGCCGAACGCGGCATCCGGACCGTGGAAGGTGTTGAGCATCAGTTCGATTGCATCGTGTTCGCGACCGGGTTCGACGTTTCCAAGACCGGGACGCCGATCCCGATCACCGGTCTCGACGGGCGCGAGCTGGCATCGGAGTGGGAGCGGGGCGCATTCGCCTACCGCAGCGTCGCCGTGTCCGGCTACCCCAACCTGTTCTTCACGTTCGGCCCCAACTCCGGTCCCGGCCACAGCTCGGCACTGGTCTACATGGAGGCACAGATCGACTACATCACCGGGGCCGTCGCCCAACTGCTCGACAACGGGTGGAAGGCGCTCGACGTCCGCGCGGAGGCGCAGGACCGATACAACCGGGACATCCAGCGCCGGCTGACCTCGACGACGTGGAATTCGGGCTGCCAGAGCTGGTACCTGACGGAGGACGGGTTCAACGCGACGATGTACCCGGGGTTCGCCTCGCAGTATGTCGGCCAGCTGCGCCGCGTCGAGTTGCGCGACTACCGGATCCTCGTCCACGAGGGGGCTCGGACTCCGGCCGCCGCAGCGTTACAGTGAGGGGATGACAGAGTACCGGATCGACGACCTGGCGCGCGTGTCCGGCACCACGACCCGGAACATCCGTGGCTACCAGGAACGGGGGCTGCTCCCCCAGCCGCTCCGCCGCGGACGCGTCGCCATCTACACCGAGAAGCACCTTCGCAATCTGCGGGCCATCAACAAGCTGCTCGGCAGCGGGTTCACGCTCAAACACATCGCCACGTTCATGACCAATCCGGGTGCTCGCATCGGGGATGCGTTGGAGCTCAACGAGATCCTCGACGAGCACTGGTCGAGTACGTCGCGTCCGGAGATCACCCGCGCCGAGCTCGACGATCGGTTCGGCCTGCTGGACGACGCGGAGGTCGCCGCGCTGGTGAGCGCCGGGGTGATCGCCGAGACCGCGCGCGACGGGGTGTACGAGGCCGTCGATCAACGCATCATCGGGAACCTGGCCAGGCTCGTACGACGGGGCATGCAGATCTCCACCCTTGCCGACGTCCACGAACGGTTCACCGGCAAGATCAACGAGGCGGCCGAGATCCTGCTCGCGGCCGCTCACGACGAGGTCGACCGGCGCAAGGGCCCGGGCTGGCTGCCGGAGAACGACGACGACGTGGCCTGGGCGGTGAACCTGCTGGGCGTGATGCGCCGCGTCGGGACCGAGAACGCGCACGCCGCCCTCGACCGCGCTCTCGACACGGCACTGGACCGGGAGCTCTCGGCCCACCAGAACGCCGTCGACGAACGTGCGGACGCCGACGCGCCGCAGCCGGACTGAACCCGGGCTGACGCACTCAGCGGGAGACGTTGTGCCGCTTCGGGAGTACGACGAGCGACGCGAGGAAGAAGCAGATCGCACCGACGAACGTACCGGCCGTGGCCGCCACGGCGTCGGCGGTGACGCCGCCCTTGGTCACGAACGCCCCGACTGCCGACACCCCGAAGGCCACGCACCCGATCCAGTTGATCAGCACCGACCACCAGTCGCGGTCGCGGGCATCCCATCGGCGCCCCGTGGCGCGGGAGTACCCGACGAAGGCGACCGCACCGCTGATGAGGAAGGCGACCGAACCGCCGGCGTCGGGGGTCCAGACGAGGTGCCGGTCTCCCCAGATCGTGTGTGCAAGGAGTGCTCCCGTGGTCGACACGTTGAAGAGGATCGTGCCGACCGACTGCGTTGCCGCGCTCAGCCATTCGGCACGGATCACCGACCCCGGCGCCGAGGACTGCAGCTCGGCCACGGTTCCGCTGCGAACCAGCTGGATGAACCCTGCCCCGGTGAAGAACCACGCGCCGACGAAGTAACAGCCGTTGGCGAACCCGGCACCCACCACGTGCGCCAGCCCGGGAGCCGAGCCCAGCGCGAACAGCGCCGACCCGATCATGAACCCCCAGCACTGTTTGGACAGCGTCGGCGTCAGGAACGCGGGCTTGCGCTCACGCGGTGACATCGAGGCTCGCGATGACCTTGCTCGGCTCGATCCAGATGCCCAGCTCGCCGGGCACGCCGTTGCGCGCCCCGAACTCCTCGGCCCGCTCGGCGCCCATGTACCGGGCCCCGCACAGCGAAGCGATGCGACGCACATCGTCCAGGTCCTCGGTGATGCGCGCCAGGCCCTGCACCTGCACGAAGCCGAAGGGCGGCTCGGGCAGGTCGATCGACATCACGACCCGTGGATCACGAAGCAGCGCGCGGCCTTTGGCGGTGGTGGCACCGGTGTTGAAGGCGATCCGGTCACCGTCGAGCACGAACCACACCGGAACGACGAGCGGTCGTCCGTCGGCGGCGGTGTATCCGAGGTGCCCGGTCTTGGTGCCGTCGGTGAGAAAAGCGCGGACGGCGGGATCGGACAGCGTGGGGGCAGACATGTTCTCAGCGTAGATAAGGATGGGACCGGACCGCGAGCGTTCGGCCTCGTCGAGTCACCGTTGCGCGAGCACGCCACCGATCCGGCACGCCATCATCATGATCGTCGCGTGCGGACCACTGCGACCGCTGCTCGGCAGGATGGACCCGTCGACGATCCGCAGTCCACGGACCCCGAAGACGCCACCCAGCCAATCGGTCCGGTCCCCCATCGGCATGGTCCCCCAGGCGTGCTGGGAGAACCCGGCCCGATCGGCGATCCGCACGCTCCCTGGTACGACGATGTCGGCGAACTCGGGCGCCTGCAGCATCTCCACGACCCCGGCGGCTCCGGCCCTCAGTGCCGTGGCCGTGTCCGGGTCGGGTTCGTCGAACGCCATCCGCACCCCGGCGCGCTCCGCGACGAGACGTACCGGCGAGTGCCGCATCGCGGTCACCTCGACAATCGGCCCACCCGCGGGAATCCCGCGGATGTAGGTGGCGAAATCATCTCGGTAGCAGCGTATCTCGAGGCCTTCGTCGGTGTGCAGCACCGTCGGCAGGACCATGCCCGCATCCGCCGGCGATCGTCTCGAGTACGACACCGCCAGACCCCGATGTTCCCCGGCGGTCAGCGACCGCACATCCGAGCGGCCGGCCACGTCCGGCCACGGCAGGTCCCCGAGTTCCGATCGGAGCAGGATTCCCGCGGTCCCGAGCGTGCCCGCAGCGAGGATCACCTCTCCTGCGCTCACCTCCAGCGGTCCCGCACGCACTCCCGTCACCGTCGCGCCCCGGACCGCGACCAGGCGGTCGACCGCACATCCGGTCACCACCCGCAGGTTGGGGCGGGACAGAGCGGGGACGAGATAGGCGTCCGCGGCCGACCGGCGCGCGAGTCCGCTCCGGTTGGTGAGCACCCGGTTCAGGCCCACCACCGGCCACCGCTGCGCGATCGGACGCACCGGCGCCCGCACCGACCAGTAGTGTTCGAAAGCGCTTCCGGCGTCCCCGAGTTCACTGTCGGGCACGGGTCCGACACCCATGGTGCCCGTCGGGGCGTCCAGTTCGTCGTAGGCGCCGGCGATGGCGTCGGGCTCCCATCCGGCCGGCCAGGAGCCGAAGTCGTCTCGATGCCACCTCAGAAAGTAGCCGCCGTTCACCGCCGACGAGCCGCCGAGCGCCGACCCGCGGGCCGCGGACACCCCGAGGTCGGTCTCGTGGCGGACCGCATGCGGCGCGGCGTCGTCTATCGGTAGTCGCCGCAGGTCCAGATCCGCCGGCGTGGGCAGCCCCGCGGGCCCACGTTCCAGGAGGGCGACCGTGCGACCGGGCTCGCGGGAGAGCCTCTCGGCGAGCACGCATCCGGCGCTGCCGGCACCGACGATGACGACGTCGGCGGTGATCGGCCGTTCGGCCGCTGTCATCGAGAGATGACCGGGCGCAACGCTTCCGGGTCTCGGTGAGCGATGACTCCCTGCCAGAGGCCGGCTCCGTAGGCGAGGTCGTCGAGCCGGTGCATGAGGATGTACCGCAGCGGGCCGAGCGTGGGCGGACTGGTCGGATCGGCGAGCAGGTCCCGGACCCAGGACACCACCCCCTCCACGATCGCCACCTGCACGGCGAGAACGCGGAACCGCTTCGACACCAGGGCGAGCACCAACGCCAGCGGCCAGTAGTGACGGCAGATCGCATCGGCGGCCTGCAGCAACCCGAACCCGGCCGCCCGTCCGGTCATCTGCGCGGACACCAGCGGCGCCGAGGGCAGGTCACCGAGCCGGCGCCGCATCCGGACCGCGAGGTGGGTGAGGATGATCATCGCCAGCGCGGCACCGAAGCGGGTCCGGGACAGCAGCGCGACGACCGCGGCGGCCATCGGGACCGACATCTTCATCGGCGCCGCGCGGTCACCGTGCCGGGAGGCGAGGTGCGCCGCACCGGTGCCGTAGAAGCAACGGCGCGACAGCACCGAGCGCAGGTCGGTGCGGTGCTCGTGGGCCACACGTGCCACCGGGTCGTACCGAATCCGCCACCCGTCGGCATGCATCCGCCAGCAGGCGTCGACGTCCTCGGCGACGCGCAATGACTCGTCGAATCCGCAGAAAGCGCTGCGCCGCACGACCATCGCGGCACTGGGCACATACGGAGTCCTGGTCGACGGCGCCACCGCGGACTCCTCTGGCCCCATGTCCAGCGACGACCAGCCGTTTTCGTATCGCTCGGCCAGCGATGCCGTCATCGCCTCGGACTGCAGTCCGACGATCCGCGGCGCGACGAGACCCACGGTCGGATCGGAGAAGTGCGTGAGCAGGATCGTGAGCCAGTCCGGGTCGGGCACGACGTCGGAGTCGAGGAACGCCACGAAGTCGGTTGTCGCCGCCGCCGCGCCCGCGTTGCGCGCCGCGGACGGGCCACGATTGTCGTCGAAGCGTAGGACCCGGGCGGTCGGCCGGTCCACCTCGATCGGCGTCATGGAGCCGTCGTCGACGACGATGACCGCCAGCCCATCGAGGGCCTCGAGGAGGCGGTCGACCCCACTCTGATTGTCCCGCACCGGGATGACGACGGTCACGTCCTCGGGCTGCGGGCCGAACATCGGCCGGGGGTTGGCGATCCCCGCGTCCAGCAGGGCGCGCGCCAGACGCCGGGTCACGTTGTCGCACACTTCGATTCGTCCGTCCTCGGAGGTCATTCCGAGTGCGGTGTCGGACATGCGCAGCAGTCGGGTCGGCGATCCGCCGACCAGGTAGCGGAAGTCACCGGCCTTCGCGCACCGGAGGTCGATCTGCACCTGGAACCCGTCGGGCAGACCGGTGTGCGTCACCGCCGGGGCGTCCGCGGTCGCATCGCTCTCGCGGTCGGCGGCGCCGGAGTCGTCGCCGGGGGCCGGGCCGTCGGCGCCCGCGTCCTGGTTCTCGGCCCACCGACGTGGAGCCGAGTCGTCGAGGGCCGTCATCCCAGACGCCCCTGATCGTCGACCTGCCACGACCCGAGGGCGGCCGACAGACGTTCGGTGACGTCGCCGACCAGCCGCGCACCGTCGTCGGGGTTCGCGCCCCCCGGGTCACCGAGGACACCGTTGGGACTCACGGCGGCGACACCACCGGACCGCATCGCACCCAGCAGCGCGCCCACCGGCTCCCGATTGCCCGCGACAGCGCGGTCGGGATCGACAACCGACGGCGAGACATGCAGCAGCACAGAAGTTTCGGTGAAACCTGCGTGCGCATCGGCGCCGTCGAAGGCGCACGGGAACCAGGCGACGTCCCGGCCTTCGTACCGCAGACGGGTCACCGCCTCGATCAGGGTCCGGGTGTTTCCGCCGTGCCCGTTGACGAACACCACACGCGCCGCCCAGCGGCACGCACTGCGGCCGTATTCGACGAGGAGCCCGCGCAGCGCCTCGTGCCCGATGGAGATGGTGCCGGCGAAGCCCTCGTGCTCGCCGCTGGCGCCGTAGTTGAGGTCCGGGGCCCGCAGGAGTCCGGGATGGTCCGATCGCCCGCACACGCGGTCCGCAATGGCAGCCGCGATGCGCGTGTCGGTGTCGAGCGGTAGGTGCGGACCGTGTTGCTCGACCGAGCCGAGGGGCACCAGCAGGGTGACCACCTGCCCATCGAGGTCTGGCCAGTTGCACTGCCCCAACATCGATGGCCCTGTCATTCGACCAATGCTAGCGATGGTGCTTGCGCGTATGTCGGCCTCGCCCGAAAAACGAAGCGAAAAACGCGCCCGGATCCCGCCCAGGACCACTCTGACGAGCGTTCGATCGGTTATGGAATGCTTGGTGCATCCAGTGACACCTGACACAGTGCGCAGTACAACGATCGGGAGGACGACACCCCATGAGCAGTGCCATACCACGCAACAGCGGCAAGGCCGGCCCACTGAGTTCGATCCGGGTCATCGAGTTCGCCGGTATCGGGCCCGGCCCGCACGCCGCCATGCTGCTGGCCGATCTCGGCGCCGACGTCGTGCGCGTCCAGCGGCCCGGTTCGCTGCCCAAGCCGGGCCGCAACGCCGATGCCCTCCTTCGTGGCCGACGCGTCGTCGAGGCGAACCTCAAGGACGAGAACGACCGGGAGACCATCCTCGGCCTCGTCGCCAAGGCCGATGTGATCGTCGAGGGTTTCCGCCCCGGTGTGATGGAGCGGCTCGGGCTCGGACCCGATGATCTGGAGAAGGTGAACCCGGGACTGGTCTACGGACGCATGACCGGCTGGGGTCAGGACGGGCCGCGCGCGGAGCTGGCCGGGCACGACATCAACTACATCTCGCTGACCGGAATGCTGCACGCCATCGGACGCGCAGACGATCGTCCGGTGCCGCCGCTCAACCTGGCCGGCGACTTCGGCGGCGGGTCGATGTTCCTCGTCGTCGGCGTGCTCGCGGCGCTGCTCGAGCGTGGGATCTCCGGCCGCGGACAGGTGGTCGACGCCGCCATGGTCGACGGCGCTTCCGTTCTCGGACAGATGATCTGGGCGTTCCGCGGTACCGGCCTGTGGAGCGACACCCGCGGCGTGAACCTCCTCGACACCGGCGCCCCGTACTACGAGGTCTACGAGACCTCCGACGGCAAGTACATGGCGGTCGGCGCGATCGAGCCGCAGTTCTACGCCGAACTCCTCAAGGGGCTCGAACTCGCCGACGCCGACCTGCCCGAGCAGAACGACATCGCCCAGTGGCCCAAGCTGAAGGAGGTCTTCACCGAGACCTTCAAGTCCCGCACCCGCGACGACTGGGCCGCGGTCTTCGAGGGAACCGACGCCTGCACGTCGCCGGTCCTCACCTTCGCCGAGGCGCCCGCCGACGCACACATGGCCGCGCGTGCCAACCTCGTCGACATCGACGGCGTGACCCAGGCCCAGGTGGCTCCGCGCTTCTCGCGCACCAAGCCGGAGACTCCGGCGGGCCCGACCACCGAGGCGACCGACCCGTCGACGCTCTGGGCCGACTGATTTTCGACCGGTGAACTTCAACTCGACCGATGGACTTCGATCGAAGTCCATCAGTCGAGTCGAGGTTCACCGGTCGCAGACTCGGTGGCCTGGCGGCCGCGCGCGTCAGACCTTCGAGTGCCCCATGTCGATCTGGAACTCGGCAGCGGTGATGCCCTTGGCACTGTCGGAGGCCAGGTAGAGCACCGCGTCGGAGATCTCGTCGAGGGCGGCGACCGGGTGGTAGTCGAGGATCGACGTGAAATGCGGGTTGACCCAGGGGATCCCGAAGATCCGGTGGGCCTCGGTGTCGGCCACGCCCATCGGGGTGTCCACCGCGTAGGGATGCACGCTGTTCACCCGGATGCGATGGTGCCCGAGCTCTTTGGCCGTCGTCTGCGTCAGTCCGACGAGTCCGTACTTCGACGCCGAGTACGACGCCTGCAGCGGCATCGCCTTGAGGCCCGCAACCGAGCTGATGACGGTGATCGACCCCCCGTTGCCCGCCTCGAGCATCGCCGGGATGGTGGCCCTCAACGTCTTCCACGCACCGACGAGGTTGATGTCGATGACGTCGGTGAACTGTTCCTCGGTGAGCTCCCAGACCTTGCCCCACGTCAGCACACCGGCGTTGGCGACCACGTGGTCGAGACGACCGAACTGCTCGACGGCGTCGGAAACGAGCTGCTGCTGGAACGCGAGATCACGCGTGTCACCCTGCCGCGCAATGATCTTGCCGCCGACGCCCTCGACGAGACGGACTGTCTCGGCGAGGTCGTCGGCGGTGGCCGCGGGGTAGGTCGCGTGATCGATGATCGGACCCGCGATGTCCAGGCCGACGATCACGGCCCCCTCGCGGGCGAACCGGATCGCATGATTACGACCTTGACCTCGGGCGATGCCGGTGATGTAGACGACCTTGCCGTCGAACTGTCCCATGGCAGAACTGTAACACGTTCTAGTTATGGTTCCCCAGCGTTCTCACCGGCACGATCTCGGCCGCGCAGAGCACGGTTCAGGCGTCGCCGAACGACCGCTTGAACCCGTCCGGGATGACGAGATCGCCGGCCGAGAGCTCGTGCACGCTCTTGTGTCCCAGCCCCATCAGTACGCCGTCGAGTCCCATGCGTAGGAGATCGAGCACGTTCTCGACACCGGCCTGGCCGTTGGCCGCGAGACCCCAGAGGTAGGCACGGCCGATCATGACCGCGCGGGCGCCGAGCGCCAGCGCCTTGGCGACGTCACTGCCGCGCCGGATGCCGCCGTCGAGCAGGACCTCGATGTCGTTGCCCACCGCTGCCGCGATGTCGGGCAGAAGACGGATCGTGGCCGGGGTGCCGTCGAGGTTGTTGCCGCCGTGGTTGGAGACCGACAGTGCCGTCGCACCGATGTCCACGGCGCGCTTGGCGTCGTCGAGGCGGGTGATGCCCTTGACCATGAACGGCCCATCCCACTGCTCGCGCAGCCACTGCAGGTCTTCCCACGTGGGGGGCGGGGTGTTCATCCAGGACCCGTACGCCCCGAAGAAGGTCGGCCCCGGCACACCCTGCGGCGTGAGGTTGGGCGCGGACAGATCGGGGATGTTGATCTTGCCGCCCTTGACCCAGTCGAGTGCATAGCGCGGCTTCACCGCGATCTCCGGCCCCAGACGCACCAGTGCCTTCAGGTTCACCTTCTCCGGGATCTCCGGGCTGCCCCAGTCCCGTCCGACGTTGAACACCCAGTCGGTCGTGACGATCAGGCCCTTGGCGCCTGCCGCCTTCGCGCGCTCCGCGCGGGCGAGGATGTCGTCCCGGCTGCCGAGCCAATAGATCTGGAAGAAGACCTTGTCGTTGACCGCGGTCACCTCCTCGACCGAGTGCGACGCGAAGCTCGACAACCCCATCGCGGTACCCCGGGCGGCCGCGGCGCGGGAGACCGCGACCTCGCCCTCGGGGTCGACCGCCTGCACACCGGTCGGCGAGATCATCACCGGGAACGAGATCTCCTGCCCCATGACCGTTGTCGTCATCTCACGCTCGGCCTGTGCGCCGACGACGTGCGGTGCCCAGCCGAGTTCGGAGAAGGCACGGACGTTGTCGTCGACGGTGATGCCGGCCTGGGTGCCGGCGACCAGTGACAAGTACACCGACTTCGGCAGACGCTTCTTGGCCCGTCGTTGTGCCTCGGTGACGGTCTCGAACCAGGGGTTTCTCGCCCAGGGGTTGGCAACCATGATCTTTCCTACTCATTCATCTGGCATGAGCGCCTACCCGGCACTCATGGAGACGGGGCGCCGATCGGTGAGGACGGCGCGCCCGTGGTGTACCGCGGGCGGACTACCGCGCGGCAGGGGTGAACCCGGCGAGCGGGTTCTCGTCACAGGACTTCGTGGGGCGCGAGGCCACCGGCGTCAGGTCACCGTCGGGACGACGGGTCATCAGGGTCAGCGGCGTTCCACGCGAATGGTCCTTGTTCGCAGTCGGTTTCATGCGGTCTCCGGCGAGGAGTTCTTCGCCGTATCCCTGGACGCACTCCGGGTCGGGTCCGGCCAGCGGCAACCCGGTGAAGAACTTCGCCGCCATGCACCCGCCGCGGCAGGCGTCGAAATGCGCACACTTCGTGCACGCCCCGGCATTCTGCGGCTCGCGCAACTCGGTGAACAGATCCGACCGCTGCCAGATCTCCTGGAAGCCGCCGTCGGAGAGGATGTTGCCGGCGAGGAAGTTCTCGTGGATCGCGAACGGGCACGCGTACACGTCGCCGACCGGATCGATCAGGCAGACCACGCGTCCCGCACCGCAGAGGTTGAGTCCCGGCAGGCCTCCGCCGGAGTCCGAACCGAACGCCGACAGGTGGAAGAACGAATCGCCCGTGAGCACCCGATCACCGTGTGCGACAAGCCAGTCGTAGAGTTCGCGCTGCTGTTGCGGCAGCGGGTGCAGGTCGTCCCACACGTCGGCGCCACGGCCGGAGGGACGCAGTCGGGTGATGCGCAGAGTGGCGTTGTAGCGGTCGGCCAGCGCCTTGAACTCGTCGAGCTGGCTGACGTTCTGCCGTGTCATGACGACACTGATCTTGGCGTCGGCGAAACCGGCCTCGGACAGGTTCTCGAGCGCGCGGACCGCCATGTCGAAGGAACCGGGACCGCGGACCGCGTCGTTGACCTCCGCGGTGGCACCGTCGAGCGAGATCTGGACGTCGACGTAGTCCGACGCCGCGAGTCGCGCGGCCACCTTCTTGTCGATCCGCAGACCGTTGGTCGAGAACTTCACTCCCACCTGGTGACTGGTCGCGTAGTCGACGAGTTCCCAGAAGTCGGGACGCACCGTCGGTTCGCCGCCACCGATGTTGACGTAGAAGACCTGCATGCGCTGCAGCTCGTCGATGATCGCCTTGCACTGTTCGGTGGACAGCTCGCGCGGGTCCCGCTTGCCCGACGACGACAGGCAGTGCACACACGCGAGATTGCACGCGTAGGTCAGTTCCCAGGTGAGGCAGATGGGCGCGTCCAGGCCCTTCTCGAACTGGTCGACGAGCCGACCGACTTTCGGCACCTCGCCGGCTGTCGGTGCGGGTGCGCGAAGCGAATTCGCGAATTCGACTGCGGTGGGCGGCATCTCGATGGTCGTCATCGTTGAGGTCCTTGCGTTCGGGGCTGGCAGTTCAGGGCTGGGGCGCCAGGCCGGGCGGTCGGGGCGGGCACCGGTCGCACCGATGCGGATCGAACGGGGCTGCTGCCGGTCGACATCGTCGTGCGGGGGTCGTCCGACTGGCCGGGGTCAGGCGGGGCGCGGCACGATCATGCCGCTGTCGGCGAGCGCGGTCAGCGCCTGCAGATACAGGGGACGCTGGGCCGGCGAGATCCCGGCGGCGAGGAGCGCGGCCTCTGCGGAGTCGTGGTCGGCGAGGGATTTCACGATGCCCACGACGGTCAGGTTCTTGAGGAACGACAGCTTGCGAGTGCCGAAGTGGTACAGCAGCGCGCCGAACGGTTCCGGCCGCAGCGCCACCTTCGGATTGAGCTGCCACGGCTCGAGCGTGTCGAAACCCGGGGCGTCGGCTGGGGTGTCGAACCGGACCCCGGCGACCGCGGAACGGTCGCCGGAGATCGGATTCGATGTCGGGGCTGACATCAGTAGACCCCGCACATCCCGTCGATCGAGACCTCTTCGACGAGCGACTCGGCGAGGAGCTCGGTGTCGTTCGAGCCGTGGGCTGTCGCGGCGGACTGATCTGCCATGATCCATACCTCCTGGTTGATCGGGTAGTGATGCGGATCACGACAGACTATAGTGGCACTCGGTGCAGAAATCCAGAGGACGCGCGACAACTGTCCGAACGGCCAGGTGAACGGTTGCCTCGCCCCACACGACACCGGTCCCATAGGGTGAGGTTCCGATGACGACGACGCCGCACGACGATCCGCCCGCACGCACGCCGCCGGGCCGGCGCCCGATCACGTCACGCGCGCAGATCAGCGCACTGGCGATTCATCTCTTCACCATCCAGGGCTTCGAGGACACGAGCGTCGACGACATCGCCGAGGCGGCCGGCATAGCCCGGCGCACGCTGTTCCGCTACTACTCGTCGAAGAACGAGATCCCCTGGGGCGAATTCGACGACCACCTCGACGGACTCCGAGCGCTCCTCGCCGGAACCCCGCCGGAGACGCCCATCGCACAAGCACTCGTCGACGCGCTCGTCTCGTTCAACCGGGTACCCGCCGAGGAACTCGACAATCACCGCCGGCGCATGTCACTCCTGCTCGGCGTGCCTGCACTGCAAGCACATTCGATGATCGTCTACGCCGACTGGCGGCAGGTCATCGCCGAGTTCTGCGCCGCCCGGCTGGGCGTGGGAGTCGGCGACCACCTGCCGCAGACCGTCGGCTGGCTGTGCCTGGGCGCCGCACTCGCGGCATATGAGAAGTGGCTCGACGACCCCGACGCCGACCTGGAGGCGCTCATCGAGTCCGGCGCACGGACCATGGCCGACGGCGTTGCCTCCCTGGCATGACTACGCTGGCAACGGTCGCCCAGGTGTCGCCGGAGCCCCTCGTGGGACCCGAGGCAGTTGCGCTAGGCTGAAGTAGAACGTGTTCTAATTTGGGCCGGAGTGCCGGTCCTCGACGGCGGAGACTGCGCACATGTCTGACCTGACCCCTCACGGTTCACGCAGCGTGATCCTCACGGTGTCCGAGGTGATCGACGAGACGGCCGAGGCCAAGTCCATCGCCTTCGAGGTGCCAGAGGCCTCGGCGAAGGCGTTCACCGACTACAAACCGGGGCAGTTCCTGACGCTCCGGATTCCGAGCGAGCAGACCGGATCGGTCGCGCGCTGCTACTCGCTCGCATCGTCGCCGTTCACCGACCCGCAGCCGAAGGTGACCGTGAAGCGCACGGCCGACGGGTACGGATCGAATTGGGTGTGCGACCACCTCTCCCCCGGCACCCAGGTCGAGGTGCTGCCACCGTCCGGGGTGTTCACCCCCAGGTCCTACGACGATCCGCTCCTGCTCATCGCTGCCGGCAGCGGCGTGACACCGGTGATGTCGATCCTCAAGGCCGCCCTCGCGAAGGGTGATGCGCCGATCGTCTTCTTCTATGCCAATCGCGATGTCGCCGACGTCATCTTCGCCGCCGAGCTCCGCGAACTCCTCACCGCCCACCCCGGCCGGCTCACCGTCATCCACTGGCTCGAGTCACTGCAGGGCCTGCCGAGTGCCGCCGCGCTGTCGACGGCCTTCGCCCCGTACGCGGCCTCGCACGTCGCCTACATGTGCGGGCCGGGGCCCTTCATGGATGCCGTGCACAAGGGCCTCGCCGACGCTGATTTCCCGCATCACAACGTGCACACCGAGGTCTACAACTCGCTGTCCGGCGATCCGTTCGCCGACGTCGAACTCGACGAGGTCACCGACGAGGAGCAGGCGGCGGCCGCCACCGTCGAGGTGGAACTCGACGGTGAGACCCACACCCTGACCTGGCCGCGGTCACGCACTCTCATCGACATCATGCTGGCCGCCGGACTCGATGCGCCGTATTCCTGCCAGGAGGGCGAATGCGGTTCCTGTGCTTGCACTCTCACCGAGGGCAGCGTCGACATGGACAACGCGGGCGCGCTCGACCCCGAGGACATCGAGGACGGCTACATCCTCGGCTGTCAGGCGCATCCCACATCGGACACGCTGAAGATCGAATTCTGACAGAGTGGGTTGAGTTCGTGCAGTCGCAGGTCTACCGAAGGAGTACGACGACGTGAACACCCTCCGCGGTTCCCGGCTCGACCCCGTCCAGCTCGCACGCGGCCTCGCCGCCATGCTCATCAGCATCGGCGTGCTGCACTTCGTCGCGCCCAAGCCGTTCGACGAGATCATCCCCGAGGAGATCCCGGGCGATCCCCGGACACTGACCTACGCCTCCGGTGTCGCCGAGATCGGGCTGGGCGCAGCACTTCTCGCGCCGAAGACCCGGCGCGCCGCGGGCGCGGCGTCGGTGTTGCTGTTCCTGGCCGTGTACCCCGCGAACATCAACATGGTCCGCCTCTGGTGGGACAAGCCGCTGCCCTACAAGATCGTGGCCCTCGCCCGGTTGCCCTTCCAGCTGCCGATGATCTGGGCTGCCGCGAAGGTCGCACGCGAGGGCTGACCCTTCGAGGCTCGTCGCTCCTCAGTATCTGCGGCCCGGCGGCCGTCGTGGACTACGAAAGATCACTCGTGAGCGTCCGAATTTCTTGCTCCCTGAGGTGCGAGCGAAGCGAGCCACGAAGGGCATCGCAAGGCAACTCACCAGGCCCTTCGTGGCTCGTCGACCTCGACGCGCTCCTTCGTCGCTTGCTCGGCCCGGCGGCTATCGCTCCTCGCACCTCAGGGACCAGTGGGCATGTGACTCTTTCGGATTAGGGAGCGGAGGGCGAGGCATCGCACCCCAGGGAGCGGAAGGCTCCACGGCGCCAACGGATTCGAGCACGGAGCCGGTCAACGGAGGCCGCGATAGTGCGTGCGTACTTCCGGAGTCCGGTGCTCGAGTGCGTACGTCAGAGCGGTACGGCCCATCCGAGCCGCATTGTCGTCCAGGTAGCCGAGCAGCACGGTCTCATCGACCCGCTTGCCGACCTCGCGCAGCATCCAGCCGAACGCCTTCTGGATCAGATCGCGACGGTCGTCGCGGACGAACGGTGCCACGGCGAGCAGTGCCGTCGCATCCCCGTGCTTGATGAACGCGAAGGTCGCGATGATCCCGACACGTCGTCGCCAGAGGTCGGGGTCCCGCGCGTGCTGCGTGACGAGGTCGAGTTCTCCGGTGCGGCGGCAGTATTCGCCGAGGACCGGATCGGCGGAGGAGTCGACGAGATCCCAGTTGTCGACCCGGCCTCGGCGCACGGCGTCGAGATAGAGGTCGACCCAGCCCCGCCCGTCGCCACCGCGACGCAGCTCGCTGTCGAACTCCTGGCGGAGGAGGAACAGCGCGATCAGCCGGTGCTCGTGGACCGGTGAGTCGAGCAGCTCGACGACCTGATCCGGCGCGATACCGCGGAACCTCGTCGCGATCTCGCGTTGCACGGGTACCCGGATTCCGAGGAATTCGTCGCCTTCCCCGTATCCACCCGGTCGGGCTTGGAAGAACGCGGCCTGTCCGCGTGCGAGCTCTGGATCCGCCACCTCGGCCGCCGCGTCGCGTACCTGCGCGGCGGTGGGCGCGTGCGACATGAGAGGCCTAGAGCAGATCCGCCACGGGCGTGGGGGTCTGGAGTTTCGGCCGGGTCTTCATCACCGCGCCCACCTTGCCCGCGCCCACCACCCCGGAGAGGACACCGTCCCGGCTGTAGTACGCGACGAACTTCTTGCCGTCGTCGTCGACGACGTGGACGTCGTCATCGGCGCGTGGTGCGCCGAGTACCTGGATCTTGACGTCGAACTGGTCGCTCCAGAAGTACGCGACCGACGCGGTGACCGCGTCGCCCCCGGTGATCTGATGGGCGACGACCGACGCCTGCTCGACCGTGTGATTCCAGTGTTCGACGCGGTGCGGAGTGCCGTCCTCGTCGAGCCAGTTGGCGACGTCGCCGAGTGCGTAGATGTTCTCGGCACTGGTGTGTCCGGTTGCGTCGCAGGCGATGCCACCCCCGACGTCGCGCGGGGCGAGTTCGATGCCGGAACCGTCGAGGTATCCCGTCACCGGCGTCGAACCGATGCCGACGACCACGATGTCGGCGGGCAACGTGGTGCCGTCGGTGAGTTCGACGGCATGCACCCGGCCGTGGGAGACGACGATGGTCCCGACTCCGACGCCGGTCCGGAGATCGACGCCGTTCGCGACGTGCAGCCGCGACACCAGCGCGCCGATCTGTTCGCCCAGCGCCACGGCGAGCGGCGTCGGAGCCGGTTCGACGAGGCTGACGGCCACACCGCGTGCGGTGAGCCCGGCGGCCACCTCACATCCGATGAAACCGGCACCGATGACGACTGCGGTGCTCGCGGAATCGATCTCGTCGCGCAGCGCGACCGCGTCGTCGTAGGTGCGGAGCACGTGTACGCCCCGGACGTTCTCGGTGAGACCGGGAAACGGCCGCGGATCGAGGCCGGTGGCCAGCACCAGGGTGCCGTAGGCGACGGTGGCGCCCGAGGCCAGCGTGATCGTCTGATCTGCCGGTGACACCGCGGTCACGGCCTCGCCCAGCCGCAGCGTGATGCCGGCTTCGTCATAGAACTCCGCGGGCTTGAGGTCGACGCGGTCGTCCTTGCCCAGCAGCACCGACTTCGACAGCGGCGGACGATCGTACGGCGGGTGGGCTTCGGCCCCCACGAGCGTGATCGGGTCCGTGAAACCGTTGTTCCGCAGGTTCTCCGCGACCCGGATTCCGCCCAGCCCGGCACCGACGACGACCACGCCCGCGCTCGATCCACTCATCTCTCGTACCCTTCGTCGTCTCTCCCGGTCGACAGCCGTCTGCGCCCGGCGGTCGCGCGGACCGCCCGGGGACAACTCGTGTCTCAACGGGTCACATCGCCGACCGGTTGCAGGTCGGACAGCAGCCAATTCCCGTCGACCTTACGCATAAGTGCCCACCGCGCGGTAGGGGTCCGCGACGGTTTCGCATCGGCGGGCAGCCTAAAGCCTGTAGATTCACCGGGCGCGGTCGCGATGATCTCGTTCACGAACACGAGCACCCGCGCCCGGTCGGGACCGCTCTCGTGCAGGCCGGCACCGACGACCTCACCCGTCACCGAGACCGCCGACGCACGGACACCCGGCACCACGACATCGGCTCCGCGGTTGCGGTACTCCAGGCGGAGCGGGTCGGTGAGCAACGCGTCGGTCGCTCGGCGCCGGTCTGCGGGCTCGTCCGGCGAATAGGTGAGAACCGCACCGACGGCCGCCGACGCGGCCGTCAGGATCTCGGCGCGTCGCTCCTCGGTCGGATCGGAGTCAGGACGCAGCGCGCCCGCGCCGGCGATCACCGCGACCACGAGCAGCAGCACCGACGCGGCGGCCAGAAGCCGTATCCGGGTACGCTCGCGTCTGGCCGGGAGTGGCGGTAGCAACTCGCGGTCTCCGGTGGCGGTCACGGACGCCTCGCCTGGGCGATCTTCCAACCGTCTTCGGTGAGGGTCATCGTGACCAGCGCCGTGACCCGCTCGCCGGTGGTGTCGACCCCGGACCCGTCCCCCGACTCACCCAGGAGGGCCGGATTCGTCGCGTCGGCGACCACCAGCACGTCGACGTCGGCACCGATCTCGTCGGATGTCGGGTCCGTGACGAGCCCTGCCGACACCACCTGTCCGACACTCGAATCCGTCTGCCCGCCCACCTCCGCGACCAGGGCGTCGCGGGCTGCCTCGATCCGCTCCCGCTGGGCTCCGGTGCTCACCTCGGCGACAGCGGTCACGTAGCCCTCGGGATCGGCAGGGTCGGCGGTGAGCATGACGGTGACGGCGCCGCGTGCGGACGCGAGTACGTCGTTCGTCAGCTCCGTCGCCTCGTGCTGCCCGCGGATCTGCCAGCTCAGCACGCCGGCCACCGCGACCAGGACCAGCACGGCGAGTGCCGCTGCGACGAGGGTCCGGCGCAGCAGGCGTGTCCGACGTATCGCACGCGACCGAAGGGCCGGGGCGGCGGCGATCCGGGCGGTGCGCGCCCGGCGCACCGCCGTGTCGACCCGCTCACGGGCGAGTTCGACTCTGGTGGCGCCGGTCTCGTTCATTCCCGCCACCCCCGGAGGCCGTGGAGCGCGGTCATCCGATCACATCCGCGGCGGAGAGACGCCACGCGTCGCCCGAGCGCACGAACCGGGCGAGGACCGAACGGCGCACCGTCGTCGCCGGCCGGTCGGCGGAGCGAACGGTCACCGCGACGCGTAACAACGCTTCCCCCTCCTGCGCGTCGGCCGCGACGATGCTGACGATCTCGGGTCGCCAGGTCACCGACGACGTTCCCTCGGGCGGCGGTCGATCGAGCTGGGCACCGTAGCTGTCCGTGAAGTCCTCGGCGACCAGGGCTCGCGCACGGGCACGGTCCTGCTGCCACCTTTCCGCGTCGACGGAGAAGACCTCCGAGACGATCGCACCGGCCTGCGTCCGCAGCTCGTCCCGGCTCTCCGCGACATCGGCGCCCGCTCGCTGCGAATCCCACAGCGCGAGCACGACGACGAGCGTCGTCACCAGAACGACCGTCGCGATCACGATGCGGACAGCTGCGACGCGCGCGGAGACGGTCCGCGCCGTCGCCCGTCCCGGGTGTCCTCCGGCCGCTCCGGATGTCGTCGTCGGTCTCATGGGAGGTACTGCACCGCCCCGAGTTTGAGGCTGCCGTCGTCCGGTGTGACAAGGACCCGCAACCGGAATCTGCGTGCCTGGTCGTCGGTCTCATCCGGTGAGCCGGGGCGCGCGAACACGACGGTGGCGGCGATGAGGACCGTGGCGGAGTCCCCGTCCCGGGCCGATATCCCGGTGCCGTCGACCGAGGACTCCGCGACAGTGCCGTTGGCACGGACGAATTCGGTGTAGCTGTCCGCGGACTGGGCGAACTCGTCATAGAAGGCCCCTGTGGCACCGGCGAGGATCCGCTGGGCTCGCCGGTCATCGCGGCTGTCCGGCGCGATGAGCACTTCGACCCGTTCGGCTGCGGCCGACTGGAGTTCGGCGTCGGAGTAGCGCGCACGGTCTCGCGTCCACGCGGTCACCGCGACCGCGGCCAGCGCGAGGGCCACGACGAGTACGAGGACCGCGACGACCCACCGCCGCCGGGGAAGGCGACGCCGGAGTCCGGCGTCCACCTCGATCCTGTGCAATTCGTCCAGTGCCTCGCGCAGCTCGCGTCTGGCCGCCCGATCGGCAGCGATGTCGCGCGCCCCGGACGAGGCCGCCGGCCGACCACTCGTGTCCGCCACCTTCACGACGACAGGGGCGTGCTCTCCTGGGGCTGCGTCAGGCTCGCGCCCACCGCCCTAGTGTCGACCTTCTCGCCGCGGATCCGGCTGGAGTATGCGGCGCGGGCCTGTTGGTCGGGGCTCAGGAAGATCGAGTCGAGCTTGGTCAGCTTGCGCGAGAGACGCTTCATCGCCTGCGGGAACAGCGGACTCGACTCGGCCCATCGCATCGACCGCGGCGCGTAGACCCGGGTGACCGGCCGCGCGATCGTCTGCACGACGATCGAGGCCACCTCGCCGGGCTCGACGGTCTGGATGAACTTGTTGGTCTGCAGGCCCGAGATCAGGGCGGTACGGGTGAATGTCGGGAGCACCGCGCTGACCGTGACGCCCTGCGGTTCGAGTTCGGCGCCGAGCGCCTCGGAGAACTCGATGACGGCCGCCTTGGCGCCGTTGTAGATCGTGAGACCGGGGGTCGGGATGCGTCCGGCCGTCGATGCGATGTTCACGATGTGACCGGCGCGGCGCGGCGCCATCCGGCGGGCCGCCTCCTGGCAGCCGATGATCACGCCGAGCACGTCGATCTCGTAGGTGCGGCGGATGATCGTGTCGTCATAGGACAGGAACGGGCCGACCGGCATGATCCCCGCGTTGTTCACGAGCACGTCGATCGGTCCCAGCCGCGCCTCGACCTCGGTCAGGAAGGCGTCGAAGGACTCGCGCTTGGTCACGTCCACCTCGATGCCCTCGATGCCGAGGTCGGCGGCGGCCTTGCCCACGGCTTCCGAATCCACATCGCCGATGGCCACCTTGGCGCCCGCGTCGAACAGCTGCGTCGCGGTCTCGAATCCGATGCCGCGCGCGCCACCGGTGACGACCACGACCTTGTCCCGTAACGCGGCGCGGATGGCGTCGTGATCGGGTGTTCGGGACAGCCTGTCGCGCAGACTCATTGGATCTCCTTCGGTGGGTGCGGACTTCGAACAGCGGGCGCGGGGTGCGACGGACCGGGCCCGTTCATCCCCGGCCGGGGTTCACCAGATCATCGGCGCCAGGAACTTCGACGCGAAGTCCCGAACGCGCTGCGGTTCGTTACGGGCGGGGTCCGAGGGCGGCGTCTCCAGGAGCGAGATCACCAGCCGCACATGGATCTCCACTGCTTCCAGCAGATCTTCGACGGGCATCTGCGCGCCCTCGTCGCGGAGTGTGGCAGCAACCCGGTCGGTGACCATGTCGATGAACAACGACGTCATCTTCGCGGTGACGCTCTTGATCTCGGAGTCGGTGAGGACGATGCGGCTGAGCAACGGGTCGGAGTTGACCCATTCGGCGCCGACGGCGAATGCCTCCACCAGCGCGGCCTTCGGGCCGAGGCCCTTCACCGAGGCCTCGAGCTTCTGCATGCCGGTCTCGTAGGCGTCGTTCGCCACCGCGTAGAGCAGCGCGTCCTTGTTGGGGAAGCGACGGTACAACGTACTGCGGCTCACCCCGGCGCGGGCGGCGACCTCGTCGATGTTGGCGCGGCGGACGCCGACCTCGGCGAACTCGGCCCCGGCAGCGGCGAGGATCGCCGCTTCCTGGTCGGCCGGGCTGGCGGTGTTGCGGACCTTCCGTGTCGACGTCCTGGCCCTGCTGTCGGTCTTCGTTCCGGTGTCTGCCACGGTCATCGCCGCCACACCGTGACAGGGAGCTCGTCCTCCGCGGGTACCGGCCACTGGTTGCCGCCCAGCCTGCGCTGCGTGATCGTCGTGATCTCCATCTGGTCAAAATACAACCCGGGGCCTGCGTGCACGCGGTCGCCGAGAGCGCCGCCCGCGGCCATCGCCACGACTTGGTCCGAGCAGGAGGTACCGGGCAGACCCATCCCCGTCGGCGCAGCCGCCAGATCCGAAGCCATGCTCATCCCTCTCCCGCTCGAGTTGTCCGTGAAGCGTCGGCCACACTGTGACCCACATCGCATCCTAGACCATGATGAGACAGATCGGAAAAAGCGTTCCTATCGAGCGGCGTGGGCGTCGGCGTTCCAGCGCGCCGCGAGCAGCCGATGGCACCGCCGCACACGCTCCCGCCACCAGTGCTGCCGATCCGGCCCGACCGCGAGCCCGGCCGTCGCCACGGAGGCGCCGGGGCCGAACCATCGAACTCCGACCGTGCCGTCGACCATCTGGAACGACGCCGCGACATCCGCGGTGAGCAGCGATCCGGTTCCCAGTCCGCACGCGAGTTCCAGGCGCGGCAGGGCAGCAGCGGCGGCGACGCCCGCGGCCATCCCGACCGCGCTGTCAAGGGCGCTCGAGACCACGATCTCGAGTCCGAGGTCGTCGGCGAGGTCGAGGGTCGCCCGCATCCCGCCGAGCGGAGCCACCTTGACCACGGCGACGTCCGCGGCGTCGGCGGCCACCACTCGATACGGGTCCTCGGCTTTTCTGATCGATTCGTCGGCGGCGATCGGCACCGACACCGATCGACGCACCGCAGCCAGTTCCTCGACTGTGCGACAAGGCTGTTCCGCGTACTCGACGTCTCCGATGGCACGCAACGCGGCGACGGCCTCGTCGACGGTCCAGCCCCCGTTCGCATCGACGCGGACCCGGTCGATGACCGCTCGCGTCGCCGCGACCCGCGCGACGTCGTCGTCGAGCGTCTGACCGGGTTCGGCGACCTTGACCTTCGCGGTCCCCGCGCCGGGGTAACGCTCCAGCAGGGTGGCGACCTCGTCGGCGGGGATCGCGGGCACGGTCGCATTGACCGGGACGGTCTCGCGAACGGCGCCGGGGGGCCCGACCCAGGCGGCCTCGAGGCCGGCCCGCAACCACGACGACGCCTCCTTGTCGTCGTATTCGACGAACGGCCCGAACTCACCCCATCCCGCCGGCCCGGCGAAGATCATCGTCTCCCGGGCGGTCAGGCCGCGGAACCTCGTGCGCATCGGCAGCCGTACTGCGACCGCGGAGGCGAGGACGTCCTCGACGTCGGGAAGCGCCCAGTCCTGCCGTCGTGTCTCCCGTTGTCGGCCGCGCGTCATCGGACCTCCCTCTCCGCATGCGGATCACCCGCGTCGTTGAAACAACCTTCCAAGTTTGTTCCAAGTGCGATATTCTCGCCGCCATGTCAGTCAACCAGGGATTCGACGCCGGCATCCGCGAGGCGGAACCGATGATCGTCGACGACACTCCGGACACCGCGGGCGAGATCGCCTCGCCGCGCCTCGGTGCCGACTCGCTCGTGTGGAAGTTCTACGGCGACAACCGAGGCCTGCTCGGCTTCCAGCGTCTGGCCGGCACGGAGAACTGCATCGAGCAGCTCGGCCAGGCCGTGCTCGACCATTCGGTCATCTTCAGCGACTTCCTCGGTCGGGCCAAGCGCACCGGGCCGCCGGTCATGCGGACCGTCTACAGCACCGAGCCGGAGAAGTGGGGACGCACGGTGCGCGACTTCCACAAGGACATCAAGGGCACCATCAGCGACGGATCGCGCTACCACGCACTCAATCCGGAACTGTTCTACTGGGCGCACGCGACCTTCGTCGACCAGGTCCTCTACATCACCGACACCTTCATCCGGCGCCTGTCCTACGCCGAGAAGGTCCAGATCTTCGAGGAGAGCAAGACCTGGTACCAGCTCTACGGGGTCAGCGACCGGGGGCAACCGCAGACGTACGAGGAGTTCGTCCAGTACTGGGACGACATGCTCGACCGCTTCGTGCCGCACAAGACGATCGTCTATGCCACCGGTTACATCCGGCAGGGGCTCCCGCGGCCCAAGAAGATTCCCGCACCCGTGTGGAAGATCGTGTCGCTTCCGTTGAACGCCTTCATCCGAACGGTCGTCGTCGGGACGCTGCCCCCACAGATGCGCGCGGTCTGCGATCTGGAGTGGAACGAGCGACGCGAGAAGAACTTCCAGCGTTTCGCCGCCCTCATGCGGGCCGCCAATCCACTGATCAACAAGTTGCCGCTCAAGTACCTCTACGTCCCGTGGGCCTACGACGCCTGGCGCAAGGTCGGGATCGACCCGAGGCCGCTGCACAACAAGCCCGCGCGATAACGCACCGGCGCCTCACCTCACCCGCTCCCTAATCCGAAAGAATCACACCCCCCTGGTCCCGGAGGTGCGAGGAGCGATAGCGACGAGCCACGAAGGGCCTGGTGAGAAGCCTTGCGAGACCCTTCGTGGCTCGCTTCGCTCGCACCTCAGGGAGCAAGAAATTCGGACGCTCACGAGTGTTCTTTCGTAGTCCACGACGGCCGCCAGGCCGCAGATACTGAGGAGCGAGCGTGCGAGCGTCTCGAAGGGTCAGTGCCCGAGAAATCCGTCGACGTGTGCGACGAACTCCGCGGCGCGGTCACGGTGGACGCTGTGACCCGCCTCGATGGTGACGAACCGCGAGTCCGGCAGGGCCTCGCTGAGGGTCTGCAGGTGGCGCGGGGGCAGGAAACTCTTCTCGCCACCGGAGATGACCAGGGCGGCGGCCTGCACATCCGGCAGTTCCGACCACCAGTGCGGTGCACAGACATCGAACTCGGCGACGATCTGGTCGCCCATCCGCCCATCGAATCGGATGACCGGAAAGGGATTGCGCGCCAACGCGATCAGTCCACGAACCTGCTCACCCAGCGTGGCGCGCATCGCGATGCCCTCGGACAGGTCGGCCTCGTCACGGGGCATCGGCGGCACCTCCTCGAGGACCAGGCGCCGGATCCGGGACGGCTCGAGCATGGCGAAACGTAGCGCGGTGTGGGCCCCGAGAGAGTGGCCGACCACGTCGGCGACCGCGATGCCGAGGGTGTCGAGGACGTAGGCCAGATCGTCGCGGAAGTCGTCGAGCCGATAGACATCTCGGGCCCGTCCGCTGCGTCCGTGTCCGCGAAGGTCGACGCTGATCACCGCGCGTCCGCGGGCGCGGAGAGCCGCCGCGAGGCGACGCCAGGTCGAATGATCCGACGCCATGCCGTGCACGAGGACGACGGGCACGCCACGGTCGGCTTCGCCCGCGACCCGGACCGCCAGGTCGGGGGCGCCGCTTCGACGCAGAACACGCATGACCGTCAGCTTACGAGCGTCGGCGGTGCGTCCGCCGTCACAGTCCACACCAGCGCGTGGGTCCCGGACGGACCGGTTCTCATCGGTCGCGGAACCAGCCGCTGTTCGTGGCACGCCACACCATGTCCTCCCAGTACCCCCAGGTATGGGTCCCCACCGACGGGAAGTCCGTCGTGACCGGGATGCCCTGCAGCGCGGCGGCGACCTCGAACGACCGGGTCTGCGCCAGCGACACGACCTCCAGCGGGGTGCCCTTGACCGAGGCGACGGCGTCGGCGTTGTGCGGACCCCACGTCGCCGATCCCGAGCCGATGCGGATCTTCATGCCGCGCATCCGGGGCAGTTGGACGAGGGCGTCGTTACGGGCCCACCGGTCACTCCACGGCGGCCCCCACATGGCGTCGGCACTGAACGGGCCGACGCCCGCGCCGATCCCGGCGTCGATCAACGCGAGTCGCACGGCCTCCCGCATGGTGGGTGCGGACAGGTTCAGGTACCCGGACATCGAGAACACGTGCGATATGCGCTTGCGGTGATACGCCCCGTAGACCATCGCGGCGTTGCCGCCCATGGAGATACCCATCATCGCGTATTTGCCTGCCGCGCCGACGGCGAGACCGCGTGCGTCGAGTTCGCGCACGATCGTGTTCAGCCGGCACGTCCATCGATACCGATAACCGATCTTGTTGGCCGGACTGGCCGCTTCCCAGTCGGTGTAGAAGCTCGCGAGCCCTCCGACGGGCTGGACCACGTTGACGCCGGCGTCGGCGATGCGCTGGATACGGGTGTCTCGTCGCCACCCGCTGATGTCGCCGGTCGCACGGAGACCGTCGAGCGCGATCACGGTCTTGTAGTTGCCCCAGCGGGTCCAGGTGTCCACCGGGGTGGTCGGCATGCCGCAGCCGGTCACGTGGAACCTGCTGAACGTCGCAGAGGCGGATGCATTGCCCGATCCGAAGGTGATCACACCGACCACGGCAAGAAGCGTCAAGGAGAGAGCCAGGGCTCGTCGTCGACGGGCGAGACGGCGAGGCCGTAGTGAGAACTGCACTGACGAACAGTAATTCGACGGCGATTCGCGATGCCACAGCTGTGACCAGAGGGCATCGACATCGATACCGGGCGGTGACCACAGTGGCTATAGTGATCAAAGTTGCTGATGTGACAACCGGTTCACCACGCCGCAGAAGGTGTGCTGACCATCAGAGATCGTCGACGATGCGCTGTCGCGCCCGCGCGTACTCCTCCTCGGTGATCGTTCCGGCACGGCGCAGTTCGTCGAGCGAGGCAAGCCGCTCCGCCGGCGATCGACCGGCGTCGGCCACCCCGCCCACCCCGGCGCCGGGCTTGGCGAAGAACGGCGAGTCCGTCCGGGACGGCGTCGCCGAGTCCGTCCGGACGCCGGCCCAGCCACGGACGACGTCCATGACCTCCGCGCGCGCCGCGGGATTCGAACGCAGATCGATGACGCCGCTCCCCGCCACCCCGTGTCGCCCGAGGATCTGCAGGATCTCGCTCAGCGGCTCCGCCTGACCGGTGAGATCGTAGGTACGACCGTCTTCTTCCGAGGTGAACCTGGCGGGCACCGTCCCGGCGAGCAAGGCCGTTGCCTGCCAATCGATCTCGAAGTCCTGGGTGTCGGGGTCGACCATCACCGCCAGCCGCCGGGCAGACAGCAACGGCTGCTGGTAGTACGGGACGACCTTCCGGGTCGACACCTCGAAGGGCACCAGCCCGTCTGCCCGGATCCGCAACCCCAGCTTCATCATCGGCTGGTCGTTGATCTCGACACCCGTCTGACCGATGGAGGTGATCTCGGCGATGCCGAATACCCCCGCGGCACGCAGCCGTTCGAGCTTGGCGCCGCCGCGGTAGTTGAACCACGCGATTCCCACGCCGAGAAGGACATCGAGAACGGTGACGCCGATCCCGGTCCACAGCATCCACTCGGTGTCGGGCGCATCGATCACGAAGTAGGCGACGAGGAAGATCGGCCCGACGATCCCGCACAGCATGACAAAGGCGAAAGTGCCCACGGCACTCCACACGTGGGCAGGAACACGAGGTCCGGTCCCCGACTCTCCGAACATGGTCATGCGCGAACTCTAATTCGCGGACCTCCTCCGGGGAAGCCTGAAGTCCATCGCGTCCCGCCATGGAACGACACGTTCACACATCATTCGGAATCCGCGCCGGAAACGCGTGTTTCGCGGCACTTCGCTCGAGCAGAACGTGCCTGATCTGCACGTTCTCGCCCAACCCGGGCGAGTCGGGTGGCACACTCTGCGCTCAGATGAGCACGCCGAGCTCACAATCGAGAGGTTCCCCATGCACGACACCCACTCGCATCGGTTCACCCGGCTCCTCACGACCTTGGCCGTCAGCACGGCCGTCGTCGCGAGTACGGCCCTGAGTGGAGGCGGGGTCGCCTCGGCCGCACCACCGACGCCCACTCAGAAACTCTGCGGCCAAGCCGGCGACAATCCGAAAACCGACAACCGACTCTGGCTATGGGGGCAGGTGAAGAACACGACACCCAAGAAACTCGGCAGCAACCTCGAAGTCGTCCAACCCGCGGCACAGGTACAACCGAATCCGAAGAAGCCGAAGTACTACGCGGTTCGCCACGGCGGCGACAGCAAAGGGGTCAACGACGACTTCCTGGTCGTGCCCACCAACCGCGTACGCGGCATCGAATGCCCCTACCTGTGGGACGGCTCGCAGTTGAATCTGTGGAGCGCCGCGTGGTGGCAGGGCGGCAAGCGCGTCGCCAAGGATCCGGCCAAACCCCTTGCCATCGGGGTGAACTCGGTCGAAAAGCGGGGCCAGGACCAACTCCATCTCCACATGGCCCAGGTGTACCCCGGCACACTGCGCGATCTAAGAGCCATCCCGCAGCCCGAGACGAACCTGTACGCATGGACGAAGACCGACGTCATCCTGAACGTCGATCCCGCGAAGACCCCTAATTCGAAGCGACACTTCCATGTCGTGAAGTACACCGGTGGACTCCCCGACCTGTTCAAGGTCCTGCACGGTCAGATGACGGCCTCGCAGGACATCGGAAAGTACTCGATCGCAGTCGTCGACGCCGGCCAGCCCAATACCTATTTCGTACTCGCCAGCACACCGACTCTCGGCGGAGGAACCGCCACAGGTACCGGGTCGATGGACGAGATCTACGCCTGGGTCCACAAGTAGGAGCCGACCCCCGTCGGAATGGGCCGACGACAAAGGCGCCCGGCCACTGTCGTGACCGGGCGCCTTTGTCGACTCAGAGAGTCAGTGCGTCAGGACAAGATCACTTGGTGATCTTGGTGACTCGACCCGCACCGACGGTGCGGCCACCCTCGCGGATGGCGAAACGCAGGCCCTCGTCCATGGCGACCGGCTGTATGAGCTTGACGCTCATCTCGGTGTTGTCGCCCGGCATGACCATCTCGGTGCCCTCGGGGAGGGTCACGACGCCGGTCACGTCCGTAGTGCGGAAGTAGAACTGCGGACGGTAGTTGTTGAAGAACGGGGTGTGACGGCCGCCCTCGTCCTTGGACAGGATGTACGCCTGGCCCTCGAACTCGGTGTGCGGGGTCGTGGTGCCCGGCTTCACGATGACCTGACCGCGCTCGACGTCCTCACGCTTGAGGCCGCGGAGCAGCAGACCGGCGTTGTCGCCTGCCTGTGCGGAATCGAGGAGCTTGTGGAACATCTCGATACCGGTGACGGTGGTCTTGGTGCTCTTCTCGCGGATGCCGACGATCTCGACTTCCTCGTTCACGTTGACCTCGCCGCGCTCCACACGACCGGTGACAACGGTGCCACGGCCGGTGATGGTGAAGACGTCCTCGACGGGCATGAGGAACGGCTTCTCGGTCTCGCGGACCGGGTCCGGGATCGACTCGTCGACGGCAGCCATGAGCTCTTCGACCGACTTGGTCCACTCGGGGTCACCCTCGAGGGCCTTGAGAGCCGAGACCTTGACGACCGGGGCTTCCTCGTCGAACTCCTGGGCGGCCAGCAGTTCGCGGACCTCCATCTCGACGAGCTCGATGATCTCCTCGTCGTCGACCATGTCGGCCTTGTTCAGGGCGACCAGGATGTAGGGCACACCGACCTGGCGGGCCAGCAGCACGTGCTCGCGGGTCTGCGGCATCGGGCCGTCGGTGGCGGCGACCACGAGGATCGCGCCGTCCATCTGGGCAGCACCGGTGATCATGTTCTTGATGTAGTCGGCGTGACCGGGGGCGTCGACGTGGGCGTAGTGACGCTTCTCGGTCTCGTACTCGACGTGCGAGATGTTGATCGTGATACCGCGAGCTTTTTCCTCGGGAGCCTTGTCGATCTGATCGAACGCGAAGCTCTTGTTGAGGTCCGGGTACTTGTCGTGCAGCACCTTGGTGATGGCCGCGGTCAGCGTGGTCTTGCCGTGGTCGACGTGACCGATGGTGCCGATGTTCACGTGCGGCTTGGTCCGCTCGAACTTCGCCTTCGCCACTTGATTGTCCTCCTGGACTGTTGTTGCTCTACTGGGCGGATCCCAGCAGGGGTTTTCTTCTTACGTTGGTGCGCAGAACGGGTCGGCGCATGTCGCTAGGACCGGATTTACTCGCCGGTGGCCTTCGCGATGATTTCCTTCGACACGTTCGCGGGAACCTCCGCGTACGAATCGAACACCATGGAGTAGTTTGCCCGGCCCTGGGTCTTCGACCGGAGGTCTCCGATGTAGCCGAACATCTCCGACAGCGGCACCTGTGCCTTGACGACACGCGCACCACTGCGCTCCTCCATGGCCTGGATCTGGCCACGGCGGGAGTTCAGGTCGCCGATCACGTCACCCATGTAGTCCTCGGGTGTCGTGACCTCGACGGCCATGATGGGCTCGAGGATGACCGGACTGGCCATCCGCGCAGCTTCCTTCAGGGCCTGCGAGCCGGCGATCTTGAACGCCATCTCCGAGGAGTCGACGTCGTGGTACTGACCGTCGAGCAGGGTGACCTTCAGGTTGACCAGCGGGTAACCGGCGAGGACACCGTACTG
The DNA here is from genome assembly GCF_000143885.2 of Gordonia sp. KTR9. Lineage (NCBI taxonomy): Bacteria > Bacillati > Actinomycetota > Actinomycetes > Mycobacteriales > Gordoniaceae > Gordonia > Gordonia sp. KTR9. The sequence goes on from NC_018581.1 coordinate 4,319,553, forward strand.
CATGGCGTCCTGGGCTCCGGCGTCCACCGACGGGATGTACTCGCGCGGGACGCGACCACCGGTGACGGCGTTGGCGAACTCGTAGGTCGCACCGTCCTCGGCGTCCACGAGGGGCTCGAGCTTGATGATGACCTTCGCGAACTGGCCCGACCCACCGGTCTGCTTCTTGTGGGTGAACTCATGCTTCTCGACCGTCTTGCGGATGGTCTCGCGGTAGGCGACCTGCGGCTTGCCGACGTTGGCCTCGACCTTGAACTCGCGCTTCATGCGGTCGACCAGGATGTCGAGGTGGAGCTCGCCCATACCGCCGATGACGGTCTGGCCGGTCTCCTCGTCGAGCTTCACCGAGAAGGTGGGGTCCTCTTCGGCGAGCTTCTGGATCGCGGTGCCCAGCTTCTCCTGGTCGGACTTGGTCTTCGGCTCGATCGAGACGTTGATGACCGGGTCCGGGAAGCTCATGGACTCGAGCACGATCGGCGCGGCCGAATCGCACAGGGTGTCACCGGTGGTGGTGTCCTTGAGTCCGATCATCGCGTAGATGTGACCCGCGGTGGCGTCCTCGACCGGCATCTCCTTGTTGGCGTGCATCTGGAAGAGCTTGCCGATGCGCTCTTTCTTGCCCTTGGTCGCGTTGAGCACCTGGGTGCCCGCCGTGATGTGGCCCGAGTAGACACGCACGAAGGTGAGCTTGCCGAAGAACGGGTGAGCCGCGATCTTGAACGCGAGAGCCGAGAACGGCTCGTCCGCGGACGGCTTGCGCGAGAGGATCTCCTCCTCGTCGCCCACGGCGTGACCCTCGACCGACGGCACGTCCAGCGGGGACGGCAGGTAGTCGATGATCGCGTCGAGCATGGGCTGGACGCCCTTGTTCTTGAACGCCGAACCACAGATCACCGGGTAGTACTCGCGGGCGATCGTGAGCTTGCGGATCGCGGCCTTGATCTCCGCGACGGTCAGCTCTTCGCCGCCGAAGTACTTCTCGAGCAGCGCCTCGTCGGTCTCGGCGACCGTCTCGAGGAGCTTCTCGCGGTACTCCGCGGCCTGGTCGGCCAGGTCCGCGGGGATCTCCTCGATGGTCGGCTCGGCGCCGATCTCGACGGTTCCGCGCCAGGTGATGGCCTTCTGCTCGATGAGGTCGACGACACCGTCGAAGTTGTCCTCGGCACCGATCGGCAGCTGGAGGACCAGCGGCTTGGCGCCGAGGCGCTCCTCGATGGTGCGCACGGTGAAGAAGAAGTCCGCACCGAGCTTGTCCATCTTGTTGACGAAGCAGATGCGCGGGACGTCGTACTTCTCCGCCTGACGCCAGACCTGCTCGGACTGCGGTTCGACGCCTTCCTTGCCGTCGAACACGGCGACCGCGCCGTCGAGCACGCGGAGGCTGCGCTCCACCTCGACGGTGAAGTCGACGTGGCCGGGGGTGTCGATGATGTTGATCTGGTTCTTGTTCCAGAAACACGTCACCGCCGCGGAGGTGATGGTGATCCCCCGCTCCTTCTCCTGCTCCATCCAGTCGGTGGTCGAGGCACCGTCGTGGGTTTCACCGATCTTGTAGTTCACACCGGTGTAGAAGAGGATTCGCTCGGTGGCGGTGGTCTTGCCGGCATCGATGTGGGCCATGATGCCGATGTTGCGCACCTTGTTCAGGTCGCTGAGCACTTCCTGTGCCACTTAATCGCCTCGCATTTTCGCTAGAGCTGTTGGGTCTGGGGGTGGGACCGTCCGCGGCGTCGGTGTTCTCCGACGCCGCGGACGGCGGGTGTCACCAGCGGTAGTGCGCGAACGCCCGGTTGGCCTCGGCCATCTTGTGGGTGTCCTCGCGGCGCTTCACCGAAGCACCGAGACCGTTGGACGCGTCCAGCAGCTCGTTGGCGAGACGCTCGACCATGGTCTTCTCACGACGCTGACGGCTGAAGCTGACGAGCCAGCGGAGCGCGAGGGTGTTGGCGCGGTTCGGCTTGACCTCGATCGGCACCTGGTAGGTGGCACCACCGACGCGGCGGCTCTTCACCTCGAGGGTGGGCTTCACGTTGTCGAGGGCGCGCTTGAGGGTGACGACCGGATCGGTGCCGGTCTTGTCGCGAGCCTGCTCGAGCGCGCCGTAGACGATGCGCTCGGCGGTCGACTTCTTGCCGTCCAGCAGGATCTTGTTGACCAGCTGGGTCACCAGCGGCGAACCGTAGACGGGGTCGTTGATGAGGGGGCGCTTCGGCGCGGGTCCTTTACGTGGCATGACTTATCAGTTCCCCTTCTTTGCGCCGTAGCGGCTGCGAGCCTGCTTGCGGTCCTTGACACCCTGGGTGTCGAGCGAGCCGCGGATGATCTTGTAGCGCACACCCGGGAGGTCCTTCACACGACCGCCGCGGACGAGCACCATCGAGTGCTCCTGCAGGTTGTGGCCTTCGCCGGGGATGTACGCGGTGACCTCGACCGAGCTGGTCAGGCGCACACGGGCGACCTTGCGCAGCGCCGAGTTCGGCTTCTTGGGGGTGGTGGTGTAGACGCGGGTGCACACGCCACGACGCTGCGGGCTTCCCTTGAGGGCCGCGGTCTTGGTCTTGGCGGCCTTGTCATGACGGCCCTTGCGGACCAGCTGATTGATGGTTGGCACTAGGTGTTCGTTCCTCTTTGTCATCGGTTGTGGTTGGTGCTCCGGGCAAGCACGAAAACCGGCTCGCAGCCTGTTTTCGTGGCTTCCACAACTCGCCCCACCAGCACGTATGTGCTGGTCAGTACATTTTCGCTACCCCGAGGTCGGGCGTGTCATACACTCGACAGCGGATTCGCCTGTCAGTCCCTCTGCCGGCCGTACCCCGAGAAACTCGGCGGCTCGAGAGCCGTTGGGCAGGCATGCGGACTGGCCCAGCATGGGCCGGGCACCGACGATCCACTCTACCGATCGGGTTTACACAGGTCAAAAAACGGATCCTGCGCGCAACCAGCAGGTGAACGGGTTGTGTGCGATCGGCTTCGGGTGACGCTCGTGCACGGCGCACCCCTCTCACTTCATACACCTCGAAACCGCAGGCGTCGAGGGCGGAGAACGGCCGGGCGGGTGGCACGGTCATCGGCGTCGGCGGGGACTCCTGAGCTGCTCGATCTCGTGCAGGTACGGGCTGTTCGGATCGCGCGGACGCCGCGTGGGGGAGGACTGGCCGGCGAACCACCGGTCGACGACGGTCGCATGCCGTTCCACGTCGCCCCGGCGCAGCGCGCGGTGGGTGGCGTCGGCGTCGTGCATGCCGTAGACGTCCTCGCCCAGTTCGTACCGGGCCTGGTCGGCCAGCGCGTCGGCGAGGAACTCCCCGGGCGAGGTCGCGGCCGTGATCTGCCAGGCGTGGACCAGCTCGTGGATCAGCAGCTGCGCCGGCGCCGGATATGCCCCGGTGCCGGTGCCCAGGGGCGCGTCGAACGCCGTTCCGAGGTTGCACAGGATGCGTCCGTCGACCGCGGGCAGGGTGAACGCGCGCCGACCGCGACCGGCCAGATCGGTGAGGACGACGTCGTCGAGCCAGCTAGCTGTCCCGAACACCTCCTCGGCGGTGCGGCGTTCGACCTCGGTCAGCCCGCGGTACCGCACGCGGCGTCGGACGACGGCCGCCGACACCAGGCCCGCGCCGAGCGCCGCGACGATCCCGAGCGGGCCGAACCACATGGTCACCGCCAGCAGGTGAACCGAGACGAGGACACCGGCCGTGGCCGCCGGACCCCCGCCGAGTCGTCCGGCACCGCAGCGTTTCGCGACGGACAGCACGGCGCCGAGCAGTCGTCCGTAAGTCCTCGCCACCGCGGCGACCGGACGACGGAGGCGAGGGTCGGCCGCCGAGCGGGTCACTCCGGCGTCTGCGGCAGTTTCACCTTCGCCGCACCGGGTTTCGCCGGGTTCGACGGCGGCGGGACCACCGGCCCGATGTCTCCGTCGGGGGCCTCGTCGAGGTCGACGATGACGGGCGCGTGGTCGCTGGGCTTGCTGCCCTTGCGCGCTTTCCGGTCGATCCAGGCGGCCGCCACCCGATCGGCGGCCGATTCGCCGGCCAGGATCAGGTCGATGCGCATCCCGAGGTCCTTGTGGAACATCCCGGCGCGGTAATCCCAGTAGCTGAACACGCGGTCGTCGGGCCACCGGTCCCGGACCACGTCGCGCAGGCCCATCGATGCGAAGGTCGCCAGCGCGGCGCGCTCGGGCGGCGTCACATGGGTGTGTCCCACGTACGCGCCGGGATCGAACACGTCGGCGTCGGCGGGCGCGATGTTCATGTCGCCGCACAGGAGCGTCGTGGCGGGGTCGTCGACCGCGCGGGCCAGCGCCGCCAGCCATTCGAGTTTGTAGCCGTAGTGGTCCGAGTCCGGCGAGCGGCCGTTGGGCACGTACAGCGAGTGGATGCGCAGTCCCCCGCACACCGCCGACACCGCCCGCGCCTCGAGGGTCGACGGGTCGGGGTATCCGGGCATGCCGTCGAACCCGATGCGGACGTCGTCGAGTCCGACCCGCGACAGCAGCGCCACCCCGTTCCACTGCCCCTGTCCGGCGTGCGCGATCTCGTATCCGCGTTCGGCGAGCTCGGTGCCCAGCGACTCGTGGAAGGCCGCGTCGGAGATTTTGGTCTCCTGCAGGCACACCACGTCGGGTCGACGTTCGTCCAGCCACGGCAGCAGGCGCGGGATCCGCTGCTTCACCGAGTTCACATTCCAGGTCGCCACGCGCATGCGACCACGGTAGTACGCCCGGACCAGGCCCCCGAGACCGCGGAGCAGGGACCCGACCTTTCCTTCCACGGTGATGTATGTCACGTTGGTGGCATCGACACGCTGCACCGCACCTCCGATTCCGCGCCCCGACGAGCCGTCATCGAGCACTCGTGGCGCCGCTCGGCGCTGTCCGGGGTCCGACCCGGGGACCGGACCCCGACGCAGGTCCAGGACATCGCCGCCGCCGATCCGCTGCTCGACGCCGCGCGCCCGGTACTCGACGATGCCGCCGCCCGACTCGCCGGCACCGACGTCTCGCTGCTGCTCGTCGACCACGAGTGCCGGATGGTGACCCGGGTGGCGTTCGGCACGACGGTGGAGCGCAGACTCGACGCGATCGGCGCGTCGCCGGGTGTGCCGTTCGGCGAGGACGTCGTCGGGACCACGGCCCTCGGTACCCCGGCGGAGACCCGGGGCGGGATCGTCGTCAACGGAGCCGAGCACTACCTCGAGCAGTTCAAGTCGATCAGTTGTTTCGGGCAGCCGATCATCCATCCGGCCACCCGCAGGCTCGCCGGGATCATCTGCATGTCCGAGATCGCCGACCGCATCAACCCGCTGGCGATCCCCGTGGTGAACGGGATCGTCGCCGACATCGCCGACCGTCTGCTCGACCGCTCGCGCGCCCATCAACGGTGCGTCCTCGACGCGTTCCAGCGTGCCGCGCCACGGCGCGACCTGGCCGTCGCCGCCATCGGCGACGACCTCCAGCTCACGAATGCCCTTGCCGCCGAACTACTCTCACCCACCGACATCGGCGCCCTGCGGATCGTCGCGACCGATCCCGCACTGCGGGCGACGGTGCTACCGCTGACGCTGGTGTCCGGCGCCGAGGTGGAGATCGCGGTCGAACCCGTGCCGGGCGCCTGCGGCGCAGCGTTGTTCCGGTTCCGGCCGGTCACCGAGCCGCCCACGACGCGGTCCGCACCGCCGACCGCCCCGTCCCGCACGAGCGTCGCGATCACCGGTGAACCGGGCACCGGACGCAGCACCCACGCGGCCACGCTCGCCGCGGAGGCCGATCGGCCGGCGGTGATCGTCGATGTGGCCGACGAACTCATCAGCGGACGGCGCCCCGACATCCCCGCGTATGTCGGACGTGCCCGATCGATGAACACTCCGCTGGTCATCGACGGCGTCGACCTGCTCGACGCACAGTCGGTCGCGCTGCTCGGCCGCGTGGCGGTGTCGAGTTGGCGGGAGTCGCCGCTGATCGTCGTCGGCGGGCCTCGAGACCAGGCGAGCCCGGGTGTGGCCGCCCTCCTGGCGCGGTGTGCGACGCGGGTCGACCTCGCGCCGCTGCGTCATCGGACCTCGGAGCTGGCGGCGATCGCGAGCAGCGCGCTGACCGGCATCGACCCGGAGCTCTCGCTGTCCGGATCGGCGACGGACGCGCTGCTGTGCGATGACTGGCCCGGCAACCTCACCGAGCTCAACTCCGTACTCCGGCAGGCCGCGGCGGCGTGCCGAGCCCGCGCGGCGCGTGTCGTCGAGTCGAGCGACCTGCCACCCGCGTATCGGACGACCAGTCGGGCCGCGCACCTGTCCGGCCGGGAGCAGGCCGAGCGCACGGCCATCGTCGAGGCACTCGACCGGGCCCGTGGCAACAAGGTGCACGCCGCGAAGGATCTCGGCATCAGCCGCACGACGCTGTACTCGCGGATGCGCGCGCTGGACATCTGAGCCGGCCGGTTACTCCGGCACCGAGCTGGGCGGCAGCGGGTCCCGCAGCGTCCGCCGAGCGAGCGCCGCGATGAGGTCGGTCCGGGTGACGATGCCGACCAGGGTCCGGCCCCGCAGCACCGGAACCGCGTCGCATCCGCTCTCGGCGAGCAGCGGCAGCAGGGCGCCGACCGCCGTGCCCGGGGTCGCGACGGCCGGCTCCGGCGACATCACGTCCGCGGCGCGCAACTCGACCTCGTCGGGACGCATCAACCGGCGCACGAGATGGATCTGGAAGACAACCCCGGCGAACGTGCCCTCGCTCGAGATCACCGGAAGCGAGGTGAAGCCGTACTCGTCGAAGAGGGTCGCGACGTCCCGCAGCGGCGTCTCGGAGCCCACCGTCACCAGGTCGCGGGACATCACATCCGAGGCGGCGAGCGGACCCGCCCGATGCCCGGCGGCCTGGAGCTCTGCTGCCCCGATCAGGCGGGCGAGATCGGCGACGCCGAGGTTGAGCGACTGCTCGTAGCGATCGAGGAGACCGGTCAGTTCGTCTTCGTCGAGACCGAGCCGCGCCGCCGGCGGAGACGCGTCGTCGAACCGGCGATACGGATAACGCCGCCCGGTCAGCCGTGCGTATCCGGCGGCGAGGACGACCAGTAGGAGTGTGCCCGCGAGGACCGGCGCGAGGACGAACCGGAATCCCAGCGAGTGGATCGTCTCCGGACTGAGCGCGGCCGTCATCGCCACCGCGCCGGCGGGCGGATGCACCGCGTGGCACCCGATCATCAGGCCCACGGACAGGCCCACCGCCAGCGCCACCCGGAGGGCCGGCAGCGGGATGGTGGGGGTCGTCGCCACCCCCACGACGGCCGACACCACGTTGCCGACGGTCGCGGGCCACGGTTGTGCCAGCGGACTGTTCGGCGCGGCGAAGACGAGCACGGCGGTCGCCCCGAACGGCGCTATCAGGAAGAGCCCGAGTCGCAGGTCGACCCCCGACGCTGCGAGCACCAGGCCGACGAGTCCGAGCGCGACTCCGGCACCCGTCCCGGCCCGGATCGCCTCACGGACCGAGGGACCCCCGGCCACCGGGCCGAGGCCGCGCAGGCCGGCGCCGGCCCTGCCCGCTGGGCGCACGTTCACTCTGCTCCTCCGGGGATCCCAACTCTGAATCTGACTGACTCGTCGGCGTCTCACCGTAGCCATGCGGGCGCGCCCGGCCGCCGCGGCCCCTGTACAGCCCAGGTGTTCAGTTTCTGGACACGCCGGCGGCCCGGAACGGTGAGAGAAATAAGTCAGGTCGCATATGACCCAGATCACTCCAGGACACATCCCTGTCGACACCGTTCCGACCAGGAGGCCACATGACCGCCGTCGCACCCGACACCGCCCACCACACCGCCCTGCATCAGCGTGTCCGCGATTTCATCTCCGCCGACCGTCCCATGCTGATCGACGGCGAATGGGTGTGGTCGGCCTCGGGCCGCACCTTCGAGACCATCGACCCCGCCACCGCACGCCCGATCACCTCGGTCGCGCACGGCGACGCGGCCGACATCGACCTGGCGGTCCGCGCCGCACGCCGTGCTTTCGACGACGGCCCGTGGACCCGGATGAAGCCGAACGAGCGCGAACGCCTGCTCTGGCGGGTCGGCGACATCCTCACCGACCGCGCCGAGGAGTTCGGTCAACTCGAGGCGCTCGACAACGGCAAGGCGGCCACCATCGCCGCCGCGGTCGACACCAACTGGTCCGCCGACATCTTCCGCTACAACGCGGGGCTGGCCACCAAGATCACCGGGTCGACGGTCGACGTCTCGATGCCGTTCGTGCCCGGCGGCGAGTTCCACGCGTACACGCTGCGCGAACCGGTCGGGGTGTGCGGCCTGATCGTGCCGTGGAACTTCCCGCTGCTGATGGCCGCGTTCAAGCTGGCGCCCGCACTGGCGGCCGGCAACACCGTGATCCTCAAGCCTGCCGAGCAGACCCCGCTGACGGCCCTGCTCCTCGGCGAGGTGTTCACCGAGGCCGGCTTCCCGCCGGGTGTGGTCAACATCGTCACCGGGTACGGCGAGGCCGGAGCGGCGCTCGCCGCACACTCCGACGTCGACAAGATCGCGTTCACCGGTTCGACCGAGGTCGGCAAGAAGATCGTCGACGCCGCGAAGGGCAACCTCAAGAAGGTGTCGCTGGAGCTGGGTGGCAAGAGCCCCAACATCGTGTTCGCCGACGCGGACTTCGAGAAGGCGGTGGCCGGGTCGGTGGCGGCCTGGATGTTCAACCACGGCCAGTGCTGTGTCGCCGGGACAAGGCTTTTCGTCGAACGCCCCATCTTCGACGACTTCACCGCGGCTGTCGCCGAGGCCGCATCCCAGGCCAAGATCGGACCCGGCCTCGATCCGACGACCGAACTCGGACCGCTGGTCAGCCAGGAACAGTTCGACCGCGTCTCGGGGTATCTCGCGGCGGGCCTCGCCGACGGCGCACGGGCACTGACCGGCGGAAAACGTTGGGGCGATGAGGGTTTCTTCATCGAACCGACCGTGTTCGTCGACGTCGAGCCGAGCTTCTCGATCGTGCAGGAGGAGATCTTCGGTCCCGTCGTCGCCGCGATGCCCTTCGATGCCGACACCGGCGTCGCGGCCGCGGCCAACGATTCGATCTACGGACTCGCCGCGGGCATCTGGACCACCGACCTGTCCAAGGCGCATCGGACTGCCCGGCAGATCAAGGCCGGATCGGTGTGGGTGAACCAGTACAACGGTTTCGACACCGCGATGCCGTTCGGCGGCTACAAGCAGTCGGGCTGGGGACGCGAACTCGGATCGTCGGCCATCGAGCTCTACACCCAGACCAAGGCCGTCAACATCTCGCTGTGACCCACAGCGCATCTCCGCCCGGCCGCACGCCCCCTTCCCGTATACCCAAGGAGCACAACCTCATGTCTCTCACCACCAAGGCCGCCGTCCTCACCGCACCCGGAAAGCCCTTCGAGATCGTCGAACTCGACCTCGACGAGCCCCGCGAGGGCGAGGTGCTGATCAAGTACACCGCGGCCGGCCTCTGCCACTCCGACCTGCATCTCACCGACGGCGATCTCCCGCCCCGCTACCCCATCGTCGGCGGCCACGAGGGTTCGGGGATCATCGAAGCCGTGGGCCCCGGGGTCACCAAGGTGAAGCCCGGCGACCACGTGGTCTGCAGCTTCATCCCGAACTGCGGCACCTGCCGCTACTGCTCCACCGGTCGGCAGAACCTCTGCGACATGGGCGCCACCATCCTCGAGGGGTCGATGCCCGACGGCACGTTCCGGTTCCATTCCGGCAGCGATGATTTCGGCGCCATGTGCATGCTCGGCACCTTCGCCGAACGCGCGACTATCTCGCAGCACTCGGTGGTCAAGGTCGACGAGTGGCTGCCGCTCGACAAGGCGGTGCTCGTCGGCTGCGGCGTGCCCTCCGGCTGGGGCACGTCGGTATATGCGGGCGGTGTCCGTGCCGGCGACACAGTGGTGATCTACGGCATCGGCGGCCTGGGCATCAACGCGGTACAGGGTGCGGTCTCGGCGGGAGCCAAGCACGTCGTGGTCGTCGACCCGGTCGCCCTCAAGCGGGACACGGCGCTGAAATTCGGTGCGACACATGCATTCGCCGACGCTGCCGAGGCTGCGGAGAAGGTCAACGAGCTGACCTGGGGACAGGGCGCCGATCAGGCTCTGATCCTCGTCGGAACGGTCGACGCGGAGGTGGTGGCGAACGCGACCGCCGTGGTGGGCAAGGGCGGGACGGTCGTGATCACGGGTCTCGCCGATCCGACGAAGCTGACCGTGCAGGTCTCCGGTACCGACCTGACCCTGAACCAGAAGACGATCAAGGGCAGCTTGTTCGGGTCGGCGAACCCGCAGTACGACATCGTCAAACTGCTGCGTCTCTACGACGCCGGGCAGCTCAAGCTCGACGAACTCATCACGCAGACCTACACCCTCGACCAGGTCAACGACGGGTACCAGGATCTGCGGGACGGCAAGAACATCCGCGGGGTCATCATCCACGCGGAGTGAGACCCGGTCGGTTCGCCCGAGGTGTCGTCTCCCTCGGGCGAACCGGCCACCCATGTCGGCGAGCGATTCACCGGGTCACCTTGGTCGGAGGTGCTTGAATTGCTGACGTGACCGCAACCTGGTGGATACGTCTGCTCCGCATCGCCTTTGCCGCGCTCGGCATCAGCGCCCTCGTCTACCAGGCAGCGCTGCGCTACGGCGACGCCGGGTTCACCCTCGCCAACTTCTTCAGCTATTTCACGGTGCTGAGCAACATCTTCGCCGCGATCGTCCTGCTCGCCGGGGGCCTCCTCGCGCCCGGGACGCCGGTGTGGGAGTGGCTTCGCGGAGCGGCAACCACATGCATGGTCATCACCGGGATCGTCTACGCACTTCTGCTGCAGGGGATCGACGTCGACGTCACCTATGCCTGGGTGAACGACGTGCTGCACCGCGTCATCCCGCTGGTGATGCTCCTGGACTGGATCGTGGTGCGCGCCCGCCGACTACCGGAGCGCTCCTGGCTGACCTGGCTCGCGATCCCGTTCGTGTACGGCGTCTACACGCTGATCCGCGGGCCGATCGTGAACTGGTATCCCTACCCGTTCATCGATCCGCGCGAACAGGGCTATCTGTCGATGACGATCTCACTCGTCGTCGTGTTCGTCGGTATGGCGTTCATGTCGTTCGGTGTCTACTGGGCAGGCACCCGTGGCCGGCGACCCGGCCCGCCAGAGCCCGAACACCCGGACCCCGAACACCCCGCCTCCGAACGGGTCTAGCCCGGCCGGTCCGCGGACCCGGTCCCGAACGCGGCGACGAGCTGCGCCGACCATGTGTCGACGACCAGCGCGCGTCGTGCCGAATCGTCGGACAGCGTGTCCGCCAGACCCAGTCCGCGCGCCATGTCGAGTGTCGCCTGCACGAGCCGGTAACCGGTCTCGTCGTCCGGGGACACCCCCATCGCGGCCATGGTGCGCTGGTGAGCCGCCCGCGCGAACTTCGCCTCGAGCGGCAGGATGAGCCGCCGCAGTGCGGGATCGGACGCGGCGGCCGCCCACACCTGGAGTGCGGCCTTGAATTCGGTGCCGGTGTAGACGTCCACGGCCCTCCGCACGGCACGAATGACCCGGTCGGGGGTCACCTCGTCAGCCGGCTCCGACGATGCCCCGGGGTCCTGGCCGGCCGCACGCGTCATGTCCTCGAAGACCTGCTCGAGCGCCGCGGTGATGAGGGTCTCGCGCGTCGGGAAATGATGTTGCGCCGCGCCGCGGGACACGCCGGCGCGTTCGGCGACCGCGGCCACGGTCGCAGCGGCCCAGCCGTCCGCGGCCAGCGCGTCGATCGTCGACCGCAACAGGCGCTCGCGGGTCAGTCGCGAGCGTTCCTGTTGCGGTGAGCGGACATTCGCCGAGGATGCGGTCACCGCGGGCCTCAGTAGGACTTCGGCAGCCCGAGGCTGGTCTGCGCGACGAAGTTGAGGATCATCTCCCGGCTCACCGGTGCGATGCGGGCGATCCGGGCCAGACTCAGCATCGGCGCCAGTCCGTACTCGGTGGTCAGTCCGTTGCCGCCCAGGGAGTGCACGGCCTGGTCGACGACCTTCACGCAGGCCTCGGCGGCCGCGTACTTCGCCATGTTGGCCGGTTCGGCGGCGCCCCAGTCGTCGCCGGCGTCGTAGAGGGTCGCGGCCTTCTGCATCATCAGCTTGGCCATCTCGAGTTCCACCTTGCCCTGCGCGAGCGGATGCGCGATCGCCTGGTGCGCGCCGATCGGCGTCTTCCAGACCGTGCGCTCCTTGACGTACGACACCGCCTTGTCGAGCGCGAAGCGGCCCATCCCGACGGCCGACGCCGCGGCCATGATCCGTTCCGGATTGAGTCCCGCGAACAGCTGACTGAGTGCGGCGTCCTCGGAGCCGACGAGCGCGTCGGCCGGTAGCCGCACGTCGTCGAGGAAGAGCTGGAACTGCTTCTCCGGGTTCTGCAGTTCCATGTCGATCATGGTGTACGAGAAGTTCTCGGAGTCGGTGGGGACGATGAAGAGCGCGGGCTTGAGGTTGCCGGTCTTGGCGTCTTCGGTGCGTGCGACGATCAGCACCGCCTGAGCCTGGTCGACGCCGGAGATGTAGACCTTCTGGCCGGTGAGCAGCCAGTCCGAACCGTCCCGGCGGGCCGTGGTGGTGATCTGGTGGGAATTGGAGCCGGCATCGGGTTCGGTGATCCCGAACGCCATCGTGATCGACCCGTCGGCGAGACCCGGCAGCCAGCGTTGCTTCTGCTCGTCGGTGCCGAACCGCGCGATCACGTTGCCGCAGATGGCCGGTGAGACGACGAGCATGAGCAGTCCGGTTCCCGACGCGGCGATCTCCTCCATCACGATCGCGAGCTCGTACATCCCGGCACCGCCCCCGCCGTACTCCTCGGGGAGATTGACCCCGATGAAGCCGAGCTTGCCCGCTTCGGCCCACAACTCGTCGGTCTTACGGCCGGTTCGCGCGCACTCGCGGAAGTACTCCTGTCCGTACTTCGCCGCCAGTCCGGCGACCGCGGCGCGCAGTTCGGCTCGTTCGGTGGTCTCCACGAACGGATTGGTGTCCACGGTCATCTCGATACTCCCTGTCAGTCGTCGATGAGGTTCGTCGGCGGAACGGTCCCGCGGGCGGGCGTTCCGGCGGGCCGGTCAGGCCTGGTAGCCGAGCCGCTTGGCGGCCAGTCCGTTGAGGATCTCGGTGGTGCCGCCACCGATTCCGATGATGCGCATGTCGCGGTACTGCCGTTCGACCTCGGTGCCGGTCATGTAGCCGAGGCCGCCGTGCAGCTGAACGGCTTTGTTGGCCACCCACTCCCCCGCCTCGACCGCGGTGTTCTTCGCGAAACACACCTCGGCGATGAGGTCGTCGGTGGAGCTGACCTTGCGCTCCACGAGAGCGCGTGTGTAGGTCCGCGCGATGTCGATGCGCCGGGCCATCTCGATCAGCGTGTCCTGCACCGATTGCCGGGCGATGATCGGCTTGCCGAAGGTCTCCCGATCACGCGCCCACTGCAGGGTCAGGTCGAGACACCGTTGTGCGCTGGCGTAGGCCTGGACCGCGAGGCCGGACCGTTCGGTGACGAAAGCCGTGGCGATCTGGGCGAATCCGGAGTTCTCGGGTCCGACGAGATTGCCGACCGGCACCCGGGCGTCGACGAAGGACAGTTCGGCGGTGTCGGAACTGCGCCAGCCCATCTTGTCCAGCTTGCGGGTGACGGAGAAGCCGGGCGTCCCCTTCTCGACGACCAGCAGCGAGACACCGCCTGCCCCGGGACCTCCGGTGCGGACGGCGACGACGACGAAGTCGGCCCGGACCGCGGAGGTGATGTAGGTCTTCGAACCGTTGACGACGTACTCATCCCCGTCGCGCTCGGCCTTGGTCGTCAGATGACCGACGTCGCTGCCACCGCCCGGCTCGGTGATCGCCAGGCTCCCGATCTTCTCGCCCGCCAGCGTCGGCCGCACCCAGCGGTCGATCTGGTCGGGGTCGCCGGCCGCGATCAGATGCGGCAGCGCGATGCCGTGGGTGAACAACGACGCGAAGACGCCGCCGGCCGCACCGGCGTAGTGCAGTTCCTCGCCGAGGATCGTGCTGTCGATCAGGTCGCCGCCGGAGCCGCCCACCTCCTCGGGAACCCCGAGCCCGAACAGGCCCAGTTTGGCTGCCTCGACGTGCAGTTCACGCGGGATCGCTCCGTCCCGCTCCCAGTCGTCCTGGTGCGGGAGGATGTGCTTGTCGACGAATCGCCGCACAGTGGAACGCAATTCGAGACGTTCCGGTGTCTCCCAGATCGGGTTGGCGATGGGCATCGTGTTCTCCTGTCGGGACTGCGTGCGATCGGTGATTCGACGGCGATCGGTCTCTGTCCGTCGGGCCTCGGCGGGGTCGGGGCGTCTCAGCGCCCGCGTGGTTCGCGACCCGGTCCGGGCGGCCCCGCGAAACACTGTGCGATGCCGGACCATTCGACCGCGGCGGAGCCGGAGAGTTCGAGGTCGAGGTCGGCGAGTGCGCGCCGCTGCGTGACCAAGAGGCAGAAGTCGAGCGCCGGTCCTCGCACGCTGTTCGACGCGTCCGCCGGCCCCCAGGTCCACAGTTCACCCGACGGCGCGGTGAGCGCGTAGTGGAAGGGCTCGGCGGGCGGGGTCCGGCCGTTGATCACGTACGCGAAGTCGCGGGTGCGCACACCGATGTGCGCGACCCCGCGAATCCGGTCGGTGGGCGGCAGGGAAACACCGAGGGCATCGGCGACGTCGAGGCCGTGTGCCCAGGTCTCCATGAGTCGCGCGGTGGCCATCGACGCCGCGGACATCGGCGGGCCGAACCATGGGATCTTGACGCCGGCGGGAACCTCACGCAGGGCGTCGGCGAGACGCTCACGCGCGGCTCGCCACCCGGCGAGGATCTCCCCGACCGGTGCGGCCGCGCCGGCCTCGGCCGCGTCGTCGACGAAGGTCGCCACGCTGTCCGCCGCCTCGCCGAGAAGTTCGGCGAAGCGATCGGGATCGGTGGCCGCGACAGCGGCGACCTCATCGGTCCACGCCAGATGCGCGATCTGGTGGGCGACGGTCCATCCCGGCGCGGGTGTCGGCGTGGCCCAGCCCGCGTCGTCGAGACCGGCGACCACCGCGTCCAGCTGCGCGGATTCGGCCTCTAGATCGGCGACGACGCCGATCACGGCGGTGCGTCCATCAGACATGCGATCACCCTCACATACGAGCGCAGAAGAAATCAAGCGTGCTTGATTGTTTCTGTAGCCCACCGCCTGTAGAGCAGGCAGCCCCACCGCTCGTCGATCGACGCTCCCACCGCTGGTTGAGCCGGCACCGAGCGAAGCGAGGCGCCGAGTCGAAGCCACCTGGCGACCCGAGCACGAGAAAGTGACCTCGACGGACGCGGCGGCCTCGCTACGCTCGGTCGACGCTGCTCGGCCAGCAGGAGCACCACGCGGCCTCACTACGCTCGGTCGACGCTGCTCGGCCAGCCCGAGACCCAGCTGCGGTCAGCGGTAGTGGATGTCGACCGTGGCCCGGCTCAGCAGGACGTCGTCGTAGGAGGTCATCGTCGCCTCGAAGGACGAGATGCGCCTGCCGAGCTTGATCGGCGTCACCTCGACCACCACTTCACTGCCGTCGACAGCAGGTGAGCGGTAGAAGCCGATCGCCATGTCCCCGATCGAGTACTCCTGGCCGGCACCGGCGTGGAGATGTCCGGCGAACGACGCGGCCTGACCGACGATCGTGGCGATGACACCGCCGTGCATGGTGCCGAACATGTTGCCCATCCAGGGTTCGGTGGCACTGCGGAAGCGGATACCGGACTCGCGGTCGGAGGTACCGTCGATGACCTCGACGCGGCCGTTGAGCATGTCGGTGAGCGGGCCGGGTTCGCGCACCTTCGACGCGATCTCGTCGACGACGGCACGCCCGGACAGCGTGGCCGGTATCGGTTCGGGCAGTGCGGGCTCGTCCGCGTCGACGCACCGCGGCGTCGCCATGCCCGGCTCGGCGGCCGATGTGGCCCCGGTCGTGACACGACCGACTCGGACGTTGCGCGCAGTCCCCACACAGCACAGATCCCCGGCTCCGGTGCGGATCTCGACCGTCGTCGAGCCCCACCCGTCGTCGTGCATGACCACCTCGGCGCGCGCCGCGAGCAAATCCCCGATGCCCGCACGCCCGTGACTCGACATCGACAGGCGCGCCTGGAGGGTCGCCGCGTCGGGGTCGCCGTGGGCGAGCAGGAACGGGATGCCGCCGCAGTGGTCGAACAGCACCGCGAGGGCCGGCACCTCGATCAGTCCGCGATGATCAACGAAACGCGTGCACAGCTGCTGCGAGGCACGTACCCACGATTCGGACACGGCGATGTCTCCGACGTGAAATGCGGACAGGGGGTCGTGCGGCTCGCTCATGAAAACTCTTCTATCAGCGATGTGCAGCCGATTTCACAGTGGAGAGTCGAATCTCACTCCCGTAGTCTGGGCCTCGTACGTGTCCAAAGTGACGGGAGAGACAGATGCGACGCAAGACTGTGGCAACAATCGGGGCGATTGCGGCAGTGGGAGCGTTCGGAGCCGGAGCGGGCACCGCCGTTGCGGAACCCGCTGAGCGGCCGCTCAGCGTGGAGCAGATCCCCAATGCCGGCGTCACCGTCGGCTCCCAGGGCGTCACCGGCGGATTCGTGGCGAGCATTCTCGCCTCGGCCACCGAACCCGGGGTCACGCGAATCTCACTCGACACCACTCCCACCGAGGCCTGCGCCACCAACCTCAAGGACGCACGCGTCGGGATCACCTGGAAGAACACCTCGTCCGGGACATCCGGGGACGAGGTCTTCGCGGCATGCACTGACGGGCGCCCGTCGGACGGCGTCGCCGTCGCCACCGGGGCGGGCTCGGTCGAGTTCACGACGACGATTCTCGGCAAGGGTGACCAGACCTTCACGGTCGTGCCGGGCAGCGGATCGTTCACCCGCTGATCCTTCAACGTTCTTCCCCGGGGCGGAGCGGGCTCTCCAGAACCGAGTAGACAATTCTGCAAATCTGTACACACGTGGGGTGAACACGTTCTAGATTTGCCGCATGGCCGAGACAGTCACCCAGCTCCTGCAGGCACGCGCCGACGACGACAACCTCGCGATCACCTTCGAGGGCCGGCAATGGACCTGGCGCGAGTACATACGCGATGCCGAGCGGGCGGCGTCGGCGATCCTCGGGGTCGCCGACCCGCAGCGCCCACTCCACGTGGGGGCACTGCTCGGGAACACCCCGGACATGCTGATCGCTCTGGCCGCCGGCGCACTGGGCGGATACGTGACGGCGGGGATCAACAACACCCGCCGCGGTGACGGCCTCGCCGCCGACATCCTGCGCGCCGACTGCCAGATCCTCCTCACCGACGCCGAACACCGACCGCTCCTCGACGGCCTGGAGCTACCCGGCGTGACGGTGCTGGACACCTCCACCCAGCAGTGGACCGACATGATCTCCGGCGCAGGCGAACTGACGCCCCATTCGGTACCCGGGGCGATGGACACGTTCATGCTCATCTTCACCTCGGGCACCAGTGGCAATCCCAAGCCCGTCCAGTTCGCGCATCTGATGATGCCGTTCGCCGGCCCGGTGCTCGCCGACAAGTACGACATCGGCCCCGGCGACGTGTGCTACCTCTCGATGCCCCTGTTCCACAGCGCCGCACTCATGGGTGGCTACTGCGTGGCGCTGTGCGGTGGTGCAGCGATCGCACCGGCCAAGTTCTCCGCCTCGACTTTCCTCGACGACATCCGCCGCTACAACGCGACATACATGAACTACGTCGGCAAGCCGCTCGCCTACATCCTGGCGACCGAGGAGAAGCCCGACGACGCCGACAACCCACTTCGGGTGGCGTTCGGCAACGAGGCCACCGACCGCGACATCGACGACTTCTCCCGCCGTTTCGGTTGCACCGTGTGGGACGGATTCGGCTCGACGGAACTGGCGATCATCATCACCCGAGAGCCCGGCACCCCGCACGGTTCGATCGGCAAGGGCTTCCCGAATGTCGCCGTGTACAACTCGTCGACGCTGACCGAGTGCCCGCGGGCCGAATTCGACTCCAATGGCGCACTTCTCAACGCCGACGACGCGATCGGCGAGCTGGTGAACATCGAGGGCGGCGGCATGTTCATGGGTTACTACAACGACGCCGACGCCACGAGCGAACGACTCCGCCACGGGATGTACTGGTCGGGCGACCTGGCCTACAAGGACTCCGACGACTGGATCTACCTGGCCGGCCGAACCGGCGACTGGATGCGCGTCGACGGCGAGAATCTCGCTGCCGGTCCGATCGAACGCGTGCTGCTGCGTGTTCCGGAGATCAATCGCGTTGCGGTCTACGCCGTTCCGGACGAACACGTCGGCGACGCGGTGATGGCCGCGGTGGTCCTGCAGGACGGCGTCGAACTCACACCGGAGTCCTTCGCCGAACAGCTTGCCGCGCAACCGGACCTGTCACCGAAGGCGTGGCCGACCTACGTCCGGATCGAGGACGACCTCCCGACGACCGCGACGAACAAGATCCTGAAACGGACCCTCAAGGCCGAGGGCGCCACGCCCGGATCGGGCCGACTCTGGGTTCGCGAAGCCCGGACCCGCGTGT
Organism: Gordonia sp. KTR9; assembly: GCF_000143885.2. Classification (NCBI taxonomy): domain Bacteria; kingdom Bacillati; phylum Actinomycetota; class Actinomycetes; order Mycobacteriales; family Gordoniaceae; genus Gordonia; species Gordonia sp. KTR9. Next base: position 4,338,184 of record NC_018581.1, read on the forward strand.
ACCGGCAAGCGGTGGCCGCACAAGCATGACCTCGCCCGCGGCGGTGTCGTCTCCCGATTCGACCGCACACCAGACACTTCCCGAGATCGGTTACTACGCCCTGTCCCGGCATCCGGTCGATCCCGCCGAGCTCGCCGACGAGGCGCGGCTGGCCGATCACGAGGGCTTCGGCGCCGCCTTCGTCTCCGAGCGCTTCAACGTCAAGGATGCCGCCGTGCTCGCGGGAGGTCTGGCAGCGGCGACCCGCCGCATCGGCGTCGCCACGGCCGCGACCAACCACAACACCCGTCATCCCATCATCACCGCGTCCATGGGCGCCACGTTGTCGGCGATGACAGGTGGGCGGTTCGCACTCGGCCTCGGGCGCGGATTCGCCATGCAGTGGCAGGTTCTCGGCGTCCCCGATGTCACGAGTGCCCAACTCACCGACGCGGCTTCGGTGTTGCGCACCCTCTGGCGGGGCGAGATGGTCCTCGGGCACGACGGACCGCTCGGCGCCTACGACTACCTCAACCTCGGGGTCGTCGTCCCACCGGTTCCCATCCTGCTGGTGACCATGTCGCCCAACACCTTGCGTCTCGCCGGACGAATCGCGGACGGGGTGGTCCTGCACACCTTCTTCTCCGACGCCGCCACGACCGCTGCGGTCGAGACGGTGCGAGGGGCGGCCGAGGAGGCCGGCCGGGACCCGGCTTCGGTGCGTATCTGGTCTGTGGTGGCGACCGTTCCCGATCAACTCGCCGAGGACGATCGGCTGCGTCGCCTGTACGGCCGGCTCGCGACCTATCTCCAGGGGTATCCGGATGTTCTCATGCGCGCCAATGGTTGGCACCGAGAGGATCTCGACCGGATCAGGGAGAGTCCGGCTTTCGCCGGCGCACGCGGACCGATCGACGCCACCGCGACCGCTGACGAACTCACACAGCTCGCCGAGGTCATCCCGGCGTCCTGGGTCGCCGACAGCGCGGTCGGGACCGCCGCGCGCTGTGCGGCCACCGTGGCTCGGCAGTTCGACCTCGGTGTCGACTCGGTCATCATGCACGGCGCCGCACCGTCGGAACTGTTGCCGGTACTGAGTGCGTATCGCTCGATCCGGCCCGCCAGGCGACAGCTGCCCGTGAACCCGGGTTCTGTTGCGGGGTGACCTGATCGGCGCACGCTCAGTCGGGCACGCCGGGCGGAACCGAGTTGAGCAACGCGCCAGCCTCCACCCGAAGCTGCTGACCGGTCACATACCGCGCAGCATCGGACACCAGGTAGAGGACCGCCTCGGTGACGTCCTCGGGTGCGAGCAGATCCACCGGCATCGCGTGCAGCGAGGCGAAGACATCCTTGACGTCCGCGTAGTCCGGCTTCTCCAGGTCGGGACGGAACAACCGGTAGATCTCGTCGTGGTGCACCATCGCGGTGTCGACGTTGCCGGGATGAATCGCGTTGACGCGGATGCCTTTCGGCGCCAGATGTCGTGCGAGGTCGTTGACGAGTCGCGCCACCGCCCGTTTCGAGTGGCCGTACCCGCCCGCACCCGGTCCGGCCTGCGCGGACTCGAACGACGGCATGAACGCGGCCATCGACCCGATGCAGACGATCGACGCACCGGCCTCGAGGTGAGGCAACGACAGCTCGAGGGTGTTGATCACGCCACCGAGGTTGACCGCCACGGTGTTCATCCATGTGACCGAGGGACTCTCGGGTCCGAGGGCGCTGATCCCGGCGTTGGCCACGACGATGTCGAGCCTGCCGAATTGCGCCACGGCATCGTCGATCGCGGCTTGCAGCGCATCGCGGCTGCGGACATCGGCGATCTTGGCGATCACCCTGCGGTCCGTGGCGTCGACCATCTTGGCGGTCTGCTGCAGGTCATCCGGAGTGCTCATCGCGTAGTTGACCGTGGTGATCTGATCGCAGATGTCGATCGCGATGATGTCGGCGCCCTCTTCGGCCATCCGCACGGCGTGGCTGCGGCCCTGGCCGCGCGCCGCGCCCGTCACGAGGGCGACCTTTCCGTCGAGTCTGGTGTTCACTCGCCCTTCCCCTCTCCCGGCGACCGCGACTCGGGTCACCGCATCTGCGCGCAGCCTAGTCGAGCACGATCCGTCTTGTGGCGGAATGGATTTGCTGCTCTCGGAGCCGCCGTGAGGCAAGAACCCACCACACACCGAAACCGTCGTCCGCCTCCCTGGACACCAGTCCATTTCCTCGGTAGTGTCGCGACCAGCGGCCTGGGTGAGCCCGGTCACATCGGCCCTATCCGTACCGCTGAACCGAAAGGGCGTGACCGTGCCGGACACCGTCGGAATCCCCACCCGCGTAGACGAACTCAGCCCGGAGTGGTTGACCGCGTTTCTCGCCGCCAACGGACACGACGTCCACATCGGCTCGGTCCGGACCGAGCCGGTCGGCACCGGGCAGATGGCCGGGTCGTATCGGCTGCATCTCGACCACGAGAACGCAGCGGCGTTGCCCGACACGGTCATCGCAAAACTCGCCACCGGAACACCGGACCAGCGCGAGTTCGGATCCGGGGTGTTCCGCAACGAGGTGCGGTTCTACCGCGACCTCGCCTCCTCGTTCACTGTCCCCATACCCACCTGCTTCGCCGCGACGATCTCTGATCCGGGCACCGAGTTCGTTCTCCTGCTCGAGGACATGGGCGCCGCTGTGCAGGGTGACCAGATCGCCGGCTGCACACCGGCGCAGGCCGAGTCGATCGCCGTCGCGGCCGCCGGCCTGCACGCTCCCCGATGGAACGATCCGGCCCTTCTGGCCGACATGCCGTTGCCCACCGACGCCGACCGGGAGGTGATGGAATCGATCCTCGCTCCGATGGCCGAGGTGTACCGCGAACGCTTCTCCCCCGACGGCCCGTCGTCGGCGGCCGTCGACTGGCTCGTCCGCGAGGCCGGTGGGTGGCTGGTCGCCCCGCTGGACAACGCCGCCCTGATCCACGGCGACCTCCGCGTGGACAACGTCCTGTTCGGACCCTCCGGGGAGGTCACGGTGATCGACTGGCAGACGATCACCACCGGTAATCCGCTGCGCGACATCGCCTTTCTCCTGAGCACCAGTCTGAGCACCGACGATCGGCGCCGGCACGAGCGCGGCATCGTCGCCTCGTACCATCGAGCACTGACGATCGCAGGCGTCAGCGGTTACACGCTCGACGAATGCTGGGACGACTACGTCGGAAACCTCATCCAGGCCCCGCTGATCATCGTGTTCGGCTCCGCGGCGGCGCAACCCACCGAGCGGGGCAACGCGATGTTCGACGCGATGCTGTCCCGGAGCGCGGCGGCGATCGACGACCTCGCGCCCGGAGGACTCTGAACCGTGCCGTCACTCGTCATCGGAGGCAACGGGTTTCTGGGTTCCCGTCTCGTGCGGCAGCTCGTGGAGGCGGGTGACGACGTGCGAGTGCTGACACGACCCACCAGCGACCTCCGTACCCTGGCCGGTCTCCCCATCGACCACGTGACGGGCGACCTCTTCGACGCCGACGCGGTTGCTCGAGCGATGAACGGGTGCGACGTGGTGTTCCACTGTGCGGTCGACACGCGCGCGTGGCTGCGCGACCCCGCACCGCTGTACCGGACGAATGTCGAAGCCCTGCGCTCGGTGCTCGACGTCGCGGCTCGGATGCCACTGCGGAAGTTCGTGTTCACCAGCACCGCGGCGACCATCGGCCGGGTGGACGGCCGTCAAGCGACCGAGGACGACGAGTTCAACTGGGCCGCGCGGGCTCCTGAGTATGTGAAGAGCCGCGTGGCCGCCGAAGCTCTGGTGGTGAACCGAGCGCAGGACGGCGCGGTGCCCGCGGTCGCGATGTGCGTCGCCAACACCTATGGCCCCGGCGACTGGCAACCCACCCCGCACGGCGCGTTCGTGGCGGGCGCGGCGCTGGGCAGGTTGCCGTTCACCGTTCGCGGTTGTCGCGCCGAGTCGGTCGGCATCGACGACGCCGCGCACGCGCTCCTCCTCGCCGCGGACCGCGGCGAGGTCGGCGAACGCTACATCGTCTCCGAGAGATCCATCGACACCGGTGAGATCGTAGCCATCGCAGCCGCGACCGCAGGCCGGCCGGCCCCGCGTCTGGTTCTCAACCGCGCCGCGCTCTACACCTTCGGGGCAGTGGGTTCCACGTGGGCGGCGCTGACCCGCAAGCCGGTGCAGTTGACGATCCCCTCGGTCCGGTTGATGCACTTCATGTCCGAGATGGACCACGGCAAGGCCGAACGCGACCTCGGCTGGCAACCACGCCCGGTGACCGAGGCCATCGCCGACGGTGCCCGGTTCTGGCTCGAACGCCGCGTCGCGCGCCGCGCTGTTTGAGCGGCACCCCTGAGGTGAGAGAACCGCAAGCGACAACCCCACCGCTCCCAGAGGTGCGAGGAGCGCAAGCAACAACCCACCACTCCCTGAGGTGCGAGGAGCGCAAGCGACGAGCCACGAAGGGTCCCCCAAGGCGCCTCGTCAGACCCTTCGTGACGCTCGCAAGCTCGCTCCTCAGCCTGGATATTTCATGGGTTTGTGGGGTTGTCGGCGTGTGAATACGCGAAAGTGCCTGTCTGCCAGTGGATTATTGAATCACCACAAGACAATGATCCTGGCGCAGAGAGGCACTTCGCACGTGAAGCATAACCGCTACCCACATCTGGTTGTCGATACCGACCGCAGCGAGTCACTGACCAGCACCACCGGCGCGGTCCTGCTCCGCAAAACCATGCAGATCGCCGGTCTCGATACCGCCCTGACCACTGCGTTGATGCCGTGGACAACCTCGCGCACCGTGCACCACCCCGCCAAAGTGCTGCTCGACCTCGCGACCGCGGTCGCCGTGGGCGGTGACTGTGTGTCTGATCTGGCGATCGTGCGCGCCCAACCCGCCCTGTTCGGCACCGTCGCCTCAGACCCGACAGCCTCTCGCCTGATCAACACACTCGCCGAGGACTCCACCGCAGCCGTGGCCGCCATCCGCCAGGCCCGCGCACACTGCCGAGAACGCGTGTGGGCGCGGCGACGGCCCCTGGACGGACGACCGGGCAGCTTCGACGGCGGGCAGGTCATCATCGATCTCGACGCCACCACCGTGACCGCGCACTCGGACAAAGAACACGCCGAAATCAACTACAAACGCCAGTACGGCCACGCCCCGATGTGCGCACTGCTCGATCACGGCCAGTACGGCACCGGTGAACCACTCATCTGCGACCTCCGCCGCGGCGGCGCCTCACCCCAAGGCGCTGACCTGCACATCACCACGCTGAGCGCCGCGTTGGACCAGCTACCGGCCGGTGAACGCGGCCAGGTACTCGTCCGCACCGACGCCGCGGGATGTTCCAAAGAGTTCCTGGGCCACATCACCGACGCCGGATTGCAGTACTCGATCGGCTACATCGTCTCCGACACCATCAAAACCGCACTCGCTCACCTACCCGAACAGGCCTGGCAACCAGCCATCGACACCCACGGTGAACCTCGACTCGACGCCCACGTCGCCGAGCTGACCAGCACGATCCCCGCCCCGGCCCACGCTGATGCCCCCTCATGGCCGGCAGGGATGCGCGTCATCGTCCGCCGCGAGTACCCCCACTCCGGGGCCCAACTACGGCTGACCGATATCGATGGCCGCCGCTACACCGTGTTCGCCACCAACACCCGCGGCACCGGCTGGACGCTACCCACCCTCGAACTACGCCACCGCCAACGCGCCCGCGCCGAGGACCGCATCCGCAACCTCAAAGACACCGGACTGGCCAACCTGCCGTTCCAGGCGTTCACCAAAAACCAGATCTGGCTGGAAATAGTCTGTCTGGCAACAGAACTACTCGTGTGGACCCAAACCCTGTGTTGGGACCCTCACGCCACAATCCGCCGATGGGAACCCAAACAACTACGCCTACGCATCCTCGCCGTGGCCGGGCGCATCATCCACTCCGGACGACGCCAACTCCTGCGACTACCCACTAACTGGCCCCACCTCAAAGCCATCACCACCGGCTGGACCGCACTACACACCACCTGAGCACCCCAACAACCACGCACTCAGTCACTGCAGCCCCACCCCCCGACAAACCAGGACCCGAAGAACCGGCCACACACGCCGGAACCCCCGCACGCCCACACCACAACCCCACCAAGCCCAACCCTCACGTGAAAGATCCAGGCTCAGGGAGCGGAAGGGGTCACCGCTAGCTCCTCAGAGAGCGGGGTCACCGCTCACTCCTCAGAGAGCGGGTGACGCGACCCGCTCAGGGCGAGGCAGGCCCGGCCAGGATGCCGGCGAGCTCGTCGAGGCTGTAGGGCGAGGTGTCCTTGTGGTCGCGGTAGGCCACGAAGCTCGCCTGCTGCGACTCGAAGCGACCGATGAATCCACCGGCCGCACTGAAGATCTCACCGGTGATGTGTTCGGCCGCGTCACCGGCCAGGAACACGTACAGCGGCGCGACGTACTCGGGTGGGGCGGGATCGAGAGCAGCGTCGCGCGTGAGGTCGTCGAGTATCCCGCGGCGATGGAGTCCTTCGATGTGGGCGATGTAGTCCTCACCGGAGGACAACCGCGACTTCGCACCGGGCATCACCACGTTGACACGCACCCGGTGGTCCCGAAGGTCGGCGGCCGCGGCGAGAGCGAGCGCATTGACACCGCCCTTGGCGGCGGGGTACCCGCTGCCGCCGAACATTCCGAGTGACGCTGCCGAACCGGTCAGGACGATCGACCCGGAACCCTGCTCGACGAACACCCGCCCGGCAGCTTGCAGCAGGTGGAACGCACTCATCAGGTGGGCGTCGACCTGGGCACGGAACTCGTCCGGGGTGATCGTGAGGACCGTCGAACCGGACGGTTCGGCGATCCCGGCACAGTTGATGGCGATGTCGAGGGCACCGAATTCCGCCAGTGCCGTCTCGACCATCGTCTGGGCCACTCCGTCGTCACCCGCGGAGCCGGGGACGCCCACGGCGTAACCCCCGCCCCCGCGGATCTCGGCGACCGTGTCGGCGACCGCCTGCGGGTCGCGTCCGTTGACCACGACCGAGACCCCCTGGCCGGCCAGCGCGTACGAGACCGCGAGACCGATGCCCCGCGTGGCCCCGGCGACCACGGCGACCCGGCCCCCGAGTCCAGCGCCGCCGGGTGACCAGCCACCGCCGGAGGTCACGCCGAGCTGCCCACCGGCGTGATCGGGATCGACCGCCCGCGGTCGACGAACTCGAAACTGGCTCCCCCGCTGAATCGTGCGACGGCCACCTCGCCGTATTCCTTTCGCGGACTGTCCGTCTTGACGATCCGGACGACCAGATCGCCGCCGGCCTCCGTCGCATCCGCGACTGCGAGATACGGGTCGACGGCGGTGGCCGCGGCCTGGAGCGGCTCGACGTGATCGGCGTCCAGGATCGACACCCAGCCGCCGTCGGTCATCGCATCGGATTCTTGCGGGATGCGGACGACGACGGTGTCCCCGTCGGCCTCGGCGGTCAGTCCCGTGTACTGGACCGGGCCGAAGCACGGGTGCAGGGCGAGTACCCCGGCGAGACCTGCGGCGTCGGCGGACAATCCGAGCGCGACGCGAATCCGGTCGGCGGCGAGCCCGGCGATGCCGGTCAACTGCTTGCGGAAGATCTCGGTGGCCTGCGCCTCGCTCTCGGCGGACCTGCGCAGACTGACGAGGAAGCCCAGCGACAGCAACTGGTGTTGCAGCGCAACCTCTTCGGCGACGCGGACGAGGGCCGATGTCGACCATTCCGCGAACTGGAGGTCCTCGACGAGCGGGCCGCGGTAGTCGACCCAGCCGTCGGTCTCCGTGGTGTCGATCGGCGACAGGACCAGCTGCCCGGCCCGGGTGCCGAACATGTCCACGGAGTCCGGGGGCAGCGGCAACTCGTCACGATCCGGCTCGATCGTGACCGTCCACTCGCAGTGCGGCGTTCGATCGACCGGCCGGCGCGGTGGCCGATGGACCGGCCGGATCCGCGCCCGCCGATTGGTGGCGATGGCCGTCGCGTCGAAAGTGGGGTCCTCGATGTCATGGCACATGGTCGTCACGTAGTCGTCACCGAGAGGTTCGACGTCGAGCAATGCGCCGCAGTGATCGAGGACGAACGAACCGTGGTACTCGTCGTCGATGCGGTAGCGGAAGTCCATGAACTGTGGTGGCGCGCCGATGTCGAGCTGCAGGCACTTGAACATGTCCTCGACGCCGTCGCCGTCGATCCCGAGGGCGGTGCGCATCCGGTGCGTGTAGACCGGGCTCGCCGCCATCCACTCCTCGATGGCGACCTTGCCCATCACGTCCCGGCCGAAGGCACTGATGAGGTGAGCCATCCCGCTGCGGTCGATCATCTGACCCGACAGCAGCAGTTCGGGTACGAGAACGGCGAGCTGATCCTGACTCAGACCTTGGTAGGCCGGGGCTGTGGAAGTCATCTCAGGTCACCAGAACTTGACCGGGGCCTTGCCGAAGTCGTACCACCCCGGCAGGTTTCCCGGCGCCGACTTCTCCACCCGCTTCAGCATCGGCTCGCTCATCGCGTTGTTCTTAATCATCTCGATGAACAGCGCCGACACGTTCCCGTAGTCGAAGAAGTCGCGCTGCCAGCGGAACTGGAAGTTCCCGCCGTACTTGAACCAGCTGCCCTGGATACCCTCCAGTGCGTAATGGCTGCCGTCCTCGCGCGTGCCCTCGTAGATCTGCTTCCAGAGTCCGATCATGTCGCCGGTCTGGTCGTCGATCACCCACGCCTGGTAGGGATATTCCCACCCCTGCAGGCCCTCCATCTCCTGGCCGAGGGCTAGCTCGCGGATCTCCTCGCGACCCACGGCCATGAAATCCTTCTCAGGGCCGTAGTTCCACCCGTAGGTGGCGTCCTCGGTGTAGAAGTCGGCTAGGGGTTTCCAGTCCCCCGCTTTCTCGGCCTCGATGTTGGCGGCGAGCCACCGCTCCTTCATCTCGTCGAGTTCCGCACGGTCAAAAGACATGTCTTCCACCTTCATTCGGTCGTTCTGGTATTGCGAGGGCGACGTGTTCAGAACTCAGCCCTCGATGATCCGGAGGGCTTGCGTCGGGCAGTAGTGCACGCCGGCCTCGACCTCGGCGCGCTGGGATTCGTCGGGGGTCGCGTCGAGGATCTCGACATGGTCGGTGTGCGCGGCGAAGACCTCAGGCGCCTCGAGCTCGCACATCCCATGCCCCTGGCAGAGGTCCAGGTCCACCTCGACGCGCATCAGGCGTCCTGACGCTTGCGGTAGGCGACGCGGCAGGGCTGCTGCAGTTGGACCACCATCTTCGAGTGGTCGTTGCGGTAGCTCTCCGGGGGCTGCAGCATCTCGAACTCATAGTTCTGGAAGAGCACCGAGAAGATCGCCTTCAACTGCATGATCGCGAATTGCGCGCCGACGCAACGATGGCGGCCGGCGCCGAAGGGAATCCAGGTCCACCGGTTGACCAGGTCCTCCTGCCGCGGCTTGTCGTAGCGGTCCGGGTCGAAGCTGTCTGCGCCGGGGAAGTCCTCGGGCAGCCGGTTGGAGATCGCCGGCGAGACGGCGATCGACTGTCCGGCCTTGACCTCGAAGTCCTCGACGTGGAAGTCGTGCTGCACCACTCGCATGAGGATGATCAGCGGTGGGTGCAACCGAAGCGCCTCTTTGAGTGCATTCTCGAGCTGCGGCATCTGACGGGTGTGCGCGAAGGTGTACTCCGGACGTTCACCGGGCGGCGTCTCGCCGTAGATCTCGTCGAGCTCGTCGTACACCCGTCGCATGTAGTCGGGGTTGCGCAACAGTTCGATGAGGGTCCACGCGGCGGTGCCCGACGTCGTGTGGTGGCCGGCGAACATCATCGAGATGAACATGCCGGTGACGGTGTTCGCGTCGAATCCGACCTGGACCAGGACGTCCATCAGGTCGCGATCTTCCTTGTCCTCGGTCGGATTCGCGATCCGCTCGTCCATCACGCCCTGGATGAACTCGACCAGCTCGGCCCGGGCCTCGTCACGTTTGCGGAAGCTCTCGATGTCGGCCTTGTAGTCCACGTACGCGATCGGGTCCGTGCCCTTCTCCAGGTCGTGGAACAGGTGCGCGATGTGCCCGTTGAGCCGCTCCCGGAACTTCCGCCCGATGAGGCACGACGACGACGTGTAGAGAGTCAGCTCGGCGAAGAAGTCGAGGAGATCGATCTCCCCCTCGTCACCCCACCCCGCGATGATCCGCTCGACCTCGTTCGGGATGGTCACCGCGTGCTGCTTCATGTGTGCGCCCTTGAGCGCCGAGTTGTGGATCGCCTTGGACCGCTCCTCGGGGCTCGTGTCGAACACGACGCCTTCGCCGAAGACCGGCGTCATGAACGGGTAGGCGGCGGCCTGGTCGAGATCCTCCTCGGGCGCGCGGAAGAACTCCTCGTTCGCGGCCGACCCCGAGACCAGCACCACCTCCCGATCGGCGAGCTGGAACAAGCCGACGTCCCCGCACTCCTCGCGGACGCGCCAGAACAGCGAGATCGGGTCGGTCGCGAGTTCGTCGAGATGTCCGTGTTCGCCCTCGCCACCCGAGACGCGATTCGGTTGTCTCAGGCCTGATTCGGTGATGGCGGTCATTTGTCCGTCCCCTTCTCCTGTGCTGCCTGTCGTTTCTTGTCGCTGACCGCGCCTTCGGCCTCCACCTCGACCGACCGCATGTGCGCGCCGCGCGGCATGGACACCATGGCCGCGACGGCCTGCGCGATGTGTTCGGGCGAGAGGAAATTGCCGTGGCGGGCCAGACCGTGTGTGATCCAGTCGTTGAGCATGTGTTCGGTCGTCGTCGGATCGAGGTTCATCCCCATGCCGGTGAGCGTCTGCCCGGGGCGGACGACCCCGGCCCGCACACCGGTGCCCTCGAGTTCGAGCTGAATGGTCGCAACGAGCCCGTCGATACCGGATTTCGCGGCGACATACGCCGACGACCAGGGTCGCGGATGAATCGCCACATCGGACCCGATGAACACGAAATCACCTCGGGCGCGCTCGATCATGCCACCGATGACCGCGCGGTAGATCCGGTAGGCGCCGGTGAGATGGATGTTGATCTGGTCGGCGAAATGGTCGGTCCCGGTCTCATAGGAGAGCCCGACCGCGAGGTCGCCGGCGCCGGCGACGACGATCTCCAGCGGCCCCAGAGCGGCCTCGGCCTTCGCCACACAGTCGAGCACGGACTGTTCGTCGGTGACGTCCAACGGCACCGCGACGGCCTCGCCGCCCCGCGCCGTGATCGTGTCGGCCAGTTCCTGCAGCTTGTCCACCCGGCGGGCCGCGAGGGCAACGGGATGACCGGCGGTGGAGAGGAATTCGGCAGTGGCGGCACCGATGCCCGACGACGCGCCGGCGACGAGGACCGGTCGCCGCTCGGGATGGGGACGGAAGGCCATCAGCGCACCGTCACCTTCACCGGGAGTTCGGCGAAGCCGCGCACGTTCACCGAATGGACCCGGACCGCCTTGTCGGCGTCGATGTCCACCGCCCGGATCGATTTGACGACCTCGGTCAGGCCGATGTTCGCCTCCAGGCGTGCGAGGTGCGCACCGAGACAGAAGTGCGCTCCCAGCCCGAAGCTCATCAGGGCCTGGCCGCAGTCGCGGCCGATCTCGTACCGGTCGGCATCGGCGCCGAACACCTCGACGTCGCGATTCGCCGAACCGACGAGGAGGAGCACTCGATCGCCCGCCGGGATCACGAAGTCGCCGTACGGGGCGTCCTCGACCACCCGTCGCACGACGATCTGCGTCGAGTTGTCGTAGCGCAACGTCTCCTCGGTCCAGTCCGGGACGACGACCTCCGGGTCGGCGAAGACCTTCGCGAGTTCGTCGGGATTGCGCCAGCCCCAATACAGGGCGTTGGCAAGGAGTTTGGTCGTGGTCTCGTTGCCCGCCACCACCATCAGGACCATGAAGCCGACGATCTCGTCCTCGGTGAGCCGTGTCTTCTCGCCGGTCTCGTCGTCGTCGATCTCGGCCGCGATGAGGGCCGAGACCAGATCCTCGCCGGGGTTCTTGCGGCGGTCGGCGATGAGCTCCGAATAGTAGTTGTGCAGTTCGATGTAGGCGTAGACCGCCGCCTCGGGGAGGTCGAGGTCGCCGTCCTCGCGGTGGAGGAGCAGGTCGGACTGATGGCGCAGCCTGGTGCGATCGGCCTCGGGGACACCCAGCAGCTCGGACACCACGTCCATCGGGAGCAGCGCGGCGAAGTCGTGGACGAAGTCGAACTCCCCCTTGTCGAGACACTTGCTCCAGTGCTGGTGCGTGAGGGCGGTGATCCGGCCGGTGAGTTCGTTGACCCGGCGAGGCGTGAAACCCTTGGAGACCAGTTTGCGGATGCGCATGTGTTTGGGGTCGTCCATGGCGAGGAAGGACATCGACTTGTGTGCGTCGGGACCGTACGCCGAGGGGTCCATCGACACGCCCCAGCTGTTCGAGAGTCGTTGTGTGTCACGGAAAGCCGCACGGACGTCGGCATGTCCGGCCAATGCCCAGAAGTCCATCCCGCTGTGGTAGTACACCGGCGATTCCGTCCGGAGGCGGTGATAGGTGGGGTACGGATCCTCGTGGAAACCATAGGCATACGGGTCGAAGGGGAGTTCGTGCTCCATTCCCGACACCGTCGTCGATTCGGTCATCACTTCTCCATCAGTAGATGTGCGGCTGCGACAAGACGTTCGGAGGTCTGCTCGTAGGTCATGTGCCCCATGCCGGCGTAGACCAGGCCGCCGGAGTAGATCATCTCCAGGGTGTCCAGGAGCGGGCCCGGATTCTCCGGGTCCTCTTCGAGTGCCGCGGCGAGGCGACGTCGGATGAAAGCACCGATTCGCACGCGCAGGTGTTCGACGTCGGGATCACTGCCCAGCAGGGCCACCGTCACCGCACCGCCCAGTTGCCCCTCGCCGGCCACGACCAGCGCGACCTCGCGGAGCACCTGCGCGACGCGCTCGCTCCGTGGCGCAGCGGGATCCGGCTCCAGCACGCCGGCCGAGAGGCGACGCCAGAACACCTCGGCGACCAGGTGACTCTTCGACGAGAAGTAGGTGTAGGCGGTGGCCGGCGCGACCCCGGCGATCTTGGCCACCGTCCGCACGGTGAGACCGTCGAAACCCTCTGCGTTCAGCACATCGACTGCGGCATCGGTGAGGCGAGTGACCGTTTCCGCCTGCTGCTGGGTCAGCCTGCGGCGAGTGGATTCCTGAGACACGGGGCTGGACATGTGAGCCACGCTACACTAGCTTTGAACGCGAGTCCAGACACCTGTCCAGATGGAGTTCCAGCTCATGCCTCTTCGCCCCGAATCCGCGTCGGATCTGTTGATCGACGGCAAACTCACCCCCGGGAGCGGTGGCGTCTTCGACGTCGTCAATCCCGCGACCGAGGAGGTCATCGGGCAGGCGGCCGACGCCACCTCGGCCGACATGGACGCCGCCATCACGGCCGCACGCACCGCCTTCGACACCACCGCCTGGTCGCGCGACCACGCCTTCCGCGCCCGTTGTCTCCGTCAGCTGCGCGACGCCCTGCTCGCCCACGGTGACGAGCTCCGCGAACTCACCATCGCCGAGGTGGGGTGCCCGTCCTTCCTCACCCACGGCCCGCAGTTCGAGGGACCGGTCACCGATCTCGGCTATTTCGCCGACCTCGCCGAGAGCTACGAGTGGACCCGTGACCTCGGCACCGCCAAACCCATGGGCCTCAAGAACCATCGCGAGCTGCGCTCGGAGGCCGTGGGCGTCGTCGGCGCGATCACGCCGTGGAACTTCCCGCACCAGATCAACTTCGCCAAGATCGGCCCCGCCCTGGCCGCCGGGTGCACGGTCGTGCTCAAGCCCGCACCCGACACCCCGTGGTGTGCCGCGCTCGTCGGCCGGGTCGTCGCCGAGGAGACGGACTTCCCGCCCGGTGTTCTCAACATCGTCACCTCGACCGACCACCAGCTCGGCGCCCAGCTCAGCACCGACCCCCGCGTCGACCTGGTGTCGTTCACCGGCTCCACCGCGACCGGCAAGAAGGTGATGGCCGCCGCGTCCGAGTCGCTCAAGAAGGTGTTCCTGGAGCTGGGCGGCAAGTCGGCCTTCATCGTCCTCGACGATGCCGACATCGGATCTGCCTGCGCCATGGCCGCATTCAACGTCGTCACCCATGCCGGTCAGGGGTGCGCCATCACCACGCGCCTGGTGGTGCCGCGCAGCAGACTCGACGAGGCGATCACCGCCACCCGCGACGCGATGGCCGGCCTGCCCGCCGGAGACCCGACCGACGGCGGCACCATCTGCGGACCGGTCATCTCCGCCCGGCAGCGTCAGCGCATCGAGTCCTACATCGAACTCGCCACCAGCGAGGGCGGCACCATCGAGATCGGTGGCGGACGTCCCGCCGACAAGCCCGCCGGCTACTTCGTCGAGCCGACCCTGATCTCGGGCCTGGACAACTCGGCGCGAGTCGCGCAGGAGGAGATCTTCGGTCCGGTGCTGGTGATCATTCCCCACGACGGCGACGACGACGCGATCCGCATCGCCAACGACTCGCCGTACGGCCTGTCCGGCATGGTCTACGGGTCCGACGAGGAGCGGATCAACAAGGTCGTCAACGGAGTACGCACCGGGACGATGGGCGTCAACGGCGGCATCTGGTACTCCGCCGATGTCCCGTTCGGCGGCTTCAAACAGTCCGGCATCGGCCGCGAGATGGGAGTCGCCGGTTTCGAGGAGTACCTGGAGACCAAGGCCGTCGCGCGTCCGGCGTGACCCTTCGACAACCACCGACCACACAGAAAGCAGGACAATGAGTTCCAAGCGTTTCGAGAACAAGACCATCATCGTCACCGGCGCGGCAGGCGGGATCGGTGAGGCGTACGCCCGCGGGCTCGCCGCCGAAGGCGCGAACGTCGTGGTCGCCGACCTCGCCGACGACAAGGGCAAGCAGGTCGCGGCCGACATCGGCGGACTGTACGTCAACACCGATGTGGCCGACGAGGATTCGGCGAAGGCGCTCGCCGCGGCCACCGTCGACGCCTACGGCTCGGTCGACGGCCTGGTCAACAACGCGGCGATCTACGGCGGGATGAAACTCGACTTCCTCATCACCGTGCCCTGGGACTACTACAAGAAGTTCATGAGCGTGAACCTCGACGGCGCGCTCAACGTGACCCGGGCGGTCTACCCGCACATGACCAATGGTGGTGGCGCCATCGTCAACCAGTCCTCCACCGCCGCGTGGCTGTACAGCGGCTTCTACGGCCTGGCCAAGGTCGGGGTGAACGGTCTGACACAGCAGCTCGCCACCGAACTCGGCGGGCAGAACATCCGCGTCAACGCGATCGCCCCCGGGCCCATCGACACCGAGGCGACTCGGACCACGACACCCAAGGAGATGGTCGCCGACATCGTGAATCGTCTGCCGCTGAAGCGTTTCGGCACGCCGGAGGATCTCGTCGGCATGTGCTTGTTCCTCCTGTCCGACGAAGCCGGGTGGATCACCGGGCAGATCTTCAACGTCGACGGCGGCCAGGTCATCCGCTCATGAGCGAATCGACGCCCACCCGGCCGGACCCGATTCGGCTGGGATATGTCGGACTCGGCAACATCGGTGGTCCGATGGCCGGGAGTCTGGCCGCGTGGCGCGGCGGTCTGACGGTGTTCGACCTCTCGTCCGAGGCCATCGCGAAGGTCGTCGAGAAGGGGGCCGCGGCCGCGGGTTCGCTCGCCGATCTCGCCGCGTCGGCCGACATCATCGGCATCTGCGTCCTCGACGACGCCCAGGTCCGAACAGTGGTCGCCGGGCCGGACGGCCTGCTGTCCGAGGCTCGCCCGGGCACCATCATCACCGTCCACTCGACGATCGCGCCGGAGACCGCCGCCGAACTCGCCGAACAATGCGCGGCGCGCGAGGTGACATTGCTCGACGCCCCCATCTCCGGTGGCGCGATGGGTGCGGCGTCGGGCCGGCTCGCGATCATGGTCGGCGGGCCGCGTGAGGCGTACGAGAAACTGAAGGAACCGTTCGCGCTCACCGCCGACATGCTCGTCCACGCGGGACCCGAGGTCGGCTCGGGCACCCGGATGAAGCTGGCGCGCAACCTCCTCCACTTCATCTCGTTCACCGCGACCACCGAGGCCGCGCGACTGGCCGAGGCCGCCGGCATCGACATCGCCAAGCTCGGCAAGGTGGTCCGGCACTCCGACGCCGTGACCGGTGGGCCCGGGGCGATCATGTTGCGTGACACCACCGCTCCGGTCGCGGCCGACGATCCCTGGTACGGAATCCTCACCGGCGTCCGTACCCTGGGGGAGAAGGACCTGACGCTCGCACTCGCTCTCGGCGAAGAACTCGGTGTCGATCTGCCTCTCGGGCAGCTCGCGTTGCGGAATCTGGCCGCCGGGCTCGGTGTCCCCCACCTCGAAGGAGAACCAGCATGACCCGATCCGACATCTCCGGCGACGCACCCGACGAGGTGCGCAGGCGCGGACTCGCGAAGATGTCCGAGGTCTACGGCTGGGAGGTGAGCGACGGCCCGGGCGATTACTTCGCGCACACGGCCGACCAGGTGTTCGGCAACGTCTGGGCGCGCGACGGTCTGTCCAACCGCGATCGCCGATTGCTCCTGCTCGGTGCGCTCGCCGCGAGCAACAACACCGACGTCGCCGAGATCCAGGCCGGCGCCGCCCTCGGGAACGGCGAGCTCACTCCCGAACAGCTCGAGGAGATCAGCCTCTTCCTCTGCTATTACGTCGGCTGGCCGCAGGGCACCAAGATGCACTTCATGTTCGGTGAGGTGATCAAGCAGCATCGGAAGAAGAAGTGAGTCAGGCCATGCGATTCCGTGTCCTCCGCGGCGGGAACGGGTGTTCGTTGCTGAGCGCCTCACCCTTACCCGACCTCACCGCGGCCGGTTACACCGACACCGAGTACGCGGCTTCGGGGGCCGCCGACCCGGTCGTCGGTGACACCGGCGCGCCCACCGCCGAGTTCACGACCCGGATCGTCGTCCGACGCCCCACGGAGGCCGCGGCCTTCAGCGGCTGCGTGGTCGTCGAGTGGCTGAACGTCAGCAGCGGCGCCGACGCCGCGCCCGAATACTCCTATGTGGCGGCCGAGCTCGTCCGCGCGGGCCACGCGTGGGTGGGCGTGTCGGCACAGTTCGTCGGCGTCGAGGGCGGGGCGGGTTCGGTCGGCGTGGCGACCGGCGCCCCGCAGAGCCTCGCCGCCAAAGACCCGGAACGTTATGCCGGACTGCGACACCCCGGCGACGCGTACTGCTACGACATCTTCACTTCGGTGGGCCGAGCAGTCCGCGAGACCGACGCCGCCGGCCATCCGCTCGCGGGTCTGACGGTCTCCACCGTTCTCGGGATCGGCGAATCACAGTCGGCCATGGCCCTGACGACCTATGTCAACACCGTCGGTCCGGACGGGGCACCGTTCGACGGGTACCTCATCCACAGCCGCGCGGCCGCCGGGTTGCCCGCCGGTGATGTCGGTTCGGGGATCGACGTGGCGAGCGTCTTCGGGAGCGAGCCCACCACGATCCGCGCCGATCTCGACGCACCGGTGTTCGTTGTCCAGACCGAGACCGACGTCCTGACCAACTTCCGCTATCACGCCGTGCGGCAACCCGATTCGGATCGACTCCGGGTCTGGGAGATGGCGGGCACGGCACACGCCGATCTCCACCAGGTCGGTGACTTCGAGGAGTTCCTCGGCTGCCCCGACCCGGTCAACCGGGGCCAGCAGAGGTTCGTTCTCCGATCGGCGTTGCGGCACCTGCGATCCTGGGCCGAGGGAGGTCCCCCGCCTCCGGTGGCCGACCCGCTGGCCCTCCGGGACGCCGGCGGCGCCCAGCCCGTGTTCGAGCTCGACGACATCGGCAATGTCCGGGGCGGGGTCCGCACACCGTGCGTCGACGCGCCGACCCAGATCCTCAGCGGGATCGTCGCCGACCCGGTGTCCCGGATCTGTCTGCTGTTCGGAACGACTTCTCCGGTCCCCACCGACGAACTCGTGGCCCGGTACGGAACGCGCGATGAGTACGAGAAGCACTACCGGGACGCCGCAGACATCGCCATCGCGGGTGGGTTCGTCCTCGCCGAGGACCGCGACGAGTTGCTCGCCGACGCCAATCCGGAGCTGATCCCGAACTGACGACGACCCAGCCCGATTCGTGACCGACAGACTTCAACTCGACTCCCAGACTTCGATCGAAGTCTGGGAGTCGAGTTGAAGTCTGTCTGTCGCGGGTTCCGAGAATGCGGCGCTCACATCAGCGAACGCAGGCCGGTTTCGCTGTCGAACCGAGAATCAGGCGGCGGGGAGGCACGCAGGAACTCGTCCGTGGCCTGCCGGATGCTGCCCGAGATGGCGTGTCCGACATGACTACCGGAGTACCAGTGGACCTGCCCGCCCCAGTGTCGGTGTAGCTGTCGGGCGGCGGACACCGAGGTGACCCGATCGTTGAGCGCCGCGACCACCATCCGGCGTTCGGGCGTCGGGATGGGTTGCACCGCCAGCGGATTGATCACCGACGAGACCGCGCGAACCGGGTCGCTGCGCATCAGCGACGCGAGATGACGCCCCTTGGACCCGCCGCGTTCCATGTGGTGGGCGAGGGTGGCGTGCATCTCCAGCATCGGGACGACGGCCAGGACCGAGCTGATCCGGGGATCCATCGAGGCGACCATCGCCGCGATCGGACCGCCGAGCGACGTACCCGCGATCGCGATGTCGGCCGGCTCCTGGCCCTCGATCCAGGTGATGAGCGAGCGGATCTCGGCGATCGCCCGGATGGTGATGACGGTGTTGACCAGCGGGTCGAAACCCGGGTAGGCGACCTTCTCCACCCGCCGCGAGCCGTGCGCCGGCAGGACGGGGAACACCACGTCGTAGCCGAGCTTGTTGTACAGGTTGGCAGCGCGGAACGCATAGAGATCGTCGGCGCGCCCCTGGGCCGCCCCGTGCACCCAGATCAACCAGCGACGGCCGGTTCGTCGTCGCGAGAGCACGCGGACCGAGGCGATCCCGTCGGCGTAGGGGTCGGCGGCGGCGATGGACTCCGGGAGAGGAACGGCGACCGAGTAGTCGATGTGATCGAACGAGGTCGTCCCGAAGGTCTTCCGATCACGGGACACGATGCCGGGCGGCCCGGGGTCGAGGTGGATTCCCGACGGCCCCAGCGCGGC
Organism: Gordonia sp. KTR9; assembly: GCF_000143885.2. Lineage (NCBI taxonomy): Bacteria > Bacillati > Actinomycetota > Actinomycetes > Mycobacteriales > Gordoniaceae > Gordonia > Gordonia sp. KTR9. The sequence goes on from NC_018581.1 coordinate 4,357,364, forward strand.
CAGTTCCTCGGCGACGCCGGCGCATCGTTGCACGCACTGTTCCACGAACTCGATCGGCGGGATGTCCCGGATCACCGAGTTGATCGCGATGAACAGCTCGTCGACGGCGGTCTCCCCGACCATGCGCGGACCGCATTCCGCCGGTGGCACTCCCGCCGCCGGGTCGCCGCGACCGGCCGCACGCGAACTGCCGATCGCGCGTGGCAGCACCTTCGCGAACAGTCCCAGTCGCGCTGCGCCGGACTCCCAGTCGATCAACTCGCCTCCCGCGCCAGCACGGCATCGTCGGTGTCCTCGGTCGGCCGCCCGAGCGCGTCGGCGGCTTCGACAGCCGCGTCGGCCACCCGCCGCAGGAACCGGGCCGGGTCGGGCATGGACTCCGGCGTCGCGATGAGCCCCATGCTGAGTTTTCCGGCGTAGCTGTACGTGGTGAGGTTGACGTCGGCGGGTGCGATCGCCAGGGCGAACGAGATCCAGTCGACGACCTCGATGTCCCCGACCCACCGAGTGGTGCGCGGACCGGGCATGTTGGCCGTGGTGATGTTGTTCATCACCAACGGCGCGCGGTGCGCGGCCAGACCGCGGAAAGCCGGTCCGAGGCGGCCGGTGTAGGTGGCCAGTGCGTCGGTCAGTTCGAACCCGACTTCGCGCCGACATCGCACGGTGGCGGCGCAGCTCTCCCCGGTGGCGGCGATCCGCTCGACCGGATCGGCCAGATCCGACCTCAGATACGCCATCGCGGTGGCGATCTCGTTGCCGTGGACGCGCGTCGAGGCCAGGTCCCGGCACACTCCGAAGATGGACACCGCGACGCCCGGCTCCTCGCCGCGGGCGATCAGTTCCGCCCGGATCGCCCCCGCGATGACGCCGTGCAGTGCCCCGTTCACGGTGGTGCCGGTGGCGAGCGCGAGCCGCTGGACGGCGGCGAGCGGGATGTCACCTGACGCGCAGACGCGTTCGGCGCCGCTGCGCGCGTTGAAACTCGTCCGGCGGACGGTCAGTGGTTTCGGGATGAGTTCGGCGTGACCCGCCTTGCGTTTTGCCGAGAACGCGCGCGCCAGGGCCGACGCCGCGGCCGGGAGATCGCGGACCATTCGCCAGGATTCCGCACGCGCCGCGCGTGCGAGCTCCCGCTCGTCGTGCTCGACCCGGGTCCGGTCGATCGGCGCACGACAGACCCGCTCGTCCGGTCCGGCGGTGGCGGCCATGAAGGTGTTGAGTGCGGCCAGACCGTCGGCGACGGCATGGTGGACACGTACGACGACCGCCTGCCGACCGCCGGCGAGACCGTGGACGAGCGTCAGTCCCCACAGCGGCCGGCGACGGTCGAGTTGCCGGACCGCGAGTTCGGAGAGGATCTCGTCGAGCTCGGCACGTCCCCCCGGGGCGGCGACCCATCGCTCGTCCAGGTGCCGGGTCACGTCGAAGTCGTTGTCGCGCACCCAGAAGGGACGGGCACGGTGTCCGCGCGCCCACGCGAGACGCTGGGTTGCGCGCGGGAACATCCCGAGGTGGTCGGGCAGGACGTCGGCGAGCTCGGCGAGGTCGAGGGGTCGTCCGCGCCGCGCGGTGTCGAGAATCGCGACCTTCAGCGTGTGCATCGGATTCGACGCCGACTCCATGTTGAGCATCAGCGCATCGGGTCCGGACATCCGTTCGGCGTCCGCACCACCGGCGGATCGGTCGATCTGCTGGACGGAGTTCATGTGTCAGCTCACCTTCCGTTCGGTCGAGGGTCCGGCGCCGAGTTCGCGCTTGAGAATCTTCCCGGTGGCGTTGCGCGGCAGTTCGTCGAGGAAGTACACGTCGCGCGGGACCTTGAACCCGGCCAACTGGTCGCGCACGTGCTCTCGGATGTCGTCGGCACCGATCTGGGCGCGCGGCGCACGCACCACGTGGGCGACGAGTCGCTGACCGAACCTGTCGTCGTCGACACCGGTCACCGCGACCTCGAGTACCTCGTCTAGCGCGTCGATGGCCTGCTCGACCTCGAGCGGATAGACGTTCTCCCCGCCGGACACGATCATCTCGTCGTCCCGGCCGACGACGAAGAGAAGCCCGTTCTCGTCGAAGCGGCCGACGTCGCCCGACACCATGTGACCGTCGCTGAAAGCCTTGGTGTCCGAGCTGGTGTAACCGTCGAATCCCGAATTGTTCGCGACCACGATGCGGCCGACCTCGCCGACGGGCACTTCCCGGTCGTCGTCGTCGAGGATGCGGACGCTGGTACCGGTGAGCGGTCGCCCGGCCGTGTCCGGCGCGACGCGCAGATCGGCCGGGGTCGCGGTGGTGATGAGGCCGGCCTCGGTGGCGTTGTAGCTGTTGTAGACCACGTCGCCGTACCGATCGAGGAACGCGACGAGCGCATCGGAGCGCATCCGCGAACCGCTCGCGGTGGCGAAGCGCAGTGTCGGCATCGGATGGTCATCGAGGACCTCCTCGGGAAGATCGGTGATGCGTTCGAGCATCACCGGCACCACCGCGAGTCCGGTGGCCCCGTGGTCGCGGACCAGCTCGAGTGTCCCCTCCGGATCGAACCGGCGCCGCATGATCATCGTGCACGACATCGTCGCCGCGATGGCCACCTGTCCGAAACCCCACGCGTGGAACGCCGGCGCGGCTATCACGATCGATTCGCCTGCGCGCCAGGGAATCCTGTCCAGCATGGCGGCGAGGGAGGCGACGTCGGTGCTTCCGCCGCGACGGGCGCCCTTGGGCATCCCGGTGGTCCCCGAGGTCAGCAACACGATACGTCCGGCGCGTGGGGGCCGGCCGGGTCGCGAGCCGCTGTTCGCGTCGATCAGGCCGTCGACGGTCGCGCCCCGGGGCGACGAGTCGCCCTCCGTCCACGCGTGGATCAGCCGCATGCTCGGGAGGCGTTGCGCCGCAGGCGCGACGACCGCGTCGAACTCCTCGTCGGCGATGAGCACGTCGGCGTGCTCGCGTTCGAGTACATCGGCGAGCTGAGGTGCGGCGAAGCCGGTGTTGAGGAGCACAGCGTCGGCGCCGAGCCGCGACGTCGCGGCGAGGGCCTCGACGAGGCCGCGGTGGTTGCGGCAGAGGATGGCGACGGTCGCGACGGATGTGCCGCCAGCGTCGCGCAATCCGACGGCGAGCGCATCGCAGCGGGCGTCGAGTTCACGCCAGGTGAGCTGACCCGCCTCGTCGATGAGCGCGATGCCGTCGGGATCGCGCGCCGCGGCGAGGCCGATACCGCTCACCGGCGACGCACCGCCGTGCCGACGCAGGTTGAGCCCCATGCGGATATAACGGTCGACCCTGAGCGAGCCGAGGAATCCACTGCGGATCAGGGTGCGAACGAGCCACAACGCGGTGGTGACGCGATCGCGGAGTTGCGAGATCATCGTCGTCTCCTCGTGGTCAGCCCAGAACCGGGAACCGGCGGGCGCGGGCGAGGTCGTCGAGAGCGTGTTGCATCCTTTTGCGCACCATCTGATCGACCTCGTCGTGTTCGGGGTTGTTACCGAACTCGGCGGTGATGTCGATCGGGTCGAGGACCTCCGTCACGAGCTTCGACGGCAGCGGGATGTTCGGCGGGAGGTGGGCGGTCAGGCCGAACGGGAAGCCGAATGCGAACGGCGCGGTGTCGGTGCGCAGGAGTCTGTCGAGACGGAGGAACCGCGCCAGCGTGTCGCCGCGATTGAGGAACAGCTGCGTCTCCTGGCCGCCGATGGTGACGATGGGGACGATCGGGACGCCCGCCTCGAGCGCCGTGCGGATGTAACCGGTTCGACCGTGGAAGTCGATGGTCGCGCTCTGGCTGCTCGGCCGCAGCGCCTCCCACTCCCCGCCGGGGAACACGATCGTCGCGGCACCCGACCGCAACGCGGCGACCGCGTTCTTGGGATGGGCGGGGAGGAAGCCGACCTTGCCGAAGATCTGCTTGCCCGATCCGGTGAAGATGAGGTCGTGGGCGAGGGTGTAGAGCGGGCGGTCGGCACCGAACTCGTCGGCAAAGGCCACGCTGATGACCGGGACATCGAACGCCAGCAATCCGCCGGAGTGGTTCGACACCAGGAGCGCGCCGCCGTCGGGCACCTTCTCCATGCCCCGGACCTCGGAGCGGAAATAGGTCTTCGCCACGAGTTTCAGGACGGGCAGCACCCGCTTCACCCAGGTCTCGTCGCGTGCGGTGAGGTCGAAGGTCTTCGCGCTCATCGGTCACATCTCCTGTGGATCGCTTGTGCGGTTCGATCGGATCACCGCTCGATCGGCTGGAGCACGACGTCCGACCCGGGGTCGATGTCCTCGAAACCGCAAAATGAGAACACGTTCTAGTGGTTGAATTAGAACACGTTCTAATTTGCGTCGCCACTGTTCGTTACCTATGCCACAACTGACTGATCGGTAGCCACATGGAGTTCACCCTGGAGGACATCTCCGAAGACGAGGTCGCGCGTCGCCGCGCGGTCTACACCCCTCTCACCGACACCGTTCGGGATCTGGTCGACGCGGTGATCCGCACCGAGGTGGCCGATGAGGACCTCGACGAGGCACGACGGCGGATCGCCGAGGTGGTGGACGACCTGCGGAGTCGCCAGATGGACGGCGCGTTCGGGGTACGACACACGCGCGAGAACACCGGGATGGCCTGGGGAAACGCGGTGATCGGGGTGCGCAACGCGCTGGCTCCGCCACTCGACGTCGTCCACGTCGACGACGGCGTCCGCAGCGCCTTCACTCTCGGCGCGGCCTACGAGGGACCACCCGGCCAGGTCCACGGCGGTGTGTGCGCGATGGTCCTCGACCACGTCCTGGGGAATGCGGCCAGCGTCGAGGGCCCCTGCTACACCGGGACCCTCACCGTCCGGTACGGGCGGCCGACACCCCTCGGCGCGCTGGTCGCGCGGGCGTGGGTGACCGAGCGGAACGGACGCAAGCGCATCGTCCGCGGCACGATCTCCGATGCGCAAGGGGTGACCTGCGAGGCCGAGGGCGTGTTCATCGTGCCCCGCGCGGCGGACGACGTCCCGTCCGTCCGCTGGTCGGCGGGCTGATGCGCGCCGCGGTGACCGGCCCAGGAGAGTTCGGCGCAGGCCGATTCCTCGTCGCCGACCTACCGGACCCGACGCCGGGCCCCGGCGAGCTCGTCCTGCGCGTGGCGGCGAACGGCATCTGCGGTTCCGACCTGTCGACCGCGCCGTTGCTCCCGCACGGGACGATCATGGGTCACGAATTCGCCGGCGAGGTCGTCGGCGTCGGGCCGGCAGACCCAGACGACGCCGGCCGGGGCCGCGCCGATCCGGCGCACTCCTTCCGGGTCGGCGATGCCGTGGCCGCCATGCCGGTGATCGGATGCCACCGGTGCCGCGCCTGTCTCACCGGTGACGTCGCGCGATGCGGGTCGGCGCGCACCCTGGGACTCGGCGTCCTCCCAGGCGGGCTGGCCGAGTACGTCCTGGTCGGGGCGGCCGAGAGCGTTCTTCTCGAGGGCATCGATCCGGTCGACGGCGCCCTGGTCGAACCACTGGCCGTGGGACTGCACGCGGTCACCCGCGCGTCCGTCCGTCCCGGGGACCGGGTGCTGGTGCTGGGCGCGGGTCCGGTCGGTCTCGCCGCGCTGCACTGGTTGTCGCGCGGCGTGGCCACCGACCTGGTGTGTTCGGACCCGTCCCCGGGCAGGCGTGCGGCGGCACTCGATCTCGGTGCGTCCACGGTGTGCATCCCCGACGAACTCCTCGCGCACGTCGGACCGGGCTTCGACGTCGTCATCGAATGCGTGGGCAAGCCGGGCATGATCGCCGCCGCCCTGGACGCGGTCGCCACCCACGGCACCATCGTCATCGCGGGCGTCTGCTTGAGCGACGACTCGTTCATGCCGGTGGCCGGGGTCGTGAAAGAGACCACGATGCACTTCGTCTCCTACTACACCGCGAGCGAATTCCGCACCGCGGCAGCCGAGTTGAGCAAGGGCGCAATCGGGTCGTCGGCGCTGGTCAGCGAGATCGTCGGGCTCGACGAGACCGACCGCGTCTTCCGCGAGCTCTCCGTGCCCAACGACCACCGAAAGGTGCTCATCACTCCGACGGTGTCGTCCGCCGGCTGAGGTGGCACTCGCGGCCGGCGGCGCACCCGGCGTACGGTCTCTGGGGTGAACAGTGCCGTTCCCGTGACCCCCGAGCCGTTCAGTACCGACGAGGCGCAGCGGGTGCGCGCGATCTGGTCAGAGCTGGACCTGCCCGGCATCATCGACGTCCACACCCACTTCATGCCGCGTCCGGTCATGGACAAGGTCTGGGCCTACTTCGACTCGGTCGGGCCGCTGGTGGGACGCGAGTGGCCGATCACCTACCGCGCCGACGAGGACGTCCGGGTGGCCACGCTGCGCGAGTTCGGGGTGCGGGCCTACTCGTCGCTGGTGTACCCCCACAAGCCGAACATGGCCGAGTGGCTGAACGGCTGGGCGCACGACTTCGCCGCCGGCCATGACGACTGCCTGCACACCGCGACCTTCTATCCGGAGGAGTCCGCCCACACCTACGTCTCCCGCGCCATCCAGGCGGGAACCCGGGTGTTCAAGTGCCACATCCAGGTCGGCGACTTCTCCCCCACCGATTCGCTCCTCGACGGCGTGTGGTCCCAGATCGCCGATTCGCGGGTCCCCGTCATCATCCACTGCGGGTCGGGGCCCGCGCCCGGCACCTTCACCGGCCCCGAGCCGATCCGCGAACTCCTGCACCGGTTCCCGTCGTTGCCGCTGATCGTCGCGCACATGGGGATGCCCGAGTACACCGCGTTCCTCGACCTCGCGCTGGAGTACCCGAATGTGCACCTGGACACCACGATGGCGTTCACCGACTTCGCCGAGGAAGACGCCCCGTTCCCCGCGGACTACCTGCCGCGTCTGGCCGACGCCGGCGAGAAGATCCTCTTCGGCAGCGATTTCCCGAACATCCCCTACGGCTACACCCATGCGCTCGAGGCGATCATCCGCCTCGACCTCGGTGCCGACTGGCTCCGAGACGTGTTCTACCGCAACGGCTCCAGGCTCTTCGGGATCGGCTGAGCCGGCGGTCGGCGAGACCCCCGTCGACAAGAACCCCGGTTACAGGACCTGGGACAGGAAGGTCCGCAACCGGTCGGACTTCGCGTCGTCGAAGACCTGTTCCGGCCGGCCGGTCTCCACGACGGCTCCGTGGTCCATGAACAGCACGTTGTCGGAGACGTTGCGGGCGAAACCCATCTCGTGGGTGACGACCACCATGGTCATCCCCTCGGTGGCCAGATCCGCCATGAGCGAGAGGACTCCCTTGACGAGTTCGGGGTCCAGCGCGGAGGTCGCCTCGTCGAAGAACATGACCTCCGGAGTCATGGCGAGCGCTCGCGCGATCGCCACCCGCTGCTGCTGACCGCCGGAGAGTCGTGCCGGACGCACGTCGGCCTTGTTGGTGAGCCCGACGATCTCGAGTTGCCGGAGAGCGACCTCGCGGGCCTCGTCCTTGCTCAGCCCCTTCAGCTTTCGCGGTCCGAGCGCGACGTTGTCGACGACGGTCTTGTGCGGGAACAGATTGAACTGCTGGAACACCATGCCGATCCGCCGCCGGAGCTCGTCCGGGTTGTCCTTGAGGACGGACCGTCCGTCGAGCAGGATGTCTCCCTGATCGGGTTCGTACAACCGGTTCAGCACACGCAGCAGGGTCGACTTACCCGACCCCGACGGCCCGATGACGGTCGTGGTGGTGCCGGCGTCGACCTGGATGTCGACACCCCGCAACACGTGCTGTTTGCCGAACGACAGGTGGAGATCGGTACCGGTCAGCGAGACGGCTTCCCGGACGACGGCGGCATTCGGGGACGGTGACTCGGACTTGCTGAGATCGGGCACGGGCCTATCCCTTCTCGACGACGGTCGGGGGCAGCGGGTCGTCCTGGACCTCGGCGGGCCGTCCGGTGCGCAGGCGCCGGTCGATGTAGTTGACCAGGTGTGTCAACGGGATCGTCAGGATGAGGTACATGATTCCCGCGGCGACGAGCGGCGAGAGGTTACCCGTCTGCGCGTTCAGGTCTCGGCCGACCGCGAACAGCTCCCGCTGGCTGGCCAGCAGCCCGAGGAAGTACACCAGCGAGCTGTCCTTGATCAGGCTGATGAACTGGTTCATCAATGCCGGGAGCACCCGCCGGACGCCCTGCGGGACGACGACGAGCCGCATCGACTCCCGGTAGCTGAAGCCGATGGCACGCGAGGCCTCGAGCTGCCCGTCGTCGACGCTCTGGATTCCCGACCGGAAGATCTCACCGATGTAGGCCGCGGCGAGCAGGGCGAGCGCGACCGCGCCGAGCCAGTACGGGTTGTTGCCGGTGATGCCCTTGACGACCGGACCCACACCGAGACCGACGATCAGGATGACGACGACCGCGGGCAGCCCGCGGAAGATGTCGGTGTAGACCCGCGCCGGCCAGCGCAGCCACCGCGACCGCGAGATCCCGCAGATCGCCAGGATCATGCCCAGGATGGTGCCGAGCACTCCCGAGACCAGCGACAGGATCAGGGTGTTGACGAGACCGGTCTTGATCAGCTCGGGGAATGATTCCTTGTAGAGGTCCCAGTTGAAGAAGGTGTCGCCGAGTTGCTCCAGGGTGCTCTTGGGCGCGGTCTCCTCCGCCGGGCCGGCCTTCTCGGCATTCTCGGCCGCGATGGCGGCGATGTCGGGCAGGTCCGGGGCGGGCGCGGCCTTGCTGCCGGGCTTCCATCCCTCGGGCAGTTCGCGGGGCACCCAGTCGACGTAGAGATCGGCGTACGTGCCGTCGGCGATGATCGCGTCGAGCCCGGAGTTGAGGGCCTCGGTGAGCCGCGGCTTGTTCTTGCCCACGGCCCAGGCGACGAAGTTGTTCACGCTGAAGGTGTTCTCGACGATCGCGGTGCCGTCGCCCTCGCGGACCGCCCCCTCCGCCTGCTGCGACGGAGCGACCCAGGCGTCGACCTGGCCACTCTTCAGATTGGCGTACGCGGTGGCGTAGTCCGGGAACTTCACCGGGTCGAGACCCAGGGTGTTGACGACGTAGTCGTCCTGGACGGTGCCCTGCACGACAGCGATCCGCGTCGAGTCGGAGAGATCGCCGAATCCCTTGATCGGGCCGGCGGTCGGCGCGACGAGGGAGAAGTACCCGAAGTCGTAGCCGTTGGTGAAGTCGACGGTCTTGCGGCGGTCGTCGGTCGTGGTGATCGACGACGATCCGACGTCGAAACGGTTGTTGGCCACCTGCGACAGAAGACCCGCGAACTCGGTGCCGTTGAACTCGACCTGCAGACCAAGCTTCGCGGCGACGGCCTTGAGGAGTTCGTTGTCGAAGCCGGTGAAGTCGCCCGCACTGTTCACACAGATGCTCGGCCCGGCATCGGACAGGGTGCCGACGGAGATCTTGCCGGGCGACAGCAGCTCCAGCTGGCCGACGTCGATCTGGTCGAGCGGCGTGGTCGACTCGGTGGTGTAGCGGTCTTCACCCCCCTGATCTGCGGCGGCGAGGTTGACCGGCGCCGCCGACGCCGACGCGAGGCCGGCCGGCGCACAGCTGTCGGCGGGGGCGGCCTGCGCACGGGGCGCCGGTCCGCCGAGGATGGTCAACAGGCCGACGATGGCGGCCGTCAGGGCCAGCGCTACGACGCGAACAGCGCGCGGCGCGGCCCCGTGGGCGCGATGGGATCGGTGGTTGGACACCGTGTCGACACTATCCGGACGCACGAGAGGTGTCCCAAATTCTTGCTCGCCGGTGGGTTTAATCCCGCGGAGCTGCGCGTTCTCGCCGACCGGCACCGAACTACGAGCCCGGGACGCGGCGCCCGCCGGTACAAAGCGTCACCGTCCCCGACCGACCGTGCGCGCCTACGTGAATTGTCTGTGTGAATTCTCGATTTGCTTGTCGGCTTCTGATGGCCGTGCTACCAATGATACAGGGAAACGGGATTTGTAACATCAATTCTCGACCGCGTCGGAATCGCGCATGTTGCGATTCATCAGACGATTGTCTCGCTCTCCCGACGGCCGTTGACGTGCTGTTACGCCGCGGCTTCCATCCTCCGTCGAATTCGAAACGAAAGCTGGAAAAACCATGCTGTCAGCAATCTTCTACGCAATCGAGGCCTTCGACAACCTGCTCTGGGACATCGCGGAAACAATCGTCACCGGAAGCGACGAAGCCGCCGGGTCGTAGATTCCTCCGCCACCCGAAATGGTTCAGCAGTAGGTATCGCCAGGCGATACCTACTGCTGAACCTGTGTGCAGGCCCGGGGCTTCAGCCTCGGGCGGCGATACGCGCCTGGACCTCGGGGCGCCGGAGCGGGGGCACCGTCTTCGGCGGCTGACGACGCTCCGGCAGGACGTCGAGGAGTGTGCGCGTGGCAGCGGTGACCGCGGTGACCGCCGCCTCGAACGCCTCGGCGTTCGCCGCCGACGGGTGGCGGACCCCGCTCACCTTGCGCACGTACTGCCGTGCAGCCGCCTCGATCTCGTCCCCCGTCGCCGGCGGTTCCAGTCCACGGAGTTCGGTGATGTTGCGGCACATGGCAGATCCCTTCGGTCGGATGCTCGTGAGGGTCGCCGCCGGGACCGCACTCAGGTGGGACCTCAGTCACCGATCTTGACGACCGCTTTGCCCAGGATCCGCCCTTCGGCGAGATCGGTCAACGCCTCGGGCAGCTGATCGAGCGTGTACGTCACGTTCACCTGGGGTTCCAGGCCGTCGGCGATCATCTGCGACAGCTCCTCGTGCAGCTTCGCGGGCAGATTCAGCTCCGGGTGGGTGCGCACGTATTCGCCCCACGCGGCACCGACGACCGCGATGTTGCGGAACAGGACCCGGTTGAGTTTGACGGTCGGGATTCCGCCCGCCGCGAAGCCCACCACGACGTACCGGCCGTCGGGCGCCACCTGCCGCAGCGCCTCGTCGAACACCTCGCCACCCGACGGGTCGATCATGACGTCGACGCCCCTGGGGACGATCTCCTTGAGCTTCGTGCCCCATCCCTCCTCGAGCTGCACGATCTCGTCGGCCCCGGCACTGCGCAGGAGTTCCTCGGCGCCCTTGCGGTGCACGATGGCGATGACCCTCGCGCCCATCGCCTTGGCGACCATGATCGACGCGGTCCCGACACCGCCGGCGGCGCCGAGCACGCCCACGACCTCACCCGGCTGGGTGTGTGCCCGCGTCTTGAGCGCGAACAGCGCGGTCTGATAGTTGATCCCCATCGCCGAACCCTGCTCGAAGGTCAGCCCTCCGGGGAGCGGGAGGAGCTGTTCGGGTGCGGCCGCGACCTGCTCGGCGAATCCGCCGACGATCGACGCCACGAGGACCTTGTCCCCGACCGCGACCGACGACCCCTCGGGTGCCGAGCGCACCACGCCGGCGACCTCGGTGCCGGGGGTGAACGGGGTCGGGACGCGCAGCTGGTACTTGCCCTGACTCATCAGCACGTCGGGGAAGCACACGCCGCACGACTTCACGTCGACGATCACCTGACCGTCGGCCGGCGTGGGGTCGGGGACGTCGGTCAACTCGAGTCCGGAGGGTCCTGTCTCTGCGGTGAGCACCTGAGCTTTCATACGGCTCACCCTACGCGGCGACCCTCACACACCCGATAGGATCTGGTGCCATGTCACAACCCGCGGCACCGTCGCCCAACGCACCCTCCACCGACCGCCTCCGCGTCGCCGACGAGGCACCCGGATTCATGCCGCTCGACGAGGCCCAGACACTCTTCGAGATCGCCGGAGAGTATCTCTCGCAACCCGATTCGACGAAGGTCGGCGTGGAGATCGGAACGTACTGCGGGAAGTCGACCGTCTTCCTCGGTTCGGCCGGCGAGGCGCACGACGCCGTCATCGTGACGGTCGACCATCACCGCGGCTCCGAGGAACACCAGCCCGGCTGGGAGTATCACGACGAGTCCCTGGTCGACGCGCACACCGGAACACTCGACACGTCGGCACGGTTCCGCCGCACCATGTTCGACGCCGGGCTCGAGAACACCGTTGTCGGACTGCTCGCGCCGTCGGCTGTCGCCGCGAAGATCTGGGGCCGCCCGGCCGACTTCGTCTTCATCGACGGCGGGCACAGCATGGAGGCGGCGCAGACCGACCTCGACGGCTGGGCGCCGTGGGTGCGGATCGGCGGCGCGCTGCTCATCCACGACGTCTTCCCCGACCCGGCCGACGGCGGTCGGCCACCGTATGAGATCTATTGCCAGGCGCTGGAAACCGGGCAGTTCACGGAAGTTCGCGCCGAAGGCTCGCTGCGTGTCCTCCGCCGTGACTCGGGCGAGGTCGGCGCGCCACTGGCACCGAAGGTCTGACACCTCGGCGAGCAGAGGGGCGCGGTACTACCCCTCCCCGGCCAGCGCGCGCACCTTGCCGAGCACGTCGGGGTAGCGCTTCAGGTGCGCACCACCGTTGACGTCGAAGGCGGCACCGGTGATCCAGCGCGTCTTGTCCGAAGCGAGAAACGTTATCGTGTCGGCGATCTCGGCCGGTTCCCCGCTCCTGCCCAGCGGGGTGTTGTCGAGATAGTCCTCGGTGAGGCCCGGCACGAAGCCGATGCCCTCGGTCAACGGCGTCATGACCAGTCCCGGCGACACCGCATTGACCCGCACCCGACGATCCGCGAGCTCGAGAGCGGCCACTTCGACCAGCATCAACACACCGGCTTTCGAGGCGCAGTACGCCCCCATGCCCGCGCCCGGCTGACGCCCGTTGAGCGACGCGACACAGATGATCGACCCGCCGTCGGCGATCCGGCGTCCGGCATGCTTGATCACGAGGAACGTGCCGGTGAGGCAGGTGTCGACGGTGTTTCGCCACGCATCGAGTTCGAGTTCGGTCAGTGCACCAGGATTCGACAGACCGGCGCAGTTCACCACGGTGTCGAACTCGCCGGCATCGGCGAAAGTCGCTGCGACCGAAGCCTCGTCGGTCACGTCGAGGTGCACCGCCGCCACCCCGTCGCGCGCGGCCGCGACCTGGTCGGCACGTTCGGTGTCGCGGTCGGCCACGATCACCTGCACACCTTGCTCGACGAACGCGTCGACCGTGGCGAGACCGATGCCGGAGGCACCCCCGATCACAATCGCCCGGCTCATCGCGTCCCGGTCCCCACGACCTCGGACCTCGACACCAGATGCCTGGTCAGGAAGCCGATCTCGTGTGCGACGCATGGTTCGAAGTATTCGTTGCCCGCAAAGACGTCGAAGTGATCGCACGGGTAGTGGCGAACCTCGGCGTGCGCCTTGAACGCGGTCTTCGACGCCGCGTGCGGCGGTGCGGCGGAGTCGAAGTCGGCGATCTGGAAGAGCACCGGGGCATGGACACGGGTGGCGTACTTGTCGACCCGGAAGGACCCGACCTCGAGCCCGACCGACGCGTCGACCTCGTTGCGCCACGACGGCCCGGCGATGGCGCGATAGCTCTCCAGGAACCCGGGCGCGGTCAGCGCGGCACCCACGTCGCCGGGTTCGCCGACGACGCGCATCATCTTCGGCGTGCGGCCGAGCCGCCGCGCCACCGAACTGGCCACCGCGGTGGCGGTGGATCGGGCGATGGCCGCCCCGCCGACCTGCGCATAAGCGACACGACCGGCCGCAAGACCGTTGACCAGCGGGACCACCGCGATGACCGCGGCCACGTCGGTGCGATCGGCGGCGACGGTGAGCGCGTGCCCGCCGGACTGGGACACACCCCAGAGGATGATCCGCTCGGGGTCCACTCCCGGCTGCTCGCTGGCCGCGGTGACCGCCGCGCGATAGTCGTCGGCCTGGCGTTCCAGTGAGATCTGTTGTCGCGGATCACCTCCGGACAACCCGAAACCGCGGTAGTCGAACGCGAGGACCGCCAGACCGGCGGCCGCGAAACGCTGTGCGTACGGGGCCAGGCCCGAGTCCTTCGTCCCGGCGAAGCCGTGCGCCATGACGACGACGGGGCGCTTGCCGTCGATCTCGAATGCCGACGACTCCGCGCCCGGGAAGAACCAGGCATCGCAGTCGGCGTCGGTCGAGCGGAAACGTACGGTGGTCGCACCGTCGGGGGTGCTCATGCGGAGACTCCCTTCGTGACCAGGTCCGCGGTGATCCCCGCCCAGGTCGGCGGCCCCTGCTGCCGGGCACGGCGGATGCCGGCCGGGATCTCCTTGGTCCGCATGTTGTGTTCGTAGAGATAGTGATCGAGCTGCTGTGTGTGTCGCGGCCGGTCGAGCATGTGCCCCGTGTAGTACTGCATGTCCGCCTCGATCGTCTGTCGCATCTCCGGCACCGAGGGAAGCCGGTAGTGTCCCGTCGCGTAGGCCCCGATCAGCCGCGCCTGGCACTCCACGAACGGGAACAGGGTCGGAACCGCCTGTGCGAACCCGGCGAAGACGAGGTCGTCGATCCCCGGGTAGAACATCCGCTTGTAGAGATCGATCCGGTTGTCGGGCGCACTGATGAAGTCCGGGTCGAAGAACGGGAACGTGATGTTGTACCCCGTCGCGTAGATGATGATGTCGAAGTCGTCGGCCGTCCCGTCGTCGAAATGGACCGTGGACCCGTCGAATCGACTGATGTTGGGTTTGGGGATGACATCGCCCGACCCCAGGCGGAGCGGCAGTTCCACCGACTGGGTCGGATGCGCCTCGAAGAACTTGTGATTCGGCGTCGGCAGGCCGTAATCCTCTGGGCGGCCCGCGGTCACCGGCTGCATGACCTGGACGAACTTCCGCTGCCAGGACGTGGGCAGGTACGGCGTCGACCGGTAGTACTTGTCCGCCGGTTTGCCGCCGAAGTACTTCGGCACGATCCACGCACCCGACCGTGTGGAGAGGGTCAGCTTGTTGTCCAGCGCCTTCGACGACAGTTCCACGGCGATGTCGGCCGCGCTGTTGCCCAGTCCGACCACCAGGATGCGCTTGCCCGTGAAGTCGTGCGGGGTACGCGGATCGATGTAGTGGTGGGCATGCATCTCGATGCCGTCGAAGTCGCCGGGGAAGTCGGGCCACCGCGGATCCCAGTGATGACCGTTCGCCACCACCAGCAGGTCGAACCGTCGACGTTCGCCGTGCTGGGTCTCCAGTTCCCAACCGCCGCCGTCCAGCCGGGTCGCGTGCTCGATCCCGTTGGTGAACTCGATCGACGAGTACAGATCGAAGGCCTCGGCGTACGAATCGAGATACGCCTTCACCTGGGTGTGGTGCGGGAAGTCGGGGTAGTCGTCGGGCATCGGGAAGTCCCGGAACGACAACTGATGCTTCGAGGTGTCGATGTGCAGCGACCGGTAGGCGCTGCTGTGACCGTTCGGGTTCCCGAACGCCCAGTTGCCGCCCACCCTGTCCGAACTCTCGAAACAGGTGTACGGGACGCCGTAGTCGGTGAGCATCTTCCCGGCGGTCAGCCCGCTGATTCCGGCGCCGATGATCGCGGTTGTTGGTAAAGGCACACTGCCCCCTCGATGGACCCGCTGGGGTCACGATGTGGATGTAGACACAATCTGATTTGTGTCTACACGATGGGACGTATCGTGTACACAGAATCCGCGAACTGTCTACGACGTATCTGCTTCCCACCCCGAGCGGACACCCGGACACACGGCGCGCGACGACCCCGAACGCAGGAGATGCCGGTGACCGAAGCCTCGACCACGACGGTCCACGAGCGGTTGCTCGACGCCACGCAGAAGTTGCTCGCGGACAAGGGCATCCGGGCGACCACCATGCAACAGGTCGCGGAGTCGGCGGGCGTGTCCCGCGCGTGGCTGTATCGGCACTATCCGGACAAACCGTCCATGATCGGCGCGACGATCGTCCGCCTGACCGAATCGTTCTGGCGCGACGCCCGTGCCGAGCTCGACGCCATCGGCGACCTGGCCGGCCAGCTCACCGCCGGGGTGCGTATCGGTCGAGGCGCCTACGACGACCCGGGCACGCTGCTGTTGAGGCTCCGCACCGAGGAGCCGACCGAGTTCGCCGAATGCGCGGGCGTCGGCGTCGTCAAACTGATCCCCGACCTCGCGGCGTTCTGGCTCCCCTTCGTCGAGCAGGCCGTCGACCGGGGCGAGATACACCCCGCGCACGATCTGCGCGAGGTGTCCGAATGGGTTGCGCGCGTGCTGATCAGCCTCGGCACCTCGCCCGGCGAGGCACTCGACATCGACGACGCCGGGCAGATCCGGCGTCACCTGGACCTCTTCGTCATGCCGGCGCTGTCCACACATCCGCGTGATCGAACGGCCGGCGCCCACCGGCCACCCCTGGCCTGAGTGACGCCGATCACCTAGACTGGTGTCCAGTCAACCGTCCGGATCGTGCGGACGACCGAACGACGCCGTCGGAGGGCCACATGGATTTCGGGATCGTGCAGTTCACCAGTGACCGGGGGCTCAAGCCCCATGTCCTGGCTCCGCTCATCGAGGATGCGGGGTTCGCGTCGTACTACGTCCCCGAACACGGACACATTCCGACGCGACGCGACGCCGCACACCCCCGCACCGGCGACGAGACCCTTCCCGACGAGCGCTACATGCGCACCCTGGACCCCTGGACGTCACTCGCCGCCGCGGCAGCCGTGACCGAACGCATCCGACTCGCCACCGCGGTGGCCCTGCCGGTGCAGTCCGACCCCATCACTCTCGCCAAGACCATCGCGACGCTCGATCACATCTCCGACGGAAGAGTCACTCTCGGTGTCGGATTCGGCTGGAATCTCGACGAACTCGCCGACCACGACGTGCCGCCGAAGCGGCGGCGGACCATGCTCCGGGAATACCTCGAGGCGATGACCGCCCTCTGGACGCAGGAAGAAGCCGAGTTCGCCGGCGAGTTCGTCAACTTCGGCCCCAGCTGGGCGTGGCCCAAGTCGACCCAGTCGCACATCCCGGTGCAGGTGGGCGCGGCGGGCAACGAGAAGAACTTCAAGTGGATCGCGCGCAGTGCCGATGGGTGGATCACCACCCCCGGCGAGGAGGACATCGAGGGATCGGTGTCCCTGCTCAAGCAGATCTGGTCCGACGCCGGCCGCGACGGCGAGCCCGAGATCGTCGTCCTCGACTTCCGGCCGGTCCCCGAGAAGCTCGAGAAATGGCGCGAGATCGGGGTCACGACAGTGCTGTACGGCCTGCCCGACGACTCGGTCGAGCGCGCGACCGGATACCTCGCGAAGCTGGCCGGCAAGCTGGGCATCGAGCCCGCGGTCGTCTAGGCCCCCTGCTCCCTTCTGCTAGCCTGGTTCCGTTCTGACACGGGGTGCTCCGCGACCGCGGGGCTGAGATGAGACCCGAGAACCTGACCAGGTAATGCTGGCGAAGGGATGTCATGTCTTTGCGTACGCTTTTGTCCGATACCGGCCGCTTCACCGATCAGCTGTGGGACCAGACCTCCGACCTGAGGGCGGCGATCGACGATCTCGAGTTCCTGCGCCGCCTCGGGGACGGGACGTTGCCCCTCGAGGTGTTCCGCACCTACCTGGAACAGGATTCCCTGTACCTGGCCGGGTACTCGAGAGCACTCGCGATCCTGGCGTCGAAGTCGCCGGATCCGCAGACCGCGGCGTTCTGGGCGAATTCGTCGGCAACCGCGGCCGCCGTCGAGGTCACCCTGCACGGCGACCTGCTCGAGGGAGGCCAGTTGCCGCCGCGGCAGGGTGAACCCGAGCCGTCGACCGCCTGCCTCGGGTACGTGTCCTATCTGATCGCCACCGCCGCGACCGAGTCGTACGCGGTCGGCGCGGCCGCCGCACTGCCCTGCTTCTGGATCTACGCCGATGTCGGCCGAGGACTTGCCGCGAACGCCGCCGCGGTTCTCGCCGCCGACCCGAACCATCCCTATGCACAGTGGGTGACCACCTACGACGCCCCGGAGTTCCAGGAGTCCGCCGCTCGGGCAAGGGAATTGGTGGATGCGGCAGCGGCGTCCGCCGGCGCGGACGAGCAGGCCGCGATGACCGCGGCGTTCACCGTCGCCACCCGGTACGAGCTCATGTTCTGGGACACCGCGTTGCACCCCTACGCATGGCCCGCCGCATGATCGGCCGCGTGCACCGCATCCTCGCCGGGTTCGTCGTCGCGATCGCGGTGTTGTCGACAGCCACCGCGTGCGGGTCGGACTCCGCCTCCGACGACACCATCCGATTCGCGCTCGACTGGACCCCGAACACCAACCACACGGGACTGTTCGTGGCGCAACAGCGCGGCTTCTTCGCCGAGTCCGGGCTGGACGTCGAGATACTGCCCTACAACAACACCGCCGTCGACACCGTCGTGGACGCGGGGAACGCCCAGTTCGGGATCAGCACCCACAACTCGTCCACCTTCTCCCGGGCCTCGGGCGCGCACACGATCTCCGTGCTCGCGCCGCTGCAGCGATGGGCGACGGGTATCGGGGTTCGGGCCGGTCGTGACGACATCGCGAGCCCGAAGGACCTCGACGGCAGGACATATGCCGGGTTCGGCGACCCCGGCGAGGAAGAGACCCTCAAGCAGGTGATCCGGAACGACGGCGGCACAGGAGATTTCACGTCGGTGACCCTCGGCACCTCCGCGTACGAGGCCGTCTACTCGGGGCGGGCGGACTTCACCGTCTCCTACCTCGCCTGGGAGGGCATCGAGGCCGAGCATCACGGAACCCCGATGAAGTACTTCCACTACACCGACTTCGGATTCCCGGAGGCCTACGCGATCGTCGTCGACGCCAACGAGGACTGGCTGGCGGAGAATCCGGAGCGTGCGGCGAAGTTCGTACGGGCGCTGCAACGCGGCTACCAGGCCGCGGCCGACGACCCGGACGCGGCCGCCCGCGACCTCATCGAGGCCAACCCCGGCGCGTTCAACGACGAACAGCTGGTGATCGAGAGCCAGCGGATGCTCGCCGACCGGTACATGAAGGATGCCGAGGGCAAGGTCGGCACGCAAACGCTGGAACAATGGGCCGGCAACTCCGGATTCCTCTACCGCAGTGGACTTCTCACCGGTCCGGACGGCGCTCCGCTCACGACCGAACCGGACTGGTCGACCTACTTCACCAATGAGTACCTGGGCTGAGTGCCGTGGCCCCGCCCGCTAGCACCGGTCTCCGGCGGGCGGCACCCGCGATCGTGACGGTGGCGGCCCTCGTCGCGGTCTGGCAGATCTACGTCGAACTCAGCGGAATCCGGCCCCAGCTCCTGCCGTCACCGTCGCGTGTCGCGGAGCAGGGGTGGGCGCACCGGAGCGAGATCGGGGTGCATGCCGCGGCGACTCTCCAGGTCACACTGATCGGATTCGGGGTGTCGCTGGTACTGGCATGGGTGCTGGCGATCATCGTCGACTTCTCCCCCGTACTGCGCCGGGCGTTCGTACCCCTGTTCGTCGCGTCGCAGACGTTGCCGATCATCGCGATCGCACCGCTGATGGTCATCTGGTTCGGATTCGGCGTACTGCCCAAAGTCCTGGTCATCGCCCTGGTCACCTTCTTTCCGATGGCGATCGGGCTGATCGAGGGATTCGCGGCCGCCGACCGCGAGGCCGGCGCACTCCTGCGGAGCATGGGTGCCACTCGCCGCCAGATCTTTCGCTACGTCCGCCTGCCCTCCGCGCTGCCCCGGTTCTTCACCGCGCTGCGGATCGGCATCACCTACGCGGTGGTCGGTGCCGTGTTCGCCGAGTACGTCGGCGCCACCCAGGGGCTCGGCATCTACGTGAGCCTGCAGAAGAACTCGTTCCGCACCGACCTCGTGCTCGCCGCGGTCCTGGTGACGGCCCTCGTCAGTGTCTCCCTCTACCTGCTGACCTTCGCGGTCGAACGGGTCGTCGCACCGTGGGCGCGAGCCGAGAAGGCGCCGTCATGACCGACGAGACCCGCCGGCTCGTCGTGGACCGGCTGACGAAATCCTTCCCTCAGCCCGGCCGAGGTCGTCCCCGGCGGCATGTCCTCGACGCGGTCTCGTTCACGGCCGAACCCGGCGAATTCGTCTCCGTCATCGGGCCGAGTGGATGCGGCAAGAGCACGATCTTCAGCATGCTCGCCGGGCTCGACGTCCCCGACTCGGGCAGCGTCACCGTCGGCTCCGACACCGCGGTGGCCGGGCATTGCGCGTACATGCCGCAGAAAGACCTGCTGTTCCCGTGGCGCACGATCCTCGACAACACGATCCTCGGCCTCCAGGTGCACGGTGTGTCGACGGCCGAGGCCCGGCGCCGGGCCGCCGAACTGTTCCCCACCTTCGGACTGTCCGGGTTCGAGGACGCGCGTCCGTCTCAGCTGTCCGGCGGGATGCGGCAGCGGGCGGCACTGCTCCGCACGGTCGTGCAGAATCGCAATCTCCTGCTGCTCGACGAGCCGTTCGGCGCGCTCGACTCGCTGACCCGGACCGAGATGCAGTCGTGGCTGCAGTCGGTGTGGCAACGCTACCGCTGGACCGTGCTGATGATCACCCACGACATCCGTGAGGCCGTCTACCTCTCCGACCGGGTGATCGTGCTGTCCGCCCGCCCGGCGACCGTCGTCCGGGAAACACGCGTCGATCTCCCACGACCGCGGGAACTGGCGGTTCAGACCTCCCCCGAGTTCGTCGCGCTCGAGGGAGATCTGCGTGAAGTGCTGCACGACGAAGCGCGTCGGGCCCTCGCCGAGCAGGCCGACCCGCGCCGGTCGATCGAGGAATGATCGCCCGAGCGATGACCGATCAGGGCGTCGGTGCCACGAGCCTCTGCCGCACGTCCCGGAAGATCCCGTTGGCCACACTCGTACGGCTCACCGCGTCGGCCGCCAGCACGACCGCCGCCGAGGTCCAGCAGCTCTTCTCCACCGGCCAGCGTTTGCCGTCGGCGAAAACCAGTCCGGTCCAATACGATCCATCGGGGTCGCGCAGGTGCTGGATGGACGCGATGAGCTCGACGGCGTCGGCGGTGTCGCCGAGCGCATCGAGTGCCAGTGCGAGTTCACATGTTTCG
Source organism: Gordonia sp. KTR9 (assembly GCF_000143885.2). Classification (NCBI taxonomy): domain Bacteria; kingdom Bacillati; phylum Actinomycetota; class Actinomycetes; order Mycobacteriales; family Gordoniaceae; genus Gordonia; species Gordonia sp. KTR9. Next base: position 4,378,262 of record NC_018581.1, read on the forward strand.
GCGCCGGTGACCCACGGACGGTGGTCCACGCATCGAACCCCCTTGCCCGGCACCACGAACTGCTCCCACCGGCGAGCGATGAGCTCCTGACCGTCGCGACCGCGGACCGCGCCGCCGAGGATCGGGTAGTACCAGTCCATCGAGTGTTCGGACGGCGGGGTGAATATCTGCCACTCGTCGCGCGCGACGTCGGTACGGATGGCGTCGCCGAGCACACTGTGAGCCGCGATCCAGGCGTCGTCGGGCTGGTCCATCTCCCCGGCGATCCGGATGGCGCAGTCCAGGGCCTGGAAGATGCTGGCATTGCCCGTGATCAGCGCCTCCCCGAACATCGCCCCGGTCCGGTGGTCGCCGCCCCAGCGGAACGCACCGTCGTCTCGCTGGAAGCGGAGCACACAGTCGATCGCCGACCAGACCACCGGCCACATCTTCTGCAGGAAGGCGTCGTCACCGGTGATCAGGTAGTGGTGCCACACCCCGACCGCGATGTAGGCGCAGAAGTTGCTGTCGGTGCCCGCGTCCTCCACCTTGCCACCGACGGTGCGGATGGGCCACGAACCGTCATCGCGCTGTTTGCGGCGCGACCACTCGTACGCAGCCTCGGCCTCGGCGTGAAACCCGGTCACCGACAACGCCATCGCGGACTCGATGTGGTCCCACGGGTCGGTCTGCCCGCCCGGGAACCAGGGCAGTGCCCCGGACTCCTCCTGCATGCCGACGATCGCGGCACCCGTGGCGTGCATCTCGTCGGCCGTGACCACACCGGGGACCGCCGGAGCGGCCGTCATGGAGCTCCCGTCCTGGAGGGCCCGGTCATGAAGACGCGGTGGCGGTCTCGGGCTTACGCAGGTAGAGGGCCACCGACTTGCCGATGAGCGGGTTGAGCACCTGCTCCCCGACGCGGGTCAGCCACGGCTTGCTCATCATGTCCCAGACGAGCAGCTGGTGATAACCCTTCACCAGGACGTTGTCGTTGTTCTCGACTCCCACCGCGCATTTCAGCCACCAGTACGGGGCATGCAGGGCATGGGCGTGGTCGGTGCCGGTGACCTCCAGTCCGGCGCGGCGCAACTTGTCCGCGAGCTCGGAGGCCTTGTAGATGCGAACGTGCCCACCCTCGACCTCGTGGTACTCGTCGGACAGGGCCCAGCACACCTTCTCCGGCCAGTACCGGGGCACGGTGACCGCCGCGACGCCACCCGGCTTCAGCACGCGCACCATCTCGGCGATCGCGCCTTCGTCGCTCGGGATGTGCTCGAGGATCTCACTCATCAGCACGACGTCGAAACTGTTGTCCGAGTATGGGAGACGAAGCGCATCCCCGACCTCGGCGCGAGCCTTGGCCGACGCGGGCACATGCCCTTCGGCCATCATCGCGTCGAACATCTCACCGACGTCGGACATGTCGCTCTCGGACATGTCGAACGCGATGACCTCAGCGCCGCGACGGAACATCTCGAACGAGTGCCTACCCTGCCCCGCCCCGATGTCGATCGCCTTGGTCCCCGGTCCAACGCCCAGCCGGTCGAAATCAACTGTGAGCACTCACTGTCCCTTCTGTTGCCCGCCGGTGTCCGGCGAGCACGGTTTCGTAGTGCGCCGCCGTCTTCGCGGCCACTGCTGCCCAGCTGTAGTTCTCCTCGGCGCGGCGACGACCGCCGTCACCGAGTCGCGTCCGCAGGTCCGCGTCGTCGAGGAGCCGGCCGATGGCCTGGGCCAGACGTCCGGAATCCCTCGGCGGCACCAGCAATGCGGCCTCCTCGGCGGTTCCGACGACCTCCGGGATCGCGCCGGCCCGGGTGGCGACGAGCGGCGTGCCACAGCTCATCGCCTCCACCGCGGGCAGCGAGAAGCCCTCGTAGAGCGAGGGCACGCACGCGACCTCGGCAGAGGCGAGCAGACCGGCGAGCTCGGTGTCCTCGAGTCCGGACACCACCGTGACCCGATCGGAGATCGCCAGATCCTCGATCATCTCGGCGGACGGACCGTTCGGGTCCAACTTGGACACCAGTACCAGTTCGACGTCGCGCTCGGACGACAGCTTGGCGACCGCCTCGAGGAGGTAGGACACGCCCTTCAACGGAGCGTCGGCACTGGCGACACACACGATGCGACCCGGCACCCGCGTGGCAGCCGGCGTGAAGATCTCGGTGTCGACTCCCAGCGGGATCGTCGTGATACGGCCCGACGGGATGTCGAATGCCTTGCGGATGTCGACCTCACTGCTCCGGGAAACGGTGAGCAGCTCAGGGATTCGGCGGGACACGCGACCCTGCATGCGCAGGAACGAATGCCACCGCCATGCGCTGATCTTGCGCCATCCCTTGGCCGCCTTCACCGCCAGTGTGCGGTCGCGCGTGATCGGGTGGTGGATCGTCGCGATCAGCGGGAAACCCGCCTTCTGGATGTCGAGCAATCCGTAACCGAGACACTGGTTGTCGTGGACGATGTCGAAGTCGTCGCGACGCTCCTTGAGGAGACGGGCCACCCGGAGGCTGAAGGTGAGCGGCTCGCCGAAGCTCGCCGTCCACATCGAACCGACCTCGAGGACGTCGATCCAGTCGCGGTACTCCGACGGCCGGGGCGTGCGGAACGGGTCCGGCTCGTCGTAGAGTCCCAGGCTCGGCACCTTGGTGACGGTGACGCCGGCATCGATGGCCACCTGATCCAGTTCCGGATAGGGCTGACCCGAGAAGATCTCGACGCTGTGACCCAGGAGGGCGAGTTCGCGGGAGAGATGGCGGACGTAGACGCCCTGTCCGCCACAGTGCGGCTTGCTGCGGTAGGACAGCAGTGCGATGCGCACGGTCACCGCGCCCCGGCGGTGGCGGCCGCCTCGAACTCGGAGACACTGACGAACTTCGCGCGCACCCGGCCGGCGGCCTTGCCTGCGGACTTCTCGGCCGCGTCGATCGCCTTCCACCCGGTGAGATCGATGCGGTTGGCGCCACGATCGGCCACGAGGGCGTCGACATCGTCCCGAGAGGTCGACGGATCGTCGAAGGCCGCGGCGACGAAGTCGGCGATGACCGCCTGCGCGGTCTCCTGGCCGCAGATACGGTTCATGCCGATACCCCCCGTCGCCCCTCGTTTGATCCATCCCGTCACATAAAGGCCCGGCATCACCTCACCGCCTGCCGCGGTCTGGACGCGCCCTTCGCTGTTCGGGACCACGCCGTGTCCCTCGTCGAAGGGCAGGTCGGTGACGGGCACACCGCGGTATCCGATGGCCCGGAGGACCAGGCCGGTCTCGAGGTCGAAACGCTCGTCGGTGGGTGTCACCGCGACTTTCCCGGTCGCGTCGGCGTAGGCATTGCGCACGCAGGTAAGACTAGCCACTTCCCCGTCACCGGCAATTTCGACGGGAGACGCGAGGAACCGGAACACGATGCGCTTGTTCCCCTCGGTCTGCGGCCGCTCGGCGAACTCGCGGGCGAGCCGGATCTTGGTGGCGATCGTCGAGTCGAGCGTGTCGTCGGACAGCGCCGCCTCGGTGGCCGGGTCGAGGACGAGTTCGTCGGGATCGATGACCACGTCCACGCCCTCGACCTCACCGAGTGCCAGGAATTCGCTGTTGGTGTAGGCGGCCTGCGCGACACCGCGGCGACCGAGCAGCACGACCTCGGAGACCTTCGACTCCCGCAGCTTCGCGAGTGCGTGATCGGCGATGTCGGTCTTGGCGAGCTCGTCGGGATCGGTGACCAGGATGCGTGCGACGTCGAGCGCGACGTTGCCGTTGCCGACCACGACCGCCCGCTCACCGGACAGGTCGACGTCGAGTTCGGCGAAGTCGGGATGGCCGTTGTACCAGGCGACGAACTGCGTCGCGGCAACCGAGTTGGACAGGTCCTCGCCGTCGATGCCCAGCCGCTTGTCGGTCGAGGCACCCACCGCGTAGATCACCGCGTGGTAGCGCGCCACGAGTTCGTCGTGGCTGATGTGCTTGCCCACCTCGACATTGAGGTAGTACGAGAAGTTCTTCTTGGCCGCGACCGAGGCGAAGGTCTTCTCCACGCCCTTGGTGGCGCTGTGGTCCGGTGCCACCCCGGCGCGCACGAGTCCGTAGGGCGTCGGCAGGCGATCGAACATGTCGACCTTGATGCTCGGCTTGCGGACGAGTTCCTCGGCGGCGTAGAACGCGGCGGGACCGGCACCGACGATGGCCACGTGCAGTTCCTTGTCGGGCAGCGGCGGCGCCTTGCGCGGCGGGACCAGCCCGCCCTCGACGTCGTGGTCCTTGTAGTAGTCCGCGTTGATCTGCAGGTACGGCTCGTCGCGCGCCTCCAGCTGATCGTCGGGGATGATCGCCTCCACCGGGCACTCGTCGATGCAGGCGCCGCAGTCGATGCACGTCTCCGGATCGATGTAGAGGGCCTCCGCCGTCAGGAACTCCGGCTCGTCGGGCGTGGGGTGGATGCAGTTCACCGGACACACGCTCACGCAACTGGCATCGTTGCAACATGGGCGGGTAATCACATGCGCCATCTGCTGTTTCCTCGTGATCCGACACGTAGAACGTGTTCTATTTTTTCGATTGAATGTATCTTAGCTGCAAAGATACCGGCGACCTACCGAAGGGACTCGAGTGAGCCAGGTTACGCCAGCAGTGTCCGGTGCATCACTTCCGGACCGCAAGCCTGGATCCCAGTTCTACGAGGTGGGATATCGGGTCCGCACCGGCGACGTCGACCAGGACATGCGGGTGCGGCTCGACGCCGTTGCGCGATACCTCCAGGACGTGGCCAACGACAACATCGAGGCCACGTCGTTCGGTGACACCGATCCGTTCTGGATCGTCCGGCGCACCATCATCGACGTCATCGAGCCCCTGACATGGCCGGCCGCGGTCACCGCGCAGCGCTGGTGCGGCGCACTGTCGACCCGCTGGACCAACATGCGCGTGCGCCTCACCGCCGACCACGAGACGAACCGGTTCAACCCGCGGCCGCGCCCTCCGGGGCTGATCGAGACCGAGGCGTTCTGGATCAACGTCAACGAGAAGGGCATGCCGTCGCGGCTGTCCGACGAGGCGTTCTCGATGCTGTCCTCGATGACCGACGAGCACCGCCTGCGCTGGCGGTCGATGAACCCGGAGAAGGCCCCCGACCCCGCCGAGATCGACTTCCCCGACCGCGAACACGTTCTGCGGATCACCGACTTCGACCCGTTCAAACACCTGAACAACGCCGCCTACCTCGAGGCGATCGAAGACGAACTCGTCGAACATCCCGACCTGGTCGACGGTCCGCACCGCGTGGTGATCGAGTACCTGCGGCCGATCGTGCCCGGCACCCGGCTCATCCTGCGGCGGGTGCGCGAGGGCGACCGGCTGACCGTGTGGCTGATGATCCCGGGTACCGGCGACGAACTCGTGGTCGCGGCCAGCGTCGTCGTCGGGCCGATCCCGGAGTGATGGGTCTCGACGGGCTCACTGACCGCCCTGGAGCAGTAGCTCCATCAGTTTGATCGGCGCCACGCACGGGTCGCCCTGGGGCGCACCGCGGGGCTCGACGAACCAGGTGAAGATGCCGCGGCTCGGCGCCCTGGCCGTCACCCCGCAGACCCCGGGACGATCGGGGCTGCGCTGGGTGAATGCCGACTGACTGGCGACCTTGATGTTCTCGGTCTCGAAGCCCAGCTTTTTCGCCGTCTCCTTCTCGACGTTGACGTTGCCCCACTCGAACCAGTTGAACGTCACGCTGACCACGTCGGTGGTACCGGAGACCAGCCAGCGGCAGATGGCGCCGCTGAAGGAGCGCTCGGCGAATCCGCCGCCGGCGACGACGTCGGCGATCATGGCGTCGGGCAACACGTCGCATTCGAGCAGCAGGCGGTCGAACTGGTCGGTGTCGATGTCGCTGCTGCCGGACTGGTCCGCGGCACCCACGGGCACCGGCTCACCGTCGACGGTCCGTGCGCACCCGGCGAGGACGGACAGGCCCACCAGCACGGCCGCGATCAGGACGGCGAGCCGCTTCATGACGCACGCTCGATCGACAGGGTCGCCAGTTCACGCGCGGCATCGCAGATCTCTTCGATCGGTCGCGGTGTCGCGGCGTCGCCCCGGATCGACCACTCGAAGAAGTCCGCGCCGAAACCGATGCCGACCTCACAGATCTGACCTGACTGCGTGTAGCCGATGAACCCCTCGTGACCCTCGATCTCGAGTTTGTCGGTCACGTCGCGCGAGAGCTTCACGTTCGCTTCCTCGCGACCGATCGGCGACCCGCGATACCAGTTGAACGAGGCGACGGCACCGGTCCTGGAACCGGTCGTGTCCCATTCGCACACCGAGGTGTTGTTCACGGTTTCGGTGAGCCCACCGAAACCGGTGATGCGGACGACCTCGTCGAGGGACACCCCGCCGCATTCGCCGAAGAACGGTCCGGAACCTGCCTGCGCCGGCGCCTCGTGCGTGTTCGGCTTGTTCGGGTCGGCCGTCGGCTCGTCGCCGGAACATGCGCCGACGACAAGCGCGACCGAGGCCAGCGCCGCGACGAGGAAGGTGCTGTCGCGCAGCCGGTCCAGCTGGCGCCGTTCACGTTTCGTCGGCCGGCCGGCACCCCGGTCGCGACGCGGCTGACTGGCCAGGATCTCTCTGGGCGGGGGTGGCGGAGACCGGTCGATGAAGCACTCCGCGGCCATCGGCGCGGACACCCGTTTGCTGATCGTCCGGGTGACCTCGACGATGCGCTCGTGCCCGGCGAGCCGCACCCGGATCTCGTCGCCCGGCACCACCGGCTGCGCGGGTTTGGCGGTGACCCCGTTGACCCGGACGTGCCCGCCACGGCAGGCGGCGCCCGCAGCCGACCTCGTCTTGGTCAGTCGGATGGCCCAGATGTAGGCGTCGACGCGGGTGGACACGATCAGCCGCCCAGCCGATTCGTCCCGAACGCGAGAACACGTCCGGCCGGAGCGTCTCGACCCGGTTCAGCGACCACGACGCCGACTCCCTTCACCGCTCTCCTCGACCCGTTCACCGCGCATCTCTGCGCCGGCGGGACTCATTGCGCACCACTGTAGCCGCGACGAATACCTCGACGCGGGCTCCGAACGGGCGACACCGTCAGCGCTTGCGGGTCAGCAGGTATGCACCCCCGCCGACGGCGAGGATGAGGAACAGGATCGCCAGAAAGGTCTGGTCGAGCAACAGCAACGCCGCGAACACGGCGATGCCCGGGGACACCGCGACCAGGCTCATCACCGGGTGCTCGCGCACGACCTCCGACACCGCTCTGCTCTTGTCCCGATCGATCGCCATGAGGCCCTCCCTGGTCGGTCGCCCCGCCCGCCCTGCACAACCGGCCCGGGGTCGTGTGCCCAGCGTAGTCCCGTCCGAGGGCGGGGCCGAGCGTCACGCCCTGCTCCCTGAGGAGCGAGCTTGCGAGCGTCACGAAGGGTTTCGCAGCCTCGGTCGCCAGACCCTTCGTGACGCGCCCTCCGCAAGCTCCGGGCGCTCCTCAGGGAGCAGGACGCAGGTCGTTCTTTCGGATTAGGGAGCAGAGGACTCGTCGGCGCTGCCCGCGTCGACGTCGCCCGCCTCCGTGCTGTCGTCGTCCGTGCTGTCGTCGTCCGGGCTGTCGGATTCCGGAGCGTGCGACTCCCCCGCGCCGCTGTCGTCGGAGGGTTCCGGCGTCCGGTGCCTGCCGACGTAGCTGTCCTCGTCTGCCGCGCGGTGCTTGCCGACGTAGCTCTCCGCGTCGACGGCCTCCGGGCCGGCCGCCGCCTCGGGCGTGTCGTGCGACGCGGTGCTGACCCGTTCGACAGGCGCCTCCTCCGTCGAACGGCTCGCGGACACCAGCGTGTTCGACGCACCGGTGTCGATCGGATCGGTCGCGGGCAGACCGAACGGGAACTCGTACGCCGGGATGCGGATGGCCGGGATGAACTCGCCGGTGTCGAGCTGACCCAACTCGATGACCGGCAACCCGAGACGATTCGGCCGGAGCTCGCCGTTGGCCTCGACCAGCGGCCGGAAGGTGACCGTCGAACCCAGCCAGTCGACCGTGATCGGACCGGTGAATCCGTAATCGCTCGTCAGCCGGAGGAAGTTGCCGCTGAACAGATCGTGGTCGCCGCCGATGCTCAGGCGGGCGAAGTCCTTGGAGAGGGACATCCAGTCGCTGTCGAAGTCGATGCCGGAGCCGCTCAGGATGCCGGCGAGCAGACCCTCGAGGACCTCCGCACCGAGGCCACCGAGAACCCCGCCCGGATCGGCGATCAGTGCCGTCGGATCGGTGAGCGCGAACTGCAGTTCGCCATCTGTTTGCTGCCAGCGGAAGTCGAAAGTGCCCAGCACATTCGCACAGGCCCCGACGCCCTCCGCGTAGGCGCCGGTGAGTCCGCCGTAGCAGCCGACGCCCGTGACACCGGGGACCGTTCCGATCTTCTCTCCGAGGACAGTGACATCGAGCGGACCGGTGTTCCATGCATGGGCCATCCCGATCAGCGCGAACGACCTCGCCGTCCGTCCGTCGCTCGCACCCGCGGTCGCGATGCTCAACGGGAGGTAGGACGTCGCGCTCGCGTCGCCACCGCGGTAGGCCAGCGCGAACTGGAAGCCGTTCCCGGCGACCGTCGCCGAACCCTCGGTTGCGGGGCCGTCGATCATCGTCGGCGGCAGATCGATGCCGAGCCAGCGGATGATGTCCCCGAGGACCGACCCGGACAACCCGTCGAACACCTGCTTGACCGGATCGTAAACGGCGACGGGTACGACCTCGATGCGGTCGGGCAGGACGACGGCGAGTCCGATGCCGCCGTACTCCGTGCTCGACGCAGCGCAGTCGGCCCCGTCCCGGACGGCGCCGGACATGCAGCTCTGGATCCGCCACTGCTCCGCGATGTCGGCGAGGGCGCCGTTTCCGATCGTGGTCACCAGGCTTCCCAGCGGATTGTCACTGTCGAAACCGTTCGACCAGTTCCGCAGGTCGTCGATCTCGGACGGGATCGCCGGGACCAGCGCCGCGTCGGCCACCGCCGGTTCCGCCACCTGCCCCGCGCCGATCGCGGCGACGGTCGCCAGCGCCACCGCCCCCGCGATCGCGCGGTGTTGCCGCCGCTGTGTCCGGTTCTCGCGTCGTGCGACCTTGTCCGATCGTCGAATCCCGTTGCGCCCCACCCTGGTCATCCGTCCCAACTCTCTCTCCCCGACCGCCCGAGCTGAGTAAGTGAATCATCACGGTCGGCGACCAGAGGTCAGATCGGTGGAAATGGCACGAGGCGGCCGTTCTGGACAGACGTCCCAGACTGGGCGTGAGACGGGTTCCGGCGCAGACGGGTTCCGGCGCAGACGAACCCGGCGACCGGGCTACCAGCGATCGCGGTCGAGACTCTGCCCGGAGGCGCCGGCGTCGGCGGCGCATCCGAAGCCGACGATCCAGCGGGCAGGTCCGGTCTCGCCGACGGCGATCTCGACCTTGCCCAGCATCATCGGTTCGGGGAGGGCGGCCAGGAAGTCCCCGAGCGCTGCGGAAGGCACCGTCCACACCTCGCCCCGGATCGCGCGGCCGGCAACCGGATCTCGGATCAGCCCCGGCTTCGGCGGGGTCGTGTCCAGCGCGACCAGGCGGTACGACGGGGTCGTGGTGACCTCACCCGCCCATCGGGCACCGCGTTCGCCGAGCTCGTGGGTCAGCGGTCCGCCCCGCATGTGTGCGCCGAAGACCGCGAGCTCGATCGCGTCGCCGCGCTCCGCCCAGGACGGCGCCACCGTGTCGTCGCCCAGAAACCGGCGGGCCACATCGACGACGACGGCGTCGGCATGCGCGCGGCCCAGCAGTGTGATGCCGAATTGTGCTGTGCTGCCGTCCTCGTCGACGACTGCCCCGGCCGGTACCGCGAGGCCGCACAGGTCGAAGAGGTTGCAGAAGTTGGTGTAGGTGCCCATCCGCGAGTTGACGCCCACCGGGTCGGCGGCCACCTCGGCGAGGGTCGGGTGCGCCGGCGCGGTCGGCACCATCAGAACCGTGGCGTCGCCCCACTGCTCCATCGCCTCGGACCGCAGGTCTGCGAGCCGACGGCGAGCCCGCAACAGGTCGACGGCCGAAAACCTGGCCGCGGCACCGATGATCGTCGACACGGTCGGGTCGATGCCGGCGTCTTCGGGATCGGCGACGGAGCCGAGAAAGTCCCCCACCGCGTCGAACCGCTCGGCCACGAGCGCGTCGTCGTACAGGAGCCGGGCGGCCTCGAGGAACGGCGACAGGTCGATGGTCTTGACCATGAGCCCCGCCGCCTCGGCACGCAGCACCGCCTCGTCGAACGCGGCCCGCCACCGGTCGTCGAGCCCGGGCAGCTCGGTGGGCACCGCGACGACCGGGCGCTCGGGCGCGGCGTACGGGATCGACGTCGGGAAGGGCCGCGGGCCCTGCGCCCCGGCCATGGCCGCCATCGCACGGTCGGCCAGCGCGAGGTCGGCGGCGAAGACGGTGACGACGTCATAGCTCGCGCAGGCGGGCACCACTCCGGCGGTCGAGACCACACCGACGGTCGGCTTGATGCCGACGATGCCCTGCAGGCCGGCCGGCACCCGACCCGACCCCGCGGTGTCGGTCCCGATCGCGATGTCGGCGAATCCGAGGGCGACCGCCACCGCCGACCCCGAACTCGACCCGCCCGAGATGCGGTCGGGACGTCGCGAATCCCGCACCGCGCCATACGGACTACGAGTGCCCACCAGACCGGTTGCGAACTGGTCGAGGTTGGTCTTGCCCACCACCACCGCGCCGGCCGCGCGCAATGCGGCGACCGCGGGCGCATCGGACTCGGGGGTGAAGGCGAAACCGGGACATCCCGCGGTGGTCGGCAGACCGCCGACGTCGACGTTGTCCTTCACGGCGAGAAGCACGCCGGCCAAGGGGCCACCCGCGGCGACGGACCGCTCGTACTCGGCTGCGACCTCACCGGCGGGTCGCAGGGTGATGAACACCTCCGGACGGTCTGCCTCGGCGATCCGCGCATACAGCTCGTCGATCCTGCTCATGCCACCTGCTCCGCGTCCTCTCTGATCCCCGCCGCCCCGGTGCCGGCGAGCTCTGCCCCGGCGGCTTTCGCCGCGAATTCGCCTTGCACCGACCACCGTTCGCGCTCTTCGGCCCGGGCGATCTCCATCTTCTCCCGCCGGGTCGCGATGTCGGCGGCATGCTCGTCGAGGAATCGCTGGTGCGCGGCCAGCGAGAATTCACCGTCGACGATCTTCGTGCTTTCACCACGCCCGGCGGCGACGTCGGCCCGCATGTCGAGGAGTTCCTCCGAACTCACCGGGTACCAATGGATCCGGTCGAAGAACCGCAGCAGCCACGGATGCTCGGGGTCGAACGCCGGTGCCGGCAGCGGATGCCGGTGGTTCCACACCTGCGTGGTGCGGCCGACGAACTGGTAACCGCCCGGCCCCTCCATGCCATAGATGCAGAGGTAGGCGCCGCCGATACCCACCGCGTTCTCCGGCGTCCAGGTGCGGGCGGGGTTGTACTTGGTGGTGACGAGGCGATGCCGCGGGTCGAGCGGGACCGCAACCGGCGCACCGAGATAGACGTCCCCGAGGCCGAGCACGAGGTAGCTCGCGTCGAAGACGGTGCGGTACACGTCGTCGACGGAGTCCAGGCCGTTCATCCGCCGGATGAACTCGATGTTCCACGGGCACCACGGCGCATCGGATCGCACGCCCAGCATGTAGCGTTCGATCGCCTCCCGGGTGGCGGGATCGTCCCACGACAACGGCAGGTGCACAGTACGACTCGGCACCACGAGGTCCTCGGCGGCCGGCAGCTGGCTCTCGCATTCGGTCAGCCACTCCAGCATCTGCGCCTGCGACCACACGTCGGGATCCGCCTTCACCTGCAGCGAACGTATGCCCGGGGTGAGGTCGATGAGTCCGCGCGGTCTCTCCGCGGCGATCCGCTCGCCCAGCGCGTGCACTCGGGCACGCAGGGCGAGGTCGAGACGCATCTCGCCGTATTCGACGAGGATGTTGTCGTCACCGGAACGGCGGTAGGTCACCGAGGTCGATCCGTCCGCGGTCGTCGTGGTCCCGAGGATTCCGTTGTCGGGATCGCCACCCGACGACCAGACGTCGACGAAGCTGGCCCGCCGGCCCAGACCGAGCTCGGAGGGTGAGGCGGCCCGGTCGCCGCGTACCGCGACGAACCTGATCGTGTCGCCCGGCTTCAGCTGCCCGAGCTTCCACCGTTGCGCGGTCGTCACGGTCACCGGACAGACGAATCCACCGAGACTCGGGCCGTCCGGACCGAGGAGGATGGGCGTGTCCCCGGTGAAGTCGAGAGCGCCGACGGAGTAGGCGGTGTCGTGGATGTTCGACGGGTGCAGTCCGGCCTCACCGCCGTCGTTGCGTGCCCATCGCGGTTGGGGGCCGATCAATCGGATTCCGGTCCGGTCGGAGTTGAAGTGCACCTCGTAGTCGGTCGCGAACAGGTCGGCGATGTCCTCGTCGGTGAAGAACTCCGGCGCTCCGTGGGGCCCCACGGTCACGGCCAGCTGCCACGTGTTGGTGAAGGCCGGCTGCTCGTCTCCGAGAATCCGACGTGGCGCCCCGGCCGGCGCCCAGTAGTTCGAGGCGGTCGCCGGCGACGAGCGCCCGGCCGTCGAGTCCGCCGAACCGGCCCATGGTGAAGGTCGACCGGCTGCCGAGATGATCGGCGGCGTCGAGCCCGCCGGCGACCGCAACGTAGGCCCGCATGCCCAGGACACCGGTCGAACCGATGTCGAGGACGTCGCCCTCGGCGACAGTGAGCGGGACCCATTGCGGCACAGCCGCTCCGTTCACGGTCACGGGTACCGGCGCGCCGGTGACGGCGACGACCGCGGGCCGGTCGAACCGCAGTGCGGGTCCCATGAGCGTGATCTCCAGGCCGGCGGCGGTCTCCGGGTTGCCGACGGCGAGGTTGGCGAGCCGGAAGGACAGGTCGTCCATCGGGCCGGACGGCGGCACGCCGACCTTCCAGTACCCGACCCGGCCGGGCCAGTCCTGGATCGTGGTGAGCGGACCGGACCGGATTACGGTCACGGCACCCGGGGTGGTGGCAGTCATGATGGTGGATTCCTCGTCGGACTCGGTCGGCGCGCGGTGGGAGCGGATTCTCAGAACGGCCGGGTGACGATGACCCGGACCGCGGTGGGGTCGAATCCGTTGCAGGGGTTGTTGATCTGCGGGCAGTTGGAGATGAGCACCAGGGTGTCGACCTCGGCACGCAACGCCAGACGCTTGCCGGGTGCGGACAACCCGTCGACGATCCCCAGCGAGCCGTCGGGGTCGACGGGCACGTTCATGAAGAAATTGACGTTGCCGACGAGGTCGGCCTTGCCGAGCCCGTGGCGGCTGCCCTCGATGAGGAAGTTCTCGACGCACGCGTGCTGATGTTTGGTGTGGTGCCCGTAACGCAGCGTGTTCGACTCCTGCGAGCATGCGCCGCCGAGGGTGTCGTGGTTGCCGACCTCGTCGGCGACGATCGTCATCAGCGCTGCGGAGTCGTGATCGCGGATCACACTGCCGGTGGTCAGGAAGATGTTGCCCTGCGCGGCGATGGTCGCCTGGGCCGAATACCGTCTGGACGTGTCGGCGGCCGCGTAGAACAGCGTGTCGACGGCCTGGTTGCCGTGGAGGTCGACGATGGTGAGGACGTCGCCGGCGGCGACGACACCCGACCACGGTGCGCGCTCGCCCACTTGCGCGTCGTCGACGACGGCGCCGGGGACGAGGGCGAGTTCGGCGGCGGGCGCCGAGGCGAAATCGGTGATGACTGCGGTGCTTGTCTCGGTCACGATGGGTGGTCCTCTCTGTTGGACGGCTCAGTGATGAGCCGCGGCCCAGACGTCTTCGGAGTTGGCGGCGGCGCGCTGGTACTCGGGGTCGGTGCCGGCGACGTCGGCCAGCAGGGCGTCGAGATCGCTCTGCGCCTGCCACGCAAGCACTTCCAGGGAGGTGGTGCCGAAGTCGGGCGACGGGTCGAGCGGATGCGCGGTGTTGACGACCGCCACCGTGCACGGCAGGTGCAGGATGAGGTCGACCGTCCGGCCGGGTCCGGCGCTCCCGGTCGAGCGCAGCGACCCGTCGGCGTCGACGGTGACGCCGTGGAAGAACGACAACGACGGGGCGACATCCGCGGGTGCCAGACCGTGCTTCGCCGCCGCCAGGGTGAACAGTTCGCGGCCCGCCGGACTCGCCGAATGCACCTCGCCCGCTCCGTATTTCGCAGCGTTTCCGGCGAGAGTCGAGGTGCCGCACAGCGCGTCATGGTGGCCCGAGTCGTCGGCGACGACGGTCGCCAGCACCCGCCCCTGATCGCTGAGAAGCGGATGCCCCGCACCCAGATACGCCTGCCAGGGCACCTTGACGGTGTCGGCGACGTTGAGACGCTCCCACGGCGCGTCGGCGCGCCACAGCAGCAGGTGCGCGCAGGCCGCCCCCGCGACGTCGGTGAACCGCAGCCGGGTCCCCCGTGCCAGGACCTTGCTGGTGTACCGGCCGCCGGGAACGGTCTCCGCCCAGGTCAACGATGCGGCCGGCACGTCGGCAGGCGGGTTCGGCCAGGCCGATGCCGGCACCACCGGCATGCTGTCGGTGATCGCGCCGGCCTGGGAGCGGGCGTGTTCGCGGGCACCGTAGGTGGTCCCGGTACCGGGAGCGATGATCGTGCTCATGGGAACTCCTTTGTCGTAGTGGGTGTTCGGGGGTGCCCCTTCGAGGCTCGTCGCTTGCGCTCCTCGCACCTCAGGGATCAGAGGGCTGCGGCTGCGCTCCTCGGAATAGCCCGCTCCCTGAGGTGCGAGCGAAGCGACCAACTCCCTGCTCCCTGAGGTGCGAGCGAAGCGAGCCTCGAAGGGTCGCGACCTGGATTACGCGGACAGGCGGGTGCTCACCGGTCGCGGATGCTCCTTGCCGCGGGGGTAGCAGGCGATCCCGACGAGGACGGTCGCGACGATGCAGATGGGGCCGGCCCAGCGCAGGATCGGCATCTCACCGGAGGGGTCGAAGACCTCGGCCCGCGGCCACGCCAGGTTGATCACCATCAGGGCGCCGTAGAGCACCGCCAGGGCGTTCACCACGATTCCGAAACGGCCGAGGCTGAACAACTTTCGCCCGCCGGCGTCGACGGCCGGGGTGTCCCCGCCGCGATGCGGCCAGCCCTGGAACCGCCGGTAGAGCATCGGACCGGTGACGGCCAGGTAGGCGAGGTAGATGAGGATGATGCACACGCTGGCGAGGGTCGCGAAGATCGCGGAGTTGCCGACGTTGACCAGCAGGATGCCGATGCACAGCACACCGATCAGGATCGACGGCAGGATCGGTGTCCCGGTGCGGCTGTTGACGTGGGACAGATGCGCCGAGAACGGGAGCCGGCCGTCGCGCGCCATCGAGAACATCAGCCGCGAGCAGGCGGTCTGGATCGCGAGGGTGCAGATGAAGATCGCGATCGCGACGTCGCAGAGCAGGACCTTGCCCCAGAAGCTCCCGAGAACCGAGTCGAGCACGTAGGGCAGTCCGCCGGTCGCGAGTTGCTCGTCGAGGGTCGGGGCCGCCATGAGGGTGCCTAGCAGCATCAGCCCGCCGCCGATGGCCGAGACGGTCAGCGCCATCCGGATGGTGCGGGGTGCGACGCGGCGCGGGTCCCGGGTCTCCTCGGCCAGTTCGCCTGCCGATCCGAACCCGACCATGACGTAGGCGGCCATGAGTCCGGAGACGATGAACGCCCAGATGTAGCCGGGTTGCTGACCGGGAACGCCGGTGTCGAAGACGACGTCGGGGCCGCGCTGCGCATGGGTGAACAGTGCCAGGATGACCGCCACGACGCCGACGAGTTCACAGACGACACCGATGCTGTTGACGCGGCTCATCCACCGGACACCGACACAGTTGATCGCGGTCACGATGACGAGCAGGACCGAGCCGAGCAGGACCGCGTTCGCCGCGCCGCTCGTGGTGGTGAGGGTCGGGTCGTCGCCGATGATCTGGAAGCCGATCCAGATCGACGGCAGGACGACCTGCAGGGCGATCGCGGCCGCGGCCGCGGTGACGATCTGCGCGATCATCATGAACCAGCCGCCGAACCAGCCGACGACCTCGCCGCCCATGCGCCGCGACCACTGGTAGATCGCACCCGAGATCGGGTACCGCGCAGCGATTTCGGCGAAGCACAGGGCGACCAGGAACTGGCCGGCGTAGACGATCGGCCAGGTCCAGAAGAAGGCCGGGCCGCCGAAGCCGAACCCCAGGCCGAACAGCTGGAAGATGGTGGTCAGGATGGAGACGAAGGAGAACCCGGCGGCGAAGGACGCGAACTTGCCGAGCGAACGGTGGAGTTGCTGGTCGTAGCCGAGTGCCGAGAGGTCGTGGGCGTCGGCGTCCGGGACGCCGGCGGGCGAGGAGGGCGTCGCGGGAGCCACTTCGGGGGTGGAGGTCATGCGCGGTCTTCCTTTCGGAGAAGAAGCTCCACGTTGAGCACGGTGTGAGTCAGGCACTGTTTCCTGTCACCTGATAGGTAAGCCCTCGCTGATTTCTATCGATTGACAGAAATGTTCCGGTCGTGAAAACTCCGGTTACGTCCTCGTTACACGCCCTGGGCTTCCCCGACCTGCGGGTTCACGCGCGGCAGAAGCACACGATTCGTCGGCTAGGGTCGAGAAATCGCCCCGACCGCACTGAGGAGACGAGCATGCCCACCGGCTCGAGCGCGCCCCCGACTCCGATCGGTCGCGGCCGACCGCGCCTGGTACCGGCTCGGCGACGCGGGCAGACCGCCCGCGAGGAGATCCTCGACGCCGCCGCAGAATTGTTCACCCGCCACGGGTACACCGGGACGTCGACGCGGATGATCGCCGAGGCGGTGGGCATCCGACAGGCGTCGATGTACCACTACTTCGGCACCAAGGACGACATCCTCGCGACACTGCTGGAGACGACCGTGGTCGCCTCCCTCGAACGCGCGCGGGGGCTCCTCGACGGCGACGAACCCGCCCGGGCGCGACTCCTCGAACTCGCGCGATTCGACATCGATCAGCTGGCGCGGTCGCGCTGGAACCTCGGTGCGCTCTATCTCCTACCCGAGGTCGCCGATCAGCGATTCGTCGAATTCCGTTCGGCTCGACAGGAATTGGCCGATTCGTATGCCGCACTGGCGGCTGCAGCGCTCGGCGACGACACCGACAAGCGCACGCTGCTCCCCTTCCGGCTGGTGGAGTCCGTCATCATGATGCGCGCCGACGAGCAGCGCGGCGAACTCGGCGAGCACACCGCCGCCGGTCTCGCCGACACCGTGATCGACGCAATCTCGCGGATTCTGTAGCAGCAGTGCGTATCTGGCGCGCATTGTCGCTACGGAATCCCGGGAGGCTCGACGACTAGCAGGTCCCGATCACGCCTCCCCGCAGCGCCACCTCCATCTTGCGCACGATCGAGCAGTCCGCCGGACCACTCCCGGCAGACCCCATGGGCTCCACCCGCTTGACGGCGGGAGTCGGGGACACCTGCCGGACGACGGGTGCGGCGACCTCCGGGACGACGACCGGCGCGGATGCGGCGTGCTTGGCCTGATGCGGGACGACGGACCGTTCGGTCGCCACCTCCCCGGCGTCTGGGCGCAGGTGCCGCGGTCCGCTGATCGGTACCTTCCAACCCTTGTCGTAGCCGTGCGCGGCGCCGATCGCGACACCGGCGGCGACCGCGGGCAGCGCGACGAGGGTGGCGACCACGGCCGTCCCCACCAACGGCCCGACGACGAGTCCGGTGGGCCACAACGGCAATGTGAGGATCAGACCCAGTGGGGCACCCACAACGCCACCGACCGCGAGGGCGAGGGGCGCTGCCACGCCTGCACCGATGACCCCGCCGACCGCCGCGTCGCCGACCATCTGCTCGGCCACCCGGTCCGCTCGAGCGGCCGAAACACCGTTGCTGCGCAACACATCCGAGATTCCCTGGACGATTTCACCGGAACCCGCCGAGATCTGCGCCGCCAATTGCGGCGACATTGCGCCCGGACGGGTCATGTCCAGGTTGCCGACCCGGACCCGGTCTCCGGCATCGGCTGCGGCGACCGGCACCACCACCTGACCCAGCGGCCGCAGGTGCCTCGGAGCCGGCGATCCGACGGCCGCACCCGAATCCGGCCACTGACCGACCACGACCGGGGCGGCGTCCGGCACCAACGCGGCGTCGACGTGCGCGATCCGGAAGGCGTTGCCGGACAGCGCTTGTTCCCCTGGAGTCGATGTCGTGGGTATCAGCGGGACGGGCAGGGCGACACCGGGCGAGGCCGCCTGGGCGAGGGCCGGAACCGTCACCGTGAGCGATGCGGCCAAGGCGCAGCCGAGCAGGGCGCCGGCCGGGCGGCGACCGCGCGGACGTGGGCACCGGTGTGCGCCGGATTTGCCGATCTTGTCCATGGACGACCTCATTTCTTGATGGTGAACCGATCATCGTGAGAAAACGCTAACCCCGAACCGGCCTTCCGCGTGGCACTTTCGGGCGTCAGGTGCTCGTCGAGCACGGCGGCGATCTGCACGATCGCCTCGTTCTCGGTCATCCCCAGGTGGTGGGAGTCCACGTCGACATTCGTGATGCTTCCCCGGATGTGGCGACCCCACCCGTTGGCACCCACCGCATCCGGTCGTCGATCGCGCACGGCGGTGAAGTAGAGCACGTCGGCATCGACGACCGGCGGGTGCCACTCACCGGTCGCACGGATCAACAGGTTGTAGGCGTCGGTCAGCCGCTCGATCGTCGCGGCATCGATGCCGAATCCGTCTCCGAGACGCTCGGCGATCTGCTCGGCGGCGCGTTCGGCGGTCGCGTCCGAACTCACGAAGTCGATGCCGAGCACCGGTCCGAGGTTGCTGATCAGTTCGCCCGCTGTTAAGGCGGTGATCGCCGACGTGTCGACGCCGTCGGCCTCCGTGTCGAGCATCGCCAGCAGCGCGACCTCGTGACCGGCCGCGCGCATCTCGGCGGCCACCGCGTGGGCGATCACACCTCCCAACGACCAGCCCAGCAGGTGATACGGCCCGTCGGCCTGTACCGCCCGGATCTCGTCGAAGTACCTGCGCGCGATGTCGGACATCGTCGTGGGACCGGGCACCTCACCACCGATCTGCGGCGCCTGCAGGCCGTAGACCGGCCGGCCGGCCGGGATGTGTCGGCTCAGCGTCTGGTAGCACCAGGCCAGTCCCGACGCGGGATGGATGCAGAACAGCGGCGGCTGGTCGCCGTCCGGGCGGATCGGGAGCAGCACGTCGAGTCCCACACTGCGCGACCCGGGGCCACCGGGCCCGGCCGCGGAGTCGTGTTCGGGGTCGAACCCGGTGCCTGTCCCGGCCTCGATCCGCCGGGCGAGGTCGGCCGGACTCGAATCGGAGAGCATCCACCGGATCGGGATCTCCACGTGCAGCTCGGTCTCGAGATCGTTGACCACCTGCACCGATCTCAGCGAGTTGCCGCCGAGGGCGTAGAAGTCGTCATCGGCCCCGACTCTGGGCACGCCGAGCACGTGCTCGAATGTCCGCGCGATCTCGGTCTCCAGCCACGACGACGGTGCGCGGAACCCGGAGGCGTCGCGCGGCGGCTGCGGCAGCCGAGCCCGGTCGAGCTTGCCCGAGGCGGTGAGCGGCAGCGAGTCGAGCACCATCACCGCCGTGGGGATCATGTATCGCGGAAGCGCTGCCGAGGCGAATGCGGTGACCTCGGCGGTGTTCAGCGAACCCCTCGCATCGCCGCGGTTCGGCCCGGACGGCACCAGATAGACGGTGAGATAGTCGACCGCGTCGGTGGAGGTGACCGCGCCCGCCGCACGGGCAACATCCGGATGCGCGGCGAACACCGCCTCGATCTCGCCGAGTTCGATGCGCAATCCGCGGAGCTTGACCTGGAAGTCGCTGCGTCCCAGGTACTCCAGCTCACCGCTCCGGCGACGACGCACCAGGTCACCGGTGCGGTACATCCGGGCGCCGGCGGCGAACGGATCGGCCACGAACCGATCGGCGGTCAGGCCGGGACGTCCGTGATAGCCGCGCGCCACCTGCGTACCGGACAGATACAGGTCTCCGGTCACACCCACCGGCACCGGCCGCATCCGCGAATCCAGCACGTAGGCGCGGGCATTCCACACCGGCGCCCCCATCGGCACCGCACCGTCGTCGGCCGTCCCCACCGCGGAGGCGGTCGCGTGCACCGTGAACTCCGTCGGCCCGTAGAGGTTGTGCAGCTCCACCCCCGGCAGCGCGCGGCGGGCGGCGTCCACCACGTCGGGCCCGAATGCCTCACCGGCCACGAGCAGTGCCCGCAGCGACGTCACCGAGCCGACGGGCAGGGCATCGGCGAACACCGCCAGCATCGACGGCACGAACGACGTGACGGTGACCCGATGGGCGGACATGACCTCGGCCAGGTATCGCGGATCGGTGTGGCCATCCGGTCGCGCGATGACCAGCCGGGCACCCACCGCCAGTGTCGCGAACAGTTCCCACACCGACACGTCGAACGTCGCAGGGGTCTTCTGCAACACCACGTCCGCCCGGTCGAGCCCGTACTCGGCACAGATCCAGCGCACCTGGTTGACCACCGAACGGTGCGACACGGCAACACCTTTGGGCCTTCCCGTGGAACCGGAGGTGAACAGCACGTAGGCGAGGGCATCCGGGTTCAGCGGTGTGATCCGGGCGTCGTCGGTCACCGGCGAGTCATCGAACTCCGACAGGTCGACGGCGTCGAGTGAGGACAGCACCAGCACGGGCTCGGCGCACTCGATCATGTAGTCGATCCGCTCGGTGGGATGATCCGGGTCGATCGGCACATAGCCACCGCCCGCGGCGTGCACCGCGTACATCGCGGTGAGCTGGTCGAGCGAGCGCCGCATGCGAAGAGCGACCAGCGCGTCCGGACCCACTCCCCGCGCGATCATCCAGCGGGCCAGCCGATTCACTCGCCCGGAGAACTCCGCATAGCTCTGCGAGACCGTCCCGGAGACCACCGCGATGTCATCGGCGTGTGCGAGAGCGGCTGCGGCGAACATCGAGGCCAGGGTTTCGGCGGAGTTCACGTCGTGCGACGTCGCGTTCGGACCCTCCAGCGCCGCATACCGTTCGGCGTCGTCGAGCAACTCGACGTCGTGGACGGGACGATCGACGTCGGTCGCCACGGCCTCGAGCATCCCCACCAGCCGCTCGACGAACCGCTCCACGGTCGAGGCGTCGAAGATGTCGGCCGCGAAGGTGACCCCGCCGGTGATGCCGGCCGGCGCGCCGTTCGCGTCGTAGGTGTCGGCCACCGTCACCTGCAGGTCGAACAGGGCCAGTCCGGTGTCCGGTTCGACAGCACGCACCGACAGTTCGGGTAGTTCGATGTCGGTGGTGGAGATGTTCTGGAACGCCAGCATCACCTGGAAGAGGGGGTTGTGGGCGTCGGAGCGAACGGGGTTGAGTTCGGAGACTAGCCGCTCGAACGGGACGTCGGCGTGACCGAACGCCGCGAGGTCGGTGACGCGCACGTCGTCGATCAACTCGCCGAACGACATCCCGCTGCGCACCCTCGTGCGGAGGACGAGGGTGTTGACGAACATGCCGATCAGTTCGTCGAGCTCGCGTTCCCCGCGTCCGGCGTACGGGGTGCCGATGGCGACGTCGTCGGTCGCGGCGAGCCGGGCGAGCACAGCCGCCAGCGCGGCGTGGAAGACCATGAACAGGGTCGTGTTGTGCGCGCGGGCAACCCGCTGGAGCCCGGCGTGCAGATCGGCGTCGACGGTGAGGCCGACCGAGTCCCCGGCGTAGGACTGCGTGGCCGGGCGCGGCCGGTCGGTGGGCAGTTCGAGGAGCGGTGGTGTGTCGGCCAACTGCTCCGCCCAATAGTCGATCTGCGCGCGCAGCAACGAGTCCGGGTCCGACTCGGAACCCAGGACGGCGCGTTGCCAGATCGCGTAGTCCGCATACTGCACCGGCAGCGGCTCCCATCCGGGCGCCTCCCCCTGCGTACGCGCGACGTAGGCCGTCATGATGTCCCGCGCGAGCGGCGTCAACGACGACCCGTCTCCGCCGATGTGGTGCAGGACGACGGCGAGCACCCATTCGTCACCGCCGAGCTCGAAGAGCACGATGCGCGTCGGCGCCTGGGCGGTCAGATCGAACGGTGTCCCGATCAGATCCGAGATCGCCTGGTCCACCTCGTGTTCGGCGAGCCGGGTGACCTCCATCGGGACGACGTCGGCCTCGGCCGGGAGGATCACCTGGGCCGGCTCCCCCTCGGCGAAGGGATACACGGTACGCAGGATCTCGTGGCGGTCGACGACGTCGCCGATCGCCCGGTGGAGCGCGTCGACATCGAGGCTGCCGGACAGCCGCACCACGATCGGGATGCTGTACGCGGGCGACTCGGGTTCGATCCGGTTCAGGAACCACATGCGCTGCTGGGCGTAGGACAGCGGGACCCGTTCCGGACGAGTGTGCGCCACCAGGCCGACGCGTCCGGTGTCCGCGTGGGATTCCGCGCGCGCCGCCAGCCGCGTCACCGTGGACGCCTCGAAGAGCATCGCGACCGGGATCGTGGTGTCGAGCGCCGCACCGATTCTCGCCACCACCCGGGTGGCGGCGAGGCTGTTCCCACCGAGGTCGAAGAAGTCGTCGTCGGCACCCACCGCGGCGCCGACGGACAGGACGTCGGCGAACACTCCCGCGACGATCTCCTCGACCGGCGTGGCCGGCGCACGGAAGCTCCTGGTGGTGACGACGGGTGCGGGTAGGGCACGCCGGTCGAGTTTCCCGCTCGGCGTCAGCGGGATCTCGTCGAGGACCACGACCGCGGCCGGAACCATGTACGACGGCAGGACCTCGCCGAGCCCGGCACGCAACTTCTCGCCGACGAGGGCGACGCCCGGCGCGGGCACCACGTAGGACACCAGCCGCATGCCGATACCGGGGTCGTGCCGCGGAACGGTGACGGCGAAGGCCACCGCGGCCCGGTCGGCCAGCGCCGCGTCGATCTCCCCGAGTTCGACCCGGAAGCCATGCACCTTCACCTGGAAGTCGTTGCGTCCCAGAAATTCCAGTCGTCCCGCAGAGTTCCGGCGGACGATGTCACCCGTCCGGTACGCGCGTTCTCCCGCACGGCCGGCGGGGTGGGCGACGAACCGGGCCGCCGACACCCCCGGGCGGTTCAGATAACCGCGCGCCAGCGCGGGTCCGGAGAGGTAGAGTTCGCCGGCGACCCCGTCCGGCACCGGGTGCAGGCGCGGGTCGAGCACGAGTGTCTGCATTCCGGCGACCGCCGACCCGATCGTCGAACGTTCCCCCACCCGCATCGGAACCGTCGCGGTGGCCACGATGGTCGTCTCGGTGGGGCCGTACAGCACGCGGAACTGCCTGGCGCCGGCCGGATCGGTACCCACCCACCGGCTCACCAGATCGGTCGGCACCTCGTCACCTCCCGACAGGACGACCCGCAGGTCGTCGAGCCCGTCCGGGTCCACCGAGGCCAGCGCGGCCGGGGTGACGAATGCGTGGGAGACGCGGTGGTGGCGGAGGAAGTCGGCCAGTTCCCGACCGCCCCGCATCCCGGTGGGTGCCACCACCAGCGTGCCTGCGGCGCTCACTGCCAGCAAGATCTCCAGCAGCGATGCGTCGAAGGACGGGGAGGCGAAATGCAGGACCCGCGGGGCTGTTCCGCCGGATCGGTCGGCGTGCAGCGTGGCGAGGTAGTCCGCGACGCCCGCATGCGAGACGGCGACACCCTTCGGCACGCCGGTCGAACCGGATGTGAAGACGACCCACGCGGTGTTCGCGGGTCGGACCGGGCACACCCGATCGGACTGTTCGATCGGCGAGGACGACTGTTCGTCGACCGCTGTGGTGGTCGCGGGATCGTCGAGGACCACCCAGTCGACCGCGCCGGACAACGCCGGCCGCGATTGGCCTGTCGTGATCCCCAGTGACGCAGCGGAATCGGACACCATCTGCTCGATGCGTGCAGCCGGGTAGTGCGGATCGACCGGAACATAGGGGGCACCCGACTTCACGACAGCCCACCAGGCCACCAGTGAGTCGACCGACCGCTCGACGGCCACCACCACCGGCCGCTCCGGTGCAGCTCCGCTCCGGATCAGCTGCCGAGCAAGACGATTCGATCGGCGATCGAGGTCACCGTAGGACAGCTCGACGTCGCCGGCGATCACCGCCGCACCGTCGGGATCGATCTCGACGGCGTTCGCGAAGACCTCCGGCAGCAGCCTGGGCTCGGTCACCGCACCCGATCCGACGACCGACAGCAGTTCGGCGCGCTCGGTGCCACCGAGCCAGTCGATGTCGCCGACGGGGGTCGACGCGTCGGTGACGATCGCATCGAGAACGAGCTGCAGGCGGCGGACGAAGACCGCCACGGTCGCCGGGTCGAAGAGATCGCGGGCGAACATCATCGTTCCGGAGATCCCCTGCGCCGCTCCGGTGTCCGTGTACGACTCGGCGAGCACCAGCTGGAGGTCGAACTGGCAGATGCCGGTGTCCGCCTGCGCACGGGACACGCGCAGGTCCGGTAGTTCGAGGTCGACGCCGGACAGGTTCTGGAACGCGAGGGCGACCTGGAACAGCGGATGGTGGGCGGTGGACCGTTGGGGATTGAGTTCGGAGACGATCCGCTCGAACGGTACGTCGGAGTGCTCGAAGGCGTCCAGGTCGACATCGCGGACGCGGTCGAGCAATCCGGCGAACGACTCCGCGGCATCGAGATCGGTACGGAGCGCGAGGGTGTTCACGAACATGCCGACAATCGGTTCCAGGCCCGGTTCGCCGCGCCCGGCAACGGGTGTGCCGATCACGACGTCGTCCCCGCCGCTCAGCCGGCCGAGGACCGTCGCGAGCGCGGCATGCAGGACCATGAACAGCGACGCGCCGTGAGCGCGCGCCAGAGCGAGGAGCTGACCGTGCAGGCGGGCGTCGATCGCGACCGGCACCTGCCCACCGGCGAGTGTCGCCACCGGCGGACGCGGCCGGTCGGTGGGCAGATCGAGCACGTCGGGGGCGTCGGCCATGGCCGACCGCCAGAAGTCGAGCTGGCTGCGCATCAGCGAGTCCGGATCGTCGTTGCGGCCGAGAACCTCTCGCTGCCACAGGGCGTAGTCGGCGTATTGGATCGCCAGTGGCTCCCAGGACGGTTCGCCTCCGGCGAGTCGGGCGGTGTAGGCGGTCATCACATCTCGCGCCAGCGGCGCCATGGACTGCCCGTCCCCGGCGATGTGATGGACCACGAGCACCAGCAGGAAACGTCCGTCGGCCCGCGACCCCGGGACCGCTCCGGCTCCGTCCGGATCGACCGCGACCACTGCCACCCGCATCGGCACCGACGCGGTCACGTCGAAGCCGCGACGGACGAATCCGACGACGACGTCCTCGACCTCGGCGACAGACGCCCGGACCGACTCCAGGACCACCGGGGCCTCGTCGAGGATGAGTTGGCATGGCTCGCCGTCGGTCTCGGGATAGATCGTCCGCAGTACCTCGTGCCGCCCCACCACGTCCCCCAGTGCCTGCTCGAGTGCCGAGAGGTCCACGTGTCCCGTCAGCTCGAGGACCACCGGGATGTTGTAGGCCGGCGACTCGGGCTCCATCCGGTTGAGGAACCACATCCGCTGCTGCGCCAGCGACAACGGGATGCGCTCCGGGCGAACGGCAGCCGTCAAGGGGGTACGCCGGGCGCCGACCGACGATGCGGCGAGCTCCGCCAGGGCCGCGACGCCGGGCGCCTCGAAGACCGATCGCAGCGGGATCCGGACCCCGAGCTCCGCACCCAGCCGCGCGGTCACCACGGATGCGCTCAGCGAGTCGCCGCCCAGGGTGAAGAAGTCGTCGTCGGCGCCTACTCGCCGAATCCCGAGGACCTCCCCGAACACGGTGGCGACCGTGGCCTCGACGCGGTTGGACGGCGCGCGGAATTCCCGTGCGGCGAAGACCGGTTCGGGGAGTCGACGCCGATCCAGCTTGCCGGTCGGGGTGAGTGGGATCTCGTCCAGTACGACGACCGCGGCCGGAACCATGTAGGCGGGCAGCGTCTGCTCGAGCGACCTGCGTAGCTCGGCACCGGACAGCGACACCCCCGGGGCGGCGGTCACGTACGACACCAGACACTGCGGCGTTCCGCTCCCCCCGTGTGGGACGGTCACGGCGTACGCGACGCCGTCGCGAGACCCGAGGCGTGCGTCTATCTCGGCGACCTCGACCCGAGTGCCACGCACCTTCACCTGGAAGTCGTTGCGTCCCAGATACTCCAGTTCACCGGCACGGGAGATCCGGACGAGATCACCCGTCCGGTACATCCGGGTACCGGGCCCATCGGCCGGGCAGGGCACGAATCGCGCGGCGGTCGTCGCGGCGCGGCCGACGTAACTGTCGGCCAGTCCGGGTCCCACGAGGTACAACTCGCCGACGACGCCCTGCGGGACCGGGCGCAGCCACGAGTCGAGCACCAACGTGCCGACGGGCCCCACCGCGGTTCCGATCGTGATCGGTTCGCCCACGCGCAACGGCGTGCTCGCGGTGGCCCAGATGGTGGCTTCGGTCGGTCCGTAGAGGTTGACCATGCGGCGTCCACCAGCCCAGCGGGCGACCAGCTCGAGACCGACCGGTTCACCCGCGGTCGCCAGCACGCGCAGGGCGTCGAGACCGTCGGCCGGCACCGTGGCCAGAGCCGACGGTGTCAGCACCGCGTGTGAGATCTTTTCTCGCCGTATCAGGTTCGCGAGGTCGGGGCCACCGTAGACCTCCGGCGGCGACACGACCAGCCGTCCCCCGGAACCGTGCGCCATCAACAGCTCGAACACGAAGGCGTCGAAGCTCGGCGAGGCCACCTGGAGCACCGTCGACGAGGGATCGACGCCGAGGACCGCACGCTGGGCCTCGACGACATGCGCGAGTCCACGGTGGGAGACGACCACACCCTTCGGTGTGCCCGTGGACCCCGAGGTGTAGATCACGTAGGCGTTGTCCCCGATCCGGATCGGGCCGCCTCGTTCGGCATCGGTGACCGGGCCGGAGGGTTGACCCTTCGAGACGCTCGCAAGCTCGCTCCTCAGGGAGCGGGGGTCCGAGACGCTCGCAAGCTCGCTCCTCAGGGAGCGGGGGTCCGCCCGCGGATCGTCGAGGACGATCCAGTCGACGCTGTCGGGCAGTCCCGCCCGGCACGCGCCGACCGTGATCCCCGAGCCGGCACGGGAATCGGCGAGCACGAACTCGAGGCGTTCGGCGGGCAGGTTCGGGTCCAGCGGCAGGAACGGCACCCCTGCCTTCGCCGCGGCCCAGATCGCGATGACCGCCTCGACCGACCGCGGCAGGGCGCACGCCACCACGCGCCCCTCCGCACGGCGCAGGATCTGCCGGGCCACCCGGTCGGACTCGTCGGTCAGCTGCCGGTACGACATCGACCGCTCACCGCACGTCACCGCGCTCGCATCCGGGTCGTGCGCGGCCGCGGCGGTGAGAATGTCGAGAAGGGTCGCCGGTTGCGGCATCTCGTCGATCCGACCGGCGCCGTCCTCGTGCCCGGCCGGGCTGAGGTCGCCGAGCCGTGAGCCCGGCTCGTCGGCGATTCGGGCCAGGCATTCGACGAAGTGGTCCACGATCTCACGCGCACGGCTCTCGTCGAACTCGTCCCGGTGGAACCGCACCGTGATCCCGAGTCCCGGTTCGCCCTCGCCACCGTCGACCTTCGGCGCCACGACGACGCTCAGCGGGTAGGGCGTGGCGTCGAGTCCGGTGATGCCGTCGACGTGCAATCCGGCCGAGGCGACCAGCTGTTGCAGCACGTCCTCGCGCAGCGGGAACGACTGGAAGGCCAGCGCGGTGTCGAACAGGTCCGGCCTGCCCACCGCGCGGTGGATGGCCGGGAGTCCGACGTAGTGGTGGTCGAGGACCAGCGCATTCGTGTCCTGCACGTGTACCAGCAACTCACGCAACGACATCGATGGTTCGAGACGGACGCGGATCGGCACCGTGTTGAGGAACATCCCCAGCGCCCGATCGACGCCGGGCAGCTCCGGTGGTCGTCCGGCCACCGCGGAGCCCAGGACCACATCAGTGTCACCGGTGAGGGTTCGCAGGACGAGCGCCCATGCCGCCGACAACGCGGTGCCGACCGTCACGGCGGACTCCGCGGCCGCCGACCGCAGGCGCGCATACTCCTGCCCGGGGAGTTCGGCCGTGATCTCGCCGGCGGCGACCCCGGTGGTCGCGGCACCGCGACGGGTCACCCGGGTGGGGCCGTCGACGTCGGCGTAGGCCCGCGCCCACGCGGCCGCCGAGGCGTCGTGATCCTGATCGGCGAGCCACGAGAGGTAGTCCCGGTACGACGCCGCCGGTCCGGCCGCGCCGATCTGCGCGGGATCGCCGTAGTACTGCAGGAGTTCGCCGAGCAGCAGAGGCATCGACCAGCCGTCGAGGATCACGTGGTGATTGGTGACGTGGAGTGCGAAGCGATCGCGGTCGAGCTGCACGAGGGTGAAACGGATCAGCGACGGCTCGGCGAGGTCGAAACCCGCGGCGGCGTCGTCGGCCGCGATCCGGCGGGCCGCTGCCCGGTCCCCGCCGGCGAGGTCGACGGCCCGGAAACGCACCTCGACGCCGCTGACGACGATCTGCCGGGGACCCCGCGACGTCGGGACGAACGCCGTCCGCAAGATGTCGTGCCGGTCCACGAGAGCCTGCGCCGCGCGGTGCAACAGGTCCGCGTCGACCGGACCGGACAGGGCGATGGTCGACTGCACGGTGTAGTCGTCCACGACGTCGGGATCGAGCGTCGAATGGAAGTGGATACCCGACTGTGTCGGCGACAGCGGCCACACATCCGCGAGCCGCGGGAACCGACGCCGGAGACCGTCGAGGTCGATGTCCGGCAACTCCTCCAGGTGCGCGGCCGACTCGGCGGCCGGGGCTTCCGCGCTTCCGCTCGAGCGCCGGACACCGTCGGTCCCGGTCGCGACGGCGGCGAGTGCGGCCACGGTCTTCGCCTCGAAGACCGCGCGCGGGGTGATGGACAGGCCGGCGGCTTTCGCCGACGCGACCAGCTGCATCGAGACGATGCTGTCACCGCCGAGCGTGAAGAAGTTGTCGTCGGCGGTGACGTCGTCGAGCTGCAGCACCTCGGCGAACAGGGCGGCGATGATCCGCTCGGCGGCCGTCTCCGGCGGCCGTCCGCCGCTGCTCTCGGCCCGGAAGTCGCACTGCCGCAGAGCTTTCGTGTCGACCTTGCCGGATCGGGTGACGGGCATCGACTCCAGTTCGACGATCGCCGCGGGAACCATGTAGTGCGGCAATGTGTTCGCGAGTTCGTCGTGCAGTGCGTGCACGTCCATCGTCTCGTCGGGCGTGCCCACGACGTAGGACACGATCACCGGTCGACCCCCCGGTCCGCGCTGGAGCACCGTGGCCGACTGGGCGACACCGGCGTTGCGCGCGAGGTGGGCATCGATGTCCCCGGTCTCGATCCGCAGGCCGTGGATCTTCACCTGATGGTCGTTGCGCCCCAGGTACTCCAGTCGGAGAGCGCCCTCCGCGCGTACCCACCGCACCGCATCGCCGGTGCGGTACAGGCGTTCGCCGGAACCGCGGACGGGGTCCGCCACGAATCGTGTGGCGCTGACGCCCGGGCGGTCGAAGTAGCCGCGGGCGAGGCCGGGGCCGCCGAGATAGAGTTCGCCGACCACCCCGACGGGCACCGGGCGCAACCAGGTGTCGAGCACGAACGCCGACACACCCCGGATCGGCTCTCCGATCGTGACCGGCTCACCGGGCCGGAGATCGTTGGCCCCGGTCGCCCAGATCGTGGTCTCGGTGGGTCCGTAGTGGTTCATCAGACGACGCCCCGGCGACCACCGGTTCACGATGTCCGCGCCCGTCGCCTCGCCGACCACCGCGATGATCCGCAGTGCCGGCAGGCGGGACGGGTCCATCGTGTTCAGCACGGTCGGCGTGATGATCGCGTGCGACACCCGCTCGGTCCGCAACAGGTCCTCGAGCTCGGAGCCGCCGTAGACCTCCGGCGGCGCGACGACCAGGCACGCGCCGGCGCTGTGCGCGACCAGCACTTCGGAGACACAGGCGTCGAAACCTGGCGACGCGACCTGCAGGATCGTCGAATCCGGCTGCACGGCGAACGATTCCGCGTATTCGACGACCCGGTCGGCGAGACCGCGGTGGGTGATGTGGACGGCCTTGGGCCGGCCGGTGGAACCGGACGTGAAGATGAGGTAGGCCGCATTGTCGGGCCGGAGCGGGCGCGAGCGGTCCGGCCGGTCCGAGAACGCGACGCCCTCCCCCAGCGGAAGCGTGCCGGGGCCGACCAGGGTCAGCCACTCGACGGTGTCCGGGAGGTTCGGGACGACGGCGTCGACGGTCACCCCGATGGTGGATCTCGCGTCGGTGAGCAGCTCGGCGATGCGGTACGCCGGGTTTCCCGGGTCGACGGCGACGAAGGCAGCTCCGGTCCGCGCGACCGCCCAGATCGCCACGATGAGGGCGGCCGATCGCGGGACCGCCAGCGCCACTGCGGTTTCCGGACCGACGCCACGAGCGGCGAGTTCACCCGCGAGCCGATCGCCGCGGCGTTCCAGTTCGCGGTAGGTCATGGTGGCGCCGTCGGCCCCTACCGCAGGCGCCTCGGGGTACAGCCGGGCGGTCTCCGCGAGGATGTCCCGGAGCACGCGGGCCGACACCGCGGGCGGGCCCTCGATCGGGCACAGTGCGCTGCGTTCGGTGTCCCAGCACGAGGCCAGCGCGGCGACCTTGCGGCCCGGTTCGGCGGCGATCTGCCGCAGCAGCAGCACGAACCGCTCGAGCAGCACGTCGGCGGACTCCCGGTCGAGGCGGTCGACGGCGTATTTCAGCACCAGTTCATAGGTGCCGGACCGATCGGTGGCCGAATGGTCGGCTCGGCCGGGCCGGGGCGGTGTGACCTGGAGGCTGACCGGATACGGGGTCGCGTCGTGCGCGGTCAGGCCGTTCCAGCGCAGCCCCGCGTCGGCGAGCATGCGGTTGATCTCGTCGGGATCGACGGGGTAGGACTCCAGCACGGTCGCGGTGTCGAACATGTCGGCCACCCCGGTCACCCGCTGCAGCTCGGCCAGACCGATATCGCGGTGGTCGAGCATCGCCGCCTGCTCGGACTGCGCCCGCGTGAGCAGGTCGACCACGCGCTCGTCCGGGTCGAGCCGGATTCGTACCGGGAGGGTGTTGATGAACAGTCCGATCATCTGCTCGATGCCCGGGATGGAGGCGGGACGATCGGACACCGTGTTGCCGAACACGACGTCGGACCGTCCGGTCATGATCGAGAGCAGCAACGCCCAGGCCACCTGGATCGAGGTGTTGGCGGTGACGCCGTGGGCACGTCCGAGTCCCGCGATCGCCTCCGTCGTCGCGATGTCGAGTTCGAGGCCGGTCTCGCCGACCTCGCCGGTGGCGCCGCGTTCCGGGACACCGGTGAGCCGCGTCGGGCTCTCGATCCCGGCGAGGGTCTCCTGCCACGCGCGCGTCGTCGCGTCGTGGTCGCGGGTGTGCAGCCACTGCAGGTAGTCCCGGAACGTCCGGGGCGCCGGGAGACCGGTGTCTCCCTTCTCGTCGCCGTCGGTGAGGTACAGGCCCAACAGCTCGGAGATGAGCACGGGCATCGACCACCCGTCGAGCACGATGTGATGGTTGGTGATCGACAGCAGGTACTCGTCGGCGTCCGCGGTATCGCCGCTGCCCGTCCGGACCAGCCGGAAACGCAGCAGTGGCGGACGGGCCAGGTCGAACGGAGCGGCCGACTCGGCGATGAGTCCGCGCAGTGCGCGGTCCCGGTCGCCGGTGTCGGCGATGCCGGTGAGGTCGGAGTCCGACCAGTCGACGGACACGTCGTCGAGGAGGATCTGGCGCGGCCCGGCGCCCGTCTCGACGAACGCGACGCGGAGACTGTCGTGCCGGTCGATCAGCGCCTGCGCCGCACGCCGCATCCGTTCTGGTCGCAGGTGCCCGCCCAGCCGCAGTTCGGCCTGCACCGTGTAGCCGTCGGCGGCGTCGTCGTAGGTGGCGTGGAACAGCAGTCCGGACTGCAGCGCGGTCAGCGGCCACACGTCGACGATCGAGGGGTGGGCCCGGGTCCATCCGTCGACTTCCGCCTGGGTGGCCGAGACCAGCGGGAAGTCCGACGGCGTGTGCCCGCCGGCCGTACCGGAGCGCACGTGCTGGGCGAGGCCCTTCAGCGCTTGCACCCACAGGCCCGCGAGCTCCTCGACGTCGACCCGGTCGAGCACCAGGGATGCGTAGTCCCACCCGGCATCGAGTTCGAGGCCGGCCGGACCCTGTTCGGCGATCGCATTGATGTCGATGACGGCGGGCAGGGCCATCCAGGGGTCACCGGTCCCGGCCAGCGCGTCGAAGCCGCGTGCCGGCATCCAGGGACCGGTGTGGTCGCCGGTCCCCATCCGGCCCAGGTAATTGAGGCTGATCTGGGGTTCGGGCCGGCTGCCGAGCCGGTCGCGACCGATCGGATCGAGGTATCGGACCATGCCGTAGCCGACGCCGTGATCGGGTGCCGCGCGCAGCTGTTCCTTGACCTGTTTGATCGCCCGCCCCGCGGCCTCGCCACCGGTCAGGGCGTCCTCGACGTCGACGCCGTGCAGCTCGAGCCGGACGGGAAAGCGTGAGGTGAACCAGCCGACCGTCGAGGTGAGGTCCGCACCGGGTACCGCGGCCTCTTCACGGCCGTGACCTTCGAGTGCGATCAGTTCACTGCCGTCGTCCTGCCCGCACCGGCGTCGCCACTGCGCGAGCGCCAGGGCCAGAGCCGCGAGCAGGGCATCGTTGGCACTCCCGTGGAAGCGCGCCGGGATGGTGGTGAGCACCGCCTCGGTCACGTCCGCCGGAATCCGCATCCGCAGACGGCCGGCGGTGGCGACGATGTCGCGATCCGGGTCGAGCGCGCGACGACCGAGCAACCGGTCGTCCGGCGCCATGACCTCTGTCCACCGATCGAGTTCGGCCGTGGTGCGCGCGGGGGCCTGCTCCACCAGGCCGTGGACCCAGCGCCGCACCGACGTGGTCGGCGGACCGAAACGCGGCGCTCTACCCTCTCGGACGTGGTGCGAGGCCATCGCCAGGTCGGCGAGGATGATCCGCCAGGAGACCCCGTCGACGGCCAGATGGTGGATGACGAGCCACATCAGGTCGGGGACGGTGCGGTCCCGATCCTGCATCCAGACGAACCTCACCAGCTCACCGGCCCGCGGGTCCAGCCGGTCGGCGGCGGCCTGGAGGTGCCGGTCGACCTCGTCGGCGTCGCGTCGTTCCAGCCACACGTGCTCCAGCGCCTCGCCGGCGTCGATCGCGCCGGGCGGGCGGACCACCACGTGCGGCTGGTCGGCGAGATCGTCGACCAGCGCGGCCCGGAGAATGTCGTGCCGATCCAGGACGGCGCTGAGCGTGCGCACCAGTTCGTCGCGTTCGACGGCGGGCGGGAGTTCGACGAGCGCCGCCTGGCCGAACCGGTCGATGGGACCGCGTTCGAGCATCGCGTGCATGATCGGCGACAGCGGTAGGGACCCGATGGCACCGCCGGGCAGCTCGCCCAGTCCGGTGTCGTCGGCGACGTCGGACGCCATCGCGGCGAGGGCGGCGACGGTCTTGTGCTCGAACACGTCCTGGGTGGTGAACGACAGTCCGTTCGTCTTCGCCCGCGCCACGAGCTGGATCGACAGGATGCTGTCCCCGCCGAGGACGAAGAAGCTGTCGTCGGCACCCACCTCCGCCACTCCCAGGACTTCGGAGAAGAGCTGCGCCAGTTGGTATTCCCGGGGAGTGGACGGCGGCCGGCCAGACCGCGCGGAGGCGAACACGGGTGCGGGCAGGGCTCGCCGGTCGACCTTGCCGAACGAGTTCAGCGGAAGGGCGTCGAGAGTCGTGATGACGGCCGGGACCAGGTGCGGCGGCAGACATTCGCGCGCGAAACGCTCCAGCTCCGCCGGCTCGGCCCGCTCACCCGCGGCCGGCACCACGTACGAGGCCAGGACGGTCGTGCCGGCGTGGTTGCGTGCGGGCACGGTGACGGACTGGTCCACCGCGGCGTGGCCGGTGAGGGCGGCATCGATCTCGCCGGGCTCGATCCGGTAGCCGCGGATCTTCAGCTGGAAGTCGGTGCGGCCCAACAACTCCAGTCTCGGAGATGCCGACGGTCCCACCCAGCGGGCGAGATCGCCGGTCCGGTACATACGAGCGCCGGGCGCGCCGTGCGGATGGGCCACGAATCGAGCCGCGGTCTGACCGGACAGGTGCGCGTAGCCGCGCGCCAGCCCGGGGCCGGCGAGGTACAGCTCGCCCGCGGTCCCCATCGGCACCGGCTCCAGCGCGTGGTCGAGGACCATCACCGAGGTCCCACGGATGGGGCCGCCCACGGTGACGTTCCCGGTGGGCTCGACAACCGAACTCGAGGCCGTGATCGTCGACTCGGTCGGTCCGTACTCGTTGATCATCGTCGCCGACCGCGTCCAGCGTTCGACGACGTGCGGCGCGCACCTGTCGCCGCCGACGACGACCGTCTGCAGCCGGGTCAGCGGCTCCGGTTCGACGGTCGCCAGCATCGCGGGCGTCAGGGTCAGGTGGGTCACGCGCTCGTCGGCCAGCAACCGGGTGAGTCGGTCGCCGCCGATGATCTCCGGAGGCACGATCACCAGCGCGGCTCCGGTCGCGAAGCAGGTCAGGAGCTGTTCCATCGATGCGTCGAAGCTCGGCGACAGCGCATAGGACACCCGCGACGCGGGCCCGAGCCCGTACGCCTCGGTCCGGTCGGCGATGAGACTCGCCAGGCCGGAGTGGGTGACCTGCACACCCTTCGGCACACCGGTCGAGCCGGATGTGTAGGTCAGGTACGCGACGTTCTCGAGCCGCGCACGCACCGCGCCGTCGGTGCCGGCACCTGCGCCCAGGTCGTCGGCGCCGTCGCCCTGCGCGAGGTCACCGACGTCGATCCGGATTGCTGCCGGCGGGACGCGATCGGCGAACTCGTCGACGGTGATCGCGGCCCGGGCGCCGCTGTCGGCGAAGATGTGCTCGATCCGCTTGCGCGGGTACTCGGGATCCACCTGAACGATCGCGGCCCCGGTCTTCGCCACCGCCCAGACGGCCACGACGGTGTCCAGGGATCGCCGCAGCAGGACGGCGACCGACTCCTCCGGCGCACAGCCGGCGGCCAGCAGGCGATGCGCGAGTCGCGACGAGGCGGCATCCAGTTCGCGATAGGTCATCGATCGCCCCGGAGCGCAGACCGCGATCGAATCACCATGGCGCGCAACGGTGTCGGCGAGTATCTCGGCCAGCAGCCGTGGCCGGGCGGCCTGGGCGCCCCGGACGGGGAGCAACGTCGCGCGCTCCTGCTCGTCGAGCACCGGGAGTCGTCCCACGTGGTCGTCGGGCGCCCCGCCGAGGAACTCGTGCAGGAACATCAGGAACCGACGGTGGTGCGCGGTGAGCTCGTCGGGGGTGTAGATGTTCGGATTGCCCTGCAGGTCGATGTGCGTGCTGCTCTTACCCGCTCCCGGGTAGATGTTGACGAACAGATCGGACGTCGGACCGGAGGTCAGCACATGCAACCGCCCGGTGACCTCGCCCAGGACGACCTCGCTGTCGACCATCATGAGGTTCACCGCGGGCCCGAACGCCGCCGACTCGTCGCGCGCCATCCCCATGTCGGCGAAGATGTCCTCCTGGCGGTACCGCTGGCGGCGCAGGGCGCTCAGGAGCTCGCCCTGCACGGAGGTCACCACGTCGCCGAGGGTGCGGCCGGCGACGGGGACGCGCAGCGGCACCACGTTCGCGACCATGCCGCCTGACCTGCGCAGCACGGCCGAGTGCCTGCCGGACACCGGCAGACTGAGGAGCACCTCGGCACTTCCGGTCATCCGCGCGAGGTACGCGGCGAAGGCCGCGACGATCACCGGGGTGACGCCGCCTCCCTCGTGCGCGGCGACGTCGAGGAGTCGAGCCGTGTCCTCGGGTATCGGCGCGCTCACCAGGATCGGGTGCAGCGTCGGCTTGCCGTGCCGCCCGGCCAGCGTGACGACCGGTGGGGCGCCCTCGAGGTGTTCGCTCCAGTACTTCCGGTCGTTGTCGTGACGGGTCGACCCCGGATACGACGCATCCTGGGCGATGATGTCGGCGATGTCGCTCGCCTTCGACGGCGGGGCCGCGTCGCCGCGAACCGCAGCGTTGTACAACTCGGTGATCCGCCGGACCATCGTCACGGCGGCGAACCCGTCGAGCGCGATGTGGTGGGCACGGAGATACCAGATGTAGTGCTCGTCCCCGACTCGGTAGACGATGCTCGTCATCAGGTGATCCGCGAGCAGATCGAGCGGTCTCGTGTAGTCGAGCAGCATCAGCCGATGAGCCGAGGCGATCGGATCGGCCTCGTCCCGCAGGTCCACGGTGCTCACCGGGCCGCCCTGCGCGGCCACGTACTGCCGTGGTTCGCCGTCGACGACGATCAGACGGAGGTGCCCCGATCCGAACTCCCGCCCGGTGATCCGGCAGACCCTTGCCAGCAACTCGGTGTCCAGCTCGCCATCGATGTCGACGTACTGCGCCACCGAGATCGGCAGGTCCCCGGCGAGATGCTGCGCGAACCAGATCCCGCGTTGCGCGGCGGACAGCGGCAGCGAGTCGATGCCGGAGTCCGGTCTCGTCGGGGCGTCGGCGCCGACCGGTTTCGGCGAACGGCCGTCGGTTGTGGGCTGGGTCGTCGCGGCATGCGCGGACGGGTGTACGAGGTCCTTGTCGGAGATGGTCACTTGGCCTCCATGCGTTCGTATAGATCGCACTCGTCCGAGGCGGGACGACCCGAGCGGACCCCGCAGACCACGGGACGAAGAATTCCACGACCCCGCGCAAGATCAAGCCAAGAAGCCCCCCTGGAGAGCTGTCGCCCCGTCGACAAATCGGAACATTACTCCCGATTAACATTCGCCGACATCAATTTTCGGCAAAGGCAAAATGTGGGTAAAGGTGCGGTAATGAGACCTGGGATAACGTCTCGAAAACGTCACGAAACATCGAATGGTCTCATCGGATGAGTTTCCCGAAAAGCATGGATTTTCGGGCATGTCTCTGATTTTCAGTTACGCATGCAAAAAAATCGAATGCGGATTCATCAGTCTTGACTCTTGTGTCAAACATCAAGCGACAGTTGTGATTTGAGCCCATGCACCATTGGCACCATTGAACACATTGGTCACGAATCGCCCAGAAAGGTCATATGTACTGTTAGGTTCTATTGCTAACGAATAACTTCTTCACGCTAAACCTCGGAATATCGTCGGATACTCCGGTCACACTTTGATGTAATCACTCCGGTGAATCACTCGGATTCGCAGTGTCATTCACCGATACGACACGGTCCACATCCGGCCGGCTTCGAGCCAGACGACCGGCAGCGGTGGCCGTCCCCGCCCCGACCGGGCACCATCCGACCGCCCGCGCCAGACCCTGCGGGGCCATCCCGCTCGAGATGGACTCGTGTTTGCCGACGACGTAGGTCTCGTGCCAGATCCCGACGGAGTCGGTGTCGGCGAGTTCCCGGTTGAACCACCGCCAGACAGGCAGGTGCGGCGCGCCGGGGTCGGACGCGAATCGCCTCAGATCGTCGGCGCTGCGCCAGTACGACAGCACCATGAGGGAGCGGCCCATATACAGACGGGCGTCGAGCATGCCGGCTTCCGGTCGCCGCCGGAGGTGGATCAGCATCTTCGGCATCGCCGCCATCACGGGGAGCCAGGCACGCACACGCCACGGACGGGTCACCCGCATCCCGATCACGAACACCGCCGTGCCCGCGGGTGGAACGGCATTGGTCATCCGGGCGGCTCGACGAGAAGACATGGTGACCTCCGGATTCATTTTCTAACGTTGTTATGAAACGATGTTATGAAATCATCGGGATCATGGCAAGACCGCGATCCCATACCGACGACGTGCGTACCCGGTTACTCGACGAAGCGGTTCGCATGGTGGCCGCGAACGGCATCGGCGCACTGTCGGTTCGACAGGTGGCCCACGCCGCCGACACGTCCACCGCCGCGGTCTACTCCCTGTTCGGCAACAAAGAAGGTTTGTCACGCGCGATCCTGGTGCGCGCGTTCGACTCGTTCGCGCATGCACAGCGCTCCGCCGCCGCGGGTGCTGCCGACCCGGCGACGCTGACCGGTCTGGGGATCGCCTACGTCGGGTGGGCGCTGGAGAATCCCCGGCTGTACGAGCTGATGTTCGGGGATGCGCTCGTGGGAGTCGAGCGCACCGAGGAGACCCGCGCGGCCGCGAAGCGCGCGATCACCCCGTTACGCGAGGGAGTGCAGGCAGCGATCGGAGCCGGGCTGCTCCGTGCCGCGGACACCGACACCGTCGTCGCGTCGTTGTGGGCGCAGGTGCACGGCATGGCGACGCTCCTGCTGTCCGGCAACTACCCGGAGGGAGCCGACCCGGTGGCCGCCGCAACCGCCGTCATCGACGGGTGGCGCACTCCCGCCTGACCGCGACGGGCCACTAGGGTGTCGGTATGGCAGGGCGCAGCATGGATTTCGACCCCATCGCCGAGGCACGGGAGAACTGGACCCAGGCGGGGTGGGGCGAGGTCGCCGACGGCATGGTGGCGGTCACCTCGGTGATGCGTGCGCACCAGATCCTGCTCGCCCGCGTCGAGGCCGCGCTCCGGCCGTACGACCTCAGCTTCTCCCGCTTCGAACTCCTCCGGCTGCTGGCGTTCTCGCGGCACGGCTCCCTGCCCATCACCAAGGCGAGCGACCGGCTCCAGGTCCATGTCACCAGCGTGACCCACGCGATCCGCCGGCTCGAAGAGGGCGGACTCGTCCGCCGCGTCCCACATCCCACCGACGGACGCACGACACTCGTCGAGATCACCGAGCTCGGACAGAAGACGGTGAGCGACGCGACGGAGACCCTCAACAGCGAGGTCTTCGGCGACGTCGGCATGTCCGACGACGAGATGACCGGGCTCGTCGGCGCGATCCAGTCACTGCGGAAGCACAACGGGGACTTCTGATCGGTATGACTTTGTAGTCGGTTTCCGGACCCGATGTCATACAGGTCTCTCGCGCCGCCGCCGATGGGAACCGCATTACCGTCGGCGGCGTCGAAGCATCATGGACATCACCGAATTGACAGTTCGCCGCGACGGCATCTTCTCAGCCCGAGAAGCTCGTGAGTGCGGCGCGGACTCGTCGACGATCCGCCGCAGAGTGGCAGCCGGGGAGTGGACCGCGGTGGCCCGCGGTGTGTATCTGGTGACCGGGCATGCCCGAGCGGCGTGTGCCCAGGCCCGGATCGCGGTGCTGTCGGTGCATGCCGATGCGGTTCTGGGCGGTGCAGCGGCCGCCTGGTGGCTCGGACTCCACGACACCGAGCCCAGAAAGCACGTCGTCTACACGGGAACCCGGGGTAAGGCACGACGATCGTCGGCAACCGCGGTGGTTCGGTACCGGCACCTGCACGACGAGGACATCGCGGTACACCGAGGACTTCGGACCACCGCGCCTGCCATGACCGTCCTCGACGCATCGTTGGAGTTGGGGATCAGCGTCATCGACTCCGCCCTGTTGACGAAGCGGGTGACCGTCGACGCGCTCCTGGTTGCCCACGCCCGCTATCCCCGACGCCATGGCGCTCCGCGCGTTGCGTCGTATCTGCGGCTGCTCGGGGAGGGGGCTCGTTCGGAAGCCGAGCGGATGACGGTCCGATTGTTCACCGCGGGCGGGCTCACCGGATGGGTGGCGAACATGCCTGCCCACGGCTACGTCATCGATTTCGCGTTTCCAGACGTGAAGGTCGCCATCGAGATCGACGGTTTCGCGTTCCACCGGGACACGCGAACCTTCCAGCGGGACCGGGTGAAGAGAAATCTCCTGACCGCGAAAGGGTGGACGGTCCTCAACTTCACCTGGGCTGACCTCGTCGACCGCCCGACAGAGGTCGCTGCGAACGTCCGAGCTGCGCTCGATCGAGCAGCCGGTTGTACCCGTATGACGTTGCGTCCGGAATACGGACACAACGTCATACGGATCTGAGGGTAGCGTCGAACGACTAGTGCAGCGAGGTGATGATCGCGCTGAAGTCGAGGTCGGCGTGCTGTTCGGCGAAGTTGCGGTAGAGCTGTGCGGCGTGGGTGCCCAGCGGTGCGCGGGCCCCGGTGCTGGCGACGGCGTCCATCGCCAGGCCGAGGTCCTTGTTCATCAGGGCGGTCGCGAAGCCCGGCTTGAAGTCGTTGTTCGCGGGCGAGGTCGGGACCGGCCCCGGGACCGGGCAGTTGGTCTGCACGGCCCAGCAGTTGCCGGTGGCGCCGGTGATCACGTCGTAGAGCGCCTGGTCGTCGAGCCCGAGCTTCTGGGCGAGGACGAAGGCCTCCCCCACCGCGATCTGCTGGACGGCGAGGACCATGTTGTTGCACACCTTGGCGGCCTGGCCGGCGCCGGCGGCGCCGCAGTGGATGATCTTGCCCGCCATCGGATCCAGGGTCCCGCGGGCGGCGGCGAAGGCCTCGTCCTCACCGCCGACCATGAACGCGAGGGTGCCGGCGACGGCTCCCTTGACCCCACCCGAGACCGGTGCGTCGACCTGTGCGAAGCCGTGCTCGGAGGCGAGCCGGTGGATCTCTCGCGCATCGTCGACGGAGATCGTCGACGAGTCGATGAACAGCGCACCGGTCGGGGTGGCCGGGAGGATGTCGTCGTACAGCTTCTTCACGATGCCGCCGTTGGGCAGCATCGTGATCACGACCTCGGCGGCGGACACGGCCTCGATCGCGGCCGGGAAGGTCTCGATGCCGTTGTCCTGGGCGGTCTTCACCGCCTCGGGAACCGGATCGAACCCGCGAACGGTGTGGCCGGCTTTGACCAGGTTGGCGGCCATCGGGCCACCCATGTTGCCGAGGCCGAGGAAGGCGATCGTCGTCATTGTCTCTGCTTCCTACGAAAGTGGTTGTGTGGAGCGGATTCAGCTGTCCCGGTAGCGGGTCGCGATCGAGCGGCCGAGCACGACCCGCATGATCTCGTTGGTCCCCTCCAGGATGCGGTGCACACGGAGGTCGCGGACGATTTTCTCGATTCCGTACTCGGTGAGATATCCGTATCCGCCGTGCAGCTGCAACGCCTGGTCGGCGACCTCGTAGCACGTGTCGGTGACGAAACGCTTGGCCATCGCGCACTGCTCGACCTTGTCGGGCGCGTCGTCGTCCAACGCCGACGCCGCCTGCCACAACATCAGACGCGACGCCTGCAGGGAGGTCGCCATGTCGGCGAGGGTGAACCGGATGGTCGGCTCGTCGATGAGCGCGTGCCCGAAGGCACGGCGACTGGCGACATAGGCGGCCGCCTTGTCGAACGCGGCCTGGGCGCCACCGAGCGACGACGCCGCGATGTTGATGCGGCCGCCGTTCAGTCCGTTCATCGCGATGCCGAAGCCGAGGCCCTCGGTACCGCCGAGCAGGCTCGTCGCCGGCACCCGCACCTCGTCGAGGATGACCTGCGCCGTGGGCTGCGCATGCCAGCCCATCTTGTGCTCCTGGGCTCCGAAACTCAGTCCGGGCGAGCCCTTTTCGACCAGGAACGTGGAGATCCCCTTGGGACCTGCGTCGCCCGTGCGGGCCATGATGACGTACAGGTCCGACGACCCGGCGCCGGAGATGAACTGCTTCACCCCGGTGAGCACGTACTCGTCACCGGACCGCTCGGCGCGGGTCGCGAGCGCGGCCGCGTCCGAGCCGGCGCCCGGCTCGGTCAGGCAGTAACTCGCGACCGTCTCCATGGTCGCCAGGCGCGGCACCCAGGTCGAACGCTGCTCCTCGGTGCCGTACTTGTCGACCATCCACGTGCACATGTTGTGGATGGACAGGAACGACGCGACGGCCGGATCGGCGTACGCCAGTTGCTCGAAGATGCGCACCCCGTCGAGACGACGCAGGCCACTGCCGCCGGCGTCCTCCGAACAGTAGATGGCGCCCATCCCGAGCTCGGACGCCTCGCGCAGTTCGTCGACCGGGAAGTGGTTGGCGGCGTCCCACTCCAGCGCGAACGGCGCCAGCTTCTTCGCCGCGAAACCCGCCGCGGTCTCGACGATGACACGGTCGTCACCGTCGAGCCGGGCGAACGCGGCGTCGGCAAAGGTGGTCAACGCCGATCAGTCCATCGTCGGGATGACGAACTCGGCGCCGTCCTTGATGCCGGACGGCCAGCGCGTCGTCACCGTCTTGGTCTTGGTGTAGAACTGGATCGACGCCGGGCCGTGCTGGTTGAGATCGCCGAAGCCCGAGCGCTTCCAACCGCCGAAGGTGTAGTACGCCACCGGAACCGGGATCGGCACGTTCACGCCGACCATGCCGACGTCGACGCGGGCCGTGAAGTCGCGGGCGGCGTCGCCGTCCTGCGTGAAGATCGCGACACCGTTACCGTACTGGTGGTCCGACGCCAGCGCGAGGGCCTCCTCGTAGT
Organism: Gordonia sp. KTR9; assembly: GCF_000143885.2. Classification (NCBI taxonomy): domain Bacteria; kingdom Bacillati; phylum Actinomycetota; class Actinomycetes; order Mycobacteriales; family Gordoniaceae; genus Gordonia; species Gordonia sp. KTR9. The sequence goes on from NC_018581.1 coordinate 4,420,759, forward strand.
CACCGGCGCGCACGATCGACAGGACCGGTCCGAAGATCTCCTCGGTGTAGATGGTCATGTCCTTGGTGACGTGGTCGAACAGGGTCGGGCCGATGAAGAAGCCCTTCGAGATGTCCTCGTCGCCGAAGGTCTGCTCGTTGCTGGTGCGGTCGCGACCGTCGATGACGACCTCGGCACCCTCCTCGGCTCCCTTGTCGATGAATCCGCGGACTCGCTCGAGGGCGGCGGCGGTGACCAGCGGCCCGTAATCGGCCTTGGGGTCCAGGCTGTGGCCGACGCGCAGCGCGTTCACCCTGTCGATCAGCTTGGCGCGCAGCCGGTCCGCGGTCTGCTCGCCGACCGGGACGGCGACGCTGATCGCCATGCAGCGCTCGCCGGCGCTGCCGTAGCCCGCGCCGATCAGCGCGTCGACGACCTGGTCGAGGTTGGCGTCGGGCATGATGATCGCGTGGTTCTTGGCGCCACCGAAGCACTGTGAGCGCTTCCCGTGGGCGGCCGCGGTCGAGTAGATGTACTGCGCGATGTCGGAGCTGCCGACGAAGCCGAGAGCCTTGACGTCGGGGTGGGTCAGCAGCGCGTCGACGGCTTCCTTGTCGCCGTGCACGACCTGGAAGACACCGTCGGGAAGTCCTGCCTCGGTGAACAATTCGGCGAGCCGGACCGGGACGGAGGGATCCCGCTCACTGGGCTTGAGGATGAAGGCGTTGCCGCATGCCAGCGCGGGGCCGGCCTTCCACAGCGGGATCATCGCCGGGAAGTTGAACGGGGTGATGCCGGCGACGACGCCGAGCGGCTGGCGCATGGAGTGCACGTCGATGCCGCCTCCGGCACCGGCGGTGAACTCGCCCTTGATCAGGTGCGGGATGCCGATCGCGAACTCGATGACCTCGACACCGCGCTGGATGTCGCCGAGTGCGTCGGCGTGGGTCTTGCCGTGCTCGAGCGACAGCGTGGTCGCGAGCTCGTCGGCGTTCTTGTTGATCAGGTCGACGAACCGCATCATGACGCGGGCGCGGCGCTGCGGGTTCCAGGCGGCCCACTCTTTCTGGGCGGCCGATGCGGTCGCGATCGCGGCGGAGACCTCGTCGGTGGACGCGAGCGGGACCTGGGCGGCCACGGAGCCGGTGCTCGGGTTGAAGACGTCGGCGAAACGTCCGCCCTCGGCGGAAACGCGCTTGCCGTTCAGGTAGTGCGGGATCGAGGGGACAGCAGGAGCGGACACGGAGATCACCTTTGACTTCGTTGGGGGTATGGCCGGTGTCACCACATAGTAGGACATCCAAGTATTTCTTCCAACCCCCTGTCACCAGCGATTTCGCGACGGCGAGCCGGTTAGGCTACCCTCGCTTTGCGAAAACGCCGACGTCGAGAGGAGTTCACATGTCGGTCGTCATCCTCTACGGAACCGAAACCGGTAACGGCGAGCTCGTCGCGGACGCCATCGCCGACACGCTGGCCGCCGACCACGACCCCTCGATCTACGACATGAGCGAGTTCGCGGTCGAGGACCTCGACCCCGAGGACTTCCTCGTCATCGTGTGCTCGACCTATGGCGAAGGCGAACTGCCGACGGGCGCCGAGCCCTTCGCCGACGAACTCGAGAGCGTCGACCCCGACCTCACCGGCCTGCGGTTCGCGGTGTTCGGTCTGGGCGACTCGATCTACGACACGTTCAACCGCGGCGGCGAGATCGTCGCCGAGATGCTCACCAAGCGTGGCGCGGTCCAGGTGGGCGAGCACGCCCGCCACGACAACTCGTCGCCGATCAAGCCGGCGAAGCAGGCCGCCGAGTGGGCCGAGGGGATCTCGCAGGAGATCTGAGAACGCCTGACGTCGATGCGGCCGGTGGTCAGGCCACCGGCCGCCGCGTCGCCGCTTCCGACTCTCCCGCCGCGGCCTCTTCCGCAGCCGCATCCTCGGCAGCGGCATCCTCGGCGGCATCTTCTGCGGCGGATTCCTCCGCAGCCACGGCCTGCTCCCACCCGCGCACGGCCGACAGCTTCGCGAGTTCGCACACCGCGCGGACCATGATCGCGAGCACGATCCCGAGGAACAGCGCCGTCGGCACCGACACCTTCAGGTTCTCGCCGAGCAGCAGCACGCCGAGGACCATCGCGACGGCCGGCTCGGCCACCGTCATCGACGGGAACGACGTCTGCAGGTCGCCGGCGCCGAAACCCATCTGCTGCGCGATGACCGCACAGACCACGACCAGCACGAACAGATAGATCTCCGGGTGCACGAAGGTACGCCAGAAATGGTGTGTGACCTGGTAGATCACCGTCTTCACCAGTAGCGCCGACACGCCGAACAGGATGCCTGCCACCAGCCCGTAGAACAACGCCTTGTAGTGCGGACTCGAGCGGTGCGCGAGGATCACCAACGCGACGACGACACCGATCACCGCCCCCACCGTGCTCCAGAGCAGCAGTGCGTCGGGCCGCCTCATCGAGGGTTCGGGGCGCGCCACGATGAGGAAGGTGACCACGCAGGCCACCAGCACCCCGCCCCATGCCCATTCGACGCGGGCCGGGTGCCGATGATCGGCCCACGCCTCCAGCGGCAGCGCGAACAGCACCGCCAGCACGACGAGCGGCTGCACCAGCAGGATCGAGCCGAGCCCCAGCGCCGATGCCTGCAAACCGAAGCCGCACAGCGCGATCGCGGCACCCGCCCACCAGCCCGGGGTGATGGCCCCGTTCACCCGGGAGGCGCGCTGACGCAGCACGGTGCCGGCCGCGATCATCAGCGCGGCGAACACCGCGAGGAGCGCGGGTACCCAGGTGTGCACGATCCCCAGGGTAACGGCGGCTCCTCGCGCACGCGGTCGCGGCCGGAGCCGCCCGAGGTGATGTTCGCGGTGTCGGAACACCCACCACCTGCCCGGACAACGTAGATTCGAACCCATGCGTTATCGGTCAGATCTGGAACGGCTGGCCACCCTCGACGCCGCCGCGATCGAGGTGGCCTGCACCGACTGCGACTCGGTGGGCGAGTTCATCGCCTGCGCCGTCGACGAATATCTGGAGTTCGATGTCGCCGCCGAGGAGGCCGAGGCCCGCGGCGACGACGAGCACGCGGCTTTCCTCCGCCAGGAGGCCGCGGCATGGCGTGCCACCGTACGAGTGCTGCGGATGATGGATGCGGAGTCCGGACAGCGCCACCGGAGCCGCGACCGGCGGCACGGCGCCGCATGAGCCGGGCCCGCACGCTGATCCTCATGCGCCACGGCAAGTCGGGCTACCCGCCCGGGACGCCCGACCACGGCCGCCCGCTGGCCGAACGGGGCGACCGGCAGGCCGCGCTCGCCGGGCGATGGATGGCCGATGAGGGCCTGCGGGTCGACGCGGTGCTCTGCTCGTCGTCGACGCGGACGCGGCAGACCCTGGTCCGGACCGGCATCGACGCGCCGGTGACCTTCGTCGACGACATCTACGGCGGGGCGCCGGAGGAGATCCTCGAGTCCATCCGCCTCCACGCGCCGGCAGACGCCCAGACGATCCTCGTCGTCGGACACGCGCCCGGGATGCCCGAGACCGCGCTGACGCTCGATCCGGACGGGTTCATCGAACGGTTCCCCACCTCGGCGTACGCGGTTGTCGCCGTCACCCACCCGTGGGACCGCATCGGCATGGCCCCCGACCCCGGGGCCCGCCTCGTCGGCGTGCGGATCCCGCGCGAGGACTGACCGATGACGCACACTGGAACCATGCGTGAGATCCAGCGAACCATCATCGACGCCCTCGGGGTGAAGCCCTCCATCGATCCCGACGAGGAGGTGGAGCGCCGCGTCCGGTTCCTCGCCGACTACCTCGGAGCGACCGGCGCCAAAGGCTATGTCCTGGGCATCTCCGGCGGGGTGGACTCCACCCTGGCCGGACGCCTGGCACAGTTGGCCGCCGACCGCGTCCGGGCCGACGGCGGCGAGGCCGTGTTCGTCGGCGTCCGGCTCCCCTATCGGGTGCAGCACGACGAGGACGACGCGGCCGCGGCTCTCGAGTTCGTGGCCGCCGACGAGATCGTGACCGTCAACGTGGCCCCCGGCGTCGACGCCCTCAACGCCGAGATCGAACGCGCCACCGGCACCGATCTGTCCGACTTCACCAAGGGCAACGCGAAGGCCCGGCACCGGATGGTCGCGCAGTACGCCCTGGCCGGCGACCGGGGACTGCTGGTGATCGGCTCCGACCACGCGTCGGAGAACGTCACCGGCTTCTTCACCAAACACGGCGACGGCGCCGCCGACGTGCTGCCGCTTTCTGGACTCGACAAGCGGCAGGGTCGTGCGCTGCTGCGTCACCTCGGGGCGCCGCAGCAGCTGTGGGAGAAGGTCCCGACCGCCGACCTGCTCGACGAGAAGGCCGGTCAGACCGACGAGGACGAGCTCGGCCTGCGCTACGACGACATCGACGACTACCTCGAGGGTCGCGAGATCCCCGCCGAGGCCGCGGAGAAGATCGAGGCCGCCTGGCACCGCAACCGGCACAAGCGCACGACCCCCGTGGAGGTCGACGACACCTGGTGGCGCTCCTGACGATGCGCTCGGCGGAGGCATCGGGGCGCGCTCGCGATTAGGGTGTCGGAGTGTCTGTCTACGCAAACGGATTCGCCCGGGTCGCCGGAGCCGTGCCCGTCCTGACGATCGCCGAGCCCGCGGTCAACGCCGCGCGCACCATCGAGCTCGCGACGCGGGCCGCCGACGACGGAGCCTGCCTGGTCGTCTTCCCCGAACTCGGGCTGTGCGGTTACAGCGTCGACGATCTCTTCCATCAGGACGCCTTGCTCGACGGCTGTCGCGCCGCGCTCGATGAGATCGTCGCCGCCAGCGCCGGACTGAAGCCGGTCCTCTGCGTCGGTCTGCCGGTGCAGGTCGGCGACGGCCTGTACAACTGTGCCGCGGTCATCCACGACGGTGCCGTGCTGGGAGTGGTCCCGAAGTCCTACCTGCCGAACTACCGGGAGTTCTACGAGCAGCGCTTCTTCGCCGCGGCACGCGACGCGATCCCTTCGACCGTGTCGATCGGCGGCAGCGAGGTGCCGTTCGGCGCCGACCTCGTGTTCGAGGCGCGCGACCTCCCGGGCTTCGCACTGTTCGTCGAGATCTGCGAGGACGGCTGGGTGGCGATCCCCCCGAGCACGTGGGCGGCTCTCGGCGGCGCCACGGTGCTGGCCAATCTGTCGGGCAGTCCGGTCACCATCGGCAAAGAGAGCTACCGCACCAATCTCTGCACCGGACATTCCGCGCGGACCATCTCGGCCCACGTGTACGTCGCCGCGGGGTTCGGCGAATCGACCACCGATCTGGCCTGGGACGGCGACGCCCTCATCACCGAGAACGGCTCGCTCCTGGCCCGCAGCGAACAGTTCGCGACGACCGACCAGATCATCTCCGCCGACATCGACCTCGACCGGCTGCGGCAGGAACGTATGCGCATGATCAGTCTGCGCGACCAGGTCGGCGACCACGCCGATCGTCTGAAGTCGTTGCGCCGCATCGGCTTCAGCTTCGGGAACCTGTCCGACGACGACGTCGTCCGGCGAGTGGTCCCCCGGTTCCCGTACGTACCGGCGGATTCCGCCGACCGCGACGAACGCTGCGCGGAGGTCCGCTCCATCCAGGTGCAAGGGCTTGCCCAGCGACTGCGCTCCACGGGTCTGGAGAAGATCGTCATCGGCGTCTCCGGCGGTCTGGACTCCACGCTCGCGCTCCTCGTCGCCGTCGACACCTTCGATCGACTCGGGCTGCCGCGCACCAACATCCTCGGTTACACGATGCCCGGCTTCGCAACCGGCGGCCCGACCCTCCGGCGGGCCCACGCGCTGATGAACTCCCTCGGTGTGAGCGGCACGGAGATCGACATCCGGCCGTCGTGCGAACAGATGCTCGCCGACCTCGACCATCCGTACGCGCGCGGCGAGAAGGTCTACGACGTCACCTTCGAGAACGTGCAGGCCGGTGAACGGACCTCGCACCTGTTCCGCCTCGCGAACTCCAACGGTGCCATCGTGCTCGGGACCGGCGACCTGTCCGAGCTCGCGCTCGGGTGGTGCACCTACGGCGTCGGCGACCAGATGTCGCACTACAACGTCAACGGCTCGGTGCCGAAAACGCTCATCCAGCACCTGATCCGGTGGATGATCACCAGCGGGCACCACTCCGCGGAGACCACCGAGACCCTGGTCGAGATCCTCGACGACGTCATCTCCCCCGAACTCGTGCCCGCCGGCGACGACGGCCGGATCCAGAGCACCGAGGACACCGTCGGCCCCTACGAACTGCACGACTTCTTCCTCTACCACCTGACGCGGTTCGGCTATCGCCCGACGAAGATCGCCTACCTCGCCCGGCAGGCGTGGGGTGACCGCACCCGCGGCCCATGGTCGGATCTGCTGACCGAGGACAAACGCAACCAGTACGACGAGGCGACCATCGAGCACTGGCTCGGAGTGTTCCTGAAGCGCTTCATGGGCAACCAGTTCAAGCGCTCGGCGATGCCCAACGGGCCGAAGATCGGGTCGGGCGGGTCCCTGTCCCCGCGCGGCGACTGGCGTTCACCGTCGGACGCGTCGGCGCGGGTCTGGCTCGACCAGCTGGCCGGCGGTGCGCCCGGGAGCTAGGCCGGGCGCACTGCCGGTCAGTCGCAGGCGGCAAGCAGTTGCTTGAGCTCGTCGTCGAACGCGTCGGCGATGGCCGAGGGGTCCGGGGTCTGGTCGGTGCACCCCACGATGCCGATGTTGAGGTTGCCGTCGGCGGAGAAGACCGTGATGTTCAGTCCGAGTCCGTGCATGATCGGGCCGAGCGGGTACACGCCGGTCACGCGCGCGCCGAGGAAGTACAGCGGGAAATCCGGTCCCGCGACGTTGGACACCAGGACGTTGAAGATCGGCGGGTGGGCCGACGCCCAGTTGCGGTCACCGTAGATCTTCATCACGGTGGACAGCGTTGTGCCGGGGGCGAACTGGGCCCAGGACCGCAGGATGTTCGCATCGATCTCCGCGTGATGCGCCTTCGAGGTGCGACTCAGTTCGGCCTGCTTTCGCAGCCGGGCAACAGGATCGGACTGGTCGGAGGAGAGCAGCGTGAACATGCCGGTGACCTTGTTGGTGCCGCTCACGACGAGGTCCTTCTCGTCGGCTCCGTGCACGGACACCGGCACCATCCCGACGAGCGGCCGGTCGGGGAGCTCATCGTGGCCGAGGAGGTAGGTACGTAGAGCACCGCCGACCATCGCGAGCACGACGTCGTTGAGCTTGACGTCGAAGTGGTCCTTCACGCGCTTCACGTCGTCGAGCGACAACTGCGTCACCGCGATGCTCCGATGCGGCGTGATCGGCGCGTTGAAGCGCGTACGCGGGGCCCGGAACGGTGCGGGCATCGCCGAATCCTGTTGCGCGCGACGGAGCCACCCGATGGGCACGCCGACCGTCCGGGGCAGGAGTTTGACCATGGCCAGCGGCCGTTGCACGAAGAAGTTGACGGCGCCGCCCGCCGCCATCGCGGCCCGCGACGACGGCCCCGCCGACTCGCCGACCTTGTCGGCGTCGAGCTCGGGGGGTTCCGGTGTGAGCGTGCACATCTGGGCCAGCATGTCGGCGCCGGTGACACCGTCGGTCCCGGCATGGTGCATCCGCAGCATCGCGCACACCCGGCCGTTGGCGAGCCCCTCGATGACCCACAGCTCCCACAGCGGCTTCCCCCGGTCGAGGGTCTGACCGGCCAGATGACCGCACAATTCGGCGACCTCTGCGGCGCCGCCGGGCGCCGGCACACCCACACGGTGCACGTGGCGCTCGATGTCGAAGTCCTCGTCCTCGATCCACACCGGGTGGTCGATGTTGAGCAGCGAATTGTCGAGCTTGCGCCGGAACGTCGGGATGGCGGCGACGCGGCGTTCCATCTCGGCCCGGAGCTTGTCGAACCGATACTCGTCCGGCATGGTGCTCGGATCGATCTCGAAGAGGCCGATGACGTGCATCAGTTGCGCACGAGTCTCGAGGTAGAGAAACGATGCGTCCAGTCCACTCAAGCGCTGCATGAGTTCAGCCTCTCCTCGGCGTCGGGCACCCACCCCGCAGGCACCCCACGCCATCATGCCGCACCCGGTGTCCCTCGCGGAGCCGGTTCCGCCGACCGCCACCACCACATCGGGACAGATCGTCGGGGCCGTCAGAGTGGCAGTGAGTCCACCATGTCGAGAATGTCCTGACCGTCGGTCTCGAGCACGACGATCATCGCCAGTTCGCGTGACGGGTCGTCGGTGATCTTGAAGACGCCGCGACCGTTCTCGTCGATCAACCCCGTCCCGTGCCGCCACCGCACCGGTCGCGAGGTCGACGACGAACGCGAGTACTCCGCGTTCAGCGCATCCCTGGACGCGAACCAGAACACCCCGAAGGGCCGGTCGACCGAACCCGCCGCACACCGGACGACGAAGACGGTGCGCACCTGACCCGCGCCGGTCTCCGAAGGGCCGACCTCGTCCCGGCCCCCGGAGTACCGGCGGACGCACTCGGTGTTCATCCACTGCGCGGCGGTGTCGGGCGCCTGCGGGAGCAGCTCGGGGAACTGCGCCACGAGCGGTGCGAATTCTCCCCAGCTCGCTCCCGTCCGCACCCGCTGCACCGGGCCGGCCTCGGAGTACACGCCCCCGCGCATCGCGACCACCCGGTAAGCATGTTCCCCGGCACTCACGGTCGCATCCTCGGCGGTGGTCTCCGGACCCTGGTGGACGACGTAGCCGTCGCCGCGGAGAAGCTGATAGGCGGACGCCCCGGGGACCGGATCCCAGGTCGCGATCACCCGTCCCGGCCGCGCCTGCAGGGTCAGCCCGCCGGGCGCGTCCGGCGCGTCCGGCGCCGTCACCGAACGGACCACCGCGAATCCGCCGACCGCCACCAGCGCCGAGAGCAGCACGATCAGTCCGATCAGCCAGGGCGCGGGGCCGGTCCGCCGCGGTCGGGCCGGGACGGTCGGCGGGGTCGGCGAAGTCGGCGAGGTCATCAGATCGGCAACCTCTTCAGGACATCCCCGGCGGCCGCCGCGGGCTTGCCCGGGACGACCACCCACACCACCGACCGCGCATGGTCGCCGTCGTCGAACGTGAGGATCGCCTGACCCTGCTCGCGTTGCTTGTCCGACAGGTACAACGTGCCGGTGTGTCCCTGCGCCGTCGTGTAGTCGACGCCGCGGAGGTCGTAGGCGGTCACCTTCGCCGACGCGACGGCCTCCTCCGGGGTGTCGTAGGCGTCGACGATCACCTGATACGCGGCCACCTCCGGACCGGACGGTCCAGCACTGCCGGCTCCGGTCGTGGTGTCGGCGTCCCTGGTGCACGAGACGGTGCGCTTGCTCGACGAGAAGGCGAGGTCGCCGTCCTCACCCCAGCAGCGCATCGCGTCGAAACCGTTGGTGCTCAACGGTGTCGCCGGGATCAGGTCGTGGTACAGGTCGGCGATCGGTTGCAGATGCCCCCACGTCATGAACACGTCAACCTGCTCGGAGTTCCGCGAGAAGTCCGACATCCGGCCGTCGTCGTGCGCGGCGACCTGATAGGTGTAGCTGCCGGGCACCGGCCGGGGCGCGGTGAACTCGGTGGCCGGCCCGGAGTAGATCACGGTGTCGTTCTGGGTGACCACGTAGCCGGTGGCGCCGGCCACGTGGTTCCAGCTCAGTTCGACGGCGGCGGTGGTGACCTCCGCATCCGGTGGGTCCGGGGTGTCGAGCGCGGTGGCCGACATACGCACGAGACCGATTCCGGCGCCCAGGATTCCGGCGACGAGCATCGCCACGATCCCGATCACGATCAGGCTTCGTGGCCGACGGACCGGATTCGGTTGCGTCGCATCGTCGTCGGACGGCCACGCCGGCGGGGGTTCCGGCGCGACCCCGGACGGCGGCGCGTGCAGCGCCCCGCCCGGGCCGGGGTCGGAGATCGCCGGGCGAACACCCACATCGACGCCGGTTCCGGCGTACCCCGACCCGGCCGGGGGGTCGTCATCCGGACCCCGGGTCGCGGAGGCCTCCGGCGGATGGGGCTGCACCACAGGGCCGATGAGCGTCGCACGGGAGTCGAATACGTCGGCCAGCGCGGCCGCGAACTCCCCGGCCGTCGGGTGACGGCGACCCGGCTCCTTGGCGATCGCCCGGGCGAGCACCCGGTCGACGGCCGCGGGCAGCGCCCGATTGCGCGCGCTGGCGGACGGAGGTTCGTGGTGCATGTGCGCGGTCATCAGCCCGTGCAGCGACGGTGAGTCGAAAGGCGGTGCACCGGTCAGCAATTCATAGGCGGTGGCGGCCAGGGAGTAGATGTCGCTCCGGCCGTCGACGCGCAGCCCCTCGATCTGTTCCGGCGAGGCGTAACGCATGGTGCCGATCGTGATGCCGGTACCGGTCAGGTGGGTGACCTCGTCGAGGACCTGCGCGATGCCGAAGTCGGTGAGCTTGATGGCCTCTGGGCCGCCGACGCCGCCGTCGTCTCCTGCCTCGCCCGGCGTGATCAGGATGTTGGCCGGTTTGATGTCACGGTGCATGACCCCGCGGCGGTGCGCCGCATCCAGACCCGCCGCCGCTCCGGCGATGATCGTGCACGCGAGCCCGGGGTCGAGGGGGGACTCCCGGGCGAGCATGCGAGCGGCGTCGGTACCCGGCACGTATTCCATCGCGATCCACAGCAGACCCTCGAACACGCCACGGTCGTAGACGGCGACGATGTTGGGATGATGCAGGGGCGCCACGATGTCGGCCTCGCGTTCGAAACGCGCGCGGAAGACCGGATCGGTGGCGTGTACGGACCGGAGAACCTTGAGGGCGTCGGCGCGCGGCAACCGGGGGTGGGCGACCTGGTAGACCTCACCCATACCGCCGCGTCCGAGCACGCCGAGGACGCGGTACCCCGCTATCAGGTCCCCTACCTGGTACATGACGTCCTCACCGATCCGTGTGCGGTGTTTGTGCTGGGCACGAATGGTACCGAGTGTGGCGAAACGCGGTGGACGACGCCGCCCCGGACTCTACGATCGGCGACGATGGACACCACCGAGACACCGACTCCACCGATCACCGCATCCACGCCGGCAGAGCTCACCCCAGCACAGTTCACGGCAGCCGAACTCGACGAGGCGTTCGCACAGTTCCAGCGCACGGTCGCCGAGATCGCCGTCAGCCGGGACTGGGATCGCTACGCCGAGCTGTTCACCGACGACGCCGACTACATCGAACACGCGCTCGGCACCATGCGCGGCCGCGAGGAGATCCGGGCCTGGATCTGGCGCACCATGACCTCCTTTCCCGGCAGCCACATGACCGGTTTCCCGTCGCTGTGGCATGTGGTCGACGCCCCGACCGGCCGGGTCATCTGCGAAGTCGACAACCCGATGCGCGATCCCGGTGACTCGACCCACATCACAGCCACCAACATCACCATCCTCACCTACGCCGGTGAGGGGCGCTGGAGCTGTGAGGAAGACGTGTACAACCCGATGGAGTTCGGGCGGGCGGCGATGCGCTGGTGTGAGAAAGCGCGCGAACTGGGCACCATCGACGAATCCGCAGCGGCCTGGATGGAGACCACCGGCGCCATGTTCGCCTCGCGGCGCTGACCCCCGCCGAGCTGGCCGGATTCGGCTTCACCGGTCCGGGCTCCGGAGGTGACGGATGACACCCCGGCGGTCGGTAACGGTTCACCGGTGCTGCGACGACACCCTCACGACGGACTTGGGACACCGGTGAGCGTGCCGTACGCTAGGACTTTGACCATCGGCGTCGGGGGCCGTGGCACCATCCCACCCGGCTCACCCACGGTCCGGCGGGTACCGCACACCCCCGCCGGGGCGGCGAGTACCACCGGCGACGTCGGGAACCACGACTGTGGCAGCCGGCCGCGCACGCGGACCGACCCACGACGACATACAGACGACGACACACGCACGATGACATACGCGGACACCGTTCGGAGGACATCTATATGGCACGCGAGCTGACGCAACTCGAGCTTCTCAAGGAGCTGGCCCCGGTTGCCGAGGACAACGTCAACCGTCACCTCAAGATCGCCAAGGACTGGAACCCCCACGATTACGTGCCGTGGGACGAGGGCCGCAACTTCGCCGCCCTCGGTGGCGTCGACTACGACCCCGAGCAGTCGCAGCTCGACGAGGTCGCCAAGGCCGCGATGATCACGAACCTCCTCACCGAGGACAACCTGCCGTCGTACCACCGAGTCATCGCCGACAACTTCTCCATCGACTCCGCGTGGGGACACTGGGTCGGTCGCTGGACCGCCGAGGAGAACCGCCACGGCATCGTCATGCGCGACTACCTCGTGGTCACCCGCGGTGTCGATCCCGTCGCCCTCGAAGAGGCGCGGATGATCCACATGACCAACGGTTACGACCCGATGCTGGCCGCCGCCGGGCGCGTGGACGAGCTCGAAGAGCACGCCGACGAACTGGGCATCCTGCACTCCGTGGCCTACGTGACCTTCCAGGAACTCGCGACCCGCGTCAGCCACCGCAACACCGGCAAGGCCTGCAACGACCCGATCGCCGACAAGATGCTCCAGCGCATCGCGGCCGACGAGAACCTGCACATGATCTTCTATCGCAACATCTGCGGTGCGGGCTTCGACATCTCCCCCGACCAGACGCTGCGTGCGGTCACCGACATCGTGACCAACTTCCAGATGCCCGGCGCCGGTATGCCCAACTTCCGTCGCCACGGCGTGCTCATGGCCAAGCACGGCATCTACGACCTGCGCCAGCACCTCGAAGAGGTCGTCATGCCGGTCCTGCGCAAGTGGAACGTCTTCGAGCGCGATGACTTCACCAGCGAGGGCGAGAAGACCCGCGAGGAGCTCGCCGCCTTCCTCGAGCAGCTCGAGAAGGACACCATCCGCTTCGAGGAGATGCGCGACCGTTCGCTCGCCCGCGAGGCCAAGAAGCGGGAGCAGCAGGCATCCTGAGCACCACCCTCTCGACGCACCCGGCGCCTTCGACCACCGAAGGCGCCGGTTCTGCGCTGCGCATCGGCTCGATCGAGCTGGCCAGCCCGGTCGTGCTCGCCCCCATGGCCGGTGTCACGAACGTCGCGTTCCGGACGCTGTGCCGTGAACTCGAACTCGCACGCACCGGCACCGTCTCCGGGTTGTACGTCTGCGAGATGGTGACGGCTCGCGCACTCGTCGAGCGGCACCCGGTCACGATGCACATGACGACCTTCGGACCCGACGAGAATCCTCGGTCGATGCAGCTCTACACCGTCGACCCGGAGTACACGTACCAGGCCGCGAAGATGATCGTCGACGAGAACCTCGCCGATCACATCGACATGAACTTCGGCTGCCCGGTCCCCAAGGTGACGCGCAAGGGCGGCGGTTCGGCGATCCCGTACAAGCGCACCCTGTTCCGCAAGATCGTCGCCGCGGCCGTCCGCGCCACCGAGGGCACCGACATCCCGGTGACGGTGAAGTTCCGCATCGGCATCGACGACGAGCACCGCACCCACCTCGACGCCGGCCGGATCGCCGCGGAGGAGGGCGCGGCCGCCGTGGCCCTCCATGCGCGCACCGCGTCGCAGCGCTATTCCGGCGAGGCCGACTGGGACGAGATCGCCCGGCTCAAGGAGCACGTGACCTCGGTGCCCGTGCTCGGCAACGGCGACATCTTCGAACCCGCCGATGCGGTCGCGATGATGAACCAGACGGGCTGCGACGGTGTGGTCGTCGGCCGCGGCTGCCTCGGCCGTCCCTGGTTGTTCGCCGAACTCGCGGCCGAGCTCGGTGGTTTCGCGGCCCCCACGCCGCCGAACCTGGGCGAGGTCGCCGACATCATGGTCCGGCACTGCCAACTCCTGGTCGATCACCACGGTGAGATGAAGGGCTGCCGCGAGATCCGCAAGCATGTCGCCTGGTACCTGCGCGGCTTCCCGGCAGGTTCGGAGATCCGCCGGCGGATGGCGCTGGTCGGCAGCGTCGACGAGCTGCGTGAGCTGCTCGCCGAGTTGCCCGCCGACGCCCCCTTCCCGTCCGACGGCCACGGCCCGCGCGGTAGGCAGGGTTCGCCGGCCAAGGTCGCACTGCCGGACGGGTGGCTCGACGATCCGGACGAGGACGTCATCCCGGCCGGCGCCGAGATCATGCACTCCGGCGGTTGAACCGAACTGCGAAAACCGTCACAACCGGCGCCTGGCTGAGACCCATTCTCAGGTGCAATCAGTACTATTGCGCGGAGGTCCCGGCCGCCGGGGCCTCACATCTGTGCGCACCGCGCTGGTCGAGCCCCGATCTGCGGTGACTTGCGAACCAGACCACGGGGCATGAGGAACGTGCATTGAGTCGTAGGACACCGGGCCCGGACGACCCCGAGGCGGGCGACGCCGATCGCTCTCGTCGTGGCCGTCGCGCCGGACGCTCCCGCGACGACTCCGTCCCGGCGCCGGGTCAGGACGCGACCGGCCCCGCCGATCCCGGTACTCAGCCGCCCGCACACCCCAGCCTCCGCGAGCCCCGCTCGGCGGATCGTTTCGTCCGCGGACGAACGCGGCTCACGGTCCGCCAGCTCATGGAGCAGATGAACGCGGAGGAGTCGGCACCCGCCGAGCCGCCCGCGGGCCCCGGCCGGCCCGGCACCCGCCGCGCGATGCCGCCACGTCCGGAGTCACGGACGCCCGAGACCCCGCCGTCGACCCGCGGACGGTCCCGCCGCCTCGGCCAGCCGTTCGGTTCGGGCGCCGAGTCCCCGCCGGCTCCGCCCGGTCGCGCGCCGGCCAGCCCGCAACCGGCACCCGACGACCGCCCCACCACGGTCCACCGCTTCGACAACGACGTCACCCAGAAGATCCCGACCGTCGGCGACTCCGCACCGGACCTGTCCGACCGCGCGACCGCGAAGCGGGCCATCGAGGAATCCCGTGCCCAGGAGCCGGTCGCCGGGCCTTCGGCCGGCGCCCCGGCCGTGCAGCCGCCGCTCGAGCGCACTCCCGACCTCACCGGCCCCCTCGCCCTGCGTTCGGCGCCCCGACGCCATCCCGGGCGCGACGAGGACCGCCCGGGCGCGATGCTCCGCAAAACCGCCGCGACCGGACGGATCCTGGTCGCCATCGCGTGCGTGCTCGCCCTCGTCGGCACCGGATTCGTCTGGGGCTACCTGCAGTCGTGGAACGGCAACTGGCGCAATGTCACCGCCGTCGACCCCGACGACCAGAACATCCGCAACAAAGACGCCCAGTACGGCGACGAGACCTATCTGATCGTCGGAACCGACACCCGTGGCGGACAGAACGCCAAGGTCGGCGCCGGCACCACCGCCGACGCCGAGGGCGCCCGTTCGGACACCGTGATCCTGGTCAACATCCCGGCCAACCGCGGCCGCGTCGTCGCGGTGTCGTTCCCGCGTGACCTGCAGGTGGACCAGCCGGCGTGCAATGCGTGGGACAACGAGACCGGCCAGTACGGCGCCGAGATGCCGCCCCAGAGCGGCGTCAAGCTCAACAGTGTCTACTTCTACGGCGGTCCGCAGTGCCTCGTCCGCGTGATCACCGCGATGAGTGGCCTCAACATCAATCACTTCATCGGGATGGACTTCTACGGTTTCGAGAAGGTCGTCCGCGCGATCGGCGGCGTCGAGGTCTGTTCGACGGTCCCGCTCTACGACTACGAGATCGGGCAGATCCTGCGCAAGCCCGGCAAGCAAAAGCTCACCGGTCGCCGCGCCCTGAACTACGTGCGCGCCCGCAACATCGCCTCGGAGGGCAACGGCGACTACGGCCGGATCAAACGTCAGCAGTTGTTCATGTCGTCCCTGCTGCGGTCGAGCCTGTCGGGCAATGTCCTGTCGAACCCCAACAAGCTCAACGGGATCGTCAACACCTTCATCGAATACAGCTACGTCGACGGAGTCGACACCCAGTCGCTGATCAGCCTGGCCGAATCGATGCAGGGCATCGAGGCCGGACGCGTCTCGTTCCTGACGATCCCGACCTCGGGTACGTCCACCGACGGGGCCAACAACGAGATCCCGCGCACCAGCGACATCGACGCGATCTTCGACGCCATCATCGACGACCTGCCCCTGCCGGGCGAGCAGGCACGCAAGAAGCCGCCGTCGTCGTCGAGGGCTCCCTCGAGTTCGGACGCGCCGAGCACGAACGCCGACGCCGGAACTCCCGGGCCCGTCACCGCCACGGCACAGAATCCCGGCAACGTGGGCGTCCGGGTGCTCAACGGCACCGATCAGACCGGTCTCGCCACCGAGGTGTCCGAACAACTCACCCCGTACGGCTTCGACGTCCGCGGTGTCGCCGACGCCTCGGAGAACCGCGACGACACCGTGGTGCGCTACGGGCCGGGGCAGCGCGACGCCGCCGCGACCCTCGCCGAGATGTTCCCCAACGCGAGCATCCAGCTCGACCGAACGGTCAAATCGGGCGTCGAGCTCATCGTCGGTGCGGATTTCGCCGGCACCCTCGGGTCCGTGCCGGCCTCCGGGGCGACGCTGACCGCGAATCAGCTCGCACCCGCCGAGAACACCGGCAATCTGCCCAACGACCTGGCGATCACCAACGCGGGTGACACCACCTGCACGTGATCGGCGAACGTCCGCGACCGTCCGGGTGGACGGATCTGCACCCGACGTTCACTGTGCGTTCATCGGTCGGAGTCGGAGTCGTGTGATCACGCACGTATCCTGGGATCATGCGTACCGCCTACCAAGAGCAACTCGAGGCGCTGACCTCGGTACTGGGTGAGATGTGCGAGCTCGCCGGCACTGCGATGGCGCGCGCCACGCAGGCCCTGCTGCAGGCCGATCTCGCCGTCGCCGAAGAGGTCATCGGGGACACCGACCGGATGAGCCGGCTGACGGCTCGCGCCGAGGAACAGTCCTTCGCGCTTCTCGCGCTGCAGGCCCCGGTCGCCGGCGACCTGCGCGGAGTCGTGAGTGGATTCCAGATCGTCGCCGACGCCGACCGCATGGGTGCGCTGGCCCTGCACGTCGCGAAGGTCGCACGTCGTCGCCACCCTGCGAAGGCCCTCCCCGAAGAGGTCAACGGCTACTTCGCCGAGATGGGCCGCTTGGCGGTGACCCTGGCGAAGAACGCGCACGAGGTCCTGGTGACCAGCGACCCGCAGGCCGCGCTCCGCCTCCAGGAGGACGACGACGCGATGGACGACCTCCATCGCCACCTGTTCACAGTGCTCATGGACCGCGAATGGAAGCACGGCGTCGCCGCCGCGGTGGACGTGACACTGCTCGGCCGGTACTACGAGCGGTTCGCCGACCATGCGGTGCTGATCGGACGCCGCGTGGTGTTCACCGCGACCGGCAAGACCCCGGAGCAGTTCCAGACCCTTGGGTGATTTCCCTCGCTGGCGCTGATCGCCGAGCGGAGGACCACACGAAAGAGGCCGAGAATTCAGTTTCGCACACTGAACTCGGCCTCTTTTTCATGTCCGTGAAGATCTGTGCCCGGACCGAGTCCTGCGAGATTTCAGTTGCGTCCAGCTCGTCGTTAGGGTGGCGGACATGGCCCAGCACTATCCGACCGAGCCCGATTTCAATGCGGTGACCGACGAGGACGCAGAGGCTGCCGCCCATCGACGCAAGATACTCACCTACCTGGGTGTGACCGCGTCACTGGTCGCCATGCTGGCGATCCTGGTGCTCAACATGTGACTCCGCGGCTCGTCGACAGCCGGACCCCGCCGCACCCACCATCCGCCGACACGACGAGGCCCGCTCCCCGGACGGGTGAGCGGGCCTGGTCGGTGTCGCGGTCGGCTCAGCCGAAGCGGCCCGAGATGTAGTCCTCGGTTTCCTTCTTCGTCGGGTTCGAGAACATCGTCTCGGTGTCGTTGATCTCGACGAGCTGACCGGGCTGGCCGACCGCCTCGAGATTGAAGAACGCGGTCTGGTCGCTGACGCGGGCCGCCTGCTGCATGTTGTGGGTCACGATGACGATGGTGTACTCCTTCTTGAGTTCACCCATCAGATCCTCGATGGCCAGTGTGGAGATCGGGTCCAGCGCCGAGCACGGCTCGTCCATGAGCAGGACGTCGGGCGAGACCGCGATCGCGCGGGCGATGCACAGACGCTGCTGCTGGCCGCCCGACAGGCCGCCACCGGGCTTGTCCAGACGGTCCTTGACCTCTTCCCAGAGGTTGGCGCCGCGGAGACTCTTCTCCGCGACGTCGTCGAGCTCTGACCGGTTGCGTACACCCTGCAGGCGGAGGCCGGCGACAACGTTGTCGCGGATCGACATCGTCGGGAACGGGTTCGGCCGCTGGAACACCATGCCGATGGTCGCGCGCACGCTCACCGGGTCCACGGACTTGCCGTAGATGTCCTCGCCGTCGAGCAGGACGCTCCCCTTGGCGTAGGCGCCGGGGGTCACCTCGTGCATGCGGTTGAGGGTTCGCAGCACCGTCGACTTGCCACAGCCCGACGGGCCGATGAAGGCGGTGATGCACCGCGGCGGGACCTCGAGGGTGACGTCCTTGACCGCGTGGAAATCGCCGTAGTAGATGTTCAGGTCTTTGATGTCGAGGCGCTTGGCCATGGCATTGGTCCGTTCTGGAAAAAGATGACCCGAGATGGGTGGGAGGTCAGGAGGTCTTGGGGGCGAAGAGCTTCGACACCGCCTTGGCACCGAAGTAGACGATGGCGACGAGGATCACCAGCGTCAGCGCCGCACCCCACACCTGGTCGAAGGCGCCCGGCCCGTTGTTGTACTGCTGCACCATCATCAGCGGCAGCGACTGCTGGTTGCCGTCGAACGGGTTGAAGTTCATCGCTCGCGTCGCGCCGACGAGGATCAGCACCGGTGCCGATTCACCCATCACCCGGGCGATCGCGAGCATGACGCCGGTGACGATGCCCGACAGTGCCGTCGGCAGGACGATCTTCACGATGGTCTTCCACTTGGGGATGCCCAACGCGTACGACGCCTCCCGCAGGTCCTGCGGCACGATCTTCAGCATCTCCTCGGTGGCGCGGACCACCAGCGGAACCATCAGGAGCACCAGCGCGATGGCCACCACGAATCCCGAGCGGGGCAGGCCGAGTGTGGTGCGCCATACCGCGTAGACGAACAGCGCGGCGACGATCGACGGCACGCCGGAGAGGATGTCGACCATGAAGGTGGTGACGCGTGCCAGGAGCGATTTCTTGGTCGCGTACTCCACCAGGTAGATGGCGACGAAGATGCCCAGGGGAATGGAGATGACGGCGGCGAGCGCGGTCTGCATCAGGGTGCCGACGATCGCGTTGGCCGCACCGCCCTTCCGCTCGGCCTGGGTCCACCAGTCGATGTCGAGGATGGTCTCGATACCCCGCGACAGCAGGGTGAAGACCAGCCAGAGGAGCGGGACGAGTGCCACCAGGAGGGCGGCGATGACGGCGACACGCACGGTGGCGTCGGTGAAACGCCGGCGCCCGGACATCGGGGTGAAGCCCGACGGCTTCTTGACCGGGTCGGCCGCGGAAGTTGTCGTTGTCACAGACATGGTCACTTCTTTCCGGCGACGACCGCGCGGGCGGCGGCGTTGACGATGAAGGTCAGGACGAACAGGGTCAGGCCGGCCGAGATGTAGGCGCCGGTCTTCGCCGGCGAGTCGAACTCGGCCGCGTTGTTGGCGATCTTCGTGGCGAAGGTCTCGCCGCTCTCCATCAGGTTGAAGTTCATCGGCCCGACGGTCGAGATGATGAGCAGCAGCGCCATCGTCTCGCCGAGCGCGCGGCCCAGGCCGAGCATCGACCCGGAGATGTAACCGGAGAACCCGAAGGGCAGCACCGCGACCTTGACGACCTCGAACTTGGTGGCGCCCAGCGCGAGCGCCGCCTCACGATGACCCTTCGGGGTCTGCATGAAGACCTCGCGGGTCACCGCGGTGATGATCGGCAGGATCATGACGGCGAGCACGATTCCCGCGGTCAGCAGCGTTCCGCCGGTGCTCATGTTGGCGACCTGGGTGGGCTGCTGGAAGAAGGGCAGGAAGCCGAGGTTCGCGACCAGCCACTCGTTCACCGGCACCAGCGCCGGGCCGAGCACGAGGATGCCCCAGAGGCCGTAGACGATCGAGGGCACAGCGGCCAGGAGGTCGACGGTGTAGGTGATCGGGCCGACGAATCGCTTGGGCGCGTATTCGGTCAGGAAGATCGAGATACCGAGTGCGACGGGCATCGCGATCAGCAACGCGATCACCGACACGACCACCGTCGCATAGAAGAGCTGCGGGATGCCGAAGGCGAGCTGATCTCCACTGGTGATCCACTGACCGGTGTAGGTGAAGAAGTTCTCCTCGTTCTTCGCCAGCGACGGGATCGCCTGTGCGAGAAGGAAGAGCGCGATCAGCGCGATGACGAGGGAGACCACGAACCCCGACCCGACGGCCAGATTCCGGAACACCTTGTCGGCGACCCGGTGATGCGCGGCTGAGTGCAGTGTGGATTCCGGTTGGTCTGGCGATGACCCGGGGGCGTTCGATTCACCGGTGTCCGGCGGAATCGCGCCACCCTCTTTGCTCAGCGAGGTCATGCGTCCTTCTTGTGATTCGGCTCTGGTCATTGGGGCACTTCCCGCCGTCTCGTGGACACGCGAAATGTCGTGTCAGTGTGTCAACCACGTGCGCGGGGCCGCAACCGAAGCGGCCCCGCGCACGCGATCAGATGGGGTTGATCAGGCGTTCCCGGACCCACCGGACAGCGAATCGATGGTTCCCTGCAGCTTGGCCTTGAAGGCGTCGGGGACCGGCACGTAGCCGATCTCCTCGAGGCCGGCCTGGCCGTCGTTGAGGATTCCGGTGAAGGCGTCCTTCAAGGTCTGGCTGGTGGCCTCGTCCTCGTAGCCCGCGGAGCAGACGATCGAGTACGGGGTGAGCAGCAGCGGGTACGCACCCGGAGCCTTGGAGGCGAACAGCGCGTCGGTGTCGACGACGAGGTCCTTGCTGGCCGGGTCCTTGAAGGCCAGCGACTCGAGGGCGGTACCGGCGCTCTCGGCGTTCAGCGCGACCGGGCCGGCACCGAAGTCGACCTGCGCCACTCCGAGGTCGTTCTCGGTGGCGAAGCCCCACTCGACGTAGGTGATCGATCCGGGGGTCTTCTTCACGGTGTCGCCGACGCCGGTGGACTTCGAGGCACCCGAGCCGACGCCCTTGGGAGCGAATTCCTTGCTGTGCTCGTACGGCCAGTCGGCGGGAGCCGAGTTCTCCAGGAAGCGCTGGAAGTTGTCGGTGGTACCGGAGCTGTCCGAGCGGTACACCGGGACGATGTCGCTGGCGGGCAGCTGCACGCCCGGGTTCAGCGCGGCCACGGCCGGGTCGTTCCACTTGGTGATCTTGCCGTTGAAGATCTTCGCGATGACGCTCGGGTTGAGCTTGAGGTCGTCGACACCTTCGAGGTTGTAGGCGACCGCGACGGGACCGACGACCAGCGGCAGGTGCCACGGGGCGTTGCCGTTGCAGCGCGCGGTGGCCTCGGTGACCTCGTCGGCCTTGAGGGCGGAGTCCGACCCGGCGAAGTCGACGTCACCCGCGATGAACTTCTTGATGCCGTCACCGGAGCCGCTGCCGGTGTAGTCGAGCACGACGTCACTGTTGTCGGTCAGGACCTGGCTGAAGTGCTCCATGGCCTTCTGCTGCGCGGTGGAGCCCTCGCCGCTGACCGTCTGTTCGCTTCCCCCACCGCACGCCGTCACGAGAGTCAGTGCCGCGATCGCCGACACCGACGCCAGGGCGCCGTTCCGATTGATTTTCACCGCTGGTGTTGCCTTTCCGTTCGCGTTCTCCGCCCCGACTGGCGTCGGGTCCGGAGTGTCCGAATGGAAAGCTATGGGGGCGTGGTGGACTGATCCCCTACAAAAGATGAACTGCGGGTGAACTGGCCAAGGCAGACGGGGTGAGAACAACTTCGGGGCGAGCGTACGTGATCTGCGTAACCCGACATTCGGGACTTAGGCAAGCCTTGCTATAGTTTACCGGATCGCACTCATGGCAACACCCTCACCCACCCCGGCTTCGACCCCCCGGCACGTCGACCCACCGGCATCCCGACCCGGCACGCTTTCGCGTTTCCGCTGCGCGGCGATCGACCTGCTGCACGGACACAACCGGGCGGCACTGGTGATCGGCCCGCTCGACCTCCCGTCCCGCGCGGTGGCCGCCGACCGGATCGTGCGCCTCGCGCGGGTGGGGCCGCACTCCCGCGTCGGCCTCCTTCCCTCGCCCCATCGACGCGAGTGGGTCTTCGACCCCGACGCCGCCGCCGACTCGGTCGTCGACGCGTCACCGCCGGCGCCCGGCACAGACCCGGCCCGCCTGTTCGATGTTCTGTACTCGTTGCCCCACCGGCCGTTGCGGATCGTGCTGGCCGGCGACCATCTCGCCCTGGACTACGACCACGGACTCGGCGACCTCACCCTGCTGAATCTCATCGTCGACGTCATCGTGGGCGCGGTCGACCCGTCGACGCTGCCGCGCCGGGGACCTGTTCTCCCCCCGCTGCTGGTCGCGTCTGCGATCACGGTGGCCGACCCGCGCCGCGCCGTCTCGCTGCTGCGCTTCCAGCGGCACCGCGAACCCGTCGAGCCGCCTCGCACCCGACGCCCGGTTCCGCCACGACGGCCGGTCTCCGCGAACGTCCACATCGCGGCCCCCGCGGTGGACGCGATCCGGGCCGGGCGGACGTCGTCCATTCCGGGAACGGGGCTGTTCGCCATCTACACGGTTGCCCTGGTCGCGGCGCTGACCGAGGCGGGCGTCCGGCTCGACCCGATGGTCACGTTGCCCTTCGACGCCCGCACATACCTGCCATCCGCGACGCGGACCTACGCCAATTTCTCTGCCGGGCTGAGCTTCCCCGTAGACGAGGCCACCTCGGCTGCCGCGCTGCAACGCGCGATGACCGCGTCGGCCCGGATGGGACGGCCGACCGCCAACCTGGCACTCGCCACGATCAAGACCCTGTGCCGTCCCCGCGACGACCGCGACTCGGCGTCGCCGGCCCAGCACGTCCCGGCCGACGGTCGGGTCCGTGCCGAACTGCTCCACTCGAGTGTCGGCCACCTGCCCGGACATGAACGCGGCTGGCAATGGTCCGACCCCGCCCGCGCCGCGGTCATCGGGGTGGCCACGCCGCCGTCGGCAACCGGGATCACGGTCACGACCGGTTTCGTGGGCGGCGCGGTCTCGATGACCGCGGCGTTCCGCGACGACGTCTTCGACCCGGCGCGCATTCGCGCGGCGATGGACGCCGTCGCCGGGCACGCCGCACGGATCGTCGGGGTGCCCTGACGTCCACCACTCCCCCGGTCACACCACGAACCACATCTGATCCCGAGCTACCGAAGGCCGAAACCGTGCTGTCCTCCCATCCTGTCGATCCACTGGCCGACCAGGCGACCCCCGTCCCGGGTGCCCCCGACCCCGACGCCCCGGTCCGCCCCTATCCGACCCTGTCGGTGGTCGTCTGCTGTTACACCGAACGCAGGCGCCGGCTGCTCGACATCGCGATCGCCGAGATCCGGGCACAGCTCGGCCCCGGCGACGAACTCGTCCTCGTCGTCGATCACAACGAGACCCTGTGGGCCGACCTCGCGGCCGCACATCCCGACGCGGTCGTGTGCGCGAACGAGGGATCCCGCGGGCTCTCCGACGCGCGCAACTCCGGCACCGCCGCCGCCCGCGGTGACATCGTCGTCTTCATCGACGACGACGCGTGCCCGGCACCGGGGGCACTCGCGGCCGTTCGGGCCCGATGCACGGACGCCGACGTCGTGGCGGTGGGGGGAGCCGTTGTGGCGCAGTGGGATTCGCCCGCGCCCCGGTGGTTTCCCGAAGAATTCGGATGGGTGATCGGTTGCGACTACCGAGGACTGCCCGGCGACGGCTCGGCCATCCGCAACCCGATCGGCGCCGCCATGGCGGTCCGCCGGGACGCACTGACCGACATCGGCGGATTCTCGACGCGGCTCGGCCGGCGCGGCACGATGCCCGCCGGGTGCGAGGAAACCCTCATGGGCATCGACCTGCGTCGTCGCGATCCTTCCTCGAAGATCGTGCGCGACACCACTTTCGGGGTCACCCATGCGGTGACCGACGACCGCGCCCGGTTCGTCTACTTTGCCCGTAGGTGCTACCAAGAGGGACGCTCCAAGGCGATTCTGTCCGAATTGGCCGGCACCGGCGATGCCCTGTCGAGCGAGCGGAGATACACCACCCGGGTGCTGCCCTCCGGGGTCTGGCGTCATCGCCGGACCCCGAGTCGTGTCGGCGCGCTCGTCATGGGCTTCGTGTTCACCTGTGCCGGATACGTTTCCGGCCTCGCCCGCCGCGACCGGGGTGTGTCCCGATGATGGGGCCCGGACGACTGCTGGCGTCGATGGGCGCGGTGGTGGCGACGGCGGTGTCGGCGTGTTCGGCACCGACCGTCCTGGCCGAACCCGACAACGGGCCCGAGGTCATCTTCGTCGACGAGTTCGACGGCCCCGCGCGTGCACCGGACGACCCCTGGCAGATGATGACCGGCGGCGGGGGCTGGGGCAACGACGAAGCGCAGGTGTACACCGACTCGCCGGCCAACGCCCGGATCGACGGCGAGGGACATCTGGCCATCACCGCGCGACGGGGACCCGACGGTTACACCTCGGCCAGGTTGTCCACGAAGGACCGGTTGTCGGTCACCTACGGCCGGGTCAGTGCCCGCATCGCCGTACCCGCCGGCACCGGCCTTCACCCCGCGTTCTGGATGCTCGGCGACGACATCGACGAGGTCGGCTGGCCCGCGGCCGGGGAGATCGACATCATCGAGACACTCAACCAGGCACCCGAGTACCACACCGGCGTCCACGTCCCGCAGGCATCATCCGAACGGGGACAGAACATCTCGAGGTCGGGCGTGCCCGCCCAGCCACTGGCCTCGACCTTCCGTACCTACTGGGTGAACAAGCTCCCGGGCCGGATCGAGAGCGGGATCGACGACCAACGGCTGTTCGTCGTCGAGCCCGGGGATCTGGCACCGGACTCGCGGTGGGTACTCGATCAGCCCTTCCACCTACTTCTCAACCTCGCCGTCGGGGGCAACTGGCCCGGACCGACCGACGACACGACACCTGCGGAGAACATCATGCTCGTCGACTGGGTCCGGGTGACCGCACCGTGACAACCGACTACGTCCACGACGCGGCGGGTGCCACCGCCGAGCCGGACCCCGTCCCACTCGATCCCGCGATGCCGCTCGAGGGCGCCCCCGAATGGCCGGGCGCCACCTGGGTAGGGATGCTCGATGTCGCCGAGATCACCGGCGACGACCGGGATCCCGATTCGGTCTCCGACGGAATGGTCACGTGCGCCCCACTCGACGCCGCCGGTTATGGGCGAGCCCGGGTTCTCCTCCGGCACGGGTCCGCGCCCATCCGGTTCGTCGACGCCCCGATCGTCGACGGCCTGGTGCGTGTCCCGGTCGCACCGTACGCTCTGCCGGACTTGCCATCTCGTGCCTCACTGCCGCCGATCAGCGTCGTCGTCTGCACGCATGAGCGGCCGGGCATGCTGGCCGATGCACTGTCCTCGTTGCAACGACTCGACTATCCCGACTACGAGGTGGTCGTCGTCGACAACGCACCCCGCACCGACGGCACGCGACGCGTGGTGGACGCGCTCGACGATCCGCGGTTCCGGCTCGTGACCGAGCCGGTGGCCGGACTGTCCAACGCGCGCAACGCCGGTCTGCTCGCCGCCGCTCACGACCTCGTGGCCTACACCGACGACGACGTCGTCGCCGACGCCGGGTGGCTGCTCGGCCTGGCCCAGGGTTTCGGCCGGTCACCGGAGATCGCGTGTGTGTGCGGAATGGTGCCGAGCGGGGAATTGCGGACGCGGTCCCAGATCTACTTCGACTGGCGGGTTTCCTGGGCGGATTCCATGCGGGCACGGGTCTTCTCGCTCGCCGACCCACCGTCGGATCTCCCGTTGTTCCCCTTCCAGATCGGCGTCTACGGCACCGGTGCGAACTTCGCGATCCGCCGGGACGTCGCCCTGGCGCTGGGCGGATTCGACGAGGCGCTCGGGGCCGGGACACGAACGCGGGGAGGCGAGGACATCGACATGTTCTTCCGCATCCTGACGGCCGGCCATGCGCTGGCCAACGAGCCGGATTCGATCATCTGGCACCGGCATCGCAGCACCGACGAGGATCTCCTGAAACAGTCACGGGGATACGGACTCGGGCTCGGTGCATGGCTGACGAAGGTCGCCACCGAGCGGCGTCATCTCGCGCTCGCCCTGCGCGTACTCCGGCGCCGGTCGCGAGCCGTCGCGAGAGCCGGTGCCGCCTACGGCGCGATCACCAGGCCACCGGAGGGGATCGCGGACGGCGTTGCGGCGCAGGCAGGCCGGCGTGAGGTGTTGTCGGTCGTCGGCGGGCCCGTCGCTCTTGCACGCGAACGGCTTCGCGGCCGGCGCGCCAGGCCTCTGGCGAAGGCGCGGTCGTGACGGCCGCCGCGGAGGCCGCGCCGTCACCTCCCACCGACGCCGACGCCCGGGCCGGGATCTCCCCGGCACCGGCCGGACCGTCGGGGTCCGTCGCGGTCCTGAGCCTCGTCGCCGCGATCGCCGGACTCGTCGGCGCCCTGCCCCTGCCGTCGGTGCCGAGCGCACTGCTGGTGGGCTTCTTCGTTCTCTGTGGACCCGGTGCCGCCGTGTGCACCTGGGTGACACTCCCGCGGCGCACCGTGCTCGCCGCGGTACCGACGCTCGGCATGGCGCTGACCACCCTCGTCACCATCGCCGCGCTCTGGTCGTCGTGGTGGCATCCGACGGCACTCCTCGTGGCCGGCAGCGTGGCGGTCCTGGCATCCGGCATCGTCCACCGTCGGCGAACGCACACCCCGGCGCCCGACGTCCGGGAGCTGCGGAGTCGACTCACATCCCGCGGACTCACCGCGGTCCGCAGTCCGGCGCTGCGCTCCACCGGCTTTCGCGTGTCGGTCGCATTGTGCGTTGCGGCGCTGACCTGCTGGGCAGTGGCCGTGCCGACGCTGCCCAGCGTTGACGCGAGCTACTACGGCCTGTTGTTCTCCGGCAGCGGACGTCTGCTCATCCCGGCGACGGTGCTGACGGCGGCCGCAGCAGTCGTCGCGATCGCCACCCGCAGCAGCTCCGGACTGGTCGTCACCATCGGCACCGCGATCGTCGTCAGCCGCGTGACCACCTGGCTCGGTACCGAGATGCCGCTCTACGACTGGACCTACAAGCACCTCGCGGTCGTCGACTACATCCAGGACACGGGCACGCTCACCCCGGGCGGCACTGACATCTACGCCCAGTGGCCCGCCTTCTTCGCGGTCGCCGCATGGTTCTGCGACGCCACCGGGCTCGATCCGATGGTCCTGGCGCATCTCTTCGCCACGGTCGTCCACATCCTGCTCGCGGTCGTCGTCTATGCCACCGCCCGCACGTTGTCGATGAGCCGTGTCGTCGCACTGACCGCGGCTCTCATCGTCGAGACGGTCAACTGGGTCGGCCAGGACTACTTCGCGCCCCAGGCGTGGGCACTCGTCCTGGCCTACGGTGCGATCGCCCTTCTGCTGGCGTCCCGGCGTGCCCCGCGAGCCGCAGTCCTGGCGATCATCCCGTTCGCGGCGATCGTGCCGAGTCATCAGCTGACACCGTTCTGGGTTCTGGGTGCGGCCGTCGTACTGGTGGTCCTGCGCCGGGTGCGGCCGTGGTGGGCGGTGGCCATCATGCTCGGCATCGCCGGCGCCTATCTCCTGGCCAATCTCGAAGCCGTCGCGCCGTACGGCATCCTTTCCGGGGGTAACCCGATCGACAACGCGGCCACCAACTTCACGATGGCCGGTGTCCCCGCCAAGGAGACGACGTCGACGGTGTGCCGCGCCCTGTCGGCGGGCGTCGTGATGGCGGCGGGGATCTGCGCGCTCATCGGCTGGCGCCGCCGACGCGCACACTGGCTCACCCTGGCCGTTCTCGCCTTCTCCGCCCTCGCCCTGCTGCTGGGACAGAGTTACGGCGGCGAGGCGATCTTCCGTGTGTACCTCTATGGGCTACTCGGGTGCGCGCTGCTCATCGCGCCCACCCTCGTGTGGTTGCTCACCGGCTTCGCACGCGGCGGCCGCGACCGGTTGCGCGCCGCCGGTGCCGCGATCCTGGTCTGTGCGGCGACTCTCGCCGGGATGTACTCCTACGTCGCGCTGTGGCCGGTGATCGTCGAGACGCGCGCGCAGTACGAGGCGATCGACGCCATCACCGAGACCGCCGAGCCCGGAACCCGGTTCATCACACTGCATCCGGCGGGCATGCCCACCCGGACGAACGGCAACTACGCCCCGATGACGCTGGCGAACCCCTACTTCGACTACCCGCTCAGTTTCGACCTCGCGGGCGACCGGATGACGTTCCCCAGTCCCGAACAACTCGGCGACCTCTTCTGGAAGGTCGACCAGTCCGACAAGCCGACCTACGTCACCTTCACCGAGCAGTCTCGTCGGATCTCCGAGTACTACGGCACCTACCGCCCCGGTGCGGCAGCGGAACTCGAGGCGGCCCTGCGGGTCGCGCCCGGTTGGCGGCTGATCCACGAGGACGGCGACACCGCGATCTTCGTCTTCGAACCGAAGCCCGCCGCCTCTGCTCCCTGATCCGAAAGAACGACCTGCTTCCTGCTCCCTGATCCGAAAGAACGACCTGCTTCCTGCTCCCTGAGGTGCGAGGAGCGCAAGCGACGAGCCACGAAGGGTCCGGCAAACACCCACGCGACCGATGAACTTCAACTCGACTGATGGACTTCGATCGAAGTCCATCAGTCGAGTTGAGGTTCATCGGTAGAGCGCGAGACGCCGGCGACCACACGGTCGCCGGCGTTCGTGTCACGCGAGTAGTCCAGCGTTGCGGCCGAACGTCTTTCGATGCTGCTCAGCGGACGGCTGAGGCCTTCGCGTCGCGATGGAGACGGCGCTCGAGGCCGATCGTCCGGAGCACGCGCATGCCGTCGGTCAGGGCGTTGAGGTTGCTGCGTCCGTGGATTCGCTTGGACTCCCGGCTGCCGACCTCCCGGATCGTCAAGCCGCTGCGCGCCATCCGCACGTTGATGATCGTCTCGATTTCGAATCCGTCGCCCCACTGGGGTTCGTCGAAGTCGGTGAGCGGAAGGTCGAGGACGTCCAGGTGCCGACGCCAGAATGCGTTGTAGCCGTAGCAGAGATCGGCGAACGAGGTGGCGAAGATCCGGTTCACGAGCCAGTTGAGGCCCTTGTTGCCGACGCGGCGGAAGGCGGTGATGTCATCGCTGTGTCCACCCAGGGAGAAGCGGCTGCCCTTGGCGAGGTCCGAGCCGGCCACGAGCGCTCCGACGAAGTCGGGGATCTCGGCGGGATCGGTGGACCCGTCGGCATCGATCATGACGATGATGTCGCCGGTCGCCACCTCGAACCCGCAGGCGAGCGCGTTTCCCTTCCCGGAACGGGTCTGCGAGACGATCGTCGCGTCGGGCCACAACGACCGCGCGACGTCCACCGTTCCGTCGACCGACGCACCGTCGACGACGACGATCTGATCCACGGGCGGCATCCGCTCGGCAACATACGGCAGGTTGAGCGCTTCGTTCCGGGTCGGGATCACCACGGTGACAGTCGGTTTCGCCGTCTCCCCGATCCCGGCCTCGGAGACGCCCAGTTCGTTCTCGAACTCCGTCAAGTCGTCGAGCACCGCCGGATCGGCACCCCCCGTGCCATTCCCAGCGTCGATCAAGTCGGTCACCATTCCTCCAGAGCATTCGCATCATCGATAAGCCATGAAGCGCCCCCCACGACGCTCAGCGAGAAGAAGCATAACCAGTAAGGTTAGGCTTCTCTTACTTTGTGATCAGCTTCATACGAACCGCCCAAAACGGACTCGCAGATGCGCACGGGGTCCTCGCCTTCCGCACTCCCCGCCGGTCAGGGCGCCGTCGACCCGAAAAGGGCTCCGGCACCACCGAATGGAAGCAATCTTCAGGATAGGCTACCCTCAGCTCGGATCCGAGCGCCCCGCCAGATCTACAGCCGCCGGATCGGATCGGAGATGTCAGTGTTCGACGCGCACACGCCGTCTCGACGATCACAAGACCGACTCGGGTCCCATCCGCGGATCTCGGCGACCGCACACCGATCCGGACTCCGACGGTGACCGTCACCCACCGTCGCATCCGGACGCGACGGGGACTCACCAGAAACCCGGGCGGACTCCTCGGCGACCAGACGGGCGTGGGCTTCAACATCATGGCCGTCATGACGTCGAGTCTGGCGACCGGCGTGCTCGGGTTCATCTTCTGGACGATCGCCGCGCGCGGCTACACCACCGCGGAAGTGGGTCGGGCGTCGGCGCTCATCACCTCGGCGACGCTGCTGGCCACCTTGTCGAATCTGAGCATCGGCAGTCTCTACGAACGCTTTCTGCCGGTCGCGGGCGGCAACGCACCGCGAATGATCACGTCGGGGCGCATGGTGATCATCGGTGCCGCACTTCTCCTCGGCCTCGGTTTCGTCCTCCTCGGACCGGTCGACTCGCTGTTCATGAGCCCCTGGGAGACTTGGCTTTTCCCGCTGTTCGTGGCCGTTCTCGGCATCTTCGCCATCCAGGACCAGATCCTCATCGGCCTGGGCCGTTCACGAACGGTCGCCACGAAGAACATCTCCCAGTCGACCATCAAGCTGGTCCTCGTGACGGCGTTCATCCCGATCGCCACCGGATTCGCCGTCTTCTGGGCCTGGGTCCTACCCGCCGCGGTGATCGCGGCGTGGGTGGGTCTGGGCGCGATCCGTCGAACCGCACGCTCGATGACCGGGCCGGGCACATTGCCGCGGCCCGGCGAGATCGCCCAGTTCTACGCCGGCTCACTGGGGATCACCGCCGTCGGAGTGGTCGTGCCGCTCATCGTCCCGCTGGTCATCGTGGCGCGCCTGGGCACCGAGATGAACGCCTACTTCTCGATCTGCTGGCTGGTCGTCAACACCGCGGCGATCCTCCTGCACGCCACGTCGGCACCCTTCGTGGCCACCGCCGCGGAGCCCGGCGCCGATCTCCGGTCGGCAACGCTCCGGTTCATCGCCCTGTGCGGCGGCGCCGGGGTCATCGGCTGCGTCGTGCTGTTCGTCACCGCGCCCTGGATTCTCGCGATCATGGGACCGCAGTACGCCGACGAGGGCACCGACCTGATCCGCTTGATGGCGCTCACCCTGCCGACGGTGTCGTTCGTGACGATCTACACCGCTCTGGCCCGCGTGCGCCGCAAACTGCGTCTCGCGGTCGGCGTGCAGGGCGTGTTCGGCGTGATCGTCCTGTGCGGCATCGTCTTCGGCGCCGACCACTGGGGCATCATCGGCGTCGGTTACGTCTACCTCACGGCCAACGTCGCCATCGTGATCCTCCTGCTCGTTCCCGGGCTGCGCCTCATCCGGCAGGCCCTCACCCCCACCACCACTGCTGCCGAGCTCTCGGCGAGGACGACCACACCATGACCATCGACACCTCTCGTGGCCCCCTGGCCGCGGTGCCCACGCCTGTCTCCGCCCCCGAGCCGGACCTGACCGGCGGACTGGCGCACGCGTTCGCGACGGCGGCCGACCGGTTCGGGGACGCGATCGCGCTCCGCTTGTCGGACACCGTGATCAGCTACCGCGAACTCCTCCGCGCCGCACGGGGAGTCGCCGCCCGCATCCGCGACCTGCAGCCCACTGATCAGGGCCCAGTCGTCGTCCAGCTCGGTCTGTCGCCGGACACCGTCGCCGTGGTCCTCGGCGTCTTCCTGACGCGGCGCCCCCTGGTCACGCTCGACACGGCCCTGCCCGCGGAGCGGATCGACGCGATCCTCGCCTCGCTGCGCACCCACGGTCGGCCACCGGGACTGGCCATCGCCGACGCCGAACACATGGACGGGTTGCGCGACTGCGGAACCCGATGTGATCTCCCGGTCGTCGAGACGACCGACCTCCTCGTCGACGCGGCGTCCGCACCGGACACGGCGGCGCGGGCGGTCGAGACCGAGGACACCCGATCCGGATCCGACGCCGCGTTCGGGGTCACGAACATCCAGTTCACGTCCGGTTCCACCGGAACGCCGAAGGGCGTGCTGCAACCGGGCGCGATGTGGCTGTGTGACTCGATCTTCATGCGGGAGCGCTTCGGGCTCGGTGAGCGCTTGCGCGTCGCCCTGTGCATGCCGATCAGTTTCGGCGGCGGGTTGAACGTCTTGATGGGTTCACTGCTGAGCGGCTGCGATGTCCTCGTGGCCGACCCCAGGCAGGGCACGCCGACCGACCTGCTCGACATGATCGCGGCGGAGCAGATCCACACCGTCTTCCTGACCCCGTCGCTGCTGCGTTCACTCGTTCGCTCGAGTACCGCCGGCACCGTCCACCCCGCGTGGTCGGCGGTGCGGCGGGTCATCACCACCGGTGAGCCGCTCACCGGTGAATCCGCGACCGCCACACTGTTGTTGGCACCCCAGGCGACGGTCACCAACTGGGCCGGTTCCTCGGAGACCTATGCGATCGGGCACTTCGACGTCCGCGCCGGCGACCCCGCGCGAACAGGACCGCTGCCCGCCGGCACACCGGCGCTCCACAAGACGGTGAGGGTCGAACGGTCCGGACGGGTGTCGATCTCCTCGCGATACATCGCTCTCGGCTACCTCGACCCGGCCGGCGACGTCGATCGGTTCTCTACCGACGACAACGGGATTCGCACGTTCCACTCCGGAGACAACGGGCGGTTCGACGGCGAGGACCTCGTCCTGCTCGGCCGCGCCGACGATGCAGTGAAGATCCGGGGTTACCTCGTCGAACCGGCCGAGGTGAGCGCAGCGCTCCTACGCGAGGGCGATCTCTCCGAGGCCGTCGTCATCGCGCGCGAGAATGCGAGCCAGACAATAGAACTGATTGCATACGTGGTCCCGGAGGGAAACCGGCGCACACCGCCGACCGCCGCCCTGCGCGCGCGCCTCCGCGAGGCGTTGCCCCCCTGGATGGTCCCGGCGCACATCGTCGAACTGTCCGACCTGCCCCGCAATGCCCGGGGCAAGATCGATCGCACCGCCCTGCCCGAGCCCCGGCGCCACGTCGAACCCGTTGTCGGCGAACTCGAATCATCCGTCGCCGCGACCTGGGCCGGCGAACTCTCGCTGGATGTCGTCGGGCGGACCGAGAACATCTATGCCTTGGGTGCGGATTCGCTGACGATCCAGCAGATCATGGTGCGCCTCAACTCGACGCACCGAGCGGGCCTCACCCAGTCCGACATGGCCTCCGCGCCGACCGTCGCCGAGCTCGCGACGATCATCGCCGCCCGCACCGGCGGCTCGGGCACGGGGTCGCGGGATCGGCGAGGCGAACGCCTGGCACCGACGACGATCCCGTTGCGCCGGGGACACGGGCGACCGGTCTTCTGTTTCACCGGCGCGGGCGCCTCGGCACTCACGTTCGTGCCGTTCGCCGACCGCGTCGGCGAACTCGACGGCGTCGGACCGGTTTTCGCGTTCGCACCGCACGGCCTGGACACCCGCGGGATCCCCGACTGGACGGTCAACGCCGCCGTGCGTCGCCATCTGCGCGACTTGCGTCGTATCCAGCCCGAGGGACCCTACGTCCTCGTCGGGCACTCGCTGGGAGGGTTCATCGCCCTGGAGACCGCGCGACGACTCGAGGCCGAGGGGCACCGTGTCGACCTGGTGGTCGTGGTGGACACGTTCGTCCCGCCGCGGATCCTGCATCGCGCCAAACGCGCCGACCCGTCCCTCACCACCACCCCGGTGTACGAGCCGCTTCCGCGGAAAGAACTGTGGCGCCGACGCATTCGCGTCCCGCTCGCGGGCGTGGTGAAGACCTCGCCGACCGCCGACGCCCAGGCCCTCGAGGAACTCGGCGTCCGGGTCGGCCGGCTGCATCGCCCCCGCCCCTATTCCGGGCGCGCCCTGGTGGTGCAGGGCAGCGAGAACCGCGACGAACCGTCGATCTGGCGACGCCACATCGTGACCGGGGACGTCGACGTCCTCCGTCTCGACTGCAACCACCTGTCCGTGGTCCGCGAACCCCACATCGGCGACATCGTCGACGCCATCGACAGCGTCCTGCGAACGCGGGACCGGTGAGACTCAGCCGTAGGCGACGTCGACGGCGTAACGGGTGAACCCGAGCCGCTCATAGGTGTGCAGCGCGGCGGCGTTGTCGCCCTCCACGTAGAGGTTGATCTCCGAGACGCCTGCGCGCGCGAGATGGTGCAGTCCGGCCAGCGTCAGCAACCGGCCGAGCCCCCGGCCCTGTGCGGCGGGATCGACCCCGACGATGTAGACCTCGCCGAGGTCGGCGTCGTGCCGCTTGGTCCAGTGGAACCCGAGGAGCCTGCCGGGCTCGTCGCCGGCCTCGGCGCCGGAACGGTCGAAGGCGAGGAACAACCCCTCCGGATCGAACCAGTCGGCGCCCACCCGTTCGCGGATCTGCTCCGCGGACCAGCCACCCTGCTCCGGATGCCAGTCGAAGGCCGCGTTGTTCACGCGCAGGATCTCGGCATCGTCGGACGGTCCGGCATAGGTCCGGAGCTCGACGGTCGGGTCGACGACGAGTTCCGGGAGTTCGTGGCCGGCTCCGACCGGACGACGCAGCTGCAGCAGTTCGCGACGCTTCGTCAGGCCCATGGATGCGGCGAGCGCCACCGCGCCGGGCAGGTCACCGTGCGCCCACACCCGCACCCCGGCTCCCGACTCGGGAACGGATGCGGCACCGAAGGCCGCGTCGAGCAGTTGCCGGCCATGTCCCTTGCGCCGATGCGCCGGATCGACGACCGCCTCGATCATCGCCGGCTCACCGTCGCGACCCGGGACAATGACGGCATAGGCCGCCGTCGACCAGACATGCACGACCGGCGATCCGTCCGGAGCGTCGAAGGCCGTCACGGCGCCCTCCGAGAGCGGGGCGACGCCG
Source organism: Gordonia sp. KTR9 (assembly GCF_000143885.2). NCBI lineage: Bacteria > Bacillati > Actinomycetota > Actinomycetes > Mycobacteriales > Gordoniaceae > Gordonia > Gordonia sp. KTR9. Next base: position 4,455,710 of record NC_018581.1, read on the forward strand.
TCGGCCGCTGTCGCATCACGCACCAGGCGATGAGCGAAAGCCGCGACATCGTCGGGCAGCGCGCCCCGATGCACCTGCACCTGATCAGTTTCCGGCGCTTGCACTGAACTCCTCGTCGAAGGAATCCGGACCGTCGAGAGCGCCGTCGAAGTCGTCGGCGTCCGCCTGCTCGGCACCGACCGGGCCAGGACCCGCCGGCTCGTCGTCGGACAGATCGGTGTCGGCTGCCGCCGCCCGGCCCCGCGTCGGACGCACGGCCTTGTAACCCACGTTGCGCACTGTGCCGATCAGCGATTCGTGCTCGCTGCCGAGCTTGGCGCGGAGTCGACGGACGTGCACGTCGACGGTGCGGGTGCCGCCGAAGAAGTCGTACCCCCACACCTCCTGCAGCAGCTGCGCCCTGGTGAACACGCGACCCGCGTTCTGCGCCAGATACTTCAGGAGTTCGAACTCCTTGTAGGTCAGGTCGAGCGGACGTCCGCGCAGCCGCGCGGTGTAGGTCCCCTCGTCGATCACGAGTTCACCCAGGGTGACCTTGCCCGAGGACTCCTCGGCCGCGACCCCGCGGGTGCGCACCACGAGCAGGCGCAGCCGGGCGTCGAGCTCCGCGGGACCGGTCCCCGGCAGCAGGAATTCGTCGATACCCCAGTCCGCGTTGACCGCGACCAGCCCACCCTCGGTCAGCACCGCCGCAACCGGCACCGAGGAGCCGGTACTGCCCAACAGCCGGCACAGTCCACGAGCTGCGGCCAGATCGGCGCGCGCGTCGACCAGCGCCACATCGGCGTTCCCCGCCTCCATGAGTGACGACACCTCGGTCGGAGCGGTCCTCACCGTATGCGCGAGGAGCGACAACGACGGCAAGACCGACTCCGGATTGGGGTCGGCCGTCAACAACAAGAGATCCACCAAGCACTCCGATCTCGTTCGTCCCCGTCCCGGACCATCCAGATCGCTCACCACGACGTGAACGCCACCCCCACATGCGCTCGGCGATTGTTTACGCCGCCTTACCAACGTGTGCGGGATAGGTGACAGAATAGCGCCACCGGGGCGGTTCGCTGTTAACAAGGCGACCTCGACCGCAGGATGACGACGACGGGGAGGGTGATCGGCCGAGTATGCCGCGCATCCGGAAAGTGCTCGTCATCGGCATCGTCGCCGCCCTTGCCGCAGTGGGGGTCGCCGTCGGCGTCGACGTCGGGGCCGCCGTCCGCGGGGAATACCAGCTCTCCCGCGCGATCGCCGAATCCCCCCGCGTGACTTTCGATCCCGAGGTCACCATCGCCGGTTTCCCGTTCACCTCCCAGTCATCCGCCGGTCACTTCGCGGGTGCCACCATCGCCGCGCGGGGCGTCGAACTACCGGGATGCGAGCCGGTTCGCGGTGTCTGCCGGGGTGAGCTGGGTGCCTCGCTCGGCCCGTTCGACGTCGCCGACGGCAGCGGATTCTCCCCGAGTGATGTTCTCCACACCCGCTCGATCTCGGCATACACCCGCCTCGACGCCGTCACCCTCGCCCGGTACCTGCGCATCGTCGACCTGACCGTCAGCACCCCGGGGCCGGACGGCAAGGCCGGTGCGGGTGGCCCCCAGGACGGCACCGTCAGTCGCCAGAGCGGCGTGGTGTTCACCGGTACGGTCGCGCTGCCGCCGCGCGACGGCCTCGATCCCGCCGACCCGCCGTCGGCGTCGGCCTACGACGGGCCGAAGATCCGAGTCAGCGTCTCCGTCGACCTCACCGTCGTCGACGGCGCACTGGACATCCGGGCCACCGGCTTCTACACCGGGCCCGAACGCCACCTCGACGCCGAGGTCCCGCCCGAGATGCGCACCGCGGTACTCGACCGGTTCAGCATGACTCTCCCCCGCCTGCCGATGGCCTGGGATGTCACGGCCGAGCGCGCGGAGAGCTTCGGCGGGGACGTCCAACTGGTCGGCGATTCGGGTCCGGCCGCGGTCCGTCCCGACCGCTTCTGACGCGACCGTCCGAGGAGACTCTGAGCAGTTCAGACGGGTTTCTGGCGGTGTCGGCGCCAAAGCACCCCGGCCGTTGGGTGCGAGATCGGCTCTGTTGTACCCTCGTGGGCATGCAGCAGCGCCGTGAGTACTTGCTCACACGACGCCGGGCGATCGACTTCTGTCGTGTCGCCGACTGTTGTTGTCGCACTCGCCGTTGACGGTGTGACCATCCGTGCTGCGTGAGCAGCCGGTCGCCCACACCGTCGATGAGGACGGGGGCGTCTCCACCGAGGTCTGAATCCTCGATTCCATGCGCCGCCACCCGCGCTCATCATCTCCGCCGAGAACGCGGGAATCCGTCCCGCGCCTCACCGTTCTCCATCATCTCCATCTGATCGACGACCATCACAGATCCACTGGAAAGGACACCGCCATGGCACGTTCCGACGTCCTGGTCAGCACCGAATGGGCTGAGCAGAACCTCAATGCCGACAAGACCGTCTTCGTCGAGGTCGACGAGGACACCTCGGCCTACGACGGCGGCCACATCGCCGGCGCCGTCAAGCTCGACTGGAAGACCGACCTGCAGGATCCGGTCCGCCGCGACTTCGTCGACGCCGAGCAGTTCGGCGCCCTGCTCTCCGAGCGCGGCATCGCCAACGACGACACCGTGATCCTCTACGGCGGCAACAACAACTGGTTCGCCGCCTACGCCTACTGGTACTTCAAGCTGTACGGCCACAACGAGGTCAAGCTGCTCGACGGCGGCCGCAAGAAGTGGGAACTCGACGGTCGCCCGCTGTCCAGCGATGCCGTCAGCCGCCCCGCCACGACCTACAAGGCAGGCGAGCCGGACCTCAGCATCCGCGCCTTCCGCGACGAGGTCGTCGACGCCATCAACGTCAAGAACCTCGTCGACGTGCGCAGCCCTGACGAGTTCTCGGGCAAGATCCTCGCGCCGGCTCACCTCCCGCAGGAGCAGAGCCAGCGTCCCGGCCACATCCCCAGCGCCATCAACGTGCCGTGGAGCAAGGCCGCCAACGAGGACGGCACCTTCAAGTCCGACGAGGAGCTCAAGGAGCTCTACGGCGAGGCCGGCCTCGACGGCTCGAAGGACACCATCGCCTACTGCCGTATCGGCGAGCGCTCGAGCCACACCTGGTTCGTCCTGAAGGAACTGCTCGGCCACCAGAACGTCAAGAACTACGACGGCAGCTGGACCGAATACGGCTCGCTGATCGGCGTCCCGATCGAACTCGGAGAAGGAAAGTAAGAGATATGTGTGCTGCACCCAAGCAGGGACAGAAGCTGCCCGCGGGCGTCGACGTCGAGAAGGAGGTCGTCCTGACCGGACAGGTCACCGACGGCTCGGGCTCGCCCGTCGCCGGCGCCTTCGTCCGTCTGCTCGACTCGACCGGTGAATTCACCGCCGAGGTCGTTGCCTCGCCCACCGGTGACTTCCGCTTCTTCGCCGCCCCCGGCACCTGGACGCTTCGCGCCCTGTCCGCTGTGGGCAACGGCGACGTGACGATCAGTCCCGAGGGCCCCGGCATCCACGAGAAGGACATCACCGTCTCGAAGTGACGCCGATGTCGACCAGACAGCCCGGTCACCGCATCCGCGGTGACCGGGCTGTCTCGTTGCGACCCTGCGGAGGCCCACCCGCCGGCCCGGGGTTAGAATTTCTCTCGTGGTCCTCTTCTTCGAAATCCTGCTGATCCTGGCCGCTGTGCTGATCACCTGGTTCGGTGTCTACACGCTGTACCGCCTGGTGACCGACGAGTCGTGACGTCCGCACCCGGAGGTCCGGCCGCGGACAATCCAGGTCATCCGGAGCCCTCCGATGACGGGTTCGTCGCCGACGCCGAACTCCGCCGGTCCGGCGACGAGGCGATCAGTCAGGCCGAAGCCCGTGCGGCGGAGTCCGGCAGCCGGGAACGCAACATCCCCACCTGGGATGATCTGCCGCTCCCCGCCGACACCGCCAACCTCCGCTTGGGTGCCGATCTCCACCCCGGCCTCCTCGCCCTGCTCCCTCTCGTGGGTGTGTGGCGCGGAGAGGGTGAAGGGCATGATCCCGAGACGGACACCGATTACCACTTCGCACAGCAGATCGTCGTCTCGCACGACGGTCAGAACTTCCTCGCCTGGGAGTCCCGCTCGTGGGTGATCGACGAGGACGCCTCCTATCAACAGCCCGATCTCCGCGAATCCGGATTCTGGCGGATCGGTGAGGACGACTCCATCGAGTTGCTCCTCGCGCACGCCGAGGGATCGATCGAGCTCTTCTATGGCACCCCGCTGAACCAGACCACCTGGGAACTCGCCACCGACGTCGTCATCAAGGCCGAATCCGGCCGACGCACCGGCGGCGCCAAACGCCTGTACGGCCTCGTCGCCGATGGCGACCTCGCCTACGTCGAGGAACGCGTCGACGCCGACGGGGACCTCACCCCGCGACTGTCCGCCAAGCTGCGCCGCCACGTCGGCTGATCGGGCCGGAACCCCCGCGTCGCCGATCCGAGAACGCCATGTACAGATTCCGCTTCGGGAGCGCGCTGTACACCGGCGCCCCGAGCATGACGACGACCGACCCGTAGGCGGTGGCCTCGCCCGGACGTCCCGCCCAGCCGGGATGCACCGTCCCCGACGGCGACATGTACGGTCCGTGCCCGGCCGTACCACCGACACGCCGCCCGACGACCGAGAACACCTCGGCCCGCGCGGCACGTGGGGACAGTTCGAAGCAGACGCGTTCTCCCGGTGGACACTCGACGAAGGTGATGTCGGTCCCGGATCGATGCACCACGCCGATCCAGTCACGGCCTGAGTTGCGCACGACGAACGTCGAGCCGCCCGTGCGGTACTGATACGAGATGCCCGCCGCAGCGGCGTCGAGGATCTGTCTGCCGGAGACACCGCCGTTCCACTCCGCGCTCCACGGGGTGAGATACCGGGCATCGAGAAACTCGCGCCGAGTGGGAATCGGCAGCGTCACCGGCATCACCCGTCCGGACCGCACCCACACCGCGCCGTACAGAACCGGCCGCCCGCCGGTGGTGCGCGGCGCCTGCACATAGGTGAGTGAATCACATTCCGGCAGAACGATTTCCGAGCCGGGAGTCAACGGTTCGAGATACGACGTGCCGTCGGCGAGCAGAACCACCGCGGCGGCATCGCGCACGCCGCGGTTGTGGATGGTGATGCGGTCACCGATGTCGTGGGACGTGCCTTCGGCGTGGAACGACCCCGCGTGGAACAACCCGGCGGCGTGGGGATCGGCGAACTCGAAACGGGGTGGCGACGCCGTCCCGAAGTCCGGATCGCCCGGGGTCCAATAGCGTTCGCCCACGCCGGGTTCATCCCGGTTGCGGTTCGACTCTCCGACCGCCGCGGCGACAGATGTGGCCACCATCGCTCCTTCTCCCTCTCGACGCCTCGACGGGCGCCGTGGACTCTGCTGTCTGACCATTCCAGCTGTTCGGTGCCGAAATCTCGCGAGTACTGCGCTACGCGGATCACCACGTCCGTCGCCGGTGCGCCGGCCTGGCCTACCTGCGCCCGGAGCGGGTTCCGACGGAACCGGGACGCAGGTCGAGCCGTCGCAGCAACTGGGCGTTCAGCGCCACCACCACCGTCGACGCGGACATCAGGATGGCACCGACGCTCATCGGCAGGACGAAGCCGACCGGTGCCAGGATTCCGGCCGCCAAGGGCACCGAGACGAGGTTGTATCCCGCTGCCCACCACAGGTTCTGCCGCATCTTCCGGTAGCCGGCGCGCGACAGCTCGATGACCGACAGGACCGATCGCGGATCGGAGGAGGCCAGGACGACGCCGGCCGAGCCGATCGCCACGTCGGTACCGGCGCCGATGGCGATTCCGACGTCGGCCTGCGCGAGGGCGGGGGCGTCGTTGACCCCGTCGCCGACCATGGCGACGCGATGTCCCTCTTGCTGCAGCTCGCCGACGATGGCAGCTTTGTCCTCGGGCCGGACCCCGGCGTACACCCGATCGATGCCCAGTCGACCAGCGACGTCGTCGGCGACGGCCTGAGCGTCTCCGGTGATCATCACGACCTGTACACCGAGCGCGTGGAGTTCGTCCACGGCTTCGCGCGACTCCGGCCGGACCTCGTCGGCGAGCCGGATCGCTCCGGCGACGCGGTCGTCGACGAGCACGTGGAGGATGATCGCACCCTGCTCACGCCACGCCGCCGAGACGGGCAGCTCGTCGAGGCCCCGTTCGTCGAGCAGGTTGGGACCACCCACCCGGACCTCGTGCCCGTCGACGGACGCGGACACCCCCACCGCGGGTGACGAGGAGAAGTCCTGGGCGGCGAGCGTGTCGACCCCGTCGGCCCGGGCGGCACGCGTGATCGCCGACGCCAACGGGTGCTCACTGGCCGCCTCCGCGGCAGCCGCGAGGCTGAGCACCCGACGCCGATCGTGTCCCGGAGCGGGTTCGATCTCGACGACGGTCGGCTCCCCCTTGGTCAGGGTGCCGGTCTTGTCGAACAACACGGCGTCGACGTTGCGCATCGACTCGAGTGCGAGCCGGTCCGTGACCAGGACCCCGGCGCGCGCAGCTCGCTCGGTCGCGATCGCGACGACGAGCGGGATCGCCAGTCCCAGTGCATGCGGGCACGCGATGACCAGCACCGTGATGGCGCGGACGACGGCGTCGTCGGGCGACCCGACTACGGTCCAGACGATCGCGGTGAGCACGGCGGCACCGAGAGCGAACCAGAACAGCCACCCGGCCGCGGTGTCGGCGAGCCGCTGAGCCCGCGACGAGGAGGCCTGCGCGTCGGCGACGAGGCGTCCGATGCCGGCCAGGGCGGTGTCGTCGCCGGTCGCGGTCACACTGACCCGCACTCCGGAGTCGGTCGCGACGGTGCCGGCGACGACGAGGTCGCCAAGCCCACGCCGAACGGGGGCCGACTCCCCGGTGACCATCGACTCGTCCATGTTCGCGGAGCCGTCGACGATGGTGCCGTCGGCGGGTACGGACGCTCCGGGCCGGACGACGACCACGTCGCCGACGACCAGGGAGTCGGGCGGCACCGAGACGATGTCGTCCCCCACGATCTTCTCGGCCTCGTCCGGAAGGAGCGCGGCGAGTGAGTCGAGCGCCGACGTCGTCCGCGCCAGCGAACGCATCTCGATCCAGTGACCGAGCAACATGATCACCACGAGCAGGGCCAGCTCCCACCAGAAGTTCAGCTCATGGTCGAACAGGTGCAGCGTCGAACCCCAGGAGGCGACGAACGCGACGGTGATGGCCAGCGAGATCAGGAGCATCATCCCCGGACGACGGGTACGGATCTCCTCTGCCGCACCGACGAGGAACGGACGTCCGCCCCACAGGTAGACAACGGTGCCGAACAGCGGCGACACCCATCGCACCCACTCCGCGTCGGGCAGCTCGTAACCGAGGATGCCGGCGAACATGTCATTGAAGGCGACGGTCGGGATCGCCAGGACCAGCATGATCCAGAACAGTCGCCGGAATCGGTCGACGTGCCCGCTGTGGTCGGCGTGCCCACCGTGGTCGGCATGCCCGTCGTGCTCCCCGTGGTTGCCGCGCCCGGCTGGGGTGTGAGGGCTCGCCGCGTGGCCGGTCGTCGACGAGGCCGCTGCGCGTGGATGGTCGTGGTGCGTGTCCATACGGGTGAGGATATACCCCCCAGGGGTACCTGCGCCAGGTCTACTTCTACCCCGTACGGGTATTCACCGAACGCGGCCGGACATGGAACGGCCCCCGCATCGCCCACGAGGGGCCTGCGCCGACCGGACCGGGTCGGGATGCGGGGGCCGGGTGACCACCTGGTATTCGCTTGCGCCGACCGACGGATGGATCCCGTCTCGGTGCGACACGAATGCCACACGGTCAACTGCTAGCGGATGGTCACCTCACATGTCCGATGAGAAATCACTATCAGACCACCTCCTTCCTTGTGTACCCGCGAAAGTACGCCCGATTGCGGCGCGCCGCAACGGATTAACGCGGTCAGGGGGTGGGCACCGGCGCTCCGGCGGGGCCGGGGGCCACCGATGGCGTCCCCGACGGCGTCGCTGTGGGCGCGGAACTCGGGGCGGGTACCGGCTTCGCGTCGGGGGGCAGCGACTCGACGACCTCGATCTTCGATCGGAACGTGTCGTCGGTGATGACCTCGATGGCGTTGATGAGCCAGCGGTCGCCCTCGCGCTTCATGTCGAAGGTCAGCCGCGACGGATTGATGCTGACGAGTTCCTTGTTGCCGCGGGTCACCGACTGGTTCATGAAGATCAAGACCTGCGAGGTGTCGGCCGTGTTGGTCACCACGCCCGCGTCCTGGATCGTCACCTCGGACACCACCGACTGCTTGCGCACCTCGGCGGCGAGGTTGTTGTCGGTGATCAGTTTCGTGTACTCCGGCTTGGCCGGCCCGGTGAGCACACTCATCGACTGATCGATGTGCTCGGTGACGTTCTCGGCGTTGTAGCCGAACATCGTCGTCGCATACTCACGAGCCGCCGCGAGTGACGATGCACGCGCATCCTCGACGGTGCGGCCCTGGGTGAAGCGGAACCCGAGGAACGCTGTCGCCACGACCGCGGCGACCAGCACGACACCGAGCGCGATCAACCCGAGACGCCCCTTCCCCACCGTGAATCGGGACCTCGACTTCGACGCCATCACGCCACCCACTCGAAGTCGGTCATCTTGAGGTCGCCGTTGATCCGTGTCATGTCGACCCGCCAGCGGAAGACCTTCTCCTGCGACGGCACCTCGCCGTCGAGGGACCGCTGGTGCCAGCCGAACACCATGATGACCGAGCCCTCGTCGGGTTCGGCCTTGGTGACCGCGGAGCTGAGGATGAGCGACCGTGTTTCCAGCTTGCCGTCCCGGACGAGTGCCGCGACCTGCTGGATGTTGGTCTCCACCTCCTGCTTGACCTTGCCGCTGGTGTCCTCCTGCACCGAGGTCAGCGTCTGGTCGACGGTGTCGGGGTTCATGCTGGTGAGGTTCACGAGCACCTGCGACGCGAACGCCGAATACTCGGCACGCAGGTCGTCGGTCCGGTCCTGTCGCGCGATACCGAGCGCGAACACCACCGACGCGATGGCACACACCACGATGACCACGAGCGCCACCACGACACCCACGATCGTCCGCGGCGAGCGACGGCCGGAACCGCGATAACGGATGCGGCGCTTGCCCTTCGGTGCCCGGGCATTCGACGACGCCGCAGCCGTCCGGGCTCGTCGGCGCTCCCGGTAGCTGACGGTCTTCTCGACCTCGGACGGGTCGGGCGCGATCGGTGGTTCGGCCTCGGTCCGCTGGCTCGACTCCGGCGGGGACACCGTCGACGTCGTGTCCTGCGCGGAATCGCCGGTGGCCGGCGACGGCTTGTCGGCGTCCCCACCTGTGGCTGCGGGATCGTCGGATGCGGGAGCCGGCGCGGTCGGCGTCGACGACTTCGACGGCTTCTTGCCGGCCGGACGGCCACGCCTGATCGGAGCCGACCGCACGGGCCGCTTCGTATTCCGACTGTCACCCGTGCCGGTGCGATCTGGGGATGAGGTACCGGGCCCGTCCGGGGTCACGGGGCGACCGTCCCGCTGATCATCGTCTGCCATGTACTGCTCTGTCCCTGCTCATCGCTGCCGGCCCCGGCGTTGTAGGTCTTCCCGTCGGGTCCGATGAAGTTGCCCGAGTCCGGGTCGTATGTCGTGGCGTACACCGCGGGCTCCGCGTCGAAGTCCTTCGGTGTGCCCGGTGTCACGGTACCGGAGGAGGCCGGCTGCCATTTCAGCCCGAACGGCAGTCCGCTCTGGAACGGGTCGACCGAGCCCGGCTTGGGTACATAGCCGGTTTCACACTCAGCCGGGGTGGGCGCCCGTCGTCCCGGGAACTCCGCGCACGGGTAGTTGCGGGCGCCGCGGACGGCGATGTTCGAGTTCCGCGGCACCCGGCACAGCATGCCCGGCGGCAGTTCACGGGCGGTCTGCTCCGAGGGCCAGCGCCAGTCCTCCTTCGGCAGGAAGCCGATGTTGCACGGCGGCCGGTCCTGGAAGGCCAGCGAGAAGTTGACGTTGGGACCGAACCGCGTGGTTCCGGTGTTCAGCGCCGTGATCAGCGAACTGACCAGTCGCGGATAGAGAACCAGCACCTGCTTCCAGTTCGGCAGGTACACCACCTGCGTCTTGGCGATGGTCCCCAGATTCGAGACCAGCAGCGGGTACGACGCACCGAGGGACTCGAAGAGTTCCTGGCTCTTCGACGCGGTGGCCGGCCCCTTCCGCAGGATGTCGCCGATCTCGGGCCGGTTCGCGCGGAGCTGGTCGGTGAACGCGGTGACGTCCCGCGTCCAGGATCGGATGGCGTCGGCCGTGCGCGACTGGGTGGCCAGCAGCGGCGCACCCTGTTCGACCAGCTGGATCGTCGTGTCGGTGTTCTTGTTCGCCTCGTCGACGAACAGGACCATCGAGTCGAGCAGCCGCTGGAGCGCTTCCCCCGTGCCGTTGAACGCGACGAAGGCCTCGTCCATGAGCGAGCGCAGCCGAGTGTCGCCGATCTCGGCGAGCAACCGGTCGGCCTGGTCGAGCATCGCGGAGATCTCCACCGGCACCTTGTCGGTCGAGACCGTGGCACCGTCCTGCAGCAATTCTCCGGACTCACCGGCCTCGGGGTCCGGCGTGAACTCCACGAACTGCTCGCCGATCGCGGACACGCTGCGCACCGACGCGGTCGACGACGCCGGGATCTCCGCACCGTTCTCGATGGTGAGCATCGCCTCGACACCGGTGTCGGTCAGCTGCACCGAGTCGACCTTGCCGACGTAGACGCCGCGATAGCTGACGTTCGCGTTCTGGTACAGGCCACCGCTGGTGGGCAGCAGCAGCTGCACCTGATAGCTACCGACCCCGAACATCGACGGGATGCGGATGTAGAACAGCGCCATCACCACCATCGCGACCACGGTCACGATGGCGAAGAGCATCAGCTGCATCCGGACGAATCGCGTGATCTTCATCAGCGGCCACCTCCCGCCGCCGGGACCGGTGTGACCGCCGGACTCCGCGGGATCATGTTCGCCGGAACCGGTTCGGTCGAGTCGGGCAACCGCTCACCACCCGGTTGCAGCGGCGCGATGAACGGGTCGAGCCCGCGCGCGGCGGCGCCGGCCGGACGACCGAAGACGCCCTCGGGACCGGTGACGCCGAGACTGGCGAACATCGTCTTGTTCAGGCGTTCGAGGGTCAGATCGAGGACGAGGTCCGAGTTCACGTAGTCACCCTTGACGATCGTCCGGATCGTCGGTTCGTAGAACGGGAAGGTCAGCAGGATGTTCAGCGATTGCGTCATCGCGGGACCGGCGGCCTGGAGCTGATCAAGGGCCGGTTCGATGCCCTCCACGATCGTCACGATGTTCTCGGAGTTGGCATCGAGGATGTCGTTGGCGGTCTTCGACAGTGTCGCGACCGAGCCGAGCGTGTCGAGGAACTGCTGACGCTGGTCGACGAGCAGCTGCAGTATCTGGGGACTGTCGGCGAGCGCGCGTTCGATGGTGCCGGCCTGCTCGTTCATGGTGCGCGACAACCGGTCGAGTCCTTCGGTGGCCCGGATGATGTTGCCCTTCTGCGCATCCAGATCGGCGACGAGTGTGTTCAGCCGCGGGATGAGTTCCTTGATCTGGTCCTCGCGTCCGCCGAAGACCTCACTCATCTCGTGCACGATGTCGCCGATCTGCGACAGGCCACCACCGTTGAGCACCACCGACAGTGAGCTCAGCACCTGCTCGGTACTGGGATAGGTGCATGCCGACACCTGTTGTGCCGCATTGATGTCGGGGACCGCGGGCACTGACGGGTCCGGCACGATGTTGGATTGCTCCGGGCACTTGGTGAGGGGGATCTGGTCGCCCGGTTCGAGCCGGCCGCCCTCGGGTTCGGACGGTTGCACGATCTCCAGGTGCGTCGAACCCAGCACACTCGTCAGCCCCACCATGACGTGCGATCCGCGCGGGACGATCACACCGTCGTTGAGCCGGATGGTGACCAGCGCGTTCCAGTCCTCCACCTCGATGTCGCCGATGCTCCCGACCGTCGCGTCGTCGATGAGGACCGGCGCGTTGTTGACCAGTCCGGCAGCCGACGGGATCAGGGCGGTGATCTCGTAGGAACCACCACCGGTGCCCTCGGCGCCCGGGACCGGCAGCGAGTTGGGGCCGTCGAACGAACATCCGGTCAGGATCAGCGCGAGGGATGCCGCGCCTGCGATCAGCCCGCCGCGCAGGCGTGCCGGCCTCATCGGTCACCTCCGAACGGGACCAGCAGATCCTCGAGCGGACTGCCCCGATTGTCACGCCGGGTCTCGTTGTCCAACCGGGTGACACCGGCGTTCGCACGCGCGCGAACGCTCGCGTTCTGATATTGGAGCTGGCTCGGTGTCGCGTTGCGGCCCTGCACCGGATTGGTCAGGAACGGTGGGTAGTTCATCGAGATCGACGACAGGACGGGCGCGAGGATCTCCACGCACTTGTCGACGTCGGCCATCGTGGTGCCGGGTCGCTTGGTCGATTCCATCGACCCGCACAGCAGAGTGATCAGGTTGGTGCCGTTGCCTAGACCGAACACACCCGAGAGCGAACCCGACAGCGGGTTGTAGATGTTGTAGAAGTTCGCGAGCTGGTTGGGCGCCGAGTGCAACACGCCGCGCACCTGTTGGTCCTTGTCCGCCACGATCTTCGTACTCGCCGCCAGGCGCTCCACCGACGACGACAGCGCCGTCTGGTTGGTGTCGATGAAGGTCTGCACGTCGGTCATCGCCGCGTCGAGGCCTTTCAGCGCCTCATCGAGTTCGGTCGTGTTGTCCGCGAGAACCGAACTGACCGAGGCGATCCGGCCGTTGAACTGCACCAGCTGTTCGTGGCTGCCCGACAGTGCGTCGGTCAGTTTCTGCAGGCTCTGGATGGTGGCGAACAGATCGCCGCTGCCGGCCGCGAGGGTGCCGATCACGTCGGACACCTCGCGGATCGAAGCGTTGATCGCCTCCCCGTTGCCCTCGAGGTTCTCGTCGAAGACGTTGACCGCCTTGGCCGCCGAACCCGGATCGGCCCCCTCCGGCCCGATGGCCTCGGTGAGCCGGGTGAGCTGGGCCTTGATGTCGTCCCACTCCATCGGCACCGCGGTGCGATCCATCGGGATGTCGGCGCCGTCGGACATCTGCGGCCCGCCCGAGTAGACCGGCGTCAGCTGCACGAACCGGCCCGAGACCAGACTCTGTGCGACGATGACGGCTTTCGCGTCCTGCGGGATGTCGACGCTCTTGTCCACGCGCAGTTCGACTTTCACGTCGTTCTCGCGCGGGGTGATCGCCGAGACACTGCCGACGTTCACACCGAGCACCCGGACCGGGTCGCCCTTGTAGAGACTGGCGACACCGCCGAAATAGGCGGTGAAGGTGTTCGTCGTGGATTTGGTGAACACCTTCCAGCCCACGAGGATCAGGGCGATCGCGAGAACCACGGCGAGCACACCGAAGAGCACCTTGCGCCCGATGGTCATACTTCCGACGGTCATGTCACCTCCCCCTCGTGGTCGGCGCGGGCGTGGGATAGGTCGGCTTCGGCAGGGGTCCGCGCGGCGGATCGCTGCCCACCGGCGGTCCCTGCTGCCAGCCATCCGGCAGGAGGGGGAAGGCGGTGTACATGAACGATTGCCACAGCTGCGGGTACCGGCCGCGCAATGCGTTGAGGAAGACCGCGGTGTAGTCGCCGAAGGTGTTGAGTCCGACCAGCGAATCGAAGTTCGGACCCGACGCCACCGCCTCGCCGAGCGTGTTGGCGAACGGCCCCAGCCGGTCGATCGTCTCCTTCAGTTCCTTCTCCTGATCGGTGAGGATCGTCGCGACGCGGTCGAACTTCTGCAGGACGGGCGTCAGCTGCGCATTGTTCTCGGCGATGAAACCCCGCAGTTGAGCGGTGACGTCACCGATTCCCTTGATCAACTGGTTGAGCGCGTAGCGCCGCATCTCGATCTCGCCGACGAGGGCGTTGGCGTCGACGAGCAGGCGGTTGATCTGCTCGTTGCGGTCGCCGACGATCTTGCTGACCTGGTTGGCCTTGGCCAGCAGCGCCCGTAACTCGTTGTCGCGGTCGGCGACCGCCTTCGACAGTCGCGCCACACCGTTGACCGCTCCCTGCACCTGATCCGGGGTCTCGGAGAAGGTGATGGTCAGCGTGTTCAGCGCTTCGTTGAGCTGCTCGGTGTCGGTCTCGGCGACGGTGTCCGTCGCGCCCTCGAGCGCGTCTTGCAGCGAATACGGCGAGATCGTGTTGCCGACCGGGATCGAGCCACCGGGCTTGATCCGGTCCCCGCCGTGCGGGATGACGGTGAGATTGCGTCGGCCGAGCACGGTCTCGGTCCGGATCGCGGCCTGGGAGTCCGCCCCCATCTCGACGGTGTCGTCCATGCGGAATCCGACCTCGACCTTGGTCCCGGCGTCGGTGCCGGCCAGTGCGATCGACTCGACCGTGCCGACCTGGACACCGGAGACGGTGACGATGTCGCCCTTGGTGAGTCCGCCCGCGTCGTCGAAATAGGCGGTGTAGGTGCTGATCGGCGAGATGTAGGGCAGCTTGTCCATCTGCATCGCGGTGATCACCACCAGGCCGATCACGACGATGCCGATGACGCCGACCTGCGCGCGGCTTCGCTGCCCACGCTTGACCTCGCGGGCGACGTCGGCCTCGTCGGATTCGGATCTGCGACTCGAGAACATACCTCCGAACGGAAGACTCATGAGCCGTCACACCTTCCGCCGGCCGTCGTGGTGTTGCCCATCACGTTGTTCGACGTGTACAGGATCGTCTGCCCCCCGGGTGCCGGGAGCAACAGGCGGATGCGACAGAAGTAGATCTGCAGCCACGCACCGTAGGAGCCCAGGTTCGACAACGTCTTGTAGTCCTCGGGAAGTCGCGAGATCAGGTTGCGGATAAAGGGTTCCGCGGCCAGCAACTCCTCCGAGACCCGTCCGGTGTTGGTGACCATCGACTGCAGGGTCGGCCGGGTGGTGGCCAGCAGATCGGCGAGACCGTTGGTGACGCGTGAGGTCTGCGTCAGCGCGTTGCCGACCGTGGCCTTCTGTTCGGCGAGCCCGGTGACCAGTTGCTGCAGGAGGTCGACGCTGGTGTCCAGGCCTTCCCGGTCGCCGTCGAGCGTGGCGAGGGTCGTGTTGAGGTTGTTGATCACGTCGCCGATCAACTGGTCGCGGTCGGCCAGCGAGTCGGTGAACGACGCGGTGTTGCCCAGCAAGGTGTTCAACGCACCGCCCTGCCCCTGGAAGACCGCGATCAGCGAACTGGTGAGCGCGTTGGCGTCGTCGGCGTCCAGGGTCCGGAACAGCGGTTTGAAGCCGCCGACGAGCTTGTCGAGGTCGAGCGCGGGCTCGGTCTGGCCGACCGGGATCTGCGCACCGTCGGCGAGGAAGGTCGACGTGTTGCCCGTCCCCTGCTGCAACTCGAGATACCGGTCGCCGGTGAGGTTCTCGTACCGGATCAGCGCGCGGGCCGACTCCGGGAGCGGATACTTCTGGTCGACGCTGAACGTGATCACGGCATCGTTGTCGCGGTTCAGTTCGACGTCACCGACCGATCCGACCTCGACGCCGGCGATCTTGACCTTGCTGCCCGACTTCATCGCCGACGCGCTGGTGAAGACGGCACTGTACTCGTTCGACGCGCCGGAACGATAGCGGCTGAAGACGACGACCAGCGCGACGAACACCAGGACCATCACCACGGTGAAGGCACCCAGTTTGATCAGGGTCGCGCGGAACGCGCGAGCGCGGTTATCCACGGGGCGGTTCTCCGAACAGGATCTGGAACAGCTTCTGCGAGTTCGCCTTCGGCTTGGTCCTGGGCTGATAGGGCTGCGGCGCGTTGTCGCCGACGTAGAACGGTGCCGGCACCGCGGAGGAGGGATCGCTGAGCCCGCCCTGGCACGTCGGCGGCCCTTCGACCCCGACCCGCGGCAGGTCGTAGGGGTAGGCGTAGGGATCCTTGCCCGGCAGCAGACCGGCGTCGAGCATCAGCATGCCGTTGCGCTCACCGAGGAACGGCGCCGCCACCTCGGAGGCGATCGCGCTGGCGGTGAGGAAGCACTTGATCCCCGGGGCGTTGTAACCCAGCAGCGCGGCGATGGGGTCGAGGTCCGACAGCGCACCGATGAGTGTCTTCTTGGACGGCGCGATGACCCCGTCGATGGTGTTCGCCATCCCGGTGGCGTTGATGAGCAGCGCGTCGAGGTTGGACGTGTTGTCCACCAACGTGTTCCCGACGACGGTGAAGTTGTCGACGGTCCGCAGCAGGTCGGGCATCGAGTCCGCGTACACGTTGGTGACGGTCGCGCCTTCCCGGAACAACCGGTTGAGGGCGGGCAGATGCGGGTTGGTCTTGCCGAGCAGCGCGGTGAGTTGCTCGAGGGCGTCGCCGATCTCGTCGCCCTGCCCCTGCAGAGCCGTGTTGATCGCGCCGAGAGTTGCGTTGAGCTTCTCCGGCTGGAGTTGGGCGAGCACCGAGACGAGCTGCTGGTAGACGGTGTTCAGTTCGACGACCACCCGGTCGGCGGGGATCTCGGCTCCCGCGGTCAGCGTGCCCTCGGGTTCTCCGGGGACCACGAAGTTGACCGCCTTGGCGCCGAAGATCGTGTTCGACTTGATGTCGGCCGCCACGTTCGCGGGGATCTTCGCCATGTCGCCGTCGGCGATGTCGAGGGTCAGGATCGCGTCGCCGCCGCGCTCGGAGATCTCGGCGACCCGACCCACCTCGACGCCACGCAGTTTCACCTTGGCGTCGGGGTTCATCACCAGCCCGGCACGAGGCGCGACGAGGGTCACCTGCTGGGTGCCCTTGAAGGCACCGAGGAATGACGCGCTCGCCCCGATGATCAGGGCCAGCAGCACCGCGACCATGGCGACTGCCGCCGCTCGGCGGGTGACCCGTGAACGCTCTTGTCTCCTGCTCATGACTCAGCCCGCCAGGTTGAACTTGCCATCGGCGCCATAGATGGCGAGGGAGGTCAGGAGTGTGATCACGACCACAACAACGAGCGATGCGCGGACCGCGTTCCCGACGGCGACGCCGACGCCGACCGGCCCGCCCGAGGCGTTGTAGCCGTAGTAGGTGTGGATCAGCATGACCGCGACCGCCATGCAGATCGCCTGCACGAACGACCAGAGGATGTCCGACGGTATGAGGAACGTGTCGAAGTAGTGGTCGTAGACGCCGGGCGACTGTCCGTACAGGAAGACCGTCGCCGACCGGCTCGCGAGGAACGATGCCAGCGATGCCAGCGCGTAAAGCGGGATGATCGCGATCAGGCCGGCGATGATGCGCGTGGACACCAGATAGGGAATGGAGGAGATCGCCATCGTCTCCAGTGCGTCGATCTCTTCCGAGACCCGCATGGCACCGAGCTGTGCGGTCGCACCGGCACCGATGGTCGCGGCGAGCGCGATGCCGGAGATCACCGGGACGGCGATGCGCACGTTGATGAACGCCGAGAAGAAGCCGGTGAGTGCCTCGACGCCGATGTTCGCCAGCGAGCTGTAACCCTGGACCGCGATCGTGCCGCCGGTGAACAGCGTCAGGAATCCGACGACCACGACGGTGCCGCCGATCATCGCCAGCGCGCCGGTGCCCATGGAGATCTCGGCGATGAGCCGCAGCGTCTCCTTCTTGTAGTGCTGGATCGCGCGGGGGATCGACACGACGCTGTCCCAGTAGAACAGCGCCTGGTCGCCGATCTGGTCCCAGTCCTCGCCGGCCCTCTTGACCGCGACGCGCGCGGTCCGGAACCGGGTGGTGAACGGAAGTACCATCGCTCAGCCCGCCGTTGCCTTGAGACCGACCGCGGTGACGACGACGTTGACGACGAACAGCGCCATGAACGAGTACACGACGGTCTCGTTCACGGCATCGCCGACGCCCTTCGCGCCACCCTTGACGTTGAGCCCCTGATAACAGCCGACCATCCCGGCGAACAAGCCGAACAGCGCGGCCTTGACCATCGAGATCATCAACTCGCCGAAGCCGGTGAGCAGGGTCAGATTGGCCACGAAGGCACCGGGGTTCACGTCCTGGAGGTAGACGGAGAAGATGAAGCCGCCACCGATGCCGATCGTGCAGACCAGACTGTTGAGCAGGAGCGCCACCCCGGTGGAGGCCACGATGCGGGGCACGACCAGACGGTGGATCGGGTTGATGCCGAGCACCTTCATGGCGTCGATCTCTTCGCGGATGGTCCGGGCGCCGAGGTCGGCGCAGATCGCGGTCGCGCCCGCTCCGGCGACGATCAGGACGGTGACGATCGGACCGATCTGGGTGATCGTGCCGAGCGCGGCACCCGCACCCGAGAGGTCCTGAGCGCCGATCTCGCGCAACAGGATGTTCAGCGTGAAGCTGACGAGAACCGTGAACGGGATGGCGACGAGGAGGGTGGGCACCATCGACACACGGGCGATCGCCCAGGACTGTTCGACGGTCTCCCGCCACTGGAACGGCCGGTGGAACAACTCGCGCGCCGACTCGACCCCGAGCGCGACGAAATCCCCGATTCCGCTCAAGGGTGTGGCCAGTTTGCTCAGCACCTCCGGCCCCCCTTCACCCTCGCACCATCGCGAAACCTATCACGCACAATTGACCCGAATTGGTCAGTTGACCAGAGCGCTTGCCGAGAATGTGCGTCCCGGATCGCGGTCGGCGAAGTGACCCGTCAGGGTCTTCGCGAGGTCCTCCGCGGACCACGCGTCGCCCTCGGCGACGAAGACCTCGTCGACCGTTGGCGCGGCCATCAGGGTGACCTTGGGGCCGTAGACGACGAACACCTGGCCGGTGACCGCATCGGAGTCGGGGCCGGCGAGGTAGGACACCAGCCGCACGACGTGCTCGGGGTCGAGGGGATCCACGCCCTCGGTGGGGGCGTCGCCGAACACCGACGCGGTCATCGCCGTCCGCGCCCGCGGGCAGATCGCGTTGGCGCGCACGCCGTATCGTTTGAGGGCGCGCGACGCCGACAGCGTGAGCGCGGTGATACCCGCCTTCGCCGCACCGTAGTTGGCCTGCCCCTCGGGACCGAGCAGGCCGGCCTCCGACGCGGTGTTGATGATCCGGCCGTAGACCGGACCGCCCGCCTTCTTCGACTCCGCGCGCCAGTGCGACGCGGCGTTTCGGGTGAGCAGGAAGTGACCGCGCAGATGGACGCGGATCACCAGATCCCACTCGTCGTCGGTCATGTTGAACAGCATCTTGTCGCGCACGACGCCCGCGTTGTTGAGGACGATGTCGAGCGAGCCGAGTTGTTCGGTCGCCGTCGCGAGGATCGCGGTGGCCGTGGCCGATTCGCCGATGTCGCCGGGCACCGCGACCGCGCGGCCACCCGCTGCGGTGATCGTGTCGATCACGTCGCTCTGCTCGAGCGCCGCGGGGAGGTCGTTCACGACGACCGCGGCCCCCTCGGCGGCCAATCCGATGGCCTCCGCGCGACCGAGTCCTGCACCTGCACCGGTGACGACCGCGACGCGACCGTCCAACGAGTAACCCACCCGACATCCTCCTGAGCTAAAACTAGAACCTGTTCTAGCATGATTCACGAACGGATGGAACCGAACCGCATTTTCGCCCGGATCAGTCCTCCACGACGGCCAGCGCCGACTTCGGACAGTTGGCGGCGACCTGACGCAGTTCCTCGACGCGGTCGGCGGGGATGTCCTCTTGGAGAATGACCAGGTAGTCGTTGTCATCCAGGTCGAAGAAGTCCGGCGCCATCCCGACACAGATGGCGTTGGACTCACACAGGTCGAAATCTGCCTTGATACGCATCGGAACCGTCTCCTCGTCGATGGGTCGCCTGTTGACTGGGCTGTGAGAACAGGTTAGAACGTGTTTCAGAAGTGCACGAGTACTTCGACTGTCAACTTGACCATAAGCCGGGACCGGACGCTAGCCGATCCACCCCTTGGAGTGTCGATGCGCATCGCCTATACCGACCAACAAGCCGAGCTCCGTAGGGAACTCCGCGACTACTTCTCCGGCCTCATGACCGAGGATCGTCGTGCCGTCCTGTCCGGCGGCGACGGCGAACTCGGCGAGGGCGACGCCTACCGCGACGTCGTCGCCCAGATGGGTGCCGACGGCTGGCTCGCCCTGGGCTGGCCCACCGAGTTCGGCGGTCAGAACCGGTCGATGATGGACCAGCTGATCTTCACCGACGAGGCAGCGATCGCGGGTGCGCCCGTTCCGTTCCTCACGATCAACTCGGTGGCGCCGACGATCATGAACTACGGCTCCGCCGAACAGAAGGCGTACTTCCTGCCGCGGATCGCGGCCGGCAAGCTGCACTTCTCGATCGGGTACTCCGAACCGGGCGCCGGCACCGATCTCGCGGCCCTTCGGACCACCGCGGTGCGCGATGGCGACGACTACGTCATCAACGGTCAGAAGATGTGGACGAGCCTGGTCGCCTACGCCGACTACATCTGGCTCGCCTGCCGCACCGATCCGTCGACGCTGGAACCCGGCGGCAAGAAGCACAAGGGCATCTCCATGCTCATCGTGCCCACCACCGCCGAGGGCTTCAGTTACACGCCGGTCCACACCATGTCGGGGGTCGACACCAGCGCGACCTACTACCAGGACGTCCGCGTGCCCACGTCGTCGATCGTCGGCGAAGAGGGTGGCGGGTGGCCGCTGGTCACCAACCAGCTCAATCACGAGCGGGTCGCGCTGTGCAGCGCGGCACCGATCCAGACCGCGCTGCGCGAGACGGTCGCGTGGGCGCAGCAGACCAAGACCGGCGACGGTCATCGGGTCATCGACGCCCCCTGGGTGCAGCAGAATCTGGCCCGGGTGCATGCCAAGGTCGAGTTCCTCAAGCTGATCAACTGGAAGATCGCCTCGGTCGCCAGCTCCGGCGGATCGCCGAGTCCGGCCGATGCCTCGGCGACGAAGGTCTACGGCACCGAGTTCGCCACCGAGGCCTATCGACTGCTGATGGAGGTCGTCGGACCCGCCGCGACGCTGCGTACCGGCAGCACGGGCGCCCACCTCAACGGACGCCTGGAACGGTTCCAGCGCACCTCACTCATCCTCACTTTCGGAGGCGGCACCAACGAGATCCAGCGCGACATCATCGCGATGCTCGCTCTCGGCCTGCCGCACCAGCGTCGCTGACAGAGCCCGCCCCGCTGGTTGAGTAGCCACGAGCGAGCGCAGCGAGCACGCGGCGTATCGAAACCACCCCGCACCCCGAACATGGAGACACACCATGGATTTCTCGCTTCCCGAATCCGGCGCCGACGTCCGCGGCCTCGCGCGCGACATCGCGACGTCGATCAGCACCCCCGAACGGGTCGCCGACCTGGAGGCCACGCGTGCCGCGCTCGACGCGGACCTGTGGCGCGAACTCGGCGGTGCCGGACTCCTCGGCCTCGAGCTGTCCTCCGAAACCGTCGGTGATGCCGGTGGCGATCTCGGCGTCGTCGAGAACGCGCTCGTGGCCACCGAACTCGGCCGGGCACTGGCCCGCGTGCCGTTCGGTCCCCACGCGATCGCCGCCCTGCCGGTGATCTCCGCCCAGGGTTCGGCGCAGCTCCGCGACCGGGTCCTCGCCGCCGCAGCCACCGGTGACGCGGTGCTCACGGTCGCCGTGGAGGAAGACCTGGCCACCGACCTGCGCTCCCCCACCGCCACGTTGTCGACGGAGGGAACACTCACCGGGGTCAAGGTCGACGTTCCTTATGCCGAGGCCGCGGACATGTTCGTGGTCACCGTATCCGGACCCGACGGCGTCGTGGCGGTGGTCGTGGCCGCCGATGCCCCGGGAGTCGTCGTCACCCCCACCCCGTCCACCGGGCTGATCCCCTCGGCTCAGGTCGAGTTCGACAGCACGCCGGTGTCCGGTGACGCCGTTCTCGGCGGCGGCGCCGACACGGCCGCGACACTCGTGGCCCGCGCTACCTTGGCGTGTTGCGCCGAACAGACCGGCATCGTCGAACGCGGACTCGAACTCACCGCCGAGTATGCCCGCGAGCGTGAGCAATTCGGTCGTGCCATCGGGTCGTTCCAGGCGGTGGCCCAGCGGCTCGCCGACGGGTACATCGATGCGCAGGGGCTGGCACTCACGACGACGCAGGCGGCCTGGCTGCTCGACCACTCGACCGGCCACACGCCGGAGCTGCAGAACGCGGTCGCGACGGCCAAGTTCTGGGCCGCCGAGGCCGGCCACCGGGTGGCGCACACGGCCGTGCACGTGCACGGTGGCGTCGGCCTCGACACCAGCCACCAGGTGCACCGATACTTCCTGCGCGCCAAGCACAACGAGTTCGCGTTCGGCTCGGCCACCGCATCGGTGCGGGTCATCGGAGCCGAACTGGCCGCCGCGCCGGCGTGAACCAGCCGGTCGCGGTGCGCGCCCGCACGGTCGCCGATCTACTCGCGCCACTGACCGCGGTCGAGGATCGCGGGGTCTGGTTCGAGGGCGGGTTCTGTTCGTGGGCCGACCATCTCGTCGGCGCGGCACGGCGAGCCGGGGTGTTGCGCAGCCGGTTGTCGGATGACCGCCCGCGCCACGTGGGCGTCCTGCTCGCCAACACCCCGGAGTTCAGCGCGCTGTTCGCCGCGGCGGCACGCCACGGATTCGTGCTGGTCGGTCTCAACACCACACGCCGCGGCAACGCCCTCGCCGCCGATATCGCCCGCGCCGACTGCCAGATCGTGCTGTGCGACGGGGACACCCGGCATCTGCTCGACGGCCTCGAGCTCGGCGGAGCACGCGTCGTCGACGTCGATTCACCCGAATGGACGGCCGCGGTGACCGCGAGCGACCCGGCGCCCCTCGCCGAACCGGCACCGGACGACCTCATGATGCTGATCTTCACCTCGGGGACGACCGGCGATCCCAAGGCGGTGCGATGTACGCACCGGACCTTCGCCACCAGCGGCCCGATGCTCGCCGAACGTTTCGGTCTCGGCCCGGATGACGTCGCCTACCTCTCGATGCCGATGTTCCACTCCAACGCGATGATCGCCGGGTGGTGCGTCGCGGTGTCCGGCGGAGCCTCGATCGCGTTGCGGCGCAGCTTCTCCGCGCGCGGGTTCGTCGAGGACGTCCACCGGTACGGCGTGACGTATGCCAACTACGTCGGCAAACCGCTGAACTACATCCTCGCGACCGAGCCCCACCCCGACGACGCCACCAGTTCACTGCGGGTCATGTACGGCAACGAGGCGTCGGCCCGTGACCGGCGCCGGTTCGCCGAGCGCTTCGGCTGCCGCGTCGTCGACGGTTTCGGGTCCACCGAGGGCGGGGTGGCCATCACCCGGACCCCAGACACACCCGACGATGCCCTGGGCCCGCTGCGTGCACCTACGGCGGTCGTCGACGTCGAGACCGGTGAGCCCGTTCCGGCCGGGGTGGTCGGTGAGATCGTGAACCTCTCGGGGCCCGGACTCTTCGCCGGCTACCACAACGACCCCGGCGCCACCGCCGAACGCCTGCGCGGCGGGATCTATCACACCGGCGACCTCGCCTGGGTCGACGACGAGGGTTATCTGCACTTCGCCGGGCGCCTCGGCGACTGGTTGCGCGTCGACGGTGAGAACATGGGCACCGGACCCATCGAGCGAATCCTGCTGCGGCATCCGGACATCCGGCAGGCCGCCGTGCACGGCGTGCCTGTGGAGATCGGCGACGAGATCGAGGCGGTCCTCGTCGCCGACGGACTCACCGCCGACGATCTCTCCGAGTTCCTCTCCGCCCAGGACGATCTCGGGCCGAAACAGTGGCCGCACCGGGTGCGGATCGTCGCCGAACTCCCGGAGACGGCGACCTTCAAGACCGTCAAGCGCCTGCTGGCCTCCGACACGACCCCGCCCACGTGGCGGCGTGACGGCGGGACCTACCGCGCCGCGACGTAGAGCCTCGACCCCCGCGATCCGTATGACGTTGTGCCCGGAATCCGGGCACAACGTCATACGGATTTTCGACGCTTGCTTGTGGATGTCGTTCTCTGCTCGCGGTCGTCACGCACTACGTTGACAGCGCGCAGTCCGGTACGCGCCGACCGTGCTAGCTTCTACGCACACTCTCGGGGGGAGACGATGGCAGATCTGACCGTGGATCCACGCTATTTCGGTCGTCGCACACCGTTTGTCGCGATTGCTGCGGTGGCCCTGTCGTTCGTTGCGTACGCACTCCTCTGGGGTCTCGGTGTGATGCTCGCGCTGCTCGCCCTGCTCGGAGGTGCTCTGTGCATGCTCTTCCCTGGCCCGGCGAGACAGACGGGGACCGGGGTTGTGGTCGGCATCATCGTGTTCGTAGCGGGTTTCGCCGCGTTCCTGCTGACGAACCTCTGACAGGAGGTCCTGACCCACCCGGCGATGTGACGATCACGCCGTCGGCGTCGGGGAACTCCGTCACCGTGACCGTCACGAACAGGTCCGCGGCGGTGGTCGGGTGCAAGATGTTCGGGCTGCCCGCGGGGTCGGTCGCCGACAGCGAGTCCCGTGCCACCGTTCGGTTACGTCAACCCCGTCGACCCGCGTGCGCTGATCGCACCGACCCCCATGCCCCCGGGCCCGTGTCCGGACGCGAGCTGTCTCCCGCCTGACGTCGCCGACGTCGTCGACGACCTGTGGGGCGAGTACACCTCGCCATAGTTCGACCGTCGCACCGGTCACCATCGCTCGCCGCAACGGTCGTTCCGATGCGGGGGTTCCGCCGACACCTCGATTGGTGACGTATTGCCCGGTTGGACCGGCATGTGGTTGGACTCACGTGGCGCTGACGGCCGACTTCGGGTGCTCTGGGAGTTGGGAACTGCCGAATTCGGGCGTCCCCGACGGGACCGACCGCCGGTGCTGCCGAGTTACACATTCCCGTTCGAAGGCCTATCGCGACCACAGCCCTACTGGCAGGACTGGAGCCCAACCGATGACCGTTGTCGAACGCGCCGCATCCACTGCCGACTCCCGCGGCGAATCAACCCGAAAACAGCTGTTGGGCCCGTTCTACGACGGGCGGGAGATGGTTCTCGCAGCCGTCCTCGCCGCGTTGGCGGGCGCCACCGGCGCCGCGGCGTGGCTGTACTCCTCCGGCTGGTACGTGACCTTCATGACGGGCAACAGCGAACGGCTGGTGCTCGAGCACATCAAGGGGGCGCATCGTCTCGGTTTCACAGCTCTGGTCACCGTGATCGTCTTCGTTCTCGGCGTATTCGTGGCCACCTTGGCGCGAATGTATATATGGCGCAAGGCTCGGCACGGGGCGACGATGCTGACCGCGGGTTCGACGATCGCGGCATGGCTCATCGACATCGGCCTGGAGAACGGCAATCGCGAATTCGGCGCCGGCCCTGTCCTCTGCCTGGCCTTCGGTCTCGGCGCACTCAACACCTCGATCAGCCGCAAGGGCGAGGTCGTCATGCCCTTGTCTTATGTGACCGGCACGTTGGTGAAAATCGGCCAGGGTGCCGGGTTACACGTGGCCGGCGTCAAACGACGGGGATGGGTCGCTCACCTGAGTACCTACGCGGGATTCCTGGCCGGCGCAGGATTCGGCGGCCTCCTGTTCAACGCCTTCGACGAACGGAACTCGCTGCTGACCTTGGCCGTGGTCGCGGTTGTCGCGGCGGCGATCACGTGGCGCCTGGATCATCCGAAATTCTTGCGTGCCGATGTCCGCTGACATGACGTTGCGCTCAGCCCCTCAGCCGCCCAGCGTCTTGTTCATCCGTCCGACGGCCTCGTCGTACTCGCTCACGAGGTCGGCGATGAGGTCGGCGACCGGTGTGATCGCGTTGCACCGCCCGACGATCTGACCGGCCGGCATCGCGACGACATCGGGATTGTCGGCCGCCGAGATACGCGCATGCGCCTCGGCGACGAGGAGATTCTGCAGCGGCATCGGCAGGGGCTCGGGCGCGTTGTCGGCGTCCCACGCATCGGTCCAGGCCGTCTTCAACAGTCGCGCAGGCTTTCCCGAGTAGATTCGCCGACGCACGGTGTCGCGCGACGTCGCCTTGAGCAGTGCCTGTTGGACGGTGGACGGCTTGTCGGAGCCCTCGGGCACGCCGAGCTTGTACTCCGCGGCCGTCAGCCAGTACGTCCCCATCCACACCCCCTGGGCGCCGAGCGCGATGGCCGCGGCGATCTGGCGGCCACTACCGACGCCACCGGCCGCGAGAACCGGTGCGGTGTCGCCGACCGCGTCCACGAGTTCGGGCCACAGGATCATCGAGGTGACCTCGCCGGTGTGCCCGCCACCTTCGTAACCCTGCGCGATGACGATGTCCACGCCGGCCTCGACGTGGTGCAACGCATGGTCTTTCGCGCCGGCCAGTGCGGCCACCAGCACCCCGTTGTCGTGCGCGGTCTGGATGACGTCGGGCGGCGGGGACCCCAGCGCGTTGGCGATCAGCTTGATCTGCCCGTACTTACGACGATGCTCCATCGAGATGTCGACGTGGGACCGCGCGACCGAGTGCAGCCAGCCGAGCACACCGGCGTCGACCCGATCACCACCGGGAAGGGGCGGCACACCCAGATCGTCCAGCGTGCGTTCGACGAATGCGCGGTGCTCCGGCGGGATCATGGAACCGAGGTCGACCTTGGAACCCTCGGTGGGGATCTTGGCGGGCATCACCACGTCGACGCCGAACGGCTTGCCGTCGGTGTTCTCGTGGATCCACTCCAGGACCTCGTCGAGCTCGTCGGCCTCGTTGAAGCGGACACAACCCAGCACCCCGAGCCCACCGGCGCGACTGATCGCCGCCGCCACATCCTGGCTGGGGGTGAATCCGAAGATCGGGTACTCGATGCCGAACTTCTCGGCCAGTTCAGTACGCATGATGTCAGCTCGCTTCCGGCGCTCTACTGCGCCTCGTCGGCGGGACGCCCGGTGGTGACCGACGCTCCCCATCGATAGTCGGGTTTGCCTGCGGGAGAACGCTTGATCTCGTCCACGAACCACACGCTGCGCGGACATTTGTAGCCCGCGAGTTCTTTTCGGACGACGTCGTTGAGACTCGCGAGTGACGGTCGCGCGCCGTCCCGGGTGGCGATGACCGCAGCGACGCGCTGGCCCCACCGATCATCGGCCACACCGACCACGACGGTGTCGAACACGTCCGGGTGGGCCTTGAGCGCCCCCTCCACCTCCTCGGGGAACACCTTCTCGCCACCGGTGTTGATCGACACCGAGCCTCGGCCGAGCATGGTGATCGTCCCGTCGGCCTCGAGGACGGCGTTGTCGCCGGGCAGCGAGTACCGCACCCCGTCGAAGACCCTGAACGTCTTGGCCGACTTCTCCGGATCGTTGTGGTAGCGCAGCGGTACATGTCCGGAGCGGGCGAGGACGCCGACCTCACCACTGCCGGGCTCGACCGGTGTGCCGTCCTCCCGGAGGACGTGGGTCTCGCTGTCGGCCTTGACCCGCGGTCCCCCGGTGTGCGGTGTGCCCTTGGCGACCACGCCCATCCCGCCGAAACCGGTCTCCGACGACCCGATCGCGTCGATGATGATCGAGTTCGGGAAACGGTCGAGGAACTGCTCTTTGACACTCGGCGAGAAGAGACATGCCGACGACGCGATCGACAGCACGCTCGACAGATCGCGCTCGCCGCCGTTCTCGAGGGCCTCGATCATGGGTCGCCCCATCGCATCTCCGGTGATGAACACGACGTTGACCTTGTGCCGTTCGACGATGTCCCACGCGGCGGATCCGCTGAACTCGGGGTACACCACCGCTTTTCCGCCGGCGAACAGGGACTGGAAGATCGCCCACTGCGACCCGCCGTGGATGAACGGCGGGATCGGATAGCGGACGAGCTGCCCGCCCTCGGCGCCGGTCTTGGCGAGATGCCATTCGTCGGGCACGGGTTCGCTGGTGTACCAGTCGATTCCGCCACCGAGGACGCGCCACACGTCCACCTGCCGCCACACCACGCCCTTCGGCTTCCCGGTGGTACCCCCGGTGTAGAGCATGTACAGGTCGTCGTCGCTGCGTTCTTCGAAGTCGCGTTCGGCCGACGACGCCGCGATCGCCTCCTCGAAACGGACCGCATCGCTGTGGCCCGCACAGCACAGCTCTTCGGCGGACCCGTCCTCGATGACGATGCGGTATTCGAGATCGGGCGATTTCGGCAACGTGTTGCAGACGCGTGTGGCGAAGCTGCGTTCGTGAATCAGCACCTTCATCCCCGAGTCGGTGAAGATGTGTTCGAGCTCGGCTTCGACGTAGCGGTAGTTGACGTTGACCATCACCGCGCGCGCCTTGAAGATGGCGACCATCGCCTCGACCGACTCGATGGTGTTCCTGCTGTACAGGCCCACCCGGTCGCCCGGCTGCACGCCCAGTTCCCGCAGCTTGTGGGCGAGGGCGTTCGACCGCGCCTCCAGTTCGGCGTAGGAGCGCGTGCGGTCACCGGACTCGAGCGCGATGCGCTCGGGAACCAGGTCGACGGCATGCTCGATGAGGTCGGCGATCGTGTAGGCCATGGCTTCAAAATTAGAACGTGTTATCGTTCTGGGCAAGCGGCAAAACACGGCCGCCGCGATCACCTGAGCACGGTGACACCACCCGAGCCCAGCGACACCGGAGTGCAGCGATGACCACAGCAACCCCCGCCGAGTCCGTCACCGAGAAGGCGCCCGAGTGCCTCGTCGAGAAGCGCGGGCACATCCTGATCGTGACGATGAACCGCCCGGAGGCGCGTAACGCGCTCTCGACCGAGATGATGCGGATCATGACCGAGGCGTGGGATCAGGTCGATGCCGACCCCGACATCCGCGTGGCCATCCTCACCGGCGCGGGCGGGTACTTCTGCGCGGGCGCCGACCTCAAGAGCATGAACAAGAACGCCCCCGGCGACACGGTCGATTCCGGCGCCTGGAATCCGGCCTCGTTGCCGGCTCTGCTGAAGGGGCGCCGGCTCACCAAACCGCTCATCGCCGCGGTGGAGGGGCCGGCGATCGCCGGCGGCACCGAGATCCTGCAGGGCACCGACATCCGGGTGGCCGGCGAGAGCGCCAAATTCGGTGTCTCCGAGGCTCGTTGGGGCCTCTACCCGATGGGCGGGAGCGCGGTTCGTCTCGTCCGGCAGATCCCGTACACCGTGGCCTGCGACATCCTGCTGACCGGCCGCCACATCACCGCGCGCGAGGCGCTCGAGTACGGCCTCATCGGCCACGTCGTCGACGACGGAACCGCCCTGGACAAGGCGCTCGAACTCGCCGAGAAGATCGCGGCCAACGGCCCTCTCGCGGTGCAGGGCATCCTCAAGACGATCCGCGACACCGAGGGCCTGCACGAACTCGACGCCTTCGAGATCGACGCGAAGATCGGCATCTCGGTCTTCAAGTCGAAGGACGCCAAGGTGGGACCCCGCGCGTTCGCCGAGAAGCGCACGCCGGAGTTCACCGGGGAGTAGCGCCACCGGGCAGTCCGGTCGAGCAGCATGCCCGGTGCGCGCCGGGTGCTCAGTGGACGACGTCCGATGAACTCCCCGACGACCTACGGGCGCGCAGCACGATCTCGTCGAGGCGCCGACGGTGGTGATTCTCCAGGGGCAGGCTCGCCTGGATCTCGACAATGAGGGCCGCGGCGACGTCCCGGATCTTGACGTTCTCCTGCTGAGACCGCCACCGGAGCACATCGAATGCGCGGTCGGCGTTGACTCCGTACACCAGCATGAGCATGCCCTTCGCCTGCTCTATCACCCCGCTGCTGTCGCGGAAGGCCCGCACCTGGTCGTCGACGCGCCGTTGCACCACGGCCAGTTCGGCGTCGGTCAGATCGAGATAGAAGCCCTCCGTGCCGATCGTCTCCCCGGTTGCGTCGGTGATGGAGTGGGCGATGACCGCGACCGGGCGGACCCGCCCCGACGTGTCGACGATGCGGTGGCGACTCGAGAACGGTGCGTGATCGGTGAGCATCTCGGCCAGCATCGCGTCGAAGTGGGCACGATCCTCGGGGTGCTTGTGGCGGCGCATGAGTTCGGTGGTCGGCTCCACCTCACCTGGTCCGTAGCCGTGCAGCGCGGCGACCTCATCGGACCACTCCCACTTCTCACCCTCGTAGAAGAAGCGGAAGTCGCCGATGCGTCGGATTCCCGACGGCATGCGGTCGGACGTCTTGTCCGGACGCCTCGCCGGGAGGGCGCCCCGTTCGTGGTCGGCGTCCTCGCAACGAGGGTCGTGGTCATCGTGCTGCACGCGGAGAATTCTATGACCGGCGAGGCCTCGAGGATGGATTTCGGCGGGCACCCGCGTTCGAGAGGGGGATCAGACCAGCGTCGCCAGTTCGCGGATCGTCTCGGCGTCGCGAGCGGTCACCATCAGCATCGTGACGCCGGCCGCCTCCCACTCCTTGATCTGGGCGCGCACCTCGTCGGCCGTGCCGACCAGCATCGTCTCGCGGACCATCTCGTCGGGCACGGCGGCCACCGCCTCGGCCTTCTTGCCGCCGAGGAACAGGCTCACGATCTCGTCGACCGCGTCCGAGTAGCCCATCCGCTTGTACAGCTCCGCGTGGAAGTTCTTCTCCTTCGCGCCCATTCCGCCGACGTACAACGCGGTCGACGGCCGGTATCGGTCGATGGCGGCGGCCACGTCGTCGGTGATCACCACCTGCACGGTCGCGGCCACCTCGAAGTCCTCCCGCGAGCGACGCGCACCCGGCCGTGCGAAACCCTCGTCGAGCCACGAGTTGTACTGGTCGGCGAGACCGAGACTGAAGAAGATGGCCAGCCACCCGTCGGCGATCTCCGCGGTCTGCGCGACGTTCTTCGGCCCTTCGGCGCCGAGCCAGATCGGCACGTCGGCGCGCAGCGGGTGGGTGATCGGTTTGAGCGGTTTGCCGAGTCCGGTCGCCCCGGGTGCGCCGGCCGGGTACGGCAGCGGATAGTGCGGACCCGCGCTGGTCACCTTGTCCTGCCGGGCCAGCACATCCCGCACGACACGCACGTATTCGCGCGTGCGCGCCAGCGGTTTTGCGAATGGTTCGCCGTACCAACCCTCCACCACCTGGGGACCCGACACCCCGAGTCCGATGATGTGCCGGCCACCGGAGAGGTGGTCGAGGGTGAGCGCGTGCATGGCGAGCGAGGTCGGCGGACGCGCCGACAATTGGGCCACCGCGGTGCCCAGCCGGACGCGCGAGGTCGCCGCGCCCCACCACGCGAGCGGGGTGTAGGCGTCGGAGCCCCACGACTCCGCGGTGAACACCGCGTCGAACCCGCACTCCTCCGCGGCCGCGATCAACGCCGGCGCGCCCGGAATCGGGTCGGCACCCCAGTACCCCAGTTGCAGACCGAGCTTCACCGGCACTCCCTTCTCACCCGGCCGCGCGTTCCCACGGCCTGACATGCACCTTGTGTCCAATACTAGAACGTGTTCTACTCGAGATGTGAGCATGAGCGTAACGTCTCCGGCCGCCCCGAATCCCGACACGCCACATCCCGTCGCCGAGGTGCCCGAGCCGAAGTCCCCGATCCTGACCGCTCCCCTGACCAACTCCTTCGACTACACACGGTCGCTGGGCCCGGTTCTGAGTCAGTTCGCGCTCGCGCTGCGCGACGGCCGGATCATCGGGTCCAAGGGCAGCGACGGCAAGGTGTCGGTGCCCCCGGTCGAGTTCGATCCCGTCACCGGCGCACAGTCCGCCGAGTTCGTCGAGGTGTCGACGGTCGGCACGGTGACCACCTGGACGTGGAACCCCGAGCCGACGCCGGGCCAGCCGCTGGACACGCCGTTCGCGTGGGCGCTGATCCGTCTCGACGGCGCGGACACCACACTGCTGCATGCGGTTTCGGCCGACTCACCCGACGCGTTGGCGACCGGCATGCGGGTTCACGCCGTGTTCGGCGCGGCACGCATCGGCCGGATCGACGACATCGCGTACTTCGCGCCCGGCGAGGAGCCCGCCACCGCTCCGGCCAACACCGCGGAGGCCCCCCGGGGCGCCGAGACGGGGCTCGTCGTCATCCCCACCCCGGTCAGCACCGAGATCACGCACTCGGCCAACGAAGAAGAATCCGTCTATCTCGAAGGACTGAAGGCGGGCAAGCTGATCGGCACGCGCATCGGTTCGGGAGTCGACGCCGGACGCGTCTACTTCCCACCTCGCGGGGTCAGTCCCGCCGACGGCTCGCCCGCGTCCGAACGTGTCGAGCTGGGCCACACCGGCATCGTCACCACGTTCTGCATCGTCAACGTGCCCTTCCAGGGCCAGCGGATCAAGCCACCCTACGTGGCGGCGTACGTACTCCTCGACGGCGCTGACATCCCGTTCCTGCACCTGATCCTGGACTGTGAGGCCTCCGAGGTCCGAATGGGTATGCGCGTCAAGGCCGTCTGGCTTCCCGAAGACGAGTGGGAGTATTCGATCGGCAACATCAGTCACTTCGCACCCACCGGAGAGCCCGACGCCGAGTACGACACCTACCGCGCCCACCTGTGATGAAGGACCACCTCTGATGACACTGCCACCGATCGCGATCATCGGCTTCGCACACAGCCCGAATGTCGCCGGTACCCACGGCACCACCAACGGTGTCGAGATGCTGATCCCCTGTTTCGACAAGCTCTACGCCGAACTCGGCATCGCCCGCACCGACATCGAGTTCTGGTGCAGCGGATCGTCGGATTACCTTGCCGGGCGCGCGTTCTCCTTCATCTCCGCGATCGACTCGATCGGCGCCATGCCGCCCATCAACGAGTCACATGTCGAGATGGACGGCGCGTGGGCTCTCTACGAGGCGTGGGTGAAGATCGCGACCGGCGAGGTCGACCTCGCCCTCGCCTACGGATTCGGCAAGGCCACCGCGGGCAACGCCGATCAGACCCTCACCCTGCAGACCGACCCGTACACCGTCGCCCCGCTGCACCCGGACGCGCGGTCGCTCGGCGCCCTCCAGGCACGTGCCGGCATCGACGCCGGCGTGTGGACCGAGGCCGACATGGCCGAGATCGGCGCGCGCACCTTCGGCGGTTCGGTCGACGAGCTGCTCGGCCGCGAGTACATCGCGAACCCGTTGCGGCAGCACGACATCGCGCCCTACACCGATGCCGCCGCCGCGGTCGTGATCGCGAGCGAGCGCAAGGCCCGTGAGCTTGTGGCCAATCCCGCGTTCGTCACCGGGTGGGACCACCGCATCGACACGCCCAACTTCGGGGCACGCGATCTCACGCTGTCGCCCTCGACGAAGGTCGCCGGCGACACCGCGTTCGGCGACCGCAGCCGGGCGGTCGACGTCGCGGAGATCAACGCGTCGTACACACATCAGGAGATCATCGTCCGCAACGCGCTCGGGTTGCCCGACTCGGTGCGGATCAACCCGTCCGGCGGCTCGCTGGCCGGCAACTCGCTGTTCTCCGCCGGTCTCCAGCGCATCGGGTACGCGGCGCACGAGATCCTCAGCGGGAACGCGGGCACCGCACTCGCCCACGCGTCGAGCGGGCCGCTGTTGCAGCAGAACATGGTGGTCACCCTGAGTGCCCAAACGAACTCGGGAGGCGAGAACTGATGGGACACAACAATCGAGCCGCGGTGCTGGGTACCGGACAGACGCGGTACGTCGCCAAGCGGTCCGATGTCACGATGGCCGGCATGGTCCGCGAGGCCATCGACGCCGCGCTCCTCGACTCCAAGGTCTCTCTCGACGACATCGACGCGATCGTCATCGGCAAGGCACCGGACCTCTTCGAGGGGTCGATGATGCCCGAGCTCGCGATGGCCGAGGCCATCGGCGCGGTCGGCAAACGACTCATCCGCGTGCACACCGCGGGTTCGGTCGGCGGCTCGACGGCCAACGTGGCGGCGTCGCTCATCTTCGCCGGAGTGCACAAACGGGTCCTGGCCGTCGCCTGGGAGAAGCAGTCGGAGTCCAACGCGATGTGGGCCCTGTCGATCCCGGTGCCGTTCACCAAACCGGTGGGCGCCGGCGCGGGCGGCTTCTTCGCCCCGCACGTGCGCGCCTACATCCGGCAGTCCGGAGCCCCCGAACACATCGGCGCGATGGTCGCGGCCAAGGACCGTCGCAACGGCGCGCTGAATCCGCTTGCGCACCTGCACCAGCCGGATCAGACCGTCGAGAAGGTCATGAGCTCGCAGATGCTGTGGGACCCGATCCGCTACGACGAGACCTGCCCGTCGTCGGACGGGGCGTGCGCGGTCGTCATCGGTGCCGAAGACGTCGCCGACGCGGCGATCGCCGCGGGCGATCCGGTGGCGTGGATTCATGCCACGGCGATGCGCACCGAGCCGCTGTCGTACGCGCACCGCAACGTCGTCAGCCCGCAGGCCGGTCGCGACGCCGCCGCCGCCCTGTGGAAGGCAGGCGGCATCAGCAATCCCCTCGAGGAGATCGACGCCGCCGAGATCTACGTGCCCTTCTCATGGTTCGAGCCGATGTGGCTGGAGAACCTCGGCTTCGTGGCCGAGGGCGAGGGCTGGAAGCTCACCGAATCCGGTGACACCGAGATCGGCGGGCGGCTCCCGCTCAACGCGTCCGGCGGTGTGTTGTCGTCGAACCCGATCGGGGCGTCGGGCATGATCCGGTTCGCCGAGGCGGCGATCCAGGTCATGGGCAAGGCCGGCGACCACCAGGTCGCGGACGCCCGCAAGGCCCTGGGCCACGCCTACGGCGGCGGTTCCCAGTACTTCTCCATGTGGCTCGTCGGCGCCGACAAACCCCTGCACTGACGCGGATTTCGTAGCATCCATGCGCGCCATGTGCGCATGAATGCTACGAAATTCGTTCGGGCACAGCGCAGGCGAGGCCGTCGGACATTCCGGTGGGCCGGACACCCAGAGACTGGTTGAGGCGCGCCCGCTGGTTCTCCCAGGCGACGGTCATGGCGAGTTCGACGATCTGGGTCTCCGACAGGTGCTCGCCCAGCTCACGACGCAGCTCGGCGAGGTCCTCCCCGACGGCCGGTGTGCGCGTCATCGCCTCGGCGTAACCGATGACGAGCTTCTCCAGGTCGGTGTAGGCCGTCGACTCCCGATAGCGCGGGAGGTCGCGGAGCTGCTGCTCGGTGATGCCCGCGCCGGACGCGACCGCCGACCCGATGTCGAGGCAGAACTCGCAGCTGACCATGCCTGCCGCCTTGAGTTCGGCGAGTTCCTTGAGCTTCGGGTCCATCCGGTTGGACAGCAGCATCGCGCTCTCCATCCCGGCGACCCCGCCGGCAAGCAGCGGCCGCCGTGCCAGATGGCCGACGAGCTCGGTGCGGTGGCGCCGTGCCCGTCGCATGGCGCGTACGTAATTTCGGATTCGATGCAGTGCTCTCATACCCGTCCTTCCTCATCCGGCCCTCGGCTGTAACGCCCGCCCAGGACGAAAGTGACCAGCAACACCAGCGCGGCCACACCGACCGCACCGTGCGCGACCGCACCCCAGGCGAACACGCCGATCTCGTGCACGCCGCGTCCACCCATGACCAGTCCGAGCGGCACGCCCACGATGACGGCGACGGGCAACCACCGCCGGCGCGTCGAGGCGACCGCGATCGCCGCACCCAGGGCGATGAACGCCAGTCCCCCGTCGATCATCGCGTGCCGGTTGTACGGCTCGCCCAGCGACGCCGAGATCCATTCCCCGGCAACCAAGTTCCCCATGCCATGGATGACCAGGACCGCGCCGAGCACGGCCGCGGCCACCTGCGACGCCGACCATCGTCGTCTCGGACGGGCCGAACGCCGGGACTCCAGGCCCCGATCGACCGCGGCGAAGGTCGACGGGGGCGGATCACGGCGTAAGCCGTCGGCGAGCAGTTCGAGTTCGGGTGTCCGGGCACCCGGCATCTCGCGCCCGTCGAGGACGGCCGCGATCCTGGCGTCGAGCAGTTCGGCCGCCGCGACCTCGGCAGGGTCGTACTGCTCGGACGCAGCCGGATCCTCTGGCGTCACCTCGGCATCACCTCCCTCAACTTCGCCACCCCGCGATAGACGAGCATCCGGGCGGCGGTTGCCGAGATCCCCATCGCGACCCCGATCTCCTCAGAGCTGAGTTCGGTGCCGAACCGCAGGGCCACGGCCTCGCGTTCGCGCGCGGTGAGCACCCACAGCCGGCTGCGCACGTCGTCGGCCGCCGCGGCGCGCAACATCGAGGTCTCGGGGTCGCCGTCGGGAGCGGACATCGCCGCGGCGTCCACGTCGACCTCGGCGACCGGCACCTCCCGGGACTGCCGCGCCCACCAGTCCGCGACGGCGTGCCGGGCTATCCCTATCAGCCAGGCGCCGACGGTGCCGCGCCGATCGTCGAATCGGTCCCAGGAGCGCATCGCCTTCACGAAGACCTCCGCGGTCACGTCGTCGGCATCGACATTCGCGGGCACGCGTGTTCGCACGTAGCGCCAGACCCCCGCCACGTGTTCGCGGTACACCGCGTCGAACTGATCGACCGCGCCCGACTTCGAGTCGTCCCCCCTTCGCCATCGACACCGTGGGCCGTCGGCGACGCCCCGGGCGTCATGGACCCTGCGATACATCTTCCGGCACGGGCGCCCGGCTGTAACGGCGGATGCGCGAACTCGGGCGGCCTCCTCGGCTGGGCGCACAGACGACGGCGGGCGGGACAGGTGAGGAACCTGTCCCGCCCGCGTCGGACCGTGGTGCGACCCTCAGGCCTTGCGCACCGAGTTGATCGTCTTCTCTACCTCCCAGAAGGCACGCAATGCCGACAGCTTCCCGTCGGCGTCGGCGCGGTAGGTGAACACCCCCCGCGCCTCGGAGACGTGACCCGCGATATGGGTGACGATGCTGCCGATGTAGGCGACCTCGTTCCCGCAGATGATCTCCTCGTCGAAGCGGAAGTCGATGCTCTCGGTCGTGCCGATCGACTTGTCCCAGAACTCGGAGATCTGCTCGTGCCCACGGAATCCGACGCCATCCGGATCGAACATCGACGGCCCGACCGGGTCCTCGACCGTCGCGTCGGCCGCGAAGTTGTCGATCCAGGCCTGCTTGTCCCGCGATGCCACGAACTCACGCGAACGACGTCCCGCCACGACTGCGGGATGGTTCTCCCGGTCGATGCCGAGGTACGCCGGCGTCTCCCGCGGTGCGGTGTCTTCTGCCGCGGTCACTTGGTGCCGTAGTCGACGCGGAGTTCCTTGACCCCGTTGATCCAGCCGTGCCGCAGGCGTCGCGGCGCGGCGAGCTTGGTGATGTCGGGCACCAGGTCGGCGAGCGCGTTGAACATCAGGTTGATCTCCATCCGCGCCAGGTTCGCGCCGACGCAGAAGTGCGCACCGTTGCCGCCGAACCCGACGTGCGGGTTGGGGTCGCGCATGATGTTGAACGAGAACGGATCGTCGAAGACGTCCTCGTCGTAGTTGGCCGAACCGTAGAACATTCCGACGCGCTCGCCCTTGGCGATGTGGACGCCGCCGATCTGCGTGTCGCGCTTGGCCGTCCGCTGGAAGGCGTTGACCGGGGTCGCCCACCGGACGATCTCGTCGACCGCCGTCGCCGGACGATGCTTCTTGAACAGCTCCCACTGGTCGGGGTTGTCCAGGAACGCATTCATCCCGTGACTGATGGCGTTACGGGTGGTCTCGTTGCCCGCGACGGTCAGGAGGATGAAGAAGAACCCGAACTCGGTCTCGTCGAGCGACTGCCCGTCGATGTCGGCGTTCACCAGCGTGGTGACGATGTCCTCGCCGGGGTTCTTGCGCTTCTCCTCGGCCATCGTGTAGCCGTAGCCGAGGATCTCGGCGTTGGCCTGCTGGGGATCCGTGGTGTAGTCCGGATCGTCGGCGTTCATCATCGAGTTCGACCAGTCGAACAGCTTCTCCCGATCCGACTCCGGCACACCGAGCAGGTCGGCGATGGCCAGCAGCGGCAGGTCGACGGCGACGTCCTTGACGAAGTCGCCGCTGCCCTTTTCCGCGGCCCGGGTGACGATCTCACGGGCGGCGTCGTCGAGCTTCTCCTCGAGCGAGTGCACCGCGCGGGGCGTGAACAGCTTGGAGACCAGCTTGCGCAGACGCGTGTGCTCCGGCGGATCATGGTTGATCAGCAGGGCCTTGGTGATCTCGATCTGATCGGCGGTCATCTCGTCGTCGAAACGCATGATGACGCCGTTGGCGTTGGTTTCCCAGTCCTCGTTGTTCTTCGAGATCTCACGGACATGGGCGTGCTTGGAGATCACCCAGTAGCCGCCGTCGTGGAAACCACCGCCCTTGCCGGGCGCCTGGGCATTCCACCAGACCGGCGCGGTCTTGCGCAGTTGCGCGAACTCCTGCACGGGGATTCCCTGCTCGAGCAGGTCGGGGTTGGTGAAATCCCACCCCTCCTGCTCCATGAACGGGCACTTCGCGACTACGTCGGAAGGGCTCGTGCGCGCAGAATCCGCCGGGGTCGGCTCGCTGCCGATCGGGGCGCTCTGGGCCTGGGTCACGTCACACCACCTCGCTGTGAGATTTAGAACCTGTTTCAATCACATTCAAGCACACTGTGACCCATTCGACACCCCCGGATGAGAACTTGTTCTAGTTCTCTGGTCGCCCCATGGTCCCCACCTGCGACGTTGACTCGTGAACCGCGAGACATCTGTCCGCGTGCAGCAGGGACACGACCTCCGCGACAGCCGTCGGGCGATGGTTACAGAACACGTTGAGCCCCCACCATAGACGCAAACATAGAACGTGTTCTAGCTTGGATCTCAGCGGCCTCGACGTCCCGTCGACAGGCCAAGCTCCGTGGGCAACGGAGTTCACTGGGACTAACGAAGGAGTGGCCATGGGCGTTCCGGTCATCGTGGAGGCGGCGCGTACGCCGATCGGCAAGCGCGGCGGATGGCTGTCGGGGTTGCACGCCGAGGAATTGCTCGGCCTCACCCAGCGAGGTCTCCTCGAGAAGGCGGGCATCGACCCCGCGCTCGTCGAACAGGCGATCGGCGGCTGCGTGACCCAGGCGGGCGCTCAGGCCGGCAACATCACGCGCAAGGCGTGGTTGTCCGCGGGCCTCCCGGAGGCGACCGGAGCCACCACCATCGACGCCCAGTGCGGCTCGGCACAACAGGCCAATCACCTGATCGCCGGACTGATCGCCTCCGACGCGATCGACATCGGCGTCGCCTGCGGGGTGGAGACGATGTCCGTCGTCCCGCTCGGCGCGAATGTGGGTACGGGTGCCGGCCCGTACCACGCGGATTCGTGGGACATCGACATGCCCAACCAGTTCGAGGCCGCCGAGCGCATCGCCAAGCGCCGGGGCATCACGCGCGCCGACATCGACGCGCTCGGCGAGCGTAGTCAGCGCAATGCCCGCCAGGCGTGGGACGAGGGCCGTTTCGATCGCGAGGTCCTGAGCCTCAAGGCGCCCGAGCGCACCAAAGAGGGCGAGTTCACCGGGAACATCCTCGACGTGAGCCGCGATCAGGGCCTACGCGACACCACGCTCGAATCCCTGTCCGCGCTCAAACCCGTTCTCGAGGGCGGCATCCACACCGCGGGGACGTCGTCGCAGATCTCCGACGGCGCGGCCGCCGTGCTCATCATGGACGAGTCGAAGGCGCGCGAGCTGGGCCTCACGCCCCGCGCGCGCATCAGGGCACAGGCCCTGGTCGGCGCGGAACCGCATTTCCATCTCGACGGTCCGGTCCAGGCGACCGAGCGCGTCCTGGCGAAGTCGGGTATGTCGTTGTCCGACATCGACATCGTCGAGATCAACGAGGCGTTCGCCTCCGTGGTCCTCAGCTGGGCCCAGGTCCACGGCGCCGACCTGGACAAGGTGAATGTCAACGGTGGGGCCATCGCGCTGGGACATCCCGTGGGCAGCACCGGCTCTCGGCTGATCACCACGGCCCTGCACGAGCTGGAGCGCCGGGACGGTCAGACCGCGCTCGTCACGATGTGCGCTGGTGGCGCGATGGCCACCGGCACCATCATCGAGCGGATCTGATGCCGGCCTTCGATCCGGACAACAAGCCGGCACAACTGGATTCGCCCGTCGTCAGCAAGTTCATCAAGCTGGGATCGAAGGCGAACACCGCGCTGTACAAGGCCACCGGAGGCCGGATCGGGGGGACCTGGCGAGTCGGGGCGGGCCTGCGCAAGCCCGCCCCGGTGTGCCTGCTCACCACGATCGGCCGCAAGTCGGGCCAGCCGCGGACCGCACCGCTGATCTATCTGCGACGGGGTGAGTCGTTCGTGGTGGTGGCGTCGCAGGGCGGCTCGGCCAAGAATCCGGCCTGGTATCTGAATCTCTGCGACAACCCGCAGGTCACCATCCAGCTCGGCAAGAAGAAGTACGACCTCGTGGCGCGCACCGCCACCGATTCCGAACGCGCCGACCTGTGGCCCGATCTGGTCGACACCTATGCCGACTACGACACCTACGCCGCCTGGACGGAACGGACGATCCCGGTGGTCATCTGCGAGCCGGCCCGCTGAGGCAACAGGACCGCCGGGGGCCCGATCGTCAGGGTTGCCGCCGCACCCAGGTGACGGAGTCGCGGCCGGTCCAGTTCGCGAGCCGCTCGGTGGGTCCGGCCTCGGGGCGGGGTTCGACGACGGGCCCGAAGGGCACGGCGGGGTCGGTGCGGATCGCGGCCGGGATGAACTGTCGGGCCACCCCGAGGGTCGTCTCGGCGAGTTCGGCGTCGGCCTCGGCCGGCCGGCCGGTGGCGACCGCCAGATCCCAAGCGTGGACGAGGGTTTCGCTGACATAACCCCACAGGGCCCCGGCGCCCGGGACCTCACCCCAGGGCATCTGGACCATCACGGAGAGCTTGGTGTCATCCGACCATGAGTCGAGCGCCTGGTCGATGAGGGCCGCGTACGTCCGGGCGTCGTACTGCTCGGCGATCGACGCCATCGTGCGGATGTCGGCACCCTCGGCCAGCGCTGCGGCGCGATGCGCGACGGCGACGAGGTGCGCCGACAGGGTCCGGACGTCGAAGTCGTCGCAGGGCGTCGGCGAGTCGAGCTGGTCGTCGGACACTCCCTCGAGCAACTCCACGACCCAGGCGGTGGCGGTGCGGAACGCCGGCCGGGGATCGCCGAGGGCGGGTGTCGTCTCGGGAGCCGGTCCGGAGTTCGTGGTCGGTGCGTTCATGGCATGTCCTCTCGTGTCTTTCGGGTACGAGGACCAGTGAAGTCTCGATACACGACACCTTCTGTCATGTTTTTCCGGGAGAATCTCAACCGTGCGCGCCGAACGTCTCATCGCCCTGCTGATGCTGCTGAAGAAGCACGAGCGGGTGACGGCTGCCGAGCTGGCCGCCGAGCTCGGGGTCTCCGAGCGCACCGTGCTCCGCGACATCGATGCGCTGTCGCTGTCCGGCGTGCCGGTGTACGCCGAGCGCGGACGACACGGCGGGTTCGCGCTGTTACCGGGGTACCGCACCGACCTCACGGGGCTGACCGTCGACGAGGCGACGTCTCTCCTCGCCGGCACCGGACGGGTCGACTCCCCCGCGTTCGCCAGCGCCATGCGTAAGGTCACCGCGGCACTGCCCGAAGCGCACCGGAGCCAGGCCGTGCGGGCCGCGCAGCGGATCCTGGTCCGTCCGGAGGGTTTCGTCCGGGCCCCCGAAGTCCTCGACAACCTCCAAGCCGTGCAGATCGCCGTCTTCGAGGGCCGGCGGATTCGTGTTCGCTACCGGAGCCGGGGAGCCGACGCTGCGCGCGAGCACGTACTCGATCCGATCGGCCTGATCGTGGCGGGCGACACCTGGTACCTCGTCGCGGGGTCCCGACGCGGAGATGCGGCCGCGACGCCTTCCGAACGAATGTTCCGGCTCTCCCGGATGAGCGATGTGGACATCCTCGACGAGCCGGCTCATCGCTCCGACGAGGTCGACCTCGCCGAGATCTGGGAGCGGCACCGTGACGCCTTCCGGCGCTCCTTCGAACCGGTCGACGTCGTGATCGACTGCTCGGCCGACGAGGCCGAACGAATCGGATCGATCGCCTCGGCAACACATCTCGGTGAATCCGCGGACGGCCGGTGCCGTCTCGATCTCCGGTTCGCCGACCGCCGGCACGCGGTGCGCGCGCTCTGGTCGACGATGTTCGATCACGACTTCGTGGTGCGCGAGCCGGACTGGCTGCGGACCGCGCTGACGGCCCGTGCCCGCGCGGCGACCGGCGAGTGACGGCGTGCACGAGGCGTCACCTGCACCGAACGAATGAATCGCCTGGCGACACCTCGGGCCGTGTGGTCTGATTCACGGATGTTCGGGGTTCTCACTCCATGTCGGCACGCACTCGACGACGACCTGATGGACCAGTGGCGCTCCCACCTGTGCGGGGTCTGTCTCTCGCTGCGAGACAACCACGGTCAGTCGAGCAGGCTGACGGTCAACACCGACGCGGTGATGGTCTCGATTCTCACCGCCGCCCAGTCGACGAAGGAGTGCGCGTCCACCGAGGCCGGACGCTGCCCTCTGCGCGGAATGCGCACGGCGACGGTCGTGTCCGCCGACGAGCCGGGCGTGCGTCTCGCCACGACCGCCTCGCTCACCCTGGCCGCCGCGAAGGCCGCCGATGTCGGCAGCGAACAACATCACGCGCTCGCACCCCGGCGTCCGGTCCGCGCGAAACTCGCCGAATACGCCGGGGGCCACCTGCGTCGGCACGCCGCGGCCGACACCACGGTCGCCGGCCGCCTCGACATCGACGCCATGATGACGACCTTGT
This sequence comes from Gordonia sp. KTR9, assembly GCF_000143885.2. Classification (NCBI taxonomy): domain Bacteria; kingdom Bacillati; phylum Actinomycetota; class Actinomycetes; order Mycobacteriales; family Gordoniaceae; genus Gordonia; species Gordonia sp. KTR9. The sequence continues at coordinate 4,498,367 of NC_018581.1, forward strand.
CCCGGCAGGCGGAGATCGAGTCGACGAGCGTCGTGCTCGACGACCTCACACAACCTTCGGCTGCCGCCGCCGCACAGGTCTTCGCCACCTCGGCGGTCCTGGCCGAGGTCCCGGGCAACCAGGAGCCGCTCCGCGACATCGGTGCCGACTTCGGCCGGATCGCGCATCTGCTGGACGCGGTCGACGACTACGCCTCCGACGCCGCCGAGGGGCGATTCAATCCGCTCCGGGCGACCGGCACGTCTCCGGAGACCGCGCTCGAGCAGTGTCGACGACTCGCTGCCGCGATCCGGGCGCGCTATGCCGACCTCTCCCTCGCCGACGACCGCTTGCTGCGCGTGGTTCTGCTCGACGGCCTGCGGCACGCCATTCACAAGCGCATGCATCCGCACGCCGACGCCATCTCCGTCACCGCCGACTCGCGCACCCAGTGGCCTCCGCACCGGCCCTTCGGATATCCCTCCGAGTGGCCCTATCCGCCGCCGTTCAAACCCAATCGTTCATTCGGCGAGCGGATTCTGCCGTTCATCGGCGTCTCCTGCTTCGGCAAGGCCTGCTGCACGGACCACTGGAATCACTTCACCGACAAGTACAAGGACGCGGTCTGCGACGACTGCGACTGCTGCGATTGTTGCGACTGCTGCGATTTGTGACCCGCCGGGCGGGCAGGTCAGTTGAGGAGCGAGCAATGCGCTCCCCCTGTGCTCCCTGAGGTGCGAGCGAAGCGAGCCACGAAGGGTCTGGCAACGTAGCTCACCATGCCCTTCGTGGCTCGTCGCTTCGCTCCTCGCACCTCAGGGAGCAGGGGGTATGCGGCTCTTTCGGATTAGGGAGCAGGGGAGACCTACCCGACGCCGCGGTCGGAGTCGGCCCAGTACTGAGACCGCAGCGCCTTCTTGTCCGGCTTGCCGAGGGCGGTCAACGGCAAAGCGTCGGCGAAGATCACGCGCTTGGGTGACTGCACCGCCCCCTTGCGGTCCTTCACGGACTGCTGGATCTCGGTGACGATGCGGTCCTTCGCCGCGTCGTCGGCGGGGGCATCGCCGCGCAGGACGACGATCGCGGTGACCGCCTCACCCCACTTCTCGTCCGGGACACCGATCACACCGACCTGACCGACCGCCGGATGTTCGGCGACGACATCCTCGACCTCGCGCGGGAACACGTTGAACCCACCGGTGACGATCATGTCCTTGGTGCGGTCGACGATGAACCAGAACCCGTCCTCATCCTCGCGCGCGACGTCGCCGGTGCGGAGCCAGCCGTCGCGGAAGGTGTCCGCGGTCTGCTCCGGGAGACCCAGGTACCCACCGGCGAGAAGTGGGCCGGCGACACAGATCTCGCCGGGCTCACCCTGGGGCACGGGCTTGTCGTCGGGTCCGAGCAGGGCGGTGCGCAGGAAGGCCGACGGCCGTCCGCAACTGCTCAGCCGACGCTGGTCCTCACCGGGACCCGGATGGTCTCCCTTGGCCAGGTAGCTGATGACCATCGGCGCCTCGGACTGGCCGTAGTACTGGGCGAAGATCGGCCCGAAGCGCTCGATGGCCTCGGCGAGGCGGACCGGATTGATCGGTGACGCACCGTAATACACGGTCTCCAGCGACGACAGGTCACGCGTCTTCGAGTCCGGATGGTCCATCAGCGCGTACAGCATCGACGGCACCAGCATCGTCGCGGTGATCTTCTGCTCCTCGATGGTGCGCAGCACCTCGGCCGGGTCGAACTTGGACAGGACCACCATCGATCCGCCCTTCATCAGGGTCGGGACGAAGAACGCGGCACCCGCATGCGAGAGAGGCGTGCAGAGCAGGAATCGCGGATGCTCGGGCCACTCCCATTCGGCGAGCTGGATCTGCGTCATCGTCGACATCGCACGCGCCGTCCCGATGACCCCCTTCGGCTTGCCGGTGGTCCCGCCCGTGTAGGTGATGGAGACGACGTGGTCGGGTGAGAGGTGCGCCGCGACAAGGGGCTTCGGTTCGAAGCCGTCTGCCTCGGCGATCACGTCACGTGCATGTGCGGCCAGCTGCTCGGGCACCGGCCCGAGCGTCAGCACCTGCTTGAGACCGGGCACCCGTTCGAGGAGGGCCGCGGCCCGCTCGACGAACATGGGCACCGGATCGATGATGAGGGTCGACACGCCGGCATCGGAGAGCACGTATGCGTGGTCGTCGAGCGAGCCGAGGGGATGCAGTGCGGTGCGGCGCCACCCCTGGGTCTGGCCGGCACCGATCACGAACAGCACCTCGGGACGATTCAGCGCGAGCAGGCCCACCGCGGTCCCGGTACCGGCTCCCAATCCCTCGAAGGCCTGGATGTACCTGCTGATCGACGCGGCCATCTCACCGCCGGTCATCTCGGTGTCGCCGAGGGACAGGACGGTGCGGTCGGCGTGCCGCCGCAGCGCCGCGACCATCAGGTCGCCCATGTGCGTGCCCCCGCGCAGGTGATCGAAGTCGGCCGCTGCTGTCGTCGTACCCTCGTTCGTCATGTCCACCAGACTAGGACGTGTTACAGCAAGAGGGAAGAATCTCCACGAAAACAGCCGTGCACACCTGTAGAACCTGTTCTAGATTTCCGGGACGCATCGGCCGGCGGAGCCCGCCGCCGGCGGACATGATGTCCACCACATGGTGACGACCGGTGACCTAGGATCGAAGCATGACTGACCTCGACCTCGCCACCACCCGTCGCGACATCGCCGACGCCCTGCTGACCGCCCTCGAACGTCGGCACGAGGTCCTCGATGCCATCGTCGACGCCGAGAATCACGACGAGGCCGTGACCGCGATCGTGGGGCTGCTCGGGAAGTCCCGGCTCGGTGCCGAGGCCATCCTGGACATGAAGCTCGATCAGCTCACCAAAGACGACCGTCGAAAGAACCAGGCCGAACTCGACGACCTCAACAGCGCGCTCACCTTCACGCTGGCCGAACGGCCGGCGAGCAGCGGTGACACCCTCGACCTCCGTCCGTTCGACCCGTCCGCCGACGCGGAGCTGTTCTCGGCACGCACCAACGAGATCGGCACCGCCGGAGACGGTTCCGGCGCTCCCGCCGGAGATGTCGCGGCCGAGATCAGCGCGGCCACCGCCCGGGTCGACGCCGAGGAGGCCGTCTGGCTGGTCGCCGTCGAGGGCGACTCGAAGGTCGGCTTCGTCTTCGGCGAACTGAAGGACGGCGAGATCGACCTGCGCATCTGGATTCATCCGCAGTTCCGCAAGGCCGGGTATGGCACCGCCGCCCTGCGCAAATCCCGTTCGGAGATGGCGGCCTACTTCCCCGGCGTACCGATGGTCGTCCGCGCGCCGGGCGCCTGACACGCAGCTCCACCCGGAGGGCGTGTCCACCGCCCCTCGGGTGGTGGACACGGCCATCCGTGGTGAGTGCGCTCGGCGATCAGGCCCGCTGGGGCCGTGGAAGCCCGAAGTGCGCGACGATCGCGCGAATCCGATTGTCCTCGTCGACGACGAAGGTCTCCGACACCGTCGCACCCAGCCGTAGCCTCTTGGGTCGAACGTGGACGACGTAGCGCGTGGTCACGCTGTGGCCGTCGACCGTCGCGGTGAAGTCCGAGATCCGATGGATGAGACGGAATTGCGGACCGCGGGCGAGGCTTCGGGCGATGTGGGCACCGTTGCGACCGGTTCGGACGCCGAACTCCACGCGTGTGCAGTCGGGGTGCAGCGCGACCGCCGATGGATCGTGACTCACCAGGGCGTCGACATAGGCCCGCGCCGCCGCGATCCGTTCGGCCGAGAAGTCGGCGTGTGGCGTCATCGCGCGCCGTAGACCGGCATCGGATCCGGCGCCTTCGCCAGGATCTCCTCGATCACCGGGCCGAGCTCGGCAGCTTCCCAGCGAGACCCCTTGTCCCGCTCGATGCTTCGCTGCCAGCCGTCGGTGACCGAGATCTTGCCGCCCTCGACCTCGAACACCCGGCCGCTCACCGAACCCGCTTCGGGCGAACCCAGCCAGACCACGAGTGGCGACACATTCGCGGGATCCATCGTGTCGAAGGAACCGTCGGCGGGCGCGGCCATCTGAGCGGCCATCGCCTCACCGGCACCCATCGTCATCTGGGTGCGAGCGGCCGGGGCGATCGCATTCACGGTGACACCATACGACCCCAGCTCCGCCGCCGCCTGGATCGTCAGGGCCGCGATCCCGGCCTTGGCCGCGACGTAGTTCCCCTGACCCACCGAACCGTAGAGGCCCGCACCGGAACTCGTGTTGATGATGCGTGCCTGCGGGACGTCGCCGGCCTTGGCCTGGGCACGCCAGTGCGCCGCCGCATGGCGCAGGCCGACGAAGTGTCCCTTGAGATGCACGCGGACGACCGCATCCCATTCCTCCTCCGACAGCGAGACCAGCATCCGGTCGCGCACGAAACCCGCGTTGTTGACCAGGACGTCGAGGCGGCCGAACTCCGAGAGAGCGGTCTCGACCATGGCCGCACCCGAGTCCCAGTCCGCGACATCACCCACCGACGCGACAGCGTGCCCGCCCGCGGCCACGATCTCGTCGACCACCTCGGTCGCCGGATCCTCGGCGTAGTCGTTGACCACGACCTTCGCGCCGTCGGCGGCGAACGCGAGGGCATGGGCACGGCCGATGCCCTGGCCGGCACCGGTCACGATGACGACACGACCCTCATTCATTGTGCTGGTCACACTCTTTCCTTTCCGAACTTCTCTCGGGCCCGATCCGCACGCCGGGTCTCAGACTGCATTGCCGGCGGTCGCGGCGTCGAGGAATGCCGGTTTCTCGCCACCCCCGTGCACGGTCAGCGTCGATCCGCTGATGTAGCAGGCGAGCGGCGACAACAGGAACGCCACCGCGTTGCCGACATCGACGGGCGTGGCCATGCGGCCCATCGGGATGGTCTCGCCGACCGCCGCGACTCCGGCGTCATCCCCGTAGTGCAGATGCGACTGCTCGGTGACGACCGGGCCGGCCACGACCGAGTTCACCCGCACCCGTGGCGCCCACTCGACGGCGAGTGAACTCATCAGATTGTCGAGTCCGGCCTTCGCCGCCCCGTAGGCCGATGTCCCGGGTGACGCTCGGTGGCCACTGACACTCGAGATGTTCACGATGGCACCGCCGTCGGGCTGCGTCTGCATCACGGCGTTGGCCGCGCGGGCCACTGCCAGCGGGGCCAGCAGGTTGAGGTCGACGATCTTGCTCGCGAATCGAACCGATGCGTCGGCGGCCAGCGCGAAGGGTGAGCCGCCGGCATTGTTCACGACACCATCGAGACGTCCGGCGCGCCGGATGACCTCGTCCACCATCGCCTCGACCGCATCCGCGTCGCGAACGTCGCAGGACACGAAGTCGACGTCGCGGAGGTCGTCGGCGAGGTTGTCGGCGTTGCGGCCACAGATCACCGGTCGGGCGCCGAGCGAGCCCAGGACACGGGTGATCCCCGCACCCACCCCGCGACCCCCGCCGGTGACCAGCACGACCTTTCCGACCAGGCCCAGCTCGACCTGTGACTGCGTCTGCATGGGTGCTACCCTACCAAACAACCAAGCACTTGCTTGGTGCGCTTCCGCAGTCCTCTGGGCTGTCCGAACCGCCCCATGAGAGGAGCCCGCGTGCCGATCACCACGACACGTTCCGATACCGGGATCGTGACGGTCACCGTCGACTACCCGCCGGTCAACGCGCTGCCATCGGCCGCGTGGTTCGAACTCGGCGACGCCATCACCGCCGCGGGATCGGACCCGACCACCCACGTGGTGGTGCTGCGTGCCGAGGGTCGCGGCTTCAACGCGGGCGTCGACATCAAGGAGATGCAGGCGACCGACGGATTCGACGCGTTGATCGGCGCCAACCGCGGATGCGCCGCCGCGTTCGGTGCGGTCTACGACTGCGCCGTACCCGTCGTCGTCGCCGTGAACGGGTTCTGCGTGGGCGGGGGCATCGGACTCGTCGGGAACGCCGACGTCATCGTGGCGTCCGACGACGCCGTCTTCGGTCTGCCCGAGGTCGACCGCGGAGCGCTCGGCGCGGCAACACATCTCGCGCGTCTCGTGCCACAGCACATGATGCGAACCCTCTACTTCACCGCCAAGAACGTCACCGCCCAGCAACTCGAGCACTTCGGGTCGGTGTATCGGGTCGTGCCCCGCGAGGAGCTGCTCGACGCCGCACTCGAGATCGCGGAGGCCATCGCCGCCAAGGACACCCGGGTGATCCGCGCCGCCAAGGAGGCGATCAACAACATCGATCCCGTCGACGTCAAGGCGAGTTACCGCCTCGAACAGGGATACACCTTCGAGCTGAACCTGGCCGGTGTCGCCGACGAACACCGCGATGCCTTCGTGTCGACCGGCAAGCCGCTCGCCGCGAATTCCGCTTCGGATGGAGGACGTGCCTGAGATGCCCACCGACAAGACAAGCACTTTCGACGACGTCATCGCCGAGCTGCGCGACGGCATGACCATCGGCATCGGCGGATGGGGTTCGCGCCGTAAGCCGATGGCGCTCGTGCGCGCACTCGCCCGGTCCGACGTCAAGGACCTCACCGTGGTCACCTACGGCGGACCCGACCTCGGATTGCTCTGCGCCGCAGGCAAGGTGCGCCGCGCGTATTACGGCTTCGTCTCACTCGACTCGGCCCCGTTCTACGATCCGTGGTTCGCCAAGGCGCGCACGAACGGCGAGATCGAGGTCCGCGAGATGGACGAGGGAATGGTGAAGTGCGGCCTGGAGGCAGCCGCCGCGCGCGTGCCGTTCCTGCCCATCCGCGCCGGCCTCGGCTCCGACGTCCTCAACTTCTGGGAAGGCGAGCTGAAGACCGTCACCTCGCCCTATCCCGACGCCGACGGCCGTACCCAGACGCTGGTGGCCATGCCGGCGCTGACGCTCGACGCCGCCTTCGTGCACCTGGATCTGGCCGACGTCCACGGCAACGCCGCCTACACCGGTGTCGACCCGTACTTCGACGATCTCTACTGCGCCGCGGCGCAACGTCGCTACCTCGAGGCCGATCAGATCGTCTCGACCGAGGTGCTCGTCAAGACCGTTCCGCATCAGCGTCTTCTGCTCAACCGCATGGCCGTCGACCGGGTTGTCCAAGCGCCCAACGGGGCCCACTTCACGTTCGCCGGGGAGTACGGGCGGGACGAGAAATTCCAGCAGTTCTACGTCGCGTCCGCGAAGGAACCCGAGACGTGGGAGGCGTTCTCGCGCCGATTCCTCGACGTCGACGAGCAGACGTACCAGCGAGAAGTGGCCGCGTGGCAGGACGAGCAGAAGGAGACCGGACAGTGAGCACCGCCGAAACCGCGACCACGCCCGGCGATTTCCCCGCGCCGGAGGAACCCACACGCGCCGAGTACTGCGTCATCTCGTGTGCCGACATCTTCGCCGGCGCCGGCGAGATCATGGCATCGCCGATGGCACCCACTCCCCTGCTCGGCGCCCGGCTGGCGCGCCTCACCACCGAACCCGACCTGCTGATCACCGATGGCGAGGCGCTGATCCTCGCCGACACCCCGCCGATCGGCAAGACCGGGCCGATCGAGGGCTGGATGCCCTTCCGGAAGGTCTTCGACGTCGTGGCGTCGGGCCGTCGTCATGTGGTGATGGGCGCCAACCAGATCGACCGGTACGGCAACCAGAATCTGTCGGCCTTCGGCCCGTTGCAACATCCCACCCGCCAGATGTTCGGTGTGCGCGGCGCGCCCGGGAACACCATCAACCACCCCACCAGCTACTGGGTGCCCCGCCACACGGCGCGCGTCTTCGGCGAGTCCGTCGACATCGTGTCGGGCATCGGCTTCGACAAGGTCGATCCGGAGAACCCAGCCTTCGACGACCTGAACATCCACCGCGTCGTCACCAATCTCGGCGTCTTCGACTTCGGCGGGCCGGGCCACACCATGCGCGCCCTGTCCCTGCATCCCGGGGTCGGTGCCGACGAGGTGGCCGAGAACACCGGCTTCGAGATCGCGGGTCTTGCCGACGCACCGGCAACGCGCCGGCCGACGGCGGAGGAGCTCGGCCTGATCCGGGACGTCCTCGACCCGAACGGCGTCCGCAACAAGGAGGTCCGATGAGCGGCCCCACCGCCGCGCAGCCGAGCCCGGCACGCGCGGCGGGACTGTCGACCCCGTTCACCCGGCTCGTCGGGATCGAGTACCCGATCGTCCAGACCGGGATGGGCTGGGTGTCCGGCCCGTCGCTGACGTCGGCCACCTCGAACGCGGGCGGGCTGGGAATCCTGGCGTCGGCCACGATGACCTTCGCCGAACTCGAAACGGCCATCGGGAAGACGAAGTCGTTGACCGACAAGCCGTTCGGCGTGAACATGCGCGCCGACGCCACCGATGCCCCGGCTCGGATCGACCTGCTGATCCGCGAGGGCGTCAAGGTCGCATCCTTCGCGCTCGCACCCAAACCCGAACTCATCGCCAAACTCAAGGACCACGGCATCGTCGTGATCCCGTCGATCGGTGCTGCCAAACACGCCGTCAAGGTCGCATCCTGGGGTGCCGACGCGGTGATCGTGCAGGGCGGCGAGGGCGGCGGCCACACCGGGCCCGTCGCCACCACGTTGCTGCTGCCATCGGTGCTGGATGCGTTGGCCGCCAAGGGTATCGACATGCCGGTGGTGGCCGCGGGCGGGTTCTTCGACGGTCGCGGACTCGCCGCCGCGCTCGCCTACGGCGCTCAAGGCGTCGCCATGGGCACCCGGTTCCTGCTGACGTCGGACAGCGCGGTGCCCGACTCGGTCAAGCAGGAGTACCTCGCACGTGGTCTCAACGACACCGTCGTCTCGGTGAAGGTCGACGGCATGCCGCACCGGGTGTTGCGTACACCGTTGGTGGAGGCGCTGGAGAACGGGAGCCCGGTCAAGGCACTCGTCGCCGCGGCCCGAAACGCCAACGAGTTCAGGCAGATGACCGGGATGCGCTGGACGACGATGCTCAAAGACGGACGCACGATGAAGAAGTCGGGCGAACGCACGTGGCAGCAGGTGATCATGGCCGGCAACACCCCCATGTTGCTCAAGGCCGGCCTCGTCGAGGGCGACACCCGCGCCGGGGTGCTCGCCTCCGGCCAGGTGGTCGGGATGATCGAGGACCTGCCGAGCTGTGACGAGCTGATCCAGTCGATCATGACCCAGGCGCACGAACGGCTGAAGGGCCTCGGGGCGCTGGGTTAGGGTCGGTGGCTTTCGAGGCCTTCGAGGCTCGTCGCTATCGCTCCTCGCACCTCAGGCAGCGGAAGGCGCCCCCTGAGGAGGCCCGGAGCGTGCGGAGGGCCGACACCCCCTGAGGAGGCCCGGAGCGTGCCGCCGGTAGGTTCGCATCGTGACGAACCCCGATGTCCTCCGCCTTGATTCGGTCGACTTCGTGCGGCAGTCCCGCGCGATCCTCACCGACATCGACCTCACCATCCGGGCCGGCGAGCGGTGGGCGCTCATCGGTCCGAACGGTGCGGGCAAGTCGACGATCCTGAGCCTCTGCGGCGCTCAGGAACATCCGACGCGCGGCAGCGTTCACGTCCTCGGACACCAGCTGGGGCGGGTCGAGACCCGGAAGCTCCGTGAGTCCATCGGCCACGTCAATCCCAGGCATCCGCTACGGTCGCCGCTGACGATCCGCGAGGTCGTGCTCACCGGCGCGACCGGAACCACCGAGCTGATGGATCGCAGGCAACCGACCCCGGAGACTCTCGCCCGAGCCGACGAGTTGATCGAGACGCTCGGCCTGAGCGCCCTCGCGTCGGCGCCGTGGACGAACCTGTCGCAGGGCGAACGCGGCCGGACCCTGATCGCCCGCGCGCTGCTCCCCGATCCCCGCCTCCTGCTGCTCGACGAGCCGTCGACCGGTCTCGACGTCGCCGCCCGCGAGCGACTCCTGCAGACCGTCGACCGACTCCACCGGACCCACCCCGACCTCGCGACGGTGCTCGTCACCCATCACCTCGAGGAACTGCCCGAGACGACGACGCACGCCGTCCTGGTGACCGGCGGCCGGGTCCTCGCCGCGGGCCCGGTCCACGACGTCCTGACCACCGCTCTGGTGACCGAGTGCTTCGACCACCCCATCGAGATCACCCACCGCGACGGGCGATGGTCGGCGCGAGGCGCCCGCGACTGACCCTTCGTGACGGCCCTCCGCAAGCTCCGGACCTCCTCAGGGCGCAGGGGTGACGGCCCTCCGCAAGCTCCGGACCTCCTCAGGGAGCAGGGGTGACGGCCCTCCGCAAGCTCCGGACCTCCTCAGGGAGCAGGGGTGACGGCCCTCCGCAAGCTCCGGACCTCCTCAGGGAGCATGGGGACGCTCACACCTCAGGCAGCAGTAGGAAAACCGCCCTGAGGAGGAGTGACGCCGCCTACGCCGACGGCGTCAGCGTCCATCCGGCAGCGGCGGCGCGCTGGTCCCAGAACTCCCGGTAACGCCCACCGCGGGTGAGCAGTTCGTCGTGGGTGCCGATGTCGTCGACGCCACCCTGGTCGTCGAGCACGACGATCTGGTCGGCGGCGATCACGGTCGACAGCTTGTGTGCGATGACGAGCACCGTGCTCTGGTCGGCGAGCCTGCGGATGGATTCGGCGACGTGGGTCTCATTCTCGGGATCGAGAGCGCTGGTCGCCTCGTCGAAGAGCACGATCGGCGCGCCCTTCAGCAGAGCACGGGCGATCGAGACACGTTGCCGCTCACCGCCGGACAGGGCCGAACCGCCCTCGCCGACCACCGTGTGCCAGCCGTCGGGCAACCGGTCGACGATCGAGGTGACCCCGGCGGTCTCGGCGGCCGCGCGGATCTCGTCGTCGGTCGCCTCGGGGCGGCCGAGTTTGATGTTCTCCCACAGCGTGTCGTCGAAGAGGTAGACGTCCTGGAACACCTGGGAGAGCTGGCCCATGAGTGCACCGGTCTCCTGCTCGCGCACGTCGACGCCGCCGACCTTCACGACGCCGCCGTCGACGTCGTAGAACCGGGCGATGAGGCGGAAGATCGTCGACTTACCCGAGCCCGACGGGCCGACGAGAGCGGTCATCGTGCCCGGGCGCGCCCGCAGCGACACGTCGCGCAGGACCTGCGCACCGGTCTCGTATCCGAATGCGACACCGTCGAGTTCGACGGCACCCGGTTCGGTGATCTCCGCCGGTTGATCGGGCGCGGGCATCCGGTCGGTGTCGAGCACGCCGGTGATGCGGTTGATCTCGTCGGTGGACATGCGCAGCGTCGAACCCAGTTCCGCGAGTTCGCCGATGGGACCGAAGAAGCGCGCCGCGAGACCGAAGACCGCGATCAGCAGGGCGGGCTCGATGTGTCCCGCCACGGCCAGCCACGCACCGAGCGCGAGCACGGCGCTGAAGACGACCTGCACTGACAACCCGTTCAGCAGGATGCCGAGGATCGAGCGCCACAGCATCGACTTGCCCACGCGTGCTTGCTGTCCGAGGGCGTCGGCGAGTGGCTTGTGCGCGGAGTCCGAATCGCCGAAAGCTCGCAGCACCGCCTGGCAGCGGGCGAATTCCAGGACGCGGTTGTTGACCTTGACGGCCTCGGCGCGCTTGCGTCCCTCGGATTTCGCGAGGAACGAGCTCGACAGCTTGCCGACATACATGAGGAGCAACGTGCCGGCGACCATGAGAAGGCCGATGCGCCAGTCGAAGAAGCAGATGCCGATGACGACCACGACGGAGCTGACCGTGTTGACCACGACCGGGGTGATGTAGTGCGCACCGGTGCTGCCCACGAACATCGTTCCCTTGACCGCGATCTGGGAGACGTCGCCGACCCGGTCACGGGTGAACCATCCGAGCGGCAGCGTGACCATGTGATCGCCGAGCCGGTGGTGCAGCATGCGCATGGCGTAGAGCGCCATCGTCATGCCCTTGAGTGACTGCACGTAGGCGCTCACCGCGCAGATGACGACGAGGACGGCCAACGGCCACAACCAGTTCGCGGCGGCGGACAGATCACCGGTCAGCAGATGCTCGACGATCGGGACCAGGGTGAGCATCGCCAGCCCCTGCGCGACGCCGTAGACGACCACCCAGGACAGGAAGACGACCATGCGTGCACGTTCGGAACCCAGGATCGTGTAGAAACCGCGGATCATCGTGCCACCTCGCTGTTCGCGACCGCGCCGCGCGCGATCTCCTCGTCCTGTCTGGTGGTCCCGGCCTCGTAGGCGGCCCACATCGACGCGTACAGCCCGCCGCGGGCGACCAGTTCGTCCTGGCGGCCCTGTTCGACGACCCGGCCCCGGTCGAGGACGACGATGTTGTCCGCGTGCGTGATCGAGCCGAGACGGTGGGCGATGACGAGTACGGTCCGCCCGGTCATCAGCGCGCCGATGGCCTGCTGGATCTGCGCCTCGGACTCGGGGTCGGCGAAGGCGGTGGCCTCGTCGAGGACGAGGATCGGCGTGTCGGCGAGCAGTGCCCGCGCGATCGAGACACGTTGTGCCTCACCGCCGGAGAAGTGGGCACCATCGCCCACCACGGTGTCGTAGCCGTCGGGCAGCTCCAGGATGCGCTCGTGGATCTGCGCGGCCCGGGCGGCGTCGTGGACCTGCTCGTCGCTCGCGTCCGGACGGCCGAGGCGAATGTTGTCACGCACCGACATCGTCAGCAGCTGCACGTCCTGCAGCACGAAACCGACGTGGCGGTAGAGCTCGGAGGGTGCGATGTCGCGCACGTCGACCCCGCCGATACGCACCGCACCGGAGTCGGGATCACCGAAACGCGGGAGCAGCGTCGCGAGCGTCGACTTCCCGCTTCCCGACGGCCCGACGAGCGCGGTCACGGTGCCCTCGGCCAGCTCCACGCTGACGTCGTCGAGCGCCTTCACCCCGGACGGCACCCCGAGACGGGGCGGGTAGGTGAAGTGCACGTTCTCGATACGCACGTCGTGACCGGCAGGCACCTGTGGATTCTCCGGGACGACCAGCTCCGGTTCGGCGAGCAGCGCGGCGATGCGCAGCGCCGCGGCCGAGGCCTGCTGACGGGTGTGCACCGCGGTGGACACGGTGAGCAGCGCGGTCGGCAGCACCATCGCGATCAGCGTCGAGCCGACGAGTTCGATGGGCTGCACCCAGCCGTTGTCGACGAGCCAGTACCCGACCCCGAGGTTGACCAGCAGGATCAGCGGCGCGCTGATCAGGACGGTGGTGACCGCCTGGACGCGCAGCATCGGACCCATGTAACCGGCGAAGTCGTCGTTGAACTCGTCGGCGGCGTCGACGAACCGCCGGTGCGCCTTACCGGTCTGGCCGAACGTCTTCACGACGGCGACACCCGAGATGAACTCGACGATGGTCGCACTGATCCGCGCCACACCCTTGTCCATCTTCTCCATCTCGGTCGTGAGGTCACGGGCCATGTAGGAGTAGGTCAACGCGTACAGCGGCACCGTGGCGACGGCGAGGAGTCCGAGACGCCAATCCAGGTAGAAGCAGTAGATCAACGCGAAGATCGGCGAGAGCATCGCCGCCGTCGCCTCGACCGTCGCGTGCGCGACGAGGTAGTGCAGGTCGGCGACGTCGTTCTGCACGGACTTGCGGACGGCACCGGAGCTGGTGCGGCTGAACCAGCCCAGCGGCAACCGACCGAGCTTGTCCGCGATGCGGATTCGGAGTTGCGCCTGTAGATCGAGATCGGCGAAGTGGGTGATCGCCAGTGCGAGGAAACTGAAGGCGGCGCGAGCACCGAGACCGGCGACGACCAGCCACACGACCAGCCACACGCGTCCCGAGTCGATCGGTCCCGGCTCGAGCAGGATGCGCCCGAGTTCGACGATCCCGATGAACGGCACCACCGTTGCGGCGGAGGCGAAGATCTGCACGAACTGGGCGAGCATCGTGCGCGTCTTCACCGGGGCCAGGACGTCGGCGAGCGCGGCGGCTTTCGCCTTGGACTCGGATCTGGCCTGGGCGCGCGCGGCTTTCGGATCGTCGGGTTCGGCGTCGACGTCGGAGACTGCTGCCGGCGCGGACACATCGGTTCCGCCAATTGTCATATGCGCACAATAACGGCCGGACGCTGGGAAAGGAAAGCTACCCTAACTTCGACGTCGGTGGTCAGCGCGGCAGGATGCCGTCGAGGACCACCGACAGATACTGGTCCGCGATCGAATCGACCGACATCGTGCCGCCGGGCCGGTACCACCGCACGGCGACCCACACGGTGTCGCGCATGAACCGGTAGACGAGCTCGACGTCGAGATCTGCCCGAAACTCCCCGTTCTCGACCCCGCGTTGCAGCACCGACTGCCACAGCTGCCGGAACTCGACGTTCAGTTCGGAGATGTAGGTGAAGCGTTCCTGGCCGGAGAGACGCTTCGCCTCGTCCTGGTAGATCGCGACCGCGTTGCGTTCGGCATCGATGGACTCGAACGACGCGATGACGAGTCCGCGCAGGGTCTCGGTCGCCGACGTGCTCGACGCCGCGATCTGCCGGTAACGGGCGAACAGGTCGTCGAGGAAGCCCCGCAGGATCTCGTCGACCATCGACTCCTTGGAGTCGAAATGGTGATAGAGGCTGCCCGACAGGATGCCGGCGGCGTCGGCGATGTCCCGGACCGTCGTCGACCGCAGACCCTGCTCGGCGAACATCCGCCCGGCCGTCGCCAGCAGCTCGTCTCGACGCGACGAGCGGGCCGGCGTATCGGTCCGCTGTCCGCCGGCCGGCTTGACGTCCGCGGCGGCCGCGGTCGCGTCGGATCTGCCTTTCGCATCGATCCTGGTCTGGCCTCGTGGTGACAAGCGCATCCTCCTGAGAGAGTCTGCGCACACCCTAGCAAGCGCTTGGCCGGGACCGTCGGTCGACGATCCCGGCCACGACGACCGATCTTATGCGCCGAGGCGCTTGCGCACCTTCTTCATCGCGCGGTTGTTAAAGAACTTCCACAGTTTGAGCTGATTGTTCGTCAGCTTCGTGTCCTTGGGCAGGAACGGCGGCGACATCATCTCGGCGACACTCACCGGCAGCGTCGAGAACGCGACGGCCCGCGCGTGGCTGAACGTCTCGAAGCCGGTGCGGCCGTGGTATCCGCCCATCCCGCTGTTGCCGACACCAGCGAACGGCAGCTCGCCGCTGAACAGGTGGATGGCGAAGTCGTTGCCGTTGATCGAGCCGCTGCGCGTGTTGTCGGCGAGCTTCTGGAACCGCTCGTTCTGGTCGCCGCACCAGTACATGGTCAGCGGATGCGGATGCGAGCCGATCTGACTGATGACCTCGGACAGGTCGCGGTAGGGGTACACGGTCAGCACCGGACCGAAGACCTCGTCCTCCTCGATCTTCATGCCCGCCTTGACGCCGGTCAGCAGCGTCGGCGGGATCTTGCGGCGCGCGGCGTCCGGCAGCGGTTCGCCGCCGGGGATCACCTGACGCTTGGTGGCGCCCAGCTGCTCGGCGTCGTCGATGAGCCCGAGGATGCGCTCGTAGTTCTTCTGGTTGATCGTCGAGGTGTACTGGTCGTTGTCGATGATCGTCGGGAAGTTCTTGGTCCACCGCGCGACGACCTTGTCGGTGAACTCACCGAGCTTGGCCTCGGGAACGAAGACGTAGTCCGGGCACAGGCACACCTGGCCACCGTTGACCATGCGGGCGTCGGCGAGCATCGTCGCGGCCTTGTCGATGTCGGCGTCGATGTCGACGACAGCCGGGTTCTTCCCGCCGAGTTCGAGAGTGACCGGGATGAGGTTCTTCGCGGCCTCCTGAGCCACCGAGGCACCGACGCCGGGCGAGCCGGTGAAGAACATGTGATCGACCTTGAGCTTGGCGAAGTCCGAACCCGAACCGTGCTTCGACGTGGCGACCGCCAGCTCCTCGATCGAGAAGTAGTCCGGCGCGTGCTTGGCGATCACGTCCGTGGTCTTCGCCGTCACCGACGACGGGCGCAGGATGACCCGGTTACCGGCCGCGAAAGCCGAACCCGCGGGCACGATCGTGAGCTGCAGCGGGAAGTTCCACGGCCCCATGATCCCGACGACACCCAGCGGGTCGTGCCGGATGCTCTGCTTGTATCCGAGCAGGCCCTGGACCTTGGCGACCTTGGACTCGGCCATCCAGTCCTTGACGCCCCGGCGCTGGTGAGCGAGGTCGATCATGCAGCCGGCCACATCGGCGGCCAGCGACAGCTCACGCGGACGGGCACCGAAATCCTCGGCCAACGCGGCAGCGATCTCGTCGGCGTTGTCGAGCAGCAGCGCCGCCAGCCGCGTGATGCGGTCGATGCGGGTGTCGGCGTCGGGGATCCCGTCGCGCAGGAACGCCGCGCGCTGGATGTCGACCAGTTCGGTCAGCGTGTGTGCCTCCGACGAAACACCCCGCGTCGAAATCGCGTCGGTGCTGGTGTGTTCAGCAGGCTTGGTCATCGAGATCCCCTCAGCTAGGTCGTGCTGCACCTGACGTGCGGCGTTGGAACAAAACAGTCCGCCTGTCCCACACAATAGTATGCGCCAGGTCACACCGTGATGTGGGCACGCCTGTTGTCAGAATGGTACGACCCCGGGACCGAAACGTCGAGGGGGTGAACTCTCAACCGAGCCGCTCGATGATGGTGACGTTGGCGGTCCCGCCGCCTTCACACATCGTCTGCAGTCCGTAGCGGCCGCCGGTGCGCTCGAGTTCGTTGAGCAGGGTGGCGAACAGCTTGGCACCGGTGGCGCCGAGGGGGTGGCCGAGTGCGATGGCGCCGCCGTTGGGGTTGACCTTGGCGGGGTCGGCGCCGGTCTCCTTGAGCCAGGCGAGCACGACCGGCGCGAATGCCTCGTTGATCTCGACGACGTCGATGTCGTCGATCGACAGTCCGGTCTTGTCGAGCGCGTACGTGGTGGCCGGGATGGGCGCGGAGAGCATCATCACGGGGTCGTCGCCGCGCACGGACATGTGGTGGATGCGGGCACGCGGTGTCAGGTTGTGCTCCTTCAGCGCACGTTCGGAGACGACGAGTGTCGCCGAGGAGCCGTCGGCGATCTGCGAGGCGACGGCCGCCGTCAGCCGCGACCCCTCGGCCAGCACCTGCAGACCGGCCATCTTCTCCATCGAGGTCTCGCGCGGGCATTCGTCGACGACGCAGTCGCCGAGCGCGATGTTCTCGGTGTCGAACCTGCCGCCGGCGATCGCCGCCCGGGCACGCTCATGTGACTGCAGCGCCCAGCGCTCCATGTCCTCACGACTGATGTCCCACCTCTTGGCCATCATGTCGGCGCCGAGGAACTGGGAGATCTGCGCGTCCCCGAAGCGCTCCTGCCAGCCCGCGGATTCGGCTGTGGGCGTGGTGAATCCGAACTCCTTGCCGGAGATCATCGCCTGCGAGATCGGGATGGCGCTCATGTTCTGCAGGCCGCCGGCGACGACGATGTCCTGGGTGCCGCTCATGACGCCCTGCGCGGCGAAGTGAATGGCCTGCTGGCTGGAGCCGCACTGTCGGTCGACGGTGGTGCCGGGCACCTCCAGCGGGAGACCGGCTGCGAGCCAAGCGGTCCGGGCGACGTTGCCGGCCTGGCCGCCGATGGTGTCGAGGCATCCGAACACCACGTCGTCGACGGCAGCCGGGTCGATTCCGGTGCGCTCGACGAGGGCGGAGATGATGTGGGCGCCGAGGTCGGCGGGGTGGGTCTTGGCCAGTGAGCCGTTGCGCTTGCCGACCGGGGTGCGGACGGCGTCGACGATGTAGGCCTGGGGGGTGGTCATGGTCGGTGCTCCTTGAATCGGTGGACGTCGTTGGCGGTCAGGCGCGCTGACTGGAGATCGAGACGACCTCGCCGGTGAGGTAGGTGGTGTAGTCGCTGGCGAGCATCGCGACGGTCGCGGCGACCTCCCAGACCTCGGCGGCGCGCCCGTATGCCTCCCGGGCGGCGAGTTCGTCGAGGAGGTCGTCGCTGGTCACCTTCGCGAGGAACGGGTGTTTGGCTATCGACGGCGCGATGGCGTTGATGCGCACCCCGACGTCGGCGGCTTCGAGTGCCGAACACCGGGTCAACGCCATCACCCCGGCCTTCGCCGCGGCGTAGTGGGCCTGTCCGCGCTGGGCCCGCCAGCCGAGCACCGAGGCGTTGTTGACGATGACCCCGTTGTGCTCGACCGAGCCGAAGTACCTCAGGGCCGCGCGGGTGGCGCGGAAGGTACCGGTGAGCGTGATGTCGAGGACGCGGTCCCATTCCTCGTCGGTCATCTCGGCGACCGGGGTCTCGCCGCCGAGTCCGGCGTTGTTGACCAGCACATCGATGCGTCCGAGTTGCGTTGCGGCGTCGTCGATCAGCGCGTCGACCTCCGCGGTGACCTGCACATTGCAGGTGCGCTGGGTGACCGTGCGGCCGGGGAACTCGGCGGCCAGCTTCTCGGCGGCCTCGCCGAGGCGCCGTTCGTGCCAGTCGCTGATGAGCACGTCCGCGCCTTCGAGAAGCGCGCGGCGGGCCGACGCGAAGCCGATACCCGTTCCGGCAGCGGCGGTCACCACGACCTTCTTGCCCAGCAACAGGTCGTGTCCGGCGACCTCGGCGGGAGGAGTGGCGAGCGGGGACGCCGCTCGGTCCGTGGCGCGGGCCCCGTTGACGTCGACTCCGGTCATCAGCGTGCCTCTCGGGGTAGGCCGAGCACCCGCTCGGCGATGATGTTGCGCTGCACCTCGTTCGACCCGCCGTAGATCGTGTCGGCACGGGTGAACAGGTAGAGCCGTTGCCATTCGTCGAGTTCGACGTTCTCCGGATCGGCGATGTCGTTGGCCTTGCCTTCGGCGGTCGCGGCCGGACCGATCAGTGCCGGTGCACCGACGACATTCATCGCGAGTTCGCCGAGATCGCGATGCCAGTTGGCCCACAACAACTTCGACACCGACGCCGCGCCCGCTTGGGAGGTGACGTCACCGTCGAGCGTCCGCTGGGCGTGGGCCCGCATGACCTTCAGCCCGATGTCGGCGCGCGCGAGTCGCGACGCGATCTCCGGATCGTCGACCGACCCGTTGGCTCGCGCGAGGTCGGTGAGATTGCCCAGCTCGCGCGCGAATCCGACCTGCTGGCCCAGCGTCGAGACACCGCGCTCGAACTGCAACAGCCCCATCGCGACCTTCCAGCCGTCGCCGGGGTCGCCGACGATCAGATCGTCTTCGGTCTCTGCGTCGTCGAAGAACACCTCGTTGAATTCCGATGTGCCGGTGAGCTGTTGGATCGGCCGGACGGTGATTCCCGGTTGATCGAGCGGGACCAGCAGGAAACTCAGCCCGGCGTGCCGCGACGACCCCTTCTCGGTACGCGCGATGACGAACACCCACTGCGCGACATGCGCGAGCGAGGTCCAGATCTTCTGGCCGTTGATGATCCACTTGGCCGATCCGCTCGACTCGTCGAGCCGCGCGGTCGTGGAGACCCCCGCGAGGTCGGAGCCGGCGCCCGGTTCCGAGTAACCCTGCGACCACAACTCGGTGACGTCGACGATCCCGGGCAGCAGACGCCGCTTCTGCTCGTCGGTGCCGTAGGCGATGAGTGTGGGGCCCAGCAGTTCCTCGCCCAGGTGGTTGACCCGGGCGGGCGCATTCGCGCGGGCGTACTCGCGGTGGAAGATGATCCGCTGCTCGAGTGTCGCGCCACGACCGCCGTACTCGACCGGCCAGCCGATGCAGGTCCATCCGGCGCGGGCGAGATGGCGGTCCCATTCGAGCCGTTCGGCGAAGAACTCATGTTCGCTACCCGGGCCGCCACGGCCCTTCAGATCGGCGAAGTCGCCAGTCAGATTCTCGTCGAGCCACGCCCGCACCGCGGCCGCGAACTCGGTGCCGGCGTTCGGTGTCGATTTCGCCCATTCACCCAGGTCGACGGCACGATCGGCGAGATTCGTCGTGGTCATGAGCGCTAGCATAACGCACCAAGCAAGTGCTAGGTTGGGGCGCATGGCGCAGACCTCTCTGCACGAGACTCTCCCCTCTCCCACCACACCAGCCGCACTGCGTCGCGCTGCGCGCACCTGGCCCGACCGTATCGCTCTCGTCGACGGCCAGTGGGACCCTTCGTCACATCCGCGACTCGAGTTGACCTGGGCCCAGTTGCACAGCGCGGTCCGCGCCTTCGCCGGTTCACTCGTGGCGTCGGGCATCGAGGCCGGGGACCGGGTCGCCATCTGGTCGCCGAACAGCTTCCACTGGCCGATCGCGGCGCTGGGAGTCCACTACGCCGGCGCCACACTCGTCCCGCTCAACACCCGCTACACCACCGGCGAGGCAGTCGAGATCATCGAACGTTCGGGGGCCCGGGCGGTCGTCGTGTCCGGCGAGTTCCTCGGCGCCGACCACGCGTCGGAACTCCTACGCGATCACCGCGCCTCGATGCCCGCGGTGGTCGTGCGGGTGCCGCTCTCCCCCGGCGCGACAGGACCCGACGGTGCGGTCGACTGGCACGAGTTCCTCGAACGCGCGACCGACGACGCGCGGGCAGATGCCGACCGTCGCGCCGACGCCGTCTCCCCGGAGGACATCTCCGACATCCTCTTCACCTCCGGCACGACCGGGAAGTCCAAGGGCGTGCTGGCAACACACCGGCAGACCCTGACCGGGTCACACGGGTGGGGTGCGAACGCGGGGCTGACCCCCGATGACCGCTATCTGATGGTCAACCCGTACTTCCACACGTTCGGATACAAGGCCGGCATCCTGCCGAGCGTCCTGTTCGGCGTGACCATGCTGCCGCTCGCCGTCTACTCGCCGGAGCAGGCGATGAAGCTCGTGTCCGACGAACGCGCGACGGTCTTCCCGGGCGCTCCCACGATCTTCCAGACCATCCTCGACGACCCCAAGCGCGCCGACCACGACCTCTCGAGCCTGCGCATCGTCATCACCGGCGCCGCCATCGTGCCCGTCGTCCTCGTCGAACGCCTGCAGCACGACCTGGGTGTCGACACCGTCATCACCGCCTACGGCCTGACCGAGGCGAGCGGCTTCGTGTCGACCTGCACGCCCGACGACGACGACACGACGGTGGCCAACACCTGCGGACGCGCGTTCCCCGGCATGGAGATCAGGCTCTCCGACGACGGTGAGGTGCTGGCTCGCGGAGACATGGTGATGGTCGGATACCTCGACGACCCGGACGCCACCGCGGCGACGATCGACGCCAACGGGTGGCTCCACACCGGCGACATCGGGACCATCGACGAGCGCGGCAATCTGACGATCACCGATCGACTCAAGGACATGTACATCTGCGGCGGGTTCAACGTCTATCCCGCGGAGATCGAGCAGACCCTCGCCCGGATCGACGGCGTCACCGAATCGGCGGTCGTCGGCGTACCCGACGATCGCCTCGGCGAGGTGGGCCGCGCCTATCTGACGGTCCGCTCCGGCACCGACCTCGACGAAGCGCAGGTCATCGCATATGCCAGAGAGCACCTCGCCAACTTCAAGATCCCCCGGTCGGTCGTCTTCGTCGACGAGTTCCCCCGCAACGCGTCGGGCAAGATCCTCAAGCGCGACCTCACCTAGCCCCGCGGCGTTTCGTAGCAACAATGCGCGCTATAAGCGCATTCTTGCTACCGAATCGACCCGTGATTCGCGGCGGGAACCGGTGGGGGCAGCGGTGCGTCGAAGTTCTGTGACCGAGGACCCACGCGCGATGATCGCGGCCCACGACGGCGTGTTCACGACCCGGCAGTTGCTCGACGTAGGCGTGTCCGCCGACAGGATCCGACATCGCGTCGCCACCGGCGAGTGGGTCCGGGTCGCCAGGGGTGTCTTCCGAGTCGGCGACCGGACGGTCGATGACCGGATGCGGATGCGGCTCGCCGTGCTGCGTGCCGGGCCGGACGCCGCTCTTGCGAGCTCGGCCGCGGCGTGGTGGCACGGCATCGTCCCCCAGGTCCCCGCGTCCCCCGTGGTGGTCGCACCGCACGGTCGGCACGGGTCACCGGTCGACGGCGCGCGGATCTGGCATCGCAACGTCGACCGCCGGGACCTCACAGAGGTCGACGGATTGGCCGTGACCGCGCTCGAGCTGACGGTTCTCGACGCATCGGTGGAATCGGGGGTGAAAGTGATGGACTCCGCGCTGCTGAACAAGAAGGTCACCGTCGCCGCGCTCGACGTTGTCCAGCGTCGGAACGCCGGGCGTCGAGGCTCTCCGAGAGCGCGCGCGATGCTCGAGGCGATGTCCTCGGGCGCGAGGTCCGAGGCGGAACGAATCACCGCCACACTGCTGCGCGGTTCCGGACTGACGGGATGGTCGGCGAACACGCCCGCCTGCGGTTATGTCCTGGACTTCGCCTTCATGGCGTCGAAGATCGCCATCGAGATCGACGGCATGGCCTTCCACAGCGACGCCGTCGCCTTCCAACGGGACCGGACCCGCCAGAACGACCTCGTCGCGAACGGTTGGACCGTCCTGCGCTTCACCTGGCAGGACGTCACCGCCCGCCCGGCCTGGGTGCTGGCCCAGGTCCGAACGGCCCTGCGTCGGAAATCCGTAGCGTGAATACGGCCATAGCGCGCGTTGTTGCTACGAAATCCCGGGAGGTTAGGTGCGGGGCTTCACCAGCGGGAACAGGATGGTGTCGCGGATACCGAGGCCGGTGAGGGCCATCAGCAGGCGGTCGATGCCCATACCGGTGCCGGTGGTCGGCGGCATGCCGTACTCCATCGCGGCGAGGAACTCCTCGTCGAGGACCATCGCCTCGTCGTCGCCGGCGGCGGCCAGGCGGGCCTGGTCGGCGAAGCGCTCGCGCTGGATGACGGGGTCGACGAGTTCGGAGTATCCGGTCGCCAGCTCGAAGCCGCGCACATACAGGTCCCACTTCTCGACGACGCCGGTCACCGACCGGTGCGCACGGACCAGCGGCGAGGTCTCGACCGGGAAGTCGCGGACGAAGACCGGCCGGTCCAGCTTCTCGCCGACCATGTGTTCCCACAGTTCCTCGACGAGCTTGCCGTGCCCGTAACCCTTGTCCTTCGGGATCTCGAGTCCGACGCGTGCCGCGATGGCGAGCAACTCCTCGACGGTGGTCTCACCGTCGGCGCCCGCGGGGACGATCTGCTCGCCGAGCGCCTCGGACAGCGACGGGTACATCTCCAGCGCGGTCCACTCGCCGGACAGGTCATAGGTGGAACCGTCCGGCATGGTCGGCGTTTGGGTGCCGAGCGCGGCCTGCGACACCTCTTGCACCAGTTCGCGGATCATGACCGCGGAGTCGTCGTAGGTGCCGTAGGCCTGATAGGTCTCGAGCATCGCGAACTCCGGCGAATGGGTGGAGTCGGCACCCTCGTTGCGGAAGTTGCGGTTGATCTCGAAGACGCGCTCGATGCCGCCGACCACGCAGCGCTTCAGGAACAGCTCCGGCGCGATGCGCAGGAACAGATCGATGTCGAAGGCGTTGGAATGCGTCACGAAGGGACGTGCCGCCGCCCCGCCGTGCAGGGTCTGCAACATCGGGGTCTCGACCTCGAGGAATCCCCGACGGCCCAGAGCCGCACGGAGTTCGGCGATCACCGAGATCCGGGTGCGGGCGATACTGCGCGCCTCCGGACGCATGATGAGGTCGACGTAACGCTGCCGGACCCGGGTCTCCTCGTTCATGTCCTTGTGGGCGACGGGCAACGGACGCAACGACTTCGATGCCATCTGCCAGCCGTCGGCCATCACCGACAGTTCACCGGTGCGCGAACTGATGACCTCGCCGGAGATGAACACGATGTCACCCAGGTCCACCTCGGACTTCCACCGCGCCAGCGCTTCCTCGCCGACACCGTTGAAGCTGACCATCGCCTGCAGCTGGGTGCCGTCGCCCTCCTGCAGCGTCGCGAAACACAGCTTGCCTTTGTTGCGCAGAAAGATCACGCGCCCGGTGACGCCGACGTGCTGACCGGTCTCGGTACCGGCCTCGAGGTCGGGATAGGCCGCGCGGATCTCGCCGAGACTGTGGGTGCGCGGGATGGAGACCGGGTATGCCTCGCGGCCCTCGGCCAGGATCCGCTCACGCTTCTCGCGGCGGATGCGCAACTGCTCGGGAGTCTGCTCGTCGGTCGCTTCGGGGGTGGCGGTGCTGGTCGGGCTGTCACTCACCCCACGCACCCTATCGGGGCCGGTCATCGACTCCCAACTCACCGCCTCGGCGTGATCGCGGCCACAATCGGGTCGCGCTGCGCGGGTTCAGCTCTCGTGCGCGGAGATGACGGCGAGGTCGTCGGGACGAATCCGGCCGTTGACCCGTGCCGACCGCATCCGGCGGTGCCCGCCGACGACGAACACCGCACCGTGCACGCCACGCGCCTGGAGGTGCCAGGCGAGCCATTCCGCCTCGTGTCCGTCCTCGCTGACGAGAACCCACCGGGAGTCGGGTCGCGCGGTGCGCAGCGAATCCGGGGTGTCCGGCGTGAGCCGGTCGAGAACCTCGACGGCGTCGATGGCCAGCGCGCCGAACAGGGCGCCGTCGAGCTGACGGCGCCGGTGGGAGCGGACATCGACGGGGGTGGCGCCGGCGGCGACCGCGGACGCGTAGTCCTCGACGCGCAGGGACAGCGGCGCCGACGGGGCCGGGGCGACGGTCGGCGGCGCCACGGCGAACACCGACGCGGCCGACGGGGCAAGAGCAGAAGAAACAACCGAAGCGGTCATGTGAAGTCCTGAAGTGATCGAGATCGAGCGGGGAGCGCGAAGTAGGGCAGCCGCAGACGCGGTACTAGCCCCGACAACACTCCTGACAGCTCATGATCACGGCGACGAGTATGCCACAGCCCGGCCCCACCGGCCAGACCCCGACTTGACCGACACCGTCACACCTCAGGCGGCTGCCACTGCTGCACGCGTCGCATCTGCGCATTCAGGACGGCGTCGGGCGTCATCCGCAATGCGAGGTCACGGGCCCAGACGGCGGGCGCGGCACGCATCTGCCCGACCCGCCCGATCATCGACGCCTGCCGTGCGATGCGCTGGGTCCGCGGGCGCCGCAGGCGGTCGTAGGCCCGCAGGGCGTCGTCGAGGCCGCTGTGGCCCGACCGTCGGAGCAAGGCCACCAGGGTGGCCGCGTCCTCCATCGCCTGGTTGGCCCCTTGGCCCAGATTCGGGGTCATCGCATGCGCGGCGTCGCCGACGAGAACGCTCCCACATGGCCGGCCTGCTCCCACGAAGGTCGGCAGCGGCGAGGCGAGCTCCTCGATCGGGAGGTAACCGACGGTCGCCGGGTCGGTGGCGTCGAGCAGTTCGCCGATCGGCCGGTGCCAACCCGAAAACCGTTGCCGCACTTCATCGAGACCACCTTCGGCGCCGTCTCCGGCGTCCGACACCGAGGCGAACCAGTAGACGTGACCGTCAGCCAGCGGCGCGATCCCGAAGCGCGCTCCGCGACCGGTCGTCTCGCCGGCCGCGTCGACCGCCACCGGGGACGACGTGACCGCCCGCCACGCGGCGTATCCACACCTGCGGACGCCCGGGTCCGCGACGATCGCGCCACGCACCCGGCTGCGCAACCCGTCCGCGCCGACGATCAGGTCGCACCCGTCGATCTCTGTTCCGTCGGCCAGGCGTACGACACTGTTCCCGGGGGCGATCTCCTCGAACCCGGAACCCGTCCGGATGTCCGCGACACCTGCGACGGCGCCGAGCAGGGCCGCGTGGAGGTCGGCACGGCGGACCACGCGCATGTCGGTGAGCGACGCCGGATCGAAGCGACTGAGCCAGCGTCCGTCCGGTGTCCGCGTTCCGCTTGCCGGCGGGGTCGGCACCGGGGCCTCACCGATCACCGATCGCAGCCCGAGCGAGTCGAGCGCGCGCATTCCGTTTTCGAAGATGCTCAGTCCCGCGCCCCCGCCCCGAACCTCCGGCGCCCGCTCGACGACCGTGACACGCGCCCCCGTCGACGCCAGACCGGCCGCCGTGCACAGCCCGGCGATCCCCGCACCCACCACCACGACCTTCACGGGTCTCTTCTCCACATGGAGAAGAACCATAGCAGATAGACTTCTCCATGTGGAGAAATCAGCGAGCGCCTCGACACGCGACGTGCTGCTCGACGCCGGCATCACCCTCATCGGCACGGTGGGGATCCGCCAGGCGTCCGCGCGCGCCGTCGAGGACGCGTCGGGCGTGCCGCACGGGAGCGTTCGTCACCATTTCGGCGGTCAGAGCGGCTTTCTCGCGGCGCTCGTCGAACACGTCTTTCTCGGCGACCGGGCCGCCGACGGCGAGTCGACGCACGAGGTGATCGTCCGCTGGCTGGGCGCCGACCGAGTCCGGACCAGGGCCCGCTACGAGCTCATGCTCCTGTCGACTCGTGACGAGGAGCTGCGACGGGCCATGGTCGGGCACCGCGACCGCTACGTCGACGGGCTCGTCGACGGCGGACTGTCCCGCGGCGAGGCCCGGCAGCTGGTCGCCGCGCTCGACGGCCTGGTCCTCGACGCACTGCTGCGCAACTCCGACGGCACCGACGCCGACCACGATCCCACTCCCCTGCTCCGCGCGTTCCGCTGACCGACGGGGATTCAGGCCGTCCCGACGAGATCGACGGCCAGCGCGCGGAGGTGTTCGGCCAGCTCGTCGACGCCTGGCTGTTCGACCGGGAAGTGCCCGCACCCGGTCAGCAGGTGGATGTCGGTGCGCGCCGCCATCCGTCGCGCGAAACGCACACTGATCTCCGGCGGCGTCCAGGAGTCCGCCGCCGGGTGGACCAGCAGCACGCGCGGACCCCGGTACCCCTCTGGGTCCGGCACGTCGTGCGTCATCAGGTCCGACAGGAACCCCAGCGACACCGACGATCCGGCACCCAGCCGGTCGTCGAGGCACGCCCGGGACAGCTCCGGGTCGAGACTCATCGCCGACATCGGCGCCACCCAGCGGATCGGGAACCGCACGCGCGCGAGAGCCCCGACCCGGGCGAGCACCGGCATCAGCGGGACCAGTCGTGCGAGCACCGGCGTGCGCGCAACTGCTCGACGCGCAGCCGGGTCACCGGCCAGATCCAGCAGGCACGTCGCGACGACCGCGGCGACACGCCCCGTTCGGTCGGCGACCTCGTAGGCGAGCATGCCGCCGAGGCTCGCGCCCAGCACGACGAGCGGACGCGGGTCGTCCTCGGTCTCCGCCGCCACGAGGTCGGCGACCAGGTCGACCCAGTCCTGATAGCGGACCCGCCCGGTATCGCTCACCCGGGTGCGCCCGTACTGCGGCAGATCGGGGGCGAGGACCTCGAACCCCTCGTTCGCGAGGATCGCGCCCAGCGGCCAGACCAGGGCGCTGTGGCCGCCACCTCCGTGCAGCAGCAGCACGCGCAGCGGTGCGGCACTTCGGCGCGCCCGCAGGACGTGCACGTCCACGTCCCCGCACGGCCGCCCGGAGCTCGACGGCCACGCCCACCAGGTGGATTCGGCCGCGACCCCGGCGGCTTCGGATCGCCACGGTTCGGGCAGGAAGCGAAGGTAGGATTCGGGGGTTCCGGATTCGCAGCTCATGCATCCATCGTCGAACCGGTGGCGGCATGGGACAACTCGCATTTCACCAGGATCGAGCAGATGCGCAAAAGGCCACGGCAGCAACGCTCCTCGTTCACCGTCGACCTGATCCTCGAGGCGACCACTCAACTTCTCGACACCGAGGGCGCGGAACTGACGACCAACCGCATCGCCGAGAAGGCCGGGGTGTCGGTCGGCTCGGTCTACCAGTACTTCGGCGACAAGCAGGCGATCTTCGACGAACTCGCACTCCGCCATCTGGACGCCGCCGGCCAGGCGATCACCGCGATTCTCGACGCCCACCCCGCCGGTTCGCGTCCGTGGCCGGAGGTGATGCGCGCGGTGATCGAGGTGGCGGTGCACGAGAACTCGACCCACGGCCGTGCCCACGGACGCCTGCGTGAACTGGCCGACCCGGCACGCCTCGCAGCCGGGTACACCGCCCTCGTGGACAGCCTGATCGAGCGGCTGAGCGCTCATCTCGTCGCCGACGGCTGGACGGCGGACTCCGCGGTCACCGACCTACGGCTCGCGTTCGCGGCGGTCGACGCCCAGGTCCATCAGCTGGCCGGCACCGACCTGGCCGGCGGCGAACTGACCGACCGCATCACGGCCTACACCGAGGCCGCACTCCGCGGGGACCGGTGATCACCGCGGTTCGTGAGATCACTTTCCGCGACGCGGATTGGCCTTGGCCCGTTCGTGGACCAGGCGCAGACCCTCCAGGGTCAGATGCGGGTGATGATCGGTGAGCGAACGGCATTCGTCGAACATGAGCGGTGCGAGGTAGCCGGTCGCGACGACGGTCACATCGTCGCCGTCGAATCCGGGGACGGTGTCGCAGACACGGTCGACCAGGCCGTCCACCTGACCGGCGAAGCCGTAGAGGATGCCCGACTGCAGCGCCTCGACCGTGTTCTTGCCGAGCACGCCGCGCGGCGGCATGAGCTCGACCTTGCGAACGGTCACCGTGTGCTCGGAGAGGGCCTCGACAGCGAGATTCACCCCGGGCGCGATCGCCCCGCCGAGGAACTCGCCCGACGCGGACACCGCGTCGACGACCGTTGCCGTGCCGAACGCGACCACGATGCAGGGCCCGCCGAATTCATGATGTGCGGCCAGACAATTGGAGACCCGGTCGGTGCCGACCTCCTTGGGATTGTCGACCAGGAGCGGAACGCCGGTGCGCACGCCTGGTTCGAGCAGCACGTGCGGACCGTTGCCGAAGTAGCGCGGCACCATGACGCGGAGCTCGCGCAGGAGCGACGGCACCGTCGACAACGCGCTCACACCGGTGACCTGGTCGATGTCGTCGCCGAGCATGCCGCGGAACGCCCACGCCAGTTCGTCGGCGGTGTAGTGCGGGTCGGTGTGGATTCGCCAGTCACGCACCAGACGTGCGTGATCCCCCACCCCCGCGTACACGCCGAGATGGATGTTGGTGTTCCCGACGTCGACGGTGAGCAGCATCGAAAGTTGTTGCCGCGTCAGAGCGAGGCGTCGGCGAAGATCGGACTGTCGAGGTGACGCGGGTCCAGCAGACCCGACCCCTCGGGCACGTCGGCCGGGTCGTCGCCCGTGGTCACGATGCGGTTCTGCGCGTCGACGAACACGACGTTCGGCGAGTACTCACGCAGTTCGGCCGCGTCGAGCATGCTGTAGGCGATGATGATGACGAGATCGCCCGGGTGGACGAGATGCGCTGCCGCGCCGTTGATCCCGATGACACCGCTGCCACGCTCACCGGCGATCGCGTAGGTCACGAGCCGGGCACCGTTGTCGATGTCGACGATGGTGACCTGCTCGCCCTCGAGCAGGCCCGCGGCATCGAGCAGGTCGGAGTCGATGGTGACCGAACCGACATAGTGCAGATCGGCCTGGGTCACGGTGGCGCGGTGGATCTTCGAGGTCATCATGGTGCGCAACATGGTCATCGTCCCTCTGTCGTGGTTGTGGTGGCATTGGTCCAGGCAAGTTCTTCTTCGAGCGCGGCGACTCCGCCGACCGTCACACCGACGTTGTCGATCAGGCGCGCGTTGCCGAGCCGCGCCGCGACGAGCAATCGTCCCGGTCCCTTCTCCGGCGGTTCGTCGAGCTGGCGTCCGCGCAGGGCGAGATAGTCGACCTCGATCTCGGGCACCGTGGCCAGCACCGACTGCGCGGCAGCCAGAATGGCGTCCCGGCCGCCCTCGGCCGCATGGGCGCCCGCGACGAGCGACGCCGAGATGGCCGTCGCCAGCTCGCGCTGCTCCGGGGTGAGGTAGCGGTTGCGCGACGACATGGCCAGCCCGTCGGATTCGCGAACGGTCGGAACCCCCACGATGTCGACGTCGAGGTTCAGATCGGTCACCATCTGCTTGATGAGCACCAGCTGCTGATAGTCCTTCTCGCCGAAGAACGCCGCGTTCGGTCCGACGATGTTGAGTAGCTTGAGGACCACGGTCAGCATCCCCGAGAAGTGCGTCGGACGCGAGACCCCGTCCAGGATTCCGCCCGCCTCCCCCGGGTGGACCGTCGTACGCGGGCCGTTCGGGTACATCGACGACGCGGACGGCGCGAAGACCAACTCGACGCCCAGCGGCTCCAGCAGCGCGAGGTCGGCGTCGAGGGTGCGCGGATAGGCGTCGAGGTCCTCGCCGGCGCCGAATTGCAGGGGGTTGACGAAGATGGACACCACGACGACCGTGTTGCCCTTCGCCTTGGCGGCCCGGACGAGTTCGAGATGGCCGGCGTGCAGGGCGCCCATGGTCGGAACGAGCACGACGCGCTTGCCCGACGCGCGGAGCGCGCGGGTGACGCGGGTCAGGGACGCCGGCTCACGATGCACGGTCATCCGCCCGGCCGAGTAGGTGGGCTGTTGCTCGAGCGGGCCGCTCACGCCGCCTCCTCCGCTTGGTGATGTCATCGGTCCTCCAGTGCGTCGATCAACGCCTTCGGCGCATGGGTGTGGTCCGCGGCGCGTCGGGCGAGTGTGCGGTAGGCGTCGGCGATACCGTGCGGTCCCGTCCCGCCGGGAACGGTGCGCAGCGCTGCCAGGTGCCGGGTGACCGCGGGCGCGTCACCGCGGGCGACCGGCCCGGTCAGTGCCGACGGCCCCAGTTCCAGCACATTGCGCAGCGACGCCGCGACCAGCGGGCCGAGGATGCGTTCGGCAAGGCGGTTGCCGTGTCCGTCAACGGTCGCGGTGTCACGGCCGGAGTGGTCGATCGCGGCGTTGAGCGCGACGACCGCGTCGGAGATCAGGGCGATCAGATGGTTGGCGCCGTGCGCGAGGGCGGCGTGGTAGAGCGTGCGATCGGCTTCGGCGATCCGGACCGGGTCGCCGCCCATCTCCAGGACCAGCGACGATGCGATCGCCTCACCCACCGCGTCGGCGGCGGTGATCGCGAAGCAGGCATTGGTGAGGCGAGCCGTGTCGTCCTCGGAGCCGACGAACGTCATCGCGGGATGCAGGGCGATCGCGAGGGCCCCGCGATCGGTCAGCGGTTGCAGCACGGCCACTCCGTGCGCGCCCGCGGTGTGCGCGACGATCGTCCCGGGCCGGAGCGAATCGGACGCGGCGATCTCGTCGACGACGGCACCCAGGGTCGCGTCGGGCACGCTGACCAGTAACAGCTCGGACCGTGCGACGACCTCGTCGAGATCGAGGATCTCGGAATCGGGGAGCCGGCGCGCGGCGCGGCCACGGGACTCGGGCGAGCGGGCGACGACGGCGCCGACCACGTGCCCGGCCTTCTCCAGTGCCTCACCCAACGCCGTTCCGACGCGGCCGGCAGACACGAGACCGACGGTGAGTCGGGCGGGGGCCGGCAGGTTCGTCATGCCGGCAAACGGATCGGTGGAAGCGGACCGGGGATACGCGTCGTCCGCGAACGGGTGATGGGCGTGCAGATCATCGCCGAAGGAGTCATCGCCACCGGTCCGCCGTGCAGACGGCATACCGGCATCACCGCTCGGTGAGGTCACCGCTGTCCTCCAGAGTGTCGTTCCAGTCCCGCCTCTGCCGGATCGACCGTCACGTGAGCGGACTCGTCGCGGCGGCGTCGGCACGGGTACCAGACGTTGCAGAGCAAGAGTAGGTCCGACACCGCGGCCGGTGCCAATGTCTGTGACAGGTGTCACCCCGTGGTGGGCCCGGGCTGCACCCCGGACATGTCGATCCAACGACCGAACCCCCGGTGACCTGGGCCGAAGCGGCGTAGTCTGAGGCGGCCGCCGTTCACCCCGACACGCCCACACACGAAGGTCCGCCATGAGCTTGGAACCGGGCACAGAGTTCGCCGGATACACGGTCGTGCGCAAGATCGGTGCCGGCGGCATGGGCGAGGTGTACCTCGTCCGCCATCCTCGGCTGCCCCGCCACGACGTCATCAAGGTGCTGGCCGAGCACGTGTCGAACGATCCGACCTTCCGCGCCCGGTTCACCCGCGAGGCCGACCTCGCCGCCCAGCTCGACCATCCCTGCATCGTCAGCGTCTACGACCGTGGCGAGGTGGACGGACGCCTCTGGATCTCGATGCAGTACGTGCGCGGCACCGACGCGGCGGCGCTGCTCTCCACCGTTCCCGGCGGCCTTCCACTCGCCGATGTGGCGGCGGTGGGCGACGCCATCGGTGCCGCCCTCGATCACGCTCACCGTTCCGGCCTGCTCCATCGCGACGTCAAGCCGGCCAACATCCTGATCAGCGCCGAAGAGCCCGGCCCGCGATTCCCGGGTGGATCCGTGCAACGACGAATCCGTCTGGCCGACTTCGGTATCGCCCGGTCGACCGACGGCGGCGCGACCTCACTCACCTCGACGGATCTGGTGATCGGGTCCTTCCCCTATTCGTCACCCGAACAACTCTCCGCCCAGACCCTCGATGCCCGCAGCGACGTGTACTCACTGTCCTGCAGCATCTTCGAATTACTCACCGGCACAGTACCCTTCAGCGCACGCACGCCCGCGATGATGATCCACCACCACCTCAGCACGCCACCCCCGGAGGTGTCCGCACTCCGGCCCGACGTACCCCGGGCGGTGTCCGACGTCGTGCGTTCCGGCCTCGCCAAGAACCGCGCGGACCGGCCACCGTCGGCGGGAGCGTTTGCCGCCGAACTCCGTTCGGCGATCGACACCACGACGTTCGTCCCCCGCTCCGACCGCACGATGCGCGCCCGAGCCCCCCTCGCACCGACATCCGCACCGACCCCGGCTCCGCTTCCCCCGACCGTCCACGCGTCCACCGCCGCGATTCCCAC
Source organism: Gordonia sp. KTR9 (assembly GCF_000143885.2). Classification (NCBI taxonomy): domain Bacteria; kingdom Bacillati; phylum Actinomycetota; class Actinomycetes; order Mycobacteriales; family Gordoniaceae; genus Gordonia; species Gordonia sp. KTR9. Next base: position 4,531,004 of record NC_018581.1, read on the forward strand.
GGCCGCCGCGACCCCGCCGGGAAGCAACCCGGCGGGTCCCGCTCCGCCGTCGTCCCACCTGCGCGCGACGGCGTACTCCGAGTTGCCGGGGCACACTGTGCCACAGTATGTTCCGACTCCGTCGACGGAGCGGGCCTCGCGCGATCTCCCGGTGCTGGACCCGCCTGCGGCCGGCGCCGGCGCGTCCCGGCGGACCACCGCGTCGCTCGCCTGCGGTGTGGTGGCGGTTCCGTTGAGCGTCGTCGGCGGGATGGGTCTGCCGGTCGGTGTGGCCGGTTGGTATCTGGCCGGTCGCGGTCAGCCGAGTTCGGCCGGACGGCTCGCGCGGGCGCTGTGTGCGCTGGGCATCGTCCTGAGTCTGGGGTTCATCGTGTTCACCGTCGGACGTGCCGTCACGATGCAGTTCTGACCAGGATTCGTTGTCACAGCAGCGCTTTCGTCAGCGTCGATGGTCGGCGACACGGGTCTGCCGCGGGTCGCGATCCGGCCGGGACTGCTGCGGATCGCGCCCCTGCCGGGACAGGGCACCGAACACCGAATCCACCACCCAGAGGGTCACGATCCCCGCCACGACGTCGACCACATCGTCGAACGGTGAACGGAACCTCGGCGAGAACGGATCCAGTACCTGCGAGGCCGGAACGTCGAGCAGTCTCCCCGTGCCGTCGACGATCGCATCGACCGGATTCGACGCCCAGCCCTCGTAGGCGTTGATCGCCAACAGCGCGATGACCGGTATCGCGAGCAACCACCAGAATCCGCGCCGCCGCGCGACCGACCACGCCACGATCAGCAACACGACGAAGGCGGGCATGTTCTCCGAACAGAAGGTGAGGATCGGGTACTCCCCCGACCGCACCAGGACAGGCACCTGCCCGCCCCAGAATCCGAGTGCACCGACCGCACCGATCACCACTGCAATACCCGATCGAAGGGGGCTCCGCGCCCAGATCCCCAGCACGAGAACCATGTACAGCGGCATCAGCGCCGTCAGCGACCAGATGAGCAGCAGACTGGCCTCGGGGCCGTTGGCCTGTAGGTTCGCGTAGTACTCGGGGAACGGAGTGCCGTCGAGCGGGTCGAAAGCGAAGAGCCACAGTACAGTCGGCCACCAGGCGATCACCGGCAGGAACAGGGCGGCGCTCACCAGTGACTGCTTGACCGCGTTCCCGCGGTCGGTGTGGCGGATCGCGGCGAAGGACGGACCGGACCCAGGCCCGAAACCGAACTCCCCACCAGCGAGCGTCTCGCTCATACGGGAATACTAGGGCGATCGTCCAACTCGCACGGGCTAATCCGTGGCGACGTCACAGATGTGACCCGAACGGATGACAGAACGTACAGCGATCGACCGCGAGCGTCCTCGCACGCCAGAACGCCCGGAGTGTCGGGCCTCAGCCGTTCCGGCGCCGGCGCCCGCCCCCGGACGTCTCCGTCTGCGAACGCAGCTGGTTCAGGAGTTCGGAGACCGGGAGCCCCGCCGAATGTGCGGACTCCGCGTCGTCGTCGGCCGCACGGCGTCGGCGGCCACCGCCGTAGGACTCCACGGCCCGGCCGCCGGGCTGGTTCTCATGGCGCCCCGCGGCACCGAGGAACGCGGGGGGCTCCACCTCGTCGGCGTCGGTGACGGGCGGGGCGTCGGTGACGGGCGGGGCATCGGTCTCCGGAGTGACGACAGGCTGCGCCCCGGTCGACCACTCGTCGGTCGGGGTGTCGTCGGTGTAGAGCGGCTGGTCCGCGGGGTCGACCCGCGCCCGGGTCTCGGCGGATGGGGGTGTCGGCTCCTCGGCCTCGTTTCCGAGGTAGAAGCCGCCGGAGAACGGCAGCGACGTGGACTCCGCCTTACCCGCACCCGAGTCCCCGGTGGTCGAGTCGGAATGTTCGGTGTCGACGATCTCGGCGTCGGACACATCGGCGTCGGACACATCGGCCTGGGAGGCCTCGCCGCCTGACGCCCGGTCGCCGGCCGTGGAACCGGCCGACGCGTTCGTCTCGGCCACCTCGTCGGGCGAGACCTCGGTCGCGATACGGCCGGAGATCGGATCGTCGGTGACGATCGGGATCACCTCGGTCATCTCGTTGGGGTCGACCGAACCCGTGTGTCTACCGTCGTCCGCGGTGGGTGCGGTGGCCGCGAAGTCGCGGGCGGCGAGCGCCCCGTCGTCGGCGTAGGTGGCGCCATAGGAGGACACGCCGCCGAAGTCGCCGCCGAACGATGTCCCGGATCGGCGGGCGGTGCGGGATTCGTCGTTCAGGCCCGAGGCCAATTCGCGCATCTTCTCGCTGGACAGCGCGGCCCGCTGGTCCGGGAGCGGTTCGCCGAGGAGCATCTCCAGGCTGGACCGCAACGCCAGGACCTGAGCCTTCAATTCGGAGAGTTCCTCGTTCGACTCTGCGGTGACCTCCTTGCGGATGGTCGTCTCGACGTCGAGCTCGTACTGACGTCGTGCCGCGATCTCACGTTCCAGCTGCAATTCGTAGACGAGTCGCAGGTCCCGGCTCTTCGCCTCCGCACTCTCGGCCTGCCGCCGGAACTTGGTCACCAGGATCGCGCCGATGACGGCTGCCCAGAGCGCTGCGATGACCGCCAGCGAGCCGGTGATCGACAAACGGTCGGTGAAGACCATGAGGATGCTGGCCACCAGCGCGAGCACGATCAACAGGCCGAGCAACCACTGAGCCGGCGACCGACTCGAGCGGCGCGAGTCGGCGGCACGGCCGTTCGAGGTCGTCATGATCGTGAATTTACAGGCTGTGAGTACATTCGGACGTCAGGCGGGTGCGGAGTTTCTCAGATAGTCCGCATGTTAGGCGATGCGTCGACGGGACGACCGCCGCTCCCGGCAACCGTCACGAATCGCCCACCGCGGACGGGTCGTCGGGGGCCCGGCAGCAGTACTCGAGCCACAGCGCGGCACCGACGAGGACCGCCCCGCCGATCAGCCCGACGATGGCACCCGGCCGGTCGTGGTCGGCCGCGGCCAGATCGTGCTGACCGAGCAGGAACGCGAGCAATCCCAGCCAGACCCCGACCGCGATCGCACCGAGGATCGCAGAAGCCTTGGCCAGGGCCAGCACTCGCGCGGCCGTGAGCGGATGGAGTTGTCCCCGGGCGCGACCCACATCGCGGGATTCGACCCGGGAGCGGACGACGAAGGCGATGACGATCTCGAGTGCCGCAAGCACATACAGCACGACACCGGCGAGCAGCGGTAACGGCGGGAGATCGGAGTAGTTGTACCGCACCAGGATCCACGCGACGATCGCGGTGACCGCCGCGATCGCGGCCAGATCACGGACCCGGGTGGGGCCGAGGCCGGCCTCCTCGTCGTCCTGCTCCGGCCGGCGCGGATCCGGTGCACTCACGGCTCGCCCCCGGTCAGGCGGCCGACCGGCTGCACCGCATCCCGCTCGGCGGCGTCGAGCCCGGCGACGAGATCGGCGACCGCGCGTTCGCCGGCCGGCGTCCACAGGGTGGCGTCCGGCTCGATCTCCAGCCACGGGACGAGGACGAAAGCCCGTTGCGCCGCACGGGGATGGGGCAGCGTCAGGTCCGGTCCGTCGGTCACGACAACTCCGTCAGAATCAGACACGGTGATCACGTCGACGTCGAGAGTTCTTGGTCCCCAGCGGATCTCCCGCGTCCGCTCGGCCGCCCGCTCGAGTTCGAAACCACGCTCGAGCCACTGTCGGGCATCGTACGGTCCGTCGACGACGAGCGTGATGTTGCGGAAGTCGTCCTGCTCGACCCCACCCCATGGGGGCGTCGAGTACACCGCGGACACCGCGACCAGCTCGTCGGCGAAGCCCTCGACGACCGAACGCAGGTGCGCGGTCGGGTCACCGACGTTGGACCCCGCCGAGAGCACCGCGCGGCTCATCGCGTCCCCTTGCGGGAACGTCGGGTCACCACCGCGACGTCGTCGAAGGTCAGCGGGATCGGCGCCGACGGCTTGTGCACGGTCACCTCGCACGCACTGATGCGCTCGTCGGTCATGATCGAGTCGGCCACCTCGGCGCCCACCTTCTCGATGAGGTTGCGCGGTTCGCCCCCGACGATGCCGGCGACCTGCTGCGCGAGCGCACCGTAGTCGACGGTGTCGGCGAGATCGTCGGACTCCCCCGCGGCCTGCAGATCCAGCCAGAGCACGACGTCGATGAAGAAGTCCTGGCCGTCGGCGCGCTCGTGGTCGAAGACACCGTGATTGCCCCGGACCTTCAGCCCGCGCAGTTCGATCCGATCAGCCATTCGTCTCTCCTACCGGTGATGATGTTCGGGAACCGCCTGCGCGCCACGCCGCGGCGACCGCGACCGCGTCGCGACTGCTCGCCACGTCGTGCACGCGCACGCCCCACGCACCCGCGGCGGCGGCGAGTGCCGAGACGGACGCGGTCGCGACATCGCGCCCCGCGGGCGGGCGGTCCGCGCCGTCGCGGCTGAGCAGCGTGCCGAGGAAACGTTTGCGGGAGGCCCCGACCAGAATCGGGAAGCCCAGCCCGGTCAAGGTGGGCAAGGCGTGCAGCAGGGCCCAGTTGTGTTCGGCGGTCTTGGCGAAGCCCAGTCCCGGGTCGAGGATCAGGCGGTCGGCATCGACCCCGGCCGACACCGCGGCGTCGACCTGGGCGAGCAGTTCACCACTGACCTCGGCGACCACATCCCGATAACCCCCGACATCTCCGCTGCGGTGGGTGAACCGACGGTCGGCGCTGTCGCCGGCCGGGCGCCAGTGCATGAGAATCCACGGCACCCCCGCGTCCGCGACGACCCGTGCCATGTCGGCGTCGGCCCGCCCGCCCGAGACGTCGTTGACGATGGCCGCACCGGCTTCCACCGCTGCGGCGGCCACCGGCGCCCGCATCGTGTCGACCGACACGGGCACCCCGCGCGCGGCGAGTTCGCTGATCACCGGCACGACGCGCGCCGTCTCGAGTTCGGGGTCGACCCGGACCGCGCCGGGGCGGGTCGATTCGCCGCCGACGTCGATGAGGTCGGCACCCTGGTCGATCAGTTCGAGACCGTGCGCGATCGCCGCATCGGCGTCGAGGTAGCGACCGCCGTCGGAGAACGAGTCGGCGGTGACGTTGAGGACACCCATCACCAGGGTCCGGTGCACTCCGCCGCGGGCGGGAACCGCGTGCGGCGTCGTCACCGGGTGATCAGGTCGAGGGCTTCGCCGCGGGAGACCGCACTGGTCTTGAAGATGCCGCGCACCGCCGACGTCGTCGTCGTCGCGCCCGGCTTGCGGATCCCCCGCATCGCCATGCACAGATGCTCGGCCTCGATCACCACGATCACCCCGCGGGGCTCGAGCCTGCGCATCATGGCGTCGGCGATCTGACTGGTGAGCCGTTCCTGGACCTGCGGGCGCTTCGCGTACAGGTCGACGAGCCGGGCCAGCTTCGACAGGCCGGTGACCCGACCCGAGGCGCCGGGGATGTAGCCGACGTGGGCGACCCCGTGGAACGAGACCAGATGGTGCTCGCAGGTCGAGTACATCGGGATGTCCTTGACCAGCACCATCTCGTCATGGTCCTCGTCGAACGTCGTCGCGAGGACCTCGTCCGGGTCGCTGTACAGACCGGCGAACATCTCCCGGTATGCGTTCGCCACCCGCGTCGGGGTCCGGAGGAGACCTTCCCGGTCGGGGTCCTCGCCGACGGCCAGCAGCAATTCGCGGACCGCGGCCTCGGCGCGCGCCTGGTCGAAGTCCCCTCGAGGTCCGGCGAGTTCGGCGTCCTGCCGCTCGTTGATGCTCATCCAGCCACTTTACGAAGTCGGCCGCGAGTCGTCGTCATCGGCGCGGTGTCCCCACCCGTTGGCCTCGCCGTTACGGCCCGGGCGCGGCGCCGACTCGGGCGGCCAGCCGGGAGCGGACCAGTCTCGTGGCGCGCCGTAGTCCGGACGCGTTCGTCCACCGTACGGCCCGCCCGGCTCCGGCGGCGTCCGACCGGAGCCCGAGTCGCGGTATCCCGGATCCGGGTACTGCGGGTTCGGGTTACCGGGGTTCGGATAACCCGGGTTCGGATAGTTCGGGTTCGGATAACCGGGGTTCGGATACTGCGGGGGATGGTGCTGATCCGGATACCCGGGATCGGGGTACCGGGGTTCCGGATTGCCCTGAACCGGTGGTGTCGGTCCGCCCGACGTCCCCGGTTCGGGGTACATCGGCGGATAGTTCGGCACCTGGCCCGGGACCTGCGGTGCACCTGGATAACCGGCTCCCACCGGTTCGGGGATCTTGGCCGGCTCCGGCGGCGGCCACGGCTCACCGCGTTCGATGGCCAGCTCGCCCGGCGTCTTCACCGGCGGCTTGTCGCTGGGGGTGCGCTCGCCGAAGTCGTTGAAGGCGGTGATCCGCGGACGCTTGTCCACATCGGAGAAGATCTTCTCCAGATCCTTGCGGGTCAGCGTCTCCTTCTCGAGGAGCTGGGTGGCGAGCACGTCGAGGGTGTCCCGGTACTCGGTCAGGATGGCCCACGCCTCGGTGTGCGCGGCCTCGATCAGCCGGCGTACCTCGTCGTCGATCTCGCTCGCGATCTCCGCGGAGTAATCGGTGTGCGAGCCCATCGACCGGCCGAGGAACGGGTCGCCCTGATCCTGGCCGTAACGCACGGCACCCAGCTTGGAACTCATGCCGTACTCGGTGACCATCGCCCGCGCGATCTTCGTCGCCTGGTCGATGTCCGACGACGCACCGGTCGTCGGTTCGTGGAACACGAGTTCCTCGGCCGCACGACCGCCCATGGCCATCACCAGCCGCGCGATCATCTCCGAGCGGGTCATCAGGTCCTTGTCCTGCTCGGGGACGGCCAGCGCGTGGCCGCCGGTCCGCCCGCGCGCCAGGATCGTGACCTTGTAAATCGGGGCGAGATCGGGCATCGCCCATGCGGCGAGGGTGTGTCCGCCCTCGTGGTAGGCCACCACCTTGCGCTCGTGCTCACTGATGATCCGGGACTTGCGGCGCGGTCCGCCGATGACCCGGTCGACCGCCTCCTCGAGGGCCTCGGCAGTGATCGTCTGCTTGTTCTCGCGCGCGGTGAGCAGCGCCGCCTCGTTGACGACGTTGGCCAGATCGGCGCCCGACATCCCGGGCGTGCGCTTGGCCAGACCGTCGAGGTCGGCGTCGGGATCGATCGGCTTGCCCTTGGCGTGGACTTTCAGGATCGCCCGGCGACCGGCCATGTCGGGATTGCCGACCGGGATCTGGCGATCGAATCGGCCGGGGCGCAGGAGCGCCGGATCGAGGATGTCGGGGCGGTTCGTCGCGGCGATCAGGATGACGCCCGAGCGGTCACCGAAGCCGTCCATCTCGACGAGCAGCTGGTTGAGGGTCTGCTCGCGTTCGTCGTGACCACCGCCGAGGCCCGCGCCGCGCTGGCGTCCGACGGCGTCGATCTCGTCGACGAAGATGATGCACGGACTGTTGTTCTTGGCCTGCTCGAACAGATCGCGCACGCGGGATGCACCCACACCGACGAACATCTCGACGAAGTCCGAACCGGAGATCGTGAAGAACGGGACCCCGGCCTCACCGGCGACCGCCCGGGCCAGCAGCGTCTTGCCCGTTCCGGGTGGGCCGAAGAGCAGCACACCCCGAGGGATCTTCGCGCCCAGCGCCTGATAGCGCGCCGGATTCTGCAGGAAGTCCTTGATCTCGTAGAGCTCCTCGACGGCCTCGTCGGCGCCCGCGACATCGGCGAACGTCGTCTTCGGCATGTCCTTGCTGAGCTGCTTGGCCTTCGACTTGCCGAAGCCCATGACGCCGCCGCGACCGCCGCCCTGCATGCGGCTCATCACGAAGAAGAACAAGCCGAACAGCAGGATCATCGGGAGCACGAAGATGAGGATCTGCCACAGGACGGACTGCTCGTTGACGTTGGTCGTGTACGGCGCGCCCGTGCCCTGGACGGCCTCGAAGACCTGGTCACCCGCCTGCGCCGGGTACTTGGCACTGATCTTGCCGGCGTCGGCGTCGTTGACCTTGATCGGGGACTTGAGCTCGATCCGGAGCTGCTGCTCGCGATCGTCGATGCTGACGAACTTGGTGTTCTTGTCGTTGAGTTGCTGCAGTGCGACGGAGGTGTCGACGCCGCGGTACTCCCGGCCGGAGTCGCTCATCACGCTCCAGCCCCACAGGGCGAGCAGGATGAGCGCCAGGATGGCGAGGTTGCGGAAGACTGTCTTACGGTTCATGCCAGTTGGTGGGGGTCGAGCGGGCTCGCGGGATCGAGTCCCGGTGCCGACGCCGTTCCCATGTCCTTCCCGTCGACGTACACATTGAGGCTACCGGTCAACGATCGCGCTGGTGAAACCGTTCCCTCGCAGGTCGGGCACACGTGTGGCGCCCCGGAGCATCAGTGCGTGTACACCGACGGCTTCAGCCGGCCGATGTACGGCAGGTCGCGGTAGCGCTCGGCATAGTCGAGGCCGTAGCCGACGACGAACTCGTTCGGGATGTCGAAACCGACGTCGGCGACCCGGATCGTGGAGCGGACGGCGTCGGGCTTGCGCAGCAGGGCGCACACCTCGAGGCTGCGCGGCGAACGCGTCGCGAGGTTCTTCATCAGCCACGACAGCGTCAGGCCCGAGTCGATGATGTCCTCGACGATCAGGACGTCCCGGCCCTCGATGTCGCGGTCGAGGTCTTTGAGGATGCGGACCACGCCCGACGACGATGTCGACGACCCGTAGCTCGACACCGCCATGAACTCCATCTGCGACGGGATCGGCAGGGACCGCGCAAAGTCCGTCATGAACATGATGGCGCCCTTCAGGACACCGATGAGGACCAGATCCTCTTCGATGTCGGCGTAGCGCGATGCCACGGACTGGGCGAGTTCGGCGGTTCGCTGTTTGATCTCCTCTTCGGTGATCAGCACAGCGTCGATGTCAGCGGCGTACGGGTCGGCAGACTGCACGCTCCCAGCTTGTCATGTTTTCGCGGTGCCGCGGCGAACGGGGTACCTCTCCGGGGCTCCGCGGACGCACGCCGGGAATGGCCGCGGCCTACCTGCGGTTTTTCGCTGAATTGCCAGTTCAAACCATTTACGGCCATTCACGTCGACATTTCGCGGAATTGCTATGCGGATAACGGTCACATAACAACTCATCACACGGGCACCATTCCTCGAGGTTGCGTTTCGATGTGGATCAAGCGTCTGACATTCTCGAAAACAGAGAGCTGAGCACCAGACCTCTGATATCCCCTCCCTTCTCACGCCCTGTCCTGTGTGGACAAGAAGGAGCACTCGTGTTCCCCACTTCGCGTATCCCCCTGCGCAAAAAACGCCTCAGCGTGATTCTGTGTCTGGCCACCGCAGTCGTTACGGTGTTCGCCGCGACCGCCGAAGCTGCACCTCAGAAGGCCCCGGCGGCCACTTATGACGCGTCCTGGAATGCCTCGGCGCTCACCCTCACGGTGCACAACGCATCCGTGAGCACGGAGAACGGGAATGTGACGGTTCGGGATACCGCCGGCGCAGAACTCTTCCGCATGCCGCTGAACTACCGCAGCGAATTCCGACAGTTTCCCATCGACGCGCGAATCGCGGGGAACGCCGTGACCCTCATTCCGTCCCGTGAGGTCTCGCGTTCGTCGGCGGTCAATCCGACCGAGGTCGAGAGTTTGCGCGGCATCGCCCGGCACAATGTCGCGGCGCCGCAGACGCGACAAGAACGCGACGACCAGGCTCTCGAACGATTCCAATCACAACTCCGGGCCGGAACCTCGATCGGCACATTGGTCGGTACTGTCGTCGGCGGAATCGTCGGCGGCGTGATCGGGTGCGTCATCGGCCTGGCCGCCGCGGTGGTGGGCTGCCTGGTGGGCGTCGCGCCGGCCGCCGCGATCGGCGGCATCGCCGGTCTCGCCCTCGGCGGCGGCGGCACCCTGATCGGTGCCGGGATCCAGTACTTCCAGACGATCAACTCGCCCTTCGTGCCGCCTCGGCGCTGAGGGAACGTAGTACCTCCAAGACGGTCCGTCTCACCTCGCGGTGAGGCGGACCGTCAGTGTTTCGCCCGTACGGACGACGACACGGCGGACGTCGGGGTCGCCGCCGACGGCGATCTGGGTCCGGTCGGCGACGGCGGCCGAGTCCAGGAGGCCCGCCACGGCCGTGACGACCCGATGGGTCGGCTCGGTCGCCCCGATGTCGAGCAGCCAGGCGCGCAGGGCTCGCGTCCGAATCGCGAGTGGCGCGTCGCGAAGCGGGCCGACGGCCAGGACGTCGCCGCGTGCGGCCTCGGCGAGGACGCGGGCCGCCCACTCGTCGAGTGCATCGTTGTCGGCCTGCAGCCTCTCGGCGGTGCGACCCAGCGCGTCGACGACCCCGCCGTGGAGCACGTCCTCCAGCAACGGCAGGACTTCGGATCGCAGACGGACGCGGGTGAACCGCGGATCGCGGTTGTGCGGGTCGTGATGGGGTGCGAGACCGAGTTCGGTACAGGCCGCCAGAGTCTGCTGCCTCCGGACCCCGAGGAACGGTCTGGCCCACGGGTCGTTCCAGGCACGCATGCCGGCGATCGATCGTGAGCCGGATCCGCGCGCCAGCCCGAGCAGCACGGTCTCGGCCTGGTCGTCGGCGGTGTGGCCGAGCAGAACCGGCCGACCACCGCGGGCCTCGTCGAGGGCTGCGTACCGGGCATCGCGAGCAGCGGCCTCGAGACCTCCACCACGTCCGACGCGCACCCGCAGGACATGGACTCGGGCGCCCAGGACACGCGCCGCGTCGGCCGCGGCCACCGCCACCCGCGCAGAGTCCGGCTGGAGTCCGTGATCGACGATCAGCGCGGTGACGTCGAGACCGGCACCGACGGCGGCCGCGGTCAGCGCGAGCGAGTCCGGCCCGCCGGAGAGTCCGACGCAGACCTCCGGCCCGACCCGATGAGCGGCCGCGAATTCCGCGACCGCCCGCCTCACAAGACCCGCTGAATCCATGCCTGCGGGTCGTCGATCTCGTTCGGCAGCGGCATCGTGTCCGGCGAGGTCCAGACCGTGTTGAACCGCTCCATCCCGACTGCCTCGACCACCGCGTCGACGAAGGCTTTTCCTCGGATGTACTGCGCGAGCTTGGCGTCCATCCCGATGAGGGCCCGGATGATCCGCTGCACCGGATTCTGCGGTGCGGTGCGCCGTTTGTCGAAGGCGGTGCGGATGCGCGCCACCGACGGCACATGCACCGGGCCCACCGCATCCATGACGTGGTCGGCGTGCCCCTCGAGCAAGGTGCCGAGAACCATCATGCGCTGGAAAGCGGCGTGCTGTTCGGGGCTCTGCAGCAGCTGCATCGCGCCGATCACGCCCTTCTCGCGCGGACCATCGGAACCCTTGAGGGCCTTCGTCATCCGAGTGACGATCTCGGTGGTCGACTCGCCGGCGTCGGAGGTGAGCACCGCGACGTTGTCCTGCATGTAGTCCCGCAGCCACGGGTTGGCCGAGAACTGCACGCGGTGGGTGACCTCGTGGAGGCACACCCACAGCCGGAAGTCCGACGGGATCACCTTGAGCTGGCGTTCGACGTTGATGATGTTCGGCGTCACCACCATCAGCACACCGGGCTCGCCGGTCTCCGGATCGGGCGTGAACGGATCGTACTGACCGAGGATCGCGGTGGAGAGGAACGCGAGCAGACCACCGGCCTGCAGTCCGCCGAATCGTGCCGCGAGCCCCGGCGATCCCGCGTCGGTGGACTCGTCGTCCGAACCGAGCATCGATCGCATCGACAGGGACGCCGCGTCGATCCAGCCGGCCCGGTCGAGGACTCGGGTGGTCGGTACGCGCAGGCCGTCGGCCAGGCCCGTGACCTCTCGCACCGGGGCTTCGGCGCGGGTGGCGGCATCGGCCAGTTCCGCGCGGGCCGCCTCGTAGGTGTACGACGTCGTCTTCGGGCCGGGCCGGGCGAGTCGTTTCGCCGTCGAGGCCGCCAGCGACCAGTCGATCTGCGAGCCGATACCCGGGTGGCGTTCCCGGTCGGCGGATTCCTCGACGCCCGATTCCGGAGCGGTCCCGGTCTCGGCTCCGGCGTTCCCGGCGTCCGTGGTCTCCGACCCGGCGATTCCTGACGTGGTCATCGGCACCCGCACTCTCTCAGTTGGCCCACCACGGCATCGAGGGCGGGTCGCGCGTCCGCCGGCGAGGTGCCGCCGGACATCAGGGCGAACGACAGCACGCGGCCGTCGACTGTCTGCACTATGCCGGTCAACGAACTGACCCCGGTGAGTGTTCCGGTCTTCGCCCGCGCCCAGCCCGCACCGGGATTGTCGGCGGCGTCGAACCGGTCCGCGAGGGTGCCGGTACCGCCGGCGATCGGCAGACCGTCGAGCATGGGGCGCAGCGCCGGCCTGCTCGGCCCGCTCGCCGCGGTCATCACCGTGTCGAGCAACTCCGGCGTGGTCCGGTTGGCGTAGGAGATTCCCGACGCGTCGTGCAGCGCGGTACCGGCCCACTGGTCCGGGAACATCGACGACAGCACCTGTTCGATCGCGTCGACGCCGCCGGCGTGCGTGGGCGGCCCGCCGCGGTGCACCGAGAGTTCGACGGCGAGCGTCTCGGCGAGCACGTTGTCGCTGTAGCGCAGCATGTCGTTGACCCGCGTCACCAGCGGGGCCGACTGGACCTTCGCGATCACGCGTTCGTCCCCGGACCCGGTCGGCGCGGTACCGGTCACCTCGGTGACGGGCGCTTCGACGTCGAGGGCGGCGGCGAGCGCCTCCCCCGCCATGAGGCCCGGGGTCGCGGTACGCGGCGAGTATTCGTCCAGCGGTTCCAGCCGGGCACCGTCGACCATCAGCGATTCGATCGGGGCGATGTCGCCGCCCTGGATGTCCCGGCGATCCCAGGTGGTGTCCATCGTGGGTCCCGAGAAGGCGCTCAGGTCGACGGCCACCGAGGTCACCGGGATCTCGGTCTCCTCGATCTGGCGCGCGAGGTCGGCGATGCGACCCGGGTCGGTGTAGAAGGTGTCGGTCCCGGCGGGTTGGGCCGACAGGGTGGGATCACCGGCACCGCGGAGGATGACCTGTCCGTTGCTGCCGGCCACCACCGTCGTCGTCAGTCGCTGGTCGTGCGGCACGGCGTCGAGGACGGCGGCGGCGGTCAGGATCTTGGCGTTAGACGCGGGAATCCGCGGGCGCTCCGGGTCGCTGGTCCACAGGACCGCGCCGGTGAGCGAGTCGCTGATCATTCCGGAGAGTTCGCCGAGGGCGGGGTTGCGCAGTGCCGGAGCGATCGCGCGTGACACACCCTGCGGCGTCGACTCGGGCGCCGAGGCGACCACCGGGTCGATCCGCGGATCGACGGCGACCGCGGCGGGTTGCGGTGGCACTCCCGGCGGGAGCTCCGGTTCCCGATCGAGGCGGAGTGCGATCACGACCGAGGCCGCGGCGACCAGGGCCAGGATCACCACCGCGGTGACCGTCCACCACAGGAGTCTCCGACCGCGGCGACCGCCGTTTCGGGTGGATGCGCCCACAAAACCTCCGGGTCTCTCGCGGTTCACGGTCGATGGAACGGCCGGATGTACGCACAATGAGGGGTACGAACATCGAGGTCGCCGGACCAACAGTATCGTTGGGGCAGCGTGCGGGCGTTTCGGCCCGACGCGGCATCCCCGATCAAGACTGCCAGGAGGAACTGTGGAATTCGATGTGACCATCGAGATCCCCAAAGGTGGCCGCAACAAGTACGAGGTCGACCACGAGACCGGCAAGGTCTACCTCGACCGCTACCTGTACACCTCGATGGGCTACCCGGCCGACTACGGGTACATCGACGGCACCCTCGGTGAGGACGGCGACCCGCTCGACGCGCTGGTCCTGCTCCCCGAGTCGGTGTTCCCCGGCATCATCGTGCGCGCACGGGTCGTCGGCATGTACACCATGACCGACGAGGCCGGCGGCGACGACAAGCTGCTGTGCGTCCCGGCCAAGGACGTGCGGTGGGACCACATCAAGGACATCTCCGACGTGTCCGAGTACGAGTTGGGCCCGATCGCCCACTTCTTCGAGCACTACAAGGACCTCGAGCCCGGCAAGGAGGTCCAGCCGGGCGGCTGGGTCGGCCGCGAGCAGGCCGAGAAGATCGCGCAGGATGCGATCGACCGCCTCGCATCGCACCCCGAGGCTGCCAACGAGCCCTCGCGCGGCTGACGGATCACCGTCGAGACACCCCCGCCGGCACCATCGTGAGATGGTGCCGGCGGGGGTGTCTACGGCGCAGATGCGCCACTTGAGTTCAACTGCGGCAGTTGCAGATAGCGCGCATGCTCCGAAGTCGCGCTCCTATGACGGGCCGCCCGTCAGGCCACGCGGTGCCGCTGCTCGGCGAGAACCGGCAGGATCTGTTCGCGGATGCGGCCTTCGGTGGCAGCGCCGTCGATCGGGACGAGGATCACCGCGTCGGCGACCTCGGCCGCGTAGATGTCCCGGACCAGCGTGATCAGTCCGTGTGTCGTGCCGATGTAGCGGATGGTCCCGGAGCCTGTCTCCGACGATGCGTCCACCGCGGCAGCGGCCGCGGCACGCGCCGACGCGGCATCCGGCGCGACGGTCACCTCCACCTCGAGGGCGACCACGAACTTCGCCTGATCGTGGGTGCCGGCCCGGAGCAGAGAGCGGGCACGCTGCGCATCGCGGAGGGTCTCACGCCGCACGACGATCGGAAACGTCTGTGCCAGTTCGTCTCCGGCGATGGCGATCTGGAACCCCGGTCGTCCGATGCTGATCGGGGCCGTCGGAGCGGAGGTCGGTGCGGCGATCACGGTTGCGCGATCGGCCGGTGCGTCGAGTTCGATGGTCATCTCATCACCCCTCATTCGAGTTCGGTCGGATGGTCTGTTCGGTCAGTGCATGGTCGATCGGTGCGTGCTCGGTCAGTGCGTGTTCGGTCAGTGCGCGCAGAGCGCCGAGGAGGCGGTCGATGTCGTCGGAGGTGGTACCCGCCCCGAAGCTCGCGCGGACCGCGCCGGCCGGATGTCCGAGGCGCTCGAGCAGCGGGTGAGCGCAGAACCGGCCGTCGCGCACGCCGATTCCGTGTTGCGCACTGAGATACTCGGCGATGACCCGCGGCGCGATCCCGTCGACGGTGAACCCCGCGATTCCCACCCGGTCGGTGGAATCGGCGAAGATCCGCAGGGGCACGACCCCGGGGATGGCGGCCAGGCCGGAGTCCAGGCGTTGCGCCAGGCGCAGTTCGTGTAGGCCGATGGCCTCGGGACCGAGGTCGGCCAGCGCCTCGCAGGCCGCCGCGATCGACACCGCGCCGAGCACGTTCGGCGAACCGGCCTCGTGACGCGCGGCTCCGGTGTGCCAGGTCACGCCACCGCGCGGACTCAGGTCGACGTCGGCGGTCGCTCCCCCGCCGGCCAGATAGGGGTCGGCGGCGTCGAACCAGTCGGTCCGGCCGATCAGGACCCCGGCACCGAACGGTGCATATGCCTTGTGCCCGGAGAAGGCCAGGTAGTCGATGCCGTGACTGACGACGGAGACGGGCCGGTGCGCGACGAGTTGCGCGGCGTCGACCAGGATCCGGGCTCCGTGCCGGTGCGCGATCGAGGCGAGCCGGCTAATCGGCAGCACCTCGCCGGTGACGTTCGACGCCGCGGTGACCGCGAGCAGCGCTGCCGGCGCCGACGCGAGCTCCGCCTCGAGCGCGACCAGGGTGTCCTCGATCGTGTCGCAGGTGCGGACGATTCGGGCCCGGTTGCGGCCGTCGCGCGGCGCGCACCACGGCAGCAGGTTGGCGTGATGCTCGATGTCGAGCACGACGACGTCCCCGGGTGTGATGTGAGCGGCGAGGTTGATGGCATCGGTGGTGTTGCGGGTGAAGACGACGGTGTCGTCGACCCGTCCGCGGACGAACCGGCGCACGGTGTCCCGGGCGGCCTCGTACCGGGCGGTGGTCACCTGCGACAGATGACCGGCGCCGCGATGGACGCTCGCGTATTCGCCGAGTCCATGGGCGACCGCGGCGGCCACCGAGCTCAGAGCCGGCGCGCTCGCCGCGTAGTCGAGGTTGACGTACCGCGTTGTGCCGCCGTGGGCCAGCGGTACGGACACATCGGCGCCGACGACCGGGGCCAGCCCGGGGATGGCCGGATACCGATGGTGGGTCGCATCGATGACGGGGGTGTCGACAGTCTCGTGGCCGGTCGTGTCGGGTGCTGACAGGACAGCGGTCATGGCAGGAGCTCCTCTGAAATTCCGCGCTTGCCGCGTCCGGTCGGTACGCGGCCAGGTCGTCACCCGGAGCACCCCACCGCGGAGGAGGGTTGCCGACCAGCGAGCCGGGGCTTGTCACTGGCACTCATGACCTATGTGCAAGCCTCGCCGAAGCCGCGCGGGCGTGTCAATTTTCACTCATCGTGATCCAAAGTTAGGGCACACTTACCTGTAGCGTGTCAGGGGTGTCAGCGACTGATGTGTTCGTGTTGTCCCGCCCGCACGGCACCGTGCGGGGCCGGGGCGCCGTCCGTGGGTTCACCGATGTCGACGCGGCCTCGGCCGCGCTGCGTTCCGGGACGATCGACGGGCTGACCGGCGCGATCCCGTTCGACCTCGCCGACCCGGCCGCGCTGGTGGTACCCGAGGTCCTGCACTTCGACGACGCACCGCTGACGGGCGGGCCACCGCTGTCGCGCACCCCGGTCTCGACGACCCTGCACCCGACCGCCGACGAGCACCGCGAGCGGGTGGCGCACGCGGTCAAGCGGATCGTCGCCGGCGACGTCGGCAAGGTCGTCCTCGCCCGTAGTGTCGACATCGTGCTCGACGCCGAGGTCGCGCCCCACGAACTCCTCGACGCCCTGGCGGGTGGCAACGCCGGACACAACGCGTTCGGCGTCGACCTCGGTGCCGCCACCGGCTCGGGCGCGTGGCTGCTGGGCGCGAGTCCCGAAGTGCTGCTGCGCAAGTCGGGATCGGTCGTCACCTGCCACCCGTACGCGGGTTCGGCTCCGCGGTCACCGGATCCGGTCGTCGACCGCGCCGTCGCGGACGGATTGTTCTCCTCGGCAAAGGATCTCGCCGAACACGCGTTCGTCGTGGATCACCTGCGAGACCGGTTGGCGCACCTGTGCGACGACGTCGACGCGCCGTCGACCCCGCAATTGCAGTCGACCGGGGAGGTGTGGCATCTCGCCACCCCCATCCGCGCGACACTTCGCGATCCGTCGACCACCGCGCTGGATCTCGCCCTCCTGCTGGGACCGACCCCCGCGGTCTGCGGTACACCCAGTGATGTTGCCGCGCAGATCATCCGGGAAGTCGAGGGAGAACGCGGCTTCTATGCGGGCGCCGTCGGCTGGTGCGACGCCGCCGGCGACGGCGAATGGATGGTCACCATCCGGTGCCTCCAGCTCGAAGCCGATCGCCGCAGTCTCCGAACCTGGGCGGGTGGCGGCATCGTCGAACACTCCGACCCTCAGGGCGAGCTCGAGGAGACCGCGTTCAAACTCCGTACGGTCCTGAACGCGCTGGGCATCGACGGCCTCGACTGAGACCGCGGCGGGGAATCACCGCGACGGGTCAGCCCAGCGCCTGATCCAGATCGCCGAGCAGGTCGTCGACCCCTTCGAGACCGACCGACAGCCGCACGACCGAGTCGCTGAGACCGATCGCCGCGCGTCCGTCGGGCCCCATCGCACGGTGCGTGGTGGTCGCCGGGTGCGTGATCAGCGACTTCGAGTCACCGAGATTGTTGGAGATGTCGACGATCCGCAAGCCGTTGAGGACCTCGAAGGCCCGCTTCTTGCCGTCGATGCCGTCGTGGTCGTTCAGCTCGAAGGTCACCACGGTGCCGCCGCCGGACATCTGCGCCCGCGCCAGCTCGTACTGCGGATGGGACTGCAGGAACGGGTATTTCACCCATCGCACCCGCGGATCGGCTTCGAGGAACTCGGCGATCCGGAGCGCGGAGGACACCGAGGCGTCGACGCGCAGGCGCAGCGTCTCCAGACCCTTCACCAGCGTCCAGGCGTTGAACGGGCTCAACGCCGGGCCGGTGTGCCGCATGAGTTGCTGCACCGGCCCGTCCACGTACTCCTTGGTTCCGAGTACCGCACCGCCCATCACACGTCCCTGGCCGTCGATGTGCTTGGTGCCCGAGTACACGATGACGTCGGCACCGAGTTCGAGACCGCGTTGCAGGAGCGGGGTGGCGAAGACGTTGTCCAGCACCACCTGTGCGCCCGCCGCGTGCGCCAGCTCCGAGACCTTGACGACGTCGACGAGGCTCTGCATCGGATTCGACGGGGTCTCGAAGAACACCGCGTCGGTGGGCTTGGAGAGCGCCCGCTCCCACTGTTCCAGGTCCTCGCCGTCGACGAACTCGGTCTCGATCCCCCAGCGCGGCAGGATCTCGTTGCAGACCACGAAGCAGGAACCGAACAGGCTGCGGGCGGCGACCAGGCGATCGCCGGCCTTCAGCAGCGCACCGAGCGCGACGAAGACCGCGGCCATCCCGCTGGCCGTCGCGAAACACGCTTCGGCACCCTCGAGTCGACGCAGACGTTCCTGGAACATCTCGACGGTCGGATTGCCGTAGCGCGAGTAGACGAATCGCTCGTCCTCCCCGGTGAAGGCGCGTTCGGCGGCCTCGGCGGAGTCGTAGACATAACCGCTCGTGAGGTACATCGCCTCGGCCGTCTCGTGGAAACCCGAGCGGGCCAGCCCGCCGCGCACCGCGATGGTGTCGGCCGAGAGCCCCTCGGGCAGTTCACGACCCACGGGTAGATCAGAAGTCACGATTGCCTCCACGGCAGGTTCTCGGCACGCCAGCCCGACGTCCCGCGATGGTCGTTCTCGTCGAGGGCACCCTCGAATCCGTCGACGACGTTGTAGGCCTTGGCGATACCGTCCGCCGTCGCAGCCTCCGCGGCGCCGATCGAACGGTGACCGGACCGGCACAGGAAGATGACCTCGTGGTCGTCGCTGACGCCCGAATCCCGCAGCTGCGTGATGAAGTCGTCGTTGCGTCGACCTTCGGGGAAGGTGGTCCACTCGGCGAAGATCGTGCGCTTCCCCAGGACTTCGAGGTCGGGTACGCCGACGAACGACCATTCGGCCTGCGTCCGACAGTCCACCAGAACCGCGTCCGGGTTGTTCTCGAGCTTCTCCCACGCCTCACGGGGGGTCAGATCTCCGGCATAGGTCATGAGGAACACACCTTCCATTCGCCGTTCTCGCGCACCACGATCGTGTCGACGACATTCACGTCGTCGGGGGTCTTGTCATAGTGCCAATGAACCTTCGCGGTCGCGCGGTCACCGTCGACCACCAGCTCGGTGATCTCCGGGATCTCGATGTGACCGTTGGCGACCAGCGACTCCCGGTTGTCGGCGAGGAATTGTTCCTCGGAGACGAAGTCGGCCGCCTCGACGTCGGCCGCGCAGGTGTTGGCGCGGTACTCGGCGTAGTTCGGGCCGTTGCGGGCGGTGTAGACGTCGTTGATCGCGTACTGGACCTGGGCCGAGTCACCGGCCCGATCCTCGGCAGGACGGATCACGTTCGACAGCACGACGCCGAGCACGACGAGGCCCACGACGCCCGCCGCGACGAAGAACGGCCACGCGTTCTTCCACGACGGGGGCCTCTGGTCACCCTCACCTGCAGCTTCGGCCATGGCGGGGAGTCTATCGAGCGACCAGGAGGCACCTGAGACCGGCGTCGACGCGCGTGACCTGCCGGACGACGGACCGGCGCGTGGTCGACGATCGGAGGGCCGTGAGTAAGGTGGCCCTAAGTACCGCGGAGAACAACGACGCCGAACGCAACGACCAGCGAGGACCCCGGATGCGCTCTACCACCCACCGCACACTCACCCTTCTCGTCGGGCTGCTGACAGCAGCTCTCCTGGCGACCTCGTGTTCGCCGCCGGACGAGACGGTCGACTCCGGCACGGCGCAGGTACCCGCACCCGAGGCCGGCGCGATCCCGGTGACCGTGCAGCAGGCCTACGCCCCGGCGACGGTCGCGCAGGCGCCGAAGCGCATCGCGGCGATGGGTGTGGGCGACGGCGACACCCTGCTCGCCCTGGGGGTCACGCCCACGACCATCGCGCCCTTCGCCGACCCCGATCAGGCCTCGGCGCCGTGGAACGCCGAGCTGCTCGCGGACTCGACGCCGGTGGTCCTCCCCAACGTCTCGGGCGCCTTCGGCGACGAGATCCCCAAGGCCCTGGCCACCGAACCCGACCTCATCACCGCGGTCGGCGCGGATCCCACCCGCGATCAGTTCGACCTGTTGAGCAAGACCGCACCGACGATCCTGCGGCCCGCCCAGTTCCAGCCGTGGCAGGTGCCGTGGGACGCGCAGACCCGCCAGATCGGCACCGCCGTCGGGCTTCCCGAGCTCGCCGACCGCAAGGTGGCCGAGACCGAACAGTTCCTCGCGGGCGTTCGCGAGCAGAACCCGCAACTGGCGGGCAAGACCGCTGTCGTCGTGACCGCCAGCCCGACCGGCGGCGTGTCGATCTACGGCCCCGGCGACGGCCGCGGGCAGACGGTCGCAGGTTACGGACTCACCTTCCCGCCTGCGCTGCAACCCTCGGTGACCAGCGGTTTCTACGGTGAACTGCCGGCCGAGAGCCTCAATCTGCTCGACTCGGCCGACGTCGTCGTCGCCGTCGACTGGGAGGGCTCCAACGATCGGCTGAAGGCGAACGCGGCATTCAACCGCCTGACCGTGGCGCAGTCGGGCCGCGTCGTCTACCTCCCCCAGGAGGTGGGCAGCGCGATGTCGGTGCCGACGGTCCTGACGATCCCGTGGGTCGCCGACCAGGCCGTCGAACCGATCGCGGCCGCGGCCGGCAAGGCCTGAGCCGCCGCGACCTCGACCGTCCATCCCTCGTCGAGGTGAGGGTTACCTCACAGACGGATTTTGGTCGTGGACAGCAAGCGCCTACCGTAGAAGGGATAGGCCTTATCCATACGCGCGGACCCGGGGTCGCCGAGATCACCGTTCCGCGTGTGCTGAGCAACGGAAGACACCTACTCCATGAGCGACAACAGCCGCCCGCTGCGGGTTGCGATCGTCGGTGCCGGTCCCGCCGGCATCTACGCCGCCGACGCGTTGATGAAGTCCGACACCGCCAAGGACCGCGGCGTCAGCATCGATCTGTATGAGCGCATGCCCGCTCCGTTCGGGCTGATCCGCTACGGCGTCGCACCCGACCACCCGCGGATCAAGGGCATCATCACCGCCCTGCACAAGGTCCTCGACAAACCACAGGTGCGCCTGCTCGGCAACGTCGACTACGGCACTGACATCACCATCGACGAGATGCGCGCCCACTACGACGCGGTGATCTTCTCCACCGGCGCCACCGACGACCGCGCTCTCGACATCCCCGGCATCGACCTCGACGGCAGCTACGGCGCCGCCCAGTTCGTCGCCTGGTACGACGGACACCCGGACTTCCCCCGCACGTGGCCCCTCGAGGCGGAGAAGGTCGCCGTGATCGGCGTCGGCAACGTCGCCCTCGACGTCGCGCGCGTGCTCGCCAAGACCGGTGACGAACTGCTCCCCACCGAGATCCCGGCCAACGTCTACGAAGGCCTTAAGGCCAACAAGGCGATCGAGGTCCACGTCTTCGGCCGTCGCGGACCCGCGCAGGCCAAGTTCACCCCGCTCGAGCTCAAGGAGCTCGACCACTCGCCCAACATCGAGGTCATCGTCAATCCCGAGGACATCGACTACGACGAGGGTTCGGCCGTCGCGCGCCGCGGGTCGAAGATCACCGACCAGGTCGCCACGATCATCGAGAACTACGCGATCCGCGAACCCAAGCAGGGCGCGATCCACAAGCTGTTCCTGCACTTCTTCGAGAGCCCCACCGAGATCCTCGGTGAGGACGGCAAGGTCGTCGGACTGCGCACCGAACGCACCCAGCTCGACGGCACCGGCAACGTCAAGCCCACCGGCAAGACCACCGACTGGGAGGTCGGCGCGGTCTACCGCGCGGTCGGTTACCTCTCGGACAACCTGCCGCAGATCCCGTTCGACTCGCAGGCCGGGGTCATCCCGAACGAGGCCGGACGCGTCTTCGACGAGGGCCAGCAGCTGACCGGCATCTACACCACCGGCTGGGTCAAGCGCGGACCCGTGGGCCTCATCGGCCACACCAAGGGCGACGCCAACGAGACCGTCGACTGCATCCTCAAGGACATGGAAGCGGGCGCACTGCTCGAGCCCGCCCACCCCGGTGAGGACGCCATCGTCGAACTCCTCGAGTCCAAGAACATCCCGTTCACCACCTGGGACGGCTGGTACCGGCTCGACGAGCACGAGCGTGCGCTCGGCGCCGCCGAAGGCCGCGAACGCGTCAAGGTCGTCGAACGCGAGGACATGCTCGCCGCTTCCGAGCCGAACAAGGTGTCACGCCCCTCCGCGTGACCCCGCTTCCCGCCGGCTGAGCCCACCTCCGCCGGCTGAGCCTGTCGAAGCCAAGAGCGGCGGCCGAGTTTTCTCGGTCGCCGCTCTTTCGCATGCGCCGGGCGGTGTGCGGAGGCGTCCTCCCCGCACCCGCCCGACGCGAAATGTCTTGTCGTGGACGCTCAGTCGTGGCGGATTACGGTCAGCGGCCCGGGATCGCGGGGACGCCCTCGACGTCGGTGCCGCCACCGGTCAGCGCAGCCGCAGACGCGGACGAGCCCGTTCCGAACCGGTCCAACGGGTTGTCGATGCGCCGGACGTTCCACCAGAAACCGGCGTTGTCGGTCAGGTTCTCGGCGTAATCAGAGATCGCGTATCCGGCGATGGACGACGGGAAGCAGCCGAACCAGACGGTCTTGATCGTGAGCGACTCGTTCTTCTTCAGCTGCGACTTGAACTTCGTCGCGCCGTTGATCTCCTGCAGTGTGACGTTCCGGAAGTCGCCGTCACGCGCGGTGACCCGCATGAACCGGGTCATGCTCCACGCCTGATTCCACGGCGTGCCCGGTGCTCCGAACTGGCAGTAGACCCCGCCCGTCATCTGGAGGTTGGGAACGGCGGCGTGCGCAGGCGCGGCACCCACCAGCGATCCACCCGCGATTCCTGCGGCGACCAGAACCCCCGTGAGAGCCCGTTTCAGCGATTTCATCGATCCTCCTCGTTCGTAGGCGACACTGCTGTGTTTCCCGACGTCACCATCGTGGGACGACTCATGCCGTCCCACCGGCAACCGGTCTTGCTGCTGTCGGCCCGAGATGCCCACCGACACCGGGATTATCGACCCAGCCTGAGCGAAGTGTTACCGCGCGCACAGCCTTCCCTCAGGATTCGTCAGCAATTCGTTATCCGAACGACACCCATTCCGCGCGATCGGTACACGGTGGGCAAGAGCCGAATCCAAGGTTGGTAAGGTTTACCTTTGTGCGTCGATCTCTCCGAGTTCTCGGAATCCCGCTGCTGCTCGCGACCCTTGCAGCGCTGGTCGTCGCGTCCGTGCTCTTCGGCACCCGACCGGTCCCTCTCGACGAGATCTGGCCCAGCTTCACCGCCGGCGCCCAGGAGATCTGGAACGCCCTGATCAACCTGCGGATGCCGCAGGTGCCGAAGGACACCGACGTCGACGGGATCGTGTGGGATCTGCGGGTCCCACGCACGCTGCTCGGCCTGACCGCCGGGCTCGCGATCGGCGCGGCCGGTGCCATCACCCAGGGTCACACCCGCAACCCGATCGCCGATCCCGGAATGCTCGGCGTCAACGCCGGAGCCGCATGTGCTGTCGTGGGCGGCATCTACCTGCTCGGGATCACCAGCCCGATCGCCTTCATGTTTTTCGGACTCATCGGCGCGATCATCGCGGCCACCGTCGTGTTCGGGTTGTCGTCGCTGAGCGGCTCGAGTCCGCTGACCCTGGTGCTCGCGGGTACCGGCCTGACCGCGATGCTGACCGCCATCACATCCGCGATCGTGCTCGTCGACACCAATTCGCTGGACCAGTGGCGCTTCTGGAGCGTCGGCTCCACCGCGGGCCGGGGCATCGACGTGTTCTGGGCCAGCCTGCCGTTCATCGGAGTGGGACTCGTCCTCGCCCTGGCGAGCGGGTTCTTCCTCAACGTGTTGAGCCTGGGCGACGACATGACCAAGGCACTCGGTTCCCGGGTCGTGCTGATCCGCGCCCTCGGCGTGCTGACGATCACGCTGCTCATCGGCGCCGCCACCGCGGCCTGCGGGCCGATCGTGTTCCTCGGTCTGGTCGTGCCGCACATCGCGCGCGCGTTCGTGGGCGCCGACTACCGGTGGATCATCCCGTACTCGGCGCTGCTGGGCGGCATCCTCCTCGTCGGATGCGACATCCTCGGCCGCATCGTCGCCCGGCCCGGCGAAGTGCAGGTCGGTGTGATGCTGGCGCTGGTCGGCGCGCCGTTCCTCATCGTCATGGTCCGCCGACAGAGATTGGGGACCGTGTGAACCCGCCGACCTCCATCAAGACCGAGACCGACACCGCCGAGAAGAGCGGGATCAGGGCCAAGACCCGGATCGCGCCTCATCCGGGCGGATACCGGATCGCGATCGAGCCGATGTCGATGGTGGTGCGGCCGCGCATGCTCGCCGTGGCGCTGGTGGCCACGGCCATCACGATCATCCTGTTCCTCACCAGCGTCGGCGTCAGTGACTTCCCCCTGACTCCGATCGACGTCGCGCGCATCCTGCTCGGAGGCGGGACCCGGGTCGAGAACGTCGTCGTCTTCGACGTCGCGCTCCCCCGCGCGCTGGTCGCGCTGCTCGTGGGATTCGGTCTGGGCCTCGCCGGTTCGCTGACCCAGCTGATCGCCCAGAACCCGCTGGCCACACCGGACATGCTCGGTATCACAGCCGGCGCGAGCGTGGCGGCGGTGACCGCGATCGCGTTCTCGACCACCAGCTGGGGCGCCTGGCTCGGCGATCTCGGCGTCCCGGCGGCGGCGATGATCGGCGGGTTGGCGACCGCCGTCGCGATGTACGTCCTGGCGTGGCCGGGGCGCAAGGCCAACAGCGGCATCAACCCGTTCCGGCTCGTGCTGATCGGCGTCGGCATGACGTGGTTGCTGCAGGCGCTGACCCAGTTCCTGCTTTCCCGCGCCGACATCCGCGATGTCGGCCGCGCACAGGTGTGGATCGTCGGATCGGTGGCGAATGTCGGCTGGTCCAATGTGTGGCCGGTCGTCGCCGGTGTCTGCGCGAGCATCGTCGTGGTGATCGTGCTGGCCCGCCAGATCGGGATGCTCAGCCTCGGACCCGATCTCGCCCGCGGTCTCGGGGTCCGCACCGGCGCGGTGTCGACGACCCTGCTCCTGACCGCGGTCCTGGTCGCCGCACTGAGCGTGTCCGCGGCCGGCCCGATCGCCTTCGTCGCACTGCTCGCCCCGCAGATCGCCCTGCGGCTGGCCGGTACCGCTGTGCCGACGCCACTGGTGTCGGGCGTGATCGGTTCGGCGCTGGTCCTGGGCGGCGACCTGCTGTGCCGCACGGTGCTGCCGGGTGGTCTGCCGGTCGGTATCGTGACCGCCGCGATCGGCGGGCCGTTCCTGATCTACCTGATGGTCGTCATGTCCCGAAAGGCGAGCGTATGACCGCGTCCTCCCTCGAAACCTCGGCTACCACCGCGCGATTGCGCGGCGTCGGCCTCACCGTCGGCTACGACGAACGGATCGTCATCGACGGCCTGGACATCGACATCCCCGACGGGCAGGTCACCACGATCATCGGCTCGAATGGATGCGGCAAGTCGACGCTGCTGCGGTGTCTCGCGCGTCTGCTGCCGCCCCGGGCGGGCACGGTCTACCTCGACGGTGACGACATCTCGTCGGTTCGCCCCAAACAGGTCGCCCGCACCCTCGCGATCCTGCCCCAGAATCCCATCGCGCCCGAAGGACTCACCGTCGCCGACCTGGTCGGGCGCGGACGTCATCCGCACCAGCGCTGGTTCGCGCAGGCCAGCGCGGCCGACGAGGCCGCGGTCGCGCAGGCGATGGAGATGACCGACACCCTCGACCTCGCCGACCGCACCCTCGACGCCCTGTCGGGCGGGCAGCGGCAACGGGTCTGGATCGCGCTGACCCTGGCCCAGGACACCGATCTCATCCTGCTCGACGAGCCGACGACCTACCTGGACCTCGCGCACTCCATCGACGTCCTCGACCTGGTCCGCAAGCTCCGCGACGAGCACGGCAAGACCGTCGTCATGGTGCTGCACGATCTCAATCTGGCTGCGCGGTACAGTGATTCGCTGTTCGTCATGCGCAACGGCGCGATCGTCACCACCGGCTCACCCAGCGAGGTCATCGACGCCGAGACCCTCGACGCGGCCTTCGGCCTCCGGGCGCACGTCATGACCGATCCGGTCACCGGCGGCCCGCTCATCGTGCCGCTGGACTCGCGGACCCACGCCAAGTCGTGAGTGGAGCCCCCGCCCCCTATCCGAAAGAACGACCTGCTTCCTGCTCGTTGAGGTGCGAGGAGCGATAGCGACACCCACCCTGCTCCCTAATCCGAAAGAACCGCATAACCCCTGGTCCCTGAGGCGCGAGGAGCGATAGCGACGAGCCTCGAAGGGCCTGGTGAGGCACGTTGCGATGCCCTTCGTGGCTCGCTTCGCTCGCACCTCAGGGAGCAAGAAATTCAGACGCTCACGAGTGTTCTTTCGTAGTCCACGACGCAAGCTCGCTCCTTAGGAAGGAGCGTGACGCTCGCGAGCTCACCCCTCAGGGAGCGGAGTCCGGACCCGGTTCGTCCTCCCGCCGAACCGAATTCGAGAGCATCCGCTCGCGGAGCGAGTCGTAGACCGGCGGCGACCCGGACAGATGTGCGACGAGGACCGCGGCGGCCGTCGCGGCCAGCATGGGGAGGGCGACCGTGGTCGTCGCGGTCATCTCCATCACCACGACCATCCCGGTGAGCGGCGCCCGGACGACCGCGCCGAACAGCGCCGCCATCCCCGCCAGGATCATCGCGCCCCGAAATCCCGATCCACCGGGGTCCGATTGCTGGACAACGATGTCGGCGACCTCGGCGAAGGCCGCACCCCACAGCGCGCCCAGTGCGAGCAGCGGCGCGAACAGACCACCCGGCGTGCCCGCGGCGTAGGACAGCGGGCCGGCGATGAAACGGACGAGGAAGAGCGCGACGAGCGCCGGGAGCACGACACCGCCGTCGACGACCGCCTGGGTGAGCCCGTCGCCGCCGCCCGCGGTGCGTGCATCGATGGCCAGCAACGCCCCGATCGCCGCGCCGATGAGGGCTGCGCGACCGATCGGGGGCACCCGCGAGAACCGGCCGACCCAGCCCAGCGTGCCGAGAACCGTTCGGCTGTAGGCGATCCCGATGAGTCCGGACACGAGCCCGAACACGACGAAGACGGGCAGCGTCGTCACCGACGGCACGTCGAGGGACGGTACGTCGAATTCCGGGCGGTCGCCGAGGATGACCCGTCCGACGGCGACCGCGGCAACCACGGCGAAGACCGTCGGCAGCACGAGGCGCAGCCGGAACGAACGTCCCACTTCCTCGAGCGCGAACAGGGCGCCGCCGATCGGGGCGGTGAACGCCACCGCCAGCCCCGCGCCGCTCAGCGACGTCTGCATCACCCGGACGTCGACGTCGTCGAGCCCTCCGCGCCGGCCGGTCTCCGAGCCGACGACGGCTCCCATGTGCACGGTCGGCCCTTCGCGACCGAGCACGAGCCCCGAACCGATCGCGGCGAGCGCACCGACGAATTTGGCCGGGATGAGCCGCAGCGGGGCCGGGACCGCCTCGCCGCGCTCGACCGCCTCCACGTGTTGGATTCCGCTGCCCGCCGCGGTCGGCACCAGGCGGACGGCGAGCGCGCCGACCGCAGCGCCGGCCGCGGTCACCGCGATGGGGACGAGCCACCCGGGCACACCGAATCCCGCCGACCAGTCGAGCATCTCGACGCGCCAGCGATCCAGGTGTCCGAGGCACCAGCGGAACGCGCCGCCCAGCAGCCCGGTCGCGAGCCCGGCGACGACGGCCAGCACACTCAGTCGCACCAGTCCCCGGTCGGCTCGATGTGGCGAGGTCACACGTGGACGCTACCCCGACGGGCCCGCTCCCGAGAGCCGACTGCCGACCGTCCGCCGCCGGACCCTCGTCGAGGCCTCACACCGGCTGAATCAGCCGCCCCTGCACCACAAGCGAGGCATTCTGCTTCAGCCGGCGCATCCGGATGCTGACCGAATACCCGGTGAGACCGTCGATGGCGGCGACCCGGGTACGCAGGTAGTCGTAGAAATGCGCGGTGTCCCGGCAGATCACCGACACCATGAGGTTTCGCTCGCCGCTGATCGCGGCCGCGAACGCCACCTCGTCGTGAGCCGCCAGCTCGGTTCCCACCTGATCGAGAGCCGACGGCGTCACCGTCAGCCACAGTGTGGCGCTCAGGTCGAAACCCAGGCGATCGGGCAGGATCTCGACGTCGTAGAACAGCGCCCCGGCGCGTTCGAGTGCGCGGAGCCGGCGACGGACCCGTCCGACCGTCCATCCGCAGATACGCGCCAGCTCGCGGTGCGGTCGCCGACCGTCCTGGACCAGCGCCTCGATGAGGGTCGCGTCGTCGGCCGTGAGGCGCCCACCGCCGGCCGGGGCATCCGACACCGAGTCGTCCTGCTCCGCGTCCTCCGGCGTGTCGTCGCCCGCACCGGCGGCGGCGGAGGCGAGCAGATCTCGGTCCCGGCCGTCGAGGTGGCCGCCGAATCCGGTCCATCTCGACGCCGGGTGCCCGGGGTCGAAGGCGTGCAGGATGAGATCGATGCTGACGTCGGTCACCGAGGCGCGGGCCGGGAACGTCTTCGCGATCGCGTCCTCGCCCGATGCGCCGAGCGGCGCCCGGATGAGGCAGATGATCTCCGCACCACCGGACGCGACGTAGGCGAAGGCGACATCGCGGCGGCGGGCGAGCGAGGACGCAAGCGGTTCCATCCGGTCCGGACGGCATC
Organism: Gordonia sp. KTR9; assembly: GCF_000143885.2. Lineage (NCBI taxonomy): Bacteria > Bacillati > Actinomycetota > Actinomycetes > Mycobacteriales > Gordoniaceae > Gordonia > Gordonia sp. KTR9. Next base: position 4,559,921 of record NC_018581.1, read on the forward strand.
GCACTCGCGCCACCCACTCCGACTGCCCGCGCACGGAGGGCTTGATTATCCCGACGACCTTCATCACCCCGGCTCGCCGTAGCGCCTGGTAGCGGCGCGCCGCCGTCTGTTCCGAGACCCCCGCAACCTCGCCCAGTTGTCGGAACGTCGCCCGGGGCGACACCTGAAGTGCGCGGAGGATCGTGCCGTCGATGTCATCCATGGTGGAGGAATCCTACCGTCGGTGAGGGCATGGTGCGATATTCGAACCGCCTCAGCGAATCCGTCCGCGGTTTCGCGGACGTGGTGCAGACAATTGATTCCTGCGCCGACCGGCGACCTCCCTCCCCGACAGCGAAAGCGAGCGCGTGACCGCTACCACCTCTCCCGTCATCACCGACGTGTCCGCACCTCCGGAACGCCGGACGGCCACCATCGTGATGGCCTGCCTCGGCGTCTTCGTCGCCTACCTGCCCATCACCAGCGTCGCCGTGACCCTGCCGGCGATCGGCACCGCGTTCGGCGCGACGACTGCTCAATTGTCCTGGGTCCAAGACGCTTTCGTGCTGCCGATGGCCGCTTTCATCCTCACTGCGGGGGTCTTCGGTGACGTGCACGGGCGACGCAAGGTGTATCTGGTCGGTCTGTGCCTCACCGCACTGGGCGCACTGGTGGCGTTGTCCGCGCAGTCGATCAGCATGGTGTGGATCGGACAGGCGCTCGCCGGCACCGGCGCGGCCGCACTGTTGCCGACCACCCTGGCGCTGATCAGCCACGCGGTCCCCGACGTCCGCGAACGCGGCAAGTTCATCGGCATCTGGGCGTCGGCGCTGATGCTCTCGCTGACGGTCGGGCCGTTGGTGGCGGGCCCGGTCGCCGAGTCCGCGGGCTGGCGCTGGATCTACCTGCTGCCCATCCCGGTGGCGCTGATCGCGTTCGCGGTGGCGGTGGCGACGCTGCCGGAATCCCGCGCGCCCCGGGCCCGCCGCCTCGACTGGCCCGGTCAGATCTCGGCCGCGGTCTCGGTCACCGCACTCGTGTTCGGCGTCATCGAGGCCGGCGTCTACGGTTTCGGCGACACCCGGGTCGTTCTCGCACTGCTGATCGCCGTCGTCGCCGCAGTCGTCTTCGTCATCACCGAAAAACGTTCGGCGAGTCCGATGCTCGACCTCGACCTCTTCCGCAGTCGCGCCTTCACCGCCACCACGCTGGTGGCGATGATCACCTTCCTGGCGCTGATCGGGTTCATCTTCGTGCTGAGCATGTACTTCGGCCTGGTGCAGCAACTGGGCACCATCGAGGCGGGTTGGCGGCTGGCCCTCATGAACGGCGCCTCGATGCTGGTCGGTGCCCTCGCCGGCAGGATGATGCATCGAATCCACGCACGGTTCCTGATCGGCGGCAGCCTGCTCATGGTCGCCGTTGCGCAGTTCGCACTGTTGACCATCGATGCCGACACCTCGTTCGCGGCCATCTCGTGGCGTCTGGTCGTGCTCGGACTCGGAATGGGGCTGGTGATGGCACCGATGACCGCGACCGCGGTGTCGGCGGTGCCCTATCACCTGTCGGGTATGGCCGCGGCCGGCAACAACGCCTTCCGTCAGGTCGGCGGCGCGCTCGGTCCGGCAGTGCTCGGCGCCCTGCTGACCGCCGGGGCGGTGAACTCGTTGCCGCAGAAGCTCGTCGACGCCGGCGTCGACGAGCCCGTGCGCGACCGCGTGGTCGGCGCGGTCGACACCGACGGCCTTGCCGCCGCGAGCGGCCTGAACCTCGGCGCCGACACCCCCGCCGTGATGGGCGCCGTCGGCGACGCCTTCCTCGACGGCATGCACCTGTGCCTGACCTTCTCCGGCGTCCTCACGGCGGGTGCCGCGATCCTCGCCCTCGTGATGCTGCGTCCCGGTCGGGCCGTCGAGGAGCAGCCGGTCGGGTGACCGTCGGGCCGCCGGCCTACGGCTGGACGGGCGAAGTCCCGCCGAGCCCTTCGGTCACCGCATCTGCTGCGGCCCTGACCTTCTCGCCGAGCCCGATGACCTCGCGCCCGCTCAGCGACGTCCGCGCGTCGACGATCGCGAGGATGACGGCAGGCACTCCGCCGGGCGCGAAGGCGACGGCATTGACGGAGATGGGCCGATACTCTGTGTCCGCATCGATCTCACCGACCACGACGTCGGTGGGCAAGCGACGCTGCGCCTCCCGTAACGCGGTGACCGCGCGCTGACCTGCGACACCCATCCCGCGTAGTCCGGCAACCGTCGCCGACAGCGACTGCTCTCGCTGATCGGCGCATTCCACCGCATATCCGCGTGCCCTGATCACCTCGAGCATCGGCCGATACAGCTCGCGCAGTTCGGCATGGCCGACTCCGACGTGGTCCGCGCCGAGGAGCAGCCACTCGTCCAACCGGTCGGGTGAGTACCACGCGGCCAGCCCGGCGCCCAGCGGCGGCGCGATCTCCAGGGTGTCACCCAGGCGCAGGCCCAGCGTGCCGCGACGACCGGTCACGGGTTGCACGATCTCCCCTATCGCCAGGTCGGCCCCGGTGGGGACGAAAGCGATTGCGGCCATGTCACTGTCGTCGGCCAGATCGCGCATCAGCGGACGGGCGACCTCGACAGGAGCCATCGCCCGCGACGCCGCATCCCCGATCGGGACCACCGCGGGGCCCAACCGATAGCCCTTGCTGACGGGATCGCGGAGCAGCCACCCGGCTTCGGTCAGCGCGATGACCATCGGATAGCAGGTGGGCTTGGAGACCCCGAGGTGGCGCGCGATGTCGGCCAGACTCCGTGCCGTCGTCGGCTGATCGGTCAGCAACTGCATCAGCATGACGATGCGTTCGGTCTGTGGGGAGGAGCGAGCCATGCTCACAATCGTGCCATCGACCAGAGTGTTTGCATAATGCGACTCTGGCGTCGCACTGTGATGCCAGTTACTCTCGGCCGCACACGTTGGACAGCTCTCGAAAGGTCCCCACAATGGCAACTGTCAACGGCGGTCAACTACTTGCCCGCGCGCTCGCCCAGGCCGGCACCACCGAGGTGTTCACCCTCCACGGCGGACACCTCGACGCGTTCCTGATCGCCTGTGCGGGTGAGGGGATCAGGCTCACCGACACCCGGCACGAGGCCAGCGCAGGCCATGCCGCCGATGCGTACGCACGCGTCACCGGCGGCTTCGGCGTCTGCGTGGTCACCTCCGGACCCGGGTTCACCAACGTCTACACCGCCCTGGCCAACGCCTATCTGGACCGCTCACCGACGCTGTTCGTCGTGGGCGCCCCGCCGCTGCGTGAGACCGAGACCAATCCGCTGCAGGGCGGTTTCGATCAGATCGCCGCGGCCGATCCGGTCACGAAGTGGGCATACCGGATCACCGACGCCGCCCGGGTCCCCGAGATCGTGGCGCTCGCGATCCGCAAGGCCACCAGCGGCGTGCCCGGTCCGGTCCTGCTCGAGCTGCCCATCGACGTCATGTTCGGCGAGGCCGACGACGACCAGGTGCGCTTCCCCACCAACTATCGGGTACCGACCCGGTCCGGGGCGGATCCCGACGCCGTCACCCTCGCGCTCGACCTGCTTCACACCGCATCGAATCCCGCGATCGTGATCGGCGGCGGCGTCACCTTCTCGCGTGCCGAAGAAGCGCTCGTGACCTTCGCCGAGACCGTCGGCGTACCCGTCTTCTATCCTGGCAAGGCCGACGGCGCCATCCCGGCCGACCATCCGCTCGCCGGTGGCGGACTCCTGTCGATGGGCACCATCCCGGCTCTCGGAGCACCGACACCCGACGTCGTCCTCATGGCGGGCACGCGGGCAGGGATGTTCACCGGCGGCCGCGCCAGCATGTTCCCCGGCGCCAAGATCATCCAGATCGACATCGACGCCGCCGAGATCGGCCGGATCTACGACGTCGAGGTTCCCATCGTCGCCGACTGCCGCGCCGCGCTCGAACAACTCGCGGCCGAAGCCGCCGGACGAACCTGGCCGGACTGGTCGGAGTGGGCGGCTACGGTCAAGGCCGCCAAGGGCGCTCACGCCGCCGGTTTCCCCGACGCGGCCACCGACACCGGAAAGATGCACCCCTACTTCGCCGCCAAGGCCATCGTCGAAGCATGCCCGCCGGACACCATCTTCGTGCTCGACGGCGCCGAGGCCCCGTCCTGGGCGGAGTTCTTCGTCGCCGTCGGCCTTCCGGGAAGCGTCCTGCGGCTGGGCTACCTCGGGTGCCTGGGTGTCGGACCGGGATTCGCGATCGGAGCGGCCCGCGCCCGACCAGGCGCACCCGTCGTGCTGATCACCGGGGACGGCGCGGCCGGCTTCCACCCGCAGGAGTTCGACACCATGGCCCGTCATCACCTGCCGGTGACCACGGTCGTCTTCAACAACGCCGTCTGGGGCATGTCGATCCACGGACAAGAGGCCGTCTTCGGGCCCCGAGGCGTGGTCGTGTCCGAGCTGGCCGACAGCGACTACGAGAAGATCGCCGAGGCCTTCGGCGGTATCGGCATGCGCGTCAAGCACATCGACGATCTCGCCCCGGCCGTCGACAAGGCACTCGGCGCCGGTGTCCCCGCCTGCATCAACGCCGAGATCGAACCCGGCATCGTCCATCCGATCACGACCATGATGCTCGGCGACGTGACGAGCACCGACGAGATCGTCGTCCCCTATTACGAGAACCTGCCCCGGTGACCACCGACCACACCCATCGAGAGGGAAAGACCATGGCAGACCAACGAGTCGCAGGCAAGATCGCCGTCGTCATCGGCGGCGGCTCGGGCATCGGCGAAGCCGCGGCCCGTACCCTGGCCGCTCACGGTGCCACGGTGGCCGTGGCCGACGTGAATCGCGAAGCCGCCGAATCGGTTGCGCGAGAAATCGGGGGCGGTGCGCGGGCTCACTGGGTCGACGTGACCGACGAGGAATCGATCGCCGCACTCCTCGCCGGTGTCTCCGACGACCTCGGCGGCGTGGACACCGTGGTGAACTGTGCGGGGCTGAACGTCCCCGGCTTCATCGTCGACCTCGACGCACAGCAGTGGCACACGACCATCGAGCTGTGCCTCACCGGCTCGTTCCTGGTGACCAAGCACGCGGGACGAACGCTGAACGACGGCGGATCACTCATCGGCATCGCCTCTCTCAACGCCCGCCAGCCGGCAGCCGGCTTCGCGGGCTACTGCGCGGCCAAGGCGGGCATGGTGATGCTCGCCGAGGTCGCCGCACTCGAGCTGGCCCCGCGCGGTATCCGGGTGAACTCGATCTCGCCGGGACTCGTGGACACCCCGCTGGTGCAGACCCTCACCTCCATTCCGGTCATCCAGGACGACTTCACCGCGAACACCCCGCTGGGGCGCAACGGCCGACCGGACGAGATCGCCGACGCGGTACTCTATCTCGCCTCCGACGACTCGCGGTGGGTCACCGGGGAGACGATCAACATCAACGGCGGCGCGCATCTGCGCCGGTACCCCGATGTGATGCGACATCTCGCCGAGATCTCGGCCGCGCAATGACGGCTCCGACACAACGGGACGACGCCGAGACGCGCACCGCGACCCGGGCCGGCGGATACCGTCTCGCCGAGCAGAGCCGGCTCCGGGCCCGTCTGCAGGGGAACGCCCCGGCGTTGTCCGGGGCCGGGGTCCACCTCACCTACCGGCAGCTCGACGACCGCACCAGCCGCCTCGCGAACGTGTTGCGCGACCGCGGCATCCGAGCCGGTGACCGTATCGCCGTGTTGGGCAAGAGTTCGACGGAGATCATCGAGACGGTGCTCGCCGCCGCGAAGATCGGCGCGGTCACCGTGCCAGTGAACTGGCGACTCTCGGTCCGCGAGCTCGGCGAGGTCGTCGCCGACGCACGAGCACGTCTGATCGTCTGCCACCGCGACTTTCTCGACTCGGTCGCCGAGATACGTTCGAATGCAAACACTCTCATCGAACCGATCGTGTACGGCGACCCACGACAACCGCGGTCGTACGAACAGTTGGTGGCGACGGCGTCCTCGAGCGATCCGGGTCATGTCGGAGACGCCGACGACGTCGTCCTCCAGCTCTACACCTCGGGCACCACCGGCCGCCCCAAAGGGGTGCTCACCTCCAACACCAACCTGGGCGCCTGCACCCAGGCCGGTGGGCCGTGGGGCTTCGACGAATCGTCGGTCAGCCTGTGCGCGATGCCCCTCTTCCACATCGGCGGGCTGGGCTGGGCGCTGGTGGGACTCGCCAACGGCGCACACAACATCGTGATCTCCGACTTCACCCCGGAGTCACTCCTGGACACTTTGGTCGGCGAACGCGTCACCAACGTCTTCCTGGTCCCGACGGTCATCGGCATGCTCGTGGACGTACCGGGCGCCGAGCGGGCCGATGTCGGAGCATTGCGTTCGATCGCCTACGGGTCCGCACCGATCACCCCTGCGCTGCTGCGACGGACTCTGCGCACCTTCGGCACCCCGCTGTTCCAGGTGTACGGACTCACCGAGACCCACGGCGCAGTAACTCAACTCGACGCCGAGGACCACAGCACCGACCCCGATCGCGCGCACCTGCTCCGCTCCGTCGGCCGGCCGTACCCCTGGGTGGAACTGAGCATCCGGACCGCATGGGGGAAGGAAGCGCCGCGCGGCGAGCAGGGCGAGATCTGTGTGCGGACACCGCAGGCGACCCGCGGCTACCACCGACGCGACGCCGAGACCGCGGCGACCATCGATCCCGACGGCTGGTTGCACACCGGCGACATCGGCCGGATCGACGCCGACGGCTACGTGTACGTCACCGACCGGCTCAAGGACATGATCATCACCGGCGGCGAGAACGTCTACCCCACCGAGGTCGAAGCGGTTCTCGGCGACCACCCGGGTGTCGCACAGGTCGCGGTCGTCGGGCTGCCGCATGACACCTGGGGTGAGGTGGTGACGGCGTTCGTCGTGGCCGCACCGGGACACGAGGCCACTGCCGCTGACCTGCGCGCCTTCGCCCGGGCGCGGCTGGCCGGGTACAAGGTGCCCAAGGCCGTCCACGTCGTGGACACGCTCCCACTCGGAGCGACCGGGAAGATCCTCAAACGTGCCCTGCGCGAGCAGTTCACGACTCCTCCCGGACCGGCCGGGTCAACCCCGGCGTCCCCCGACCAGTGAGGTGACATAGCGCGCGGGTACGTCGAACCAGACCTCGCGGGCCGGTGCCAACTGCAGCGCCGAGGACGGCAGCTCGGTCGTGTAGGTCAGGCTGAGTGTGCCGGAGAAGTCGGGGTCGACACGATCGAGCGCGGGGATCTCGATGACGAGTCCGTCGGTGTCGAGACGCGCGCGGACCATCGAACCCGGCACGGCCGTCCACTCGCAGTCGACGGATCGACCCGCCCGGCCGGGCACGGTCGACATGGTCGCCAGCACGCGGCGCTGGGTCAGCGCAAGGGCACCGGTGAAGGGACGGACGTTGCCCTGCGCCTTCCGGCCCGGGACCCGGCCGCTGAATCGCAATGTCACGGGCACGAATTCGACGATGTGATGGGCGTGCTCGGCGACGACTTCGCCGCGTAGGTCGTCGGGGAGTTTGCCGATGCCGAGCATCCGGCGCAGGGAGGCCACGGCCACACCCTAGAGCCGGTGGCGCCGTTTCGTCAGGCGAATGCCGCGACCACGTCTGCGGCGCGTCTCAGCTGCTCGGGGTCCGAACTGGTCGGGATGAGTTGCACCTCGTCGGTGCCGATGTCGGCGAAGCGCCGGAGGACCTCGGTGAGCTCTGCCTCGGTGCCCGCCCACCCCGTGGTGGGTGCGATCGCGTCGACGAACTCCGTCGGGATCCAGTTCATGTAGTGGTGCAGGTGCCGGGTCACCTGGGCACGGGGTCCGTCACCGTCACCGATCGCGAACCAGAAGGAGGTCGCGAGGTGCGGCGCCGCGCGGCCGGCGTCTGCCCACGCCGACCGGGCGACGTCGAAGAGTTCGTTCTGCTTGCGGGTGTCGAGATCGAGGGTGACCCCGGCGATCCCGTCGGCCCAGTCGACCGCGCTGCGGATGGTCTTCGGTCCGGTGGTGCCGACATGCAACTGCGGCCCGCCCTTCCGGTGCGGCGGCGGACCGACCGGCAGGACCGACTCGGTGAGCTTGTCCCCGGCCCACACCCGTTTCATCGTCGCGGCCCGGTCGGCCAGTTGACGCATCGTCTGCGTCGACGGGTCGGCGCCGACCGCCCGGTAGTCCTCGTGTCGCCCACCGACTCCGAGCGCCACGGTGAGGCGTCCGGCCGACAGCATGTCGCCGGTCGCCAGCGACTTGGCGAGCATCACCGGGTCGTGCAGCTGCGGGACGACGACCGTCATCACCAGCGGCACCCGGCGCGTCCACGCCGCCAGGGCCCCGAGGAAGGTCAGGCATTCCGGGTTGTCGAACGCGATGCGTTCACCCCAGCACAGCGAGCTGAACGGACCGTCGTCGATGGTGGTGGCCCACGAGTGGAGCGTCTCCGCGTCGAGATCGGGCTCCATCACGGGCATCGTCATCCCGATGCGCACGAGCGCCATTCTGGCACGGACGCCCGGCGCCCGGACGTGGTTTCGCAGATGTCGCGCATCGTTGCGGGAAACGCAACGATGCGCGACATCTGTTGTGTCAGTTCTGGTTCCGTCCCGGACTACCGGACGCGGCCCGTCCCACATGCGCCGACCGCACCGGCGAGTTCTTCAGTTCGCGCAACGCGGTCCGCAACCCGCGGCGCTTGCCGGTCTCCGGGTCGACGCCGAAGTGGTCGGTCATACCCTCGCGGATCGCGAACCGCAGCTCCGACGCCGTCTCCGGCGCATCGTCAGATGTCGCCTTCAACAGTGAATTCGGCAGTGCCAGTTTGGCGATCGTCCGGAACGACTGCGCATACTGACCCAAGAGGGTCCCCGTCGTGTACGGCAGGTCGTACTTGTCGCAGAGCTCGCGGACGCGCACCCCGATCTCCTCGTACCGGCTGCTGGGCAGGTCGGGGAACAGGTGGTGCTCGATCTGATGGCTGAGGTTGCCGCTCATGAACCGCATCAGGGGACCCGCCTTGAAGTTGGCCGATCCCAGCATCTGCCGCAGGTACCAGCGCGGCTGGTCCTCGTTCTCGAACTCCTCGACCGTGAACTTCTCGGCACCGTCGGGGAAGTGACCACAGAAGATCACCATGTACGCCCAGTAGTTGCGGATGATGTTCGACGTGAAGTTCGCCGTCAGGGTCGTCTTCCAGTTCGGACCGGCCAGGACGGGGTAGATCAGGTAGTCCTTGGCGGCCTGCTTGCCGACTTTGGTACCGATCACCCGCAGATCCTTGGCCGCCTGGCGGTAGGTCTTCTCCTTGCTGCGCAGCTTCTCCGTCTCCAGATGATGCAGCGCGACACCGTATTCGAAGAACGTGCCCAGCGTCAGGTTGTAGATCGGGTTACCGACGTTCCACCACTCCCAGGGCTGGTCCCGGGTGACGCGGAGGATTCCGTAGCCCACGTCGTCGTCCATCCCGACGACGTTCGTGTACTTGTGATGGACGAAGTTGTGCGAGTGCTTCCACTGCACGCTCGGACAGGTGGTGTCCCACTCCCACGACGCCGAGTGGACCTCCGGATCGTTCATCCAGTCCCACTGTCCGTGCATCACGTTGTGGCCCAGTTCCATGTTCTCGATGATCTTGGCCAGCGAGAGCATCGCGGTACCGGCCGCCCAGGCGACTTTCTTGTTGCTGAACATCAGAGCGAGGCGGCCGCCGGCCGCAAGACTTCGCTGGATGGTGATCGCCCGCCGGATGTACTTGGCGTCGGCCTCGCCGCGAGACTCCTCGATGTCACGACGGATGGCGTCGAGTTCGGCGCCGAGGGTCTCGACGTCGCTGTCGGTGAGATGTGCGTACTGATCGATGTCGGTGATGGCCATGAAGCCTCCTACAGATCGAGGGTGCATTCACCAGACACGGCGCTGATGCATGTCTGGATTCGTTCTCCTTCGCGACGCTCCTCGCCGGTGCGCAGGTCACGGACGTAACCTCCGGCGAGCGGCACGACGCAGGTCTGGCAGATGCCCATCCGGCATCCGAACGCCATCTGGATTCCCAGGTTCTCACCTGCTTCCAGAAGCGTTGTGGCGCCGTCGATTTCGGCTTCCTTGTCCGAGATCGCGAACTTCACGGTGCCGCCTTCGCCACCGTGATCGGTACGCGCGATGGCGAAACGCTCCACGTGCAACCGCTCGCGCAGACCGCCGTCCTCGTAATGGGCCTCCATCGCGTCGAGCAGCGCCACCGGCCCGCAGGCCCAGCATTCTCGTTCACGCCAGTCCGGCGCCCACTCGTCCATCCGCGAGACGTCGAACTTGCCCATCTCCTTGGTCAGCTGGAGGTTGAGGTCGTAGTCGTCGGCCTCGTCGGCGAGCTGCTCCATCTCGTCGAGGAAGATCACGTCGTCGCGGGTGGGCGCGGAGTGGATGTGCACGATGTCGGGGGTCTGGCCGTGCGCACTCAGCTGTCGCAGCATCGCCATCACGGGCGTTATCCCGCTGCCGGCGGTGACGAACAAGATCTTGCCCGGAACCGGTTCGGGCAGGTGGAAGTCGCCCTTCGGTGACTGCAGCCGGATGATCGTCCCGGGGCTGACGCCGTCGACCAGATGCGACGACAGGAACCCGTCGGGGTTGGCCTTCACCGTGATCGCGATGGTCTTGTTCTCGCCGGCTCCGATGGACGTTAGCGAGTACGACCGCCAGTGCCACTTGCCCTCGATCTGCAGACCGATGCCGACGTACTGCCCCGGTTTGTACGAGTCGGGAAAACCCCAGCCCGTCCGGATCGTGACGGTCGCGGTGTCGTCGGTCTCCTTGGTGACGTCGAGCACCTTGCCGCGCAGTTCGCGTGCGCTCCACAGTGGGTTGATCAGATGTAGATAATCGTCCGGCAGCAGCGGCGTGGTGGCCCGGGCCACCAGCCCCCGGAGGATGTTGACCTCCGGCTTGCGGGCCTCGACACCCGCGGCCGGCCGCTTGCTCCACTTCAATAGGTTCACGCAGACTCCTCCCCTGGAATCCCCTTGGCTGGAGTTACTGGCGGGTATTTACCCTTCGGTGCACGACTGTACACATTCATCGGTGACCGCGGTCACAAGAATCGATAATGCCAGGTCATCGCCGGTGGCGCGACGCTCCGGCAGTTACCACGCGAACGCGCCGCCGGTCCAGATGCCGGTGGCGATCAGAGCGAACAGCAATTCGATGCCGATGGTCTTCGCGGCGGCCTTCAGCGCCGCCCACGCGCCTCGCCACGCACGTTCGATGCTCCGCGTGCGGATCAGCTCCGACACGAGGGCGCCGACGATGAACCCGAGCAGCAGCCCGACGACCGGGACGACGAAGAACCCGACGATGCCGACGAGTCCGCCGACCACGATGGTCCGGTTGGGGATCGCGTCCGACCGCAGGGAACGCCCGGCGACCAGGTATTTGATCACCTCGCCGGCGGCGATGACCAGGAGCGCCAGTGCGAATACCGACCAGGCCCAGCCGCCGACGACCAGCGCCCAGACGAACAGGGCGCCCACGATGAGCAGGGTCCCGGGCAGGATCGGCACGACGATGCCCACGAGACCGACCACGATCACGGCTGCGACGAGCAGCTCACCCCAGAGCGGCACCTAGTGTCGCCCGGTCACTCGCCGGAACCCGACGCGCCGGGGCGCGCATCGGAGGAGGACCGGCCACCGGTCTTGACCATCGAGGTCATCGCGTCGGACTGATCGTCCGGGCCCTGCGGGTTCGGAGCCTGCGCGTTCGGGGCCTGGGTGTTCGGGGCGTGTGTGGTGGGCGCCGGCCGTGGCGGCGGGCCAGCCGGTCGCGGAGGGGTCCCTGATGGGGGTATCGGGGACGGGGACTTCGGGAGCGGGGGCTTCGGGGCCGGGGGCATCGGGCGCGGACCGCCCGACGGCCGCGGGACCGGGGGCCGGGGTGCGGGCGGCGGACCCGGACGACCGGGAGGCGGGCCCGGCCGTGCGCCCACCGGTTTCGGCACGCCGGGTGGCGGCCCCGCGGGTCCACGCGGGGGTCCGGCCGGGCCGGGCGGAGGTCCGGGACGTCGCGGAGGCGCCGGGGCCGGGGCGGGTGGGAGCGGGGAGACCGTGCGGACGGCGGCGCGGCCGGGCACCGGGGTGACCAGCGACGCGGCGCGGACGGCGCGCTCACGGGCGGCCGGGACGTCGTCGGCGGTCGCCGTGATCACGCCCATCCGCCGGCGGTGGAAGCTCTCGGGCTTGCCGAACAGGCGGATGTCGGTCTCCGGTACGGCGAGCGCCGCGGCAACATTCTCGAACCCGATGGCGGGCTGGTCGAGCTGCCCGTAGATGACCGCCGACGCCCCCGGGGACGCGAGCGTGACATCGACCGGGAGACCGAGGATGGCCCGAGCGTGCATCTCGAACTCGGACAAACGCTGGGTCGCCATCGTGACGAGACCGGTGTCGTGTGGCCGGGGACTGACCTCGGAGAAGTAGACGTCATCTCCCTTGACGAACAGCTCGACGCCGAAAACGCCTCGCCCGGCCAGCTTTCCGTCACCGAGGGCAGTGGCGATGCGCGCTGCGATCGATGTCGCCGACGCGTGCGCGTCGGGGCTCATCTCGTGTGGCTGCCAGCTCTCCACGTAGTCACCGTTGATCTGGCGGTGACCGATCGGCGCGCAGAAATGGGACGTGAGCCTGCCGGTGGCCGGATCGATCGCCCGAACGGTGAGAAGGGTGATCTCGTAATCGAATTCGACGAAGCCCTCGACGATCACCCGACTGCCACGCACCCGACCGCCGGTGTTCGCGGTCTCCCACGCCGACGCCAGGTCCTCGGGACCGCGCACGACCGACTGGCCCTTGCCCGACGAGGACATGACCGGCTTGATCACGCACGGGAACCCGATCTGGCGGGCTGCGACGGTGACTTCCTCGAGTGTGTCGGCGAAGAGATACGGCGACGTCGGCAGGCCGAGCTCCTCGTCGGCGAGGCGCCGGATCCCCTCGCGGTTCATCGTGGCGACGACCGCGCTCGCCGTCGGGATGACCTCGGCGATACCGCGTTCGGCGATGTCGACCAGGGCCTCGGTGGCGATCGCCTCGATCTCCGGCACCACGTACGCGGGACGATGCTTGTCGACGACGGCGTGCAGCGCATCGGCATCGGTCATGTCGATGACCTCGGCGTGATGGGCGACCTGGTGGCCGGGTGCGTCGGCGTACCGATCCACGGCGACGACCTCGACCCCGAGGCGTTGGAACGCGATCACTACCTCTTTGCCGAGTTCACCGGCTCCCAGGACCATCACCTTGGTCGCGGTCGGACTCAGCGGCGTGCCGATGACGTCCGGGGGCCCGGTCGTCGGCGCCGGCTGGGCTGCGCTGGTCGCGCTCTCGCTGTTCGACGTCATCCTCAAATCCTACTTGCCGTCAGCACAGATCCCGACGCGGTCGCGCCGGGAGCGGGCTTGATGTCACTCACCCCCGGCATACGACACACCCGCCGACCTCGCGCGGTCATCCCGTCACCTCGTGGACGAAGCACCATCGCCACACCTCGCCCGGTTCGGCCGAACGCATGACCGGGTGCCCGGTGTCGTGGAAGTGACCCGTCGCATGCCGGCGCGGACTGGAATCGCAGCACCCGATGTGCCCGCACGTCAAGCACTTCCGGAGGTGGGCCCAGTGGGTCTCACCGATCGCGACGCAATCCTGGCAGCTGCGGGCGTCGCCGGCCGCGGGTGCCGGATCGCCGGCCGGTGCGGCGTCGAACGCCTCCAGCTCAGCGCAGCGCGCGGTAGCCGTCGAACTGTCGGAACCGGCCTCCGGTGGACCGGACGCGACCGGGGACGAGGACTTCCGGCGAAAGATTTGCATGCTCGACATTATCCACCGCGGAGGGCGCCACTAGAGTCGCTCGAATGGGCGCATCGCTACTGCTGGTCGCGGTCATCGCCGTGGCGGTCGCCGCGCTGTGTCGTCGCTACGAACTGTCGTCGCCGCTCGTGCTGGTCACCGTCGGCCTGGGGATCGGGTGGATCCCCGAGCTGCCGTCGGTGGCCCTTGAGCCGGAGCTGGTGCTGTTCCTGATCCTGCCGCCGCTGCTGTACTCCGCCGCGCAGGAGAGTTCGTACCAGGCGTTCCGCGCCAACTGGCGCGCGATCGGGTTCCTGGCGGTCGGACTCCCGCTGGTGACGACGCTGGTGGTGGGGTACGTCGCCTATCTCGTGGTCCCCAACCTCCCGCTCGCCGCGGCGCTGGTCCTCGGCGCCGTCGTCGCACCGCCCGACGCGGTCTCGGCGCAGGCCATCGGTCGGCGGCTGGGTCTGCCGCGCCGGATGATGACGCTGCTCGGCGGCGAGAGCCTGCTCAACGACGCTACGGCCCTGACCGCGTTCCGGATAGCGCTCGCCGCGGCGGTCGGCGCCACCGCGACGGTCGGCGAAGGGGTCCTGACGTTCGCGGTGGCGGCCCTCGGCGGCCTGATCGTGGGGCTCGTCGTGGGGATGGTGGTGTCCTGGGTGCGCGTCTGGCTGACCGACCCGCCGATGGAGACCGCCATCGGCATCATCGTCCCGTTCGCCACGTACTACGCCGCGGAGGAACTGCACGGCTCGGGTGTCATCGCGGTGGTCACCGCCGGTCTCTACCTCGGGCACCGGTCGGTGCGGCTGGGTTACGCGACGCGACTGCAGGACGACGCGGTGCGCAAGTCGATCGACACCATCCTCGAGTCGTTCGTCTTCCTGCTGATCGGTCTGCAGCTGCCCATGCTCATCGAGGGCGTCGAGAACGAGTCGTGGACGCAGATCGCCATCGACGCCGCGGCGGTCCTGACGGCGACGATCCTCGTGCGGATCGTCTGGGTCTTCCCCGCGACGTATCTGCCCCGCCTGCTGTCGCGTCGGATCCGCGACCGCGAACCGTCACCCACCCCGGCGTCGGTCTTCGTCGTCTCCTGGGCCGGCATGCGCGGCGTGGTGTCGCTGGCCGCCGCGTTCGCCATCCCCGTGTACACCGAGGCGAACGAGCCCTTCCCCGCCCGTGCGGAGATCCTGTTCCTCACCTTCGTCGTCGTGGTGGGCACGCTGTTGATCCAGGGCACGACGCTGCCCTGGGTCATCCGGTTCCTGGGCGTCAGCGGCGACGAGCGGGCCCAGGACCGGCTGGCCTATGCGTCCGCGCAAGACCGGGCGTCCCGCGAAGCCGAACGCCGGCTCGACGAATACGCCACCGAGCTGACCGACGACGATCCGCGCCGCCTCCAGGTGGCGATGCTGCGCAAGTGGATCACGACGCAGCGCAACGTCGCGTGGGAGGAGCTGGGCCGCGGACCCGAGGATCTCGGCGAGAGTCCGACGTCGGCCGGGGCCCGTCTGCGGACGGAGATCCTGCAGATCCAGCGCGCGGTGTTCATCGCCGAACGCGACGCCGGCCGCATCGACGACGAAGTACTGCGGATCGCGTTGCGCCGCCTCGACTTCGCCGAGGGACAGGGCGACCGCGACGTGTAGTCCCCCACCCGAACGAACCCGGGGAGTTCTGCCCATTCCGCGTTCGGAAGTCCTGCCCTACCTTCGGTTCCCATGACCACGACCATGACCCGCCTGGCCACCGCCGGCGCCTCCCTCGTCCTCGCCGCCGGCGCTCTCGCCGTCGGCACCTCCACCGCTGCCGCCGCTCCGTCCGCACCGTCCTGCGATGCCGGGCAACGGACCGTCACCTCTGTCGTCACCGCGCAGTCGGCGGCGTCGATCTGCCAGTGGCGCACCGACGGCACGCTCGAATACCGGGGTGTCGCCCGCTCCAGCGGGAACGCCCTGTGCATCCCGGTGTCCGAGGTGCACCGGCAGGAGAACGGCAGTGGCCGTTACTACTACGTCGCCTACAACAACGGATACAAGTACTCCGTCTTCGACGGACTGGGCCTGAGCATCGTCGGCCCCGACGGGTTGCTGATCAGCTCCGAGGACGCGATCGGCTGAGCGAGAACGTCATTCTTCGTCGACGAACGCGGCGAACACGGCGGTCTCTTCCGTACGGCCGCGCAGCGAGGTGGTCTCCTGTTCCTCCCAGCGCGCCGCCTCACTCGGCTGCGCGGCCTTGACCGCGCGCCCGGAGGCCAACGGGCGCCGCGGATCCCGCTTGGCCAGCTCCGACAGCCGGGCACTCTCGTTGACCGGGTCGCCGATGACGGTGTACTCGAATCTCTCGATGGCACCGACGTTCCCGGCGACCACGGCCCCGTGGCTGACCCCGATCCCGGCCGACAGCTCCGGTACCTCCTCGGCCAGACCGGAGGCGATGTCGCGGGCTGCGGCGAGTGCACTGCCGGCGGCGTCGGCGAGGTCGATCGGTGCGCCGAAGATGGCGAGCACCGCGTCGCCCTCGAACTTGTTCACCAGGCCGTCGTGTTCCTCGACCGACCGTACGATGACGGCGAAGAACTTGTTGAGGATCTCGACGACCTCGGTCGGTCGTCGTTGCGAGGCAAGCGTCGTCGAACCGATGACGTCGACGAACAGCGTGGCGGCCAGACGTTCGGTGCCACCGAGTTCGGGACTCGACGACATCGCCGCCTCGGCGACCTCATGGCCCACGTGACGGCCGAAGAGGTCCCGTATCCGTTCTCGCTCACGGAGTCCGGTGACCATCGAGTTGAAACCGACCTGTAGGTCGCCGAGTTCGGTGCCGTCGTAGACGACGAGGTCGGCGTTCTCGAGGTCGCCGTCGCTCACGCGGTTCATCCCGGCACGCACGCTGCGGATGGGTCCGGTCACACTCATGCTCGACAGCAGCGTCAGGAGCAGACCGGTGAACAGGGCGGTGACCCCGAGGACCGTGGCACCGACGAACAGGTCGAGCTTGGAGGTCTCGTCCCGTGCGAGCCCGAAGGCCAGCACCAGCAGGATGCCGATGATCGGGATCGCCGAACCCACCATCCACGAGACGACCGAGCGCGCCTTCACACCAGTGCGCTTACGCCTACGATGCCCGGCCGAGATCAGTTCCGCCGCAACGGGACGCAGCGTGAAGTCGATGAAGAGATACGAGATCGCCACCACCACGACGCCACTGAGGCTCACCACGAACAGCGTCTTCGGAATCAGCTGCGGGTCGACGATCCCGTACATGATCGTGAGCATGACGGTGGCGACACCCCACAGGAAACCCTGGACCAGCGACAGCCGCCACGGCAGCCGCATCGTCCGCCGGGCGTCACGTTTCGTCGGCGGGACGTCGCGGATGGCCCAGCGCAGGTCGCGGACGCCGACGTAGGTACCCCACCCGATCCCGACCACGAAGGCCACGGTGATGTAGACGGGCACCACGATGAAGTTGACCCACCAGAGTTCGGCGGTGAAGACGGTCGGCTGCGGGATGCCGACCGCGGTGAGCGCGACCGCGACGATCGCGCCGAACATGTTGGCCACCACGATCGACGCGGTCAGCAGGGTCTGAATCCGGACCCGCTGCTTGATGCTGCTCTCGCCGACGGATCCGAGCAGGATGGAACCGTAGTCGCGACTCCCCCGCTTGGCACGCATGGGCACTAGCTAATCACGAGCCGTGCCCGGATCCGCGACGAGCTTCGCGGAGCCACCGCCGGAGCGTCGGTCCTCAGACGATCTCGCGCCGCACGATGGTCTGGTCGCGACCGGGACCCACGCCCACGCACGAGATGTGCGCACCCGAGAGCTCCTCGAGCCGCAGGATGTAGTTCTGCGCGTTCTGCGGCAGTTCCTCGAAGGTCTTGCACTGGGAGATGTCCTCCCACCAGCCCGGCATCTCCTCGTAGATCGGCTTCGCGTGGTGGAAACCGGTCTGGGTCATCGGCATCTCCTCGACCCGTTCGCCGTCGACCTCGTAGGCCACGCAGATCGGCACGGTGTCGAGGCTGGAGAGGACGTCGAGTTTCGTGAGGAAGTAGTCGGTGATCCCGTTGACGCGGGTGGCGTAGCGGGCGATCACGGCGTCGAACCAGCCGCAGCGACGGGCACGTCCGGTGGTCACACCCACCTCGCCGCCGGTCTTGGCCAGGTAGGCGCCCCACTCGTCGAAGAGCTCGGTCGGGAACGGCCCCGAGCCCACCCGTGTGGTGTAGGCCTTCAGGATGCCCAGGACGGTGGTGATCTTGTTGGGGCCGATACCGGCACCCACCGCCGCGCCGCCGGCCGTCGGGTTCGACGACGTCACATACGGATAGGTGCCGTGGTCGACGTCGAGCAGGGTTCCCTGGGAACCCTCGAGCAGCACCGTCTCGCCGTTTTCGAGTGCCTGGTTGAGCAGCAGCCGGGTGTCGGCGATGCGGTGTTTGAACCCCTCGGCCTGGCCGAGGACCTCGTCGACGACCTGCGCCGGGTCGAGGGCCTTGCGGTTGTAGATCTTGACCAGGATCTGGTTCTTGAGTTCGAGCGCGGCCTCGACCTTCTGGGCCAGGATCTTCTCGTCGAGGACGTCGGCGACGCGGACCCCCACGCGGGCGATCTTGTCCTGATAGCAGGGGCCGATGCCGCGGCCCGTGGTGCCGATCTTCTTGTTGCCCAAGAAGCGCTCGGTGACCTTGTCGATCGCGACGTGGTACGGCATCAGCAGGTGCGCGTCGGCGGAGATCAGCAGGCCCGAGGTGTCGACATCGCGGTCCTCGAGTCCACCGAGCTCGGTGAGGAGCACGCCGGGGTCGACGACCACGCCGTTGCCGATCACGTTCTGCACGCCGGGCGTCAGGATGCCGGACGGGATGAGGTGCAGCGCGAAGGATTCCCCGCTCGGCAGTACGACGGTGTGCCCGGCGTTGTTGCCACCCTGGTAGCGGACAACCCAGTTGATCCGGCCTCCGAGGAGGTCGGTCGCTTTGCCTTTGCCCTCGTCACCCCACTGGGCTCCGATAAGCACGATCGCGGCCATGTCCGGTACTCCTTTGTGTGGCGCGCTTGGGACCAAACCCGACCAACACTACTGGGTCCGCGCGCTCGATACGCTATCCGCGTGCCGTTTGCCCTTCTCAGCCAGACCAGCCGCGCCGACGACAAGAAGGCCGTCCGTGCCGCGGTCGCCGATGCCCTGACCGATCCCGCGGTCTCCCGCCTCGTCGTCGAACCGCGCGTCGCCGAGCGGTTCGCGCCCACCGTGGCCCACGAGAACGACATCTTCCTGTCCCAGGTGCTCGCCGCACTGATGGTCACCGAACGACTCGACGTCGAGGTCGCGTACGTCTCCGCCGAGGCCACCCCGGCGACGCGCCGCTACGGCTTGCCGCACGGACGCCCCGCGCGCGAACTGGCCGAGCACGGCACCGCGGTCGCGGTCCCGCTCATCCGTGACGACGCCGCGACGGTCGTGGTCGGCAGCGCCCGTCACCTGGGCGCCGAGGGCGCGAAACTCCACGGTGAGACCTATGTCGACAACGAGCGCCTGTTCGACGGCGAGGTGCGCTCGATCCTCATCGAACCGACCCTCGTCGCGCCCGGGCTGCGCGCGCAGGTCGAGCGGATGTTGCTGCCGGGCAAGTGGTTCGCCGGACGTGCCTGCCAGACCGGCGGCACGAATGTCGTCGTCGAACGTGAGGGTGTGGTGAACCCGCGCGTCCTCAAGCGGTCGACGTTCTACCGTCATGTCACCGATATGTTGCTCGTTCGCCCCTGACCGGAATCCGTAGCGTCAGTGCGGATATGACGCGCATTGTCGCTACCGATTCCCGGCGGGTCAGGCGACCGGCCGTGCCTCCGGACCTGTCGTGAGGTGGAGGTCGTCGCGCCGGATGAGCGCGGTCGCCACGACGCTGATGATCGCGGTGAGTACGAGATATCCGGCGGCCAGCCACGGCGACCCGCTCGCCGCGCCGATCAGTGCGGTGAGGATCAGCGGCGTCAGTCCCGAGGCGTAGATGCCGGAGAACTGATAGACCACCGACAGGCCCGTGTATCGCACCGGGGTCGGGTACAGGCTCGCGAACAACGTTCCCTGCGCGCCGTAGAAGAGCGCATGGATCACGCCGAAGACGATCACCAGCCCGACGGTGAACCACAGCAGGTTCGCCGTCCCGAACAGGGCGAACACCGGATAGACCGCCACGCCGTAGGCGGTGATCCCGATGAGGTAGATCGTCTTGGCGCCATAGCGGTCGGTGAGCAGGCCGGAGAACGGCAGCAGGGCCGCCATCACCAGCGACGCGATCGTCACGGCCACCAGGACCGGGACCTTCTCCATGTCGAGTTCGCTGGTGGCGTAAGCGATCGCGAAGACGCCCCAGGTGTTGAAGGCGGAGCCCTCACCCCACCGGGCAAGGAGACCGAGGACGGTGTTGCGCGTGTTCGGCGGGACCACGACGTCACGCAGCGGTGCCGTGGACTTCTTCGCGAGTTCGGCGACCTCGGCGAACGCCGGCGTCTCGTCCACCTTCAGGCGCACGACGAAGCCGATGACCACGAGGACGATGCTCACCAGGAACGCGATGCGCCAGCCGTAGGTCAGGAACGCCTGCTCGTCGAGGACCACCTGCAGCAGTGCGAACACACCGGTACCCAGTGCGAGTCCGAGCGCCAGACCGATCTGGGGGATGCTCCCGAACAGACCGCGCTTGCCGTCCGGACTGTGCTCGACCGACAGCAGGACCGCACCAGCCCACTCCCCGCCCAGCGCGAACCCCTGCACGACCCGCAGGAGCAGCAACAGGATCGGGGCGAGCACACCGACCGACGCCGCGGTCGGCAGCACGCCCATCAGGGCGGTCGCGACGCCCATCATCACCATCGTGATCGCGAGTGTGCGCTTGCGGCCGATGCGATCGCCGATGTGCCCGAACACGATTCCGCCGATCGGACGCACCACGAAGCCCACCGCGAACGTGGCGAAGGACAGCAGCGTGCCGACGAACGAACTCTGGTCGGGGAAGAACAGCTGGTTGAACACGAGGCTCGCCGCGGTCGCGTAGAGGAAGAAGTCGTACCACTCGACGGTCGTGCCGAGAAGACTTGCCGCGACGACGGTGCGGAGGCGCTTGCGACGCTCGGCATCGGTCTCGACGACCGGCGCAGCTGCGAGTGTGGAGGTAGCCATGACCGACACACGGTAACGACGCGGCCGCCCGATCCGGCGACTACGAATCAGCGTGAACGAAAAGTTGCGACCGCTGCTCGGGCGTCAGCCGGCCGCGATGTGGGGCCTGTCCGCGGCTCGACGGCGCGCGGTCACCAGGTCATCTCCTCCCGGCACCGTCGCTGGTGATCGTCGGGATCGATCTGCACCGTCGCGTGCTCGAGACCGTGGCGCGCCAGGACGGCCTGCGCGGCGGGCAACACCTCGGCATTGGGCCGACTGCTGCCGAGATGCACGGTGGCCACATCCATCCCGGTCGTGAGCGTCCAGACATGGAGGTCGTGCACGTCGTCGACCACCGGGATGTCGGCCAGATCGGCCCGTAATGCCTCGACGTCGACGTGGGCCGGCGCCTGCTGGTTCAGGATGCGCAGCGCGTCGAGTGCCAGTCGCACCGCCCGCGGAACCACCCACAGCGCGATCAGAACCGCGACGACGATGTCGGCGTAACCCCATCCGGTCGTCATCGCGACGATGCCGGCCACGAGTACGCCGACGCTGCCGACGGCGTCGGCCAGCACCTCCAGATATGCGCCGCGGACCGCGATCGATTCCTTCGCGTCGGCCCGCAGCAGCAGCATGACCCCGAGGTTCACCAGCAGGCCCACCAGGGCCACGACGATCAGGGTGAGGCCCGGGACCTGCGGATCGCTGCCGATCCGCTCGACCGCCTCGTAGAGCACGAAGACGGCGACGCCCATCAGCAGTACGGCGTTGGCGACCGCGGTGAACACCTCGGCGCGGTGCCAACCGAAACTACGGGTGTCGGTGGTCCGCCCGTGCCGGCCGAGCAGCAGTGCGATCAGGCCCATGACGAGCGCGACGACGTCGGTCAGCATGTGTCCGGCGTCGGCGATCAGCGCCAGCGAGTTCACCAGGATGCCGGTGACGAGTTCGACGACGAAGTAGCCGCCGATGAGCGCGACGGCCAGCACCATCGGCCAGAGGCGGCGCCGGCCCCCGGCCGTGGGAGCGTGCGAGTGCGAATGTGAGTGCCCCATGATGCCGGTCAATATATGCAGAAGTTCGCATATGTGGCAACAGGTCGGTCAGCTCCGGAGGGTCGCCAGTGCGGAGGACCTGCGCAGACCCGCCGTCATCAGCAGGTCCACGAGCAGCGAGCGGATCTCGGCGAGCAGCGCGGCCTCCGACAACTCGCTGTTGGTTACCAGGTCGACGCGGGCCTTGCGCACGATGCTGCGGATCACCCGGGCCGCGTCGGCCTGATCGGGTTCCTCACCGGGATCGGCCATCATCATCGCGCGCAGCACCTCGAAGGCCCCGGCGAGATCGTCGATGATCTCGATCAGCTCGGGGAGCACCGGCACACCCCGCTGGGTCATGCCGAGCGAACGCCGCGCGATGATGCGGAAGTTGCGGACCGCGTTGTCGATGGGGTCGGCGGTCGCCGAGATCCGGTCCAGCCGCATCCGGGAGCCCCAGTAGAGCGGTGAGATGCGCGTGACCTCGCGCCCGCCGGTCATGTCCGACCGCATCTTGTTGATCGCGGCCTGCGTCCCGCGCCCGGACTCGAGTGCGGCGGCGATGAGTTCCTCGTCGCGCTCGCGCAGTCCGGTGGCCAGCTGGCGGGCGGCGTCGCGGACCGTCGCGAGGACGCCGGCCGCGTCCCGGCGCGCCCGGCTCGCCGGATTCACCGGCAGGAGCGCCCCCACGAGGATGCCGACCAGCCCGCCGATGAGCGCGTCGAGCGCGCGATGGAAACCCGCCACGCCGCCGGGCGGGAGGAGCGTCGCGACCAGCGCGGCCGACGAGGCCGCCTGCATGGGGACGAGCGGGCCGTCGTCGAGGAAGACCGCCACCGTCATCGCCAGGGCGACGACGACCATGATCTGCCAGGCCCCCTCGCCGACCAGGCTGATGAAGAGGTCGCCGACGAGGATGCCGATCGCGACGCCGCCGACGAGTTCGGCGGCCCGGCGCCACCGCTGCCCGAGGGACAGGCCGAGGGAGATCACCGCGGCGATGGGCGCGAAGAACGGATCGGGATGGACGAAGACCTCCACCGCGATCCACCACGACACCCCGGCGGCCAGCGCACACTGGACGATCGGCACCAACGACACGCGTAGCCGGCGCAGCCGGTTCTTCAGCGGCGCGGGCATCGCGTTGAACACCCGGCGCGGATACGACGGGTTCGCGGGTCTTGCTGCCATCAGGCGGACGTCATCCGCGGGTGACCGGTCGGATCACACGAGGCCGAGTTCGGCGGCCGCGCGTGGATCGCTGTCGTTGAGCAGGTCGAGGCAACGCAGGTGTTCGTCTTCCTCGCCGATCAGTTCGGCGGCCCGGGCGAGCGCCCCGACGCACCGTAGGAAGCCGCGATTGGGTTCGTGGCTCCACGGCACCGGCCCGAAACCCTTCCAGCCGTGTCGTCGCAGTTGATCGAGGCCGCGGTGGTAACCGGTGCGCGCATAGGCGTACGCCGCGATCACCGCGGCAGAGTCGATGTCGTCACCGGCCGCGGCGGTCTTCGACGACTCGAGAGCCGCCTCGGCAAGGTAGGCCCAGGCGATCGAGGCGGTCGGATGCGCGGCCGCGACCTCCGCCGCGGCGGCACCGTTGAGCAGGTCTGATTCGGCGTCGTCGTCCCCGGTGAGCAGAACCGGTTGCGGGCCGAGAAGATCTCCGAAAGACGTCATGTCCTCTATTCAAGCATCGTGCCGCCCGGGGCCGTCCGTTCGATCAAACGCCCTAGTGCTGGAATGTCGGGCCGTTCGCTAGGGTGAATGACGCAATCGGTCCTGCTGCCCCCGGTGATCGGCGTCGTCGGGCGGCCGGACCGAAGTCGTGCGATGGCGAATACGGGGTGAAACAGTCGATGGCGCGATCCGAGAGGCCGAGAGCTGCTGTCACCAGGGCATTGTCGACCCTGAAACAGGTTCGGGAAGATCGTCGCGCTCGCCGGACGGGTGCACGACCGGTGCCCGGCACCACTCCGGCCGGCACCGACGCCACTCCACCCAGCACCAGCAGAGAGGGCCGCGAGCCAGCTGTGGACGATTCCACCAAGAACGAGACCGCCGAGGACAAGGCCGCGACGACCGAGGCGACCGCCGCGGAGTCCACGGCAGACGCGTCCACGGCGGACGGTGCCGCGAAGAAGCCCGCAGCACCGAAACCGAAGGGTGGGCGCGGGATCGACGGCGCCACCCAGGTGATCAACCGCGACAGCCTGCCGTCGGCCGAGGACCTCGAGGACCTGGACGACATCGACCCGCTGAGTGCGGAACCCGAGTCCGCGGAGACCGGCGAGACCGCTGCCGACGACAGCGCCCCCGACGACGCCACTCCTGCACCGAAGCGCCTCGGCCCGAGCGACTCGGCGACCACCGTCATCCAACGGTCGGATCTCCCCGACGCCGCCGAGCTCGAGGACCTCGACGACATCGACCCGACCGCCCCGGAGCCCGACGCAGCTTCCCCCGAAGCCGAGCTCGCCGACTCCGATGCATCGGTGTCGCACACCGAGACCGGGGCGCCCGACGCCGAGGCTCCCGAGTCCGAGACCCCCGCATCCGAATCCCCCGAGTCCGAATCCCCCGCTTCTGAATCCACTGAGTCCGAGTCGGATTCGGATGCCGAGGCGACCGCCGAACCGACGCTTCCCGACGACACGGATCCGTCGACGGGTACCGCGGTCAGCGCCGGTGTGGCAGCGGCGGGTGCGGCCGCAGTGGCAGCCGGATCGGCTCCCGGTGACTCCGACGCCGAGACCGACACCGTCGACGAGACCGATGCCGACGCGGAGGCCGAAGCCGAAGCCGAGCCGGTGGACGACGACACGGCGACGGACGAATCCGCGCCGGACGAGACTGCACCGGACGAGTCCGTTATCGCATCACAAGCAGACCAGGACCCCGTCGTCGACCCGGACGCCGAGGCGGAACCGGTGGACGACGAACCGGCCGACGCGACCGACACGACCGAGCCGGCGGTTCTCGAGGACGAGGCACCCGAGGCAGCAGCGGACGAGACAGCGGCGGACGAGACGGCGGAGACAGAGGCCGACTCGCCGACCGAGGCGATCGCCGTCCCCGCCGGTGGGAGCAACGACACGACCGAGACGGAAACCTCCGACACGGAGACCGAGGCTGACGCAGAGGACTCCGGATCGGACGCGGCGACGACCGTGATCCCCGCGGCAGCCGCTGCCGCCGCCTCTGCGCGGAGCGAGACGTCCGCGCCGGCCGAGGAGGAGGCCCGGACCACACCGGAGCCGGCCGTTGCTGCATCGACCGAGGGATGGACGACCACCGACCGCGAACCGCAGGTCATCCCGGGTAGCGGCCCCACGTCACCGAAGAAGAAGCGCGGCAAGGGTCTGCTGATCGCGGCGGCAGCGGTCGTGGTGGTGATCGTGGCCGTCGTCGGCGGGATCTTCGCCTACAACAGCCTGCGCGCACCGGCGCCCGCCGACGAGGCCGCGACCGTGGCCATGGACTACACGACCGCGCTGTACGAGGGTGACCTCTCGACCCTGCGGTCGGTCACCTGCGGCGAGCTCAACGCGTTCTACAGCGATTTCGACGACGCCGCGTACCAGCGCACCTACGAGGCGCAACGGGCCCGCAACGAACTCGTGCAGACGCAGGCGATCAACGCGGTCCGCGTCGTCGAAGGCGGTGATCAGGCCGTCGTCGAAGTGGTCGCGGTACACACCAATTCACCCGATCAGCCCGAGACCGTCACGCTGAACCTGCAGCGCGACGGCGACGACTGGAAGGTCTGCAACCCCACGTGACGAGCGGACATCGGTCCGGCCCACCGCCGGCCGGCCCGGGTGACCGTTCTGCGCCGGGCTACTTCACGCCCCCGTCCCGACCGGCACCACCCGCGGGCACGGCGCCACGCCGGGGTCTTTCGACGGACATCCGTCCCGTGCCGGACAACCGGGTCCGAAGCAATCGAATCCGTCCCTACGACGTCGGTTCGCCGCAACGGTCCCGGTCGCGCGTCGACCCGGCCGTCGTCATCGCGGCGCTGGTGATGGTCGCGCTCGCCGCCGCGGTCGTCGTCGGGCTCGCCCTCACCTGAGGCACTCCACCGGGCCGGCGCGACGCACGGGATCGATCAGGCGAAAAGACAACTGCCCGCACCCCTTCGGGGTGCGGGCAGCGATCGTGGGACTCTCCGTCAGGCAGTCAGGGACTTGCCGTTGGACTTGAGGTCGTTACACGCCTCGACGACGCGCTCGCTCATGTTGGTCTCGGCCTTCTTCGACCAGCTGCGCGGGTCGTAGACCTTCTTGTTGCCGACGTCGCCGTCGACCTTCAGCACACCGTCGTAGTTGCTGAACATGTGGCCGGCGACCGGGCGGGTGTAGGCGTACTGCGTGTCGGTGTCGACGTTCATCTTCACGACGCCGTAGCTCAGGGCCTCATCGATCTCGCTCTTGAGCGAGCCCGATCCGCCGTGGAAGACGAAGTCGAAGGGCTTGGCTCCGTCGCCGAGGCCCAGCTTCTTCGCGGCGACTTCCTGGCCGGTGTTGAGGACATCGGGGCGCAGCTTCACGTTGCCCGGCTTGTAGACGCCGTGCACGTTGCCGAAGGTCGCGGCGAGCAGGTAGCGGTTGCCCGAGTCGCTGGCACCGAGGGCCTCGATGGTCTTCTCGAAGTCTTCGGGGGTGGTGAACAGCTTGTCGTTGATCTCGTTCTCGACGCCGTCCTCCTCGCCGCCGACCACGCCGATCTCGATCTCCAGGATGATGTTGGCTGCACCCGCCTTGGCCAGCAGCTCCTTGGCGATCTCCAGGTTCTCGTCGAGCGGCACGGCGCTGCCGTCCCACATGTGCGACTGGAAGAGCGGGTTGCGGCCGGCGTCGACGCGCTCCTGCGACACCTGCAGCAGGGGGCGGACGTAGGTGTCGAGCTTGTCCTTGGGGCAGTGGTCGGTGTGCAGGCCGATGAGGACGTCGTACTTCTCGGCGACGACGTGCGCGAACTCGGCGAGCGCGACCGCACCGGTCACCATGTCCTTGACACCCTGTCCGGACCCGAACTCGGCGCCACCGGTCGAGAACTGGATGATCCCGTCACTGCCTGCGTCGGCAAAACCCTTGATGGCGGCGTTGATCGTCGACGACGAGGTGCAGTTGATCGCGGGGAATGCGTAACCGCCCTTCTTCGCCTTGTCGAACATCTCGGCGTACTGCTCCGGGGTTGCAATGGGCATCGACGGATCCTCCAGGGTGTTGATGTGCTCTGGTGTTCGGGTTCTCTCGCCGTCGATTGGTGCTTCGGTGGCGAGCAGCCGGACTTCCCGCGGCCGGACTTCACTCAGTATGGCAGGTGCCACATCACCCGGCGCGGGCACCATTCATGCCCGGACCTGCTGGAAACCGGCGGTGGCGGACCCGTGAGATTCTGTCCTCGCCCCACGCGCAGGTACTCTGGGTCCCCGTGATCGACTCCGCGCTTGCCACCACGACCACCAACCTGGCGCTCCTGCCGGGATTCCTGGATCCGGTGAACCTGCTCAACTCGTTCGGCACGTGGATGCTGGCCGGTCTGCTGTTGGTCGTGTTCATCGAGTCGGGTCTGCTGTTCCCGCTGCTCCCCGGCGACTCGCTGCTCTTCACCGCCGGGCTCATCGTGGCGGCGAAGTCGGCGGAGATCGAGCCCTTCGCCCCGCTGTGGGTGCTCCTCGTCCTGATCCCCATCGCGGCCTTCCTCGGCGACCAGGTCGGCTACTGGATCGGCAAGAAGGCAGGGTATTCGCTGTTCCGGCCGGACGCGAAGATCCTGAAGCAGGTCTACATCGAGGAGGCGCACGAGTTCTTCGAGAAGCATGGTCCGGTGACGATCATCCTCGCGCGCTTCGTCCCCATCGTGCGGACCTACGCTCCGCTGGTCGCCGGAGCCGCGAAGATGCGGTACCCGATCTTCCTCACGTACAACATCATCGGCGCGGTCGCCTGGGGTGCGGGAGTCACGCTGCTCGGCTACTTCCTGGGCCAGATCGAGTTCATCCGCGACAACATCGACTACATCTTCCTGTTCATCGTCTTCATCTCGGTTCTGCCGATCATCACCGAGATCGTCAAGCGCATTCTTCGCTCGCGCAAGAAGGTCGTCGAGGAGGAGCCCCTCCCCGCGTCCGACGACGCGAAGAACTGAGCTCCTCTCACCACGCGGCGTCGAGGTCGGCGTGCTGCCGGACCCATGCGTGCATGGCGATCCCGGCCGCCACGCCCGCGTTGATGCTGCGCGTCGAGCCGAACTGGGCGATCGACACCGTGAGGTCGGCCTCACGTTGGGCGTCGTCGCTGACCCCGGGGCCCTCCTGACCGAACAGCAGTACGCAGTCGCGGGGTAGATCGGCTGTCTCGAGGGGACGAGCACCGGGGGTATTGTCCACCGCCACCACGGTCAGCCCTTCGTCGCGAGCCCAGGAGATGAGATCGGACACCGTCTCGTGGTGCATCAGGTGCTGGTAGCGGTCGGTCACCATCGCTCCGCGACGGTTCCAGCGGCGTCGTCCGACGATGTGGACGGCGGCCACCGCGAAGGCGTTGGCGGTGCGGACCACCGTGCCGATGTTCGCGTCGTGTGCGAAGTTCTCGATGGCGACGTGCAGCGGGTGCCTGCGCGCGTCGATGTCGGCGACGATCGCCTCCCGCGACCAGTACCGATAGGCGTCGACGACGTTGCGCGTGTCACCGTGCGCGAGAAGCTCGCCGTCGAGGCGCGGATCGTCGGGAACGGGACGGCCGGGGTGTTCGTCGGCCCACGGCCCCACGCCGACGGTCGGCCCGGTCTGCCACTCGGTGGGACCGGGCACGACCTCGGGATCCTCGGCGGGATCCGGGGCTGGGAGATCGTCGGGGTCCCCCGACCCGGCGTCAGGCAAGCCCGAGATCGCCGAGATCCAGGAGGGAGCGGTACGGCACGCCGAGCGCGGTGATGACCGCATCGGCGCCGGTCGCGCGGTCGACGACGGTGGCCACACCGACGACGTTGCCGCCGACGCCGCGCACGGCCTCGACAGCCGCGGACGGCGAGGCGCCGGTCGTGCTGGTGTCCTCGACGACGAGGACGTCTCGGCCTTCGATGTCGGGCCCCTCGATCTGGCGTTGCATGCCGTACGTCTTGGCCGCTTTCCGGACGACAAAGGCGTCGACCGGTTTCCCGTCGGCGTGCATGATCGACGTCGCCACGGGGTCCGCACCGAGGGTCAGGCCACCGACGGCGACGTAGTCCCAGTCCGCGGTCAGTTCGCGCATCAGCCGCCCGATGAGCCGCGAGGCCTCGTGATGCAGGGTCGCCCGACGCAGGTCGACGTAGTAGTCGGCCTCTTTACCGGACGACAGCGTCACCCTGCCGTGCACGACGGCGAGCTCGCGGACGAGTTCGGCCAGCTGTGCCTTCGCGGCCGGGTCGACCCGCGGGGTCTCGGCGGGAACCGGTGCGGACGAGGACATGCGACTTCCCTCTCGATCGACGTGCCGGGATTCGATCTCCGGCTGCGTGGGGTGGTGGCGCGATCAGTTGCGGTGGCGGTTGGGCCGCTCGCCGGTGTCCCGGCGAGGTGTCTCGTCAGCCGTTCCGGCCGACCCGCGGGTCCCGGACCCGCGCACGGGCATCGGGGTCATCCGCCGGCCTCCGGTCGTCGGCGACGCCGGGGACGGAACCGGCGGCTTCCGCGTCGCTGCCTGGTTCTCGGACTCCCCGGCCGGTGACCCACCGCCGGTCGGCGCGCCCGCGGCCTGTCTCCTGCGCTTGTCCCGCAGTGACTCGGTCTTCTCGTCGGCGAGCTCGGCCCGGGTGGGTCCGTGCGGGTCGCGCGGATCCGGCGAGTCCTCGGGTTCCCGCGTCGGCGGCAGCACCCGGAGAAGGTCGGCGAACCGGCGGACGACCTCCAGGCCGGTGTTCAGCTTGGCCGGGTCGTTGGTCACCGGCATCGAACCGAGCGCCCAGTTGCCCTCGTTCCACAGGACCTCGACGAACGCGGGCGCCTTGTTGGCGAGCGCGACCATCCGGCGGTCGCACACCCGGCGGGCGACGTCGAGGTTGTTGGAGAACATGACGCGCGGGCCCATCGCGCCCAGCAGTTCCACGTCCTCCTCCGCGGGGGCGAGGACGTCTTCGTGCCGCAGGTCGACGACGACATGCGACGGCGAGGACCGTCGGACGGCGATCACGGTCGCGGTCTCGGCGAGGTCGAAGACCACGGCCTCCACGCCGGCGTAGTGTCCGTAGGCGACGTCCTGCACCGGGATGTGGTCGCCCACGTTCATGGTGGCGCGACGGAAGACCTTGCGCAGCTTGGTGTCCGACTCGCGGAACTTGAACTCGTGCTCGTCGCCCCAGACCGCACGCTGGTGCCGTGCAACGCTCGACCGCTGGCGGTCGAGCCACAACAGGACACCCGCACCCAGTAGGGCCACGGCGGCGATCAGGAAATAGACGGTGGTCATCGCGCTACAGCCTACTATCGGCAGGCCCACGGTGAGGTCATCCGCCTACCCGGATGTACCCGCGTTCCTTGTCGACGACGTTGACCAGCACGTCGGCCGGCTCCTCGGTGCCCGCCGCGACGTAGCGCCGGAGGTTGTCGAGGACCTGCTCGGCCAGCGCCTCGCGCCATCCGACGGCGTCTCCGCTCATGTGAGCCGAGATCGCGACCCCGGGCAGGTCCCACAGTTCGCTGTCGGCGGGCAGCGGCTCGGTGACGAAGACGTCGAGCGTGGCCGCCCCCAGATGCCCCGACCGGAGCGACGCGACGAGGGCCGCCTCGTCGACCAGTTCGCCGCGTCCGACGTCGACGAGGTGCGCGCCGGGTTTCATCGCCGCCAGTACTTTCGCGTCGATCATGCCGGCGGTCTGCTCGGTCAGCGGAGCGATCGCGACGACGGTGTCGAAACCGCCCACGTGCGCGGCGAGGTCGTCGGTGGCGACGACGTGTCCGAAGTCAGGATCCGACGCGCGCGCGGTCCGGCCCGCTCCCACCACCCGGATACCCACGGCGCGAAGCAGTTTCGCGATCGCTCGACCGATCCCGCCGGTACCGATCACCAGCGCGGAGGTGCGGTGGGTCGCCACCGTCTCGCGGTGTCGCCACTCGTGGTCGCGCTGCAAGGCCATCGACTCGTGTAAACCCTTGTGATGGGCGAGGATCGCGGCGAGGACGAATTCCGCGATGGGACGGTCGAAGACGCCGTGGGCATTGGTGACGACGACATCCGAGGACCGCAGTTCGTCGAAGAGCAGCGAATCCACTCCCGCGGCACACACATGCACCCAGCGCAGGGATGTCGTCGCCTCACCCCAGTGCTCGGCGAGCCCGCGGGAGAAGAAGTCCCACAGCACGAGAACGTCCGCGCCCGGCAGGGCGGCGCCGAGATCGTCTGCGGTGCAGAGTCGTACCGTCGCGAGTTCTTCGATCTCGGCCAGGTTTCCCGGGGGGAGGGTGTCCGGCGAGGTCAGCAGTGCGACGACAGGTGGATGCGGGTGCATGCCCCCACCGTAAGCGTGACCTCGGCGTCGTCGCCAGGACAGACGCCGAGGTTCGCTGGTCGGCCGGTGTCAGCGGGAGATGATCGGCAGGGTCAGCCGGCTGGGGTGTGCGGGTCCGTGCAGCACGCGGTTGGTGGCGATCACCGCGTCGTCGATGGACTCGGTGGCGATGAACCCGCCGGTGTTGGTGTTGCGGTCGAAGCGGGGGAAGTTGCTGCTCGAAATGTCCAGGCGCAGGCGATGTCCGGGAAGGAACACGTTTGACGTGACACCCAGTTTCACCGTGACTTCGTAGACCTCGTCGGGGGTCAGTGGCGTCGGCCGGGAGAGGTCGTCTCGGTAGCGAAGCCGCAGCACTCCGTCGCAGAGGTTGATGGCGCGGCCGTCGGGGAAGACGTCGACCAGCTTGGCGGTGATGTCTGTGTCCACCGCACTGGACGAGACGAACACGGTCGCCTCGACGTGGCCGGTCACCTCGAGGGGCTCGTCGAGGACGGGGGTCACGTAGCAGAGGATGTCGTCGCGGTTGTCGACGACAGACTGGTCGACAGGTCCGATCAGTCCCGGTTCGGCGGGCAACAGGGCTCCGCCCGTGGTGGGGACCGGGTTGCGCGGGTCGTAGGTGAACTCATCGACGAACTCGGCTGCCGGTGGCGCCGTCTGCAGGGCGCCGTCCCCGTGGCGGGTCGCCGCCGATCGGTCGCCTGCGAGGTAGTAGTCGGTGTACTGGGTGTCAGGCAGTGGCCAGTCGGCTTCGTCGCGCCACTGGTCGATGCCCATGACGAAGATGCGCACCCGCGGGGCCGGCGAGTCGGGGACGATGCCGCGGACGTGTTCGTCGAAGAAGGCGACATGGAAGGGCGTGACGTCGGCCGCAGCCTCGTTGCCGAAGTGCCGGTCGGTGTATAGGCCGGTCCAGTTCAGGTGATCCCAGGGGCCGATGATCAGGCGTGACTTGTCGCGGGCGTCGTCGGAGCCGCCTTGCGTGCGGACGCCGATGAACCCTTCGACGGTGCCGTTGATCTTCAGGTCGTACCAGCCGCCGATCGAGAGGACGGGGACGGTCACCTTCCCCATGGACTCCGGACCCGACCAGTCCTGACTCGCCCAGTAGTCGTCGAAGTCAGGATGGGCGATCCAGTCGTCGAACCAGCGGCCCTTGCCGTGGATCGGCAGGTCGGCCAGGGGTGTGGCGTCGTTGAGCGGCAACGGGTCGCGCAGGTAGCCGGCCAGACGGTACAGAGTTGTCGGGTCCTGGCCGGCGCCGGAGACGAGAGCTCGTTGCTCCTGCCCGGCGTAGGTCAACGCGTTCCACCACGTGTCCAGGCTCAGCGACATCGCTCCGCCCGGGGAGTACCAGAGGTTGGTGTACCAATTCGCCGCCGCGTTGGTGGGCGCGATCGCGCGCAGGCCGGGAGCGTCGCCGCTGGTGGCCACCGCCCACTGGACCATCCCCATATACGAGCTGCCGTACATGGCGACATTGCCATCCGACCAGCCCTGGGTACGAATCCACTCGACGGTGTCCTGCCCATCGGCGATTTCGTTGACCTTCGGCTCGAAGGTTCCCCCGGACGCGGTGGTCCCGCGCGCGTCTTGGAGCACCACCGCGTAGCCGGCGTTGACAAGGGCCATCAGCGAGGGAGCGGGACTGCTGGGCCCGCCGAATTGACCCGACATGCGCCGGTCGTAGGGAATCCGGATCAGCAACGTCGGCGCCTGACCCTCCAGCGGGCGCCACACATCCGACATCAGGGCCACCCCGTCACGGGCCGTGACCTCGACGTCGGGTTCGTACAAGTACTTCACATCGTCTCCTTGTCAGACCTGATCGCGCCGGCAACACGCGACAGGGGAAATGCCCGTTCGGCAGAAGCACCCGGCTCGACGGGCGACCCAGCCAGGTACTTTTATTGGTACCCGGTAGTTGATGAAAGTACCGTGAGGTGTTCGCCACTACAAGACCCAACTGGTCGAGTGCACAAGGGCGAACCGTGGGCGGAGTCAGCTCCGAAGACGCGACGGCGCCCTCACCGATCGGCCAGAAGTCCGTTGAGAAGAAGGGTTCCCAGTTCGCCGAAAGCGTCGGCGGCACTCATCCCGGTGCGTTCGAGGAGAACTCCGGACTGGACACCTTCGATGGCCAGCGCCACCAGCTGGGCGGCGAAGTTCCCGTCGGTTGCCCGGAAGTCGCCCGCCTCGATGCCTTCCTCGATCAGCTCGCGCACACGTTCGGCGGCACGCTCGGTGTTACGCGCATAGATCTGGGCGGTCGGCCCGAAGGCGACCATGTCGTCGTAGAACGCCTGCGAATTGCGGCGCATCGCCTCGGCCACACCGCCGAGGTAGACGAGGATGCGCGTGCGCGCCTCGTCATGCTCGGCAACACGCTGCTCGATGAGTTCGGCCGATGACCCGAAGAATCGCTTGGTCGCGAGTACGACCATCTGCTCCTTGGTCGGCGCGACGCTGTACAGCGTCGCCCGCGAGCAATGCAGACGTTCCGTCAGCTCCCCGACGGTGACGGTGGTGAAGCCCTCGGCGAGGAAGATCTCTTCGATGCTGTCCAGCAGGTCGGCGCGCCGAGTCGCGTCCACCCGCCGTCGTCGCGGCGTCTTCACCTGCGCACGCCCGCGATTCACCACTTCCGCCATCCCGCGAGTCTGACACACGAATCGAACTCGACGGCGGAACGTAATCGGCGTGGTACAAAAGTGGGTACTTTGTGCTATTTTTAAGTACCCAGTGTTTTTCCGGCACGGACCTGAGTTCACCATTGGAGTTGGCCATGGCATCCCCTGTTGACACACGCGTGCGCGAGATCCTCGCCACCTACACCGGCGACGGCGTCGATGTCGCCCACCTGCTCTGCGACCGGCACCCCACCGAAGCCGTGGCACTGACGTTCGTCGACGCGGACCGCTCGATCCGGCAGGTCACCTTCGGCGAACTGGCCGAGTCGTCGAAGCGGGTGGCCGCCGTCCTCGCCGCGCGCGGGGTCGGTCAGGGGTCCCGAGTGGCGACCCTGATGGGCAAGAGCCCGGAGTTGCTGGCCGTGGTCGTGGGCATCTGGCGCCTGGGCGCGGTGTACGCGCCGCTGTTCACCGCGTTCGCGGAGGCCGCGGTGTCCTCACGGCTGGTCGATGCCGACGTGACGGTGGTGATCGCCGACGAGGACCAGGCCCACAAAGTGCCCGACGGCACATGGGAACTGGTCGTCAACACCGCCGAGGCCTCCGACGGATCCTTGGCCGCGCTGACGCAGGCGGTGTCCGCCGGTGACGTGGCCGGGCAGACCTCGGTGGCCGTCGGCGGCGACGGACCCCTGGTCCACATGTTCACCTCGGGAACCACCGGCAAGCCGAAGGGCGTCGTGCACCCGGTGCGCTATGCCGCCGGGTGGCAGAGTTACCTCGAGTTCGGCCTCGGGGTGGACGCCGAGAGCGTGTTCTGGTGCGGCGCGGATCCGGGATGGGCCTACGGGCTCTACACCGCGATCGTGGCACCGCTCGCCGCTGGGATCACCACCACGCTGACCCGCGGAGGGTTCTCCCCGCAGGCGACCTGGGCAGTGCTCGACGAGCTGCGCGTGACCGACTACGCCGCCGCGCCGACGGTGTATCGCGGTCTGTTGACCTCGTCGGACGCCGCGCCGGAGGGGTTGTCCCTCAAGCGGTTGTCCAGCGCCGGCGAGCCACTGACACCCGAGGTCAACGAGTGGGCACAACAGGTCCTCGGGTTGCAGGTCCACGACCATTACGGGCAGACCGAACTGGGCATGCCGATCGGCTATCCCCACCACCGGCTCCTCGAACGACCCATCGTCGCCGGCGCCATGGGGGTGTCCCTACCGGGTTGGCAGATGACCGTCCTGCGGACCGACACCGATGTCGCCGCGGACTTCGGTGAGGTGGGACAGCTGGCCGTCGACGTCACCGCCAGCGACTTCATGACCTTCACCGCTTACGCCGGCAACGCCGAGGCGACGGCGAAGCGCTTCCGCGGCGACGGACGCTACTTCCTGACCGGCGACATCGCCACGATCGACTCCGACGGCGTCATCCGGTTCTCCTCCCGCGACGACGACGTCATCCTGATGGCCGGTTACCGGATCGGGCCCTTCGACGTCGAGTCGGTGCTGCTCACCCATCCCGCAGTCGCCGAATGCGCCGTCATCGCCGCACCCGACCGCGTCCGGGGTGAAGTGGTCGAGGCCTTCGTCGTGCTCGCATCGAACTGGACCGTCGACGAGGCGACCACGGAAAGCGAACTGCAGCAATGGGTCAAGACCCACTACGCCGCCCACGCCTACCCCCGGCAAGTGCACCTGGTCCCGACCCTGCCCAAGACCCCGAGCGGCAAGATCCAGCGCGCCGAACTGCGCAAGCAGCGCCGCGAACAGACCACCGAAGGCTCGCCGTCGTGAGCGCCGGAGACCCCGTGGGCACCGGGGACACCCCGACCGTTCTCGTCGCCGCCGATGGACCGATCCGGATCCTCACCCTCAACCGGCCGCGTCGTCGTAACGCGCTCAACGCCGAACTCATCGCCGATCTCGACCGCGCACTGAGCGACGCCGAAGCCGATCCCGACGCAGGCGCGATCGTGCTCACCGGGGCCGGCCCGTCGTTCTGCGCCGGTGCGGACCTGAAGTACTTCCTCGAGCTCGACGAACACGGCGAGTCACCCATCGAGTTCCTCCGCGACGTCTCCGCCCTGTGCACCCGACTGGAGACCAGCAGGCTACCCGTGATCGCCGCGATCCACGGGCACGCGGTCGCCGGCGGCATGGAGCTGGCATTGGCCTGCGACGTGGTGATCGCCGCCGACACCGCACTCATCGGCGACGGCCATGTCCGCAACAACCTGCTTCCCGCCGGCGGCGCCAGCGTCCGACTCCCGCGCAAACTCGGCGCCTCGATGGCCCGTTGGCTGGCCTTGACCGGTGAACTCGTTGCCGCACAACAACTCATGCCCACGGGCTGGTTGCACAGCGTGGTAACCGAGGACACCCTCGTCGACGCCGCCACGGCGGCCGCACGCATCCTCACCGATCAGCACGGTCCCGCCCAGGCACGCTACAAACGACTGTTGTTCGACCTCGACACCGTCGACCCGCACACCGGCCTCGCCCTCGAGCTCGACACGTTCGACGCACACTGGCGCGCACACGACGTCCCCACTGCACTGAAGAAATTCCTCACTCGACCGACAACATCGGCACCCGCAGTGCCCCAGACCGCGGTATCTCAGACAGGAGCACGACGATGAACCGTTTCGACTCACAGGTGGTCGTCATCACCGGCGGCGCCCAAGGACTCGGAGCAGCCATGGCCCAGCAGTTCGCCGCCGAGGGAGCCATTGTCGTCATCGGTGACGTCAATGCCGACACGGCCCGGGCCACCGCCGACACGATCGCCGCCGCCGTCGGCCGGGAATGCCACGCCGACGCCATCGATGTCACCGACTCCACTCGGGTGACCGAGTGGATCGACTCGATCGCCGAAAGGCACGGTCGCATCGACGTCCTGGTCAACGCAGCCGGCATCATCCGCGACAACCGTGCCGAGAACATCTCCGACGCCGACTGGCACGCGGTGATCAACGTCTCCCTGTCCGGCACCTTCTTCTGCGCCCGCGCCGCACTCCCCCACATGCGTGCCAACCAGTACGGGCGGATAGTGTCGTTCTCCTCGATGAGCTGGCGCGGGAACTTCGGTCAGTCCAACTACGTCGCGGCCAAGGCCGGCATCGTCGGACTCACCCGCACCCTCGCACTGGAAACCGCGCGCGACGGCATCACCGTCAACGCCATCGCGCCAGGACTCATCGAAACCCCGATGCTCGCCTCGATGGACGCCGCAGCCCGCGACAAGCTGGTTTCCAAAGTGCCCCAACGCACTACCGGTGATCCCGCGGACATCGCCGAAGCCGCCGCATTCCTGTGCTCCCCCGCCGCCCGCTACATCACCGGCATCGTCCTCGACGTCGACGGCGGCATCAGCATCGGATCGTCCATCCGCTGACGGATCCTCACAGGACGACGGGAACCGACCCCGTGCGGCAGCCCGACCGGTCGAGCAGCGAGCCCAGTCGCTTCGGGGTCTCCAGCGTGACCGAACGGTCCGCGACGACGAGCCCCGGTACCCGGCTCTCGAGTTGCTGCTCGAACTCCGACAACTCGCCGATGGTGTGCAACCACACGCCCATCACGATGTTCGCGGTGCCGGTCACCTCGCAACACACCCGCACCTGGGGCAGGTCGTCGAGCGCGCCTACGAGCGCCGAGATCGACCGCGACGACGCCCGCGCCCACACGTTCGCCGTGACCGGCCAGCCGCTGATGACATGGGCCACTTCGCATCTGATCGACAGAACGCGTTCGGCGACGAGGGCGGTCAGCCGACGCCGGACGGTCGGCGCACTCAGTCCGCTCGCGGCAGCCAGGTCGACCGCCGAGCGTCGACCGTCCTCGGCCAGCGCGGCGATGAGCCGCAGATCCATCTCGTCGGGTCCGTGCACCAGCGGACGATGCTCGGGCCGGTACTCGCCGAGCACCGACTCGTCGGCGTCGGAGAGCGTGTGCACCCGCCAGCGTTCGCTCTCGCCGAAGACCCGCATCACCACCCTCGTCCGGGTCCTGGCGACGCCCTCGGTCTCGGCGAGGCGCTGCACCCAGTCGCCGAGAAAACCGAGGTCCGGGACCATCACGGTCAGCAGGAGGTCGCCGTCGCCCGCGGTGCGCTGGATCGTGGCCACATGCCGGTCGGCGGCGAGGTGCTCGACGAGCTCCTCGCGCCGCGACGACGCCTGGACCTCGACGAAGGCGCTGCAGCGGGTGTTGAGGTACGCGGCACCGGGATAGGTCACGATCCAGGCGAGCCCACTGTCGACGAGCCGCTCCCAGCGACGGGCCGCGGTCGCCGCGCTCACGCCCACGACGTCGCCGACCACGCCCCAGGGCGCCCGTGGCGCGACCTGCAGAGCGTGAACGATCTGATAATCGAGGTCGTCCGGCACGCAACAATCCTGCATCACGCGGTGAACTTTTTTCGGTATCGGCAGTCGCCGGGACAGCCCGCGGCAGCGCTCCTACGTTTCCTCCCAACACCCAGTGGCCGCACGGGCGGTCCGGAAACGAGGAGGACGATCAGTGAAAGTCTGCGTCATCGGCGGAGGTCACGGCTCTTACGCGGCTGCGGCGGAACTCAGCGAGAAGGACCACCATGTCACCTGGTGGCGACGGGACTCCGCGGCGTTCTCGTCGCTGGTCGAGCGCGGGACGCTCGACATCGACGATCACCTCGGCCGGCGGCAGATCGGTGTCGACGGTCTGCACCTCGGCGACGGCGACACGGGCGGTGGAACCGGCGGTGGCATCTCGATCGTCGCCGATCTCGCCGAGGCGGTGTCCAACGCCGAGGTCGTCGTCGCGCCGGTGCCCGCCTTCGCCCACGAATCGCTCGCCCGGCAACTCGCGCCGCACCTGCGCGACGGTCAGATCGTCTACCTGCCGCCGGGCAGCTTCGGGTCGATCGTGTTCGCCCAAGCCGTGCGCGCGGCGGGCAACCCCGCCGACGTCGCGTTCGCCGAGACCGGCACCCTGCCCTACCTCGCGCGCAAACACGGTGACACCCGCGTCGTGGTCAGCGGATACGCCACGCGTCTGCCCACGGGGGTCTTCCCGGCGCGGCACACCGATCGGGCGCTCGCGGTTCTCGGCGAGGTCTACCCCGCCGTCGAGCGGGTCGAGGACGCCCTCAGCGGCGCGCTGATGAACGCCGGGCCCATCATCCACCCGCCGCTCATCCTGATGAATGCCGGTCCACTGGAACACTTTCCGTCGTGGGATATCCACAACGAGGGTACCCAGGACTCCATCCGGCGGGTCACCTCCGCGCTCGACGCCGAGCGCATCGCGGTCCGGGAGGCACTCGGCTACGGTGCGCCGCACTTCCCGCTCGCCGACCACTACACCGCCGACGGCGACGAGTGGATGTACGGCAACGCCGCCCACGAGAAGCTCACCGACAGCGGCGACTGGCGCGAGAGCATCGACCTGCGGACCCACCGCTACATGACCGAGGACGTCGAGATTGGTCTCGCGCTGCTGAGTTCCGTGGCGACGTGGGCGGACGTGCCGTCTCCGGTGGCCGACGGCCTGCTCGCCCTCGCCGGGGCGGTCACCGGCCGCCCGGCCGCGACCCGCGGGCGCACCTTGGCGAACCTGGGGCTGGCCGACCTCGACCCGTCCGGCATGCGGGCATTTCTCCACGACGGGCCGGCGCAGTGACGGGCCGCCACGTCGCCGTTGTCGGCGCCGGCCGGATGGGCCAGGGCATCGCCGCTGCGCTGGCCTTCGGGAATGTCGCGGTGACGGTCGTCGACCTCCGCGACCGCGGCGCCGGCGCAGCGGCCTATCTCGACGGGGTCCGCGCATCGGTTCGGCAGGCACTCGCGCACAAGGTCACGCTCGGTCTGCTGGCGGTCGAGGACCTCGAGGACGTCGCGGCTCTGGTGACGGTCGTCGGAGAGGTCGACGCCCTCGCCCCGATGGCCGGGGCGGATCTCGTCTTCGAAGCCGTGCCCGAGGTCGCGGAGGTCAAGCGCGACACGCTCACCTGGATCGAGGCCATGGTCGGCGACACCGTCCCCATCGCGTCGACCACGTCGAGTTTCCTCGTCGACGAACTCGCCGGCTCGCTGGCGGCGCCGGCGCGATTCCTCAACGCGCACTGGCTCAACCCGGCCGATCTCATGCCGCTCGTCGAGGTGGCGCCCGGCACGGCGACGAGTCCCGGGGCCGTCGAAGCCACCCGCGACCTGCTGGTCGCGGTCGGGAAGGTCCCCGTGGTGTGCGCCCCCTCGCCCGGGTACATCGTCCCCCGGCTCCAGGCGTTGGTGATGAACGAGGCCGCGCGCATGGTGGCCGAGGGGGTGGCGAGCGCCGCGGACATCGACACCGCTGTCCGCATCGGATTCGGTTCGCGCTTCGCGGTTCTCGGGTTGCTCGAGTTCATCGACTGGGGCGGCTGCGACACCCTCTTCCACGCGTCGAACTACCTACGTCGAGAGCTCGGCGAGAGGTTCGCACCAGCAGCGCTGGTCGAGACGAACATAACGTCCGGCCGCCGTGGGATATCCGACGGCGCAGGCTTTTACGAGTTCGACCCGACCACCGTCGCCGACTACCGGGCGCAGCGGATCGCCGACTTCGCCCGAGTGCTCGACGCCGTCGGACGCCTCGCCCGCCACGAGGAGTTCAGCAAGGCCGACTGACCCGACGGGAGACGCCCACGTCCCGCCACCGGAGTCCCCGGCGGCGCGGTGAAGCACGCCCGGTCGCGTCCAATGAGTCGGCGCGGTAAAGCTTTTCCCGATTCCCCGCGAGCCGCGGGTCCGACACAATCGATCCATCCACGAGTACAGCCAAACGAATGCCGGCCTCCAGGGCCCGTTCGACCACCGATGAGGAGTGATCCGTGGTAACTCTCGACAACTCTGCACCACCCGACCCGTCGGCACCGAGTGCCGCCCCGCCCCGGCGGGAGCGCACCACCCGCGTCGCCGTCGCGTCCGGCGTCGGCACGATCATGGAGTTCTACGACTTCGCGATCTACGGCACCGCGACGGCACTGGTCTTCAACAAGATCTTCTTCAACGTCGACGATCCCTGGTTCGGCACCTTCCTCGGATTCGCGACCTTCGCGGTCGGTTTCGTGATGGCGCCGATCGGAGCCCTGATCTTCGGACATTTCGGGGACAGATTCGGTCGGCGCAAGGCGCTGACCGCGGCCTTCCTCCTCATGGGCGGGTCGACCCTGGCGATGGGCGTCCTCCCCGACTACCAGGCCATCGGGATCGTGGCGCCGATCATCCTGATCTTCCTCCGCATGGTGCACGGCATCTCACGAGGCGGTGAGATCGGCGGCGCGGCCCTGCTCGCCGCCGAACACGCCCCGGCGCACCGGCGTGGTCTGTACGGGTGTTTCGTCACCCTCGGTTCGCCGGTCGGCGGCATCCTGGCCAATCTGTCGTTCGCGCTCGTGCTGCTGATGCCCATGGAGCAGGTCCTGGCGTGGGGCTGGCGCATCCCGTTCCTCATCGGCGGCGTCGTACTGGCGATCGGGGTGTGGACGCGGTCCCGGGTCAGCGAGACACCGGACTTCGTCGAGTCCAAGCGGGCAGAGGAGAACTCGCCGCCGGCCTTCGCGGTTCTCCGGCAGAACTGGCGTCGTGTCGCCCTGGCCGCCGGGATCAACGTCGGTCAGAACTGTTACGCCTTCCTGTTGTTCACGTTCATGCTCTCGTTCTTGACCGAGACCGATCCGGGACGCGGTTTCGAGCGGTCGCCGGTGGTCCTGGGCAGCACGCTGGCGCTCGCGTGCCATGCGGCCACCGTCGTGCTCGGCAGTCACCTGTCCGACCGATTCGGCCGCAAACCGGTGATCGGATTCGGGATGATCACCTCCCTGCTGTTCGCGCCGATCCTGTTCTGGGTCACCGCGTCCGGGTCCCTGGCGGCCTGCATCACGGTCATCTCGATCGGGTTCGCACTCACCGGCTTCGTCTACGGTCCGATGCTCACGACCTTCGCGGAGCTGTTCCCGATCACGCAGCGCTACAGCGGCATCGGGATCGGCTTCCAGGTCGGCGCGGTGCTGGGCGGCGGTCTCGCCCCGATGATCGCGAACCGGATCGTCAGTGCCACCGGCAGTGTGATCCCCGTGGGGATCTACGCGGCAGCACTGATGGCGATCAGCCTCTGCTGCCTGATGGTCATCCGGGAGACCGCGCCGGCCCTCGCCGGACGACCGCCACGACGACAGCGTCTGCGGAGCTGAGCCGAGGCGGATATTGACAGCATCCTGTCTTAATGACAGGATGCTGTCATCATCGTTTCGAGGAGGCATCATGAAAACCGTCCATCTCGCCCTGTACCCGACCCTCGCGGACTGGGAGTTCGGCTACGTGGCATCGGGTGTCAACAATCCCGAGTACCAGGCCGAGCCGGGGTCGTTCCGCATCGTGACCGTCGGCGCCTCGCGGGAGCCGGTCCGCACCATCGGCGGGGTCACGATGGTGCCCGACACCACACTCGACGACGTCCGGCCCGAGGACAGCGCGATGCTGGTCCTGCCCGGCGCCCAGATCTGGGAGTCCAACGACGCCTTCGTCGACGCCGCCCGGCGCTGGGCGGATGCCGGAACTCCGGTCGCCGGGATCTGCGGAGCCACCATGGGCCTCGCACGCGCGGGGCTGCTCGACGACCGACGCCACACCAGCAACGCGCCCGAGCAGCTGACACCTACGGGTTATGACGGAGCCGCACACTACGTCGACGCCCCTGCCGTCACCGATCGCGGAGTCATCACCGCCGCGGCCATCGCACCCGTCGATTTCGCACGCGAGGTCTTCGCACTGCTCGGCATCTACTCTCCGCCGGTTCTCGACGCCTGGTATCAGCTCTACGGCCACCAGGACCCCAGCGGCTTCTACGCCCTGGCCGGCGAGCAGTGAGCGACCACCAAGATCTGCTGTCGGCCTCGGCGCTGACCGCCTTCCGCCTCAACGGCCAGTTCCTCGCGCTCTCCGAACGTCTCGCCGAACCCGCCGCCCTGACCGCCACGCGCTGGCAGGTGCTCGGTGCGGTCCTCGACGAACCGTTGCCGGTCGCGGGTGTCGCGCGGGCGATGGGGATCACGCGACAGAGCGTCCAGCGCACCGCCGACCTGCTCGTCGCCGACGGACTGGCCGAATACCGGGACAATCCGGCCCACCGGCGGGCCAAGCTCGTCGCCCCCACGGCCGCGGGTCTCGCGGCCGTGCGGGCCATCGACCCCGGGCACCGCGAGGCAGCCGACCGACTGGCGACCGTCCTCGACCCCGTCCGATGGGAACAGGCATTGCACGCACTCCAGGACCTCAGCGCCGCACTCGACACACTCGACGGCCAGCGCTGATGTCCAATTGTTGACAATCGTACGATCGGGCGTCACCGTGTACGCATGACCGCCAGCGTTGACTCCCCGATCCGCAACAGCCAGACCGCGTCGCTGAGCCCGGCGCTGAAGCAGGCGACGCCCGTCGTCGTCGACACCGCGGCGGGTTCGTGGATCCGGGGTACCGACGGTCGCGACTACCTCGACTTCACGACCGGTATCGGTGTGACCAGCACCGGACACTGCCACCCGCACGTCGTCGCCGCCGCACAGGCGCAGTGCGCCAAGGTCATCCACGCGCAGTACACCACCGTCATACACACGCCGCTCCTGGAGCTCACCGCTCGTCTCGGGGCGGTACTGCCCGCCGGACTCGACTCCGTCTTCTACGCCAACTCCGGTTCCGAAGCCGTCGAGGCCGCCATCCGCCTCGCACGGATGGCCACCGCGAAACCCAACATCATCGTCTTCCAGGGCGGATTTCACGGCCGG
This sequence comes from Gordonia sp. KTR9, assembly GCF_000143885.2. Taxonomy (NCBI): domain Bacteria; kingdom Bacillati; phylum Actinomycetota; class Actinomycetes; order Mycobacteriales; family Gordoniaceae; genus Gordonia; species Gordonia sp. KTR9. Next base: position 4,603,916 of record NC_018581.1, read on the forward strand.
ACGGTCGCGGCCGCCAGCCTGACGACCGCGGGGACCCGCTTCTCGGCGGGCTTCTCGCCCCTGATGAGCGGCGTGCACATGGCGCCGTTCCCCTACGCCTACCGATACGGCTGGGACACCGACACCGCCGTCGACTTCGCGCTTCGCGAGCTCGACTATCTGCTCCAGTCGCGCGTCGCACCCAACGACACCGCCGCGTTCCTCATCGAACCTGTCCTCGGCGACGGCGGATACCTGCCCACCCCACCGCGGTTCCTCCAGGGTCTGCGGGAACGAGCCGACCGCCACGGCATCCTCCTCGTCCTCGACGAGGTGCAGGCGGGATTCGGTCGCACCGGCAGGTTCTGGGGTCACCAGCACGCCGACGGACTGATCCCCGACATCCTCATCACCGCCAAGGGTCTGGCATCCGGCTTCCCGATCTCGGCGATCGCGGCGCCGACGGCCCTGATGAGCAAGGCGTGGCCGGGGTCGCAGGGCGGCACGTACGGCGGGAACGCCGTCGCGGCCGCCGCCGCGATCGCGACCCTCGACGTGATCGAGTCCGAGGGTCTCGTCGAGAACGCTCGCGTACGCGGTGAGCAGCTGCTCGCCGGCCTGCGAGAGGTGTGTGCGGCGTTCCCCGGGGTCGGGGACGTGCGCGGCCTAGGACTGATGGCCGGGATCGAGTTCGTCACCACGGATGCCGCCGGGAACACCACGCCCGACGCGGCGGCGGCGCTCGCCGTCCAGCAGGCCACCACGGCCCAGGGGCTGCTGTCCCTCACCTGCGGGCCTTCGGCCAACGTCGTGCGTCTCATCCCCGCTCTGGTGGTCACGGCCGAGGAGATCGACCTCGGTGTCGCCCGGTTCGCGGCCGCACTCGCCACCGCGCTCGGTTAGCCCGGTTCCGGTGGACATCGCGGCCGAACTCACCAGACTCGGCGTCGACGCAGACTCCTCGACGCGTCGCCTCGCCGAATACTCCTACGACGCTTCCAATTACCGGGTTCCACCGCTGGCCGTCACCTTCCCGCGCACCGCCCGGGAGGTCGCGACTGTGGTCGGATGGTGTCACGAACACCGGGTACCCGTCGTCCCTCGCGGTGGCGGTACCTCGATGGGCGGCAACGCGATCGGCCCCGGAGTGGTGATCGACCTGTCCCGGCATCTGGATCGGGTCCTGTCCGTCGACGCCGAATCCGCGACCGCGGTCGCAGGTGCGGGGATCGTGTTGACCTCCCTCGCCGCCGAGGCACGGGCCGCGACCGACGGCACGCTCACGTTCGCGCCGGATCCGTCGTCGGCGTCGCGTGCGACCCTCGGCGGTGCGATCGGCAACGACGCCTGCGGCAATCACTCGGTCCGCCACGGTCGCACGAGCGATCACATCGTCGAATTGCATCTCGTCACGGCGGAGGGGTTGCTGCTCACCGCAACCCGCGACGGACTGCGGGCCACCGATCCCGCCGACGGTGCGGCGGTGACGCGGGCAGCCGAGATCACCGGATCGCTGCGGGAGCTGACCGCTGCGAACCTGGCCATCCTGCGGACCCAGCTCGAGACCATTCCGCGGCAGGTCTCCGGCTACCACGTTGCCAAGCTGCTGCCGGAGAACGGTTTCGACGTGGCGCGCGCCCTCGTCGGCAGTGAGGGAACCTGCGCGATCGTCGTGTCGGCGAGCGTCGCGCTGGTGCCGGTCGCGACATCGCAGCTCCTGCTGTGCATCGGCTACCGCTCCCCCGCCGACGCCGCTCGGGACGTACCGGCGATCCTGCCGTTCGCGCCGTCGGCCATCGAGGGCATCGACCGCAAGATTGTCGCCACGATGGCGGCCCGGCGTGGCCGCGAGTCCGTCGCGGGCCTGCCCGCGGGATCGGCCTGGCTGTTCGTCGACCTCGACGAACACAGCGCCGCCACACAATCCGAATCCGATGTGTCGGCCACCGCCAAGCGGCTCCTGGACCACCTGCGTGCGCAGGGGCGGATGATCGGCGCCGCCGTGGTCGACGACCCCGTCCACCGCAAGGCGCTCTGGCGTGTCCGCGAGGACGGCGCGGGTCTCTCGTCACGACTGGCCGATCCCGACGACGAGAGCATCGGCGACGGTTACGAATCCTGGCCGGGCTGGGAAGACGCAGCCGTCGCGCCCGAGCGGCTCGCCGACTACCTCGACGACTTCGCCGGCCTGCTCGACCACCACGGTCTCACCGGTGTCATGTACGGACACTTCGGCGCCGGCTGCATGCACGTCCGCATCACCTTCGACCTCCGGTCCGCCGAGGGACGCACGGTGATGGCGCGCTTCTGTACCGAGGCCGCGGAACTCGTGGTGCGGCACGGAGGTTCGCTGTCCGGCGAGCACGGCGACGGACGGGCCCGGTCGGCACTCCTGCCGATCATGTACACCCCGGCGATGATGTCGGCCTTCGCACGGTTCAAGGCGATCTGGGATCCGCACGGAATCCTCAACCCGGGCAGCATCGTCGACCCGGCACCCATCACCACCGACCTCGCCCTCGCCGACGTGCCGCGTCGCAGCTGGCCCACCAGCTTCACCCTCGGACATGACACCGCCGGACCGGATCCCGCGGAGCTCCCACTCATCGACCCGTTCGTCCACGCGGTGCAGGGGTGCATCGGTGTCGGACGGTGTCGTGCGGATGCCGGCGGGGTGATGTGCCCGAGCTACAAGGCCACCCGCGACGAGAAGGACTCCACTCGCGGTCGAGCCCGCGTGCTGCAGGACATGGTCCGCACCGCTCCCACCGTCGACGACGGGTGGCGGTCCACCGATGTCGCCGAGGCCCTGGAACTGTGCCTGTCGTGCAAGGCGTGTTCCACCGACTGCCCGACCGGGGTCGACATGGCCACCTACAAATCGGAGTTCCTGGACCACCACTATCGGCGGCGGCTCCGGCCGCTGTCGCACTACTCCCTCGGGTGGATGCCCGCGTGGCTGTCCGCGGCGGGGCTCGCGGCACCGGTTCTCAACCGCGCACTGCGGTCCCGGCTCAGCGGTCTCGCCGCACGCGCCGGCGGCCTCGATCCCCGACGCACCATGCCCGCCTTCGCCTCGCGGCGGGCCCGGCGCACCCACCTCGGACCTCTCACCCCCGTCGACGCGAGTTCCTCGGTCGTGTTGTTCGTCGACTCCTTCACCCGAGCATTCCGCCCGCATGTGGCCACCGCCGTGGCCGAGATCCTCCGCGCTGCCCACTCCGTCGACCGTGCGTCCGATCCCGTCGGCTGTGCGTCCGACAACTGTTGCGGCCTCACGTGGATCTCGACGGGGCAGCTGGGCCGCGCCCGAAAGGTGCTGCGCCGCACCGTCGCCGACCTCGACGACGGCACGGACAGGCCGATCGTAGTTGTCGAACCCAGTTGTGCAGCGGCGCTGGCGAAGGATCTTCCCGAACTCATTCCGACCGAGGCCGCGCGGCGCGTGGCCGCACGCGTGCGGAGTTTCGCCGCCCACCTCCCCGCTCTGCTCGATGCGGGCTGGCGACCACCGGCCCTGCCCGACGAGGTGACGCTGCAGACCCATTGCCACGAGTACGCGGTCTTCGGCGCGCGGGTCGGCGTCGCCGCTCTCGAGGCCCTCGGGGTCACCGTGCACACCGCAGACGGGTGTTGCGGTGTCGCCGGCAACTTCGGTTTCGAGAAGGGGCACTACGAGGTCAGCATGGCCGTCGCGGAAAACGGCCTGGCACCTGCACTGCGCGACGGCCCGCATCGGCCCGTCGTCACCGACGGTTTCAGCTGCGCGATGGCCGTCGAACACCTCGCGACCGTCGACGACAACCTCTCCCGTGGGCGGCCACGCGGAGTCCATCTCGCCGAGCTGCTCGCCACGTCACCCGATACAGCCACCGACATCCGAGGAGTACGACCATGACGGCCCCCGCCCCCGTGACCCCGCACAACGCTCCCGAAGCCGTGTCCCGCGTCAACACCGACCTGTTCATCGGTGGCACATGGACTCCTGCCGCTTCCGGCGAGCGCTTCGACGTCGTGAATCCGGCCACGGGCGACGTGCTCGCCCGCGTCGCCGACGCCGACGCCGTCGACGCCAGGCATGCGCTCGAGACCGCGGCCGCGCATCAGGCCGGGTGGGCGGCCACCTCACCGCGCAGCCGCAGCGAGATCCTCTATCGCGCACATCGGCTCATCATGGACCGGGTCGACGGGATTGCCGCGGTGATGACCGCCGAGATGGGTAAGCCTCTCGCCGAGGCCAAGGGCGAGGTCGCCTACGGCGCCGAGTTCTTCCGATGGTTCGCCGAGGAGGCCGTCCGCATCGGCGGCGATTCGACCACCACCGGCGACGGATCGCATCGGATCGTGGTGACCAGGCAACCCGTGGGCCCGTGCATCCTGATCACGCCGTGGAATTTTCCGTTGGCCATGGGAACCCGCAAGATCGGGCCGGCGATCGCGGCTGGCTGCACCATGGTCCTCAAACCCGCCGAACTCACCCCGCTCACCACTCTGCTGCTGGCCGACATCCTCGTCGAGGCGGGCCTCCCACCGGGTGTGCTGAACGTCGTGACCACCAGCGACCCGTCGACGGTCGTCACCGAGTGGATGGAGAGCGGCCTCGCCCGCAAGATCAGCTTCACCGGGTCCACCGAGGTCGGGAAACTGTTGCTGCGACAGGCGGCGGGCACGGTCATGCGGACATCGATGGAGCTGGGCGGCAACGCGCCGTTCATCGTGTGCGCCGACGCCGATATCCCACGAGCCGTCGACGGTCTGATGTTCGCCAAGATGCGAAACATCGGTCAGGCCTGCACCGCCGCCAACCGGGTCTTCGTGCACCGCAGCGTGATCGACGAGTTCACCGCCGCTTTCGCCGCGAAGATGGCCGGGCTGCGGGTCGGCGACGGTGCGGCCGACAACGTCCAGGTCGGCCCGCTCGTCGAACGCGCGGCCGTCGAGAAGGTCTCGACGCTGGTCTCCGACGCCGTGGCCAAGGGTGCAACGGTGGTCTGTGGAGGTGAGAACCCGGAGGGCCCAGGCTTTTTCTATCCACCGACCGTCTTGACCGGCGTCGGACTCGACGCGGATCTCATGCGCACCGAGATCTTCGGGCCGGTGGCCGCGATCGTCCCGTTCGGCAATGCCTACGAACCGGACGATCCCGCGGCCGACGACGAGGTCATCGCGCTGGCCAACGACACACCGTGGGGGCTGGTCGGCTATCTGTTCAGCCAGGACGTCGACCGTTGCGCCAGACTGTCGGCCGCGCTGGAAACCGGTATGGTCGGGGTCAACACCGGCGCCGTGTCCAATCCGGCGGCCCCGTTCGGCGGGGTCAAGGAATCGGGACTCGGACGCGAAGGTGGACGCGTGGGCCTCGAGGAGTTTCTCGACATGAAGTACACGGCCACGCCGATTCCCCTTCGCTGACAACATTTCCGGAACCGGTCTGGGTTCAGACAGGCAGGAGCGAGAAAACCATGTACCTGGGTGCTCAGCTGTTCACCGACAGCGAGTACGAGCAGCGCCTGACCCGTGTCCGTGAGCTCATGGACCGTCAGGGTCTGTCGGCGATCATCGTCACCGATCCGGCCAACATCTTCTACCTGATCGGCTACAACGCCTGGTCGTTCTACACCCCGCAGATGCTGTTCGTGCCGATCGACGGCGAGATGGTCTTCTACGCTCGCGAGATGGATGCGCATGGCGCACACCGGACGACGTGGTTGCCGGCCGATCAGATCGTCGGCTATCCGGAGAGCTACGTGCACCGTCCGCACCTGCACCCGTTCGACTGGGTCGCCTGGTCGCTGCGCCAGCGGCACCTCATCGCACCGGCATCCAACACCGGGTCGGTGGGTCTGGAGATGGACTCACACTTCTTCTCCCCCAAGGCCTACCGCGCACTGTTCAACGCGATCCCGGAGTGGAAGCTCGTCGACAGCTTCGAGCTCGTCAACTGGGTACGCTCGGTCAAATCCGACGCCGAGGTGCAGCTGATGCGCCAGGCCGGAATGGTGTGCTCGAAGGCGATGCGCGCCGCCATCGACACCATCGACATCGGTGTCCGGCAATGCGATGCGGCCGCGGCCATCTCGCAAGCGCAGATCACCGGCACCCCGGAGTACGGCGGTGACTATCCGGCGATCGTCCCGATGATGCCCACCGGCGCGGCGGCCGACACCCCGCACCTCACCTGGCACCAGGGCACTTTCGTCGAGAACGAGGCAGTCGTCATCGAATTGACCGGTGCACACAACCGCTATCACTGCCCGCTCGCCCGAACCGTGTCGCTCGGCACCCCGAGCAAGGACCTCGACTACGTCGCCAAGGCCACCGCCGAGGGACTCAACAACGTGCTCGAAGCCATCAAACCGGGCGTGGCCACGCGCGAACTCGCGTCCACGTGGAACTGGACGCTCGCGAAGTACGGCCTCGAGAAGCCCTCGCGGCTGGGCTATTCGATCGGCATCGGGTATCCGCCCGACTGGGGCGAGCGGACCATCAGCATCCGCAGCGAGGACGAGTCGGTGCTCGAGACCAACATGACGTTTCACATCGTCTGCGGAATGTGGATGGACAACTATGGTTTCGAGCTGTCCGAGTCGGTCCGCGTCAGCCCGACCGGCGTCGAGACCTTCACCGACTTCCCCCGCGAACTGATCCAGAAGTAGCCACAGAGAGACGAGGTGAAGAAAGTGACCACAACCGAAACCGCCTATCAGACCCGGCATTCGGCACCAACACTACCGTTGGCGGGCCGTGCCAAGGACCTGGTCGGTTCGATGATCGATTCGTCGACCTCGCTGCTGGCCGCGCAGTCGCACGACATCGTGCGCTTCGCGATGGGGTCCCCGGCGGACGAGGCGGTGCCGGCCGACGAGTTCCGTCAGATCGCCGGTGAGATCCTGGACAACTCGTCGTTCACCTACGGGGCCACCGAGGGCGAACCACGGCTGCTGCAACTCCTCGTCGACTATCTCGCCACGACTCCCGACCCGTCCACCCTGGACCGGCTGGTCATCACCACCGGCGGGATGCAGGGACTCGACCTCGCCTGCAAGCTGTTCGTCGACCCCGGCGATCTGGTCGTCGTGGAGTCCCCCACGTACACCAACGGCAGCGCCACCGCGCTGTCGTATGGCGCGCAGCTGCTCGAGGTCCCCGTCGACGACGACGGTATGCAGGTCGACCAGCTGGAGGCGCTCGTCGCGCGCACCCGTCAAACGCCCAAGGCGATCTACACCATCCCCACGTTCCAGAATCCGTCCGGCGTCACCATGTCCGAGGAACGACGCCGCGAACTGCTACGGCTGGCGCACACCTGGGGTTCGGTCGTCATCGACGACGATCCGTACGGGCTGTTGCGGTTCGCCGGCACCGACATCCCGACCTTCCAGACCCTGAGCCCCGGCGATCCGCTGATCTTCTCCGTGCGCACCTTCTCCAAGATCCTCGCCCCGGGCTGGCGGGTCGGCTGGGTCGATGCGGATCCGTCGCTGCGCCAGCTGTTGATCAACGGCAAGCAGGCGATGGACACGTGCACCAACGTGCCCAATCAGCACATCGTCGCCGAGTACATCGCCCGCGGCGGTCTCGAGGACCACCTCGCCGGGATCCGGGTGCTGTACCGAGAGCGCAAGAACGCCATGCTCGACGCCATCGCGCGTCATCTGGGCGATCGCGTGGTGACCACGAACCCCGAGGGCGGGTTCTTCCTGTGGGTCACGTTGCGCGAGGAGTTCGCCGAGATCGACACCCGGGAGCTCTTCGAGATCGCGCTCGCCGACGGTGTGGCGTTCATCCCCGGCCCCGCGCTGTCGCCGGGCGGACGCTTCCGGAACTCGATGCGCCTCTGCTTCGCATCGAGCACCCCGGAGCGGATCGACGAGGGTGTCCGGCGTCTCACGGCCAGTCTTGAGAAGATGGTCGGGTGAGTGGTGAACCTGACCTGACTGCAGCCGAGTCCGCAGTGCTCGGCTTCATCGACGAGGCCGCCATCACCTCGCTCACCTCGGCCCTGGTCGAGGCGTCCAGCGAGAACCCCGGCGGCACCGAGTCGGCCGCAGTCGCGGTCCTCGAGAATGCCTGCCGCACGCTCGGTTTCGACGTCACGACGCACGAAGTGTCCCCGGGGCGACCCAATCTCGTCGCCACCGTGCGCGCCGGGACAGCACCAGGGCTGATGTTCCTCGGACATTCGGATGTGGTCCCGGCGGGCCCGAATTGGTCGGCCGATCCGTACACGGTCCGTATCCGCGACGGCCGGATCTACGGCCGCGGTGCCACCGACATGAAGGGCGGACTCGCCGCCGTCGTCGCGGCGATGAACGCCCTCTGCCGGGCCGGCGAGGCCGGCATCGAACTCTCCGGACCGGTCCGCCTGGTATGCACGGTCGACGAGGAGGAACACGGAACCGGCGTGCGGGACTTCGTGGGCCGTCCCGCCGACCACGAGTTCCTCGGTTGCGTGGTGGCCGAACCCACCGACATGCAGGTGGTCCGGGGCTGCCGGGGCGCGTCGTACATCGAGATCGAGGTGACCGGACGCGCCGCACACTCCGGACGCCCCTCGGACGGACGCAGTGCCATCGACGCCGCGGCGGCCATCGTCGAGATCATCCGGGCCGACGGCGAGCGGCTGGCCGAGTCCGCCGACGATCTGCTCGGCCACGGCACCTGGAATGTCGGGACCATCGCGGGCGGACACGGCATCTCGGTGGTCGCACCCGGTTGTTCACTCGGCATCGACCGGCGATTGATGCCCGATGAGGACCCGCATCGGATCGCCGAGGACCTGCGAACGGCCATCCGCGACAGCGGGATCGACACCGACGGCATCACTGTCGACGTCCGGGTGACCATGGAGATGCCTGGTTTCGCGACCGACGGCGCGCATCCGCTTGTCACCACGGCTGTCGGTTCGGTCGTCGACGCCGGCGCCGTCACCTCCGTCGGCGGGTGGACCGCTGCCTGCGACGGCGGTTTCGTCAGCCGGGACCTCGGTGTCCCGTCGATCGTGCTCGGACCCGGCAACATCAACACCGACGCCCACCAGCCCGACGAGTCGGTCGCCATCGCCGATCTGGTCACCGCGGCGCGGGCTTACACCCTCGCCGCGATGCGCCTGCTCGGGCCCTAGTTCGCCTCCTGCTTCTGCAGCGCCGTGAAATCGTTCTCGAGGCTCGGGATCTCGGTGCCGCGGAGCGAAGCACCCGCGGTCTCCTTGAGGAAACACAGGGCGACCATGCCGATGGCACACGCACCCATCATGTAGACGGCGGGGAACAGGTTCCAGTCGGTGCTTTCCACGACAGCGTCGTTGACCAGCGGCGCCGTCCCGCCGAAAGCGGCGGTCGCGACGTTGTAGGAGATCGCGAAACCCGCATAGCGGACCTGGGTCGGGAACATCGCCGGGAACGTCGCCGAGATGGTCGCCAACTGGGGTATGTAGAGCACGCCCAGGATGACGAATGCGACGATGGCCCAGGCGAATCCCTGTCCCATCAGCCAATAGAGCGGTAGCGCGAGGACGAACAGGCCGATCAGCGAACCCCACCACATGGGTTTGCGGCCCGTCGAATCCGACCACCACCCGAAGAACGGAATCAGCAACATCATCACGAGCTGGCCGATGAGGTTGACGACGCTGGCCGAGGTCTCGGACAGATCGATCGTGTTCTGCAAGTAGGTCGGCTGGTACGCCAGCAGCGTGTAGTTCGCGACGTTGAGCGCGATCACGAGACCGAACATGGTGATGATCGGACGCCGGTAGTTGACCAGCAGATCCTTGAATCGGCTGTAGGCCGATCCCTTGATCTCGTTGTCCTGCTCCAGTTCCTGGAACACGGGTGTGTCTTCCATCTGCGACCGCAGGTACAGGCCGATCAGGCCCATCGGCAGCGCGAGCAGGAACGGGATACGCCAACCCCACTGGTCCATCTGGCTGTCGGTCAACGCCAGCTGTAGCAACAGGACGAACAGTGTGCCGCCGCAGAAGCCGGCGAGGGTTCCGAATTCGAGGAACGACCCGTACTTGCCGCGCTTGTTGTCGGGCGCGTACTCGGCCATGAACGTTGCGGCACCGCCGTATTCACCGCCGGTGGAGAAACCCTGGATCACGCGGAGCAGGATCAGCAGTACCGGCGCCCAGAAACCGATCGACGCGTGTGTGGGCAGCAGACCGATCAGCGCGGTCGCCCCGGAGATGAGCAGGATCGTCATCGCGAGAACAGATTTGCGTCCGATGCGATCCCCGATCGGACCCCAGACCATGCCGCCGAGCGGCCTCAGGACAAACGAGATCGCAAAACCCAGCATGGTGCCGACGGTTCCGAATTCGCCGGGGAAGAATGCCTGTGTCAGGTAGACCGAGGCCGCGGCGTAGACGCCGTAGTCGTACCACTCGGTGGCGTTGCCGATCGCTGAGGCACCGATGGCCTTGCGGAGGAGTCTCCTGCCCTCGGGAGAGTTCGGGTCCGGTGCGAGCTGCTCGTAGGTGTCTGCTGTCGTCGTATCGCTCATCTGCGCTTCCTGATTCGTGGGGCCGCTGAGGGTCGAGCTCGTCGTGCAGCGCTCGGTGGACCCACGAGGTGCACTGGCAGCGAGTTCTCGGCTGCGTGCTTCCTCCGGCCGCGGGCGATCAGCCCCTGGCCACCTGAAGGCCGGCGACGTCCTCGCCGTCACCGATCAGGCGACGCAACCCGTCAGCCATGTGCTCGATCATCAGAGCATCCGCCGCCGCGGCATCTCCCGCGGCGATGGCGTCCACCAACGCCTGGTGTTCGTCGATCCGGTCCTTTCCCGAGGAATACGTTCCTCGCATGGCTCGCAGGCACATCCGTGTCTCCACGAGAATTGTCTCGTGCAGACGCGAAAGCCTCTGACTTCCGGCATATTCCACCAGGGTCTGGTGAAAGGCCATGTCCGCCTCCGCCATCCCGGCGCCGTTCGGCTCCTCGATGTGGTCACGCATCGCGTCGACCGCCTCGGCCAGCGCCTGTACCGTCTCCTGCTCGCCGTGCGCGATCACCTGCTGCACGGCAGCGCGTTCCACGGCAGTCCGCGCGACGTACATGTCCCGGATGTCGTCGTCCTCCATCGAGACCACGAACAGGCCGCGGTTGCGGTGGCTGACCAGCAGCCCCTCAGCGGTGAGACGCTGCATGGCCTCGCGGAGGGGACCACGACTGACGCCCAGGTCGGCCGCCAGGCCCGACTCCGTCAATTGCGAGCCGGGTGCGAAGTCCCCATTTGCGATCGCATCGTGCAACTTACGCGCGATGATCGCCGGTGTCGATTCCTGAACCAACGGCGACAACACCCGGCGACGTGGCGATTTACCCTGTTTGGGCTGGTGGACAACGGTTCTGTTCGTCCCCGGGTCCTCCGGACCCGGAGCCTCGGCCCCCACCTTCATCGTCACCGTCATCCCCTCTTTCTTACCGTGAATGGCGCGCATAAGTCAGTGTTTCCCCGCGCGCGCCGCCCATCCAGACGTCGTTGCAGGCTGCGGCGAACTCGTCGAGTCCTTCGACGATCGTCGCGAACACGTTGCCCGGGACCCAGCCCACGTCGCCGTTGACCAGCAGATTGTTGCGACCGTAGAAGACCGCGAGGTCGATGAGGAGCCGGTGCTCGGCGGGCGCCGATCCGAGCTCGTAGCCGTACGCCGGATTCTCGAGCACCCCGTCGAATGTGAAGTAGCACAGGTCACCGGGTATCGGGGTGATGGTGGTGTTCTCCATGCCCGGTTCCGCCGGGGCGAAGGCCGGCAGCAACGTGTAGATCTCATTGCGCGCGAACTTGCCGTGAAAGACCTGCCCGCCCAGCGGCAGAGCGTCCCAGACCGCGGCGGCGGTGCGCGGCGCCTCGGTGTCCAGTATCCGCGCCACGGCGCGGACGCCTCGCCTCTCCAGTGTGACGGTGATGAATCGGTCATCCCGGGACCGCACGCCGCCCCGCTGTTCATCGGTCACGCCCGATCCCCCAACATGGTGAACCCGGCAGCGGCCTCGTATGCCGCGGCGACACGCAGCACCGTGGCGTCGTGGTGCCGTGCGCCGACGAACTGCGCCCCGGTCGGCAGGCCGTCGGCGAATCCGCTCGGCACGGTGATCGCCGGCTGTCCGGTGAGATTGAACGGGTAGGTGTACGGAGTCCACGAGGTCCATTCGGGGGACGGCGACCCATCCGGAACGGTGCGACCGGCCCCGAATGCCACGGTGGGCATCGACGGCGTCAGCAGGACATCGAATTCCTTATGGAGAAGGCTCATCTGGGTACCCATCTCCATCCGCAGGGCGGTGGCACCGACGACATCGGATGCCCTGAGATCGCGGTGGCGCTCCAGAGCCTCCATCAGCAGTGGATCCACGCTCTCGGCCGCACGCGGTCCGAGCCCGCGGACGACGACATCGGCCCCGGCGTACCAGATGACGTGGTACGCCCAGGCCGGGTCATCCCATCCGAGGTCCACCTTTTCCACGGTCGCGCCGAGCTGCTCGAGAACCGACGCCACTCGATCGGTGTTGGCCTGCACGCCAGGGTCATTGGAGCCGAACCCGAGATCGGCGCTGTAACCGACACGCAGGTCCGCGAGGTCGCGGACATCGGCGATCGCTGCGACCGCACCTGTCGTCGGCGGAGGCAGAGCCGACCAGTCGCGGGCATCGAATCCACTCAGGACATCAAGCAGCGCAGCACAATCCGATACCGTCCGCGTCATCGGCCCGACGTGGGCGACCGGTGCGAACGGACTCGGCGGATACATCGGCACCCGTCCCAGCGTCGGTTTGAATCCGACGACGCCGCAAAACGCGGCCGGTATCCGGATGGAACCGCCGCCGTCGGTGCCGACCGACAGCGGTCCCAGGCCGGCGGCGAGCGCGGCGGCGCTGCCACCACTCGATCCACCCGACGTGCACGAGGTGTCCCACGGATTGCGGGTGATTCCGGTACGGGGGCTGTCGGTCACACCCTTCCAGCCGAACTCCGGCGTCGTGACCTTTCCGAGCAGCACCACGCCGGCTTCGCGCAGGCGTGCCACCGCGGGCGCGTCGGTGTCCCACACCATCTGGTCGGGTTCGATCATCAACGAGCCGCGCAGTGTCGGCCATCCCGCCGTCAGGAGGAGATCCTTGATCGAGACCGGGACGCCGTCGAGTGGGCCGAAGGGTGTCCCGGCAGCGAACCTCGCAGTGGATTCCCGGGCCTCGGCGATCGTGCGGTCGGGGTCGACCAGGCAGAACGCATTGATCGACGGATCGACAGCCTCGATGGCGTCGAGCAGTTCCGTGGCCACCGTTTCCGGTGTGAGCGCACCGGTACGGTAGGCCTCGGCAAGTTCCGTGGCGCTGAGCCATCGCGTGGCGTCCGACATGCGCCCCCTCGGAGACAGTTGGTAGATTGTTGACAATCTACCTCGGAGGTGTGGGCGTGACAACTGCCGTCGCGATGCTCTATCCCGGCCACGCCGCCGAGGACGACTATGAACTCATCGAGGCGGCCATCGGCGCCGCCGAACCCGCACTCGATGTCCGGCTGCCGGTCCTCATCACCGCAGTGGACTCCGACGACCACACCATCGAGGCCATGGCCGCGGTCGGCGAGCAGGACCGCCTCGCCGACGGCGTGCGTCGCGCGCATGATCTGCACCCGTCCGCCGTGATGTGGGCGTGCACCTCCGGCAGTTTCGTCTACGGCTTCGACGGTGCCCGACGCCAGGCGGCCGACGTCGCCCGGCGGGCGGGTCGCCCGGCGTCGTCGACGTCACTGGCGTTCGCCGAGGCGTGCCGGCATCTCGGCCTGTCGCGGATCGCGATCGCCGCGACCTACCCGGAGCCGCTGGCGACCCGCTTCACCGGATTCCTCGCCGACGCCGGTGTCGAGGTGGTGGCATTGCGCGCCAACGACATCGGGACGGCGACCGAGGCGGGGACGTTCGACGGCGACGGCCTGTTCGAGATGCTGGCGCGCGCCGATTGTGAATCAGCACAGGCGATTCTGGTTCCCGACACCGCGCTGCACACCGCGATGTGGATCACCGACCTCGAGGCCAGGTTCGGCAAACCCGTGCTGACCGCAAACCAGGTCACCGCGTGGGAGGGGCTCCGACTCACCGGTCTCTCCGTCGAGGTCCCCGGCCTCGGGAGCCTGTTCACCTCCGCTGCCGGTTGAGCGACCCCCACTCGCTCAATACGGTGGTGGGTCGAGGCGGTCGAGTTCTTCGCGGGCTCTCTTGTTGCGGGCGCGTTCGTTCCGCCGGCGGGCGAGCTTGGCGTCCAGTCGGCTGGGGGCGCGCTCCGGGTTGTCGGAGGTGATCACCCGCGGGGCGGGTGGGGCTTGGGCGGCCTGTTCGAACCGGATACGCCGCAGGTTGGGAAAGGTGTCCTCGAGGGTTTCGGCATCCCCGGGCAGGATGACACCTTCGGGGGTCTCGTACTCGGTGACCAGGCGACCCTCCCCGTCGCGGTACTGCACATCCACCCAATCCCCATGGGTCTTGAGTAGGTGACCGGCCCGGCATTTGGCGTTGAGGTTCTCACTCGACGTCGCACCACCCCGGGAAGGGTCGGTGTGGTCGTACTCGGTGACGTGGTCCAGATAGCAGGCGAAGGCTGAACGGGTGCAGCCAGGTTCGGTGCAATACCCGTCCCGGACCCGCACGAAATCGGCACACGACGCGGTCGGCCGATACCCATTACCGGGGTGAGTCGCCGGATAGACCACCGCCACTGATGCGGTGGTGTCGTGAGAGTGCGTTGTGGCGGGGTCGTCTTCGCTGTCGGCTCGGGTGTACTCGGCTGGTGCCGAGCGCTGGGCGCTCCGCCGCTGCGCATCGTCGTCGCTACTGCCGGCCACATAAGTGGGTGGGGTGCGGGCCGGGGTGACGGTGGTGAGGGTGGCATCCGGGCGGGCGGCGAGGTCCCGCACATGTTCATCGGAGATGATGCCGTGCTCGTCGAGGAACCCCACCCCCGGCGCCCCAGCCAGGGTCGCGGCATCGGTCACCACGTGGATCACGATCTCGGTGCGCACCGCGTCGAGCACATCTTGTGGCTCCGGAATGACGGCGGTGCACTCCTGTTCGTCGTGACACTGGCAGTCGAAGCTGGTGCGGGTCAACAGGGCGAACATCGCATCGGACTGCCGTATCCCTTTGGTGCGGCCGTCACGCTTGCACACCGCGTCGGCCAGGATGGCGACGGCTTTCGCCGAGATCCGTGCATTCTCCGCCGACATCACGGCGGTGAGTTCGGCGGTGCCGTCGGGCAGTTCGTGGGTCCACACCCCACGCTGGTCCATAGCGTCGCGGCGACGTTGCCGCACCGCATCCGGGTCGTGGCGGAAGACGAGGCGGTCGACCATGTCTCGTAGTCGGGCCCGGTCCCACACACCTGTGCGGCGGCGCAAAGTATCGGCGATCTCGGCATCCAGCCCGGGGGTGATCGGGTCATCGGCAGGGATCAACTCGGTCCGGGAGATGACCAACCGGACCTGCCACAACGACAAGATCCCGTCACGCAGGGTGTCGGCGACCTCGGGCAAGCGGTCACGGAGCGCGATCGCCTCATCGATCAGGATCTCTGCCTGTCGACGCGACACCCCGGCCTGGCGGGCGATGCGGGCGGCGCAGTCAGCATGACCGTCCATGACGAATCCCGATGCGCTGGTGGTGATCAGTCGGTCGGCCATCGCCGCGATCGTCTGATATCGATGCCACGCCAGGTAGGACTCTCCGCGCCGGGTGGCGTCGAGGCCGCCCATCAACGTGACCATGTCGGTCTCGGTCGCGTGGGCAGGATCGGCCCCGGCGACGAACTCGCCTGGCAGATCGGTCCACACCTTCACCACGCCCCCCCGACGGCTGTACCGATCACCCACCCCGAGCTGGGTGATCTGTTACGACCAATCTAGACCCGACCACGGACAATTCCGGATGAGTCTCCACAGTAGATCGCATCATTGTCGTGACGGGTTGCGACGCATCCGGATTCACGGGTCGACGTAGTTGGGGTGGGGACGGCCTGATTCTCGGTAGTTGAGTTTCTCGGGTCGCCAGATGGTTTCGACTCGGCCCCTCGCTTCGCTCGGTGCCGGCTCAACCAGCGGAGAAGGGCACCCACTCGAACCAGCGGGAGGCTCGCCACACGACGCACAGTCGACGACATCGGGCGCAGGTCAGTCGATCACCGCTTTGGCAACGGTGACGCAGGTGGTGATCCATTCGCGGTCGGTCGGGCGAAGGGGGCGCGCCGCGCGTTCGGCATCCACGATGGCCCAGTGCGCGTTGAGGATCATCCGTACGATGACCCAGTCGCGTGCACGATCCTGATCGAGGTCGGCCGCGTCGGTGATGGTGTAGAACCGCCGACGGATGTCGTAGCGCACGTCGGACGCGCGCGAGCCCAGACGATTCCACAGCATCGGGGCGAGTTCGTAGTGTGCGTCACCCGACATCGGGCTGGGGTCGATGGCTACCCACCGCCCGTCGGCATCGGCGAGGACGTTCTCATGGTGCAGGTCGCCGTGCACGATGACACCGACGGTCGCATTGTCGGCCAGCAGGTCTCGTCCTAGAGACAGCGCTTGTTCGACGAAGCGCCTCGGCACCGGCGCGTCCCGCGGGATACTGGCCAGATCGCCCAGCCAGCGCTCCAGATGCGCGGTGAGCGGAGTGAGCCGGCCCGGTGCCGGAATGTGCAACCGGCCGTACAGATCAGCCACCACCAGGCAGGCCTCGTCGTCGTCGACCGTCGTCAGGTCACGCCGCGAGAGACGTTCGAGGAGCAGTGCGCGGCGACGGGGATCGGCGCGGAGCATGCGTACCGCCCCACGACCCTGCCAATGGTGCAGTCCCAGTGCTTCTTGCGCGCCTTCGTCGTCACCGTCGAACGCCACCTTGAGGACCGCGGGCGTGCCGTGCCGATCGATCACCGGAACCACGAGCGACTCGAAACCGTGCCACAACTCCTCACCGTCACGGCGCAGACCCCACTCGTCCAGGAGCGCCGAGACGGCACCCGGAAGTCGCCGCAGCCAGTCCGCCCAGAGCGGACCGAGCGCGGCCTGCTCCGACAGTCCGTCTGGGATCTCCGCCGCGGTGATCATCGGGACACTCCGGCAGCGCCGATCACGGCGCCCCGCGAACGAACCGGTAACCCATTCCCGCCTCGGTGATGAGATGGCGGGGATGCGCCGGATCCTCTTCGAGCTTGCGCCGCAGACTCGCCAGATAGACGCGCAGGTAGTTGCTCTGCCCGAGATATCCCGGACCCCAGACCGCGCTCAGGATGTCGCTCTGCGACACCAGCTTTCCCTCGTTGCGTACCAGCAGCTCCAGGATGCCCCATTCGGTCGGCGTGAGATGGACCGGCGCCTGCCCGCGCGTCACCTGTTTGGCGGCGAGGTCGACGACGAACGCACCCGCGTCCACCACCGGCGACTCCGACGTCGCGTGCGACGCGGCACCGCGCCGGAGCGCGGCTCGCAGCCGGGCCAGGAACTCCTCCATACCGAAGGGTTTGGTGACATAGTCGTCGGCCCCGGAATCCAGGGCCACCACCTTGTCGGCGGCATCGGTTCGCGCCGACAGGACGATGACCGGAACCGTCGTCCATCCGCGCAGTCCCTCGAGAACCGTCAGACCGTCGATGTCGGGCAGTCCCAGGTCGAGCACGACCACGTGCGGGTTCTCCCGAGCCGCTGCCGCCAGCGCGGCCGCGCCGGTGGCGGCGGTCGTGACCGCGAAGCCACGCGCGTTGAGGTTGATGCGCAGGGCACGCAACAACTGCGGTTCGTCGTCGACGACCAGGACGCGTGTCTTGTCCGTGCTCATCGGACCGGTCCTGCCGTCTCGACGGGGACGTCGAGGTCGTCGGTCGCGGGCAGGTCGACGACCATCGTGGCGCCGCCGCCCGGCGTGTCCTCGACGCCGAGCACTCCCCCGATGGCCGTGACGAACCCTTGTGCCACCGACAGCCCCAGACCCACCCCCGACGACGCACCGCTGGTGTCGCCGCCCTGGTGGAACGCCGCGAAGATCTGGTCGCGGTCCACGACCGGGAGCCCTGGTCCGTGGTCGATGATCCGGATCTCGCATCGTGGCGGGTCGGCGGGGGTCAACCGAGCGGTGACCTCCACATGCCCACCGCCGTGACGGCGCGCGTTGTCGATGAGGTTCGCCAGGGCACGCTCGAGCAACCCGGGATCGGTGTACGCCCAGGCGTGACCGAGATCGAAGGTCAGGGCCGGCTCCCGGTCGGTTCGGGCCACGGCCGCGGCGGCGCGGTGGACGACCTCGGGAAGAAAGGTCCGCTGCCGGTGCGGCCGAACCGCACCTGCGGCGAGCCGCGATGAATCCAGCAGGTTACCCACCAGCGAGGTGAGGTGGTCGACCGACTCGTCGACGGTCGCCAGCAGTTCCGCGGTGTCCTCGGGACTGAACGTGACATCGTCACTGCGCAGACTCGACACCGCGGCCTTCGCCGCGGCCAGTGGTGTCCGGAGGTCGTGGCCGACCGCTGACAACAGTGCCCGCCGAAGCTCGTCGGTGCGCGCGAGGGCTTCGGCCGTCGCCGCCTCTGCTTCCAGCGCGTGGCGTTGTACCGCGCCCGCGGCCTGCCCGGCCACGGCTGCCAGGACGCGCCGGTCCCGCGCGCCGAGCTTCGGTCCGCGCAAGAGCAGTTCGAACTTCTCACCCGGCACGACGCAGACGGTGTCGGCGTCTTCCGGCGACACCGGAGGCGACTCGCCGACGGCGGCCTCGACCACGCGGCCGGCGCGTGAGGTCCGCCGCACGACCGACACCGCGGACTGATCGTAGGTCTCCCGGAACCGCTCCAGGAGAACCGGGACGTCGGCGCCGCCGAGCACGACGCTGGAGAACAGCGCCAGCAGTTCGGCCTCGCGCGCGGCGTCCTGCGCCTGCGCCCGGCGTACCGTCGCCGAATCGACCAGCGCGGCAACCGCGATCGCGATCATCAGCATGACCAGGATGGTGATCAGGTTGTCGGGCTGGCTGATCGTGAACGTGAACCTCGGATCGGTGAAGAAGAAGTTCAGCAGCAGACCCGAGATCACCGCCGACAGGGCTGCCGGCAGGATTCCGCCCAGCATCGACACCGCCAGCACCGCAACGAAGTACAACGCCGACTGGCTGGCGAACCCGAGCCACGGGTCGAGCAGCTGCAGCACACCGGTGACGCCCGCGGGCACCAGCACGGCGAAGAGCCAGCTCAACGGCCGGCGGAAACGGGTGTCCCGGATGTCCAGGCGCGACCGTCGTGACGTCTCGTCGTGGGTCACCATGTGCACGTCGATGCGGCCGCTGTCGCTGACCACCGCCGCCCCGACACCCTCGTCGAAGATCCGCTGCCACCTCGGTCGCCGTGAGGTGCCGAGGACGAGTTGGGTGGCGTTGACCCCGCGTGCGAACTCCAACAACGTGTCCGGGATGTCGTCGCCGACGACGGTGTGAATCCGTGCCCCGAATCCCGCGGCGAGCTCTTTGAGCGCGGCGAGGTCGACCCCCACACCGGTCAACCCGTCGCCCCGGACCACGTGGACGGCCAGCAGTTCCGCGCTCGAACGCGATGCGATCCGGCTCGCGCGTCGGAGCAGCGTCGGCGATTCGGCGCCACCGGTGACGGCGACGACGACCCGCTCACGCGCTTCCCATGTCTCGGTGATGGAATGTGCCGCACGGTAATCCGCGAGCTTGTCGTCGACCTGGTCGGCCAGCCACAGCAGCGCGAGCTCGCGTAGCGCGGTGAGGTTGCCCTGCCGGAAGTAGTTGGCGAGGGCGCCGTCCACCCGTCCGCCCGGGTAGACCTTGCCCGCGGACAGGCGCTGCCGCAACGCTTGTGGATCGATGTCGACGAGTTCGATCTCGTCGGCACCGCGCACGATGTCGTCGGGCACGGTCTCCCGTTGCACCACGCCGGTGATCTGCGCGACGACGTCGTTCAGGCTCGCCAGGTGCTGGATGTTGATCGTCGAGTAGACGTCGATGCCGGCGCCGAGCAGTTCCTCGATGTCCTCCCACCGCTTGCGATTTCGAGACCCGGGGATGTTGGTGTGGGCGAGTTCGTCGACGAGCGCCACCTCCGGCCGGCGCGCCAGCACCGCGTCGAGGTCCATGTCCTCCAGTGGCGTCCCGCGGTACGACCGGCTGATGCGCGGGATCGTCTCCAAACCCTCGACGAGAGCGGCGGTGGCCACCCGGCCGTGGGATTCGACGACGCCGATCACGACATCCGTTCCCTCGTCGACGAGGGTTCGGGCTTGCGCGAGCATCTCGTAGGTCTTCCCCACTCCGGGCGCGCAACCGAGGAACACTCGCAGCTTGCCCCGTCCCTCGGGGTGTCCGGCCGCAGAGCTCATCGATCGATTCTAGCCTCGGTCACGGGGCCCGACATTCGGCCGGTGCGTGCCCCAGCGCCAGGTTCACCTCGAGGACGTTCACGCGGGGCTGACCGAGGAACCCCCACTGCCTGCCCTGCGTGGAGGCGTCGATGATTCCCCGGATGTCGGCCGGCGTACGACGGTTCTCGCGGGCCAGCCGGGCAACCTGTAGCTCGGCGTATTCGGGACTGATGTGCGGGTCGAGTCCCGATCCCGACCCGGTCACCGCGTCGGCGGGCACCGCGGACGGCGCCACCTTCTCCCGCTCTGCGATCAGCGCTCGACGCGCGGTGACGTTCGTCAGCAGGACCTCGCTGTTGGGCCCCTGGTTGGACGCCGCCGACGCCGACGGGTCGCCGGTCGCCATCGGCTCGCCCGGGGCACCCAGGACCCGGGCATGCAGGTACGGGTCGGGCGCACCCGGTTGGACCAGGGGATCGACGCCGATCAGCGTGGACCCGACGGGACAGCCCGCGGCGTCGGAGACCTGCGAGCCCTCCGCGCCGTCGGTGTTCACTCGCGAGACCGCCCACACCGCAGCGGGATAGGCGACCCCCAGGATCAGCGTGAGACCCAGGATCATGCCTGCGGCGGCGACACATTGCCGGACGAAGCCGGACCAGATCGTGTTCATGGAGTCATCCCATTCCCGGAAGTAGTCGAACGACGAGATCGATCAGCCAGATGCCGACGAACGGGGTGATGACCCCGCCGACCCCGTACAGGAGTAGGTTGCGGCCCAACAACTTCGACGCCGAGTCCCGCCGGTAGCGCACCCCGCGCAACGACAGCGGGATCAGTGCCACGATGATCAGCGCATTGAAGATCACCGCCGAGACGATGGCCGACTGCGCCGAATGCAGGCCCATGATGTTGAGGGCGTCGAGCTGCGGGTAGACGGCGGTGAACATCGCGGGGAGGATCGCGAAGTACTTCGCGAGATCATTGGCCAGGGAGAACGTCGTCAGGGCACCCCGGGTGATGAGCAACTGCTTGCCGATGCCGACGACCTCGATGAGTTTCGTCGGATCGGAGTCGAGGTCCACCATGTTGCCGGCTTCCTTGGCCGCCGACGTCCCCGTGTTCATCGCCAGCCCCACGTCGGCCTGCGCCAGTGCGGGCGCGTCGTTGGTGCCGTCACCGGTCATCGCGACCAGGCGCCCGGCGGCCTGCTCGGAGCGGATGAGGTCGAGCTTCTGCTCGGGCGTGGCCTCGGCGACGAAATCGTCGACGCCGGCCTCGGTCGCGATGGCCCGGGCGGTGAGCGGATTGTCGCCGGTGACCATCACGGTGCGGATGCCCATCGCGCGCAGCTGCGCGAAACGTGTTGTCATTCCCGGCTTCACCACATCGGACAGGGCGATCACACCCATGACCTCGGCCGGTTCCCCGGCGGCGCGGACGCCGACCACCAGCGGTGTCCCACCCGCCGACGACACCCGTTCCACGTCGGCGGCGACGGTGTCGTCGACCGTCCCCTCCCCGGCCGTGACCCATCGGGTGACCGCGTCGGCGGCGCCTTTGCGGTACTCGACGAGGATGCCGTCGGTCGGCGAGTCCACCCCGCTCATCCGGGTCTGGGCGGTGAACGGGACGATCGTGTCGTGTGCTCGGTCCGAGCTCACTCCCCCGTCCGGCGCGATCCCGTAAGCGGACCGGCAGAGGTCGACGATGCTGCGTCCCTCGGGTGTGTCGTCGGCGAGGCTGCATCGGTGGGCGACCCGCGCCAGTTCGTCGACGGGGACTCCCGGCGCCGGGTACAGGTCGGTGGCTCGACGGTTGCCGTAGGTGATCGTCCCGGTCTTGTCCATCAGCAGGGTGTCGATGTCGCCGGCGGCCTCCACCGCGCGCCCCGACATCGCCAGTACGTTGCGCTGCACCAGACGATCCATGCCGGCGATGCCGATCGAGCTGAGCAGGGCGCCGATGGTCGTCGGTATGAGGCACACGAGCAACGCGATCAGCTTCACCGGGTCGGGCGACTGTCCGGCGTACTCCTGCATCGGCGCGACGGCCACCACCGCGAGCAGGAAGATCACCGTCAGGCTCGTCAACAGGATGTCGAGAGCGATCTCGTTGGGGGTCTTCTTGCGGGCCGCCCCCTCGACGAGCGCGATCATCCGGTCGACAAAGGTCTCTCCCGGGGTGGTGGTGATCCGGACGACGATGCGGTCGGAGAGCACCACGGTTCCACCGGTGACCGCCGATCGGTCCCCACCGGACTCGCGGACGACCGGCGCCGACTCGCCGGTGATCGCCGACTCGTCCACGGTGGCGATCCCGTCCACGACGTCACCGTCACCGGCGATGATCTCGCCGGCCTCGACCACGACGAGGTCGCCGATCCGCAGGTCGCTGCCGGCGACCTCCTCGGTCGTCCCGGTACCGGCGAGGTCGTCGTCGGCACACAGCCGACGAGCGACCGTGTCGCGCTTGACCTTCCGCAGACTGTCGGCCTGCGCCCGTCCACGCCCCTCGGCGACGGACTCGGCGAGGTTGGCGAACAGGACGGTGAACCACAGCCAGGCGGCAACGGTCCAGCTGAACCAAGACGGACGCACCACCGCGAGCACGGTGGTGACGACGGCTCCGAGGAACACGACGAACATCACCGGATTCCGGGCCTGATCTCGCGGGTCGAGCTTCCGTATGGCGAGCGGCATCGACGTCACCAGGGAGCGGACGTCGAAGGCTCCTCGCGACACCAGCGCCGATCCCGGTTCGTCGGAGTCCTCGACGCGCCGCTTCGCGGGTTCGTCGGTCGAGATGAGTTGAGTGGTCACAGCAGTGCCTCGGCGATCGGTCCCAGCGCCATGGCCGGGAAGAAGGTGAGTCCGGCGACGAGCACGATGGTCGCGGCCAGAAGGAATCCGAACAGGAACCCGGAGGTGGGCAGCGTCGAACGCGTGTCCGGCTCCACGGCATTCGGGGCGGTGCCGGCGGGGGCAGGCAGGACTGCGGTTGTCGTTGGGTCGTCGCTGTTCACGGCACCGGCAACGGGCGAAACAGCAACGGGCGAAACGGCAACGGGCGAGGCGGTACCGGTGCTCGTGCCACCGCCGCGTGGGGTCTGGCGTGCCAGGAGGCCGGCGAGCGCGAGCACGAGCACGATGGGCAGGAATCGGCCCAGGAGCATCGCGATGCCGAGGGAGGCCTGGAACCAGTCACCGGTCGCCGTGAGGCCGCCGAAGGCGCTGCCGTTGTTGTTGGCTGCCGAGGCATACGCGTAGAGGACTTCGCTGAACCCGTGGATCGAACCCGGGCTGCCCGGATCCCCACTGTTGCCCTGCGCGTCGGTCGTCGAACCCAGGATCATGGAGATCCCGGCCCCGGTCAGCACCAGTGCCGGCATCACCAGCACGTACAGCGCGGCCATCGTGATCTCGTGCTGCCCGATGCGCTTGCCGAGGAAGGCCGGCGAGCGTCCGACGAGCAGACCGCCGACGAAGACGGTGATCATCGCCATCACGAGAATGCCGTACAGACCCGATCCCACCCCGCCGGGCGCGACCTCGCCGAGAAGCATGTTCCACAGGACGGCGCCGCCGCCTACCGCGGAGAAGCTGTCGTGCGCGGAGTTCACCGCGCCGGTCGACGTGCCGGTGGTCGAGACCGCGAACAGTGCCGATCCGGGAATCCCGAATCGGACCTCCTTGCCTTCCATCATGGCCCCGGCGGCCGCGGAAGCGCTTCCGGCGGTGCGGGTCTCGAAGGCCCACACGAGCGTGAGCATCAGCGACCAGATCGCGGCCATCACGGCGAGCAACGTCAGGCCCTGCCGCCGGTCGCCGACCAGCGTCCCGTACGTGCGCGTCAGGCAGACCGGGATCAGCAGGAGTGCGACGATCTCCAGGAGGTTCGACAGCGGCGTGGGGTTCGAGAACGGGTGCGCCGAGTTCACCGACAGGGTGCCACCACCGTTGGTGCCGAGTTCCTTGATGGCCTCCTGGGAGGCGAACGGACCGACCACGCTCCGCGCATCGGCTCCGTCGAGGGTGGTCCAGCCGAATCCGGAGTGCCAGGACTGCACCAGACCCTGGGTGATCAGCAGTGTCGCCAGGACGAGACTGAGCGGCAACAGAATTCGGATCGACCCACGCACGAGATCCACCCAGAAGTTCCCGATCTCACCGGTTCCGCGTCGGCTCATGATGCCGCGGATGACGGCCATCGCGACCGCCATGCCCACCGCCGCAGAGACGAAGTTCTGGACGGCGAACCCGATCATCTGCGTCAAGTTGCTCATCACCACTTCGGGCGAGAAGGACTGCCAATTGGTGTTGCTCACAAAGGAGATCGCGGTGTTGAACGCCATCGACGGGGACACGCCCGGTTTGCCGTCGGACCACGGCAGGACCCCCTGGAGTCGCTGCAGAAGGTAGACGACGAGGAACGAGATCAACGAGAAGCCCAGTACCGCCAGGGCGTATCCCGTCGAAGTCTGTTCGCGGCTGGGGTCCACGCGCGCCATCCGGTAGAGGACGCGCTCGACGCGTAGGTCCTTCCCACCGGCGTACACGCGTGCCATGTAGTCGCCCAACGGGACGTATGCCACGGCAAGGATCGTCACGAGCGCGACCACCTGGAGCAGCCCCGCAACAGTTGTGTTCACCGATCAGAACCTCTCCGGGAACACGAGCGCACCGAGGAGGAACAGGACCGTCGCGGCCGCGAGCGCCAGCAGCACGACGTTGATCACCCCGTCGGCGGTCACGACTTGGTCCTGACATCGAGAGCACGCACGGCCAGCACACACAGGGCGAACCCCGCGATCGCCAGCAGCACGTAGACGAGGTCCGCCACGAGAGTCACTCTCCGATCACTTCGACATCCACCCGTTCGGTGGCCTCATCGAAGGATCACGCAGCCCCAGGGTCCGCGGGAGAGTCCTTAACGCATTCCATACGCGGACCGCGCGGTTATTGACGTCGCGTTGACGACGCGCTCGACCCGCCCGGTCGTGAAGTTCTACGCCCCAGGCGTGATCACGATCCCGACGCTGCCGTGCTTGCCGCGGCGGATCTTGCTGCCGAAGATGCTGATCTTGCCGAGGAGTCCGTACTTGCGAGCGATCGCCTGCTTCACGCGGTCGCTGCCGGCCTCGTCGAGCACCTCGGCGGTACCGCTGACTGGTGCGCCGAAGGTCTTGTTTCCCCGCACATCACAGGCCTGCACGACCACACGGGGGTCGCGCCGCAGACGCTTGACCTTCCACGAGTCCGCGACGGTCCACATGACCAGGCGGTCGCCGTCGAGCGCCGCCCACAACGGTGAGGTCACCGGGGTTCCGTCCTTGCGGTAGGTCGTCAGGTTCACGTACTTGGCGGTGCCTGCTTCGCCGAATGTCGCCGCGCTCGAGGTCATGCGGCAATGCTACGGGCAAACAGTGCCTGCGCATGGCCGCTCGACGAGCCTGCGGGCCTGGTGAATTCTCCGAGAACCCCGGCGTCGCGGAGGGTCGCCCAGGCGGTGACCTGGTTCGCCGACAGGACCGGCTTGCCGAGCTCGTCTTCGAGGCCGGCGAGGATGTCGTAGGTCCACAGGTTGGTGCAGGACACGAAGATGGCATCGGCGTCGGGATGGTCCGCGGCCCGGATGAGATCGGCGGTCACGTGGTACGGGATCGTCCAGATCTCGTGGTCTCGACCGAGTCCGGCCTGCGCCACGACGCTCCGGCCGGACTCGGCGAGGAAGTCACACAGCAATCCGGTGAGAGCCGCAGTGTACGGGGTGGCGACGGAGAGCGTGCCGATGTCCAGCGCGTCGAGTGCGCGGATCAATGCCTCGGAGGTCGTCACCGCCCGGTCGGCACCGGCCGCGACCATGCAGTTCGAGATCTCGAGCGCACCGGCCATCCCGTAGACGAAGCTGCCCGACGCACAGGCGTAGCCGAACGCACGCGGTCGAACCGACGACACGGCTCGCACCGCAGCGGCGATCTCGGCGTGATTGTTCAGGTCGCGACACAGTTCGACGTCGACCGGCGCGTCGATGAACCCGGTGCGGGTGAAATACAACGACGCCGAATCCGGCATCCATCGCCACAGCTCACGGTCGAGAGCCATGTCGAACGGACACACCATCCCGATGCCGATCTGGGCCGTCATGCAGGGATGATGACACATTGTCGGATTGTCTACAATTTCTGTGGGTGCGCGTCCCGCAGCGCCGCGTCCACCTCCGCACGGATCACGCAGCCGTATGCGTGGTCGTTCACCATCCCCGTCGCCTGCATGAGGGCGAACATCGTCGTCGGACCGACGAACCGCCAGCCGCGTTTCTTCAAGTCCTTCGACAACGCGACCGACTCGGGCGAGGTCGTCATCGAGCCCGGCACATGGTCCCCGCTCGGCGCGTGACCCCAGAAGTACGACTCCAACGACCCGTGCTCATCGATGAGTTCGACGGCGCGTCGTGCATTGTTGATCGACGCCTCGATCTTGCCGCGGTGCCGGATGATGCCGGCGTCGCCGAGCAGCCGGGTGACGTCGGCATCGGTGAACCGTGCCACCTGCTCGATGTCGAATCCGGCGAACGCCGCACGGAAGTTGTCCCGCTTCATCAGGATGGTCCGCCAGCTCAGCCCTGACTGGAAACCTTCGAGGCAGACGCGTTCGAACAACGCCGTGTCGCCCGCGACCGGGAAACCCCACTCCGTGTCGTGGTAGGTGGTCTCCGGCTCGCGCGCCGCCCACGAGCAGCGCGCCCGGCCGTCGGCGATCGTTATCGTGTCGTCAGGCATGCATGTCCCTCTCGTCGCGAGGAGGCTACTCCGCGACGCCGACATCCCTGCTCATCGCCGGTATGAGGCCTCGATCGCCACCGTTATCTCACCGTTACCAAGCATTGCGAATCCATCCCGTTGTGTCTCGCGATGATCACTTCCGACGGTGGCCCGCCTAGCGTTGGACACATCGCATCGCAGGACACCCCGGGCAGTGATCGCCGGAGCGGACTCCGAGAGCGTCACCAACATCTGCGGCAAGGAGCTTCGTGATGAAAGACACCGATCTGAGCGCCCTCCTCGCCCGGGTGGCGACCGGCGACATGGACGCGTTCGCGCAGTTCTACGACGCAACCTGCGACCGCGTCTACGGAATGACGCTCCGCGTGCTGCGCGACCCGGGGTACAGCGAAGAGGCAACGCAGGAAACCTTCCTCGCGGTCTGGCGCAACGCCGATGCCTACGACCCCGCCTCCGGTTCGGCACTCTCCTGGATTCTGACGCTCGCGCACCGCCGCGCCGTCGACCGCGTCCGGTCGGAGTCCGCCGCGACCCGCCGCACCGTCGCCTACGGCATCGCCGACACCGGCCGCGAAATCGACGAGGTCAGCGAGTCGGTGGAGCGGCGCGAGATCGCCCGTCTCATCCACACCGGCCTGGAGACACTCACCCCGCTGCAGCGACAGGCGATCGAACTCGCCTACTTCCACGGACTCACCTACCGGGAGGTCGCCGAACACCTCGAGGTGGCCCTGCCGACCGTCAAGTCCCGGATTCGCGACGGCCTGATCCGGCTCCGGCAGACCGTCCCCGGTCGCGCCGCCTGACACCTCCCGTTCCACCGTTCCGACCGACCCCGCTCGCCGGCGACCACGCCACCCGAGTGGGGTCGACTCACGTCCGGACCAGGACAGAAACCGCTGTGTCGTCGGCCACACAAAATTTGGGACTCAGGCCAGGTCACAGCCGTTAGCACCACGCGTTCTGTCCGATTCCACCCACCACGTCTCCCGTCGTCCGGTGAGGACAGGCAAAATCATGGGTGGATGTCACACGAGTCCATCCCCGTCGTGATATCGGTAAAGCCGGACCCACAAGGCCGCACACTGCAGCGTCAACCAAGACAGAATCGAGAACACATCGCATGAGTGCCGAACAGCCGACCATCATCTATACGCTGACCGACGAGGCACCCATGCTCGCCACTCACGCGTTTCTGCCGGTGGTGCGTACGTTCGCCGGAGCGGCTGGGATCGCCATCGAGACGAGTGACATCTCGGTCGCGGCTCGCATCCTCGCCGAGTTCTCCGACCTCCTGCCCGACGACCAGAAGGTCACCGACAATCTCGGTGAGCTCGGCAAGCTGACACAGGCTTCCGACACGAACATCATCAAGCTCCCGAACATCAGCGCGTCGGTTCCCCAGCTCCTCGCCGCCATCAAGGAACTGCAGGAGAAGGGATACGACCTCCCCGACTTCCCCGGCAACCCGAAGACCGACGAAGAACGCGCGATCCGCGACCGGTACACCAAGTGCCTGGGCAGCGCGGTCAATCCCGTTCTGCGCGAGGGCAATTCCGATCGCCGCGCGCCCAAGGCGGTCAAGGAGTACGCCCGGAAGCACCCGCACAGCATGGGCGAGTGGTCGATGGCTTCGCGCACCCACGTCGCCCACATGCGTGAAGGCGATTTCTACCACGGCGAGAAGTCGATGACCGTCTCCGGAGACCGCAAGGTCAAGATGGAGTTGCTCACCGACTCGGGCGAGACCCTCGTCCTCAAGCCCGAGGTGTCGCTGACCGACGGTGACGTCATCGACAGCATGTTCATGAGCAAGAAGGCCCTGATCGCGTTCTACGAGGAGCAGATCGAGGACGCCTACAAGACCGGCGTGATGTTCTCGCTGCACGTCAAGGCCACCATGATGCGGGTCTCGCACCCCATCGTCTTCGGGCATGCGGTGAAGGTCTTCTACCGCGAGGCGTTCGAGAAGCACGGCGAACTCTTCGACGAGCTCGGCGTCAACGTCAACAACGGTCTGTCGGATCTCTACAGCAAGATCGAGTCGCTGCCCAGCGCGCAGCGCGAGGAGATCATCGACGACCTGCACAAGTGCCACGAGCATCGCCCCGAGCTGGCGATGGTCGACTCGGCCCGCGGCATCACCAACTTCCACTCCCCCAGCGACGTCATCGTCGACGCCTCGATGCCGGCCATGATCCGCGCCGGCGGCAAGATGTACGGCGCCGACGGACGGCTCAAGGACACCAAGGCCGTCAACCCGGAGTCGACCTTCTCCCGCATCTACCAGGAGATGATCAACTTCTGTAAGACCAACGGGCAGTTCGACCCCACCACGATGGGCACTGTCCCCAACGTCGGCCTGATGGCGCAGAAGGCCGAGGAGTACGGCTCACACGACAAGACCTTCGAGGTCCCCGCGGGCGGCACCGCCAACATCACCGATCTCGAGACCGGCGAGGTGCTGCTGACCCAGACCGTCGAAGAGGGTGACATCTGGCGTCTGTGCATCGTCAAGGACGCCCCGATCCAGGACTGGATCAAGCTGGCCGTCAACCGGTGCCGCGATTCCGGGATGCCGGTCCTCTTCTGGCTCGACCCATACCGCCCGCACGAGAACGAGCTGATCAAGAAGGTTCACAAGTACCTGCCCGACCACGACACCGAGGGCCTCGACATCCAGATCATGTCGCAGGTCCGCGCGATGCGGTACACCCTCGAGCGCGTCGTCCGCGGCCTGGACACCATCTCGGCCACAGGCAACATCTTGCGCGACTACCTCACCGACCTGTTCCCGATCCTGGAGCTGGGCACCAGCGCCAAGATGCTGTCCATCGTCCCGCTGATGGCCGGTGGCGGACTCTACGAGACCGGCGCGGGCGGCTCGGCACCCAAGCACGTCAAGCAGCTCATCGAGGAGAACCACCTCCGGTGGGACTCGCTCGGAGAGTTCCTCGCGCTCGCGGTGAGCCTGGAGGACGTGGGCAAGAAGTTCGACGACAAGCGCGCGGTCATCCTCGCGAAGGCCCTCGACACCGCCACCGGCAAGCTGCTCGAGAACGACAAGGGACCGTCGCGCAAGACCGGCGAACTCGACAACCGCGGCAGCCAGTTCTACCTGGCGCTCTACTGGGCACAGGAACTCGCCGCGCAGACCGAGGATTCCGACCTCGCGAAGCACTTCGCCTCGCTGGCCGAGACCCTCGCCGCCAACGAGGACAAGATCGTCGAGGAGCTCAACTCGGTGCAGGGTGAGCAGGTCGACATCGGTGGTTACTACTACCCCGACTGGGACAAGACCGCCGCCGTCATGCGTCCGAGCACGACGTTCAACGAGGCACTCGCGAGCGCCCAGCGCTGATCGTCGTACCGCCGCGGGCGGGAGAGGTTGTCACGACACCTCTCCCGCCCGCGTCGGCTTTCTTCGTCGGCTACCGTCGGGACGCATGACCGACGCCGACGTCAACTTCTACTTCGACCCCGTCTGCCCGTTCGCGTGGATGACGAGCAAATGGGTGCGAAAGGTGCAGTCCCAGCGCGACTACACGGTCGACTGGCGGTTCATCTCGTTACGCCTGCTGAATGCGCACGTCGACTACGACGCTCAGTTCCCACCGGAGTACGAGGCCGGACACACGGCCGGGTTACGACTGCTGCGGGCCGCGGCGAGCATCCGCGGCGACCACGGGCGAGCTGCCATCGGCCCGCTCTACGAGGCGCTGGGCACGCGGATCTTCGACGCACACACCGGTTCTTACACGGTCGACGACACCGACTTCCGCGGTACCGCGGACTTCCTCGGACCGGTCCTCGACGAGCTCGGGTTGCCCGCGCATCACCTGAACGCACTCGACGACACCGGCTTCGACGCCGAGATCCAGGCCGAGACCGATCAGGCCCTGACCTTGACCGGGCGCGACGTGGGTACGCCGATCATCCACTTCCGGCCACCGGACGGAGTTGCGTTCTTCGGGCCCGTGATCAGCCGCCTACCCGGCGACGACGAGGCGATCACGTTGTGGGATCACGTGATCGGACTGGCGAGTTTCCCCGGCTTCGCCGAGCTCAAGCACAGCCTGCGGGAGAAGCCACAGTTGCGTGCCTTCGGCGTGACCGATGACGAGACGGGCGCCGAGGAGGACTGGCACGGCGGGAGCCGACGCCTCGAGAAGTAGCGAGCTGGTTCTACTTGAACGGGTTGAGCGTCCGGCCGAGGAAGTACTGGATACCCGGCGGAATGGGCCGCACGGCCGCAGTGGCCAGCTTGTTCACCATCCCCGTCACGCACACCGCGTCGCCTTTCATCACCGCGTTCCACCCTTCGGCCACGACGTCTTCGGGGTCTTGCCACAGCACACCCGGCAATCGATCGGCGGTCTGACGGGTCTCCGCGCCCATCGCATCGTGGAACTCGCTCCTGGTGAATCCGGGACAGAGCGCCGTCACGTGGATACCGTGCGGCTTCAGTTCCATGTCCAGGGATTGGGACATCAGCAGTACATAGGACTTGATGGCGCTGTAGAGCAGGCCCTCCGCGGGAGGCAACATCGCCGTGATGGAGGACAGGTTCACGATCCGCCCCCACTGCCGCTCCTTCATCCCCGGAGCCACTCGATGGGACAGTTCGGTCAATGAGGTCAGCATCAACTGCAGCTGGCCTCCCACCTCCTCCCACGGCGTCTCGGCGAACTTGGTGCTGAGGGACATCCCGGCGTTGTTGATCAGCACATCGATGCCCAGCCCGGCCTCCTCGGCGTGCTCGATGATCGCGCCCGGTGTCGCGGGGTCGGACAGGTCCCCGGCGAAGACCTCGCATCGGACACCGTGTTCTCGACCCAGTCGCTCGGACAACTCGTCGAGCCGGTCCGCTCGACGCGCAACCAGCATGAGGTCGTATCCCTCCGCGGCGAGGTGCGCCGCGAACGTCTTGCCGATACCCGCGGAGGCGCCGGTGATCAGAGCTGTGCGGCGGTCTGGTGTCGTGCGGCGATCTGGTGACATGGGGTGGCCTTCTGTCGACGGACGATGCCGCGAGTTCTACCAGGCCGCACGCCCCGGCTCTGGACGACGAAGCGGATTTGTTCCATCGGGGGTGAGGCCGGGGTTCAGGGAACGTGTCCGTAGGGGTGCCACCCGGACGGGTTCCACTTCCCGCCGCGCTCCTGCCGCACCTCCCGGAGACTCGTGCCCACATATCGGGCTTCGAGCTCCGCGTCGGGTTTGCCGGTGTACACCCATCGCTTCGGGTCGAGATTGCCCTCGGCGTCGCGATAGGACTCCCAGTAGTCGACGCGGTGGACCGCGCGGACGAGATCATCGGCGAAGACCAGCACGGGCAGGTCGGGCACGGTCCGGTGCGGCCCCGCACGCCAGGCGCTGCGGGAATGTTCGTAGATGACCTCGGCGGTCGCGTCGCTGCGAGCCGATGCGTCGACCTTCACCAGCACGCACGGGTCCGGCAGCGGCGGCGACACCGGCGCCGCGTATCGCAGGACGAGCTCCTCGATGCGCCAGGGCCCGGGTGCATCCGGCGCGGCCGGTAGGTCCGATGCGGCCAGGGCGGCGACGTCGAGCCCGGAGCGCCTCAGCGAAAGAGCATGCAGTTCAGCCGAATCGGCGCTGCCGATGCCGTAGCGCAGTAACCAGTGCTCGACGCCGAACCCATCGGCATCGATGTCGCGGATGCGTTCGGCGATCGCGTCCGCGACCGCGGCCGGGTCGTCATCACCGACGACGTCGGCCGGATCGGGCACGACCCCCGCCAGCGCGGCAGCCGAGTAGCGGTGCACGCGGTCGCCGCGGCCCGCGCCGACATAAAACAAGGATGCGTCGCGCGGATCGATCAGGGCGTACGCGTACACCCCGAGGGCCGACCGAGCCTCGTGCGGAACCGGCTTCGGGGGACCGGGCGGCGGGACCGCGACCGGCCGCAACAGGGCGAGCACCTCGTCGACGACCGACGGCCGGACGCCCAGCCCGCCACCGGTGACCCCGCCGAAGACGACCTCACCGGCTCGCTCCCGGTCGACGAACCGCCGGCCGGCGAAACGGTCGACGGCGCGCACGACGTCGGCGACCTCGGCACGTCGCGCCGCCGCACCGCGCGATGCCGTCCGCTCGTCGTCTGGATCGAGCATCTCCGCGAAGGCCGACGACGAGAGGAAGGCCTCGAGGGCCGTCCGGGGCAGCTCGACCGCATCCATCCTGCGTACCGCCATGGTCGCATGATGCCAGCACTTGACCTGGAACACCGGCAAGCCTTAATGTACTTTTGTACATGTACATACGTACATTATCGCCGAGAGGACAGTCATGACGGAGGCCACGGCCCGCCGCCGCCGAGATCCCGAGGAACGCCGTCGGACGATCATCGAGGCCGCCGCCACCCTGATCACCGAGGTCGGCTCGGACGGTCTCACACACCGACTCGTCGCCCGACGTGCCGGCGTGCCACTCGGTTCGACGACGCAGTACTTCGCCACGCTCGACGATCTGCGCGAGGCAGCGCTCGGCCGCCTGGCCGATGACATCGACTCCGGACTTGCCGAGGTCGCGGAGACACTCGACGAACACGGGCCCTCGGCCGCGGTCTTCGCCGAGGCGCTCCACGAGTACATGTCCGACGAACGGCTGATCCGCGCCGACCTCGCACTCGTGTCGGCTGCGGTGATCGATCCCTCGCTGCGTCCGCTCGCGGTCCGCTGGCCCGACGGACTGGTCGAGATGCTGGCGCCCCGCGTCGGTCACACGGCCGCCCGCGCGATCGCCGCCTACACCGACGGGGTGGCGATGCACGCACTCCTCTACGGGACACCGCTGTCCATCGACGACCTGACCGCCGCCCTGACGGCCCTGACCGGGCTGACTTCGCCGACCGACGAGAACCGGAGCCGATGATGACGCAACACCCGTCGACGACCAGCTCGTCGAAAGGCACCGCACCGGGCCTGTCCTTCCGGCGCCGATGGGCGTCGGCCGCTGTGCTGTCGGCCAGTCTGCTGGTGATCACGGTCGACCTGACGATCCTCAACGTCGCGCTGCCTGATCTGGCCGCCGACCTGCGCCCGACCGCCGATCAGCAGCTGTGGATCATCGACGCCTACTCCCTCGTCCTGGCCGGGCTGCTGCTCTCTATGAGTTCGCTGGCCGACCGGTGGGGCCGAAAGCGAATGCTGGTCACCGGCTTCGCGGTGTTCGGCGGCGCCTCGGCACTGGTCCTGCTGGCCGATTCGCCCGGCGCGGTGATCGCGGTGCGGGTGCTGCTGGGCGTGGGCGGCGCGATGATCATGCCGACCACGTTGTCGTTGCTGCGCAGCATCTTCACCGACCCCGCCGAGCGCGCCACCGCCCTCGGGCTGTGGGCCGCGGTGTCGGGTCTCGGCGCGGCAGTCGGCCCGATCGTCGGCGGTGTTCTCCTCGAGTACTTCTCGTGGCGGGCCGCGTTCCTGGTCAACGTCCCGCTGATGGTCGTCGCGATCGTCGCCGCCCTGGTGATCCTGCCCGAGTCCAAGCACCCGCAACCAGGCCGGTGGGACGCCGTCGGTGCCCTGATGTCGATCGCCGGCATGGTCGCACTGGTCTGGGCGATCAAGCGGTTCGCCAAAGAAGAGAGCCTCCTCGCGCCGGCCGCCTGGCTGGCCCTCCTCGGCGCGGTCCTCATCCTGACCCTGTTCGTGCGGCGCTGCCGGCGTCGCACGGAACCACTGCTCGACATCTCCCTGTTCCGCAGCCGCCCGTTCAGCGCGGGAGTCCTCGCCGCGCTCGGCTCGATGTTCGGACTCGCCGCGGCACTGCTGCTGCTGGCCCAATGGCTCCAGCTGGTCGAGGGACACTCCCCGATCGCGGCCGGTGTCCGCTTGCTGCCGGTGGCGGGGGCGGCGATGGTCTCCTCGATGATCGCCGCCCCGCTGTCCCGCATGATCGGCGCGCGCGCCGTCGTGGCCGGCGGCATCGGCATCGCCGGTGTCGGCATGGCGCTGATGTCCGTCGGTTCCGACGGGCTCGGCTACGGCACGGTCGCCGTCGCCCAGGTGCTCGTCGGATCCGGTATCGGCTCGCTGGCGATCGCGTCGGCGATGATCATGGCCGGCACCCCGGATGCCAAGGCGGGCAATGCGGCCGCGCTGGAGGAGACCGCCTATGACCTCGGCAACGTGCTCGGCGTCGCCATCCTCGGCAGCGTCGCCTCGATCCTGTACCGGTCCACGCTGACGACCGACCCGATCCCCGGCGTTCCCGCCGAGGTGACCGACGCAGCCGCCGAATCCCTCGGCGCCGCCATGGGTCTCGCCGAGTCGGCCGGCGCCCCGGGTCTCGCCGAGCGGGCGGCGACGGCGTTCACCGACGCCATGCAGGAGACGAGCCTGATCGGCGGACTCACACTCATCGTCGTCGCCGTGGCCGTTTTCACGCTCGTGCCTCGCGGCACGGATGTCACGGCCGCGCAGCACTGAGTGCCACTCAGGCGGTGGCCACTTGACGTCACCGGTCGGACGGAGGCTCCGGCACCATCAGCTCGAACATGCGTCGGAGACAGTCACCGAGCTCCAGATCGTCACGCTCGAGCCACATCTCGTGTGCGGCAGATGATCCCGCGATGACTGCATATGCAACCGCGGTCGGGTACGCGTCGTCGTCACGGCCGGCCGAGTGCGTCCGGACGAGATCGGCGATGACCGTCCGCCATTGCCGATAGACGACGTTCGCCTGCGCCTGCACCGCGGGGACCGTGAGGATGAGCTGCGCCCGATGGCGCGCCCACCGCGCTTCGGCCCGGCCGTGATCGACTGAGGCGATGAACGCCTCGGTCACGATCAGGTGGGGAGGGGCGTCGGTGGCCGCCGCGGCGACGAGTTGGCGGAAGTGATCGAGTTCGGCCGCCGACTCGACCCACACGACGTCGGCTTTGGTCGGAAAGTAGCGAAAGAAGGTCCGGCGGCTGACCCCCGCCGCGTCGGCGATGTCGCCCACACTCGTCTTCTCGAAGCCTCGCTCGAGGAACAGTTCCTGAGCTCGGGCGGCGAGTTCATGTGCGCTGGTCGTCGCGGGACGGCCACCCCGGTCGGCGCGCGCCTCCGAGGACCGTGCGGTTTCCATGCCCGCCATCGTGTCACCCCTACCCGACCGCACCCACCTGACATCGAAAAGATTGTTTCGCCACCGTTATGGCACGCCGTGACATATCGTCGTCGGGGAGACGTGCATCACTGGTCGCACGTCATGTCGAAGGGATCACCATGGGCAAGCTGGAGGGCAAAGTCGCCTTCATCACCGGAGCAGCGCGCGGTCAGGGACGCAGTCACGCGGTTCGCCTGGCGCAGGAGGGCGCCGACATCATCGCGGTCGACATCTCCCAGCAGGTCGACACCGTCCCCTACGACACCGCCCGGCCGGGCGACCTCGAGGAGACCGTGCGTCAAGTGGAGGCACTCGACCGCCGGATCGTCGCCTCCGAAGCCGACGTTCGCGACCTGCCGGCGCTGCAGAAGGCCGCCGACGACGGCATGGCACAACTGGGGCGTATCGACATCGTCCTCGCCAACGCCGGTATCAGCGCCATGTCACCTGCGCTGGAGATGGAGGAGGAGATGTGGCAGACCATGATCGACATCAACCTCACCGGCGTGTGGAAGACCGTGCGCGCCGCGGCACCACACATCGTCGCGGGCGGGCGCGGCGGCTCGATCGTCCTGACGAGTTCCTTGGCCGCGCTGATCGCCTACGAGAACATCGCCCACTACACCGCCGCGAAGGCCGGGCTGGTCGGAATGATGCAGGTTCTCGCCAAAGAGCTTGGGCCACAGAGCATCCGGGTCAACACCGTCCACCCGACGACGGTGGCGACCGACATGATCCTCAATGACGCCACCTACCAGCTCTTCCGACCCGACCTCGAAAGCCCGAAGCTGTCCGACTTCGAAGAGGCCGCCCGAGAGATGAACCGGCTGCCGGTCTCGATGGTCGAACCGGTCGACATCTCGAACGCCATCCTCTACCTCGTCTCCGACGACGGCCGCTATGTCACCGGGACCACCCATGTCGTCGACGCCGGCGGACGACTTTAGAAGAGGCACCGACATGGGACTACTCGACGGCAAGACCGTACTCATCACCGGCGGAGCGCGCGGCCAGGGTCGCGCGCACGCGCTCACCTCCGCCCGCGAGGGTGCGGACGTGATCCTGCTCGACATCACCCGGCAGCTCGACTCCGTCGACTACCCACTGGCGACAGCCGATGACATGGCCGAGACCGTGCGCCAGGTCGAGGCGCTCGACCGGCGGGCACTCACCTTCGACGCCGACGTCCGGGACCAGACCCAACTCGACGACGCGGTCGCTGCGGGGATCGCCGAAATCGGGAAGATCGACGTTCTCATCGCCAACGCCGGCATCTGGACCCGCGCACCGTTCTGGGAGATGTCCGAGCAGATGTGGTCGGACATGATGGACGTCAACCTCACCGGGGTGTGGAAATCTGCCAAAGCGGTTGCGCCGCACATGATCGAGCGACAGAGCGGGTCGATCGTCATCACCTCGTCGGTCAACGGACTCGAACCGGGGATGAACTACGCGCACTATGTCGCCACGAAGCACGGCGTGATCGGGCTGATGAAGAACATCGCACTCGAACTCGCGCCGCACGGAATCCGGTGTAATTCGATCAATCCGGGCGCCATCCGCACTCCGATGACCGATCAGCAGGGCGCGTGGGACATGTTCGCCGGCCACGAGGGCGGTACTCCTGAGGACCTGATCGAAGGCGGATACCATTTCCACGCCCTCAAGGGACACTCGTTCATGCCACCCGAGGTCATCGCGAACACAGCGCTGTACCTGAACTCGGATCTGGCAGCGTCCGTCACCGGCGTGACGATCCCGGTGGATGCCGGTCACCTGCTCCTCACCGGAGTCAATCAGGAGCCGGTCAGATGACCGCACTTCGGACGCTGGAGACCCACGGCCTCGCGGCGATCCGGGCCCGGATCGCCGCCGAGGTCGTCGGCCGCGATCGCGAGCTCGATCTGGTTCTGGCCGCGGTCGCCGCCGGCCGGGACCTGATCCTGGAAGGCCCGCCGGGCACGTCCAAGAGCACGCTGCTGCGATCGATCACCGCCGACTGGGGCATTCCGCTCGTACTGGTGGAGGGCAATGCCGACCTGACCCCCGGTCGCCTCGTGGGTCACCACAACCCGGCACGGGTTCTGCGGGAGGACTATTCGCCCGACAACTTCGTCGACGGCCCACTGATCGAGGCCATGCGCGCCGGCGGGTTCCTCTACGTCGAGGAATTCAATCGGGCACCCGAGGACACCATCGACACCTTGCTCACCGCGATGGCCGAGCGCACCATCACCGTCCCACGCGTCGGCACCATCACCGCACAGCCGAGTTTCCGCATCGTTGCGTCGATGAACCCCTTCGACAACGTCGGGACGACACGCCTGTCGACCTCGGTCTACGACCGGATGTGCCGGCTGGTCGTCGACTACCAGGACGATGCGGCCGAACGGGATATCGTCTCGCGCAGGACGGGTTTGACGTCGAGGCGGGTGGTCGCAGACGCCGTGGGCGTCACCCGCGACACCCGCCGGAACGACGCCGTCCGACAGGGCAGCAGCGTACGCGGAGCCATCGACACCGCACTGCTCGCACATCAGCTGTGCGAGATGCGCGGCATCACCATTCCGGCCGACGACGCGATCGCACCGCCGCGCGACCTGCCGTCCGACTACACCGCGACCTTCCTCGACGCCATGCAGGTCGCCCTGTCCGGCCGAATCCACCTCGACGACACCGTGTTCACGACTGCCGAGCAGGTGCTCGCCGAGATCTGGCAGAACCACTTCCTGCTGGCGCCGGCGGCGGCTGAGCCGGGTTGAAGAGAGGTCGAGGCCGATTCACCCCTCCGGCGTGATTCGGTCACCGCACGGGCCCGTCGCCGGAAACCCCTGCGGCGCAAACCCAAACAGCTGTCGGAGAACCCCGTGCTGCTCGAATCCTCCGGTGGTGGCGGAGCCCTCTCCGAGGTGGGACATCGCCGAAGGACGCGAGACGCACCGTCGGGCTCGACGCGAGGAATCGGCACGGTCACCGACGACGCAGGTGCCCGTGACGACGAATCCGCCGCGACACAACCGGACCCGATCGCGCGCGAGCGAGCCGTACAGCTCGCGAGGCGCCTCCGTCTCGCGCGTCCGGTGGACACACTGAAGGCACGTCGCGGCGCCAACGGAACCCTCACCACCCAGCGGTGGCGTGGCGGCTCCGACGAACTCGACCTCGACGCGACACTCGAAGCACTCATCGGCAACCCGATCCCCGAGGACGACGACATCCGCGTGCGCGAGCGGGTCCGGCGCCGGCGCTCGATCGTGCTCGCGGTCGACGTGTCCGGCTCGACCCGTGGCGAACAGGTCCGCACCGCGGCAGCGACTGCCGGCGCTCTCGCCGGTGAACTCGGGCGTGACGATCTCGCCGTCATCGCCTTCTGGTCCGACGCCGCGCTCATCGTCCCCCTCGGCCGGCCGGTGACCACCGAGCGTCTCGTCGACGAACTCCTCGCCCTGCCCGCGCAGGGCCTGACCAATGTGGCCTTCCCACTTCAGACCGCCCTCGAACAGCTTTCCGGTGTACCGTCCGCCGATGCCCGCGTGATCCTGTTGAGCGACTGCGTCCACAACGCCGGACCCGATCCCCGGGACGTGGCCGGACGGCTCCCCCGCCTCGACGTGCTACTCGACACCTCGGGTGAACACGACACCGAACTCGCCCAGGACCTGGCGCTCATCGGCCACGGGCGATGCCGGCCGATACGGGACCACCACGACGTCGTACGAGCCCTGCAGGCGATCTTCGTCTGAGCGGTGGCGCGGTGGCCGCCTGTCGGTCAGATCGCAGCGTGAGTCGCGAGAGAACACTCCCGCCCGAGCCCTCTACCACACGGCACCGACAAGTTGAGGCTGCCGAATAGCGTTGCACAACACGGTGTTTGGGCTTGCCATGCGTCGACATTGATGTACACTTGAACGATATTCGAACCGCACACGGGGGGGTGACGGTCATGTTCGATTCCCAACGAGACGTCGGCACCGACGTGCCATCCCCTCGTGCGGTCGCGTTGCTCGCCGATCTCCACCGCGTGCTCGACGAGCTGCAGTCGGTGGATCTGTCGCCGTGCACCGATGCCGAACTCATCGACGTCGCAGTCGATACCGAACGCGCCATCGCACGACTGACAGTCGCCGGTGACCGGCAGATCGACCAGGCCGAGGCCCGCGACCTCCCCCGCAAGACCGGCTGCCGAACCCTCATGCAGTTCATGACCCACCGGCTGCGAGTGTCGAATCCGATGCGTCGCCGTAAGCAGATGGACGCCACCACCAACCGGACCAGCCTCGGCGGCGACGTCCTGCCACCCGAACACCCCTGCCTGGCTGAGGCTTTCACTCAAGGCACGGTCGGCACCGCGCACGTGCAGGCCACACTGGATGTCCTCGACCGCATCCCGACAGCCGTCGACCACGACGTGAGGGTCGCCGCCGAACGACAGATGGCCGAGATCGCCGAAGCCCACACCCCCGCCGACATCACCCAACTCGGCTCGCGGCTCCTCGCGCATCTCGACCCCGACGGCACCCTGGCCGACGACACCGACCAGAAACGACGCCGCAACCTGTGGATCGGCCGGCAGCGCGCCGACGGTACCGCCAAGATCTCTGGCACACTGACCCCCGAACTCGTCGCCCGTATGACGATGATGTTCGCGGTCTGGGGCAAACCCGGACTCAACAACCCCGACGACCCTCATTCGCCCCGCGGGCCGGCCGGCACCGCCGACCCCGAAGCCGTGGCCACCGCAGCCGATCGTGACGGCCGCACCCTCGCCCAGATCAACCACGACGCTCTCGATGCCGCACTCACCGCGGGCTTCGCCGACGGCACGCTCGGCACGACACACCGCGGCCTGCCCGTGCAACTGATCATCAAAGCCGACCTCGGCGACCTCGTCCGCGAAGCCGGACTCGCCACGACCGCCACCGGAACCCTGCTGCCCATCCCAGACGTCATCGCACTCGCCGCCGACACGCAACCATGGCTGGCGATCTTCAAAGACGCCACCACCGTTCCGCTGTACTTCGGGCGCGGAAAACGTTTCGCCACGCGGAACCAGCGGCTCGTGTCCTTCGCCCGCCCCGACGGCGAGGTGTGCTCGGCACCGGGATGCGACCAACCGGCCACCCACGTCGACATGCACCACGCACAACGGGACTGGGCCGACGGTGGCCTCACCGACATCGACGACCTCGCACCCGCATGCCCACGACACAACCGCATGGTCGGTGACCAGCCCGGCCAGTACACCACCCGCATCGAACGCTCCGGACCCGACGAAGGCCGCTGCGCCTGGAAACTCAACGCCGAACCCGGCGCCCCACCCAACCCCGAACACATCAACCGCCGACCCGACATACCCCGGCGGTTCGCAGAACATCTGAACACCGTGCGCGACGAGATCCACGGACCGACCACCCGGCCCGGCGATCAAGCTCGCCCGGAGAAGCCACACCACCACGACCCGCGCCGCTCATGGTTGAAGACCAGCCACGTCATCGACGTCCGACCGCCACGAACCGGCCCACTCCCACCCCGGCCTTCCCTCGTCGAAGCGCACCTGATGACGCTCCTGGCCACCCACTGAACCGCGCCCCCACATCGACGATCACCCACCGACGACAAAGGGACCCATCCCGAAGGATGGGTCCCTTGTCTTGCGATGAACTCTGTCGAGCTGAACTCAGCCGAGTACCAACGACTCGCCATCGGCACTGACGTTGACCGGCACCACGTCACCGTCGCGGATGTCTCCGGCGAGCAGTTGCCTGGCGAGCTGGTCACCGATGGCCTGCTGCACCAGCCGGCGCAGCGGACGGGCACCGTACAGCGGGTCGAATCCCCGTGCGCCCAGCCATTCCTTGGCCTTGGTCGACACCTCGAGGTCGAGGCGGCGCTGCGCGAGCCGCTTCTTGAGCTGGCCGAGCTGAATGTCGACGATCGACACCAGTTCCTCCGGGCTCAGGGCGTCGAAGATCACGACGTCGTCGAGACGGTTGATGAACTCGGGCTTGAACGCCGAGCGCACGGCCATCATGACGTGGTCCTTGTCGCCGCCCGCGCCGAGGTTGGAGGTCAGGATCAGGATGGTGTTGCGGAAGTCCACCGTCCGGCCCTGCCCGTCGGTCAAGCGACCTTCGTCCAGCACCTGCAGCAGCACGTCGAAGACGTCCGGATGGGCCTTCTCGATCTCGTCGAACAGGACCACCGTGTACGGACGACGCCGCACCGCCTCGGTCAGCTGACCACCGGCCTCGTACCCGACATAGCCGGGCGGTGCGCCGACGAGCCTAGCCACGCTGTGCTTCTCGCCGTACTCGCTCATGTCGATACGGACCATGGCCCGCTCGTCGTCGAACAGGAACTCGGCGAGCGCCTTGGCGAGCTCGGTCTTGCCGACGCCGGTCGGGCCCAGGAACATGAACGAGCCGAGTGGCCGGTTCGGGTCGGCGACGCCCGCGCGTGCACGACGCACCGCGTCGGACACCGCCTGCACCGCGTCCTTCTGGCCGATGACCCGGTGTCCCAGTTCCTCTTCCATACGCAGCAGCTTGGCGGTCTCGCCCTCGAGCATGCGTCCGGCCGGGATTCCGGTCCACGCCGACACGACCTGCGCCACGTCGTCGGGGCCGACCTCCTCCTGCAGCATCACGTCCTGCGAGGGATCGGTGCCGGTCTTCTCGATCGCGGCCTCGAGTTCCTTCTCCAGGCCGGGGATCTTGCCGTACCGCAGTTCGGCTGCGCGCCCGAGGTCACCGTCACGCTCGGCCCGATCGGCCTCGCCGCGAAGCCGTTCCAGCTCCTCCTTGAGGTCGCGAACCGCGTCGATCGCGGTCTTCTCCGACTGCCACCGGGCGGAGAGCTCGTTGAGCTTCTCCTTCTGGTCGGCCAGTTCGGCGCGCAGCTTCTCGAGCCGGTCCTTCGACGCCGCGTCGGTCTCCTTCTGCAAGGCGACCTCCTCGACCTCGAGCCGACGGACGATCCGCTCGACCTCGTCGATCTCGACGGGGCGCGAGTCGATCTCCATCCGCAACCGCGACGCGGCCTCGTCGACGAGGTCGATGGCCTTGTCGGGCAGGAACCGCGACGTGATGTAGCGATCGGAAAGCGTTGCGGCGGCGACCAATGCGGAGTCGGTGATGCGCACACCATGGTGCACCTCGTACCGGTCCTTGAGGCCGCGGAGGATGCCGATGGCATCTTCGACCGACGGCTCGCCGACGTACACCTGCTGGAACCGACGCTCGAGTGCGGCATCCTTCTCGATGTACTTGCGGTACTCCTCGAGGGTCGTGGCACCGACCAGCCGCAGCTCACCACGGGCGAGCATCGGCTTGATCATGTTGCCCGCGTCCATCGCGGAATCGCCTGTCGCACCGGCGCCGACGATCGTGTGCAGCTCGTCGATGAAGGTGATGACCTGGCCGGCCGATCCCTTGATCTCGTCGAGTACGGCCTTGAGTCGTTCCTCGAACTCACCGCGGTACTTGGCACCGGCGACCATCGAACCCATGTCGAGGGAGATGACGGTCTTGCCGCGCAACGACTCCGGCACGTCGCCGGCGACGATACGCTGGGCGAGTCCTTCGACGATGGCGGTCTTGCCGACACCGGGTTCACCGATCAGGACCGGGTTGTTCTTGGTCCGACGGCTGAGGACCTGCACGACGCGCCGGATCTCGGTGTCGCGGCCGATGACCGGGTCGAGCTTGCCCTCGCGGGCCGCCGCGGTCAGGTCGGTCGAATACTTCTCGAGAGCCTGGTATGTCGATTCGGGGTCCTCGGAGGTGACCCGCGCACTGCCGCGCACGGCGACGAACGCCTCGCGCAGAGCCTGCGGAGTCGCACCGAGGTTGTGCAGCAGTTTGGCGACATCGGAATCACCGGTCGCCAGACCGACGACGACGTGCTCGGTCGAGACGTACTCGTCGTCGAGCTCG
The DNA here is from genome assembly GCF_000143885.2 of Gordonia sp. KTR9. Classification (NCBI taxonomy): domain Bacteria; kingdom Bacillati; phylum Actinomycetota; class Actinomycetes; order Mycobacteriales; family Gordoniaceae; genus Gordonia; species Gordonia sp. KTR9. Next base: position 4,648,079 of record NC_018581.1, read on the forward strand.
CCGGCCAGTTGCTGGGCAGCGGTGACGGCCGCGATCGATTCGCGGGATAGTTGAGGCGTCGAGCTGGCGCCGGATACCGTCGGCATGCGATCGACCAGAGCCTGGGCCTGCGCACGAACGCTCGACGGGTCCACGCCCACTGCCTTGAGCAGCGGCGACGCGATGCCGTCGGACTGATCGAGCAGTGCCACGAGGATGTGGGCCGGTCGCACGTCGGGGTTGCCAGCACTGGCCGCCGCCTGCACAGCAGAGCTCAATGCTTGCTGCGTCTTGGTGGTGGGGGTGAAGCTGTCCACTCGCGTGCACCTTTCTCTTTAGTCCAACAGGCTCAAGTATGAGCCCTACGAGGTCTGTAACGCCACTAGAGTTGAGTGCATTCCGCTCAGGTCTACTGGATTTGTGATCTAGAACACTATCCGTGCCGCCGCGTCGTCGACCGGCAGTATTGAATGCATGACCGCAGACAGCTCCGCCCGGGAGACCGCGACACAGTCCGACGCCCCTGCCGCCACGGACGCGGCAGTGATCTTCGTTCTCTTCGGATCGACCGGCGACCTCGCCAAGCGGATGGTCCTGCCCTCGCTGTTCGAACTCCACCGTCGAGGCCTGCTCCCGGACGGATGGCAGCTCATCGGCAACGGCCGGGGCGACCGCACTGACGACGAGTTCCGGCAGCACGTGAAGGACGCGATCGAGGAATTCGGTTCGGACGCGTCGGTGTCCTCGGACGAATGGGCCTCGTTCGCCGAGACCATCCGATTCGCCGGCGGCGGGTTCACCGCCGAGGATCCCGGCCGCCTGCTGGAGGTGATCGACGACGCCCGGGACGCCGTCGGCGGCACAGCCCAGCTGGTCCACTATCTCGCCCTCCCGCCGACCACCTTCGTCGACTACACGAAAGCGATCGCCGCGCACGGTCTCGCGAAGAACTCGCGCGTCGTCTACGAGAAGCCGTTCGGTACGTCACCCGACGGATTCCGGACCCTCGACGAGGCGGTCCACGAATCCCTCGACGAAGACCAGATCTACCGGATCGACCATTTCCTGGGGAAGGAGAGCACCCAGAACCTGCACGTGCTGCGTTTCGCCAACGGCCTGTTCGCCGGGGTGTGGAACCGCGAGCACGTGGAGGAGGTCCAGATCGACGTCCCGGAAACCCTCGACATCGCCGACCGCGCCGCGTTCTACGACGCCACCGGGGCATTCCTGGACATGATCGTCACGCACCTGTTCCAGGTGGCGGCCGAGGTCGCGATGGAACCTCCGGTCTCGCTCGGCGCCGAGGACCTGCTCGGCGCCCGGGAGTCGGTCATCGCCGCCTTCCGGCCGCTCGACCCCGCCGAGGTGGTCTTCGGTCAATACGAGGGCTACCGCGACACCGAGGGCATCCCCGACGACTCCACCACCGAGACGTTCGCGGCGGTGCGCCTGTGGGTCGACACCGACCGCTGGCACGGTGTCCCGTTCCTGCTCCGTACCGGCAAGATGCTCGACCACAGCGCGCAACGCCTCAGCCTGGTCTTCCGCGCGCCCGCCGACGGTCCGCTGACCGACACTCCGACCGACGGCACCGTGCTGACCTTCGACCTGGCCGGCGACGGTGCCATCGACCTCGCCGTCACGATCAAGGAACCGGGTTCGGGGACCGACCTCTCCGTCGCGCACATGACCGAGAAGCTCGACGAGGTGGCCGACGGATTGTCACCTTATGCACGACTGATCGTCGATGTGCTGCGCGGTGACCGGTCGCTGTTCACCCGGCCCGACGGCCTCGCACATGTCTGGGAGGTCGCGGCACCGGTGCTGACGAATCCGCCTGCACCGCAACCATATGCGGCAGGGTCGACCGGCCCCGCGGCCGCCGACGACCTGTGCGGCGGGTCCGGCTGGATCTGAGGAAGAGGGTCAGATCGGGGGCACCTGCATCAGTCACCCAGCTGCCGATCGAGGTTGATGGCCGCGCTGATCAGCGCGAGGTGGGTGAACGCCTGCGGCATGTTGCCCAGTTGTTCACCGGTCAGACCCACCTGCTCGGCGTACAGGCCGAGGTGGTTGGCGTGGGTGAACATCTTCTCGAGCGCGAGACGCGCGTCGCCCAGACGGCCGGTCCGGGTGAGCGCCTCGACGTACCAGAACGAGCACAGCGAGAAGGTGCCCTCGGCTCCGTCGATGCCGTCGTGCCCGCCGTCGGTGTCGTACCGGAACACCAGGGAGTCGCTCACCAATTCTTCCTCGATCCGCTGGAGAGTGCGGACGAACCGATCGTCGGTGGGCGACAACAACTTCACGGCGGGGATCAGCAACAGTGCCGCGTCCAGGCGGTCGGAATCGAGGGTCTGGACGAACGCTCCCACCTCGTCGTTCCAACCCCGCTCCATGATCTGTACGAAGATGTCGTCGCGGGCCTTCATCCAACCGGCGACGTCACCGGGCAGTCCGCGCTGACGGCTCATCCGGATCATCCGCTCCAGCGCCACCCACGACATCACGCGCGAGTAGACGTAGTCCTGCGGCTTGCTGCGCACCTCCCAGATGCTCTGGTCCGGGCGGTCCCAGTTGTCGACGAGCCAGCCGGCCACCGTGCACAGATGTGTCCACGATCCATAGGAGATGCCCGGTCCGTACTTGTTGTACAGGTACACCGAGTCGATGAGTTCGCCGTAGATGTCGAGCTGGAGCTGGTCGGCGGCGGCGTTCCCGATCAGCACCGGCGAGGTCTGCCGGTAACCCTCCCAATGATCGAGCTCGGTCTCGGCCGGTGGCGGGTCGCCGTCGAGCGTGTACATCAATCGCAGCGGCCCCAGATCTCCCGACACGTCAGCGCCGTCGTCGAATCGGCAGGTCAGCCAGTCCATGAATGCGCTCGCCTCGTCGGTGAACCCCAGCCGCAACAGCGCGTAGAGCGTGAACGCCGCGTCGCGGATCCACACATAGCGGTAGTCCCAATTCCTTTCGCCGCCGATCTCTTCGGGAAGTGCGGCGGTGACCGCGGACACGACCGCCCCGGACGGCTCATGCGTCAGCAGTTTGAGTGTGAGCGCCGACCGATGCACCATCTCCCGCCATCGGCCGGTGTAGGAGGACCGAGAGACCCAGTCCTGCCAGAACGCGACGGTCGCGGCGACGACCGCGGGAGAACTGTCGTGGTCGAGTAGTTCCGTCCCGATGGGGTCGGGAGCGAGGACGAACGTGACGCATTCGCCGGTCTCGACGGTGAAGTCCGCCAGCGCATCCCGGTCGTCGACCGTGTCGACGCGGACGGTCGAGACGAGATGCAGCACCAGGTCGTCGGTCTCGAAGCGAACCCGGGATTCGTCCTCGACGACGAGGGTATGCTCCGCACGGCCGTAGTCGAACCGCGGCGCGACCGTCACGCGGAACCGGACGGAACCCCGCACACAGGAGATCCGACGGATGATCCGCGTTCGGTGGTCGGGATCGTGTGGTCTGGCGATCGGCATCAGGTCCTGCACCTCGGCGACTCCGTCCTCGCTCAGGAAGCGGGTGACGAGCACGTTGGAGTCGGGCAGGTAGAACTGCCGGGTGGTGACGTCACCGTCCACCGGTTCCACCGTCCATGCGCCGCCCCGGTGCGCATCGAGCAACGAGCCGAACACGCTCGGCGAGTCGAACCGCGGACAGCAGAACCAGTCGATCCGCCCGTCGACTCCCACGACGGCCGCGGTGCGGAGGTCTCCGATGACACCGTGGTCGGCGATCGGCAGGTAGTCGCCCGTGGAGTCGGCAGTCGTCGCGCCGTCGCAGCGGGAAGTCGGGGTGGCGTCCTCGCCGGATTCGGTCGCGGTGCTCATGGCCGCCATTCGGCGCGTGACTCGTCCCGGATGGGCCGTCACCCCCTCGAACGGGCCTCCGGGCGGCAGTCATCTCTATACCGGTGCCCGGCGGGCGTGAAGCGAGCATGTTCGCCAATCCGCCGACCCCGAACACGCCGATATCGGACACTCGGTGCGAGGAGTACCCCTCGACGGAAGGACGCATCGGTGGCGACAAGCAGCGCGGGCTCGAGCATGACCGACGACGCCGCCGGCGTCTTCGCCGACGCCAAGGCCTACACCGACGAGCCGCGACTGCATGCCGCGATGGCGTACCTGCGTGCGCACGATCCGGTGCCGCGCGTCGACCATGGTCCGTACCGGCCGTTCTACGCCATCACCAGGCACGCCGACATCATGGACATCGAGCGCGACAACAACCTGTGGCTCAGTGAACCGCGACCGGTGCTGACCACCGCGGCCGCCGACGACGCCGCACGAGCGCAGCTGGAATCCGGTGCGGGACTGCGCACCTTGATCCACATGGACGACCCGCATCACCGCAAGGTCCGCGCGATCGGCGCCGACTGGTTCCGGCCGAAGGCCCTGCGGGATCCGCAGTCGCGCGTCGACGAACTCGCCAAGCGCTACGTCGACCGGATGCGCGACATCGGCCCGGAGTGCGACTTCGTCGAGGAGATCGCGGTCGGTTTCCCGCTGTACGTCATCCTCTCGCTGCTGGGTCTCCCCGAAGAGGACTTCCCGCGGATGCACCAGCTCACACAGGAGATGTTCGGTGCCGACGACGCCGAGTACCGGCGAGGGGCAACCCTCGAGGAGCGGATGGCGACACTCCTGGACTTCTTCGCCTACTTCGGCAAGCTGACCGCCTCCCGGCGCGCTCACCCCACCGAGGACCTCGCGTCGGCCATCGCCAACGGCCTCGTCGACGGCGAGCCCCTCTCCGACGTGGACACCGCGTCGTACTACGTGATCGTGGCGAGCGCCGGGCACGACACCACCAAGGACGCGATCTCCGGTGGGCTACGGGCGCTGATCGAGAATCCCGGTGAACTCGAACGGCTCCGACGCGAACCCGAACTCATCGGCACTGCGGTCGAGGAGATGATCCGGTGGACCACGCCGGTCAAGGAATTCATGCGCACCGCCGCCGAGGACACCTCGGTGCGGGGTGTCCCCATCGCCAAGGGTGAATCCGTCTATCTCGCCTACACATCGGGCAACCGGGACGAAGAGGTCTTCGACGATCCGCACACCTTCGACGTCGGCCGCTTCCCCAACAAGCACCTGTCGTTCGGTTACGGCGTCCACTTCTGTCTCGGCGCCGCACTGGCTCGAATGGAGATGAGGAGCTTCTTCGCCGAGTTGATCCCGCGGCTCGACACCATCGAACCGGCTGGAAAGCCCGAGCTGGCCGCGACCGTCTTCGTGGGTGGACTCAAGCACCTGCCGGTCCGTTACTCGCTGCGCTGATCGAGACGAATGTCATTCGGTTGCCTGACAATCGGAGTGGCAGCTGTCATTTCGTGAACCGACGGGTCGGATGTCCGTCGGCTGGCTGCGTGGTCCCCGACAGCGCCCCCGCATATCATTGGCCCGCCCCATCGCCACCTTTCGAGGAGTACCTGTGGACGAGCTCACCAAGGGCTCCAAGACCGCCCTGAGCACGACCGCGCACCTCGTCGAGGTGCACAGCGGTTCGCCCGACGACGTCGACCTCATCGCAGTGCTGTTGACTGCGGGCCACAAGGTCCGCACGGACGACGACCTGATCTTCTTCAACAATCCCAGCTCCTCCGGAGTCCGGTTGCAGGGCTCGAGTTCTTGTGTGGTCGACTTGCCGTCGGCGCCCCCGGACGTCGACCGGATAGTCGTTGCGGCAAGTACCGAGGCACAGCGGAAGACTGTCGAACAGGTCGGCCCGCTGACGGTGACCATCTCGGGTTCGGGCACATGGGCGTTCACCCCACCGGACCCGGGCCCCGAGACAGTTCTCCAGTTGGTGGCGTTCTATCGCCGGGACGGAGATTGGAAGCTGGACGCGATCGGACAGGGTTACCGCGAGGGGTTGGCCGCCTTCGCCACCGACTTCGGAATCGTGGTCGACGACGCGCCGAACCAGCAGACTGCACAGATCGCGACGCCGGCCCCTCCGACACCTGCCGCCCAACCGGCGCCGGAAGCACGGTCACCGATCAACATGTCCAAGGTCAAGGTCTCGATCACGAAGGACTCGACGGAAAAGACCGCGTCCATCGACCTTCGCAAAGGATCCTCGGATTGGGTTCTCACCGTGGGCCTCGAGTGGGACGGGCGCGGCGCCGTGTACGAAGCCGACGGTCGGGTCAAGCAGTACGGCCAGGGAGACCTCGACGTGTACTTCTTCTGCCGCGACGAGGTCGCGCACAAGTATGTGGTCATCAGCGGCGAGCAGGGCCACCGAGGCGACCTGCGCAGTTGGCCCTTCATCGAGCATCACGGGGACAGCCGCGGTCCAGGACGAGGGAACAAGCCCGCCGTCGAGCAGGTCACGGTGCTACCGAAGGAGAACGGCGATCTCCTCGTCAATGTGTACCAATCCGTCGACAACGGGGCCGGTGCGATCGACAAATTCGGCAGGCCGCGGGTGGCGATCCGATACGGACGACCGGGCAAGACCGGCCTACCCGAGCCGGACAGCGACGAGATCCTCGTCCATGTCGGCAACAGCAAGAACTCGTTCTGGGCAACGGTTGCACACATCGATGTGCAGGACGGTGTGCTGAAGGTCGACGGGACGACCCGCTACAGCAAATTCTTCTCCGAGCGGATGCCCACTCTCGACCGCACCGGGAAGTGGGTGCGCAGCGCCAAGGAGGCACCGACCGGACGCAGCAAGAAGGCGAACGGCTCGGGGCTGGACCGCTACCACGGAGAGCTGTGACGGCACTCGCGAAACCCCGGACAGCAGAACGGTTTCAGTCCTCGACGGTCAGTTCCACCCGCTCGTCATAGAAGCAGATGAGGTCCCGCACGGGCTCGGCGTCGATCAGCGGATCGGTGTAGGTCCACGCCACGTCGGGCACGATGTCGTCGCCGACGATCGCCGAGAAGTAGCTCGCCTCACCCTTGTACGCGCACACCGTGACGGTGTCCGACGGGACGAGCAGGTCCATCCGGACATCCTCGCGCGGAAGGTAATGACGGGGCGGCAGATGGGTTTCGAGCAACAGCGTCGGGCGTCGACTCTCCGCCAGGACCGTGTCGCCCACCGTCACCACAACATGCCGGCTGGTGTCGAGACAGTCGATGCGCTGGAACGGATCGTGTGGATGACCGATCGCCGTCTGGTCCTCCTCCCGCCACTCGTCGAAAGCCGACCAGTCCAGCAGGACGTGATCGGCGAGGTCCGGGTCCTGCGGCCGAAACCCGGCGCCGCGCAGTGTCCGTCCGCCGGCCTGGAGGTCGTAGACCGTGCCGGTCGTGGTGTGGAGCGCGAACGGATCGTCGGGCGTCAGGATCGACGCATGCTCGGCGGCAGCGTCGGTCTGCTGTGGATTGTCGAGTCGCGCAACAACATCGGAAGCGGGTACGGCGTAGCACCCGACCACTCGATGTGGCTCCCACACCTGGAGGGCCGTCGCCGAGTCGACGACAACCTGCCCGTCGACCATCGCGCGCACCCGCCGGCGCATGTCCGCCCAGCGCAGCGAACCGAGCTGGGACATCGTGAGTTCGTCCATCGACGTGGCCATGGTCCGATGGTCCTCCGATCACGCGAGGTACGCCAGGTTCGATCAGTCCCCCGAGCGGAGCGACTCATCTACATTCCCTGAGGCACGAGCGAAGCGACCCACCCCGAGCAGGGGGTCGGCGTCGAGAGTGACCGCTTCGAGACTCGGCGGCAGGCCCGACGAGACCCAACGGTGCGACGATGGGCAGGTGACCAGGCCCACGGACACCGACTACACCGGCTCCGGCCCCGACGACGCCGAGTGGAACCGCTCCCAACGCGATGAAACGGAAACCCAACGGCTGGACCGCAACTGGAACTCGCTCCTGCAGGAGCTCCGCGTCGTGCAGACGGGCGTGCAGATCCTGACCGGGTTCCTGCTCACCCTGCCGTTTCACGACGGGTTCGAGGAACTCGGCGGGGCGCTGCGGACCATCTACCTGATCACCGTGTCGTGCGCCGTCGGTGCGGCGATCCTGCTCGCCGCGCCGGTGGCCCTGCACCGGGCGCTGTTCCGTCAACACCAGCTCGCGCTGATCGTCACCTATGCGCACTACCTCTCGTTCGCCGGTCTGACACTGCTGGGACTGGCGTTGTCCGGTGCGGTCACGGTCGTCTTCGGCGCGACCGCCGGGCCGGTCCCGTCGGCGGTCGCCGGAGTCGTCACGCTCGTCGTGTTCTCCCTTGCCTGGCTGATCGTCCCGCTGTGGCTGCGCGCGACGACCGGCTCGCCGCAGGAGTCCGCCGACGACCGGCGGCGTTGACAGCGTTCACCCGCCGGGGTACCCAGACGAAGTGACCCTCGCACCGAGTTTCATCGAGAACCGCTACGACGAGGTGACCGTGCTCGCGTCGTCACACGGCGGCGCGTTTCCCTACGGCAACACCGTCGTCGTCCGCGGCTCCGCTGCGACCCTGGTGATCGATCCCTCCCTCGAGGTCGACCACGATCCCGTGCACCCCGACGCGGTGATGATCAGTCACGCCCACGAGGACCACATCGCCGGCCTCCGGCACTTCGCCGCGGACAAATTCGCCCACCACGCCGATGTCGCCGGCGTGCGATCCCTCCAGGTCCTCCTCGACAACTACGGCCTGACCGACGAACAGCGAGCCGGCGTCGACGCCCAGATCGGCGACACCTTCGACCTGACGCCCGGCTTTCCCGACGCCGCCGGAGTCGACGACGGGCACGTCTTCGAACTCGGCGACGTCACGGCAACGGTCGTCCACCTGCCCGGTCACACCGCGGGACATTCCGGTGTGCTGGTCGAGCCGACCGGCTTCCTCTACCTCGCCGACATCGACCTCACCTCGTTCGGACCGATGTACGGCGACCTGGGGAGCAGCGTCGACGATTACCTGGCGTCGATCGCGCGGGTGCGGGAGATCGACGCCCGCTGGTACGGCACCTTCCATCAGAAGGGGGTGGTCACCGGCGCCGACGACTTCCGCTCGCGCCTCGCGGACTACGAGGGCGTCATCCACCGGCGCGACGAGCGACTGCTGGAACTGCTGCAGCGGCCGCGCACCGTCGACGAGATCGTCGTCGAACGGCTCGTCTACCGCCCGCATGTGCAGCTGCCCTTCGTCGACGCGGTGGAGAAGCGCACCGCCGAACTCCATCTCGAGCGGCTCCTGCGCCACGGGCAGGTCGCCCGCTCCGGTGACGGCGTCTACCACCGCGCGTGAGGTGATCGCACCGGCCGGGGAGGTTTACCGGATGTCCGGATCGGACACCCTCTGCAGGTTCATCGACATCAGCGAGAGTGAGGAGCGAGGAATGGGCACCGACACGACGCGCGAGAACAGCTGGGACTTCGGTCTGGACAGCGCGATCCCCGACCTCGGCGACTCCGGCGACGTCGAGATCTCGTCGATCGATTTCAGCGACACCTACTACGACACCGAGGACCGGGACCTGCTCGCCCACGGCACCATCGTCGTCCACTCCGACGGCGGGGACTCCGACGACGGGGATGAGGATCGGCACGCCGGCTGGCGGGTCACGACCCCGTCCGCCGGCGAGGACATCACCGAGCAGATCGACGCACCCTCCACCGCCGTGCCGTCGGCGATCGCCGACGCCCTGTGGGGTCTGAGCGGCGGAAAGCCGTTACGCGTCGCGGCGATCGTCCACACGCACCGAACCCGCCACCGGCACCTCGACGCGAACGGCGAGGTCGCCTACGACGTGGTCGACGACACCGTCTCGGCCACCGCCACCGGCCCGGTCGCCACCGCCACGTCGTGGCGCGAGGTCGGGGTGCGAGCGGGGTCCGGCTCGACGACCATCCCGAAGAGCGTGCGCAAACGGCTGGTCGGGGCAGGCGCCCGTCCGGCGTCGGCATCGTCGACGTTCGAACGCGCGGTCGGGCACGAAGCGCCCCGCCGTGCCGCGTCGGTCTCGCCGGCCGCCGTCGCCGTGGCGGACTACGTCCGGGAGCAGATCTCGACGATCTTCGCCGGTGATGTCGCCCTGCGTCGGGGCGCGAACCCGGTACATGGCGTTCGAGTGGCCATCCGACGGCTGCGCAGCACCCTCCGAACAGCCGCTCCGCTCTTCGAACCGGACGGTCTCGCGGGTCTCGACGACGAACTCCGATGGTTCGCCGGTGTGCTCGGCGAGGTGCGCGACCGTGAGGTCCTGCGTGCGCGATTCGCCTCCGCGGTCGCCGCACTCCCCGACGAGCTGGTTCTCGGACCGGTCGCGGCGCGGATCGAGGAAGAGCTCTCCGCGCAGCAGCACCACCATCGGCAGAGCGTCACCGACGAGATGCGGTCGGACCGGTACCTCGTGCTGTTGTCGACACTCGCGACCTGGAACGACTCGATCCCGCTCGCCGACGACCAGATCACGAAGAAAGAGTTGCGGCGCATCGCCACCCGGGCCGCGCGCAAGGCCGACAAGCGCCTCGCGCACGCGCTTGCGACCGGCCACGAGGAGGATTTCCACCGGGCGCGCAAGGCGGCGAAACGGGCCCGGTACGCCGGTGAGCTGGCCGCGCCGGTCGTCGACCGGTCGACCGGGCGGGGCCAGGCCAAGCGGTACAAGCGAATCCAGACCGTACTGGGCGAACACCAAGACGCCGCCGTGGCGGCCCGCACGCTACGCGAGCTGGGGGCCGGAGCCGGAACTCGCAAGGGAGAAAACGGATTCACCTACGGAATCCTGTACCAGCGCGAACTCGCCGCCGCCGCGGCCGCCCGTGACGCCGTGCTGTCCGGGACGAACTGACGCCTGCCGCGTCACCCGCGCGGCGTCTCGAGGATCGCACGCCGCAGCTCGGTGTGGTCGTCGAAGAACGTCGTGTCCGGTCCATACCGCCGGAAGGTGTCGCTCCCCCGGCCGGTGACCACGACCACGTCGCGGTCACCGGCCATGGCGGTGGCGAGCGAGAATGCCGTCTGCCGGTCCGCCTCCTCGATGACCACCGCGGATGCCGCGCGACGCGCGCCCCGGAGGACAGCGGCCCGGATCGCGGCCGGGTCCTCGTCCTCGGGACTCTCGTCGGTGACGATCACGACGTCGGCGTGCTGTGCTGCGACCCCTCCCAGGGGTTCCCGTTTTCCCGGGTCACGCCCGCCGGTCGCGCCGATGACCACGATCAGTCGCCCGCCCTCCGTCACCGACCTCAGGTACGGGAGCATCGCGCGCTGCCCCGCGGTGTTGTGCATGTAGTCCACGATCGCCCGATAGGGCTGCCCGGCGTGCACGGGTTCGCATCGGCCCGGGATCCCGGTCACCAAGGCGATCCCCTCTGCCGCCGCGGCGAGGTCGACGCCGTCGGCCACCACGGAGGTGAGCGCGACCAGGGCATTGCCGACCTGATGAGGACCCAGCACCTGGAGCCCGATTCGGGTTCGCCCGTGCGGCGTGTGCACGGTGAACTCGGTCCCGAGACGACCGGTCCGAATCCCGGTGGCGACGACATCGGCGTCCTTGCGGGTGGTCGAACAGGTCCAGGTCTCGGTCGTCGTGTCGCCGGCCAGTCGCGCACCCCAGTCGTCGTCGATGTCGATCACGGCGATCTGCGTCCGCTCCGCGGTGAACATCGCCGCCTTGGTGGCGAAATAGTTCTCCATCGATTCGTGGTAGTCCAGGTGGTCGTCGGAGAGGTTGGTGAACGCCATCACCCGGAACACGGTGCCGTCGACCCGCCCCTGATCGATCGCGTGCGAAGAGACCTCCATGGCGCAGCAGGTGACGCCGTGGCGCCGGAACGTCGCCAGTGTCCGTTGCAGCATCGGCGCCTCCGGCGTCGTGCGCACCGGGACGGTGTCGCATCCGGGACCCCGGATACGCGCGCCGGAGATGAGCCCGCCGGCCTCGCCCGCCGCGGCGAGGGCGGCATCGACGAAGTGGGTGGTACTGGTCTTTCCGTTCGTGCCGGTGACGCCGAAGACACGCAGGTCTCGCGACGGCTCCCCATGGAACCACGACGCCAGCGGTCCCATGACCCGTCGCGGATCGTCGACGACCAGCGTGGGCAGGAGGGACGACGGGCGATCGCTGATCACCAGTACGGCTCCGGCCGCCGCCACCTCCCGCTCGAAGTCGAGTCCGTGCCACCGGCTGCCCGGAATCGCCAGGTAGGCGTCCCCGCGACGAATCGTCCGGGAATCGTCCTCGACGTCGCGGACCACCGCCGAACCGGCGTCGGCGGCGCCGACGACCGGCACCCCGAGATGGTCGGCGATACGCGCGACGGTGACCTGTCCACCCAGGTCGAGGTCCGCGCTGCGAACACTCCGCTCCGGGCTCATCGCGCCGTGGTACCCGTGCTGCGGACACCACCAAACCTCGACGTATGGCGCCGACCCGGGCGCGCATCCGGTCGGTCAGCCTGCCGATTACGTGCAAATCCCCGTAATCGGACACGGTTCGTCAACCCACGAGAAAGCGTGACCCGCATCACATTGCATAGCAAGCGTTGCGGCACTTGACCTTTGCCTCGCGAGCCGCAACCGATTTCGAGTGGGGTGTTACATATGCCCTCGTCGTGGCAACACTCGGGTTGTAGCCCGATCACGAACCGCACCAGAGGGGAGCAAGAACCGATGACCGTCTCCACCACGACCGTCCACCAGCAACTTCGCGCGATCCTCGCGCTGACGCACACCGAGATCCAGATCGCCGAGACCCGGCAGGCCCAGGCCCGCACCGACGCGATCCGCAAGGAACTCGCCCAGAACGCCGAACATGCGCGCGAGCGCGCGCTCACCATCGAGACGGCGCTGCGTGACCGCGGCGGCCTCGTCGACGTGGTCCGTCCCGTGCTGGGCCGCTTCGGAGCCGTCGCCAAGACGCTGGCCGAACAGACCCAGCCGCTCGACGAGGCCCTGCTCGACGACCTCGCCCTCGAGCAGCGACTCGTCGCACGCGCCACCTACCTCAAGGCGCTGGCCACCGGTCAGGAAGACCAGGCGCTCGTCAACCTGGCCGATCAGCTCATCGATGCGCACACGGCCACAGTTCACTGGCTCACCACGGTTCTCGCCGAGGAGGCGCTCGGCGGCCCTGCCGCGCTGCGTCGCGGACCCTCGCAGTGGGCCAGCGGGCTGGCGGCACGCGCCCTCACCGCACCGGCACTCGGAGCATCGTGGGCCATCGACCGCACCGCCGAGTTCGCCCGCCAGTTGCCCGATCCCGTGGACTCGATCCGCAGCCGCTTCGGACGTGCGGTCGACGACGCGACCGAGACCGCGTCGCGAGCGGGTGACGCGGTCGGCAACGCCGGCGCAGCCGTGTCCAAGACAGTCGCCGCCGGTCGTGACGCGGCACTCGAAGCCGTCGAGGAAAGCGCTCGCGACAACGGTGCCAAGGGTGCCGCCGACGCGCTCCACCAGTTGCGCGAGATCACCGGAACCGTTGAGGCCGAAGATCTCCCGATCGAGGGCTATGTCGGCCTGAACGTCACCGACGCCGTGGCCGCGGTCAAGGAGCTGACCAAGCCTGCCGACCTGCGCGTCACCCTCGCCTACGAAGAGGCGCACAAGAACCGCCAGCGTGTGGTCTCGGCGATCGAGATCCGATTCGCCGAACTCGCGAAGGACCTGGTCGGCATCGACAGCTGATCTGCCGGACCGACCGACCCGACGGCCGCCATCCACCTGATGGCGGCCGTCGTCGCGTCCGGACCGAAAAAGAAATTTGGATCAGATCCAGAAAAAGCGTGCGATACGGCGTCGACGCCCCTATGGTGAATGGCGTGGCATCCACAACGGACTACGCCCAGCAACTCCGGGCCGCAGATCTACGTGTCACCCAGCCGCGGGTGACGGTGATGCACGCCGTCGACGATCACCCACACGCCGACACGGACACGATCTACCACGCGGTACGCGAAACCCTCCCCAAGGTCTCTCGTCAGGCCGTCTACGATGTGCTGCACGCCCTGACCGAGCGCGGTCTCATCCGCCGGATCCAGCCGTCGGGTTCGTTGTCGCGCTACGAGTTTCGCACCGGAGACAATCACCATCACGTCGTCTGCCGCGCCTGTGGCGCAATTGCCGACGTGGATTGCGCAATCGGGGAAGCCCCATGCCTGACCCCATCCGATGACCACGGGTTCGTCCTCGACGAGGCCGAGGTCATCTTCTGGGGACGATGCCCCGAGTGCCTCAGTACAGTCCCGACCTGATCACACCCGTGTGATCACAGCCCGTCAGTTGTTCCCCCTCGAAAGGAATGTCGTGACCTCCGACAGCCGTCCACCCAATCCCGACGACAAGACGCGAAGCAACAGCGAGAGCGAGAACCCGGTCATCTCGTCGCCGGAGCCCAAAGCGCATGCGCCGCTGACCAACAAGGACTGGTGGCCCGAGCAGATCGACCTCTCGATCCTGCACGCGCATTCCTCGCTCTCCAACCCGCTCGGCGAAGACTTCGATTACGCAACGGAATTCGCCAAGCTCGATGTCGAGGCACTGAAGGCAGACCTCATCTCGCTGATGACCACGTCGCAGGACTGGTGGCCCGCCGACTACGGTCACTACGGCGGCCTCTTCATCCGCATGAGCTGGCACGCTGCCGGCACCTACCGCATCTACGACGGCCGCGGCGGCGGTGGTCAGGGTGCACAGCGATTCGCCCCGCTGAACAGCTGGCCGGACAACGCCAACCTGGACAAGGCGCGTCGTCTGCTCTGGCCCATCAAGCAGAAGTACGGCACCAAACTGTCCTGGGCCGACCTGCTGGTGTACGCGGGCAATGTCGCCCTGGAGTCCATGGGCTTCAAGACCTTCGGCTTCGGCTTCGGCCGCGAGGACATCTGGGAGCCCGAGGAGGTGTTCTGGGGTCCGGAGGATGCGTGGCTGGGCACCGACAAGCGCTACTCCGGTGAGCGCGAACTGGCCAAGCCGCTCGGCGCGACGACCATGGGCCTCATCTACGTGAATCCCGAGGGACCCGAGGGCAAGCCGGATCCGCTGGCCGCCGCCGAGGACATCCGCGAGACCTTCAGCCGGATGGCCATGAACGACGAGGAGACCGCGGCGCTCATCATCGGCGGTCACAGCTTCGGCAAGACCCACGGCGCGGGCAACGGCGATCTGGTCGGCCCCGAGCCCGAGGGCGCGCCGATCGAGCAGCAGGGCCTGGGCTGGAAGTCGTCCTTCGGCAAGGGCAAGGCCGAGGACACCATCACCAGCGGCCTCGAGGTCGTCTGGACCTCCACCCCCACCCAGTGGGGCAACGGGTTCCTCCAGAACCTCTACGGTTACGAATGGGAGCTCACCAAGAGTCCCGCGGGTGCGTGGCAGTACGTCGCCAAGGATGGTGCGGGAGCGGGCACCATCCCCGATCCGTTCGACGGTCCGGGCCGTGCCCCGACGATGCTGGTCACCGACGTCGCACTGCGTGAGTCGCCGATCTACGCCGACATCACCCGTCGCTGGCTCGACCATCCCGAGGAACTCGCCGAGGCGTTCGCCAAGGCCTGGTACAAGCTCCTCCACCGCGACATGGGTCCCGTCAGCCGATACCTCGGCCCGTGGGTTCCCGAGCCGCAGATCTGGCAGGACCCGGTTCCGGAGGTGGACCACCCGCTGATCGACGCCGACGACATCGCCTCCCTGAAGGGAAAGCTGCTCGAGGTGCTCTCGCCGACGCAGCTCCTCAAGACCGCGTGGGCGTCGGCCGCCAGCTTCCGCAGCACCGACAAGCGCGGCGGCGCCAACGGCGCACGCATCCGCCTGGAGCCGCAGAAGAACTGGGAGATCAACGAACCCGGCGAACTGGCCAAGGTGTTGCCGGTCCTCGAGCAGGTCCAGAAGGACTTCAACGACTCGGCGTCGGGAGGCAAGAAGGTGTCGCTCGCCGACATCATCGTCCTCGGCGGCGCGGCCGCGGTCGAAAAGGCCGCCGAGGCAGCCGGATTCCCGGTCACCGTGCCCTTCACCCCCGGCCGCACCGACGCGTCGCAGGAGAGCACCGACGTCGACTCGTTCGAGGTCCTCGAGCCCCGGGCCGACGGCTTCCGCAACTACAGCAAGGGTGGCGAGAAGACACCGCTGGAGTCGCTGTTGCTCGACCGCGCGTACATGCTGGATCTCACCGCGCCGGAGCTGACCGTCCTGATCGGCGGCCTCCGGGTGCTCGATGCCAACTACGGTGGCGCCAAGCACGGTGTGTTCACCGACCGACCCGGGGTTCTGTCGACGGACTTCTTCCGCACCATCGTCGACATGAACATCGAGTGGAAGACCGGCTCCGACGAAAACGTCTATGAGGGAACCGATCGCGCCACCGGCGAGAAGAAGTGGACCGCGACCGCGGCCGATCTCGTGTTCGGATCGCACTCGCAGCTCCGTGCCCTGTCCGAGGTCTACGCCCAGGACGACTCGGCGGAGCGGTTCGTCGACGACTTCGTCAAGGCCTGGGTGAAGGTCTCGAACAACGATCGGTTCGATCTGGCCTGATCTCTCACCGTCGCAACCCAGAACACCCCGCGGGCGCGTTGTCCGCGGGGTGTTCTGCGTTCAGCACTCCGTCGACCCGGCGGTCATTGCCCACAGCGCGGCATGGGTGCCGATTTCCGGTACCGATCCCGCACTCTGGGCGCGGCTGGCGTCACGCCTGTCGAACGCAGGCGACGACCTCGGCGAGCACCTGCTCGACCCGCGAGCCATCGAGTGCGGCGGCCGCGCCGGTCACCATGACCTGCAGCTCCCCTCGCGCGGTCGGCGAGCCCTCGATCTGCAGCATCCACCGCGAGGTCGGCGGCGGGAACACGTACAGGTCACCGCCCGAACGGGGCGGGGTGATCGTCGGGGTCCAGCCGAGCAGGACCGGAACCGCAAAGAGCCGCCCGTCGACGACCGGCTTTCCCAGTACGTCCAGCACGTCTTCCATCGGCGCGGTCGCCGCGGCGATACACCGGCGGGTGCGTTCCACCGAGTCGCGCACATCCTCTCGGGCGTCGAGCGGCGTCATCGCGGATATGACGAAATCGCCCACGATGCCGTCGGCACCCGCCGGCCGTTTCGACACCGCGGTGGCAGCCATCACCCGGTGTTGCCCGGTGAGCCGTGCCAGCGCCACGGACACCGCGCTCCCGAACGCCTCGAACGGGGTCATACCGCGCTCGGACGCACCGGCGCGGAACTGCGCATAGGTATCGACGTCGACGAGAGCCCGACGGCGTAGGGCCGCGGACTGTTCGCACGAGACGGGGTCCAGTCCGTCCAGGGTGAAGGTCCGGTCGGCCGGCGCACCCAGCAACTCCTTCCACAACCGCCCGTCGGCCGCGTCGTCCTCGGTCCGTGTCGGCGACGAGATCGACTGCGCAGCGGGCAAATCCATGCCGCGCGCGATGAGGTCGGCCTCGGTGGCGAGCACTCCGAGCGAGTTCCCGTCCACGGCGATGTGGTGGAACACCGCGACCGCTGCCGCCGCACCGCCGTCGGCATCCGCCAGAATCCGCACGCAGAACGGCGGAGCCACCCGCACATCCAGCGACGCCGACATGTGTTCGGTGAGCGCACGCAGATCGTCCCGCCCTGGGTCCGGGCCCGCTTCGGCGAGTGGAACGATCTGCACGGCGGCATCGACGGCCGAGTCGGCGCCGCCCGCCATCGCCCGCTGTACCGGCCCGGCGGGGGTGTCCGGATAGATCGATCGCAGGGCGGGGTGCCGATCGGCCAACGCCCGGAACAACTCTCGTAGTTCGACGGCAGTGCGCCGCCCGGCCTCGGGTGGAACCCAGCCGAGGCGGATCAGCTGCCCGTGCGGATGTCCCGGCGCGCGTTCGACCGTCCGTTCCGCGGACGTGAGAGGACGGTCCTCGTCGAGCGCGACCGGTCGACGTGTGTCGACATCCGGGCCCACCGGCTCGACCATCCGCTGCGCCAGCGTCTCCAGGTCGGGCGCGGTGAGCACGTCGTCGGGGCTGATCTCGGAATGCCCTGCCGCCGTGAGCAAGCCGACGACCCGCATGACCGCCAGGGAGTCGCCGCCCTGCTCGAGGAAGCCGGCGAACAGATCCACCGTATCGGTGCCCAGGGCCTCCCCCACGACCCGCACCAGCAGGGTCTCGTGCGACCCCACCGGTCCCCGCGCGGACCGGCGGCCGGGGAGCGGGTACTCCGCCAGCTTTCGCACGTCGAGCTTGCCGTTGCCGGTGGGGGGCAGCGCGTCGATGCGCACGACGAGGGCCGGGACCATGTACGACGGCAGCACACGGGCGACCGCGCGGCGTAGACCGGGTGTGTCGGGGTCCGTTCCGGAATCACGCGGCACGACGAACGACACCAATGCGCTTCGGCCCGAGGGCAATTCCCGCAGAATCGTCGCGGAGCTCCGTACGCCGGCGCACCGCCCGAGCGCGGCGTCGATCTCGGCGAGTTCGATGCGCAGCCCGCGCAGGGTGACCTGATTGTCACGCCGTCCCAGCAGGCGGACCTCACCCGCGCCGGACCACTGCGCCAGGTCTCCCGTCCGGTACATCGTCTCCCCGGTCGAGAACGTGCACGCGACAAAAGCTTTCGCGGTGGACACCGGGTCGTCGAGATAGCCGTCGGCCAGCTGCGGTCCCGCGCAGTGGAGTGTGCCCAGCGCGCCCGGAGGCTGCGACCGCCCCAGCCGGTCCAGGACCGCCTCGCTCACCCCGACCATCGGCGGACCCACGGTGATCGCCCCGCCCGGGGCCAACGGTCCGGAGATGTTGATGCTGCATCGGGTTTCGGTGGGTCCGTAAGCATTCCGCAGTCGGACACGACCCGACCACGTGTCGACCAGGCGCCGCGAGGGGGTTTCACCGCCGATGATCACCTGCACGAGGTCGTCGGCGAGGTCGACGGGCAGCGTATCGAGGACAGACGGGGTGACGATGAGATGGGTGACGCGATGCCGTCGGATCAGGTGTGCGAGACCATCACCACCGGGGGTCGAGCTCGGCGCGACGACGACGGTCGCCCCGCAGACGACCCCGCACAGCATCTCCACGACGCCGGTGTCGAAGGTCGGGGACGACGCGTGCAGGATGCGCGACCCGGGTGCGAGCGCATAGGTCTGTCGGATCTCCGCGACCAGGGCGGGAATGCCGCGGTGCGGCATCACCACGCCTTTCGGTGTGCCCGTGGATCCTGAGGTGAACAGCAGGTAGGCGGCGTCGTCGGGCCCGCATTCCAGGCCGCGCGGCCGGCCTGCCATCGGTGAGCCGGGGTCGTCGTGCTCGAGGTCGAGCCACCGGACCGAGCCCGGGCGTGCGGTGCCCGGCGTGCACAACCCGACCTCGGCGCCGGAGCGTTCGACGAGATCCCGCGTCCTCGCCTCCGGTGCGAACGGGTCGCCGACGGGCACCCACACGCCGCCCGCGCACAGCACCGACCAGAACGCAACGATCGAGGCCACCGACCTATCGATCGACACCGCCACGCGGTCGCCCGCACCGACCCCGGCCGACATGAGCAGCCGAGTCCCCCGATCCACCCGGAGGGCGAACTCGCGCCGGGACACCGACACCTCACGGTCGATGATCGCGACTGCCTCCGGATTCGACGACCGATAGTCCTCGAGGTGGCTCACGGTCGGCACGAACGGCGGCGCCGGCGGTCCGCTCCGGTACCGGAACCGCTCCCATTCCCCGTCGACGAACACCGAGTCGTCGGGAACCCGGGCGCCGCCGTCCAGTTCGTGCAGGGTCGCGGTGAGGTGGCGGTCGAAGCGCCGAGCAAGGGTGGCCAGCGCGTCGGCGTCGACGACTGCCGCCGGGGCTTCCCAGGTCACCGCCTGACGCCCTTCCTGGTCCGCGGGGTGCAGGGTCACCGCGACGTCGGAGATCGGTCCGGTCCGCATCAGCTCGAGCCCCCAGTGCAGGCCGTCGACAGCGGGCGACTCGAAACCCGGCAGGAGGTTGACCACTGCACCGAAACCATTGAGCCCCTGCCGGTTTCGCAGCATGTCCTCGCGGGGGTAACGCTGACGGCGGAGTGCGTCGATCAGGGCCGACGACACATCGGCGACCGCCTGCGCGGCGTCACGGCCCCCGATTCCGTCGAGGCGCAAAGGCACGACGTTCGAGACGGGCTGCACCGCCCGTGATCGTGCCGCCGACGTTCGGACGGCCACCGGAAGACTCAGCCCCACGTCCGGGGTGTCGAGGAGCCGGGCGCACAGACCTGCGAAGGCCGCGACGAACTCCGCCGCCGATGCGACACGCGGACTGCTCAGGGTCTCGGTGACCCGCGCGATCGACGACGTGAGATGCGCGACGGGGCCGGCCAGCAGGGACGGTTCGAGGCAGTCGAGTTCTCGCGCCCAGTGTGCCTCGTCGGTCACTCGTCGTCGCGAGTCGCGGTATGCCTTCTCATCGGCTTCGAGTTCGAGATCGTCGGCGAGCAACAGTTCGTCGGGCCGCGCGGTTCCCGCGTAGACACCGGCGATGTGCGCCATCACCCGCAGGGCTCCGGCGCCGTCGGTGAGCACGTGATGAACGCGCACGATCCAGCGGTGGGAGTCGGGACCGAGAACGTGCAGTTCGCTGCGGAACAGCGGCAGTCCGAGGTCGGCACCTGCGGGGTCGTCGAGGAAATGCTGCGCACGCGACTCGCTCGCGGCCGCCGGGTCGGCACACGCGGACAGGTCCACGTTCTCCACCGGGTCCAGCCCGGAACCGGCGGGACACAGCGGCTGCGGATGACCCTCGCCCGGTGAGCGTTCCGGGTGCAGACGCACGTCGCACCAGCCGACGTGGTCGAGCACTGCGCCGGCAGCGTGGTGCAGTCGATCGGCGTCGAGCCGGCCGCGCAAGGTCAGGCCGAATGCGACGACGTGCGAGACCTCAGGGTGCAGCAGTTGCGAGAGCCACAGGCCGCGGCGCGTCACGGTCATCGCGGATCGTCCCCCGGACGTCGTCCGGTCGGCCGAGTCACGCTCCGAGCGCGCGGGCGAACATCGGCCACGACTCATGCATCTGGTCCTCCCAGTACCCCCAGGAATGCGTGCCGGTCGCCGGGAGCCGGACGACGGCCGGGATGCGGAGTGCGGCGAGGCGATTCGCCATCGTCACCGTGCACGAACGCGCGGTGGCCTCGGCGAAACCACCGGCGGCGACCTGTTCGGCGAGTTCCCCCACGTTGCCGGCAACGCGCCGGTCCGACAGGTTGTCATGTGCGCCGGGCAAGCCCGTCGCCGCGCTGATCCACAGGGCGGGGGTGCGACGAGCGAGCTTGTAGGCGTTGATGACCGGGTCCTGCGCCGCCCACTGCGGGTCGCCGGGCGGACCGTACATGTTGCTGGCGTCGGCGAGTCCGGGGACGAACGCCACGTTGCGCAGCAGCAGCTGTCCGGTGGGTGACGCGGTGTCGGCGCATCCCGAGTAGGAACCGACCGCTCGATAGAACCCCGGGTGGTTCTCGGCGA
The DNA here is from genome assembly GCF_000143885.2 of Gordonia sp. KTR9. Lineage (NCBI taxonomy): Bacteria > Bacillati > Actinomycetota > Actinomycetes > Mycobacteriales > Gordoniaceae > Gordonia > Gordonia sp. KTR9. The sequence goes on from NC_018581.1 coordinate 4,669,449, forward strand.
TCCGGAGCACCGCCGTACCCGCCATCGAGATACCCGCGACGCCGCGCGAGCGCGTCGGCCCGGATCGTCCCCCGTGCGCGTTCTCGAAGGCGGCGGGCAACTCCGAGGTCAGAAAGGTCTCCCACCGCAGGGGCCGGGACGTCTTCACACCGAAACGGAAGTTCGCTGCCGGGTCGACGCGGCGCCAGTCGGCGTAGTAGCTCGCAGCACCGCCGATCGGGGTGACGGTCCAGACGTTCTTGTTGGCATAGAACGCATTGGCGTCGGTGGCGTGCGTCCAGTCGTCGTCGTCCTCGCCGCCCGACGACCCACTGAGCAGATACATCACCGGCGCGGCCTGGTTGCGGTTCGCAGGCGTCTGCACCAGCGACGGGACCTGGGTCTGCATCGAACGCGACCACACCGACACCACCAGGTTCCGCGGCGACACCCAGGTCTCCCGGTACGGCGCACCCGCGGTCGCCTTGGCGTAGCCGACCCCGGCCAGGGTGTCCGCGCCCGCGGCGCCGGCCGACGGCACGAGCAGCCCCGCAACGCCGAGCAGGAGGCACAGAACGGCGGCACCACCCGCGATCACGGCGTTGGACAAGCGAGACATCCATGGCTCCCTGGGTTCGGGCCGGGTCATCCAGCCGACTCCGTCATCGTATGCACATCACCGGCGTACTCCGGACAGTTCTGGTCAATCGTCCAGAGCTGTCCCACAGCGGAATCGGACGAATCGGTTATGCCCTCCGCCCTGCCCACGTACGGTCGGACGATGACACCTCTCCTGCGCACCGCCGTCGCGACGCTCGCCGCCGCGGCCGCTCTCCTGACACCCCTCGCGATGTCGTCGGCGACGGCGAATGCCACGCCCTCCTCCGGAATCTCGGCGATCAGCCTGGCCAAGGCGGACATCCCGGCGGACCTGCTGCCCTTCGTGCCCGACGGCGTACACGTCGAGGTACGCGAGATCACCATCGCTCCCGGCGGCACCACGGGTTGGCACTACCACGACGGCACCCTCATCGGCCTGGTTCGCCAGGGCACGCTCACCCATCCCGGTTCCGACTGCAAACCCGTCGTCTACCGGACCGGGGAGATCATCCAGGAGCCCGGGGGCAAGGCAAACACCCACGAGGGGACCAACCTCGGGACCACGCCGGTCATCCTCGACGTCCTGTACCTGATGCCACTGAACAAGCCGCTCTCCGAGGACGCGCCGGCGCCGCCGTGCGCGACGGCCACTCCCTGACGGCAAGCGACGCCCCTCCGCTCCCTGAGGTGCGAGGAGCGCAAGCGACGCCCCTCCGCTCCCTGAGGTGCGAGGAGCGCAAGCGACGAGCCACGAAGGGGCTCGCAACCCGCCTCGCGAAGACCCTTCGAGGCTCGCTTCGCTCGCACCTCAGGGAGCAGGGGGCCGCTTCGCTCGCACCTCAGGGAGCAGGTCACTGCCGCTGGCTGAGCAGGGCGCCGAGTTCGATTGCGAGCGTTCGGGATTCCGCGGTGAGAAGTCGGCCGTCGCGCACCACCCACCGCCCGCCGACCATGACGTCGCGGGGTCGCCGTCCCGGGGCCGCCCAGAGGAGGCCGTCGAGTGGGTCGGGGACCCCGGCGTCGAAGACGTCCGAGCAGTCCCACACACAGAGGTCGGCGGCGGCGCCGGGTCGCAGGTGCCCCAGCTCGCTGCGGCCGAGGCCCATGGCCGAGCCCTCGGACGCCATCGCGAGAACCGCACGGGCCGTGACGGGTTCGCCGATCAAGCCCGAGACCTGCACGGCCAGACGGGCATCGGCGATCAGGTGTCCGGCGTCGTTGCTACCGCCGCCGCTGGTGCCGAGGCCCACCCGCACCCCCGCGGACATGAGTGTGGCAACGCGCGCGACACCCCATCCCATCGGTACGTCGCATCCCGGAGCATGGGTCGCCGATGCTCCCGATCTCGCGAGGAGGGCCACTTCGTCGTCGGTGATCTCGCACAGGTGTGCCACGGTGACGTCGTCGTCGAGCCAACCCCACTCGTCGAGCAGTGCGAGGGGACGGCGCCCATATCGTTCCGCGGCGATCTGCACGTCGACCTGCTCGTTGGCCTGCGTCCGGCGACGTAGACCCAGGCTCGACGCGACCTCGGCGAGTGCCGCGAAGGTCTCCGGCCCGTCGGCATGTACGCCGGACGGGCCGACGGCCAGCTGGAGCATGCCGTCGGCGCCGGTGCCCGTGGTCGCCGCGCCCAGGTACGTGCCGTGGATGTCCTCGACCGACGCGGCAGCGAGATCCGGGTCGTCACGGGCGGTGCCCCGGACGAACACCAACCGCGCGCCGACTCGCGCCGCGGCGCCGATCGTCCCGCCGGCCACTGCGACCGGGTCCTGATCGCGCGGCCAGGTCAGATGGTGATCCGCCACCGTTGTCACCCCGCACAACAGTGACTCGGCGAGTCCGACTGCCGCTGCCGCGGCGGTGAGCTCGGGATCGACACCGACCGACGAATAGCGTTGCGCCATCAGGCCGAGCCACTGCGGCATCGGGACGGACCGGCTCTCCGGGCGCGACCGGAAGGCGGTCTGCAACAGATGGTGATGGGCATTCACGAGACCGGGTGTGACGACGCACCCCGAGACGTCGACGACCTCATCCGCTCGGGCCTGCTCGCCGGCCGCGTCCCCGATCCGTCCGTCCTCGACGACGACCGGGTCGCGGGTGACCATCGAGGCGTCGCGCATCACCGCGGCCGCCCCGGTGAGCACGGTGGTGGTCACAGTTCGAGCACCAGACGACCACTCGTGCAACGAGACACGCAGATCATCATGGATTCGTTCTCGGACCGCTCCTCCGGGGACAGGATCGAGTCCCGGTGGTCCACCTCGCCGCTGACCACCCCCGTCTCACACGTTCCGCAGATTCCCTCGCGACACGACGAGGGTGCCACGACCCCGCGTCCGTCCAGGACGTCGAGGATGGTGCGGTCGTGCGGCACCGTCACGGTCAAGCCGGAGAAGGCCAGCGAGAGTTCGAAGTCGGTGTTCGCCGCGGATTCCGTCGTCGTCGCGGTGAACGTCTCGGCGAACGAATCCACCGCCGGTTGCGGTTCGCACACGCGCGCCACCGCATCCAGCATCGACGGCGGACCACATGTGTACACGGCGGTACCGCGCGGCAACCCGCCAAGCACATCACCGAGATCCAGGCGGCCCGAGCGACCGGACTCGTGAACGGTGACCAGCCCTGGGTACCCGGACTCGATCTCGTCGACGAATGCCATCTCCGCCCGCGACCGCCCGACGTAGACGAGCCGCGACGGCCGGCCGGATCGATGCGCCTGCTCCATGAGGGCGAGGACCGGAGTGATGCCGATACCACCGGCCACGAACACGTAGCCGAGTGCGCGCGTCAGCGCGAAGTGGTTGCGCGGCAGACCGATCGTCACCTCGGCGCCCACCTCGATGTCGTCGTGCGCGGAGATCGACCCGCCGCGGCTGTCGAGGCGACGTTCGACGGCGATTCGGTAGGTGCTCGTGTCGTCGGGCGACGAGCACAGGGAGTACTGCCGCACCGGCCCGGCGGGCGTGTGCAGATCGACGTGCGATCCGGCGGTCCACGGCGGGAGCGCCGCGCCCCCCACCGGCGCGAGGACGAATTCGTCCACCCGACTGGTGAGTCGGCGCCGGGACACCACGCGTACACGCACAGTGTCCTGGAAGTCGGTTGCTGACAAAGACATCGGAGATCTCCTCGATACGATGATCTCCGCCGGGATTCCCAGCCACGGGAACCACCCCCACCGACCCGGGTCAGGACACCTGCGCCGACGCCTGGACGACGACCAGGCGAGCGGCCTCGCGACCTATGAGCCGCCATCGGTGGGGAATTCCGCCAGCGTAGTAAAGGCTGTCGCCTCTTCGCAATTCGAGGACACTGCCGTCACCGAGATCGACCTCGATCTCGCCGTCGACGACGTGCAGCCATTCGTCCTGGTCGTGCTGGAAGTACTCGCCGTAATCCCGTCTGTTCAACGACTGCTCCTGGGGGAAGAACGCGGCGTCCCCCCGGACGAGCAGGCGCGCATATCCGGCGTTGTCGCCGGCCTGCGGCAGGATCGCACCTTCTCCCGCACGCACCAGCTGCGCACCCACGGGCGCAGACGACGGGACACCCGCCACATGCGCGGGGTCGGCGGCCAGCATGAGACTCACCTGGGTCGTGTCCAGGGCCCGCGCGATCCGTTCCAGGGTCGTCATGCTGGGACGCGCGTAACCGCGTTCGAGCTGCGAGAGGAACGGGTGCGAGATACCGGCCTGCGCAGCCAGATTCGCCAGCGTGAGACCGTGTTGCTTGCGTCGTCTGCGAATCTCCGCACCCAGTGACGCCTGCGCGAGATCCGGCTCGTCGAGTGCCATGTGCCCACACCCTTCCTCCGGCGAAAGTCGGATCGATGGTTACACGCCCGCAGCGCTGGTTAACGTCGCGGCAACAGCGCGTTCCTATATTCGGTCGTGTTGACGTGATCAACAAGTATCACGAACCGCCCCACCCCCGCCGACCCCAGCCACAGCGGGACCACCGACCTCACGTGCACCGTTGCACGCCACCGAAGTCCTCGAGGAAGTTTCCGTATGCAGGCTCCGCAGACCGCGCCCGTCCCGGGCATCACCGGGTCATTGCCCGACGGCTCGGTGGTCGACGTCGAATTGTCGGCCGATGCCGACGGCATCCGTCGGGTCCGGGCCGTCACGCCGTTCTCTCCCGACACACCGCGCGGTCCCGGCTGGCTCGATCTGCGTGGTCACCTACTCCTGCCACCAGCGGCTGAACCCCACGCCCACCTCGACAAGGCCCTGTCCTGGTCGGAATTGTCGCCCCCGAGCGGCGATCTCGCCGACGCGATCACTTCCTGGCGGGCCGGCAGTGTCGCCCTGGACGAGCACTCCTTCCGGACCCGTGCGCTGCAGGCGACCTCGTCCATGCTGCGGAACGGGATCACCGCGGTGCGCACCCACGCCGACGTGCTCCCGCACGAGGACCCACTGCGCGCCGTGCGTGTCCTCACCGAGATCCGGGATCACCTGCGCGGGCTGATGGACATCCAGGTCGCGGTACTGGCGAGCCCACTGGCACCCACCGCCCACATCGAGGCCGCGCTCGACGCAGGCGTCGATCTGGTCGGCGGCGCCCCACACATCGCCGACGATCCGCTCCTCGAACTCACGAGGCTGCTCGATCTGGCCGAGGCGCGCGGCATCGGCGCCGACCTGCACGTCGACGAGTTCCTCGACGGCGACCACCTGACCATCGAGGCCTTCGCGGATCGGGTGGCGGACTGGCCGGAAGACCGTGTCCGCACGGCCGGCCACTGTTGCCGCCTCGACACCCTGGCCACCGACGACCTGCAACGGGTCGCCCGGGCTCTCGCGCGCGCCCGCGTCTCGGTCGTCGCACTGCCGGTGACGAACCTGTATCTCCAAGGCCGCCACGGTCCTTCGGCCGGCCGCCGGGGAATCACCCCGATCGACGTCCTGCGCGACCACGGCGTCCGTGTCGTCGGGGGCGCGGACAACATCCGTGACCCGTTCAATCCCGTCGGGCGGGCCGACCACCTGGAGACAGCTGCCCTGCTGATCACCGCGGCCCATCAGAATCCCCACACGGCAATGGAAATGGTCACCTCCGAGGCGCGTGCCGTGCTGGGACTCGAGCCCGCGGGACCGGTTGTCGGCGCACGCGGCGACCTCGTCGCGATCCGCGGGACCGACCTCACCGAGGTCATCGCGACCGCTCCGGCCGACCGGGTCGTCATCGTGAACGGCGCCCCGGTCGCGCGCACCGAGACCACCGGCTGGACCAGTTTCCCGGTGCCGCCCGTTTCGTCCCCAGCAGAACTGTCCCCAGCGGGAGTACACCCAGCCGGGATGTCTGCGCCGGGCAGCTTCCCCGTCGGTTTGGAGAGATGATGAGTTCACCAGCAACGACCCCCAGGCCGGCACTCGGTCACCCACTCGTCGGCTTCGAACACGTGGAGCTCACCTACCCGGACGGCACCCATGCCCTCCGGGACGTGAACCTCACCGTGCGCGAGGGCGAATTCGTCAGCGTCGTCGGGCCATCCGGGTGCGGCAAGTCGACCCTGCTGCGCTTGTCATCGGGACTGGAAACGATCACCGACGGCTACCTGCAGAGCGGTGCCGCGCGTATCGGGTACGTGTTCCAGGATGCGACCCTGCTCCCGTGGAGGTCGGTGGCCGACAACGTAGCGTTGCTCGGCGAACTGGACGGCGCGCCGAAAGCCGAACGGCGCGAGCGAGTTCGCGCTGCACTCGAAACTGTCGGGTTGACCGGTTTCGACAAACACCTGCCGCACATGCTGTCCGGCGGCATGCGGATGCGGGTGTCGCTGGCCCGGTCACTGACCCTGGACCCCGACCTGTTCCTGTTCGACGAGCCCTTCGCCGCCCTCGACGAACTCACCCGTGAACGGCTCGGAACCGATCTGACGGAGTTGTTCGCCGTCAAACGCTTTGCCGGCCTGTTCATCACGCACTCGGTCGCCGAGGCCGCGTTCCTGTCCACCCGGGTCCTGGTGATGTCTGGGCGACCGGGGACCATCGTCGACGAGATCGAGGTCCCGTTCGACTATCCCCGGGCACCCGACCTGCGTTTCGAGCCGGAGTTCGGCGCGATCGCGGGCAGGATCTCACGCGCACTCCGAGAGGCACATTCATGACCGCCCCCGATACCGGCACCGACACCACACCGAGCGTGAGAACCCCGAAGCCCGGCAAGGCCGGTGCGCCCGACCCCGGGTCAACCACCGAACTCGCCGTGGCCACGCGCACGAGCCGTCGGGGCCGCGCTCGCTCGAGGGCGGTCGGGATCGCCGCACCGCTCGTCGTCCTGGCACTGGTCATCGGCGCCTGGTATCTCGTGAGCTACGCGGTGCTCGACCCCGGACGACGATTCCTCATGCCGCCACCGCATCAGGTCGTCACCGACGGCCTGCTCGGCGACGCCGCGCAGGAGATGTGGGAGGCCCTGAGCCGCACGGCAACCGTGGCGCTGACGGGTTTGGCCATCGCCGCTGTGATCGGCATCACCTGGGCGGTGATCATGTCGCAGTCGCGACTGATGGAGAACGCACTGTTCCCTTACGCCGTTGTCCTGCAGTGTGTCCCGATTCTCGCACTCGTTCCGCTGGTCGGGTTCTGGTTCGGATTCGGCTTCAGCGCACGCGTCTTCGTCTGCGTGCTGATCTCGTTGTTCCCGATCGTGTCCAACACCCTGTTCGGCCTGCGGTCCGTGGACCGGCAGATGCGTGACCTGTTCGCTCTGCACCATCCGAGCCGCGTCACGGTCCTGCGCAAGCTGGAGTTCCCCGCCGCCATGCCGGCGATCTTCGCCGGCCTGCGGATCTCGGCGGGCTTGTCGGTGGTCGGTGCGATCGTCGGCGACTTCTTCTTCAAGCAGGGCAATCCCGGCATCGGCATCCTGATCGACAACTATCGTTCGCGACTGCAGGCCGAGGAACTGTTCGCCTCGATCGTGCTCGCCTCACTTCTCGGCGTGGCCGTCTTCTGGTTGTTCGGGTGGCTCGGCAACCGCATCGTCGGACGCTGGTATCAGCGCTGACCCGACCCCCACCGATCGACCCGGTCGTCGTACCCGCCTTTCCCGATCTTCTCGTCCCTTCAGTCCTGCCCGAATCTCCCTGCACGAAAGAGGAACCCATGAACACACATGTCTGGCGCCGCCTGTCCAAGACCACCGGTGTCGCGGCCGTGGCCGCCGCCCTCGCGTTCACCGCCGCATGCGGTTCCGGTGAGAGCACCGAGTCCTCCGGGTACACCGGGGCTATCGGCCCGGTCGACTTGAGCGCCAACTGCCCGGACAAGATCGTGGTCCAGACCGACTGGAATCCGGAGGCCGAACACGGGCACCTCTACCACCTCCTCGGCCCGGACCCGACGATCAACGCCGGCAACAAGCGCGTCGTCGGTCCGCTGTTCGACCGCGGCGAATACACCGGCGTCGACATCGAGTTCCGTTCCGGCGGACCCGCCATCGGTTTCCAGTCGGTGACCTCGCAGATGTACTCCGACCCGGAGATCCTCCTCGGGTACGTGGACACCGACCAGGCGATCCAGAACTCGAAGGACAACCCGACGACCGCGGTCATGGCGCCGCTCGACATCAGCCCGCAGATGATCATGTGGGACCCCGCCACCTATCCGCAGGTACAGAAGATCGCCGACCTCAAGCCCACGAACGCGCGCGTGCTCTACTTCGAGGGGTCGACGTACATGGACTACCTGACCGGGTCGGGTGTCCTCTCCCCCGGTCAGGTCGACGGCAGTTACGACGGATCGCCGGCCAACTTCGTCTCCGACGGCGGCAAGACCGCCCAGCAGGGATTCGCCAGCTCTGAGCCCCAGGTCTATCAGGAGGAGGTCGAGGGGTGGCAGAAGCCGGTGAAGTACCAGCTGATCCACGACGTCGGCTTCCCCACCTACAAGTCGTCCGTCGCGGTGCGCTCGGCAGCACTGGAGGAGAACGCCGCCTGCCTCGAACAGCTCGTCCCCGTGTTGCAGCGCGGGTCCGTCGACTACCTGGCGTCGCCCCAGGCGGCGGACGAGGTCATCCTCGACGCCGTCGAACAGTACGACACGGGCTGGGTGTACTCCCAGCGCAACGCCGACTACGCCCGTAAGACGATGGCCGAGCTCAACCTGGTGAGCAACGGCCCCGACGCGACCATCGGCAACTTCGACACCGCCCGCGTCGCCCGCGTGATGGAGGTGACCGGACCGATCTTCACCGAACAGGGCACCCCGGCCGCCGACGGCCTGACCCCCGAGGCGATCGCGACCAACCGCTTCATCGACACCTCGGTAGGCCTGCCCCAGTGACCGCGCCCGTGGTGGCCGTCGGCACGGATGAGGGACGCCCCGACTTCGGACCCGACGACGTCGACGCGCTGGCCGACGATCTACTCGCGATCGTCGGCCCGCGCGGCATCAGCTCGCTGCCCCGCGCACTCGCACGGGCGGCCCGCGACGGTTCCGGGATGAGCCCGATCCTCTCCGCGCAGGACCTCGGCGAACCGGACCTCGTGTGCTATCCGCGCACAGCGGACGCGGTGCCCGAGATCGTGCGTGCGGCCGTCGCCCGCGGGGTGCCGATCACCACGCGCGGCAAGGGGACCGGTAACTACGGCCAGGTGATCCCGCGCTTCGGCGGACTCGTCCTGGACATGACGTCGCTGACCGAGATACGGGACGTCACCGGACGTTCGGTCACCGCGCAGGCGGGCGCGCGGATGATCAACCTGGAACAGACGGCCTGGGCTCATGACAGCCAGCTGTGGATGTACCCGTCCACGGTCCAGTCGACCCTCGGCGGTTTCCTCGCGGGAGGCTCGGCCGGTACCGGCACGATCGTGCACGGCCGCAACCACCAGGGATTCGTCGAGGCGCTCGATGTCGTCCACGCCACCGGCGATGCCGAGGTGGTCCACCTCGACGGCGACGACGCGACGCCCTTCGTGCACACCTACGGGGTCGCCGGCATCATCGTCGCGGCCACGGTCCGGGTGGAGCCGCTACAGCAATGGCGCTGTGTCTATGCGAGTTTCGAGTCCGGCCGGGAGGCATTCGACGCGGCCTTCCGGCTGGCGGCCATCGAACCGAAGCCGCGGCTGCTGTCCGCGGACGGTCCGATCATCACCGCGGCCCTGCCCGACGACCCCGCCCTCGTCCGGGGACGCGCCAGCGTGCGCGGGATCATCGACGCCCGGGCCCTGGTGGAGACCACCGATCTCATCGCGGCCGCCGGCGGCCGCGTCGAAGCGGTCCGTGAGGGCATCGCCGAGACGGTCAAACTGTCCACGCTGTCCTACAACCACCCGACATGGTGGCTGCAGAAGTCGCAGCCGGACAAGTGGTTTCACATGGAGGTACGCGGCGACGCACTCGTCAGCCGTCTCGACGAGGTCGAGCAGGTCTACGAGGGCGGCATGCTGCATCTCGAGGTCGGCCACGAGATGATGTTCGGGATGCTCAACGGCATCTACCGCAGTCCGCAGCAGGTCATCGACGGGGTCGCCGCACTCGAAGAACTCGGGGTCGGGGTCCACTCCCCGCATCAGTGGTACGTCGACCTCGACGCCGAGCGGGTCCGCGCGCTGGCCCAGCGGACCGATCCGAAGGGGCTGCTCAACCCGGGAAGGTGGATGTGAACGCCGTGGACACGAGGAGCGTCAGCCGGGCCGGCAGTCGGCGTTACGCCGAGCTGACCACCGAACAGGTCGGTGACGCCCTGTCGCGCGATTCCATTCTCGTCCTGCCCACGGGCGCAATCGAACCGCACGGACCGCACCTCCCGCTCGCCACCGACCTCATCGTCGCCGAAGCCGTCGCCGAGGCGGTCGTCGAACGCGGTGCCGCCGCGGGGTACGACGTCTGGTTGTTGCCCGCACTGGGATACACCAAGTCCGACGAGCACTCTCGTCTGCCGGGCACGATCTGGCTGCGGGCGACGACCCTGTTCGAGACGATCGTCGACATCGGTGCCTCGCTGGCGCAGACCCCCGCGCGACGTGTGCTCTTCCTGAACGCGCACGGCGGCAACTCCGCCCTGATCGAGGTTGCGGCGCGCGAGCTCCGACGACGGTTCGACCTGCAGACGTTCTTCTCCTCCGGCCCGGGCCATCCCGGTCCCACCGAGCGCGGACTCGGCATCCACGCCGGGTGGGCCGAGACCTCGATGATGCTGCACCTCCGACCGGATCTGGTGTACATGGACAAGGCGGTCGCGACGGTCGCGGACGCGGTCGCCGACGCGACACACGTCGGGTTCGCCGGGACGGTCCGATTCGGCTGGCTCTCCACCGATTTCGCCGAGTCGGGCGTCATCGGCGATCCCACCGGCGCCGACGCGTCGACCGGCGCGAAGCTCTTCGACGAGCGGGTCGACGCCCTCGTCGCCGCACTTCCGGAGATCGCCACGTTCGACCCGGGCCGGGTCGGACGTTGATCACCAGCGGGACCGGCTTCGGAACCGATTGCGCGAACGCCGATCAGCTCACGGTCCAACCGATGACACTACTGCGAGATTGGCTGCCCGCACCGGAAGAACCCCGTCCGTTGATGGCACTGGCGACGTGCGGCCGCGACGGCTATCCCCGGGTTCGACACGTTCTCATCACCGAAGCCGACGACACGGCGGTGTACTTCCACACCGACACCAGATCGGCGAAGGTCGCCGAACTCACCGAGAACCCCCGTGCCTCGGTCGCGATCGCCTGGCCTGCGGTGGGCCGTCAGGTCGTCGCGCACGGCGACGTCCGACGCGCCCCGGAGGACGAACTGCACCAGGCGTTCTCACGCCGTTCTCGCTACCTGCAGCTGCTGGCGTGGATGAACGACGGCGACCTCGCGGCGCTGTCTCCCGAGGAGCGGCGGCGGCGCTGGGCCGACTTCGACGCGGCGCACCCGCGACTCTCGGCGCCGCCGACCTGGACCGGATACGCCGTCGACCTGCGGGAGATCACCTTCTGGCGGGGCGACCCGGACGGTCCGTCGCAACGAGTACGGTTCACCCACAACGACAATCAATGGACATCGGAGGTACTACCGGGATGACCGGCACTTACCACAACGCGCTGATCCTGCCGGTCAGCGGCGAGAAACCGTGGTTCTGGGGATGGCTGTCGGTCGGGACCGACGGCCGGATCTCCGGGATCGGCGAGGGTTCCCCACCCGCCGACGCACCTCTCCCCCGCCATGACCTCGAGGGCGCCTTCCTCGCACCCGGTTTCGTCTCGGCCCACAGCCACATCTACACCGGCGGGATGCGAGGCGTCGCCCCGAACAGTCCGCTCTACGAATGGGTCACGCTCAACAGCACGATGCTGCTCGGCGCCGAGGCGGAGGACCTGTACTGGATGACGCTGGCGGGCGGGCTCGACCACCTGTCCTCCGGCATCACGTCCGTGTACAACTTCACCCAGTCGCGTGTCCTCGCGCTGTTCGACTACGAGGAGTCCGTCCTCAAGGCGGCGCGCGTGCACCCGCCCGAATTCGTCACCGCGCAGGTGGACGGTCTGGCGGCCACCGGCATCCGCTTCGTCACCAGCGTGCGGCTCGACGACGAACAGCTCGGCGAGGACGCGGCCTTCGCGGGCTTCGACGCGGTCATGACCCACCTGAGCACCGTCGACCCGGCACTCGATCTGGGCGGCTCGGTGTACGGGTCGGTGCAGTGGTCGTCGTCGCAGGCGACCGCCGAGCGCGAACGGGCCCTGATGGACCGGTACGGGATCACCAATCAGGCACATTTCGTCGAGACGGCCGAACAGATCGAGATCCAGCAGTCGAAGTTCGACTGGTACGACGCCGCGGGCGTCTTGGGGCCCGGCTTCGCCTTCGGGCACTTCGTCCATCCGACCGAGAACATGGTCACGAGGGTGCGCGAGACCGGGTCGGCAGTGGTGTGGCAACCGATGTCCAACGGCCGGCTCGGTTCGGGGATCGCCGATGTGCCACGCCTGCTTCGGGATTCGATCACCGTCGGCATGGGTGTCGACGATCAGTCGTGCACCGACGTGTCGGACCCGTTCGAGAACATGCGGACCGGATTGTTCCTCCAGCGCGGAAAGCACAGCGACGCCGCGATTCTGACCCCGCTCGATGTACTGATGCTGCACACGCTCGGGTCAGCATCGGCGATCGGGGTGGCCGACAAGGTCGGTTCGCTGGAGGTGGGCAAGTTCGCGGACCTCCTCGTCGTCGACCCACGGTCGCCCCACCTCGGACCGATCTGGGACCCCGTCGCCACGTACGTTCTCGGATGCGGGCTGCGAAACCTGCGCGAGGTCATCGTGGGAGGCCGGCCGGTGTGGCATCGCGACGTGGCCGATCCCATACGCGCGCAGGCCGATTCCGAACTCACCGAGCGGATGATCGCCTCGGCCGCGCACTCGGGGATACACCCGGTCGTCGCAGCGCGTCACGGTGAGGGTCGCACGAGCGTCGACGACCACCGCTCGGTGTAGTCGGCGATCCGCGAATCGGTGCTGTAGGTCGAGTCGATCAGGTAGAGGCCCGGTGCCGGGCACACGGCGCCGAGTTCCACCAGGACCGGTTTGAGCAGCAGGTCGGGCGCCATGGCATGCGCGGGGCCCGCCCCGAGCATCAGCGGGACGGCGGTCACATCTCGTAGACCCTCGCCCGTGGCGAACTGGTCGAGAAAGAGCTTCAGGACTCCGGTGTAGGTCGCCTTGAAGGTCGGGCTGGCGACCACGACGAGATCCGAGGAGGCGACGGTCTCCACGGCGCCCCGGACCGCGGCGTCGCCCCACCCGAGCAGACCCGCTCCGAAGTCGATCACGTCGATGACGTGGTCGGGTTCGGTTCCGGTCAGCGCCTTCGCCAGCTGCCGGGCGGCATCGAGGGTGCGCGAACCGGGTTTGGGGTTCCCGGCGACAACGGTGGTGGTCATGGTCCGCCTTTCGCAGTATCGGTCCCGCCTATCGTGCCTCAGCCGACGCCGGCGTACCGGCCCGGCGCCGCAGCACCGTGATCGCTGCCGTCGTCACGATCAACGCCACGGTCGTCCCGACCGCCACTCCGACGACGGCCGTCGTCTCGCCCTGTGCGTTCACGATGATCCCGACGAACGCCCAGATCAGGGTGAGCGGGTAGGCGACGAGCACCGACCCGACGACGGCCGTGACGGCCAGCCCGACCACGGCGCACGCGAGCAGAACGGCCAGCTGCCATCCCAGCGATCGCGGGTCGGCCAGGTCGGCCCCGATCGCGGCGGCCCAGTTCTGGAAGACCGCTGCGGTCGCCCACGCCGCATAGACACCGACGAGGATGCGGGTCACTGCCGTGAGCCATCGCGGCGCCGCGCCGTCGGCCGGTCTCGCGGCGATCCGGGCCGCGTCGAGCAGGGCCACCGTCATGACCGTCAGCACGAGCGGGGTCACCCACGTCCACTCGGCGGCCGACACCAGGATCCACACCGCCGCTCCGGCGAACGCGACTTCGAGGTCGATGAGCAGGCGCCGCGGATCATCGGTCCCGGTGGACCCCTTCCAGACCACCGCGACGGCGAACACGATCGACAGCAGGTAGATGAGGCTCCAGATCGAGAACGTGTAACCCGCCGGGGTGATCAGGAGATCGGTCGTCGATTCGTTGGGCGAGGCGCCGAATCCGGAGAACGGGACGACGGGCGCGAGCACCTGAGCCACGGCGAGGAACACGGCGAGCCAGGTGATCGGACCGGAGATACGCGTGGGTGTCATGCGTCCCAACGTAGGCGCAAGTGTCCGTTTCACGCCGCAACTCCCCCTGAGCTGCGCTGGAGACCACGTCAACGCCGGCCATGGATCCCGGGGATTCGACGCCGGCCATGATGCTCACCGGTGTACATGAATCCGTTGTCCGCCGACGATACTGGCGGCACAATACATCTGGTGGTGCCGCGAGCATTAGCTGCCACATCAGTGTGGTGGTGGCGTCACGGGGTGTCGGCGGCCTGTGATCGAGGCCCGCGGACTGCAACGCCTCCGCGTGGCGACCACCAGCGCCTCGACGTCGCCTCCCGCACGTCCCGGCTGGGTGTGCGGTCGTCGCGACCTCGGTTCGAGCCCGGCCAGCCCCTCAGCGACGAAGCGGCGCCGCCACTTGTAGAACGTCTGCGGGCTGGTGTTCTGCCTCGACAGAACTCGACCACATTCTCAATTCCACCCGCCTACGCCGGAGCCGCACGAAGGTCCATCGCCGTCACCTCTTCGACCATGAACCATGCGGACCAAGCCCTGCTCAGGTGTCAGCGATGTCCCGAGACATCACCTCTCAGCGATGTCCCGGATCAGAACAGCGAGCCGTACAGCCTCTTTCGCCACCTAGTCCCCGATGACGGAGTCGGTTTCACACTGTTGAGTTGTCAAAGGACGTGTGGCGTCGGGTCGGCGCCGGAGGGTCTGTGGGGTCAGGGTCGTTACACGAGGGCGTCGTCGAGTCGCATGGTGCGCCGGTTATACGCCGGCCGGGGTAGGCGTCGCGGGTCGATGTCAGCCGGCGGGATCAGCCACGGATGCCGGTCGGGACCCATCACCACGCGCCAGCCGTGGTGATGGACCTGGGTGTGACACCGCTGGCACAGCAGGCACCCGTTGTCCAGATCGGTGGGACCACCGTCAGCCCAGTGCACCAGATGATGGACCTGCGTATGCGCCGCGGGGGCACCGCATTTCACGCAGCAGACGTCCCGCACGACGATCGCCTGACGCAGATGGTGCGGGAACAGCCGCTTCGTCGTGCCCATCCGCAACGGCACGCCCTCGCCGTCGAGCACGATCTCGGCGACCCCGCCATCACACGACAACCTTCGTGCCGTCGATGCCGTCACCGCCCCCACCCACGGCAACCGTGCCGGATCGGCACCGTCGGCCGAGATGGTCACCAGCACCTGCGTCCGTGGCGCACCCACCGACGTCATCGCCGCGCCGATCGCCGCCTGATCCAGCAGCAGCTCCAGCCCGTCGGCGCGACGCTGCCCCACGCCGCGGCGATCCTCAGCGCCGTTGGGTTCGGGACGCGGACCGGATCGTTCGTCGATCATCGACAGGAACTTCTCCCCGATCACCGCCGTCACATCGGCGCTGATCCCCACCCGGCCTTCCTCGGTCACCCGAGCATGCACCATGTTGAGTGACGCATCATCAGCCGCCGCCACCGCGTTCGGATCCTCATTGGCGACACGCACGGCGATACTCCGGGCGTGGGTGTCGATCTCGGCGGGAGTGGCACC
The DNA here is from genome assembly GCF_000143885.2 of Gordonia sp. KTR9. Classification (NCBI taxonomy): domain Bacteria; kingdom Bacillati; phylum Actinomycetota; class Actinomycetes; order Mycobacteriales; family Gordoniaceae; genus Gordonia; species Gordonia sp. KTR9. The sequence continues at coordinate 4,685,241 of NC_018581.1, forward strand.
GGAGAACGCCTGCGTCAGCAACTCGGTCTCGAACACTTCCCGTTCGTCGTCGGAAAGACCAGCCACTGACCGTTTGTCGATGAAGCCGATACCTCGGACCACCGCATCGACACACTCCGCAGACAGATACCCGTCGGCGGCGCAGTCGGCGAGTTTCGGCAACGACGCCATACTATCGGCGATCCGCACACCACGGTGGGCGACAGTCGGCGGCATTCCCATCTCGATCAGCCACGACCGCGTTGTCGACCCCGCCCGCGCCGCCGCACCCGAAGCATCCAAAAGCGCGATGTGGAGAGCGATCTGGTGATCCAGCACATTGCGCAACACCCGGAGTTCGTCGAGTCGGTCGAACACCGCGCGACCACTCGGATCGTCGGGTGGTGGTTGCAAGACGATGAGGGTGTCGCGGAGTTCGGTGATCGAAGCCATGACACCAAGGTACTCGCCAAAACGTTCGACGACGAGATTTCTCCACAACCTAGCTTCAACGAATATGGCTGCGCTGCAATTGATGTCACTCACGCCCCAGCGGTGAACCGCGGTGGACTGCGGTGAACAGAAACCCCACCAGTCACATCAGGTGGGTGCGCCGGGGAGGTCAACCCACCGGGCGGAGGTCCGAGGTCGAACCCGGACGCGATCCCCGGTATTTCTCGACCCAACGGGGCGACCCGACGTCCGCATCGGTCTCGGCGATGTCCCAGTCCACGAAGTCGTAGAGATCGCCTGCCATCTCGACGATGACGTCGCGGAGTTCGAGGGGTTCCAGCCAGCGCTGCGGGATCGCTGCCACACCGTCGCGGGCACCCAGCAGATTGCCGGCGATGGCGCCCGTGGAGTCCGAGTCGCCATCATGGTTGACCGCGATGATCACCGCGTCTTCGAGGTCGTCGGCCACGAGCGCGGAATAGACGGCGATCGCGAGCGCCTCCTCGCCGACCCAACCCCCACCGAGCCGCTCGATCGCCGACTCGTGGGACAGGCCCGAACCGGCCAGTCCCTCAGCGGTTTCGAGCGCGACAAGGGTCTCCTCGTGACCGGCACGCATCCGGAGAATGTCCTTGGCCACCGCCACCGCCTCCGGCAGGCTCGCCCCGGCGATCAGATCGCGGATCACGACCGCGAGAACACCGGCGGGCAACGACCCGGAGGGGTGTCCGTGCGTGAGCGACGCGAGCGCGGCCGCGAGATCGAAGGTACCCCCGGCCGACCACTCGGCTCGGGCCGCGAACAACCCCACGGGCGCCACTCGCATGACGCCGCCGCAACCCTTGCTGTCGTTGTCGGCGGGCTCGCCGGGACGAGTGGTCACCCGGAGTGCCTCGAGGCAGGTGGTTCCGGGTGCACGCCGGCTGTGCAGCTGCCGGTGTCCCGCCAGCCAGCTCGACCGTTCGGTCGTCGCCAGCACACCGTGCCGCGGGTGTCCGCCCTGGGTGATGAACCAGCGGAGGTAGGCGCGCGCCGTGGTTGCCGCGTAACAGGAGATCCCGCCCGCGCAGTCGTGCGCCCAGGCGCGCAGCAGGCCCTCGGCGGTGAACAGCGTCATCTGCGTGTCGTCGGTGATGGTGCCGACGCCGCCGTACGCCTCCGCGTACGAGGTGATCCCCGTAGGCCCGAATCGGTCCCGGATCGAGTCCCGCGTCGAGAACTCGACCGCTCCGCCCAGCGCGTCGCCGGCCGCACCGGCGAGTAAGCATCCGCTGAATCGATCCATGGTCGCCCCCTACAGTTCTCCCCGGCGTCTCCCCATGGTCACACGCGCCCGCCGACGCCGCAGGACAGCGGACCGCGAAGGGGTGTTGTCTGACGACCTCAAGACGACGGACACTGAGTTGGTGCTGCCGGGCGGGACGTGGGCGAGGCACCCGATGTCAGGGAAGGACCTCGACGAGCGTGGTGTCGGGATCGGCGATGACAAGCGGCTCGATCTTCCGAAGGAAGCGGCGCCAGTGCGCGACCGCACCATCGACGTCGCCCGCCGTCAGCAGTTTCAGCAGGCGCCGGTATGCGCGTAGAGCCAGTTCGTCCGTATCGCGCTCGTGATCGTCGCCATGCACCGACAGGTGCAGGGATTTGTGCTCGTCCATGACGTTCAGGATCATGCCGGCGACCACGGACAGGGTCTGCGTACCGGACAGATCCGTGATGGCCTGGTGGATGCGGGAGTCGACCTTGGCGAATTGCGGGGCGTTGTCGATGGTGTCGGCCGCCTCTACGACCAACCCCGACAGCACGTCGAGATCATCGGCGCGGCCACCCCAAGCGCGCAGCGCCGCCACCTCGATCTCGGTCCGCGTCCTGTAGACGTCGGCAAGCGGAACTCCCCTGTACTGCAACAGCAGACCAAGTGCCGAGCCGCCACCGACTCGTTCGGGGCGAGCACGCGGGCACCCCCACGCGCACCACGGAGCACGACGATGATCGATTCGGACTCCAGGATCCGGAACGCCTCGCGCAACGTCGGACGGGAGACTCCGAAGCGCTCCATCAGCGTCGTCTCGCTGGGCAACGGGTCGCCGGCCTTCAGTTCGCCGGTGACGACCTGGCGCCGCAGCTGCGCAGCCACCAGCTCGCCCGCCTTGGGGACTCGGACGACCGAGTGCTCGATACCTCGTGCCACAAGCCCTCCGTTCACGCAGCGCCAGCCCCGACACGGGCGTGCCGCGAGGCAGGAACCCGCCGGCCGCCATTCTCGGCAGCTGCTCAATTCACGGAAGGATCTTACCCATTGCCGTTCATAGAATCGTGGACGCTGTGGCGAACTCTCCTGCACAACCAGCGTGCCAGCCGGGCTCTTCGCTCAGCGGGGTCCTCACCGAACACGACGTTGCCTTCTTCGATGTCATCGTCGCCCTCCTGGGGGCGTGAGCGCCTCGGCTCCAGGGTGTTGTTGAGGCACTTCGTCTTTCGGCCTCGAGGGCAGGAACAGCGCTGCCACGACGGCGCCCAGCAACGTGACGCCCGCGGCCACATAGGAACCGGCGGTGAGTCCATCCAGGAATGCGGAATCGGCGGCCGCGGAGAGGGATCGGCCGAGGTCGGGCGCACCGGCGCCGGCGAGCCGGTCGGCCGCGACCGTGGCCGAGCCCACCGATTCCTCGGCGACGGAGACGACCGGAGCCGGCAACTCGCGGGCCACGTCGGACTCGGCGAATGACGATGCGTACAGGGAGGCGTACACGCTGCCGATGACGGCGACGCCGAGTGTGCCGCCGACTTCGCGCGTCGCGTCGTTCATCGCCGAACCGATGCCTGCCTTGTCGCGCGGGACCGCACCCATGATGGCTTCCGTCGCCGGGGCCGACGTGAGGCCCAGACCGAGTCCGAGCGGAACCATCTGCAGGGCGATCTCGAGGTAGCCGGTCGACGCGCTGAGCGTCGAGATCCACAGAAATGCCACCGTGAACAGAACCAGCCCGGTGCTGACCACCACCTTGTTGCCGTATCGGACGGCCAGAGCCGTGCCCAGCACGGAACCGACGGCGATCGACGCGGCGACCGGGATGAACTTCAGGCCGGTCTCGAGAGGTGGGAAGTCCCGGACCAGCTGAAAGTACTGGGTGATGAGGAAGATGAAGCCGAACAGTGCGAAGTAGGCGAAGGTGACCGATGCGCTCGCAGCGGTGAACCTCATGTTCGTGAACAGCCGGACGTCGATCATCGGCTCGGCCCGGGAGCGCTCCCAGAACACGAGAGCGATGAACGCTGCCGCGGTGACGGCGAAGCCGGCCAGTGACGCCGGGCTGGTCCACCCGTGTTCGGGGGCTTCGATGATGGTGAACACCAGCGTGCCGACTGCCAGGACCGAGAGCACGAGCCCGCCGTAGTCGATACGCGGCGTGGCCGGATCCCGAGACGTGGTGACCACCGCGACCGAGGCGACGATGGAGATCAGCGCAGCCCCGGCGAGCGCGAGGAACACACTCCCCCACCAGAACGACTCGAGCAGCCATCCGCCGAGGATCGGCCCGCAGGCGACCCCCAAACCGGTTGTCGCGCCCCAGATACCGATCGCCTTGGCCTTCTCGGCTCGTTCGGTGAAGACGTTCGACAGGATCGACAGCGTAGTGGGGTAGACGAATGCGGCACCCAGGCCCATCACCGCCTGCCAGAAGATCAGCTGACCGGAGCTGTCGGCGAAGGACGCTCCCACCGCGCCGCCGCCGAAGATGGCCAGCCCTCCGATCAACGCCCCTTTGCGCCCGAAGCGGTCACTGAGGCTGCCGAAAGCGAGCACGAACGTCGCGAAGAGCAGGTTGTAGGCGTCGACGATCCACTGGAGTTGCCGGTTGTCGGCACCCAGTTCCACCGCGAGCGACGGCAGGGCGACGTTGATCGCGGTGGTGGCCAGACTGATGGCGAGGGTCGCAGTACACAGCACCAGCAGCACCAGCGCCGGCGGCATCTGCCGGCGGGACAGGAAGGGAAGAGTCACTGCTTTATTATTTCAAGTACTAAGTGGATAAAGTCAAGTGTAGGATGTGGGCGTGAAGTCCTACCGCCAGTTCTGCGCGTTGTCCCGCGCACTGGACGTGATCGGCGACCGATGGAGCCTGCTGATCGTCCGCGAGCTCCTCATCAGCCCCAGCAGATACTCGGACCTGCAACGCGCCCTGCCGGGAATCGCGTCGAATCTCCTGGCTCAGCGGCTGCGCACGCTCGAGGACGACGGCGTGATCACCAGTCGCGCCGAATCCGCACCGGTCTCGGCGAAGGTGTACTCGCTGACCGCCTGGGGCCACGGACTACGCGGCCCACTGGTCGAGATGGCACGCTGGGGGGCACCCCTGATGATGGACGGTTCCGGCGATGACCACACCCGCGGCCGGTGGCTCGTCTTCGCGATCATGGCCCTGTATCCCGAGCCGCGGGAACTGCCCGACGACGCCGCTTTCCCGGCAGTGCGACTCCGGATCGACACCGACGGCGACTCCCTGCTCCTCGTCGCGGGCGACTCGGGCGTGCACACATCGCCGGCCACGGACGATCCCGAGGTCGACGCAGTGATCAGCGGTGACTCGGAAGCCGTCTTCGCCCTCCTGGCCGGACAGCACACCGCACCGACCGCAGTGTCGATCACCGGCAACGAGGACGCCCTCCGCCGCGTCCGCAGCCTGACCTCGATGGCCCTACCCGCCACTCAGACACGGACGCCCGCCGACCACGGGTGACACCGCTCGAACACACGTGCGAAACTGGACGTGTGGGCATGAAGTGGATCGGCGGTGACAACGGCCAGCCACACCGACCGGCCTTTGTCCGCGTCGGCCACAAGGCGGTGCTGATCGATCTGGGTGCGCTGTATCCCAACGCACCGCATTTCAGCGGCGAGTATCACCCCGACGGGCTGCAGATCCGGTCCGTGCACCTCGGGGTTCTCACCGAGTGGGGGCGGGACGAATGGGGTGCCTGGTACGGCAAGGTCACCTACACGATCACCTCCAAGGACCGGCAGGAGAAGGTCACCCACTGGGTGCCGTCGTGGGCGTTGCGCCCGGCCGGTGACCGCCCGCCCGGGCGACGGTGAACGCCGGGGATCAGTGCGACCCTCACCGGATCAGCGGGTCCCGTGGCAGCCCGAGGATGCGTTCGGCGATCTGGTTGCGGGTGATCTCCGAGGTCCCACCCGCGATCGACATCCCGCGTGCGCCGAGTATCAGCAGACCGGCCAGCTTGCCGGGGCCGGCCGAGAACGCGACGTCGGGTCCGAGCAGTTCCGCGGCGAGATGGGCGCGATCACCGAGGTGTTCGGCGAGAAGCAGTTTCGTGACATTGCCCTCGGGTCCGGGGGCCGCGCCGACGACCGATCGGGCCGCACGACGCAGGTTCAACAATCGCAGCGCATCCTCGACGGCGAAGAACTCACCGACCTTCGTCGCCGCCCCGTCGACCCGGTCCCCGTAGCCCGCGACGAGCGCCACCATCTGCCGCACCGCCCCGTCGCTGCCCGGTGCACCGCCGCCGATGCTGACCCGCTCGTTGCCGAGGGTCGCGCGGGCGACGGCCCAGCCGTCGTTCGGCGTGCCCACGACGTCGGCGTCGGGGACGAAGACGTCGGTGAAGAACACTTCGTTGAACTCGGATCCGCCGGTGATCTGACGCAGCGGACGCACCTCGACCCCGGGTGCCGACATGTCGATCACAACGGCGGTGATGCCCTTGTGTTTGGGGGCCTCCGGGTCGGTCCGAACCGTCGCCAGACCCCGTCGGCACAGGTGTGCGCCGCTGGTCCAGACCTTCTGACCGCTGATGCGCCAGCCCCCGTCGACGCGCGTGGCCCGCGTGCTGACCGCCGCCGCGTCCGATCCCGCGCCCGGCTCGGAGAACAACTGACACCACACCTCGTCCCCGAGCAGCGCCGGCCGCACGAACCGGTCGATCTGGTCCTGGGTGCCCTGCTGGATGAGGGTGAGGATGACCCACCCGGTGATGCTGTAGTCGGGCCGCTGCACGCCCGCCGCGGCCATCTCCTCCTCGATGACGAGTTGTTCGACGGAGTCCGCGGCACGTCCCCACGGGGTGGGCCAGTGCGGCATCACATACCCGGTGTCGATCAACCTCTCCCGTTGCGCGGCGGGATCGTCGAGCGCCGCGATCTCGGCGATGTCGGCGCGTACACGGGTCCGCAGTTCCTCGGCTTCCGGCGGAAGGTCGAGGCTGTTGGCACGGACGATCCCGGAGGCGGAGTACTCGTACACGTCCCGGGCGGGTCGCTGCCCGCCGAACAGCGCCTCGACCACGGTGGCGCGGCGCAGGTGCAGGTGCGCGTCGTGCTCCCAGGTGAATCCGATGCCGCCGTGCACCTGGATGTTCAGCTCCGCGTTCCTCGTGTACGTGGGCATCGCCAGCGCTGCGGCCGAGGCCGCCACCAGCCCGAAGGCGTCAGCCCCCTCGTCGGCTGCCCGCGCGGCGTCCCACACCACCGCGGTCGCGGCCTCGGCGCCGACCAGCATGTTCGCGCAGTGATGTTTGACCGCCTGGAACGAGCCGATTGTCCGGCCGAACTGTTCGCGGACCTTCGCGTAGGCCACCGCGGTGTCCAGCGCATCACGCGCCCCTCCCACGGCTTCGGCCGCGACCAGCGTCCGGGCGAGGGCCAGCGCGGTGGCGGCGAGTCTCGGCAGACGGACGACGGCGGCGTCCGACAGCGACACCCTCGCCGACAGTCGGGTCGGGTCGAGGTCGGCGTGCGCGCCCACCTCGACACCGGAGTCCGACGACTCCACCACCAGCACGTCGTCGTCGGCGATGAGCACCAGCAGATCCGCCAGTGGGGCGCCGAGCACCGCGTCGACGTCACCGGAGATCACACCACCGGACTCGATCAGTCCCGGCGCGAGTGCGACACCCGCCGTGATCGTGCCGTCGACGAGTGACCTCAGCCAGCGGGCTCGCGTGTCGTCATCGGCATGGTTCAGGATCGCCGAGGCGATCACGGTCGGCAGGAACGGGCCCGGCGCCACCGCGCGGCCGAATTCCTCTGTCACGACCACCAATTCGGCCACACCGAAACCGGAGCCGCCGTATTCCTCGGCGACGTGCAGCCCCAGCCAGCCCAGATCGGCGATCTCCGGCCAGAAAGTGGGTCTGGCCTCCTCGGCTGCGTCGAGACGGTCTCGCGCCTGCGCCCGCACCTTGCGGTCGACGGTGAATTCGCGCACCACCGATGCGAGTTCGACGTGGTCTTCGGTCAGGGCGATGCTCATGACGGCTCCCGGGATCGTCGGTCACCCGATCACACCATCTCCACCCGTTCCGTTGTGGACGCTTGAGACAAAATCATCGAATCCGTTCCCGCCGCGCCCGCTGCACGATCGGGTCGGGGAACGGCACGGCATCGACGAGGTCCCTCGTGTACCGGTCCTCGGGCCTGGTGAGCACATCCCGCGCTGTCCCGCTCTCGACGACCCCGCCGTTGCGCAGGACGACGACACGATCCGCGACCTGCTCGACGACGGCCAGGTCGTGGCTGATGAAGATCGCCGCGAACCCGAATTCGCTTTGCAGATGCAGGAAGAGGTCGAGTACCCGAGCCTGCACGGAGACGTCCAGGGCACTCGTCGGCTCGTCCGCGATCAGCAGATGAGGGTCCGCCGACAGTGCCCGTGCGAGCGCGACCCGTTGCCGCTGTCCACCGGACAGCTCGTGCGGCAGGCGCTGCGCGAACGACGTGGGCAGCTGGACCGCCGAGAGGAGTTCGGCCACGCGCGCCGCCCGGTCGGCGCGCGATCCGATGCCCTGGATGTCCAATGGCTCCCGGATGGATTCGGCGACGCTGAACCGGGGATCCAGCGACGCCGTCGGGTCCTGCGGGACGAAGGCGACCCGGCGCCGGAGCGCTCGCAGCCGGGACTTCGACACCGTCGCGATGTCGTCGCCTTCGACGAGGATGCGGCCCGCCTGCACGGGTACCAGTCCCCCGATGGCACGCCCGAGTGTGGTCTTACCCGAACCGGATTCACCGACCACGCCGAGCACTTCGCCACGCCGCACGGTCAGCGACACGTCCGCCAGTGCGGTGTGCGGCCGGGCCCCGAACCGGCCGCTGTGACGCACGGTGATCTCCTCGACCGCGACGACCGTCTCGCCGGTTCCCGACTCGTCGTCGGCCCCGTTTCCGTCGCCGCCGACCTCGCCGCCGACCTCGGCGTCGGGCAATCGCGGGACCGCGGCCAGCAGCTGCCGGGTGTACGGCTCCCGCGGATTCGCGAAGATCGAGTACACATCCCCGGTCTCCACGACCTCGCCGAGCTGGACGACGACGACACGGTCCGCGATGTCCGCCACGACGCCGAGGTTGTGGGTGATCAGCAGGATTCCGGCCCCGGTGCGATCGCGTAGCCGGACGAGCAGGTCGAGGATCTCGCGCTGGACCGAGACGTCGAGGGCGGTGGTGGGTTCGTCGGCGAGCAGGAGGACGGGATCGTTCGCGAGCGCGAGTGCGATCACCACTCGCTGCTTCTGTCCGCCGGACAACTGGTGCGGATAGTGGTCGACCCGCGTCTGGGGATCGGGGATGTCGACGAGCGCAAGGAGTTCTACGGCGCGGGCCCGCGCCCGCTGCCGGGGGACATGCCCATGCGCGCGCAGGGCCTGGCGCAGTTGCCATCCGATGGTCTGCGACGGATTGAGCGCCGTCTGCGGTTCCTGGAAGACCATCGCCACCCGGGCGCCGCGGATGCCGTCGAGCACGCGGTCGGGCCGGTTGAGGACCTCCACGCCGTCGACCCGCACCGATCCCGTGGCGCGGGCGGTGTCGGGGAGCAGCCCGATGGCGGCACGGGCGGTGATGCTCTTGCCGGACCCGGACTCTCCCACCAGCGCCACGATCTCGCCCCGATCGACCCTCAGGTCGATGCCCGCGACGGCGGGCCGGGGATACGAGAAGTCGACGTGCAGATCGTCGACGACGAGGGCCGCGGATCCGGTCTCCGGGGACCCGCCGTCCCGGGACGTCGTGTTCGAGCTGGTGACGGTCATCGTCCTACCCTCCGGTCGTGCGAAATGGATTGGGCGATCAGGTAGAACCCCAGGACGAGGACGGACACGACCAGCAGGGGGCCCAGCGAGAACCACGGATTGGTCTCCAGGTATCCGTTGCCGGTCGCCAGGATCGATCCCAGCGAGGGTGTCGGCGCGACCACGCCGACCCCGAGGTAGCTCAGTGCGCCTTCGATGAACACCGCCAGCGACAGCGACAGCGCGAACTGGACCGCGAGCGACTCGACCGAGTTGGGCAGGACATGTCGCAGAAGCACCCGGGGAGTCGACGCGCCGCTGACCCGCGCCGCCTCGACGTAGGGCATCTCCCGGATTCGCAACACCGAGGTGCGGGTGAGCCGACCGAAGATCGGGATCTCCGCGACGGCGATGACGATCCCCACCGTCAACGCACCGGGGCCGAGGATCGCGGTGAGCGTGATGCCGAGGATCAGGGCGGGGAACGCCAGGATCACGTCGAACACCCGCTGGGCGACGACATCGCTGACGGGACTCGAGACGGTGATCAGCCCGGCGAGGATGCCGATCGCGGCACCCACCGGGACGGCGGTGAAGATGATCAGCAGGTCGATCCGGATCCCGTGGATCACGCGCGTCAGCAGGTCGCGGTTGACCTCGTCGGTACCCAGCCAGTGTTCTGCGTTCGGCGACAACAGATACGCGCCGTCGATCTGCTGATCGGGTCCGAAAGAGGTGACGAAGGGGCCGAACACCGCCAGCAGCACGACGAGACCGACAAGCACACTGCCGACCAGTCCGGTGCCACGGAACAGGCTGCGCCACAACGGGGATCGGGAACCGTGGGCCTCGCGGTCATCCGGACTCTCGGGCAGCAGCCCGGGCGCGAGGTCGGGGTCCGGCGTGGCGCCGGTCGTCGACGCACCGGAGAACCCGGTGAGGCTGTGGGACATGTCTATTCACCTGCCAGACGGATACGGGGGTCGAGCCAGGCATGCGCGATGTCGGCCAGCAACTGGATGATCACGAAAACGGCCACCGAGAGCAGGACGAGCACCTGGACGAGGGGGTAGTCGCGCGAGAAGATCCCCTCCTCGGTGAGGAGACCGAGGCCGGGCCACCCGAAAATCGACTCGACCAGCACAGCGCCTCCGAGCAGCGCACCGACCGTCAGTCCGAGAGCGGTGAGAGTGGGTGGAAGAGCGTTGCGCAGAGCGTGTCTCACGACGATGTCGGAATGCGACACCCCCAGCGCGCGGGCGGTCAGCACGTAGGGCTGCCGCAACTCGGTGCGGATCGACTCGGTGAGGAACCGTGCCAGCATGGCGCCCGCCGGGAGGCCGAGCGTGAGTGCGGGCAGCAGCAGATACTGCGCGCTGATCTGCAGACTGTCGGTGAATCCGTCGGGTGGTGTTCCGCCGGCCGGCAGCCATCGGAGGCGGACCCCGAACACCAGGATCAGCACGGTCCCGACGACGAACGTCGGCAATGCGATCGCGGCCGCGTTCACGCTCGTGAGCACGGCGTTGACGATCCTGTTGTCCCACAGCGTCGCCGCCAGGCTCAGCCCGAAGGCCAACACCAGCGCGACGACGAGCGCGGCACCGGTGAGGATCAGTGTGTTCGTCAGGCCGTAGGCGATGAGGTCGCCGATGCTGCCGCCGACCTGATAGCTCTGGCCGAAGTCGAGGGTCAGGAGACTGCCGATCCAGGTGGCGTACTGCGCGATGAAGCCGCGGTCCAGACCGAGGTCGTGCCGGATGGCCTCGAGTGCCTCCGGCGACGCGTCGGGCCCGGCGAGAGCCGCCTCGGGGCCACCCGGGATGAGTCGGACGATGGAGAAGATGAGCAACGACGCGACCGCGAGCACGATGATGGCGGTCGGCAGCCGACGGGCCAGGTATCCGAACATGTCTACTGCTTCCCTGCCGAGGTGAGAAATGCGTTGGCGAGATGGAGTTGGTTGCGCCGGTCCCAGTCGATGTTGCCCACGGAGGCCGCGGTCGCCACCTTCATCAGCACGACACCCACCTCGACGAGGAACAGGTCACGCAGCCAGATGTCGTCGAGTTGCCGGTAGGCGGCGAGGGCTTCCGGCGATGAGCCGTCCGGAACGGTCCACGCCGCCTCGGCCGCGGCCGCGTACGCCGCGTTCACATAGTTCGACGAGTTCTTGGCCGCATTGAACGGATACGCCGACACCGCGAGTGTCGACGGAGTGAACTGAGCGAAACCGTGTTGCAGCAACCACAATCCGGCGAACTCGCCGCCGATGAGCTTCGATGCCTGCTGGGTCCGGTCGTTGGGTACCAGCTCCACGGTGATCCCGATGTCCTTGAGGTTGGACTGGACGATCTCGGCGATGATCCGGTCGACGCCCTGCGTCGAGAAGTCCAGCGACAGCGGAGGAACGGGACCGACTTCGGCGAGCAGGGCCCGTGCCCGAGGGAGATCGCGGGTGTAGGTCGCGTTGTCGTCGGGCCGGAAGGCCGGCGACCATTCCGGCCACGGCAGGTTCACCGGGTATCCACTCCCCCGATAGACATCGGAGATGATCCGTTCCCGGTCGATCGCGTACGCGATGGCGTGGCGGACCCGGACGTCGGACAGCACCGGATTGGTGACATTGATGCCGACATACTGCTGAGACTCGGCACCGGTCAGGGTGATCTCCTCGAAGCCGTACCGCGAGGTGACCAGTTGCTGGTCGTGGTGGCTGAGTCCCTCCGCCACGTCGAGCTGCCCCGTCCGCAGGCGGGTGGACAACGATTGCTGGTCCTTGACCACCACGAACCGGACGGCGTCCAGAGGAGGCGCGCCGCCCCAATACCGTTCGTTACGCACCAGGCGGACCGCGGAATTCGGTTGCCATGACTCGAACCGGAACGGGCCGGTGCCGTTGAACCGCTTGCCCGCCTTGAGGTCTGCCAACGTGTTCCCGTCGATGACGGGAGCCGAGTCGAGCAGGTCGAAGATGTTGCTCAGCGGATGGGCGAATTCGAGCACGATGCGGTGCGGGTCGGTGGTGTCGAAGCCGGTGATGGCCGCGGCCGTTCGTTTGAACTGCGGGGTCCACGGCCCACCGACGTATGCCCTGATCGAATGCTCCACGTCCGTGGCCACGAACGGCCGGCCGTCGTGGAACGTCACGTCCCGGCGCAGATCCAGGGCCAGCGACCGTCCGTCCGGGGACAGCTGCCAGCCGGTCGCCAGCGAGGGCTCGACGGTGAGCGAGTCCCGTGCGTAGCGGATCAGTGTGTCGTAGGTGTTCGCCACGACATGACCGTTGAGCGCACCGGTTCCGATCTGCAGAAAGGCTTTCGGACTCAGGTCGTTGAGCACGCCGACCCGCAGCTCGCCGCCGCGCGGTACGGGTTCACCCGGCTGCAGCGATCGGACCGTGGAGTTCTGTTGCCGGGACACGGCGGACTGGCAACCGGCCACCGCGAACAGGGTCGCGATGACCACGACCAGTGTGCAGCACACACGGACGCTTCGACGTCGGAGCATATGGTTTCGGCGTTTCTGTGATGGCTGCGCAAGTGCGCCGCAGCGCGGACCGGGATGTGGGGCGTCGACATCCACGAGCGAATGTTCGACGCCCATTCTGGCCGTCGGCCACTCGGAGATGCGTCCTTCGATTTCACCGGGATGGAACCCTTGACACCCGTGGGGCCGTACGGCACCGTGCGTCGTGCCCGGTGTCCCGACAACCCGGACGCGACGACAGGAGGACCGCCACGTGGCTGACCGCAACCCGCCCACGATTCCCGAGAATGCCCGCAATTACCAGGGTTTCGGCGGTGTGGTCGGGCGGACCACCTCGCAGTCGGAACCCTGGTGGCCCGAGGAGAAGTCCGCGCCGCCCGGAGCGCCCAACATCGTGGTCGTCCTCATCGACGACATGGGTTACTCGGACATCGCGCCGTTCGGCGCCGAGATCGACACACCCAATCTCGATCGGCTGGCGCGCAACGGAATCCGGTTGAGCAACTATCACACCACCCCGGTGTGTTCACCGGCACGAGCCGCTCTGCTCACCGGCCTCAACCCGCATCGCGCGGGCTACGGGAGCGTCGCGAACTCGGACCCGGGTTTTCCCGGCCTCCGTCTCGAATTGGCCGACGACGTGCTGGCGCTGCCGGAGATCCTCCGTGAATCCGGTTATGCGACCTACGCCGTCGGGAAATGGCATCTGGTCCGCGACGCGAACATGGGTCCGGGACGCGACCGGGGATCATGGCCGCTGCAGCGCGGTTTCGACAGCTACTACGGTTCGCTCGAGGGCCTCAACTCGTTCTTCTACCCCAATCAGCTCATCGCCGACAACTCGGTCGTCGACGTCGAGACGTATCCCGAGGACTACTACGTCACCGACGACCTCACCGATCGCGCCATCGGGCAGATCAAGAGTCTGCGCGCACAGGACCCCACCAAGCCGTTCTTCCTGTACTTCGCTCACATCGCGATGCACGGTCCGCACCAGGTGAAGGAGTCCGATCTCGCCAGATACCGCGGCCGGTATGCCGACGGCTGGGATGTCGTGCGACAACAACGCTTCGAGCGCCAGAAAGCGGAGGGGTTGTTCGACGCCGGTACCCGCATGGCCGAGCGCAACACCGAACCGGGATACGACGCCCCGCCGTGGGCGGACCTCACGGTCGAGGAGAAGCGGCGTTTCCAGCGCTACCAGGAGGTCTACGCCGCCATGGTCGACAGCGTCGACCAGAGCGTCGGCCGGGTCCTGGACACGCTGGACGAACTCGGCGAGCTCGACAACACCATCGTCGTCTTCACCTCGGACAACGGCGGGACCGCCGAAGGCGGCCCGTCCGGGACCCGTTCGTATTTCAGTCAATTCGTCCACGGGCCGGTGCCGCCGGACTGGGAGCGCGACGTACCGCACGACGAGGATCTCATCGGGTCACCCGAGCTGGGGGTGCACTATCCGCGTGGCTGGGGCCAGGCGTCGAACACGCCGTTCCGCTTCTACAAGGGCCAGACCTTCGCCGGCGGCGTCCGGGTGCCGTTCGTCATCTCGTGGCCCGCCGGCCTGTCGCGAGACCCCCGGGACAATGGCGTGCGACGGCAGTTCTCGTACGTGACCGACGTCGTCCCGACGCTCCTCGAACTCGCCGGGGTGGACACCCCCACCCACCGGCACGGACGGCCCGCCCAGGAGCGGGACGGCGTGAGTGTCGTGGATTTCCTCCGGAATCCGTCTGCGGAGTCTCCCCACATCGAGCAGTACGCCGAGTTCGGCGGACATCGCGGGTTCTATCGCGACGGTTGGAAACTGGTGTCCTTGCATCAGGATCCGGCGGCGGTGGACGATCCGGTCTGGGAACTGTACGACGTCACGAACGATCCCGCCGAGACCCGCGATCTGGCTGCGACGCATCCCGACAAGGTCACCGAGCTGGCCCGTGCCTGGGACGAGGCGGCGTGGCACAACACGGTGTTCCCGCTGTTCGACTCGCCCGCGGCACAGTCCCGCCGCCGGCCCGCGGAGGAGCGCCTGAGCGACCCGGTGCGGATCCTCGCCGGCACGCCGGCCCTGGAGCGGTACCGCTCGAGTCGATTGATCGCCTACCGCGACTTCGACATCGAGGCCGAACTCGACGGATGGACTCCCGACGCCGAGGGCGTCGTGGTCGCGCATGGAGACCCCCAGGGCGGGTACCTGCTGTATGTCGAGTCGGGCTCGGCGCATTTCGTGTTCAACGCCTACGGTCGCCGGCACCGGGTGTCGGGTCCGGTGCCGTCGGGTACCACCCGGCTCGTCGTCCATGCCGTCGCGACGCCCTCGGTGCGCTGGGGATTCACGATCGAGGCGGCGGCCGGCGAACATTCGTCGGTCATCGCGAAGCTCGACGATCAGGTGCAGCTGGTCGGCATGGCGCCGTGGACGGGCATCTCGGTGGGCGTGGACGCCCGCGGGCCGGTGGATCCCGATCTCCGGAGGCGCCGGGGCGTGTTCCGGTTCGGCCCAGCGCTTCGCGCGGTGACCTACCGCCCCGGAACGGTGCGGGTCCCCGCCGATGTCCGGCGCGAGATCGACCAGGCCGCCGAGTCCTCGGCGGACTGACGCTTCCGATCACCGTGAGCGATTACCTCGATCGCATCGCCATCGTGGTGATCTCATGAATCCGATTGCCACGAAACGACATCGAGAAGAGAGGACACGAGATGACCTTGGCGCAGATCGAGGACCGGACCGAGCGCGAGCAGGCGGCTCATCGGGTCTACCGCGACGCGGGGATCACCGTCGACAAGCTCGGCGAGCACATCGGGGCCCGCGTCGGACAGGTGCGGCTCGGCGGGGACATCGCCCCGGAACAGGTGGAGGCGATCCGGCTGGCGCTCGCGATCAACAAGACGATCGTCTTCGAAGGCCAGGATCAGCTCGACGACGACAGCCAGTACGCCTTCGCCGAGCTCCTGGGCGATCCCACCGCACCTCATCCCACGGTGACCTCACGCGGTGAGCAGTTGCTGACCATCGAAGGTGCGGCGAACAGCTGGCACTCGGACGTGACGTTCGTCGATCGCATCCCGAAGGCGTCCATTCTCCGCGCCGTGACGCTGCCGGCCTACGGCGGCGCGACCACCTGGGCGTCGACGGTGGCGGCCTACGAACAGCTGCCGAAACCGCTGCGCGCGCTGGCCGAGGAATTGTGGGCCACCCACACCAACCTGTACGACTACGTCAGCCAGTCGGAGCCGTCGGGCGGAGTCGACGTCAGCCGCAAGGCCGATCACTACAAGGAGTTCACCAGCTCGGAGTACCAGACGCTGCACCCCGTCGTCCGCGTCCATCCCGAGACCGGCGAACGCAGCCTGCTGCTCGGGCACTTCGCCAAGGAGTTCCGCGGTCTCAAGAGTGCGGAGTTCGCCGACCTCTACCAGCTTCTGCAGGCACGGATCACCAAGCTTGAGAACACCTTCCGGTGGAATTGGAAGCTCGGCGACGTGGCGATCTGGGACAACCGCGCCACGCAGCACTATGGCATCGCCGACTTCGGCAACCAGAGGCGCGAACTGCACCGCATCACGCTGGCCGGCGATGTACCGGTGGACGTCCACGGTCAGTCCAGCCAGATTCTCCAGGGCGACGCGACGCACTACTCGGTCGTCGAGGAACCCGCACGTCTGTCGGTGTTCGCGGCCTGAACCTCCCCGGCCACCACCGCCGGGTACCCGGCGGTCACAGATCTCGGCCCGACCGCCGGGTACCCCGAGACCGGCGAGACCGCATTGTGACGGAGAACTCCCGACGATCCGTCGTGATCCGGGTTCATCCGCCCGTCGGCTGGGTACCCCACCGCCACGCACTGGTGATGGGGAGAACCCGCCACCTGCACACCGCTCAGGCACCCTGGGGCGAGCAGCCAGGGTGATGAGTGTGCCGGGTGCAGACTGGAGCAGACATGGCCATCACCGACATCGCGGGGTACGCACACCTCTCTGACGCCGACATCGATTCGCTCGCTTGCGAACTGGACTCGATACGGTCCGACGTCGAGGCCGATCGGGGCGCGAGCGATGCGCGCTACATCCACCGCGCCGTCGCGCTGCAGCGATCGCTGGAGGTCGCCGGACGGGCGGTGTTGGTCTTCTCCAGACGCCGGCCGGCATGGATCGTCGGAACGGGCCTGCTCGCATGCGCGAAGATCATCGAGAACATGGAACTGGGCCACAACATCATGCACGGGCAGTGGGATTGGATGAACGATCCCGAACTGCACAGCGCCAAGTGGGAATGGGACCAGGTCGGGCCGTCCGCCCAGTGGAAGCAGGCACACAACTACTCCCATCACGTCTACACCAACATCGTCGGAATGGACGACGACATCGGATTCGGCGTCATCCGCATGACCCGCGACCTCCCGTGGCGACCGATCAACGCGCTGCAACCGCTCGCCAACATCGTGCTGGCACTGACATTCGAGTGGGGCATCGCCAGGCACGACCTCGACGCGGAGAAGGCCAGAGAGGCCGCGGCGGCGGAAGCGGCACCCGCGAGACCGCCGGCCCCACGGGCGCGAAGCCGCCGCGAGTTCTCCCGCAAGATCGGCAGGCAACTCCTCAAGGACTTCGTCGTCTTCCCCGCGTTGACCGGACCCGCGTTCCGTTCGACCATGACCGCGAATCTCACCGCGAACGTGCTCCGCAACCTGTGGGCGTACGTGGTGATCTTCTGCGGCCACTTTCCCGACGGCGCCGAGAAGTTCACCATGAGCGACTTCGCATCCGAGACCCGGCCGCTCTGGTATCTACGACAAATGCTGGGCAGCGCGAACTTTCGTGCCGGACCGGTCCTGGCGTTCATGAGCGGCAACCTGTGCTATCAGATCGAGCACCACCTGTTTCCCGACCTGCCAAGCAATCGCTATCGTCAGATCTCCCGCCGCGTGCAGGCGCTGTGCGAGCGCTACGACCTTCCCTACACCACGGGCTCCCTGGCACATCAGTACCTGCTCGCGCTCCGCACCGTTCACAAACTGGCTCTCCCCGACCGATTCCTCCGTCGTTCGTCACACGACGCCCCGGAGACCGGTTCGGAACAGCGATTCCGCTCCGTGGTCCCGACGGTGGACAGCGTCAGTCCGGGAGTCGGCCGACGGACCGGTCTCCGGAGTGCCCTGGCCGGTCACCCTCGACAACGTGTCGCTGCGGGTCCGACGCCCACTGCGAGAACGAGCCCGGGAACAGCGCTGCGTCGATACCGGTGATGGCGAGCGCCGCGATCTGGTGCGCCGCGTTGATCCCGGAACCGCAGTAGACCACCGCGCCGGACGCGGTCTCCGGGTCGAGGCCGACACCCGCGAATCGCCGCCGCAGCTCATCGGCCGGACGGAAGCGCCCGGACGCGTCGACGTTGTCCGCCGTCGGGACACTGATGGCCCCGGGGATGTGACCCGCGCGCGGGTCGACCGGTTCGGACTCGCCCCGATAACGTTCGGCGGCGCGGGCGTCGAGCAGGTGTTCCGGCCCGGCCGCCACGTCGTCGATCGTCGCGACCGGCAGGTGCCCGGCGGCGAGCGTCACCCTGCCGGGTCGCGGCCGCCCGCCGTCGCCTGTCGTCGTCCGCAGGCCCTCGGCACGCCATGCCGCGAGACCGCCGTCGAGGAGTCGCACGTCGGCGATCCCGGCCCAGCGCAGCAGCCACCAGGCGCGGGCGGCCGCGAGATTTCCGGAGTCGTCGTACACCACCACCGGCACGCCGTCGTCGATCCCCCATCGCCGGGCCGCGTCCTGGAGGTCGGCGACGGCGGGCAACGGGTGTCGTCCGCCGACCGGGCCCGACGGCGGGGCCGCCAGTTCGGAGTCGAGGTCGACGTAGACCGCGCCGGGGATGTGACCCTCGCGATACGCACGCCGGCCGTCGAAGTCGCCCAACTGCCAGCGCACGTCCAGCAGCACCGGCGGCGTCGCCAGCAGCATCTCGGCCAGGTCGAGTGGATCGATGACGACGTCGCTCATGGCGGCGAGGGTACCAACGGGCCGCGATGGAAGAATGGGACGAACCGCCCGAGTCCGGGCACTCACGTCAACGCTGTCGACATCGACAGCATCGTCAACAACAGGGGGTCCCGTTCGTGGCGCTGTTCTCCGCCGTCGTCTTCGGACTCATCACCTTCTGGCTGCACCGGCGCATCGTCCGGGCCACCGCGCTTCCCCGACCGTGGTCGATCATCGCCGACATACTGCTGGTGATGCTGTGGGCACTCGTCCTCGTCGGCTTCGCCGCCGGACGCTCGGTGGACCCGTCGTGGTCACGGCCGTTCGCCTTCGTCGGCCTCGTGTGGATGGCGGCGGTCCTCTATCTGTTCCTGGGCCTCACGGTGATCGGCCTCGTCTCGTTCGCGGCGCACGTCGTCCGGTCGATCCGCCGACGCCGGTCGGGTGTACAGGACACCCCCGCGCTCGCGGCCCGCCGGCTCGGCCGACTCCGCGGTGCCACCGCGACGGTGGTGGTCCTCGCTCTCGCCATCACCGGTTACGGGGTGTTCGAGGCATCCCGGCCGCAGGTCGTCGACGTCGACGCCACCCTGCCGGGACTGCCCGCGCAGTTCGATGGCACGCGCATCGCCGTGGTGTCGGATCTGCACGTGGGTCCGGCCCGCGACGCATCGTTCACGCAACGCGTCGTCGATCAGGTCAATGCGGAAGAGCCCGACCTCGTCGTCCTCGTCGGCGACCTCACCGACGGGACCATCCCGTACGTCCGCGACACCCTCGAACCGCTCGCCGATCTCCGGGCTCCGCTGGGCGTCTTCGGTGTCAGCGGAAACCACGAGTACTACGCCGACGACGGCGGTCGGTGGCTCGACGTCTGGGAAGAATTCGGCGTGCGGACGCTGCGCAACGCCCGGGTGCCCCTCGAGGTCGACGGCGCGACGATCCAGCTGGCCGGGGTCCACGACTACACCGCCCCGGAACCGTATGAACCGGATCTGCCTGCCGCCCTGTCGGGTTTGTCAGCCGAGGACTTCGTCCTGTTGCTCGCCCACCAGCCGCGGCAGGCCTTCGAGGCCTCCGATCTCGGTGTCGACCTGCAGCTGTCGGGCCACACCCATGGCGGGCAGATGTGGCCCATCCGCTATCTGGTACGCGCCCAGCAGCCGACCGTCACCGGCCTGGACGAGGTCGGTGACACCGCCGTGTACACCACCCGCGGCGCCGGGGCGTGGGGTCCCCCGGTACGGGTCCTCGCCCCGCCGGAGATCACGATGCTCACCCTGCGATCTGCCGCGCCCTGAGTGCTCGCTCAGGGAGCAGCGGGGCCGTTGATGTCCGACGGATGGGTCGCCAGCGGGGTGACCTTGATCTGCATATACGGGAACAGCGGCAGGCCCGACAGCAGCGCGTGCAGTTCGTCGTTCGACTCGACGTCGAAGATCGAGAAGTTGGAGTACTCGCCGACGATCCGCCAGATGTGCGGCCACTTGCCCGCCCGCTGCAGATCCTGGGAGTACGCCTTCTCCCTCGCGACGGTGTCGGCCCGCACGTCGGGGTCGAGATCGTCGGGAATGGAGACGTCCATCCGTACGTGGAACAGCATCACTTCTCCGGGTCGAGCACGAAGTCGTAGGAGACCGTGTAGCCACCCTTGCCGTCGGCCTGCGGATCGAGCACGAGTTCGGGCTTGACGGCGCTGGCGACGTCGTCGTCGTTGTGCGGGTCGCCCGGGAAGTACAGCTGCGCGGTGAGCTGCTCGTGGCCGGGCGCCGTCACCTTGAGGTGCAGGTGCGCCGGACGCCACGGGTGCCACCCGGCAGCCGAGATCATCTTCCCGCACGAGCCGTCGGTCGGGATCATGTACGGCGCGGGCCGAATGGTGGTGATCTCGAACCGGCCGTCGTCGTCGACGGTGAAGGTGCCGCGGAGGTTCCACTCCGGGATCCCCGGGGCGAACTGGGAGTAGAAGCCGTCGTCGTCGGCGTGCCAGAGTTCGACCGTGGCGCCGGCCAGTGCGGTGCCATCACACGACCGGACCTGACCGGTCCACAGGAGTGGATCGCCGGATTCGTCGTCGCGCATCGGGAGGGTGCCCTTGGCGCCGAGTTCCGGTGCGTCCGGGACGTAGTACGGGCCCTCGATGCTGCCCTTGTTGCCCTGCCGGTGCTCGGTCGCGACGTCCTCGACGACGTGCTCGACCCACACGTCGAGGAACAGCGGCCACTCCCCGTCCTCACCGACGTTGATGAGCCACGCCTTCAGGGCGTTGTACTCGTCGTAGGTGACCTTGTGCTTGCGGATGGTCTCGTGCACGCCGGCGAGGACCTCGTTGATGAGGGTGGAGACACGCTCGGGCGGAGTGTCCTTGACGGCCTCGAACGGCGACTTGTCCGCGTGGAACCGCTCGGTCGCCGAGGCGCCGGACGCGGCGGCGGTGGCGACTTCCTGGGGATGCTCGGTGGTGGTCATGTCCTTCTCCTTGTTGCTCCGGGTTCGTGGGGCTGCCACGAGAGGTGTTGGGGGGCGGTGCTTTCAGTTGTCGGTGCGGTACTGCTCGAGCTTGTCCGGATCGATCTCGAAACCGATGCCCGGCGCGGTCGAGCGGTGCAGGTGGCCGTCACGGATCTGCAGCGGTTCGGCCAGCAGGTCGTCACTCATGTCGAGGAAGTTCGACAGCTCACCGGCGTAGCGCGAGGTCAGATCGAAGGCGCTGCCGAACGCGAGCGCACAGGCCGTCCCGACCTGGCCGTCGATCTGGTTGCCCATGACGACCGGCACGCCCAGGCCCTCGGCGAGGTGGTGGATGCGGCGCGACGTGGTGAACCCCGAGCGTGCGGTCTTGATGCTGATGGCGGTCGCCGACCGGCCGAGGATCTCGCGGGTGACGTCGGCGGGGGTGGGCACCGATTCGTCGGCGATGAACGGCACCGCCAGCTGTTCGACGAGCCAGCGCCGGCCTAGCACATCTGCTGCGTCACAGAGCTCTTCGGCGAACAACAGATCGAGGTCGGCCATCTCCCGCATGGCTCGCGCGGACTCGGCGGCCGTCCAGCCCCGGTTGCCGTCGACGTACAGTTCGACGTCGCCGCCGAACCGCTCGCGGAGCGCGCGGACGACCGCGATGTCGAGGGAGGCGGGGTGACGCCCGACCTTCACCTTGAACGTGCGGATCCCGTAGGTGTCGACCATTTTCTCGGCTTCGGCGACCATCGCGGCCGGCTCGGCGAAACCGAGCATGTGGCTGACCCGCATCCGGTCGGTGTAACCACCGAGCATGTCGCCGACCGGGAGTCCGAGAACCTTGCCCAGGGCGTCCCAGATCGCCATGTCCACAGCCGATTTCGCGGCCGGATTGCCGATCGTCCGGGCCATCCGGGCGGCGACGACCTCACGCTCGAGCAGGGTCAGACCGACGACGGCTGGCGCGAAGATGCCCTCGATCACGGCGATGATGCCGTCCTGGGTCTCCCCGTAGGTGAAGGGCCGGGGCGGCGCCTCGGCGACGCCGACCACCCCGGCGTCGGTGTGCACCCGGACCAGCACGTGGGTCGCGGCGTGCACCTCACCGGAGGCGAACCGCAGCGGCTTCACGTAGGGGATGGCGAACGGTATCGCCTCCACAGCAGTGATTTTCACGATGTCTCTCCAGATCGCGCACCCGGACGGGCGCTCACGGAACGATGGTCGGCGAGCGGGGTCTCGCCGGGATCGGGGGCGAAGGCGCCGGCGATGACCTCGGCGACCGCGGCGACGACCGGGTCGTCGGCGCCCGACCTCCACGCGAGTGCGACCTCGACGGTGTCGGCGTCGGCGAGGTCGCGCACCACGAGGCCGTCGAGAGGCAGTGAACGCACCGAGGCAGGCAGCAGGGAGACACCCAGGCCGGCGGCGACCAGCGCCAGCAGCACGGCGGTACCCGGCGCCTGGTGAGCCCGATGCGGAACGAAACCCGCTGCGCGACAGGCACGCACCGCGGCATCGTTGACCGCCGAGTCCCGGCTGTCGTAGAGCACGAACGGCTCGTTGCGAAGGTCGGCGACCGAGACCACGGGTTCGACGGCGAGGCGGTGATCGACCGACACCGCGAGCACCATCGGCTCGACATCGATCACCTTCGTCGCGATGCCCTCACCGATCGCCGGCGGGCGGAGCACCCCGAGGTCGAGGCTGCCTGCCCGCAGGGCATCGCACTGCCCCGGCGTGAGCATGTCGGACCGGATACGGAGATCCACGTCGGGCAACTCGCGCTTGACGACTCGTGCGATACGCGGAAGGTGGGAGAAGGCGGCGATACCGGTGATACCGACCCGGACGAGGCCGCTGCGGCCGGCGGCGATCCGACGCACGCCGTCCACGGCTTCGTCCACGCCGGCGAGGATCCGTTCGGCCTGGACCCGGAGGTACTGCCCGGCCGGGGTGAGCGACACCTGGCGGGTGGTGCGCGTGAACAGGGTGACGTCGAGCTCGGCCTCGAGCTGGCGGATGGCGTACGACAGCGCGGGCTGTGCCACGTGCAACGACTCCGCCGCCTGCCCGAAATGACAGGTGTCGGCCACGGCGGCGAAGTACCGCAGGTGCCGTAGCTCCATGACCCGCCTCGTCTCGTAGTGATCGACACCGCGGTTGTGACCGCGGACACGTCTCACGGTAGAGCGTCGATCCATACATGACAAAGACATGAATTACGTCGATTGATCAATCACATCGATCAATTGACTACTGGGCCAGGACTGGCAATTACCCCGGTGTGATCGCCACCACGTACTGCCACAGTGCAGAGAGCAGCCCATTTTCTGGAGGTATACGACCATGACCGCGTCAGTATCGGAACACCTGAACCATGTGAACTCGGTCCTCGGCGACGCGGTCGTCGACGACCGTGACGCCGGCGTCTATCGCGCCAATCGACGGATCTTCACCGATGAGGACATCTTCGAGCTGGAGATAAAACACATCTTCGAGGGCAACTGGATCTACCTCGCACACGAGAGTCAGGTCCCCGAGCCCGGCGACTACTTCACCACCTACATCGGTCGGCAGCCCGTGGTCATCACCCGCGACAAGAACGGTGAACTGCACTGCCTGATCAACGCCTGCGCGCACCGCGGTGCGATGATCTGCCGGCGCAAGACCGACAACCGGATGACCCTCACCTGTCCGTTCCACGGGTGGACCTTCCGCAACGACGGCACGCTGCTCAAGGTCAAGGACCCCGACGGCGCCGGTTACCCGGACACCTTCGACGTCGACGGTTCGCACAACCTGACCAAGGTCGCCCGGTTCGAGAGCTACCGCGGCTTCCTGTTCGGCAGCCTGAACGACGACGTCAGTTCGCTCGCCGACCATCTCGGCGACACGCGCATGGTCATCGACATGCTCGTCGACCAGTCCCCCGACGGACTCGAGGTCCTGCGCGGCGCATCCACCTACACCTTCGACGGGAACTGGAAGGTGCAGGCGGAGAACGGCGCCGACGGTTACCACGTCACCGCCACCCACTGGAATTACGCGGCCACCACGTCTCGTCGCGGCACCGGCGAGTCGAAGAACGACACCAAGGCACTCGACGCCGGCGGTTGGGGGAAGTCCGGCGGCGGTTACTGGTCCTATCCCAACGGTCACCTGTGCCTGTGGACCTGGGCGGCCAATCCGCAGGACCGTCCGCTGTGGGATTCGCTGGAGCATCTCAAGGAGATCCACGGCGACGCCAAGGGCGAGTTCATGGTGAAGGGTTCGCGCAACCTGTGCCTGTACCCGAATGTCTATCTGATGGACCAGTTCTCGACGCAGATCCGCCACTTCCGCCCGATCGCCCCGGACAAGACCGAGGTCACCATCTACTGCATCGCCCCCAAGGGGGAGAGCGACTCCGCACGGGCGCACCGCATCCGTCAGTACGAGGACTTCTTCAACGCCTCCGGCATGGCCACGCCCGACGACCTCGAGGAGTTCCGCTCGTGCCAGCTCACGTTCCGGGCGCAGGCCGCGCCGTGGAACGACATGAGCCGAGGCGCCGAGCACTGGCTCACCGGGCCCGACCCCGTCGCCGAATCGCTGGGTATGACCGGGGTGATCTCGGCCGGCGTCAAGAACGAGGACGAGGGCCTCTACCCCGTCCAGCACGGCTACTGGCTCGAGACGATGCGTGCCGCAGCTGCCGCCGAACAACGCATCTCCGCCACCGAGCACTGAAAGGGATGGCCATGACGAACGCCCACACCGATTCCCCTGCACCGGCGTCCCCCCGAGGCGGCACCGACGCGACCGGGAAACTCATCACCCAGAACATGATCGAGCAGTTCCTCTATCGGGAGGCGCGTCACCTCGACGACCGCGAGTTCGAGAAGTGGCTCGACTGTTACGCCGACGACGTCGTCTACTGGATGCCGTCGTGGGACGACCGGGACCGCCTCACCGAGGACCCGCACCGCGAGATCTCCCTCATCTACTACGGCAACAAGGGCGGCCTCGAGGACCGGGTGTTCCGGATCCGCACCGAACGGTCATCGGCGACGTCACTGCCGGAGCCACGGACGAGTCACAACATCACCAACGTGGAGGTCATCGACCGGCGCGGTGACCTCGTCGACGTCCGATTCAACTGGCACACCATGTATTTCCGATACAACACCGTCGACCCGTATTACGGCACCTCGTTCTACACGATCGACTTCTCCGGCGAGCATCCGCTGATCCGGCGCAAGACGATCGTGCTGAAGAACGACTACATCCATCACGTCGTCGACGTGTACCACTTCTGACACGAGGACCTGTCCATGACCGTCACCACCGAGTCGGATGTCGCCGGCACCGACGACACCGCGACCACCCACCAGGTGGCACTGTCCTTCGAGGACGGGGTCACCCGATTCATCACGTGCCGGGAGGACCAGACCGTCGCCGACGCGTCGTATCGTCAGCGGATCAACATCCCGCTCGACTGCCGCGACGGCGCATGCGGCACGTGTAAGTCGTTCTGCGAGTCCGGCGACTACGACGGCGGCACGTACATCGAGGACGCCCTCAGCGACGACGAGTCGGAGCAGGGTTTTGCGCTGCCGTGCTGCATGAAGCCGAGATCTGATCTGGTTCTGCAGATCCCGGCGACGTCGGACATCGCCAAGACGCAGGCGGCCAGGTTCACCGGCACCGTCGTCGAGCTCGACCGGCTGTCGGAATCCACCATCCGGCTGGGTATCCGCATCGAGAATCGCGGACAACTGGCGTTCCTGCCGGGTCAGTACGTGAACCTCGAGATCCCCGGCATCGATGACGGACACGGCAACCCGGTCACCCGGTCGTACTCGTTCGCCAACGGACCGCACGAGGATCGACTGATCTTCCTGATCAAGCTGACCCCCGGCGGGGCCATGTCGACCTATCTCACCGAACGTGCAACCCGGGGCGAGCCGATCGCGTTCACCGGTCCGCACGGTTCCTTCTTTCTCCGCGAGGCCGACCGGCCGGTGCTGTTGCTCGCCGGCGGGACCGGGTTGGCCCCGATCCTGTCCATGCTGCGGAAGTTGGACTCGGACAACAGCCGACGCTCGGTCCACCTCGTCTATGGCGTGTCCAGCGACGTCGACCTGGTGGTTGTCGACGAGATCGAGTGGCTCGCCGGCCGGCTACCCGGGTTCACGTGGGACCACTGTGTCTCCGATCCGGCGAGTTCGGCACCCAACAAGGGGTACGTGATGAGCCTGATCGGCCCGGACCACCTCAACGACGGCGACGTGGCGATCTACCTCTGCGGTCCTCCGCCGATGGTGGAGTCGGTACGACAGCATGTGGCAGAGGCCGGAATCGAGCCGACCGGTTTCTACTACGAGAAGTTCGCACTCGCTGCGCAACCGGCTGCTGATGTCGACGTCGGCTCGGACGCGGGCAGCGTGATCGACACGGAGGTCGTTCGCGACGAGGCGCCCGAAGACGACCCGGCGATGACCGCTCTGGCGGATGACACCGGCGTGCCGGATCGCACCGCCGCCCTCCTGCTCGTGCCGGACGCGCGGGCGATCGCGGGGCAGGAAACACTCCCGTCCACGGAACTCGACGCGTGGTCGGGCACCCGCCCCGCCGCGACCGAGGACTCCCGCGCCCGCATAGCCGGTCAACTCATCTGGCCCCACGGCTCGGGTGCCCCGACCGTCGATGTGGACGCCGAGACGATCCAGGCCACCGTGTCACAGCCCGGCGCAACCGCCCGCTCCATAGCCGGACAGGAGATGTTCGCCGCATCGGACATCACCGCGCTGACCACCCATCCCGCACCGACGCCCACCCCGCCGGAGACTCCCGACCGCGACGCGTCCCCCGCACCGACAGTCATCGGGTCACACGGATACCAGATCGGTGAAGAGCATCCGGAGATCACCGAGTCCGACGCGCTCTTCGAGGCACGGGCCGCACTCGAATTGGGTGCACTCGAACTGACTTTCGGCCGATTGTCCACCCAGCAGCTGGCGGGCTACCGGTTGCTCGCCGACGCCACGGTGCCCTACGTCGACGGCGACCGGTTCGTCGATTCCGCCGAATACACCGAGACCAACGCCGCGTTCCACGACTATCTGTTCCTGCTCACCGGCAACGATCACCTGCTCGAGGCCTACAAGGCCCTCGGTGTGAAGGGCCGCATGAGCGAGGTGTTGCGGAACGCGACGTGGTGTCACCCGCTGTGCGCCCAGGATCACGTCGACATCGTGACCGCGTTCACCTCCGGCGACCACGACGCCGCCCGTGAGTTGATCGTCGCCCACGCCGACCGTTCCAAGCAGACCATGCGACGGGCGATGTCCGACGAGATCGGCTCGCGGCGGCCGCGTTTCGTCACCCCGGGCCGGTTCACCGGCAAGGTCGTGGTGATCACCGGCGCCGCGCAGGGTATCGGGGAACAGACCGCCCGGCGGATCAGCGCCGAGGGCGGGCAGGTCGTGCTGGCCGACCGTTCCGAACTGGTCGACGACGTCGCCCGCGAGCTCGCCGGAACCGGCACCGGTGCGGTGCCGGCCGTCGCCGACCTCGAGACCTTCGGCGGCGCCGAGGCCGTCGTCCGGCGTGCGATCGACTCCTTCGGCCGCGTCGACGTCCTCATCAACAACGTGGGCGGTGCGATCAACTTCAAACCGTTCACCGAATTCACCGACGAACAGATCCGCGCCGAGATCGACCGCTCGCTGATGACCACACTCTTCACCTGCCGCGCGGCACTGCCGTCGATGGTGCGATCAGGACGCGGCGTGATCGTCAACGTCTCGTCCGCCGCGACCCGGGGAATCCACCGGATTCCCTATTCCGCGGCCAAGGGTGCGGTCAACGCGCTGACCGCGTCCCTGGCGTTGGAGTACGCCGACGAGGGCATCCGGGTCGTCGCCACGGCTCCGGGCGGAACCGACGCACCTCCGCGCCGCATCTCACGCGGCACCCCGGAACCGCGCAGCGACACCGAAGCGCGGTGGTACCAGGCGCACATCGACCAGACCCTGTCGTCGTCGACGATGCACCGGTACGGAACGCTCGACGAGCAGGCAGCGGCCATCTGCTTCCTCGCCTCGGACGAGGCGTCGTACATCACCGGGACCGTGCTGCCCGTCGCCGGCGGTGACCAGGGTTGAGCCGCCCCGCGAGCCCCTAGTATGGACCGATGATGGTCACCGGCGGGTGCGTCGGCCGAGACCGCGAGATCGAGTTGCTGTCCTCGCGGCTCGATGCCGTGTCGGAGTCGGGTTTTCTGGCCGTCACGGGAGATCCCGGCATCGGCAAATCGACGCTGCTGAGGCACCTGGTCCGATGGCGACTGTCCGCTCCGACAATCGGCCCCACGTTGTGGGCCGCGGTGTCACCATGGCGAGCGCGCACGCCCGGCGCACTCATCCGGCAGCTGGTACAGGACCGGCCCGGAGCTATACCCGCGACGGATAACGAGGCCCCGGACGGCCTGCTCGACGCCCTGCTCACGGCGGTCACCGCTCCCGCGGAGGCATCGACCGAAACACCCGGTGACACAGCCATACTCATCGCCGTCGACGACGCCGACCTCGCCGACGAGGAGTCCCTGCAGGCGTTGGTCTCTCTCACCCGCGAACACCGCGATCGTCGAATCCTGGTCGTCGTCACCATGTCTCGACGGGGAGCACGGCTCGCGGGCAACGCAGTCGACGAGTTGCGACTCGACGGCCTGGACGCACAGGGCACGGCGGACATCGCCGCGCAGCGCGGCATCGTGCTGCATCCGGCGATGCGCGAGGAACTGGCGCGGCACACCGGCGGGAATCCGCGCGACATCGTAGCCCTGCTCGACGAGGTCCCGGCGGGCACCTGGTCCCGCACCGGCGTGGGGCTGCCCGCACCGGCCCACGTCGTCGGCATGGTCCGGGAACAGTTGCCGGACAACGGTACACCGGCCCGCGCACTCATCGAAGCGCTCGCCATCCTCGACCCCGCGGAGCCCCTCGCGACCGCGATCGCCCTGGCCGGGATCGCGGACCCACTCAGCGCGATCGACACCGCACAGGCAACCGGTTTGGTGACTGCCGACGGGGCGCTGACACCCGCGGAGGCGCAACCGCGCCTCGCCGGCCCCCTGGTGCGGGCCGCCGTCCTCGAGGTCCTCGGCATGAAGACCGTGGGCGACGCCCACCGTCGGGCCGCGGACCTGGTCGACGACCCCGCCCGACAGCTCCATCACCGCGTCGCGGCCACCTCGACGGTCGACGCCGCCCTCGCCGACGACCTCGCCGACCTGGCACGCGCCCGCGGCGCCGACGGCGCGTGGGCCGAGGCCGCCGGGCTGTACCGTCAGGCGGGCCGGCTCACCCCCGATCCGCTGCAGCGCGACACACGGGTGACGCTCGCGGTCGATTCGCTTCTCGCCGCGGGCGACTGCACCGGCGCGGGCGCCTTGGTGCCGACCGTGGAGAGCCTGCGCGAGACACCGCTGCGCAATGCGATCCTGGCGTACCTCGCCATCCTGCGGGGCCGGTCGGTAGAGGCACAGCTGCGTCTCGACCGGGCGTGGGCCATCGTCAACGTCGAGCGCGAGCCCGATGTCGCCGCCCTGATCGCGCAGCGTTTCGTCCTGCACAATCTGGTCCGATGCCAGGGCACCGAACTGGTCGACTGGGCCGATCGCGCGAACGCGATGGCCGACGCCGGGTCGGCCGCCCGGGTGGAGGCCGCCGTCATCCGCGGGCTGGGACTGGCGTGGTCGGGACACCCGGATGCCGCACGCGCCGAGTACGAGACCGTCTCCGAACGGGTTCGGTACGGCGCGCAGGCCCAGCGCGCGATCATGGGCCGCGGTTGGCTCGAGCTCGGCCTCGACGAGATCGACGCGGCGCGTACCGATCTCGAGACCGCCGTGTCCATGGCGCAGCTCGGTGGCTCCACGCGGATCACGTTGTGGGCGTTGGCCTGGCTCGCCCGGGTCCAGTTCCTCACCGGCGACTGGGACGATGCCCTGCGTGGCGTCGAGGCCGGCCGCGCGCTCGCCCGCAGCAGTGGCATCGCGCTCACGACGCCCCTGCTCAACTGGACTGCGAGCCAGATTCATTCGCTACGCGGGAACTGGGAGGACGCGCGTGAGAGTGTCACGCAGAGCAGCACCTCCGTCGGCGACTACGAGATCATGCGGATACCCGACCTGCTGGCCCGGGCCCAGCTGGCGGAGGCCGCGGCCGACTATGGTCGGGTCCGGCGGATACTGACGCCGCTCGTTGCGCTGGCCGAGTCCGTCCCGGCACTGTCCGAGCCGGGCTTGTGGCCGTGGGTCGATGTTCTCGCCAACGCACTGGTCCTCGAGGGACGGCACGAGGCCGCCGACGATCTGCTGCGACGCTACGAGATCCGGTCGGCCGAGCGGGGCCACCGGTCGTCGGCAGCCCGGATGAAGTACGCACGCGGCCGCCACCTCGGCGCGACCGGTGACATCCATGGGGCACGCCGCACCTTCGATGAGGGCATCGAACTCCTCGACGGTCTCGGGCTGCGCTACGACCAGGCGCGGGTGAATTTCGCCTACGGCCAGACGTTGCGACGTGCGGGCAAGCGCCGCGCCGCCGACGCCGTCATCGGGACCGCCCGCGACCTGTACCTGTCGCTCGGCGCCACCACCTACGTCGAACGCTGCGAACGTGAACTGAAGGCCGGCGGTCTGGCGACCTCGCGCGGCGAGCACCACACCGCAGCAAGGGATGGCGCCGAACTCACTCCCCAGGAGGAGGCGGTCACCGCGCTTGTCGCGCGCGGCCTGTCGAACAAGGGAAGTCGCGGCCGAACTCTACATCTCACCGAAGACGGTGCAGTACCACCTGACACGGATTTACGCGAAACTCGGCGTCCGGTCCCGCGCCGAATTGGCGGCCACCCGCCGGTGACGTCGACTGTGCGTCCGATCCCGTCGACTGTGCGTCGTATCCCGTCGACCGTGCGTCCGATCGGATCGACTGTGCAACCGTCGATCTACACCCCGGCCGCTGCGTAACCCGCCGTCCGGTCGGTGACGGGTGCACCGGTCTTGGCCTCGACGATCCCCAGGTCGACGCCCGGGGCGAACTCCACGACGTCGAATCCCGTTCCGGCAATGTCGAAGACACCGAGGTCGGTGATCACCCGGCTCACCACACCGCGCCCGGTCAGCGGGAGCGCGCAGCTCTCGAGCAGCTTGGGTTCGCCCTTCTTGGTGACATGGTCCATCAGCACGATGACCCGGCCGGCGCCGTTGACGAGGTCCATGGCGCCGCCGATGCCCTTGACGAGCGCACCGGGCACCATCCAGTTGGCGAGGTCGCCGTTCATCGCGACCTGCATGCCACCGAGGACCGCGACGTCGACGTGGCCGCCGCGGATCATCGCGAAGCTCGTGGCAGAGTCGAAAAAAGACGCTCCGGGTAGAACGGAGACGGTCTGCTTGCCGGCGTTGATGAGGTCGGGGTCGACCTCGTCGTCGTAGGGAAACGGTCCGACGCCGAGGATGCCGTTCTCGGCGTGCAGGTGGACACCGGAGTTGTCGGGCATGAGGTCGGGAATCATGGTGGGCAGCCCGATTCCCAGGTTGACGTAGTCGCCGGGGGTGAGTTCACGGGCGGCGCGGGCGGCCATCTCGGTACGGGTCCAGGTCATGTCGACACTCCTAGGCTGACGGCGATGCGGTGGGACGTTCACGGACGGTGCGCTTCTCGATCCCCTTGCGCGCAACTTGGTCCGGGGCGAGTTCGACGATCCGCTGCACGAAGATGCCCGGCAGATGGATCTCGTCGGGTCCGAGTTCGCCGACCTCGACCACCTTCTCCGCCTCGACGATCGTGATGCGCCCGGCCATAGCTGCAGGCGGGTTGAAATTCCGTGCGGCAGCGTGGAATCGACAGTTTCCGTCGGTGTCCACCACCGCGGCCCGGATGAGTGCGTAGTCGGTGACGATCGACTCCTCGAGGACCATCTCCCGACCGTGGAAGGTCCGGACCTCCTTGGGCGGCGACGCCTCCGCGATGGTGCCGTCGGAGTGGTAGCGCCAGGGCAGCCCACCCTCGGCGACGAGCGTGCCGACCCCGGTGGGGGTGAAGAACGCCCCGATCCCGCTTCCGCCGGCGCGCATGCGTTCGGCAAGCGTGCCCTGCGGGGTCAGTTCGACGGTCACCTCACCGGACAGGAATTGGCGCCCGAACTCCTTGTTCTCCCCGATGTAGGACGCGACGACCCGGTCGATACGACGGGCCTCCAGCAGCAATCCCAGGCCAGCGCCGTCGGTTCCGCAGTTGTTGGAGACGATGGTCAGGTTCGCCGCACCCTGCTCGAGGAGCGCGTCGATGAGGAAGCCGGGGATGCCGGCCAGCCCGAAGCCGCCCACCGCGATGCTCGCGCCGTCGGGGATGTCGGCCACCGCCTGTGCCGCCGACGCCGCGAGTTTGGTCGGGCCGCCGGGACGGTCGACGACCGTCGTCGTGGCGGAGCTGTCGAGAGTGCTCATTGCTGCTCCAGGTGTTCGATCAGTGCGGGAGTGATGATGTCGGGTTGCTGCGCAGTGGCGAGGTGGGCCGAATCCGGGACCACCAGCAGGCGGCCGTTCGGCACGGCATCGGCTATCTCGCGCAACAGATCCGGCGGGGTGGCCGGGTCGTCGGCGCCGGCGATCGCCAGCGTGGGCGCGGTGATCGACGACAGATCGGGCCGCTGATCCATCACGGCGATCGCCTCGCAACAGGCCGCGTATCCCTCGGCGGGAGTGGCGGCGACCATGGCCTCGTACCCCTGTCGCGCTTCGGTGTTCGCGGCGAGGTATCCGGGGGTGAACCACCGCTGGACCACGGCCGCGGCGACCGCCGAGGTGCCGTCGGCGCGCACGAGCGCGGCACGGTCGGTCCAGCCCTGTGCGGGCGGCAGGTACGCCGCGGTGCACAGCAGGGCCAGGCGGTCCACGCGTTCGGGATCACGCGCGGCGACGCGCATCATGGTCATCCCGCCGAGCGAGAGGCCGACGAGGTGTGCGCGTTCGATGTCGAGGCGGTCCAGCAGGGCGATCACGTCGTCGGCCAGCTCGTCGATCGAGTACGGGCCCTGTAGCACAGGCGAATCGCCGTGCCCTCGGGTGTCGTAGCGTACGACCCGGAACCGCTCTTCGAGCGCGGCGATCTGGGCGTCCCACATCCGGTGCGTCGACCCCAGTGAATTGGACAGCACGACCGCCGGCCCGTCGGGTCGCCCGGTGACGACGGCATGGACCTGCACGCTCATCGGATCGCCTCGAAGATCGCCGCGAGACCCTGTCCGCCACCGATGCACATCGTCTCCAGGACGTACCGGGAGTCGCGGCGGCGGGCTTCGTAGGCCGCGGTGGCGAGGATGCGCGCACCGGTGGCACCGATGGGATGACCGAGGGAGATGCCGGATCCGTTGGGGTTGAGCCGTTCGTCGGTCGGGTCGATCTTCCACTCGGCGAGGCAGGCGAGCACCTGGGCGGCGAATGCCTCGTTGAGTTCGATGAGGTCGATCTCGTCGAGCGCGAGGCCGGCGCGTTCGAGTGCGGCGGCGGTGGCCCCGACCGGACCGATGCCCATCGTCGCGGGCTCACACCCGGTGACCGCCCAGGAGCGCAGCGCCAGAAGGGGTTCGAGCCCGCGGCGCTCTGCCTCTGCGCGCGTGGTGACCACGCACATGGCCGCGCCGTCGTTCTGGCCGGAGGCGTTGCCGGCCGTGACCGTCGAGTCGGGGTCGATGCCGACTCGGATCGGACGCAGGGCGGCGAGTGATTCTGCGGTCGCGTCGGCCCGCGGGTGCTCGTCGCGATCGACGACGGTGTCCGGCCGGCCCCGCCGTCCGGGGATGGTGACCGGTACCAGTTCGTCGGTGAAATGTCCGCTGTCGTGAGCCGCGATCGCCCGTTCGTGCGAACGGGCCGCCAGTGCGTCCTGCTCGGTCCGCGAGATGCCGTATCTCGCACGCAGGTTCTCGGCGGTCTCGATCATCCCGCCCGGAACCGGGTGCGACTCGCCGCCGGCCGTCAGACGCCCGCGATCGAGACGGTCGCGGAGTTCGACGCCGCCCTGTTTGATCCCCGACCGGAGGCCGAGCGCATAGTGCTCGACGGTCGACATCGACTCGGCACCGCCGGCGACGACGAGGCGGGCACCCCCGGTCGCCACGGCTGCCGCGCCGGTCAGGATCGCCTGCAGGCCGGAACCACAGCGACGATCGACCTGCATTCCGGGTACTCCGACACCGAGGCCGGCATCCAGGGCCGCGATCCGGCCGAGCGCCGGTGACTCTCCGTTGGCGTAACCCTGCCCGAGGATCACGTCATCGACATCGCCCTCGCCGAGCCCGGTGCGTTCCGCGAGTACGCGAAGCAGGTCGGTCGCCAGCCGGGTGACGGGAACCGATGCCAGCGCACCACCCATGCGCCCGACCGGGGTACGCAGCGGCGAACAGATGACGACATCGGAACCCGCGTCCATGGTGAGAGGAGCCATGCGCTCCACCCTAGGAACTGTCGTCGATATGGAGAAGTACTCGTATCGCAGCGTTTGATATGCAACAGATATCAAATGTCTACACTGGCGGCATGGAGCTCCGCCATCTGCGGTACTTTCGCGCCGTCGCCGAGGAATTGCACTTCGGCCGGGCCGCGCAGCGACTCCACATGGCCCAACCACCGCTGTCGCAGCAGATCCGCCAACTCGAGGACGAGCTCGGGGTCGCGCTGCTGGTCCGGTCGACGCGGCGCGTCGAACTGACCCCCGCGGGTGCGGACTACCTGCAGCGAGTGGAAGCGATCCTGGACTCGGTCGACGCCGCCACACGGCAGGCACAACGGATCGCCGACGGACGCCAGGGCAACCTCGCGATCGGGTGCGTGGGTTCGGCGACCTATTCGCTGCTGCCCGCGCTGGTGCGCGCCCTGAGCGTCGAACTACCCGACGTGGACGTCAGCGTGCGCGGCGAGATGCTGGCACCCGCCCAGATCGCCGCGCTGGCGTCCGGGGACATCGACCTCGCGTTGTTGCGCGTACCGATGGACACGACCGGCCTGCAGGTCGAATCGATCCGCCGCGACCGCCTCATCGTGGCACTGCCTCACGATCATCGGCTCGCCCACGGCGCACCGGATGCGACCGTGGACTTCGCACTGCTGGCCGGTGACGACTTCGTCGTGCATGCGGGCGGCGGGAAGTCGCTCATGCACGGCGTCCTGTCGGCGGCCGCCGGACGCGCGGGTTTCGTCCCGCACATCCGGCACGAGGTCGAGGAGACGTCGACGCTCCTGACACTGGTCGCCGCCGGGGTGGGGGTGGCCCTGGTCCCCGAACCCACCTCGGCGCTCGGCGTACCCGGCGTCGTGTACCGGCCGCTCGACGCCCCCGAGGAGGTCGAACTGGCCGTGGCATTCCCGGACGGGCGCCGAACCCCGCTCGTCGACCGGGCCCTGGCGGTGTTGCGCACCCTCTCCTGAACGCCGCAAACCCACCCCTTTTCGGTATTTCCACCCACCACATAGGGGGTGGAAATACCGAAAAAGGGTGGGTTTGCGAATGTTTCGGATCAGCGGTGGGTGAAGTTCGGGTCCCGCTTCTCGACGAAGGCGGCCATACCCTCGGTCTGGTCGTCGGTCGCGAACGTCGAGTAGAACAGCGCGCGCTCGGCGCGGACACCCTCCACCAGGCTCGACTCGAAGGCACGGTTGACCGCGTCCTTGGCGGCCGCGGCGGCGATCAGCGACTTCGAGGCGATGACCTCGGCGACCTCGATCGCGGCGGCGCGGCAATCCTCCTTGGGCACCACCCGCGAGACCAGGCCCAGACGCTCGGCCTCGTCGACCTTCATCTGCCGGCCGGTGAGCACCATGTCCATCGCCTTGGCCTTGCCGACGGCGCGGGTGAGGCGCTGCGAACCACCGATGCCGGGGATGACGCCGAGGTTGATCTCGGGCTGACCGAAGACGGCGTTGTCGCCGGCGATGATGGTGTCGCACAGCATCGCGAGTTCGCAGCCGCCGCCGAGGGCGTAGCCGGTCACCGCGGCGATGATCGGCGTACGCGCCCGCGACAGCTCATCCCAGGCGCCGAAGAACTGCTCGTTCACCACATCCGCGTAGGACTTCGATGACATCTCCTTGATGTCGGCGCCCGCGGCGAACGCCTTCTCCGAACCGGTGATCACGATGGCGCCGATCCCCTGGTCGACGTCGAACTCCTTGACGGCGCCGACCACTTCGTTCATCAACTCGGTGTTGAGCGCGTTCAGCGCTTTCGGGCGGTTGAGGGTGATGATGCCCACCCGGCCGCTGGTCTCGACGACGATGGTCTGGTGTTCGGTCACGGTGAGTCCTCTTTCGGTTCGATGACGGGCGGGATGTTACGGGCTGACCCCCACCCGGGGAAGGTCTCGGTCAGACGGTCGGGAACGTGAGGTCGCCCGGCAGCGGCGCGAAGAACGCGTCCACGGCGTCCTCGGAGAACGCAGCCCACTTCGGGTTGCGGTCCTTGTCGATGACCTGAGCTCGGATCCCCTCGGCCATGTCAGGATGCAGCAGGCAGCGCACCGAGACGCGGAATTCGCGCACGAGCGAGTCCTCGAGGGTCGCATCACCGGCCGCCTCGCGCAGCGACCGCAGCGTGACCGCCAGCGCGGTCGGGCTCTTCGCGGCGATCGCGTCGGCGGTCTTGTCGGCGAACGGCGAACCCACCGCGCGGCATCGTTCGATGATCTCCGGGACAGAGTCGGCCGCAAACGCTTCCGCGATCCACTCACGGTGTTCGGCGAGTTCGGAGGCCGGCGCGTCGACGGCGTGCGCGGACAGCGCCGCCTCGACTCCCGACTCGCCGATCGCGGCGAGGAACGCCGGCAGCGACTCCGATGGCACGAAATGATCGGCCAGACCCATCGCGAGGGCATCGGCGCCGCGCAGGTGGCCGGCGGTGAGACCGGCATAGGTTCCGAGTCCGTCCGGAACGCGTGAGAGAAGATGTGTGCCACCGACATCGGGCACGAACCCGATGCCCACCTCGGGCATCGCGAGCTTCGTGCGCTCGGTGACGACGCGGACGTCGCCGTGCGCGGACACCCCGACACCGCCGCCCATCACGATGCCGTCCATGATGGCGACGTACGTCTTGGGATAGCCCGAGATCAGCGCATTCAGCCGGTACTCGTCGAACCAGAACTTCGCCGACGGCGACTGCTCGGCCTCGGTGTCGGTCGACGCCGGATTCCCGCTCAGCGCGGCCGCATCGCGATGGATGGCGACGATGTCACCACCGGCGCAGAGCCCACGCTCGCCGGCTCCCGAGAGCACGACGGCCTCGACCGCGTCATCGGCCGCCCAGGCCTCGAGGTGCTCGGCCATCGAGCCGACCATCTCGTGATCGATCGCGTTGATGGACTTCGGACGGTTCAGGACCAGCGACCGCGCCGACCCGTTCTTCTCCGTCAAGACCGATGGTTCCGACACGGACGAACTCCTCTCCACACCGACAGGCTCCTCAGATGGTTGCATATCCTAGTAACCCGGGTCCAGCCCCAAGTCAGGTTCGGCCACAGTCAGGTTAGGGTTACCTCATGGGCTATTCCAGAGCACGCGTTGTCGACGTCGCCGACCTGACGCCCAATCTGCGTCGCATCGTCTTCGACGTGACCGATCTGCCAGGACTCGGCCTGCCGGGCGGCGCCGACGAAGCCGTGGGCATCTACTTCCCACACGAACCCGAGCGTGTCACACCGGATATGGAATGTCGCGACGGCACGTGGGCCTACTACGACATCGAGCCGGCCCCCGATGGCCGGAACTACTCGATCCGTTCGGTCGACCACTCCGCCGGCACGATGGTCGTCGACTTCGTCATCCACGCCGCCGGACCCGCGACGCTGTGGGCGCAGCGCGCCGAAGCAGGGCACGACGTGGTGATGACGCACGCCCGGAGCTGGTACGCACCACCCGCCGGCGTCGAGCGCCTGGTCCTCGCCGCCGACCTCGCCGGACTCCCCGCCCTGGCCCGGATCCTCGACGAACTGCCCTCGACCGACGGGGTCACCGCCGTGGTCGAGGTGCCCGCTCCGACCGAACTGTCGTACCTGCCCGAGCGCGACGTCGAGCTGATCACCCTCGCGGGCGGGAACTCCCGCACCCCGAGCCGGCTCGCCGACACCGTCTGCGGCCTCGACCTGCCGACCTCAGGCGCCTACTGCTGGTTCGCCGGTGAGGCCGCGGAGTCGCGCGCGGTGCGCAAGCACCTACGCGGGGACCTTCGCTGGGACCGCCGGTCCTACGACGTCATCGGCTACTGGCGTGTCGACGCCGAACGCTGGACGCGGGCCTACGCCGAACACGGCGCCGAACTGTTCGCCGTCTACCGCGAGGCGCTCGCCGACGGCAAGAGCGAGAAGCAGGCCTCAGAGGAATTCGACGAAGCGCTCGAACGGGCGGGACTGTGAGACCGGACGAGCCGTCCGGCGCGGCTGAGGTATATAGTTAGATAATTGCTTGTAGTTCTCGCCGAAGCTGCCGCCGGTGGCTTACCCATCGCCGGAAGGATCCCGAAGTGGCGCGCCTGTTCACAACCCCGCGACCGACCTCGAATCACACTGCCGCACAGCTGCTCCTGCGCGCTGCAATCGGCGGGACGATGATCGCCCACGGGGTCAAACA
Source organism: Gordonia sp. KTR9 (assembly GCF_000143885.2). Lineage (NCBI taxonomy): Bacteria > Bacillati > Actinomycetota > Actinomycetes > Mycobacteriales > Gordoniaceae > Gordonia > Gordonia sp. KTR9. The sequence goes on from NC_018581.1 coordinate 4,724,299, forward strand.
CGCTCGCAGCCTGGCCGGAACCGCCGGATGGTTCGGTTCGATCGGGTTCAAGCAGCCCAAACTGCAGGCCCAGGCCTCGGCCGTCGTCGAGATCGGTTCGGGTGCCGCCGTCGTCGCGGGTGCGGGCACTCCCCTCGCCTCGGCCGCCATCGTCGGCACGATGGCGGTCGCCGCCCGCTCGGTGCACCAGCCCAACGGATTCTTCATCACGTCGGAGGGGTGGGAATACGTCGCCAACCTGTCGGTTGCGGCCATCGCCCTCGCGGCCATCGGTCCGGGACGTTTCAGTGTGGATCGTGCACTCGGCATCGACACCAAACTGACGTCGGGACAAGCGGCTGCGGTGGCGGCCGGAGTCGGGCTGACCGCGGCCGGGGCGCAACTCGCGCTCTTCCACCGGCCTCAGTAGACGACTCCATCCGAGGACGCCGCCGGACGCCCGTCGTCCGCGGCGGCTTCCCGGTACCGGGCGATCTGGCCCTTCTTGGGGGCGCGATACATCGCCCACAGCAGCTTCGGGATCCCCTGGACCGGAAGCGGCCTCGGCCAGGACCGGGCCCGCATCAGGGCCTCGGTGCCGCCGTCGACGGTGATGACCGCGCCCGCCATGAAGTCGGCCGCGGGCGACAGCATGAGCATCACCCACGCGGCGAGCTGCTCCGGCGTCCCGAACTCGCGCACCGGGACCGGGAAGGATCTCACGCTGTCGGCCTGCGGGCCGTCGAGCTGGGCTTGCAGCAGTGGGGTCATCACCGGTCCGAGTGCGATGACGTTGATCCGGATTCCCTCTCCCGCCCACTCGGGTGCGGTTCCGTGCAGTCGGCACCAGTGGGTCACCGCGATCTTCGACGACGCGTAGGCGACCGGCCCGGTGACACCCCGTCGGCGGCGGATCACGCGGGTGGCCCCCTCGGCGTCACCGTCGACCAGCCTGCGCACCGCACCACCCGGCACCAGCGGCGTGACCGTCGTCGAATTCGAGCCGAAGACAACGACTTTCGCGTTGTCGACGGCGGCGAGTGCCGGGCGCCACGCAGTCAGCAGCTCCGTGACACCGAGGACGTTGACTTCGACGATAGTCCGCTCGCGCCCCTTGGCCGGGCCCATCCCAGCGGCCAGGACCGCACCGTCGAGCGTGCCGCCCGCCCTGGTCATGACCTCTGCCGCCGCCGTGTGGCGACCCTCCGGCGTCGACAGGTCGGCGACGACATCCGCGTCGCGCCGGTCGACCCCGATGACCGTGTGACCCTCGGCCCGCAGCGACCGCGCCACCGCCGCCCCCATGCCCGACGCCGATCCGGTCACCGCGTATGTCCCGCCCACGGTCACCCCAGACCCTTCTTGTAGGGGTCGACGCTGTCGGTGGTGCCGTGCCGGTGCTGGGTGCGTTCGTAGGCGTCGTTGAAGGCCCGTAGTTCGTGCAGGAGAGCCTGCGGCGTGCCCGGATCGAGGTCGGCGAAGACCTGCTCGAGCCGTTGGGCGCGCAGCAGCCCGTCCCGCCGGAAGGCCTTGCTGCCCTCCTCGGTGGGGCGGATCAGCTTCGACAGCGAGTTCTCGACCTCGAAGCGCTCGACGTAACCGTGTTTGATGGCCGCGTTGACCTGGCGGTTGACGGTCGACTGCTCGAGGCCGAGCTCGGCGGTGAGCTCTCTCAGAGTGCGAGGCCTGCCATCGGAGAGCACCCACAGGATGGCGAACGCCGATCGTTCCAGTCCGGCGGCCGGATGGACGAGGCTGCGACGCCCTGACATCCGCAGCAGCTCTTGCGCCAGATCACGATGCACCGCCGACTGCCACGGCGCATGATCCTCCGACATTCGTCCTCCATCCCTCGACGGACACAATCTACTGTCCGATTTGCATGTGTACGTTACATATGTATGCTGCATACCTCGAAGGAGGTCTCCCATGAGCCGAGTACGAGGTGCCACGCCGGGACTCACCCGTGACGCCGCCGAAGCCGTCGACAAGGCCCCTGCCGGCGCCGTCGGCAGTGTGGTTGTGCTCTGTTTCGGCGGCCTCGTCGCGTCGCTGATGCAGACACTCATCATCCCGATCCAGCCGGACCTGCCCCGGCTGCTCGGGACATCGATCGGCAACGCGTCGTGGATCATCACCGCCACCCTGCTCGCCGCGGCCGTCGCCATGCCGATCGCCGGGCGACTGGGCGACATGTTCGGCAAGCAGCGCGTGCTGTTCGTCAGCGCGGTCCTGCTCACGCTCGGGTCGTTGATCTGCGCACTCGGCGACACCCTGGTTCCGCTCATCATCGGCCGCGGCGTACAGGGCCTGGCGATGGGGTTCATCCCCGTCGGCATGAGCCTGATCCGCGAGATCACCCCACCCCGGATCACCTCGATGGCCGTGGCCGCCATGAGCGCGACCCTCGGCGTCGGCGGCGCGATCGGCCTGCCGCTGGCGGCCTGGATCGTGCAGACCTGGGACTGGCACGCCCTGTTCTACGTGGCGACCGGTCTGGGCGTGCTCATCAGCGTGGCGGTTCTCGTGCTGGTACCTCGCGTGAACGACGCTGTGGGCGGGCGCATCGACGTCCCGGGCGCCATCGGCCTGGCCGTGGGACTCTCGGCGTTCCTCATCGCGGTGTCGAAGGCCAACGACTGGGGCTGGACCTCGGGACGCACCCTCGGACTCGGACTGGGCGGCATCGCCGTGCTACTCGTGTGGGGTGTCTTCGAACTCCGCCAACGGGATCCGCTGGTCGATCTGCGGACCACCGCACGTCCCGCGGTCCTGCTGACGAACATCGCCGCCGCGGCCATCGGCTTCGGAATGATGGCGCAGTCCATCGTCCTGCCGATGCTCCTCCGCCTACCGGAGGCCACCGGATACGGTCTGGGACAGTCCCTCCTGGCCGCGGGCCTGTGGATGGCACCGGGCGGTCTGATGATGATGATCTTCGCACCCGTCTCGGGCATCCTCATCAACCGGATCGGCGCCAAGATCACGCTTGCCATCGGCGCCGCCATCCTGGGATGCGGTTACCTGCTCGCGTTCTTCCTCATGGACGCCGCCTGGAAACTGATGCTGGCCTCGATCGTGTGCGCGATCGGCGTGGGTGTCGGCTACGCGGCGATGCCGACCCTGATCATGGGGTCGGTGCCGGCGACCGAGGCCGGTGCGGCCGTGGGACTCAACGGCCTCATGCGTTCGCTCGGTACCACGATCGCATCGGCTGTCATGGCCCTGATCCTGGCCAGTGCCACGATCTCACTCGGCGGCACCGAGGTGCCGGACGAATCGACGTTCACGTGGTGCTTCCTGGTGGCGGCCGCGGCGGCGTTCGTCGGCATGGCCATCACACTCACCATCCCGGCGCGCCGTGGATCGTCGAACGTCCCCGAGGAACAGCCGCTTCCGGCTCGGCACTGACGGGACCCTGTTCCCTGAGGTGCGAGCGAAGCGAGCTCTCAGATCCCACTGCGCCGCAGCGTCACCCGGTAGGTGTAGTGCTCGGGCAGGAAGTGGCTGACCGCGAGTTCGACTGCCCGCCCGCGGGAATCGGTGTACAACCGGTCGACCCGCAAGACGGTGTGTCCCACCGGACAGCCGAGCCGGTCCGCGGTCGTGGCGTCGGCCGTCGTGGCCGTGATCGATTGCGCGCATTCCTCGATCGGATCGGCGAGGTGCGGTTCGAGCAGACCGATCATCGTGTGGTCGCTGATCGCGCCCTGCTCGACCTCGGGTGCGTCGATCACCAGACGTGCCACCGGCTCCGGCCACGACACCGTCGTCACGACGAACGGGACACCGTCGTGAAAGCGCTGGAAGACGATGCGGTACACCACGTCGGTGTCCAGCCGCAACCGGCCCGCGGCCTCGAGATCGACACGACGCGCGGGCGATTCGAGCACCTGCATCTCGGTGTCGGTGGACAGGTTCATCAGGTCCTCGATCGAACCCAGTTGGCGCAGGTACTGGCCCGCGTTCTCGGTCGCGAACGTCCCGCGACCGGGTACGCGGTACACCGCCCCCTCGGTCACCAGTTCCAGGAAGGCCCGACGGACGGTCTGCCGGCTGAGCGCGTACTCCTGGGACAGTTCGACTTCGGTCGGCAGCCGCACGCCGCCGGCGTACTTGCCCGCGACGATCTGCGATCGCAGTTCGTTTGCCAGCGTCTTGTACGCCGGCTCGGACTGGCCCGCGTCACCCACTCATCCCACCGCCTCCGCTCCGATCGACTCACACGGCGTCGTCCGCGTCAGATACCCCCGCGCGAGACCAGTTGCGCCGCGATCACATTGCGCTGGATCTCGTTGGTGCCTTCACCGACGATCATCAGCGGCGCGTCGCGGAAGTACCGCTCGACGTCGAACTCCGTCGAGTAACCGTAACCCCCGTGGATACGGACGGCGTTCAGGGCGATCTCCATCGCCACCTCCGAGGCATAGAGCTTCGCCATGCCGGCTTCCATGTCACAGCGCTCACCCCTGTCGAACTGTTCGGCGGCGTGCCACGTCAACTGACGAGCAGCGGTGAGTTTGGTTGCCATGTCGGCGAGATAGTTGCCGATCGACTGATGCTTCCAGATCGGTTGCCCGAAGGACTCGCGCTGCTGCGCGTAGGCCAGTGAGTCCTCCAGCGCCGCCGTCGCGACACCCAGTGCGCGACATGCCACCTGGATTCGACCCGTTTCGAGGCCTTTCATCATCTGACCGAAGCCCTTGCCGGGGACGTCACCGAGGATCGCCGATTTCGGTGCGCGGTACCCGTCGAAGGACAGCTCGCAGCTCTCGACACCCTTGTAGCCCAGCTTGGGCAGGTCGCGCGAGACGGTCAGTCCCGGGCCGTGTTCCACCAGCACGATCGAGATGCCCTTGTGTCGCGGGGTCGCCGAGGGATCGGTCTTGCACATCAGCGCGATGAGCCCCGAACGTCGGGCATTGCTGATCCACGTCTTGGAGCCGCTGATGACCAGCTCGTCACCGTCTTCTTTGGCGACCGTCGACATCGCCTGCAGATCCGAGCCACCGCCCGGCTCCGTGAGCGCCATGGTCGCCCGCATCTCACCGGTGGCCATCCGGGGCAGATAGGTCCGCTTCTGCTCCTCGGTACCGAACAACGTCAGCAGTTTCGCGACGACGGTGTGCCCCCCCATCGCGCCCGCCAGACTCATCCATCCCCGCGCGAGTTCCTGAGTGACCCGTGCGTAGCACGGCATCGACACCGGCGAGCCGCCGAACTCCTCGGGCACGGCGAGCCCGTAGATTCCGATCTGTTTCATCTGCTCGATCCACTTCTCCGGGTACTCGTTGGCGTGCTCCACCTCCTGCACGGACGGCTTGACCTCACGGTCGACGAACGACCGGACGGTCTCGACGAGGAAGGACTCTTCGGCGGAGAGTGTGCTCATGAGGGGGTTCACCTGCGATCTGCGTGGGGACTAGATTTGTACGGCCATTTTGTGGCCACCGCGGATCGCTGTCAAGGTTCACAACGGCCACTGAAGTCTGATAGAACCGTGAGGGCATGATTTGGCCGCACATTTGAATCCGACCCCCTGGAGCAACAGTGCAGAGACGACGAGCCGTTCTGGTGGCACCGGCCTCCGACGACCGCAAGGCCCGCAAGGCGCTGGCCTCGATCGCCGACGAGGTGGTCCTCGACCTCGAAGACGCGGTGACTCCGGAGAACAAGAACTCGGCTCGCGCGGCGGCCGCCGACCTGGTCGCCGAGTTCGGCGCCGATCGTGCGATCTCGTTGCGCATCAACGCCATCGACACACAATGGGCTGCCGCCGACCTCGCCGCGTGCGCCCAGATGCCGAACCTTACGTCGGTGGTACTGCCGAAGGCCGACTCGCCCGCCGATCTCCGGTCCGCCGACGAACAGCTCGGCCGAGCGCCGGTCCGTCTGCAAGCGCTGCTCGAGTCACCTCGCGGCATCCGTGACGCGGGTGCGATCTGCGCGGCGACGAACCGGCTCGACGCCGTCCTGATCGGATACGCCGACCTCGGCGCCGCACTCGGACGCGCCCCCGGCCTGGCGATGCACACCTGGCACGTCGTCCAGGATTCGGTGCTACTCGCCGCGCGCGCGGCCGGCGTGGACGTCATCGACGGACCGCACCTGACCATCGCCGACGACGAGGCCTTCCGAGATGCCAAACGCTGGGTCCGCGACCTCGGCTTCGACGGCACCTGGGTGATCCACCCGGCCCAGCTCGCCAGTGCCATCGAGATCTTCACACCCGACGACGCGGCCATCGAGGACGCGCGACGCGTGCTCGACGCGCTCGAGAAGGCGGCCGCCGCGGGAGCGGGCGCTGCCGAGCTCGACGGCCGGATGCTCGACGAGGCGCTCGCCGTCGCCGCGCGACGCGTTCTGGCGAAGGGCGGAAGCGATGTCTGAACCGATCGCCGTGGGCGGCCCACACTTCGACGACCTCGCACACGGCCAGATTTTCGACGACGCCCCGTCGCTCACGCTGACCGACGGCCTCGCCGCGTCACATCAGATGATCCTCGGCGATCGTCTACGCCTCGCACTCGACGCGCAGTTGTCCACACGGGTGATCGGCGGCGGCACTCTCGCACATCCCGGACTGGTCACCGACATCGCGATCGGTCAATCCACCTTGGCCACACATCATGTCAAGGCAAACCTCTTCTACCGCGGCCTGCGGTTCCTGAGCCACCCTCGGATCGGCGACACGCTGACGACCGTCACCGAGGTGGTCGGATTGCGGGAGAACACACCCAGACCCGGCCGTCCACCCACCGGTCTGGCCGCGTTGCACATGGTGACGACCGATCAGCACGGCGCCACCGTTCTCGACTTCCACCGCTGCGCGATGCTGCCGTTGTCCCCCGATGCCGACCCCGAGCGGACGGTGCACGCAGACGACCTGAGCACCATCGGACCGGGGACCGACGCGACACCGTCCATCCCCGAGTGGGACCTCGAGACCTACCGGACGTCCGTGCGCGGAGAGCACTTTTCACCTGAGCTGGCGGGCCGAGTCTTCACCTCCAGTGCCGACGTGGTTTCCAGCGCACCCGAACTCGCCCGGCTCTCACTGAACATCGCGGCCACACACCACGATGAGCGGGTGGCCGGTGCAGCCGCCGGTGGTCGTCTGGTCTACGGCGGGCACACCATCGGACTCGCTCTCTCCCAGGCCAATCGGGCGCTTCCGAATCTGGTGACCGTTCTGGGCTGGGACTCGTGCGACCACACCGGTCCGGTCCACGAAGGCGACACCCTCAGCTCCGAGATCACTGTCGCAGAAGCCACTCCGCTCGCCGCCGGTGGCGGCATCCTCCACCTGCACTCCAAGGTCGTCGCGCACGGTGACGACGAGGACCGCGACGTCCTCGACTGGCGTTACCGCGTCCTGATGGCCTGACACCCTGGCGCGCACAGCCGTTTCTCCCCGAGGAGTCACTTCACATGAGCCCCACCACCCGCCCGCTCGAAGGCCTCCGCATCGTGGAGGTGTCGAGCTTCGTCGCCTCACCGCTGTGTGGCCTGACCCTCTCCCAGCTCGGTGCCGAGGTGATCCGCGTCGACCCGGTCGGCGGCGCCGCCGACGTCAATCGGTGGCCGGTTACCGGCGAGGGCACCTCGATCTATTGGACCGGGCTCAATCGCGGCAAGAAGTCCGTCACCGTCGACTTCCGTGATCCCCAGGGCCAGAGAACCATCCAGGACCTAGTCACCGACAGCGGACCGGGCGGCGGAATCCTCGTCACCAATGCGGGCGGGCGGTCGTGGATGAGCCACGAGACGCTGTCCGCCCGACGCTCCGACGTCATCACCCTGGAACTGCTCGGCCGCACCGACGGCACGCCGGGCGTCGACTACACGGTCAACGCGGGGCTGGGATTCCCGGCGATCACCGGACCCACCGATTACGCCGGCGTCGTCAACCACGCGTTGCCGGCATGGGACATCGCGTGCGGTCTCTATGCCGCACTGGCTATCACGGCCGCCGTCCGGCGCCGGGACCAGACCGGTGCCGGGGCACAGATCACCCTGCCACTCGAGGACACCGCCCTCGCCATCGCCGGGACGCTCGGATACCTCACCGAGCCCCAGCTGGGTGGCGGCAGCCGACCGGGCACCGGGAACGACGTCTACGGCACGTACGGCACCGATTTCGTGGCCGCCGACGGTGGCCGGTTCATGCTCGTCGCCCTCACACCCCGTCACTTCCGCGGCCTCGTCGAGATGACCGGCACCGGTGACGCCGTCGCGGCCGTCGAACGGGCACTCGACGCGGACTTCGGCAGAGAAGACGACCGGTTCCTCCACCGCGGTGTGCTCACACCGCTGTTCGCCGCGTGGTTCGCGCGGCACACCACCGCCGAGGTCGAGGCCGAGCTGGCCAACTCGTCCGTCCTCTGGGAGCGGTACCGCACCTTCGGCGAGGTCGTCGAATCAGGTGCTCTGCACCGTAATCCGCTGTTCGCCGAGCTGGACCAGCCTGGGATCGGAACCTACCTGGCAGCGGGGTTGCCCGCGAGGTTCGACGGTGAGCACCTCTTCGCCGGGCCGGCCCCCGACCTGGGTTCGTCGACCGGGTTCTGACCCTTCGAGACGCTCGCAAGCTCGCTCCTCAGGGAGCAGAGCAACACCCGCAAGCTCGCTCCTCAGGGAAACAGAGCAACACCCGGCCCCTCCGCTCCTCAGGGAACAGAGCATACCCGCAAGCTCGCTCCTCAGGGAACAGAGCAATACCCGCAAGCTCGCTCCTCAGGGAAACAGAGCAATACACGGCCCTTCTGCTCCCTGAGGTGCGAGGAGCGCTAGCGACGAGCCACGAAGGGTTTGGTGAGTTCGCTCCTCAGAGGCACGCCATATCACCTGTGCGCCAGATGGTCAGGCCGTGGTGGCGTCCCACCGTACGGTTCCTGCAGCGCGTTCGACTTCGCGTTGAAGACCACGAACAGGTTGCTGCGCGGGTAGGGCGTGATGTTCCCGCCGGACGCGTGCAGGCAATTGGAGTCGAAGTAGAGCGCGGACCCGGCCGGTCCGGTGATCGTGTCGATGCCGAGCTCGTCGGCGAGGCTCGCGACGTCCTCTTCCTCCGGCGTCCCGACGGGCGGCCGGTACGAGGTGAGCGATTCACGATGGTAGTCACCGGGTGTCGAGCCCACACAACTGACGAACCGGCGGTGGGAACCGGGAATGATCATCAGTGGACCGTTGGTCGAGTAGTTCGGGGTCAGTGCCAGCGATACGCTCAGTGCGCGCGGCGCGGGCATGCCGTCCTCGGCGTGCCATGTCTCGAAGTCCGAGTGCCAGTAGAACGGTCCGCCGGCGAAACCCGGCTTCAAGTTGATCCGGCTCTGATGGATCGTCACGTCGTCGTCGAGGATCTGCCGGGCAACCCCGACAATGGCTTCTCGCGAACAGATCTCGGCGATGACGTCGCTGAGCCGATGCACCGCGAAGAGCGATCGGACGTCACCGTTGGACGATTCGCGGATCACCCGCTCGTCGTCGCCCAGTCGCTCGGTGATCGACTCCACCTCGTGGAGACAGGCAGCGATGTCGGCGTCGGCGAGAATGTTTGTCTCCGTGTGGTATCCGCGGTCGGCGTAGCGTCGGAGCTCGGGCGCCGACAGGGGCCCGGGGTTGCCCATGCTGCCCCACACCGTGTTGTGCGGGCGCGGCTCGATCTGACTCCGCCGGGCGAGCCGGGTGCGGTAGACGTCGACACTCGTGTTCGCGGAATGCCCGGCCTCTGGAGTTCGTGTTGCTGTGTGAGTTCCCACGATCTGTTCGATCCTTTCCCTCATCCGGCAGGCCGCTCTCGAAGCAGGATGTGCCTCGGCGGCAGGCAAGGTGATTGTGTTGTGCGATCGTCGGACGACCACGCGTCGCGATCTCGTACGGCGTCGGCGGCGCGATCGGTCTTCACGCGTGCCGGGTTCGTCCGTATATCTGCACCCTGCCAGCAACAACGATGCCCCGCAACCATGCTGGTATGCGGGGCGGACACCGTCGTCGACTCAGCCGCGCCGGGCGTACTCCAGGATCACCTCGACGGCCCGGGCAGCACTCTGGCACGCACCCTCCATCGTCGTGGTCCAGTCGGTACGGGTCCAGTCTCCGGCGAGCGCGAGTCCGCCGACCTCGGTGCGCTGGTCTGGGCGCAGGCCCGCGGTTCCGGGTCGTTGTGCGAAAGTCGATTTCGGCATCCGGACCACGTGGCTGTGGACGACCTCGGCGTCGGCCGCCTGAGGAAAGTACCGACGCAACATGTCCATCTGGATCTCGGTGATCTCGGCGTTCGTCTTCGAGATCAGGTCATACGACGCCGACACCGTCGTCGAATAGAAGTGATTGTCGCGCGGTTCGCGCCCGTGCATGCGCTGGCGGTCCCACACCTGTTCCAGCACACCCTCACCGCCGTACAGGATCTCGCCCCAGTCGGCCATCCCGATCGAGCGGTCGAGATAGAGGTTCACACTCACGATGGGCACCGGGGTCAGGTTCTCGACGGCGCGGTAGATCCGGTCGTGTCCCGGGACCTGATCGAGGAGTCCCTTCACATTCCACACCGGCACCGCGCAGATGACGGCGTCGGCGGCGACCTTCTCGCCGCCGGCGAGGGTCACACCGGTCACGGTCCCGTCGGTCACGTCTATCGACGACACCACCGCGCGGTGGCGGACCTCCACACCGGCATCGGCGAAGCGCTTCTCGGCACCGTGGATGAACAAGGTGTCGAGGTCGACGGTGGGGTAACCGATGGAGATCGGCGTCCGCGTCTCCCGCGCCCGCCGGGCCCCCGTCACCAGCAGATCCGCCGGGACCTTGGCCGAGGAGATGTCCGGCTTTGTCACCGGTCAGGCCGATGACGATGCCGTCCCACAGCGCATCCCGTGCCGACTGCGGCATCCCGATACGGCGGAACCACTCGTCGGCGGTGACGTCGTCGAGCCAGTCGGGCTGCCGAAAAGCCTGGCGTATCAGCGTGATCTGGGCACGCACGGTCCGCAACCGGTCGAGACCGGTCACTCCCGGCAGATCGCCGAGCGCCGCCCGGAGCCCGGACAGGCCCGCAAAGCCCGACCTGCGGGTCGCTCCGCCGGGCATCCGGACGGTCATGTGTCCTGGAAAGGCGACATGCTCGCGAGTGCCGACGCTGTCCAGGTAACGCATGAGGTGCTCGTACCCGCTGGCGAACACATGCTGGCCGTTGTCGGGGACATCGTCGACGACGTGCAGCGGCATCGAGATGGTGCGACCACCGAGAGAACCGCGTCGTTCGAGGACGGTGACGCGTTGACCTGCTTCGGCGAGCCACACCGCCGACGCAAGACCGGCGAGTCCCCCGCCCACGACCACGCAATGCATGCGCCACAGATTAGCGGTCAGTGCTGACCGGTACCGGGAATGCGCTGTTTCCCATCTCCTCCGACGACGGCCGGGCGCTCACCCGGTCATCTTGACGTCCTTGGCGGCGCCGAGGACGGACAGGGCCTGCGGCACCAGGACGAGGCCGAGGACCGCCATCGCCAGGGTCCACGAGCCGGTGACGTCATGGATCGCGCCGATGACGATCGGACCGGCCGCCGCCGCCAGATAGCCGACGGACTGCGCCATCCCGGACACCTGGCCCGTCTGCTCGGACCCCGAGCTGCGCAACACCATGAAGAGGAGGGCCAGGCTGATCGACGAGCCCGGCCCGACCATCACGCAGGCCGCCCAGAACCCCGGCCACACGTCGGTGCTCAGCAGACCCACGAAACCGACGGCGCAGACGGTGATCACCGACAGGGTCACGGCACGCTGATCGGCGAAGCGACCGGCGACGATCGGCGCGAGCAGCGACATGATCAGGGCGACCACCTGCGCCGACGCCAGCACGGCGCCCGCCCGCAGCGGCGACATCCCGGTCTCGACGAGGTACTGCGGCAACCAGGCCACGAACGTGTAGAAGATCAACGACTGCGTTCCCATGAACACCGTGATCGCCCACGCGATCGGGTTCTTCAGCAACGACGTCGCCTGCCCGGCCGAGGTCACCCGATGAACCATCGGCAGCTGTGGAATCCAGACGACCACGGCGACCAGGGCGAGGAGCGCCCACGTCGCGAGAGCGAGGCGCCAGTTCCCGCCCAGCTCGTCGTTGATGGGAACACTCACCCCCGACGCCACCGCGGCCCCGCCGGACAGCGTCATCGAGTAGAGGCCCGTCATCAGCCCGGAGCGATGGGCGAAGTCTCGCTTGATCAACGCCGGCAGCACGACGTTGCAGGTCCCGATGGCTGCTCCGATGACGGCCGAGCCGGCGAAGAGGGCCGCCGCGGACGGGATCAGGCGCACGAGGATGCCGACGATCAGCACGAGCAAGGCGCCGAAGATGACCCGCTCGATGCCGAAGCGGTTGGCGAGGCGCGGCGCGACCGGCGCGGAGATCCCGAAGAAGAGCACCGGCAGAGCGGTGAGCAGACCGGCGACCGCACTGCTGAATCCGGCATCATCGGAGATCGTGCCGATGAGGGGCCCGACGGCCACGACGGCCGGCCGCAGATTGGCGGCGACGAGCATCACCCCGACCGCGGTGACGATCACCCCGACGCCGGTCTTCTCGTGGGCGGACAGGGCCTGTCCGCTCACTCGGGCACCTCGGTGAAGTCGACGTAGGCGTACACGGCCGCGCGGGCCGCACCGGCGTCGCCGCGCTCGATGGCGTCGACGACGTCGCGATGGCCACGCGGGTGCGTCTGTTCGGCCAGCGGACCTCGCACCACCGACGGGTGTGTTCGGGCGATCACCTCGGCGATTCCGTCATACATCTCGATGAGCAGCGCGTTGCGCGAGGCGACGACGATCTCGGCGTGAAAGGCGATGTCCGCCTCGGTGTATCGATCGAGGTCGCCGTCGGCCAGCGCAGCCTCGGTACGCGCCAGCAGCATGCGCAGCCGTTCCACGTCGGCGGCGTCAGCCCGACCGGCCGCACCGGCCGCCGCCTCGCTCTCGAGCGCGCGACGCACTTCGAGCAGATCCCGGAGCTCCGACGGCGCAGAGCGTCGGGCGATGGCACCGGCGAGCGGGCTCCGACCACGCACATAGGTTCCGTCGCCGCGCCGCGGCTCCAGCATGCCGGCGTGTTCGAGCGCCCGGGCGGCCTCCCGAATCGTGTTCCGGCCCACGCCGAACTGCGCCACGAGTTCGGGCTCGGCAGGAATCCGCTCGCCGAGCGGCCAGGTGCCGTCGGTGATCAGCTCCTGCATCCGTTGCACGACGAGCTCGCTGGTCCTGCGCGGTGGGGTGATCTGTCCGGACACCGAAACAACCTAACATCCCATGTTTGGCCCCGTCCGACCGTGGCGTCCCGGCCCCCCTGCGACCGCGGCGTCAGCAGCCAGACGCGCGGGCACCGGGTTCGGTGACCCGACCGGAACTCTCAGCGGAACAGCAGTCGCAGGCCGCCGGACGGCCGCCGTCGACACCGATCGCGGGGACGCAGCACGCGTCGCCGCGCCACGCGTTGATCCCCTCCCGGACCGCTATCACCGAGATGACCAGGGCAGCAACCGGATCTGCCCACGACCAGCCGAGCAATCCGTTGAGGGCCAACCCGACCAGCAGCACCGCCGACAGATAGGTGCAGAGCAGCGTCTGCTTGGAGTCGGCGACAGCGCTCAGCGAGCCGAGCTCGCGGCCGGTTCGACGTTCGGCCCACGACAGCAGCGGCATGACGAGCAGACTCACCGCGGCCAGCGCGATGCCGATCGACGAGTGCCGCGCCTCGTCGCCGAGACCGACCAGCGAACGGACCGAGTCGACGCCGACGTATGCCGCCAGGGCGAAGAACGAGATCGCGATGATCCGCAGCGCCACCTTCTCCCGCCGCTCCGGGTCGGAACCGGCGAACTGCCACGCAACCGCAGCCGCGGAGGACACCTCGATGACGGAGTCCAGACCGAACCCGATCAGGGCACCCGAGGACACACGCATCCCCTCGCTGATCGCGATCACGGCCTCGATCACGTTGTAGGCGATGGTCGCCGCGACGAACCAGCGAATACGGCGCTGCAACAACGTCCGTCGCGCGGCGCCCGGGCCGGGCCGCCGCACCGACAGGGAGCCCGGTTCGGCGGCCATTAGCAGCACCCTTCCTCGCCTGATGCGGGACAGCATGCCGGATCGACCGCCAGGACCAACCCGAGGAGATCATCCAATGCATGCCCGATCTTGCTGTCCGCCAGCTCGTATCGGGTTCGACGACCCTCCGGCACCGCGACGACGAGGCCACATCCGCGCAAGCACGCCAGGTGATTGGACAACACCTGACGCGAGACCCCGATGGTGTCCGCGAGCTCGGACGGGAAGGCCCCACCCGAGCGCAGCCGGAGCAGCACCTGGGTACGCGTGGAGTCCGACAACGCGTACCCGAACCTCGTCAATGCGTCACGCTGAGCCACCGCCGCCGATTCCATGGGACATGACAGTACAGATTTTCCTGTATTCAGGAAACCCTGTACCGCAGTCGCGATCTCGGCGGCGTCTGCCCAACCCACGGCAGATGCCCACGGTTGATCCGAAATGGTTGGTTACCCTAACCTAACCATCATGCAACCGAAGCGGTATCTCGCCGTCCCGTTCATGCTCATCGCCGTACTCGTGTTCGCCCTGGGATGTTCGTCCGGGGACGACGGGAACTCCGGCACGGACTCCGCGGAGGCCACGGCGACGACCACCGTCGACCACCAGTACGGATCGACAGTGATCGACGGTGTCCCGAAGCGGGTGGTCACCCTCACCGGTGCGACCGCCTGGACCGACTCGTTGATCAAGCTCGACGTCCCGATCACCGCCGAGTTCGTCTCCGCCGGATATTCGGGTCCGGACAACCGGTTCGCATGGACCCCGCCGCACGAGTCCACCGTCATCCCGGTCGATGTCGGCGCCTCGCCGGGCGTCGCCGAGGTCGCGAAATTCGAGCCGGATCTGATCCTCGCGGGATACCTGCCCGATCGAGCGGCGTACGACGTCCTGGCGAAGGTGGCGCCGACCATCCCGGTGATGAGCACCGAGACGGTCAACGACACCTGGCAGCAGGTGTTGAGCACCGCGGGCAAGATCTTCGACAAGGAGGACCAGGCGTCGCAGGCGCAGACGGAGGTCGAGGAGAAGATCGACGCGATCAAGAAGAAATACCCTGCGGCACAGGACAAGACGGCAACCTTCGGTCAGCTGACCCCGGAGCGGCAGTTCGGTGTGGTCACCTCCGACAACGATCCCTCCGCCAAGCTGCTCGCGGAGGTCGGCCTCCGGCTGGACCCCGCCGTCACCGGCCTGTCGGACAACGGTCAGCGCGTCGTCGTATCGAGTGAACGAGTGGATCTGCTCGGCTCTGATCTGCTGATCTTCTGGCCACTGGTCGGCGGACCCGAGGTCTTCGAAACCATCCCGGGATGGGACTCGTTGCCCGCGGTCCGATCCGGCGCGACGGTGTTCCTGACCAACGACACCGCCTCGGCATTCGGGACGCCGACGGTCTACTCGGTTCCGTGGGCTGTCGACGCCCTCGAGCCCGCATTGGCCAAGATCGCCTCGTGAGCGTCGCCGGGTAGACGGGACCCGGTCCGCGGCCCAGAGGTCAAGTCGCCCCACGCCGGCCCGTTCGATGTTTAGATGAGCCATGTCGTTCGGGCTGCGCACGAGTTGGCTGCGCGTGGGTGTCATCGGTCTTGTCGTCGGCGTGATCGCCGGAGTGCTCGCGAGCGCGCCTCCCGCGCAGGCGGCACCCGGCCCGGGTTCACCGTTGCCGTCGGCCGATCCGTTCTACTCCTACGACGCCTCGCTGGCCGGGGTGGCACCCGGCGCGGTGCTCCGCAGCCGTCCCATGCAGTTCCGGACACCCACGATGTCCACACCGATCACCGGCTCGCAGGTGCTCTACCGCACCACCGACCAGTTCGGCGCGAGCGTGGTGACGGTGGCGACCGTGCTCCGGCCGCTGACCCCGGGTCCCACCCGCCTGGTCTCCTACCACATGGCGTACGACGCGCTCGGGTCCCAGTGCGACCCGTCGTACACCCTCAGCGGCGGGTACACCAACGGCACCGCGACCGCCGAACAGGGCGTCATCGCAGGCTATCTCGCTGCCGGCTACACCGTCGTGGTCCCCGACTACGAGGGCGAGAAGCTGCAGTGGACCATCGGCCGGCAGTCGGGATACGCCGCTCTCGACGGCGTCCGCGCCGCCCAATCGTTCCTGCGGCTGCCGCGATCGACCCCGGTCGGCCTGGTCGGTTACTCCGGCGGGTCGATCCCCACGCAGTTCGGAGCCGAGGTCGCGCCGCGGTACGCCCCCGAACTCAACATCGTGGGTGCCGCCGCGGGCGGTCTCCCCGTCGACCTCGCGCACAACCTGCCCTACATCAACGGCAGCGCGAAGTGGGCGGGCGTCATCCCCGCGCTGGTGGTCGCCTATCAGCGCACGTACCGTCTCGACACCTCGACCTTCCTGTCGGCGCGGGGCCGGCAGGTCGCCCAGGACGTCAGCGACGAGTGCATCTCCGAGTTCGCGTCGAAGTATGCGGGCCTCACGAGCGCGGACATGGTCAAGCCGCCGTACACCGGTTTGCTCGACGTTCCGCAGGTGGTGCGGGCGATCAACGACAACATCATGGGCCGTTCGGGCACTCCGTCGACGAAGATGCTCCTCGCGGTCGGTCATTACAACGCGATCGGCGACACCCTCATGATCACCGGCGATGTCATCGGCCTGGCGGACGAATACTGCTCGCGCGGCGTCGACATCACCTATCGACAGCTCAACGGCCTGACGCATCAGGAGGCGTTCCTGCCGTTCGAGCCCCTCGCCCTGCAGTACCTCACGGAGAGGTTCGCGGGCACTCCGACGCACAGCAACTGCGGTTCGCTGCCACGCGGGAACAGCCTGGCACCGCTTCCGGTGCCCTGACCTCGGGGATCACCCCGGGAGCGTCTCACCGCCGATCGGGGCCAACACCTCGCCGGTGTAGTACGACGACAGCTGTTCGGCCGCGAAGAACACATACGACGGCGCGATCTCGTCGGGTTGGGCGGCGCGTCCCATCGGCGCCTGCGTGCCGAAGTCCTTGACCGCGTCGGCGGGCATCGTGGCCGGGATGAGCGGTGTCCACACCGGACCCGGGGCCACGCAGTTCACCCGGATCTTCCGCTTCATCAGTGCCTGCGCCAGCGAATAGGTCAGCGCGAGAACAGCCCCCTTGGTCGCCGAATAGTCGATGAGGCTGTCGTTGCCGCGCAAGCCGTTGATCGACGACGTGTTGATGATGGCGCCGCCGCCGGTCAGATGCGGGACCGCCGCGCGGGTGGTGTGGAAGAAGCTATCGATATTGACGTCGAACGTCCGCCGCCACTGCTCCGGCGTCAACTCCATGAAGTCGTCGACGATCTCCTGATAGGCGACGTTGTTCACCAGGATGTCCAACGCCCCGAGCTCGTCGACGGTCCGCTTCACGACGTCGGCACAATGTGCCGGATCGGCGAGGTCGCCGCGGTAGGCACGGGCCTGCCGTCCCTGCGCCTCGATGAGTTCGACGGTGTACCGGGCGTCGTTGTCCTCTTCCAGATAGGCGATGGCGACGTCGGCGCCCTCCTTCGCGAAGGCGACCGCGACCGCCCGTCCGATACCCGAGTCACCACCCGTGATGAGCGCGGTCTTGCCCGCCAGCAGATCGCGACCGCGGTACTCGCGCATCTCGTCCCGCGGTCGGTCACCCATCTCATCGGTCTCACCGGGGTACGGGATCGTCTTCGCCACGTGCTCGGGGTTCTCGTCACTCATGTCCGACGATTGCCCGCGCCGACGCGCGCGGAAACATCGCCACTTGCCCCGGGTCGGTGAGCGTCAGGGGTGCTCGTCCGGAATCTCCTGGTCGAGCTTCTCGTCGAGGGATTCCCCCTCGCGCTGCTCCCGCGCCGTCGTGCCGGTCCGGTCACTGGCCGACCAGTCCTCCGGCGGATCCATGCCCTCCTCGAGCGGGTCCTGCCCGAGTCGGTCCTCGTCGAGGTCTTCGAAACCGGCCGTCGACGTCAGATCGGGGTTGATGCCCTCGGTTGCCGCCGTCGCGCTGTCACCCGCGTTCTCGGTGCTCATTCTCGTCCTCCTCGTCGTAACCGGGATCGGTGCCCGTTGCGGTCGGCGCCTCGATGCCGCCGGCCCGAGCTTTCGCAGATACCCGGGTGACACCGGCCCGAAACGATCTCCGCGAGTCCGGCATCGGTGACACGACCAGGTCGATTCCCGCCCGGCGCGACGGCCAGGTAAGCTCATTTTTCGCCCGAGACCGCTGGCTTCCTTGTTGATTTGTGGTTTGTAGGGGTGAGGGTGACAGACGCCAACGATCACACCGCCGGCGAGTCCCGCATCAGTCACGTCGGCAGCTTCCGGTTCTTGTTCGACACCCAGGAGTGGGAGTGGTCCGACGAGGTCGCCGAGATGCACGGCTATCGGCCCGGTGAGGTGACTCCGACGACGGAGTTGATCGCCGGGCACAAGCACCCGGACGACAGGCAGTCGTTCGAGGAACTGCTCGCGACCATGCTCGACCGGCGGATTCCGTTCTCGAGCCGGCATCGCATCGTCGACACCGAGGGTCAGGTCCGTCACGTCGCTGTCGTCTCGCAGCAACTCACCGACGAGTCCGGCACGGTCATCGGCGCGGAGGGCTTCTACCTCGACCTGACGGCGATCGAGGAGAAGGCCGTCAAGGACCGCGTCGACGAGCACGTCGCACGGTTCCGGGAGCATCAGGGAGTCATCGAACAGGCCAAGGGCATGATCTCGCTGGCCTACGGCGTGAGCGCCGATCGTGCATTCGAGGTCATGCGGTGGCGGTCCCAGACGGCGAACGTCAAGGTGAACGAGCTCGCTCGGTCGATCGTCACCGGCGTCCACAAGTACGTGGTGTTGCCGGACCCGGTCCGGCAGTCCTTCGACCACCTGCTGCTCAACGCCCACCAGACGGACAACCAGAGCTCTCCGCACTCGAACTCACACTGATCACCACACCGTTCGTTCATCGCCCCGCGGCGGTTTCGTCGCAGGCGATCTGGGGTATCAGAGCCCGCATGACGACTCGCCGGAGATCGGCGGTTGTCCCTGCGGCTCGCGAAGCCGCGATCGCGTAGGCCCGGTTGAGTAGACAGCCGTTGCGACCCGAGTGAACGGATGTGGCAGTGAGCAGTGGGCAGCCCAGCGGAACAGCAACCCTCGAGACGGCGGGGGCGAGCACGACACGAGGCCGGTCGGCGATGTCGACCGGTCTGCGCGCGCGGACGGGCACCGGCGTCGCACGTGTGCGCGTCGCGTCGGTCCCGCAGTCCCATGTGTACGTCCGCCACCTGTCCCCGCTCAACGGAACGGTCAGCAACCTCGAGACCGGGCCGGTCTCGGTGGTGCGCCTGCCCGATCCGGAACCCGCCGACGGCGCGACGGTTCCGGGCGGCTGGTGGCCTCCGCTGATGCTCGATCCCGCCTGGATCGCGCGGCACCACGACGAGTTCGACGTCTTCCACCTCCATTTCGGGTTCGACGCCATCGAGCCGGCGGTGATGACCGCGGTGGTCGACGAACTGCGCACACACGGCAAACCGCTCGTGTACACGCTGCACGATCTGCGCAATCCACACCACCCCGAGCCGGGACATCACGAGGCGGTCCTGGACATCCTGGTGCCCGCAGCCGACGAGGTCATCACGCTGACCCCCGGCGCGGCCGATGAGATCGCACGCCGCTGGCAGCGCGAGGCGACCGTGCTCCCCCATCCCCATGTCGTCCCGCCGGGACGGTTCGCCGCGCGCAGACCGCACACCGACGAGTTCGTCGTGGGCGTCCATGCCAAGAGCATCCGCGCCAACATGGACCCGTTGCCGGTGATCATGACCCTGCTCGAAGCGGCCGCCGACTACCCGGACATGACCGTCGCGATCAACCTGCACGAGGAAGTGTTCGTCCCGGGCACACACGCCTACAACCCCGACTTCGGCACGACCGCGCTGGCGCTGTCCCGGCATCCGTATGCGCGCGTGCGGGTCCACGACTACTTCACCGACGACGAGCTGTGGGACTACCTGCGTGGCCTGTCGGTATCGGTACTTCCGTACCGGTTCGGCACCCACTCGGGCTGGCTCGAGGCCTGCCACGATCTCGGCACCACCGTCATCGCACCGAGTTGCGGCTACTACCACCAGCAACAGGACTGCCTGTCGTACGAGTTCACCGAGGACCGTTTCGATCCGGATTCGCTGGTTTCGGCTCTGGCACAGGCCTATACGGCCCGGCCGTCGGCCGCCCTGTGGCCGGAGCGGCGCGCACAGCGCCGGTCTCTCGCCGACGACCACGCCGCCCTCTACACCCGGATCATGGATGCGTGACACCCTGAAGATCGCCATCGTCGCGTCGAGCCGCTATCCGATCGCACAGCCCTTCGCCGGCGGACTCGAGGCCCATGTCTGGCATCTCACGCGCGCCCTGACACTCGCCGGCCACGAGGTCACGCTGTTCGCGGGCGCGGGCAGCGACCTGCCGGTCGACTCGGATCGCCTGCGCGCGGAGCTGTTCGAACCTTCCGCGGCCGCGCGCTCGGACGTGTCGATGCCCCAGCTCGAAGCGCTGCAGGATCATCACTCGTATCTGTCGCTGATGCTCTCGTTCGCTCGCAACCCGGGTGAATACGACGTGATCCACAACCACAGCCTGCACTATCTCCCGGTTGCCATGGGTCCGGCCGTACGGACGCCGATGGTCACGACGCTGCACACCCCGCCCACGCCGTGGCTCGAGTCGGCACTGGCCCTCGCGCCCGACACCCGCTGCGTGGCGGTCAGCAGGCACACAGCGCGGTCGTGGTCGCATGTGCTCGGCGAGATACCGGTGGTGCACAACGGAGTTCAGCTGGATCGCTGGCCTGCCGGTCCAGGTGGGGACGACCTGGTCTGGTTCGGTCGCTTCGTCCCGGAGAAGGGCGCTCACCTCGCCATCGAGGCCGCGCACCGTGCCGGTCGCCGGCTCCGGCTGGCCGGCCCGATCAGCGATGCGCGTTACTTCGAGCAGCACATCGCGCCATCGCTCGGCGAGCTCGTCCACTACGAGGGTCACCTCCACCAGCACGACCTGGCCCGCCTGGTCGGTTCGTGCGGCGCGACGCTGGTCACCCCGGTCTGGGACGAGCCGTACGGCCTCGTGGTCGCGGAATCGCTCGCCTGCGGAACCCCGGTGGCGTGCTTCGCCCGCGGCGGCATCCCGGAGATCGTCGGCGACGACGCGGGCGTCCTGGTGCCGCCGGGCGACGTCGACGCGATGGCCCTCGCCGCGCAGGAGGCGCTCACCATCGACCGGGATCTCGTGCGACGCCGCGCCGAGGATCATTGCTCCGACACCGCGATGATCAACCGGTACACCGACATCTACGCCGATCTGGTCGCCGGACGTCCGCTCACCGGCACCGAGCCGCTCGCTCGGGAGGTACCGGTGTGATCGGCTACTACGTACATCATCAGGGACGCGGCCACTGTTCGCGTGCCACCGCCATCGCCGGCCGCATCGGCACCGATGTCGTCGCGCTGACCAGCGCCCCGCTGTCCGATCCGGCGTTCAGCGAGGTGATCACCCTCGAGCGCGACGACGCCGAGCCGGAGCCGCGCGACGTCGACGCGGGCGGTCTGTTGCACTGGGCGCCACGACACGACGGCGGTCTGCGGACGCGTATGGCGCAACTGGCCGAGTTCGTCGCGGAACGCACCCCGGCGGCCGTCGTCGTCGACGTGTCGGTGGAGGTGACCCTGTTCCTCCGGCTGCTCGGCGTACCGGTGATCGTGACGGCGCAGCCCGGCATTCGTGACGACCTACCGCATCAGCTCGCCTACCGGGCTGCCGATGCGATCATCGCGCCCTGGCCCGCAGAGCTCTACCAGCCGGACTGGCTTCGAGAGCATCTGCCGAAGACGGTCTTCACCGGCGGCATCTCCCGCTTCGACGGGCGACTCCCCGTCTCGCACCCCACGTTCGCCACCGACGTCCTCGTCCTGACCGGTGCCGGCGGGGAACGCGGTGGACCGCACCCGGCGACCACCCTCGCCGACGAGCTTCCGGGCCGCACCGTCGTCGGGCTCGGTCCGGCCTTCGGAACCTGGGTCGACGACCCGTGGCCGTTCCTGTGCAGCGCCCGGGTCACCGTCATCGGCGCCGGTCAGGGGAGCGTCGCCGATGCCGCCGCAGCCGGCCGGCCAGCGGTGGTGATCCCCGAGGACCGCCCGTTCGCCGAACAGCGGGCAACCGGCTACACGCTCGCACGCTCCGAACTCGCACTCGTCACGTCGTCGTGGCCGGACGCCGAGAGCTGGCGGTCGATCCTCGACACCGTCGGGGACTCGGCGCCGGCGTGGTCGCGCTGGCAGACCGAGGGTGCCGCCGAGCGGGCCGCGCGGGCCATCGAAGCGGTCGCGCACCGATGACCGGCTCCCCCGAGGTGGTCGCGGTCATCACGATCGTGTCGGGGCGACACCTCCACCTGCGACGCCAGCTCGATGCATTCGCCCATTCGACCCACCGGCCCGACATACACCTCATCGTGGCGATGGACGATCCGGTGATCGCCACGGTCGTCGCGGGGCATCCGGTGCGTGTCATCCACTTCCGCAACGACGACCCGAGCACTCTGCAACTCGCCGACGCGCGCAACGCGGGGGCGGCGGCCGCGATCGCGGCGGGAGCGTCGATCCTGGTGTTCCTCGACGTCGACTGCATACCCGGCCCGGACATGCTCGAACGCTACCTGCGGTCCTGCGCGGCCACGCCGGACCTGACTCTCCTCTACTGCGGTCCGGTCACCTATCTGCCGTGTGACCAGCCGACCTTCGACGCCCGCGAACTCCCCCGGTTCACCGATCCACATCCGGCACGCCCGTCACCGGGATGCGGACAGACCCAGCTGTCGTCGGAACTGATGCTGTTCTGGTCGTTGTCGTTCGCCGTGCGGACCTGCGACTGGCTCGCCCTCGGCGGATTCCACACCGGTTACCGCGGTTACGGGGGTGAAGACACGGACTTCGCGATGTGCGCGCGCAACAACGGATTCCGGATCGCCTGGGTCGGCGGAGCGCACGCTTATCACCAGCACCACCCGGTCTCGAAGCCGCCCGTCGAGCATCTCGAGGACATCCTCCGCAACGCCCGGGTCTTCCACCGGCGCTGGGGCACGTGGCCCATGGAGGGATGGTTGCGGGCCTTCGCCGAACGCGGCCTGGCCGCCTACGACGCCGCCGGCGATGACTGGCGACCGGTCAGCGGCGGAATTTCGAGAACGCGATGACGACGCCTCGGGACGCGGCGTCCGGGCCCGGTTCGTCGTAGGTGATCGTGTGGGTGTCGGTGACGGTCTGCACGATCCGCCATCCGAACGTCGACTGCTTGAGGGTCACGTCCCCGAGGAGTTCGCCACGGATCTCGCCGATCACGCCCTGCGACGACAGGTACAGCGTGAGCTCGATCGACGATCCGTCGGCGGCGGCGGAGATGATCTGCGAGCAGATCTCGTCCACGGCCACCTTCGCGTCGATCACGTCGTCGAGCGCCCAGTCATCGACGTAGAGAGCGGTCTCGACCAGGGCGCGCACGAGTGCGAGACGATCGGTGGCGGCCGGCACCCGAAGCACCGTCGGCGTACCGCCGGCGATCGATAGCTGGGAGGTCGCATCGGAATCGGTCATCAAATGAGTCTTCTTCGCCCGTTGATTGGTGGTGCCGATCTCGGCTGGTCTGGTCATGAGTGCCCCGTGATTCCGTGTTCCAAACCGCGGCTCGAATGGAGTGGCCGCGCCCGTCAGTGCCCCCAACACGTCTCGACACGGTAGCAGAGCTCCGGCCGGCGGTCGGATTCGATGAGATGCACGTCTCGGTACGTCCCATTTCCGACGAAGGTGTCGGCACGTCGACGTTTCATCTCCGGCCTGTGGCGGTACACCGAGCGCACCGAGGTCGGTTGCCCAGCCGCCGGCCACCGAACCACCACCAGACAGCGCAGGGAGTGCACCATGCCAGATCTGACACCCGAACGAGAAGTCGCCTCACGAGAGGCCATCGCCCGCCGCCCGGCACGAAAGTCACGAGGACTGAAGGCCATCGGCCTCCTCGGCTTCGTCTGCCTCGGACTCATGCTGGTGCTCGCAGGCCTCGCGATCGCCGCCGGAGCAGGCGACCGCGATGCGACCGTGTGGCTGGCGATCGGCGCCGTCCTGGTCGGGCTGTTGGCGATCGGCCTGCTCATCAGCAGCCGCGTCCTGCTTCGACGTCGCGCGGCCAGGGACGGCGATCGGGCCCATCAGGACCCGATCCAGCCGGAGACGACCGCCGAGGAAGCCGAACGGTACGAGGAGCGATTCCACGACTTCCCGGTGGAACACGCCGGCAAGCGGGAGCGAGGACGCGACGACCGCCTGGAAGAGATGCAGGACGACGGTCGTCGACACAACGATGGAAAGGCCTGAGCATGCGTGCAGTGACCTGGCAGGGCAAACGACAGGTGTCGGTCGACACCGTGCCCGACCCGAAGATCATCGAGCCCACCGACGCCATCATCAAGATCACCTCGACCAACATCTGCGGTTCCGACCTGCACCTGTACGAAGTGCTCGGCCCGTTCATGCAGGCCGGTGACATCCTCGGACACGAGCCGATGGGGATCGTCGAAGAGGTCGGCAAGGACACCGGCGATCTCCGCGTCGGCGACCGGGTGGTGATTCCATTCCAGATCTCCTGTGGCACATGCCTTTTCTGTCATGACGGCCTCATGACGCAGTGCGAGACGACCCGCGTCACCGACCAGGGGACGGGCGCGGCACTGTTCGGGTACTCACAGCTCTACGGGTCGGTGCCCGGCGGGCAAGCCGAGTATCTCCGCGTGCCCCAGGCCCAGTTCACGCACATCAAGGTTCCGCTGGAGAAGCCCGACTCGCGCTATGTGTACCTGTCGGACGTGCTGCCGACGGCCTGGCAGGCCGTGGCCTACGCCGAGATCCCGCGGGGCGGAACCGTCACCGTGCTGGGTCTCGGCCCCATCGGCGACATGGCCGCCCGTATCGCCGCCCACCAGGGCGCGCGGGTGATCGGCGTCGATCGCGTGCCCGAGCGGCTGGCACGGGCCGAGGCCCGCGGCATCGAGACGGTGAACTTCGACGCGGTCGACAACGTCGGCGATGCCATCCGCGACCTGACCGGCGGCCTGGGCACCGATTCCGTCATCGACGCCGTCGGCATGGAGGCTCACGGATCACCGATCAACAAGGCGCTCCAGAGCGTGGTCGGACTGCTACCGGATGCGGTGGCCCGCAAGGCGATGTCGGAGATGGGCACCGACCGGCTGGGTGCGCTGTACTCCGCGATCGACATCGTCAAGCGCGGCGGGACGATCTCGCTCTCCGGGGTCTACGGCGGCGCGGCCGACCCGCTCCCGATGCTGACCATGTTCGACAAGCAGATTCGGCTCCACATGGGTCAGGCGAACGTCAAGAGGTGGGTCGACGACATCATGCCGCTGCTCACCGACGACGATCCGCTGGGCGTCGACACCTTCGCCACCCACGAACTACCGCTCGAGGAGGCCCCGCAGGCCTACGAGACCTTCCAGCAGAAGAAGGACGGCATGGTCAAGGTGATCCTCAAGCCGTGACGCCCGGAGGCGTGCCGCGGACCTTGGTGGCGGCACGCCCGACATCGGCCTGCGCGTCGTCGCCGTCCGGACCCTCGACGACGACCTCTGCGCGCAAGGTCTCGATGATGCGCGTCAGCAATCGCGACACATGCATCTGGGAGATCCCCACCTCACGAGCGATTTCGCTTTGCGACATCGACTTGAAGAATCGGAGGGTGAGAATCTTGCGCTCACGGTCGGTAAGCCGCTCGAGTGCCGGCTGTAGCGTGACGAACTCCTCGACGAGTTCCAATCGCGCGTCCTCGTCACCCAGAGTGTCCGCGAGAGTCCAGCCATCGGTCGAGGAGCCTGCTTCGGCATCGATCGAGCTGGCGGTGTAGGCCGACCGCGCGACCATCCCCTCGATCACCTCACTGACCGGTAGGTCGAGGTGTTTGGCGATCTCACTCGGGCGCGGAGACCGTCCGAGCGACTGCAACAACTCCTCACTCGCCTTGGCGATGTTGAGAGAAGCCTCCTGCGCCCGGCGAGGCACCCGGATGGACCAGGTGCTGTCGCGGAAGTACCGCTTCACCTCGCCCATGACGGTCGGCACCGCGAAGGCGAGGAAGTTGTTGCCGCGCTCGACGTCGAAACGGTCGACAGCGTGCATGAGACCGATCCGCGCCACCTGACGCAGATCGTCGATGGGCTCGCCGCGTTCGGAAAAGCGCCTGGCGACATGGTCTGCCAGTGGCAGACACCTCGCGATGACATCTTCCCGCAGCCGGGTTCGGCGATCATCGTCCACCTCGTCGCGCATCGCGCGGAGAGACGGTAGGACATCGCTGTAGTCGTCGTGATCGCCCCGGTCACCCGACGCCATTCTCACCACCAGACTTCGAGGACACTCGAGAATCGGATGCGCAGCATCCGTGCCACATGCAGAACAGGAACATTGATGTGCGCACCGGTTTCGACGCATATCCGAGTCCAGCCAACCATGGTCCGAGGGCTGCGTCCAGCTGCACCGGTGGCGGGCTGGTCAAGCACCACGGCCGCCAGGACATCGCACAGAAACTGCCGAAGGTTGGCACAACCTTGAATGCAGACCCACCGGCACGTAGGGTAGAGAGATGCGGTTCAGGTAGCAGCTGCGTTCTAAGCGTCAGGCGCCCAGGGCCTTTTCGCTTCCGAACATCGTGGTCAGCTCCCTTAGAGGACGAGCGCGAACTTGGGCTACTCCTCACTGATTCAGTCGGAGCAGCACGGCTACCGATCCAGAGGTGATGGTCGGGCCATACGACGCACTCATTGAAACGAGAACATCATGGGTCTCACTTCCTCAACCACTTTTCGCTCCGCTTTCGATCCCGCAACGGAGCCCGCGCCGAAGCAACATCAGCACCAGCTGGTCTCGCCCAAATCATATTGCGTGCAAGGATTTTCGGGCAGCGTCGACCGCGATTCGGCCGCCAACTTCGCTGCCGCGCTCGATCGGGTGATCACCGGCCCGGTCGACGGCATCGTCCTCGACTTCTCGGGCCTGAACTTCTTCGGGACCGTCGGCCTGGTTCTACTCCGATCGTTCATCGACGACGCCGGTCGGCGTTTCATTCCGGTGGTGGTCGTCGGCGGCCGCACGGTGACGCGGCCCCTTGAATTGTGCGGAATGACACCGTACGTGAAGACGTTCGAGACGGTCGAAGATGCCGGGCGCGCCCTGACCCACGATCAGATCGGGCCGAGCACAATGGAATTCACCGTCGCAGAGTAACCCGACTGGTGGATTTCGATTGAAGTCCACCAGTCGAGTCGAGATCGATCGGTCGCAAGAGGAACAGGCGCACTCCAGTCGAACGAGCCGGCTGAGGTCGTTGCTCGCGCGCGGCTCGAGTCCTTCGTCGGCGGTGAGGCGGCCCAACAGAACCAATATCGAAGGGCAGACAGGTCACCGCTTGTCCGTGACCTGTCGTGCGACGTCGACGAGCTTGGTGTTCGAATCCTGCGACAACCGCTTCAGCAGGTCGAAGGCGGCCACGGCGTCGATCCCGAAGCGTTCCATCAGGATGCCCTTCGCCTGGCCGATGACGTCGCGGTTGGCCAGGGCGCTGTGGAATTGCTTGTCCTTCTTGACCTTGTTCCACGCGAGCGCGGCGTGGGTCGCGAAGACGATGCCGATGTCCTCGGTGTGCAGATCGAAGGCGTGCGGCTCGTCGGCGAAGAGATTCAGCGCACCGATGGTCGTCGTGTCGGCGAAGAGCTGGAAGGACAGCACCGACCGGATCGGGGTCTCGGCGAGAGCCCGCTGACGATACTCAGGCCATCGCCACTCGTTCTCCAGGTCGTCGACACGGACGACGCGATCGGTGAACGCCGCCGAAATACACGGCCCCTCAACGAGTTCCGCCTGAATGGCATCGTGCACTGCGGCGACGTCGTGCGTCGACCCGAACGATTCGATCGACTTCCGATTGATGGCAACGGTGAGTCCGGCGTACTCGACGCCGGGTATGTCGACCAGCGCGTTCTCGACGATCGTCTTGGCGACCTGCTCGTCGGAGTCGTCGCTGTGCAGTTCCCTCGCGAGTTCGGCTATCTTGCGGTGGACGTCCTCGTTCGACGGATCAGTCATGATCGGGCTCCTCTCGACGCCCGACGTGAGCGAATTACTACGGACGCGCTTTGACAAGCGTGCTCACCCAACGTAGCCCACTGCGCCATCCCGCGTGTGCAAGCGGGCAATCCGCTTGTCCTGCTCAGCTGCGCTCGGGGCGACTCAGCGGAACGCCGAAGAACCCGTCAACGCGCGGCCGATGGTGAGCTGGTGGACCTCGGAGGTCCCCTCGTAGGTGAGCACCGACTCCAGGTTGTTGGCGTGCCGGATCACCGGGTACTCGAGGGTGATGCCGTTCGCCCCCAGGATCGTTCGGCACTCGCGAGCGATCGCGATCGCCTCCCTGGTGCTGTTCAGTTTGCCGACGCTGACCTGCTCGGGGGTGAGTTCGCCGCGGTCCTTCAACCGGCCGAGGTGATAAGCCAGCAGGTGTCCCTTGCCCACCTCGAGCGCCATGTCGGCGATCTTGGTCTGGGTTATCTGGTATCCGGCCAGCGGCTTGTCGAACACCTCGCGCGACTGCGCGTAATCGATGGCGACCTCCAGGCAGTCGCGGGCGGCGCCGATCGCCCCGAAGATGATGCCGAATCGCGCCTCGCCGAGCGCGGTCAGCGGACCGCGCAGGCCTTCCGCGCCGGGCAGCATCGCCGACGCGGGGAGCCGGACATCGTCGAAGACGAGCTCCGAGGTGACCGAGGCGCGCAACGACATCTTCTTGGTGATCTCCGGCGCCGAGAAGCCCGGCGTGTCGGTGGGGACCACGAATCCGCGGATGCCGCCGGGACTGTCGGCGAGATCGGTCTGCGCCCACACCACGGCGACGTCGGCGATCGAACCGTTGGTGATCCACATCTTCGTCCCGTTGAGCACCCAGTCCTCGCCGTCGCGCTTGGCGTGGGTGCGCATGCCTGACGGGTTCGAGCCGAAGTCGGGCTCGGTCAGGCCGAAACAGCCGATCGCCTCGCCCGCCGCCATCCGCGGCAGCCACTCGTTCTTCTGCTCCTCCGACCCCCAGTGGTGGATGGAGAACATCGCGAGCGACCCCTGCACCGACACCAGGCTCCGGATTCCGGAGTCGACGGCCTCGAGTTCCAGGCAGGCCAGCCCGTACGACATCGCGCTCATCCCGGGACAGCCGTAACCGTCCAGGTGCATGCCCAGCGCGCCGAGCTCACCGAGTTCGCGGGCGATCTCGCGGACGGGCAGCTGGGCTTCGGAGAACCAGTCGGCGATGTGCGGGCGCAACTTCGACGCGGCGAAGTCCCGCACGTTCTCGCGGATGGCGATCTCGTCGGCGTCGAGCAACGAGTCCAGGGCGAAGAGCTGGGGCAACGTACTGGGGCGGGACATCGAAGACCTCCGTCGAGAGTCGGGCGACCGGGCGGACCCACGCCGCCGCGAGAACGTTTGCACGAACGTTTGCATCGCCTAAGGTAGGTGTTCTGCGGTCGTCGGTCAATGCACGAACCCGGGCCGCGGCACCGGACAGAGGGCACCGGACAGAGGGAGGAACGGCGTGGTCGATGGTCAGCGCGCGCCCACGCTGAAAGAGATCGCGCGGCGCGCCGGCGTGCACGTGTCCACGGCGTCGCGGGTGCTCCGTCAGCCCGAGCCCGCCGACGGCTGGTCGGCGTCGGCGCTGAGGGTACGGGAGGTCGCCGACCAGCTCGGTTATCAGCGGAACGTGTGGGCGGCCAGTCTGCGAACCCGAAAGACGACCACGATCGGGGTCGTGATGACGCGGCTGACCGATGGCGTGGTCGCCACGACGTATCAGGGAATCGAGCAGGCCGCCACCCGCGCGGGGTACTCGGTGCTGTTGTCGAGCCCGCCCGACGACGAGGCCGCCCAGCGGCGCGCCATCGAACTCCTCGTCGGCCGGCAGGTCGACGGCCTGCTGTTGAGCGGACTGCACCGGCCGGGTCGCGACTTCGTCGAGTCCCTGCGGATCGCCGACCTGCCGTTGCTCACGCTCACCCGGCACGCCGATGCCGGACTCCCCTTCGTCGGCGGCGACGACGAGCGCGGCGGGCGCATCGCCGCCCGCCATCTCCTGGATCGGGGACACACCGACCTCGCCGTCATCGCCGGTCCCGGTCACGCGACCACGGCGACCGACCGCCTCCGCGGATTCACCGCCGAGCTGCACGACGCCGGGATCACGCTCCCCGACGACCGCATCGTCGCGTCGAACTTCGAGGTCGACGGCGGCACCGCGGCCGGCGCGGCACTGCTCGACCGTCCCGACCGCCCACGGGCGATCTTCGCGGTGTCGGACACGATCGCGGTGGGAGTCCTCGGCGTGGCACGCGACCTCGGCCTGCGCATCCCCGATGACCTCGCCCTGATCGGTTACAACGACATCCCGGTGGCCGCCCAGCTTCCCGTCCCGCTGACGACGGTCCGGTCGCCGGCACGGGAGATCGGCGAGACCGCGGTGCGCGGTCTCCTCGACCTCACCATCGGACGCGACGTCGAATCCCGCCGCTTGCCGGTGGAATTGATCGCTCGCGGGAGTACGTGACGCGCCCCGACGCCTGCCTAGGACGGGGCGCCCGAACGCTCCTGCGCCGCACGGAACATCGCGACCACCGCGACGCGAACGTCGGCGCGATCGCGGACCGGTCGATCCCAGGCGAGTCGCACACCGGCGACCCCGTCGGGGACGGAGACGTCGAAAGTCGCTGCCTCGTGGTCGAACCCGGTCATCACGGCGGCGGTCGCGTCCGGGCGGCCGCCGAGGGTGCGGCAGATCAGCAGTGAGTCGTCGGCGTGGTCGTCGTTCATGTGTGCCAGCACGGCCGCCACGACGTCCGGGGCGAATTGCGCCGTCTCCGAGATGTTCTCGTCAGCCACGCGCAGCCTCCCCTGCCTCGGCGCGTACGAACATCTCGACCCACCGCCGGAAGTGTTCGACGTCGCCGCCCTGCGCCTCGAACCATCCCCAGGCGCCACCGCGGGCGCCGGTCACGTCGGCGACGACCAGTTCGATGGCCTCCCGCGGCGTGCGCAGGATGGGGGCCTCCAGGGTGGTGCCCGCCGGGATCCGCTTGCGGGACCGCAGGCGCGCGAACACGCCCGCGATACCGGCCTCGGTCAGGTGGTAGTCGGCGATCACGGCTTCTTCGTCGACACCCGCCAGGAGCAGCGCGATCGCGATGATCACGCCGGTGCGATCCTTGCCGGCCGCGCAGTGCACCAGAGTCGCCCCGTCGAGGTCGAACTCGTTCAGCGCGGCGGTCAGCCGGTGGCCGCCCGTCCGCATCATGGCGGTGTAGATGTCGACGAGAGCGGTGTCGGCGAGCCGGTCGACGCGGGCGCCCGACGACACCGGACGATGCACCACCCGCACATTCGCCGGCCACGTGACGGCCATCCGGCCCAGCTCCGTGGGGTCGCGCAGGTCGACGACGGTCGCCGGCGGCCACGGCATGCCCACCGGGTCCTCGTCGTCGGGATAGGGGGCGTCGCTGCGGATCAGCACGTTGGCGGCCGTGATGCCGCCGCCGGCGACCCGCATGCCGCCCAGATCCCGGATGTTGGCGAAAGTCCGCAGGTCAGGGCCGGAGGAGAGAGTCACAGCTTTCCCGATCGTCGAAGTGCGCAGTGGTCGATCGCACCTCACCTTACGCAGGCGGCGGCACGTCGGGCCGCTGACGTACCGTTGCGACGGTGACGATCTACCACTCCTACGAACCGTCGCAGGGCCATCGGCTGTCGCACGACCCGGTCAACGCGATCGTCGCGCCGCGACCCATCGGCTGGATCTCCACCGTGACCGCCGACGGGGTGCGCAACCTCGCGCCCTACAGTTTCTTCAACCTGTTCAACTACACCCCGCCGATCGTCGGCTTCGCCAGCGTCGGTTACAAGGACACCGTCGCCAACGCGCGGGAGTCCGGAGAGTTCGTGTGGAACCTCGCCACCGACGATCTCGGCGAACAGATGAACGCCACCTCGGCGGCGATCCCTGCCGGTGAGGACGAGTTCGAGGCCGCGGGGCTCACCCCGCTGGCCTCCGACCTCGTGGCCGCGCCGCGGGTTGCCGAGAGCCCGGTCGGTTTCGAGTGCCGCGTCACCCAGTCATTCCAGTTGCGCACGGCCGCAGACGAACTCGTCGACACCTGGATGGTCCTGGGCGAGGTCGTCAAGATCCACATCGCAACCGGCCTGCTGCGCGAGGACCAGACCTTCGACACGGCCGGGGCACGACCCCTCCTGCGAGCCGGCGGGCAGGGCGACTACTTCCTGCCCAGCGACGACCATCACCGATTCATGAAGCGACCGAGACCCGCCACGCGCTGACCACCCGGTCGACGGGTGTGCCTCACACCGCGCGGCGGATCTCCGCATCGCCCGGCATCCCGGTCCGGGCGCCGACGGCGCCGACCGACAGCGACGCCGCCGCGACACCCCGCTTCGCCGCCTCGAGGACCGTCGAACCGGCGGCGAGCGACGCCGCGAACACGCCGTTGAAGGTGTCACCCGCTCCGGTCGTGTCGACGACCTCGTCGACGTGCCCGGCGGGGAGGGTGAGCACGTCGCCGGACGGATTCGCGATCAGCACACCCTCGGCACCGAGGGTCACGAGAACGGGTGCACCCGTACGTGAGGCCACCGCCACTGCCCGCTCGGCCGCCGGCACCTCCGGGGCGTCCCGACCGTCGTCGATCAACGCGTGCAGGTCACGAAGTTCCGACGAGTTGGGCGTGAACACCGGCGCCGACCCCATGAGGTCGACCATCGACGCCGGCACCGGGGCAGGATTGACGACGCATCGGAGACCCCGCTCGGCCGCCGTCGTGACGGCCGCGGCGACGGCGTCGGCCGGGATCTCGGTGCTGACGAGCACACACCCGGCCCAGCCGCCCGCCCGGCGAACCGCAGTACGGACGACGTCAGCGGTCAGCAGGCCATTCGCGCCGGCGCCCACCGCGATCTGGTTCTCTCCGCGAGGGTCGACGACGATGAGCGCCATACCGGTGGACACATTCTCGAGCGCGGCCACGTCGGTGACGTCGACGCCCTCGTCCCGTAGTTCGTCGAGTGCGCCCGCACCCATGTCGTCGGAACCCACTGCGCCGCAGTAACGCACCTCGGCACCCGCACGCGCAGCGGCAACGGCGGCGTTCGCGCCCTTCCCGCCGCCGTGCCGAGTCACCGTCGGACCGACGACCGTCTCACCGGGACCCGGCAAGCGGTCGGTCTCCACGACGAGATCGACGTTGACGGCGCCGACGACGAGAAGCCCGGTCGCTCGATCGTGGGAAGTCATCGTGGCTCCGAACGCGTCGGCGCATCCGGCGTCCAGTCCGGCCAGTCGGGCATGCCCGCGACCATACCGTCGACGTACCGCGCGACGATGCGCGTGGTCGGTCGCTCGTTGGCGTACACGGTTGCCTGCTCGCTACGGAGGATGGCCGTGCGGACGAGCGGCCACAGGCGCCGGAACCGCTCGCGGATCTTGACCTCCGGGACCGCGTGCCCACCGCTGTCGACGCGCAACCGGACGCGATGGACCGCGAGATCCTCGGGGATCATCACGACGTGGAGCACCACTCGGTAGCCGGCGGCGTGCGCACGTTCGATGAGTTCCAGTTTGGATGGATGCGAAAAGACCGTCTCGGCGATGAACGAGGCGCCTGTCCCGATCAGTTTGTCGCGGGTGGCCGCCGCCAGTCGGGCGGCGTCGTAGGAATGCGCTTCCGCGGCGTCGGGCCACTTCTGCCGGGCGATCAGGTCGGCGTTCACGAAGGGCGTGTGCAGCAAGGGCTGCAGATGATGCTCGACCAGCGTCGACTTCCCCGCGCCATCACACCCGACGACCAGGTCGAGCCGCGGTGTCACCGGCCGAGGATGACCGTCGTCCCGTCGGGACGGTGTTCGACTAGCCGTCCGTCGTCATCGACGACGACCGAGGAGAACCCGTCCGATGCACGACGAACCACGTGGTCGTCGGTGGCGAGTCGCGCTTCGAGGTGCGCGTCGATCTCGGCGTCGTAGACGACGGCTTCCTCGGCGGTCAACACCTCTCCCGGCAAGTCGCCCGCCAGCGCGGCCTCGACCCGCCGACGCGACGCGGTGGTGCGCTGCGAGACGCTGCGGCCGAGACGGGCCCAGTGTTCGAGTTGCTGCCGCGCTGACCGCTGCTCGCGCGCGCCCTCCCGGGCGGCATCGGTCACCAATGCGGCAGACAGCCGGGTCACCTTGTCCGTACCCGTGCTCATTGCAGACCTCCCGCGCATGTGTAGCAGAGTGCTACATCGCATCAGCATACGCCGACGAACCCGTCGACGGTCGTTGTCGGACGACCGCCGACGGGCGCCGGTGCTCTCAGCCGGTCTTGCGCGTCACCGCGTCGACGCCGCATCCCGCTTCGGCAACACCCATCCCGGACGCGGGAAGTGGCAGGTGTAGCCGTTCGGGAAGTTGAGCAGGTAGTCCTGGTGCTCGGGCTCGGCCTCCCAGAACGGGCCCAGCTCCTCGATCGTCGTGACCGCCTTGCCGGGCCACAGTCCCGACGCGTCGACGTCGGCGATGGTGTCCCGGGCGACCCGCTCCTGCTCCGGTGTCACCGGGAAGATCGCCGAGCGGTAGCTCGTGCCGACATCGTTTCCCTGCCGGTTGCGCGTCGACGGGTCGTGGATCTGGAAGAAGAACGCGAGGATATCGCGATACGTCGTCTGCGTCGGGTCGAACACGATCTCCACGGCTTCGGCATGCCCGGGGTGGTTGCGGTAGGTGGCGTGGTCGTTCTGCCCGCCCGTGTAACCGACCCGGGTGCCCAGAACTCCGGGCTGCTTGCGGATCAGGTCTTCCATGCCCCAGAAGCATCCGCCCGCGAGGACCGCGGTCTCGGTGCCGGGACGGACGGTGATCTGGCCGGTGTCGGTCGTCATGCGTTCTCCTCGTGAGTGTCGGTGGTGCGGGAATCGGCGCTGTTCGCGCCGGTGAACAGGACGGCGTACTCGCCGTACCCCTCGGCCTCGAGCTCGGCGGCCGGGATGAACCGCAGCGAGGCCGAGTTCATGCAGAATCGCTGGCCTCCCGCGTCGCGGGGCCCGTCGTCGAAGAGGTGTCCCAGGTGGCTGTCGGCTCCCGCGGACCGCACTTCGACACGCCGCATGAACAGGCTCCGATCGACCTTCGTCGCCACGGCGTCCGGATCGATGGGCCGGGTGAAGCTCGGCCATCCGGTCCCGCTGTCGAACTTGTCGGTCGACGAGAACAGGGGCTGTCCCGACACGACGTCGACGTAGATGCCGGGCTCGTGGTTGTCCCAGTACTCGTTGTCGAAGGCGCGCTCGGTGCCGTCACGCTGGGTGACGCGGTACTGGACGTCGGTGAGGCGGCTCAACGCCGCGGGGGTCTTGCGGTAGGTGTTGCTCACGTTCTCCTCCTGCCGACGCGCTCCGGCTCCGTCGATCGACGGTGCATCGGAGGCGTCACCGTGCACAACACCACGACGCTCGGATTTGGTCCCGTGACCCCTGCATAGGATCGATGCACACGCGAATCTCAGGAAGGGCCCATGACGACCAGCCACGACGACCGCACCGCTCGATTCACCCACGCCGAGTCCATTCGCATCGACGCCACGCCGCAGCAGGTGTGGGATCTGGTGACCGACATCGGTCGCACCGGCGAGTGGAGCCCGATCTGCAAGGCGTGCTGGTGGGCGGAACCGGCGACCGGGCCCGAGGTCGGCGCCTACTTCCACGGCCGCAACGAGACCCCCGAGCACGTGTGGGAGACGCGATCGCTGGTCCTCGTCGCGGAGGAACCCCGCGAGTTCGCGTGGATGGTGAACGAGAACGCGGTGCGCTGGTCGTACACGATCACACCCGACGGCGACGGGACGACGCTGACCGAGTCGTGGGCCGTGCAACCCGGCGGCTTCGAGCTGTTCGCGCAGCGGTACGGCGACGATGCGGACACCCAACTCGAGCAGCGTCGCGACGCCGCGCTGTCGGGCATCCCGGTCACCCTCGCCGCGATCAAGGAGATCGCCGAGCGCGGGTGATGCCCGGTGCGTCCTGGGGTGCTCGGGTCCGCGCACCCCAGGAAGCCGGACGCTAGGAGCTGACCACCTCGGAATCCTGCTTCCCCCACGCCGGCGACTTCTCGATGGCGCCGATGATCTGGGGCCGGAGTTCCTCGGCCTGGATGACCGCATCGACCGAACCGACCTCGACGGCGCGACGGATGCTGTGCACCGAGTCGAACTCCGCGGCGATCTCGCTGATCTTCTCCGCGCGCACCGACTGGCGCAGGTCGGCCAGTTCGGCGTTGAGCCGCGAGCGCTCGGGGCCGGTGGCCTGCGCGGTCTCGGCCTCCAGTTCACGCACCCGCGCGTCGGCGCCGACCCTCTTGGCCACGTCGCCGGCGAAGACCACCGCGGCCGCGGGGGCACCGCCGAGCACCGACGCGAACGAACCGTCGATCGCGAGCACGGTCATGTTGGGGTTCAACGCCTTCGAGAACACCACGAACGCTCCGCCGTGATACCGCGAGATCACGCAGAACACGATGGGGCCCTCGAAGTTGACGATGGCGCGACCGATCTCCGCGCCGTACTCCAGCTGGAGCTTGCGCAGCGACTCCGGCGACCCGTCGAACCCGGAGAGGTTCGCGAGCACCACGAGCGGTCGGTTGCCGCTCGCCACGTTGATCGCGCGCGCCGCCTTCTTCGACGACTGCGGGAACAGCGTGCCGGCCGTGTAGGTGTCGGGGCCGTCGGTCGGCGTGTAACCGCGGCGCTGCACCTCGCGTGACTCGATGCCCAACAGGCACACCGGGATTCCG
This sequence comes from Gordonia sp. KTR9, assembly GCF_000143885.2. NCBI lineage: Bacteria > Bacillati > Actinomycetota > Actinomycetes > Mycobacteriales > Gordoniaceae > Gordonia > Gordonia sp. KTR9. The sequence goes on from NC_018581.1 coordinate 4,761,346, forward strand.
CCCATGTGCAGGTCGCAGACGACCGCGGTCTCCGCGTCGGCCATACCCGCCCAGCGCTCCAGGACCGGATGATCCTGGTCGGCGACGGCCCGGATGACCGTGCGGATGTCGAACGGCTTCTTGCGGTCCGGGTTGTAGGCCGTCGAGAAGATCTGCCCGACCGTGGTGAAATCACTGCCCGCCAAGACGTGTGGGTAGTCGGAGATGTCGCGGTCGACGGGGTCGCTCGTGATCGCCCGACGCGGCGTCTGCTCGCCCGGCGCCACGTACGTGTGATCGTAGTGGGCCATCAGGAGATCGCGGGCGGCGCCGAGGTTCGGCGCCCAGTACTGCGCCTGCCCGTTGGGTCCCATCACGCGGTCGTAGCCGCCGATGCCGAAGTTGTCCTCGGCCGACACACCGCCGGAGAAGTCGAGCGACTGCTTGCCGGTGAGCACCATCGCCGATTCCGGTGTCATCACCAGAACACCCTTGGTGTGCATGAGCATCGTCGCCTCGGCGTTCCAGTACGGCTGTCCGCCGACGTTGATGCCGGCCACGACGATGTTGATCTCGCCACCCGACTGGGTGAACTCGACGATCCGCTTCAGCGCGCGGGCGATCCAGTCCATGTTCTCCGTACCGGAATCCATGGAGATCCGCGCGCCCGAGGACAGTGCGTACCACTCGAGCGGGACCTGCATCTGTTCGGCGAGGTCGAGCGCGGCGACCAGCCGACTGCACTCCGGTTCCGCAAGCGCGCCCAGCGATTTCGTCGGGTCGCCGAGCAGGACCACGCGGGTCACGCCCCGCGGGTACTTCTCGGTGGGCGTGGTGACCACACCGGCGACGATCGCGGCCGAGTTGCGGCCCTTGGGACGGTCGACCTGCACGAGACGCTGCTCGGCGTCGAGGTCGTACTCGGTGAAATCGCCGAGGATCGCGGCCAGTTCGTACGGGTAGACGGTGTTGCGCTTCGCCGCGCGCAGGACCTTCTGGCGGTACTCGTCGACCGGTTCGATCGGCTCGTCGGTCGGGTCGAGGACCCGGACGTCGAATCCACCGGTGGGGTTGACGGAGAAGTGGACCGAGACCTTGCTGAGCTCGCCGGTGTCGCGGTCACGGCGACGCGCGATGAGCTGGACCTCTTCGAGGCCGACTCCCTGTGTCGTGCCGCGGATGTGATCGGCGATCAGGTCGAGGATGTCGGCGTCGACGTCGATCGGCGGCCACACGTACATGATGATCCGGTTGGCGCTCGACAGGTTGGTCGAACCGCGCTGCGCACGCCGGATCGAGTCGACGCACGACGCGAGCGCGGCTTCGGCGGTCGGCAGCGTGAGCAACCGGCCGTCCTGCTCGCGCAACGCGGTCAGGTCGCGGACCTGGGCGAAGGCGACGAGCCGGCGGTCCGACGGGTTCTCCCTTGCGACACAACGGAAGAGGTAGACCTCCTCGTCGTCCGACGACGGCAACCTGGTGAGGTCGAACTTGCGCAGGCGTTCCATCTGCATGCGCTGCGCGATGTAGGGGTGCAGACCACGGATCAGGCGCTCCTCGGCCATACCGGTCGCCGACGGCCGGAACGTGACGTGGTGATGCATTCGCGCGTCGGCGCTGCCGGCGACCGTGATGGTGACCCGATGCACCTGCGGCGGAAGCGAACTGGTGGCGACGATGTCGTGCAGCGTCCCGGCGAGGACATCGAAGTCGTCGGGTTGCTGCTCCCACGCGAGATAGATGTCGGCATCGACGGCGGCGGTGTCGCGGGCGAGTTCGCCGAGTCCACCGATGGTCGCGGGCAGGGCGTCGAAGCCCACCGCGGCCGACGCGACGTTCCCGGCGTCGCGCTCGGCGACGACGAAGGTCGCGCCACCGGCCTGGCGGATCCGGATGTCGGCGAGACCCCGGTTGCCGTAGTAACGCCGGGTCAGCACCTCGAGCATGACCGTGTTGTCGGCGTGCCGTTCGATGCGCTGGCCGAGCAGCCGGACGAGCGGCTCGGTGCTGCGCACCATGTCGTCGATACGGCTCGTGCGGTCGGCGGCATCGGGGTTCTCGTCGAGGTACTTCAGCTGCTTGCGCACGTTGCTGTAGACGCGTGCGCGGTCGCGCAGCAGGAGCGGCTGGCCGTACCAGGCGTAGATGACACCGCGCGCGAGGTCGGCGACCGCCGGGAAGCGAACCTGGGTGGCGGCGACGAGGCGGTCGAGGGCGGTGCCCACCGCCTCGCGCAGTTCGTCGCGGGGCGTCGGCTCGTCGAGCCACTCGAGCAGCAGCGCGCTGATCATCGAGGCCGAGTCGTTGGGGTTCTGCAGCGCGAGGAAGATGCGGAACACCCCGGCTTCGAGTTCGGGGGTGCGGTCGAGATCGGTGACGCCGTAGTGACCGAGCGCGCGGCCCAGCTGGTCGTGGAACGCCGCCGGGAGTCCGTCCCGCTCCACGTCGAGGCTCTGCAGGTAGGTGTGGAAGTTCTCGCGTGCGCTGTGTACGTGCTCGACGCCGACCTCCTGACTCGATGGCCGGTTCTGGCTCAGTTCGGCGAGGTCGGCGAACACGGTGACCAGTTCGAGCTCGTCGGCCAGCGGACGGCGGCCGCTGTCGATCGCCGCCCGTCGCACGGAGAGATATTCGTCGAGCAGGCGCGTCCGGTCGTTGGGGTCGACGTCGAAACCGAGGAGCTGACTACGGAGGTCCTCCTGGCTGCGCGTGGTGCGTTCGGTGGGATCGAGCTGGGGATCCTCCGGCAACTCGAGGTCGATGCTGGTACCCACCTCTTCGACGACCTCGTCCTCGTCGTCGGCGAGCGGCTCGAGCCGCATCAGGGTGGCCCCGGTCTCGACCTGGGTGCCGACCGACACCGCACATTCCTTGACCCGCGAGCGCACCGGTGCGCGCAGCACCGTTTCCATCTTCATGCTCTCCAGGACCAGGATCGGGGCGCCGGCCTCGACCTCGTCACCGGCCTGCAGTGGCGTGGCGACGACCAGTGCGGGCGCGGGCGACCGCACCACGCCGCCCTCGTCACGGCTGACGCGATGGGTGACGCCGTCGACGTCGACGAGGTGGACGGGCCCGTGGGTGTCGGTGACCAGGCGGTAGCGGACCCGGTTCACGATGAGCTGCGCGGCGTGGTCGTCGAAGCGCTCGAGGTCGACATCGACGGTGCGGGTCTCCCCCGGCGCCTCGACGGTGACACGGAACCGGTGTGCCCCGATGGCGGCGACCCGGACGCGGTAGGCGACGCCGCGGAGCTTCAGGTCCAGGGGTCGACCGCTCTCGTGCTGAACCTGCGGACGACCACCCGAGGCGGTCGACATCAGGCGCTGCCGCTCGACGAGTTCTTCCTCCTCGTAGGCGTCGATCGCCGCGGCGACCAGCGCGATCGCGGAGTGCCGGTTGGCGACCAGTCCACCGTCGGCGCGCACGCGGTCGATCCAGCCGGTGTCCGCGCTGCCGTCGATCACCTCGGGCTGGTCGAGCAGTTCGAGCACGAAACTCTTGTTGGTCGCGCCGCCGGCGATGATCACGCGGGTCTCGCGGATGGCCCGACGCAGTCGGCCGAGCGCCTCGTCGCGGTCGCGGCCGTAGGCGATGATCTTGGCGATCATCGAGTCGAAGTCTGCGGGGATGGTGTCACCCTCGCTGACGCCGGTGTCGACGCGGATGCCCGGTCCGGCGGGCAGCTCGAGCAGGTCGATGCGGCCCGGGGCGGGGGCGAAGTCGCGGTCGGGATCCTCGGCGTTGAGGCGGGCCTCGATGGCGTGGCCGCGCTCGCTCGGCGGCTCGCCTTCGAGGCGCCCACCGGACGCCACGTGCAGCTGCGCACGCACCAGGTCGAAGCCGGTGGTCGCCTCGGTGATCGGGTGCTCCACCTGCAGACGGGTGTTGACCTCGAGGAACGCCAGCAGGTTCTCGCCCGGGTGGTAGAGGAACTCGACGGTGGCCGCGCCGCGGTAACCGACGGCGATGGCGAGCCGCTCCGCCGAGGCCTTGAGCTCGGCGACCCGGTCGGCGGGCAGAACCGGCGACGCCGATTCCTCGATGATCTTCTGGTTGCGTCGCTGGACCGAGCAGTCACGCACGCCCAGCGCCCAGGCGGTGCCCTGACCGTCGGCGATGACCTGGACCTCGACGTGCCGCGCGCCGGTCACGAGCCGTTCCAGGAACACCACACCGCTGCCGAAGGCGCGCTCGGCCTCCTCGCGGGTGCGGGTGTAGGCGTCGCGCAGGTCGGCGTCGTTGGTGACCTTGCGGATGCCGCGGCCACCGCCGCCGGCGGTCGCCTTCAGCATCAACGGGTAACCGATCTGGCCGGCCGCGGCCACCGCCTCGTCCAGGGTGTCCACCCCGCCGCGGCTCCACGCCGCCACGGGCACGCCGACCTCCTCGGCGATCAGCTTCGCGCCGATCTTGTCGCCGAGTTTGCGCATCGCCTCGGCCGACGGCCCGACGAAGGTGACGCCGATCCGATCGCACAGTTCGGCGAACAGCGGGTCCTCGGCCACGAATCCCCAGCCGACCCACGCCGCGTCGGCACCGGTCTCCAACAGCGCGTGCTCCAGCACCTTCATGTTCAGGTACGGGCGCGACGCGGCGGGTCCCAGGTCGTAGGCGACGTCCGCCTCGCGCACGAACGTGGCGTTGCGATCCACGTCGGTGTGCAGTGCGATGACCTCGATGGGCTGCCGGGTCTCCTCCGACAGGCCCCGAACGGCGTGGATGAGCCGCATCGCGGCCTCACCTCGGTTCACGATGGCGATACGAGAAAACAACACCGACTCCATTCACATCGTCGTCGTGCGGTTGAAGGTCCGCAGGTACGGTACAGCGCGGCGACCCAGCTCAGTGGAGATCCGGGACGCGCGAGGTGGTCAGACGGTGTGATTCTTACGAGTCAAATCGCTACGCGCGAGTACGGCGCGTCGGAGGGTGATCGAAACCGCGGATTCGGACCCCGGCGGCGGGGTCGCCACGCCACATCGGTCAGGCGCTCGGCCGGTCCCACATCAGAATCCGTGGTCGTGCGATCTGACGTACTTCGTCGCGCTGGTTGACGGTGTGCTGTGTCAGGCTCACCCACGCACGTGCCGGTTGCGACGTGGACCTTTTGATCGAATCGATCGTGGCGGTCACACGCAGGACATCGCCGGGACGAGTGGCGCTGGGCCAGGTGAGCTCGGCTCCGCCCCCCACGATGCCGGTCGCCACCGGAAGGCCACTGGTCACGACCAACGACATGGTGATCGCAGCGACATGCCAGCCGCTGGCCGCGAGCCCATCGAAGAACGTTCCCGAAGCGCCGTCGGGATCGGTGTGGAAGACCTGTGGGTCATAGCGCCGTGCGAACTCGAGAATCTCCGCGGTGTCGACGGTATGGGTGTCGGTGACGAAGGTGGCGCCTTCGGCGATGTCATCGAGCCAGAGCCCGTCCGGAGCGATCGGCCGTGGGCTGTTCATGAGCTGTTCCTATCCGTGCAGTCGGTGTGGTCAACGATCATGCTCTTGCAGCGGCGGAAGCCGTGGCCCTGGCGTCCGGTCGCGCGTGGTCGAGCAGCATCTCTACGGTGGTGCGGGCGTACGCCCACGGTTCGACGTCGTCGAGTGATGTCGACAGCGCCGCCGCGCCCTCGTAGAGCAGCGCGATCTGGTGGCCCAGCAGGGACGGATCGGATGCTCCGTAGTCCCGGCACAGGTCGACGATCGCGGTGGCGAAGGCCCGTTTCTGCGTGTGGACGAACTCGGTGACCTCGGGCATCGCCGAGGCTGCTTCCACGGCCGCGTTGTGGAACGGGCATCCGCGCAGCCGGCCGTCGCCGGGTTCCGGAATCGTGAACAGTCGCATCAAACGTTCGCGCGGCCCGTCGGCCTGCCCTCCCCGAGGGTCGACAACCATTTCACGCAGGTATGCCAGGTACTGCTCCACCAAGGTCACTTTGCTCGGAAAGTACTTGTACAGCGTCCTTTTCGACACTCCCGCCTCAGACGCGATCAGCTCGACACCCGTGGCGTTGATGCCCTCTACGTAGAAGAGCCCAGCCGCCGCCGAGAGGATCCGGTCTCTGGGACTCGGGCGGCCCGACCCACGCGGTGGTTGGGCGCTCTTCTCTGTCGTCGTCATTCCGCCAGCCGATCTGTCGGTCCGTTCTGTGTTCCCCCGCCAAGATACACCGATCGGTTTACAAACGTGGCGATCCCACCTATCGTGGCGGTACACCGATCAGTTTCCATCCCTGGCGCAGCCACTCCGTCGGCGCTTCGCGCTAACCAAACAAGGAAGGGGTCACCACCTCATGCCTTCTCTCCACGACTCAGTCGTGCTCGTCACCGGCGCCAACGGCGGCATCGGACAAGAACTCGTCACCCAGGCGCTCGAGCGTGGCGCGGCAAAGGTGTACGCCGCGGCGCGTTCTCCGCGCCGATGGGACGACGAGCGCATCGTGCCGTTGCGTCTGGACGTCACCGACGGTGAGTCCATCGCTGCCGCAGTCGCGGCCGCACCGGATGTCTCGGTGCTCGTCAACAACGCGGGCGCGGCGCCCCCGTCGGCCGGCCTCGTCGACCTGCCCGAAGCCGACCTCCGCGCCAACATGGAGACCAACTTCTTCGGGCCGGTCCTGGTGGCGCAAGCGTTCGCCCCGGCCCTGATCGCCGCCCGTGACGCGGTGCTCATCGACATCCACTCCGTGCTCAGCTGGGTCGCCCTCGGTGGCGCCTACAGCACGTCGAAGGCAGCGCTGTGGTCGGCGACCAACGCGCTGCGTCTCGAGCTCACGCCGAAAGGCGTGCATGTGGTCGGCGTGCACATGGGGTACGTGGACACCGCCATGGCCACCCACGCACCGGGCCCGAAGCTGGCACCGGCCGAGCTGGTCGCCGACATCTACGACACCGTTGCCGCCGACGGATTCGAGGTGATCGGCGACGACCTCACCGCAACCGTCAAAGCCGGGCTCAGCGGATCGATCGAGGACATGTATCCGGGCCTGCGCACGAGCAACGCCGGAGCACCGTCGTGACCACGACGTGGACAGACACCCGCACCAAGAGCGTCGGTGCCGACGGGGTCGCCTCGGCCCACCACGTCATCGCCTTCGACAACCGCGGCGTCGGCGGCACCGGCTCGAAAGTCCCCACTGACATCGACCAGATGGCCGCCGATGCGATCGCGTTCATCCGGGCGCTGGGCCTGACGAAGGTCGATCTGTTCGGCTTCTCACTCGGCGGTGCAGTGGCCCAGGTGGTCACGCTGCGAGCCCCTGAACTCATCCGACGAATCGTGCTGACCGGTACCGGGCCGCGCGGCGGCGGGGGCATCGACAAGATGGCCGGCATCGTCGGCGGCGCCTACCTCAAAGCGGCGCTGACCCGGCAAGACGCACGGAACTTCTTGTTCTTCCCCCGCACACCAGAGGGCAAGCAGGCGGCCGCCGACTACTTCGACCGCCTGGCCGAACGTCGCGTCGATCGCGACCGGAAGATCTCGCTGCAGGCACGTCTGGCACAGTTGCGGGCCATCGTGGCCGGCGGCAGAGCCGCACCCGACGACCTGTCGGTGATCACCCAACCCGCCCTGGTCGCCAACGGTGACAACGACGTCATGGTCGCCAGTGAGCACTCGGTCGAACTGGCCGACCGCATCCCCGACGCCCGGGTCATCATCTACCCCCGTTCCGGCCACGGCGGCATCTTCCAATACCACCGAGAGTTCGTTCCCGAGGTGCTCGAATTCCTCGGCGCACCGTGAACCGCAAACCCCGAACCGACCGATCGACAACCGTGAAGAGGATCCGATGAAGGCATTCGTCATCGACAAGTACAAGGGACCCGTCCACGAAACCGAAGTCCCGATGCCTGAGGTCGGGCCTCGCGACGTGTTGGTCGAAGTCGTTGCCGCCAGCGTCAACCCGCTCGACAAGCTGGTTCGCAACGGCGAGTTCGCACCACTGCTGAAGTACCGGTTCCCGCTGATCCTGGGCCACGACGTCGCCGGCGTGGTGACCGAAGTCGGCAGCGAAGTCACCGATTTCGAAGTCGGTGACGAGATCTACTCCCGGCCGCGCGATCTGCGCATCGGCACCTTCGCCGACCACATCGCCATCGACCACGCCGACGTCGCCCGCAAACCGGCGAACCTGACCTTTGAGGAGGCCGCCGCGGTCCCGCTGGTGGCTCTGGCCGCCTGGCAGATGCTGGTCGAGCGCGCGAGCATCGGCGCCGGATCGAAGGTCCTCGTCCACGCCGGCGCCGGCGGACTCGGTTCGACGGTCATCCAGCTCGCCAAGTACCTCGGCGCGCACGTCGCCACCACGGCCGGGACGAACTCGGCGGAGCTCGTCTCGACGCTGGGCGCCGACGTCGTCGTCGACTACCGTCAGGCCGATTTCACCGACGTCCTCTCCGGCTACGACCTGGCCATCGACGCCGTCGGCGGCGACAACCTCATGAAGACGCTGACCGTACTGAAGCCCGGTGGACTGGCTCTCGGGGTCACCGGTCCACCTGATGCGGGTTTCGCCAAGCAGCTCGGCGCTCCCCTACCGTTCGAGTTCGTACTGTCGCTGCTCAGCGAAAAGTACGCAAACAGGCTAAGAAGCACGGCGTCGATTACTCGTTCTTCTTCATGCGAGCCGACGGACCGCAGCTGCGCAACCTGGCCGGACTCTACGAAAAGGGACATCTACGGCCGGTGATCGACACCACCTTCCCCTTCGCCCAGACCGTCGACGCGATCTCCCACGTCGACGCCGGGAAAGTACGCGCCGGCAAGGTCGTCATCACCCACAACTGACCTCGAGCGGGCGAGCAGGCGCTCATACCTCGTGTGGCGCCTGCGCGTACTCCTCGTCGGTGACCGGCTGCAGCCACTGCGCGACCTCGTGGTCGTCGTCGCCCTCGTTGATCGCGAGGTGGACCATCAGGCGCGTCGGGGCGGCGCCGTGCCAATGCTCCTCGTCTGCTTCGAAGAGCACGCGGTCACCGGGTCGGATGACCTCGATGGGCCCGCCGCGCCGCTGGCACAGGCCGACGCCCTCGGTGACGAAGACCGTCTGGCTCAGGGGGTGCCGGTGCCAGTGCGTCCGCGCACCCGGCATGAAGTGGACGAGGCTCGCCGACACCCGCGAGGGCGGTGGCGACGCGGCCGCCGCGTCGATGTAGACATCGCCGGTGAACCAGTCGCCGGGTCCCTTGACGGTGTCGATGGAACTGCGAGTGATCTTCATAGTGAACACCTTTCGTTTGTGGTGGGGGTACCGACCGTGGTCAGACGGCAGGATCTGCTGGCCACCGATGCGCTCGGCCGCGCGTTCTATTCTCCGGTCATCGGCGACGGCGGCCGAACCCCGAACCTGGCGCGCTTCCAGTTCCGATCCTGATGATCTACACCGCCGAACCCGGCTCCCCGAGCGCCGAGCGGCTACAGCTCCTGGCCTCCTACGCCGCCAGCGAGGTCGCCGGCTCCTGAGTCGCGTCAGCCTGACCCACCCGGTCCGGCCATTCCGCTGTACGAGGCCGCGCGTCGTGCTAGATGTTACAGAGATACAGCCATTGTGTCATTGATACATCACGAGACCGACGAGGTGCAGCCCCACCATGTTGAACCGAGAAGTATTGCAGGACAGCCTGTCCCTGGTGATCGACGACGAGCACAAGCTGATGCTCGCCTTCTACGACCGCCTGTTCGACGAACACCCCGAAGTCCGGCCACTGTTCGGCGCCGACCTGCGACCACAAGCCACGATGCTCCAGCAGGCCATAGCGGCCGTTCTCGACCACCTCGACGACGCCGAGTGGCTCGGCCGCACGCTCGGCGCGCTGGGACGCCGGCACGCCGACCTCGGGGTCACGCCCGAGATGTACGGATGGGTGGCCGGCGCGCTCGTCACGACGATGGCCGAGCGCGGCGGCGGAGACTGGACCGACGAGATGACCGCGGCCTGGACCGAAGCACTCGGCGCCGTCGCCGGGCTGATGCTCGACGCCTATCCGGCCGTCGCCGACTGAACCGTCCGGCGGGTCGCGATCTCCCGCGTGCCCTTGGCGGTCAATTACTCTCGATCAGCTCGACGATCCCGCGATCGCCGTCGACCCGCACCCGGTCGCCGGTCCGCAGCACCTGGGTGCCCACCAGGGTGTTGACGACGCACGGCAGCCCGTACTCGCGGGCGACCACCGCACCGTGCGACACCGAGCTACCGATGTCGGTGACGAGCGCGCCGATGACGGTGAAGTACGGCGTCCAGCCGACATCGGTGACGGGCGCGACGAGGATCTCGCCGGGTTGGACGTCCCGCGCCTGGACGACCGACTTCGCCACGCGCACCACACCTTCGACGGTTCCCCGGCCCGCCGGACGGCCCACGATCCGGCCGTCGCCGGCATGGGTCACGGGCGCGACGACGCGTGGGGACGGGCGGCCGACCGAGACGTCGTCGAACTCGAGGCGATCCTGATACGACAACGCTTCTCGACGTTTCAGCGCGCTCAGCACGAGGTCCCCGGTGTCGTCGGACTCGACGACCCGGTGCAGCTCCGCGCGGTCGAAGAAGTACACGAGGTCGGCGTCGGGTAACCGCCCGCACTCGGCCAGGACCTCACCGAGGTGCCGGTAGCCCCGTTTGAGCCGGTGGGCCATCAGCGCCATCCGCGACTTGGTCTCTTCGCGGCCTCGCGCACCGCCTTGCGCCAGGCGTGCCAGGAGTCGGATCGACCCAGAAGGGTGTACGTCAGCGGGGTGCAGGTCAGCGGGGCGCACGTCAGCGGCCGCGCGGACGGGTGGCGGGTCCGACCGCGTCGCCACCGACCGCACCATCACCTGCATCATCGCGCCCAGACCGCCGGGATCGTCGGCCCAGGACGGATCGCGCATGCACAGTTCGCGGTATCCCCGGTGACCGTGACGTTCGAGGAACCCACGAAGCGCACGGCCGGGGTGGCCGGATGTCGCCCGCAGCGTGGTGACCGCGTCATCCGGTGCCGCGGAGAGGAATTCGTCGGCGACCGTGGGGTCGGCGGCGATGGTGCGCACCACCGCGTCGAGTTCGGCGAGCATCAGGGCGCTCTCGACCTCCGCGGCGCCGGCCATGAGCCGGGCCGCCTCGGCCTTGCCGTCATCCTCCGTGCGCCCGTCCTTCACCGCCTGCCGGACCAGGACGCTCTCGAGGACGTTCGCCGCGACCGCAGCGCGTGAGGACGACCGCACGTGGACGAGGGTGACCTCACGGTACTGGTCGACACCGGACTCCATCTCCCGCAGCACGACTCGCGGGTCGCGGCTCGTCGGCACCGCGAATGCGGCGATCTCGGCCGGCAGCCGACGCATGGCCGGCCCCACCGACAGCGCATGCGCGGTGAGCCGGATCGTGTTGCCGAGTTTGCGTCGGAATGGCTGCGGCGGCTTCGGTGTCAATTCGTCGATGACCCGCCCGCAGATCGACGTCGAGAACTGCTCCAGCGAGTTGCCGAGGATGCCCGAACTCAACGCCGTGCCCTCGGTCAGGTTGAGGAACATGTGCCCGTAGAAGTAACCCACCTGGAGCCATGGTCTCTCGTAACTCTGCTGCGCGCGGGCAACCACCTGCACCATCTGCATCGCGTAGTCGATCGCGAACCCGGAGACCGATGCGGTCAGGGGGCAGAACGCGCCCGGCATCATCTCGCCGATGTTGCATCGCGTGTAGACGTGGTCGGCCCCGGCCCCCGGCGAGTCCATCTCGTTGAGGTCCCCGGGCAGCGTCGTGATCGGCCGTGCCTGCAGCCACCAGAGTTCCCCGGATTCGTCGATGGCCCACTCGAGGTCCATCGGCCGGCCCCACTCCTGCTCCGCCCGGCGGGCACCGGCACGGATGTCGCCGATCTCCGCAGCCGACAAGACCGGCGCCGCAACAGTTTCCTGCACCATGACGGCACCGCCGACATCGAGCACGAAGTGATCGGGAGCCGCTGTCCCGTCGACGAGCGACTCGCCGAGTCCGACGACGGCGTCGATGACCATCAGATCCCGGCGCCCGGACGCCGGGTCCGCGGTGAACACCACGCCGGCGGCGCGGGCATCGACCATCCGCTGGACCACCACGTTCATGGTGGCCGCGGAATTCCCGCTGTACGACGACGCGCGTCGCGAGTGCACCGAGTCGGCGCAGGCGCGGACCGCGGCGACGAGCGCGTCGACGGAATCGACCCCCAGTACGGTGTCGTACTGGCCGGCGAAGGACTGGTCCGCCCCGTCCTCCCCGACCGCCGAGGACCGAACCGCGACCGGTGTCGACCCGGCGGCGACCATCTCGTCGAATCGTGTTGTGTCGACGTCGCGCGCCCCGGAGGACACACAGGTGATGACATAGCCTGCGGGCACCGGCAGTCCCAGACGTCGCAAGCGCGCGAGACCGGCCGCCTTGCCGCCGTACCGGTCGTCGGTGATGTCCTCGAATTCGACCGTTGCCGAACTCATCTCGCGCCACCGGTCAGGGAGTCGACGATCTCGGCGAGCGGTTCGACACCGATGGGGCCCGGCTGGTAGAGGCAGATCCGGTCCGACACACCGTCGACCCGGTCGCGGATGTGTGCGGCGATCTCGGCCGGCGTGCCACAGGCCGCGATGGTGTGGAGCATCTCGTCGTCGATGAGTCCGGCCATCTCCTGCCAGCGCCCCTGTTTGGACATCGTGTTGAGTTCCGGCTGCAGGTCTCCCCATCCGTGCGCATCGAGGACGGGACGGTACGCCGGGGTGGAACCGTAGAAGGCCAACAACATCCGCGTCGAAGCATGGTCGTCGCTCCCGGCGCCCGACGCCACGGACACGATGATCTCGGGCACCACCTCGAAGTCGTCCTCGCTGCGGCCGGCCGCGGCGAGACCGTCGCGTACGGCGGGCAGCGTCGTGCCGTGCAGGAACCGCTTCGACCCGAACGGCATCACCAGCAGACCGTCGGCGACCTCAGCGGTGGCACGCGTGAGCCGAGGACCCAACGCGCCCAGATAGATCGGCGGGGGTCCATAAGGGTTCGGCCCGGGGACGAACGTCGGGGTCATCAGGGTGTGCCGGTGGTACTCGCCCCGGAAGTCCAGGCGCTCACCGTCATTCCAGGTCGCGAAGATGGCCCGCAGGGCGCCGACCATCTCCTTCATCCGCTCGACCGGACGGTCGAACTCGGCGCCGTAGCGCTTCTCGATCTGGGCGCGCACCTGCGTGCCGAGCCCCAGGATGAAGCGTCCCTCGCTGAGCAGCTGCAGGTCGTTCGCCTGGTGCGCGAGCTGGATCGGGTTGCGCGGGAACGCGATGGCCACATTGGACATGATGTCCAGGCCCTCCACCGCCGACGCCAGCACGAGCGGGGTGAACACGTCGTGCGGACCTTCGAAGGTGAACACACCGGACGCGCCGGCCTCCTGCAGCGCCCGCGCGCGATCGACCGCATCCGTCGGGTTGAACAACGCCGTCATGATCTTCATCGGGTGCCCTATCCGACCACGTCGGTCCAGTCGGAGAATCCCGACGGGTGGTGCGGGCCGATGACGCCGTGCTCGAACAAGCCGGCCCCCTGTCGGACGGTGCCGTCGGGCTCGGTGCACACGGCCGACCCGACGTGATCGATGAGGCTGAAGGGTGCACGGGCCATGACCTCGTCGTCGGTGAGGTCGAAGGTGACGCGTTCGGCGAACGCGCCCTCCTTCCATGTGCCGTGTGCCCACGACGAGTCACCACCGTAACCGGACCCGAAAGCGATGGGAGCGAACAACTTCGACTCGACGTTGAGCTCTATCCGGTCCCCGGCGCGGTTGAGGAAGTCGATGTGTGCACCGCGCGGAATCCTGGTCCCGGACGTGTAGTGGATGGTCACGCGCACACCGTCGAGTTGTTCGACGCGGCCGTCCCGCCACCGCCGCGTGCAGTCGTACAGGCTGCGATGCCCGTCCGGATCCTCCTGCAGGATCAGGAACAACTGGAAGTCATCGAAGGCCAGCGGCAGGTACAGCCACCACATTCCGCGGAACGCGGCGTCCGGCCTCCCGGCCGGTTCGGGCTCACCGACGGGACGGATGCCCCAGGACCGGTCCCGGCTCGCCACACTGCTGTCGTGATCGACGCTCAGGCGCTCGCCGTCGACGTCGATCCATCCCTGCCAGGTGCCCACCTGCGCGAACCGGCACGCCTCCAAGGTGACCCGGCGTTCGGTCAGCATCTCGTGCGGTTTCTCCAGCGCCGCGGGGAAGAGTCCGCGCCAGGTCAGGTCGGCGGAGATGCCCTCGGTCTCCGACAGCGTGAGGTGGACTTCCTGCAGTGGCTCGATCACGTCGAGGCGATAGCCGTTGACGTGCTGGTGGAGCCGGTCGTCGTCGATGGCGTCGCTCAGGTGCACCGCGGTCTGGGTGTCGCCGCGGCGGACGACGAAGTAGGCGTCCTTGACCCCGAGCCGGGGGTAGTACCCGATGCCGGTCAGCACCATGAAGCGGCCCTCGCGGTCCAGCACGTTGAAGTACGAGCGGTCGTAGACATTGCGGTCGGAGCTCGCCGGCCAGGTGATCGGCGCCGGTGTCTGATGGATCGGGTACTCGTCGAGCGGACTCAGCTTCACGAACTCTCCCTCAAATACGATGCATGCTGTATTGCAATTAGGATGTATCTCATGACAGCAGATGGGCACAGGGAAGACAAGAGGCGCAAACCCTCGACGCCCGGGCGGCCCCGCGACGGGAGGATCGACGCAGCGATCATCGCGGCCACCCGCGAGCTGATCCTCGAGACCGGTTATCCGGCGCTGTCGCTGTCGGCCATCGCCGCACGCGCGGGTACGACGACGGCCGCCATCTACCGGCGTTGGTCGGGCAAGGCCGAGCTCGTGCACGAGGCGGTGCTGTCGGCCGAGACCCTCGATCCGCCAACAGGTTCGGGAGATGTCCGCCAGGACATCCGGGCACTCGTCGAGATCGTGCGCGCGATGTTCAACCGGCCCGAGGCGCGCGTGGCACTCCCCGGCCTGATCGCCGACACCGTTGCGTCACCCGACGTGCACAGTCAGATGATCGCCCGGCTCGCCGGCGACCTCCCCGCCTTCGAGTCCCGCTTCGGCCAGGAACGCCGGGACGACGACCGGTTGCCGATGCTCGCGGAGGTCGTCGCGGGCACCGCGATCTTCCGCATTCTCATCCGGAGCGACGCCGCACTCGACGACGCCTGGGTCGACCAGATGGTCGAGCTCATCACCGAGCGCTGGCCTGCGGGCTGATCGGCCCGCGCCCGAGGTCGACGAGAGCCTGGAACACCCGCGTCGGGTCTTCGGCGATGCGGTTCAGCACGTACAACCACCATTCCGAGCCGAAGATGCAGTATTCGCGCGTGGCGATCCCGTCCGTCGCTAACCGGTCCAGCAGGTCGGTCCCCAGACCCATCAGCATCTCGACCTCGACGGACTCGGCGGCGCCCACAGACCCCAGGACATGAGTCAACAACGCTTCGTCGTGCGTCGCGAGGGTGAGCGAGCCGCCGCCGTCGACGATGCGGCGCGCCAGTCGTCCGAACCGCTTGGGCAACTCCGGGTCCTCCCGGGGCAGGGCCTCCGATTCGGCCTCCAGGAACGCACCTTTGACGAGCCTGACCCGGCCACCGGCGGCGAGTAGTCGATCCACGTCCTCGTCCGAACGATGGAGCCTGGCCTGCAGGGTGATGCCCACGTTGTCGTACCGATGCGACAGCCAGTCGTAGACCTCGAGAACCCGATCGGTCCGGTCCGATCCCTCGGCGGAGATCATGAAGACGGAATCGACCGCGGCGCACGCCTCTGCCAAACGGGCAGCGTTGTCCCGCACCAGATCTCCGGAGACGAGAAGTCCGATGTGCGACAGGTCGCCGGAGACCGTCGACGGCAGACCGGTCCGACCGATGCGTTCGGCGACGGAGACGAAGACCTCCGTGGCCGCGGTCGCTTCGGCGGCGTCGCGCACGCTCTCACCCGTGTACTCGATGCTCACCAGGTGTCCGCGTTCCACCGCGCGCTCCCCGGCGCGGATCGCCGAGTCGACATCTTCTCCCGCGGTGTACCGTTCGGCGATCCGCCGCGCGAGATCGGCCAGCGCGGGGTCGGCCATGACCCGGGACTTCAGCTCTTCGTCGAGCGCCCACCGACGGAGTGTGTCTGCCGCAGTTGTTGTTTCCATGTCATACCGCCTCTGCTCACGCGCCTGCCGACCAGCACACATTACGCGGAGTACGTCGAAAGTCGATGTACTGTACCGCCATGGAACGACACCCCTCGGACGCGATCGAGTGCACGAACGCTCCCGCCGACCGGGGAGAGATCTGATGATCACCCTGCGCGACGACTTCTCCGGCGACGGTTTCGACAGCCGGACATGGATCGCCGACTATCTCCCGCACTGGACGAGACCGGCGAACTCAGCGGCCCGGTGGTCCGCTTCAGGGGGACGTTCGCGACTGTGCATCGACGACGACCAACCCGCATGGCGGCCGTCGGAGTCGACGATGCGCGTCTCGAGCCTGCAGACCGGACACCACGCCGGTGAGGTCGGGAGCACGGTCGGTCAGCACGCGCACCGAGACGGGCTCACCGTGGTGACCCACCGCCCGTCGGAGATCGTCTTCGCACAGCGGCACGGTCGCTTCGCGGTGCGGATGCGCGCGATTCCCGATCCGGCGTCGATGGTCGCCTTCTGGCTGCTCGGCACCGAGGAGCGACCGGAGGATTCCGGCGAGATCTGCGTCGCGGAGATCTTCGGGCCGGTTCCGGGCGAACCCTGGCGACTGGGCGTCGGTGTGCACCCCCATCGCGACCCGCGCATCGTCGACGACTTCTCCACCCTCGAGATGGCCGACGACCTCGCCGACCTCCACGAGTACGTCGTCGAGTGGGGACCCGGCCGTCTCGTGTTCACGATGGACGGGCGCATCGTCAAGGAGGTCCGGCAGTCCATCGGCTACCCGATGCAGCTCATGCTGAGCATCTTCGACTTCCCCGACCGCGCGACCCCGGACTCGCCGCTCGCATACCCCCGCATCCTGGAGGCGTCGTACGTGCAGGTCAGCACACTCGGCGACGCCTGAGGCCATCCCCCGCCGCCGCGGCCACCGGCAGGTAAACCCTTGCCTGGACCCAGGTCGACATTTTATTGTTTGTCATACAAACACTGCCAGACGACGAGGATGCGAATGCCGACCACCGGACGTGCCACCCGCGACGCGGGCAAGGCCACGCGCAAGTCGCTGCTCCTTGCTGCCGCGGAGGTGTTCGCCGAGCACGGCGAGTCGGCATCCGTGGCGCAGATCTGTCAACGCGCCGACGCCTACCCGAATCAGGTCACGTACTACTTCGGTTCCAAAGAGCAGCTGTTCGTCGAAGTCGCGAGCGCAGGCGTGCTTCGTGCCGGCCGACGCGCGGAGGAAGCGGCGGCCGGCGCCGCCACGGTCCGCGACTACACCAACACGCTCGTGGGAACGTTGCTCGGTCCGTGCGCACGGGACGTGGAACTCTTCGCCACCGCGATGCTCCTCGTCGCACGGCGCACCGACCTGCGTCCGCTCATCACCGACACCCTCACCCTGCTCCATGAGCGCGGCGAAGAAGCACTGCTGTCCACGCTCGTCCGCACCGGCTGGCAACTGCGCGCCGGGATCGACGTCGAGGCCCGGGCCTTCTGGTCGGCGATCTTCGGCCTGGCGGTCCAGAAGGCCGCCACCGGTGTCGATTTCGGCTATCGCCTCACCGACGCCGTCGCCGTCGTCTTCACCAATCTGCAGATCCCCGACGAGGTCCTGGACAGTCCGCTCCGCCCGGTCGGCACAGACACGACATCACACGCAGCACAGGAGGCATGATGACCCGGTCCGCGAGTTCCGTTCGGCCGCAACCGCATCTCACCCACGAGGTGTTCAACCAGTCGGCCCCGCGGGTCGACGTCAACGAGTACGAACTCGACACCGTGCTCCGCGAAGCGGTCACGCGCCACGACGCGGCGTGGGGCGACGCCGAGCTCCGCGAGATCGGGGCGCTGGTCGGCAGTGAATCCTTCAAGCACGACGCCCATCTCGCGAACGCCGTCACCCCGGTGCTGCGGACCTTCGACCGATGGGGCAACCGCATCGACGAGGTCGAGTACCACCCGGCCTACCACCGCATCATCTCCGCATCGATCGCCCATGGTTCCCACACCCGGTGCTGGGCGGACCCGCAACCGGGTTCGCACGTCGTACGCGCCGCGGCGTTCATGCTCTTCGGCCAGATCGAGCCCGGTCACGCGTGCCCGGTGTCGATGACCCATGCGGTCATCCCCTCTCTGGAACTCCAGCCCGACGTCGCCGCCCAGTGGGTGCCGAAAGCGCTGTCGCGCACCTACTCCCCCGACCTCGCCGCCGACAAGAGCTCGGCGATCTTCGGCATGTCGATGACCGAGAAGCAGGGCGGCTCCGACGTGCGCGCCAATACGACGGTCGCGATTCCGGCGGGCACCGGCGGTCCGGGCGCGGAATACCTGCTGACCGGACACAAGTGGTTCTGCTCGGCCCCGATGTCGGATGCCTTCCTCGTCCTCGCACAGGCGCAGGGCGCGGGTGGCGAGGGGCTCTCGTGCTTCCTGCTCCCGCGCATCCTGCCCGACGGCACCCGCAACGTCTTCCGCATCCAGCGCCTGAAGGACAAGCTGGGCAACAAATCCAACGCGTCGAGCGAGATCGAACTGGACGGCACAGTCGCGATCATGATCGGCGAGCCCGGACGCGGCGTACGCACCATCATCGAGATGGTCGCGCAGACCCGACTCGATTGCGTCCTCGGTTCGGCTGCGGGCATGCGCCAGGCCGTGGCCGAGGCGGTCTGGCACGCGCGGCACCGCAGCGCATTCGGCGCGACACTGGCCGATCAGCCCGCGATGACCGCCGTATTGGCCGATCTCGCACTGGAATCGGAGGCTGCGACCACCACCGCGATCCGACTCGCTCGCGCGCACGACGAGGACGCCGACCCGCAGGAGCGGGCCTTCCGCCGACTCGCCACCGCCGTAGCGAAGTACTGGATCTGCAAACGCGGCCCCCATCACGCCTACGAGTCCCTGGAATGCCTGGGCGGCAACGGCTACACCGAGGACTTCCCGCTCGCCATGCGCTACCGCGAGCAGCCGGTGATGGCGGTGTGGGAGGGTTCGGGCAACGTCATCGCCCTCGATGTCCTGCGGGCCATGACTCGCGAACCCGAGTCCATCGCCGCCTTCGATGCCGAGATCTCGCTCGCGCGCGGCGCGGATCGCACCCTCGACGCCCATCTCGACCACCTGCGCGACCAGCTCGGCGAACTCTCCCGTATGGATCCCGCCGACGCCCAGCGGCGGGCACGGTCCACCGTCGAGGCCACGGCCCTGGCCCTGCAGGCGTCACTTCTCGTCCGGCACAGTCCCGCCGCCGTCGCCGATGCGTTCATCGCCGCGCGCCTGGGTCCCGACCGCAGCCTCGAATACGGCGCCCTTCCTGCCGGCGCCGACCTGGGTGCGATCCTCGAGCGACACTGAACGCCGATCACCTCATTCACAGCGAGTTCTCGGCAGCGGCGAGGATCTGACGCCGGAGGGTCGACGAGGTGTTGGGCAGCCACATCGCGCGGACGGGCGCGAACGGGGGATCGGTGAATTCGACGATCCGGATGCGGTTGACGTAGATCCAGCCGGGCTCGTTGGTGACGAAGGCACACGCATCGGGGTGTGCGATCACCGCGGTGTGCGGAGGCGTACCCAACAACGTCGACAAGATGATTCGCGGTTCGAACCCGGCGCGCCGGCACAGGCCGACCAGGATGTCGGTGTATTCGTACTCGTGCTCGGGGCCCCAGACGACGATCTCGTAGCCCGCGAGGTCGGCCATGTCGACCCGATCGTGCGCGGCGAGCGGATGGTCGGCACGAACCGCCAGGCGCAGTTCGTGCTGTGTCGCGATGGTGGTGGCCATGTCCGGTGGCGCCGCCACACCACGACCGAGGGCCATGTCGATGGCCCCGGACAACAACTCGTCGCGGATGAGTTCGGCGAAGACCGGTCGGACCGTGATCGGTACCGACGGGTCGGCGAGCACCACCGGCTCGATGATGCGGAAGACCTCGGACGAGGCCAGGTCCGGGGCGTGGCCGATGACGAACGGCGCCGGCGACCCGGCGTCGACGCGACGCACCTGGGTGGCGAGTTGCTCACCACCGGCCAGCAAGGGCACCGCCCCGCGGTAGAGCGCCTCCCCGGCGGGGGTCGGCGTCAGGCTCCGACGTGACCGTGAGAAGAGCTCGACACCGAGGTGGCGCTCGAGTTCGCGGATGGCCGACGAGAGCGCTTGTTGACTGATGAACAGGTCATCCGCGGCGACACGAAGACTCGGTGCCTCCATCACCACGACGAACATTCGCAGTCGTCGGAGGTCGATATCGCGTAGTCCGGGCTCCCCGGGACCATTCATCAACCATCTCCTGTCAGTTATCCCGATTGATGTGATTGTAGGTTGACCATCGAGCCCATATGCTGAATCCTGCGAGGCCGCGAGTGCGCCGGCCACATCGCACATGGACTACCTGCTGGGGTCCCTCCCGCGGAGGGGACGGGAGGACCCCAGCAGGAAGCGGCCGATCGGGCCCGATTGGCATGACCTTCTCAGCGCACATCAGATCGACGGCGATTCAGCTGATTCTTACATCTTTCACTCCGTCGGGTCATATCGCGGAATTCGAGATGAAACGATCTTTAATCGTCCTCTAAACTCCGTAACGTGTGTTCGGCGATTTCTGCCTCGCACACAGGCGCGTACACGCGCGTCGTGAGTGAGAAAGAGGACGCGGCCATCGACCACCCGGAACACGAGGGGCCCGACGCGCGCCGAACAGCGCGGTTCCGGGCACTTCGGCACGGGCCGATGACCGGCGAGATCACCGGACACCGCCACCTCTACGACGACGCCGACCACGTCCTCAAACAGGTGCGGATGCGCGAACGGCACGTCCGGATCACCATCTCCGTGCTGGTCGCCGTCTGCGGGATTCTCGGGACCATCGCGCTCTTCACACCGAGCGGCACGCAGGGTTCCGCCCCGCGCTCGATCGCGCTCGGCATCGCCGTGGCCACGACGATCCCGATGGCCTTCGCCGTCAGCCGGGTCCACCTCGGGGTGATCTGGTGGACCAAGCAGTCCTCGCTCAGAGGATTCAACACCGCATTCGTCCTGTGGGCCGACGCCGTGCTGACCGTGGCCCTCCTCGCCATCACCGACATCACCCTCGCCCAGTTCTGCGCGGCGATCTTCGCGGTCGTCGGTTCATATGTGGCTCATTTCGTACGGAGCCCGGTCGCGTACGCGCACATGATCTACTCGAGCATTGCCGTCGGCGCCCTGGGAATCCTCTCGTGGTCGAACGGCACCCCGATTCTCAGTGTGGTGTTCACGACGCTTGCGCTATTGGTCGTCACCAATGGCACGACGGCTCTTCATCGCAGTTACACATCCGATTTCCAGCGCTCGCTGAAACATCAGCTGATCATGGCGAACACCGATTCGCTGACCGGTTTGTTGAATCGCCGCGGATTCCTCTACGCGACGGCGACGATGCTCCGACGCAGCCCCGCCCGCCCGTTCGCCCTCCTCACCGCCGATGTCGACCGGTTCAAGGGCATCAACGACGAGCACGGCCACGCGACCGGCGACGACGTCCTCGAGCGCGTCGCGGCGATCCTGCAGGGGGCGACGGACGGACAGGCCATCGTCGCGCGGTTGGGCGGCGACGAGTTCGCGATCGCGGCGCTCGCGGACGAGGCCTCGGTGCGGGCTCTCGCTGAACGCATCCGCACGCAGCTCATCACCACCCGGAAAGGCGCGACGGCCTCCGTCAGCCTGGGCATCGCCGTCGGTGTCACCCCGGCGGGTCACATGTCCTCCGCCGACGCCAACGCGTTCATCCGGCACGAGTTCGAGGTCGCCGACGACGCGCTGTTCGACGCCAAGGCCGCTGGGCGCGGCACCTACGTGGTGGCGGGCCGCCCCACCTTCGGGCCGGCTACAGGAGCACCCCCGGATTCAGCAGACCGTCGGGGTCGAGAGCCTGCTTGATCCGCGCCGTCAGTTCCATGACGTCGAATCCCACCTGGTCGGGCAGCCAGCCCTTCTTCAGGCGTCCCACCCCGTGCTCGCCGGTGATGGTGCCGCCCAACCGGATCGCGAGGTCCATGATCTGGCCGAACGCGACCTGCGCGCGTTGCGCCTCGGCCGGGTCGGCGGGGTCGAACACGATCAGCGGATGCGTGTTGCCGTCGCCCGCGTGGGCGATCACCGAGATCATCACCCGATTGTCGTCGGCGATCTCCGCCACGCCGTCGATGAGATCGGGCAGGGACGGCAGAGGCACGCCGACGTCCTCGAGCAACAACGATCCCAGCTTCTCCACGGCCGGGATCGCCGCGCGTCGGGCGGCGGTGAATGCCTCGCCCTCGATGGGATCGTCGGTCGCGAAGACCTCCCCCGCACCGTTGGTCTCGAAGGCCTTCCGGATGAACTCGACCTCGGCCGCGCCGGCGGCACCCGGGGCGTCGGACTGCGCGACGAGGAGCGCGCCGGCCTCCCGGTCGAGGCCCATCCGCATCAGATCCTCGACGGCGTTGATGGCGACCGAATCCATGAACTCGAGCATCGCCGGACGGATCTCTGCGGTCACCGCCAGAACGGCCCGGCTGGCCTCGTGCACCGAACCGAACACTCCGACAACGGTGCTCGCCGGACCCTGCGGCGGCAGGAGCCGCAGGGTGACCTCGGTGATGATCCCGAGGAGCCCTTCGCTTCCGACGAACAGTTTGGTCAGCGGCAGGCCTGCGGAGTCCTTGAGCTGCTTGCCCCCGACCCGGACCGCGCGTCCATCGGCGAGCACCACCTGCAGACCCAGGACGTAGTCGGTGGTGACGCCGTACTTCACGCAGCACAACCCGCCGGCGTTGGTGGCGACGTTCCCGCCGATCGAGCAGATCTCGAACGACGAGGGGTCCGGCGGGTACCAGAGCCCATGAGCCGAGGCCGCGGCCTTCACCTCCGAGTTGAACAGGCCGGGTTGGACGACCGCGGTCCGTGTCGCCGGGTCGACCTCGATGTCGCGCATCTTCTCGGTCGAGAGCATGATCGCGCCGTCCACCGCCGTCGATCCCCCGGACAGGCTGGTGCCTGCACCCCGCGTGATGATCGGGACACCGTTGGCCGCGCACCAGCGGACGGTGATCTGTACGTGTTCGGTGGTCGTCGCCCGCACCAGTGCGAGCGGAGTGCCCGCCGTCGGGTCGGCGGCGCGGTCCTGCCGGTAGCCGGCCAGGATGTCGGCGTCGGTGACCACCATGCCGTCGGGGAGGGAATCGGCGAGCGAACTCGGGTCGGCACTCATCTGTTCAGAGTATTCGCCGGGCCGACGACCACGGTTTGCACTGTGAAACATGGCCGGACTCACCCCGTACCGGAACAATGGAGTTCGTGAACGATTTCAATGCGACCGTCATCAACGAGTTCCGATCCAACAACGGCCATGTCGAGACCGCCGGCTTCGGCAAGAATCTCGTGCTCCTGCACACGCTGGGCGCCAAATCCGCCGAGCCGCGGATCAGTCCTCTGTTCGCGCTTCCCGACGGCGACAGCTGGCTGATCATCGGGTCGTTCGCCGGCTCGCCGAAGACCCCGGACTGGGTGCACAATCTCCGTGCCCACCCCGAGTCGGTCGCCGTGGAGGCACCGTCGGAGAACGGCATCGAGCGTCTCGACACCGCGGTGAGCGAAGTCGAAGGCGACGACTGGGAACCGGCGTGGCAGAAGTTCATCGAGGCCTCCGAGCAGTTCCTGAAGTACACCGAGACCGCTCAGGGCCGCCGATTCCCGATCTTCCGCCTGACACCGGCTCGCTGACCCCGCCGGTTCCCGCCGCGGGTTCGTTGACGCATCTACTGTGAGAAGCGTGTTCGAGGTTGGCGAGAGCGTGGCCGGCTTCACCATCGACGAATTCCTCGGTGGCGGGGCGAGCGCGGATGTGTTCCGGGTCCATCGCACCGGCAGCGACGGGGACCCGTCGGACCTTCGGCACGACCGACGCGACGGGTCCGTCGCGCTGAAGGTCCTGCACCCGAACGCTTCCGACCACGCGCGGGTCCGCGAGCGCTTCGAGCGAGAATTCGGCATCGCGTCGCTGCTGGACCATCCCCACATCGTGCGCATGCTCTCGCACGGTGAGATCGAGCCACCGCGCGGATCGCTCGGCCCGCGGCACCTGCCGTCGATGTGGCTGACCATGCAGTACATCGGCGGACCGGCCGCGACCGCACTCATCCCGGAACGTGGCGACGAGCCGGACATGGACACCGTCCTGCGTGTGGCGGCGCAGATCGCCGATGCACTCGACCATGCGCACGCGCAAGACATCCTGCACCGCGACGTCAAACCCGCGAACATCCTCCTGTCCCGCACCCCCGGCCCACGATCGGACGGCGCCGGTCCGGTCGACGCCTACCTGTCGGACTTCGGGATCGCCCAATTCCTCGACGACACGCGGCCACTCGCTCGCAACGGCCGCGTACAGGGTTCCATCGGCTACGCCTCGCCCGAACTCCTGCAGGCGCAGAAACTCACGCCGGCAACCGATTTCTACGCGTTTGCCTGCACGCTCGTCGAACTCATCACCGGTACACCGCCGTATCCACGCAACACCGCCTTCGCGATCACCTATGCGCACCTCAACGACGACCCGCCGAAACTCACCCGACGCCGGCCCTGGCTGCCGTCGGCGACGAACTCGATCTTCGCCAAGGCCCTGGCGAAGTCTCCCGAGGACCGGTACTCCTCGTGCACGGAACTCGTGGAGATCCTGAACCGGCTCATGCGCGACGTGCCCGTGCCGGAAACGGAGAAGCGCTCGACGTGGTGGCCACGGGCCCGCTGAGCGGTCAGCTCCTCGGACCGTCGATCGCGTACACGCGAACCGCTGTGTCGCGGAACACCTTTCGCAACGCCTCGGACCCCCACTGGGACACGCAGTCGAAGAGGGCGCCCACGAGGACGTCGATCGCGGCGTTGGGCCGGTCGATCGGGTAGTTGGTCCCGAACATGATGCGATCGGACCCGAAATGGGTGATGACGTGCTCGACGAACGGACCGATCATCTCGGCGAGGGTGGCCTGACCACCGATGTTGCCCCACCGCTCGTGGCCATAGCCGAGGATGGGCATCGCCAGACCGGACAGCTTGACCACCACGTTGCGGTGGTTCGCGAGGGTCGTCATCCGTTCGCGCCACAGCCGCCAGATGTCCGCGCGCGCAGCGGCTGTCGCACCGGTACGCATACCCACCGGACCGAAGACCCCGGCCGGTATGCCGAAGTGGTCCAGGATGATCGTCGTCTCCGGATACTCCCGCGCCAGCAGGATGACGTCGTAGAGCTGGTGTGAGTACACCGAGGCCTCGAAGACGAGACCGCGGCTCGCGAGCTCGGCGAATCCCTCCAGGAACGACGTCGAGGACAGCAGGTTGTCGGTGTCCCCGCCGTCGCGGACACGTGGATCGGGATGCCGAGACGCGACGATGCGGATGCCGCGGAATCGCGACGACGCCGCGAACTGCTCGTCGAGCATGTCCGCGAAAGTCCGGGTCCGCGGGTCACCGTGCGAGATGATCGCGCCGAGACGCGGGGTGCCGGCCTGGCCGAACGGCAGGCTCTCCAGGTACCGCGTCTCCTCCACCGCGGTGCTGTCCACCGGGGGCCCCGTGGCGTCGGGGATCTCGCGACGCCAATGCGACTCGACGTGGACGACCGTGTCGATGGGCACTCCCACCACGGTCGGGACCAGCGCCGCGTCGGTGGCGTACTGTCGCGGCTCGTAGGCCCGGGCGACGGTGCGCGGGGTCAGGATGTACTCGCGGTCGGCGCGGGAGACGATGAGGGGGAAAACCCGGTCGCCCAATGTGGGGACGAACCCGTACAGCCTCGACGCGCGCGTGGCCGCCCATGGGGTGCGCCGCGGGTTCCAGTGCTGCACATGGGCATCAACGATGCCCGTGAGGACCCCTTCGAGGGACGTCATACCGGTACCTTGCCACACCTCACAACCGCTCGACATACGATGCCGGATCCTGAATTCGGACGCACCGAAGGACTAGTGTGGGTCTCTTGAACCGGGTGGGGAAACGAGCCGCGACGGAGGTGTGATCTTTTCGATATGGCGACACATTCGCGCCATGCGCTGCATCAGCTGCGGACGGCAGTCAATCGGCAGCCCGACCGGTTCGTCACCAACGTCTACACCCGGATGTTCGCGATCGACCCCGACCTGCGGGACCTGTTCGGTGTGTCGATGGCCGCCCAGCGGATAGCCTTCCATCGCGTCATCGACCATGTCCTCGAAGCGATTCCGGCCGAGTCCGGTCATGCCGAACTCGTGGAGTTCCTCGCGCAGCTCGGACGCGACCACCGCAAGTTCGGGGTCGAGCCCGAGCACTACCACGTGATGTACGCGGCCCTGATGGGCGAGTTCGGCAGCCTCATGGCCGGTTACTGGGACGCCGAGACCGAACAGACCATCTCGCAGGCCATGATGCTGGTGACCGGGGTGATGCGGGGCGCCGCCGAGAGCGCGACCCATCCCGCGCGCTGGACCGCCGAAGTCGTCGAGAAGTACCGGATCACCCGCGACCTGGCGGTCGTCCGGCTCCTCGCCCATGCGCCGCTGACGTTCAACACGGGCCAGTACCTCGAGGTGCACACCCCGCAGTGGCCGAAGCAGTGGCGCAACTTCTCCCCCGCCATCCCGCCCAACCCTGCGGGCGAACTGGAGTTCCACGTCCGCGCGGTCCCCCGGGGAACGGTGAGCACCGCGATCGTGAGCGAGACCAGCGTCGGCGACGTGTGGACCCTCGCCCAAGGGCACGGCACGCTGCACGTCGACCGCGACAGCAAGGTCCTGATGGTCGCGGGCGGCACCGGACTCGCTCCCCTGCGCGCGCTGCTGATCGAGATGTCCGCACGCGCCGACTCGCCGGAGACGCACATCTTCTACGGGATGCGCTACCCGGGCGAGCTGTACGACCTGACGGTGCTGCGCCGCATCGCGTCGACCAATCCGTGGCTGCGCGTCACCGCCGTGTCCGAAGAGCAGACCGATCCGTGGTGGATCAACGCGGTGGCGACGCCCGCCGAACTCGGTGTCGACCACGAGATCGGCACACTCGCCGACGTGGTGGCCCGGTCCGGCAACTGGGAGGACCGCCAGGTCCTGATCGCGGGGTCACCCCAGATGATCGAGAACACCCGACGCACCCTCATCATCGCCGGTGTGCGGGCCAGCCGTATCCAGCACGACCCCGTGTTCTAGGACCGCTCAGGGGACTTCGAGACTCGGTTCGCCGCCGGCCGGAGCCGAGTAGACGGTCTCGGTCTCGGTCACGGTCTCCGTCTCGGCAGCCGACTCGGTCACCGTCTCCGTCCGCGTGACCGGGCGTGGAGTGCTCGTCACGGTCGTCGTGCGGACGTCGGTCGCCGTCTCGGTCTCGGTGACCGTCGCCTGTTCGGTCGAGGTGACCGCCGCCGGCGTCTCGGTCACCGTGACGGGGGCGGCGGGTTCGGCGATGCTCGACTCGGCGGTCAGGAGCAGGGTGATCCCGACGGCACCCAGGAACACCGCGGCACCGATCGCGGCGCCGACGAACCACCAGCGGCGACCGGTCGACGTCCGGGTGGCGACGGCCGTGGCCGGCGCGACCACCGCGGCGTCGGCGGCACCGATCGCGGAGGCGAGAGACGGGTTGTCCGCGACCGTGACCGGGCGCTGCGCCGCGTACTCGAACGCCGGCGCGATCCCGGGGAGTTGCGCACCCGGGCCGACCACGATCACCGAGGTGACGTCTCGACCACGTGGCAGCCCGCTGACCGTCGTCGCGAGCCGCGACGCGGCGTCGGGGTCGGTGACCGAGGCGATCTCACCCGGCGCGAAGTCGGCGGTGCCGAGGACCGCGCCCGACGCGGTGTCGACGGTCGCCAGCGTCGTGCCGGCCGCGGGTGCCGCGTTGCGATCGAGGTCGACGACGGCGACCACACCGCCGCGGGTCGAGTAGGTGCAGGCGATCTCGGCCAGGGCCGCGGCGTATCCGGTGACGACGACCTTGTCGCTCCAGGACGGCCCCGTGGCCGCGCCCGGCGCGAAGACCCGGGCCAGATGATCGCGGACGTCCGCACGCGACGCCGAGATGCCGATCCGATCGACCTCCACCGGGACGGAGTCGACGAGTTCGACGATGGCGGCCTCGGCACCGGCGGCCGACGCGTCGGGGAGGTCCACGAGGTTGCTCGCCAGGATGTGTCCGTCGGCGTCACGAACCACCGAGCTGATCTGGTCGTCGACGACGGAGATGCCCAGAACCACGAACCCTGGCAACGGACCGGTTCCCGGTACCTCGGACATGGTTCACCTCCCGTCGCCGGCCTGCTGCGGCGTCCTGACCCGCTAGCCTAGCGGCTGGCGTGTAGAGGGGGGCACCCGACCGTGTCCGGTGTACTGCTCAGATCGGCTCGGCGGCATGCTGGGTGTAGGCGGCGACGCGGACCGCCTCGTCGGTTTCCAGGCCCGCCCCCAGGGCTCCTCCGACGGTCGCGAGTGAGCAGGTCAGCCAGGCGACCTCCAGATAGTCGGTGAGGCCGGCCGGGTGCCCGAGGGTCGAACTGAACACCTCCGGCACCACGAGGCACATCGCGCCGAGCGCGGACAGCACGAACAGTGCCGCGTAGAGGGCTGCGACACCGAGGGCCACCGTGATCACGGTGACGATGTTGAACAGCGCCACCTGTTCTCGCGTCTGTCGAGAGCTGCCGCGTTCCCAGAGGTCGGCACCGATGATCAGCGTCGCGGTGATGGCGATGATGGATCCGAGCGCGACACCGGTGAGTCGAATCCCGCCGAAAGTGTCTGCGAGCAGCCAGATGTCGGCTGTCACCAGCGCGAAGACCCCGGCCGCGATCGCTCCGGTGAGCGCGCGGGTGAGGCCGAGTGCGAGACGCCACGGGCGGTTGGCCCGCACCATGCCGGTGAGCAGGCGCAGGTTGCCCGTCAGGACGCGCGCGGTGAAGGCGGTGCCCTCGTCGTCGACGTCGGTCCCGAGCTGACGGACACGGTGACGCAACGCCGATCGCGCCGGCGACTTCTGGTGTTCGCGAAGGTCGTCGGCGTCGGCGCCGAGGAGTTGCCCGACGAGTCCGGTGATGATCGCGCGGGTCCGCTGTCGCACGCCGGTCGCGCCGAGCGCGGGCACCGAGAGGACCGCGACGCCGTGCACGGCGTTGGCATGCGCCACGACCGGGCGTTTGCCGACGTGCAGCGGAAGGTCGGTCAGGTGGACCACGAGGTCCCATTCACGTTCGAGCAGTAGGTCTCTCGTGGCATCGACGATCTCGGCGTCGCCGGCCGGCGGCTGCACGAGTCCGGCCTCGACGAGTTCGATCTGCCATCGGGCGCCCGGGAACGTCGTCTGGACGTGTTCGGTCAGGCCGTCATCGACGAGTTTGCGCGCGAGACCGATGGCCTGGCCGGGCGCCCCGACGATGCCGAGGACGACGACGGGCTGAGCCGGCGAGTCGGCGGAGGAGTCCATCTGCGGCCGGGGTTCAGGCGAACCGGGCCGCCAGCGCCCGGAGTGTGCCCTCGATCCCCTTGCCGTTCTTCTTGTCGTAGCCGAGGAGTTCCATGACCTTCGGCACCCGGAGTGTCGAGTAGTCGAACGTCTCGGTGACGGCGGTGGTGGTCGGCGAGGTCGATTCGAGCTCCCACCGCCAGCGGTGGCCCATCGGATGCTGCCACTCGACGACCCGGTCGGGTTCGAAGTCGGTGACGGTCGAGGTGATCTTGTACGGCACACCGAACTGCTTCATCCCGACGCTGAAACGCGCGCCGCGGGTCAATGTCTCGGGCCCGCTGACGGGGGTGTCGCGCACCGTGCCGGAGCCGTCGAGTTCGGGATGGCGATGGGGGTTCGACACGAGCGCGAACACATCGGCGGCCGGGGCGTTCACCACCACCCGACGCGAGACCTTGTGGGGACCGGAGTCGACGGTGGTGACGGGTTCAGAAGCCATGCGGTCAACGTTACGCACGTCGACCGGCTCGCGTCGAAAACTGCGCCCGGGCGCCACGACGCCGGACCCGATCGGATGTCGGGCCCGGCGAGGGGTGTGATGAGTCAGTCGGTGGTGCGCTTACGTCGCGGCTGCCATACGACCAGGGCGTTGGTGCGCGGCACCGGGACGAGTTCGCCACCGCGGCGGGTCCGCGACGCCTGCACCTCGTCAGTGAGCTCGCGAACGCGGTGCTGGAGAGCCTCCACCTGATTGCTCAGGTCGATGATGCGCTTGATGCCCGCGAGGTTGACGCCCTCCTCCTGCGAGAGACGCTGGATCTCCCGCAGGAGTTCGACGTCTCGGGACGAGTAGCGGCGCCCGCCGCCACTCGTCCGCTGCGGGGTGACCAGCCCCAGACGGTCATAGGTCCGCAGGGTCTGCGCGTGCATGCCGGCGAGTTCGGCGGCGACCGAGATCAGAAAGGTCGCGCCGTCGGCGTCGAAGTTCTTCTGACCGGCCATCACTCATCGCCCCCAGTCCGCCCGCGGGTCGAAACCGCTTGCCCGCTCGGCCTGATCGTAGGCGCGCATCGCCTCGACCGCGGCCTCGTCGAGTTTGTTCGGCACCGCGACCTTCACGGTGACGAGCAGGTCGCCCGCACCGCCGGACCGCTTGGGCACACCGCGACCACGCACCCGCAGGGTGCGGCCGTCGGTGGTGTTCGGCGGGATCTTCACCCCGACCGAGCCCTCGAGCGTCGGGACCGAGACAGTCGCTCCGAGAACGAGTTCGGAGATCCGAACCGGCAACTGCACCCGAAGGTCGTTGCCGCTGCGGGTGAACTGCTTGTGCGGGGTCACGTGCACGACGACGTACAGGTCACCCGATGGGGCCCCACGCCGCCCGGCCTCGCCCTGTCCGGCGAGCCGGATGCGTTGTCCGTCCTCGACGCCGGCAGGAATCCGCACGTTGATGGTGCGTGCGCGGACCTTCACGCCGCTTCCGTCGCAGTCGGTGCACGGATCGTCGATCCGCGAACCGGTGCCCTGGCAGTCCTGGCAGGGCTCACTGAAACCGAACGCGCCCTGGTTGCGGCTCACGAAGCCCGAACCGTTGCAGTTCGCGCACACACGCGGACTCGTTCCGGGCTTGGCGCCCGAACCGTGGCAGGTGGTGCAGGGGGACGGGCTGGTCACCCGCAGGGGGACGGTCGTGCCGAGCGCGGCATCGGAGAACGAGAGCGTCGTCTCGGTCTCGAGGTCTTTGCCGCGACGCGGACGGCTCGCCGTCGAAGTACGTTGCGTTCCGCCGCCGCGGTTGAACAGTCCGTCGAAGATGTCGCCGAAACCGCCCCCGCCGCCGCCGCCGGTCTGCGCCCCGCCGAACAGATCGCCGAGGTCGAAGTCGTTACCGCCGGTGGTGTAGGTGGTTCCGCCGCCGGGGAATCCGCCCGGGAAGCCGTTGCCGCCGCCGCGGAATCGTCCGCCGGCGAACATGGCGCGTGTCTCGTCGTATTCCTTGCGCTTCTCGGAGTCGCCGAGCACGCTGTGGGCTTCGGACACCCGCTTGAAGCGCTCCTCGGCCGCGGTGTCACCCGGATTGGCATCCGGATGCAGCTCGCGCGCGAGCTTGCGATAGGCCTTCTTGATCTCTTCAGCCGAAGCGTCAGAAGCAACGCCCAGGTCCTTGTAGAAGTCGTGTTCTAACCACTCACGTTGTGGTGCCACCAGACGTCACCTCCTTTGAGTTCTGTTGTCTGGATGAATGTCTTGCGAAGAACCTGAGGTGCGAGGTTCGCGGTCTGCGCTCCTCGCACCTCAGGGATCGGTGTTCGCTCTATTGTGCACCGGTCTGGTCACCCGCGGGAGCGGGATCGGTGACCGTCACCATCGCGGTGCGGATCACCTTCTCGCCCAGGCGGTAGCCGCATCGGTACACCGATCCGATCACCGGATGTGCTCCGGTGCCGTCGTGCTGCACGGCTTCGTGGAGTTCGGGATCGAACTCGTCACCCGACGCACCGAAGGCCACGAGACCTTCGGCGGCCAGCACACCGGCCAGCTTGTCGGCGACCGAACGCAGCGGCCCGCTGTCGAGATCGCCGTGCTCGCGGGCACGGTCGAGGTCGTCGATGACCGGCAGCAGCTTGTCGATCAGGATCTGCTTGCCGTAGGCGACCGAGCCCTGCTTCTCCTCGGCGGCACGCCGTCGGAAGTTGGCGAACTGGGCGCGTTCACGCTGGAGGTCGGCCGTCAGTTCGGCGACGCGTGCATCCGGTTCGTCGGGTGCGGCGTCGGCCTGCTCCTCGCCGACCTGTGACTCGTCGACGACCGGTCCGGCGTCGGCCGGGCCGGGTCCGGCGGCCGGCTCGTCGCGCACCTCACCCGTTTCCGGGTCGATGCGACGACGGTCGGTCACCGTCACCGGCTCCTCGCCGGACCCATTCGTCGAATGGGATCCTGCGGTCACTTGTTCTCCTTGGTGTCAGCGTCGTCGACGACCTCGGCGTCGACGACGTCGGGATCGCTGTCGGCGCCGGCAGCCTCACCGTTGGGGGACTCTGCCGCGGCGTTGGCGTAGATCGCCTGGCCGAGGGCCTGCGACTCCTCCGACAGCTTCTCGATCGCGGTCTTGATCGCGGCGGTGTCGGTGCCCTTCAACGCTTCCTGCGCGTTGGAGACGGCTGCCTCGACCTTCTCCTTGACCTCCGCCGGGACCTTGTCCTCGTTCTCCTTGAGGAACTTCTCGGTCTGGTGGACGAGCGACTCCGCCTGGTTGCGGGTCTCGGCCTCCTCGCGGCGCTTGCGGTCCTCGTCGGCGTGGGCCTCCGCGTCCTTGATCATGCGGTCGATCTCGTCCTTGCTCAGGCCGGAACCGTCCTGGATGCGGATGGAGTTCTCCTTGCCGGTGCCCTTGTCCTTCGCGGTGACGTGCACGATGCCGTTGGCGTCGATGTCGAAGGTCACCTCGATCTGCGGGACACCCTGCGGTGCCGGGGCGATGCCGCCGAGCTCGAAGCTGCCCAGCAGCTTGTTGTGCGAGGCGATCTCGCGCTCACCCTGATAGACCTGGATCTGCACCGACGGCTGGTTGTCCTCGGCCGTGGTGTAGGTCTCCGACCGCTTGGTCGGGATCGTGGTGTTGCGCTCGATCAGCTTGTGCATCACGCCGCCCTTGGTCTCGATGCCGAGGGAGAGCGGGGTGACGTCGAGCAGCAGCACGTCCTTGACCTCACCGCGGAGCACACCGGCCTGCAGTGCGGCGCCGACGGCGACGACCTCGTCCGGGTTGACGCCCTTGTTGGGCTCGCGGCCACCGGTCAGTTCCTTCACCAGGTCGGTGACGGCGGGCATACGGGTCGAACCACCGACGAGCACGACATGGTCGATGTCGCCGACGGAGATGCCCGCATCCTTGATGACGGCCTGGAACGGTGCGCGGGTGCGCTCCAGCAGATCAGAGGTGATCTTCTGGAACTCGCTGCGCGAGAGCTGCTCGTCGAGGAACAGCGGGTTCTTGTCGGCGTCGACGGTGATGTAGGGCAGGTTGATCGAGGTGCTCTGCGAGCTCGAGAGCTCGATCTTGGCCTTCTCGGCGGCCTCACGCAGACGCTGCAGGGCCATCTTGTCCTTGGTCAGGTCGATGCCGTTCTGGCTCTTGAACTTCTCCACGAGCCAGTCGACGACGCGCTGATCCCAGTCGTCACCACCGAGGTGGTTGTCACCGGAGGTCGCGCGGACCTCGACGACGCCGTCGCCGATCTCGAGCAGCGAGACGTCGAAGGTACCGCCACCGAGGTCGAAGACCAGGATGGTCTGTTCCTTCTCGCCCTTGTCGAGGCCGTAGGCCAGGGCGGCCGCGGTCGGCTCGTTGACGATGCGGAGCACGTTGAGGCCGGCGATCTGGCCGGCTTCCTTGGTGGCCTGACGCTGGGAGTCGTTGAAGTACGCGGGCACCGTGATGACGGCGTCGGTGACGTCCTCACCCAGGTACGACTCGGCGTCGCGCTTGAGCTTCATGAGCGTGCGCGCGCTGATCTCCTGCGGGGTGTACTTCTTGTCGTCGATCTCGACGGTCCAGTCGCCTTCGCCCATGTGGCGCTTGACGGAGCGGATGGTGCGGTCGACGTTGGTGACCGCCTGATTCTTCGCGGGCTGACCGACCAGCACCTCGCCGTTACGCGCGAACGCGACCACCGACGGTGTGGTCCGCGCGCCTTCGGCGTTGGCGATGACGGCGGCCTCGCCGCCTTCGAGCACGGCGACCACCGAGTTGGTGGTACCGAGGTCGATTCCAACAGCACGAGACATGTTTGGCTTCCTCCTAGTTTGTGGGTGTGCACCCGAGTCCTTGTCCCGAGGTCTCGCGACCGCGGGGATGTCGTGGCGAAACTCTGCGGGACCGGACTTCAGTGCGTCCGACTCATGTCCTACTGAAAAAGCGGGTCCGAGTCAAACCTACTTGAGTCCACATCGCTCAGGTTTCTCGAAGTGTGTAACGGGCCTCGTCGGCGGATTGTTCCCGGGTCGTCGAAAAAAGTTGAGCAGGTATGGCTCAAGCTCGTCATCCGCAGGTCGGGCGATGACGGCTCATGAGGAATACCGAGCGATCGAACTGGGAGAGGCGTCGGCGCTGTTGTCGACGAGAAACAGGTACGGCCCCAGCGACTGCCAGAAGGCGGTGGCGGTAGGCGCTGTCAATCCCCAGACCTGCTCGCCTGTCTCGACGTCATATGCACTCAATTTCGACAGGTCTGGCTGGTGATCGGATTCCGTCTCGCCCAGGAAGAGCATTCTGGTTCCGTCGAAGCCGAAGAGGTCCTGCCTGGACCCGATGGACGCTTGGCCTCGTCGATCACCGGTCTGTGCATCCAACACCGTCCACGTCTCGTTCTCCTGCGGAGCACCAACTCCGAAGTCGCTGTCCACTGGGGCCACCGCGTATCTCTCATCGAGAAGTTGCAGCGAGGACCGCGACCTGTCGGTTTCCCAACGCACGGTCTGATCTGCAATCGACCCGATCCCGACCGCGGCCCCTGACGACAGGGCGAGTTCGTCGCCGTCGACCAACATGACCGGATCGAGGCTCCCGCGAGCGACGCGCCAGCCCGACAGTTCGCCGGTTCTCGCACCACTGGCGTCGAAGAACTCGACGCGGGAATCCGCTGTGAGTGAGCCCGAGCTCGTCGCGAACCCGAACGGGTGCAGGACCATGCTGTCCGGGATCGGGTCGGACTCATCGTCGGTGCGACGCAGCGCGGAGTACACAGCCTTCCCGGTGTCCAACCGGTAGACAGTGAAACCGCCGTGCGATCGGTCATTCACGGCGAACAGGTTGCCGGCGTCGGAAACGACCGATTCTCCGTGATTGACGGGCGGTTTGACCGACCAGCTCTCACGGCCGCGCGAGTCGAACATGGTGATTGTCTTCTGCCGGTCAGGAGGGTCTGTCACTCGCTCCCAACGAAGTTCGAGATGCTGTGCCTCGCTTTCGGAGATCTCCCCTGGGATGGCGATGTTCTCGGTTCCGTCCGTCTCCACGAGGAAGCCGTCACCGGCACGCTTGATGGTCGACCAGCCAGGGGCTCGGATGGTCGCGGTGGTGTCGTCCTCACCGGTGCGCGGGTCGATGAAAGACACCCTGGTGGCGACCGCATCCCCGTCGCGGACTTGCCGAGTGCAGGCCGGCCGTCCGTCGCGACTGATCGAACATTCGCTGTCCCATCCGGTCCTCGGCGTGTTCCACAGCGGCTGCCCGGTGTCGGGGTCCAGTGCCAGAAGAGCTCTTCTCTTGCCCAACGCGATCGGGGTGGCGACGACGATCACAGCGTCTTCGCCGGCTGCAGTCACACGCACATACGCATCGCGGAACTCGCTGCCGAACAGCGACGCCGCATCCACCTTCCATCGAACACCGGGCTGGGTGGGCAACGGTTCCAGGGTCCGGACCTGGGCGGGATGTTCGGTCTCTTCCCTGCCGTTCAGCACCGTCACGACCCCGAACACCAGAACCGCGGTCGCCAGCATGGCGAACAACACCAGAGCCTCGCGACGACCACGATCTGCCATGGGCATCAGTCAATCATTCTGTGCGCGAGGCGAGACCATCCCACGCCTGCGCCGCGATGCCGGCACGGGCCGAGGTCGGCGGCTGCCGCGTACGGCCTCGCGATCGCGGCGGTACACAGCCAGGGCAACGCGTCAGCTCCGCACGCTCAGGTTGCCGCCGACACCGCGTCTCACCAGCCAATCCGTACTGTGCCCACGTTCGCGGTGGCGGCACAC
The DNA here is from genome assembly GCF_000143885.2 of Gordonia sp. KTR9. Taxonomy (NCBI): domain Bacteria; kingdom Bacillati; phylum Actinomycetota; class Actinomycetes; order Mycobacteriales; family Gordoniaceae; genus Gordonia; species Gordonia sp. KTR9. The sequence continues at coordinate 4,797,695 of NC_018581.1, forward strand.
ATGTAGTAGGAATCGGCGTACGACCACCCTGGGACGGTCGCGCGCAGGCACGACCAGCCATTCACGGTCAGGGCCAGGTCTTGTCCATGCGCCCGGGATATCGAGTCAAAGTACCTCTGAGTCACCGTCATTGCCTCCACGCAGTCGACCTGTCCGCTCAGGACAACAACTGGCAGTTCGTCGGCAGTTGCGGACACCCAACCGCAATGTACGCCCGGTTGCCCGATGGCGGGGCCTCTCGGTGGAGTCGCCGCGGAAGATGTCCCGGTCGCCGGGGCACGCGACGACCATGGCGCCACGCCGGTTCCGTCCAGGCCGTATTCGACGACCGGGTCGTCGGTCGCAGCCCCGTTCTCCCCGATCAGCCCGCACGAAGCGAGCCCGAGCACCACTATCCCCGCGAGCATGGTGGCTGCGGCCATGGCGGCTCGCTGTCGAGAGAACATGCGGGACAGCGTATCGTCGCCCCTTCTCGGTGCTGTTGCCAAGCGGCGGAGGCCCTCGATACGCGTATGACGTTGTGACCGGATTCCGGGCACAACGTCATACGGATGTGAGGCTGGTGATCGAGACCGGACGGGAGTTGGTGGAGGTGCTGCTCGACCGCACCACCGGGTGAGCCGGGCATTCCGCACCCTCCCGCTGAACATCAGCGCTACCGTCGATACATCCCTTCGACGCGGAGGTGGTGATGGCCGAGCACACATCGGGCGACGAGCGATGGGTGTCATGGCGGGTGGCACCCGAATCGGGCTTCGTCGTCGACGATCCGACCGGGCGCGGAGAGGTCGAGATCGCGCAGACCGATGAACGACAGTTTCTCGTGCGCAACGCATTCCGGTTCGACGATCCCGCTGTCGAGGAGTACCTCGTCGGACAGCTGATCGATCGGGGCACAACTGAGCCGCAGGCACGACGAGCCGTCGACACAGCCCGCACGTTCGTCCCCCGCGACGACAACCCGACCGACCTCGCCTCGATCCCCCGGTTTCTGCGCTGGTTCGAAAACCCTTATGGCAGACACTCACTCGCCGCACTCATCCACGATGAACTCATCACGGGCACCGTCAACTCCGGCGCACTCGGAAGCGACACGCTGTCCGATCGCTTCTTCCGCGAGATGATGCGAACGTCGGGCGTTCCGTGGCTCAAACGGTGGATCATGTGGTCGGCGGTGGCGCTCCGCACGCGGTGGGTCGCCGGCGGATGGCGACGCCTCAGTGTGATCGTCTGGCTGCTGCTGAGCGTTGTCGGCATCTCGGCGGCTGTCGGTTCGACTGGGGCACTGCTCTTCGGCTGGCCGTGGCCGACGTCGTCACCGGCGGTCTCGCTCGCGCTCTCACTGCTGATGATCTTCGTCGCCGCACCGCTGTGGGGACGACAGTGGGCGGCGAGTCTCGTTGCGGCCGTTGCCGCATTGTGGCTCCTGCCCGCCGCGATCGTGGCGTACTTCGCCTATGCGCTGTACCTGTTGTCGGAGAAAGCCGCCCGCACCGTCGGACTCATGTAGCGGATGGCGGAGCATTCTTGTCGGTGGTCGGGTTTACCTTGGAAGCATTCAGTCGGACCGGTCGATTCGATCGGGTTGCAGCGTCTTGGGGGGCACTGTGGGGGCGTGGACGGATCTACCGGGCGAGTTCCTCGCCGGGGTCGATGCTGCCTGCCCGTCGGATGCCGACACGGTCTCACACATGCAACGCCTGGGTGCTGTCCGGGCTGGGGAGTCGTATCTGGCGTGGTGTCGCTATCAGACGATCCTGGTGCTGTGCGACCGATTGTTGACCCCGACCGGTTCCAGTTATGTCTCTGATGGATTCGGCGACATCGTCGCCCGGGTGGCCCGCGAAGCGGGCATCTCCCGCTACCGTGCGGCGGCGCTGGTCGACGACGCGCTGTGTCTTCGTGATCGGCTACCGCGGGTGTTGGAGACGTTGCGCGACGGGATCATCGCCGCGCACCAGATCCGGGAGATCATCTCCCGAACCCACCTGGTGTCCGACGATCACCATCTCGATCCCGACGACCCCGACAGTCGCCGGATCATCGAGGTGCTCGATGAATCGATCGCCGACTTGCTACGTGGTCGGGGCGGGTCGTGGTCGACGTCGGGTCTGCGCGACATGATCGACCGTCTGGTCTTCGGCCACGATGCCGACGCGGTCCGCGAACGGCGCCGCGAAGCGCTGGACAACCGTGGCGTGTGGACCGAGAACCGTGGCGACGGCACCGCCGAGATCACCGCGGTCATGGCCGCCGAGAACGTTCGGGCCTGCCAGGCGTCGGTGCGCGCTTGCCGCATCGGTGTGTGAGCGGGATGGGCGCACCCTGGGTCAACGTAAGTCCGATGCCATGTGCGCGTTGCTCACCCGATCGGTGTTCGCCTGCGCGTGTGGGGAATCCGACTGCACCGCAACACCTCCTGACCCGACCGCCGCGGCGGCGGGCACCGAGATCGTGATCCACGTCGTGACCGACGCCGACACGCTGGCCGGTGGGTCCGGGCCCGGATGGGTCGACGGACACGGGGTGATCTGCGACGAGCACGTGCGTGACCTCGCCGCCCGGCACGACGCCACCCTGGCCCCGGTCACCCCGGTACGCACACCACCCGGCCGGGTCGTCGCCGCAGACGATGCGAGCACGCGGACCGCGAACGCCGCCGCACCACGGCCGGACGCCGCCAGTGTGATCGTGTTCCCGGGTGCGTTGCCGGGTGATCCGTATCGGCCGACCACAGCGTGTGCGGAGTTCGTGCGGGTGCGCGACGGTTACTGCACCGAACCGGGGTGCACGCGGTCGGCGTTCACCGCCGATGTCGATCACGTCGCCGAGTACGACCACGCCCGGCCAGCGCGTGGCGGCGCGACGTCGAGTGAGAACCTCAACGCGAAATGCCGTGCCGGGCATCTCCACAAAACCCACGGTGACTGGACCGACGTGCAGTATCGCGACGAGCAGGGCCGGCTGGTCACCGAATTCGTGACGCCGGAAGGTTTCGTGATCCCCGGCGAGGCCGAAACCCTCGAAGACCTCTTCCCCAACCTGCGTCGCATCCGATTCGAACAAGCCGCGAAAGCCCCACCGAACCCGCGGGTCATCGTGCCCGACCGGCACGGCCGACAACCACGCACGATCACCGAACGAACCGCCGCGAAACACGCGAAGCGGCGAGAAGAACGTGCCCGCAACCAGGCACAGCGCGAAGCGAATCGACATGCCCGGTCGGAGGCGGCCCACCATCGAGCGACCAACCACGACGACGACCCACCGCCGTTCTGACGGACGACAACACAACGGCGGGCGCGTGGACGATCCACGCACCCGCCGGGGTGTCATCGTTCGAGCACCGTCAGGCCGCGGTCCACTGCGCGTCGGAAGCGGCTTCCAATGCCTGCGCGACGATCTCCGCCACGTCCGCCATGGGGCGGACGTCGAGGGCGTCGAGCACCTCGGCCGGCACGTCGTCGAGGTCGGGTTCGTTGCGTTGCGGGATGAAGATGGTCTTCAGCCCGTTGCGTTGTGCGGCAAGCAGTTTCTGCTTGACCCCGCCGATCGGCAGGACGCGCCCGTTCAGCGTGACCTCGCCGGTCATACCGACATCGCTGCGAACCTGGCGTCCCGTGGCCATCGACACCAGCGCGGTGACCATGGTGACGCCGGCACTCGGACCGTCCTTCGGCACCGCTCCGGCCGGAACGTGCACGTGGATGGTCTTGTCGAGCGCCTTCGGGTCGACGCCGAGTTGTTCGGCGTGTGCCCGCACGTACGACAGGGCGATCTGTGCGGACTCCTTCATCACGTCTCCGAGCTGGCCGGTCAGCTTCAGACCCGGCTCACCCTCGGTGGCGTTCACCTCGATGAACAGGACGTCGCCACCCATTCCCGTGACCGCGAGACCCGTTGCGACACCGGGGACCGCCGTGCGCTCCGCCGATTCCGGCGTGAAGCGCGGACGGCCGAGGTAGTCACGCAGCTCGGGCTCGTCGATGGTGACGGGCGCCGTCGCGGTCCCCTGTGCGAGGTTGGTCGCCGCTTTGCGGAGCGCCTTGGCCAGCAACCGTTCGAACTGTCGCACACCGGGTTCACGGGTGTAGTTGGCCGCGATCTCGCGCAACGCCGCATCCGTGACGGTCACCTCGTCGGGCGTCAGGGCCGCACGCTCGGCCTGCCGGGGCAGCAGGTAGTCGCGGGCGATGGCGACCTTGTCGTCCTCGGTGTAACCGTCGAGCGTGACGAGTTCCATGCGGTCGAGCAGGGCCGACGGGATGTTCTCGATGACATTGGCGGTCGCCAGGAACAGGACGTCGGACAGGTCGAGATCGAGATCGAGGTAGTGATCCCGGAAGGTGTGGTTCTGCGCGGGGTCGAGGACCTCGAGCAGCGCGGCGGCCGGGTCGCCCCGGTAGTCCGACCCCACCTTGTCGATCTCGTCCAGCAGCACAACGGGATTCATCGATCCCGCCTCGCCGATGGCCCGCACGATCCGGCCGGGCAGCGCGCCGACGTAGGTGCGGCGGTGACCACGGATCTCCGACTCGTCGCGCACACCGCCCAGGGCGACACGCACGAACTTGCGGCCGAGCGCCCGGGCGACGCTCTCACCGAGCGACGTCTTGCCGACGCCGGGTGGGCCGGCGAGCACCATGACAGCGCCGGACCCGCGTCCGCCGACGACCTGCAGGCCGCGTTCGGCGCGACGGGCACGCACCGCCAGGTACTCGACGATGCGGTCCTTCACGTCATCGAGGCCGTGGTGGTCGGCGTCGAGGATCTCGCGAGCGCCCTTGACGTCGGTGGAATCCTCGGTGCGGGTGTTCCACGGCAGGTCGAGCACGGTGTCGAGCCAGGTGCGGATCCATCCGGTCTCCGGCGACTGGTCGCTGGCGCGTTCGAGCTTGCCCACCTCACGGAGCGCGGCTTCGCGCACCTTCTCCGGCAGGTCGGCCTCTTCGACGCGGCCGCGGTAGTCGTCGGCTCCTTCGGGCTCGTCCTCGCCGAGTTCCTTCCGGATCGCGGCGAGCTGCTGACGCAACAGGAATTCCTTCTGCTGCTTGTCCATGCCCGCCCGGACGTCCTCGGCGATCTTCTCGGTCACCTCGGACTCGGCCAGGTGATCGCCGGTCCATTCGATGAGCCGGCGCAACCGCTCGGCGGTCACCGGCGTCTCGAGCAGCTCGCGCTTCTGTTCGTCGGACAGCCACGCCGCATAGCCCGATGTGTCGGCGAGATCCGACGGCTCGGACATCTTGTTGACGGCGTCGATGAGCTGCCATGCCTCGCGGCGCTGCAGCATCGCCAGCACGAGCTTCTTGTACTCGCCGGCGAGTTCACGGTCTTCGTCGGTGGCGTCTACGGCGTCGACCTCGGTCACCTCGACCCACAGCGCGGCACCGTGGCCGGGTGTTCCGGTGCCGATCTGTGCCCGCTGTTCACCCTTGACGACAGCGGCGAGGCCGCCGCCCGGGATGCGTCCGACCTGGACGATCGAGGCGATCACACCATAGGTGGGATACCGGTCGTCCAGACGCGGCGCGACCAGCAGTTTTCCGGTCTCGCTCGCCCGTGCGGCGTCGACCGTGGCCTGGGCCGCATCGTCGAGCGGGATGGGCACGACCATGCCGGGCAGCAGGACGACGTCGGCGACGAAGAGAACCGGTAGTGAATATGTCTTCGACATGAAACCTCCAGAGTTAAGTCTGACCGACTCAACCCAGGTGGCAGGAATCTTGTTCCCGAGCGATTTATGCCAGGAGCGAACGGGGCGCGGGCACCCACGCGAACCCGTCCGGATCGGTCAGTTCCACGGCGTCGCCGCCGATCACCAGCCGATGGGAACCCGAACCGCCCGCGGGAACACCCGCATCCTTGGCCGCGGCCTTGCGTCCGTACAGCGCGAGCTTGATCGAGCCGGGTCCGCTCTCGAACTCCACGTACTTCCGGCCGAAGCTCTTGGCCACGGCGAATCCGTGGCTCACGTAAAACTGTTTGGTGGCCGCGACGTCGTCGACGCCGAGCAGCAGGACCAGATCGTCGACCTTACGTTCCGGCGCGCCGGTCGGCTTCTTCGACGATGTGGCGACCTTCCAGATCGTGCCGTCGGGCGCCTGGACCACGCCGCCATATCCCCAGAAGGACTTCTTGGCCGGTTTGAGGACGGTGGCGCCGGCGTCGATCGCCGGTTGGAGGAAGGAGTCGGCGACCGTCGGATCGGCGACGACGAGCGAGACCACGAAGCCGCGGAAGCCCGTCGTCGGTGAATCTCCCGCGCGAAGGCGCAACCGGTCACCGAGTCCGAAAGCCTTGTCGTAGAACGTCTGTGCCGCCGCAATGTCGGAGACTTCGAGTGTGAGTGCGTTGATGTTCGTCATGCTTCGACGCTAAGACGTCGAGCCGCCCGGACGCTTCTCGATTCCTGACCGGTCGCGAACCTCAGGTGAGTTCGACCGCGGCCCGGGCGGCGACCACGACGATCTGGGCGATCACCAACACCGCGACGGCGACGAGGAACGCCGCGGTGGTGACCACGACGCCGGCCGCACCTCGCACTACGTCGGACATCGAGTGCAGCCACGGGACGGAAAGTCGGTGCGGCTGTGCGGTGTCGAGTGTCATGGGCGGTCCTCTGCGAGCAACGAGCAACCCCGGTCGGAGTGGCCGGGGTCACAACATGCAATCACAGGTGGGTACTTCTGTGCCAGAAAATCCCCAAGACCCGCGACGACGCGAAGTCACCGATGCCGGCCGTCCGAAACCTCTTCCGCCACGAAGTGCGGTAGAACCGAACCCACCCCCATCGAGGAGCCTGCATGTCGATCGTCACGCCGACCACCACTCGTCAGCCGCTGGGCCGGGCCATTGCGCGGATCGCCCTGGGAGCCGTACTGGCGATCGCCGGCGTCGGCCATCTCACCGTCCAGCGCGAAGAATTCCAGGCGCAGGTGCCCGACTGGGTGCCGTTCAGCAAGGACTTCGTGGTGCTGGCTTCCGGCGGGGTCGAGATCGCTCTGGGCGCCGCGCTCATCGCGCTGCCCCGTCACCGCAAGGTGGTGTCGTGGATCGTGGCCGCGTTCTTCGTCGTCATCTTCCCCGGCAACATCAACCAGTACGTCGAGCACATCGACGCCTTCGGCCTCGACACCGACGAGAAGCGACTGACGCGACTGTTCTTCCAGCCCGTCCTCGTGCTCTGGGCCATCGCGGCCGGTACCGGCGAACGTCGCGACTAACCCGCCCGGGTCGCCGCATCCTGGCAGGCGGTGTCCATGCCCGCCCGCACCTGGGGCCGCACGTCGGTGCTCGACCGGATCGTGCACGCCGCGACGAGCCCGCCGACCGCACAGAACACCGCGCAGATGTACATCGCCATGCGGAAACCGTCACCGAGCGGATCCCCGTGCCCCGCATCGATCCCGGCCACGGCCGGCAGTACGGCCACCGCCAGCAGACCCGCGAGTCGCGCCACCGCATTGTTCACGCCCGACGCGGTTCCGGCGAGTTCGTCGTCGACGGCGGCGAGTGCCGCCGAGGTGAGGGGCGCGACGGTCACCGTCATCCCGAGCCCGAACAGCAACACTCCCGGCAGGACGGCATCCACGTATCCCGAGCCGGGCTCGACCCGGGACATCAGCGCGAACCCGCCGGCCGCGATGAGCGGGCCGACCGTCATCGGCAGCCGAGGCCCGGTGCGCTGCGCGAGTCTGCCGACCAGCGGCGACCCGAACAGCATGATGAACGTGCTCGGGAACATCGCCGCGCCGGCCTCCAACGCCGAGTAGCCGAGACTCTGCTGCAGTTGCAGCGCCAGCAGGAACAGCGCACCACCGAGCGCCGCATAGACGAGGAGCGTCGTCAGGTTGGCGCCGGTGAACTGCGACGAGCGGAACAGTCCGAGCGGCAGGAGCGGCGCCGCGACCCGTGACTCGATCACCACGAAACCCACGAGCGACACGACACCGGTCACCCCGGCGGCGAGGGTTGCGCCGCTCCACCCGGTCGACGGCCCCTCGATCAGCGCATAGATCACGCCGGCGAGACCGACGGTCATCGCGATCGCGCCCGCGATGTCGAGCCGGGCGTCGGACGGCGCGCCCCGCGATTCGGGCACGTGCCGGACCGCGATCCACAGCGCGCCCAGGGCGAGCGGCACGCTCAGCAGGAACGTCCATCGCCACGACGCCGCGTCGACGAGCCAGCCGCCGAGGAATGGTCCGAGCGCGGTGGTCGCGCCGGACATTCCGGCCCACAAGCCCACGGCAGCGCCCCGGTCGGACGGCTGGATCTCGGCGTTGATCAGCGCCAGACTTCCGGGGACCACGGCGGCCGCGGCGATCCCCTGCACGATCCGCGCGACGACGAGCAGCTCGACGGTCGGTGCCAGCCCGCACGCGACCGTCGCCACCGCGAACACACCCAGACCACCTGCGAACACCAGCCGGCGCCCGTACCGGTCACCGGCGACGCCACCGATGAGCAACAGCGAGCTCAGCGTCAACAGATACCCGTCGAGCACCCACTGCTGACCACGCAAGCCCGTGTCGAGGTCACGCGCGATGGCCGGTAGTGCGACGTTGACGACGGTCCCGTCGATGAAGGCGACGCCCGAACCAAGGACCGCGGCGACGATCAACCATCGACCCGCCGGCGACGCGGCCGGCACCCCTCGGGACCCGGTCTCGGCCGAGCCGTGCTCACTCATCGGTTGTCGTCCATGTGTGCCCTCCGGACCTGGGTCGCGTACCTACCCAGGGTCGGGGCCACCTCGCCCGCGCGCAAGCACATCGGCGAGCCCGTCGAACTGGTGGCCGCCCACCGGGTGCCGCTGCACCGTTGCCGCCGGGAGGAGCGCCGTGTTCAGATCCAGATGTTCGACGGGCACCACGTCGTCGTCGATGCAGTGGTGGAGGGAGAGAGTCAGCCCTTCGTGGCTCGGGAGCGAGTGGTCGGCCGGTACGTACTGGGGAACATCCCAGCCGTCCGGCCCCCAGTTCGGCATCGCGAGCAGCACAACATTTCTCGGTTCTGGTACGCCGTCCGCCGTGAGGACGTGCAGCAGTACCGTCGCACCGAAGGAATGCGCGACGACGACATCATCGGCGCCCAACCCGGCGAGGTGTTCTCGGATCGGTCGAGCCCACGCCTCGATCGACATGTCGTCGTCGGAGAACCTCGGAATGTCGAGAGACGCACCAAAGGCAGCCGACAACGAGTCCGCGAGCGGCCCGTCCTCGACGTAACCGCCCGCACCGTGGATGAAGAACAGTCGACGCTGGGGCATGGGATCTCCTCGAAGTCGCGTTGGGTCATCAAGGTTGACTTCGGCGCGTGGCCGTTCTCATCGCCTCACCGTGCAGTCGGACCGCCCGCCTCCAGCAGCGACTTGAGCCGGGCGAGGTCCTTCTCCACCATCTGGGTGTCGCGGTCGAACTCGTCGTCGGACATGGCCAGCTGCCTGATGGTGAAGACCACCTCCGCGCCCTGCGGATGCGCCAGCACGCGCAGCGGGTTGAGCACGGTGTCCCCGGTGGGGAGCACGACCTCGTGGTCGACGACGCCGAGTGTGTTCCGCGGGACGAACCGTACGGTGGCGGTGCCCATCGGCGACTCGACGAGGAGTTCGTCACCACGCCGGGTCACCTCCGACGTCGCCAGTCCTGCGGCCCACCGCGGCAGATTGTCGGGTTCGGCCGCGAAGTCGTAGACCCTCGCGGGCTCGGCGTTGATGACCACGCTCACATGCCGGCTGCGCATGAGCCCAACCTAGCCGGTGCACAGTCGACGTAAAACGGCGCCCAGTCGACGGAAGACCGGGGTCAGGACGGCGAACCGTTTCCCGCCTCGACGGGCTCGGCGAGTTCCCGCTCGATGAGCTGTTCGGCGACCTTGGCCAGCGGCGTGTTGGTGTCCTGGGACAGCCGCCGGAGCAGCGCGAACGCTTGGACCGCGTCGATGCGGAAGCGGTACATGATCATGCCCTTGGCCTGGCCGATCACGTCCCGGCTCGCCAGAGCGCTCTGGAAATGCTGCTGCTGGCGCGCCGCTCGCAGCGCCAGTGCGGCATGGGTCGCGAACAGGAGCCCGATCTCCAGGGATTCCTCCCCGAACACGTCGGTCTCGTCGGAGAAGACGTTGAGCGCACCGATGGTTCCCTTGTCGGTGAACAGCTTGAACGACAGGCTCGAGCGCAGCGGCGTCTCGTCGATGACCCGGGCGGAGAACGCCGGGAACCGCTCGTCGCGACGGATGTCGTTGACGAGCACGGTGTGATGGTCCCAGGCGGCCTGCAGGCACGGACCCTCCCCGGTTTCCCGCTGGATCCGGTCGGCCTCGTTCATCAGCGGGTCGGTCGGCGCGAGTGTGTCGAAGTTCTTCTTCTGGTCGACGAGCAGGACACCCGCGTACCGAGCTCCGGGGACATGCTCGACGGCCCCGGCGGTGATGGAGTCCAGGACCCGGCCGGTGCTGTCTTCGATGCTCTCCGGCACCGCATGCATCTGCCGCGCCAGTTCGGCGATCTTGAAATGCACATCTGCGTCCACCGGGCACTCACCTCTGCTTCGAGCGGCCGGTCGAGTCCGGCACGTCACGTGATCCTACAAAATCCATGGGCTGGTCATCGGGGTCCTTCGTTGCGCACCCGGTCGCGGATGGGTGTGGACTCCCTCGTTCTTTGAGACGATGAGGCCCTTACCCCGCCGTGCTGTGATCTCTACCATGGGGCGGGTGATCAAACGCCTGAGTGTTTCCGTCCTCTGTGTCATCGCTGCGATCACGGGGGCGGTGGCCGTCGGAACACCGACCGCGCAGGCCGCACCATCGTGCTCCGACGTCGAGGTGGTGTTCGCGCGCGGCACCGTCGAGACGTCTCCGCCGCTGGGTCTCACCGGCATCTCCTTCGTCGAGGCCGTTCGCTCGCAGCTGCCGGGCAAGTCCGTCAGCTCCTACGGCGTCCCCTACCCCGCGAGCGACAAGTTCGACAATCGGCTGAAGTTCGCCCAGACGGTCGCCGACGGCGTCCGCACCACGCAGAACCGCATCAAGTACCTGGCGGCGAAGTGCCCGGGTACCAAGGTCGTCCTCGGCGGTTACTCCCAGGGCGCCGTAGTCGCGGGATACTCCGTGCACGCGGGACTCGACCTGCCGGCGCGGTACGCCACCTACGACCGGTTCGTCCCGCCGCCGCTGCCGGCGAACATGGCCCGCAATGTCGCCGCGATCGTGCTCTACGGCGCCCCGTCGGATCGGTTCATCGACGACATCGGCGCTCCCCCGGTGAAGGTCGCCGCGCCGTACCGCAGCCGCACCGTTCGCTACTGCATCCCCGGTGACACCATCTGCGACGGAGCTCCGGTCGGCGGTCCCAACGCCCTGCACGTGCTGTACTCGGTGAACGGTATGACGCTGGAGGGCGCCCGATACGTCGCCCGGCGCGTCTGACCGGAGAAGCTCACACGGCTCAGAAGTCCGGCGCCGGCACGACTTTCGCGAAAGTCCTGCCGGCGTCGGACTTCTCCGCTTGATAGACGAGAGCGAGCTCGGCACGCTCGAAGTTGCGGAACCACTCGTCCCAGCTGATGTGCTCGAGGCACTCGTCGGCGGTCCGGCCGGTGAAGTCGATGCGGAGCACTCCGGTTCCGCCGACGCTTCTGACGTCGCGAACGCGCGCCGGCACACCCTGATGGGTGGTCACCCACTCCCGGATCTCGTCGTGATCGCGCGTCGTCTTGCAGTGAGACCCCATCGGTCGTCTCCTATCGTGCCGCACCGAACCCAGCCTTGGGCACCCCGGTTCTCCCGGTCACGACCAGCCCACTTCTCGGACTCCGGTGTCGTTCCCGCTCGCGAACCGCTCGTCGGTTCGGTGTCCTTACCCAACAAGCGCTTTGGTCAATCGTGCGGACGGGAGATTTCTCGCGTCGACCCCGGCACGGCTCGGAGCTCGATCCTCAGGTCGAAGTGGTCCAGCGAGTGCGGCATGTCCACGACACCGGCTCGCGCCCGTGGCGAGAGCACGTTGTCGTCGAGGTCGACGTCGCGACAGATCGCCGCCAGCACTGCCGTGGCGAACATCAGCACCACATTGCGTCCCGGGCATTCGCCCGGCCCGTCGCTGAACGGGACGACGCCGGCGAGTTCCTGAGCTCGTCCGTCTGTCCAGGCGTCCGGGGTGAAGCGCTGTGCGAAGTCCATCGCATCGTCGTCGCGCTGGAAGAACTCCCCGATCACGATCGTGGTCGCACCCTCGGCGACGACGCCGCCGTCCCACGGGACATCCCGGGTCGCCTCCCGCAGGATGGCGAGGGTCGTCGGCCACAGACGCAGGGATTCGAGGACGGTCGCCCGAAGTGTCGGCAGGACCCGTGGCTCCGCGGAGTCCACAACCGCGGCCTCCGTTCGGGCGGCGGCCGCGGTCACGGGGTGGGACGCGAGCAGTGCGAGTGCCCGATGGATGGCCACCGCGACGGCGTCGAACGCGAACAGCCAGTGCGGGATCTGACCGATCGGGTCCAACGAGCCGGGCTTGCCCACCGCGTTGCGGACCACTGCGGCCAGCGAGTCCTCGGGAGCCGCGGCCACCAGATGGTCCAGACGTCGTCGGAAGTTGTTGTAGGTGGCGGATCGACGAGGGAAGGCGTACCCCCAGTTGGCGTCTCGTCGGAGCACCGTCAGCAGGTCCGTCACCGTCTCGTCGTCACGCGCTGCATCCCCGAAGACGAAGCGGCGCACCATGCGCCAGTGTGCGACCACGTAGGTGTCCCAGGTGAGACGGCCCTCGGGGAGGGTGGGGAGCAGTTCCGCGACTTCGGATTCGATGATCTCCCCACACCGCCGGTGGAGAGAGTGCACGTCCGCCGAGGTCTGCAGGGCGAGTTCGTTCAGCTCCCGCCTCGCCTGCCGATGCCGGTTGTCCGAGATCAGCACACCCGTCGGCTGAAACCGGGAGAGTGCTGCGACCTTCTCCTTCGACGCCGGGTTGAAGGGTTCCGGCGTGCCGTGGAGGGTTGCCGTCACCGCCGGCGGGCGCAGCGCGAGCACCATCGAGCGCGGAAAGGTCAGAGCCAGCGCGTCGGCGTCGTGGCGGGACCGCAGGCCGTTGAGTACCCGGGCGGCCCGGCCGTGGGTGTCGACTCGCCCACCGAGGCGGACCATCGTCTTCCGGCGCGCCACAACACCTTCGGCGATCACCGGGGCGAGCACGCCGAGCAGGACTCGCCCGGTGTCCCCGAGCCCCGCGCGGGCCAGGCGCGGTGTCGTTGTCACCGCACCGCCGCTGTCCTGCACGCCATCATCGCGTCCCTGCGTCATCAGCGACAACACTCCCATCGCAGAGTATTCACGCCGGGCGGACCGCGGCGTCGGCCGTCCCAGATCTACCCGTCGACCGGGCGCCCCAAACCGTCGGCATGCGCGGTGTCCAGCGAGGCGTCGAGGCGACGGAAACCGTCCCGGACACACACCGCCCCGTCCTCGACGGAAGTCACGTCCGCCCACGGGATGAGCACCGTGCCGCGATGCAGCCAAGCGAAGAACCGGTTGAGCGCCCAGGGCCGCGAGACGCCCTGGCGCTCGTAGCCGAGGAAGGACACGCGGTTTCGGCGGTTGACGAGCAACCCGACGAGCCGCAGTTCGTCGTCCTCCACCTCGAAGCGGAGGTCGATCACGTGACCGAGGTGATCGCCGCCGGAATCGTGGACGGCACAGCTCAACAGGTCGCTGGCGATCATCGCTGCCCATTTCCCGGGATACGCGCGACGATGTGGTCCCGGCACCATCGTTCGGGCCACGCGAGCTCGAGATCGTCCTGCTTGTCGTCGATCGCGACCCGGACGTCGATGTCGCGGACGCGGTCGAACGGGATCCGGTCGAGCTCGCTCACATGCGGACCTCCGCCGATGAGTCGATAGAAGAGCGCCCGTCCGGTGAGCAGCGCGGACACCCGCGGCGGTCCGTCGTCGGGCATGTCGATCTCGACGTCGTCGACGACGCCGAGCGGCACACCGTCCCGGTCGTGGATCTGCCTGTCCAGCAGATGAAGGCGGAGATCGATCGTGGTGCGGCGCGACAGCCGACGGTCGTCGTCGGAGCTCATCGCCCGGCCCCCGTCACGATCAGCAACGGTATCGCCGCCACCGAGGCGACCACGATGATGCCCAGATAGATGGTTCCGAAGAAGTTCAGCACCCGTCCGTTCACGTTGTCTCCCATGTATTCCCGATCGTTCGCCACGACGAGGATCGGCAGGTAGGTCAGTGGCAGGGCGACCGCGGAGAAGACGACCGAGTACTCGGTGACCATGATCGGGTCGACCCCGGTGAGGAGGATCAGGACACCCCCGAGAAGGAACACGATGATCACCAGGTGAAAGCGGGCTGCCTGACGCGGCTTCTTGGCCGCGCCCCACGGCCACCCCGCGTACTGGGCGATGGTGTAACCGGTCGACAACGCCGTCTCCAAGGCCGCACCCGTCGTGGCCGCGACCAGCCCGATGATGGCGAACGCCAGTGCCAGTTGCCCGCCGGCCTGGACGACCGGCAACACGACCTGCGACAACGAGTCCACCGAGATGTCGGCCGGCATCAGGTACAACGCTGCGACACCGGCAATCGCGATCGACCCCAGACCCCCGAGCGGAAAACCGATCAGCACATTCCATCGCTCACGGGCGAGATCCTTGCGCCGCCAGCCTTCTTCGATGCCACCGGAGGAGAAGAAGAACACCTCGTACGGCGTCATCGCCGCACCGAACAGCGCGATGGCGTAGTACCAGTACGTCGGTACCGATTCCTGCGAGGGGATGGCGGGCGCGCTGATCTGATCCCAGACCTGACCCCAGGGCGGTTGCAACAGGAAGAAGACCACGCCGAACACCGCCAGGCACAGCCCCAACAGGCCCGTCACGTTCTCCATGATCTTGAAGTTGGCGCGCCACACGATGATCCAGACGCCGAACGCGGCGACGGGCACCCACAGCAACGGTGCGACCCCACTGGCCAGCTGAAGCGCGAGAGCGATGCCGCCGATCTCGGCGGTGAGGGTGAGACCGGTGACGAACAGCGATGCGACCAGGTTGGCGGCGCCCATGCGGGGACCGAGCCGTTCCCGGATGATCTCGAAAGTGCTCCGGCCGCTCACCGCGGCGACCCGTCCCGACATCTCGGCGAACAGGCAGATCCCGATGACGCCGACCACCACGACCCACACCAGGCCGAACCCGAACCGGGACCCGACGACCGCGTTGGTCACGATGTCACCGATGTCGAGGAACCCGCCGATGGCGGTCAGGATGCCGAGCGCGACGCCGATGACGTTCTTCACCGGCTCATCCCCTCGCACCGGCCGCGGAACGCGGATCGTCGACGATCTGCTGCAGCCGTTCGCCGATCTCGGTGAGCGCGCCGCGCGAGTCGGACACCCGTGGGTCCGCCCGTTCGAGCAGCGTCACCGACCGCGCCGCCACGAGCACACGGGTGGCCTCCGCCATCGCGTCCTCGACCCCGGCCCGCATCGGCTCGTCGGCGACGTCGTCGATGTCCAGGTTGACGACCGCTCCATAGGCGGACAGCGACTGCTCGATCAGGTCGTCGAAGAGGACGCGAACGTACTGTCGCGGTGCACGACCCTCGGCCCACGAACGCAGCCCTTCCTCTCCGGAAGCAACCGCGCTGACCACGTCACCGGACGAGTGCGAGAGTTCGGCCATCACGCCACCGGGCTGCCGGGCGCATCCGGCGAGCAGGAGGAGGCACAGCACGCACGTCAACGCCCGGCGCATCGCGAACGATTCGGCCCTCGGCCCGGTCGGCAGAAGCATCACCGTCCCCTTCTGTGAAGGCGTGACATCCCGGACGCGGGATAACCCAACGGGCCTGCGACGAAACCAGACGAGGGAGCCGCCGACAGCGGCACCGGGTCCTGAACGCTGCTCCCCGCCTGCGCTCAGGCCGCGAGAAGCGCGACGATGGCCCTGGCCAGGCCGCGGCGGGCGAGTTGCTGATCCTGGAAGGTGCCGAGCTGCTTCTCCGACACCAGTCCCCGCATGGCCCCGGGGAGGAATGCCGCCACCTCGCGCACACGTTCGGGATCGACGTCCAGGTCGGCGAACGCTCGCTGGCACGAGTCGATCCACGACGGCCCCCAAGAAGCGAACTCGGCTGCGGTCTTGGGGAACTGCCGGCGCAGCTCGTCCGGATCCCGCGGCAGTGCCGCCCGAAGTGTCTCGATCGCCCGCGATTCGGGCGCGGTCAGCCCGTCGTACATGAGGTCGACGATGGCCGCGACCCGCTGGTCCAGTGGCGCTTCGGGTTTCACACTCACCGGGAGGTCGCCGCGATGCTCGGCGGTGCGGTGCAGCACCGCGGCCCACAGACCGTCGATGTCGTCGAACTGGTACTTGATCGCACCCCACGTGGCGCCGATGTCCTTGGCGATGCGGTTGCCCGACACCGATGCCGGGTCACCCGACGCCAGCGAGGTGATCGCGGCGTCGAGCATCGCGTCGCGCGTCGCCTGCCCGCGCCGATTGACTCGCCGGACGGCTGTCGCGGGGCCGGCGGCCGGCATGCCGGAGTCCGAGGTGGGCATGGTCGCCGATCGTAGCCGGATGGCCGAGGCCGTGACCGGCGAGATGTTTCGTTTGCGAACGAGGGGTTACCCGGTTTGTATCGTTGGGCGTCTGCTGTGACGCGTGTCACGGGGTCGAGGAGGACACCATGAGTGTGAGCGGAGCAGCCGTCGCCCGTCGGGCCCGGTCGCGACTGAGTCCGGCAGAAGCACGTCGACGACTCCGCCGGCGGCAGTACGTCGACGCCCTCTTCAACTCGAGAGAGCCGGACAGGACGTCGTGGGCGGTCACCGATGACGGCGCACGTCTCCGGGTCCACCATCACGGCCCTTCAGGGGCTCCTGTTCTGGTGCTCATCCACGGGTGGTCGTGCTGCATCGAATACTGGAATCCGCAGATCAACGCCCTCGCCGAGCGCTATCACGTCATCGCATACGACCAGCGCGGACACGGCGACAGCACGTGGGGCCGGCGGAAGTTCGATTCCGATGTACTCGCCGACGACCTGTACGCGGTTGTCTCCCAGACGGTTCCGGACGGTTCGAAGGCGGTCTTCGTCGGGCACAGCATGGGCGGCATCACGCTCCAGGCGTGGGCACACCGGCACCGGCAACAGGCCGAGGACCGCGCCGCCGCAATGGTTCTCGCCAACACGACCTGGGGCGGGATCGCCACCGAGAGTCGTGTCCTGCCGTTCGTCAACGGCCCCATCAAGGCACCGCTGTGGTTGCTGCAGATGGCCCTGGCGGTGCCGCTCCCCCTACCCGGCGACCGATTCACGAGAAGTGTGATCCGGCATCGCATCCTGAACAGCCGGTCGGCGACCGCCGATCATGCCGCGTTCGTCCTGGCGATGACCCGCTCGTGCACGCCGAGCTCCCGCGCCAAGGCCGCGGTCGCCCTTCTGCAGTTGGCGATGGGCCCCACCGGCGCCGAAGCGATCTCGGTGCCCACGACGGTGATCGGTGGTCGGCACGACCTGCTCCTCCCACATGCGATGACCCAGCGCATCGCCCATGCGCTGTCGGTTCGCGGCCAACTCGACCGCCTCGTCGTCCTCGACACCGGCCATGCGTCGAACATCGAGGCCGCCGAGGACTTCACCGCGGAGATACACCGCGTCATGCATACGTCGTCGCCGAGTCCGGAGATCACCGAAACCGCCAGCTGACCAGGCGCGATACTTTTCATAGAACCCTCTTGCATTCTGCGGCGACGAGACCTACCGTTGCCGCATGGCGAGAACGCCCCTCTCGATGACACCCACTGGCTGGTTCCAGGTCGCCTGGTGCTCGGAGATCCCGGTGAGGTCGGTCCACACCATGAAGTACTTCGGGCGCGAGATGGTGGCGTGGCGATCCGCGTCCGGCACGGTCTCCGTCTTCGACGCCTTCTGCGAGCACCTCGGCGCCCACCTCGGACACGGCGGCCACGTCGAGGGCGAGAACCTGGTCTGCCCGTTCCACGGCTGGGAGTGGAATCGCGAGGGTCGCAACGTGTGCATCCCGTACGAACGACACCCCAACCGGGGGCGTCGCATCCGCAGCTACCCCGTCGTCGAACGCAACGAGGCCGTCTGGATCTGGCACGACATCGACGGACGCCCACCGCATTTCGACGTGCCCGACATCTTCGGCGACTTCGGCGACGACCGCACCGCGGCCGACTACTACCCGCCGGTCCCGGCGGCCACCCTCTTCCGGCCGGGACTCGAGATCCATCCGCAATACATCATGGAGAACGGCGTCGACTTCGCCCATTTCAAGTTCGTCCACAAGACACCGTTCATGCCGGAGTTCACGCGGCACGACTTCGGCGGACCGGTGTCCTACGTCGACTTCACCATCGCCTTCGACGAGGGTGCGACCCTCGAGAATGCCACGAGCGGAGTCGAATCCATCAATGCCGGGCTGGGCTGTTCGGTCACCAAGAGCTGGGGCATGGTCGACAATCGCACGATGCCGGCGGTCACCCCGGTCGACGAGCACACCTCCGACGTCCGGTTCACCGTGTGGATCGGCCGCAAGCCGGGCGAGGAAACCGGCGATATCACCCGCTACGGCACCATCATGGCCGATCTCGTCATCGAGCAGTTCGCCGCCGACATCGACATCTGGGCGCACCAGCGCTACTCCGATCCACCCGCTCTGTCCCGCAAAGAGTACGAAGGCTTCACCGCCCTACGGAACTGGGCGCGTCAGTTCTACCCCGACGGCGGACCCGACGGTGCCGATCCCTCGTCACCGAGCGGTGCAGTGCCCCCGACGGGCGAGGAGTTCGTCCGCATCCGCCGATCCGAGCTCGACGCGCTGCGCGCCGCCGCGCAGCCCTGACAAGTCGCTCCGCCGAAAGGATCTCCCATGACCGCCGCCGAACGCATCCGGGTCTTCCAAGTCGCCACCGGAAATCTGGGCACCGAGATGATCGGACGCATCCGATCCCATCCCGACCTCGAACTGGTCGGCCTGCATTGCTACACGCCCGACAAGATCGGGCGCGACGCCGGCGAGATCGTCGGGCTCGATCCGGTCGGCGTGACGGCCACGGGCACGGTGGACGAGATCATCGCCGCGCGTCCGGATGTGCTCACATTCCACGGCGTGTTCCCCGACGAGGACCTCTACGTCGAAGTCCTCGAGGCCGGGATCGACATCGTGACCACCGCGGACTGGATCACCGGCTTCCATCGCGACACCAATCACCCGCACCATTCCGGCCGCAAGGTCAGCGACGTCATCGCCGAGGCCTGCGCACGCGGTGGCGCCACCTTCTACGGCACCGGCATGAATCCCGGCCTGGCACAGATCCTCGGCATCGTGCACACCGCCGACGTGGCCGACATCGAGAACGTCACGGTCATCGAATCCGTCGACGTCTCGTGTCACCACTCCGTCGACACCTGGAAGGCTGTCGGATACGGCCTGCCGGTCGACGACCCGAGCATCCCCGACTCGCTGTACAAGTACACCGCGGTGTTCGCGGACTCGGTCTATCTGATGGCCGACGCCTTCGAACTCGAACTCGACGAGGTGGCGTTCTCCTACGAGCTGGGCGCCTGCACCAAGGACGTCGACCTCGGCTGGTATCAGCTGCCGCAGGGTTCGCTCGGTGGCAGCCACATCAAGTACCAGGGCATGGTCGACGGCGTGGCCCGCGTCGAGTCCCATCTCGAATGGCAGATGACCCCGCACACCGACCCGTCGTGGAACATCCAGGCCTGCTACATCACCCAGGTCACCGGCGACCCCAACATCTATTCCAAACACATGATCTTCCCGCGCAAGGGCTTCGACCTCTCCAGGCCGGAGAACTTCGCCTCGATCGGCATGACGGTCACCGGGCTGCCCGCCCTGAACGCCATCCGCTCGGTCGTCGAGGCCGCTCCGGGAATCGTCACGAGCACCGACCTCCCGCTGCGGTCGTTCGCCGGGCGGTTCGCGATCTGACGAGAAGCCCTTCGTGGCTCGTCGCTTCGCTCCTCGCACCTCAGGGAGCAGAGGTGGTGGTCACTTCGTTCGGATCAGGGAGCAGAGGTGGTGGTCAATTCGTTCGGATCAGGGAGCAGAGGTGGTCACTTCGTTCGGATCAGGGGGCCGAGGATGAGCCGAGGTGGATGGTCACCCCGGTGAGTTCGGCACCGAGGTCCCACAGTCGCGCAGCGACGTCGCGGTCCTTCGCCTTCGCCGACGGCTCCACCAGCACCGGCGGACCGGCCAGCCCGAAACCTCCCACGGGACCGTAGTATTCGCCGCCCTGCGCCTTCGGATCGGTGCCGGCGCGGAGGACCGAGAGGGCTCCGTCCGGCGGATCCATGATGAAACGATCGGTGAGCCATCGCAGCGAGGACGCGTGGTATGCCCACTGCAGGAATCTGCTCTGCTCGCGCATCACCCCGGTGCGGGTGCCACCGGGGTGGGCGGCGAGCGAAATCGCCGACACCTCGGCACTTCTCATGCGCCGGTCGAGTTCGAGCGCGAACAGCATCTGCGCGAGCTTCGCACGGGAGTACGCACCCGCGCTGCTGAAGGTCCGGTCCATGGGGATGTCGGAGAAGTCGATGGTGCCTGCTCGATGGGCGTGGCTGCCGACGGTGACCACCCGCCCGGCATCGGCCGCCAGAATCCGGTCCATCAGCAGTCCGGTGAGCGCGTAGTGACCGAGGTAGTTCGTGCCGAAGTCCATCTCGAAACCGTCGGGCGTCAGGTCACGACGCGCCCGCATGACCCCGGCGTTGTTGACCAGCAGGTCGATCCGGGTATGACGCGCGCCGATCTCGGCGGCGGCCGCACGGACGGAATCCAGACTGGCGAGGTCGAGATCGACGATCTCCAGCTCGGCGCCCGGGACCTTCCCGACGATGTCGTCGCGGGCCTCCGCGGAGGTCTCCGGATTGCGGCACGCCAGCACGACATGTGCGCCCAGCGTCGCCAGCCCGAGCGCGATCTCGCGTCCGATCCCCGAATTCGCACCGGTCACCACCGCAACCCGGCCGGTCTGCGGCGGCGCGTCGGCCAGCGTCCACCCCGACTTCACATCTGCCCCCTTCGACGCCGACTCGAACGACGATGTCGTTCGTATCACATCGGCGCCGAGGGGCGGGTGTCAGGCGCTCACGGCCGCCGGGGTGGCGCTGCTGAACCGCCCGGCCGGCGCGAACCGGGCGAGGACCTCGTCGTGCGGCTCTCCGGCCACCGCGGAGATGAATCCCTCCACGTCCTCGCGGGTCCGCAGACCGAGGAGCGGATTCGGTTCGGACAGCAGACCGAACAGGGCCGACGCGATCGCGGGACTGACGGCGGCAGCCGGAAACGACAGCTCCAGGTGGGTCGCGTAGTCGGGATCACCCAGGTAGAGCCGGGTGACCTCGACGGCGGCCCGTCCGCGTCGTTCCCAGTGCTTCTCGAACTCCGCCGACAGCCACTCCGCGGTGAACTCGCCGTCGTGGTCCCGTGCAGCCTTCACGAGCTCGGCGACCTGGATCAGCGTGTTCTGCGCGCCCTGTCCCGCTACCGGGTCGACGGCGATCGCGGTGTCGCCGATCGCCGCGACCGGGTGCCCGCCCGCGGTGGTGGCGACGGCCTGCCGGACCGTCGGGGTGACCGCGCCCTTGAGCCACGAGACCGGGTCGGATTCGATGACCTGCAGCCGATCGATGACCGGCGCGTCCTCCGGGAAGAACTCGGCGAAGATGCCGGAGATCGTCTGCCGGGCGGACACCGCGTCGTGGACGTCGTCGATCCGGCCGGCCCACGCTCCGTCGGGCTTGGCGAAGACGATGAACGACCACGTCGGTCCGGCGTCCTTGTGGAGGAACGGTCCGACGAAGATCTCACCGTTCTGCGCGTCGAGGTTGAACAGCGAGTGGTCACCGCCGGCGCTGCTGCGGTAGGCGAAGGACTCGGGGCCGTGATCGACTCCGGTGAGGGTCACCTGCAGCAGGCGGCGCTGCGGTTCCCGGTAGTGCGTGCGCGACTCGTCGACCGGGAAGAGCGTCGAGAGCCCGCCCTTGCCGGTGGCGACGAGCGTGATGTCGGCGTCGGCGGCGATCGCGTCGAGGCGGTCGGTGTCGACCTGACCCACCTCGAATCGGCCACCGCGGTCCAGGAATCGGCCGAGACGGTCGTCGGCCTTCAGGCGCAGGTCGACGGCCTGGGCCACATAGCCGTAGTCCGGGTTGAACTCGAGGACCGGGGCACGCTCGTCACCGACGCCGGAGTACAGGCGAGCGCTGATGCCGGTCGTGTTCCCGACCTCGTAGAGGTCTTCGATGATCTCGGCGTCCCACTCACGGGACTTGCCGAACAGGACGCCGACACCGGTCGGCGGCACCTTGTCGCGCAGCGACTCGCGGTCGCGATCGCTGTAGAGCGTGACGTCGAACCCGGCGTCGAGAAAGCCGAGCGCCGCGCTGGTACCGGCCAGCCCGGCCCCGATGATCGCTACCGATCGTCGTGCTGTCATGTGTGGATCTCCCCTGGTTGTCGGCGTGCAATGGCTGCTCGACAGGGTGCCGGGGCGATCGGTGCGGATGAAGGGTTAGACGCATCGAGAACGAATGGCTCGCGCGCCGGCGCCCGTTGGGGGTTGAGGACTACGCCTCGTCGCGCACGCGGAGATAGCGCTCGTAGACCACCTGCTCGTAGGTGCGGGTCTCGGCGAGTCGGAGCTGCACCGGGGAGGTGACCGGCGGCAGCAACGGTGTACCGCCACCGACGATGATCGGATACCGGAAGATGCGGAACTCGTCGACGAATCCCAGTTCGATGGCCTGCCGCGCCAGGTCTGCACCACCGATCTCGACGTCGGCGTCGGTCGAGTCCAGCACCGCGGTGAGTTCGTCGGCCAGCGGGCCCCGAGCCAGCCGGGCATTGCCCTCGACCGCCGTGAGGGTGCGACTGAAGACCACCTTGGGCAGCGCCGTCCAGATGTCGGCGAACGCGGCGTGGGCCTCGTTCTCACGCATCCGCGGGTCGGTCTCCCAGACCACCATCGCCTCGTAGAGACGTCGGCCGCACACGAAGGCGCCGAGTTCGGCCACCCGTTCGGTGTGGAAGGCGAACAATCCGTCGTCGGGGACCGTCCAGTTGAAGTCGCCGTCGCGATCGGAGATGAAGCCGTCGACCGACACGCCCATCGACAAGAGCAGCATGCGAGGGATGGTACGGCGCTGCCGGGCCCGCGACGCGGACTTCGTGGAGAGCGCGCATTCCCACGAGTCTGCTGTGAGGTCCGACGACACCCCGCTCGTGCCAGGCCGGCCTCAGGTGCGGGCAAGTACCATCGCCCTCTGTGCGTACGCCCCTGACCGATGCGACACCCGTCGCAACCCCGAACGAGGACGCCGCGACCGGTAACACGTCCGGGTACCGGTTGGACCTCGACGGGCTGCGCGGTGTCGCGATCGCGCTGGTGGCGATCTTCCACGTCTGGTTCGGCCGGGTGTCCGGCGGCGTCGACGTCTTCCTCACCCTGTCGGGCTACTTCTTCGTCGCTTCCCTGCTCAAACATGTCCTGGCCACGCAGCCCGCGACGAGTTCGTGGCGTGCGGCGATCAATCCGTGGCCGCGGTTCTCCCGACTCCTCCGCCGGCTGCTGCCCGCCCTGCTGCTGGTGCTCGCGGTCACGGCCGGCCTGATCGCGCTGATCATGCCGACGACCCGGTGGGGACCGCTCGGCGCCGAACTCCAGGCCAGCGCGCTGTACTACCAGAACTGGCATCTCGCGTTCGAGTCGCAGGACTACGCGGCCGCCGATTCCGCCAACAGCCCGATGCAGCATCTCTGGTCGATGTCGATGCAGGGCCAGTTCTTCGTCCTCACCCTCGTGTGCGCCCTGGCGCTGGGCGCGGTGCTGCGCGCCCTGGGCCGCCGATCCGCGTTCTTCGCCGACCCCAAGGTGGTCCGGGGGGTCGTCGGGATCGCGCTCGGCGTCGTCGCACTGGGCTCGTTCGCGTGGGCGAACCACCGCCACGGGATCAACCAGCCGTTCACCTACTACGACACCGTCGCCCGCCTGTGGGAACCGCTCGTGGGTGGTCTGCTCGCAGTGTGGATGCCGCGTATCCCGTTGTCGCAGCGGGTGCGTGATCTGCTCGGGATCATCGCCCTCGGCCTCATCGTCACGTGCGGGTGGTGGATCGCGGGGGTCCAGGAATATCCGGCCGCGTGGGCGCTCGTGCCGGTCGGGGCGACCCTCCTGCTCATCTGGGTCGGATCGTCGCAGACCGCCCCCATCGACCGGGCGGGCACGGCCGGCCAGACCTCCATCCGGTCCGGGGTCAGCCGGGGCCTCGCGCATCCGAGACTCGTGTGGCTCGGTTCGATCGCGTACGCGCTGTACCTGTGGCACTGGCCGGTGCTCATCTTCTACCTGGCCTGGCGCTATCAGGACGACGTCTCGTGGTTCGAGGGCACCGCCATCCTGGCCGTGTCGGTCCTACTGGCCTGGCTGACGACCAAATACGTCGAGGCGCCGCTGCGCGCGGGCAAGGCCGACCGCAAGCGGGCGGACACGGCGCGGCCGGCGCCGCAGGACACCCGCGGCTACCGTCGCGCGCTCGTCGCGGTGCTGGTCGTCATCAGCGTCGCGACCGGGGCTGCCGCGGTGACCTGGCAGCGCGACGCCGCGAACGCCACCCTCGACACCCAGAATCTCGACCCGCGCCTCTACCCGGGTGCGCGGGCGTTCCTCGACGGGGCGCCGGTGCCGAACGTGACCGCGCAACCGAGCCCGAACGTCGTCGACATGGACTGGCCGATCACCTCCTACGACTCGATCATCAGCGGATGGAAGGACCCGTCCATCAAGGTCGGGTACTACGGCGACGTCGACGCCACTCGCACGATCGCGCTCGTCGGCGGGTCGCACGCCGAACAGTGGATCACCGCCCTCGACGCCATCGGCAAACGCCACGGCTTCCGCGTGACCACCTACCTCAAGGTCGGGTGTGCTCTCACGACCGAGCACGTCTTCACCTGGTTCGGCCAGAAGTACTACCAGTGCAACGACTGGTCGCGCCGGGTCATGGAACGTCTGGCCGTCGACAAACCCGACGTCGTGTTCACCAACAGCACCCGTCCGGTAGAGGCGGGCGACGGCGACTACGTGCCCAAGGACTACGAGGAGATCTTCGCCGAGTTCCGCGACCGCGGCCAGCGCGTCGTCGCGGTCCGCGACAACCCCTGGGCGACCGGACAACTCAAGCCACCGGAGTGTCTCGCCAGCGGCCGCAAACCCGAGGTGTGCGGGGTGCCCCGCGACCAGGCGATGGCACCGGCCGACCCTGCGGCCCCGCTCGCCGGCGAGTTCCCCAACATGAGCTTCCTCGACTACACCGACGCCATGTGCGACGACACCTACTGCCCCGCGGTCGTCGGGAACATCCTGGTGTGGCACGACTTCCACCACCTGTCGGCGACCTTCGTCCGCAGCCTCATCCCCGCCGTCGAAGCCGACCTGCAGCGGTCGCTGCGGTGGTGGTGAGTCACCTCGGGAAGGAGCAGGGTCAGCTGACCGCGGTCAGCACCGCACGCGGTCCGGCGAACACGGTCTCGCGGATGTGATTGCGCACAAGAGTCCAGGCGGGACAGTCACATCGGGCCGCGACGCCGCGCGCGTCGACACCTTGGTACCGGCACAACGCGATGGCCCGGCGAAGGTGGAAGTCCTGCGTCACGATGACCACCTCGTCGACGCCGAACACCTCCCGCGCACGCCGGCAGCTCGCGGCGGTGTCGAGACCGGCCGGGTCGCCGACGATCACCCGCGACGCCACCCCGCGATCCTCCAGATAGCTCCGCATCACCGCCGGCTCGTTCCCGGCTTCCTCGGAACCGTTGCCGGAGTTGATGATCCGATCCACCCCTCCGGCGCGGTACAGCTCCAGCGCGGTGTCGAGGCGACCGCGCACGTAGTCGCCGGGAGACCCGTCGTCGTGGACGAGCGAACCCAACACCAGCAGCGTCGGACGGGAAGCGGGCGCGGGCGCGTCGTCGACCCTGCCCGCCGACGCGAAGTACATCCAGGTGACGGCCACGGTGATCCACAGTTCGACCAGCACCAGCAGTGCCGGCACCACCAGACGAGCACCCGATCTCACCCCTACAACGTAGGGAACCCGTCCCCAACATGGCCATTCCAGCCCGGGCCCGGCGGTCACCCCGTGATACTTGGAGGACCCGGTCGCGCTCAGCCTGTGCGCACCACCCCGCGGTGTTGAAAGTGATGGTGCGATGCCGTACATGCCGGTCACCTCGTCGATGTTCCTGTTGGCCGAGACACGTGAGCAACCCATGCACGTCGGGGGACTCCAGCTGTTCGTGCCACGCGAGGGCCAGTCGTCCAGCGAGCTCGCCGAGGAGATCATCGAGGCGTTCTGCGGCTGCACCGAGATCCATCCGCTCTTCCGCAAACGCCCGGCCTCGCCGGTGACGATACTCGGCAACGTCGCGTGGTCCTACGACGACGAGATCGACTTCGACTACCACGTGCGTCGTGCGGTCCTCCCCCGCCCGGGCCGCGTGCTCGAGCTGTTGCGCTACGTCTCACTCAACCACGGGGCACTGCTGGATCGGTTCCGCCCGATGTGGGAGATCCATGTCATCGAGGGCCTCGCGGACGGGCGGGTGGCGCTCTACAGCAAGATCCACCACTCGGTGGTCGACGGCGTCTCCGCCCTGCGACTCCTGCAGCGCACGCTCTCCGAGGACCCCGGCGACCGGTCGGGCACCGCACCGTGGGACCCGGCGCTCGCCGAACGTCGCCGTCCCCGTCCTGCGCCGAGTCTGCGCGGCCGGGTGTCGGGATTGGCGAACGTGGCCGGCCAGATCGCCGGCCTCGGACCGGCCGCGGCCAAGGTGGCCGTCGCCGGTCTGCGCGATCCGGACTTCGTGGCGCCCCTCGGACGAGCACCGCGCACCATCCTCGACGTCGCCATCGGCAGCGCCCGCCGGTTCGCCTCCCAACAGTGGGAACTCGACCGTCTCCGTGCGGTGGCAGACGCCCGGAGCATCACCCTCAACGACGTCATCGTCGCGATGTGTTCGGGCGCGCTGCGGTCGTACCTCATCGACCAGGACGCGTTGCCCGACGCGCCGCTGATCGCCGCGGTACCGGTGTCGATGCACACCGACGGCGACGACGACGGCAATGCGGTGACCGCGATCCTGGTGAGCCTGGCAACCGACGAACCCGATGCCGAACGCCGGCTCGACAAGCTCGTGGATTCGGCGCGGCACAGCAAGTCCGTGGTCCGCGGTCTGCGACCGTTGCAGGCCCTCGCCCTCGGCGCGGCCAACTTCGCGCCCCTGGCCTTCGCCACCGTCCCCGGCTTCGTGCAGTACGTCCCGCCGCAGTTCAACATCATCATCAGCAATGTGCCTGGCCCGACAAAGCACCTCTACTGGAACGGCGCCCGACTCGACGGTGTGTATCCCGTCTCAATCCCGACGCAGGGACTGGCGCTCAACATCACCGTGACCAGCACCGCCGATCACATCAACTTCGGCCTGATCGGTGCTCGCGCCCAGCTCCCGAGCCTCCAACGGCTGCTCACACACCTCGACACCGCGCTCGAGGAGCTCGAGAAGGTCGCGCACACGCGGTGAACCCCCGCGGGACTCGCGGTACGGACGTGGTGTCGCCCACCCTGACTCGACAGTAAGTTACTGGCGAGTATCATCGGTCATGAGGTAGACCTGCGTAATTAGGCCAGCCTTGGCAGCGCGCCGGTGGCGCAAGGAATTACGGTTATCTGTAGTACACCGCCCCGTGGTACCCAGCCTCGCGTTCCGCGACCCGGCGGCGGACGACCTAGACGAAAGGCCGGTACGCGCCCGTGACTACCACGACGATTGCCATCGGCACGACAGCCGCGGTGATCAGCCTGTTCTGCTGGTACCTGTTCCTCGGCGGCGTGGTGCGGATCTACCGCACCATCAAGCTCGGACACAAGGTCGACAGTTCCCGCTTCTGGCCCATCCTGCCGCGCATGATGACGATGCTCAAAGAGTTCATCGTCCACACGCGAATGGTGAAGTTCCGCACCGTCGGCTGGGCGCACTGGCTCGTGATGGTCGGCTTCCTCGGCGGCTTCCTGCTGTGGTTCGAGGCCTATGGCCAGTCCATCAACCCCGAGTTCCACTGGCCGGTCTTCGGTGACACGTTCGCGTGGCACCTGTGGGACGAGCTCCTCGGCATCGCGACCGTGGTCGGCATCATCGTCCTCATCGTCATCCGGCAGCTGAACCACCCACGCGTCCCGGAACGGCTGTCCCGCTTCGGCGGTTCGCGCTTCGGTCCGGCGTACTTCGTCGAGGGCGTCGTGCTGCTCGAGGGTCTGGGCATGATCCTGGTGAAGGCGTCGAAGATCGCGACCTACGGTCACGCGAACGTCTACTCCGACTTCTTCACCATGCAGGTGGCGAAGATCCTGCCGGCCTCCCCGACGCTGGTGTCGATCTTCGCCGTCATCAAGCTGATGAGCGGAATGGTGTGGCTGGCCATGGTCGGCATGAACATCAGCTGGGGCGTTGCCTGGCACCGCTTCTCGGCCTTCTTCAACATCTACTTCAAGCGTGAGCAGGACGGCGGCGTCGCCCTCGGTGCCGCCAAGCCGATGATGAGCCAGGGCAAGGTCCTCGACATGGAGACCGCCGACCCCGACGTCGACGCGTTCGGCGCGGGCAAGATCGAGGACTTCTCCTGGAAGGGCTGGCTCGACTTCACCACGTGTACCGAGTGCGGTCGCTGCCAGTCGCAGTGTCCGGCGTGGAACACCGGCAAGCCGCTGAGCCCGAAACTGCTCATCATGTCGCTGCGCGACCACGGCAATGCCAAGGCGCCCTACCTGCTGGCCGGCGGCCGCAAGGACATGGGCGGCGACGAGGTCGGCCTGGTCGACGCCGACGGCAACGTCGACGAGGACAAGCTCAACGCCATCCCCGAGGCGGCGCGCGCCGAGGCCGCCCGCAAGCTGGTCGGCGAGTCGAAGGGCGATCTCGGTGGCGGTCAGGTCGTCGAGGCCGTGGAAGGCGAGTTCGATCCGGAGGCCCTGGGCGCCGTCATCGACACCGAGACCCTGTGGAGCTGCACCACCTGTGGTGCCTGTGTCGAGCAGTGCCCCGTCGACATCGAGCACGTCGACCACATCCTCGACATGCGCCGCTACCAGGTCCTGATCGAGTCGGACTTCCCGACCGAGCTGGCCGGCATGTTCAAGAACCTCGAGAACAAGGGCAACCCGTGGGGCCAGAACGCCTCCGCGCGTACCGCCTGGATCGACGAGATGGACATCGAGATCCCGGTCTTCGGCAAGGACGTCGAGTCGTTCGAGGGCTTCGAGTACCTGTTCTGGGTCGGCTGTGCCGGCGCCTACGAGGACCGCGCGAAGAAGACCACCAAGGCCGTCGCCGAATTGCTCGACATGGCCGCCGTCAACTTCATGGTCCTCGGCGAGGGCGAGACCTGTACCGGTGACTCCGCGCGACGCGCCGGCAACGAATTCCTCTTCCAGATGCTCGCGCAGCAGAACATCGAGATGCTCGGCGAGGTCTTCGCAACCGCGCCGGACCAGCGCAAGAAGGTCGTCGTCACCTGTGCGCACTGCTTCAACGCCCTGGGCAACGAGTACCCGCAGCTGGGCGCGAAGTACGAGGTCGTCCACCACACGCAGCTCCTCAACCGCCTCGTGCGCGACAAGCGGCTCGTCCCCGTGGCACCGCTCGGCGAGGGCGTCACCTACCACGACCCGTGCTACCTGGGCCGTCACAACAAGGTCTACGACGCACCGCGTGAGCTGATGGGCGCCGCGGGCTCGACCCTCACCGAGATGCCGCGTCACGGCGAACGGTCCATGTGCTGTGGTGCCGGTGGTGCCCGCATGTGGATGGAAGAGCAGATCGGCAAGCGGATCAACCTCGACCGGGTCGACGAGGCACTCGACACCCTGGGCGACACGACCGGCGATCAGGTCAAGAAGGTCGCGACCGGCTGCCCGTTCTGCCGCGTGATGCTGACCGACGGTGTGACCGCACGGACCAGCGGCACCGAGTCCGAGGGCAAGGTCGAGGTCGTCGACGTCGCGCAGCTGCTGCTCGAATCGGTCAAGCGCGACCGGACCGAGGTCAAGCTCGGCGGCCGGTTCCTCGGACCGCGTCCGACCGTCGCGGAGCCGGAGCCCGAACCCGAGCCCGAGAAGGTTCCCGCCGCGGCGACCGCATCTGCCTCGGCGACCACCGAGGCGGCGCCGAAGCCGAAGGTCGGCCTGGGCATGAAGGGCGGCAAGAAGCCGGGTGCGACGGCCAAGACCGCAGCGCCGGAAGCCCCCGCCGAGAAGGCGCCTGCCGAGAAGAAGCCGGCCTCCAAGGGCTTCGGGATGAAGGGCGGCAAGAAGCCCGGCGCCGCGGCATCGTCCGCCGCTCCGGCCACGGATTCCGCACCCGCGGAGGCTCCTGCCGAGGCACCCGCCGAGAAGAAGCCCGCCGCCAAGGGCTTCGGCATGAAGGGCGGCGCCAAGCGTCCCGGCGCGGCCGGCAAGCCCGCCGGGGGGACCGCGCAGCCGGTGCCTGCCGAGACCGAGTCGTCGGAAGCGGTCAAGGAGGAGGTCGCCGAGGCCGCCACCGAGACCGCGGCCGAGAAGAAGCCCGCATCGAAGGGCTTCGGTATGGGCAAGGCGAAGCGGCCGGGTCAGAAGACCACCAACGCGGCAGCTCCGGCGGCCGGGGTGACCGCTCCCGCCGAGAGCAAGGTCGACGAGAGCGAATCGGCACCGGACGCCGCACCGACCGTCGACACCGAATCGGCGACCGCCGGGACTGCGACCACCGAGACTGCGACCGCCGAGACATCTGTCGCTGCCGCAACGGAAGAGAAGCCGGGCAAGGCCAAGGGCTTCGGGATGTCCGCGGGCAAGAAGCGGCCCGGTGGTATCGGGAAGTCCGCAGCCAAGCCGGCTGCGACCGCTGCAGCTGCCGAGGCGGCTCCCACGCCGACCGAGGCGGAGCCGGCACCGGCCACCGAGGCCGTCGACGCCCCGGCCGAAAAGACGGCGGAGGCACCGGAACCCGAGGCACCGCAAGGTGGTTCGGCTGCCGCGCTGACCGAGGAGAAGCCGGCCAAGGCCAAGGGCTTCGGGATGGCAGCGGGCAAGAAGCGTCCGGGCGGCGCGAGCAAGGCCGCCCCGGCGGCAGCCGCGCCGGCACCGGAAGCGGCTCCCGAGCCGGCACCGGAAGCGGCTCCCGAGCCGGAACAGGCACCGGAACCCGACGCCGCGCAGACCGACGAGACCCCGGTCGAGGAGACACCCGCGACCGAGGCACCCGATGCGTCGAGCAACGGCTCGTCCGCGGCTCGTACGGTCGCCGAGGCCGGAGCGTCGAAGGCTAAGGGCTTCGGCATCGCGGCCGGCAAGAAGCGACCCGGCCACAAGTAGTCGCTCACCAGGGCCCGACAGATGTCGCCTGTCGTTGCGTTCACCGCAACGACAGGCGACATCTGTTTGTCGAGGGGGCCTTGCCCCCACTGGCAGAAACGCATTTGCCACCGGCTGCGACAATGTACCCGTGAGTAGGCCCCATGTTTCGCACCTCAACCAGAACCTCAAGCCGCTCGAGCAGTCGCTCAAGTTGCAGAACGTGTGCTACGAGATCCGCGGTCCCGTCCACGCGCACGCGCAGCGCCTCGAGGCAGAAGGCCACCGGATCCTCAAGCTGAACATCGGCAACCCGGCGTTGTTCGGTTTCGAGGCCCCCGACGTGATCATGCGCGACATGATCCACGCCCTCCCCTACGCACAGGGCTACTCCGAGTCCGCCGGTGTCCTCTCGGCGCGTCGTGCCGTCGTGACCCGCTACGAGCTCATCCCCGACTTCCCGTACTTCGACGTCGACGACGTCATCCTGGGCAACGGTGTCTCCGAGCTCATCACCATGACGATGCAGGCGCTGCTGAACGACGGCGACGAGGTCCTGATCCCCGCGCCCGACTACCCGCTCTGGACCGCGATGACCTCGCTGTCCGGCGGGCAGCCCGTGCATTACCGCTGCGACGAGGAGAACGGGTGGAACCCCGACGTCGCCGACATCGCCGCAAAGATCACCGACCGCACCAAGGCGATCGTCATCATCAACCCGAACAACCCGACCGGCGCGGTCTACTCACGTGAGGTCCTCAAGCAGCTCGTCGAACTCGCACGGCAGCATTCGCTGCTGATTCTGGCCGACGAGATCTACGACAAGATCATCTACGACGACGCCGAGCACGTGAACGTGGCGTCGCTGGCGCCGGATCTGTTGTGCCTCACGTTCAACGGTTTGTCGAAGGCGTACCGCGTCTGCGGTTACCGCGCCGGATGGGTCGTGATGACCGGACCGAAGGACCACGCCCGCGGCTTCATCGAGGGCATGGGCATCCTGGCATCGACGCGTCTGTGCGCCAACGTGCCGGGCCAGCACGCGATCCAGGTGGCGCTCGGCGGATACCAGTCCATCGAGGCCCTGGTCTCCCCCGGCGGCCGGCTGTACGAACAACGCAACGTCACATGGGAGAAGCTCAACGAGATCCCCGGGGTCAGCTGCGTGAAACCCAAGGGCGCGTTGTACGCGTTCCCCCGCCTCGACCCCGAGGTCTACGAGATCCACAACGACGAGCTGTTCGTCCAGGACCTGCTGCTGCAGGAGAAGATCCTCGTGGTCCAGGGCACCGGCTTCAACCTCGACGACCACAACCACTTCCGCATCGTGACCCTGCCGTGGTCGCGGGATCTGACCGAGGCCGTGGAACGTATCGGCAACTTCCTGTCGTCGTATCGGCAGTGATTCCGCGGAATCCTGCGAAGAGTCCCAGGTGAGGGCCCGGTCATCCGACCGGGCCCTCGCTGTTTCGCCAGGGTCTGGACATTTGTGTAACCGTTGGTAACGTGTACCTCCATCGGGTCCGTCGTCGAACGTTCCGCGTCTCGCCGCATGAACCCGTAGGCCATGCCGAGGATCGGCGTCGGGGCCATTCACAGCGAGGTGACACACATGTCCGAAAAGGCACGACAGCAACCGGACTGGCGGCGGGGAACCGTCACCGACGACGGCATCCGGCTGGCCACCTACGAACTGGGCGATTCGTCCAAACCCACCGTGCTGCTGGTGCACGGCTGGCCGGACAGTCACCACCTGTGGACCCACGTCGCGCCCCGACTCGCCGAAGACCACCATGTCGTCGCGTACGACTGTCGCGGCTTCGGAGACAGCGACCATCCCGACGGAGACGACGCCTATCGCCTCAGTGCGATGGCCGACGACCTGTTCGCGGTCCTCGAGGCCACGAGTCCGGACGAGCCGGCGCACGTCGTCGCGCACGACTGGGGTTCGGTGACCGCATGGGAGGCCGTCGCGCGTCCCGGCGCCGAGAACCGTATCGCGTCCTTCGTGTCCATCTCGGGCCCCAACCTCGACCAGCTGGGGACCTGGGCGCGGAACAACCTGTCTCGCCCGACGCCCCGGCGGCTCGCGCAGAGCCTCGCGCAGGGCGGCTCGTCGGCCTACACCGCATTCTTCCAACTGCCGGTCCTGCCGAAGCTCTTCTTCCGCGCGGCCGGGTCCGAACGTCTCTGGCGCGAATTCCTGTACCGGGTCGAGGGCACGCCGCGTGAGAACGCCACCTTCCAGCCGAATCTCCGCGAGGACATGATCTCGGGGCTCCGCCTGTACCGCGCCAACATCCGGCCCAAGCTGCGCAATCCCGACCCCCGGCCCACATCCGTGCCGGTGCTCGAAGTGATCAACGAGCGCGACATCGCTTTGCGCCCGGCCATTTTCGACGACACACACCTCTACGCCCATCGCCTCTGGCGGCACCGCACCCCGACCGGTCACTGGCTCCCGCTGACACGTCCCGACTATGTGGCCGACGTCGCCCGTGACTTCATCGCCGCCCAGACCGCCGGCATCGACCCCTCGTCCCCACTCGGTCGGTCTCGCGTCGTCGGTCCGCCGGATCGGCTGACGGGCAAGCTCGTGGTGATCACCGGCGCAGGCAGCGGAATCGGCCGGGAGACCGCGTACGCGCTGGCCGAACGCGGCTGCGAGTCGGTGCTCGCCGACCTCGACCTCGATTCGGTCGAAGAAACCGCGCGCGAGACGAAACGATTCGGCGGGCAGGCCACGGCCTACCGACTCGACGTCGCCGACACCGCGGCCTTCGCCGCGTTCGCCGAGAAGGTCCGGCGCACCCACGGAGTCCCCGACATCGTGGTCAACAATGCGGGAATCGGCTTGGCCGGCGGGGTGTTGGCCGCCTCCGACGAACAGGTCGACCGTCTCCTCGACGTCAACCTGCGCGGAGTCGTCACC
Organism: Gordonia sp. KTR9; assembly: GCF_000143885.2. Lineage (NCBI taxonomy): Bacteria > Bacillati > Actinomycetota > Actinomycetes > Mycobacteriales > Gordoniaceae > Gordonia > Gordonia sp. KTR9. The sequence continues at coordinate 4,832,093 of NC_018581.1, forward strand.
GGCAGTCGTGAATTCGGCCGCCAGATGGTCGAGCGCGGGGTCGGCGGGCACATCGTCAACATCGCGTCGGCCGCGGCGTTCACCCCGTCGCGCAGCCTCGGGCTGTACTCGGCGTCGAAGGCGGGCGTTCTGCTGTTCTCGGAGTCGTTGCGCGCCGAACTCGCCGAGCACCGCATCGGTGTGAGCGCGATCTGCCCCGGACTCGTCGACACCAACATCGTCTCCTCGACACCGATCGCCGGACTCGACGCCGAAACCGAGCACTCACAACGAGATCGGCTGGATCGGTTCTACCGGCGCCGGGGATTCACCCCCGACCGGGTGGCGAGCGAGATCGTCGCGGCCATCGAGCACGACAAGGCGGTGGTGCCGGTGACCGTGGAAGCCAAGGTGGGATACCGGATCTACCGCTTCGCGCCCTGGCTCTCGCGTCTCGGGGCCCGCCAGAAAGTCGCGGGGTGAACGGATATGACGCACATCGACACTCCCGCGCATCGGGACGATGCATCGGCCGATCCGGGGCCCGTCGAGCTGCACGCCCGCAATGTGGCGTTCGACTGGGACGACGTCCCGCTCCACTGGATTCCGGGTCACCCGGTCGCGTCGAACTTCATCAGCGTGCTCAACCTCCTTCTGCCCGAGGGTGAGCGCTGGTTCGTGCAGACCTACAACGAGGCCCTGCCCCTGGTCGCCGACGACGAACTCGCCGCCCGGATGCGAGGGTTCATCGGTCAGGAGGCGATGCACGCCGAGGCGCACGATCATGTCCTGTGGGAGTTCCTCGATCACCACGGCATCGACCCACGGCCCTACCAGTTGCAGATGGAGTGGATCTTCCGCAAGGTCCTCGGCCCCTTGGAGGGTGGCACCCAGGAAGCCCGCGACAAGCACCTCGTCGAACGTCTCTGGCTCATCGCGGCTTTGGAGCACTACACCGCCATCCTCGGGGACTTCGCGCTGAACAACTCCTGGACCCGGCTCGGCGCGCATCCGACGATGGCCGACCTCTTCATGTGGCACGGCGCCGAAGAGGTGGAGCACCGCGCCGTGGCCCACGACGTCGCCGCGTACTTCGGCGACGGATATCTGCGGCGCGGTCGCGCGATGTTCGCGGTGCTGCCGATCCTGCTGTTCCTCGTGCAGCGCGGCTACCGCTTCATCATGAGACAGGACACGACGCTGTCGTACAACTACTTCCAGAAGACCTGGCACTACCACCGGGGTGTGCGGGCAGGTGCGTTGCCGAAGATGCGCACGATCATCTTCTCCACCTTCAGTTACTTCCGACCGGGTTTCCGGCCCGAGGACATCGGGAGCACCGCGCAGGCCGTCGCCTACCTCGCGAGTTCCCCGGCCGCCCGCAACGCGGCCTGATCATCCACCGACCACCACCCAGAAACGTCATGAACCAACGCGCACACCCACATTCGACGACGCTCACGGCGCCCCCGCCGCACCTGCACGGCCGGTGGCGGCACGACCCGGTCATCACGCTCGGCACGATGGTGTTCCGGGCGTGGTGGCCGATGTGGCGGCCCGTGTCACCCCTGCAGCCCGGCCCGCCCAACAACGGCATCACGCAGGTGCGGATCGTCGACCGGGAGGTCGTCGCGCAGGACGAGAACGTCATCGCCCTCACGGTCGTGGCGGCCGAGGGCGGGCGCCTGCCGGCGTGGCATGCCGGCGCCCACATCGATGTGCTGCTCCCCTCGGGCCGCATGCGTGAGTACTCGCTGTGCGGCGACACGGCCGACCGGGAGCACTACCGGATCGCCGTCCGCCGCATCCCCGACGGGGGCGGCGGATCCATCGAGATCCACGACACCCTCTCCGTCGGCGACGTCATCTCGATCAAGGGTCCGCGCAACGCGTTTCCGCTCGCCGTCCCCGGTCACGGCTCACCGGCACGCAGGCTCCGGTTCATCGCCGCCGGTATCGGGATCACCCCGATCCTGCCGATGCTGGCCACCGCCGAACGATTCGGTCTGGACTGGTCGATGATCTACACCGGCCGCAGCGCCGACTCCATCCCCTTCCTCGACGAGGTCGCCCGGTTCGGGGATCGGATCACCATCCGAACCGACGACGAAGACGGCCTGCCCACCATGGACGAGCTGGTGGGCCCCGTCGACGACAGTCGTGCCGACCTCGCCGTGTACTGCTGCGGGCCCGTTCCGATGCTCGAGGGACTGCGGCGACATCTCGCCGACCGCCCCGACATCGAACTGCACTACGAGCGCTTCAGCCCGCCACCGGTGGAGAACGGGACCGAGTTCACGGTGACCTTGGCCTCGACCGGCCAGAAGATCCCGGTCGCCGCAGACGAATCCGCGCTCGCCGCGATCCGCCGGGTGGTGCCGTCGGTGCCGTACTCGTGCCGGCAGGGGTTCTGCGGTACCTGCAAGGTCAGGACGTTGTCCGGCGAGATCGACCACCGCGACAACATCCTGACCGAGCCCGAGCGCGAGGCCGGAACCATGCTCACCTGCGTCTCACGCAGTCCCGGCGGGAACCTCACCCTCGATCTCTGAACTTGTCAGCTCCCTGAGGTGCGAGAAGCGCCGGCGACAACCCTCCGCTCCCTGAGGTGCGAGGAGCGCTAGCGACAACCCTTCGCTCCCTGAGGTGCGAGGAGCGCTAGCGACAACCCTCCGCTCCCTGAGGTGCGAGGAGCGCTAGCGACAACCCTCCGCTCCCTGAGGTGCGAGGAGCGCTAGCGACGAGCCACGAAGGGCCTCCCGCCGTCGACCTCGTCCGCCCCCACCGACGGAACCACCTGCGGCGCAGTCCCGCTGCCGCGCAACAGGAATGCCGCCGCGACACCGGCGGTCGCGGTCACGGCGACGGCAGCCCAGACCGCGTTGTGCAACCCGTCCATGAAGACCTCCTGAACCGCGACCCGCACCGCGTCTCCCAGCGCACCAGGCAACTGATCCGCCACCTCGACCCCGGCCATCACCGACTGTTTCGCGGCGTCGACCGCCTCGGTCGGTACCCCGTTGCCCGACAACCGTTCTCCGACACCGGCGACATAGGCGGACGTCAGGATCGAGCCGAGCACGGCCACTCCCAGCGTCCCGCCGAGCTCGCGCGTGGTGTCGTTGACCGCGCTACCCGCACCGGCCTGCTCCGGGCGCAGGGCGTCCATGATGAGCTGCGTGCACGGACCGGAGATGAACGCCAGACCCGCCGCCATCAGTGCCATCGACCAGACGATGAGTTCCCAGTAACCGGAAGCGCGCGAGGCGATCTCGACGAGCGCGAACCCGCCGGACATCAGGAATGCGCCGATCACCGACACGATTCTGGGCCCGAAACGGTGCGAGAGCGCCATCGCGACCGGGGAGAGCGCCGCCATCACGATCGCGAACGGAAGGGTCCGAATCCCGGCGGCCAGCGGGCCGTATCCCTTGACCGCCTGGAAGAACTGGGTGATCAGGAAGATGAAGCCGAACAGCGCGAAGAAGGCCACGCTGATCATCCCGGCCGCGGTGGCGAAGCGCCGGTTGGCGAAGAGCCGCACGTCGAGGATGGGATGTGCGATCCGCAGCTGCGTCGCGACAAAGATCGCCAGGATCATCAGTGCGGCAACGACGCCGAGAATGGTCCGCGCCTCGGTCCAGCCGACATGGGGCGCCTCGATGAGAGTGAAGGTGAGCAAGCCCAGACCGGCGACCGAGAGGACGACCCCGATGGCGTCGAACCGCGGCACCGCCAGCGGGCGGGTACCGGGGACGACGGCCAGGATCAACACCAGGGCCAGGACACCGAACGGGATGTTCACCCAGAAGACCGATGTCCACGAGAAGTGTTCGAGCAGCCAGCCACCGAGAACCGGGCCGATGGCCACCGCCACCCCGGACACCGCCGCCCAGATCCCCACCGCCATCGCCCGTTCCCGGGCGTCGACGAAGATGGTCGTGATGATCGCCAGCGTGGCCGGGAAGACCAGCGCGGCTAAGACTCCGAGACCGGCGCGGCTGGCGATGAGCTGACCGATGTCCTGCGACGACGCCGCCAGGACCGACACGATCATGAACCCCGCGATGCCGGTGAGGAGCATCCGGCGATGCCCGAAGCGGTCACCGAGGTAGCCGCCGGTCAGCAGCAGGCCCGCGAAGACGAGGGTGTAGGCGTCGACGATCCACTGCAGGCCCGAGATCCCCGCGCCGAGGTCGCGAGCGAGCGTCGGGAGGGCCACGTTGACGATCGTGTTGTCGATCATGACGAGTAGTTCGGCGAAGCTGAGGGCGCCGAGCGCCCACCAACGGGTGTGTGTGCGTTCTGTTGGCATCGGATTCTCCTGATCAGTGGGGCCGCTCGAGGCGCATGTGCTGACAGCCGGACAGAGAGTCGGTAGAACATCGTTCCAATGTTGTAGAACAGTGTTCTATTCAAGAAGAACACTGTTCTAGTAGGTTGTCAATATGTCCCCCGCGAAGCCCCGCACCCGCACCTCGGCCGCCGAGGTGCGTTCCGCCCTGCTCCGAGCCGGCCGCACGATCCTCGAGCGCGACGGCGAGACCGGCCTGACGGTCCGTGCCGTCGCGGCCGAGGCGCAGGTGGCCCCGATGGGGGTCTACAACCACTTCGACGGTCGCGACGGCCTACTGGATGCGCTGGTCACGGACGGTTATGCAGAGTTCGGACACGCGATCGCAGCGACCGACGACGATCCGGTGACACGTCTACGCAACGCCGGGCTGGCCTACCGGAGGTTCGCGCTCGCCAATCCGGTGATCTACCGTCTGATGTTCTCGGCGCAGTGCGCGCCCGAGATCGAGGTCGCCGCACACGCATTCGCAGTCCTCGTCGACATCATCCGGTATGGCCAGGTCGCCGGGGTGGTCATGTCCGCCGACCCGCGCGACCTGGCCATGCAGACGTGGTCCGCCGTCCACGGCGCGGTCAGCCTGGAGCTCGCCCGCGCCTATCAACCCGACGTCGATGCGTCGGCGAACTACGACAGCGTCCTCGACTTCGTCGCGCGCGCGCTCGCACCGCGGCCCGGTAGCTGACGGCGGGGCAATCGGCCCACAGGTGCCGACGGCGCCGGGTCAGGGCAGAACGATCGGCGGCAGACCGGGTATCGGGTTCGGGATCGTCACCCCGCGTTGCGGACGAGGGGTTCGCGGTCGTGGGCGCGGCCGCGGCGCCGACTCGACCGAGGCCGACGTCTCCGGCGGAGGCGGCGGCGTGTATCGACGCGCGGGTTGCCGGGCCTCGGCAAGGATTGCGGGGTCGGCGAATTCGGGTTCGGGTGAGGAGATCGTGCGCTGGGGAAGCGGCGCGGCGACGGCCGGTGACGGTTCGTCGTGCGTGACGGCCAAGGCGGTGGCCACCGCCACGACGGCCACCGCGCACAGCACCCCGATCACGGCGAGAACGCGTGTGCCTCGCCGACGTCGACCGCCGGTGAGTGGGGACCCGGCGAGTGCCGAATCGGCCGTCGGGTGCTGCTCGGGGCCCGCCCCGGCGTGGGGCACATTCCCATCGGGAGCCGGGCGATCGGCGGGAGGTGGGTCCGGAAGACGTTGTCCGGCACCGTGAGAAGAGGACGGATCGTGGGGCGTGGCGCCCGATGGGGCCAGCGCCCCGAACGCCGTCGCGATCGTCGGCGCCGGCGTCGGCGGTGACTGGTTGACGGCCTCGAAGATCGGGGTGGGTTCCGGTGCGGTCACCTCCTGGCGTTCCGTCGCGGGGTCGTCGGGAACAGATCGGTCGGGGACCACTCCGGCCTCTGGCTCGTCGGGCTCGGCAGCGTGCCCGCCGCTCATCGCGGGCCGGGTCGCGTTCCCCGAGGGCTCGACGTCGACGACGGGCACGGGAACTGCTCGCGCGACGGCGTCCCGGAGGCCCGGCCAGGCGCTGACGCGGTCGGTGATGACGACCGCGGGGGCAGCGGCACCGGACACGGCCGCGCGGGCGAGGTCCTCGGCGCGGGCGGTGAGCGGCGCGCCCGCTTCGGCGATGTCACGACGTGCCATCCGGAACAACCGGATGTGGTCGCGGCCCATCAGGAACGTGCCGTCCGACCCGCGGAGTCGTTCGCGGCCGCGCCTGACGAGGTCGAGGACCTCCTCGTGCCACTCGCGCGAGGTCGGCGCCGCCATCCGTCCCACGCGCACGAGATGGTCGGCGGTCACCTGATCGAGGGCGTCGAGGGTGAGGCCGGAATCGGTATAGGGATCGGCGATGGTCCCGCGGGCGGGGTCCATGCGCCCCACCGTGACACCCGCGCGCGGATCGAGATCGAACAGTACGACCTCGGCTGTCTCAGGGATTCCGCGGCCGGCGAGCTGGGCGCGCACGGCGTCGACCACGGCAGCACTGACCGTGACCTCTGCCTGCGCAGACGCCGGCGTCACGGCCGGATCGGCCACCGTGTCGGTCATGTGATTGATTCCTGCACCTCACGTGCACCTCGCCCCAGGCCCCCCGGCGAGAACGTGCCCCTTGGACAGTCGCGAATCTCAACCTAGCACGACTCAGCGGACCGAGGCCCCCGGCGCGAGTCCGCTCACCTGCTCGGACGGGTTGTTTCGCGGTGCGGGGTGCGTGGGTGCCGGACCGCCCAGCGCACGGTAATCCCACCCCGCGTCACGCCACATCTGCGGGTCGAGGCAGCGACGGCCGTCGACGATGCGTCTGGCGCGGACGACGCCCTCGAGCTCCTCGGGCGTGATGTGGACGAACTCCGCCCATTCCGTGGCGATGACGACGACGTCGGCACGGTCGCACGCATCGTGCGCCGACGTGGCGTAGTCGAGGCTCGGGTGGACGCGTCGCGAGTTGTCCATCGCCTTGGGGTCGAAGACGGTGACCGACGCCCCTTCGAGTGCCAGCCTGCTGGCCACCGTCAGTGCGGGCGAGTCGCGGACGTCGTCGCTCTCCGGCTTGAACGCGGCGCCCAGCACGGCGATGTTGCGGCCGAGGACCTCACCACCGAGGGCCTCGAAGACGAGTTCCACTGCCGCACCGCGGCGACGCATGTTGATGGCGTCGACCTCGCGCAGGAATCCGACGGCCCGCGGTGCACCCATGTCCTCGGCGCGGGCGGTCAGCGCGCGGATGTCCTTGGGCAGGCATCCCCCACCGAAACCGAGCCCGGCGTTGAGGAACTTGCGTCCGATGCGCGGGTCGTGCCCGATGGCGTCGGCGAGGGTGTTGATGTCCGCCCCGGCGATCTCGCACAGTTCGCTGATCGCGTTGATGAACGAGATCTTGGTGGCGAGAAAGGCGTTCGCCGAGACTTTGACGAGTTCGGCGGTGGCCCAATCGGTCTCGATGAGCGGGACGCCCGTCTCGAGGATCTCGCGGTAGATCTCGCGGACGACCTCACCGGCCGACGACCCGGCGCCGGGGTCGTGGACTGTGGTGTTCACGCCGTCGGGGTCCAGCGAGCCCGTGCCGAGGACGAGGCGATCCGGTTCGAGGGTGTCCTCGACGGCGAACCCCTCGCGCAGGAACTCCGGACTCCACGACAGTTCGACGTCGGCTCCGGAGTGCGACAGCACGGAGATCCGCTGCGCGAGTTCGGCGCAGGTGCCGACCGGGACGGTCGATTTGCCGATGATCAAGTGTGCGCCCCGCAGGGTCGGGACGAGCGCGTCGATCGCGGCGTACACATGCGAGAGGTCGGCTCGGTGTCCACGGGCTTCCTGCGGTGTCCCGACGCCGAGGAAGTGGACGGAGGCGTGGTCGGCGGCGGCGAGGTGGTCGGTCGTGAACCGGAGTCGTCCGGCGTCGATGTTGCGGCGCAGGATGTCGGACAGACCGGGTTCGAAGAACGGGACCTCCCCGGCCTGGAGCCGTTCGATCTTGGACGCGTCGACGTCGATACCGACGACGTCGTGCCCGAGTTCGGCCATACAGGCCGCGTGGGTGGCACCGAGGTAGCCGCATCCGATCACCGTGAGCTTCATGACCGCAACGCTTACCCAGCCGGGACTGCCGGTAACCATCGACGCTGTGGCGGGTGGTGATCGGCAGGGTGAACTTCCGGCGGCGGGGTCAGTCCTTCTGGAAGTTCAGGTACGCCTTCGACGGGGTCGGTCCGCGTTGTCCCTGATACTTCGATCCGACCGCCGCGCTGCCGTACGGTTCCGCCGCCGGACTGCTGAGGCGGATGAGGCAGAGCTGCCCGATCTTCATTCCGGGCCAGAGGGTGATCGGCAGGTTGGCCACGTTGGAGAGTTCGAGGGTGATGTGGCCGGAGAAGCCCGGGTCGATGAAGCCCGCCGTCGAATGGGTGAGGAGGCCGAGGCGGCCGAGTGAGGACTTTCCTTCGAGGCGGCCGGCGAGGTCGTCGGGCAGTGAACACACCTCGAGGGTGGAACCCAGCACGAATTCCCCCGGGTGCAGCACGAAGGGCTCACCGGCGGCCGGTTCGACCAGCGTGGTGAGTTCGTCTTGGCGCTGTGCGGGGTCGATGTGGGTGTAGCGGGTGTTGTTGAACACCCGGAACAGGCGGTCGAGCCGGACGTCGACGCTGGAGGGCTGGACGAGGGCAGGATCGAACGGATCGATGGCGAGGCGCCCGTCGGCGATCTCGGCGCGGATGTCGCGGTCGGAGAGCAGCACGGTGTCGAGGCTATCGAATGGTCAGGGAGGATCTGCGCCGGTGTCGGTTGGCGCCGCTTCTCCGGCGCACCGACCCATCGCCGGCCAGATGTCGCACTTCGTAGCGCCCACGGTGGGTGTCAACCTGTGTTGAGTCACTAGTTTGTGTTTAGTGCGATCTGGTTGTGTTCGTGGTGCAGGTTGATGCCGACGCGGCTGCGCGGGCGGTGCACGCTGGGACGACGATGGCGGAACCGGTCGGGGTTGTGCGCGTAGTAGGTGTTGAGTGTTGAGGTGCGCACGCTGTGGTGCCTCCGCCAGTTGCCGTCGTGGACTGATTGTGGAGTGAACAAGGCCAGTCCACGGTGGTGGTGCTCGCGGTTGAACCAGTCGACGTAGGACTCGACCCAGTCCCGAGCGCTGTGGATGTCGTCGAAAGTGGTCGGATATGACGGCCGGTGTTTCATGGTGCGGAACTCGGATTCCTTGTACGGGTTGTCATTCGATACTCGTGGACGGCTGTACGACATGGTCACGTTCATCGCCGCACACAGCTGGGCCAGTCGCGCTGACCGCATGACCGACCCGTTGTCGGAATGGATGACGCGCGGAACCTGATCGGTGTCGAATGCTGCAGCAAACAAGCCCGCCGTGATGTCTTCGTCCTCGCGAGGTGCCACGCAGGACGCGATGATCTTGCGCGAGTACAGATCCTGGATCGAGTACGCCTTGTAGCGCTGCCCGACGTAGGTGCCGTTGAGGTCGGTGATATCCCACATCCACACCTGTCCGGGGGCGGTGGCCGCCACGACCGGCACCTGCCGTGGGGAACGTGTGCGCAGGCGTGGCGAGGCAGGGCGGGTGGACTGATCGATCCGGTTGGCAATGCGATACCAGGTGCGCGGCGACGCCAAGTACCGGCCCGAATCCCAGGTGCGGGCGAAGGTATCGAGCACTGACTGCCCCTGGGACCAGCCGGCCCGGATCAACTCGCTGATCGTCGCGACGTCGGCGGAGTTGAGTCGGCTGGGATAGGCCCGGTCTCGTTGGGCGATCGGATGTGACACCGCAGGTCGTGGCCGGCGACGGTAGTGAAACGATCCGCGCGATACCCCAGCGATCGTCAACGCCGACCGCTGGGAATACCCCGAGGCTGTGAGTTCGGCGATCAGGCCGAACCTTATTTCTCGCAGGTGGGATCGTCCGGTGTCGTCCCGGGCTCTTGCGAGTCCAACTCGCGCAAGAGCCCGATAGCTTTTCCCAACGCGGCATTACCGCCTTGCAGGGTCTCGATCTGCCGATGTAACCGTTCGAGTTCGTCGGCATGAGCACGCTGTTGAGCTTCTAATTGTTTCTCGGCTTCGATCGCCCGTCGGATCGCGTCCGGGCGGGTCACCGAGTCACGCGGCACCAGCCCGCGTGCCAGATCACCGGCCAGATAGGCCTGGCGCCATCGGTGTAGCTGATATTTACTGATCGACCTGGCTTTCAGCCACGGCCCCTTCTGCCCCTGTCGAAGAGTCATGTACTCCTCCACAAGAGCTTCGATCTCCTCGACCGTGTAGCCCGGTGACATGCTCACAGTGTGCTCCTCCCCATCAGGAGTGACTCACATCCAGAGTGGCAACCACCGCCAACGCCACGAAGTGCGACATCTGTGCGTCCCGGCGACCGTCCCGGCGGCCTGTTTGCTAGGCTGTCGATCGCGAGTCCAGCACTCGCACGCCGATGTAGTTCAATGGCAGAACATCAGCTTCCCAAGCTGAATACGCGGGTTCGATTCCCGTCATCGGCTCCACCATTTGCCGGATCTGTCCGCGTGTTATCCGCAGTCGACACCTCTCAAGCCACGAGTACGGTACGGTCACGCGGTTCAGAAGACCGCGACGGCGATCGAGATCCATACGGGACACAGATATGTATCTACACGTGGTGAGAAGGCCGATCCTGGTGCTTGGCATCGTATTGCTGATGTGCGGGCTGCTTCCTCCGCCCGCACACGCGGCGCCCGATCGGGTGGATGCCACGCCGGCCGGACTGACGCTCGATGGACGCCAGTGGTGGCCATCGGGGTTCGACGCGTACCAGCTCGCCACCGACTGGTCGGTGAACGCCGGGTGCGGGGCGATGGTGGATCTGGACGACTATTTCTCTGCCCTACCCCCGCATTCGCTCACCCGCTTCAATCTGTTCGCTCGACTGGCGGTGAACAAGTACACACAGCAGTTGGATTTCAGGCCGATGGACGCCGTCTTCGACGCCGCGGCACGGCACGGTCAGATGGTCCTGCCGGTACTGGCCGCCGCCGATGGTGCCTGCGAAAGCGGAGATTTCAAGGAACGAGACTGGTACCGATCGGGCTGGCGAACAGCCGCCGGAGCGGGCGGACTCACGTTCGAGGAATGGGTGCAGACGGCAGTGGGACGCTGGAAGGGCAGCCCGGCACTGGCGGGATGGGAATTGGTGGGTGAACCCGAGCCGTCCGTCTGTGGCGATCAGACGTGCGCCTGGCAGCAGCGGTCGTGCCCGGCCGACGCCGAGCTGGTATTGCGGTCGTTCTTCGACACCGCCGGCGCTGTGCTCACCCGACTACACGGCGGTGCGGTGATCTGGTCCGGCTTCACCGGCGGTGGTCAGTGCGGCACCGCCGGGCCCGACTACCAGTACGTCGCCGGCTCCCCGTACGTGGATGTCCTGGACTATCACGACTACGGTGCGGATGGTGTCGCGCTCCCCGGGGACCAGTGGAACGGACTGGCCGAACGTCTTCGGCAGGCGCGCGCAGTCGGAAAACCCCTCGCGGTGAACGAGATCGGCCAGTTTGCCGGCTCGTGCGGTTCACGGTCCGGGCGCGTCGACGACTTCCGGACCAAGGTCGCCGGTCAGCGGGCGGCCGGGACGGCAACCGCACTGTTCTGGGCGTTCGTCCCGGACCCGCGGCACAGCATGTGCACCTACGACATCGGCCCCGACGACCCGGTGCACGACCTGGTCGCCGAACTGACCAGCCGCGACTGAGGCTCGGTACTCGGGCCGCGGTGCAACACTCGGCCGACGGGCCGACCGGCCGTTAGACTCTGCCGATGTCCAGTCCTCTGGGAATCACCCCCGACGAAACCCTGCGCAAGGGACTGCAGAGTCGTCACATCAGCATGCTCGCGCTCGGCGGCGCCATAGGCACCGGCTTGTTCGTCGCCTCCGGCGCCACCATCTCCGACGCGGGCCCGGGTGGCGCCATCGTGGCGTATCTGCTGATGGGCTGCATGGTCTTCTTCCTCATGCAGAGCCTCGGCGAGATGTCGGCATACATCCCGTGCAGCAACCCGTTCGAGGAATACGGCAAACGCTTCGTGAGCAAGTCCTTCGGTTTCGCGGCGGGGTGGAACTACTGGCTCAACTGGTCGGTCACCCTGGCCGCCGAGTTGGTGGCCGCCGGGCTGATCATGAAGTACTGGGCACCCGACGTGCCGTCGTGGATCTGGTCGGTCGTGTTCTTGGCGGGTCTACTCGCGCTGAACCTGTTCGCGGTCAAGGCGTTCGGCGAGGCCGAGTTCTGGTTCGCGACGATCAAGGTGATCGCGGTGGTCGTCTTTCTCATCGTCGGCGTTCTGTTGATTCTCGGTGTCGTCGGCGACGGCCCGTCGCCGGGATTCAGCAACTGGACGATCGACGACGCTCCGTTCGTGGACTTCCCGCTCGGCATGCTGTCGGTCTTCCTCATCGCCGGCTTCGCATTTCAGGGCACCGAGATGATCGCGGTCGCCGCCGGCGAGGCGGTCGAACCGAAGACCGCGATTCCACGCGCCGTGCGCACCGTTTTCGTGCGCATCCTGTTGTTCTACATCGGCACCCTGACCATCATCGCGTTCCTGATCCCATACACCGATCCCAATCTGCTGAATGCATCCGAGGAGAACATCGCCATCGCCCCGTTCACCCTCGTGTTCTCCGAGGCGGGGATCGCGGTGGCGGCATCGATCATGAACGCCGTGATCCTGATCGCGATTCTGTCGGCGGGCAACGCAAGCCTGTTCGCGGCAACCCGCGCGTTGTACGGCCTGTCGGTTCAGGGCAACGCGCCGCGTGTGTTCGCCTGGGTCACGCGATCAGGTGTGCCACTCCTCGCCGTGGCCGCGACGACGGCCATCGGTGCCCTCTGCTTCCTGGCGAGTCGGGTGGGCGACGGTCGCGCCTACGTCTGGCTTGTCACCGCCTCATCGGTGGCCGGCTTCATCACCTGGATGGGTATCGCCTGGGCTCACTATCGGTTCCGCCGGGCGTGGCACGCGCAAGGTCTGGACCTCGGCATACTCCCGTACAAGGCGTGGCTCTACCCGGCCGGCCCGATCATCGCGTTGCTCATGTGTGTTGCAGTGATCGCCGGGCAGAATCTCCCGGCGATCCGCGACGGATCCGCAGGGAATCTCGAACTGTGGCTCACCGCCTACGGCGCACTGTTCGTGTTCCTCGCTCTGTGGTGGGGCCACAAGGTGATCACACGCAGTCCGACCGTGGACCTGCTCACCGCCGATCTGTCACCCGCATCGGCCGCGTCGGCGCATCGCGACCCGGATCCGGACCTCGTCGGCTGACCGAGTCGTCGGGCGATCGCCGAGTAGGGCACCGGGTCTCGAACTCTGTGTGCTGACGTCGCCGATCAGCCGACGAGCTCGGCGATGTGGTTCAACGAGTTACGCAGATGGTCGTCGGCAAACGGCGGGAACTGGATGTACTCGCGGATGTGGGTGGGTACGGCCGACCAGTCGTAGGTCAAGGTGAGCTCGGTGGACGACTCCCCCACGGGCACCAGATCGTACCGCCATGTCCAGCCGCCGAACTCGAGCTCCCCCGAATCGTTGCGCTGCCCTGGTTGCCACGCTATCGCCGACAGCGGTTCGATCACCTCGACCCGGTTCTCCATCAGGTAGTCACCGTCCGGATGGTTCGGGTGGTACATGTTCATCCGGAAGACCTGACCCACCTCCCGCAGTGGTGTCGTGTCGACTGCGTCCCGAACCCAGCCGGTGCCGTCGATGGCCTGGTGGGTGCGGGGGTCAGCGAGCGCCGCGAACACCTCGTCGGGCGTGGCGGAGATCGTGAGGCTGACGGCGACGTTGTCGTGAGTCATGCTGCAGACCCTTTCTGGTCGGGTTTCCCCGGAACGGGGGTGGACACAGAGGTGGACCCGAACCGGTGCCCGTGCTCATCGGTCACCTCGAGCCTCATCTCCCGGCAGGCGCGGCGTTCCGACTCTTCCGGCGCCCAGTTCGGCACGTGGGCGCATGTCATCCTCGTGAGATGGACCTGCGCCTGACTCGCGAACGTTTCGCCGCCGCCCGGTCGGTCAAGCTCGCCACCGTGTCACCCGGCAACAAACCGCACCTGGTCCCCGTCGTATTCGCAATCGATGACGACGTCATCTACACGTGCGTGGATCACAAGCCCAAACGAACCACCGCACTACGTCGTCTCGCCAACATCGCGGACAATCCCGCGGTGTCGCTCTTGGCTGACCTGTACTCCGACAGCTGGGATGAACTCTGGTGGGTGCGGGTCGACGGCCGGGCACACGTCGTCGACGCCGGTGAACCCGTCGGCATGCACGGCATCGACGTGCTGGCCGCGAAGTACCCGCAGTATCGACTCCGACGGCCCGATGGACCGGTGATCGTCGTGGAGTCTCTGACGTGGCACGGTTGGTCGGCCACCTCATAGGCACGCACATCGATGTCTGGGTCCAGCAGCAGCCGAGCACGGCGCGCCGGTCCCACGCACCCGACCGAGTCGCTCGTCACCCTCCGTCCCGCCCGGGAATGACGCGGCACACGCCCTCGTTGCGCGAATGGTCATCGACATCGTCCAACAAGAGGCAAGAGGTGCGGTTGTGAAGATCGGAATCATCGGTGCGGGATTCATCGGCGGGACGCTCACGCGTCGTCTGACGTCGCTCGGGCATGAGGTGCAGGTGGCGAACTCGCGCGACCCGGAGACCCTGGCCGAGCTGGCCTCCGAGACCGGGGCCACGGCGGTGTGGGCGGCCGACGCCGCTGCGGACGCGGACCTGGTGATCGTCAGCATCCCGCAGAAGAACACCCCCGATCTCGCGCCGGGCATCCTCGACTCCCGCAAGGCCGGCGCGCCGGTCATCGAGACGAACAACTACTACCCGCAGCAGCGCGACGGGAAGATCGAGGCGATCGAGAACGGCACGCCCGAGAGCGTCTGGGTGTCGGAACTGCTCGGCGTGCCGGTGTACAAGGTGTTCAACGGCATCTTCTGGAAGCACCTGCTGAACAAGGGCGTACCCGCGGGCACCGAGGGACGCATCGCGCTGCCGATCGCCGGCGACGACGCGGCCGGCAAGGAGATCGTGTCCCGGGTCGTCGACGAGCTCGGATTCGATCCGGTCGACGCCGGCCCGCTCGCCGAGTCGTGGCGTCAGCAGCCGGGTACCCCGGTGTACGGCAAAGACTTCGGCGTCGAGGACACCCTCAAGGCACTCGCCGAGGCATCACCGGAACGCACCGCGGAATGGCGCGCCTGACAGGGGCTCTCAGGGGGCGGCACGCCACTGCGTGAGGTCACCGACGCTTCGGACGTCCGGGCCCTCGACGCGCACTCTTGCCGGGGATCTTCCCGGCAGCCTCGCGTGCCGCCCTCTTCGCCGCTGCCTTCTCCCGGGCCGATCGCTTGGGCACCTCGTCGGTGCGTCCACGTGACGACGTCGCCTTGCGGCCGCGCACGATCCCGACGAACTCGTCCGCCGATTCCGTTGTCGGAGCGGGCCACAGGAGTCCGACGGCCGAAGTCGGGGCATCGGTCACCGGGCGGTAGACGAGATCCTTGCGATGATGCAGACGCGCCAGCGACTGCGGCACGAGCAACACGCCGACGCCGGCCGCGACGAGTTCGATTGCGTCACCGGTGGTCTCGGGCCGGTGCTCCACCGCCGCGCCAGGGGGTTCCGGCACCGTCAACGGCTCGTCCAGCGGCCACAGGAACTGTTCGTCGGCGAGATCGGCCAGCGTCATCTCCTCACCCGCGGTCAGGACGTGGTCCTTCGGCACGACGACGACGGTGCTCTCCTCGTACAGTTCGATGGTGTGATGCTGCCGCGCATCGCCGTACCGGAGCGCCTCGGGCAGCCGCGTGAGCGCCATGTGCACGCGCCCCTCCCCGACCGCGTCGGCACAGTCCGCGACGTCGAGTGCGATGAGTTCCAGCGGGACATCGGGCCGTCGCTCCGCCCAGATCCGGACCCACTTGCTCGGCGTGACCCCCGGGACGTACGCCAGCCGGAAGACCGGGGCCTCGCCGGCTGTGTGAACGTCGGGTGTGGTCACGCACAAAGGCTACCGCCCGATACCCTCGACGAATGAGCTCGCAGTCGATGAAGCCGGCCACCGCCGCCAAGAAGCTGGACGTGTACCTGCCGGCCACTCCTGCGGAGTTCCAGCAGGGCCCGATCACCAGGGCCGAACTCGCCGCCCTCCAGGCCGACCCGCCGGAGTGGCTTCGCACGCTGCGTGCCGAGGGCCCCCATCCGAAGAACCTGGTCGCCGCCAGACTCGGGATCTCCAATTCGGGCCTGGTCCGTGGCGGCATCACCGAGGCACTCACGACGGCCCAGATCGACGAGCTCCTCAGCGAGATGCCGGACTGGCTTGCCGCCGAACGCGCCACCCAGATCGAGGTCCGTCGCGAGGAACGGCGCGTCAAGTCACTCCACGCCGACAAGCGACGCGCCCGCGACGAGGGTGACACGGACCCGGAGGCCTAGCTCGACGCGGGCAGATGCGCAGCAGCGCAACCATTCCCGCCGACAACCGACCATGCGTCACTGCGACATCTCTCCGGACTCGACCGCCAACCCCGTCAGGTAGTCGCCGAGTACGCGCCTGACCCGAGCCGGCGAATCGGTGTCGGCGAGGAGCAGGTGCATCGCCAGGCCGTCGACGAGGGCATGCAACGCGATCGCCTGAGAGTCGAGATCGCGGCCCGAGCCGATCAGCCCGTGCTCGTCGAGGACACTCAGCACCGTCCGGCACAGCGAGCGCAGGCCGTCGTGGGCTTCGCGCGCAGCCGTCGCGAGTCCGGGATGCGCCACCGACTCGGAGATCATGGCCATGTTGACGTGCATCTCGACGCGCCGCTCGTCGTCGAGCGGTAGGGCCTCCGACAAGACGGCCACGGCCCAACGCAGCGGATTGCGAATCCGCTCGTGCCGGCGCAGACGAAGCTCGACCCGCTCGTAGATCAGTCGCATCGAGAATTCGAGCAGCTCTTCCTTGTCTGCGAAGACGTGGCGTAGCGAACCCACCGAGATGTCGGCCTCCGCCGCCACCTCGCGGACCGAGATCCCAGACGCCCCTTCGCGCAACACGATCCGCCACAGGGCCTCGGCTATCTCAGCGCGTCGCTCGTCTCGGTCGATCAACTTGGGCATTGACTCATGGTAGTACACCCGTGCTACGTTGACCCCGTGTTTTGATAGCACGACTGTGCCAGCAAAGGACGGAGACACGATGACAACCCGACACGCGGCACTCGACGTCCTGCGCGGTATCGCGATCTTGGGCACCCTCGCCACCAACATCTGGATCTTCACCAACCCGGACGGGCTCATCGGCTACATCCAGGGCACACACCACGCCACCGGCTCCTGGGCGGTGGCCGAAGACCTCCTGCAGCAGCTCGCCCAGGGCAAGTTCCTGGGGCTGCTCACGATCATGTTCGGAATCGGACTCGCCATCCAGCAGCGATCGGCCGTTCGACGAGGCCACCGCTGGCCCGGTCGGTACTTCTGGCGCGCCGCGTTGCTGTTCGTCGACGGCGTGATCAACTACTTCCTCTTCACCGAGTTCGACGTCCTCATGGGTTACGCGGTCACCGGGCTCGTCGTCGCCTACCTCCTGTCGATGCGACTTCGACGCCAGTACGTCGCCATCGCAGTCGCGGCGTCGACGCACGTGATGTTGCTGGGCCTGGTGACCTGGGCTCTCCTCGCCGCCCCGGCACCGGCCGGCTCCGGTGGCGAACTGTCCCCCAATCCCTACGCGGACGGCAGTTTCATCGATCTCGTCGCGTTCCGCGCCGAGAACCTGCTGATGTTCCGCGCCGAGGTCATCTTCATCCTGCCGATGTCGATCACGCTGTTCCTCGTCGGCGCCGCGCTTCTGCGTGCCGGAGTTCTCGAAGCGCGCGGAGCCAGGTTGCGCCGCCGCCTGATGGTCGCCGGACTGGCAGTGGCACTTCCCCTCGATCTCGCCATCGGGCTGGCCGGCGGGGACGCCGGACTCGTCGTGGGGCGATACTGCCTGGCGCCAGTGGTCGCACTCGGTCTGCTCGCCTGGGTCGCCGGCTACTATGCCGACGGCCACACTCCCGGGCGATGCGGTCGCGCCCTGACGCCGATCGGACGAATGGCGTTGTCCTGCTACCTGCTTCAGAACGCCATCGCCGGCGCGGTCTGCTACGGCTGGGGCGCTGGACTCGCTCGGCATCTCGACGGCACGACGCTGGTGCCCGCCACGGTGGCACTCTACTTCGCCATCACCGCAGTGCTCATGCTGTTCTCCCGCGTCTGGCTCAGCCGCTTCGAACGCGGACCCCTCGAGTGGTTGTGGCACCGGAGTTACGACCGCATCACCGCCTCCGCCGATCGGCGGAGGCCGCCGGTACGCGTGGGCGCACCGCGGTGACGGCCACGCGGCCGCAGCTCAGAGCGAGGTCCGGCGTGGGTTAGGCAACCCCGGGCCGGGGTACCCGACACCACCATCATCGAGGAAAAGAGTGAGCCGTGGACACCGCCATCTGGATCATCATCGCCGTCGTCGTCGTGATCGTCGTCCTTGCGCTCGTGCTGTTGCTGCTGCGCCAGCGAAAGGCGCGCCGACGTGTACAAGCCGAGGAGATCCGGCAGAACGCCGCCCAGCAGGTCTCGTCGGTCCGCCATCGTGAGGCCGTCGCCGAGGAGGCGGACGCCCGTGCACGCCAGGCCAAGGCCGAGGCGGATGCGAAGGCGGCGGAGGCCAAGCGCCTCCAGGAGCAGGCACGACACCACCAGGGACATGCCGCGGAGTCACGGCAAGAGGTCGAGAGTGAGTTCGCTCGCGCGGATCGGCTGGACCCCGACGTGCGACGGAACGCAGAGGGACGAAACACAGACGGACGGAACGCAGACGGACGTAATGCAGACGGGCGGACCGCGGACGGACAGGACTCCGACGATTGGGGCAACGCGGCCGGCGCCGGCCAGCAGTCCGGTCGGCATTCGAACAATCCGATCGATCCGCGCCACCGCCCCGACGTCGATCCCCGTGGAGACCAGGCGCCGCCGAACGCGCGCTGACGAGACCCTTCGAGACGGCCCTCCGCACGCTCCGGGCCTCCTCAGGGAGCGATGAGGAGCCAACGCGCGCTGAGGGACCCCTCCGGCGGCGCGTCGCGGCCCCGAACCCCCGCGAGTGGCGATCTGCCCCACATCGACGCGCGAGGTGTGACAGAGCACATCGACAAAAGTGGTACTCAGTGCCGAGTGTGAGTGGCTATCATTTTGTCGATCACCTGCCGCGCCCGTCGGGGGCCGGTCCCGCGAAGCACCGGAGGGTTTCCACGTCATGGCGTCGTACTTGTTCGCACTCGGGAGGTTCTCCTTCCGGCACAAATGGGTGGTGATCGCGGCCTGGCTGGTCGCGCTGATCGCGGTCGCCGGCCTCGTCGGCACTCTGCAACCGAAGTTCGCGAAGGACTTCAGCCTCCCCGGCACCGACTCCGGCATCGCCACCGAACAGGTCCAGGACTACTTTCCGCAGGTGATGCAGCAGCAGGAGCGGGCTTCCACCAGCATCCTGGTCGCCGCCGAGGATGGCCTGCAGAATCACACCGCGCAACTGGAGGCGCTGGCCGAAGATCTCCGGACCCTGCCGGATGTCATCGATCCCCAGACCGTCGCGAACCCGCTCGCCGTCGCGGCGGCCCAGCCGGCGCTCGCCCCGACGGTCGTCGGTGACAACGGCCGGGTCGGGCTGATCCAGGTCCGCCAGAACATCGAGATGCTCGACCTCACCGTCGAGAACAAGGACGAGCTGGTCAAGATCCTCGAGGAGAACAGCCGAGACGGCCTGCAGGTGGAGGCCACCGGGTCCCTCATGCAGGTGATGGAACCGGGTGGAGCCGCCGAATTGATCGGCTTCGCAGTCGCTTTCGTCGTCATGATCGTGGCGTTCGGTGCGTTGATCGCGGCGTTCATCCCACTCGTGACCGCCATCGTCGGCGTCTCGATCACGATCATGCTGCTCAACCTGTCGGCCGAGGTCCTGTCGATCAACGAGTCGGCGACGGCCATCGTCACGATGCTCGGCATCGCGGTGTCCATCGACTACGCCCTGTTCATCGTGTCGCGCTATCGAGCCGAACTCCGGCGAGGTGGTGCGCCCGAAGACGCGGCGGGCCGGGCCGTCGGCACCGCCGGGTCCGCGGTGGTGTTCGCCGGCCTGACGGTCATCATCGCTGTGGTCGCGCTCGTGGTCATCGGCATCCCGATCATCACCCAGATGGGCGCCGGTGCCGGCGTCGCGGTCCTGATCGCCGTTCTCGCCGCCCTGACGCTGATCCCGGCCCTCCTCGGCGCCTTCGGACGGTTCGCCTTCGTGCCCAAGATCCCGTGGATCAAGCATGCCGAGGAGTCCGAATCCGACGACACCCTCGGGATCCGAGTCGGCCGCACAGTGGTGAAGTGGCCGATCCCGTTCATCGTCCTGGGCCTTCTTGCGCTGACGGTGGCGGCGATCCCGGCCACCAAGATGGAGTTGGGCCTGTCGCTGACAAGCGAGGCCGAGGCGCCCGCGCAAGAACTGCTCAGCCGCGGATTCGGCGAGGGCATCAACGGCCCGCTGCTCGTCGTCGTGCACGACGACGACGGTCAGATCAAGGCCGCCGCCGACGAAACCGTCCGCCACATCGCCGGGCTCGGCGACGTCGCCAATGCCGCGGCGCTCACCTGGACGGGCAACGAGGGCGGGCAGAACGGCAACACCGCGCTCATCATCGTGACGCCGGAGAGTTCACCGTCGTCGCAGGCGACCCACGAACTGATGGAGCAGATCCGCGCATTCGCGCCGACCGTCGAAGAGCGGGGCGCCGAACTGCACGTCGGCGGCCAGACCGCGATCATGTCGGACCTGTCGCAGAAGCTCGACGACGCGCTCATCCCCTACCTGATCGTGGTCGTCGGTCTGGCGTTCCTGATCATGATCGGCGTGTTCCGCTCGCTGTGGGTTCCGCTCGTCGGCACCGTCGGCTTCATCTTCTCCGTGCTCGCGACCTTCGGCATCACCGTCGCGATCTTCCAGGAGGGCTGGCTCGGACTGATCACCCAGACCCAGCCGATCATCTCGTTCCTGCCGATCTTCCTGATCGGCGTGGTGTTCGGGCTCGCGATGGACTATCAGGTGTTCCTCGTGACGCGAATGCGCGAGGAGTACATCCACGGCATGTCGGCCAAAGAGGCGATCGTGGCCGGCTACCGGCACGGCGCGCGGGTCGTCACCTCGGCGGCGATCATCATGATCAGCGTCTTCGCCGCGTTCATGCTCTCCCCGGAGACGACCGCCAAGATGATGGGCTTCGCCCTGGCCGCGGCAGTCTTCTTCGACGCCTTCGTGATCCGCATGCTGGTGGTTCCCGCAGTGATCGCGCTGCTCGGCGACCGCGCCTGGGGGCTGCCGCGCTGGCTGGACCGCTTCGTGATCAACTTCGACATCGAGGGCGAAGCAGTCCGCCATCGCGGGCTCGAGGAACCGGACGACACCAGGACTCCGGTCCCGGCGAACTGACCAGCTGGACATGCCTTTCGACAATGAGTGAGCACGCATGGGCGATTGCCTGACGGTGCACGACACCTCCGACGCCCCGGGACCGACCCCGGGGCGTCGGATGGGCCTGCGCGAACAGAACAAACTACGCACCCGCAACGCGATCCGGCAGGCCGCGATCACATTGATCGCCGAACAGGGATACGCGAAGACCACCGTCGAGCAGATCGCCGAAGCCGCGGGCGTCTCGCACACGACCTTCTTCCGCTACTTCCCGTCGAAGGAACGCGTGGTCATCGGTGACGAGCACCTGCACGCCGAGGCGCGGGCGATCGTCGAGTCGATGCCGCCCGGGCTCAACCACTTCGACCTCATCCGACGCCTGATGACCGAGCTGCACCGCCTGACGGTCGACGACCCGTGGGTGGGCAATCCGCTACGCATGCAGCTCATCCGCAACGAACCGTTGCTGCAGAAGACTTTTCAGGTCGAGTCCGAGCGCATGATCTCGGACATGACCCAGCTCATCGCCGACTATCTGCGGATCGCGCCCGACGACTTCCGGCTCAAGGTCTTCCTCGACGCGGTCGCCGGGGTCACCTTCCACCTGGCCACCGAGATCGACGAGAACCGGGAGATGCCGCCGCTCGAGACGACACTGCGCGCCATCGACCTGCTCGAGCAGGGATTGCCGCTCGGGTGAGTCGGCCGGCTGGACACGATGCACGCGCCCGTTCGCCCCGCGAACATTCCCCTCTAGGATCGAGGGCGTGATCTCGGACAGCGCCGCCCGACCGCGAACGACGACCGGCCTTCGACTCGGCTCCTCGCTGCGCTCGTCGCCGGCTCAGGCAGCAGGGGGTTCAGTCTCCTCGCTGCGCTCGTCGCCGGCTCAGGCAGCAGGGGGTTCGGTCCGCTGGTCACGGTTTGCCGCATCCTTGGTCGGTACCGCGGCAGCCATCGCCGCGACCCTCTCGCTCGCGGCACCGGCCCAGGCCGCGCCGGCCAAGCCCGCGCCGTCGCCGTTCCCCGTCACCGACCTGGCGCGGCTCTACGCCTCGGACGTCTCTTCCTATCCCGGCGGCGTCTACCTGCCGCCCGTCGAGACCTTCACCGCGCTGCGCCGGGATCACCCGGAGGTCATGGCCCGCAACCTCGAGACCGCGGTCGCGATCAACCAGTCCGCGGCCGACGACCCGGCGTTGCAGCGTCGAGCGCTCGCCGACGCACACGACGATCCGCTGCAGACGATGTCCGACGCCTTCGGCGCACGACTCGGACGCCATTTCTCCGATGCCCTCGCCGCCGGCCGGCTGCCGAAGACGACCGCCCTCTTCAGCGACTACCTCGCCCGCGCGGGCGGGTTGGCGAACGCGACACTGGTCGAGAAGTACGCCTTCGGCTACCAGCGACCGTTCATCGTGGCACCCCAGCGGATCCGCAAGTACATGCGCCCCGGCGCCAGCGAGTACGACGCCCTCGGCAGCAACCCGTCGTTCCCATCCGGTCACAGCAGCCTGTTCTTCTGGCGGGGCACGCTGTTCGCGTCGATGCTGCCCGAGCTCGCGCCGCAGTTCCTCGCCCGCGCCTCCGAGGGCGGGTATCACCGCATCGTGCTGGGCGTGCACTACCCGCTCGACGTGATCGGCGGGGCGATGGTCGGGCAGGCCGCCGCCGCCGATCGCTGGAACGACCCCGAATTCCGCCGGCTCCTCACCGCCTCCGCCGCAGAGATCCGCAAGGAACTCGAATGGCGTTGCGGTGCAGCCCTGTCGGTGTGCATCGCGCGCGACACGCCCTATGTCACCGACGCCGAGGCCCGCACGATCTACGCGCCGCGGATGACCTACGGCTTCGGTCGCGTCGCCTCGTCGACGCATCCGATGGCGGTACCGCCCCAGGCCGTCGACCTGATCGCCTCGGCGTACCCGCGACTCACCGACGAGCAGCGACGCCAGGTCCTGGCACAGACGGCGGCACCCGCCGGGTACCCGCTCGACGACCAGCGCCCCGGCCGCACCTCTTGGCAGCGCCTCGACCTCGTGCGGGCTTACACCGCCGATGTCACCGTCGGCGCCGACGGCCGGGTGACCGTTCGCTGAGGACCGCCCCGACCTCACGATGACTTAATCGTTTGTCCCACTGCCGGTTGCGAACTCGTTCGCAACCGGCAGTTCCGTATCGATCTGGTGCAGTGTGTGTCCAGTTTGTCGCAACAGCTTGACACCAGCGTAAGGATGTGGCTACTTTTCGAGTGGCCCACATCACATCCGACGTGGACTCACCGCCGTGACCTGGGCGGACGGTGCCGGAATCACAGACCCAGACACAGCGCTGGGTCGATGAACTCATTCCTTCTCAGCCCCGCCGGGGCGATGTCGCCATGCCCTCTCGCAGGGCGGTGTCGTCGTGCCCGGAGTTCATCGGGAAAGGCAGTCGAAACATGCGTTGGTCGAATTCACGCAGGAGAGCCGGACGGTTGGCGGCGGTCGCCGTCGCCGCGGCCTGCATCTTCTCGGTCGTGTCGTGTAGCAGCGACGACGGCGGATCGTCGGACGGCTCAGCCGCGGATGCCAGTGGCACCAAGGCCTCGGGCGAGGCGATCAAGGTGGGGTTGTTCAACCCCAGCAAGGGACCCGCGACCCAAGGCGGCGTCACCACCGGCAAGGAAGCCGCCCTGGACTACATCAACAACCAGATCGGCGGCATCGGTGGCCGTCCCGTCGAGATCGTCGACTGCGGAATCGACCAGACCGCACCGGAATCGACGGTGTCCTGCGCGAATCAGTTCGTCGAGGCCGGCGTGGTCGCCGCTATCGACGGTTACAACGCCGAGTCCGCTTCCGCGGTACCGATTCTCACCTCGGCCGGCATCCCGCTGGTCGGCCAGATCCCGTTCAACACCTCCACCGGCGCCTCGGCCGAGAACCGCGTCTACTTCGGCCCGCCGCCCGCCGCGTTCCTCGTCGGCTTCATGCAGCAGCTCAAGGCGTCGAACAAGACGTCGCTGACCCTGGCGAATGCCGATCTGCCGCAGGCACATCAGGTGTTCGACGGGCTGATGAAGCCGCTCGGCGCGCAACTCGGCATCGACGTCAAGTCGGTCTACTACCCGCCGACCGGCCCGAACTTCACCTCGCTCGCCACGACGCTGGCCGAGGGCAACCCCGCGGCCGCCGGCCTGATGACGGCACCGAACGACAACGTGTGCACCAAGCTCGCCCAGTCACTGCGCTCGGTGAACTACGAGGGCACCATGTTCATGGCGGCCTGCACCGAGTTCATCGACACCCTGGGCCCGCAAGCCGTTGGTGCGCAGACCTATTCACCGATCTGGCAGCCCCCGGCCAAGGACTCCGCTCCGGAGCCGGCCAAGGCGAATCTCGGAATCGCCCAGACGTTCATCGACGAGCAGGGTGGCACCGCGGGCTTCTACGCCTACGGCACGTTCGCGACCCTCGCGGACTTCGCGATCACGCTGAACAACGCCAAGGTGACCGACTACACCGGACCCAACGTGCTCGGCGCACTGAAGGCAGTCACGGACTACCAGTCCTTCATCGGCCCGAAGCTCAACTGCGGTAAGCCGACCACGCCGAACTGCACCACCGAGATGCTGCTCTTCGACGTCGTCGCCGACAAGAAGACCGAACCCGCCACCGGCGGCTTCATCACCCCGCTCCCGGCTGCGCTGCAGCGCATCCCGGGCGCCTACTGAGACAGGTCTTGATGTGGCGGGGTGGACACCCACCCCGCCACATCCGACCCTGCGTCGCGACCCCGACCCTTCTTTCAACCCCCACGCGCGTGAGATCCCTACGCGCCGAACGAATGAGTACACCACATGGGCCAGTTCCTCCAGTTCGTCTTCCTCGGACTATCCGCCGGTGCCATCTACTCGGTGCTCGCGTCGTCGCTCGTGGGCATCTACGCCGCCACCGGCATCATCAACTTCGCGCAGGGTGCCATCGGCCTGTACTCGGTGTATCTCGTTGCCGCACTGCGCACCGACGGCAGTCTCGTCCTGCCGATCGGCACCCTGAGTCTCGGCAGTGAATCCGACCCCACGTCGATGGAACTGGCGGTCGTCCTGGGTGTGCTCAGCGCGGTGGTCTGGGCCCTGCTCGCGCATGTGCTCGTCTTCCGTCCGCTGCGTTCGGCCCCGGTGCTCGCGCAGGTGGTCGCCTCGGTGGGTCTCATGCTGTTCATCCAGGCACTGGTGCACTTGCGCTTCGAGACCGAGAACCTGTTCGCCGAGGCGATCCTGCCGGAGAGCACGGTCGACATCGCCGGTGCGATCGTCAACGTCTCGGATCTGATCCTGGCCGGTGTCGCCATCGCCGTCTCGCTGGTGCTCTGGGCCTACTTCCGCCTCACCACCCTGGGTGTCGCGACCCGCGCCGGCTCCGAAGACGAACTGGCCGCGCGACTGTCCGGCTACTCCCCCGACCGCCTCGCCGGGATCGTCTGGGCGCTGACCGGAGCGGCAACCGGACTCATCGTCGTGCTCGCGTCGTACACCATCGGACTCACCGAGACCAGTTACACCTTCTTCGTCATCCCGGCGCTGGCCGTCGCGCTCGTCGGCCGGCTCACCTCTTTCGGGATCGCTTGCGCCGCAGGGCTTGTCCTCGGCGCGTTCCAGTCGGTCATCACGTGGCTCACCACCAAGGACTGGTGGCCCGAATGGGCGCAGGCCGGCCTCGGCGACGCCGTCCCGTTCATCATCGTCGTCATCGCCCTCTTCCTGCTGGGCGGTCGCATCCCGTCCCGCGGTTCACTCGGCGAGGTGCGGATGCCCGCGGTGCGGATCCCGCGCATCCGGGTGATCCCGGCGACCGTGTGCATCGCCGTCGTCGTCGCGGCCATCCTGCTCACCTCGGGCAGCTGGCGATTCGGCGTCGTGACCTCGGTGATCCTCAGTCTCATCGCCCTGTCCCTCGTGCTCCTCACCGGTTACCTCGGCCAGATCTCACTGGCCAGCATGGCCTTTGCCGGTGCGGCCGGCTTCGCACTGTCGAAGCTGACGACCAACTGGGACGTACCCTTCCCGTTCAGCATGATCTTCGCGGCCCTGATCGCGACCGGTCTCGGTGTCCTGGTGGGCGTACCCGCACTCCGGATCCGGGGTGCACAGCTCGCCGTCGTGACCCTGGCCGCGGCGCTGGCGATCCAGAGCTTCATCTTCAACAATCCGGCGATCACGTCCTTCGAGGGCAACCTCATCGAGGACCCGACGATCTTCGGCCTCGACCTCGGCGTGCGTGACGGCACCAACCTGGTCACGATCCGCTTCTCGCTGATGGTCCTGATCGTCGTCGCCATCGCGACCCTGGTGGTGCTGCGCTTCATGGGCGGCTCGACCGGACGGGCCTTCCTGGCCGTGCGGTCCAACGAGCGCGCGGCGTCGTCGGTCGGGATCAACGTGGCCGCAACGAAGTTGCTCGGTTTCGCGCTGTCGGCCTTCCTGGCCGGCATCGGCGGCTGCCTCATCGGGTACAGCCGCGGCCAGCTGTCCGCCGGCTCGTTCACGGTCATGATCGGGCTGACGCTGCTCGCGATGACCTACGTCGGTGGTATCACGTCGTTCGCCGGCGCGGTCCTCGCCGGCATCATCGGACCGCTGGGCGTGGGTTATGTGTTCCTCAACCAAACCCTCGATCTCGGTGAGTACTACGAACTCTTCGCCGCCGGCAGCCTGCTGCTGATGGCGGTGCTGAACCCGGTCGGGGTCGCGGGCGCGGTGTCGGAGTTCGGCGACCGGATACGCGCCCAGAGACACCGGCCACCACCCCATCCGGAAGCGCCGGGCGCGGCCCAGAACGCACAGGAGGGTGCACATGTCTGAGTCGACAGCCGAACCGCCCACCACGCCGACGACGCTCCTCGAGACCGGCGGACTGTCGGTCCGGTACGGCGGCGTCAGCGCCAACACCGACATCGACATCACGGTCTCGGCAGGCCAGATCGTCGGGCTGATCGGCCCCAACGGTGCGGGCAAGACCACGTTCGTCGACGCCGTCACCGGGTTCACGAAAGCCACCGGCACGGTGTCGCTGCGCGGGGAGCGACTCGACAAGGCGAGCTCACATCGCCGCCGCCGGGCGGGCATGGCCCGCACGTGGCAGGCGGGCGAACTGTTCACCGACCTGACCGTCGCCCAGAACCTCGCGGTGGCAGTGCAACCCGTCGGTCTGCGGGCCATGTTCGCCGACGTCGTCAACGGTTCCCGTCCGCCCGCCGACGTCATCTCGTCGGCGCTCGAACTCGTCGGCCTCGCCGGTGCCGCCGATCAGCTCCCCGGCGAGTTGGCCCTCGGACAGCAGAAGCTCGTGGGTGTAGCGCGCGCGCTGGTCGGTGGGACGCAACTCGTCCTGCTCGACGAACCGGCCGCCGGACTCGACACCCATGAGAGCCGCGAGTTCGGTACCGAACTGCGCCGGATCGCGGCGACCGGAATCGGCATCCTGCTGATCGACCACGACATGTCCCTGGTGCTCGACGTGTGCGATCGCCTGTACGTGCTCGACTTCGGTCGCGTGATCGCCAGCGGACCACCAGCCGCCATCCAGGACGACCCCGCGGTGATCTCGGCCTACCTCGGCAGTCCCGAGGTGGATCCGGAAGCCGTCGTCGAGGCACCTGTTCCGGCGGCCGGCCCGTCCGATGGCGACATCGGCACCGAACGACCGTCAGACAACGGCCCGACCGGGCACGCCCCGAAGGAGACGAGATGAGCACGACGGACCCGACGGCACCGGTGCTGGAGATCGACCAGATCACCGTCGGTTACGGCGGGGTGCCGGCGGTGCGCGGCCTCAGCGCGTCCGTACGCCCCGGCGAGATCCTGGCCCTGCTCGGCCCGAACGGGGCAGGAAAGACGACGAGCCTGCTCGCCGCGGTCGGCGCCCTCGGCGTGATGTCGGGCACGGTGACCGCCCTGGGGGTCCCGATCGACCGCCGGGTCGAACGAAACGCGCGCCGGGGCGCCACCCTGGTGCCCGACACGCGAGGCGTGTTCCACCGCCTGTCGGTGTCGGACAACCTCCGCCTCGCAAAGCGTCGCAACGGACCCGACCTCGACACCGTCTATCAGTACTTCCCCAAGCTCAAGACGATGCGGGGGCGGCGCTGCGGCAACCTGTCCGGCGGCGAACAGCAGATGCTGGCGCTCGCGAAGGCGCTGCTCGCGAACCCGAAGGTCCTGCTCATCGACGAGCTGAGCCTCGGCCTCTCCCCGGTCGCGGTGCAGGACCTGCTGCCCCGCTTGCGGTCGATCGCCGACGAACACCAGATGGCGGTCGTCCTCGTCGAACAGCACATCGATCTGGCCCTCGGCATCGCCGACGCCGCGATCGTGCTCCATCATGGTCGTGTCGCACTCTCGGCACCCGCGAGCGAACTCCGCAGTCGCCGAGACATGGTCGAGGCGGCCTACTTCGGCCGCACCGTCGGGGATCTCGCCTCGTAGGCCGCGACGGTCAGCAGGCGCACGGACGAGACGAACGGGGACCGGGAGCGACGTGGCCACCGGAGCAGAGAACCATCCGGTACCAACCGACGCCGGTACCGCACGACCGACACGCAACACGCGCAACCGGCCCACCGACGACGAGTTGCTCGACGCCGCGTGCGCGGTCATCGCCGAGGTCGGCGCCGAGCGCACCACGATGACCGCCATCGCCGAACGCGGCGGCACCACCCGGGTGACCCTGTACGCGCACTTCGGGTCCCGGGACGAACTGGTCAATCGCGTGATGACACGCGAGCTGGACACGTTCACCTCGTTCATGTTCGAGGTGTACGACGCGAGTGAGGACATGCCCTACGGTGCCCGCGCCCGCTACTCGGTGCAGGCGCTGTTCGACTACGCCCGACGCCACCCGGCCGGTTTGCGCGTCCTCATCGGCCATCGTGAGGGCGGTGGCGACCGTCGGCTCTACGCCGCGCTCGAACCGCGGATCGCCGCACGCCTGCGGGACAACTACGCCGAACGCGGCGCGGGCATCGCCGCCAGCGCGGACACCCTCGCCTCACTCCTGCTCGGCATGAGCCTGGACGTCGCGCACCGCGCCCTCATCGTCGACGGCGCGGGCGTCGACGAGGCCTGCGACCTCGCGATCACCGCGACCCTCGCCGTGCTCCGCGACGTGCGGCCCGAACAACTCGAGGCACTCGACGCCTCGCTCGAACAGCGCTGAGCCGCGGGGTCGTCAACTCAGCCAGCGGCCGGCCCGTCGGCTGTGCGCCGCCTTCGTACCCGCCGGCAGCCGGTCGTAGGCCCGCGCGAGGAAGTTCGAGCGGGCGTTGGCCTCGAAGACGTCCCGGTGGTCGCGGACGAACGTCCAGTAGAGACCGTCCCACTCCTCGGCCCACTCCCCGGGCGGGATGTCGGACATCTTTCGCAGATAGTTGCTACCCGAGACGTAGGGCTTGGTGGTGATCGCCTCTCCCGCCGCGAACTGACTCATGGCGTACACGTTCGGGACCATCACCCAGTCGTAGGCATCGACGAACATCTCCATGAACCACTCGTAGATCTCCTCGGGGTCGGTGCGGAGCAGACACATCGCGTTGCCCAGGACCATCAATCTCTCGATGTGATGGGCATACCCGTGTGCGAGGACCCGCCGGATGACGAGATCGACCGGTTCGAGGCCGGTCTCCGCGGTCCACCATCCGTCCGCCAGCTTCCGGTCGTGGCCCAGGTGGTTCCGGCTCCGGAGACCACGGCCGCGGATCTCATAGGACGCCCGCATGTACTCCCGCCACCCGATCAGCTGCCGCACGAAGCCCTCGACACCGGCCAGCGGAACGCGGTTGCGATCCCCGACCTCCAGGGCCCTGGCCAACACCGTCCGCGGACTCACCAGCCCGATGTTCAGGCCGGGCGTCAGCAGCGAATGGAAGACGAACGGGTGCTCGGTGCTGATCGCATCCTCGTACGGCCCGAACTCCGCGAACCGGTCGGCGAGGAACTGCTCGAGGATCGCGCGCGCCTCGTCGTGAGACGTCGCCCAGCCGAAGCCGTCGGCGTCACCCGGGTTGTCGGGAAACTCGTCCGACACCCAGGCGATCGCGGCGTCGACCTCGGGATGGCGCTCCGGCGGTGTCGGTTGCGGAACCTCGCGGCCCTTCGGCAGCTTCTTCCGGTTCTCGGTGTCGAAGCTCCACCGGCCGCCCTCCGGCTTGCCGTCGGCGTCGACGAGGACCCCTAGTCGCCGGCGCTGCCAGGTGTAGAACTGCTGCATCCGCGGCCGCTTCCCGGTGAAGAACTCGCGGATCTGGCGTCGGGTGGTGAGGAAGTTCGGGCTCTCGGCGATGTCGTCGACCGCGAGTGGGCACCCGGCGTGCTCGAAGGCCGCCAGCAGGTCCCCGATCAACCAGTCGTCGACGACGTCGTACAGGTGGACGGACGCCGGCTTCCGACGGGAGAGGTATCCGACGAGTTGGTCGTGACTGGACTCGTCCGCGTCGGTCTCCAGGACGTCGACCTCGAAGCCCCGGGCGCGCAATCGCTCCGCGAACCTGCGGATACTCGCCCGGTGCAGGATGAGTTTCTGCACGTGGAACCGGTACTGCCGGAACATCAGATCGTGCTCGACGAGGACGAAGCGGGTGCCGGGCTCGGCGTCGAGGTGCGATTCGAACAACTGATGTGGCAACACCACGCGGACAACACCGCCGGACGCGACGGACATCGGCTCTCCTCTCGCAGGCGCGACTTCTGGGGGCGACTTGGACAGGTCCCTCAAGGGCCGGACAAGTCGACCCCAAGTTCGCGCCAAGCGCGCGTAGACATCCTGTCGTTCATCACCAGATCACCACGATGAACCGCCGAGACCGGGCATCCGCCCACTCCAGACGATAGGAACCACGATGTCGCGCAGCACCCACAGCCATTCGCAGGCCACCGACGATCGGATTGCCGGGTCCGGCATCGACGTTCCGTCCGTGGACAAGCCCTTCTGGCAGCTCGGCCGGCGGGCCGCCGTGATCGCGGCCTGTGTGGGCTTCTCGGCGCTGGCGGCCTGCAGTGTCAGCGTCGGCACGCAATCCGTCGAAGAGGCCTCCGACATCGACGTGGGCGAGTGCCTGCAGATCGGTGCCGAGGCCGGCGAGGGCAAGGTCGAGGCGACCAAGGCCGACTGCGAAGGGACCGAGGGCCTCACCTTCTACGCCGCCGACAAGGTCGGCACCTCGGCGGAGTGCGGAACACCCAACACCTCGGCGCTCACGTTCGGCGAAGGCGACCAGAAGCTCTGCCTCACACCCAACTTCACCGTCGACACGTGCTACCAGATCCCGGTCGGCGGCGGTAAGCTCGCCGACTACCGCGAGGTCGAATGCAACGCCTCCCCGGCGGACAGCACCATCCTCGCCAAGACCGTCAGCCGGGGCGGCGACTCCCTCACCTGCACCGAGGACGAGACGAAATGGTCCTTCACACAGCCTCTCTCGGTCGGTTACTGCTTGACCGAGGACGTCACCGCCGCCAGCCGCTTCGAGGGCTGAGCGTTCCCGGGGATCACAGGCTGCGTTGCTTCGCGTACTCCGCCATCGCCGTTCGCTCCGCGTCGTGTTTGGGATAGAAGAAGAACACCACCGCTGCACCCAGCACGACGATGCCGGCCGCCGCGCCGTAGGCGTACTTGTCGCCCTGTACGAACGCGTCGCGGGCCGCAGCGATGATCTGATCGGCGTACTGCGGATAGCGTTCGGCCAAGACCTCCGCGCTCGAGAACGACTTCGTCAATGCGGCTTCGGTCTGTTCGGTGACCTCATCGGCCTGCGGAGAATCGGAGATGGTCTCCCGCAGCTGATTCGCGTAACCCGCGGTCAAGATCGCACCGAGGGTGGACTGCAGGATCGCGCCGCCCAGGTCGCGCTGCAGATCGGACATGCTCGACGCCATTCCGGCACGCTGAACGGGCACCGAGCCGGTCAGCGACTGCGACGCCGGTGTCCCCGCGAGGCCGACACCCACCCCGACGAGGACGTACACGAGGCCGACATGCCAGAACTGAGCGTCCTCGTCCCAGGTGAGCATCGCGAGCACCAGGCCGACGACGATGAAGGCGTAGCCGGACAGCAGGGTGAACCGCGAACCCATGTTCTGCACCAGCTTCGCCGACCGCGGTGCCACGACGATCATGGCCGCCGCGGCCGGGAGGATCGTGGCGCCGGCCGCAAGTGTGGAGTACCCCAGCACGTTCTGCATGTACTGCTGACCGATGAACATCGCTCCCATGAGCGTGCCGAACACGATGAGCCCGCCCACCGCCGCGACCCAGAAGGTGCGTCGGGAGGCGATGCGGAGGTCGAACAGCGGAACCCGCACGCGCAGCTGCCGCCAGACGAAGCCCGCTCCGGTCAGCACCGCGATCGCCGCCAGGATGTAGACCTGGAGT
Source organism: Gordonia sp. KTR9 (assembly GCF_000143885.2). Lineage (NCBI taxonomy): Bacteria > Bacillati > Actinomycetota > Actinomycetes > Mycobacteriales > Gordoniaceae > Gordonia > Gordonia sp. KTR9. The sequence continues at coordinate 4,864,881 of NC_018581.1, forward strand.
CGCTGATCGGAATTCGGGGCGAAGTTGATCGCGAGGACGAGCGAGCCCACCATCACGATCGACACGACTCCGCCCAGGTTGTCGACGACCGCCGCCTCGTCACCGGTGTCGGCGGGCACCAGCCGCCACGCGGTGACCAGCGCGACGACGGCGAGCGGCAGGGTCACCAGGAACACCGAGTGCCACGACAAGACCTCGAGAAGGGCTCCGGACAACACCGGCCCCAGCGCCGAGATCGCACCGCCGAACGCCGACCACGCGGCGATCGCCCGGACGCGCTTGGGTCCCGACCACAGGGCGGTGATCACCGCCAGGGTCGTCGGAAAGGCCAGGCCGGCAGCGATTCCACCCACCAGACGAGCGCCGAACAGGACCTCGATGTTGGGCGCGAACCCGGCGACGAGCGACGCCGGGATCGACAGGCACATGCCGATGATGAGCATTCGCTTGCGGCCGTGCCGATCTCCCAGCGCGCCGAAGTAGAGCACCGACGCCGCCAGACCCAGCGAGTAGCCGACCGCGACCAGGTTCAGCTGCGTCGAACTCGCGTCGAGTGCCTTGCCGATGTCGGGCAGTGCCACGTTCGCCACCGCGAGATTGATGTTGGCCACCCCGGCGACCAGGATCAGCGCGACCAGGATCGCCTTCGCCCGCTTCGGGGCCGTCCCCGCCTCGACCTCGGCCGTTGTCGACGTCATCGGGGAATCGTACGTGCGCGAGCGCCATTCGGCCGGGAATCGCGCCGGTCAGGGCACAAGATGGTCGCGCGGTCAGATCAGGTTGCGGTTTGTCCCGGAAACCGGGACATACCGCAACGCGATCACATACGGATCAGATCAGAGACAGACGCTGATGGTGACCGGCCCGATGGGGATGCCGTAGCAGATCGACACCGAACCGACGGCCTGGACGGGCTGCACCGGTTGTACCGCCGGCGCGGCCGAGGCAGCCGGCGCGGTGGCCAGACCGATCGCGCAGGCGGCACCGACCGCGGCCACCCCGACAGACGTACGACGCATGATTCTGGACATGTTCATGAGCAGCTCTCCTCGAGCTCGAGTCTCCCCGGACAGCCCTGCGGATGGGGCAAACACGCAGGTGATGGTGACTGGAGAGTCTACGCCCCGGGCGCTGCACGTCACAGGCTGATGCGAAGCCCGTCCCACTCGTGATCGTGCATGAACCCCTCGGCGAGCCCGACCCGGTATTTGAAGCAGCTGCGCAGGATTCCGGCATAGGCGAAGGGCAGCATCAGCGCGGGCTTCGGGTCGCCAGGGCTCTTGACGACGTCGGATGCGCCCCGGAAATCGCGGACGAAGTCACGCAGGGTCCGGTCCTTGCGGGACGAGGAGCGCCACCCGTAGAGCAGCATGCCCAGTCCGATCATCTTGTCGACGCCCGAGCCGGGCGTGATCGGCCCGTCGTCGGGGTCCCAGGTCCCGAGGAACGCGCGGTCGACCCCGTCGTCGGGCGTGAACATCATGATCCCGCTCGTGGCACGCGGATTGCATTCGATGCAGAACAGATCGGCGGCCTCACCGGAACCGGTCCGGTCCTCGATGAAGTCGAAGCCGATCTGCCCGGTGAAGTTCACCCGGCGGACGAAATCGCTGACCCATTCGGCGATTCGCGGATGGTCCACGGACCGGAAGTTGAGGCACGAGCTGCCGTCGATGGCGTAGTCGACGGGATAGGTTGCGTGTGCGTAGACGCGCCCCTCGTGGCAGACCGAATAGGTGCAGTAGTTGCTTCCCGAGGCCCATTCCTGGGCGATCCACGGGTTCTGCTCGTCGTGTTCGAGCCAGGTGAGCGGATCACCGGGCGTCACCTTGTGGACCTTCTGCGAACCACGCGAGTAACAACGCTTGAGTGCGAACGGCTGCGTGAAATCGAGCGATCCGACGTCCTCGGGTCCGGTGACCCGCGCGAACTTGCGCGTCGGAATACCGAGTTCGACGAGCAGTTCCTGGAAATCGTATTTGTTGTGCAGCCGGTTCTCGGTGGCGAAATCGGAGAGGAACAGCCGACATCCGGGTGGGAACACGTCGGCGAGCATCGCGATGATGTCGGTCTCCTCGTGCACCGGGATGACCATGTCGACGTCGTTCTCGGCCACGATCCGCGCGAGCGCGTGGCAGTACGCGAGGGGTTCGAACTTCGGCGGCGGCACCCGATGAAAGTCGCTCACCGCGTTGGAGAATCGACCGATTCCGACCGGGATCGAATCGACGATGCTGACGCGATGACCGGCCGCGGCCATGAGCCGCGCGAGTTCCAGGGTCAGGAAGGACCTGCCGAATGTGATCAGGACATGGGCTCGTCCGGCGCTGTTCACCCGAGCGAGTGTAGTGCCGCCGGCGCAAGGCGTTCGGCCGGCCGGGGCCGAGGATTCCCGGTGTGATTCGGCCGGGGGCGGGAATATTCGATACCGTCCTGTCGGTTCGTCCTGTTAGTTTCTCCACGATCGGCAGGCACGTCGATGTCTGCAGTTCTGCGACCAGCACGATTGCAGCAGAGCGCCGGCGGCCGATCGCGCGTGTACGCAGTCGGGGTGGTCGGCGGTCCGAGCCTGTGGGGCTCATCCGGACCGAGTTGGAGGAGGCATGCAGCTGTTCGTCATCGGCGTGATCGCCGCGTGCCTCGCCGCAGTCGCCTACGGGATGTCGACGGTCCTGCGTGCACTCGGTGCGCGCCGAGTGGCCGAGGCCGCCGCCGACGAGGGCGAGGGCATCACCAACGAGAACGGCGCACCGACGCTCTCGTCGACCATGTCGACGCTGGTCGACCCGGCCTTCATCCTCGGCACGACGCTGGTCGTCCTCGGATTCGCCGGCGGCGCCCTCGCCGCCCGATTCCTGCCGCTGTTCCTCTCCCAGACCATCGTCTCGGCGAACCTCGTCATCACCGCGCTGCTCGGCACGATCATCCTCAACATCGCGCTGCACACCCGCGAATGGGTCGCCATCTGGCTGGTCGTGATGTCGCTCTGCCTGCTCGGCGTGGCGTCGTCCCATCACACCGGTGGCGGCGAGGAGGTCGGATTCCACTGGGGCCTGTTCGTCGCGACCCTCGCCCTGTGCGCCCTGGCGCTGGTGGGCGTGTACAACCTCGGCCCGGCGGGTGCCATCGTCGGCGGGGCGGCGGCCGGTCTGCTGTTCGGCATCATCGCCATCGCCGTCCGCATCCTCGACGGAGTGCAGCCGTTCGATCCCGTCGCCCTCCTGACCGATCCGGCGGCCTGGACCATCGCCGCCGCGGGCGCGGTGGGCTTCTACGTCCAGACCGTTGCCCTGCAGCTCGGCGCGGTGAACGGGGTGACGGCCGTGCTCGTCGTCGGCGAGACAGCCGGCCCGAGCCTCGTGGGGGTCGTGTTCCTCGAGGACACGGCCAAGCCCGGACTCGGCTGGCTGGCGATCCTCGGCTTCGTCGGCGCGGTGATCGGCGCCGTGCTGGTGGCCTGGTACGGCTCGGTGGACCCGGATCACCTGGGTGAGGCCCCGCCGATGAAGGGCGGGTGGCGCCGTGGCCGCGAGGAGCCCGGGTCCGAGGAGCCGCGGGCGGACTCCTCCGCGGAGACCGACGGGTTCGGTGGCGAGGCCGACGACGCCCGGCGAGACGTCGGCCCGGCGCCCGACGCCGACTCATGGCAGGTCGACAACTCCGTTTTCGACGCTCGCGACTCCCGCCGCAACTGACCGCTTCCCCTGCTCACCAGGTGGTTGACACCCGCGTCTCGGGTGACGAGGGTGGGTTGATGACATCGACCAGCACGGGCTCCGCGGCCCGGCTCGCCTACGAGACCCTCGAACCCTTCCACATCATCGCCTACTTCAATCCGGGCCTGAAGAGCGCGCAGCAGGACACCGGGCTGAACGGATACTCCTTCTACGTCGGTGCGCGCGGTGCCCCGTTCGGCCCGTGCACGTCGTCGGTCATCGCATCTTCCTTCTACAACTTCAACTTCGAACTCATCGCGAAGAGCTGGGCCGCAGCCGTAGACGCCGGGCTCGACCGCGTCCATGAGCGGCGCAACCAGATGCTCGACGATTCGCTCCGCGACATCCTCGGCGACTCCGTCGACGACGCGAGCCTCGACGAACTCGCCTCTGCCTACTACGAACTCGCGGCCGGCCTACCGCTCGGCGGCCGCCCGCTCGCCGCCGCCTGGTCGACCGCCCCGAAGCCGGACACCGCACGGCTCCGCCTGTGGCACGCCGTCGCGATTCTGCGAGAATGGCGCGGCGACAACCACATCGCCGCCCTCGCCCTCCACGGCCTGAACGGATTCGACGCGGCCGTCTTCCACGAGTCGCAACTCCCCGATCCCACCATTCGCCGCCGCACCCTGGGCAAGCGAATCCTGCTGCTGACCCGGGGGTGGTCGGAAGAGGAGTGGGAGGACAGCGTGGACCGCCTCGTCGACGCCGGACTGGTCGAGCGTGTCGAGGACGGGCACCGGCTCACCCCCTCCGGAGCGGCGACCTACGACGACATCGAGGCCACCACCGACGCTGTGGGAGAGTCCATCTGGGTCGGCACCGACGATCTGCTGGAGCGCACGAGGCCCGTCGTGAAAGCTGTCATCGATGCGGGGATCCTGCCGGGAACGAGATCGAAGTGAGCGCACCCGACGGACGGTTCGAGGACCTACGGGCGATCGAGAACCTCAAGTACCGCTATCTGAGATCCCTCGACACCAAGGACTGGGCGACGTTCTCGTCGACTCTCACCGACGACGTCACCGGCAACTACGGTGAGGGGCTGGCTTTTTCCAACCGGGACGAGCTGGTCGGATACATGCGGGAGAACGTCGGTCCCGCAGTGATCACCGAACACCGCGTCGCGCATCCGGAGATCGAGATCGACGGCGACACCGCACGCGGACGCTGGTACCTCCAGGACCGCGTCATCGTCGCCGAGTTCTCGTTCATGCTCATCGGCGCCGCGTTCTACGACGACACCTACCGCCGCACCGCGGACGGCTGGCGCATCAGCAGCACCGGCTACGACCGGACATACGAGGCGACCATCGGTCTCGCGGACCTGCCGAGTTTCGCTCTGAAGGTCGGTCCCGCAGTGCGGGTCTGAGGTCCGACAATGCGCCCGCGCACTTTCGCCGACCGCCGCGAGGCGGGTCGCCTGCTGGGTGCGCGGGTCGTCGCGGTCCTGAACACCGCGGCCACACCGGTGTCGGCACCGGTTGTCCTCGGCCTCGCCCGCGGCGGGGTCCCCGTCGCGCGGGAGGTCGCCGACGCGATCTCCCGGGCGACGGGCAGGTGCGGGCTGGACGTCCTGGTGGTCCGCAAGATCGGGGCGCCGGGCCACGAGGAGTTCGCGATGGGCGCACTCACCGCCCACCACCTGGTCGTCAACGACGACGTGCCCCGTCGGCTCGGGGTGTCCCGCACCGGCTTCGAGGAGTCGGCCGACCGGGAGCGGCGGGTCCTCCGCGACCGCGAGCGGCGCTATCGCGGTGACCGTCCGGAAGCCGAACTCTCCCACCGGACGGTCATTCTCGTCGACGACGGTCTCGCCACGGGCTCGAGCATGGCCGTGGCGGTCGACTCCGTCCGGGCCGCCGGCGCGGCGCACGTGGTGGTGGCCGCACCGACAGCCCCGTCGGATTCGGTTCGCCGACTTCAGGATCGGGGCGTCGACGAGGTCGTCGTCCTCGTGATGCCGGAACCGTTCCGCGCCGTCGGACTGTCGTACGAGGATTTCACCCAGGTCGACGACGACGAGGTGGTCGCGGCTCTCGACCGGTCGGGTGGCTGAGCCGAGAACCGCCCCCGAAAACGACCCGTCCGGGCGACACCGCCGACATATCGTCGACTGTCCGTTTCCTCCGGGCGGTTCTCAGTGGGCCTGCGGCCGTGCGTCTTTGAGCAGAAGTGCGGCCAACTCGGCGCGGTCACCGACATCGAGCTTGGTGTAGGCGCGGAACAGATGCCCTTCGACGGTGCGCACCGACACGGTGAGGCGTTGCGCGATGTCCTTGTTGGACAGGCCGGCCGCCGCGAGGTTGGCGATCTCGCGCTCGCGCGAGGTCAACGGCAGCGGCTGCGCAGCCGAGATCAGCGCCGGTGTCCGCAGGCCACCGCATTCGGACGCCAGGCGGTTGGCCACCGCGGCCGACGCCACGGTCGCCGATCGCTTGTCCGCCGCGTCGTGCAGGACACTGGCCTGCGCCGCGGAGTCGGCGGCGGACAGACGCACCCCGGAGTCCTCGAAGGCTGCCGAACACAGATCGAGTTCGACCGCGTCACCGTCGCGGAGGGCTGCGGCGTGCCGCGCGTACAGATCTGACAGCGGACCGTCGATGCGTTCCGCCAGTTCGGCGAGCCGATCGGCGACGCCCTCGTCACCGAAGCGCGCAGCGGTGTGCAGCGCCTCGGCCTCCACCGCGAACTGACCGGCGGCACGGGCGGCCGCCGCCGCGGAATGGGCGAGTTCGACGGCGGGCGTGACGGTTCCGGCCGCCGCCGCCTGCCACGCCGCCGCGATGGCGAGCATCGGCCCGAACACCGCCACATGCTTGCCGGACTTCTCCCGCGCCTTGGCCAGCGCGGCGGCGGCGCGGTCGGCCTGCCCCAGCGCGCTGAGCGCCTGCACCAGGAAGATGTGCGCCGGGAAGTTCCAGGAGTCGGAGAACCGGCCGCTGTCGAGGATCGCGAGCGTCTGTTCCATCCGCCGGGTCACCGACCCGCACGATCCACGTGCGAGTTCGACTGCGGCGACCAGGATTCCGGACATCGCCCAGCCCAGGTACTGGGCGGTCTGCGCAGCCGACACGAAGCGCCCGGAGGCGACATCCGCGTCGTCGAGCCGGCCGGTGAGGGTCAATGCGAGCGTCTCCCCGAAGCCGGTGGGGAACCGGAGCAGCCCGTCGACCTCGACCTCCCGCGAGTGTTCGGCCAACGCCCGGACCTCCGCGCCGCGGCCGGCCACCGCACGGGCGAGGCTGCCGCCGAACACCGCCCATTCCACCGCCCACGGCAGCACCTTGGACTCGGCCAGCACGGTGTCGGACAACGTGATCGCCTCGTCGATCCGGTTCTCGAAAAGAGCACAGGCCGAGGCGATGCCGGTGACGATGGGCTTGAGCGCGGGGTGGGTGACGCGCTCGGTCAGCAGTTGCAGGATCTCGTCGGCCCGGTCGGCGTCGCCGAGGGCCCAGAAGGTGTTGCCGATGATCGAGTTGCCCCACAGCACGAGTCGGCCCTCGTCGAGGTCGTCCGGCGAGAATCGCGCCAGGATGTCCCGCGCCTCGTCGGGATGGCCCTGCCACATGACCGCCCGCGCGAGCAGCTCGGCCTCCTCGAGTCCCCCGCCCTCGTCGAGCGCCGCCCGCGCGAATCGTTCGCCGAGCGGCGTCTGCGCGAGGTTCAGCGCGTCGCGGGCAGCTGTCCGCACCAGCGTCAGATCGATCTCGACGTCGCTCTCGATCGCCAGGTCGGCGAGACGAATCCGCTCGGCCGGAGTGTTCGTGGGCCGGGACTGCAAGGCCTCGACGAGCCGGCCGCGCAGCCGTCGCGACGAGACCTGACCGAGGCGGCGGCGGATCACCTCGCCGAACAGCGGATGGTGGAACGCGACGTCGAGGCGGCGTCCGTCGCGGGTGATACGCACCAGCCCGGCGATCTCCGCCTCCTCGACGGCTTCTTCGCCGGCGAGCTCGGAGAGCACGTCGATGTCGAGCGGCTCGCACAGACTGAGGTACTTCAGCGCACCCAGAACCGGGCCGTCGAGTTGCTCGATCCGTCCCTCCAGCAACGACGCCAGCTCCGAGGTGATGGCGGCGCGGCCGCGGAGCTGCCACACGCCGTTGACCTGGCGCAGCGTGTCCGCCTGGCGGGCGCCGTCCACGAGATGCCGGAGGAACAGTGCGTTCCCACCGGAGGCCTCCCACATGAGATTCGCGGAGTGCTCCTCGAGCTGGCCGCCGAGCACCGATTCGACGAGCTCGACACTCTGGTCTTTGGTGAACGGGGACAATGTGATCCGCGTGAGGTGATTGTCCTTCCACAACGACGTCACGGCGTCCGGGACGGTCTCGCCGCTGCGCACGGTCGCCACGATGTGCACCGCGCGGTCGATCGCGAGCTGGTGCAGGAGCGTCGCCGACAGCTCGTCGAGCAGGTGGGCGTCGTCGACACCGATGACGACATCGCCGTCGGCGAGCAGCGATTCACGCGCTGCCGCAAGGTAGGTGACGGGATCGCTCGACGTCGCCGGGCCGACGAGGTGGGCGAACACACCGAGCGGGATCGACCGCGCGGACTCCGTGCCCGCCACCCAGCGCACCCCCGTCGGCAACTCCGCGGTGACGTGGCGGGCGAGGGTCGTCTTGCCCACGCCGGAGTCACCGGTCAGCACCACACCACAGCCGGTCGTCTCACCCCTGAGCGCCGCTTGGATCGTGCGGAACTCCCGATCGCGCTCGACAAGCGGCCAATTCGTGGACATATTCGCGAATTTTAGTCTGCCGGGCCCTACAATGGGCCGCGCCGACGCATCAATGTGGTCCGACCGGATGGCATCGACCGGTTCTCAGCGGACTCCGCGAGCGACTCCAACGGATGAGAATCACGCGAACTACGCATCTCGGGCGTTGGTGACCGCCACGGCGGCCGCCAGCAGTACGACTGTGAAACCCGCGAAGTAGAGCAACGAACCGTAGGCGTTCCAGTGGAAGGTGTCGCTGCCGCCGGCGAGGAAGTTCCAGCCGTTGAGGAACGGCAGGAAAGACACCATGTGCTCACCGACGCGCGGGAGCACCGACACGATGCGCTCCAGCGCCAGCATCCAGACGAGCATGATCGCCACCGCGCCGGCCGAATGCCGCACGAGCGCACCCACGGCGAGACCGATCAGCGCACACAGCATGGCGAAAACCGGTGTGCCCCAGAGATGCCGGACGGTCTCGGGGCCGGTCAGCGAGACCCCGACGCCGGAGAGCACCTGTGCGACCACCACCGCGACGACGCACAGGATCGCCACCACCGCGAAGGAGAGTCCGCCGAACACGACCGCTTTCGCGATGAGAACCCGCGGGCGGCGCGGGATCGCGGCGAAGGTCGGGCGGATCGTGCCGAAGCGATACTCCGTGGTGACACCCAGGATCGCCATGATCGCGAGAACCGCGACCCCGAACTGGTCGACGCCGATCAGGAAGTCGTCGGTGAGGGTGTCGGCCTCCCCGGGACTTCCGTACGAGGTCCCGGCGACGGCACCGAGCAGCACCGCGAGGCCCAGTCCCAGCACGACGACGACCCCGAGGCACCAGTACGGCGATCGGGTGCTGGCGAGTTTGATCCGCTCGGCGTTGATCGCGGCGATCACCGGTTCACTCCCCCGTGGTAATCGACAGCGTGGGCTGTCATCGACATGAACACCTCTTCCAGCGACGCCGACTCGGCGGAGAGCTCATGCAGGGTGATGCCCGCGGCGGCAGCGAGATCGCCGACGTGATCGGTCGTGGTGTCCGGCACTCGCATCACCGGACGCCCCTGACCGTCCGGGTCACCCGGGGCGGGGTTCAACCCCGCCGCCGCGAGCGCGGCGTGCAGCTGCTCCAGCTGCGGGCCGCGCACCCGGACCGATTGTCGTGCCCGCCCGGTGAACTCCGCGACCGAACAGTCGGCGATCAGCCGGCCCCGCCCGATGACGACGAGATGATCTGCGGTGAGCGACATCTCGGTGAGCAGGTGACTCGACACCAGCACCGTCCGACCCTCGGCGGCGAGCTTGCGCATGAACCCGCGGATCCACACGATGCCCTCCGGGTCGAGGCCGTTGACCGGTTCGTCGAACAACAGCGTGTGCGGATCGCCGATCAGGGCACCCGCCAGCCCGAGCCGCTGCGACATGCCGAGCGAGAAACCGCCGGCGCGCTTCTTGGCCACCGAGGTGAGCCCGACCGTCTCGAGCACCTCGTCGACGCGGGCGGCCGGGATCTGATTGCTCGCCGCCAGCCACCGCAGATGCGAGCGCGCACTGCGGTTCGGATGCACCCACCGAGCGTCGAGCAGCGCACCGACCTGACGCAGCGGATGGTCGAGGTCCCGGTAGCGCTGACCGTTGATCGTCGCCGTGCCCGAGGTCGGACGATCGAGACCGAGCATCATCCGCATGGTCGTCGACTTGCCCGCACCGTTGGGTCCCAGGAAGCCGGTCACCCGTCCCGGCCCGACCTCGAAGGTGAGATCGTCGACCGCGCGTTGACCGCCGAAGTCCTTCGTCAGATTCGCTACCCGCAACACGCCTCGACCATAGCCGTCGAATCCGGAGCGGCCCGGTCTGTCATTCGTACGGCCTGTCGCAGCCGCCCGTCAGCCCGGATCGCGGCCGGGCGAGGACGCGTGGGCCCAGAAGCGCTTGGGAATTCGGCCGGCCCGCCCGGCCAACCGGCCCGCGATCACCGCGTGCCGCATCGCCGTCGCCATCAGTTCGGGATTCTCCGCGCGAGTCACCGCGGTCGCCAGAAGCACTCCGTCGCAACCGAGTTCCATCGCCAGCGCCGCGTCGCTCGCGGTGCCGATGCCGGCGTCGAGGATGACCGGCAGCGGGTCGTCGAAGCGGGCATGGCAGTCGTCGACGATCATCTCGATGTTGTGCGGGTTGAGGATTCCGAGACCGGTCCCGATGGGTGACCCGAGCGGCATCACCGCGGCCACCCCGAGATCGGCGAGTCGCGCGGCCAGAACCGGGTCGTCGTTGGTGTAGGCCAGCACGACGAACCCGTCGCCGACCAGGGCGGCGGCCGCGTCGACGAGTTCGATGGCATCGGGCATCAGGGTGCGTTCGTCGGCGACCACCTCGAGCTTGACCCAGTCGGTCTCGAACGCCTCGCGCGCCAGCTGTGCGGTCAGGACCGCCTCGGCGGTGGTGTGGCAGCCGGCCGTGTTGGGCAGCACGACGATGTCGAGCCGGCGCAGCAGATCGAAGACCCCGGTACCCGAGGCGGCGTCGACGCGGCGGACCGCGACGGTGGTGAGTTCGGTGCCCGAGGCGACCAGTGCGCGTTCCAGGGTCGCGAGATTCGACGCGCCGCCGGTGCCGGTGATGAGCCGGGACGAGAAGTCGCGGCCCGCGATCCGCAACGGGTCCGGTGTCGACTGGTCAGCCACCCTGCACCGCCGTGACGATCTCGACGACGGCGCCGTCGGTCATGGTGTGCCGGTCCCAGCGACCGCGCGGGACGACCGCGCCGTCCACCGCGACCGCGATCCCACGGTCCGGCAACCCGAGCCCGGCGACCACATCGCGCACCGAGGCGTCGGCGTCGACATCCATGCTCTCGCCGTTCACCGTGATACTCATTCCTCGACTCCTTCCAGGATCGACAGCACGCGCTCGGCGGTACCCGGGGCGAGGACGATCCCATTGCGTCCGTGCCCGGTCGCCACGACGGTGCGTGCGTCCACGCGGGCGACGAGCGGCAACCCGTCGGCGGTGCACGGCCGCAGACCCGCGGCCGCTTCGGTCAGTTCATACGTCCGCAGTCCGGGCAGGACCTCGATCGCGTCGGCGAGCAGGTCGGCGACCCCACCGGCCTGCGGCGCCCGGTCGGTCAACCCCTCGGCCTCGTACTGGGTGGCGCCGACGACGACACCGTCCTCGCGTGGCACCAGGTAGACGGCCCGACCGTGCAGACGTGCCCGGACGACGTGGGCGGGCGGGGGCACGGACCAGCGGGTGCGACGAAGCCGGAGGATCTCGCCCTTGGCCGGATGCAGGTCGGCGCCGGGCCAGAGGGCCGCGGTGCCGAGCCCGGCGGCGAGCAGGATCTGCCCGTCGGAGCCGGGGTCGTCGAGATCGGCCAGGGACCCGACGCGGGCGGTGGTGAGCTCCACGCCGGCCGTCGTGACCGCGGCACGCAACGCCTCGAGGAGGCGCCGGTTGTCCACGGACCACTCCCCGATCGCGCGATAGCCACCGACCAGACGAGAACTCAGCGACGGTTCGAGTGCCCGGATGTCGCGGCCGGTCACCGGCTGCAACGCCGAGTCGGTGCGGGGTTGGCCGGCCCAGACGAAGTCGGCGAGGTGCCGCAGGTACTCGATGTCCGTGGCCGAGGCCGCGACGAACAGCGAGTCGGTGGCGGTGACGACGGCGGGGTCGTCGAGCCGCTTCACGAGCGCGGGCCAGAGCCGGACCGACTCCACCGACAGGGCGAGCGACGCCTCTTCGCCGGGATGTCCCTCGCCGAGCGAGCCGAGCATGCCACCCGCGACCCACGAGGCGCGCTCGTCGGTTCCGGCGTCGAGTACGCGAACCCGCCACCCGGCGTCGGCCGCGGCCAGTGCGCACGTCAGCCCGATGACGCCGCCGCCCACCACCGTCAGGGTGCGGTGAGCAGTCTTCCGAGGGGAATTCACGCTGGAATCACCTTCCTTCGCCGGAATGACCCGGATCAGGTTCGACGGTCAGCGGATCGGTCCGCACTCTCAGCCCGGCCGGTCCGGGCTCCCGTGTGTTCGTGCGGTCCACCCTACGCGGGGGCGTCAGGTGTCCGGTTAGCCTGGTCGGCGTGACGACCCCGAACCACACCAGGTCAGGGTCCGCGGATTCCGGCCACGCGACAGACCGTCGTCGTCGGCTCTCCTCGGCCCGCCTCTACCTGTGCACCGACGCCCGACGCGAGCGCGGCGACCTCCTCGATTTCGTCGGCGCCGCGCTGGCGGGCGGCGTCGACATCGTGCAGCTCCGCGACAAGAACTCGCCGGGCGAACGCGAGTTCGGGACCCTGGAGGCGCGGGAGGAGCTCGAGATCCTCGCGCGACTGCGGGCGATCACCGACGCGCACGGTGCGCTGCTGGCGGTCAACGATCGCGCCGACATCGCGGCCCTCTCCGGCGCCGACGTCCTGCACGTGGGACAGGGCGACCTGTCGCCGTCGGCGGCCCGCCGGATCGTCGGCCGCGACGTCGTCATCGGCGCCTCGACCCACGACCCCGAGCAGGCTTCCGCCGCGATCTCCGACGAGGACGTCGACTACTTCTGCGTCGGCCCGTGCTGGACCACGCCCACCAAACCCGGCCGCGCCGCCGCCGGCCTCGACCTCGTGTCCGCCACTGCGGAAATGCTCTCGGGGGCAACGCAATCGGCGAAACCGTGGTTTGCCATCGGCGGGATCGACGCCGGCCGCGTCGGCGAGGTCACCGCGCTCGGGGCCCGGCGCATCGTCGTGGTGCGCGCCATCACCGCCGCCGCCGACCCGACCGCCGCGGCCCGGGAACTCGCCGGGATGCTGTAGCGAGTCGTCGTCGGGGACGAAACAGGTTTGCCCGGTCGGTGTCGCGGGTCTATGGTGGACCGATCATGTTGTGCATCACGAGCATTCTCGTAACCCGCCGCAGCGGGGTCTGAATCTGACCGACCCCCCGCTGCGGGTCGGTTGCGCTCTATCGTCGGTCACCCATTCTTCGACCGAAATCGGTTACCGAGATGCACCCTCTTCATCTGACTCATCGATCCTGTTCGTGGCATGAGCACGACGACCGTCGCGGTGGCGATCTGTTCACCGAGCGGTACGGCCGTCCGCTTCCCCCTGGAATGCACGAGGAGGCCACCGGGATGACCTGGCAGGAATTCACCGACGAGTACTCCCGCGGCGGCACGATCCGGCTCGGGTCATGGTCGGTCGCGTCGTGTTCGGGCGACCTGGTCGAGTGCCGGGCGTCGCTCGCGATCGCCGACCGCATCAGGTCCTGCAGCGCCGTCGCCGCCGGCCCGGTCGGTGCGATGACGTCGATCCTCCACGACGTCGGTGCCCCCGTTCAGATCGTCCGTCTGCATCAGCGGGTCGTCGACGGCGTGGTCACGACGTTCCTCCTGTGCGAGAACGACGGCCGCCACGCCTGGGCCGCCGGCGAGGGCGCGAGCAGCGACGAGGCGAACGTCCACGCGCTGGTCGCGGGCGCGAACCGGCTGCTGGACGGCGGCCGGGTCGGGGCGTGACCTCCTCTGCTCCCTGAGGTGCGAGGAGCGCTAGCCGCCGGGCCGAGCGAGCGACGAAGGAGCGCGTCGAGGTCGACGAGCCTCGAAGGGTCCCGCCGAAGGACCAGCTCAGCTCTGCGGGTCGAGCATCGCGATGCGCTCGCGGAGGGTGGGCCAGGCGAGCCCGAACGCGGGGTGCAGCGGCAACTGGTCCACCCGCTTCTCGTCGACCCACCGCAGCTCGGTGGACTCGAAGTTGGCGACGGTGCGGACCGGCGTGTCGGTCTCGGCGATGACGGTCGTGTAGGTCCATCCGCCGGGCGATTCGTGGGTGACGACCGCCGCGACGACGCGCAGGTCGTCGCCGGTGATCCCGGCTTCCTCCTGGGCCTCGCGGATCGCCGTGTCGATGGCGCCCTCATGCGAGTCGCGGGCGCCGCCGGGCAGCGCCCAGGTGCCACCCTGATGCGACCACGCGGCGCGGTGCTGGAGGAGTACACCTGTCGATCCCTCCGGCAGCGGCGCCCGCAACAGCAGGCCTGCCGCGCCGTGGATTCCCCAATATCGTGAACCGTCGGGATCGATCACCCAGCCGTCGCCGTCGCCGCGCACCACGCCTCCTCGCATCCCGATCGCCTCGACCGGGTGCCTCCACCGTAAGTGAGACGCGCGCCACCTGCCAGGAACATCGCAAACCGCTGCCGACCACCGGGTCGAGAACCGTGCGGAGACGCCGGTTTCACGCAGCGCGAACCGAACGACCGAGGTCGGCGACGCGGCGTCGGTCAACCCGGACCGAACCCTGCCCGATGACATAGGGTGAAACACGCACGACCCGGTGAACGATGACCCAAGTGACACAACACCTGGCGTTGATCGCCCGGCCACGCGAATCCGGAACGGGGAACCGGTGACCGTACGACCGCACCGGAGACGATCCAGCGTTTGAGAAGGGATCAGGTAGGTGACCGGCGACGCGTCCTCCGTGCGGACGGCGCTGACGCGTGGCGGTCGCACGATCCGGCCGGCGCAGGCCTCTCCCCCGATCCGCCAGGTGCTCGCCGACCGTCGCGAACTCGTCGCCACCGCCCGGGAACGCGCCCAGTCGCCCTTCCAGACCATCCGCCACTTCGCGGTCACGACCCCCGGCAAGCTCATCATCATCTGCGGCATCCTGGCGCTGGGCTGTCTGAGCACCGGGCTGTACGCATCGACGGTTCTCGAAGACCGCACCCAGACCCTGCAGCGCCTCATCGACCGGACCGAGCCGCTCGCCGAGGCCGCCCAGGTCCTCTACAGCTCACTGTCGATCGCCGACGCCTCGGCCAACGCGGCGTTCATCTCCGGCGGACTCGAGACCCCTGATCTGCGACAACGCTACTCGGATGCGTTGGCGACGGCGTCGTCGTCGCTGATCCTGGCGACCGGTACCTCCAGCGAGCCGGGTTCCGGAATGACGTCGGACCGGTCGGAGCAGGCGGTCAGCGCCGATCTGGAGACGCTGTCGACGTCGATCCCGGTGTACAGCGGACTCATCGAGACGGCGCGGACCAACAACCGGCTCGGCAACCCGGTGGGGTCGGCGTATCTCGGACAGGCGTCGTCGATGATGCAGGATCAGATCCTGCCGGCCGCGCAGCGTCTCTACGAACGACGTTCGATGGCGATCGCCGATCCACAACAGACGCTGACCCGTCCGCCCTGGACCGTCTACGCACCGCTGCTGTTCCTGCTCGCCGCGCTGGTGCTGACGTCCCGCTATCTCGCGCGCCGGACCCGCAGACGGTTCAACGTCGGGGTCGTCGCCGCGATCTTCGCCCTCGGCATCGGGACCCTGTGGCTGCTCGCCTCCGGCCTGATGTCGGTCGCCGCGACCAGCGACGCCCGCACCGAGGGCGCCGACCCGCTCCGCGACCTGACCGCTGCGCGCATCCTCACCCAGCAGGCGCGGTCGGCCGAGACCCTGTCCCTCATCCGCCGCGGCGACCAGGGCGGTCTGGAACGCAGCTTCTCCGTCGCGACGAGCGAGATCGGCACCATCGTCGACGACGTGCGCGACGGAACCGAGGACGGTGACAGCGCCGTCACCCCCGAGCAGCTGGACACGGTCACCGCGGCGCTGACGGAGTGGCGGCGCACCGACGCCGCCGTCCGCCGCTACATCCAGACCGGGAACTTCGGTCTCGCGCGCCTGCACACCGTCGGCGACGGGCCGGACAGTTCCGCGCGCGCCTACACCGCTGTCGACACCGCCCTGGTCGATGCGATCACCACCGCCCGGAACTCGTTCCGGGACGACATCAACACCGCGCAGCGCGTACTCGGGTTCACCGGCACCGGAATCCTGCTGCTCACCGTCTTCGCCGGCGTCGCGGTCGTGGGCGGTCTCATCCCCCGGATCCGGGAGTACCGATGACGACCCCGCGCTCGGCTCGCCGCCTGCTGACCGTCGTGGTCGTGCTCGCGCTCACCGGTCTGGTCGCGACGGGATGCGTGCGTTTTCCCGCACCCGAATCACCGCCGCCGACCGCCACCGCCGGGTCGCCCGTGCTGCCCGGCGTGCAGGTCGACGTGCCCGTCGAACCCCCACCGAGTTCCGAGGCATGCAACGCGACGCTGACCCTGCGGCCGCCCGCCCAGATGCCGCTTGCCCGTCAGATGCCACCGAATTCGACGATGGCCGGGATCCTGGAACGCGGCCGGCTCATCGTCGGCCTCGACATCGGCTCCAACCTGTTCAGCTTCCGCGATCCGATCACCGGCGACATCCAGGGTTTCGACGTCGACATCGCGCACGAGATCGCTGGGGCCATCTTCGGGGACGACCGCCGGATCGAATTCCAGGTCCTGAGTTCCGCGCAGCGCATCGACGCGCTGCGGGACATGACCGTCGACGTGGTGATCAAGACGATGAGCATCACCTGCGACCGGTTGCGCGACATCAGCTTCTCCGCCCCTTATTACGTTGCCTCGCAGCGGATTCTGTCCTTCCGGAACTCGAACGTCGCTGGTCCGGATCAACTCGCGGGCAAACGCGTCTGCGCGGCGCGCGGGACGACCTCGATCGGTCGCATCCAGTCGATCCAGCCACGCGCGCGCATGGTCAGCACCACCACCTGGGCCGACTGCCTGGTGCTCATGCAACAGGGCCAGATCGATGCGGTGACGTCGGACGACGCGATCCTCGCGGGCCTCGCCGCGCAGGACCCATGGGTACGGGTCGTCGGTCCCAGCCTCGGCGAGGAGTTCTACGGCGTCGGGATTCCCAAGGGGCAGGACGACATGGTCCGCTTCGTCAACGGGGTGCTCGAGCGCATTCGCGTCTCCGGTCGCTGGCAGGAGATCCGCGACCGCTGGTTGTCCATCCTCGACAGTGGGTACGGCGCACCCCAGCCGTACTACCGGGACTGATGCCCATGGACAGCACCGCCCGCCACGACGAGCCGGACGACGTGCGCGGCGACTCGCGCGCCCACACGGAGGGCGACGAGCTGGGCACCCAGCGGGTCTCGCTCGACTCGCTTCTCGGGGATGAGCCGGCACTGACCGCCGGCTCCGACGACACGACCGATCCACGGCCCGGGCGCCGCGCCGACCCGGATGTCGGAACACAGGCCGTCGCACCGGTGTTCACCGTCGGGGTCGACCCTGACGACCGGACCGACCGCGTCGTCCGATCGCGTCCGGCCGTACCCCATCCCGAACCCGACTCGGGTCCGCTCGGCCGGCGACTGGTGCCGCACCGTCGGCCTCCGGTGCACGAACGCCGGCTCGGCAGCGGCCTGGTCGAGATGCCGAAGATCACCGACATCGAACCCGCCGATGCCGTCATCGACGACCCGGTGATCGCCGACAGCAAGCGGTTCTGCTGGCGCTGCGGCAAACCGGTCGGCCGGCGCGAGGGCGACGGTGCCGGCCCCCCGACCGGCGACTGCGGCAACTGTGGCGCCCGGTACTCGTTCGTCCCGGGCCTGGCGCCGGGCACGCTGGTCGCCGACCAGTACGAGATCGCCGGCGCGATCGCCCACGGCGGCCTCGGCTGGATCTACCTGGCCATCGACCGCAATGTGAGTGATCGGCCCGTCGTCCTCAAGGGTCTGCTGAATTCCTCGGATTCGGAGGCCCAGCGCGTGGCGGTCGCGGAGCGGCAGTTCCTGGCCTCGGTCAACCATCCCGGGATCGTGAAGATCTACAACTTCGTCGAGCACGTCGACGACGATGACCGCTTCGGGTACATCGTGATGGAGTACATCGGCGGCCAGACGCTCAAGCAGATCACCGGAGGTGATCCCGACAACGCCCTGCTCTCGGTGGAGCAGGGTTTGGCCTACATCCTGGAAGTACTTCTCGCCGTGGGCTATCTGCATTCGGTCGGACTGGTCTACAACGACGTCAAACCCGAGAACATCATGGTCGGCAGCGACGAGGTGAAGCTGATCGATCTGGGCGCCGTCTCCCCGATCAACGGCTACGGACACCTGTACGGGACGCCCGGCTTCCAGGCACCGGAGATCGTCAAGACCGGACCGCAGATCGCGACCGACATCTACAGCATCGGACGCACCCTCGCGGTCCTCACCGTGCCGATGGAGATGCGGAACGGGCGCTACGTCGACGGCCTGCCCGCCGCGTCGAAAACGCCTGTTTTCCGGAACAACCCGTCGTACTACCGGCTCCTGCAGCGCGCCACGGCACCCGACCCGGCCGACCGCTTCGTCTCCGCGGAGGAGATGAGCACCCAGGTGCTGAACGTGCTGCGTGAGACGGTCGCCGTCCACACCGGGGTTCCGCGACCCGCACTGTCGACGGTGTTCACGCCGCAGCGCTCGACTTTCGGCACCGACCTCATGCTCGCGCCCGTCGACGGTTTCTTCGACCCCGATCAGGCGGCGTTCTACGACCCGGTGGACATCGCCAACGCGCTGCCCGTACCGCTGGTCAACCCGCTCGATCCGGCGGCGAGCCTGCTCACGTCGGCGGCGCTGTCGGATCCGCGTCAGACCCTCGACTCGATCAACACCGCGCGGGCGGAGGGTTTCGCCTCGCTCTTCGGCGGGCGGCCGGTCGAGAACGCCCACCCCTCACGGGAGATCGACCTCGCCGAGGCCCGCGCGCATCTGCAGCTCGACGACGTCGACACCGCGCTCGCCCTCCTCCAGGAAGTCCGTGCCCACCACGGCGATTCGTGGCGGGTCGAGTGGTACATGGGTATCTGCGCGCTGATGAACGACGAGCCAGAACTGGCCTATGAGCGCTTCGACGAGGTCCTGGGTGCGATGCCCGGTGAGGTCGCACCCAAGCTCGCCGTCGCGGGTACGGCCGAACTCATCGGCCGCTGGCTCGCCGACGAGAACGGTCCGGCGAAATCCGCGGAGAAGATCGCCAAACTGTATGACGTTGCGCAGCACCATTATCACGATCTGTGGCTGACCGATCACAGCATCGTGACCGCCGCGTTCGGTCTGGCCCGGCTCGCGGTGGCGGCCGGTGACATCGAGGCCGCCATCCAGCCGCTCGACGAGGTTCCCGCGACCAGCCGCCACTTCAACACCGCACGCGCGACGGCGATCATCGCGCTCGTCCACGGACGGCCCACCACCCAGGTGACCCGTGAGCAGATCGTCGAGGCGGCCCGGCGCCTGGAACAGATCCCGGACACCGAACCGCGCAAGGCCCGGATGCTGCTGATCGTGCTCGGCACCGCGCTGGGCTGGATTCACGACAACCCCGACGACGCCCTGCTGGACAAAGAACCGTCCACACTGCTCGGATTCCCGTTCACCGAGTACGGGATTCGGACCGGCACAGAGCGCTCGCTGCGTCAGTTGGCACGTCTGACCCGCACCAACCGGGACCACCGGTTCATGCTCGTCGACCTCGCCAACTACGTTCGGCCGAATACGCTGTTCTAGGACGACCTGAAGGGTGCAATTGCGTTACGCACCAGCGGTTCTTGGCTGAGGAGATCCTCGAGGTGTGCCTCGACCAGCGACAGACGGGTGCGATGCACGCGCCGTGGTGGTCGGACGTCGATGACGTGGCTGATCGTCAGGCGCAGGTCATCGCAGTTTCGATTGTCTGGGCGTGAGTCGCCGCCGGACCGTGTTGGTTGTCCGTGGATCTCGTCGCGCACAGTGTTCAAGTGTGTCGTGAACCGCCGGGGTATGTCGGGTCGGCGGTTGAGGCGGTCGGGGTTGGGTGGTGCGCCGGGTTCGGCGTTCAATCGCCAGACGCAGCGGCCTTCGTCGGGTCCGGACCGTTCGATCCGGGTGGTGTACTGGCCGGGCTGGTCACCGACCATGCGGTTGTGCCGCGGGCAGGCCGGCGCGAGGTCGTCGATGTCGGTGAGACCACCCTTGGCCCAATCCTTGTGGGCGTGATGGAGTTCGACGTGGGTTGCGGGTTGATCGCACCCGGGAGCGGAGCACACTTCGCCGTCGGGGCGGGCGAACGAGACGAAGCGTTGTTCGCGGGTGGCCAGACGCTTGCCCCTACCGAAGTACAGCGGCACGGCGGTGGCGTCTTTGAAGATCGCCAACCACGGCTGAACCTCACCGGCCATGGCGATCAGGTCGGGGATGGGTAGCAGGGTTCCGGTGGCGGTGGTGGCGAGGCCGGCTTCGCGGATCAGGTCGCCGAGGTCGGCTTTGATGATCAGTTGCACGGGCAGGCCGCGGTGCGAGGTGCCGAGAGTCCCGTCCGCGAAACCCGCGGTGAGTGCGGCGTCGAGCGCGTCGTGATTCGTCTGGGCGAGGGTGCGCTGGTCGCGGTCGGCGGCGGTGGCCAGGGCGTCGGGGTCGGCAGCTCCGGCCGGCCCGCGGGGTGAGGCGGGGTCGTCTGGGTTGTTGAGTCCGGGCTTACCCCAGACCGCGAACATCATCGTGAGTCGGGCGACGAGTTCGGGGGTCAGGGTGCCCGATATCTTGGCGGTGCCGTCAGCTCGTTGTCGGCCGATCCACAGGTTGCGGCGTCGTTTGTGGTCGGTGTCGTCGGCGAGTGTGCCGTCGGGGTCGAGGTGGGCGAGCAGGCGCGCGCCGAGTTGGGTGATGTCGGCGGGGGTGTGGGCTACGGCGATCTCGGCCATCTGTCGTTCGGCAGCGACCTTCACATCGTGGTCGACAGCGTTCGGGATGTGGTCGAGGACGTCGAGGGCGGCCTGGATGTGTGCGGTTCCGGCAGTCCCTGTGGCGAAAGCTTCTGCCAGTGTGGGGTGTTCGGGCTCCAGGCGATCGCCGTTGAGGCACGTGAGCGTGGCGGTGGCATTGAGGTGCTTGCGCCGTCGCACAGGATTGGTGATGCGGAGGCGATGGTTCATGAACTGGGTGAGTGTGCGGTATCCGGTCTTGCGTGGCAGGTCGCGAGCCTCGGCTTCGGCGACGTGGCGGTCGCCGGCGTAAGTGGTTCGCGCGATGGCCCGTTCGGTGGCAGAGGCGACGTCGATCAGTTCCTCGTCGGTGCACGGGGACAGGTCGACGGTCCGCAGTTCGTCGAGGATCGCATTCAGCTCGGCCACCAGCTCGACAGCACGAGGTTGTGATGCGGCGGATTCGTCAGACATGGTCACCCCCCGGAGACGTTGCGCGAATACATGTTCGAGCGTAGCGGCTATAACGCTGGTGTGCAACGGTTTTCGCTTACCCGCTGCAGAGCGCATCTTGTCGGTGGTGCGTGGTAGGGACGGCCGAATATCGAACCACCCTGCGGCTTGGTCTCTTACCCGTCAGCCTTCCGAACGCAGCCATCCTGGAACATCAGCGGCGCCGTACTCCTTCAGTGCCGGTATATCGACCTTCGAGTACGCGGTCCAGACGATGCCGACCCACCGGGAATCAACCCCCGACGACCGCCGCCGACTGCCTCGCGATGGCCAGCTCTTCATTGGTCGGCACCACGAGCACATCCACGGCGCTGTCATCCGCCGATATCCGCCGAGGAGCCTTGCCGCGCAGAGCGTTCCGCTCCTCGTCGACAACGATCCCGAACCCCTCCAGGCCCGCCAGCGCACGAGACCGGACGACTGCCGAGTTCTCACCGACCCCAGCCGTGAAGGTGATCGCGTCGACGCGCCCGAGGGCGAAGGCGTAGGCTCCGAGGTAGCGACGTAGGCGATGGATGTAGACGTCGAAGGCGCGACGGGCCGCGTCGTCGCCGGAGTCCATCAGCTCGGTGATGGTGCGGAAGTCGTTCTCGCCGCACAGACCTCGAAGTCCCGAACGCTTGTTGAGCAGCGTGTCGATCTCGCCGACCGACAGATTCGCCACCCGGTTCAGGTGCAACACCAGCCCGGGGTCGATGTCACCGCTGCGGGTTCCCATGACCAGCCCCTCCAGCGGGGTCATACCCATCGACGTGTCGATGGGCTGTCCGCCGGCGATGGCCGAGGCCGACGCGCCGTTGCCGAGATGCAGCACGATCTGGTTCAGCGACGCCGGGTCGCGGTCCAGGAACTCGGCCACCCGGCCGGCCACGTACTCATGGCTGGTGCCGTGAAAACCGTAGCGGCGGATCGCATGTTCGTCGGCCACCGCACGGTCGATGGCGTACGTCGCGGACGAGTCGGGGAGCCCGTGGAAGAAGGCGGTGTCGAAGACCGCGACCGACGGAACGTCGGGCAGCAACTCCTGTGCCGCCAGGATGCCGACCAGGTTGGCCGGATTGTGCAGCGGTGCCAGCGGGGAGATCCGCTCGATCTCCGAGATCACCTCGGGGGTCACCACGGTCGGCTCGTAGAACGACCTGCCGCCGTGGACCACCCGGTGCCCCACCGCACTCAGTCCCGCCTTTGCCAAGTCGGTTCCGTTGTCGGCGAAGAAACGCTCCGCACGCCGGACCGCGGCGAGGTGATCGTCGAGTTGCAATGTCTCGGTGACCGTCTCACCGTTCTGCTCATGCGTCATCGACGAACCGGCATCGCCGATCCGCTCCGCGATGCCCTCGGCGATCACCGTGCCGTCCGCCGGCTGCACCAGTTGATACTTCAGCGACGACGAGCCGGCATTGAACACCAGCACCGCACCGGACGCCCCGCTCATCGACCGGCCTCGTCGTCGGCGGCGGCGTTCCCCGTGATCGGGTCCACATCCCCCTGTTGGGCCTGGATCGCGGTGATGGCCACGGTGTTCACGATGTCGGATACGAGAGCTCCACGACTCAGATCGTTGATCGGTTTGTTCAATCCCTGCAGCACCGGGCCGATCGCGATCGCGCCCGCGCTGCGCTGAACCGCCTTGTACGTGTTGTTGCCGGTGTTCAGATCGGGGAAGATCAACACGGTCGCGCGACCGGCGACCGGCGAATCGGGCATCTTGGTCTTCGCCACCGACGGTTCCACCGCGGCGTCGTACTGGATGGGTCCCTCGACCAGCAGCCCGGGTTCCCGCTCGCGCACGAGTTCGGTAGCCGTCTTTACCTTCTCGACGTCGGCGCCCGACCCGGACGTTCCCGTGGAGTAGGACAGCATCGCGACCCGCGGATCGATGCCGAAGGCCGCCGACGTCTGCGCCGACGAGATGGCGATGTCGGCGAGCTGTTCATCGGACGGGTCCGGGACGATGGCGCAGTCACCGTAGGCCAGCACCTTGTCGGCCAGGCACATGAAGAACACGCTCGAGACGGTGGAGACCCCCGGTTTCGTCTTGATGATCTCGAAAGCCGGCCGGATCGTGTGTGCGGTGGTGTGCGACGCCCCCGAGACCATCCCATCGGCGCGGCCGGTGTGCACCATCATCGTGCCGAAGTAGGACACGTCCCGCATCTTCTCCTGTGCCCGTTCGAAATCCATGCCCTTGTGTTTGCGCAGATCGGTGTAGACCCGGGCGAACTCGTCGAGGTACTCGGACTCGGCCGGGTCGATGACCCTCACATCGGCCAGGTCGAGTCCGAGTTCGATGGAGCGTTCCCGGACCGTGTCGGGATCGCCGAGGATGGTGAGATCGGCGACGCCGCGCCGGGCAAGCCGGTTGGCCGCGCGCAGGATTCGGTCGTCATCCCCCTCCGGCAGCACGATGTGCTTCCGGTCGGCACGCGCGCGGGAGATCAGCCGGTACTCGAACATCTGCGGCGTCACCACCGTCGGCGTCGACACGTTGAGGTTGTGCATGACCTTCTCGGGGTCGACGTGGGTCTCCATCATCGACAACGCAGCCTCGATCTTGCGCACGGAGCCCACACCGAGCTTGCCCCGCGTGTGCGCGGCCGTACGCGCGGTGTCGTAGGTGCCCTGCGGGCAGCTGATGATGGGCAGCGTCGGTTTGAGACCACTCACCAGCGCCTCGATCATCGGGTGCGGTTTGAGCCCACCGTTGAGGATGATGCCCGACAGACGCGGAAACCCCTGCGCAGTGTTCGCATTCACCAGAGCGAGCAGGACATCCGATCGGTCGGCCGGAGTGATGACGACCGTGCCGTCGGTGAGCCTTTCGAGGATGTGCTCGACGGTCATGCCGCCGACCATCACCCGCAGCGCCTCCCGGTCGAGCAGCTCCTCGTCGCCGCTGTACATGGTCGCGCCGAGCGCCTCTTTCAGCTCCCCCATCGTGGGCGCGAACAGCACCGGCTCCTCGGGGAGGCACAGCGCCGGAATCCCGGTGCTGCGCAGCTGTTCCCGGATCTCGACGAGCCGATCGGGATCGCATCGGTTGGCGACGAGCGCGACCGGGGTCGCGTGCGCGGCTTTCACCTCGGCGATGAGGCCTTCGGCCAGACCGTGCAGTTCTGCCGGCGACCGGTCGATCGCCCTGATGGCCAACACCATCGGGGCAGCGAGATTGGCCGCGA
Source organism: Gordonia sp. KTR9 (assembly GCF_000143885.2). Taxonomy (NCBI): domain Bacteria; kingdom Bacillati; phylum Actinomycetota; class Actinomycetes; order Mycobacteriales; family Gordoniaceae; genus Gordonia; species Gordonia sp. KTR9. The sequence continues at coordinate 4,889,598 of NC_018581.1, forward strand.
TCCGGGCGTTGTAGCTCAGTTCGGACGGAGTTCCGACGTCGGTGTAGTCCGAGCCCACGATGACCACGCGGTCGCACCGGGACTGGATGGCGTGGAAACGGGCTACGATCTCCGCGATCGCACCTTCTGGATCGTCGTGGACCTGTTCGTAGGTGACGCCGAGACAGTCCTCATAGGGGAGGTCGGCGGAGTCGTAGTCGAGGAGCAGATCGAGGATCGGATCCCGATCCTCGGTGGCCGTCCGTGAGATCGGACGGAACACGCCGACCCGCCCGCCGGTGGCCGACAGCAGCGCCAGCAGCCCCAACGCGACGATGGACTTACCGGTCTCCCCCTCCGCGGAAGCGATGTAGATACTCGTCGTGGTGTCGGCGACGACCTGTTCCGCACTCGCGGGTCCGTCGGCGGTCTGGACTGCATCCGTGGCCATGCGCCCCAGCATAGTGGCGCTCGAGCCACGCACCCCTCCCGTCGGATCGAGGGTCAGATCAGAATTCCCGGATTGCACACGCCGGCCGGATCGAGCGACGCCTTCACCGCCCGCAACGCCTCCAGTGCCAGGGGCCCGATCTCGTCGTGGTAGGCGTCCCGATGATCCCGACCGACCGCGTGGTGGTGGGTGATACTGGCCCCGGACGCCCGAATCGCGGAATTGGCCGCGGTTTTCGCCGCCGCCCACTGCGTCAGCGGATCGTCGCCGAACGGTGCGACGACGGTGAAGTACAGCGAGGCGCCCGACTCGTAGACGTGACTGATGTGGCACATCACCAGCGGCGGCGTGCCCGACGCCGTGAGCGAGTCCGTGAGGGCGGCCGTCACCGCGTCGCGCACCTCGTGCAACCGCGACCAGAAGGCGACGGTCTCGAGCGTCTCGACCAGCACGCCGGCATCGAGCAACGGATCGCGCAGATACGGTGCGGCGAAACGGCCTGTCCGCCAGGACTCCCCGGGACCGTCGCCCAGCGCGCCGCCGCCGGCGTCGGTCAGGACCGCCGACGCCGCGTCGCGACGGCGTGCCACCTCGTCGGCGGCACCCTCATATCCGGCGACGACCAGACACCCCGCTGACCCACCATCGCCCGATTCGCTCCCCGCGCCGGCCGGGTCCGCGAGATTCAGCGCGGTCTCCACCTCGTCGGACAGCCTCAGCACCGTCGGCAGCGGACCGTCCTGGGCGAGCCGGCGAAGAGCGGTCGCGCCGTCGGCGAACGTGGCGAAGCGCCACGCGTCGAAGACGCGGGCCACCGGCACCGGCCGGATGCGCACCTGCACGCTCGTGATGACACCGAACACACCCTCCGACCCCAGGACCAGCTGACGTAGATCGGGGCCGGCCGCCGAGCGGGGCGCGGTACCGAGTTCGATCGTGCCGCGCGGGGTCGCCAGCACGAGTCCCTCGACCATCTCGTCGAACCGCCCATAGCCCGCCGACGACTGGCCGGCAGATCGGGTGGCCGCGTAGCCACCGATCCCGGCGCCCTCGTAGGACTGCGGGAAATGCCCGATGGTCCACCCCTTCTCACGCAGGAGCGCTTCGGCCGCCGGCCCCCGCAGGCCCGCCTCCAGGGTCGCCATCCGGGAGATCTCGTCGATCTCCACCACCCGGTCGAGGCGTCGCAGGTCGAGGCTGATCACACCGGTGACCGCAGCACGGTCCGGCGTCAGACCACCGACCACGGACGTCCCACCGGTGAAGGGCACCACGGCGATCCGCCGGTCCGAACACAGCCGCAGGATCGCGACCACCTCGTCGTGGCCACCGGGGTACACCACGAGATCGGGCGCATCGCCGGCGTCGCCCGCACGCAACCGCAGGATGTCCGGGGTGGAGTACCCGCGCGTGTGCTGAACCCGTGCGGCATCCGCGTCGGTGACGTTTCCGGCACCGACGATCGCCGAGATCTCCTCTCGGACACTGGGATCGACGACCGGTCGGGGAAGGGTGATCGTCGCCGGGTCGACGCCGGAGTCGGCGTCCCGGCCGCCGGCGAGCGCAGCCGCCGCGCCGGGCAGTTCGGCGGTGCGCGCCGGGTCCCCCCATCGCGGCCGGCGCATCTGGACGACGGGTATCGCAGTCTCGTCGGACATCCGCTCGTCGGTCATCGGGCCGCGCCCGGTGCGGCACCGCCGGTCGGCGGAACACCCCCGGAATCATCCCCGCCGGAGGCGTCTCCCTCGGCGTCGGTGCGCACGACCGCCCGGACGACGAGTTCGGCGATCTGCTCATCGCTCAGGAAGCTGTCGGGGATGAGCATGAGGGAGTAGATGGTGCGGACGAGGAACTCCGCGGCTCCCCGCGGGTTCGGGAACAGCTGGTCCCCGATCTGGGGTTCGAGGTCGGGCAGGGTCTCCGACACGATCTGGTGGATGAGGGTGGGCCCGGCCGAATCGCTGGTGGCGACCAGCGCGCGCACGACCTCCTCGGGCTCCTTGCGCAGGACGTACTGCAATGCGTCGTGGTTGCGGATGTAGGGCAGCACGTTCACCACCTGCGCGTGGATCTTGCCCGCCGCGTCGGGTGCACTCGCCGACCACTCCACCAGCTTCACCCGCAGCAGCGAGACCTCGCGTTCGACGATCGCCGTGACCAGCGCTTCGCGCCCGCCGAACATCCGGTAGGCGGTGGCGCGCGCGACCCCGGCGTGCCGTGCCACCGACGTCAGACTCAGCGTCTTGGCCCCGAACCGGGAGACAAGCCCGACTCCGACATCCACCATGCGGTCGCGATCCATGCGAAAACCGTAGCGAATCAGGATGAGGCGGGAACCGTCGTGGTCGTCGTGGTGACGGTCGGCGGCGGGATCGCGGCTTCGGCGGACCCGGCATCCCCGGTACTCGGCTGCGGTGCCGAGTCATCCGCGGGCACGTCGGACCCGCGTGACGTGGAGGGCGCCGAGGGGGCCGGCGGAGGTGATGAACGACGGGCCGGCGGCGTCGTCCGCTCGGGTACCGGCGCCTCGGCGCGCGCGCTGATCGTGGTCTGGCGCTCGACGCGGTCGGCGCCCGTACCGCCGCCACGGCAGTCGACGACGAAGACCCTCGACACGTTCGGGAACACCGAGGCCCCGAGCGTCCCGCGCGAGCCCGGCCCCATCGACGCGGAGTCGGTGGGACGGAGCGCACCGCTCGGCGTCAGGGTGCACTCCACAGCAGGGCTTCGAGTGGCGTTGTTGTACAGGGTGATCTGCAGATGGGTCCCGTCGACACGCAACGAGCACCCGGGGATCGGCCCGGAACCGGAGAACGGTGGGCAGCTCACAGTGGGCGGCGCCGCAGGCGATTCCGAGTCGACGGTCAGCAGCGTCGCCACCGCACCGAGAGTCAGCGACCCGCCGATGGCGAGGCCGGCGACGAGCTTGCGCATGGCGGTGTCCCCTCGGTTGCGGTCGTGCCGGGAACCCGTCGTGGCACGGGAGGCGTCAACGCCGGCGACGATGCGTCCAGGCTACGCGCACGCCGGGCCACGCGCGGCCGTCTCGGCAGCAATCGGCGCGCGATGGCGACGCCGGCCAGGCAGAGCAGTCCACCGACGATGCCGACACCGGTGGGCAGCTCGCCGAGCAGCGCCCACGAGAGGACGATGACGAGTGCGGGGACCACGAGCGTCGTGGCCGCCATGGCGCTCGCGTCGGTCCGGGCCAGCGCGTAGGCCCACGTGGAGAATGCGATCGCGGTCGGTCCGACCCCGAGGTAGATGACCGCCCAGATCGCGCCCGGCTCGGCGCCGGACAATTCGGTGACGGCGACGGGCGCGAACGGCGCAGTCGCCACCAAGCCCGCGACCGCACCCAGCCAGGTGGCGGTCAGCGCATCGACGGTGCGCAGTGCGGATTTCTGGATCAGCACGCCGGTCGCGTAGAGAATCGCCGCGGCGACCCCGAGCACGACACCGAGCCAGTCGGCGTGCGCGTCCGCGGTCGCCGACCCGCCGAGTGCTATCAGCACCACCCCCGCGAAAGCGATCGTCATGCCGATCACGAGATGGCGCGGGAATCCCTCTCCCATAAACAATCCCGCGGCGACGGCGACGAGGATCGGCGCCAGGTTCACGAGCAGCGCCGCGGTCCCGGCGTCGAGGTGCCGCTCGGCCCAGTTCAGCAGGACGGTGTACCCGGCGAACCAGGCGACGCCGTAGGCCGTCACCATGGCGAGCGCTCGACCCCGCGGGAACAGTGGCCGTGCCTGCGCCCCGGTCGCCCGCGCACGCAGACGCACCACCGCCACGAGGATCGTCAGCGGGATGACCGCGGCGAGCAACCGCAGAAAGGCCATGGCACCCGGGGAGAACGTGTCGCCCAGCGCACGGATGCCGACGAACGCCGACGCCCACAACACGACGGTCACGAGTGCGGCGAGCGCGGGCAGTGATGCGGCGGCGGACACAGAGGAGGCCGGCGTCAGGCGCGAGGACATGTCCTCCAGGTTCGCCCATTCCGCACTTCAGGACAAGTGAATACTCATTTCTGATACTTCAGCATCGCTGTAGTGTTCCCGTTGTATCGTCTCCGCATGGTCGACATCCACCGCCTCCGGGTCCTGCGCTCGGTCATCGGCGAGCGGTCCATCGGCGGGGCCGCGGCCGCGCTCGGATACACACCGTCGGCAGTCAGTCAGCACATCGCCACACTCCAGCGCGAGACCGGGCTGTCACTGGTCGAGCGCGACGGGCGCGGCATCGTGCCGACCGAGGCCGGCCTCATCCTGGCACGCGAGTCCGACACCGTCTTCGAACAGATCGCGCGCGTCGACGGCCTGATCTCGGAGCTGCGCGACGGGCGTCTCGGCCAGCTGCGCATCAACTACTTCGCCTCCGCGGGCGCCACCTGGATTCCGCCGATCGTCGCCACCATCTCCCGCGAGTTCCCCGGACTGCGGCTCGATCTGCGCCTCATCGAACTGATGGGTCCGTCGTCGGCGTCGCCCGACATCGAGATCTACGTGGCGGACAGCCGACGACCCTCCGCCGAGGTCGCGGGGTTCGTCGGTCGCCGACTGACCACGGACCCCTATCACGCTGTCGTGCCGGAGGATTCAGCGTGGGCCGCGCTGGACTCGGTGACCCTGCGCGAACTGTCCCAGGTCCCCTGGGTCGACAACGACGTGGCACGCGGACCCTGCCGGCAGGCACTGCTCGACGCCTGCACCTCGGTGGGCTTCGTTCCCGACTTCAGCGTGGAGACGCAGGACTACCCGACCGCGATCCGCTTCGTCGCCGCCGGCGTCGGACTCACCGTCGTCCCCGAGCTCGCACTCATCGACCTGCCACCCGGTGTCGCGTCGATTCCCATCGTCGACCCCACGCCCGCGCGCGAGGTGCGGGTGAGGGTGCGACAGGCCGGACTCGACCTACCTCCGGTCCGGCGAGTGCTGGACATGCTCGACGCCGCTGTCGCCCAGACGGTTTCGTAGGCTCAGCCGAGCTTGCGCAGTCGTGGGGCGAGGTCGCGCTCGAAGTTCTCGAGGAAGCGGCGCTGGTCATGCCCGGGGGCGTGGAACACCAGGTGGTTGAGCCCGGCGTCGGTGTAGAACTTGACCTTCTCGACGGCCTCGTCGGGATCGGACGAGACGATCCACCGCTTGGCGACCTGCTCGATCGGCAACTCGTCGGCCAGGCGCTCCATCTCGGTCGAACTGTTGACGCTGTGCTTCTGCTCCGGCGTCAGCGACAGCGGCGCCCAGAAGCGCGTGTTCTCCAGTGCCAGTTCGGGATCGGGATCGTAGGAGATCTTGATCTCGATCATCTTGTCGATGGTGTCGACGTCGCGTTCGGCCTTCTGCGCACCTTCGGCGACCGCGGGCAGCAACTTCTCGGTGTAGAGCTCGGGCCCCTTGCCGGAGGTGCAGATGAAACCGTCGCCGGAGCGGCCCGCGTAACGAGCGACGACCGGACCGCCGGCGGCGACGTACACCGGGATCGGCTGCTCCGGAACGTCATACATGTACGCGCCCTGCGTGTGGTAGTACTCGCCGTCGAAGTTCACTTCCTCGCCGGTCCACAGCTCGCGCATCAACTTGATGGACTCACGCAGGCGCGCGAAGCGCTCCTTGAACTCCGGCCACTCGCCCTGGAATCCCGTCGCGTACTCGTTGAGTGCCTCGCCGGTTCCGACGCCGAGCATGATCCGACCGGGGTACAGGCAACCCATCGTGGCGAAGGCCTGCGCGATGACCGCGGGGTTGTAGCGGAAGGTCGGGGTCATGACCGAGGTGCCGATCTGCACCCGCTTGGTGCGCTCACCGACCGCCGCCATCCACGCGAGGGAGAAGGGCGCGTGCCCGCCGTTGTGCCGCCAGGGCTGGAAGTGATCGCTCACCGCAACCGAATCCATGCCGTGCTTTTCGGCCGCGACCGCGATCTCCACCAGCTCGCGCGGATCGAACTGCTCCGCCGACGCCTTGAAACCGAGCTTGAGTTCTGCCATGTCGCCTCGCTCCTTTGCCACCGGCCCTCATCGCCGGCCCGGGCCGGTCTGTCAGTCGGCCGAATCGTGTTGTGACCTCGCATACCAACGTAGAGCATGCGTGGAAACCCCGGCGTCGCCAGCCTGCCGCCGCGTCAGCCGGCCTGTCTTCCGGCCGTGCCCGCCTCATCTACCTCACCGGCGGTGAGCGTCCGGGACGCTCCTGCTCTCGTGTCGGCGATGTGCCGCTCCAGCAAGTCGGCCGCACGCTCTGAGTCGCGGTCGCGCACCGCGTCGAGAATCGCGCGATGCTCGGCCACCGAGACGTCGTGCCGTCGGGCCGCGGTCGGCAGGTAGTAGAAGCGAACCCGCTTGTTCACGTCGGCGACCATCGACTCGAGAACACGGTTGTGCGCACAACCGGCGAGGCCGACATGGAAGTCGCAGTTGATCGCGGACAGCACTGCGTCATCGGTCGTCGCGTCCTGATGTTCGACGATCCGCACGAGATCGTCGAGTTGCGCCGCGGTCCGTCGTTGCGCTGCGAGCCACGCCGCTTTCCGCTCGACGATGAGCCGCGCCTCGAACAGGTCCGACAGTTCGGCGGAGTCCCGGTCCCGGACGTAGGTCCCGCGGTTGTGACGACGGACGACCCATCCCTCGGCTTCCAGGGACCGGAGGGCCTCCCGCACCGGGATGTGACTGACCCCGGACTCGCGGGCGAGCTCGTCGGCGTTGATCCTCGTGCCCGGCGCAAGCCGTCCGGAGAGGATGGCCTCCTCCACGTCGGCGCGGATCCGGTCGGCAGGCGCGGGGGTGGCGCCCACGACGGGGGCACGCTCGATCATGCAGAGATCCTATATGACGATGGCCGTCTCGCGCAGAGGTGCGCATGGGGGCGTCATCACCGCGCGAGATCGCGCTCGCTGTACCGCGGACTATGCGGATTAATCGGCTGTTAACGAAGCTGCAACGGAAGCGCGACGCCTCAGGCGTTTCCTATAGGAATCTGCAACGAGGTTCGGGAGGAACCATGAGATCCACCTCAGACATACCGGTCGCCGGCACCAGCCCTGACGACGCCGACGGCGATACGTCGGCGTTCGACGAGTACGAGGACCGGCCGGTACCGGCATCGGCGCGCAGATCGCTCTTCGCAGTGTCGTCGGTGTGGCTCGGGTTCCCGATGATCCTCACCTGCGCCGTCTTCGGCGGCATGATCGTGTACTCGCTCGGGTTCTGGCCGGGTATGGCCGCGATCGCGGTCGGCAATCTGATCCTGATGGCCTACGTCGGACTGCTGAGCTACCAGGCGGGCCGCACCGGCGAGAACTTCGCGCTGATGGCTGCCCGCACGTTCGGCGCCAAGGGCTACCGCATCCCGGCAGCCTTCCTCACCACAGTGGTGATCGGCTGGTTCGCCTTCCAGACCGGTCTCACCGGATCGACGCTCGAGGCGAGCATGGGGTGGAACGCCACGCTGATCGCCCTGATCGCGGGCGTCGGGTATGTCGCGGCGACCCTGCTCGGCATCCGGGCACTGACCGTGATCGGGATCATCGCGGCACCGCTCTATCTGATCCTCGGCGTTCTCGCCATCGTCGACGCCTCGTCCGCGCCGGGCGCCGGAGACTTCGCCTCCTACACCGGCGGAGCGGGCGCCACCGCGCTCACGTTCGGAGCCGCGGTCACGCTCGTGGTCGCCCTGTTCGCCGACTCCGGAACCATGACAGCGGATTTCACCCGCTGGTCGGTCAACGGCAAGCAGGCATTCCTCGCCGCGTTCAGCGCATTCCCGGTCGGCAACACCGTCGCGCTGACCATCGGCGGCGTCATCGTGGCGATGGGCGCGGGCGACGATCCGGCCACCAACGGCGGCGGGTTCCTCGGCATCCTCATCGACAACGGCGGCGTGCTGGTGCCGATCGCGGTCGCCTTCGTGTTCATCAACCTGGGTTCGGTGTGCACACATTGCCTCTACAACGGCGCCGTCGGTTGGAGCGAATTGACCGGCATCCGGATGCGCGTGCTCACCGTCGGACTCGGCGCCATCGGCGTCGCACTCGCCGTCGCCGGCATCTGGCAGCACTTCGAGGACTGGCTCAACCTGCTCGGCGTCGTCGTCCCACCGCTCGGCGCGGTCCTCATCGTCGACCAGGTGCTGCCCCTGACCAGGCGGGCCGCGTCGTCCGACGCCCCGACACCGTGGCGTGCAACGGCGTTCATCGCCTGGGGCGCCGGTGCGATCGCAGCGCTCGTCACCCACTACTTCGCCCCGGCCCTGTGCGTCGTCGCGGTGGGGATCGTCGTGTCCGGCGCCCTCGCGGCAGTTCTGAGCCGGCGGACGTCCGCCACGTCGTCGACGCCGGACGTCACCGTCGAGGACACCACCTCGGCGCCGGTGTGACTGATGTTCGTCATCACCCAGATCACCACCCGACATCCGCACCCCCCGACCAGGAAACGACCATGACATCTGCTGCACCACATGAATTCTCGACCATCGGCGGCGCACGGCCGTATGCGTGGCCCTACGACGGCGGGTTCGACCCCGCCTCCACCGCACTCCTCTGCATCGACTGGCAGACCGACTTCTGCGGTCCCGGCGGCTACGTCGACTCGATGGGCTACGACCTGTCGCTGACGCGGGCACCGCTCGAGCCGACCGCCCGCGTCCTGGCCGCGGCGCGCGACGCCGGCCTCACGATCATCCACACTCGGGAAGGTCACCGCGCCGACCTGTCCGACCTCCCGGCCAACAAGCGCTGGCGGTCGGGACGGATCGGGGCCGAGATCGGCTCCACCGGCCCCTGCGGGCGCATCCTCATCCGCGACGAACCGGGATGGCAGATCGTGCCGGAGGTCGCTCCGCTCGACGGCGAGATCGTCATCGACAAGCCGGGCAAGGGCGCCTTCTATGCGACCGACCTCGATCTCGTGTTGCGCACCAACGGGATCACGCACATCATCCTCACCGGCATCACGACCGATGTCTGCGTCCACACCACGATGCGCGAGGCGAACGACCGCGGTTACGAATGCCTCATCCTCTCCGACTGCACGGGTGCGACCGATCCCGCCAACCACGAGGCGGCGCTCAACATGGTCACGATGCAGGGCGGTGTGTTCGGCGCCGTCGCCGCGTCGTCGGACCTCCTCGACGTGCTCGGCGCGGGGGTCGCCGACGCGCTCGCCGGATAGCGCTCTCGTCCCCGCGGGGCGGTGTGTTCGCTGCCGGAGGATTCCTCCGGCAGCGAACAAAGTGGACTTGAAGCCAACTTGAAGTTCTACCGTGGACGGCATGAGCATGCAGTCCGTGGCCTGGGACATGATGTACAAGTCCTCCACCCAGCCGAGCAGCAAACGGTTGCGGGGCGACCGCCGGGTGACACTTCGCCGGATCGGCGACTTCGCCCGCCCGCACCGGCGTCGTATCGCCTTCTTCCTCGTCCTGTCGGTCTTCACCGCGGTGCTGACGGTCGTGACCCCGCTGCTGGCGGGCCGGGTCGTCAACCTCATCACCGAGGGCGGCTCGGAGGCGATGATCGTGGGACTCGCGGTCGCCATCGCGCTGATCGCCGTCGCCGAGGCCGGCGCGGGCATCGGCGTCCGGTGGCTGTCGGCGAACATCGGTGAGGGCCTCATCCTCGACCTGCGTCGCGCCGTCTTCGACCACGTGCAGCAGATGCCGGTGGCGTTCTTCACCCGTACCCGCACCGGGGCACTGGTGAGCCGGCTCAACAACGACGTCATCGGTGCCCAGCGCGCGTTCAGCGACACCCTGTCGGGCGTCGTCTCCAACATCGTCACGCTCACCCTGACCCTCGCCGTGATGATCGCGATCAGCTGGCAGATCACGCTGCTCGCGCTGATCCTGCTGCCGGTCTTCGTCGTACCGGCGCGGCGCATGGGCCGGCGGATGGCCGCGCTGTCCCGCGAAGCCGCCGAGCACAACGCCCGGATGTCGACGCAGATGACCGAGCGCTTCTCCGCTCCCGGCGCCACGCTGGTGAAGCTGTTCGGGCGGCCCGATCTCGAGTCCCGGGAATTCGCCGAACGTGCCGACCGTGTCCGCGACATCGGGGTACGCCGCTCGATGCTGCAGGCGTATTTCATGACGACGCTGATGCTGGTGTCGGCGCTCGCCCTCGCCCTGGTCTACGGGCTCGGCGGTTGGCTTGCGGTACAGGATCACCTGTCCGCGGGCGCGGTGGTCTCACTGGCGCTGTTGCTGACCCGGATGTACGCGCCACTGACGGCCCTGGCGAATGCCCGCGTCGAGATCATGAGTGCGCTGGTCAGCTTCGAGCGCGTCTTCGAGGTGCTCGACCTGCGGCCCCTCATCACCGACGCGCCGGATGCGATCGCGGTGCCCGGCACCGAGAGTGGCCGACCCGTGCCGGTGTCCGTCCGGTTCGAGGACGTCTCGTTCGCCTATCCGGCGGCCGACAAGGTGTCCCTGGCCTCGTTGGAAGAGGTTGCCCAACTGGACAATCGAGCCGGGACGACGGTTCTGCACAACGTCGACCTGGATGTTCCGGCCGGCAGCATGGTGGCCCTCGTGGGGAGTTCGGGTGCGGGTAAGTCGACCATCGCGAGTCTCGCGACCCGCCTCTACGATGTCGACGAGGGGTCGATCAAGCTGGCCGGGGTGGACATCCGGAAGTTGCAGACCGCGTCGGTCCACCGGACGGTCGGCCTCGTCACCCAGGACGGGCATCTCTTCCACGACTCCATTCGCGCGAACCTCGTTCTCGCGCGGCCGAACACGTCCGACGACGAGATCTGGGACGCGCTGCGGCGAGCTAGGCTCGACGACCTCGTCGGATCACTTCCGGACGGACTGGACACCGTCGTCGGCGAACGCGGCTACCGGCTGTCCGGCGGTGAGCGCCAACGGATGACGATCGCCCGACTGCTCCTGGCCCAGCCGTCGGTCGTGATCCTCGACGAGGCCACCGCGCATCTCGACTCGACGTCGGAGGCTGCGGTCCAGGAAGCACTCGGTGAAGCACTCGAGGGACGGACCTCGATCGTCATCGCACACCGGCTGTCGACGATCCGGGCCGCCGACGAGATCGTCGTACTCGAAGCCGGGCGCGTCGTCGAACGCGGTGATCACCCGACACTCCTCGCCCGCAACGGTCGCTACGCCGAGCTCTACCGCACCCAGTTCGCCGACGACGATCCCGAGGACTCGGATTCGCTGACGGCGTGAGCGCCCGCGGGCTCAGTCGTCGAGGTCGTCGAAGTTGTCGATCAACCCGCGGCGCCGGGGGCGGTCGTCGGTGTCCTTGACCCGCTCACCGAGGCGGCGCCGGAGCTGCATGCCGATCAGCACGACGTTCACGACCACCACGGCGATCCCGACGGCCACCCAGAACCACCGGCCCTCCTGCCACCAGCCGACGGTCAGCCAGCCGATGCAGAAGATGAGGATGGTCGCGCCGACGATGGTCAGCGTCATCGAGAACGTCTGCGCGCTCCGCGAGAAGTCGGGGCCGGTGGTCACGTCGATCTCCCTGGATGGTGGACGGCTGAGTGTCGCGGCCGTCCCGAAGGTAGGAGTGTCGTGGTGAACGGCGAGGTCAGGACTGGATCACCATGACCACCGCGACGAGGACCGCCACCACCACTATCGCAGCGACCACGAGCATGACCTGCTTCGGGCCCGGCATCTCGCCTCCGGTGACCAGCGCGCGCGTCGTCCGTCGCCATCGCCAGGCCCCGAGTACGGCCAACGAAGCTCCCAGCCCGACCATCAGGACGCCCAGTGCGACGTCGATGAGCGGGGTGGTCTCGTCGGGCGACAGGTAGACGACGGCGATCCCGGCCGCCATGAATCCGAGGGCGGTCCGGACCCACGCGAGCAGCGTGCGTTCCGCGGCCAGGGTGAACCGGGCGTCCACCGCGCCCGGGGGTCTGGTCTCCAACTCGTCGGCGTAGGCGGTGCCCGGGTTCGCCGGGGCCGGGGTGTTCACGTCGTCAGCCGGCGCGCTTGCCCGTTCGTTCGTCAGTGGTCTTGCCCTCTCGGATCGCGTCGGTGGCGAAGGCCGCGGTCACCTCGACCGCGTCCAGTGTCTCCGGGTGATGCGAGCTCAGCACCGGAAAAGCATGGATCTGCCAGGCGTAGATGTGGGCCACCGCGGTGACACCCGCCTCGTCGAGCGATTCGACGAGGTCGATGACGTCGGGCTCGAGCATCTCCCCCTCGGCCGCGACCAGGACGGTCGGCGGAAACGACGCGAGGTCGGCGTCGACGATGCGTCGCACACCCGAGAGCGGGATCGGGCCCCTGTCGAACTGCGGCGCCAGCCGGGCCATCTTGGTCTTCGGCAGGTAGGCGTCGGAACGGCTGGACCGGTCCGGATGAGTACCCAGGTCCATGTCGAGCAGTGGCGAGAACCCGACGAGGGCCGCCGGGGTGGGGAGGTCCCGGGCCGCGACCGCCTCGACCACCTTGGCGGCCAGGAAACCGCCGGCGGAATCCCCGGCGACGATGACGCGACGGAACCCGCGCTCGTTGATCAGTTCGGCGTAGGCGTCGACCGCGTCGACGACGGACGTACCGACACCCGCCTTCGGCAGCTGGCGGTACTCGAGCGAGAACACCGGCACTTCACACGCCCGCGCCATCCGCGCCGCGATCGAGCGGTGCGTGCCGAGCCCGCACACCACGAAGGCGCCACCGTGCAGATAGAGCATCGCCGTGTCGCTGTCCCGGCGCGACGGCCCGACCGGCATGATCAGTTCGGCGGGCCGGCCGGCGAGGACCAGTTGCTCGCGGACCACGCCCCGGGGCTTGGGTCCGATCGCGATGAGCCGGTCGATGAGGAAGAGACCGGCGAGTCCCGGCTTGTTGACCGGCCACAACGCCAGGGTCGGCTTCAGGAGCACACGTGCACCGAGCCACATGGGGAACGACCGCAGGCTGGGCCGACGGTGGTGAACGATGGGCATCAGATTCCTCCTGGCCCGAAACTACACCTCGGAGCCACACGTTTCAGTCCGTTCATCGGCGACCGCGTTCACTGTGTCGAGGCCGGTCGGTCACCTTCGTCGGCTATATTCTCGGACTCGTGACCCCATCGCGGATGTGCCCGGCAGGTGCCGGTTAGGTGCCGATCCCACCCCAGTTCCTGCTGTCTGCGCAGGCAGACCCCCCTCGCACCCTCTGCGACGTACTCACCGCCACCGCCCGTGCACACCCGGACGCGGCGGCCATCGACGACGGCGAGATGACCCTGACCTACGGCCAGTTGCTGGCTGTGGTCCGCCGCACCGTCGCGCGTCTCGGCGAGGCCGGCGTCGGGCGTGGCAGCCGGGTCGGCATCCGGATGCCCTCGGGCTCGCGAGACCTCTATGTCGCGATCCTGGCAACCCTCTACGCGGGCGCCGCCTACGTGCCGGTCGACGCCGACGACCCGGACGAACGCGCCGAGCTCGTCTTCGGCGAGGCCGACGTCGACGCCATCGTCGACGCGGGCGGACCCCGTTCGACGAGAACGGCGTCGACGGCTTCGACGTCCGCGGAACCCCCGGCCCGCCCCACACCCGAGGACGATGCGTGGATCATCTTCACCTCCGGGTCGACCGGCAAGCCCAAGGGCGTCGCGGTCACCCACCGCAACGCCGCGGCTTTCGTCGACGCCGAGGCGGCCATGTTCCTCCCGGACGCCCCGATCGGCCCCCACGACCGGGTCCTGGCCGGGCTGTCGGTCGCCTTCGACGCGTCCTGCGAGGAGATGTGGCTCGCGTGGCGCAACGGCGCGTGCCTGGTACCCGCACCGCGCTCGCTGGTACGCAGCGGCATGGACCTCGGACCGTGGCTGGTGGCGCGGGACATCACCGTCGTGTCGACGGTGCCCACGCTGGCCTCGCTGTGGCCGCCCGAAGCCCTGGAAGCGGTGCGGCTGTTGATCTTCGGCGGCGAGGCCTGCCCGCCCGAGCTCGCCGACCGGCTCGCCGTCCCGGGCCGTGAGGTCTGGAACACCTACGGCCCGACCGAGGCGACGGTCGTCGCCTGCGCCGCACCACTGGGCGGCGGCGGTCCGGTACGGATCGGATTGCCCTTGCGCGGTTGGGATCTCGCTGTCGTCGACGCCCAGGGCCAACCGGTGGCCGAAGGCGAGGTCGGTGAACTGGTGATCGGCGGCGTCGGCCTGGCCCGGTATCTCGATCCCGCGAAGGATGCGGAGAAGTACGCTCCGATGCCGACGCTCGGCTGGGAACGTGCTTACCGCAGTGGCGATCTGGTGCGGCTGGACACCGCGGGCCTGCTGTTCATGGGCCGCGCCGACGACCAGGTGAAGGTCGGCGGCCGGCGCATCGAACTCGGCGAGATCGACAACGCGCTGCAGAACCTGCCCGGGGTGAGTGGGGCAGCGGCCGCGGTCCGCAAATCCGCGGCCGGCAACAGCCTGCTCGTCGGTTATCTCGTGTCCGCCGACCCCGGCTTCGACGTGGCCGGCGCGCACGCCGAATTGCGGCGCCAACTGCCCGCCGCCATGGTGCCCACTCTTGCCCTTGTCGACGAATTGCCCACGCGCACTTCGGGAAAGGTTGATCGTGATGCGCTGCCCTGGCCCCTGCCAGGCAGCGGCAGACCAGTGGATGACGACGTAGAACTCAGCGAGACCGAGCTGTGGCTGGCGCAACTGTGGACCGATGTCCTCGGTCTGACCGTCTCCAGCCCCGATGTCGACTTCTTCGCCGAGGGCGGCGGATCACTGGCCGCGGCACAGCTCGTCACCGCTGTCCGCGAACGGTATCCCGACATCTCGGTGGCCGACCTCTATGACCACCCGCGCCTGGGATCCATGGCCGAGATGCTCGGCGCCCGCCGCCCGACGACGAGCATCGACGAACGCCACATCGAACCGACCCCGCGCTCGGCCGGGCTGGCACAGCTCGCACTGACCCTCCCGCTGACGACGCTCACCGGACTTCAGTGGGCGACGTGGCTCGGCGTGGTCAACAACCTCGCGGTCCTCACCGCCGAGCGGATGGACCGCACGGTCGAGTGG
Organism: Gordonia sp. KTR9; assembly: GCF_000143885.2. NCBI lineage: Bacteria > Bacillati > Actinomycetota > Actinomycetes > Mycobacteriales > Gordoniaceae > Gordonia > Gordonia sp. KTR9. Next base: position 4,905,025 of record NC_018581.1, read on the forward strand.
CTGGTCGAGATCAACTGGTGGGTCCTGCTGGCGGCGTTCCTGGTCTTCATCACCCCACCCGGACGCATGTGCATCGCGGCCGTCGGCGCGCGAGTACTCCTCGCCCGCGTCTCTCCGGGCGTGTACCCACGCGGCGGCAACGTGCACCTGCGGCTCTGGGTGGCCGAGCGCCTCCTCGACGCCAGCGGTGCCGCCAATCTGTCCGGGGCGCCGTGGATGATCTATCTCGCGCGGGCCCTCGGTGCGACGATCGGGCGCGGCGTCGACCTGCACACCATCCCACCGGTCACCGGGCTGCTCACGGTCGGCGACGGCGTGTCCGTCGAACCCGAGGTCGACATCTCCGGCTGGTGGATCGACGGCGACGACGTCCACATCGGTGAGATCGCGATCAAACGCGGGGCGTCGATCGGCGCCCGGTCGACACTCACCCCGGGCGCGGTCGTCGGACGCGACGCCGTCGTCGCCCCCGGGTCGGCGGTGTTCGGCCGGGTCAAGGCCCGCCAGCACTGGGCCGGTTCGCCCGCGGCGAAGATCGGGAAGGCCGAACATCCCTGGCCCGACCACCGGCCCCCACGGGCGACGTGGTGGGTGCCGGTCTTCGGCCTGTCCTCACTGGGGCTGGCCGCGATCCCGTTGATCTCGCTGGCGTCGGGCCTGGCGGTGATCGGGTCCTGGGCATTGACCGCGGACCGCCTGCGGGACGCCGGGATTCGCGCGCTGATCCTGCTGCCCGCGGCCACCGTCACGAGCCTCTTCGTGTTCGCCGCGATCACCGCGGCCCTGGTCCGGCTCGCCTCGCTGGGCCTGAACACCGGCTACCACCCGGTGCGTTCCCGCGTCGGCTGGCAGGTGTGGATCACCGAACGCCTCCTCGACGCCGCGCGCACCTACCTGTTCCCGCTGTACGCGAGCCTGCTGACACCGATCTGGTTCCGTATCCTCGGCGCGAAGGTCGGTGCGGGGACCGAGATCTCGACCGCACTCGTACTCCCCCGGTTCACCACCATCGGCGACGGCGCCTTCCTCGCCGACGACACGATGGTCGCGTCCTACGAACTCGGTGGCGGCTGGCTGCACATCGACGAGGCGAAGATCGGCAAGAGGTCCTTCCTCGGCAACTCCGGCATGACCGGTCCCGGCCGCAAGGTCCCCAAGAACGGTCTGGTGGCGGTGCTCTCGGCGACACCTGACCGGGCGAAGTCGGGGTCGAGCTGGCTCGGCAGCCCGCCGGTACGTCTGCGCCGGACCGCCGCCGAGACCGACACCTCGCGCACCTTCGAGCCATCGGCCACGCTGAAGGTCGCCCGCTCACTCATCGAGACGCTGCGCCTGGTGCCCGTCATGGTGTCGTTCGGGCTGGGTATCGGCCTGCTGCTCGCGCTGCAATATGTGGCGGTACACGTGCATTACGGGGTCGCAGCCCTGGTGAGCGGCCTGCTGCTGCTGGTCGTCGGCGCGATCGCCTGTGTCACCGCCGCCGCGGCGAAATGGCTCGTCGTCGGACGCATCAGGGTGAGCGAGCATCCGTTGTGGAGTTCGTTCGTCTGGCGGAACGAATTGTCCGACGCCTTCGTCGAAACCGTTGCGGCCCCCTGGTTCGCCAACGCCGCGACCGGTACACCGATCCTCAACCTGTGGTTGCGGATGCTCGGCGCGAAGATCGGTCGCGGCGTCTGGTGCGAGACCTACTGGTTGCCGGAGGCCGACCTCGTCACCCTCGGCGACGGCGCGACCGTGCAACGCGGCTGCGTGGTGCAGACCCACCTGTTCCACGACCGGGTGATGGCCATCGATCGCGTCACCCTGGGTGCGGGTGCGACCCTCGGCCCGCACTGCGTCGCCCTGCCCGCATCCGGACTCGGCGACTCGGCGACCGTCGGACCCGCGTCGCTGGTCATGCGTGGTGATGTCGTCCCGGCGCACACCCGCTGGCAGGGAAACCCCATCGCTCCCTGGCCGCGCTGACGGGGTTTCGACAAGCTCAACCGGCAGAGGGAAGCTCAACCGGCAGAGTGAAGCTGCAACCGGCAGAGGGAAGCTCAACCGGCGGAGGGGTGCGGATCAGACCGCGGGCTCTCCGGCGGCCGGCTGCTCGACCTTCTTGGGCAGCGTGAGGAGTGTGGCGATCGACAGGGCGACGAGCATGATGCCGCCGACCAGGGCGAGCACCTCGAGCGAGAACGCGGGCAGCACCATCATCACGATGCCGGCGATGATCGCGACGATGCCCGACAGGATCAGGAACCAGGTCGGGGAATGACCGGACTTGGTGATCGCCGCGTACAGGTCGGCGACGCCCTGGAAGATCCAGCCGATCCCGATGAACACCGCGAGCAGCCACACGGCATCGCCCGGGCTGAACAGTGCGATCACACCGGCCAGCAGCACGATTGCGCCGACGATCCCCAGCATCACCCGGACCCCGGTGCTCAGGAACGACGCCGCGAAGGCCTGGTAGATGCGGAAGATGCCGGCGATGATCAGCGAGATCGCGAACAGCATTGCAACGACGACGATGGTCGGCCCGGGCCACAGGATCGCGACGACCCCGATCACGATGCCGACGATCGACGTGATGATCAGTGCCGTGCGCACGGCACCGACCAGTTCGTCGGGGAAGTGTTTGGTGTACACCGTGGCGAAGGTCATGGTCGGAGGTTATCCGCCGCAGGAGGATCCGGCGCGCTATTCGCGCAGGAGTGGCACAAACCCGACCGTCGTCGTCGACGCGAATGAACACGGGGTAACAAGTAACGATGACCGATATCGCTTACTTCGAGCCGATCAGCGGAACCGGCGGGGCCGACCGCGGGATCCGGTACCGTCCGACCCGCTTCGCCGCCAGCCCGTGGGCACCCGGGACCCTGAACGGTCCGTCGGTGTGCGGCCTCGCCGCGCGCGCGGTCGAGATCGAGTTCGGCGGGGACGAGTTCCTACCCGCCCGGTGCACCATCGATCTCTTCCGGGCCGCGCGCGACATCGTCACCTCGACACGGGTCCGCCCGGTGCGATCCGGCGGACGCATCCGGGTCGTCGACGTCGAGGTCGTACAGCATCCGGAGGATGGCGACGAGGTCGTCGTCGCCCGCGGTTCCACCGTGTTCCTGCGCACCTCGAGCAACCCGCCCGGGCAACGGTGGCATCGTCCGGCCGAAACGGTCACCTTCCACCCGCCCGCGGTGGCCGCCGAGGACGACGACCTCTTCCCCCGGTTCGCCTCCGACGCCACGGCCGGGGCCGTCGGCGAGTGGGGACGGGACATGGCGGCTCATCAGAACGCGCACCGCAAGCGACGGTGGTCCCGCGCCGCGCCCATCGTGACCGGGGAGAAACCCACGCCGTTTCAGAGCGCGGTCGTCAGCGCCGAGGCCGCGAGCTTCGTCTCGAACTGGGGCAGCGCGGGCATCGGCTTCATCAACTGCGATCTGACCGTCGCGCTGAGCCGTTTGCCGTCGGATGGGCGGGTCGGCGTCGAGGCCGACCTGCACATCGAGGACGACGGCGTCTCGGTGAGCACCGCCGGGCTCTACGATGCCGACGGCATGTTCGGGACCGCCCTCGTGACCGCGGTGAACAATGCGGCCGCACAGATCGACTTCACCACCGTCGACATCTCCGAACGCTTTCGAGAAGCCTGAGGACACACAGCCATTAGGCTCGCGAAGCACCGTAGTGCACCTCACACATATATCTCAGGTCTTGATAAGGTCACGGCCATGACACGGCGCCTCTCACGGCTCTTCCTGGGTCTTGTCGTCTCCGTATTGGCCCTGGCCTTGACGACCACCCTGGCCGCCTCACCCGCGCACGCCGCCCCGCATGCCAACGGTCCGGCGACCATCGTCAACCGGTTGACCGGCCCGTTCGCGATGAACGACACCATCGGGCGGTTCAACATCGTCGGTACCGATCTCGGTGTCATGTGGGACAACGGCCGCGGCGAGATCCTCACCGCGTTCGGTGACACCCAGTCGTTCAACGGGTGGTCCCTGTTGTACGGCGAGCTCTTCTACTGGCGGTCCAACGTCCTGCTCCGCAGCACCGACAGGCATCTGAACGACGGGATGACGTTCACCTCGCATGCCGGCCGCCCCGGCCATGCGAAGCGTCTGCTGAAGCCGAACGTCCGCCGCGAGGTCACGATCATCCCGACCGCGGGGGTGGCCGCCAACGGCAAGCAGTACATGACCGTGATGTCGGTCAAACGTTGGGACTCGCCCGGCATCTGGACCACCAACTGGGCCGGTCTGGTCTCCTCCGCCGACAACGGGGAGAACTGGCGTGCGGTGAATTCGTTCCGTCCCAACGGGGGCGGCAACAAGAAGTTCCAGATGGGCGCCTTCCTCAAGGTCGGCAAGACCATCTATTACTACGGGACGCCCGACGGACGTTGGGGCGGAGTCTATCTCGCCCGCGTCGACGAGAAGGACATCGAGAAGCTCGGGAAGTGGCAGTACTTCTCCTACGGCAATTGGGTACCGAACAACCCCGATGCCGCCACCCCGGTGATGGGCGCGCCGACAGGCGAGCTGTCGGTGCAGTGGAACGACTACCTCGGCAAGTACATCTCACTGGCCAGCCAGGATGTCGGCGTCACCCTGCGCACCGCCGACAAGCCCTGGGGCCCGTGGACTTCCGGCGAGATCGTCGCACCCTCGGTGGACCCGTACACGGGTTACGCACCCTACATCCACCCGTGGTCGAAGGGCAGCACCCTCTACTTCACCTACTCGATCTCCATCGGGTACCAGGTCTACCTGATGCGGCTACCGCTGCGCCGCGGCTGACCTACCACTGCCCACCCCCGACACGTCGGGAGATGGACATCACCGTCCCGTGATCCGGTCGGCTCACGCGAATTCTCCAAGCCAGTCGTCGATGGCCTGTGCGACTTGCGCCGCGGATTCCATGGGGGCGAGATGACCGACGCCGTCGAGCGTGACCAGGTCGGGACGGCCGGGTAGTAGTTGTTGTAACCGGGTGGCTTGCTCGACGGGAATCCATGGATCATCGGCGCCCCAACCGATGCGGGTGGGACACCGCACCTGTGACAGTCGTTCCACGACGGGCCTGGTGTGCTCTGGTCGCAGGGCCGCGATCTGCCGATAGAAGCCGGCTTGGCCGTTCCCGCCGAGCCATGGCTGGACGAGCGCATCGAGCTGCTCTGCGGGCAGTCCGTGGGGTATGGCTCCGGCGATGTACTCGCGTACCAGCGCGGCGTGCAGAGCGTCGGGAAGTTGAGCAAACACCTCTGGATGGTCAGCGACCAGGCGGAAGAACGGTGATCCCCATGGATCGAGGGTCACGATGTCCCAGAGAAACAACGATGCATACCCGCAATCGCGGAGTAGATGGGCGCCCAACGCGACCGCACCGCCGATGTCATGAGCAACGACATGCGGCCGGGTAACGCCCCACAACGACTGCACCTGGGCGAATCTCGACATCTGGGTTGTCAGGTCGAGTGGCGCATCGGGGGTGATCGATTGGCCGTATCCCGGCATGTCCCACAGGAACACGCGGCGATCGCGACCGACATGGCGGGCTACCTCAGCCCATACACGCGCAGACCAGGGGGTGCCGTGACACATCACAACCTCTCCAACGGCCTGGTGCGTGGGCTCGAAAACGTACGTCGCAACACGTATTCCGTCGACGGTGAGGTAGTGCGGCCGCGGCAGTTCGGTGTCCATGAGTCAGAACTCGACCTCTCTGGGGTATCGGGATGGATAGACCGCCAGGCGCGAACTCAGCGGTGGTTGCTGCACTCAGGAGCGCCAAGAGGGCGTCAGTGCTCTATCGCCTCGGACGCGGGGATGTCGTCGCAGCTGCGGGCGAGGTCGGTGCGGCACCGGACCGAGTGAAGCAGTGTGCATGCAATGCCGCAAGTGTGGTGCGTACCGCCAGCTCGGCGGCATTGTCATCGAGTGGTGTTGTGGTGGTGAGAAATTGGTAGTACAGCGGCGATGACAGGTGGCGTACGACGGCTGTCGCGTCGGTGTTTGCGGGAACGTCGCCGCGGTCAATGGCGTCGAGGATCGGTAGCGACCATTCCTCGACGCGTCGCCGGTAGAACTTGGCCAGTGCGGTCTTGGTGTCCCGATCGTGGGTGGCTGCGGCGATCAGCGCAGCGAACAGAGGCCCTTGACGTGGGTGTGTGAGCGTCCGTACGAGCAGTTCGGCGTTGGCGCTCAGATCGGCGTCCAGATCACCGGTTCGTGTCGCGGACACCGATCCTGTGGCCATGTCATCGAGCAGGTCGGCCACCAGAGCTTGAGCCGTCCCCCACCGGCGGTAGATCGTGGTCTTTCCCACCCCCGCCGACCGAGCGATCGAGGGCAGGTCGATTCCGGCGAAGCCGTGCTCGATGAGCGCGTCTTCAGTCGCGGTCAGCACCGCCTTGCGTACTGCAGCGGTGCGCCCGCCGGGGCGAGCAGCGACCGGATGAACAGCGACGGGGGCGGCACTCGGGCGGGACTGAGCCATGACTTCATACTACGACCGCGCACGCCTTATCGGGAACCCAGTTCCATTTATGATGTTCGGCAGGTATCGTTGCTAATGGTTCTGTTATCCCGTTAAGGAGTGGGTATGGAGTATCGACAGGTGGGCCGTTCTGGTCTGGTGGTCTCGGAATTCGGTTTTGGTGCCGCCACATTCGGCGGACGGGGTGAGTTCTTCGGCGCGTGGGGAGACACCGACGTCGTGGCCGCGCGCCGGCTCGTCGATCTGTGTCTGGATGCCGGTGTCACCCTGTTCGACACAGCTGATGTGTACTCCGACGGCGCATCCGAAGAAGTGTTGGGTGCGGCACTACGCGGTCGGCGCGATCGTGTCGTGCTGTCGACGAAAGCCGCGTTGCCCATCGGTGCGGGCCCATCCGATCGCGGGACCTCCCGCACGCGGTTGATCAACGCCGTCGACGCAGCGCTGCGGCGCCTCGACACCGACTGGATCGACCTGTTTCAGCTGCACGCCTTCGATGCCGCCACCCCCCTCGACGAGGTCACCGACACGCTGGATGTGCTCGTGCGCAGCGGCAAGGTGCGCTACACCGGTGTGTCCAACTTCTCGGGCTGGCAGTTGATGGGTTCACTGTCGACCGCCGACCGACGCAACGCCCCACGGCATGTCGCTCATCAGGTGTATTACTCGCTGATCGGGCGCGACTACGAATGGGAGCTGATGCCGCTCGGCGCCGCCGAGGGCGTCGGCGCGATCGTGTGGAGTCCCCTCGGTTGGGGTCGGCTGACCGGACGCATACGGCGCGACGCGCCCCTGCCACCGACGAGTCGATTGCATTCCACCGCGGACGCCGGCCCACCGGTCGATGACGAACACCTCTACACCGTGGTCGACGCCCTCGACCACGTCGCCGAAGAGACCGGTCACACCGTCGCGCAAGTCGCCCTCAACTGGCTCAGCCGCAGACCCACCGTGTCCAGCGTGATCATCGGCGCCCGCAACGACTCCCAGCTCCTGGACAACCTCGGCGCGGCCGGATGGTCACTGACCACCGAACAGGTCCGCTACCTCGACGACGCCTCGGCAGTCGAGGCGCCCTACCCCTATTTCCCCTACCGACGACAGGAAGGCTTCGCCCTGCTCAACCCGCCCACCGTGTAACACACATTCCGGCGGACGCCATGGAGACTGTTCAGCTCGTCGTTCGATCATCGGACGCGGTAACACCCAGCGAGGCGGGGGCGACCATCATCACAAGGGGGTTCGATGTAGCAAAGTCTTGCTGCACTTCCTTCCATCTTTGCTTCTTCAACAGTGAGGACCCACCCATGCTCCACCGCATCCGAGCAACCGCTGCCGGGATCGCCATGGCCGGCGCCGCAGCAGTATCGATCGCCATCGCTCCGACAGCATCAGCGACCCCAGACCCCGCAACCCCGGTCGCCGCACCGGAATTGACGTTCGCCCTCCCGGCGATCAGCGGCCCGAATGTCGGCCCGGGCTATGTGGGAGGTGGATTGTTTCGCCAAACACTCGTGACCGCCCGACCCGCCGCCGGATCATCGGTGTCATTTGCGGTCGCCAACCTGGCGCACTACAACACCTTTTACGCCTACCAGTACGTGCAGGTGGCGTGGCGTAACCTCACCACCGGTGCAACCGGCACGGTGAACCTGAGGCACTGGCAGCGACCGAACTTCGCCCCCGGCACCATCCCCCTCACGGGATACCCCTCCACCCTGCCCACCACAGCATCAGCACCGACCGGGGCAGGACCCCTCGTATCGACCGTGACCGTGCTGCGCGAGCAGTACAGCGGCACCGTGGCCAACAACATCATTCCCGGCCTCAACGCACTCCTCGTGCCCTAACCCCTACGACCCACCACCAGACAGCAAGGGGCACAACCGATGAGGCATATCCGCACACTCACCGCCGTCGCGGCCGCCGCCACGGCGCTCGCACTTGCCGGCTGTACCAGCGACCCCACCGACACCCCACCCCAGTCACCGTCAGCGCCGGGCAGCGCAGCCACGGGCAGCACCAGCACATCGGCGGCCGGTGAATCCACTGCAGCTCCCCGCGGTGCCCCCGGCGCCGAAACCGGCATCGACCCCGGCGTCGACGCCCCGGATCAACCGCAGCCCACCGAGGCGACCGGTCCCACACCCGACCAGGGAGCACCCCCAGCCGCCGAACGCCCTACCGATCCCAACGAACCCTCCGCCGCAGGCACCTACTGCGGGGCCGGCTACAACGGCCTGGCCATATGGGCCTTCGGACCCGACTGCGCCACCGCCCAATCGGTGTCATCGGCCCTGGGCGCTCAACGCGCCACCGGCGCCCAGTTCCCCATCACAGTCACCGTCGCCGGAAGCACCTGGAACTGCTACCAAGGCGGCACACCCGTGCCCTACATGGAATGCTCCGGCCTCGGCGCCGTCCGACTCACCTCCTGAGACACCTCCCCCAGCGTCCGAACCGCCGTGGCTGTGGTCGACCCCAGGCGCGCCAGATCCGATTGCCGCGTGAACACGCCGAACTCCCCGCGCTCAGGTCACGTGGGGAGCGCCCAGCCCTCGCCGGCGATGGTGAGCACGACCAGCGGGATGGGGCGCTCGACCTTGGACTGGAAGTCCGCCAGCAGTGGGTTGTTGGCCAGCACCCAGGCTGCGAACTCGTCATAGTCCACGCCTTCGAGCACCTTGCCGGTCCCCTGGTGGGTTTTGTCCCGGAACTCGATCCTGACCTGTGGATTCGCCTTGATGTTGTACCACCATGCCGGGTACTTGTCCTCGATGAACGAGCTCACGTACATGGTGTCGTCGCGGTAGCAGGGTCCCAGTGGAGTCGTGTGTGGCTTTCCGCTCTTGGCCCCGATGGTGGTGAGCAGGATGAGGTCGGTGCCTGCGTAAGCGCCGGCCACCTTGCCCGCGTTCTCCCGAAACTCCTTGATCACATCATCGTTCCAGTTGGCGATGCCGCCCTCTTGGTCCCACGCCTGGTTCCACGGCGCGTTCGGATCGTCGTAGTCGGTGATAGTGGTCTGATCGGGCTGTCCTGCAGTCGATTCGATTTCACTCATGATCCGAGTGTGTCGTCGAGTTAGGACAGTTACGGTCCTAACTCGATTCGATACGAAAACTCGTCCTGCCGCGTCGCCAACTAGATGTATGAGGCCATGACGTTCGCTACGCCAGCCGGGGCTCGGGAGGCCGGCGGTCTACCGGCGGCAGCGCCGTGGGGGCGGTGGTAGTTGTAGTGCACGTTCCAGACTTGAAGTGCCCGTTCTCGTTGTTCTTCAGAGTTCCAGACGCGGGCGTAGAGGAACTCTTCGGCGAGATTCGGTTATGGCGCTCGACTTTACCGTTGTGGCGCGGGGTGTATGGGCGGGTCCTTTTGTGTTGTTCGCCGAGCAGTGCGTGAGAGAAGGTCACGGCGCGATAGCAGGCTCCGTTGTCGGTGACGATCTGCTCGATTCTGTTGATAGCGTGCGCTAATAACCGTGCGTGGGCCCGGTGTAGAAATCCGATTGCGGTGACCGCCTTTTCGTCCGGCAGTGCTTCGGTGTAGGCGAGGCGAGTGTGTCCGTCCACGGCGGAGTGCAGGTAGACGTATCCGCGCCTGCCGGTCTTGGTCTTTGTTCGTGATGCGGCCTTGGCTTGTTCGGAGTCGCGGCCGTGGACGCGCCAACCTTCGCCGTCTGGGATGCGCCCAACCTTCTTCACGTCCAGGTGCACCATGTGACCGGGTCGTTTCGCGACGATGGCCTGCGGTTTACGATTGCCTTCGACGTTGGGGTCGATGAATCTTCGGCGGTGCAGGCCGAGTCGGGCGAGTGTCCGAGTGACAGTACGACGGCTGATCGCTATGCCGTCCTGATTGAGCTCGAAGGCGATTCGGGAAGCTGACCACTTGTGTTCACGTCGCCACTGCTCAACCTGGGCAACCACTTCCGGCGGCGTAGCGCGCGGTTGCCGACACGGTGTCGAGGCACGATCTTGCAGACCGGTTTCACCGTAACGGCGGTAACGGTTGACCCACTTCGACACACACGCCCCGGAGATGCCCATTTCCGCGGCGACGTGCGCGATCGGACGGTTTTGACACCGTTTCACAAGACGGCGACGCACCTTAATCGACAGGGGCGCGTTGGTATGGGTCATTGTGTCGCACTTGGTGCCGAGGGCCGGGGCGTGGTGTCATGGGCGCTTATGGCCTGGCGCACCTCGTTGATGGCTGTGCGGATCATGTCGCCGTAGCCATCTCGCGCCAGGGCGGAAGTGTGCTGTCCAGCGCGATCGATGTAATCGGTAGCTGCCTCGAACGAGCCCAGTCGGCGGAGGTTGTCGGCAATGTTCAGCAGCAAGCTCGGGTAGAAGCCCGCCACTTGGAGGCTTGCATGGTGCTGCTGAGCCCGGTGATTGGTAATTGTGGCGGCGGCATCAAAAGCCCGGACATCCCACATGAGTGCCACGGCAGGGCTGTCGTATAAGTCGGCGAGGTAATGCGCGAGAGTGCAGCGATGGAACGGGTCACCGTCCACCCCGATTCGGTTCCAAATATCGAGGAGGTCTCGTCGAGCCGACTCGGTGTCGCCTTCGCGGCCGATAGTCACGGCTTTGCCGATGGATTCCATTGTCGGGTCAGGCATAGCTGCGTTCGTGGTCATGGCGTTATTCAGTCCTTGCTGTTTTCGGCGGTGTACGGCATGCTTTCGGCGTCGGCTCTAGGCGTGGTTCAGCCGGTGATCGAGGAAGGGTGACGGCAGGGCATCACGAGTACGGTGAGATCGCCGGCGTCAGCCGATCGGACTGTGGCCGGCTGGTCGGGCCCGCGGAGGTCGAGCATTACGTCGTTGCCGACGGTATGACCCAACGCTGGATACAGCGTTGTGAGCTCGAACCAGAGTGTGAGGTCGGGACCTGTCGCCGAGCCGTTGAGGTCAATTCTGGCGTCGGGCAGCAGGAGAACCGGTTTGCTGTCGATCACCTCGAGGCCGACCGTGTCTGGCGCAGTTTGTTCCAGTGCGGTGAGAATCTGCTGATTGTCGATGGTGACACGGTGCGTCACCAATGCAAGGGAACGAATCAGCATTTTGTAGTCAGGGAACGTCTCGGTTAAGAGCCGGCAGTGCGCCACGGTGCCGTCGACCATGCGAAAGGTCAGGGTTCGTTCACCCGCCTCGGCAATCACACGGGGACTTCGCCGCAGTCGCGAGATCGCGCCCTGCAGATCTTCACCAGCGAGCGTCCCCGCCCATGAACCGGCAAACGGTTTGTCCGGGAACAGTGTTCGTGTCGCCAGGCGGTACCGGTCGGTCGCTGTCAGCGACACCGAATCAAGGTCGGTTTCCATTCGCACACCACCGAGAACTGGGATGTGTCGATCGTGAACGGTGGTAGCGAGTACCTGATCGACAGCGGCCGCGAGCACCGGCCCCGAAAGCTCGCACACAGTGATGTGGGCGCCCTCTCCGAGGGATGCCTTCAGCGCTGCAGCAACCTGGTACATACCGACGGTGTCGGCGGCGACCCTGGCAATCTGATCATCAATCAGACGTGCCTTTTCGTCGTCGCCCGCCGTGAAGAACGTACCGATAGCAGACAGCGGCATGCCAACCTCGCGTAGTCGCCGCAGCTGCAGGGCGGGTTCGAGCTGGGCATCGCTGTACAACCGGTAGCCAGTCAGTGGGTCGACGAGCTCAGGCCGAAGCAGCCCTGCGTCGTCGTAAAACCGTAACGCGCTTGTCGTCAATTCAGCGAGCTTTGCGAACTCGCCAATCGACATCAATCTCGGGTCACTCACAGGAACATCATCAGGCCTCAACCAACTTGAAGGTCAAACCCCAATCCGGCCGATGTTCCGCGTCAACAACGTGCTGGCCCGCAACAACTAGAGCCGTCGGTAGGTGACCCACCGACACGTCGGGGCGGTTGACGTCCGTCTCCGGACCCAACCGCCCCGGCGTCGTCGGTTGGGGCTCAGCTCTGGCCGAGCATCCCCTTCATCTGGTCGATCTCCGCCTGCTGGGTTCGCTTGACCTCTTGGGCAAGGGCTTTCGTCGCAGGGTTGACGCCGTCGGCGAGTACCGCATCGGCCATCGCGATGGCGCCTTCGTGGTGCCGGATCATGCCCTCGAGCCACAGCCGGTCGAACTCCCCACCGCGTGCGTCGCGTAGGGCGGCCATCTGGTCCGGGGTGAGCATGCCGGGCATCGCGGAGTGACCGTCATGGCCCATGTCCCTGCTCCCCATGTCACCATGCCCCATGTCCCCGTGGTCGTCGCCTGGCTCGCCCCAGCTCTCGAGCCGGTCCTCCATCTGCTCGATCTCGGCGTCCTGGGCCTTCTCGATCGTCGACGCGAGGGCGATCAGTTCCGCGTTGTCCGTTCGGCCCTCGACGAGTTCAGCCATCATGACGGCCTGGCGATGATGTCCGATCATCGTCGAGGTGAATTCGACGTCGGCCTCGTTGTGAGCGGTCGACGCAGGCGCGGAGGTCGTCGCCGACCCGGAGGTCGAGGTGGCATCGGCCGTGGTGCCACCCGGCGACTCGTCCGGCGAGCACCCGGCGACCGCGATGAGTGCCGCCGCGGTCAGCCCGATTCCCGCCGCTGGCCGGATACGGCGTCGAGATGTGTTGTACGTGTGCATGAGTGAGTTCCTTGCTGCTGTCGAAGTTTCCGGCGGGCGCGACGGCCGACCGGATGGGAGAGATGAGGACAGAGCGGACCCAGCGGTCCGCAGACGCTCATCTCAGCAGCGGATCACCTGTAGTTGCAGATGGGAGTAGATGGCCCACGGCGGCGGACGACCCAGGACTGTCGTTCGGCGGCGAGCGATGTCGGCGATGCGCGGCAGCGCCGCGAGCGACCAGACGAGGAGGACGAGCACCACGGCCGGGAGATCGACGCCCGCCGCGCGGATGAAGACGCAGTCGTGCGAGTGCTCGCCGCAGTCGTCGGTGTCGGTCATCTCCGGGCCGGTCAACTCCGGCGCGGCGCTCATCGTCGACGACCCGCTGTGCGCCGAATGACCGGCGTGGTGCGACATCCCGCTGTCGCCGCCGGATGGCCCGGCCTGAGAATGACCCGCTGCCGAAGCGGACGATGCCGGCGAACCCGAGTGACCCGACACCACCGTGTGCATCAGCATCACGGCGAGAGCGAGCACGAGAACCAGCCCGCGGCGCCGGCGTACGGCACCGCGACCCGTTCCACGGCGGCGGCTCACGGTGCCAGGTTACGAGCTCACGACGCCGGCGTCGACGCCCTGGCGCCGTCGGGGACCGAATCGTCTCCCGACTCCCCCGCTGCCTCTTCGGCAGCCCGGCGTCGTTGTCGTGGGATCAGAATCTTGCGGTCGATGACCAGGTAGGTTGCCACCACCGCGGCGGCCAGCGCCCACCCGAGCACGATGTCGAAGATGTAGTGCTCGGCGGTGTACACCAGGGCGAACGCCATCGCGAAGGCGTAGCCCATGAACAGTGTTTTGCCCAGAGCCTTCACGCGTGGCCACATGAAGAGGGCCAGGAGCATCGTCAGACCGGCGTGCAACGACGGGATCGCGGCCACCAGATTGGACTTGCCCTGACCGACCTCGACGAGGTTCGAGGCGGCGTGGATGTTGAGGAAGCCCCAGCCCCGCGCGGAGATGCGTTCGACGTAGGGATTGGCGTCCGGGTACGCGTTGTCCAGCGGCCCCAGCAGCCCGCCGGGTTCTTTCGCCTCGGGCGAGTACATGCAGATCGGGTCGCGCGGGAAGTCCTGGACCTCGGCCGCGGTGCATCGCGCGGCGGCCCACGGCGGAGCACCCGGGACGAGGGTGTATCCGACGAGGGCGAGGAAGGTCGTCGCCACGAAGCACGCCGCGTAACGTCGCCATGCGGCCCGGTCCTTCAGCCACAGCACCGCCGCGACCGCGTACGGAATGATGAAGTAGGACATGTAGACAACGCTGACGATGACCTCCCACCAGGGCGGGGTCGCCTGCTTGAGGTTCTCCTGCAGCCACGCCGTGGGATTGACACCACCGGTCAGCCAGGCGTCGAAATCGATCGCCAGATGCCAGTGGGTGGGCATGTCGACGATGCGCGCGACGTCGCGCGTCCAGTCGTAGAGGATCAGGATCAGCGCGAACGGCGCCCAGTCGATGAGGATCGTGATGAACTTGCGCCGGCCGATACAGGCGGCGGCGAGTCCCAGACACATCAGGACGATCAGTCGCGTGCGGTCGAATGCGAGGCCATAGAGCGCGACGTGCACCGCCATGAGCACGACCCAGGCGCCGATCGCGATGCGCCGGACCATAGTCAGATCGCGGCGGCTCTCCGGGTCGGCCTCCATCTCGGCGGCCGCGGCCAAGTCGTCGAGGACCGGATTCACACCCGCGGGACCGGTGTCCTCGCGATCAGCGTCCTCACGTTCGGTGTCCAGCGAGGAGTCGGTCTCGGCGGTCGTCTCGGGATTCTGGCGCTCGTCGCGCTTTGAAGGTCTTCTGCCCGGCTGCGGGACGCCCATCGTCTCGTCGACACTCACCCGACACAACCCCGCCTGTCACACCCCGCAGGGCAACCACCCACTTAACCTGCCGTCAGTGTAATGGCCATCTCTTGTTGGCGAGCGACCCCGACGGTCAGGCATGTCGGATTCGAGTGGTTTCGGCGCGGCGCCGCCCAGCCCACGCGCGCCGACAGCGGTTTTCGCGGACGCCTCGCCCGACGGGGTGTTGTGGATCACACTGGAGTCGTCGATCCCCTGAAGGAGGCCTCGGTGCCCAATCGCTACCTGCGCTACGGCGACCAGCGCTACATCATCAACAAGGAGGCGGAGGCCCGCCTCAACCGCACTCTCGACGCCGTGTACGCCGACGGGACCCGCGGTCACGAGTGGCTGAACCTCTATCACGACAGCGCGGCACCGTGCCGGCTCCTCATCGCACCCGGGGTGCCGATCACCATCGAGACCGAGCCGTGCATGGGTGAGTAGCGGCCCCGGACAGGGGTTCGAGACGACGGGACGAATTCCGGCGCCCACGGCGTGTCCGCCGATCGACGTCGACGGGGGCGTCCGACCGTCGGTGAGGGCAACTATCGTTGTCGCATGCGCATCGGAGCACATCTTCGCGAGGACGCCGATCCCCTGGCCACGGCCGCCGAGCTCGGGATCGACGTCTTCCAGATGTTCGTCACGGACCCCCAGAGCTGGAAGAAGCCGCAGCCGAACCCCCGCGCGGCGGAGTTCCGAGAATCCGACATCGACGTCGTCGTGCACTCCAGCTACCAGATCAACGTCGCGAGCCTGAACAACCGGCTGCGGATGCCGTCACGCAAGGCCGTCGAACAGCAGGCCGCGGCCGCCGCCGAGCTGGGTGCCTTCGGACTCGTCGTCCACGGCGGGCACCTGCGCGACGGCGAGGAAAGTGCCGAGGGATTCGCCAACTGGCGCAAGCTGTTCGACCGTCAGGTCGACAAGGGCGGCTTCGGTGTCCCGATCCTGATCGAGAACACCGCGGGCGGCGACCACGCGATGGCACGCACCCTGGAGTCGATCGACCGGCTGTGGGAGGCCGTCGGCGACTTCGATCAGGCGGGATTCTGCCTCGACACCTGCCATGCCTGGGCCGGCGGCGAAGATCTGGTCGGGCTCGTGGAGCGGGTCCGCCAGATCACGGGCCGGATCGATCTGGTGCACCTCAACAACTCTCGCGACGAGTTCGACTCCGGTCGCGACCGTCACGCCAACCTCGCGTCGGGTCACATCGACCCCGAGGTCCTCGTCGCGGTCGCCGAGGCGGCGGGCGCTCCGGTCATCCTGGAGACGCCCGGGGACGGCATCCCCGACGATCTCGCCTATCTGCGAGAGGCGCTGTAGGCGTTCACCTCACGAGGTCGGAACCCGCACCGGGTAGGCGGCCACGTTCATGACGACCGTCCCCCGGCAGGGCCCGCCGTAGATGGTGGTCCGCCACACGCCCTTCAGTGATCCATCGCTCTGGGGCTTGTAGGTCGCGACCGACCGCGCCGGCCGCCACACCTTGGGCACGCCCACCCCCTGCCAGCAGTCCCACTGCCAGCTGTAACGATGCACCCACGAACCGTTCTGCCAGGTGTATCGCGGCGGCTGCGGCAACGTCGGATTGGCCGGCTTGGGACCTCCGACGACGGTCGCGACGCATCGACTGCGCACACAGTCGGTCGCGAAGGTGTAGTCGTCGGAGAAATCGGGTTCGCGCTGTCGGGCCGCGAGGCTGGTCCCGGTCTTGGACGCCGCGAACCTCTTGAGCGAGTACACGCCGTCCCACCTCGGCGCTGGCGCCGCGTCGGCGGGGGCGACGCTGACCAGCAGCCCCGCGGCCAGGGCGAGTACCGCGGCGACGACGCTCGCGGAGACGACCACGCCGTTTCGGCGTCCGGCGGTGCGGGCTCTGTACATTCAGTCATTGGACCGCAGATCCGGCCCGCGCGTCGGCGTTGGGAGATTCTCGTGTCGAAGTCGCCGCCGGCGCAGATCACACATCTTCCGATTGATCAGACCGGGAGTTCGGTCTATTCTGGTGGTTACCGGCGAGTAACTTAGCTTGAGCCGAACAGTCACCTCGTCCCGGCCGGTACGCGAACATCTCGTGAGCGATCGGACCGGGCCGAAGACGCCAACGCAGACGGCCACACCAGACAAGGAACCACCATGGGCCATTACAAGAGCAACATGCGCGACCTGCAGTTCAACCTCTTCGAACTGTTCGAGCTCGACAAGGTACTGGAGTCCGGCGACTTCGGAGACCTCGACCACGAGACCGCCGTCGACATGCTGCGCGAGGTCCGTGCGCTGGCCGAGGGCCCGATTGCGGAGTCCTTCGTCGACGCCGACCGCAATCCCCCGGTCTTCGATCCCGACGAGCACAGCGTCACGATCCCCGAGTCGTTTAAGAAGTCCTACAACGCCCTGGTCGAGGGCGGCTGGGACAAGATCGGCATCGCCGAGGAACTCGGCGGCCTCCCCGCGCCGCGGTCGCTGTACTGGGCGATCGGCGAGATGATCCTCGGTGCGAACCCCCCCGTGTTCATGTACGCCGCCGGCGCCGGCTTCTCCAACATCTTCTACAACAACGGCACCGACGAGCAGAAGAAGTGGGCCGCCATCTGTTCCGAGCGCGGCTGGGGCGCCACCATGGTGCTGACCGAGCCCGACGCCGGCTCCGACGTGGGCGCCGGACGCACCAAGGCCGTTCAGCAGGAAGACGGCTCGTGGCACATCGACGGCGTGAAGCGGTTCATCACCTCGGCCGACCAGGACATGACCGAGAACATCTTCCACCTCGTGCTCGCCCGCCCCGAGGGCGCCGGACCGGGCACCAAGGGCCTGTCGCTGTTCTTCGTGCCCAAGTTCCACTTCGACTTCGAGACCGGTGAACTCGGCGAACGCAACGGCGTGTACGTCACCAACGTCGAACACAAGATGGGCATCAAGGCGTCGGCCACCTGCGAGGTCACCTTCGGTCAGCACGGCACGCCCGCCAAGGGCTGGCTCGTCGGCGACGTCCACAAGGGCATCGCGCAGATGTTCGAGGTCATCGAGCACGCGCGGATGATGGTGGGCACCAAGGCCATCTCGACCCTGTCGACCGGCTACCTGAACGCGCTCGAGTACGCCAAGGAGCGTATCCAGGGTGCGGACATGACCCAGATGACCGACAAGGCCGCACCGCGCGTGTCGATCACCCACCATCCCGACGTGCGCCGGTCGCTGATGACCCAGAAGGCCTACGCCGAAGGTCTGCGCGCGATCTACCTCTACACCGCGTCGCACCAGGACACCGCCGCCGCTCAGATCGTGTCGGGCGCCGACCCCGAGATGGCCCACCGCGTCAACGATCTGCTGCTCCCGATCGTCAAGGGCGTCGGCTCCGAGCGCGCCTACGGCACTCTCGGCCACGAGTCGCTGCAGACGCTCGGTGGTTCCGGATTCCTCCAGGACTACCCGATCGAGCAGTACATCCGTGACTCCAAGATCGACTCGCTCTATGAGGGCACCACGGCCATCCAGGCCCAGGACTTCTTCTTCCGCAAGATCATCCGCGACAAGGGCCAGGCGCTCGCACACGTCGCCGGGCAGATCCAGACCTTCATCGACTCCGAGGCGGGCAACGGCCGGCTCAAGACCGAGCGGACACTGCTGAAGACCGCGCTCGACGACGTGCAGGCGATGGCCGCCTCGCTGACCAACGATCTGATGGCGGCGCAGGAGAACTCGGCCGAGCTCTACAAGGTCGGACTCGGTTCGGTTCGCTTCCTGATGGCCGTCGGCGACCTGCTCATCGGCTGGCTGCTCCTCCGCCAGTCCGAGGTCGCCCTCGCCGCCCTCGACAACGGGGCCTCCGACGCCGACAAGTCCTTCTACGAAGGCAAGGTCGCCGTTGCCAGCTTCTTCGCCAAGAACATGCTGCCGCTGCTCACCTCCGTCCGCGTCACCGTCGAGAACATCGACAACGAAATCATGGAACTCGACGAAGCGGCCTTCTGAGACGCTCTCCGCTCAACAAGAACTCCCACCGGTGCAATCGCCGGTGGGAGTTCTTGTTTGCGTGGAGTCAACGCAGATCGCGGCTCAGGCCCACGATACGGCGACGTCACTCGATCACGCTGAAGCAGTACCCGACCGGCTTCGGCTTCTCCGCGAAGTAGGTCCCGTCCGAACCGGAACAGTCGGGCTCGCCCGCGGCCTTCGTGTCGACACGGATGTTGGTCCCGCCCGATACCGGTGAATCACAATCGATCTCACGGATGTCGGCAAGCGCGGTACCACCGGTCGCAGACGGCAGATGGTAGCAACGACCCTCCTGGTACACCTGCGCCAGGCACAGCGCGCCGTCCTCTCCCGCGACCCAGTACCGCGAGTACTGAGATCCGCAGAGTCCCTGCGAGATGGACTTCTCCGCGACGACGAAGTGGAAATCGGTGTCACCACACGATACTTCTGTGGCCTTGAGCGTGTCCGGCTCCGCGGTCACGGTGATGCAGTCGCCGGCATCGACGTCACTGACGTCCGAGATCCCGCCACCCTGCGCCGACGACACCAGCACCCGCGCCACGCCGCCGGCGATCACGATCAGCAACAACACCCCCACGACGCCCAGTGCGACCCACAAGCCGGTGCGCTTCTTCTTCGGCGGCGGCGGGAACGGCGGCCCGGGTGGGTACATCCCTCCCGGCATCGGACCGCCTGGATACGGCTGCGGCGCGCCGTAGGGCATCTGATTCGGTGGCGGAGCCCCGTAGGGCTGATTCGGTGGCGGGAACCCGCCGTGCGGTGGGTACTGGCCGGGCTGTTGTTGTGGCCCGTATCGCGGGTCCCCCGGCTGATATGGCGAGTTGGTCACGCGCGAAGACTACCGGCACCCGCCGGTACGTCCAGCGCATCGGCACCATCGTCAACGGACCAGAATGAATGCCGAGAACTGATCATTCGAGGAGGCTGACGCAGTATCCGGCGGGGGTCGGTTTCGGGACGTAGTACAACCCTTGACCTGGATCGCACGTGGGTTCCCGAGAGACCTTCGTGTCGACGCGGAAGTTGGTTGCCCCAGGCTTCAGCACCGGCCCGTCACAATCGATTTCTCGAATCTCAGCCAGCGCAGTCCCGCCGACCGCGCCCGGCTCGTGATAGCAGCGGCCCTGTTGGTAGACCTGGGCCACGCACAGCGTCTCGCTTGTTCCGGGCCGTGCGTGGACAAACCAATATCGCGAGTACTCCGGTCCGCAATTCGATTCGTCGATCACCTTGTCCGCCACAACGAAGTGGAAGTCTTTCGTTCCACAGGGCACTCGTTCAGCGTCGAGGTACCCCTCGCTGGCCGACACACGGACGCACTCGCCGACGGCCACATCATCGCTAGTGGTGATAGCGGCACTCGGTGGTAGTGAATCCACCATCTTCGACATAATCAAGAAAGCGGAGACAGCCACCACGACAGCTATCACCACCAGCGAGACCCACACCCACGCGCGCTTCTTCGTCCGCTGCGGCGGGAACGGCGGTCCTGGCGGGTACATGCCTCCGGCAATCGGACCTCCATATGGGGGCGGAGCCCCGTACGGCTGAGTCGGCGGTTGAAAGCCCGGGTGCGGAGGGTACTGCCCTGATGGGGGTAGTGGTCCGAATCGCGGATCCCCCGACTGATATGGCGAATTGGTCACGCCGCGAAGACTATCCCGAACCGCGCGAATCCGGTCCCACATATCCACCACTTTTGGGCATATCCACCCAGTCCAGAGGGGGTGGATACGCCCAAAAGTGGCGGATGTGCGAACAGTCAGACGGCCTTCTTCCGCTTCCGCTGTCCCGCGCGGGCCGAAACCGCGGCGCCCAGCAGGATCATCCGCATCGTGCGCTCGGCGGCGTCGGCGAGGAGCTGCTCGCCGTTGGCGACCGCCTCCGACAATGGCATGGGTACCGCGATGATCGAGGCGATCGCGCCGATCCCGACGTCGTGGACCGACGGTGCACCATGCCCGAGCGAACCCCCCAGTGCGACCACGGGCACACCCCGCAGCTGGGCGCGGCGAGCCACCTCGGCGGGCACCTTCCCGTGCGGGGTCTGGAAGTCGATGGAACCCTCGGCCGTGATCACGAGGTCCGCCTTGCCGATCC
Organism: Gordonia sp. KTR9; assembly: GCF_000143885.2. Taxonomy (NCBI): domain Bacteria; kingdom Bacillati; phylum Actinomycetota; class Actinomycetes; order Mycobacteriales; family Gordoniaceae; genus Gordonia; species Gordonia sp. KTR9. The sequence goes on from NC_018581.1 coordinate 4,926,143, forward strand.
GATGATCGAGGTCGATTCCCGACAGGCCGGAATCGAGCAGCGCGTCGAACCGGGAACGCAGGATTCCGCCGACCGCGGCGAGACCCGCCCCGAGCCCGCCCGACGCGCCGGAGCCCGCTCCGTGGCGATAGTCGATGTCGGCCAGCCCATCCCGCTGCAGGACGTCTGCCCAGATGTCGAGCGCGGAAGCCAGCGAGTCGACCTGCGCGGGTGTCGCTCCCTTCTGGGGGCCGAAGACCCGGGCGACGCCGCTCGGTCCGGTGAGGACGTTGTGCGGATTGCCCGCGACCACCACCTCCGTCTCACGCAGTCGCGGATGCAGACCGGTGAGGTCCAGCGACGCGGCACGTGCCAGTTCGTCACCACCGCGCCCGATCTCGCGTCCGTCGCGGTCCAGGACGCGGGCGCCGAGTGCTTGCAGCGCGCCGGCCCCGCCATCGCAGGTGCCCGAGTCGCCGCAGCCGACGAGAATCGCCGACACACCGGCGTCGAGGGCCGCGGCGATCAGTTGTCCGACTCCGAAGGTGGTGGTGGCGCCGGGGTCGCGCTGCCCCGCAGGAACGAGCGCCAGCCCTGCGGCAGCGGCCATCTCGACGACGCCGATACGGTTGCGGCCGGCGCCCACTTCGGCCCAGTGCGATTGCACGGGCTCGCCGGTGGGGCCGCACACGGTCAGCTCGTGGAGTCGGCCGTTGCCCGCGGCGGCCAGGATGCGCGCCGTTCCCTCACCTCCGTCGGCGATGGGCGCGATGTCGACGCGCACTCCGGGAATCGTGCGCCGAACCCCCGCGGCGATGGCGGCCGCGACCGACACGGCGTCGAGGCTCTCCTTGAAACCGCTCGGGGCGACCAGGATTCGTTGCGGAACTCGGACGGACATCGGCACTCCTGTTGATCGATCGGACGAGGGTGTGGTGACGGGTAGAGATTCGGGCCAGCAGGACCTGCGCGGCACAGCTGTAAGGAACGAGTCGGTCGGCACGAGACGGTCAGGACGAGAGAAGGGGAAGCCCGAGATGGGGCCAGACCCAACCGGCGAAGACGATGAGCAACACCAGCGAGACCGGTGCGAGCAACGCCGACATCGTGAGGAGATGTCGCGGTTGATAACCCGGCACGTCGTCGCTCGCGGCGAACATGGCGACCGGTTTGGCCGAACTCGTGAGGGTGATGCAGAAACCGGCGGCGGCGGTCGACAAGAAGGCCGCGGCGACCGGATCCACCCCGACGGCCGGGGCGGTCACCACGATGATGGGGATCAACACCGCCGATCGGGCAGAACGGGATTGGATCACCAGGTGCGCGAGCAACGACACGACCGCCGACACGACGACGAACACCATCGCAGCGGCCGGGCCGGTCTCGGCGATGGAACCGAGAGCACGATCCGCCAGCCACTGTGCGGCGCCGCTGGAGTTGAGGGCCATGCCGAGGGCGAGGGTGGCGGCCATGAACAGCAGCAGCGTCCACGGGATGGTCTTGAGTGCCGCGCTCAGCGTCGTCGCTCCGACCGCCGGCGCGGACGCGGCCAGGGCGCCGAGTACCGCGACGATCGCCGGGTCGACGCCGTGCAGCGGTTCGGAACACCAGAGCACCACCACGATTCCGAGAATGACGGACACACGACGCTGCGCGGAGGTGAGCGGTCCGGAGGTCGCCGTCCCGGTCTCCTCGAACGCGGCCGGCGGCACGCACAGCCCACGTGCCCGTTCGTCGTGATCGGTCATCAGCCACAGCGCCGCCTCGGCCGCCAGGTGCGACCACACGATGGCCAGAGGTACACCGAGGACCGCCCAGTGCACGAAGCCGATACCCTCACCCGTTGCCGCCGAGACGATCTCGGCGGTGATCAGGTGAGCCCCGGCTCCCAGGAGCGACCCGACCGCCGAGAAGAGGATCACCAGCGGGAAGACCAGCGCGAGGCACAGCACCAGGCGCGGCCGGTCGCGCAGTACCGCGGCGAGCGTGAGGAAGATCGGGAGCGCGAGTGCCGCGCGCCCGGAGGTCGCCGGGATCGCGAAAGTGGTCAGCAACAGCGCGGCGGTGATCAGATGAACCAACTGACGAGGCGTGCGGGCCCGGCGGACCACCCGCGCCGACACACGAGCGGACAATCCCGACGCCGTGACCGCAGCCGCGATCACGAAAGCGCCTATCAGCAGCCAGATCACACCCGAGCCCAGCGTTCCCGCGAAGGTGTCGGCGTCGATGATCCCGAAGATCACCAGCGCTATGCCGCCACCCAGGGCGACGTAGGTGTCGTCGAGCGGCGAGAAGATCCACGCCCACACCGCGACCAGGAACACGAGCAGCGTGACAACGGCGTCGAACGACAACCCACCCGACCAGCCGGCGTGTCCGACGAACGCGCCGGCGAGCACGATCACGACGAGACCTGCTGCCGCCCAGGGCGACAGCGCTCCGCCGCGGATGTCGGCGAAGCTGCGTCGAGACGGCGGCGGCGGCACCATCGGCCGGACGGGTGGGCGCGTCGCGTACATCGTCACCGGCCCCGGGTGGTCCGGGAGTCGTTCGGTCGCGGGCGGAACGTTCATGGCGACAACTATGGGTCGCCGGCGTGACACCTCCATGAGACGCGGATGAAAGTTCTTTCACGTGACCAGGTCCCGGACAACGAGAAACGCACCGCCGGATCGGCGGTGCGTCTACTCGTCGACGGTCCTCATCGCCGACGTCGGTCAGCTGCCCTGCAGCAGAAGGTTGTCCTTCAGAAGCATGTCGGGGTCGCCCACACAGAACGCGCGAACCAACAGGTAACTGTTGGGGTTGCTCTTGACCAGTTCCTTGCCGTGCCGGTCCGCGAACGCGGTGATCGTGGCGATCTGCTCGGAATCGGTGAGCGACAGATAGGTGCCGCAGGTCATCTCGTCCGGGTCGGTCGCCGCACCCGCCTGCGGCGGGACCGCCGCCGGTGGCCGGGTGGCCCGGCCGGTCGTGGCGGGTGACGTCGTGGTCGTCGCGGTCGAGGTCACCGCGGATTCAGTTGTCGTCAGGGCGATCGGCGAGACCTCGGGGACAGCGGTCCCCGAGGTCTCGGTTGCACACGCGGCCGAGATCAGCACGGCCGCCATCGCTCCGATCAGACCCAGGCCGGCGTTCCGGCGGGAGTCGATCATGGCTGTTGACTACTTCGGTGGCATCCGGATGCCGCCGTCGACGCGGATGACCTCGGCGTTCATGTAGCTGTTGGTGACCAGCTCGACGACCATCGAGGCGAGCTCGTCCGGCACGCCCAGGCGGTGCGGGAACAGCACCGACTCACCGAGCTTGGCCTTGAACGCCTCGGCCGATTCGCCTTCGCCGTAGATCGGGGTGTCGATCAGTCCGGGGGCGATGGTGTTGACGCGGATGCCGACCGCCGACAGGTCGCGCGCGACCGGGAGGGTCATGCCGACGACGCCGCCCTTGGACGACGAGTACGACGCCTGGCCGATCTGGCCGTCGAATGCCGCGACGCTGGCCATGTTGACGATCGCGCCACGCTCACCGTGGGCGTCGAGCGGCTCGTTGCGGCTCATCGCGGTGGCGGCGAGGCGGATGGCGTCGAAGGTGCCGATCAGGTTGATCGCGATGACCTTCTTGTAGGCGTCCAGGTTGTGTGCCGAACTGAACTCGCCGTCGCGGCCGATGGTGCGTTGCGCCCAGCCGATTCCGGCCGAGTTCACCAGCGCACGCAGCGGGCCGAGTTCGGTTGCCGCATTGACCGCGGCCTCGATCTGCTCGGTCGAGGTGACGTCGACGCTGACGAACTGCCCGCCGATCTCCTTGGCGAGTTCCTCGCCCTTGTCCGCGTTGAGGTCGGCGACGACGACCTTCGCACCCTTGGCCGCCAGCTGGCGAGCCGCTGCTGCGCCGATGCCGGAGGCGCCACCCGTGACGATTGCACTAGCTCCATTGATATCCACGACTCGGAGCCTATCGATCGTTCTATCGCTCGGTAAAGTCCCTCCGCGAAACGCCCCGTCGGGTCAGACGCACTTCACGATGGGTTCGGGCGCATAACGGACGGTACGGGTGGACCGGTCGATCTCCCGTCCCGTGCGCGCATCCTTGATGATGCGGGTGTCCGACGTGGTGAAACCCTTGCTCCCGCTGCTGGGGATGCAGTCGTCTCCGCGCGGAACGCGGACGCGCTGCGGGTCGGTCGTCGCGTACCGTTCCCCGGTCACCGACTCCACCTCGAACGCTTTGGTGCCCCACAACCTCACTGTCACCGACGACGACGACCAGCTGGTCTCGATCAGGACGCCGTGCCGCGTGTTGTTGCGGAACTTCAGGTCGATGGCCCCTTCGAAGACCGTCGCCTCCCGCGCCTCGGGGTACCGCGAGATGTAATACGCGTGCTCGGTGTGATCGACGTCCTCGAGTCCGGCGAAGTACGCCGCGTTGTACAGGGTCGTCGCGAACTGGGAGATACCGCCGCCGACGGCGGTCGACGCCCGGCCCTGGTCGATGATCGTCGACTCGACATATCCCTGCTCGGACCCGCGCGGTCCGGTGTGTCCGTTGAGCGAGAACACTTTTCCGGGCATGACGAGCGCCCCGTCGACCTCGGCGGCGACGAGCCGGATGTTCTCCCCGGAGGCACTCGAAAAGCCACCCGTCGTGTACTCGCTGATCAGTTCCGTGACACCGAGCTTGCGGGCGGCATCGGTCGTGAGCTTCGGTTCCACCTCGTCGTAGACGACCTCGACCGTGCGGTTGCCACCGTCGGCGGCCGCACTCTTCGCGACGGCCTCCAGCGTCTTCGGCCAGTTGATCGATCCGCCGGCGACCCCGGGCACCACCGTCGGACGGCCGGACGCGAGGCTGAACCTCGCACTGACCGGGGCGCGCTGCGACGCGTCGAGGTCCGGGGCGAGGACCTGGCGGGCCAGCTTCTCGTCGGCTCGGGGCGTGAGTCCGCCGCGCCCGTCGGGACCGAAGGTCACCATCGACGCCAGGTCTCCCGCGGGTACCTCGACCGTCCGTTTCCGCCGGTCGACGAGACGCACGGGAGCCGACGTCACGCGTTCGGCAGGTCCGGCGACGGTGGCCGCCACGACCTCGGCGCTGACGGTCGGCGAGAAGGGCTCCATGGGCAGGTCGACGGGTCTGCCGTCCAGCCAGTGGTCGACGAGTGCGGCGGCCGCCGCGTCCCGGGCGATGCGTTCACCCGCGGCGGGTTGATCTCCGACGGGCCGGGTGCCGTCGTAGTGCACGCCACCTTCGACCGCCGCCTTCTCGAGAGATGTGCGCTGGGCGTCGAGAGCGGCGTTCATCGCGGTCCGATCCAGCCTGACGACCGGTTCGACGTGGGCGTCCCGGCCGAACAGGGCGCCCAGTCGCACGAGAGGGTTGCGCGGTTGCTCGAGCAGACGTGTGCGTGTCGCGCCGAGGTCGAAGGAGAGTCCGAGATCGGCCGGCGCGACTTCGGCCGAACCCTCCGGCGTCCGCACGATGACCGGCTGGGTCGAGCGCGCCGCCAGCTCGTCGAGGACGGGAGTGAGTCCGGCGGTGTCCCGACCACCTGCGTCGATTCCGCCGACGACGGCGTTGCGCGCGGAATCGGAGCGGGTGGCGACGAATTCGGCGGCGAGGACGAGGGTGACCACGGCGACGACGGCGAGCACGGCGCGAAGCGCGGATCGTGCTCGGCGAGAGCCTGGGGTCACATCTCCATCCATCGTGGCTGACAGCCGGGTGGGGCTGACGAGTGGGCAGATCAGGGGGTGGCCGCAGAACTACGGTCGGAAAGTAGGCGCTCCGGCCGAGCTGTCGGGTCGGGGGTCTGACAGCGCAGCCGGAGCTATAGACATATTTACGCTACTTTTCGGCCGGAAGCATCCCCGGAAGGACGATTCTGCCGAATATGTGACGAAGTACCCCATTTCGTCCCACGAAGGTGAGACGGATCGGTTGATCAGTCGCCGACCCGTCCCACCTGTCGGGATCCGGTCCCTCGCCGCGCCCGATGCGACCTCGTCCGGGTCAGCCCTCGATGATCGCGGTGACGCCCTGCCCGCCGGCGGCACAGATCGAGATCAGTGCGCGACCGCCGCCGTTCTCCTTGATCTGCTTGGCCGCCTGCGCGACGATCCGGCCGCCGGTGGCGGCGAATGGGTGACCCGCGGCCAACGACGAACCGTGGACGTTGAGCTTGCTGCGGTCGATCGAACCCAGCGCGGAGTCGAGGCCGAGACGCTCCTTGCAGTACTCCTCGGACTCCCACGCCTGCAGGGTGGCGAGGACCACCGACGCGAAGGCCTCGTGGATCTCGTAGAAGTCGAAGTCCTGCAGGGTGAGTCCGTTGCGGGCGAGCAGCCGCGGAACCGCATAGGTCGGTGCCATCAGCAATCCGTCGGGACCGTTGACGTAATCGACTGCGGCCGTCTCACTGTCGACGAAGTAGGCGAGCACCGGTAGTCCGCGGTCGGCGGCCCACTCGTCGCTGGCCAGCAGCACGGTCGACGCGCCGTCGGTCAGCGGGGTCGAATTGCCCGCGGTCATGGTCGCGTCGCCGAGGGAGACACCGAAGACCGGCTTGAGCTTGGCGAGCTTCTCCGCGGTGGAGTCACCGCGCAGGTTCTGGTCGCGGGTCAGGCCGAGGAACGGGGTGATCAGGTCGTCGAAGAAGCCCGCGTCGTACGCGGCCGCCATGTTCTGGTGGCTGCGCGCGGCGAGCTCGTCCTGGTCGGCGCGCTTGATGCCGAACTCCTTGGCGGTGACGGCGGCGTGCTCACCCATCGACATGCCGGTGCGGGGCTCGCCGTTGCGCGGGATCTCGATGCCGAGCTTGGTCAGCAACTTCGCGGCGCCGAGGATCTGGTCCTTGGTGCTGCGTGCCCGGTTGACCTCGAGCAGCTGACGACGCAGCCCCTCACCCACGGCGATCGGGGCGTCGGAGGTGGTGTCGACGCCGCCGCCGATCGCGGCGTCGTAGCGGCCACGGGCGATGCCGTCGGCGACCGTCGTGATGGCCTGCAGACCCGTTCCGCACGCCTGCTGGATGTCGAAGGCGGGGGTGTACGGCGAGAGGGCCGAACCGAGCACGGACTCGCGGATGAGATTGAAATCACGAGCGTGCTTCAGCACGGCACCGCCGGCGACCATGCCGAGTTGCTCACCCTGCAGGCTGAATCGGCTCACCAGGCCGTCGAGGGCCGCGGTGAACATCTCCTGATTGCCGACCTTCGCGTACGCCTTGTCCTGGCGCGCGAACGGGATGCGGTTGCCGCCGAGGATCGCGACCGGGCGGTCGGTCCGGGTCTTGGGCTTGCTGGCGGGGTTGGACTGTTCGGCCACGTCGATCTCCCAGGGTCGTGTGCGGTATCTATAGCGTATTCTTACTCATCAGTAAGTTCGTTGTCGAACGACCGTCAGAGGAGATCACCGTGGCCGCCAACGGAAACACTGGCCTGTACTCGAGCTTCGTCCATTCCGCGCCCGGCGCATTCATCGCCAAGCAGGCCGGATTGCCCGTCCCGCCGCCGTTGCGGCGCTACAAGCCCACCGAGCCGCCGCTGCCCGGTCCGGTGCTGCTCGGCGGGTCCGGCCGACTCGTCGAACCACTTCGCGAGATGCTCTCCACCGAGGACTACGACCTCATCCAGAACGCCACGACCGGCCGCAGCGCCGACAAGTTCGGCGGCCTGGTCTTCGACGCGACCGGCATCACCTCCCCCGCCGAGCTGCGTCAGCTCTTCGAGTTCTTCCAGCCCGCGATGCGTTCGACCGCACCGTGCGCCCGGTTCCTCGTCATCGGCACCACCCCGGAACTGGTGACCGACCCGTCCGAGCGTGTCGCACAACGCGCGCTCGAGGGCTTCACGCGCTCGCTGGGCAAGGAACTCCTGAAGGGCTCCACCGTCCAGCTCGTCTACGTCTCCCCCGACGCCAAGACCGGTCTGACCGGCCTCGAGTCGACCGTACGCTTCGTCCTGTCGGCGAAGTCGGCTTTCGTCGACGCCCAGGTCATCCGGGTCGGCGGTGCCGATGCGACAGCCCCGAAGAACTGGGACAAGCCGCTCGAGGGCAAGGTCGCCGTCGTGACCGGTGCCGCCCGCGGCATCGGCGCGACGATCGCCGAGGTGCTCTCGCGCGACGGCGCGCACGTGATCGCCGCCGACGTCCCGCAGGCGGGTGACGCACTGTCGGAGACCGCGAACAAGGTCGGCGGCACGGCCTTCCCGCTCGACGTCACCGCCGCCGACGCCGGCGCCAAGCTCGCCGAGCACGCCCTCGAGCGGCACGGCGGCATCGACATCATCGTCAACAACGCCGGCATCACCCGCGACAAGCTGCTCGCCAACATGGACGACGCCCGCTGGGACGCGGTCATCGCGGTCAACCTCATCGCGCCGCAGACCCTGGTGGAGACGCTGCTGGAGAAGGGTGCGCTGCGCGAGGGCGGCGCCGTCGTCGACGTGTCGTCGATCGCCGGCATCGCGGGCAACCGCGGCCAGACCAACTACGGCGCCTCCAAGGCGGGTGTCATCGGACTCGTCGACGCCTACGCGCCGATCCTGGCCGAGAAGGGCATCACCATCAACGCGGTGGCCCCCGGCTTCATCGAGACCAAGATGACCGCGGCCATCCCGCTCGCGACCCGCGAGGCCGGACGCCTGATGAGCTCGCTGCAGCAGGGCGGCCAGACCGTCGACGTCGCCGAGACCGTGGCCTACTTCGCCAACCCGGCGAGCAATGCCATCACCGGCAACGTGGTCCGCGTCTGCGGCCAGGGATTCCTGGGGGCCTGATGCCGAAGACGATCACACTCCCGGCGGCACCCGGCACCGGTGAGCTGTACGGCAAGGCGGTCACCGCGCTGCTGCCCGGCATCGGCAAGCCGCCGCGTGTCCCCGCCGACGCGACCGCACCCGAGACGCGCTACCGGCTCGAGGGCATACGCGTGGACTCGGCTGCGCTGCAGGCGTATTGCCACGCGACGGGGCAACGTTTCGGCGACACCCTGCCGCTGACGTACCCGTTCGTGCTGCAGTTCCCGGTGACCATGAAACTGATGACGTCCGACGAATTCCCGTTCGGCGCCGTCGGTTCCGTGCACATGACGAACACGATCGAGCGCAAGCGGCCCATCGCGGCCGGCGAACCGCTCGACATCGTCACGCACGCGCAGAATCTCCGCGAGCACCGCAAGGGCATCCTGATCGACGTCGTCAGCGAGGTCAGCGTCGGATCGGAACTGGTCACCACGCAGACGGCTACCTTCCTGAAGCAGCAGCGCACCAGCCTGTCCGACGAACCGCGTGGTCCCGAACCGAAGTCGAAGACCCCACCGCCGCCGGACGCGATCCTCGCCGTCGACCTCAAGCGGATCCGTGAGTACGCGGCCGCCTCGGGCGACCGCAACCCGATCCACATGGGCAACCTGCCGGCCAAGGCCTTCGGCTTCCCCAAGGCGATTGCCCACGGGATGTGGAGTGCGGCAGCGGCCATCGCGAACGTGGAGGCGCAGCTTCCCGACGCGGTCACCTACGACGTCAAGTTCGGCAAGCCGATCCTGTTGCCGGCCAAGGTGAATCTGTACACCCGCCGCATCGACGGCAAGGGCAGCTTCGACATCGCGATCCGCGACCGTCGCAAGGGATTCCCGCACCTCACCGCGACCACGCGGGAGGGCTGAGGGCTTCCGCTCTTCGCTCCCGCGGTCCCGTTTCCATCCCGCTGATTGGATCTGATCAGCGGCTGGGAGGCGGGGCCGCGGGAGCTTCTGCGGCACAGAGGTTGTCAGCTCTCAAAAGGCCCAGAGGCTGCGCTCCCGCGCTCGTCCGGGGCCAAGTCGCTCAGGAGTCGGTACCGACACCCTTCAGGCCGCGCCAGGTGATGCCGACGAGGAGGTTGGTGGCCTTCTCGAGGTCGACGTCGCCCTCGGTGATGCGGTCGGCGACGGCCTCGGCGGCACCGACGATCGAGACGGCGGTGAGCTCGAAGTCGAGGTCGCTGGCGCCCTCGACCGTGGTGCCGGCCTTGATCAGCTCGGTGACCATCTCGGTGACGCGCTGGCGGCTCTCGGAGACGATGCCGGCGAAACCGGCCGTGCCGATGGCCACGCGGTACAGAACTCGCCAGGACTGACGGTGCTCGTGCACGAAGCGGAGGAACTCGCGGATCACCGTGACCGCCTGCTCGCGCTGCGAGAGCGAGGGATCGAAGCCGACGCTCATCGCGTCGATGAACAGGCCCGACTCGCGGGCGATGCAGGCACTGAAGAGCTCGTCCTTGGAGCCGTAGTACAGATACAGCATCGGCTTGGAGATCTGCGCCTCGGCGGCGATCGCATCCATCGACGTCTCACGGAAGCCGTTCTGCGCGAACACCTTGACGGCCGCATCGAGCATCTGCTGCTCGCGCACCGCGCGCGGCAGTCGCTTGGTTCCGCCCGACATGACCGCCACCTCCGTTCACCACATCCGTTCGACCGACGATATCAACAACTTACCAATCGGTAAGGTGAAACCCCATTCGCCTGGGCCGGGCCGACGCAGTTCAACATTTCACCACACCCTTGGACCGCAGGATGCGCACCACCTTGTCGTCGAGGCGGGCGGGTGCGAGACGACCGGTCGACACCGCGCGCTCGAGGTTGTCGAGCACCGAGTCGACGCGGTCGGTGGACAGCCACAGCGCGACGTCGCCGCCCGCGAGGATGAACTTCTCCACCGCCTGCTCGATGGGGTACTGCGCGCTGATCGCCGCCATGCCCGACAGGTCGTCGGAGTAGATCACGCCGTCGAAGCGCGGACCGTCGTAGCCGACACCGGTGCGCAGCATCTGGATCGCGGGCCGGCTGATGCTCGCGGGCAATCCCTTCGTCAGGCCCGGGACGATCAGGTGTCCGACCATCGCGCCCGCGGTCCCGGGGTCACGCAACAGCGTCCGGAACGGCACGAGGTCGCTGTCCTGCAACTCAGCGAGCGAGGGGACGGTCACGACGCCCAGGTGCGAGTCGCCCGAGCCGTGTCCGTGCCCCGGAAAGTGCTTGTACACCGGCGTGATTCCCGCGTCGGCCAGCCCGGCGGCGTAGGCGCCCGCATATCGGGTGACGACCTCGGGGTCGTTGCTGAAGGAGCGGTCGCCGATCACCTCGTCATCAGATTCGTCGCTGACGTCGGCGACGGGAGCGAAGTCGACGGTGACCCCGAGGCTCTTCAGCTCGCGTCCCACGCCGGCCGCGATGGCCCGCACCTGCTCGGGCGTGTTGGTCTGCGCCAGCTCGCGCGGCGAGGCGTGGTCGATGCCCAGGGCCGAGAGCCGCGACACCCGGCCGCCTTCCTGATCGACCGTGACCATCAACGGGATCGGGGAATTCTGTGAGATCCGTGCTGCCGCACCGCTTGTCAGGATCGCCTTGTCGGTCCAGCTCCCTACGAAGATCCCGCCGATCTCCTCGTTCTCGACGATCTGCTGCGCATCGGCCGCCCCGGTCACACCGACGACGATCAGCTGCGCGAGCTTCTGGCGGACCGACAACTTCGCGAGTTCGGTTGCACCGCAAGCGTTCGCGACCGGGGTGGCGGATGTCGACGCCGATGAAGACGTCGCCCCCGCATCGGCCGACGCCGAGTACGAGGGCGTCGGCGGTGGCGAGTCCGGCGTCGACGACGTGCACGCCGCGAGCGCCGCACACACCACGGCGACCGTTCCCGTCGTCACCGCATTGCGAATCCACGCGTGACGAACCCCCTCAGGACGAATCCGCCGGGGTCTGCGAGTTGGGCCCATGGCTCGAGTCTGGCATGTAGTCTGAGCCAATGGACGCGGGGTCCGTTTCGTCCGGGTCCGCCGCCGCCGGAAGCGGCAGCGGCGGTGACAACGGCGCGCAGACACTGATGATCGCCTACGACGGATCACCGAACGCCGATCGCGCCATTCGCTACGCCGGACAATTCCTACGCGCGCAGTCCGCGGTGGTCGTCACCGCCTGGCAGCCCGGCGGCATGACCCCGGCGCGGATGTCCACCCTCGCGGGCGGGATGCAACCGTTCATCGACACCCAGCTCGACGCCGGCGTCGACCAAGCCCTCGAAGACGAGGCCGCCGCAATCAATGAGCGTGGCGTGACGCTCGCCGCCGAGTGCGGGCTGTCCGCGCGTGGAACGCTCGTCGAAGTGGAGTCGACGGTGTGGGGCGCGCTCGTCGCCGCGGCCGAGGCGCTCGACGTGGACCTCCTGGTCACCGGCACCCGCGGGGCGTCGGGACTCAAGGCATTGTTGCGCTCCAGCGTCGCCGAGCGGGTTCTCAAACACTGCCATCGACCGGTGTTCATCGTTCCCGCCAAGTGCGAGAAGGCGCCACAGGTCACGCCGTAGATGTCCTGATCTGTGGGATGCGTGGCCTGGACGCCACGGTGTGGGTCGGAAACGATGTCCTCATGACTCGATCGGTGCTGATTCTCGGCTATCCCGGGGTGCAGGCCCTGGACGTGACCGGTCCGGCCGATGTGTTCACCACCGCATCCCTCGCGCTCGCCGACCGGGGCTCACCCATCTCCTATGACCTGCGTCTGGTCTCGCACTCGGGACAACCCGTCGGCACCGGCGTCGGCCTGGAGTTCGTCGCGCACCCGCTGCCCGATCCGGCCGATCCGATCGACATCCTGATCCTGCCCGGAGGCACCGGCGTCCACGACGCTTCTCGGGATCCCGATCTCGTCGACTGGATCCGGCAGGCCGCCGGACGGGCGAGACGGGTCGTCAGCGTGTGCAACGGCGCGTTCCTCGCAGCCGAGGCGGGCCTGCTCGACGGCAAGCGCGCGGCGACCCACTGGGCGGCGGCCGGCCTGCTCGCCGAGCGGTACCCCTCGATCGAGGTCGACGCCGAGGCCCTGTTCGTCCGCGGCTGCGACCGTGTGTGGAGTTCCGCGGGCGTCACCGCCGGCATCGACCTCTCGCTCGCCCTCGTCGAAGATGACCACGGCACCGACCTCGCGCAGCTCGTCGCACGGTGGCTCGTCCTCTACATGCGGCGCCCCGGCGGTCAGAGCCAGTTCGCGCCACCGGTGTGGATGCCGCGGGCCCGGCGCACGGTGATCCGCGAGATCCAGGAGCGCATCGAGGCCGAACCGAGCCGGCCACACCGCGTCGACGACCTCGCCCGCGACGCGTCGATGAGTCCTCGTCATTTCTCCCGCATCTTCACCGACGAGACCGGCGAAGCGCCCGGCGCCTACGTCGAACGAATCCGGACCGACGCCGCCCGACGCGCACTCACCGAGAGCGACGACACGATGCCGGTGATCGCCACCCGGTGCGGATTCGGGTCCACCGAGACGATGCGCCGGACCTTCATCCGGCGACTCGGCGTCCCGCCGGAGACCTATCGCCGCACCTTCCGCTGAACCCGCTCCCTCGACACTTCTCCGCCCATCCCGCCTACCGAAAGGCTCCCCATGACCCAGATCGCGATCGTCCTCTACCCGCAGTTCACCGCGCTGGACTTCATCGGCCCCTACGAGGTGCTGCGCGCCCTGCCCGACGCCGAGGTGAGGTTCGTCTGGCACGAGCCGGGGCCGATCGTCGCCGATTCGGGCGTGCTCGTCGTCGGTGCCACGCATTCGTTCGACGAGACGCCGGCGCCGGACGTCGTCCTCGTGCCGGGCGGGCCGGGATTCCTGTCGGCGTCGCAGGACGAGAAGGTCCTCGACTGGCTGCGTGCCGTGCGACCCGGCGCCCAGTGGACGACGTCGGTGTGCACCGGCTCGATCGTGCTGGCCGCCGCGGGTCTGCTCGACGGCAAGCCGGCCACCACGCACTGGTCCTCGATGGCCGGACTGACCCTGCACGGGGCGAAGGCCGTGTCCGACGAGCGCGTCGTCCGCGCGCTGCCCGACGACGACCTCGTCACCGCCGCCGGCGTGTCCGCCGGGATCGACCTCGCGCTGTGGCTGGCCGAGCAGATCGCCGGGCGCGCACGAGCCGAGGCGATCCAGCTGATCATCGAATACGACCCCCAACCGCATCTGGACTCCGGACATCGTTCCAAGGCGTCGGCCGGCACGATCGCCACATCGACGATGCTGCTCACCCGCGACGTCGACAAACCCGAGCTGCTCAAGGCGAGCGCGCGTCTGTTGTGGGATCGCGCCCTCACCACAGTGCGCTCCCGGCGCTGATCGCGGCGGAGTGGATACGCAGGTCTCCGCGGGTGTCACCCGGAATCGGACTTCGGCGATGGTAGTTTCATCGCCATGACCAACAACCGCCTTGTCGCCGGAGCCGTCGCCGGAGTCGCCGGCATCCTGGTGGGACTCGGCGCGGTGTTCCTCGGCGGTTTCCTGGCCTCCGAGAACAGCCCGTCCACCGACCTGAACAACATCAGCCCGAACAACGGATTCATCCAGGGCTCGGTGGACTACGGTTCGCGCGGCGGAGCCGGCGACACCAACTGACACATCCGCGACGCCGCCGGTCCCGGCGTCCCCTGATCGACGGCAGCAGCAACTGAGTACTCCGCCTCCACCACCGGATCGGTCCGTCCTGACTCGGTCTGGGCTCGATCGGTCTCGGCTGAGTCGGCGCGGCGTCGCCGTCGTCGCCGCCATGTCGCTGCTGATCTGCCTGCTGCAGTCACCGGGCCGCATCGCCGCGGACACCAAACTCGACCTCACCGAGAATCCGCTGGGTTTCCTGGCGCGCGCCGCGCATCTGTGGACGCCGAACGCCCCGATGGGGCAGGTACAGAACCAGGCCTACGGGTACTTCTTCCCGCACGGCGCGTTCTTCACGGTGGGCGACCTCCTCGCCGTCCCGCCGTGGATCGTGCAGCGCCTGTGGTGGGCGGTGCTGCTCACCGTCGGCTTCGTGGGCATCGTCCGCCTCGCCGAGATCCTGCGACTGGGGTCGCCGGCCTCGCGGGTCATCGCCGCCACCGTCTTCGTGCTGAGCCCTCGGGTCCTCACCACGCTCGGCTCGATCTCGTCGGAGACCCTGCCGATGATGCTCGCGCCGTGGGTGCTCCTGCCGGTGGTGCGGGCGCTGGACACGCGCGGTGCCGACGACGGTCCGCCGCTCTGGCGTGAGGCCGCACGTGCGGCGGCCGCGGTCGCACTGATGGGTGCGGTCAACGCCGTCGCCACGCTGGCGGCTCTCGGCGTCGCCGCCCTGTGGTGGCTGCTGCACAGCCCGCGCGACCGCCGCTGGTGGCGATTCGGCGCCTGGACCGCGGCCGGCCTGACCCTGGCCTGCGCGTGGTGGGTCGTCCCGTTGCTGATCCTCTCGCGCGTGAGTCCGCCCTTCCTGGACTACATCGAGTCGTCCCGGGTCACCACGCAGTGGACCTCGCTGACCGAGGTGTTGCGCGGGGCCAGTTCGTGGACGCCCTTCGTGTCCCCGGAGCGCGTCGCCGGGGCGGTGCTCGTGACCCAACCCGCCGCGGTCCTGGCTACCGGGACCATCGCAGCCGCGGGGCTCGCCGGATTGTGCATGCGGCACATGCCGTTCCGCGGCCGGCTCGTCGCGATCCTGGGTGTCGGTCTCGTCGTGATGTGCATCGGCTACGCGGGCGGGCTGGGGTCGCCGATCGCCGAGCAGGTACGCGTCTTCCTCGACGGTTCCGGCGCGCCCCTGCGCAACATCCACAAGTTCGAGCCGCTTCTCCGTATCCCGCTGGCCCTCGGTGTCGCCCACCTGCTCGCTCGGGTCCCGCTGCCGGGGAGCGCGAGTCGCCGCGAGACGCTCTCCGCCTTCGCCCAGCCCCAGCGGTCGCGTCCGGTCGCCGCGGCGATCGTCCTGCTCGTCGCTGTGATCGGCGCCGGATCGCTGATGTGGACCGGCCAGCTCGCACCGAACGGGACCTACCGGGAGATCCCGCGCCACTGGCAGGACACCGCGAACTGGCTGGCCGAGCACGGCGAACGCAGCGACGGCGCCCCACCCGCCCGTGCACTGGTCGTCCCCGGCGCCCCGTTCGCCGACCAGCTGTGGGGACTCACCCGCGACGAACCGCTGCAGCCGCTGTCCGACACCCCGTGGGCGGTCCGCGACGCGATACCCCTCACGCCGCCGGGCGCGATCCGAGCGCTCGACTCCGTGCAACGCGAGATCGCCGCCGGCCGCGGATCACCGGGCCTGGCCGCCACCCTCGCCGGGCAGGGTATCGGATTCGTAGTCCTGCGAGCCGATCTCGACCCCGAGACCTCACGGTCGGCCCGTCCGCTGCTCGCGCAACAGGCACTCGACGACTCGCCCGGACTACGCCGCGTCGCGACGTTCGGTCCGCGGATCGGCCCGCCGAGCGTTCGAGGGGTGGTGCGCGACAACGGCTTGCGGCCCACGATGCCCGCGGTGCAGATCTTCGCCGTCGGTGCTGCCGGCGTGCCGGACGCCGGCACCGGACCCCGCCTCGTCGACACCGCGGGACTGCCGCGGGTGGCCGGTGGTCCCGAAGCCGTCGCCGAACTGGCGGAAGTTCGTGCACGTCAGGGACTTCCGCCGCTCGGACCGGTCGTGCTCGATGCCGATGCACGCCGCGCCGGCGTCGTCGACGGTCCGTTGATCGTGACCGACACACCCAGCGACCGGGAGACCGACTTCGGCCGCGTCGACGACCACAGCTCGGCGATCAGATCCCCCTCGGATCCGCGTCGAACACAGAACTCCGTCGCCGATTATCCCGTCGACAGCCAGCCACTGGTGCATGGAGAGTGGTTGCTGGACAACGACAGCGGCGAGGTCGACGTGTCCACGTCGGGATCGGCGGCGGACGCGGTTCAGCCCGGGCAGACCTCACCGGCCAACTCGGCGGCCGCGGCCTTCGACGGCAATCCGCAGAGCGCCTGGGTGAGTGGCGGTCTGGAGAGTGCGGTCGGACGATGGATGCGCATCGGTTTCACGACCCCGCGGTCCGACCTCGCACTGACCCTGACGACCGCGAAGGCACTCGGACCCGATGTCACCAGTGCGTTGGTCACCACCGAGGCGGGTAGCACGGTGGTCTCGGGGCTCGAACCGGGCGAACCGATGACGGTGACCGCGCCCAGCGGGGCCACCCGCTGGGTGCAGATCCGTGCACTGCGCACCGACGACGGCACGGCCGGAAACCAATTCGCGCTCGGCGAGGTGACGGTGTCCGACCTGCGGACCGCGACGCCGTTGCGAATCCGCCATCGCGTGGTCCTGCCCGAACTCGAGGCCGGCACCGAGGTGGCCCAGTGGCTGCTGTACCAGGAGTTGTCCGGCCGGGCGTCCTGCGTCGCCGACCCGGAGCGGCAGATGACCAGATGTGCACCGGGACTCGGCCTCTCCCCGGAGACGTCCGCGGTGTTCGGACGCGCACTCTCGGTTCCGTCGGATGTCACCGTATCTCCCACCACGATCCTGCGGCCCCGGCCCGGCGATGCTCTCGATCGGCTACTCGCCGAGGATGATCGGGTCACGGCGCGCGGGCCCCGTCCGGTGACCGATCCGCGCGGCGGGCCCGCGGCCGCCGTCGACGGCGATCCGGGAACGTCGTGGACCGCACCGGAGATCCCTGACGAGCGGGCGTCGCAGAAGCGTGAGGGTGCAGCAGCGGATGGCGCGGAGACCGACCCGGCAGCGGACGAGAACAGTCCCACCCTGGTGCTGGATCTCCCGCGCGCACAGCGGGTGGATTCGCTGACCATCGACGCCCCGCGGGGCTATCCCGCCGCGCCCACCGAGGTCGCCGTCGACCTCGGTACCGGGGAGCAGATCCGCGAGGTCGACGAGAGCGGCATCGTGCGGCTCGACCCCGCGGTGACCGACCGCGTGGAGATCACCATCCGCGCCCAATCCGACCTCATCGACGTCAACAGCCTCGGATTCGCCAGTCCCGCACCACCGGGGATCGCCGAGGTCCGGGTGTCACCGTCGCCACCGGCCGGCGTGGACGAAGGGCGGGTCGTCGAAATCGGTTGCGACGCCGGGATCGGCCTCACCGCCGCGGGCCAGGTCGTCCGAATGTCCGTGCGCGCCACCGCGGCCGACCTCCGCAACGGACAACCGGTCATCGGGCGGCCATGCGGCGACGGCCGGTTCGCCCTGCCCGCCGGTCAGCAGGAGGTGTCGGTCAATCCCGGCGACGCCTTCACCGTCGACGCCCTCTCTCTGGTGAACGGAGACCCGGTGTCGGCACCGGCGTCGGTTGTCCCCGAGGTCACCGAATGGTCGGCGGTACGGCGTGCGGTGACCGTCGAGAGCGGCCCGCAGCGACTGCTGGTCGTGCCCGAGAGCACCAACCCCGGGTGGCAGGCGCGGCTCGGCGGGACGCCACTGCGGCCGGTCGTCGTCGACGGCTGGCAACAGGGCTGGGTGGTGCCGGCCGGGACGGCCGGCACCATCGAACTCACCTACCGATTCGACTCGCTGTACCGCTGGGCCCTGGTGATCGGCCTCGCGCTCATGGTGCTGCTCCTCGTCGCCGCGTGGTGGCCGTCGACGCGTCGCCCACCGGCCGGAGCGCCGATCGTCGCCCCGGCCGGGCGGGGGACGGTGCTCGTCGCCGGTGGCGCAGTGCTCGCCGCGGCGTGGCTGGTGTCGGGCTGGTGGGGACTCGCGGCGGCGGTCGTGGTCGGCGCCGTCGCCGCTGCGGTACCGCCGAAGGCCGGCGTCACCACGGCATTCGTCGCGATGATGACCGCGACGATCGGGCTGGCGGCCGGGCCGTGGCACGCCTCCGGGGGCTACCACGGGTCGCAGTGGTGGGTTCAGCTGCCGGCGCTGGTGGCGGTGTCGATGACCGCGTGGCTGGTGTTCTGGTCGGCCGTCGACGGCCGGTCGTCGGGTGCGGTGCCGATCGAGGCCGGCGCAGACGAGGCGTCGGACGAGACGTGGCGCGCGCGGTTGCGACGACGATTTTCGCGGTTGCGCAACCAGTTCCGCGTCGGCTCCTCGATGAAGGCGTAACTGGCCGCGGCGACACCGATCGACAGACCGAGGGTGATCACCAGCACCTGGAGGGTGTCACCGCTGAACGGCACGATGCCGAACAGCGGGAAGACCACCGCCAGGATCGCGACGTGCCAGATGAAGATCCCGTACGACCACCTCCCGAGCGCCAGCATCACCCGCGAGGTGAGGATGCGGAACGGTCCGTCGTTGCAGACGAGCGGTGCGAGCAGTGCGTAACCGCAGAGGGCGCCGAGAACCATCTTGGTGGCGAACTCGATCTCGGTGACAGCGCCCAGACCCGTCGGACCGGCGAGCCGGGTGCACGCCAGCGCATAGGCGACGACGAGCACGCCCAGCATCAGCGGACGGTTCGCGCTCAGGCGGATCGCACCGGCCAGCCAGCGTCCCGGACGGGTCTGCCCGGCACCCGAACCGGAGTCGAGGACCCCGGCGACCTCGGCCAGGACCAGACCCGCGACGAACCACGGCAGGTGACCGAACACCCAGTTCTTGGTCTCCACTCCGGCGGCCACGGGCAGGGAGGTGCCGACCCAGGCCCAGCCCAGGCTCACCGCGGCCAGTAGCAACAACACCGGGATGCGCGCACGCAGGCGACTCCCGCGCAGCCGCAGGAGCGCGAAGCCGATGAGCGGGAGCAGGGCGTAGAAGGCGATCTCGACCGACAGGCTCCACATCTGGGTCAGACCCGCGGTGAGTGTGAGCGGCACGAAGACCTGGGTGAGCGTCAGATTCGCCAGCCAGACCTGGGCGTCGGCGCCCTGCGCCTCGGGAAGCAGCAGGATGACCAGGGTGACCACGACCAGGTAGGCGGGCCAGATCCGCACGATCCGGTGGCGGAAATACCTCGGCACCGACGGATGACGGGTTCCGCGATGCGCGGCGTCGACCCACGGTCGCCACAGCAGGAAACCGGAGAGCGCGAAGAACAGGGCGACCGCGAGGTCGAGGCGTCCGAGCACCGGTCCGAGCACGGGGATCTCGACCGCCCGCGTCTGGAACGCCACGTGGGTGACCAGGACCCCGATCGCGGCGATCGCCCGCATGCCCTCGAGCTGCGGATAGAACCGTCTGGCGGAGCCTGCGACGGTCTCGACGGCGGCGGGGGCGACGGAATCGGGGTCGGTGCTGGTCATGCTGCTGACAGGGTAACCGGGAGGCGTTGCGTACCCTCGCCTCCATGTCCTCGCCGTCCCAGTCGTCCCCAGACCCCGAGACGTCGTCGCCGGACTCCGAGACCCATCCGCAGCCTCATCGCTGGTCGACGGCAGACCTCGCCGGCCCGACCCTGATCTTCGTCGGCGGCTTCCTGCTCGCGGTGACCATCGCCCTCCCGACGTTGCTCGTCGGAGGTTTCCGGACGATCCCGCTCAGCACCGACTTCACCACCGTCGCCACCGCCGACGACGCGACGATCTTCGACCGGTGCTCGCTCGGGACCCGTTCGGCCCGCACCGTCGGCGCCGACCTCGTCCGCCAGCAACGCGTCGTGGCGGTGCAACCGTCCGACGAACACCGGGTGACCCTGCAGGCCGGCACGTCCATCCAGGCCGAGACGCTGCGCATCGACGACCGTGAGGTCGACCCCGGCGATCCGCGCCCCGGCGCCGACCCCGGAAACCAGTCCGACGACGGGTCGCAACCGTGCAACGACGCGACCGTCAACGCCGTCAAGGATCGGGTGACACTCGACCGGAAGAACGCGCTGCCACGACTCGCCGCGCGCGGGGCGTCGGAGATCCAATACGACAGCGGACAGGCGGCCGTCCTTGTCCCGGACCGCCGCGGCGTCACCTATCTGTTGCCCTTCGACACCGAAACGGCCGACCGGGAGTTCTTCGACGCCGTCACCCGTACCGCCGTGCCGCTGGTGTACGACGGCGACACCGAGGTCCGCGGCCGCGACGTCGCCCGGTTCCGCGCCGAGGTCCCCGACACCGACCTCGCTCGCGAGGCGCTGGGCCGGCCCGTGGGCACCAACGTCTCGATCACGCGGCCGGCGTCGTGGTTCGGTGTCGGCGACACGAGCCGACCGTTGACCGCGGACCTGCACCACCGGAGTTCATGGGATCTCGCCGTCGACCCGCGGACCGGCACGATCGTCGACGCCACGATCACCGTCGACGAGGTGTACCGCTTCCCCGACGGCACCCCCGGCGTCCCGGACGACTTCGAATTGCCGCACCTACGAGCGACATTCACCTACGACGACGACACCCAGGCGCGGATGACCGACCTGGCCGCCGACCTCGCGTCCCCGATCCTGATCTGGGGCCGCCTGGTGCCGATCGGCACCGGAATCCTCGGCGTCGCGGCCCTGCTGGCCGGGCTGATACTGATCAATCCCGCCTGGCTGCCCGCCCGGCTTCGGCGTCAGCGTGACGCGAAAACCGTTGGCGGGCAGCCGGAGTGATCGGGATCGGCGTCAGGACGCCGACTCGGCGGCGAGCCGGCCGAGGGTGTCGTTGAGCTGATCCTCGGTCACGAGCGGGAATTTGACCTTCTCGAGCAGCTTCTTGTCGGTGACCTTCGACCAGTCGTAGGTGTGGCGAACCAGCGTCTCGTTGGGACCCTGGGATTCCAGCTCCCACAGCCACTCCCATCCGGGCGGCTGGGTGCCGGCGGGCGCGGTCTGCCATGCCAGGAGCTTGTCCTTGGCGTAGCCCGTGACATGGTTGTCCGTCTTGTACTCGCCGCCCATGTGGTCGCCCGCCATGTTCATGGTGAACACGTCACCCACCTGCTGGATGCGGTCGGCGTGGTCCACGCCGCGGATGAACCCCGAACCGTCGAGCGCCTGATGCCGTTCGGGATTGGAGAGAACGTCGAACACCGCGTCGACGGGCGCCTCGATCGTGCGTTGGACAGTGACCTGTGTGCTCTCGTTGTCGCTCATGACACAACACTGCCGAAAGTTCGGGTACTCGGCAACGTCCGGTCACCACCCTGTGCTCCCTGAGGAGCCCCGGAGCCTGCGGAGGGCGCGTCACGAAGGGTCCGGTGACCGAGGTTGCGAGACCCTTCGTGACGCTCGCAAGCTCGCTCCTCAGGGAGCGGGCGTGGAGGGCGCAAGCTCGCTCCTCAGGGAGCGGGCGTGGAGGGCGCAAGCTCGCTCCTCAGGGAGCGGGCGTGGAGGGCGCGAGCGCGCTGCTCAGGGAGCGGATTCGTTGACCATGATGGCGGGGCGAATCAGCGCGCGACCGCCCACGTCCCCAGCGCGGCGATCGTGGCAGCCACCGCGGCGGTTCCGGCGACTCCGATCACCGACCCGGCGACCGTGAGGATGATCAGCACCTCGGCGGCCACCACCAGCCAGGTACCGAGCGCGACGCGCGTCCGGTCGCGCGCGATCGCCGACAGCAGGACGACCTGCAGGACGGCGAGCGCGGCGCCGATGTAGGCGAACAACCACAGGATCGGCACGAGCGTGTCGTAGCCGTCCCCGAAGACGAGCGGGACGACCGGCCCGGCCGCACCGGCCAGGACGGTGAGTACTACCCCGATCCCGGCGACGACCGTCACCGCCTGACGCAGCGAGGCCCGCGACCGCGCGGGATCGGCCAGGCGGGGATAGAAGACCACGCCGATCGCCTGCGGGAGCCAGAAGGCCACCTTGGTCGCGATCGCGCCGAGTGCGTACACCCCGACCTCCTCCGCGTCGAGGACCCGGGGTGAGAGCAACAGGTCGATCGACGAGGCGACGATCAGCACCAGCTGGACCTGGGACGCGCGCACCACGCTGAGCACTCCCGCGGAACCCGACGCCCCACCTCGAGGCCGGACGGCCCGCGCCACCGACCACACCACGAGCCAGACGACGACCGCGGAGGCCGCGGCACCCAGCGTCCCGGCCAGGAGCCCACCCGCCGGCCCGGCGCCGGCGGCGAACGCCCCGATGATCGGCATCGACCGGGCGACACCGACCACGGCCAGCACCCAGGACAGCACCCGGAACTCGCCGCGGCCCTGCAGAATCCCCTGACCTGCGGCGATGAGGGCGAGTAGCGGCGCGGAGGCGAGCGCTGCCGCTGTCGTCGCCACGTCGGTGCGCAACAGCAGCGCCACCAGCGGGGTGGCGACCACGGTGAGCACGACAACCCAGGACGTCGTCACCACCCCGAGCGCGCGGAGGCGTCCCTCGTCGCCGCCGAGCACGACCTCCCGGGCGATGACGTTCTGAAGGGCCATCGCCGGCACGCCGAGCACGAGCATGGCCGACAGCAGCACCGCGAACTCGCCGTATTCGCTGACATCGAGGAAGCGGGCACTCGCGGCGAGGTGCACCACGTACATGCAGACGTTGGCCACCATCGAACCGACCGCCACCGACCCGACGGCGCCGACGGTGCCCGTCGTCCGGCGCGTCTGCTGCATGGACCAAGTGTGCCGATCGGGCGCGAGGCGCTTTGCACCGGCCGTCGTCCGTAGGCAACGATGGGAAGGCTGCTGTCCACCCAGCCCGAGCTCCACAGACCGAGAGACCCTGATGTACGACGACAACCCCACCTACGACGCCGAGTCGACAGACATCGGTTCGCGCATCGACCCGGTGCTGGCCCGGAGCTGGCTGCTGGTCAATGGTTCCCACTACGCGAAGTTCGAGCCGGCGTCCCGTTCGCGCGCCGACATCGTCGTGTTGGACATCGAGGACGCCGTCGCTCCCAAGGACAAGGTCGAAGCGCGCGACAACGTCGTCCGCTGGCTCGGGCCGAAGGACGGGACCGCCGGCCCCGGCGCCGGAGACTGGGTCCGCGTCAACGGATTCGGCACCCCTTGGTGGGCCGACGACCTCGAGGCCCTGTCGCAGACCGCGGTCGGCGGGGTGATGCTGGCGATGGTCGAGTCGGTCGACCACGTCACCGAGACCGCCAAGCGCCTGCCCGGTCTGCCCATCGTGGCACTCGTCGAGACCGCGCGGGGGCTCGAGCGCATCAGTGAGATCGCGGCCGCCAAAGGCACCTTCCGCCTCGCGTTCGGCATCGGGGACTTCCGCCGCGACACCGGTTTCGGCGACAACCCGCAGACCCTCGCCTACGCCCGTTCGCGTTTCACCATCGCCGCCAAGGCCGCCCACCTGCCCAGCGCCATCGACGGCCCGACAGTCGGTTCGAGCGCACTCAAACTCAGTGAGGCGACCGCGGTCAGCGCCGAGTTCGGCATGACCGGCAAGATCTGCCTCACCCCCGGCCAGTGCGCGCAGGTCAACGAGGGCCTCTCCCCCTCCCAGGACGAGATCACCTGGGCGCGTGAGTTCTTCGCCGAATTCGAGCGCGACGGCGGTGAGATCCGCAACGGCTCCGACCTGCCACGGATCGCGCGGGCGACCAAGATCCTCGACCTGGCCCGGTCGTACGGCATCACCGAATCGGACTACGACGACGATCCGGTGCACGCTCCCGCGCCCTCGGACACCCACCACTTCTGATCGGCATCACCGCGGTGACCCCCCGACGACTGCTGCCGGCCCTGTACGGCACCGGTATCGGCGCGACCGCGGTGATCCTGGCGCCGCTGCTGCCGGGCCTGATCGGGGTCGGCGACCGTCACCTGCTGTACCGAGATGCGGTGTCCACACCGCGTACCCACGTCACGGACACCACGCTCGGGATCGGCGACCTGCCGCCGCGCGCCGTGCCGCAGGACTGGTTCCTCGCGATGGTGAGCACCGTCCTCGACGGCGGGGTCGTCGTGCTGGCAGTCCTCGCCGCGGCGCTGGTGTGCGCGGGAGTCGGCTACGGACGCCTGGCGGCCCGACTGGTCCCGGGCGCCGGGCGGGCCGGTGCCTCGGCGGCCGCGCTCGTCGCGGTGTGGAATCCCTATGTCGCCGAACGGCTCCTGCAGGGCCACTGGAGCCTGCTGGCCGGGTATGCGGCACTGGGGTGGATTCTCGTTGCGGTCATGGACCTGCGGGAATGCCCCCCGCTGGTTGAGCCGGCACCGAGCGCAGCCGCCGGGTCGAGTAAGCGACGAAGGAGCGCATCGAGATCGAGGAGCCGAGTCGAAGCCACCTGGCGACCGGACCCCGGAGCGGACGCCGTCCGGCTGCTGCAACTGGGTGGGCTGTTCGCCGTCGCCGGACTGACGCCCACCGGGTCCGTCCTGGCCGGAATCGTGCTGGCGGTGGCGCTTCTGGCGCGCCCGATCGGCTCGCGACCCACGGTGGCCGCCCTCGCCCTCTGGGGTCTCAGCACGCTGCCGTGGTTGCTGACGTCACTGATCACCGACGCCCCGACCACCTCCGCGGCCGCCGGGGTGGAGGCGTTCGGTCTGCGCTCCGAGCCCTGGCTCGGGCCCGTGGGCACGGTCGGTTCCCTGGGCGGGATCTGGAACGCCGACGCCGTGCCCGCCAGCCGGACCATCGGGTGGGCCGCGGTGGCCACCCTCTGCCTGCTCCTCGTCGTCGCCGTCGGCGCGCGGTATCTGTGGCGTCGTCGCGGGGAGCTGGATCCGTCGGTGCCAGCCATCGCGGTCCTGGCGTCGGTCACCGCGATCGTGTTGCTGCTGAGCACGTTCGGCCCGGCCCGTACCGTCCTGGGCTTCGTCGTCGAGCACCTCGGCGGCGGCGGACTCCTGCGCGACACCCAGAAGTTCTCGGCGCTCCTCGTCCCGGCGGTCGCGGTCTGCGTGGCGGCGGCCGTGGCGGCGGCGCGGCGTCGTGTACCGGCGGGTTTCGCGCTCACCGCGGTCGTACTGCTGGTGGTGGCGCCGCTCCCCGACCTCGCGTGGGGCGTCGGTGGCGCGGTGCGCGCGATCGACTATCCCGACGAGTGGCGACAGGTCGCGGAGATCGTGCCGCCGGATCGGGGTTCGGTCGCCCTGTGGCCTCCCGGAACGGTCCGCGAGTACCCGTTCGCCCATGACCCGTCGCTCGACCCCGCCGCACGGATGATGCGGGCGCCGGTCGTCGAGTCCGGCGAGCTCCGCGTCGACGGAGAGGTGATCGACCCGCCCGGCGTACACGCCGCGGCAGTGACGCGGGTACTGGAATCCGGTGGGTCACCGACTGCTCTCACCGAACTCGGCGTCGGGTGGGTACTGGTCGAGAACGGTTCCCCGCCAGCACAACTCGCCGATTCCGGGCACCTCGCCTTCGACGGTCCGTCGCTGCAGCTCTATCAGGTGGGCGACCCGGCGGATCGCTCCGCGGGCGTCACCGACCGGGCGATCGCCACCGCCGCACACCTGGTGTGGGCCGCGCTCCTGGTCGCCGGGCTGATCGGCGTCGGTATCGGTGTGGTCAGCGGCCGGGCGCGGACAGCACGGCGTCGAACGTCGCCATGAATCCGTCGCAGGTCGCCGACCACGAGTAGCGGCTCGCCTTGACCTGTGCGTTACGTCCGAGACGGCGTGCCTCATCCGGATTGTCGATGAGTTTTCCTGTCGCGCTGGCCAGTTCGTCGACCCCGTCGACGAGCAATCCGGTGTTCCCGTCGTCGATGGAGTCGGCGAGTCCGGCGGCACCGCGGTAGCCGATCGTCGGGACACCGTGCTGGGCGGCTTCGACGACGGCGAGTCCCCACCCTTCCTTCCGCGACGGCATGAGGTGGACCCGGGCCCGGGCGAGGAGTTCGTGTTTGCGGTGTTCGTCGACGTGGCCGTGGAAGGTGACCGCGTCGGTCACCGCGAGATCGTTTGCGGCGCGGAGCAGTTCGTCCGCCCACCAGCCGCCGCCGATGACGTCGAGGTGGGCGTCGACACCGTCGTGGCGCAGCCGCGCGAGCACCGTCAGCGCATCCTCGACCTGCTTGTGCGGCACCAGCCGCGACAACACGCAGAGCCGCACCGGGCCGTCCGGCCCACCGGGAACCGCGTCCCGATCGGGACCGGTCGCCCCGATGCCCTCGGGCAGCGGATCGATCCCGTTGCGCACGACCGCGATCCGCTCGGCGTCCACCCCGAGTGCGACGAGTTCGGATTTCGACGGCGCCGAGACCGTCACGTATCGGTTGCGACGATGGACCCGAGGCGAGACCCGCGACTCGAGAAACCATCCCACGTGACCGAGGAGACAACCGGCGACCGGCCACTGTTCGCGGTGACAGTGGTGGACGAGGACCACCGTCGGGGCCGGCGAGACCAGCGCCGAGAAGAACGGGACACCGTTCTGGGTGTCGACGACGACATCGGGCCGGCACCCGGCCAGCGGCCCGAGACCGAGCCGGCCGCCGAGGATCGTCGCGAGCATGCGCGGATACACACTGATGCGTCCGCCGGCGCGGATGAACCGCATGCCGTCCCGCGTCTCCTCGCGGACGGACCCGGGGTAGGCGGAGGTGAGGAAGGTGACCCGCGCGCCGCGGCGGGCCAGTTCGGCCCCCACGCGTTCCAGGTAGGTCTCACTGCCGCCGCCCTGGGGGTGGCGGGTGTCCCGCCAGCACAGGAGCAGGACGTCAGACGGTGCGCGCATCGTCCGTCAGCCTACCCACCGCGGCCGGAGCGCCGGTACCCACCGCACGGGCGCGCCACTAGAGTGACCCGACGATGACGACTCCACTCCCCGGCGGTGCGCGGATGGCCCGGCTCGCCACCCTGCGCCGTGCCGCCGGACTGCTGAACGACTTCCGCTACGAGCAGTCCGACCCCGCTCGCTTCTACGGCGCGCTCGCCGCCGACACCGCGAACATGGTCGAGGCGTTCGTACCGGACCTCGCCGGGACCGGTCCCGACGGGGCGGTGATCCTCGACGTGGGCGGCGGCCCCGGGTACTTCGCCGACGCCTTCCGGGCCCGGGGCGCGCACTACGTGTCCGTCGAACCCGATCCCGACGAGATGCACGCCGGCGGGCTCGAGCATCGTGGCTCGGTCCGCGGCTCCGGCCAGGCCCTCCCCTTCGCCGACGGCTGCGTCGACGTCTGTCTGTCGTCGAACGTCGTCGAGCACACCCCGACGCCGTGGCAGATGGCCGACGAGATGCTGCGGGTGACGCGTCCCGGCGGCATCGTCATCATCAGCTACACACTCTGGTGGGGACCGTTCGGCGGCCACGAGATGGGCCTGACCCATTACCTCGGCGGCCACCGCGCGGCCCGGATCTACACCAGACGCAACGGTCACCCGCCCAAGAACCTCTACGGGACGTCGCTGTTCGCGGTCTCCGCCGCCGACGGGCTGCGCTGGGCCCGGTCGGCGACCGGCAGCGGGCATGCCGAACTCGTCGCGGCGTTTCCCCGCTACATCCCGCGCTGGATGTGGTGGGTGATGCGCCTACCGGTGCTCCGCGACGTTCTCGGCACCAACCTCGTGCTCGTCCTGCGTCGACTGTGAGTATCCGGTTGCGGTTTGTCCCGGTTCCGGTGGTTGCCACTCTGGATGTGAGTCACTCCTGATGGGGAGGAGCACACTGTGAGCATGTCACCGGGCTACACGGTCGAGGAGATCGAAGCTCTTGTGGAGGAGTACATGACTCTTCGACAGGGGCAGAAGGGGCCGTGGCTGAAAGCCAGGTCGATCAGTAAATATCAGCTACACCGATGGCGCCAGGCCTATCTGGCCGGTGATCTGGCACGCGGGCTGGTGCCGCGTGACTCGGTGACCCGCCCGGACGCGATCCGACGGGCGATCGAAGCCGAGAAACAATTAGAAGCTCAACAGCGTGCTCATGCCGACGAACTCGAACGGTTACATCGGCAGATCGAGACCCTGCAAGGCGGTAATGCCGCGTTGGGAAAAGCTATCGGGCTCTTGCGCGAGTTGGACTCGCAAGAGCCCGGGACGACACCGGACGATCCCACCTGCGAGAAATAAGGTTCGGCCTGATCGCCGAACTCACAGCCTCGGGGTATTCCCAGCGGTCGGCGTTGACGATCGCTGGGGTATCGCGCGGATCGTTTCACTACCGTCGCCGGCCACGACCTGCGGTGTCACATCCGATCGCCCAACGAGACCGGGCCTATCCCAGCCGACTCAACTCCGCCGACGTCGCGACGATCAGCGAGTTGATCCGGGCCGGCTGGTCCCAGGGGCAGTCGGTGCTCGATACCTTCGCCCGCACCTGGGATTCGGGCCGGTACTTGGCGTCGCCGCGCACCTGGTATCGCATTGCCAACCGGATCGATCAGTCCACCCGCCCTGCCTCGCCACGCCTGCGCACACGTTCCCCACGGCAGGTGCCGGTCGTGGCGGCCACCGCCCCCGGACAGGTGTGGATGTGGGATATCACCGACCTCAACGGCACCTACGTCGGGCAGCGCTACAAGGCGTACTCGATCCAGGATCTGTACTCGCGCAAGATCATCGCGTCCTGCGTGGCACCTCGCGAGGACGAAGACATCACGGCGGGCTTGTTTGCTGCAGCATTCGACACCGATCAGGTTCCGCGCGTCATCCATTCCGACAACGGGTCGGTCATGCGGTCAGCGCGACTGGCCCAGCTGTGTGCGGCGATGAACGTGACCATGTCGTACAGCCGTCCACGAGTATCGAATGACAACCCGTACAAGGAATCCGAGTTCCGCACCATGAAACACCGGCCGTCATATCCGACCACTTTCGACGACATCCACAGCGCTCGGGACTGGGTCGAGTCCTACGTCGACTGGTTCAACCGCGAGCACCACCACCGTGGACTGGCCTTGTTCACTCCACAATCAGTCCACGACGGCAACTGGCGGAGGCACCACAGCGTGCGCACCTCAACACTCAACACCTACTACGCGCACAACCCCGACCGGTTCCGCCATCGTCGTCCCAGCGTGCACCGCCCGCGCAGCCGCGTCGGCATCAACCTGCACCACGAACACAACCAGATCGCACTAAACACAAACTAGTGACTCAACACAGGTTGACACCCACCGTTCCCGGGACAAAACGCAACGGGAAGGCCGGGGTTTGCCCGGACTACTCCGCAGCGAGGTCCGCGGTGCAGTTGAGCGTGCCGCCCTGGCTGGTCGCGGCAGCCAGTTGCTCGCCGTCGGCGAGGATCGCGCACGACACCGGGCCGCGGACCACGATGGCCGACAGGCTCGCCCGGGTCCCCTCGAGTTGCACCCGCTGGGACCACGGCGACCCCGTCGCCGGGATCACGGTCGGCGACCCCGGGCCACGACGGAACGTGAGCGCGACGACGTCGCCGTTGCCCGTCAGCTGGTAGGTGACGGTTCCGGAGCGCTGCGTCGTCGTGGTGGTCGACGTCGTCTCCTCGGTGGTCGTGGTGCTCGACGATGTCGTCTCGCTGGTCGTCGCCGGGCCGGTCGACTCGGTGGTCGACGAGGAGGCCGCACTGGTGGAGTCGCCGTCGCCCGACCGGGTGACCAGGACGACGACCAGGCCGAGCACCACGAGCGCGATCAGCGCAGCCAGCGCCAGCCCGATCGTCCGCCCCTTCGATCCGGAACCGCGAGGCGGCTCGCCACCGGCCGGTGCATCGTAGGGCGAGGACGCGTACGGCGAGCCGCCTGTGTAGTGGGGATCGGCGTACTGGGGCTCGGTGTACGGACCCGGATAGGGCTGCCCGCCCTGGTGCGGCTCGGTGTACGGACCCGGGTACGGCTGTCCGGGCTGCTGTTCGGTGTAGGCCTGCGACGGCGGCGCCGACGGGTCGAAGTCGGGATCGAACTGCCGGGTCTCAGGCGGATCGTTCCGCGGATCGTTGGGATCGCCCTCTGGTGGTCGGGTCATGCGCTCGATTCTGTCATCTGAGGATCGGGCTCGACCCGACCACCGTGAACTGCGTCAGATGTCGGCGATCGCTTCCAGTGGCCCGGTTCGCGCCGCGCGGACCGCGGGCCACAACGCGGCCAGCACTCCGACAACCGCCGACGCGACGAGAGTGATCACGATCAGCGACCACGGGACCACCGGGGCGCCCAGGCCCCATTCGGCGAGCGTCCGTACCAGCGCGACGCCGATGACGGTCCCGAGGAGCACACCCAGCACGGCACCGAAGATCGAGATCAGCACCGACTCGAGGTAGATCGAACGCCGGACCTGGGCCCGGACCATGCCGATCGCGCGCAGCATCCCGATCTCACGTTTGCGTTCGACCACCGACAGCGCGAGCGTGTTGATGATGCCGAGTACCGCGATCAGCAGCGCCAGCCCGAGCATCGCGTACAGCGTGCCGAGCATCTGGTCGATCTGCGACGAGATCTGCCCCTTGAACTGATCCCGATCCTGGATCTGGACCGTGAGATACGCGGCCGTCGCGTCCTCGAGATCGGTGCGCAGGGTCTCGAGGTCGGTACCCGGGGCAGCGTTCACGAAGAGCGTGACGTTGACCCGCGCGAAGGGCGGGACGAGTTTCTCGTAGACGTCCGGACCGACCACCCACGGTTGCAGCGCCTCGTTGTCGGCATACACGCCGGCGATCGGGACCTGGACCTGCGCGCCCGTCGCGGAGGTGAACGTGACCACGTCGCCGCGCTTCCAGCCGTTGGACTTGCCGGTGCGCTCGCTGATCAGCATCCCGTCGGCGGGCAGATCCGACGACGCGCCGTCCTGCATGTCCATCACGGTCACGCTGTTGAGCGGTCCGCCGAGCGCGGAGAACCCGGTCTCCGACTTGTCGTCGACCTTGGCCTGGACGATGCCGAACGACACCACGTCGCCGACGCCGGGCACACCGTCGATCGCGTCGGTCACCGCCGGAGGCAGCGGCGACTGATTGGTGCCCGCCACGATGTAGTCGGCGGTGATACCGGCGTCGACCGCGTCGTCGACCGTGCCCTTGAACGACTGTCCGAGGGTGCCGATGATCGCGACCAGCATCAGTCCGAGGGTGAGCGCGAACGCCGTCGCGGCAGAACGCCGCGGGTTGCGGACCGCGTTGGTCCGCGCCAGGCGTCCGATCATGCCGAACGGTGCCCCGATGACCCGGCCGAGCACGCTGACGAACGGGCGGGCGAGCGCCGGACCGACGAGGACGGCCGACAGGACCGCACCCGCGGCGCCGGCACCCACCGTGACCGCGGGGCCGGTCCCTTCACCCATCGCAC
This sequence comes from Gordonia sp. KTR9, assembly GCF_000143885.2. Classification (NCBI taxonomy): domain Bacteria; kingdom Bacillati; phylum Actinomycetota; class Actinomycetes; order Mycobacteriales; family Gordoniaceae; genus Gordonia; species Gordonia sp. KTR9. Next base: position 4,957,962 of record NC_018581.1, read on the forward strand.
CGATGACGATCGCGGCGATCGAGGCGACGCCGATGATCGCGCCGAGGATGGTGCGGTTGCGCAACGAGGCCGACCCCTCGGCGGCCGATGCGCGCATCGCCTCGACCGGCGGCACACGTGCTGCTCTCGCCGCGGGTACCCACGCACTGATCATCGTCACCACGACGCCGACCAGGACGCCGGCCAGGATCGCATCCGGGCCGACGGCCAACTCACCGTCGGGCAGGCCCGACGTCGCGCTGGTGATCGCCTTCAGGCCGGCGGCCAGTGCGATCCCGATGGCCAGACCGAGGGCGCCGCCGAGGACGCCGACCACGAAGGCCTCGAACAGCACCGACCGCGACACCTGGCGTTGGCTCGCGCCGACCGCCCGGAGGAGCGCGAATTCGCGGTTCCGTTGCGCGACGATCATCGAGAACGTGTTGTAGATGATGAACGTGCCGACGACGAGACCGATCGCGGCGAACGCCAGCAGGATGTACTGGAAGATCTGCAGGAACTCGTTGACCTGGGCCTTCTGATCCTCGCGGACCTGATCGCCGGTGCGGACGTCGTAGAGGTCGGCGTCGGCGCCGAGCCCGGCGATGATCCGGTCCTGCAGCTGCTCGGGGGTGACCCCGGCGGCGGCCGACATGTCGACGACGCCGACATGCTCGCCGTCGGTGAACAACCGGGACGACGTCGCGGCGTCGAACTGGACGTTCACATACCCACCCGTCGAGCTCGGCGCGTCGACGAGACCCACGACGGTCACCTCGAGCGGCGTGGCATTGCCCTGGCCCACGACGACCTTGGTCTTCGACCCCACCTTCAGGCCGGCAGCCTCGGCGGCCGAGGTGTTCAGCGCGATCTCACCGGCGTTCTCGGGCCCGCGGCCGCCCGGCAGGATCGTCGACTCCTCCGGCGAGAGCGCCTCGTCGGGCGGGATGTAGGTGCTGCCCACGCTCGGGGCACCACCGGTCTGGATGGCCTTGCCGTCGGAGTCGGCGACCGTGACCAGTCCGTTGTTGTTGACGACGAGCTTGTCGATGCCGAACTGCGCGCGCTGATCCCGGAGCTGGTCGACGATCGAGTTCGGCACCCCCGGCGACTGCCGGTCGGCCGGGGTCACCTCGACCGCGACGCCCGGTGCGGCGCTGTCGAAGATGTCGTTGAACGCCTTCGAGATGGATCCGGTGAACACCATCGACCCGGCCACGAACGAGGTGCCCAGGACGATCGAGAAGAGGGTCAGGAAGAGACGGAGCTTGTGCGCGCGGAGGTTTCGCAGCGAAACCCTGCGCATCACCGAGGAGGAGGCCACGGCTCAGTGCGCTTTGGCGGCGTCGGGCGCAGGGACGTTGTCCAGGTTCTTCATGACCTCGAAGACATCGTCGGCGGAGGGCCGGGAGAGCTCCTGCACGATCTGGCCGTCGGCGAGGAACACCACGCGATCGGCATACGACGCGGCCCTCGGATCGTGCGTCACGATGACGACGGTCTGTTTGAACTCGTCGGTCGCGGCCCGCAGGATCGACAGCACCTCGCCGGAGGAACGGGAATCCAGGTTGCCCGTCGGCTCGTCGCCGAAGATGATCGACGGCTTGCCGATCAGTGCGCGGGCACACGCGACGCGCTGCTGCTGACCACCCGACAACTCACTCGGGAGATGTCCGAGCCGGTCGGTGATACCCAGCCGGGCCACCACGGCGTCGAACCATTCGGTGTCCACGGTGCGGCCGGCGATGTCGACCGGCAAGGTGATGTTCTCCTTGGCCGTCAGCGTCGGCACGAGGTTGAACGCCTGGAAGACGAAGCCGATACGGTCGCGGCGCAGCATCGTCATCGCCTTGTCCGACAACGCCGTCAGATCGGTGTCGCCGATGAAGACCTTGCCGTCGCTCGCGACGTCGAGGCCGGCCAGACAGTGCATCAGGGTCGATTTGCCCGACCCCGACGGACCCATGATGGCGGTGAACTCGCCCTCCCGAAACGAGATCGAGACGCTCTTCAGGGCTTCGACGGCGGTGTCGCCGACGCCGTACCGCTTGGAAAGGTTGTCGGCTCCGGCAGCCACCGCATGCTTGGGCGCCCCGAAATCATCGCCACCGTCGTCTCGAGCGGCCACATCAGTCGTCGTCATGCCCTCAACCGTGCCAAATCCTGCGCCGGTTGGCCATCAGGTATCACCCTGACCCCACCCTGACAGGGGTGACGTTCGGCACTCTACTTCGGGATCTGGACCTCGAACGAGTGCAACCGGTTGGGCGATCCGACGTTGTCGGAGACCACGAGGAGGGTGCGCGTGCGGGTCTTGGCGAACGGGTTGTCCGGGTGCCAGTTACCCCAGGCGAGACCCGACATGTTGCCGGTGAGCAGGTGCGGCGTCGCGGTGGTGGAGAAGATCCGCCGCTTGGTCATCGCCTTCTCGCGTCCGCTCAGCTTCTTCTTGTTCGTCACCGACGTGGCACCGCGGGTGGTCGTCCAGAAGATGTTCGCGAGCCGGCCCGGTCCACGCTCGAGGACCAAGAAGTCGGTCGAGTTGACGGCGAGTACGTCGGCGGCCACCTTGTTCGCGTCGGTGCGGTAGACGAACTCGCGATTGCTCTTGCCGAAGGTCAGCAGGCGGGCCGAACGCGCGGCGTCCTGCCGGAGTCCACCGGCCGTCAGAACGCTGACCTGACCCTGCGGTCCGACCGCCGCACCCGTGAGTCCGCGCTGGCCCGCCAGACCCGACTTCGGTGACGGCCGCCACGCCGAGGGGATCGGCAGGTCGCGGATGACCTGTCCGATGGGCCCGATCTGACGGACGAACTGGTTGTTGCCACCGCTGACGACGGTGTAACCGCCCGCGGACCGGCGGATGCCCTCGAACTGCGCCTGGCCGGGCAGCAACGGGAGGAACCACGGACCGAGGACCGTGCCGCCCCCGTTGATCCGCGGCTGCCCGGCGAATGCCGCGGTCACCGAGGTGTATCCGATCGACGCGGTGAAGAAGCGTGCCGGCAGCACGTCTTCGGCGATCAGCACATAGGTGCCGTTACCGGTCCGGTCGATTCCGGAGATCCGGTTGACCGTGGGGAGCCCGTCCCCGATCGTCGTCGAATCGGTGAAGAACGCCGACACGCCCGCCCCGGAAGGCGGTGTCGCGGAGGCCGGTTGACCTGCGATCGGAGAGGCCAGACCGAGTACGCAGGCACCGACGATCGAGGCGCCCCACACACGTAGTTTCATGAGGGGCACGATACCTCAACCGTCACTTCTGACCCATCCGTACATTCAGCCCCGAACCCCGCAGCACGCCCGCGTCAGGCCAGGCGCTGCTTCAGACCGTCCAGCTCGTCACGCAGCGAACTCGGCAGCTTCTCGCCCACGAAGTCGAAGAGCTCCTCGATCGACGGGATCTCCTCGCGCCATTCCTCGGGCTTGAAGGCAAGCGCCTCCGCGACGTCCTCGGCGGGTACGTCGAGGCCGCTGACGTCGATCGACTCCGGCTTGGCGACGATGCCGATGGGCGTCTCGATACCCTCGGCCTCACCCTCGATGCGCTCGATGATCCACTTCAGCACGCGGCTGTTCTCGCCGAATCCCGGCCACAGGAAGCGCTTGTCGTCGCCACGACGGAACCAGTTGACGTAGAAGACCTTCGGCAGCTTCGACTCGTCGGCGTTCTTGCCGATGTTCACCCAGTGCTGCAGGTAGTCACCGACGTGGTAGCCCATGAACGGCAGCATCGCCATCGGGTCGCGACGCACGGTGCCGACCTTGCCCTCGGCGGCGGCCGTCTGCTCGGAGCCGACGGTGGCGCCCATGAAGACACCGGTCTGCCAGTCGCGGGCCTCGGTCACCAGCGGAACCGTGGTCTTGCGACGGCCACCGAAGAGGATCGCCGAGATCGGCACGCCCTGCGGATCATCCCACTCGTCGGCCAGCGACGGGCACTGCGAGATGGGGGTGCAGTAGCGCGAATTCGGATGTGCGGCCTTGTGATCGGACTCCGGAGTCCAGTCGTTGCCGAGCCAGTCGGTGAGGTGCGCGGGCGCCGGGCCGTCGATGTCCTCCCACCAGATGTCGCCGTCATCGGTGCGAGCGACGTTGGTGTAGAGGGTGTTTCCGGCCTCGATGGTCTTCATCGCGTTCGGATTCGAGTCGTAGCTGGTGCCGGGGGCGACACCGAAGAAACCGAACTCCGGGTTGATCGCGTAGAGACGACCGTCCGCGCCGAAACGCATCCAGGCGATGTCGTCGCCCACGGTCTCGGCCTTCCACCCGGGGATGGTCGGCTGGAGCATCGCGAGATTGGTCTTGCCGCAGGCACTCGGGAAGGCCGCGGCGATGTAGTAGACCTTGTTCGCCGGGCTGGTCAGTTTCAGGATCAGCATGTGCTCGGCCATCCAGCCCTCGTCACGGGCGATGACCGAGGCGATGCGCAGGGCGTAGCACTTCTTGCCGAGCAGGGCGTTGCCGCCGTAACCCGAGCCGAACGACCAGATCTCGCGGGTCTCCGGGAAGTGGGTGATGTACTTCTCGGTGTTGCACGGCCACGGCACGTCGGCCTGGCCGGGCTCGAGTGGCGCGCCGACGGAGTGCAGCGCCTTCACGAAGAAGCCGTCCTCGCCCAGGATCTCCAGGACGCGGGGGCCGACGCGGGTCATGATCTTCATGGACAGCACGACGTACTCGGAGTCGGTCAGCTCGACACCGAGCTTGGGATCGTCGGAGTCCAGGGGGCCCATGCAGAACGGGATGACGAACATGGTGCGACCGCGCATGCTGCCGCGGTAGAGCTCGGTCATCGTCGAACGCATCTCGGCGGGGTCGACCCAGTTGTTGGTCGGGCCGGCGTCGTCCTCGGACTCCGAGCAGATGTAGGTCCGCGACTCCACGCGTGCGACGTCGGCCGGATCGGAGTTCGCCAGGAAGGAGTTCGGCTTCTTCTCCTCGTTCAGCTTGACCAAGGTGCCGGCCTTCACGAGGTCGGCGGTGAGGCGCGCCCACTCCTCGTCGCTGCCGTCCGACCACACCACCCGGTCGGGTTGGGTCAGCTCGGCGACCTCGGCCACCCAGGCCAGCAGTCCCGCGTGCTTTGTCGGAGCGCTGCTCGGGTCCAATCCGGGAATGGTGGCTGCGGTCATCGTTGGGGCCTCCTCCGAGGTGGTGGCCGTTTGGAATGGCCACCTGTCAGGTCGTCTCGTCGTCCAGGATACGTACACCGAACGGGCGCTAGGTCACGGGGTTCACCAGGTGCGGTCTATCCCACACCCAGCGAACAGATGACCAAAGTCCCTGGTAGTCGCGCGCGGCCTGGTCTCGGCGCGAAGCGTACCGGTTCGGACGTCCGGTCACCTGTCAGCCGATGCGTCCCGAACCGCCGGAGATCCACTCGCCGGTGTCCGGGTCGAGCACCGCCGAACGGAACTCGCCGTCCGCGCCGATCTCGGTGATCTTGTCGACCTGTCCGTCCCGATCGCTGTCCGTGTACACGGTAAACCCGTCGGGACCGTTCCGGGTGAGGGAGTCGTTGATCCCGTCGTTGTCGGTGTCGACCTCGGCGGGTCCCAGATCCCAGATCCGGCCGTCCTCGTGCATCCACAGGTGGTCGTCGAGGTCGTCGGACGCCGGCGTCTCGTGCAGCGCGGCCACCGACTCGAACGACCGCGGGTCGTCGGAGCGTCCCACCTCACCGAACAGCGAGGACTCGTCCGCGCGGTCCGGGTCCGGGGTGTCGTCGGAGAACATCGGGTCCATCGGAATCACTGCTTCCCGTCGTCGTGGCCGGCGCGGGTGCCCGCGGCCGGTTCGTCATGCCGTCGATCGTCTCGATGCCCGGCGGGGTCGTCGGATTCTCGTCCCGGATCGTCGCCTCGGCCGGGATGCGCCCACAGCCGTTCCGACCGCGCGGTGAGATCGCGGCGGACGGCCTCGGCCCGCTCGCGCCGGACCCGGGCGTCACGGACATCGATCCCGCTGCGCACGCGTCGGATCTCCTCGTCGAGCCGCGCGATCTCCGTCGACACCTCCCGGTTGCGGCGTTCGTGAGCGCGGGCGATCTGCCCGGCGATCCGGGTCTCGGCAGCCGTGACGCGCAGCGCGAGCTGATGATCGAGTGTGGTCCGCGCCTCGGTGAGCAGCTCGGCCGTACGCGCCGCCCGCTCGGAACGATCCACCGCACTCCGCCGGACGCGGATCACCCACGCCGCGACCGCCACGCCCAGGAGCAGGGCGAGCGGCATGCTGATCCACTGGAGCGTCTGGACCGAGGCCATCGGCGCGACGACCAGCCGTCCGACACCCAGACCGGTCGAGGCGCCGATGACCACGAGCAGCGCGTCTTCGGCGCCCGCGCGCCGCGCCCGGCTGCTCGGTCGTTCGGTGTGGAGATCCACCGCGGGCCAGGGCTCGTCCGTCGTCGGCTCGGCGTCCAGGCCGACCAGGGCGGTCGCCCGCACGGCGTCGACGCGCTCGTCGACACGGTGACGAATGCGGTCGGCGAGTTCGGACCACCCGGTCCGGACCCAGGCGCCGTACTCCTTGTCGGCGACCGGGGCACGGTCGGCGGCGGCCGCCGCCAGATCGCGCACGCCGGCGTGCACTTCCGCCGACGACTGGGACCGGACACGGGACAGCCCGGCGCGGACGGCCGCCAGACGGTCCGTGCGCCCACGTTCGCGGGTGGCGAGCAGACGGCGGCGAGCGGTCAGGAGCTCATCGGCGTCGGCACGCGCGGACACCTCGTCGTCGGCGCCGGTCCCCGCGGAGGCGAGTAGATGCTCGACCGCGCCGATGCCCGCCCCCAGGCGGGCGCGCTCGTCGCGGAGTGCAGCCGGCGCGCCGGTCGCCTCGCGAAGCCATTCCGCGAGGGCCTCGACCCCCGACTCGTCCACGGCACCCCCCAGGGCCGCGACCGCGGACACCCCGAACAGGGGCAGCGACCCGAACGGGTCGAGGGCGGATCGGTGCGCACGCACGGTCCGCGGCCACTCCCAGAACGCATCGATCTTGGTGCACACGATCGCCACGGTCCCGACCTGCGCGCGCATCTGCTCGACGAGGGCTCGTTCCTCGTCCCCGACCGACGACGACGGATCCACGACCACGAGCGCCGCAGCAGCCGGTGCTCCGTCTCCCCGGGTGCGGGCGGCGATGTCGAGATCCGGGGCGAGCGCACGGCAGGCCTCGACCAGGGTGCGTACGCCCACCCCGTCGGTGCCGACGACCAGCACGCCGGTGCCGGTGCCGACGCGATCGGCGGCGAACCCGGTCAGCTCGCGTGCGTCGTCGAGTGCCGTGTCGGTCATCCGGCAACCCCTGCCCCGGCCAGCAGTCGTTCGGCCCCGGGTCGGTCGAGGCCGGCCGCGGCCGCTTCCTCCAGCCGGCAGCGCAGCTCGACCTCCCGCCAGTACCGGATGTGGCCGACGCGAGCCCCGAGGGGTCCCGCGAGATCGGGCACCCCGGAGGCGTCCCGGAGTGCCCTGCTCAGGTCCTGTGCAGTGGCGGCGACGGGTGACCGGGACTCGATGAGGGCGAGCGCGGTGTCGATGCCGTAGGCGTCGATCCGGCGCAGCAGCCCCTGGCGCAGGAGACGTTCGTCGGAACCCGGGCGTCCGATGAGGAACCGGCCCGCCATGGACGGCATCCCGACACCCGCGGCCGCCATCGTCGTCAGAGCCGCGAACTCGGCGGCGTCGAGGTCGGCGCACGCCAGCAACTGCGACACCGGATACACCGGTGTGCCCAGACGGGTCGCACACGTCGACGCGACCGCGACCGCGGAGTCCCAGTCGCCGTGGGTGTCGGCCTTGCCGAGCACCACGAGGACACGATCGGACGGCAGGGACGCGAGGAGTTCGCGGTCCGCGCGGCGGAGCAACCCGGCCAGGACGAGGAGCCACAGATCGGCGTCGGCAGCACCCTGCTCGCCCTCGCCGGGTCCGATCACGGTGAGCGACAGACGTTCTCGGAGAGCGCGGGCCATCGTGTCCCGGCCGGTCCCGGGCCGGCCGACGACCTGGACGTGCAACGGACGGAGAAACCGCCGGCCCGCGGCGGTCAGGACGGGCACCAGCGGCGACCCCGGGTCGACGAGATCGGCGAGACGGCCCTGCTCGGCAGCGACCGACAACTCGCTCCCGGCGGGCCCACCGCGCCGGCCGCCGTTCACCGGTGCCCCCACCGCAGCCTCCTCGTCATCCGACCCCCCGCGCATCTCGCGACCCGGCCCCGGCACGCCGACGACCCCCCGGACATCAGCGCACGTGAACCGCGGCAGGGCCGAGACTAATCGGGATCGGCGCGAACGGCGGAGCTACCTCCACATGCCGCCCGGAGGCCGGTTCGGCGCACATCCGGGCCGCCGCGACCACCCACGACTGCGGCAGCCGACTCGCCCGCGACTTCGTCGAGACGGCCCGATGCGCAACGATGGACGCGTGAACAACAGCCCCGACAGGTCCCGGTTGTACCCCCGCGTGACGAGCTTCCGCTTCCGCCGCGGCACCTTGACGACCGGCCAGCAGCGCAACTGGCAGGCGCTGTGGCCGGTTCTCGGCCGCGACCTCGAGATCGGCCCGGAGCGGGTGCCCGAGCCGCAACTCGACCTCACCGAGCTGTTCGGGCGCGACGCCCCGAAGGTCCTCGAGATCGGCAGCGGGACCGGCATCTCGACCGCGGCGATGGCCGAGGCCGAGCCCGACGTCGACGTCGTCGCCGTCGAGGTCTACAAGCCGGGCCTGGCCCAGCTCCTCGGTCTCATCGACCGCAACGGGCTCACCAATGTGCGTCTGATCCGCGGCGACGCGGCCATCGTCCTCACCGAGCTCATCCCGTCGTCGAGCCTCACCGGGATCCGACTGTTCTTCCCCGATCCGTGGCCCAAATCGCGGCACCACAAGCGGCGCTTCGTGCAGACCGGCACACTGGAGCTGATCGCCGACCGTCTGATCCCCGGGGGAGTGCTCCACATCGCGACCGATCACGCGGGGTACGCCGAATGGATCGCGGAGGCGCTCGCCACCCAGGACGCCGATCGCCCGCATGTCGTCCAACTGACCCGCGAGTCGCCGATCCTGCTGGAACGGCCGACGACGAAGTTCGAGGGACGCGCCGAGCGCGACGGCCGCTACGTCAGCGAGTTCGTCTACACGCGGCCCATCCCGCCGGTCACCGCGACCGGCGACACCCCGACGGGAGCCCGCCATGACTGATCACAGCCCCACCGGCTTCGCCGACACCATCGCCGGTCAGACGGGTACGCGCCGCATGCTGCTGGTGTGGGACGCACCCAACATGGACATGGGTCTCGGTGCCCTGCTCGGCGGGCGACCGACCGCGGCGCACCGCCCCCGATTCGACGCTCTCGGCCGCTGGTTGCTGCAGCGGACCGCAGATGTGTCCGCTCTCACCGACGGCGGCGGCGCGGTCGAGCCGGAGGCCACCGTCTTCACCAACATCGCCCCTGGTAGCGCCGACGTCGTCCGGCCGTGGGTCGACGCCCTACGAAACGTCGGTTTCGCCGTGTTCGCCAAGCCGAAACTGTCCGACGACAGCGACGTCGACTCCGACATGCTCGACCACATCGAGCTTCGCAGGCAAACTGTTGGACTAGCGGGCGTGATCGTGGCATCCGCCGACGGCCAGGCTTTCCGCGAACCGCTGCTCGAGGCGGTCGGGGACGGCGTGCCCGTCACCGTCATCGGATTCCGGGAACACGCCAGCTGGGCACTGAGCACCGAAGAAATCGAGTTCATCGATCTCGAGGACATCGCCGGCGTGTTCCGCGAGCCGCTTCCGCGCATCGGGCTGGACTCCCTGCCCGACGAGGGTGCGTGGCTCACGCCCTTCCGTCCGCTCAGCGCATTGCTACGCTGACCTGCGGCGTCGTGGCCGCCCGGGGGTCGTCGGCCGGTCGTCGGCGACCCGCTGTCGGGCGTCGGCCCAGGTGTGCTCGCGGGTGATCCGAGGCCGACGCCTCAGGGATCACTCAGGCAACACTGTCAGGATCTTTCGGGAAACTGACAGAATCGCCCCCGGCGCTCCGCGAAGGCGGGCGACCGGAGTGCCCGTCTCGTCGTCGTACACGAAAGGACATCAGCGTGTTCCGGTTCATCGGCACATTCGTCTACCGAATGCGCTTCCTCGTCATCGCGGTGCTGATCGCGATGATGGCCGGACTCGGACTGTACGGTCTCGATCTCGGCAAGCACCTCAGCCAGAGCGGCTGGTTCGATCCGACATCGGAGTCCGACACCGGTGCGCGGTACGCCGACCAGGCGCTGGGGCGCGACCACACCTCCGACGTCATCCTGATGATCACCCCGCCCGAGGGCACCCGCGTCGACGACAAGGCCTTCGGGGCCAAGGTGGAGACGTTCGTCGAGGATCTGATCGCGACCCATCCCGACATCGTCGGACGCGCCGATCCCGGCCTGTACGACCCGTTCCTCGTCCAGCCCGCACAGAGCACGCTGCAGGACCGGTTGTTCACCGAGGACGGCAGACACGCCTTCATCAGCATCGGTGTCGCCGGAGACGACGACACGACGGTTCTCGCCAACTACAAGACCATCGAACCGTTCTTCGACGACATCGCCGAACGGTTCGATCTACCCGGTACGACCTTCGAACTGGCAGGTCTGCAGCCGGTGGCCGGTTCCATGGCCGAGGGCATGGACAAGGACATCCACCGGGCCGAGGTGCTCGCGCTGCCGCTCGTGGCGATCATGCTGTTCTTCGTGTTCGGCGGCGTCGTCGCCGCCTGTCTGCCCGTCCTGATCGGCGGTCTGACCATCGCCGGGTCGCTGGGCATCATGAAGATCCTGGCGCTCACCACCGAGCTGAACATCTTCGCGCAGTCGGTGGTCACGCTGATCGGTCTCGGCATCGCGATCGACTACGGCCTGTTCATCGTGTCGCGGTTCCGAGAGGAACTCGGTGAGGGTTATTCGACGAAGGCCGCGGTCCGAAGAACCGTGATGACCGCCGGCCAGACGGTGGTCTTCTCCGCGACGATCATCGTCGCCGCGCTGGCGTGTCTGCTGATCATGCCGCAGGGATTCCTCAAGTCCGTCGCCTACGGCGCGATCGCATCGGTGTCCCTCGCCGCGATCCTGTCGATCACGGTCCTGCCGGCGATCCTGGGCATCCTCGGCCCCCGCGTGAACATGCTGTCGATCAGCACGATCATGAAGTACACCGCGGTGCCGCTGGCCCGCCGCTTCTCCGGCGAGGAACGCGCCGTGGCGATCGAGAACCGGTTCAGCGGTCGCATGAAGACCAGCCAGGAGGTCGAGAACGGCTTCTGGGGCCGGCTCGCGACCTGGGTGATGAAGCATCCGGTCCGGACCGCGGTCCCGACCGTGCTCCTGTTGCTCGCGCTGATCATCCCGTTCGGCAGCATCCAGTTCGGCGGTATCAGCGAGAAGTTCCTGCCGCCGGACAATCCCAACCGTGTCGCACAGGAGAAGTTCGACGAGTACTTCCCGAGCGAGCGGACCGAGGCCATCAAGCTCGTCATCATCTACGACGAGTCCAGTCAGACCGACCAGAACAAGCTCGACGCGATCGCCAAGCGCGCCGACGAGGTCCCCGGCTTCACGAACAAGTTCAGCGACCCCGACAAGTCCGACTTCGGCTCCTTCGACGCCGAGCGATACCCGAACGTGGGCGTCTACCAGGTGTCGGCGGGTCTGCAGGACCGGAACACCGCCGCCCAGGCGATCGAGCAGTTGCGCGCGATCGACACCGAGGGCCTCACGATGTACGTGGCCGGCACCCCGGCCCTGACGCAGGATTCGATCGACGCGCTGATGCAGCGGCTCCCGCTGATGGCGGTCATGCTCGTGCTCATCACCGGCCTGCTGATGTTCCTGCAGTTCGGCTCGCTCGTCCTGCCCATCAAGGCCGCGCTCATGACGGCCCTCGGTCTCGGTGCCACGCTCGGCATCCTCACCTGGATCTTCGTCGACGGCCACGGCGCCGAGCTGGCCAACTTCACCCCGGGCCCGCTGTTCGCGGCCGTGCTGGTGCTCATCATCGCGATCGTGTTCGGCCTCTCGACCGACTACGAGGTGTTCCTGCTCTCCCGCATGGTCGAGGCCAGACAGAAGGGTGCGAGCACAACCGAGGCGATCCGCAGCGGCACCGCGCACACCGGCGGCATCATCACCGCGGCCGCCGCCATCCTCGTCGTGGTCACCGGCGCGTTCAGTCTGTCCGAGATCGTGATGATGAAATACATCGCATTCGGCATGATCGCCGCGCTGATCCTCGACGCCACGGTCATCCGCATGCTTCTCGTCCCGTCGGTGATGAAGCTGCTCGGCGACGACTGCTGGTGGGCGCCGCGGTGGATGCGAGTGGTCCAGCGCAAGATCGGGCTCGGCGAGACCGTGCTCGACGACGAGCCCGACGAGCAGCGCGATGCCGGTGCCGGCGCCCGTCCGGTGAGCGCGGGCACCGTGGTGGCCGAGGCCCCGACGTCGGTGATGGCCGCGGCACGCAGGCAACCGGTCCCGGCGGGCGCAGTCCCCGGCCGGGGTCGGGTACCGGTGGGCACCGCGCGGTCCGCCACACCGGGCCGGCCGGCTCCGGACCGCCCGCACGGCACCGCCCGCCCGGGCGCACCGGCCGGCCAGACACCCGACCAGCGCACCGGTGCCGGACCGACACCGGCTCCGGCGGGTCCACCGGCAGGTCCCCCGACGACCACGGGACGCCCGAACACCGGGCCGACCCCGCCGCGCACCCCGCCGGCGCGCGTCGGACCGTCACCCGCACCCGGCGCTCCGAACCCCGAGCCGGCCGAACGCCGCCCGGTGGCGCCGTACCGTCGCTCCGCGCTGTCGAAGAGTGATCGTCCCGACACCGGTGGCTGGAGTCTCGGCGAAGGCGGCATCCGGCTCGGCGACGCCGCACCTCGGTCGGCGAACGGCGACCGTCCGACGGTCACTCCCCCGTCCGACCCGCCGCGCGTGCCGGAGACCGGCGGGCGCCCGAATCCGACTCCGGGCCCGGTTCGGCCGAACCCGGAGCCGACCGGCCAGCGTTCACCGCTCGGGCGACGGCCCGCCCTCGACGAGACCGGCCGCCGCCCCCTCGCGGCCTCGGTCAGCCCGGAGTCGTCGACCCCGTCGTCCCGTGGACGTCGCAGCGCCGGTCCCTCACCGATGGAGCGCGGCCTGAGCGCCGACGCGACACCGGCGGCCGCCTCACGACCCGACGGCGGGCCCACCTCGGGTGAGCAGGATCGCCCGGCGGACGACTCGACTCGTCGCCGTCGCCCGCGCACGGACCGGCACGCCCGGTCCGACGACACCGGTGACGACGGCCAGATCAGCGTCCAGGAGCTGCTGAAGCGGAGTCGCTCGCAGAAGTAGCCGGGGCTGACCTACCCCGGCGCCGCGCACCTCTGCCTCGGTCCGCGTGGATTCCCACATGTCGGCACGGAGCAAGTCAGAGAACGGTGTCGGGGTCTTTGCCTGTCAGCAGGCGGAATCGTTCCTTGTCGATATCGAGCCCGTGTTCGAGAACGGATTCGAGCATCCGGAGCCGCACGCCCTTCTCATTGGCAGCTGCCAGGATCTCTTCGACCTGCTTCGGAGACATCCGCAGTGTGAGTCCGGCCGAGATCCGCTGGTCGAAGTAGTCCCAATTGTCCAGTACCCACGACGCCCCGCTGCTGATGGCTACTGCCTCGCGCACGTCTTCCTCGGTAAGCCCGTAGGCCTTGGCGAATTTCATCATCTCGGATGCCACGGTGCGTGTGGTGGTCATGATCGCGTTGTTGCACAACTTCGCCACCTCGCCGCCGCCGAGCGTGCCGAGGTAGAGCGGACGACCTATGCGTTCCAACAGCGGTTTGTCTGATCCGACGGTATCCGGTGACGCGCCGACCAGGACCGATAATGTTCCGTTGACGCGATCCTCCACGCTGCCGCTGACCGGGGCGTCGTACAGGGTCGCACCCGTACCCTCGACCAGACGTGCGACCTCGAAGAGCGACGTCGGAGATACGGAAGACTGTATGACAACCGACTTCCCGGGACGCAGGTGTTCGACGAGCTCCTGTACCACCTGCTTGACAATGTGTTCGGGGTCTACGCAGACGATGATCGTGTCCGACGCGGTGGCGAGTTCACCGACGGAGCTCGCGGCCGAGGCCGTTTCGGCCACCAGTTTGTCGACGGCATTCGGGTCGATGTCGAACACGACAAGTTTCACACCAGTGCGCGCCAGACGAGTGGCGATACCGCCGCCCATGTTGCCGAGCCCGATATAACCTGCTGTGCCGGTGTATTTTTCATGATCCATGAGTTGCTGGCCTTCCTGTTGACGGTCCGCGGACTCGCCGGTTGAGCAAGCACCGACCCCGCAGGGGCAACCTACCCAGAATCCACGGGTCGGCGCACGTATCGATTGCGCGGTCACGCAAGTAATGGCGACCTGGCCCAGACCACGGCACCCACCTCCTCAACTGCCTACTCAACCCGCTGACGTGCAGTTCTGCTGACCGTTGGCGCGCCGTCATCCGCTGCGCCGCGTTTCGGCGGTGTACCGACCGCCACCTCGCCAGGCCATGACAGACCGAGAAGTGCAACCACGCGTTCACCGAATGCGTCTTTTCTCGCGACGCTCGTCCATCGCCCGCGCCCTCCCACGCGGTCATGATCGAGAAGTCGATATCCGAGTACTTCGCACGGTCAGGAGCGTCCATGGCGGACACATCCCTTCTCGAGGGTTCAACGGCTACGGCAGTCGTCTACGACGGACCGGAAGCCTTTCGGCTCGAATCGATTCCGCTGCCCGACCTCGGGCCCGGCGAACTCCTGGTCGAGATCGAGATGGCCGGCGTCGACGGTTCCGAGCTACACATGTTCCGCGGGGAGTTCGATCATCTGAACAAGCGGGCTCCGTTGATCTTCGGCGACGAGATCATCGGACGCGTCGTGGCCTCCGGTTCACCGTCGGAACGCGACGTGAAGGTCGGCGACCGAGTCACCGTGGAAGCACGTTGGCCATGCGCCGGCTGCCTGTTGTGTGACCGGGGCCAGTACTACCTCTGCGAGAACAATCCGAATCGTGAGGGCTACGGGCAGATCTCGATGAGCAAGGCCCCCGGACTCTGGGGTGGCTACGCGAGCCACGTCTTCGTCCCCAAGGCCGCACTGGTGTACCGCGTGCCGGAAGCGCTCGACCTCGGCTCGGCTCTGGTCGGGTGTTCGGTTCTGGCGAACGGCTTGCGGTGGAACAACTTTGCCGGCATCGGTGCTGGAGATCGTGTTGCCGTCCTGGGACCGGGGCCCCAGGGTCTCGCGTGCGCCGCGGTGGCCCATCGTGCCGGCGCGAAAGTGATCGTGATCGGGGTCGAACACGACTCGGAGCGTCTTGCGGCAGCCACCCGGCTCGGAGCCGAGGCCGCGCTGACACTCGTTCCCGGTGAAGAAGACCAGTTGCTGGATCAGGTGCGTGAGGTTGTCGACGAGGTCGACTACGTCATCGAGGCATCGGGTGCCGGCTCCGCGAAAGCACTGGCCATACGGCTGGTGCGCCATCAGGGAACCATCGTCAACGTCTCGGTCTCCGGCACCGCGCCCGCGGATTGGATGGCCTTCCTGCGCAAGGAGGTGACCATCATGCACGCGCTGTCTCACCCGCACACGGTCGAAGCCGCACTGGAACTCGCGGTCGAGATGAAAAACGAGGGAACCGATCTCGGCGAGCTGATCACCCACCGCTTCGACCTGTCCGAGGCGGCCCACGCGATACAGGTCGCATCGTTCAACACCGATGAGCGCCCGATCAAGGTGGTACTCGTCCCCTCCTCGACCGGAGATTCTGAAGGGGGTGAGTCGGCATGAAGACGTCGGCCCGAGAGCGCTTCGACAGCGTGGTGGATCGCGGGGTGCGTCCCCTGGGCGCATTCGTGATGACGAACGATGCGTCGACCAGCGCGATCTTCGCCTCGTCCGGCTACGACTTCGTCATCATCGATCGCGAGCACGGGATGATTGATCTGACGGCGGCGGTGAACCATGTCCGCGCCGTCGAGTCGGGCGGAGCCGTACCTCTGATCCGCGTTCTGGAACCCACCGCAGGTGCGCTCCAGCAGGCTCTGGATGCAGGTGCGCACGGGATCGTGATCCCGAAGGCCGAGGACACCACGGAGATCGAGCGACTCGTGAGCGCGACTCGGTACGAACCGGGCGGCCGCGGCAAGTGCCCGCAGACGCCCGGCGCCGGCTTCCTTGCCACCGAGTGGGAGGTGCGGGCCGCGCATCACAACCAGAACGTGCTGCTCATACCGCTGTTGGAGACGATGGCGGGGATCGAGAGCGCCGGACAGATCGCGGCCATCGAGGGCATCGACTACCTGTTCTTCGGCCCCGCCGACCTGTCCCAGGATCTCGGATTGGACATGTACGCCGACCGAGACAAGATCCGCGAGATCTTCATCGGTGTCCAGTCCGCTATTCGTCCGACCGGTGCGCGGATCGGTGCGCCCGTCGGATTCGGCCTCGACGAGGAGGCCGACTTCCTCACGATCGGATCCGACGTCGGCCACATCCGGACCAAGGCCGTCGAGGGGCTGTCACGGTTCCGGCCCGCAAACCAGTGATTATGCCGTGGATACGAGGAGGCTCGAGATGGACATCAATGCCAGGAGTGTCGGGCGCGTGACCGGCAAGAACAGCACCGTTGACGACGCCATCCGTGCGTTCACCGCCGGGGAGCTGGTGATCATCGTCGACGACGCATCGCGGGAGAACGAAGGCGACCTCGTCGTCGCCGCAGAATTCGCCACCGCAGCGCATCTGAACACGATGATCAACGAGGGGCGCGGCCTGGTCTGCGTCGCGGCTGACGGTTCCATCATCGACAGGTTGAATCTGCCGCAGATGGTCGAGTCGAACAGTGACAGCCACGGCACTGCATTCACGGTGTCGGTCGACTCCGTGGCCACCGGAACCGGCATCTCGGCCGCGGACCGAGCCACCACCGTACGCGCCATCGCCGATCCGGCCACCCAGCCGGCGCAGCTCCGACGACCCGGCCACATCTTCCCGCTTCGCGCGGTCGACGGCGGTGTACGGGTTCGGCGCGGGCACACCGAGGCCTCGGTGGACCTCGCCCGATTGTCCGGTCTGACACCGGCGGCCGCCATTTGTGAGGTGCTCGACGACGAGGGGTCCGCGGCCGACGGCGCCTACCTCCGTCGGTTGGCGCGCCGTCTCGACATCCCGCTGATCACGGTTGCCGAACTCGTCGCCCACCTCGACGCGCCTGACCACGTAGAGCCTCCTGTCGGTGCACGACTCCCCACGCGCTACGGGACCTTCTCCGCGGTGGCTCACCGAGACAGCAGCGGCACCGAACACCTGGCCCTCATTCTCGGGGATTTGGCGACGGTCGACGCTCCGCTGGTCCGCGTGCACTCCGAGTGTTTGACAGGCGACGTACTCGGTTCATGGCGGTGTGACTGTGGCGATCAGCTGGACCTCGCCCTCGCCGAGATCGGCGCCGCAGGAGTCGGGGCGGTCCTGTACGTGCGGGGGCACGAGGGTCGCGGGATCGGTCTCTTCGAGAAGATCAAGGCCTACGCCCTCCAGGACACGGGTTACGACACCGTCGAAGCCAACGTGCTCCTCGGGCATCCCGTCGACGCTCGCGACTACGGACCCGCAGTGGACATGCTGCGCATGCTCGAACTCGGTCGTGTCCGCCTGCTGAGCAACAACCCGGACAAGCTAACAGCACTGGAGCGGGCCGGCATCGAGGTCGAACTCGTTCCGCTCCGAACCCCCGTCCGAACGGACAACAGAGCCTATCTCGAGACGAAAACCCGGCTCCTCGGACACGGGCTCGACGGTCCGACCGGGTGCGCACCTGCACCGGAGCCCCCCACCCGGCAGTTCGGGACTACAGATGGCGACATCACCGCACTCGAGTCCACCGGACACGCGAAGAGAAAGGAATCCGCATGACCGACCTACAGGAGCCCGTGAGCACGGAGGTACTACGGGACGTGTGTGGCCGCTGGGCCACCGGGGTCGCCGTTGTCACCGGCCGTGACACCGACGGCAGCCCGTTGGGGATGGCGGTCAACTCGTTCACCTCCCTGTCGCTCACCCCTCCCCTGATCCTGTTCTGCCCCGGGCTCTCCTCGAGCACCTGGCCGGGAATCCGGGCGACCGGGCGATTCGCGGTGAACATCCTCGGTGCCGAGCAGGCGGCGCTCGCCGGCGCCTTCGCCCGCTCGGGTGGGCCGAAATTCGATGGGGTGGAACTCGACTCACTCCCGGACGGATTACCGGCCCTCCGCGGAGCCATCGCCCGCCTGGTGTGCGACATCGAAGAGATCCATCCCGGCGGTGATCACGAGATCGTCGTCGGACGAGTTACCCATACGGTGCAGGACGAGCGTCCGCCGCTGTTGTTCTACCGGGGGCGTACCTCACCCATGACCTCCAGCTGAGCGAGGTCCGATCCACGAGCTCAGGCTCTTCCCGATGGTTGGCTTCGACCGTCGGGTGCCAGGCGACGACCGCCGGCGCAGGCGATCTGCACGCGAGACCCCCACGACCTAGACGAGGAACAACCCGGTGTTTGACAAGATTTTGGTGGCCAATCGCGGCGAGATCGCTGTTCGAGCCTTTCGTGCCGCATACGAACTCGGAGCCGCGACGGTGGCGGTGTTCCCGTATGAGGATCGAAACTCCACCCATCGGCTGAAGGCCGACGAGTCTTATCAGATCGGTGCGCCGGGCCACCCGGTGCGGGCCTATCTGTCGGTGGAGGAGATAGTCGCCGCGGCACGCCGGTCGGGGTCGGATGCGATCTACCCGGGCTACGGATTCCTGTCCGAGAATCCGGATCTCTCCGCGGCCTGTGAGGCGGCCGGGCTCACGTTCATAGGGCCGCCCACCGAGGTGCTGGAGCTGACCGGGAACAAGGCCCGAGCAGTGGCAGCAGCGCGGGAAGCCGGCCTGCCGGTGCTGGCGTCATCCGCTCCGTCGGCCGATGTCGATGAGTTGCTGGCCGCCGCAGAGGCGATGTCGTTCCCGGTGTTCGTCAAGGCCGTAGCCGGCGGCGGTGGTCGGGGGATGCGCCGGGTTGCGGAAGCCGAGGAGTTGGGCGAGGCGATCAGGGCAGCATCACGAGAAGCGGAGTCGGCGTTCGGTGACCCGACGGTGTTCCTCGAGCAGGCGGTGATCAACCCGCGCCACATCGAGGTACAGATCCTGGGCGACACCCAGGGGAACGTGATCCACCTCTTCGAGCGGGACTGCAGTCTGCAACGACGGCATCAGAAGGTGATCGAGCTCGCCCCGGCGCCGAATCTGTCCGCGGAACTGCGAGCGAAGATCTGCGCGGACGCCGTCGCCTTCGCCCGTCACATCGGCTACTCGTGTGCCGGCACCGTCGAGTTCTTGTTGGACGAGCGTGGTCAGCACGTGTTCATCGAGATGAATCCTCGAATCCAGGTCGAACACACGGTGACCGAAGAGATCACCGATGTCGATCTGGTCCAGTCGCAAATGCGGATCGCCTCCGGCGAGACGCTGGCCGATCTCGGTCTGTCGCAAGACCGGTTGCAGATTCGTGGCGCCGCCCTGCAATGCCGCATCACCACGGAGGACCCGACGAACGGCTTCCGGCCCGATACCGGCCGCATCACCGCCTACCGCACTCCAGGTGGTGCGGGCGTGCGTCTGGACGGTGGTGCCACACTGGGCGCCGAAGTCAGCGCTCACTTCGATTCGATGCTGGTGAAGTTGACGTGCCGGGGTCGCGACTTCGACACCGCGGTCGCCCGTGCGCGCCGCGCGGTCGCCGAGTTCCGCATCCGTGGAGTCGCCACGAATGTGCCTTTCTTACAGGCGGTCCTCGACGACCCCGAGTTTCGAGCCGGCCGGATCACCACCGCGTTCATCGAGCAACGTCCGGAGTTGTTGACCGCACGGGTGTCCGCGGACCGGGGCACGAAGATCCTCACCTACCTCGCCGACGTGACGGTCAACCGGCCACACGGCGAGCACCCGATCGCGGTCGATCCACGAGACAAACTGCCAGCGCTGACCAGGCCAGGGCCGGCCTCACCGCCGGCGGGCTCCCGGCAACGACTGCTCACACTGGGTCCCGAGGGCTTTGCCGCCGACCTACGGGCCCGCCCGCAACTCGGAATCACCGACACCACTTTCCGTGACGCGCACCAATCACTGCTGGCCACCAGGGTCCGGACCAGCGACCTGTTGGCCGTGGCGCCGTATGTGGCGGCGTCGACGCCGGAGCTGTTGTCGGTGGAGTGCTGGGGTGGCGCAACGTATGACGTGGCCCTGCGCTTCCTCAAAGAGGACCCGTGGGAGCGGCTGGCGGCACTGCGCGAAGCGATCCCCAACATCTGTCTCCAGATGCTGCTGCGCGGCGCGAACACCGTCGGATACACCCCGTACCCGACGTCGGTGACCACTGCCTTCGTCGACGAGGCCGCCGCGACCGGTGTCGACATCTTCCGGATATTCGATGCACTGAACAACGTCGAGGCGATGCGACCGGCCATCGACGCCGTGCGCGCAACCGGTACCGGCGTCGCCGAGGTCGCGATGTCTTACACCGGCGACCTCGCCGACCCGGGTGAGAATCTGTACACCCTCGACTACTACCTGCGCCTGGCCGAAGACATCGTCTCCGCAGGCGCACACATCCTGGCGATCAAGGACATGGCCGGACTGCTCCGCGCCCCGGCCGCCACCCGACTCGTCTCGGCCCTGCGTCGGGAATTCGACCTCCCGATCCATGTGCACACCCACGACACCCCGGGCGGACAGCTGGCCACCTACCTCGCGGCATGGGAGGCAGGCGCGGACGCAGTCGACGGCGCGTCGGCGCCGTTGGCAGGAACCACCAGCCAGCCCTCGCTATCGGCGATCGTGGCGGCAACCGCGCACACCCCGCGCGACTCCGGACTCGACCTCGCCGCCGTGTGCGACCTCGAACCTTACTGGGAATCGGTACGGAAGGTGTACGCGCCGTTCGAATCCGGTTTGCCCGCACCCACCGGACGGGTTTACCACCACGAAATCCCCGGCGGGCAGTTGTCTAACCTGCGCCAGCAGGCCATCGCGCTGGGGCTCGGCGACCGCTTCGAGGCGATCGAACACGCCTACGCTGCGGCCGACCGCATGCTCGGTCGGCTGATCAAGGTCACCCCCTCCTCAAAGGTCGTCGGTGACCTGGCCCTGGCCCTGGTCGGCGGAGGAATATCCGCCGCGGGATTCGCCGAAAACCCCTCGGCCTACGACATCCCGGATTCGGTCGTCGGGTTCCTCCGGGGTGAGCTCGGCGATCCTGCGGGCGGTTGGCCAGAACCCCTGCGCACCAGAGCACTTGAGGGTCGCGCAGCCGCATCGCAGGTCAACACCCTCTCCGATGCCGACGAGCAGACGTTGCGTCAGCCCGGGCGCGACCGGCAGGAATTGTTGAACCGCTTGCTCTTTCCCGCACCGACGAGCGAGTTCGAACAGCACCGCAACACCTACGGCGACACCTCCCTACTCTCGACCGCCCAGTTCTTCTACGGGTTGCGCTATGGGGAGGAGCACAGTGTCGAACTCGAACCAGGCGTGGATCTGCTCACCGGACTCGAAGCCGTCAGCGAGCCCGACGACCACGGCATGCGAACGGTGATGGCCATCCTCAACGGGCAGTTGCGACCGGTGCAGGTTCGCGATCGAGCCGTCGGCGTGGAGATCCCCGCTGCGGAGAAGGCCGAACCCGGCAATGACCTCCATGTCGCGGCCCCCTTCGCCGGTGTCGTCACCGTCGCCGTGGCCGTCGGAGACGACGTCGAACCCGGCACCACCATCGCCACCATCGAAGCGATGAAGATGGAAGCCGCCATCACCACCCGCAAGGGGGGAACGGTCGCTCGCGTTGCCATCACCTCGACCGCGCAAGTCGAAGCCGGTGACCTCGTCATCGAACTGAGCTGACGGGTCGGGCGCCCTCACCACAAACGAAAGAACTCTGTCATGTCCAGCGAATCATCATCGCACGCATCCTCTTCCGCTGAGAATCGTCCGATGCTCGAGCGATATGACCTAGCCCTTATCGAGCATTTTGCGCGCTGGTTACCCTTCGGCGGGCCCTCGGCTCAGACCGTGTTCGAGGAGTTCGGTATCCCCCTGGAGACCGCGTACCGCCGAATGCTCGCTCTGACCGAACCCAAGGTCCTCAAGCGGGTGCCCAGTGAGCATCTCAAGAGCCTGACGGCGGTGGCCGCCTATCGGGTCACGTTGGTTCGCAACGTTCGACGTGCCTCTAGCACGCGTCGTTGACCGCATGAATAATCAAGCCGGCCGACCTGTTCGGTCGGCCGGCTTGAGATGTCAGCCTCAGGCAGCGCCACGCTCCATTGGCGGGCTGCTGCATTCGGTCACCCGGTATGCACCGTGACGATGTTCTCGACGGGCTCTCGTCCAATCCGATAGCGGTAGGCGGGTGCGTTCGGGTCCGGTCGTCCGAACGAGATGCCGAACAAGAGCTTCGATTCGTCCGAGATCCCCAGCTCCTCGCGCACGGTGTCGGCGAACATCCCGAGGGTCGTCTGCGGTACGCCCGAGAGACCTCGGGCTGCCAGAGCAAGGAGAAAGGTCTGTGCGAACATGCCCACGTCGGAAGCCACGCGCACGGAGTCTCCGACTGCGGGCATGAAGAGGAACGCCGCGTGCGGTGCACCGAAGAAGTGAAGATTCTGGACGGAAACCGAACGACGCTTCTTGTAGTCCTTCCGCTCGACTCCCAATGCCTCGTGATAGGAAGCGCCTTGGGCCTGCCGGCGCTCCCCCAGTGCGCCCTGGTACGCCGACGCATCGAAGGTGAAGTCGGGAGTCGGGGGGGACTTCTCTTCGGCCTCCAGCAGTGCGGCGACGAGACGGTCCCGAGCGGCGCCGGAGACGATGTGGACCTCCCACGGCTGGGTGTTGCAATTCGACGGCGACCACGACGCATCGGCCAGCGCCTCGCGCAACGTCTCCTCATCCACGGGCTCCGGTAAGAAGCTGCGATAGGAACGACGTTCGCGGACGAGCGTTTGAAAAGGTCTCGTCAAGTCGGTGTCGTCCTCGGCCACCTCGAGGTGCCGAGCCATCTAGCCACTGCCCTTCTCGGCAAGCGCCGCTCGGCGATAGCTGGCCGCCGGGTGCCGATCGTTGACGCGGGCTGAGCCGAACCACTTGTCCCGCAGGGTCCCCGGAGCGTACTCGGTCTGCATGAGCCCGCGCGCCTGCAGTACGGGCACCGCGTACTGGGTGAAGTCGGCGACTTCACCCGGGCCGTTGATGAACGACAAATTGATTCCGTCAAGACCCGCAGCCGCCCACTCTTCGATACAATCGGCGACCTGCTCTCCGGTGCCCACAACGTGCGGTGTCATGGGCTTCTGGATCACCTCGCGGAAGGTCCACTGCTTGTTCGGTGCCGCCTCGGCCAGGGCCCGGACTGCTCCCTGCATCGCATCCGTATTCAGATCGCCGATGGGAGAGTCGAGATCGAGTCCGCTGAGATCGAGTCCCATGGCGGAACTCTGGTAGGCGAGACTCGCTTCGTCACTCAGGTATGCCCGCATCTCGTCTGCCTTGCGCTGGGCCTCTTCTTCCGTGGGCCCGACGATGGCGGAAATGGCTTGGAAGATCAGGATGTCACCCGGATCGCGGCCCGATTCCTCGGCGAGCTTACGCACATCCTGGACAAAAGTGGCCGCGCCCTGAGGGCTCTTCGCCGAGATGAAGATCGCCTCCGCGTTCCGCGCCGCGAATGATCGCCCCGTGCTAGACGAGCCCGCCTGGAAAATGACCGGCATCCGCTGCGGCGACGGTTCGACGCACAGCGGTCCCGCTGACCGGTAGAACTCGCCGACGTGATCGATGGAATGCACAGCAGTCGGGTCTGCGTAGATCCCGGTCTCTGGATCACGGATGACCCCGCGATCCTCCCAGCTACCTTCGAGCAGCTTGTAGCAGACATCGACGTACTCTTCGGCCCGCGCATACCTCTGGGCATGATCGGCGACTTCCTCGAATCCGACGTTGCGCCATGCCGACCTCTGGAACGACGTCACGACATTCCAGGCAACCCGGCCCTGCGTGAGATGATCGAGGGTGGCGACGCGTCGCGAGAAGCTGTAGGGATGCTCCTGGATGACGTTCGCGCTGAACGCGAAACCGAGGTTCTCGGTGACCGCGGCAAGTGCAGGCACCAGCGCGCTGGGGTCGTTGATCGGGAACTGCACACCGCGACGGACGGTTGCGTCTCGCGAGCCCTCATAGGTGTCGTAGACACCGGAGTGGTCCGCCCAGAAGATGGCGTCGAACCGCGCCTCTTCGAGGGTACGGGCCAGGTCCATCCAGGACTTCAACGACCGGTAGTCGTGATCAGCACCCAGCGGCTGATTCCACGGCGAACCCGGGAATCCCGCCGGGGCGTTGGTCGTGAACATACAGAAACGGAGGGGCCCTTTTGACTGCGGCGTGTCCGAATTCGATTCGCGCATACTAAATTCCTTTAAATTTACTGTCATTACGGATGATTGAGGTGAATCACACAAACGAGCTGGTGACCGCACCCGCACTCTGGGAGATGATGGCCGATTCAACGAAGTTCGCCGCCGACACCAGCGGGTTGAGGACGGGAACCCCGAAGTACGCGCCGTCAGTGTTCAGCTCTGCGATCCCCTTGCTGAAGAAGGTGCAGGCGAAGTACACGGCATCTACGCCGTCCTCGGCGACAGCTGCCGCGGCCTGCCGTAAGCCGTCGGTGCGCAGCGCCTGAGTCATCGCGTCGAGGGTCAACTCACGCAGTCGATCTGGGTCGGCGGAAGTCAGGTGGTCGAGCACGTCGGGTTCCGGATGATTGGTTATCGGCACTCGGCGGAATGCGTACTCGCCCTCGTTCAAGCCGTTTTCGCGGGCCGTGGTCTGCCAGAAGTCTCCGCTGCCCAGCGACCGAAGACGCGATGCGTAGCTGTCCGGCAGCTGCCGGGCAAGAATTGCCAGTTTGCCGAACGCGCGCGACATGCGAATTGCCGCCTCGGTCGGAGCGGACACCGGAATGTCGACCGCCTCACGGACCACCTGCAGGCATGGGTCCCCCGAGCAGGCGATGACCACGCCGTCGAAGCCCTCCGCTTGTGCTCGCTGCGCGGCGGCGACCATCGTGGACTCAATTCCTGGGACTGGCCACGGAAGCGGGGGAGCGCCATCGCCCAGGTTGCGGACCTCGATCGTCGTATCGGGTCGGACTCGCGGTCCGACCACCTCCTCTGCCGGCGCATCCATGTAATCCATACCCCATGGGTTCAGTAACAGAATTCGCTGAGACATCGCACTCCCTTGTCAGACGCTCGTCGACTATTGGTCAGACTTGAGTCTCTTCCAGAGCGGCGTTATGCGCTCGCGCCTCGTGTCGGAAGTTTCTCCGGAACAACCCGACAGCTGTTCGAGTCGTTGAGATGGATCGAATCAGGTCGACGTCACGCTTCCTTGATGCCCAGAGCCCGCATCTTTCGATACAGCGTGGACCGCGCGATTCCCAGACGTTCCGCCGCGGCGAGTTTGTTGCCGCGAGAGTCGGCCAGCGCTGTCAGAATGACATCCCTTTCCGATCGCTGCAGCGTCGGGAGGGGCGCTCCGACAGCACGACGGTACTCGGGCGGAAGATCGGTGAGCCCGATGTCTCCGCCGAGAGAACGCAACCGAGCCGATTCGAGCGCGGCGCCCAGTTCGCGGACGTTGCCGGGCCAGGGCAGACCGCGAAGCGCCTGCATGGCGGCGGGCTGGATGCGCGGCGTCGGGGCCCCGTCCGGCTCTCGCAGCAGCGCGGTGACGATGTCCGGGATGTCCTCGGGGCGGTCACGCAGCGGAGGAAGTTCGAACCGCGCTCCGAAATGGTCCATGAGTCGAACCGCCTGATCGGCCAGGCCGGTGGTCTTGACCGTGGCGATCACGCGCGCGCTGCGGGGTCCGTCGAGAAGCGCGGAGAGAAGAGCGGTGTGACTGGGCGGGAGAACCTCGAGATGGCGGAGGATGACGGTTCCTGGTCCTTCGAGCGCGCGCCGGACCTGCACTGCCCAGTCCTGGTCGAGCGCCGCGAGAGCACACTCGAATACGGCCGCGTCGTCACCGGCCACGCGTGTTGCCAGTCGACTCTTACCCGTCCCGCCCTCGCCGGTGAGGACGACGTCACGACCCGCACGTGCAGCGGCGGTGACATCACCGATGACGCGTAGCCACGCGGCACTCCGTCCCGGCACCTCCGGGTCGGACATGTGTGTAGCCGACTTCCGGTGGGGCGACCCCACGGTGTCCCCGCGAAGCTCGATGAGCACTCCAGCTGCACCCTCTCGACCCTCGCCGACCATACGGCCTCTGGCCTGGACGACTGTTCCTCCGTGCAACTGCAATTCACCCACGAACTCGCAACGTTCGGTCGTCGACGAGGTCGCGAATTCCCACAGAAGCGCATGATCGTTCGCATCCAGAAGTGTTGCGGCCGCATTGTTGGTGATCAGGAAATCCTGATTGAGGCTGACGATCGCGGCCGACGTTCGGCGAGACGCCCCGAGGAATTCCTCCAGGAGCATTCGCTCCTGCAGTGAAGACCCGGCATACATGCGGGACTCGATGTCTCGGGCCGCGGAGAGCATGAGTGGGATCATCAGGTCGTGGGAGTGCCGGTACGAACTCGACACGTTCAGTACGCCCACCAATTTCTGAGTGAGCGGGTGCCGCAAGGGCGCCCCTACGCAGGTGAAGTCCTGGAAGTTGTCGCGGTAGTGCTCGGCACCAGCGATGGCGACGGGTGCGGCCGTCTCTATCACGCTGCCGATCCCGTTTGTGCCGATGTGTTCCTCGCTGTACACCGAGCCCGGCACGCAGAACACCTCGTCCAGGTAGCGGGAGTATGTGGGATCCGCGGCGCGGCGGTCTAAGATCCGAGCCTCGGAGTCCGCGAGAATGACGGCAGTTCCGCTGGGAAGCCGCTCCGCAAGCCAGTCGATGACTGGAGTTGCCGCGCTCATGAGCAGCCGATTGGCCCCGTCGAGGTGCGGAAGGAAGGGCACCTCGATCGCGTTCGGGGCGACCCCGCACAACTGCGACCGACGCCATGACGCCGCGATCTCGGGTCGAATGTCGCGGACCGGTGTATCGCCCGACAAGAACTCCTCGCGCGCCGTGCGGACAGCCCGCTCTCGATGGTCAAGGATCATGTAAAAGCCTCCACGTTCCCTGTGTGACCGAAGCCTCTATGACTTCACCTTTGTGACTTGAGTCAACCCTGAAGCGATGCGACACAACTGTCCCATATCGCTACACAGCCATCTGGTGGCGTCCCGAGCTGTCTCGTACTCGGACAGTTTCGAGCCCCTCGATTGAATCACGATTCTGAGTGATCACCGCCACAGGATCTGGCCGCGCCGACGCCCACCACACTGGCCGACACATGGCGGTCACTCGTCGGCCGAGATCAACGACCAATTTTGCACGCTGCATCGGATCGCCGAACGCAGCACCACCGATAGCTACAAAAGGAGTCACAGTGACAAACGCTGCACACGCCGCGGGAAGAAGGGACGACGTGGACGTCGAGGCCATCGTCATCGGAGCCGGCTTCGGCGGTCTCCGCTGCTTGCATGAGCTACGGTCCCGCGGACTCTCCACCAAGGTGCTCGAGAAGGGCACCGACGTCGGCGGAACCTGGTACTGGAACCGCTATCCCGGTGCACGCACGGACAGCGAGAGCTGGGTCTACTGCTACTCGTTCGACAAAGACCTACAGCAGGAGTGGGACTGGAAGGAACGCTTCCCCACCCAGGCGGAGGTCCAGGCTTATCTGAGTCACGTCGCGGATCGTCATGACATGCGCAAGGACATCGAATTCGGCGTCACGGTGGAAGCCGCGAAGTTCGACGAGGACACCCAGCTGTGGACCGTCACAGCCAGCACCGGCCAGACCTACACGTCCCGCTACGTCGTCGCAGCGACCGGACAGCTCGGCATCCAGCACTTCCCCTTCGGCGGCGTCGAGAACTTCAAAGGCGAGGCCCACCACTCGTCGAACTGGCCGAAAGAGGGCGTCGACTTCACCGGCAAGCGGGTCGCCGTCGTCGGTACCGGCGCCACGGCGATCCAGATCATTCCGCTCGTGGCCCAGGAAGCCGAGACCCTCACCGTCTTCCAGCGGACTCCGAACTTCGTGATGCCGGGTCGCAACTTCGCACTGACCGACTTGCACCGCAATGCGATCAAGCGAGATTACGACCGCGTGTGGGCCCAGGTCCGGGACCAGCCGTTCGGAATGGCGTTCGACCCGGTCAATCGGATCTCGGGCGACACCGAACCCGCCACTCGCGACCAGGTACTGCAGGCAGGCTGGGAATCAGGCGGATTCCGCTACATCTTCGAGACATTCGACGACCTCCTGACCGATCAGGAGTGCAACGATCTGGCTTCCGAATTCGTCCGCAACAAGATTCGGGCGATCGTCAAGGACCCGAAGACCGCCGAGCTGCTATGCCCGACGAACCACCCAGTCGGCGGTAAGCGGGTTCCCCTCGGGCACTTCTACTACGAGACGTTCAATCGCGACAACGTCACCCTCGTCGACGTCAACACGAACCCCATCGAGCAGTTCACCGAGAAGGGTTTGCAGACCGCTGAGGGCGAGCTGGAATTCGACATCGTCATCATCGCCACCGGATTCGACGCGGTGAGCGGGGCTCTCACGCACATGGACGTCCGCGGTCGCGGCGGTCAGACGATCGAGAACCGTTGGGCCGACGGCGCGGAGAGCTACATGGGGATAATGGTCGACGATTTCCCCAACTTCTTCACCATCCTCGGCCCCCAGGGCCCCTTTGCCAACAACCCGCCGGTCATCGAGCATCAGGCCGAGTGGATCGGCAAGGTGATCACGCTCTGCGAGGAGGATGGCCGCGTCGCCGAGGTGTCCCGCCAGACGGTAGACGACTGGTTCCGCGTCACGCAGGAGGCCTTCGATTCGACGGTCCTCGCCAAGGGCGAGGAAGCCCACAGCTGGTACCTCGGTGCCAACATCCCCGGCAAGGCACACAAGATCCTCTACTGGTTCGGCGGGGTGCCCGCCTATTTCGACATGCTCGAGGAGTCGGAGAGTCGCGGCTTCGATCTCGTCGACGCCCGATCGGCCGCCACCGTCAGCTGAGCCCCGGCCCGGCACCGTCGACGAGGCCGGTGCCGGGCCTCATTCGGGACCCATTGACTTACGCGCCGCTCGGCGCATCTGATTACAACGACGAATGGAGCAGAAATGGCGTATCTCGAGGTCGAGGACGGCAAGCACGTCTACTATGAGCACTTCGCCGGAGACAAAACCCCCGTGGTGTTGGTGCACTGCTGGGGGGGTACGACACGTCTGTGGAACACCGTGCTCGGCGCGCTTCTCGGGGCCGGACACGAGGTCCTGACACTCGATCACCGCGGTTGCGGGGAGTCCGACAAGGACTTCACCGACGCCTCGATCGGCGCCATCGCGTCCGATGTGGTGGCGCTTGTCGAAAAGTGCGGGCTCGTCAAGCCGATCCTCAACGGCTGGTCGCTCGGCGGCGCGGTAGTCATGGAGGCTGCATCGCGGCTGGGTGACAACCTCGGCGGCGTGGTCCTGACCGGTGCGGCGACGCCGCGATTCAGCCCGACCGGCGACTGGCCGTACGGCAACGATCGCCAGGGCACCGCGGACTCCCTCGCGCTGATGGCACAGGACCGCGCGGCGGGAATGAGGGTGATCGCCGACGCTTGCTTCGCCAAGCCGGTCTCGCCGGACCTGTCGCAGTGGGCCTGGACCCAGTTCGCCCAGAACGGTCCGCGCTCCGAGCAGAGCCTCCGGGAGCTCGTTGACATCGACCAGCGCGATCTGGCCCGGCAGCTCGATCGCCCCGTACTGGTGATCGCCGGCGACGCGGACGCCTTCATCCCGTTCGACGGCGTCCAGGCGTCCATCGAGCTGTTCAAGGACGCCCGTCTGTTCACGATGTCCGGCTGTGGCCACGCACCTCACATGGAAGAGCCGGCCACGTACAACGCCGAGTTGCTGTCGTTCCTGCAGAAGGTCGGCGGACGCGACTCCGTCTCCGCCTGACACCCGACCGGTGGTATCCGCGTCGCAGATTCGGCTCGGATACCACCGGTTCTGTCGTCCAACGGACGACAACCCGACAAACGATCGATGAGGAACCGACATGGTCATTCGCGTAACGACGCTCGGCGATCTGGTAGACGCGCAAGCACAGCATTCCGACGCCACTGCTCTGGTCATGCCCGACGCTCGCTTCACGTATCCGGAGCTCGCGGCCCGGATCGACCACATCGCCGCAAGCCTCTTCGCGCTCGGAGTCACCGGCCGCAGCACGGTCGGCATCCTGATGCCCAACACGTCCGATTACGTGACCGCGCTGCTCGCCACCGCGAAGCTCGGTGCCGTATGCGTGCCGATCAACAGCCGGTTCAAGGCGCATGAATTGTCCTATGTCATCGAACACGCCGACATCGACGTGCTGCTCGTGGCCTCGGACCCCAACGGCACCGACTACGCCGAACTGATCAGCACGGTGCTGTCCGACCTCGCCGGCGGCGAGCCGGGACGGCTGCACCTCGAAGCAGCACCGCGACTCCGGGCGGTGGTGAACCTCTCGGGCTCGACGCCGGGAATGCTCGACCGCGCGACGTTCGAGGCCGGTGCCGCAGCAGTCGACCCGTCTCGGATCGAGACCTTGCGGCAACGGGTCCGTGTCCGCGACATCGCTCTGCTGATGTACACGTCCGGCACGACCGCCTATCCCAAAGGTTGTCTGCTGACCCATGAGGCACTGGCCCGACACGCCGCGAATGTCGCGCACACCCGGTTCTTGCTGGAACCCGCTGACTCTTTCTGGAATCCGCTTCCGCTCTTCCATTGCGGGGGCCTCGTGCCGATGCTCAGTTGCTTCTCCGTCGGCGCCACCTTCTGCCATGCCGGTCACTTCGAACCTGGTGCCGCGCTGCGCATGATCGCCGCTGAGCGCTGCACCGTCCTCTTCCCCATCTTCGAAACCATCTGGCAGGCAGTCCTCGAGCATCCCGACTTCGGCGCCACGGACTTGAGCGCGGTTCGCCTGATCCAGAACATCGCCACCCCGGAGCGGATCACTCAGTTCGAACAGGCCGTGCCGCAGGCACATCAACTGACGTGCTACGGCTCCACCGAGTGCGGACCCAACCTGCTCATGCCGATGCCCGACGACCCGCCCGAGATCCGGCTGCGCACACTGGGCCGGCCGGTCGACGGGATGGAGGTCAAGATCGTCGATCCAGATACCGGTCAGGATTCCGGCACCGACCAGATGGGCGAGCTGTGCATCCGCGGATACTCGATGTTCGAGGGCTACTACAAAGACCCCGCCGGCACCGCCGCCGCCATCGACGCCGACGGTTGGTTCCATTCCGGGGACCGGGCCATGGTGACCGCTGAGGGCAACGTCGTCTTCGGCGGTCGGATCAAGGACATGCTCAAGGTCGGCGGCGAGAACGTCGCAGCGGTCGAGATCGAGGACTACCTCGCCCAGCACCCCGCTGTCGCACACGCCCAGGTGGTTGCCGCACCGGACGCGCGCTACCAGGAGGTCCCAGCCGCCTACGTCCAGCTCGCCCCCGGCGCTTCGCTGACCCTCGACGATCTGGTCGACTTCTGCAGCGGTGCCATCAGCTCGTTCAAGATCCCCCGGTATCTGCGTATCGTCACGGAGTGGCCGATGTCCGGAACCAAGATCAGGAAGGTGGACCTGCGTGAGTGGATCGCCGCCGACCTCGCCCGGGACGGCGTGACCGAGGCACCTCGGATCGGCGAGCGCGCCGCCCGGTAGGGCGCCTCCCAGGCGGGACAATACTTCTAAAGCACCACCGGCACAGCCCTTTTGGTCGACTTTGAGCGCACGCACACCACCGGGTGGACGCTCTGCGTGGTCCGCGGGTCGGGTGTTTCACGGTTTCCCCTCTCGCGCCCGCCCGGTTGCCTAGGATTCAGTGGTGAGGTGAAGATGATCAATCCCTTCGCGAGTTCGACAAACCCGCCGAACGCTCCCGAAGAAGAACGTGTGTTCGACAAGGGACGCCCGGGCACTTTTGCCGCGTCGCTCAGCCACTGGGATCATCCACGGACAGCCCTGGGCGTCCGGATCATGGCCGACCACGCCGTCGAGCACGGTTACTCCCGCGAGGCGGTACTGGCTTCGACGGGCCTGTCTCCGGAGGAACTCGACAGCTCGGTGACTCTGGTCGATGCGCGGCAAGAGATCACCGCCACGCGAAATTTCCTCACCTTGATGAAGAACCGCCCCGGACTCGGACTGGAGGTGGGTCGCAAGTTTCACCTGACCACCTACGGACAGCTCGGTTTCGCTCTGTTGAGCAGCCCTCGCACGGTCGACATGACCCATACCGCGTTGCGGCTCCTGGGGTTGACGTTCGCATTCTCGACGGTGACCGCGGAGATCACCCCCGACGGCCGATACGCGACCCGGTTCAGCGGAGACGGCGTACCAGAAGATGTGCGTCAGTTCTTGATCGAACGCGACCTGGCTGCCACGGTGACCACTCACAACGAGTTGTTCGCCGGGGATTCCACATCGGTGCCGCTGTTGTCGGTCCGGTCGCAGTTCGCAGGCGTGGCCGGCCATCCACTCTTCGACGTCCCGGTCGAGTTCGGCGCCGCCGACACCGCGATCGTATTCGAGCGGGAGTACCTGACCCAGGCACTGCCGCAAGCATGTGCTGAGACCGCGCAGGAGTGCATCTCGCTCTGCGAACGGATCCTCAGCGAACGGTTGGACCGACGCGGCGCCGCCGCTGCTGTCCGCGCCAGGCTGTTGCGATTGGGTGGTCGCGACGACGGCATCGTCGGCGCAGCGCAAGCGCTACACATGACCGATCGCACCCTCCGTCGCAAACTGACCGCCGAGGGCACCAGCTATCGGCGCATCGTCGACGACGTACGTGCCGCGGTCGCAAGGGAACTGCTGGAGGTCGACCAACTGACGGCAACGGAGACAGCACATCGACTCGGTTTCGGTGATCTGTCGAGTTTCCTGCGTGCACAACGCAGGTGGGAGCAGACGGTCCCGGGGTTCCGTCGCGACTAAATCGAATCCGAGGCGGATTCGCCTGGAGGTTGTGGGCGCTGGTGTCTTCGGCGACTGGCCACCAAGCATCGATCGCCCAGGCCCGCCAACCGCGGCGCCTGGGTCACCGAGGTCACCGACCTGCCGACGTCACCGCTCATAGTCGGCCCTTGCGGTTGTTGGTTGCCGCGCGGCCTCCACGGTGAGCCGCCGTCTCACCGGCGCGGAAGGCCTCGAACAAGTTCGGACAGGGAAGAGCGGCAAGGCTGCCGGTGATTGTCTTTCACTGCGTGGTTGGCCTTACACTCCGAAGGTCTGCCGACGGGCACCTGCTTCACGCCCCGCGCCGAATCACCCCCACCACTCCAGGGACGTATCTGCCCTGACGCTCAGACTGCGGTGTAGCCGCCGTCAACGCACACATACGAGCCGGTCATGAAACTGGCCTTGTCGGAGAGGAGAAACGTGGTCACGTTGGCGATCTCCTCCGGCTGTCCCAGGCGGCCGAGCGGATGCTTCGCCTTGATCGCAGTGACAACTTCCTCCGGCGCGGGGGCCATCATCGGTGTGTTGATGTAACCAGGCCCGATCGCATTGACGCGCAGCCCCTGAGCTCCGTATTCAGCCGCAGCATTCCTGGTCAGACCCACCACGCCATGCTTGGCCGCCGTATATGCGGAGTAGCCAGGGGCGGCGACGGCGCCATGAACCGAGGCTATGTTCACAATGGCTCCTTCCGCGGCGCCCGAAGCGAGGATAGCCGGGATCTGATAGCGCATTCCGTAGAGGACTCCGCTCAGATTGATGCCAATGACCCGGTCCCAGTCCTGAAAGTCGAGGTCTCCAACCGGAACATCGGCACCGACGACTCCAGCATTGTTGACGGCGTAGTTGAGGGCACCGTAGGTCGCGACCGCAAGTTCGACAGCCTTCCTGCCGTCGTCGGCGACGCCCGCGTCGCCCTGGAACTGGACTGCGACACCGCCTGCGGCCGCAATGTCGTTCACGACACGCGTGGCTGCATCGATGTCGAGGTCGAAGACGACGACGTTGACACCGTTCCTCGCGAGGTCTTTGCTGATGGCTTCCCCCAGTCCTGACCCTCCGCCAGTGACGAGCGCGGTCTTGCCTTTCAAGTTGTTACTCACAAATTACTCCTCCCAAGCGGGATCGATGTAGCGACGTTGCGGAGGGCTTGCTGTGGGCTTTCCTCAGGGGCACTTCCATCCAGCCGAGCTCCTCACATCGGACGATGGACGTCGCAGCCCCAAGGCCTTACTCCAAGAGTTCTCCCATTCCGGCTGCCGCAATGGCGTCGCGGTCGCCGGTCACCCAGACATTCTTCAGAAGGCGATCGCGGATTCGCCAACCGTCGGACGTGCGAATCAGGGAATCCTCGTAGAAGCCGCCCATCACGAACAGAGGATCGGCGAGCTTCTGACGCCATACGTGAGTGGCGATGTAGTACGAGTGCATCGATGCCGTGTCGCCGGACACCTCGACCTGGAACTGAGTGGTGACGTGCTGGGTGGCGGAGAACGACTCGCCCAGGAACTGCAGCGTCTGGTCCAATACCGTCTGGGTTCGAAGCTTCGGCAGCCCGAACGCTGCATCGGGGGTGAAGCATGACATGAAGGCTTCCTGATCTCGGGTGTCGAGACTCCGCGCATAGCGCAGTCCCACCTCGATGATCGCGCGTTCATCGGATACGGCCTCGGACATCGATTGCTCCTTCGTTCGCTGTTTCTCGGGATTGATTGACGTGGGGTTCTCTAAACTGCAGTCACTGTCGGCGCGCCCGGCCCGGTGACGTCCATCGCGAGCGGAGGGAGGTCAGACCATCTCGAAGCCGTGGTAGTGCGCCACCTCGACGCCGTCACCGATCTGCTTGTAGGTGCCGACGCCGCCCACGAAGGGCATGAAGACCCGCTGCTTGCCCGGGATGTTCGCACCCATGTACCACGACGTCGCCTGCGGATAGAGGGTCAGGTCCGCGAGGTCATTGGTGGTGTTCACCCAGTTGTCCTCGACCTCGCTGTCGACCTCGACGCGCCTCAACCCTCGTTCACGCATGTGCTCGATCGCGCGAGCGATCCAGTCGACGTGGTACTCGATGGACGTCAGCATGTTGGACAGGACCGACGGACTCTGCGGGCCCGTCACGAAGAAGAAGTTCGGGAAATCCGCTGACATCAGTCCGAGGTAGGTGCGGGGGCCGTGAGCCCATTTGTCCCGCAGGGTCTTCGCGCCGTTCTTGATGTCGATCGAGTTGAGCGCACCGGTCATCGCATCGAATCCGGTTGCCAAGATGATGACATCGAACTCGTGCTCGGTGTCGCCGGCGACGATCCCGCGCTCGGTGATACGGCGGATCGGGTGCTCCCGGATGTCGACCAGCGACACGTTGTCTTGGTTGTAGACCTCGTAATAGCCGGTGTCCACGCACAGCCGCTTCGTCGAGACCGGGTAGTGCGGCAACAGCTTTTCGACGAGATCGGGGTCGGTGACCTTTGCCCGGATCTGCCGACGGATGTAGTCACCTGCGGCCTCGTTGGCCACCGGGTCGGTGAAGACGTCCGTGAATCCATTGGGGAAACACAGTCCGCCGTTGGCCCAGCGCCGATCGAGTTCGATCGCCACCTCTGCGGGATCGGTCTCGACCAACAACCGGGTCCCGTCGTTGCACTGCAGTCCGCCGAGGGTCGTCCGGCTGCTCTCCCGGATCTCGCGGTAATGCGTCTTCGCCTCGGCGAGGCGTTCCGCGTTCGGCCCGTTGTGGGCAGGCACGGCATAGACCGGCGTGCGCTGGAACACGGTCAGCTCACCGACGACCGGCGCGATCGCGGTGATCGTCTGGACCCCGGACGAACCGGTACCGATCACTGCGACCTTCTTGCCGGCCAGGTCGACACCCTCGTGCGGCCAGCTCGATGTGGAGTACATCTCCCCACCGAAGTCCTCCACCCCGTCGAAGACGGGTTGCGCCGGTACCGAGAGGCACCCGGTCGCCGCGATGACGTAGGTAGCGGTGTGGGAAGCGCCGTCGTCGGTCAGCACGGTCCACTGGCTCAGGTTGTCGTCCCAGTCCATGGACTCGACGCGCGTGTTGAACGTGATGTCCTTGCGCAGGTCGTGCCGTTGCGCCACGTGCTGGATGTAGGAGAGAATCTCTGGCTGAGCGGCGTACCGCTCACTCCAGTCCCATTCCTGCTCGAGATCCGGATCGAAAGAGTACGAGTACTCGATCGACGGGACGTCGCAGCGTGCCCCCGGATAGCGGTTCCAGTACCAGGTTCCGCCGACGTCTCCGCCGGCCTCGAAGACCCGGACGTCGTAACCGAGCTCGCGCAGGCGGTGGAGTTGATAGAGGCCGGCGAAGCCGGCACCGATGATGATGGCGTCGTGGTCAGGCATTGGTCAGACTCTTTCCACCAGAGAAGCGATGTGGGTGTTGATGTGGTCGGTGACGAGCCGTATGCCCTCGAGGGCTCCGGGCAGGATGTTGATCATCTGGAAATACGCGTGCATCTGCCCTTGGGCTTCCTCGAGCGTCACCGGCACCCCGGCGGCTTCCAGCGCTTTGGCGTAGGCGATACCCTCGTCGTGCAAGGGGTCGTATTCAGCGACAAACACCAGCGCCGGCGGCAGACCCGCGAGGCTCTCGGCGCGTATCGGCGAGGCCTCGGGCTTCTTGCGCGCCTCCTCATCGGGGAGGTAGTGGTCCCAGAACCAGATCATGGTGTCCCTGCTGAGCATCAGCTGGTTCTCCGGCGCGAGGTAGGAGTCGGTGTTCACATCGCAATCGGTCACCGGGTAGACGAGGACCTGGTAGTCGATCCGCGGTCCGGCCTTGTCCCGGGCCCACTGCGTCATCACCGCGGCAATGTTCCCGCCGGCGCTGTCACCGGCGACGATAAGCGGAACACCCTCGGGCGCAAGCTCATTCGCATGATCGCTGACCCAGCGAAGGCCTGCGTAGCTGTCTTCGATGGCCGTCGGGAAGGGATGTTCGGGTGCCTTCCGATAGTTGACCAGCACCACCGTGGACTGCGTCTGGTTCACCACGAGACGAGCCAGGTGGTCGTACTGCAGGTCGATGTCGCCCAGGACCCAACCGCCGCCGTGGAAATACACGATGATCGCCTGCGACGGGGCCTCCGGCTCGAGCACGCGAACCCGGAATCTGCCGTCCGTGCCGTCGAGCTTGAGGTTGCGGACAGTGCCGACCTCCGGGCCCGCTCCGGTCAGGCCGGCCATGATCGGTCCGGTCATGCGGGCGATGGCGGGTGTCGACTCGTGGATGGCCGGTGCGCCTTCCTCGGCCATTTGGGCCAGCATGGCCTGGGACACTGGTTCTAGAGGCATGAGAATTGTTCTTTCGGTAATAGTGATCGTGCTGGGCGGTGGGCGCCGGTCGGTTCCGGCGACCACCGCCGGAGGTCACCCTTGAAGTGCTTTGACCTCGAGGAACTCGAGTAGACCGAAACGGCCCGCCTGCCGGCCTACACCCGACTGCTTGTAACCGCCGAACGGCGCGTTCGGGTCGAAATCGGCCCCGTTGACCATGACCTGGCCCGCCTTGATACGCCGGGCGAACGCGTGCGCGCGGGAAGAATCGCCCGCCCACACTGCCGCGGCGAGTCCATAGACGGAATCGTTGGCGATTCGTTCGGCATCCGCTTCGTCGTCATAGGGCTCGATCACGAGCACGGGTCCGAAGATCTCCTCCTGGTGGACCACCATGGACGTGTCGACGTCGGCGAAGACGGTGGGCTCCACATACGCCCCCTGGTCATCATGCGGACGGCCGGTGCCGCCGCCGGTGACCACGCGTGCGCCTTCGGCTTTACCGCGTTCGATGTAGTCCAGGACTCGTCGCTGCTGCGTTGCCGAGACGAGGGGGCCCAGCACAGTGCTGTCCTCCGAAGGGTCACCGACGGTGAAGTTGGCCAGCGTCGCCTTCACGATCGACTCGACCTCGGCCTGCTTGTCACGCGGGACGACCAGACGGGTGAGCGCCGAACATGTCTGGCCTGAGTTCATCATCGCGCCCTGCACAGCGGCGGGGATCGCGGTCGAGAGATCCGTACCCTCCAACACCACGGTGGGGCTCTTGCCACCGAGCTCCAGCGTGACCCGCTTGACCGTGGGCGCAGCGAGTTCGGCGACCCTTCGGCCCGCCCTCGTGGAGCCGGTGAAGGTGACCATCCCGACCTCCGGATGCGCCGCGATGGCCTCCCCGACTACCGGGCCGGTGCCGAACACCACGTTCAAGACGCCGGCCGGCACTCCGACTGACTCGAAGATCTCGACCAGCGAGATGATGCTCAGCGGGGCGACCTCGCTGGGCTTCAACACGACCGTGTTACCTGCGGCGAGCGCATAGGCGACTTTCTCGGCCACCATGAACAGCGGGTAATTCCACGGCGTGATGGCACCGACCACGCCGAAAGGCTCGTGCACGATGGTCGAGTTGCCCTCGGGGTACTCGAAATCGAACTCGGCCGCAGTCACGGCGGCGTGGCTGAAGCTGTTGATCGCCAGCGGAACCTGCACTGCGCGTGCGAATTCGATCGGTGCCCCGATCTCACTGCTCAACAAACCCGCGATGGCCTCGAGACGCTCCGTGATCCCGTCGGCAATACCGGAGAGGAACTTGGCACGATCCTCGACGGAGGTCGCGGACCAGGCCGGCAGAGCGGCCGCGGCGGCGTCGACCGCCGCGTCGACGTCGGCCGTGGTCCCGGCGACGACCTTGGTGATCTCCTCCCCGGTGGCCGGGTTGACCACGGGGATGAACTCGGTGCTCGTCGAGGGTTGCCAGGAACCGCCGATGTAGTTCGTGTCATGCACATTCATGCGATGCATCCTTTTTGGTCGATGGATGGGGGACAGGCGGTGCGATCAGTAGTCCGCTTCGGTGTAGCGGATCACTCCGCGGAGGTTCTTGCCGTCGCGCATGTCCTGCCATCCCTGGTTGATGTCTTCGAGCCGGTAGGGCGTGACGAGCTCCTCGAGCTTGAGATTGCCCACGCGGTACTGCTCGAGAAGGCTGGGGATCTGGGTGCGCGGACCGACGCCGCCGAAGATCGCTCCCTGGACGCGCTTCTGCAGCAGGGTGAGCTCGAAGAGATTGAGATCCACGGTCGTGGTGGCGTGG
This sequence comes from Gordonia sp. KTR9, assembly GCF_000143885.2. Classification (NCBI taxonomy): domain Bacteria; kingdom Bacillati; phylum Actinomycetota; class Actinomycetes; order Mycobacteriales; family Gordoniaceae; genus Gordonia; species Gordonia sp. KTR9. The sequence goes on from NC_018581.1 coordinate 4,997,279, forward strand.
TGCGCCACCGAGGTGACCACCACCTGGCCGCCTTTTGCGGTGAGCGACAACGCCTCCTGGACGTGGTGTCCCTCGACCTCCCCGAGGGTCAGTACCACCAGTTCGGCAAGTCGTCCCCAGGTGAGATCCGGTAGCGCTGCCTGCGCGGCAGACATCGAGTCGTAGACGTGCGTCGCGCCGAACTCCAGTGCCTTCTTCTGCTTGAACGGGACCGGATCGACCGCGACGACGAAACGCGCCCCGGCGGCGGCGGCACCCTGTACCGCGTTGATCCCGACTCCGCCGACACCCACGACGACGACGGTGTCACCGGGTCGGGTCTGCCCGATCGCGGTGGCCGATCCCCACCCGGTCGAGACTCCGCATCCGAGGAGGGCCGCGGCCTCGAGCGGGATGTCCTTCTCGATCTTGAGGACCGATGCCTGATTGACGGTCACGTACGGGGCAAATGTCCCGAGCAGACACATCTGCAGCAACGGCTTACCGTCGCGGGTCCTCGCCCGATAGGACCCATCGGAGATCGCCTCGCCGGTCAGCAGGCCGGCACCCTTGTCACACAGGTTCTGCAGGCCCGAGGCGCACGGGCGACAGGTACCACACGCCGGAACGAAGGACAGGACAACGTGATCGCCTTCTTCGATCCCGCTCACACCGGGCCCCACCTTGGTAACCACGCCCGCACCCTCGTGTCCGCCGAGCACCGGCAGGAAGGGAAGCGGGCTCGCGCCGGTCGCCACGTGCTCGTCCGAGTGGCACAACCCCGAGGCGGCGAGGCGAACCTGAACTTCACCGGCGATCGGATCGCCGAGCTCGATCTCTTCGATCTGCCACTCGGCACCAACTGCAGGCAGGATTGCGGCTTTGGTAAGCATGGATGTTTTCCGATCCGTTGGTCGTGACTACGATTGGGACGCATGGGTTCCCATCGACACAGATGACGATCAGACGTACCCACACGTACCCCGGTTCGTGTGGCACAGGTTGCATCGATCACCTTGTGTGACGAACGTTACGTCTCGACATTGCTGACCGGAATGACCAAAGCGGACAAGTAGCTGTCCTTTCTGGCCACCGCTGTTCAACCAAGAGACCGAGCCCTGCTGAGGTCAGTGACCAGGATCAGGTCGGCCGACGGCGCCTCGGATACTGCGCCCGCGCCGCGAACCCTCCTGCCAAGCAGTGCCAACACCAAAAACGCTCGGCCGCAACACCGCCGAACCTCGCCGGAAACGGGCGACGACCGGGGAGGAAGCGACGGGTTTGTCCGCGCCACGCGCCGGGTCAGGCCTCCTCCCGTGTGGCATTGACATTGTTGACGTAATCGCGCTGCGACTCCGGCGGAAGATACTCCTCCTCCAGGAGCCTCACGTGCTCGTAGCTCGGCCGGACCCAGCGGTAGCCGCTTCCGACGTAGTCACCAGCGCCTTTCAGTGAGTCGATCACATCGAACCGCCGGGTCAAGGGCTCCAGACTTCCTGTACCGCGTAGCTCCTTCAGCAAGCTCCACATGTCAGTGAGCCCCGTGCGCATTATCGGAGTCACCTCGATCGCTTGCGCCCCATGGCAGAGAGTTCCGCCAGTGATGGACGCGAACGCTGATCCGCGGACTCGATGACGTAAGCCGGGCCCGGGGTCTCCGCCAACCGACCGATGGCTTCGGCGTCAGAGACCAAAGCGATACCGCTCTGTCCGCCCGCCTTCTTCGGTTCCGCCTGGTCTTCGATGTGTATACCCGCGACACCGGCACCGATGAACTCCTGCACTGTTCGCTGAACCAGCGCGGGCCCGGGGCCGAAACCTGTGTCGGCGTCGCAGTACACCGGGATGTCGACTGCAGCCGCGACCCGCGCGCGGTGCTGAACCACATCGGTTCTCGGGAGCAGCCCCACGTCGGGAAGCCCGTTCCAGAAAGCCACATCGCTATGCACCGGAGCCATGGGCGAAGCCCCACAAGCGCATTGGACGCGAGTGTGTGGTGAATAGTGTCGAAAAGGTCGTATTTGCCGATTCGCCGCCTACGCAGGAGAACGATCATGTCTTTCCCACGCCCATCTGATTTCGACCTCGTTGTCGCAATCGAGAGCGAGGACGGTGAACCCGATTTCATGGACGTTTCTTCACCTGCGACGGCTGCGATCGACGGGGCAGTCGAGTCGTCATGGTACTGGTCGGTCACCGATGGGCATCAAACGAACTCGCCCGAGAACGTGCCAACACGAACCGGAGTCGCCGAGATCGGTGGCTACACCTTCGGAATCGTCTGCTTCCCCGCACATTCGGCGGGCAAGCTCGACGTGGCCAGGTCGACGCCGTCGGCCATCTCGACCGGCCACGACGGTGATCCCGCGTTTGCATGCCTTAGACACCATCGACTACGAGATAGTGCCCTCCGGCCAGTCGACATCGAACTTCCCAGTCGACGAGTCCGAACACTCCGACCGGGCAGTCTGCTCGTGATGGGAGGCGTCCCCCATGCGTGGAAGAACAACTTCGACCAGGATTGCATCTACGCGGCCATCACGATCGGGGCCACGCGCGACTGAATCCTGTATGGACTGAACTGTGGATCCGAAACGCAGATGGCGTGCCACCGCTCAGCGGTGGCACGCCATTTGGGATCGGAGTCGCTCGTCAGCGGCGCCTACTCGGGTTCGAAGGTGGCAATCATGGTGTCGCCGTCGACTTCGTCGAACCTCACCTTCAACTTGAGACCAGGTGTCAGCTCGACATCGGCGACGTTGACAAGCCGGGAGACCACGCGAGGGCCCTCCTCGAGCTGAACAAGACCGACCACGAATGGAACGTCTTCCGCGAGGACGGGGAGCGGCGCCAAAGCGGTGTCTGTCCACGTGAACAGTTCCGCCCGGCCCGAGCACTCATCCCACTTCAGATTGAGAGAGCCGCACCGAAAACACATCTCTCGCGGGATGTGAATCCACGAATTACACGCGCTGCATCGTTGGAGCGCGATCTTGCCCTGCGCGAAGTGCCCATAGAACTCGTCGGCCACCGGCGAACGAACAGGTTTGATGAAAGTAAGCTTCTTCGTCGGGTCAGTCATTTCGGAGTACCGCCAATCCGCCATCGCCAAAGTCTCCCCAGCCTGTCACCAAACCGGTCTTCGCGTCCTTAACCTGCCGCTTACCGGCCTCACCGCGAAGCTGCTTGACGGCCTCGTTGATATGGTTCATTCCCCAGATGTGCGCCTCCGAATGGAGGCCTCCGTGCGTATTCATCGGCAACTCTCCGGTCAAGCGCAGGCGTCCATCTTTGATGAAATCCTTCACCTCGCCTCGCTTGCAGAATCCCATCGCCTCGATCTGCAGCAGTGCAATGAAGGAGAAGCAGTCATACACTTGCATGAAGTCTATGTCGGAATGAGTGACGCCGGCAGACGCAAACGCGCGCGGGGCAGCCTTGTTGAGGCCGATCTCGAAAATGTCCTCACGAGATGCGAAATCGTCTGCCGGGTAAGGGTGCCCCTCGGAGACTCCGGCTATGTATACCGGCTTCTTCCGCAGATCCTTTGCCCGACTCGGTGAGGAGACGATGACGGCGCATGCGCCGTCATTCTCCAGACAGCAGTCGAACTTTTGGAATGGCTTCGATATCCAACGCGCTTCGTCGTACTCCTCGCGAGAGAGTGTCCGCCCGTACATCAGTGCGTCTGGATTCAACTGGGCGTTCGATCGACTACTCAGGGCAACTTCGGCCAGCGCATCCTTGTCCGTACCGAACTCGGCCATGTGTCGTGTGGCAAGCCACGCGTACCACTGAACAGGTGCGACTGCACCGTGTGGAACGTAGTAGGAACCCAGCGACCCGGCGAGGCCCTCGAGATCCGTGCCGACCTTGCTGATACGTCGATCCGTGTACCCGTTCCAACCCAGCGGCACCAGGACGTTCTCTGCGACACCCGAAGCGACGGCCATCGCTGCAGTCTGGAGCGCGACCACCGGACTGGCGCCACCCATGAGGATGGTCGAGGCGTACTTCAGGTCCTCGATGCCGAGGTTTGCGGCCAGCTGTTCGGCCGTGCTCGCCACTGGCGGACCCACGATCCCGTCGATCTCGTGGGCTTTCAGACCCGCGTCATCCAAAGCATTTTTGGTCGCCTCGAGAAGAAGACGAAGTTCAGTTTTCTCGGTCCCCCGGGTGTACTCCGTCTGGCCGATACCGACGATGCAGGACTTGTCAGAAAGTGCGTTCATTCAGCTGCCTCCCGTCAAGAATTTTACGGATCTGTTCATTTGATCTGACTCCTCCAGATGCTCGACTTCATTCCCTTGGTGGCCGCGTGTGGGCCTCAACAGGCCGGCGATAGCAGCGCAAGGGAAATTCGGGGGGCGTGCGCCTTATTTATCTTCACCATGTAGGTCAGATTTGCGCACCAGTAAGAGGCCGCCGATGGATACCGCAGCGGTGAGTAGAAAGTACCACAGCGGACTCGAAGGATTGTCCGTCCACGCGATGAGCGACGAGGCGATGAAGGGGGCAGAGCCTCCGAATATGGCTACCGAGAGGTTATACCCGATTGCCGAACCCGTAGAACGCAGATGAACCGGCAGAAGCTCGCTCATCATCGCCAAAGGACTCCCGAGTAGGAGCGCGAAGGAGACCGCCAGTGCGATCCACGGCACGATCAACGTCGTGGGTGTGGAACCAGGTGCCGCCAGGAAGAACCACACCGTGGCAAGCGCGAGCAGCACCGACGTCAATACCAGATAGTCGCGCCGGCGTGCGAAACGATCGCCGACGTGGCCGCTGATGGGGGCGAGTATCACGGCGATCACCCCGGCGACGACGACGTACACGAATGTGGGGCCCCATTCGAAGTCCACGACTTTGGTCAAATACGTTGTCGAGTAGGTCATCACCAGGTAGATGGACGAGCCCATGAGGGTTACCGCACAGAACACCAGCAACAGCATCCGCGGATGACGCAGCGCTTCCTTCAACGGCGACTTGGACGTGCTGTCGGTCTTCTGGAGAGCAGTGAACTCAGGACTCTCCTCCAGCTTCAGGCGGATATAGATTGCAAGCAGCCCGAGCGGGCCCGCGAACAGGAATGGGATGCGCCAACCCCAGTCAGTCATCGCATCCTCGCCCAACGCCCAGCTCAGTCCGTTGGCGACAAATGCGCCCAACAACAGGCCTACGAGCGCGGCGGCGGAGATGATGCTGGTGGAGGCCCCTCGTCTGCCCTTCGGGGAATACTCGGCGATGAACGTGTTGACAGTTCCGAGTTCCCCTCCCGCAGAGAGCCCTTGAACCAACCGCAGGAGGATGAGCAGCGCCGGGGCCAGAACGCCGATGGTAGCGGCGGTCGGCAGCAGGCCCATCAGGACGGTTCCACCGCTCATCAAGGTGAGCACTATGAGAAGCGTCTTTCTCCGGCCGATCTTGTCGGCCATCGGTCCGAAGACGACTCCACCGATCGGCCTGATGAAGAATGCCAGCGCGAAGACGGCGAATGCGCTGATCACGTTGACAGCAGGGTCATCCGAGCTGAAGAAGTTGTCGCCGATGTACACAGCGAGGAAGCCGTAGATCGCGTAGTCGTACCACTCGAAGATGTGTCCGCAAACGGCCCCGATGAACGCGGCCCTTCTCTTCTTGGGGTTCAGGGACACTGCACCGTGGGCCGGCGCCTGTTGCGTGCCCACCGCGGACGCACTGCTGCTGTCATCGACTGGTGTGGGCTCTTCGTTGTTCATAGGGATTCCTTAGAGGCTGTCGGGCTGCGACTGCTGTCGCGGAACTTTCACGCTGCGCAGCCGTTTTACTCGTGACTGCGTGGAGACGCGGGACGAAGGCCGAGTGCCGGCCGGTAGTTCACTTCCCGGTGTAGATCGGAGGCCGTTTCTCGATGAACGCCAACGGTCCTTCTTTGGCGTCGTCCGATGAACTCACGAGGTCCCAGGCGCGGTTCTCGACCAAGAAGGCTTCGTCCAGCGTCATTCCCGACGTCTCGGTCATGACCCGCTTCGCCGCCGCCACGGCGACCGGTCCGTTCTCGTTGATCCGTTGCGCGATCTCCATGGCCGTGTCCATGAGCCGGTCCGGCGTCGTCACACGGTTCACGAAGCCGCAACCGAGTGCTTCGTCTGCCGAGAAAGGATCGCCGGTGAGAATCACTTCCATCGCTCTGGCATAGGGCATTTGACGTGTGAGGCGAACCAGCGACCCGCCTGCCGGAATGATTGCCCGCTTCACCTCAGGGAGACCGAAAGTTGCTCCCTCGACGCAGATTCGGATATCGGTGCCCTGAATCAGTTCAGTTCCACCGGCCAGACAGAAACCGTTCACAGCCGAGATGATCGGTTTGGGGAAGTAGGTACGCAACATCGCCGCGTCTCGAACCTTGGGGTGGGTGCCGATGAGGGTGGACTCATAGTCGTTCTCGGGTGGCCGTGCTCGGGTCAACACCGGAACAACCGACCCCAGATCGGCGCCGGCCGAGAACGCCTTGTCTCCCGCGCCGGTGATGATCACCGACCTGACCTGAGGGTCGTTCGCCCACGCCGCGAAGGACTCGGCCATCTTGACGAAGATCTCCGCATTCATGGCGTTGTGCTTCTCTGGCCTGTTCAAGGTCATGATCGCCACGTGCCCGCTGACCTCTGTGATCAATGCCGTCATCTCGGCAACACCTACTCTCTGATCTCCCTGGCCCGGGACAAGGTCGGGGCCGGGTGCCAGGTGCCTGCGCTACCCGGTCTCTACGCCGCGTTCAGAGCAGCGGCTTCTCGGAACGCTTACGCCGTGTCGAGAAGCCGGTCGAGGGCGACTCGGTGAGCATGGCCCCTCGCCGACTTCGAAGACTGTCCGATAATGCGACAGATCAGGACAGTGGCGACACACGCAGCATGGTGATGGACGCGCAAGGCGCAAGCGCCAGGACAGGTGTCAGCGCGGATGTGACCCCAGCTGCACAAGGCGGGCTGCGAGCCTGCACTGCAGCCGGCCGACCTCGTCGGGGGTGTAGCGTCCGCCGGGCTCGTACCAGCGGGCGACGTCGATACCGAGCGAGATGACCGCGGCGCTGAGGCCCCGCAGGTCGATGTCGTCGTCGCCGGCGGCGGACACTGCGGCGACTGCCCGACGGACCGCCTGCTCTGTCCGTTTGCGAATCCCCCCGATCTTTTCGGCCTGAACACCGGTAAGGGCGTTGAGCTGGTACTGGACGACCCGGGCGACAGTATGACGCTCGGCGTGCCATCGCCCGAAGACGTAGACGAGCGTGCGGAAGGCGTGATCGGCGGGCTCGAGCGCGGCCGCCTTCTCGACAATCGACAGCGCACTCTCGTGACCTCGGCGACTGATGTCGTAGAGCAGATCGTCCTTGGAACTGAAGTGCACATACAGCGCGGCGGTGCTCAATCCCGATCCCGCCGCGATGTGTTTGAGCGTCGTGGCGTGGAAACCGCGGTCGGCGAACGAGAGTAGTGCCGACTCAACAACCAGACGCGCCGTCGGCGGTAGATCTCGCCATGGATCCTCTGCGACAAGGATCTTCATTGCCGCGTCCACTGCGGCTTCCTGGTCTTGGTTGGTGATCATCGACCCGCTCTCTTCGTGTCTGCCTTCAGAATCTCATCTCTTGTGCTCACCGCGGCCTCCCCCCTATATTGATTACTAATCAATTAGTAACTCTCGCTATCGCGGGAGCTTAGATGACTGCAGCGTGAATAGTCGCCACAGCCTGGTCCTCCATCGAATGCGTCCCACGAGGACTTGTGGAGGCCAGGCGGATGAATGACCGGTGGCGCCACGGGACAGGCATCGGTTCTGACTCGGCGCTTCACCCGCTCAGCCCTGAATCGCGCCAACCGCCACCCGCGGTCGGCATCGGTCCGGTCACCGAGTCTCGCCACTGAAACGCACTCGAACGGAGCACCAATGACGTCATCACTGCAAGGAAAAGTCGCTTTCATCACCGGGGCGGCGCGAGGTCAAGGGCGCGAACATGCCGTCACCCTCGCGCAGCACGGAGCGAACATCATCGCTCTCGACATCTGCAAGCCCCTCAGCACGATCCCTTACGAGATGTCCACCAGCGACGACCTCGCCGAGACCGTCGCATTGGTCGAGGCCACCGGACAGAAGATCGTTGCCGCCGAAGCCGACGTACGCGACTTCGATGCAGTGCAACGGGTCGTAGACGATGGTCTCAACCAGTTCGGCCAGATCGATATCGTCGTCGCCAACGCCGGTGTGTATTCCTTCGGGCCGCTCGACAGCGTCGACATCGAGCTCCAGCGCTGGCGGGATATCATCGACATCAATCTCACCGGCACTTTTCATACGGTCAAAGCCGCGGTACCGTCGATGGTCGCGCGCGGGGCCGGCGGGTCGGTCCTGCTGACCAGTTCGACCGCCGGCATCAGAGGTCTGCGGTCGATGGCCGACTACACCGCCACCAAACACGGTGTCGTCGGATTGATGCGCACGTTCGCAAATGAGTTGGCACCGCACAACATTCGCGTCAACACGATTCACCCCACGGGTGTCAGCACACACATGGTGACCAACCCCCAGCTGGTCCAGTGGTACGCAGACAACCCCGACATGGCAAACAATGTTTCTGCCAATCTGCTCCCTGTCGATCTTGTCGAAGCACAGGACGTCAGCCAGGCAGTCCTCTTCCTGGCGTCCGATGCCGCCCGTTACGTCACCGGTCTCGAGATGAAAGTCGACGCGGGATTCACCGAGCGAGGCTGACTAAAGGCCCGCGCCTGGATTCCTCGATCCGAGTCGCCGACAAAGCCCGCACCGCGTCTGTGTCCGAGTTCGAGCAGAGAGTTCGGATAAGGGAGAATCCCCGGAACCAATTTCCGCCGCACCGACTCCCGTCACATCATCGAGCGGATCGAAGTGGTGGCCGCGACTGTGAAGGCCGAGGCTTGCGTTGCCCTGGCGCCGGGTACTGTGCGCAAGGTCATCGGACTGGGCTGTACGGTGACCTTGCAGTGCGGTGCGGGCCGGCTTCGCCGAAGATGCCTACCGCACGGCAGCAGAGGTGACAGCGGGACAGGTGCGGGACGCGGGAGTTGTCGTGCTGATCAATTCCCCGCAGCCGGATGAGATCCCGCGCTAGATGTCGGCAGCGTCGTGATCGCGATGCTGGCCCCAATCCCTCGATCCGGACCGGCTCGAGATGATTGAATGGCGGGCAGTGACAGCCCTGACCATGTACGCGGTGCTTCGCATCTCGCGCGCCAGTCGATGGATGTGCTGAGCCCGATCGCGACAATCGCGGGTAGCTGGCCGTCGTAGAGGCCGCCCATGTTTTCGGTAGGTTGTTCGCCGGCCAGGTCACCGCGGCGGGCAGGGTCCCACCGGCAATGGTGCTAGTAGCCGGAGCCGGCGTTGCCTGACTTGCGCGAACAGCCTCGGCGCCGTCGCCCGGGCATGGCGTGGTGTAGGCGCAGTACCCGGTCGCGAAGCTGACTCGCCGCCTACGCGAACAGGGTGTCGAAGTGCGGTTCGGTTCGCTCCAGTGGCGACCGGTTGTCCGAGCGTGCAGAACCGTTCTCCATCCGGGAGAACATTCAGGTGCTCTTCGGTGACGCCAAGGACCGAGTAGGAACATACTCGCTGCGCTGAAGATCCACACACAAACCCGGTAGCAGGTTCCGGCGGCCGCCAGCTGACAATCCGCGAAAGTTGCTGCGCGACCTCGCGTTCTACATCTGCGACGTTGTGTGGGCGCCTGGTCCAGCGTGTGGCCTCCGACACCTGGGCCCCGGGTTCGACCTTCACGACCTCACGCTTGCGCTCGCTGGCGACGCCCCCTTACAGTGCTTGTAGTCGCTTACTAATTAGTTAGTAACCTGATGAACTTAGGAGTTCAGATGACCGAAGCAGTGATCGTCGCCGCAGCGCGATCCCCTATCGGCCGCGCCCGAAAGGGTTCGCTCAAGGACATGCGTCCGGACGACCTGGCCGCTCAGATGGTGCGTGCCGCCCTCGATCAGGTCCCGGCGCTCGACCCGCGTCAGATCGATGACCTGATGCTCGGCTGCGGGCTGCCGGGTGGCGAACAGGGTTACAACATGGGCCGTGTGGTGTCCGTGCTGCTCGGACTGGATTCGGTGCCCGGCACGACCATCACCCGATACTGTTCGTCCTCCGTGCAGACCACGCGTATGGCACTGCACGCAATCAAAGCGGGCGAGGGTGATGTGTTCATCTCCGCCGGCGTCGAGACGGTGTCCCGCTATGACAAAGGCAGCGCCGACGAACTCCCGGGCACGCACAACCCGGTGTTCGCCGACGCCGAGGCGCGCACGGTCGCCACCGCCGATTCCGGCACCGACGCGTGGACGGATCCCCGCGACGACGGCGCGCTGCCGGACGTCTACATCGCGATGGGTCAGACGGCCGAGAACCTTGCGCGCGCAAAGAATGTGACCCGTGAGGACATGGATCTGTTCGGCGTCCGCTCACACAATCTCGTCGAGCAGGCCATCGCCGACGGGTTCTACGCCCAGGAGATCACCCCGGTGACGCTGCCGGACGGTACTGTCGTCCGGACCGACGACGGTCCGCGTTCCGGGGTCACCTACGACGCAGTGGCCCAGCTGAAGCCGGTATTCCGACCCGACGGCCTCGTCACCGCAGGCAACTGCTGTCCTCTCAACGACGGCGCGGCCGCCCTGGTCGTCATGTCCGACACGAAGGCGCGCGACCTGGGTCTCACGCCGCTGGCCCGGGTGATCTCCACAGGCGTGACGGGACTCTCCCCGGAGATCATGGGCTACGGTCCGGTCGAGGCGTCGAAGCAGGCTCTGGCGCGCGCCGGCATGACAATCGACGACGTCGACCTCGTCGAGCTGAACGAAGCCTTTGCCGCACAGGTGATCCCGTCGGCCCGAGATCTGGGCATCGACCCGTTCGGCGACAAACTGAACGTCCACGGCGGCGCCATCGCCGTCGGGCACCCATTCGGCATGACCGGCGCACGCATCACCACGACCCTGCTCAACGGACTCCGCGCCAAGGACAAGAGCATCGGACTGGAAACCATGTGCGTCGGCGGCGGCCAAGGCATGGCAATCATCTACGAAAGGCTGTCCTGATGACCAACCTGACCTTCGACTTCACCGGTCGAACCGTTGTCGTGACCGGAGCAGGCCGCGGCGTCGGCAAGGCGATCGGTGAGAACTTCCGAACCGCGGGCGCCACAGTCTATCTGGTTGATTTCGATGCGGACGCAGTCGAGAAGGCAGCTCACGAGATCGGCGCCGTGGGGCTCACCGCGGATGTCTCCAAGACGGACGACGTCGACGCGGTCGTCGAGCGGGTCATCTCCGACACCGGGCGTCTCGACGTTCTCGTCAACAACGCGGGCATCCTCCGCGACGCGATGCTGTGGAAGATCAGCGACGACGACTACGAGGCGGTGATGGCCGTACACGCCGGCGGCACCTTCCGGTTCACGCGCGCCGCCGTGCCGCATTTCCGCAAGCAGGGCGGCGGGAGGGTCATCAACGTCACCTCGTTCACGGGTCTGCGAGGCAATCCCGGACAGTCGAACTACGCCATGGCCAAAGCAGGGATCATCGGGTTCACCAAGACCGCCGCAAAGGAACTCGCCCGTTTCGGGGTCACCGTGAACGCGATCTCGCCGAATGCGCAGACCCGGATGATCGAGTCGGTTCCCGCTGACAAGCTCGCCCTCCTGACGGAGCAGATCCCGATGCAGCGTTTCGCAGATCCCTCCGAGATGGCAGCCGCAGTAGCGTTCCTCGCCGCCGACGAGGCCGCCTACATCACCGGCGTGGTCCTGCCCGTCGACGGCGGCATCTCCATCTGATGAGCAGCCTTTTCGACCTGAGCGGCCGGACGGCCGTCGTGACCGGCGGCAGCCGAGGAATCGGTCTGATGATCGCGCAAGGTCTCCTCGAAGCCGGGGCGTCTGTAGTCATCTCGTCACGGAACGCGGAAGCGTGCGAGGCGGCACGTGCCCAGCTCGCGGAGTTCGGCGAGGTGACGGCCATCCCGGCGGACCTCTCGCAGGAAGGCGAGTGTCATCGGCTCGCGGACGCGGTCCGGGCGCGGCACGACGGGGTACACATCCTGGTCAACAATGCCGGAGCCACGTGGGGTGCACCGATCGAGGAGTTCCCGGCCGACGCCTGGGACAAAGTCCTCGATCTCAATCTGAAGTCACCGTTCTTCCTCACCCAGGCGTTCTTGCCGGACCTCGCCGAGACCGCGACGACGAAGTCACCCAGCCGGATCATCAACATCGGCTCGGTGGACGGTCTCAGCGTGCCCTCACTGCCCAACTACTCCTACGCGGCAAGCAAAGCCGGACTCCATCACCTCACCCGCGTCCTCGCCGTCGAATTGGGCCCCCGCAGCATCACCTGCAACACCGTCGCGCCCGGACCGTTCGCCACGAAGATGATGGCCCGGACGCTCGAGGAGCGCTCGGACGAGTTCATCGGGCAGACGCCCCTGGGCCGGCTCGGCGAACCAGACGACATCGCCGGGACGGTCGTGTATCTCAGTTCCCGCGCTGCCGGCTACGTCACCGGCGCTCTACTCACCGTCGACGGCGGTCTGTCACTCAACCGATGACCACGTCCCGACCATCCGTCACGAGGAACACATGACACACCGATCGCTCCTGTTGTCCCGCGCCGACCTCGACTTCCTCCTGTACGACTGGCTGCGCGCGGACGAACTGACCGCCCGACATCGGTTCGCCGAGCACTCGCGCGAGACCTTCGACGCCGTACTCGGGTTGTGCGCCGACATCGCCACCGAACGCCTCGCCCCGCACAACAAGACCAACGACATATCGGAGCCGCAATTCGTCGACGGCCGCGTCGTGATCCATGACGCAGTCAAGCCCGCAGTCGACGCCATCGCCGAATCCGGTGTGCTCGCCGCAACGATGGACGCCGAGGTCGGCGGGTTGCAACTACCGCACGTGGTGCATGCCGCCTGCAGCGCCTGGTTCGGCGCCGCCAATCCAGGGACCTGGTCGTACTCGTTCCTCACGATCGCCAACGCCAATCTCCTGGTCGAACACGCCGCGCCCGAGCTCGTCACCTCCTTCGTCCGCCCGATGATCGAGGGACGATTTCACGGCACCATGTGCTTGTCGGAGCCACAGGCCGGGTCGTCACTCAGCGACATCACCACCCGGGCCGAGGACGCCGGAGACGGCACCTACCGCGTCTTCGGCAACAAGATGTGGATCTCCGCGGGTGACCATGAACTCGGCGACAACATCGTGCACCTCGTGCTGGCGAAGATCCCCGGCGGCCCGCCGGGAGTCAAGGGCATCTCGCTGTTCGTCGTGCCGAAGTTCCTCGTCGACGACGACGGTTCGATCGGCGAACGCAACGACGTCGTGCTCGCAGGCCTCAATCACAAGATGGGATACCGCGGCACCACCAACACCATGCTCAACTTCGGCGAAGGCGTCCACACTCCCGGTGATGCACCCGGGGCGGTCGGATACCTTGTCGGGCAGCCACATCAGGGCCTCGCCTACATGTTCCACATGATGAACGAGGCACGGATCGCAGTCGGAGCGGGGGCCGCTGCCCTCGGATACACCGGCTACCTGAAATCGCTCGAGTACGCACGCACCCGGACCCAGGGACGCGCGCCCGACTCCAAGAACCCGACACTGCCGCAGGTCGCTCTCACCGAACACGCCGACGTGCGCAGGATGCTCCTCGCGCAGAAGTCGTACGCCGAGGGTGCCCTGGGATTGATCCTGTTCTGCGGAAAACTCCTCGACGACAAGACCACCGCCGAGAACCAGGACGACCGAGCACGTGCCGCATTGCTCCTCGAGGTCCTCACGCCGATCGCGAAGAGCTGGCCGTCGCAATGGTGCGTCGAGGCCAACGACCTCGCGATCCAGGTGCTGGGCGGATACGGCTACACCAGAGAGTACGACGTCGAGCAGCACTATCGCGACAACCGGCTCAACCAGATCCACGAGGGCACTCACGGCATCCAAGGCATCGATCTGCTCGGCCGCAAGACCTTGATGGCGGGCGGCGCCGGGCTGGAAGCACTGGAGACCCTCCTGCGCTCGACGATCGAGAAGGCCCGCAACGCGGGCGATCTGGCTGCGGACATGGCCGCGCAGCTCGACGCGTCGCTGACCCGACTGATCGACGTCACCCGCCGCATTCACAAGGAAGAGGATCTGACCGTTCGGCTCGCCAACGCCTCGATCTACCTCGAGGCTGCCGGGCACATCGTCCTGGCCTGGGTGTGGTTGGAACAGTTCCTCGCCGCGTCGGAACGCGATGATGTTCTGCGTCAGGGCAAGCACGCGGCGGCGACCTACTTCTACCGCTATGAACTCCCGCGAACCGACCCGCAGCTCGACCTGCTCAACGGGCTGGACCGAACTTGTGTCGAGCTCGACCCGGCGTGGCTGTGACCGGCCGGGCCGTGCACGTGACGAGAGGACCGAAATGACCCCGAAGAAGACGGAGACCGCCCGGCGACCGCCATCGATCCCCAGTCCGTTTGCGCCGGTCCAGATTCCGGACACGATTATCCCGGAGCTGCTCTTCGGAAACGGATTCGGTGATCGATCCGCTGCTGTCGCGCTGGTTGACGGAGCCACTGGCAGGTCGATCACGTATGCCGACCTGGAACAGTCCGTACGCCGACTCGCCGGCGCATTGCACAGCCGCGGAATACGGGCCCGGGACGTGGTCGCCATCTTCGCGCCCAACTCCCCCGAATGGGTGGTCGCGTTCCATGGCATTCTCCGGGCGAACGCGATCGTCACCAGTACGAATCCGCTGTACTCGGCCCCGGAGTTCACGCATCAGCTCGTCGACTCCCGCGCCACAGCGATCTTCACGGTCGCCGCGTGTCTGGACAGGGCCGTCGACGCCGCCGAGGCAGCCGGCCTCGGTCGCGAAGCGGTCTTCGTGCTGGATCGCGCGGACGGTCACATCTCACTGAACGAGTTGATCGCCGCCGAGACCGCGCCACCGGAACTGACCAGCACACCGTCGGACCTGGCGGTTCTGCCCTACTCGTCCGGGACGACCGGGCTGCCCAAAGGTGTGATGCTGACGCACCGCAATGTCGTCGCCAATCTCGTTCAGACGGCGGCCATCACGCCGACACACAGCGAGTCGGTCATTCTCGCGGTCCTGCCGTTCTTTCACATCTACGGCATGACCGTGATCATGAACCAGGCATTGTTGCGGCGCGCCACCGTGGTCACGATGCCCCGATTCGACCTCGACGAGTTCCTCCGTGTCGTCGCCGAACACCGGGTCACGTGGGTGTACATCGCGCCGCCCATCGCGGTCGCCCTGGCCAAGCGAGAAGATCTCGCCGCGCATGACACCTCCAGCGTAGAAGGCGTGGTCTCTGGCGCTGCATCACTGGACGCGGCACTGGGTCGAGCGGTCGGTGAACGTCTCGGCTGCGCGGTCCTTCAGGGCTACGGAATGACCGAGCTGTCCCCGACCAGCCACATGATGGATCCGGCGCGACCCGAGGACGACCTCGGTGGCATCGGGTACGCGCTCCCGAACATCGATTGCAGGTTGGTCGACCCTGTGTCCGGTGCCGACGTCGGACCGGGTGAGCCGGGAGAGCTGTGGGTGCGCGGGCCCAACGTCATGGTCGGCTACCTGCGCAATCCCGAGGCCACCGCCGAAACCCTCGACGAAGACGGATTCCTGCACACCGGTGACATCGCCACCGTCGAGCCGAGCGGCCTGTTCCGGATCGTCGACAGAGTCAAAGAGCTGATCAAGTACAAGGGCTACCAGGTGCCCCCGGCCGAGCTCGAAGCTCTCCTGCTCTCCCATCCAGCTGTGGCCGACGCAGCGGTGGTCGGAGTTCGCGACGGTGACGGCGAGGAGATCCCGAAGGCATTCGTGGTCCGACAGCCCGGGCATCCGCTTGCCGGGGAGGAGTTGATCGCGTTCGTCGCCGCACGCGTCGCCCCGCACAAGAAGGTCCGGATCGTCGAGTTCATTGACGAGATCCCCAAATCCGCCAGCGGAAAGATCCTCCGAAAGGACCTGCGCGCGAGGGAGACGTCCCGGACGTGACGCGACGCCCTCGTCCACTCGACGCTGGTGTTCGTCGACGGGAGTGACGGGCAACCGACGTCCGTCGGTGGTCCCTTGCACAACCCGCGACAGTCGGCTCTGGACTCGCGTCGCCCGACCGCACACAGTGAACCCGACCGCACACAGTGAAACAGTCACTGTTCTCGATGAGGAGTACAACATGGAGTTCCGCGAAATCGTCTCTGGCTTGGGATTTTTGGAGGGGCCGACAGTACTGCCAGATGGCCGCCTCGTTGTCACCGACGTCGAGAACGGGATCCTGGTCCTGGTGGATACCGAGACCGGGACGACAGACACGTTGGCCGAGACCAGAGGCGGGCCGAACGGCGCCGCCCTGGGACCCGGCGGAGATCTGTACGTCGTCAACAACGGCGGCATCGCGTTCGCATCGCACAACGGGCTCAAGGGCGGAGACCCGAACGGCTCTCCGGTGAGCACGGCTCCGTCCGGGGTCCAGCGAGTGAGCCTCGACGGCCACGTCACGCAGCTGTACACCGAATGCGACGGTCGCCCGCTTCTCCGCCCCAACGACATCGTCTTCGACGCACACGGTGGCTTCTATTTCACCGACACCGGACGCGCAGACGGCCGGTCTGCGGACCTCGGCGGTCTCTATTACGCGAAGGCGGATGGTTCCGCGATAGTGGAGCTGGTTCACAACACGCGGCCACACGTTCCGCTGACCCAACCGAACGGCGTCGGACTATCGCCGGACGGAACGGTTGTCTACGTCTCGGAGACCGGACACGGCAGGCTTGCGGCCTGGGATGTGGTTGCGCCCGGCGAACTGTCCGTCGCCAAGCCTCGAGTATCCCATGGACCTTCCGGGGCGATGTTCGATTCGCTGGCCGTCGACGTCGAGGGCAACATCTGCGTGGCGACGCTCGAGCTGGGCGGGATCACTGTGCTCTCTCCCGAAGGCGCGATCCTCGAGTTCGTCGAGGTCCCGGTGTACGACTCGCACGTAACCAACATCTGTTTCGGTGGTGCAGATCTCGACGTCGCGTACATCACGTCCGGGGGCCGGGGCGCGATCTGGGAGCTCACGGGTTTTCGCACCGGACTCCGACTGAATCACTGAGCTCACCAAGTCGGAGTCGGTACTCTTGCGAAGAAGATCGACGCGAGCTACGGCCACTTCAGGAGGCATCGTGCGGGCATCCAGTCAAGCCCAACTGATCGCAGACCTCTTGTATTCGCAATTCGATACGCCGATCTTGATCACCGCCGGAATGGGCACGATCCTCGCGTTCTCACATCAACCACCGGAGGCATCGGACGCCCTGCGGCGCGGCGGTATTCTGCTGAACAATCCGTCTCGAGTACCGGAGTGGTTGCAGGAGTATCTCGATCCTGCTCTAGGGCTCGTACGGACGCCCGAGAACAAACAGATCGACGCCCTTCCCCGTACGATCATCTCCATCCCCTACAGGGGCCACCCGATCGGATACATCTTCGCACTCGACCCGGATCAGAGGATCCCGTCCGACTGGCACGTGGTGAACCAACGAACTTTGATCTCTGTCGGTTTGGAGATCGAACTGCAGAAGAGCCGGGCCAGCCAGTCGCAGCTCGCGGTTCGCTCGGCCCTCAGCCCAGACCCGGCCATCCGGAGTGTCGGGGTCGACAGTCTTCGGTTCATGCGCGCTTTCGAGAATGCCGGTCGAATTCGCGTGCTCGTGTCGGAGTTCGCGGACGACACCGCCGCCCATCTCACCCGGATCATGTGGGACGGCCCACCGGGGGGAGACGGGGCCTGGGCCGCGATCGACGAGCGGCTTGTGATCGTCGTGAATGAAGACGAGCGATCATCGGATAAGGAGATCGATCGACTGTCGACGATTCTCAAGCAGAGCAGCCCGCCGCCCGTCGTGTTCTTCGGAATCGGTGGCGAGGTCGACGGACTCGACTCGGCCAGACAGTCATACGAGGAGGGTCTCGCGGCGCTTCGGGTTGGAAAGTTGCTGAGCGAGCGGCCGACAACATCTCGCTGGGACGATCTCGGCTCGTGGCGCAGTCTCGCGACTCTCGGCCGGGACCGTGGGAAGCGAACTCTCGATCCGAGGGTTGGGCGTCTGGTCGCCGAGGAGCGCGCCGAGATGGTGGACGTCCTGCGCGAATACCTCAACCGCAACGGCGAGGTCGACCGTATCGCAGCCGATTTCCACATGCACCGCTCGACCGTCTACAGCCGGCTCAAGAAGATCGAGTCCAAGTACGGGCTGGATCTGAGCGATGCCGAAGACAGACTGACGATCACGATCGGGCTGCGTCTGGCGCAGCTCTACTTGTGATCTCGCTTGAACCGCGCCGGGCACCTCTGGTGTCCGGCGATCCATCCACCATCGAGTAGGAATGTCTATGCCGCCGAATGCCGTTCGTCTCGCCGATCTGAAACAGCTGAACGGGTCAGAACTGGGACGCAGCGACTGGTTGACCATCGAGCAGGAACGAGTCGACAACTTCGCCGACGCCACCGAAGACCGCCAGTGGATTCACGTCGATCCCGAACGCGCTTCCCGGGAGAGTCCGTTCGGCGGGCCGATCGCTCACGGGTACCTCACCCTCTCACTCCTCAGCGCGATGATTGAGCAGATCCTCGTCGTCGACGGGGCGCGGATGGGCGTGAACTACGGACTCAACAAGGTTCGATTTCCGTCTCCCGTACTTGTCGGAAGCCGCGTACGTGGCATCGCCCACGTCCTCGACGTCGACGAATCCGAGGCGTTCACGCAGATGATCATCGGCATGACCGTGGAGTGCGAGGGGCTGACGAAGCCGGCATGCGTGGCGGAAGCCATCTTCCGTTTCTACAGTTGACCCGCCTTCCCTGAGCCGGCGCGCGACTCACTCCTCCTCGAGGCCGTGCTCGATGACGTAACGGGTCAACTCCACCCGGTTGCCGAGCTGGAGCTTGCGGAGAGTGGCCTGGACATGGTTCTCGACGGTCCGGTGACTCAGGTCGAGGCGCCGCGCGATCTGCTTGGCGCTCAGCCCTTTTGCCACCAGGCGCAACACCTCGGTCTCACGTTCGGTGAGTACGGGTGCAGCAGGCGCGGCGTCGGGTTGCCGGGACATGCGCCGGTACTCGCCCAGCACCAGGCCGGCGAGTCCCGGCGTGAAGACCGCCTGCCCGTCGGCGGTCGCCCGCACCGCCTCGACCAGCTCTTCGCGCGACGACGACTTCACGAGATAGCCACTGGCCCCGGCCTTCACCGCTTCCAACACGTCGTCGCGCTCGCCCGACGCCGACAGCACGAGGATGCGTGTTCGCGGGGAGACCTCGAGGACCGCGGCCGTCGCCTCGGTGCCGGTACCGTCGGGCAACTGCATGTCCATCAGGACGACGTCCGGCGTGACGGCGGCCGCGCGCCGGCCCGCGCTGCCCACGCCGTCCGCGGTGGCGACCACGTCGAATCCCTCGTCGGCGAGATCACGGGCCACCGCCTCACGCCAGATCGGATGGTCGTCGACGACCATGATCCGCAGCGGCGCCCGTTCCTCGTCACTCCGGCCTGCACCCATACCCGTTTCTCCCCTCGACTGTCAGCTGTCGTCCCGCGGGACGGTGAACTCCCACTCCGTGCCCGCACCCGGTTCGGTGTCGAGTTGCGCGGTCCCGCCGAGGGATTCGATCCGCCCGACGATCGACTTCGACACCCCGACGCGCCCCTGCGTGACCGCCTCGGCCAGCCTGCCGTCGGGGATGCCGATCCCGTCGTCGCGCACACTCACCACCACGTCCTGCCCCAGATCCTCCACCAGGATGTACGCGCGCGCACCGGGACCGGCGTGGTTCGCCACGTTGTCGAGCGCGTTGCCGACCGCCGCGCGGATCTCGGAACCGGTGTGCGCCGGGACCATCACCGCATCGGCGGGCGCACTGACCGAGACCCGATCGTCGGCGAAGGGGCGGAGGACCGCGGCGAGGTCGACGCTGCGTTGCGGATCGGGGGAGAGCGCATCGGGGGAAGCGGGTACCGGTTCGTCGGTGTCGGAGATCAGTCGGCGCAGAGTGCGCTCCTGCTCTGCGGCGAGGCTGGCGAGTTCGTCTGTCGGGCCGCCGATCTCGCGTCCGCGTCGAGCGATCAGCGCCAGGACCTGCAGCACGCCGTCGTGGACCTCCCGGGAGAGCCGCTCGCGTTCCTCGGCGGCCGCGGCGATACGCGCCGCGCGGGACAGTTGCTCCTGCACGCGCCTCGCGTTCGCGGCCGCGAGGCCGACCGCCATGCCGGTCGCCACGATCACGATGATCGTCGCGTTCCGGCCGAAGTCGAGGTTGAGTTCGCCTTTGACGAAAGTACTGGTGCCGCCGACGATGAGGCCCGCCACGATCCCGCCGACCGGCCCGGTGAGGATCGCGACCGAGATGACCGCGTTGGTGGCCCACAGCGTGGTGGGCCAGGTCTGGTTGTTCCACGCCCACTCCGCGTCGGCGACAAACGACGTCGACAGCATCAGCGCGCACACGACGACCACCTCGACGCCGACCCAGACGAGGTTGCGTGCGAACCCGACGAAGTAGCCGATCCCGCTCACCAGGGTCCACGCCGAGAGCAGCCCGAACAGCACCCAGGCGACGCCGCCACGGTCGAGGTCGGGGTTCACGGCGATCTGGAAGCCGAGCGCGTAGAGGTATGACAGCAGCCGGAAGATCTGCGCACCTCGCCACAGCGGACCGACCGGGTCGTTGTCGACGACCCGGGCCAGACGGTCCGGGGCGGGCTCCCGATCCGGCGGGTTGCCGACGACCGGCGGCCGCTGGCGCGTCATGTCGTGCCGCGCCCGTCCCGATCGCCCCTGGCCGGGTCCGAGATCTCCTGGCCCTGTCCCTCCGGTGCCACGTCCCCCGCGCGAGAGTCCGTGCCCGAAGCCTGTCGCGAGAGCGTCTCGGCCGCGGCGTCAGGATCGTCGGTGTCCCAGACCGGCGGGTCCGGCTCGGCGACGACCCCCGGGCGCCGGCCGTCGTCAGCGGCGTCGTGACCGTCGGCCACGCTCCCTTTCAGGCGCCGAACCGCGGTGTTGAAGAATGCGATCAGGGGCACGGCGAGCAGACCGCCGATGATGCCGGCCGACACCAGGCCGGCAGCGATCCCGAGGACCACCGCGACCGGGTGCAGACGAACCGACCGGCCGAGCAGGAACGGCTGCAGCACATGGCTTTCGAGCTGCATGACGCCGACGACGATCGCGAGCGCGACGACCGCCGCGATCCAGCCCTGGGTCACCAGGGCGACGAGCACCGCCAGCGTGCCGGTGACCAGGGCGCCGACGATCGGGATGAACGCGCCCAGGAAGACCAGCGACGCCAGCGGAAGAGCCAGGGGCACTTGCAGGATGGCGAGACCGATGCCGATCCCACACGCGTCGACGAAGGCCACCGCGACGGTCGCCCGGACGTACCCGACGAGCGTGCCGAAACCGGCGATACCCGCCTCCCACACCCGATTCCGGTTGGCTTGCGGGATCACGTTGACCGAGAACCGCCAGATCTGGCCCCCGCCGTAGAGAAAGAAGATCAGCAGGAAGAGAGTCAGCAGGGCGCCGGTGATGATCTCGGTGGCCGTGGTGGCCGTGGCCAGTGCGCCGCTGGTGACCCGGTCCTGGTTGTGCTGGATGAAGTCGAGGGTGTCGGTGCCGAAGTTGCGTACCTGGTCACGATCGAGCCCGAGGGGCCCGTTGATGAGCCACTCCCTGGTCTTCTCGACGGTCACCCGGACCTGTTCGGCGAGTTCGGGGACGCCGTCGATGAACTCGCGGACGACGAAGGTCATGACGGCCGAGAGCAGTCCGATCGCGACGACGAGGTTGACGATGACCGCCAGCGACCGCGGTAGTCCGCGCCGGTCGAGGGCGTCGACGCCGGGGACCAGCATCGCCGAGATCAGAATGGCGAGGGCGATCGGCACGAGGACTTCCTCGAACTCCCGGAACAACTGGGTGGCGACGTAGCCGGCGGCGACGAGGAGCAGCAGCCGCCACGCCCATTCCGCCGCAGCCCGCACCTGCGGGTGTACCTTGGCCCGATCGATGGACGCGAGGTCGCGGGCATCGCGCGGCCGCTGGGCGCGTTCGGCTTCGGTCACGCAAGCAACACTAGTGGTGTGTCTCGGAAGTAGGTGGCCGGTTTTCGGCGGAGCGATCGGTGATCTGGCAAGGCGGAGGAGGGAGGGATAGCGGAGCTATCTCGACCGACGACAACGCAGCCAGGCGCCGATCGAACGCCGGAGACCCGTCGCCTGGTTCTGAGACACACCACTGGACAGTGCGGGTGGCCTACGGGGGTCGTCACCGACACCGGGCCCCTACCTTATGGTGGCACGTATGTCGTCGGAGGATGTTGGCTCGCCGGGGGGCGCGGCAGCCCCGGCGATCCGTCCTCGGTTCTGGTGGGTGCGCTGGGTCCTGCTCACCGTCGTCCTGATCATCCTCGCCGTCGAAGTCGTCCTCATCTGGCCCGAGCTCAAGGGTGCCTGGCTCCGTATCGGTGAGATCGAGTGGCACTGGGTCGCGGCCTGTCTTGTCGCCGCGATGCTGTCGATGGACAGCTTCGCCCAGGTCCAGCGTGCACTGTTGCGTTCAGCGGGCCTGCGAGTCACGCAGTGGAAATCCCTGTCGGTCATCCTGGCGGCCAACTCCCTGAGCCAGACGATGCCGGGTGGGCAGGTCCTCGCCCCGGCGTTCACCTACCGGGAGACCCGGAAGTGGGGCGCGACGCCGGTCATCGCGTCCTGGCAGGTGGTGATGTCGGGTCTGCTCGCCGGCATCGGTCTCGCCGTACTGGGATTCGGCGGCGCCCTGCTGGCCGGCGCGAAGACCAGTCCGTTCTCGGTGGTCTTCTCGGTCGCCGGGTTCCTCGCGGTCGCGGTGGTGCTGCAGTACCTGGCCAGTCACCCGGAATCGTTGAAGAGCACCGGGATTCGTGTCCTCGGCTGGTGGAACCAACTCCGCAACAAACCGGAGGACCAGGGCACCGAACGGCTCTTCGAGACGCTCGAACAACTCCGGGCGGTCCAGCTCGGCAAGCGCGACACCTCGGTCGCATTCGGCTGGAGCCTGTTCAACTGGGTCGCCGACGTGGGATGCCTGATGTTCGCCTGCTGGGCGGTCGACGCGCATCCGAGCATCTCCGGCCTGATGGTGGCCTACGCAGCGGGCAAGGCCGTCGGTTCGGCCATCCCCTTGCTGCCGGGCGGTATCGGCGTCGTCGACGCGGTGTTGGTGCCGGCGCTCACCAGCGCCGGGATGCCCGCGGCCGACGCGATCACCGCGGTCCTGATCTACCGCCTGATCAGTTACGTGATCGTCTCGGCCATCGGCTGGGTGGTCATCGGCCTCATGTTCCGCAACCGGATCAAGCGCGACGACACATTCATCGACGAGGTGGAGCGAGACGCCGAGGTCCTCGAACGCGCGGCCGACGAGACCTCGGCGACGGCCGACTCCGGGCCCGCCGACCCCGCGGGCGGCGATGTGACGTCCGGCGACCGGAGCCCACCGAACGGCCGGCCCACCGGTCCGTCGGTCGACGGACCGTCTCCGGACGGGCCGCCCGGAGACGGTTTCCGCTCGGACTCCGGCCGAACGTCCGACACCGATCCGCCCTCGGACCCGGTACGGTAGTCCACCATGCTGAGCTCGAAGACGGACCGGGGCTCCGACGCGGCGGAGACGGGGACCTCGCCCGCGCGCGGGACCGCGACGGCTCCCGTCGCAGCCCTGTTCGACGCCGTGGCGATCACGGTCTTCGTGCTCATCGGCCGGGCCAGCCACGAAGAGGGATATGCGCTGACGTCGGTGCTGCACACGCTGTGGCCCTTCCTGGCCGGCTGCGCTGCCGGTTGGTCGATCACCTATGTCTACGCCCACGTGCGGTCGAGCGACTTCTTCGGCCACGACTATCGTCCGGACCGGGTCGTCCCGGTCGGCCTCGTCGTCTGGTTCTGCACGGTGA
The DNA here is from genome assembly GCF_000143885.2 of Gordonia sp. KTR9. Classification (NCBI taxonomy): domain Bacteria; kingdom Bacillati; phylum Actinomycetota; class Actinomycetes; order Mycobacteriales; family Gordoniaceae; genus Gordonia; species Gordonia sp. KTR9. Next base: position 5,021,324 of record NC_018581.1, read on the forward strand.
CCGTCGCGATGATCCTGCGGTTCATCCTCAGCCAGGGAGTGGCGGTGAGTTTCGTGATCGTCGCGGCCCTCGTGCTCGCCGCCTTCATGCTGGGCTGGCGAGCCGTCTTCGCCATGCTCGGCCGTCGCGCCTCCGCCTGACCGACCCCGCTACCGCGACCTGTCGGCGGACCTACTTGATCGTGAAGTACTTCTGCGCGACCTGGAGGGCAGCGGTTCCCGACTTCGGTCCCTCGGTGTAGACCACGATGACCTGACCGCCCTGCAGACCCACGAACCACCCCGGTCCCTCGGGACCGTTGGTGCCCACGAGGGCCCGCAGTCCCGGCGCCCGGGTGAGGTCGCTGGCGTCGCCGGTGGCCGCAGTCGCGGTCATCGCCTGCAGAACCGGCCGGACGACAGCAGGGTCGAGACCGCCGAGGTCTCCGCCCGAGATCTTCGTGGGCACGTTCTTGATCACGAACGGCGGCACCGACGACGTCTGGCCGGACGCGCTGCGGGCCATCGCGACACCGAAGGCAGCCATGTTCGTCATCGACATCATGCTCTGACCGGGACGGAAATCGATGGTCGCGATACCGGGACGATCCGGGGTGGCGACACTCGCGCCCGGCACCGTGAACTGGACGCCGAGCCCGAACCGGTCGAGGAGTTCGTCACCGCGCTCGTGCTGCGGCCCGGCAGCTCGTCCGATCGCGTCGAAGACGGGGTTGAGCGTCGTGCCGACCTGGTAAGGCCGGTCGATGTCGACGCCGCTCTCGACCGCGTACGAATTCTGGGCCATCCCGAGAATCGCCCCGGTCTGCGCATCCAGGGTCATGATGGTCGCGGGTTGGCCCACCTCGACAGCCGCGTCACCCAAGGTCAGCTGGACACCCTGGTCGACGGTCGTCGGCACGTCCGGTCCGGGAGGACCCTGTTCGCCCGCCAGTTTGCGGGGCGCCGCGCCCGGCCCGAGCATCTCGACCTGCCAGCCGGCGGTGGCGTCGCGGATGGCCTGCCAGTAGTTGGTGAGTCCGTCCTCGAGGGGTGAGGAGAGCCGCCGGTCGGCCATCACGAGCTGGTCGGACCGGTTGACCGTGACACCGGGTACCCGCCGCGGGTCGCCCGCGAGGACTTCCATGTCGGAGTCACGCAGACCGACCGCGGTGACGGCCTTGCCCGGGGTCGCGTCGAGCTTCTCGCGGATCACCTGCCCGGTGATCATGGGTGCGATGGGCGCGATCACCCCGGCCAGGGCCCGCACGGAGGCGTTCAGGTCGGCGGTGCGGGTGGGGTCGAGCACGATCTCGTTGACCGGCTGGGCGTACATGAAGACCCGGCCGGTGCGGCTGCGGACGGTCGGTGCCGGCTTCGCGTCGGTGCGGATCTCGCGGAGAGTGCCACCGGCGGTGAGGCCGGCGTGCAGGATCGCGGGGTCCCAGGTCACCTTCCAGCCCGACGACAGCTTGCGGGCGGTGCCGCCGCTGGTCGACTCGTACTCGCGACCCTTGTCCCAGTTCCAGGTGGTGCTGACCGAGAACGTCGCCGTCCCGTCGCTGTATTCGACGGGGTTCTCGACGTCGACATCGACACGTTGCGCGGACATCTGTTTCAGCGTGGTGGTGAGACTGTCACCGGCCTGTCCCGGCGCGGTGGTGAACGCCGCGGCCCCGCCGGCGTCCTGGCGGCTCAGTGCGGCGGCGAATGCGTCGATGGCGGCTGCGGCACCCGTGTCCGACGAACCGGCGAACCCGCAGGAGCTCACCATGACCGCGCACGTGACCGCGGCGCAAGCGGCTGTCGTCGCGCGCTTGACCCAGATCTTCATGACATCAATTTTCACTCGTGTAACACCCGAATTCGACGTCGTGAGCTTCCATTCGGGGATCAAGCCGGTCACGAACTCATCTCGCCATAGGGACCTATGACACACCGCGACATACGAGATCGCCGTCCGGCAACCACATCCACGCCGCCGGACCCGCCCATCCCCGACCGCCCTCAGCTTGCCGGACTGCGAGAATGAATACATGGTTTTCACCGTCTTCCGGAGTGACGATCGCGCGGTCACCACCACCGACTGGCTGACCTCTCGGCACTGCTTCTCCTTCGGCGACAACTACGACCCGTCGAACACCCACTTCGGCGCGCTGCTGGCCGTCAACGACGAAGTCGTCGCGCCGGGCGCGGGCTTCGATCTGCACACCCATCAGGAGAGCGAGATCGTGACGTGGGTGGTCTCGGGAACGCTGGTCCACCGTGATTCGGCCGGGCACTCCGGTGTCCTCTACCCCGGCCTGGTGCAGCGGATGAGCGCGGGCACCGGGGTGGAGCACTCCGAGCGCAACGACGCCTGGCCCGGTCTCGCCGGCTCCGGCACCGAGCCCGTCCGGTACATCCAGATGTGGCTGATGCCCGACCGCCATGGCCTCGCGCCCTCCTACGCGCAGGCCGACGTCCGCGAGCGTCTCGCGGCCGGGGGACTCGTCCACATCGCGTCGGGCGACGCGGACGGCGACGCCGCGATCTCCGTCGCCAACTCGGCCGCGACCCTGTACGCGGCGCGCCTGCGGCCCGGCGAGGCCGTCGAGGTGCCCGGTTCCCGGTTCACCCACCTGTTCGTCGTCGACGGACAGATCGGTGTCGGGGAGATCGGCGTCGGCGAGATCGGTGTTCTCGGTCCGGGCGATACCGTGCGCGCGGTCGATTCGGCGCCGTTGTCGATCCGCGCGAGCACCGACGGCGACGCCGAGGTGCTGGTGTGGTCCATGGCCGCCGGGCTGGGCGGCGGTCAGGCCGGGTGAACTCCACCATCTCGGCCTATCCTGAGTCGCGTGAGGCCCGAAGCAGACACGACCGACCCCACCCCCGTCCTGACGATCGACGAGCCGACGATCGCCGACGGTGGACCGGCGCGACCCGCGACGAGGGATGCGATCGCCACTGCCATCCGCGACGACGTGCTCGACGGCCGGCTCTCGCCGGGAGATCGTCTTCCCGAGCCGATGCTCGCGGAACGGTTCGGGGTGTCGCGCGTGCCCGTGCGTGAGGCGTTGTCGCAGTTGCAGAGTGAGGGGTTCGTCCACCTCGAGCGGTACAAGGGGGCGACGGTGTCCGGGGCGTCACGGACCGACGCACTCGAGGTGATGCAGGTCCGTCGTGGCCTCGAGGTCTTCGGCGCCCAACTCGCGGCCGAACGCCGGGGAGGCGAGTTCGCCGAGCAGCTGCGGATGGTCACCGAGTCGGGCACCGCCGCGAAACAGATGCAGCAGCACGACGCGGTGCCGCCGCTGGTGATGCAGTTCCACGCGCTCGTCGCCGAGGCATCGGGCAATCGCGAGCTGGCCAGAACACTGGACCGGACCCTGCGCCGCATCGCGTGGGTCTTCGATCGCGAGGTCGCCACTCGTGCCGACGGGTGCTGGCGCGATCACACCGCGATCGCCGGGGCCATTCTCGACGGCTCGCCGGTCCAGGCCGGATACCTGATGGACGAGCATGTCCGGAAAGACGAAGACTTGGTCCGAACACTGCTCCACTGACCAGTTTCGTATACGAAATTGGTCCATTTTACCGCCTGGTAACGCTGGCTAACGTCCAAGACATGAGGAACGTATACGAATCTTCGTATGCACAAACTCCTCACATCACCGGCCGGGTCCGGCCTCGCGGGATGGTGGCGTACGGGTGTGTTCGGCGCCCAGCACGTCATCGTCATGTACACGGGCTGCGTGACCGTCCCCCTGGTCTTCGGCGCCGCCCTCGGCCTCGACAAACAGACCATCGGACTGCTCGTCAACGCCGATCTCCTGATCGCCGGCATCGTCACCATCATCCAGGCCGCGGGCGTCGGCAAGTTCCTCGGCGCACGGATGCCGGTGGTGGCCGGCGCCTCGTTCACCGCCGTCACCCCGATGATCCTCATCGGGCAGGAGTACGGCCTCAATGCCGTCTACGGTTCGATGATCGGGGCCGGCGTCTTCGCCATCCTGATGGCGGTGCCGTTCTCGAAACTGTTGCGGTTCTTCCCGCCCGCGGTACGCGGCGCCGCCGTCACGATGATCGGCCTCTCGCTCATCGGCAAGGCCGTGTCCATGATCTTCGACGACGAGCCGGCGGACGGCGCCCGCCTCTCGCTCGCCCTCGGCATCGTCGTCGTGGTGGTGGCGCTGATGCGCTACGGCAACGGATTCCTGCGCCAGGCAGCAGTTCTCATCGCTCTGGTCCTGGGCACCGTCGCAGCCGCGTTCATGTCGCTGACCGATTTCACCGGAGTCGGCGACGCCGCCTGGTTCGGCATCCCCGAGCCGTTCTTCTTCGGCGCTCCCACGTTCCCCCTCGCCGGCATCATCTCGATGAGCATCGTGATGATCGTGATCTTCATCGAGTCGACCGCATACATGATGGCGATCTCGGAGACCACCGGTATCGACGCCGACCCGCCGCGCATCGCCCGCGGGCTCGCCGCGGACGGTGTCTCGGCGGTCCTGGCCGGCGCGTGGACATCGTTCCCGGACACCATCTTCGCGCAGAACGTGAGCCTCGTCCGGCTCACCAGGGTGACCAGCCGGACCGTGGTCGTGGTCGCCGGTGCCATCCTCATCGTGCTCGCCGTGATCCCGAAGCTCGGTGAGACCATCGCGAGTCTCCCCGGCGCAGTGATCGGCTCGGTGAGCCTGGTGATGTTCGCGACCGTCGCCGGAACCGGCATCAGCACGCTGTCGAAGGTCGACTACCGCAACAACGACAACCTCCTGATCGTGTCCCTCGCCCTGGGCGCCGGAATGATCCCGATCGTGTCGAAGGACATCTACAGCAACTTCCCGGCGGAAGTGCAGATCATCTTCGGCAATGCGATCAGCAGCGCGGTGATCACCGCCTTCGTGCTGAACATCATATTTCATCATCTCCCCCGCCGGCGCCGCACCGACCCACCCACCACCGACCCCATCGCAGACAAGGAGGCCGTGGCATGACCGGCGTACGACTGCTCACCGTCCCGACCACCGGGCCCGACGACACCGATGCACTGGACACACTCTCCGGCAACGGATACTCGGCCGACGACGTGCTGGCCGTGGTCGGCAAGACCGAGGGCAACGGCTGCGTCAACGACTTCAGCCGGACACTGGCCGCCGCCGCCTGGGAACCGCGGATCGGGCCCGATGCGGTCACCGTCTTCTCCGGCGGCACCGAAGGTGTTCTCGCGCCCCACGTCAACCTCCTGATAGCCGACGACACGCACGACCCTCGGCACGATCGCGGGCTGGTGGCCGCGGTCGGTGAGACACCTGTCATCCCACCGGAGGACCTGGGACGAGTGGGGCAGATGGAGGCGGTGCGCGACACCGTCGCCAAGCTCGTCGTGGACCTCGGAATCAGCGCGGACGATGTGCATCTGGTGCTGGTCAAGTGCCCGCTCCTCACGTCGACCGACATCACCGGATTGCGTGACCGCGGAATCGAGCCGGCCAGCGGCGACACCTACGAGTCGATGGCTCGCTCCCGTGCGGCCAGCTCGTTGGGCATCGCCCTGTCCCTCGGGGAGATCGACGAGGACACCGCCCGGGCCGCACTCGCGGGGCAGCGGACCGCGTGGTCCAACCGCGCGTCGGCGAGCTCCGGAGCCGAACTGAACACCTGCCACGTGCTGGTGCTCGGGGTGAGCACCGAGGCGTCGAACCCGTTGCGGGCCCTGCACACCGAGATGGCCGACGCCTACGACCTCGCAGCCTTGCAGAAGGCCGCGGACGTCGTCGCGCAGGACGGGGGCCGAATCCGCCAGCTGTTCGTGAAGGCCGAGTCCGATCCCTCCGGCACCATCCGCGGGCTGCGACACACGATGCTGACCGACTCCGACATCAACGCCACTCGTCACGCCCGCGCCGCGGTCGGCGCACTGACCGCCGCGGTCAAGGGCGACGGAGCGGTGTACGTGTCCGGCGGCGCCGAGCACCAGGGCCGGCCGGGCGGGGGCAGCGTCACCGTCGTCTACGAGGTCGGTCCCGGACCCACCGCCCCGTCGAACCGAGGAGCAGACCAGTGACGTCGACCGTCGACGCGACCCCGTACCCGTGGCCATACGACGGCACGCTCGATGTCTCGCGGACAGCCCTGCTGCTGATCGACTGGCAGGTCGACTTCTGTGGTCCCGGAGGCTACGTCGACTCGATGGGATACGACCTGTCCCTGACCCGGGCCGGCCTGGCTCCCACGGCGTCGGTCCTCGAATCCTGCCGTGCGGCAGGGATGCTGGTGATCCACACCCGAGAAGGCCATCGACCCGACCTCAGCGACCTCCCCGCGAACAAACGGTGGCGGTCGGCGCGGGCGGGCGCCGAGATCGGCTCGTCGGGCCCGTGCGGCCGGATCCTCGTCCGCGGGGAACCGGGGTGGGAGATCGTGCCCGAAGTCGCTCCCCGGCCCGGGGAACCGATCATCGACAAGCCCGGCAAGGGCGCGTTCTACGCCACCGATCTCGATCTCGTCCTGCGGTCCGCGGGCATCACCCACCTGATCCTCACCGGGATCACCACCGACGTCTGCGTCCACACCACGATGCGCGAGGCCAACGACCGCGGCTTCGAATGTCTGGTGCTGTCGGACTGCACCGGCGCGACCGACCACGGTCACCACCTCGCCGCGTTGAGCATGATCGCCATGCAGGGCGGCGTTTTCGGGGCCACGGCGACGTCGGAACAACTGTTGACGACGCTCGGTTCGGTCACCTCGGCCGGCGGATCGTGACGTCCCGCCACCGCGCGGTCCTGGTGTGCGGCGTCGCCGTCGATCCTCCGGTGTGGGCCTCGACGGCCGACGCGCTCACCGCGATCGGCTATGACGTCACCGTGCCGATGCGTCCCCGATCCGGCTGCCTGGACACCGAAGTCGAGTTCCTCGCACCCCTGTGCGACGGCGCGGTGGTGTTCGGGGTGAGCGGCGGCGCCACCCTCGGCGTGGAACTCGCCGCGCGCGGCGTCGAGATGGCCGCGGCGTTCCTGCACGAACCGGCCGCGGGGTCCCTGGCCCCGGGGTTGCTCGACCCCGTGGTGGAGGCCTTCCGGGAACGAGGTGTACAGGGTTTCGGCCAGACACTCTACGGACCGGGCTGGCGCGCGGCGATGACGACGGCCGACGAGGCCACTGTCGCACGCGAACTGGCGATGTTCCGGTCGTTCGAACCGCGACCGCCGGTCGCCGAGGTGTCGCCGGTGACACTGACCGTGGGCGAGCGATCCCCGGCTGCCCGGTACGCGTCGGTCGACGCCGTCGCCGCGCTCTGCGGCTTCGATCGGCGCGTCCTGCCCGGGACCGCACACGCGGCCCACCTCGACAACGCGTTCGGTTCGCTGATCAGCGACCTGCGGCACAGATCTGACCAGCACCACCCGGCACAGGGATGAGGACGACCACCATGACCCCACGAGTCACCGCATTCTTCGACGGTGTCGACGCCGTCGGACGCCCCGAGGTGTGGATCGACATCCGCGACCGCACGAGCGTGACGCGGGAGGCGTCGGCGGCCGACGGCCCGCTGACAGGCCTGATGCTGGCCGTCAAGAACAACGTCGACGTCGCGGGCCTGCCGACCACCGCCGCCTGCCCGGGGTTCGCGGGTGGGCCTGCCGACGCCGATGCCGAGGCGGTCGCGCGTCTACGAGCGGCTGGGGCGACCGTGGTCGGCTCGACCAATCTCGACCAGTTCGCGACCGGCCTCGTGGGGCAGCGCAGCCCATACGGCGGCGTGCGCGACGCGCGCCGCCCGGACCACATCTCGGGTGGGTCGAGCTCGGGCTCGGCGGTCGCCGTCGCCCTCGGCCTCGCCGACATCGCGATCGGCACCGACACGGCAGGTTCCGGCCGTGTGCCGGCGGCGTTCCAGGGCATCGTGGGGATCAAGCCCACGCTCGGCCTGGTGTCCACCCGCGGGCTGGTGCCGGCGTGCCGCTCGTGGGACGCCGTGACGATCATGGCTCGTGATCTCGACACCGCGAACAGCGCCATGGCCCAGATGGCCGGCGGAGCAAATGCACGTCCGGTGCCGCATGACGCGCCACTCGCCGCGCCCCCGGCACCACGGGTCGCGGTACCCGCGGAGCTGCCCGGGATGTCCGCGTCGTGGACGGCGGCGTTCTCCGCCGTCATCGACCGGCTCCGCGCCGATGGCGTTGCGGTAGAGACCATTCCGTTCACCCCGTTCCTCGACGCCGCCCGGCTGCTGTACGACGGCGGTCTCGTCGCCGAGCGACATGCCGCGGTCGGCGAGTTCGTCGATGCGCATCGCGAGGCCTCGTCCGGCCCGGCGCGCATCGACCCGACCGTCGGCGACATCATCTCGGCGGCCGGCCGCGTCCCCGGGTCGCGGATGGTCCGGGACCTCGCCCGGCTCGACACCTTGCGCGCGCAAGCCCTGGCGTCGCTCGAGGGGTTCGACGCACTGCTGGTCCCCACGGCCCCCGGCCATCCGACGATCGAGGCCGTTCGATCCGATCCGATCGGCGTCAACTCGTGGCTCGGCACCTACACGAACTTCGCCAATCTCTTCGACCTGTGCGGCGTCGCGACACCTGCCGGGATGGCGGGCGACGCCCAGTTCGGGGTCACGGTGCTGTGCCGGGCATTCGGTGATGCCGTGGCGCTCGACCTGGCCCGGCGCGTGTTCGTCGCACCCGACGCCGTTGCCGTACCGGGAGCTGCCGGCCCGCTGAATCCCGCCGGTCCCTGGATCGAGGCGGCCGGCGCGTCCTTCGTCGATCTCTTCGTCGTCGGGGCGCATCTTCCCGGCCAGCCCCTCGAACACGAGATGTACTCGCGCGGTGCGCGATATCTGGGTCCGGCCCGTACCGCCCCGTCGTATCGGCTGTACGCGCTGGACACCACCCCGCCCAAACCGGGTCTCGTCCATGCGCATGCCGGCGGCGTCGAGATCGCCGGCGGCATCTGGCGCGTCCCGGCCGCGGGGTTCGCGTCGTTCGCTCGTAGCCTCCCGTCGCCGATGGCGCTGGGACCGGTCGCGTTGTCCGACGGCCGGACGATGACCGGGTTCGGTTGCGCTGCATCCGCTCTCGAGTCCGCGACGGACATCACGGAGTACCGTGGCTGGTTACGCTACCTCGGACGCGACACACCGGCCCGCACCGGCGCCGTCGAACCCAACAGGCCTGCCGCCGCCATCACCGGCTGATCAGGCGGGCCGACGCACCATGTGCGCGTAGCCCTCCCACACCGAGGCGTAGTGCGGCCGCCAGCCGGCGGCCGACCGAAACCGCTTGTTGGACACCCGGAGCGAGCGCGTCAGCGACGTGGTGCGTTCGCCGAGCAGGAGCGCGGCACGACCCGGGCCGGTCACGACCGGATGCCTGCCGACCGCACCGGCCAGGGCCGCGGTGTGATCCCGCTTGGTGACCGGCAGATCGTCGACGATGTTGTATGTGCCGGAATCGGTCCGGAGTGCGGATACCACGGCGTCGGCGGCGTCGGCGAGATGGATCGAGGAGACGTAGGCGCCGGGCCGGCCCGCCCGGAACCCGATCCGACGCCGCGCGAGCGCCACGAGTTGCTCGCTGTGGGCGGCGCCGATGCCGTAGAACAGCCCGAACCGCAGCACCACACCGACACCGCCGGAACCGGTGAAACGACGGGCCGACTCCTCCGCGGCGTGATTGCCCACCGCGATCGGGTAGTTGTCGACCGGGGACTCCTCGTCGATCCACCGATCACCGGCATCGGCGTAGATCATGGCGACCGACTCCTGCAGTACCCGCGGTACGCCGGCGGCGATGGCCGCATCGACCACCGCCGCGGAGCCGTCCCGCCGGATCCGGTGACACTCCGCCCACGCCGACTTCCGGATGAACGACGTCGTTCCCGGCAAGGCCGACGCGAGATTGACGACCGCGGCGCAGCCGTCGAAGTTCTCGGCGAGGCCGTCCCGATCGAACAACGAGACGCGGACCGGTGTGGCACCGTGGGCGCGCAGCGCTGCGGCGGCGACATCCGAGCGCGCCAGAGCGCGCACGTCGTGTCCCGCGGCGACCAACGCGGGCACCGCGTATCCCCCGATGGCCCCCGTGCCGCCGGTCACGAATACCCGCATGCGTCGAGAGTATCCCGGATCAGGTTGCGCTTTGTCCCGGTTACCGGGACAAAAGGCAACCTGATTGGGGTTCTCCGGTCAGTCCGCTGTCCGCGAGAGCGCGTGCAGATCCTTTGCCGTGGGCGACTTCTCGACCGTCTCGGGGTCGGGGTAGGTGCGCAACAACCGGTCGGCGGTCCCGGCCGTCGTGACCGCGAACCAGTAGTGCTCGTTGCGGTAGTGGTGGAAGCGGTGATTCCGCCACAACCGGCGATAGTATGCGTGACGCGGCCGGTAGTCGGAGTGGATCAGATAGTGCGTCCACTCGTAGACCAGGCCGATCGCGGCGAGCGTCGCCATGAAGGTGAGACCGCGTTCGGCAGTGGCGAATACGACGAGACCCACCGCGACAGCTGCCAGGACGACCGCGACCAGTACCTGCCACGGGATGAACACCAGCGGGATGTTCCTGGGATCCGAATGGTGTTCCCGATGCTTGCGCGCCACCAGCGGGTCGATGGTGATCGGACCAACCCGCTTAGGTCGCCAATGCAGGACGAAGACGTGGATCAGCCATTCCACCAGCGGGAAGCTCGCGATCATCACCACGGGAACCAGCAGATCGGCAATCCCCCATCCGCCCAACCATGTTCGCGCCGTGACCGAGGCCGCGAGGAAGGCGCCGATCATCCATGGCGACGGATGCCGGAGGAACTCGACGAATGCGTCGCGCAGACTCGTCGTCCGCCGTGACCGCATCCGCCGCTCCTCGGCCGCCACCTGCCTGCGTGCCCTGGCGTCGATGTCATCGCCGGGTGGGTCGCCGCGGTGTGGGTCGTCGTTGCGCATCTCGTGGGCAGACATCAGCTCTCCTGTCCGGCGTCGGACTCGGCGTCCTCGAGTGCTCGACAGAGGTCGAGCAGAGCCGCGGTCGCGGGCGTGAGGAGTTCACGGGCCGCGGCCTCGGCGCGTTCGGGATCATGGGTCGCGACCGCGTCGACGACCGCGCGATAACCGTCGATGTTCCCGACCTCGGGCTCCAACATCGACGCGAGCGCGGGAACCGCCGGCTCATACGCGGCGCGGAGCGAGTTGTACATGAGCCGGAAGGCGATGGAGTCGGCCGCGTCGACGACCGTGCTCCAGAACTCGAGAGCCGCGACCTGCTGTCCGACCGGGTCCGGCTCGGCGGCCAGATCGGCGAGGACCGCCGCCAGACGTGCGATGTGATCGTCGGTCGCCCGCCTCGCCGCGAGGCCCGCGACGTCCGGGCCGATCGCGGCGCGCGCCTCGACGATCGAGCGCGCGACACTCGGCACCAGTGCACCACCCCGGATCAGCAATCGCGGCAGCAGATCGAGGCCCCCCGTCCGGGCTATGTCCTGGACTCGCGCACCGTCGCCCTGGCGGATCGAGACCAGTCCCGCCGCCGCCACCCGTTTGAGGGCCTCCCGCACGGTGGGTCGCGAGACGCCGAGGATGCGCGCGAGCTCACGTTCGCTGGGCAGGGCCTCCCCGGCCGGCAGATCACCGGACAACACGCCTTCGACGATCTGACCGAAGACGATCTCGGGTGCGCTCTGCTGCGTCACCGGTTCGAAAGGCATGGTCGAACCGTAGACGCGAGCGGCCTGGTGGTCAAGTGGTCTTACCAATATTCCCGGCGGAATCAACCGCGACGTTCGTCGTTGTACCCAGCATGAGCGAAGCCACCGCAACCTCTGCCGACACGCTGACCGCCGACGACCTCGAGTTCCTGGCCCGCCCCCTTCTCGGCTTCTTCTCGACCGCGAGCGGCCCGACGCCCCCGCAACCGCGGCCGGTCTGGTTCGAAGCGACCCCGGACGGTGAGATCCAGATCTTCACCGGCCCCGATTCGATCAAAGTCCGCCGCCTCGCCGACGACCCGCGCGCGTCGATCGTGGTCGCGTCCCCGGTCGAGGAACGCGAGCGCTGGATCTCCCTGTCCGGTCCCGCCCGCGTCGAGACCGACGGTACGGCCGCACGTGAACTCGCGGCCCGACTCGCCGACCGCTACTGGGACCTCGACGACCCCACCCGCGCACAGGATCTCGCCGAGATCCTCGCCGACGACTGGGTGCGGATCGTCATCCGGCCGGAGAAGATCCGGCGACTCAGCTTCTGACGGCGGTCGGGCCCGACTCCCAGGCCGACGGGCCGCGGCTCAACGCAGCTGATCGAGCAGCCGCAGCCACACCTCGCTGATGGTCGGATACGACGGAACCGCGTGCCACAGCCGCGACAGCGGGACCTCACCGACGATCGCAACCGTCGCCGAATGCACGAGTTCCGCGGTCTGCGACCCCACGAACGTGGCACCGACGAGGACGTCGCGGCTCACGTCGACGACGAGACAGGCGTGGCCCGAGTACTCGGGATCGGCCAGATACGACCCCGCCACCGAGATGTCCCCGTCGGCGATCCGCACGTCGATGCCGGCGTCTTTCGCCTGCTTCTCGGTCAGCCCGACCGACGCGACCTCCGGCCGGGTGAACACCACCTGCGGTACGGCACCGTGATCCGACGTGGCGACGTATCGCGGGCCGTCGAGGTCGCGGCCCTGTGCGCGCGCGGCGATCACGTCCCCGGCCACCCGCGCCTGATACTTACCCATGTGTGTCAACGCATTCCGGCCGTTGACGTCACCCACCGCGTACAGCCACGGACGACCTGTCACCGTCAGGTGGTCGTCGACTCGCAGCGGGCCGCCAGCCTCCAGGCCCACCGATTCCAGACCGAGATCCCGCGTCGCGGGCGATCGTCCCGCGGCGACCAGGATCTCGTCGACGACCAGTCGGCCGGCGCCGTCCCCGGCGAGCTCGACGGTCGCGGGTCCGCCGTGGACGCGTCCGTAGCCGGTGTCGGCGACGCCGGGCCGGTCGACGGACTCGATCGTCGTACCGAACCGGATGTCGACGCCGCGAGCGGTGAACGAGTCCGCGGCCCGACGCGCGACGAACGGCTCCATCTTGGGCAGTAACCGGTCACCCCGGATGGCCATCACGACCTGACGCGCCCCCAGGTCGAGCAACCAGGTCACTGCCTCGCAGGCCACCACTCCGCCGCCCAGGACGAGGACACGATCCGGTACCTCGACGAGGTTGGTCGCGTCGCGGGAGGTCCACGGGAGTGCGTCGGCCAGACCAGGTGTCGGCGGGATCGACGCCGTGCTCCCGGTCGCGACGACCACCGCCTCGCGCGCCGTCAGCACCGTGTCGCCCACGGTCACCTGCCGCTCACCCGTGATGCGGCCGTGTCCGCGGATCACCTCGATCCCCGCACCCTCGGCCCACCTGACCTGCCCCGTATCGTCATGGGTGGCACCGGGCCCGTCACGGCGCCCGGTCACGGTGTCGCGCCAGCCGAGGACTCCGGCGGCGTCGGGCAGGTCCCCGCTCACGCGTTCACGCGCGCCCGCCAGCGCACGTGCTTCCGCCAGCGCGGACCCGGGACCCAGCAACGCCTTGCTCGGCATACACGCCCAGTACGAGCATTCACCGCCCATGAGCTCGTGCTCGATGACGACAGCGGTTCGATCACTGCCCCGGATCGCGTAATCGGCGACGTTCTCGCCCACCGGACCGCCGCCGATAACGACGACATCGAAGGTTGACTCCATCGGTTCAGGGTAGGTGGGATGCGTGCCCGCGGTCGGCGAGTATGCCGACACCACGTCTCGAGTTTCGCCCACGGCAGATGCGGCTGACGAATATCTGATCCGGTGACAGGATGGAGCGCGTGACCGCATCGAATACTGACCTCAACTCCGGACTCGACCTCGAGTGGGTCGACGATTCTGTCCGCATCCAGGACGATCTGTTCGCCCACGTGAACGGTAAGTGGCTCGAGTCGCATGCCATCCCGGAAGACCGCTCGGTCGACGGCGCGTTCCATGTGCTCCGCGACAATTCCGAGGAGAACGTGCGCGACATCATCACCGAATGCGCGGCGTCGAACCCGGAGAGCGGCTCCGACGAGCAGAAGATCGGCGACCTGTACGCCTCGTTCATGGACACCGACCACATCGAGGCCCTCGGGATCGGCCCGATCACCGGCGAACTGGAGAAGATCGCGGCCATCGACTCCGTCGAGGCGCTCGCCCGGCGGATCGGCCGGCTCCAGCGGCACGGCACGGGTGGCCTGTTCGGCTATTACGTGGACACCGATGCCAAGCAGTCCGACCGTTACCTCGTGCACCTGACGCAGTCGGGCCTCGGACTGCCCGACGAGTCCTACTACCGGGAGGACAAGCACGCCGACACCAGGACGGCATACGTCGCACACGTCGAGCGCATGTTCGCGCTGGCCGGATTCGACGACGCCGCTGCTCGGGCAGCGGCGATCCTCGACCTCGAGACAGCGATCGCCGGCCGGCACTGGGACGTGGTTCGGCGACGCGATGCCGAGCTCACCTACAACCTCATGTCGTTGGACGAGTTGACCGCCACGGCAGCGGGATTCCCGTTCGCGGAGTGGTTCGGCGGCCTGGGCACCAGCGGCGACGCCACCTTCGCCGAGGTGGTCGTCGCGCAGCCGTCCTTCGTGTCGGGCGTCGGCGAACTCGTCGCCGAGCGCCCGCTGGACGAATGGAAGACCTGGCTGACCTGGCGCCTGCTGCGCTCCGCGGCACCGTATCTGTCCTCGCCGTTCGTCGACGAGAACTTCGACTTCTACGGCCGCACCCTGACCGGCGCGGAGACGAACCGTGACCGGTGGAAGCGGGGCGTCGGGTTCGTCGAGGGCGCGATGGGCTTCGCGGTCGGCAAACTCTATGTGGCCAAGCACTTCCCACCCGAGGCCAAGGCGCGGATGGACGAGCTGATCGCCAACTTGGTGGAGGCCTACCGCCGCAACATCTCCGACCTGCCGTGGATGACGCCGGAAACCCGGGAGCGGGCCCTCGTCAAACTCGGCAAGTTCAACCCGAAGATCGGCTATCCGGCCAAGTGGCGAGACTACAGTTCGTTGACCGTCGACCGTGGCGACCTCATCGGGAACGTGGCACGCGCCTCGTCGTTCGAGCAGGATCGCGAGTTCGCCAAGATCGGCGCGCCCGTCGACCGTGACGAGTGGTTCATGACCCCGCAGACGGTCAACGCCTACTACAACCCCGGCATGAACGAGATCGTGTTCCCGGCCGCGATCCTGCAGCCGCCCTTCTTCGACCCCGACGCCGACGACGCGGTCAACTACGGCGGCATCGGCGCGGTCATCGGGCACGAGATCGGGCACGGCTTCGACGACCAGGGCGCCAAGTACGACGGCGACGGCAACCTCGTCGACTGGTGGACCGACACCGACCGCACCGAGTTCTCCTCGCGGACACGCAAACTCATCGACCAGTACGGGGAGTTCACGCCGACCGGGCTCGATCCCGAGCACAAGGTCAACGGCGACTTCACCATCGGCGAGAACATCGGCGACCTCGGCGGGTTGTCGATCGCTCTCGTCGCGTATCAGATCGCGACCGAGGGCGCCGGCTCCGAGCCACCGGTCATCGACGGCCTGACCGGGACGCAGCGGGTGTTCTACAGCTGGGCGCAGATCTGGCGGACCAAGACCCGTGACGCCGAAGCCATCCGGCGCCTCTCGATCGACCCGCACTCACCGCCGGAGTTCCGCTGCAACGGCGTCGTCCGCAACATGGACGCGTTCTACGACGCCTTCGACGTCGAGCCGGGGGACGCGCTGTATCTCGACCCGGCCGAGCGCGTGCGGATCTGGTGAACGACGTTCCCGGCGGCACAGGTCCGCGAGACACGCCTGCGCCGGGCACGGCCGCATCACTGGGTCTGGTGCGGGGGCGCGATCTCACGGTCGCCCTGCTGCGGCCGATCGGCGCGGCGGTCCTCCTGCTGACGGGTTATTTCCTGCTGCCCATCAACAAGGCCAGTGACGTCAACTACCTGGGTCTGATCATCGGTGCCGTGGCGTTGATCTGGTTCTGCGTCTGGGAGGTCCGCCGGTTCAGCCACTCGGACCGGCCGGTCGCGACCGCGATGGAGATGCTCGTGGCACTGGCGAGCTTCTATATCGTCGTGTTCGCCACGACCTATTTCCTGTTCTCCGAGTACGACAACGGGAGTTTCAACGAGTCCCTGACTCGCGTCGATGCGCTGTACTTCTGTCTGACGGTCTTCACCACGACGGGGTTCGGCGACATCGCGCCGGACTCGCAGGGCGCCCGGGTCGCGGTGTCGATCCAGATGGCCAGCACGCTGGTGCTGCTCGGACTGGGACTGCGGTTCCTCAACCTGCTGGTCAACGAGCGACGCCAGATCACCGTGCGGTGATCTGGCGTCGCTCGCTCGCCCGCGGCGATTCCGTGGACCCTGGCCGGTCGGCTCAGTAGTCGTCGTCGCTGTAGACGATCATGCCGCGGATGTTGTTGCCCGCCAGCATGTCGTCGTAGGCCTCGTTGATCTGATCGAGACGGTAGGTCTGGGTCACCAGGTCGTCGAGGTTGAGCTTGCCCGCCCGGTACTCGTTGAGCAGCGCCGGGACCTGCGTCCGGGGACTCGCGCCACCGAAGATCGCGCCCTGCACGCGCTTCTGCATGAGAGTGAGATCGAAGAGGTTCATCTGGGCGTCCATAGAGGCGAAGTTGCCCATGCCCACCACGACGACCTGTCCCGCCTTGCCCGTCAGTGCGAGGGCCGGGGCGATCATCGAGCCGTCGATCTCACCGACCGTCAGGATGGTGGTGTTGGCCATCTTGCCCCAGGTGATGTCGCCGATCGCCTCGAGCGCCTCCTCCATCGACGAGAAGGTGTGTGTGGCACCGAGCTTCTCGGCCATCTGCAGCTTGAACGGCACAGGGTCGACGGCGATGACGTTACGCGCGCCGGCCGCGGCCGCTCCCTGCACCGAGTTGATGCCCACGCCACCGATGCCCACGATGACGACGGTGTCGCCGGCGTGGGTTCCGCCGATCTCGACAGCCGACCCCCATCCGGTGGCGACACCACAGCCGAGCAGCGCCGCTGCCTGGAGGGGGATGTCGTCTTCGATCTTGACCAGGGACGCCTGGTTGACGGTGATGTAGGGCGCGAACGTACCGAGCATGCACATCTGCACCAGGGGCACCCCGTCGTGCGTGTACGCGCGGTTGGTGTCGTCGGCGATGGACAAACCGGTCAGCAGGCGCGCACCCTCGTCGCAGATGTTCTGCTGGCCGCGCGAGCACGGCTCACACGTGCCGCAGGCGGGGATGAACGCGGTGACGACGTGATCGCCTTCTTTGAGGCGGGTGACGCCCGGCCCCACCTTGGTCACGACACCGGCACCCTCGTGACCTCCGAGTACCGGCATGGGCGCCGGGCTGTCGCCGGTGCGCAGATGGTGATCCGAGTGGCACAGACCCGAGCTGACGAGTTTGACCTGGACTTCACCCGCGACCGGATCGCCGAGCTCGAACTCCTCGATCTTCCACTCTTCGCCCGGATTGCGCAGAACTGCACCTTTGGTCTTCATTCGTGCTCCTTGCTCGTGCTACCCCGATTCGGGGCGTCAGATATCGCCGTCTGCTTATGCGACGTAGATCACATGGTGGTCCACTGCCGACACTCTCGCAGGCGTTTCACTCGATCCATGGCACAGGATTGGGGGTGACGTTCCAGCCTCTCGATACGGCGGGGCGCCAGAGGTCACCGGCGACCTCGGGTACGGCTGCACGGTCGACGACAAAAGCGCACAGTCGACGATGTGGGCCGCACAGTCGACGAGAAAAGCCGCCCAGTCGACGACCTAAGGCGCACGGTCGACGACGCGGGGTTCGGCGGCGGCGGCACCGACGGTCGACCCGCGCACACCGGAAACCCTTTCCGGGGCAACAGAGTTGACCGATTTCGCGTCTCCGGATCGAGGAAGGGGTTAGCGTCGGGGTATTCCGATTCCGAAGTGTCTGGCTGGTGATCTCATGACTCTCATCGAACACAAGGCGGAGGGCCGGCAGGACTTCTCCTCGTTGCGACAGGGCGGTCTCAACTGGGACTCGTTTCCGTTGCGGCTCTTCGTGAAAGGCAACGCCCGGTTCTGGGACCCGGCCGCCATCGACTTCTCCCAGGACGCACAGGACTGGGTCGAGCTCACCGACGAACAGCGCCGGAGCGCCACCTACCTGGTGAGTCAGTTCATCGCGGGCGAGGAAGCGGTCACCCAGGACATCCAGCCGTTCATGAAGGCGATGGCGACCGAGGGCCGCTTCGGCGACGAGATGTACCTGTCGCAGTTCTGCTTCGAGGAGGCCAAACACACCCAGGTGTTCCGGCGATGGATGGACGCCGTCGGCCTCACCGGCGACCTCCAGGGCTTCGTCAGCGCGAATCCCTACTATCACCAGCTGTTCTACGAGGAGTTGCCCGCGTCGCTGCGCGTCCTCGACCACGACCCGTCGCCGCGCAACCAGATCCGCGCCAGCGTCACCTACAACCACGTGATCGAGGGCAGCCTGGCGCTCACCGGCTACCACGCCTGGCAGAAGGTGTGCACGAGGTACGGGATCTTCCCCGGGATGCAGAAGCTCATCCGGTTCATCGGCGACGACGAGCGCCGGCACATGGCGTGGGGAACGTTCACGTGTCGCCGGCACGTCGCGGCCGACGACACACTGTGGGATGCCGTCGGCGAACGCATGAACGAACTGCTGCCACTCGCACTGGGCATGATCGAGTGGGTCAACCAGCAGTTCGAGGTCCAGCCCTTCGGGCTCGACAACGACGAGTTCCTCGCCTACGCCGCCGACCGCGCCCAGCGCCGCCTGTCGGCGATCGAGTCCGCCCGGGGACGTCCGGTCGCCGAGATCGACCTCGACTACTCCCCCGAGGTGCTCGAAGACGAGTTCGGCGAGGACGACGCCGTCCGCCTGCAGATGTGATCAGCGCGCGTCGAGGTCGATGACGTCCCGGCTTCGCGAACCCACGAACCGCCGGTCGTGGCTCACCAGGAGCAGTCCCGCGCCGTCGGCGACGAGGTCGTCGAGCAGCGAGGCCACGGCGCGCGCGGCGACCGGGTCCAGCATCGCGGTCGGTTCGTCGCACAGCACGACCCGCGGCTGTTGCACCACGAGCCTGCCGAGACACGCCCGCTGGAGTTGACCGTCGCTCACCTGTGACGGGTAGCGGTCGAGCAGAGCGGGGTCGAGCCCGACGCGGGTCGCGGCACGTTCGACGTCACAGTCGCGTCTCGCGATCGCCGCGGGTTCGGCAACGATCCGGCGCAACGTCCATCGCGGGTTGGTGACCAGCCGTGGATGCTGGGCGATCAGACCGAGGTCACCGGGGCGCCGGCCGTCCCGCCACTCGACCGTCCCCGCCGCCGGGTCCGCGAGCCCCGCGAGGATGCGCAGCAGCGTCGTCTTGCCACTCCCCGATCGCCCGACCACCCCGGTCACCGAGCCGGGCCCGACGCCGACGTCGAGGCTCTCGAAGACGACTGTGTCTCCGAACCGGGCCGTCAGGCCCGCGCCGACGAGGAGGTCGCCGGCGATCACGGCACCCGCTCGAAGAAGCCCGCAACATAGGCGTCGTCGGACGCCGCGATCTGATCGAGCCGGCGATGGTCGACGATCCGTCCCGCCCGCATGACGGCCACCGAATCGCACCCGCGCCGCATCGTCTCCACGTCATGGGTGATGACGAGGACCGCCGCGCCGGCCCGCGCCGTGTCGGTGAGGAGTTGCCAGATCTCGGCGGCGAGTTCGGCGTCCAAGGCCGAGGTGGGCTCGTCGGCGACGATCGTGTCCGGGTCACCGGCCAGCGCCGCGGCGATCGCGGCGCGCTGCGCCATGCCGCCGGACAGCTCATGCGGATACAGCCGGAGTGCATCGGGGTCGAGGTGCACGCGCCGGCACAGCTCGACGGCATCCTGCGACCCGCCGAGGATGCCGATCACCTCGTCGAGCTGGGCGCCGACGCTGCGCACGGGCGTGAACGAGGTCGACGCCGACTGGGGAACGTGGCCGACGCGATGCCCGCGAAGGCCTCGCCAGCGGTGGTCGGCGCCGGCGAGTTCGCGATCGGTGAAGACCTCGTCGCCGACCCGAAGCCGTCCGGTCGGCACCGAACCCGGCGGGAGCAGACCGGACAGTACGGCCGCGACCATCGACTTGCCGCAGCCGGACTCGCCCACGAGCGCGGTCATCGATCCGGCGGGTAGGGGCAGCGTGACGTCGTCGAGGACGCGGACCACCGACCGGTTCCACCGATTCCGCGCCACGATATCGACCGTCACCCCGTCGAGCCCGGCGCTCATCGCCACACCTCACCGACAGGTGGCGACGTGGCGCGTCGCAGCGACGACGCCGCGGCCGCACACGCGAGGGCCGTGAGCATCAGGGCGACGCCGGGCACCACCAACGTCCACCACGCACCGGTGAGGATGTCACCCCGCGCCTGCCCGAGCAGCGTTCCGAGACTCGCGGCGTCCGGGGAGAGTCCGACGCCCAGGAACGACAGCGTCGTCTCGTGCCAGACCGCATGCGGCAGCAACACCGTCATCGCCACCAGCACCTGGCCGCTCACCGCGGGCAACAGATGACGCACGGCGATGAAGGTGCGGGAGGCGCCGGCGAGCCGAGCCGATTCGACCCACCCCGACGACCTCGCCTCGAGCAGTTCGGCTCGCACCACGCGCGCCACGGACGGCCAGTGGGTCAGCGCGATCGACGCGATGATCGCGACCGGCTCACCGCGCCACATCGCGGCGATGACGACTCCGACGACCAGGTGGGGCAAGGCGTTGACGCCGTCGACGACGCGCATGACCACCGCGTCGAACCACCCGCCGGCCGTCACCGCACCGAGCCCGACGATGACGCCGAGGGCCGTCGCCAGGACCGCGCACGCGGCGGCGATCAGCAGCGAGATCCGCAAACCCTCGGCGGTTCTGACACCGAGGTCGTATCCCGAGTGATCGGTCCCCAGCGCGGCCTGCGCCCCTGGCGGCAGCAACGAACGAGCGAAGTCGGCGGTCTGTTCGCCTGCGACCACAGGCCACCCGACCGCGGTGACCGCCAGGACCGCCAGCACCACCCACGGTGCGACCACGGCGGCGCGGTGACCGATCGCGGCCCGACGGCGCTCGACCGGCACACCCGTCGCCCCACCGAGGGCCGTCATGCGGTCAGCCCGATCCGCGGATCGATCCACACCGCCGCCGCATCGGACAGCGCCGACCCGAGGAGGACGAGTACGGCCGATCCGACGGCGAGCGCGGCCAGCAACGAGAAGTCCAGCGCCACCGCGGAATCCACGAGCGCCTCGGCGAGACCCGGCCAACCGAAGACGGTCTCGACGATCGCGGCGCCGGCGATCAGCTCGGGCAGGCGGGTGCCCAGGAGCGCGAGCGTGGGCAACACCGACACCGGTACCACGTGCCCCCTGAGCAGCGCCCAGCCGTCGACTCCCCGAGCGCGTGCGGCCCGGACCGCGTCCGAGGCGGTGGCATCGACGACGGCCGCCCGCATGGTCAGCAGCAACCACGGAACCATCGACACGGTCAGCGCCAGGTACGGCAACACGGCGTGGGTGAGCAGTCCCTCGACCGAGTAGTCGTCGCCGGGGCGCCGGGCACCGGAGGTCGGAAACCACCCGAGCGTGACCGCGAAGGTGCTGACCAGCACCAGGGACACCACGAACGGCGGGGTCGCGGCGAGCATGGCCGCCAGCGCGGTACACGCCCGGTCGATCAGCCCGCCGCGCCGCATGCCGATGACGGCGCCGCCGACCACGGCGATCAGGGCCGCGGAGACCAGAGCGGCCGTCGAGATCCCGACGGTGAACGGAAGCCGTTGCACGAGCACGTCTCCCACCGCCCGGCCCTGGGTCGCGGACCAGCCCAGGTCACCGTGCAGCAGTGCACTCCACCAGTTCCACCACGCGCTCAGCCAGTGCTGGTCCAGGTCGTAGGCGGCCGCGATCGCCTCCCGCTGCGCGGGGGTCGCCGACTGGTAGTTGTCGCCGAGATGGGCGGTGAGGGGATCGAACGGCGACGCCGCGGCGACGGCGAAGATCCCCAGCGACACCAGGATCGTCGTGGGGATCATCACGAGGATGCGCCGGAGCAGAAGCCGTCTGGCTCGCCGTGCGCGCGAGTTTCCCCGCCGCGACCGTTCGTGCCGCGGCCGCTGCTGGCGTGACCGGTTCGCCGGGTCGACGCCGGGTGCCGACCGGACTTCCGGGGTGAGTGAGGTCATGAGACCGGTTGCCATGACGGCACGTTCCACCAGGGGCCCCAGGTGACGCCGTGCGAGTGCGGCTCCAGGATGGGTGCGTCGTGCCGCCAGCCGTCGCCGCGGGAGGCGTAGGTGTGGTGCAGGAAGGCCAGGAAGACGTAGGACGGCGCGGCCGCGTAGACCTGCTGGATGCGTTGGTACCGCTGGTCGTTCTCCGGTCCGGGTGCGCTCGCACGCGCCTCGTCGAGCAGCGCGTCGAGTCCCGGAGCGGTGAGGTCGCCGGGGTTCGCGTACCGCGACGAGTTCGCGACTCGCGTGTGCAGGGTGTCGTGGACCTGGGAGTCGATGGCATAGGGCGTCGCTCCCCCGCCCAGAAGAACTGCGGCCGTGCTCAATTCGGAGTCGATGTCGTCCCAGCTCGTGCCGCGGGTCAGTACCTCGACGCCGATCCGTTTCATCGACGCGGCGAAGGCCACCGCGAGGTCGCGGCGCAGGGTGTCCTGGGCGTTGTACAGGAGGGGGAACGATGCCCGGTCGGCACCGCGGACCCGGATCCCGTCGGCACCCGGTCGCCACCCGGCCGCGTCGAGTGCGTCCTCCGCACCCTCGGGGTCGAAGTCGAACTGCGCTTCCTCGTCGTAGACGTCCGGCCCGTACACCGAGGCGATCGGCGTGCTGGCGGGTTCGCCGTCGCCGGTGAGCACGTCGTCGACGACGGCCTGCCGGTCGACGCCCAGGTTCATGGCGAGGCGGGCGGCCGGGTCGGCGGTGAACGGGTTCGTGCTCGGCAGCGAGATACCACGCCAGTCAGCGGATTTCACCGTGACCACGTCGATCCCGTCACGGCCCTCGAGGCTCGCGGCGAGCCTCGGCGGCAGGTTGGCACCGTCGATCTCGCCGGCCGCGACCCGTTGTGCGCGCGTGTTGTCGTCGGGAACGTGGGTGTAGACGATGCGTTGGACCGTCGGCCGCTTGCCCCAGTAGTCCTCGCGGGCAACGAGACCGGCCTGATCGGGGTCGAGCGACTCGAGCCGGTACGCCCCGGTGCCCACCGGCTCGGTGTTCAGCGCCCACTCCGCGGCCGGCGCGTCCTCCACCCGCTCCGAGGGCACGACGCCCATGAGCAGGTACGGCGACGGATCGGCGTCGGTGTTCATCCGCACCGTGACCGCTCCGGGCCCATCGGCCTCGACCGCGACGATCGGCGCGAAGTCGGTCGCGATCTCGGACGCGACCCGTGGATCGACGACCGCCCGGTAGGTCGCGACGACGTCGGCGGCGTCGAACGCGGTGCCGTCGGAGAAGGTGACACCGGTCTTGAGGGGCACCCGCCAGGTACGCGGGGCGACGCGCTCGGGCCGCGACCGGGCAAGGGCCGGGACGAGGTCGGGAACGCGGTCGTCATCGTCCGCGGCCGGGATGAGCAGACCGTCGAAGACGGGCGAGACGCCGAGTTGCGCGTAACCCAGCATCGGGTTGAAGTCGCCGAGTCCCTGGCCCTCTGCGAGCACGATCTGGTCGGTCACGGGCGTGCGGCCCGGGGTCGAGCATCCCGCCAGTGCGACCGTCGCGATCAGCACCGCCACTCCTGCCGCGGCGAGGCGACGGACGGTGGATGACGATCCACCAACACCTGTGTACACAGACACATGTTCTCCCAGACACGCATTTGCCGCCACCTGAGGCGGTGGTGAACGATGGGCACACCACTGACGCGAGCGACGAGGAGGAGCCGGTGACCGACTTCGACCCAGACTCATTCGACGCAGACTCATTCGACCCAGACTCATTCGACGCAGACTCATTCGACCCGGACTCATTCGACGCCGACTCCTGGGCTGCGCGGTTCATGCTGCTCAGCGACCCGAACCGCCTGCGACTCGTCGCGGAGATGCACGCTCGGCCCGGTTCGACGGTCGCCGAACTGGCCACCCGTATCGGCATCACGGAGAACGCCGCGTCCCAGTCGATCCGCAAACTGCGCGACCAGGGATGGGTCCGCTCGGAGAAAGCCGGACGGATGGTCCACTACGAGGTCGTCGGCGACGCGATCGTGCATCGCATCCTGCACGACATCATCGGGGTCGGGCACCTCACCGCCGCAGACCGGTCGGATCACGCCCACCCGGTGACAACGGATTAGAACACGTTCTAGTCTGGTCGACGTGGATGTCACCTTCGAAGCGACCAAACGGGAACTGACTACCGATCAGGGCACGCTGCGCTATCACGAGGCCGGCGACGCCGACGCGCCGCCATTGATCCTGTTGCACGGGTCCGGGCCCGGTGTGACCGGCTGGCGCAACTACCGCGGAAATCTCGGGCAGTTCGCACAGACACACCGCTGTTTCGTGATCGAGTTCCCCGGGTTCGGGGTCAGCGATGCCGTCGAGGGCCACCCGGTGCTGACCGCCGGCAGTTCGGTCATCCGGTTCATGGACGCACTCGACATCGACAAGGCCGCGATGATCGGCAACTCGATGGGCGGCGTCGTCGGCGTCAACCTGGCGATCAAGAAGCCCGAGCGTGTCGAGAAGCTCGTCACCATCGGCGGCGTCGGCCCGAATGTGTTCAGCCCCAGCCCCAGTGAAGGCCTGCGCCTGCTGCAGGAGTTCACCGACGCCCCGGACCGGGACAAGCTCGTCCGCTGGCTCACGTCGATGGTCTTCGATCGCTCGCTGGTCACCGAGGAACTCATCGCCGAGCGCTGGGAGGCCGCCATCAATCCCGACGCGCAGAAGACGGCGCAGATGATGTACGGCTCAGCGGCATTCGAGATGCAGCAGCAGTTCATGGCCGCCTCCGACACGCCGCCGTACTGGGCATCGATGCACAAGGTCGCCTGTCCCACACTGCTGACCTGGGGCCGCGACGACCGCGTCAGCCCGCCGGACATGGCGATGATCCCGATGCGACTCATCCCCGACGCCGAGCTGCACATCTTCCCGAAGTGCGGGCACTGGGTGATGATCGAGGCCAAGGCCGCCTTCGAGGCGACCGTGGGGGCCTTCCTCGCACGGTGATCCACTAACCTCGCCTGCATGGATGGTGTCGACGTCATCGTGTCCCATTGGGCCGTCGCCCGGCCCGAGCTCGATGTCTCGGCGCTCAAGGTGTTCGGCCGGCTCCACCGCAGCTTTCTCGTCTACAAGGCGCGCATCGCCTCCACCTTCGACGAGCACAACATCACCGACTCCGGCTTCGACGTCCTCGCGTGCCTGCGCCGAGCCGTTCCCGACCACCGTCTGACCGCGGGCGAACTCGCCGAGCAGACCCTCGTCACCACGGGCGGCCTGTCGTTGCGCGTCAAACGACTCGAGGACGCGGGGTTCGTGACGCGCACTCGAGACCGTTCGGACGCGCGTGTGGTCTACGTCGAACTGACTCCCGAGGGCGCGGCTCTCGTCGACCGCATCGCCGACGAGCACTTCGCGAAGCTCCGCACCATGCTCGCCGAACTCTCCGAGGACGAGGCCGCCGACCTCGCCCGCCTCCTGGGCGCCCTCGAACACTCGGCACGATTCGCGGTTCTCGGTGACGGGCTCGATCCCGGCGAAGCGGACCCGATCGCAGCCGTCTGAGCGCCGCACTCAAAACTTTTTCGGGCCGCCCGTGATGGCCGACACATGCGGTGTGACCTGCATCTCTGCCGTTTCGGACGCGTAAATCCCGTGTAACAAGCCCCTGTAGTGGGCTTCTTCGAGGTTGACCTCTTAGCGCTAAGGCTTTACAACTGTCTTAGCGCAAAGATATTTGGTTCGGCATTCGGCCACCTCCTCTGAACGGATTCACATGCCCCTCGTGACGAGTACCTCCACCCATCCCGGGATCGACGCCCGCGATCTCGACGACCGCATCTACGTCGGCGGGCACTGGGAGGTCGGCGCCGGCGACCTGATCGAGTCCGTGGACCCCGCGACGGGCCGGGTCTTCGCGACGCTGCACGGGGCCACGCCCGCCGACGTCGACACCGCGGTCCGCGCCGGCCTCCGCGCGGCCCACGAAAGCGGTTGGGCGAGTGCACTTCCCCACGAACGCGCCGCTGTACTGCACCGGATCGGCGACGGGATCGACGCCGCCCGGGATCGCATTGCACGCCTGCAGACCCTCGACACCGGCAAGACCCTTGCCGAGACGACAGCTCTTGCCGCGAGTGCGGCCAACACCTTCCGGTACATGGCGGCTGCGGCTGAGACCTCCGACGGAGTGCTCACGACCCCGCGCGGCCCGTGGCTCACGATGTCGACGCACCGCCCCATGGGCGTCGTCGGCGCCATCACGCCGTGGAACTCACCTATCGCCTCCGACGCCCAGAAGCTGGCACCCGCGCTGGCCGCGGGCAACGCGGTGGTCAGCAAGCCGCCGGTCTGGGCGCCCTGGGTGACCCTGCTGCTGGCCCGCATCTGCGAGGAGGCCGGCCTGCCGCGCGGTGTCCTGTCCGTCCTTCCCGGACCGGGCCGGACCGTCGGCGAGGCACTGGTCCGCCACCCCGACGTCGCGAAGGTCAGTTTCACCGGCGGGACGAGCACCGGGCGGCACCTCGGCCGGATCGCGGCCGACAAGCTCATGCCGATCACCCTCGAGCTGGGCGGCAAGTCCCCGACCATCGTCTTCGCCGACGCCGACGTCGAACGCGCCGCGCAGGGAGTGATGTACGGCATCTTCTCCTCCAGCGGGCAGAGTTGTATCGCCGGTTCGCGAGTCTTCGTCCAGCGCAGCCTCTTCGAGGCCTTCACCGACGATCTGGTGCGCCGCACCCAGCTACTGCGCATCGGTCCGGGTGCCGACCCAGCCACCGACGTCGCGCCGATGATCTCGTCTGCACACCGCGATTCGGTCGCCGCGCAGGTCAGCCAAGCCGTGGCCGACGGCGCCGAATTGCGCTGCGGTGGGTCGGTTCCCGTTGACGGTCCGCTGGCGGACGGCTGGTACTACCCGCCCACGATCCTGACCGGGGTGTCGAACACCGACCGGATCAGCCAGGAGGAGATCTTCGGGCCGGTCGCGGTGATCATCCCGTTCGACGACGAGGCCGACGTCGTGGCCCAGGCCAACGACACCGTCTACGGACTCGCCTGCGGCGTGTGGACCGAGGACTATCGGCGCGCCCTGCGGCTCGGCGACGCCGTCGACGCCGGAACCGTCTGGGTCAACACCTACAAGCAGTTCTCGATCTCGACGCCGTTCACCGGCCTCCGCGACAGCGGGCTCGGCACCGAGAAGGGACGCGAGGCGATCCGGCAGTACTCCGACCAGAAGAGTATCTACCTCGACCGCAGCGACGAGCCGATCGCGTGGGGTCGCCACCCGTGATCGCTCGGACCGTGCACCCCGACGACCCGCCCACCCCGATGAAAGGACCCACGCCCATGACCGCCCCTGCCTCGATCGACCCCGCCTCAATCGACCCCGCCGCAGCCGAACAGGCCACCGCGCACCCGTACAGTCCCGCATTCGCCGTCGCCGGTTTCGGATTCGTGTCGGGCGCACTGTCGGTGGACGAGAACGGCGTTGCCGTACCGGGTGTCGAAGCCGCCCTCGACGCGGCGATGGCCCGTCTCGGCGAACGCCTGGCCACCATCGACATGACCCTGTCCGACGTCGTCAAGACCACCTATTTCGTCACCGACGTCTCCCTGCGCGATGCCGCGAACCGCCACTACGAGAGCGTCTTCGACGCACCGCGCCCGGCCCGGTCCTTCGTCGAGGTGGCCGCGCTGCCCTACGGCGCGACCGTCGAGATCGAAGCGATCGCCCACGCGTCCTGACCACACCCCCCCCCCACGACCCCACCCCAGAACCGAGAGGAACCATCCCATGACCGCACCAGAGAAGACCGTCGCCGACCTCGAGCAGCAAATCGACTCCTGCATCGCCAGCCGAGAGACCCGCCACGAGGACTGGGACACCCTCGGATTCCAGGCCGCCGCCGGCGGTGACCGCTTCAAGCGCGCCCAGATCCGCTACATCGGCTCAGGTGCCACCGGCAACCACGAGAACGACAGCCGAACACTGCCGTCGGACCACTTCACCTTCTCCAACATGCGCCTGCCCGCCGGCGCCGTCGGACCCGAGCACACCCACCACGACGTCGAAGAGGTGTTCTTCGTCCTCGAAGGTGAACTCGAGGTCGCCGTCCACGACGTGGAGGACGGGACCAAGAAGGCGGTTCGTCGCCTCGGGTACCGCGACCTGATCCGCGTCCCCGCCGGCGTCCCCCGCAGCCTCGCCAACGTCGGCGACACCGACGCGCTGTTCTGCGTGATCATCGGCGCCGAGAAGCCGCAGCTGCCCACCTACCCGCCGAGCTCGGAGATGTTCGGCGTCACGCGCTGAACGCCGGCGTTCGTCACCGAACCTGACCACGAGAGGTATCCGCGATGTCCACAGACACCACGAGAGTTCTTCGGGTGCACCAGAAGACCTGGGAGGCCGACGGCGTCACGAGCGTGACGCTCGTCGATCCGTCCGGGGCCGCGCTCCCCGCGTGGGAACCCGGAGCCCACGTTGCACTTCGTCTGTCGGACGGACTCGTTCGGGAGTACTCGCTGTGCTCGGCGCCGGAGGACACGTCACGATGGACCGTGGCCGTCCTCCGGGCCGAGAACTCCCGGGGCGGAAGCACCTACGTGCACGACCGGCTGCCCGTCGGCGCCGAGATCGAGGTCGACGGCCCGCGCAACGCCTTCTCGATCGATCCCGGTGCTGCACACCACATCCTGATCGCCGGCGGGGTCGGAATCACCCCGATCGTCGCGATGATGCGCCGGCTGGAGTCCGAGGGCAGGTCCTGGCGGATGCTGTACGCGGGCCGGTCACGACGGTCGATGGCCTTCGTCGACGAGGTGGCCGCGCACTCGACTTCGGCCGTTCATGCCGACGACGAGCGCGGCGGATTGCCGGATCTGCGAGCGCTGTTCGAGGACGTCCCGCCCGGATCGGTGGCGTACTGCTGCGGGCCCGGCGCACTGCTCGACGCGGTCGCCGCCGTCGTGCCGTCGGACATCTCCCTGCGCAACGAACGTTTCGCCGCGCCCGTCGTCGAGGTGGACACCGGCGGGGACACCGCGTTCGACGTCGTTCTCGACCGGACCGGGCAGCGTATCCCGGTACCGGCCGACAAATCCGTGCTCGACGCACTCGCCGACGCGGGCGTCGATGTCCCCAGCTCCTGCACGGAAGGCATCTGCGGCACCTGCGAGGTCGCGGTCGTCAAGGGCGACCTCGACCACCGCGACTTTGTACTCACCGACACCGAACACGCGAGCGGTCAGATGATGCTTCCCTGCGTCTCACGTTGCCGCTCAGCCGAACTCGTACTCGACCTCTAGAGGAATCCCGTGCTCTACTCCCAGCTTCCCGTTCTCACCGACCGGCCGGTGTGCCGTCTGCGCAGCCTGCGGTCGGTCACCCTGAGCGTCCCCGATCCCCTGGCCTCGCGCGATTTCTATCACGAGGTGTGGGGACTGAGCACCGTCGAGGAGGACGGCGACCGGTTCTGGCTCCGCGCCACCGGCACCGAGCACCACGTCCTGAACCTCCGCCGGGGCGACGCGAACGCCCTGGGCGGCTTCAGCTTCGCACTCGGGACACCCCGTGAGGTCGACGACGCCGCCCGCGCACTCGACCGGATCGGTGTACCGCTGCTCCGCGAGCCCGGTCCGCTCGACGACGCCGGCGGCGGTTACGGTCTCGCACTGGTCGATCCGGAGGGACGCACCGTCGAGCTGTCGGCGGACGTCCATGCCGTGTCGTCGCAGGAGCCGGCGGGTCGTCGTGCCATCCCGCGCAAGATCGCCCACGTCGTGCTGAACACCACCGACATCGAACGGATCACGGCGTTCTACACCCAGGTCCTCGGCATGCGGGTGTCGGACTGGTCGGAGCGCCAGATGTCCTTCCTCCGGTGCAATTCCGAGCATCACGTCATCGCGCTGAACCAGGCGGCCTGGCCGGCGCTCAACCACGTCGCCTACGAGATGACCTCGATCGACCACTTCATGCGCGGCATCGGCAACCTGCGCTCCCACGGGATCGCCCCGCAGTGGGGGCCGGGTCGGCACGGTCCCGGCGACAACACGTTCTCCTACTTCACCGACCCGGCAGGGTTGGTCTGCGAATACACCTCCGAGGTCGCGCAGATCGACGAGGACGCCTGGCTGTGCCGGACCTGGCGCCGCACACCGGAACTCTCCGATCAGTGGGGCACCGCGGGCCCGCCGACGACCGCGGTCCGCTCGGCCATGGCCGGCATCCCCGACCACGGCGCGAGCTCCCTGGTGACCCCGCGCGATCCGGACTACTTCATCCATCTGCCCGAGACGGTGGGCGTGGCATGACCACCACCGTCACCGTGCTCGACCGCGTGCAGGTCGTCGCGCACCCGTCGAGCCGCGAGATCCGGAGCAGGCACAGCGTGGTGCTGCTCCACGGGATCGGCGGCAGCGCCACGTCGTGCGGCCCGCTTGCCGCGCGGCTGGCCGCCGCCGGTCTCGACTGCTGGTGCCCCGACGCACCCGGATACGGACGTTCGGCTGATCCGCGGCCGGGCATCGGCCCCGTCGAGGAGATGGCCGAACTCATCGAGGCGCTCGTCCCCGGACAGTCGGTCGTACTCCTCGGCACGTCGTGGGGTGGCGTGATCGCCATGGATCTGGCGCTGCGCCGACCCGATCTCGTCACCGCGCTGGTCATCGCGGACAGCACCCGCGGTTCCGGGGTGACCGCCGAGCGGGCCGCCGGAATGCTCGCGCGCATACCCGATCTCGTCGACCGCGGCGCCGCCGACGTGGCGGCCGACCGCGCCGGCGCGCTCACCGCACCGGACTGCGATCCGGCGATCACCGCCGAGGTCCGCGCCACCATGGCGGGGATACGCGAGCCCGGATTCGCCGCCGCGGCCCGGTACATGGCCGCGACCGATCTCGGACCCGACCTCGTCCGGCTCGCCCGCCCGGCCCTCGTTCTCGTCGGTGCGCACGACACCGTCACCGGCGTCGACGAATCACGCCTCCTCGCCGACGAGATCCCCGGCGCCGAGCTGCGGATCGTCCCCGATGCGGGCCACGCCGCGATCCAGGAGCAACCCGACGTCATCGCCGACCATGTCCTGAGCTTCGTCGGGACGCTGCCGTGAGCGCCGGGACCATGGTGGTGACCGGCGGCGGCCGCGGACTCGGCCGTGCCATCGCCGAACGTCTCGGCGCCGACGGGCACCGGCTCGTGATCGCCGAACGCGACCCGGGCACCGCGTTCGCGGCCGAGGCCGCCTTGCGCGACGCCGGTCATGACGCCCGCGCGATCGTCACCGACATCGCCGACGTCGACGCCGTCCGCGCTCTCGCCGATCGCCTCGAGACCGACGGCGACCACGTGACCGGCCTCGTCAACAACGCGGCGATCGCCGACGGCGTGGGCGGCGCGACGTTCTTCGAGCTCGCCGACGACGAGTTCGGCCGGTTGACCGACGTCAATGTCCGGGGCACCTGGTCGGTCACGAAGTACCTGTGGCCGTTGCTGTCCCGCTCGCGCGGCGCGGTGGTCAACATCGCCTCCGACGTCGCGATGTACGGGTCGCCTCGCCTGGTGCACTATGTGTCGTCCAAGGCGGCGGTCATCGGCATGACGCGATCGATGGCCCGCGACGCCGGACCCCACGGCGTCCGCGTCAATGCCGTTGCGCCCGGCCTGGTCCGGGTCGAGGC
The DNA here is from genome assembly GCF_000143885.2 of Gordonia sp. KTR9. NCBI lineage: Bacteria > Bacillati > Actinomycetota > Actinomycetes > Mycobacteriales > Gordoniaceae > Gordonia > Gordonia sp. KTR9. Next base: position 5,053,277 of record NC_018581.1, read on the forward strand.
GACCGAAGGCGTCCCCGAAGACCGCTACCGCACCTACGCCGCCGGACGCGCACTCGACCGCGAACAGACCCCGCAGGACGTCGCCGGGGTGGTCCGCTTCCTGCTGTCCGAGGACGCCGCCTTCGTCACCGGTCAGACCATCGTCGTCGACGGCGGATTCATCTTCCGCTGAGACGCGGTCCCCCGCGCCCAGCCACCCTTCGCCCCGGTCCCAATCAACCCCGGCCCCCAATCCGCCCCAGCCCCAACCCAGTCCGAGGAGTACCCATGGACCTGCAGCTCGCCGGTCGCCGGCTGCTGATCACCGGCGCGAGCTCCGGGATCGGTCTCGCCACCGCCCGGCTGCTCGCCGAGGAAGGTGCGAGGCTGGCTCTCTGCGCCCGGGACGAGGACCGTCTCCGTGCCGCGACAGCCGATCTCGCCGCCATCACCGATGTGGTCACCGCCTCGTGCGACGTCACCAGCCGCGCGTCCGTCGACGCCTTCGTCGCCACCGCCGTGGACCGCCTCGGTGGTCTCGACGGCGTGGTCTGCAACGCCGGCCGGTCGCTCATGCGCACACTCGACGAGACCACCGACGAGGAGATCCGCGACGAGTTCGACCTCAAGATCTTCGGCGCGCTGCACGTCATCCGTGCCACGCGTGCCGCGCTCGCGGCGTCGGACGGCGGCGCCGTGGTGATCGTCAACGCCATCCTGTCCCGACAGCCCGAAACCCGCCTGGCGGTCACCTCGGCGGCGCGGGCGGGCCTGCTGAACCTGTCGAGCTCGCTCGCCGAGGAGCTCGCGAGCGACGGGACGCGGGTCAACTCGGTACTGCTCGGCCTCATCGACACCGGGCAGTGGCAGCGCAGGTTCGCCGCGAGCGGCGCCGAGGACTTCGCGGCCTGGAGCGCGGAGATCGCCGACGACCGCGGAATCGCGCTGGGCCGATTCGGTTCCGCCGACGAACTCGCCTTCCCCATCGCCACCCTGCTCTCGCCGCGGAACAGCTACACGACCGGCGCAACGCTCGAGGTCGGCGGCGGGGTCCACCGCTATGTCTGACCCAGTCGTGTCCGATCCCAGTCCGGTCCACCCCGGACCAGCCCAGCAACAGGAGACCCATCCGATGACCGAACACACCGGGAACCGCCGCCCGACCGGCGGCGACGTCCTCGTCGACGTGCTACGCCGGCACGGCGTCACCACCGTCTTCGGGGTGATCAGCATCCACAACCTCCCGCTGGTGGAGGCCGTCGACCGCGAGCTCGACTTCGTCGAGATGCGTCACGAGGCGGCCGCGGTGAACGCCGCCGACGGATTCGCCCGCGCGTCCGGCGGTCTCGGCGTCGCACTGACCAGTACCGGTACCGGAGCAGGCAATGCCGCCGGCTCGATGGTGGAGGCACTCACCGCGGGCAGCCGCGTCCTGCACATCACCGGACAGATCGAGAGCGAATTCCTCGCGCCCGACCGGCCGGCCGCCAGTCGCGGTGTCATCCACGAGTTCCCGGGCCAGCCGCAGATGCTCGACGCGATCTCGGCGTACGCCACCACCATCACCGAGGCCAAGGACGTCGAGGCCGAACTCGAGACCGCGATCACGCGGATACTCACCGCACCGTCGGGTCCGGCGAGCGTCGAATGGCCCACGGATCTACAGTATCTCGCCGCCCCGGACGCCCAGCGGCCGGCGCCGTCGGTCACGGTGTCGACGCCTTCCGCCGACCCCGACGCCATCGCCCGCGCCGCCGATCTGCTGCGCACCGCCGAACGGCCACTGCTCTGGCTGGGTGGCGGCGCGGCCGGAGCGGGTGACCAGGTGGCCGAGCTCGCGCGGAGTCTCGGTGCGGGCATCCTCACCAGCAACTCCGGACGCGGGATCGTCCCCGAGGACGTCCCTCTGGTCATCGGCAACTTCGCCACCACCCCAGCGGTGCGGGCACTGCTCGACGACGCCGACGTACTGCTCGCCGTGGGCACGCATTTCCGGTCGAACGAGACAGCGTCGTATTCACTGTCGTTGCCGGAGAAGCTGATCCAGATCGACGTCGAACCGACGACGATCGGACGCGTCTACCCCGCCGCGGTCGGACTCGTCGGCGACGCCGCGCAGACGATCACGGCCATCCTCGAGCAGCTCGACGCGGTCGCGACCACCGACGAGTGGCCGGCGCGCGTGACCTCCGTCCGTGAGGAGGTCCGGACAGATCTCGCGACCTACATCGGTGGCTACGCCGAGATCTGCGCCGCGATCCGTGATGCTCTGCCGCGCCGCTCGGTGATCGCCCGCGACGTGACGATCCCATCGAGCCAGTGGGGCAACCGTCTGCTCCCGATCTACGAGCGCGGGACCAAAATCTTCCCGCTCGGCGGGGGGATCGGTCAGGGACTCGCCATGGGGATCGGTGCTGCCCATGCCCGACCCGACGTCCCCACACTGGTGCTGGCCGGTGACGGCGGACTCGCCGTCCACCTGGGCGAACTCGCCTCCCTGGCCGGGTCCGGCGCCCCGGTCATCGTGCTCGTCGTCAACGACGGCGGGTACGGAGTGTTGCGGAACATGCAGCAGAAGAACGGCTTCCGGCGCTCCGGTGTCGACCTGCACACTCCGCGGTTCGACCTGCTCGCCGCGTCGATGGACATCCCCTACCGGCTCGTGCGGGGTCCGGGCGTCATCGCCGAGGCCCTGGCGGACGCGGTGAACCGAGGCGGTCCGTCGTTCATCGAGGTGGATGTCGAAGCCATCGAGCCCACTCCCGGCCCGTTCGTCCCGCCCGTGCACGTTCCGTCTGAGCCCGAGCCCTCCGGGACCCAGTCATGATCGCTCCGACCCTCTGGTGGGACGACGACATCGCGACACGGGTGCGTTCCGGTGACCAGGCCCACGTCTTCGCCTCCGGGACCGATGTCGCCGATGCGGTCGCGCTGGCCGTCGAGAACCCGGATCTGGTGCTGAGCCTGATCCTGGCCGAGCCCGCACCCCTCACCGAGGAGACGACGGAGATGCTTCCCGCCGTCCGGGTTCCGACCCTGGTCCTCGCCTCCGCGCCGGATGCCGACACCGATCTCGGTGCGGCACAGACTCTTGCGGGTGACATCGACAACGGCGTTTTCGTCGTCCTCGACGGCGCGCCCGTCCCCGCGCACACCGAATGCCGGGAGTCCTTCGAGGAGTGGACCGTCTCGTTCGTCGCGATCGCCGAGGGCCTCGCCGCCCGCGACGGCCGTCTCCTCGCCCAGCCCACACCACTCATCGACGAAGGAGTCCTCCGATGATGACCCGCCCGGCCCGCGAGCCGTACCTCGAGACACACCAGACCCATCCGGAGCCGCTGACACCGTACGAGCTCAAGCTCGCCGGTTCGGTCACCGAGATCTTCACCGCGGGGGCCACGACTCTCGACGAGGTCACCGACGGCCTGAACGCCCTCGGCCTCCACGGACCCGACGGTGGCCCGTGGACCGCCGAGACCTTCCGCGCCGAGATGCGCAGATTGGGGAAATGACATGACCACCACACAGCCCACGTCCGACCAGCGGTCCGCGGCCCGCAGTCGGCCCTCCGCCCGCCGTACTCCTACCTACGCCGTGGGCACCCGCCGTCACCTCGACGCCGACGAGATCGCGGCGACCGGCCTCCGGGACCGCTGGTACCCGATCCTCCCCTCACGGATGCTCGAACCCGGGGCCATGGTCCCGGTCCGCCGGCTCGAGGTCGATTGGGTCCTGTTCCGCGACGCGCAGGGGCGGGTCCGCATGCTCGAGGACCGCTGCCCGCACCGCAGCGCGCCGCTGTCGGTGGGTCAGCATCTCGGCGACCGCATCGCCTGCGCCTATCACGGCGTCCAGGTGGACGGCGAGGGCACCGTCGTGTCGGTTCCGGGGATGCCGGGCTGCGCACTCGAGGGACGACGGGCGACAGTGTCGCTGGAGGTGGTCGAGGCGGCCGACACGATCTTCGCCTTCCTGCCGCTGACCGCGGATTCGGTGCCGACACCGTTCGTCTTGCCGGACCGTCTGTCCGATCCCGCGGTGTCTTGGTTCGGCAACTTCGCCGAGTGGGCGGGCCCGTGGCGGTTCTACATGGACAACGTCCTCGACCCCATGCACGGCGCGTTCTTGCACCGCAACTCGCATTCGATGTTCGGCGGCGACACCTCCGCGCGGTTCCGCATCCGGGAGACCGACCGCGGTTTCTTCTTCGAGAAGACCGACCAGCGCGGCGTCAACTTCGACTGGGTGGAGTTCGTGCGCGGATCGATGGACTACGTCGATCTCGAGATCCCGTACGGTCCCGGCGCCGGCCCGGGCGGAGTGTTCGGGATCGTCGGGATGAGCACGCCGATCGACCGGTCGACGTCGGCGATCTTCCATTGGCGCACGCGCCGCGTGAGCGGATGGGAACGCGAGACGTGGCGGTTCCTGTACCGCACGACGCTGGAGGCCAAGCACTGGGAGGTCCTCGAACAGGACCGGCTCGTCCTGGAGGCGCTTGCCGGTGACGCCGACCGGGAGGAGCACCTCTACCAGCACGATCTCGGGGTCTCCCGGATTCGCCGCATCTATCGCGCCGACGCCGTCGCCCAGGCCGATCGACTCGCGAGCGCGAACGCGTGAGCGCCGACGAGACGATGCTGCTGACCGTGGTGTTGCGCCACGATCAGAGTCAGGACCTCGAGCAGCTGCAGGGGCGGCTCGACGACCACGACTGGTGGCATGGCTTTCCGCCTGCCGGCTGCGAGATCGTCTCCTGGGTCGTCGCCATGGGGCTCGGGCAGGTCGTCACCCTCCGACTCCCGGCCGACCGCCTTCCCGCGGTGAACGTCGAACTCGAGCGCCGGGCGTGGGGTGCGTTCGCCACCGACTTCTACCCGACGTACGACTTCGTGCCGGTGCGCGAACGACTGACCCGCGAATCCGACGCCCGACGAGCGGTGACGCCATGAGCCGGGTCGGACATCCCGACGTCGCGGAACCGCCGCGTCGGGACATGTTCAGCAACGCCCGTGTCGTCGGCGACCAGTTCTTCCTGTCGGGGATGCACGCCGGCGGCCCAGACGGCCCGGTCGGGGGCGACGACACCCATGCCCAGGCCGTCGAGACCTTTCGGCGTGTTCGCGCACTGACCGAGGCGTGCGGCGCCACGGTCGACGACATCGTCGCGTTGCGCATCTACGTCACCGACATCGCCGACAAGGCGGCCGTCGGACGCGCCCGGAGCGCGATGTTCTCCGGAGACTTCCCGTGTTCGACCCTCGTCGAGGTGTCGGCACTGGTCGAGCCGGGCCTCAGCGTCGAGGTCGAGGCACAGGGATTCCTCCCGAAGGCCGCACCCGCGGCCGACTAGAATCACTCGAACCGGCGTCAGCCACGCCGACTACACACCGAGGACGCCATCGTGAGCGGACCAACTCTTTCCAACAGCCCCAACAATCCCGCAGCACCGGCCGTCGACAGACCCAACTGGCCGGTGCTGATCCTCGCCTTCGTCGCGGTCGTCCTCGACGGCTACGACACCATCGCCCTGGGCCTCTCGGTGCCGGCGCTCAAGGAGGACTGGGGTGTCCCGGCATCTCACTTCACCCCGGCGCTCTCGCTGACGAGTCTCGGAGTGGCACTCGGCTACATCGCGGTCGGACGGCTCACCGCGCGCTTCGGCTGCCGCAAGGTCATCCTGGCCGCGGTCGTCGTCTTCACCATCGGCAGCCTGCTGACGGCCTGGGCCGGCAACATCGTCGAACTGAGCGTGCTGCGCCTGATCACCGGATTCGGTCTCGGTGCGGTCATGCCGGCGGCCGTGGCGCAGGCGACGGCGCTCAACCCCGCCCGGCACCGGCAGTCCATCGCGGTGTTCGTCACGATGGGCATCTCGATGGGGGCGTTGATCGCCGGACTGTTGGGCACACGGTTGGTGTCGGCGTACGGCTGGCCGTCGGTATTCGTCGCCGGCGCCATCGCTTCGGCAGTCCTGTTCCCCTTCCTGTGGGTGTGGCTGCCCGACGAGCGCACGCTGACCGGTGTGACCCCGGGTTCGGAGGCCCGCCACCACGCGGCCGTGGCCCGGTTGTTCGACCCCGAAGTGCGCGGGCGGACCATTCTTCTCTGGGGCTTCGCCTTCATGGTGTTCTCGGTCTTCTACATCTTCTCGTCCTGGCTGCCCACCCTGCTGACGAGTTACGGCTTCAGCACGGGACTGGCACCGCTCGGGTCGGCGGCACTGGGCGTCGGCAGCATCGTCGGCGCCGGGGTGCTGATCCTCGGCGCGACCAGGTACCGGATGAGCTCGATACTCGCCGGGACCACGGTGGCGGCGATCGTGTTCCTGATCCTGTCCGCCTTCCTCGGCGCCGACAAGGCGTTGCTGCTGGTGGTGTTCGGCGGTGTCGGGCTCGGGCTGCAGGCCGGCATGATCGGGCAGGCCGCCGTCGCGGTGTCGATCTATCCGCAGGCCACCGCCGCGACGGGTGTCGGCTGGGCGTCCTCGATGGGCCGCCTCGGCTCCGTGGTCGGCCCGATCGTCGGCGGCGCCCTGATCGGACTGGGACTGTCGACGAGTGCCATCGTGCTCATCGCCTGCGGCCCGGTCGCGGTCGCACTGGGACTCATCCTGCTGCTCCGTCGTGCCGAACCGAAGGTGCCCGACGACACGGCCGGGAGCGAGTCGACCGGATCTGCACCCCTTCGGGGGCAGGCGGTCGGCGGGCAGGCGGTCGGCGGACCGGCCTGACGCGCACCGAGCCTCAGCCGAACGGCGTGCCGGGAACCCTCCCGGCGCGCCGTTCGTCGTCTCGACGCCGGCCGTCACCGCCGCGACCACAAAAGGTACCCGACCGCGAGTGCGAACACGCCGGGACCCAGACACACCAGATGGTCGCGGGTCACAGCCTCGTCGAGGTCGGCGTCGGAGAGCCCGGCGCGCACCGCGTGCTCGCGCAAGATGAAGCCGGAACGATCAGTGGGTATCGGGATCACGGCACTTGGACGCAGGTCGGCGCCCCTCGGTTCCATCCCCACTCTCCCAGAGGTGCGAGGAGCGATGGCGCCGCCCTCCGCCCCCTAATCCGAAAGAACCACAGACCCGCTGGCGCCCTGCTCCCTGAGGAGCGCCCGGAGCTTGCGGAGGGCGCGTCACGAAGGGTCTGGCGACCGAGGCTTCGAAACCCTTCGTGACGCTCGCAAGCTCGCTCCTCAGGGAGCGGGGGGGCTTTCGTAGTCCACGACGGCCGCCAGGCCGCAGTTACTGAGGCGCGAGGAGCGATAGCGACGAGCCTCGAAGGGTCCGCCCACCCGCAACCGATAATCCATTGCGCCGCAGCGCACGACGCTGGCATAGTTCCCGATCGGCACGAGGACCAGCAGACCGGAGCGGGGTACCGCGATGTGTTTCTGCGCGTCGGAATCCTCGTCCGCCTTCAGATGGCAAGGGATACCACCCGAGCAGGTTCGAGTCCTGACACTCCCACCGCTCCCGGGAGCACGGGCCCGGTTGGTTCTGCGGGCGTCGTCCGGGTCGTTCGCGGCTCCGCGACGTTCCCCACCGACCGGCCCGCCCGCGAGCGGTGTCGCCACCGAACTCACCTGGCCCGACAAGCATTGCGACGCAACGGAAAGGAGGATCGCCATGCTGTTCCACAATCGAATCACCGTCCCACCGGGCCACACCGTGCTGGCCTATCGGGGCGCCGAGGTCCAGACGCTCCCCACCGGTCGTCATCGTGTGCGCAAGCCCGACGCGACGCTGAGCGTCGACATGCGCGAGCGTCTGGTCCAGGTCGCACCGCAGGAGGTGCTCACCGCCGACTCCATGGCGGTCCGGATCTCGATGACGTTGCGCGCCCGCGTGATCGACGCCGTCGCCTTCGTCGAGCGGTCCTCCGACCCGATCGGCACGGTGTACCTGACCGCTCAGATCGCGTTGCGTGAGTTCTGCGCCGGCGTGGCCGCGGACGACCTCATCCGCCGCGGCGACACCGTCGACGTCGCACCGATCCGCGCCTCGGCGGCCGAGGCCGCAGGCGCCGTGGGCATGGAAGTGCTCGAGGTCGTCATCCGCGACGTCATCATCCCGGCCGAGGTACGCAGCGCGGCCCTCGATGTGATCACCGCCAAGACCCGCGGTCTGGCAAAGCTGGAGGCGGCTCGGGCGGAGACCGCCGCCCTGCGCGCGCTGGCCAACGCCGGCCGGTTGCTCGACGCCCACCCGGCGCTGGCGCAGCTGCGCCTCGTCGAGGCGGTGCCCTATGGCGCGCGCGTCGTCCTCAGCGTCGGCGGTGCCGAGGTGTCGTCAGACGACTGAGTTCCCGCGGTCGCATTTCCGTCCCGCTTTTCGGATCCGATAAGCGGGACGGAAACGGCGACGCGAGAACGGAATCGGTGAGCGCAGACAGGAGCCCCGGCCGGAACGAATCCGGCCGGGGCCCTTGTTGTCTGCCGGTCACCCGGCGAAAACCCTACTTCGCAGCGAGGTTCTCGTCGGTCAGCTTGGTGACACCCTGCTCGGCCTTCTCGACCAGCGAGGCGGGCGGCTCGAAGTGCTTGCCGTACTTGCCGGCGAGGTCCTTGGCACGCGCGACGAAGCCGGGCACGCCACCCTCGTAACCGTTGATGTACTGGATGACACCACCGGTCCACGCGGGGAAGCCGATACCGAAGATCGAACCGATGTTGGCGTCCGGCACGGAGGTGAGGACACCTTCGTCGAAGCACTTGACGGTCTCGAGCGCCTCGGCGAAGAGCATGCGCTCCTTCATGTCCTCGAGCGGGATCTCCGAGGTGCCCGACTTGAAGTGCTCACGCAGGCCCGGCCAGAGCTGGGTACGCTTGCCGCTCTCGTCGTAGTCGTAGAAGCCCTTGCCGTCCTTGCGGGCGGTGCGGCCGTTCTCGACCATCCAGTCGACGACGGCGTTCGAGCCGTGCTGCGGGACTTCCTTGCCCTCGGCCTTGAGCGCTGCCTCGGTCTCCTTGCGGATCTTCTGCGGCAGGGTCAGGGTCAGCTCGTCCATGAGCTGCAGCGGCGCGGCCGGGTAACCGGCCTGGGTGCCCGCGTGCTCGATGAACGCCGGCTCGACGCCCTCACCGACGGCGGCGACGGCCTCGTTGATGAAGGTGCCGATGACGCGGCTGGTGAAGAAGCCGCGGCTGTCGTTGACCACGATCGGCGTCTTGCGGATCTGCAGCGTGTAGTCGATGACCTTGGCCAGCACCGCATCCGAGGTCTTCTCACCCTTGATGATCTCCACCAGCGGCATCTTGTCGACCGGGGAGAAGAAGTGGATTCCGATGAAGTCCTCGGACCGCTTCACGCCCTCGGCGAGGATGGTGATCGGCAGGGTGGAGGTGTTGGAGCCCAGGACGGCGTCGGGTTCGACGATGTCTTCGATCTCCTGGAACACCTTGTGCTTGACCTCGACCGACTCGAAGGCGGCCTCGATGACGAGGTCGACTCCCTTGAAGTCGGCGGCGTCGACGGTCGGGTGGATGCGGGCGAGCAGTGCGTCGCTCTTCTCCTGGGTGGTCTTGCCCTTGGCGAGAGCCTTCTCCTCGAGCTTCTCCGAGTAGCCCTTGCCGCGCTTGGCGGCGTCGAGATCGATGTCCTTGAGGACGACCTCGATGCCGGCCTTCGCCGACACGTAAGCGATTGCCGCGCCCATCATCCCGGCGCCGATGACGCCGACCTTCTTGGCGGTGAACTTGTCGTAACCCTCGGGTCGCGAGCCGCCGCCGTTGATGTGCTGCAGATCGAAGAAGAACGCCTTGATCATGTTCTGCGCGACCTGGCCGGTGACCAGCGAGACGAAGTACCGCGTCTCGATGATGTCGGCGGTGTCGACGTCGACGTAGGCACCTTCGACGGCAGCGGCCAGGATGGCACGCGGCGCCGGCATGTTGGCACCCTTGATCTGCTTGCGCAGCAGGGCCGGCAGAGCCGGAAGGTTCGCGGCGAACGCCGGGTTGGTGGGTGCACCGCCCGGGATCTTGTAACCCTTGACGTCGAATGGCTGCTGAGCCTCGGGGTTCTCCTTGATCCAGGCCTTGGCGGCGGGGATCAGTTCCTCGATGGAGCCGACGACCTCGTTGACCAGGCCGGTCTCCTTGGCCTTGGTCGGATTGAACCGCTGGCCCTGGAGCAGGACACCCATGAGGGCGTTCTGGATGCCGAGGAGACGGACGGTACGGACGACGCCGCCGCCACCGGGCAGCAGGCCGAGGGTGGCCTCGGGCAGACCGATCTGGACACCCTTGACGTCCGCGGCGATGCGGTAGTGGGTGTGCAGCGCGATCTCCAGGCCGCCGCCGAGCGCGGCACCGTTGATGGCCGCCACGACCGGCTTGCCCAGGGTCTCCAGACGGCGCAGCACCTTCTTCATGCCGTTGGTGGTCTCGGTGATCTGGGTGGCGATCTCTTCTTTGGAGACGTCGCTGCGATCGCTCGTCATGTCCTTGAGGTCGCCGCCGGCGAAGAAGGTCTTCTTCGCCGAGGTGAGGACGACACCGGTGATGTCGTCCTTCTCGGCCTCCAGGCGATCGACGGTGGCCGCCATCGACTCCTGGTAGAGCGCGTTCATCGTGTTGGCGCCCTGGTTGGGGTCGTCCATGGTCAGGATGACGACGCCATCGGCGTCTTTCTCCCAGTTGATCATGTTGTCACTCATGGTGATTCGCAGAGTTCTTTCTCGTGAAGTGGCAGGGCCGGGAGCGTCAGAGACGCTCGATGATGGTCGCGACGCCCATGCCGCCACCGATACAGAGGGTGATCAGGCCGTAGCGGCCGCCGGTGCGCTCGAGCTCGTCGAGGCAGGTGCCGTAGATCATCGCGCCGGTTGCACCGAGCGGGTGACCCATGGCGATCGCGCCGCCGTTCACGTTGACCTTCTCGTGCGGGATCTTCAGATCCTTCATCCACTTCATGACAACAGAGGCGAAGGCCTCGTTCAGCTCGAACACGTCGATGTCGTCGACGGTCAGGCCGGCCTTCTTCAGCGCCAGCTCGGTCGCCGGGGTGGGTCCGGTGAGCATGATGGTGGGCTCGGAACCGATCTCGGCGAAGGAGACGACGCGGGCACGCGGGGTCAGGCCGTTGCGCTTGCCTGCCTCTTCGCTGCCGATGAGCACCAGACCCGAACCGTCGACGATGCCGGAGCTGTTGCCGCCGGTGTGGACGTGGTTGATCTTCTCGACGCTCGGGTACTTCTGCAGTGCGACGTCGTCGAAGCCGGCCATGTCGGCGAGTGCGGCGAAGGCGGCCTTCAGCTTGCCGAGGCTCTCGACGGTCGAGCCCGGGCGACGGTGCTCGTCGTGATCGAGGATGGTGACACCGTTGATGTCCTTGACGGGCACCACGGACTTGGTGAAGTAGCCACTGTTCCAAGCCTTTTCGGCGCGGGCCTGGGACTCGGCGGCGTAGGCGTCGACGTCTTCGCGGGAGAAGCCCTCGATGGTGGCGATCAGGTCGGCGCCGATGCCCTGCGGGACGATGTAGTGGTCGTATGCGGTGGCCGGGTCGGTGAAGAGTGCGCCGCCGTCGCTGCCCATCGGGACGCGCGACATCGACTCGACGCCACCGGCGAGAACCAGGTCGTCGAAGCCGGAGGCGACCTTGGCCGCGGCGAGGTTGGTGGCTTCCAGGCCCGAGGCGCAGAAGCGGTTGATCTGGGTGCCGGGGACGGTCTCGGGGAGACCGCTGTTGAGGGCGGCGGTGCGCGAGATGACCGCGCCCTGCTCGCCGACAGGGGAGACAACACCGAGGATGACGTCGTTGACGTCGGCCGGATCGAGGCCGCCGTGACGCGACAGGACCTCGTTGATGAGACCGGAGACCAGGTCGACCGGCTTCACGCTGTGCAGCGAACCGCCGCGCTGCTTGCCACGAGGCGTACGGATCGCCTCGTAGATGAATGCTTGATCAGGCACGAAAGTGTTCCTTTCACACGAACCACTGGTTGGTTACCCACCGAGGCTAACGCGGAATAACTTGTTTGGCTATACCCGGTGGTCAAGAGGTCTGGTGTTCCGTCGAATGTGCGCTATGGTCTGTTCACCATGCCTGACCGGAAACCCACCACCCGCACCCGGGGCGCCGACCGCAAGCGACAACTCGTCGACTCCGCGGCAGCCCTCTTCCTGCAGCGTGGGTACGCGCAGGTGTCGCTTGCGGACATCGCGCGCTCGGCAGGCGTCACCGCGCCGTCGGTGTATCGGCACTTCGATGACAAGCAGTCCCTGCTCGCCGCCGCGGTCCTGGCGGGCGTCGACGACCTCGAGTCCTGTACCGACCGGGCCCTGGCCGACGGTGACGACGCGGACGCGTTGATCTCGAGGGTCTGCGACCTGGCCGTCCAGCGCCCCCAGGCGGCGTCGCTGTGGCGGTGGACCAGCAACTACCTCACCACCGAGCAGAACAAACTGGTGGCAGTTCGCACCCGCGAGGTGATCGGGCACTGGGCGTCGGCACTCGCCGCCCGGCGAACGGATCTGTCCGAGCGCGAGGCCGTACAGCTGGCGTGGGCGGGGCTGAGCGTCAGCGGCAGCCTCACCGTGCATCACACCCGCATGTCGGGGGCGCGGGCGCGCGACGAGATCGAAAAGCTCATCCGTCGGGTCCTGGCCCTGAGCCCCGCTGCGGCACCGCCTTTCGAGACGCCCCCGATCGTCAGCTCGGCGACGCCCTCCCGCCGTGACGAGATCCTCGACGCCGCTGCCGAGCTGTTCGCCGAGCGCGGCTACTCCGAGGTCGGAGTCGACGAGATCGGCAAGGCCGTCGGCATCGCCGGACCCAGTCTCTACAAACACTTTCCGTCGAAGATGGCGATCCTGGTGGCCATCGGTCAGCGCAGCGGCGCACGACTCGAGGCCGGCGTGATGGCCGCATACGGCGCCACGTCGGACCCGGCCAAACTTCTTGCCACCCTTGTGGACTCGTACGTCGGAGCCATCACCAGCACACCGGACCTGTCGGTAAACTTCAACAACTCTCCCGCGCTGGCCGGCCAGCCGAGTGCCGCCCATCTCGTCGACGTGCAGCGACGCTATGTGGCGCGCTGGGTGGATCTGCTCATGCAGGTCGACCCCGAGATCAAGCGCGATCAGGGCGCGGTCGCCGTGCACGCCGCGCTCTCGATCGTCAACGACGCCGTGCGCATGCGGCGCGGCTCGGACAGTCCGCAGTTCGCCGCGCGAATGGCCTATCTCATGAAAGGCGTACTCGCTCTCTGATCCGCGCCGAACGGGTCGAGACGGTTCGAAGGCCACAAACTGAACTTACTTCACTTCTGTTCTCGCGTCCACGCCAGGGCGCGAGACGTTGACCCGCAACCGTTCTACTGGTCTACTGAACTGATATCAGTTTGTGTATCTATGCGATGGAGCCCAGATGAGCAATGCACACGCCCAGTCGACGAAACCGTGGCTCGTCGACAGCTCCGTGCCGGTGCTGCCTTCCGAGGAAGAAGACGACCTGCGTGCGGCCATGCGCGACCTCCTCGGAACGAGTGACATCGACGAGGTGCGACGGGTCGCGAACACCAGCCCCGGATACTCACGCCAGGTGTGGTCCGCGCTGACCGAGTCGATGTCGGTGACGACCATGGCGGTACCGGAACCCGTCGGTCTCGGTTACGGACTCTCCGAGTTGTGCACGGTGATCGAGGAGTGCGGCAGGGCGCTGCGACCCGAGCCCGTGGTGCTGTCGGCCGCGATCGGTGTGCACGCGCTGCTCCTCGGCCCCGACGAGGAACTCGGCAACCTGCTGGCCGGCGCCCTCGACGGCAGTCGCATCGTGACGACGACCTCGCTCACCGCGCGGTCCGACGAGCTGGCGGCCGAATGCGACGGCGGCGGATGGAGGGTCTCCGGCCGAGCACGATCCGTCGCCTCGGGCGACGTCGCCGACATCGTCGTCGTGACGGCCGAGACCGACACCGGCCGTATGCTCTTCGCCGTTCCGAGCGGCGACCGCGTCGGGCGGACGCCGCTGGACTCACTCGATCCGACCCGGACGATCACGGCACTGGATCTCGACGAGGCCCCCGCCATCGCGATCCTTCATCCCGACCTCACTCCGGACGCCGTGGCGACCCTGCGCGACCGCGCGGCCATCGCCCTGGCCGCCGAGAGCGTCGGAATGACCGGCGCACTGGTGGACATGACGCTCGAGTACACCAAGGCGCGCAAGCAGTTCGGCCGGCAGATCGCGTCGTACCAAGCCATCAAGCACCGACTCGCCGACTTGTACGTCGATCTCGAACGAGCGCGGTCCGCTGCGAGGTACGCCGCAACCCTGCACGATGTCGATCCGGCGCGGGCCGGACTCGCAGCAGCGGTCGCCGGGGCGGTCTGCGGAGATGTCGTCGTCCGCGCGTCGACGGAGGCGATCCAGCTTCACGGCGGCATCGGATTCACCTGGGAACACGCCGCGCACAACTACTATCGCCGTGCACTCGCCAACGAGGCACTGTTCGGCGACACCGCTGCTCACCGGCGGCGGATAGCTCAGATCGTCGGCGTGCACCCTTCCGCGGCTTGACCCGAGTTCAGCTCATTCGACGTATACTTCGGCAACGAACAGAAGGGGGTCACCATGCCGGTGGCTGCGGAGGTGCGCGAGGACGGTCCCCGTTCCAAACGCGCGCGAATTCTCACCGTCGCGATCGAACAGTTCGGCCGGGTCGGCTACGAGCACACCAAGTGGGCTTCGGTCGCCGGTGAGGTCGGCATCGGGCAGACCGCGCTGTACCACTACTTCGAGTCGAAGGCGCATTGCCTGCTGACCATCATGCGGCTCGAACTCACCGACTCGGTCGATAGATTCCGGGCGGGCACCGCGGGGATCCCGGATGCGGCACAAGCCCTTCGGTCCGCGATCGACGCCTCGTTACGCGGCGAACCGATCGACGCCTTGCAGCGTCGAATCCTGCAGAACCACATGGACATCCTGAGCACGCCGCGCCAGTCGGACAAGGAAGAGGCCGAACGCCTCCGGTCCCGGGAACTCGTCGCCGAGATCGAGAAGAACTGGGCCGACCTGATCAAGCGCGGGATGGACGAGAACACCTTCGTCCAGGGCGACCCGGTGGTCTACTCCCGTCTCGTTCTCGGCACCCTGGTGAGTGTGTGGCGCTGGTACCGCCCCGGTGGTCCGCTGTCGCTCGACGACCTCATCCGCACGGTGTCGGACTCCGCAGTGCGGATGGTGACCGCACAGTAGCCGACGCCCGCCGCCGGGCTCGCGTCCCCGCGAGCGGGTCCCGACGCCACCAGGTATCAGATCCCGCACCCGGTGCGATACCCCTCGGCGATCGCGTGTCCGATGCGGCGAGGGGTCACGCAGTCGCCGATGACGTCGATCGTGTCGTCGCCGGCGTGGGCGCCCAGGTCGAGCACCGGCTGCCGCGGCCGATGCCAGACGATCAAGGACTCGTCGAGCACGGTTGCCTCACCACCGAAGACCGGTTGCAGCAGTGGTGTTCCACCGTCCGGACCCGGCGCCACGGCGTGGGCGACCCGTAGCTGCACCCCGGCGTCGCCGAGTCGGCGCAGGAGCGGCCCCGCACTCTCGGCGGGAACTCTCGAGCACAGCGCGGTGAGCGGGGTGGCCAGCGTGACCCGCCAACCGCGCAGGGCCAACGCCTCGGCGGCGTTGTACGCCGGCCAGAACCCGTCTCCGTCGTCGACCACCACCGCATCGCGCAGCGAGTTCCCTGCCGGGTCGGCGACGATGACGTCGTCGACGGTCGCCGTCGGGTGCCCGTCGAGCCAGTCCGGCGGAGGAGTCGCACGCGAACCCGTTGCGAGCACGATGTGATCCGCGATGGACCGGATCTCGGCGAAGTCGTCGGCGTCGATCCCGGCGGCGAGGTTGACCTCGACCTTGAGCCGGCGCATCTCGTTGCCCAGATAGTCGACGACATCGATCAACGAGCTGCGGTGCGGCGAAGCAGCCGCGACGCGCACCGAACCGCCCAGCGCCGTGTGTCTTTCGAAGACGGAGACGCGGTGTCCGCGTTCGGCTGCGACGCGCGCCGCCTCCAGCCCCGCCGGGCCACCACCGATGACGTAGACGTCCTTGGTCTCTGATGCCCTGACCCCTGCCTGCCGATGCCGGCCTCGGCCGACCTCGGCGTTCACCGCACAATGCAGGTGCGGATCGAAGGCGCGGCAGTCCTGGTTGACGCCGAGGCAACCGCGGATCTCGAGGAGCCGGTTCTCCGCCGACTTGTTCGGCAGTTCCGGATCGGCGATCAGCGCGCGCGCCATCCCCACCAGGTCGGCATGTCCGTGTTTCAGGATGTGTTCGGCAGTGGCCGCATCGCGAATCCGCTGTCCCACCAGCGTCGTCAGCCCGGTCGCCCCACGCACGCGTGAGGCAGAGGGAACCGCCACCGCGTCGGGTTGGGTCGAGTCCTTCACGTAGGCACCGCGGGTGCCGTGGGTGATGCTCAGGTAGTCGGCGCCGAGTCCCGCGTAGAACTCGGCGATGGGCAGGCAGTCCTCGATCGTCATGCCGCCGGGGATCTCTTCCTCCGCGCTGAGCCGGACGCCGAGGATCTTGCCCGAAGGCATCACCGAGCGCATCGCCTCCACGATCATCCGTCCGAACCGCATGCGATTCTCGAATGACCCACCGAAGCAGTCGCTCCGGCGATTTGTCAGCGGAGACATGAACTGCGCGACGAGATATCCGTGGGCCGCGTGCACCTCGAGACCGTCCACTCCTGCCGCGATGAGGTTCTCGGCGGACACTCGCCAGCCCTCGACGATGTCTTCGATCTCACCGATCGTGAGTTCGTGCGGCGGGTAGGCGTCGCGCACCGTCTTGATGGGCGACGGCGCCACCGGCGGCGAATCCGATTCGCCGCCGATGAACTCGCGCCCGAGGTGGACGAGCTGGGTGACCATACGTGAGCCGTGCCGGTGCGCGGCCTCCACCTTCTCCGCGGTGGCGGGGATCACGGACTCCTGGTAGGCCTCCACGAGCTTGCGTGAGCGCAGCGTGGTGGTGGGATGGACGACGGTGGCCCCGCCGACGATCAAGCCGACGCCGCCCGCGGCGAGCCGCTCGACATGCTCGACGTCGCCGTGGCCGGGGATGCCCTCGTCCACCAGGCTGGTGCCGGCGGGCAGCGCCACAAGTCGGTTCTTGAGCGTGATGCCCCCCACCACGGTCGGACTGAAGAGTTCCGGGAACGGGTTGACCTCCGACGTCATGGCATGAACCGCTCGCGCCATTCCTGCTGGAACCGCGAGACCGAGTCGGCCGTCAGGGTGCTGGTGTCGGGCAGCGGTATGTCCTGGGCACGCGCGACCGCCCCGGGGATGTCCGGCAGCGCCGATCCGTACCCGGCGGACAGGGCCGTCTGGCCCTTCTCGGTCACCAGGAAGTCCGCGAGTACCTGGGCGGCGTTCGGGTGCGGCGCCGACGTGAGCACATGGCTGTACCACGGAGTCCCCCAAGCCGGCTGCGGGAGAACCCAACCCACCGGTGCGCCGGCGCCCTGTTCACGGACCAGCGGTTGCACCATCGGCGTCGCGGCGATCTCGCCGGAGTTCAGCGCCTGCGCGACGCCCAGAGCACTGGGGTAGACGCGTGGCCGCAACGCTGCGAGCCTACGGTTGAAGTCGGGTGACCAGTTCTCGTCGAAGAACCGGTACTCGTCGACTACGGCCGCGAAACCGGCCGGGTTGACCACGCCGATCTTCCCGCGCAACGACTCGGTCAGCAGGTCGCCCGGCGTCTGCAGGCCCCCGGGAAGTGCCGACGTGTTCCACCCGAGAGCGAACACGGCCGCGCTCACGAGAAACAACCGATCGTCGAGGACGCTGCGGTCGCGCTCATAACCCGCAGTGTCGAAGGCGGGGCCCACGATCGGCGTCGAGTACCTCCCCGATTCGGCGGCGGTGGTGATCCAGGCCGGGTCCGAGGTCATGTGCACGTCAGCCGTGCCCTTGCCCGTCCGATTCTCGGTCTCCACCCGAGGGTTGATCTCGACGTCCGTGCCACGAACGAATTCCAGTGTGATGCCGGGATATTCGTCCTCGAAGGCGGTCTTCAGCCTCGCAAGGTTGTCGGGGTGCTGGGTCGAGTACAGGAAGACGCTGCCCTCTGCTTCGGCTGCCGCCACCACTTCGGCCCAGTCGCCGTCCACCGGCCCCGACGACGCGGGAGACGAGCCGCACGCGGCGATCGCCACCACCAGTGCGGCCGCGACGACCGTTGCAACCGCCGTCCTCACGCGCATGTCCAACCGCCGTCCACGAAGAGCTCGGTTCCGGTCACGTAGAGCGCATCGTCACCCGCCAGGAAGGCCACTGCCGCAGCGACATCCGCGGCATCACCCAGTCGTCCCATCGGGGTGTTCGACAGCATCGCCGCGTATCTCTCGGTGCCTTCGTACCGCTGTCGCAACTGCGCGGTGCCGATGAAACCCGGATGGACCGAGTTGACGCGCACTCCCCGCCTCGCCCAGTGGAGCGCGGCGTTCTTGGTCATGGTCGCAACGGCACCCTTCGCCGCCGCGTACGCGACACTGTTGCCCAGTCCGCCGACGCTTCCGAGAATCGAACAGAGGTTGACGATCGATCCCCCACCGGTGCGCTCGATCAGGGCACCGGCGTGTTTCATACCGAGCCACGTGCCGGTCTGGCTGATGTCGACGACCCGCTGGTAGTTGTCGAGAGTTTCGTCGACGACGCTGCCGAGGCTGCCGATGGCGCCGTTGTTCACGAGGATGTCGAGAGTGCCGAAGCGATCGTTCGCCTCGGCCACCACTCGTTCCCACCCGGATTCCTCCGCGATGTCCAGGTCGGCCACGGTGTGACGCTCCGGATCGGCGAGGCTGTCCCGCAGTTCGTCCCGAGGCGCGCCGGGAACGTCGGTGATGATCACCGCGGCCCCCTCGTCGGCGAGCCTGCGAACGATCTCGACGCCGATCCCGCCCGACGCGCCGGTCACCAGCGCGGTCTTGCCCACGAGACGTGAAGTGCCCACACCCATCTGAATGGTCCTCCGTTTCTAGAGATTGCTCAGGACGTTGCGTCCGCCGACGACCATCGCAGCACCGACGCCGACGGTGGTCACCGCCGTCATCAGCAGGGCCATCGCGGCGACCTGCGGATACGAGCCGTTCTGCCACATGTCGTAGAGCAGCGTGCCCATCACCTGCGTCGTCGACGCACGGACCAGCAGCGAGGCGGCGAACTCGTGGGTGAGCAGGATGAACATCAGCGCAACCGCCGACAGGATCGCAGGCCGCATGAGCGGCAGCATGATCCGGAGGTTGGTGACCATCGGTGACGCACCACTGGTCGCCGACGCCTCGGTGTAGGCATTGCCCAACGAGAGCATCGCGGTCATCTGCATTCGGGTTGCGAAGGGCAGCATCAACACCACGTACACCAGGACGATCACGGTGCGGGTGCCGTACAGGATCAGCGGCGGCTCGGTGTAGGTCAGTAGGAACCCGACACCGAAGATGACCGCGGGAATGCCCAGCGGTAGCGCCGTGATCAGGTCACCGGTCAGCGACAGAACGCGGAAGCGTCTGCCCCGCACCAGGAGGTTGGCCATGATGTAGCCGATCGGCACACAGATCAGTACCGCGCCGAACGAGGTCACCACACTGGTCACGACCGACTCGATCACCGCCGTGTTGGCGAAGAGTTCGCGGAAGTTGTCCAGCGTGAACAGACTCCAGGACAACGCGCCGGACCAGTAGGGCGTCAGGGAGACGACGATCAGACCGACCAGCGGGATCACCAGGGCGACGAGTGCGTAGACCACCAGTGTCATGGTCGCCCAGCGGGCACGACCGCCACTCGGCGCGAATGCCTTGCCGCCGTGCGTCACGAAGCGATTCTGATTGCCCAGCAACAGCTTCTGGATGAGGACGACCGCGATCCCGAGGATGACCAGCGGGGAGCCGGCCGCGGCCGCCGCGGCGAAGTCCGACGGAGATTCCGACACCCGCCGATACATGTCGGTGGTCAGGACGTTCACGCCCGTGTTCTGACCCAGCAAGAGTGGCCCGGTGAATTGGCCCAGACCGAGAAGCAGTGCGATTCCGCCGCCGTAGATGAGGGAGGGCCGGAGCAATGGCAACACGACCCGGAAGAAGACGCCGATCGTCGACGACCCACTGACCTGTGCCGCTTCGAGGTGCTCGGAACTGATGTTCTGCATCCCCGCACTGACGAACAGATAGACGAAAGAGGTGAGCCCGAAGCCGGTGAGGATGATGATCCACGGCACGGTGTAGACGTCGATCGGACCGCTGTCGGTACCGCTCCACCACGGCAGCTTGCGCAACAGGACGTTGAGATACCCGGGGCCCGGCGACAACAGGAACGCCCAGCCGACGATGTTGGCCACCGCGGGCATGACGATCGGGAGGATGGGCACGATCTTCAAGAAGCCCATCCGGGCCGGCAGCCTGCTGGCCGCGAAGGCCAGCAGGGTACCGAGAACCATGGCGATGACGAGCGAACCGATCGCCAGCGCGATCGTGGTCCGGATGGTCTCACCGATGTCGAATCGCCCGTACTGGCTCTGGTATCCCTGCGCCCCGTTCTCGAAGGCGAGTGCCTGCAACCTGATCATCGGCAGGACGACGAGGTAGGCGAGCACGGCGAGGAGCGCCAGATACCCGATCCGTGCACGCCACTGAGCGGGAACCGCGAACGAGCGCATCGGATTCGACTTCAGCGGTGCCGCCGGGACGGTGGCGGTCATGACGCCGACCCCGCACGCTGGGCCTCGACCACCTGAGCGCTGTCCCGCGCCACCGCGGGCGCCTTGGCCGAGTTCGACACCCGATCGACGGTTGCGCCGGCCTCGTCGGCGAACACGCGCAGCGCCGACGGGGCGAAACTCACGATCATCTTCTCGCCCGGTCGGCTCTTCTTCAGCGTGCCGCCGTGTTCACCGGCCGGCGTGCGCAACATGAGCGTGTCCTCGCCGCTGCGGACGGTCACGTCGTAGTAGCGACCGCCGTATTCGTGGTCGACGAGTTCGGTGTGCAATACCACGTTTCCGGAGGGGACCTCGTTCTCGCCGGCATGCAGCAGCAGATCGTCGGGCCGCAGGCGGGCCACCGCTTCGGTCCCACGGTCGGGTACGCCGCGGACGATGGCGCGCGACAGATCGACGGAGTCACCCCTCGTCGTCGCCCAACCATGCTGTCCACGACGCAGTTCGATGCGGTTCGACATGCCGATGAAGGCCGCAACGTACTCCGACACCGGGAACTCGAAGACCTGGTCGGGTTCGTCGTACTGTTCGATCTTTCCCGCCTTCATGATCGCGATCCGGTCACCGAGGGCGAAGGCCTCGGACTGATCGTGGGTCACGAAGACCGCCGTGAAGCCCAGTTGCCGATGCAGCTGATGGATCTGCGAACGCACCTGATCACGCAGTCGCGCATCGAGATTGGACAGCGGTTCGTCGAAGAGCACCAGGTCGGGCCGGGAGACCAGACCGCGGGCGACCGCAACCCGCTGCTGCTGTCCGCCGGAGAGCTGCGAGGGATAGCGGTCGAGGAGACCCTCACAGTCGACCATGCGGGCCGCCTCGTCGACCGAGCCGTCACGCAGCGCGTCGCGCATCTTGCGGACCTTCAGCGGGTACCCGATGTTCTTGCGCACCGTCATGTGCGGCCAGAGCGCGTACGACTGGAAGACCATTCCGATGTTCCGTTTGTGCGCGGGAACGTTCAGCTTGCGCTCGGCGTCGAAGACAACCTGGTCCTTGAAACTGATGGTGCCGCCCTGGGGCGTCTCCAGCCCGGCCAGGCAGCGCAGCGTCGTGGTCTTGCCGCACCCGCTCGGCCCGAGGAGGACCAGGAACTCGCCATCCTCGATGGGCAGATCGAGATCGTCGACGACGGTGTTGTCACCGTATTTCTTGACCAATCCGGATACCGCGAAATGTGTTGTCACGTCAGACTCTCCGCATTCTTCTTCGGGGTGCGAACACCGGCCCCGGTCCCGCCGTCCACGAGCAGGTCCACTCCGGTGATGTAGCTGCTGCGCGGGTCTGCCAGGAACCGGATCACCTCGGCGACCTCGTACGGCGATCCGCGTCGTCGCATCGGTATGGTGCGTACGTAGCTGTCCATGTCGTCGGACGCGAAGTCCGGAACCGCGGTGATCTCGGTCTCGATGCTTCCCGGACACACGTCGTTCACCCGGATCCCTTTGTCGGCGAGCTCGATGGCCGCGACTCGGGTGAGTGCGCGGACACCGAACTTCGACGCTCCGTACGCGCCCAGTTCCGCGGTGGCGAGCACACCGCGCAGCGATGAGATGTTGACCACCGCCCCGCCGGGCCGCATGTGCCGGGCCGCGGCACGCACGCCGAGGAACGTTCCGACGAGGTTCAGTTCGAGCATGTGCCGGAAGCCGTCGACCGTGGTCTCCGCGAGCGGCGCCTTGATGGCTGCGCCGGCCGAGTTGACGAGGATCTCCAGCGGGACCCCGTCGGCCTCCATGTCGGCCACGACGCCTTCCCAGGCGTCCTCGTCGCGGACGTCTAGCACTCGGAAACGTTCCGCTGCACCATACTTCGCGGCCGAGGCGACCCCGGTGACCGAGTCCACGTCGGTCGGATAGACGCGCGCCCCGTGTTCGGCGAACAGAGCCGCAGTCGCCGCGCCGATTCCATTCGCGGCGCCGGTGACGAGGACACCGGCACCGCTGCGGCCCTCGGTCGGCGAGGTCACGGCTGGAACTCCTTCGCCCACTCCTGCGAGTACTCACGGACCTTGTCCGGAGTGAGGTCGGAAGTCTGCGGCAGCGCGATGTCCTGTGCGCGCGCAACGGCACCGGGGATGTCCGGCAGGACGGCGGCGTAGCCCGAGTTGAGGGCGATCTGACCCTCGCGGCCGACCATGAAGTCGACGAGCACCTGTGCGGCGTTGGGGTGCGGTGCGACCGACAGCGCCTGGG
Source organism: Gordonia sp. KTR9 (assembly GCF_000143885.2). Lineage (NCBI taxonomy): Bacteria > Bacillati > Actinomycetota > Actinomycetes > Mycobacteriales > Gordoniaceae > Gordonia > Gordonia sp. KTR9. The sequence goes on from NC_018581.1 coordinate 5,076,197, forward strand.
TGTACCACGGGGTCCCCCACGGCGAGGGCGGGAGCTTCCAATCGACCGGCGCCCCGGCCTCGACCTCGGTGACAAGCGGCTGCACGGACGGGGTCACCGAGATCTCCCCCGAGGTGAGTGCCTGCGCCACACCGAGAGCGCTCGGGTAGACGCGCGGCTGCAGCTCGGCGAGCCGGCGCCAGTAGTCCTCGCCGTAGGTCCTCGCGTAGTACCGGTACAGGTCGACGTAGGAGGCGATTCCCGTGGGATTGACGACGCCGATCTTGCCGCGGTACGCGGGATTGATGATGTCCTGCGGGGTCGTCAGACCCCCGGGCACGGCATCGGTGTTCCAGCCCAGGGCGAACACCGCCGCGCTGGTGAGCGCGAACCTGTCGGCGATGACGCTCTCGGCCGGCTCGTACTCGGGCGCTTGGAGCGCCGGGCCCACGAGATCCGTGGAGTAGGCGCCGGATTCGGCCGCCGTGTCGATCCATGCCGCATCGGTGAGCATGTGGACATCGGCGATGCCCTTACCCGTCTTGTTCTCGGTCTCGACCTTCGGATTGATGTCGGAGTCGGTACCTCGGACGAACTCGAGGGTGATCTGCGGGTATTTCTCGTTGAACGCAGCCTTGAGCCTTTCGAGGTTCGCGGGCTTCTGGCTCGAGTACAGCATGACGCTGCCCTCCTCGTTGGCCGCAGCGACGACGTCCTCCCAGGTGCCGTCGACGGGCCCGCTCGAACCGGCACCCCCACCGCCGCAGGCGGCCAGCACGGCGGCCGCCGCCGCGGCGATGGTGACAGCCGTCATTCTCCTGAGGCTCTTCATCTCTCACTTACCTTTCGTGCGGCCATCGGCCGTGGGACAGGTGGACCGGCACGAACTCCCCATTGCGGCCCCGTGGACCAGGACAACACTCATGCGAACCCCTCCGGACCTAACTGAACTGATCTCAGTTCTGCAATTTAGTGAGATATCCAAGTGATGTCAATCACTAACCCGTTCAAGTCTGTGACCAGGACACAACCGCTCGGAACGCGAGGTGCCCCGTGTCCGCCGGGCGGACACGGGGCACTTCGAGGGAACTCAGGCGAACGAGACCTCCGGAGTGCGGGCGATCAGCAGCCGGCGAACCGCGCCGGCGGCGTCGACCTGGGCGATGGCGGAGAACGACGCCTCGAAGGCACCGTCCCGGGTGGTGCGCCCGAGCACCATCTCGTGACCTGCCTCGGTCACCCCGAGGTCGATGTGGTGGACGAGCACGCTCTTCTCCCGCTGCCCGAGATACTTCACGAGACCGGCCCTGTCCCCCACGAATTCGGCGGATTCACCGGCGCCCTTCGAGAACTGGACGGACATCACGAAGTCGTCGGCGATCATGCCGAGCACGCGGTCCGGGTCGTCGGAGTCCATGTACTCGAACCAGCGAGCCAGGGTCGGGGTCGGGGCGGTGGTCATCGATCCTCCTGTTCGTCTGGAATCAGCGCGAAGTCCGCACTGAAGGTCACCTGATACCGGTCGACGAGACCGTCGCCGTCCAGATGCATGACACCCACGAAGAACCCCGTCGTGGTGCTGTCGTTCTCGGTCACCATCCCCTGGGCGAACTCGAGATCGCGGTCGCCCGCGGTCCGCTGCACCACGTGCTTGCGGTTCACCGGAGGACGACCGCGCAGATACTCGAGCATTCTGTCGCGGCCACGTCCGCGATTCTCACCACCAGGCAGGACCATCGTGAACTCGACGTCGGCGGCGAGCAGGGCCATCGCATCCTCCAGCTGTCCGCTGTCGATCGTGGCGTAGTACTTGTCGATCACAGTCATAAAGTGAACTTAGTTCAGTAGGCTTTCCGATGTCGAGTGTTGACTTCCACCCGATCCGGCCGTTACAACTGAAGTGAATCCAGTTCAATTTTGTCCCCCGCCAAGGAGAGATCCCATGATCGACACCGACCACATCATCCTCGAGAAAGACGGTCCCGTCGCCCGCGTGTGGCTGAACCGCCCGCACAAGAAGAACGCCGTCACCCCGGAGCTGCTACACCGCCTCGACGAGATCATCGTCGAGGTCGACAATGACCCCGATCTGCTCGTTCTTGTTCTGCGCGGCAAGGGAAACCAGTTCTGCTCCGGATTCGACCTCGACATCTTGCTCAGCGACTTCGTCGGCACCACCAACGCCATGGACGTCGCCGTGCTCTCTGCCAAGGTGTGCGACCGCCTCTACTCGATGAACACCCCGTCGGTCGCCGTCCTCGAGGACTACGTCACCGCCGGCGGCTTCGAGCTGATGATCTCGTGCGACTTCGCGATCGCCGCAGACGACGCCCGGATCGGCGACTTCCACATCCGCCGCGCACTGTTCGGCGGCGCCGGCCCGATCTACCGCCTCCCCCGCATGATCGGCATCCGTAAGACCAAGGAGCTCATGCTGACCGGAAAGCTGCTGTCGGGCAGAGAGGCCACCGACTGGAACCTGATCAACGCCTCGGCACCGGCTGCCGAACTCGATCAGCTCGAGGCCGACTTCATCGCACCGCTCATCGACAAGAGCCCGTTCGCGATGAAGCTCACCAAGATGACCATCGACCGTGGCCTCGACGCCGACATCCAGTCACTCATGGTCATGGAGCACCTCGCGGTCGGCAACGCGCTGCAGTCCGAAGACGCCAAGGAGGGCGTCAACGCGTTCCTGAACAAGCGTGAGCCGAAGTGGGTCGGTCGCTGATCGGTTCGGTGAACTGATCTCTCGAGACGGATTGGATGGGAGGGACATGACGGAGAACGATCACGTACTCATAGGTTCCGAGTGCGGTACCTGCGGCACAGTCGGTTTCCCGGCCACCGCGCACTGCGCGCGCTGTGCGACCGCGACGGCGTCGCCTCGGGCACTGAGCACCCAGGGCACGGTGTGGACCTACACGGTCCAGCGATTCGCACCGAAATCGCCTCCGTATGTCCCCCCACCCGACGGCTTCTCGCCCTTCGCGATGGGATACGTCGAATTGCCCGAGGGCATTCGAGTCGCGGGCATTCTCGACTGTGAGACCTTTGACGGCCTCATGGGCGCCCCCGCCGTCCTCATCGCCACCGAACCCGTACCGCGTTTCGCGGTACACCCGGACGAACTCGTCGCCGGCGCAGAGATTCCAGAAGAGGCAACCCGATGAACGACGTGAACATCATCGGTGCCGGACTGTCGAAGTTCGGACGTCAGCCCGGGACGAGCGGCCGCCAGATGGCCGTCACCGCGATCGGCGCCGCTCTCGACGACGCCGGAATCGCCTGGCCCGACGTCCGGGTCGCCTTCGGCGGCAGCGACAGCGCCGGCCTGGCCGACACCCTCGTCGCCGAACTCGGCTTCACCGGCATCCCCTTCACCAACGTCAAGAACGGTTGTGCGACCGGCGGTAGCGCTCTGGTGTCCGCCCTGAACGCGATCCGGTCCGGCGCGGCCGACATCGCGCTGGCGGTCGGATTCGACAAGCACCCACGCGGAGCGTTCGACCCGTCGCCCGCGGAATGGGGCCTCGACGACGGTTACGGCGACGCAGGTCTCATGGTCACCACACAGTTCTTCGGATCGAAGATCGCGCGCTACATGGGCGTGCACGGCATCACCGCGCCCACGTTGGCGAGAGTCGCCGAGAAGGCGTATCGCAACGGTGCTCTCAATCCCAACGCGTGGCGGCGAGACCCGATGTCGGCCGACGAGATCGCCGGCGCCGCGATGGTCAACGATCCGCTCACGCGATACATGTTCTGTTCCCCGGGCGAGGGTGGCGCGGCCATCGTCGTCGCGAGCGCCGAAGCCACCCGGCGTCTGGGCGCCCGCGGCGTCCGGGTCCGTGCGATCAGCCACCGGACACGGCGATTCGGATCGTTCGAGGTCTTCAGCCCCGCCGTGCAGGGCACCGGCGAACCGGTCAGCGTCAGCACCGACGCCGCAACCGCCGCCTTCGAACAGGCCGGCATCGCCCCCGGCGAGGTCCATGTCGCGCAACTCCAGGACACCGAGAGCGGTGCCGAGATCATGCACATGGCCGAGTGTGGTTTCTGTGAGCACGGTGAGCAGGAACGGTGGATCACCGAGGGCCGCACGGAGATCGGCGGCAGCCTTCCGGTGAACACCGATGGCGGTTGTATCGCCAACGGCGAGCCGATCGGCGCCTCGGGACTGCGCCAGATCCACGAGGTCGTCACCCAGTTGCGCGGCGACGGCGGCGACCGTCAGGTCCCCGGGACACCGAAGGTGGGTTTCACCCACGTGTACGGAGCACCCGGGATCAGTGCCTGCACCGTGCTCACCGTCTGAAGTCCAGTACTCGCGAAACGGATCGAGATGACCACCACCCTCCCCGACCTGGCCACCTTCACCTCCGAGGCCCGGGCGTGGCTACGCACGGTCGCCTCGCCGCGCACCGACACCCGGTGGGGCGAGGGCAGCGACTCCGTCGCGGTGTTCGAGAACTGGACCGCGGCGGAGGAACGAGCGCACACCGACGCAGTCGCCGCCTACGAGAGGAACAGATTCGACGCCGGGTGGGGAGCGCTGACCTGGCCCGAACAGTTCGGCGGCCGGCACCTGCCAGTCGCCTACGAGCTCGCCTTCCGCACCGTCGAGGAAGAGTTCGACGTCCCGCGTCGGACCGAGATGTTCTCGGTCACCCAGCAACTCGTCGCCCCCACCATCGCGCAGTGGGGGACACCCGCACAACAGGACCGTTACGTCCGTGCGATGCTCCGCACGGATCTGATCGCCTGCCAGCTCTTCTCCGAGACCGAGGCCGGTTCCGACCTGGCGGCGGTCCGCACCCGCGCGGTTGCCCGCGACGGCACCTGGGTCCTCAACGGACACAAGGTGTGGACCTCTGGTGCACGAGTGGCCGACTACGGCGTGGCCGTCTGTCGTAGCGACCCGGAGGCACCGAAACACAACGGACTCACCGTCTTCCTCGTTCCCATGAACGCCGAGGGGGTGACCGTGCGACCCATCCGGCAGATGACCGGGGGCAGCTCGTTCAATGAGGTCTACCTCGACGACGTGCGGCTCACCGACGATCACCGCCTCGGCCCGGTGGGCGCGGGCTGGTCCGTCGCCCTGACGGTTCTCGCCGCCGAACGGCTCGACGGTGCCGGCCTCGGTCTCGCCAACGCCGACCACGCGGTCGAACTGGCTCGTCACCTCGACCGTCCGCTGACAGAGGTCGAGGCCGACCGGGTCGCCGACCTGGTGACCCGGGGTTTCGTCCAGCGCATCGCCGGTATGCGCGTCGCGCAGACCATGGCCAGCGGGGCCGAGCCGGGTCCCGAGGCGTCGATGGGCAAACTGCTCGCCACCGACACCATGGCACGTACATCGGAGGTGGCCCGGCTGCTTCTCGGACCCGATTTGGCCGCCGATCACGGTGTCTGGGGGCGCTTCGCCTGGACCGAACACGTACTCGGCGCGCCCGGGTACCGCATCGCCGGCGGCACCGACGAGATCCAGCACAACATCATCGCCGAGCGCGTGCTCGGACTCCCGAAGGAACCGCGACTGTGAGCACACACTCGACACCTCCTCTGCAGCAGCGGGTCTCGACCCGACTGCGGGCGACACACGGACTGACCGTGACCTCGTTCGCCACGCTGCCCGGCGGGCACTCCGGCCTCACCTACCGGGTGGAGACCGACGGCGGGAACTTCGTCGTCAAAGCCGTCCCGGAGGGGCAGCGCGCCATCGGTCGTCACGACATGATGCGACAGGCCGCGATCCTGTCCGCGCTCGCCGACACCGATGTACCGGTTCCGAGGGTCGTCGAGATCGACCCCGAGGAACCGGCCTGGTTCGCCATGGAACTGGTAGCCGGTGAGTCCCTCGAGCCGGTACTCGACAATCCGCCGGTGCGTCCCGATCTCGCCGCTGCCCGGATGGTGCGGGCCGCGGAGATCCTCCCGCGTCTGCATGCCGTAGACCACCGGCGCATCCCCGGTGCCGGCGAGGTCCTCTCCCCCGCAGACGAACTCCGGCGCTGGACCCGGACACTACGTGCGGTGCCACCCGAGCTGGTCGACGGCGGCGAGAAGCTGCTGGCCCTGCTGACCGATTGCATCCCGGAGGGGGTTGATCCGGTTCTGGTCCATGGCGACTATCGCCTGGGCAACATCATCGCGGGCGGCGACGAGCCGGTCGCCCTCATCGACTGGGAGATCTGGAGCATCGGAGATCCCCGCGTCGAACTCGGGTGGTTCCTCGTCTTCGCCGACGGAACCAACTTCCCGGGTGTGGGACGCGAGGTCGCCGGCCTCCCCTCCGCCGGCGACCTCGTGGCCGCGTACACCGGGACATCCGGTTCCGGACTGCCCGAGATGACCTGGTTCGACGCCCTCGGCCGCCTCAAGATGGCGGCGATCATGGGTCACAACCTCCGTCGACATCGCGAGGGGCGACACCACGATCCGGACCAGGAGAAGCTGCCGGACACCATCTCCCGTCTCATCGACACCGCCACCGAACTGATGGCCGGAAAGCGATGACCCGGCGCCGATGAGCCAGAGCCGATGACATCGCTCTCCTGACCGGGAGCCCGCACCACCGACCACCCAGCCTGGAGGCTTCACCATGGACTTCTCCTACTCCGACCGGACCCGCGAGCTCGCCGCACAGCTCGAGGAGTTCATGACCGATCACGTCTATCCCGCCGAGCGGGTCTACGACGAGCAGATCGCCGAGAACGACAACCCGCACGAGCAACCGCAGATCATGCGCGATCTGCAGAAGCTGGCCCGCGACCGCGGACTGTGGAATCTGTTCATGACCCACGACGGGCTCGGCGCCGGGTTGACCAACCTCGAGTACGCACCGCTCGCCGAGATCGTCGGCCGCTCCATCATCGGCAACGAGGCGATCAACTGCTCCGCGCCCGACACCGGCAACATGGAGATCCTGGCCATGTACGGCACCGAGACTCAGAAGCGGCAATGGCTGGAGCCGTTGCTGGACTGCTCGATCCGCTCGGCCTTCGCGATGACCGAGCCCGCCGTCGCGTCGTCGGACGCCACCAACATCACCTCCACGATCGCTCGTGATGGTGACGAGTACGTGCTCAACGGCCGGAAGTGGTACACCTCAGGCGTTCTCGACCCGGACTGCAAGCTCATCATCTTCATGGGCAAGTCCGATCCCGCCGGTCCGACGTATCGCCAGCAGAGCATGATCCTCGTTCCGTTCGACACCCCGGGCATCGAGGTGATCCGCGACCTGCCGATGTTCGGCTTCACCGACCGTCTCGGCCACGGTGAGGTCCAGTTCACCGATGTCCGTGTGCCGGCCGAGAACATGCTCGGCGCGGAGGGCGACGGATTCGCCATCGCCCAAGGGCGTCTCGGGCCGGGCCGCATGCACTATGCGATGCGCGCGGTCGGGATGGCCGAACGGGCGCTCGACATGATGTGCAGGCGCTCGCTGGAACGGCACGCCTTCGGAGGTCCGCTCGCCCACCGCGGTGTCGTCCGAGAGTGGATCGCGCGCAGCAGGATCGAGATCGATCAGATCCGGTTGCAGGTCCTGTACTCGTCGTGGCTGATGGACACCCAGGGCAATGCCGCCGCCCGGTCCGAGGTCGCCGCGATCAAGGTGTCGGCCATGGAGGTCGCACACCGGGTCGTCGACCGCGCCGTGCAGACGTTCGGAGCCGCCGGGGTCAGCAACGACACCGTCCTCGCCCGTCTCCACGCGATCACGCGTGCCCTGCAGATCGCCGACGGCCCCAACGAGGTCCATCTGCGCACCATCGCCCGACTGGAGGTCAAAAAGCACTCATGAGTACCGATCTCACCGGCAAGGTCGCGCTCGTCACCGGCGCGAGTCGCGGACTCGGACTGGCGATCGCCCGCGGCCTGAAAGAGGCCGGCGCGACCGTGATCGTGTCCAGCCGTAAGCCAGACGCCTGCGCCGAAGCCGTCGCCGCTCTCGATGACGTCCCCGGACAGGCACTCCCTCTCGCCCTGCACGTCGGCCGTTGGGATGAGCTCGAACCGGCGGTCGACGGCATCATCGACCGCCACGGCAGCCTCGACATCCTCGTCAACAACGCCGGTATCGCACCCCTCGCCGACAATTTGCTGTCCGTCTCGGAGTCACTGTGGGACAAGACCATCGAGGTCAATGTCAAGGGTCCGTTCCGCCTCATGGCGGTGGCGGGTGACCGGATGCGCGCCACCGGCGGCGGGTCGATCGTCAACATCTCGAGCATCGGTGCGGTCCGGCCAAGTCCGGCGGAGGCGATGTACGCCGCGGCGAAGAGCGGTCTCAATGCGCTGACGCAGGCGTTCGCCCAGGAGTACGCGCCGACCGTCCGCGTGAACTGCGTCATGCCGGGAAGTTTCGCCACCGACATGGCCGAGAACTGGGACGACGAGTTCATCGGCCTCGTCACCGATCGGTTGCCGGCCGGGCGTCTTGGCCGGCCCGAGGAGATCGCCGGACTGGTCACACATCTCGCCGGAGATGACGCCGGTTACACCACCGGCGCGCTGATCCCGGTCGACGGCGGCCGCACCGCGGTCTACTGAGGAGGCGACGATGACCACCCCCACCAACACCGAACAACCACTGGCGGACCTGTTCGGACTCGCAGGCCGCACCGCTATCGTGACCGGCGCGTCGTCGGGTCTCGGCCTGGGCTTCGCCTCGACGCTGGCCGCTGCCGGTGCAACGGTCTTCGCTGCCGCACGCCGCCTCGACCGGCTTGAGCGACTCGCGCAGGAGTTCCCCGCGATCGTCCCCGTTCGGTGCGACGTCACCGACGACGCCGACCGCCGCAACCTCGTCGACGAGGCATTCCACGCCACCGGACGGGTCGACGTCCTGGTCAACAACGCCGGAATGGCGGGCCCACCCGACGCCGAACAAGAGACCCCCGAGGGATTCTCGGCCATCCTCGATCTGAATCTACTGGCCGGCTTCCATCTGTCGACCTACCTCGCCGGCCGGCTCGGTGAGGACGCCACCGCATCGATCATCAACATCGCCTCGGTCATCGGGTTGGTGTCGACGGCCCCGATCGGCGGTGCCTCCTATGCCGCGTCCAAGGCGGGAACGCTGGGGATGACACGCGAGCTGGCGGGGCAATGGGGCCGCCGCGGCATCCGGGTCAACGCCGTCGTCCCCGGCTGGTTCGACACCGAGATGACCGACGGACTGTTCACCAACGACAAGTCGGCCGGCTGGGTGCGGCGCAACACGATGCTGGGGCGCGGCGGCCGCGACGGCGAGGTCGACGGCGCTGTCCTGTTCCTGGCCTCCGATGCCGCCTCCTACGTCACCGGCCAGACGCTCGTGGTCGACGGCGGGTGGACCGCGCGATGAGCGCCTGCATCTGCTCGGGTCCGGGCGCCGGACGAGGAGTTACGTTGGAGATGTTCGGAGATGAGGTGAGATGAAGACACTGGCAACAGAACTGATCGACCGTGCCGCCGCGACGCCGGACCAGGTCGCCGTCATCGACCGGTTCGGGGAGCATCGCCTCGGGGATGTCGTCGAGCGCGCCCGGTCGATCGCCGATGCGCTCGCCGGGCACGATGCGGGCGCACCCACCGTGATCGTCCAGGCCGACAACACGTGGCACACGCTGGCCGGTGCCGTCGGGGTCGGTCTACGCGGCGGGCTCGTCGCCGTGTTGAGTCCGCACGCGACGGCGTCGGAATTCGATCTCGCGGTCGAGGACATCGCGCCCGACGTCGTCATCGCCGACGACGACGTCCTTGCGCACTGGGGCGCCGCCGACGGGCGCTTCGCCCACCGGCTGTCCGCCGGATCGTCGCGCACGATGCTCGCCCGGCCGGAGTACGGACGGGTCGAACGCTGGTCAGGCGGAACCGCCATCGCGATGACGTCCGGTTCCACCGGACGCCCGAAATGCGTTGTGCAGTCCGAGGACGCGATCCGGTACGCAGCGCAGAGCACCATCGACGCCGTCGGCCTGCGCGCAGGCGACGCGATCGGGGCATTCGTGCCGCTGTCCTCGGTCGCAGCGTTCTGCTTCGGCATGTATCTCCCCGCGTTCCTCGGCGGAACGATGGTCTGCATCGACCGATGGACGCCGTCGGGCGCGCTGGCCGCGATGCGCGATCACGAGGTCGCCTGGACGATGCTGGTGCCGACCATGGCATTGCAGCTGTCGATCGCCGACGGTTCCGACACCCCGCTGACGGCGCTGCGCGCCATGACCGTCGGTGGTGGACCGATGAACGTGCGCGCACTGTCCGAGGCCGAGCAGACACTGGGTACGACGTTCCTCCGCGTCTTCGGTATGTCGGAGTGCCTCGGACACACGACCCCGCTGCCCACCGATCCGGCCGAACGCCGACTCGGTAAGGACGGCAGGCCCTTTCCCGGAACGGTGGTCCGCGCTGTCGACGCGACGGGAGCCCCGCTGCCCCCCGGACGGATCGGCGATGCGCAGGTCCGGGGCCCGTCGTGTTCGTCGGCTACGCGCGCGACGGGAAGCCGCACCCGCCCGAACTGACCGAGGACGGGTTCCTGCCGACGGGCGACCTCGTGGAAGTCTCCGACGACGGATTCATCCAGGTCATGGGACGCCAGAAACAGATCATCATCCGCGGCGGGCGGAACATCGACATCAACGAGGTCGAGAGCGCCATCGCGAGCATCCCGGGGGTCGTGCAGGTCTGCGTCGTGCCCGTGCCCGATGACATGCTCGGAGAGCGCGCCGCTGCTCTCGTCGTCGCCGGCGGCGCCGAGATGACTTTGGCATCGATCACCGACCAGCTCGACCGGTCCGGCTTCCCGAAGTTCAAGTGGCCCGAGTACGTGTTCGCCGTCGAGGACCTCCCGCAGAATCGCGTCGGCAAGCTCTCCAGGCCCGACGCCATCGCGCTGGCCACCCGACTCGCCGGCCGATCCGCCTGAAATCCCAAGAGGAGCAAACATGTTCAACCTGATGGTGCTTGCCTCGCGCCCCAGCGACTGGACCCACGACCAGTTCATCGAATGGTGGCGCGGCGAGCATGCCGACGTCACCTATCCGCTGCCGGGCCTGCTCCGGTGGCAGCACACCGAGATCGTCGAGGGTATCGACGAGAGATCGTCGGGCTGGGACGGCCTGTCGGTGCTCAGCTTCGAGTCGCGAGAAGCACTCGACGCCGCGCTCGCGAGTCCGGAATGGAAGGCAGCGGTCGCTCACGTCGGCGCGATGCGCGGGCGTCGGATGATCTGGTACGGCGACGAGGTGACCATGGTGCCGCTGACCGAACCGACGTCGTGACCGTCGGGCGCTCCCCGACGACGTGGCTCGAACCGGGTTGCCATCCCGTCGCCGACGGGGTCCACCGGATTCCGCTCACGCTGCCGCAGGACGGCCTGAGAGCCGTCAACGTCTATGCGCTCGAGACTGATTCGGGGATCGCACTCATCGACGGTGGCTGGCACCGGCCGGACACCCACCGCGAGCTCACCGAAGCCCTGTCGGCGTTGGGGCACACCCCCGACGACATCCACGACGTCTTCGTGACCCACATCCACCGTGACCACTACACGTTCGCGGTGGAGCTTCGGCGGCGATACGGGTGTCGCGTCCACCTGGGCGCGGCCGAGGCCCCGGGCCTCGCCGAGATCACGCGCATCGACAGCAACGTTCCCGAGTCGTCGTTACGCGAGGTCCGGCGCGCCGGGGCGCCCGGGCTGGCCGACACCGTCTACGCGATGACGGCCGACGAACCTTTCTCGATCGCGGACTGGGAGCAACCCGACAGCTGGCTCGAGCCCGGACTCCTCCCCCTTCCCGGACGCCGCATCGAAGCAGTTCACACTCCCGGCCACACCAAGGGACACATCGTCTTCCACGATCGAGATCATCGGTTGTCGTTCACCGGTGATCACATCCTGCCGACCATCACGCCCTCTGTCGGTTTCGAGCTCGGCGACTGGGAGCTGCCTCTCGCGAAGTTCCTCCGGTCCCTCGAACTACTCGTCGACGACCGAGACCACACCATCGCGCCGGCGCACGGCGCCGTCGGCGGCAAGATCGGCCCCCGCGCAGAGGTTCTGCTGGCGCATCACGCGCTTCGGTTCGGTCAGATCATCGATCTTCTCGCCGACCGGGTCGAACCGGTACCGGGTCACGTGGTCGCACAGAGGTTGACGTGGACGCGACACGATCGCCCCTTCGAGGCCCTCGACACGTTCAATCAACTGATCGCCGTCTGCGAGACGATGGCACATCTCGACGTGCTGGTGGACCGCGGGGACGCGCGCGTCGAGGTGCGCGAGGGAGTCGAGTACTTCAGCGCCCGCGGTTCACACCGGCTGAGCATGTCATCTGGCCGCTGACCGTGGGCGGCAACCGGATCACGGCAGTCCACCGAACGGAGATGTACGAATGATGGGCAACCGACAGCTGTGTCTGGCTCGGCGGCCGGAGGGTGCGCTACATGTCGACGACTTCGACGTCGTCGAGACGCCGGTGCGTCGGCTCGCCGACGGCGAGGTCCTGGTCCGCAACACATGGTTGTCGATCGACCCATCGCTGCGCATCCGCTTGCACGCTCGGACGCCGGACGGATATCTCCCGCCACTGGCCATCGGAGAGCCGCTGGCGGGGCTCGCCCTCGGCGAGGTCGTCGATTCCCGATCTCCCGATTTCGCGGTGGGCGAATTGGTCTCGCACACGCTGGGTTACCGCGATCTCGCGATCCTCGATGGCGACGCAGGCACCTTCGGCGGGTACGGCGCCCCCACCCGGATCGTTCCGCACGGCTTTCCCGCCCAGTGGTTCCTGGGTCCGCTCGGCAGTTCCGGCCTCACCGCGTACGTCGGCGTGACCGAGATCCTGCGAGTCGCCCCCGACGACACGGTCTGGGTGTCCGCGGCCGCGGGTGCGGTAGGCAGCCTGGTCGCGCAACTGGCGCGGCAGCGCGGGGCCACCGTCATCGGGTCGGCGGGGCGTCCGTCGAAAGTGGACCATCTCCTCGTCGCGTTCGGGCTCGACGCGGCGTTCGATCATCGCGCACGCCCGCTCACCGAGTCACTCGAGGAGTGTGCACCCGAGGGCATCACCATGTACTTCGACAGCGTCGGCGGTGGCCATCTGACCGCCGCGCTCGACGCGCTGCGGTCAGGTGGCAGGATCGCGGTCTGCGGTGCGATCTCCGGGTACGACGCCGGTGCCCCGGTTCCCGGTCCCCACAACCTGTTTCAATTGGTCTCGAAGAGCATCCGCATGGAGGGATACCGGGCGGGCTCGTTCAACCACCTTTCGCCCGCCATGCAGGAGGAAGTCGGCGATCACCTCGCCGCCGGACGGATACGTTTCGACGAGAGGGTGTTCGACGGTCTCGAGTCCGCCCCGGCGGCCATGGTCGCGATGTTGCACGGCGATCACATCGGCAAGACCCTCGTCGCACTGGGTGAGAGGAACTGATCATGCGGGCTGTGCAACTCGTCCAATGGGGAGCCCCGGTCGAGGTCCGGGAGATCGACGACCCTCAGCCCAACGGCACCGAGCTTCTCCTCCGCGTGGACGCAGCGGGCCTGTGCCTCTCGGACATCCACGTGATGGACACCGGCGCCGGCGTCTTCGATTACCCGATCCCGCTGACCCTCGGCCACGAGGCCGCGGGGACGGTCATCGAGGTCGGGCCGTCGGCAGACAAGTCGTGGCTCGGCCGGCGCGTGGTCGTGCACGGCATCTGGGCATGCCGGCGATGCCGCAACTGTGTACGCGGGCGCGAGAACTACTGCCTTCGACTGGCACGGAACCCGGGCGCACCGTTGCCACGTATCGGTAACGGGCTTGGCCACCACGGCGGACTCGCCGAGAAACTGCTCGTGCCGTCGGATGAGGTCCTCGTGCCGACAGGCGACCTCGATCCGGCGCTCGCGGCTCCGCTGGCCGACGCCGGTTTGACCGCCTTCCACGCCATCCGGATGAACCACGACCTCGTCGACGAATCAACGGTCGCGGTCGTGATCGGCATCGGCGGGCTCGGCCACATGGCAGTACAGATCCTCTCGGCACTGGACGTCGCCTCGGTGATCGCCGTCGACAAGCGACCGGAGGCACGCGAACTCGCGTCGACGCTGGGTTGCGTTGCCGCGCATGCATCAGTCGGCGAGGCGTCCGAGGCCGTCCGGAGCCTGGGCGGCGCCGACCTCGTCATCGACTTCGCCGGCGCACCGTCGACGGTGGAATCCGCCATCGGACTCCTGGGCCCCGGTGGACGGCTGGTGGTGGTCGGGACCGCCGGTGGACGCGTCCTCGTCGGCAAAGACCTCGGCCTCGCACAGGGATGGCAGGTGGGTGCACCGTTCTGGGGAACGCGTTCGGACCTGACGGCGGTCGTCGAGCTCGCTGCGTCCGGTCGGTTGTCCGCGGAGACGGTCGAATTCGCGCTCGAGGACGTGCCGAGGGCTTATGAGCTGCTGCGACGCGGCGAGGTCGCCGGACGTGCCGTGGTGCGTCCGAACGGATGAGATCCCGCGGGAGGTGGCAGCCGCTACGCGTCCCGCGGGAGCCCAGCCGAGGCAGCGGTGTCGGCCGCGGCGAGACCGAAGACCAGGGCTGTCGCCAGCCCACCACCGTAGGCGCGGTGCCAGAGACCGCCGGTGTCCGACCCTGCGGCGAGCAACCCCGGGATCGGGTCACCGGATTCGGCTGTCACGCGGGCATTCGCGTCGGTCCGGATGCCGACGAACGGGAAGGTGACCGCGGGGACGGTCTCGACGACGTAATACGGCGGCTCGTCCAGTGGTAGCGCGTCCAGCGCGCGAGGGACCGACGGGGAACCGTCGCGGACACTCGCGTTGTACGACTCGATCTCGGCGGCGATGACCGAGCCGTCGTAACCCCACTCCTCGGGGAGGTACTTCAGTTCGTCGAGGGATTCCGCGACTCCGACGCGGCCACCGCGTTTGCTTGCCAGCGCGAATTTGTCGGGCGCGATCGCACCTTCGACATACGCCGTCGTCATCCAATCGCGGTGGACCCGCGCGTCGCCGATCAGCAGGCCGCGCGCCTCCGGCTGCTCGAGCAGCTCCATCGTCGTCAGGTGGTCGGCGAGCGATTCGTCGGTGAACCGCTTGTTGTCGAGGTTGAACAGCAGTGCGTGTTCGCTGTAGTAGAGGGCGAGTTCGACGTAATCCGCATCGCTGAAAGAGATCTCGCTGGGGATGAGGTGGCCGTAGAAGCCCGCCCCGGCAGTGCCGAAGGCGGCACCGGCAGCGGTCGCGAGACGGTGCCCGTCGCCCCGGCTGTTCGGATTCGACCGGAGCGCAATCGTGCGCGCCGAGGGGTGCAGGCAGCGCGCGCGGAGTTCCGGGTCGGCCTGGAATCCGCCGGTGGCGATGAGCGTGTGCTCCGCCCGGATCTCCCGGGCCGCCCCATCGGCGGTCCGGACGACGGCACCGACGACGGCATCCCCGGACATCGTCAGCTCCTCGGTGTCCGCACCGAGCAGAATCTCTCCACCGAAGTCCTGCAGGATCTTTCGGCACAGGTCGACGTAATGGTTGGTGTCGAGCCGGTGCCCGCGGCCATAGCTCAGGATTCGCTGCGCTGGGCCCACATCGGCGCCGAGAACGCGCAGCCAGTCGACCGCTGGACCGAACCCGTCGACCAGACGCCGGCGGAGCACCGGGTCGCCGTCCGGGTTCTGCTCGGCCATCACCTCGTGGTCGGGCATCGTCCACACATATCCCGCGTACCGGGCCGAACCGCCCACGTCGGCGGCGACGTCGACCAGACACACCGACATCCCCTGCGTTGCGGCCCTGGCCGTCGCGGTACACCCGGCCATGCCCGCGCCGATCACGAGGAGGTCGAAGCCGTTGTCTTTCATGTCTTCCCCTCACTCGTGCCGTTCGCGCGGCCGGATCGGGCCTCTTTGACCGCAGTAGCGCGCGTGGCCGGGCCGCGACTGAATTGATATCAGTTCTTGAACTTTACGGAGCCCGCGATGTGGTGTCAACAACACCCGGCTCGCCCCGCAGCAATACGACCCGCCACTCCCACCGCCCGACGTTCCTCGTCCTCGCGGTGAGCGTTTCGTCGATGGCGATGCTGCAGTCGGTGGTGATCCCGGTGCTGCCCGCGCTCCAGCGGGAACTCGGCACCGATCCGGTCGGCATCACCTGGGTCCTCACGTCATTTCTGCTGTCGGCATCGGTGTGTACCCCATCATCGGGCGCTGCGGAGATCTGTTCGGCCGCAAGCGCGTGTTCGTCTGGTCCCTCGTGGTTCTCGCCGTGAGCACCGTGATGGCCGCCTTCGCGTCGACACTGGCGATCATGATCGTCTCCCGAGTCCTCCAGGGAGTTGCGGGCGGTCTGTTGCCCGCCGCGTTCGGCATCGTCCGTGACGTCTTCCCTCCCGAGCGGGTGGCAGGCGCGATCGGCTCGATCGCCGCATTGATCGCGGTCGGGTTCGGGATGGGGATCGTCATCGCCGGACCGATCGAGTCCACGTTCGGCGCCGGGTGGTTGTTCGGCCTGCCGTTCGTCGTGATCACAGCGGCGTCGATCTGCGCGGCGATCGTGATCACCCCGGACAGCAAGAGCTCATCGGACACCCCTCTCATCCTTCCTCCTCGGGGTGGGGATGTTCGCCGCGTTCACCGCATTGCCGCAATTCCTGCAGTCGCCGGAGACGGACGGGTTCGGCTTCGGCGCGTCGACCACGATCGCCGGCCTGATGATCATGCCCATCTCGGCGGGAATGTTCGTGCTGGGACTGCTCGCCGGTCGGCTGACCCGACGATTCGGCGCCCGGCTACTCCTGATCGGCGGCTCGCTCGTCGCATCGGCCGGGTACCTGGCACTCGCGGCGGCACACACCGTGGCCGGTCTGATCTACCTCTGGTGCACGATCGTCGGTGTCGGGCTGGGACTGGCCTTCTCCGCGGTGTCCAACCTGGTGATCGCGGCGGTCCCGCCGGAGCAGACCGGTGCCGTGAGCGGGATGAACGTCAACATCCGGACAGTCGGCGGCGCGGTGGGGGCGGCGCTCATGGCCAGCCTGGTCGCGATCGGGAGCGACTCCCCCGGCGCCCCCTCGGATGTCGGGTACACGATCGGGTTCGTCATGATCGCTGTCGCGGTCGCGCTCTCGGCAGCCGCCGCAGCGGTCGCTCCATCTCGGTGAGATCGTCCCGACCACGTCCGGATGCCGGTATGCTGAGCCGACGCCGGCGAGGGGACGCAAGTCGAATGCACGAAGAGTCGGGTGATCGGGATCAACCTCGTCACACGCGCGACGAATTGGTCGCCGAACTCGGATTGTCCCCGGAGTTCGCCGAGAAGGCCTGGAATGCTTTCGGATTCGTCCGACGCCCCTCGTCGGACAAGGTCTTCTCCGACCGCGACGTCACAGCTCTGAAGGTCTTCGCCAGCTCATCGTCGGCAATGCCGGAGACCACGCAGATCGCGATGGCACGGGCCATCGGCCAGACCATGGCGCGGCTGGCCGAGTGGCAGGCCGACCTTCTCCGCGACATCGCCGACGATCCGGCTGTCCCGTGGGACATGGAGCAGATGAGCGTCGCCCTCGGTCAGATCCAGCAGCTCATCTGGCGTCGGCACATGGCCCAGGCCATCGAGCGGCACGCCGACCACTCCGCCGACGAGGAGATCGACCTCATCGTCGGTTTCGCCGACATCGTCGGTTACACAAGCCTTTCCCGTCGTATCGACCTGAACGACCTGGAAACCCTCCTCGGCTCATTCGAGGACGACACCTTCGATGTGGTCGTCGAACACGGTGGCCGCGTGGTGAAAACACTCGGTGATGCCGTGATGTTCACCTTCGACGACGCGGGGGCGGCAGCAAGCGCCGCCCTCGAGATCCATCAGTTGTCCGACCACGACAACCTCCCTCCGCTACGCCTGGGCATGGCACGCGGCGCGGTGCTCACCCGACTCGGCGACGTCTTCGGGGAACCGGTCAACATCGCCTCCCGTCTCACCAGTTCGGCAAGGCCGGGAACCACCCTCGTCGACGACACGATCGCCGATGCACTGCGAGACGACGACCGATTCTTCCTCAAATCTATTCCGACGCTCCGTGTTCGCGGATACAAGCACCTCAAGGCACGCGTTCTCGAGCCGCACCGCGACGGCCCGCTCAACGACTGACCCACCGCCATCAACTCGAGCCCGGACCGACCACGCTGATCCGCACCTCGCTCGCCTTGATGACGAGGTGCACGGCGAGACCGGCGGCGAGTCCGAGATCCGCTATCGCCGCCCAGGTGACCTCGGCGGCGACGACCTGGCCGCCGACGTCGGTACTGATGACGGCGTGATCCCCGCGGGGCACGACGTCTCGGACCGTCGCGGGCAGGACGGTGCGCGGACTGCCGTGCGGGGCGTCGAGGTAGACCGCGACAGCCCGCGGCGAGAACGTGGCCGCAACGGATGCGCCGGGAGCGGGCACATCCACAGGACCGTCCCCCACCGAGCCGACCACTCGGCGGCCGTCGGCGTCGACGACGGTGTCGGGACCGGCCATGCTGCCGACGAAGAGATTGAGGCCCGACAGCGACGCCGCGAACCGACTGGACGGACGCGTGAGAACGTCACGTGTGGCTCCGGTTTCGACGACGCGACCGGAATCGAGGACGATGATCTCGTCGGCGAGCCCGAGTGCATCCACCGGATCGTGGGTCACCATCACGGTGATCCGACCCCGGTCGGCCAGCAGATTCCGCAACAAGGCCCGCAACCGGCTCGCGACGTCGACGTCCAAGGCGCGGAACGGTTCGTCCAACAACAGGATTCGCGGTTCCGCGGCGAGCGCACGGGCGATCGCGACCCGCTGGGCCTGTCCGCCGGAGAGCTGGTGTGGTTCACGGTCGGCCAGATCGGCGACCTCGGCGGCACCGAGCCATCGATCCACGCGCGCACCGACCTCCTCCCTCGACAACCGCTGCGCCGACGGCGCGAAGGCGACGTTCTCCGCAACGGTCATGTGCGGAAACAGACGCGCGTCCTGCGAGAGCAGTGCGACCCCGCGACGATGCGGCGGCACCGACCGTCGACGATCACGGAACACTGTCTCGCCGAGCATGATCCGACTGGGCTCGTCCGGACGCAGCAATCCGGAGATCGCTCGCAGCATCGTCGATTTGCCGGCACCGTTGGGCCCGACGACGGCAGACGTGCCACCGGCGGCGAACCGATGCGCGATCTGCAGGAACGGCACCGCGTTGTCGATGGACACCAGCAGATCGTCCTTCACACCGCACCCGCCCAACCACGACGCCGGCGACTGTGCACTCCCACGACGACGACCAGCGACACGGCGACGAGGATGAGCGACAACGGGATCGCCGCCTGCGGGTCGTCGATGGCCGACACGTAGATCGCCAGCGGCGCGGTCTGGGTCACCCCGGAAGCGTTCCCGGCGAACGTGATCGTCGCACCGAACTCCCCCAGCGCCCGCGCGAAAGAGAGCACCAGGCCCGCGACGAGTGAGGGCATGACCAACGGCAGCGTCACCCGCCACAGCGTCCGGGTCGGACCGGCACCCAGGGTCGCGGCGACCTCCTCATATCGCGTGCCGACGACACGCACCGCACCTTCCACGCTGATCACGAGGAACGGCAGCGCCACGAAGCTCTGCGCGAGCACGACCGCCGTTGTCGTGAAGGCGATGTCGACACCGGCCGCGTGCAGATGTTCGCCGACGATCCCGAGCCGGCCGAAGGTGTACAGCAGTGCGAGACCACCGACCACCGGCGGTAACACCAAGGGCAGCAGCACGAGCGCGCGGAGCACCCGGATGATCGGACCGTCATGTCGCGCGAAGATCAGCGCCATCGGCACCCCGACCACCAGGCAGATGACGGTGCTGCACGTGGCGGTGATCAGCGACAGTCGCAACGCATCGAGCGACGAGGACGACGAGATCTGCTCGACGAAGGTGCCCCACGGCGCCCGGAGGACCAGCGCCACAGGAGGAAGGACGATCAGCCCGACGCCGATCAGTGCCGGACCGTACATCCAACCGGGCAGGCCCGCGGGGTCTCGTCGTGCCCGGAGCGACGAACGGACGGTCACGGCGCACCGAAACCGTCATCGCGCAGAATGCGCTGACCGTCCACGCCCAGGACGAGCTCGACGAACCGCGTGCCGAGTTCGACGTCCCCGGCGCCGGTGAGAGTCGCGATCGGATACGAGTTGACCACTGCCGCGAAGGCGGGGTCGGTCACGGTGGCCACCTTGTCACCGGCGCCGCGCGCATCGGTCACGTACACCACGCCCGCGTCCGCCTGCCCGGTCGTCACCTTCGTCAGCACGGCACTCACCGACTGTTCCTCCGACGCGGCGTCGACGGTGATCCCGGTGTTGCGTTCGACGGTCTCGGTCGCCGCCCCGCACGGCTGGGCCGACTGGCAGACGACGGTCGTCACGTCGGGTTTGTTCAGATCGGCGAAGGATCTGATGCCGCGAGGATTGCCGGGCGCGGTCACGATCACGAGTGTGTTCGTGGCGAAGACCTCGGGGGCGATGGCGAGGTCACCGAGCTTGTCCATGTTCTTCTCGTCGGCACTGGCGAACACGTCGGCGGGCGCACCTTGCCGGATCTGGTTGGCCAGGGTCGACGAGCCGTCGAACGACAGCCGCACCGTGACACCGTCGTGCTGCTCCTCGAACTCGTCGGCGATCGCGGTGAACGTCTCCTTCAGCGACGCCGCGGCCGAGACGTCGAGAGTCGTTGCAGCGGAGTCGCCGGAGACGGCACCCACGCCGCCGGAGGCGGAACACCCAGCCGTGAGCAGCAGCCCGGCGGCAGCGACCGCGACGGCACACCTCCTCATCTGTTCTCCCGGTTGGTCTCGACGATCACGGTCGTCGCCTTGACGACGGCCGTGGCCACGACGCCCGGTCGCAGGTCGAGTTCACGGACCGCGTCCGCACTCATCAGCGACGTCACCTCGAACGGCCCGCACTGCAGGGTCACCTGAGCCATGACCGCATCCGTGCGGACATCGGTGACGAGACCGGTGAACCGATTGCGCGCCGAGCGCCCCACCGACGCGCCGTCGTCCGGTGCCACCGCACGCTCGCGGGCGAGGGCGGCGAGTCGTGCCCCGTCGACGGTGGCGACCGGCCCGTCATCGGAGGGTTCGAGGACGCCGGTGGCGACCCACCGCCGAACCGTGTCGTCACTGACGCCGAGCAGCACGGCGGCGTCTTTGATTCGAATAGCAGTCACCGCGACACCCTACCCGCATACGCGGCGATAAACGCTCAATATCTCCGCATCATCGGACTCTGGAAGTATTGACCTCAAGTGAACTTGAGGTTCTACGCTCGAATGCGATCCGGCCGTCGGATTCGTCGTCGAAGAACCGATGAATTCGCTGCGGGCGGACGGTCTGACCTCTCGAAGAAGATCACCACACCCCGAAGGTGCCCTGAATTGTTCCCCGACGTCACCCGGACGCCACGAAATTCAGTCGCGGCTGTCACACCCCATAGATACCGTGGAGAATCATGAGCTCAATCACAGTTCCCGCCACCGCACCGGGAGAAGTCGCGACGTCCGACGTCGCCATCGAGGCCATCGACCTCGTGAAACGCTTCGGCGATTTCACCGCTGTCGACGGCGTCAGTTTCACCGTGCCGCGGGGCTCGGTACTCGGACTGCTCGGCCCCAACGGCGCGGGCAAGACCACCACCGTCCGCATGATGACCACCCTCTCACCACCCACGAGCGGAACCGCCCGCATCGCCGGCTACGACGTCCGCGAGCAACCCGGGATGGTCCGCCAGAACATGGGCCTCACCGGACAGGCGGCCACGGTCGACGAGATCCTGACCGGCCGCGAGAACCTGCGAATGATCGGTGGCCTCTACGGCATCGGACGCAAGACCCTGACTCGCCGATCGGAAGAACTCCTCGAACAGTTCTCCCTCGCCGAGGCCGGTGACAAACAGGTCAAGTCGTACTCCGGCGGCATGCGTCGCCGACTCGACCTCGCGGTCAGTCTGCTGGCCACGCCCCCGGTGCTGTTCCTCGACGAGCCGACCACCGGCCTCGACCCGCGCAGCCGTTCCGAACTCTGGGAGGTCCTGCGCGAGCTCGTCGCCGACGGGACCACGTTGCTTCTCACCACGCAGTATCTCGAGGAGGCCGACCAGCTCGCCGACGACATCGTCGTCATCGACAAGGGCAGGATCATCGCGCACGGCACCTCACTGCAGCTCAAGGAACAGGCCGGTTCGGCCAGCCTGGTGCTGACCGTCTCGCACGCCGCCGACCTGCCCGCCGCGGAGGCCCTGCTCCGCAAGAACGGTGCGGAGGTGTTCGTCGACGTGGCGGCCCGCCGGCTGACGACCGCCGCCGGCGGCCTGGGCGACCTTCCGCGCGTCGCCGCCTGGTTCGACGAGAGCGGCATCGCCGTCGACGACTTCGGGCTCTCCCGTCCGAGCCTCGACGACGTCTTCCTCTCCCTCACCGGCCACCGCGCCGAGGAGTCCAGCAATGCCGAGGACACCGACAACACCACCGACGAGGAGCGATCCTGATGACCACCACGGCACACACCCACGCGGTGGTCGCGGACAAGCCGCGGGTCCACCCGACCACGATCTGGCAACAGGCCTGGATCATGGTCAAGCGGAACATGATCCACACCAAGCGGATGCCGGAGATGCTCTCCGACGTCACCATCCAGCCGATCATGTTCGTGCTGTTGTTCGCGTACGTGTTCGGCGCGTCGATCCAGACCGACTCGGCCTCCTACAAGGAGTTCCTGCTCCCGGGCATCATGGGCCAGACGATCGTGTTCACCGCGTTCATCGTCTCCACCGGCATCACGGCCGATCTCGAGAAGGGCATCATCGACCGATTCCGGTCGCTGCCCATCCAGCGGTCGTCGGTGTTGATCGGACGCAGTATCGCCAGCCTGCTCCACAGTTCGATCGGCATCGTCGTGATGGCGGTGACCGGCCTGGCCATCGGCTGGCGGATCCGGGGTTCGTTCGGTGAGGCGGTCCTCGCCTTCGCGCTGCTCCTGCTCTTCGGCTTCGCGATGATCTGGTTCGGCATCCTGATCGGTTCGTGGCTGCGGACGGTCGAGGCCGTCAACGGCTTCATGTTCTCGGTCCTGTTCCCGATCACGTTCCTGTCCAACGCGTTCGTCCCGACCGAACCGATGCCCACCTGGCTGCAGACGATCGCCGAATGGAATCCGATGTCGTCTCTGGTGCAGGCGTTGCGTGTGCTGTGGGGCAACGGACCGGCTTTCGGACCGGGCGCGGCTCTGCCCATGCAATATCCGGTCCTCGCCACCTTGATCTGGACGGTCGCGCTGACGCTCGTCTTCGCCCCGTTCGCGCTGCGCGCCTACAACAAGCGCACCTCGGACTAGACCACCACCCGACCGAGGTTCGTCGACGCGACCCGCTCAGGCAGTCAATGTGATTGCCTGCAGCGGGTCGCTGTATATGGCGTCGAGTGAGACGGCGCCCGCTGCCTGCTGCTGAACGGTTGCACCCGAATGGGAGACGCGCACATCGCGTTTGGGCACGATCGAGGTGTCCCGCACGGCGCGAGCCACCGTAGGCAGGCCGGCCGCATAGTCGGTGAAGGCCTGGCCGCCCAGGATGATGTGGTCCGGATTGAAGATGTCGGCGATGAGCCCGACCGTGCGTCCGAGCACCTCCGCCCGCTCTTCGAGCAGACGGCGGGCCGTCACGTCGCCGCTGCGGGCGAGAGCATGGACATCCTCGACATCGGTCACCGAGAGGCCAAGCGCCCGAGCCGCTTCCACGACGCCGGTGTCGCTCACCGCGGGTTCGAGGCGACCGGTCCGGTTCGGGTCCAGGAGAGTGGTCGAACCCGTCGGGAAGTGCCCGATCACCGGCGGGCCCGCGGTCGGCGTGTGCACCGTCCCGCCGACACTGAACGCGATGCCGAGCATCTCGCGCGCGTAGAAGTAGAGGAAGCTCGACTGCTGGTCGTCGGGGTTGAGCACGAGTTCGGCGGCCGCCATGGCCTCGACGTGAGACGCCACCGACACCGGCAGTCCGACGGCCTCGGCGATCGTCCGGCCGACCGGCGCACCCTCCCAGCCGAGCCGGGGATGGTCGACGACACCGCCGTCGGTCACGCGCCCACCGAGTGCGACACCCACCCACAGCACCCGCCGGCCCGTCCACCGCTCGGCGAAACGCCGTGCGCTGACACCGATCGCGGTGAGCGCTTCTTCCGGGTTGTCCGCGTGCGGAGTCGGGATCTGGATGGCGCCCACGACGCGATGCAGCAGGTCGTGCGTGGTGATCGCGGTGACCTTGTAACCGATGTGGATGCCGAGGGTCAGGAACTCGGAGATGTTGACCTCGAACGGCAGCCGCGGACGTCCGATGGCACCCGAGGGCGCGAGGTCGGCCCGCTCACGGATCAAACCTGCCTTGAGCAGCGCGCTGACCTGGCGGTTGACCGTGGAGATGCTGAGCCCGGTGCGCTCGGCCGCGTCGTCGCGGAACAGCGGTCCCGACAGCCGGGCAGCCCTCAGGACGAGTGCCGCGGGTTTGGTCGACAACTCCAGGCGCGGCGTTGCGACGTGCACCCGCTGGTCCCCCTTCACTGGTCCGCGACGGTCGGCCACCGGACGCGGGGTCCGAGTCGACGGTACGGAAGTCAACGGTACGGGCTTGCGAGTTCCCTGCTGAGCACGACGCACCGTGCGGGTGACCGGTTGACGCCGGACAGGAGAGGCGGGGGCATTGCGCAGGGTACGGGTGGAGAGTTCGGGCAGTGTGGTGGTCATGATCGTCCTCGTCGAAAGACCCCGCGGATCGCGGGGCGGAAGCCGGAAGCTGGTGCTCTGAGAAGAGACTCGAGAAACGACGCCCCGGGGAGGAGATTGACTCGGCGGGGGTCGGTCAGCGCATTCGACGGCAACAACAGAGAACGCGTGCAAGCGGCAGACGACAGCCCAGCGCGGTGGTCACATAGGTGACCTCCGTGAGCCTGTGGTCGGCACTTGTCATGCGGATCAAGCTAGCAACGCGACCCCGCACCGGCAAGCCCGTGTGGCCCCCGTTCGACGGCGTCGGGGACCGGCAGCACACGCGTCCACCGGCGAGAATAGGCTCGCCGGGTGGACGCAGACAGGGGTTGTACTCACCCTGATCCGAACCCGCCCGGCGGCCGGCGTCCCGACCTGCGGACCGAGGGCGAAGCGGACCGTGGTCGGCTTGGCCACTCGAGTCGAGGCTGTCGGTGCACCCCGGTAGATTGTGAGCATGACCACAACGAGCCCAGCGGCTGAGTCCAGCGCCGTGACCGACGCCGAGTTCCTCGACGTCAGCGAGCCTTTCCGCCGTGAGATCATCGCGCACTGCTACCGGATGACGGGGTCCCATCACGACGCCGAGGATCTCGCCCAGGAGACCTTCCTGCGGGCATGGCGTGGCTACGCGAAGTTCGACCACCGGGCATCCGTGCGTACCTGGCTGCACAAGATCGCGACCAACACCTGTCTGACGGCGCTGCAGAGTTCCCAGCGCAGACCCCTCCCCTCCGGTCTCGGTGGCGACGCCTTCGACCCGACCGACGACCTGTTGCAGAACCACGAGGTGCCCTGGCTCGAACCGTATTCCGGCACCGCCGACGAGATCGCGCCCGGCGACGATGCGGACCCCGCATACGTGGTCGGCGCCCGCGAATCGGTTCGGTTGGCGTTCATCGCCGCTCTGCAGCATCTGCCCGAGAGGCAGCGCGCGGTCCTCATCCTGCGCGACGTGCTGCAGTGGCGCGCCGCCGAGGTCGCCGACACCATCGGCGTCACCACCGCCACCGTGAACAGTCTTCTGCAGCGGGCCCGCGAGCAGGTCAAGACCGCTCGGCCGCAACAGGACTCGGTCGGCGAGGCAGCCGCGACGACGCTCGACGACAACGCGAAACGTGAGCTGCTGGCCCGCTACGTGTCGGCCTTCGAACGCTACGACGTCGACGCCATGGTCGAGTTGTTCACCGACAAAGCCATCTGGGAGATGCCGCCGTTCACCGGTTGGTACCAGGGCGCCGAGAACATCGGAACCCTCATCCGCCACAATTGCCCGGCCGAGAAGCCGGGCGATCAGATCATGCTGCCCACCACCGCAAACGGACAGCCTGCATACGGGCTGTACATGCGCGAACCCGACGGTGTCCACCGACCGTTCCAGCTACAGGTGCTCGAGATCGACGCAACGGCCGGGAAGGTCAGCCATGTCGTCGCCTTCTTCAGCGACGACCTGGAGGCGGAGTTCGCACGCTTCGGGCTTCCGGCGACCCCGTACGACGCGCCGGCGCGCTCCGCGGCGAGTCCCTGGCACTGATCCCCCGCTCCTCTCCGGTCCCGCGGTCAGTCGTCGGGGGTCTGGGGGATCTGCGACGGGTCCATCCAGACGATCTCCCAGGCATGACCATCCGGGTCGCAGAAGCTGCGGCAGTACATGAATCCCAGATCCTCCGCCGCGCGGAGTTCACTGCCGCCGCACCCGAGCGCGGCGTCGGCGAGTCGGTCCGCGTGTGCGCGGCTGTTCGCGGAGATCGCGAGCAATGATTCGCGACCGCGCGACGGATCGGCGACCGTTCCGGCCGCGTAGCCCGCGAATCGTCGGTGCTGCATGAGCACGACCATCGCGGAGTCGTTGATCATCATGCAGGCACTGCCGGCGTCGCAGAAGATCTCATCGAAACGGAACCCGAGCGTGCCGAAGAACCGACGCGACCGCGCGACGTCCACAACGGGCAGGTTGACGAACAGCATCGGCGTCACGGGCGCACTCCAGACATGTCGGGGGTCAGTGGTACTGACCGGCCCGGCGCCCCGAACTCATCGAAGCCGACATAGGGTGCAGGCATGGGTGTGATCTATCTGGTTCGTCATGGTCAGGCGAACGCATTGGCCTACGGCATCGCCGACGCCACTGATGACCTGAGCAACGGGCCCGGCGGTCTCACCACCGCCGGGGCGACACAGGCCGCTCTGTCCGGCGGCTTCCTCGCCGGGCAGATCGACACCTTCACCGCCGCAGCCAGTGGCGACCTGCCCCGTCAGCAGCAGACGCTGGACGGAGTGCTCGGAGCGTTCGCCACCGACCGGCCCCGCCCCCACGTCGACCCGGGCTGGAACGAGTACTCGCTGCCCGCGCTCGTCGGCGAGGCCACGCCGGAGATGTACCGCGACGGCCGCAGCTATCAGGAACAACTCGACAAGGGACTCGCGGCCTGGATCGCGGCCGGCGAGCATGACGCGGCCCCCGGCCTCGACGGCGGCCCGGCCGAGAGCTACCCCCAGTTCAAGGCACGCGTCTCCGACGCGGCCGCCCGTGCCACCGAACTCGCCGGCTCGGGTCAGACGGTGCTCGTGGTCTCCTCGGCCGGCACCATCACCCAGTGGATCGCCCAGTTGTGGGGCATCCCAGACGACACCTGGCCCGCGATGGCCCGCACCATGGTCAACGCTTCGATCAGCAAACTCATCGTCGGCCGGAGCGGCGTCTCGGTGGTCTCGTTCAACGAGCACGGTCACCTGTCGGACCGCGAAGGCGGAATCGCCACCTTCCGCTGAGGCAGGTACGAGAGCAGAGCCAGAACCCTACGCCCGGTGCAGGTTCTCCCCCGGCCGGGTGATGACGACGTTCGGGAGCACCGCGAACCGCGACAGTTGCGTGATCGAGTGAGCGACCACCGCGATGTCGTCGGCCGTGATCATCTCGTCGGCGGGAATGCGATCCTTGAGCCAGTCGGTCATGTCGGTGTTGACATACCCGGGTGCGATCGTCGTGGCGCTGACCCCGCTGCGCGATTCCTCGAGGTTGAAGGTCTCGCACAGCGAGATGAGTGCCGCCTTGGTGGCACCGTAGGCGGACAGCTCCGGCTCCGGGTACACACCCGTGATCGACGCCACGGCAATCACTTTCGCTGATCCATGCGCCTCTGCGGTCGCGCGCAGTGCCGGCAACGCCGACTGCAGCAGAACATAGGGGGCACGAACGTTGACCTGGTAGAGGCGGTCGAAGCGCTTGACCGGGAGGTCGGCGATCATGCCCTTCGAGCCCATGCCGGCGTTGATGATCAACGCGTCGAACCGTCCGAACGCCTCCGCATGCGCGGTACCGAGCGCGCTGATCGCATCGGCATCGGTCATGTCCGCGGGCACGACCTCCACCCGCCCGGCACCCCGCTCGAGAAGCTCGGCGGCCTTCTTCTCCAGCGCCTCTCGCCCGCGGGCACTGATGGTTAGGTCCCAGCCGTCGGCGGCGAACCGGTCGGCGATGGCCGCACCGATCCCCCGCGAGGCACCGGTCACCAACGCGGAACGGTTCTTGCTCGTCTCACTCATGCGGTCACTCCCTCGACTGCGCGCGAACCCGCGCGGTGTGTTCTGACATCACGGCTTCGATCAGCCGATGTGGCGCAATCCCTCGGCGATGAACGTCGCCGTGGCCTCGGCCGCCTTCTCGGCACCGTCGCCCGACGACGCGCCCGAGAGCGCGCGGTAGGTGATCCCCTCGGCGATCACGCCCAGTTTCAGATTGGCCAGCCCGAGATAGAAGTCCCAGTCACCGAGATCGGACCCCGTTGCGGTGGAGTACTTCTGCGCGATCTCTTCGACCGATGCGTACCGATCGCTGGTCCAGGCCGCGGAGAACCCGAGGACCTGGTCGAAGGCGCCGGTGCGGTACACACACATCAGGGCGACATCGGTCAGCGGGTCACCGAGTGTGGACATCTCCCAGTCGACGACCGCCGCGATCCGCGCCGGATCGTCGGCGTCGATGATGGTGTTGTCGACACGGAAGTCGCCGTGCACCACCGACTCTCGCGCCTGCTCCGGAACCCGTGCGGCCAGCGCGTCGACGAGCCGCTCGACATCGGGTAGCTCGCGCGTCTTCACGTGCCCCCACTGTCGCGCCCACAATTTCACCTGACGCCCGGCGAAGCCGGCCGGGCGACCGAATTCGCCGAGTCCGACCTCGCGATAATCCACGGCGTGCAGGTCGGCGAGGGTCTGCACGAGGGCGTCGAGATTGCGTGCGACCTCGTCATCGGAGTACGCGTCCAGATCGGCGGCGGTCCGGACGACTCGGCCGTCCACGAATTCCACGACGGTGCACGGTGCGCCGATGGTCGAACCGTCGGCATCGAAGGCGACGGTCCGCGCGACCGGGACCGACGTCGACTGCAGCGCGCTGGTGACCGCCCACTCCCGGCCCATGTCGTGAGCGGACGGGGTGAGCCCACCGGTCGGCGGCCGGCGCGCCACCCAGGTGGTGACCCCGTCGGTGACGGTGTAGGTGAGATTGGACTTGCCGCCGCTGATGAGATCGATCGCGAGTTCACCGGCGGGTTCGACACCGTTGTCGATCAGCAACCGGCGCAGGCGGTCTCGGTCCAGCGCGGCATCCACGGCGGTCATCGGGCACCCGCCGATGCCTTGGCCTCGAGCGCCTGCTGGGCCTTCTTCGCGCGCCCGACGGCGCGACGGGCGATCGCCCACCGGTGGACCTCGGACGGGCCGTCGTAGATACGGAACGGCCGGAGTTCCTGCGACAGGCGGGCCAGCGGCAGATCGGCGGATACGCCGAGGCCTCCGCACATCTGGATGCTGCGGTCGGCGATCCGCGAATACGCCTCGGCCGCAAAGGTCTTGGCGATGGACGTCTCGTCGGAGGCGTGGTTGCCCAGATCGAGCTCGTGACAGGCCTTCAGCAGCAACGCGCGGGTGGCCGCCAGATCGATCTCGTTGTCGGCGACGAGCTGCTGGATCATGCCCAGGTCTCCGAGGCGTCCGCCGAATCCCTCACGGCGCGAGACATAGTCGACGGCGACGTCCTGGCAGCGCTTTGCCGAACCGAGCCATCGCATCACATGGGTCATGCGGGCGGGTCCGAGCCGGACCTGCGCGTAGCGGTAGCCCTCGTTCACCTCGCCGAGGATGTCCTCGTCGGGAACGAAGACATCGGTGAAGGTCACCTCACAGTGACCACCGATCATCGCCTTGTCGATGGTGTTGATGTGACGACCGACGGACAACCCGGGGGTGTCGGCGGGCGCGAGGAACATCGTGGCCCCGCCGCGGTCACCGGGCGCCCCCGAGGTCCGCGCCATGATGATGAAGAACCCGGCACCATCGGCTCCGGTGATGAAGTGCTTGTCGCCGTTGATCTTCCAGCCTCCGTCGACCCGAACAGCCTCCGTGCGCAGTGCGCTGGGATCCGAGCCGGCACCGGGTGCGGGTTCGGTCATCGCGAAGGCCGAACGGACGTCACCCGCCGCGAGCGGAGCGAGGTACTTCTGCCGCTGCTCCTCGCTCGCGATGTGGGCGAGCATGTGCACGTTGCCCTCGTCGGGAGCGCCGATGTGCAGCGCGATCGGACCGAACGTCGAGTAGCCCGCCGCCTCGAACACCGGAGCGCGGTCGCACATGTTGAGACCCAGTCCGCCGAACTCGACCGGTGCGTGGGGCCCGAAGATCCCGGCCTCCTTGGCCTTCGCATTCATCTCGCGGCGGATGTCGTCACCACCAGCGGCCGTGATGTCGCCCACCGCCTCGTCCTCGATCGGCAGGACGTAGTCGCGGACAAAGGTCTCGGTCTTCGCGACCACATCGAGCACATCGTCGTCGTGACGAAGATCTATGGGCATGGTGACTCCTTAACGCATGGGCCGGTATCGGTTCAGCCCGCTCGCTTCGCTCCCGGCGCTGGTGAGTTCCCCGATCGCCGACCGATCGCTCGCTCGGCGTCCCATACCTTGCCAGGCCACACCCGCCTGGTCAAGCTCAACCGACGATGGAGTCGGCCCAGGCCCTCAGTCCACCCGGTAGCCGACCAGCGCGCGGGCCAGCTGCAGATTGCGCGCGATGAGCTCATCCGGGCCCAGCAGGCCGTCGAGCTTGAACCAGGTGGACACCCCGACGCACATGGTGGCCACGGCCCGCGCCGCGTCTTTCGGGTACTCGGTGGTGAATTCGCCCGCCTCGACGCCGGCGAACACGATCTCGTCGACCATCCGCTGCTGCCGGTCCCGATGCCCGATGTAGGTGGGCCGGTAGGTGTCGTCGAGGCTGCGGATCTCGGTGGAACCGACGAACGCCTGTTCCCGTCGATACATGTGGAATCGGAGGAGCGACTCGACGACGGCGTCGAACTGCCGGATCGGTTCGGGTCCGGCCTCGAGGATCGCGGCTTCCGAGCGCGCCAGCAGATCGGTCATGGTCCGCTCGAGCAGACCCTGCAGCAACGACTGCTTCGACGGGTAGTGGTGGTAGAGGCCCGGCACCGACAGATTGGCGCGCGCGGCGATCTCCCGAACCGAGGTGCCGTGGTAGCCCTGCTCGGCGAAAGCGGCCAGCGCCGCCGCCAACGGAACCGGGAGTTCGGGCTCGCCGTAGTCGCGCCAGCCGTCCAGTTGTTGCGTTGCCGGACGGATGTCTGCTTCGCCGGGTCCGCCACTCATGGCATCAAACATATCCCGCCGCGCAGAACTACTCCGCATCGCCGGTGCGGCGCGACAGACTCTTCTCCAGCATCTCGGCGGGCGAGACCAGCAACGAGATGCTCAGATCCACCACCTCGGCCTTGTCCAGGTCGACGTCACCCTCGAGCCACGCCGCGAGCAGCCGGCTGAGTCCGCCGACCTGATAGTGCGCGACGCCGACCGCCGCCGCGGGTCCCACGTGGACGTCGAGGATGGCCGATGTGCTCTGCAGGGTGAGGCCCGCGAACAGCGCGGTCGACTCCATCCGCTTGGCGGCGATGACGGGGCTCAGCAATGCTTGCGAGAACAGCAGCCGGCCCTTGCGGCGGTCCGCGTCGATGACGTCGACGATCGCCGTCACCGCGCCGGCGACCTTCGCCCGCATGCTCGCACCCTCGGAGAACGCGGCGAGACTGGCCTGCGCGATCTCCTCGATGACCTCGTCGTACATGACGCCGACGAGCTGATCGACCGACTCGAAGCTCTCGTAGAAATAGCGGGCGGTGAGTCCGGCACGCCGGCATACGCCGCGCACCGTCACCGCCCCGACGTCATCGGCCCCGAGCAGGTCGAGACCGGCGTCGATCAGCGCCGACCGACGCCGCGCGACACGGGTGTCGCCGCCTTCGCCGCCGTAGGCCCGCAGCGTTCCGGTCGAGTCCGACGCCGCAGCGGATCGGCTGTACGGAGTCGATGGTGCTCGTCCCATGATTCCTATCTTGACACCCCGGTAAGTTAGGTGTGTCATAAAACGGGAAACAGACGTTTCCAGATTCGGGAGGGGTGCTCGATGGCAACGGAGCCTATCACCAGTGGAAGTTCGGCCCTGTCACCACAGGCGTCAACGGACGTGACCGTCGAGGTCGAGGAGTTCCTCGCCGCGGAGCGACCGGACACCGAGTTCCTCCCCTCCACCGCCCGGATGTCCCGCGCGGAACTCGACGCTCTCCCCACCAGCCATCTCGACCCGCTCGGCATCGGGGTGATCGCCGGCGCCGCGAACGTGATCATGCAGCTCAGTCTCCCCGCGGTCGGCTATGGCGTGTACGAGAGCCGCGTGGACTCGGGGAACCTGTTCAAACACCCGATGAAGCGCGGCCGCACCACGCTGAGCTACCTCGCCGTCGCCGGGCTCGGAAGCGCCAAGGACCGCAAGGCCTATCGCAAGGCGGTCGGCAAGGCTCACGCGCAGGTCCGTTCGACCGCCGACAGCCCGGTGAAGTACAACGCCTTCGACCCGAAGCTGCAGCTGTGGGTCGCGGCCTGTCTCTACCGCGGCACCGAGGACGTCCATCGCATCTTCGGCGGGATCACCGAGGTGACCGACGAGCGCTACCAGGCCGGCGCGGTCCTCGGCACGACACTCCAGGTCCCCCGCGAGATGTGGCCCGCCACGCGCGAGGACTTCGAGACCTACTGGAACGACACGGTCGAGACCCTCGAGATCGACGACACCATCCGCGAGTACCTGATGTCGATCGCCCGCGCCGAGTTCCTCGGTCCGGTGATCTCGCGACTGTTCGGCTGGCATTTCCAGATCATGGCCATCGGCTTCCTGCCCG
This sequence comes from Gordonia sp. KTR9, assembly GCF_000143885.2. NCBI lineage: Bacteria > Bacillati > Actinomycetota > Actinomycetes > Mycobacteriales > Gordoniaceae > Gordonia > Gordonia sp. KTR9. The sequence continues at coordinate 5,109,225 of NC_018581.1, forward strand.
AGAACTTCCGCCGCAAGATGCGCGTCCAGCTCTCGCCGTGGCAGGAGTTCTACTTCGACAAGCACAACGCGATCCTGCGGGCGATCGTCACGCGGGCCCCGCGGCCGGTACGCGCCTTCCCGTTCAACGTCCTGCTCGCCGATGTGCGGTGGCGCATGCGCACCGGTCGCCCGCTGGTCTGAGCGGGCAGGGGGACTACAACCGCCGCAGTGCCTCGCGATCGAGGTCGGCGACGTCGGTGTGTCCGGAGAGGCCGAGGGTGAGGTCGAGTTCGGCGATGATGTCGGCGACCGCGTCTCGGGCCCCATCGGCGCCGGCGAGCGCCAGACCGTACATGTGCGGCCGCCCGATACACGCGGCGTCGGCACCCAGGGCAAGTGCCTTGAACACGTCGGAACCGGTGTAGATCCCCGAATCGATGAGAACCTTGATCCGGCCGTCGACGACCGGCGCGATGGCGTCGAGGGCGTCGATCGAGCTGATCGCGCCGTCAACCTGCCGACCGCCGTGATTGGAGACGACGATGCCGTCCACCCCGGCGTCGACGGCACGACGCGCGTCGTCGGGATGCAGGACACCCTTCAGCACGATCGGCAGTGAGGTGCGTGCGCGCAGACCGGCGAGGTCGTCCCAGTTCAGCGATGGCCGCGAGTAGATGTCGAGGAACGTCTGTACCGCGGCACGCGGCTGCGGCGACCTCACGTTCTGCAAGAACCTGCCCGGTGCGTTGCGGGTGATGGAGATGAGGGTCGCGATCGCGCCGAGTGAGATCTCCGGGCGTTCGTCGGTCGCGGCGCGCAACCGTTGGGCGACGATGTCGACGAACCTGCGGTCGGACGTGTACTGGGCAATGCCCTCACCACGCGCGAACGGGAGCGAGCCGAGGTTCAGGTCCTGGGGCCGCCACCCCAGCATCGTCGTGTCCAGGGTGACGACCACCGCCTCGGCGCGGATCGCCGCCGCGCGCTCCAGAAGACTGTCGACGAGGTCGTCGTCGGTGGACCAGTACAGCTGGAACCAGCGCGGCGCACCACTGTCCACCTCGTCCATCGCCGCGGCGACGTCCTCCATGGTGACGCTGGCCTGATTCGAGAAGATGTAGGGCACACCGAGTTCGGCGGCGGCGCGCCCGATGAGCGCGTCGGCTCCGGGTGCGGCGAGCGAACCGGCCCCGATCGGCGCGAACAGCACCGGCGCCGGCAGCCGCCTGCCGAACAGGTCTGTGCTCAGGTTCCGCTGGGAGACATCCCGCAGGATCCGCGGCACGATCGCCCAGCGGTCGAGTGCCGCTCGGTTGGCCGCCATCGTGCGGCCCTCCCCGGCGCCGCCCGCGATGTACGCCCAGGCGCGGGCGGACATCGCGCGCTTGGCGCGGCGCTCCAGTTCGGCGAAATCCGTTGGTACGCGTGGCTTTCGCCGATGAACCCCGGCGGTGTAGATGTCGTTCTGCCGTGCACGCCCGTATCCCGCGGTCATGGGTGGTGATGGTAGCGCCGGCGTCGGGTGCCCGGCCGGTATTGCCGGAGCGCGCCGCTCAGCGCGTGGCGACGGCGGTGGCGCCCGCCGCGGCGACGGTCACGACCGCCACCGACGGCCACGCACCGATCTTCTTCGCCAGGGGATGCGAACCGCCGAACGCCGCCAGGTAACCGGCGAGCAGACCGCCCGCGACCGCAGGGCCCTTCGTCAGCGCCCACCGGCGGGTGCACCAGGCGCCGGCCGAGCCGAGCACCACACCTCCGAGTTCACGGCGACCGCTGTACCGGGCGACAGCGAAACCACCGACGAGACCGACCGCCACCACGGGCACCGTTGCATCCACAGCCATGCGACCCACGCTACCGCGACCACCGACACCCATCCGTCGACGGTTACTGCTCCGAAGACGGGGTAACCGAGCCTCACCCCCGGACTTCGAAGGGCCCCGTCATGACACCGACCGCCGAGATGACCGACTCGTCAGCACCGCCTGCACAGTCGGTCTCCCCGGCCTGCGACCTGCACACCATCGACTCCTCGACGACCGATCTCGAGCTCGTCGAGGAAGTGCTGGCCGCTCACTTCCGCAGCCACGCCTCGACCCTGCGGCAGGTCGGTACGGAACTGACGCCCGCGATCGACGTCGTGTCGGCCCGGATCGGCGGTGGCAAGCGCCTGCGCGCATCGTTCTGCCTGTGGGGCGCGCGTGGCGCGGCCGAGGGTCGGACCGTTCCGGGCATCGTCGAGATGGCGGCCGCGATCGAGTTGTTCCATCTCGCCGCTCTGGTGCACGACGACGTGATGGACGACAGCGACGTCCGTCGTGGCCTGCCCACGGTGCACCGGCACTTCGCCGACGATCATCGCCGCGCGCGGCGTCGCGGGGACGCCGAGCGACACGGTACCGCCGTCGCAATCCTCGTCGGTGACATGTGCCTGTCCTGGTCCGACGACCTCGCCGCCGCTGCGGCCGACGACGCGACCGCCGACGTCCGCCGGGCCGTTCGAGACACGTGGTCGGCGATGCGCGACGAGGCGTACGCCGGCCAGTACCTGGACATGCTGAGTCAGACCGAGGACACCACCGACGCAGACCGCACGGCGCGCATCCTGCGCTACAAGAGCGCGCGCTACACGATCGGCCAACCGTTGCGACTCGGCGGCACGCTCGCCGGCGCTCCCGCGGCGCTCCTCGACGCCTACGATCGAATCGGCCTCACCGCAGGCGAGGCCTTCCAGCTCCGCGACGACATCCTGGGTGTCTTCGGCGACGAGAAGATCACCGGGAAGCCCGCCATCGACGATCTACGGGAGGGCAAGCGCACGATGCTCATCGCGGTGGCCGAGGCATCGGCGGGGCGGATGGAGCGCCGCGTGATGGCCGATTGCCTCGGCAACCCGGATCTCGATGCGGAGGGCGCCGCACGGATGCGCGAGGTCCTGCACTCCACCGGCGCCGTCGAACACGTGGAACAGCGCATCGTCGATCTGGCGGAGGACGCGCTCGGCATCGTCGACGATGCTCCGATGGATTCGCAGAGCCGACGGGCCCTGACCTCCCTGATCGAACGCTGCGTGTGGCGGCGCGCATGACCGCTCCTTCCGGACCGACGGTCGAACTCCGCGTCTGGGGTGTCGATCGGGTCCTACCCGCGCTCGGACGGATGTCGTCGAGTCGCCGGGCGTTTCGTCGCGCCCCCGGTCTGCGTTTCGTCAAGCTCCTCGGCACCGGCACCGCCCGCACATTCACCCTGGAGAGCGCCGACCTGAAGCACTGGGCCGCCCTCACGGTCTGGCACGACGACGAAGCCGCCTCGGCGGCACGAGATTCCCCGATCTTCGACCGCTGGCAGGATTCCAGCACCGAGGAGCTCCGGGTCACGATGCGACCGCTCCGGTCGAGAGGACGATGGTCGCGCGTCGACCCCTTCGAGACGGCACCGTCGTCCGACGCCCACCGTGCACCCGGGCAGGGGTGGACAGGCCCCGTCGCAGCGTTGACGCGGGCGCGGCTGAGGCCGACCAAGATGGCATCGTTCTGGCGCGCCGTCCCGCCGGTGGCAGCCGAACTCGCCGGGGCACAGGGCAATCGGCTGGCGCTCGGCGTCGGCGAGCTCCCGGTCGGGGTGCAGGGCACCTTCTCGATCTGGGACTCCGCACAGGACCTGACCGACTTCGCCTATCGCTCCCCCGCACATCTATCGGCGGTCCGGCGGACCGCACCCTCACGCTGGTACGCCGAGGAACTGTTCGCCCGTCTCGCCGTCACCGAGGTGGTCGGCACATATGAGGGGAGGTCGGCGTGAGTCTGCTGCACGGCAGCGCTTCTCACCGTACCCCACCGTCCCGATCGCGGCGGGTGGTCGGCGTCGTGTCCTGGAATCGGGGTCTGGTCACCCTGGCATGGACGCTGCTGGCCGCCACGATCGGCGTCCAGATCGCGTTTCCGCTGACCGGTGGCGGAACCCTTCCGCTGACCGTCGCAAGCGTGCTGCTGCTGGCGTCGGCGTCACTCGTCCATGTCGCCGCGACCCGGGGCGCCGCCGCCGCGGTCGCCCTCGCTGTGGTGGCAGGTGGCGGCGGGTTGATCGCCGAATCCGTCGGTGTGAGCACCGGATTCCCGTTCGGGACCTACGAGTACACCGACGGCCTGGGACTGAAGGTCCTCGGCGTGCCGGTCCTGGTCCCGCTGGCCTGGATCATGATGTCGTGGCCCGCGCTGGTCGTGACCCGACGTCTGGTCCGGGCGTCGGGTGTGGCCCGGCGATGGGTACGGCCGGCCACCGCCGTGGTGGGTGCATACGCACTCACGGCCTGGGACGTGTTCCTCGACCCGCAGATGGTCGATCAGGGAAACTGGGTGTGGCGGTACCCGACACCCTCCCTACCCGGGGTCGCCGACATCCCGTTGACGAACTTCGCCGGCTGGCTGCTGGTCTCGTTCCTCATCGTCGCGACGCTGGATCTCCTGATCCGTCGCGACGAAAATGCCGAGACCGACCGCGCCGGAATGGATGCCGTGCCCGTCACGGCGTACCTGTGGACCTACTTCTCGTCGGTGACGGCCCACGCGGTCTTCTTCGGGCGCCCGACGGTCGCCCTCACCGGCGGACTCCTCATGGGTGTCGTCGCCATCCCGCTGCTGGTCGTCGAGATCAGGGGGCGCCGTGCGGCCGTCTGACCTGGTGCGGCCGCTGGTCGCGGCGGGCACCGCGCTGTCGCTGGTGTCGTTGGCCCTGACCCTCGACAACGCGCGCCGGGTACGCCGACCCGTCCCGACTGATATCCCTGCGCCGGAACCGCTCTCGGTACTCGTCCCGATGCGCGACGAGGTGGAATCCGCCGAACGGTGCCTGCTGGCCGTCGTCGAGGCGGCGGACCGATGGCCCGGACCGATCCGGATTCTCGTGCTCGACGACGGATCGGTGGACGGGACCGATGCCGTGCTCGTCCGCCTCGCCACATCGGACGACCGGATTCACGTCCACCGCGGCACTGCGCCACCTCCCGGTTGGCTCGGGAAAAACTGGGCCTGCGCCCAACTCGCGGACAAGGCGTTTACCGACGGGATCCACGTGTTCCTCGATGCGGACGTCGTTGTCGAGCCCCATGCCTTCACCTCGTCGTCGGCCCTTCTCCGCGACGCCGGACTCGACCTGGTGAGCCCGTATCCACGACAGGTCGCCGTCGGGGCAGGCGAGCGACTGGTGCAACCACTCCTGCAATGGTCGTGGCTGAGCACCCTGCCACTCGGGCTCGCCGAGCGGTCGCCGCGCGAATCCCTCTCGGCCGCAAACGGACAGTTCCTGGTGGTCGATGCCGCGACGTATCGGCGCGCCGGCGGTCACGCGGCAGTGCACGACGTCGTCCTCGAGGACATCGCACTGCTGCGGGCGATCAAGGCGGCCGGTGGCCGCGGCGTGGTCGCGGAGGGAAGCGACGTCGCCACCTGCCGGATGTACCACGGTTGGCGAGAGGTCCGCGCGGGCTATCGCAAATCGCTGTGGTCCGCATTCGGGTCACCGGGCGGGACACTCGTCGTCACCGGTTTGCTCTGCCTGATGTACGTGTTGCCCGCGGCCGCAGCATTGTTCGGCTCACGGGTGGGGTTGGTCGGGTACGCGGCCGGCGTGGCGTCCCGGGCGGTGTCGGCGCAGCGCACCGGCGGCCGTGCGTGGCCCGACGCCTTCGGTCACCCGCTGTCGATACTCGTGTTCACCGGCCTGGCAGTCGATTCGACGCTGGCCCGACAACGCGGAGTCCTGGAATGGAAGGGACGCCCCATCGAGGTCCGTCGATGACCCGGGTTCTCGTGATCGGTGCGGGCGTCGGCGGGCTCGCCGTCGCCATGCGTCTCGCCGCGACCGGTCACGACGTCACCGTCCTCGAACAGTTCGACGATGTGGGTGGCAAGCTCGGGGTCATCGAGCACGACGGTTTCGTCTTCGACACCGGCCCCTCGCTCGTCACCATGCCGCACGTGTTCGAAGAACTCTTCGCGGCGACGGGCTCGTCGATCCATGACCACCTGACCCTCGAAAGACTCCCGGTCGCCGCCCGCTACCGATTCCCCGACGGCACCTGCCTGGACATGCCGGGACACCTCGACGACATCCCGGCCGCCCTCGACGCCGCGCTCGGACCCGGGCGGGGCACCGAGTGGTCGTCGTTTCTCCAACGCGCCCAACGTGTCTGGGACGTCACACATGAACCCTTCCTCGAATCGCCGATGAGCATTCGCACGATGATCGGCGGAATCGCCACCCCGTCGGACGTGCGCGCCGTCGCGCCGTGGCAAACGTTGCGCGGTCTCGGCGAGCGTTACCTCGACGACCCGCGCCTGCGTATGCTGTTGGACCGCTACGCGACCTACACCGGCTCCGACCCGCGTCGCGCACCAGCGGCACTGGCCTCCGTGCCCTGGTCCGAGCAGGCGTACGGATCGTGGTACGTCCGAGGCGGATTGGGCCGCATCGCGAGCGCCATGCGCGACCGGCTCACCGAACTCGGCGGGCGGGTCGAACTGGGCGTCGAGGTCGACCGGATCTCGGTGGGCCTCAACGGCCGAGCCGATGGTGTGGTGCTGACCGACGGAAGCCGACGCTCCGCCGATCTGGTCGTCGCGAACGCCGATGCACGGCAGGTCTACGACCGCCTCGTGCCGCGTCGGGCCGCCCGCCGGCCTGCAGCGCTGTTGCGACGGACCACGCCGTCACTGTCCGGGTTCGTGCTGCTGCTCGCCCTCGACGACCCTCCCCCTCAGCCACACCACCAGGTGCTGTTCGCCGAGGACTACGACGAGGAGTTCGACGCGGTCTTCGGCTTCCGCGGCCCACCGCGTCCCGTCGCGCGACCTACCGTGTACATCTCAGCGCCAGCCGATCCCGCGATCGTCCCCGGTCCGCGAACCGGTGCGTGGTTCGTGCTGGTGAACGCACCCCGACACGATCCCGACCACGGCGTCGACTGGGACACAGAGGGTTTGGCCGACTCCTACGCCGACCAGATCCTCGAGGTGATGGCCGACCGCGGACTCGACCTGGCCGGCTACGTGCGACACCGTCTGATCGTCTCGCCCGCTGACCTCGAGCGCCGGACCAGGACACCGGGCGGCTCGATCTACGGTTCGTCGTCGAACGGACCCCGCTCGGCGTTCCTGCGGCCGTCGAACACCTCACCGGTTCCGGGTCTCTACCTCGTCGGCGGATCGTCGCATCCCGGTGGCGGTCTGCCGCTCGTGGTCATGTCGGCGAAGATCGTCGCCGACCTGATCGGACCCGCGCCCGCGCGTCATACCTTTCGGAAGCGTTAACCCCTGCGCAGCGTGACCGCGCATCTCCGCAGTGGTTGCAGAACTCCCGCTCAACGCGCTGGAAGAGTTTGTCCTGGTTGTCCGCGATCGTCGATGCGATCGCAGGACGACGCCTCATCGCCGGCAATGTTCAACCGATGTTCATTTGTTCTGCGGCTTTGAACCCTGTCAATATAGACGCATGTCGAAACAAGGTCGGTTGCCTGCCGTGTCGGGCGAGCCGTGTTGTACCCCGTTGGTGCAGAAGCCTCTTACTGTCGATGCGACGGTGGAGCTGGCGCGCATGTTCAAGGCGATGGGTGATCCGGTGCGGCTGCGGTTGCTGAACTTGGTGGCCGGCCATGCCGGCGGGGAGGCCTGCGTGTGTGACATCTCGGAATCGTTCGATCTGTCTCAGCCCACCATCTCCCACCATCTCAAGGTGTTGCGGCAGGCGGGTTTGCTGGACTGCGAGCGCCGGGGAACGTGGGTGTACTACTGGGTTGTTCCTGCTGCCTTACAGCAGCTTTCGTCGATTCTCTATTCAGCGGATCCCATCGCAGACACGATGGTGACCGCGTGAGCACCGCTACGAGCACGCCCGAGCATCCCGCGGTGGTCGGCAAGCTCTCGACCCTCGACCGGTTCCTGCCGGTGTGGATCGGGGTGGCGATGGTCGCCGGGTTGCTCCTGGGTCGATTGATCCCCGGTCTGAACGATGCGCTCTCGGCCATCTCGATCGATGGTGTCTCGCTGCCCATCGCGATCGGCCTGCTGATCATGATGTATCCGGTGCTGGCGAAGGTCCGCTACGACCGTCTCGACACCGTGACCGGGGACAAGCGCCTGCTCATCGGATCGCTGGTTCTGAACTGGGTTGTCGGCCCGGCGTTGATGTTCGCGCTGGCCTGGATTTTCCTGGCCGACCTGCCCGAGTACCGCACCGGATTGATCATCGTCGGGTTGGCCCGGTGCATCGCGATGGTCATCATCTGGAACGACCTGGCGTGCGGTGATCGTGAAGCAGCGGCAGTGCTGGTGGCGATCAACTCGGTGTTCCAGGTCGTGATGTTCGCGGTCCTGGGCTGGTTCTACCTCTCGGTGCTGCCGGGCTGGCTCGGTCTGGAACAGACAACGATCGACGCCTCGGTGTGGCAGATCGCCACATCGGTGCTGATCTTCCTGGGTATCCCACTGGTCGCCGGGTTCCTGTCCCGGTATCTGGGGGAGCGGAGCAAGGGACGCGACTGGTATGAGTCGAAGTTCATTCCCAGAATCAGTCCGTGGGCGTTGTACGGGTTGCTGTTCACCATTGTCATTCTCTTTGCCCTGCAAGGGGACCAGATCACGTCACAGCCCCTCGACGTGGTCCGGATCGCGGTCCCGCTGCTGGTGTACTTCGCGGTGATGTGGGGCGGCGGGTATGCGTTCGGCGCTGCCATGAAGCTCGGGTATGAACGCACCACCACGTTGGCGTTCACCGCCGCGGGCAACAACTTCGAACTGGCCATCGCGGTCGCGATCGCGACGTATGGGGCCACCTCGGGCCAGGCCCTGGCCGGGGTGGTGGGGCCGCTGATCGAGGTGCCGGTCCTCGTGGGATTGGTCTACGTCTCGCTGGCGTTGCGTACACACTTCACCGACCCTCACTCACCAGTCCGACCGAGTCCGGTCAAGGAGGCACAGTGATGGACGACTCGACCCTGGATCAGCACCTGGCAGCGGGCGAGCATCGCGCACAGCCCGAACTCCTCATGCCCCACGTAGTGCTCAGTCGTATCGCCGCGGACTTGGCCGCCGAGTACGCGGGCGTGGTGTCGCGGCAGACTGTGGAGCGCTGCGTCTTCGAGTCATATGCGGCACTGCGCCGCACGTCTCGGGTACAGGCGCATCTCACCTCGCTGGCGAGCCGGTTCGCCGCCGACCGGTTGCGCGCACTGGCGCAAGCCGGCGGCACCATCGCCAAAGACGTGCCCGAGGTGTTGTTCGTGTGTGTGCACAATGCCGGCCGGTCGCAGATGGCCGCAGGTCTGTTGACCCACCGGGCCGGCGGCAGCGTTCATGTCCGATCGGCGGGTTCCGCACCGGTGCATTCGATCAACCCGACCGTGGTCGAAGCGATGACCGAGATCGGGATCGACCTGGGCAACGACTTCCCCAAACCGCTGACCGACGATGTCGTCGCCGCCGCCGATGTCGTGGTGTCGATGGGCTGCGGTGATGCGTGCCCCATCTATCCGGGCAAGCGATACCTCGACTGGACGGTCACCGATCCCGAAGGCCTCCCGCTGGATCGAGTGCGCGCAATTCGCGACGACCTCGACACCCGCGTTCAACGGTTGCTCGACGAACTCGCCCCTCACCCCGCATAACCCCGTCACACCGAAAAGGAAGCTGCACCCATGTCCGCACAGACACCGAGTGTGTTGTTTGTCTGCGTCCACAACGCAGGCCGCTCTCAAATGGCCGCCGGGTTCTTGACCGCCCTGGGCGGCGGTCGAGTCGAGGTTCGTTCCGCGGGATCGGCCCCCGCCGACGCCATCAACTCCGCCGCTGTGGAGGCGATGGCCGAGATCGGTATCGACATCTCCGACCAGTCACCGAAGATCCTCACCCCCGACACCGTCGAATCCTCCGACGTGGTCATCACCATGGGCTGCGGCGACGCCTGCCCGGTCTTTCCTGGCGTCAGCTACCGCGACTGGGCCCTGGACGACCCGGCCGGCAAAGGCATCGATGCGGTGCGCCCGATTCGGGATCAGATTCGTTCGCTCGTGGTCGACCTGCTCGCCGAGATCGCACCCGCCGACAACACCTCGCGTGCGCGATGAGCACACCACACTCGGTTCTGTTTGCGTGCGTGAGCGATCGGGGCAAGTCGGTGATGGCCCAAGGCCTCGCGAGCACGCTCGCCGACGGAAGGATCAATGCCTCTTCGGCCGGCACCGACTGCACTTGAGCCCAGCGGAGTGCCATGGGACTCCCTGTCTGCAAACAGGTGTCAGCGCGGCAATCAGGTCCGGGCAAGGGCACTACCGGACCACCAACGAGCTGCTGTGGGCGGCGACGACCTCCGGCGTCCTGTTGGCAACCCCAGACCGCGTCCTGGATTTACGCACGCTGAACAGCACATCCGCGACAGAGCATCGTCGAGAAGATCCCGCGGGGGTCTGGGTTTCTGGTGGTGGGGGCCCACGCGGTTGAGCACCTACTGATAATCTTGCAGACGGAGTGCCGGGAAGTCTGGTCGGCTGCGCGTTGCTGATGGCTCGTTGGAGTCGGCGACGTGTGCAGTGTCGACCCTTCCGCTAAGGAACTTCATGAGTCGTAGTGCCTGTCTCTCACACCTGTTTCGGGGCAATGTTGTCACGCCGTCACGCGTCGAGATATCCCCCTTGCCTCTTCAGCCCGCGGGTTCTCGCCTGGTGCGCGCAGACGTGGTTGGGCTGCGGGTTGTCTCCGTCGTAGCAGATGCCGGGGTGTGCGGATGATCGCGCGGCCGCGTGATTGGGCGAAGGGCACGCTGTTTGCGCGCGGCTCCTACTCGGAGGCATCGCGGATCTCCGATATTTTCCGCAAGGAAACCGTGGGTGGGGCGTTGCTGCTGGTCGCCGCCGTCGTTGCTCTGGTGTGGGCGAACTCGCCGTGGTCCGCGGCGTACGACAGCCTGGGCCAGTGGCAGATCGGCACCGACGCTCTCGGTCTTCATCTGGATCTGTCGTTGAGCACCTGGGCGGCTGACGGTCTGCTCGCGATCTTCTTCTTCGTCATCGGGCTGGAGTTGAAACGCGAGTTCGTTGCCGGAGACCTCCGGGATCCGGCCCGCGCAGCGTTGCCGATCGCCGCCGCGATCGGTGGGATGGTCGTGCCCGCGCTGATCTTCCTCGCATTCACCGCCCGGGCTGGAGACGGCGCGACGCAGGGCTGGGCGATTCCGACAGCCACCGACATCGCATTCGCGGTGGCGGTGCTGGCCGTCATCTCGACCCATCTGCCGGCCGCACTGCGGACCTTCCTGCTCACCCTGGCCGTGGTCGACGATCTGTTGGCGATCACCGTGATCGCCCTGTTCTACAGCGACAGCATCAGCACCGGGGCGTTGGCGCTGGCGGTGGTGCCACTCGCGGCGTTTGCGGTGTGCGTGCAGCGCGGCGTGCGGGCGTGGTGGATTCTGCTTCCCCTGGCCACGTTGACGTGGGCATTGGTGCACGAGTCCGGTGTCCACGCGACGGTGGCCGGGGTGCTGCTGGGATTCACCGTTCCGGTCCGTCGCCGCGCCACGGAGGATGGGAAAGCGGCGGACGGGCCAGGGCTGGCCGAGCACTTTGAACATCGAATTCGACCCCTCTCGGCGGGGGTGGCGGTGCCGGTGTTCGCGTTCTTCGCCGCCGGAGTCACCGTCGGCGGGTCGGGCGGTTTGACCGACGCGTTGACCGACCCCATCGCGGTGGGCATCATCTGCGGCCTGGTCATCGGCAAAACCGTCGGCATCGTAGGCACCACGGCGCTGCTGTCGTCGGTCACTCGGGCCACCCTCGATGCCAGCGTGAAGTGGATCGACGTCATCGGTATCGCGATGCTCGCCGGTATCGGGTTCACCGTGTCGCTACTCATCGGCGATCTGGCCTATGGGATGGGCACAGACCGTGACGAGCACGTGAAGATCGGGGTCCTGGCCGGGTCGCTGACCGCTGCAGCATGCGCCGCCGTCATCTTGCGGATACGAAACCGCCACTACCGCACCGTGGCGGAGTTGGAGCAGCGCGACGACGACCACGACGGTATCCCCGACGTGTATCAGCGGAGACAGTGATGGGCTCGCCATGGCGCTCACGCCTGACCAGACGGTCGGGTGTCGATGACGCCGAGGGACTGGGGATCGGAATCATCACGGTTCCCGATCATGCCCCCAGCCCCATACGGGCCATCGGCCGGCGACTGGGGATCGCCGTCGTGATCATCTGCACCGCAACCGGTGTCGTCTACCTGGACCGCGACGGCTACAGCCACGCCGGCGATACACCGTTGACAGTGCTGGACTGCTTCTACTACGTGACCGTGTCACTGTCGACCACCGGCTACGGCGACATCGCACCCATCACCCCGGGTGCGCGCGCTGTAAATGTCTTCCTCGTCACCCCGCTGCGAGTGCTGTTTCTGGTCGTTCTGATCGGCACCACCCTGGAGGTGCTGACCGAACGCTCCCGACAAGCGTGGCGCATTCAGCGGTGGCGCCAGAACCTGCACAATCACGTCGTCATCGTCGGATTCGGTACCAAGGGCCGCAACGCGGCACGGGCATTGGTCGACGCTGAGGTCCCCAGAACCGGCATCGTGGTGGTCGATGACGACCCGGCGGCGCTCGAGGCCGCCGCCGCGTTCGGAGTGGTCACCGTCCGCGGTCAAGCAACCCAGCGTGACGTGCTCAGCCTGGCCAAGACCGAACACGCTCGGGCGGTCATCGTCGGCGCCCACCGCGATGACACCGCAGTGCTGATCACCCTCACCGCCCGCCAACTCAATCCCACCGCCCGCATCGTCTGCGCGGTGCGCGACACCGACAACGCTGCCCTGCTGCGACGTTCGGGAGCCGATACCGTCGTCACCTCCTCGGCCACAGCGGGACGCCTGCTGGGCATGGCCACCCGCACCCCACGCGTCGTCGATGCCATCGAAGATCTCCTGACACCGGTCACCGGTCTCTCGATCGCCGAACGCCTCGTGGATCCCACCGAGATCGGGCAACCACCTCGTGCCGTCGCCGATGTCGTGATCGGCGTCCTCCGCGATGACACCCTCTATCGCGCAACAGATCTCGATGCGCTCGGTAGCACCGACCGGCTGCTCGTCGTGCGTTCATCGCTCCCGGACTGACCTCATGAACCTCAGCCGAGACTTCCCCCAGGAGGAACAATGACGTCGGCATACAAGAACGCCGCGGGCCGTGACGCGATTCAGCGCTGGTGCCGCACCCGACTGGCGATTGCAGAATCCTGCACCTCACAGTGGGATATACCGACATCGTTGGGACACACTCGGATCGTGGAGCTACTCCCGCCCCGCCCATCCGTGTCGCCGGCCACCGTGGTGGTTGTTCCTGGGACCAACATGAATTCCGCCACCTACCTGCCGCTCCTCAGCGGACTCGCCGCAGCGCACCACCGTGTCCTCGGCGTCGATGTTCCCGGACAGCCAGGTCTGAGCACCGGGCAACGTCCGCACGGGCGGGACCGGTTCGCCCGCTACGGACAGTGGCTGGACGACGTCCTCACCCACACCACCTCCGAGCCGGTCATCGTCCTGGGACATTCGCTCGGCGCCGCGATCGCTCTGTCGAGCACCTCCCCAGCAGTCGCCGGCCGACTGCTGATCTCACCCGGCGGACTGACCCGGCTGAGGGTCCCGCCACAGGTGCTGGCGACCACCCTCGCGTGGATGGCCGTACCGACACCCGCGCGGTCCTATGCCCTGTTGCGACACCTGACTGCACCCACCACATCCGTCAATTCATCGCTCATCTCGTGGATGACACTCGTGGCCGAGTGCTGCCACACAACCCTGGCGCCACCACCACTGACCACCATCTCCACCGCACCACCCACCCTCGTCGCTTCTGGCGATCAGGACGTGTTCTTGCCGTTGCGACGAGTGGGCCCGGCCGTCCGCACCCGCCTGCACACCGACGTGCGCGTTCTCCGCGACGCCGGGCACCTGGCCACTCACGACCAGCCCCGTCAGATTGCCCGACTCCTCGCTGAACTCACCGACGCCGTCTGGGCCGACACCGATATCCCACGCGACTGACTACTCGGTGTGACCTGGCGAAAGGGATTGTTCCGAAACGCAATCCGTCGGTCCGCAAAATTATCTGCGCGACAACGTATTTCGTGATCACTGAGACGAGTTGCGCAGGAACCAGGGACACCACCGTTACTACCTGTTCCGCGGCGAGACGCCACCCTGTCGAGGCCCTACTCACACTCAGCGGAGCGTTGCGCTCGCCGGATCAACCGGTACCGCGGCCCCCACGACGGCGGCGACCACGTGCTGCGGGTCCCAGCAGGCGTCGGACGACCGCCACGCGACGACATGATCGGGACGGACGAGAGCGACTCTGGTGATCGGGTCGAGCCGGTCCACACGCACGGCGGTGGTCGGGATGCCCCGGTCGCGCGCCGCGGTCAGCAGGGTCGCCGCGTCCCCGGCTGCGTCGTCGACGTAGACGATCGTGAAGCCCGGTCCGAGCACGTCGAACAGAGACCGGCCGTCCGCGAGCCAGCTGTGCGGCAGGCGACGGCCGGGCACGACCTCCTCCCGCCGAGACCAGTCCAGCGGGTCGGTGTCATCCCGGAGGATGAGCGGCGACGGCCCGACGGTGTCGAACAGCGACGTGGCCAACCGCTCCATCTGTCGCACGACACCCTCGCGAACCGCGGCTTCCCAGGCGATGCGCACCGCGGTTCCCTCCGGGGTGTCGAGTTCGGCGTCGGCGGGCGCAGACGGTGCGTTCCCCGATGTGTCGACCATCCCGACGTAGGCCCGACCGAGCGGGAGCCGCTCGGCATCGAGAGCATCGAGGACGGTGCGCCCTCCCCAGCCGCGCAGCACCGCATCGAGTCGCCACGCGAGGTCCGCTGCGTCGGAATTGCCCAGGTGCAGACCGTAACCGCCGGGCGGCATCGCGTGGGCCGCATCACCGACCAGCAGGACGCGGCCTTTGACGAGGGTCGTCGCGGAGAACGCATTCGCGTGCCACTGTGTCAACTCGCTGGTCCATTCCACGGGTACGTCGGCGCCCACGGCGAGGCGGATGAGCGTGCGCGGATCCCGGTCGACGCCTGGCGCGATCGCATGGAAGTGCATGGTCCAGAGCGACGTCGCATCCTGCTGCAACACCCCGCCGCTGACGTCGGCATTGGTGAAGTTGTAGCCGTTGTGGCGCCCCTTGCCCATGATGTGGCGGAGCAGGACCGAGCGGAATTCGACAGTCCACCGCGTGTCGAACCTGGCGCTCCCCTCGACCTCGATGCCTGCCGTGCGGCGGACGCGGCTGTTCGCCCCGTCCGCAGCGACCACATAAGCCGCCGAAATCCGCCGCACCGCACCGTTCGGCCCCTCGAGCCCGATCTCCACGCAGTCCCCGAGATCGACGAGATCATCACGGAACTGCCAGCCGAACAGTGTCTCGACAGTCGGCTCCTCGACGAGCAGACCACGAATGGCCGACTCGACCAGCCATGACGGCGCATTCTGCGGCATTTCCGCCGCGAAGGAGAGGAAGTCCAGAGTCGTCTCGCTGGGGGTGAACTCGCCCACGAGATGCCCGGCCAGCCGGGTGGTCAGAATGTTCGACTTCGGCCAACCCGGTTGCAGCGGAGCGACATCCTTGAGAATCGGCGCGACACCGAGACGGCGGAGGTGCTCCATCATCCGCGCACTCAGTCCACCGGCGCGCACACCGGGCAGCGGCGCGAGACCACGGTCGACGACGACGGTCCGGATGCCTCGTCGTCCGAGGTCGAGGGTCAGCGCGAGGCCCGTCGGGCCGCCCCCGATGACGACGACCTCGACGTCGGCCACAGTGGTCACTCGGTCTCCTCGATCAGTGCGTACGCTTCCTCGACGAGCGAGGCGTCGAACATCTCCGCGTCGGCGGAGACCCCGTCCATGGCCAACGCCGCGATCGTCTCCTCGATGAGTGCGTCCGACATGGACAGCACCCGCACGTCATCTGACGGCTGGATGTAGGGATTGGTCAGGGTCGCCTGCTGCAACTGCTGCTCGGGATCGAGGTCGAGGTCGGCCCCCGGCCCGCCGAGCACAGTGTCGACGGCGGCCTGGGTGTCGGCGATCACGCTCTGCCAGCCGCGGATCTCCGCGGCGAGGAAGCGCACCAGGGCCGACCGCTTCTCAGGGTTCTCGAGATCGGCCGTGGCGACCGTGTAGGTGAGGTCCATGGTTTCGCGTCCGAAGTCGCTGAGCAGGAGGAGAACCGGGTCCTTCCCCGCGAGCTCCAGCGCGGCGGGCTGATTGGTCGCGAGGCCGGAGATGGCATCGACCTGCCCGCTGATCAGCGGAGCGGCGTCACCCTGGATCGGGACGATGGTCACCTCCGACTCGTCGACGCCTGTCGACTCGAGCCACGCGACGAAGTCCGCCGTCGAAGCCGCGGTCACCCCCCACCGACCGCCCGACGAGGTCCGCCGGCTCTTCGATCGGATCGTCGGCCAACGAGATCACCGCGGACGGACTGGTCTGATATCCGGCACCGATGATGGTCAGCGGAGCTCCCTCGGCGACAGCGTTGGCGGTGTTCGTCGGATTGCTCAGCCCGACATCCGCGGTGCCCTGCACGACCAGGGGTTCGACGTTGACACCGGGGCCGCCCGGAGTGGTCGTCACGGTGAGGCCCTGGTCGGTGTAGTACCCCGAGGCCTGGGCGACGAAGCCGCCGGCGAACTGCACGTTGTCGACCCACCGGTTCTGCACGGCGAGCGTCGAGACCGCGGTCCCGTCGGCGGTGGTGCCGCCGTCGGTGCTCCCGCACGAGCTGAGGATGACGGCGGCCGTCGCCAGCGCGACCGGAGCGAGTAGGGCACGGGTCAGATTCATGACATGTCCTTTGAGAGGGAGGGGGTTTCGTTCGGATCAGGAGAGGCGGCGCAGCACGACACGCTCGGCGAGAGTGACCGCGGCGAAGATGAGGAGGGAGACGAGGGCGAGGACGACGAAGGCGGACCACATCGTGGTGAAGCGGGATTCCATGCCGCCCTGGATCATCAGGAAGCCGATGCCGTCGCCGGTGATCAACCACTCCGCGCTCATGGCTGCCACGAGGGAGCCGGGAGCCGTGATGCGTAGGGCGCCGAAGAGGGCAGGCAAGGCGAACGGCGCCGTCACCAGCCACTGGGTGTCGAAGGCGCCCGCGTTCGCGCTGCGCGCCAGCAGCAGGATGTCCGTCGGGGTGGAGCGGGCCGCCTGCACCAGGGCGATGAGGGTGGTGAAGAACGACAGGACGGCCGCGAGCACGATCGCGGTTGCCGCGCCCGAGCCGACCATCAGGCCGATGGCGGGCGTGAGAACGAGCAGCGGTACCGCCCGGAAGCCGACGACGAGCGGCATCGTGGCGCGTTCGAGCAGAGGGACGCTCAAGATCACCCAGGTGGCCAGGACCGCGACGACGGTGCCACCGACGAGACCTGCGAACGCCTTGACGAGTGTCGGCGCGAGGTAGCCGAGGATCTCGTCGAGATGGGCGCCGGCGTCCGGCGAGGCGACGAGGTATCCCCAGACATCGGCGGGCGACTTCGCGAAGAACGAGTTCAGTCCGAAGCCGCGGAGCGCGAGCACCCAGAGGCCCAGCACGACCAGCACCGAGGTGGCACCGGTCAGCACGACGGAGGCGATGCGCCTGGCCGGGCCGGTGGTCGGCGCCGCGGCCGCGCGGTACTCGGTGGAACGGGACTGCGCCCATGGCACGACCAGGTCGCGCACCAGCCCGATCGCACGGTAGAGCACTCCGGTGAACGCGGCGCTGACGAGCGCGACCGCCCACACACGAGGGGCGTCCATGGCCTCGTACGCGGCGATCATCACGCCGCCGAGACCCTCCCCGACGACGAGGTACTCGGACATGATCGTGCCGACGACGGCGACCGGCACGGCGATCATGAGGCTGGAGAAGATCGAGGGCAGGGCCGCCGGCAGACGGACGCTCCACACGGCGCCTGCCGGGCGGCCACCTGCCGCCCGATGCACCTCGAGCATGAGAGGTGATGCGCTGCCGAGACCTGTCACCGTGCCCATGAGGACGATGAAGAACACCGCGAGACCCGCCAGGATCGCGCCCGCGGCGTGGCCGGGAGCGACGATCACCACGATGGGGGTGAGCGCGAGTGCCGGAAGGCTCTCGAGCACGATCGCCGAGCGCACCACCTGGGTGAGCGCAGGCGCCCAGGTCGCAGCAAGGCAGGCGACGGCGATGGCGAGTGCGGCGGCAACCACGAACCCCGAGAGGGCGGCCCCGGCGGTGAGCGGCAGGTTCGCCGTGATCGCGGGGATTGCGTCGACGAATCCCCGTGCGATCGCGATCGGACCCGGCAGGATCTGCGCGCTCTCCAGACCGGCCCACGCCGCGATCTGCCAGAGCACGAGCAGCGCCGCCGTGGCCAGCAGGGGCGGGCCCACTCGCCCGAACCGTACGGGGGCGACGGCGGGTGCGGCGACGGTCAGTGGCGGCGCGGCGGCGGTGATCACGCGGTCCTCCGCATCTGCTCGCCCTGCATCTCGAAGATGAGGCGCTGCACGTGGTTTGCGATCTCGGTGAAGGCGGGGTCGAGCAGGAGTTCGGGCGCACGTGGACGGTCGAACGGCACGTCGACGACCTCGACGACGCGGCCAGGGTGCGGTGACATCACCACCACCCGATCGGCGAGGAACACCGCCTCCGTGATGGAGTGCGTGACCATCACCGTCGTGGTGCGCTCGTGCATCCAGATGCGCTGGAGCTCGAGATTCAGGCGCTGCCGGGTGAACTCGTCGAGTGCGCCGAACGGCTCGTCGAGCAGCAGCAGCCGCGGATCGGTCGACAAGGCGCGTGCGATCGCGACGCGTTGCCGCATCCCGCCCGAGAGCTGGGAGGGCCGCTTGTCGGCGAATCCGTCCAGGCCCACCAGACCGACGAGTTCCTCGATGCGCTCGGGAGTGATCCGACGACGCGACACGCGCGCGGGGAACGCGATGTTCCGACGGACGGAGCGCCAGGGCAGCAGAGCGGGCTCCTGGAAGGCGATGCCGAGTTCACCGCTGGTCCGGATATCCCGTGGCGATCGGTCGCCGATGGTGACCGAGCCACTCGAGCCGATCTCGAGGTCGGCGAGGATGCGTAGGAGGGTCGACTTGCCGCAGCCGCTCGGGCCCACCAACGCCGTGAACGATCCCGGTGCCAGTTCGACGTCGACGCCGGCCAGAGCTGTGACGGCCTTCGCGCCCGCGCCGTAGATCTTCGTCAGGTCTCGGACGACGATCGTCTCGTCCAGGCTTCCGGTGACGGCGATCGCCTCGTCGGGTCTCTGAGTCATGACGCTCCTCGCGACAGTTACTGACAACGTGTTGTTAAAAAGAGTCCACGGCGCTGTGGACATTTACAACAGGCTGACGGAAACTGTTACACGGGGTTCACAGCAGCAGTGGCCGAGGTCACGAGCGCCTCTTCGGATTCAACGATCGAGGACGGATGACGAGCGAACAGACCAGGGACGGCAAGCCACGACGCCGCGTGGGGAGGCCGCCGCAGATCACCCGCGAGCAGGTCGTGGAGGCCGCCGTCCGGGTGGGCATCGACCAGCTGAGCATGGTGGGCGTCGCGGAAGCCCTCGGAGTGAATCACTCCACGCTCTACAACCACGTCGCCGGACGTGAGGAGATGGTCGTCCTGGCGGTGGACAGCATCTTCGCGAATGCGCCGTGGCCCGAGATCACCGGGAGCTGGGAGGACGACGCGACCGCGCTGGTGGTCGAGCTGTGGCGCCTGCTGCGCTCGCACCCCGGTCTCGCCGACGAACTGGCCGGGCGATACCGGGTGTCCGAGGCGCTCGAAGAACTGCAGCCGCATCTCTGGGCCTTCGTCGAACGCCTCCGTACCACCGTCGCCCGCAGTGGCCTCGATCCGATCGACGTGATCGCACTGGCCGACATCCTGCTGGAGATCTCGTATGCCCACGGCGCAGCCGGGTGGCGCTCCGACGACCACGATCCGCAGACCCTTCGGGGTGTGGGCGGGACGCTGCGCGACGCGCTCGCGGCCTCACTGTCGCTGCCGCCCGAAGAGATGCTCCGACGAAAGCTCGCCCTCGTGTTCCGCGGGGCGCAAGCCTGACGCGTCGCTGGTGCGCTGATCCGCGTCATTCCGGGGCACATCGGTTCAGGGTGATCCGATGATCAGGTAGCCGAGATGCCCGGATTCCGTTATGTCCTGGTGGATTTCGCACTTCATTTCCCTTCGGCCTCGCGGGACACCGGCGCCCATTCGGCCCATTCATCCAGGCGTTGCTGGTAGATGTGCGGGGCGATCCGGGTGGGTTGCTCGCCGAAGAACACGCGCAGTGGCGCCTTCTCCGCTTCGACGATCTTGAGGATGGCCGAGCCGAAGCCGACGGGCTTCGGGCTCGCACCGCCTGCCCGTTGCGCCATGGCATCGTGGGTGGCCGCGGATTCGGGCAGTGGTTCGGCGACGGTGGCCGAGGCGCCATTCCAATCGGTGTCGAAGCCCCCGGGTTCGATGAGGGTGACGTCGACTCCGAATCCGGACACCTCCTGCGCGAGGGATTCCGTCAGTCCTTCCAGCGCCCACTTCGGCGCGTGGTAACCGCCGAGGGTCGGGAAGGCGGCGACGCCGCCGATTGTGGAGATCTGGATGATGTGGCCGGAGCCCTGCTTGCGCAGAATGGGAAGTACTGCCTGGGTGACGTGAAAGACGCCGAACAGGTTGGTGTCGAGCTGGTCGCGGAGTTGCTGCTCGGTGATCTCCTCTACGGTGCCGAACAACCCATAGCCGGCATTGTTGACCACGACATCGAGGGTTCCGAAAGACTTGTGCGCCGAGGTGACCGCGTCGAACACCTGGCAGCGATCGGTCACGTCGAGCTGAATCGGAAGAATCGCGTCGCCGTACTTGTCGACGAGGTCGACAAGGGTGTCGGAGTTGCGCGCGGTGGCCGCGACCTTGTCGATCCGTGAGCGCACCCGCAAGGTCGCGCAACCCGAATTGACCGCAGTCGCTCAGGATCTGATTCTTGCCCAGGACTTTGAGGACACGACGGTTGAGCAGATCGCGGCTGCGGCGGGATGTCGAAGCGTACGTTCTTCCGATACTTCGCGTCGAAGGACGATCTCGTCATCGGGAAGTACGACCTGTTCGCCGAGCGGATGGCTGAAGCGTTCGATGCCCGTCCAGTCGACGAGCCGGTGTGGGAGTCCCTGCGTCGGTCTTCGACATGACGCTGGACTACGTCGAGGATGACCACCAACGGGCGCGCAACGACGCGATGGAAGCAATCGTTCGCACCACTCCACAATTGACTGCGCGATACCTGGAGAAGATGCAGCGCGTGCAGGGTTGCTGACCGAACATGTCCGACATCGGCTCGGAGGCGAGCACCTCGAACCCACCGACCCTCGACCCGCATCAGTCGTCGGCGCGGCATTCGCTTGCGTGCAGGCGGCGCGACCGGCTTATCTCGCGTCGGACCGTGGTGAACCGCTCGCCCGCTACCTCGACGACGCGATGGCCGCGGTCCGGCAGGACGGAGTCATCTGAGTCGGGCCGGCTGGTGTGACTCCCCGGAGCTTCCTCTGGATGAGTTCGGCGCTGATCAAGCAATCCGCAAGCCGATGCCCGGGCGTGTGTTCGATCCCGCGTTGTACAGACCGTCGACCTTGCGCGACCTGTTCGTCGGTCAAGGGGGTCCGGCGTAGTGCTTTCGTCCAGCCGACGGGCGGAGGGACCCGGAATGCTCCGGCGACCGCATCGCGATTGCGGGTCACCGACGCCGCCTCAGCTCGGCACCGGGCGAGGGAGTAAGGCGAACGCGCTCTCCGCGATCGAGGTCAGGCGAGCAGGACTGAGGCCTTGTGCGCCAACGACATCCATTCCACGGACGACGGCCATCAGGAGGTAGGCGAGATCGTCGGGGTCCGCGTCGGGATCAATGTCACCGACGCGCTGCGCTGCTCGCAGACACTCGGCCACCGCTGTCGCGACCGTCGCGGAGCAGGCCTCGGCCAGGCGTTTCATCTCGGGGTCAGAGCTCCCGAGTTCGAGCGCCATCTTGGCAGCGAAACAGGCCGCCGCAGCCCGATCGGAAGCGGGGGGTACGTCGGCGGCTAATGGCACACCGTTGACAGCGCGGAGCAGAAACTCGTGCAGTCGTTCCAGAGCACCCTCGTCCGGGCCGTTGAGCGCGGTGGGGACGAACTGCTTCAACCGGGCGGAGTACCCGGACATTGCTTCCAGCAGCACCCCGCGCTTGCCCTCGAACGCGGCATACAGGCTGCCGCGCCCCAGGCCCGTCACGGCGCTGATGTCATCGACACTCGTCCCGCTGTAGCCGGTGGTGCGGAATTGCCGTTCGGCGGCGTGGACGACGTGGTCCCGCTCGAATGTTCGTGGTCGTGCCATACCCAGACAGTAGGCCGGCCCCTCATTGTTGACAAGTCAGTACATAACTGGTTCGCTGTTGACCGTTCAGTACAAAACATCTGATGACCCATCCTCCTGGGCGTGAAGGATTCACGCCCGCAGCCGAAAGATGAACATGCAGAACCCTTTTCGCGTGGCCCTGGTGACCGGCGCTTCCTCGGGAATCGGGCGAGCGGCAGCGCTCGCCCTCATAGACGCCGGCTTCGCGGTGGTCGGCACGAGCCGTAACGCGGCGAACATCGAGTCGCTTGCCGGGGTGACGTTCCTCGACCTCGACGTGGCCAGCGATGAGTCGGTCCGCACACTGGTCGATAAGGTCATCGAGAAGTTCGGTCGGATCGACGTGCTGGTCAACAACGCCGGCGTGGGAGCGGTGGGCGCCGGCGAAGAGAGCTCGATCGAGCAGACCCGGGAGGTCTTCGACATCAATGTGTTCGGGCTGATACGGATGACGAACGCAGTACTGCCCCACATGCGCGCTCAGGGCGGCGGGCGCGTAGTCAACGTCTCCTCCGTACTAGGTCTGATCGCCGCCCCCTACATGGCGGTCTACGCCGCCACCAAGCATGCGGTCGAGGGTTACTCCGAGTCCGTCGACCACGAGCTTCGCGAGCACGGCATCCGGATGCTGCTGGTCGAGCCGGCCTACACACGCACGGGTTTCGAAGCGAGCAGCCTGGCACCCGACGTGCCCCTGCCGATCTACGCCGAACAGCGTGAGATCTCCCGAGACGTGCTCGCCACGGCCGTGCGCAATGCCGACGACCCGGTCGTTGTCGCGAAAAAGATCGTCGCGGCCTCCACCGCGACCCACCCCAAGCTGCGGTACACCGCGGGCCCGATGGCGGCTCGTGTCAGCGTCCTGCGCAGGCTCGTGCCCTCGCGCGCGTTCGACAGACAGATCCGCAAACTCAACCGACTCGCCCCCTGACCCGTCCGAATCACGGCGAGAGAGCGACTGCGCTCGTCCGCCGCTTCTCAGGAGCTACTGATGCCCTTACTTGCAAACACCCCCGTGTCGAACATGGCGGAGCCCTACGCACGGCGTTGGTGGGCGCTGCTGGTCCTGTGCCTGAGCCTGCTCATCACGGTGATGGCGAACACGTCACTGATCGTCGCCGCCCCCGATATGACCACAGATCTCGGCCTGAGCAGCAGTGATCTGCAGTGGGTCATCGACAGTTACACGGTTCCGTACGCGGCGCTCATGCTGGTGCTGGGCTCCATCGGTGACAAATACAGCCGACGCGGCGCACTGGTGCTCGGTCTGCTGATGTTCGCCGCCGGTTCGGTGATGGGAAGCATGGTCGACGAGACCGCACTGGTCATCGCGGCGCGCGCGATCATGGGTGTCGGTGCCGCGGTCGTCATGCCGGCGACGCTGTCTCTCCTGGTCGCGACGTTCCCTCGCGGCGAGCGGGGCAAGGCCGTCACCGCCTGGGCCGCGACCTCAGGAGTCGCGGTGGCCATCGGCCCGCTGGTCTCGGGTTGGTTGCTCGAGGACCATGCCTGGGGCGCGACCTTCCTGATCAACGTGCCGATCGCCCTCGTCGCCGTCATCGGCGCGCTCGTCCTGGTGCCGCCGTCCAAGGCGGAGGGCATGGGTCGGATCGACTATGTCGGCGGTCTGCTGTCCATCGTCACCCTCGGCTCCCTGATCTACGGAGCCATCGAGGGCCCGCATTCCGGCTGGGGCGCCGGCCCGGTCACCGCCCTTGTCGTCGCCGCTGCCGGTCTGGCCGCCTTCGTGGCCTGGGAGCTACGTCACCCCCACCCGATGCTCGACGTCCGAAAGTTCGCGGTGCGGCCTTTCACCGGTTCGATGCTCGCGGTACTGGTCTTCTTCTTCGGCATGTTCGCCGTGCTCTACTACTCGACGCAGTTCCTGCAGTTCGTCCTCGGTTACGACGCCCTGGAGACGGGCATCCGGCTGCTGCCGCTGGGCGCCGCGGTGTTCCTCGGATCTGCGATCACCGGAAAGCTCACCCCCAAACTCGGAGTGCGGGCCACGGTCGTGATCGGCATGATCATCGGCACCGCGGGTATGTTCCTGCTCGCCCGGATCGACGCCGGCTCGACGTACACCGACTTCGTGGCGCCGCTGCTGATGCTGGGCTTCACGCTCGGCCTGAGCATCGCA
Organism: Gordonia sp. KTR9; assembly: GCF_000143885.2. NCBI lineage: Bacteria > Bacillati > Actinomycetota > Actinomycetes > Mycobacteriales > Gordoniaceae > Gordonia > Gordonia sp. KTR9. The sequence goes on from NC_018581.1 coordinate 5,133,834, forward strand.
CCGGCAACCGACACGATCATGGGCTCCTTCCCCGACTCCGAGCTGGGCGTCGCCGGCGGCGCCAACGACACGGCGCTCGAGCTGGGCGGGGCACTCGGCATAGCGATACTGGGCTCGGTACTGGGCACCGCCTACCGGGACGAGCTGACCGACCTGGCGGGCGACCCGCTCCCGGCCGAAGCGATGGAAATCGCCAAGGACTCCGTTGGCGCAGGCCTGGCCGTCGCGGGGCAAGTCGCGCAGGGCCCCTCGGTCGAGACCGCCCAGGCAGTCCTGGAGGCCGTCGACCAGGCCTTCGCCTACGGCGTCGCCCACACCAGCCTCATCGGCGCGATCGTGATGGCCGCCGGAACACTGATCGTCCTCGCAGTCCTGCCGGGACGGCGAGGGTTCGCGAGCAGGATCGACGAACCGCGAGCCGAGACGTCGGCAAACCAGGTGACGGATCCGGCGGACCACCATGCGCCCCGCCTCGACCTCCGACCGTTGTGACCCCTCGCCGACTCCTATCCGAGTACGGACCGAACTCGAAAGGGCTACCGACCATGACCGACAACGAAAGGCAGAAACCATGACTGCAACCACATCCCCGTACGAGAGCGACGCACTGACCGAGGCGAGCGTCGACGTGGCGGTCATCGGCGGCGGCGCCGCAGGCCTGGGCGGCGCACTGATCCTCGCCCGCTCCCGCCGTTCGGTCGTCGTGGTCGACAGCGGCTCCCCACGCAACGCACCCGCAGAGTCCATGCACGGCTTCATCGTCCTGGACGGCACCTCGCCGGCCGAGATCCTTCACCGGGGCCGCGAGCAAGTGCGCCAGTACGGCGGACGCATCGTCCACGGAGAGGTGGTCTCGGCCAGGCCTGCAGACCCATCAGCGGACGGAGACCTGCGGTTCACCATCACCCTGGCAGACGGCCGGATCATCACCACTCGCCGCATCCTCGTGGCCACCGGCCTCACCGATGTCCTGCCGGAGCTGCCCGGGCTCGCCGAGCATTGGGGGCACAGTGTTCTGCACTGCCCGTACTGTCACGGCTGGGAGGTGCGCGACGAGCCCATCGGCATTCTGGCCACCGGCCCGGTCTCCATCGTCCACACGTTCTTGTTCCGTCAGCTGACCGAGGACCTGACCTACTTCACCAACGGCACCGACCTCGACGAGGACAACCGCGCCCGCTTCGCCGCCCGCGCCATCCGCGTCATCGACACCCCGGTCGCCGCAATGGTCAACGACGACGATGGTGCCCTCGCCGGGGTGCGCCTGACCGACGGCCAGGTCGTGCCCCGGCGCGTCATCGCCGTCCTCGCACAGCTGCGGGCCCGCACCCACGGCCTGGAAGGCCTGAACCTGCCGCTGCAGGAACCGCCGAACCTGGGCCACGGATTCGCCTCCGGCCCAGCCGGTATCACCGAGGTTCCGGGTATATGGGTGTCCGGCAACGCCACCGATCTGACCGCCCAGGTCGGGCCCGCGGCAGCTGCCGGCGCACTGGCCGGCGCCGACATCAACAGGATGCTCGCCATCGCCGACACCGACGCAGCCTTGCAGGGGAGCCGCTGAGAGACCTGAGGATCCGCCTGCAGCTCTCAGCGGATGACGAGTATCGCAACGAGTACTTCGGCGCGGTGTGATGACCGCGACGACCTCGACCGCGTCAGACCCGATCGCGATAGGTGTACGCGTGGCCACCGAGGGACGCGGTCACGACTGCCACCGGTACCCGTGATGCCTGGAGATTGTGCCGTTCCTGGGGGGTGAGATCCTGCCGCGACCAGATCCACCGGGGACCGCGCCACCATGAACTCGGACGTGTCTTCTCCATGTCACCCGCACCTCTCGCTGTGAGCACTGTCACGCGCCCGTACCCGGGTGACCTGGATTCCAAACCTCTATGGGAAAGCTGACATCGCAGGTCAGCGGTTCCCGACCGGCATCGGGCCCACCGACCGGTCACCCCGCAGCTTCTTCCGGATGAGTTCGGCGCTGATCAGGCACATCGGCAAGCCGATGCCGGGGCGTGTGCTCGATCCCGCGTAGTACAGGCCGTCGACCTTGCGCGACCTGTTCGTCGAACGCAGAAACGCGCTCTGACGCAGGGTGTGCGCCGGGCCGAGGGCGCCGCCGCACCAGGAGTTGACCGAGTCGACGAAGTCGGCAGGGCCGATGGTGCGCCGGACGACCACGCGATCGGCGAGGTCGGGCACACCCGCCCATTGTCCGATCATCGCGATGGCGCGGTCGGTCACCTTCTCGATGTCGGGGTCACCGCTGCCGTCCACACCGCCGTGACCGAGACCCGGATCGGGCGGAACCGGCACCAGGATGAAGAGGTTCTCCGAATCCGACGGCGCCACCGAGGCGTCGGTGGCCGACGGTTTGCACACGTAGAGGGAGGCCGGGTCCGGCACCCGCGTGGGGCTTTCGAAGATGGCGTCGAAGTTGGTCTTCCAGTCCTCGGTGAAGAACAGCGAGTGGTGCGCCAGTTCGGGCACCTCACCGCGCACTCCGAGGAGGGCGAGCACCGCACCGGGACCGGAAGTGGCGCGGTCCCAGTAGCGCTCGGGGAACGTCCGGAGTTCCCGGGGCAGCAGACGCGTCTCGAGGTGATGAAGATCGGTGGCACCGATCACGATGTCCGCCAGCAGGTCTCGCGAGGTGCCGTCGGGCCCTTCGACGCGTACCCCGGCCACCTCAGCGCGACGGCGCCACGGTACCCGCTTCGTTCCCACACGTTCCCGCGTGAGGACGGTGGTCGCTGCGGTCCCCGTGTGGATCCGCACACCCCGCTCGCGGGCCACCCGTTCCAGCGCGTCGACGAACGTGGTGAAGCCGCCGTTGGGATATCGCACCCCGTCGGCGAGGTCGAGCCAGCTCATCAGGTGGTACATCGCGGGGGTGCGCTCGGGCGATGAACCCAGGAACACCGCCGGATACCCGAGGACCTGCCGGAGCCTGCGGTCCGTGAAGCGGGCCACGACATAGGACTGCAACGACGTCGTCAACAGGCTGACAAGGGTCTTCGCGTGCCGCAACACCGGGAGACCCAGGAAAGCGCGCGGCGAGTCGAAACTGGTGTACAGAAAGCGTTCCACCGCAAGGTCATAGGCCTGCCGACCGGTGCGCAGATAGTCGTCGAGCGCAGCTCCGGCGCCCGGTTCGATCTGCTCGAAGAGGGCGCGATTGCGCTCGCGGTCGCCGAAGACGTCGATCGGTTTCTCATCGGCGTCCTCGCTGTCGCCGAAGAACACCCGATACCCGGGATCGAGTCGGACGAGATCGAGCTGTTCGGCGGTCGACGTCCCGAGCATCTCGAAGAAGTGGTCGAAGACCTCGGGCATCAACCACCACGACGGGCCGGTGTCGAAGCGGAAACCGTCGCGGTCCCAGGAACCGGCACGACCGCCGAGATCATCGTTCTTCTCGACGAGTTCGACGTCATGCCCGTCGTGGGCGAGGAGGGCGGCGGTGGCCAGTCCGGCGACACCGCCACCGATGACGACAACACGTCTGGGGTCGCTCATGCGTTGATCTTCCTTCTGCGGACGTCGACGGCCTCGGCGCGGGAAGCGGTCCGCGGCATGCCGCGCCGGGCGACGGCGGCCGCCGCGATCCGGGCCTTCCCGGGGTTCGGGATGCGGACGCGGCTGCGGCGGGCCTCCGCGGCCGACGACTCGCGCAGACGAGCAGTCAGTTCGGCGAACAGATCGTGCGCGGTGCACACCGCGACCCGGCTTCCGACCGGGAGGTGCGGGATGGCGGCCGCGGCGGCGCTGAGGTCGAGATCGATGTCGTCCAGCCAGAGCGCCCAGGCGGACTCCGCCGGATCGTCGGGATCGAGGCCGACCAGATAGCGTCGCCCCAGCCCGTCGCTGTCCTCGCCGAAGTCGCGCAGGAAGTTGATCTTCTGGAACGCGGCGCCCAGCCGCTGGGCACCCGGTGCGAGGTGGTCGTACCGGGCCGCAGATTTGGCTTCGTCGGCGACAAACGCGCGCAGGCACATCAGACCGATCACCTCGGCCGAGCCGTAGATGTAGGTGGCCAGTGAGTCGAAGTCGTGCTGGACCTGGGTCAGGTCGCTGCGCATCGAATCGAAGAACGGCCCCACCAGATCGAGGTCGATGCCGACCCGGCGGGCGGTCTGGGCAAAAGCGTGAACGACGAGGTTGCTGCTCGAGCCGGTGACGAGCGCGACGCTGGTCTGCTCCTCGAGTTGGTCGAGCTCGTTGCTGCGGTCGACGAGTCCCTGTTCGGGGCGCGGGGCGTCGACGATCTCGTCGGCGACCCGGACGAGTGCGTAGATGTTCTGGATGTCGCGACGGATCCGCGGGGGCAGCAGCCGCGAGGCGAGCCCGAACGAACTCGAATACGACTTGATGACGAGCGCCGCGCTGGCCTCGGCGACCTCGTCGTACCGCCGGTGAGGTGGGACCACCTCAGTGTGACCGGGAATGTGCATCATCCGACCGCTCCTCGACCTGGTGACTTCGCGGGTTGCCTGACGTCATGAATTCGATGCCCGGGACATCGCCGGATGGGTCTCGTGGACCGAACCGTCGTGACCATTCGGCAGCTGGCGCACCTGTTCGACGAACCACGGGCTGACCGACCACGGGGTGCGTTCGACGAGCGACCACACGTCGGCGACATCGGCCCAGACGTGTTCGGCGACCTCGTCGGGCGCGGGTCGGGGCGTTGCCAGCGGGCGCGCGACGAACACCGGGCAGATCTCGTTCTCCACGATCCCGCTCGCGTCGACCGCCCGGTACCGGAAGTCGGGCAGGACGCAGCGGACGTCGGCGACCTCGATACCGAGCTCGCGCACGGCGTACCGGTGCACGGCGTCGACAACGTCCTCACCCGGACGCGGGTGCCCGCAGAACGAGTTGGTCCACACACCGGGCCAGCTCCGCTTGGACAATGCCCGACGCGTCATGAGGATGCGGCCGTCGACGACGAGGTGGCACGAGAAGGCGAAGTGCAGCGGGGTGTCGAACCCGTGCACCGCCTCGCGGTCGGCGGTGCCGCATGGGCGGCCGTCGGCGTCGGCGAGAACCACCGAGTCGTTGGTCATCGAAGATTTCCTCATCGCGTCGAGATCGTTGGAAGCGGGCACCCGCCGTTCCCCATTGTTCGTCACGGGGCATTGTCGTTCAGGGGGCACTTCGTCGCCGACGCCCGATCCGGATGGGGAGCTGTCCGTCACCCGGGATCATCCGAGCCGTCGGGTCTGTTTCCGCACCGCGACTCCGAGCTGGATCGTGCCCACGACCGCGAGTACGGCTCCGGTCACCGCGATGGCTGCGGCCAGCACCGTGACGGTGCCGGAGGCCAGGCCGGTAGCCCACCACCAGGTCGAACACAGCGCGGCGATGATCGCCAGTATCACCCGCGACGGTCGTTCCCACACGGTGACCGCACCCGGCCCGGTCATCCCGACCGCCTGCGCCGTGGCACGGGTCGTCTCGAGGATGAGGGTCAGCACCACGATCGAGACGCCCAGCCACGACGGCGCTCCCACGACCACGACGATGCCGATCAGCATGACGTCGGAGCACCGGTCGGCGACGGCGTCGTTGAGCCGGCCCCACCGCGACGCCGTTCGCGTCTGGGCCGCGATCGCGCCGTCGACGCCGTCGAGCAGCGCCGCCACCAGGATGACCAGTGCGGCGAGCAACGGCCACCAGCCCCCGAGGATCGTCAGACACAGTGCCGTCGCGGTGGCGACCACGCCGAGGACCGTGACGGTGTTGGCGGACACACCGAGCCGTGCGAGCGGGCGCGCGCACCAATGACTGATCAGCACCCAGCCGCGCACCCACGGGTTCTGCCTCGGATCGATACCGCCGTGGAGTTCCGACCAGGCGTCGAGTGCCTCGTCCCGGGCGGACTTCATCCGGTCGGCCGCGAGGTGTTCAGGTTCCGCGGACACGGTCCCTCCTCTGCTTCGAGATCGCCTGCCCGACCGCCCATCCGACGATCACGATGACATGCGCGACGTAGAGCCACAGCCCGACCGCCACCACGCCGCCGATCACCCGGAGCCCCCCGTACGGGATACCGACGTCGATCGGCAGGGACAGGAACAGCAGAAAGCCCTGGAAGAACCCGGCGATGAACGACGCGGTCCCGAGAGCCGTGACCGCCGCGACTCCCAGCGTCGGCTCACCTGGCGTCACCCGCCAATACACCCACGTCAGCGCAATGGCCACCGTCAGCCAGACGACGATGAACTCGACCACGATCCGCACCACGAGATCCCCGAGACCGCCCGTCCCGCCGCCGTCGGGCGCGAGCGTGGTGAGCGTGCCCGCGACGCCGACGACGACGAAGGCCAGCGGCGGCACGACGACGACCAGCCCCAGCACCCAGATCCGCGACCGCCAGCCGGTGAACCGGTCGTCCCGCGGATACAGCGTCATGCACGCACGGCGTAGTCCCTCGCCGTAGAACGACGCCGGGAACAGCAGCACGACAGCGCTCATCAGCGACAGCCCGGTGCCGATCACGACTGCCTCGTCGAAGACACCGCGGCCGCCCATCGCCGGCGGGATGAGCACGCGAAGCTCCGACAGGGACTCGGCGGCCGACGGGCCGCGCAGCCACGTCGTCGACCAGATCCCGAGGAGCGCCCACGGGACGACGGCGATCGCGGCGAAGTAGGTCAGCGTGGCGGCGGCAGCCGCGAGGTCCCCGCGGCCGAGGGTGGTACGGACATCCGTCACCAGCGCACGGACGTCGAGCGTCTTCGCGTGCTCGCGGAACGAGGTCTCGCGAGTCACCGTGGGGGCCGATCGGCGCGGTGTCACCCCTCCGGGATACCCGAAAACTCCACGCCTACGCCGCAGTGGCTTGCCGCTGGTCGTGTCGGGCGATCTCCGGACGACTCCGATCCGGCGTCAGATCGAGGCGAACAGAGCCACCGCCATACCCAGCATGATGAGGGCGACGACCGCGTCGAGCACCTTCCACGCACGCGGACTCGCGAAGAACCCGGACAGCCTGCGTGCCCCGCCGCCGAGGGCGGTGAACCACAGAACGCTCGCGATGCACGCACCGAAAGCGAACGCCCACTTGCCGTTTCCGTGTCCGTTCGCGATGGCGCCCATGGTGATGACGGTGTCGAGGTAGACGTGGGGGTTCAGCCAGGTCAGGGCCAGCGCCGTGCCCACCGCGATCCAGCGTCCGGTGGACTCGGCTCCCCTGTCGTCGACCCCCGTGGCCTCGGCCTCGATCACCTCGTTGCTGCGCAGGCAGCGTCTGACGGCCAGCACCCCCAGCGCCCCCACGTAGAGTCCGCCGGCCGCCTTGGCGAACGTCACCACCTCCGGATGCGCGCCGACGAGGGCGCCGAGTCCGGCGACACCCGCCACGATGAGGACGATGTCGGAGACCGCACAGACCGCCACGATCGACGCGGTGTGTCGGCGCGCGACACCCTGGCGCAGCACGAAGACGTTCTGGGGTCCGATGGCGATGATCAGGCCGGCTCCGGTCAGGAGTCCGGCGAGCGCGGGAACTAGATAGACGGTCACCGGGACGACGCTAGGAGCGCCTACCTGCCTCAGTACAGCGAAAGTTTTTCACGAATCAACAGCTGAGCTTCAGATTAGGCGCCGTCGTCGCCCAGTCCCGCGACGCGCAGGACCGCGCAGAACGCGTCGATGTAGTCGTCGATCTCCACGTCGCCGACCAGTCCCTGCTGCACGACCGCTCCCTGCATGACCGACACCATCACCTGGGCGAGGATCGTGGGTTCCGCGGGCAGTTCGCGACCCGCCGCCCGCCAGTCCGTCAGGACACGCTCGAAGACCCCGCGCAATCCACGGACGATGTCGCCGACGGTCTCGCGAAGGGCGGGATTGTTCGAGGCCTCACCCCATACCGTCAGAACCATCCGGAAACCGTCGGTCAGCGGGGCGATCTCGAGCAGGATCCGTTCCGCGAGCGAACGCACCGCGGCCTCGGGTGAGGCGGGTCGGGCCCCCGGGTCGTCGAAGCCGTTGATGCCCGTCTCGTATGCGACGAAGATCGACCGCGCGACCGCGGCGATCAGTTCCTCCTTCGAGGAGTAGTACGAGTAGACGGCTCCCGCACTGAGCCCGGATTCCCGGATCACGTCGGACATCGACGCGCGGTGGAACCCCTTGTCGATGAAGCAGCGGCGAGCGGCGTCGAGAATCTGCTGACTTCGTTCGAGCTTGCGTTCGTCGCTGATCTTCGGCATGCGGACAGTCTAAAACGAATATTCGTTCTTGATTCCACCCGACGGTCGGCGCATACTTTCCAAAACGAAGGCTCGTTCTTTTTAGGAGGCGTCATGACCACCGAGCTGCACCCGACGGATACCCGACCAGATGGCCCCGGCGCGACCGCGGGACCCGCGTCAGGCCATGCACCGAGCTGGCGGCAGGTGGCGGCGATGATCGTCGGAATCCCGACGCTCGTGGTCGCGATCGCCGCGATGTTCGTGTCGCTGGCCGTCGATCCCGAACCACACGAGGCCCCACTGGGTCTCGTCGCACCTCCGGCCGCCGCGCAGACGATCGAGTCGGCACTCGCCGAGCGGGCCGGCCCCGACGCCTTCGTCGTCGAACGACTCACCGACGTCGACGACGCCCGCGCCGCGATCGAACGGCGCGATCTGGTGGGCGCGATCGCGGTCGGACCCGGCGGGGTCACGGTCCTGACCGCCGAGGCGGGATCCCCCGTGCTGGCGCAGGTCGTCTCCGGGGTGGGCAGTGGCATCGCCACCGCTCAACGCGTACCCGTCGCCATCGAAGCAGTCGTCCCCACCCCCGAAACCGACGCCCGCGGAACCGGTTTCGCCGCCGGACTGTTGCCGTTGCTGATCGCCGGCATGGCACTGGGCGGAGCAGCGGCGGTCGCGCTGCGCGGGCGCGTCGCGATGCAGGTGACGTTGGCGGTCCTGGGTCCGCTGATGGCCGGCTTCGGCTTCGCGGCGACATGGTCATGGCTGGGCGTCATCGACGGTGCAGTCGGCGCCGTCGGTCTCGCCGCGGCGCTGATGATCGGTGCGATCACCTGGTTCACGGTCGGCGCGGGAAGCCTTCTGGGTACCGCGGGTGTCGGGGTGTCCGCGCTGGTGATGGTGCTGATCTCCAACCCGCTGTCGGGTCTGGCGTCGTCCCCGTACCTGCTCCCCGCCCCGTGGGGAGCGATCGGACAGTGGCTGCCACCCGGCGCAGGCGGCACGCTGCTCCGCTCGGTCGCGTACTTCCCGGCCGCGAGCATCACCGGAGAAGCAGCCGTGCTCGTCGGCTGGGTGGCGATCGGCGCCGGACTGCTCGCACTCGGGGTGATGCGCGGGCGCCGGGCCGCCGAGCCGAGTTCCGTCCCGGCCTGATCCGGGTCGTCTAGCCTCGGCTCGTGGACATCAGCCAGGAAGGCCTGCGCACGCTGGCCGCGGTGCTGCGCGAGGGAACGTTCGACGCCGCGGCCACCGCCCTGCACATCACCCCGTCGGCGGTGAGCCAGCGGATCAAGGCGCTCGAGTCCGCTGCCGGCCGGGTCCTGTTGCGGCGGACCAAGCCCGCGACCGCCACCCCTGACGGCGAGGTGCTGGTCCGCCTGGCCAAACAATGGGAACTCCTCCTCGCCGAGACACGAGCCGAGTTCGTCGGCGCCCCCGACGACGACGGGCTGCCACTGGTCGAGCGTCCACGCATCCACCTCCCGATCGCCACCAACGCCGATTCCCTCGCGACCTGGTTGCTGCCGGTACTGGCACAGTTCCACCGGGAACACGCGGTGGCGGTCGAGATCTTCCGCGACGACGAGACACGCAGCAGCACCCTGCTCCGCACCGGCGACGTGCTCGCCGCGGTGACCTCGGAGCCTCTGGCGATTCGCGGGTGTGCACTCCAGTCGCTCGGCACGATGCGCTATCTGCCCGTCGCCACAACGGAATTCATCGAGACCTGGCTGCCCGACGGACCCGACGCCGATTCCCTGGCCCGCGCCCCGATGGTGCAGTTCGACCGCAACGATCACATTCAGCGGAACATCTCGGCGGCCCTCGCGGGCCGGCCCGTCGACCCGCCGGCGGTCTACATCCCGGCGTCGACCGAATACCACCGCGCCGTCACGCTCGGGATCGGCTGGGGCGCGGTCCCCGTCGTCCAGATCGCCGAGGCTCTCGACGCGGGTCGCGTCCGCCTCATCGCCGACCATCACATCGACGTCCCGCTGTACTGGCAGTACTGGAAGTTGAGTTCACCTCTGCTACAAGCACTCACGGCAAGTGTCGTCGAAGGCGCCGCCCGTGTTCTCTAGAGCCGATTCCATAGCCCGAAGCCGCGGTTCGCGCGATTTCGGACTATAGGACGGCGGGGTCGACCAGCTTCGGGTGCGCGTCGTCGACGAGGGGGTTCTCGATCTCGTCGCGCCACATGCGCGCGGCGACGTAGAAGGCCCACGCGATCGGCACCGGTAACAACCCGGCCAGCACGAACGTGGCGGTCAGTCCGATGGCCGAGGAGATGGGGGCGGCGATCGCCATCGACACCGGCATCAGCGCGACCGACACGAAGAAGTCGAGGCTGGCGATGCGACCCAGCAGCGCGGGCGGGACCCGACGCTGTAACAGCGTCCCCCACAGGACCATCGGGCCGTCGAACAAGATGCCCATGGTCACCCCGGCGGCGATGAACATCCAGGTCGAATCGGCGAGACCCATCAACACCAGCGGCAGGCTCGAGAACGCCCACAGCGAGAACATGACGGTCAGGTACCGGCGCGGCATCGGGATCGAGGCGAAGACCAACGAGGCCGCGGCCGCACCGAGCCCGAACCCGGCCAGAACCCAGGCGTGCTGGGTCGCGCCTCCGTCGATACGCTCGCGCAGCGCGAACGGGACGAGGACCTCGATCGGACCGAGCGTCGCCAGCACCAGCACGCACGCGAAGAGCAGCGTCCCCCACAGCCACGGGGTCCGCGCCATGTAGACGAATCCCTCGGCCAGGTCGGTGACGATCCGGCGGACGCCGGCGCCCTCGACCGCCACTTCCGACTGGTCCTGCGCCGCCTCTCCGAAGCGCCGTGCGGTGACCGGCGACATCGCGAGATAACAAGCACCGGAGGCGATCGCCGCGATCGCCGCCATCAGCACCGCGGGTCCCGGCGCCCAGGCACCGATGACGGCACCGGCGACCATCGGGCCGACCGCCTGGAAGACGACGGGACGGAAGAATCCCTCGATCCCGTTGGCCGCCTGCAGTTCCGAAGGCGCGACGATGCCGGGCAGGAGCGCCGAGTAGGCGGGGTAGTACATCCCGGTGGTGATACCGCCCAGCAGCGACGCCAGCACCACATGCCAGAGTTGCAGCACACCCGTGATCGACGCCAGACCGATCGCACCGAATGCGACCATCTTCGCGACCTCGAGCCCGATCATTATGTGGCGCTGCGAGATACGGTCGGCAAGCACACCGCCGGCCAGTGTGGAGAACAGCATCCCCACCGCGGCCACGCCGGTGGCCAGCGACACCTGGCCCGGGCCGCCACCGAGCGCGATGACCTGCCAGATCACCGCGATCGTCCACACACCGTCGGCGAACATCGCGAGGATCAGTCCGGACGCGAGCAGCCGGTACTGCCGGCGCGCGAACGGCAACAGCGCGCGGGGCAGACGGGAGTCGACGGCGGATGTCACCCTTCGAGCTTGCCCGAACCGCCGGGCGGAGTGCCAGCCGATTTTCGCAAACGCCGGTTCTCCGGTGGTGCGGTCAGCTCGCCTTCCGCGAGGACTTCTTGGCCGGGGACTTCTTGGCCGTCGTCTTGCCTGCCGAACCGCCCGAGGACGTCTTCTTCGCGGTCGACTTGGCGGCCGCCTTCTTGGCCGGGGCCTTCTTCGCGGCGGTCTTCGCCGCAGCCTTCTTGGCCGGCGCCTTCTCGGCCCCGGTGCCCTCCGTGCCGGTGTCCTTCGAGTCGGCGTCCTTCGAGTCGGAGTCCGAACCCCCGCGGTCCTTCACCGAGGCACGCAGTGCGGCGAGGAGATCGGCGACGTCGGAGTCGTCGGTGTCCTTGTCCTCGTCGTCGGATTCGGGGAACGCCTCGCCCCCCTCGGACTTCGCCTCGATGAGCTTGGTCAACTCGTTCTGATAGGTGTCCTCGAACTCCGAGGGGTCGTAGTCCGACGCCATCGACTCGATCAGGGACGCCGCCATCTGGAGTTCCTGATCGCGGATCTCGGTGTCGTCGTCGAGGAAGCCGAAGTCGGGTTTACGGACCTCGTCGGGCCACAACAGGGTTTGGAGCGTCATCACGCCGTCGACGACACGCAGCGCGGCCACGCGGGTGCGGTTGCGCAGGGTGAACGTGGCGATAGCCAGCCGGTCCGTCTCCTCCAGCGCTTTCGCCAGCAGGACGTAGGCCTTCGGCGACTTCGACGACGGCTCGAGATAGTAGGGCTTGTCGAAGTAGATCGGGTCCACCTGCTCGGCGGGCACGAACTCCAGGATCGAGATCTCGGGGCTCTTCTGCACCGGCAGCGACGCGAGGTCTTCCTTGGTGAGGATCACCGTCTCGCCGGACTCGGCTTCGTAGGCGTTGGCGATGTCGCCGTAGTCGACCTCGCTGTCGGTGCCCTCGCGCACGCGGCGATAGCGGATGCGGGTGCCGTCCGACGAGTCGACCTGGTAGGACTTGCGGTCGTGGCTCTCGGTCGCCGAATAGACCTTGACCGGCACATTGACCAGACCAAAGCTGAGGTCGCCCTTCCAGATCGAGCGCATGGATGCCATTCTGCCAGGACTTGGCCTCCGATGGCGGTAGGGAACGGCAATCCGGTGGGTGAGCACCGCTCCGGAGTGGATTTCCGGGTGTAGGCTTGGCGATACACCGGATCTCATATCTGGCGGCATTCTGCCAGCGCCCCGGTGCCGTATGGCCGCTCGACGTTGGCGGTCAGGCAGGGCGGTCGCCCAATGATCACCACCTCGCGAATTCTCGACACCGCCCCACGCAGCCGTCTGTACGGACACACCGGGGACTATCACCGCGCGCGTCCCGGGCATTCTCACCATCCGGACATCGTCGTCTCCGGTATCCAGGAGGAGGATTCTCGGCGTGTACCCGGTGACACGCTGGCCGAATGGGACGTCTGGTTCGCCCCCGCCACCGCCGCGACCCCGGGACGACCCGTCGGTGATGTGCTCGCCCGGCGCAACGTGAGACGCTCCCGCCATTCACGCACAGCGACTGTCGACGACGACTCCCACCCGGTCATCCTCTTGGCGACCGACGTCCACCGGTCGTTCGCCGAAGAGATCTGGCAGCGCGTGATCCTGGCGGCAGAACGCGGCGGGACTCTCTCGGATGTGCTGATCGAAGCGGACTCGGCACGCCGATGACGACACGAACCGATCTCCCGCCCATCACCCGCAAGCTCAACTCCCAGCTCCTCGGCCTCGCCGCCGGCAGCTCGCTCGACCCCGAGACCGCGGCTGTGATCAAGGACCTCGGCGCCCACATACTCAGCGCCGTGGCGGAATTGGAGAACGACCTCATCATCGCCAAGGCCGCAACTTCCTCCCCCTCCCCCGCCGCCCCCTCCGCCTCTGCGCTCCCGGCGAATGGCCGGAACGGACATCAACCCCAGGAAAGCACCTCATGACTCCAGATGCCTCACCCTCGTCACGGATACAGTTCAAACCCGCCGGATCAGACCGCGGCTCGGTCGACGGAGCGTGGTGGCCCCACACCCGAGACCTCGCCGACGAGACGCGCGCAATCGCACCCGCGATCGAAGAACACCTGAAGCGACTCGAACGCGTCGGCTACGCCGTCCGCGATTGGGAATCCTCCGACACCACCAAGATCGCGATCGACGGAAAACGGATCAGTCTGGAAGGGTTCACGGTCTGGACACCGGCAACCGTCAGATTCACGGGCGCCGCGAATACGCTCACACTCGCGGTGATCCCCCCGGACACCGATGCACGGACCGCGCGCGAGATCATGACGCGAGCCACCGACAAGCACAGCACCGGAAGCGCTTCGACGCTCCTCAACCCGCCGACATAGTCGGCGGGTCCGCCGGCGCCGCTTGTGGCGAGACAGCTGAATCCGCCGGCCGGTGACCCATCCAGCCGACATTGTGGACAATGGGGGACATGGCAGGCGGCGAGATTCTGGAGGTCGACGGCCGCCGGATCTCGATCACCAACCTCTCGAAGGTGCTCTATCCGGCGACCGGGACCCGCAAGTTCGAGGTCATCGACTACTACTCGCGCATCGCCGACGTCCTCCTCCCCCATGTACGCAATCGCCTGATCACCCGCAAGCGGTGGCCCAACGGCGTCGAATCGACCCCGTTCTTCGAGAAGAACGTCCCCGAGAGCGCGCCCGAATGGATTCGACGCCACGGCATCCAGCACAGTGAACGGGTCATCTCCTATGCGATGGCCGACGACCGCGCCACGCTGGTCTGGCTCGCCCAGATGGCCGTGCTCGAGATCCACACACCGCAGTGGCGGCTCCCCATGGGGCCCGACGGAGCGCCCATGGCCAACCGCATCGTCTTCGACCTCGATCCCGGTCCACGGGTGCCGCTGCACCGGACCGCGGAGGTCGCGTGCGAGATACGCAACTGGCTCGGCGGGGCGACCACCTACCCGGTGACCAGCGGCGGAAAGGGCATCCACCTCTACGCACGGCTTCCCAAACCCGTGACGTCCGACGCGGCGCGCAAGGTGGCACAAGAGGTCGCCAACGAGTTCGCGCGCCAGCACAGCGATTTCATCACCGCCAAGATGTCCAAGTCGCTGCGCGACGACAAGGTCTTCATCGACTGGAGCCAGAACAACGCCGCCAAGACCACCCTCGCCCCCTACTCGCTGCGTGGTCGCGAGCAACCGTGGGTGGCGGCGCCGCGCACCTGGGAGGAGATGGAGGACCCGAAGCTCTCCCAGCTGCTCTACACCGAGGTGCTCGACCGGGTCGACGAGTTCGGCGATCTCCTCGACGGTCTCGACGACCCCTACCGCGACGCCGATGACGGCGGGTCGGAACCCGTTGTCGAGCCCGCGGCGGGCCAGGTCATCAATCTGAAGGAGTACCGGCGCAAGCGCGACCAGTCGAAGACGCCCGAGCCTTTCGGCGACGAGGTGTACCGGCAGCGCGTGGAGTCCGAGAGTCCCTCCGATGAGCCCGATTCCACGGACTCCCCGACGGACCGGGCACCGATCTTCGTGATCCAGGAACACCACGCCCGACGCCTGCACTACGACTTCCGCCTCGAGCACGACGGCGTCCTGGTGTCGTGGGCGGTGCCGAAGAACCTGCCCACCGATCCCGATCAGAACCGGCTCGCGGTGCAGACCGAGGACCACCCCATGGACTACGCCGACTTCGAAGGCGACATCCCGGCGGGCGAATACGGCGGCGGGCACGTGTCCATCTGGGACAAGGGCACATTCGAGCTCGAGAAGTGGCGGGACAAGGAGGTCATCGTCCGCCTGCACGGCGAGCGCGTCCAGGGGCGGTACGCGCTGATCCGAACCGGGGAGAAGAACTGGCTCGCCCACCTCATGAGCGACGAGCCGCGGCCGATCGTCCCCGACAGCCTCACCGATCCACGCCCGATGCTCGCAACCGATGAGTCGATCGACGGTCTCAACGGCCGCGACTGGGCGTTCGAGGGGAAGTGGGACGGGTACCGGTTGCTCATCCGCTCGGTCGGCGGCGACTTCCGGCTCACCTCCCGATCAGGCATCGACATGACCGCCGACTTCCCCGAACTCGCCGGTCTCGCAGACGATCTCGGGCTCATGGACGTGGTACTCGACGGCGAGGTCGTCGCCATCGACTCCTCCGGACGCACCAACTTCACCCTCCTGACCTCGCGCCGGCACACCGACGAGCCGTACGCGCTGCGGTTACACCTGTTCGACATCCTGTTCCTCAACGGCTCGTCGCTGCTGCGCAAGCCGTGGTCGGTCCGGCGCGAGCTCCTCGAGGAACTCGCACCTGCGTTCCGCAACTCCGCCTTCGTCGAAGTTCCGCCGCTGCTCCCCGGCCCGGGATCGGCCGCTGTCGAGTACAGCCGCGAACACAATCTCGAAGGCGTTGTCGCCAAACGCCGCAACTCGGTGTACCAGCAGGGGCGCCGGTCGACGACCTGGCTGAAGCACAAGAACTGGAGCGACATCGAGGTCGTCGTCGGCGGATATCGACCGGGGCGCGGCAACCGCGCGCACACCATCGGGTCCCTGCTGATCGGTCTGCCCGAGGAGACGGGACTGCGCTACGTCGGTCGGGTCGGCACCGGTTTCACCGACGCCCAGCTGCGTTCGCTCGCCGAGGAACTCGGCCCGTTGGAGATCTCGCGGTCGCCGTTCCTGGACAAACTCGACCGCCCGGTCGAGTCGAGTGCGGTGTGGGTGCTCCCCAAGATCGTCGGCGAGGTCCGTTTCATGGACTGGACGACGGCCGGGCACCTGCGTCACCCCAGCTGGCGGGGAATCCGCCGGGACAAACTGCCCGGTGACCTCTGAGCTGCGACGGCACTGCGACCGGACGAGAACAGGAGCGTGGACATGACCGGCGAGACGATCACCATCGCCGCGGCCGACGATGACACCGATGCCTATGTGGCCCGGCCTGACTCGTCGTCACCCGGCGCCCTTCTACCCGGCGTGCTGTTCCTCACCGACGTGATCGGACTACGACCTCGGATCGAGGCCATGGCCGACCGCATCGCGTCGTGGGGTTATGTCGTGCTGGTACCGCACCTGTTCCACCGGTTCGGGTCCCCCGCCGACTGGGCACCCACCGAGGATCTCCTGCTGCCCGAGGCTCGGGCCGCGTTCTTCGGATCCGCGATGCCTCGGGCGCGGACCCTCACCCCCGACGCGGTGCGCCCCGACCTCGTCGCCTACCTCGACGCGCTGCGCTCCCTGCCGGGCGTCGCGCCCGGCCCGATCGGTGTCACCGGCTACTGCATGGGCGGTCGGCTCGCGCTGAACATCGCAGCCGCCCGGCCCGACGATGTGGCCGCGGTCGGCATGTTCCACACCGGCGAACTCGTCACCGACGACCACGACAGTCCGCACCTGCATCTGGTCGGCATCAACGCATTCGTCCTCGCGATCCACGCCGACAGGGACCGGTCGCTACCCGCCATGGCAGTGGCCCAGTTCGAACACGCCCTGATCGGCGGGGGCGTGGCGCATTCGGCGACCGTCTACCCCGGTGCACCGCATGGCTATACGATGTCCGACCTGGAGGCCTACCACCACGAGGCCTGCGAACATCACTTCACCGAACTCGAGGCCCTGTTCGGCAGGACCTTGTCCGAGTGAGTCGGTCGCGGCACGTGGCCGGACAACCGGCAATGAGATGCGCTGTCGCTGCGACGTTCACAGCCAATCCACAGAGGATTCCGAACCCGACCACACTACGAGTCCACTCTCGACACATGAGAAGAAGCAAGAACACCGTCTCCGTCCCGCTCGTGGTCCTCGAAGATCCCGCCGCCATCGATTACGCCCACGCCCTGTTCCGCCTCGACATCCCGGTGGCCGTCGTCAGCAGCGAGTACTCCGCCGTCTTGCCGTTCATGGTGGGAAACAACGGGTACACGACGGCACTCGTCGCCGATGTCGACGATCCCGAGCAGCTCGCCGAGGCGATCGTGATCATCGAACGGCGCTTCGGCCGAGTCGATTCCGTGATCCGCTACGCCACCGATCTCCCCACCGCCCGCGCCTCCTGAGGATCACGGACCCACCTCTGGGATCAGGCCTCCTCACGAGGCGGGCGTCGACCCCGGTGCACCGATCGGGCGCCCTTGGCGCAGCGGGAGTTCCTTCCACGTGATCGTGCCGATGATGGCCAGCAGCGAGATGATCGACACCGCCAGGAACACGCGGTCCATCGAGTCGGCGAAGCCCTCCTTGATCGGCTGTGCCACCTCGGTGGGCAGCTTCTCGATCACGGAGGTGTCACTCATGACGCTGTCCGACGATCCGGCCGCGGCGCCGGGGTTCTGCGCGGCCGCGATGAGCGACTGTCCGAACGCGCTGACTTGCGGGTCGCTGCTCTGGGAGGCCTCCACGACCGCGGCCCGGTACTCGGGCTGGGCTGCCGCGGCGACCATCTCGTCCTGGATGCTCGGCCCCATGAACGAGAACAGCATCGAGAAGAAGACCGCGACGCCGAGTGTCCCGCCGATCTGGCGGAAGAAGGTGGCGGTACCGGTGGACAGGCCCATGTCCGTGGGCGGCAGGATGTTCTGCATGGCCAGGGTGATCGGCTGCATCAGGTTGCCGAGACCGAAACCGAGCAGCGCCGCCATCAGCATGACCAGGTAGACCGGGGTGTCGGTGCCGACCAGGTGCAGCAGAAAGGTGGCGGCGGTGATCAGCACCGCGCCGATGATCGTGAAGATCTTGTAGCGGCCGGTACGGGAGATCAGCTGGCCCGACAGGATCGAGCCGGTCATGAGACCGAGCACCATGGGCAGCATCTGCAACCCGGCGACCATCGGGCTCGATCCGCGGAGGACCTGAAAGTACTGCGGCAGCATCGAGATTCCGCCGAACATGACGGCACCGATGACGACCGAGATGATGATGCCCTGGCTGAACACCCGGTTCTGGAAGACGCGCAACGGAATCAGCGCGTCGTCGCCCATCTTGTGCTCGATCCAGATGAACGCGGCGATACCGAGCACGCCGATCACGTAGCAGAGAATCGAGAGCCCGGAGCTCCAACCCCATTGGCGCCCTTGTTCGGCGACGATGAGCAGCGGCGCCACCGCGACGGCGAGCGCTGTCGCGCCCCAGTAGTCGGTACGCCCGCCGACACCCTTCTGCTGGTCGTAGTTGAGCACCTTGTAGACCACGAAGAGTGCGACGAGGCCGATCGGCACGTTCACGAGGAACACCCAGCGCCAGCCGGCCACCCACAGAATCGTCGTCTGGCCGGCGAACAGGCCACCGAGGACCGGGCCGAGAACACTGGAGGTACCGAACACGGCGAGGAAGTAGCCCTGGTACTTCGCACGTTCGCGCGGCGGCACGATGTCGCCGATGGTGGTCAAGGCGAGGGTCATCAGCCCGCCCGCGCCGAGTCCCTGGAAAGCGCGGAACGCGGCCAGCTCGTACATCGACGTGGCGATCGTGCACAGCAACGAACCGACGATGAAGATCGAGATCGCCAGCAGGAAGAACGGTTTGCGGCCGTAGAGGTCGGACAGTTTGCCGTACAGGGGTGTCACGATCGTCGCGGTGACGAGGTAGGCCGTGGTCACCCAGGCCTGCATGTCGTAGCCCTGCAGGTCGTCGGCGATGGTCCGGATCGCAGTCGACACGATGGTCTGGTCGAGCGCGGCTAGGAACATGCCCATCATGAGTCCGGCCAGGATGGTCAGGATCTGGCGATGGGTCAGTCCGGCACCGGCGACCTCATCGTCGTGGGCCACTGTGTCGGCGCCCGACGGGGAGTCTGTCATTGTCGTCCTTTCACGGGTTTCATGCATCCGCGTCCGGCGTGCGGGCTGGGCACGCCGGGTTGAGGGCCGCATCGGCAGCGTCGACGAATCGTCCGAGAAGCCTGACCAGGGTGTGCAGTTCGTCGTCCGACCAATCCGCCATCACGCCGGCCATCGCTGATCGCCGGATCTCGCGCATACCCAGGACGCGGTCCCGGCCCGCGTCGGTGATGACGAGCAGGGTGGCGCGGCCGTCGTCGGGGTCCGCCTCACGGCGGATCAGTCCGTGGTCCACGAGCTGTGCCACGTGACGACTCACCGTCGACGGATCGGCACTCATCGCCTCGGCGAGCTCACGGGATCGCATCGATCGTCGGGACAGCGGGAACAGTGCCTTGAACGCTGCCGCCTCGAACTCACCCTCGCGCGTCCGGAACGTGGTGTGGACCGCCCGCTCGCGGATCCGCACGAACCGCTGCAGCGTCTCGAACAGGTCGTCGAACGCCTGGTGATCGAGAGCCGGCACAGCACTCACCTCCGGGCGACGTCTTTACTTTCACTTTGCAATTAGTTGCGGTGTGCAACTAGTTGCCGAACGCAAGTGTGCACGCACACGGGAGAGAATGCAAACAGTTCGATGCCGGGGATCGGGTGGTCGCCCGGGGACGCACCCGAAGACAGCCGCCGACCTGCCAGGTCGGGGGTTGGCAGGTCGGCGACTCACCCACATGTCGCTCGCGGGCCGTCCGACGTTACCGGCGTCGATCGGAGAAGCGGGCTGAGCCACATCGGCGGCGCGGAAGTGCGTTGCGCCTCGTGGCGCAGTGGGCGATGCATCGCCGGACCCTGCCTGCGGTTAGCCTCGTGGGAGTCAGGAACCGTGACAGGAGCTCTTCGTGTTCGTTGTCGCCCACATCAGCGACCTGCATTTCAACGGGACGCGGTTCAATCGGGCCCGCATCCAGGCCGCACTGAGCTACATCAATGCTCGTGCCGCGGGCATCGACGTCCTGCTGGTGACCGGCGACATCGCCGATGAGGGTGCGGCCAGCGAGTACCGCGAGGCCCACGGGGTGCTCGACAGTCCGCTGCCGATGCTGATCACGGCCGGCAACCACGACGTCCGCGAACCGTTCAGCGCCGCCCTCATCGGCACCGAGACCTCCGGTCCGATCAATCACGCCCGGACGGTGCGCGGACGCGACGGTTCCGATGTTCTCTTCTTGATGTGTGACAGCTCCATACCCGGCCGCAACGACGGCCGCCTCGACGACGCGACGATCGCCTGGCTGTCGGACCGGCTCAGCGCTACACCCTCGGACACCCCGGTGTTCATCGCTTTTCACCATCCGCCGGTCGAGTTGCACATGCCGTTCATGGACTCGATCCGCCAGTACGACGAGGACCGCCTCGCCGCCCTGGTCGGACAACACCCGAACATCGTCGCGTTCCTCTGCGGACACGCGCACACCCCGGCGGTGACCACCTTCGCCGAACGCCCGCTGTGCGTCGCGCCGGGTGTGTCGTCGACGCTCAACCTCCCATTCGAGGGCCGGGAGGTCGTCAATCGCGGTCAGCCGCCGGGGATCGCGTTCCACCTCTACGAGGACGAGCGGTTCGTCACCCACTTCCGATCGGTGATGTTCTGACGCGTGCCCGCAGCAGCATCGTCAACGCGCAGATGTCGTTTCGGGATCGCGGCGCCGGGAGCGGAGCGAATCGTCACCGGTGACCGGCGCGATGCTCTGCGGGGTGACCTCGTAGACACGTGCGGTCGCGATGTCGAAGTACAGTCCGACGATGCGCAGTCGCGCGTCTGCCGCGGCGCGTCCGACGAGCGGGTGCCGCGCGAGCGTCTCGATCTGCTTCGCGACGTTCACCACGGCCAACTGGTCGACCTCGGCCATTCCCAACTCGGCCGCGGCGCGTCCGGCCGGGTGCCCGTGCCGGAAGGCCACTCGGCTCGGGACCGCGTGCTTGAGCCAACGCTGAATCGGCGTCTGCTCCGACGGCGTCGCCGATCCGGTCTGGTGGTCGTGATCGGCTGACCGTTCGCTGTCGAGCAGCGCGTGCATCGCCCCGCACGACGAGTGACCGCAGACGACGATGGACGACACCCCCAGCTCCCCGATCGCGAACTCCAGTGCGGCCTCGACTGATACGTCGTCACTGTCGGTCGGTATCAGATTACCCACGTTGCGCACCGTGAACAGGTCGCCCGGACCGCTGGCGGTGATGATGTTGGGCAGCAGCCGCGAGTCGGCACATGTCACGAAGAACGAATCGGGGTCCTGCGCCTCGGTGACATCGGCCAGCATCGCGCGCAGGGCGTCGGCATGCTCGTTCTCGTACTCGTCGACTCCGCCGAGGACCGACCGGAGCGCGGCCGGACGGTCCGAGTCCACCGACGTCTCCGACTCGGTTCGATTGCGCCACGGTGTCAGTCCGGCGAAACCGGAGGTGTGGCGCCGCGGTGGACGTCGAGGGGCGTCGACGAGCCGGGCACGCCCCTTCTCGACGACGAGCACCGTGCCGCCGCCGGCCTCGTGCGCCCAGCGGAAGTCCTCGAGCATCTCCGACGCCGCGTTGTCGAGGAAGTCGGTGTCGAGTTCGAGCGTCAGGTGCGCCCCGTCCGGCACCTGCGACAACGCCTTGTTCAGCTTCGGCAACGACAGGAAGCTCAGCGAGCCGCGCACGCGTACTGTCCATTGCTGCGCACCATCGTCGGTACCGCTTGCCTCCGAGATGATCTCGGCGCGGACCACCCGCCACACGACGAGTCCGATCGCCACCGCCAGGCCGATGCCCACGCCCTCGAGCAGATTGAGGAAGACCACCGCCACCACCGTGATGACATAGACCCACAGATCTCCGGTGCGCAGCGCGATCCGCATGTGCGCCAGCTTCACCAGCTGGATGCCGATGACCACCAGCAGGCCCGCCAGAGCGGCCATCGGGATCTGCTCGACCAGCCCGGTGAGCAGCGCGGCGAAGACCAGCACCCACACGCCGTGCATGACCGCCGACGCCGAGGTCCGCGCGCCGGAGTTGACGTTGGTGGTGCTGCGCACGATCACGCCGGTGACCGGCAGTCCGCCGAGCATCCCCGAAGTGATGTTCGCACTGCCCTGCCCGAGCAGTTCGCGATTGAGGTCGCTGCGCGGACCGGTGTGCATCTTGTCCACCGCGACCGCGGACAGCAGCGACTCGACGCTGGCGATCAGCGCGACCGTCAGCACCCCGAGAAGCACTGCAGCCCAACTGCTGTCGGGGAGTTCGGGAAGAGTGATGGCTTCGAAGAAGTTGCCGTCGATGCTGATCCGTTCGACGTCGAGGCCGAAGACGATCGTCAACGCCGTCGCACCGACGATCGCCACGAGCGGGCCGGGCACCTTGCGCACCGCGGCCGGCATCAGCGGCCAGATGAGCAGGACGGCGATCACCGTACCACCCACGAGCGCGTCCGAAGTCTCGATGTCCGCCAGTCCCGCGGGCAGCGAGGTCACGTTCTCCCACGCACTGCTCGCCGAACTCCCGCCGAGCAGCACATGGATCTGCTGCAACGCGATGGTGATGCCGATACCGGCGAGCATCGCGTGGACGACCACCGGCGCGATGGCCAGCGCGGCGCCCGCGATCCGGCTCAGACCGAACAGGATCTGCAAGACGCCCGCACCGACGGTGATGAAACATGTGACGCGCCAACCGAAGTTGGCGACCATGTCGGCGACGACCACGGTCAGACCGGCGGCCGGTCCCGAAACCTGTAGTGCGCTACCACCTATCAGCCCGGCAACGATCCCACCGACGACCGCGGCGATGAGCCCGGCCAGTACGGGGGCATCCGATGCGATCGCGATACCCAATGACAACGGAAGGGCCACAAGGAAAACAACGAGAGATGCGGGTAGGTCGTACCGCACCACCTCGCGAATTCCGGGGCCCCGACTCCCCATTTTTCGCATATGTCCGACGCTACCGACGGTTTGTTGACATCAGATGAACTCCCGCGGCGGAATGCTGTGAAACCGCAGCGCAGCAGGGCGGCACTGTGATTCACTTCACGCCGATCGGCCACGGGGGCCGGATTCGGGTGTCAGGCCGACGATCCCGCCTTCAGGAGTTCCTGGAGGATCTTCCCGCCGATCTCCGGGATGAGACCGGGGCCGGTCTCGGGGAGATTCTGCGGAAGCAGACCGGGTTCATGGGTGGCCGGGATGCGTGCGGTCCGGGTGGCTTCCAACCTGATACCGGTCTGCTGGGCCTTGGTGAGGGGGGTTCGGTACTTCTCGAGGTCCGTTGCGGTGGTGAGGGACCCGACGACCCGCAGACCCATGGCTCCGAAGTCCGCGGCACCGCGTCGGATGTGATTGGGCGACGTGACGAGCACGATGTCCCGGATACCCTGCGCCCGCAGGATCTCGGCGGTGTTCTGCGCGTTGCCCACCGTCGACCCGGACTTGTCCTCGACGAGGATGCGGCTCGCGCTGACACCGTTGTCCAGGAGCCACGTCCGCATCGCGGCCGCCTCGGTGATGCCCTTCTTCGGCACGCCTCCGGTTACCACGAGGGGAGCCCCGGGCGTCACCTCCGACTGCGCCTTGCCGGCCGACACCCGGTTGACGAGTTCCGGCGCCATCTTCCCGTTCGCATTCAGTCCGTACCCGAGCACGACGATGGCCACTCGCCCGGACACCGGTTGAGGTGTGGTCGCCGGCACGATCTGCGCGGCGGTCGCGACACCCGAGATGATGTTGCGCGCCGTCGTCGCCAACGCCGGATTGATCATCGCCAGTCGGTTGAGTGCGGACCGGCCCACCACGACGTCATCGAGCTGGTCCGACCAGATCGCCTGGAGTGCAAGTGCATCGGAATCGGCGGGCGCCACCGCGAGGACCTGCTGCAGGAGTTCGAGGCCGCCCGCGACGTCACCCCCGGCGAACTTCGACTGCGCGTTGTTGTACAGACCGGCTGGGTCGATCGCGGACGCTGTCGTCACCACCGAGGCGTCCTGCGCCGGCAATGTCCCGACCGCGACGCCACCGAGCGCGGCGACGGCGATCGCCGCCACCGCCGCAGTTGTCCTCCGCTTAACTCTGGTAACACCAGTCACTCGCGTAACAGTACGAGAGATACGCAACGACCCCACACCCGTCCGATCCCAGATCGGTAACGGGCGCGGGGCCGAACACCGTCACGTTGACCGGCTCATCGCTTCAGGCCGGCCACCTTCAGCAGCTCCGGACGACGCAGGGCCAGACCGATCCACATCAGCACGCCGGTGTAGACCGCGAACAGGACCGTGTCGAAGAGCGGTGCCTCGATCCGCATGTTGGCGGTCACCGCACCACCCAGGTAGGCCGTGATGCCCAGAGCGCCGAGGACCGCGGTGCGCGGGATGGCGAACACGATGAGACAGACCAGCAAGACGACACCCATCACAAGCGCCTGGTCGATCGGGAAGCCCAGCTTCGCCATCGAATCGACCACCTCCTGCGGGCGCGTCAGCTTGATGACGATGTCGAAGGCGAGGAACGCGCCGACGAGGACGCTGATGACGATTCCCGTGGTGCGCCGCCGGTTCCGGCGGGCCGGTCGCGCCTCGTCGGAGGACGTGATGTTGGTCGTGGCCGCCGGGCTGGCGGTGTCTCCGGTGGTGCTGTTGCGAGTCATGATGGCCTCCTGGCGAGTGGTGCGAGTGGGTTGTGCAGGGATAGACACGCCTGCTCGCCAGAACTCATCGCCGGATCGGCCTGCACCCTCGGGGACGGACTGGCGTCGTTGTCCGGGCACCGCGGTGATCACTGGCCTTCGACGATCGACGACTACGCTGCCGACCTTGCGAAATTTGCGCGAGACGAGTTGCGTTCCTTCCATTCCCATACGGCGTAGAGCACCTCGGTGGTGTACCCCAGATCCATCCGACCCCCGCCGACCGGGACCGTCGCCTCCACACCGACCCGCGGATCAGGCCGCCACCCATAGGGTTTGACCGTCGGCGGAGCAACCGCGATCTCGGCACCGTCAGGCCGGTGAAACGTGAACCGCTGCAACCCATGCGCAGTGATCGAGAACTCACCCCGATGCAACGACCGGTGACACGACCCGCACAACAAGATCAGATTGTCCGGATCCGTCCGCCCACCCACCGACCACAATTGCACATGATGAGCATGCAGATGACGCGTCCGACCACACCCCGGCATCTGACAACACCGATCCCGCACAAACAACGCCCGCACCAACGCCTTGGTCGGCACACGACTACGACGCCCCACACCCAACAAAGCCAGCTTCCCCGGCTGCCCGGGAACCCTGCGACTCACCACATCTCGAATCGACGCGCCACACCGAGACTCGGCCACCTCGACCTCAGACAACGCCGGACCATCATCGAGCTGAGCGGACTCCATCTCCTCACCGGCATGAATGAGGATCTCCGCACCCGGCGCAACATCAGGCATCGCGATCCCGTCATGCACCATGTCGGCCATCGCCACCACCGCCGGCGCCACATTCGACGGCACCTGCCGCCACAGATCCCGACGCCGCGACGGAACCACCTCCGAGTCCGGTTCGGTGTTCCGCGGAACACTCTGGTCGGTGGGTAGATCCGGATCGTCGCAGGTCCGGGTCCGCTCGTACTCCGCACGCACCGCACCCGCCAGAAACCGCGCACCATCCAACGGACTCAACGTCAACGACACCGACAACGACCCGTCAGCATTCCACTTCCACCGGCCCGTCGACTCCTTCGGCGGCCGGTTGTCCTCCTCGACACCACGATCACGATCGATCTGGCCCATCGCCCGCACCGCCCGATCCAACTGACTCGCCGTGCACGACAGCGCCACATTCACCAACTCCTGCTCACGCTCCGGCGTGGCCACCCGCGTCAACGCCCGCACCTTCGAATACGACAACCGACCTTCGCCAAAAGCCCTGCAGATCACCGGCAACTCTCGTATCGCCCTTGCGACCCTCACATGCTCATGCGCCGTTCGCGATGCAATGCCGGCCTTCCACGACAACCAGTGCGCCAGTGAATGAATCCCCGGCCCCCGCCACGACTCCCGCCCGCCCAATTCCCCCACCAGATCAAGGAAATCCGCAGTCAGCGCAGTGATCTGCGCGGCATACCCCAACACCCTCGCCTCGAGAACCTCATCAGACAAAGACCCGGGATCCGCACCGTCGAACATCGACGCAACATCCCCGACCGAACGAAAAGCACTGACCCCCACCGCAACCCCCTGAACCGAACGAAAGGTACGAGAACAAGATATCGGGCGGCACCGACAATCCTCCGGGCCTCAAACCCGAGGTCACGAGTGTTCCGCGGAACACGAACTGTGGATCATCGCTATTCACCCTCGTCATGTTCTCGATGCTCCGGGCGGCCTCGATCCCGGCCCGGAGATCACTACTGAGAGGCAACCAGCTTGACGAGCGGATACTCCCGCGATGACTTCTTCTGGTATTTGGCGTATCTCGGTTGCGCCTCGACCACCCGGTTCCACGCCGTCGCGCGCTCGTCCGCGTCGAGTACGACCGGCCGCACGGCCACCGGCGCCTCCCCGTGGCGCTCGACTGACACGCCTCCGGGATTCGCTGTCAGATTGGCGAACCAGTCCGGGTTCCTGTCGCCACCACCCGATGCGACGACCAGCCAGTGGTCGCCGTCGGCGAACCAGCTCAGCGGCGTCTCGCGCACCAGGCCGGACCGCCGACCGGTCGTGCGCAGGATGAGCATCTCCATACCCCACATCGATCCGGACTTGTTCCGGATGCGGGTGACGGTGCGCTCGTTCATCTTTCGCTGATACCAGAGCGACAGGGATCGTGGTGACAGGGACATCTCTTCTTCCTCCGTGGCCGATCGGGCGATTGGCGTCGACACTACGGCCCGACGCGCGGGGGTCGCTTCTCGATTCCTGCTCGATCACGACTGGACACCGCGACCACTGGTCCTTGATCCGAAAGAACCGCAGAACCCACTGGCCCGCCCTGCTCCCTGATCCGAAAGATGCGACCCCATGCTCCCTGAGGAGCGCCCGGAGCTTGCGGAGGGCGCGTCACGAAGGGTCTGGCAGGCCCACTCGCCAAACCCTTCGTGGCTCGTCGCTATCGCTCCTCGCACCTCAGGGAGCAGGGGGGAGCAGGGGGGAGCAGGGGTGGCTCGCTTCGCTCACACCTGAAGGGAGCAATGAACTGCGAGACCCCGGCAACCAGAACGGTTGCCGGGGTCCCGAGAGGTACGCGAAAACGCTAGAGCGCCTTGAGTTCCTCGATGACGCTGTCGACGCTCTTCTTGGCGTCGCCGAAGAGCATGCTGGTTCCGTCGGCGAAGAACAGCGGGTTCTCGATGCCGGCGTAACCGGAACTCATCGACCGCTTCAGCACGATGGTGGACCGCGCCTCGTCGACGTTGAGGATCGGCATGCCGTGGATCGGCGAACTCGGATCGTTGCGCGCCGCGGGGTTGGTGACGTCGTTGGCGCCGATGACGATGGCTACGTCGGTCCGGCTGAACTCACCGTTGATGTCGTCCATCTCTTTCATCGAGTCGTACTCGACGTCGGCTTCGGCGAGCAGCACGTTCATGTGACCGGGCATGCGGCCGGCGACCGGATGGATCGCGTACTTGACCTCGACGCCCTTGGCCTCGAGCAGCTTTGCCATCTCCTTGACCGCGTGCTGGGCCTGCGCCACGGCGAGACCGTAACCGGGAACGACGATGACCTGGTTGGCGTAGGCCATCTGGATCGCGGCGTCGGCGGCCGAGGTCGCCTTGACGGTGCCGCCCTCGGCGCCGGGGCCGCCTGCGGCAGCGGCATCGCCGCCACCGAAGGAGCCGAACACGATGGCCGGGATCGACCGGTTCATGGCCTTGGCCATGAGGTTGGTCAGGATCGATCCCGAGGCGCCGACGATCATGCCGGCCACGATCAACGCCGTGTTGTCCAGCGCGATACCCGCGGCCGCAGCCGACAGACCCGTCATCGCGTTCAGCAACGAGATCACCACCGGCATGTCCGCGCCGCCGATGGGGAACACCACGAACAGTCCCATCACGCCCGCGGCGACCAGTAGACCCACCATCCACCAGATGCTCGCGCCCCCACCGTTCGAGGCGTCGACTCCGAGGTAGATCGCCACACCGAGTGCGACGATGAGCAGCACGATGTTGGCGGCCTGGAACAGCTTGGCGTTGGAGACGAACGTCTTCTCCAGCCCCTTGGGCATGATCTCCTGCAGCTTGGCGAAGGCCACCAACGATCCCCAGAACGAGATCGAGCCGATGATCGCCGCGATCAGCGAACCGATCACCAGCGGCGACGCCGGTTCGATGTTGTGGAACGTCGAGAACCCGGAGGTCTCGATGAACTCTGCCCACGCGATGAGCGCGACGGTGCCACCGCCGACGCCGTTGAACAGTGCGACCAGCTGCGGCATCGCCGTCATCTTGGTCTTCAGTGCCGGCGGGATACCCAGTGCGACACCGAGGATCAGACCCACCGCGATCAGCACCCAGTTGATCGTCGGCACGCCCTCGGTCGAGTGTCCGTCGGAACCGACCGCGCCCTCATTCCAGACGTAGAGCAGCGTCGCGGCGACGGCCAGACCCATACCCACCGCGGCGATCCAGTTGCCGCGCACCGCGGTCTTGGGCCCGGTCAGGCCCATCAGACCGTAGATGAACAGGGAGAACGACACGATGTAGAGCGCGGTCACCAGATAGGCGATGCCTTCGCTCGGGGTGTGCGCGCCTGCCGCGAGCACCAATTGCGAGCCGTTCACTTGGCCGCCTCCTTCTTACCCTTGAACATGCCCAGCATCCGGTCGGTGACCGCGAAGCCACCGATCACGTTGAGCGTGCCGAAAACCAGCGCGACGAAGGCGATGATGCGCACACCCCACCCGGCGTCGGCGGGCAACTTGCCCAGGACGACCAGCGCGCCGAGCACGACGATGCCGTGAATGGCGTTGGTGCCCGACATGAGCGGTGTGTGCAGGGTGTTGGGGACCTTGGAGATGACGGCGAAGCCGACGAACCCGGCGAGCACCAGGATCGCGAGATTCGCGAGAAGTCCGGCATACATCAGGCAGACACCTCCTGTGCCTCGCGTGTGACACACGCGGCCGCAACGACCTCGTCGTCGAAATCCGGTGTGATGGAGCCGTTGTCGTCGAGCATCAGCTCGATCAACGCCAGCAGGTTCTTCGAGTACAGCTCACTGGCGTGCTCGGGCATGGTCGCCGGCAGGTTCAGCGGTGCCGCGATCGTCACGTCGTGCTTCACGACGGTCTGCCCCGGTTCGGTCAACTCGCAGTTGCCGCCGGTCTCGCCCGCGAGGTCGACGACCACGCTGCCCGGCTTCATGCCCTCGACCGCGGCCGCGGTCACCAGGCGCGGGGCCGGACGGCCCGGCACCAGCGCGGTGGTGATCACCACGTCGAACCCCTTGATGGCGTCTTCGAGCGCTTGCTGCTGCTGTGCGCGCTCATCCTCGGTGAGCTCACGGGCGTACCCGCCCTCACCGGCCGCGTCGATTCCCAGGTCGAGCCACTGGGCGCCGACCGAACGGACCTGCTCGGCGACCTCGGGACGCACGTCGTACCCGGTGGTCCGCGCACCCAGGCGCTTGGCCGTCGCCAATGCCTGCAGACCCGCCACGCCGACGCCGAGTACCAGCACCGTCGCCGGCTTCACCGTTCCGGCGGCGGTTGTCAGCATCGGGAAGAACCGCGTCGACACATCCGCCGCCACCACGACCGACTTGTAGCCCGCGACGTTGGCCTGCGAGCTCAGCGCATCCATCACCTGCGCCCGGGAGATACGCGGGATGGCTTCCACCGCATACGCCTCCACACCGGCCGCGCGTAGCGTGCCGATCTGATTGTCGGCGTTACGCGGCGCGAGGAAACCGATCAGCTTCTGCCCACTGCGCAGTTTCGCGATCTCGGAATCCGACGGCGGCGACACCCGCAGAACCACATCGGCCCCGTACGGATCGCCGATCGTCGCTCCGGCTTCGGTGTACGCCTCGTCGGGAATCAGGGCGCCGAGACCGGCCCCCGACTCCACCACGACGGGCACACCCTTGCCCACCAGCGCGGCAACGACCTTCGGGACCAGCGCCACCCGGCGCTCCCCCTCGGCCGTCTCGCGCACGACACCCACTGTCATCTGTCTCACCTGTCTGATCCGGCGCCGCTCACCGCGGCGCCGCTGGTTGGCGCCTGTGCTCGGCGCGTCTTGTCAACGAGGTGACCTGCTCCCAGATCGTGCAGCTCCGCCATGTGTGTCGGCGAAACGGACGACCTGGCGCAGGTCACGAGTGCACGGGTGGGACTAGGGATGACTGTCACCCGGCTCACATAAATGTGCGTTGAACATAACATGCGTTCTCAGCGGGAACTCAGGTGAGTCAGATACCTCACTCAACCCTTGACGCTGCGGTTTCGCTCATTTCTGGACACATGTCTGAACAGGTGTCGTCCGCCCGCCTTCCTTCGGAACACCCCGCGGCCGCCAGCTCGGAGGAGCACCCACCCGTCGAACCCCTCCGGTCCGGCGCTCGAGAGCTCTTCCCTCCGCTGTCATTCCAGGTCGCGAAAGGCGATGTCGAGCAACTCCAGCCTCGAACGATCATCCGGATCGTCGGCCCACGCGATCATGGCCAGCTGGAAAGCGGCAAGGCTGGCTTCGACCAGCACGTGAGCTCGAAGATCGGCGTCCGTGCCCCGAAGCCGTTCCGCGACAATCGGCGTGAGCAGTTCCGCCCACGCCAGGTGCTTCTCGACATTGCGGGCGCGCAGCGTCGACGTGCTCGACAACAGGCGCATCGCGACCCGGTAGCGGGGTGCTGACGATCCCTGTTCGACCAATTCCGAGTACGCGGCGTGCAAGGACTTCAGAACCGGCTCGTCGCCGTTCCGCGCGAGGAGCGCATCCCGCACGAACTCGCCGTTGGCCTCGAGCATGCCGATCACCAGGTCCTCCTTGGCCGGGAAGTAGCGATGCACACTGCGCGCCGACACGCCGGCGACTTCGGCGATCTGCTCGATCGTCACGGCCTCGAAACCCTGTTCGGCGAACAGATCGATCGCCACATCGGACAGGCGCTGCCGCACGGCATCCCTGGCTACTGCGCGAAGTCCTCCGGAAGCGTCGCCCACACTCATCACCCCACCCTAACGGCCTGACAGAGACTGCGGACCGTGTCGCTGTCCGACTTGATTGTCAGATTCTGACACATATGACGTAGTGTGACTTTCAGCGACGAAAGGACAGGTCATGCGGACACGCGAACTCGGACGCCAGGGACTCACCACGTCAGTGCTCGGCTATGGCGCGATGCGCATCGCACTGGGGACCGACACCAGCACGGACGACGCGTCGATCGCGGCGATCCGCCGCGCCGTCGACGACGGTGTCACGCTCTTCGACACCGCGGAACTGTATGGCTGGGGCAGGGGCGAGCGGCTGCTGGGCAGAGCGCTCGCGCCCGTTCGCGACGACGTCACGATCGCGACGAAGTTCGGTTTCGAGCCGCCCCTGAAGCCGAACTCTCGACCCGACCACATACGCGATGTCGTCGACAACAGCCTCCGCCACCTCGGAGTCGATCACATCGACGTGCTCTATCAGCACATCGACGACCCGGCGGTGCCGATCGAGGAAGTCGTCGGGGTGATGACGGAGTACGTGGACGCCGGCAAGGTCAAATACCTGGGCTTGTCCAACACGAACGCGGAGAACATCCGCCGGGCCCATTCCATGCACCCGATCAGCGTCGTGCAGACCGAGTACTCGATCTTCTCCCGTGAGTCCGAGGCGGTTCTGGACTTGCTCGAGGAACTGGGCATCGGCCTCGTCGCCTATGCCCCGCTCGCACGAGGATTCTTGACCGGAGCCGTGCAGCCCCGAGATGCCCTGGCGGCCGACGACTTCCGCCGTCGCTCACCGTGGTGGCGACCGGGCAACTTCGAGGCGAATCTCGACATCGTCAGGCGGCTGGCCGACCTCGCCCAGGACAAAGGTGTGACTCTTTCACAGCTGGCGTTGGCGTGGCTCGTCGCCCGGAAGCCGTACATCGTCCCCATCCCCGGATCCGGCGACGCCGAGCGGGTTGCACAGAACAACGCCTCCGCCGACCTCGAGCTCAGCGTCGACGATCTCGCCCGTATCGACCGGATCGCCCCGCACGGCGGCATCGCTGACTGACGGTCAATTCAGCTGTCGCAGTACAAGTTCTGCGCCACCAGTTCACGAAGTAACCAATAGAAAGAGGAAGACATGTCCGGTTCACGACTCAGCGGCAAACGTACACTCATCACCGGTGGAACCACCGGCATCGGGCTCGCCACGGCGAAGCTGTTTCTGTCCGAGGGCGCCCGCGTGGTGATCACCGGCGTCAACCCGACGTCGTTGGCGCAGGCGCAGGAGGAGCTGGGATCCGAGGTCCTCGTCGTGGCCGCCGATTCAGCGTCGGTGGAGGCACAGCGCCGACTCGCAGCCACGATCGCCGATCACTACGGCCGGCTCGACGTCGCGTTCCTGAACGCAGGGGTGTCGGTGTGGCAGCCCATGGAGAACTGGGACGAGGAGAGCTACGACCGAGTCTTCGACATCAACGTGAAGGGTCCCTACTTCCTCACCCAAGCGCTGATGCCCGTCTTCGCCGACCCGGCGTCGGTGGTCCTCAACACCTCGGTCAACGCCCATGTGGGGTCCGCGAACTCGAGTGTGTACGGTGCGTCCAAAGCGGCACTGCTCAACCTGTCCAAGACGCTCACTAGCGAGTTCCTCAGCCGCGGAGTGCGTTTCAACGCCGTCAGTCCCGGTCCGGTCGAGACCCCGCTGTACGACAAGATGGGCTTACCCGTCGAGCATCGCGATCAGATGGCCACCAACATCACCGCCGGCATCCCGGCCGGGCGATTCGGGACCGCGGACGAGGTCGCGCGCGCCGTCCTCTACCTGGCGTCGGATGAATCGGCATGGACGGTGGGCTCTGAGATCGTGGTGGACGGCGGTCGGATGCTGAACGGGGAGCGTGCCTGAGGGTCCTCCTCGAATCGCAGGACCCTCGAGGTCAGACGATGGTGTACGTGCGGTCGTCCAGCCCGCTTGCACCGTCGGGCGCCGGCGCCTGGTAGCGCTCGATCTGCGGTTTCCCCTGCTGATCGATCGCCCGGCATTCAAGGGTGTGGTTGCCCTTCGTCGCCTGCCAGACGAACTTCCATTGCCGCCAGGTGTCGATGCTGTATTCCGTGGTCAGCTCGGCGGGCTGCCATGGCCCCTGGTCGACGCGCACCTCGACGCGCTCGACACCGGTGTGCTGGGCCCATGCGGTGCCGGCGACGACTACCTCGCCTGCCGGGTGCTCGGTTCCGTCGGCTGGACGGTCGAAGCGCGAGGCCATCTTGATCGGTCCGAGCGCCGACCACCCCCGTGTGGTCCAGTAGGCGTTGGCCTCGGAGAAGCGCGTGATCTCCCAATCGACGACCCACTTCGTCGCCGAGACATATCCGTACAGCCCAGGCACCACCTGCCGGACCGGATATCCGTGCTCGAGGGGAAGCGGCGAGTCGTTCATCCCCACGGCGAGAAGGGCGTCACGTCCGTCGGTGACCGCCGAAATCGGTGTGCCGCAAGTCCAACCGTCGACGCTGGTGGACAGCAGCATGTCGGCGCCGGGCCGCACACCCGCGAGGTCGAGGACCTCGCGCATCGGCACCCCCAGCCACTTGGCGTTGCCGACGAGATCGCCGCCGACCTCGTTCGACACGCAGGCGAGGGTCACGATCCGCTCGGTCATCGGCATGGCGAGCAGGTCATCCCAGGACAGTGTCACCTCGCGGTCCACGTCTCCGTGAATCCGCAGTCGCCACTCACCGGTGGTCAGCGTGGGGACCTGTAGCGCCGTGTCGATTCGATAGAAATCGGCGTTGTCGGTCATGAAAGGTGTTGCGCCCGAGACCTTGAGCTGCGCACCTGCCGGGATGGGCGGCGCCTTCTCGGCCGCGCGCGGCAACAGAACCCGGGCGCGGTCGGCGACGACGCCCGCCGTGTCGGCGAGCACCCGTCGGGCCACGACACCGACCACGACCGCGGCAGCCGCCACGCCGCCCGCGGTGAGCACGAAGCGGCGCGTGAATGCCGACCGTGCAGCCGGTTTCGGCGTGTCATCCGCGGAGTCGGTGTCGGTCTCGGCGGCCGGCGGCTCGTCGGAACCCATTTGCGCGATCAGGACCCGCAGCACGACGACCCCGACCACCCCGGCGACGATCGACGGCAGCGCGTGGGTCCAGGTCGCATCCGGCCGGTTCATCGCGGCGAGCACCCCGACCAGCCCGAAGCCCGCGATCACCAGGGAGCCGAGCGGGGGTCGTCGCCGTTCGAGGTATCCGCACGCCGCCGCGAGCACCGCGATGAGGATGCCCATGCCGATGAACAGCGCCAGCTTGTCGGCGACCCCGAACGTCTCGATCGCCCACTTGCGGACCGCCTCGGGCGAATGGTCGACGACCGTGGATCCCACGGCGAAGTAGGGGGACGCGTCCGGCGACACGGGAACGGCGGCCAGTTCGCCCGCGGCCAGCGCCGCACCGACGGCGACCACACCCGCCAGCGCGGGAGCCGGCGAGGTTGCATGACGCGTCGTGATCGAGGGCATATTTCTTGATAGCGGAGGAACCTGTGAATACGCCGTGTGCGATCGGTTCCGAGACCGGGCGGTGACCATCCGGGCATACCGCCGCACCAATCGTTACCAGAGACTAGAACAGGTTCTAGTTTGTCGGCTAATCTGATCCGCATGGCTACCAGCACCGAGATCCCGGAGACCGTCGCACTCGATTCGGTGAGCGAGTTCTCCGACGAGGTCGACGTCGTCGTGATCGGATTCGGCATCGCCGGCGGATGTGCGGCCGCCGAGGCCGCCGCCAACGGCGCGCGCGTACTGCTGCTCGAACGCGCCGCGGCACCCGGCGGCACCACGTCGCTGTCCGGCGGATTCTTCTACCTCGGCGGGGGCACCGCCGTCCAGAAGGCCACCGGCCAGGACGACTCCGTCGAGGAGATGGAGAAGTACCTCACCGCGGTGTCGCTGGATCCCGAGGCAGACAAGATCCATGCCTACTGCGCCGACAGTGTCGACCACTTCAACTGGCTCGAAGGCCTGGGCTTCACCTTCGAGCGCAGCTTCTACCCCGAGAAGGCCGTCATCCAGCCCGGCACCGAAGGACTGATGTTCACCGGCAACGAGAAGGTCTGGCCGTTCAAGGACCAGGCCGTTCCCGCACCCCGCGGACACAAGGTGCCGGTGCCCGGCGAGACCGGCGGCGCGAAGCTGGTGATCGACCTGCTCGTCTCCCGGCTCGACGAGCTGGGTGCGGAGGTCCGGTATGAGACCGGCGCCCGGCAACTGGTCGTCGACGATAACGGAGCGGTTGTCGGCGTGACGTGGAAGACCCCCGATGCGGAGGGCGTCATCCGCGCCGACTCGGTGATCATCGCCGCCGGCGGCTTCGTCATGAACCCCGACATGGTCGCCGAACACACCCCGCATCTCGCCGAGAAACCGTTCGTGCTCGGCAACACCTACGACGACGGTCTCGGCCTGCGCATGGGCCGATCCGTCGGCGCCGCACTGAAATACATGGACAAGGCATTCATCACCGCCCCCATCTACCCGCCCGCGAGCATGGTCATGGGTGTCATCGTGAACAAGTTCGGTGACCGGTTCGTCACCGAGGACTCCTACCACGCGAGAACATCGGGATTCGTTCTCGAGCAGCCGGATTCCGTCGCCTACCTCATCGTCAACGAGTCGCACATGAACGAGAAGCAGAACTACCTCGTCCCGCTGATCGACGGCTGGGAGACCATCGAGGAGATGGAACGGGACCTCGGCATCCCCGAAGGCAGGTTGCAGGCGACCATGGCCCGCTACAACGAGAACGCCGCGAAGAAAGAGGACCCCGACTTCCACAAGGCCGCCGAGTTCCTCGAGCCGCAGGACACCGGGCCGTGGGCGGCCTACGACCTGTCACTCGGCAAGGCCATGTATGCGGGATTCACGATGGGCGGAATGGCGACCTCGATCGACGGCGAGGTGCTCGACGAATCGGGGACCGTGATCACCGGCCTGTACGCGGCCGGTGCCAGCGCCACCAACATCGCACAGGACTGCAAAGGATACTGCAGCGGAACGCAATTGGGCGAGGGGTCCTACTTCGGACGCCGTGCCGGGCGGCACGCCGCCGCACGGGTCACCGCCAGCGCGTGAGGGTCGGCGACCCCGGTCGAAAACCGCCCCTCCAGCTCACCGCAGACTGCGGAGCGTCGTCGGCGCTGCCGGCGAGGGCGGTTTTCGGTCACCGCCCCGGCGTGAACCCGCGAAGTCGCAGGCTGTTGCCGACGACGAAGACCGACGAGAGGGCCATCGCCGCGCCGGCGATCATCGGGTTCAGCATGCCCGCGGCGGCGAGTGGAATGGCCGCGACGTTGTATCCGAAGGCCCAGAACAGGTTTCCCTTGATGGTGCCGAGGGTGCGACGCGCGAGCCGGATCGCGTCGGCGACCGCGCGCAGGTCGCCACTCACGACGGTCAGATCGCTGGCAGCCATCGCGACGTCGGTGCCCGTCCCCATCGCGAGCCCCAGATCGGCCTGGGCGAGTGCGGCGGCGTCGTTGATCCCGTCGCCGACCATCGCCACCACATGACCCTGCTCCTGTAGTTCGGCGATCACCTCGAGCTTGCGGCGTGGACTGACGCCTGCGGTGACGTCGTCGATGCCGACGCTCGACGCCACCGCCCGGGCGGCACCCTCGTTGTCGCCGGTGAGCAGCTTCGGCGTCAGTCCCAGCCGCCGGAACTCGGCGACGGCCGCGGCGGACGACGGTTTGACCCGGTCGGCCACCGCGAGCACGGCAACGGGAACCGGTTGCGCAGCTGCGGTTTCGGATGCACCGTCGGAGGCCAGCACCACGACCGCGGTCGCGCCGTCGGATTCGGCGGTGGCGACCGCGTCGTCGAGTGTGTGTGGCAGGGGGACATCGACCTTGCTCGGTGACACGACCTCGACCAGCCGGTCGCCGACCATCCCGGCCACACCGGCGCCCTGCGTCGAAACGAAATCGCGTACGTGCGAGTCGATGTGGTCGCGCCCGGCGTCGACGACGGCCGCCGCGATCGGATGTTCCGACCCCGATTCCACCGACGCCGCCCATCCCAGGACCTGCTCGGTCTCGTAGCCGTCGACGACGGTGATCCCGGACACCGACATCTCTCCTGTCGTCACCGTGCCCGTCTTGTCCAGCACGATGGTGTCCACCCTCCGCGTCGACTCGAGCACCTCCGGACCCTTCAGCAGGATGCCCAGTTGCGCACCCCGTCCGGTACCGACCATCAGCGCGGTCGGCGTGGCGAGCCCGAGCGCGCACGGGCACGCGATGATGAGGACTGCGACGGCGGCGGTGAACGCGAAGGTGACATCGCCACCGGCGAAGTCGGTCGTGGACGCCACCCCGAGCCAGAAGCCAAGCGTGGCAAGCGCGATCGCGATCACGATCGGGACGAACACCGAGGAGATCCGATCGGCCAACCGCTGGACGTCGGCCTTGCCCTCCTGCGCCGCCGTCACCATACGGGCCATCTGGGCGAGCGCGGTGTCCGAACCCACGGCGGTCGCGCGGACGACGAGCAGACCGCTGGTGTTGACGGTCGCGCCGACCACCGAGTCACCGGCGGTGACCTCGACCGGCACCGATTCTCCGGAGACCATCGACGCGTCGACGGCCGACGCACCGTCGACGACGACGCCGTCGGTGGCGATCTTCTCACCGGGTCGTACGACGAACTCGTCGCCGACTGCCAACTGCGCGATGGGGATTCGGTTCTCGTCGCCGCCGGGCCGCCGAACGACCACGTCCTTGGCCCCGAGATCCATCAGCGCGGCGAGCGCGTCACCGGCGCGCCGTTTGGCGCGCTTCTCGAAGTAGCGTCCGGCCAGCAGGAAGGTCGTGACGCCGGCCGCGGCCTCGAGGTAGATGTGCGACGACCCGTCGGTCCGCTGTGGCAGGAGATCGAAGCCGTGGGTGAGTCCGGGAGTGCCCGCGGTCCCGAGGAACAGCGCGTACAGCGACCATCCGAACGCCGCGAGGGTACCGACCGACACGAGGGTGTCCATCGTCGTCGCGCCGTGGCGGAGGTTGATCCACGCCGCCCGGTGGAACGGGTAGGCACCCCACACGACGACCGGCGCGGCGAGGGTCAGGGACAGCCACTGCCAGTAGGTGAACTGCAACGCCGGGACCATCGCGAGCGCGATCACCGGCACCGACAGGATCGCCGACACGATCAGGCGTTGCCGAAGGCCGTCCAGCTCGGGATCGCCGGACCCCGCCGGGACGTGTTCCGTGGCGTCTGCCGGCGGGTCGGGCAGGATCGGCGAGGCATCGTAACCGGCGGCCCGGACCACCTCGACGAGGTCCCCGGCCGCCAGGCCGGCGGGCACTTCGACGTGGGCGCGCTCGGTCGCGTAGTTCACCGATGCGGTCACGCCGTCGAGCTTGTTGAGCTTGCGCTCGATGCGGTTGGCGCAGGACGCGCAGGTCATCCCGGAGATGTCCAGGTCGACCAGTTGCCCGGTGCTCGCGGTCATGGGTGATCACCTCCGTGCGTGTCGGATGACGGGTCGTCGGTGACCACGACGCCATGCGAGGGCGCATCGTGCGGCGCGGGCTCGACGTCGGGTCCCCAGGCGCGCCCGACGCCGAAGGCGATCGCGAAGACCGCGATCAGCGCGACGACATACGTCAGGGGCCCGGTGACAGCGGATCTCATCGTCAGACCAGCGCGTAACCGGCCTCGGTGACGGCTGCCGCGACCTCGTCTCGTCCGAGTTCACGGTCGGCCGCGACCCGCACCGAGCCGTCGTCGACGGTGACCTCGACGCTCGTCACGCCGGGCAGCGCCTCGATCTCCTCGCGGACCGACGCGGCGCAATGGCCGCAGGTCATGCCGGTGACGGTGTAGGTGCTGGTGGTGCTCATGTCGGTACTCCTCGAATCGTCGTGTTACGGGGATGGATCAGGCGG
Organism: Gordonia sp. KTR9; assembly: GCF_000143885.2. Classification (NCBI taxonomy): domain Bacteria; kingdom Bacillati; phylum Actinomycetota; class Actinomycetes; order Mycobacteriales; family Gordoniaceae; genus Gordonia; species Gordonia sp. KTR9. The sequence goes on from NC_018581.1 coordinate 5,173,404, forward strand.
GAACGATCAGGACTTGACCAGGCGCGTGATCGCGGCCATGGCCTCGTCGACCTTCGCCTTGCCGGCTTCGTCGCTCTCCTGCGCGGCATGCACCACGCAATGCGCCATGTGCTCTTCGAGCAGACCGAGGCTGACCGCCTGCAACGCCTTCGTCATCGCCGACACCTGGGTCAGGATGTCGATGCAGTAGGTGTCCTCCTCGACCATGCGCTGCAGTCCGCGCGCCTGGCCCTCGATGCGCTTCAGTCGGCGGAGGTAGTCGTCCTTCCGGCCGATGTAGCCGTGCTGATGCTCGTCCATGATTCTCCCGTCCGAATACCCCTCAAGGGTATGCCCGACCAGGTATACCACCAGCGAGCCGATAACGGTACCCCCCTACCGTATCGAAGAGTCCGGGCACGTCACCGCCTGCGCGCGGGCGTCGGCCCCTGCGGAGGAGGTCGCCTGCTCACGGACAAGCGCGCCGGCCCACAACCCGGGCCGAGGGCCCCGGGGTGGGGGTCAGGCCGTGCCCTCCCCTACGACCGCAGCGCGGCAGCCAGCTTGGCCAGGGCGGTGGCCACCTCGTCGAGCGCGGCTCCGATGGCGGCGACCCGGGCGGCGTCGAAACCCGGAGCGCCTGGGTCCGGCCCCGGGACGGCCGGAAGGTTCCCCGGCGCAATCCCCGTCGGCCCCGAACCCGGGCGGACGGCGGTGGGGCCGCTGATACCCGGACCGCCGACGACCGGGCCACTGGCACCCGGGCTGCCGACACCCGGGCCGTCGAGTGGATCGGCGGGGTCCGTCGACGGCGAGTAGGCGACGTCGTAGCCATCGGTGCGATGGCGTCGGCCGTGGTAATCGTCGGCGGTCAGTGGCTCCACGTTGGTCGAGCGCCGTCCGCCGCGATACGACGTGTGCGGCTCGGGATCGGCAGGCGCCGGGGGCTGGGCGGAGAGCGACGCGGCCGGGTGCGAGTCGGGCAGGCGGTGCGAGCCCATCCGCGGGGGTGACTGCCGATGCGGATCGACGGCGCGATCAGGCGTGCCGGACTGCGGATTGGGTGCGCCCGCACCGGTCATCACCGATGGGGCGTGCCCGTTGCTGCGCGCGTAGAAGTGCGGACCGCCATGTCCGGCGAAGAACACACATCCCGCGCCTTCGGGCGACGGGACCGGGCAGGGGTTGCGTTCGATGAGCGACTGGGCGCGATCGTCGAAGTCGTTCCACTCGAGCCAGAGACGCCGATCGTGCCGCGGGTGCGTACTCGCGTCGGTGGCGTGGTTGCCCCGGTGGCCGATCGCCAGCCGGCACTGGAGCAACCAATCGGAGTCACCCGACAGTCCCAGCGCCGCGCGTTCGGCCGGCCGGCACACCACCGTCGACCAACAGCCCTCGCCGTTCATACGGACTCCCCTTCATGCCTTGCATCGCCGCAGATCTTCGCGCGACCACACCCCTGTGATGCGCATTGTGGTCTTCTCGTGCCCGTAGGGCGTCGTGCCGCCCCGATCGCAAGCCCCCCGGCATGCACATCTGCAGCGGCCGCCCCCGGTGGCCACTGTTGGTGAAGATCCCGCGGGTCAGTCTACGAAGCGGGCCGGTCCGGTGCCACCCTCTCGGCCCCGCGCGTTTGAAGTGACGAACGCGAGGATCCTCTCGTTCACCTCGTCGGGCCGGTCGAGGTGCAGGAAATGACCCGCCCCGGCGACGACCGCGGCCGCGCTGGCGGCGGGTAAGACGTCGCGGACGTGGTCGGTGAGGCGCGACTGCATGCACCCGTCTTCGGCTCCGTGCAGATACAGCGTGGGACAACGCGGTTCGCCCAACCAGTCTTCTCGCAGCGCGGCGTAGCGAGGATGCGTCCGCGGGCGGCGCAGCGCGCGGTAGTACCCGAGGGCCGCCGTCCGGTGCGCGCGCGTGGGCAACGCCGCCAGGGCGTGGTCGACGTCGAGTCGGTGGTCGGGTCGCGTGGCCGCCGTGCCCGTGTTCAGTCGCCAGCGGCGCCACAGCAGCGGGATCAGCCGGTCGAGCGCCCGTTCGGGCAGCCACGGCAACTGGTTGAACGCGATGTACCAGCTCATCAGCGCCTGCCGCGCGAGGATCCTGGCACCGTCGATCCCGCCGGCGACCGAGCGTCGTACCGCCGGGACCGGTGGCACCGACATCGAGACCACCCGTGCGTACGGATTGTCGTCGCGGTGGGCCACCGCGTTCGCCGTCATCGCGCCCCAGTCGTGCCCGATCAGCACCGCGTCGTCGCCCGCGCCGATGGCGCCGTGGATCGCTCGCGCGTCGTAGGCGAGTGCTGCAACGTGAAAGTCGTTGTCCGCCGGTATTTCCGACGGTGCGTAGCCGCGTGTGAAGGGAGCGATCACGCGATGCCCGGCGGCGGCTAGTTCGGGTCCGAGGTGCCGCCACGTCCACGCCGAGTCGGGGAATCCGTGCAGACACACGACGACGGGCCCCGCCAGGGGACCCCACGCCAGCGCGTGCAGGGTGATGTGTTCGAGCTCGAGGGTGATCCGTTCCGGCGTCGCGGCGACCGGGTCACCGTGATCGGGGGTGCCCTCGTCCCCCGAGCCGTCTGCTGAGATCTGGGTCATCGGGGCCAATCTAACGCCGACGGCCCACCGGGCGCACCGAGTTGACCGGTCGCGTCAGCCGGGTACGCCCGCGTGGCGCGCTTCCCGCAGTTCGCCGTCGACGATCCGGAACACGCGCGACTCCGCCACGTCGGCGGTCAACGGGAAATCCGTGCGGACATGCGCGCCCCGCGACTCGGTGCGTGCGGCTGCTGCGGCGACGACTGCCGTCGCGGTGAGCGTGAGCGCCGCGTCTTCGACGTCACGCACCGTCTCCGCCACCCGCCGGGGTGCGGCGGCGAGCGTGTCGGCCGCCGCGGCGAGCCCCGAAGCCGACCGTCGCAGGGCCACTCGGCGCGTCATCGTGTCCTGCAGCTGATCGCGGTCCAGGATCGGGACGGGTGACTCATACCGCCGACCACCGCTCTCCGGAACCGGGAGGCCGCGCCGCGCGGTCGCCACCGCTGCCGCGCGACGGCCCATCACCAGACCTTCGAGGAGACTGTTCGACGCCAGTCGGTTGGCACCGTGCAACCCGGTGCGCGCGACCTCGCCCGCCGCTAGCAACCCGTCCACCGCGGTGCGCGACGACTCGTCGGTGACGACGCCGCCGCACAGATAGTGGGCTCCCGGCACGACCGGGATGCGTCCGGACGCGGGGTCGAGCCCGGCGGCCCGGACCCCCGCGGCCACCGTCGGAAAGCGGGTCTCGAAGCCGACGACGCCGCTCACGTCGAGGTAGACGCACGGGTGTCCGGTGAGCTCGATCGCGGTCTGCACGGCGTCGGCCACCACATCGCGGGGCGCGAGATCACCCATCGGGTGGACGCCCGCGGTGACCGACCGGCCGTCGACGTCGACGAGTCGGCCGCCCTCCCCGCGCACGGCCTCGCTGATGAGCGTCCGTCGTCCCCGCGCGCCCTGGGTGTACAGCATCGTCGGGTGGAACTGGATGAACTCGAGATCTGCCACCTCCGCCCCGGCTCGCAACGCGAGCGCGATGCCGTCGCCGGTCGACCCGGCCGGATTGGTGGTCGCGGCGTAGAGGTGCCCGGTTCCGCCGGTGGCGAGCAGCACGGTCGGCGCCAGGACGGACTCGGTACGTCCGGCCCGCAGGCAGTCGACGCCGACGGCTCGACCGTCCTCGAGGCGGACCGAGGTCGCGATCGTGTCGTCGAGGAATCGGATCGGCGGCACGTCCCCGCCGGCGCGTCGGACGGCCTCGTGGAGCGCCCGCTGGATGGCCGCCCCGGTCGCGTCACCGCCGGCGTGGATGATGCGCCGCCGGGTGTGACCACCCTCGCGGGTCCGCAGCAGCGAACCGTCGGCGTCGCGGTCGAATTCGGCGCCCCAGCCGATGAGGGCCGACACCGAGGCCCAGCCATCGGCGAGGATGAGACCCGAGGCCGTCGGCTCGGTGAGTCCGCCGCCGGCGGCGACCGTGTCGGCCAGGTGGCGGTCCACCGAGTCGTCGCCGCGCCGCCCCCCCGGCTCCGTTCCCGGTATCACCACCGCGACACCGCCCTGGGCGTAGAACGTCGAGGTGGGCTGATCCCCGCTCTCGGCGTCCCAGTGCGGGCCCTTGTTGAGGACGACGACCCGGAGTCCGTCCTGGGCGGCCCACAGCGCCGCGGTCAGGCCGGCGATGCCGGCACCCACCACCACCAGGTCGGCGCGGACCGTCTGATCCGTCCCGGCTCCCATGCGTATGGACCCGCTCATGTCACTCGCCTCTCGCCGCGGCATCCGAAGTCCCGCCACACCCGGTGGCCGGCATCCGGGAGAACAGCCCCGAACTGTTTTCGATTCCCAGTCGAAAACCCTACCCTGCAGCTGCGCGGGACGACATGCTCGACGGCGGCCGCCGTGGTGATGTTTCACCACGTCCACTTGGGGCAACCCCGAGCAGCATGAAAACCCTCTGGTTCGACCCCGCGGGCGAGGCAGCCCCCGACGCCCTGCCCGATGTCCGTCCGGAGACGATGCCCATCGACGTCGTCGACACCTTCGACCAGGTCGTCGTCGGCGGCGGGATCACCGGCCTGACCACCGGCCTGCTCCTGGCCCGCGCCGGTCAGTCGGTTGCGGTCCTCGAGGCGCGCCACATGGGCGCCGCCGCGACCGGCCACACCACCGGCAAACTCTCACTGCTGCAGGGCACCCGACTGTCGTCGATAGCGAGCCGCCACGGGCACGCGGCCGTCCAGGACTATGTCGACGCCAATCGGGAGGGACAGGCCTGGTTGCGGCACTACCTCGAACATCGCGGGCTGCCCGTCGACGAGCGGGCCGCCCTCACCTTCGCGGCCACCTCGTCCGGCGCGAAGTCGGTCGAGAAGGAGTTCGAGGCCTGCCGCGCCCACGACCTCCCGGTCGAACACGTCGACTGTCCCGAGTTGCCCTTCGACGTCCGCACCGCGATCCGCCTCGACGGACAGGCGCAGATCGACCCGATGGTCGTGCTGCGTGCCCTCGCCGACGACCTGCGCGCGCACGGCGGCCACTTCTACGAGGGCGTCCGCGTGCAGGGCCTGCGCCACGGCTCACCGAACGTCCTCTCGACCGACGCGGGCGACGTGCGCGCCGACTCGGTGGTCATCGCGACCGGACAGCCCTTCCTCGACCGCGGCGGATTCTTCGCCCGGGTCCATCCCCAGCGGTCCTACGCGGCCGCGTTCATCGTCGACGGGGACATCCCGCGCGAGATGTACCTCGGCTCCGACAACCCGTCGGTCTCGCTGCGGACGGTCAGGCGACCCGGTTACGACCGTGAACTGCTGATGGTCGGCGGATTCGGGCACGAGGTGGGCCGGACGAAGTCCGAGCGACAGCATGTCCTGGACATGCTCAGCTGGACCGAGAAGCACTTCCCCGGTGCCCGGATGGTGGCCCGCTGGTCGGCCCAGGACTACACGACCATCGACGAATTGCCCTATGTGGGACCGATTCTCCCCGGCGTCGAGTCCGTGCAGGTGGCGACCGGCTTCGCCAAGTGGGGTCTCACCAACGGCGTCGCGGCGGCGCTGGCGATGACCGGTCGCATCCTGGGGTCCGAGCCCCCGTGGTCGGCGACCCTACGTCCTTGGCGCACCACCGAGATCAGTCGCCCGGGGTCACTGGCCTCGGCGGTGTCGGCGAATGCCCAGGTCGCCGGATACATGGCGGCGGGCTATCTCTCGCTGCTGAAGCCGACCGACGGTGCACCTAAAGAGGGCAACGGCAATGTCGGACGCTCCGGCGTCAAGCCCGAGGGCGTGTGCACGGTGCAGGGTCAGACGCGGTCCGTCGCGCCGCTGTGCACGCACCTCTACGGGGTGCTGCGGTGGAACGACGCCGAGCAGTCCTGGGATTGCCCGTTGCACGGCTCGCGGTTCAGCCACACCGGCGAGGTCCTCGAAGGGCCGGCGACACGAAACCTGGCTTCGCACAACGACTGAAGCTCGCACATACCGGTCACAGCGACCGGGACAACCCCGGATCGGGGTGGCGGAGGGTCCCCGCGAACGTGGCCTGCCCCAGGATCCGCCGGAACACAGGGCGGGTCAGCGTCGCCACCGGGCGCTGCACCGCGCCGGCGAACAGCCGCACGCCGACATCGAGTGCGCGCGCATCGAGTCCGACGGGGATGCGGTCCCGCCCCGCCAGCACTCCGTCGAGGATGGCCGCGGCCGCCGCGGCGGGTCTGGTCCCGGGCAGGCGATGATCGAATCCGCGGGTCACGAAGTCCCGCACCCCGGGTGTCACATAGCGGGCACGGGCGGCGATCTCGGTGTGCACGACGCCGGGGTGCACGACGTGTACCCGGACACCGGAACCCGCGGCGCGCAGCTGGTGCTGAATGGTTTCGGAATACCCGCGCGTGGCGAACTTCGACGCCGAATACGCGGACTGCGCAGGCGAACCGAGGAAACCGAACGCGCTCGAGGTGTTCACGATGGAACCGCTCCCGGCCGCCTCCAGATGCGGAAGGAAGGCCACCGTGCCGTTCACCACCCCGCCCAGGTTCACGGACATGATCCGCCGCGCGTAGTCGTCGTCCTCCTCGAGGACCCCGGCCACCATCGTGATCCCGGCGTTGTTGAACACCATTGCCGGCGGCCCGGATTCGTCGACGACGGCGCCTGCATAGGCGGTCATCGCGTCCGTGTCGGACACATCTGTCTCGTCGACGTGAACGCGGGCCCCCGCGTCGCACAGCCGTACCGTCTCCCGGACCGCCGCGACGTCGACGTCGACCAGATACAGCTCGACACCCGCGCCAGCGAATCGTCGCGCCAGCGCCCGGCCCATGCCTGCCCCGGCGCCGGTTATCACCACCGGCCGTCCGGCACATCGTCGACGTAGCCGACGGTCGGAGACCCGCGGGTGCCACAGGCGTTCGAGAGGAAATGACAGGCCCGGCCGTCGCGACCGGGATTCAGACGAGTTCGTCACCCGAGCGGACTACCCCCTTGCCGGGCCACTACACATCGCCCATGATCACCTGACGCGGCCACGGCGTCGCACGCACGCGTTTACCGTGTGGGGCCGCGGGTACCCCGCGCACCGGACGGACGTGGCCACGGCGGAGAGGAGTCGATCGGTGAGAGTGTCGGACGCAGTCGTCATCGGAGCCGGTCACAACGGCCTCATCGCCGCGATACGCCTCGCCGATGCCGGGTGGGATGTGACGCTCCTCGAATCGCAGCCCGAGGTCGGTGGCGCGGTCCGCAGCGCAGAACTCACCCCCGGGTATGTGACCGACCTGTTCAGCGCCTTCTATCCGCTCGCGGTGGCGTCACCGGTGTTCGCCGACCTCGACCTCGCCGGCCACGGCCTGCAGTGGAGCCGCGCACCTCTGGCTTTCGGCCATCCCGCCGGTCCCGACGACGTCGACGCGCCCGTCGTGTTCCCCGATGCCGCCGACACCGCGGCGCACCTGGCCGGCTTCGACGAGCGTGACCGGCGCGCCTGGCTCGACCTGGTCGAGCAGTGGCAGCAGCTGCGCCCGGCGATCCTCAACACCCTGTTCGGCCCGTTTCCACCCGTCCGCGCGCTGCTGTCGGTGTTGCGTTCGCTCGGCACGGCCGACGCCCTGCGCCTCGCCCGATTCCTGATCCTGCCCGCCGATCAGATGGTGCGGGAGCTCTTTCACAGCGAGAAGGCCGGTCTGCTGATCCTCGGCAACGCCTTGCACGCCGACATCCCCCTGCACGCGCCCGGCAGCGGCCTCATGGGGTATCTGCTGACCATGCTCGGCCAGGACACCGGGTATCCGGTACCCGTCGGCGGTGCGGGGGAACTGTCGGCGGCGCTGCGGCGCCGCGCCGAGAGCGCCGGGGTGACCGTCGTGTGCGACACGCGGGTAACCCGCATCGACGTCCAGGGCGGACGCGCCACCGGGGTCGTGGACAGCACGGGTCGGCGGTGGCCGGCGAGACGGGCCGTTCTCGCCGACGTCTCGGCCCCCGCGTTGTACACCGAACTGCTCTCCGCCGACGACGTGCCGGCGCGCGTCCTCGAAGATCTCCGAACCTTCACCTGGGACACCCCCGTGGTCAAGGTGAACTATGCGTTCGGCGAGAAGATCCCATGGCGCAGTGCGAATCTCGGCGGGGCAGGCACGGTACATCTCGGCGCGGACGCACGCAACATCGCCTACTCGACCGCCGACATCGAAACCGGCCGCGTCCCCGAACACCCGTTCCTGCTCTTCGGCCAGATGACCACCGCCGACCCCGGGCGGTCTCCCGCCGGCACGGAGAGCGCCTGGTCCTACAGCCATCTCCCGCGCGGGGTGACCGACGACGAAGCGGCCCAGCTGCTGGCTCGGCGCATGGACGCGGTACTCGAGGCGCACGCACCCGGCGTCTCCGACCTCATCGTGGGACGGCACGTCCAGACACCCCGCGACCTCCAGACCTCCGACGCCAACCTCGTCGACGGCACGGTCAACGGCGGCACCGCACAGCTGTTCCAGCAGTTGATCTTCCGCCCTACGCCCAACCTCGGTGGTGCGTCGACGCCGGTGGACCGGCTCTACCTCGCCGGATCGGGCGCCCACCCGGGTGGCGGTGTACACGGCGCGTGTGGCAACAACGCCGCGCGCGCTGCCCTCGCATCGGACGGCGTCCGTGGTCTACCCCGGAGAGTGTTCGACCGCAACGTCATCCGGCGTCTGATGACAACCGACAACAAGCACTGAACGGAGACCCGAGCATGAACCGAGTCGAACGTCACACGAGCGCAACACCGGCGCAGGTCTGGTCGGTGCTGTCCAACGGCTGGCTCTACGCCTCCTGGGTCGTCGGGGCCTCCCGCATCCGCGACGTCGATCAGTCGTGGCCGCAGGCAGGATCCAAGATCCATCATTCGGCGGGCGTGTGGCCCGCCCTGCTCGACGACGAGACGGAATCCGTGGAGTCGAAGGCCGGCCTCCTCGAATTGTCGGCTGCCGGCTGGCCCTTCGGCCGCGCGCGCATCCGCATGACCGTCGAAAAGGACGGAAACGGTTCCCTGATCGGCATGGAGGAGTTCGTCGAGACCGCGCCGCTGAAGTGGATTCCGCCGGTCGTCCAGGAGGCGGTCATGTCCCCGCGTCTGAACGAATGCCTGAGACGACTGGCGATGCTCGCCGAGAACCACGCCGGCTGACGCCTGGTTGCAATCGGGTCGGTTCGGGTACGCGATCCGACATGACCACAGCACTCGCGATCACCTGCACCCTCAAACCGTCGCCCGCTGAATCGAGCAGCGACCTCATGGCCCGGCACATCCTCGACGCACTCGCCGAACACGGCGTGTCCGGCGACATCATCCGGGCGGTGGACCACGACATCCGGCCCGGAGTCGAACGGGACATGGGTGACGGAGACGAGTGGCCTGCCATCTTCGAGCGGGTGGCCGCGGCCGACATCCTGGTGATCACGACCCCGACGTGGCTGGGCCACATGTCGAGCGCGGCCCAGCGTGTCCTCGAGCGACTCGACGCCGAGATCTCCGAGACCGACGACGCCGGCCGCCCGACCATGCTCGGGAAGGTCGCCCTGTGCGGTGTCGTCGGCAACGAGGACGGTGCGCACAAGATCATCGCCGACGTCTTCGGGGCACTCGACGACATCGGGTTCACGATCCCCGGGCAGGGCAACACCTACTGGAACGACGAGGCGATGGGCGGCCGCGACTACAAGGATCTCGACGCGGTGCCCGACCCCGTCGCCTCGGCCACCAGCGCCGCCGCCCGTAACGCGGTACATCTCGCGCGATTGCTGTCGCAGAACAGCTTTCCGCCGTACGAATAGTCTCTGCGACAGTGGGTTCCACTCCCGCGGTCCTGTCTACGTCACGCTGATGGGATCCGATGAGCGGGACGTAAACGTGGCCGCGCGATGAAAACTGCACCACGGCAGGAGGTCGGCTTTCACCGATCAGTGCATCTCGCTCTCGGAACGATCAGCGGCGGCTTCTGATGCCCGTCGACGCAGGCGCTCTCGGTATCCGTAGGTGGCGCGCAGGACGTCGTCGTAGCTGTCGGCACTCGACCCGAGGGCTCCGGCGAAGATCCCCATCGAGGTCGCGAGCCACGACAGGTACACGTAATTGCGTAGTCCCACCGCATGTCCGAGCTGTGAGGCGAGAAAGCTCTCGTCGATGACGATGAGCGCGGCGGCCAGGGTGGCCGCGAACAGTCCGGCGTAGAGCACCACCGCGCTGAACACGACCGTACAGACGGTGGCCATGTTGTAGAGGCGGGCGCGCGGTCTCGCGGTGACCGTCGCGCGTTCCCACAACCTGTTGTTGGTGATGAGCCATACCGAGGCCAGTACCAGTGACAGCAGCGTGATCGCGGCCAGACGCCAGGCGCTCAGCGCGTTCGCCATGGACCAGATCGTGGAGAAGAAGATGCCGAACGACGCCGCCGCCGCAGCTGCGGCCGTCATACCGGTCAGGGTCGGGATCAACCGCCACGGTCGATTCCCCCGGACCATTCCGGCCATCAGCTTGAGCCGGCGCGAATAGCCTTCGGCGCACACGTATTCGGTGTCGCCGTCGGATGTGACGAGGATGCCGCGTTGCTGCTCGAACCCGCGTATCGAATCCTCACCGGTCATCGTCCCGGCGATGGTCGCGATCAGAGTGCGCAGTGCCCGCCGGGGCACCGGGCCGAGCGCGGGGAGCGACACGACGGCGGCGTGGCGCTCGCGGTCGAGTTCGGCCAGCACCACCAGATTCCGGGGACTGCGGTCGTTTTCGTCACTGTCCCGCGGCTTGTACAGCCGCGGCATCTCGGTGACGAACACGATCACCTCGTCGGCCGCATCGTCAGTGCCCCAGACCGTCTCGAGGTCACCACGCGGAGTCATCTGCAGCGTGGTGTCCCTTGTGACGGTATGGCCGCGGTACTCCAGCGACAGGTCCTCGGCAATCCGCGCGAAACGGTCCTCGCCACCCTCGATCAGGGTGGCGGGGAGTCCGTGTTCGGCGACGATGCGCAAGGCGCCGGCGCGTCGGTCGTCAATTTCCTGGCTGTTCATGAGCCGTGCCGTCTTGTCGCCCAAGCGGTCTCAGTCCGGTGGTTCGGACTCCCCGGCGGCCGGGGAGGCCGGGTTGTCCTCGTCGTCGCGGGCGGTGGCGGCGGAGGGGTCCACCTGCTCATCGGTGTCGGGTTCGTGGACTGTCCGCTCCTCGAGTTCGTCGACCTTGCGGCGGGCATCATCCGGCGTCGCGTCGGGGGTCCCGGTCTCGGCGGGCTCCATGGGAAGTTCTTCGGTCATCGTGTGCGTCGACCTTCCGTCGGTGTGTCTCGATGGTGCCTCTGTCTGATGGGTGGGTTCCCGTTCGTCACCGCGGGCAAACCGGCGCGGCGCGTCACGCCGCGCCGGGCTCAGCGAACGGTTCGGTTGTGGGTGAACCAGTCAGTCGGTGGCCGACGTTCTCGGTGCATACCGCAGGACGGCGCCGATGCCGTCGCGCGGTGAGATGCGCTCGTCGATCCGGACCAGGTCTGCACCGGTCAGGACCGCCGCCATCGGCAGCGCTTCGTCGGCGCGCAGCGTGCGCTCCGGTGGGACGCCCAACTCGGACAGGTTCTCCGGTGTCGGTGCGACCGTGGCGACGCCTCCCGCGGCGTCTCCGCCGTCGAACACGACCGCGTCCTCGAGGTCGCCGATGACGAGCGTCTCGACCTCGCCGTTGCGCAGGGCTCCGCACACCGCCGTCAGCCCCTCGACGGCGAGCGCCGGGTCGTGTCCGAGCCCCGCCTGCAGGCTCTCCGCCGCGTCGGCCATCGTATGGTTCTGGCGCAGTTCGAGTTCGGAGGTCACCGCCTTGCGGATGTCCTCGTCGGCGATGCCGCTGTCCCGGGCTCCCAGTTGGAGATCGACCAACCGTTCGGCGAGCCGCTCGGGAGCCGCCGCCCGCAGGTCCGACAACGACGAGAGCTCGCCGATGACGAAGACGATCTCGGGTGTGTCCGCGTCGACGATCGCGGTCAGGCGATCGGCGATCTGCCGGATGTTCTTGCGGTTCTGTTCGTCGCTGCGCTGCTGCGGATCACCGTACCCCGGCGACTCGGCACCAGCCGCGTGATGGATCGGATAACCCTCTCCCTCAACGGTTTCGCGCCTCATCGACGACCCGCCGGCCTCGAAGAGCTCGATGTCGGCGCCGGCGTGGTCGACCGCGGCGATCACATGCCGCGGGGCGCTCGTACCGTGTTCGATCAGCGGAACCAGGTACGGCACCGGCGAATACCGCGCCACGGGTGTGACCGGTGGACGACTGAGGTGTTCGTCGAGCAGCACGCCGCCGGGACCCGCGATCAGAGCACGACCGCTGGGCCCGACCGCCGGAGTCCCGTCCAGCAGGGTGGTGCCGATCGACTCCACCACGGCGGGATCGGCACCCGCCGACTCCAGTTCCGCACGGAGAGCCCGCCAGCGGAGTTCCACCGTGTGGGCGGCGTCTTCGGTGTTGTGGGAGTCGTCGATGTAGATGGTCGCGAACGGACCGATGGCGGTCGCCAGCTCGCGGAATCGGGTCGAATTCATGCGCGGCCTCCTTGCCTGATGTCGGGGCAGTCGACTCTCACGAGGGTGCCCACCGATTTCAGGCGGCAAACATGCCGAGACCCACCACTAGAGCGTCGACGTGTCGATCACGAAGCGGTAGCGCACATCCGAGGCCACGACGCGGTCGTAGGCCTCGTTGATCCGATCTGCGGAGATCACCTCGATCTCGGCGCCGATGCCGTGCTCCGCGCAGAAGTCGAGCATCTCCTGGGTCTGCGCTATACCGCCGATCATCGAACCGGCGAAGCTGCGACGTTTTCCGACCAGCGCGCCCGCGGGGACGTCGATCGGATGTTCGGGGAGCCCGAGTTCCACCATTGTGCCGTCGAGGGCGAGCATGCCGAGGTACTTGGCGATCGGGAGATTGGCCGACACGGTGTTCAGGATGAGGTCGAAGGTGTTGCGCAGCTCCCGGAACGTCTGCGGGTCGCTGGTCGCGTGGTAGTGGTCGGCTCCGAGGCGCAGACCGTCCTCCATCTTCTTCAGCGACTGCGACAGCACCGTCACCTCCGCACCGAGCGCGTGCGCGATCTTCACCCCGACGTGACCGAGACCGCCGAGGCCGACGATCGCGACCTTCTTCCCGGGCCCGGCACCCCAGTGCCGCAGCGGTGAATAGAGCGTGATCCCGGCGCACAGCAGCGGGGCCGCCTCGTCGAGTGCGATGCCGTCGGGAATCCGGAGTACGTAGTTCTCGTCGACGACGATCGACGTGCTGTATCCGCCCTGTGTGGGTGTCCCATCGCGTCCGACGGCGTTGTAGGTGCCCACGTTGCCCCGCTCGCAGTACTGCTCCTCGCCGAGCCGGCACGGCTCGCACTCACGGCACGAGTCGACGAAGCAGCCCACGCCCACCCGGTCTCCCACGGCGTATCGGGTGACCTCGTCACCGATGGCCGCGACCGTCCCGGCGATCTCGTGGCCGGGTACCACCGGGAACCTCGTCCCACCCCATTCGTCGCGTGCGGTGTGGATGTCGGAATGACAGATCCCGGCGAACGCGATGTCGATCGACACGTCGTTCGGGCCGAGGTCACGTCGTTCGATGGTGGTGGGTTCGAGCGGACGATCGGCTGCCGGGGCGGTGTAGGCGTTGACCGTGGTGGGCATGCGGACTCCTCGGTGCACATTTCGGAGGGTGGCAGATGTGGTGGTGCGCGACGCACCGACGACGCGAACAGATGCGGGCTGGTGCATGTGTCCGACGCTGCCAGTGTGCCCCGAGGTCGGCTTCGTTGCCATAACGGCACGTCGCGGCGTCGCAGTCACCCTCCGCCGACGCGCTCCGACACTGGATTCGCCGTCGATGATCGTTACAATGACCGACGGTGACGATCAACAGCTCAGTCGACGACGGTCAGCGCACGCAGTTGCACCCGGTGTCCCCCATCGCCGAGCTCAGCCGATTCGGGACGACCACCGCCCATGCGGCCGCGGGCGTCGGACGCTTCGTCCTCCACACGGCAGGCGACGCCCTCCGGGGCCGCGCGCCGGGTTCGGCGAGGGTCGCCCACGAGATCCGCACGACCTTCGAACACCTCGGACCGACTTATGTGAAACTCGGTCAGCTCATCGCCTCGAGTCCCGGCGTGTTCTCCGAGTCCATGTCCGCCGAGTTCGAATCGCTGCTCGACCGGGTGAAGCCGGCCGACCCGGCACTCATGCGCGAACAGTTCATCGCCGAACTGGGTCGGGCCCCCGAAGAGGTGTTCGCGACCTTTGATCCGGTGCCGATCGCGTCGGCGTCGATCGCCCAGGTGCACACCGCCACCCTCCCCGGCGGCGAGGAGGTGGTGGTCAAGATCCAGCGCCCGGGCATCGCCGACCGCCTGGCCCCCGATGTCGCCATCCTCGAACGCCTCGCCGGCCTCGCCGAGATCTCCGAGTACGGGCGGATGCTCAGCGCACGACACGTGGTCGAGGACTTCGCGGCCGGCCTCGACGCCGAACTGGACTTCCGCATCGAAGCCGACACCATGCGCGAATGGTTCGCCTGTCTCCAGCCCGGGCCGTTCGGCGACCGCGTCCGCGTCCCGCACGTCTACGACGACTACACGACCCAGCGCGTGCTGACGATGGAGCGAATCCACGCGACCCGCATCGACGACGCCGCGGCCGTACGTGCCGCAGGCCACGACGGTGTCGCGCTCTGCCGCAACCTGCTGCTGTCCCTTCTCGAATCGGCGTTCCACGGCGGGCTGTTCCACGGCGACCTGCACGCCGGGAACGTCCTCGTCGACGACGCGGGCAAGCTGGTCCTCCTCGACTTCGGCATCGTCGGACGGTTCACCCCCCGCACCCGGCGCATCCTCCGCCAGCTCGTCGTCGATCTCGTGGTGCGCGGGGACTACGAGTCCGCGGGCCGTGCCATCTTCCTTCTCGGCGCCGTGCACAAGCCGGGGTCGACGTCCCAGGGTGCCGAGGACATCAAGAAGGTGACGACTCCGCTGTCGACCACCGACCTCGGTTCGATGTCCTACACCGACCTCGGGCGGCAACTCGCCGCGGTCGCCAAGGCCCACGATGCGCGACTGCCCCGGGAACTCGTCCTCGTCGGAAAGCAGCTGCTGTACGTCGAGAAGTACACCAAGCTTCTCGCACCCCGATGGAAGGCCATGTCCGACAAGGAGATCTACGGATACATGGCCGGCATCCTGAAGGAGGCCGAACGCGACCGGCGAGCCGACCGGCGCTGACCGGGCGCCGCGTATCCCGGCATGTCGGACCCACTGTGCCCTTCTGTGGCAAACGCGACAGTTAGGGTGGGAGCGATCAGCTGATTCCAGGAGTCACACATGAGACGTTTTGTGCCGGCAGTGCTGGCCTTCTTCGGCGCTGCGTGCATCGCGGCGGCCATCGCCATACCGCTTTATCTCGTGCCGCAGTTGAAGGTGGTTCCGCTCGATCTGGACATCACGTCCGACGCCACCACTGTCGCCGCGGACGGTTCGACCGGAGAACGCTTTCCAGCGGTGATCTTCGATCGTTGCTCGGTGTCGGAGAATCGTGCCCGCACTCTCGAGGCGCACCTCACGCAGCAGCGACGTTCGATCATCATCGAACCGTCGGACAGCCGCCAGGCCAGCCTGCAGTCGGCGCAGACCGTGCGCATCGACCGCCTGCGCGATGCCGAGGGAACCGAGACCGAACCCACCGTCGCCGCCGAGGGTGAGACCCGTACGTGCGAGGACGGTCTACTGACGGCGACCATCGACCGGGTGTCGGTGAATCGCAAGACCTCGGCACCCAACGGCGCGGTCAGCTCGCTGCAACTCGAGGCGGTTCCCGAGGGCGGCAACGTCAACGACGTGTCGGTCGCCATCGACAACCGCACCGGTTACCAGTACAAGTTCGGTTTCGACGTGCAGCAGCGCGACTACCCGTACTACGACCTCAACACCCGCCAGGACTGCGCGGCGAAGTTCGAGGGCGAGGAGACCATCGACGGGGTGAACACGTACCACTTCGTGTGTGACGTCCCGGAGACCGACCTCTCCAACCTCCCGAACGCGCAGGGCGAGGCGGCACTCGGCACGATGCTGACGATGCCCGCCCGCTGGTGGGGCATCACCGGGCGCGGGGTGCGGGCGAACGATCCCATCACCATGCACCGGTACGCCGCCGCGACCCGCCACGTCTGGGTGGAGCCGGAGACCGGGACCATCGTCGACGGTCGTGAGGACCAGCACCAGTACTTCAAGTCCCCCGACCAGAGCGACGCCACGCCGGAAGCGGTGCGCGAGTTCCGCATGGACGCCCTGAAGGGCACGTTCAAGTGGACCGACGACACCGTCTCCAACCAGGCGGGCAAGGCCAGCGGTTACGTCGACCAGCTGAAGGTCGGCGGAGTGTGGGTGCCGATCATCCTCGGCATCGTGGGAGCGATCCTGTTGATCGCCGCCCTGCTCCTGTTCTTCCGCGGACGCCGTGACGACACCCGGGTCGACGACACCCCGCCGCCCACGGCTCCCCCCGCCGACGAGCGCGACACCACCCTGATCAAGCGCGACGCCCCGCCGGCCGGAGCAGCACCGGCGGGCGCGAATCCGTGGGAGCGACCGACCGAGCAGATCCCCAAGGTCGGCGACACACCGCCGGCCGACGACTCGGCCACGCGCACCTTCCGCAAGCAGCCCCCGCCCGAGTAGGGAGCGGCAGAGCACACACCGCGGGCGCATCCGGTATCCACCGGATGCGCCCGCGGTGTTTGTGTGGGTCCTCCGCGGGTTGAGCCGCACCCCGCGGGTTGAGCCGCACCCCGCGCGCTGAGCCGGGCCACACCCCCGCGGGTTGAGCCGGCCCCGAGCGGAGCGAGGCGCCGAGTCGAAGCCCCCTCCGCAACCAGCCCCCACAAGTGACCTCGACGGACGCGCGGGCACGCTACGCGTGCTCGAGCTGCTCGGCCAGCAGGGGCGCGCGGGCACGCTACGCGTGCACAGCTGCTCACCCAGCAGTCGTGCACGAGCGGCTCACCCAGCAGATACAACAAGGGCCGGTGACCCGAAGGTCACCGGCCCTTGCCGACTGTCTTACGTGCGCGAGACTACCGCGGCCCTCAGAAGAAGGCGGGGCGGAAGGTCTTGGCCCACGACTCCTTGAAGGTGCTCTGCCAGTAGTCCCACCAGTGCGCACCGTCCGGGGTGATCCGGGTGGTGAGCTTGACGCCCGGCACGAGCGCGAGGCGACCGATGTAGAGCTGGCTGCTGGTCGACGCGGCGACCTCGAGCGGGATCATCTGCGCGAACTTGACGGGGTCGAAGTTGCTGCTGGCCGGGTTGACCGACGAGTCGTACTTGCTACCGACACCGCTACCGGACGAGACGTAGACGTTCTTGCCGGCGAGGTTGCCCGCGCTCAGGAACGGGTCGTTCTGGAACCAGGTCCCGGCGGGGAAGAAGCCCCACATGTTGAACGGGTTGCCGCCGACCTCCGCGACCGAGGCCATGATGCCCTGGGTGAAGCCCGGCAGGGTGACCGTCGGGTAGCCGCTGTACGAGGCGACGGCCTTGTAGAAGTTCGGGTGGCGCGACGCGAGGTTCAGCGCCGAGGTGCCCGACATCGACAGCCCGGCGATGCCGTTGCGACGGTTGTCGCTGCCGTGACGCGCGGCCATGTAACCCGGCAGTTCGCGGGTCAGGAACGTCTCCCACTTGTTGACGCCCAGCTTGGGATCGCGGGTCTGCCAGTCGGTGTAGAAGCTTCCTGCACCGCCGAACGGGATGGCGACGTTGGTGCCCTTGCCGGCCATGTAGCGCGCGACGTCGGTGTTGATCAGCCAGCCGCTGTTGTTGGCGGGGGCACGGAGGCCGTCGAGCAGGTACAGCGTCGGCTTCGGTCCGCCACCGCCGGCCGAGACGATGCACACGGGCACGGTCCGGTTCATGGCGTTCGAGCGGACGTACTCGACATTGCAGCCGTTGGCCGCGGAGGCCTCCGGCGGAGCTGCGACCAGCGTCGCACCCGACACGGCCACGAGAGCCACGAGTCCGGCGACGAGGCGCTTACGGGCGCGTGTCAGCATTCGTCAGTTTTCCTTTGGATCACCACGGCCGGAACCGGCCGCTTGCGGGTCTTGCCTACCGGGTACTGCTGCGGGCTTGTGTACGAAGTCGTACGAGGAGGGATTGTATTGGTCCCCCCGGGCAGTGGTACCCGTCCCGCTGAAGTGTAACGGCACGATAACGCCACGGCAAAGGTGAGAGCAGGTCTTGTGATGCCCATCGGTGGTGGTTCATGTCACACCCTCCGCGGCTGAACAGCCCATTTGGTACATAGACGACACGTCGGCCGATATCTTCGTCTGTTCGGTCCACATGCCCGCGATGCGCCCGTTACCGGTTTGGGTGGGCAACGGTGACCGTGGTTTTCGGGACAGCGGGCCCTGCCGGCCGCCTGTCCGGCGATCACCGCCAAGTCCGCTCGACCCGCCCCCGGAACCACTAGTGTCGGGACGTGCACATGGGCGAATACCTGTCCTGCGACGCGACCACCCTGGCCGGTCTCGTCGCCTCCGGCGAGGTGACGGCAGCCGAACTCCTCGACCTCGCGCGAACACGTGCGGACGCCGTCGATCCCTCCCTCAACGCCATCGTGATCCGCATGGACGCCGAAGCCGATGCCCGCGTCCGGGGAGCCCTCACCGGGCCGTTCGCCGGCGTCCCGTTCCTCATCAAAGACCTCGCGCAGGACTACCGCGGGTACCCGACGACGCGCGGCTCTCGCGCCCTCGCCTCGCACATCGCCCGCGAACACTCCTTCGGCGTCAGGCGTTTCCTCGATGCCGGCCTGGTGATCTTCGGCAAGACGAACACCCCGGAATTCGGCGCGAAGGCGATCACCGAGCCCACGTTCTGGGGTCCGGCGCGCAATCCCTGGGACCTGGATGCGACCCCGGGCGGGTCGTCGGGCGGCAGCGCCGCCGCGGTCGCTGCCGGGATCGTGCCGGCGGCCGGGGCCAGCGACGGCGGAGGTTCCATCCGCATCCCCGCCGCATGCACCGGATTGTTTGGACTCAAGAGCTCTCGTGGCCTGATGCCGTTCGGTCCGCAGACCGGCGAGCCGCTCTTCGGGATGGGCGTCGAGGGCGTGGTGACCCGGACCGTCCGCGACGCCGCGGCCCTCTACGACGCGCTCATCGGGCCGACGCCGTCGTCGACCTACCCGACGCCCCTGCACACCGAGAGCTACACCGCCCGGATCGCCACCTCGCCCCGGTTGCTGCGGATCGGCTACACCACGACGTCGGCGATCAACGGGAACCCGCATCCGGAAGCCGTGGCCGCGGTCGAACACGCCGCGGCGGTGCTGACCGACCTCGGCCACAACGTCGAGGAGGTGGACCCGCCGCACGACGACGCCGCCCTCGCACGCGACTTCCTCGACATCTGGTTCGCCAAGTGCGCCGCGCAGGTCGACGAGGTCCGACGCCTCACCGGAGCTCCCGACTCGCATTTCGAAGCCGACACCCTGACCCTCGCCGAGCTTGGCCGAGCAGCCGGGGTCGTCCCGTTGTTCAGCGCGCTCGACCGGATCAACGACCACGTCCTGGCCCTCGACCGGTTCCATCAGACCCATGACCTGCTGCTCACGCCCACGCTCGCCGTGCCACCACCGCGGGTCGGTTCGATGACCACGCCGCCTGCCCTCCAGCTGGCGGCGCGGCTCGCCTCGCGCGCACGGTCCGGCCGCGCGATCTCCCGTCTCGGGATCATCGACAAGCTCGTCTACGAGAGCCTCGGCTGGGTGCCGTACACCCAGCTCGCCAATCTCACCGGGCGGCCGGCCATGAGCGTGCCGCTGCACTGGACCGCGGCCGGCCTCCCCCTCGGCGTGCAGTTCGTCGGCCGTCTCGGTGCCGACGGCGATCTCCTCGCGCTCGCGGCCGGCCTCGAGGCGGCCGCACCGTGGTTCCACCGGTACGCCGACATCGTGCTCTAGTGCGGGACTAGTCTCTTCTGCGAGTGCACATGCTCCGGAGCAACCCGGCATGGCTGCGGCGGGAGGAGATGCGGTGGCGGAGAACGAGGCCGACGCGGTGGTCGTCGGTGCGGGCCTGGCGGGACTCGTCGCGACATACGAGCTCACCAAGGCCGGGCGTCGCGTCGTCGTGGTCGATCAGGAGAACCGCAACAACCTTGGTGCGCAGGCATTCTGGTCCCTGGGCGGGTTGTTCATGGTGGACACACCCGAGCAGCGCCGCCTCGGCATCTCCGACTCCGCCGACCTCGCGCTGCAGGACTGGATGGGATCGGCGGGTTTCGATCGTGACGACGAGGACTACTGGCCACGCCAGTGGGCTCGCGCCTATGTGGACTTCGCCGCCACCGAGAAGCGGCAGTATCTGCACGACCTCGGTCTGCGTATCACCCCGATCGTCGGCTGGGCCGAACGCGGCGGCGGATTCGCCGACGGCCACGGCAACTCCGTGCCCCGCTTCCACGTCACGTGGGGAACCGGACCGGAGGTGGTCCGGGTCTTCGCCGAGCCGGTTCTGGAGGCGGAGAAGCGCGGGCTCGTCGAGTTCCGGTTCCGGCATCGCGTCGACGAACTCGTCGTCGACGACGGCACCGCCGTGGGCGTGCGGGGTGTGACACTCGCCCCGACCGACGCCGAGCGCGGCCGGGCGTCGAACCGGGATGTCGTGGGCGACTTCGAGATCCGTGCCGGATCGGTCATCGTCACCTCCGGCGGCATCGGGCACAACCACGATCTGATTCGCAAGAACTGGCCGGTCGATCGTCTCGGCCCCGCTCCGCAGACGATGATCTCCGGCGTCCCGGCGCACGTCGACGGCCGGATGCTGGAGATCACCGAGAGCGCCGGCGCCAACATCGTCAACCGCGACCGGATGTGGCACTACACCGAGGGCATCCACAACTGGGACCCGATCTGGCCCGATCACGCGATCCGGATCATCCCCGGCCCGTCGTCACTCTGGCTCGACGCCAACGGCAATCGTCTCGCACCGCCGAACTTCCCCGGCTTCGACACCAATTCGACGATGAAGGCGATCCTGTCGGCGGGCCACGACTACTCGTGGTTCATCCTCACGCAGACGATCGTGGAGAAGGAGTTCATGCTGTCGGGGTCGGAGCAGAACCCCGACATCACCGAGAAGGACCTCAAGCTCACCGCGAAGAGCCGGCTGGCGAAGGGTGCCTCGGGACCGGTGGACGCCTTCGTGCGCAACGGCGTCGACTTCGTGGTCGCCGACAATCTGCCCGAGCTGGTGGCCGGGATGAACAAGATCGCTCGCGGCCCCGAACTCGACCTCGCGGAGATCGAGCGCATCATCTCCGCGCGCGACGCCGAGATCGGCAACAAGTTCTCCAAGGACGCCCAGCTGATGGCGATCACCAATGCGCGACAGTATCTCGGCGACAAGATCGTTCGCGTCGCCAAGCCCCACCGGTTGCTCGACCCGGAGCACGGCCCGCTGATCGCGGTCCGGCTCAACGTCCTCACCCGCAAGACCCTGGGCGGTCTCGAGACCAACCTCGACTCCCAGGTGCTGCGGCCGGACGGCAGCGCCTTCGACGGCCTGTTCGCCGCCGGTGAGGTCGCGGGCTTCGGCGGTGGCGGCGTACACGGGTACAACGCCCTGGAGGGGACGTTCCTCGGCGGATGCATCTTCTCCGGGCGCGCCGCCGGCCGGGCGGTGGCGCGGGCCACACCGCGCAGCTGACGCGGACTCGTCCGCACCTCGTCGTCGAAAAGGGTTGCCTGCCCTATACATTCGCAGCATGATCTGCCACCCCACGCCGGGTGACGATCGGCTAGGGTGTTGGGCGTGCCGGTGCCCCAGACGATCCTGACCCGGAAGACGAAGTCGGCGATCTTCCTCGTCTTCACCATCGACGACGGCGGTGAAGACGCGGTTCGCGATGCGCTGGAAGAAATTCCCGGGCTGAACAACGCGGTGTCCTCGCGGGCACCGGAGGCCGCACTGGCCGGCATCGTGTCGATCGGGTCTGCGGCGTGGGACCGCCTGTTCGCCGGCCCGCGGCCCCGTTCGTTGCGTCCGTTCGTTCCCTACGAGGGCGAGGTCCACACCGCCCCGGCGACGCCCGGGGACCTGCTCGTGCACATCAAGTCCGACGACATGGGCCTGTGCTACGAGCTCGGTGCCAAGATCACCGAGTCCTTCGGGGGCGCGGTCACCGTGGTCGACGAGGTGCACGGCTTCCGCTACTTCGACCTGCGCGACCTCATCGGGTTCGTCGACGGCACCGAGAACCCGACCGGACAGGCCGCGATCGACGCCATCACGGTCGGCGCGGAGGACCCGGACTTCGCGGGCGGCAGCTACGTCGCGATCCAGCGGTACGTGCACGACCTGTCGTCGTGGAACGACCTGAGCACCGAGGAGCAAGAAGCCGCGATCGGACGCACCAAGCTCGACAACGTCGAGATGTCCGACGAGGTGAAGCCGCCGAACTCCCACATCGCGCTGAACGTCGTCGAGGACGAGAACGGCGAGGAGATCGACGTGGTCCGCGACAACATGCCCTACGGCGACGTCTCCGGCACCGGCGTGAACGGCACCTTCTACATCGCCTACTCGGCAGCGCCCGACGTCACCGAGGAGATGCTGCGCAAGATGTTCATCGGCGACCCGCCCGGCACCTACGACCGCCTCCTCGACTTCACCACCGCGGTGACCGGATCGCAGTTCTTCACCCCGACCCTCGACTTCCTCGAAGAGCTGCCGCCCGCGCCCGACGCCGCACCCCCGTCCCCGACGACCCGTTCCGACGGTTCGCTGGGCATCGGGTCACTGCACTGACGACACCCCGAGACCCGACCACCGCACCCCGGAAACCCCATCCCGGCCGCACCAGGAGGACACCATGAACAACCTGCATCGCGAACTCGCGCCGATCTCCGACGCGGCGTGGGCGGAGATCGAGGAGGAGGCCACCCGCTCGTTCAAACGCAACGTCGCGGGCCGGCGCCTCGTCGACGTCACCGGGCCGCTCGGCTCCGACACCGCGTCGGTGACCCTGGGACATCGCACCAAGATCGACTCGCCCGCCCAGGGCATCACCGCGTTCCAGCGTCGCACCCAGTCGCTGGTCGAACTCAAGGTCCCGTTCACCGTGTCCCGGGAGGCCATCGACGACGTCGATCGCGGCGCGAAGGACTCCGACTGGGATCCGGTCGTGGACGCCGCGCGCGAACTCGCGCTCGCCGAGGACCGGGCCATCTTCGAGGGCTACACCGCGGCGTCGATCAATGGGATTCGCGCCGAGGCCTCCGCCTCCCCGATCCCGCTGCCCACCGACGTCCGCGACTACCCGGAGGCGGTCAGTCAGGCGCTGAGCACGCTACGACTCGCGTCGGTCGACGGTCCGTACGCGGTGGCCCTGTCGGCCGAGGCCTACACCCAGGTCAACGAGACGTCGAACCACGGCTACCCGATCCTCGAACACATCCAGCGGCTGTTCACCGGCGACATCGTGTGGGCGCCGGCGATCAGCGGCGCGTTCGTCATGAGCACGCGCGGCGGCGACTTCGAGCTGACCATCGGCCAGGACGTGTCGATCGGCTACGACTCACACGACGGCGATGTGGTGAACCTCTACTTCCAGGAGTCGTTCACCTTCCTCACCCACACTGCGGAGGCGGCCGTCGCGCTGACCGAACCGCCGACCGTCTGAGCGGCAGACCGCCGTCCTCGCCGGCCCCGCACACCGCCCGGGCGATACTCAGAGGCGTCCGTTGCGAGCGGCAACTAGTCTTGCGCAGGTGATCGCAGTAGAACACGGCCCACTCTCGCTCCCGGCGGTCAGATGCTGACCCGCCTCATCCGCACGTACCTGGCGCGGTACCGGATCAACGTCGTACTCGTCATCGTGCTGCAGCTGCTCGCGACCACCGCGATGCTGTTCCTGCCGAGCCTGAACGCCGACATCATCGACAACGGCGTGGCCCGCGGGGACACCGGCTACATCCTGCGCATCGGCGGATGGATGCTGCTGGTGAGCGTCGCGCAGATCATCGTCACGGTCGCCGCCCAGTTCTTCGGGTCCCGCGCCGCGCTGGGGGTCGGGCGCGACATCCGCGGCGACCTGCTGCACCGGGTGAACTCCTTCTCCGCACGCGAGGTCGGCACCTTCGGTGCACCGTCGTTGATCACCCGCACCACCAACGACGTCCAGCAGGTGCAGATGCTCATCGTCATGAGCAGCGCGATCCTGGTGATGGCTCCGATCATGTGCATCGGCGGCATCATCATGGGAGTCCGCGAGGCGCCCGCATTGTCGTGGGTCATCGCCATCGCGGTACCCGTACTCGGGGTCTCGATGGGGGCCATCATCGCGAAGATGATCCCCGGCTTCCGCGCCATGCAGGAACGGATCGACAACGTCAACCGCGTCCTGCGCGAGCAGATCACCGGCATCCGGGTCGTCCGGGCGTTCGTGCGGGAGGACTACGAGCGCAGGCGGTTCGCCGTCGCCAACGACGATCTCGCCGATGCGACCCTGCACGTCGGACGGCTGATGGCCCTGATGTTCCCGGTCGTCATGGTGATCACCAATGTCACCATCGTCGCGGTCATCTGGTTCGGCGGTCACGCGGTCTCCGACGGTTCGCTCGAGATCGGCGCGCTGACCGCCGTGATGAGCTACGTCATGCAGATCCTGATGTCGGTGATGATGGCGTCGTTCCTGGCGATGATGGCACCGCGCGCGGCGGTCTGCGCCGAGCGCATCTCCGAGGTCCTGGCCACCGACACCTCGGTCCATCCGCCCAGTGAGCCGATCGGATTCGCCACCCATCCGGGCATGGTGGAGTTCGACGCCGCCGAGTTCCGCTACCCCGGCGCCGACGACCCGGTGTTGAGCGGCATCGACTTCCGCGTCGAGCCGGGCACGACGACCGCGATCGTCGGATCGACCGGGTCGGGCAAGACGACACTCGTCGGGCTGGTCCCGCGACTGATCGACACGACGTCCGGCGCGGTCCGGGTCGGCGGTACGGACGTGAAGCGGCTCGACCCCGATGAACTGCGATCGGTCGTCGGCCTGGTTCCGCAGCGGCCGTACCTCTTCTCGGGAACCGTCCGCTCGAACCTGCTGCACGGCAAGGCCGACGCGACCGACGACGAGATCTGGGAGGCCCTGCGGATCGCGCAGGCCGAGGACTTCGTGTCGGCGATGCCCGACGGGCTCGACACCAAGGTGTCCCAGGGCGGCACGACCGTCTCCGGCGGACAGCGCCAGCGCCTGGCGATCGCTCGGGCACTCATCCGCCGACCGGCCATCTACCTGTTCGACGACTCGTTCTCCGCGCTCGACCTCACCACGGATGCACGGTTGCGCGCCGCACTGCGTCCGGCCACACGCGAGGCGGCGGTGATCGTGGTGGCCCAACGTATCTCGACCATCATCGACGCCGAGCAGATCGTCGTCCTCGATCGCGGACGGATCGTCGGTCTCGGTACGCACGACGACCTGCGCCAGTCGTGTCCCACCTATGCCGAGATCGTCGAATCGCAGATGGCGATGGAGGAGCGCGCATGACCCGGCCCGGAGGTCCGCCGATGGCGGCCGGACCCGAATCCAAACCCCGTTCGTTCTGGCCTTCGGTCAAACGCGTTGTCGCACAACTGGCCTCCTATCGCATGCTGATGACCGTGACGCTGGCCTCGCTGGTGGGCTCGGTCGTGCTGATCGCGATCGCGCCCCGCGTGCTCGGTTACGCCACCGACCTCGTCTTCGACGGCGTCATCGGACGCACCCTGCCCGAGGGGCTCACCAAGGAACAGGCGGTCGCCGGCCTCCGCGAGAGCGGGGACGACACCTTCGCCGACATGGTCTCCTCGATGGACGTGACACCCGGCGTCGGAGTGGATTTCGGCGAAGTCGGCCGCGTGCTGCTCATCACCCTGGCGCTCTACGTCGTCTCGTCACTGCTCGCGTGGCTGGCCGGCTACCTGCTGAACATCGTCGTCGTCGGCACCATCCGTCGGCTGCGCGACGACGTCGAGGCCAAGGTCCATCGCCTGCCGCTACGCTACTACGACACCATGCCTCGCGGTGAGCTGCTGAGTCGGGTGACCAACGACCTCGACAATCTGTCACAGAGCATGCAGCAGACCATCTCCCAGTTCGCCAACTCGGTGCTGACGGTGATCGCGCTGCTGATCATGATGATCTGGATCTCGCCGCTGCTTGCCCTGATCGCCGTGGCCACGGTTCCGCTGGCGATCATCGCGACCGGCGTGATCGCCAAACGGTCGAAGCCGCACTTCTCGGCGCAGTGGTCCTCGACCGGCGCCCTCAACGCTCAGGTCGAGGAGGCCTTCACCGGCCACGAGCTGGTGACCGCCTTCGGCCGCCAGCGCGAGATCCAGACGACCTTCGACGAACGCAACCAGAAGCTGTACGAGTCCAGTTGGCGGGCGCAGTTCATCTCGGGCGTCATCATGCCGACGATCATGTTCCTGGGGAACCTGAACTACGTCGCGGTCGCGGTCGTCGGTGGGCTGCGCGTGGCGTCGGGATCGCTGAGTCTCGGTGAGGTGCAGGCGTTCATCCAGTACTCGCGCCAGTTCACCCAGCCGCTGACCCAGATCGGTTCGATGATCAACCTGATGCAGAGCGGCGTCGCATCCGCCGAGCGGATCTTCGACATCCTCGACGCCGACGAACAGTCGCCGGACGCCGCGAGCCCGAAGACCCCGACCGACGACAAGGGACTCATCGAGTTCGACGACGTGTCCTTCCGCTATGTCGAGGACAAACCGCTCATCGAGAACCTCAGCCTGGTGGCCCGCCCCGGACACATGGTCGCGATCGTCGGTCCGACCGGCGCGGGCAAGACCACCCTGGTCAACCTGATCATGCGGTTCTACGACGTCGATTCGGGCGTCATCTGCGTGGACGGAGTCGACTCGACCCAGATGACCCGCGACGACCTACGCGAACGCACCGGCATGGTGTTGCAGGACTCGTGGCTCTTCGGCGGCACCATCTACGAAAACATCGC
Organism: Gordonia sp. KTR9; assembly: GCF_000143885.2. Classification (NCBI taxonomy): domain Bacteria; kingdom Bacillati; phylum Actinomycetota; class Actinomycetes; order Mycobacteriales; family Gordoniaceae; genus Gordonia; species Gordonia sp. KTR9. Next base: position 5,200,510 of record NC_018581.1, read on the forward strand.
CTACGGCGACCCCACCGCCTCGCGGGAAGAAGTGCTCGACGCGGCCCGGATGAGTCACGTCCACCACTTCGTGCGGACCCTTCCCGACGGTTACGACACCGTCCTCGACGACGAGGGCGGCGGGGTGAGTGCCGGTGAGCGGCAGCTCATCACGATCGCGCGGGCGTTCCTCGCCCGTCCCACGATCCTGATCCTCGACGAGGCGACCAGCTCCGTCGACACCCGCACCGAGCTGCTCATCCAGAAGGCGATGGCGAATCTGCGGTCGGACCGTACGAGTTTCGTCATCGCGCACCGGTTGTCCACGGTGCGCGACGCCGACGTCATCGTCGTCATGGAGGACGGTCACATCGTCGAGCAGGGCAGCCACGACGAACTGCTCGCCGCCCGCGGCGCGTACTGCCGGCTCTACGAGAGTCAGTTCACCGGAGCCATCGAGGCGACCTGAGCGACCCCCTCTGCTCCCTAATCCGAAAGAACCGCAAAACCACTGCTCCCTGAGGTGCGAGGAGCGATAGCGACGAGCCACGAAGGGCCCAGTGAGACACGTCGCCAACCCTTCGTGGCTCGCTTCGCTCGCACCTCAGGGAGCAGTAAAGGCGTCCCCTCCGCTCCCTGAGGTGCGAGGAGCGTAAGCGACGAGCCCACCCCCGCTCCCTGAGGTGCGAGGAGCGTAAGCGACGCGCCCACCCCCGCTCCCTGAGGTGCGAGGAGCGTAAGCGACGAGCCTCGAAGGGTCACGAAGGTCGCTCGTTGCGCGCCGCGCGTTCGACGAGGCCGGCGATGCGTTTGGTTTTGGTCTCGGGTCGTTTCGCCAGGGCGATCTGCGACAGTCCGAACTTACGAGCGCTCGGCGGGAACGCATCCCAGTTGGCCCGGGCGGCGGGGTCGGCGTCGAGCGCGGCGGCCAGTTCGGGGGACTCGATCAGTGCCTCGGCGTCGTCGAACAGGGTCCAGAGGCCGCGGGCCTGGGCGTCGTCGATGACGGCCTGACCGGCGGGCTGGATGCGGCCGGCGGCCGCGAGGTCGGCGACGCGCGCCTTGTTGGACGCCGACCACCCGCTGTTGCGCCCGCGCCGGGTGAACCACATGCCGCGGCGTTGTTCGTCGATGACACGGGTGTGACCGTCGATCCACCCCCAGCACAGCGCCTCGCGAACACACTCGTCGTAGTCGATCGGCTCCCGGCCCGAGCCCTTGCGCCAGAACACAAGCCACACTCCGGGCGACGTCTCGTGATTGTCGCGCAACCACTCTCGCCACGCATCGACGGTCTCGACGGTGAGCTTCGGGGCATCGGGATCGGCCATTCGTCAACCCTAATGACCTACGTCCAGGTCTCGGTACAGTTGAGCCGTGAACGAGATCGTCAACTTTGCCACGGACAACTGGTGGCTGATCTTCCCGATCGGCGCGGTCGTCGGCGGGTGGGCGGGTTCGATCGGCAAGTACAACGAGAAGCGGCGCAGGGACAAGATCGAGCTCGCTCGGATCAAGGCCACCGCACAGTCCGAGCAGCTCAAGCTCACGACGACCTCGGCCGATCAGCTGCGCAGGGTGCTCGGACAGCACGACGCACTCAACGAGAAGTGGTTCGCCTACGAACTCGATCTCGCGACCCTGATCGAGTACCCGCTGATGACCGACATGCGCGAGCCGCTGACCCTCGCCTTCCACCGGGCCCGGGTGCGCGCGGACGACCTGCGACCCGATCCCGCCGCCGCGGACCTCTCCACGGCCGCGACATCGATGTCGCCGGCGGATTTCGCCGAGTACCGCGACGCGGTCGGCGACTACGCCGCCGCCTTCGACGCAGCCGAGCGAGAAGCACGGCGTCGCAAGCAGTCCGGCTTCTCCCCGGTCGAGCGCGAGGCACTCGACCGGGCGCGCAAACTGATCAACGTCGCCGCCGACGCCGGGGCCACGCCGGCCGAGCGGCAGGCCGCCTACAAGAAGGTCCGCGCCGAGCTCGACGGCATCATCGACGTTCCGCAGGTGGCGGCCGCACATCTCGAACAGCAGATCGCCGGGGCGCTCGAGCGCGGCTCGGATTGATCAGAGATCCGGGATCGGAAGGTCGAGGTTGGGCGCGATGATGCCGCCGTCGACCTCCAGGATCTTGCCGGTGACGTAGGCGCCCGCCGGTGACGCCAGGTAGAGCGCGGCCGCGGCGATGTCCTCCGGATCGCCCAGCCGGTGCAGCGGCGTCGATGTCTCGACGGCGCTGCGCATCCCCTCGTCACCCGCGACGATCTCCAGCGCCGACGTCAGGATGGCGCCCGGCGCGATCCCGTTCACCCGGATCTTCGGATTCAGATCCATCGCCGCGATGCGGGTGTAGTGCGCGAGAGCGGCTTTCGCGGTGCCGTAGGCCGCGTAGGCACGCCCGGGCAGACGGCCGACCGCGGAGGTGATGTTGATGATCGAACCCTGACCGCTGGTCGCGAGGATCTGCTTGGCACCGGCGACGACGAGCGCGTGTGCATTACCGACGTTGAAATCGAAGGCATCCCGCAGGTGCTTGGGACTCGTGTCGAACAGCGGCCGGGGCATCGCACCGCCGACATTGTTGACCACGGTGTCGAGTCGCCCGAACTCATCGACCGCGGTCTGCGCGAGCGCAGCCGCCGCATCGGGGTCGGCGAGGTCCACGGCGACGGTGTGGGCGCGCCGGCCCGCGGCACGGACCCGTTCGGCGACCTGTTCGAGGTCGGACTCGCTGCGGGCCGCGATCACCACATCGCCGCCGGCCTCGGCGAAGGCGACCGCGATCGCCGCCCCGAGCCCCCGGCTCGCGCCGGTCACGATGGCCACCTGGTCGTCTATCCGGAATCTGTCGAGAATCACCCGTCGACCATGCCACGTCGAACCCAAAAACGAGAACGTGTTCTAGAAATCGGTCGCAACCGGCCGGTCGAGACCTCAGTAATCCCGTCCGACGGTGACCACGGACAGGAGATCCTCGTCCGCGGCGAACCTACGCAGATTCTCGGCGACCCACGGCGCGAGCTCACGCGTCAGTCCCGACGCCGGGTTGGCGACGTGCGGGGTGATGATCACGTTCGGCAGGGACCAGAGCGGATGGTCCTCGGCGGGCGGTTCCGGATCGGTCACATCGAGAGCAGCCCCGGCGATCTGACCGTCGGCCAACGCGCGGTACAGCGCTTCCTCGTCGACCAGGGGGCCGCGCGCGATGTTCACCACCCATGCGTGCGCGGGCAGCGCGGCCAGGCTGTCGGCGTTGATCATGTGCCGTGTCTCGGGCGTCGCCGGCGCGGCCAGCACGACGTGGTCGATCGTCGCCCAAAGGTCGACCAACTCGTCCGATCGGCGGACCTCGTGCGCGCCGGGGACCTCTCGGCCCGACCGGTTCACCGCGACGACGCGGGCACCGCATGCCCGGAGGCGCGGAGCGAGAGATGCGCCGATCCCGCCGGCTCCGACGATGGCCACGGTGGAACCGTGCAGTGACCGGACCGCGGTGTCGATCCGCTCCTTGTCCCAGTGCCGGAGGACGGCGGTGTTGATCTGCCGAAGTCCCGCGAGGAGAAGCGCCAGCGCATGCTCGGCGACGTTCTCGGCATAGAAGCCCGACGCGTTGGTCCAGATGCGGCGGTCGTCGAGGATGTCGGCGGCCACGAAGTCCTCGATCCCCGCGGTCTTGAGGGCCACCCACTCGACCGTGTCGGGCAGCTCCGGAAAGTCCGACGGGGGTCCGATCCACACCAGCACCCGCGCGTCGTCCAGGCCGACGATCCGTCCGCCCGCACCCTCGATCGCCTCGACCAGGTGCTCGTCGCGCACGGGTTCGAGGGCCACCGCCACCGGGGTCATCGGGCGACCGACCGGGCCGCGGTCGTCGCCAGTTCGTCGGCGATCTCGTTGAAGTGATCGCCGGCATGCCCCTTCACCCAGCGCCACTCCACCTGATGCCGCTTCTCCTCCTCGACCAGACGGCGCCACAGATCCGCGTTCTTGACCGGCTTGCGGTCCTTGGTCTTCCAGCCGTTCGCCTGCCAGCCGTTGACCCACTTCATGATCCCGTTGCGGACGTACGTCGAGTCGGTGTAGATGACGACGTTCGACGGTCTGGTCAGTGCCGCGAGACCCTCGATGGCGGCCGTGAGTTCCATCTTGTTGTTCGTCGTATCGGGCTCGGAACCGGAGATCCGCTTCTCGGTGCCCTTGTAGCGGAGCACCGCACCCCATCCGCCCGGGCCCGGGTTGCCCAGGCAGGCACCGTCGGTCGAGATCTCGACGACGTCCGACCCCGCTCCCGGGTCTGCGGAGGAGCCGTCGGCTGTCGGGTTCGCAGAAGCTGTCACGCACGGAAGCCTACGGCAGGCGCGATGGCCGGCAGCACCCTCGTCGAGGGGGCAAACCGACGGCGTTCCCGACATCTCGGGCGCCGGGCACCAGTGGTGTCTAGGGTGGACCCATGGCTGTGTGGGACCCGACACGCTATCTGCAATTCGCCGACGATCGCGCGCGGCCGTTTCTCGACCTCATCGCGCAGATCCCGACCAACCCGCTGTCGGTGGTCGACCTGGGTTGCGGACCGGGCCATCTGACCAAGCACCTGCGTGCACTCTGGCCGGCGGCCGAGATCCTGGGCATCGACGACTCGGCGGAGATGGTCGACCGGGCCATCCGCGACAACACCGACCCGCGCGCCAACTACGACGCCGTCGACGTCTCGCAGTGGGCGCCGCACCGGCCGGTCGACCTGATGATCTCCAACGCGATGTTCCAGTGGGTCCCCGATCACCTCGGGGTGATCGACCGGCTGCTCGGTTATCTCACCGACGGCGGCGCGTTCGCGTTACAGGTCCCGAACAACACCGACTCGCCGACCCACGCGGCTCTCGCCGAGCTCGCCGTGACCGAACCGTATGTCGGGGCGTTCGGCGACCTACGCGGGCTGCCGCGTCTCGACGCCGAGGTGTACCTGGACTTCTTCGCCGAGCGCGGCTACCACGTCAACGCGTGGGAGACGACCTACTTCCACGTGCTCGACGGCCAGGATCCGGTGTTCGACTGGATGTCCGGAACGGGCGCCCGTCCCTACCTGCAGGCGCTCACCGACGACCTCCGGAAGCGCTTCATCGCCGACCTGAAGGAACGCTTCGCCGAGGCCTATCCGCGACGGGAGTGGGGCACCGTTCTGCCCTTCCGCCGCACGTTCGTCGTGGCCACTCACCGCTGATCCTCGCGACCTCGTCCCCCCTCCGGAGAACAGCGCTCGCGTCGTTCATCGGAATCGGGGAACGACAATTCGGAGCGAGCCTCGAAGGGTCACGCACCGGCATCGGTTTGGCATCGGCGACGATGCCCCCTGCCACTTCTGCAACACTGACGCCACTGTCGTTTCCTCAGGGGGTACGTCCATGCCTCGACGCAGCCGGACTCGTCTGCGCCCTGCCCACCATGTCCGACGCCGCGTCATCGCAACCATTGCCGCCGTCGGCCTGGCCGGCGGTCTGCTCGCTGCTGTGCCGGCACCGGCGCGAGCCGCGGTCTGCAACGTCACCGGCATCACCGGAGGAGACGTCGGGAGCACCGGAAGTTCGGGGTCCAGCGAGCTCGGGTGGGGCAGTCTCGACTTCGGCAGCTATCGGGCGGGCGGCAAGAAGCCACAGGGGCCGCTCCCGAAACTCACCGGTGCCAGCAAGGCCGTCTCGTGGGTGACCGGTCCGCGAAGTCCCGCTCGCACCGACACCCGTTTCGGTATCACCGCCACCGACGTCGGCGTGCCGTGGGACAACGGCTCCGGCCAGATACTGATGGCCTTCGGCGACACATGGGGCAAGTGCGCGGGCCAGATGGCCTGGAAGCACAACACGATGCTGCGTAGTGACGCGAACTCCGATCTGGCCAAGGGAATCCGATTCCCGAACGCCGTACCGGGATCGGTCCGGTCAGGTGCCTCGGTGTCATCGGCACATCCGACATGGGCACAACCCATGTTCAACGCGGTCGGGGTGCGCAACATCGAGGTCGGTCGAATCCCCACCGGCGGGATCTCGGTCAACGGCACCCAGTTCGTCAGCTTCATGTCGATCCATCGTTGGCTCGGCCCCGGCCGGTGGAGCACGAATTACTCGGGAATCGCCCTGTCGCACAACAATGGTCAGACCTGGACCGTCGACAACAACACCCTCCGCTGGAACACCGACCTGACGATTCCCGGCGTTCCCCAGGTGGCGAGTGGCCACAACCGGTTTCAGATGGGCGCCTTCCTCCGAAGCGGTGAGTACATCTACCAATACGGCACGCCGAATGGGCGTTTCGGCTCGGCCCACGTGGCCCGGTTCCGTCCCGCCGACATCCTGAACCTCAACCGGTATCAGTACTTCCGGGGCGGCACGTCGTGGTCGTCGAATCCGGCCGAGGCCGCGCCGATCGTCGCCGGTCCGGTGGGCGAGATCTCGGTGGCCTACAACGCCTTTCTCGGCCGGTTCGTCATGCTGACCGAGCGCGCGGGGACGATCATGATGCGCACGTCGCCGTCACCCGTGGGACCGTGGAGCGGAGAGCGAGTGCTCATCTCCCAGAGGCAGTCCAGCGGCCTGTACACGCCCTACATCCACCCTCGGTCGTCGGGAGAGGACCTCTACTTCGTCGTCTCGCGATGGGACGACTACAACGTCATGCTGGTGCGGACCGACCTGTCGAAGGTGCGTCCGTGAGCCGGCGCATCGTACTGATCCGCGCCGTCAACGTCGGCGGGGCGAAACTCCCGATGGCCGAATTGCGCCAGATCGCAACCGACCTCGGTGCCGATGAGGTCACGACCTACATCGCGTCGGGCAATCTGATCTGTTCGCCACCTCCCGACCCGGACGAGTTCGACCGCGCTCTCGAGACCGCGATGGAGGAGCGCTACGGTTGGTTCCGCGAGGTCATCAGCCGCACGACCGACCAGGTCCGTGCCGCGCTGGACGCGCATCCGTTCGACATCGTCGACGACAAGTACTCCTACGTCTACTTCCTGACCGGCGAACCGGCGCCCGACAAGGTGACCGCCTTCGAGCGCAAGGACTTCGGCGAGGACGTCGTCCGGGTCATCGGGTCCGATCTGCACATCCGCTACGCCGACGGGGCGGGCCGCTCGACGTTGACCGCGCCGGTCATCGCTCGCGGTCTGGGTGTGCAGGGAACCGGACGTAATCTGCGGACCGTCCGGAAGCTGCTGGAGCTGGCCGGCTCCTAGCACCGACCAGGTGGCCCGTGCCCCGGCACGGGCGTAGCGTCGGTGGAGGCATCACGAGACAAACCAGACGAACCAGACGTTCGCGTCGAGAGGAGTCCGGACATGAGTCAACCGGTCCCGCCGCCACCGCCACCGCCCGAGCCCATTCCTGCGCCGGAGCCCATCCCGGAGCCGCCACCGGAACCGCCGATCCCCGTACCCACTCCGCCGCCGGCTCCCGACCCGCAGCCCGCACCCCCGCAGCCGGACCCGCCGCCTCGGCCCACGGTGATATGAGCGGTCAGCCGCGCGTCAGAACGCGCGCGACGCGGTCCAGATCGGCGAGCTGCTCCTCCCGCGGAGCCTCCCACAGCTTCTTCGGCAGCTTCTCGAGATCCTTGACAGCCGCCTCGGCGTGATCGAGCGCTTCGGTCGCCTCGTCCTCGCCGAGGTCCACCGACGCGATGAGCCGGTCGTCGAGTTCGAAGACCGCGTCGTCGAGGCGGTTGCGCGCCGCGACGAGTTCGTCGTCGTGCGGGATCGCCGGGTTCGCGTGCACGTCCGCGATGGCATACCGAATCCGCCGATGCAGCAGCGCTTCTCGGGTGTTGTCGGTGGCCCAGCTATCGGGCGCGCGGCCCGGTCGGCCGGGAATCAGGTCGGTGGATCGCGCGAAGGTGCGCACTCGTTTGTCCGAGTCGTACGCGAACCAGGCGGCGCCGCCGAGAATGAACAGTGCGACCACCACGGTGGCCACGATGATGATGACCGCGATCATGTGGTCAGCCTACTCAGGACGACTGCACTCCTTTGGGCGCCTTTCCCGACATGAAACCGAACAGGTATCCGGCGACGCGTCTCATCTGGATCTCGTCGGCACCCTCGGTGATCCGGTAGCGCCGATGGTGACGGTAGATGTGCTCGAACGGTTCGTGCCGCGAGTAACCGCGTCCGCCGAACACCTGCATCGCCTGGTCGGCAGCGTCGCAGCACAGCCGATTCGCCTGGTAGTTGCACATCGAGACCTCCGCAGACGCGGCGAACGGCCCGTGGGTGTCCATCTTCCAGGCGGTTTCGCGGATCAGGGCCCGGATCATCGCGCACCGGGTGTGCAGGTCGACGAGCGGGAACTGGATCGCCTGATTCGTCGACAGCTTCTTGCCGAAAGGGGCACGCTCGTTGGCGTATGCCACCGCACGGTCGACGCAGTACTGTGCGGCACCCAGACTGGACGCCGCCTGGCGGATGCGGTTCTCGTTGAAGAAGTGCTGCACGACCTGCAGGCCGGCGCCCTCGGCGCCGAACACCGCGGAGTCCGGCACCCGGACATCCCGCAGCGAGATGTGTGCATGGTCGGTCGGCATGTTGAACGTCCACAGGTACTCCTCGACAGCGAACCCGGGGTCCTGCGGGTCGACGAGGAAAGCGGTGATCCCGCGGGCATCGCCGGGTTCTCCGCTGGTGCGGGCGAACACGATGTCGCGGTGCGCGGCATGGATACCGGTGTTCCACGTCTTCTCACCGTTGATGATCCAGTCGTCGCCGTCGCGGACGGCGGTCGTCTCCATGTAGGTGGCGTCGGAGCCGTGGTCGGGTTCGGTGATGCCGAAGGCGAAGAACTTCGTCCCCGCGGCCAGTCCTTCGACCCATTCCTCCTGCTGCGCGGGCGTGCCGTATTCGAGCATGAGGAGCAGACCGATGTTGTTGCCGACGATGGCGTGCTCGTTCTGCAGATCGCAATGCAGCCCGAGCCCCTTCGACGCCAAGTGCTCGCGGATGATCGCCATCGCCAGGTTCGATCCGTCCCGGCCGCCGAACTCGGCCGGAAAAGGGTAGCGGAAATGACCGGCGGCATCGGCCCGCCGCCTTGCCTCACCGAGGAGCGCTTCCCACTCCTTGTTCGGCAGACCGCCTCGCTCCCAGTCTGTTCGGGAGTCCTCACGCCGGTGGTCGAAGAACCGGATGTTGTCGTCGGCCTGCTCGAGGGGGACGATCTCGGCTTCGATGAAGGCGTCGAGTTCGGCCAGGTAGTCTTTCAGCGACTCGGGCAGTGCGAAGTCCACGATGAACCCCTCTCGGTTGGGATCGGATGTCCGGCGGTCACGGATGAGGGACCGCGAAGTACTTGGGGTTGGCGACGAGGAGTCGGGCCCGCACGTCGGCGACTACGGCGGCGCGGACCTTCTCGTCGGTCCCGTCGAGTTCACCGGACCACAGCGCTTCACAGAGTGCGCGCTGGTCGGCGATCCCGAGGGCACTCAGGCGTTGCGCACTCGCGGCCGCGTCCTGTGCCGCCCGGAGTGTCTGCCGACGCACGACGTCGACGACGTTCCCCGCCACCCTCGTGTGGAAGCGGACCTGCGGTGACAACTCCGCCTGCACCGCATCGGACCGCAGGAACTCGGCGACCGCTTCGAGCAGTTGGACCGCGCTCGGCGAGCCGTAGACACCGTCGTTCGGGTCGGGCGTCGACGACCCGTTCAGCGGATCGGGCACCACCTCGGGTGTCACGAGGCCCAGGTCGAGCAGGGCGTCGAATTCCTGTTCCGCACTTCGACGTCCGATGGCGGCCAGTTCCACCGACCGTTCGACCCCGTCGAGATGTCGCGCGGCCTGCACCGCGCAGATCAGTCCCCACTTCACGGTCGCGTAGAGCTCCCACCAGCGCAGCGCGGCTTCGGTGGGACGCCAGCCCGCCTCTCGCGCATACGCGTCCAGCAGCGCGTCGCGGCTTCCCATCCCGGCCACCGGCGACGATCCTCCGAAGCGCCACGCTTTCGCGCACAGCCAGCCGAGGTCCTCGACCGGGTCGCCGAGGTGGACGAGTTCCCAATCGAGCACCGCCGCAATGCCTTCGGCGCCGACGAGGAGATTTCCCAGCCGAAAGTCACCGTGCACGAGGCATTGCCGCGGTGACGGTTCGGGGCGGTTGTCGGTGAGCCACTGCGTCGCCAGCACCAATCCCGCGGGCATGGACTCGAATTCGCGTGGGAACAGTTCCCGCAACCCGTCGAGGGGATCGGCGAGTTCGGCGAGACCGGGCGTCTGGGCCACGTCGATCCGGTGGATCCGGGCGAGGATCCCGCCGCACTGATCGACGAAGCGGGCACGCGCACCGGCGTGAGCGTCGTCCCGCAGTATCCGGCGGGGGATGGACTCTCCCTCGATGAAATTCATTGCCAGATAGGGAAACCCCAGGACATTGCCGTCTTCGTCGAAACCCGCGTCGAGGATCTCCGGCACCGGGACGCCGGCATCGGCTGCAGCGCGCAGGACCTGCGCCTCGGCGTGCAGTCCGCCGTCGTCGGTCGCTGCCGGGACGGCGCGGATGATGATCGGCTCGGACCGTCCCGAACTCTCGACGAGGGTGGCGGCGTATGTGGCGCGACTCGCGCCCGCGGGCAGCAGTCTCGCGGACTCGACCGAGATCGGGGTACCGCGCTTGCCGGCGAGTCGGGATGCGATCTTCGCGGCGACACCGCCTGCTTCCGGTACTGCCACGCCGATCCGTCCCTTCTTCGCCGTCGCCCGGGCGGGTGTAACCGCCACCACAGCGAAGCTAGCACGAGATCTGAATCCGGCCTCAGAAAATCGGTGCCGAAGTCTCAGTGGTCGGGCGTCTGGAACTCCGGCTGGTCGATGATCCGTACCCACGATCCGTCGGATCGCCGCGCCACCACCTGTGCGCGAGCACCGGCGCCGTCACGCGGCGGCGTCGAGGTGAGTGCGAGATCGTCCCGGAACATCAAGGTCGGCAACGGTGGCTCCGGCACGAACGTGGGCCGGTGCGCGAGAACCGAAGCCCAGAGGTCGCGGATAGCGGCCCGTCCGCGCGTGACCTCTCCGGGCGGATAAGCCATCACTGCATCGTCGTCGTAGAGCGAGGCCACGGCGTCCGCGTCCCCCGCATTGGAGTACTCGACGAACAGCCTGGTCAGATCCTCGGGCGTGCGTGCGATTTCGTAGTCGGTCATGACAGCTCCTCTCGGTGTTCCCCCAGCGTCTCCCCAACGCCCGAATAAGTCCAAGTGATGCTGCAGATGCCGACTATCATTGACAGTTATGGAACTCCGGCAGCTCGAGTACTTCGCGGCCATCGCCGCGGAAGGCAGTTTCACCGCGGCTGCGGCGCGCGTGCACACCACCCAGCCCAACATCAGCGCGCAGATCCGCACCCTCGAACGGGAACTCGGTTCGGCCCTATTCGACCGGTCCGCTCGTACGGTCCGCCTGACCGACGCCGGGCGGGCAGCACTCCCCGCAGCGCGGCGCGCGCTCGCCGCTGCCGACGACGTCGCCCGAACCGTCAGCGAGGTCGCCGGACTGGTCCGCGGGAGCCTGGCGGTCGGGATGGTCGAGGGGTGCACGATCGCCCCCCTGTTCGCAGCCCTGGGCACCTTCCGGACGACTCACCCGCAGATCGAGCTGAGCCTCCGCGAGTCGCCGTCGACCGAGTTGATCGCATCGATAGAGGACGGTCGCCTCGACGTCGCACTGGCCGGATACGGCGGCGAACTCCCGCCGGGAGTCGCCTCCATGACCATCATCGCCGAGCGCGTCGTTGCCGTGATGCCCGCGGACGGCCGTCTCCCCGGCCGAACCATCGACCTCGCCGCCCTTCGCGACCGGTCACTCATCTGCCTGCCCTCCGGAGCAGGAATCCGAAGCGTGTTCGACGCGGCGGCGGCTACAGCGGGCGGACCCATCCGGCCGGCCATTGAAGCTTCCTCACCGGAAGCGATCATCGAGTTGGTTTGCAGCGGAATGGGAGTCGGCATTCTCAGTGAGTCAATCGTCGCGGATGACGAACGTGTGGCCGGGGTTCCGATCCGCGACGTCGACGGCACCGCGCATCTCGGCTTGCTGTGGGGTTCGAAACCGTCCGCTGCTGCGGCGCGTTTCGTCGAGGTGGCCACGGATGTGTTCGGAGGAGCCGAATGAGGATGGGGGCGGAACCTTGCCACCCCCGGCGTGGGCGACCGGCAGACAACAGGATCGCCGCTTTCCGGCGGAGAAGTGATACGGATGTGACTGCAGTGCACTGCTGTTGCAAGAAACGTATCGTCACCGAAAATAGCTACACAGCACTGGTTTCCGCGCGGATAGGCTGTGGAGAAACCTCGTAACCGAACACATGTTCCCGTACAGTGGAGTCATGCCAGAGCTCGCCACCCTGCTCGACCAGCTCATCGAGACCACCACGCCCACCGACGATCCCACGGGCAGAGCGACTTTCGACGCGCTCGACACCCTCCGGCTGATCCGCAACATCGTTGACCACCAGATCGTCACGCATGCAGCAGAACTCGATGAACTCGGAGTCGCACAAAAGGCCTGTGGGACCACCAAGAAGGTGTTGATCGAGATGGGCTACGCACCCGCCGCGGCTCTACGCGCCATGCGAAGCGTCGACGCTCTCCCGACGCTGCCCACCCTCGCCCGTCACGCCGCCGACGGACGACCCTCCTCCGAAGTCGTCGATGCCATCGTCCGCGGCATAGCCAGATCGAGAAACGTTGTCGTGAAGCGCTTTCAGACGATGAGCGCTCCCAGTACGAGATCGAACTCATCGCCCAAGCACTATCCGGTGCGACGCCGACGCAAGTGCTTCAACACGCCCGCGCGATCGGTAACACGATTGCCGACGCGACCGACACCGGTATCCCGGCCGCCGACGATCCATCGCTGAACACGGTCAATGCCCACACCACCGACGACGGCCGTGTCGACATCCGAGCCGACCTCACCCAGGTGGTCGGCGAGAAGTTCCTGTCCATGATCGACGAACGATCCTGCCCGCGACCCGAACCCGACGGCGCCGACGATCGGCGCACTGCCGAGCAGCGCCGCGCCGACGCGTTCGAGTTGATCCTCGACCAAGCCGCACTCGGCGCCACACTCGACAGTGTCGGATCTCCCCGCACCCAACTCATGCTGACCATCCCCGCCACCGGCGCTGATCCCGCCACCATGCCGTGGACCGGACCGGTCAGTCAGGCCGTCGCCAAACAGGTGTCCTGTGACGGGTCGCTGACAGAGATCATCCTCGACGGCGAAGGCGTACCGCTACAGATGGGGCACACCCACCGCCTGTTCCCAGCACATCTGCGCAGGGCGGTCATCGTGCGAGATACCTGCTGCATCAAATGCGGTGCCCCACCGTCACATACCCAGGTTCACCATGTCGCGCACTGGGCAGACGGCGGTCCCACCGATCTCGACAACGGTTGCCTGCTCTGCCAACGCTGCCACACCCAGGTCCATCACCACGGCTGGGACGTAATCCTCGGCTTCGACCGACATCCCTGGCTCGTTCCTCCCGCCAGCATCGACCCACGACGCCGACCGCTACCCGCCTACAACCGACGAACCATGCGACTCGACGACGCCGCCTGACCCAGACCCGCCCAGCCACACTCGGCCCAGCCACACATTCGCGCAGCACCTTCCGCACCCGAGCCCAGCTCGGGACCGCGTCCGTCCCTTGACAACTCCAGAGTGAGGGCCCAAGTCTCCGTTCCTACTGCCCCGCTACAACGGCTGGGCCCGACGCACCTGGTCGGCGGCGCGGGCGGCGTCGAGTTCGACATCGCTGATCAAGACCGCACGACCGAGACTCAAGGTTCCCGACGTCAGCGGCTGCGCCCGTAGGCCGCCCCGGCCTATCAGCGCCTTGCGCACGCCGTCGCCGGCGACGGTGTCCATCCACGAACACGGATGCGCAGGACGTCCACCTCGGAATCGGATGGGGCCCGCCCCCGAGTCCAGCTCGAACTCCCGGCCACGCAGCGGATCGAGTTCGACCCCGCGCACCACGACGTTGCGCCGTGCCAGAACCGGGTCGGCGTCCCCGGCGGCAGCGGACCAGGCTTCGAGCGCGAGAAACGTCACCGCAGCCTCGGTATGGGCGCGGACCCCGAAGAAGCGGTCTCCGCGAATCCCCTTGTCGGCGACGACCTCCACGAACTCTGGTGTGCGGGTCTCGACCTCGCCGGCCGGTCCGTCCTTGGGCCGGCCGAAGTAGGCATGCTTCGACGAGACGACGAACATCACTATCTCGCAGGAGTACTCGTAGTTCACCGCACCTCCCGTCGGATCACGAGGCCGGGGGTGAGGGACGGGCATCGGTGACCGTCGCGTCGTCCGGCGCCTTCACCACCACGCTCACGGGATCGGTGGGCTTCCCGGCGATGAGGTCGCCGATACTCAGTCCCCAACGGCCCCAGCGGTCGTCGAAGCGCTTCGCGCGGGCCCGGGCCTTGTCCGTCTTGGCCGGTGAGTATCGACGGCGGGCCCAGGCCGAGTGTGGCCGGGCGAGCCGGATCGCACCGGCCCAGGCGAACACCGGGATGAAGACACCGACGATGGCCGTGGAGAATTTGCCCTTCAACACGCACAGGAACGCGCACGCGACGTTGATCGGGACAGTGGCCACCAGAGCGACGGGACCGAGCTCCACATCCGCGTCGTCGAGGGGGTTGAATCCGAGTACCGCCATCCCCAGCGCGGCGACCGTCAAGGCGACCACCTGAACCGAGAGTTGGCCCTCCGGTGACCAATACACGTCCTGCAGACGGAGGATCAGCGCGAACTCGTCGAGGACCAGAGAGGCGCCGACGCCGATCAGCACCGCACTGATCTCCGCGCCTGGTGACGCCCCGTTCACACCCACCGAGACGAAGGCGCCGACGATCGTCAGGATCAGGCCCGGCACCATGTGGTGCACGTGGACACCGTCCGACACGTTGTTCCGGAAGGGGCCTTTGCCCGCCCGGATGAGTCGCGTGATCACCCGTGTGACGATGAACGTGACAACGAACGACGCGAACAGCAGGAACAGCGGAAGTCGTTGGTGCGTGAGCTCGTCCAGGAAGTTCACCGGGCCACCGCTGCCGTCAGCCGGGGACGATGCCGGTGCGGCGCTGCTCGATGATCAGGCAGCGGTCCTCTACGTACAGGAGGCCGGCCTCCTCGGCGATCGCCCGCGCCTCCGCCGAACGGATTCCGAGTTGCAGCCACAGGGCGGTCGCACCCGACGCGACGGCCGCCCGTGCGACATCGGCGCACTCGGGACCCGGGCGGAAGACGTCGACGAGGCCGACCTGTTCGGGGACGTCGGCGAGAGTTCGGTACACCTTCTCGCCGACGATCTCGTCGGCCGCAGGGTTCACCGGGATGATCCGCCAGCCCCGGCTCTTCATGTAGGCCGGGACCTCGTTGGCGGCTTTCGACGGATTCGAGCTGGCGCCGACCACGGTGATCGCGTCGTAGGTGGACAGGATCTGCTCGACGACATCGTCGGTGTTGATGCTCGGTGTGGTCATCCCACGAGTGTAGGTGGGTTCGGAGTTCTCATCGGAGAACTCCGTGCACGACCAGTGCACTGAGCTGATCGGCCCACGCGGTGTCGAATTCGCGGTCGTCGAGCAACAGTGCGTGCAACATCGCCGCCCCGCCGACGGCCTCGATGAGCCGGTCCGGATCCACATCCGGGTGCACCTCGCCGCGCTCCACCGCGACCACCAGCCGGTCACGCAACGCGCCGAACACGTCCGCGAAGCCGGCGTGCACGCGCGCCGCGAGCTCGGGTTCGGCAGCCATGTCCGAGATGAGCCCGGGCAGTGCGGCGCGGGTCACCGGGCTGGCGAACAGATCGCGCGCCGCCGCCACCATGATCCGGAGATCGGCCTCGACCGCACCCCTGGACGGCGGTAGCCGCGCCATCCGGGAGAACGCCACATCGTGCACCAGCTCCGCCTTGCCCGACCAGCGGCGGTAGAGCGCGGTCTTCGTCGTCCCCGCGCGATCAGCGATCGCGGCCATCGTCAGCTTGCGGTATCCGACGTCGACGAGTAGCTCCGCCGCGGCGTCGAGCACCGCCGAGTCGATACGGGGGTCACGCGGACGCCCCGAGGCAACTCCTGTCGTCTCAGCGCTCATCGCCCACCTTCCCGTCGGAGATTTCCCGAAGTCGCTGCGAACCGCGCGACCGTTCTGATGTCATAACGCTACTCACCGTAGCGAATCTGTCGGTAATGATCTCTGGGGGTGCCCATGGCCACCGAACCCGCCGTCGAGCAGGTCGACCACCTGCAACGCTCCAGCCGGGACAACACCTCGGTCCCGGACACGCTCGCACGCTGGCTGGCCGAGCAGGACGACACTCCCGACGCCGCGCCCGAGGTCACGGTGGCCGCCGGCGTCGACAGCAACGGCATGTCGTCGGAGACCATCCCCGTGTCGGTGTCCTGGCCCGGGGAGCCCACCCGGCACTGGGTGATGCGGATGGCCCCGTCGAGCGCCGACGTCCCCGTCTTCCGCTCCTACCGGATGGATCACCAGTACGAGACGATGCGGTTGATCGCACGGTTCAGCGACGTCCCGGTCCCCGCGGTCCACCACCTCGAGCCCAGCGGCTCACTGCTGGGTGCGCCGTTCTTCCTGATGGACCGATGCGAGGGCGAGGTCCCGCCCGACGTGATGCCGTACACGTTCGGCGACAACTGGTTCGGGGACGCCGCCGAGTCCGACCGCCGCCGCGCCCAGGAGTCGGTCGTCGGGGTGATCGCCGACCTCCACTCCATCCCCGACGCGGCGCGGCACTTCGGCTTCCTCGCCGACGACCTCCCCGCCGGCGACACCCTCCTCGCCCGTCTGCTCGCCTGGCTTCGGGATTGGTACGACTTCTCGGTGGACGGAATCGGTCGGTCGCCTCTGGTCGAACGGGCACTCGCCTGGCTGGCCGACAACTTCCCCGACGATATCGCGAGGACCGAACCCGTTCTGTCCTGGGGTGATTCACGTATCGGGAACGTGATGTTCGTCGATTTCACCCCCACGGCGGTCCTCGACTGGGAGATGGCGCGCACCGGTCCACGCGAACTCGACATCGCCTGGGTGGTGTTCGCGCACCGGGTCTTTCAGGAACTGGCGACGATGGCGGGCCTCCCGGGTCTGCCGGACCTGCTGCGTGAGAACGACGTCCGCGACACCTACCGGCAGCGAACCGGCGTCGAACTGGGCGACCTGCGCTGGTTCTACGTGCACGCCGCGGTGCAGTGGTGCTGCGTCTTCATGCGCACCGGCGCCCGCCGCGTGCACTTCGGCGAACTCGAACGCCCCGACGACGTCGACGGCACCCTGTTCTACCACCGACCATTGCTCGAACGACTCCTCGAGGAGGACTGATCGCATGAGCCGATCCGGCCTGGGACCGATGGACGAATATCCCATTCATCAACTACCGCAGCCGATCGCGTGGCCGGGCAACAGCGACCGGAACTTCTACGACCGCGCCTATCTGAACGCGCACGACCGCAGCGGCACCATCTTCCTCATCACCGGCATCGGGTACTACCCCAACCTCGGCGTCAAGGACGCCTTCGTCCTGATCCGGCGGCGGAGGCCCGACGGGATCGACACCCAGACCGCTGTGCACTTCGGTGACGCCATCGACGACAACCGGCTCGAACAGCGCGTCGGCAACTATCGATTGGCCGTCGACGATCCGCTGCGCGCCCTCCACCTGACGGTCGCCGAGACCGAGGGCATCGCCCTGGATCTGCACTGGGAGGGCCTGTTCGACGCCCTGCTCGAGCAACCGCACGTGATGCGGCAGGGCTCGAAGGTCACCCTCGACGCGCAACGGTTCGCGCAGGTCGGCAGCTGGCGCGGATCGATCACCATCGACGGTGAACACATCGACGTGGACCCGTCGACCTGGGTCGGGACCCGGGATCGGTCGTGGGGAATCCGGCCGGTCGGTGAGCCCGAACCGGCCGGACGGCCGTCGGACCCGCCGTTCGAAGGCATGTGGTGGCTGTACGTCCCGATGGCCTTCGACGACTTCCAGCTCGTCGTCATCATCCAGGAGGACCCCGACGGTTACCGCACGCTCAACGACTGTTCGCGCGTCTGGAAGGACGGGCGCGTGGAGCAACTCGGGTGGCCCCGGGTCTCGGTCGACTACGCACCCGGCACCCGGGTCCCCACCGGCGCCACGATCTCCACAACCGGCGCGGGCGGCTCAGAAGTGACGCTGACGGTCCACTCGCTGCTCCCCGTGCCGATCCACGTGGGCGGCGGATACGGCGGCGACCCCGATTGGGCCCACGGCGTCTGGCGTGGAGCGGACTTCACCGAACGCCTCACCTACGACATGACCAGCGCCGAGATCGTCGGGCGCACGCCGTTCGGGGTGATCGACCACGTCGGACGCGCCGAATGTCGTGAGGCCGACGGCACCACCCGCACCGGATGGGGACTCTTCGAACACGGGGCGCTGGGCCGGCACGACCCGTCCGGTTTCGCAGACTGGCTCAGCGTCGCGCCGGGGTGAGGGCCGCCTAGTCGACTGCGCGAAGCCGATATCCCATGCCGCGCACCGTCTCCAGTCGATGCGAGCCGATCTTGTTCCGGAGCGCCCGCACATAGACGTCGACGACGTTCGAGGCCGGGTCGAAGTCGTAACCCCAGACGTGGCCGAGGATCTGCTCGCGGGACAGCACCTGATCGGGGTGCCGGAGAAACACCTCCAGCAGTGCGAATTCGCGCGCGGTGAGATCGATCGTGTCCGTGCCCACCCGCGCCCGCCGCGACTTCAGATCCAACCGCAGATCCCCGGCGGCCAACAGGTTCTCCGACGCGACGGCCGAGTCGTCGACGAGCCGGAGCCGGATTCGGGCGAGCAGTTCGGCGAATTGGAAGGGCTTGGTCATGTAGTCGTTGGCCCCGCCTTCGAGCCCACTCACCGTGTCGCTCACGCTGTCTCGGGCGGTGAGCACGACCACCGGCGTCGTGATCCCCTCGCCTCGCATGCAGTACAGCACGTCGAACCCGTCCATCGACGGCAGACCGATGTCGAGGACGACCATGTCGAAACCGCCGCCGCGCACGGCTTCGAGCGCCGACAGTCCGTCGGACACGTGCTCGGTGCTGTATCCCGCCGCACGCAAGCCGTTGCCGATGAACGAGGCGATCCTCGCGTCGTCTTCGGCGATCAGAACACGGCTCATCGCCGTTCTCCTTCTCCTGGCGCCGACGGCGCCGCGCCGGCGTACGAGTTGTCGGGGGCCGGGACGTCGATGCCGAACGTCGCACCGTGACCCGGGATGCTTCGCACCCAGGCAACGCCATGATGGGCGTCGGCGATGGCACGCACGATCGCCAGACCCAGGCCGGCGCCGGCCGAGTGCTCCGGTGCCGACGCGCTCCGGCCGCGCTGGAAACGTTCGAAGATCCGCGCCGCGTCCTCCTGCTCGATGCCCGGACCGTCATCGGTGATCCAGATCGACAGGTGGCGTTGCGTGCCAGCACCGGCGAACCGTGACCCCAGCTGGATCACGGAGCCGTCGTGGGTGTGGCGGACCGCGTTCGACGCGTATTGCAGCATCGCCTGGGTGATCCGCTCGTGGTCGACGATGCACGTCCCCTCGGCAACCTCCATGAGCAACCACTCCCGATCACCGAGCGGCTGGACCTTCGACTCGATGTCGAGCATCAGCTGAGCCGCATCAGCCGTCCTGGCAACCACGAAGTCGGGTTGCTCGGATTTCGCCAACAGCAGCAGGTCCCCGACGATGCGCCCCATGCGACCCAGCTCGCTGTCGACGAGGTCGAGCGTCTTGCGTCGTTCCTCCGGATCATCGGGCAACAGCTCGAGATGACCGCGCACGACCGTGATGGGTGTGCGCAGTTCGTGGCCGGCGTCGTCGACGAACTGACGCTGCGTCGTGTAGGCGTCCTCGATGCGGTCGAGCATCGCGTTGAACGTCTGCGCCAGCGCGGCCACGTCATCACGTCCGATGACCGGCACGCGTGCGGTGAGGTCGTTCTCACTGATCTCCGCGGCGACCACCCGCACGCTGCGCACCGGCGCCAGAATCCGGCCGGCGACCAGGTAGGCGACACCGGTGGTGACGATCATGCCGGCCAGGCCGACGATCGCGAGGACCCGCATCGTGCGGTCCACCAACTCCCTCCCGGGATCGGTGTAGATGCCGACGATGAACGTCCCCGGCTGCGCCGCCGCCGGGTCGGCCGGGGACGCACCGACCGGCTCCAGATCGACCTTCCCCCAGCGGATCTCACCGTGGTCGGTCATCAGCACACCGGCCGGACCGGTCTGGGCTCGCAGCTCGTCGAGCACCCGGGGTCCCTCGCCCGCAGCCGGCCATGCATTACCCGGCAGTTCCAGGATCTCGGTGTCACCGACGACACCGGCCATGACCTCGCCCTGCCCGGCAGACTGCCGGGACAGGAACACCTCGAGCAGCCGTGACACCGAGGTGAACGGTTCGGTGGTCGTCGGGTCGACCCCCTCGGCCGCGAACGTCCGGAACTCGCTGGCCTCCTGCGCGACGTCATGATTGGCCCGGCTGTCGACGTCGCGGAGCAGCAGGTTGCGGGTCACCACGAACACCACCGCCAGCAGCAGGAACGTGGTGAGCATGATCCAGGCCGTGATACGCCAGCGCGCCGAGAGCGCGGGGCGCTGTCGCACACCCACGCTCTCGGCTGTTCTCGGCCCGCTCGCTCCGCTCCCGGCGCCGGCTGATCTCGGCCCGTCGGCGTCGTCAGTCGTCCTGGTCGTCATCGATGCCATCGTCCCAGTCGTCGCCCTGGTCGTCGCTCTGGTCATCCCGGTTGTCGTCCTGATCGTCCCAGCCGCCGCGATCGTCGTCGCAGTCGTCGTCGCGGTCGACCGCCCGGACGTCGCACCAGTCATCGTCGTCGGAGTTCAGATTCGGCGGGACGGCCCGCTGGACCGGCGCACCGGCCGGGATCTGCGGAACGGGCGCAGGGGCCGGTGGGGTCTGGGCCTTGGGCGCCGCGGTCTGGGCCGTCTGCGACGCGACATCGACCGGCACCGCGTCGGACGCCAGGTCGGGCTCGGGCGAACGGATGAGGAAGAAGCTGGCGGTCACGACAGCGACCGCGAGCGCACCGAGAGCGAGGGTGGCGAGTACTCGTGAGATCTTCATGCCGACGACTCTGTCGGACTCCGGTGAGCCGCCCATGAGTCGTAGATGAAGGTTTTTTCATCTACGGGTCGCGGCGGTCCAGTCCGTTCAGGAACTCGTCGATCCGCGGCCAGGTGTACTCGACCGCGGCGGACCCGGCGATCAGCCCGAGATGACTGGTCTCGACGGTGGTGAAGTCCACGTGCGGCGACCCCGCCAGGAGTTCGACCCCGTGATGGGCCGCCGCCCAGCTGACGATCGCGTCCCGGTGACTGCCGAACAGCGCGACCGGTACCGCGACCTCGGCGAGATCGACGACGCGGCCGTCGAAGTCGAGCACGCCCTCGGCCAGCTCGCCGCGCATGATGAAGTTCTCCCACATCTGCTCGGACACCTTGCCCGGGTAGCCGGGCATCGTCTCCTGGAACCGGTCGATGGCCTTCATCCGCGCGAGGGCGTCGGTGTCGTCGGCGTTGCGCAGGATGTACCCGGGCTTCTTCAGTTCGCGCTGCCACGCCGTACCTCGGTAGGCGAGGCGCACCAGCGGCGCGGGAATCCCGCCGAGTGCGCGCAGGACCAGCTTCACCGGTGTCGCACCGACGGGCCGCATCACGTTCTTCACCAGCGGATAGGGCGGGACCTTGGCGTAATCGAGCGGAGTCCCGACCGCGACCACCGAGGCCAGCGGCAGATCCGGGTTCGCGGCCGCGGTCAGCAGGGCGATTGTCCCGCCGATGCTCCAGGCCAGCACGTCGACGTCGGCGGTACCCGACGGCGAGCCGGACTCACGCCGGTCGTCGGTGCCGTAGAAGTCCGCGACCGTCGCGGCGACGGCCCCGGGGACGATGTCGTCGAAGAAGTCGGCGAACCCCAGGTGACGGTCGGCGCGGGTCATGTCGCCGAAGTCGAGCACGTAGGGGACCCGGCCGGTCGACAGCAGGAACTGCACCACGGACAGTCCCTCGGCGAGGTCGTAGCACGCCGTCGACACCGCGAGCGGCGGGATCAGCAGCACCGGCCGGCGTCCGGTGCCGACGGCCGCGACCACCTCGTCGTCGCTGCCGTACCGCCGCAGTGTGCGATGCGGCCCGTCGGCGATGAGCGTGTGCGGGGTCTCGTGCGACTCACCGATCTGTCCGCCGCGCGCCAGATGAACCAGCGTCGCGACGCCGTCGAAGCCTCCCACCACTACCTCCCAGTCGTCACCCGGGGACATTCAACACGCCCCGGTCGGGCCGGGTCCGGGCGGGGTACGACCGTTTGGTGCGGCACACCTGCGGGTATCGCACCTGACGAGGCACCGCTGCCCTAGGCGGTGCGCATAGGAGGTACACGAGCATGGCCGAAGAACTCAACGGCACCACGATCGCCTTCCTGGTCGCCTCGGAGGGCGCCGAGCAGGTCGAACTCACCGAGCCCTGGAAGTCGGTCGAGGCGTGCGGCGGAAAGCCCGTCCTGGTGTCCACCGACTCGGGGACCGTCCAGGCGTTCAACCACCTCGACAAGGCCGACACCTTTCCGGTCGACCTCACCCTCGAGGACGCTCGGGTGATGGATTTCGACGCGCTGGTCCTGCCCGGCGGTGTCGCGAACCCCGACTTCCTGCGTACTTCGGAACCCGCCGTGCGATTCGTGCGCAGCTTCTTCGACGCGGGCAAGCCGGTGGCGGCCATCTGCCATGCGCCCTGGACCCTCATCGAGGCCGACGTGGTCCGCGGGCGGACGCTCACGTCCTTCCCGAGCGTGCGGACCGACGTGATCAATGCCGGCGGCACCTGGGTCGACGAGGAGGTCGTGACGTGTCGAGACGGTGACAACGTTCTGATCACCAGTCGCAAACCCGACGACCTGGCAGCGTTCAACGCCGCGATCGTGGCCGAAGTCGCCCACAGCAACGTCGCGAGCTGACTTCCCGCGCGGAGGAGCCTCAGACCACGGACACCGGCGCCGACTCCCGGCCGGTCAGGGTGAGCAGCACCTGCTCGCCCTGGCCGGTGAGTGCTGCCGTCGCCACTGCGGTCGACAGGGCCGAGGCGAGCACCGACGCCGGTAGCGGGAGATCCGCTCCGATCGCGCGGGAGATGTCGAGGCCGTGCACCGCGAGTTCGAAGGTCCGGGTCGGCAGGTAGTCCGACAGCATGATGCCGCCGAACGGCGTCGTCAGCGGACGATCATCCGCTCCCGCAAGGACTTCGACGGCCTGCGCCCGACGTTCCCGCACCCCGGTTCGCGGATCGTCTCCCAGTGCCAGGCCGGCGTCGACTCCGCGCCGGCGGACCTCGGCGGGGTCGCCGTAGCCGCGGATGGAAGCGAAATACTCTGCGGTGGAATGCAACTCGACATCCGAGCTCGGCTCGGCAAGGTAGCTGACGACGGTGGTCAGCGATCGACTCGCGTGCCCCACCAGCGATCGCAGCGACCACTCGCCGAGTCCGGGACCGTCCCACATGTCGTCGTCGATCAGGTCGACCACTTGCGTCAGATGCTCGGCTCCGGCCGTGAAGTCGTCGATCGCGCGCGGCAGTGCCCCCTCGCTCATCCCTCAGTCCTTCGTGCCGGTGGTCGTCGGCGACTCTGCTGAGCTCGCGATCGCGATCTTGCGGACCCGGTCGTAGAGGAAGGCGATCGTCGCGGCGAAGACGATGA
This sequence comes from Gordonia sp. KTR9, assembly GCF_000143885.2. NCBI lineage: Bacteria > Bacillati > Actinomycetota > Actinomycetes > Mycobacteriales > Gordoniaceae > Gordonia > Gordonia sp. KTR9. The sequence continues at coordinate 5,224,309 of NC_018581.1, forward strand.
CGCCGAGGATCTGTGCCCATCGCTCGAACCCGTCTCCGACGATCGCCAGTGCCGAGTCGTCGCCGGTCGCCGCGACGATCCCGGCGAAGACCACGCCGAAGAGCGCCTCGCCGACGATCAGACCGGTGGCCAGCAGAACGCCCATCCGCTTCTTGTGTTCAACCGCGCCGCCACTGCGTTCGGCCCACCGGTTGTAGAAGTGGCCGATGAACGCACCGATCGGGATGACCAGGACCACCGACATCGGCAGGTACATGCCCATGCCGACGGCCAGCGGCGGCAAGCGGAATCGCCCTGCGCGGCCGAGGAGTTCGTCGATCACGATCACCACGGCGCCGATCAGCGCCCCGATACCGATGAGTCCCCAGTTCAGGTCCGCCCCCAGCACGCCCTGCGCGAGGGTCGTCAGCAGGCCGGCCTGCGGTGCCGCGAGCGCGTCCTCGGTCGCTCCCGGCGCACCGACGAACCCGAAGGCCTCGTACATCAGCTGCAGGATCGGCGGGATCACGGCGGACCCGAACAGCACACCGATGATCAGGGCCACCTGCTGTTTCCACGGGGTCGCCCCGACGAGCTGACCGGTCTTGAGGTCCTGCAGGTTGTCGTTGGAGATGGTCGCGACACCGAAGACGACCGCGGCGGTGAACAGCGTGTAGGCGATGAGCGCGTCGGTCTGCGAGGCGTCCGCGGGCCCGAAGGTCAGCTTGACGAGCAGCGCGGCGATGAGGACCACCAGGATGCCGACACCGGAGATCGGGCTGTTCGACGACCCGATGAGGCCCGCCATGTAACCGCACACCGAGGCGACGGCAAGTCCGATGACGAACACGAACACGATGCTGACCGCGATGATCCCGGTCGCATTGCCCTCCAGGACCGTGTCGTGGACGAAGTTCCACAGCAGGAACCCGATCGGGACGAGCAGCACGAGGATGCTGCCGCCGACGATGTTGATCGGCATGTCCCGCTCGGTGATGTCCACCGTCACCCCCTCACGGCGCGATCGGGAGGAGACCATGGCCGCCCTGATCCCACGCACGATCGGACCGATGACCTTGATCAGGGTCCAGATGGCCGCGATGGCGATCGCCCCGGCACCGATGAGCCGCACGTCATTGGCGAAGATCTCACCGACCGCATCGCCGAGATCCTCTCCCGCCGTGCGCCCCTGGGTCTCGATTGGCAGCAGCACGACGTAGGAGATCACCACCCCGACGAGCATGGCGATGCCCACGGTCACCCCGACGAGGTGGCCGATGCCGATCAGCGACATCGACAGACCGGCACTGAACAGCGTTCCGCCCGTGCCGATCTTGATCGTCGTCGAGATCGAGTCGGAGAGCAGCTTCAGTTTGGTGAGCAACGCGAAGGCGGCCGACGCGACCGAGCCGAGAACGATCGTGCGCAGGCCCGCCTTGTTCTCGGTGGCACCGCCCGCGGAGTCGCCGACCTTCAGGACCTCGGCCGCCGCAACACCTTCGGGATAGGGCAGGTCGGATCCGGTGACCAGCGCGCGACGCAGCGGGATGGAGTACATGACGCCCAGGATTCCGCCGATCGCGCAGACCGCCATCGTGATCCAGTACGGGAAGCCCGTCCACCACCCGATGATGACCAGACCGGGGATGACGAAGATGATCGCCGACAGCGTCCCCGCCGCGGACGCGATGGTCTGGACGATGTTGTTCTCCACCACCGAGTGGTTCGCGAAGTACCGGAGGATGCTCATCGAGATGACGGCCGCCGGGATCGCGGTGGCGAAGGTGAGGCCGACCTTGAGTCCGAGATAGACGTTGGCTGCGGTGAAGACCAGCGTGATGATCCCGCCGAGGACGGCTCCTCGAAGCGTCAGTTCCCTCAGGTTCGCCGTGGCCGGAGGCGCAGTGGCCATCGTGTCCCTCCCAACAGTCGGGTCCTGCGACCGATGGTCGTTCGGACGGTGGATCATCATCCGGGCGTTCGTCGATTCACCTTAGGTCCGGGTGTCCACTCGCGCAGGGGCTTCCCATGTAGGCGGAGGTCGGTTCGCGCGTCGAGCCGAGGCACGATCCGGCCGGCCTGTCCGCAATGCCTGTTTCCCGCGCTCGACCGGACGGCCGGGCCTCCCGCCGTTTCATCGTGCTCCGGTAGGGCATCATCTAGTCATGGGCGAAGGCAAGACGGAGCAGTCTGCCCGCACTCGTGCGCTGCTGATCGGCTCGGCCGAGAAGCTGATCGCCCTCAACGGCGTGGCAGCCGTGTCGAACCGCCAGATCAGCAAGGCGGCCGGTCAGGGCAACAACTACGCCGTCGGCCACCACTTCGGTTCCAAGGACGATCTTCTCCGCGCCACGCTCACCTCGCACAACGTCCCGATCGAACGCCTCCGCCGCAAGTGTCTGGCGGAGGTCGGACCCGACCCGGGGGTCCGCGACTGGCTCGGCTGCCTCGTCGGGCCGGAGGTCGAGTATCTGGCGCAACTCGGTGCACCCAGTTACTTCGCGCGGTTCTTCGCCCAGGTGTCGAGTGACCCGTCCGCGACAGTCCTGCTCTACGAGGAGACGGCGAGATCGGAAGCCCTCATGACGATTCTCGACCGCTTCTACGGCAGCTTGCCGACCTTCCCCGACGACGTGCTCGCGGTACGCAACAACCTGACGCGCCACATGATCGTCAACGCGCTGGCCGACATCGAGCGGGCAGCTGAGGTACCGGCGCCGGGAGCGGCACCCCAGACCTGGCAACATCAGCGCGATCTCGTCGTCGACGCGCTCACCGGCATGTGGCTCGCGCCGGTCACCCCACCGTGATCGACGGGTTCGTCCGCCCTCCCGTCGTCACGGCTCAGATCACCGTGCCGACGTCCTCGGCGACGATCCGGTCGAGTGCACGCTCGGCCACCGCGGCGATGGTCATCGAGGGATTGCACGCCGCGGTGTTGCCGGGCATCAGTGCGCCGTCGATCACGTAGAGCCCGCGCTGGCCCTCGACCCGTCCCTCGAGGTCGCAGACCGTGCCCATGTTGGCCCCGCCCAGTGCGTGCCAGGTCGACGGGAACACCGCGTTGGTGTCGGTGAGGATGGCGTCCGGCCCGGCGATCCGCCGAACCGTTCGGTCGATGTGCTTGGTCTGGATCTCCGAGTCACCCTCGTGCGGCCAGCGGATCAACGCATCCCCGATCGTCGAGTCGTAGGAGATGACACCGCGACCCGAGCTCACTCCGAAGCCGACCATCATCGTCGTGCCGGTGTAGACGGGCAGCGGCGGAAGGGATGCCTGGATGACGGTGAACGCACTTTTCGGGTCACTCCAGTTGGGACTGCCGAAGACGACCGGACCGCCCTGCACCGTCCCGAAGTCGATGCTGGGGCTGGTCCAGGTGTAGATCCGGTCGGCGTTGGTGCCCCACCCGTGCCCCAGACCATCCGGCAGGTCCGGCACGGTGCCCGTCGCGCGTGCCTTCACCAGCAACTTGGTGGTGTTCACACTTCCCGCGGACATGATGAGGGTCCGTGTGATCAATTCCTTGTGTTCCACCACTTTTCCGGACTCGTCGGTGCGTTCGACCTCGAGGGACCAGCGGCCGTCGGGTCGGCGGGAGACCTGCCGAACCGTGTGCAGGGTGCGGACCTGCACGCGCCCGGTCGCCTCGGCCTGACGGATGTAGGTGACGTCGACGCTGTGCTTGCCACCGTTGTTCACGCCGATGGCGCCGTCGCCGTTGGTGTACGCGGGCTTCATCTCGCCGCGCAGTTCGGCTGCGGCATAACCCCAGTCGATCGGCATCGGGATCTTCTGCAGCGGAAGGCCCTCGGCCCTGACCCTCTTGGCGAACTGTCGCGGTGCCAGATATTGGGGAGAACGGACCACCGAGTCGGGCGCCACCGCGATCTTCAGCATCCGCGCGACCCTCGGGTAATGCACCCGGTTCAGCAGTTGCCAGTCGAGCGCGTCGGGAAAGTGCTCGTTGAACACCGCTTCGCTCGGTTGCAGGGTCATGCCCTGGTAGACAAGCGAACCGCCGCCGAGTCCGGCCGGGCACAGTGCGGTCATGTTGGCGCCGGCGACCGACTCGAACAGTCCCACATAGGGTTCGACGCTCAACGGCTTGCCGAAGAGATTCGGGGTCGACTCGTGCCACAACATCCGCTTGTCCGGACTGGACGCACGCGGGAACGTCTCCGAGTTCGGACCCGTCGACCACCGTCGGCCCCGCTCGAGCAGCAGGACCGGCACACCGGCCTGCGCGAGGCGAAGCGCCGCGACGCCACCGCCGAAACCCGAGCCGGCGATCACCACCCGATGCTCCTCGCGTGTCCGCCGAATTCGCCGCGAGGGATCAGCCGACGCCGGACCGGCGCCGGCGACGACGGTTGTCGCCGCGCCCGCCGCGGTCATCGCCGCCGCTCGGAGGAAGGTACGTCTCGTCGGTGACACCCCGGTCATGGTTCTCCTGTCGTCGGTGCGCGAGAAAGCCCTCGACGCATGGCATTTCGTTGATCTCGAGAGACGGGGAGACCGGTTGCGGGGTCGGGGACTCCGCGGAGGACGTGCCGGGGCGTGGCCGTCGGGACACAGGATTTGCCATGACCGTCTGCTGTGTCAAGCGCAACTTCGGTGAGCAGCAGTGATCTGGGCCATGGCCAACGTAACCCTTGACAACCCCATCAGTCATGTGACTGAATCGTCCCCGGGCGTGGATGGAGCGGCGATCGGATGTCGCGGATGATTCGCGGGCATGGTTGCGGCGGAGTACTTCTCGCGTGGACCGGGGTCAGGACCGCTTGCACGGTACCGACGAGCAAGGGAGAGGAACAGGGTATTCGCCGAGCGGGCGGCGGGGACCAGCGTTGTTAGGATGGCGCGACCATTTGTCGCGGCCGGGGAGCTCCATGTCTGATCATCTGCAGGGCAAGACCATCATCATCACCGGCGCCGGAGGCGGTTTCGGCAAGGTCATCGCGGAGATGTGCGCGGCGCAGGGCGCCAACATCGTCGGTGTCGACATCGACGATGCCGGACTCACCGGAGCCGTCGAGGGCATCGTTGCCGCGGGCGGATCGGCTGTCGCACACCTCGCCGATGTCACCGACATGGACCAGATGAAGGGCGCCGCGGCGGTGGCGGTGGATCGCTTCGGCGCGATCGACGTGATCGTCAACAATGCCGGCGTCATGCCGCTGGCGTTCTTCGCCGACCACGCACGGGCCTGGGAGAAGTGGCACAAGGCCATCGACATCAACATCAAGGGCGTCGTGAACGGCATCTCCGCCGTGTACGACCAGATGATCGCGCAGGGTCGCGGTCAGGTGGTGAACATCGCGTCGATCTACGGCAACGGCGGCTTCGAGGGCTCGGGGGTCTACAGCGCGACCAAGGCGGCGGTGACGATGCTGTCGGACTCGTTGCGCATCGAGGCGAAGGGCAAGATCAAGGTCACGACGGTCAAACCCACCGGCGTCGCCGGCACCAACCTGGCGAGCTGGATCGTCAACGACCGCGCGATCCGCGGAATCGTCGGACAGCGCGCCGCGTCGTATCGCGAGCACATCACCGAGTTGATGCAGGGCACGCTTCCCGCGGAACTCACCGACGTCGACTCGGTGAAGTACTGGCTCATCACCCCCGAGGATCTCGCACGGGCGGTCGTGCACGTCATCGACCAGCCGTGGGGGATCAGCCTGTCGGACGTGACGGTGCGGGCCAGTGGCGAGGACTACCTGTACTGAGTCCGGAACCGGGCGGGACGGTCAACCTGTCGGGCCGGGTCGCCGGCGCTCGCCCCGGTACTTGCGGTGGTACTCGTCGTAGAGGTCGGAGTTCTTCTCCCGCTCGAGCTTGTTGACCAGATCGGGATCGAGGCCGTGCTGGACCAGCCGGTGACGCCGGTACACCCGGTTCAGCGCGATCGAGAAGAACAGGTAGGCCAGCAGGATCGGCATGGTCATCGTGATCCGGACACCCCAGTCGGCGGGGACGAAGAGCATCGGGATCAGCACGACGATGCAGGGCACCGCCCAGCGGACCACCATCCGGACCGAGGCACCGGGACCGGCCAGATCGTGGGCCACCCAGTCGAGCATCGACTTCGGCAGACGCGCCCAGTAGGCGTACTTCACGTACTCCCAGGGATTCGGCTTGGTGCGCTGTGAGGTGGCCACCTCTCGATCGTGCACCACGTGCGGTCGTCGTCCGACGTCGCCTCCCCCACATCCGCTGGGTAATCTGACCCGCATGGGTTCGGAGATGACCGCGTCGGCCGACGACCCCGCCGGTCCGGATCCCGTCAGTCCGGGTCCCATCAGCCCGGATCCGATCAGCGGTCTCGAGGCCGAACTCGCCGACTTCTGGCGGCGGGGCCGGGTCCGCACTCGCCTGCGCGCCCGCGCCATCGATCCGCGGCTCGACCCGTCGTGCTACCCCCTCATCACCGTGCTGGCCCGGCACAATTCCATGCCGATGTCGGAGCTGGTCACCGCCGTCGGCATGGAGAAGTCGACGGTCACGCGTCAGATCGACGCGGTCGTGCGGCTCGGACTGGCCGAGCGGCACCCCGACCCGCGCGACGCGCGCGCCCGCGTGGTCACCCTCACCGACCATGGTCGCGAGCGCATCGACGCGGTACTCGCCTCCGCGGTCACCGACTGGCGCGCGCGACTCGCCCAGTGGGACCCCGACGACATCCGGACGCTCACCCACCTGCTGCACCGTCTCACCGAGGCCACCAACGACCTCGAGGACCGCGAGGGTTCTCGTTGACGCGCGTCACACCGTCGGCGATCCTTGGCCGGTGACCCCGGACGAAGGACCGCTGCCCCTCGAAGGCATCACCGTGGTGGCGCTCGAGCAGGCCGTCGCCGCACCGCTGGCCACCCGGCATCTGGCCGACCTCGGCGCCCGGGTCATCAAGGTGGAACGGGTCGGCGACGGCGACTTCGCCAGGCATTACGACGCGGCGGTGCGCGGCGGAGTCGGTTCGCACTTCGTATGGCTCAACCGCGGCAAGGAGTCGGTCGCACTCGACCTCAAGACCGAGGCCGGACGCGACGCCATCCGAACCCTGACCGCTGGCGCAGACGTCTTCGTCCAGAATCTCGCCCCCGGCGCGGCCGGCCGGCTCGGTCTGAGCGCCGACGATCTGCGCGCGGACCATCCCGAACTCGTCGTCGTCGACATGTCCGGGTACGGCGACGCGGGACCGTATCGCGACCGCAAGGCCTACGACATGCTGGTCCAGGCCGAGGCCGGGCTCATCTCGGTGACCGGGACACCGGAGGAGATGGCGAAGACCGGCATCCCGTCCTCGGACATCGCCGCCGGAATGTACGCCCTCACCTCCGTGCTGTCGGCGCTGCTGCGACGGGCCACCACCGGACTCGGCGCCCGGGTCTCGGTGGCGATGTTCGACGCCACGGTCGAATGGATGGGCCACCCGATGTACCTGCGTCTCTACGGCGGCCGGCAGATCGCCCGCGCCGGTCTCGGACACGCGGCGATCGTGCCCTACGACAAGTACCCGACCCAGGACGGCGACATCCTGATCGGCGTGCAGAACGACCGTGGCTGGGACGCATTGACCCGCGTCGCCCTCGACCGCCCGGATCTCGCCGACGACCCCCGCTACCGCACCAACATCGACCGGGTCTCGCGACGAGCCGAGGTGGACGCGGTGATCAGCGCGGAGACCAAACGGTTCACCACCGACGAACTCGACCGACGTCTCGCCGAGGCGGGCATACCCGCCGCCGAGATCCGCGACCTCGAGGGTGTCGTCGACCATCCGCAGCTGAGCGAGCGCGGCCGCTGGCGCGAGGTGGACACCGAGGTCGGCCCGGTACGGGCGCTCCTGCCGCCGCTGACCTTCGACGACGTGGAACTGGCGATGGGCCCTGTCCCGGCACTCGGGCAGCACACCGAGGAGGTCTTGCGGGAATTCGGGATCGACGTCCCGCAGACCCCGTCAGCGTAGGATCGGCGGAACGGACCTGCAGCCCTCGGGTCCCGTTGTTCATGCACGGATACGACGACCTCTCGGAGGCGATATGTCCGACGATTCACTGTTCACCACCCGGGATTCGGGAGCACCGGCGGGGAGCGACGAACACTCCTTGACCGTCGGCGCCGGCGGCCCGATCGTCCTGCACGATCACTATCTGATCGAGCAGATGGCGCAGTTCAACCGCGAGCGGATCCCCGAGCGCCAGCCACATGCCAAGGGCAGCGGCGCCTTCGGCACATTCGAGACCACGCAGGACATTTCGGCATACACGTGTGCCGCCTTGTTCCAGCCGGGCGTGAAAACCGAGATGGTGGCGCGATTCTCGACGGTCGCAGGCGAGCGCGGAAGTCCGGACACCTGGCGTGACCCGCGCGGTTTCGCGCTGAAGTTCTACACGTCCGAAGGTATCTACGACATGGTCGGCAACAACACGCCGGTCTTCTTCGTCAAGGATCCGATGAAGTTCCAGCACTTCATCCGGTCGCAGAAACGCCGACAGGACAACAACCTTCGCGACCACGACATGCAGTGGGACTTCTGGACGCTCTCACCGGAGTCCGCACATCAGGTCACCTGGCTGATGGGTGACCGGGGAATCCCCAAGACCTGGCGCCACATGAACGGCTACACCTCCCACACCTATCTGTGGGTGAACGCCGAAGGCGTGAAGCACTGGGTGAAGTACCATTTCAAGTCCGATCAGGGCGTCGAGCATCTCACGCAGCACGAAGCCGACCAGATGGCCGCGGCCGACACCGATTTCCACACTCGGGACCTCTTCGAGAACATCGCCGCCGGCAACCATCCGAGCTGGACCCTCAAGGTGCAGCTCATGCCGTTCGACGACGCGGTGAGTTACCGGTTCAACCCGTTCGACCTGACCAAGGTCTGGCCACACGGCGACTACCCGCTCGTCGAGGTCGGCAAGATGACCCTCCACACGAATCCGGTGGATCACCACACGCAGATCGAGCAGGCGGCGTTCGAGCCCAACAACGTCGTGCCGGGTATCGGCTTCAGCCCCGACCGCATGCTGCTGGCGCGCGTGTTCTCCTACGCCGATGCCCACCGCCACCGGATCGGCGGCAACTACAAGCAGATCCCGGTGAACGCGCCGACCAACGAGGTCCACTCGTACTCCAAGGACGGCGCCATGCGGATCCACAACGTCACGGACCCGGTGTACGCCCCGAACTCGAAGGGCGGGCCGTCCGCGCTCTATCCCGGACAGGGCGAGCCGCAGTGGGCGGCCAACGGTGAGATCCTCCGCAGCGCCTACGTCGACCACCCCGAGGACGACGACTGGGGTCAGGCGGGCACGCTGGTCCGCGAGGTCTTCGACGACGAGCAGCGTGAACGCTTCGTGGACAACGTCGTCGGACACCTCCTCAACGGCGTCTCCGAACCGATCCTCCAGCGGGCCTTCGAGTACTGGCATCGCGTCGACCCCGACATCGGCGCGCGCATCAAGTCCGGGGTGACCGAGAAGCAGGACGAATCCGACCCCAAGAAGGACGACCAGGCCAACCCGGCCCGCTCGTCGATGCAGGAGAAGGCGAAGGCCGAGAAGGCCTGATCGTCACATCCTGTCCTCTCCGAACGCCGTGGAACGCGCCCTCTCGCCGAGGGCGCGTTCTGCGTCGGCGGCAGACACACCACTAGGCTCGAATCCGTGAGTGTGCGCGCAGGCATCGTGGTGACCGGAACCGAGGTCCTGACCGGCCGGATCGCCGACCAGAACGGACCCTGGCTGTCCGCGGAACTCCTCGAACTCGGGGTCGACGTCGCCCACATCACGATCTGCGGCGACCGACCCGACGACCTCACCGCTCAGTTGCGCTTTCTCGCCGAGCAACAGGTGGACCTCATCGTCACCAGCGGCGGGCTCGGTCCCACCGCCGACGACCTGACCGTCGCCACCGTCGCCGCGTTCTGCGGTCGCGAACTGCTCCTCGATCCCGGACTCGAGGAACACATCGCCGCGATCATCCAGCGCTGGCGCGGGGTCGGATTCGACGTCGATTCCGGTCCGACGCGCGCCGGTATCCGCAAACAGGCCCTGGTACCGGTCGGGGCTGCTCCGGTACCACCCACCGGCACCGCGCCGGGTGTCGTCATCCCCGCTGCCGCCGGTGTCCCGACGATCGTCGTCCTGCCCGGTCCACCCAGCGAGCTCCAGGCGATGTGGCCGACGGCGATCGCCTCCGCGGCCATCGCCGATGTCTTGTCCCGCGCCGACGATCTCCGTCAGGCGACCATCCGCGCCTACGGACTCCTCGAAGCCGAACTCGCCGAGACCCTCCGATCGGCGGAGACCTCGATCTCCTCGTTCGATCGACTCGAGATCACCACCTGCCTACGACGAGGCGAACTCGACATGGTGACCCGATTCGCCGCCGGGGACACCCCGGTCTACGACGCCCTGCTGGGTTTCCTCACCGAACACCATGGGCGGCAGATCTTCTCGACCGACGGTTCCACGATCGACGACCAGCTGGTGGCAGCGCTGGACGGGAAGCTGATCGCGACCGCGGAGTCCTGCACCGGTGGACTCGTCGCCGCCCGGCTGACCGATCGGCCCGGATCCTCGGCCTATGTGATGGGCGGCGTGGTCTCGTACTCCAACGACGCCAAATCCGACCTGCTCGACGTACCGACCGAGCTGATCGCCACGCATGGCGCCGTCAGCGTGGAGGTCGCGGCGGCGATGGCCGAAGGGGCTCTCACGCGATTCGGCACCGATGTCGCCGTGTCGACCACCGGCGTTGCCGGACCCGGTGGCGGCACCGAGGCCAAACCCGTCGGGACCGTGTGTTTCGGCGTGGCCCTCCGCGGCCGGCCCACCCTCACCGTCACCCGCAGGTTTCCCGGCGACCGCGAGCGTGTCCGGTCGCTGACCACCACCGCCGCACTGCATCTCGTCGTGCGTGCGCTCAACGAGACCGCCCCCTCCGCCCCGTGAGGCGCGAGGAGCGAAAGCAACCAGCCCCCTGCCCCCTGAAGGTGCGAGGAGCGAAAGCAACCAGCCCCCTGCCCCCTGAGGTGCGAGGAGCGACAGCACCAGCCCCCTGCCCCCTGAGGTGCGAGGAGCGAAAGCGACGAGCCTCGAAGGGCCCGCCGAGTCGAGAAACCTGTTTCCAGACCACAGTCGGTCAGTCAGACTGTCCGAATGCTGTTGACCATCTCGGCCGAACGTTCGTCGATCCTCGAAACACCGAGCGATCTGGGCTTCCTGCTGCACAAGCATCCGGAGAGGGTTCAGGCGTTCGATGTGTACGGAGGCACGGCGCATGTCTTCTACCCCGAGGTCGACGACGACAGGTGCACGGCAGCGATGGTGATCGAGGTCGATCCGGTCGCGTTGGTGCGGGGACGTTCTGGTGCGCGCGACGGGTACGCGCTGGGCCAGTACGTCAACGACCGTCCCTACGTCGCGTCGTCGTTGCTCGCGGTGGCGATGGGGAAGGTGTTCCGGTCGGCGCTCCAGGGCCGCTGCGCCTCTCGGGATCGACTCGCGGAGTCGGAGCTGGATCTGACCATCGCCCTCCCCGCGGTCCCGGGTGATCCTGATCTGGTGCGCCGCTTGTTCGAACCCATGGGGTGGGACGTCACAGCCGACGCGATCGACTTGGATGCCACCAGACCCGAATGGGGAGCTGCACCGCTGGTGTCACTGACCCTCGTCGGGTCGCTTCGTCTGGCCGACGCGCTGAATCACCTCTACGTCCTGCTGCCCGTGTTGGACGACGCGAAGCACTACTGGGTCGGCGACGACGAGGTCGACAAGCTGGTCCGCGCAGGATCGGGGTGGCTGGCCGCCCACCCGGAGAGGGAGCTGATCACTCATCGCTATCTGGCCCATCAGCGCGGACTGAAAGACGCTGCCACGCAGCGACTGATCGAGCTGGACGACCGGCCGCTCGACGACGCGGCGGACGACGCCGAGCCCGATGTCTCGCGTCCCCTGGTGCGGTGGAGGCACGACGCGGTCCTCGACGTCGTTCGTGAGTTCCGGCCGGCGACGATCGTCGACCTCGGGTGTGGACCGGGCGCGCTGCTCGGTTCGTTGCTCGAGCTGCACGGGGTGACACGTGTCATCGGAACGGACGTGTCCGACTCGTCCCTGTCGAAGGCAGCCAAGCGGTTGCATGTCGACCGGATGACCGAGCGCCAGTCCGGGCGCCTGACGTTGCTGCTGTCGTCGCTGCAGTACGAGGACGATCGCCTCGACGGCCTGGATCTGGCGATCCTCATGGAAGTCATCGAACACATGGACCCGGAACGGCTTCCGGCGGTCGTCGACAACGTCTTCGGGACGATGCGGCCACGCCGGGTCGTCGTCACGACACCCAACAGCGAGTACAACGTGCGGTATCCGGCTCTGGCCGAGGGCGGCTTCCGACACCCCGATCACCGTTTCGAGTGGACCCGCCGGGAGTTCGGAACGTGGGCCCGCCAGGTAGGCGAACGCTACGGATACGACGTCGATCTGCGGCCCGTCGGCGAATGTGACGAGGAGGTCGGGTCGCCGACACAGATGGCCGTGTTCGCCCAATCGACCACGACAGGGGGATCAGCATGACCGAACTGAGCATCCCGGAACTGTCCCTGGTCGTCCTCGTCGGGACCAGTGGTTCCGGCAAGTCGGTGTTCGCGGGCACCCACTTCCTGCCGACAGAGGTCGTGTCCAGTGACGACTGCCGCGCGATGGTCTCGGATGACCCGAATGACCAAGGGGCGACCACAGATGCGTTCGACCTGCTCGAATACATCGTCGGCAAGCGGCTCGATCGCGGCCGGCTGACCGTCGTCGACGCCACCAACGTGCAGGCCTCCGCGCGCAAGTCGCTGGTGGCACTGGCGAAGGATCACGATGTGCTCCCGGTGGCGATCGTCCTCGATCTTCCGGTCGCACTGGCGCTGGAGCGCAATGCTTCTCGGCCGGACCGCGACTTCGGCGCGCACGTTGTCAAGCGTCAGCACGACCAGCTACGGCGGTCGTTGCGCGGCCTCAAGCGCGAGGGATTCCGCGCGATCCATGTCCTGGGCTCCCCCGAGGCCGTCGCGTCGGCCTCGATCGTGCGGACACGCCTGCTCAACGACCGTCGGGACGAATACGGTCCATTCGATGTCATCGGGGATGTGCATGGTTGTCGCGAAGAGCTCGAGATCCTCCTCCGGCGACTGGGTTACGCGATCGTCGGCGAGGAGGGCCACTCCGTGGACGCCGCACACCCAGATGGTCGCCGAGCGGTCTTCGTCGGCGATCTGATCGATCGCGGTCCGGACTCTCCCGGCACCCTCCGTCTGGTGATGGGTATGGTCGCGAGTGGCAACGCCCTCTGTGTATCGGGCAATCACGAGGCGAAACTCGTTCGCGCACTGGGCCGGAAGGATGTCAGGGCGACCCACGGTCTGCAGGAGACCTTGGATCAGCTGGCAACCGAGGACGATGCGTTCGTCGCCGAGGTCCGTCGGTTCTGCGACAGCCTCGTCGCCCATTACGTGTTCGACGACGGCGGACTGGTCGTCGCCCATGCGGGCCTGGCCGAGAAGTATCACGGCCGGGCCTCCGGCCGGGTGCGGGCGTTCGCCCTGTACGGCGACACGAGCGGTGAGACCGACGAGTTCGGCCTACCGATCCGCTACCCGTGGGCTGATGAGTATCGCGGTGCGGCAACCGTTTTGTACGGGCACACGCCGGTACCCGAGACCGAGTGGATCAACAACACGATGTGCCTGGACACGGGGTGCGTCTTCGGGGGTAGCCTCACCGCGCTGCGATATCCCGAGCGAGAGGTCATGTCGGTACCGGCGCGGGCGACGTACTACCAGCCCATCCGCCCCCTGGTCCCGCCGTCCCGCCGCCCGGAGGTGTTGAGGCTGACCGATGTCCTCGGGCACCGCGTCATCTCCACCGAGTACATGGGACGGATCTCCGTACGAGATGAGACCGCCGCGGGCGCACTGGAAGTGATGAGCAGGTTCGCGATTGCGCCGGCCGGGTTGTTCTACCTGCCGCCGACGATGTCGCCGGTGGACAGCTCGTCGCGCGACGAATTCCTGGAGCACCCGGATGAGGCATTCGACCACTACGCGAAGCACTCGATCGGTCGGGTCGTCTGCGAAGAGAAGCACATGGGGTCTCGCGCCGTCGTCAGTGTGGCGCGCGACGGGTCCGGCTCCGTCCATTCCCGCACCGGGCGGGCGTTCTTCTCCGACGAACGGCAGGCGGCGGTGCTGTCGCGGATTGCCGACGCGGTCACCGAGGCGGGCTTGTGGACCGAGCTCGACACCACCCGCCTACTGGTGGACGCCGAGGTGCTGCCGTGGACAGCGAAGGCGGAGCCGATGGTTCGTAGTCAGTACGCCAGGGTCGGAGCCGCGGCGACAACCGCGATACCGGCCACGATCGACGTGCTGACGGCCGCGGCCGCGCGAGGGGCCGACGTCGGCGATCTACTCGACAGGACCCGAACACGCGGCGTCAACGCCGGCCTCTTCGTCGATTCCTATCGCCATCACGTCCAACCGATCGCTTCCCCGTTGGGTATCCAGGTTGCACCTTTCCAGGTCCTCGCCGGGGATGCCGCGACGTACGAGAACCGTGATCACCAATGGCATCTCGACATCGCCGACCGCCTGGCCGTCGCCGACCCGGAACTGTTCCGGCCCACCCGCCGCCTCGTCGTGGAGACCACCGCAGAATCCTCTCGCGCGGCGGGTGTGACCTGGTGGGAGGACCTGACCGCGAACGGCGGCGAAGGTATGGTCGTCAAGCCGCTCGCCAATCTCGTGCGCGGCCCCAAGGGCCTCGTACAGCCCGGGCTCAAAGTCCGTGGGCGCGAGTACCTGCGGATCATCTACGGCCCCGACTACACCGACCCGACGACGCTCGCTCGGCTCAAGAACCGCAATCTCCGACTGAAACGGTCGATGGCGCTTCGGGAGTACGCGCTGGGCCTCGAAGCCCTCCGTCGAGCGGTGGCCGGAGAGCCGCTGTGGCGCGTTCACCAGTGCGTGTTCGGCGTCCTCGCGATGGAGTCGGAGGCCGTCGACCCGCGACTGTAAGTCAGAGCGGCCCGGTCGGCAGGTGCCGGCGGACCAGCTTGCCGGTGGGGTTGCGTGGCAACTCGTCGACGAAGACGACGTCTCGCGGCACCTTGTAGCGAGCCAGGTGACCCTTGACGTGCGCCTTGATGTCCTCGGGCGTCGGATTGGCGTGTTCGGCCACGACGATGAAGGCGCGCAACCGCTTTCCGTATTCGTCGTCGTCGACGCCGATCACCGCGACGTCGTCGATGTCGGGATGTCGGCCGAGGAGGTTCTCCACCTCGAGCGGATAGACGTTCTCGCCGCCGGAGACGATCATGTCGTCGTCGCGGCCGTCGATGTGGAGAAGTCCGTGCTCGTCGAACCGGGCCATGTCGCCGGTGGACATGTACCCGTCGATGACTTCCTTGTTGCGGCCGTCGGTGTACCCCTCGAACGGGGCGCCGTTGCGCACGAACAGCCTTCCGCGCACGTTGGTTCCGGAGATCCGCTTGCCGTCGTCGTCGAAGAGCGCCAGTCGGCTGGTGACCGGCGCTCGGCCCACCGTGCCCGGCGCCAGGCGCAGTTCTTTCGGCTGGGCGACCGTGGCGATCGCCACCTCGGTCGAACCGTACAGGTTGTAGAGCACGTCACCGAAGGTGTCCTGCACCGCCTCCGAAAGGGTCGGCGACAGTGCGGAACCCGCGAGCACGATGATCTTCAGCGACGACACGTCGTATTTGCCGATGACCTCGGGTCCGAGAGCGACCATGCGGTGCAGCATGGTCGGGACCGCCACCAACACCTCCGCCTTGTGCTCGGAGATCGCTGCCAGCGTCTTCTCGGCGTCGAACCGGCGCATCACCACGGTCTTGTTGCCCAGCGCGGTCCCCACACCCCACAGCGCGAAACCGGTCGAGTGGAAGATCGGTGAGACGATCACCATGGCACTACGTTGGGGCAACGGAATGCGGTCCAGGAGAAGGGCACTGGCGAACGGGGACATCTTGGAACGCTGGGCGCCCTTGGGCAGCCCCGTGGTACCGCTGGTGAGGATGACGAGCCCACCCCACTCCGCCGGCTCGGGCGGGGTGGACGAGTCGCCGCTGTCGACGATGTCGTCGAGGGTCCGGACGCCGTCGCCGGTCGGGCGGTTGCCGTCGACCCACGTGACGATACGCAGGGTGTCGGCGGGCAGGGTGTCGGCGAGGTCGGTGAACTCCTCGTCGTAGAGCATCGCGACGATCTTCTCGCGCTCGGCGACCTCGGCGAACTGCGTCTTGCCGAAGCCGGTGTTCATCATCGCGAGGCGGAATCCGGCCTTGCCCGCGGCACTCATGGTGGTCAACAGGCCTCGATGGTCCCGCGCGATCACGCCGATGACCGACCCCGGTTTGATCCCGGACGACAGCAAGAAATTGGCGAGTGCGTTCGCGTGTGCGTTCAGTTCACCGAAGGTCAGCTCGCCGTGTTCGTCGGCGACCGCCCCGGCCTCGGGGTACTCGTCGGCTCCGTGCGCCACCGCCGCTGCGCACGGACCGATGATCTTGGCACGCTTGATCGTGGTCAGCAGTTCCTTGGGCCGCGTCGGATCCACCAGGCCCGACCGCCGCAGGACCTTGAAAGCGCCGAACGCGTCCTGCGCCGATTCGACCACCGTGCCGACTGCACCGGTCACCGAGACCATGTCCACCCCACCTTTCGCGGCTGAGCCGCGTTGTCATCCTGTTCGGGTCGGCTGCGCGCTCGACGCACCTCTGGTCACCCTCGTCACCAGTCGCGATACAGGTGCACAGGATATTGCCGACCCTGCCGGTCGATGTCCGTTTCACCCGAAACGATTGTCGCGCTGCACTGTTCACCGCATCTCGCGCACGGCCACCGTTCGCCGGCCCTTGCGGGTCAGCCGGACGGCGAACTCGTGGCGACAGGCTACCAAGTCTGACAACCCCCGTCTTCAGATTGACGGTGGCGCCGAACCTGAGCCGCCGCGTAGGCGGCATGGACCTCGCCCTGCGTGCTGGGAAACCCGGCGAAACGGACGCGGTCGGTCACCGAACTCTCTGGCTCGCGTCCGTTTCGGCATACTGTTCGAGTACTCAGTACTTCGAAACCGGAGGTTCCCGTGGCCAGTGGTCTCGTCGCCTTGCTCGATGACATCGTGACCCTCACCCGGGCTGCCGCCGCATCTCTCGACGACATCGGCGCCGCGGCCGGCAAGGCCAGCGTCAAGGCGGCGGGCGTGGTGGTCGACGACACCGCGGTCACGCCGCGCTACGTCCACGGGTTCACTCCAGACCGTGAACTCCCGATCGTCCGGAAGATCGCCATCGGATCGATCCGCAACAAGCTGCTCATCATCCTGCCGGTTGCGATGATCCTCAGTCAGTTCCTGCCCGGGGCGCTTCCCTACCTGCTGATCGCCGGCGGCCTGTTCCTGTGCTTCGAAGGTGCCGAGAAGGTGTGGGAAGCGGTTGGCGGCGGCCACCACGAGGAGGAACAGGCAGCTGGTGAGGCCGGTCCCGAGTTCGAGAAGACGATGGTCAACGGCGCGATCCGCACCGATCTGATCCTGTCGGCGGAGATCATGGTCATCTCGCTGTCCTCGGTGGAGTCCGAACCCTTCTGGACGCGCCTGGCCGTACTCGTGGTCGTGGCCTTCTTGATCACCGCCCTCGTCTACGGCGTCGTCGCGATCATCGTGAAAATGGACGACGTCGGCCTGTCGCTGGCCCAGCGCGACTCGACAGCGCTGCAGAAGATCGGCCGCGGCCTGGTCCGCGCGATGCCCAAGATCATGTCGACGCTGACCGTCGTCGGTATCGCGGCCATGCTCTGGGTGGGCGGCCACATCCTGATCGTGAACGTGGGCGAAGCCGGTTTCCACTGGCCGGCGGACCGGCTCCACGACGTCGAGCACTGGTTCGGCCATCTCGTCCACGGTGGATTCGGCTCCGTGCTCTCCTGGACCGCCGGCACCGTGCTCTCCGCCGTCGTCGGCCTGGTGGTCGGTGCGATCATCGTGGCGATCCTGCACGTCATCCCGCGTCGGAAGAAGGACGCGACCGCGCACTGAGCCCCGTCGAAACCACCCCGGTGACTCCGCCGCTGTCGCCGGACGGCACCCTCGAACTCTGTGACCATGTGGGAACTAGTCGCCGTGCTCGTCGCCGGCGTCGGGGCGGGCGCCATCAACGCCTTGGTCGGCAGCGGGACCCTCATCACGTTCCCGACGCTGGTCGCGTTCGGCGTTCCGCCCGTGACCGCGACGATGTCCAACGCGATCGGGCTGGTGGCCGGCGGGGTGTCCGGCACATGGGGATATCGGCGCGAACTCGAGGGCCAGTGGCCGCGCCTCCGCTGGCAGATACCCGCGTCGTTCGTCGGTGCGATCGTCGGCTGCTGGCTTCTGCTCCACCTGCCGGAGTCCGTGTTCGAGACGGTCGTCCCGGTTCTGCTCGTCGCCGCGCTGATCCTGGTCGTCGCCCAGCCCTACATCCAGAAATGGGTGGGCCGCCGCTCGTCCACCGGCGGTGACCTCACCCCACAACACCTCGGTCCCGTACGAATGACCGCGATGATCGTCGGCACCTTCGCCGTGGGCGTCTACGGTGGCTACTTCACGGCTGCTCAGGGCATCCTGCTGATGGGCATCCTCGGCGTGGTGGTGCCCGATCATCTGCAACGCATGAATGCGGCGAAGAACCTCCTCGCCCTGGTCGTGAACGTCGTCGCCGCCGTCACGTACACGCTCGTCGCGTTCGACCGGATCGACTGGTCGGCCGCCGCGGCCATCGCGGTCGGATCGCTTGTCGGCGGCTTCATCGGCGCCCGCTACGGACGCCGCCTCTCACCACCAGCGCTCCGCGCGGTGATCGTCCTCGTCGGGTTGATCGGCCTGTGGCGCTTGCTGGCCTGAGGCTGGGCCTGTGGAGGAGGGTTGGAGCCTGCCGCCGGGCGCGCCAGGACGGCTGGACTCGCCTGGCTGAAACGCCGAAGCCGCGCGACGACTGCCGGCGCCGGGGACAATGACCGGAGGTCAGGACAACCGAGGAGCGCGCGATGGTCGATTGGGACGGCGAGCGGTACGCGGACGTGAGCGCATTGCAGCGCATGGTCGCCGAGGAATCGATCGGGGATCTGGAACTCGCCGGAACCGAACGCCTGCTGGACATCGGTTGCGGCGACGGGTTCATCACGATGCTGCTGGCCGACCGGCTCCCGTCGGGCTCGGTTGTGGGCGTCGACGCCTCGCGCCGGATGATCGAACGCGCGCTGCTTCGGGTCCCGCCGGATCTGCTGCGCGTCCAGTTCCACGTCGACGATGTGCTGGCACTGCCCTTCGACGACGACTTCGACATCGCGGTGTCGTTCAACGCACTGCATTGGGTGCACGAGCAAGGCACGGCGCTGCGCGGGATCGCCCGGAGTCTCGTCGACGGCGGCCGGGCGGTACTCCAGTTGGTTTGTGCGACAGAGCGACCGAGCATCGAGGAGGTGGCCATGGAGGTCGCTGCGAAGGCGGAATGGCAGCGCTACTTCGACGGTTTCACCGCGCCGTACGTTCACGTGGAACCGGTCCGATTCGGGGAACTGGCAACCGACGCCGGATTCGTCGTCGATAATCTGTCGGTGAAAGACCTTACCTGGCAGTTCGACTCGGTTGCCGACTTCCGTGCCTGGTTCGCGGTCGGAGCATCGGACTGGACGAGCCGACTACCGGACAGCGCGGACGACGACTTCGTCGGTGCCGTCATCGATCGGTACGCCGATGTCGTCGGTGAGCCTGCGCTGTTCCGGTTCAGTCAGTTGCGTGCCTCGCTGACGAAACCCGCTCGCACCGAGGTACTTTCCTGACCTCTTGTGTCCCGCGGTCAAGGCCGCTGACACTTCAGTATCTGCGGCCTGGCGGCCGTCGTAGACTCCGGAAAGGACCTTAGTGAGCGTCCGAATTCTCTGCTCCCTGAGGTGCGAGCGAAGCGAGCCACGAAGGGCATCGCAACGTGCCTCACCAGGCCCTTCGAGGCTCGTCGCTATCGCTCCTCGCACCTCAGGGACCAGGAGTTATGCGGTTCTTTCGGATTAGGGAGCAGGACTTGCAGCACGGATTCGCGCACAGTCGACGGAGGGTCAGGTCACTCCGGCACGTAGTTGAACGTGTCCGGGTCGGGACCGATGCGGTCGTCGCTGTTCAGACGGTCGATCTGGGCGACCTCGGCGTCGGAGAGTTCGAAGTCGAACAGGGCGAAGTTCTCCTCGACCCGTGCGCGGGTGACCGACTTCGGGAAGACGATGTCACCGCGCTGGATGTGCCACCGCAGGGTGACCTGCGCCGGGGAACGGCCCTTGGCCTGGGCGATCTCGGTGATGACCGGGTCGTCGGTCACCTTGCCCTGCGCGATCGGCGACCAGGCCTCGGTGGCGATCCCGTGCTCGGAATTGAACGCGCGCAACGGGTTCTGCGACAGGTACGGATGCACCTCGATCTGGTTCACCGCGGGCACGATGTCGGCCTCGTCGAACAGACGCTGCAGGTGAGCCTGGTGGAAGTTCGACACGCCGATGGCGCGCGCCTTGCCGTCGGCGTAGGCCTTCTCCAGGGCCTTCCAGGTCTGGACGTAGTCGCCCACCTCGGGCAGTGGCCAGTGGATCAGGAAGAGGTCGATCTGCTCGATGCCCAGGTCGGCCAGGGTGCCGTCGAGCGCCTTCAGCGCATCGTCGTGGTCGTGGAAGCCGTTGTTCAGCTTGCTGGTGATGAAGATGTCGTCGCGAGGAATCCCGGAGTCCCGGACCGCTTCGCCGACGCCCTTCTCGTTGCCGTACATCTCAGCGGTGTCGATGTGCCGGTACCCGACCTCGAACGCGGTGAGAGTCGCCTCCCGCGTGTCTTCCGGCGGAACCTGGAAAACGCCGAAACCCAACTGCGGGATCGTGATTCCGTTGTTGAGAGTGATGGTGGGGACTGTCATGCGAACTTGTCCTCTCTGTTGGGGTCTGGCGATACCGGCCGCGGAGCCGTCCTCGGGACGAGCTGATCGGGACACCCGATGTCGAGGCGCCCGGCTGTGGCCGCGTTCAGGTTCAAGTCGATCCGTCGGTTCCGGTATTCCCGAGACCTCATCGTTCAACCGGCCCGCCGCCGATGACCTGATCGAGGAACTCCGGCGGCAGTGAGGCCGGATTCGACCGCTCACCTGCGCGGATACCTGTCGCGACCGCTTCGACGAGCCGCCGGAATCCGTCACCACCATCGAGCGGGAATCGCACCAGCCCGGCCGCCCCGCACTGCTCCAGGACCGACACGGTGAGGTCCTGGGCCTCCTCGGACCGTCCCGCCGCCGCGAGGCACACGGCGAGGAGTCGTTGCGCCCGCAACAGCGCCCGTCGTCGTCCGGTCCCGGTCAACCTGTCGACCCACCACTGCGCTCGCCGACACGCGGCGTCGGACGCGTCGGGACCATCGTCGGAATCCATCAGCAGCCGGATCGCGGTCTCGGCGTCGAGCTGCGCGACGACCGCGGCGACGCCCTCGCTCGGCGTATCCCGGTCGGTATCGACGCGGGGCACGATCGGCCGCCGAGTCGGGAGTTGCCGCGTCACCTGCTCGTTCTCGGCGAGGGCACGGAGTCGTGGGGTGCCGAGCCGGTCGGCGACATCCACGGCTTCGTCGAGATACTTCGCCGCGGTCTCCCGATCGTTGTGGCACAACGCCACTCTCGCCCCGATGAGGTGGCGGGCCTCGATCATGTCGACGACCCCCTCCGCGGCCCCGATCAGGGTGCTCTCACCGAGGAGCCGTTCGGCTTCGGCCAATTCGCCACGCTCATACAGGATCTCGGCGAGAAGAGCACAGGCGAGTCGGGCACCCTGGGACAGCACCGGCGAGCCACGTTCGCGCGACAACCGCAGCCCCACACGGAAACACGCCTCGGCGTGGTCGAGGTCGAGCTGCTCGAGGTAGGCCAGCCCGTCGAGGCTGTAGCCGTACATCACCGCAAACGGCCCCTTGTTGCGCTGGTGCGCCGGTATCGCGCTCTGCTGCCAGCGGTGAGCGCCCTCGAAGTCGAATCGGAACATGGCACTCAGCGTTCCGACGTTGTGCACGGTGGACACCAGGAACGGCGACAGCTCGTCGGTCTGCGTGACGAGCCTCGTGCTCAGCTCGTCGAGCCCGTCGACGCGGTCGGAGATCGCGCCCACGCAGGCGCGGGCGATCTCTGCCTCCAGACGTATCCCGGCGCCGGCCTCGGCCTGCGGCAACCGCTCGAGCGCGCAATCCACACGATCGAGTGCCGTGTCGGCATCCGCCGTGCGATGGAGCAGGAGATTCGCCCATGCCACTTGCAGCTGGAGAATCGGATCGGCCTCGACCGTCACCGGCGGGAGCTTCTCGATCAGCGCGAGCAGGGCGGTCATCCGGGAATGCTCGATCAGCGACTGACCATCGGTCTCGACCAGTTCCACCGCACGGTCGACGTCCCCGGCGGCCAGCGCGTGATCGACCGCCTCCGCCAGCATGCGGTGCGCCGCGAACCACTCCGACGCCGTGCGGTGCAAGGACGTGATCACCTGCGGCTCATCACGTTCGAGGCGTCGACGGAGGAACTCGGCGAACATCGAGTGGAATCGGAACCACTCGCCCGCCTGGTCCGTCCGGGCCAGGAACAGGTCCTGCATCTCGATCTGCTCCAACATCGCCTGCCCGCGCGGCTCACCGGTC
Organism: Gordonia sp. KTR9; assembly: GCF_000143885.2. Classification (NCBI taxonomy): domain Bacteria; kingdom Bacillati; phylum Actinomycetota; class Actinomycetes; order Mycobacteriales; family Gordoniaceae; genus Gordonia; species Gordonia sp. KTR9. The sequence goes on from NC_018581.1 coordinate 5,247,039, forward strand.
AGGGCGGTGGCCAACCCGGCACAGATGCGTTCCGGAAGAGACGCCTTGAGAAGGAACTGCAACACCTCGGGTTCCAGTGCGCCGAGGACGTTCTCGGCGAGGAAATCACCGATGGCATGGTGGCGTCCGGAGATGTGACCGATGAGTTCCGAAGGCGCGTCCGAGGTACGCAGGGACACACACGCCAGCTGCAGCGCGGCGACCCACCCGTCGGTGGAGCTCCACAGCTGGTCCACATCGTCGTTGCCCAGCTCCAGCCCCGCGACGTCACGCAAGAACCGGCCGGCCTCCGCCGCGTCGAAACACAAACGGGTCATGTCGATCTCGACGATCTCGTCGTGAACTCGGAGACGACCGATCGGGAGCCCGGCCCGCGTGCGGCTCGTCACGATCATCTGCCAGTGGTGACATCCGTGTTCCAGCAGATAGTCCATCACCCCGATGACCGCGGGATCGCTCACCCGGTGCCAGTCATCGACGATGAGTGCGAGATTTCGGCGGCGGGAATGGATGTCGTTGATGAGGGAGGTGAGCACGTACTCCTGGGCGCGTTCGCCGTGCTCCTCGACGACGGCGGCCAGGTCACCGACGAGCTCGGGTTCGGCGCGGCCGAGCGATTCGACGAGGTTCGCGAGGAACCGCACCACGTCGTTGTCGCCGTCGTCGACCGTCAGCCAGGCCACCGCCACATCAGCGTCCACGAGACGTTCCGCCCACTGCGCCGCGAGCGTCGTCTTGCCGTAACCGGTCGGGGCGTGGATGAGCATCAGACGCCGGCGTTCCCCGTCTCGGAGCGCGTCCATGAGCCGGGCACGCGAGACCTGGGCGCGCGGCCGCAGTGGCGGCCGGAACTTGGTCGACGGCGTCGGCGGGCCGGTCGTGATCCGGCGACGCGCCGACTGCGGCGCGGACGGGTAGACCGCCGGACCGGCCGGCAGAGCCATCTCGTCAGGCGGTTCGCCGAGACGCCGCTGCGCCTCGCGGAGCTCCTCCCCCAGCGCCGCCGCTGAATCAGGACGGTTCCGGGGCTCTCGGGCCATCGCGTGCTCGATGCAGCGCGACACCTCGACCGGGAACCCGGCCGCCGAGAGGTCGGGCACTCCTTCACTCGCCACCCGGAGGAAGTGGGCGACCACCTGCTCGCCGCTGCGACGCTCGAAGGCGGCGTGCCCGGTCAGCGCGCAGAACAGCGTCGCGCCGAGGCCGTAGAGGTCGGCGGCCACCGAGGGCGGATCACCGGCCAACAGTTCCGGCGCGGCAAATGCCGGCGAACCGGTCACCAGATCGGCGTCGGTCTCGAAGCCGCCGGAGATCCGCGCGATCCCGAAGTCGGTGAGCTGTGGTTCCCCGTATTCGGTCAGCAGGATGTTGCCGGGCTTGATGTCTCGATGCAGGGTGTCGGCGCGGTGCGCGGTCTCCAGTGCGCCCGCCAGTTTGACGCCGTACCGCAGGACCTCCTGCCAGGCGAGAGGTCCGCCCTTGCGGATGCGCGCATCCAGCGAGGCGTGCGGGTGATATTGCATCACGATGAACGGAAATCCCTCGGGGGTGGAACCGACTTCGAGGATGTTCACGATGTTGGGGTGGCCCGACAACCGTCCCATGGCCCGCTGTTCACGAACGAACCTTTCGAGGTTCTCGGCGTCGAGGTGATCGGTCAGGACCTTCACCGCGACGTCGCGGTCCAGGGCCGGCTGCCGACAGCGGTACACCGCTCCGTAACCACCTCGGCCGATCTCGACCGGGTCGGTGAAACCTGACGCCACCAGTTCACCGGCGACGTCGCGGACGGCATCGCGTTGTGTTGTCAGCGGATCGTTCTCGGCCATGACTTGCCTCGATCGCGTGTCGATCGCCTGGTGCTCTGTCCAGAATACTCACGCCGGGCCGGGCCCTCTGAGGGTTCGGTACGGGGGAAGATTCATCAAGTTTTTCTGGTGTGATCCCGCCCTCGGGTTTGCAACCGCCGACATCTGTGAAAGAGTTGTTAGCGCAGCCATCGGTCTTGGTGGTTGCGCTCACTGAAGAAAGAAGTACAGCAGTATGGCACAGGGAACCGTCAAGTGGTTCAACGGCGAAAAGGGCTTCGGCTTCATCGCTCCCGACGATCAGGGCGCAGACGTCTTCGTCCACTACTCCTCCATCACCGGTAGCGGCTTCCGCAACCTCGAGGAGAACCAGCGCGTCGAATTCGACGTGGAGCAGGGTGCCAAGGGCCCCCAGGCTACCAACGTCAGCGCGCTCTGAGCTCCTGACTTTCGCGAAACGCCCCTTCGGCCTCTCGGTCGGACGGGGCGTTTCGTCGTTTCCGGGGCGTCACAGCCATATCTGATAACGTTCGTGGTCAGATACTGGTCTGACGCGGACGGGAGACGAGTGTGCCGCTCGACGAGAACTCACTCCTCTGGCGCTATGTCGGCGACCGCCGGTTCGTCATGTCGATCTGCCGAGCCGTCTCCCTGCAGATGCTGCACCCGTCGATCGCCTCGGCCACGCACCGGTTCTCGATGGTCGAGAGTCGTGTCTTCGTCCACAAACGACGGACGACTCCCTGCATCATCCGGTCGGCCTATGAGGACGACTTCGACGCTCTGCGCCGAATCCGCTACAGCCACGACCACTTTCACGGTCGACGACCCGACGGGCGGCGCTATCACGCACTCAATCCCGCGACCTTCCTCTTCGAGCACGCGACCTACGTCGACGCGCTCTTCACCTGTGTCGACGTGTTCTTCGGGGGGCTCGAGCCCGACGATCGCGAGCGGTTGTATGCCGAGACCCGCGAGTGGTACGGCCGATACGGCATCTCCGCCCGCGAGCTTCCGGCGACGCTGACCGACTTCGACGAGTATTTCGCCGACGCGCTGGCGACCGAACTCGATCCCGACCCGGGGCTCGGGTGGTACCGAGCGCAACTGCTGCGGCCCGACTACTGGTACTTCCGCGCACTCCCCTCCCCCGCCGTGCGCGCCATCCAGCACCCCGCGGCCGCCGAGCATCTCGGCGTGACGCCGTCGCGGTCCGACCGGCGCAGCCTGGCGCTCACCGCATCGATGCTGCGGGCCGCCGACACGGTCGCCCCCGCCCACAACATCTGGCCGGGTGAGGTGCGCACCAAGGTCCTCGCGGCGCGTCGGCCGTCCTGACGAAAACCCGCCCTCGCCGATGTAGTCCACGTCACAATGAGGCGTGGTGCGGCCCGAGGAGACGTGAGGGTGATGCAGGTGACCGATCCCGTGGTGGTGCTGACCAAGGCCCGCACGTCGTGCGAGATGCGGGCAGTGCGTGAGTGGACATCGGCGAACTACCCGGACGCGACGATCTCCCGATCGGTGGAGCTCGACTTCGACGCGATGGCGCCGGAAACGCTCCTCGTCCCGGTCCGGGCGGTGTGGCTGCCGGCCGTCCGGCAGGGCGAGCGACGGGTCACCCTGGGCGACGTGCTGGTGCTGTCCAATCCGCGGCGCCCACTCGGCGCGGTTCAGCCGCTGATCCGCAAACGACGGCCGGACAGTCTTCGCGTCGTCGCCGGTGCACCCGCCACGATCGCGGAACTACGCGCCCGCTACACCCACCACCAGGCACAGGGTGAGCCGTTCGCCCAATTCGTCCTGTTCCAGGCGTCGATGTCGGCCGAGCGAGCCGAACGTCAGATCGTCGGCGACCGCTACAAGGTCCCCCGGCTGGTCGCCGAGCAGATCAGCAGCTCATCTCGATTCCGGACGGCTGCGGCCAAACTCGCAGCCGAACTGGGCCGGCCCACCGATGCGGTGGTCGCCGAGGCCACTGACAAACTCTCGACCTTCGTCGCCACCCAGAGTCGACTCATGGACGACGTGTTCTCGGCGACCTTCAACCGGTTGCACGAGCGGGCCTGGAACGTCACGGTCGACGTCGAGAACCTCAACACCCTGCGCACGCTCAACAAGTCCACCGGTCTGATCTTCCTGCCGTCCCACCGGTCCTACGTCGATCCGCTCGTCCTCGCCAAAGTGTTGCGCACCAACGATTTCCCACCCAATCTGGTGCTGGGCGGCAACAATCTGTCGTTCTGGCCGGTGGGTCCGGTCGCCCGCCGCGCCGGGATGATCTTCATCCGACGGAAGTTCGGCGCGGACCCGGTCTACAAGTTCGCCATGCGTTCCTACCTCGCCTACATCGTCGAGAAGCGCTTCAATCTGGAGTGGTACATCGAGGGGGGTCGCAGCCGGACCGGCAAGCTGCGGAAGCCCAAACTCGGCCTGCTCACCTATGTCGTCGACGCCGTGGGCCAGCTCGACGAGGCCGACGTCACGATCGTGCCGACGTCGATCGTGTACGACCAGCTCCAGGAGATCGGCGCGATGGCGGCCGAGGATGCCGGTGGCACGAAGAAACCCGAGGGGGTCGGGTGGCTGTTGCGGTACGCGAAGGCGCAACGCGACTACCTCGGTGAGGCGCGGGTGCGATTCGGCACGCCCATCTCGTTGCGAACCGCTCTCGACGAGGCCGGCGAAGGACGCGCGCGCCTCGAGAAGGTCGCGTTTCGGGTGATGGACGAGATCAATTCCGCCACACCGATATCGGCCACGTCGCTGGCCGGTTTCGCCCTCCTCGGCGCGCACGACCGGGCGTACACCCTCGCCGAGATCGAGGCGATCCTGGCTCCCCTGCTCGACTACATCCGCCGGCGCGAGCTGCCCGGACCGGACCCAGCCCTGTGTCGCGGGGTCGGCCTGACCCAGACCCTGCGTGTCCTCGCCGGCAACGGCGTCGTGAGCTGTTTCGACGGCGGGTCCGAGCCGGTGTGGTCCATCGTGCCGGACAACCATGCGGTCGCCGCCTACTACCGCAACGGCGCGCTGCACCATTTCGTCGACCGGGCGATCGTCGAGGTCGCCATGCTCGCCGTGGCCGACGGCGAGGTCCGGGCCGACGACATCCCGCCCGAGGAGACCCCGATCGGATACGACGAGACGGCCGACGGTCCGATCGCCGACGAGGGGCTGCTCGCCGCGTCGCAACGCGAGGCCCTTCGGATCCGGGACCTGCTGAAGTTCGAGTTCTTCTTCCCGCCCAAGACCGAGTTCCTACACCGCCTCGGCCTCGAGCTCGACCTACTCGCCCCCGGTTGGCGTGCGGTCACCCCGACCCGGGAATGGACCTATGAGGTACTGCACGGGCACACGGGCGGCCTCCTGGCCCGACGCACCCTGCAGCCGTTCTTCGACGCCCAGCTGGTCTTCGCGGCCAAGCTCGTGGAACTCGGCACGACGTCTCGCGACAGAGACGACCTGATCACCGACTGCCTGGGACTCGGTCGTCAGTTGTCGCTACAGGGTGTTGTGCGCAGCAAGGATTCGGTGTCGAAGGACCTCTACGACGGCTGCTATCAGCTCGCCGACAACCGCAACCTGATCCACGGCGAGAACGTTGCGGACCTCGCTGCCGCGCGGCAGGCCTGGCTCGACGAGGTCGAGTCGATGCGCGGGCGGCTGGCGCGGATCGCGTCGATCGAGGACATCCAACCCGCCGTCTGGTCGGAGGTCACGACGTGAGCGCCTTCACCGACCGCATGCGGGCCATCCGATCTGCGCCCACCGGCAAGAAGGTCGCCGCGCTCTTCGACTACGACGGCACCTTGATCGAAGGGTTCTCCGCGGCGGCCATCATGCGAGCACGGTTGCGCAGCATGGAATTCGGTTTCGGTGAGCTCACCGACTTCCTGCTGATCGGCTTGCGCGGTGTCGTCTCCGAACAGGACTACGCGGAAGTACTCGACGCCACGCGCCCGACCTTCGCCGGCAAGACGTACGCCGAGCTGATCGAGTTCGGCGAACACCTCTTCAAATACGAGACGGCAGCCAAGTTGCGGCCACAGATGTGGCAGATCCTGCGCGCGCACCGGGAGATGGGACACACCATCGTGATCGCGTCGTCGGCGACCCGATTCCAGATCGAACCCATCGCGCGGGAGATCGAGGCCGACTTCGCGCTCGCCACCGACGTCGAGGTCGTCGACGGGGTGGTCACCGGCAACATCCGGGGCCGACCGCTCTGGGGACCCGGAAAGGCCGCCGCGGTGCGGACTCTCGCGCGCGAGCACGGTATCGATCTGACCGCCTCGTTCGCCTACAGCGACGGCAACGAGGACATCCCCTACCTCGAGTCCGTGGGCAACCCGGCAGCGGTGTCTCCTCGTCGAATCCTCCGGGCGGAGGCCGAATCCCGCGGCTGGCCGATCATCGACCTGAAGAATCCCACGTACAACCGGCTCGGGATGCTGGCCAGAACCGGCGCCTTCTACAGTTCCTTTCTCGCATCCGCCGCGGTGGGTGTCACCACCGGGCTCGTCCGACGCGATCCCCACGCACTCGTCGAGGCCCTGCCGACCGGCACCGACGTCGGGCTGTCACTGGCCGGAATCCACGTGCAGGTCCTCGAGGGCGGCGAGTACCTCACGTCGGCACGCCCGTGCGTGTTCCTGTTCAACCACCAGTCGAAGCTCGACCTGCCGGTGATGATCAACCTGGTCCGGTCCGAGGCCACCGGGGTCGCCAAGAAGGAGGTGCAGCGGGTCCCGGTGGTCGGTCTGATCCTGCAGCAGGCCGGGCTCGTGTTCATCGATCGCGCCGACCCGGGCCGCGCGATCGAACAACTGGCGCCCGCGGTGAAAGCGCTACGGGACGAGGGGATGTCGCTGGTGGTCGCACCCGAGGGCACCCGGTCGCCCACCCCACGGGTGGGCCGGTTCAAGAAGGGGCCCTTCCACATCGCCATGCAGGCCGGTGTTCCCGTCGTACCGGTGGTCCTGCGGAACACCGGCGAGTTGATGTGGCGCGGAGCGCAACTCATCCGTCCGGGAACCGTCGAGGTGATGGTCCTGCCGCCGGTGGACACGAGCACCTGGTCACCAGAGGAGATCGGCGCCCGCGCCGAAGAGGTTCGGCAGATGTACGTCAGCGCCCTGGCCGACTGGCCGCTGGACTTCTTCGCCGACGACGACGTCCGGCCACCGGTCGAGGTTCCCGAGGAGAGGCAACTGTGAGCGACGAGACCGACCTGACCGATGGGGTGGACCGGCCGCTGGACTGGGCCAACGAGCCGCACATGAGCTCGGTGGACACCATCATGTGGCGCGGCGACACCGACCGGCGGATGCGCGGGACGATCTGCATGCTCGAGGTGTACGACTGCGCCCCGGACTGGGACCGGCTCGTGGCCGCCCACGAATGGGGTAGCCGGATGGCACCGCGATTCCGGCAGCGCGTCGTCGACTCGCCGTTCGGCACCGGAACGCCGAGCTGGGCGGTCGACCCGGACTTCGACCTGCACTACCACCTGCGCCGAATCCGGTTGGGCGGCAACGGCAGCATGCGCGAGCTGCTCGTCACGTGTGAGCAGCTCGCGATGACCGCCCTCGACGCCGCCCGGCCGCCGTGGGAGGGCACGCTGATCGAAGGCCTCCCCGACGGCAAGGCGGCGTACTTCCTCAAGGCCCACCACGCCCTGACCGACGGCATGGGCGCCATCATCGGACTCGCACAGCTGCATTCGCCCACGCGCGAGCACAACCCGGGCAAACCGCAACCACCGAGTCCCGACCCGGTGAACATCACCTCCCTCGACCTGCTACGCCGGCAGGTGGGCGAGGAGATCCGGCGAATCCCGCACCGCGTGGACACCACCTTCCGCGGCGTACGCGCCCTGGCCCACCCTCGGCGAGCACTGAGTTCTGTTCTGCGATACGGGCGCTCGGTTCCGCGGGTCGCGGGTCTGGTCAGTCCACCCGGTTCCCCGCTGCTCGCGCACCGGAGCCTGTCGTGGCGTTTCAGCGCCTTCGAGGTCCCGTTCACCGACCTCAAGGCGGCCGCGACGGCGACCCATGCGTCGATCAACGACATCTACCTGGCCGGGCTCGTCGGCGGTTTCCGCCTCTATCACGAGAAGATGTGCACCCCGATCGAGACGATGCCGGTCGCGATCCCGATCTCGGTGCGCCGTCCGGAGGATCCGGCCGGCGGAAACCGCATCGCGGTGGGTCGACTGGCCGGACCGGTCGGGATCACCGACCCGTTCGAGCGCGTGCTCACCATCCGCGAACAGGTGCGCGTCGCCAGGCACGAACCGGCGGTCGACATCTTCAACACCCTCGGTTCGGTGATGGCCTGGCTCCCCGGTTCGGTCCTCATGCAGTTCAGCGGGACGACCAGCCAGAACGATCTCCAGGCGAGCAACGTGCCGGGCATCCCGTGGGACACCTACGTGGCCGGCGCCAAGGTCGAGCGGATGTTTCCCTTCGGCCCGCTCCCCGGTTGCGCGATGATGGCGACGATGATCACCCACAACGGAACAGCCTGTCTCGGAATCAATTCCGATGGTGCCGCGGTCACCGACCTCGAGCTGTTCGCGGACTGCCTCGTCGCCGGTTTCGGTGAGGTGCTCGCGCTGGCGGCCGACGACGAGGTGGTGCCGGGGGTTCTGCGGCGGGTGGTGTAGCCGACGCTCAGATCCGCCACTGCACGGGCCGGGAGATGATGTCGCGGAGCCGGCGGCGGTAGTACCGCGCGGATTCCTGGTTGAAGAAGTCCATCGCCGCCGCGGTCGCCTCGACATCGCGAGCGCGCATCGCGTCGAGGACGTCCTGCTGGAGTTCGTAGGCCGCGCGCCGCGTCGCGAGGGGATGCTCCACGGGTTCGGCGTCGCGGACGAGCAGCCACAACGTCTCCATCACCACGCGCAACGCGGGATTACCCGCCGCCTCGTACACCCCCCGCTGGAATGCGGCGTTGCTCTCCTGGAAGCTGGCGTGGTCCTCCAGATGATCCCGCATCCGGTCCAGAGCCGACTGCATCGACTCGACCTGCTCGTCGGTGACGTTCTGCGCGGCTGCCCGGGCCACCATCGGCTCGAGCATCAGACGGACATCGATGACGTCACTGATGTTCGCGCCGTTGATCTGGAGGAAGAGCTTCATGATGTTGCCGAGCGAATCGAGTTCGGGCCGTTTGGCTATCGGTCCGCCGCCGATTCCGGCCTTGATCGTCACGAGGTCGCGGCTCTCGAGGAGACGCAGCGCCTCGCGCACGGTCGTGCGGGCCACGCCGTACTCGCTGACCATCTCTTTCTCGGTCGGGAGGCGCTGGCCCTCGACGATGCCGCCGCCGAGGATCTCCTCGGCCACCATGTTGGCCACCCGCGCAGACATCTTCTGCCCGCGCGGCCGCCGGGTGGCGGGCTTGTCGGCGACGGTCATGCGGCTCCCGGGGTCGGCTGATCGGTCGGTGCCGACACCTTACCCGCCCGAACCTGCCGTCGAACTGCGATCGGGACCTGTCATCGTCGTCGAACGGGCGGTTGCGAGAGATGAACGGTCACTCTCCGAGCATCCCCGGTTCCCGGATCGCCACGGAGCCGAAGGTCGCCGACCCGGCCGGGAGCTGACAGCTCCGACCCTATGATCGATTGACGACCACCCGTCGAACGCCCCTGGTGCTGTCGACACCGGCCCGCCGGAGGGAACCCCCTCGCAAGCGAGTCGGGCCGCTGCGGGGCCCAACTCGTCCCGCCCACAGAAGGAGACTCGTCATGAAAGCTGCTGTCTGGGAGGGAAGTACACCGAGACTCGCTGTCGAGGAGATCCCCCGCCCGACGCCCCGTCGTGGCGAGATCCTGCTCAAGGTCACGGCGTGCGGGGTCTGTCACACCGACCTGCACGTGCTGAAGTCCGAGGTCGCCTTCCCTGCGCCGGCGGTCCTCGGCCACGAGGTCTCCGGCGTGGTCGAGCAGCTCGGCGAGGGTGTCGACACCCTCGCCGTGGGCGATCGGGTCGTGTGCAGTTTCATCATGCCGTGCGGCGAATGCCGCCACTGCGCGCGCGGGTTGGACGATCTGTGCGAGAAGTTCTTCGCGCACAACCGACTCAAAGGCACGCTCTACGACGGCGAGACCCGTCTGGCCCGCGCGGACGGCAGCCCGCTCGCCATGTACTCGATGGGCGGACTCGCAGAATACTGTGTCGTCCCTGCCTCGGACGCGTTCGTCGTCCCCGACGGAGTGGGGCTGGGCGAGGTGTCCATCCTCGGTTGCAGTTCGTTCACCGCGCTCGGTGCGGTGAACAACGCCGAACTGCGGCTCGCCGATCGCATCGCCGTCGTCGCGGCGGGCGGCGTCGGGTCGTCGATCGTCCAGTTCGCCGCGGCAGCCGGGGTCGCCCAGATCATCGCCATCGACGTGAACGACGACAAGCTCCGGGCGGTGGCGGAACTCGGTGCGACGCATACCGTCAACTCCCGCGACACCGACGTCGTCGCCGAGGTCCGGGCACTGACCGGCGGCCACGGCGTCGACGTCGCCTTCGAGGCCCTGGGACATCCGAGCACCTTCGCCACCGCGCTCGACATCCTCGACGACGGCGGCCGCGCCGTGGTCGTCGGCATTGCACCGGCCGGCACGCCCGGCGAACTCGACCTGGCCCGCCTCGTACGCCGCAGCCTCCAGATCCGCGGCTCCTACGGCGCGAAAGCCCGACGCGACATGCCGGCGCTGCTGCGCATGGTCGCCGGGGGGATCGTGGAGCCGGAACGGGTGATCACCCGCCGCTATCGTCTCGAGGACGTCGACGACGCCTATCAGGCCCTCGCCCGCGGCGAGATCATCGGCCGGGCGATCATCGAGATGGGCTCCGAATGACGGCACCATGGTCATCATGCTCGTCCTCGTCCTGATGGTCGGGACCGCCGCATCGGTGTGCGCGCTGATCGCTGCGTACGCCTATCTGCGGCCCGGCGACGACCATCTGCACGCCGAACGACTGGCCCGGCGCTGGCTGGTCGCTACCGCGGTCCTCGGGTTGACGGCCCTGTGCCTGCGATTCGGATGGGTGCTGCTGAGCTGAGGTCAGCGCCGGCCTCCCAGCAGAGTGCGGGATGGGTACCGGAAACCGGCACTCAGGCCGCACTCTGCGGATGCTTCGTCAGCGGTCGGCGCCCGCCGATGCTCCGACCAGGTCGGCGTCGTCGGTTGCCCGATCAGGAGCGTCGTCGGGCCGTGACCGCGCCACTCGGATCAGCAGTAGTGCCAGCAGGATCGCACCCACCGCCGAACCGGCGACGACCGCCCAACCGACGCGTTCGGCGACACTCCCGACGGACTCGTTCGACGCCTGGGGCGCGGTGTCGTCGGTCGCTACGGGCGTCAGGTTCGTCGACGCGTTGTCGAGGTCGTCGTTGATCGAGTTGAGGACACCCTGAAGCTGTTTCACCCCGGCGTTCACCTTGTCGGTGGCACTCAGCGTGTCCTCCCGCGCGGATGCGAGGCGGTTCAGACCCGTGGAGAGCTGGCCGGCCGCGGTCTGTGCTTGGGAGATCGCGGAGTCGATGCCGGCGGCGGCGGATTCGAGAGACTTCCGCATGGTCGCCAACTCGCCTTGCAGCGAGTCGAGGGAGCCGAGCTGCTTGCTGATCTCGCGACTCGAACCCTGGAGAGCGCGCAGCCGGTCGAGGGCGTCCGCCGACCCGGGGGTCCGCGCGGTCTCGAGGTAACCGATCAACGGTGTCACGAGTGAATCGAGTTGCGTGACGGAGTTCGACAGGGCGGACGCCTGCCCGAGCACGGCCGACACCGCGAGCGCACCGTCGTTGACCTGTCGTGTCGCCGACGAGACGTCGGGCGCGTTGCCCAGACCGCGGACGAGCTGATCCGACGCCGAAGCGGCGGTGTCGACGGCGTCGAACATGTCGCGCGCGCTCGCCGTCGCGGTGGCGATGCCTCCGGTCGCGCTGTTCAGGCCCGCGGACATCAGCTGGAACATCATCTTGGCCGACGACACGGAGTCGCCTGCCGCGTCGATCTGCTCAGCCGGTGGTCTGGTGTCCTCGGCGTCCGCCGAGTCCGTGGGCAGCACCAGGTAGACGACCCCGCCGACCAACAGTGCAGCCAGCAGCACCGCAAGCGCACCCGCCGGCACCATCGACGCCGGGATACGTTTGCTCACAACAGTTTTCACACTCACAACGCCAGCCGATCCGAACTCCACCACGACTCTCGCGGACACGTCCCGGACGCACGCTACCGGGCCGGCGGACGACTTCTCCCATCGAGAAGCACCCGGCGGCGCGATTATCAGCGAGTTCTCACCCCACACTCAGGGATGCGACGAACTACCCGCGCGCCATGGGTTCACGAGTCGCTCGACGTCGCGAAGGTGTTCACCGCTCCCGATGTCCTTCGACGTGCATGGCGCGCGGGGCTCGATCGAACCACAAACGCCGAATCACGTTGTGGCGGTGTGCATCTGATGCAGCGGTTGCCTTCTAGCCCGCCGAGCGGCCGCCGTCGACCAGCCACACCTGACCCGTCACATGCGACGCCTGCTCGTTGTCGGCGAGGAAAGCCACGACGTTGGCGACCTCCTCCGGTCGTCCCAGCCGCCCCTGCGGAACCTGCGACTCGAGTACCTCGACCAACTCACGCGGGGCATCGGCGATGATCGGGGTGCCGATGACGCCGGGGCCGACCGCATTGATGCGAATGCCCTGCTGGGCATATTCGAGCGCAGCGGTGCGAGTGAGCATCACGTCGCCGCCTTTCGACGCGATATAGGCGATCGACTGCGGTGTACCCCGAAAACCGCCGATGGACGCGGTGTTGACGATCGCACCGCCGCCGCTGGCGAGCATGAGGCGGATGCCTGCTTGCAGCACAAGGAACTGCCCGCGCAGGTTGACCGCGATCACCTTGTCGAAGACATCGACGGGGTACTCGTGGGTCAAGAAGGTGGGGCCGCCGATACCGGCGTTGTTCGCGAGGATGTCGAGGCCACCGTATTCAGATTGGATCCACTCCTCGGTGCGCACAACGTCGGCTGCGTCGGAGACATCAAGATGACGGGCGACCGCCCGCTCTCCGAGCTCGGCCGCCAGGTCGTCACGGGTGTCGGAGACGTCCGCGACGATCACTGTCGCGCCATCGGCATGGAGTCGACGCGCAATCGCGGCGCCGATGCCCGAAGCCGCGCCGGTTACCAAAGCTGTCTTGCCCTCGAATCGCGTCATCGCCGACGCCCCTTTCCGGTTTTCGTGCAAAGATATAGATCATTATATTCTGACAGGTGTCAGAATCTACTGGAGAAACGAGTTCGACGCTGTGACCTCGCTCCCACCGCCGGCCGCAACGCGCCGCGCGGACCCACGTTCACCGCGCACCATCGCGGCGTTGCGGTCAGGTGTCCGGTTGGCGCTGGCCCAGGATCCGCCGGATCTGAGTGCCGCCCACATCTGCCGACTCGCCGGCGTGAACCGCACGAGCTTCTATACGCACTTCGCCTCTGTGTCGGATCTTCTGGTCTCGACGATGACCACAGAGATCGTGGACATGCTGCGGCTCCCCCCGGCGCAGACGGATCGCAGCGACAGTGAGGAGGTGGCCGCCTTCGAGCAGATTGCCCGGCCATCGTTCACCCGCATGGCCGCCGACCGGTCACTGTTTCGGGCCGCGTTCGCCTCTCCTGAGTCCGGCCGCCTTCGCAGCGCCCTGCGCGATGCGGTCTCCGAGCAGGTGGCGAGGATGATCGACCGGTGGGAGGCCGAAGGACGGATCCCGACCGTCGATCGGGACGTCGTACTCGCCTACAGCGCAAGCGGATTCGTCGGCGTTCTGGAAGCGTGGTGTGAGGCGGCCGAGGAGGACGCCGATCCCGACCGGTGGGTGCGCGGACTCGAGCAGACGATTCCGGCATGGTGGCCGAATGTCTAGACGGCGCTTCTCCGGGTCGAGGCCACCGTTCGACTCCTTCCCGAGTTGGGTTGTCGCCGACGTCCGTGCTGTTCGTTCAGTCGTGAAGCCTGACCATGTAGCGAGGCCCGATGCCAACCCCAACGACGGCCCCTCGGGCACGTAGTCCTCGAGCTCGGGCTCTCTCTCTCGCTCGCTACCCCCGCGCCATGTCCACGAACCGGCTCAGGTGCAACTGGTGCGCGACGGTGATCGTGGCGGTCGGGCCGTTACGGTGCTTGCCGACGATGATGTCGGCCTCGCCCGCGCGCGGGTCGTCGCGCTCGATCGAGTCGGGGCGGTGGAGCAGGATGACCATGTCGGCGTCCTGCTCCAGCGATCCCGACTCACGGAGATCCGACACCTGGGGCTTCTTGTCCGTACGTTGCTCGGGGCCACGGTTGAGCTGGCTGATCGCGATCACGGGGACCTCGAGTTCTTTGGCCAGCAGCTTCAGCTGACGGGAGAACTCCGACACCTCCTGCTGGCGCGACTCGACCTTCTTGCCCGACGTCATCAGCTGCATGTAGTCCACCGCAACGACTTTCAGATCGTGGCGCTGTTTGAGCCGGCGCGCCTTGGCGCGGATCTCCATCATCGTGAGATTGGGTGAGTCGTCGATGAAGAACGGCGCCTCCGAGATCTCACCCATACGGCGTGCGAGACGAGTCCAGTCGTCGTCGCTCATGGTGCCGGCACGCATGTCGGCCAGCTTGATCTTCGCCTCCGCCGACAGCAGACGCATGACGATCTCGGTCTTGCTCATCTCCAGCGAGAACATCGCGGCGGTGAGGCCGTGGCCAATCGCGGCCGATCGCAGGAAGTCCATCGCCAAGGTCGAGTTGTGGGTCGGGACCATCGCCTCGCCCGCCAGATACAGGTGTTCGGCGTTGTCGACCTGGACGCAACGCACCGGAACCGGGTCGACCGGACGAACGGCGACGACGCGTCGAACCCCGGCCCGCCTGCGCAGCTCCTTGTGACGAATCGCCTTGTGGTGCACGGTGAACACATCGTCGTCGGCGTCGACGCGCAACCAACCCGTTGCCGACCGCTTGTAGTTGAACCCGAGTCCGGCCACGAGGTCGGCGACGACGGCCGTCATGTGCCGGGTGGCGGCCGGCACGGTGATCCAGCCGTCGTCGTCGACGGAGGCACGGGCATCCAGCAAACCTGCGAGGAGGGCGCGGCGCTGCGCGATCGAACCCCGTAGGTACTCGTACGGGATCCGCCCGCCGAGGTCGGCCATCAGCGTCATGACGTCGACAGGGCCCTCCGCGTCGATCCGCATGCTGATCTCGGGATCGTCGAAGGCCATGCCGGCCAGCGCCGCCACCGTGTACGGGCCGTAGGCGAATCGCTTGCGCGGCAACTCGAGCGGCGCGGTGTTTCGCACGACCGCGCCGCCGACATGCGTCCGCAGGCCGGCCGTGGTGACCACCCGGCGTTTGCCGTCGATCTCCGCCGCCCACTGATGCTGCTCGTCGGCGACGATCGTCGCGCCGTCGTTGAATTCTATTTCGTAGCAAGGCCGTTCGGTCATCACCTCGGTCGCGGCGACGACTCGAGTGGGCCGGCCGTGCGCATCGAGGAGGTGATCGCCGACGCCGACCTTGCCCATCGTGGTCCACCCCGTGGGCGTCGGCAGCGGGGTGTCGAGCGCCAGCGCCTTGCCGACACCCGGACGGGCCGCGACGATGATCATCTGCCCGGGGTGCAGACCGTTGGTGAGCTTGTCGAAGTCGGCGAAGCCGGTGGGGACCCCCAGCGAGATGCCGCCCCGCGACGCGATCGAGTCGATCTCATCCATCGTCGGCTGCAGGAGATCTTCGAGGGCGACGTAGTCCTCGGCGGTGCGCTTCTCGGTGACCTCGTACACCTCGGCCTGGGCACGGTCGACCACCTCGGCGACGTCCTGGCCGTCGGCGCCGGCGTAGCCATACTGGACGATGCGTGTGCCGGCTTCCACGAGCCGACGCAGCAGTGCCTTCTCCGCCACGATCTCGGCGTAGTAGCCGGCGTTGGCGGCGGTGGGCACCGTGGAGATCAGGGTGTGCAGATACGGCGCCCCGCCGATCCGTTTGAGTTCGCCCGCTCGCTCGAGTTCCGCGGCGACCGTCACCGCGTCGGCGGGCTCGCCCTTCGAGTACAGGGTGAGGATCGCCTCGAACACCGCCTGATGGGCAGGACGATAGAAGTCACCGGTGCGGATCTTCTCGACGACGTCGGCAACCGCGTCCTTGGACAGCAACATGCCACCGAGCACCGACTGCTCGGCGGCCAGGTCCTGCGGGGGCTGCCTGCCGAAGTCCTCGGCGGGGATCTCGTCGTCTCCCCGTCCTCGCCCTCCGGCGGCGGGGCCGCGCCCGCGGTCATCCACAACAGCCACGCGTGTCAAACCTCTCGCAACGTTCGATCCCACCCGACATCGAATGAGTACGACCTTGAGTCTGGTGTCGGCCCCGGTAGGCCACGTCGCGAGTCCCCGGTGTCGACGTCGTGTTTCGGTCTGTCTCTTCCTATCGGGTGGCACCGACAGTCGGACTGTCGTGTGCGCCGAGACGGACGGAGACGCTGAGGCGTGACACTAGGACCTCTACGACCGCGACTCAAACCGACCTGTTGACGAATCTGGGGATCACTTGTGGAGCGTGTGTGAGTGGCCGGGGGACGCGTTGTGCACCCTTTGTGGACAACCTGAGGAATTCGGGTGTGAACAACACAGTTCTCGCAGGTCAGGACCTTCGCTAATTTCCACAATCAACGAATTGGAAATCGTTGGGGCTTCTTCGGCGCGTCGCCTTGCGGGCGTGTTGCGGACGCCTGTTCAACTCCTGGTGGCGAATATTCGGGTGAACATCCGGTGTGGTCTGCGTTACACCTGGCCAGACGACGTCGCGGGCGTCATCAGTCGCGCGACTTACCTTCGATCGCCGACGGCACGCCGTCGGTTGTGGTGCAATGTCGAGCGTGTCGAGGTTGGGGTTGAGGTCGGTCGTCGTCCGTCGCGTGGTCACCGTGCTGGCCGCCCTGACCGCTGCCGCCGGACTGACGACGGCCCCATCGGCTCTCGCCGCGCCCGGGCCCACGATGCCCGTCGAGTTCGATCTCTCGCGCTACCAACCCGTCAACCCCACGACGTTCCGATCGCTGGCCTACGTCGACAACGGCCGGTCGTTCTTCACCACCGGCCGGTGGGTGTGCCAGGTCGGTCCCGGCTACCGCTACGTCGGTTGTGCGGGCCGTCCCGCGACCGCACCGCCCAACGCGTCGGGCGCGGTCATCTCCGACGACCAGCAGGGTCCGTGGTGGGCGCGCACGGATCAGACCTATCGATTCGGTCCGAAGAGCGGGTTCCGACCACCGGTCCTCGGCGTCGGCAAACGGGTCACCATCGAAGGCGTCACGTGCACCGTTCCCCGCCGCGACGCCGTGGCCTGCCGTACCGGCGACCGCGCGCTGATCTTCACCCCGGCCTGGCACAAGTTCTTCTTCCCGTCGTGGGACACCCTGGGCCCCGGCAACAACGCCGTCGACCACAGCGCCAACCCGGCACCGCAATACCTTCCGCCGAGGCTGCAGTACTGGAACCAGCTGCCGGCGAATCCACCGGCCCCGAAGTAGGGCTTCGACCCTTCGTGGCTCGTCGCTTTCGCTCCTCGCACCTCAGGGAGCGGTGGTGATGTCCTTCTCTTGGTCAGGCCTCACCGAGCAGTGGTGATGTCCTTCTCTTGGTCAGGCCTCAGGGAGCGGTGGTGATGTCGTTCTCTCGGTCAGGCCTCAGGGAGCAGTGGTGATGTCGATCTCTCGGTCAGGCAGACACGACAAAGGCCGGGTGGAGGATCTCCACCCGGCCTTTGGTCGTAACGCTGAGGTCAGCTCGCGGCGACGACGGCGAGCTGTACGGTCGCCGAGACCTGCGGGTGCAGGTTGACGATGACCGGGTAGCTGCCGGTTGCCTTGATGTGTCCCTTGGGCAGCTCGACGCTGCGCTTGTCGACGGTCGGGCCGCCTGCGGTCTTGATGGCACCGGCGACGTCTGCCGCGGTGACCGAACCGAAGAGCTTGCCCGAGTCATGGGTCTTGACGTCCAGCGAGACATCGGCGAGGCCCTCGAGGGCCTGCTTCAGCTCGTTGGCGTGCTCGAGACCGCGGACCTCGCGGGCTTCCTGCGAACGGCGGATGCCCTCGACCTGCTTCTCGGCTCCACGGGTGGCCTTGATGGCCAGGCCGCGGGGCAGCAGGTAGTTGCGGCCGTAGCCGTCCTTGACCACGACGATGTCGCCGGCTTCGCCGAGGTTCTCCACGGCGGCGGTGAGGATGAGCTTCATGTCAACTGATCCTTTCCGCTTATCGGCTGGTCGAGGTGAAGGGCAGCAGGGCCACCTCACGCGAGTTCTTCACTGCCACAGCGACGTCGCGCTGATGCTGCACGCAGTTGCCGGTCACGCGACGCGACCGGATCTTGCCCCGGTCGGACAGGAAACGACGCAGCAGCGCGGTGTCCTTGTAGTCGATGACGGCCTTCTTGTCCTTGCAGAAGCTGCACGCCTTGGTCTTGGTGACCTTCTCGACGCGAGGCTTCCGGCTCGGCTTTGCCTTTGCCATGTGTGTGTTGCTCCAGTCAATGCTTCGGGGACGGTCACTGCCGTTCCCGGGCTGTTCGGGGCGGGTCGATCATGCCCCGAGCGATATCAGAAAGGTGGTTCGTCGTCCCCGCCACCGAACGATCCGCCGCTGTTGCTGGCAGGCGCGCTGCCCCAGGGATCGTCGGCAACCTGCTGGTTCGAGTTCCCGCCGCCGCGGCTACCGCCGCCACCGCCGGACCCGAATCCGCCACCACCGCCGCCACCGCGCGAGGCGCGGTTGACCTTGGCGGTGGCGTACCGCAGCGAGGGGCCGATCTCGTCGACCTCGAGTTCCACGACCGTGCGTCGTTCGCCCTCTTTGGTTTCGTAGGACCGCTGCTTGAGCCGTCCCTGCACGATCACCCGGGAACCCTTGGTCAGGCTTTCGGTCACGTTCTCCGCGGCGTCA
This sequence comes from Gordonia sp. KTR9, assembly GCF_000143885.2. Lineage (NCBI taxonomy): Bacteria > Bacillati > Actinomycetota > Actinomycetes > Mycobacteriales > Gordoniaceae > Gordonia > Gordonia sp. KTR9. The sequence continues at coordinate 5,265,828 of NC_018581.1, forward strand.
CGCCAGATGTTGCAGCGGAGGAACAGCGCTTCGCCGTCCTTCCACTCGTTGGTCTGGCGATCGAAAGTGCGCGGAGTGGAAGCCACCGTGAAGTTGGCAACCGCTGCCCCGGACGGCGTGAACCGCAGTTCCGGGTCGGCGGTGAGATTGCCGATGACGGTGATGACCGTGTCGCCTGCCATGTGTGTTCCCCTTGGGTCGTTGGTGGGCACTCGCTGATCGACATGCACCGGGTGTTCTGGGTCCAACCCTAGAACCCGGTACCGACGTGTTCAGACGATCAAGAAAGCCTGTGGATTACTTCCGCAGGACCTTGGTGCGCAGAACCGACTCGTTCAGCTTCAGCTGACGATCGAGCTCGGTGACCGTGGCGGGCTCGGCGTTGAGATCGATGACGGCGTAGATGCCCTCGTTGTGCTTGAGGATCTCGTAGGCAAGACGGCGCTTGCCCCAGATGTCGACGCCGTCCACCGAACCGCCATCCTTGCGGACAACATTGAGGAACGTATCGAGTGAGGGTGCGACGGTGCGCTCGTCCAGGTTCGGATCGAGGATGACCATCAATTCGTAGTGACGCATAAGACCACATCACCTCCTATGGGCTAGGTCGGCCACGGACTGTCCGTGGCAGGAGGGTCGCCTGCGTCGGCAACCGGTCCAAGATACATGACCTGCCCGTTCGCAGAGAAATCCGAGGCCGCGGGTCGCTTCGGCGGCGCACTGCCGGACCACCTACGCTGTTGCCCATGTCGGAACGGTGGACAACCCCGGGTCGATGGTCCGCACGGCTGTCCGGCCGTGGTGAGACGGCCCTGATCGTTGTCGTGTCGGTGCTCGCGACCACGGTCACGATGTTCTGGAGTTTCCGGGCCAAGCTCCGGTGCGGGGGCCCACCGTTCGACGCGTTCGGGCGCAGCGGCAACTGGCCGGTCGGGGATCCGGATGCGGTGATCCCCTGCTACTCGGACCTGATGTACCTCTGGCTCGGCCGCGACATCAACACCCACGTCTTTCCCTACATCCACGGCGGAATCGCTTCCGACGGCACGTTGTTCGGCGGTGTCGTCGAGTACCCGGTGCTCTCCGGCGTCCTCATGTTCTTCGGTGCGATCGGCGCCGACACCGACACCGAGTTCTTCACCCACTCCGCGCTCCTGCTGGCGCCGTTCGGGGTCGCGATCACCGTGTTGCTCGCCCTGATGGTCCGATGGTGGGCGCTGCTCTGGGCCGCGACGCCCCCGTTGGTGCTGTACTCCTTCCACAACTGGGAGCTGCCGGTCGTCGCGACCGCCGTCGGGGCAGTCGCCGTGATGGCCTGGGGCGCGTCCGTCCAGCCCGGAACAGGCCGGCGACGACTGCCGCTTCGGACGTGCGCGGTGGTCGCGGCTGTTCTGCTCGCGGTCGGCTTCTGTCTCAAGCTCTACCCGGGGATCTTCGTGTTACCGCTGGCCGCATACGTTCTCACGCGCGGCGCCGGCGGCGCACGCGCGGTTGCGGGACGACGTGACGCCGGAGGCGGCCTCGACTGGACGGGCGCCGGCTGGGTTGCGGGCGCCGCCGTCGTGACGGTGGCCGCGATCCAATTGCCGTTCATGGTCCTCGGATTCGACGGGTGGAAGGCCGCGCTGTCCTTCCAGGGCCGTCGCCGGGCCGACGTCGACACCAATTCCATCTGGTACTGGGGTCTGCGGTATGTTACCGGGACCACCGACACCTACCACTCCATCGTCAGCGTGATGTCGCCGCTGCTGATCCTCACCTCGTTCGCGGTCGCGATGTACCTCGGGTGGCGCCGCTTCGAACGCGTCGGCACCTTCCCGTGGATCGGCGTGAGCGGCGCGATGCTGGCCGGTTTCATGCTGTTCCACAAGGTGCACTCCCCGCAGTACACGCTCTGGATACTGCCGTTCTTCGTCCTGATGAAGGTGCGCTGGCCGGTCATCCTGGCGTACCTGCTCACCGACCTCGCTCTCGATCTGACGATCTTCCGGTTGTTCCCGATCCGGGATGCCGGCGATCCGCTGCCGTGGTGGATCGTCTCCGGCGTCGCGGGTTCGGTGTGGGTGCACGCCGTCCTGCTCGTCTATCTGATCGTGACCCTCGTCGGCACCCCGCTTCGTGAGCCGCTGGCCTCCCGTGTGGCCGGAAGCGCGCGAGATGGGACTGATCCCGCCGCCTCCGGGGTGACCCTCGACCCGCGACGAGAAGCCGTGGCGAAAGGGTCCCCGTGACTTCGTGGCTGGCGACCGGCCCCCTGGTGGGTGACCGGGTCACGTTACGTCCGATCGGCCTCGACGATGTCGGCGCGCTCGCCGGGTTGATCGGTGACCCCACCCGTTTCCGATGGGCACCCGGGGTGCCGACCGACGAGGACAGTGCACGCCGGTACGTCGAGTCCGCTCTTCGGTCGCGAGTGGCTTTCGCGGTGGTCGACAACACCGACGGCAGCGTCGTCGGGTCGACGAGCTTCTACGACATCGACGAGGCCAACCGATCCGCGTGCATCGGCTACACCTTCTACAGCGAACGCGTCCAGGGGACCGCGGTGAACCCCACCGCCAAGTTCCTGCTGATGCGCCACGCGTTCGAGGACTGCGGCGCCGTCCGCCTCACCTGGCACACCCATGAGCTCAACGCTCAGTCGCGCGCCGCGATCGCCAAGCTGGGTGCGACCTTCGAGGGTCTGCTGCGCAAGCACCGCCGATTCGGCGACGGCTGGCGCACGACCGCCCTGTACGCGATGACCGATGACGATTGGCCGTCGGCCAGAGATCGCCTGCTGCAGCGGATCACCGCCTGACCGCCGGCTCAGGGCTTCTCGGTGTGCTTCGGATGCCCGTGGGTGCGTCGATCTTCTTTCAAGCGCGCCTCGTGAACGTGCCGCTGACCATCGGTCAGATCGGCTCGCACCCGGTCGACGTACTCCCGCAGCGGACCCCAGTAGGTGTCGTCGAATTCCTCGACGATCTGGAACGTCCACCGACCATCGAGCACGTTGCGTCCGACCAGTTCGGTGGACAGTTCATCGGCGAACTCGGCGTGGCCCGCCTCGCGCAGCTCGTCGACGGCCTCGCCGAGCAGCAGGTCCCCGCGTCCGATGAGTTGATGGAATGAGTACAGGTGGCCGCGGGCGCGCTCGATGTACTCCAGCGCCTCCCCCACCTTGCCGACCGCTTCCGCGGTGTCGTCCGAGATATGAGGTGCGGTATCCGACATGACCCGTCAATACCCACCGAAACCTTCGCCCAATCGTCGGTACGGCTCCCGTGAAGCGCGACCGCTATCCGGCCGCCGGCACCGGCTCCCGCGGGTCCTCCGCCGTCTGGGTCGCTCTCGACCGTCGTCCGATCCGGTCGGGAGCACCGTCGAGGACGCCGCCGGCCGGGTCGTCGTACCACCTGCCGTCGTTTCCGTGGCGGACCAGGTCGTCGCGCGGATGCCAGATCTGCCAGAGGACGACGGCGCAGAGAACCACCACCATCAGTCCACGGAGCACGACAGCGGCGGTGAACCACTGATCGGGGAGCCACCGGCGCTCGGCGTCGAGGAACAGACTCATCCTGGGCACCCAGATGAGCGCGTCGACGGCCATCCAGGCCAGCAGCAGGCGAGTGTGCGGAATGGCAAGCACCGCAAGCGGAACCAGCCACAACGAGTACTGGGGACTCCACACCTTGTTCACCAGCAGGAAGCCGGCCACGGCGAGGAATGCGAGCTGGGCCACCCGGGGCCGGTATGGCGCCAGGACACCGACCGCGACCACCGCGGCGATCACGACGACCGTCAGGCCCACCGACAGCGCATTCAGATAGCCGATGTTCCATGTGAAACCAGCGGCGTCGGCGACGACCCGGTAGATCGTGTCCGGGTCCGCGGACCGGTCACCGTTGAACCGGAAGAATTCCCACCAACCGGACGGGTACGGGATCAGGATCGGCAGGTTCACCGCCAGCCACGCGCCGATCGCCGTCGCAGCCGCGACCCCGAACTCGCGGACCTTCCCGGTCCGCAGGCACAGCACACCCAGCACCACCAGCAGAAGGGCGGGATACAGCTTGGCGGCGGTTCCGAGCCCGATGAGCACACCTGCCAGCCAGAACCGCTCCCTCGACCAGGCCAGCAGCGCCGTCGCCACTGCTGCGGTGGCTATCGCGTCGAAGTTGGTGAACGCGTGCACGAAGACGAGCGGGGACAACGCGACCAGCCACACCGACCACGTGCGGTGTCGTGCGGTGAGGGCCGTCGCCCAGATGGTCACCAGCCAGAACGCCGTCAGTCCCAACGCGACGATGGTGAAGAACAGGACGACGTCGAGTGCGCCGGGAACACCCCAGTTGGTCTCCGCCCAGAGCCACCCCTGGGTCAGCTGAGCCGCGCCGTACATGAACATCCCGGTGAGGACCGGGTACTCCATGTACCGCTTGATGGTCTGCCCGTCGGAGTCCTCCTGGAACCAGAAGTCGCGGTAGGGCAACGCGCCCCGGTTGAGCCGCTCCGCACCGAACAAGCTGATCACGTCGGAGTAGCAGAGGTTGGTGAACTGACGCTGATCGTCCCAGTCCAGCCGCATCTCGGCGTTCGCGGTCGTACCGCCGTCGGCAGGCGCCTGTTGCAGGCACGCGGCCTTGCCGAACCACCCGAGCGCCAGTCCGCACAGCGCCAGCGCGAAAAGCACGCGCAGCGGTGTCAGATGCCGGGCCCGGCCGATGACGGCGTGCGTCCCCACCGGTCCACCGACCAGCGAACTCGCCTCACGCACCAGACCGTCCGTGCGCGTGGGGAGGACGCGCGCGTCGTCGACGCGCAGATCACTCGCGATGGGTGCAGGGCTGTCCCAGACGGGGTCGGAGCCGCTCGCCGCGGAGTCGGCAGCCGGGTCCGGGTCAGCCGATGGGCGGTTCAGGGACTCCTCCGCCTCCGTCACCGCCGCCGGGTACCCCGCCGCCGGAATCGCCGCCGTCGCCACCACCTGGGTCGGCGGGGGCCAGCCCGCCGCCGCCCGGGCTGTTTCCGCCGCCGCCACCGCCGCCGTTCCGCGGAGCGCCCGGGATCGGGATCGTCACTCCCGGAGCGAGGGTGAGGTTGCCGTCACCGGCCTGGTCGGGGATGTCGAAGGTCGGCACCGAGGGTCCACGCGTCCGCGTCGGCGCCTCGGTGGTGGCCGGCGCCTCGTACGGGATGCCTGTCTCGCCGCCGATGGGCTCGTCGGCCTCGGGGAACTGCTTGATCTCCTTGCCCTCGAGCGCGGCGTCCATCGCCGACTTCCAGATCGACGCCGGCAGGCCGCTGCCGTAGATCGAGGCGCCGTTGTAGTTGGTCAGGGCCGTGCCGTCGTTGGTGCCGACCCACACCGCGGTCGACAGCTGCGGGGTGTACCCGACCATCCAGGCGTCCTTGTTCTGCCCGGTGTCGCCGAGCTGGACGGTGCCGGTCTTGGCGGCGGACGGTCGCGAACCGAGGGACGAGTCGTAGAGCGAGTTGCCGTTGGAGTACGCCGCGATCGGCTCGAGCGCCGCGGTCACGGTGTCGGCGACCTTCTCGGGGAAGACGCGCTTGCCCTCGGTCTTGCGCTCGTAGAGGACCTGCCCCTCGGAGTCGACGACCTTCTGGACGAAGTACGGCTCGTGGTAGACGCCCGACGCCGCGAGCGTCGCGTACGCCGAGGCCATGTCGATGACCCGCGACTGGTACTGGCCGAGGACCACGCCGCCCTCGGGCTGCCCATTCGCCTCCTGCAGGGTCCGCTCGATGTTGCCGAAGGACTCGGCAACACCCGCACGGTGCGCGGCGTCGGCGACGGCTCGCGCTCCACCGTCGAGGTCCATCATCAGGCGGTAGTACACCGTGTTGAGCGACATCTTCATCGCCGTGGCGAGGTTGCAGGTGCCGCAGCTCTCGCCGTCGGAGTTCTCGACCGTCAGGCCACCGCTGGCCTGGAACGGCGCCGAGCTGTAGGTCTTCGACAGCGGGATGTCCTGTTCGAGGGCCGCGACGAGTGCGAACACCTTGAACGACGACCCGGTCTGCAGCCCGGCCTGGGCGAGGTCCCAGCCGGACGGGTTGTCGCCGCCGTAGTACCCGCGGACGCCGCCGGTCTGTGGGTCGATCGACACCACCGACGCGAGCACGTCGTCGGGCTCGCCGTTGAGCTCGCCCTCCGGGCACTTGTAGATCCGGTTCTTGCGGCACGCCGACTGCACCGCCGCGTTCTGCACCTGCGGATCGATCGTCGTGCTGATCTTCAGGCCGCCGGTGCGCAGTTGCTTGTCGGTGATGCCGATACGGTCGAGCTCGCCGAGCACCTGGCGCTTGATCAGTCCGTTGGGTCCGGGCGTCTCATCGGATTCGGTGACGCGCGCCTTGATCGTCTTCGGGAACACCGCGTTGTCGGCCTGCTGCTGGGTAATGGCGCCGGTGGCGACCATGCCTTCCAGTACATAGCGCCAGCGGGACTCGGTGACCTCGCGGTTGGAATCGGGGTCGTAATACGACGGTGCCCGGATGACCGCCGAGAGCAGGGCCGCCTCCTCGAAGGTCAGCGGGTTGCGCTCGGCGCGGCGCTTGTCGGTGATCGACTTGTTGAAGTACTTCTGCGTGGCGACGGCGATGCCGTACGCGCCGCGGCCGAAGTAGATCGTGTTGAGGTAGGCCTCGAGAACCTTCTCCTTGGACCAGCCATGACGGTCGTTCATCTTCGCGGCGATCGCGAGTTCCTTGAACTTGCGATCGAAGCTGCGCTCGTCACCGACGATCGCGTTCTTGACGTATTGCTGCGTGATGGTCGAACCGCCGCCGGCCGTCTGGTTGCCGGTGATCTGCCCTATCGCGGCACGGGAGAGGCCGCGGGGCGAGAAACCGTTGTTGGTCCAGAACTCGCGGTCCTCCGCGGCGACGATCGCCTGCTTCATCGTCTCGGGGATCTCGTCGAAGGGGACGACCGTGCGGTTGCCGTCGGGTGAGGTGATGTCGGCCAGTGTGCGACCGGACGTGTCGACGATGGTGGCCTTCTGGCTCACGTCGGGTTCCGGGATCTCGGCGGTGAAGTAGGTGAACGCGAACGCGACGATGAGCACGAGCACGATCGCCGGGACGACGGCGCCCACGATCCCGAGCGCCCACGCGAACCGCCGGTGCCGGGTTGCCGTGTCGCTTCCGTTCTGACCGCCACCGCCCGGACCGGGACGGATGCCGGTGCGTCGGGGCGTGGGCGAAGAACCGCGTGCCTCGCTCATCGTCCACCTTCCTACCGGATCGAGCGGACGTCGTCGCCCGTCGATCTCGTTCGACTTCTCTGGCCTCGTGCCGCTCCACTGTGACAGCAGGCAACCGCCCCGGGCAAAAACCCGCAGGCCGGCGCGCTACTTGGCCACGCGTCGAGAGCGACGCGTGGACTGCGGCGGCAGCCCGGCAACGTACGACTGAACCAGATGGTTCCAACTACAGGTCCGGCACACCTCGACGACATGTACCGAGAACTCTTCGGCGGTTGTCGCGAGCCGGGCGATCTCTTCGTTGCTACGCGCCGAACCGCTGACCTGACCGAGTCGTTCGCCGAACACCCATGACACGAGGGTGACCTGCTCTTTTCGGCAGATCGGGCACATCGTGGTGCTGGGCCGACCATGGAACTTCGCCGCGCGCAGGAGGTACGGACTCGCGTCGCAGACCTCGGCAACGGCGGTCCGGCCCGCATGGACCGAGGACAGCCGAGCGCGCCGCTGCAGGGCGTAGTCGACGATCTGGCGTTGCACGGTTTTCAGGGTACGTGGTCTCTGCCGGGGCGTCGGCGCGACGGGGTCCCGCGTGACCGCCGCGGAAATCAACCGCGTCCGCCCCTCGGAGACATGCATCACGCCGTCCGGACGCTGTCCCGACACCAGTCCTTCCCCTGACCGACCACTCGTGGACACCAGTTATATCGGTGCGATACATTGAGAACTACATCGGAACGAGGTGTCGGCGCGTCAGAGCGTGCCGGTACATCAAGTCCGAGGAGAAAGTGACAGATCATCGGCAGAACCGTGAAGGGGGTGGCGAAGTGCTCGAGCTGGCCATTCTCGGACTACTTCTCGAATCCCCCATGCACGGGTACGAGCTGCGCAAGCGGCTCACCGGACTGCTCGGTGCCTTCCGTGCGTTCTCGTACGGATCGCTCTACCCGACGCTGCGCCGCATGCAGGCCGACGGCCTCATCGACGAACCCGAGACGCCCCTGGGCGCCAAGGTGCGGCGTGGCCGGCGCGTCTACCAGCTCACCGACGCAGGCCGGGAACGGTTTGCCGAGCTGGTCGCCGACACCGGACCGCAGAACTACACCGACGACGGCTTCGGGGTGCACCTGGCGTTCTTCAGCCGCACCCCCGCGGTTGCGCGTATGCGCATCCTCGAGGGCCGTCGCCGGCAGGTCGAGGAGCGTCGGGAGGGATTGCGGGAGATCGTCGGACGGTCCAACCGGGCCGTCGACCGGTACACCCGTCAGCTACATCAGCTGAGCCTCGAGTCCAGCGAACGCGAAGTCCGCTGGCTCAACGAGCTGATCGCAGCCGAGAGCTCCCAGCAGGACGGGGCGCCGAATCCGTTCGACACGCAGTTCGACGACGACCTCGCCGACAGCGAACGGTCACAGTTCGATTCGGGGCGGCCCAATGCCTCCACCGGACGAGCCGATGACGAATATCAAGACCCGGACTCGACGCCGAGCCGGGACGAACCCGAGCAACTGAAAACACCGGTTGCGCAGCGAACGACTGCGATGCCGCGAGAAGAAGGAGAACCCGACCATGGGTGAGCCCAATAAGGTGCGCGTTGCCATTGTGGGCGTAGGAAACTGCGCTTCATCCCTGGTGCAGGGCGTGCAGTACTACAAGGACGCCGACGAGAACGCCACCGTTCCCGGCCTCATGCACGTGAAGTTCGGCCCCTACCACGTCCGCGACGTCGAGTTCGTCGCCGCGTTCGACGTCGACGCCAAGAAGGTCGGCTTCGACCTCTCCGACGCGATCTTCGCCAGCGAGAACAACACCATCAAGATCGCCGACGTGCCGCCGACCGGCGTCACCGTTCAGCGCGGTCACACCCTCGATGGTCTCGGCAAGTACTACCTCGAGACCATCACCGAGGCGGACGGCTCCGGCGTCGACATCGTCCAGACGCTGAAGGACAACGAGGTCGACGTCCTCGTCAGCTACCTCCCGGTCGGCTCGGAGCAGGCCGACAAGTTCTACGCACAGTGCTGCATCGACGCGGGCGTCGCCTTCGTCAACGCACTGCCGGTGTTCATCGCCTCCGACCCCGAGTGGGCCCAGAAGTTCGCCGACGCCGGTGTCCCGATCGTCGGCGACGACATCAAGAGCCAGGTCGGCGCCACCATCACTCACCGCGTGATGGCGAAGCTGTTCGAGGATCGCGGCGTCACTCTCGACCGCACCTACCAGCTCAACGTCGGCGGCAACATGGACTTCAAGAACATGCTCGAGCGCGAGCGCCTGGAGTCGAAGAAGGTCTCCAAGACCCAGGCCGTGACCTCCAACCTGACCGGCTCGCTCGCCGGCAAGGTCGAGGACAAGAACGTCCACATCGGACCGTCGGACCACGTCGCGTGGCTCGACGACCGCAAGTGGGCCTACGTCCGCCTCGAAGGCCGCGCCTTCGGTGACGTGCCGCTCAACCTCGAGTACAAGCTCGAGGTCTGGGACTCCCCCAACTCGGCCGGCATCATCATCGACGCCGTCCGCGCCGCCAAGATCGCCAAGGACCGCGGCATCGGCGGACCCGTCATCCCGGCCTCGGCCTACCTGATGAAGTCCCCGCCCAAGCAGCTCGCCGACGACGTCGCGCGCACCCAGCTCGAGGAGTTCATCATCGAGGCCTGAGCCTCGTAGAACGCATCCCAGCGGCGCTTCCTGATCTGATCAGGAAGCGCCGCTGCTGTTTTCTGTGCTGTTCCACATCCGCACTGCGCCCAGTACACCGAAGACTTCGTCGACACATGTCGCTCAGTGCTACTTTCGGAAGGTGATGTCCACCTCGTCGCAGCCAGCCGCCGGTGATCGCACTGTCGTCAACAGCGACGACCCGCGTGCCGTACGCACGAGAGAGAAGCTGGTCGACGCGTTCGCCCGGATCGCCGGCTCGGGCCCGGTCACGGTCGCGGCCCTGACCGAGGCCGCCGGGGTGCACCGGTCGGTGTTCTACAAGCATTTCGAGTCGCCCGACGACCTCGCGGTGTACATGCTGCGGGACCTGTTCGCCGCCCTCAGCGACGCCGATGGGGTGATGCGCGGCCGGTTCGCGGTCGACGGTCTCGAGGCGAGCCGCAGTGCCATGACGGAGTTGGTGCGATTCCTCGGTGCGCGCCGGTCGGTCTACGCCCCACTACTCGGACCGCACGCACCGGCCGGGGCCGGTCGGCAGATCGCGGCAGCGTTCGAGGACCTCACCGCCGCGGCGATCACGCGGATGACCACCCGACCCGCCGAGGTCGACACCGCGGTACTGGCCCGCTTCCTGGCTCGTGGCGTACTCGGAGTCATCGAGCGCTGGCTCGACGATGCGCAGCCCCGAATGTCGCAGGCGCAGGTGATCGGTCAGCTCGTGCTGTGTTTCCCCGCGTGGCTGACGGCCGGAACGAACGAGACCCCATCCAAAGAAGGAAGGTAGCAACATGCCGAATCTCGAAGGCAAGACAGCGATCGTGACGGGTGCGACGTTCGTCGAACCGGGCGGCCTCAACATCGGTGGAGCCACCGCGACCGAACTCGTCGCCAGCGGAGCGAAGGTCGCGCTTGCCGACACCAACATCGACGGCGCGAAGCGGCTCGCCGACCGGCTGAACGAGAGCGCCGGGTCCACCGTGGCGATCGCGGTCGAGACCGACGTCCGATCCGAGGAGCAGATCGAGCAACTCGTGAGGACCACCGTCGCGGAACTCGGCGAACCGACGATCGTCATGAACATCGCCGGGATCTTCCCCCCGGACGACACCGAGGTCGCCGAGATGACGGTGGAGGCGTGGGACAACGTCATGGCGGTCAACCTCCGCAGCGTCATGCTCCTGAGCAAGCACACCCTGCCGTACCTGCGTAAGGCCGGCGGAGCGATCGTCAGCACCGCGTCCACCCATGGGTCCGCGGGCGACACCAGCCTCAGCGGATACGGCGCCTCCAAGGCGGGCGTCATCGCGCTCACCAAGTTCCTCGCCACCCAGTACGGCCGAGAAGGCGTGCGCTGCAACGCCGTCAGCCCGGGGACGACGAGTTCGCCTCCCGCGCAGCAGCTGCCCGATCAGATCAAGGACATCTTCCGCCGGCAGAACCTCAACCCCGAGATGCCGACGCCCGAGCAGCAGGCCAAGGTCTTCGTCTTCCTCGCCTCCGACGACGCCGCCGGAATCAACGGGCAAGAGATCAAGGTCGACGCCGGGCTGCTCTCGCACCAGCCGATGGTCGCCGACATGAGGGCACTGGGCGCCACCACCGTGTGATCGTCGCCGGTGCCCCTCAGATGCGGGGCGCCGTCCGCCCGCGCAACCCCCGCTCGACGGAAACCGCAGGTCATCCGACCAAATCAGTGACCACGCCAGACCCTTCACATAGAGTGTTGTCGATTGCTCCGAGTGGCCCGGTATCGGGCACATCGGACATCACGAGACCTCGTACCAACAGAAAGGCGCAAACCATGGGCGTGAGCCTGAGCAAGGGCGGAAACGTTTCCCTCAGCAAGGAGGCTCCGGGCCTGACTGCGGTCTCCGTCGGCCTCGGCTGGGACATCCGTACCACGACCGGCACCGACTTCGATCTGGATGCGAGCGCCATCGCGCTGAACTCCAGCAAGAAGGTCCTGTCCGATCAGCACTTCATCTTCTTCAACAACCTCCGCTCCCCCGACGGTTCCATCGAGCATCTCGGTGACAACCTGACCGGTGAGGGCGAGGGCGACGACGAGGTCATCAAGGTCGACCTCGCGGGCGTGCCGCCGGAGATCGACTCCATCATCTTCCCCGTGTCGATCTACGACGCCGACGCTCGCTCGCAGTCCTTCGGCCAGGTCCGCAATGCGTTCATCCGCGTCGTGAACCAGGCCGGCGGCGCCGAGATCGCCCGCTACGACCTCAGCGAGGATGCCTCCACCGAAACCGCGATGGTCTTCGGCGAGCTGTACCGTCATGGGTCGGAGTGGAAGTTCCGCGCGGTCGGCCAGGGCTACGCCTCGGGTCTTGCGGGCATCGCCCGCGATTTCGGTGTGAACGTCTGAGTCTCCGTAGACTTCGGCTGTCCGCCTGAACGTGCCGTGGATGCCGCACCCGTTGTGAGAACGGGTGCGGCATCCGCGCGTCACCACTCCTCTCCGACAATGCGGTCGGCTGGTCCACACGCACCCTAGAAAGGCCACAAACCAGTGGTAGTAAGAATCTTCGGCCTCTCGGTCGTCGTGACGATCGTGTCGCTGATCATCGCGTTCCTCTATGGCGGTGTCGAAGCGCTGATCCTGACGGCGATCCTCGGCGTCTTCGAGATCTCGCTCTCCTTCGACAACGCGGTCATCAACGCCACGATCCTCCGCCGGATGAGTGAGTTCTGGCAGAAGATGTTCCTCACCATCGGCATCCTGATCGCCGTCTTCGGTATGCGCCTGGTGTTCCCGCTGGTCATCGTGTGGCTTGCGTCCGGCCTCAACCCCGCCGACGCGCTCGACCTCGCCCTGAATCCGCCGCCGAACGACGCGGCGTACTTCGCGAACGGCGACCCGAGCTACGAGACGATCATCACCGACGCCCATCCGCAGATCGCCGCGTTCGGTGGCATGTTCCTGCTGATGCTGTTCCTGGGCTTCTTCTTCGAGCAGAAGGAGATCACCTGGCTGTCGTGGATCGAGCGCCCGCTCGAGAAGATCGGCAAGCTGGAGATGCTCGAGGTCGTCATCGCGATGACGCTCCTGGTGCTCACCGCCACCTACATCGCCCCGGCCGAAGAACGGTCGACGGTGATGATCGCGGGTGCGCTCGGCATGATCACCTACATCCTGGTCAACGGCCTCGGCGAGTACTTCAACGTAGAGACCGAAGAGACCGACGAGGCTGCCGAGCCGGGCACCGATGCCGCGGAGAAGGAAGCCGTCGAGAACTCGAACGGGCGGTCCGGACCGACGACCCTCGCGAAGGCCACCGGCAAGGCAGGGTTCTTCCTGTTCCTCTACCTCGAGGTGCTCGACGCGTCGTTCTCGTTCGACGGAGTCATCGGTGCGTTCGCCATCACCGCCGACCCGATCATCATCGCGCTCGGCCTCGGCCTCATCGGTGCGATGTTCGTCCGTTCGCTCACCGTCTACCTCGTCCGCAAGGGCACGCTGTCGGAGTACGTGTACCTCGAGCACGGTGCCCACTGGGCCATCGGTGCACTGGCATTCATCCTGCTGTACTCGATCGGCACCCACGTGCCGGAGGTCATCACCGGCCTGATCGGCGTCGCGCTGATCGTCGCCGCGCTCATCTCGAGCATCGTCCGGCGGAATCGCATCGCCGCGCGAGGCGAGGAAGAGGAGAAGGTCAACATCTGACCCTTCGTGACGCGCCCTCCGCAAGCTCCGGGCGCTCCTCAGGGAGCGGAGGGCGGGAGCGCGACAGACAACTGCGCCGCAGGTCCGAAAGGATCTGCGGCGCAGTTGTTTCTGCTGGGTGGGGGCTCAGCCCTGCTGCTGGCCGAGTTGCTGGGTGACCTGCTGATTGATCTGGTGCAGGCTCGGTGCCGACATGCCGGGGAGGTGGCCCTGGATCGTGCGCAGGATCGCCGAGTCGTCGCGCACCTTCTCGCTCGACTGCACCAACACCGTTCCGGCGCCGGTGAAGTCGAACTGACGCTCCTCACCGGAGTTCAGCCCCATCCGCCGGCCCGCCGCAGCGATGAAGCCGTTGACCCACGCCTCGTCGTAGTGGTGGCTCGGCGACGGGCAGTCCGACCATCCGACAAGGGCTTCCGGGTCGACGCGCACCGGCGGTTCGACGAACATCACCGGTCCGTTCGACGACGCGAGGAACTTGCCGGTGCCGATGAGCGTGAGGAAACCCGGCACGATGGACTGGTTCAGCGACAGGTTCGGCTGGAAGGCAAGAAGATTGGCGGCCCGGATGGTGAGGTTGCCGTCTTCGAGGTCGTAGGCGTTGATGTCGTAGCCGCGGTCACCGATGATCAGCTTGCCGTGGCCCTCGGCGACGACGTAGTCACCGAGGTACAGCGGGGCGGAGAACTGCTGCGCCACCATCTGGAGCATGTTGCCCTGTAGTCCCTGCGTGAGCGCGGTGAACTGCATCTGTCCGTAGTAGGCGATCATCGCGCCCTTGGACATGAACCAGGGCTGATTGAGGTCGATGCAGAACGAGTAGTTGTTGTCCGGAACATTGTCGTCCGACGGCAGATTCATCGGACTCCACACGGTGTTGAGTTGGCTCACAGCTTCTCCTCCGATGCCTGCACGTACACGACGCCCTGTCCGGAACACTCCAATTGCATTGCCTCGCCGCCGGATCGGCCCACGTTCCGCCAGCTCATCGCCGATCGCAGGCTGGTGTTGACCTGCCCCGCCGACCCGACGAACGCCTGCGGATCGACAGTCACCGGCGGCTTCTGCGGCGACACCTCGAGCTCGAAGACCCCGCCGTGCCCGAGCAGGACCGCCGAGCCGGGACCCGACAGCTGCGTCGTGAACATGCCCTGGCCCGTGACGGCCCCGGCCGCCGCGTTCCGGAGCGCCCCGAACAGACCGCCACCGCCGCCGCCACCACCGCCACCGCCCTGGGAAGCGACCGAGACGACGGACGCCTGCAGGTTGGCCCCGTAGGCGAGCAGACGCGAGGCCTCGACGCGGATCGTTCCGCCGACCGCTCCGAGATCCACGACGTGCACCTCGATGCCGAGGAACCCGTAGTGCACCTCGCCGTGCCCCTGGGCGATCATCGTCGACTCGTGTTCGCCGGCGAGCATCCGACCGGCCATGCCGCCCATGCCGCCCAGACCCGGCATCCCGCCGCCCATTCCGCCCGCACCCGCGATCTGGTGGGGTTGGAAGTGCACGTCTCCCTTGTAGAAGAGCATCGCCCCGCGTCGTGCGATGACGGGCCCGGTCCGACCGATGTCGACGGAGACGACCTTGCTGTTGACCTTGGTGAACATTCTCGCTACCTCACCCTCACCGCTCGGCCGGCTGGATCGACACGACGCCGCTGCCATCCCAGCGCAACGAGAACGCCTCACCGCCACCTTGTCCCAGCGCCGATCGCCAGGAGACGTCGGTGACGAACGACTGACTCAACTGCCCACGGGCACAGACAAAGGCGTCCGGATCGACCACGAGCGGATACTGCGGGGACACCTCCAGATGGATGAGCGGACCGCCGTTGGACAGCAGCGCGATCTGACCGTGGCCGCTCACCGTCGTGGTGAACAGCCCCTGACCCGACGATGCGCCGCGCAGACCGGCGAAGGTGACGTTGGTCTGCAGGTTGCCGTTGAGCACCATCAGTTGCTCGGACTCCACCTGCAGCGTCTCGTTGTTCAGCTCGATGACCGTCGTCTCGGCGGCGTTGTGGGCGAAGTAGACGATGCCGCTGCCCGACGCCTCCATGAGCGACAACGCCTCTCCGGTGGCCCGCTGCTTGAGGCCCGCGAGCACGCCGTCGCCGCCGCCGAAGCCCGCCGACTTGAAGGTGACCTGCCCTTCGTAGGCGACCATCGACCCGCTGATCGCGCGCACCGCGGAATTGTTGAGCCTGGCTTCCACCACGCGTTTGGACCTTTGTACCAACTGCATTCGACGTGCCTCTCTCGCGCCGCGGGGAGGTCGCCGACCGACCGTCCCTCGTTCGTCTCCCGACGCCATCCCCGCACCACGGCACCCGCCGTCGACCGGCCGTTCCAGCCCGTCGTGAGCCGGGGAATCCGGCCTCATACGGAGATGAAAATAGCCGATAGCATCGTGTGGTGCCCGGAAACTTCGTACGTCGATGGTTCGGGAACGATTCACGCACGAATTCCGCACCACCTGCATCATCGGAACAAATGACAGCGGCGTTCCTGGAGTCCGAATCCGTCCTGGCCGAGATCGATCCGGCGGTCGGTGTGAGTTCCACCCTCGAGCCGCGGTCGCAGCTGCGCGCCGCGTGGTCGAGCATCCGCGAGCAGCACGCCCAGGCGACGTCGGACTATCTGCGACTGGCCTCGCCGCCCGCCGGCACGCGTGTCGCCCCGCAGGATCTCGAGCGCTCGACGCAGGCGTTGCGGGCGGTCACCGCCTCGATGCGCGACTTCGCCGAGACCCACGCCGGGACCCTCGAGCGGGCTCGCGCCACGGTGCGTGCCGCCGACGCCCAGGATCACCAGGCCCGGGTGGCCGCCAACCGGGCGATGACCGCCCTGGAGAACGCGGCTCCGGCGGTGACACGGTTGCAATCGGTATCAGGCGCCACCGACGACCTCGCACGGGCGCTCACGACATTCGACCAGGCCACGGGCCTGCGCGAACGGCAGACCGCCGCGGCGGCCGTGCTCAGCGCGGCGCGGCAGCTCGACCGGCTCCTCGCCGAGGCGCCCGCCTTCGCCGAGCGGGCACAGCAGGTCATCCGTTCAGTGGAAACCCGCCGGAGCGCGGTGTCGACACGCAGCGCGCAGCTCCCTGACACCCTGTCGGCACTGCGCCGGGAGTTCAGTGCCGACTGCTCTCTCGATCTCCAACGCAACGGCACGGTCGTCGACGAGCGGCTCGCACATGCCGACGCCGAGCTCGTGGCAGCCCGCTCCATGCTCGCCGACGACCCTGACCAGGCCATTGACCGCGCCGACGCCGCGCGTGACGACCTGGCCGTGGCCGAGAAGGCCGTCAACGCCGTGCTCGACCGCTTGCGCCTCCTGCGCGAGGTCCGGTCCGACCCGAAGGGTGCCGAGCAGCGTGTGCGGTTCCGGCTCCGCGACGCCCAGCTGTTCGCGGTCGATCACGCCCTGGTTGACGAATGGGGTTCGGTCCTCGATGCTCAGGCCGACCGGATCGAGCGCGCCAAGGGAGAGCTGGACCGCATCCACCCCGACTACTGGAGCTACCTGACCCAGCTCCGCGCGGTGGACGACCGGATCACCGAGATCGTTTCGCGGATGAGAGGACAGGTGGCCGCAGGATGACCACCACTGCACGGCACGACGACACCGGCCTCGAGCCCGGGACGATCCGACACTTCGATCATCTGGAGCCGTCGGTCTCGGAGCATCTGTTCTACCGGCAGCCCGAGCCGATCGAGCCGACCTGGCCCGCCCAGCGACTCGCGGTCGCCCTCGGTGCCACCCTGTACGTCCCGGCAACCCGCCCCGACCTCGCCGACGTCATCCGACGACGACGCGCCGAGGGCGTGATCTCGATGGTCATCGACCTCGAGGACGCGGTCGCCGACCACGAGGAGGCCGAGGCGATCGACCATGCAGTGGCCGCGCTCCGCAGAATCGCCGAGAACCCGGGTCCACCGATGCTGCTGTTCGTCCGTCCGCGTTCGGCCGACCGGATCGTGCCGTTCGCAGAGGCGCTGAGTACGCCGTCGGTGCTGACCGGGTTCGTCATCCCGAAGTTCGCCTCGGACACTGCTCCCGCAGCCCTCGACGCCGTCGCCCGCGCGGGCGAGATCCTCGACAAGCACCTCTGGGTGATGCCGGTCCTCGAGTCGGCGTCGGTCGTGCACCGTGAGACCCGGGACGACGAGTTGACCGCTCTGGCATCGCTGCTCGGCGAGCACCGGGACCGTGTGCTGGCGGTTCGCATCGGGGCCACCGACATCTGCGGTTTCTTCGGCATCCGCCGGGATCGGGACCTGACCATCTACGATGTCCGGGTTGCCGCCGATGTGATCGCCGGCATCGTCAATCATCTCGGGCGCAGCGACGAGACCGGTTTCGTCGTGACCGGCCCGGTCTGGGAGTACTTCGCCGACCACGAGCGCATGTTCCAGCCCATGTTGCGGCACACGCCGTTCCGGGAGAACGACGCCGTCTATTTCCGGCAGCAACTGGTCAGCCGCGACATGGACGGCCTCCTGCGCGAGATCACCCTCGACCGCGCCAACGGCCTGCACGGAAAGACGGTCATCCACCCCGCGCACGTCGCCGCGGTGCATGCGCTGTCGGCGGTGACCCACGAGGAATATCACGACGCACACGACATCCTGGCCGGGGAGTCCGGCGGGGTACGCGCGTCGTCGTATCGAAACAAGATGAACGAGCTGAAGCCGCACCGTAATTGGGCACTGCGTGTCATCGATCGCGCGGCCGCTTTCGGGGTGACACGACAGGGGGTCTCCTTCGTCGACCTGCTCACCGCGCTGGCCTCGCCCGGGCCGGGCGCATCGTGAGCGACCCGGACACCGTCGGCATCGACTGGGTGACCGAACGTTTCGGCGTCGAGATCTCCGCCGCCGACGACGCCCGAACGGGTCACACGGTGCACGACCTCGTCTCACTCGGACTGCGCCACAATCGGCGCCGCGCGCATCTCCTGGTCTCGACGGTGCTGGGCAAACACATCCCGACGCCACCGTCGATCGTCCGTGGCGCCGCCGACGATCTCGGCGCCGCGATCATCGCCGCGATCGGCGCGAACTCGGCGCGCGACGCCGTCGTCTTCGGTTTCGCCGAGACCGCCACCGGCCTCGGACACTGCGTGGCCGAACGGATCTCCGCATCCCGGTACCTGCATTCGACGCGGCGCAGGAGACCGGGTGTGACGGTGTCGAGCACCTTCGAGGAAGGGCATTCACACGCCACCACCCACCTGTTGCAGCCGAGCGACCCCACCTTCCTCGACGCGGCGTCGCCGAACGAGGTGCTGATCATGGTCGACGACGAGGTCTCCACCGGCAAGACCGCGCTCGGCGCCATCGAGGCCATTGTCGCGGAACGTCCCCGCACGCGGTTCGTCGTGGCGTCCCTGGTGGACATGCGGACACCCGATCAGGAGGCCGAATGTGAGCACTTCGCAGCGCAACTCGGCGTCGAGGTCACCTATGTGACGCTCGCCCACAGCTCGATCACACTTCCGCCGACGCTCCTCGAGGACGTGTGGAAGCTCGAATCCGGTGACCTCAATCCGGTGGCACCGCGACGCGGCGACCTGGTCGAGGTCTCGCCCGACTGGCCCGCGGCGGTTCCCGACGGAGGCAGGCACGGAATCCTTCGCGCCGACTCTCCGGACTTCCATCGTGCCGCAGACGACGCCGCGGACACCGTGGCGGCACATCTCGACCCGGGGCGTCCGGTGGTCGTGATCGGACACGAGGAGCTGATGTACGCGCCGCTGTGTGTCGCGGAGGCCCTGGAGCGTCGTGGTTTCGCCACCGCGTACCAGACCACCACGAGGTCCCCGGCCCAGGTGCACGACGTCCCGGGGTATCCACTCCGACGCGGGTTCCGGTTCATCGCACCGGAACCCGACCCGGACACGCCTCGCTACGTCTACAACGTCTCATCCGTCGAGCACCCCGATCCCCAGGCCGTGCTGGTGATCGACTCGCCGGCCGACACCGACGAGCTGCGCGCGGCCGGCGGCCTGGTCGACGTCCTCACCGCCGCCGGGCACCCGGTCGTCCTGACCGTCTTGCCCGCAACGGACCAGCGTTCACTGGCCCAGGCACGAGAGGCGGTGCGCTGATGCACGGGATCGCCACCACCACTCCACCGTTGCGCGGCCCGGAGTTCGGTTCGTATGCGGCCGAAGAGGTCACCTGGTTGCTCAAGGACCTGTCCGATGTGGCACTGGAAGGTGAACTGCGCGAACGGGAACGTCGCATCCAGTCCGGACAGGCGCACTATGCCGAGTCCCTGCCGATCGAGTATCAACCGGGCCGTGAATATCAGGAACTGTTCCACGCGACGCTGCGATCCTCGGCTCGGCGCCTCGCCGAAGCGGTCGGTGTCGTATCCGAACTCATCCTGGCCGAGCGCCACTCCGCACCGACACTGGTCTCACTGGCGCGCGCCGGAACGCCGGTCGGCATCCTGATCCGTCGGTGGATGCTCGCGGTCCACGGAGTCGACCCCCGCCACTACACGATCTCGATCGTGCGCGGTCGTGGGATCGACACCGTCGCACTCGATCACATCGTGGAACGCCACCCTGCCGAGTCGGTCGTCTTCATCGACGGCTGGACCGGGAAGGGTGCCATCCAGCGGGAGCTCACCGCAGCCGTCGGCGAGTACGCACGCGCCGGCCGTCCGCAGCTGCACGACGAACTGGCGGTACTGGCCGACCCGGGTTCGGCCACGACACTCTTCGGCACCCGGGACGACTTCCTCATCGCGTCGGCCTGCTTGAATTCCACTGTGTCCGGGCTGGTCTCACGTACCGTGCTGAACGCCGACCACATCGGTCCGGGAGAGTTCCACGGCGCCAAGTTCTACCGCCACCTGAGCGACTTCGATGTGTCGGGAGTGTTCCTGGACACCGTCAGTGCGGAGTTCGACGCGGTCGCCGACCGGGTCCGGGCGACGGTGGCCTCGATGACGCCGCCAACCCGCCGGCCGGACTGGTCCGGCTGGCGATCCGTGGAGCGCATCCAGGCCGAGTACGGCCTGTCGTCGATCAACCTGGTCAAACCCGGGGTCGGGGAAACCACCAGAGTGCTGTTGCGTCGCGTGCCGTGGCGCATCCTGGTGCGCGCCGACGACCTGCCGGAGCATCGCCACATCCGGTTGCTCGCCGCCGAACGAGATGTGCCCGTGGAGGTCTCGCCCGATCTCGCGTATTCGTGTGTCGGGCTGATCAAGGAGGACTCGTGAACGCGATCATCGCCACCGATCTAGACCGGACCATGATCTACTCCCGGGCGGCGATGGGTGAGGAACAGTTCGCGACCCTGACGACCGTGTGCGTCGAGATCTACCGCGATGCACCGCTGTCGTACATGGCCGAGGCCGCCGTCGAACTGATGACCCGATTGGCACGCGAGGTCGTCGTCGTCCCGACAACCACCCGCACCCCGGCTCAGTATGAGCGAATCACATTACCGGGCAGCCCATTCCGATTTGCCGTGGTCAGCAACGGCGGCCGGATCCTCGTCGACGGCGCCGACGACCCGGTCTGGCGCGCGCACATCGAGAACGAGGTGACCCGCGCGGGCGCCACGCTCGACGAGGTCCGGAACGAGCTCAGGACCCGCATCGACGACTCGTGGGTGACGGCGTTGCGGACCGCCGACGACCTCTTCTGCTACCTCGTCGTCGACCCGTCGGCCCAGCCGCCGGAGTTTCTCGAGCAGTGGCAAGAGTGGTGCGACGCGCGCGGCTGGACTGCGTCCCAACAGGGCCGCAAGATCTACGCGACTCCGCAACCGGTGACCAAATCGGCGGCGATCGCCGAGGTTCGGCGACGGCTGGTCGCCGACGGGACCCTCGACGACTCGGCAGAGCTCTACGCGGTCGGTGACGGCTGGCTCGACACCGACCTGTTGCTCGCCGCGGATCACGCGATCCGCCCCCGGCACGGTGAGCTCGAGTCGCTCGGATGGTCGTCGCCGGGGCTGAGGGTCACCGCGCACACCGGAGCTCTCGCCGGTGTCGAGATCCTGAGGTGGTTCGGCGAACGAACCGGCCTGGACCCGGTAGAGCCGAGCGACCCCACCGGTCGGGGCGCCACCGCCGGTGTCCACGCGGGCTGATCACGCCGGCATCGATCCGAGGACATCCGAGTGCCCGTGGCGTCGGCACCAGCTGATCAGGTATCGCGCATGCAGGCCGCACCAGCGGTAGACGGCCGCCTGCGTCATCGGCAGGGTGGCGTCATGTTCTCCCAGCTCCGTGATGATCGGGCCCAGGTAGTGACTCGTCATCTTGTTCGCCGTGTTCGGCGACACCTTCGCCGCACGTGCGAGCGTCGCGTTGTCGGACGCGTTGCCAGACGCGATCGCACCGGCGAGACGACCAGCGGTATGACCGCGCTGACCGGTTAGCAGGCCGTACAAGGTCGGATGCCGGACGTCGCGCTGCATGCCGGGTGGCCGCCGGCCGAGCGCGACCGCATTGACGAATTCCGTCAGGACGGCGTATCCGTCGGGCTTCGCGATCACGCCGGCGACCCCGTCCCGCAACCGCGCTTCGTCGAGATGGTCGCGATCCATCGCCGATCCATCCGACGCGAGAATCACCGGCGCCCGGCGTCCGTGAGAATCCAGCGCGTCGACGATGTCGAGTCCGTCGAAGGTCCATTCCAGGGTGGGCCCGTTCCAGATCAGGTCGGCCACCACGACGTCGAAACGCACGTTGTTCACGATGCTGCGGATGAATTCGTCATGCCCCGTCGCCACGGTGACGGTCGCGTCGTCCAATGCCTGTGACAGGGGTGCCGCACCGACATGCCCGAGCGGAGAAACGAGCAACACTCTCAAACTGTCCGGCACACGCACGATTTTGCCTGAAGTGCATGCTCGATGCGTAATCACGCATTCATTTGATCGGTTCGTGCGTCTAAATACTCGGCCAAGGTCACATCCGGTCGTCGAAGCCGCTGATATCGGAGTCGATATTCGAAAGGCTGAAACAATCGCGTGCGGAATGGGCGAAACGGGAACCCGTGAGCAATCTCCGCTTGCGCACCGACCCAGGAGAACCGAGAGCTTGTCCGCATCGTCGAACGACCCCCGACCGCCACACCCGCGTGCGACGCAGCCGGGGAAGGGCGGCGAGCAGACCGCGCGTATGGCTGCCGTTGTCGCCGAGGGCGACATCTTCGACGCCGCCCTGGCCGCGCTGATCGAGAGTGCCGGGTACGACGCAACCGTCGTCGAACCCGCCCAGCTCACCGGCCTGCGGAATGCGGCCGCGATCCTCGTGCGGTCCGCGGCCATGCTCGGATTCGTCCGGCGCGTGCCGGCGTTGCGCTCGGTCAAGATCATCTTCGTGGGCAACGGTGTCGCGGGCTTCGAACACATCCGCGTCTCCCCCCGCGCCCCGGGAGCGGAGGAGGCACTACATCGCGCGCTGGCGACCGCGGCGGGCCCACCGACGCCGCAGTCCGCCCCCGAACTCGCGAACCGGGTACGACTCACCGAGCGGGAGCTGGAGATCCTCAGGACCTACACGCTGGGTGCCACGCTGCGCCAGACCTCGCGCGTCCACGAGATCGCGGAAAGCACGGTGCGCGAACATTATCGGCGAGTCGCACGACGATATGAGGAAGCCGGCCGGCCGATCGGGAACAAGGCCCAGCTCCTCGTCGAGTTCATCACCGACGGGTGGGTGCGGCCATGAGGCTCGCTGATCGCCGCGGGGTCGGGATCCCGGCGTCGAGATGAGGAACGGGTCGACGACCTAGAACAGACCCACCGCACGACCGATGAGACCCAATGCGACCAGCAGGAAGATGATCGCCGCGACGGCGATCACGATCACACCGCCGACTCGCCTGCGCTGCGGCGGCTCGTGCTCGTCCCCTCCGACCGCGGACTCGGCCGGCGGGGTGTCACCAGGCGCGACTCCGCCTCCGGGTTCGAGTCCCGCCGTGCTCGCCGGGTCGGGGTTCTGCGGATTGAACGGTTTCCGGGCGGGGTCGTTGTCAGCCATGTGCCCGGTGTACCCGGAATGACGACAAGTCACTCGTGGTCGTTCCCCAGCCTCGTCGCAGACCGTCGGGGGCCGTCGAAGCGTGGTGGTGGGGTCCCGCGTGCGGTCGATCCCACCACCACGCCTCCGGCCAGATCGGTGGGGGCTGGCTGCTCAACCCCCGCCGATCTGCGTCATCGGGGGCCGCATTCAATCCTCATCCTCGCGACCTGAGTACACCCTTACCCGTGGCTATCGGTCCCAAACACGAGCGGGTCCCCGTCAGCGTCGCGCCCGCACGACGAGCGTTACATCCCGCGACAGATCACCCGTGGACGCCGGCGTCCGTGGTCAGTTGGGGTCGCAGGACCAGCACGGTCACGATCGCGATGAGGAACACGGCGGTCAGCGCGAACGGGACCGGGATGACGGGATCGAGGAGGACGAGCAGGGCCCCGACCGGAACCACGGTGTTCACCACGCGGTCGGCGTTGGCGCGGATGGCAATCCACCAGATCCCGAGGATGAAGACCGCGATCGGGATCGTGACCGTGAACGACGCCTGGGTTTCCGTCAGCTCGCTGTGATGGGTCAGCACATCGATCTCGACCTCGATGCCTGCCGAGAACGCGCCGGCCGCCGCGAAGACGAAGTAGTGCACGTATCCGTACCGGAGTGAATCCGCCAGCGATCCGATCGCCCGGTGGTGCGGCGGCCAGAAGTAGATCCACCACAGGGCGGCGGTCGCGACGAAGGTCAGGATCGCGATCGAGATCAGCGGCGCGAGTTCCTGCTCGCTGTGCAACGCCTCGATGATGGCGTTCGACGACGCCAGCAGACTCTCGCCGAGCAGGATGAGCGTGAAGAGGCCGTACCTCTCGGTGATGTGGTGCGGATGCCAAGGGGTGTTTCCCTGGCGTTCGGCGATGACCGGCACCGCGAGTTCGGCGCCGACGAGCACCACGAAGCCGATGGTCGCGGCGGTACCCGACGGGACGAGCAGCCACAGCAGCCACAGGACCTGGACGACTGCGATCCCGGCGGCGTAGAGCCGGGTGGTCCGGCGGCGGTCCCCGGCGGAGCCGGACGCACGCAGCCACTGGGCGACCATCGCGACGCGCATGATCACGTAGCCGACGACGACCAGCCAGAACTCGTGGTCGACGAATGCGGATTCGATCCCCGCCGCGAGCACCAGCACCCCGGCCATCTGGACGAAGGTGAGGACCCGGTAGAGCCAGTCGTCGGTGCCGAACGATGTCGCGAACCAGGTGAAGTTCATCCACGCCCACCAGATGGCGAAGAACACGAACGCGTACGACACCACGCCGTCGACGATGTGGTTCTCGGTGAGCGCATGGTGCAACTGGACCGCCGCGATGCTCACCGCCACCACGAACACGAGATCGAAGAAGAGCTCGAGAGTGCTGGCTGTCCGACCCGGCTCGTCCGGGTCCCGTGGGCGCATGGTGCTCAGGTGCAAGCGTGTGGACATCGTTGCCAATCCCCCCGATCGGTCGATCCTGGTGCACGAGATCATGCCACCAGGGCGGTGGTGGCTGCCGCACGCCGCATGACCTCGGCGATCCGCGCAGGTGATCGGTGGAAGGGTCTCCGCGTGGCACAGTGAAGGCGTGCTGCTGCCCACCCTGACCCCCACCGCACCGGACGACCCCGCCGTGATCCGTGTCGGCGACGACAAGTTGTCGCGCGAGGACCTGGTCGGTGCGGCGACCGCGGTCGCGGAACGGATCGCCGGCGCGCGAACAGTCGCAGTGCTGGCCACCCCGACGGTCGAGACGGTGCTCGCGGTGGTGGGCGGGCTGATCGCCGGCGTCCCGGTGGTTCCCGTCCCGCCCGACTCGGGCCCCCGGGAGTTCGAGCACATCCTCGCCGATTCGGGGGCACAGGCCTGGTTGGGGCAGTCCCCGGCCGAACCGACGCTGCCGGTCATCCCGGTCCGGCGGTACGCGAAATCGTGGCACCGCCATCCCGAACCGCACGCCGACTCGACGGCGCTGATCCTCTACACGTCCGGCACGACCGGCCTCCCCAAAGGTGTGCCGGTCAGTCGGCAGAGCATCGCCGAGGGACTCGACGCACTCGCCGACGCCTGGCTCTGGACCGCCGACGACACTCTGGCGCACGGTCTTCCGCTGTTCCACGTCCACGGGTTGATCCTGGGTGTCCTCGGCCCGCTGCGCCGCGGCGGACGACTGATCCACACCGTCACACCGACAGCCGACGCATACGCCGCCGCCGCGGAGGCCGGCGCGAGCATGTTCTTCGGCGTGCCGACGGTCTGGAGTCGTGTTGCCGCCGAACCGTCTGCCGCACAGACACTGTCGTCGGCGCGGGTCCTCGTCTCCGGAAGCGCCCCGTTACCCGTTCCGGTCTTCGATCGCGTTCACGAACTCACCGGACACCAGATCGTCGAGCGGTACGGCATGACCGAAACGTTGATCACGGTCAGTACGCGGGTCGACGGGGAACGCCGACCCGGGTGGGTGGGATTGCCTCTCGCCCACGTGGAAACCCGCCTCGTGGAGAACGGCGAGCCACTGCCGCACGACGGTCAGACCGTCGGCGATCTCCACGTCCGCGGACCGATGCTGACGGCCGGGTACCTCAACCGACCCGACGCCACCGCCGAATCATGGCTTCCGGACGGCTTTTTCGCGACCGGTGACGTCGCGGTCATCGGCGCCGACGGGATGCACCGGATCGTCGGCCGACGCGCGACCGACCTCATCAAGTCCGGTGGCTTCCGGATCGGGGCCGGCGAGATCGAGACCGTCCTGCTGGCCCACCCGGCGGTCCGCGAGGTGGCCGTGATCGGCGTACCCGACGACTACCTGGGGCAGCGCATCGTCGCCTATGTCGTGGGCGACGAGGTCGCCGACACCGAACTCATCGAGTTCGTCGCCGGCGAACTGTCGAATCACAAACGGCCCCGGGAGATCCGCTTCGTCGAGTCCCTCCCGCGCAACGCCATGGGCAAGGTGCAGAAAAAACTGCTCGGTTGACCTGGGGTTGTCTGAAAACCGCCCGGTGGACCTGACCCGTCGTCATAGTGTCGGCTGTCATTTTCTACGGGCGGTTCTCAGGAAGTGCACCCGGTTGTCCACAGGTGTCCATGACTCCGGCCGGACAACCGACATCACGATCACACTGTCTCGCATGGATTTCGATGAGCTCATCGATCGGTTCGGGGGTGTGGTCGCCACCCATCAACTCCTGGCCGCGGGCGAGACCACTGCGTCGATCCGGAATGCCCACCGTTCCGGCACGATCACTCCCATCCGGCACGGGTGGTACCGCACCGGTGCGGCCGATGAGGAAGTGGCCCGGGCGGTTGCCGACCGGGGCGTCGTGTCGTGCGCCTCCGCGCTTCGACGTCATGGTCTGTGGGTACCCGAGCACCCCAGAGAACTTCATTCCAGAGTCACACGCCACGAGCGTCGGCAGTCGCACGATCGATGCCGACGGTACGGCCGGCCGAGCCCAGTCCTCGGCGCCGTCGACGACGTCCCCACTGCACTGCAGTACGCCGCCCGCTGCTTCGATGTCGAGGGTTTCATCATCCTCTGCGACTCCGCACTCAACACCGGCAAGATCACACCGGAGTGCCTCCGCGCCCACTTCGACGACGCTCCGCTGTTCATCAAGAGAGCTGTCGCAAAGACCGAGCGCCTCGCCGCATCCGGAACGGAGACAGCCGCTCGCCTTCGTCTGAGAAGCGCAGGACTGCGCGTCGCCGTCCAACATCAGGTGCCCGGTGTCGGGTGGATCGATCTGCTGGTGGGAGACCGACTTGCCCTAGAGCTGGACAGCGTCGAACACCACACCGGTGTCGAACGATACGAGGAGGATCGGATCCGGGACCGGAAGCTGGTGGCTCGGGGCCCATTGCGACTGACCTACGCGCAAGTGTTCGGCGATTGGGACGCCACTTACACCGACATCGCGGACATCGTCGCGCAGGGGTACCACCGCAGTCGCACGGTGCGCGGGCGCCACCCTGCGCAAAACCGCCCGTCAGAAACGGACAGTCGACAATAAGGCGCCCCGTCGCGTCCGGGGGGCGGTTTTCGCCAGCCCAAGGACTCAGTCGGCCCATCCCCGTTCGGCCATCCACTCGGTGATCGTCCCGACCGCTTCCTTCAGGCGCGGGATCTGGTCACGCCCCGAGTAGTAGTGGGTCGCTCCGGTGATCGTGTGCAGGGTCTTGTCGGGATGACCCACCGCGTCGAAGAGGCGGTGCGTGTGGCTCGGCGTGCACGCGTTGTCCGCGGAGTTGCCGATGACCAGGGCCGGAACCGCGAGATCGGCGGCGCACCGCGGGCCGTCTCCGTTCGCCTCGTCGAAGCTCCACTGGGACAGCCAGCTACGCAGGGTGGTGAACCGGGCAAGCCCGACCGGACCCATGTTGACGATCCGTGGATCTCCCAGATAACAACCGGGTGAGCGATCGCTGGGGTCGACGGTGAGGTCCAGCCAACGCGGATCGGCCATCGTCCCGTGGACGACGAATCCGTGCTCCAGCAACGGCTCACCGCGCCGGCGCAGCTCGTCGAGTCGTTCCTTGACCCATGCGGTGATCCGTCTGTTCCGGTCGATCTGCGCCGCGCGGTACCGGTCGAGGAAGTCCGCGGAGTACGGCGGCTGGTTGGGGTTCGACGGGTTGTAGAGATCCAGCTCCGGATCGCGGCGATCGGGATCGGACTCGTCGAGGATCGACGGGTCCATCCACTCGGTCAGTGTCCCGTGTCGCGACACGTGCGCGGCGAGCAGCATCATGCCGTCCGCGGCGGGCAGGTCGAGGGCTGTCAGGTCGGGTGGTTCACCGGCGGGGGTCGCGGTGACGGTCGCGTGCTGCGCCTGCTGCTGGTAGTACAGCGAGAGGGCACCCCCGCCGCTCCAACCGGCGAGGATCACCTTCTCGTAGCCCAGACGTTCGCGTGCATCCTTCACGCACGCACCGAGATCCTGCACGACCTTCTCCATGATCAACGCACTGTCGACGCCGCGATACCGGCTGTTGCAGTAGATGACATGGTGACCGGCGCGAGCGAGCGCGTTGGTCATCGGCAGGTACGCACCGCCTCCGATCGGATGCATGAAGACGATGACGTTCTTCGACGGCACGCCCCTGGGCCGCAGCAGGTAGCTCTCGAGAACGACGCTCTCGGTGACCCCGCCGTAGGTGTCCTGGTAGGCCGAGAGGTCGTCGAAGACAACGAGATAGGGAATGCGGTCGTAGTCGTGACGAGCCGGATCGGTCGTGGCGGTCATACTCGCGACTCTCCGTCGGCCGGCGCGGCGTCGGACAGGTCCGATTCGAGCATCGCCGGTGCGGCGACGAGCCGACGACGCGTGTCGATCGAGATCACCTGCCATTCCACTCGATCGAACTCGTCGAACTTGCGACGGGACCGTTCCCGTGCCCGCTCGGGAATGCCGTGATGCATGCCCTGGGGTGCGTGGGAGATCAACCCCGGCGGCATGCCGACCCCGAACATGCTGCCGCCGTGGAAGAATGCGATCTCGTCGAAATCGGTGTTGCGGTGATACCAGGGCAGACGTTCGGCGCCCTTGCGTGCCTCGGCCGGGCGCGGGAGGAAATTCATCACGTACACCCCGGTCGCCTGCATGAACAGGTGGACCGTCGGCGGCAGGTGCACGGTCTCGGACGTGATGACGTCGTAGTCCTCGATGTTGAACGCGAAGGGGAAATTGTCTCCGCGCCAGCCTTCTACGTCGAGCGGATGGAACGGGTAGAACAACGACGTCTGCCCGTCGCGCTGCCGGAACCGCACCTCGTACTCGTCTCGGCCGTCACCATCGAACGCCTCCGCCTCGGGAACGACGACGAGCGACGAATCGAAGGGAAAGAACCTGCCGAGCACTCCGGGCTCGGGAACCCGGAACTCGTCGACCGCCTCGATGATGAGCAGCAGCGACGGACCGTCCGGTACATGGCGATGCGTACACCCCTTCGGGATGTACACGTAATCGCCGGGGCGATAGGGCAATCGGCCGAACTCGGTCTCGAAGTAACCGGCACCCTCGTGGACGAAGACGAGTTCGTCGCCGTCGACCGGACGAGACCAGAAGGGAGCGGTCTCGATTCGACGGCTCAAGGAGATGCGGCAGTCCTCGTTGTGGAACATCACGAGGGGTTCGCCCGCGGGATCGGTCTGGTCGGTGGGCGTGAGATCGGTGACGATCCGATCGACCCCCGTATGGGTGCCCACCGCCCGGAACTGTGTCGGATCGTTGCGTCGGTACAGATGGGCGGTGCGACCGGTGAATCCGTACCGCCCGAGCTCATCGTCCTTCAGGTCGCCGACATCTCGGTGCACCTGCCGAGGCGTGCGCCCTGAGCGGTGCTGGATGAACGATTCCATGCCGAACTCCTGTTCTCTGCGATTTTCTGATGCTAGATTCAGGTTCAGGAGATGACAAGGGTCACACTCAGTCTCGATCCACGTGCACCGGCTCGACGATCACGTGGTTCGATGAGTGATCGGTGCGTGGAAGGAGCTCACGGTGCCGCCGACGAACAAGGGACGCCAGACCGAGGCCGCTTTTCTCGACGCGGCGCGTCGGACATTCGCCGAGAAGGGCTATCTGAACACCAAGATCGCCGACATCTCGGCAGCTGCGGGCCGCTCGACGGGTTCGTTCTACAACTACTACGACAGCAAGGACCGGTTGCTCGAAGCGTTGCTGGACCGGTTCTCCGAAGAAGTGGTGGAACAGTCGCTCGCGACGAGGCACACCGACCCGGAGGCGGGTGTCCGCGCGGCCGTGACGGCCTACTGGACGACCTACAAGAAGTACCTGCCCGAGATCATCGGCCTGTTCCAGATGTCGATGCTCGACGACGACTTCCGCGCTCGATGGCACGCCAACCGCGTGTCCGGGATCAAGCAGGTGCTGTCCGGGCTGCACGCGGCCGAACGCGCGGGCTACGCCGTGGGGCTGCCGCTCGAACCGCTGGCGTCCGCATTGGTCGCAACCCTCGAATCCAACTGCTGGACCTGGCTCGCGGTCCGCAACGACGCAGCCGGTCCCGTCCCCGACGACGACACGGCCATCGAGATCCTCACCGCCATCTGGTACCGCACCGTGTTCGGATCGGGGCCCGCGAGCCCGGCTCCCTGATCCGGGAGCCAGGAGCCAGGAGCCAGGAGCCAGGACATCCGATCA
Organism: Gordonia sp. KTR9; assembly: GCF_000143885.2. Taxonomy (NCBI): domain Bacteria; kingdom Bacillati; phylum Actinomycetota; class Actinomycetes; order Mycobacteriales; family Gordoniaceae; genus Gordonia; species Gordonia sp. KTR9. The sequence goes on from NC_018581.1 coordinate 5,296,598, forward strand.
CCACGGCGGCCGGATGTGTCCCCCTTGCTGTCTCGGACCGCAGCGGCGATGCTGGGGGACATGCCCATCGAGGTCCGTCCCGCGGTGATCTTCGACGACATCGCGACGATGGTCGGCCCGAAGAAGCCGACCTCGAACGTCTGCTGGTGTCTGAGTTACCGCATACCGAGCAAGCAGAACCAGGAGCTGGTCCGCGAACAGCGTGGCGAGTTCGTGAAAGAGCTGTGCGACAGCGGCATTCCGCTGGGCGTGCTCGCCTACGACGACGCGGGTGAGGTCGTCGGCTGGGCGGCCGTGTCGCCGCGCGCGGACACGAGCTTCGCGCGGAACCGGCGAATCCCCCATGTGGACGACCTCCCGGTGTGGTCGGTCTGGTGCATCCGCGTCCGTCCCGGTCATCGCAAGCAGGGGATCTCGCATGCGCTCCTCGCCGGGGCCGTCGACTACGCGCGGTCGAACGGTGCGCCGGCGATCGAGGGTTACCCCGTGGACAACAAGGGCGCCAAGGTCGATCTGACGATGGCCTACGTCGGGACCCGCGGCCTGTTCGAGAAGGCCGGATTCGTCAAGGCCGCCGACACCTCGTCGGTCCTCGCCGGGTTCCCGCGTGTGCTCATGCGCCTGGCACTGGTCTGAGCGTGCTCGCGTCGCGCCCGCGCAATACAGATCAGATCAGTTCCGCCAGTTCGCCGGTGGGTACGTGGATCCATCCCTCGCGGGTGGCGACCGGCCGATCGGCCGTGTCGGGCGACGTGGTCCGGCCGAGCTGCGCGGCGCGCGCGATCAGCGCGGTGATCACGGCGTCGAACGCGTCGTCGTCACGCGCCATCGTCTCGGCGTGATCGCCGAGATCCAGCCATGGCGCAGCCGCTTGCAGAGCGTCGGCCAGTGCGGCGAGAACCGGCACGTTCGCGGCACGCTTGTATCCGCGCGAGGTCAGTCCCCACCGCTTGAGCGCCCCCGCGGGGTACGCCTCGACCGCCCATCCGTCGACGCGGTCGTCGACGCCCAGGTCCGCGAGCAACCCCGCGCATCGGAACGCGACGTGCGCGATCTGGTCGGCTGACACACTGAGCGGGCGGCCCACTCCGGTTTCGACGATCCGGAGATCGGTGCAACGCAGCGCAAGTGGTCGTCGACGAGTGATGTCGTCGAGTTCGCGGCCCCTCGGCAGCTCGTTGCGGTGGTGCGCGACGACGAAGTCGACGAACTCGTCGGGCCAGCCGAAGGGAGAGTCGATCCCGATCCGGGTGGCACCGTCGGCCAGCCGCCGGATGGCGGCGTCGTCCGCGCCGACGACGAGCTCGGTCAGCTCCGCCCGGTCAGCACGCCAATCCACGCATGCCACAGCTGTTTTCACCGGCGATGCGGACAGGTCGACACCGACGGTCCGCATCGCCGGCAACACTGTGCGGGTTCGATTCAGAAGTTGCCCTCGAGGAACTCGGCGTAGGCCGGCAGATCGAGTTGGCCGTGGCCCGACAATCCGATCACCACGACCTCCTCCTTGTCGCTGTCGGCGACGTGCGCGGCGCAGGCCGCGATCGCGTGGGTCGATTCAGGGGCCGGGACGATGCCCTGGGTCCGGGCGAACTGCACGCCCGCGGCGAACGCATCATGCTGGGAGATGGCGACGCCCTGGACCAGACCGAGCTCCACCGTGTGGCTCAACGCCGGTGCCATGCCGTGGTAGCGCAGACCACCGGCGTGGATCGGATCGGGCACGAAATCCATTCCGAGAGTGTGCATCTTGAGCAGCGGCGTGAGTCCGGCGACGTCACCGTGATCGTAGCGGTACTCCCCCTGCGTGATCGACGGGCACGCGGCGGGCTCCGCGGCGACGACCCGCGGGTCCGAGCGACCGTGCAGCTTCTCCCGCAGGAACGGGAACGACAACCCGGCCAGATTCGAACCGCCTCCGGCGCAACCGAACACGATGTCGGCACCGCCGGGCTCCACTGCGTTCAGCTGCTCGACGGCCTCCTGCCCGATGACGCTCTGGTGCAGGACCACGTGATTGAGCACGCTGCCCAGTGCGTACCGGGTATCGGGATCGGCGGCGGCGACCTCGACGGCCTCGCTGACCGCCATGCCCAGGCTCCCGGTGGTGTCGGGGTCCTTGGCGAGCATCGCACGGCCCGACTCGGTCAGCTCCGAGGGACTCGGGTGGATGGTGCCGCCGTAGGTGCGGATCAGGAACCCGCGGTACGGCTTCGAGCTGTACGACGCACGCACCTGCCACACCTCGACGTCGATACCGAACTGCGCGCCGGCGAATGCGAGCGCGCTGCCCCATTGCCCGGCCCCGGTCTCCGTGGTCAGTTTGGTGACACCATCGATGCTGTTGTAGTAAGCCTGCGCGACAGCGGAATTGGTCTTGTGACTGCCGACCGGACTCACGCCCTCGTATTTCACGTAGATCCGCGCCTTGGTGTTCAGCGCCTGTTCGAAACGGCGCGCGCGGATCAACGGCGACGGCCGCCACATGCGGTAGATCTCGCGTACCGGATCCGGGATCTCGATGTAGGGCTCGGTGGACACCTCCTGCGCGATGAGCCCACTCGGGAACAGTGCGGCGAGATCGTCCGGGCCGACCGGCTCCCTGGTGCCGGGATGCAGGTGCGGCGGGATCGGGGAGTCGAGCTCGGCGGCGAGGTTGTACCAATGCGTCGGCACATCCACCGTGATCAGATCCGGACTGCCCGCACCCGCAACACTCGGCCCGCTCGCTCCGCTCCCGGCGCCGGGTTCAACACGCGTCGTCATGGGTCACCACTCTAATCCTCGGCAGGCGTCGGCGACCGGTGCCGGGCGATCCCGGACTCACGCCTCGGGCAGCCGATACTCCTGCCGCGGCCGGCCGGTGGTGCCGTATTGCAGCGACATTTTGAGGCGGCCGGCGGCGACGAGGTTCGCGAGGTGCCGGCGCGCGGTCGGTGCCGCGACACCGATCTCGCGGGAGACGTCGTCGGCGAACAGCGGCGTACCGGCGGTGAACAGTGCCAGGATGCGCTGTTCGGTCGGTGACCCACCCTCTGCCCGGTCCGCGGCGCGAGTACCGAAGCGCAGTGCCGAGAGGGCGGCGTCGACGGCATGCTGGTCGACGTTCTCGCCCGCCAGCACCCGCCGGTACTGGGCGTAACCGGCCAGCCGACGTGCGAGGTCGGCGTCGTCGAAAGGCTTGATCAGGTAGGCGAGCGCACCGGCACGCATCGCGGCACGCACCGCCGATGCATCGGTCTCGGCGCCGACGATGAAGCAGTCGCAGTCGAGTTCGGCGACCAGATCGATGCCTGAGCCGTCCGGCAGGTAGACGTCCAGCAGCGCTAGGTCGATGTCGGGGTGCTCGGCCACCGCCTGCCGCGCGGCACCGATGCTCCCCGCACGCGCACGGACGGTGAACCCCCGCACGGCATCGACGATCGTGGAATGCAGTGCGGCGACCCGGAAGTCGTCGTCGACTATCAGGACGCCGAGGTCGTCGGTCATCAGTGGCCTCCCGGCTCGTCGGTGTCGCCGAGTTCCCCGGCGTTGCTGCTCTCGGTGCCCTCCGTCGGCGCGAGCACCCCCGGCAGGCGGGCGACGAACACGGCTCCGCCGAGTTCTTGCTCGCCGGGAGCCTGCCCACCCGCGTCGGCGACCCAGACGTCCCCACCGATTCGACGCGCGATCTGCCGGGCCAGAGCGAGGCCCATGCCGCGGCCGCCGGGCACGTGCGCGCCCGACTTCGTCGTGGCGCCCTCGGCGAAGACGTCGTCGGGATCGTCGAAGGAGATGCCCGGACCCGAGTCCCCGACGGTGACCAGGATGGTGTCGTCGTCGGCGATCACCTCGACCTCGACCTCCCCGGTCTCCCCCGTGCCGGATTCGGCTCCCGTGCCATCGCCCGAGCCGGCGGCATCGATGGCGTTGTCGACGAGGTTGCCGAGCACGGTGGTGACGACGACGGGTTCGGTGAGCGCACCCTGGAGCCAGGTCTGGTCGCCCAGTCGCAACACGACGCGGCGCTCCCGTGCCTGGGCCGCCTTCGCATCGAGAAATGCGTGCAGATGCGGCTCGCGCACATTGTCGAGTCCGGTGAGGAGCGCTCCGCCCGGTCCGGTGCCGGTGACCTCGTCCAGGTAGGCCAGCGCTTCGTCGGCGTGTCCGTGCCGGAGGAGGCCGGCGAGCACGTGCATCCGGTTGGCCGTCTCGTGACGCTGCGCGCGTAGGGCGGTGCTCATCGATCGGATCGAGTCCACCTCGCGGCTCAGCGCCTCGACGTCGGTGCGGTCGATCACCGACAGGACCATGCCGAGATCGCGGCCGTCGGCGCGCACCCGATGCGAGCTCACCAAGACGACCCGCTCACCGACACTCGCGGCGAGTGGCTCGGCGGTCGGCGTGGCCAGGACGGCGGCCACCCGCGGGCTGAGGCCGAGGTCGGCGGCCGGCGTGCCGACGGGTGCGTCGACGGCGAGCAGTGCACGCGCCCTGTCGTTGACGACGCGGACGATGCCGTCGGCGTCGACGGCGAGCACGCCGTCGGCCATCGAGTGCAGCACCGCACCCTGTTCCCGGACGAGTTCGGCCAGTTCGTCGGACTCCAATCCGAGCGTGAGCCGACGCCAGCGGCGAGCCAGCAGCGCCGAGCCCACCGCGCCGATGCCCAGTGCCGTGAGCGCGAGGAGCGAGGTCGCGATGATGTCGCTGCGGGTCTCCGACGCCAGCCGTTCGGTGGAGACGCCGACGCTGATGAACCCGACCACCGTGCCGTCCGCGCTCAGGACCGGAACCTTCGCCCGTACCGATTCCCCGAGCGTGCCCCGGTCGGTGGTGACGTCGTCCGACCCGGACAGCACCTTCGACGGGTCGGTGGACACCATCCTGGCGAGCTCCGACGCCTCCGGGTGAGCGAGACGAATGCCGCGATCGTTGCCGATGACGACGAACAGGGCTCCGGTGCGCGCCCGCACAGCCGCGGCCTGACGCTGGAGCGGGCCGTCGAGCAGGTCGGACGCCTTCACTCGGGTGCCCGGATGGGCGGCCACCTCGCTGCGGACCTCGGCATCGGCGGCGACCGACTGGGCGATCGCGAGAGCCCGCTGTGCGTATTCCTCCCGCACGCGGTCGTCGGCGCCGGCGATGACCAGACCGAACCCGACGACGAGGCTGACGGCGATCACCGCCAGCTGCAGGAGCAGCACCTGCGTCCGCAAACGCATGACGTCAGCCTAGTGCCGTGCCGGCGCGGCGATCCGTGGGGAACGGATCGCCGCGTCGGCTTCGAGAGGGACCGGCGTCGCCGCGACGTCGATCAGAACGGGATGGCCCCGACCAGGACGCCGACTGCGAGCATCACCAGGGAGACGACCGTGGCGCGCCACAGGACCTTCTTGTGGTGGTCGGCAAGGGAGACCCCGGCCAGCGCGACCAGCAGCAGGATGGCCGGGACGAGCGGGCTCTGCATGTGCACGGTCTGGCCGGTGATCGAGGCGCGAGCCATCTCCGTGGGGTCGATGCCGTAGCGGGTCGCGGTCTCCGACAGCACCGGCAGCACTCCGTAGTAGAAGGCGTCGTTGCTCATCAGGAAGGTGAGCGGGATCGAGAGCACGCCGATCACGATGGCCATGTGGGGGCCCATCCAGTCGGGGATGCCGTCGGCGAGCCAGTGCGCGATGGCGTCGACCATTCCGGTGCCGTTGAAGACCCCGGTGAGCACGGCGGCGGCGAGGACCATGGCGACCACCGACACGATGCTGGAACTGTGCCGGGTGATGGCCTCCTGCTGCTGCTTGACGTGCGGGAAGTTGATGGCCAGGGCGATCCCGGCGAAGATCATGAACAGCACGGGGATGGCGATGATGTCGGCGCCGAGGATGGCCAGCAGAGCCACGGTGAGGCCCGCGTTCACCCAGAAGAGCTTGGGGCGCAGGGTTTCCCGGTTGGGATCGAGGACGCCCGAGAAGGACGCATCGCGGTCGTCGTCACTCGGGTTCGCGACGGTGGCGCTCAGGTCGCGATCGCCGGTGGGGGCGTCGTCGTAAGCGGCTGAGCCGGTCCCGGCCGAACCCGAACCGCGTGCACGACGACTCCGGGGCGGCAAGCCGGTCCCACCGCCGGCGGCGACGAGCACCTCCTCCTTCGGTGCGAGGATCGAGTCCCTGATCTGCAGCTTGCCGATGCGGCGGCGTTCCAGCACACCGAGGTGATAGGCGAAGAGCAGCACGACGACCAGAGCGGCCACCAGCGCGGGGACCATCGGGACGAAGACGTCGTTGGTGTCGATGTTCAGCGCACTCGCGGCGCGGGCGGTGGGTCCGCCCCACGGGAGGATGTTCATCGTGCCGTTGGTGAGTCCGGCCACGACGGTGAGGACGACCGGGCTGACACCGAGCTTGAGGTACAGCGGCAGCAGTGCGGCCGTCGTGATGATGAAGGTCGTCGAACCGTCGCCGTCGAGGGATACGACACCGGCGAGCACCGCGGTGCCGACCACCAGACGCGCCGGGTCGTCGTGCACGGCGCGGACGACCGCCCGGACCACCGGGTCGAAGAGGCCGACGTCGATCATGATCCCGAAGAAGATGATCGCGAAGAACAGCATCGCGGCCGTCGGGGCGAGGTCTTTGATGCCGTCGGTGATCATGTCGCTGATGCCGAGGCCGGCACCGGCGAAGAGGCCGAAGGCGACGGGGACGAGGATCAGCGCCACCACGGGCGTCGCCCGCTTGGTGATGATCAGCACCATGAAGGTGGCGACCATCCCGAGGCCGAGTGCTACCAACATTGTCTTACTCGATTCTTCAAGCGGATGTGAGGACGACCACATCGGTGGTCACATCAGAAGTGTTGGCGTTACCGGCATCACAGTCACGCTTGAGCGCATAAGTATCGTTTTGCGCTTTTCGCGCACCCGCGGGATTTCCGGGAAATTCGTCAGTCGGGCAACATCGGTGCGTCGTCGCCGTGGGTCCGTCCGATGAGCACCGCGCGGGTGACGGAGTCGCGACCGAACCGCTCCTTCAGCAGATCCATCGTCGCGTCGAGCTCTTCGGCGTGGTCGGTGTCGAAGGGCAGGGTCAACTGGATGTTGTCGTGGTCGTCCAGGTTGGTCAGCGACAGTCCGACGAGGGTGCACCCCCGGTCGCGGATGATCGGCATGGCATCGGCGAGGAGACCGCGCGCCGACGCCATGATGAGGTCGGTGCGGTCGGTGGACTCGAGCAACGTGCGGGACCGGGTGGCCCGGGTGAAGTCGTCGAAGCGCAACCGCAGCACCACCGTCCGGCAGACCCGCTCGGCCGTTCGGAGTCGTTTGCCCAGCCGCTCGACGATCGCGGTGATCGTCGCCTCGAGGTCGGCCTCGGATTTCGGGCGCCGGCCGAGCGCGCGCTGCGAACCGATCGAGCTGCGCCTCTTGCCGGTCTCGACCCGCCGCGGGTCTTGCGCGAGCGACAACGCGAAGAGGTGTCTACCGGAACCTGAACCGACGATGCCGCGCAACGATCGCTCCCCGAGGGCGGCCAGTTGACCCACCGTCTCGACGCCCGCATCGTGCAGTTTGGCCTCGGTGACCGGTCCGACGCCCCACAGCCGGCGGACCGGGAGCGGATGCAGGAAGTCGAGCTCGGTACCCGGTTCGACGATGAGGAGGCCGTCGGGCTTGCCGACGGCGCTGGCGACCTTGGCGAGGAACTTGCTGCGCGCACCGCCGACCGTGATCGGCAGTCCCACCTCCTCCCGGACGCGCCGCCGGATCGTCGCCGCCACCTCGTGCGGCGTTCCGCTGATGCGACCGAGACCGCCGACATCGAGGAATGCCTCGTCGACCGAGATCCCCTCCACCACCGGAGTCGTGTCGTGGAAGATGTCGAAGACCTCGCGACTGGCCTCCATGTAGGCCTCGAATCGCGGGGACACCACCACTGCGTCGGGGCACAGTGCGCGCGCCTCGTGGCCGGGCATCGGCGATCGCACGCCGCGCGCCTTGGCCTCATAGCTCGCCGCGAGGACGACTCCCCCGCCGACGAGGACGGGTCGCCCCCGCAGTGCCGGGTCGTCCCGCTGCTCGACCGACGCGTAGAACGAGTCGAGATCGGCGTGCAGGATCGACGCGTCTCGCCGCTCCCGACGCTCGATGTGCATAGAACACATGTTCGCATGCGGGTAGGACATACACCAGGACCCGATCCCCTCTGCGCGGACCCGCCCCCGGCAACCGAAACCCCCGTACGGTGAGGGACGTTTCGCGCGCAGAGAATGCCAGGAGAATCCATGGTCCCGACACCGCCGTTCTTGCCTCACACACCGTCGGATGCCGCCGCGCTCGACCGCCCATGGCGCCGCCCCGGTGCGGCGCGGTACGCGTTGACGCGTATTCGAGGAGCCCTCCGTCCGCCGGTCGAGGTGTACACGCCCGATCCGGACTCGATGGTCATCGAGCGGGACTCCGAGGTGCTCACTCGCGACGGCACCGTCCTGCGGGTCAACGTCCACCGTCCCGTGGGCGACGGCCCGTTTCCGGTGATTCTCAGTGCTCACCCGTACGGCAAGGACAATCTTCCGACCCCGAAGCGGTTCGGCACGGGTTACACCCTGCCGTTCCAGTACCGCGCCCTGCGACAGACCGCGCCCGTGCGCTTCTCCTCGCTGACCAGTTGGGAGTCCCCCGATCCGGCGTTCTGGACCGCGCAGGGCTACGTCGTCGTGAACGCGGATCTGCGTGGCTGCGGCCACTCTGACGGCATCGGCAGCCGCTTTGCCGGTCAAGAGGGCGAGGACGTCCACGACCTGGTCGAGTGGGCGGCCGTGCAGCCGTGGAGCGCCGGGCGGGTCGCCATGCTGGGTGTCTCCTACCTGGCGATCACCCAGTGGGAAGCGGCAGCGACCCGACCACCACATCTCGTCGCGATCGTGCCCTGGGAGGGCTTCACCGACGCGTACCGGGATCTGATGCGCCCCGGCGGCATCCGGGAAACAGGCTTCATCAAGATGTGGAGTCGGGGGGTGAAGACCAACCGTCTCGCGTACGACATCAGCACCGAGACCGCCGAACATCCCCTGCGTGACGACTACTGGCGTTCGCTCGTGCCCGACCTCGCCGCCATCGAGGTACCCGCCCTGGTCTGCGGTAGCTTCTCCGACAACAACCTGCACAGCCGCGGATCGATGCGCGGCTTCGAGAAGATCTCGTCGATCGAGAAGCATCTCTACACCCACCGCGGCGGCAAGTGGGCGACGTTCTACTCCGCGGAATCGCAGCGAGCCCAGATCGACTTCCTCGCACGACATCTGGGAGAGGACTCCACCGCGCCGCAATTGCCGGCGGTCCGACTCGAGGTGCGCGAGAGCCGGGACGCGGTGGTCGACGTCCGCGACGAGAGCCGGTGGCCGCCGGCCTCGACGCAGTGGACCTCGCTGTTCGTCGGCTCCGAAGGGCTCACATCCGATGAGCCCGACGCCGGTTCGATCTCCTTCGATCCAGCAAAAACCGCTGTGCGCTTCGGTATCACGTTCGGCGCCGACACCGAGATCTGCGGGCCGGCGGCGCTGCGCCTGTTCGTCTCCGTCACCGACGCCGACGACGTCGACCTGTTCGTCGGACTCGAGAAGTGGCGTGGCACAGAGTACGTTCCGTTCGAGGGTTCCTACGGCTTCGGCCGTGACCGGATCACCACCGGCTGGCTGCGCGCTTCCCTGCGCGAGCTCGACCCCGCCCTGTCCACGCCCCACGCACCCGTCCCCACCTACGAACGCCGCCAACCCCTCGAGCCGGGCGAGATCGTGCAGGTCGACGTCCCGCTCGGCCCGTCCGCCACTGCATTCCGGCACGGCGAACAATTACGGTTGGTCATCGCCGGCCGTTGGTTGTGGCCGCGAAACCCGCTCACCGGCAATGCACCCGCGGCTTATGAAAGCGGTTCCCGTGGGCGGGCCACCGTGCACTGGGGACCGGACGCCCCGTCCCGGCTACTCGTGCCGGTCACCAGGGGGTGAGCGAGGATCGAACCGGCCGGCCGATGATCTCGAAACCCAGGAGGGTGAAGAACTCCCGGTCGCCGGGGTGTCGGTGGTGTTGACGACGTCGCTCCGAGATGCCGCAGGTCACGGGAACCGGATCAGACCGGGCACGTCGCCCGGTGAGGTCCACCCGTTCCGGGCGAAATCGGCCCAGATCCGGCGGAGCTGCCGACCGTCTCGCTCAGCCCGGTCGGCGTCATGTCCGGCCAGGATGGGAGCCCCTGCCCAGATCTCCGGACTTCCGAACAGCAACGGGATGTCGACGGTGTGCACCGCGCGGAGCGGGTGATCGTCGGCTCCCCAGTCGATGACGTACTGGGCGGCCTCACCACCGGCCCGCCGGTGTCGCCGAGCGAAGCGATCGGCCGCAGACGTGTAGATGGCACTCGTCAGTCGATGAACGAGGCACTCGTACAGGCGGGAACCGACCACCGGCACCGCGGGCAACGACGACACCCCACCGATGGCAGCGGTGAAGAACCCGGCCTCACGGCTGTTCCAACCGATCAAGACCTCGACATCCCGGGCACGCTCCGCCCACACCGCGTCCACCTCGCTCTCAGACGGCAGCGGATGATGACCGTACTGCGGCCCGAAGGACATGAACGCCGGTAGTCCGTGTCGCAAAATCGCTTTCGGAGCCATCATCGAATCCTGAACGGCTAGGACCTCCTCGACCGTGGCGGATTCCGACACCGTGTGCGACGCTGCGAACATGTCGGCATGCAACCGCTCGCGCCGGCGGGTGATGCCGAGCGGCGCGCTCTGGATGATGGCGCGGTGGAACAGACCCGGCACACCGTCGGCCGCCATCAGCTGCGCGATCGCGTCCCCGCCCGCCGATTCGCCGAACACGGTGACCGCGTCGGGATTTCCGCCGAACGACGAGATGTTCCGCTGCACCCAACGCAGCGCCTCGATCATGTCGAGCACGCCGAGATTCGCAGGGCGCGTGACGCCGTCGCCGAGGAAGCCGAACAGGCCGAGGCGATAGGTCACCGACACCACGATCACCCGCTGCTCGGCGACCAGCGCCGCCGGGTCGTGGCAGGGAGCGTCGGCGGCGCCGATGATGTAGGACCCGCCGTGTATCCAGACCATCACCGGGAGCAGCTCGTCAGGTCCCCGATCCACCGGCACCGTGACCGACACGTACTGCGCGTGCTCATCGCCGACCATCTCGCCCAACGCGGCGTCGCCGAAGGTGTTGTGGACGATCCCCTCGCCGTCGCGCTGCGGGCATGCCGGAGACCACGACGTCGCGTCGATCGGCGCGGCGGCCGGTGGTTGCGGGGACGGTTGCTCGAAGCGCGCCGCATGCGCGTAGCGAATACCCGTGGCGCGGAGGACCTGTCCGTCCACGCGAGCCATGATCGTCCCGGCGGGGCACTCGAAGGTCGGGCCCGTCAGGGGTGGCTCAGTCATACCGGTGAGCCCTCATGGGTTCGCTGTCTGCGGACGTCGCGCGTGGCACGGGATCCACGCTACATGCGGTCGGCGACCATCACAGGTGAGCCGAGCATGGTCGCCCGGCCGGGCCCGGAACCACTCAACTCGGCAACGCCGCCCGCCCGGAGTGCTCCTCGGCCCACCGGAGCGCATGGTCGGCGACCTTCTCCCACCCCGGCTCACCGCAGGTCCAATGGGATCTTCCGGGGAACTCGTGATACTCCGTCACCGCCTTCGACCGACGGTACTTCTTCGCGTTCGACTTGTTCACCGCCGGCGGCATGATGTGGTCGGCCCCGCCGGCGATGAACAGCAGCGGTGCACGGTCGTCGCGCCGGTAGTCCACCCAGGTCTCCTGATGTCCCGGTGTGAGGTTCGCGAAGACGCCGTACTTCCACACCCACGATCCGGGCGCGGCTATCGCGTACCGGTCGTACACCGCGCGCGAATCCTCGTCGCTCAGTGTGTTGGTGAACGCGTAGTGCCACTCTGCGGGTGTGAAGCCGGCGGCCTTGTGCCGGTTCGAGAAGCGCTTGAGGATCGGGAGCAGCGATCGCACTTGTGAGAGCGGTTGCGCGCGTACACCTTCGGTCGGCGCCGAGTCGATCACCACGGCGGCCGCGCCCAGACCGCGCGCGACCAGCAGCTGCGTGAGGACGCCTCCGAAGGAGTGGCCCATGATGATCGGCGGCGTCGGCAGCGCACGGATGATCTCGGTGAGATGGTCGACGGTCGCGGGCACGGTGAGGTTCGCGATCACATCGGAGTTCTCGCGCAGCGCCTCGACCTCCACCTCGAAGCCGGGATAGGCGGGCGCGATGACCCGATACCCCTTGTCCTGGTAGTAGGTGATCCACTCCTCCCAGGACCGGGGCGTGACCCACAGGCCGTGGATGAGGACGATGGTGTCGGGGGACGGTGTGGTCATGTGTTGTCTCCGTTTGTCGGTGCTCGGGGCGTGGGCTCGGGGTGTGGGCTCAGCGGGCGGTGTAGGTGTTGAGGAAGGCGAGCAGATCGTCGTTGAGCTCGTCCTTGTGCGTGTCGGTGATCCCGTGTGGCGCACCGGGGTAGACCTTCAGTTCGGCGCCCGCGATCTGGGCGGCGGACGCCTTGCCGCCCACCTCGAACGGCACCACCTGATCGTCGTCACCATGGATGACGAGGGCAGGCACGTCCACGTTGTCGAGGTCGGCGCGGAAGTCGGTGGCCGAGAACGCGGCGATGCTCTCGTAGGCGTTGTGGGCGCCGGCCTGCAGGCCCTGCCGCCAGAAGGCATCGCGCATCCCCTGTGACGGATTCTGACCGGGGCGGTTGTTGCCGAAGAACGGCCCGTCGGCGAGATCCCGGTACGTCTGCGAACGATCGGCGGTCGACGCCGAACGGATGCCGTCGAACACCTCGATCGGAACCCCGCCGGGATTGTCGTCGGTCTTCAGCATGAACGGGGGCACCGCGGAGACCAGCACCAGTTGCGCCACCCGATCGGTCCCGTGCCGCCCGATGTAGCGCGTGACCTCGCCACCACCGGTGGAGAATCCGACGAGCGTGAGCTCCTCCAGATCGAGGTGCCGGATCAGTTCCGCGAGATCATCGGCATACGTGTCCATCTCGTTGCCGGACCAGGTCTGTGACGACCGTCCGTGCCCGCGTCGATCGTGTGCGATGGCCCGATATCCGTTCTGCGCCAGGAAGAGCTGTTGCGACTCCCAGCTGTCGGAGTTCAGCGGCCACCCGTGGCTGAGAACGACCGGGCGTCCGGCACCCCAGTCTTTGTAGTAGATCTCGGTTCCGTCGAGTGTGGTGACGTACGGCATGGCTCCTCCGAGTCCTCCGGTGTCGATGTGGGATCACCGTAGGAGCAAACCGGTTCGCGAAACGTGTCGAGGGTGCACTGTTCTGTGCTGTCCGTGACGCGGCACGGTCGTGGAGGTGGCCGGCGATGCGCTAGTCGGACGCGGCTCCGACGCCGGTCGGCCTCGGATGCAGGGCTCCGATCCGCAGCGTCAACAATCTGCTCTCGCTCACCGATCCTGGTTCTGGCTGGTAGACGATGAGTTGCCGGCCCGGCGCGCTCATCACGGCAAAGGCGTGGAAGCTCACGGTGATGTCGCCGACCCTCTCGTGCCTGAGGGTCTTGACCTCGGCGGTCTTGGGCGCAACGTCGTACTGCTCCCACAACCGGTCGAACTCGTCGTCCGTCCGCAGTTCTTCGATGAGCGCGGCCCGCTCCTGGGGTGACGGGTGCTGGTGCATCGTCGCCCGGAGCGATGCGACACTCGACTGCGCCGACCGGTCCCAGTCCGCGAAGAAGCGTCGTCCGGCCGGATCGAGGAAGACGTTTCGGGCATAGTTCCGGTTGTCGCGGAACGAACTGAAGAGCGCCTCGGCCAGCGGGTTGAGCCGTGTCATGTTCAGCAGCGGATCGAGTATGAAAGCTGCGGAGTCATCCCACGAATCCATCATGCGCGTGAGCGCCTGATCGAGATGGGTCGTCGTCGACACCGGGAGTGGAGCGAGTCCTGCGAGTAGCCGCAGGTGATTGCCTTGATGTCCGGTCAATCTCAGCGCCCGTGTCAGCGCGGTCACCACCTGCTCGGAGGGATGCTGCTCACGTCCCTGTTCCAACCGCGTGTAGTAGTCGGTGCTCATCCCCGCCATCTCGGCGACTTCTTCACGCCGCAGACCAGGTACCCGACGCGTGGTGTGGGTGGGCAAGGCGTAATCCTGCGGGGCCGCGGCAGTACGTCGAGCGCGCAAGAAGGCTCCGAGATCGTCATCAGCCATACACGCCATTCTAGCGAGCCGTGCACGGGCCACCGGCGCCGTTGCTGCAGGTCGCCTGCGTGGGTGCAGCACACCCAGGCACGCACCGCCCGGATGTTCCTACGGTGACAACCACATCCGGAATTCGAAGGAGAGAACGTATGACAGATCCGAAGAACATTGTGATCACCGGCGCCAGCAGCGGCATCGGCGCAGCCACCGCAGCACGACTTGCCGCCGATGGCCATCGGGTGTTCCTGGGCGCCCGGCGCACCGACCGATTGGAGCAACTGGTGAAATCGATTGCTGCGCAGGGAGGTGTCGCGTCCTTTCGGGAACTCGACGTCACCGACGCGTCGGATGTGCAGGGCTTCGTCGACACGGCGGGAGCCGAGTTCGGGAGGATCGATGCCTTGATCAACAACGCGGGGGTCATGCCCCTGTCCCCACTCGCCGCGTTGAAGATCGATGAGTGGGATCGCATGATCGACGTCAACATCCGCGGCGTCCTCCATGGGATCGCCGCAGCGCTACCGGTGATGCAGGAGCAGGGCGGCGGGCACATCGTCAACATCGCCTCCGTCGGCGCCTGGGAGGTGCCTCCGACATCGGCGGTCTACAGCGCCACCAAGTTCGCTGTGCGGGCGATCACCGATGGTCTGCGAGTCGAGACCGACGGCACCATACGCGTCAGCCTGGTGTCTCCCGGTGTCACCGAATCGGAATTGGCCGAGTCGATCTCGGACGCTGACGCACGCGAGTCGATGAAGGCCTACCGCGCCGTGGCGCTACCGGCGTCGGCAATCGCAGACGCCATCGCCTACGCGATCTCGCAACCACCGGAGGTCGACGTGAACTCGATCGTCGTCCGACCTGCCGGCAGCCCGCAGTAGCCCTCGCGATGTCGCCCTGTTGACTGCGCTCACGGCTATCACCCGTGAACTCACGACCGTGAGTTCAGGACCGACGAGCATGACCTCACGTTTGTGAACTCAGTCCGGGCGGGCAGTAACTCAGTGTGGGACGAACGAACTCGCGAGGCTCCGCCGTACCGCGGCGCGCACGTCGGCGTCGGGATCGTCCGCGGCGGATTCTAGGATTCGCCGGACGTTGGGATCGTCACTCCAGTCCGCGAGGGTGAGGGCAGTGGCACGCCGGACGTCGTTGTGAACGTCCGCGAGAGCTGCTTCCAGGGCCTGGACCGTCGTCTCGTCCCTCGCGACCGACAACCCGCGCGCCGCGCCGACGCGCACCTGCCACGCGGTCTCCCGCAACGCCCGGACCAGGATCGGGCCGTCGGCGGCGCCGTCACCGACCACCGCCATCGCCGAGAAGGCCGCAGCCCGCACGAGCGGATCGCGGTCGGCACCGAGCCGACGCACGGCCTCCGCACCACCGGCACCGACCGTCGCCAGTCCCTCGGCCACCGCGATGCGGACCTCACGATCGGGATCCGATGCCAGGCCGGCGATCAGGCCGGACTCGTCGCGCGACACCAGCGCCCGGATGGCCTCGATGCGGACTCGGTGGTGGGGATCTCCGGTTGCGGTGACGAACAGGTCGACACGGTCGGCGCGCACGGCGCGGAGCAGGTCGATGACGGTCGCCCGGACGACCGGGTCGGTCGATTCCACGTGACCGGCGAGGGCCGACACGAACTCCACCGTCGGATCGATGATCTCCACCAGTTCCCGCAGACCCTGCGTGGCCGCGCCCCGGACGGACCCCACGGAATCCGACAGCGCCCCGACGACGGCCATCTCGAATCCGTCCGGTGTGTTCTCGGTCAGCATCGCGATCGCGGTCCGGCGGACGGTCGGGTCCGGGTCTTCCAGGTAGGGATCGAGGTCCGACGCGTGTGTCACCGACGTCCCGAGCAGCTCGACGATCCGAGGCGAACCCGGTGCGGCCGGTTCTGCGTCCCGCGGAGAAACACGGACCGGGCTCTCGACACCGCGGTACCCCGGCCCCGTCGACACGACCGGCTGTTCGATCGCGATCACCCTACGGTCGGTGGGCGGGATGTGGTCCAGGCCCTCGACCCCGACCAGGAACGGCTCCACCGGCCGTCCGAGGAACTCCATCGTGCCGTCTGCCGCCTTGCGGACGTTCAGGTGGTAACCCCACTCGTCGTCCCGGCGCTCGGGTAGATCGGCGCGCTCGTGATAGAGGCCCCAGCGACTCTCGGTGCGCGTCAACGAACTCCGCGCGGCCAGTTCGGCGCAATCGCGGATGAACGACACCTCCGCGCATCGCATCAGCTCGTGCGGGGTCCGCCCGCCCATCTCCTCGATCTCGGTGCGCATGCGCTCGAAGGTCTCGATGGCGATGGCCAGCTTGTTCGACGTCTTCGGCGGCGCCACATAGTCGTTGACGAAGCGGCGCAGCTTGTACTCCACTTGCGGTTGCGGAGGCCCATCCGGATGGGTGAGCGGCCGGTAGATGAGCTCGTGGGCCTCTCGCAGCTGGTCCATCGGCAGTTCCGCGGGCGCTGTCAGGTCGCGAGCGGTGTCACTGGCGTGTTGACCGGTGAGTTCGCCGTACACGAACGCGCCGATCATGTAATTGTGTGGCACGCAGGCGAGGTCACCCGCCGCGTACAGGCCGTCGACGGTGGTGCGCCCGTGTTCGTCCACCCAGACCCCCGATGCGGAGTGTCCGCTGCACAGGCCGATCTCGGAGATGTGCATCTCGATGTCGTGGGTCCGGTAGTCGTGTCCGCGGTTGCTGTGGAACGTTCCCCGCGTGGGCCGCTCGGTGGTGTGCAGGATCGACTCGAGGGAGTCCAGCGTCTCGTCGGGAAGGTGACTCACCTTGAGGTAGATGGGACCCCGGGCGGATTCGATCTCCGATTTCACCTCCGCCATCATGTCGCCGGACCAGTAGTCGGAGTCGACGAAACGCTCACCCTCGGCGTTCACCTGGTATCCGCCGAACGGGTTCGCCACGTAGGCACATGCGGGACCGTTGTAATCCTTGATCAGCGGGTTGATCTGGAAGCACTCGATACCACTGAGCTCGGCGCCGGCATGGTAGGCCATCGAGTATCCGTCCCCGGCGTTCGTCGGGTTCTCGTAGGTGCCATAGAGGTAGCCGGACGCGGGCAGGCCCAACCGGCCGCACGGTCCCGTCGCGAGGATCACCGTCTTCGCGCCGATCTCCACGAATTCACCGGTGCGCGTGTGCAATGCGGCCGCGCCCACCGCACGGCCGTTCGCCGTCAGGACCCGCACCGGCATCAGCCGGTTCTCGATGGTGATCTTCTCGCGCATGTCGCGCTTGCGCAGGACCCGGTAGAGCGCCTTCTTCACGTCCTTGCCTTCGGGCATCGGCAACACGTACGCCCCTGACCGGTGTACCCGCCGGACCGCGTACTCCCCGTACTCGTCCTTCTCGAACTTCACGCCATAGCGTTCCAGCCGCCCGATCATCGCGAAACCGCGAGTGGCCGTCTGATACACCGTCTTCTGGTTCACGATGCCGTCGTTCGCCCGGGTGATCTCGGCGACGTAATCCTCAGGCGTCGCCTTACCGGGGATGACGGCGTTGTTCACCCCGTCCATTCCCATCGCGAGCGCCCCGGAGTGGCGGACGTGCGCCTTGTCCAGCAGCAGAACGGTTGCGCCGTTCTCGGCGGCGGTGAGGGCGGCCATCGTCCCGGCCGTGCCGCCGCCGATGACCAGCACGTCGCAGTCGAGTCGAGTGCGATCGTCGATGTCTGGGATGTCCACGGCTGGTTCACTTCTCCAATGCGTCGAGGATGGTGCGGCGTAACCGCAGTGTCACGTCGTCGCCCCGCCGCCGCGGGTCGCGTGGGTGCGGGATGTCGACGAGAGCGCGGACAGCTTCGCCTGCGCGGCCGAGCACGACCACCCGGTCACCCAGGAGCAGCGCTTCGTCCACGTCGTGGGTCACGAACACGACGGTCGAGGGGTGACCGGACAGGGTGTGCAGCAGCAGTTCCTGCATGGAGGTCCGTGTCTGCGCGTCGAGAGCGCCGAAGGGCTCGTCCATCAGAACCGCTCTCGGCGACCCGGCGAGTCCGCGGGCGAGCTGCACGCGCTGACGCATCCCGCCGGACAACGACTTCGGCAGGTGGTCGCCGAAGCCGTCCAGGCCGATCTCGGCGATCCACTGCTCGGCCTGCTCCCGGCGCTGCTGCCGCGGAACTCCGCGTAACGTCAACGCCAGCATGATGTTCCCTCGAACGGTCCGCCAGGGATGCAGGGCGTCGTCCTGGAACACCATGGCCCGATCCCGCGACGTGGTCGAAACCGGATCGCCGTCGGCCAGGATGCGTCCACCCCGAACCGGTAGCAGGCCCGCGATCGCACGCAGGAGCGTGGACTTTCCGCACCCTGACGGCCCGGTCAGGACGACGATCTCGCCGGCGCCCACGACGAGGTCGAGGCACTCGATCACCGTCGACTCGCCGTACCCGATGCGGATGTCGGCGAGGTCGAGCCGCATCGCGCTGGCCGAGTCCCGTCGCGTCGTCGCAGTGCTCATCGTTGCTCCTGCCCTCGCGGCAGCCAGCGGGTGACCCGCCGGCCGAACAGCTCGATCAGACCGGACGTCAGGGCGCCGAGCACCCCGATGGTCAGCATCCCGACGAACACCTGCGGGTAGTCGACCACTGTGTACGCCTGCCAGGTGCGGTATCCGACGCCGAACCGGCCCGAGATCATCTCGGCGGAGATGAGGCAGATCCAGGCGACGCCGACGCCGACGGACAGTCCGCTGAACACGCCCGGGGCGATGCCGGGCAGGATCACCCGGATCACCACGTCTCGACGCGTGCCGCCCATCGTCCGGACCGAGTCCTCCCAGATCGTGGGCAGCGCCCGGACGGCATGCCGGGTCGCGACGAGGATGGGGAAGAACGCCGCTGCGAAGGTGATGAAGACCATGCCGGCCTCGTCGGTCGGCAACACCAGTATCGCGACCGGAACCAGCGCGATCGCCGGGATCGGGCGGAGAACCTCGGTGAGTGTGCCCGCCGTGAGTCTGGCCGCCCTGGAGCGTCCGAGAGCGACGCCCACCGGGATGCCGACGAGCACCGCCAGCGCGAATCCCGTACCGATCCTGATCAGTGACTGCCCGAGATCCAGGTAGTACTGGCCGGTGCCGAGAGCGCCCCAGAACGCGTGGGCGACATCGGTGAGTGAGGGAATGGTGTCGAACCTGGCCCACAGGACCACATCGTGGGTCGTCAGCAGCTGCCAGAGAACCCCGGCCGTCACCAGGACCAGTAGTCGTACTCCCCACTGCCAGAGTCGATTCGATCCGTCCCGGGACCGTGCTGTCGCCTCGTCGGAAACCACGTCGTCGGCGGGAAGCCGGGCGACCGTCGCGGTGGTCATGACGCGACCTGGGCGAGTGCCTGCTCATAGGTCACGTCGACGGCACCGGGATGCGTCGCCCGATACTGCCGCGCGCTGTCCAGGGTGGTGAACGCGACGTACCGGTTGCCCTCCCGCAGCCAGACCGCCTTGTCGGCGAACCAGCGGGTCCCCAGCTGCGGGTCGGAGATGTAGGCGGCCCTGAGTTCCTGCCCTTGTCGCCGAGCCCGATCGACCGCACGCAGCAAGCAGGTCGGGTCGGCGGCGGGCTGGGTCCGCTCCTGCCCGCGCAGCCAGATCTCACCGGCGGTGGCCGGGTCGACCTCCACCTCGCAGACCGGGTCGTCGCCACGGATGACGGAGGCGTTGCCGGTGCGATTCACCGCTTCCGAGTAGTCCGCGCCGGCCGCGGAGAAGGTCTCCTGCAACGGCCCGGGTTCGACGAAGGTGTCCAGGTCGATCTCGTGGGGGAAGCTGCCGATCGATTTCAGGTAGGGAACATCGTTTCGCAGTGCCTCGACGAGGTTCGGCTTGATACCGGGGTTGAAATCCGTTCCGCCCGGGCCGTTGTACAGGTAGACGACCTCGGCCGGCAGCCCACTGTTCTCCGCGACGAGCTGGGCCGCGGCGAGCGGGTCGCGGGTCAGGGACTCGGTCGAATCGAGCTGCGCCCGCAGGAATGCCGCGACCACATCGGGATTCTCCCGCGC
Organism: Gordonia sp. KTR9; assembly: GCF_000143885.2. NCBI lineage: Bacteria > Bacillati > Actinomycetota > Actinomycetes > Mycobacteriales > Gordoniaceae > Gordonia > Gordonia sp. KTR9. Next base: position 5,316,864 of record NC_018581.1, read on the forward strand.
GTAGGCAGATCTCGCGACCACTCCGTGCAGCGTCGGGACACCGAGCTGAGCACCGTCGTAGAGCAAGCGGGCCTTGTCCTGGAAGACCAGCAGACCGGGCCAGGCCACGAACTGGGCGACGGCATCCACCTTGCCCGACTCCAGCGCCGACGCCCCGACCTGTGGTTGCTGGTTCTGCACCTGCACGCCGGTCGTGGGGTCGATTCCCGCACGGTCGAGAGCCTGCACGAGAGTCCCGTGACCCGCCGATCCGACGCTGGCCGAGATCGACTTCCCGCGCAGATCGGCGATCGTCGTGGCCGGCGAATTCGGCGGCACCACAACCATGTTCAACGAACCCCGCGCGCTGGACCCCGTGACCGACAACATCTCGGTTCGGGTCGCCTCCTCGGCACCGGCCCGGGACCCGTTGATCAGCAACGGATAATCACCCATCGATCCGATGTCGATCTTGCCCGCGACCATCCCGGTCGTGATCGGCGCGCCGGTGTCGTAGTCCTGCCACTCGACCGTGTACTTCTGGCCGGTCCGCTCGGTGACCTCGGCGAGTCGCTTCTCGAACTGGCCCTCCGCGCGGAGGAGGGTGCCCGCCGTCACGGTGTTGATCGTCTTCGACTGGTAGCCGACGACGACCCGGACCGCGTCGGAATCACCGGTGTCCTCCAGCGAACAGGCCGCACTGCCAAGAGCAACAGCGAGGGTGACGGTGATCGCCGCCAATTGTCGGGATCGGAGACGTGTTCTCATCGGGTGTCCTTCGGACTGGGACCGGGGATGGAGGAAGTGCGGGACAGATGACGGCATGGGCCATTGCCGCCGGTTGCGTTGTGGCGCCGGCGGTGTGGGCGGGAGAACTCAGCGGAGGAGGTAGGGCATGTTGACGGTGACCGCACCCGTCGGGCACCGGACCGCACACGGGCCGCAGTACCAGCACTCGTCGACATGCATGAAGGCCTTGCCCGATTCCGGGTTGATGGCCAGCGAGTCCAGTGGACAGACCTCGACGCAGAGGGTGCAACCCTCGATGCACAGGGATTCGTCGATGGTGACCGGTACGTCGACCCGGTTGTTGACCTGGCTCATGATCCGGCCACCTCACGCCGGGCGGTGCTCCGCAGGCAGACACGGTCGCTACGCATCCGGATGTACTCGAGGTCGACGGGCCGGCTCTCGTGAGCGAGGTGGGTCAGTCGTTCGAGGAGCAGAAGCGAAGTCCCCGAACCGATCTCCAGGTGTGCGGCCGAATGCGGATCGGCGTCGACCGCCTCGACCGTCATCGTCGCGTGTCCGAGCGGTCCGCCGGAGATCTGCTCGAGCAGCGTGAACACGTCGTTGTTCTCGAGGTCGTGCTCGAGCAGCGGGATCCCGAGGTCCGGCACGAGGTAGGTGATGTCCAGGCTGATCGGCTCGTCGTCGAGGTAGCGGAGCCGTTCGATGTAGACGACCTGCGCATCGTCGAGTTGCAACCGCCTCGCCACCGCGCGCGGGGCGTCGACGAGGGTGGCGATCTTGACCGTGTTGCGTACCTCGCCGTGCATGCGGAACGTCTCCTTCAATCCCTGCAGCGCATCGAGCCCGTGGTCGAGCTTTCGGGCCACCACATGGGTGCCGACCCGGGGCGCGCGCTCGATCAGTCGCTCCTCGGTGAGGATCGCGAGCGCATCCCGGATGGTGTTGCGGGAGACGTTGAAGTCGGCGATGAGTGCGCGTTCGTCCAGCGAGTCGGCGAGGTCGCCGTCGTGGATCTGGCGCCGGAGGACATCGGCGACCATACGGGCGTTGTCCGCCCGAAGCCGTCCGGCTGCTGTGGTCCTGAGCTGCATGGATGGACGATAACGCGATCACGTCGACTCTGGGATCAGTGTCGTCGACGCTGCTCGCGGCCCCACCGCAATGCGCCACCGGTGATGCGCGCTGACCTGCGAGCCGCGCTCGGGCGCGGGGCATTGCGCCACCCTCGCCGCCCGCGGCCGCTTTAGAATCACTCCGCACGCAATGTGGCGCCGGCCACCTCCGACGCGGCGCCGGATGGGTGGCCGGGCAGCCCGGGGTCGAAAGGCACCGCAGATTCAGGACACCGCGTTGTCGCGGCGCCACTGCGACGGCGAGATCCCGTACGCGGCCCGGAATCGCTTGGCGAAATGGGTAGCGTCGCTGAAGCCGTGGGCTCGGGCGACCGCCGGGATGGTCAGGTGTCGACGGACCACGAGTGCGTCCCGGGCGCGGTCCAGTCGCCGGCGGATGATGTAGTCGTTCAGCCGGCCCTCTGCAGAAGGCCACTCGGAGTACAGCTTCCGGGTCGACACGTGGTGGGCGGCTGCGATTGTGTCCGCGCACAGCCCGGGGTCGGTGAGATGAGCATCGATGTGGTTCTTCACCGAGATGACCAGCTCCGACGGTCGCGACTGGTCACCGGCGTCGAGCGCCGTGAGGATCAGGGACCTGACCACGGCACTGGTCGGCGCGGCAAGATCCGGGAGCAACTCGGGACGGTCCGCTGCCAGGCGCCCCAGATGCAGGACGTGATCACGGACGAAGCCGAGCAACGGGTTGGCGTCGCGCAGACGATCGAGACCGAGCCGGACTGTCTCGGGAGCAAGTCCCAGCCATCCCTGCGGCACCTGCAACGCCACGATCGAACCCGGGCCGTGAGCACGGAAATCGAAGGGCGACAACACATCGACGACGGCGAGTCCGCGTGGACTCGCCTCCTCGCCGGGGCCGCGACGAAGCGTCCAGGCATCGCCTCCGGGCACCGCGACGACGAGTGCCACTTCGGCTCGGCCACGACGGGATCGGTTGCGGGACAGAGTGATCCCTTGATGATCGGCAACTGTCAACCACATGCCCTCACCCATCGGCCAGTGCGTGGCCATCGGCACGTCCGGGTGACGTTCGGGTGCGACCACCGCCTCGACGCCCCTGACGTCGCGCCACGGCCCGCATCGGGAACCCTCCGGACCGGCCTGCGCCTGACCGGTGATCATGGGCTGTTCTCCGGCGCCAGCGAAATCACCCGCCATGCTCTCGGTGTCATGCCGTACATCTCACGGAACCGGCGGCCGAGGAAGGACGGGTTGGTCACCCCCCACCGGCGTCCGATGAGCGCAACCGATTGATGTCGGGTCTCCGGTCGGGCGAGGTCGTCGCGAATACCCTCCAGGCGGCACGCGATGATCCACTGTTCGAGTCCGAAACCCGCGTCCGCGCAGAGCCGGAACAGCTTTCGGACCGAGATCCCGTGCGCGTCGGCGATCATCCCGGCCGAGAGCTGAGGATCGCCGAGATGCCGCCGCACGTAACCACGGATACGTGGCAGGAGAACGGCTGCCATCGCGTGGCGCGCGTAGTCCGGGTCGTAGGCCGACGCCAGCAACGCTCGGGCGATGTCGATCGTGGACGACCCGATGGCCTCTGCCGCAATCGGATTAGTTGCCAGCACATCACCGTTGTTCGCCATCGCCCCGATCCGGTCGGTCATCAGCGAACAGAGCGGACTCGACGTCAGCCGGCCGGCCGCGCCGCGGATCACCTCGTGAGGGAGATCGAGTTGTTCGAGCGGGATGTACAGGGCCTGCGATGAGCCCCTTCCCGGCCAGTAATAGTCGTAGGGGGTGTTCAGGTCGCACAGCATCATGTCACCGGCCTGCAGTAACTGCTGACTTCCGTATTGATCGAATCCACCGACGCTGCGCTCCTGGACCGCCAGCGCCAGCACCTCCGACGGGCCGCTGCGGATCTGCGCCGGACTGCGCGACAGCCGGAGTCCGGTGAGGTACGAACGAAAGATACTGGTGTCGCCATATGGGATGCGCTCCAACGTCGCGTCCGTACGAAGAGGGTCGTCGAACTCCACCGAGGTCGGCCAGATCTGGTCGAGAAACGCCGAGTAGGTCGCCTCACGCCGGTCCTTCTCCGTCACTTCGTGCGAGGCGAAGACGATGGCCATGCCCGGACCCCCTCAGCTCCGAATGTTCGCCGTGCGACGACGGGTGATCGAACACGAAGAATACCGGCGAACACGGCGCGACGGCGGGGTTGCCGCCGGTCACGGCACAATTACGCCTCACCTGTCAGGGAGTCACGATGACCTTGCCGGCGATCCTGCCGGCGGCGGCCTCTCGGTGAAGTTCTGGCAGCTCTGCCAGCCGTATCCGCCTGGCGACTTCGACGCCGAGTGCGCCGGCGCCGACGAGGTCGACAAGTTCGGCCAGACGTTGCCGGTTGGGCTGGACGAAGACGGTCGCCGCCCGAACACCTCGGGACGTGTCATCGGGAGTGGCCATGAACGCCGTGGTGCTGACGACCACCCCTCCGTCTCGAACAGCAGTCACATAGACCGCGAACTGCTCGGGAGCGATCGGGGCAAGGTTCAGCAACACGTCGACCTGGCCATCGAGTGCGTCCAGCACATCAGTCGCCGAGTGGTCGATGCTCTGGTCGGCTCCGGCGGCACGGACGGCGTCGATGCTGCGCGGGCTCGCGGTGGCAACGACGTGCACACCGGATCGTTTCGCCGGCTGTATCGCATACTTCCCGACAACCCCGCCGGCGCCGACGATGAGCACTCGCTGCCCCTTCTCCAGTTGGCTCTCGTCGAAGAGTGCCTCCCAGGCCGTCAGGGCCACAGACGGTAAGGCCGCGGCGTCAACCCGCTCTGTCGGAGCGGGTTGACGCCAGGACGATCACACCGACGGTCAGTCCGGCTACGTCGCGTCGACCGCTCGGAGGACGATCCGCGAGACGGCGTCGGGTCGCGAGACCAGCGAGGCGTGGGATGCGTTGACCTCGGAGGTGCGACCGGGCGCGGCCCGTCCGGCCATGAATCGCTGCAGCGCCGGGGGGATCACCCGATCCTGCTGGGAGACCAGGTACCAGCTGGGCACCCGCGACCACGACGGCGGTCCCGACGGTTCAAGGTTGGCGCGGAGAGCCGCCGACTTCTGGTGCGCGAACATGTCGGCGGCGACCGCGGGCGTCACGTCCTGGGCGAAGATGTCCCGGAAGTACGGGCGTGCGATGTAGCCGTCGACGTTGCGTCCGGCCAGTCCGGTGGGGTCGTTCTCGACGACCTTGAGTTGCAGAGCGGGGGGCAACAACCGGCTGCCCGGGTAGGTGATCGGGTTCAGCAGCCCTTGGACGAACTCGCCGGTGGTGGGTGCGAAGGCGGCGATGTAGACATTGGCGCGGACGTCGGGGTCCTGGGTGTTGGTGATGACGAAGCCGCCGTAGGAGTGTCCGACGAGCACGATGGGCCCGTCGATCGTCGCGAGCTTCTTCTCGAGTTGCGCGGAGTCGTACGCCGGAGACCGGAGGGGGTTGTCGAAGGTCTGCACCGCGAGTCCGCGGCCGCGCAGGTCCTGCGCGACGTCACGCCAGCCCGACGAATCCGCGAACGCCCCGTGCACCAGGACCACTGTCGGTGCGGTCGGCTGGGCCTCGGCCGGAACCACCGACAGGCCGGCGGCCGTGGCCACCAATGTCGAGACGAGCAGTGCCCGTCCGGCCAGTTTTCGAAGCGCGGTCCTGGGGTTCATGTCGGCGGCCTTTCCACGAGTCAACGGGGGTCGAGGTGGACCTTAACCACTCCCGCTGCCACGCATCTGGTCACGAGCGCACGGTTCTGTGCTGACCGCGCACGGCCCGATCTCGCGGCGCCGGTACCGACTCCGACCGCGTCCCGACGATCACCACTACTCTTGCCCTCATGACCAAGCGAACCGAACCGGACGCCGAGATCGACATCAAGCCGCGTAGTCGCGACGTCACGGACGGCTTGGAGAAGACCGCGGCCCGCGGCATGCTCCGCGCGGTGGGGATGGGTGACGACGACTGGGTGAAACCGCAGATCGGGGTCGGGTCGTCGTGGAATGAGATCACCCCGTGCAACCTGTCGCTCGATCGGCTGGCCAAGGCCGTGAAGGAAGGCGTGCACGAAGGCGGTGGATATCCGCTCGAGTTCGGCACCATCTCGGTTTCCGACGGCATCTCGATGGGCCACGAGGGCATGCACTTCTCGCTGGTCTCCCGCGAGGTGATCGCCGACAGCGTGGAAACCGTGATGAGCGCCGAACGACTCGACGGCTCGGTCCTGCTGGCCGGGTGCGACAAGTCCTTGCCCGGAATGCTCATGGCCGCGGCGCGCCTCGACCTCGCGTCGGTGTTCCTCTACGCCGGTTCCACACTGCCCGGTTACGCGACGCTGTCCGACGGCACAGAGCGCCAGGTCACCATCATCGACGCCTTCGAGGCGGTCGGCGCGTGCGCCCGCGGACTGATGAGCCGCGAGGACGTGGACACCATCGAACGCGCCATCTGCCCGGGTGAGGGTGCGTGCGGCGGCATGTACACCGCCAACACGATGGCCAGCGCCGCCGAGGCCCTCGGCATGTCCCTGCCCGGCAGTGCCGCGCCCCCGGCCCCGGACAAACGCCGCGACCAGTTCGCCCGGCGCAGCGGTGTGGCCGTCGTCGAGATGCTGCGCCGCGGGATCACCGCGCGCGACATCATGACGCGCGAGGCCTTCGAGAACGCGATCGCGGTGGTGATGGCGTTCGGCGGCTCGACCAACGCGGTGCTCCACCTTCTCGCCATCGCCAACGAGGCCGAGGTCGAACTGTCCCTCGACGACTTCATCCGCGTGGGCAGCCGCGTCCCGCACCTCGCCGACGTCAAACCCTTCGGCCGGCACGTGATGACCGACGTCGATCGCATCGGCGGTGTGCCGGTGGTGATGAAGGCGCTCCTCGACGCGGGGCTCCTGCACGGCGACTGCCTGACGGTGACCGGATCGACGGTGGCCGAGAACCTGGCGCACATCGCGCCGCCGGATCCGGACGGTCAGGTCCTGCGCGCCACGAAGTCGCCCATCCATCCCACCGGCGGCATCACGATCCTCAAGGGTTCGCTGGCTCCCGAAGGCGCCGTGGTGAAGTCCGCAGGCTTCGACTCCGATGTCTTCGAGGGAACGGCACGGGTATTCGATCGGGAACGCGCCGCGATGGACGCGTTGGAAGATGGCACGATCACCGCCGGGGACGTCGTGGTCATCCGGTACGAAGGGCCCAAGGGCGGACCGGGGATGCGCGAGATGCTCGCGATCACCGGCGCCATCAAGGGCGCGGGCCTCGGCAAGGACGTGCTGCTGATGACCGACGGACGGTTCTCGGGCGGCACCACCGGCCTGTGCGTGGGTCACGTCGCACCGGAAGCGGTCGACGGTGGACCGATCGCGCTGGTCCGCGACGGCGACCGCATCCGACTCGACGTCGGCCGCGGACTCCTCGACCTCCTGGTCGACGACGACGAACTCGCATCACGTGCACAGGAATTCACTCCCCTACCGCCGCGCTACACCCGCGGGGTGCTGGCCAAGTACTCCAAGCTCGTCACCTCCGCGTCGCAGGGGGCCGTCTGCCGCTGAGACGGCACTTGCGGTACCGCCGGTACGTCGGTTGACCACGAACGCAGGCGCGGTACTGCGACCTCTCGCGCGCGGAGCACTGGGTACGCACGGCCCGAGTCCCCATCGAGCGTTCATGGCGTCGCATCGGGACGACGACAAGGTGCCGGGCGCCTGACCGTACGCGTATCCGGAGGCGCCTCATCCCGGGATGAGGCGCCTCCGGTCGCCGTCGTACGCCCGCTCGGTCCGGTGTCCACCAAGGCGCGGGCGTGACGGCGCCGTAGTCGAACTCACGCCGTCCCCACCTACCCGGACGACCCATGCCGCCATTCCTTGACATTTGTCTGGACAGTTGTCTAGTTTGACGTAGGTCACACTTAGCGGGTCTGGAGGAGCATCATGTCCGACGATCACGAGCCTTTCTCTCACGAGATTCGTGTCGGCACTCTGCTGTTCCGCGCGACTCGCAACTCGACGGCGCAGCGTGGATCAGAGCAGACCCCCGTGGTGTTGCTGCATGGGTTTCCCCAGTCGCAGGCTTCGTGGGATGGCATCATGCGCGACCTCGACGAGGTCGGCATACCTGCGCTGTCGTTCGACCAACGCGGCTACTCGCCTGGAGCGCGCCCCCCGGGTATCGAGGCGTACCGCATCGAACACCTTGTCTCCGACGTCGTCGATGTGTGTCGGCTGTCCGGGTATGACCGCGTGCAACTCGTAGGCCACGACTGGGGTGCAACGGTCGCATGGGAAGTCGCCGCACGGCATCCCGAGCTCGTGGAGTCGTTGATCGCTCTGTCGGTACCGCACCCGGCCGCATTCGCATGGGCGGCCGCGCACGACCGCGAGCAGATCGAGCGGTCATGGTACGTGGACTTCTTGAAGAACGACCCATCTGCAGTGCCAGCCCTGGCTGGTGACGACGGAGCCGGACTTCGCGCCGGCTACGGCGAGGTCATCGATGAGCCCATGGTGCAACGCCATCTACAGGTACTCCTGCAGCCAGGCGCTCTCGACGCCGCCATCAACTGGTACCGGGCCGCCACCGAGAACCCTCTGACGGGTTCGATCTCGGTGCCGACGACGTTGCTGTGGGGTGACGCCGACGAGGCGGTCGCGCGGGCGGGTGTGGAGCGGTCGGCCGAGTTCGTCGCAGGCGACTACCGCCTCGTCGAACTGGCGGGGGTATCCCACTGGATACCGGAGCACACGCCCGGACGGGTGGTAGAGGAGATCCTGAGGCGGCGGGCTCGGGTCCTACCGAGAATCGCATCCTGAGTAGGCCCCGGGCCGGAGCAGAGGCGGCAAATGCAGCACAGGAACGACCGACCATGCCCACGTCATCAAGTCCCACAGCATGATTCGGCACAATAGGCGACGACCAGCGCCCAGGACGGTTCGACCACAACAGGAGCGTGAGCGCGTGAAAGCCCTACAGAACGTCGGTTCGGGTCGAGTGGCGCTTGTGGATGCCGAGGAACCCTCTCTCGCTCCCGGAGAGGTGGCGGTCAGCGTCCGCGCTGCAGGCGTCTGCGGATCCGATCTGCACGGTGTGGGGGACGAACTATATCCGTCCCCGCTCATCATCGGCCATGAGTTCGCAGGCGTGACCGAGGACGGCAGGCGCGTAGCGGTGAATCCCCAATTGCCCTGCGGCAATTGTGAGTGCTGCTCAGCCGGACGGCCACACCTGTGCGGGCACAACACCATCATCGGAATCTCTCGCGCGGGAGGAATCGCTGAGCGAGTTGCTGTTCCGGAGGGGCGCCTGGTCATGCTGCCCGACCACGCGTCATGGACGGCGGCCGCGATGTCGGAGGTGACTGCGACTGCACTGCACGCCATCAACCGCGCCGGCGATGTAGCGGGCATGACGGTGGGCATCATCGGTGGCGGCCCGATCGGCATCGCCGCAGCCCTCTGCGCACAGCGCGCCGGCGCGGGCATCGTCGTGATCTCCGAGGTCTCGGCCAGTCGACGAGCGGTGCTCGAATCATTGGGAATCGCCTCGGTGGTCAATGCACTCGAGCCCAACAGTGTCGATGTATGCATCGATGCGGCCGGAGAACAGGCCACGCAGGCCATGTCGATCGCCGCATTGCGCCCCGGTGGCCGGGCGGTATGGGTGGGAATTCACGGCGACAACGTCGTGATCCCGTTTGGTTCCTACAGCATCGTTGTGGGTGAACGAGACGTGATCGGGTCGTTCGCCTACGATGACGACGAATTCGCCACTGCCGTAGAACTTTCGGCGGATTGGAACTGGAGCTGGGTGACATCTGTACCGCTCGAGGAAGCGGCTGCCACTTTCACCGCGCTGAAACAGGGCGCCACCGACTTCGTCAAAGTCCACTTCGTGTCAGGTGTGCGGTGATGTGCGACACGGCTACGACGTCGGACACCGCCGTATCAAGCCCGAGCTTGCCGGCACGCGCTGCGTGGGGCTTGGGAGCCAGGCCACCTTCGGGGCGAACAATATCTATGTCGCAACTGGATTGAGGATCGTTGTCATGATTGATTCGCACCATCAGCCCGCCGACGAGGCTCCGGCGTCTGGTCGGCAGAACACAACGCAGAAGAAGACTTTCTGCTGCATCTGCGAAGCGTCCTGCGGGTTGATCGCAACAGTTCACAACGACCGGGTCATCTCACTGGCTCCCGACCCCGACCATCCGTCCTCCCAAGGCTTCGCCTGTTCGAAGGGCGTGCAGTTTCACGAGGTCGTCGCCGACCCCGATCGGGTCGTGCATCCCATGCAGCGCATGCCCGACGGATCGTTCGTCCCGCGGACGTGGGACCAGGCGCTCGACGACATAGGAGCCCGATTGCGCGCAATTCGTCGCAGCCACGGGGCGCAGTCGATCGGCGTTTCCTATGGCAACCCGGTGGCGTGGAACTTCAACGGCAGCACGGCCATTGCGGGCTTCGCCGAAGTGCTCGGCACCAAACATCGATTCTCGTCCGCCTCGGTCGACGTCAACAACTACTTCGCCGCAGCCGACATGCTCTATGGCAGCACGATGGTCAACCCGCTACCCGACTACGCCCACACCGACTTCGTGTTGCTGGTCGGCACCAATCCTGTCGTATCGAAGGGCAGCCTGGTCACCACCGGACGCATCCGAGACACTCTGGTGGACATCCCTCGTCGGGGTGGACGCGTCATCGTTCTGGACCCGCGGCGCACCGAAACCGCTCGATTGTTCGAGCACGTGCCCATCCGGCCGAATGCTGATCCCTGGCTGCTCGGCGCGATGCTACGGGTGCTCTTCGACGAGGACCTCGTCGATGAGGCAGCGATAGCTCGACAGACCGTCGGCATCGACGGGTTGCGTACCCTGGCCCAGTCCTTCGACCTCGGCCGGGCCGCGCGTGAATCCGGTGTGCCGGTTGCGATCATCGAGTCGCTCGCACGAGACCTGGCCGCCGCCCGACGCGCCAGCGTGCACGGTCGGTGCGGCGCGTCGCTGGGGCAGTTCTCGACGCTGACCAAGTTCCTGCTCGATGCGCTCGCGATCGTCACCGGCAATCTCGACCGGCGTGGCGGGATGGTGTTCGGCGATCCGATGGTCGACCTCGACGGCATCGGCGCCAAAAGCGGTGCCTTCGGACGCAATCGGTGGCACACCCGCGTGCATGGCATCGGTGAGGTCAACGGCACCGCGCCACTGGCATGTCTGGCAGACGAGATCACCACGCCGGGCGAGGGAAGGCTGCGCGCTCTGATCGGGTTGTCGAGCAACATCGTGACGAGTTCCCCGGGCTCTGCCCGTACCGCTGCCGCGTTGGATCAGCTGGACTTGATGGTGTGGTTGGACCCGTACGTCACCGAGACCAGCCGCCATGCGCACTGGATCCTGCCGCCGGCGCTCTGGCTGGAACGCGAGGGAATGCCGATCTTCACCCAGGGCCAGTCGCTGATACCGAATGCGCAGTGGGTCGGGCCGGTCGTCGCACCCCGCGGAGAGGCTCGCAGCGATGCGTGGATCGTCGACCAGATTGCTCGCCGTCTCGGCATCCTGGCGTTGGCAGTGCCCGGCGGTCAGCTGCTGGCAAAGCTCGGCCTGCGCATTCAGCCACACACCGTCATCGATCTCACGATGCGAATCGGCAAGTACGGCGACTGGTTCGGACTCCGACCGAAGGGGCTGAGCCGCAAGAAGCTGATGGCCGTTCAGGGCGCGGTGAAGCTGGCCGACGACTGCGCCGTGGGCGTACTCGACAAGAAGATATTCCACCCCGATCACCGAGTGCACCTGGACCAGCCCGACATGAAGACAGAGACCGAAAGGCTGGTGGCTTCGACCGATGATGCGCGGTACCCGTTGCGATTGTTCAGCGTTCGCACGCTGCGGTCACACAACACCTGGCTGCACAACGTGCCCAGGCTGATGACGGGTGGTGAGCGTGATTGCCACGCGATCATGTCTCGCTCCGATGCGGCGGCGGCTGGAGTGTACGACCGCGATTCGCTGACCATCAGCTCGCAGTGGGGTGAGATCAGGGTACCGGTGGTCGTCAGCGATGAGGTCATGGACGGGACGGTCGGCCTCACCCACGGATTCGGCCACTCCGGCGGATGGCGACGAGCGGTCGCTGCCGGCGGCGCGAACTACAACATGCTGACTCCCGACGATCCGCGGTTCATCGATCAGCCATCGGGGAATGCGTTCCTCAACGGGATCCCCGTCCGGGTCGAGAATGCGAGCGTCCGATGACGTATGTGATCACCCAGAGCTGCTGCAACGACGCCAGCTGTGTGCAGGCGTGCCCGGTCGGGTGCATCCATCCCACACCGTCGGAACCGGGGTATCTCACCACCGAGATGCTGTACATCGATCCCGGCGCATGCATCGACTGCGCAGCGTGCGTCGATGCCTGCCCGGTGAATGCCGTGTACGCCGAAGACGAACTGCCCGTTGATCTTCGCGCCTACGCCGCCATCAATGCCGAGTACTACCAGTCACATGCGGTCGACCATCGACCCGTGCCGATACCCGACCTACGGTCCTTGCCGGAGTCGGAGGAGCCACTACGCGTGGCCATTGTCGGTGCTGGACCGAGCGGCTTCTATGCCGCGGCCGAACTGCTCGACCACGGCGCGGGCCGCGTCAAGGTCTCCATGTTCGAACGCCTGCCGGTGCCCTTCGGACTGGTCCGGCACGGTGTGGCTCCCGACCATCAACACACCAAAGAGGTCTCACAGTTGTTCCGACGAGTGGCAGCGCACCGCGACTTCGCCACTTTCTACAACGTCGAGATCGGCACGCATGTGACCCACGGTGAACTCAGCGACCACCATCACGCCGTCGTGTACACCAACGGAGCCGCGCACTCTCGCCGACTCGGGATTCCCGGTGAGGATCTGCCCGGGAGCAGTTCGGCGACGGACTTCGTCGCTTGGTACAACGGGCACCCCGACTACGCCGACACCGCTTTCGACCTCTCCGGCCATCGGGCGGTCATCGTGGGCAACGGCAACGTCGCACTGGACGTGGCCCGGATTCTGCTGATGGATCGAGAAACATTGGCCAGAACCGACATCGCCGACCACGCGCTCCGATCGTTGGAGATGAGCAATATTCGCGAGGTCGTCCTGCTCGGACGGCGCGACCACGCCCATGCCGCATTCACCACGCCCGAGCTGTTGGGCCTCGCTGCGCTCGAGGACATCGACATCGTGCTCGATGACCACGATCTGCAGGGCGCATCGCAGGCCACGGACTCCACGGTGCGGGCGAAGGCGCAGGCACTCACCGACGTGGTGCTTGCACAGGCAGGTCGGTCCCGCTCGTCGGGCAAACGCATCGTCTTGCGATTCCTGGCGTCCCCGGTGGCGATCGTGGGAACCGAGCGAGTCGAGTCGGTGACCGTGGCCCGCAATCGCATGATCGCCGACGACCACGGCAGCATGATCGCCGAACAGACCGCGGAGGTCGGGACCATCGAAACGGGCCTGGTCTTGCGGTCCATCGGCTACCGCGGTCGTGCGGTCGCCGATCTGCCTTTCGACGACCGCTCGGGGACGCTACCCAACGAGGAAGGGCGGGTGATCGACCCGACCACCGGCACCCGGCTCAAGGGCACCTACGCAGCCGGTTGGATCAAACGCGGGCCCTCCGGAGTCATCGGCACCAATCGTGCCGACGCCTTGGACACAGTCGACGCTCTCCTCGACGACTACCGCCGAGGTCTTCTGGTGGCGCCGGCGACCACCGACTCAGATCTCGCCGACCTCATCCGGGCGCGTCGACCCCAGAACGTCGATCGCTTGCAATGGCAACGCATCGACGACCACGAAACGTCGGCGGGCCACGCGCAGAACCGGCCCCGTGTCAAGCTCACCGACACACATGACATGCTGCTGGCCGCGCGGAATCAGACCGGCGACGGCCAGGATGGTCAGCTGTGATCATCGCGTCGCCCGCGACGCCTCTCGCAACCCGGCACTCCGACGACGCAGAGGCCCCCGCCACCAAATCCGGGTGACGGCCGGCTCCGTGGCACCGATGGCGTCGTCGACATCGAGCTGGCCTCCCTCGCGAGGTGGGGCGGCGCGGACGGAGCCGTGAAGGCTGAATTTGGCCTTCCCCGGACGAAGCTGGGGCCGGCCGAGGTGTTTGTGTGATCGCGGCGTGGGTATTGCTCGGCGTACCAGTTGCTCCAGAAACGTGGCCTCTGTTGATGATGTGGCCCCCTCGACCGGCGTCGGCGAGGCGTGGGTGTCTGCGAGTCGGATTGCTCATCCTCTGCCGCAACCGGTCCGGGGCCAACCGATCACTCCATATGCGAACTCCGGCACCGCCGGTCCGCCTCCCAACGAGTTCGAGGAGAGCCTGTGTACCTACACACTCAGCAATTGATCAACGAGATCGCCGTCGACGAGCCCGATCCGGCCGCCGCGAATGCCCTGCAGGAGGGGCTGGGCGGGCAGTTCGGCGAGATGCGCACCATGATGCAGTACCTGTTCCAGTCCATGAACTTCCGTGGCGATCCGGCGTCGAAGCCGTACCGGGATCTGCTGCAGGGTGTCGGGACCGAAGAGATCAGCCACGTCGAACTCATCGGCACCACCATCTCGCGCTTGCTCGACGGTTCGCCGGAGTACAAGGGCAAGAAGACCGATCCGGTCGACAAGCCGGGTGAGAAGGGGTCCACACCCCTCAAGATCGCGCTGGACACCAGCAACATCCATCACTACCTCGTCGGTGCACAGGGTGCACTGCCGGTCGACGCCGCCGGCAATCCCTGGTCGGGGTCGTACGTGTACAACAGCGGGAACCTCGTTCTGGATCTGCTCTACAACCTGATGCTCGAATCCACCGGGCGACTGCAGAAATGTCGGATCTACGAGATGACCGACAACAAGACAGCCCGCTCCACGATCGCCTACCTGATCGTCCGTGATCAGGCGCACGAGAACGCCTTCGCGAAGGCTCTGGAGAGCCTCGGGGTCAACTGGGGATCGATCCTGCCGATCCCGAAGACCAATGCCGAGCGGTACCCGGAGGTCAAGAAGCTGGTCGACCAGGGATTGCAGAGCGTTCAGTTCACCTTCAGCGCCGACAACCAGAGCGACGCGGCAAAGCTGTACCGCGGTGCCTCCCCCAGCGGTGACGGGACCGAACTGAGCACCGAGATCATGCCCGAGGGATTCCCCATGACCATCGCACCCGAACGGCGCGAGGAGTTCGCACCCGGACTGGACAAGGATCTACTCGCGCTGATCCAGGCCACCGCCGAGGTCGAGATCGCAGCCGCCGACGATCCCGGCAAGAAGTAGCGACACCCGGCGGGCGGCGCACGGCCTCCGGTGCCGCCCGCCGGCGTGAGGGTCCACCGTCGGGTTGCGTTTTGTCCCGGTTTCCGGGACAAGACGCAGCCGGATCGCAGACGGCCGCTGCTGGAAGCACCTAGAGTCCCAGACATGGCGAAAGACCGCGGCGCCCCGACGCCGGCATCCGGCAGACCCTCCACGTTGTCGAGAGTGTCACTGCCGCAATGGATTGCGCTCGGGCTGACGATTCTGGCGGTGGTCTTCATCGTCCAGAACCGGACCACCGTGCGTATCGAGCTGTTCTGGGTGAGCGTCGAGTCGCCGTTGTGGTTCATCCTGGCCGTCGTCTTCGTCGTCGGCTGGGTCGTGGGTGTGCTTGCCGCACGCGGCCGCTACCGTCAGCGCCGGCCGCACTGAGTTCCCGGGCTGTAAACGGACCCCGTTCTGGTCCTACGACGACCGGCCGGCCGGCAGCGCCTTTCGTGGAGTGAGGTGGCCCAGCAGCCAGTCGTAGATCACGTCGCTGTTCAGCAGGGTGAAGTGGTGCGCGCCACCGATATGGAAACCCTCCTGGAACTTCAGAGCACGACGCCGGCGTGTGTGCTGCCCGCGCCCACTCGGTGCGAGCACGAGCCCGTCACCGAGCAGGCGCCCCAACGGGTTGTCGGGATCGCGGGTGATCGTCGCGGTGACGAAGAGATGCCGTGCGCCCGCCAGCAGCGGGACGTCAGCACCGGGCGGCTGCGACCACGCGTCGGGGTCCTGGCCCACCCAGTCGTCGTCGGTCAGGCTGCCGTGGAACAGGTCTCGCACCCCGGCACTCCGTCGACGCAGCAGGGAACCGATCGGACGCGTGACCGGCGTCCGTCGCAGCGCATTCGTGGCCAGATGGACACCACGAGCCAGCGGCGCACCCAGATGCGGCGTGCCCAGGCACACCGTCTCCGACACCAGACCCGTCCAGTACTCGCTGCGCTGAACGGCTGTGTGACAAGCACTTCGGATGACCAACCCGCCCATCGAGTGACCGATGAGGGTCAGCCGGGTCACCGGTGCGGGCCAGAGCAGTACGAGGTCGGCGAGGAGGTCGGCGAGCGCGCGGCCGTTCTCACTGATGTGGCGACCGGTGTTGTACCGGACCTGGACCTCGGTGGCGCCGATGTCGCCGGCCAGTTTCTCGCCGTAGGTCGCACGCTCACTTGAGGACCAGGCGAACTCCGACTCCATCAGTCCGTGCAGGAACACGACGATGTGTCCGCCCGCGTGGGGAAAGCCCGCGCGCAACGACTCGGCGTCGAGCGCGACCGGACGGCCGTCGACGCGGATCGACATGTCGGCCGTCAGGGGCGATTCCGCGGTCTCGAGTTCATCGCCGATGAGGCCGTTGAGGATGCCGAGGAGCACGGCGCCACGATGGGTGTGCGACGGTGCGCGGCCCTCCGGCCACGGCACGTGGTCCGCTGCCGACCTACCGGCGTCGAGCGCCGCGGCGATGGAGTTGTAGGTGCCCTCGCTGACGGCGTCGTGCACCATCTGTGCCGTGTCGACGGAACTCCCCAACACCGGCCGGAGCATCCGGAAGACACCACCGGCGATGACACGATGCATCGCTCCGACGCCTCGCGTGGCAGCGCCGGCTTCGTAGAGCCCGAGGTGGGTGAGCGCCCGCAGCTCGGCCTCACGCGTGGTCGTGGCGGTCATGGCCCCGAGTGTACAGATGTGCACTCAATTCCGGGGTGCAAGCGTTCGGCGTGCTCGTGTGCGTGTACACCTCGTCGAGATCAGGGTGCGATTTGTCCCGGTTCCGGGCCAGAACGCAACTCGATCTCAGTCGGCCCGGCGCCGCGCCCGGAACACCACGTCGTGCGTGTGGTGGCCGCGTCCGGCAGCCTTCCCGCGTTCCCGCGTCTCGTCGGTCACGATGTCCCATCCGTCGCCGAGCAGATCCGCGAAATCCCCGGGCTGGACGTACGCGTCGGGGTCGAACCCATGGGCCCGCACGCCCTCGGGGGCGTGGGCGACCACCAGCAGGGACCCGCCGGGCCCGACGGCGTCGACCAGTCGGCGAGCCGCGTCGACGTTCTCCTTCGGGATCGGGAAGTAGTGCGCCGTCACGAGATCGACGCCGGTCGCCGGCACGTCATCGGCGATCACGTCGGCACGCAACCAGGTGATCGACGGTCGTGGATCGATCTCTTGAGCCCGGTCGACGGCGACCTGGGAGATGTCGAGGGCGGTGACCTGCCATCCACGATCGGCGAGCCAGCGGGCGTCGGCGCCCTCCCCCGACCCGACGTCGAGTGCGGTGCCCGGATCGATCCCGGACACCTCGGCGACCAGTGCCGGGTTGACGTCCGAAGTCCAGAGCCGGTCAGCGCTGCTGTACCGCGCATCCCAACCCTCGGCGGTACCCGGGTTGTCGGGTCTCGATGGCTCGGTCATGGTGTCGGGACGGCTGTTCTCGGTGGCCATGCAGTCGACTGTGGCACGCGCGGTCGCGGGTGGCCAGGACCGTTGCCGAACCCGCAAGAAGTCCGGCGCGGGGTCAGGGCGGACACCGGCGGGGTCGGGGCATCACGGTCTCGCCGGTCGCCTTCGTCGACGATTGCGCCGACAGCAGGCAGACTGGTCGGCATGGCATTCCCCATTCGCATCGGTGTCCAGATCCAGCCCCAGCACGCACCCGAGTACTCGTTGATCCGCGACGCGGTTCGACGCGCCGAGGACACGGGCGTCGACGTCGCATTCAACTGGGATCACTTCTATCCGCTCTACGGCGCACCCGAAGGCGAACACTTCGAATGCTGGACGATGCTCGGCGCGTGGGCCGAGCAGACCTCCCGCGTGGAGATCGGCGCGCTCGTGACCTGCAACTCCTACCGCAATCCGGAATTGCTCGCCGACATGGCCCGCACGGTCGACCACATCAGTGGCGGCCGCCTGATCCTGGGCGTCGGAGCCGGCTGGTTCGAGAAGGACTACGACGAGTACGGATACGACTTCGGCACCGTCGGGTCCCGTCTGAACGATTTCGGCGCGGCGCTGCCGAGGATCAAATCGCGTCTGGCCAAGCTCAATCCGGCTCCCACCCGCAACATCCCGATCCTGATCGGTGGCAGCGGAGAGAAGAAGACACTGCGCTACATCGCCGAGCACGGCGACGTCTGGCACGGCTTCAACGACGTCGAGCAGTACCGGCACAAGTCCAAGGTGCTGGCCGAGCACTGCGCGGCCGTGGGTCGTGACCCGGAGACCATCGAACGGTCGTCCGGGGTGAACTTCAGCGGCGACACCGACGCACTGCTCCGCGACGCGGATGCGCTGGCCGACGAAGGCGTCACGCTGTTGACCGTCGGCGTCACGGGGCCCGACTATGACCTCACCGCCCTCGAGGCGCTGTGCCGGTGGCGCGACTCGCGGAACTGACCGCGTCGCGGGCGGCGCCGTATGGCGCCGCCCGTCATTCGCTCGGCCGGACGATTGCCCGGATGCAACACCCGACCCGATGCCTCGTCGGCATCGCACGTCTGCACGACTAGGTTTGTGATCATGCATCGAGTGCCGGCACTTCGGGAACTGCTGACACGTGTGGCTTCGGCGGCCGCGCTGGTAGGACTGCTGGGAGTCCTCGTGGCCCTCGCGTCACCCGGCGCGGCGTCCGCCGAACCGCCGACCCGGTTGCCGAACTACGTCGTCGACTCCGCGGACGCGATCAGTCCGGCACAACGCACCGAACTCGAGGCCGCGATCGACTCGCTCTACAGCGACCACGCGGTCCAGATGTGGATCGTGTACGTCCGCGACTTCGGCGGTCTCACCAGCGAGCAGTGGGCAGATCAGACCGCCGTCGCCAGTGAGCTGGGTGATCACGACGCCCTGCTCGCCGTCGCGACCGAGGATCGGGCGTACCGGTTGTTCGCGCCCGACAGCGCCGGCGGCCTGGATCAGTCGACGCTCGAAGAGGTTGCCAACGACGACGTCGTCCCGCAGCTGCGCGAGGAGAACTGGGCGGGAGCCGGACTGGCCGCGGTCAACGGTCTGTCCGGAGCACTCGATCCGAGCCACACCGGCATCATCGCGGCCGGTGTCGTCGGCGGGGTGGTCGTCCTCGGCGGCGGCGGCGCGTACCTCTACTCGCGACGACGGAGGCAACGCCGAATCACCGAGGGCGTCGAGACGCTCCGCGAGCAGGAACTGACCGTCGACCAGTTGGCCGCCCAGCCCGTCGACGTGCTCGACCCGTGGTCGCGCGAGGTGCTCACCGACCTCGACAACGCGATCCGCACCAGCGAAGAAGAGCTGCAACTGGCCGTCGGCGAATTCGGAGAGGTCGAGACCGCACCGTTCACCGACTCCGTCCGGCAGGCCGAGCAGGCGCTGGCTCGGGCATTTGCGCTTCGGCAACGGCTCGACGACAACGTCGCCGAGACCGACGACGAGCGTCGATCGATCCTGGTGCAGATCATCACCATGTGCACCGAGATCGACAGTGTGCTGGACGATCAGGTCGACAACTTCGACGCGATGCGCAACCTTCTGATCAACGCGGACGCTCGATTCGACTCGATCACCCAGCAGCTGATCGGCCTGCGCGCCCGTCTGGAGACTGCCTCGCAGCAGCTGACCGATCTCGTCGGCAAGCACGGCGAGGGCACACTGACCTCGATTCTCGACAACGTCGACCTGGCCCGCTCCCAGATCGACTTCGCAGAGGCGACCGCGGATCAGGGCCGGGCCGCGATCACCGCACCGGTCGGTCAGCAGGGTCCGGCGGTCGCCGCCATCCGGTCGGCGGAGGGTTCGATCGAGCTGGCGACGGTGCTCCTCGACGCCATCGACCACGCGGATGCCAACATTGCCGCCGCCCGCTCCCGGATGCCGGCGCTCGTCGCCGAGGTCGAGGAGGAACTCGCCGAGGCGAATGCCCTGGCCGAGGCCGGCGGCACGTCGCTGGTGACCGCGATCGAGACCGCGAGTGCGGCGGTCGCGGGTGCGCGCAGCAGCTTCGACACCGATCCCTTGGGGACCTTCACCGCGCTGGTCGACGCCGACGCCGACCTCGACGACGCACTTGCGGCAGCGCGTGATGCCGCCGCCGAGCGCGTCCGCCGCGCACAGGTCCTCACGGCCGCACTCGAATCAGCGGGCGCCAAGGTGACCGCCGCCGCCGACTTCATCGGCACCCGCCGCGGCGCCGTCCAGTCCACCGCCCGCACCCGGCTCGCCGAGGCGCAACGCCTCCTGCAGTCCGCGACGGACGCCGCTGCCACCGACCCGCCGGCGGCGACCCAGACCGCTCGTCGCGCCGGATCTCTGGCCGACCAGGCCCTGATGGCCGCCCAGGGCGACGTGGTGAGCTGGCAGCAGTCTCAACAGCGACACCCGACCGGTTCATCGACCGCCGGCGCGGTCTTGGGCGGCATCCTCGTCGACAGTTTCCTGCGCGGCACCATCGGTGGGCGCGGCGGAGGCTTCGCCGGGGGCGGCTTCGGCGGGGGCTTCGGTAGTGGCGGACGCAGCCCCGGGTCGTTCGGCGGCTCCGGGTCCTCGGGACGGATCGGCACCGGCGGCCGCTTCTGAGGCACCGGCGCCGGGAGCGTAGCGAGCGGACCCAATCGAAGCCTGGCGTTGTTCCACGTGGAACCAACAGGGGTGTTGGGTTGCCGTTCACACACGGGTAGCCATCGGTTCGCTTCGCCCTCCTAACGTGCTCTTCGTCGTGCGCCGGCCCCGTGGCGCGACCATGCTTCCAGAGGAGCCCGTGTGCGTATTCCGTTGCAGCTGTTCATGTCCACCGGTGAGGATGCCGGACGCTCGTCCCGCGCCTACGTGACCTGCCGATACAAGTGTGGCGACGCGTGCCGCCACGACCCGGGAAACACCAGCGACAACACCTATTTCCGCGAGATCGTCCGGACCGCGGTGTCGCGTCGCAGCGTCCTCAAGACCTCCGCCGGTGCCGCGGTGGCCGTCGGCGCGACCTCGCTGCTGGCGGCGTGCGGGGACTCCGGATCATCGGACCCCGCATCCCCGAGCAGCGCATCGTCCGGAGATGCACTGCCCGGCATGAAGTTCGATGCCGTCGCACCCAATACCGAAGACGCCGTGGTGATCCCGGCGGGATACCGCCAAGAGGTCGTGATCAGATGGGGTGATCCCATTCTGCCCGGTGCTCCCGAGTTCGACTTCGCCAATCAGACCCCGGAGGCGCAGGCCGGACAGTTCGGGTTCAACAACGACTTCGCGGGGCTCATCCCCGTGGACGGGGTCTCCGACCATCACTATCTGGTCGCCAACCTCGAGTATCCGACCGAGCCGTTCATGTTCGCCGGGTACACCGACGGCGAGCCCACCGAGCAGCAGGCCCGGATCGCCATGGCGTCGGTCGGCATAGCGATCGTCGAGGTCACCTCGAAGTCCGGGAGCGGTGCACTCACAACCGTTGTGGGACCGCGTAATCGGCGCCTCACCGCGTCCAGCCCGTTTCGCCTGACGGGACCAGCCGCCGGCAGCGAGTTCGTCAAGACCGCTGCCGACCCGGCCGGGACCACCGTCCTGGGGACCTTCGCCAACTGTTCCGGCGGACTGACCCCGTGGGGCACCATGCTCTCCGGTGAGGAGAACTTCAACAACTACTTCGCCAACCCGAGCACGATCACCGATCCCAAGGCAGCGGAGCGACTCGAGCGCTACTCCTTCGAGGACGACGGGGACGAGCACCACTGGGGACGGTTCGACAAACGCTTCGATCTCGCTGTCGAACCGAACGAGGGCAATCGCTTCGGCTACATCGTCGAGGTCGACCCGCATGACCCGAATTCCGTTCCGGTCAAACACAGTTCGATGGGACGGTTCAAGCACGAGTCGGCGAACATCTATGTCGTCGGCAGCGGCCCGGACAAAGACACGGTCGTGGCCTACAGCGGTGACGACGAGAAGTTCGAGTACATCTACAAGTTCGTGTCCAGCCGGAAGATGAAGAGTGGTCTGTCACGGACCGCCCGCGAGCACAACATGGGCATCCTCGACGAGGGCACCCTCTACGTCGCCACCTTCACCGGAGACTCGACCGACCCCGTGGACGGGTCCGGAACCCCGCCCGCCTCAGGGAAGTTCACCGGCAAGGGTTCGTGGAAACCGCTGCTGACGGTCAACGCCGACGGCTCGGCTCGCTCCTACATTCCGGGGATGACCCCGGCCGAGGTGGCGGTGTTCACGCGGCAGGCCGCCGACACTGTCGGTGCGACCAAGATGGACCGTCCCGAAGACATCGAGCCGAACCCGAAGACCGGCAAGGTGTACTGCGCACTGACGAACAACGACGACCGCGGCACCGTCGGAGAGGCTGTTGCCGACGCCGTCAATCCGCGTACCGAGAACAAGAACGGTCAGGTTCTGGAGATGACCGACGACCACACCGGGACCGAGTTCACCTGGGAACTGCTGCTGGTGTGCGGCGACCCCGCCGCCGCCGACACCTACTACGGCGGGTTCGACAAGACCGCGGTCAGCCCCATCTCGTGCCCGGACAACGTCGCCTTCGATCCGCACGGAAACCTGTGGATCTCGACCGACGGCAACGCGCTCGACAGCAACGACGGCCTGTTCGCGGTTGCCCTCGACGGCGACCGGCGTGGGGAGACCAAGCAGTTCCTCACCGTCCCCAAGGGTGGCGAGACCTGCGGCCCGATCATCGACACCAACCGCGTCCTGATCGCCGTCCAGCACCCGGGTGAGCTCGACGATCACTCCGCGGACAACCCGGCTTCCCATTGGCCGGACGGCGGCGATTCTCAACCGCGTCCCTCCATCGTCGCCGTGTGGCGCGACGGCGGTGCCGAGATCGGGGCCTGACCGCAGAGCCCACGCTTCCGACGAGGAAGCCGCGACCTTCCGTATGAGGTTGTGCCCTGTTCACGGGCACAACCTCATACGGATCCAGGGAGAGCACCGTGTGGCCCCGTCCGTAAGGAGCGTCACACCGTTGGCATGCATTACTTCGAAGTTCTAAGTATTAGACTTGCTAAACGTGTCCGCTTCCGACCCCGCCCAACTCGCCCAGGCCCTGCGGCCGACGATCACGAGGCTCTACCTCGCTCTTCGTCGTCGTGCACCGTCGGTCGAGTTGACCGCGGCGCAATCGTCCGCCCTGAGCGTCCTCGCCGACCACGGGCCGATGCGCATGGGTGAGTTCGCCGACCGCGAATCCATCCGCATGCCGACAGCGACGTCGGTGATCGACGGACTCACGAAACACGAGATGGTCGAACGCAGACCCGATCCGGTTGACCGTCGAGCCGTGCTCGTCGGCCTCACCGACCACGGGCGCACTCTCGTCGGGCGGATCCGTGAGCAACGCGACGTCGTCCTGACGGGCGCGCTCGCCGAACTCAGCGATCAGCAACGCGAAGCCATCGCCGCGGCCGGACCCGCCCTGCTGGCCCTGCGCGACCAACTCGACAACCATCCGGCATCACACGCCGCGTCCCCCGCACGCGTGTGAGCGGGAGCCGGCGCGTCGCCGCCGGCCACCCCGCCTTGATCTGGCAAAGGACCCCATGACCGTCACCGAACACACCCCGAGCGACACCGTCGCGAGCGGAGCCGACCGCACCGAGGCCGAGCCGTCGATGCTCGCCTCCCTGCGCGCGCAACCGCGCGCGGTGTGGATCACCGCATTCGCCGCCGTCATCGCCTTCATGGGCATTGGCCTCGTCGATCCGATCCTGCACAGCATCGCCGAAGCGCTGAATGCCCCGCCCGAGAAGCTCACGCTCCTGTTCGGTGTCTACGTCGGCGTGCAGTGCGTAGCGATGCTGCTGACCGGCTGGGCCGCATACCGTTTCGGTCCCCGACGAACTCTCACCGTCGGCTTGGTCCTCATCGTCGTCGCCGCCGGCGTCTCGGCCCTCGCCGACAACATCGACCAGCTCATCGCGTTGCGGGTGATCTGGGGCCTCGGAAACGCGTTGTTCCTCGCCACCGCACTGGCTTTCATCGTCCAGTCCGCGGTCGGCAACCGCAACAGCGCCATCATGATGTACGAGGCCGCACTGGGAATCGGCCTGGCGGTCGGCCCGCTCCTGGGCGCCACACTCGGCGAATGGACCTGGCGCGCACCGTTTGCCGGTACCGCGCTGCTCATGCTGGCCGGCGCCGTCCTCTGCGCCGTCATGCTCCCCGCCGACGGCCCGCGATCCGAACGCATCCAGGTGCGGATCGTCGACCCGCTCAAGGTCCTCCGCAACCGCACCCTCTTCGTCACCTCCGTCGGCTCGGCGTTCTACACGGGCGCGCTGTTCACCGTGATCGCCTGGGCGCCGATCGCGATGGGTCTGCGTCCCATGTACGCGGGACTGGTGTTCTTCGGCTGGGGTCTGCTCACCGCTATTGCGGGCGTCTTCGTCGCACCGCTGCTCGCACGGCTCATCGGTGAGAAGTCAGGTGTCCTCGTAGCCGTCTCGGTCTACGGGCTGGTGATGGTGCTGGCCGGGATCGGCACCGCAACCGACCAGGTCTGGCTGATCGGTCTGGCCGTGATCCTGTCCGGCTTCCCGTCGGGCGTGCTCAACACCCTCTTCACCGACGTCGCCATGTCGGCGGTCGGCGGCGACACCCCGCGCTCGGTCTCGAGCGCCGGGTTCAGCTTCCTCCGCTGGATGGGTGCCGCGATCGCGGCCGTACTCGTCGCCTACCTCGCCAAGTGGACCGGCTCGGAGGCGACCCCGTGGTGGTTCGCCGCCGCGTACTGCGTCGTCGCCCTCGTCGCGGTGTCGCTGGCCAAGGTCGCCCACGATCGCAAGGTCGCCGACGACGCCGCACTCATCGGCGCCGAGGAGTTCTAGGCGCCGATCTGCCAATCGGTGACCAGCGCGTGAATCGCCGGGTACCGTCCGCGGGGTGACGGATTCGAAGGTGATCGTTGCCATCCGGGGCGATGCGCCGACCCTCGCCGATGCCGATGTCCTCGTCCGGGGTTGTGCCGCCGCGGGCGCGACGCGCGTCCAGGTCAACCTCGGCGACGACCTGGTGTCGGGAGCCATGCGCATCGACGAACTCGACCCGCCGATCGCTGCGGTGCTGGCGTTCTGGGCCCCCGAGCCCGGCCCTGTCCTGGCGGCCGCCGACGACCACCTCGGCGTTCGGATCGATGCCTGGGCGGTCACCGATCGAGCGCCGCTGGATCCGGAACTACCCGCCGACGGAACGCGCATCGACGCGCTGTCCAACATCGCGTTCCTGCGTCGTCCCGACGAACTCGACCGCGACGAGTGGCTCCGTCGGTGGTTGGACGACCACACCCAGGTCGCCATCGACACCCAGGCCACGTTCGGATATGTCCAGAACATCGTCGAACGACCGTTGACCGAGAACGCCCCGCCGGTCGCGGCCATCGTCGAAGAACTGTTCCCGATGGAGGCGGTCAACGACATCCACGCCTTCTACGGAAGCGGCGGGGACCAGCAGGAACTCGAACGCCGGATGACCCTCATGCTCCAGAGCGTGGCCCGGTTCGGCGCGGACCGGAATCTCGACGTGGTGCCGACGTCGCGCCACGACTTCGATCTCAGCGGGTCGCGCACGTGAGCCATTCGTCTCAGACGGCCGAGTCCGGGAATGCGATCACCGACAGGAAACGCACCGGCAGCTCGACGAGTTCGACAGGCCCGTGCGCTCCCTCGCCGTCGAGCTGAAGCGAGTCGCCCGGATGCATCCGGTACACCGAGCGGCTGTGGGCGTAGTCCATCACGCCCTCGAGGACGTACAGGAATTCGGTTCCCGCGTGCTGGAACAGCGGCTGGGTGACCGACTTCTCGGTCAGCGTGACGAGTAGGCACTCGAGCCGTTTGTGCTCACCGCGCAACGAACCGAGCAGCTCGTACTCGTGGCCCTCCCGAGACCCCTCGCGGATGATCTCCGAGCCCTCACCCGATTTGACGAACACGGCCGACCGTTCCATCTCGGCGCCGCGGAACAGCGAGGTCACCGACACGTCGAACCCGTTGGCCAGGCGGGCCAGCGTACTGAGACTGCACGAGGTCTGGGCGTTCTCGATCTTCGACAACATCGCCTTGGAGATGCCGACGCGAGTCGCCATGTCCCCCACCGACAGTCCCTGCTGGCGTCGCAGACGCCGCACGTTGTGCGCGATCGCCGTCTCCAGCTCCAGCTCCTCGACCGACTGGTCGACGGGCCGCTCTCGCGCTGTGCCGGATTGATTCCGGATCAAAGGGTCGTCCGTCACGCTGCCAGCATAGTGAGAAACAACGTTTCCTGACAGTTGACACACGAAGTCGGCTCCCGTCGACGGTCGGGCATCAGGTCATCGGAAGGCCGGGTCAGCGCATCTCGCCGGCTCCGACATACGGGAAGCGTGTCGTCAGCAGGTCTCCCTCGGCGAACCGAGAGAAACGGAAGTCCGACTCGGGGATACGAGGGTCCGCGCTGCGCCCGTCGACGACCAGATCGGCGATCAACCGGCCGACCGCCGGTGAGATCTTGAACCCGTGCCCACTGAATCCGGCTGCGAGCACGAGCCCGTCCAGCGGTCCACGGGAGATGATCGGGTTCCAGTCCGGCGTGACGTCGTAACACCCGGCATAGCTCGTGGTGATCGCCGGCGCGGAGAAACCGGGGAATCGCGTGCCGACCTTGTCGACCGTGAGGTCGATGAAGTCCGAATCCGCGCGATTGCGGTAGTCGTCCGGATCCGCGATGTCGAGGGCGGCCAGATCGCTGTTGCCGAACAAGATCTCACCGCGGACGTCGGGACGGACGTACTGCAGTGACACCAGGTCCGAGAAGACCGGCACCTCGCCGAGGTCCTCACCCGGGTCGATCATCACGATCTGTTCGCGATGCACCTCGATCGGGACGTCGATCCCGTAGGGGGCGAGGAACGGCCTGGACCAGACGCCGGTCGCGACCACGACGGTGTCCGCGGAGATCGTCGAGCCGTCGGCGAGGCGGACGCCGGTCACCCTGTCCTTGTCGACGACGAGGCCGGTCACCTTCGTGCCCTGACGGATTCGGATTCCCGTCGCCCGTGCGGAGGCCGCGAAGGCCTGCGCGGTCTGATACGCGTCGCCGTACCCGCCCCGTTCCTCCCATCCGAAGGCCGCGAACGGTTCGAGGTCGGCGGTCGGCCACATCGCGGCGACGTCGGCGACGTCGATCTCCTCGGTCTGCACACCCATCACGCGTTGTGCCGCGAGGCTCTTGCGCATGTTCTCGACATTCGCCTCCCCCACGCCCACCACGTACCCGGTCTGCCGGAAACCGATGTCCGTTCCGAAGATCTCCTCGGCCTTCTCGAAGACCTCGAGCCCGATCGCGGCCATGGCTGCCAGTGAGCCGACACCGTAGTGGCAGCGGACGATTCCCGACGACTTCCCCGTCATCCCACCGCCGACGGTGTCGCGCTCACAGACGATCACATCGGTGACGCCGCGCTGTCCCAACGCCCACGCGGCGGCCGCGCCCTCGAGACCCCCGCCGACGATGACGACCGACGCGGACTCCGGGTTCACAGCCCGGACCCCGGAATCCAGTTCGTCCCGGCGAGCGGGACGCGGGCCATCGCCGACGCCTCGATCGAGATCGCCACGAGGTCTTCGGGTTCCAGATGCTGCAGATGTGCCTTCCCGCACGCACGCGCGATTGTCTGGGCCTCCATCGTCATCACGCGCAGGAAGTTCGCGAGTCGCTTTCCGCCGAGGACCGGGTCGAAGCGGGCGGACAGTTCCGGGTCCTGCGTGCTGATGCCTGCGGGATCGCGCCCGTCCTGGAAGTCGTCGTAGAAGCCGGCGGCCGAGCCCAACGCCTCGTATTCTTCGGCGTATCGGGGGTCGTTGTCACCCAACGCGATCAGCGCGGCGGTTCCGATGGCGACGGCGTCGGCGCCCAGCGCCATCGCCTTCGCGACATCTGCTCCGTTGCGGATCCCACCCGAGACGATCAGCTGCACCTCTCGATGAACTCCCAACTCCTGCAGGGCCTGCACTGCCTGAGGGATCGCGGCGAGGGTCGGGATGCCCACGTGTTCGATGAAAACGTCCTGGGTGGCGGCCGTTCCGCCCTGCATGCCGTCGACCACGACGACGTCGGCGCCGGAGTGCACCGCGAGCTTGACGTCGTAGTAGGTGCGGGTGGCGCCGACCTTCACGTAGATCGGCTTCTCCCAGTCGGTGATCTCGCGCAACTCGTTGATCTTGATCGCGAGGTCGTCGGGCCCGGTCCAATCCGGATGACGGCACGCGCTGCGCTGGTCGATACCCTGCGGCAGGGTACGCATCCCGGCGACCCGTTCGGAGATCTTCTGTCCCAGCAGCATTCCCCCTCCGCCGGGTTTGGCGCCCTGCCCCAGAACGATCTCGATCGCGTCGGCCTTACGCAGGTCGTCGGGGTTCATCCCGTACCGCGACGGGAGATACTGGTAGACAAGATGCTTCGACTGCCCCCGCTCTTCGGGCGTCATCCCGCCGTCACCGGTGGTCGTGGAGGTGCCGACCTCCGAGGCGCCGCGACCGAGTGCTTCCTTAGCCGAGGCCGACAATGCACCGAAGCTCATCCCGGCGATCGTCACCGGGGTGGCGAGATGCAACGGGTACTTCGCATTTCGGCTACCGAGGACGACGTCGGTGTCGCAGCGCTCGCGGTAACCCTCCAGTGGATAGCGGGACATCGACGCGCCGAGGAACAGCAGATCGTCGAAATGCGGCAGCTTGCGCTTGGCGCCCCAGCCGCGGATGTCGTAGATGCCGGTCTCGGCGGCGCGCTGGATCGCGGCGATGGTCGTGCGGTCGAATGTGGCCGACTCGCGCAGGCCACGCTGTTCGATGCTCAGGTTGTCGGTCATGACGGTTCTCTTTCGTCGTGTGGTGGGCGACGGTGGGGCCCTTCGAGGCTCGTCGCTATCGCTCCTCGCACCTCAGGGAGCAGTGGGTCGGCGCGCTTACGCTTCTCGCACCTCAGGGAGCAGTGGGTCGGCGCGCTTGCGCTCCTCGCACCTCAGGGAGCAGTGGGTCGGCGCGCTTGCGCTCCTCGCATCTCAGGGAACGGGATGGTCGCACCTCAGGGAGCAGTTGGCTCAGTACGCGGACGTGTTGTCGACCTTGAAGTGGTACAGCTCGCGGGCCGATCCGTAGCGGGTGTAGTCGCGGGGGTCGTCATCGCCGAAACCGGCGGCCTTGAGCAGTCCGGTCAGCTCCTCGAGGTGTTCGGCGCGCATGGGCTTGGCGATGCAGTCGGCACCGAGCGAGGCGACATCGCCGCGCACATAGATGCGGGTCTCGTAGATCGAGTCGCCGAGCCCGTCACCCGCGTTTCCGCGGACGACCAGACGGCCGGCCTGTGCCATGAAAGCGCTGTTGTGCCCGACGTTTCCACCGACGACGATGTCGACGCCCTTCATCGAGATGCCGCACCGTGCCGCGGCGTCGCCCTCGACGACGAGGAACCCGCCGTGCGCGGTGGCGCCCGCCGACTGGGAGGCGTTGCCCTTCACGATGACGCTGCCGCTCATCATGTTCTCGGCGACACCGGTACCGGCGTTGCCGTTGATCGTGACCTCGGCCTGCTGGTTCATCCCGGCCGCGTAGTAGCCGACGTGGCCGTTGATGGTGATCTTCAGCGGGAGGTTGACCCCGGCCGCGACGCTGTGGGCGCCGGCCGGGTTCTCGATGACGACCTCTCCCGAGATGTCGCCGTGCAACGCCGAATTGATCTCGCGCAGCGGGGTGCCGGCGAGGTCGAAGGTGTGGTTGGGGCTCATCGTCTCAGCTTTCGCCGTGTCGGTGGAGGCGGGAACGGTAGGGGTGGTTGCCAACTCGGCGGTCATCGCGTCCATGCGTACACGACCTCCGGCTCGGGCTCCCAGATGCGGGCGTTCTCCACGCCGGGCAGTGTGGTCAGCGCGCGGTACTCACTCGCCATGGCCACCCAGTCGTCGGTCTCGGCGATCACCGCCGGTTTGCACGCGATGGCGTCGCGGACCACGGCGAACGAGTCGCGGTTGGACACCAGCAGGGTGTAGAAGCCGTCGAAGTTGGCGCACACCTCTTTCAGAGCTGTCTCCACGTCCTTACCCGCCGCCAGCTGGTGCGCGACGAACCGCGCGCCCACCTCGGTGTCGTTCTCGCTGTCGAATTCCACTCCCGCGGCGCGGAGTTCGCGTCTGATCGTGGCGTGGTTGGCGAACGAGCCGTTGTGGACCAGGCACTGCTCGGGACCGACTGCGAACGGGTGCGCGCCCGAGGAGGTGACGGCTGATTCCGTCGCCATCCTGGTGTGGCCGACCCCCTGCCACCCCGACGCTGCTGCGAGTCCCCAGGATCGGGTCAGTTCCCGTGGCGCTCCGACGCCCTTGAGGACGGTGAGGTCCGACCCGAAGCCCGCGACGAGTGCGTGGGGATATGCGGCGCGTGCGGCGGCGAGCAGTTCGTCGGCCGTCACCGGGGCGGAGATCACGAGCGTGACGTCTGTCGCCTGCGCCGCGACCGCCACCCCGAGCGCCGCGCTCAGAGTCGCGGACACCTCCTCGGGGATCACGTCGAGTTCGAGGAGGGAGATGCAGCCGTGCCCCGGCGGCGCCCACGCGGGGTTTCCGTAGACGGCGATACCCGCCGAATCCGCGCCGCGGTCCTGCATCTCGCCGAGCATCTCGGCGAGCAACTCGCCGAGCCGGGGGTGGAGGTCCGGGTTGCGCAGATGCAGCCCGACGATTCCGCACATGGTCAGGTCCTTACGTCGAGAGGTGGATGTTGCTGTCGGAGAAACGCTTCGCTCAGGGATCGACGGTCAGAACGCCGTCAGGTACTTGTCGACCTCCCACGGCGTGACCGCCGCGTGCCAGTCGAAGAACTCGTCGCGCTTGAGTCCGGCGAAGTACGCCGAGACCCGCTGCTGATCGTCCGGCCAGTCCTCCGGGAGTGCGGCGTCGAGCGCGCCGGCGACCACCGTGTCGGTCTCGAGCGCCTCCACCGCGTGCAGCAGGGTGAGCGGGAGTTCGGCGATGTGGCCGGGACAGTTCCCGACGGCACCGGGATCGAGACTCCGCTTGATGCCGTCGAGTCCCGCTCCCAGGAGGGCGGCGACGGCCAGGTACGGATTCGCCGAACCGTCGCCACCGCGCAGTTCCACGCGTTGCTCGTCGGGCACCCGGATGTAATGCGTGCGGTCGTTGCCGCCGTAGGTGGCCCGCCGCGGAGCCCAGGACGCCCCCGAGCGGGTCGCGGTCGCCCCGGTTCGCTTGTACGAGTTGACCGTCGGTGCGATGACGGCCTGGAGCGCGGGCGCGTGCTCCAGGATTCCGCCGATGAATCCGTAGGCCGTCTCCGACAGCCCCAGGCCGCGTTCGTCGTCGGTGACCTCGGGGAACACCGGGTCACCCGCCCGCGTCAGCGACAGGTGGAAGTGCAATCCCGATCCGGTGCGCTCGGCGAAGGGCTTCGGCATGAAGGTCGCGATCATGCCCCGCTCCGCGGCCAGGGCCGAGAGCAGGTAGCGGAGCGTGACGACGCGGTCGGCGGTCGTCAGAGCGTCGGAGTAGGCGAAGTTCTGCTCGAACTGACCGTTGCCGTCTTCGTGGTCGTTGGCGTAGTTGCTCCAGCCGAGCTGGTTCATCGCGGTGGACACGGTGGTCAGGTGCTCGTACATGCGGGTCAGCCCGCGGACGTCGTAGCACGGCTGATCCGAGTCGTCGGCGGCGTCGGCGGTCACCAACGACCCGTCGGCAGCCCGCTTGAGGAGGAAGTACTCGACCTCCGCGCCGACCCACGGCTCGAAGCCTGCGTCCGCGGTCTGCGCGATGAGGGCCTTGAGGATGTTGCGGGGCGCGAAGGGCCAGGGCTTGCCCTCGACATGCGGATCGCACTGGACGACGGCGAGGCCCTCTTTGATGAACGGGATGGGCAGGAAGGAACGGACGTCGGGGATGGCGATGAGGTCGGGGTCCTTCGGCTCCTGCCCGATGGCACCGACGGCGTATCCGGCGAAACCGACTCCATCGGTGGCCAATTCGTCCACGGCCTCCACCGGCACCAGCTTGGCGCAGGGTTTGCCGCGGAGATCGACGAACATCGCGAGGATGAACTTGGTGCCGTGCGTCGCGCAGAGATCGGCGAGGTCGCCGGTCGTCGTCTCGGTGGTTGTCATCATGTGCTCCGGGGGTCGACTCTAGGGGCTTTCGGTCCGCGTGTCCACTCTTGTGAACCTTTGTCTATTATTAGTAGACCTACTGGTTGTTTCGACCCTGTTTCGGCTCCGTGAGCGGTACGTGTCGGTTTGTCCGACAACGATGTCCGCGCGGGAGCAACGCAGACGGCTCGGGGGCCCACCGTCGAACGGTGGACCCCCGAGCCGTCGTGTGCAGGCGTCGATCAGACCCCGGCCGGTGGTGCCGAGGCCGGCGAGGACGCCGGCATCGCCTCCTCCACCCGTTCTGCCGCTCGAGCCGGTGACATCGTCGAGAGTCCGCCGGCGTGTCCGACAGAAGCGCTGGGGATCTCGTAGGCGGTCTCGGCGTGCAGTACGGCGTCGAGACCGGTCATCTCGGTCTCCTCGTCGACGCGCAGGCCCATCAGCTTGTCCAGTCCCTTGGCGATCAGCCAGGTCATCACGAACGAGTAGGTGCAGGTGATGACGATGCCGGCGAGTTCGCGCCAGACGATGTCGACGGGCCCGCCGAACAGGATTCCCTGGACACCGGCCGGCGCCGCCTCGGTGGCGAACAGCACGATGCAGAGGGTTCCGACGATGCCGCCGACACCGTGCACGGCGAAGGCGTCCAGCGTCTCGTCGATCTTGAGCCTGTTCTTGAAGCTCAGCAGGAATGCGACGACCGCGGCGGCGAAGATGCCGACGAGGAGCGCACCGAGCGGTGCCATGCTGCTGGCCGCGGGGGTGATGCCGACGAGGCCGGCGATGGTGCCGGTGATCATGCCGAGCGAGGTGACGTGCCCCTCACGCCACTTCTCGATGATCGCGAAGCCGATCATGCCCGCCGAGCCGGCCAGCAGCGTGTTCAGGATGACGGCCTGCGCCAGGAAGTTAGCGCCGAGCGCACAGCTGCCGTTGAACCCGAACCAGCCGAAGAACAGGATGCCGCCGCCCATGATGGTCATCGGCACGTTGTGTGGACGTTCCATCCGTCGCTTGCGGGCACCGAGCACCACCGCCAGCGCGAGTGCTGCGACACCGGCGTTCATGTGGACCGCGGTTCCGCCCGCGTAGTCGACGATCTCGAGGTCGTTGAGCAGGAAGCCGCCGCTGTAGTTGTCGTCGACGTCGGCCGCGAAGACCCAGTGCGCCACCGGGAAGTACACCACCAGAAGCCAGATCGGAGCGAAGACGAGCCAGGACGAGAACTTCATCCGGCCGGCCGCGCCGCTGGCCACGATCGCGATCGTGATGGCCGCGAACAGGA
Source organism: Gordonia sp. KTR9 (assembly GCF_000143885.2). Classification (NCBI taxonomy): domain Bacteria; kingdom Bacillati; phylum Actinomycetota; class Actinomycetes; order Mycobacteriales; family Gordoniaceae; genus Gordonia; species Gordonia sp. KTR9. Next base: position 5,350,470 of record NC_018581.1, read on the forward strand.
TGAACCAGGCTGCGAAGTACAGGGTCTGGGTGGCGCCGGAGGCGTCGTCGGTGAGCCAGTTGGTCAGTCCGATGTAGTCGGTCGGGTTGCCGATGATGCCCCACCCGCCTACCGACGGACCGGACACCAGCCCGTGTCCGATCACGACGTAGAGAACCGCCGTGATCGCCAGGGTGGACATGACCATCGTCATGATGTTGAGGACGTTCTTCGATCCGACCATGCCACCGTAGAAGAAGGCCAGGCCGGGGAACATCAGCAGGACGAAGACGAAGGCCGCCAGCATCCATGCCAGGTCGGCATTGGCGGCGAGTATGGGTTCCATGAGCGATCTTTCGGTTCAGGGACTCTACGAGAAGTCGAGGTGTTCGGGACCTGAGCTCACGGGCATCATTGACCGCGTAGATATGCGACGACGCTGTCGCGGTAGTCGAGGAATCCCTTGTAGGCGGCGATGTCCTCGCCGAGCGTCTCGATGACGGTCGCCAGCTGACCGGCCCACTCGGGTATTCGCTTCACGTCCTCGAGTGAGGCCATGAATGTCCGAATATTGAACGTCACCGCACCCGACATCGGCAACCGGACGAAGTGTTCGAGCTCGATTCGCAGTCGTGCGCGGGCGAAATCGCCGTCGGCGACCATGCCCGGGACGTCGGCTGCCCACTCCGGCAGTTCCTCGAGGCTGACGTCGAGCTTGTGCGAGTCCGACGCCGACAGCGTCCAGTTCACCCGGCGATACACCTGATCGGCGGGTAGCCTGCGCAGGAACTGCTCGGCGCGGGCGACGATGCCTTCGCGGAGCATGCGGGGAACGGGCGCGTGGATCTGGTACATGTCCATGCCGACGTCGAACGACACCGACCAGGCGGCGGCGAACGTGACCACGCCTGCATCGAAGTACAGGTGTCCGTCGCGTTCGGTGACGAGGAGCAGGTCGTCGGGTACCTCCCGCGCCAGGAACTCCATCGGTCCGCACGGGAGAGTGGCCGCGTCGCCGAGGACGAACTCCTGGTCTGTGCCGAGAAGCCGGTTGCGCCAATGCAATCGGCCGTCGCCGTGCTCGGTCAAGGTCATATCGTCGGGATAGGCGTGGCCGAGATCGCGGAGGTAGTACAGCAGCAGGTCCCAGCACGCGAGTTCCATACCGGGGAGCACCCGCACCCGTGTCGGATCGGCGTCGAGGATGCGACGCCGCTCGGCCATGATCTCCAGATACTCCGCACCGCCCAGATCGACCAGGTGCCTGCCCCATTCGCCCGCACGCGTCGCGTGGGGGATGCGCGCCGGTTCGACGTTCACGCTGTAGGAGAACTCTTCCAGGTCGTCCGGGAAGGGCCAGGGCAGGTTCGCCAGGTGATCCACCTTCCGGGTCGGAAACGAATCGATGCTCACAGGTCCACCTCGATGTCCTGGCCGCGCGACACACAGCACAACAAGGCGTCGCCCATGGCCTTCTCGTCGTCGGTCAATACGAAGTCGCGGTGCTCGATCCGGCCGCGTCGGACGGGGATTCGGCATTCGCCGCACACGCCCTGACGGCACCGGTTGGGCACCGGGACCCCGTTGTCGAGCAGCCGCTGCAACAGTGACACACCCGCGGGTACGTCGACACGGGCACCGGAGGACGCGACGGTCACCGTGAACGGATCGCCGGGGTCCTGTTCCGGCGCCGTGAAGCGCTCGAGATGGACCCGCGCGCTCGGCCACCCGGCGGCCTCCGCGAGCTGTGTGTAGGTCTCGAGCAGCGACGTGGGACCGCAGGCGTAGGCGTGCGTGCCGAGCGGCTGGGCACGCAACCGGTCGGCGATGACCTCCACGGTGGCCGCGGCACCGGACACCTCGTGCAGGGTCACGGTGGGTTGCGCCGCGAGTGCACGCAGGTCGTCGATGTGCGCACCGCACCCCCGACGATAGGAGTACACGATGTCCGCCCGACGTCCGTCGCGAGCGAGCGCACGGGCGTGGGACAACACCGGGGTCACCCCTATCCCGCCCGCCACCAGCAGCGCACCGTGCTGGTCGAGGACCGGCGGGAACATCGAACGCGGGCCCTCGATCTCGACGACGGCGTCCTCGACGAGGTTGTCGTGCAACCAGTCCGAGCCGCCGCCGGCACCGCGTCGCATCACCGAGATGCCGTAGCTCGTCGGGTACATCCCGTCGTCGACGAGCGAGTACGCATTCCGCTGCCCGCCGGCGGACACGATCAGATGACTGCCCGGCTGGTATGAGGTGAGGTACGGCGCCGCGTCGTCGGCCGGCCCGAACCGGAAGTGTGTCACCTCGTCGGTGAGCCGTCGTACCGCGAGGACCCGCATCGGTCGCGGACCCGTCACATAGGCGGGATGGAGGTGGGCCGGGTACTCCCCCACGACGACCGCGGTCATGCGTCGTCTCCCACGGCGGAACCGAGGAAGCCACCGATCACGGGCGAATGATGTTCGTGCACCTCGAGATCCCGAGCACAACCGGGACACGCGACGGTACCGCCGACGACCGCGTCGACACGGAAGGTGTCACGACAGTGCGCGCAGTAGAGCGGCAGGTCGCGCGTGTGGGTGACGTACGACGACAACTCCGCCGCCACCGCGCCGGCGGCACGCGCCATCGCCAGCGCGGTCAGCACCTCGTACTGCCCACCGGTCACCAGGATCCGGGTGCCGGTGCGGCACTCGTCCAGGGCCGAGCGCAGGGCGGAACGGTCGTGCGACCCGACGAGCGTGTCCAGGACCAGCAACCGCGTCTGGCCGGCCGCCTCGGCCGCTCCGACCCAGTTCCGGGACACGTGCGCGACTTCGGCGTCGTCCCCGATCGCCACGATGAGAAAGGCCGAGCCGGTGGTGTCGACGGCCGGCGGCGAGGCGGGCCAGCGTGGCATGCCGGGTCCGGGTGTCGCGGTCGGCGCGGGTGCGGCGGCACGAAGCCACTGTGCCGCACGATCGCGGAACTTGATGATGCCCTTGTAATCGGCCATGTCGCCGGGCAATTCGGCCAGCACCTCGGCGGATCGTCGACGCCACGCCTCGACGGTCGCGAGTTGTTCGAGCGATAGCATGTAGGTCCGGATCAGGAACATCACCGCACCCGAATCGGGGAGCCGGATGAGATGTTGCACCTCGACGCGGAGATGCACTCGCCTGCCGAACTCGTCGTCGGGCACCTGCTGGATCGTCTCCCGGTCGGGTCCCCACTCGTGATAGATCTCGGTCGAGACGTCGAGTCGGCGGTCGATCGTCAGGGTCCAGTTGGTCCGTCGGTAGGGCTCATGGGGTTGGAGACGTTTGAGGAATTCGTGCGCGCGCGTGATGACGCCCTCCTGGCGTACGCGCGGCACCGGCCCGTGGATCTCGAGAAAGCTCATCCCGACGTCGAATCCGAAGCTCCAGTCGGCGGCGAAGGTGACGACCCCGGCGTCGACGAAGAGCTGATCGTTGCGCTGGTCGAGGAGTGCGATGTCCTCCTGGACCTGAGAGGTGATGTACCGCAACGGCTCCTCGGGGAGAGTCGCGGGGTCGCCGTAGCGGAAGTGCTGCTCGATCCCCAGGATGTCGTTGCACCACGACCAGGTGTCGGCTCCGGTCGACCGGAGCCGCATCTGGTCGGGGTAGGTCGCGTCGAGCTCGCGCATCATGGTCAACATCGCATCCCACGCGGCCGGGACCATGTGCGGCAACACCGCGTGACGGGTCGGATCGGTGGCGAGGATCATCGCACGCCGGTCGAGCTCGGCGCGGTACTCCGAATCGACGTCGACGACTGCAGCACCCCACCGGCCCGCGGCGGTGGTCACCGGCACCTGGGCCGGCTCGACGTTCGTGCTGTACCGATAGCGGTCTTCGGGGAACGGGAACGGGAAACCGGCGACGAGGTCCGGCATCGTGCCGGCTCCGGTCGGCGGGTCGAACAGGGTCGTCACAGCGGAACCTCCAGTGTGGTTGCGGCGGCCGCGCGTGAGACGCACGGCATGATGGCGTTGCCCGCGTCCTTCTCCTCGGTGCTCAGGTAGAGGTCACGGTGGATCGGGGCGCCACCGACAACGGGTATGCGGCACTGCCCGCACACCCCCTGCCGGCAGAGGTTCGGCACGGCGACGCCGTCGCTCTCGAGGGCATCCAGCATGCTGGTCCCCGACGGCACGTCGACCGTTCGGCCCGAGGCCGTCAGCGCCACGCGGAACGGGTCGCCGTCGTCGAGGGCGCCGACACCGAACCGCTCGAAATGCACTCGCGACCCGGGCCAGCCGGCATCCGTGGCGGCGGCGACCACCGCATCGATCATCGCGGACGGTCCGCAGACGTACAGGTGCGTCCCGATCGGTTGCCGCCGAAGTGCGTGTGACAGGCGGTCGGTGAAAGAGACACGGTCGGTGAACAATTCGGCACGCGACCCGGCGAGTGCGGTGACCTCGTCGAGATGCGCCGCCGCCGACTCGCGAAAGACGTAGAGAAGCTGGACATCACGATGCCAACGGGCCGCCGCGCGGAGGTGTGACACCATCGGCGTGATCCCGATCCCACCGGCGATCAGGAGGTGTTTGCGCGCCCGGGCGATCGGTGCGAACGCGCTGCGCGGCAGCCCCACCGGCACGACCGCGCCGACGTCGAGTTCGTCGTGAAGCCACCGTGATCCACCGTTCCCGTCGTGGAGGCGGAGCACCGAGATCGAGTACTCCGACGGATGTGTGCCGTCGCCGGTGAGGCTGTAGGCGTTGGTGGCGGCGCCCGCGTGCACGACCAGGTGGCTGCCCGGGACGTAGCCGGGCAGCGGCCGTCCGCCCGGGTCGGCGAAGGTGATCGTGCGGATGTCTCGCGACGGCGCGCTGACGGCGGTCACGACGAGGTCCATCGTCGTCGCGGCGGATGCCCGGCGCGGGACGGACTCGGTCATGCTCATCTCGGCGACTCCGGTGTTCATGAGACGGGTTCCTCGACTGATTCGGTGTCCGGACAGGCCGGCTGGGCGGTCTCGGCGTCGACCATGAACCCCAGATAATGTCCGGTTCGGCGCGAGACGTGGTGGTACACGAGCAGGTCACGCCGGCATCCGGCGCACGGGACGACGTCGTCGACAGACGCGGTCGCGCGGGTGACCGATCGGCAGTGCGCGCAGAAGACCTCCACGACGACCTCCGGCGCAGAAGTCACCGGTACGACCGAGATCTCGTCGTCCTCGAGTCCGGCGCCGAGCGCGACCGCCCGCAGGGTCAGCGCCGATCCCGCATCCGCGGTTATCCACACCCGCACGCCGACAACGGCTTCGGCCAAGGTGCCGGCGAGCTGGGCAGCAGCGGAGTCGGCGTCGGCGTGGATACGCGTGGTGGCACGCGGAGGCAGCGCTGATTCCCAGCGTGCGAGGGTCTCGACGACGTCCCCGACACCGACCAGCACGTAGGAGCTGCCGGTCGGCGCGGGCGTCGTTTCCTCGCTCGGATCACCGGGGCGTGCCCATGTCGGCACGCTGGAGAAGGCGATCTGCGACATGGCCGCGGCTCAGAGGAGCGTGGCGTCGCGCAGCCCGGTGTAGAAGGCGAGCGCGTAGTCGGGGGTGCTGAAGTAGATCTTCGAGCCCTTCGGGAAGAAGATCGCGTCCTTGGCCTTGGCCACCGTCTTCTGCCCGGTCTCCTTGTTCTCGAGGAGGAACTCGCCTTCGAGGACCACCTTCATCTCGTCGTACTCGTATTCGTAGTACAGCGGTTCGTCGGTGTGGCGCAGCTCGAAATAGCCGCTGCACATGGGACTTCCGTCCGGGTTCTCGTAGACGTCGCCGATGAAGCCCTGGGTGCCCGGGTACTCGGCCTCGGGCATCTTGGGCAGATCCTCATATCCGCCGCTCGTCACGCGGAACTCCAACGCCTTGGCACTCTCGATGGTCACGTTGCTCCTCCATATGTTTCACGGGGCGTACTCGCGGAAGGTGATACGTCGATGACGTCGCCGTACCACCCGCGACGCGGTCGACTCCCCTCAGTGGACTTTGTCCCCTGTTATGAAACAAGCGTCGTGTTTCGGAAGTGTGACGACTCTGTAATGGCGTGCTACGCGACTCGCCCACCTCCCCGAGCGACGGCACTCGCGCACGATGATGTCCGGCCGCCGCGCCCCGGCGAGCGCTGTCCGTTTCGGACCCCAGCGCCCCGGGTACCGCGGTCGGCAAGCCGGTTCAGCCCCTCGCGAGCGATCCGGCCCAGGTGCCCGGTTGAGAACCCAGCCGGGCACCGCCCCGGCGTCCCGTTCTCTCCGAACCTGCGACCGTCTCGTTCGGTCCCGCTTTTCGCCCAGCGCGGCAACGTATCCCGCGACCTTGTTGCGTCTGCGACCAGACTCTGACAACATACGTTCTCAGTTTGATCGGAGGGCTCTGTGGGACATCGTCGTCAGTGGGTGACGGTTGCCGTCGCGGCCGGAGAAGCGGACGCGACAGTTTGTGCGAGTGACGTCGTCGACCGCGGTGGGTCGTCTGACGTGCGTCCCACCTGTACCTCGAACCCGGACGCGTGGTTCCCGGAACAGGCCGCCGGACCCCGGAGCCTGGCGAACCGTCAAGCCCTCGACGGGTGCGTCCGCTGTCCGATCCGTTCCAGCTGCGCCCGACTCGCCCTCGACGATCCGACCCATCTGACCGGGATCTGGGCGGGTGTCTACGTTCCCCCGCCGGGGAACCAGCACCGGGCGCGCACCCATGCGCTGAACCGCCTGCAATCCATCGGCTTTCCGCAGACGCACCCGCACGAGGACCGCCGGACCACAGCGTGAACCGGAACAGGTGATCGACGCCCCACGCTCGCCGACCGCGGGAGTCGCGATTACCTGAGAGGTAGTGGCTTTCACGACGCCCCGCGCCGAATCTGGGATCAGGACGATTCCCGGAGAAGGTGTCCGATGACCGCCGCACCGACCATTGCGAGCACACCGACCATCGCGAGCACGAGGCCGCCCACGCTCGTCGCACCCACGACCTCGAGCCCACGCTGGCTGACTGCGGTGATGCGGTGCGACCGGGCCCTGTCGTCCTGGTTCATCGGAGCAGGGTTCTTCTTCGCGCCGATCCTGCTGGTTCTCGACCCGTGGCCGGTCGCCGTAGCCATCGCCTGGGTGGCGATCTCGGTGTCCGGGTTGTGGCTCGGCCTGCTCGGCGCGTTCATGGCCGCCGGTCTCGCCCAGGTGCTGCGCGCGGGCGACGAGATACCCGACGAGTTCTGGTCCGGCCTGCTGGACTACCGAACCCGGTGAACGGGCGGACCCGGAAGCCGGAACGCTAGGCCGGCTCGGGTACTCCGACCTTCGGCGCACCGGTTCGGCCTCGGACGAGCGCGGCCGCCGCGATGAGCACGAGCGACAGGCAGGCCGCGACGACAAACGCGAGATGAATGCCGTCGGCACCCGCCTGCAGCGGGTCCACCCCGTCGTCGACGGCCGACTGCGTACCCCGCGACATCAGCGTGATGAACAAGGCGGTCCCGGCCGCCCCGGCGACCTGCTGAACCGTGCTGACCGTCGCGCTCCCGTGCGAGTACAGTTCCGGGCTCAGCGATCCCAGCGCCGAGGTCATCAGCGGGGTCAGACCGAAAGCGATTCCGGCACTGAGGATCACGTGGGCCGCGATCACCATGCCCAACGACGATCCGGCGTCGAGCGTGGTGAGCAACCACGTACCCGCGCTGACGGCCACCGTGCCGGGCAGAACCAGCGGTCGCGCGCCGACCTTGTCGAACAGCGCTCCCACGAACGGTGCGAGCAATCCCATCACGAGACCGCCGGGCAACAACACGAGGCCGGTGGTCAGGACGTCCTTGCCCATCACATTCTGTAGATACAGAGGCAGCAGGATGAGAGCGCCGAAGAGGGTCAGCATGAAGCCGGCCATCAGCACGACGGCCAGGCGGAACGGCGCGATCGCGAAGGTCCGAAGATCGAGCAGCGCCAGGCCGCGGTCGGCGAGCTTGAGCTGTCGCACGACGAAGAGGGCCAGCGCGATGGCGCCGACGAGCAGCGGCACCCAGGCCGGGATCGGGGCGTGACCGCCCGCCGACTCTCCGATGCTGCTCAGGCCGTAGACGACTCCACCGAAGCCCAGTGCCGACAGCGGGACCGAGATGATGTCGAGCTGTGCGGGCCGCCGCTCGGTGACATTGCGGACGAACACCCCGCCGAGGACCAGCGCGCCGATCGCGATGGGCAGCACGATCCAGAACATGGCCCGCCAGCTGAGGGACTGCAGGATCAGACCGGACACCGTCGGTCCGACGGCCGGTGCGACGGCGATGACGATGGAGACCAGTCCCATCGTCCGGCCGCGGTTCTGCTCCGGGACGACGTTGAGGATCGTCGTCATGAGCAGCGGAACCATCAACGCGGTGCCGGATGCCTGGACCACGCGCGCGATGATCAGCAGCTCGAATCCCGGCGCGAGGGCGGCGACGAGGGTACCGACGGTGAACAGGGTCATCGCCGCGATGTAGATCGACCGGAGGGTGAACCGCTGCATCAGATAGCCGGTGATCGGGATGACGATCGCCATGGTCAGCAGGAAGCCGCTGGTGAGCCACTGCGCGGTGGCGGCGGTGATGTCGAGGTCGGTCATCAGGGTGGGTAACGCGACGCTGAGGATCGTCTCGTTGAGGATCACCACGAAGGCTGCGACGAGCAGCACACCGATGAGCAGCACGGCGCTGCGATCCGTGCCGGTGTCGGTTCGATTGTCGGTGCCCTGCAGGGCGGCGTTCTCGGTCACTGTCGTTCTTCCATCACGTCGGTCGTCCGGTCGATCACACGACGAAGCTACCGGATCATGGCAGCGTCTGCCAAAGTGGCAGAAAATGACACCTCGACGAGGTGCGCGCTAGGCTCGACGCATGCCAGATTCCTCCGAGACCGGTGGGTTGCGCGCCCGCCGTCGGGATGCGACCCGCATGGAGATCCATGAGGCCGCGGTGGACTTGTTCGAGCGCAACGGTTTCGACGAGACGACGGTCGACGAGATCGCCACCGCCGCAGGGGTCTCGCCGCGGACCTTCTTCCGCTACTTTCCGACCAAGGAAGAGTGCGTGCTCTTCGACCGCTTCGGCTTCGAGCAGGCACTGGACGCGCGTCTGGCCGACATCGATCCCGACAGCCTGGCGCTCGCCGACATCGAGAGCGTCTATCGGGCGCGCCTGGAGGGGTTCGACGACCGCAGCGACGACGTGTCGGCACACTTCCTTCGAGTGCAGAAGCTGGTGCTGGCGACCCCGACCCTGAGCCGCGCGGCACTCGGCCGACACGCCGACACCTGTCGGCGACGACCCGAGTCGCTCGGCGACCGCAGCTCGGCGCGGACCAAGAGTCAGATCCGGATGATTCTCGAGATCGCCAACCTCGAGGTCCAGTGCGCGTTCGAGGAGTGGGTCGAGTTGAACGAAACCGGCCAGGGCCCCTCACTGCTGGACGTCTACGACGATGTCTGTCGTCGTATCCGGGAGTTGTGAGGCGAGGAGCTATCCGATCCGGACGATCGCCGGCGGCGCCCACGACACGTCCCGCGGACCGTACAACCGAAGCATCACTCGGAACTCGTCGGGCGGACACGGGAGCCAGTTCGCCGCAAATGACGGACTCGCGTTCTGGATGAGGAGGGCGAGCGTCCCGTCGCGGCTCGTCCGGAGGCCGGGCGTCCGGTCGGTGATCGCGTGTCGCCCGATGACGTTCTCGCACAGGAGTCCTCGCCGGTGGTACATGGTGAGCGACCAGAAGTGATCCGCAGGGGGCAGGTCGTCCGGCGCGAACGTGATCGAGTAGCGATGTGCTCCGGTCAGGGAACGACCGAGATCGTCCGTCTCACATACCGGATAGACCGCCTCGGCGGCCGGATTGACGTAGATCTGCGAATGGGCCACCGCCGCTCGGAGGAGGTGATCGTCCCCGAAGTCCGTGCCCGACTCGTTGATCGCCCAACCGTTGACGGTGCGGCCGAGCGCCGAGACGTGTTGCGCGATCCGGTCGAGCCCCGCGGCGAGGCCACGGGCGACCAGCGCCCTCCCGTCGCCTGTCGCGTCGTCGGCCAGCGACTTCCGTAAACGTAGCCGTGCCTCGACGACCCACGGAGGTATGTCAGCCATCGGCAACCCGGCCATCGCGGAGTCGAGCGAGTCGAGGAACCCTTCGGGGCTGAGTACCTCCTCGTCGCGACTCCGGTGCACGAGTGCGACGAACGCCTGGTCCGACTCAATCGGCGGCGACGGCGGACCGACCAGTTCGATCAGATCTTGAAGTCGTTGCGCTGCAATCAGGTCCGTCGGCACGGCGGGGTCGACGAGCACACGGATCGCCACCATGACGTACCGCGACCTGCATTCGAGACGGTGACCGGCGTGCGCGAGGCCCGACCCTCGGGTCAGCCGCAGGGGCGGCATCGTCGCGCCGTGCGTCCGGAACCCCATCACGGCCGCCGTCGACGAGTCCGCCTCCCCGACCTGCACGCTGTAGTAGCGACTGCCGAAGTCGGGCAGCCGCAGTTCGAAGTCCCCGGAGTCGAGGTCGAGAAAGGCCAGCGAGTAGAGGGTGTCGACGTTGGGCGCGACGCCCGCCGTCAAGGTGTGGTCGGACAGGCGACGCTGATGCCCGAGCTGGTTGAGCGGCGCGCCTGCCGAGGTCGGCGGCCGCGGCGCGAGCGGGTCGAGCGGGCACGTGAAGCGAAGACGCAGTCGCTGCGCGAAGACCAACGGATAGCCCCAGATCTGTAGATCCCGGGCCGTCTCCACCACGGCAGACGAGTGAAACGTGGTCATGATTGACTCCCGTCAGGGTAGTTGAAGTAAGTTCACTTCAGTAAGTAGGTTTGATGAGCGGGTTCGACGAGGGAGTGACGTTGCCGCAGAACCAGACACCCACAGCCCGCCGCCGACCCCGGTGGGTGTACGCCGCTGGAAGGGAACCGGATGCCCGGTTCAGCCTCGCGAACGAGCGAACGTACCTTGCCTGGATCCGGACATCGCTGGCGCTCATGGCCGCCGGCGTCGCGTTGCAGGCCTTCGAGATCGGGGGCGGTTCCGTCGCGGGCGTCGTGGCGTCGTTGCTCCTCCTCGGCACATCCATCTGGTTGCCAGTGCAGGCGTGGTGGAGTTGGGCACGCACCGAACGACAGTTGCGGCGGGAGCGCCCCCTTCCCGCACCGCACATGACGGTGCCGCTCTCGGTGCTTCTCGCCGTCATCGGCTCTCTCGTGATCTGGGCGGTTCTCGGATGACCGCGGCGGGGGCGCCTCCACCCCGGATCACCGATGGTGGACTACAAGTCGAGCGCACCAGTCTCGCGTGGCAGCGGACAGGATGTTCCATCGTCGTCCTCGTGGGCGTCGGCGTACGTCTCGCCGCACATCTCGATTCCGCGTGGATCACGACAGTGGTATCCATGGTGGGTCTCGTTGCGGCCCTTGCGGTTCTGACCATCATCCGCCAGACCATGCCGGACCGGCGGGCTCTTGCCCTCGACAACGACACCGGGCAGGTGTACGTGCGGAGCACTGCCGCGACCCGGGGCCTGCTCATGAGTGCAGTCGTGGCCGCGATGGGTGCCGCCGCGCTGCTCGGCGTGCTCGCCATGGCTTTCGCCGGCCGTTGATCGCGCAGCAGAGCAGAGGCCTCGGTCCTCCTCGGCTCCGAGGCCTCCGCCCCTGGCACTACCCGGTGAACATCTGCTGCCACGCCTGCGAACGTTGCTTGACGTAGTCCGGCGTCAGTTGACCGGGGTCGGGCGACCGGATGGCTTTCGCGTCGGCTGTCGACCCCGGGATCCCCGGTAGCGCAGTGGCGACGCCGATCGCCTGCGCTGCTTGCCCTTCCGGACTGACCAGAAAATCCGCGAGCAACTGGGCCGCGTTCGGATGTGGCGCCACCGCGGTGATGTGCCCGAAGAACGGTGTGCCCCAGGACGGGTTGGGCAGCGCCCAGTCCACCGGCGCACCGGTGGCCGCCTCCTGCACGAGCGGTTGGACCATCGGCGAGACGACGACCTCGCCGGACGTCAGCGCCTGTGCGACACCGATCGCACTCGGGAAGATGCGCGGTTCGAGACCTGCCAGCTTCTCCTCGAAATCTGCACCGAAGTGCTGACCGTAGAAGTCGTAGAGGTCGACGAATGAGGCGACCCCGTTCGGGTTCACGATTCCGATCCGGCCTCGAAACTCCGGTTTCAGTACATCCTGCGGATTCGTCAGGCCGGCGGGAACGGCGTCGGTGTTCCATCCCATGCCGAAGGTCGCTGCCACGGTGAGGAAGAAGTCACCGTTGCGAATACTCGTGTCGGGCTCGTAGTCGGGATTGTCGAAGGCCGGTCCGCGCACGGACTGCGAGAAGTCGCCGGATTCGCCCGCTGACGAGATCCAGGAGGTGTCGGTGACGACGTGAACGTCAGCCGCGCCCCGACCGGTTCGATTCTCCGTCTCGATCCTCGGATTCAGGTCCGCGTCCGTACCTCGGACGAACTCCATCGTGATGCCCGGATACTTCTTGCTCCAGGCCTTCTTCACGTTCTCGAGAATCACGGAGTTCTGGCTCGAGTACAGCAGCACCGAGCCCTCTTCTTCTGCAGCCGCGACCACATCGTCCCAACTGCCCTCGACGGCCGTTGTCGTTCCCGAACTGCCACCACACGCCACTGTCGTCACCGCGACGGCAGCGGTAACTGTGGCGCACGCGAGGTGCTTGACCAGTGTTCTGACCCGCACGTTCCCTCCTTAGTTGAACTGACATCAGTTCACCAGCTACTGTAAGTGATGTCAATCACTCGGCTGTCCGAGGGTGGGTACAGCCCGATTTCCAAGGGAGCGGAATCGTGACGCGTGTCGAGAACGACCGGGGATACACCACGTACGACCCGGCAACCGCCGACCAGCTGACGTGCTCATCGGCAGATGACGTGCGTCCGATATCGCCTTGGGCGCGACGATCACTGGCGCGAGCGGTGGCCCAGCAGGCAGTCATCTACGGGCTGCCGTCGGTGTATCAGTACGCCTCGATGTGCGCGCAGTGTGCACCGGACGACGAGGAGGCACCTTGGCGACTCAACGAGCTCGAGCACGCGCGCCGACCCGCAGATGCCCGGTACCAACCTTTCCGAGTTCCCAATGTCGACACCCTGTACTCGAACGGATGGCTCGACCTCACTGCCGGGCCCGTGATCATCGATCTTCCCGACTTCGGCGACCGCTACTACACGCTGAACTTCCTGGACGCCTACAGCAACGCCAGCAACGTGAGCGCGCGGACGCATCCCGTGCAGCCGCGCCGACTCATGGTGGCCACGACCACCTGGGCCGGTGACATCCCGGCGACCGTCGATCTACTGCGTGTGGCGACTCCCGTGATGTGGCTACTGTTGCGGATCCAGTACTTCGACGTCCATGAGGACCTGCATGTGGTCCATCAGATCCAGGATGATGTGGCAGTCAACGCACCCGCGACCGGTACACGTCGATGGCCTGTCGTCGATCAGGGCACCGTCGAGACGTCGCCAGACGAGTTCCTGGTTGCACTGAACGCGTCGTTGCGGATCAACGGCGTGCCGCACACCGACGCCGCACACGTCGACCAGTTCCGCATCCTGGGCGTGTCCCCCTCGCCTGCGGTCACCAGACCAGAGGCCGATCCGGATGTCGTGCAGGGCATCCGGGACGGTTTCCACGACGCCATGCGCCTGTTGAAGGAGTCCAGACCGCTCTTGGGACGCAAGACCGCGAGCGGCTGGACACGGGTGCTGGACAAGGGCGCCCACGGCACCAACTTCGTCGCCAGGGCAGTGATGAACCTGGTCGGGCTGGGCGCGAATGTCGTCGAGGAGAACTGCTCGTACAACACCTACGTCGACGCCAACGCAACCGTTCTCGACGGTGGTGTGGCCAGCTACCGAATCGGTTTGTCGACACCCCCACCCGCGCACGCCTTCTGGAGCATCACCCTGTACGACGCCGACACCGGCTTGTTGTACGACGCACCCGGCGGACGTCACAGCATCGGTACCGCGGTCAACCGTACTGACGAGCACGACGGATTCCCCGACATCGTCGTCTCCACCGATCGACCGCAAGCTGCGGACCAGGAGTGGTTGCCGTGCCCGGCGAAACCCTTCTTCCTCGTGCTGAGGATCTACCAACCCGCGCGCTCGGCGCTCCGCGAGGAGTGGACCCCGCCACCGGTCGAGAAGCTCGAGGAGCGCGCGACGGCGAAGCCGAACAGCGCGTAGCGAGTCCGACTGTCAGTCAAGCCAATCCAGCACCGACGCCGCGGTCCAGCTCTGCTGCATACTGCCGAGCGGCTCACCGGTGAACGGCTCGTAGTACTCCGCGAACGAACCGTCGGTGGCCTGACGGAGTCCCTCCTCGCGCAGACGCGCGGACCGCTCGGTCCAGCCGCGTCGGGCGAAGGCCCAACTGAAGAGCCAGGTCATCACCGGCCAGACCGGACCGCGCCAGTACTCGCGGGGGCGGAAGTCCGCCGAGATCGGTGACGTCGACGGCGGGACCGCGTAGCGCAGGTCCGGGTGGCCGCAATACCGCGGACCGTCGAAGAGGCGCAGCAGAGCGCGTTCGCGTTCCCGGGAGAGGCCGCCGCACAGCAGCGGCGCGAACACCGCGATCGTCTCGGTGTTGATCCACGAGTTGGCCCGCAGGTCGAAATCCCTTGCGGCGCCGTTGCGGTCGTTGGCGGCAGAGACAACACCGGCCCGGAAGCGGTCGGCCCACGCGCGGAGGTCCCGCACATCCGACCGCGGCTTGGAGTAGTCCTCGCCGATCGTCGCGAGCACGTCGCAGGCGACGGCGAAGATCGCGCTGACGAAGACGTCCTCGACGGCGAAGCTCATCGCCTTCGGGAGCAGCTCGTCGTCGTAATTCGCGCGCTTCATCTGCTCGACGAGCCAGATGTAGCGGTCGTATTCGAGGTCGGTGGGACGCATCGAGAAGTCGTCGACATGGTCGAGGTCGGCGCGCTGGTACGGCGGAAGGTCCGCCCCAGGAACGACATTGGCGTATGCCGAATCCCAGCGGGGGGAATTGTCCATACCCGATTCCCAGCCGTGGAAGATCGTGATCCGGCCGCGCCCGTTGGGATCCCGTGCGTGCGCGAGCCAGCGGTGCCATCGGACGAGGGAACTCCAGCGCCGGTCGATGAACTCGTTGGCGACGGCACGCGTGGTGCGACCGTGGCGCCGGGAGTGATCGAGGATCCGCTGTACCGCGATCGCGTGTACCGGTGGCTGGGTGATGCCGGAGGTGTCGGGGAAATCCGGCGCGCACTCGGCCAGCCGGGCGCACTCCCAGCGACCCGGCCCGGGGAAGTAGCCGTCGCGACCGTTCGCGAACACGATGTGCGGGATCATGCCGTTGCGCCACTGCGCCGACAGCAGGGTGTCCATCTCGATGACAGCCCGCTCGACCGACAACGGTGCGAGGCCGACCGTCACGAACGCCGCATCCCAGCTCCACATGTGCGGATACAACTTCGGTGCAGCGCTTGTCATCGTGCCCAGGTCATTGCCTCGGAGCAGGTACGCGGCACGTGCCGACAACTGCGTTGGGGTGAATCCGTACCTGGCCACGTCGACGATTGTGCACCGCCCCGTCGGCCTCTGCTCATCGAGCCCGACGGGGCTCCCGGTCACCGAACCCCAGTAGGGTCGGGGTGTGCCCACCGCGTTGATCACCGGGGCGAGCCGTGGCCTCGGAGCCGAGATCGCCCGCCAGCTCGCACCGACCCACGACCTCCTGCTGGGCGGTCGCCCCTCCACCGAACTCGATCGACTGGCCACCGAACTCGACGGCGCGAGCACCTTCGCCGTCGACCTCACCGAATACGACGAGGTCGAGGCCGCCGTGGAGGCCATCAGCGAACTCGACGTGCTCGTCCACAACGCCGGGGTGGCCAGCAGCCTCGAGCCGGTCGCGGAGACCCCGGTCGAGGAATGGCACCACATCCTCGAGGTGAACCTCGTCGCCGTCGCCGAACTCACGCGGCTGCTCCTGCCCGCCCTGCGGGCGGCCGGCGGCCACGTGGTCTTCATCAACTCGGGTGCGGGACGCCGGGTGAACGCCGGATGGACACCGTATGCCGCGAGCAAGTTCGGGGTCCGCGCTCTCGCCGACGGTTTACGCGCCGAGGAACCGGCCCTCCGGGTGACGTCCGTCTTCCCCGGGCGGATCGACACGGACATGCAGCGCGACATCGTCGCCATCGAAGGAAACGAGTACGACGGGTCGAAGTTCTTGCGTCCCGCGACCGTCGCCCGTGCGGTCGTACAGGCCGTCCACACCCCGGCCGACGCCCATCCGGAGGAGATCGTGCTGAGGCCCACGGGCCGGGGCTGACCCGTCCGAACCGGCTTCGCCCGAACCGGTCTAGGACGACCGGACGATGTCACCCAGTTTCCAGCTCCGGTCGAAGTAGCTCTCCAGCGGACCGTACAGGCGGAAGTACGAGAACCAGTGCTGACCGGGGACGGTCTGTATCCAGTTGCTCTCCCGGCCGGCCGGTGCGTGCGGCCCGAAACAGAGGTCCACGGAGCCGTCGTCGTTGTAGTCGAGATCGGCGTCTCGCGATCCGCGGTCGCCGCGCTGCTGCTCGTTGTCGACGAGACATCGCGTGTCGGCGTCGTACACCGTTGCCGACCAGAACAGTTTCGCCGGCGGGTCTGCGGGGACGCGCAGGGTGTAGTCCTGTCCGCCGTCGAGCCATTGGTCGTCACTGTCGGTGTAGCAACTCAGATACGCCTGCCCGAGCCCTGGGGTCGTGCTCTTCATCGCTGCGGAGAAGCTCACCGCCTCGTAGAACCACGCGGCCCTCTCGAGGAGCTGATCGTGGAATCGGGCACGCTGGCTCGACTGGTCCAGTGCCAGCACGAGGTCCCAGTGCCGATCCGGCCAGTACGTCGAACCCGGGAACCGTTTGGCGAAGGTATTCGCCTGAGCCATCAGTTCCCCGGCGGCAGCAGCGGTCTCGAGGATCGACGTCACCCGGGAGTCGGGCTCGAACGGTTTGCCTTTCTCGATGCCCAGCGCGGCGAGCATGGCCATGTAGAACCGGTCGCGCTCGTCGACGACTTCGCGTTGATAGATGTCGTGCAACCGGACCCAGTAGTCGAGTCCCCGGGGTTGATCCCCCGACCAGGGCCGTCCCTCGGGAGACACCACCCTCGTCGCCGGCGGAGCGGCCCGGTCGGCGAACGGGTAGATCCGGACCTGCTCGACGAGGTGCTGGGCTCGCGCTGGGTCCGGGTCAAGGGTGCGAAAACCGAACATGATGTTCATCCCGCTGGCGTGCTGGACGTAGACACCGTCAGCCGAATCGGGCACAGTCCCGCCCGGAGGGATGACGAGGTGCTTGCCCCCCATCCCACCATCGGGCCCCATCTCCCCCATGACCCCGATCTCTCGCTGCCAGAAGTCCGACAGGCCGCCTGCGGTCGGTCCCGGTGGGAGCTCGATCACCAGCGGACCGGTCTCACCCAGGTCGAAGAAGTTCAGGATGTACGGGGTGGTGGCATTGGCGGTGATCAGGCCGAGCCGATCCCGGTAGGTCACATAGTGGACGATGTCGGATTCCGTGGCGCCGAACACCTCCCGGTGGACCTTCTGCCACTGCGCATACGACACCAACGGCAGCGCCCAGAGGTAGACCTGACAAGCCATCTGATAGTCGAGTTCTTCGAACACGAGGGGTAGGTCGTCCCGGTGCGGGAGTTCGCCGTCGCGGCGAACCTGCCCCAATCGACCCGGCAATGCACTCACAGGAACCTCCGGACTTCGGCACGCGCGACGACGTGGGTTGCCAGAACGCCGGCACGGCCGACCATGCCAGTGTGCATCAGCACGGCGCAGCGACACGGCCTTTGCGGCAGTCGGCGCGGCGCCGGCGAGCCAGGTGTCCGAAGCTGGACGACGCTGGGGAATGGGACGTACAGTTCGTGCTCAGGTGCATCGGGACCCGTCGCCTTCGTGCTGCGGACCGCCTACCTCCCGGTGAACATGGTGATCACACCCCCGCCGTCGCTGACGGTTCGGATTGCGTTGTTCGAGTACGGATGCTGTCGCACACCGCCTGCGGTCGGGGAGACCGTCGCGGGCACACTCTTCGCCCATCCCACCACGTCTGATCGGTCGCCGGTACGCGTGGCCAGCTGGGACCGCGATCGCGACCTGATCACTGTCGATGGAGGGATCGCGCGGTGGGAACCGACCCGCGGCAACCCCTTCGACCAACCCGTCGGCATCTGGCTGTCCTGGCACTCCGACGGCGTACCCGGCGTCGAGGCCACGGCAACCAGCACCCGCGTCGGCCAGATCTACCTCGGCACGACTGCCGACCCAGCCGGCGAGACCGTCCGGCCGGCGGAGCGCGTCGAGAGGTTTCCCGAACCCCTGATCACCCCGGCCGGCGCGTTCGAACCGAGCGGCGCCCTCGTGACCCTCACCGACCTCGTGCTCGCCGAACCCACCCCACAGCAGATCACCGACTATCGGGCAGAACTGGAAATCGCCAGGCGAACACTCCACATCACCGCACCACCGACGTATTTCGGGCCCACCGTTGCTGACCGCGGGGACCGGATCGCCGTCGACCTCGACAATCCCGCGGCCCAGATCAGAAACCGGCCTCCCGGCATCGGCGGACTCGTCACCGGCGTCATACGCCAGATCGACGAAGCTGTCCCCGGCCCGGCCGGAATAATCGCCTACCGGCGCGCACCAGCCGGCACCCCCACGTCGGACATCACCAACAACATGTTCGTCGCCTTGGTCCTCGACGAGCCATCATGACCCAGCGGCAACATCCCCAGCGAGGACGGAGTCCATTTCAAGGCGATCGCAGTCGTTGGCGCAGAGACGAAGTGGACATCTGAGTGAGGTCGGCCCGAGTGTTGCGGCCGGGGTCAGGCGACGTCGCCGTCCTGCCGGCGGCGTCGGCGTTCGAGTTCACCTAGCCGGCGCTGCTCCTCAGCGCGTGCGCGGACCTGTCGCAGGAACTCCGCATCTGCGGCCGGGTCCTGCGGCACATACCTGCCCGGCCGGTCATACTCCGGAAACTCCGACACCACTGCCCGCGACGCTCGACGCTCACCCGGGCCACGTGGCGCTCGGCGCCGACGGCGAGCACGAGGACGGCCGAAGATCAGCCACACCACTGTCCCGACGATCGGCACGGCGATGACCATCAACAGCCATCCCCACCGCGGGAACAACCGCACGCCGGTGTCGTCGCGGCACAACACATCGATCAATCCGACCACCCACGCCAACAGGACCAGACCAACAATCACCGAGGAGTAGGGCAGCGCCGGACTACCGATCATCATCAGATCCCACAACACCGCGTGCCCACCCACTTCACCCGAACCGACACCAACCTCCGCGCATGCTTTCACACCCGGAACGAAACGGATAGACACAGTTTCGAGGACAACTCGCCGGGCCCGGGCCGGGAGTTCCCGTTTCTGTGAAAGCCCGCAAATATCCCCACTATTGGGCCTGAATTGATATAGTTAGCTCTGCAAAGCATCGTGTTGACAGCGCAGCTATTCGGGGAGCAGCAATGGCAACAAATGAAACGCCGAGCGAGGAAACGGCCGCGCATTCTCAGGGAGGCGTCGCACGTCCCGGCTGGAGCCTGGGGACGCGAGCAACCATTGTTCTGGCCGCAGTCACAGTCGTGCTGTTTGTCCTACATGTTGTTGTGTCAGCTCCTGCATGGCTCGTGTGGATAGCCGGCGGGTTCACGCTGGCTGCGTTCGTCGGGGCGTTGATCCGACGAGCGCAACGCTCCGCCGAGCTTGAGCAAGACCTCTACTGAGAACCGCCTGGCCGCGGGCAGGCATGTGGTGGCGGACCTTCCTGGGTTCTGCATACTTTCGTCACTGGTGGCGAACTATTCTGCCGTGCAATGTGATTCGCCGAATCTACTTCGGCTACCACACAGACCTGGCGCGCGGCCATCTGCCGTGCGCGCGAATCCCCTCGCCTGGCACCAGCGAAGAGCTCGTCGAGCTGGGTTTGCACTGCCCCGCCGGCGGTAGTGCACGGATCATCCGGACCCGGCGACTGCACGGTAGCCAACCGCTGGACCTCGGCACCCATGCAGTCGTGCTCAACCCCACCCCGACCCTCACACAGCTATTCGTTCTGTACGCGGGGACATAACCGAGCCGCCTCCCCTCGACATGTCACGCAGAATGCTTTTCCCTCAGTCGCTTCCAGTGTCGACGCAACACTTAACTAGCACGTTGCGTAGCCTCAGTGCCCGGCTCTCGTAGGTACTCAATGACATTCGCCTGAACCACTAAGGTCGTTCTGTTGAGGGCGAGGGGACTGTCGTGAGAACGGTGTAAGTGGCCTTACCGCCCTCGGTGTGTCGGGGGCAGGAAGGTCGCATCATGACCGACACTCTGGTGGCTGTGGAGCCATCTGATGAACACGATGACGGGATCGTCGAGGTGCCTGCGGACCGCAGCGTCGATGAACTCGAGGTAGCCCGCGAGCTGGTCCGCCAGGCCCGGGAGGCCGGGGTCCGCCTGACCGGTCCGGATGGGTTGCTCAAAGCGATGACCAAAACGGTGCTCGAGACGGCGCTCGATGAAGAGATGTCTGAGCATCTCGGTTACGACAAGCACGACCAGCGTGGTCGCGGGAGTGGCAACTCGCGCAACGGGTCTCGGTCGAAGACCGTGCTGACTGATGCGTGTGGGCAGGTCGAGATCGATGTCCCGCGGGATCGGGCGGGCACCTTCGAGCCGCAGATCGTGAAGAAGCGCCAACGCCGCTTGACTGATGTGGATGAGGTGGTGTTGTCGCTGTATGCCCGTGGGCTCACCACCGGTGAAATCAGCGCCCATTTCGCCGACATCTACGGTGCTGCGGTCTCCAAAGACACGATCAGCCGGATCACCGACCGGGTGCTCGAAGAGATGGCCACCTGGCATGCCCGTCCGCTCGAACGCGTCTACGCCGCGGTGTTCATCGACGCCATCCATGTCAAAATCCGCGATGGGCAGGTAGGGCCCCGGCCGATCTACGCCGCGATCGGGGTGGATCTGGCCGGGCATCGTGACGTGCTCGGGATGTGGGCAGGTGAAGGCGATGGTGAGTCGGCAAAGTACTGGCTGGCGGTGCTTACCGAGCTGAAGAACCGGGGTGTAGCCGACATCTTCTTCCTCGTCTGCGACGGGCTAAAAGGCCTGCCGCAATCGGTCGGGGCGGTCTTTCCCGACACGGTGGTGCAGACGTGTGTCATCCATCTGATCCGGGGCACATTCCGCTATGCCGGCCGCCAGCACCGCGATGCTATCGCCAAGGCGATCAAACCGATCTACACCGCCCCCACCGCTGCAGCCGCGGCCGAGGCGCTGGATGCGTTCGACGCCGAGTGGGGGCACCGGTACCCGGCAGCTATCCGGTTGTGGCGCAACGCATGGCAAGAATTCATACCGTTCCTCGACTACGACATCGAGGTCCGTAAGGTGATCTGCTCGACGAATGCGATCGAGTCACTCAACGCCCGCTACCGGCGCGCAGTGCGGGCTCGTGGGCATTTCCCGAACGAGCAGTCGGCGCTAAAGTGCCTGTACCTGGTGACCCGGTCGCTCGATCCGACCGGCACCGGACAGAAACGATGGACAATGCGGTGGAAACCAGCACTCAACGCATTCGCCATCACCTTCGCCGACCGCATGCCGGCCAGCGAAGACAACTAACCGAAAACGCCACTTACACCGTTAGTCTGATACTCCCAGGGCGAGCAGTAATGCAGTCCCAGTCCATCGCCTAAATGACAGTACCTGTCGTCATCCGCTCGGTATGTCGTCGACGGTGTGCCCGATCCAGCGTTCGTAATGATCGGCGGGCGCTAGCTTAGCCTGGATCTTTCACGTGAGGTTGGGGCGGGTGGGGTTGTGGTGTGGGCGTGCGGGGGTTCCGGCGTGTGGCCGGTTCTTCGGGTCCTGGGTTTGTCGGGTGTGGGGCTGCAGAGACTGAGTGCGTGGTCGTTGGGGTGCTCAGGTGGTGTGTAGTGCGGTCCAGCCGGTGGTGATGGTCTCCAGGTGGGGCCAGTTGGTCGGTAGTCGCAGGAGTTGGCGTCGTCCGGAGTGGATGATGCGCCCGGCCACGGCGAGGATGCGTAGGCGTAGTTGTTTGGGTTCCCATCGGCGGATTGTGGCGTGAGGGCCCCAACATAGGGTTTGGGTCCATACCAGTAGTTCTGTTGCCAGACAGACTATTTCCAGCCAGATCTGGTTCTTGGTGAACGCCTGGAACGGCAGGTTGGCCAGTCCGGTGTCTTTGAGGTTGCGGATGCGGTCCTCGGCGCGGGCGCGTTGGCGGTGGCGTACGTTCGAGGGTGCGGTAGCGTCCAGCCGGTGCCGCGGGTGTTGGTGGCGAACACGGTGTAGCGGCGGCCATCGATATCGGTCAACCGTAGTTGGGCCCCGGAGTGGGGGTACTCGCGGCGGACGATGACGCGCATCCCTGCCGGCCATGAGGGGGCATCAGCGTTGGCCAGGGCGGGAATCGTGCTGGTCAGCTCGGCGACGTGGGCGTCGAGTCGAGGTTCACCGTGGGTGTCGATGGCTGGTTGCCAGGCCTGTTCGGGTAGTCGGGCCAGTGCGGTTTTGATGGTGTCGGAGACGATGTAGCCGATCGAGTACTGCAATCCGGCGTCGGTGATGTGGGCCAGGAACTCTTTGGAACATCCCGCGGCGTCGGTGCGGACGAGTACCTGGCCGCGTTCACCGGCCGGTAGCTGGTCCAACGCGGCGCTCAGCGTGGTGATGTGCAGGTCAGCGCCTTGGGGTGAGGCGCCGCCGCGGCGGAGGTCGCAGATGAGTGGTTCACCGGTGCCGTACTGGCCGTGATCGAGCAGTGCGCACATCGGGGCGTGGCCGTACTGGCGTTTGTAGTTGATTTCGGCGTGTTCTTTGTCCGAGTGCGCGGTCACGGTGGTGGCGTCGAGATCGATGATGACCTGCCCGCCGTCGAAGCTGACCGGTCGTCCCTCCAGGGGCCGTCGCCGCGCCCACACGCGTTCTCGGCAGTGTGCGCGGGCCTGGCGGATGGCGGCCACGGCTGCGGTGGAGTCCTCGGCGAGTGTGTTGATCAGGCGAGAGGCTGTCGGGTCCGAGGCGACGGTGCCGAACAGGGCGGGTTGGGCGCGCACGATCGCCAGATCAGACACACAGTCACCGCCCACGGCGACCGCGGTCGCGAGGTCGAGCAGCACTTTGGCGGGGTGGTGCACGGTGCGCGAGGTTGTCCACGGCATCAATGCCGCGCTCAGGGCGGTATCGAGACCGGCGATCTGCATGGTCTTGCGTAGCAGGACCGCGCCGGTGGTGCTGGTCAGTGACTCACTGCGGTCGGTATCGACAACCAGATGTGGGTAGCGGTTATGCTTCACGTGCGAAGTGCCTCTCTGCGCCAGGATCATTGTCTTGTGGTGATTCAATAATCCACTGGCAGACAGGCACTTTCGCGTATTCACACGCCGACAACCCCACACGCCCATGAAAGATCCAGGCTTAGGGAAAAACTCCCGCCGAAGGTCGGCGATGAGTTCCACATAGTCAGAGTCCCCGGTGAGGGCCGCGGTCCGTAGTGTCCTGAACACTGCGGTGAGCGGTTCCTCGCTGGTGGCTTCGACCATGGCTGTAACCGCATAGGTGCTGGCTAGGGGTGTCACCTCGCCGGTATCGGTAGTGGTCCGCAGTTCGATTCTGCTGTCGGCGTTGAATGCATCCCACGCGTTCGTTGTGTGCGGTTCGTCGAAGGGAGGTGGTAGTGGTGTCCTGTTGTCCAACGCGTCGAGGGCCTCGCGTATCCATTCGATATCGGCTACGCCGGCGATTGTGTATGCGCGGCGAGCGGCCCATGCCGCGATCCTGCGTAATTTTGGTTCTCTGGCCCGGGTCATTGCATCGACAAGCATCCTGTCGTGACCAGCGAATTCTCTGGCGTAAGCCACCCGACGGAGCTTGTCGGTAGGTGGTCGTCCGCCCCAATCGATCGCTTCTTGTTTGGCCCAGATCGCCGTTTGCTCGTAGCCGTACTTGATGTGCATGGTTGCATCCGCTGCCGGATCGGGGTCCCACCAGTTCCGTGTCTTATGGATGTTGATGTCGTCGTTCCATGCCGCATCGGACTTGTGAAGCCGGCGCATCGCAGCGGGCTGGGTGGCCCTCCATATCTGCACGAGGTACGACTCGGTGGGTTCGTCGACCTTCAAGTCCCAGTTGGCATCGCGCCCTCGAGCAGACACACGAAACGTATTGATGCCTTTGAGAATCGGGAGCGTGGGAAAATCGGGTGCCAGCTCACCATCCAACGTGATGACCCGGATGGGTTTGCTGACTCTGATGGTGGCTTCCTCGACCACCTCCCAGTCGTTGGAGGTGACATCAATATCGTCAGGCTGTCCATCTAACACTTCCACCGTCAATGACACCGGACCGTAGGCGACGCCGGTCTTGATGGTGACGAAGTTCGGGCCAATCTCCATCGCGCTGCCAGTCACGGCTGGCTTGTAGGTTTCAGCGGAGGGCGCCCCCACGACGAACTGATGGTGGTCAACCACCACAGTCCCAGAGAACGTCATCAGACCAGTCTCCACGGCTGTCGAGTTTGAAGACAGAAAGAATGCCTCGTCGTCGCTCTGGAGTTTCGATCACCGTGCTGTCGGCTCAGGATCGTCGGTGCTGTGGGCTTGTCGCAGCCGGCCTCACGTCATCGTCACCTTGCGTTCATAGCCGAGGCCGACGGCGATCGGGCCTCGCAGCCACCGGGCCCCCAGCAGTGCCACCGCTACCGCCGAGGACGAGGAAGCCCGGCTGTGCCCTCCGACGCCGTCGCTTCCGTCAGAGCTGCTTCAGATCCGACTGCTGCCACACCGCGCGCATCGTCGACACCTTGCCGTCGGCATCGAAGACCATGATGTCGACGGGGGTGATCTCGAAGGCCAGTCCGGCGGTCTTGGTGACCAGGGTGAACTCGAAGACGGCGGTGTCGCCGGCGATCTTCTTCCATTTGAGCGTTGCGGTGCGCTCGTCCATACCGGTGATCACCGAGTAGAACTCGACGAGCTGCTCGCGGGTGTCGCGGATGTCTGCGCCGATGGGGTCCTCGACGGTCGCGTCGGGCGCGTAGAGGTCGGCGATCTGTTCGGCGGTACCCGAATTGAGCAGTTCGATGTAGGCGTCGACGGCCGCCTCGATCTTCTCGGCGAGCCCGGCTTGTTCCACGGTCATGAATCCTCCACAAATTAGAACGTGTTCTAATTCGGCACCGTAGCACGGCGTCCGTCAACCGGTGGATGATTCCGGTGCACCGTCGGAGTTGTTTGATACGTTCGCCGCACAGTTCTCCCTGCGCGGAAAGGCCGGTGCACCTTCTCGATGTCCGAGCCGCCGCACGCACCGACGCCGCCTGCCGGCGCGTCTCCGTGGCGGCCGCCCGACGTCTCCGATGAATGGAGCCCGATCCCCGAGGCCGGGACACGGCCACACCCGATCGCGCCCGGGCCGCAGCCGGCGTGGGGGTCGGCGCAGCACGGCGGGTGGCCGACTGGCCGGCAAGGGTGGTCGGAATGGATGCCCGCGCACCACCCCACGACGGCCAGCGCCCTGTTGCAGCGCATCTTCTCGACCGTTGTCACTGCACCCCGTATCTTTCTCGGGCTCGTCGCGATGACGTGGGTGGTGGCGGCACCGCCCCTTGCCGGAGCCACATTCTGGTTGAACACCACAGATCTGGCCGTCGACGACCCGAGCGACTGGGCATCGATCATCGCTCCTCTCGCTGCGATCGTCTGCGTCGTCTTCGTTCAGTGGATCGTGGTGGCCGGGACGCTCACCGGTCTCGCCGCACACCCCGTGGCGCGCGTTCGTGCCGGCTCTCGGCCCGCCTTCGACGACACGCTGCGGTACGCATGGCGTGCCCTCCCCAGGCTCCTGGCCTGGACCGTGCTCCTGGGGTTCGCAGTCGCAGCGGCTTTCACACCCGCCGTCGCGCTCTTCGGTCTGGGCGCCGCGTCCGGCGGATTCGTGCTGCTCACCGGGAGCCTGCTCCTCGCCCTCGTCGCTGTCGTCCCGGTGGCCTGGCTGCTGGTCCGCGCGGTGTTCACCGCACCGGCGATCGTGCTCGACGGACTCACTGTGCGAGAGGCGGTCGCCCGCTCGGGTTCGTTGGCCGCGCAGCGATTCTGGCGGGCCTTCGGCGTCCTGGCGGTCATGCTCGTGCTGGCGTGGGTCGCGATGACCACGATGATGTATCCGTTCGATCTCCTCGGATCCTTCGCCGGCACATGGTTCGACGACGCGGACGCCGACACGTACGAGACCGTCGTCTCGGTGGTCGGCTCAGTCGTCGCGTCGATCGTCGTGCAACCGGTGCTGACCGTCGTGCCGGCCGTCCTCTACGACGACGCGCGCGCCGCCGAGTCGGCAGCGACACCGGCTGTCCCGGGACGGGGCGACCGGTGATCGGAATCCTCGCCGCGCCCCTGGACCCCGCCAATGACGAGGCACGCCGGTGGGCCGAACAGGAGCTCTCCGAACCCGACTACCAACCGCCCGAGCCGTCATGGTTCGACCGCTTCGGTGAGCGCCTCTGGGAGTGGATCGCCGACAACGTCTTCGGCTGGTTCGGCGGCTCCGACACGCTGCGCGCCATCGTGATCGTCCTGGCGATCGCGCTTGTCCTCGGACTCGTCGTCGTGGTCATCCGTCATCTCCGTCGCAACCCGCGCATCCCCCGGCCCACCGGTGCCGCGCCATCCGAATCGGTGCTGACCGGTCCGGCTCGGTCAGCGGCCGAGTTCCGGTCCGACGCCGACACCGCATTCGCGGCGGGACAGTACGACGCGTGCGTGCTTGCCGCCGTGCGCGCCGTGGCCCGCCGCGGAATCGAGCGCGGACTGCTGGCCGACGAGCCGTCCCTCACCGCCCACGAGGTGGCCCTCGACCTCGGACCCCGCTTCCCCGCACACGATGCCGGATTACGCAGGGCCACAGACCTCTTCGACGCCATCGCCTACGGCGACCGGCACGCGTCCGCCGAATACGCGCGTAAGGTTCTCGAACTCGAGCGCGCGGTCTCGTCCGCGCGACCAGCCGAGCCGGATGTCAACCGACCGCGCCGCCAGGCGGTGCCCCGATGACCGGCACCCTGCAGGCCGCCCCGCCGCTGCGTCCCCCGCCCGCGAAGAACAGGACACCGGCCTGGGTCTGGGTGGTCATCGTCGTGGTGATCGTCGTCGTTGTCGCCGGCATCGGCCTCCTCGGTGTCACCGCGCTCACCGGGGTGCGGGGTACGCCCGGGCCCGGGGTGAGCAACGACCCCGACAACGCCCAACCCGGCGGGTCGCGGGCGCTCGCGCAGATCCTCGACGACCACGGTGCCGACCTCCGGCTGGTGCGCGGACTCGACGAGTTCACCGACGCTCCGCGCCCCGACGCGGAAACCACGGTGGTGGTGAGCTCGACGTCGTCGTTGAATCCCGGTACCACCGAGCAGTTCCGCGACCGCGTGCAGGACGCCGACCGCGTGATCCTGATCGCACCGGACAACACCGTCCTGACCGCGCTCGACCTCCCGGTCACATCCTCCTACGGCGACGGCCCCTCCGCGGTCGCCGCCGGATGCCGGACACCCGGGATCGACGAGACCGACATCGTCGGCTTCACCCCCTTCGGCTACTCGTCCACCTCGCCCTCGGCCACCGCCTGTTTCACCGCCGGCACGACGTCGGATCTCGTCGTCGTACCGCGAACCGCCGAGCGACCCGAGTTCGTCGTGATCAGCGGCGGGATGCTCACCAACGAGCAACTCGCGCAACAGGACAACGCGGGCGTGGCGATACGCGTGTTCGCCGGTTCCGATGACATCCTCTGGTACGTACCGTTCTTCACCGACCAGGTGGCATCCGACGACGAAGAGTCCGACATCCCGGCGGCGGTCGGGCCGCTCATCGTGTTGACCGTCTTCGCGGTTCTCGCCTTGATGCTCTGGCGGGGCAGGCGATTCGGATCGCTGGTCACCGAGCCGTTGCCCGCCGTCGTCAAGGCGGTCGAGACCACCCGTGCGCGGGGCCGGATGTATCACCGCGCCGGAGCCGACGCACGGGCCGCTGCGGCGTTGCGCATCCACACGCTGGGCTCGCTGGCGTCGTATCTCGGCCTGCCGTTCGACGCGGCACGGGCCACCGATGCACTGTCGCAACCAGACTGGGACGCCGTCGTCGCGCCACAAGAGACCGCGGACCCGACGGTGTCGGCGATCGTCATCGCCGTGGCCGGGGCGACCCATCGCGACCTCGGCGAGATCCGTTCACTGCTCGCCGGTCCGCTGCCCACCACCACCGCCCAGCTCGTGCGCTTCACCGCCGATCTGACCAACCTCGAGAAGGAAGTCCGACACACACCATGACCGTCGACCCGTCCCGCGACCCTGGCCCCGGTCCGTTCACCCCAGACCCTTTCACCCCAGACCCGTTCACGAAAGCAACTCCCGGCCGGCCACCGGAGAACGCCCACCACCGGCCCGGCGGGGCGCCGAACCGCGCACGCGATGCGCTCGGGGCCGTCCGCGGTGAGGTCGCCAAGGCCGTCGTCGGTCAGGACCCGGCAGTGGCAGGCATCCTGATCGCGCTGCTCTGCCGCGGGCACATCCTGCTCGAAGGCGTTCCCGGCGTTGCCAAGACGCTGCTCGTCCGGTCGGTGGCCGCCGCGCTCGACGTCGAGACGAAGCGTGTGCAGTTCACTCCGGACCTCATGCCCGGCGATGTCACCGGATCGCTCGTGTTCGATTCCGCCAGCTCTGAGTTCACGTTCCGCGAGGGACCGGTGTTCACCAATCTCCTGCTGGCCGACGAGATCAACCGCACCCCGCCGAAGACGCAGGCATCGCTGCTGGAGGCGATGGAGGAACGTCAGGTCACCGTCGACGGTGATCCGCGCCCGCTACCCAGCCCGTTCCTCGTCGCCGCGACCCAGAACCCCGTCGAGTACGAGGGCACGTACCCTCTGCCCGAAGCGCAGCTCGATCGGTTCCTGCTGAAGGTCACGTTGCCGCTCCCGCCTCGCGACGACGAGATCACCGTGCTCACGCGGCACGCATCCGGATTCGATCCGCGCAACCTGTCCGCCGCAGGGCTCCGGCCGGTCGCCACGGCCGCCGACGTTGAGGCCGGCGCCGAGCAGGTCCGTCGGGTGACGGTCGCTCCGCAGGTCACCGCCTACATCGTCGACATCGCTCGGGCCACCCGGTTCTCACCGTCGCTGGCACTCGGCGTCAGCCCGCGAGGAGCCACCGCCCTACTGGGCACGAGCCGCGCATGGGCGTGGTTGAACGGCCGCGACTTCGTGACCCCCGATGACGTGCAGGCGCTCGCCCAATCGACGCTGGCGCACCGCCTGTCGTTGCGCCCGGAGGCCGAACTCGAGGGGGTGTCGGTGGGCTCGGTGCTCGACGCCGCCATCAACTCGGTGCCCGTCCCCCGCTGATGTTCCTCACCGGCCGCTTCCTGATCCTGGTGCTGCTCGGCGCAGTGCCCGTCCTGATCTGGCCGAATTACGCGGTCCCCGTTCTGTGGACGATGTTCTGCGTCCTGCTCATGTGCCTCGACATCGCGCTGGCGGGGTCCACGAAGTCGATCACCATGTCGCGTTCGGCGCCCGGCCCGATCCGGCTCGGTCAGAGCACGACATGTTCGATCACGGTCACGAACCACGGCTCGGGGACCTTCCGTGGCGTGCTTCGCGACAGCTGGCAGCCTTCGGCCGGTGCGTCGGAGAACACCCATCGGGTGACGATCCCGCGTGCGGAGGCACGTTCGGTGACAACGACTCTCGCCCCCACGCGCCGCGGTGACCGGCTCGCCGTCCGGGTCGCCGTGCGGCGACTGGGACCGCTGGGCGTCGCCGGACGCCAACGGTCGGTACCCCTGCCGGGCCGCGTTCGCGCACTCCCACCCTTCGACTCGAGACGGTTGCTGCCCTCTCGGCTGGCCCATCTCCGCCAGCTCGACGGCAGATCCGCGGTGCGGGTACGGGGTCAGGGCACCGAATTCGATTCCCTTCGTGACTATGTCGAGGGTGACGACGTCCGTAGCATCGACTGGCGGGCCACCGCCCGGCGCCGTTCGACGGTGGTCCGTACCTGGCAGCCGGAGAAGGACCGCCACATCGTCATCGTCTTGGACACCTCACGGACGTCAGCCGGGCGCGTGGGCGACACCCCTCGACTCGACGCCGCGATGGACGCCGCCCTGCTGCTGGCCGCCCTCGCGTCGCACGCCGGTGACCGGGTGGATCTCATCGCCGGTGACCGCCGAGTCCATCGACGGGTGGTCGGCGTCGGCCGCACCATGCTGCTCAACAGTCTCGTCACCGCCATGGCCGACCTCCAACCCGCTCTCCTGGAGGCGGATTGGCCGCTGCTCGGTGCCGAGGTCGCCAAGATCGGTCGCCAGCGCGCGTTGCTGGTGCTGCTCACACCCCTCGAACCCGCAGCCGTCGAGGAGTCGCTCCTCCCCCCACTGGCAGTACTCGCGCAGCGCTACAAGGTCATCATCGGCTCCGTCGCCGACCCTGCACTCGACGCGATGCTGACCGAGCGCGACGACGCCACCCAGATCTACGACGCCGCGGCCGCGGCACGCACGCTCACCCTGCGCGATCGGACCGCCACCGCGGTGGGCCGGCTCGGCGTCGACGTGGTGGACGCGGCCCCCGACAAGCTGCCCGCGAAGCTCGCCGATCATTATCTGCTGCTCAAGTCGCGGGGATTGCTGTAACCGGTCGCGGTCGTCCGGCCCCCGCGCTGCAGAGTGCGGGATGCGTAGCGGTTTCCTCTACGCATCCCGCACCCTGGTCAACGGGCCGGCGGCAGTCAGTCGAGGATCGCCGTGGCCTCTACTTCGACGAGGACATCGGGTTCGAAGAGGTAGTCCACGCCGATCAACGAGGCCGGTGGCATGGGAGACGGCAAACCGATGTCCTCGGCGACGCGCTCGACACCGGCCATGAAGTCGGCGATCTTCTCGGGCGCCCAGTCGGTCACGTAGAACGTCAACCGCAGGACGTCGCCGAAAGTGGCTCCTGCCCCTGAAAGTCCAGTCGCGGTGTTTCGCAACGCCTGAGCAACCTGGCCCGCCAGGTCACCCGGTGCCACGGGCGATCCGTCGGCCGTTCGAGCGATCTGGCCACTGACGTGCACGTGACGCGTCCCCGTGCCCACAGCGACGTGGTGGTACGGCGTCGGCTGGGTCATGCCCCGCGGGGTCGAGTAGTCAACGGTCATGGTGTTCTCCTTAGCGGCGTCCAATCGGTATATCTTTGATACTTGGTGGCTGCAGGACACTTCAAGGAGACGTGGTTTCATGACCGATACCGGTGGACAGTCCGTCGAGCTCGCGATCAGCGCACCACATCGCGAACTGCTCGATCAGGTGCTCGACAAATGGTCGTTGGCGGTCTTGAACGAACTCTGCGAGCAACCCTGCCGCTTCAACGGTTTGCGGCGCGCCATCCCAACGGTCACCCAGAAATCGCTCACCGCGACATTGCGCAAGCTCGAGCGGAACGGCATCGTCGAACGGGTACTGCTGAGCTCGCGTCCGGTTGCGGTCGAGTACCGAATCACAGCGCTGGGCAAGACACTTCGTCCACCGATCGATGTGATCCTCGAATGGGCGAAGGCACATATGCCTGACATCGAACGTGCTCGGGCGGCATTCGACACCGCCGAGGACGATGCAGCCGGCGGGCGCTGACTCATGCTTGCCACCGCGCACTGTGCGCGCAAGCGAGCCCGAAGCTGGGTGGTTCCGAGCGAACCGCGGCATCCACGAGCGTCCCCGGTTCGTAGTCCGTCATCTCCCGAGTTGCTCGTCCAGAATGCTGGGGATGACACCGCCCCGTCGAAGAAGTCGGCGGTCCAGGTCGGTCTCTACGGCGACCTGAGCGTCGAAGCGCACTTCGGTCCCGTCGACCCGCCGGACCACGACCGCCACCGTCCCGCGGTCGACGGCGTCGGCGGTGCCGACGATGTGCAGCAGGTCTCCCGGCCGCAGGTCCTGCAGCCCGCCGTCGACATCGGCGGGAATGAGCAACGGCAGGACGCCCACCCCGATCAGGTTGGACCGGTGGATACGTTCGAAACTGCGCGCGAGCACCGCCCGCACTCCGAGTAGACGCACCAGCTTTGCCGCCCAGTCGCGCGAGCTGCCCATTCCGTACCGTTCACCGGCCACGATCACCACCGCGTCGCCGTCGTCGGCATACCGCCGGGCGGCGTCCGGGAGGGACAAGACCGTGCCGGTGGGTGCATGTACGGTCTGCGCGGGTCCTGCGTGCGGGGCGAGTGCGTTGTGGACGTTCTTGTTCTGGAAACCGCCCCGCAGCATGGCTTCCCAGTTGCCGCGCCGAGACGCGTAGACATTGAGGTCGCCCGAGGCCTCACCCCGCTCCACGAGGTATCGACCGGTCGGACTGTCGACGTGGATGGCCCCGGCCGGCGAGATGTGGTCGGTGGTGATGTCATCGGCGAGGACGAGCAGCGGGTGGGCGTGGTAATCGCCCAGCATGCTGTGCGCGAAGTCGTCATCGGCGAAGGGCGGACGTCGCAGCGCCGTCGACGACGGATCCCACGGAAACAGCGGCCCATCCGGCACATCGAGTGCGTCCCACGCCGGATTGCGGGACGCCGCTGCGAAGTCGTCGACGACATCGCGCGGCCGTCGCGCCGCATCCGTGAGGGCATTGATCTCCTCCGGGGCGGGCCACAGGTCGGCGAGCATCACGTCCCGTCCGTCGGCGTCGATGCCGATCGGTTCGGACATGGGGTCGATGCCCGCATCACCCGCGAGCGCGAAGACGATCACCATCGGCGGTGACATCAGCAGGCCCAGTTCGAGGTCCGGGTGGACGCGCCCGGGGAAGTTGCGATTGCCGCTGAGGACCGCCACCGGCTTCCGCGTGCGCGCCGCAGCCACCGCGATGATCTCCGCCGGCAGCGGACCCGAGTTGCCGATACAAGTGGCACAACCGAATCCGACGATATCGAACCCGACCGCGGACAGGTCGTCGACCAGACCGGCTCGCTCCAGTACGCCGGCGGCAGAGGGCGAACCCGGCGCGAGGGAGGTCTTCACATACGGCGGCACCTGCATCCCCCGCTCCCGCGCGCGGCGGGCAACCAGGCCGGCGGCGATCAGGAGGCGTGGGTCAGAGGTGTTGGTACAGCTCGTGATCGACGCGATGGCGACGGGGAAGGCAGGCATCTCGGTCTCGTCATCACACCGAGGTGGTCCCTCGGCGCGAAAGGTCGCCGGGAGGTCGGTCACCGGCACCAGATCCTGCGGACGGCGCGGACCGGCCACGGAAGGAACCACCGCGTCCAGGTCGATGTCGATCGTGCGCGTGAAGCGCGGTGCGGCGTCGGGATCGAACCACAGGCCGAGACGACGTGTCACCGACTCGACGAGATCACAGTGCTCTGTCGAACGCCCGGTGTCGGCAAGGTATTCGACGGTCCGCGCGTCGACGGGGAAGAACCCGGTGGTGGCACCGTATTCCGGGGCCATGTTGGCGATCACGGCCCGCTCACCCACCGACAGTCCCGATACGCCCGGTCCGAAGAACTCGACGAACTCGCCCGTGACCCCGATCTCGCGCAGACGGTGGGTGACCACCAGCGCGAGGTCCGTGGCCATCACGCCCGCGGAGAGCGTCCCGGTGAGGCGCACTCCGACCACCTCCGGGATTCGAAGTGTGGTCGGCATGCCGAACATCACCGTTTCAGCTTCCAAACCACCTATACCCCAGCCCAATACACCGAGTCCGTTGATCATGGGCGTATGGCTGTCGGTGCCGAGCATCATGTCGGGTACCGCGTGGTCGACGCCGTCGATCGCCTCCACCGTCACCACGGTGGCGAGCTGTTCGAGGTTGATCGTGTGCATGATCCCGGTGCCCGGCGGGTTGATGTGCACGGTGTCCATGGTCTTCGACGCCCACGACAGAAAGCGGTACCGCTCCGCGTTGCGACGCATGTCATGGGCCAGGTTGATGACAGCGGCATCGCGGCGCGCGAACGACTCGACCGCGAGGGAATGGTCCACCGAGACCTCCACCGGTAGGCGCGGACTCAACGCCGTCGGGTCCCCACCTCGAGCGGCAACCGCGTCACGCATGGCGGCGATGTCGACCAGGGCGGGCGTGCTGGTCGTGTCGTGCATCAACAACCGACCTGGTACATAAGGGATCTCGGCCTCACTCGTGCCGGTACGAAGCCACCGGGTCATGTCGTCCAGGGCCCGATCCCGCGTCTCGGCGTCGGCATGGCGACTCACGTTCTCGGCGAGCAGACGAATGACTGTGGGCCACTGCCGGTACACGTCGGCTCCGACCCGTCGCGCGACGTCGACCACCGGCAAATCGGATCGCCCGTGGTACTCAGTTCTGCTCATGCCCCCATCATAGGTTATAACCTATAACTTGCACCACCGATGCTATCATCTCGGAGTCCGCTCGCGCCGGATCTCGACGCCCATGACCACTGCCGGGAGGCCCGCCATGACGACACCGGGCGGGATGTTCACCAAGAATGATTACGCATACGCAGAACTCCAGCGACGAATCCTGACCGGCGTACTGCCGGCCGGCGCGGTGATCCCCCAGGCCAAGCTCGCCGCCGAGATCGGTGTCAGCACCACACCTCTCCGCGAGGCGATCCGCCGGCTGTCCGCCGAGGGCATGGTCGAGCTCGAGGCCCACCGAGACGCCCGGGTGACCCCGGTGTCCGCCGACGAGGCGCGTCACCTGTACCAGGTGCGCGAGAACCTCGACCCGCTCGCGGCGGCGCTGGCCGCGCGAACCCGCACATCCTCCGACATCGCGGCCATCAGCGACGCCTTCGACCGCCTGTCGCCCATCGCCAGCGCATCCGATCTCGATGCCCTTGTCCGCCACCGGGAGTTTCACCGCACCGTGTATCGCGCGTCGGGTAATCCCGTCCTGATCGACATCCTCGAACGACTCTGGGACAAGGCGGACCGCTACCGCGTCATCGGCCTCTCCCACCGAGGCGACTCACCCGCCGACCGGTCGCGGGTCACCGCCGAGCACCGGGCGATCATGGAGGCCGTCGCCGACGGCGACGCCGGTCGAGCGGATGCGGTGATGCGCGAGCACATCGGCAACAGCCTGGGCCGTCGCGCGATCGATGCGCTCGGCGAGGATTCCGCAACCGCCTGACAGCCACATCAGCGTTTTGTGCGATGTGGCCCGCGTCACGGTCATAGGTTATAATCTATAACCAGCACTCGCCTGACCGCGCAAAAAGCGCAAAACGATACTTATGCGCCTAAGCGTGATCGTGATGCCGGTTACACGAACACTCCTGATGTGACCACCGACGTGATTGTCCTCACATCCGATCCAGAAGCGAGAAGACGATGTTGGTAGCACTCGGCCTCGGCGACCGACCCCGAATGGAAACGAGGAACGCATGACCTCACCACCTCCCCGTGCCGACGAACCGGCCGAGACCCCACCGGCAGCCTCCACCCCGAGGCGTCTGCCCACGTTCGTCAAGGCACTCGGCGCTTTGGTGGCTGCGGCGATCATCGCCGTCGGTGTCATCGACGCGGCCGGGAGTGAGGGCGGCGCGGACGCTCGGTCGCAACTGACCCTGATCGCGCCCGCCGCCGCCGGCGGAGGTTGGGACGGCGCGGCGCGTGAGATGCAGCAGGCGATGCGAGCGCAGAACATCGTCAACAACTCGCAGGTCGTCAACATCCCCGGCGCCGGGGGCACCATCGGACTCAGCCAGTTCGCCGGCATGACGGGCGACGCCACCACGATCATGGTCATGGGCATCACGATGCTGGGCGCGATCAACATCAACGGATCCGACGTGGATCTCGGTGACGTCACCCCCATCGCGCGCCTTGCCGATGACTACGACGTGGTCGTCGTACCGGACGATTCCCCGATCACGACCATCGACGAGCTGATGGCCGCGTGGAAGAAGGACCCGAAGGGATTCACCTTCGGTGGCGGGTCGCTGGGCAGCGTGGATCAGATGATCATCAGCCAGATGGCTCGCGAAAACGGCGTCGACCCTGCCGCGGTCAACTACATCGCGTACTCCGGCGGCGGCGAACTGGCGACCTCGCTCATGTCGGGGACGATCAAGGCATCGGTCAGCGGCTACGAGGACTTCGTCGACCAGATCGCCGCCGGAAATCTACGCGCGCTGGCGATCTCGGCCCCCGATCCGGTTCCGGCCATCGATCTGCCGACGCTGTCGGAGTTGGGTTTCGACGTCACCCTCACCAATTGGCGCGGCGTGGTCGCACCGCCGGGGATCACCGACGACGAGCGGACCGAACTCGAGGCGATCGTCACCGAGGTCGTCGAGTCACCGGAGTGGCGCGACGCGCTGCAGCGCAACAACTGGTCCGACACGTTCACGCCCGGCAACGGATTCACCCAGGTCATCGACCAGCAATCGGAGTTCGTCCGCGGCATCTGGGCCGATCTCGGGTACTGACCCTCGAACCCGGCCCGGACCGCATCACCCCTGCCCCACACGACATCACGGAGACCCCATGACCATCCTTGTCGCCTTCGCCCATACCCCCGAAGGTCGAGCTGCGCTCGAGCACGGCCGGCGCCTCGCGAACAGCGAGAACACTCCACTCATCGTCTTCGACATGGACACCGCTGCTGTCGAGGACGACGGCGGCATCACCGAACCCGACTTCGCGCGTGCCGGAAACGCGGTCGACGGCAACGCGATTCGTTGGCTCGGCCATCGTCGCGAGGACTCCGACCCGGCCGCCGAACTCATCGACGTCTCCGAGGAGTTGTCCGCCGATCTCATCGTCGTCGGCCTGCGCCGACGGTCGCGCGTCGGGAAGCTTCTGCTCGGTTCGAATGCCCAACGCATCCTCATCGATGCCGAGGTCCCGGTACTGGCAGTGAAGGCGGCCCATCATGACGACTGACAACGCGGCGGCCCAGCCCGCCGGCACGCCGCTCGACGACCGGCCGGACCGCGCACGCCGACCGCTCACCGGACGAAGCGGCCTGGTCGTCGCAGGAATGATGCTCGCGCTTGCCGTCTACCTGACCGCCGGCATCATCGGGATGGACATCCCAGGCAGCGCAGCAACTCCCGGACCGGCATTCTTCCCGATCATCTTGACGATCTGCGCCTACCTCATCGCCGGTCTCCTGACCGTCCAGACGCTACGTCACCCGGACGAGCCCGATCCCGACATCGTGCCGCCGGCGACCGGGCAGTGGCGCACGCAGAGTGACTGGCGTGCAATGGGTCTCGTCCTGGGCGGGCTGATCGCCTTCACCGTGCTGCTGATCCCCCTGGGTTGGATCCTGTCGGCCGCACTGCTGTTCTGGATCGTCGCCCACGCCATGGGTTCCACCCGCCCGGTTCTCGACATCGCGGTGTCCCTCGTCGTCTCCTGCGCGGTGCAGGCGTTCTTCTCGGCGGGTCTGGGACTGAATCTGCCCGCCGGCATCCTGGGAGGACTGTTCTGATGGACAACATCTCGCTCCTGTTGGAGGGGTTCTCCCAGGCGCTCACCCCGATGAACCTGCTCTGGGTCTTCATCGGCGCGCTGCTCGGCACCGCGGTGGGGGTGCTCCCCGGTCTCGGTTCGGCGATGGCCGTCGCGCTGTTGCTACCGGTGACCTTCACGCTCGACCCCACTGCCGCGTTCATCATGTTCGCCGGCGTGTACTTCGGCGGCCTGTTCGGCGACTCGACCATGGGCATCCTGATGAACACGCCCGGGGGGTCCACGGCTATCGCGACATCATTCGAAGGTCACCGGATGGCCAAGCGCGGGAGGGCCGCGCAGGCGCTGGCCACGGCCGCCATCGGCGCCTTCATCGGCGGCATGATCGCGACGACCATCGTCGTGTTCTTCGCGCCCAAGCTCGCCGACCTCGCGATCCAGTTCGGTCCCGCCGAGTACTTCGCACTCGCCGTCTTCGCCTTCATCGCGATCGCGTCGGTGGTCTCCGACTCCGTCATCAAGGGCCTGACCGGGCTGCTCATCGGCTTGATCCTCGCGGTCATCGGGATCGACGGGATCTCGGGCACCCAGCGCTTCACCATGGGCGCACCCGAGTTGTTCGACGGCATCAGCATCATCGTGATCACCGTCGGCACCCTGGCCCTGGGCGAGGTCATCTACGTCGCGTCTCGCATCCATCGCACGCGTGCCCCGGATACGGACGCCGTCATCGGGCGGCCCTTCCTCAAGCGCGCCGAGTTCCGTGAGGCGCTCCCGGCGTGGTTGCGCGGCACGGGTTTCGGTGTTCCTTTCGGCGTCATCCCGGTCGGTGGCGCGGAGGTGCCCACGTTCCTCGCCTACGGGACCGAGCGGCGTCTCGACCGCAAGCGCCCCGACCCCCAGTTCGGACAGGGCGCCATCCGCGGCGTCGCCGGACCGGAGGCGGCGGGCAACGCGACGTCGGGCACCGCGATGGGGGCCTTGCTCGCGATGGGCCTGCCCACTTCCGCCACCGCGGCGATCATGCTGGCCGCGTTCCAGCAGTACGGTCTGCAGCCCGGCCCCCTGCTCTTCGAACGCAACGCCGATCTCGTCTGGACGCTCATCGCCAGCCTGTTCATCGGACTGGTCATGCTGCTGATCCTCAACATGCCGTTCGCGGCCATCTGGGCGAAGTTGCTGTTGATCCCCAGGCACTACCTCTACGCGGGTATCGCGGTGTTCTGTGTCCTCGGCGTGTACGCCACATCGGCCGCGATCACCGATCTCATCCTGGTCATCGCTATCGCCTTCGTCGGATATCTACTGCGCCGCTACGGGTTCCCGCTCGCTCCGGTCATGATCGGCGTCGTCCTCGGCCCCCTCGCCGAGACCAGCCTGCGCAACGCGATGATGTCGAGCGGCGGTGATCCGAGCGTACTGATCGGCAGCGCGATCACGTGGGTCCTCTACGGCGTTCTCGCCGTCGTGGTCCTGTTCACCGCGTTCCGCCGCCTACGGATGCGTACGCGCCAGGACACGTGATCCGACGGCAGTTCCCCCGGTTCCACCCGTTCTCACCGAAAGTCTGCAGCTGATGCCCACCCGCACAACCACCGATCGCGCACTCATCCGCTCCCGGTTCCTCACCGTCGATGTCGCGAATGTCGCCGACGTCCTCGATGACCTCGGCCACCGCGATCAGGCACTCGCCACCGACGTCACGTGTGTGGCCGGGCGCGAGCGTCTGGCCGGGTGGGCGTTCACGATCTCGGGCGCGATGAGCGACACCCCGGGACGAGACCCGCTGAAAGCGCGGGCGTGCAACCAGATCGGCCCGGACGAGGTGTCCGTGTGGCAGGGGAACGGGCGCGGCGTCTGTTACTTCGGTGAACTCGTCGCGATCGGGATGATGCAGCGGGGTTCCCCCGGCGCAGTGCTCGACGGCGGTGTGCGCGACAAGAAGTGGCTGCACGAGATCGGTTTCACGACGTTCTCCCGCTATCCGGCCTCGGTCCAGACCAGCGGCCGCTGGCGCGTCAGTGCGTGGCAGACGACCGTCACCCTGCCGGGTGCGTCCGGGAAACCGGTCGTCATCGAACCCGGGGACTTCATCCTCGGCGACGACGACGGTGTCATCGTCATCCCCGGTGGGGTCGTCGACGTCGTGCTCGAGGCGGCCGAAGCCATGACCGAGAAGGAGGTCGACGTCCGTGCCGCGATCCGCAACGGCATGACCCTCGCCGACGCGATGGCGGAGTTCGGTCGAATCTGATCACAGAGTGCGGGATACGTACCGGTTTCCGGCACGCATCCCGCACTCTGGTCAACGGACCCGCGTCAGCCGCGTGCCAGCGCCGCCCGGTACCCGAGGAAACCCAGGTAGCCGGCGAGGCCGATGAGGCCCAGCCGCCGGGTCCGCGGCGACACCAGCGCGAGGCCGATCGCGGTCTCGGAGGCACCGTTGCGGTAGGTCCAGGTGGTGGTGTCGTCAGGGAACACCGGCGCGGTGATCGGAGCGAAGACCTGCGGCGCCACGAAGTGCGCCACGCCGGTCGCGGCCAGTCCCCCGCCCAGCAGCGAGACAGCGTCCAGTGATCCCTTGCGAGTGGCCATCAGAGTGTTCCCTTCGTCGTCGTCGACTCTCCCGGAGATCGTAAGCGCCGGCACGTCGCGACCGGACCCCGACAGGCGCTATCTCACCGTCGGCACCGTGAGTCCGCGGTCGGCCTCGTCGAGGTCACCGGTGTCCCCGTACTCGTGAGCGCGACGGCCGGCGACGAAGACGTAGGCCATGAACAGCGACCAGGCCGTCACACCGATCCCGATGCGCGCCCAGGTCGGCAGCGGGGACGGCGTGACGAATGCCTCGATGACCCCGCACAGCAACAGCACGACCACCAGACCCAGTGCGACTCCGACCGCCGCCCGGCCCTCCTCCCCGAGAGCCGTTGCACGCGTCCGATTTCCCGGGGACACCCACGCCCAGAAGATCCGCAGACCCACCCCCGCGGCGACGAACAGGCAGGTCAACTCGAGCATCCCGTGCGGCAGGATCAGTCCGAAGAAGAGGTCGCCGCGACCGTGGCGAATCATGATCGACGCCACGACCACCAGATTCAGGACGTTCGTATAAAGCATCCAGATCACCGGGAAGCCGAACACCCCCAAGGCGATACACAGGGCGGCCAGCCAGAAGTTGTTGGTCCACACCCGCGCGGCGAACGACGTCGCCTCGTATTCGCTGTAGTAGTTCTCGAAGTCGTTGGTGACGAGGCTTTCGATCTCGGCGGGCGACGCGAACGAGCTCTCGATGCGCGGATGGGCCAGAACCCACCACGTCATGATCGCCGCTGCGCCGAGCGACCCACCCATCACCGACAGCCACCACCAGCGCATCCGGTACAGGGCGGCGGGGAACGACCGGGTGAAGAACTCGATCACCGTCGTCGGCGTGCTGACGCGGGTTCCGGTCGCACGGCCGCGGGCGCGAGCCAGGAGAGCCGACAGGTACGCGACGAGCGACGCGTCGGGGGCGGTCGACCGGATGACCGACAGATGGGTGGCCACGCGCTGATAGGTGTCGATCATCTCGTCGGCCTCGGCACCGGTGAGTCGGCGACGCCGGGATAGCGCGTCGAGCCGCTCCCACGTCGCGCGGTGCGCGGACACATAGGCGTCGAGATCCACGCGGCCAGGGTATCCGGCATTCGCGCGACCGCGGCACGTGTCATTCAGCGGGACCTCGCGGGTGTGTGTTCCCGACGCCGCGTCGCGGTATCGCGTCGTAGGGTGAGGCGTGATGTCTCATCCCGTGCCGCCGCGACCCCCAGTATGGGGTGCGGGCGCCACGACGACGGTCGGCGTCGGGCGCGACGACCTGGTCTCCGGCGAAGCCGTCGCTCTCGCACTGCCGCCGGCCAACCTCGGCTACCGGATTCTGTCGGGCATCCTCGACGTCCTGCTCGGTTTCGGCCTGTGGTTGTTCCTGTGGTGGATGTCGTTCAAGGTCGCCGGCGAGGCGAGTGACGCGTGGCGCGGAACCATCAACACGTTGATTCCCATCCTCGCCGTCGTCGCTCTTCCGACACTGCTGGAGACCGTCACCCCGGGAAAGTCCGTGGGCCACCTCGTCCTCGGCCTCCGGACGGTCCGAGATGACGCCGGTCCGACGGGTTTCCGGCACTCGCTGACCCGCGCGCTGATCGGGTTCATCGAGCTCTACGCCTGTCTGGGACTCCCGGCGCTCATCTCGGCGGCCATCTCCCGACGAAACAAGCGCCTGGGTGATCTGCTCGCCGGGACCTACGTGATCCGCGACCGTCATCGGCTCGTCGAACAGGCCCCCATCGACATGCCGCCGGGTCTGCGGTCATGGGCCGTCTCCGCCGACATGGCCGCACTTCCCGACCCGCTCGCGGTGGTCATCAGGCAGTTCCTCAACGGCCGGCACGGCATGAAGCCCGAACCACGGGCGTACGCCGCCCGCCGGATCGTGTTCGACGTCGCACCGTTCGTCGCCCCCGCTCCCCCGCCCGGTGCCCAGTTCGAGGACGTGTTGTCGGCGATCATGGCCGAGCGCCGGCGCCGAGACACCGAACGCCTGGTGCGCGAAGCCCAACTGCGGGAACGTCTGCTGCGCTGATCCGTGCCGCGGCAGGGCTCAGCCCGGCACGCGACCCATCCATCGCGGCTAGGCTGCTGGGGTGACGGTGACACTGACCGCGAAGGACAAGAGCCGAGCCGCTGGCCGACGACTGGCCTCCGGCCTCCTGGTTGTCGGAATGGCCTGTGCCGCAGTCCTCACCGGCGCCGCCCCGTCGTGGGCAGCGCCGAGCGAGGGATCGGTGACCGTCTCGCACGTGGTCCCTCGCATCATCGACACCGAGATGGTGGCCGACCGGACTGTCGCCCTACCCCAGGCTGATTCGACGCTGCGCGTGCGATACACCTCGACCTCGATCCGCGGCGTGCCGACGGTCATGTCCGGAACCCTCCTCACCCCGCCGACGCCGCCACCCGCAGGTGGCTGGCCCCTTGCCGTGTGGAACCACATGACCGTGGGGGCAGCCGACGCGTGCGCCCCGTCGGTTGCCCACGCCGGCCACAGCGAACTACCCCGCATGACGTCCGGCGATGGCATCGTCGCCCGGCTGCTCGACGCCGGTTTCGTCGTGGTGCGCCCGGACTTCGAGGGTATCGGCGGGCCGGGGCCACATCCTTATCTCATCGGGGACTCGTTGGCGCGGTCGGCGATCGACATGGCGCTCGCGGCGGCCGATCACGATCCGCGCATCGGTCGCGACGTCGTCGTGGCGGGCCATTCGGAGGGAGCCGTCGCCGCACTGTCGGCCGCTGCTCGTCCGTCATCGGAGTGGGGACCCCTGCGGTTACGGGCCGTGTCGGCGCTGGCACCACCGACACGAGTCGCCGGCCTGCTCGACGGCGCGTCCAACGTCCCCGTCGCCGGGCCGGCCGTCAACGAACTCATGGGACTGGCCGCGCTGATCGGGAGCGGTGCGGCTGCAGCTGATCCCGCGTTCGACGAACTGATGGACAACGGCGGACTCAGCGCCCGGGCGCGCGAACTGCGTCCTCAGGTCGAGACCCGCTGCTACGCAGACCTGACGGCAGCGGATTCGTTCGGCGGTCTCGCACCCACCCAGCTGCTGGGACCCCGCGGCGAGGAGATGAAGCAGCGGCTGCTGACGACCCTTCGCAACAACGATGTTGCGCGACTTCGCTTCTCGAAGGCTCTTCCGGTCCGGGTCGACTCCGGCACCGTCGACACCGTGTCCCCGCAACCGCTGGTGGCCGGTCTGGTCGACACCTACCGACGGTCGGGGGTGTCGGTGACCTATACCGATCATTTCACCGGACACCCAGGGGTGGCGACCGATCCCCGCAACGCCGCGACCATCGCCGACTGGCTCATCGGCCGGGTGTGAGGTTCCCGGCTCGGTGCGCGATCAGGCGGCCGGGCCCAGCCAGGTCCGCGCGGCGACGACCTGCGCGCGCACCCCGATCGACAGCGTCGGATCGATGACCGGCGCGTAGTGCGGCGAATGGTTGGACGGAACCTTCAACAGGGCCGGATCCGTCATGTCACCGGTCGTGAAGAGAGTCGGGTCCGCTCCGCCGAGCAGCCAGTACGAGAGCGGCGCTCCGCAGCTCGTCGCGAGGATCCCCACGTCTTCGCTCCCCGCGCCCGCGCCTGGATCGAGAATGTTGTTCTCCCCCAACCAGTCCGCGAACGCACCGAGTGTCGTGGAAAGCGCAGCGGCGTCGTTCGTCACCACCGGGAAGCGTTCGATCTCGGTGATGGTCGGTTCTTCCGGTGCACCCGATGCTGCAGCCTCACCGCGCACGATGCGCTCGACACTGTCGAGGATCCTACTGCGCACGCTCTCTTCGTAACTGCGGATGTTCAGCTGTATTTCCGCCTCTCCCGGAATGACATTCGCGGCATCCCCGGCGTGGATGGATCCCACGGTCAGCACGGCCGTCGCCGTGCTCGGGATCTCCCGCGAGATCACGGTCTGCAATCGCAGCACCGTCGAGGCCGCCAACACGATGGGGTCGACGGAGGCCTCCGGCATCGAGCCGTGCGCACCTCGACCCACCAGACGTATCCGCAGAGAATCCGAGCCGGCGTACGATGCGCCCGCGTGACCGGCGATCTTCCCGGCCGGCAGTGGTGACACGTGTTGACCGAGAACGACATCCGGCTTCGGAAACCTGTCCCACAGGCCGTCGTCGACCATCGCCTGGGCTCCGGCACCCAACTCTTCGGCAGGTTGGAACACGACGATCAAGGTGCCCGACCACGCGGATATCTCACCCGCCAGGACAGCAGCCGCACCGAGAAGGCAGGTGGTGTGCAGATCGTGACCGCAGGCGTGCGCGACCGGAACCGACTCACCGTCGCCGTCGATGGCGGTGGCGGTGCTGGCGTAGTCGAGACCGGTGTCCT
This sequence comes from Gordonia sp. KTR9, assembly GCF_000143885.2. Lineage (NCBI taxonomy): Bacteria > Bacillati > Actinomycetota > Actinomycetes > Mycobacteriales > Gordoniaceae > Gordonia > Gordonia sp. KTR9. The sequence continues at coordinate 5,394,968 of NC_018581.1, forward strand.
CTCGCACGGGTAGCGCATCCATGTCCGCCCGGGACACCACGGTGGGCCCGTCCCCGTTTCGGAGGACACCGACGACACCTGTCTTGCCCACCCCGGTGGTGACCTCGAATCCCGATGCGCGGAGGTGATCCACGACGATCGAAGCGGTCCGACCTTCTCGAAAACCCAACTCCGGATTACGGTGCAGGTCCTTGTACAGGTCGATCAGTGACGGATCGATCGTGATGTTGTCGGGTGCGGTCATGCCACACCACCTCCGATGGATGGGTGCTCGGTCAGGGCGCCTGGTTCGGCCCTCGTCCTTCCCCATCGTCACACTCGGACATCCGAGATGTGTCCGGTTTGCGCATTAGAGTTCGCCAACCGCGAACCACTACCTCAAATCCGCGGAGGTCTTGCCCAGCACACGTCGGGCGATGATCAGCTGCTGGATCTGCTGCGTCCCTTCGAAGATGTCCAGGATCTTCGAGTCGCGAGCCCATTTCTCCACCAGCGACGTCTCCGAATAGCCCGCGGTGGCTCCGATCTCGACGGTCTTGTTGGTGATGTCGGTGACCGTACGGCCGGCCTTCGCCTTCGACATCGACGCCTCGGTCGAGTTCGGCTGCTTGTTGTCGGCCATCCACGCTGCCCGCACCGTGTGCAACCACGATGCCTCCCAGTCGGATTCGAGTCGGATGAACTCGGCGACGGTGGCGTGCTGCGACGAGGCGGGGCGGTCGTAATCGATCTCGTGGCCCGCCTCCTCCAGCATTCGACGCAGCTCCTCCAGAGATGCGCGGCCGAGTCCGATGGCCATCGCGGCGACGACCGGGCGGGTGTTGTCGAAGGTCTGCATGACCCCGCCGAAGGCCTTCTTGGTGTCGATCTCCGGCGAACCCAACAGATTCTCGGCCGGAACCCGAGCATTCTCGAACCGGACCACCGCAGTATCGGAAGCCTTGATGCCGAGCTTGTGCTCGAGGCGGGCCACGGTGACACCGTCGGTGGTCATCGGCACGACGAAGCTCTTGATGGCCGCGCGGCCGACGCTCTTGTCGATGGTCGCCCACACGACGACGTGGTCGGCGCGCGAGCCCGCGGTCACGAAGATCTTCTCGCCGTTCAGGACGTACTCGTCGCCGTCGAGGGTCGCGGTCGTGGAGACCGCCGCCGAATCCGAGCCGAAGCTCGGCTCGGTGATGGCCATCGCCGCCCACACATCGCCGAAGCGTTCGAGCTGCTCGGGGTTGGCCACCGCCGCGATCGCCGCGTTGCCGAGACCCTGACCCGGGATGGAGAGCAGCAGACCGACATCGCCCCAGCTCATCTCCAGCGCCGAGAGCAGAGCGCGCATGTTGGCGCCGTTCGCGGACGGCGCGTCGGACGACGTCCTCTCGCTGTCCTCCGACTTCTCTGAGGATCGGCCCTGCTTGGCGAGCTTCGCCAGTTCATCGAGCTCCACCGGGTACTCGTGCTCGGCCTGGTCGTACTTGCGCGAGATCGGCCGGAACAGGTGCTCGGCAGCCATGTGGGTGCGCTCGACCGTCGAATCGAACTTCTTCGGGAGCTCCAGGTTGATCGCCATGACAGTACCTTACTGCCCGGTAAGTTCGTTGCCAAGTCCCGGTTCGTGACCGAAGCCGAATAGCCTGGACCGGTGGCGTACGACGAGGACCTGGCCTACCGCATCCGCGCTCTACTGGCGACGGAGTGCGGCCTCGACGAGAAGGCCATGTTCGGCGGGCTGGCGTTCCTGATCAACGGCAACATGGCCGTCGCGGCCAGCCGCAGAGGCGGCATCCTGGTCCGCGTCGCGCCGGAGGAAACGGCCGGTTTTCTCGAGTATCCGCACACCCGACCGATGGTGATGTCCGGCCGGGAGACCCGAGGGTGGCTTCGCGTCGACGACGCGGGCATCGCCACCGATCGTCAACTCTCCCGCTGGATCGCCATCGGTTCCGATTACGCGCGCAAACTGCCGAAGAAGTAGATAGCGACCGGCCTCCGCTCCCTGACGAGCGAGCTTGCGAGCCCAACCCGCTCCCTAACCCGAAAGAACCACATACCCCCTGGTCCCTGAGGTGCGAGGAGCGCAAGCGACGAGCCACGAAGGGCCTGGTGAGTTCCCTTGCGACACCCTTCGTGGCTCGCTTCGCTCGCACCTCAGGGAGCATGGAATTCGGACGCTCACGAGTGCTCTTTCGCAGTCCACGACGGCCGCCAGGCCTCAGGGAGCGGGGGCGCTGTCAGGGGACGATGTTCACCATCCGGCCGGGGACCACGATGACCTTGCGGGGTTCGGCGCCGTCGAGGATCGCGACGATCTTCTCGTCGGCGAGCGCGGCGGCGCGCATCGTGTCCTCGTCGGCGTCGGCCGCGACGGTGATCCGGCTGCGGACCTTGCCCTTGACCTGGACCGGGATCTCGACGGTGTCCTCGACCAGCCACGCCTCGTCGGCCACCGGGAACGAGGCCCGCACCACGAGAGTGTCACGACCCAGCCGGTGCCACAGCTCCTCGGCGATGTGCGGCGCCAGGGGAGCGAGCATGATCACCAGAGGTTCGACGGCGTCCCGCGGCGCGCCCGACTTCTCGAAGTTCTTGGTGAGATGGTTGGTCAGCACCGTCAGCTTGGCGACCGCCGTGTTGTTGCGCAGCGCGTCGTAGTCCTCGCGGACGCCCGCGATCGTCTTGTGCAGCAACCGTTTCGTGTCGTCGTCGAGTTCGGTGTCGGCGACGCGCAGGGCGCCGGACTCCTCGTCGACGACGAGCCGCCAGATCCGCTGCAGGAATCGCTGCGAGCCCACCACGTCCTTGGTGGCCCACGGCCGTGACTGGTCGAGCGGACCCATGAACATCTCGTAGACGCGCAGGGTGTCGGCACCGTAATCACGGCAGATGTCGTCGGGCGCCACCGAGTTCTTCAGCGACTTGCCCATCTTGCCGTACTCCTGGCGGACCTTCTCACCGTTGTAGAAGAACTCGCCGTTCTCCTCGGTGACCTCCTCGGCCGGGACGTAGATGCCGCGCGAATCGGTGTAGGCGTACGCCTGAATCATGCCCTGGTTGAACAGCTTTCGATACGGCTCGCGACTGGTGACGTAGCCGAGGTCGAACAGGACCTTGTGCCAGAACCGCGAATACAGCAGATGCAGCACCGCATGTTCGACGCCACCGATGTAGAGGTCGAGGCCACCGGGGTCGTTCGCGCCGTGCAGCGCCGGGCGAGGACCCATCCAGTACGCCTCGTTCTCCTTGGCGCACAGGGTTTCCGAGTTGGTGGGATCGATGTAGCGCAGCTGGTACCACGAACTGCCCGCCCACTGGGGCATGACGTTGGCGTCCCGGGTGTAGGTCTGCACACCGTCACCCAGATCGAGTTCGACCGTCATCCACTCCGTGGCCTTGGCCAGCGGAGGCGACGGTTCGCTGTCCGCGTCGTCGGGGTCGAACGACACCGGCGCATAGTCGTCGACCTCGGGAAGCTCCACCGGCAGCATCGATTCGGGCAGCGCATGCGGCTGGCCGGCGGCGTCGTAGACGATCGGGAAGGGTTCGCCCCAGTAGCGCTGGCGCGCGAACAGCCAGTCGCGCAGCTTGTACTGGATCCTCCCGGTGCCCACACCGTCGGCCTCGAGGCGCTCGACGATCGCCGCCTTCGCATCCTCGACGTTGCGACCGTCCAGGAACCCGGAGTTCACCAGGGGACCGTCGCCCACGTAGGCCTCGGCGGCGATGTCGGTGTCCGAGCCGATCACCTCGCGGATCGGCAGTCCGAACACGGTGGCGAACTCGTGGTCACGGGCGTCGTGCGCCGGGACCGCCATGATCGCGCCGGTGCCGTATCCCATGAGGACGTAGTCGGCGACGAAGACCGGAACCTGCTCGCCGTTCACAGGATTGACCGCGAAGCTGCCGGTGAAGACGCCCGTCTTCTCCTTGTTCTCCTGGCGCTCGAGGTCGGACTTCGCGGCGATCGACGCGCGGTACTCCGCAACGGCAGCAGCGGGATCCGCGCCGCCGCGGGTCCAGCGGTCATCGGTGCCGGACGGCCATTGGCCCGCGGTCAGCTCGTCGACGAGCGGATGCTCGGGCGCGAGGACCATGTACGTGGCGCCGAAGAGCGTGTCGGGACGGGTCGTGAAGACCTCGATGCCGCCGACGCCGGGCACGTCGAAGCGCACCTGGGCGCCGCGCGAGCGGCCGATCCAGTTGCGCTGCATGGTCTTGACCTTGTCCGGCCAGTCCAGCAGATCGAGATCGTCGAGCAACCGGTCGGAGTACGCGGTGATCCGCATCATCCACTGCCGCAGGTGTTTCCGGAAGACCGGGAAGTTGCCGCGGTCGCTGCGGCCGTCGGCGGTGACCTCCTCGTTGGCCAGCACGGTTCCCAGTCCCGGGCACCAGTTGACCAGCGAATCGCTCAGGTAGACCAGGCGATGGTCGTCGAGGATCTCGGTGCGCTCGGCGGGGGAGAGGTCGGCCCAGTCGCGCCCCTCGTACTTGACACCCAATGCTCTTGCACCCGAAGCGAATTCGTCGACGAGCTCGGAGATGCGTCGGGCCTTGCCCTGGTCGGCGTCGTACCAGGCGTTGTAGATCTGCAGGAAGATCCACTGGGTCCAGCGGTAGAAGTCGACGTCGGTGGTGGCCACCCGACGACGCTCGTCGTGGCCCAACCCGAGGCGTCGGATCTGGCCCAGGTAGCGCTCGATGTTCTGCTCGGTGGTGGTGCGCGGGTGGGTGCCCGTTTGCACGGCGTACTGCTCGGCGGGCAGACCGAAAGAGTCGAAGCCCATCGTGTGCAGCACGTTCTTGCCGGTCATCCGCTGGTAGCGGGCGAAGACGTCGCTCGCGATGAAGCCGAGCGGGTGGCCGACGTGCAGGCCCGCCCCGGACGGGTAGGGGAACATGTCCTGCACGAAGAGCTTCTCGGCAGCGTCGGCGTCGCCGCCGCCGAAGGCGGACAGGTCACCGGCGAGCGGCCCGACGGGGTTCGGCGCCTCGTAGGCGCGCTCGTCGGACCAGGTCTGCTGCCAGCGCTGCTCGATCTCGCCGGCGACCGACGCCGTGTATCGGTGTGCGGTCGTGCCGGCGGTGTCGCCGCTCGTCTTCTCGGCTGAAGTCACGCGACCAGGGTAAATCCTGTCGGTCGCAGCTCCCCAATCCGGTCGCCTCGGCCGCCGCCGGCAACGGCCGCCGTACGCCGATTCGGCGGGTACGACGCACGGTCGTATGCTGTGGGTCGTGAATGCCGTGTCCGTCGCCGTTGCCGTACTGCTCTTCGTGCTGGCCGGACTCTGGGCGGTGGTAGGAATCCGCGGACTGCGCGGCACCCTCCCGCGCAATCGCTGGATCGGCGTCCGCTCCGCGGAGACCATGCGATCCGACGAGGCGTTCCGCATCGCCAACCGCATCGCCGGCCCGGGCACCCTCGGCGCCGGTCTGATCCTCGCACTGGGCGGCATCGCGACCCTCGCCGTCCCGGGCGGATGGGCATTGGCCTTCGGACTCGTCGCGCTGGTCGCCGCGCTCGTGGTGATCGGGCTGGTCAGCGGCATCGGCGTACGCGCCGCCGCAGCCGTACCCGTCGACGACGGCGGCTGCTCCTGCTGTTCGGGCGACGAAGCCCACAGCCACGCCGCCGACGAGGACCCCTCCGGCCCGGCGGCCGATTGCGGCACCAGCAGCTGCGGCGCCTGCTCGCTGCGCGGCGTCTGCGCGGGCGACTCCACCCCGGCCTGAGCCGGCCGGCGTCGTCTCACACCTCTGACCTCGGGGCACATCCATGCGTACGCTCAAGAATCTCCTCGATCGCTCTCCGATCGACGGCTTCATCCTGGCCATCATCATCGCCGTCGTCGTCGCCGCTTTCCTGCCGGTCCGCGGCGCGGCCGCGGAGGCACTGGACTGGGTGGTGATCGTCGCGATCGCCGCGCTGTTCTTCCTGTACGGCACGCGGCTACATCCACGCGAGGCCCTCGAAGGTCTCCGGCACTGGCGGTTGCACGTCACGATCCTGGCGTTCACGTTCATCGTGTTCCCGATCGTGGGACTCGCGCTGAAGCCGATCGTCGAGCCGCTGATCGGCGAGGAGCTCTACGCCGGATTGCTGTTCCTGTGTCTGGTGCCCTCGACCGTGCAGTCCTCGATCGCCTTCACCTCGATGGCCAGAGGCAACATCGCCGGGGCGATCGTCAGCGCATCCACGTCGAACATCCTCGGCGTCTTCTTGACCCCGCTGCTCGTGGTCGCGCTGATGCAGAACGCCGGTGACATCAGCATCGACGCGACGTCAGTCCTGAAGATCGTCGCGCAGATCCTGGTGCCGTTCCTGCTCGGGCAGCTCGCCCGCAAATGGGTCGGCCCGTTCTTCACCCGACACGCGAAGATCACCAAGCTGGCCGACCGCGGCGCCATCGTGCTCGTGGTCTACGTCGCGTTCAGCGAGGGGGTCGTCCAGGGCATCTGGTCGACGGTCGGCGTGGGTCAGGTGATCGCGGTCACGGTCATCTCGCTGCTGCTCGTCCTGGTGATGCTCGCGGTGACGGGCTGGGTTCCGAAGCGTCTCGGCTTCGACCGCGCCGACACGATCGCCATCCAGTTCTGTGGCACCAAGAAGAGCCTGGCCACCGGCCTGCCGATGGCGACCGTCCTCTTCGCCGGCACCACCGTCGGCCTCATCGTGCTGCCGCTGATGATCTTCCACCAGATCCAGCTCATGATCTGCTCGTGGCTGGCTACCCGGTACGGGCGCGAGGCCGACGACGCCGAGGCGGCCGGCGCGCCGGTCTGATCACCGTCTTCGGCGCGGTGTTCGGCGTCGTTGTGGCGATGTTCGTAATCGGAGGACTGTTCTTCGCCAGCTGCAGCAGCAGTGAGTCGGAGGAGGGAAACCCCGACACGCCAAGCTGGTGGTGCGAAGACGCTCGCGACAACGGTTGAGATTCCCCACCTGGGTGCTGAGAGGCTCGGAATCTCGACGAGTCGTTCGACGACCCGCTGCGCGCGTCGCACCAGCACAGGCAGAACGTACTGGGCGAGGCGCCGGCCCCTCACCGGCATCGAGGAGTAGAGGGCCCGCGCATCGTCGCAGGCATTGCACTGAACCGTACCGGGCCTGGTGGAGACCCTTTTTCTCGCCAGGCAAAAGCCGGTATGGGGTGCAGGCACGTGGTCAATACGGTGACGTTTAGACCGGACGACGCCCGGGCATCGCGATGGAATGCGCAGCAGCCCGCGGGTAACCAATCGTCAAGACACTGAGACCTCACTCGCCCTGCCGGGAGTGGTCCTCGGTGTCGGTCTCGGCGGTTTCGTCGACGGCATCCTGCTCCACCAGATACTGCAGTGGCATCACATGCTGACGAGCACCGACACCGACCGTATCGGGATCGACCACTACCCCGCCGACACCGTCCACGGCCTGGAGATCAACACACTCTGGGACGGGCTGTTCCATACCTTCACCTGGCTCGCCGTGCTGATCGGTTTGGCGCTGCTGTATTCACGCGTCACGCACGCACGGCAGCGGTTGTGGACGTCACGATCACTATGGGGTTGGGTCCTTGTCGGATGGGGGCTGTTCAACCTGGTCGAGGGCATCATCGACCACCACATCCTCGGAATTCACCACGTCCGAAGCGGTGACCACCAAACCCTCTGGGACATCGGCTTTCTGATACTCGGAGTTGCTCTCGTGCTCATCGGGTGGGCGCTACAACGAACCGCTGAGCCGTACGATGATGCGCCGCCGCGGGCCGACCAGCGCATCTCGACGCCGTGACCGTCGCTCACCAATCGCATGCGGGCACCGCTTCCGCCGGTGTCCTGGTGGCGATGACCGCACTCGTGTTCGTCGGAGTGATCTATGTTGTCGCCGCTCAGCGATGCCGCCGACAGCCACGCGGGTGGAAACACTGGCACACGGCGAGTTTCATCGTCGGGCTGATCATTCTGGGTCTCGCACTTCGGCCGAGCACGTCCGATGCATTCCCCGATCACATGCTGGGCCACCTCCTGCTGGGCATGTACGCGCCTCTGGCCCTCGCGCTGGGCGCGCCGATGACTCTGATCTTGAGGACTGCGCCGGTCTCGGTCACCAAACCGCTTGTGCACCTGCTACGCTCACGTCCCGCTCAAATCGCCACACATCCCGCAGTGCTCCTCACATCGACCATCGGCGGCCTCGCCGCGCTGTACTTCACCCCGCTGTTCGCTCTCACCGAACGCCACGAAGCCCTCCACATGGTGATGCACGTCCACTTCTTCGTGTCCGGCTATCTGTTCGCGTGGATGATCGCCGGCCCGGATCCGGGACCCGAACGTCCGTCGGTGCATACGCGACTTGCGGTCCTCGGACTCGCCATCCTCGGACACGCCGTCATCGCCCAGTTGCTGTACGCCGGATTGTTCGTCAGGGTCGGCGCACCACTCGACGAGCTACGCGCCGGCGGAACGCTCATGTACTACTGGGGCGACATCGCCGAGATCCTGTTGGCATTGGCACTTCTGCTCACCTGGCGACCCGACCACCGCGGAAAGGCGACCGGACAACGACGCCGGCGTGACCGAGAGGCTGTAGCAATCAGGCCCTCTCGCTCCGAGATCGGTCTGTCGACTTCTAGCCGCAGCGACCTCCTCGATGGCACGGGCCAGTACACCGCACACCGCGTATCCCCCGATCTGGGACTTTGACCAAGGCTGATCGCGAGAGGTTCGGCCGTCAGTGTTCCGTCGCCGCCGATCGTGAAGACCGATGGAACCGTCACCGGCGCCGCGCCTGAAGCCACGTACCAGAGCGAAACACGTCCCACCTCAGGCGCTCGCGCGCCTACTGGACTCTGACGTGGGCGGTCATGGCTGTCGTAGGCACAGCGGTGACAACGTACTCGGCCAGGCGTGAAGTACGAACACCGTTCGGTCGAGCGTCTTGGCGATACAGCACGGTACAAAGGCCGTTACAACAGCGTTTGCGGAACGGTGTCACCGAGGACGCGGCGGTGTCGGTCTCGCGATGAGCGGGGCCACTAGACTCAAGGCGTGACCGGAGCCGACGACTCGACACGTGACCGCGACGGTCTTACGGATCCCGGTCCGACCGACGACGATGCGACATCCGCCGCGGACGGCCCGGACGAACCCTCCGCAGCGAACGACAGGACCGGTGGGTCGACCCGTCGTCGGGGCGACCGGCTTCCCGTCAGACGCGACGATCCCGACCGTCCCGGACCCGGGCGCCGGATGGCCGACCTGCTGGCCCGCACCGACTCCAGCGCCGGGGTCGTCAAGGCGGCTCGCGCCGCACGAGATCTGATCCCGCACAACGAGAACCCGATCACCGGGCCGCGTGCATCCGACCGCGTGGCACGCCTCATCAGCGAGTCCCGGCCCGAGAAACCCAGTGCCATACGAGAGCTCGGCCTCGCATCGGTCCAGGTGTGGCAGGCGTTGGTGACCACACGACGTCGTCGATCCGATCGCACCCCAGTCCCCGCCACCATCTTGTTCACCGATCTCGTCGGATTCTCGACGTGGGCCCTGCATGCCGGAGACGACCAGGTCCTCCGACTCCTGCGCGACGTCAACGACGTCACCGAGAACATCGTGCGCAGCCGCGGCGGACGCATCGTCAAACATCTCGGCGACGGGACGATGGCCGTGTTCGTCGACGGTGTCGAGGCGATCGAGGCCGGTCACGAGGTGATCGTCGCCGTGAGTGCCCTGACGTTCGGGGACTACCGGCCACAGCTGCGAGCCGGTCTCCACACCGGCGAACCGCGGGCGGTCGGTGACGATTTCCTCGGTGTCGATGTGAACGTCGCCGCTCGGGTCGCGGCAGCCGCAGGAGCCGGTGAGCTGTTGGCCAGCGGAGCGACCGTCGAGGCCGCCGGCGCCGATCGGTATGCCACTCGTCGCCGGCGATTCCGCGCCAAGGGGGTACCGCGCGACATCGAGGTGTTCGCCGTCGTGCCCCGCTACTCCGACTGATCGATCCCCGACCTCATGAAGGTCCGACATCAAATCCTCAGGTCGCGACCAACAACCTTACGTCAGACAGCGCTGAGAACCGTTCTCCCCCAGCCTCATTGAGGTGCCAATAATACCTATGTATGAGGGACTATGTGTAGGGAACCTTCGACTGGCAACCACCGGCGGACTCGGTCGCGAGATGGCTGAACGCACCAGCGAGCTGACATGCGGGTACTCAGGGAGCTTGCGAGGCGGCGGCGGTTTTCGCTGATCGGTCGCCGGACCCTTCGTGACGCGCCCTCCGCAAGCTCCGGGCGCTCCTCAGGGAGCAGAGGGGTGACCCTCCGCAAGCTCCGGGCGCTCCTCAGGGAGCTAAGGGGCGGTCGCTTGCGCTCCGCGCACGTCAGGGTCAGACGGCTCCAATCAATTGACGGGCCGGCCCACCGGAGTCGACAGCGGCAGGTTCACGAAGCTCGGCCGGTTCGGGTCGAGCTGGATGTGCTGAGGCCGTAGGCCCGACTCGTTCAGCAGCGGACGCAGCGGCAGTCCTCGCGGGAAGTTCATCGCGAACACGTCGACCCGCAGACGGTGCCCCGGCTTGATGAGAGCCTCCGTCGGCAGCAGACCGATGTCGACACTGACTGGACGGCCCGGCACGACAGGCTGGCGCGACGCCAGCGTCAGCTCGTAGAACGGGTCGATCACGTCGCCGTTGGGCGCGAACTGCGATGCCGCCTCGTCGTACCCGCGCAGCGACGCCATGACCTGACCGGAGGTGAGCACCTTCGACGTCCCGTCGGGGGCGACATCGTTCAGGGTGGCGGTCCAGTAGCCGTCGGTGGCGTCGAGGACGGTGTTCAACCGCACGTTGGCGTACCCGGACACGCTGCGCGTCATGGTCAGCGGGGGAGTGGTGAACGACAAAGCGGCGCGCTCGGAGATGCGTGCGTCGTCGGCGCAGAAGGGGAAGATCGCTAGTGCACCGGCCAGCTGCTGTGCGGCGTCGCGTGAACACATCGGTGCCAGGCCGGGCGCGATGGTCATCCGGGCCCGCGATGGGGAGGGCGCGGGCGTCAGGCTGCCGTCACGCACCGCATGCGCCGCGGTACCGCTGCGCCGGTCACCGAGATAGAGCCGCTGACGTTCCATACCGGCACGCGGGAACTGCTGGGCGGTGATCCACGAGTCGCCGACCTGCTTGAGGTTGACGGGCCCGTAGGAGTCGACCCCGTTGTCGATTCCTTTGAGCCACTTGTCGAACCACGCCTTCTGCAAGACGTCGAGCCGCGGCGGGGTGTTGGCTCGACCCTGCTGGCCGCCGCCGATCGTGAGGTGATAGCCGTCGCCCATGATCAGTTGCTTCTTGCCGGGCGGCAGCGGGATGTTGTTGTACATCCGGACTTCGCTGTTGGTGAAGAGGTCGAACCAGCCGCCGTAGATGAGCGTCGGGGTGGTGATGCGATCGGCGTGGTCGAGCCAGGACGACCGCGGTTCGGAATCGGTGTCCAGCAACGCCTTCAGATTCGGTGGCACCGACGGGATGTCGGGGGTCAGGAGAGCGGCGAACAGCTGCGGGTAGAAGGTGAAGGGGTCGGAGATCCGGTCCGCCAGCCACTTCCAGTCGAACGTGCCGTTCAGCATCGACGCGACGTTCGGGATCATCTTGGTGGTGTTGACCAGCGTCAGCCACAGCGGCAGGAAGCCGACGCCGAGTGCGCCGCCCGGGGCTACGATGTCGCGGATGAGGTCGCCGCCCGGCTCGACCGGGAAGATCGCCTTGAGTGCCGCCGGGTTCTTGTTGGCGGCCTGGATCTGGTTGATCGCCGAGTACGACACCCCCGACATGCCGACCTTGCCGTTGGACCAGCGCTGCTTCGACGCCCAGTCGATCACCTCGATGGTGTCGCGCTGTTCCCGCGACTGGAACACATCCCAGACCCCCTGCGAGAAGCCGGTGCCCCGCACGTCCACAACGACCTGCGTGTACCCGCTGCGCACGAGGTCGAAGTCGACGAGGAAGGTCTTCGCGCCGCCGTCGCGGATCGTGTGCGCGATGTCGTTGATGCCGTCGATCGGCGTTCCGGACAGGTTGATCGACCGCGCGATCTGCAGGAGGTAGGGCTCGAGGACCGGGTTCTGCAGCACCGCTGATCCGACAGTGGTGATCAGCTTGGTGTACGGCGTCATGTTGACGATGACCGGCGTCCTCGTCGACGTGGGGCGCTCGCGGACGTCGGCCGGGCGGTACACGTTGGCCCGGAGCACCGTGCCGTCGCTCATCCGGATCGGCACGTCCCAGGTGACGTTGACGCCGGCGTACGGTTGCGGGCCGTCATGGCTCGCCGCCCATCGCGCCGCATCGGCACCGCCGCTCGGTCCGGCCGGCGCGGCGCCGGCCACCGCGACCAGCGCGACCACCGCGAGGACCACCCCGACCAGAACCCGAGCACTCTTCGACCCGCTCATGCACACCCCCGCATGTCATGCGCTGGAGAAACAAACGGTTCATCCAGCGAGCTTGTGACCAAGCCGACAACAACCTAACACCTCGTTCGTGACCTGGATCACGGGGTGTCTCAGGGAATGCTCAGCATCACCGACGCGGCCGTGCGGGGCTCAGTTCAGGCTGAGATCGATCGGGTGGGTCGCGAGGAGGGGTTTGGGCCAGGCCTGCCTGCGCAGGACGTCGAACCACACGTCCGACGCCGGCGGCGCGAGCAGATCGCGGGGGAGTGCCGACGCGATCATCCAGCTGAACTGGTCGAGTTCGTCGTCGAGCTGCCCGATTCCCCAGCCGCTGTACCCCGCGAAGATCCGGACGCCCTCCAGGACGTCGGCAAGAGGTTCGGGGTCGGCGTCGAGGTCCACGAGTACGACCCGGCCGTCCACCGGGCGCAGAGCAGGCACGTCGTCGATGTCGGTGCCGGGTTTGACCACACCCAGGCACAGCGCGGCCTCTTGGTTCACGGGTCCGCCGACGTAGAGGGCGCGCGGCGACGCCGCGATGTCGGTCCATTGCGGCAGCAGATTGTGCACGGCGGTCTGGCTCATCCGGTTGAGGATGACGCCCAGGCTGCCCGACTCGTTGTGCTCGATGACGTAGATGACAGTCCGCGCGAAAGTGGGCTCGACGAGGTCGGTCGACGCGATCAGCGCGGTACCTGGACGCACCCGCGGCGTGGGGTCGGCGTCCCAGGGGACTCCGGGCATACGTGCACCACCACCGCTGCCCGCCGAGTGCTCTCCGGGGCGGAATTCCGGTGTGGGATCGTCTGCGTCTTCACCTCCGGCCACCCGACCATCATCGCACGTCCGTGCCCGACGAGGTCCATCGTCGGCTCGGTACCCTGGATCAGTGAGCAACGCCCAGGTGACCCGCGACCCACGCGGGTGGTCGGTGTTCATCCGTTCCCTCCGATCCTCACCGGGATTGGGCCGATTGTTGTCGGTCCGTCTGTCGAGTCAGATCACCGACGGCATCTTCCAGGCCGCGCTGGTCGGCAGCATTCTCTTCAACCCCGAGCGTCACGCCGACCCACTCGCGGTGGCCGGCGGTCTGGCGGTTCTCCTGCTGCCGTATTCGCTGATCGGCCCGTTCGCGGGGGCGTTGCTCGACCACTGGGATCGACGCAACGTGCTGCTGTACGCGAACCTGCTGCGCGGGCTGATCATCGGGCTCGTCGCACTGGCGGTCGCTTCCGGCGCACCCGACGTCGTGGTGCTGATCTCCGCGCTCGCCGCGACGGGCGCGAGCCGGTTCGTGGCCGCCGGTCTGTCCGCCGGGTTGCCGCACGTCGCGCGGCGCGAGGTGCTCGTGGCAACCAACGCGCTGTTCACGACACTGGGCGGCGCGATGCTCACCGTCGGGCTCGGCGTCACACTGGGGCTGCGCGCGATCTTCGGCGACGACAACGTCGGCAGTGCACTCACCATGCTCGCCGGGATCGTGCTGGCCGTCGTCTCCGGCGGGCTGGCACACGGGTTCCGTCCGCTGCAGCTCGGACCCGACGAGCCCGACGATCCGGGCCGATCGGCGCTGCACGCGGTCTCCGTCGGGCTGTGGCACGGCGCTCGAGCCGTCCGGCACCACAAGACCGTGGCCGCCGCACTGTCGGCGATCGGAGCCCATCGGCTCGTGTTCGGGATGAACACACTCATGATCCTGGTTCTGACGCGCCAGATGGGTCCCGGCGACGGTGTCGACCGGGTCAGCGTGGTCATCGGGTTCACCGGCGCCGGGGCGCTTCTCGCCGCCGTCATCACGCCGATCGCGGTGGCACGGGTGGGTCGGTACGTAACGCTCCTCGTCGCGTTGGGCGTCGGGGCGGTCGCGGAGCTGTCGGTGCTGAGCTTCGAGTTCGCGGTGATCTGCGGTTCGGCGTTCGTGCTCGGGCTCATCGGCCAGGTCGCGAAGCTGTGTGGTGACGTGGCCATGCAGGTCGACGTCGGCGACGCGGTGCGCGGCCAGGTCTTCTCGGTCCAGGACGCGGTGTTCAACATCGCCTACGTGGGCGCGGTGACCGTCGCGGCCCTCGCGATCCCCGACGACGGCCAGGCGGTCGGGCTGGTGGTGCTCGGGGTGGTGTTGTACCTGGTCGGGATGCTCGTGGTGCGCCTCCTCCATCCGCGCGGGCACTGGTCCGCCGATCCCACGACGGTGCGGACGACCGTCACCGACCCCGCCGCGTGAACCGCGGATCCCGTCGGTCGTAGGCAGCGTCGGCGACCCCGTCTCCGTTCACATCCACCAGCACCACATCGTGACCGCCGTCGGAGTCGGCATCCACGTACAGGCGTTCGCCGACGATCCGGCCGCCCCGATCGGCTCCCACGATCTCCGCATCGGGGTCACCATCGTCGTCGAGGTCGACCCGGGTGACGTGCGCCGCCGGCGACTCCGTGGTCCGCTCGGGCGCGTCGTGTCGCGGTACCGGCTCGCCGAGTTCGGACCGGTCGACAAACCGGTCCCAGAGACCGGCCCCGGAGTCGCGGTAGAAGGCCTCGGGTCCGACATCGTCGTCGACGTCGAGCGCGGCGACATCGGCGACACCGTCCGCGTCGGTGTCCCACATCGCGTCGTCACGACGTCCGTCGCCGTCGAAGTCGAGCGCGACGGCATTCTCGGTGCCCCCGCCCGGTGTCTCCCCGAGGATGAGGTCGGCCGGCGAGGACCAGCGCGTCATCGAACCGTCGCCGGGCCCGAAGAAGTACTCGATCACCGGCTCCATGGGTTCTTGGACGCAGCGGGACCCTGTCCGGTTCCCCCGGGACGGAACACACCCCGGACAGCGCGTCACCCACACCACCCGCGTGGTGACCCAGCACACGACCACCCGGTAGGTTGTGGCCCATGTATGTCAGCGATCTCGGCGAGCAGTGGCACGCGGCCCGGCTCGAACCAGCCCTGGCACATCTCGACTCTGCTTCGGCGGGCCGCTCGTCGTATGCGCTGATCGGCGCGATGACCGCGCACCTGTGGCGGGAGACCGAACGCGGCTCCTATGTCGCCGCTGACGACCGCGCCGACGAGATCGCGCGCGACACAAGGAATCTCGCTGCTCTGATCGGCCACACCGGCGACGAAATCGTCTTCCGCGAGAGCGCCCGTGCCGCGCTGCGTGCCCTT
Source organism: Gordonia sp. KTR9 (assembly GCF_000143885.2). Lineage (NCBI taxonomy): Bacteria > Bacillati > Actinomycetota > Actinomycetes > Mycobacteriales > Gordoniaceae > Gordonia > Gordonia sp. KTR9. Next base: position 5,410,548 of record NC_018581.1, read on the forward strand.
CTCACCCATTGGAGCCTCCCCGTCACCTCGACGGTGTGGGTGGCCAAGAACGAATTCGGGCCCAACCTCGAGGAGTTCGAGCGCCGCGGCTACGCGGTACGGACGATGCCCGACGGCGACGTCTACGGTCACGTCGACACCGACGCACTCGAGAACATGCTGCAATTCGATCAGCCGGACTTCATCCACGTCTGCCACATCGGCTCGATGTCCGGTGTGGTGCAGCCGGTCACGCGGATCGTCGAACTCGCACACCGGGCCGGCGTGCCCGTCGTGGTGGACATGGCGCAGTCGGTGGGTCACGTCCCCACCGTCACCGGCGCCGACGTGGTCTACGGCACCAGCCGTAAATGGCTCACCGGCCCGCGTGGCGTCGGGTTCGTCGCGGTACGCCGAGACTCGTTGCGGCCGGTCCACATCGACGGTTCCGATGCGTTCATCGCCGGACGACTCGGACTCGGTGTCGCCGTGCGCGAGCTGCTCGAGATCGGTCAGCAGCGCGTCTTCCGCGAACTCGCGAAGATCGGTCAGGCCACCCGCGAACGGCTCCACGGCATCGCGAGCTGGGAGGTGCTCGAACCACTCGACGAGCCGTCCGCGATCGTCACCCTCGCGCCGCCGCCCGGGTGGCAGTTCGACGACATCGCCGCCGCCCGCGACAAGTTGCTCTCACTCGGCGTCCTGGTCACCGCCGCCGACACCTGGCGCGCGCCGCTCGCGACCGAGCACCCGGTCCTCCGGATCAGCCCGCATCTCGACGTGCGCAGAGCCGACCTCGACCGCGTAGCCGACACCTTGCGCACGATGGGTTACTGACACACCCGGGAACGCCTCGACACCGGACTCCTCACCCGAGGACCTCGCCGACGATCCGCTCGATCTCCGGGCGGGCCGCGTCGGCGTCGCGGCGGACGAGTCCGATCCGGGTGCGCCGGTGCAGGATGTCGTCGGCGTCGAGAGCCCCTTCGTGGGTCATCGCGAACTCGATCTCGGCGCGGGTCACGTCGATGCCGGGGACGATCGGGTCCAGGGGACGGTCGAGTGTGGCGGCGTCCACGACCGCGGGGGCCTCACCGCCGAAGCGCTGCACCAACGACGACGGCAGACCGTGCTCGCGCGGACTCCGCAGCGCCCCGACCAGCGGCGTCGTGGTCGTGACGCAGTCTCCGGCGGACAGATCGGTGGTCGCCAGCGCGGCGTCGACGGCGTCCTGTGCCATGCGCCGGTAGGTGGTGAGCTTGCCGCCGAGGACGCTGACGAGGCCATCGCCGCGGACACCGACGTGGTGCTGCCGCGAGACATCGGCCAGGGCGTCGGCGTCACGGCCGCCGCGGGTGTCGACGAGCGGTCGCAGACCGGCGAACGTGCCGACGATGTCCGAGCGGTCGAGTGGTCGCGCGAGCGCGGGATTGATCGCATCGAGAAGGAAGTCGATCTCCGACTCGTCCGGCGTCGGGACGTCCGGGATGGGCCCCGGCGCGGCGACGTCGGTGATACCGACGTAGACACGTCCCAGTTGGGCCGGTATCGCGAAGACGAACCGCGACACCGAGGTGCCCAGCGGGCTCATCAGGGCGGCGTCGGGAAACCCCAGCCTGGCCGCGTCGATGACGAGATGCGTTCCGCGACTGGGATGTACGGCGATGGCATCGTCGACGCCACCGGACCAGACGCCGGTGGCGTTCACGACCATCCGGGCGCCGACGTCGAAACTCTCGCCCGTCTCCCGGTCGGTCAGGGTGGCCCCGCGGCCGTCCACGCGGTCGGCCCGGACGCGGGTGCAGATCGACGCGCCGTAACCCGCGGCCGTCCGCGCGAGGGCGACGACCAGCCGCGCGTCGTCGATGAGCTGACCGTCGGCGGCGGAGATCCCGCCGCGCAAGCCGTCGGGCGACACGGCCGGGCAACGGCCGAGCGTCTCCAGCGCCGACAGCCGTGAGGGTGGGGGCAACAACGAGTCCGGGGTACCCGCGTTGCGTCGGAGGATGTCCCCCGTTCGGAGTCCCAAACGGATGATCGAGCTGTGCCGGCCGCCGCGATCGGGGATGATCTGCCGAAGGGGGGCGATCAGATGCGGGGCAATGGCGGTCATCAGGTGGTGACGTTCGATGGCGCTCTCGCGCGCGATCCGGAGCTCACCCCTCGCCAGGTAGCGCAGGCCGCCGTGGACGAGCTTGCTGCTCCATCGCGAGGTGCCCGCTGCCAGATCGTCCTTCTCGACGAGAGCCACGCGCAGCCCCCGGGTGGCGGCGTCGAGCGCCACACCGACGCCGGTGACGCCACCTCCGATGACCAGCAGGTCGAGGGCCTCATCGGACGCGAGACGGTCCAGCGCACGGCGGCGCGTGGCGGCGGACAGGGTCGCCATCAGGAACTCACCACCGTGACATCGGCACTCACGCCGTCATCCGTTGGCGCCCGGACCGACCGGTCGAAGGTAACCGGCCAGCATCTCGTGCAGTTCGACGCTCCACCCCTCCGCGAGGATGTCGGACACCAGCGCTCCGGACTGCAGGAACGACTGCGCGATCAGCAGCACCATCGCCGCCATGCGCTTGGCGTCGCCCGCACGCACCTGACGCCGTTCCTGACCCGCCGACAGCATGTCCGCGAGAATCGCGAGAATCCCCTGCTGGCTCGTACCGAGACGCTCGAAGACGTACGGCGACATGAAGTCTCGCTGCTCGCGCCACAGCGAGGCGATCAGTTCGTCGTCCCGGAGCGCGCCGACCACCGACACCACCCGGGCGACGAGCGCCTCCAGGTCGGCGGGTTCGCCGGCCCCGCCGATGGCCTCCTCGACCACCCCGAGGACCTCGCGGGTCAACAGAGCGCGGATGATCTCGGTGATGTCGGGCCAGCGGCGGTACACGGTGGGTCGACTGACGCCTGCTTGTCGGGCCACCTCGGAGACAGTCACCTTGCGTCCGCCGCTGCGCAGCAGACAGCTCCGTGCTGCATCCAGAACGAGATCGCCGATCTCCTCGTTACGGATTGCCATGATGTGTAACACTGTAACGGATCACTTGAACGGCGGGGGGCCGACTCATATGACTATCGAACACGCCACACTCGTGGCCAGTCCGTACGCGCGTCACGGAGCAGGACTCCGTGTAGCCCATGATGCCGCAGAACTTCTGCGCGCCCGGGACGTGGAGGTGGAGATCATCGTCGGCGAGGACGTCGCCGACGCCGCCGACCTCGCGGGCAAGGCAGCCCGGGGAGACACCGACGTCATCGTCGTCGTGGGGGGCGACGGCACGGTGCGTCTGGCGGTCGAGGCCACCATCGGCTCCGGCAAACCACTGGCCGTCATCCCGGCCGGCAGCGGGAACGACTTCGCCCGCAACCTCGGCATCCCGCTCGATCCGGCGGACGCCGTCGAGGTCATCCTCGCCGGTCACCGGCGAGCGATCGACCTCGGACGCGTCAGCTTCCCGGACGGTCAGACCGCGCTGTTCAGCACGGTCGCCGCCACCGGATTCGACGCGGCCGTCACCGCGCGGGCCATCGACATGCGCCGCCCGCGCGGACAGTCCCGGTACACGATCGCCGCACTGCTCGAACTTCTCGCGCTGCGGTCGCGCCATTACCAGGTCCGCGTCGACGACCACGCCGTCGAATCCGACCTCATCTTCGCCGCGATCGGCAACACCACGTCATACGGCGGCGGTATGAAGATCACGCCTGCGGCTTCCATCACCGACGGCCAGCTCGACGTGACACTCGCGCTGACCCCGCCGCGGATGGCCCGCTGGACGATCGCTCGCGTCTTCCCGAAGGTGTTCTCGGGCAAGCACATCGACAGCCCGAACGTACGGACGATGCGCGGCGCGGAGGTCGAACTCTACTGCGACCCGCCGGCCCTTGTGTCGGTCGACGGTGACCTCGTCGGACAGCTGCCTGCCGTCTTCGAGGCGGTACCCCACGCGATCGAGGTGTTCGCACCCGCGAGCTGAGCGCGGCGGGTCCACCGTCGGCACAGACTGGTCACTTCCCGCCGCGGGCCGCCCACCATTCCCGCAGGGCGTCCTCCGCCTCGTCGCGGCTCAGGGGGCCGCGGTCGAGTCGAAGTTCCTTGAGGTGACGCCACGCCTGGCCGACGATCGGGCCGGGCGGCACGCCGAGGAGTTCCATGATGGCGTTGCCGTCGAGGTCGGGTCGGACCTTCTCGAGGTTCTCGGCCGCCTGCAGGGCGGCGATCCGCTGCTCGAGATCGTCGTAGTTCTGCTGCAGTCGCCGGGCGCGCCGCTTGTTGCGAGTGGTGCAGTCGGCGCGCACGAGTTTGTTCAGTCTGTCCAGCAGGGGACCGGCATCGGTGACGTACCGACGGACTGCCGAATCGGTCCACGCGCCGTCGCCGTACCCGTGAAACCGCAGGTGCAGGAAGACCAGTTGCGCGACGTCGGCCACCACCGCCTTCGGGTACTTCAGCGTCCGCATCCGTTTGCGCACCATCTTCGCGCCCACCACCTCGTGGTGGTGGAAGCTGACGCCGCCCCCCGGTTCGTGGCGGCGCGTCGCGGGTTTGCCGATGTCGTGCAGCAGGGCTGCCCAGCGCAACACCAGGTCCGGATCGCCGTCCTCGAGGTCGATGGCCTGGCGGAGCACGGTCAGCGAATGCTGGTAGACGTCCTTGTGCTGATGGTGCTCGTCGATGGTGAGTTTCATCCCCGGCACCTCGGGCAGCACCCGCTCGGCCAGACCGGTCTCGACCATGGCGTCGATCGCCTCGATCGGGAACTCGCCGCAGATCAGTTTGTCCAGCTCGGTGCGGATGCGTTCGACGGTGATGCGATCGATCTCACCGTTCATCTCGGTGATGGCCTGCCACACCCGCGGAGCGAGCCGGAATCCGAGCTGGGAGACGAACCGCACCGCACGCAGCATCCGGAGCGGGTCGTCGCCGAAGGACTGCTCGGGGGTTGCCGGGGTGTCGATGATCCCCGACAGCAGCGCGGTCAGACCGTCCAGCGGGTCCCGGAAATCCTGGGCCCCCGACGAACCGATCTGCACCGCCATCGCGTTCACGGTGAAGTCGCGTCGGATCAGATCGTCCTCGAGCGAGGTGCCGAAGGTGACTTCGGGATTACGACTGACCTGGTCATACGAGTCCGCCCGGAACGTCGTGATCTCGATCAGGTGATCGCCCTTGCGGACCCCGACCGTGCCGAACTCGATGCCGACGTCCCAGAACGCGTCGGCCCAGCCCCGGAGCAGCTGGGAGACCGCTTCCGGACGCGCGTCGGTCGTGAAGTCGAGGTCGTTGCCGAGACGGCCGAGGACGGCGTCGCGCACCGAGCCGCCCACCAGGTACAGCTCGTGGCCCGCGGTCTCGAACAGTTCGCCGAGGGGCACGAGGACATCGTCGAGTCCGCGCAGCGCGATCGCGGCGGAGGCGAGCAGGCGCGTGCGCCGTTCCGGGTCGCTCGCACCGGTCCGCCCGTCCGAGCGCGCCGTGTCCGATGGGACCGCCCCATTCGGTGAGGGCCCAGACGCCGCCGCCCCGGACGAGGATGTGTCGTTCACGGCTTGTCACCCTACCGTCGTGACCCGCGCCGACGACGCCGCACAGTTCGTCGCCGACCGCTCATACACCTCCGGCGCACCCCCGAGGCGGGATTCCACAACCTACGCGTCCTGGGAGGCGTCCGGACAAACTGCAGGTGACCAGCCGCTAGCATCGTGGAGTGTCCACCGATTCCTCGACCAACCCTTCAGACGTCAGCGGCGTCTCGTCGGGTGCGCACGGCGAGGGCGGCGGACAGGGCGATCAGAACCCCGCCGGCCAGGGCCGCCGTGCCCGGCGCGGCCGTCGACGCCGGGGCCGTCGCAAATCCGAGGCGCGAGGTACCTCGGCGGCGCACACCCCGGCTTCGCACAAGCAGAGCGGTCATCCGCAGTCCTCGAATACACAGCCGAAGAACAAACAGCCGAATCCCGCTCAGGCGGGTTCCCGGCCGGGCCACAAACCGGGTTCGCCCAATCCGGCCTCCGAACCGGCGCCCTCGACGCACCACCCGACACCCAACGACCTCGCACGCGCCCGCGCCTCCGATCCCGCATGCCCGGACCCGGTCGAGGCCGAACCCGTCGACAAACTCCCCGTCGATCCCGACCGCGCGCGGCCCCGCGTCACGCCACCCAAGCCCTCGGACATGGTCGCCGTCAGCGCCAAGCTGACCAAGACCGGCCTGGCCCAGGCGGGGTCGGCTCAGGCCGGCGGCAAGGCGTCGAAGGGACGACGACGCGCGTCGCGAACCGACCGCGGATCCGAGCGTCCCGCCGCCGAGCGCGCGCATTCCGACCGCGCGGGCAACGAGAAGCTCCGGACGGTGCGCGAGACCTCTGCGGGTGGTCTGGTCATCTCCGACCTCGACCTCCCCGTCGATCAGTTGTCGGCTGCGCTCATCGGCCGGGTCGACCGGCGGGGTCGCACCATGTGGTCGTTGCCCAAGGGCCACATCGAGACCGGCGAGACCGCCGAGCAGACCGCGATCCGCGAGGTCGAGGAAGAGACCGGTATCCAGGGCACGGTGGTGGCCCCGCTCGGCAAGATCGACTACTGGTTCGTCAGCGAGGGGCGTCGAATCCACAAGACGGTGCACCACTACCTTCTGCGGTGCATCGGCGGCGAACTCTCCGACGCCGACTACGAGGTGTCCGAGGTGGCCTGGGTGCCGTTGCACGAGCTCCCGCGTCGCCTCACGTACTCTGACGAGCGACGACTCGCCCGGATGGCCCGCGGCGTGATCGCCGAACTCGCCGCCGACCCGACCCGGCTGGCCCAGTCCGAGGCCGAGAGCATTCGCACCGAACCCAACGCCTATGAGAAAGCCGCCGCCGCGCGCAACCAGCGCCGTAACGAGCCGCCGCCCCCGGCTCGTCCTCGTCGGCGCCGACGCCGTCCTCGACGGCCAGCGGCAGGCGATGGCTGACCCGCGCCCGTCCTCCGCCGCACCCCGTTCGTCCCGACCTTGCGCGCTGTCGCGTGCGACGCGGTCCGGCGCGGCCGCGGCACTGGCCGTTGTCCTGGCCGTCCTCGGTCTGACGGTCCTGTCCGGTGCGACGGGACCGGCGTCTGCAGCACCGGAGACGAGCACCAGCGGGTCCGACACCGGTTCCGACACGCCGGATCAGGAGTCTCCGAGCAGGTTCGCCCGCATCGTGATCGACTCGATGACGCCGAGCATCGTGACCACGACGAGCCGGCCGGTCGTCACCGTCAGCGGCCGCGTCGACAACGTCGGCGACCGGTCCATCACCGACCTCACCATCCGGCTCGAGCGCGGGGACCCGGTCGCGTCCGCCGCCGGACTGCGCACCGATCTGGCCGACGACGATCCGGCGGTCGCGGTGGCCGGTCCGTTCGAGAACCTCTCCGACTCGCTCGCACCCGGCGAGAGCGTCGGGTTCCGCATGTCGATGGCGCTCTCGTCGAGCAACGGTCCCGACGGTCAGGGCCTGGCCATCTCCCGGACCGGGGTGTACCCGATGCAGGTCAACGTCAACGGCACCCCCGAGTACGGCGACACCGCGCAGGTCGCGGGATCACGGATGCTGTTGCCGGTACTGTCCCTGCCGCCCGACGACACCCGGGCCGCCGGGTACGTCGACCCGTCCACGGAGTACTCCGACACCGACCCGGTCACCGGTCTGGGACCGGACGGCTCGGTGTCGGCGAACCTGTCGAGTCCGGCGCGCATGACGATGCTGTGGCCGTTGGCCGCGCCGCCGCAGCTCGCACCCGGTGTGCTCGGCGGCAACACCGAACCGGTCCGGCTGATCAACGAGAACCTGGCGCGATCCGTCGCCGACGGTGGGCGGCTCGACGAGCTGCTGACCTCCCTGCAGAAGGTCGTCGGCGAACCCCCGCCCGCGAAGTCGGATTCGGTCGCGTCGGACGCTCCCCCGTCCGAGACGTCGGAGAGCCCGGAACCCGGTGCCCTGCCGGGGTCGGAGAAACTCGCCGACAGCATGTGCCTCGCCATCGACCCAGACCTCCTCGTCACGGTGCGCGCGATGTCACTGGGATATGAGGTGTCCGACAATCCCGCCGACCCCAGGTCGTCGACCCGCCCGGGCAGCGGCGCCGAGGCGGCCGGCCGCTGGCTCGACACCCTGCGCTGGACCGCACAGCGGATGTGCGTGGTGGCGCTGCCGTATGCGCAGGCGGACCTGAACTCGCTGTCCCGGATCGGCAACGCCGGACTCATCGAGGCCGCGCTGCGCTCGCCGGCCGACATCGTCGACACCGTGCTCGGCGTCCGGAGCGTCCGCGGTCTGTCGATACCGGCCCTCGGCGCCATCGACTCCGACGGCGCGGCGACGCTGACCGCCGCACAACTCGCCGCGACCGCGGTGTCGTCGAACTCCGTCGCACCGACCGGTCGCCGCGACGACGCCGGCCGCTACCGGATCGGTGAACTCGCGGCGCAGACCTACGACGCACCCGTCACGGCGTCCTTCGCGGCCATCGGTACCGCACCGTCCACCCCCGCGCTGACGCCGCCCGATCAGCGCGTCGACCTGTCCGACGAGTCCGAGGGGAGCCGGCGACAGAGTGCGATCGGCGCGCTGGCGTATCCGGCGATCGCCGCTCCGGAGTCCGATCCGGCGGGGTCAGATGCCCGGCCGACGCCCCGCGACCCGGTCGTCGGCAGATCGGCGTTTCTCGTGCCGCCGACGTACTGGTCACCGACCGGCGCGGACGCCGAAGCCCTGTTCACCACCGCGCGCCTGCTGCTCGAGTCCGGTGCGGCGACCCCGACGCCGCTCGCGATGCTCGTGTCCGAACTCGGGTCCGCGCCCGAGCAGGCACGACTGATCGACCCGCCCGGGGTCGGACCGATCAGTCGCATCGGGTCGGTGCTGACGACCGACGCGACCGCATCGATCCGGCGCAATGTCGAGGACAGCTGGCAGTTCGAGGGCGCCCTGGTGCGCTCGGCGGACGTCGCCGCGACCCCCGAGCGCTACATGTCCCCGCTGCGCGAGGACCAGTTGCGCGCGATCCGCTCGCCGGACGCATGGGGTTCGGCCGTCTACACGCACTTGCGACGGACGCAGACCGAACGCATCGACGCGGTGTCGTCGACCCTGCATCGGATGGCCCAGTCGGTCACGATCCTCGATCCCGGCGGCCGCTACACGCTGGCCTCCGAACGCAGTCCGCTGCTGCTGGTCGTGAAGAACGACCTCGCCCTGCCGGTGCGTGCCCGGATCACCACGTCCGAGCCGGCCGACATCGAGATCGGCGACCTCGGCGTCATCGAGATCCCGGCCCGCGGCACCCGACAGATCCAGCTGCCCACACAGGGGGAGACGTCCGAGGCGATCAGTGTCGAGATCCGGCTGTCGACGGTCACCGGTGTGCCGCTCGGTGAGTCGATCAGTCTGTCCGTGCACACCAACGCCTACGGCAAACCGCTCTTCTACATCACGATTCTCGCCGCGGCGGCGCTCGTCCTGCTCACCGCCCGCCGACTGTGGCATCGTTTCCGCGGCCAGCCCGATCCCGCCGATGCCGATCGGCCCGAACCCGACGAACTCGAGCGGATGCTCGCCGGAAGCGGGTATCAGGAACGACGCCGTACCCTGCAGAGCGAGGGTCGGATGCTTGGCGAGGAACCGGGCGATGACCCCTCATGACCGACATCAGACGACCCGAGGACGGCGGCAGAAGCGACGTGACCTGGAACGATGAGCCGCGCGCGCCGCGGTCGGGGAAACCCGGCCCGGCGCCGCACCAACGTCCCGAGCGCGCCGCACCCCGACGGATCCCGCCGGACCGGACACCGGGTGACCGGGTTCCCCCGACGAGGATCCCGCCGGGTTCCCCGAACCCGCGATCGACCCCGCCGCGAGCTCCCGACCCGAGGACCGACACGCCAAGAGCCGCCGACCCGCGGTCGGCGAATGCACGACCCGGTCGGCCTGCTCCCTCGGCCGGCCGTCCGCCGACGCCCCGCCCGCCCGCGCCGGCAGCGCCCCCACCCACGCCGGCCCGACCCGTCGCGTCACCCGCTCAGGGCCACACGCGGGTCATGACCGCGCCCGCGCCCGACCGGCCGTCGGGCGGCCCGGTGACCAACGTCGCGGCGTCGGACGGGAAGGCGCCGGACGAGAAGGCGTCGTCGACCGGGCTGGCGCGCGACTCAGACTCGAGCATCCTGCGCACCAGCGGGTCGATCGCCATCGCCACCCTGTTCAGTCGGATCACCGGCTTCCTGCGCACGGTGCTCATCCTCGCGATGCTCGGACCCGCGATCGCGTCGGCGTTCCAGGCCGCCGACGTGCTGCCGAACATGATCGCCGAGGTCGTCCTCGGTGCCGTCCTGACCGCCATCGTCATCCCGCTGCTCGCCCGGGCCGAAGCCGAGGACCCCGACGGCGGGGAGGGGTTCATCAACCGGATCTTCACCATCACCGTCGTCGTCCTCGGGACCGCGACGGTGGTGGCGGTGATCGCTGCGCCGTTGCTGACCTACCTCAATCTGGGAGACGGGCAGGTCAATCGCGAGCTCTCCACCGCGCTGGCCTACCTGCTGCTGCCGGAGATCCTGTTCTACGGACTGTCCGCGCTGTTCATCGCGATCCTCAACCTGCGCGGGCACTTCAAGCCGGGTGCGTGGGCGCCCGTCCTGAACAACGTCGTGCAGATCAGCACGCTCGTGCTCTACGCGGTGGTGCCCGGCGAGATCACACTCAATCCCGTTCGGATGTCGGATCCGCAGCTCCTGGTGCTGGGCATCGGCTGCACGACCGGTGTGGTCCTGCAGGCGCTCATCCTGGTGCCGTTCCTGCGCAAGTCAGGGGTGCGTCTCCGCCTCCAATGGGGCATCGATGCCCGGCTTCGCCAGTTCGGGAACATGGCGGTCGCCATCGTCGCGTACGTCGCGCTTCTCCAGGTCGGCCTGATCGTGACCTACCGGATCGCGTCGTCGGCCGACGCGTCGGGCGTCAGCATCTACTTCACCCATTGGCAGTTGCTGCAGCTCCCGTACGGCGTGCTGGGCGTCACCATCCTGACCGCGATCATGCCGAGGCTGTCCCGCAACGCCACCGCGGACGACACCAAGGCCGTCGTCGACGACCTGTCGCTGGCCACCAGGCTCACGATGGTCGCGCTGGTCCCGGTCGTCTCCTTCATGACGTTCTTCGGACCGGCCATCGCCATCGCGGTGTTCAACTTCGGCAAGTTCGACGCGGCGTCCGCGTCGCAGCTGGGCTCGGTGCTGTCCTGGGGCGCGTTCACGCTCATCCCGTACTCGATGACACTCGTCCAGCTCCGCGTGTTCTATGCGCGCGAGGACGCGTGGACCCCGACATTCATCGCGCTGGGCATCACGGTGGTGAAAGTCGCGTCGTCCTACCTCGGGCCGGTGCTCTTCGACGATCCCGAACTCATCGTGCGATGGCTCGCGCTGTCCAACGGCCTGGGCTATCTCGTCGGTGCCGTCGTCGGTCATTTCCTGCTCCGCAGCCGGCTCCACGGGGCACGGCTCTCCGATGTGGCACGCACGTCCGTCGTCACCCTCGCCGTCTCGATCGGAGTGTCCGCGACGGTCTGGGCCGTCGCGAAACTGACCGGCCTCGACCAAATGATCGGCTGGCTGGGCAAGGTGGGATCCGTTCTCTACCTCGGGCTGACCGCGGCAGTGGTGCTCGCGGTGACCTACGCGGGCCTCGCCGCGGCCCGCGTGCCCGACGTCGTCGCGATCGGACTCGCGGTACGACGACTCCTCGGCCGGTTCATCCCGTCCCTCGCACCGCCGCCGCAGCCCGAACGTGAACAGTCACCGGCGATCACAGTTCAGTTTCCGCGGGTCACCGGCGACGAATCGCTCCCGTACTCTGGTCAGGTACAGGTGCTGCGCCGCTTCGACAGAGGTACCGCGACGTGGCAGTCGTACTCCGTACACTCCGGTGGCGCCATCGGCGCGACGCGGGATGTGCGTCCCATCCCGGAGCGCGCGCCGGTACCGCGCGACATCAGATACCGCAGGAGAGGAGTCCGTCGCGTGAGTGACAGTGAGATCGACACCACTGCTGCCACCGGGCCGCCCGCCGAGCCCGGAGCAGGCGACGCACCCACTCCGCCGATCCCGACTCCCGCCGTTGCCGATACCGGCACGACCGGTACCACCGACGACTCGTCGAGCCCACGCCGCCGCGGACCCCGCCTCGTCCCCGGCGCGGCGGTCGCCGGCGGTCGATACCGATTGCTGGAGCAACACGGCGGCACCCGCGGACTCCAGTTCTGGCGGGCGCAGGACATCAATCTCGACCGCGAGGTCGCGCTCACCTTCGTCGACGCCGAGCAACTGGCTCCGCCACCCGAACGCGGCCAGGGCGCGAGGATCTCCGACCAGGGACCCCAGGCAGTGCTGTCGCGCACCCTGCGTCTCGGCCAGATCAACTCCGACGGGGTGGCACGCGTCCTCGACGTCGTCCGCGGATCGTCGGGCGGGATCGTCGTCGCCGAGTGGGTGCCGGGGTCGTCGCTGGCCGATGTGGCGAGGTCCGAACCGTCGCCGATCGGGGCCGCTCGTGCGGTGCGTTCGCTCGCGGCGGCCGCCGAGATCGCCCACCGCTCCGGTGGTGCGCTGTCGATCGACCATCCCGATCGCATCCGCATCAGCCACGACGGCAATGCTGTTCTCGCCTTCCCGGGCACCCTCGCCGGTGACGACAAGGCGTCCGACGTACGCGGACTCGGAGCCGTGCTGTACGCGCTGCTGCTGAACCGCTGGGCCCTCGACCCGGCGAACGGTTCCCGGTTGATCACCACCGCCGACAGCACCGAACCCGTGGGCGGGATTCCGGTCGCGACCCCCGGCGACGACGGACAACCCGTCGAGCCGCGCGTCGCCAAGCCCGACATCCCGTTCGAGATCTCGGCGGTCGCCGCGCGCGCACTCGACGGATCCCGCGGCATCCGCACCGCTGCCACCGTGCAGCACGTCCTCGATCAGGCCACCGTGGTCGACCTGAACACCGACATGCTGCCGGCGATCACCGACGCCGACGCCCCGCCGCCGGTGACGGTGACACCGCGTCTGGGTGGCGGCGGTGAGAAGCCGCCGCGCCGCAATCTGGCATTGCTGATCGGCGCCGGACTTCTGGCGCTGTTCATCGTCATCGCGCTGATCGTGGGTGCCACCAACGTCTTCGGGGGCAGCAGCGGGCCGAGCGACATCGACTCGATCCTCACCACCAGCGAACCCGCGCCCACGCCCGGCGCCAACCCGCCACCGACCCCCGCGACACCGGCCGCACCGCAGCCCATCGCGCTGCAATCGGTGTCGGTGGTCGACTTCTCCGCGCAGACACCGGACAACTCGGCGAACGTGCGCAATGTGATCACCGGCGCCGCGCCGCCGTGGCAGACCGACAACTACCGCGGCCGACCGGATTTCGGCGGACTCAAGCCGGGGCTGGGACTCATGTTCGACCTCGGCACGGAGCGCGCGGTCCGGTCGGTCACCATCGACAGTCCGACGCCCGGCATCGGTGTCGAGATCCGTACCGCGCCGTCGGCCCGCCCGGCCTTCGCCCGGACCACGACGGTGGCGTCGGGCCAGGTGGACCAGGCGTCGACCACGATTCCGATCGCGCAGGCGCCGACCACCCGATACGTGATGGTCTGGCTCACGAGTCTGCCGAGTTCGGGAAGCGGCTACCAGGCCGAGATCTCTCGCATCACGATGGCGGGCTGACGCGCCGATCGTGGTGCCGCGCGGCCGAACTCAGGCGGCCGGTTCCGCCGTCGTCGAGCCGTTGACGGCCGTCGGGGTCGACGCCGGGGCCGGTGCGTCCGGTCCGACATCGCGGGGCGTCCACCCCGGTGGTCCGAAGACGTAGCCGAGGCGGGCACGCCACGACGCCGCGGCGCGGACATCCCGCGCGATCGCCGCGTACTCATGCGTCTGCAGGCGGACGATGTTGTAGGTGTCGACGGGTTTGGTCAATCCGTAGCGCGGGCGCCGGACTTCCGGGGCGAACGTGCCGAACATGCGGTCCCACACGATGAAGACGCCGCCGTAGTTGCGGTCGAGGTACTCGGGGTCGCAGCCGTGGTGCACGCGATGGTGCGACGGTGTGTTGAACACGAATTCGAAGGGCGCCCACATGGTTCCGATCCGCTCGGTGTGAATCCAGAACTGGTAGATCAGGTTCAGCGAATAGGCGGCGAACACCAGCGCCGGCGGGACGCCGAGCAGGGGGAGTGGAATCCACATCAGGACCGCAGCACTGATGTTCCATTTCTGCCGCAGGGCCGTCGCGAAGTTGAAGTACTCGCTGGAGTGATGGGCCTGGTGGGTCGCCCACACCAGGCGGACCCGGTGGGAGACGCGATGGCTCCAGTAGAAGAGGAAGTCGACGCCCACGAACGCGATCACCCACGTGTACCACTCGTCCGCGGGGAGTTGCCACGGGGCGACATAGGCGAACAGTGCGGTGTACAGCAGTAGACCGAGGAACTTCCAGAAGGCGCTGGTCACGATCGACACCAATCCCATCGACACGCTCGACCGCGCGTCCCGGGAGTCGTAGGCGCCCGGCGGCGCCTGCCCGGGTCGTCCGGCGATGTCCGACTCGGCGGCACCGTCCGCGGTCAGCGCGTGCTCGTCGTGCTCCAGTTTGGCCGCGGCGAACCATTCGATGGCGAGCAGAGTGACGAAGAACGGGATCGCGAGCACCGTCGGCTCACGCATCGGCTCCGGCAAGAACTCCAGCAAGGTGTACCCCTCACGACCTCATCTGACACGACGTCATGTCAGTTCGTTCTGACAAGGTAACGTGTCAGAAGTAGCGCTGTAAAGAGTCGGAGGGAGATCGCGTGGCGTCCGTGCCGGAGCCGTCCCCGTCGACGCAGCCATTGCCATCGCCGTCGGAGAATTCGCCCGGGCGTCGGTATGGCGGGGCCGACCCGACGCAGCGCCGGGAACGTCGTCGCGCCGCTCTGATCGCGGCCGGACTCGACACCTTCGGCACCGACGGGTACGCCAAGGTCTCGGTCAAGGGCATCTGCGACCACGCCGGGCTGACGCAGCGATATTTCTATGAGTCGTTCACCGACCGCGCCGATCTGCTCGTCGCCGTGTACGACGACTGTGTGGCCTTCGTCCGGGCGGCGACCGTACGATCCGCCGCCGAGATCGCCGACGCCGATCCCGAATTCCTGGGTTCTTCGGAAGGCGTTGCTGCCGAACGTGTTCCGGATGTCGCTCGTGCCGCCCTGGGCGCCTTCATGTCATGCCTCGCCGACGATCCCCGACGCGCACGGGTGATGCTCGTCGAAGTGGTGGGTGTGTCCCCGGAGATCGAACGTGTCCGTATGCGCGCCATCCACGACTGGGCGGCACTCATCCTGGCGCTGGCCCGTGGTGCGCGACCGCCGTCCGACCGCGAGCGACTGGCGTCGGTGGGCCTCGTCGGAGCGGTCACCCAGCTGCTCGTCGACTGGTACGTCGCGGGCGCGGGGGAGTCCGACGCGCAGCGCTTCGCACTCGACGAGATCCTCGACGTGTGCGTGGAGCTCTTCGTCGCGGCCTACGGCCGGCTCCTCACCTGACCCTTCGAGGCTCGCTTCGCTCACACCTCAGGGGGCACGGGGCGCTCGCTTCGCTCACACCTCAGGGGACACCGGGCTCGCCGGGTGCCGCCGGGGTCGGAGAAAACGCCTCGGGATCCTGCTGACTGCGTGTAAATTCTCCCGCAACTGCGCTCGACAATATCGGACATGGGGTCCGGGAGGTGTCCGGTGAGCACTGCCGAAGAACGTGCGAGGCAACTCGATCTCGTTGCGCGACTGAAGTCCTCGTATCCCGAGCTGCCGGATGCGCCGACGCCCGATCTCCTGGATCACAGCCGATTCGTCGCCTACATGAAGCCCGTGCACGATGTCGGCGGTGAGCCCGACGCCCCGATCACCTACGAGGGCAAGGCCTACGAGGAATGGGAGCACATGACCTACGTCATGTGTGAGGTGCTGGCCTGGCGCGGGATCTGGTTGTCCGAGGAGCGGCGTCGAATCGGAAACGTCGACGTCGGTCGAGCCGTCTATCTCGGAATCCCTTACTACGGACGATGGTTGCTGGCCGTCGCGAGGATTCTCGTCGAGAAACACCACATCGCGCTCGGTGAGCTCAGTGAGCGCATGCTCGACGTCGGACAGCGATACGCCGGGGGGCTCGAGGGCCGGCGCCTCGAAGCCCGGCCCCGCAGCGTGGGCGACGGATCCGACGTTCCCCGGAACACCCATCACCGCCACGCGATCGGGGTCGGCGACCCGCAGATCTACGCCGGACGGGCGGGCGACGCCGCATTCGCGATCGGCGACCGTGTCCGAGTACGCGAGCTTCCCGTCCTGCTGTACACGCGCACACCGGAATACGTCCGGGGGGCCATCGGCGAGGTCGCCGCCGTCGCGTACGAGAGCCCCGCGCCCGAGGACGAGACCTGGGGTCTCTCCGATGCCCAACCGGAGTGGTTCTACGTGATCCGGTTCGTCATGGGTGACCTCTGGCACGGCTACACCGGGCCCGCCGACGACACCCTGCAGACCGAGATCCCCGAACGCTGGCTCGAATCGGCCGATGGAGAGGACGAAGACCGATGAGCGACGACCACGGCTCTTATGACCACGACCACGACCGTACGGTCAAGCCGATGGTCGACGAGATCACCGACTTCGAGGTGCTCGAGATCGCGCTGCGTGAGCTCTGCATCGAGAAGGGGCTCTTCACCGCCGAGGAACATCGACGCTTCACCGAGTTCGCCGAGCAGATCGGACCGACGCCCGCCGCGCAACTCGTCGCCCGGGCCTGGCTCGATCCCGAGTTCGAGAAGCTCGCACTCGACGACCCGATGGCGGCCAGCAAGGAGGTCGGAGTCGACTGGCTGGAACCGACCGGATTCGGAACACCCAGTGACTTCACGGCTTTCGAGATCCTGGCCGACACCCCCACCGTGCACCACGTGATCGTGTGCGCGTTGTGCTCGTGCTACCCGCGTCCCATCCTGGGGAACTCACCCGAGTGGTACCGAACCCCGAACTACCGTCGCCGGATGGTGCGATGGCCCCGACAAGTACTGTCGGAGTTCGGACTTCAACTCCCGGATGGCGTCTCGGTGCGGGTACAGGACTCCAATCAGAAGCATCGGTTCATGGTGATGCCGCAGCGCCCCGAGGGTACCGAAGGATGGACCGAGCAGCAGTTGTCGGAGATCATCACCCGCGACTGCCTCATCGGCGTCGCCCTGCCGAAACCGGGCGTCACCACCAACGTCGTCTCCACCATCAGGCCGGCCGTCCACCCGGCGGGGGAGTAGCCACATGACCGACGACGGACACGCCGCTTCCCATCGCCCGCTCGACGAGATCGTCGAGCGCAACCAGGTGTGGCACCGCATGGCGGCGAAATACGGTGTGGAGAACCCGGTTCCGCCGTGGAAGACGAGCCTCGACGGACTCTGCGATGCACTCGACCGGGTCGCCGACTCCACGGCGGCGTGCGCGGACACCCCCGGTGCGGTCGAACGACGCGACGACGAGGACCGGTTGTCGTCGACGATCTACGCCGACCTGCCCTACCCGGAGAACCAGCTCGTCGCGCTGGCACACACCCTGCTCGACCGGGGTGTCATCGACGAGGGCGAGTTGCGGTCACAGATGGACGCGGTACGGGCACGCCTGCAGGCCTGACCGGCGCGACCTGAGGAAGAATCCGCATTTCACGGGCATCTGTGCACAGGCGTCGCTCCATCGGATGACCCGGTGTCGGCTCCACTACTCTCAGCCCATGCCCGGGGGGAACGACGCGACCGACACGCGTACCGACGAGCAACTCCTGCACGCCCACCTCGCCGGTGACCCACACGCCTTCTCTGATCTGATCAACCGACACCTCGAGTACCTGTGGTCCGTGGCGTTGCGGACGAGCCAGAATCCCGAGGATGCCGCCGACGCCCTACAGGACGCCCTGTTCGCAGCCCACCGGACCGCGCATGACTTCCGGTCCGATGCAAAGGTGACGAGCTGGCTTCATCGAATCGTCGTGAATGCCGGGCTCGATCGCATCCGGCGCAACCGGGTTCGCAGGACCGTGCCGCTCCCGGAGTGGGATGTGGCGTCGATCGCCGCCACCACCGACGACATCGCCGCGGTCGACCTGTCGGTGTCGATCGGGCGTGCCCTGCACGTCCTCCCGGAAGGCCAGCGAGCGGCCATCGTCGCCGTCGACATCGAGGGCTACACGGTCGCGGAGGCGGCGACGATCCTGGGGGTCGCCGAGGGCACGATCAAGAGTCGATGCGCGCGTGGCCGTCTCAAGCTCGCGCAGGTCCTCGGCCATCTGCGTGACGGTTGACCGGTCCCACCGGACGGCGTCGTCCGCGATCCGGCCGATCGCGATCACGGGGGAACCGAATCGGGGCGGCACGCGTCCAAGTATCCGACGCCGACCCGACGCGAACACCACGAACGCCCGCGACCCCTGGAATGGAAGACTGACACCATGACCCCTCGGGGACCCGATGACCACGAGACGAGTGATCTGCCCGATCCGCCGTACTCGGCGGACATCCTCGCCGACCTCCACGCCGGTGCGCTGCCCGACCACGTGGCGGCCCACATTCGTTCCCAGATCGCGGATGACCCTGCTGCGCAATCGGTCCTGGCCGCCCTGGACCGCACCGCCCTCGACCTGCGCGCCGCCGGACCGGCCCCGGCTCCCGTTCCCGACAACGTGCGTGACGACGTCGCGGCCGCTCTCGCCGCGCTGGGACGAGAGGCACCCGCACCGGTCGACCTGGCCGCCGCACGCCGCGGGCGCCGGAGCGGCGATCCGTCCGCACGCACCCACCGCCGAACGGCCACCCGCATGCTCGTGGCCGCCGCCGCGGTCGTCGTCGTGGCGGCCGGGTCCCTCGGAGTCCTGCGGCTGGTCTCGGATTCCGACGCGACTCCCGACCGGACACCTCGAGCACAGTCGTCGTCGGCCCCGGCCGGGAGCGGGCCCGCCGACGTCGCGGTCGCACTCGCGGTTCTCGGCCGGACCGATGGCGCACCATTCGGGTCCGTCGAGGCGCTCCGCCGCTGTACCGCCGCCCATCGTGTCTCGGCCGATGTCGTGATCGTGGGTTCCGGCCGCATCCTCGTCGACGGTTCCGGGGCCGCTGCGATCCTCCTCTCGACCGGCATCGCGGGACGTTTCGACGCACTGATCGTCGGCCTCGACTGTGACCTCGGAAACCCGGCGCTGATCTCGCGCGGCATCGTCGGCGGGTGACCGATGTGTCCACACGCTGGGGGCGGACCGGCCGGGGTACGTAGCGCGTCCCTGGGAACATCTCCGCTTACCCTGGTGTTGAAGCAGCCGTGACCCGCCTGGACTGGGCGGGTCTCGCTCAACCCACAGCACGGAGGACAAGTGAGCCAGCCAGAGACCCAGCAGATCCACGAGTTGATCATCATCGGATCTGGTCCTGCCGGGTACACCGCAGCGATCTACGCCGCGCGCGCCGAGCTATCTCCCATCGTCTTCGAGGGCACCCAGTTCGGCGGCGCCTTGATGACGACCACCGAGGTGGAGAACTTCCCCGGTTTCCAGAACGGTATCCAGGGTCCCGCATTGATGGACGAGATGCGCGAGCAGGCGATCCGTTTCGGCGCCGACCTGCGCATGGAGGACGTGGACACCGTTCGGCTGTCCGGCCGGATCAAGGAGGTCGAGGTCGGCGGCGAGGTCTACCGGGCCCGCGCGATCATCCTCGCCATGGGTGCCGCGGCACGCTACCTCGGCGTCGAGGGGGAGCAGCAACTCCTCGGGCGCGGAGTGTCGGCGTGTGCGACCTGTGACGGATTCTTCTTCAAGGACCAGGACATCGCCGTCATCGGCGGTGGCGACTCGGCGATGGAAGAGGCCACCTTCCTCACCAAGTTCGCGCGAAGCGTCACCCTGGTCCACCGCCGCGACGAGTTCCGGGCATCGAAGATCATGCTCGAGCGCGCACGCGCCAACGACAAGATCCGCTTCGTCACCAACGCCGCCGTCCACTCCGTCGTCGGCGACGGGTCGGTGTCCGGCCTGAAGGTCGAGGACACGCGGACCGGCGAGGTCAGCACTCTCGACGTGACCGGCATGTTCGTCGCGATCGGCCACGATCCGCGCAGCGAGCTGGTCCGCGGGCAGGTCGATCTGGATCCCGAGGGCTACGTCCTGGTTCAGGGACGTACGACGCTCACCTCCCTGCCCGGCGTGTTCGCCGCGGGCGACCTCGTCGACCACACGTACCGCCAGGCCATCACCGCCGCGGGCAGTGGATGTTCGGCCGCCATCGACGCCGAGCGCTGGCTGGCCGAGCAGGGTGAAGCGGCCGACCTCACCGTCGACGATGCCGAAGCGGCCGCCGTTTCCGAGATCGACGCAGTTCAGGCACACGCCTGAGGCGTCACACCACATTCCACCCGGGCATCACAGCCCGGTTCGACCAAGGAGGTCACATCATGGGTGCAAACACCGTTGCAGTCACCGACACCACGTTCAAGGACGCCGTTCTGGGCGCCGACAAGCCGGTCCTGGTGGACTTCTGGGCCACCTGGTGCGGGCCCTGCCGCATGGTCGCCCCGGTCCTCGAGGAGATCGCGCGTGACCACGCCGACAAACTGAC
The DNA here is from genome assembly GCF_000143885.2 of Gordonia sp. KTR9. Classification (NCBI taxonomy): domain Bacteria; kingdom Bacillati; phylum Actinomycetota; class Actinomycetes; order Mycobacteriales; family Gordoniaceae; genus Gordonia; species Gordonia sp. KTR9. Next base: position 5,431,227 of record NC_018581.1, read on the forward strand.
CGTCGCCAAGCTCGATGTCGACGAGAGCCCGTCGACCGCGCGTGATTTCCAGATCATGTCGATACCGACCATGATCCTGTTCGACAAGGGTCAGCCGGTGAAGACGATCGTCGGCGCCAAGGGCAAGGCCGCCCTGCTCCGAGAGCTGGATTCGATCGTCGGCCAGTCGGCCTGACGACCTGCCGTTATCTCCATATCGTCGCGACAGTCCGACGGGTGAACGACGCTGCCGTTCCACCCGCGGACTGTTCGCGTTGGTAGTGTCGGCCGTGGTCTCGACCCGAGACCCCTGTGCTCTGAGCCGGGACGATCCGACCGCGGGCAGTTTGGTGTAGTGAAGTCCAGCTGCGAGAATGCAGGCTGACGTTTGAACGGTGTACCGCTTCGCGTACATCGCACATCGCGCAGAACCGCACCTGCCGCGATTCGTACGAGGGGTGACGAGATGCCAGTGTTCCGACTTGGTGATCACGGCTCGGCGGTAGCCGAGATCCGCGCCATCTTGGTCGGACGCGGACTGTTGCCCGCCGACGGAACCTCGAGCGCCACAAACGGCAGTACGACGAACGGGTGGAATCCGCCCGACGCCGTCTTCGACGAAGCCTGTGACCGGGCAGTCCGTGCATTCCAGCAGGAACGCGGCCTGATCGTCGACGGCATCGTCGGGCCGGCGACCTACCGGGTTCTGCGTGAGGCGTCCTACCGTCTCGGGGCCCGTGTGCTGTCGTATCAGCTGTCGGCGCCCATGGTCGGCGACGACGTCGCCACCCTGCAGAGCCGGCTGCAGAATCTCGGCTACTTCACCTCTCTCGTCGACGGCGTCTTCGGGCTGACGACGCACAACGCCGTGTGCCTGTACCAGAGCGAGTACGGTCTCGCCTCCGACGGGATCTGCGGCCCGGCCACGCTGCGCTCGCTCGAGCGTCTCGGTACGCGAGTGACCGGCGGTTCTCCCTACGCCATCCGCGAGGAAGAACATGTCCGACGATCCGGACCCCAGTTGTCCGGCAAGCGGATTCTCATCGACCCCGGATCCGGCGGACTTCACGCGCTGTCGACCGATGAGGTCGCCGACCGCGAGTCCGAACTGCTCTGGGACCTGGGTGCTCGCCTCGAAGGTCGCATGGCCGCCACGGGGATGCAGACGTTCCTCTCCCACGACGGGCGTGGACGTCCCGGAGACGACGAGCGTGCTCGTGTCGCCAACCTGATGGACGCCGACCTGATGATCTCGTTGCGGTGTGGGCACTACCGGAACACGCGCGCCAATGGCGTCGCGTCGTTCTACTTCGGCAACAACAACTCGTATTCGACGATCGGCCGTAACCTCGCCGGCTTCATCCAGCGCGAGATCGCGGCGCGGACGCCGTTGACGGACTGCCGAACCCACGAGCGCACCTGGGACCTTCTACGCCTCACGAAGATGCCCGTCGCCCTCATCGACATCGGATACATCACCAACCCCGACGACGCTGCGGTGCTTGGGGATTCAAACTGGCGCAACGTGATCGCAGACGCCATCGTCGTCGCCGTGAAACGGCTGTACCTGCTCGACCAGGACGATCGTCCTACGGGCACCTACACTTTCGCAGATCTGCTGGCAGCGGAGAACGGCGCTCGCTGATCGGACGCGGCCCGGTTCCCACCGGGACCGCCGTCTGCTGCCGGCCGGCCAGATCGATCTGGGCCATGACCACCAGCTTCTGCAGCGCACTCTCGACTTCGAACTTCCAGCCGAGACCCTCGTCGAGCTCGAGCCGGAAACGCGGGAATCGCTGATGCGACGACACGACGTCGAATCCGGAGTCCTTCAGGAACGACGCATCGTTCATACAGGACGTGCAGAGATCGGATTGCGGATCGTCGAGGATCTCGCGCGTGACTTCGGCGATGGCCTCATCCGACCAGAACTCGACCTCATCGGCCAGTCCTGCTGCACCGCCGGCTGATTCGAACAGGTCGGTCCCCGTCCCGTTCCGCACCAGTCCGAATGATTCGACCGCACGGACACCGCGCCGGATGAGATCGCCCAGTACCGCGTCCAGCAGGATCGTGGCCACCTCGTCGAAACCGGGCTCGGTACGGATGCTGGTGAGCAGCACTGCGTCGTGACTGACCGGCGAGGTGGGGAAGTGCTGTGATCGAGGAACTCGATTCGGGGGTGCGTAGAACGCTGTGCCGACGACACTGTTCGTACCGGACTCGATCGCGACCTGACCGCAGGCACCCCAGTCGAGGAGCAGACCCGAGATCCACGCTTCCTTGTCGAACTCGCTCTCGTATGGCTCGAAGTCGCTGAAGCCCGCCGCCGTCATTCCTGCGGCACGATTGGTGTCGGTCGCCGGCTCGACTTCCCAGAAGACACATTTGCGTGTGTGCTGGGGGAGTGAGGCGAAAGATTCCAGATCCAAGCGGGTGACGGACACACTCATGTCAGCGCACTCCGGGTGAACGCGCCCGAGACCACCAAAGTGTCTGAGCAACAACACCTTTCGATGGAAACTTGCCCGTCGGGTTCGTCTATCGTCACAGTGACATTACTTCCGCGTCTAGGTGGTACCGAAAATCTCGCGCCTGAGTTCACTTCTTCGGATCGATGAACTGGACGATGCGTTCCAGGTCGTCGACCGAGCCGAACTCCACCACGATCTTGCCTTTTCTCTTCCCTAGACTGACTGTAACCCTGGTGTCCAGACTGTCGGACAGTCTCTCCGCGAGATCCTGCAGTCCCGGCATCTGCATCGGACGGCGTTTCGGTGCAGTCGGTGACTTGGCGTCGGGCCCATCTCCACGATTGGCTAGCATCACCGCCTCCTCCGTCGCCCGTACCGACAGACCTTCGGCGACGATTCGCGCGGCGAGTGCCTCCTGCGCGTCGCTCCCGGTCTCGAGGGAGAGGAGTGCACGGGCGTGGCCGGCCGACAACACCCCCGCGGCGACACGTCGTTGGACCGGGATCGGCAGTTTGAGCAACCGGATCATGTTGCTGATGAGTGGCCGGGAGCGACCAAGGCGTGTAGCCAGCTCCTCGTGCGTGACACCGAACTCCTCGAGCAGCTGTTGATAGGCCGCCGCTTCTTCGAGGGGGTTGAGCTGTGCTCGATGAATGTTCTCGAGCAATGCGTCCCGCAGCATGTCGCCGTCAGGTGTCTCGCGGACGATCGCGGGAATCGCCTCGAGCCCGGCCTCCTGGCTTGCCCGCCAACGGCGCTCACCCATGACGATCTGATAGCCGATTCCGTCGGCGGTGGGCTTCTTGAGGCGTCGCACGACGATGGGCTGCATGAGCCCGAACTCCCGAATCGAGTGCACCAGCTCGGCCATGGCTTCGTCGTCGAAGACCGTTCTGGGCTGGCTCGGGTTCGGCTGAATCTCCTTCGGGGGGAGTTCGCGGTACACCGCGCCCGCCTCTTCAGGGCTGAGGGGTTGCGTTCCCGCAGCTGTCGGGGGGGTGGTCGACGAGTCCTTCGCGTCGCCGGTCGGAGCCGTCGGACCCCTGCCGATCACCACATCGGCCGCAGCGTTGCCGAGGCGAGGGGCGTCCGACTGGTCTTCGGCCGGTCCGGTCGGAATCAGTGCGGCCAGTCCACGACCGAGTCCGCCCCGACGCTGAGCGGTGTCCCGTTGGCTCATTGGTACTCCCTTTCGCGGTGGTGGTGCTCGGTCAGCGTTTCACGTGAACCGTCGACGAACCGGCTCACGCCGACGCTTCCCGGGACGCGCGCAGTGCCAGCTCGCGCGCCGCATCGAGGTAACTCATCGCACCACGGGAGCCTGGGTCGTATTCGATGATCGTCATCCCGTATCCCGGTGCTTCCGAAACCTTGACGCTACGGGGGATGATCGTGCTCAGGACCTTGTCGCCGAAGTGGCGACGCACTTCCTCGGCGACCTGATCGGCCAGCTTCGTCCTGCCGTCGTACATCGTCAGCACGATCGTGGAGACGTGGAGTTCGCGGTTGAGATGTGCCTGCACGAGCTCGATGTTGCGCAGCAACTGTCCCACCCCTTCAAGTGCGTAGTACTCGCACTGGATCGGGATGAGGACCTCACGAGCGGCCACCATCGCGTTCACGGTCAACAACCCGAGCGATGGGGGACAGTCGATGAATACGTAGTCGATCTGAAACTCAGCGAGAATGTCATCGGCGAGCGCATTACGTAGACGGTTCTCGCGGGCGACGAGCGAGACCAGCTCGATCTCGGCTCCGGCCAGATCCAACGTCGCCGGTACACAGAACAGACCTTGCTGACTCGGCGACTCCTGAATCGCTTCCTTCAGCGTCACCTCACCGAGCAGCAGTTCATACACCGAAGCGATGTCCTGCGCGCGATGATCGATGCCGAGTGCGGTACTGGCGTTGCCCTGCGGGTCGAGGTCGATGACGAGAACCCGGAGTCCGCGAAGTGCGAGACCCGCTGCCAGGTTCACCGTGGTGGTGGTCTTTCCGACCCCGCCCTTCTGGTTGGCAACGGTCATGATTCGGGTATGGGGAGGTTTCGGGAGCTGCCCGGCGCCCCCCGGAGTCAGGACCTGGCTCGCGCGTTCCGCAGCCATGGCGATAGGGGCGTCGGCGAACGGCTGTCCGTCCGTACCGGGGCGGCCCCCTGCCGAGGTTTCACGTGAAACATTCGGGTCTTGATCGACCACGCGTGGACTCCTTTGACCGACCTCGTAAGGACTCGCGCCAGTACCGTCGGCGGCTGGAGCCGCCGATCCCACTGCCGCGGAAGCGTCGATTGCAGCACCTTCAGAGGTGCCGACAGAACGCCTCCTATTCTGCGCCCTCCGCGGACTCCACACCAATCCGATCGCCTCCTCAGCGTCGTCCGGAGCGGCCGCTCCGCGACCGTTCGTTCTTCGTCCCGACGATCACGGTCGTCGGCGTCTCGAGGAACCGATCACCGCACGCGCGCACCGTCAGGTCAGTGATTCCAGAGCGGCCCACGATCGCGCGGTCACGCTCGATCTCCTCGGCCGCTGACGAACCTTTGATCGCGATCATCTGACCGCCCGGGCGAACCAGGGGACCGGACCACTTCGACAGTCGCTCCAGGGGAGCGACCGCCCGAGACGTGACCACGTCCGCCAGGCCGACTGCGGCACGAACAGATTTCTCTTCAGCGCGCCCCCGAACCACCGTCACGTTGTCGAGCGAGAGCGCCGCGATCGTGCGCTCCAGGAACGTGCTGCGTCGGAGCAGCGGTTCGATCAACGTGACCGACAGATCCGGGCGCGCGATGGCGAGGGGGATTCCAGGCAGTCCCGCACCGCTGCCTATGTCGATCACCCGCGCGCCGTCCGAGATGTGCTCACCGAGCACTCCACAGTTGAGGATGTGCCGGTCCCACAAGCGAGGTACCTCCCGCGGACCCATCAGGCCGTGATCGATTCCATCGGTTGCGAGGATTCGCCAGTAGTCGACCGCCAGGTTCAACCGCTCGCCGAAGATGTCAGCGGCCGCAGCCGGCGGAACCGCCAACGCATCCAGATCGTGCTCGTGCTCGGGTTGTGCGTCAGACGGCACTTCGCCTCCGTTCGGGTGGGACTCGGTATCTAGTGTTTCACGTGAAACCTATGCGCCCGTCGGGTCGGTACACATCGGACGTCCGGGCGCTGTTTCACGTGAAACAACATCGTTGTTATTCGGTGGAGCCAGCCGGGCAGGCGATCCATCGCACGGCGTAAGTAGACGCCACCTCGCCAGAAGCGGTCTCAGTCTCAGCCCCGGTCCGAACAGCTCTGTCGTGACAGCCACGCCGCCCTGATCTAGTGACGCATGTATCAGCGGCGCGAACCGAGGACGGTCACCCTCAGCGCCCTCGCCGCGCGGCGCTAAGCGTGGGGCTCGGGTTCTCGAGAGCGGACGCAGCTCTCCGACGGTCGAGGGATCGGCGATGCGGCCCGGATCATCGCGACGCTGTCCGCGTGGCCCACCAGAGTCACCGACCGTACCGCTCGCCTCCGCGCCGACCGCAGTCACGCGCGTTCGACCTCTACGAGCGCGCCCGCGAGCCGACGAGAAGCCCTTGCTCCGCGACCGCTCACAGGACCTGGGCCGGCCCCGCCGAGGACACCTATCCACAGCGCAGGTTCCGGCTCGCGCATTCGGCCGCCGCCCTGAGGTGGTTCGGCGGCATTGGTTCGTGCGAACGAACGGTGGCCAGGTGCCCAACGGGGCAGCGGCGACTACAGCGGTCGGAACACATCTCCACCTGACCGGGACGCGCCGAAGTCTCGCTCCCGCGGTACCCACGGCCCCACCAACCCTTGCCAGAGAAGTTGATGGTCCCGCCGGCGTCCGCAAGAACCCAAGCCTGGCCACTCACCGCATCGCGTCAGGACAACGCCCGCAACCGGCCCGCGGGCAGCGCGATCGGGCGGCGGGTAGCGCTGAGGCAATAGAACCCCGGTAGCCGAGAGTCCCTCGCGACGACGGGCCACGAGGACGGACAACAGATCGGCGCCTCTCCGAGCCACCCTGTTTCACGTGAAACAACAACCATGTAACTCTCCGTGACAGCCTGCCAACCCCCGCGAGTCCGGTCCCGGAAACACATCAGGCCCCGACCATCGGTCGGGGCCTGATCGCCTCCGCGGGGAGGGAAGTGCGGACTAGGAGGGAAGGACCACCACGCGACGCTTGGGCTCCGCGCCCTCACTCTCGCTGACGACGCCGTCGACGACGGCCACCGCGTCGTGCACGATCTTCCGCTCGAACGGAGTCATCGGATCCAGCGCCTCGCGCTCACCGGACGCCAGCACCCGCTCGGCGATCTCGCGACCGAGGCGTGCAAGCCGATCGCGGCGATCCGAGCGCCAGCGCGCGATGTCGAGCATCAGGCGGCTGCGCTCGCCGGTCGCCTGCTGCACCGCGAGGCGGGTCAGCTCCTGAAGCGCGTCGAGGACCTCGCCCTTGCGGCCGACGAGCTTGGTCAGATCGTCGCCACCGTCGATGCTGACGACCGCCCGGTCGCCATCGACGTCGAGGTCGATGTCGCCGTCGAAGTCGAGGACGTCAAGAAGCTGCTCGAGGTAGTCACCGGCGATCTCGCCTTCTTCGACAAGACGGTCCTCGTCGTCCTCGTCCTCGTCATCGTCTTCATCGGAGTCGTCATCCGAGTCTTCGTCATCGATATCCGCGGCGTCATCGGTCTCACCCGACGTGGCCTCGACGGCGTCGTCCGCGCCGTTGTCCGCTTCGGTGGCGTCGTTCTCCACCACAGCCCCGTCACCGGCGACGGTCTGTGCGGCGTCGTCGGACTGATCCTCCGTCTGGGCCACGGCCGATGCCTCGGCATCTGTACCGGCTTGAGTTGCAGTCTCTGCTGTCATCTCATTCACCTAACTTCTGTGCTTCATCGAACAAGTCTGGGGCGGTCAACGCTTGCCACCGCGTTTGTTGCCGCGCTTGGCGGTCGAACGGCTTCCGCGGTTGTGGTTCTGCTTCTTACCCGGTGCGGCGCCGGGGCCGGGGCGCGCCGGTTTCTGGCCCGGCTTGGGTTTGGCACCCACCCCGGTGTCCGCTGCTGCCGCGGTTGCGTCGTCGGGCGCAGACACCTCTGGCTCGACTCCATCGGTGCCGGACTTGTCCGCGGACCCGTCCTTCGAGAGGGACACACCCGTCGGCTCGGCGCCGTTGCCGCTCGTGGCCGCGGGGCGCTTCTTGCGGTCGGGTCGCACGCCCGGCTTCGGCGCATTCGCCTTGAGCTTCTCCTGCTTGAGAAGCTTGGCCTCTTCTTCTTCCTTGGCGATGTGCCCGAAGACGATGTGCTGCTGCCCGTAGGTCCAGATGTTGTTGCTCATCCAGTACAGGAGGATGGCGACCGGGAAGAACGGACCGGTGACGAGGATGCCGATCGGGAAGATGTACAGCGCAAGGTTGTTCATCATCCGGGTCTGCGGGTTCTCGAGCGCGGCCTCCGGCTGGCGGGCCACCGAGGCCCGCGAGTTGAGGTGCGTCGCGATCGAGGCGACGATCATCATCGGCACGACGACGAACGCGATCTGCGGACGCGTGAAGTCGATGGGGGACCCGGGCTCGACGAACGCCTGGAACTCGGTCGCCGGCTCGACGAGGTAGGACGACAGCGGAACACCGAAGAGACGGGCGTCGAGGAAGTTCTGCACCTGCTCGGCGCTGAAGACGTAGTTGCCCTGCGAACGCGTCTCCGCGGCGCTCATACCGAGCTGGCCCATGCCGGTGCCCATACGGTTGAACGACCGCAGCACGTGGAACAGACCGATGAAGACGGGGATCTGCAGCAGCATCGGAAGGCAGCCGAGCAGCGGGTTGAACCCGTGCTCCTTCTGGAGCTTCTGCATCTCCTCGGTCATCTTGACCCGATCCTTGGCGTACTTCTTGCGGATCGCCTGGAGCTGCGGGTTGATCTCCTGCATCTTCTTCGTGGTGCGGATCTGCTTCACGAAGGGCTTGTAGAGAATCGCGCGCAGGGTGAACACGAGGAACACCACCGACAGTGCCCAGGCGATCCCGTCGCCACCGGGGGAGTCGGGCGTGACATGGCTGAAGAGCCAATGCCAGACCCACATGATCCCGGAGACCGGGTAATAGATGAAGTCGAGCACGGGTCAGTTACCCCTCACTTGTTGTACTCACAGGGCACGCGTCTCGCCGGACGCGTGCTGATGGTTTCGAGGTCGGTGTGTGCCGGTGACCGCATTCCACAGGTCGCGGCACAGGTCTCCGAAGCCGCGCTCGGGGACCGGGTCGTAACCGGGTTTGTGCCACGGCCCGCACTTGGCGAGCCGGATGATCGACAGAACCGAGCCGTAGAAGAAGCCGTGCCGGTCGAGTGCTTCGACCGCGTATCCCGAGCAGGTGGGCTCGAAGCGGCAGGACGGCAGGCGCATCGGGGAGACCCAGGTGCGATACAGCTCGATGAGGAAGATGACGGTGCGGCTGGGGAGCAGACGCAATCCGCGCACCAGGCGAGCACCGCGTCCGATCGACGGGTCGGGGTGGATCACCGCCGACCCGACGTGGGGCTCAGACGACGACGTGGTGCCGGAGGTGCCGCTCATCGCTGCGACCTCGCCCCGTCGGCCGGAGCCGAGACGGCGTCGGCCAGACCGGCTACCCGCCTGCTCGTGAACGCGTCACGTAGCTGATCTGCGAGCTCGTCGCTGGATCGATCTGCCGCGCTGCGACGAGCGCGGACGACCACGTAGGTCTCGTCGGGAAGCAGCTGTGACGCACCCGCGAACGCCGCGCGCAGACGACGAGCGACGAGATGGCGCGTCACCGCGTTGCCGACGGACTTGCTGACGACCAGGCCGAGCCAGGGGCCGCCGGACATCGCCACGTCGCGACGCAGACCTCGAGGGTCCGGCCAGTGACGACCGACCATCGCGAGATGGACGACGAAGTCACGACTGTTCACCCGCGCACCGGACTTGAGGGTGCGAGAGAAGTCGGATCCCCGTGAGATCCGATGAAGGGGCGCAGTCATCGAACAGCTGACCGGATCCGCAACCGGGATCCGGTGAGAGCCGACGATCAGGCGGTGAGCTTCGCGCGGCCCTTGGAACGGCGGCCGCTGACGATGGCACGCCCGGCGCGGGTCCGCATGCGCAGACGGAAACCGTGCACGCGTGCGCGACGACGGTTGTTCGGCTGGAAAGTACGCTTGCCCTTGGCCACGGTGACTCCTTGTGCTCGCTGTGGGCACACACCGGTTACCCGGGCATGACCCACATGTTGTCGTTGGTCTGTTGATCCAGGACGGTGCCGAACTGGTGTCGGTGATGACTCGGCGAACATGAAAGATCGCCGCGCAAATCCGCAACCTGGATGACCAGTCGAGACTACTGACACCGAGCGTTCAAATCAAACGACGTCGTCACCCCGCCGACACCGCTCCCGACCAGTGTGTTCTGGGCCACGAAAGCAAGATTCTCAGCAGATTCGAGTCAAACGTCCCGATCGCTTTGTGACCCTCCGCGACCTCTGTTACGTTCACTCACAGCGTCGGCCACCCGTCCCGTCGACGAAGTTCCTCGGGACCTGGCTTCAGACCGAAGTCCCCAGCTCGTCGTCACCTTTGTACACAGGTGTGGATAACCCTGTGGAAAGAGACGGTCTCCCGGCGCCGATGTCACCAGTCTCGTCAACGCTGGTAGTTTTCCGGACCAGGAGGCCAG